>CAWJAR010000001.1:0-316778 GCA_963840895.1 uncultured Acidobacteriaceae bacterium
GACACGAATGATCCCGGCGGCCCCGGACTGGACGTGCAAGGATACGGCTACTTCGGACGTAACATCTTTCTGCCCAGTCACACCACTGCGCGGCGCTATGAGTTTGCTGACAATTTCACTCTGATTCGTGGTCATCACACGATGAGAATGGGCTTCTATGAATTGATTCGTGGGAACAACACCACTTCCGACACGTTCTTCGCGGGGAGGTTTGAGTTCTTGGATCTTCCCGGAATCGCTTTGAGCAATTGCCTGCAGGCCTGCCGTACCCATCACCCAAGGCGGATGTGGGCTATCAGAAGCATCCCTGAGAAACTCAGCCTCGATCAGCACGCTGCAGGCTTGGGGGCTGGGAGCGCCCGCATTCTATGAACAGGGGTTTGGCGATCCTGTCTATATCCAAACCCGGCCGTTCACTGCGGCCTACTGGCAAGACACATGGCAGCTTCGCCGCGGTCTCACGTTGAACTATGGCTTGCGCTACGAGCTCGATACCCAATCCGGCCCCCTTAGTACCTACAAGAAGAACTTCGCCCCCCGGGTGTCATTCGCATGGGACCGATTCAATGACCACAAGACGGTTCTGCGCGGCGGATACGGGATCTTCTATTCTCCTATTATGGGCAGATTCCTGATGTCGTGAAGACACTAGGCAACGTCAACGGCGTTCGGCAGATCGGCGAATACGTTGGTGTCGATCCTAGGCGCTCCTCCGGCTAACCAGAACTGCTCTTCGGTGCGTTGTTTCCAAAGATTCTGTGCGGCCAACCTCCAACGCATTCGAATTCTTGTATCACCCAGGAGGCCCTGGCTCCGTTTGTGCCAGTCAGCAATACCGGCCCTTTGCCTCAGGGAACGGTGCTGTTCTTTGGTCAGTCGGATTACCGGAATCCGCAGGCACAACAAGCTTCGCTGGGTGTCGAGCACGAGATTGGGAGTGGTTGGACTGTGTCTGCAAACTACGTGTACTCTCCATACGACGCACCTGCCCTGGGCCGTTGACAGGAATCTGCTCCCCGGGGCACCCATCGTAATCGGAACAGGAGCTAATGGTCTGCCTACCAATGGAAGTACGTTTCAGGACTGGGGTGCGCCACAATGCCTTGCCAATCCTGGGCTGTGTTTTGCCGATCCGACACGCACGATTCTGCAGAAAAATGAATATGCCTCCGTGGCGAATGCTGTTTACCATGGCGGCATTTTGGAAGTGAAGAAGCGCTTCACGAATCACCTCGCCTTGATGGCCAACTATACCTACAGCAAAGCCATCGACGATTCTACCGACTTCAACAGTGACTACTCCGCATTCAATGAAGTGGGTCTTGCGGCAGAACGAGCACT
This sequence comes from uncultured Acidobacteriaceae bacterium, assembly GCA_963840895.1. Taxonomy (GTDB): domain Bacteria; phylum Acidobacteriota; class Terriglobia; order Terriglobales; family Acidobacteriaceae; genus Sulfotelmatobacter. The sequence goes on from CAWJAR010000001.1 coordinate 1,342, forward strand.
CTCGGATTTTGATCAGCGCCACAAAGTAGTGTTCGCCGCCGTGGTGGAGAGCCCCTGGCAGAATTCTCGCGTACTATCAGGATTCGAACTGGCACCGGTAATAAGCTACAACAGCGGCCACCCTTTTAATCTCCTCGCGGGCGCGGACATTAATGGCGACAACCACTTCACCAACGACCGTCCACCGGGTGCCTCCGCAATAGTGGTCTTGGTCCCGATTACGCCGCTTTCGACATGCGACTGTCATGGTCCTTGCATATGGGAGAGGAACGGACCCTTCAGTTCATGGCGGAAGGATTCAACATTACTAACCGCACCAAAGTTTCCCGAGTCAACAATATTGTAGGGGCTGCTTTTGCTCCTCCATTTGATGTCCAGGGAATGGCGGGTCTTGAACCCCCTAGCCAGCCACTGGGTTTCACCGCTGCTACGCCAGCACGCGAGATCCAGGTCGGCGTGCGTTTCAGCTTCTAGCAGGCATGTGCAACAGTCTCGGAGAAAGGGGCAAGGCTGACTAGTTCCGTCAGCGTTCGCCAGTGCCTCGGATGCGGTCGGTATCCCTCGAGGATGCGGCCAGCGTACCACCGAGAACCAGAGATGTGTCGAGCGATAGCTGATGCTGACAGGGAACGAGAAGTGGTTGAATCTTCTGTGAATAAAACTTCTCGGTCAGCCATGCGGGCTGGTCCGAGCGTTTCCACGCATGCCGTGCCAGGGTATTTTGACGTTGCGTGTTCGCCCGCTTCAGCTGCGCATTAGGCCCGTTCGCTGTTTGGCGCCCGACGCGCGCGTTGTTGATAAAACGTTCAGTCGCTCTGATGCCCGCACATTGACCGCAGTGGTTGCGTCCTTCGGGTATTTTGTTCCCGCATCCGCGACATAGATGGCCCGCTTTCGAAAATTTAACTCTAGGTGTCCAGACCTTACCGTTTGCCTCGGTGCGATGCCGCTGAGTAAGACGCGTTGGCGGAGTTCGATGCTACAACGTTTCCAGGGGTTCGTCATGCTGGTCTGACGGGACCCGTCACATGAACGAGCACGCCTCTTCCAGACTGAGCCTTCAAGTATCCATCTGTTTCTTGAAGCATTAGACGGCATTAGACGGCCCAATAAGGAATCGCGGGATCAACCGCTTGCGGGCGTCACTGCAAAAGGGTTGTTGAACACCGCAGCAAACCTTGGAGCCTTCCCTCTGGGAGCGCTAGCTGTGGGCTACAGGTAAACCGTCGAGAAACTGACCGTGGGAATGTCCCTCTGCAACAGCCACGCCGAAGCCTGCGTCATCATGTCGGCCTGGTCGTCGTACCGGCCGTTCGGGAACATCGTGAGCTGCTCGATGAAGGGCTCGGGTCCACGCGGCGTTTCGGTCAACGTACCAATCGCCGGCCTGCCACTCCGGCGCGGCCGCGAACATGCGCGCGGTCTTGCCGCCCTGCGGGTTGATTTCGATTACGCCAGGGACGTTCGCCTTTAGCCGCTGAATCACCGCCGGCCCGTTTGCCTTGTCCTCAACGAGCACCGCACCAACGGGACGATGAACGTCGCGCTGTCTCCTGATCTCAGCTTCCGTGGCCGCCGCGTCCAAGTGAGCGTTCACAACGTTCAGGACGTACCGCTTGCGCCCCTTAAGGCCGATCACGCCGATCGCCACGTAGTCTGAGGTGGCCACATCCTTGAACGCACAGTCAACGCTGATCAACTTGATGTCGAAGCTCGTCGGCAGCTTCTCGTCCGGCTGGCCGGTTCGCGGGTCGATGCCCCCGTAGTAGCGCACCTCGCTGCGCTTGATGAGATTCCCGCCGAGAGGACAGGGCCTCTGTTCGTACTGACCCGCATAGGTCAAGCGACGGGACTTCAGTTGCTCGACCGTGGCCGGAGTGAAGCGCTCCGGCATCAGGATGTCGCCAGACTTGCGTTGGACCACCTTGCCCGAGATCGGGAAGGTCCAGACTTCGTCCTCCTCCGCCTCAAGCGGAATGCGGACGTGCGTCCAGAGGCCCGGCTCCTGCTCTAGGAGATACCCGGTGGGGTCCAACTCGTGCAGGCGCTGCATGACGACGATGATTGCGCCCTTCGCGGGGTCGTCGAGCCTGCTGCGCAGAGTAGAGTCGATCCAGGTGTTGGCCGTTGTCCGCTCGGCGTCGCTCACCGCCTGATCGGCCGAAACCGGGTCATCCAGTATCGCGGTGTCGCAACCACGGCCCATCGCCGTCGCGCCCACGCTGGTCGCAACCATGGCGCCGCGCCTGTTATTCGTGTACTGCGCAACCTGGTTGCGGTCGCCGGCAAGCCGAAACCGGTCGCCGAAGAGCCGCTGGAACCACGGCGATTGCAGCAGCGAGCGGCGGGTCACCGAATGCTCGGTGCTCAGGTCGAGCGAGTAGCTTGCCGTGAGAAATCTGTGCGCCGGCTCCGTGATCCACACCCAAGAGGGAAAGAAGATGGTCACGAGCGTGGACTTGAGGGTGCGCGGCGGGATGTTGACGATCAGCCTTAGCAACCGCCTCTGCTTCACCAGAGTCAGAATCTCGCAAAGGTAGTCGTAGTGCCACGACCAGACAAGCGGCCGGGTCGGGTTGAGCACCGCCCACGCCTTCTTCGCAAAACTGGCTAGGTCCCCGGCAAGATGATCCGCGAGCAATATGCGCAGAGCCGCCGCGCGATCGAGATCGGCAAGCCGGAGAAGTTGTTCGGCTCAGCTTGCATCGCATCCCTCGATATCTGACGCATCAGGTGCAGCCTCGATCAGCGGAATCGGGAGTTCCCGCTGGGGAATTTCCCTGGCGCCGAACAACGCCAGAATGTCGCGGGCATACTCGACCGCTTCCTCCGGGCTGATCGCCTGCACGTTGATCGTGACGTTCTTCTGCGACGCGTCTATCTGGCCGCTGAGCTTGGCCTCAAGCTCGACGACGGCGAGCCGCTCGTGGATGGCCCGCAGCGCTCCCCGGACGTCCTGCCGGCGCTCGGACTCCAGTTGAAGGCGCTCCGCGTCCGCGCGGATGCGACCGATCTCGGCCATCAGCGCCGACCCGTACGCAACGTCTTTGATCAACCAGAGCGGCGGCTTTCGCGATCACAACCTGCATGTGCTTTCGGTGGCGTCCGAGGGCATCCTCTGAGACGCCGTATCACTCGCCGGGCGACTGCATTGAGCTGGTCGCCACGTAGCAGGAGCTTATCCATCGCGTCGCGGCGGTGATGCGAGCAGATGGTGCAGGTGCGGGCCAATGCGAACTCCCCGGGCGCGGTGCGATCACGCCACTGGGCAACGCTAGCGAAGAGCCGTGGGAAAAATCAAAGGAATAACGCGGATCAAAAGCGGAGGAACCAAGGGAAGCACGGCCGAGGGGTAGATTGGAATTGACTCTTCTTCTTGCTTCTGCGAATGATGTCACCTACCTCAAGAGCGGCCGCTCAGGACCTCCAAAGGTCGCCGCCCGCCCAAGGGCGGCATTTTTTTCGCTCTGGCGGACTCCGTCCTCCTTTCGCGCCGCCAGCGAGCGCGGCGATGAGCCAAATATAACCTGGCACTCAGCATCCGGTCGAAACGGGCCGGTCAAGGAGCGCCATTGCGTTGGTTTCGTCAACGACCGAGGTTTTACCACAAAGCGTCGCGACTCACAACTCTCGGCTCAGGATAGGTCCCGCGGATGCGCGACCATCCTTCTCCACTTCAAAGGTTCTACGGAAGCTCCAGATCGAGAGCGTAAATCTCGTCGGTGCTGATATCCCGGCTGAAGATCGGAGAATTGTCGGGCGTGATTCCGCTCCACCACGTGCGGTGCAGGTCCTTCAGGTCCGCCAGGAACTCGGAGCGCGTTTCTCCCAGTTTTACCCGGAGGTACTCGGGATGCTCTCCAATGGTGTCGAAATACATGTACCTACCATCCCGTGACCATGCTGGCGTACCAATAAGCCCGGTGCCAATGAACCAATCTGACCATTTTCGCGTTTTGAAGTCGTAAATTACGAGCCTTTTGTTGTCTGTGGAGACCCCGGCCAGATGCTCGCCATCGGGCGACCAGCGCGGAGAGTACAAATTCCGGGACCCCGGAATTGCAGAGACCTGCTTCGAAGCAACATCGAAAATCCGTATGTCGACGAGATCTGGAGGTTTTGGAATAAATGGAAACCGCCCGAAAACGATTCGCTTGCCATCCGGAGACCAGTGTGCGTCGACCTGATATTCCTTTTCCGGGTACATTTCGGTTGGCGCTCCGCCCTGCGCCGAAAGCAGGAGGGTCTTCCAGGGAGCAACTTGTACATCTGAGTAGATAATCTGAGGAACGCCGATCGGGAGACCAGTGCGGTAAGAGCGGAACAGTTGGTGGAAAGGTAAGCTGCAGACGGTCACTTCCATCGATACGGCTGCGCCACAAAGTCTGATCTGGTTGGGAGATATAGACCACCCATTTGCCGTCGCGCGAGAAATCCACGTGATCTGCAGAAATGCCCGATAAGAAGGGAACGAATCCGTGTGCGTGATCGTCATAGCGTACGAGTTCCGATCGAGGGATAACGCCGTTCGCTAGTAGTCTCTTCCCGTCAGGAGTCGGAACACCAAATGAAAAGCGCGTTGGGCCCGATGTAAGTTGGTAAGGCGTGGGGAGACCTACGAAATAACCCGCGCGATTCCCGCGACGCAAAGACCTGGATATTGGCTGCATCTCCGCTCGTAAACAGATAGTAACGGCCGTCGGGCGTCCACGTGCCACAGCATTCCTGCGGAGGATTGTGCCATCCCGGCAACAGCGGATGGAGGTCCTTCCCGTCGCTTCGAACTTCCCAGATAGAACTTGAGTTGTCCTGCGGGTTATAGACCGAGAATCTGATGCGTATGCCGTCCGGAGAGAACCGCGTCGCGTATGGACTTCCGGCGACTGATATGAATTGGCGGGGATTCGTTCCCGTCGGCGTCCGCCAGAAAAATATTCGATCCTTTGGCAAACGCAATCTGCTTTCCGTCGGGAGACCAGGTTGCGTCTTGGGCGACAAATCTCCCGAGACGCCTAGGACTTCCGCTCGGCAAAGGCAGTGTCCATAACTGCTGAGCGCTAGCAATCAAGCCGGCGTCACCAGATGTGTCGATGAGGAGCAATTCTGAATTGTCGCGCGAGATATCCGATAACCGGAAACTGTCAAAGGGCTTCGCCAAAAGAGAAGTTTCCCCCCCACTCGCAGAACCCTGAACCAAAACGTGGTTTGGACCTATCAGTTCGCTGATGAAAACGCGAGAGCCGTCGGTGAGGACAGCGTCCTTGGGAGTACCGTCCCGAGTGATCTGAGTTGTTCGCAAAACCCTGGGAGGTGCGAGGGAACGACCGAGCCAAAACACCACTGACGCAGCAGCCAGAAGTGCCGCCCCCAGTGGAACCAGAACTTTCCAAAGTGCCCGCGTAGTGGAGTAACTACTAGCAACTCTGCTCCCCGATGGTGCGACCGGGGAGGAGACGGATCGCACACCGAGCGCCGGAGTAACGACGCCGGGTTGCGAATCGGTGCCTGTGGCTCCTGCGCGTCCGCTGTCGGAATCACGCTTCAACCGCAGCAGATCGGCTCTCATTTCAGAGGCGCTCTGGTAGCGTAGATTGCGATCTTTCTCCAGGGCCTTGTTGATGAATGCGTTCCAGCTCCGGCGGGACTCGGGATTCAGGCGCACCGGCGCAACCGGCGCGCGATCCAGGATTGCATCGAAAATCAACCCGGAGCTCTCACCACGGAAAGGCAGCTGCGCCGGTCGCCATCTCGTAGAGCACTGCGCCAAAGGAAAACAGATCCGTGCGCGCATCCAATTCCTTCGCCCGTACCTGCTCCGGCGACATGTAGGCGACGGTGCCCAGAGCCTGGCCGGGACTGGTGAGATGCTCTTCGTCAGGCGTCGCCGGTGGGTTACCCCGTTGCTGCATCTCTGCCGCCACGTCGCCGATAACGGCGTAATCTTCGCCAGTCCGAAATCCAGAATCTTGGCGTGGCCACGCTTGGTCACGAAGATGTTGGCCGGCTTGATGTCGCGATGGACGACCCCCTCGGCGTGCGCCGCGTCGAGCGCGTCGGCGACGTCGATGCCGAGGGTCAGAACGAACTCGGTGTCCATGCGGACGCCCGGCGATGCGGTGCTTCAGCGTCGTCGCCCTCCAGCAACTCCATGACGAGGAAGAGCCGGCCGTCGTGCTCGCCGATTTCGTAGATGGTGCAGATGTTGGGATGGTTCAGGGCGGAGGCGGCACGCGCCTCGCGGCCGAAAGCGTTCGAGTGCCTGCGGTTCCTGTGCGACATCGTCGGGAAGGAATTTCAGCGCGACGAAGCGGCCGAGCTCGGTGTCCTCAGCCTTATAGACAACACCCATGCCGCCGCCACCGAGCTTCTCGATGATGCGGTAGTGCGAGATGGTCTGGCCGAGCATTGGCGCGAATCTTACGTGTGAGAGACGAGCAAGTCAATGAAAGGCCGGGGAGCGGGCGGATGTCATGGAATCAGCAACACTCATTCAGGCTGTTCGGAGAAATGCTGCGACTCACATCACAATCAGGCGTCGAAGATAAACCGCGAAACCCAGCTCGGTCATCGCAGCGAAAACGCGGCGTTATCGCAGGCCGTGCCTAACATTCTCGCAGAAGTCCGCGCAGCGGACTCCGCTGTTTTTGTGTGACTAGAAAGCTCGCCGCAACTCAGTCACCTACGGAACGCGCTCATTTCCGCCGCCTGCGCAGCCCTGGCGGCCTGCCGGTCGTCCGCGTGCGCATAGGCCATCGTGTTTTGGATGTTGCGGTGACCGAGGAGCTGTCGCAGGAGCGCGATGTCCATGTTGCCAACGGGATTGACTGGCGCGGCTGTGCTTCAGGATGTGGACGAAGCGCTTCCCCTTCGGGATGCCCGCGCGCTCGCAGATCGCCTTGAAGATGCGGTGCACCTGCTCGCGGCTCAGAGCTCCGCCCTTCTGGGAGGTGAAAAACGCCTTGCTGCCATCGTCGGGGCGCGCCCTCAGCCAGGCCCACACCGCCTTCACCTCATCCAGCAAGGGCTCTCCCTTGTGCGGGAACAGCGGCTGGATCGTGTGCAGCGAGCCCTTCCTGCGCCGGATGTTCAGGCACCCGTCCCTCAGGTCGTCCAGCGTCAGCGCGGCCGTCTCGGATGCCCTCAGGGCGTGCTTGTAGGTCACCAAGATAAGGCACCAGTCCCTGACCCTCCCGTCCTTGGCCGCCTTCAACACAGTCGGCGGCTTCTTTCTCGGTCAGAAATTCCATCGGGTACCCCACCTGAAATAATATCACACTATAATTGTTCTGTGACATTAGTCAGGCAAGAACGGCTGTAGGACCTTTAGTTCCGTTCACAAAATCTACTGGCATCCGAACCGTAATGTGACATTTGCGGTCCCCCAGCGCTCACTATGATCAGGGTTGAGAAACAGCATCGACCGCGTTATCGGGCACATTCTTCTTGACGCGATTGACCGCAGTTCTTTCACCCGTTCCATGATCCAGTCAAACGTCTTATCCGCCCGCTTTTTACATTTCGCCGTTTCCATGACCTGCTGTCGCTCGAGGTGCGTGAGTTCCCAGTCCCGTGCTTTCGTCAAAGGTCGTCATTGGTTTCCTTCATTTCAATTGCCCTCAGAAAGTGCGGGGTTAAATCAAGTCTTTACGAGGCATATGGCAGAGCCTGCTGCCTCTCGGGCTGAAAAGATCCCATCGAATGGACGTCCGCCCGGCTCGCAGTTTCTTCCGTGTACCCCGCGTGTACCTCCGTTCGGCTTTTCGGCCCATTCTGGCGAATCTCGCAGATTGCAAAATGAATAACTTGCGTCCCATCAATCGCCAGTCATAGTTCGACTCCCGCCGCCTCCACCATCATCAACAACTGATTAGTCACCCGGCGATTCACGCTGTGGGCAGACATCTGGTTTGCCAATCACATTTGCAGTGATGGGGGCATCGCGCCTGCCTCAGACCCAAATTGCGAATTCGGCGTGCTTCCCATCGTGAAGACAATGCTTCCGCCACCCGCGATTTCGGCGTGACGGAACCACAGTTTGTTGTAGGACTGTCCGTTGAAGGTTACGGATTGGATGTATTGATCGCTTGAGGAATTCCGCTTCGTTTCAACTACCAGTGTCTTCCCACTCGCCACTTCAACCTCCGCGCGATCGAACAGAGGAGTACCGAACACGTAGTTTCCGCTGACCGGATCAACCGCATAGAAGCCGAGCGCACTGATCACGTACCAAGCGGACATCTGCCCACAGTCTTCGTTTCCAGCCAGCCCGTCGGGTTGGTCGTCATACTCCGTCTCCAGCAGGCTTCTGACGCGATCCTGGGTCTTGGGTGCAGCACCAGCATAAGAGTAGAGGTACGCCATGTGATGGCACGGTTCGTTGCCGTGCGCGTACTGCCCGACCATACCTGCGATATCTGGAGGGGCATCAGGAGGAAGTTGCGAACTGGCTGTGAACAGCGCGTCCAGCTTCTCGGTAAATGCCTGAGGACCGCCGCAGATTTTGATCAAGCCAGCGGGGTCGTGTTGAACCGTAAACGTGGTCTGCCAGGGATCCGATTCGGTATAGTCCCGCCACTTCTTGGAGTAACCCATTTCGGTCGAGGTGAACGGTTCTGACCACTGGCCATTCTCCAATCGCGGTCTCATGAAACCAGAACCTGCGTCGAACTGATTTTTGTAGTTCTGCGAACGTTCTACAAGGAGTTTGCAATCATCCGCCTCTCCAACCGCCAGCGCAAGATGGGCTACGGCCCAGTCGTCATAGGCATATTCCATGACCTTGCTGACCGACTCCTCTTCTTTATCGCAAGGGATGTAGCCCAACTTGCGGTAGAGGCCGAGCCCCCGGTAATCATCCGCCATGGCGCGTCGCTTGAAAGTGGGATATGCCTTGCTGAAGTCAATTCCCTTGAATCCCTTCACCTGCGCTTCCGCAATGACGGAACTCGAATGAAATCCCGTCATGCAGAAAGTCTCTTTCGCCTGCAGCGGCCAGATAGGGACGCCGTCCGGACTTTGTTGCGCCATGCGAATAAGGCAGTTCACGAAATCGGGTACGCGATCGGCCTGGCAAAGCGTGTACATGGGATGCGCCGCGCGGAATGTATCCCACAACGAAAAGGTACTGTAGTTATGAGCGCCCCGCGGGAGTTGATGATTCTTTCCGTCCATCCCGCGGTATTGCCCGTCGACATCGTCAAATAGCGTTGGCGCCACCATCATGTGATACATGGCGGTGTAGAAGATTCTCTTCTGCTTCGCGTTCGAGGTTGTGATCTTAATTCGCGAGAGGTTCTTGCTCCAGGCAGCATGAGCCGCTCGGTGCACCTTGGCAAAATCCCAGTCGGGGATTTCAGCTGCCAGATTTTTCTGGGCGCCTTCCGCGCTCACACCGGAGATGCCGGTCTTCACCAGGATCACTTCGTCCTTCGACGTCTGAAAATGCGTCAGGCACTTGAGGGAGATTCCCTTCGCTTCGCGCACGCCCGGATCCAAGCGCTTTTCGTCCGACACGATCTCAGAAGACGCAAACGGTTTGGAAAACTGCATCGCAAAATAGATTTCGCGGCCGGGCGCCCATCCTTTGACGCTGCGTCCACCAATGATTGTGTCTGGGCCAATGATCTTCAGTTCCGCCCACAAGACCGGCACGTTGCCGGAGGTATGGAGCAAGTCGAGAATAAAATGACTGCTGTCACTCTGGGGAAAAGTGTATTGGTGGATGCCAGCGCGTTCGGTCGCGCTCAATTCGGCACGAATGTTGTAGTCTCGCAGCATCACTGAGTAGTAGCCCGGCTCCGCGATCTCCTCGTCATGGCTGAAGCGTGAGCGGTAACCATCACCGGGGTTCTGTCGCAATCCGGGCACCGTCTTTGCCGGACCGGTGCCAGGCATCAACAGAAAATCGAGCATGTCGGTGGCACCCGTGCCGCTGAGGTGCGTGTGACTGAAGCCCATGATCGAACTGTCGGAGTAGTGGTAGCCAGAGCACCAGTCCCAGCCATCGTTGTAAGTGTCCGGGCTCAGTTGCACCATGCCAAACGGAACGGTGGCGCCCGGATACGTGTGACCATGGCCGCCAGTACCAATCGCAATTTTGACGTACTTCGTCAAATCCTCCGGAGTTGCAGAAGCGCGCCCTTCGGGGCCTGGTGGAAGCGACGTCCCTTGCGCCGATCCGAAAGGATGAAGCACACGCGCAATTGGAAGCGCTGAGAGTGCAGCCACGAAGCTACGTCGCGATATCATGCAGGTCCCCTTTGAGTCGCGGTCAAACGTCTGCCAATCTTACCTCTTGCAGCGACAGTGCGGTCATAGTTCCTCCTGCCCGGCAACGAATGGCACCGCTTGCCGAAGTGCCGAAACATCGGTGTGCAGTCACGGTCGACCACCGTCGTTCTCTGTTACACTTTCGCGCATGAACCGGACAACGCGAAGACATTTCGTTGAACAGTGCGCCAGCGCGGCAGCTGCGGCATGGCTTTTGCCAGAATTGGCACGGGCTTCGAACTCCGCGCCCTCAGTGAAATTCCCCACTGATCCGCGGGCGCGGGTCGCGGTCGCCGCGTACCCTTTTCGCGAATTCATCGTGGGCTGGAAAGGTTGGGACGGCAAGAGTCCTAGTGCAGTTCCCGCTGGCCAGCAAATGGAACTGAAAGATTTTGCGGCGCACGTGGTTGAGAAGTTTAATGTTCACAACATTGAGCCGTGGAGCCGCATCTTTCCTTCGACCGATCGAAAGTATCTGGACGAACTCCGTGCCGCGGTTGAGAAGGCGCATTCGGCGATCGTCGACATCGCAGTCGACGGTGAGAACAGTCAGTATTCGCTGGACGCCGCTGAGCGTGACCGCGCCGTGGTCTCAAGCAAGGAGTGGGTTGACGTAGGAGCCGCGCTGGGTTCGCCCGGCATTCGGACTCACATTCAGGGAACCAAGGACTCGAAGCCAGACGTCGCGCGTGCGGCGGAAACTCTCGCTCGCGTAGCCGAGTATGGGGCGAAGAAGGACGTCGTAATCAATCTCGAAAATGACGACGCGGTGAGTGAGGATCCCTTTTTCATTGTGCAGGTGCTTGAGAAAGTAAACAATCCGTGGCTGCGTGCGTTGCCTGACTTCGGCAACACGCTCAACACGCATGACGACGACTACAACTATCGCGCGATGGATAAGATGTTTGCGTACGCTTATGGCATTTGCCACGTGAAAGATGGCGAGGTGGATGAACAGGGCAAGCCCACACATGTGGATCTCGCACGGACCTTTGAGCTTCTGAAAGGGAATAAATTCAAGGGATACTGTTCGATTGAATTCGATGCTCCGGGAGATCCTTACAAACCGACGGCGGAATTAGTGGAGAAGACAGTGAAGTTCCTTTCGTAGGCGGCTTGCAGCGTTTCGCTATCGAAAGAGCGTTGCGCAGGAGAAGCAAATGGCGGGACAGGGTGTTCAGCGGCGCGAAGTATTGCGGATTCTCGGGACGGCCGCGGCGGCAGCGCAGTTTCCGGGATTCAGCAAGTGGGCGTTTGCCTGTGGACATGTCGGCAACGCGAGGCTGCAGATTAAGCCGGAAGTGTATCATCCACAATTCTTCACAGCGCCGGAATATGCAATGGTCGAGCGGTTGGTGGAGATCATTATCCCCAACGACGGCACTCCGGGCGCAAAAGAAGCGGGCGTCGCGGAGTTTGTCGATTTCATGGTGGCGAATGATCCCGAGGTGCAATATGGCTTTCGTACCGGGCTCACATGGTTGAACGTGTTCGCTGAACAAACTCACGGGGACCGATTTGTAAACCTCACGCCCGAACAGCAGGCTTCCCTTCTGGAGCCACTGGGATACAAAGACAAGGCGCAGCCGGGCCAGGAAGACGGACGCCGCTTCTTCCGACTGATTCGCGAAGATACGGTGACTGGCTTCTATACGAGCGAAATCGGCTTCAAAGCACTTGATAACCCCGCGCTGAAGTTCTATGCCGAGTCGCCGGAGTGTCCGCACAAGGGCGACCCGGAACACGCGCATCTTCCGCAGGCCTCCTAAGGGAACGGTTGACAGCACAAAGCCATGGCTAAGCAAATCTACGATGTGATTGTGATTGGAACCGGGGCCGGTGGCGGCATGGCGATCAAGACGCTGTGCGAAGCGGGATTGAAAGTCTGCGCGCTCAACGCGGGACGCAGGCTCGACCCAGAGAAAGATTTCCGCTACCACCGCATGCCATGGGACCTGAAGTTCCGCGGGCTCGACGATCCCAAACGGCGCGGCGAATCATTCGGGTACATGGACAACGAATACACCAAAGGCGCGTGGGATCACGAGATTCCTTTCACCGTTGCCCCTGGAACAAAATGGATGTGGCCGCGGTGCAATGCCGTCGGCGGGAAAACGAATTTTTGGGGTCGCAGTTCGGCGCGCTTTGGCGAAATCGATTTGCGAGCGGCCTCGCTCGATGGATACGACGTGGACTGGCCTCTGTCCTACGAAGAGATAAGCCCCTACTACACGCGCGTCGAAAAAATGATTGGCGTGGCGAGCACGGTGCAGAACCGGCCGAGCAATCCGGACGGCTCCTACCTGCCACCATTTAATTTCCGCTGCCTCGATTTCATCCTGGAGGCGGGCTGCAAAAAAGTGGGTGTGCCCTATTTGCCGGATCGTTGCGCACAACTGACGCTGCCGCACGAGGGACATCCGGCGTGCCACTTCTGCGGAGAGTGCACGACGGGCTGCGATGTCGGCGCGTTTTTCTCGACTCCTTACTTCTTACTCCCCAAGGCTGAGGCGACAAAGAATCTCGATTTGCGCACCAATGCTCTGGCGAAAAACATTCTCGTGGATGCGAACGGCCAGGCGACGGGCGTGGCCTACATTGATCGCAAGACGAAGCAGGAAGTCGAAGTGTACGGGCGCGCAGTAGTCGTCGCCGCATCCTGCATCGAGTCGGCGCGCATCATGCTGAATTCGAAATCCCGTCATTGGCCCAACGGCATTGCGAACTCGAGCGGGCAGTTAGGGCGGAACCTCTGTGATCATTTGTACGGCGAGTCGGCGCGTGGATACCTTCCCCAACTCATGGGCCAACCCAGTTTTCCCGATCACGTGGCCGATAGCACGATTGCATGGATGCCGCGCTGGCAGAACCTGAAGGACCCGCACGAAGAGAAGTTTATTCGCGGATATTCGATCTACCCCGATGGGGGCTGTTCCGAGTTCCCATGGTTTGCCCACGAACTCGATGGGTTCGGATCGTCGTTCAAGCGCGAGATCAAGCGGCGGTATCCTTCCCCGGTAAGCTTCGGCATTCAGGCACCATCCTTGCGTTCAGACTCGAACTATATGGACCTCGATCCGAAGGTGAAAGATCCGTACGGGATTCCGGTCGCACGCATGAACTTTCAGTGGGATGAAAATGTACTGAAGATGTGGGAGCACTCCAAGCAGGTCTGCACCGAAGTATTACGGGCGGCTGGAGGCGTGCTCGAGAGTTTGGGGGATGAGCCGGAAATTCCGGGCTGGAGCCTGCACGAAACCGGCACGTGCCGCATGGGGAATGATTCGAAGAATTTCGTTACGAACCGCTTCGGGCAAACCCATGACGTGCAGAACTTATATGTATGCGACGCCAGCGTGTTTCTGAATTGCACGGATAAGACGACCACCATTAGTATTCTGGCGTTCTCGTTGCGAACCTCAGAGCATCTCATCGAAAACTTCCGCCAGGGTGAGCACAAAGCCGCGTGAACGACTGGCAAACGCCGACTGCTGACCGTTCCCCGCACGCCGCTCTGAACCGAATCCGGCTGCTCGAACTGGCTGCTCTGTTCCTCAAACTAGGCACCATCAGCTTCGGCGGACCGGCAGCGCATATCGCGTTGATGGAAACGGAGGTTGTCCGCAAGCGGCAATGGCTCACGCGGCAACAGTTTCTCGATCTGCTGGGCGCGGCCAATCTGATCCCCGGCCCGACCTCAACAGAAATGGCAATCAACGTGGGCTTCGTGCGCGCGGGATGGATGGGGCTATGCGTAGCCGGAGCAAGCTTCATTCTTCCCGCGGCGCTGATCACCGCAGGTTTCGCATGGACCTACGTGCGCTTCGGAGCTTTAACGCAGGCTATCTCGGTGCTCACGGGAATCAAGGCCGCGGTAATAGCAGTCATCGCGATCGCGATTTGGCGGTTGGGAAAAACTGCGGTGAAGAGTGTGGATTTGGCCGTATTGGCCGGACTTGCCCTGGTGGCATTTTTTCTCGGCCTGAATCCGATCGCGATTCTTTTCGGCGGCGGATTGCTCGGCATGCTGCTGCGACACGCTGCAAACCTTCGCACTCCAGGCATTCCGCTGCTTACTCTTCTCTCTCTGCGTCGAAGCATTTCTGCGAATACTGCCGGCGAGGTGTTTGCTCGTTTCGTACGCCTGTTCCCTACTTTGGCCGTCGCTTCGGGGGCAGCCGCAGTCGCTCGTCCATCCGTGTACAGAATTGGCCTGTTCTTTCTGAAGGTAGGCGCGGTGCTTTACGGCGGCGGATACGTGCTTCTCGCTTTTCTGGAACAGGGTCTGGTGCAACAGCATGCTTGGCTGACTCACCAGCAATTATTGGACGCGGTGGCGATCGGACAATTCACGCCGGGGCCGGTGCTGTCGACTGCAACATTCATTGGATACCTCCTGGGAGGAGTGCCGGGGGCAGCGGTAGCTACGGTGGCAATTTTCTTGCCTTCGTTTTTCTACGTCGCCCTGCTGGCGCCCATATTGTTCCGCCTGCGACAGTCCGCGTGGATTGCGGCATTTCTCGACTCCGTAAATGTATGCGCCGTTGCGCTGATGGCGGGTGTCACATACCGCCTTTCCACCGACGCTTTGCGCGGGTGGCCGACGTGGGTGATCGCCCTACTGTCACTCACCGTGTTGTTGCGATGGAAAGTCGGACCGGCTTGGATTGTGCTGGCCGGTGGAATCGCCGGGCTTTTGGTGGCCGCTGTCCGCTAACAATGGTAATCTCCAAACACAATTCAAATCCATCTCCGAGGAAAACCATGAAGCTACGAATCGTTGTAGCATTTTTGCTGCTCGTTTTTTGTATTTCGGCCAGTGCGGCCGACCGCAAATTCATTGTGAAGCCGCGAGCTAGCGACATGAAGGCGCTTCCCTTCAGCGACGCGGTACTGGTGGGAAACACACTTTACATCGCAGGCCACATCGGGCTCGATGCAAAGACCGGCGCGCCGCCCGCCAGCGTCGAAGACGAAGCCCGCCTTGTAATGGACGGAATCAAACAAACGGTCGAATCTGCCGGTCTCACTATGGACGATGTCGTCACTGTGCAGGTATTTTGTACCGACCTGAAGAACTACGAAACGTTCAACAACGTCTACAAAACTTACTTTCACGGCGACTATCCGGCACGGGCATTTGTCGGAGCTTCCAATTTGCTTCGTGGCGGTCGCTTCGAGGTGCTGGGGATCGCGGTAAAGAGGTCACAATAGTCTATTGTGATTCGTTTTTTCTTCGCCTGCCGACTTTTTTGTGCTAAATCTATAGGCCATGCGAAAGGCTGTGAACCATCTCAAGAAGTCCGACCCTATCCTGCGCGCCATTATTGAGCGCGTTGGCATGTGCCGCATGGAATTTGGAGAGCCGGAGTTCAGCAGCCTGGCCGAAGCAATTGTCTACCAGCAATTGAACGGCAAGGCTGCTGTGACCATCTTCAATCGTTTCGTGGCCCTGGCAGGCGACCCGCTTACCCCAGAAGGCATTCTCAAACTCAGCAATGAACAAATGCGCAGCGTCGGTCTGTCAAAGCAGAAGTCCGCATACCTGAAAGATCTCGCGGCGAAGGCTTCAGACGGTCTGCTCAACTTTGAGCGTTTGCAAGACATGACGGACGACGAAGTGATTGAGCATCTGACGCAAGTGAAGGGCATCGGCGTATGGACCGCGCACATGTTCCTGATTTTCTCGCTGCGGCGCCCAAATGTGCTGCCCACTGGCGACTATGGCGTTCAGATGGCCATTCGAAAGCACTACAAGAAGCGCAAGCTACCGAAGCCCAACGAGATGGAAAAGATTGCTCGAGCCTGGGAGCCGTACCGCAGCATTGCCTGCTGGTACATGTGGAGAAGCCTGGACATCAAAACGGTTTAAGTTAATTAGGAAGCGCACAGGTTCCAGGCTGCCCCTGTGAACCTCTGTGCCCTCTGTGGTTAAATGGTGTTGGATGGCTGACATCAAGGTTCGTGTGTTGGTAGCCAAGCCCGGGCTCGACGGGCACGATCGCGGCGCAAAAGTCATCGCCAGGGCGTTGCGTGACGCGGGCATGGAGGTGATCTACACCGGCCTGCGGCAGACTCCCGAGATGATCGTCACGGCGGCGCTTCAGGAAGATGTGCAGGTGATTGGCTTGTCCATCCTTTCCGGAGCTCACAACGCCATCGTTCCACGCGTCATGGATCTGCTCAAGCAGAACAAGATGGATGACGTCATCGTGATCGTAGGCGGCATCATCCCCAACCAGGATATCGAAGGCTTGAAGAAAATCGGTGTCGCCGCGATTTTCCAGCCCGGAACCGCTATGGACGACATCGTTCAGTTCATTCGCACCCACGTTAAGGGACCTGGCGTGCCGGCGGCCGGCTGATGGCCGGCATCAACGCGTCCCGCGCCCGGGACCTCCTCTCGAAAACCATCGGCCCCGTGCCGTGGTACTGGAAGACCTTTCCTGCTTTCCGCTCATTGGCTGGGCAGCGCTTTGTGTGGACTCATCACGGAGATCAGGGTCCGATTGCGCATCTCGTCACTCTAGGTCTCGAGCAAGAACCCGACCATGCACGTCTCGCGCTCAACACGTATTGCCGCCAGTTCCTCGTCCCTCCGCATTTCGTCGGCATTTGGTGTCCTGAAGGACGCAACATTCGGCTGACCTGCTTCGATCCCGATCAGTTGAAGTCCTTTGATTTGGCCGAACTGGCAGGGTGGTTCAAGCCTTCTGCGGATCGCATCTATTCCGCGACGCCACCAATTGCGGACTTCGAGGTGCCGCTGACGCAGCCAGCAGGCATGCAGAAGATCGAGGTGCCCGCGGAACTCGCAACCGTGGACGAACTGATCGTCCCCACTAGCTATAAGGCCATGTCAAACAACGATCCGGCCTTCGCGCTCTTTGTGTTTTACCCGCAGGCGGGTCTGGTAGAAGTCTTGCCACAAAAATGGTTTACGGCCGCTCAGTATCGCGTCGGCCAGCAATGGATCACGCGCGCCGCTCGCGATCCCGAATCGCACCGCATCATTGGCGAATGTTTTGGCGTAGGCACATTTCTTCTGGAGGAGGATGGATGTCGCCTGGCTGAGTGGGTGGAGCGAAGCGGATAACGCCTTTGGACTCCCCCGCAAGTCCAACCACCGATGTCCACAACTTCCCTCCAACTTGAAGAGCGCGGCGATCTGCGGGTCGTGCGGCTGCGGTCCAGCGACGGCACCAACCGGCTCACTCGTGATTGCGTACTCTCGCTAACCGAAATGGTGAGCCAGTTGGCACGCGAGCAACGGCCGATTATTCTTGCGGGCAACGACCGATTTTTCTCTGCTGGAGCCGAACTGGAAGAGATTTGCGCTCTCAATGGTCCCTCTGCCTACGAGTTCTCGAATTTAGGACAGACGTTGATGAATGCTATCGATTGCTTCCCTGCTCCCGTTTGTGCGGCCATTTCCGGCTACTGCATGGGAGGGGGCCTCGACCTCGCGCTGGCTTGCCGATATCGCATCGCCTCCTCGCATGCCGTGTTTGGACATCGAGGCGCAGCCCTGGGGCTCATCACTGGCTGGGGAGGCACCCAGCGCCTGCCGCGACTGGTCGGCAAAGGGCGTGCCCTCGAAATGTTGGTAGCGGCCGAAAAAATCACGGCCACTCGGGCCTTACAAATAGGACTCATCGACGCCATTGCTGCCGATCCGGTGGCCGAAGCGGTGCAATGCCTCGCTCGGCAGACGCCTCAATCGCCTTTGTAATCCCGAATTCGCATCGTGCCGCGTTGCGCGCTGTAGCCCGCGTGGTATACCGTAATCAGTCCGCTCCTTGATTCTTGACCCATGGCTGAACGTAACGAAACTCCTGCCTCGAACTCGCCTGAACCGGCCAACGTGCTGACTACAAAGATCGATCCCACTTCCGCGCGCTTCGAAGCCAACATGCGCTTTCTGGCTGACCTCATGTCGCAGGTACGCAATGAAGGCGAAAAGATTTGCGAAGGTGGAGGTGCCAAGGCCGTCGAAAACCAGCATGCCAAGGGCCGATTGACGGCACGCGAGCGCATCGCGATCCTCTCCGATCCCGGCAGCTTTTTCGAACTCGGCCTCTATACAGCTCATGGCATGTACGAAGAGTGGGGCGGCGCCCCTGCCGCCGGCGTGATCACGGGCATGGCGCGAATCGAGACGCGCATGGTGATGATCATCGCCAACGATGCCACCGTGAAAGCCGGCGCGTTCTTCCCGATGACCTCGAAGAAAGTCATTCGATCCCAGAACATTGCCATCGAGAACCGCATCCCCACGATCTATCTCGTCGATTCTGCCGGAGTGTTTCTGCCATTGCAGGAAGATGTCTTCCCCGATACCGACGACTTCGGCCGCGTCTTCCGCAACAACGCCGTCATGTCTGCTATGGGCATTCCGCAGATTGCGGCGATCATGGGCATGTGCGTGGCAGGTGGCGGCTATCTGCCGGTAATGTGCGATCACGTGTTGATGACCGACGGCAGTGGACTATTTCTCGCCGGGCCCGCTCTGGTACAGGCCGCAATCGGCCAGAAGGTTTCCGCCGACGAACTCGGTGGAGCGGCCATGCACTCCGCCATCAGTGGTACCGTCGACTTTCGTGAGCCCAACGACGCGGCCTGCATCGCCCGCATCCGCTCCATCGTCGCGAAGTGGGGATACCGGCGGCTTTCTCCCTGGGATCGCAAGAAACCTGTAGAGCCCGCCCTCACTGCCGAAGAAATCTACGGAATCTACGATTCATCCCCCGCTCGTCCATACGACATAAAGGAAGTACTGGCGCGCATACTCGACGGCAGTCGCTTTGACGAGTACAAGCCGGAGTACGGCAAGACCGTGATCTGCGGATATGGCCGCATCGGCGGCTTCGCGGTTGGAATCGTCGCTAACCAAAAACTTCACGCCCAGCAGACCGACCACGAAGGACACAAGCGAGTCGAGTTCGGCGGCGTGATCTACACCGAGTCTGCCGAAAAGGCCGCCCGCTTCATCATGGACTGCAATCAGAACCTGATTCCGCTGGTTTTCTTTCACGATGTCAACGGATTCATGGTAGGGCGCGATGCGGAGTGGAGCGGAATCATCAAGGCCGGGGCCAAACTGGTGAACGCCGTTTCCAATTCCGTGGTCCCAAAGATCACCGTAATCGTCGGTGGATCGTTCGGTGCCGGCCATTACGCCATGTGCGGCAAGGCCTACGATCCCCGCTTTGTGTTTGCCTGGCCGACGGCGCGCTATGCAGTTATGAGCGGCGAATCGGCTGCAGGCACGCTCGTCGAAATCAAGGTCAAGCAACTCGAGCGCGGCGGCAAAAAGCTGAGTGAAGAGGAGCGCAAAGAATTATACGAATCCGTAAAGCGCACCTATGACGAGCAGACGGACCCACGCTACGGCGCCGCCCGCCTCTGGATTGATAAAATCATTGATCCCATCGAAACCCGGGACGCGATCACGCAAGCCCTGGAAGCGGCCGCGCTAAATCCGGACGTAGCTGAGTTCAAGGTGGGAGTCTTGCAGACATGATTCACCACGAAGACACAGAGGCACGGACCAAACTTCTTCATGAAGCTCTGACGGAGCAGATCATCGGCGCTGCCATCGAGGTTCATCGAGCGCTGGGTCCCGGACTTCTCGAGTCCGCCTACGAGGAATGTCTTTGCCACGAATTTCATCTCCGAAGAATCTCATTCGAGCGACAAAAGCCGTTGGCGGTTGAGTATAAGGGCGTCACACTGGATTGCGGATATCGACTCGATGTGATCGCAGAGAATAAGGTCGTCTTGGAAGTCAAGTGCGTTGAGCATGTTCTGCCTGTGCATGAGGCTCAACTCCTGACGTATTTGAAGATGACTGGTATGCGAGTCGGCCTGATCCTCAACTTCAACGTCGCAACACTAGTCAGAGGGGGAATTGTACGAAAAGTTCTTTAGGTTTTCTCGGTGCCTCCGTGTCTCCGTAGTGAATATGCCCGATCCCGTCAAATTGATCGAATGTCCACGCGATGCCTGGCAAGGGCTGAAAGGCTTGATCCCCGCCGACTTGAAGGTCGACTACTTGAAGGCATTGATTAGCGTGGGATTCAAACACATCGATGCGGTATCGTTCGTATCTCCCAAGGCCGTACCTCAGATGGCCGATTCAGAAGAAGTCCTGAAGGAACTCGACCCGCCCGACGATGTCGAAATCATCGGCATCGTGGTCAACGAAAGGGGCGCTCAGCGAGCGATTGAGACCAAGGCGGTATCAACGCTAGGATTTCCCTACTCGATTTCCGAAACCTTCCTGCGCAAAAACCAGAATCAATCACCCGAGGATGCGCTGGACGAACTGGAAAAGATCCAAAACAAGGCCGAGGAGGCGGGGCTCGATGTAGTGGTGTACATTTCCATGGCGTTCGGCAACCCTTATGGCGACCTTTGGAACCCCGACGAAGTGGTTGAGGCGATCTCTCTGATGGAAGTCGACAATCTGCGGATGATCTCGTTGGCCGACACCGTCGGAATGGCCAGCCCGCAGCAGATCAGCGATCTGGTTGGTGCAGTCATGGCGAGATACGATTACCTGGAAATTGGCGTGCATCTTCACAGCCGTCCCGAGGAGGCTGCCGACAAGATTTTGGTCGCCTACCATGCGGGCTGCCGTCGTTTCGATTCTGCTCTGGGAGGCCTCGGCGGATGTCCCTTTGCGCAAGACGCTCTGGTTGGTAACATCCCCACTGAGAAAGTTATCGAAGCGCTCAGTCAACGAGGCGCCGAATTGCCGAAGCTCAAACCGTTGGATTCGTTGCTGAAGGCTACGGCAGGGATCGGCGCGAAGTTTTCCTCATCGCTCGCGGCGGACTGAGAAGACAGCCTCTGATTTCAGAATATGCCCTACAACACAATACAACTCGCGTATGACGGCGGCGTGGCAACCATCACGCTGAATCGTCCCGAGAAACGTAATGCCATCAGCTTCGAACTAATTGACGATCTTCTACGCTCCCTCGATGAAGTTGCGAAGTCAGACGCAATCGTCCTGATCGTGACCGGGGCTGGCAAAGCCTTTTCTTCCGGGATGGATCTCGACAACCTGAAGTCTCTGCTAGGCCGCACTCCCGAGCAGAACTTGCAGGACTCGCAAACCATGGTCCAGTTGTTCCGCTCGCTGTACGAGTTCCCCAAGGTAACCATTGCTGCGGTGAATGGACCGGCGATCGCTGGTGGAACCGGTCTTGCTCTTCTCTGCGACTTTACGCTCGCGACTCCGGACGCGAAATTTGGCTATACCGAAGTGCGCATCGGCTTTGTGCCGGCCATCGTCTCAACTTTCCTGTTGCGCCAAGTCGGCGAAAAGCAAGCTCGCGACCTCCTGCTGACCGGAAGAATCTTCGGAGCAGATGAAGCCGCGCGCCTGGGGCTGGTCAGTGAAATCGTGCCTGCAGAGAATCTGATGGCGCGGGCGCGCGAACTCGGCGCGGTGCTGATGGAGAACAGTTCGGCATCGTTGCGCGCCACCAAGCAACTGCTCACCGAACATGCTCGCGCCGAACTCGATGCGCAGATCGATTCGGCGGTCCGCGAAAATGCCGCCATCCGAACAACCGCGGATTTCCGCGAAGGAATCTCATCATTCCTGGAAAAGCGCAAGCCGGTGTGGACAGGAAAATGACCTCCAACCATCACCATGCATTCCATGAAACTCGACTGCGCGTGCGCTACGCCGAAACTGATCAGATGGGCGTCGTCTACCATTCGAACCACCTGATCTGGTTCGAGGTTGGCCGCGTGGAACTCATGCGCGAGATGGGATTCTCCTACCGCGACATGGAGCGCGAAGACGGCCGATTCATCGCCGTAGCGGAAGTGAAATGCCGCTACCGCGCTCCCGTTTATTACGACGAAGAAATCGTTATACGCACCCGGCTTAAGAATGTTCGCGAGTCTGTTGTCGTGTTCAGCTACGAACTTGTACGGGCCGACACCAATACGCTGCTGGCGGAAGGCGAGACCACGCACATTGTCACGGATTCAAACATGAAAGTTGCGGCGCTGCCTGAGAAATATTTGATCGCATTCCGCGAAGCAATCGCGAAGTAGCCGTTACGGATCCAGACATTTCATGGGGAACTCTTGAACGCACTTCACATCAACGGAAATGATTTGACACTCGAGGCTGTTCGCGAAGTTGCCAGCCTCGAAACCCGCCGCGCGGCCTTGCTCTCGCCTGATGCCCGCCAGGCAGTGAACCAGGCTCGCGCAGTCGTCGATGAGATCGTTGCGAGCAACAAACTCGCCTATGCCATCACTACCGGCGTCGGCAAACTAAGTGACGTCCGCATCGCCGGCGATCAAATTCGCGAACTGCAAGTAAACTTGGTCCGCTCTCATGCGGTCGGAGTGGGTGAACCGCTCGCCATAGAAGAAACGCGCGCCATGATGTTGTTGCGCGCGAACTCGCTGGCCAAGGGTCACTCGGGTGTGCGCGCCATCGTCATCGATACCCTCTGCGAAATGCTCAACCGCGGAGTCACTCCAGTTGTGCCGTCACAAGGAAGCGTAGGTGCGAGTGGTGACCTGGCTCCTCTCGCGCATTTGGCCCTCGCGCTGATCGGCGAAGGCGAATGCTTCGACGAACAAGGCGTGCGTGTTCCCAGTGCTGATGCCCTGAAGCGAGCACAGATCAAGCCCCTGGTGCTGGAGTCCAAAGAAACTATCTCGCTGATTAACGGCACGCAGGCCATGCTGGCTGTGGGAACGTTGGCGTTGCTGGCCGCCGAGATATTGGTCGACACCGCCGACGTACTTGGCGGCCTGTGCTGCGACGCCCTGAAAGGTACCGACGCCGCGTTTGACGAACGCATCCACAAGGCGCGTCCCCACGCCGGGCAGATGAAGACCGCAGCCAACCTGCGTCGTATGCTCGAGGGTAGCCAGATTCGCGAGTCGCATCGCGAGTGCGGCCGGGTGCAAGACGCCTACTCCTTGCGCTGCATACCGCAAGTCCACGGCGCTGTGCGCGACACCCTGGCGCACTGTCGTTCAGTCTTTGAAACGGAAGCGAATTCCGCCGTCGATAATCCTTTAGTTTTCATTACCAATGCGAACAACGCTGAGGGTGACGTCATCTCTGGCGGAAACTTTCATGGCGAACCGCTGGCCTTTGCGTTGGACTTCCTGGCTATCGTGTTGAGTGCGCTCGCAGGCATCAGCGAACGTCGCATCGAAAGACTGGTAAATCCTGCGCTCAGCGAGGGTCTGCCACCCTTTCTCGCTGCGGGCGCCGGATTGAACTCCGGTTTCATGATGCCTCAAGTCACCGCCGCGGCTCTTGTCAGCGAAAACAAGGTGCTCGCCCATCCTGCCTCCGTCGACTCGATTACGACGTCCGGCAATAAAGAAGATTACGTTTCCATGGGCATGACTGCTGCTACCAAACTGAAGCGCGTTGTAGATAACACGCGGAACGTCCTGGCAATCGAGGCGATGGCGGTCGCACAAGCCGTCGACTTCTTGGCCCCGCTTAAGACCTCTAAGCGCGGACAAGCCGCTCATGCCGCGATCCGCTCCGTGTGTCCCACGATGGAGAAAGACCGCGTCATGTACACGGACTTTGCCCGCTTGGCGTCACTCATCGCGAGTGGAAAAGTTGCCCAGGTGCTTGGATAGAATCGTCATCGTACTCGGAACTGGAATCTCATGAAAACACTTACGGAATACTTGAAATTTCATACCAAGACGCATCGGGCCTATGTGCACATTACTCCGCAAGTCGAGCAGATCGTTGCAAAAAGCGGCGTGCACGAGGGCATGGTACTGGTTTCCGCTATGCACATTACCGCCGGCGTTTACGTGAACGACAATGAAAGCGGCCTCATCGAAGATATCGATCAGTGGCTCGAGCATTTGGCGCCTTTCCGCAAAGGCTACAAGCATCATGAGACCGGCGAAGACAACGGCGACTCTCACCTGAAGGCGCTGCTGATTCATCATGAAGTCATTGTGCCTATCACCGCGGGCAAACTCGATTTGGGCACATGGCAGCGCATTTTCTACGCAGAATTCGACGGGCAACGGGACAAGCGCATTATTGTGAAAGTAATGGGAGAGTGACTACATGTCGGAAGAACTGACCGAATTGCAGGAGCATGCAGAGCACGCAAAACATGACCCAAGTCTCGCGCCGGTCTCTCTGACCATGGCCGTCTTAGCCGTGCTCGTCGCTGTGGTGACGTTGCTCGGACACCGTGCGCACACCGAGGAAGTTGTGTTGCAGGCGAAGTCCTCCGATCAATGGGCGTACTACCAGGCCAAGAATATTCGGCGCCACGAGGATGAACTCTTTGTTGACTTGACCTCTGCGCAGGCAACCACTGATGCGGTGGCGATGGGGAAGTTGCGCGACAAATATTCGGGCGAAGCTGCCCGCTACAAAGATGAGCAGAAAGCAATCGAGGACAAGGCTCACGAGATGGAAGCCGACGTCTCGCACGAAAGGAATCGCGCCGATCGATTTGACCTTGCCGAAGTCTTTCTGGAAGTGGGATTGGTGATCACTTCCATCACTCTGCTCTCGGGCCGCAGAATCTT
The DNA here is from genome assembly GCA_963840895.1 of uncultured Acidobacteriaceae bacterium. Taxonomy (GTDB): domain Bacteria; phylum Acidobacteriota; class Terriglobia; order Terriglobales; family Acidobacteriaceae; genus Sulfotelmatobacter. The sequence continues at coordinate 26,179 of CAWJAR010000001.1, forward strand.
CTGGCATCTGGGCGTGATAGTCGGGGCCTTAGGAATCGTGGTGGCGACTTCGGCGTTTTTCGTGCACTGAACCAGTCGCCAATCGGTGAAAACGGAGCTAAGCGTTCAGGTCTGTCTTCGCGGAAGCTGCAGCCAGCGCTTCCATACTTCCGTTCGGCTTAACCACCACAAACGGACCGATCGCCAGCACATCCATGCGAGTCCGTTGGAAGCAGTCGATAGCCTCTTCCGGGGTGCAAACAATCGGCTCGTTCTCATTGAAACTCGTGTTCAAGATGACGGGAATGCCGGTCTTGCGATGGAATGCCGAGATTAGATCGTAGTACAGCGGATTCTCTTCGCGGGTCACACTCTGCAAGCGCCCCGTATCGTCCACATGGTTCACCGCGCATAATTCCTTGCGCTTCTCCGGCCTGATTTTATAGACGTGCAGCATAAAGGGCGATGGATGGTCATGCTCGAAATACTCGTGCTGATGATCCGCCATGATCGAGGGGGCAAACGGCCGGAACCATTCGCGGTGCTTAATTCGGGCGTTGAGGACATCCTTTATGTTCGGCAGGCCGGGATGCGCAACGATCGAGCGATTCCCCAGCGCCCGGGGTCCCCACTCCATGCGCCCTTGAAACCAGCCAATAACATTGCCGGCGGCGATCTGGTCCGCCACCTCGTCGAGTAACGGCCCACGCTCCAGCTTTCGATACGTCAGGCCCGCACTCTGCAGCGCCGACTGAATACGCGATTCGGAGAACTCCGGGCCACGATAAGAATTCTTCAGTTCGTGACGCCGAGACTGTTTGAGCACCGAGTGATACGTATGTAGCGCAGCTCCAATCGCCAGCCCTTCGTCCCCGGCAGCAGGCTGAATGTAAGTGCGGCGGAAGGGAGTTCTGTCAAAGAGCTTGCCGTTAGCCACACTGTTCAGCGCGCACCCGCCTGCCATTGCAAGATCTTCCCAAGGGACACGCTCGTGGAGTTGGTTCAATAAATGAAAGAAGATTTCTTCAAACCGGTGCTGCAGCGCGAATGCGAGGTCCATATCGCGTTGGGCAATCTCAGTGTGTGGAGGGCGGGGATCTCCGAAAAGCTTCTCCATCCGATCCGAAAAGTGGCGCGCCAATTTCACCGTTCCGTCCTCTAACACCTGCATTCCCTGGTTACTTCCCAGCGGCTTGAAGTAGCTGAGGTCCAGTTGGAAGCCGGCGTTCTTCGGCGTCACAATCTTGCTGATTTCGTCGAGGTATGTCTCCTTCCCGTAGGGCGCAAGGCCCATTACCTTGCCTTCATCGCCATACTTGCTATAACCGATGAATTCGCAAATCATCGTATAGACGCTGCCCAGCGAGTGCGGCAGAAAAACGCGGTCGAGCACTTCTATTTCGTTGCCTTCACAACGTGCCATCATCGTGGACACAAAGTCGCCCGAGCCGTCGTAGCTGAATCCAGCCGCCTTTTCCCAAGGAGAGCAATAATAGGCGCTCGCAATGTGCGCTATGTGATGTTCAAGGTGATGCTCCTGAAAACGCAACTGCGCCGCATCGACGTCGAGCGCCTTCGCTAGCAGCGAACGAACGTCGCGCATGGCCTCTTTGCGTTGACGAAGACGAATAAAGTTCAGAACTTTGGCTGGATTGGCGACGGCATATTGAACTTTCTTCACCAGATTTGCGTCGCTGTCCTGACCAACGGCAACATGCTCAACGTCGGAAATCTTTGCACCAACCGCATCGAGACACGCTTTTACGGCCAGTGCCGGAAAGCCACCAAAGTGCTTGTGGCGATTCAACCGCTCCTCGGCAATCGCGAACTTCACTTCGCCGTCGAGCACGATCGCTGCGGAAGCGTCGGCGTGAAACATATTGAGCCCTAAAATGAGCATGAACTACCCTTATCTCCTGTGACAGTGCGTGCGTGATCGGGTCATTCGTTCTGGGGCGTACACGACACGTGTGCGCTTCGAGCGGCATCGAGTAACGCGGTGGCGTTGACCGCGAGGCGCCTGCCGCTTCCAAGCGCCTCGTCGATCCGGAGTGTTGCAAGAGTCGAAGATACCAACTCCGAAAATGGAATCGGCGCTTCGCCATGCTCCTGCACAGATTCCGCAAATGCAGCCCATTCTGCGCGATGTCCTTTGTCCTGCTGCCAGCGCGCACGCACAATATCTCTGCGGCCATTTCGCACCAACTCGAGACGGCGAAAATCCTCGAGCACCGCAGTGCTTCCTCCTCCGAACACCTCGATCCGCTCCTTCGAGAACGCTCGGTCGCCGTTGGCGAGATAGCTGATGGTCCCTTCGGAGCCGTTTGCGAAACGCAGGGAAATCAGTACATTGTCGCCACTATAACGGCCGGAATTGCCGATGCCCCGCGCCTCGACTTCGACAACGGTTGATCCCGAAAGAAAGCTCAAGAGATCAACAAAGTGGCAGACCTCCCCTAGAATGCGCCCGCCCCCTTGTTCGCGGTCGTTCACCCAATGGTCGGCAGGCAGATGGCCGGCGTTTACCCGATAATGCAGAGCCAAGGGCTCTGCGATCATCGCGAGAAATGACTTCATACGCATTGTCATGGGTGCGAAACGACGGTTAAAACCGACCATTAGCGCAGGCCGCTGTGACGCCCCAAGCCCCAAATACGCATGAATGATCGAGCGTAATTCGTCTTCAGTCAGGCACAACGGCTTCTCGCAGAACACGTTCTTCCCGGCTGCCAGCGCGCCCAGAACCTGTTTGGCATGAAGGTGATGGCGAGTCGCGATCACAACGGTGTTGACGCTCCCATCATGAATAACTTGAAGATCATCTGTCGAGCAAGAGCGAAAGCCGAATTTGCTCTGCGCATGTTGTGCGTGCGATCCATTTGCTGCACAAACTGCCACCAGTTCCGTGTTGGATGTCGCCTTTAGCGCCGGCATCAGCGTTCCCGTTGCAAAGACTCCAGCGCCAAGTACCCCCACAGAAACCCTGACATCGGAAACCGGCCGGGCCTCACTCAATCTCTGCTTCGGAACCACAGCGAGTGCAGGAGTATCCTCCGCAGAGTCAGCGTACAGAATCACCACTCCCAGAAATGGCTCCCGCGTCTTCCCTGTAATCAAATCATATGCACTCTGCGCACGTTCAACCGGGAAACGGTGCGTAATCAAATTGCCGACACTGAGTTTTCCCTCAGCAAGTAACTGCACGAATGCTTCCATGTTGCGCGTCTCGGTCCAGCGCACATACCCGATCGGATAGTCGCGCCCTTTCTGCTCATACGCTGCGTCGTAACGACCGGGACCATACGAGCGCGAGATGCGGAAGTCGAGTTCCTTTTCATAGTAGGCCTTCCGCTCAATGTCCATGCCGACGCTTCCCACCGCAACCACGACTGCGCGATCACGCGCGATCGTCCCCGCCAGATTCACTGGATCACTACTCGACGTTTCGGCCGTGACCAGGACGCAATCAACTCCTGCTCCCCGCGATCTTTCGATGCACAATTCGCGAAACGCCGACGCTGTGTTGGCTACATCATCCGCTCCCATCTGTCGTGCCAAATCAGCGCGCGATGCATCAATATCCGTTCCCAAAACGCGGCACCCCGCGGCCTTTAGCAGTTGCACCGTGAGTTGTCCGAGCAGACCCAGCCCAATTACGGCAACAATATCCCCAAGTTTGGCTTCCGCGGTCCGAATACCGTGCAAAGCGACCGCACCCAAAGTTGCAAATGCTGCTTCCTCGAAAGGAACCTCATCCCCGCCAGGCTGTCGTGAAGGAATACGCGCAACCAGCAACCGCGGCACACAGGCAACTTCAGCATGCACGGCAAATCCGGCTCCAGCGCACGCCACCCGATCTCCAGGTTGAAGATCAACAACGCCTTCGCCCAATGCAATCACAGTTCCTGCACTGCTGTAGCCGGGGCTTTGGGGCTGATCAAGCCGGCTCCGCACCGCCTGAATCGCCGAGAAGAATCCGTCACGCTGCACCTTGCTGATGACTTCCCGGACCAGGTCAGGCCGCGACTGAGCCTTCTGCAGCAGGCTCTTCCGGGCAAATTGTGCGGAAGCGCGCTCTGTACCTGCCGAGACGATCGACGCTGCAACGCGTACCAGTACACACCCAGGTAGCAGTTGTGGTGCAGGAACTTCCTCCACCGAAACCTCACCGCTGCGCGCGTTTTGAAGAACCTGTTTCATGCCGTCGCAACTCGACCGCTGGGTAGTGACTCGCCCTCAAACTGCTGCGCTCCCCCATCCAGGAACATCTGCATCCATAGCTCCAGCGTCAGGAATTGCCACAGCTGCATCGACCAGTCCTCGCGGCCGCTGCGATGCTCGTCGATATAACCTTGCACCGCTTCTGGACGGAACAGGCCCCGCTGTCGCAGCTGCGCAGATGAGAGCAGATCATCCACCATTTCCTTCAAATCGTGTGCCAGCCAATAATCGACCGGAGCGGCAAAACCGGCTTTCGGTTGTCGCAGCACTTCGTCGGGTAAAATATCACGCATCGCCTGCCGGAAGATGTACTTGGTCGTCGGCCGCAAGAACCCTTTCAATTTCATATTGGGCGGCACATTCCATGCCACAAATTCCGCCAGCTCCCGGTCAAGAAACGGGACTCTCACTTCGACCGAAGACGCCATGCTCATCTTGTCGTTATAAGTGAGATTCAAACTGGTCATGAAGATTTTGGTATCGAGATATAGCATCTGGTGCAAAAAGTCAGCCTCCCGCACGCGATCGAATCCGGCACGGTGCCCGCTCGTTGGATCAGATTCTGAAATTTCCGCGCTCCATTCTGAACAGTAGAGCCCGCCCTTCTGCCCTTCATCGAGATAAGTACAATTTGTGATGAACCGGTCGACGGAGTTCAGCGACGCACTTCTTGCCATTTTCTTCGCCAGCCGAACCGTTCCCTTGAGCGCCGTGCCGCGCAGGCTCGGCAGCGCGCTCAAACCAGTTTCGATGGCACGCCGCCCCATAGCCGGCATCCGCCCGTAAGCCTGAGCCCAATAATGCGCAACATGCTTACGGTATCCCGCGAACAATTCATCCCCGCCTACGCCCGACAGCAGAACGGTCGATTGCTTTCTTGCCTCGCGACATACAAGATAAGCAGTGAGGATGGCGGGATCAGCTGTGGGTTCATCCATGTGCCAAACTAACCGCGGCAACAGATCCGTTACATCGGGCTCGACAACGATGCGCTGATTCTCACAACCCAAACACCTTTGCCCGCGCACTGCAGCGAAATATTTAGATGCTTCAGCCAACCCACCGCCGACCAGCGATTGAACGGCCCCGGAGCCGTAATAAACGCGCCACAATAGCTAGGATTACAAGTCACGGCTCGCGCGCCGGTATCCATGCCATCGAGCAGGAACGCCTGATCATCGTCCACCTGCACGTACGAACCAAAGCTTCCCCCTTTGGGTGGCCAGCGCGCCGACACGTTAAAGATGCGCGTCTGCGATCCGTTCACTTCGATAAACGGCTTCGTACCCGCAACCATCATCGGGCGTCCACGAGGATTAAGCAGCGTAATGTTGCCGGACGACGACGCAGATCCGTGATCGCCGACAAATAAGCAAGCGTCGCTCACGGTGTAGCAATTGAGAACCGCCCCCTCGAAGTCGATCGTCTGGTTCGATGCGCGAATCGAGATCGGAGCAAACACGTCGTACTCTCCGGGAGGCACCACGACCTTGCCTGACTGCGAAACTCCCGCAGGATTGGTAGGAGTAAAGCGTGCTGAAATGGACGCCTCCTGCACCCCGCTCGATGCGCTCCCTATCACGTAGCCCGCAGGATGGCCGTGTTCCGTCACTAACTCCAACGTGCCCGCGCGTCCATCGCCTTTACACGTTCCGCCGACAACCTTAACCGCCTCGGGGGTTCCAGTGCCCGAAATGTAAACGTAGTACCACGGCTCAGACCCGATCCCCCCCGGCGGACAAGGACTCAGCGTGACCGAATTCCGCCCCGCTGAATTAAGAACAGACGACGGACTTTGCCTCCAATTCGAGTCCGTCGCCGTACGCACGACATTCGTCGCCAGCGGTCCCGCTTCGGACGCGCGGGCATAGGATCCGTGATAAATCGCGAGCAAGAGAGCCAGTGCCAACAGAATTCCGATCGACGCGACGATCGGTCGTAGGAAAGATCGCAATGAATGGAACAGGCTTTCTGGAAAACGGACTGGCCTCAGCATGCATTCCTCCTGGCCCTGGCGAATGAGCGTTGCGCGGTTTTAAGTTACTCTACGGTCCAGCGCATGCTTTCGCCAAGCAACCCAGCGAATTCTCTGCCCAAGGCAGTACAAACCCGTCCCGTCAGTAAATTCCTCCCCCCTTCTGGGTGCTCTCAATCTTTCCGCTCTCCGCCGTCAACGAATACGCTGTCCCTCCGTCACCTGTCCACGAAGGCAAATCAAACCGTCCCCCCGTTGGCACGCGATACACACTCACATTCCGAAATGAAAGCGGCACGCCTTTCTCGCAGACTTCCGAAGCTACCGTCGGACGCAAGAAGTAAGCGCCTTTCCCTTTGCCCACAACCCGTGCCTTCCCATCCGCCTCTACCAGCACGGCCGACTTCTCATCGATCGCAACTTCCCTCGGGGAGGAACTCCAGCCATCCTTCATAATGTGCGCCAGAAATCCCAACGTCCGCCCCATGCGGTCACGCTTGGCAAAATGCGAATCCGTAATCAAACTTTCCAGCAGCGGAATCTTCAGGAAGTCTCGCTCCATCGTCACCCGCTCAAAATAAGGATTTGCCAAGACGTCCGCCGACGCTAAATCCTTGTCGTCAGGCTTATCTCCCATCGCTCCGTATACAAATTCGCCCTGCACCGCCAACCCTGCGCTGGTTCCACCAATCGGCTTTCCCGCCGCAATGTCATCGTTGATCGCACTTTGCACCGGCGTTCCCTTCCACCCGCGAAGATAATTGGCCTGATCCCCTCCCGCGATGAACACCACTTCCGCCTTTCGAATAATCTCCGCCACCGCCGGATCCTCGGCTGCCTCCCGATCGGCAATAATCAGCGTCGCCACCGAGTTTGCCTTGCACAACTTCTTCACGTAGGGGTTGTAATCGTCGTCGCCCCGAGCGCGCAGAATCAAAAAATCTCCACCATTCCCCTTGTCGCATAGCCAGCGAAATGCCTCATCCAGATCGCTTCCTCCGCCCATCATGGCAATTCCCGCTGTGGGCTTAGTAGAAACGTCTTCTTTGTTTCCGAGACGAAAGTATTTGTAAGATTCAGCATGCACAAGGCTAGCCATGCACGCCACCGAGACCAGCAGCAGGAAATACCGCAGTTTGGTTTGGGTCACGCTGAAACTATATCGTAAGACCCACGGTACGCCTGACCGGACGATCTTTGATGCGGCTCAAAACTGAGCGGCTTGCCAGCCTTTCTTACTTCAACCCCTGCACCAGGTACAAATCCGACAAGGTCCGTACATAGGAGTACAAGTAAGACTTGTTGTCGGCCGACATCATTAAGCGCCCAACAGTATCGATCCCCGCCGCATCCGCGGGCTCGACTGTCTTCCACAGAGTCCTTTGGCCGGTCGCCACATCCACTCGGAAAACCTGGGCAGGGACTTGTCCTCGTGCCATTACGAAAAGCGAGTGCCCATCGCCGGACCAGGCGGTGGCAAATTCTGCCGGTAACATCCCCGGAACGAGCTTCGGCTCGCCTCCCTCTACCGGGAACAGATACACCTTCTGATCAGGACCACGAGTTGCTACGAATTTCCCATCCGGTGACAGAACGATTCCTGACACGATCCCCTCGCCGCTGATGGCGTGCGCATTGGGATCGTCCAGCGACTCCCAATAAAGCCGAACCCCGTGCCCCGGTTCCGTTCCTGTAAAGACGAATCGCTTTCCGTCCGGCAAGAAGGCTGCCGATATGTGATTCAGTCCATCGCTCGCCAACGGCTTGATCTCGCCCACCCCGGTCGGATAGAGCAGCAATGGCGACGGCGAGACGTTCAACCGCGCCAGCGCCCACTTCCCGTCCGGTGATAACGACAGCCCACTGCCTTCTCCCAGGCGGATTGCTGGCGACCCGTCCGTATTCCGCAGATACGTGGCATACTTTGGTCCCCCGCCTTCGCCCGATTCCTGGAACAAAACCATTGTCCCGTCCGCCGACAAGCTGCCCGGCACCGACCAGTCCAGCCACGACAGATCCCTCTCCTTCGCCTGTCCTGGAGGCAGCCCCAGCATCCCCGCGCGATCATTGCCGCGCGTCAGCAGGACACTTCCTTCCCGGGACACATCCAGGATCGTCAGTTCACCCGGCACGCGAGCCAGCACTCGCACCTTTCCCGCCAGATCCGTCGCATACAACGACCGGTCGCCTCCCGTTCGCGTTGCGGTAAACCAGATTTCCTTGCCGTCGGGAGACCACGCTAGCCCCTGTATACTGTCCCACCCATCGGATAGCTCGGTTTTCTTTCCGTTCAGATCCACGACCGCCACTGCCCCGCCATCATCCGAAGGCTGAGGGTGATTCACAAACGCAATCACCTTCCCGTCAGGTCCCACCCGCGGATTCCCTATCCAGCCATCCGCCTGGTACAGCACCTTTCCCAGCGGGAACTCCAATCGCTTTCGCCCCTGAACCTCGTGAACCACTGCCACATTGGTCCCGTCCGGTGACCAATCGGCCCACTCGACGTCCTCAAGGATCTCGCGCGGTGCGCCGCCCACCAGCGGAACTCTCGCCAGCGTCCCTGAGTAGATAAATGCCTCACGCGGTCGGCTGTGCAACGCGAGCAACATTTCTCCGGTTGCCGATACTGACAGAACCTCTGCCCCCTTGGGTTCAATTTCCTGCGACTGCGGGCTCTCCGGACGCGTCGCGAACAAGTCGAGGGTCTTCCCCTCCCATGCCGCGCTATAAATGACCGTCTTCCCGTCTGCCGCAAACCGTGCCGACTGCACGATCCCGCGCCGGAAAGTCAGCGGATGATACGCCGCAAACTCCGTCTTGCCCGAGCCCTTCAACAGCAGCGCTCCCACCCCCAAACCCACCAGCAGAGCCACGCCTCCGATCAACCCCGCCATCATCCAAACCCGCCGCTGTGGAACCATTTCTTCCCGCGGCGATTGTGTCGGAACGCTCGCCGCCGACGCCGCCGCGATTCCGGACCCGCTCCCCGCCCGGATCCTTGAACTCTCCAGCCCTCGCTTGATCCTTTTCAGATCGCCGCGCAACTCCGCCGCGGTCTGGTAGCGCATGTCGCGCTCTTTCTCCAGCGACTTCAAAATCAGGTCGTTCAATTTCTCGGGAATCGCCGCGTTTGCGCTCGTGACCGGTGCCGGCATGCGGTTCAGGATGGCTTCGAACACCACGCCGTTGCTGTTCCCCGAAAATGCCATTTCTCCCGTCGCCATCTCGTACATCACGGAACCAAACGCAAACAAATCCGTCCGCGGATCCAGTTCCTCCGCCCGGACCTGTTCCGGCGACATATAGGCCACGGTCCCGATCGTCGACCCTGGACTGGTCATCGGCCCTTCCTCCGCCGACAGCGTGTGCTCGGTGCTCTGCGCCAGTTTGGCCAGCCCGAAGTCCAATAACTTCGCCTGCCCCCGCTTGGTCACGAAAATATTTGCCGGCTTGATGTCGCGATGGATGATCCCCCGGCTGTGCGCCGCGTCCAGCGCATCCGCAATCTCAATGCTGATCCCCAGCATCGTCTCCACATCCAACGGCCGCCCCGCGATGCGATGTTTCAACGTCTGTCCGTCGAGAAACTCCATCGCGATGAACGCATGCCCGTCATGTTCATCAATCTCATAAATTGTGCAGATGTTGGGATGGTTCAGTGCCGAGGCGGACTGCGCCTCCCGCTGGAAACGGCTCAGCGCCTGCGGATCGTGTGCCACATCATCAGGTAGGAATTTCAGTGCCACAAAGCGTTTCAGCTTTGTGTCCTCGGCCTTGAAGACGACACCCATGCCCCCGCCGCCGAGTTTCTCAAGAATCCGGTAGTGAGATATCGTCTGGCCGATCATGCCTGGGGCTTGTTGCGCGCAGCCATCTTATTGGGCCGCAGCAATCTGCGCAAGATCCTTCGAGCTTCCCGTCTGCGCTCCCCAACCGTCCGCCGGTCCCGGACTCTCCTTTTAGACTGCAACCTCACGCGCGCATTCCACCCAGGCTACGCCTAGGGAATGCAGAATCAGGCAGTCTCCGGCCGTCAGCTTCGAAGCGTCTGCAACAATCTGGTAGGCGTACCCTACTTGAGGATCTTGGGTCGCACACCACGCCGAATGCTCAAAAATACCCTCACAATAAGGACACGCGGTTTCGACACTATATCGGCTTTTGCTATTTTCGGAATTGAGATTGTTCATAGCACTCTCCCTCTCGCTAGACATTAGTTCTGCCAACGTCCCCCTGTTTGCTACGACGATCGCGAACAAAGAAAAGCGATCGCGGAAAAACAACCGCGAATTGGATGGCGAGCGCCCTTATCTCGTCGGAGTTTGCAGTGAGATACCCGCGCTGATACGCACAAAAACAGAGGGATTTGAAGGAATTAGAGCCCTGTGATCAGGGAAACGCAGGAGGCGCCAAGCCACTCGGCGTCCTGCAGAGCTTGGTGAGCGCGGCTGGTCTCGACCTTCGACCCATGCCTTAAGAGGGTCGCCAAATCATTTACAAACAACAACTTGCACGTCCAACCGACTCCCACTATCTGAAGCCCTTTTCTCTGCCTAGAGGATATTTTGGTCGATCGAGATAAGCCCCTTCCTGATCGCGAGCAACACGAGGGCTGCATTACTCTTCAGATGGAACTCTGTGGTGATCTGGTGTTTGTGAAATTCTACCGTTTTTGGACTCAAATTCAGTCGCGCTGCGATCTCTTTCAGACTATAACCCTCCGCGAACAACTGCAGAATATCGCACTGGCGAGAGGTCAGCGGTTTGCAGAACTGCTTGACCCGGGTTCGTTGCTCCACCCAATCCTGCGGCCGGAGTTTTGGAGAAATGTAGCTATTTCCTCGCCAGACCTCTTCAATGGCAGCTACCAACTCGGTTGCTGCCGAGTGCTTGAGCACGAAAGCGGCGTGGCCAAGTTCAACAGCAGCAGCAGCCATATTGGCATCTGCATGCATCGTAAGGAACACAAGCGAAACGCCCGGAAGCTCGTCGCGGATGCGGCGCGCCGCATCAAAGCCATTCAGAAGCGGCATGCTGACGTCGACGATAATAAGGTCAGGCTTGAGCCGCATCGCCTCCGTGACCAGCGCGCGACCGTCCGTCACGGTTCCGATTACCAGGTAACTCTTTTGCAGAAAACACTTCAGAGCTTCCAGAAATACCGCGTGGTCATCAGCGATCATGATGCGGGGGCCGGGTGTATTCCGTCGGACGGTTTCCATAGACTCTCCATTTGTCGGACTCGCGCTCTGAAACCCGACGCAGAGGGTTCGGACCAAAATCGTAAAAGTGAACGGGAGAGCGCCCCTGACGCAGTAGGCTACCCTTGCTTACCGCAACTTGGACCTGTAAATTGTGATAGGCCCGTCATGGGGAACAGGGCCCGATTCTTAACGAAATATCGCCTTTATATTCAGGCATAATGCGCATGACGGAAGACAAGTATCCAATTCAACAGAAGTTAGCGAAACTCAAAGCAACCCTCACTTCCGATCCCACCAATGTTGAAGTGGCGAATCGTTATTGGGAGGAACTTGCTTCCTTTGGTGGACATGACATCAGAAGCGGTGGGTTCGTCATAGAAGCCTTTCGAGCGTGCGCGTTAGCATCTGACAGAGGAACAGTTGCTTTCGCACGAGCATACCGGGAACTGTTCGAAAAGAGTGGAGAGAAACCCCGCGCTGAACTCTTCGATAACGAACTGCTCCAAGCACTAAAAAAACGGCTGCCCGACTTGTCGAATGGCGACCAAGCACTCGTCCAATGGGTTCTCGCTTCAATCGAGTGATTTGCGAGGCTTGGACTGTTGCTCTCGAACTTCCCGTCTTGAATATCGTCCGCAGAAGCGGCGAAGAGCCTGTTCATTCAGGTCACGTGTACCTAGGGATTTCACTAGTAGCCGCCATTCATTCCGACAGCTAACCTTCAACCAAGTGTTCTGAATCTGCTCGGTACGCCGCTCCGAAAACGGACTCTGAGCTGATGGGAGGCGAATGGCCTGGATCATCCACGCCTACTGTTGGCCGATGACCACCCTGCTCTGCTCGAAGCAGAGATTGCTCTCGTGTCTCCCTATTTCGATGTCGTAGGGACAGCAGCAGATGGTGCAACATTGGTGTCCGAAGCTTGCAGGCTCCATCCTGACATTATTGTGACCGATATCAGCATGCCGGTTTTGAACGGAATTGAGGCAGTTTACAAACTTAGGGAGTTGGGTTCCACGGCAAAGTTTGTGTTCGTGACGGTGCATTCGGAAGGCGAGTTCGTCGAGGCGTGCATGGAAGCCGGAGTGTTGGGGTTCGTGCAAAAGTCCTGCATGCATCGCCATTTGGTGCATGCGATAAAAGCAGTGCTCACCGGTCAGCCCTGCATTTGCAAGTTCGATTCTGATCCCTCTGGCGACCCTCCTAAATGAAGAAGTTGGTCATTCGCACCCTGGAAGTCATGATTCCGATGACTACGCGATTTGTTGGTGAGAAGCAAGATCCTCGACACAAAGACTGGCCTGGTTAGCGTGGCGCACTCTGCCAATCGGCACGTGAATGATCGAGACAGCGATGTCGTGCCAGGAGCATCCCAAGGTACGCGTGTGGAATACCTCAACCGGCCATTGCACGATATTCGGCAACTCTGAGGGGCGCGCGAGCGCGGATCGTAGTGCCAGCCCCGGGTTTCGATTTCACTGAAAGTTCGCCGTGCACTAACTGCATCCTTTCGCGCATGCTGATCAATCCCAGCCCGTGGCGTGTAAAAGCATCATGTTCTTCAAAACCCGTTCCCGTATCCGCCACTGTGAGCTCAATCGACTCCGCTGTGCCATGTAGATCCACCGTAAATTTGCGAACCCCACTGTGCTTCACGGCATTTTGCAGAGCCTCCTGTAGAACTCGGAACAAGCAAAGAGACGCTTCCTTGGATAGGGTGCGCGGGATTTCCGAATGGTTGAACTGAATCTCAACTTTAGCTTGTTCCGACAGCTCTTTGCAGAAGCTGCCGGCGGCAGATGCCAGACCAAAATATTCAAGCTTCGAGGAATGTAAACGGTGGGATAGACCCTGTACGTCTTCGCTAATCTGAATGATGCGTTCCTGCGTGTGGCGGACTACTTCGCCGAGTTGTTCGGTGGAGTGCTGATTCCCTCCATCCAGTTCAAAAGCCAACAGCGCGAGCCGCTGATTAATATCGTCGTGAAGTTCTCTTCCAATCCAGGTGCGCTCTTGTTCCTGGGCTTCAATCAACCTGCGCCCAATCGTCGCGAGACCCTCCTCTGCGAGCTTCCGTTCTGTGATGTCTATGCAGGAGCCGATATAGCCCGCAAAGGTGCCATCTGAATTGAATCTGGGCACTCCCTTGTCCAGAACCCAGCGATACTCCCCGTCGTGTCGTCGCAGCCGGTAGTGAAGTTCAAATGATTCTCTGCGGTCGAATGCTTCTGTGTAGGTTTGCAAGCTGCTGCGTACATCGTCCGGATGAAGGCCACCGGCCCAACTATCGCCAAGCTCTTCTTCAGGCGCGCGGCCTGTGAAGTCCAGCCAGGTCTTGTTGACGTAGCTGCATTTTCGGTCCGTCCCGGCCGTCCAGATCATTACCGGTGCCGTGTTTGCAACGAGTCGGAAACGCTTCTCGCTCTCGCGAATCGCTTCTTCAGCTTTACGCCGCTCTGTTTCGGCCTTTATGGCCCGAGCCCGCTGCCAGACCAACGCAAATATGAGCAGCGCTTCGGCCAAGATCAGAGCAATCCCGCCGATGATGTACCCCTTGTAAGATTCCCAGACGGTGGGCTCTCGATTCAGCACGGTGGTGTCGGGAGGAAGGTCGCTTTCCCTAAGTCCCCAACGCTGCAAAGCTCGCCAATCAAACATATAAACGTTGGCGCTCTTGACGATAGGAATGTCCCGCGGCTTCTCACCGTTGAGAACCCTCACTGCCATCTCGCCGACGACCCTTCCATCGGAGGTAAAACTCAACAAGTCACCGCCAGCAGTACCTCCGCCAAGGTCCACGTCGTCCACGACAAAGACTGGCGCCCTGGAAGCGCTGGCAATCAAAGGAACGGACTGAGTGGCATCAATGAAGCGCGTTCCCGACGCATCCTGCATGAGAGATGTGTGGTACACGATCGTATCGTCCGGCAGGTGCTTCAGGCGCTCAAGCAGCGTGGGCATGTCAAGGTCGGTGAGATACTGGAAGTCGAAGCGCGCCTCATACTTGCGAAAACTCTCCCTGGCGATCGCCTCCAAATACCGATCATACGGTCCGGAGCCACCCACCACCATCACGTGTTTGGTGCCGGGTTGAAGATGCAGTGCTGCGAGGAGGGTTTTCTCGGGCTGCGCTACCTCCCACACACCTGTGAAGTCAGAGTCGAGCTTCAGTTGGCCCAACATGTCCTCTGTACTTCCACAGAAGACGATCGGTGTGTCCGGGAAGGACACTTTGTGCGACAAGGCCAGAAATTTAATGGGTTCGAGTCCGACAGCAATGATCACATCGGGCTTGCGATCGTGATACTTGCGGGTGTACCACTCACGAAACTGCTGTTGATGAGCCTCATCCGGAAAAAGGGTCATTTCCAGATCTTCACTATAGAGCTCAATCTGGTAAGGCGATCTGTCCAGGCTAGCAATGATCCCCTGATCCAATTCAGCCACGCCGGGTGACGAAAGAGGGTCGAAAACATTGATAATGAGGACGCGCCGGACTTCTCTTGCAGATCCCGCGGAACTCGCGTGCGACGGCAGAAAGGCTGCCACAACTACAAGTACGACGCAAATTAGCCGTGCCCCTCGTCTTCGCACTTCTCGGCCTCGTGGCTTAGGGCCTCATTGACCTAGTCGGAAGAACTGTACCACAAACCATGTAAGCCGCTGTCCCGGAGGATTAGAAGCCCCCACCTCGATGCAACAAAGTTTCGGAATCGGGATGTCTAACAATAGTGCTAGCGTGCTGGTGTCCGGTTAATGGCAAAACTGCCAGTTCCTCCTTATGTATACGGCCAGTCATCCTTGGTATGACTTCAGGTGCCAAAGATATAAGAAGGAACTAATCTACTCCAGGCGGCGCAACACCGGGTCGCTGCAGAAGGAAATGTTCCCTTGTATCCGGTCGCGTAGTGGCACTTTCGGTCCACTAACGAGGAAGCTTAACTCGTCATGTACCTGGGAAATACGAGGGTTGAAACGGCCCATGCCACGAAGGTCATTTGCGGGCAATACCATACATGGATACTACCGCCGACCGCGCTGCCGCAGGTCGGCGCTCCTCGTGATCGTGACTATTGCTCTGGTTTTTTCCAGCCGTATACAGAGCCAGACTGCTTCGACCGGCGCACTGACCGGAGTGGCGCTTGACCCAAACGGAGCCGTCTTAACGGGGGTCGTTGTCCGACTCACTAGCCAAGACACCGGCGCGATTCAGTCTGCAACCACTAATAAAGATGGCAGGTTCAATTTATTACTACTGTCCCCTGGCAGATATGACCTACAGGCGAGCACCATAGGCTCTGACACTCTCATGGCCAGTGCAACGATAGATGTCAGCGTGACCGAAGTGCTACACCTCGAACTGCATCTCCGCTTGTCGACCGTGTTCAGCAGCATCAAGGTTTCTGCAGAGGCGGCAACAGTCCAGACTGACAGTTCCGCTCTGGGTAAGGTAGTCAACGAAACGGCGGTCAGCGGTTTGCCCCTGGTCACGAGGAATTTTGCGCAAACTGTAAGTCTCTCTCCGGGGGTTTCGACCGGAGTGTACAACGCAGGAGAGCTTGGACTCGGTGGTACCGCACTCTCGCAAATTGCCAAGTCGAACGATGGGATTTACGTGCACGGAGCACGTTCCTATGACAACAATTTCCAAATCGATGGGGTAAGCGTAAGTGACGTGCAGGGGAGTGCATCAGGGAGTGGCGGCATTCCGATTCCGAACCCCGATAGCATACAGGAATTCAAAGTCCAGACAGGACTCTATGATGCAGCGTACGGGCGCTATGGTGGTGCCAACGTCAGCTTGATTACAAAAACCGGGAGCAATGCTTTCCATGGGACGGTTTTCGAGTTCTTTCGCAACGAACTGCTGAACGCGAACGACTTCTTTTTGAACCAAACAGGTCAGTCGCGCCCCGTCCTCAACCAGAACCAGTTTGGTTTCGCGTTGGGTGGGCCTATCAAAAAGGACAAACTACTTTTCTTTGGTTCCTATCAGGGAACCCGCCAGGTGAATGGCATTGCTGCTGGCCAGTCGCGGACTGCTTGCACTGCCAGCTTCAGCGAGCCGCCGCTCACGAATGCCCGCACTCCCAGTGAACTCGGGAAAATCTTTGGCGGCATGACGGGTGCGCAGGGAGGCACGGCAATCAAACCCGACGGCTCCAACATAAATCCCGTGGCTCTGACCCTACTGAACTTCAAGCTTCCTGACGGAAGTTTCCTGATCCCCACTCCGCAAACTGTGGACCCGACGAAACCACTCGCACAGCAAGGCTTCTCAGTCTTCACCGATCCCTGCCATTTTGATGAAAACCAGTTTTCCACCAATGTTGACTACCTGAATCGACCGAACAGTAGATTCGCAGTGCGCTTCTTCCTGGCAGACGATGACGCGATAGTGACATTTCCCGGTAACGGACTCAATCCAGCAGGTAACATCCCGGGCTTTCCGAGCCCCAGCGACTCTGAATTCAGGGTCTTTTCTTTAGCTCATACTTACACTTTTCGCAACGGATCGCTCAACGAGGCACGGATCGGATATGTCCGCACCAGCACGACCACAGAGGCCAGAACTCCGTTCCATTGGTCCGACGTTGGGGTTGCCGAAGGGGAAATGAGCCACAATAACGAACTGCCTAGCTTGGAAATTATCGGTTCCGTCAGTATTGCCTCCGGGTTCCCGCGAACGATTGCCCAAAATAGTCTAGTCTTTGGAGACAATCTGAGCTTCGTCCGTGGCGCCCACACGATACGCTTGGGAGGATCTCTCACTAGGTTGCAGGACAATGTCAATCTTGTGGGACTTGGATCATTTTTGCAGTTTCTGAGCTGGCCCGATTTTCTACTTGGCCGTCGCGCACAGGACAACGGCACCGGATTCAGCAATATTTTTTCCTCGTTTGATGACTTCGGCCTGACCGAGCGGGAATTCAGAGTGTGGGAGGGTACAGGGTTCGCGCAGGATGACTATAGAATCCGCAGGTCGCTGACTTTGAATATTGGCCTGCGTTACGAGCATCTCGGCCAGTTTGGAGACCGTCTGGGCAGAAATGCGAGCTTTGACATCGGCAGAGCTGACCCCAACCCTGCGCCAAGCGGGAGCGTGTCTGGGTATCTTGTGGCTTCCAACTTTCCAGGTGTACTTCCCCCCGGTGTTTTGCGTGCGAATAATACCTTCGGGAATTACGGCGAGGGACAAAACACGATCGCGCCGCGAATCGGGTTCGCTTGGCAAATTCTTTCTACAGGGCGAACGGTTCTAAGGGGCGGGTATGGCACGTATTATTCTCGACCTACCGGTCAAGCCTTTTATCAAAATACCTTGGGTGCTCCGTTTTCAGTGTTCCGTTTAAATGCAGGAGCGGCGAACGCAAACGCTACGTTTCAAGCGCCTTTTCCGCAACCGTTCCCCACGCCGGAGTCCTTCCCTTCGTTCCCCTCGTATTCTCCCACCTCCACCACCACTATTTATTCGGTTGCCCCCGACTTTCGGCCCGCCGTGATTCAGCAGTATTCATTGAATCTTCAGGATGAACTCCGCGAGGGCTGGCTCTTGGAAATTGGGTATGTGGGCACCCGCGGCACACACCTGGTCCGCCAACGTTCCCTGAATCAAGCCCTGCCCGCCTCTACGAACGATCCAATCAGGGGAGTAAGCACAAACACTTTCGCCAACATTCCGTTGCGAGTCCCCATCCTCGGTGTGCCACCGGACTCTCTTGTCGAAATGGAATCCGAAGGCGATTCTTGGTACAACGGGCTGGAAGCGAGCTTGACGAAGCGTTTGGGGCACGGCCTTCAACTCCTCGCCTCATACACCTTCTCGAAGACTCTGGACACCGATGGCGCCGACATTAACTCAACATCCTCCGGCAATGCGCTGACGCTGGGAGACCAAAACTCTCCCAGACAGCGTTGGGGACGGGCAAGTTTCGACCGTACTCATCGTTTCGTTTTTAGCGAAACATGGAGTTTACCCAGCCCGTCAGCCGGACTCCGGCGGGCGATCCTCGGAGGGTGGGACGTTGCTTCTATCGTCACGATTCAATCTGGCAGTGCTCTGACCATCTCGGCTACCAATGCCAACAACGTTTTCGGAATAAGCGCTGATCGGGCGCAACTGAGTGGGACCTGCTCAAGAGACGAATTGGTCAAGGGAGGGCCGGTGGAGTCGAAGTTGAGCGGCTATTTCGATGCCTCCTGTTTTACGTCTCCACCCATAATCGGCGCCGATGGCATCGGAACCGGGTTTGGGAACAGCGCTACCGGGATCGTGGATGGGCCAAGTCAGGCGAATATAGATCTCGCCTTCTCAAAGAACACGGTGCTCCACTGGCGCCATGAGACCAGCAGCCTTCAATTTCGCGCCGAGTTTTACAACGCCTTGAACCATCCACAATTTGCGCAACCAGACACAAATTTCACATCTCCAACGTTCGGCCTGATTAGCAGCACGGCGGTGAGTGCTCGCGTAGGACAGTTGGCCGTGAAGCTGGCGTTCTAGACGCCGAGGGAAGAATTGAAAGCTTGGTGAGCGCGGCAGGACTCGAACCTGCGACCCATGCCTTAAAAGGGCATTGCTCTACCAACTGAGCTACGCGCCCACAATTACTCAATGTAACACAATGAAAGGTACTTGATTTTGTTCCCGCTCCCGCAAACGCGCGAGTCGCTCTTCCCTGCCTGACGGCTGTAGAAAGATTTCCCTTCTGCTCAGATAAATCTGCGAAAAAACGCAAAGGCCGCCATCGCGGCGGCCCTTGCTTTGTGACCCGAACCTGATTCCCTAGTGTGAGTTAATCACTCCGAAAAATCCATTGGTGTCGGCTGGACCCGCGGTATAGAACAGTTGATTCTTCTGGCCGTTGAGTGCCGACCCACCGCCAAACTCGATTCCCCATAGTCCGCTGATCGCGATCGCTTTCCCCGCCGCGTTCTGAACCGTACCCACTAGTTTCCCAGTGGATTTGTTGAATCCGTTAATCGTGCCGGTGGAGGTGTTGTTCGAAATCAGCACAGTTCCGCTGAGCGTGCCAAAGTTACTTGGGGCCACAGCGACGCCCCACGGCTGATTCAGTGGCTTACCCTGCGCGAACCGCTTCACGAATGTGCCACCCTCCGAAAAAATATCAATGTAACCGCCCGGTCCGCCGCTCGTGCTGGCGAACGTCACGAACAGTTTTCCGGCGATATCCTGAATACCGAACGGCGCAAAGCCTGCCGGAATTGTGGTATCCGTAAACGACTTCACCAGGTTGAAGTTACCGTCGTAAACGTCAACGTTGTTGTTCGCCGCATCGGCTGCGTACAAGAAGTTTCCCGACGGATGACTGGTGATTGCCAGCCCGGTATATACCGCGCCTGCTTGACGCGCCCCAATCAGCGCTTGCGTCGGCTCGAACGCCGACCAACCACTGATGGTTCCATCCAGGGTGGCAAACAAGAATACCGACGTCCAGGTCATGATCTTAAATTCCGAGGAGCCGTTGTAAACGATCCCCGTGGGCGTCCCGGCGCCTGTTCCCGATGAGGGTGGAACGATCACCTGCAGGCTCTGCGGATTTCCGCTGCCATCGTAGAGAGTGGACCATCCCGAAGCTTCATCGCTGACCCAGAACGCGCCGCCTGGTGCGTACGCCAAGCCCCAGGGATTCGCCAGCAACGGATCGGTATGCAACGCCTTGCCGGAGAGGTTCGAAACAAGACGAGTGGCTGTATACGATTGAGCCAGAGCTGCGCCACTCAACATCAGCACGAGCCCACAGCAAGCGACGAGGGTTATCCCACGACGAACAGAACTGGGCATGCAAAATTCTCCTTTTTTATTCACAATTGGGGGGCCCCACACTGAGCAACGGACGGAACGGCGAATGTGACCAACACGCAGGTTCGGATTTTTATCCCCGACCCGACAGCCACAGAATCCTAGGCGGGCTACTCCACCGATTTGTCACGGCTTTGTCAAAATTTGTTTCCGATTCGACGAATCGTTCGATGTGTGCAAGGTCTTGCGTCTTTTGCAGCAGTAAACCGATTCTTCCTGCAAGACCAACAGAGGTTTGCGCCGGGTTCCCTGTTCCCCGTCGATGACCCGATTACTTCGCTGTCGTGATCGTGATATTTCGAAAAGCAACGTGGCCGGCCTCGCTACCCTGCAGATAGATAGGCTCGGGCAGCCCTTCGTGACTATCCAATGCCCCGCCGGTGATGCCCGGAATTTCCTGATTCTCAATAATCGTCTGACCGTTTTGTACAACGGTGATCACTCGTCCAACCAGCGTAATGTCGTACGTCTGCCATTCTCCTGGCTTGCGCGGTTGCTCCGGAGTGGGCGCCAAGAATCCATATACTCCTCCAGTGCGCATGGTCGGCCCTTCAGGCTCCGGATCATTTTCAATCTGGACTTCGTAACGCCCCCGCAGGTAAACCCCGCTGTTCGATCCCGCCGCGCAATTGAATTCGACGTGTAACTTAAAGTCTTCAAACTTCGAATCGGTGATAAGTTCGGCGCCACGTCCCGGACTCATCAATGTTCCGTTTTCGACCGTCCACGACGTTGCGCTCGGATCGCTCAATTTCCATCCGCTTAAGTCTCTGCCGTTGAACAACGGTGTCAGCTTGCCCCATTTCGGAGCGTTCTTTCTCTTCAGCGATGGCGCTCTCTCGCCGGTCCATTGCCACGGAGTTCCATCAGGCCCGGTCGTGGTTCCCACTAGCGTCTTTCCAGCCAGCTTACCCTCAAACACCATGTCGTCTTTCCGGTCCTCCTCTTCCTTTGGAGAGACAAACGTGATCCGTCCATTCGAGATCTCAACTTTCGGAAGCGGCCGCGCATGTCCCCATCGGCTCACCATTCGTGCTTTCGGCTGGCCATCTTCCTGCGTTATCTCCAACCACGACGGATATTCGCGAAGAGGCGTCTGCAGGGTCAAATCCCAGCGCCCCAGAAAAGGCTGAATGGAGGCGTTCGCGTCCGCAGTCTTCTTCTGCCCGGAATACGCTGCTCCGCAAAGCGTCAGCATCAACGTGGCCACTGCGAACACGATCCGTCGAAGATTCACGTCGACACTGCCACCTTTCTCCCGCTTTGCCATGAATGCGTCCCTCCAGCAAGGGATTGTACCGCCTTCCGTCGAGATAGGGATTGACGCGCGGATGCACTGACGCCAGCGGAACAGACCAATACGCTTGAGATTCGGTCACCGTTCTCCGAAGTGGATGGGAGCCCCACCCTTCGCACGTTTTGCGCGAGAGGCTGGATTTTTGACTTATTCAACTATCCACGATCGTAGCGAACGGCGCGTCGGATGCCGAATTCAAGTTGGATTTGTCGGCGTGAAAAAGATATTATTTCGTCGGTTCTCTTCGGGCGTGCTCTCGTCGTTTCGGAGGAACCATGGTGGGGAACTGCAAAGTTCCCCACTACCTTCCTGAGCCTTCTGTGCGCCCCTCCCAACAAGCACGCGTGGCCAAAGTCGAATGGACTCTCCTCACGTCGCCTTATGGCTTCAAGCCGAATACATCGAGTTCGCTCGAGGTCCCTACAAAAACATGCCCGTTAGCCACCGTCGGAATGCCGAACTGTATTCCGATGCCCGTGGTCTCTGTGCTGCTGTTGTAGAGTTCAACCGAAAGATCCGCCGCATCGAACGCGTACAGCACCGCCGGTAGCTGCCCCGGCGTGTTTTCCATAACCATCCAGACGATACCGTTGGCGCTGCCATTCGCCGAGACGGCAGGCAATCCGCCAGGGTAGCGAAAGGTTACTGCGCTGCTGGAAATCGGGACCACCGAAAGCTGACCGTCATTCAACCGGAACGCCTTGGCGAAATCGCCGACTCCAGCGTAGTAGATCTGGTGCTGCCAGTAGGCCGCCTTCGGCCAAATTCCCTTGAAGCCCTGGTGCCCCACTCCGTTCGTCCCCGGTCCACCGATCGCGTGAATCAGATTTTGTACCACCTGATCATCGTTCGACCGGTTGAACTGGCCCATATTATCGCGATCAATGACATACAAAGTACCGTCTTTGCCGCCGCCAATGAGCATATGGATCGGCGCTACGGACTGGTCCGGAACCAGTGTCACTCCACCCGAGCCGAGATCCGCATCCGGCGGATCCAGGAACGATTCGTTGTATGGAGCAAAGTAATCCGTCAGCGTCAAAGCGTGACCGCTGGTGGAAAGTTTCAGGATGCTTTCCCCGTAACTGAAGCCGCCGAATACGCCGTCGAACGTACCGTTGCCCGTCGAAAAATAAATATTGCCGTCGGCATCCGCAGCCGGAGCTCCTCCGCTCCCCCAGATTCCCGAACCCCAACCGTTCGGTGAAGTATTGAAGGATGTCAACTGCTGGAGACTCACAGGGTCAAATCCAATCAGCCATCCGTGATAGTTTGCCGGATCGCAGAACGATCCCCACGCAACATACAAGACTCCATTCAGCAACATCAGTCCGGATCGCTGATTCTCGTAGCGCGAATCAAAAATGACATTACCTTGTCCATCGTTCCCTACACCATGGCCGGGATACGAAGCTTGGATCACCGATGGACTGTTCTGCTTCTCAGCGCCCGTGGGGATGTCCAACGCATGCAAACGCTGAACAAACGTGGCAATTCCCCCGGTCGTCTCCTTTGTTCTCACGATCACGTACATCGTGTTCGTGGCCGGATCAATCACCGGAGTGCCGGTGATGCCGACCTCTGGCGTCATGCTGTCGCAGAAGAGATCCAATCCCTGCACGCCTCCGATCGAGAGCGTGGTGATGCCTGCTGCCGGATTGATAAAGCTCAGGTGCCACAGTGGTGCGCTTTGCCGGTTGTCCGCGTCGAAAGCGTAGAGGCTGTCGTGTTCCGTAGCCACATAAATGACGTTATGAAACCCTTTGCCCGGAATATTGAGGTTCGCAACGTAGAGTGGCTGCGCGTAGACCTTGCCGTCAACCGGAAAAGAGTACAGTTTCCCGAACTGCGACGCGTTCACATTTCCCGTGGTGAGCACGCTCTCATTCAAATTTCGGCCAGTCCGCAGATTGTCGTTGTGATACGTAACCGTGCCCGCATACGTGCCAACATAGGCGAATGCCAGACCGACCTGGCTTGTATCCGAATTACTCTTTGCCCGCACCTTATGTGTGCCGGCCGCCGCCGGAGGCACATAGAGCCCGCTGGACGAAATCGTGCCTGTGGTCGTGTTGCCACCGACCACGCCATCCACCGACCAGGTAACATCGCTGCTCACCACGCCGCTGATGCTGGCCTGAAATTGTTGCGTCAACTTGGACGTAACGGCCACTGCCTTCGGACTGACCGTCACAGTTGTGGCAGGAATCGTGGCAGTTCCATTCAGAACCACTTTCTGCAGATTCGTTGGATCGGTATCGAGCAAAGTGATGTTGCCAGGGCGCGACCCGGTCGCGCTGGGTGTGAACGTGACTGTAACCTTGCAATTCGCACCAGCCGCCAGAGACAACGGACACGTATTGGTCTGGCTGTAATCACCGCTCGCACCGACGCTGAGCACTTCCACCGGAGTGCTTCCGTTATTGGTGACCGTAACGCTCTTGGGATTGCTGCTGCTCCCCAAATTCACTACACCGAACGAAAGCGTGCTGGGTGAAAAGCTGAGATTGGTTACACCACCCACTCCAGTAAGGTGGATGATCTGAGGACTGTCTGCCGCGCTATCGGTAATCGTGATCGTGCCATTCCGAGTGCCCGACGCCGTCGGTGTGAACGCAATGTCCAGGCGGCACGGCGTTCCCGGCGAAGTGGGTATGCTGTTCGCGCAGGCGTTTTTCTGAGTGAAGTCGCCGCTCACCACAATGCTCGAGATATTTACTTTGGCCCCGGATTCATTGATCAGATCAACCGACGCCGTCTGCGTCGCCTGGCCCACAGTTCGAGAGCCGAAGTCCAGCGAGCCCGGACGCAACACAATCGAACCGCTGACGCCTGTTCCCGCCAGAGTGAAAACTTGCGGGCTGCCAGGTGCATCGTCACTCACGCTCAACGAGCCGCCCAGCGCGCCCGTTGACTTGGGAGAAAACTTAACCACGATGCTGCAATTCGCGCCGACTGCCAGGGACGCGCCGCAATTGTTCGTCTGACTGAAGTTTCCGCTCGTCACGATCTTGGTAATGTTCATCGGGGCGGTCCCGCTGTTCAGCAAGATCATCGTTCGCCCGGGGCTGGCCGTGTTGACCTTTTGGTCGAAGAAAGAGGCCCCCGCCGGATAGACACTCGCCGCTGGAGCCGCCCCTTGCGCAAAGCTGTAGCCCGGTATGGCGAGGGCAGCCGCGGCCAAACCTGGCAGCCACGCGCCGAAGATCGTGCGCTTGCGAGGCGAACAAGTGGAACTCTGTCCAGACAAAGATGCTCTTGCAAAAATAGCGGTCACTACATGAATACGATGGGGTTTCACGCTAATCCTCACGAGTGGGGGTAGACTTCAGGGGTTCAACTGCACCAAAATCAGAGCAATTACGATTCCATTTCTTCGTTCGTATCTCTTTCGCACAGAAGGGCCCAAGACTCCAGAAGAGGAATACAGTGCCTGTCCTTGCACTCCTCATGAGCGGGCGCTTCAGGCAATGAACGGGCAGCCGCGGGGTGTTCCAGCGCGCGGATCAGATCTTGCTGTCACGATGGTCGAATCAGGCTATTCGCGCGTGAGTTCGCTCTCCGTGGTCCCCGTCAAGGTAACGAAGCGGATCACGCCTTTGGCGTCTTCAAAGACCAGGCCAGTCGTTCCATGATTCACTACAGCGGTTACGAGATGACCGTAAGACCGCGGAATCCCGCCCTGCACCGGGGTTTTGTCGTACCGCGCCAGCTCGCCTTCCTTCATCCCATTCACGCTTACGAATCGGATCACTCCGTCCGTGTCCTCAAAGACCAGCCCCGTTCCAATCGAATCCGGAATCGCTGTTGCCAGTCTTCCATAGGATTTCGGAATCATGCCGTGCGTCACTTCACCCGTGTAGGCGAAAATCGTGCCGCGGCTTCCGGCCAGATATCCACCCAGCAGCAAAAGTATGCTCGTTCCTACAAACAGAATTCTGCGCATGATCGTGTTCTCTCCCCCGATATCAAGTGTTAGTTATGGCGAGACCAGAATCTTGTGCATCATGCCAAGATCTTCGTGCAGCAGAATGTGGCAGTGAAACAAGAAGGTTCCGGCAGTCGTTGGGTCGCTAAAATCCATGCGCAACTTGACGCTATGGTAAGGCCCCTTGCCCTCCCAAAAAGGAATCTCAATGGTGTCACGCAGATCAGTATTTTGCGCCGGCTTACCATCCACTTCAATCACCCGGAAATGGATCTGATGGATGTGAAACGCATGCGTCTCCAGCGCCCGATTTTCTATCGTCCAATCCTCGATCGCTCCGACTTTGGTCGAAATGACGGGCTCCTCGTTGGCCTGGAACACCTTCTGCTTTTGTCCGTCAACCGTGATGTAGAACTGGATAGGCCCGTTGGTTCCCCCAAATTCCTCTGAGAAATAGAGTTTCCGCTGGATCGTCGCCGGCTGCCGGGCAAAGTCGAAGAACTTCACACCTTCGGCGGTTGGAGGCGTGGTCTTCGGCATGCTTGTCGTAGCGTTGCCGCTCGTCGTCTCGACATTCGCTATCGATTGCGCCAGATCCGGATTTCCGGTTGGGCCCGTGGAGTAGCTCTGCGTGAAGAAAACTGCGCTTCCACCTTCGGCGGGAGCTTGCACAATAAATTCGGCGCGGCCCGCAGGTGGAACCAGAATGGTATTTTGACTTCTCGTCTGGGCTAGAGGATACCCGTCCAACGCGATGATCTCGAGTGGACGCAAGGTACCGTTGACTTGTACCTGCAACTGTAGGAAGTCCTGCAGCGTGGCATTCGCGACTCGCCAGAACTGCTTTTCCCCGGGCTTCATTTGGATGATCGGCTTCGCTCCGATCAACGGGGAAACCTGGTAGTTGATCGTCAACTGGTAAGGCCCGGGAATCCATGGCACCAGGTACTGCTGCCGGATCACGAAAACTCGCTCTGCGAGTCCCGCAACCTCAGGACGCACTTTTTCCATTCCCTCAACAATGAGCGCGCCCGCAGCCCCCCCGTTCACCTGAAATTCTGTGAAGCCGTGCACGTGCGGGTGGTACCAATAAAGACCGGGAGGCTGAGTTGCCGGAACGTGCACACTGAACTGGAAGCCTGGTGTTCCCGGCTGAATCAAGGTGGTGATCACGTCATCTTGATGACAAACGGGCGGAACATTCATGCCATGAAAGTGCACGTTGGTCGAATTCACCGTCGCCGCTCCGCCATCTCCACATTTGGGCCCGGCCGGAGGCGCCATGTCCATTGGCATCGACGGGTTGTCCTGGATCGCGTCCACGACGTTGAGATTCAGCACGTCTCCAGGATTCACGCGAAGCGTTGGCGCTTCCACGTCCTGGCTCCCCGCTTGGTAGTTGTAGCAATAGTGCGTGTAGCCAGCTGTATCCACCGAGTGCCCGAGCGTGAGCTTGGCCGAAAGAGTGCCATTTTGAGATGAAATATTGAAGGGGTCGGCCACTACCGTCCCGTTGTTGGGACGCGCCGGACAATTTTGCGCCACAGGCTTCAGAAATGAGAACCCGCACACCACAATCGCCAGCAACCATTTCGACAACCAACGCATATCCGACTCCTTCATGTTTTGCAATCTAGGCCACAGCATCCGGCGGCCTGCCGCACTTCTCTTAGAACGATCGGGGTGGGTAAGTGCCGATCGAGAGCAATCCGGGACTATTAATATCCGAGACCGGAGATCCCGACACTTCCTGCATCATGCATTTCTTGCCCGACGAAGTCAGCGTCACCATCGCGATTCCAGACGAGCTGCCGAACTCGGCTACATAGACTCCGCCGCCGTTGCCGGTTTGGTTGATCAGGCTCACCCCTGTGAGATACGAATAGTTTTTCGACAATCCTTTCACCGCGTTCGACGTGCAACCGCCCGAGAGCTTGCCGGCGTTCTTGTCAAAGAACAAGGCGCTCACACTGGCTCCCTGCGTATTAATGACGTAAAGCAGGGACTCATCCGGGCTGAGCACCACCGTGCTGGAGCTAATGCTCGCCATCGACTTATAGACCGTTGTCTTCGTCAACTTGCCGGAAGAGATGTCCGAAATTTCTACGTTGAACGATGTCGACGTATCACCGAAAAGCGCGTAATGCCCATCGCTCGTGATGTCGACGGAGTTTGCATAAATGGCCCCTTGCGATTTCACTCTCGCACTCGAGGCCTGTTTGTCGCCGTTGGAGAGTGGTGTCCCCCCGGAAATATCAAACGATTCAATCGACCCATCGGTGTAGGTGGCGATCAGCATTGTGCCGTGCAGCGCCATGGCATTGATGCCTCCACCGCCCAAACCGGCCGCCGACGTGTCACCGATAAATGCCAGGCTGCAGCCCGACTGGATCTGGAATGTTCCGATGGTATTGGAGTCACTGAAGCTGGCGTACAAATAATTGTCATTTAGAGCCAGCCCAATGCCATTGGACGTGCCGGCATCCGTGTTCGATCCGGTCGCAATGCCACCGACCGTGAAGGTGGTCAACGAGATTCCCACAATGTTGCCGCTTCCTGCTTCCGTCGAATAGACACACTGCTGATCCGAACGATTGAGCACGGCGATTCGATTCATTCCAAAATAGCCGCCACCAATCCCGAACCCACCCGTCGCTACCCGTTGCTGAAAGACTGGCAACCCGTTGGCTCCGACTGCGTAAATGCTAACGCCCGTAGGAAACGGAAAGGCCGAATCATCATTCGTGACGACATATTTCGTTCCTGCCATCCCAAGTCCGCTCAGGGCTAGAATCCCCGCCACTAGCCCAATCGGGCGCAATCCCCACGATTTCCAAAAGCTCGTCATACTCGGTTCCTTGTCTTCTTAGGCCAGTCCAGTGCGCAGTACACCACGGCTTCTATAGCGGTTCAAGGACAATCGTGGGACGAATTGTAAAAGTTCAAAACTAGCGCAAATAGTTTCACTAAAAGGACAAATCACATTCCCTCCTGTGATTTCTTGTCAATTCCGCGCGCGCTCTCTTAAGCTCTTGTAGGAAATAAAATTCAATTCTGCGCAACAGACTCCCGAAGAGCAGAAGCCGCTTTGAGGCTTCGAGTAGTTGCGCTCAACAACACGATTCAAGAAAAGTTCGAGTGTGAAAGACGGAAGAGTTAGGAGAAAGTAGCTCGCCTCGAAAATAAAAAGGACTTGTAGAGCCTGTCTGCCTTTGCCAAAACCTATCAATCAAACAGGATGTCTGATGCCTCTTGGAGTTGCTCAAGAGCCAAAGTATGCGCCTGGGGTTCCCAGCAGGCAAGGTGAGTCGTCGTCGCGGGGTTAGAACTTCACCATGATGGCGTACCTCATGCTGGGCTCGTCCTTCCGCAGGTCGGGACAGAAACCTGTGCTCCCAGCTACGCACGTATAGCCCGGCGTCGCCGACAGCATCGGCCCCGGCACGAACGTAGTATCTCCCACAACAGATCCTGCGGATGGATTGGGAATGGTGCTAGGCGATAAGTTGTCGCCCGGCGTGATCCCGCCCCGACCAGTCCAGTAAGGCACGTTCGCGTGGCGATATCCATACTCTGCCCGGAACGTGATGTACTGTTTCGGCATCCAGTCAAAGGTGAGCGAAGCATCCCATGCTTTGTAAGGATCGCCGGGATTTTGCGTGAAGTAGGGCGAGCCGCTGATCGCATCCGCGCCATTGATGGGTGGAAGCAGCGTCAGGTAGCGTCCCGGATTCGCCATCGCGCCTCCGCCAAGAGTGACTCCGTAGGTGTCCTTCTTGAACCACCAACGGTTGTAAAGCATCCAGCCCGCGAATGTCTGCTTGCTGCTCGTCGCGGTGTTGTGGTGGCAATTCACGTTGTTATTGATCACTCGGCCCTGTGCGCTCACAAACGATCCGCTGCCGCCGTACTCGCATCCCAGATCACCGGTTAGCGAGAACGCCATCTTGTCCAGAACATTCTGCGGCTTGTCATAATATTTGATCTCGACACTGTTGTCGGTATGGATGCGCGAGCGCCCAAAGCGGCCATCGCCGGCGCCAAGCGTATCCTCGCCCATACCGTAGTTATTGAAAACCAGCGATATCCACGGCTTCGGACGATACAAAATCTGTCCTCCCAGTCCAGGCTTGCTGCCCATCCTTCCGTATGATTGCCATCCATTGATGATCCATGGCTCAATTTTCAATTTTTCCGTGGGGAACCACTGAATTCGCAGCCCGTTAAAAAACCACGGCGTGTTCGATGAAACGTAAGACGGTTGGTAAGCCCAGTTGTCGAAATTGTAGTAACTGAACAAACCGATATAGGAGACGAAAATTCCTGCGTCAATATTAAGTCCGTGGTTTACGTCGAAGTGATACCCCGCATTGGCTTCCGAGAAATACTTGTACGCACCCCGAAGATCCCATTGTCCCCGTCCAGCACTAGCATCATTCCGTGGCGTCGTGACGCCGAACATTCCACCCATGGTCAAGATTCTGGCGTTGACGTTTTGCCAGTGGAAGTTTCCCCCAAAACTGATTTGCTCCAATTGAATTTCGTTCGAGCGAAAAATTTCTGTTGAACCGCCCATGGTGTCGTCCTTCGGATGGTTGAAGTCCGCAATATAGTTCGCATCCAGGCGAATTTCGGGCGTGAAAAACTTTGAGTCCCACACAGCATCTTTATTGCGAGGATTGCCGTTCAGCCACGTCCAATCGGCATAAGCAAACGGCGCCATCGGCTGCGGCTTTTCTTGCACGCTGGACCCTGCTTGCGCTGGAGCAAGAGATTCGTTCAACGATGTGGACTCAGAAGCTTTTGCCTCCGTAACCGCGGCAGGCGCCGCAGGTGCCAGCGCAGGAACTAAAGTTTCAGTCGCAACGGTTCGGCTCTTCAGTTCCGCTTTGAGCGCGTCGATCTCCGCTTGCATCGCCGCAAACTGCTTCGCCACAGCCGCCGGCATTTCTTGGTCCGGTACAGTTGCGGAAGAGGGTAACCCGCCGCTCTTCGCTTCCCCGGTTGACGCCTCGGTCGATGGAGAATCCCCCGGCTGGACCACCGTCGCCACCTGAATCTGCGTCTGTCGCTCCGCTTGCGCATAACAATGCGAACCTTGCCCAATCGCCAGGCCCAAAACAAGAATCGCAAAAAAGATTGCACCGTTCGTTCTGGCACGCAAAACAGCTCTCATCGTTGTCGCCTCCGGCCCAAATGATTTATTCAACACCGAAGCACACAAAGATCCCGTAAGGAGCGCATAAAGAATTCATTAAGGATCGGAAACTGAATTATCGAAGACGACTATGAACTAAAGAGGGAACGTTCCAACTCCGCCCGTGACAAGAGTCTCGGCAACAGCGATCAAGAAGAGCGGGCGTGTGATCGGCACGAAGGGCAAGTCAGCTTTCCTCGCGTACGCTGCGCCATCCAAACAACAAACTGGCGCCGGAAATCTCCCGCAAGGATTGTTAAGCCACTGCAAAAATGGCTCCTCAGGTAGGACTCGAACCTACAACCCTTCGGTTAACAGCCGAATGCTCTGCCATTGAGCTACTGAGGAGTGTGGAGATCGGCTTGGGGCCGATGTTGGCTGACGTCTTATCATAGCATTCCGGATCGGGGTCTGAAAACTTCTACTTCCAATTCTGCTAATCTAGCGATGATCTCCGGGGTGCCTATGGTGGGAGGGGTGCGTTTGGTGCTCGCGTTCTCTTCTTTATTGTTGCTTGCTGGTGTCGTGGTCGGCGACGATTCGACTTCTTCGGGGCCGCCGCAGGCGGCGGTGAAGCCTGTGGCCGACATGTTTCACGGCACCAGGGTCATCGACAATTACCGGTGGCTAGAAAACGGCACTTCTCCCGAGACGCAGAAGTGGGTGGAGGAAGAAATGTCCTACACCCGCGGGATGCTGGACCGGCTTCCGGGGCGCGACTCCCTTCACAAGCGGCTGACGGAATTGTTGTCGATCGGCAGTGTGACTGCTCCGGTGCTCGCGGGGAAACATTATTTCTATACCAAGCGCGAGGGAATGCAGAACCAGCCCATCCTTTATGTACGCGACGGGCTTAACGGCCCTGATCGCGTCTTGGTTGATGCCAATCAACTAGCAGCGGACGGCACTATCGCCCTCGATTGGTTTCAGCCTAGTGAGAACGGGAAGTACGTCGCTTACGGAACTTCTCCGAGCGGGTCGGAGATGAGCACGCTGCACGTCATCGAGACCAAGACTGGCAATATCCTTCCTGACACCATCGAGCGCACGCGAGCGGCTTCGATTGCGTGGAAGCTCGACAACTCCGGGTTTTATTACACGCGCTATCCGAAGAAAGGTGAGGTTCCTGCCGGCCAGGAGATGTATAACCGGCACGTTTTCTATCACGAATTGGGAGACGATCCCAGCGCTGAGGACAAACCGATTTTTGGCGAAGGGCGCGATGCGGAAGACTGGCCCAGCGTGAATCTGTCGAACGATGGGCACTGGCTGCTCATCAGCGTTTCACAGGGATGGACCAAGTCTGAACTCTTTTTGATGGATGCGAAGAAAGGCACGCCGCCCACGCGCATCACCACCGGCAAGAATTTTCTGTACGGCGGCGAAGTTTACAACGACAAGCTCTACATCACTACCAATGAAGATGCGCCGCGATATCGCGTGTTCGTCGCCGATGCGGGCAACTATGACCGCGAGGCGTGGAAGGAATTGATCCCGCAGAGCGATGCGGTTCTGCAGGGCACGGCCGTGTTCGGCGGCAAGCTCTTCGCCCAGTATGAGCAGAATGCTTCTTCGCAGCTGAAACTTTTTGATCTTGACGGAAGGAAGATCAGCGACATCACGCTTCCTGCGATCGGCACCGTGTTTGGATCGGGCGGCCGGTGGGATCGCGATGAGATGTTTTTCGGATTTCAGTCGTTCACCGTGCCTCCGAGCATTTATCGGGTTGATCTGAACTCAGGGCATGCGGTGACTGCTGGAAAGAATCCCGTTGATGAGGGCAGCGTCATGGCGAGTCCAACATTGTGGACCAAGGTCGACGCGCCGTCGATCGATCCCTCCGGCTACGACGTGAACCAGGAATGGTTTCAGTCGAAGGACAGTACGCGCGTCCCCATGTTCGTGGTGCATAAGAAAGGCATCCAGAAAAACGGCCGGAATCCCACGCTGCTCACTGCATATGGCGGATTCAATGTGAGCCTGACGCCCAGCTTCAGCCGCACCGCGTATCTCTGGATGGAGCATGGCGGCGTGTACGCTGTCGCCAACCTGCGCGGTGGCGCCGAGTTCGGTGAAGACTGGCACCGCGCCGGCATGCTCGACAAAAAACAGAATGTGTTCGACGACATGATCGCCGCCGCCGAGCACCTGATCTCTGAAAAATATACGGACAAGAATCATCTTGCCATCCAGGGCGGCTCGAACGGTGGGCTGCTGATGGGCGCGATGATGACGCAGCGTCCGGACTTGTTCCGCGCCGTGGTCTGCCAGGTGCCGCTGCTCGACATGCTGCACTATCAGGATTTCCAGATCGCGAAGTTGTGGATCCCGGAATACGGCACGTCCGAAAACGCCGAGCAGTTCAAGTGGCTCTACGGCTACTCGCCGTATCACCACGTGAAGGCGGGCACGGAGTATCCCGCCATCTTATTTATGACAGCGGATACCGACACGCGAGTCGACCCCATGCACGCGAAAAAGATGGCGGCGCTGATGCAGGCGGAGGCAAAGAACGGAGCGAGCAAGACACGTCCGATCTTGTTGCGGATCGAGAGCAAGGCGGGGCATGGCGCGGGCAAACCGGTGACGAAGCAGATCGAGGAGTTCACGGATATTTATTCGTTCCTGTTTTGGCAGATGGGGGTGAGGCCCTAGTACTCAGTACTCAGTATTCGGTCTTTGGTGAATGCACGCCGTCGCTTGGCTTCTTTCGCAATCTTTCCAGGCCGGCCTGCTTCCTCCCCGATTTGGGACTCGCACACACTTTATTTCCACTCTCCGCGACGCAACCGAATTAAAAGTTAAATGATCTTTCTCGGAGGCAAAGAAACATGGCCGGATCGTACCGCGATCTCATTGCTTGGAAGAAAGCGATGGTCCTGGTGAGAGAAATCTACTGTGCCACGGAGGCGTTCCCGAGGGAAGAGCGTTACGGTCTAATGAGCCAACTACGGAGAGCGGCCGTCTCCGTGCCCAGCAATATCGCAGAGAGGCCCGATACTCGCGACGCGAGTTCCACCATTTCCTAAACAATGCTCGCGGATCTCTCGCCGAGGTGGAAACCCAAATCATGCTGGCCAACGATCTGGGCTATCTAGCCTTAAAGGAAACAAATGCTTTGCTCCCCAAAACGTCAGAGCTAGGTCGGATCGTAAACGGCCTGATCGCCTCCACAAAAACAGCAGCGTGAAGCCGGCACTCAGTACTCAGTACCCAGTACCCAGTACTCAGTTCAAATCAAAGGCTTTTTTCTGGGTACTGAGTACCGAGTACGAAGTACTGAGTACGGAGTACTGAGCGAAGGCACGAGGCCGCGCCCCCAACCGATCAGCTTTCTTGCTGGCGCTCTTTCGGCGCGTAACCCGGCGGTTGTTCAGAGACGTCGTCGGCTTCCGCGTATAGCGGAATGATTGCGCGCACAACATCGGCCAGTGCAGATCTCTGCGATGCGAGTGTGCTGCCTACCGCCGATCGCCCGGTTTGCAGCGACAGGTAACGAGCGACCGAGTTTACCATCTCGAACACCGGCCCTCGCGGTGGAATTTTGTAAATATGCGGGCCGACACCGACGGCGCCGCCGCCATCCACTTTCACTCCCTGCGAAACCCATTGTGCTACCAGGCTTGGAACTTCCGCGGGCGGCCGTATGGCAATACTCAGTGTCGCAGTCAGACTCTGCATGTCGATCGCGGTGACTTCCACCGTCCCGTAACTTTCGATGATCATGAGAGGACTGCCGGTGGCGAACTTATCTCCGACAAGCACGCTTTCGCTACCGCTGACCGCCGGCATGAGATAAGAATGGTTGTCTTCGAACCGGTGCACCAGAACACAAGGAGCGCCGATGGCTGCATCCCAACGCTGCGGAACACGAAATTCCACCAGGTATTCGCCGATTTGAGCGGCGAGAAATCCTGTTAAATCTGTGCGGTGTAAGGGACGCAGTTGGATTGTTCCGCCCCACGCGCCAGAGGGCGCTTGCCAGACGC
Organism: uncultured Acidobacteriaceae bacterium; assembly: GCA_963840895.1. Lineage (GTDB taxonomy): Bacteria > Acidobacteriota > Terriglobia > Terriglobales > Acidobacteriaceae > Sulfotelmatobacter. Next base: position 60,796 of record CAWJAR010000001.1, read on the forward strand.
GGGTTTCATCGAGCCAGCCTCGACCTCTCATGTTCCAGGCGTTGAGGCCCGGGCCCACATTCGTGAATTCGGTATTACCGGCTTCCATCGACGGATACGCTGCCGTGCTCATCACGTCCCACGGATCGCGATAATCGTCGGTAGAGCCTTGCACCCGAGCGTGATCCAAACCATAGCCGTGACCCATTTCCTGACCCAACAGACTGGGCTGAAGCGACAAGCTGTCACACAACGCGGCCATGCCTCCGACCCAGCCGCAGAGATCGACCGCACCCAGACAACTCACGACGACCCCTGCAAACTTGGTGAGATCGACACCAGCGGCGCTCGCCAGCGACTTGGCTTCGTTCAGCAAACCACCGCGATCCAGTTTTCCCGGTCCGGCCGTGGTATTGCCGACGTAGTCTGCAATGTTGTAAGGGATCGTGTACCAGCCAAAAACTTTGGAACCGGAAATGTCAATTTTCCCATGCGACATGTCACGGAAGAAATCGACCATGTTCTGCTTTCCGATACCCACGGACGTGAACAGATCGTTATAGATCGTATTGGACGGAAGTGCGCTCTGGTTGTCCCTAAACCGCACCAGAAGGATTGCCCACGGCGAGGCGACGGCATCCACCGCACTCAGTTCTTTGAGAATCTGTTCCACCGAGAAACTGCTGATCACTTCCCTGAAGTTTGGGGCCATTTTCGTTCTCCAGGGGAATAGTGGCGGGGAGCAGCAAAACGTTTCAGCAGCTGGCCAGCGGAGAAGCCTGTGAGGAAGCAGATCGAGGATTTACGGACTTGTATTGGTTGCTTTGGCGGTTGGAATGAGGGAATAAGTTCTCATTTCTTAGTTCTTAGTCCTCACCTGTCATCCTGAGCGAGGATTGGTCTTTGCTCCCAAGCGCAAAGACCAACCGCAGTCGAAGGATCTCTACCTTCTCTTCGTCGCCAGCACCGATTCAAGAAATTCTCACGAGGGTTGAGTCTGGGCAATCTACGCACAAACGCGACGGTTCCGTCTTCGATGATGGAGAACAATCGGTGAACGTTCCGTCCGTCCCCACCTTTTTCCCACCTTTTTGAGGAGTGAAAAACGATTTCCCAACCGACATTTGCCGAAACTAATGAAAACACTTTAGAACCCCGAAGTTCGTCCTTCCCCTCGTTAGGCCCTTTTTAAGCAACACCGTTCCTCGATCAAGTTAGGGAGATCAACTGATGAAGGCGTTCATCGTCTTGAGCGTATTACTTTCTGCTGCCTTTGCCGCATGTCAAGATACGCCAAAAGTGGAAGTGTTCGGCGGCTATTCGCTGCTTCACATAGATACGCAAGGAATAAACGGCCCGTCGCTGGACTCACTCTGCAATTCGATTATCAATGGTCTCTGCCCCGCTGGGACGTTCAACGTACATCCGAACTTCAATGGCTGGAACGTCTCAGCGCAGGCCAACTTGAATGGTTGGCTAGGAGTTAAGGCTGATTTCAGTGGACATTATGCTACGCCGCTCACCGTGACTTCAGGGGCTCAGTCGGTTGTTTCGGATGTAGGCGTGACGGGGTTTCCCCCCAAAGCGACTGTGTACAGTTTTCTCTTTGGACCAGTTGGTTATAGGAAGATCGACAGGGTCACGCCGTTTGCCCACGCCTTATTCGGTGGAAACCGCGTTGGCACTGCGACTATCACTATTCCTCCGTTTCCGCCTTTACTCCCCAATTCAACTCCACTAAGCATTTCCGACACCGCATTCGCGATGGCGTTTGGCGGAGGAGTGGACTTCGAAGCGAATAAACACATCTCGATTCGTGTTGGGCAAGTCGATTACCTTTACACGCGACATAATTTCAGCTATGGGGTTGCCGGTGTTGCAACCCACCAGAACAACCTCCGCGTTTCAGCCGGGATCGTGTTCACCTTCGGAGCGGGGCGAGAGGCATCGATAGGGCCAACGGTTGAACTCGGCCCGAGTCAACCCCACACTATTAAGAATGAAACTCCTTCTACTCAAGAGCCCTTGCCCCGGACTACAGTCGAAGCTCAGATTCTTCCGGTAGGTTTGGTGGTCAGATCTCGCGGTTCGGGAGGCGTTGAAATCGTTAGCGTAGCTCAAGGAAGCGCGTCTTCTAGGGCGGGCCTGCAGCCTGGCGATGTGATTACAGCTGTTGACGGAAAGGCAGTCCGGTCGACGGTGGAATTGGCGTCAGAGCTTTCAAGTATCGGAGCGGGCGACAAGGTTCGAATTAGCTTTATGGCTCGTGGGTACTGGCAGACGGAAGCAATCTTGGTTGTGGGGGAAAAGAAGTAAGAAAGTTCGACAGTTTATGTCGTCCCTCCGGGACTTGGTTCGCTCTTTGGCGGACTTACACAGGACGTTCGTCCTGGGAAATCTTATGCCGCCGCTTCGCGGCTGGAGTGGGGTGGTTCGCGCCGCATCCTCTTCGGCTACGCTCAGGGCAGGCTCTCGCTTCGCCTCAAGAACGGCTACGGCTAGGGCCAAATCTATTGTGTGCGACAACTCAATGTCAAAACCCTCAGTCGGAACTGACTCCGATCGCGCGCACGGCGGCCAGGCACTCGTCTGGCTGAAAAGGCGTTCGCAGCACTCCAATTTGAATATGGAGCGAGTCCGCGATAGCGCGGAAGAAACCGATTTCTGACCAACTCGTAATCACGAGGTATCGGGTGGCGGGACTGATCGCCACCAGGAGACCAATTGCTTCAATCGAAATGTCAATCAGAAGGTTGCTGTGGATGATCAGTAGGGCGGGAATCGTTTCTTGCATGAGGACAACTACGTCTGAAAAGTGATCACAGGCACGGATTTCGCATCCCGATTGCAATTCCGGCGGAAGAAGGGCGCTAACTATTTCCATCACGGGGCCGGCCCCAAAATCGATGACTACAGCACAGTCAATTTTTGGCAACACCGGCGTAACAGCTGACGGATTTTCAGCCAGAAACTGGAAGACGGCATGCGTTGCTTTCTCTTTTTTGGCCCGGTCGTCGCCCGATGTAACGGCCTCAATCGCTTTGGCGAGATCGAATGTGTTGGCAGTCACGTCTAACCCGGTGTACGGTGGCGGGCGGCTCAGTCTATCGTAGACGACAACGAAGATCAAAAACCCCACTCTATCTCGCCAAAATGCGGCGAGATAAGGATGGGGCAGCCACGATTTTCATTTCCTTTGGGGCGTCGGGCCCATAGGTACTTAGGGTAGCCTCTCGCTTCGCGATCAACACAACACTCTTCTCAACAACAACACGCGCGATCTATGTTCTAGTTATATTTCTTGGTGGGCGCAGACTCGTTTGCTAGTATCCGGGGCATGAAACGCATCGTGTTGTCCACTCTTCTTCTGCTTGCATTCACTCTCAGTGGATTTGCCGCGACGGGGATGACAAATGAGGACCGCGAGCACTTACTCGTGCACTTTCAGATGACGACGCAAATGGTGGCGGAACAGGTGCGCGGACTATCTCCGGCGCAACTGGAGTATCGCGCTTCGCCGGATCGCTGGACGATTCGGGAATGCATCTCGCATCTTGCGGTCGCCGAACCCGACTACTGGCGCGATCTGACGGCCGCGGTGAAGGCAGAGCCGAACATGAAAGACAAGAAATCAGTAGCCACAGACGCTGACATCATGTGGTACGGCATCGACCGCGTGGTCCATACCAAGACGGGCGGCGGGCACGAGAAGGTCGAGACTTACAAGGACATGAGAGAAGCTCTGGCCAAGTTTCAAGAGCTGCGCGCGACGATGATCGAATACATCAAGTCGACCAGTGACGATTTGCGCGCCCACAGCTTTGGCAAACAGGAAAGGATCGATTGCTGGCAATGGATGCTGGAAATCTCCACGCATGCGGAGAGGCATATTCAGCAGATTCGCGAGATCAAGAACGATCCCAATTTTCCCAAGAGTTGAGGAGGATGTGGGGACAGACGTACATTCCCAGCGGAAAAGCCCCGCTCAAGCGAAGCTTGAACGGGGCACCCTCGAGACTACGGAGAGGTCCGATAGAGACCACCGCTCGCCCAACTAAGCTGTGGCTGCCCCTCAGATATTCAGCGACAAAAAGATTCCTGCAGGTTCTCGCCCTCGGGCTCAGACGTATATTCCGTCACATGGATATGTAAGCACAATCACTGCAATCTGATCCGCCTCATCTGTATTTTTGAATATCTGCCTGAAAATCAGGGTGGGATGAAACCCGGGTCCGATGAGGACGCGGAGGGAGAGGAGTGTCTGGTGAGGTTGGTGGAGAACAAATCGGGAAGCAGGGTGGAGTGGGTTTTGGAGATGACGGGAGCGGAGAGGGTTGCGGCGGAGAGCAGGTCCCTCGACTGCGCAGGATCATTCGCTATCGCGAATAATCCCGCTTCGCTCGGGATGACAGATTACGGTGGAACGTTCGCAATGACAGATAACGATGGAACTCTCGGGACGAGACATGTGCAAACCATGGTGATCCCGTGGATGATGGCGGTGGCGGATCCGAAGGAGAAGTGGTGGGAGTGGGCGAGGAAAAATCCGAAGCAGTCGGGAGAGATTTCGCAGGCAGCGTTCTTGCTGAAGGCGCGGACGATGGGATTCAAAGTGGCATTGCCCTGGGGAGACAGCGAGCGGTATGACTTTGTGGTGTGGGCGGAGGAGGGCGGTCCGATGTATCGGGTGCAGGTGAAGGGGACGGGAAGATTGTACCGGAGAGGATACGAAGTGCAGCCGGTACATTCGACGCGAGGACGAGGTAAGAAAAGATATACAGCGAGGGAGATTGATGTGGTGGCGGCGCATGTGCAACCGGTGGATGCGTGGTACGTGCTGCCAATCGTGGCGGTAGGGCGAGCGAAAAGTTTGCGGTTTTATCCGGACATCCGGAGCCGGAAGCCGATGTGGGAGGAGTATCGGGAGGCCTGGGAGGTGCTGAAGGGTAAGACAGTGGGAACGCGCAGCGGGAGGTAATGGAGTGTGATGACTAGGGCCTGGGCTGAGTAAAACCTTCGATGATCCAGCCTGCGAGCCAGACGGCGCCTCCGAAGACCATCACTTCGATTCCCAGGATCGCTAGTGGGAGTGGGGTTGCATAGGCCAAGGCGCATAAGGTGGCACCCGTCAGGACGATAAGCCTGCCTGCGATCATGATGCGACGGATGCCTTCGCTGGTGGCCATTGAGAAGGGCGTACGTTATCACACAATTTGGAAGTGGACCAGCGCATTGAGGTTCGGGGCGGGAGAACGGGCTTGGGCTAGAGGCGAAAAGGAAGGTCCGCGGCGTCTCTCCTGCGGAGGTCTTCAGAGCTTCTACGGCGGCTGGCGAGGCGGCTCATATCGACGCACCGTGAGCAGGGACACTTCAGATACGGATCATCGGGCGTGGCCACGTGGCCGCAGCTGACGCACACGAACTCCGTCTTCCGGAATCGGGGAAGCATCGGGCGGAATTCGCTGCCCATCACACAGTATGGGCAACGTACGATCTCTTCTGACATGCTTTCTCGTTCTTCTTCGCTCTCATCCGGCGCACTGCTTGAGGTTCTACCATCAGCACAACGGCACCGGACGGGATGGAACTCGATCCGATTCTGCTGCTGCACAGAACGAACCTAGGCCGCGAGGGTTTTACTTTAGAGCAGTAATAGCGCTTCTGTAATGGCCCGAAAGTTCAGGAGAGATAGCCCAATAGTGACAAATCTTCCGCAGGCCGGATCTTGTCGATGGCGCGCAGGAAGACGAAATATCGAGCTGCGAATCCGGCGCAGCAAATTACTTCTTCAGCCAACCTTGTAATTCAAGCCAAGCGGCGAACTGATCGATCCAGTGATCGGTGGGGATGTTTTGTTTGTGCATGCCGAAGCCGTGACCACCTTTGGCGTACATATGGAGTTCGGCAGATTTGTGGGCGTCCAACCACTTCTGGTAGAGAAGGACGCTTTGCGGGGCGAGTCCGAGACTGTCGTCGGTTGCGGCGGCGACAAACATGGGCGGAGCATCGGCAGGAACGGTGGCATCTTTGAACCGTTCTCCGCCAGCATAGATTGGTGCGACGAAAGCTGGGCGTCCTTCAGGCGAGTAATGGAAGGCGACAGCGGCGGTGACTGCTCCACCGGCGGAGAATCCGATGATGCCGACACGGTCAGGAGAGACTCCCCACTCGGAAGCGTGCTGGCGAACGTAGGTGACGGCGGCTAAACCGTCGGCGATGGCGAGAGGAACAATCTTGGCGGCCATCTCCTGGAACTTCTGGTGGTCGGCGATGAGGTCTGTGAATTCCTGAGTGGCGTCTTCGCCCGTGTGGGCGAGGCGGTACTTCAGGACGAACGCGGTGACGCCTCTCGCGGCGAGGTACTTGGCGACATCGGTGCCTTCGCTCGTGATGGAGAGGGCCATGAAACCTCCGCCGGGGCAGATGACGATTGCGGTGCCGTTCTTAGTGTCGGGAGATGGCTTGAAGATCGTCAGGGTCGGCTTGGTAACGTTGGCGACGACTTGGGTGTTCCAGAGTTTGGAGAAGTATTCTTTCTCGGGATAGTTTTCAGGCGTCGAGCCAGGAGGCGTTCCGGGATAGAGGGGGATGACATCCTGCGCGGCCCCGAGGGTCGCGAGGAAGAATAGTGCGCAGAGGATTCGGATGAGGAAGGGTTTCATGGCCGGATAGTCTAGCAGAGAATTGCGGGCTGCCCGCTTTCGTCAATCTATTTCTGCTACAGAGCTTGTGTTGCGGGTGTAGGGCGTTGAAGTTTGACAACGGTATTTGTTTGACTGTACATTCAGTCGCGGTCGCTTAACCAGCGGTACTTCCCTCCAAGAACCCTGTAGTTATTCGCGGGCCAAATCCACGAGCTGATTCTGCCGCGAGAGCAGAGCTACGCTCGGAAACTCGAACATTGGAGATCAACTCATGATGACGCTGCCAGTTCTGGCTGCAGGAACCTTCAACCATCGGCGCCGACTTGTGTCGATCTTGTCTCTGATCCTGTTTACTGGGGGAATCGCCTCGGGCCAAGCGACGATTTCAAAGGCGACTATCTTCAAACAAATCGATAAGGGAAACACGCTGGGGTTTGTGGTTCAGATCGAGGGAACAAACCTTACAAGCCCAGAGAATCCCAGGGTCGTGTTGCTTCCTTCCACCGGGATCACCGCGCGAGACACCCCTGCCTACACGGCAACGCTGATCACGATGAGCTTCACTGCCTCGAGCACTTACGTACCGCTGGAGGTGACGCTTTCCTACGCCTCAGGACCGGTAGGCGCGGCGATCACGGGAACGGATTGTGCTCCGGATGTGGATGTGGTCAAGAGTTATTTTCTTGTTCCCGAAGAGCAGGTTTCCAAAAAATATGGCCACGGCGTTGCAAAGAATTTTGATGTGGTGCAGATTTCGATTGTTAATAAGTGCCCGTTGCCGGTTCTGGTGCCGCTGGCAGGGATCTCCCTGACGATCAGCAAACTTGTATATCATCCCTTCTCTCTCGACCACGTGACGAGCATTTTCTCGAACGACCGCGCGTTCAGCGGTCCCCGAGCGATCTTTTTCAACATTGTCCAGGGGGCGGCAACGTTAGGCAGCGCCATTCAACCGTTTTTTGGACCGGGATTCACTTCGGGTGTCAGCATCCTGGGAGGAGGATTCACCCAAGGAGCGGCCGCGATCTGGAAGGACTTATCGGCAGAGCAGTTGCAAAATCTGACTTCGCAAAGCTTCCAAGCGACCGAGCAGATCGCCGCGAGCGGTGGAGCGCTGCAGAAATCGATATTCATACCCAGGGCAAAGAAGCGAACTGCAGCGGAGAAGGCAGGGACGTCGGCGTTGAGAGCTGCGTTGAGCAGTAACAGCGCGAACCCGATTCAGTTAGAGATCATTCCTGTGTTGACAGTGGGCGGCGGCAAATCGACGCCTTGACAGTCTGCATCCATGGTCTGGGCGGACTGGAATCCGGGCAACTCTCATGCTGGAGGCACCATGTTTCTTCACAAGCTTAGAGAATACTGGATCACGATTGTGGCGTTAGTCGTCTTAACCACGATTGGATTTCTATTTGTGATCTACCCTCGAGAGGAGAACCGTTGGCACGGGCTATTGGAAGCGATCTTCATTGCCGCGTTCCTTACCGTCACGGTTGATCCGTTCGTGAAGAAGAGGCTGTTGAAAGAGGCGAGCCAGGATATTTTTCACCACCTCATCGGCGTGGATCTGCCCATCGAGATGAGAGAAAGCCTCAAGCAATATGTCTTCGGCATGAAGTATTACCGAAAGACATTGGAGGTCAGAGCGCAAGCGCAACGCGAAGGAGATGGGAGGCTACGAATCCACATCAGAATTGAGGCTGAGGTGATCGCGGTGACGAAGGCCGATTACCATCAAAGTCTGGCATTTGAGAGCTCCGAAGATCCGCGCGTCATTAAGATGGAAGCACGCACCGCCACCAGAACCTCAGAATGGGCACCGAGGTCGCCGCTGGTGGAGTCGAAGATGGAACCGATGGAGCTCGTAGCAAGCAATGATCCGCTTCCGCTGCGACGTGGAGAAGAACTGAAGTCGCATTTCAGCTTCAACATCCATGGAAGCGAAACCGATTTTTGGGTGTTACATTTTGGAACCACAACACTCAGAACGAAGGTAATCCTGGAGCCTCTGCCGAATATGGAAATGTTCGCGTCTGATGCCGGGTGCCGGGACCCGCACAATCCTAACGTCTACAACTACGACGAAGTGTTTATCAAGGGCGACCATTTGCATATCCGTTGGCGCCCAAAAGAAATCCAGACCGCAGCCTGAAATGGGGTAGCGAAGGCGTCGTTCTTCCCTGCTGGCCCTACGCTTCCAGAGTGGCGTCTCGATTCGCGAAACTCTTGATCGCAGGTAGGGCGAAGGCGCTACACTTCTCCGATTCGACGGGGAGACATTGATGATCTGGAACTTGCGGAAGGTGATTGTGACACTACAAAGGATGGTCAGCTTCGCTGCGGTTTGCCTGGTGCTTGTACTCGGACTGACTTTCGAGAGCGCGTCGGTGGCCGCGCAAACAACGGACTGGCGCGCGCGGCTCAATGAGGAATTGCCGTTGCTCGGACATCGGAATTGGATCGCGATTGTGGATTCGGCTTATCCGTTGCAGACCAGCGGCGGCATTGAGACGGTCGAGACGAATGCCGATCAAATCGAGGTGGTGAAGACCGTGCTTGGAGAACTCGGGAAGGCGAAACATGTGCGGCCGATTATTTTCACGGACGCGGAGTTGAAGGTAGTGCCGGAGAAAGACGCGGCAGGGGTGACGGCTTATCGCGAGGCACTCGGGAGCCTGCTCGGGAAGAACGAAGTGCAGTCATTGCCGCATGAGGAGATCATTTCCAAGTTAGATGAGGCGGGAAAGACGTTTCATATTCTGGTCCTGAAATCGCGGCTGACGATTCCGTATACGTCGGTGTTTGTCCGGCTGGAATGCGGGTATTGGAGCGCGGATGCGGAGAAGAGACTGCGCGAGGCGATGGCGAAGTGAAGTGGATCATCGGGGCCATTTGTCCGTGCTAACCAGGATCAAAATCCCCACCCTATCTCGCCAAAATGCGGCGAGATAAGGATGGGGCACCCTGACGTTTGTCCGTGCTAACGAAGATCAAAATCCCCACTCTAACGTCGCAAAAGGCGCGACGTTAGAATGGGGCACCCTCAGATCTTGCGGACTACTGGCAGCCGGGGATTTGGAAGTTTGCGATCCTGGTAAGCCAGGTGTTGTCGGCGGCGAAGTATTCGTTGACGTACCAGAAGGTGCAGCCGTCGACAGGATCGACGGTCATACTTGAATAGGTTCCCCACTTTCCCACGCCGTTGCCGCCGGAAACTTCTTCGCCGGGGCCGTCGATGATTCCAATCTCGTTGGGATCAGTCGCGTTGGGTAGATTCCAGTAGGAGAAATAAATTCCAGGATCGGTCTGACCGTTGGATGTGCTGTATCCGACGGCAGCGTCGCTCATCTTGTCTTGGGCAATGCTGGGAACGAAGCGGGAGATCGATGCATCTGGATTAATCGTGCCCGACTGGTAGATGGTAGGAGTACCGCTGCCGCGAAGTTCATACCAGCGCACGCCGGTTTGGTATGCGGTTGCACCTGTGCCCGTGGCACCGGGGCCGGTCTGCACGGTGTGGCTGATGAGGAAGGATTCGTAGCTGCCGAAATTCTGGTAGGCGAGGCGGGGCATGAGACGGTCGCCGACTGAGTCGATAAGTTGCTGGCCGCCGTTCGGCAGTTCCTGAATACAGTTCGTGATGGCGGCGTTGTTGGGATCGTAGAGGTAGCATCCGGGAGTGTAGATCGGGACCGTCAGAGGCGCCACGCTGGCTGTGAGTGTGGCGGGGGTCACGTTCCAGTCGATGTGAAAATCCCAAAGGTTGATCCTGTCCGAGGTCAGGGTGACACCGTCGTTGACGGGATTCTGAATGCTGAGCATGAACTGATCGCGGCCGGCAGGAGGAACAGTGGTGCTGTCAATGTCGGAGGGGATCAGGCTGTGGGCGAGAAAAATTCCGAAGCTCATCATGCTGCTATCAAGAGTGGAGACATTCACACAGGCTTCGGTCTTGATGTTGGTGGGATTGTTGAGAATGTCGGTGCGATCGAAGGCGCAAACGACGGCACCCACTTCGGCGTTGGCGTTATCGATGTCGAGCAAGTCGATGGTGGCGTAGTAGGCGCTCTGCTGTCCGTTCGCGTCGGTCCAGGTGCTGAACTTGGGCCAATCGGGAAAGTACGTATGCAATCCGTTGGAGCCGAGGATTGGATCCAGCTTGGCCGAGCTGATGCTGGTCCATGCCAGCATCGGAGAACTTAAGTCGTCGGTGTTGGAAACGGCGAGACAGAGGTAGTAGCCGAGGTTGGCGTCGGATGTTTTTGCTCCGACCACCCAGCGCGAGGCCACACGGTCGAAGAGGATTTGCACATCCAACTGAATCACGGGATTGAGGGTTGCAGCGTTGCAGTTCGATCCGTAGAGCCAGAGCGTCTCGATTTGTTGTGGAGTCGACCAGACAGGTTGTCCGGTTACTTTGTCATAGGCCTGGAAGGCGGTGTTTACGTATTCCATGAACTGCTTGGTTCCGACTGCGCCGTTGGGATCGACGTCAAGATTGGCGACTCCGTCCGATTGCTTCAGGCCGTCGAAAGAAGTGATCGGGTTAACCGTGACCTTGGCGGTAGCCGTGGTGCTGCCGCCCGCACCAGTGGCGGTGAAGGTATAAATGGTCGTCGCGGTGGGAGATCGCCCAGCGACGCCGGTTGGTCCGACCGCTCCGAAACCGGGATCAAGGTTGCCAGAGTCTGCGTTGGTGGAAGTCCAAGTGATCACCACGGGTTGCCCGGGCAGGGTGACCGCCGGCGTGACGGTCAGAGTCGCCGTGGGAGGCGGCGGAGGATTGACCGTTACTGTTGCGTATGCGGTGGCGGCGCCACCGGGGCCGGTGGCAGTGTAAGAGTATTTGGTGGTCGCGGTCGGCTCTAGCTGCGTAGTGCTGCCATTTATGCCGACTGCACCGACACCGTTATCAATCGAGCCTTGGTCTGCATTGGTGGAAGCCCAAGCGAGGTTGAAGTGTTGTCCGACCGTGATTGTCGAAGGTGTTGCAGTCAATGATGCGGTCGGAAGCGGTGCCGGTGTAACCGCGACTGTGGCCGTTGCCGTTGCGCTACCACCGGGGCCGGTGGCTGTGTACGTGTAGGTAGTCGTCGCGGTGGGCTGCAGGTGGGTATTGCCGTTGAGTCCCACAGCACCGATGCCGTTATCAACCGAACCTTGATCGGCGTTCGTGGATACCCAAGTGAGCGTGATGTTTTGTCCAACCGTAATTGTCGAAGGGGTAGCCGTTAATGACGCGGTCGGAGCGGGAGACGATCCGCCTCCGCCGTTGTTACTGCCGCAGCTCGCAAGGACAAAGGTGGCGACCAAAAGAACCAGGTAGGATTTCGCTTTGCCGAACGGCATCAGGCCCTTCCACAGTCCGCGGCTTTCCCGAGGTTCATACAGCACTGGATGCAATGCTTGCAAATCACTCATTTTAAATGGCTAAGCCTACAGCTCAACTCGTTCCGGTAAGAATATCGAACGAGTTTCGTATCTAGAAGGGAGGGCGTATTACTGGTCGCCATCGAACAGCGATGTCCTATCTCATCATGCTCCGGGGGTTCAGTCAAGATGCAGTATTTTGAGGGAGGAAGGGGTGTATCCTCGAGCGAAACTCGAGGGTTCGAGTGCCTTGGCCTTCAACCAAGCAAGAGAGTGACGGGCCTAAGGTCGATCCTGTAAGCATGCATTAATGCCGCAAAATTTCTGCTCAGGCGAACAATGTGCATGGTTCGTGGTGCGCCGTGAACCATACCCCCGTTTTATTTCAGTGGTTTCCGAGGTTGGCCCCCTTCATGCTTCCTTCGTTCCCGGAAGACAAAGGGAGGCACAAAATGAGAGGCGAGCGACACAGAGTCAATCGATGGTTGTGGGTGCTGGCAGTTTTAGCGATGCTGCTCGCTCCAGCAGTTTATGCAGGAAATGACGTGATGGGGGAGATTCAGTTCGAGGGAAAATCCAAAGTGGAAAAGACGTCCGGCGTCTGGGTGGACGGAAAGTACGTGGGATATTTGAAAGAACTCCACGGATCGAAAACAGTTTTGCTGCTGCCGGGGGAACACGTGATTTCGGTGCGGCAAAATGGGTATCAGGATTTTGAACAACGCCTGTCGGTGCAACCGGCGCAGAAGTACCTGGTTCGCGTGGCGATGGCGAAGGCCGTTACGCAACCGATGCCGGCGGTGACGTCGACGGTGAAGATCGTGGTGAATCCGAATCGAGCCGCGGTTTTTGTCGATGGACAGTTTGTGGGACATGTGGGAGAGTTCGACGGCGTCCATCAAGGAATGCTGGTTGCGCCGGGCACCCATAAGATTAAGGTTGCGCTGCCGGGATACCAGAGCTTTGAGACAGAGATCAACGCGCAGCCGAATCAGAAGGTGGAAGTGAAGACGGATCTGGTGAAGACGGACGCGGGCGGGGTGGATCCAATGTTGGGTCAGGGAGTGAGTGAACATCCGGCCACGGCCACGGCGCCAGCTTCGGCTGCACCATCTTCGAGTCCACCGCCTCCACCGGAGCCGGCTACGTCGCCACAGCGGTAGAGCGTGCATTTCGATCTCTGCGGAGGCTCAAATCAATTCCAAGTCAACTTCCCCACCCTTGGGCTGAGCTCAGTGCAGGCTGTGTCTCTCAAAAACAAAACGGAGAGACAAGGGTGGGGAACCCTTAATTGTTACGCAGCAATGATTGCACTCTCAATCGTGAGAATTCCTGCCGATGAAACCCTTGGTGCGAAAACATCTGCGCGCAATTTGGCGGCGCAGACGATAAGAACAGTAGCGATGGAAGCGACGGGTGGAAAGCCGGCATCGGTTGTGGAGCGAACGAGGGCAGGCACAAGGAAGCCACCAAACAGACATAAGGCCGCACCACCTCAATGCGATTTGGAAATACTGGAGGAGCGGCAGCCAGCGGCGGAGATCCAGATCGCGAGAGTGAGATGCCTCCGCGAAATTCATGGGTTGTCGTAGCACGACACGCCACAGCTCGTACGCCGCTAAAATACAGGCTTCTACCGAGGAAGCGTACTGTCTTTTGTCAGTGAGCGAATGCCTAAAACTCTTGGCCCAAGGCGAAACCGACGAGAGATTATGCGAGCGGACGACCGATCTCCCAGTGATGTCCGAAGGGATCGACGACGCGGCCTAAGCGCCAACCGTGTTCTTCGGTAACGGCATAGACTTGCGTGGCGCCTGCCGCCACGGCACGGGCGAAGACTGCGTCGGGGTCGGCGACGGTCAGGATGATGCGCACTGTACTGCCATTCAGACTCTGGGGACTGAAGTTGGCGTGTTCGGGAGACTCATCGCCCACCCAGAACTCCGCGCCGTCGACGGAAAGGCGGGCGACAACGCTTCCGCCTTCGTCCATGCGGAAAGCCTCGGTAGCACCGAAGGCGGACTTGTAGAACTCGACGGCTCGAGCGCCATTGCGAACGGACAGCCAAGGCGCGATGGTGGTTGGAACAATAGCACGGTTGGTCATAGACGCTCCGTTCAGAAAAAATCCCAAGACTGATCTGTATTTCAACAATACCAGCAGGGGGTTGGAACTGTCGTGATAGAATCCTCGGACTCAAGGCTGGACGCCGCTTTACACGGGCGATCCCGGCCCTGACCTCTCTTCTCCCGGAGGCACCCTTCATGATCTCTCGCTCCCTTGCATTTCACCGGCTACCTTTCTTCCTCCTGGTAATTCTGATGGTTGCGGTTCTGATGCCGCAGGCGAGCGCGCAACACACGCTGCCGAATCATTTGTCGAAGCGCGTCGTCGGCGACTACGTGTATTGGAGCAAATATCAAAGCCCGCCGTATGGGGCGACACAAATTCCCTATCAAAAACTCACGCACATCAATCACGCGGGAGTATCGTTTGATTCGACCGGCACGCTTTCTGTGCCTCAGGGATTTCTGGAGCCGGAACTGAACAACCTAGCTCACGCCGCGGGAGTGAAAGTCATGCTGCTGCTGGGCGGTGACTTTGCCGGGATCGAAGCGAGCGGAGCGATCCAGACGCTGGTGGATAACGTCGCAGCCTTCGAGCAACAGTATGGCTACGATGGCGCCGATATCGACTGGGAGTATCCGGAGAGCAGCGTGGATCGCGCTTTCCTCGTAGACCTGATGGCGCGACTCCGCAAGTCGAACCCAAGTTATGTTCTGTCGATTGATGCGGCCCCGTGGGGTGGCTACGGTTATGCAGTAGGGCAACTGCAACTCTCGCTCGACTACATCAACATTATGATGTACGACTGCGCGGGTCCGTGGACAGCACATGGACAACTGAATTCCCCCATATTCTGGGACTCGCACGATCCAGCGCCGTATGAGTGTCAGCCTGGCGGCAGCGTGGCCGATACGGCGGCGATTTTCCTGAAAGGGGTGCCGCCGGAGCAACTCAACATGGGCACACCTTTCTATGGATACCACTACGGCAACATAAAAAGACTCTTTGGGTTGTGCCCAAACGCGAACCACACCGCCGACGGTGAGTGCGACAACGCGGTGCAGGCCGTAGGTTACGGCGCGACGCTGAAACCCAATATCAACAAGAATGGATGGTACACACAATACGATCCCGTCGCTCTGGTTCCCTACATGCTGAAGGTCGATGGAAGCGATGGCTACATTACATACGACGATGCTTTCTCAACCTATTTGCGCGTGTGGTTTTCGGATTGGCGGCTGGGATTGGGCGGAACATTCATGTGGTCGATGGACGCCGATTACGATGGCCACTCGCAGGACTTGCTGGATGCGATGTACAACGCGTCAGTCAGCCGGCACTGAAACCGATCTCGGAGGATGCCGGCTGGTTGTCAGTTCTGACAGTCTACGCGGCAAGGCTTTGGAAGTACCTTGAGAAGGCAAGCATCGGTTCTCCGAATCCATGCGGAACAATTGGAAATGTGCGCTCGCCTTCACTGGGGCTTTGTTGGTTGGCCCTGCCATGCACTCGCAGGAAGAGTGCTCGACTGAGATCAAGTTCCAGCTTTCGCCGCCAGTTCTGCAAACGGTGATCGCGGCGTTGTCATTTGAAAACGAAAAGGCTGGGCAGGTCGATTTCTTCGACACGGAAAATCGTGACCTGCTCAAGAGTGGTCTCATTGTGCGCGTGAGGCGAGGCGCCGCGAACGACCTTACCTTGAAAGTGCGCGTGCCTGCGAAAGGCACCCAGCAGGCCGAAACTTCTCAACTCCGACAACACTTTCAGTGTGAGATTGACCGGAATGGGGCGGGTGAAGATATTTCGTATGCGGTAGGGCGCAAGTACAAGCCTACGCATGCGCCTCAGAGTGGCGATGAGATCTTCCGCGCACTCAGCGGGTCTCAGAAAAGTTTGCTAAAGATGGCCGAGATCCCGGTGGACTGGACCCGGGTTAAGAGAATCGCGGGCGTGAAGTCGACGTCGTGGGAGACAAAATCGCAGGTGGGATTTCGCAAAATCGCCCTGGAGTTGTGGGAGTGGCCAGAGAATCGAGTGCTTGAAGTCTCCACCAGGGTCGCCGGGGCTGAGGATGGGCCGCAGAAATCGATGGAGTTGCGAGAACTAATGAGTCGAAAGGGATTACTCCTAAGCGACCAGCAAGGCAACAAGACTAGCACGGTGCTGGTAGGAGCTCCAGCCGCTGGCCCACGACCTTGACGGAGGCGGTTTCAAAGAGGGAATGTTAGCGCTCTGTGGCTTGTCGGAGACAGCTATAAACACCCATTTCCGACTCAGAAAATCGATTCTTTACCCGTTCTGGAACAAGGACTTGCTGGAGCTCCTGAATAGGTTTGACCAGTGGTATCCAACGTGTTATAAATCTTCGTTTTGCGCTGGTGTGCCGCGACCGGAGTCTTATTTCTCTGGTCGGATTTTTGCGGCAAGCGTCTCAAGTTGAAACCAGCGCAAACTCCGACGCGGCCAAGCTCCAACACTCCTTCTGGTTTTGCGGTGGAAGCGTGTTCGGAATTCCGGAAACCAATGTCTCAGGCTCCATTGGGCGTGCACACAGTTGCAGGAAGAACTGTGGTTCGCGAGACGGGACGCTGGTTCTGGAAGGCGGTGCCTAAACACGTTTGAAAATTCCTTAAAACCGTTTTATTTCGGAGGACTCATTATGCGCACCTGGCTCGCCACTGCTGCGTTCATTACACGCGGCATGGGCATGAAACTCTCGGCCGTCGCCGCGCTGCTTACCGTCGGCGCCGCTACGGCGCTCGCTCAACCTGCCGGTGAAGCTGGCGGGGGCGAGGCTTCCTTGAAGCTTCCCGATCTTTCGCAAGTCAGCTTTTTCAATGGTGGCATCGACGGTCACAAGTTGCTGCTGATCGGCATCCTGTTCTGCCTGTTCGGTCTGGGCTTTGGTATGGCGATCTTCATGCGATTGAAGAACCTGCCGGTGCATCGTTCGATGCGCGAGATTTCCGAACTCATCTACGAAACTTGCAAGACTTACCTGGTGACGCAAGGCAAGTTCATCCTATTGCTGTGGGCATTTATCGCGGTAATTATTGCTGCTTATTTTGGCTGGCTCTCGCCGGTTCCGGGAAAGTCTGTGGGGCTGACGCTTCCGATTATTCTCGGTTTCAGCCTGGTCGGCATCGCGGGTAGCTATGGCGTGGCGTGGTTCGGCATCCGGGTAAACACATTCGCCAATTCGCGCACGGCTTTCGCTTCCCTGCCCGGCAAGCCGTATCCCGTCTACCAGATCCCACTTGAGGCGGGCATGAGCATCGGCATGATGCTGATCAGCGTTGAGTTGCTGATCATGCTGTTCATTCTTCTGTTCATTCCGGGGGACTATGCGGGACCGTGCTTCATCGGCTTTGCCATTGGCGAATCGCTGGGCGCCGCGGCCCTGCGTATTGCCGGCGGCATCTTCACCAAGATCGCCGACATCGGGTCCGATCTGATGAAGATCGTCTTCAAGATCAAGGAGGACGACGCACGCAATCCTGGCGTGATCGCCGACTGCACCGGCGACAACGCCGGCGACTCAGTCGGGCCATCTGCTGACGGCTTTGAGACTTACGGTGTGACGGGCGTTGCGTTGATCACGTTCATTCTTCTGGGTGTGAAAGATCCTAGCGTGCAGGTGCAGTTGCTGGTCTGGATCTTTGTGATGCGCGTGATGATGCTGGTATCGAGCGCGGTGTCGTACTTCCTGAATGGCGCGATTGCCAAGGCGAAATATGGATCGGCGAATGAGATGAATTTCGAAGCGCCACTGACAACGCTGGTGTGGCTGACTTCGATTGTTTCGATCGCCTTAACCTACCTGATCTCGTACTTCATCATTCCAACTCTAGGGACCGATGGCACGCAATGGTGGAAGCTGGCGTCCATTATTTCGTGCGGGACACTGGCGGGCGCGCTGATTCCGGAACTGGTGAAGGTGTTTACCTCTACCGAATCGCGGCACGTGAAGGAAGTGGTGGTTTCGGCGCAGGAAGGCGGAGCGTCGTTGGGCATCCTGTCAGGGTTCGTAGCGGGGAACTTCTCAGGCTACTATCTCGGGTTGGCGATGATGATGCTGATGGCGGTTGCGTATTACATGAGCACGATGGGATTAGCTGTGGCAGCGGGAATGCTGGCGCCGGCGGTGTTCGCATTCGGCTTGGTCGCGTTCGGATTCCTAGGCATGGGACCGGTCACGATTGCCGTCGACTCCTATGGGCCCGTGACAGACAATGCGCAGTCGGTGTATGAACTTTCGTTGATCGAAGCTGTGCCGAATGTGCAGGCCGAGATCAAGAAAGACTTCAACATGAGCGTGGACTTCGAGCGGGCGAAGCATCTGCTCGAGGCGAACGACGGCGCAGGAAATACGTTCAAAGCGACGGCGAAACCGGTGCTGATCGGCACGGCCGTGGTGGGCGCGACAACGATGATTTTTTCCATCATTATGGCGTTGACCAACGGACTGGCCGCGAACCTGGACAAGCTGTCTCTGCTGTACGCACCTTTCTTCCTAGGACTGATTACAGGCGGAGCGATGATCTACTGGTTCACGGGTGCGTCCACGCAAGCCGTGACGACGGGCGCTTACCGGGCGGTCGAGTTTATCAAAGCCAACATTAAACTCGAGGGCGTGGAGAAGGCGTCGGTTTCCGACAGCAAGAAGGTGGTCGCGATCTGCACGAAGTATGCGCAGAAAGGCATGCTGAACATCTTCATCGCGGTGTTCTTCGGGACACTGGCATTCGCCTTCGTCGACCCGTTCTACTTCGTGGGCTACTTGATCTCGATCGCGATCTTCGGCCTTTATCAGGCGATCTTTATGGCCAATGCTGGCGCCGCCTGGGACAACGCCAAGAAGATCGTGGAAGTCGAGATGAAGCAAAAAGGCACTCCGCTGCATGATGCAACGGTGATCGGAGATACGGTGGGCGATCCGTTTAAGGACACGTCGTCGGTGGCGTTGAATCCGGTCATCAAGTTCACGACGCTGTTCGGGCTGCTCGCAGTCGAACTGGCAGTGAAGTTGGCAAGCGATCAAGGCACGACGTTGACGCGCGTGCTAGCACTGGCCTTCTTCGTGGTCTCCTTCACCTTCGTATACCGTTCGTTCTACGGGATGCGGATCAAGCAGGGAGCGGAGTAACGATCAAGCCAGAAAACATCGACGCCATCCGGCCGCCCGGATGGCGTTTTTGTTTCGATGCGGAGTGAGTCGCGTCGAGCTACGCCGGAGGATAGCCGAGGCCTGTCCCGACACAAGACCCGGCTAGAACAACTGTTTCATTTTGGATTTCACGCCGTGCGCTAGTTTTTCGATTTGCTCCGCTTTCTTGATCGCATCCACCGACATGACGCCTTGCCCGGTTTTATCCAGATATTCTTTGAGTTCACTGCTCAGTTGAAACATTTTTTCCGTGTCACGCCTGATCTCTGCCTGACGCTGCAGGTTGGCGGCAATGGCTTGTTGCTTTTGAATGTCGTCGCCCGATTTTAAGGGAGGGGCTCCCATACCTTGGCCCTGGGAGACAGCGGGGGGAAGATGAACCTGCTGCGCGGGCGCGGGATTGGCTGCACCTATCACGGTCAGAAGCACAAGCGCGATGGACATTGTGTAAAGCACGACGAGCCTCCTTCCGCAGAAAAACCGACACGGGCCGAAAGCACCGAAAAGACTGAGTCACTCGTGCATTATGGCGCGGAAGGAAAGAAGAAACAATGGGGTTTGCGCCGCGGCAAGCTGGTTTTGTAAGCGTTAGCCGCGATCATCTGCATTGACAACATAGAGACGTCGCAAGCAAGCAACGTCTCTATGGGAGGAAATGCTTACCGGCGATCCCAATCGAGTTGACGGCGATCGCGATTGATGTCGCGATATTCGTGGCGCAGTTCTCGGCGCTCATGACGCGCAGCCGCATAATCGCCGCGGTATAGATCCCGACGCAATTCGCGACGATCGTGGGCAATCTTAGCCTCGTCGTGCCGGATATCGCGATGAATGCCGCGGTCCCCATCCCAGGCAAGCGCAGGCGCCACCCCCATACCAACGAGCAAGAGAACTCCAGCAATCGCACGTTTCATAGGTTTTATCCTCCGACCGCAGTTCGCGGTTATTGAATGAAACCCGCCACCGAAGCTGGAGTTTCGCCCGGCAGACGCGAAGAGGTGTCCGGACGCAGGCAACCATTTCCGAGTCAGATACCACGACTAATTATCGAAACGGCTAAAAATATTCCTTGTGCATATTCGCGAGAGTGTGGCCGCATGCAGCAAAGATCAATCCAGATCAGGCTTCCAGAGCCGTGGGAGCAATTTCCTCATGAGGTACTTCGTTTTTCCGGAATTGTCGAATCGGTGTTAGCCCCTCTCACTAGAACCCTCGATTTAGAGCCTGTAGACGTAGCCCATAGAAAACAATCAGCATGCACAAGTCATTTTGGCGAGTGTGTTCTGAGTTCGTAAGTTCCGACGATTTATTTTGCCATCGAGGAGAAACGCGTTACAAAACTCGACAATTCACTCCCGGTCGTCCCAGCGCCTACAGACCGGAAACAACAGCTCTATCGCGCCATTCCGGCTGCCTTACCTGTTTCACCGAAAATCCTGAGGAGGAACCATGCTTAAGACAGCTAGGCTTACGCTTGCTTTGGTTGCGGTGTCGTTGCTCAGCATCGTGACCTTGGCTCAAACCGATCCTGGAGTTCAGAGTGGCAGCCGCGGCACGGGGGCGGCACTCTCATCCGTACTAGCGGATGACAACGCGGGAATTCTCGCGTTCTTCAATGATGGACAGGGCCGCTTTCAAGAAGTGGACACGGTTTCCAGCAACGGGCTAGGACCACGATTCAATTCCAACAGTTGCAGTTCATGCCACGCACAGCCGGCGATCGGAGGATCAGGACCGGCGTCGAATCCGCAAGCGCAGTTCACCACGAATGGAGTTGCACCCAAGGACAAAACGCCGTATTTCATTACGCCAACCGGCCCCACAGTGGAGGCTCGCTTCCCATTTTTCTTCAATAAGAACGGATCCGTGAATGTCAACTCTCCGAATGGCGGGGTGGAGACAATCTTCACGGTTTCGGGTCGCCCTGATGCTGGAGCCTGCAGTCTTGCGCAGCCCAGCTTTACGTCCGCAAAGGCGGTGAACAACATCATCTTCCGCATTCCGACCCCGGTCTTTGGCGCGGGCCTGCTCGAGAATCTGGATGATTCAACCTTGCTGCTGAATCAAGCCAAGAACCTCAATAACCGGCTCGGCATTTCCGGCAGCTTCAATCGTAATGGCAACGATGGCACCATCAGCCGCTTCGGCTGGAAGGCGCAAAACAAATCGCTGCACACATTTTCGGGTGAAGCCTACAACGTAGAGATGGGCATCTCGAATTCGTTGTTCCCGCAAGACCGTCCGCTGCCGGGAGAAGATGGTAGCGGCAGCAGTGGTCTTACGGGGCTGCCTTCATCGTGCCTGAATCTCACTGGCAACGGGTATCCAGAAGACACAAACAATTGGGCAGCCTCGGGGGCAGGCATACTCGACGATGCGTCTGCCTTTGCCAATTTCATGCGGGGACTGGCGCCCCCGCCGACGGGATCAGTCGTTTTGAATGGATCGACGGTTTCGGCCAGCTCCATTGCGAATGGAAGCGCACTGTTCAGTTCGATCGGTTGCGCGACCTGCCACAACCCAACACCTGGCACCACCCAGAAATCGAAGATCACCGGCTCGCTCAGCAGCGCAGTCGTAAGTGCGTACACCGATGTTGAGGTCCATCACATGGGCACGCTTCTTACCGACAACGTGGGCCAAGGTGGGGCCGGGGGCGACCAGTTCCGGACTGCACCCTTGTGGGGCCTTGGTCAGCGGATCTTCCTGCTGCACGACGGGCGCACTACGAACTTGCTGACGGCGATCATCGATCACGACAGCAGAGGCAGCGAGGCGTCTACCGTAGAAAACAATTTCGACAACCTCAATTCAAGCCAGAAACAGGACTTGCTGAACTTCCTGCGCTCGATTTGAGCCTGGCATGAAACTCGTTGGCGAGGCATGAAAGGCGTCTCGCCAACTTTCTCAGGTTAGAGCGTCACGACCAAGGGGGAACCATGCAATCTCGATTCTCGTGCTACTTGATCGGTATCATCTGCTTTGCGTCGTCATTTGTTTCCGGTCAAAAACCACAGCCGCCAAGCGCACCCAGCAATGGAGGTGACTTTTCGACGGTCACCGACCCGCTGACAAAGGTCCCGACCGGCGTCATCTTGGTGAAAGGGGCCTGGTCGAGCGCAAGCGATACAGTCACTCCGATACCGGAAGGCGGGAGCGTGACAAACAATGTCTTCAATAACGATTACTTCAAGATTCGCTACAGCTTGCCGCAGGGATGGACGCAAAAGTGGGAGGGGCCACCTCCCTCGGATAGTGGCAGGTATGTGCTGGCGCAGATCAGGCCTGCGGATGCGCATCCTGGGCAGAAGAGAGGGAGCGTTCTGATCACGGCTCAGGATATGTTCTTTGCGGCACAGCCCGCTGCCAACGCGCTAGAACTCATGAATTACGCGAAAGAGAATCTACAAGCGGACTACAAGGTAGAAGAGGCACCGACACGAACTGAAATTGCCGGCCGACCTTTTGTTTTTCTGGCGTACTGGTCACCGGTTGCCGAGTTGCACTGGTATGTGATCGCGACCCAGATCCGCTGCCATACGGTGGAATTTGTGCTGACCAGCCAGGATACGAAATTGCTGGAGAGTCTGGTACTCGACATGAACAAGATGACATTACCCGCAGAGGCCAATGCCGCGTCGGGGACGGGTGGAGGCAATGCTCCGGTCTGCATCAAGGATTACGCCCAGGGGAAGAATGTTCTTGCCAGAGTCGATCCCGTCTTTTCCGAGGCAAAGTTCAATCCGGTTCCAGTGCGAATCATCATCGACAAGAAAGGCACGGTGAAACACATTCACTTTCTCAGCGCCTTTCCCGATCAAGCGAAGGCGATCAGCGACGCGCTCGGGCAATGGAAATTCAAACCGTACTTGCGCGAAGGGCAACCAGTTGAAGTGGAAACTGGAATCATGTTTGGAAGGGAGCCACGAGTGCCGGGGGCGCGGGCAGCGAGCGCGGCGGTCTGTCTTGTACGCAGTTGCTGCGGGCCTGCTTGCGATTGGCGCTTGGGCTACCTTTGATCAAGTGCAGGGAAAAATCGACCATGAGGCGAGTGCCCTTGGCGGTCTTTACCGCGACACCATTGCGTACCCCGAACCACTGCGCTCCGCCATGCAGGAAGACCTGCGCAAGTACACTCGTCAGGTCATCGATGTGGGATGGCCGATGCAACGGCGCGGAATCGTTCCCAACAACGCGAGCCCAGTACTCACCGACTTTCAGGAACATTTCATGGCTTTCGAGCCTCAAAGCGAGGGACAGAAAATCCTTGCCGAAGAAACGTATCGTGCCTTCAACGACCTGACGGAAAGCCGACGAGCAAGGCTTAACAGTATCGACGCCGAAATGCCCGGACCTCTGTGGACCCTGGTAATCGCAGGAGCCGGAATTTGCATCGCGGTTACCTGGTTCCTTCACACGGACAGCTTCATCATGCACGTCTGGATGACAGTGCTGTTTTCATCCCTGTTGGCTCTGCTGATTTTCCTGATCGCAGTCCTCGACAATCCTTATCGAGGAAAGATGAGCGTTTCCCCCGAACCACTCGAGCGCGTCTATCGGCGAAAGTCATGTCATCCCAAAAGTGACGGTGCCCTACTTCGCTCGGAACGTGATCCAAGTCCGCGGTGTTGATTGCTCAAAGCAAGGCCGTGCAAGCCGAATCGTCTGAAGGACGCTAACAGTGTAGACGCCGTGCGGCGGATCGTACATCAGGAGTTTCTACACTGGTTCGATGGGGAAGGGACGGCTGGTCCAGAATCCGTTTACAGCGGCATCGCTCAAGAGATTTGGGAGACTTTCATGGCACGGCATTAGGCGGTTCTGAGTGTAATGGCCTTCCATGAGAAGGCCGGTCGGAGTCAAGTCGATTCTTGTTTGGCTTGGTTGAACAAAGTTTGTTTCTCCCGCCGAGTGGCCACTGACGCCATGCTTCCATTCGCACTCTCGAGGAGCGATTCGTTCGCTCGGTGCATATTGGGCGTTCTCGTTTCAGCCGGTGCTGCTATCTGATTGGCGCCCTGTGGTTCTGCTCTTCAGAGTCGAACCTGGGCCAGGCCATTAACGCAGTCACCGGAACTCGGCTTTGGGCTCTTGTTTTTTCTCTTCCTGGAACGGTTTTGATTTGGTTTTGCCTTTTTGTTTTATGCGGCTGCCGCCACGGTCGTTCGGCTGCTGTTGTGCAACGGTTCATACACGTCTCCGCTCACCCACAAGTGATGCAGCAACACCGCCAGCTTTCTCGCAGTCGCAACGATCGCTCGTTTCTTTCCGTTCCTCCCACCTCGCTCCGCCAGCTTCAATCCCCAGCGCCTGAGATCACAGTCGATCCCGAATGGTCCCAAAATATGTTGAGCTCCCTGCACCAGCAACGTACGCAGATACGGATCGCCTTCTTTGCTGATGTGCAGTTGTGGCTCGCTCTGCCCCGAGTTTCTCCGTCCCGGCTGCAATCCCAGATAGCAGCCCACGTCGCGGCTCTTACCAAAACGATGCGGATCTTCCAGCGTCAGCATGTACGTCAGTGCGATCAGCGTGCCCACGCCCTTGATCTGCTTCAGCAGCGCCACCTTCGGATAACTCTGCTGCGCCAACTGCTCGATGCGCTCGTTGGATTCCACGATGCGCTCGCTCAACGATTCGATTGCGTTCAACAGAGGTTCCAGTGCGGCTTGCAGTTCCGGACTCAAGCTTTCGGCTTTCTCCGGATTCATATTGCGCACGTTGCATCCGCGCAAACGTTCCCCATAACTCTTCGCCAGTCCGCGAGCCGTATTCACCAGCGCCGTGCGTGCCCGCACCAGCCCTGCCCGCGCCCGAATCGTCATGAGATCAGCTTGCGCCTGCGCGCTGCGATGCTTCACCGGGTATAGCAACTGCGGATCGATCCGGGCCAGTCGCGCCAGTGTCTGTGCATCCAGCCGATCGTCTTTCTTGCGGCTCTCCCCGATCAGCCGCACCTTGCGCGCATTCGCCACGATCACTTCATGCCCCAACTCGCTGAGCAAGCGACTGATCCAGGGCGAATGCGTCCCAATTTCCAGTGCAATCCGACTGCGCGGCATCTTGCTGAAAACTTCGCGCAACGCTTTCGCATTCGTGCGGACGCGCTGCTCCAGTTGTATCTGGCCGGATTCGTCCAGCACGCAATACCAGCTGTTGCGATCGCCTAGATCCAATCCAACGGTTAACTTCTGCCGAGAGATTTTCTTGCTCGGTTTTGCCGTTACGGTGCTAACCTTCTTCATTGCCGGTCTCCTTTATCTCTTGCGCTTCGAGCGCGTCGATATCTTGGGAGCGTACAGCATCCCGTCGGAGACCGGCCTTCTCATCCCATCTGATTACAGCAGTTGGGTTTCGCTTGTGCTCGTCGCGGCAGACGCTCTGACGAAATTAAGTGTTCGCGAATAGGTAACGGCCTGTTCTCGTCAGTCAAGCTCCGCGCGCAACACTGCGCAGCTGCGTTACCTCTACTCATAAATTATTACAACTGATACTGCACGCGAGCGTGAATCGTCGTACCACGCTGGGGTTGTGACACAATCGAAATTGTTCCGTTCACTAGTTTCAACCGCTCCTCCATGCTGATGAGTCCGAGCCCTCTGCTGTTCCTTGCCGCTTCGATTTCGAAGCCTGCACCGGAGTCCTTAACCGTGAGATGAATTTCATCCGGAGTGCCCCACGATCGCACTTCGATTCGCCGGACACCACTGTGCTTGGTGGAATTGCGCACGGCCTCTTGCAGGACTCGGAATAGGCAAAGACCAATGGGTGGCGACAAGGAGCTGGGCAAATCGTGGGTCTCGAAATCAATCTCGACTTTCTGGTGCTCACTAAACTCTGTGCAAAATGCTCTCATGGCGGCACCCATGCCCATGACTTCCAGTTTTGACGAGTGCAGTTCATGAGACAAGGATTGAACATCATCGACGATCTTGACAGTCTGCTCCCGCAGTTTGTCGATACGACTGCCGGCCCCAGCTGGCAAATCGGGATGGTCGTGCTGGAGTCCCTCCAGTCCGAGATTCAGCAGGACCAGACGCTGAACGATGTCGTCGTGAAGCTCTCTGGCGATACGGGCACGTTCCTGCTCCTGCGCCTCGATCAGTCGGCGGCTTACGCTGGCCAGGGCTTCTTCCCCCCGCTTACGCTCTGTGATGTCGGCGACCGCGGTAAGGGTATAGGTCTCCCCCTCGATTTCTATTAGCTCTGACGAGAGTAGACCGGTCCGTATCTCTCCCGTTTTCGTACGCAGCCGGAATTCCGCGTTGCGAACCTGGCCTTCCGCCTGCAGCTGTTGAAGCAGTTCGCGGCAGCGCTGCGGATCGGCCCAGATCCCCAATTCCACCGTGGTTCGCCCGATGACTTCCTCGCGGCAGTATCCCGTGATTCGCTCAAAAGCATCGTTAACGTCAAGATAGCGGTGGGTCCTGGTGTTGGTCAGATTGATCAGCGTTGGGCTTGTCCGGAAGATCTTCGACAACTTCTCTTCGGACTTCCTCAGCGCTTCCTCGGCACGCCGGTGCTCGGTGATGTCGATACAAGAACCTATGTAGCCAGCAAAAGAACCGTCCCGGTTGAATCTTGGAACAGCTGTGTCGAGCACCCAGCGATATTCTCGGTCATGGCGCCGCAGCCGATATTCCACCTTGAAAGATTCGCGTCCATCGAAAGCCTTTGTGTAAGTGTCCAAGCACCGCTCCAAGTCTTCAGGATGGACCCCTTCCGCCCAACCGTTTCCTAGCTCCAGCTCAATGGGCCTACCGGTAAACTCAAGCCAGGGCTGATTGAAGTAGTTGCACAGCTTGTCGGGACCAGACATCCAGATCAGCACAGGAGCGGCATTGGCGACCAGTCGGAAGCGCTCCTCACCTTCCCGCATTGCGCTGGTTAACAATTTCAAGTCTGTCTGCAACAGGTCGCGGCATTGCAGCAGGAACTTGCGGTATGGCTCGGTATAGGCGTTTCTCTTGTCATCGAGAACGCAAACGGTCCCGAATACTTGGCCATCAGGCCAAGCGATCGGGAAGCCCAGGTACGAGATCATTCCCAGTTTGACGTCGGGATTCGACTTCCATTCTTCATCCTGTAGAGCATCCGGGACGAGGAGTTGTTGCTGAGACTTGATTACTCTCTCGCAATACAGCCCGGGATCGAAACACGCCACCTCGTCCTTTTCGTAAGGATTCCCACTCGACTCGCTCGACACGAACACCTTAATGTTCGGAGGTTCGAGCTTCATGACCAAAGCGGCGGGAACGTGAATGATTTCGGCTAGTAGGTTGACGATCTCTTGCCACTTCTGGACGATCTCACTAGGCACTTCTATGCGTGGGGAGCGGGATAAAAAAATGTCTACCCAAACCGAGAATTGTTTGGGGCTTCCATTGCAAAGTTTTTTCGGGCATTTAGGACACTTGTTACCAAGACTGGGCGACAGACATTTAAAACACGGTGTTGTACCGAACGATTCCCTGAGCACGATATGCCGCGACATTAGCCTCGACCTGGGACGTCGTAAGCAACGTATCTTTGGCGTGATACACCCAATCGATCTGTTCCACCCAACTGCGGGGTGTCGACGAATTTACGAGGCTGCCGGTGGGAAACCACTGGTTGAAATCGATGGCCATGAGGGCAGCGGGGTAATAGACCGAGAATGAAGTCACAAGCACGCCATCCACGTAAAAGTGAGTGCTAACCCCATCGGCGTCGTCCACCACCAGCGTGTGCCAGCCGGAGTAAGAGGCCGCAATGTTGGTCGACACGTTTTTGTGAGTCGTCTGCCAAAGTGTGAGGAAGAAGTGGGGCGCCGTTCACAGACCCGTACCCATTCGGTAGATACTCGAAGTCAATCTCGCCGTAGGGACGGCTTTTGTAAGGACTAATGGTAAAGAAGGTCTGATAGAGCTGATCGCCGTCTGGGCCTGATTCCGGGGCATCTTCGAACTTCACTCGGGCGGCAAACGTCCCGTGCAGGAACTTGAACGGTGTCAAGATCTCGGTCTGGATCGTCGTGCCTGCGGTTCCACTGGTTGTCGCGGCCATCTGCATGAGTTGGTTGCTGGAATCAGCGGGATCAGGGAGAAATGTGATGTGAGTCGGATCCCATGTTCCAATTCCAGGCCCCCCTCCGCCCGACCTGGGGGACCACCCAAAGTTGAGCAGGACAGGATCGCTCGAACTTGAGTAGTTAAAGTCATCGAAAAACACACCCTGGCCAAAGGCTCCACAAGCCAGAAGAAGGAGTACGATGACGGTGCCAGCCAGCTTTGCGACCATGCGAATAGTCCGTGAAGTCTGGAACATACTTTATTCTCCTTCTCTATCTGTTTCGGAGTCCACCTGTTTCGAGGTTGGTCGTGGGCCGCTACTTGGTGTGATGAACCTGCCCGAACGCCTCCTCGATGGCCGGAACGAGCTGGTAGCAGGATGACTTTGATATGACTCGTTGCACGCCGACCTTTGCGGCTTCCTTTTCGACCTGGGGAGAGACGTAGAGCGTGAACATGAGGATCGGGAGGTCGGGAAGCGACTTGGCAATCCGGGCGGCCGCTTCGAAACCGTTCAGTTCGGGCAGCGCGAGGTCGAGGATAATCACGTCCGGCCTGAATTGCTCCGCTCGGTTGACGGCTTGAATACCGTCTTCCGCTTCCGCGCAGACGTCCCAGTCCTGGTGCCCCTCGATCAAACGGCGAAGTTACTCGGCGGACCTGCAACTTGTCGTCGGCGATAAGGATCTTCATTGGCACGACCGCCAAGATTGAACTCTGATAATCCATCGGGCTAGAGGAAGGTTGCTATACGGGATTTCCTGTAGTTCTTACGGGCTGCCCGACCCGGACGGCATCCGACGGTTCCCTCGGCTCCCTGGGGTGGTCGCTGTGGCTTTAGCTTTGAGTAGTAGGAAACTATGGATTTCTGACAGATTAAGTTCGCCCCGAGAGTGAAATCACCTCGGTATTCTGCGTAGATACATTTTGTAAGGGTTTTCTACCGCTTACGAAATCTTCTAAATAATGACCCCGAATCGTCCGACCACACCCTGTGTTTCATCGTCCCCCGCAGAGCCGGCCCTGATCACATCGACCCCTTCTGGAGCAGCACACAATTCGCACCCACATGATTCGATGATCATCGACTGCTACATGAAGAGCCAGAACAACGCTTGTCGTCAAATCACTTTGAACGTTGCTGGGTGGCGGCAGCGTCCTTTTTTGACAAAGACGCGGTGGACCCAGAGATCGTTCTACGGTGATTCAAGAAGGCACTGGCAGGGTCGTCAACTTGGCGCAGTTCGGTCCCGTGGATCGGCCCACAGTTAATAACTGAGGCGATCATCTGTCCGGTCGGGGCACACGATTCGGAAGAACAGCCGAACTCAGAAGGTGCGAGGAGTTGAGCTTACAGATGTGAACAAAGAAGGCTCAAATCAAAATGGGGATAGTGTATGAGTGCTGCAACATTGTACACACTCTCATTCTAAGCGTTGTGAAATCCACAGTATTCATGCATGTTCTACGCACATGACATGCGTTTCGCCCGCGTCATTACAGCGTGTTTATCGACATCATATTTCGACTGTGTGCGGCATGGGGGCATGCGTTTCACTCGCGTCAAATGCGGGGAAGAGCGATATATTTAGGCGTCCGGCGCGATGCGCTTAGATGAAGCAAAACCTCAAAAAGTGCTCTGGATGGCTGGCGGGCTCTTCGGAAGTTACTGGTTGATAGACAGCGATGGCTGTGGCGGGATTCGACTGTATTCGGTAATGGATAATTGTGACTCAAGAGCTACCGCGCAGCCAGCATCTCGGGCCTTTCAGGCGATTTCCATGCACCTCCGACGCCACATGGGCAAAGACCAGTCGCTGTGCTATCGCTCGGCTCCAGCCAAGCGGCGGTATATCACGAACGTGGAGAAATCACGCATGCGCTGGAATTTCGGATTCGCATTCACCCAGTCGATATCGGGCTCCCAGACTTCATCGGTCTTGCGATACACGATGAGAACCTCTCCTGGAGGAATCTGCTCGATGTCGCTGTAAAGTGCAGGACCGACGGCTGAAAGTTCGTGGATCCGATAACTGGTGTAAAAGGCGAAAGCGGGGTAGTTGAAGCTCATGTAAAGGATTGTCCCGGGGGGAAGATCGGTCTGAAGGAACTGAGATGCGACTACTTCCTCTGGGGTGGCGGGATCAACGAAGGGAAGGCTGAAGCGCTCGCGGAGAGGAAAGAACGTGAAAACTAGGAATGCGGTGACAAGCAGCGCTCCCACAGGTCGCAGCTGTCTGCCAGGCAAGCTGCACAAGAGCGCTAGACCGGAGCCGGCGAGCAGCAGAAATGAAGGGGCAAGCGGCAGGATGTAACGCGGTTCCTTGTGTGGCATGGCGCTGAAGAAGACGAGCTCCGTCAAAAGCCACAGCCAAAGAAAAGTCTGTAAAACAAGCGGAGAGAGTGCGTTGGGAATTGCGGAGGGTGATCGGGGCCGTGCAGGGAAAACACCAAGGCGCCGCCAGAGCCATGATGTAGCGACCACAACAAGTCCAAACATGGCAACCGGCGTGAAGATCACGGCGGAATTGCGGAGGTAAAAAAAGATCGATTCCGCCGAGCCCTCAACGTGAGTCCAGCCAGCTTGCAACGTAAAAAAGAATGTTCCGAACCTCAGACGGGACCAGATCAGATAGGGGGACAATCCAACCAGAAGCCCAGCCCCGCAGGCCATTAGCGCTTTCCAGCGTTGTTTCGCGGTAAGGGGCAGCAAAAAGAGCATGCCAACACTCGGAAGTGTGCCAAAACGCATGAGAATCGAAAGCGCCAGGGCGAGTCCGGCCCAGGCAAAACGAGGTGGGCTCTGGCGGTCAAGCGCTCGGAGTAGAAGCCAGAATGCAAGTAGTACCAAGGTTAGGGCAGGCGAATCCGTCAACAGACTGTTTCCCGTGGCATCGCTCGCAAACCCGTTAGGAAAGACGCCCACGAAAAACGGTGAGAATGCCAGCAACAGAGCAGCAATTGCGGCGGGCAAGCGACCCACCGACATACGCCCGGCGAGATAAAGGAAGACCGGGCCGAGTGCGTTGAGAAAAGCCGTGACGATACAGGCTGCATAGATATGGTGCCAGAGCAGAAACACGCCAGCCCATATCAACGAGATCAGAGGGGGACGAAAGTCCAGTTCGGAGTAGTTAATCTTGCCGCAGCAGATGACTTGGGCATTCTGAAGGTAAACCATCTCGTCCCAGAAATGGTCCTTGGAAATCCCCCAGATGCGAACAAGGAACGCAGCGGCGACGAGCAGAAAGAGCAGCAAGGATTCCGAGCGCGCCTCTCTCTTCAGGAGGAACTGCTCAACACGAGTTCGGACGGAAATAAACACAGATACACAGAACCCTTCACTAGGATTAGATTGCGCTTGAAATGTTGATGGAAATGCAACGCCATCAAGTCAATGGTACTGCGTTGAAAAAGAGTATTGGCCAGAGACGGGATCGAACCGCCGACGCCGGCCTTTTCAGGGCGGCTCAGAGCGACATGACATGCGTTTCACCCGCGTCATTACAGCGTTTTTGCAAGCCGCGCTGAAATGCGTTTCACCGGCGTCAAGTGCGCGGATAAGCGAGATGTGGAGTCAGCGAAAACAAGAGATATTGAGTGTCAGGCAAGTCTTGGCCGGGTCAACGAGTGTAATGGCCTTCCATGAGAAGGCCGGTCGGAGTCAAGTCGATTCTTGTTTGGCTTGGTTGAACAAAGTTTGTTTCTCCCGCCGAGTGGCCACTGACGCCATGCTTCCATTCGCACTCTCGAGGAGCGATTCGTTCGCTCGGTGCATATTGGGCGTTCTCGTTTCAGCCGGTGCTGCTATCTGATTGGCGCCCTGTGGTTCTGCTCTTCAGAGTCGAACCTGGGCCAGGCCATTAACGCAGTCACCGGAACTCGGCTTTGGGCTCTTGTTTTTTCTCTTCCTGGAACGGTTTTGATTTGGTTTTGCCTTTTCGTTTTATGCGGCTGCCGCCACGGTCGTTCGGCTGCTGTTGTGCAACGGTTCATACACGTCTCCGCTCACCCACAAGTGATGCAGCAACACCGCCAGCTTTCTCGCAGTCGCAACGATCGCTCGTTTCTTTCCGTTCCTCCCACCTCGCTCCGCCAGCTTCAATCCCCAGCGCCTGAGATCACAGTCGATCCCGAATGGTCCCAAAATATGTTGAGCTCCCTGCACCAGCAACGTACGCAGATACGGATCGCCTTCTTTGCTGATGTGCAGTTGTGGCTCGCTCTGCCCCGAGTTTCTCCGTCCCGGCTGCAATCCCAGATAGCAGCCCACGTCGCGGCTCTTACCAAAACGATGCGGATCTTCCAGCGTCAGCATGTACGTCAGTGCGATCAGCGTGCCCACGCCCTTGATCTGCTTCAGCAGCGCCACCTTCGGATAACTCTGCTGCGCCAACTGCTCGATGCGCTCGTTGGATTCCACGATGCGCTCGCTCAACGATTCGATTGCGTTCAACAGAGGTTCCAGTGCGGCTTGCAGTTCCGGACTCAAGCTTTCGGCTTTCTCCGGATTCATATTGCGCACGTGGCATCCGCGCAAACGTTCCCCATAACTCTTCGCCAGTCCGCGAGCCGTATTCACCAGCGCCGTTCGTGCCCGCACCAGCCCTGCCCGCGCCCGAATCGTCATGAGATCAGCTTGCGCCTGCGCGCTGCGATGCTTCACCGGGTATAGCAACTGCGGATCGATCCGGGCCAGTCGCGCCAGTGTCTGTGCATCCAGCCGATCGTCTTTCTTGCGGCTCTCCCCGATCAGCCGCACCTTGCGCGCATTCGCCACGATCACTTCATGCCCCAACTCGCTGAGCAAGCGACTGATCCAGGGCGAATGCGTCCCAATTTCCAGTGCAATCCGACTGCGCGGCATCTTGCTGAAAACTTCGCGCAACGCTTTCGCATTCGTGCGGACGCGCTGCTCCAGTTGTATCTGGCCGGATTCGTCCAGCACGCAATACCAGCTGTTGCGATCGCCTAGATCCAATCCAACGGTTAACTTCTGCCGAGAGATTTTCTTGCTCGGTTTTGCCGTTACGGTGCTAACCTTCTTCATTGCCGGTCTCCTTTATCTCTTGCGCTTCGAGCGCGTCGATATCTTGGGAGCGTACAGCATCCCGTCGGAGACCGGCCTTCTCATCCCATCTGGTTTCGTCACTGTACGTTCTGATTACGTCACTGTACGTTCTGACAGTGTCGCAAGTCCGACCCCCTCCTTATCCTCAGCGGAAAGTCCCTTACCCGTTTCTCCATTTGCATTGTCTGGGAACAACGTCACATACCCGACCCTCAAACGAGGTCGAAAAGGAGAAACACCTCATGTATTTCACCGATGACTCGCTGCTACCTGAGAATCAAGCACCACTTATGATCACCGCGTCGCCGTATGGGCCAGTGTGGATGCCCGTGGATTGCACGCCTGAGCAGAAGCTTCCCGTCACCTGGGACGAACAAGTCCAGGCTGCGGTTGACTGTTACAATGCCGGGGCAACAGTGCTGCACATCCATGTGCGCGACCCAAAAACCGGTCACATCTCAAAGGATTTTAAGCAGTACAACGATCAGGTCGGGCGTCTGCGCAAGGCTGTTCCGAAAATGATCCTTCAACTCGGCGGGTCGATCTCGTTTGCGCCCGAGCCGGGTGAGGAAGCCAAGTTCCAGAGCTACGACTCTCGCCATAAGCTGGCCGAAATCGATCCCAAGCCGGATCAGGTCACGGTTGCTTGTGGCACCACCCTCTATGATCTGACGGCGTTACACCCTGTCGATACTTTTGACGGAACACGCGTTCACCAACCCGGCGATGCTCCATGCGATGGCCAACCTTGTGGCTGACTCGACGCCGGACTTCTATCTTGAAAACATCAAGCGCATGGTGAACAACGGGATTCAGCCTTACTTCGCGCTTGCCCACGTGCACGGTCTCGAACTGGTTGAGCGCCTCATTCGCAAGGGCTACTACATGGGCCCGATGAACGGCTTCTTCACCATCGGCAGTGGCGGCGCGTGTGGAGCAAACCCATTCGACCTGATGGAGCTAATCCGTCGCACACCGCACGGCTCTTTCTTTACTTATCAGACTACGTTTCGCCTGACCCACCCGGTTTCCGCGATTTGCATTGCTCTCGGGCAACACACCCGGGCGGGTATCGAAGACAATCTTTGGAACACCACGAAGGGCGTGCGCATGTCGACCATTCAAATGATCGAGCGTCATGTGCGGATGGCACGGGAGCTGGGCCGAGAGGTCGCTACCGCCGAACAGGCCCGCCAAATGTTGAAGATCGGCGTGACCTACAAATCCACCGAGGAAACGCTCGCCAACCTCGGCCTGCCGCCCAACCGTCGCCCCGGCAACATGGGGTTCATCGTGCATGAAACGGACGGAATGTACCATCCAGCGGCTCAAGGGGGATGTGGACACATTCACGCAGGCGAGTGGGAGAAGGATCTGGAGGTTCCGATCACAGTAAAGGCCGCCTAACAAGGCCGAGTCCTGCTCCGGCGATCAAGGGCAGGACTCAACCTTTCTTGCGCCCGGGCTTCACCACGCTGTCAGCTCGGAGGCCAACGTGAAGTTTCCATGAGGTCCCGCCTTTGTGTGCGGTAGGCCATCGTGAACAAAACAAAATCTTGTAAACCGTGCGCTGCGGCGCAGGAGGGAACGTCATGAACGAAACGACGGGATATAGGCAAGATGCGGATGTGGTAACGGATCCCCCTACAGGACCGTGGGAATCGGCTGCGGACACGCTGCGCGAATGGGA
The DNA here is from genome assembly GCA_963840895.1 of uncultured Acidobacteriaceae bacterium. Classification (GTDB taxonomy): domain Bacteria; phylum Acidobacteriota; class Terriglobia; order Terriglobales; family Acidobacteriaceae; genus Sulfotelmatobacter. The sequence goes on from CAWJAR010000001.1 coordinate 95,834, forward strand.
TCCGAAATGGGCCGAGCTATGCTTCAAGATGAGCACCAACCCATGGACCCACTCCATTCTGCCTCGCAAGTTTATCGAACTGGTCAGCGTCAGCTTGAATGCCGCCTGCACGAATCTCAACTCGGACGGAACCCGGCACCACATTCGGGCCGCGCTCGAAGCGGGGGCGACTCGCGAGGAGATCCTCTTCGCCCTCAAGTGCGGATCGAAGGAAACCTCAGCAATGAAAGTACCCGCAGGGACAAGGGTTCATGGCGGCGGCCAGCATGAAGCGCGCTGGAAACGTCAATGACATGGATGCACGCGCGATCGAGACCGTGCCATCTTCGAGGGGCTGGCGGAGGACCTCCAGCACGTTACGAGGGAACTCGGGAAGCTCATCGAGAAAGAGCAGGCCGTTGTGGGCCAGCGACACTTCGCCTGGCCGGGGGATGACGCCTCCACCGATCAGCCCGGCGTCCGAGATCGTGTGGTGCGGAGAACGATAAGGCCGGGTTCCAACCAGGCCGCTACCCTGCTCCAAAACCCCGGCGACGCTGTGAATCTTTGTTGTTTCCAGCGCCTCCTCGAAGGTGAACGGCGGCAGGATCGTGGGCATGCGCTTGGCCAGCATGGTTTTGCCAGAACCCGGCGGGCCGATCATGAGAATGTTGTGGCCTCCGGCGCAAGCGATCTCGATGGCGCGCTTGGCAGTCTGCTGTCCGCGAACGTCTTTGAAGTCTACGAAGAACTGCTGCGATTCGCGCAGTAGCGAATCGCCATCCGACTTGACAGGGACGATGCCATTGCCCGAGTTCACGAAATGAATCACGTCGAGAAGCGACTTCACCGGATAAACATCGAGTCCCGATACCATCGCGGCTTCTTTCGCGTTGGCTTCAGGAACGACCATGCGGGTAATCTTCTTGCCTCGCGCCTCGATCGCGATCGGGAGAGCGCCTCGCACCGCACGCACGCCGCCGTCGAGGGAAAGCTCGCCGACGAATAGGCAGTCCGTCATTTCCTTCTTGGTAAGGCCGCCGTAGGCGCCGACGATCCCGAGCGCCATGGGCAGGTCGAATCCGGAACCTTCTTTCTTTATGTCGGCCGGGGCAAGGTTAATGGTGATGTGCGTCGGCGGAATGTCGTAGCCGCAGTTCTTCAACGCCGCCCGGACACGGTCGCGGCTCTCGCGCACTGCGGCATCGGGCAGGCCCACGGTGTGGAAGTGATCCTGATCGCACTTGATACCGGAGCAGTCGACCTCGACCTGAATGATGTTTGCGTCGATCCCGTAAACGGCAGCGCTGAGAGTTTTGTAGAGCATGGGGCGTGTGTGCCTGAGGGCACACGAAGTCCTGATGTACCAGATACCTACCTTACGGGATGGAAAGATGTGTTGGCTGTGACGGATGTCACCAACGGGCTGTGGAAAACACGGGGGCTAATGAACGCCCCGTCACAGACTGCTCTCAATTCACCGCGAAGAAAGTGCTATAGGGTGGAGTAATTGTCAGGCTGGGCACGGCGCTACCGGTGGAGTTTGGATGAAAACCGTAGAGCACGTGGCTAAACAACAACGCGTCGTTTGAGGAATCGTACTGCTCCAACGTCGTAAAGACATTTCCTGCGCCATCGAGGCGCACTGGGCCACCGCTGGTAAATATCGAACCTGAATCGATGGGGAGATTGATCGTGTTGATAGGGTTGGCCGCACCTCTTGCGTGGGGTGCGAACTCCTCAATCACAAAATTGCTACCGCTCACACAGCCCGGACAAACGTTCACAAAAATGTCGCCCGCGGCATCGACGGCAACGCCAAACACATTTGAATTTGCCGGGAAGCTTATCGTACGGGACGGCAGCGAAGGGCCGTCTGCGGAAGTCGGAAATATTGCAACCGCCGCTCCAGCACCAGTCAATCCATTCCGGATATACCCTGCAATGTAGATGTTTCCGTCGGAATCCGCAGCGATGTCTTCAATCGGCGGCAAGATATTCGTCAATACTAGTGTGCGTAAGGGTGTGGCTGTCCCACGGGCATTTGCTGAGTAGACTGATAGCGTCATAGGATTCCCCGTAACCACGTCCGGGAAACTGAGTATGTAGACCCGACCCGCCGGGTCTACTGCAAGCATATTTGGGCCAAAATTGAAATCAATTGTCCGCAAAGGGGTTGTTGTTTCGATCGAGTTCGGCGGATAAACCCGGACATATCCCTTGTTGAGGGTTCCACCGGCTGCATAAATCGCACCGCTAGGGTCTGTCGCGACTTCCCCAACCCCGAACGACGGTGAAAAGTGAAGAGTAGCAATCGGAGAATCATTGCCGGCCGCTACCGTGGAGTACCCTACGATTGTGTTAGAGCCAGACGGACCGAGCGTATATGCGATCGTTGCGGGGGCGGTACTAACGCTGCGCGCGGGGATGCCAGAGCATCCCCACAAACAAATCACTGCTATAAGGATGACCGATAATCTGAATGCTGCCTGCCAACTTTGTTTCATTGATCGTCTTTTCACGCAGCTTTATGCAGCGCGCCCACTGCAGCGATGATATTGACTCTCTCTCTCGACTTGCATCTGTGATTCCATACGTTGAGTTACTTTCGTGCTCTGCAGGAACGCGGGCAAGCCCTTTGTTTCCGTACTGATTAGCCGATTTCTATTTTCTGGTTCGTCCGCCAAGGCTCTTCCGGGTGCCAGGATTTGTTAGTTGAGTTGACGAAAGGGAATCGGCAGTGTGGCACTTCAAGCCTTGAGAGTTGGCATCCCCTTCTTTCGCCGGCAGAACATATTCTCTTAATGCAGGGTCACGATCGCCGGATGAATTTCCCACAAGGTTGCCACATTGCCACGATTGTGCTCGAAATCTTCGAAGGCCATCCCCGTGACATCGATAGGGAGAGCCTTGGGCAGTTCCCCTCCATGCTGCGAGTCGAGTTGAAATCCGTGCTGCTTCAATTGCGCTTGCAGATTTTGACGAGCCGAGCAATATTCGCTATCAACCGGAGTTTCCACAATCATCCGCGGCGAGCTCTTGTCTGCGGTTGGAGAGATCTCCATTGAAACATCGCAATCGACTGCGTTTACACTGGCGTTTTGCAGAAACGCGTTGGCGATATGGAAGACGTCAAGTTCGCGCCCAGTTCGCGGTGCGTCGGGAGGAATGATGAGATCCTGAGGCCAGGCGAGAACGTCGTCGACCGAAACATCTTGAGCAACCATGTCAGCGATCGGAACATGCTTGGCGGCATGCCGATAGTCAGCGACGTCGGGCTCGAGGGGGATGCACTTGCACAGGTCTTCTGGAGTCGGCTGCAAAACACCGAAATCTTGCCCATTGCAACTCATGATGACTGCGGTTAGGAGGATCGTCATCCCGGCCAAATAGGTCCGCTGGAGCCTTTTGAATTTGCCACTCATTACTGGGTTTAGATGCGATTTGCGGCCAAGGCGGTATCAATATCTGTCCCAGCGGGCTGGGATGCGCCACAGGATTAAGGCTCGGTAGATCGGAGCAGATCCCACGAAAGCTAACTTCCCTTATGGTCCCTACGCCAGTCGCACCAATCCCCTCGGCGAAGCGCGTGCTAAACTTTCGCGTCAAACTACATCTGGGGGCCCTCATGTTCCGACTCGTGCTGGTGTGGATGATGTCGCTTGCGTCGTTGTCTGTCGTCGCGAATGCGCAAAGCCCTGATATCCCTGAGCCCGGCTCGGTCGAGGCTATTGCGGCTGCCACTACGGATCCGCACTTCGGATCGCCGTGGGTTTCGTACATTCCCCAATCGAATACCGTCCCCTCTCCCGAGAAATTTCTGGGGCGCATCATGGGCGCGCCCGGAGAACTTCTGGGTACCGAGAAAACCTATGCTTATGCTCGTGCGCTTGCGGCGGCCAGCCCGCGAGTGCGCGTGTTTACGATCGGGCACAGCGAAGAAGGGCGCGAAATAGTGGTGCTGGCAATTGCCGATGAGGTTGGAATTCGTGATATCGAGCGGCTGAAGGACGCGACCGCTGCGTTGGCGGATCCCCGGCGCACCGACGCCGCAGCGGCTGAAAAGCTCATCGCCGACTCGCGTCCTATTTATTACTTCAACGCCGCGCTGCATTCCGACGAGACCGGCCCGACCGAGGCCATGGTTGAGTTGGCTTACCGACTCGCGGTGTCGGAGCAGCCTATGATCAAGCGAATCCGCGAACGGGTCATCGTTTTGATCAATCCCGTGTCCAATCCCGACGGCCGCGACAAGATGGTCGACTGGTTCTATCGCTACCTCAAGGGCAAGACCGACCGCAACACGCTTCCGCGCCAATCGCCGCCCTACTGGTCGAAGTATGCGTTCGTCGACATCAATCGTGACACGCACCAGCAGACACACGAAACCACCAAGGCCGTGCATCGCATGTTTCACGAGTGGCACCCGACGGTTGTTCACGATTTGCACGAAGGCGTGCCTTTGATGATGACGTGGAACGGAACCGGCCCTTACAACCCCAACGTTGATCCCATCACCTACAGCGAATTTCTGGCACTCAGCTTCCACGAGGTTCAGGCGATGACGTCGATGGGCATGCCCGGCGTTTCAACCTGGAATTTTGGGGAAGCATTTGCACACCTCTATCTCGATTCCGTGGCCATGAATCACAACAGTATTGGCCGCGGCTATGAAACGTTCGGCAATGGCAGCGCTGAGACGGAGAAACGATCGGTTTCGTCGTCGGCAGCGAGCATGGAATGGTACCGGCCGATGCCTGCTCCACGCGAAGTTACGTGGTCGGCGCGCGACAATCTCAACTACCAGGAAACCGGTGCGCTGGCGGCGCTCGACATGACCGCGGGTGAATCCAAGGAAATCTTGCACAATTTCTACAAGAAGGGCTGGGATTCGTGGCAGAAGGGGATGACGCAGCCGCCTTTTGCGTTTCTGATTCAAGAGGATCAGGGAGATCCGGCTCGGGTCGCAGCGATGATCGGCCGGCTCATGGGTCAGCACATCGAAGTCTCACGCGCGCAGAATGCTATTCAGCTCAAGGAAGGAAGCTTCCCTGCCGGAACCTATGTCGTCCGCCTCGACCAGCCCTATCGCAACTACGCTGTCGATTTGCTGACTCCACAGCACTATCCAAAGGATGGCGAGCCGCCTTACGATGACGTTTCCTGGGAGCTGCCCGCCAACTTTCATCTGCAGGCAATCGCAACCGACGATGCGGTCATTCGGGACGCCAAGCTGACGCAACTGGCGGAAGTACCGCATCCGAAAGGTCACGTCACAGGAAACGGTTCCGCTTACCTGCTGAAGGACACTGGACAGGAATCGTTTCTCGCTGCCCGCTACCGGCTTGCGAATTTCGAGATTGAGATTGCCGAGCGCGACTTCGATGCAGGTGGAACAAGATTTCCGGCTGGTTCTTGGATTCTGACCAATCAATCCGGATTGCACGATGCGATTGCATCGACCGCTGCTGAACTTGGGCTCGATTTCACGCAGGTTGCCGGCATTCCCGACGTGCCGCGTCACAAGGCTAAAGCGCCGCGCATCGGCGTATGGGTTCCATGGGCAGACACGGACTCGATCGGATGGATCCGCTACTCGCTCGATCAACGCAAGGTTCCCTATACGTATCTTCGCGATGAAGACATTCGCGCCGGCAACCTGAGCGCGCGCATTGACGTGCTGCTCTACGGACATGTCGATCTGGAATTGGCGGAGCAGATCGAAGGGCTGCCGAAGGCGTGGTCTCCCATGCCTTTCAAGAAAACCCTGCAGACGCCGAGTTTTGGTACTCCGGCAGAATCAGATGACATCACTGGAGGGATCGGTTACGGGGGACTCGGCCAGATCCAGCGCTTCATCGACGACGGCGGCCTGATGGTAACGCTGGGCAGCGGCAGCATGCTTGCACTTGAAGGCGGGCTGGTGCGGTTTGTGCGGCGATCGTCTGGCGGTGTTCCCCGCAGTACCGCAGGCGGCGGCGGCGCATCCTCCGCCGCTTCACAGCAGGCGGCGACACGAACGCCCGGCGCACATGTACGGGTCACATTCGATCGTCCCGATCATCCCATCGCATACGGGTATCCGGTGCACACTTACGTCTTCCGGCAGAATTTTCCTCTGTACAACACTCCGCGACGCTGGCTCCGAATGGCATATTGCACGACCTGTCTCGATGGTCCCGAAGACCGCAGCGGCATGGTGATGGAATGGGGCCACAACGATGGCAAGCCCTTCGTTGAGAGCGGTCAGGCTTGGGGAGAAGAGAACCTGATCGGCCGGCCGGCGATTCTGGATATGCCGGTAGGCAAAGGCCACGTCGTCAGCTTCAACTTCAATCCCATGCATCGCGACATGAACCGAGGTGATCAGCGAATGCTCTGGAACGCACTTCTCAACTGGCAGGCGATCGTATCGAACCAGATCAAAGCGCCGGAATCCCTCAACCCGTCTCCTGAGCCAGACGAATAGACGCGCACCAAAGTGTCCAACAGGACGTTTGTTCCAGTGCTACGTCTAGGGTTAGGATTGCTTGCAGTGAAAGTTGGCAGTTCCTCATGACCCCGGACCCTGTGAACACCCCCAATCCGCCGCGCGTTCCGGGAAACCTGGAGCAGGAAGAGTCCCAACTATGGCGTTGGGCTCTGGGATTTATGGTGCTGCTTTCGGTGGCGCTGGCAGGGTTGTTGTGGGAGCGTCTTGAAAACATTCCATTTCAGTTGCGCGCCATTCCAATCGGGATCGTCTTTCTTTCGATTCTGTTTGCGGCATACGCCTACGGGCGCCGGCGCGAAGTCAGCGAACTCAAAGGATTGCTGCGCGGACTGCAGGAGCACGTCGGCGCCGCGCCTTCCGAAGAGCAATTAGACCAACTCAGTCAGGTCATCATGCGCTCCCAGCGCAACTTCAAGGAGCTGATCGATTCTTTTGATGACCCCGCTTGCGCAGTCTCCCTCGATGGCACTATTCGAACTGTGAATAAGCGCATCACCGAGTTGACCGGATTGTCATATTCCGAGGTCGTGGGGCGCAAAATTTACGATCTGATTGACGAGCCCGGCCAGCCGGAAGTGGAACGCGGACTCGGGCGCTTTCTAGAAAAGAAACGGTGGGCGGGTACGGTTCGAGTTCGGCTGAAGTCTTCGTCGAGACCCCTTTATTTTGAGTGCGTACTGAATGGCATTGTGAAGGGTGACGAGGTAGTTGGCGCGAGCATGCTAGGGCGCGATGTCACCGAGCAGCGCGAGAAAGAATTGCGCTTTACTGAGCTATTCGAAACCCTGCAAGAGGGCGTCTACTTCAGCACTCCTGAAGGACATTTGCTCGATGCCAACCCGGCTCTGGTCAGCATGTTGGGACATGCGGAAAAGTCAGATCTGCTGAGCGTCGAACCCGCAGCGCTCAATTTCGATCCCGGACCGCCGGTCCTGGGGCGGGCGGTTGACGACCGCGGAGGCGTCCGCACCCGCGAGATCAGACTCCGGCGCAAAGATGGAACGGCGGCAGTCTTCCTTGATTCCTCGCGCGCGGTTTGGGACACGTCAGGAAACATCATTCGTTATCAGGGAACGCTGGTTGACATCACCGAAAAGCGAAAGATGGAACGGCAACTGGCGCAGCAGGAGGAATTCCGCGGACGATTGCTGGAAAGTTTCCCCGACCTCATATTGGTGGTTGATCTCGAGGAACGATACACCTTCGTTAGTTCTCGAGCCCACGATCTTCTGGGCTACGAGCCGCAGCAGATGCTGGGGAAGAAGATCTCGGAGATGGAAGATCATTCCCCGGAATTAGCTTCTCTCTACCACGATCTTGTTTCCGGCAAACAGGTTTTTGCGTCGGCAGAATACGGGGCACGCCACAGCGACGGGAACTGGCGGACGATGCGCGCCGCCGGGAGCCAGTTAGTCGATTCCGAGTCAAAGATCAGCGGCGTGATTATTTCAGTCCGCGATATTACCGTCGAACGAAAACTCGAGCAACAAGTCGTACAGAGCGAGCGTCTGGCTGCGATGGGTGCCATGATCGGCGGCGTCGCCCACGAATTGAACAATCCTTTAACCGCCATTATGGGTGTGAGCGAACTACTGCAGGACACCGAGACCAATGAAGGCTCTCGCAAACAACTCGCAATTCTGCAGCAGCAAGCTCGGCGTGCGGCAGAAATCGTCCAGAACCTGACCTATTTTTCGCGCCCTCCAGCACCTGGCAAAAGCAAGATCAACCTTGTCGAGGTGGTCGAACGCACCCTGAACCTGCACGCCTATTCGCTACGCAAGAACAACATCACCGTCGACTTTTTGAAAGAGGCCGGAGTTCCGTATGCGCTTGGCGATCCGCATCAGTTGATGCAGGTGTTCCTGAATCTCATTCTTAATGCGGAGCAGGCCATCCGCGACGCGCGCGATAAGGGCACACTGCGAATCCGTCTGGGCAAGGGGGACAACTCGGTCTGGGTCAGCTTCCACGACGATGGTCCCGGCATTCCGAAGGAAAACTTAGCCAGCATTTTCGATCCTTTCTACACGACAAAGCGTCCAGGCCGCGGCACAGGATTGGGCCTAAGCATATGTAAGTCCGTCATGAAGGAACATAGCGGCAGTGTGGAAGCGGCGAACTCACCCGAGGGCGGAGCCGTCTTCACGGTCACGCTTCCGATTTCGGCAGTGAAGTAAAGGTCGACGGTCTCGCCGTCCACGCTATTCTGGCTTCATGGCTTTTCCTTGAAAGCGGTCGTAGCTCAGAGCGAACGGTTTTCCCGATGCATCGCGCTCAATCTTGACGTCCTCCCAGTACGATCGATCCACAAAATGATCTGCCGAAACCGGGATGAGTGGCGAAATGTTTCCGTCGGGCCATCGCATCGAGAGTTCTCGATCCTCTGCAAGCAGAGTCGTCACTGCATTTGACTGATAGAAATCCGCGCCAAACCGAAACTTGCCCTCGCATGTCTTCAGTTCCGCGGAAGTGGGCGCTGGATCCCGAAAATGCAGAGGTTCGTAAGGCAGGCCCATCGCCAGGGCGGCGACGTCATACCCGATCGTCGTCGCCGACGAGTAGATATTGCTTAACAGCACGACGGTCATCTGCGCACGCGGGAGATAAAGGACGAAGGACGCAAAACCAGGAGCCCGGCCATTCATGTAGTAAACGCTTTCTCCAAACCGTCTGTTCTCGCCTCTCATCCAGCCGTAGCCGATTTTCTGCGAAGTATCGAGCACCGCCTCACGTGAGGTTTGGCTCAGCGCATGTCCTTGAAACAGAGTTTCCACCCATCGCGCCTCGTTAGCCGCCGTCGTATAGACCGAAGCATTCCCTGTTTTGGCGGACCAATGAATTTCGGTCGCGGGCTTCAGTGCGTACGTGCCCTCGGGTTCATACCCCTTCGCCATATGTGCAGCGTGTGTAGGGGCGTCATTGTCTACACCCGAGGCAGTCAGACCTGCTGGCCTGAACACGAGTTTCTCAACTGCTGAAGCAAACGGCGTACCCGTCTTCTTCTCAACTATCAGGGCAAGAAGGTTGTAGGCGGAGTGCTCTTCGTGCAGAAACTTCGAACCCGGCTCGAAGAGCAGAGGCCGGCCCGCAATCTTCTCGACCAGAGTCGCTGGCGTTTGATGGTGCTGCAGAACTTCGCTGTAATCGGGCTGGGCATTGATGTCCGGTAATCCCGAACGCTCAAGCAGAAGATCGCGAATCGTAATCTTCTCTGCTCCTGGAATGCCGGGGACGAACTCTCCCACGTGGTCATCTAATTTAATTAGGCCCTTGTCTACGAGGCGCAAGACTGCCGCCGCCGTGAATTGCATTGACATCGACGCTATATGGAACCGGGTCGCTGGAGTGTTCTCAATCCTATGTTCGCGGTCGGCGAGACCATAGGCCCTCTCGAAGAGAATCGTGCCCTTCTTCTCCACGAGAACGGTACCGGCAAAGTTGTTGGTGCGAACGTAAGACTGCATGTAGGTATCGACGGCAGCCGCACTGAGCCTGGCCTGCCCTTGGCTTTCACCAATACAAAACGCGAGATAGATAACGGTCGCCAGCTTTGGGATGGACATAGGATGTCAGCCGTCCAACCGGGCCGACGACGCTCCCCAGAAATCTTAGCCGCAGAGATTTGAGACCACCAGCCGTCTTACCGCTCGACGGCCATTGCCACGGCGTTGCCGCCCCCGAGACAAAGCGCTGCAATGCCTCGCTTCACATCGCGGCGAATCATTTCATAGATCAGAGTGACCAGAACCCGTGCGCCGCTGGCTCCAATGGGATGACCGATCGCTACCGCGCCGCCGTTCACATTGACCTTCTCGGGATTCAGACCCAACTCGCGCATCACGCCCAAAGCCTGCACCGAGAAGGCCTCGTTGAGTTCATAGAGGTCGACGTCTTCATTCTTCCAGCCAGTCTTTTCCCAGATGGTGCGGACAGCGCCGACGGGAGCCATCATCACCCATTTGGGTTCGACGCCGCTGGTTGCCTGGGCAACAATGCGGACCATCGGCTTGACACCGAGCTCCTGCGCCCGCTTCGCGCTGGTTACGACGAGGGCAGCGGCACCGTCGTTCACTCCCGGCGCATTCCCTGCGGTGACGGTCCCATCTTTCTTGAAGGCCGGCTTGAGCGCGCGCAGCACTTCGATGGTTGTATCCTCGCGAGGACTCTCGTCTTTTTCGAAAATAACCGGGGGCGCGTCTTTCTTCTTCGCGGGAATCTCGACCGGAACGATCTGTGACTTGAAGCGGCACTCCTTGATCGCCGACAACGCCTTGCGATGAGAGTTCAGGGCAAACTGATCTTGCTCTTCGCGCGTGATGCCGTACTTCTCGGCGACATTCTCGCCCGTGATCCCCATGTGGTAGTCGTTATAAATATCCCACAGGCCATCGTGCACCATGGAGTCGACGATCTGCGCATTCCCCAGACGGTATCCCTTGCGGGCTTGGGGGAGAAGATAAGGCGCGTTGGTCATGGATTCCATTCCGCCCGCCACCACGATGGAACTGTTTCCGGTTTGAATCGCTTGCGCTGCAAGAGCGACGGATTTCAATCCGGAGCCGCAAACTTTGTTGATTGTCATGGCACCTGTCGTAGGCGACAGTCCGCCGAAGATTGCGGCCTGCCGCGCGGGATTCTGCCCGAGTCCGGCAGAAACGACGTTCCCCATGATGCACTCATCCACTTGAGCGGGATCAATACCAGCGCGCCTCACGGCCTCGCGCACAGCGATCGCCCCGAGTTGCGGCGCACTAAGATCCGAGAGGCTGCCCTGAAATTTTCCGACGGCGGTGCGGCAGCCGGAGATGATGACAACATCGTCAAAAGAGGCCATGGATCAAGCTCCCGCGAAGATTTTCGCGTCCTTCATTATAGATGCACGGCGCATGAATGCGTCGCACGCCGGCGCACCGTTCACGCGAGCGCGGGCATCACCAGCGCAAGACGAAATTGCCATCTCTCGCGTGTTCGCCTTCCGTTGCCAGGCATTCGCCAGAGATAAATCACGCGCGGTGCGACACGCTCTTCGAAATTCTTGTTGACTTTTCCTTCAGAACTTCTCTCGCGGTGACTTTGGTGTCACAACTTGCGAAGATTGATCATCATTTTTTTCTTGACTTCATTTTTCAATAACTCTATACATCAACTAGTTGCAGTAAAAGACCACTGCGACATTTTCCATGAAAAATGGAAGGGAGAATAGGAACAATGGCAACCAAGAAAAAGGCAAAGAAGAAAAAGAAGCACTAAGCAGGTTCAGTAAAGGCAAAAAAGGGGACGCTCAAGAGCGTCCCCTAAGTTTTTTGTAGACCCGAATCGGTTCACGCCATTTAGTTCGGCCGCTTCGCCGCGACGGTCTCAAGGCGACGCGGAATCCGCTTTTCCTTCTCGGGACACAAGCTCCGGTATGCACAGAAGTTGCAATGGATTCCCGGTTTCGCTTCGAAGATGCCATCGGCGATTGCCTGCGCTGCCGCCTCCACGCGACCGCGTGCCGCAGTTAGTTGTGATTCGGTGCGGGTCGTCATCACCGGAACATTCTCTTCCAGGTTGTGAAAAATCAATGCGCCGACCTTGTATCCCCACTTCTCGGCGGCGGCAATTGCATAAAGCGACAACTGCAGGCTCTCGTCAGCATCCTCCTGATCACGCGCTTTGCCCGTCTTATAGTCCACGATCGCGACGCTCCCGTCCGGGCGTTGGTCGATGCGATCAATCCGGCCGGCGACCGTGGTTTCACCTAAACGAATTTCGAAGGACTGTTCGGTGTTGAGAACCTCTGGGTGTGGTAGCAAGCGGGCCGCTACGAGGAAGTCGCGCAACTGCTCGACGCCCTGATTCTCGTACAGTTCGTGCTGGTAGGCTTCATGAATCTTGGCCTCGGCCAGGTAGCTACGGAAATGGTCGATGAGCTCATCGTCGGTCTTGGGGCGTTTCAGCTTCACCGAATCAAAGTAAGTCTTGAGCACGCGATGGATAGCAGCGCCGTATTGCATCGCCGCCGCCGGCTTCGCCGCTAAGCGCCAATCGCGCTCGAGTTTGAACCGCAATCCGCAGCGCTCATAGGTATCGACGGCCGACGCACTCAGCCGGGTATGCAGACCTTCAAGTACTGGCATCTCGAACCAGAGATTCGTTTGCGACTCCGCCGGGTAGGCGACGGCGGCTTCACCAAAAATGTCGAGTGTCATCTGCGTACCCGAAGCCGGGATGGCCGACAGCCAGCGGGAAAGATTCTTGTCTTCAATCAGCTCGCGCATGTAGCCGGCCGGCGTCTTGTTGACCTTGCCTGTACCTTCGCGCGCGTAAATTTGCAGCGTGTCGCGGGCGCGCGTCATGGCCACATAGAAAAGGCGTCGCTCTTCCTGTCCGTGAAGCGTCTTGTCGTCGGCCTCAGTGATCGAATCTGGGTCGCGCAGTTCCCGCGGGAAGGCAACCAGTGTCTCCTTGTACGAACAAGGGAAAGTCGGAGGATTGGCACGAAGGATGAAGACGTGCGGGAACTCCAGGCCCTTGACACCATGCGCGGTCATAAGGCGAACGGCGTTCTCGTTTTCGCGCGATTCCATGGGAATTACGCCTCCCGCCTCTCGGAAGTACCCAAGATAGTCGACCAGTTCCTCTAGCTCAGTCGTTTTGTTGACCTTCTTCTTTTCCCATTCGTCTACGAAACGCAAGGTGGCCTGCAGAATCGGCGAGGAGGCATCGAGAGCGAACTGTTTGACAATAATGTCCAGGGCGGCCCGGGCTTTGGCTTCCCTTCGCCGAATTTCATCACGCGTACGTTTCACCGCGTCGATCACGTCCGCGCCGCCCGCGACCCCGACGAGCACGTCAGAAAGTGGGACGATATGATCTTCGCGTTTCTCGCGGGCGTTGGCCCGCATAACTTGGCGAAGCCCGCCAGGGTCCACGTGGAAACACGGAAGAGCGGCCACGCGAAAGAGACTGACATCGTCGCCACCGGAAACGATCGCGTTCAGGCACGCAAATAAGTCGCGAGCTTCTGGGGTGTCGGAGATATCCATGCTCTCAATGACGAACGGGATTCCGGCGTCGGCCAATTCCCGCACTACGTCATCACGGTTGTAGTGAGAACGGTAGAGGATGCCGAAGTCCGACCACTTGCACTTCGCTTTCTTTTGCACATTCCGGAGATAGGCGACCACGTCGGGCCCTTCGGCGTCTCTCGTGGTGAGAACCACCACCGCGACCGGAGGACTGGGCAACTGCGTGCCTGTTTTTATGGCTTCCGCTTCGCGCGCGGACTGAAGCGGGGCGCGACGATACGCGAGTTTCCCGTCAGAGTGTTTGGCGAATACCGGTGGGTTCTTGTCGATCAGCGCGAACGCGCTGCGGAGAATCGGAGAGGTGGAGCGGCGATTCTTTTCGAGGATTACGCGTTTGGCGTTGGGGAAATGACGATCGAACAAGTGGAAGGCTGCGCTCGATGCCCCGCGAAAACGGTAGATGGCCTGGTCGGGATCTCCGACAGCGAAAATGTTGCCATCGGTCCCGGCGAGGCGAGCCAGGATCTCAATCTGCGCGTAGTTGGCGTCCTGAAATTCATCGGCAAGAATGAACCGGGCGCGGGCCCGCGCCGCAGCCAGCACCGTTTCATCGCTGTGCAGCAAAGCATGTGCGCGCGTGATCATGTGGCCGAAAGTGCCGAGGTTTTCTTCCCGCAGCCAGCGTTCCATCGTGGTGAAGACACGAGCGATCTCGCGGCAGCGCCCGAGCACCTCAGCGTCGTCGAGCACATTCTTCGACTTAACGACCCGCGGCATGGGTACTTCCTTGCGCTCCAAACGCACCACGTACTGTTCGTACCTCTCAGGTGTGACCAGTTCGTCGTGACAGCGGCTCACAAATTCGAGCAGGTCGTTCAGGAATTGAGCCACATTCGCGGCGCGGATATAGTGTTCGAGGCGAAGTTCGCGAATGCGCCGTCGCAGGTAGATCCAGAGATCTTTTTCGTCGAGCACTCCGAAATCCTTACCGACGCGCTTGAGCAGGTCGAGACAGTAGTCATGGAAGGTCGCGGCGTTTACTTCTTTGCCGCCCAGCAACTGGCCCACACGATCGCGCATTTCGTTGGCGGCATTCTTCGTGTAGGTGAGGGCGAGAATCTCCTGCGGCTGCGCATGCCCTTCCTTGACCAGCCGTTCAATGCGGTGGGTCAGGACGGAAGTTTTCCCTGTGCCAGCTCCCGCCACGACCAACATCGGCCCATCGACGTGACCAATAGCTTCGCGCTGACGATCGTCTGGAAGGAACAAAGCAGGACGGGAGTTAGGCTTCGGAGACGCCATGAGCGGAGGATATCATCTGAAGCAGTTGTGCAAGGAAACGATCGCCGGACCGAGGAGAGAGAGGGACGGGCACAGCGGCCCGCCTCTCGTATCGTTGCAGCCGAAACTAATTGCCCGCATTTGGATCGACTTGAAAAATTCCGAAGGTGTTTCCTTCGGGGTCGACGAAGTACCCCTGCCAGCAGGTATTCGGTACCGCGAACTTGGGAAGCGCCACGATTCCGCCCAGTTCCTGGATCGTTTGCGCGGTTACGTCGAAATTCTCAACCTCCAGCGAGCAGACAAAAGCATTCGTGCCCGATTGCGGCGGGGGCGTCTTAGCGGGCCGCTGCAACAGTCCCCCTCTCGAACCTCCGGTTTCGATGGTCCAATAAAGAATGGGGAGCCCTGGAACCAGCGAGAATTTCCATCCAAAGACTTCAGAGTAGAAGTCGATCGCGCGCTTGGTATCGTCGGCCTGGATTTCGAAGTAAATGTGACCTTTATTCATGACTAATTTTTTCCTGCCAATGTATCGAAGATCAATCAGCCACCCAATTCTGACATTATGATCGCGGTGGCTGCGATGGCGGCGGTTTCCGCGCGCAAAATCGTGCAACCGAGAGAAGCGGAAGCCCACCCAGTTTGCCTGAACAATTCCAACTCGTCGTCTGCCCAGCCGCCTTCCGGGCCTATCGCCAGCACGATCTCTCCTCCCGGCGATCCCGCGAGCAAATCTCGTAGCAGCGTCTGTTGCTCGGTCTCTGCAAGCACGATCTTGTGGCCATTGGCGATCGCATTGATCGCGCCTTGCAGCTTAGTCGGAGCGGGTATTTCCGGAGCGCCTGGCCGTCGAGATTGCTCGGCCGCCTGAAGCGAGATCCTTCGCCAGCGGTCAGTGCGTTTTACCGCGGCTGAAGCCAGGTGCGGATCCGTGCGGCGGGCGACGAACGGCACGATTCGCGATGCGCCAAGCTCCGTGCATTTCTCGATCGCCCACTCCATGCGGTCGAACTTGAAGATGGCAAGGAGAAGAGTGACGGTCGGAGTTTCGGCTGCGGGCACATCTTCCCCCAGGTCGAACTCAACCCGGCCCTCTTGAATGGAGACGATGCGTCCCCGCCTTACGCTCGCGCCTGCGGCGATGTCGAATTCCTGGCCCACGCGAGCGCGAAGCACACGTACAAGATGCTCCGCGTGTTCGCCCGTGAGAGCGGCTTCGTGCCCCGAGACTTCATCGGCAATCCATCGGCGGCGGGTCATGGAGGGAGTATGGGCCTCGGCGGCTGAAGCCGCCAGACAATTGGTGGATGCGCGGGGCGACTGAAGTTGCGCCTTCCCGATCCCTCGGTGCAAAGTACACCCAATCTATCCGAACATGTCCTTCATCTTGCCCAGCAGAGATCGCAGCAAGGGCTGGTTGTCGACCTTCGAGATGGCATCGAGTTCCTGCAACAATTCTTTCTGACGCTTGTTCAACTTGGTGGGAACCTGCACGCGAACCTCGACGTACAAATCGCCCTTCCCATGCCCGTTCAGCACAGGCACGCCTTTGTTGCGGATGCGGAAGGTCGCTCCGGGCTGGGTACCATCCGGAATCTTCAGCGCGTGCTCGCCTTCCATGGTCGGCACGCGAATCTCCGCACCCATGGCCGCTTGTGCCACCGATATTGGAACCACGCAGTGAAGGTCGTTGCCTTCGCGCGCAAAGAAGGGATGCTCCTTCACATGCAGCACGACGTAAAGGTCACCCGCCGGACCACCGAACTGCCCAACTTCGCCTGCGCCAGAGAATCGGATGCGCGTTCCGTCTTCTACGCCGGCCGGAACCTTGGCGTCAACCGTGCGCTGGCGCAAGATGCGCCCTTCGCCTTTGCACTTCGCGCAAGGATCGGTAATTACGCTGCCCGTGCCCTGGCATGCCGGACAGGTGCGAGCAATGCTAAAGAATCCCTGCTGGTATCGCACCTGCCCACGACCATTGCACGACCGACAGGTGGTTGGTCCCTTGCCGGGAGCGGATCCGGATCCGTGGCATTCCTCACAAGCCTCATGACGCCGAACGGTGACCCGAGACTCGGTCCCGAAGAATGCTTCCTCGAACTCGAGCGTCAGATCTTCGCGAAGATCGGCGCCGCGCTGCACGCGGGTGCGACGGCGGCCACCACCGCCACCCCCGAACATGTCGCCGAAACCGAAGAATTCTCCAAAGATATCGCTGAAATCCTGGAAAACTGTGGGATCGAAACCGGCGCCCGCACCACCACCGCCGCCCAGTCCAGCATGTCCGTAGCGATCGTAAGCGGCTCGCTTGTCCGCATCGGCGAGAACGGCGTAAGCCTCGCTCACTTCCTTGAATTTTTCTTCCGCATCCGGATTATTGGGATTGCGGTCCGGATGGTACTGCAGTGCGAGCTTGCGATAAGCGCTCTTCAGTTCTACTTCGGTGACTGTGCGAGTGACACCCAGTACTTCATAAAAGTCGCGTTTTGCGTTCGTGGTCAGAATGAAACCTTTCTTTCACAAAAATATTGGGGCACGCTGGGGCCGGATGATGACGGGCCTTGCGCGATCCGAAGACTTCAGGGATTCTTTGCGACCTTAACCATCGCTGGCCGTAGCAAACGGTCCTTCATTTTGTAGCCGCGCTGCAACTCCTCGAGCACCTCATGATCGGCCGCGTCGGAAGTTTCTACCATTTCGATCGCCTCATGCACATGCGGATCGAACGGCTCCCCCTTGGCAGGAATGGCCTTTACTCCCACCTTCCCGAGCGCATCCTGCAACTGCTTGTAGATGAGTTCCACGCCACTGCGAAAGTCAGCGGGATCCGATTTCACCTGCAGCGCGCGCTCGAAACTGTCGAGGACTGGCAACAAAGCCTTGACCGCATCGGCAGCGGCATAGTCGCGAAAGTCCTGCTGCTCTTTGGTGGCGCGGCGTCGCGCGTTTTCGAATTCAGCCTGTGCACGAGCCAGGCGGTCGAGCAAAGAATCCCGCTCGGCCCTTAGCTTCTGCAGTTCTGATTCTGGTCCAGATACTTCCCCGACCGCAGTCCCAGCACTCTGCGGGGAAGTCTCATCCCCGTCCGCGGCTGGAAGTTCATGTTCCAGATCAAGCCCTGCCATTTCCGATTCCGTTTTTCCGTTTGCCTTCTTCATAACTGCGTCTTCGCTACTCCGATTCATTCAAGATCTTGTCAAACAGGCGCGCGATGTACGAGACCGCGGTGATGGTGTGCTGATAGTCCATGCGCGTCGGGCCAATCACCGCCAGAGAACCCATGACTTCGTTGCCAGCGTGTGCGGGAGCCCCGATTAATACGAAATTCTGCATCGAGGGAAATGCCTGGTCGGGCCCGATCACAACGCGAACCGCCTCTTGCTTTACGTCGAGATAAGCGCTGAGCAACTGCACAACTTTTTCTTTTTCCTCGAGCGTCTTCAGCATCTCCTGCAATCGCTGCCGATCCTGATCTCCGGTCACCAGGTTTGATGCTCCTTCGACAAAAACGACCTGTGACCCTTTTTCTGAAGCGAGTGCCCCCTGCTTGTAAAGCTGCTCAATCGAATTCATCAGCTGGTCGTATTCACTGCGCTCCTGCTCGAGGCGGCGTCCGAGTTCGGCCCGCATCGATTCCATGGTCCAGCCACGGAAATTGTCGTTGATATAGCGCGCCGCCAAGTCCAACTCTGACTGCGATAGATCCAGCCGTAGCACGCGATCACGCACCAGGCCAGAACGGGTCACAAGCACTGCCAAGACTTTCTGGTCGCCGAGGCGAGAGAAGTACACATGTTCCAACGCGTTCTTTGGGCCGCTGGTGGCGACCGTCACACCGACATTGCGAGAAATTAGAGATAGCACGTGCGAGGTACGCTCCATAAACTCCTGCACGTCGGTGATGCCGGCGAGAGAATCGGAAATCATCGTCTCTTCCTGTGGCGCCAACCGCGCGCTGCCGGAGATCTGCTCGACATAGTAGCGATATGCCTCGGTCGTGGGCACGCGCCCCGCCGAAGCATGCGGCTGCTCTAGAAAGCCAGCGTCGGACAAGTCCGCCATCACATTGCGGATCGAGGCGGGACTAAGCCCCTCGCGGTTCGAGCGCGCGAGGGTACGCGATCCGACGGGCTCACCGGTAGAAATAAAAGTTTCCACGATGGCGGTCAGGATTTCGCGTTCGCGATTCCCGATGTTGGGGTCAGCAGGCATTTAGTTTTGTCAGTTGTCTCATTCGAGCGGTGGTGGCCGGAGGAGACCGCTTCGAACCTATTTTACCTAACTATCTTTAGATGCAGAAGGTTGGGTTTTGGATCAAGGTTGCAGCGTCGTGGGAGTCCGAGGACTTGGGAGAATCAAGTGGAGGGAAGCGGGTTCGAAACACTCCTTCGCCACTGCCGTCCATATTCAGTCAGTGTCAAATCCGCGACCGCTCGGCAATTAAGATCGAGAGTTGGAAACTGCCACTCATCGACCCTCGAACGTGACAGTGCTGGTATGCTCTATCTCTTCCAATGAGATCCAAACCTCACATCGCAGTGATCGGCGCAGGAGCCTTCGGCGGGTGGACTGCCCTGCATCTTCTGGAAGGTGGGGCGCGTGTTACGCTGCTCGACCCTTGGGGCCCAGCGAATTCCCGGGCATCTTCTGGCGGAGAGACGCGCGTCATGCGCGGCACATACGGGCCCGATCAGCCTTACACGGAGATGGCGGCTCGGGCGCTCAAGCTGTGGGCAAAGTACGAGCGCAAGTGGAAGCGCCAGTTCTTGCACCGCACCGGAGTCCTCTGGATGGCTGCGGGACGCGACGACGCCTTCGAAAGAGGGTCGGTCGAAGCGCTGCGGGACGCGAAGATCAAGTTTACCGAACTCTCGACGGTGCAGATGAAGAAACGCTGGCCCCAGATTAACTTCGAAGGAATCCAGTGGGGAATCTTCGAGCCGGAGTGCGGATATCTGGATGCCCGCGCGAGTTGCCAAGCCGTCGTGGAGGCTTTTATTGCCGCGGGCGGCAAGTACCAACAGTCAGCAATCCTGCCAACTGGTCTGGAAAATGGCACGCGGCGTGGTTTCGTTCTGTCCAATGGCTCCCGAATCAAGGCCGACGCTTATGTCTTCGCCTGCGGACCATGGCTCGGCAGGCTGTTCCCTCAGGCAGTCGGTGCTTTAATACAAGCGACTAAGCAAGATGTTTTCTTCTTCGGCACGCCGGGCGGCGATGATCGTTTCACGGATAAGCATTTGCCGGTATGGTCCGATCACCGGGGACGCTTTCGTTACGGCATACCCGGCAGCGATCGCCGCGGATTCAAGATCGCCGACGATACGCGCGGGCCGACCTTCGATCCGACCGATGGCGAGCGCGTGGTCAGTCAGGAGACATTGCAAGAGATTCGAGAATACGTCGCCTTCCGCTTCCCTGCCCTTAGAAACGCGCCCTTGGTAGAAACTCGCGTGTGCCAGTACGAGCAAACGCCGGACAGCAATTTCATCATCGACCGGCATCCGGTGGCGGCAGACGTGTGGATCGTCGGTGGGGGCTCGGGGCACGGGTTCAAGCATGGGCCGGCCATGGGGGAGATGGTGGCGGAGCTGATCTTAAAGAACCGTGAGCCGGATACGATCTGGCAGCTGGCCCGGTTCAAAAAGGCATAAACCACAGAGGACACAGGGGACATGGAGGAACTCCTCCGTGTCCCCTGTGTCCTCCGTGGTTAGAGCTTTTACTGAATCTGAATTACGCTGGCTGGCGCGTTTGCCTTAATCTCCGCCGTGCGCGTTGCTACATTCTTGGCAAACTCGTAAATCGACTTCGCGTGCGGTGAATTTTCGCCTTCCAGCACCACGGGGGTACCGCCATCCCCCGACTTGCGCACTTCGGGATCAAGCGCAATGTTGCCCAGGAACGAAACCCCGAACTGCGCCGCCATTTTTTCGGCACCGCCGCGCGAGAAGATATCCACTTCGTGCTGGCAGTGGGGACAGGTGAAGTAGCTCATGTTTTCAACCACGCCCACCACGTCGACTTTCATCTGCCGGAACATTTCAATGGCCTTGCGCGCATCCTGCAGGGAAACGTCGGACGGAGTGGAGACTACCACCGCGCCGGTGAGCGGCACAGTCTGCACCAGCGACAACGCGATGTCGCCCGTGCCAGGCGGCAGATCGACGATGAGGTAGTCGAGTTGTCCCCACTCGACGAGTCCCAGAAACTGTCGCACGATCTGGTGGAGCATGGGCCCGCGCCAGATAATCGGCTTGTCCCCGGGATTGAGGAATCCGACGGAAATTACTTTCAGGCCGAACGCCTGGATCGGCTCAATACGATTCTCGCCGACCATGCGCGGCTGGTCGTTCACGCCCAGCATCAGCGGGACGTTGGGGCCGTACACGTCGGCATCGAGCAGTCCGACCTTGTGTCCCATCTTGACGAGAGCGACGGCCAGGTTCACCGACAGCGTGGTCTTGCCCACGCCGCCCTTCCCCGACCCCACTGCGATGATGGCGTCCACTCCCGGCAGCGGCTGTGGTCCCTGCTGCGCCGGGCCTTGTCCATGCTGATGCGGTATATGTGCGTTCAAAGGATCACACTCCAAATAGGAATCGCGGAATGAGGCAGAACCCCAAGAGTTGATTATACAAGCGGTTCGCCACGGATTGGGCGGATCTACACTGATTCGTCGGAGAAGGTTGATCGATCTGTATTGATCCGTGAAATCACTGACGTTGTTGTTCAGTATCCTTCGCCTTCCAGCCGCACCTTGCCCTTGAACATGCGGAACAGGAGGGTGAAGTAGCCGAGTGCAAGGACCATCCCCAGAATCCACCACGTGAGTCCAACGGTCAGGCCGTGCTCACCTGCGGCGGTGTTGAAGATGGTCAGGCTCAGAGCAGGATCGGTGCTCGCAGGAAGCACCACGGGGTAGAGCGCGAACGCCGCGCCCACCAGCATTCCCACAATGTAAAGAGCAGATAGGACGAAGGCGATTTTGTCGGCGCGCTTGAGTATCGCGTGCATCATGCCGGCCAATGAACCGAACACCAGCACCGGGATGGCGAATCCAATGGCATGGTGCTTGTAGTTGTCGAGCACGCCCGGACGGATCGAAACGGTAGCCACCAATCCCACGACGGTCAGCAACAGTTGCAGCGGCCACGCTGTCTTCGCAACCGCACGGGCGCGCCGGTTCAGGTCACCGTCGGTTTTAGTCGCGATATACAGCGAGCCATGCGCCGTCAGGATGACCAGTGCCATCACTCCGGTGAGCACCGTGTACCAGTCGAGGATGCCATTGTTGGCGCCGACCCGGAAGTTGGTCCACAGAGGCTCAAAAAAGTAGCCATCGGCTCCTAGCGGGACGCCGCGGACCACGTTTCCCAAGGCCGCGCCGAAGAAGATCGTTAGCAGCAAGCTCGATGCGCAGAAGATGGTGTCGAAGAATCCGAGCCAGACGGGATTCGTCATGTGCGCGCGCAGTTCAATGCCAATGCCCCGCAGCATCAGCAGCCAGAGAACGATCATGAGCGGCAGGTAGAAGCCGCTGAAGCTCGAGGCATACAGCAGGGGGAACGCAAAGTAGAGAGTGCCGCCGGCGGCTAGGAGCCAGACTTCGTTGCCGTCCCACACCGGACCAATGGCGCGCATGATGGCACGGCGCTCGTTGGTCGTGCGAGCGGCGCCGAGATAGATCACACCCGCGCCCAGGTCGAAGCCATCCAGCACCACGTAAGCTGCCACCATTACTGCGACGATCATGAACCAAAGCGTTGCCATTGCATCCCTCTGGGGCTAAAGCCCGCTGATTTGTCCTGCCTTGACGGCGCGGCTAAAGCCGTACCCTTCCACGTAGGGCAGGATGCCGGCGCTATTTCTAGTGTGCCGAAACTGTCTCGGCTTCTGGCCCCTGTTCAATTTCACGCCGCACCAGGAACAGGAACAGAATTCCCAGTACCGTGTACATGCCCATGAAACCCAGCAGAGTAAACATGCCATTGCCTGCCGAGACCATCTTCGAGTAACCGTCTGCCGTGCGCATGAGACCGAACACCAGCCAGGGCTGACGGCCGAGTTCCGCGGTAATCCATCCGGCTGTGTTTGCAATGTAGGGGAACGGCAGCGCCAACAGCAGTATCCACAGCATCCAGTGGCTCGAAAAGAGCTTGCCTCGCCACAACAGGAACGCAGCTACAACGGCGATCGCGATGAACAATGTCCCCAGTCCCACCATGATGTGATAGCTGAAGTAAAGCAGCGCAATGTTCGACGGCCACTGATCTTCAGGGAACGAGTTCAGGCCCTTTACCTCGGCCTTCCAGGCGCGATAGGTGAGGAAGCTGAGAGCGTTGGGAACGACCAGAGGATTATCGATCTTGCGTTGATCCACATTGGGCTGGCCGATGAGCACTAAAGGTGCCCCAGGCTGACCAGTAAACAAGCCTTCCATCGCTGCTAATGTCACGGGTTGGTTGTGCGCGATCAGAACACCCTGGCCATCGCCGGTCGGAAAGAGTTGCAATACGCTGAAGATGAGGCCCGCCACGACTCCGACCCGCACGAAGATACGGCCATACTCAACGAACTTGCCCCACAGCAAATAGAACGCACCGATGGAGGCCATGACGAATGCTCCCGTGATAACGGCGCCGCTCATATTATGAGCGTATTGCCACCAGGCCCAAGGGTTCAGAACCAGCGCCCAGAAGCTGCTGAGCTGCACGGATCCGTCTGTCGCTTTGAAATAACCCACGGGATGCTGCATCCAGGCGTCGGTCGCGATAATGAAGAATCCCGAGAGCCACGAGCCCAGAAACACCGCAACCGCCGACCACCAGTGCACCCGCGGACTGAGCCGCTTCTCTCCGTACAGGAACAGGCCAAGAAAGGCTGACTCAAGAAAGAAGGCAAACATGCCTTCCATCGCCAGAGTCTGCCCAATCACGCCTCCGGCGAAGCGCGAGAAATGCGACCAATTCGTACCAAACTGAAATTCCATCGGAATCCCAGTAACTACTCCCATCACAAAGTTAATCCCAAAGATCCGGGCCCAGAAGCGTGCGGCCTGGTGATAGGCCTCGTCATTACGGCGAAGACCCAAGGTCTTGAGTATGACGATGAGAGGCGCCAGTCCCATCGTGAGTTGCGGAAAGAGGTAATGAAAGGTAACGGTGAAGGCGAAGTGAAGGCGATGAACTAAAAGGGCACTATCCATGAATTACCTCGACGCCCCATTAGGCTAAACGCTGACCCAAAGGTCGATATGTGATTCGAATCACAATTGGCTGTGCAAATTAACGATTCTTTCGGCGTCGTTCCAATTCGGACCGCCGGATCTCGCGGCGGCGTCCGGCGTCATCGTAACGGCGCTGCTGTTCTTCTGTTTCTGGAATGACGGGGGCGACCGTCATCCGCTTTCCAGCGCGGTCGACGGCCACAAACGTCAGATAAGCGGAAGCCACGTGCTGCGCTGTGTCGGCAATATAGTTTTCCACAAAGACCTTCACCCCCACTTCCATCGATGTATGGAAGACGCGATTGACCGAGGAGCGCAGGATCACGAGGTCCCCCACCCGCACCGGGACCAGGAAGTCGATGTGATCGACGGAAGCAGTAACCACGTAGTTGCGCGAGTGACGGTGTGCGGCCATTGCGCCAGCCAGATCAATCCAGTGCATGAGACGCCCGCCAAGCAGAGCGCCTAGCGGATTGGCGTCGTTCGGCAGCACAATCTCAGCCATCTCGGACTGCGAATCGCGCACCGGGCGGGGCACCAGCAAGTCGTGGGTCATCGTTGTCTTCCTTTCGGGGCGGGGCTTTTCAGACCTTCTTTTTCAGATATGAGTCGAGAAAACACTCCGCCATCCGCTGAATGCGCGCATCGTCGTGCCCCCGCACCCAGGTTGCACGCGATAAATCAAATTCCAAGTCCCCGTGTCGAACCGGGCAGTGATTCTTCTCGCAGACGTATTTAAGAACGAGTACGCGACTTGGGACGGCGCCAGCAGTTCCCGCGCCCGAACGCGAGGACGGATCATTCGGGGCAGAAATAGCAAAGCGCACCGAGTCCCACAGTCGCTCTGGCGGAGACCACGAACAACTGCTGGCGTACCCGAGATTGCAGAACGCCTCAAGAACGTCTTGTGGCGGAGCTTCGCCCTCATGCCCGGGAGCGGTGCAATGCCCGCACCAGCCTGCGCCCAGCGGCAGTCTGGCGGGATGGGGCCATGACCCATTTTCCAGTCGCGCTACCGGCATGAAGTAAGGACAGGCCATGGAACAGCTCTCGAGAATTTCTGGGGAATGGTCATTGTAATCACTTGCCGCAGCGATAGCCAGCATTGGAGGCTGCGAGTGCGTGTCCGTTGTAGTAATCTCGTCAGCAGGGGCAGCTCGACAACATGGACCGTATCGCCGCGCTCAACGAAATCCTGACGGAAAATCCGAAAGACGCGTTCGCGCGCTACGGCCTCGCCATGGAGTACTCCAAGCAGGGCGACTTCGACCGCGCGCTGGCGGAGTTCTCGATTCTGCTCGAAAGCCATCCCGAATACACGGCAGGATATTTCATGGCCGCGCAGACCCTGGTGCGGGCGGAAAGATCCGCAGAGGCAAAGACGATGCTGCAGGATGGCATTGCCTCGGCGCGGCGTACGGGCAATTTGCATGCGCAATCGGAGATGGAAGCCATGCTGGCGGAACTGGGCTAACAAGATCGGCACTTCGAGACGTTCGATTGAAATTTGCGTTCTGGATAAGTCTCTTGCAGGAGAATTTGGAAAGCCGACGACCCGGGGTGGGCCGTCGGCATTTTGTTCTATGCCGTCTTCCGAGTGGGCGGCAACAGGCGCTTCGATTTGGGCGGACACACTAGCATCGGCATGCGCGTCGTCGCGGGACTCGGCAACGTTGCGGTCGCCGCGGTGGCGACGGGATTCGATTGAGCGGCATTGAAGGGATCGTCACTCGTCACGCCATCGGGCAAGGCCCGGATGGCATTCTGGAATTTTCCCCACGCATTCGAGGCAGAGTCAGACGTCAATTTGGCGTACAGTTGAGCGAAAGTTCCGGAGTCTCCCAGAGACACCATGATGGGAGCGATCTGATTGAGAGTGATGTTCTGACTCATCAGCCAGGAAAGAAACGCCATTCCGCAGCCCGTGCTGTCTGCATTCTGGTCAGTTGGATCTGTATTGTCCACGAAATTGCGCATGCCGTCTTGAGCCCATTGCGGAGCCGTCGCGAAATCTCCAAGGGCATTGTTGCTGATGGCTGCCGCGCACCAACGCGAGAGAGCTTCGCCAGTGCTAAGGCCGCACAGGTTGTTATTCATGGAACACTCGCTCAGTTCAGCTTCGAACAGCGCCGAAACTCGAGCAGGGGTGCCAAAGGCGGCGCAGACCTCAATCGCAGCACCGGTCGTGTAATCGCAGCCCATGTGATCGGCGCCGCCAGTTCCGTCTGTCGCTCCTCCCAGAGCAAAGACGATGGCGCTGACAGGACCTCCGGCGGTGCCAAAAATGGCGTCATTGGCATCCACCACGCGGTCAGCGTCGCTGAGCAGATCATGGGCGTTCTGTAGACCGGACTGGCCTAGACTGGGATCGACATAAATGGTTACTTTGCCGCTCGAACTCGTTCCCACGAGTTGAGATGTGCCGGTATAGCTCGGCCATGCAGGGGCCGAAATGCTCTCCGCACTTGCGTTGATTCCCTTCTTCTGGGGTGGCTTGATGGGATGCTTGGGACTCATGGAAACCTCCGTTCGGACATAAGATTTGACGAGGAATCGGAGTGGCGCAATACGGTCTTGACCAGAGACAGGCCGGGTTCTGCAATCCATGGTGCGAAACGGTGATCTGATGATTTCACAGACACGCTGTGAAATCCAGGCTAGGCCGCACATGGAATGCTATTGCGGCAGCCCATTTTTGGTTTTATGAAGGAAATTGATATGGAGACTCTGGTCCAGCCATCTGAGCCACGCTCGAGCGTCAGCGAAGAGGCCGAGGGTGTACGTATCTCGATTCCTTCCAAGTGGAGCACGGTCGTCGTATTCCTCGGTGTCTGGCTCACGTTCTGGACGATCGGGGGCGTGTCGGCAGCGCGCAGCCTGCAGCGGCATTTCAATCTGTTTTTGTGTTTCTGGCTGGCAGGGTGGACGGTTGGGGAGCTGGCAGTGACGTATGCAATTCTGTACGTCATTGGCGGAAAAGAAGTGATCCTCGCCAATTCTGAGACGCTTACGTGCAAGAGACAGATTTTTGGCCTTGGACTGGCGAAATCCTATGTCGTGCGTGAGATGCGAAATCTCCGCTTTCAGCCAGCAACCGGAGCGGGAAAGAGTCGAAGAGCGAGTCGGATTGCTTTCGATTACGGTGTGAAAACCATCACTTTCGGGGCGGACCTCGACGAGGCGGAAGCGGTTGCATTAATTGGCCGAATCCGGCAAAGGTGCCCGATTGCTGATACGTCGTCCGTGCAAGGGAGCGGAACCAGGTTCTGGCAGCCTGGATAGCCTCGAAGCCGCCATTTTGCGTGATAAAATAAAGATTCCCATATGTCCAATATTCAACGCAGAAAGACCGTGACCGCTGTGGTTGGCGGTGTGCGCGTAGGGTCCGATGCACCAATTGTGGTGCAGTCCATGACCAACACCGACACGGCCGATATCCCTTCGACTGTACAGCAGGTGGCCGCCTTGGCCCGGGCGGGCTCCGAACTGGTGCGCGTGACCGTGAACAATGACGAGGCAGCGGCAGCCGTTCCCCATATTGTCGAGCAACTCGATAAGCAAGGCATCCGCGTACCGATTATTGGCGACTTCCATTACAACGGGCACGTTTTGCTGACGAAATATCCTGAGTGCGCGCGCGATCTGGCGAAGTACCGCATTAATCCCGGCAACGCCAGCATTGGACGTACGGGCGATTCCAATTTCCGCACCATGATCGAAGTCGCGGTGAAGTATCAGAAGCCCGTGCGGATCGGCGTGAACTGGGGGTCGCTCGATCAAGTCTTGTTGACCCGCATGATGGATGAGAATTCTAAACTCGACGAACCAAAAGATGCGCGCGAGGTAACCATGGAAGCGATGGTGGTAAGCGCGCTGAATTCTGCGGAACTGGCCAAGCAATCCGGCTTACGAGCGGACCAGATTATTTTGAGCGCCAAGGTTAGCGGCGTGCAGGATCTGATTGACGTGTATCGGGCATTGGCGGCACGTTGCGAATACCCACTGCATCTAGGACTGACGGAAGCCGGCATGGGCGCGAAGGGCGTGGTTGCATCGAGCGCAGCGATGGGCGTCGTGCTGCAGGAAGGCATTGGCGATACGATTCGGGTTTCGCTCACACCGGCGCCGGGCGGCGATCGAACGGAAGAAGTCCGCGTGGCGCAGCAAATCTTGCAGTCCATGGGTATTCGCAGCTTCACGCCGCAGGTGACGGCGTGCCCCGGCTGCGGACGCACAACCAGTACGTTTTTCCAGGAAATGGCCGAGCAGATTCAGACCTACTTGCGCGAGCAGATGCCCGGATGGAAGGGCCGCTACATCGGCGTGGAGGAGATGAAGCTCGCGGTGATGGGCTGCGTGGTCAATGGTCCGGGAGAATCGAAGCACGCGAACATCGGCATTTCTCTTCCAGGAACGTTCGAGGAACCCAAGGCCCCGGTTTATGTTGACGGGCGGTTATTTACAACGCTTAAGGGTGATCGGATTGTCGCGGAGTTTATTGAGATTCTCGACGATTACGTTGACTCGCACTACGCCGCGCGAGAAGCGGTCAACGAAGAAATTCCTGCCAAAGCCTAGGTTCCCAACTCCCTATTGACCAGTCAGCAAGTAGATTGGTGCTTGCGGTGGAGGCAGCGGAACCGCCTTGCCAGAATCGCTGGTGCTGGAAACGTCGGGGCAAGTAACGTTGGCGGCGCAGGTAATGTTTGCTTCGAACTGTGTTCCCGACAGGCCGTTCCCCAACACCGATAACGTTTGCCCATTCAGAGGACTCCCACCCTCTGAGGTGAGCCCTGAGATCGAGACCTTCTGTCCTGCTATGAATCCATTCGCGGCTTGAAACGTCACGACATTTGAAGCGATTGAAAATGAGGTGATGGTGGCGACCGTGCTGCAGGTCGTAGCTGCGCATGCGCCAAAGGGTGGAGGAATGTTCGCCACCAGAGCATCGGGAGAGTTTGCCCCGACGGAAATCGTGTTGGTTGTAGTGTCGATGTCGGCGATGGAGGCAGCGTCGCAAATGCTCACATACACGTGACTGCTATCCGCGGCAGCCGTAGTAAACATTCGAAAGCGGGTCGAAGCCGGTGTGTAGCTGGGGGCCGCCACGCAGGATGGGACCTCCGAAACAGCAAACTGCGTTCGCGTGAACTGTGGAGTCGTGAGCAGGGACATCGAAGGTGTTTTCGCGAAGACTGACGACGAGACCGGTTTGACCGTGAGGCTAAGGGCATCAAACACGGAAAGCAGCGGAATCATGCAAGCCGAACCGGAGCCGATATTTGGATCTGAACATGCCGGTTGTGCCACGTAGCTGGCTACATAAATACGAGATCCGTCAGGCAAGGCCGCCACTGAAACCGGCGAACATCCTGCCGGGCATGGCGGATTCACACCTCCCGTCATCGAGATGGTGGCCAAGAGCCTAGGCGTGTCATTGGGAGTGCCGCTGAGATCGACCCCGCCGGTGGCCGAGAATACGAAGACTGTGCCAGTGGTGGGATTGGTTACGTAGAGCCGGTTGAGACTTGAATCGTACAAAATGAAATTGGCGCCCATGCCGACCGAAAGATTCGTTTGGCTGGGAAGAATCGTATTGTTCGCTGCATCAATGGGGACCAGTTTTCCCGGAATGAGCGCACCATCTCCCTGAGTAAGAGCGTAAACACGCTGGTTGTCTCCACGCGCAACCATCCACACTGGAGGGCTGTCGACCGAAATCGTTGCCATTGTGGATAAATCGATGGGAGAAAGGTCGACCACGGTATTGTTTCCCTGATTCGCAACGTAGAGGCCCTGGCCATTTGGAGTCTCGGCCATTGCCACGGGGTGAGAGCCAGGCGGCAGGTAGGCAATGGTACCGACCGTGTTTTGCGAGAGATTGAGGGAAGCGACCGAATCAGTGCTGCTAAGGTTGCAGTCGGCGCCATTCTCCACTCCGTAGTTGGCAACGTACATCGCGTTGGTTTGCGAAGTTGCCAGGAAATCAGGGAGGTACGAGCAAAACAAGGGGACAGGAATCGTCGCGGTCCCACCGGAAGTTGCCGCCAGGTCGCTGAAACTAGGGTTCGTGTACTGGATCGTTGTGCCGTTAACCGATGAAATGGAAAAGCTGCCGTCGTAACCCGCCGCGGTTAGAACAGGCGCATTCGGAATGACTACACCTGAAACTGCGATCACATTTCCGGCCTTGGCGTTGAGTAGCGGGGCGACGAGAGTCATTGTGACGACATTGCCAGCTTCGCTGATGGACACAATCCCGGCGGACTGGTTCGCCCCAATGTTGGGAAGAGTAAACGTTGTTGGAGTACCGAGCCCGTTGGAACCACCCGCAGCCGGAGAAAACGCCGTGATAATGTCAGAGCCTCCCAGAAACAGGCTCCCGGCGCTGGCTACAAAAACGCGTGTATGGTTGGGGGAAATCGCAGCGTGCGTGGGATTCACTCCCATGTTGGCGACGCCGATGTTGGTATCACCCGAAACGTCGATCTGCAGCGCCGTGCCGGGGTTAAAGGCCACATTGGAGCTGATTCCAAAGACGGCATGGAAGTTCGCGGGGTTGGGAGGAGTCGTGTTCGTGGGAATGACGACCGGGCGGTAGACCTGACCACAGGAGAGTTCGAGCAAAGTAGCCAGCGCAATCGCCGCCACCCAGCCCACACGTCGGAAACTCATCGGCACCCCGAAGAAGAAATCTTGTTTCAAGTGATTAGGACAGAATCGAGTATTGTAACGATTGTGAAGCGTACGCGCTAGGAGCAGCTGTGAGCTTTCGGCTATCAGCTACCAGCCTACCTCCTCTGATGCCGCAGGAATACAGCAAGTTGGATGGAGGGAGATGGCCCAATCGAATGTTCGGGTAGGACGGATTACTCCCGAAGCTGGGACTAAGAGCGAATGGCTGAAAGCAGATAGCTGGCCTAAACCCGCGCGCGTTTCGACTTTGTCTTGGCGACGACCGGTTCCTCGGATTTCGTGGTGGCAGCGGGCTTCTTCCGGCCTTCCATTTGTGCCAGGCTTTGTTTTAGTGCCGCCATGAGATCCACAACAGGGGCCAATTTTTTGGGCTTCTCGACCGCGGCCACTTCCCCACCCTCGAGTTTGGCTTCGATTAGTTTCTTCAAGTTTTCCTGGAAACTGTCTTTGTACTTCTCGGGATCCCACTCGTCGGCCAACGCCTCGATGAGTTGGTGGGCCACTTTTACTTCGGCGTCCTTCAGTTCGACGTCGGGGGCGCCAAAGCCCTCCACCTTGCGCACCTCTTCTGCGTAGTACATGGTATGCAGCATCAACCCGCCCTCGTGCGGACGAAGGAACACTGTGTATTCGCGATTGTGCATGGTGATCTTGGCAATGGCAACGTACTCACTCTCTTCGAGCGCCTTAGTCAACAACGCATAAGGGCGGCGGCCGGCTTCTTCCGGCATCATGTAGTACGACGACTCGAAGTAGACCGGGTCGACATCGCCGGCCTTCACAAATTCAAGGATCTCCATGGTCTTGGCGGTCTGCGGTTCGATCTTCTTGATCTCATCAGGCTCAATGACAATGTATTCATCTTTGCGGAATTCATAGCCCTTCACGATTTCGTTGCGATCAACAACAACGTTTTCCGCTTGGCATACGTATTGTTGCTTCAGCCGCGACTTGTCTGTCCGATGCAGCATGTTGAAGGAAATGCCGCTGCTGCGCGCGCCCGAGAAGAGACGCACAGGCATGGAGATGAGTCCGAAGGTTAAGTGACCAGACCAAGTCGATGATGGCATCGTGTCCCTCGCGCAAGAAATTCCCATCGAGCCATAGAGGCAATTGGGAACCGGTTGGCTAAACGCAACAGCAGTGAGAGTTTAGCTTAGAACTAGACTTTGATGCATCAAACCGGGGCACGAGGAACCGAAATTCGAAGCCGCAGGGAATGGGGTGGGCAGCGGACAGATACTAGGGGTAGTAGTTAACGGAAGGACTTCCAGGGTCCGCGGCTCTCGGGCTTTGGAGGCTGGAACATGATTTTGAAGCGCGAATCCAGCCTGGCTCATCTTGTAGTTCAAACTGTGACTGGAGAAACCATGGCAGACCTGCGTTATCCCATTGGCAAATTTCACTACGACGGCCCATTCAGCCCAGAACAGCAAAGATCGGCCTTGAACGATATTGCCACCACGCCTATGAAGCTGCGCGCGGCGATCAAGGACTTGTCGGAGACTCAACTGGATACACCGTATCGACCCGATGGCTGGACCGTCCGTCAAGTTGTACATCACGTACCCGATAGCCACTTGAATTCGTACGTGCGCTTTAAACTCGCACTGACTGAGGACGAGCCGACAATCAAAACGTACGCGGAAGATCGCTGGGCGGAACTGCCGGACACGAAGACTACTCCGGTTGATGTTTCGTTGACGCTACTGGAATCGCTGCACGAGCGGTGGGTGCGCCTGTTGAGGGCGCTTACGCCAGAAGATTGGAAGCGAACGTTCCGTCATCCTGAACTAGGACCCATGACGTTAGAGAAGACGCTTGCGTTGTACGCATGGCACGGACGACATCATGTGATGCATATCACAGCCTTGCGTGATCGCAGTGGCTGGTAAAGCACGGCGGAACTCCACTCCGACACCTTGGTCACTTTTTTGCCGGCATCGCGTACCGTACGATGGGTAGCGATGTTGGTTCATCGATTACCCCGCCGTCGTTCGTGGTTTGAGGTTATTTTGTTCTGTTTCGCTGTAGGGGCGATTCCCCAACTGGCGGCGCAATCCCCACCGCCATCTTCCCTTTCCGGACCGCCACCAACTCCCAGTTCTGACAAACCGATTGCCGCGGCAGTGCGCGACTCCAAAACCCAGAACAAATCACGCGCCAAGAAAGTCTTTACCGACGAAGATATGGAGGCGGTCACCGGGCCACTGCCTCGACTGAAAATGGATGGAATCGACAACACCGATCAGATCATCGCGGCGATCGGTGAATACAAGAAGACTCATGCGCCTGAGGAAGTTGAACATGCGGTTCATGACTGGTACGACGAGTACGACGGCCAGCTTGCAGCGGCCATCCAGGACAATCTGAACCGCCAAATCCTGATGCAGGAGAATCAGGCAAACGGGTACGATCTCTGCCGGCAGGGCGGCGATTACGAAAAATGCGCTAAGCGCCAAACGTCTGAAGCTGTGGGGGCGCGGAACGATCAGGCGACGATGGCCCGCAATAACGCACTGATCCACCGACTGCAGAATGCGTTTATGAAAATACGGAACGGTCTTGGCCAGTACGGTCTTGGCCAGTACGGTCTTCGCTACACCTGGTTCAAGGTTCGCACCACCAACAATATCGACAGCCTGTAGAATGGCGCTCTTTCAGCAAGTACATCACGACTAGGTGATTCCCACCCGCCATAACAAATAGCTAGTTGCTTCTCTCAGCACCGCGACTTCACGGAGCCAGGTACTACGCGGCCGTGAGTCCGGGCGCGGCGCGACGTATACCGGAGCAATTCCTTCGTGTTCTAAAAGTTTTCGGATGCGAAAGACGTGATAAGCGTCGCTAACCGCGATACAACTGTGCAGTCCATTGGCACGCATGATGACACCTACGCGCTCCGCAGATTCGGATGTGTCGTGGCCCTGGGTTTCGGCAATCAGGCTTCTCTCGGGAACACCATGGCGCATCAGGTAGTCGCGCCCCACGCCCCCTTCGGTGAAGGTGGGATCAGCGGCTGCTCCGCCCGTGGTGATGACAACCGGCGCGACGCCACGATGGAACACATCGAGGGCATGATCGAGGCGCGCTCGCAGCACGGGAGAGGGGCGTCCGGAATATTCCGCCGCACCAAAGACAACAATTGCGTCAGCGGGACGGATTTCCTCGAGGGAAGCGGTATGAACGATCTTGATGGCTGTGACCGCCAGGAACGAAACGACAGTCACAACGGGCAGAATCAATAGACGAAACCACCAGCGCAGTTGCGGATGCTGGTTGGCGGCGGTTTCCTTCATCCTCGGGCGTTCATCCCTGGGCAAAGAACTTGGAGATTTCGTCGGCTGGAATCGCACCTTCGCGAATAATCCGCCAGCGCGCGACCTCGTCGCTGAGATCGATGATGGTAGAAGCGACGTCACGCGGAGAGGTGCCGCCGTCGACGATGATATTGATGCGCCCCTCCAACTGCTCGCGTACCTGCTCGGCACTCGTACATTCCGAGGCGCCGCTGAGATTCGCGGAGGTCGCAGTGATCGGGATTGCGGCGGCCGTGACCACGGCCAATGGGATTTTTGCGTTGGGCACGCGCAACGCCACGTTGCCGGTGTTGGCGGTCACCTTTAACGGCAGGCGGGAGCCGGCTTTCACAATGATCGTCAAGGGGCCGGGCCAGAATTTCCTGGCCAGCGCATAAAATTCCTCGGGCAGGGGCTTGGCGAGTTCTTCGGCCTGGTCAGTGCTGGCGATGAGTAGCGACAAGGGCTTGTGGCGCGAGCGCGTCTTGATGTCGTATACCTTGTCGACAGCGCGTAGGTTGAAAGGATCCGCCGCCAGTCCATAAAAAGTGTCAGTAGGCATGCCCAGGACTTCTCCGGAACGGATCTGATCGGCAGCGTATTTCACCAGGGACGATTCAGGGGTTTCGCTGTTAACTTTTAGGATTTCGGCGCGCACGGCGCTCCCTTCTCGATTTCGCTACAGGTTCGATTTATTTCGACCGCGAAACCTATCATAATACGGCAAAACGCGGCAACATGAGGCGGCAGAGTATGATTCGTCGTAGCTTAGTTTCACGGCCCTAAAATAAAGGAAACACTGGCAATCGAAACGTTCGTGAAACTTCGTGTCCTTCGTAGTTCACTTTGATTTTCCTTATGGCCCGAACTTCGGAATCCTCGCCCAGCACGCGGCAGCGGCTCCGCCGCATTGAAGGCCGTCACAACGCCTTAGTTAAAGAACTGCGCCAGGCCTTCGGGCGTGCCGAACGAACTGAAGATGGTAGCTGTGCCATCGAAGGCGTGCGAATTGTAGAAGAAGCCATCCGCAGCGGACTGCGTTTTCGCGCCGTGTTCTTCAAGGAATCGGCGCAAAATCTTGCAGAGCGCCTGCTGCCGCAAATCGGCGCCAACGTTGAGACGCTGCTTCTTCCCGACAAGCTTTTCGACGACTCCGTTCCTACGGAGACGCCGCAGGGAGTGGCAGCTCTGGTGCGGCTCAAAAAATTTTCCCTCGCGGACGTGATGGAGCGCTTGCAAGTCGGTCCGGTAATCGTGCTCGCGGGCTTACAAGATCCGGGCAATTTGGGAACGATCCTTCGCTCAGCAGAAGCTTTTGGCAGCGCGGGAGTGGTGTTGGGCGAGGGCACGGTCAGTCCCTTGAATTCGAAGGTGATTCGCGCGTCGGCGGGATCCGTCTTTCGGCTGCCCGTTATTGTTAGAAAAAACGCGGGTGGCCTGGAAGAAATTTCGGCCAGGCTACGGGAGCAGAGTGTGCGGTTAATTGCAACGTCGTCACACAAAGGCACGTCGATCGATCAGGTGAATCTGACTGGACCTGCGGCCGTCTTTGTCGGAAGCGAAGGCGCAGGACTGCCCCGCACTGTACTGGCGCAGGCCGACGAGCTGATCGCAATTCCCCATACACCTCAGGTTGAATCCTTGAATGCGGGCGTTGCCGGTAGCATCGTGCTCTATGAGGCAGCGCGGCAGAGACGCCGTTCGTAGCGCCGCCGTCCCGACCGCTCTCGCGGTGACGACTCGTCCCGCATGCGAGAGCCGGATGAACAGCGGCGGGATGCCAGCGCTACGGGACTCTTCTTATGCCAATCCTCCGCCATCCACCACAAGCGCTGCACCAGTTATCCAGTTTGACATTGGACTCGCCAGGAACAAGACAGCATTGGCAATGTCTTCGGGAGTACCAACTCGTGCCAGCGGTCGATTCGCGGCTTCCCGCATGAAAGCTTCGTTGTCGTCGCCAAGCTGTGCGCACTCACTTCGCAGCATGGGAGTGTCGACATCTCCCGGGCAAACGCAGTTTACCCGGATGTTGTGCTTGCCGTGGTCGATCGCCATAGCCCGCGTCAGGTTCACCGAGCCGCCCTTGGCGGCGCAGTAAGAAGCGGCCCGCGGGCCTCCCTTGAGAGACCATCCGGAACCGATGTTGATGATGCTGCCTCCCCCGTTACGGATCATGTGGGGCACGACTTCGCGAGAGAGCAGGTAAATTCCCTTCAGCGTCACATCGAGCGCGAGGTCCCATTCGTCCTCGGTGAGATCGACGATGTCTTTGCGAATGGCGATGCCCGCACAGTTGCACAGAATGTCGATCTTGCCGGAACTCTTTACGATGGTATCGACGGCTTGCCGGCACTCTGCAGCACTGCGAACATCACACTTCAGGGAAGATGCGGTGCCGCCGGAGGCTTCGATTTCAGCAGCCGTCGCGCGCCCTTTGATTTCATCGATGTCAAGCAGGCCGACCGAAGCACCCATCTCAGCCAGGCGCAGGGAAATACCGCGGCCAATTCCTGATGCGGCCCCAGTGACCACGGCAATTTTGTCTTTCAGAGAAAGAAGTTGGGCCGCCAGTTTTTCGATCTCACTATATTCGTTTTTCATTGATCTCGGCCTACGGAGCCGTCTGCGTTTGTTTCGGCTCGAAGATTTACTTCAGTGTCGGATCGTCATCACGACTGCTGTAATGTCCATCAACCAATGAGCCAAAATCAGGGGAGCGAGTCTTCGAGTGCGCAGGTAAATCAGTGTAAAGGCAACAACTCCAGGCACGAACGCAACGAAGCGCCATAGGACCAGCCGCACGTCCGCGATAAAAGGCAGGAAGCTATGTTGCAGGGCCCACCAGAAACTGACCACAACCACGGCGATCCACGCGCGTCCCGACAGGGCTTGAATTCGTGGCAGCACATAGGCCTGGTAGGTCATTTCTTCCGTTGGCGACCAAACGAGCCACCAGAGACTCAGGCTGTAAATAATTGCCCACGGTGGCAACACCCGCCCTCCGAGAATTCCTGGATAGACATTTACTTGTGCTGTGCCGTAGAACGCCAGACCGCTCAACACGCCGCCGCCCACAAACAATGGAAAGACCAGCAGAAATAGTCCGAGGCCAACCATGAGGTCGTGACCACGTCGCCAGCGAACTGGCCCGATCAGATTGCGCAGCGTAATCCCTTCCTGGCGCGTGAAGGTCCACATCAACATCAAACAGCCGACATCAATCAGCGTTCCATAGATAGTCCACCACGCCCCGGCAGAGAGCCACGGCGTGGGGCTGCCTTGAAGTGCGAGGATACCGGCGACGAGACCCTGAGCAACAAACATTAGGGCGCTGCGGCCGACGACAAGCAGGAGTGGTCCGGTCCATGAGATCGTTCGTTGCGCGACACGTGCGAGAATCTGGGATTGCGAATTGGCAAGCATCGCAGGATCTAGCAGCTGCTCTTGCT
This sequence comes from uncultured Acidobacteriaceae bacterium, assembly GCA_963840895.1. Lineage (GTDB taxonomy): Bacteria > Acidobacteriota > Terriglobia > Terriglobales > Acidobacteriaceae > Sulfotelmatobacter. The sequence continues at coordinate 133,279 of CAWJAR010000001.1, forward strand.
CGATTACTTGTTGACTCACATGAGTCCTTTCTCCTGGGTTCACTACGAACCATTTGTTTCGAGCGCCTTGGTTGCCGCTTCCAGAGTAGCTTCCACGTCCTCGTCCGTGTGCGCCAGCGTCACAATCGAATGCAGCGCAGCGGACGGAGACGCATAGATGCCAAACGGAAACAGCGACAGCACAAATTTCTGGAAGGCGGCGCGATCCACGACCTGGCAGAACTCGCGGTAGTCATGGATTGCGGCTTGATCAGTGAACATCACCTGAAACATCGGGCCAACGTTCTGCACGATCACCGCGCGGCCTTTCTTCTCAAATAACTCTTTGTAGCCTCTGCAAAGCCTCTCAGCCAGGCGCCATGTATGACGGAACGAGGCGTTGTTGTCGCGGGTAAGCACGCGCAGGTTGGCGCGCGCAGCATGCATACCGATGCGCGATCCGTTGTGGGTCCCGTAGTGCAGAACACCTCCCCACTGCAAGGCGTCCATCACGTCGGCGCGACCCACTAATGCCGCGACCGGCAAACCGCAGCCTAGCGCTTTGCCGAAGGTCACAAGGTCAGGAGACAGTTTGTAGTGTTCCTGGCAGCCGCCGGGAGCGATGCGGAATCCAGTCACGGTTTCGTCGAGGATGAAGAGAATCCCGTTGGCCTTCGCGAGCTTTTGCAGCCCTTGGAGATATCCTTCCGCTGGAGGGATCACACCCATATTCGCCATGATGCCTTCCGTGATGATCGCGGCGATCTGGCCGGGATGATTTTCAACCGCTCGCTGCAGCGCGGGCAGATCATTCCAAGGCACAACAATCGTGTCATCGAGCGCGGTGCGATTCAAACCAGAGCTATCGGGAATTTTGACGGGATCGGTGCGCAATCCGAGCGCGGCCGGCGGCAACACATTGGAACTGACCAGCAGGTCGTCATGCCATCCGTGGTAGTGTCCCTCGAACTTGAGAAGCTTCGGACGTCCGGTCACGCCGCGGGCCAGTCGAATCGCCGCCATCATCGCTTCAGTGCCGGTATTCGCGAAGCGGACGCGCTCAGCGTTGGGAACGATTCGCTGCAGCATCTCGGCCACTTCCAGTTCCACCGGCGTTGCAGCAGCGAAGTGCGCTCCCGTGGTGGCAGCTTCGGTAATTGCTTCGACGATCTCGGGATGCGCGTGACCCAATGGCAGCGCGCCGAACGCCATCATCCAATCGATGTACTCGTTGCCGTCGACGTCGTAAATGCGCGAGCCGCGAGCGCGCTCCATGAAGATGGGGTGCTTGCCGAAGGTGGCCGGACCGCGCGACGAGGAACTGCTGGCCTCGATGAGCACGCCTAACGTGCGCTCGTAAATCTGCTTTGATTTTTCGGTGCTGAAAGGCAATCGGGCCTCCGGGTCCAGTAGAGCGCCGGATCGCTTCGACTTCACTCCGGGCAGGCTTTGCTGACTGTGGCGGCGTGACACCGCCACGACAGCCGCCGGGACGGCGGCGCTACGTTCGACCTGCTATGGTACCGCAGAGTCTTCCTTGCCGCTCCTTTCGATCCTCTTCCGCAGGTAACCGTTACTTAATTTGGCCTGCAATTTCCTTGAGTCCAGCCATTCTTACTCTGCATGCCCGCGACCCCAAACATCCCCCGAAGAAAGATGCGCATCCCCAGATTCGTTGGAGTGAGGCTTGAACAGTGAGGCTTGAACCATGACAAACTCGATTCTCGCCGTAGTTCCGCAACTCAGACGCTTCGATCTGAGACCGCTTTTCCCGTGTCTACTGGCCGCTTCCATCTGTTGGGGCGCCATTGCCCAAGCGCAAGAAAAGACAGCGGAGTCTAACCACGCCGGGGGATGGGTGGTCATTCCCGTCGAGGAATACCGCGTGCTACGGGCAAAGGCTTATCCGGTGGAGCACGATCCCGAACCGCCACCGCTCGACGCCACGCTAACTCGAGTCGATTACGACCTGCACGTTGCCGGAGACTTGGCGGCGGGGCGGGCCAGCCTTACCGTCGACGTGTTGAAAGATGGATGGGTGCGCGTCCCGGTGCCTGCAGGCCTGTTGGTGCGCGAGGCCAGACTTGACGGCAAGCCCGTGTCACTCGTGCCGGGAACGCAGGGCAAAGGCGGCACGCATCTTTGCGCGCTACTCTCGCACGCTGGACGCTCGGTGCTGCTACTCGATGTGGATGTCCCCGTCACCGCTTCGGCGGGCGATGAGAGCATGTCGCTGCCGTCCACGGACTCAGGCGTAACCCGTGCTGCAGTGCTGCTTCCCCGACAAGGGGTCGATTTGAGAATCGGCGGTGGGTTGCTTTCCGAAAAATCCGAAAGCTCGGGCGAAACCAAGTGGCTGGCATACGGTCGCGGAAATGAGGCACTGACGTTCACGTGGCGGAAGAAAACGGAAGATCATCACATCGAACTTCCGCTGCGCTTGCGCGGCTCACTCACTCAACTGACCAGTCTCGCTGAGGACTCGACATCGATCTACGCGGAAGCGAATTTTGAAATCGTGCAAGGTGCGGCGCGCGAAGTGCGAATCCAGCTCCCAGACAAAATCACAGTCAACCAAGTATCCGGTGCGATGGTGGCCGATTGGGAGATGAAGAACGGCGAACTCGCCGTGACGTTTCTGGAGCCGGTCGAACATAGTGCGCGCTTTGTAATTAGCGGCGAGGCGCGGCTTCCCAAGGACGGCATCATCGACATTCCTCTCTTGCGCCTTCTGAATACCGAGCGCGACACGGGCGGCGTGGCCGTGGAAATCCTTGGCGCCGGCGAGATCAAAGATCAGAAAGCGCAAGGGCTGGAAGACGCTGACGCCACCGATCTTGGTGAGATGGTGGCGAGCCGGCAGTCTCCTGCTCTGGTGGCATTTCGGGCGCGGTCGGGAGAGGCGGGCGCAACGCGATCACTTAGCGTGAACGTTGCGCGCTATGACCAGCAGGCCGTGCTAATGGCGAACATTGAAGAGGCTCGCTACCAGGTGTTGATGAGCGCCGACGGAAAAGAACTGGTGCAGGCCCGCTACGCGGTTCGAAACAACCAGAGGAATTTCGTGAAAGTTACGCTGCCTGCGGGAGCAACGGTCTGGAGCGTTTCGCTGGCAGGAAGGCCGGTTCGTCCGGGACAGGCTCCCGATGGCAGCTTGCTGTTGCCGCTGGAGAAATCGCGGGGCGGCGATGATGCGCCGGCGTTCGCGATCGAGATTCTGTATCTGGCGAAAGCTGCGGCTTGGAACGACAAGGGACAGGAGAAAGTAACGCTCCCCGCGCTCGACCTTCCGATTTCGCGCACCGGTTTGTTGCTCTACTATCCGCCTCTGTTCAAGGTCTCGGCAGAGCCGGGAATGTTTCGCACGCAGCAATACGTGAATCCGACCTCCGCGGCGCTGGAGCCGATCAGCAGTGGCGAGGGTGGCGTCTTTTCCGCGGCTACTCCGGCCGCTAGCCCCAAACAATACGACCGCCTGGAAGAGATGGCCAAGCTTGAGAGCCGAGACGCAAAGGAGAAAAAAGACGCTACGCAAGCTCTGCTCGATTCATTTAAGGCGAAGTCGTTGGCGGGCAGGGTCACCGGCATCCTGCCGATCAACGTGGCATTTCCTGCATTCGGGCCGTCGATCTTCCTGGTCTCAGAACTCACCAGTGAGAACCAGTTTCCCGCTGCTCAATTCAGCTTCCAGCGCGACAAAAAGGCAGGTGTGCGATGAAAAACATATTCGTGATGTTACTGCTCTGTTGTGTGTGCATAGCGGAAGAAAAGACTACGCTACCCCTGCCGGATCCCGGCAGCGTCAGCCTGACGCTCGACGAATACAACCGGTTAGTGGAACTCGCAGCGAAGCCTCCCAAGAAATCGGATGTTGCACCACTTCCCTACTCCGTCAAGCATGCCGACGTGAAACTGCGCGTCGAGAATGACGGAGTCCGAGGAACGGTGGAGATCGAGGGAGAACTCTTCCGCAAGGGCGTGAGCAAAGTTCCTCTGACCAGCGGGATGACGGTGCTTGACGCGCACCAGAACGGCAAGGGAGTCGCGTTGCTACAGGAGAACGGAACGCACATGGCTTTGCTGCCCGGCCCCGGAGAATTCTCCGTCGATCTCGATACTGGACTGCCTCTGAGAATCGAGGCCGGACGCGCGTCGTTCACGCTGCCTGCGCCCGCCGCCGGTAGCGTGCAACTCGCACTCGTGATTCCTGGCGATCACACGTTTGCCTACATCAACCCGGGCATCATTACGAGTCGTAAATCCGAAAACGGTCACACGGCGATTGAAGCCACGATGGTTCCGGGACAGCCTGCGAATATCTGGTGGGCTACCCGCGAAGCCGTGACTCCGACAGTGCCGCGGGAAGTACGGTTCCTTTCGGACGCCAAGACTCTCGTCTCGGTAAGCGAAGCCGAAATTCGATTGGCGGTACTCGCCGACGTCACAATCGTGCGGGGCGAGCCTTCTCAATTCCAAGTTGAGTTGCCTGCCGGCTACGAGGTCACTGGCGTCACTGGCGCCACGCTGGACTCAACGGAGACGAACTCCGGGGTCTTAACGCTTAAGGTAAACGCGCCCGCGCAACGCAGTCATCAGTTCCTTATTTCCTTGGAACGATCAATCAGTGATGCGAAGACCGATGCGCCGTTCCTCACGTTCAAGGGAGCGCAACGAGAGACCGGAGAAGTGCTGGTCGAGGGCGCTGGCACCATGGAACTCACAGCGACCGAAGGCGGCGGCTTGAAGCGCATGGACGTGAAAGAAGCGAGTCCTTATTTGCGTTCTCTGGCACACTTTCCGCCGCAGGCAGCATTCCGCTATCACAAGCAGGCCAGCGAGACCCCCACCCTGGCACTGCAATGGATCCGCTTTCCCGACGGAAGCGTTCTCGCAGCCGTTGCCGAAAGCGCGGTCGTCACAACTATGGTCACATCGGAAGGCAAATCGCTCACTGAGGTGAAGCTGATTGTGAAGAACCAGGCGCAGCCATTCCTGAAAGTCGCCCTGCCCGCAGGCGTCAGCATTCTCTCCGCGGAGGTGGGCGGCGAGCGCGTCAAGCCCGTGCAAGGCCCTGACGGAAGCCGCGTCCCACTGCTGCGGCCGGGATTTCATCCGACCGACTCTTACACCGTGTCGTTCGTCTTCATGCACTTTGGCGCTCCATTCGCAAAGAAAGGCGGCGCCGAACTCAGTCTTCCGAACATGGATATTCCCATCGACCTGCTGAACTGGGAAGTGTTTCTGCCAGAGCAATACAAGGTGAAAGATTTCGGTGGCGATGTCCTCGCCGCCAATCGCATTCCTCAGGCATTTCGCGAAGAAGACGCAATCAACGAAGGGAGAACTCGCGAGGACGCAATTTACAGCAACGCAAGGGTGCAAGGCGCTCCTGGGCAGATGAGCGGTTATGTAGTGGATCCCAGCGGAGCCGTCATTCCGTTCGCGCAAATTACGATCACAGACTCACGAAATCGAAAGTCCCGGACCGCGGTAACCGACGCACAAGGCCGTTGGGTCATCGATGGGATCAACTCTGGGAACTTCAAAGCGCAGGCGGAGATGCAGGGCTTTCGAACCAGCACCTTCAATCTCAACTACGACGCCAAGCAGCCGTCCTTGTACAACTTTCAAATGAATGTTGCCAGCGCTGCCGAAACCGTGGAAGTCAGCGCCAACGCGCCTCAGATTGAAACCCAGTCCGCTCAAAATCAGTCTCACGGCGCTTTGATCGGTGGCTCGGTGAACGGCCGCGACGTCGAAAGCTTGGCTCCCGGCGTTGTCAATCAGAACGCCGCTTCGGCCAATGTCGTAAATCTGCAGCGGCGGGTTGCGGGCGTGCTGCCAGTGGCCATCAATGTGCCGAGGGCCGGCACTTCGTTCAGCTTCGTGCGTCCGCTCGTTTTGGATGAAGAGACTAAGGTGACTTTTACTTATAAAAGCAGGTGAACGGATTTTACAGCCAGACGCGGCTCCTCGCGGAGAACCACTGTATTTACCGCTTTTTTCCCAATGGCATAGAATGCTAATTCGCGGGGAGCCGATATGAGCAGTCCTGAGGATTGGAAAAAATGGGAAGGCCGCGTCGACGGGAAATTCCCGCTTCGGCAGTGGCTTGGCGGCTCAAAACATAGCGCGGTTTTCCTCACGGAGCGGCCCGGGCAGGCAAATCAAAAAGTTGCGATCAAGCTGATTGCCGCTGATGCGGACGCCGACCAGCAACTTTCGCATTGGCGTGCCGCAGCCCAACTCTCTCATCCGCATCTGATGCGCATTTACGACGCCGGACGTTGCCGGCTAGACGGGACGTCTCTGCTCTATTTGGTGACGGAATATGCCGAGGAGGATCTATCGCAAATCCTTCCTCAACGAGCGCTCACGCCCTCTGAAGCAACCGACATGCTTCCTCCGCTACTGGATACCCTCGCCTATTTGCACAGCAAGGGATTTGTGCACGGACGCATCAAGCCTTCCAACGTGCACGCCACGGAGGACCAGCTAAAACTTTCTGCAGACGAGATCGTGCCGTGTGCGGAGTCGTTCCCGGCACGGAGAAGGCGCGATGTTTACGATGCGCCCGAAACGGCAGCCGGAATCGTTTCGCCCGCGAGCGATGTCTGGTCCATTGGGGTCATGCTGGTCGCCACCCTGACGCAGAATCTGTCGTTTGAAGACGAAGCTTCGCGCCCCGATCCCACTCCGCCGGAAACCGTTCCGCAGCCATTCCGCGGAATCGCTCGCGAGTGTCTGCATCTTGATCCAAAGCGGCGCTGCTCTCTCGCCGACATACAGGCGCGCCTACAGCCTGCGGCCCGCTCGGTGCCAGTTGAGCCGATGGCGCCTCCCGCTCCCCCTCGCACGGTGAAGCGTGGTCCCATTGTCGCCGCTTTGCTGGTCGGCGCTGTATTGGTCGGTTCAATTCTCTTCTTTTCTCGCGGAAAGACTGGATCCACTCCAGTCGCCGCTACCAGCGAGCAATCTGCCAATCAAACGCCGCCACAGACCGCGTCGGCACCTGCAAATCCCAGTCCAGCAGTGCCCAAGCCTGCTGCGCCCAACCCGACGACCGGAGCTCCGAAATCAACGGAGGAGGGCGCTGGGGGCGAGGTCGTACATCAGGTGCTGCCTGAAGTTTCTCAGAGGTCGCGCAACACGATTACGGGCACAGTCAAAGTCGGAGTACGGGTGCAGGTAGATGTTTCCGGCAAAGTGACTGAGGCGACGCTGACTTCCCCCGGCCCAAGCAAATATTTTGCGGACCTGGCCTTGAAGTCGGCGAAGGAGTGGAAATTTGCGCCGGCGGAAGTCGACGGAAAGCCGGTCTCCAGCGCGTGGTCTCTCCAGTTTCGCTTCAGGCGCTCGTCCGTTGAAGCTTCTCAGGAACACATCACCCGCTAGCTTTTGTCCCGAGTCGTAGTTTCCACACGATCTGCCGCACCATCCCAAGGAGGAGCTTCGCGTCGTACGCTTCCATTTTGAAGCGCAGGATCAGGCTGCGGGCTTTCTTTTCAAACATGGCGTCGGTTCCGGGCTTGACGTATCCGCTGATGCGCAAGGCCTCCAGCAGATTCTCTGTAATCTGCTCGGTTGCCCCGGCGGTGGCGGGCTGGAATTCGCTTGCCGCGATTTGGAGTGGCGCGCTCCGGGCCAGTTCGTAGAGGCACACTGCTACGGCTTGCCCGAGATTCATCGAGATGTTTTTCTCTTTCGTGGGGATGTTCAGCAGCCAGTGACAGTGACTGAAATCTTTATTCGTCAGTCCGATTTTTTCTGAGCCGAAAAGGATCGCAGCCCGGTCCGTCTTCAGTTGCTGGCGGATCAGGCCGCCAGAATTGTCATCCAGGCGATGAACCGGGTGTTGCAGTGCTCGGTTGCGCACGGCGGTCGTCCCCACCACCAAAGTACAATCGGCAACGGCCTCGGCAACGGTCTTGAATTCTTCCGCCGTTTCGAGCAGATCAGAGGCGCCCACCGCGGAGCGAGCCTCGCGAAATCCATCCGCATAGGGATTCACCAGACGTAGACGATGAGCCCCGAAATTGCTGATGGCCCGCGCCGCGGCACCTATGTTCAAAGGATTGCGAGGGCGCACCAGCACAACCACCAGACGGTCTAGTTCTGAGAGTTCCGCCAAGGGCTCAATTTTACGACAGCTTTCGCCGCGGTGGATGGGTTGTGCATTCTGTGCCGGGTAAGAAAAAACGCCCGCACGAGCGGCGGGCGTTTCCAATTTCGCAGGCTGAAGTTATCGCGCGGGAAACAACTTTCGACGCAGCGCCCCGGCAAAGGCGATCGATCCTGTTCCGAACAAGGCCAGGGTCGATGGCTCCGGCACCGTCGAGCCAACGGTAGTGTCCCCGCCAGAAATCGAAGTTGTGCCGTTGAAGAACTCCTTGCCGGTATTGATAGTCAACTGCACGGTAACACCATCAACGTTCGAACCACCCATCATTCCCGTCACTACACCCGTCAGCGTGTAGTTGTGGGTTCCGTTCGCCAAAGTCGTTAGCGTCCAGGTCACTGATCCGGAGAACGTTCCCGAAAACAAGACACCATTGGGAAGTCCGCCTGTGCCGTTGCCGTCGACTTCGAACGTTCCGCCACTCGCGAAAGTTCCGCCCATTGCCAACGTGCCGCTCGACAAAGCTCCAGTGGTGAAGCTAACGGAGCCCAAGTCTCCGGTGGTCAGTCCGGCACCGTTGAATCCGGTCACCGCGATCAGCGTGGACCCGCTAAGGGAGAGGCCCGTAGTGGTTCCCGTTAGCGTGCCTCCGCTGTTGCTGAAGTCTGTACCGCTATTGGCAAAACAGAAATTTGGAAGAAACAGCCATGACAGCAACAGGGCCGGTAGAAGAAACTTACCTGACAAGCGCATTCCTTGACTCCTCGACGAGGGATAGTGAATCCTAAAGCTCAGCAGACGTAGCGGCGCGTCGGAGAAGCCTGTACAGCGTGGGGCAAACGACAGTTCGCGGTCCATACAGGATTTCCTGTAAAGGATAGTCTTCGGTGTTAACCCCCTCCCAAGTCTCCGCGGTCCCCGCCCGACGTCTCGCTGGAATTGAGAACCCCGCTCAGGGCGGAAAGCCGCGAGCAAGCAGGCTTCCGTATGGGGATCTGGCGTGAAATCGGAATTGTAAAAAAAATGTCAAAAGAGCCCATCTAGAGCCTGTTCTGAGCCAAAACCGTTGTAAGCTTCAGGAGTCGAGCTACTTCCGGTGGGGATAATGATTCAAAGGGTCCGGAAGTCTTCCCCTTGCCGACTACAGGACATTTCTATGGGCAACCTTGCTGCACCTCTGAGTTCCGCGAGAGCCGTCACTCCCACCGCATCCACACGGCCGATCGGCCGGATTCTCGTCGTGGAAGACGATCCGGCTGTTCAGAAGGCACTGCGGCGTCTGTTCGAAACCGAAGGGTATTCCGTCGAGACCCAGTCCGATGGCAGGTCCGCTCTTGACAGTTTCCAGTCTTCTGCTCCCGCCGCTGTCGTGCTGGACCTCCGCCTTCCCAAAGTTTCGGGACGAGATGTTTGCAAAGAGATCAAGGCTATGGCCCCGACGGTGCCGATCGTCGTGCTCAGCGCAGCCAGCGACGTTTCCGACAAGGTGCTTTTGCTCGAACTGGGTGCGGACGATTACGTAACCAAACCTTTTAGTCCTCGGGAGTTGCTGGCCCGTGTGAGGGCTGCGCTGCGCCATACTGCGCGCGCCCCTGAGGTTCAGGTCTTCAGTTTCGATGGCATCTCCGTCGATTTCAAGAAGATGGAGATCAAGCGGGACGGCCAGATCGTGGTCTTAACGGCGCAGGAATTCAAAACCTTTCAGTTCCTGGTGCAGAATGCCGATCGCGTCATTAGCCGCGACGAACTTCTCAATGAAGTTTGGGGCTACCAGAACTATCCTTCGACGCGCACAGTCGACAACCACATCCTGAAACTGCGCCAGAAGCTGGAGAAAGATCCGTCGAGCCCGGTACACTTCCGCACGGTCCATGGCATGGGTTACAAGTTCGTTTGCTGATTCCCGTGAACCTGCCTCTTGAACCCGTGCATTATTCCTCCCAACCCGATTCGGCCAACGGGCTTTTGCCACGGCTTCGGCTGCGCACACGCTTTTTGTTGTCGATGCTGCTAATCACCGCGGCGCTGACCACAACGAGTCTTTTTCTGGTACAGCGAAGTATCCGTAACAATGTCCGACAGAGCATTGCGGTGAATCTACGGAATTCGGTCGCGGCGTTTCAGGATTTTCGTCATGAACGCGAGACCATGCTAACCAGCGATGTGGCTTTGCTGGCCGACCTGCCGATCACGCGGGCCATCATGACCAGTCCTGACCCGGTGACGATCCAGGATGCGTCGCAAGACGTTTCCCAGATCGCGGCTAGCGATTTGTTTGTCATGGTCGACCGCAAGGGTCAGGTCGTGGCTGTACATACCAAGACACCGGGGTTCACAAAAGAGGCAGCCGAAAAATATTTCCAGCAATCTCTCGATGACGAGCGCGGAGAAACAAGCCATTGGTGGCTGGGCGACCATCACCTCTACCAGACGTTTATCCAGCCGATCTACCGCGGTTCCAGGACCGATGGCACGCTGCTCGGCTTCCTCGTGATTGGGTATGAAATCGATGACCGGCTCGCGGCGGAAGTAAGCAAGGTGGCGGGCAGCCAAGTGGCGTTCTCTTGCGGGAACGAAATTGTGGGCACGACGCTGATGCCGACGCAGACTGAAGGCGGAAGCATTGAGGCGCTGATCGCAGGGACGGCACACGACGATCCGCGAGATATCGAGATTGGCAGCGAGCGTTTCCTGGCCACCTCGCTTGTCCTCTCGGGCTCGCGATCAACACCGGTTCGATTAAGCGTTCTCGGCTCTTACGATCAGGCCACGAAGTTTGTCGATCAACTGAATCGGTATCTCCTTCTGCTGGGGCTGGTCGCAATCGTCGTCGGTAGCGTGCTGGTGTTCGTAATTTCGCACACTTTCACGCGGCCACTGGGGAGCCTGGTGGCTGGAGTTCGCGCCCTGGAAGGCGGCGACTTCCATCATCCCCTGGATCCTCGAGGTGGCGACGAGGTCGCTGAACTGACACGCGCATTCGATCGCATGCGCGCGAGTTTGCTGAAGAGCCAGCGCGACCTGCTGGAATCGGAACAGCTTGCCACCATCGGACGCATGGCCAGTTCGATTTCCCACGATCTGCGTCACTCCCTCGCCGCCATCGTCGCCAATTCCGAATTCCTTTGTGACAGCCATCTCACGCCGGTGCAGCGGGAGGAGTTGTACCAGGAAGTTCGCACCGGGGTGAACCTGATGACCGACCTCATCGATTCCCTGCTGGAATTCGCACGGACCCGCGAATCTCTGAATCCTGCTTACGCCAATGTCGCGGAGACAATTCAACGGTCGGTGCTCGCGGTTCGCCTTCACCCACGGCATCACAACCGCGCCATCGATGTGTTGTGTGGGACCCAAGTCTCAGGGTGGTTTGACCAGCGCAAACTGGAACGCGCGCTCTACAACCTCTTGTTGAATGCATGCGAGGCAGCTCCTCCACTGGGTGGCAAGGTGGAGGTCACGGCAGCTGAAGTCGCGGGCACCATTACGATCTCGGTCGCCGATAACGGTCCTGGCATCGCAGAGTCGATTCAAGACCGCTTGTTCCATCCTTTTGTCAGTTACGGTAAGGAAAACGGCACCGGGTTGGGACTGGCGGTGGTGCAGAAAATCGTTCAAGATCATGGCGGCGAGATTGTGGTGGAACGCACGGTTCAGGGCAGAACAGTTTTCCGAATCGTACTGCCCGGGCGCCTGCAAGAAAGTTTCCACAGCGCCAGCGATAACGCCGTGGTCGTATCTTCGCTCGTGCCCGCGCAGCGGGAAGACGCCAGACAAAATTCGATTTCGCATCCGGGCCCATAGGCACAAATCCTCTCTTCACTAGTGCCTGATCCCCGGGTGGTGTAGGAGGACGGTGTGAAGAGCCTTAGAACTTCTGCGGTTCGCAGGACTGCGTGGGCGGTTGCCGCGTTCGTTCCATTCAGCATGCTTGGTCGCGCCCAGGACACGACTGCAATTGCTGCCCCACCCACACGGGTTGACGCGGCGACCGCCGTTCGTGACCTGCAGGATCAGGTCCGTCAACTTCGGAGTCTGGTGGAAGAAATGCGAGCCGAAAATGCCGAGTCCCGCACCGAGATGCACCAGTTGCGTCAGGACTTGCAGTCCACGCGCGCATTGCTGGAGCGACCGACAACGACGCCGATCGGCGCGGAGGCAAACACCATTGCAGCCGCTCCGCCAGAAGGCAAATCTCCTACGCCCATAGCCACCACCAATTCCGCGAACGCGCAGGGCGAAGCCCCTCTCGAAGAACGAGTACAGAAGCTGGAAGAATCGACCTCTCTCATCGGCTCGAAAATCGACGAGCAGTATCAGACGAAGGTTGAGAGCGCATCCAAGTATCGAGCCCGACTTCACGGGATCGTTCTGATGAACGCTTTCCGCAACGTGGGCAGTTCCGATAACTTAGACTTTCCAACCTACTCCGAGCCAGTCCGAAGAGCTTGGCCCGCAGCCACGGTAGGAGCCACATTCCGTCAATCAGAACTGGGCCTCGAAATCTTTGGCCCCCACATCGCAGGAGCCAGAACCTCGGCTGACATTCAGATGGATTTCTCAGGAGGCTTCCCGGGGACCGGCAACGGCGTCAATTTTGGAATCGTACGGCTGCAAACTGCGAATCTGCGCTTCGATTGGGAAAACACATCCGTGGTAGCGGGGCAAGATGCGTTGTTTATCTCGCCCTTGTCGCCAACTTCGTTCGCCTCACTGGCGACGCCGACGTTCGCCTTTGGAGGAAATCTGTGGGCATGGACCCCGCAGTTTCGCGTCGAGCACCGCTTCTTGATTTCGGACCAACAAACGATCACGATGCAGGCGGGAGTTCTCGACAACCTGGACTGGGAAAATCCTCAGGATCCCTTTTACCGTTCGGCGCAGGCAGGAGAACTTTCCGGACAACCTGCCTACGCATTTCGCACGGCGTGGTCACGCCCTGTGAAGGAGCATCCTCTCAGCTTCGGAGTGGCTGGCTATTACGGCCGCCAGGATTGGACGTGGGCCCGCTACATCGATGCATGGGCTGCAATGGCGGATTGGCAGATTCCAATTCTTCCGCGCCTGGGCTTCAGCGGTGAATTCTATCGCGGGCGCGGCATCGGCGGACTCGGCGGAGCGATCGGGCAAAGCATCGTCTACGGCGGAGATCCGATGTCACCTTTTAGTCCGATCCGAGGACTGAATACCGCCGGCGGATGGAGCCAGCTAAAGTTCCAGATAACTCCCAAGCTGGAACTGAACGGCGTATTCGCCGAAGACGATGCCTTCGCCGGCGATGTGCGCGGCTTCGCTATCGATGTGGACAACCCTGGTGGCCCCATTCTCGGACGAAATCGCGGCGCACTTGGCAACGTGGTGTTTCGTCCTCGCTCCGATCTGGTGCTTTCTGCCGAGTTCCGGCGATTGCACACATTTCCCATTTACAGCGAGGCGAGCACAACTAACCAGGTCAACCTCTCCGTGGGGATCCTGTTTTGAGGACACGCTCCATTCATCCCGGATTGTTTTTCTTGGCGATGCTCTGCGCTGCCATTTGCGCACCCGCTCAGGAAGTGCTGAAGGGGCGCGTCAACCTCAACAAGAATGGCCATCCGTTGCCGAACGCTTCTCAAGCGGTCGTCTGGCTGACTCCGGTTGGAACGGCATTCGAGCCCCCCCGACAGGATCCCTCCCGAATTCCGCAACTCGTGCAGAAGAACAAGAGCTTTCAGCCTTCGCTGATCGTGATTCCGGTTGGCGGCAAGGTCGAGTTTCCCAACCACGATCCGTTCTTTCATAATGTGTTTTCGCTGTTCGAGGGCAAGCGCTTCGATCTTGGGCTTTATGAAAGCGGCACGACAAGGTTTGTCCAGTTCGACAAGCCTGGCGTGTCCTTTATCTTCTGTAACATTCACGCGCAGATGAGCGCGGTAGTCGTGGCCTTGGCTACGCCGTATTACGCGATCTCGGGTTCGCGCGGGGAGATCAACATTCCGAATGTCCCGCCGGGTCGGTATGAGCTGCAGGTATTTCATCCCTCTGTCGCGCCTGATTCGCTACGCGCTTTAACTCGAGAGATTACGGTTTCCAGTTCGGACGCGTCGATTGGGACCTTCACCTTGACGGAGATCGATGTCACCGTCGCCCACAAAAATAAGTACGGCCGCGATTATGATCGCCCGGCTCCGGATAGTCCGGCGTACGAGCGGCCGTGATTGTCGGCAGTATTACTTCGGGAAACAATCCCGCGCGGAAATTCTTTCCAGAAATAGAAAGGGCGTGCCAGTTAGCACGCCCTTCCCGCCTCTGTCTTACTTCATTTACAGCAACTTGTCCGTAGACACGCTGCTTGTAACGCCTGTTAGTGACGGCCACCGCTGGAATGGCCACCGCCCGAGGAGTGTCCACCACCACCGCCACCGCCGCTAGAGTGTCCACCTCCGCTGGGCGCACTCCCATGACCACCTCCGCCGCCATAGCTCGGCGCACTGTGCGAACCCCCGCCGTAGCTCGGCACACCTCGCGATCCGCCATAACTCGGTGCTGATCGCGGAGCACTATAGCTCGGCCCACCGCGCGGCGCACTGTAGCTGGGCCCGTTGCTGCGCGGAGAGCTCGGATAACTGCCCCGCGGGTACCCGTAATTTGAAGGCGGCCGCACGATCGGTTGCCGCATATCCAACTGCTGGCGCGGCGATGATCCCCGACCGTAATTGCTTGGATACGAACTGCTGCCTCGCGGCTGTACCGAGGTCGGAGCCGTACGATTCCAGTAGTTGCCGCTGCTCCGCGGTGACGACGACGGTGCGCTCGATGGCCCCCGTGAAACCTCGTTGTGCGATGGCGGAGCAAACGGACGGAATCCGCCACCGTTGTTTGTTGGAGGCTGGCTGGTGCCGCGCGGCCCTTCCATCGTGCGCGAGTTCATGCCTGAACTCACCCCTTCCGAACTCGACAAGCCTGACGAGCGACTGCTCCCGCTCGGCGGGGTAAAAGGACGGAAGCTGCCACTGTTACTTGCTGGAGACTGGCTCGTGCCTCGTGGCGATGGAACGTTTGACGAGCCCGTGCTCCTGGAGTTCGGATTCGGTGTACCCATCCGCTCCGAACCGCCAAGGTTCGACGCCCGACTAGTGCCGGCCGGCGGATTGAATGGACGGTATCCGCCCCTGTTTTGAACTGAGGACGGCTGATTGACCGCACTTCGGTTCGAAGGCGTACCTGCGCTCGGCCGCTGCATGTTTGTGCTCGCAACCGGGCCGCGAAATCCTGAAGGCTGGCTGGTATTCACGCGTCCGCCGGCCGGAACTGCGCCAACGTGGCTCTGCTGCATCGTCTGCCGCAGACTTGCGGTCTGTTGCTGGAACGACACCGGGCGCGCCACATTGTTATGGGCCCCGAAAAAGCGCTGCGAACCACCGTTGCGCACCGTGGACGGCGCAGCCGCTCGACCGCTGGCCGACAAACTCGCGCGTGATGGAACCACGGGTAAGTTGCCCGCCATCATGCGTGCACCGCTGATCTGCGCGCGACTGGCTGGCACCGCCGTAATACGCCCCGCCCCGAAGTGCGCCGCGTTCACCGTCGAGAGAGCCCGGCCCACGTGGTCGTTGTGCAGGTTCGCGATATTCGAGTACCGATTTCCGCCATGCAGGGGTTGAATTCCACCGTAGCGATAGTTGTTGTGAATGTTGTACACATTCACTACGCCGAACCGTCCACGATACCCACCCCACCACGGATGAAAGTAATCGCAAGGCCCGATCGGAAGCCATCCGAACCCACCCCAGCCTCCGAAACCTACGCCGAAGCCAAAGCCGCCGCCCCAACCGAAGAATGAAACGTAGGCCGGCGCCCAGAACGGGTTATAGCCTGCATACACCGGTCCAGGCCACCAGGCCCAGGCATTACCATAAGGAAACCAGCGACCATAGTGATAGGGCGCCCATCCCCAGGGTTCGTAGCCGACCCACGTCCAGCCGTAGTAAGGCTCGTAGGTCCAGTTTCCATTGCGATACGGAACCCAGCCATCGGGCTCATTGGGGACCCAAACGTCGCCGTAGTCTGGAACGCTCTGCCAACGTCCGTAGGCGTCAAGATCCTGCGATCCGGTGTAGCGGCGGTTGGTGTGGCGCCACGAATTAGCGTCGCGAATGAGATGATCGCGATCGCTGTTCCAGCGATCCCAATCGTCCCGATCAGGAGCCTGAGAGATTTTGTACTGTGCGGAGCCACTATCGCCGCGCACGGTAGCCATATCTCCTGCGCGAATCTCTGTGCTTCCGTCTGGAGTCGCAATCTGGGCCTCGCCCTGCCGCACGATCACGATCGTGTCCCCGTCAGGATGCACTTCGACGCGAAAGACTCCGTCATGATGCGAAGGGTGAATCGAAACGTTCGGAGTATCAATCTCAGGCTCTGCTTCGCTGTCTTTGGAGACAACGTAATCCGCAATGCCCTCGCCCAACTGGACCTGAATCTGTTTGTGCGTGAAGTTGACGATGTTGACCTTTGTGTTCGGTCCCAGGCGAAGCGTGTTGGCGAAGTCCAGTTGCAACTCAGTGCGCGAATTGTCGCCGGTCGATACCTTGTCGCCACCCACAACAGGTTGGTTCAATACGACTGCTGACCAGTCGCCAGAATCCCCGCGCTGAGTCGAAACGTCTCCCCGCATCAGGCTGACGCGCGCCACGCCCTGATCCGACTCCGCCGGAGCTTCGCCGGAAGGTCCGCCGGGTTGAGCTTCAGAAGGCTGGGCGTCGGAAGGCTCGGCCTCGTAGGACTGGTCGTCCGGAGGAGCGGACTGTCCCATCTCCATGGGAGCGCTCGGCTGCTCCGTAGGCCCCGGACCCTCTTCCGTTGTTTGCGCCAAGGCCCGGACCGACATCAAACCCGATACCGCCAAAACTAAGACTGCAAGGCTTGCTAAGAATCTGCTTTTCATGGCCCACCTCTCCGAACCGATCCAACACTCCACAAGAAGAAATTTGACATAACGGGAGTGGCAACTACCATGCCAAACGGAGGGAAGAGCTTCAACCCTAACTCCCTTGTTTTCAACAGGAAAGTTGACACTCAACTCGCAGAAAAAACCTCTATTTCGGGAAGTTGGCCAACCTCAACCAAGGCTGGTGGTATTCGGCCACTTCGGTCACTCCGCTACGACGGGGCGAGGGAGCATGATTGGGCAAAACCCTAGCGCGCAGAAGACTTTGCCGGGTTCGATCCATACAAGTCGCTAAGCGGAATTCTAGGGTGGCGAGGGTATTGTGGGAGATATTCGCGGCTATGTAGCTTAACCTACATAGCGTTCAGACAGAAGCCGTAGATGGTAGTCCGAATCCTCATCGCCGACGACCAGGAGATGATCCTTAGAGCTTTGCGAACCCTGCTCGAATCCAATTCAAATTTTAAGGTCTGCGGCATCGCGTTAAACGGCTCGGAGGCCGTGATCAAGGCTCGCGAACTCCGCCCGGACGTCGTTATTCTTGATCTGGCGATGCCCGTGATGAATGGACTAGAGGCGGCACGCGAAATCGCTCGCATCCACCCCGCCACTCCCATTCTCCTCTACACCATGTCCGACCTTCCCCAGGTCCGACTTGAAGCCGCAAGCGTGGGCATTCGCGAGGTGGTGGGCAAGTCATCCGCCCCGCAAGTCTTACTCGATGCGGTGGAAAGAGTGTTCAGCAGTCCCTTGCCAATCTCTTCGGATGGAGTTCAAAGGGAACTTCCACTTGCCGTCACGTCCACCGACAGTCCCCGAGGCAACGCAGAGACGCAACAGCCGGATATCTCCAAGATGGATGGCCGCAAGGCATTCTGACTAGAATTGGCACACCCGTTTTTTCGCCTCTATGTTTGCAGTTTGCACAGATGTGCTTCGAACATGTTCTGTCGCTTATCCCACAGACGTGAAGCGTCCGCTTAGTGGATAGTAGGCGGCGTGCCCCGCGCCAGTGTTCGAGCCACAATCGTATCGCCACAGAAACCTCCGGCGCCGGGCAATCAGAATCTCATCCTGTTGTCTCTTGATGCCGACGAGCAAGAGGTACTGGCGCCGCATCTGCAACCGGTTTCGCTCGCCCGGCAATTTATTTTGGAGGAGCCCGGAGTTCCCATCGCGTTTGGCTACTTCCCAAACTGTGGTGTGATTTCCATGGTGGTTGGCGTTAGCGACGGAAAAATGGTGGAAGTCGGCATTGTCGGCAGGGAGGGTTTCATCGGAGCCCCTCTTGCTGGAGGTCTTACCAAGACACCGCATCGCGCCCTTGTGCAAGTGGCAAGCGAAGGCTATCGCATCAAAGCAAGCATTCTGCAGGAGGTATTGCCATCGACCCCGAAGTTGCGCATTCTGCTCACGCGCTATGCACTGGTGCAAGGCATGCAATTGGCGCAAACGGCGGCCTGCAACCGCCTGCACGGTTTGGAACAGCGCATGGCGCGCTGGCTGCTGATGATTCAGGACCGCGTCAACTCCCCGATCTTGATGACGACACACGAACGGTTGGCCACCCTGCTCGGGACAGACCGCCCCAGCGTCAGCCTGGTGGCAAGCTGGTTTCAAAAACAGGGCATCATCGAATATCGGCGAGGCGTCGTGAGAGTGCTGAGCCGCCGAAAATTGAAGGAAAGCGCCTGCGAATGTTATGAAGTCATTCACGAATACTATTCGCAGCTTGGCCTGAAATAAGCGCCACGAGCTTGCAAAATCTTCGGATGGATGGCACGAACCGCTCCCGCTGCCAACCTCCTCGCTAACGTTCACATCCAAATTGTCATGCCCAAGGATGGCAACGAACGTGACGCCGTCGTACCGAATCACATCCTGCGGTCGATCCCCAAAGCTGAATACGATGCTCTGTACCCGCATCTGGAGCAGGTGTCGCTGCCGTGGCACCAAGTCCTTCACCAATCTCATCAACCGATCGTATGGGGTTACTTTCCAAATGGCGGCGTGGTGTCGCTCATCGTTCCGATGAATGATGGGAAATCGGCGGAGGTGGGAATGGTGGGCCGGGAAGGGTTCGTTGGGGCACCTCTGGCCGGAGGCCTTGATCGCAGTCCGCACGTGGCGATGGTGCAGGTCGGAGCGACAGCCATAAGAATCGAGGCCGGCGCGTTGCAGGAAATTCTTCCTGCCGCTCCCCGCTTGGCGACTCTCTTGACGAGATATGCGCTCGTTCAAGGAATGCAGTTGGCGCAAACCGCGGCCTGCAACCGCTTGCACAATCTGGAGCAGCGCCTGGCGCGCTGGTTGCTCATGAGTCAGGACAGAGTCTGCTCGAGTACTCTTCCTTACACGCACGACCTGTTGGCCGTCATGTTAGGAACCGATCGGCCCAGTGTTTCGGTCGCTGTCGGCGAACTGCAAGCAAAAGGAAGCATCCAGCCGGGTCGCGGTAAGGTGGAGATTATGAATCGCAATCTCCTTAAGAAATCGAGTTGCGAGTGCTACCAGATCATCCAGGAATATAACCGCGAACTCGAACCCGAGTTGGCGGCATCGTGAATCGCCTCGCCTATCGAAAACCGTCCACCAGCACGATATCGCCCTCTGAATGCTCGATTCCGGAAAAAAGAAACGTACGCCCGTCTGGGGACAGATGGGGGCTCCCTATGTTGAACAAGCCAGGTAGATCGGCAATCTTGTGTATTTTCTGGGTGACAGAATCAAAGTGATTTAGAGCAAAATGGCGCGAGGGGCCATCGATGAAGTAAAACCCTTTCATGCCCGGAACCCATCCCACATCGTTCGGCATGCCCATGACTGGGTGTTCATCACCACCATTTGCTGACACTGACCAAGCTTGGGTATGCTCGGCGTCGACCTTGTAAAAAAACACACGCGTTCCGTCTGCCGATTCCAGTGGCGTCATCTGCCCCTTTCCTTCTGTGAGACGAAGCGGCGTTCCCCCATCCACAGGTACCTTCCAAATGGCGTCCGGCCGTTCGGTGTTGAAGTAGATCCAGTGACCGTCCGCAGACCAGAACGGATTTGCGCCATTTGCCGTGCCGGTGGGAAATCGTCGCGGAGGACCCCCATCCGCGTTCACGACATAGAGTTCTGCATTGCCGGAAGTGCGCAAGTCAAAGACAATTCGGCGGCCGTCCGGCGACCAGTTGGGTGCACCAGTCTGAGGTCCCCCAAACGACGTCAATTGAACCGGATTCGAGGTATCTCGATCGCAAATCCAGATCTCCGGACTTCCGGAGCGCCACGATTGGAACGCGAGGTACTTACCGTCCGGCGAAAGGTGTGGTCCCATATCTCCGCGGCTCGAGGAGATGATCTTGGTTGCTGGACCGGTGGATTTTGTCTGGCCAGCTAGTTCAAGTTGCCAGATGCTGTTTGGATGGCGCACTTGCGCATACGCCAGTCGATTTCCGCTGCGAGCGACCGCCACCGATTCCACATCTTGCGCGAAGAGCAGTTTCTCCGGCTTCCCGCCCGCAAGCGGAATCCGCCAAAGATGCTCATCGGAGCTGTACAGGAGCGACTGGTTGTCGACCGACCAGGCAATGCCAGCAAAGACCTCGGAAGACCTTGCGCCCATCACTTCGCGCGATTGTTTCCCGTCAGGTGTTTGCACATAGATCTTGGCGACACCTTCGCCGAGCACACAAACCGACGCGAGGTATTTGCCGTCCGGAGAGAACGCGGGCTGCCAGGTGTGCACGCAATCCTGGGCGGGATCTGGCAAAGTCCGCTCTTCGGTGGTTTCAACATTCACGAGGTGGATGCGAAAGTGCTGAGCGGACGAGTCCGTTTTGTTCGCGGAAGAATTCGCCTTGGCGAATGCCAACCACTTGCCGTCCGCTGACCAACTCAAAGCGATTGGATCCCAACCTCCAAAATAAGGACTGAAGCCAGCCAGTTTTCGCTCGGTGCCCCCCAGCGGAGAAATCAAATAGATACCTGTAGCTTCAGGTTCAGCTTGACGCATGAATGCAATGGACCGGCCATCGGGGGACCATGCGGGAACAAGAAACGTGGCAGGATGATGGGTCAGCTGCAGGACCTGCTCCAGTCCGACCTGCTTCACATACAGATCGAATTGGAATTCCCGTTCGTACCCGAACCATGAGAAAACAATCTGGTTCCCGTCGGGAGAGAAGCTGGGAGCGATTTCGAATCCAGGAAAGGTTGTGAAGGGTGAGATGGTCAAGGCATCGGTTTTTATTTGGGATCGAGGTCGCAACAAATAGCCGCCAATCGAAACCAGAAATAACAAGCCAAGCGCAAGCGGCGCGAACCGCCATCCCCAGTGCGACACGCGTGGAGCATGCTCGTGATCTTCAACAGAAGGAACCGCCTTCAAACCTGGCGGACCAATTGGAACAACCCGCGGGGGCAAACTCGTGCCGGCGGCATCGGCTACCCACTCCACCGAGGCGACAAAGCGGTATCCAATCTTTGGCAGCGTCTCGACAAACTTGGGATTGTCAGCCGAATCTTCGAGGGCCTGCCGCAGCTTTTTCACTGCGGTGTTGACTCCGTGTTCGAAGTCGACGAATGTATTCTCCGGCCAAAGGGCAGTGCACAGTTGTTCGCGGGTTACAACCTTTCCCTCCGCTTCAAGAAGGAGCCTCAATATCTGGAGTGGCTGCTCTTGGATCGGTACACGCACGCCTGAGTGGAATAATTCGTTGCTACTCAGGTCGACCCGAAATGATTCAAAGCGTGCGCACGCCCGGCGCAGAGAACGGTAAGTAGCCAACTGAAACCTCGACTAAGTGATGGAAGTGTACCTTAATTTCCACCGAGCGGCGTCTAATTCGGTTGTCGGAGTGACGCTAACTGCTGCGTTATAGCAGAGTTGCCCAGTTCACCTTCAGTTCACCACTCGATTCACCCTCCGTCCATTGATCGCGATTCGCAATCGTGCGAACGTGCCGCCAGACGTGGGGCTTCAATCGACGTCAAGTATCCAAATCTGAACTCAGAAAAAAACCCTTGAGGACAACAATGAAATTTCGCATATCGCTGTTTTTACTGACTCTTGCTCTGGCCGCATCGTCAACCTTGACGGCCCATGCCAGCGGCTGCACCAACCGGACGATGCAGGGTGCCTGGGTCCAATCCCTGCAGGGCCTGATTTTCCTTCCTGATGGCACTAGCCTGGTTCTCACCGGTGTCACCAAGACGACCTATGACGGCCTGGGAAATCTCACGGCACTCGATGCGTCTGGCGTGAACGGGAACGTCCCACCCGGCTGGCGCACAGGGACGGGTAGCTATACCGTCAACCCGGATTGCACGGGGACCGAGACGATCTCGTTTCCAGGCCAAGCAGACATCCACGCACAATTTGTACTGGCGCAGTCAGGAAACAAGCTACATTACGTTAACGTTGATGCGGGAATTTCCCTTTCCGGCGAGGTAGAACGCTTCACCGCTCCTAAGTCTGAGAAGAGGGACTAAGATTGGAGTAGATGCCATGCGCGCGGCGGAGCAGATACAACTCGCTTCGCTGCGCCATGTCTTTTATCTGGTTGGTTACGGCGCTAGTCACTCGCAAGTTGATCGACTAACGGCATTTTGTTCAGCACTCCGGACCCGCTCCATATTCGTATCGGGCATCGGCTTTAGCGTTGCCATAAACAAGATCCACGAGATGACGATCGCCCCAGGGTTCGCTACCCCCGAGGGCGAGCGCCTCCGGGCTCCCCAAGACTAACGGTTGCGCTCTCGAGAGAAGCGGCAGTGTCGGATAGAGCGCGGAAAGTTTTCCCCGCTCTTCGTCTAGCGGGCTTACGTCTGTGAGGTTGCGCTGAATGCCACAATCACTAGTCGGGCTCAGCAAGGAATGTCCCGAGGCGATCGAAGCGGGCCTCCCAGAGTGACCGGCGATCGGCGATCCAGCGCTCGACGACGGAGAATCCTTTCGCTTCAATCCGGCAGGTTCGGACGCGTCCAACTTTTTCTGAGCGCACCAGGCCACTCTTCTCGAGAATCTGCAAATGCTGGACGACCGCGGCAAGCGTGATGTCGAGCGGCTTGGCCAGCCGAGAAACCGTAATTGGGCCGTTGCTCAACTTCTCGATCATCGCCCGGCGAGTGGGATCGCCCAGGGCATGAAAGACGCGATCGACCTGACCTTGTTGACTAAGCATGGGTCCCTTTATTCATCGGTGCTTGCTCGGTAGCCACATCAGCGAGCAAAAGTCTTTTCCAGAATGTCCAGCAACTTGCGCCAACCCTTTTCACGGATTCGAGGACCATCGGCCCCTTCGAAGAATGCCGCCTGTTCCGTGAAGATCAGGTCCGTACCTTTCGGGGACGGCAACAGTTCCGTGGTTGCGTGAGACGACGAGATGCAATGATCACCGAGTGTCATCGTGTAAGCCATCACAATGCGAACGTTGGGGACGATGTCGAGGTAGACCGTATCGTTGGTGCAAGTGGCGCCTTGGGTCTGGAAGCTCGACCGTTCGCGGCCGCCAACCCGAAAATCCATTGCAAACGTCTCCGGCTGGAATTCCTTGTCGCTCGTAAACCAACAGCGCTTCTTGGCCGGATCGGAGAACGCTGCGAACACTCGCTCCGGCTTCGCGGGATAGCTGCGCTCAATCACGAAGGTGGCGTGAGTTACCGAGCGCTCTTTCATGTTCATTTCTCCTTGCTAAGACGATCTGTCTTGACGTCCGCCGGCGTTGTTCACTTGGGTAAGCCTTCAACAAAGTCCTCGAGCACGTGGTTAAATTTCTCAGGGTCATCGACAAACAGCGCGTGACCGTCGCCATCGAATCGCTCCAGCTTGAGCCTGTCGCCGAGTTTTAATTTCAGATAATCCGCACTCATTTGCGACTCGGGCTGGTAGGCAAAGAGAACTGGCCGGTTGATTCGAGCTAAGCCGGGTGAAAAATCGCTGACGGCAATCATGTTGTAAATGAGGAGAGCCGCGGTGTCGGCCGGAACCTGGATGGAAGCATCGACTAGACTTCGCACGTACTCGTCGCTTTGGGGCTTCTTGAACATGCTGCGAACGAAACCCTCCGCTTGCTTCCGGCGATCCTGTTGCAACTGATTCATCCATCCCGAAATGACGGCAAACATTTCTGTGCTCAGCTTTTCCGAAAGAAATCCGTCAACCATTACAATCCCGCCGACTTCGTCGGTGCCGAACTGCTCGGCATATTTCACCAGTTCGCCGCAGGCCATCGACCAGCCAACCAGAATCGGTTGCTTGAGCCCGAGACGGTCAACGAGTTCTTTGTAGTCACGGGAGCGGGTTTCAGGCAGGTGTCCAAACGTTGGCTTGTCGCTTTCACCCTGCGAGCGCGGATCTACTGTAATCACGTGGTATTTCTTCGAGAGTTCGTCGATTTGTTTCTGCCAGATCCAGGCGGGCATCGTCCATCCCGGAATCAGAACAATCGGGCGACCGGAGCCCGACTCGAGGTAGTGGATCTTGATGCCGTCGGAGGTCGTGAAAAAATTGCTCTTCGCCGCTTGGCCAAGAAGGCTCGAAGCGGTCAAGGCGTACATCAGCACGACCGCCAGTCTGGTTCTCATGCTGCGCTCCTATCCTGGCCCTTGCTTCATTCCGCGGGCTCGTAGCAAAGATAGACCTTACCATTGCCGAAGGTCCGCGTCTTGGTCAACTTCAGATTTAGCGGCTCTTTGATGCCGTCGAACATACTGCGGCCCTTGCCCAGGGCCACCGGATCCACAATCATCTGATACTCGTCGATCACGTGCTCAAGCGCCAATTGCTGAATGATGCTGCCGCTACCGAGAATCGCCATTCCGGGTCCGGACTCGTCCTTCATCTTCCGTATTTCCGAAACAAGGTCGCCCTTCACAAGTTTGGTATTGTCCCACGAGGCCTGCTTGAGTGTTCGCGAAAAGACAATCTTCGACATGCGGTTCATCCCCTTGGCGACGGCTGGATTGTGTTGATCGGCAAGTGCCGTGGGCCAATAGCTCGCCATCAGTTCGTAGGTCACTCGTCCGAACAATAACTGGCCATCCTCGCTCGCGTTCTGGGTAACAAATGCGGTGTACTCAGGATCTTCGTTACCCTTGTGCGCCCAGCTGAAGTCTCCCTTGGGCCCGACGAAATATCCATCAAGCGAGATGTGATTGAAAGCGATGAGTCTGCGCATGGATTCTGCTCCTCTCGGCATTTCGATGCACGACAGCTTGCACTATTTGTTTAGTACCTACTTAAGTATTAACCCGCCTTGACTGACTGTCAAGTAGTTACTTAACTATTGCGAATGGTAATGACACCCCTCTCGCGCTCGGAATTATTTGGACGCCGCGGCTCGACCCAGCTCCCGCCACGTGATCAGCTTGATATTTTGTTGCTTGAGGGTTTCGCGGAACTGGTCGCTGCTGAAGAAGTCGTAGTCGCGCTGCCTCCAAGCCGCGCCCCAGGTCGCGCGTTCGCGGGTGGCGGCGCGCAGTTCCTCATCGTCAAAGCCCGGATGGATGACGAACTCCGTCACCCCGGGTTGCAGGTGCTTCAGCGCATTGAGATAGAACTCAGCCCACTCTTCTGGCGGGACATCCGGTTCAATCGTCACTGTATGGTCCACCACAATGTCTCCCGGACCGAGACTCGCCTGGAGGTATGGATGATCCGCGAACCAGTCACGCGTAACGAACAGCGGTAACTTGTAATCATGCGCCACGCGCAGCATGGCGTCGAACAGTTCTTTCCCATTCATGATCAGCCGGTACTGGTGCGAATCGAGATGCGTCGGACGCACGCCCATCGCCAGAGCCCGCTCAACCTGTGCGCGCAGTTCAATCTCGACCTCCTTCGGGTTGACGCGCTGGTTGGGTTGCCAGTCGTGATGAAAATACCCATTCTGATCCACGAGGCTCGGCACCTTGTCGGCCGGCGCTACAGGACCCCAGCGGTAATACACGCGCTCGCTCGTCAGGGTAAGGTGTAGTCCAAAATCCGCATCCGGATGTGATTTGGCGTAGTCAGCAATTTCCGGGAACCATGGGCACGGCACCATCAAGCTCGCGGAGTTGATCGTCCCAGACTCCAACGACTTGATGGCCGCAGCGTTTACTGCATGCGTTTCGCCCAGATCGTCGGCGTGGACGATGATGAACTTCGTGCCCGCGGGATATCCGAGGCGTTCCGCGAGAGTTTGCGCGAACAGTACGGATGGCAGAAAGACCAGGCCAGCAAAGAGCGTTCGTAGAACCTGAGGTCGAATCATCGCCGACTAGTAAACCACATTGCCGCCCATGCTGAGGAGAACGGCCCTATTCAGACTTTTCAGGCTCGTCGGCGATCCCGATTTTAGACAACCGGTAACGTAAGGCATTCCGTGAAAGCCCGAGCAATCGCGCAGCTTGGCTCTTGTTGCCGTTGGCGCGGCGCAAAGCCTCCTGCACCATTTCATCTTCCCACTGCTCCAGCGTCATGCCGTCAGGAAGAAATCCCCCGCCTCCGTTCAAAGTTCTCGTGGGACGCACGTCCAGATGAATGTCGTCGGGACCCAGCACGCTGCCTTTCGCCAAGGCGCATGCGCGTTCGACAATATTCTGCAGCTCGCGCACATTTCCGGGCCAATGACAATTGACCAGAATCCGCATCGCCTCCGGTGTTATGCTTTCCACCCCTTTGCCCGATTCCCCGGTGCAACGAGAAATAAACAGGTTCACCAGATCGGGGATATCTTCTTTCCGCTCGCGTAACGGCGCGATATCAATCGGAACAACGTTCAGACGGTAATAGAGATCTTCGCGAAAGGTCCCTTGTTCAAGCGCTTCGCGCAAATCGCGATTGGTCGCCGCAATCAGGCGTACGTCGACCTTCACTGTGCGCGTGCCCCCCAATCGCTCAAATTCCCGCTCCTGCAACACCCGTAACAGTTTCACCTGCGTCACCGGAGGCACGTCGCCGATCTCATCGAGGAATAGCGTTCCCTTGTCCGCTAGCTCGAATTTTCCCGGCTTGCTGGCAACCGCGCCAGTAAAGGCTCCCTTTTCGTAGCCGAATAATTCGCTCTCCAGCAAATTCTCAGGGATCGCTGTGCTATTGATCTTCAGGAATGGTCCTGAGGCACGACGCGATTTTTCGTGAATGGCGCGCGCAATTAGATCCTTGCCAACCCCGCTCTCACCGCCCAGCAAAACGGTAGCGTTGGTGGGGGCGACACGCTCCACGGTCGCGAGCACCTCCTGCATCTTCGGGCTCCGCGCCACTACGTTCGGATGAGAGAAGCGCTTGCCCAGAGCCTCTCGCAGAGAACGATTTTCTTCGCGCAGATCGCGCACATCCAATTCTTTGTGGATGACGATCCGTATCTCGGCCAGTGAAAATGGCTTCAGAACATAGTCGCTGGCCCCGGCCTTCATGGCTTCCACCGCGGTTTCGATACTGCCGAATGCGGTCATCACAATGACAGGCAGGGCCTCATTCTCCCGTTTGATCGTCTGCAGAAACTCCAGGCCGTTCATGCCGGGAAGCTTCAGGTCGGTGAGCACCAGATCGACTGGATTCTCGCGCAGCAACTTGAGACCCGTCTCGGCATCTTCAGCGGAAAGAGTCGTGAAGCCATCATCGCCGAGATTCAACTCCAACAGGCGCCGCATTTTGGCTTCGTCTTCGACGATCAGAATTGCCGGCATTCGCGCTCTTTCCTCAACTCAATGTAGATCACGAAATCACCAAATGCGCTGACTGCCCGACCGCAGCCTTCTCGCCGGCGGCAGGGAAAAATATTACGAATCGTGCGCCCGCGACTGCAGCGCCACCGTTGGACGAATTGCCAGGACTTTCAACCCGAATCGTGCCGTGGTGCCCATCAATAATCTTCGACACGATGGATAGCCCCAGCCCCACGCCGGATTTCTTTGTCGTCACGAAGGGATTAAAAATCTGTTCCTGCAGTTCCGGCGGAATACCCGGTCCGGTGTCTTCAATACGCACTTCAACTCCGTCCACGTAACGGCCATCGCTGGCACCCGCTCTCGTTTTCCGCACCTGAACGCGCAGCTTGCCACCCGTCGATCCCATGGCATCGTAAGCGTTCTGCACGATATTAACGAAAGCTTGTTCGCACAGACTCTCATCCATCGGAACTGGCGGCACGCCACTTGCATAGTCTCTCTCAACTTGAACGGGCGCACCCTTCCAGAATTGGGCTACGTCATTCAACGCCCGGTCGAGGACAGCCGTAACCTCTTGCGGGGTGAGATCGGCATGTAGCGGACGCGCAAAATCCAGAAACCGCGTGACCAGCGCGCTCAGCCGGTTGGTTTCGGTAGAAATGTATCCCGCGAACTCCGTCGCCAGCGGATTCGAATCGCCAAGTTTCTGCGTGAGCATCTCCGCGGAACCTTTGATCACCCCCAGCGGGTTGCGGATCTCGTGTGCCAACCCGGCAGAGAGTTGGCCGAGCGCAGCCAGACGCTCGGAACGACGTGCCTCCGCCTGCGCCTGTTCCAAACGCAAGTTCGTTTCGGCGAGAGTCTCTGCCAATTCCTGATAACGCTTGGTGGTGCGGCGGTTTTCGACCACAAAACGGTTGACCACCGTCGCAGCCAGAAAGAAAAATAAAATTCGAATCGCAAGCAGTTCGTAGTTCGCTGCTGTAATCTCCATCTCCCGAATCTCAGGATCATAGAGATAAGCACAATAGGTAGCGGACGCTAGGGTTGTCCAAAGCAGCGTCGCCCATGGGCCGAAATATTCTGCTGCCGTGACCGCCGGTAAGAAGTAGATCGGCCAATAGCTGCTGTTAATGCTTATTTCGCCCGTGTGATCTACGAGCGACATGGCCAGCGCAATCTTCAGCAGAACGACATAGGCCGAACCACGGCTGGGCATCCGACCAATCAGCCATCCTTCCGACAACTGCAGAACACCGAATCCAAGCAGGATGAGTTGCTTGTGAATCTCCAGCACGGGCGGCAATAAGGCCAGCCCCACCAGAAATGCCAGCCACAGCGCGTCCATCCAGTTGATTCGGGAACGATTGGCTTCGGTCATTGTTTTGTGCTCTACCACAAAACGCATTGCCAAAAAACTACGCCGGGAGAATCCGCGCCTCTCCCGGCGTTCCTGTTATCGGTTGTCGGGTCCGCAAGCGCATCTCATGCGAACCTATCACATTGCAACCAACCAGTCAGCCTCAACGGCCCTTAGGTTTGTCTTGCTTCTCCTGCTTCTGCGGAGCCGGCCGTGACGGCTCCCGCTGCTGAGGTGGGGGCGAAGCAGGCCGTTCCTGGTGCCATTGATTGAACTTCTGCTCTTGCTGCCGCTCCTGTTGCGGACTGCGCTCCTGTACGGGAGGCGCCGGCCGCACCAGCGGATGCGTTTCTTGCGGAACCGGTCTCGCCTGCTCCGATTGAGGTGGACGGAAATCGCGGTTGGCAGGCTGAGAATTACGATTCTCGGGCTGCGTGTTCCGGTTCTCCGGTTGTGCACTTCCCTGCTGTTCGTAGGTACGCGGCTGCGTCGGCGGCATTTGCCGCATCTGATGTTCGTTGTTCGGTTGAGTAAAGGGCTTGAAGCCATCCTGCGATTGCTGTTGCCGACCACCTTGGTTCGCCTGCCCCGGCTGCGCATTCCCCATCAGACGAACAAGCGTTTGCTCATTCAGGCGTCCGCCAGCCCGCGCCTGCCGCTGGTCGATCGGCCGCGGAGGAGCCGGAGGCGTCCTGACCGCAACCACCGGGCGGCGAAGGACCGCTGCCGGCGGCTGCACCGACACGGGCCGTCCCGTACCCACCACGCTGCTGCGAATTGGCTCGGCGCGCACGATGTGACTGACCGGCGCACTTGCCAGTTCCCGCTGATCCACTCGCATCACGTTCCCGGCCACCGGACGTGCGTTCACAAACGTGTCGTGCGAAACCACGGTCACGCCGTTGTTCACGCGCTGGTTCACGTATGTGATGTTGTTGACCGTTGTATTCCGGTTGACGATCACCGTGTTATAGACATTGGTCACTCGCGTGACATTCACCGTCGTGTTGGTGACGTTCACATTGGTGACGTACCTGCGGCTCACGCGATATCCGGGCACATAAACTTCTCCCGGAGCCAGCGGGAACCATCCCACACCAACGCCCGCAGAAAAGCGGAATCCTCGCCCGCCTCCGACGAACGCTACCAGCGCCGGAGCCCACACCGGCCGTACTACGACCGGTCCCGGAACCCAGAACCAGCCATTGCTGACGAACGCCCAGCGTCCGTAGTGAAAAGGCGCAAAGCCCCAAGGCTCATCTTCCACCCAAGTCCAGCCCCACGGCCCAACATAGACCCAGTGGCCGAAGCGATATGGAGCCCAACCGGCAACGATGGCGCGCGGATGCCAGCAGGGACCGTAACCCGCAACATAACTCCAGTCACCGTACTCATCGAGATCCTCATAACCAGTCATTTCCCGCGAAACATAATTCGCGGAATCAGCGTGATCTTCGCGGTCGTCGCGATCGAAGGCCCATTCATCAAGACCATCGCGATTCGGAAGCTGCCCGAGATCGTAGTCAAGATGCTGTTCGTTGCCTGAAAAAGTGGCGGATTGTCCGGCGACCACGGTGTACGAGGAGCCTCCGCCTGTAACCCGGCCGCGACCATGCCAGACGTTGGTAATGGTCCGGCTTCCGTCCTCGCTAACGTCGATCCGGTATTCGCCCGGCTGGAGCACGGTAAACGCAACGTTCGGCGTATCGATTTCGTACGAATCTTCATCGTCCAGATGCCGCACTCGCAGGATTATCGATCCCTCTGCCAGGCGAATCTGTGTGGTGTGGTCATCGAGCGCGAGGAAAGTGATTCCGGTCTTCGCGCCCAGGCGGATCGCGGTGGAACCAATGTGCACTTCGGCGCGCGAATTTTCGTCAGCCCACAGATCGTCGCCCGTAACCATGGGGCGGTTGGGCACGCCCGTTACCCAGTCGTCTTCGCCGGCAGGCCGAAACGAGATGGAACCTTGTGAGTAGTTCAGCCGCGCTACGCGGCCTGGGGGATCCTGCTCCGGGCTCTGATCCTGATCTTGACCTTGCGGCTGATCTTGAGCTTGAGCCTCATCTTGCCCCTGATCCTGAATCTGTGGATCATTCTGGGCTCGTGCGGTCTTCGAGGACTGCGTCAAGAATGCAAAACTCGCCAGAAGCACCATCCATACCCACAACTTGCGTGTCTTCATAGGTTTGCCCCGACGGAACGGAATCCGTATGTCGTGATCTTACCGACACCCGTGTAAACCCCATAGAGACAGTTTAGTTTCCGGCAGGGGAAGTGCTTACCGGCAAGCCACTTGGGAGGGAAATCGTGGAGACGTTGCTTGCAACGTCTCTCTAGCTATCGCCTGAAATGCCGCCCGCAGAGACGTAGCAAGGTACGTCTCTACGAGCGGATGTAGGCGATTAGTTTTTCATCTTCGGACGCTGGCAAGCGTCCACAATTTTGGTGGGATCGATCGCGTCCTTGTCCACTTGCTCTTCCAGGATCTTTCCATCTTTTCCGATCAGGAAGTTCACGCGGCGCGGCGCCTGGTATTCGTTTTTGTAGATTCCGTACTCGTGGGTTACTTTACCGCCCCAATCGCTCAGCAGGGGGAACGTCACTCCGATTTGGTCGGCGAAGGCTTTGTTGGCGAAGGCACTATCCATGCTCACACCCAGGACCTGGGTGTCGGCTGCTTCCAGCGTTTTCAAATTCTGCTGGAAGTTTTTCATTTGCTGGGTTCAACCACCGGTAAAGGCAAAGATGTAGAACGCCAGAACGACGTTCTTCTTGCCTCGGTAGTCGCTTAACTTCACGTCTTTGAGGTCGTTGCCATCAAAGTGTTTCAGCGTGAAATCCGGCGCCATGTCACCGACTTTTGGCATGCCAGAATCCTCCTTGCTTTGTGCGAACAATCCCGTGGCCATCACCAGAAATAATCCGACCGCCAGAATCGCTGAGCGTTTCATTTGCATTGAACTCCTCCACAGGAGCAATGGCCCAAGGATACCTTGCCTTCTCCATCCGGTAAACCCCAGAGTATCAAGGTGTGACCATACGCATTGCTCAAACCACCCGCAACCCAGTAAAGTTTTGTCGGAGCCAGTGCGCATAGGTGTCAATCATGGTCTCCACCATCAGGGCCCCGAAAGATGCAATGAGCATCACTACGCTGAACGACATTTTCTTTGCCGCGGTCGAACGCAATCTGGACCGCATGTTGCTCTACCGCGAGGCGGGAAAGTGGCTGCCGATCACGTCCCGCGACTTTGGCCGAAGCGTAGCCCGCACCGCTCGGGCACTCCATGCGTGGGGGATTCGGCCGGGCGATCGCATCGCGATTCTCAGCGAAAATCGTCCCGAATGGCCTATGGCTGATATTGCCAGCCTGCTGCTGGGAGCGGTCACTGTCCCCCTGTACACGACCCTCACTGCAGAACAAACGGCCTTCGTGCTCAATGATTCAACATGCCGCACCATCTTCCTGTCTTCCGACCAGCAATTGCACAAGATCCTCTCCATCCTCCCGCAAACCCAGATCGAGAAGATCGTGGTCATGGATCCCGTCGAGTTCAATGGAGATCTCGCTCCCTTCGCGGGAAAATGCGTGACCATGAACCAGATCACGCTACAAGGCCCCGAGGATCTTGGCCCTGAAATCGAAGCCAAAGCGCGCTCCATCGGCCCCCAAGATCTGGCTACCATCGTCTACACCTCGGGCACAACCGGAACTTCCAAGGGAGCGATG
Organism: uncultured Acidobacteriaceae bacterium; assembly: GCA_963840895.1. Taxonomy (GTDB): domain Bacteria; phylum Acidobacteriota; class Terriglobia; order Terriglobales; family Acidobacteriaceae; genus Sulfotelmatobacter. Next base: position 166,040 of record CAWJAR010000001.1, read on the forward strand.
CTCACTCACGGCAACATCGCTTCCAACATTCAATGTTCCCTATTGGGTTTCAACATGCGGCCCGGGCTGATCAGTATTTCCTTTCTGCCTCTGTGCCACATCACCGCCCGCCACGTAGACTTCGCCATGCTCTATCACGGCGTCACGTTGGCCTATTGCCCCTTCCTTGACCGCTTGCCTGCAAGCCTTATGGAAGTTCAGCCGTCGGTGTTTGTGGCGGTGCCTCGCGTCTACGAAAAGATCTATGCGCAGGCGGCGCAGAAGGCCAAAGGACAACCCAAACGCGCCATCTTCGAATGGGCCCTCTCTGTTGGAAAGCACAACAAACCTGAAATTCTTGCGGGAAGGACTCCGACATCGCGTAGTTGGAAGTTGGCCAACAAGCTCGTCTTTTCCAAGATTCGACAAGGCATGGGTGGCAAGGTCGAGACCTTTATCTCTGGTGGAGCGCCGCTTGGACGCGAATTGGCCGAGTGGTACGCCGACGCCGGCATCCGCATTCACGAAGGCTACGGGCTTACGGAAACCTCGCCCGTCATTGCCGTAAACACACCGCTCAATCACCGCATTGGAACCGTCGGAAAAACTCTTCCCAATCTCGAAGTCCGCATCGCCGAAGATGGCGAAATCCTGGTGCGCGGACCTTCGGTGTTCCAGGGCTATTGGAATCGGCCCGAAGAAACCAAGGCAGCTTTAGTCGATGGCTGGTTCAAAACGGGCGACATCGGCAACATCGATGCCGATGGATATCTCTCCGTCACGGATCGCAAAAAGGATCTCATCAAGACGTCCGGGGGAAAGTTCATTGCGCCGCAGCCCATCGAAAATTCTCTAAAGCTGAATCCTCTAGTAGGAATCGCGGCCATCCTCGGCGACCGCCGCAAGTTTCCCACGGTTCTCGTCTCCCCCAACTTTGTTGCGCTTGAAACATGGGCGCAGGAAAACAATCTCCCCTTCACCTCGCGCGCTGACTTGGTTGCGAACCCAAAGGTGCAAGCTCTCTACGAAGGCATCGTCGAGAGCGTAAATGGCAACCTCGCCCGCTTTGAAAAGATGAAACGTGTTCTCGTGGTGGCTGAAGAATTCACTCCTGAGAACGGCGCTATGACGCCGACTATGAAGCTGCGACGGAAAGTAATCGAAGACCGCTACCGCCGCCAGATCGATGATCTGTATGCGCAGGCCGAAGCGACAGTAACGCAGTCGTAGAGGCGACGTACCGTTGGCTGTCCCGAGAGGTCGTATCGGGCCTCGGAGTCGGCGGTGCCTGTCACCCTTCCAGATCGAGTTCCTTCAAGCTCCGCAATGACAGCGCTACAATAGTTGCATGTCGGACTCATTGATCATTGCCGGACGCTCCTTCCGCTCGCGCCTCATCGTGGGCACGGGAAAATATAAATCCTTCCAGGAAACGGCTCGCGCCCTCGAAGCTAGCGGCGCTGAAATGGTGACCGTCGCCGTGCGCCGCGTCAATCTCGATCGCAGTAAAGAGTCGCTGCTTGATTACATCGATGCCAAGAAATATTTTCTGTTGCCCAACACTGCCGGCTGCTACACGGCAGACGAGGCCATTCGCGCCGCGCGCCTTGGCCGCGAAGTCGGCCTTTCCGATTGGGTCAAGTTGGAAGTGATCGGTGATCAGGCCACGCTATATCCCGATGTTCAGGCAACTCTGGAAGCTACGCGCGTGCTGGTGAACGAAGGCTTCACCGTGCTTCCCTACACGTCAGACGACATCGTTTTTGCGAAGCGCCTGATCGATGCAGGAGCCGCCACGATCATGCCCTTGGGCGCACCCATCGGCAGCGGCATGGGAATTCAAAATCAGGCCCACATCCGCATCCTGCGGGAAATGATCACGGGCGTGCCTCTGATCGTAGACGCAGGAGTCGGCACCGCCTCCGACGCCGCCATCGCAATGGAACTCGGCGCCGACGCTGTTCTCATGAACACCGGCATCGCCAATGCCCAGGATCCCGTACTCATGGCCGAAGCCATGCATCACGCAGTAATAGCCGGACGCCAAGCCTATCTTTCAGGCAGGATGCCAAGAAAGTTATACGCCACAGCCAGCTCGCCGCTGGAAGGCGTAGTGCGCTAATCGTAGAGTCGTTGCTTGCAGCGTCTCTCTCACCATCATTCGACAAGACTGAGAACCAAAAAGAAAGGGCGGCCTTAGCCGCCCCTCAATCTGTTTGGGTTTGCAAAACCAATCACATCATCTTGACGCTGGACACATGCATCGAGTCCTTCGACATTGTGCCGGTTACGGTGACGTGGTGGCCCTCATGCCCTTTCAACGCGTCCTGGTTGTCGACCGCGAGCACCTTCTGGTCACCGTCGGTAACGATAACCATCTTCTCGCCGCCGGCCACACACTTCTTCGTACAAGCCTCGCCAGCCGCATTCGCGCCCTTGGCGCCGCACTTCGCATCAGTGATCCAGCCGTTGACCGTTGCGCTCTTCCCCATGTCATCGAACGCCATCGCCGACAGGGCGAATACAAAACTTAACGCAAGGCAAATCAATAGAATTTTTCTCATGGCCGTTCTTCTCCTTTGGTAATTCAAATTGCGGCCCCACACCGCAAGTCCACAACATGTCGAAGATCGGGTCGTCCCTGTCGGGAACGGCCAATCCCCGTTCGATTGAACTGAAGCACCGGAAATATACCACAGAGTAAGCTGCGGATTGTCAGTACTTGGTAACGCCTGTTGCGGGAAGTTGCACCAAAGGAAAACGGAGAGGCTTATTTTCTCGCGGAGTGATTCACTGGCGGCGCCGTCTTCGCCGGTGGCGGCGCCACATACACATACTCTCCCGGCTTAGCGTACCCCAGCTGCTCGCGCGCTTCTTTCTCAATCGATTTCTGGTCGCTCTTCAAGCCCTGGATCTGCTGCGTGTAGCGATCGTTCTCCTGCTGCACCTGCACAATTTGTTTTCGCAACGCCTCATAGTCGGCACGTTTCTGTTTGTAGACAATCATGCCATTTGCTCCGAACATAACGTGCACAAACAGTGCCGCCGCCGACACGGTCACCACTATGGTCGCAATGCGGCGTCGTAGCGAGTAGATGAGGGCCGCGGTCGGCCGAATCCGCTCAATCCAGGAAGCGGCGAATGCTTCCGCCTGTGGCGCGCGATCTACCATCACTCGCAAGCTCTCAGCCGGCCGCGAGAATTTCGCAATCCTAGAAAAAGGCTTTGCCATCGATTCCTTCTGCAAACTGTCCTACTCGAAAATCCAATGCTTGCCTGCAGTACTCAGTTTTTTTAGTCCTTCTTCACTGCGCGCTTCCGTGTACACGCGCACCACCGGTTCCGTTCCCGACAACCGGTAGCAGACCCAGGACCCATCACTGAACACCAGCTTCAATCCATCGGTGCGCACCACCTCGCTCACCGCGTGCCCGCAGAAATCCTTCGGATCAGACTTCAACTTCTCAGTGAACTTGGCTTTCACCTCAGCCGTCAAGCGGAAGTTCTGCCGTTCCGGATAGAAGGAACCAACTTGGTTACACAAGACCTTTAATTGCTCGCCCAGGGACTTCCCCCGGCGCGCCACCGCTTCACAGCACAGAAGCCCTGCCAGCAGCCCATCTTTCTCGGGAACGTGATGACGAATCGACAGTCCGGCACTCTCCTCTCCGCCAATCGCAATCTTATCTTTCATTATCAGTTCGCCAATGTACTTGAAACCCACCGGAGTCTCGTGCAGTTCCACCCCGTGCCGTTTCGCTAACGCGTTGATCAGATTGGTGGTCGCCACCGACTTGGCCACACCATTCTTCCAACCACGGCTTTCGACCAGGTAATCAAACAGAATCGCAATCACGTAGTTAGGCTGCAGAAAGGTTCCGTCAGAATCGATGATGCCGAAGCGGTCGGCGTCGCCGTCGGTGGCAATTCCGATTTGCGCTCCCATTTCGCGCATTTGTTTTCGTAACGCTTCGAGCAAATGATTGTCTGGCTCGGGAGCGTGTCCCCCGAACAAGACGTCCCGGTAATCGTGCACCGTAGCCACCTGCACGCCCGCACTCCGCAACAGTTCGTCCGAGTATCCGCGCGCCGCGCCCCACATGGGATCAAACGCCACTCGTAGCTTGGCCTTGCGAATGACTTCCAAGTCGATAATCTCCGCCAGACGTTTCAAATATCCGGGCTTCGGATCGAGCGATCCCTGACTCGCAGGATTGACCCCGGCCCCGGCAAGCGACGCGTTATCCCCCGCGACAATCTCCGCTTCGATCTTCTTCGTAACTTCCGGTAAGGCCGGACACCCATCAGGCGTAGAAAATTTGATTCCGTTGTATTCCGGAGGATTGTGTGAAGCCGTGAAATTGATCACTCCATCGGCCATGTTTTCAATAACAGCGTGTGCAAACGCTGGAGTAGGTGCGGGTTCGGCAACCACCAGCGGTGCGATGCCTTGCGCCGACAGAATCTCCGCCGCCATCGAACAGAAAGTCTCGCCCAAAAACCGCGGATCGCGGCCCACAATCACCCGCGCTCCCTTGGGCTTTTGTGACGCTACGTAGCGGGCGATCCCACCCACGGCGCGCTTTACGTTGGCAAATGTGAACTCCTCCGCCATCACCGCCCGCCATCCCGATGTACCAAATTTGATTTGCGTTAACATATTCGACCCCATTCCGTGGCAACGAGTGCTACTCTCTCCGTCAAGAAGCCGATGACCGAGAGCTGACGGCTGATTTTATATGACTGACAAACGAATCGTCCTGTCCACCGCAGGCTCCGAAGACGAGGCCCGTAAGATCGCTCACGTTCTCGTGGACCGCCGTCTCGCGGCCTGCGTCAACATCGTCCCACGGATCGAATCGATCTACCGCTGGCAGGAAAAAGTAGAGACAGGACGGGAATGGCTGTTGTTGATCAAGACGAGTGCAGACCGCTTTCCGGAAGTTCGCGACGCCATTCGAGCGCTACATTCCTACGAACTGCCTGAGTGCGTCGCAATCAGCATCGAGGACGGAAGTTTGGAGTATTTGCAGTGGCTCACGTATTCGCTGGTGAAGGAGGGCGATTCTGACTCCTGACCCCGTTGGAAACCCCATGCCCTCTGTGGTTGAAAAGCCGCGAACGGGAAGGAAGGTACCGTCTTTAGATCGAGTTCAATGCCGAATCCAGATCATCGAGAATGTCGTCCACATCTTCGATCCCCACAGAAATCCGCACTAGCCCATCGGTGATCCCAATCGCCTTACGTCCCTTCACGCCCAGCGCCGCATGCGTCATGGTCGCAGGATGAGAAATGAGTGTCTCCACTCCGCCCAGCGACTCACCCAGCGAGCACACGCGAACCCTCTTGAGCATCGTGTTCGCGTTCTTCAGTGACCCGGTCTCAAACGTGATCATCGACCCGAACCCGCTCATCTGCCGCCGCGCCAGCGCATGCTGCGGATGATTCGGCAAGCCCGGATAAAACACAGCTTTCACCTTTTTGTGCTTCGACAGAAAATCCGCCACGATGCGTCCGCTGCGGTCGTGAATCTCCATGCGCGCCGCCAGCGTCTTCACGCCTCGCAGCACCAGCCAGCACTCGAAAGGAGAAAGAATCGCCCCTGCCGCCTTCTGCAGAAAGGCCAGCTTATCGGCATCCTCCTGCTTCGCGCAGACCACCACACCACCCAGCCCGTCGCTGTGCCCGTTCAGAAATTTCGTGGTCGAGTGCACGACCATATCCGCCCCCAGCGCCAGTGGCTGCTGAAAATAAGGAGACATGAACGTGTTGTCGACAACCAGAGCCACCTTCTTCCGCCGGCAAATCTGGCTGATTGAGGCCAGATCGCTTAACCGCATCAACGGATTCGTCGGCGTCTCCACGTACACCATCCGCGTATTCTTCCGGATGGCCCTCTCCACATTCTGCGCCTCAGATGTGTCGACGTAAGAAAACTCCAGACCGAAGCCAGTCATCACCTGGTTGAACAAGCGCGGCGTACCGCCATACAGATCATTGCCACACACCACGTGATCGCCGGATTTGAGCATGCTCACAATCGCATTAATCGCAGCCATGCCGCTGCCAAACACGCGCGCAGCCACGCCGCCTTCAAGCGAAGCCAGATTTTCTTCCAGGCGAGCACGCGTCGGATTGGACACGCGCGAATACTCATAACCCTTGTGCTCGCCGATTCCCTGCTGCACATAAGTCGAGGTCGGATAAATCGGCACCGTAACCGCGCCGGTCAACGGGTCCGGCTGCTGTCCTGCATGAATGGCGCGCGTAGCAAACCCTGGTTCTTTCGTTTTTTTCATGAGTGTGAAATATCTGCGAGATCCGCAGTCCTGACTTCCCTAACGCTAGAGACCGCCTTCAAAAATCTTCTTCGACAAATACCGCTCCGCCGAGTCTGGAACAATCGTCACAACCCGCTTCCCGGACCCTAGATTCTTCGCCACCTTCAGGGATGCGAACACCGCAGCCCCGCCGCTCGATCCTGCCAGCACGCCTTCTTGCGCCGCCAGCGTCTTCACCATTCCGAACGCTTCGTCATCCATCACCATCATCACTTCATCGCACACCGAGCGGTCAAATGTCTTGGGAATGAAGCTGGCACCAATGCCTTCCACCTTGTGTGGCCCCGGCTTCCCCCCACCCAGGATTGACCCTTGGGTCTCCACCGCGTACGCCAGCACTTGCGGTGACTTCTCTTTCAGGTAGCGGGCGATTCCCGAAAATGTGCCCGAGGTACCGCAGCCGAGCACCACGGCATCGACCTTTCCGTCCATCTGTTCAAAAATCTCGCGAGCGGTGGTCTCGTAGTGATAGTCAGGATTCGCCTGATTCTCGAACTGTCCGGCCATAAATGCCGTGGAATCGGTTGCGACCAACTCTTTCGCCTGTCGAATGGCTCCCTGCATCCCCTCTGCGTCCGGAGTTCGGACCACCTCCGCACCCAGCGCCCGCATGATCTTGACCTTCTCCTCCGAAAATCGCTCGGGCACGAACAACCGCACTTTGTAACCGCGGTTCACGCCAATCAGCGCCAGTCCAATCCCAGTATTTCCCGCGGTCGCCTCAACAATCGTGCCACCGGGGGCAAGCTTCCCTTCCTGCTCGGCCCGCCGAATAATGCCGATGGCTGCTCGGTCTTTCACGCTCCCGCCCGGATTCAGGTACTCCAACTTGGCAAATACGTCCGCCGATCCTGCCGGAACCAGCCGCTTCAACTGCAACATGGGAGTTTCGCCGACCAGTTGGGTAATGTCGTCGGCAACGCGCAGGCGGGACATTTCAGAAGTTTTTGAAGTCACCTTACAGGTTACGGGGCAGCGTGCTGGATCGTCAATTGCCGAAAGACTCTAGATCCGGGCCCAAAACGGCACGCTCAAATTGATCGCCAGCCATCCTCATCCAGCGAGACGCAGCCTGTCTGGCCAACATAAATCCGACCTCAGGCTATAATTACTCCCCATCCCAGACAGGAAAGGATTTGAATGCGACGCTTCGCCGCACTGCTCTTGATCTTGAATCTGATGATCCCCTTGGTAGCATTCAGCGCCGATCAGGCTCCCCTCGTAGGCTATGCGCCCAATACGAGCCAGACCGAGCGCGAATGGGAAGCGAAGTTTCGCGCGATCCCCGATCCCGCCAATTTGAAAGAGTACATGCGCCGCATGAGCGCGCGCCCTCACCACGTCGGCTCGCCTTACGACAAAGACAACGCCGAGTGGATTCTCGCCCGCTTCAAGGAATGGGGCCTCGATGCCCACATCGAGACCTTCGACGTTCTCTTCCCCACGCCCAAGGTCCGCTTGCTCGAAATGGTCGAGCCCACCAGGTTCACCGCGAAGCTCGAAGAGCCCGCTCTGGCCGTCGATCCAACTTCAAACCAAAAGTCGGAGCAGCTACCCACCTACAACGCCTACTCCATCGACGGCGACGTCACCGCCCCCTTGGTCTTCGTGAACTACGGGCTCCCCGAAGACTACGAAAAACTTGATCGCCTGGGAATCTCAGTCAAGGGCGCGATCGTGATCGCGAAATACTATCAGTCCTGGCGCGGTGTGAAGCCCAAGGTCGCGGCTGAGCACGGCGCAATCGGATGCCTCATCTATTCAGAACCAAAAGATGACGGCTATACCCGTGACGTCGTCTTCCCGCAAGGCCCCATGCGCAATCCGGACGGCGTGCAGCGCGGCAGCGTCATGGATTTCGCTTCGGCCAGCCCCGGAGATCCGCTCACGCCTGGCATTGGTGCCACACCCGGGGCGAAGCGGCTGTCGCTGAAGGAAGCAAAGAGTCTCACCAAGATTCCAGTTCTGCCGATCTCCTACGGCGATGCGCAGCCCTTGCTGGCTGCGCTCAAAGGCCCCATGGCGCCGGACGAGTGGCGCGGCAGCCTTCCCATCCCCTATCACGTCGGACCGGGCCCTGCGAAGGTACATCTGAAACTCGAGTTCAACTGGGACACCAAACCAGTCAACGACGTCATCGCCAAAATTCCTGGCAGTGTCGCCCCCGACGAGTGGATTGTCCGCGGCAATCATCACGACGCCTGGGTCAACGGCGCCGAAGATCCCGTCTCTGGCCAGGCTCCGTTACTGGAAGAAGCCCGTGCTCTGGGGATGCTGCTCAAGCAAGGCTGGAAGCCGCGCCGCACCATCATCTACGCAGCGTGGGATGGCGAAGAACCCATGCTGCTCGGATCCACCGAATGGGTCGAGGCCCATGCCGATGAGTTGCGCCAGCACGCCGCCGTTTACATCAACACCGACGGGAACGATCGCGGCCTGCTCTCCATGGGCGGTTCTCACACGCTTGAGCAATTCATCAACGGCGTGGCCCGTGATATCGAAGACCCTGAGACTAAGCTGACCGTCTGGCAGCGCTTGCAACTCTCGAAAATCGCCGACGCCAAGTCCGCCGACGATCGCAAAGAACTTCGCCAGCGCCCTGATCTGCGCATCAATGCGTTAGGTTCGGGCACTGACTTCACCGGATTTCTCGACCACCTCGGCATCGCCACGCTCGATCTGGGATACTCCGGCGAAGACGAGCAGGGCATCTATCATTCGATTTATGACGACTTCTACTGGTACACGCACTTCTCGGACTATGATTTCATTTACGGCCGCGCTCTCTCGCAAACCGTCGGCACTTCCGTGATGCGCCTTGCCGATGCCGAGATCCTGCCGTTGGACTTTGTCGATTTTGCCGACACGATTCAGAAATACACAAAGGATTTGGAGAAGCTGCTGGCTGACAAGCAGGAAGAAATTCGCGAGCGCAACCAGGAACTCGACGAAGGCGTATTCAAAGCGACGCTCGATCCCCGCCGTCCGACAGTCGCGCCTACACGAGAAGAAATTCCTCCGCACCTCAACTTCGCGCCCATGCAAAACGCTGCGGAGTCGTTGGCCAAAAGCGCCGAGCACTATCGCAAGGCTCTATCGGCGCGGCAATCGACCCTGAGCGACAGTCAGACAGAATCGCTGCGCACCCTGAACCAACAACTCATGGAAAGCGAACGAAAGTTGACCAACGAAGACGGCCTCCCCCGCCGCCCATGGTATAAGCACATGCTTTACGCTCCGGGAATCTACAGCGGATACGAAGTAAAGACCGTTCCCAGTGTGCGGGAAGGCATCGAGCAGAAGCACTACGCCGAGGCCGATAAGGAAGTTATAAGGGTGGCAAAAGCCCTGGAAGAAGAATCGTCCTTGATCGAATCAGCTGCAAAGCAACTGGATGGCAAGTAATCTCATTGAGACGTTGCGTGCAATGTCTCTCTAAACACAACCCCAGAAGTTGAACGTTGATTTGAAGCGAGTTGTGCCGAGCCCTACTTGCCGGCTCCCGCCGAAGGTTGCACGCCCGCATAATACCCGCTCTTGGTGCGCACAACCATCTTCCCGTGCCCCTTGGCCTTGGCCTCGACCCGAATCTGACGGAACCCGCCATTCCCCCGTGGATTCGTCGGTCGATACCCAATGGCGTACTGATTCCGAATGTCGCGCGCCACAGTCCGGCTGATCTCGTCCACTTCATCCAGCGTCTTCGGAAAGAACGCAATCCCGCCGGTGCGTTGCGCGATCACATCCAGCGCCTTCCTCGCCCTCTTCGGATGTTCTTCATCCCCCAGGATTCCGATGGCATAGACCGACGGCCCGTTTTCTTCCTGCAAGTGCTTGATCGCCTGCTCCAGCGTTTCGTTGCTGGCGTTATCCTCGCCATCAGTAACAACGAACAAAACTTTCTTTTCAAGGCGCGCAAACTTTTTCAGATGCTCGGCTGAGGCCACAACTGCGTCATAAAGCGCCGTCCCGCCACGCGCATCGATCTTTTCCAGAGCTTCCTTCAGCTTCAGCAGGTTGTTCGTGAAATCCTGATCGAGGTAATACTCGTCGTTAAAATTCACGACAAACACCTCGTCCTTCGGATTGCTCGACCTCACCAGGTTCAGGGCAGCCTGATTCACCTTATTCCGCTTCTCCCGCATTGACCCCGAGTTGTCGATCACAATTCCCATCGCAACCGGGATGTCCACATTGTGGAACGAGATAATATTCTGCGGCTTTCCGTCCTCAAACACGGTGAACGCGCTACGATCTAGCGTCGTGATAATGTGCTGCTTGTCGTCCACGACCGAGGCGTGCAGCAGGACTTCGTCCACGTCTTTGCGGAAGACGAAAACTCCCTGGTCGTTTATGTCCTGATCTTTCTTGTCTTGCGCTGGCTTCTCTTGCGGCGGTGATGCGCCCTTGTCGTGCGTCTGCGGCGCAGGCGATGCGGTAGCGGGAGGTGCCTGCGTAGGAACTGCTGGGGCGGAAGGTGTTTGGTCAGAGGGTGCTTCGGCAGGAGGCGCGGCGGGCTTGCTTGGGTCTTGAGCCGAGGCCGCTTGCGACCAGACCCGCACCGCCATATGCGGCACGGCCCACGTCACCAACATGAAGAGAAGAACCCTCGCGGCCCTATTCCTGAGGCGCGTAATATCCCGTCCTGGCATACACCCGTAGAGGCGGCAATCCTTTCGGTGGCAGCAGCTTGACTTTTATCTTACGCCATTTGCCATCGCGCGTGATTTTCGTTGGACGGTAGCCCAGGACATATTGATTGCGCAGTTCAACACCAATCTTGGTCGCCACATCCCCGAGGTCGTTGGGATTATCAATGGTGAAGGCCCGCCCCCCGGTCAGTTCCGTAATGTCGCTCAGCAGTTGCGGCCCCAGACGTTCTTCTGTCGCAGACGCGTAGCGATCGTAGATGCCGATCGCGTAGATCATTACATCCGCTTCCTTCACCAGTGCCTTGATCTCGCCCTCGGTATAGCGGCTATGATTATCGCCGCCATCGGAGATGATCAGCAGAGCCTTCTTCGCGTACTTGGCTTGCCGCATCTTGCTTATGCCCATGTAAATCGCGTCCAGCAACGCCGTCCGATGTTTGGGCACGGCGAACACCAGTTTGTTCTGAATCTCATCCACCGAACTGGTAAAGTCGCTCACCGCCTCGGGTTCATCCGAAAAGGTGATCATGAAGAACTCGTCCTGCGGATTCGCGGTCTTGAAGAACTCGATCACTGCATCTTTCGCGCGGTCCATCTTGCTGCTCATGCTTCCGCTGGAATCAAAAATCACGCCCAACGATACCGGCGCATCCTCGCTGGAAAAGGTCCGAATCTGCTGCGACGCATTCCCCTCAAAGAGCTGGAAATTTTCTTTGTCCAATCCCGTCACCAGCCGGTTCATCGGATCAGTGATCGTGACCGGAACCAGCACTAGATCCACGTCCACCTTCAGCGGACGCACATGCGCACTCATTCCCGTGGTCGAGGCCACAAGATCCGGCTTGACAGGCTCGGCTGGCTTTTCCACTTCCCGCGGCTGAACGTGCACGTCGTTCACATCGGTCTGTCCGAAAGTGGGAATACACAAACTTATTGCGACGAGAACAACAACCAGAGCGGAAAGCCCCAGATGCATATTGGAGAAGAATTTGCGCAGGTGGGCTGGAGTCGGGTCCCAGGGGAGAACCTGACAGCCACGTCGAACTAGGGCCATCGGGTGAGATGACCAGCGCCCTTCATGAAGGCGGGCCATAAAAACCTCAGTGGGGCTGGATGTTAGCACAGCTTTTGCCCCGTGGCGCAGGCTTTTTGTCAAAATTCGGAGACAAATCCCGAAACCGCATTTTGGTTGTCGGCGGGCGAAAAGAGGTTGCCTGCGCCTCCAACCCGCAACTTCAATTCCGGGACTTCTACAGGCGTCCCGGTCACTGCCCTATCTTGTTACAATCAAAAGTTTCCCATGGCTGACATACATCCGTTTCGTGCCCTCCGTTACGATTTGCAACGTGTTTCCGCCGATCAGGTGGTCACCCAACCCTACGACAAAATCACGCCTGCGATGCAGGAGCGGTACTACACCGCCAGCCCGTACAATCTGGTGCGCATCATTCTTGGCAAGCGCGAACCGGAAGATGCTGCAAACAATGTCTACACCCGCGCAGCCGGTTTCGCCCGCCAGTGGCGCTCGGAGGGCATCCTAAAGCACGACGCCTCACCTTCAATCTACGCCTACACCCAGACTTTTACAGCCCCCTCCGGTGCCAAATTTGAGCGCCGCGGATTCATCGCTTTAGGCCGCGTCGAGGACTATTCCGCCAGGGTCGTCTATCGTCACGAGCAGACTCTATCCAAGCCGAAGGCTGATCGTCTCGACCTGCTTCGTGCCACCCGCGCTCACTATGAACAATTGTTTTTGTTGTACGAGGATTCCGGTGAGATCGACTCCCTTCTCACACCCAAACCCGGAAGCAAACCAACTGTTGATGTCACCGACGAGTACGGAGTCGCTCACCGCGTCTGGCAAATCTCGGATCCCGCTGTCGTCGCAGCGGTCCAGCACAAGATGCGCGACAAGAAGCTGGTCATCGCCGACGGCCACCACCGCTACGAAACCGCACTCAACTTTCGCAATGAGTGCCGAGCTGCCGCTGGCGGGACTCCTAATCCGGACGCTCCCTACGAATTCGTCATGATGACCCTCGTCAACATGAACGATCCCGGACTCTTAGTGCTTCCGACCCATCGCGTCTTACATTCCCTGACTTCGTTTTCCGTCGACAAATTCCAGAACGCAAGCCGCGCGTTTTTCGAGGTTGAAGATGTTGATCCCGGCGCCCTCGATGCTGCTAAAGCTACTGCGCTCTTGGCTGATCGCGGCCGCGCAGGAACGGCGTTGCTAGCGATCACCGCCAATCGTGCTTTCCTTTTGCACTCTCCGAAGTCGGCCGGATCTCAATTCCTGCCAGGCCTCTCCTCCCGCCAGCGTGCCCTCGACGTCGTACAACTGCACAAGTGCCTGCTCGAAGGCGTACTGAAGCTCTCGGAAGAATCTATCCGCAACCAGCAAAATCTCTCTTACCTTCGCGATGCCTCTGAAGCTCTCGCCCAGGTTCGCAAAGGCGCAGCCAACATCGCCTTCCTGATGAACGCCTGTCCTGTACCCCAAGTACGCGACGTGGCTTTCGCAGGAGAAGTCATGCCTCAGAAGTCGACCGACTTCTATCCCAAGCTGCTGAGTGGATTAACTGCCTATGCGCTGGATTAGCCATCCCGCCCGGACCGCTGACGTCTCGCGGGCGTTACACGCCCGCATCATCGCGATAGGTGGGTCGATGATCGTCTGCGCTATTTTTGTGAGCGCTATTCTTCTGCGGGGCGCTCCCGCCGAAAAACATCTCGCGGTCTATTCCGTCGCGGCCAACTACTCTCTACCTATCGTGCAACGCGACAGCCGTGATTACGTCGGGGTGCTAGAAATCCTCGAACCGCTCGGCAAAGTGAACGCCAAGTCCGAGGGCCAGCGCTGGCGCTTGCATTACAACAACGTAGATGGCGAATTTCAGGTCGGCAAGACGCGCGCCCGCGTGCAGGGACGCGATGCCGATCTCATCGGTAAATTCTTTGTCGAAAACAATCGCGGGCTCGTTCCGGTCGCCGCTCTGCCTTCCTTGCTGCCTCGCTTCTTAGGAGGGCCCGTCACACTGCATGAAGATTCCGGACGCCTCTTCATCGGCAGCATCGCCACCCATTTCACCGCTTCTCTTTCCGGCGACAATCCGCCACGTCTCGTCTTCCACTTCACCGCCCCCGTCAATCCGACCATCGCCACCGAGCCGGGCGCGCTGCGCATGACCTTCGCACGCGAGCCGCTGGTCGCTCCTGCCTCACCCACTCTTACTTTCGGTAACAAGGCGATCCCATCGGCAATCTACAGTGAGAGTAACGGCTCCGCCGTTGTCACGGTGAACGCCTCCATCCCGGTCATCGCGAGTTTCAGCAACGACGGACGGACTGTGACCATCGCGCCCACCTCCGCGGCTGCGCAAAGCGCGAATTCCACACCACCCGGAACGCCTCCCACGACACAGCAGCCCACGCCGATCACCCCGGGTCCAGCACCCGCTCCGCTTCCGCCAGCCCGCCGGTACTTCGCGGTCGTCGATGCAAGTCATGGCGGCAACGACCACGGCGAGACCCTAACCAACACCTTGATGGAGAAGGATGTCGTCGTCGCGCTCGCCCACAGCCTTCGCCAGGAACTGGAAAGCCGCGGCATTCCCACCCTGGTATTGCGCGACTCTGATGCCAATCTCTCCGTCGACCAGCGCGCCATCTTCGCGAACGCAGGCCACGCCGCCATCTACATTGCCCTGCACGCTGCCTCCAACGGACATGGGGTGCGCGTCTACACCGCGATGCTTCCCTTCGGCGCCGACGACCGCGGAACCTTCCGCGCCTGGACGACCGCTCAGCATTCCTCGCTACCCATTAGCCAAAGCACAGCCGCGGCGGTCGCCGCCGAATTGCAAAAACGACAGATCCCCGTTCGCGCTCTCGCCGCTCCCTTGCGCCCTCTGAACAACGTGACTGGCCCGGCCATCGCTGTCGAGGTCGCGCCTCAAGGTTCCGACCCCTCGCAACTCACTGCGCCCGACTACCAACAGCTCGTCACTAGCGCGGTCGCGACCGCAGTCGCCGCCACCCGCGATCAACTGGGAGCCGCGCAATGAAGTCCATACGATCGGAGTGTGGGGACAGCCGCCCTCGGCTGTCCGGTCGAGCGAAGCTCGACGGCAACCCCCACCTTAACGGCAAAGCCGTCGGCTCCAGCACTGCACAAAGACAGCCCGCGAGGTTCACTCTATGATCCAACGCCAGTTGGTCATCGCGGTTTCGGTGCTCCTCGTCGCTGCCCTCGCCTTGAGTACGTACGCATGGCACATGCGCAAAACGGCAGTCTCGACTCCCGTCGCCCCGGTCGATACCCGCCCTCTCGCACCGCCAGCCGCAGGACCAACCGAACAAGTCACGCTCTTTGTTGCTCACGATGAAGATGGCAGCCTGCGCCCGGAGTCCGCCCAAATCCCCCTGCCCTCCGGACGTCAGCAGCGCGCCGAAGAACTTCTGCGCACTCTGGTCTCTCACTACCTCGACAAAGCGTCGCCCCACGTTCTCGGCGTGGGCTCTGAGGTCCGCAGCGTTTTCCTTGTTGACCCCGGCGTCGCCGTCATCGATCTCAACGCCGCCTTCGCCGATACTCACCGCTCCGGTGTTCTCGTCGAAGAACTCACGGTGGCATCTCTCATCCACACTATCTCCGCGAACACTCCTGGCATTTTGAAGGTGAAGATCCTCGTCGACGGCAAAGACCGCGACACGCTCGCGGGCCACGCAGACTTGTCATCTTTCTACGACGTCACCGCCGTAAATCAACTCGCATCCCAACTCCAAGTCGGCCAGTAAACTCGTCGGACGACGGTGGGCCGTATTCACAGACGGAGAATGCTCTCGCCGTTACAACTGGCAATCCGGATTCAGGGTCGGACGCTCCTTCATTCTTAAACCTACTCTGGCGTCATTGAGGCGAGTTACACTCTGGCATGGTCCGCAACTTGTACAGAGGGGGTTGGATCGACGCCCTGGGGCAGGACCTTCGCTACGCGACTCGTGGACTGTCCAAGAGTCCGGTTTTTACGATCGTGGCCGTCTTGACCCTGGCCGTCGGAATCGGGGGGACCTCCACAATTTTTAGCGCCATCGACGCACTTCTTCTGCGTCCACTGCCTTATCCCGACCAAGACCGGCTCGTAGCTCTGTTTAATCGCTTCCCCGGGTTTGGGCATGAGCGCGAACCTGTCTCCGGCACCGACGTAGCCCATTGGAGAGCCGACAACCAGGTATTTGAGCAAATCGAGTCTGTATCGGGCCCGGACATGGTGGCGATGTCGGGCGCGGGCTCTGCCGAACGCGTCGGTGTGCAACACGTCAGTGTGCGGCTATTTTCGCTGCTGGGTATCAAAACTTTCCTGGGCAATGTCCCCACGGACCCCGTGACTGAGAAGCGGGGATTGGACGGCGTCGCAATCAGTTACGAATTCTGGCAACACCACTTCACCGGCGACCCGAATGTGCTCGGGCGCGGAATCTTCGTCGACACAGCGCCTACCACGGTGCTTGCAGTTCTGAATCCAGGATTCAATCTTTTTGGGACAGGAGTCCCCGAGGTTTACTTCATCCACGGGATGGCAGATCCCGCCGACTCTGGTTTCGATGATCCCCGATTTCTGCTTGCCGTTGCAAAATTGAAGCCAGGTGTTTCGGTTCAGCAGGCTCAGGCAGCGATGAATTTGACGGCGCTTCATCTGGCCCAGGTCTTTCCCGAAGTCTACAAAGGTATGGGAGTCAGAGTTGATCCTTTGCAGAAGGGCTTGTTTGGATGGTGGGAGCAGACGCTGTATCTGCTCTTTGCGGCCGTCGGGTTTGTGCTGCTGATTGCCTGTGCCAACGTCGCCAACCTGCTGTTGGTTCGGGGCGAGGGACGGAAAAGAGAAATGGGGGTGCGGATTGCACTGGGCGCCAGCCGGAAAAGACTAGTGGGTCAACTGTTGACCGAAAACGTTCTCCTTTCGTTATTCGGAGGCGTGTTAGGCCTGGCGTTGTCGTTTGGCGGCGTGAAGATTCTTGATGTTTTGGCCCCGCGACTGTTCCCGCGAAGCACGCCTGTGCTTGTGGACGGCCGGGTCTTGCTATTCACCTTAAGCATTTGCATTGTCACCGGCCTTGTGTTCGGCCTGATTCCTGCGTATCGCGCGTCGAAAAATAATGTCAGCGAGTGCCTGCGTGAGGGTGCCCGCAGCACCGCGACCCGGTCTCGTCATCGCACGCGAAACATCATCGTGGTTGCCGAAATCGCGATGGCGCTGGTGTCGCTGATTTGCGCGGGCCTGATGATTAACACTCTGACTCATATCCTCGGCACCAGCCCGGGCTTCAATCCCGATCATCTTCTCGCATTGGAAGTGCGGCTGACCGGCGAGAAGTACATGGACGCGACCCGACAAGACAAAACCGGGCTGAACGTGATTCACCCGTCCGTCGGAATTTTCTGCCGCCAGGCGCTGGAACGCGTCGGCAGCATGCCTGGCCTTGAGGGTGTCGCGTTGGTCGACTGGCTGCCGTTCTCCGAAGAGTCCGAACCGGCTTTCCCCGGCTTTACCATTTCTGGCCGCGCCGCTCCTCCTCGGGCAGAACGACCGAACGTGCTCCTGGCGGGTGTCAGTCCAAGTTACTTCCGTTTGATGGGCATCCCCATTCTGCGAGGCCGCGGCATCACCGAGCAGGACACGGCAACCGCCGCGCCGGTTGTGGTGATCAGCCAAGCCATGGCGCGACAGTTCTGGCCAAACCAAGATCCCGTCGGCCAAACGATTACATTTGATTCCTCTCCGGAAGAGCGGCCTCGGCAAATCGTCGGCATCGTCGGAGATGTGAAGCAATTTGGGCTCGCGCAGGACCCCGAACGCGAGGCTTACGTCAACATCCAGCAACTCCCCCCGCACACTGTTCCCGGATGGACGGAGAGCCGCGTTCATAAGACCATTGTGATCCACACCCAGTCAGTCTCTCCGGCGCTCATTCGGAACGTGCGCACTGTCCTTTCCGAGATCGCGCCAGACTCACCCGTGTTTGGAATTACGAGGGTCGACCAGATGGTTGCGAATTCGGCCCAGCAGTGGCGTTCTCTGAGCCAATTGTTGGGCATCTTCGCCGGAGTAGCCTTGCTCCTCGCGGCGGTGGGAATCTACGGAGTGATCTCGTACTCGGTGGGCGAACGCACCCACGAACTAGGTTTGCGCATGGCGCTGGGAGCTCAGCCGCGGCATGTGGTTCGACTCGTCTTAAGTCAGGCCATGACGCTCGCGGTCCTCGGCGTGTTTATTGGCGTGGCCGCATCGTTTGCCGCCACGCCCTTGCTTGCTGAATTCCTTTACGGCGTGAACCCACACGATGTCCTCACGTTGGTTCTAGTCTCATCCATTCTGATCGCGGTGACGTTTGTCGCCAGCTATATCCCTGCTCGCCACGCCACTGAGATTGATCCCATGGAAACGCTTCGGCAGAATTAGTTCCGGTATAGCGCCAAAATTCGACAGTCGGATTCCTACGACGACTGCTCCAACCCTTCAATCTTCCGCTTCGTCTGCTCCAAAATCTCGAGTCTCTTGGATAGCAATAACAAATGCGTGGGAACTTTAAGGGTGTGATTAGGCTCTGTCCTTCGAGTCAATCTCTTACGGTCTTTCCAGCCTCTCGATCTCATGCTTCGTGTGGGCCAGAATCTGGCAGACCTTGAGAATTCTCCCATAACGTGCGCAGCAAAAGTTGCAACTTGCGCGTTAAGATCTGCAGCCTTGTATCCCGGAAGGCGAGTTCGTCCGGCGGACGAGTGGTTCTGTAGTTTCGATGCCGTCCCACTTTGCAACTCCGCTTGGCCCGCGGCACTCAGCCAATATGTTCGCCAACTATGATGCGCATCAACTTTCACGAGTCCTTCATCACAAAGTCTCTGTAAAGCCGGATACACCGACTTGGCAGTGCCTCCCTCTTTCCCCTCTAGTCGCTCCATCAATTCATAAGCATGCCGCGGTTTGCTACTAAGCAACGATAGTAGTGCACGCCGAATTTCACTCCGTCGAAGAAGGTACATCGAACGAAGTCGGGGTCGGTTTTGGCAGGACGCTCGGAGTAGCGGCGTCGCTCCTCGTCCGCGCAACCATTTCACCAGCTCAAAAAACATCTCACGTCCCGTTTCACGCCCATCTCGCACTATATCTCCAAAACCAAACGTCATCGTCCTGAGAAAATCTTTTTCCAGCATTCATTTACAATTTCGGGAAATGTTCTATCGCTCCGATAACCGATCTCCCGACCAACTTCGCCCCATCGTCCTCACCCCAGACTTCATCACAACGGCGGAAGGTTCCGTCCTGATCGAGGTGGGCAATACCCGCGTCATCTGCACCGCCTCCATCGAAGAGACAGTTCCCTCCTTCATGCGCAACTCTGGCAAAGGATGGATTTCCAGCGAATACAGCATGCTCCCGCGCTCCACCCTGACCCGCTCCCCCCGCGAAGTCTCCAAAGGCCGCCAGAGCGGACGCACCCATGAAATCCAGCGTCTGATCGGTCGCTCTTTGCGTGCAGTCACCGACCTGGGTCGCCTCGGCGAACGCACCATCTGGATCGACTGCGACGTCATCCAGGCTGACGGAGGCACCCGCACCGCCTCCATCACCGGCGCGTTCGTCGCGCTCGGCCTCGCCCTCGAAAAATTGGTGGACGCAGGAACCCTGGCCTCAGTCCCGCTCAAAGACTTTGTCGCCGCGGTCAGCGTCGGCATGGTCGACGGCGAAATCCTGCTCGACCTCTGCTACGAAGAAGACTCGCGCGCCGACGTCGACATGAACTTCGTGATGACCGCCGGGAACAAGATGGTAGAAGTCCAGGCCACCGCCGAACACGAGGTGTTCGATGACCAGCAACTCGCAAAGATGATCGCTTACGCGCGCCAGGGAGTGCAGTCCCTAATCGCCAAACAGCAAGCCTTGCTGAAGGCCTTGACGCTCAGGTAGTGGAGGAAAAACATCCATGACTTCGGAGGAGTTCTCAAAGTTCCGCCACGAGTCTATCCATGCGTTGATGCGACTTAATGAGTCCTGCGACAGCGAATTCCAACTGTCCTCGTGGCCACGATGGGACTACGATTTCGAGCGCGCAACTCTAACGTTTTCGAAAGATAATATCCTGCGAGTCCTGGCGCACATTCAGGTGGTAGGCACCACTTCGCAGTCATCGGGAACTTGGCTCTGGAGCTGGGCTAACGACGGTCTGCCAAGCGAAGTCACCGACCTAATGCTGCGGGTGCGAGCTTTTGGAGAGAAAGAGAATCTGGCTGAACTCATCGACCCGAGCGCGACGGATGACGAATACCTCGGCTGGGCAATGACGGCAATTACTGCCAGAATCCTCGATTCGAAAGGAGCCTATCGCTGCCCGGGAGAGGACGGCTTTATTTATCTCGTATACACAGACATAAGCCTTGCTGAAAAACGTAATTCACAGCCTGAGGAGAATCAGATTCAATGCAGCACCCACGGCGGCGGCTACGGTACTCATGTATGTGAGCATTTGATTTCAAATCCTGAACAGCTGTGGTTTTCTGACAATGCCTCTGAACTAAAACGATGCCCTGATGCATGGTGCGCTGCTTGTGACCGAGAGTTCCAAGAGCAAGGCGAGTGGAACGACCGGAACGAATCCAAGATCACAATTCAACTTCTTTGCCACCGCTGCTACGAGTCCCTCCGCGCTAGGTCGCAGGCCGCACCCCAATAGTTCGGTTCCGTTAGACGATTGGAATAGCTCAAGCCTCCGCGGAGGTTCACTTCGGCCCAGTTCCCGATATGAACGGGCCACTCGACCTTCGTTCCCCCAAACGGCAAGCGCGTCATTTACGCGCAACCTGTTCCCACGCTACGGTGAGGCATGGGAACTCTCCGCAGCATAGATGAGCGAAACGGCGATGGGCGAAACAACGACAGCCCAGGCAGAGATCGCCGTCGCGAACCTCGCACCGACGCCGAGATCGCCCTCACAGTTTGGGGCGTCGACACTCGCGGCGATCGCTTCCTCCAGGAAGCCCGCGCCCGCGAAATCAGCCTAAGTGGAGCGCTCCTCTCCGGCCTTGATTCCGAACTTCGCTCCGGCGACGTGATCGGAATCCTCTACGCCGGCAAGAAGGCCCGCTACCGAGTCGTCTGGGTCCGCCAGAGCGGCACCAGTCACAAAGTGCAAGCAGCCGTACATCGCTTCACCACCGACGAGTGCCCCTGGAAAAATTTGTTAGCAGAAGAAGAAATCGTCGGCGAAAACACAATCAGTCCTACTGTGCCGTAGGCTCGGAATATGCGGACCTTGGTCTGCCTGGGATTTGAACCCATCGTTACAACTCGGAGAGAGAAAGGTTTTTTGGGGGGACGCGATTTTGGGTAGCGCCGCGCTTTCAGTGCTACGGTAATTTCGCCCAGTGAGGTTGGGGCTTGGGCCCCGACGGTATCGAGCCCATAATAGATTAAAGTAAGGCTATGCCAATTGAAGTGGAAGTGCGGCATGATGCCATGGGCGTCATCTACCACTGCCGCGGCCCTATGGTCATCGAAGATTTTTTTTTCGCCAACGCCAGTTTCCTGGCCACTCCCGACGAAGTCCGTAAATGGCGATACGCCCTCATCGATTTAACGGCAGTCAAATCGATGGACATCGATTATGCCGACGTCTCCCGCGTGGTCACCCAAAATGCAAACATCGCCACACTGGCCGTGCCCGGAGTTCTCTTGGCGGTCGCATCTCCGAAAGATCATGGGTTCGCCCTGGCCCGCATGTGGGGAGCGCTCGTCGAACGTGTTGGCTGGGAGACCATGACCTTTCGCTCCGTCGCTCAAGCCGAGGCATGGATTCAGAAGAGGATCCAGGAAAAATTCGGAATCGATCTCACGAATCCTAACTGAGGACTGCTACCGGTTGTGTCTCGGGGCCGCCGCGAGTCAAAGCGGTGCTAGAATCCAATTCAATCCCAGACCTCGCAAGATTGCACTCATAGTCACGACGCTCGAATCGGCAAACCTCGTGGGGCAGCAATGAACGCAGATCGACTTACCGCGCGATCTACATTTGCCTGCCCGTCCTGCGGAACCAAAACGCTCGGCGCGTTTTGTGGGCACTGTGGCGAGAAAGAAGTAACAGCTCAGGACTACTCGCTGCGACACTACCTGAAAGAAATCGTGGCGACGGTGACTCTCCTGGAATCTAAGGTGTTTCGAAGCGTGTGGCTTCTTCTCCGGAGGCCCGGCTACCTGAGCAGCGAATATTTTGGAGGACGCAGAGTCCGCTACATGAAGCCACTTCAGCTCTTCGTCTTCCTGAACGTGGTCTACTACTTATCTCTTTCGCTGTTTCTTGCCACCACGTTCACTACGCCTCTCGCCACCCAGTTGCACATGAATAACTATTACCCGCAGTACGCAAATATGCGAGTGAATCAGAGAATGCAAAAGGAGAAGATCAGCTACGAGGCACTTGCAGCCAAATACGATCGCAAAACCAGCGGTCTTTCAAAGACGCTGATTTTCCTGCTCATTCCGATCTTTGCAATTGTTTTCTACGCGTTTTTCTTTCGGAAGAGAAAACACCTGGTCGAGCACGTTGTGATTGCCACGCACTTCTGGTCCTTCAGCCTTCTCTTGCTCGGCCTAATTCTTCCCCTTGCCACTCTCTTGCTTCTGCGGTTGTTTAAGATTCTAAACATCCCCGCCGAGTACGTAACGGGTGACGCGATCGTTTCGGCTGTTCTTCAAATTTCCGTGGGAGTCTATCTCTTCCTGATGATGCGACGCTGTTACGCCGCCAGCAAATGGTACAGCGTGCTCACCGCCTCAGTGATTGCCTGGTCCTTCTTTCACATTGTTTGGCTCTATCGCTACTTGCTCTTTGAGGTAACCCTAAGCCTCGTCTGATCGGACTGCCCCTAGCCACTTCTCTAAGCCACCCACACGGTCTTGGCATTCAAAAACTCCCGAATCCCCACAGCCCCCAACTCGCGCCCGTGACCCGACTGCTTCACGCCTCCGAACGGAATCCGCGGATCCGACGCCACCATCTTGTTGATGAACACCATCCCCGCTTCCAGTTCGTTAATGAAGCGCTCGCGCTCCTCATCATCGTTGGTCCACGCGCTGGCTCCCAACCCGAAGCGCACATCATTGGCGATCCGGATCGCTTCATCCTGATCTTTCACCCGAAAGATCGACGCCACCGGGCCAAAAAATTCCTCTCCATATGCCGGAGAATTTTTTGGAATATTAGTCAGCACCGTAGGTGCATAAAAATTGCCTTTCCCTTTCACCGGATGCCCGCCCGTCAGCAGCTTCGCTCCCGCCTTCACCGTCTTCTGCACGTCGGCGTCGAGCGTGGTGACAGCATCGGCCGTGGCCAGCGGACCAAGCTCGGTCTTCTCGTCAAACGGATCGCCGATCTTGAGTGCCTCCATCCGCGCCACAAACTTCTTCTCAAACTCCGCCGCAATCGGCTCGGCCACGATGAACCGCTTGGCCGCAATGCAGGACTGTCCGTTGTTCAGGATGCGCGCCTCCACCGCAGTCTTCACCGCCGCATCGAGATCCGCCGACGGCATCACAATAAACGGATCGCTCCCCCCTAGCTCCAGCACAACTTTCTTGATCCTCTTCGCCGCGCCGATGCCCACCTGAATGCCAGCTTGTTCGCTCCCGGTCAGCGTCGCCGCCATCACCCGCGGATCATTCAGCAGCGCATCCACCTGTCCCGACCCGATCAGCAGCGTCTGGAAGACTCCCGCTGGAAATCCCGCCTCCAGAAAAATCTCTTCGATTGCCAGCGCGCACTGCGGAACATTCGAAGCATGTTTCAGCAATCCAACATTACCCGCCATCAACGCCGGCGCCGCAAAACGGATCACCTGCCAGAAAGGAAAATTCCAGGGCATCACGGCGAGAATCGGTCCGATCGGCAAATACCGGATGAAGCTCTTCTTTGCACCGGTCTCGACGATCTCATCGGCCATGAAGCGCTCGGTGTTCTCGGCGTAGTAACGGCAGGCGGTCGTGCACTTCACCGCCTCGGCCACCGCCGCCTTGTAAGGCTTGCCCATCTCAAGCGTCATCAGATGACCAAACTTGTCCTTATCACGTTCCAGAATCTCCGCCGCCTTCAGCATGCGCTTGGCCCGTGTCGCAAACGGAGTCTTGCGCTCGGTCTTGAATGCGCTAACCGAAAGCTGCAGTTTCTTCTCGATCTCGGCATCTGAGAGCGGCGGGAATGTCTTGATGACTTCACCTGTCGCGGGATTAATCGTTGCAATGGCCATGATTTACGTTATCCTTCCACGCCCATCCGCGTCCAACCACCGGGGACGACGAACGAAATTAACTCAGATCGATTGAATGCCCCCGAAGCGAGTGAGGAAATCGGAGCGGTCATACCACTATACCATTGGCTGACCGCGTTATTTACCCAGCCACCAACGAAAGGCGCTCATGAAACGATTCGCCCTCGGTTTCCTCACGGGAGCAGCGGTGCTGGTCCTCGGCGTTGTCGGATACCTCCACTTCGGCTTGGCGAACGTCGCCGCCGACACGCCAATCCCCGAATGGCAGACCGGTTGGGAGCTCTCATCCCGTTCACGCCTCGATTCGCCGCACCGTCCCGCGCGACTTGAGGAGTCCGCTTCAGCCCAGCGACGACGTTATGATCGCTGGAGGTAAGCTCTACTTGAACGACTGCGTCGGCTGCCACGGAGCTCCCGGCAAGCCGCCCAGCGACTTCGGCGCGACCTTCTACCCGCCCGCCCCCCAACTAGCCCGCGACGGAACAACTTAT
The DNA here is from genome assembly GCA_963840895.1 of uncultured Acidobacteriaceae bacterium. GTDB lineage: Bacteria > Acidobacteriota > Terriglobia > Terriglobales > Acidobacteriaceae > Sulfotelmatobacter. The sequence continues at coordinate 190,825 of CAWJAR010000001.1, forward strand.
TCGGAACCGGAAATCTATTGGGTCGCGAAGCATGGCATCCGTCGAACTGGCATGTCCGAGCAAGGTTCCACCTATACGGATGAGCACCTCTGGCAGCTCGCCGCCTTCATCAGCCATATCACAGCACTTCCCCCGCAGGTGCGCTCCGCCATCGAGCCGAGCGCGGGACACTAGCATGAAACCGTTCTTTCTCGGCTTCGTTGCGGCAGTGGTGGGTCTTCCCGTCGGCGCCCTCGCTTACTTCCGGATGGGCCTTGCAGAAACGCGAAGCGACGCGCGCCCAGCTGCGTGGGAAACGCGCGTGATGACCTCCGCCGTACAAGCGTCTGTCCGCAGAAGTGCCTCAGGCATTCAAGCTCCCTCTGCCGAAAATGTTGACGACGCAATTGTCGCCGGAGGCAAACTCTACTTCGAAGGTTGTGCCGGATGTCACGGCCAGCCCGGAAAAGCAGAACAGGATCTCAGCCACTATCCTCCAGTGCCCCAGCTATGGCAGGCCAGTACGAAATACTCCGAACCGGAAATCTACTGGATCATCCAACACGGCATTCGCCACACCGCCATGTCCGCCTACGGCCCGTTCTATTCTGACCAGCAATTATGGGCTCTAGCTAGGTTCGTGCGCCGTATCGACAACTTTCCCGCTGGTTTGATGGAACGCATTCAGGCGAAGACACCTCCAGCCAAACCCTCGAACTGAAATGAAGGGCCGCCACCTCAAGGATGGTGAGGCCGAAACTCAGGGTGTCCACCACGTTTGGTGGGATGGGGATACAGGTCCTGGAACTCGGCATAAATCGCAAGAACGATGAGGAATACGGCTCCCACCGCGCAGAAGGTCATCAGTATCATCAACACGCGTCACCCCCGACCTGTCGTGATGGCAGGTGACTTCACGCCTTTAGCTTACTCGCCGCAACAAAATCTTCAGTGACCGCCATCACTGTGCTCTCTTTCCAAAGGCTTTCCTGAACGGGAACCCTAGCCCAAACGTCCGAACCCGTCACCGCTTTTCCCGCCACCTTGGTTTACAATACTCGGTACTTCCAAGCACTCATCTTCTACGTCCTCAGGAGGATTCCCATGAAGCTCACCCCGGGCAAACTTGCCGGTCTTAAGAAAGTCTCCAACGAACGCGGCATCATCGCTGCCGCTGCTATGGACCAGCGCGGCTCCCTGCAGAAATCTCTGGCTAAGGAAAAAGGCGCGGAGATCTCCGACGCCATGATGGAAGAATTCAAAATTCTAGTCAGCGAGGTTCTCACACCGCACGCCACCGCCATCCTGCTCGACCCCGAATGGGGACTCCCCGCCTCCAAGCGCCGCGCCAAGAACGCCGGCCTGCTGCTCGCCTATGAAAAGACTGGGTACGACAAGACTGGCCCCGGCCGCCTGCCTGACCTGCTCGATGTATGGTCCGCACGCCGCCTGAAAGAAGCCGGCGCCGACTGCGTCAAGATTCTTCTCTACTACACCCCGGACGATCCGAAGCACGTCAACGAAATCAAACACGCCTGGGTTGAGCGCATCGGCGACGAATGCCGCGCCAACGACATCCCGTACTTCCTCGAATTCGTCGGCTACGAAGAGGGTGCGGACGAGAAGGGCGTCGAATATGCGAAGAAGAAACCGCACATCGTCACCGAGAGCATGCGCGAGTTCTCGAAAGATCGCTATGGCGTCGACGTGTTGAAGGTCGAAGTTCCCGTAAACATGAAGTTCGTCGAAGGCACCAAGTCATTTGGTGGACAGAAAGCCTACACGAAGAAAGAGGCCATCGACCTGTTCCACAAAGCTGCCAACGTTGCGACCAAGCCATTTATTTATCTGTCGGCCGGCGTCAGCAATGCGGAATTCTCGGAGACGCTGGAACTCGCCGGAGAGTCTGGCGTGAAGTTCAACGGCGTTCTCTGCGGCCGCGCAACCTGGAAAGACGGCATCCCCATCTATGCCAAACAGGGTGCAGATGCCTTCCGCAAGTGGCTCGAAACCGAGGGCGTAAAGAACATCCACAACGTCAACGACAAGCTCAAAGCCGCCACCAGTTGGCACTCGATCTACGGCGTAGAACTGGTCCACGCGTAAACATTAATCCGCGTAGGGGCGGAGGTATTCCTCCGCCCCGCGAGCACAGCGAGCGTGAACCTACGCGGCTCTCTCCTCCGTGAATTTGATCAGCACCTTGGTGTACCCATCGATCCGCTGATCAAATTTCTTATACGCGTCCGGTGCATCATCGATCTCAATGCGGTGGCTGACGATCTTGCTTGGCTTCGCCCTGCCCGTCACAATCAGGTCGCGCAGATATTCGTTGTACTTCTTCACCGGGGCCTGCCCGCTGCCCATCGTCAACCCCTTATCAAAGAAGTCCGCGATTGGAAACGGATACACGCCTTTCTTGGCGTCCTCGCCTTTCGCGCCGGGATCCGGCGCAATGTACACACCGATAATCCCTACGCTGCCTGTGGCATTGACGACCTTCACCACGTTCTCGAGAACCTGTGTCGCCTTCTCGCGATCGGGATCGTCGTTGTCCCGCGCCTGGTAGCCGACCGCGTCGATCGCACAATCCACGCCACCGGCCTTCTCCCCGCCCGGCCGGTGCGCTTGCTGGATTCCCTTGATCTTTTTCCGCAGCGCAAAAATCTGCTCCACAGGATCACCCTGGCTGAAGTCCACCGGGGTCGCGCCGATCTCCTTCACCTTCTCCAGTCGCTGGGGAATGCTGTCGACCACGTAAACTTCCGATGCGCCTTTCAGCAGCGAACTGTATGCGGCCAGCAGCCCCACGGGTCCAGCTCCGAAAATCGCGACAGTCTTTCCCGGCGCCACGCACGCTAACTCCGCTGCGTGATAACCGGTTGGGAACACATCTGACAAAAGCAGGAAGTCGTCTTCCCACTCATCGCCGGGCTTGCCCGGGAGTTTCAGGCAATTAAAATCCGCGTATGGCACGAGCACGAATTCCGCCTGGCCACCCTGATACGGGCCCATTCCAGCATATCCGTAAGCCGCGTGTGGGGCCTCGGGATTCATCGTGAGGCATGCCTCGGTGTGTCCGCGATGGCAGTTGAAACAGAATCCGCAAGCAATATTGAACGGCAGCACCACGCGGTCGCCCTTCTTGATGCTCTGAACGGCCTCGCCCACCTGCTCGATTACTCCCATAATCTCGTGTCCAACGACGGTTCCCTTTTCCAGCGGCGTGCGCCCGTCATACATATGCAGATCACTTCCGCAGATTCCGGTCGTGGTGACGCGCAGCAGCGCATCCGTCGGCGACTGCAACTTCGGTGTGGGATGATTTGCCACCGACATCTTATGTTTGCCTTCAAAACTTACCGCTTTCATGAGACTCACTCCTTGATAAATTCGACGAAATGACACGAAGCTCCTCTAGGATGCCGCATTGACCGATCGAGATGGTTCCTCATTTCTTAGGGGCGGACGAGGCTCGGAGTGAGCAATGTCGGAGATTCCGCTGTTTGCGCTACGCAAGCTTGTGTAGCCGCAGGGCGTCCCAAAGCAAGAAATTCCGCGCCCCACGGTTTGACCTACGTGATCTCCCACAGACGCCACAGGGCGATCATGCCCAGCAGCACGAGATTCGGAAACAGCAGTGGAGCAAAAGGCGCCGCTCCAAAAGTGAAATTCTTCAAGGCCTGCGTCGAGGGCCCGTGGAGATTCGCCGAAGCGTGCAGGACAAATCCCCAGACACCCACTCCCGCTTCCACAGCGAGAATGGCGGCACAGAGCAAGAGAAATTCTCGCGACACTCGCAGCACCAAAGGCACCACCAAGAAACCGACAGCAATGGCACTGGCCCATACCCCGACCCACTCCGTCGTGTAGAAGAAACCGTTCGCCGCATGGTCGCTCAGGGTGAGCCCGAAATTTCCCACGAATCCGCCGAGGGCAAAGAACAACGTCCATTCCGCCCATGCCCTCGATTGCGAATCGACCATTCGATTCATCACCAGAAGGAACCCAAGCCCCGTGTAGGCTAAAGGAGCGATGAACGGCGCGGAATAGGTGAGACTCTTAAGCGTCCGCTCATAGAAGAACAAGCTATTGAGATGCAGCACGACGCCGGTCAGCCCCACTACGACGGCGCCCCATCCCACAAGATAGCCGAGGTCTCTCCACACCGCGACGTAACGCGACCTCAGCGCCAGCCCGGCTCCCAGCACCACCGGCGCAATTGACGAGAAATATAGGGGAACGTACTCGGGCCACTTCCGAAATTCATTGAACGAATGGGCCAGGTAGATGTCGAGCGTGAGGAAGCCCAGATTCACCAGGCAAAACGCTTCTACAAGAAACCAGGGCTGTGCCCACCAGGCTTTATACCAGCTGCCCGTACGCCACAAGACGCTACTTCTTTCCGGCATGACTTCTCCGCAACTCATCCGCCATAGCCTTGAGTTCCGCCGTCTTGCGTAGCATGGGATAGTTCCCATGCCACTGCACAAAATCCGCGCCGCCCATGAATGCTCCGTGTTTCGCCGTGCGCCCGTCATAATGCCAGAAATCGAAATATACAAAGTCGACCGGTTGTGAAAACGGTGGCCCGCTCAATACTCCTTCGTTCCGTAGGCCATCCACCAACGCTTTGGCGGCGGAGACTTTTTCGTTCGTCGCCTGCACCGTTTTCTCTGCTCGCTCATATACCGGATCAACGATTGTGGGCGTATGACACTGAGCGCACACCTGCTTCATCTTGGCCTGCGCGGCCGCATAGTTCGGCCGCTTCTCGCTGATGGCATTCGCCAAATAGTATGAAAGCCTCTCCGACGGATCGTGGGTGATCCCAATCCCATTGAGTCCGCTCATGTGACAGGTCGCGCAGGTTGGCACGAACATATCGCGCGTCGTCAGGTTCTTCGGTTCGGCACTTAAGTTGAGCAGTCTCTCCTGCGCATTGAACATCACGCCGTGCTTGGACTCTTCATAGATCTCGATCTGCGAATGATCGGGGCCCATGTGACATTGCCCGCAGGTGCGCGGTAGGCGCGCAATCTCAACCGAACTGGTGTGGCGGGTATGGCACGCCGTGCACGTGCCAACGGTTCCATCCGGATTGGGCTTGCCCACGCTGTGACACTGCTCGCACCCGCTGGCCATCGCCGCCCCGCCTTCGGATTCCACAAAAGGATGCGGAGGACGTCGCGTCCCGCCCGGCTGATACGTTTCCGAAAAATTCACCTGCTCCGGAGTCAGCCCCTTCTCGCCATAGATCGCCGCCCACGACGGCGCGGCATGACGGCTGTGCAGAAACTGCTGGTAAATCTGCTCGTGGCAGCCGCGACAGTTTCCCGCGGTCAGTCGCGATTTTGCAATTTCAAACCCATGATGATCCTTCTTCTCCTGTCCCTGTGCCGCCTGATGGCATTCCAGGCAGTTCACTCCTTTCTGCGCGTGTTTGCTCATCTCGTATTCGTGGACCACTGAATACTGCAACCGCGCGTGACACTCGGCGCACTTTCCCGAGGCCCGCACAAAAGACCCACCAGGCTGTTCCGTCTCTACTCGCGGACGTGCACGATTAATGAGGAATGCTCCCAGAATGAGGGCAAATGCAATGACCACTGCGATGAAGACTGAGCGGAACGACATCGTAAGCCTCCGTCAAAAGTCCGGCCCGGCAGCAATGATTCAAGCGGAATGGAATTCGAAGTGGAACGTAGTGTAGCGCAAACGAAGATGCGGTTCGCCACGGAGGTGTATAAAACTTTCTATGAACGCTTCGAGACAAACCGTTCTCATCACCGGAGCCTCCGGCGGCATCGGCTACGAACTCGCCAAGCTCTTCGCTCGCGACCACCACAACCTCGTCCTCGTGGCTCGCAGCACTGACAAACTCGCGCAAGTCGCCACGGAACTGCAAGCTCAAGGCGTAGCGGTCAAGACAATTGCCCTTGACCTTGCAACAGCACCCGCTCCGAAGTTTCTCTTCGACCAACTCCAGAGCGCGGGCGTCTCCGTCGACATCCTCATCAACAATGCCGGCTTCGGCGCCTTCGGCGACTTCGCGCACATGCCCGAAGAAGAAATCCTCGGCCAGATCAACCTCAACATCACCGCCCTCACTCACCTTACCCGCCTCCTCCTGCCCTCCATGGTGCAGCGCCGCAGCGGCCGCATCATGAATGTGGCCTCCACCGCCGGATTTCAAGCCGGCCCCTTGATGGCCGTCTACTACGCGACCAAGGCGTACGTGATTTCCTTCTCCGAAGCCATTGCCAACGAACTGCGCAACACTGGCGTCACGGTGACATGTTTCTGCCCGGGCGCAACCCACACGGGATTCGCCAAGCGTGCCGGCACTGAGAAATCCCGCCTATTCAAACAACTCGGAGCCATGAGCGCAGAAAAAGTCGCGCTCGACGGCTTCCGCGCAGTCATGGAGAGCCGCACCCTCGCGATCTCTGGGGTGCACAACTGGCTGGTCGCGGAGTCCACCCGCTTTGTTCCTCGGAAAATGGTGACCGCAATCTCACGCTGGGTAGCAGAAAAAGTCGATTCGTAGAGGCTAGCTTGCTCCGTATCCGCCGAAAGCGAATGAAGGCGCGCCGGGCGTTACATACTTGCGCCACCCGCGGATATTCCCTGCGGCCTCTAGCGCCTTCCCCTGCGCAAATGTTTTTGATGTACTCTATTTTCCCATGCCCACTCTCATTCCCCAGCCCACGCGCATTCAAGCCGCAGGCAACAAGCCCAAACTCATCGACGAGTATGTTGGACGCGTCAACTCCAAAACGACAGCCACCAGCGTAGCCCACATGCGCAGCCCGCAAGGCTGGCTCGAGCCCGGCCAGACTCCCGAGTTCGACGAGTTCACGATTGTGCTGAAAGGCATGCTGCGGGTCGAACACAAGAATGGATCTCTCGACGTCAACGCAGGCCAAGCCGTTATCGCGCACGCCGGCGAGTGGATTCGCTACTCCACCCCGCAAGAAGGCGGCGCCGAATACATCGCCGTTTGCCTCCCCGCATTCGCCATGGAAACCGTCCACCGCGACGACAAGTAATCGAAGATAAACGAATGTTCTTGGGTAATTCGGGGAAGGAAACAAAGGCATGACCGGGAAGGGCGCGACTTCCAGTCGCGCCGCAACAGCCCATCGCCATTTTGGCTTTAGCCGCTGGGGATTTAAACAACCACAGGCAACTCGGCGGCCAAAGGCTCTTTTTCAGATTAGCTAAGAGCTAGCAGCTAGAAGCCCCCAGCTGCTACTCCCACTCAATCGTCCCCGGAGGCTTCGACGTGATGTCGTAGACAACCCGGTTCACGCCCTTCACTTCATTCACAATCCGTGTGGAGATCGTCTTCAACACGTCATGCGGCAGTGGGACCCAGTCGGCGGTCATCCCATCTTCGGAACTGACGGCGCGAATCGCACAGGCATACGCGTAGGTGCGCATATCGCCCATCACGCCCACCGACATCACCGGCAGCAGCACCGCAAACGACTGCCAGACCTTGTTGTAGAGTCCGGCCTCTTTCACTTCGCCGACCACAATGTCGTCACACTCGCGTAACAGTGCCAGGCGCTCTGGGGTTACCTCGCCCAGCACACGCACCGCCAGCCCCGGCCCGGGGAACGGTTGCCGCTGCAGAATTTCCTCTGGCATCCCGAGGTCGCGGCCGATTTTGCGAACCTCATCTTTGAACAAGTCTTTGAGTGGCTCAATCAGCTTGAGCTTCATCTTCTCAGGCAGCCCGCCGACGTTGTGGTGCGACTTGATGACCTGCGACGGCCCCCGCACTGACCGCGACTCGATCACGTCGGGATAAAGCGTTCCCTGCACCAGCCACTTGACCTTACCTTCGCTCTTCTCGATGCGCCGGGCTTCCTTCTCAAACACTTTGATGAATTCGTTGCCGATGATCTTGCGCTTCTTCTCCGGATCAATGACGCCCTTCAGCTTTCCCAGGAAACGGTCTGTAGCGTCGACGGCATCCAGTCGCAACTGCAGCTTGTCGCGCAAGACCTTCTGAACTTTTTCGAATTCGTTCTTGCGCAACACGCCGTTGTTAACGAAGACACAAGTCAGGCGCGACTTGCCCTTGGCGTCGCGCAACGCACGATCAACTAAGACCGCAGCGACTGAAGAGTCCACTCCACCGGAAAGCGCACAGATAGCGCGCCCGCTGCCGACCTGCTGCCTCACCTGTTCAATAGTCGAATCGATGAATCTCTGCGGAGTCCACGTCGGCTTGGCGCCGCAGATCTCAAAGACAAAATTCTTCAGCATCTGCGTGCCTTGCGGCGTGTGATGCACTTCCGGATGGAACTGCACCGCGTACCATTTTTTGGCGGTGTTCTGAATTCCGGCCACGGCGTAATGCGTTTTGGCCATCAACTCGAAGCCCGGTGGCAACTCCAGCGCTTCATCGCCGTGCGACATCCACACCGCCAACTTCTTCGCCATTCCCTGAAACAAAACCGATGCCGACACCACATCGATTTCCGCATGGCCGTACTCGCGTTTCTCGGCAGGACGCACCTTCCCGCCAAGCGTGTGCACCATGAACTGCAGTCCATAGCAAATCCCCAGCACCGGGACGCCCAGGTCAAACACGCGCGCGTCGGCAGGCGGGGCGTCTTTGTCGTAAACCGACCAGGGCGCGCCTGACAGAATGAGGCCCGCGGGCGCGTAGCTCTTCACCTCATCAAGCTTGGCCGTGCACGGCAGCACCACCGAAAATACACTCTGTTCGCGAATTCGCCGCGCGATGAGTTGCGTATACTGCGCGCCAAAGTCGAGGATAACGATACTTTGGCCGACGGAAATTTGCTTTTTAGGGGATTGGGTTTCCACAGATGAGTTTCTCAAAATTAATCCGAAGGTGTAAAGAGAGTACTTCGTAGAGACGTTGCTCCTAACGTCTCTCTCTCCACGTTCTGAAATGCCCGCTCTAGAGACATCACAAGCTACGTCTCTACGGCTAGGTTCGGTATATCGCTGAGAATCGGTTCGTCGCGGTCGATCTTCGTCTGCACTGGCGGACCTGATGCCGGAGGTGGCGTGGGCAAAGGTGCGGGCGGCACCGGCTTGAGCAGAGCCTCCGGCGTCTCTGCGATACACACGTACCCCGCGAGTCGCGCCATGTACAACCAGTCCGCGACCGCAAGATACGCTAGCGTCAGCACGATCACCACTGCAAATACCAACCTCCACGGAATGACGGGAGCGAACCCCAGCGGCATTGACACCGCTGTGGTGGCTCCCACAAACACAGTCAAGTGAGCGAACCCGGTCCAGGTGCTGACCGCAAAAACCGAACCAGTGCGTTCGCGGCACAGCGCGACTGCAGCGACCAGTGAGCCCGCGGCATCCTCGCCATCGCGCACCGCAAACATGCCTGCCAACGACAATAGCCAGTTCAGCGACCACCAGATCCAGCAGATCAGAGCTGCCATGGGCAGAAACAAAAAGAAGGCGACCCCGGGCTGAGGATTGGCCGCTGGCGAGGCAAATCCCGCCAGGATCGTGGCACCGACAAATCCGAAGAGTGCAGCCAGCGCCACGGCCACGCGCAAAAAGTTCAGCCGAAGCAGTGCCGGCAGCGAGACGCGATCACTCGTACGGACGTTGCTGGCAACGTCTCTACGGAAGTAATCGAGGAGGCCGCGCACTGTCGCGATCCTTCCGACTGACGCAGCGACGATCCACAGCGCGCTCAACATCAGCGCGGCGAGCATTCCTGCAGCCACAACGCGGTTCAAGCTTCCCCGAAGAATGCGAGCGAGCGCCTCAGCAACAAAGTAAGGATGCCGCGTTCGCAGAAAAAGCAGTTCGCCGTTAGTTACCGGCAGCGTGCTGAGGTATTCGAATAATCCGAAGAGCAACAGGGCCGCCGCAGTTGCCCCCGCCGTCCAGCGCCACATGATCTCCGCCATCGTCAACGACGGCCGCCGGAACGCGGCGCGAAACCCTTCGGCAGTAGGAGAAAAGGCCATGCGTACCCAGCATAACTCATTCTCTTGCGGCATCCGCGTGTTGCGGAAAGAAGAACTACTTCACGACGATATTGACCAGCTTGCCGGGAACATAAATCTTCTTCACGATCTGCTTCCCCGCAAGCGCAGCCTTCACCTTGTCGTCTGCGAGGGCGCGTTCGAGCACCGTGCTCTCGCTGGCGTCCGCAGGCACGATAACGCGGCTGCGCAACTTGCCATTGATCTGCACAGGAATTTCGAGTTCCTCTTCCTTGGCCAACTCGGCGTCGAACTTCGGCCATGGAGCCTTGAGGAGATTATCGTTCTCGCCGAGCATCTCCCAGAGTTCGTGGGCCAAATAGGGCGCGAACGGAGCGAGCAAGAGCACGAGGCTACGTTGCACTTCGGCGAGCAAAGACGTGTGAACCGCACCGCCGCCATCGGACGCCCGCGCGGCACTCTCCTCGTAGGCATACAACGCGTTCACCAACTCCATGATCGCCGAGATGCAGGTATTGAAGTGCCAGCGTCCCTTGAAGTCATCACTGACGCGCTTGATGGTCTGATGCAATTTGCGCTGCACCGCGCGCGCAGCCGGCGGCAAGTCCGTGGGCAACGGCTTCCGCCATTCCGGATGATCGCGCCGTGCATTGCGCACCACAAACCGATATACGCGTCCTAGAAATCGCTGAATGCCTTCAATCCCCGAATCCTGCCAGTCGAGGTCGCGATCTGGCGGCGCGGCGAACAAGCTATAGAGACGTGCTGCATCCGCTCCATAGCGCGCGATCATCACGTCGGGCGAGACTACGTTGCCCAAACTCTTCGACATCTTCGCGCCGTCTTTAATCACCATCCCCTGCGTAAACAAGCGCTCCACCGGTTCATCGTTGGTGATCATTCCCAGGTCACGCATGAACTTCGTCCAGAAGCGCGAGTAGATGAGGTGCAATATCGCATGCTCGACTCCGCCAATGTACTGATCAATGGGGAACCAGTATTGCGCCGCCTTTCCATCAAAGGGAGCGCGGTCGTTGTGCGCGTCGGTATAGCGATAGAAATACCAGGACGAATCAACGAACGTGTCCATGGTATCGGTCTCACGCCGCGCCGGTCCTCCGCACTTCGGACATGTGGCGTTAACGAACTCCGGCACGCGCCCGAGCGGCGATCCGCCTGTGAGCGTAATGTCGACGTTCTCGGGCAAAATCACCGGCAAATCTTCTTCAGGCACGGGAACGATGCCGTCTTTCTCGCAGTAGAGCATCGGGATGGGCGTGCCCCAGTAACGCTGGCGGGATATTCCCCAATCCTTTAGGCGATAGGTAACCGTAGCTTTGCCAAATTTATTTTCTTCCGCGTACGCTGACATCGTCTTGATCGCTTCGTCGCACGAGAGCGTGTTGTACCGGCCGGAGTTGATGAGCATCCCGTCGTGTCCGACGAACGGCAGAGCGGGTTCGGCCACAGTGTCCTCAACATCTTTGGCGAGAGGCAAAATGACCAACCGGATTTCCAGGCCATACTTCTTTGCGAACTCGTAGTCACGATCGTCGTGCGCGGGCACGCTCATGATGGCGCCGGTGCCGTAATCCATCAAAATGTAATTGGCGACCCAGACCGGCACCATCTCGCTGTTAAACGGATTGATGGCATAACGGCCGGTGAAGACGCCGTGCTTTTCAATCTCTCCGATATCGCCCGTGTCGCGCGCCTTGCGCTGTTCTGCTATGAGTTGATCGACCTTCGCCCCCAACTCAGGATTCTCCGCTGCGAGATCTTTCACGATCGGGTGCTCGGGAGCGAGTTGCACCGAGGTCGCGCCGAAGATCGTATCAACGCGCGTAGTGAAGACAGTGATCGTCGAGCCTGCAGGACCGAAGCCTTTATGGTTCTCTGCATAATCTAGCTTGAAGTCGACGAGCGTACCTTCGCTGCGGCCGATCCAGTTGCGCTGCATGGTACGCACCTTTTCGGGCCAGTCTTCTAACTTGTCGAGGTCGCGGAGCAACTCGTCGGCATAGTTCGTCGTACGTACGAACCATTGCTCAAGCTCGCGCTGCTCGACCAACGTATCTTCGTGACGCCAGCAGCAACCGTTCGAAAGCACCTGCTCGTTCGCGAGCACGGTGGCACATTTCGGGCACCAGTTCACCTTGCTCTTCTTGCGATACGCCAATCCCTTCTCGAACAGCTTGAGGAAAAACCACTGGTTCCACCGGTAATATTCCGGGAAGCAGGTGGTGACTTCGCGCGACCAGTCGTAGGCAAAACCGATGCGCTTCATTTGCGCCTTCATGTTGGCGATGTTGCGCAGCGTCCATTCGCGTGGCGGCGTATTGTTCTGAATCGCCGCATTTTCCGCAGGCAAACCGAACGAATCCCATCCCATGGGATGCAGCACGCTGTAACCATTCATCCACATGTAGCGGGCAAGCGCATCCCCGATCGAGTAGTTGCGCACGTGTCCCATGTGCAGCGCGCCTGACGGATAGGGCAACATCTCGAGGACGTAAAACTTCTTCTTCCTCGAGTCAGGCTCGGCAGCGTAGAGCGATGGATTCTGTTGCCATCGCTCGAACCACTTGCTCTCGACGCGCTGCGCGTCGTAGCGTTCGTCATTGGGCCGAGGCGTGGAACCGCCGCCTTCCGCCTCAGCCTTTATTCCGTTAACAGTTTTTTCTCCGGTTGCCATAAGGAAGATGCAGACAGTAAATAGTCCTCTATTTTACACGTCCGCTACGTAAGACCGTTGCAACTGGATGTCTCGATGAGAAGCGATGATCATCAAGGCCCTCTTTAAGCGTTGCGTCATCCTGAGCGTAACCGTTTTTCAGGCGGAGCGAAGAGCCTGCCCTGAGCGCGCCCAAGGGATCTCGCGGGCTGATGGTGCGCCGCATGCATCACTACAAATGATTGTCGCCAGTGCTATCCAACCACATTCACCAGCGTTCCGATCGGCGGAATGGTAATGCGGATCTCATCACCGATCTTCAGCGTAAACGAATCCGGAGGCACGACGCCCGTACCTGTCAGCAGAAAGCATCCGTGCGGAAAACTCTGATTGCGATAAAGATACTGAACCAGTTCCTCAGGATGCCGTTTCATCCCCTTAAGTGCCGTCGCGCCTGAAAACGCAACCTTCGCGTCACGACGAATCTCCATCAGAATCTCGGTAGACCCGGATAACGGCTCATCCGCAACAAGAAGGCACGGGCCGAGCGCACAACTGCGATCGTAGACTTTGGCCTGCGGCAGATATAGCGGATTCTCGCCCTCAATATCGCGCGAACTCATGTCGTTCCCGATCGTGTAGCCAGTGATCCTTCCCCCCGGAGAAATGAACAAAGCCAATTCCGGCTCGGGCACCGACCACGAAGCATCGTCGCGGATCGCAACTTTCCCTCCATGTCCCACCACCCGATGCGGCGATGACTTGAAGAATAATTCCGGACGCTTCGCGGAGTACACGCGGTCGTAGAAATCTCCGCCACCCGCGCTCTTCGACTCTTCCATCCGGGCGTCGCGACTGCGGTAATAGGTAACGCCCGCCGCCCACACCTCCTGGCTTCCTACCGGGGGAAGCAAGCCCTGCGGTGCCGAAGTAGTTGCCCGCTTACTATCGCGCAGACCCTTTTCGAGGTAATCACGCAAGTCTTCGCGGGCAACCAGGTCATTCCAGGAAGTCTCATCCAACGAAAAAAAGCGGTCGGCGTGTTCGCCGACGATGCCGTGACTAGAGCGGTAGAGTTTCATGATCAGAGAGTATCGTTCGAAGAGAGGCTGCTTGCAACGTCTCTCTCAACAGCGGCTCGAACCTTTGACTTCGCCATCGGGCGTCGGCATAGACGTAGCAAGCTAGGTCTTCGCTACAAGATTTTTTAGACTTTCAATGTTTCTGCGATCGTCACCGGGACGATCGATCGGCGTCTCGGCAATGAAGGCCGCGTGCGCCAATCGCAGATCGTTGAGCAAGATTCGGAAAGTCTCTTTGCCGATCGTTCCCTTCCCAATTTGCTGGTGACGGTCGAGTTTCGATCCGCGCGCAGCTTTCGCGTCATTACAGTGCCAGACCTTCACGGGATTCAGGCCGATCGTGGAATCAAGATGCTGCAGAGTTTCGTAGAGTCCAGCCTGGCTGACGATGTCGTATCCGGCAACGTGCGTGTGGCACGTGTCGATGCACGCGCCAACCGGAACCACTCCGCGCAGGCGATCCAGAATCTCCGCCACCTGCTCGAACGTTCCGCCCAAAGAGAATTCCGAGCCGGCCGTATTTTCGATCAGAATCGTGAGTCCGCCCGCGGCGAGGTCGAGACCTTGCGTCGAGGCAGCAATGGCCGCGGCGGTTCGCAGCAGTCCCTGCTCGCGGTCAGCCCCACGAAATGAACCTGGATGCAGTACCAGATATTCTGCGCACAAAGAAAGCGCCCGCATGACCTCGCCACGAAACGCCTCCATCGATTTGTGCAGGAAGAGTTCGTTGGAACTGGCGAGGTTCACCAGGTAGTTCGTATGAATCACCAGCGGCTTCAGGTCGTAGTGCGCCCGCAACCGGTTCATCTCTGCACACTGCAACTCACCAAGTTCATAGGGAGCCCACTGCCGCGGGCTGGACGAAAAAATCTGGAAAGTATTGCAACCCAGCCGGTACGCGCGCTCGGCGGCATTCTGCACGCCTCCGGCGGAAGACGTGTGAATTCCGATCCGGCGGGACGTGAGACGCGGCGGGCGTTTCGGAGGACGCCGCTGGAGGATGTCCTGTTCACGCGCCATCGAGCGAGGCATACGAAATTATATCGGTTCGCCTCGCGCCGTTCGGAAACAGACGAAGAGATTTCGCTCGCGCCCCGCTCCATTTGCGGGGTAGGCGTGCGCAACGGTAGACTTGAGATGCGGCTCCTCCTGCAGCCGCGGTGAGAGAGTCGAGTTTCGCTCGACCGGACAGCCGAAGCCGCTGTCCCCACATGAGTCGTCCCAGGGGAAAATTATGCTGGTCGTCATGAAGGCGCAGGCCACCGAAGAGCAGGTGCGCGCTGTTTGCCAGAAAATCGAGAAACTCGGATATCGCGCACACTCCATGCCGGGCGCCACTCGCACCGCCATCGGCATCACCGGCAACAAGGGCGAAGTCGAACAGGGCACGCTCGAAGAAATGCCGGGCGTGCAGGAAGTCATCAAGGTCTCGAAGCCCTACAAACTCGTCAGCCGCGACGTAAAGGAAGACAACACCGTCATCCGCTTCCCGGGAACGGCCGCGACTATCGGGGGACCAGGGCTGGCCATTGTCGCAGGCCCGTGCGCGATTGAAAATCGCGATCAGGCATTCGCCGTCGCCGAACGCGTGTGTCGCGCCGGAGCGCAATTCTTCCGCGGCGGCGCCTACAAGCCGCGCACCTCGCCGTACTCCTTTCAAGGCCTGGAGGAAGAAGGCCTGCGCATCATGTCAGAGATCCGGCAGCAGTTCGGGATGAAGATTATTACCGAGGCCATCGATCACGAGTCTCTCGATCTGGTCGAGGAGTACGCCGACGTGATCCAGATCGGCGCCCGCAACATGCAGAATTTTTCTCTGCTCAAGCGCGCCGGACGCGCCCGCAAACCCGTGCTGCTGAAGCGTGGCATGTCGGCTACTCTGGAAGAATTCCTGATGGCGGCCGAATACATTCTGAGCGAAGGCAATTACAACGTGGCCCTCTGCGAACGCGGGGTGCGCACCTTCGCTGATCACACTCGGAACACTCTCGACCTGAGCGTGGTGCCAGCGGTGCAGCGCTTGAGCCATCTCCCCATTCTTGTCGACCCGAGCCACGGCACGGGCAAGCGCAACAAAGTCACTCCCCTATCACGCGCAGCAATCGCTGTGGGCGCTGACGGGTTGATGGTCGAAGTACATCACAAGCCCGATGAGGCGCTCTCCGACGGCCCGCAGTCGCTCTTTCCTGACCAGTTCGACGAACTTATGGTGCAGGTGCGCCAGATCGCTGCGGTCGTGGGACGAACAGTTCCGGCCATCGGCGTGCCAGAACCGGCAGCCGTCAGCAAATAGACAAGCGAGCAAGAAAAAATGAGTGCCCCACTCTTGTTGGGTCTTGTGCAACAGGGTGGGGCTTTTGAATCTTGGCGACTCGATGGTCATTCGCGACGAGAAAGGCACCTTCGACGTCGCGAAGTGGATGGACTCGCGCGCGAATGAGCAGTTTGAGATTGCCGCCATCACGGTAGCGGAGTTGTGGCACGGCGTCGAACGAGCAACACCGCCGCACCGACTCCGCCGTGAACGCTACCTCCGCAGCATCTTCGACGCTCTGCCAATTATTCCGTACACGGAAGTAACCGCTCTGGAACATGCCCGCATCTGGGCCGAACTGGAATCTGCGGGCAAAATGATCGGCTCCCATGACCTGATCCTGACCGCCACGGCGGTGGAACGGGGTAGCACGGTTGCGACCTTCAACCGGCGTCACTTTGAAGCAGTTGAGGAACTCAAAGTGATCGAACCTAAGTAGGTTCACAATTAGCCTCTTTAAGCGCAGAGGGCATGGGCAGCCATCAAGCATCGCCTGGTTCTGCTAAGCTTTCTCTTCACCAGTTGATCGCGCTTGAGAAAACTCCTCTTCATCGCTGTTCTGGTTCCCATCCTTGGCGGGCTTGGTTGGTGGTATTTCCGCGAGCAGGCTCTACCCGACTACGGCCCCGCCTACCGCGAGTACGCCTATGTCACCAACGGCAAGAGCAACACGGTCAGTGTGATTGACCTGCGCACGTTTGCGCTGGCAAAGACGATTCCAGTCGGCAGCGAGCCCACCGGGATTGCAGCCAACAGCAAGAAGAACGAAATCTACATCGCCAATCCGGGATCAAACAACATCAGCGTGATCAATGCCGAAACGAACACGGTCGTGGCCACGATTGGCGTACACGGGCGTCCTTATTTCATCGACGTCGCCGAAGACGGCAAGCGCGCTTATGTCGCCAACTCTGGCTCGTCGAATGTCAGCGTGATTGATCTCGAGAGACGCACCGTCCTTGCGAACGTCCGCGTCGGCGCCTCGCCAGGACTGGCGCGGGTTTCGCTCGACGGATCGACGGTGGTGGTTAGCAATCGCGGCGACAACACCGTATCCATAATCGACGCCAAGACCCTGAGGGTGCGCGCTACCCTGCCCGTATGCAAGCAGCCAGAGGAGATTGCGATCCTGCCTGATTCAAGCAAGGCATTTGTGACCTGCTCGGGCTCATCGCAGGTAGCGTCCATCGCGCTCAAGAACGACGCTCCCAACGGCGATACGAAAGAAGATCGGCTGATGGCGCTGCTCGATGTCGGGAAGACTCCGGTGAGTCTCGCACTCAAGCCCGATGGTGGCGAGTTGATCGTGTGCAACTTCGATTCCGACAGCATCTCGATCGTCGAGACCGGAAACGATGAGGTCAGCAGTAGTCCCGACATTGGGCAGCGCCCGTCCCGCGGACTGGTCACGCTCGACAACTCACGACTTTACGTAACCAACTTCGGCTCAAATAGCGTCACGGTCTATGACATTGACATGGGCCGCCGCATCGTGACCCTCACCGTGGGGAGCCGTCCCGATGGCCTCGCGCTTTCGCCGGACCAGAACTATCTTCTCGTCCTCGACACGCAATCGGGAGATGTCACGGTGATCCAGAAGCGCAAGCCGCGCCGCACCCTGGAAACGTCAGAGTACTCGCTGTTGACTTTGATTCCTGTGGGCGTGCAGCCAAACGCAATCGTGGTGAAATCGTTCACAGCCAGTACGAAGAAGTAAGAGAGGGCATCACCGGGCGAGACCCGCTGCAAGCAACGTCTCTACGGATGTCGTAGAGACGTAACTTGTCACGCCATTTCTCGCCTCGAAGGATTACGGCTGCGCGGGGACGGACTTTCCACAGAGGCTATCGAATGCTGTCTTCAAATCGGCTGCAATCGCCGGAGCTTCGCGCGATTCAATGTCTCGCCGCGGCATCATGAAAACAAGCTGCCCATCGCGCAGAATCCCGATCGATGGGGAAGACGGCAGTTGTCCGGTGAAGTAGCTGCGAGCGCGATCGGTCGCTTCTTTTTCCTGTCCGGCAAAGACGGAATACGCACGGTCAGGCCGAACGGAGTTCTCCATTGCCATTCGCACGGCAGGGCGCATGCGTCCGGCAGCGCATCCGCAGATCGAATTAACGACCACCATCGTCGTGCCGGGACGGTTCTTCAGAGCCTGGTCGACCTGTTCGGGGGTGCGCAGCTCTTCAATTCCAAGCCGAGTCAATTCCTCGCGCATGGGGATAACCATAATTTCGGGATACATCGCCATATCAGTTTTGTTCCTCTCGTGGGGTGTGAGTTCTATTGTAGCGTGAGCGGGGTGGCCCTGGCAGATACGTTCCAAGCGACGACTCTACGATGTGTATAGTGAGAGCGACTCATGTTGCTGCAGGAGAATATTTCGCTGGCGCCGCTGACCACCCTTCGGATCGGAGGGCCCGCTCGCTTCTTTGTCGAGGCCCAGTCCATCGCCGACGTTCAGCAGGCAATCACGTTCTCGCAGTCGAGAGACCTACCCCTCTTTATTCTTGGCGGCGGAAGCAATCTGGTGGTGGCCGACCGAGGCTGGCCCGGCCTGGTGCTGAAGGTGGCGATTCCTGGAATTGAGCAGCGCTCAGGGAACGACGATGACGGCAGAGTGCTGTTCGACGTAGGTGCCGGGGAATCCTGGGATCGTTTTGTCTCGCAAGCCGTCATGGCGCGCTGCGCAGGCATCGAGTGCATGAGCGGAATTCCCGGCAACGTCGGCGGCACACCCGTGCAAAACGTCGGCGCCTATGGGCAGGAAGTATCGGAGACCATTGAATCCGTAGAAGTTTTCGATCTAAAAGAAGGACAGATTCGCGAGCTCTGCCGCGAGGCCTGCGGGTTCACTTACCGCTCCAGCATCTTCAATACGACTGACCGCGGACGTTTCGTCATCCTGCGCGTCACCTACGCGCTCACGCCTGGCGGCGAGCCTCACCTTGAGTATGCGGATTTGAAGCGGCATTTCGAAGGCCGCGAAAGCCGCCCCAATCTCGCCGAGACTCGCGACGCAGTGCGCCACATTCGTGCACGCAAGGGAATGTTGATTATCGCCGACGATCCCGATTGCCAGAGCGCAGGATCATTTTTCAAGAACCCGGTCGTGTCGGAAGAGCAGCATGAAGATCTGCATAAGCGAGCCGCGGCAAAGGGATTAACCATGCCCAGTTATCCCGCACTCGAAAAGAGCCGAAAAGTTTCGGCGGCCTGGCTGGTCGAGAAGTCCGGCTTCGCCCGCGGCTACGGCTTCGGCCACGTCGGCATCTCCAGCAAGCACGCTCTCGCCATCGTGAATCGCGGAGGCGCTACCGCCGCCGAGGTGCTCGCTTTGAAAGAACAAATCCAGCAGCGCGTCGAAGAAATCTGGGGCGTAAACCTACAGCCCGAACCCGTGATGGTGGGATTCTAGCCCTATCTGGCGCGAGCGCCCCGCCCGTGCAATTCGGACGCAAGCTAAAGATGGATGACCCTTTGCCGGTCCGGTGTCCCCCTAAACGGCCTCCCTCGCATCATCGGATGATGCAGGCACGCCGGAGTGGTCTCCCGGAGAGACGTAACTTGTTATGTCTCTCTCTTCATTGCAACCGGCCTGTCTCTCTCCTGATTTCCAGATTTCATCTCCGAGGTTAGAGAGACGTTGCAAGCAACGTCTCTACGGGCGTTCTCCATCCAGAAATTCCTGAACACAATGGGCCTCGCACAGGTCTTCATGAGTGAGGGCAGACGAGTGGTGGCGGGAGAGGCGACGCTGAGCGCAATTGCGACCGTCGAGCACAGTCCAGAGGAACTGCTCGAAGGGATGGTTCGGGAGCATGCGCGCATGGTCTACCGGATCGCCTATGCGGTACTCCGCCGCCACCACGACGCCGAAGACGCAACCCAGGAAACGTTCATGCGCGTACTGCGCTACAACTCGACACTTGCCGCGGTGGAAAACTCGAAGACGTGGCTGGCACGAATTGCCTGGCGCGTGGCCGTTGGCCGCAGCAAGCGGCACGCCCGCATGCAGGAAATTCCTTTGGAGGATCCCGAGAAGCCGCTCGAAGTTGCCGCTTCCAACACTCCAGCGGATGAGACGGTGAATGCCGCGCAGATCAGCGCAAGGCTGGAGAAACTGATCGCGGCTCTTCCCTCGAAGCTGCGCGAGCCTCTGATGCTGTCGACCCTCGAAGAAATGTCACCCAGAGAAGTCGCGGTCACTCTCGGCATCAACGAAGCTGCAGTTCGATCGCGCGTCTTCCGGGCGCGACAGATCCTGAAAGAGAAGCTGACAGGGCGAATTGAAAAGAAGTAGAGGAACCAATGGCAGACGAAAAGCATAACCGGAGAGATCCAGATTGGCTTCACGAGAACGACGATCTCGGGCACGAGTTGGACGTAGTTATTGCCAAGTACGCCGCCTCCGAACCCCGCCCGGGACTTGAAGAACGGATCCTCGCAAACCTGCGAGCCGAGCAGACTCACGGTCCAGTTCGCATATGGTGGCGTTGGGCGATCGCTGGAGCTCTGGCGGTAGTCGTTGTCGCAGGGGTAGCATTGGCCTGGAGATGGACCGCACCATCACAGCCAACGATTGCGAAACGGTCCCAGCCGAGCACGCAAGAACCTCAGAAGACCAGAACACAGATTGCCGTCCACGACAACAAAGCAATTCAACCGCATGCACGTACTGGCGTTCGCCGAACTTCCTTGCATCCTCCCAGAACAACGAACATTGGTGTAAACAGTCCGAAGCTCGAGCAGTTCCCCTCGCCGCAGCCAATGAGTGAACAGGAAGAAATATTGGCGAACTACGTTGGGAAGTATCCCGAGCACGCCATCCTGATCGCGAGAGCCAGGAACGAAGCGTTGCAACGAGATCAACTCGAAGAGATGAAGCTTTCTTCCGTTGAAGACTCCACCATGGACTCAGATGAACGGAACAACCACGCTACAGACAGATAAGAACTCAAGGAGAAGAACCATGCGCAAGGCATCAACGGTTTGGACGATTGCAATTCTTACTTTCACAATGGTTTTTGGAACTGCGGGCCGCGCACAGGACGCAGCACCCGCCAAGACCGAAACGGAGGCAAAGGCCCCATCCAGGGCTGAGACTGAGGGCAAACCAGTCCACGCTTACCGCCTCGACTTCTCGGTGAACGAACTGGAGGAAGGGAAGAAAATTAACACGCGGCAGTACTCGCTCAACCTGAATGCCGACGATGCCAACGAAATCAAGATCGGCACGCGCGTGCCCGTTGAGGCGGCCCACGAACAGTTCCAGTACATGGACGTAGGCACGAGTATCTGGTGCAGGATCGGGGAGCGCCCTGATGGCGTGGCGCTGGCCGTGCGTGCCGATATCAGTAACTTTGCGATTCCGGATCAGGGAACAGGACACGAATCGCGGCCGGTGGTGCGGCAGTTCAAAATCAACGCCAGCACATTGGCCGTACCGGGCAAGCCAATGGTCGTCGGCAGCGTTGACGATCCCAACTCCAAGCGGCAGTTTCAGCTCGAAGTAATGGTTACGAGGCTGAGATAGGTTGCAAGTGGCGCCGCTCCGGACCGTAAACCCAAGCCTTTCGGCGATACCTCTAGCGAGGAACGGGTGAACGATCCGGCACCAGCGGCGCCTCAACATTCCTATCGGCAATTCTTGCCGCCTCTTGAAAAATCTTCACAAACATTTCCCGCGTCAGCTTCCCGGTCTGCGTGTTCTGATTCGACGGATGGTAAGACGCGAGTAACACCTTACCGTCTGGCAGGTAGTAACTGGCGCCATGTTTGAAGGCATATTCTTTTTTTCCGGCGAGCAGCCCGCGCCGCTTCAAATAATTCAGATAAGCATCGAAGCCGATCTTCCCTAGCGCTACCACAACCTTCACATCTTCTAATCCAGCTATTTCGCGATCGAGAAACGTCGAGCACGCAGCCAGTTCCTGCGGAAGAGGCTTATTGTCCGGCGGAGCGCAGCGCACCGCTGCCGTAATATAAAGATCTCTTAACTTCATGCCATCGTTGCGGTCAGTCGCAGTTGGCTGGCTGGCAAATCTCGTCTCGTACAACACCGGATACATGAATTTGCCGGAAGCATCTCCCGTAAACGGCCGCCCCGTACGATTAGAGCCATGCGCCCCAGGCGCGAGGCCCATGATCAAAACCCGCGCATGCGGATCGCCGAAACCCGGCACGGGCTTTCCCCAATACTCCCAACTTAAGTACGCGCGCCGTTTCACCCGCGCGACTTCCTCCCGGTATGCCACCAGCCGTGGGCAGCGCGTGCAAGCGATTACGTCTTTGTTCAGGAGTTCAAGCCACTTCACCATGCCATCGTACACGCCTTAGTGTAGAGACGTAGCTACGTCTCTGCCCATAACGACGTCGAAATCAAAGGTTCGAGGCATCCCCGGCGCCGACGATGCAAGCACCGTCTCTACAAAATTTCCGGTTATGGGCACGGACGAACTACTCCTGCACGAATGTCCCCCCGAGCGTTTGACGCTTCTCTCCCTTAGTCTTTACACTCAAGATTAACGGCGTGTGAACAGGATAGGTCCCGGACTCTTGAACCTTGGATCCGGCCCGACGTTGCAGGCAAGCCGAGAGGTCAAAACGTGAGTCCCACAGAAACTGAAACCACCGACGCGAAGAAGCAAGACGGCGTCAAACGCGAGATCTCGGTCGAAATTCCGGCCGATGAAGTCGCCCGCGAAACAGAAGTGATTGTTCAGAAGTATCAGAAGGTGGCGCGGTTGCCGGGCTTCCGCTCCGGCCATGTACCCGCATCCATCATCAAACAGCGTTTTAAAGAGGACTTGAAGAGCGACGTGGTCGAAGCTCTGGTGCCCCGCCACTTTCGCAAAGAAGCCGAAAAGCAGGGATTGATTCCCGTCTCCCAGCCGCAAGTCACCGACCTGCACATTCACGATGGCGAACCCCTGCGCTTCAAGGCCAGCTTCGAAATCATGCCCGAGATCGCGGTCGAAGGCTACAAAGAGCTTCGCGCCGACCATCCCGAGATCGTCATAAAGGACGAAGAGGTTGAGGAAGCGGTCAACAGCGTTCGCGAGCAGCATGCCACCTACACCTCGGTAGAAGGACGTTCCCTGGCCGACGGTGACTACGCGCAAGCCTCGATGGATGGCAAGCCGAAAGAGAACGACGGCACGGCCCAGCCCGTACACATGGACGAGGTGCTGATCGAGATCGGCGGTAAAAATACGGTTCCCGAGTTCACCGAAAATCTCCGCGGCGCCAACGCCGGAGACGAGCGCGAGTTCGAGGTGAGTTATCCCGAGGACGTCGCCGACAAGCGTCTTGCCGGCAAGACGTTCGTCTACAGCGTAAAGGTTCAGGCCATCAAGCAGAAGAATCTGCCAGAACTGAACGACGACTTCGCGAAAGAACTAGGCGAGTTCACGAGCTTCGACCAAGTGCGCAAGCAGATTCGCGACAACATGGAAGCCGAGCGCAAGCACGATGCCGAGCGCCAGGCCAAAGACAAGCTCGTCGCCGAACTCGTCAAGCGCAACGACTTCGAAGTGCCGGAATCTCTCGTCGACCGCCAGATCGACCTCCGCCTGGAGCGTGGTCTGCGCGCCCTGGCAGCTCAAGGAATGAAGATGGAGGACCTCAAGAAAATGGATCTGCCCCGCCTGCGGGTAGGCCAGCGAGATCAGGCTGTGCAGGATGTTAAGTCGTCGTTGTTACTGGAACGCGTCGCGGATCTGGAAAAAATCGAGGCTGGCGAGGACGAACTCAATCATGAGATTGAAGCTCTCGCCAAGCAAACGAAACAGACTCCCGAAGCGGTCCGCGCTCGTTTGACACAGGATGGGGGCCTCGATAGAATCCGGAACAGAATCCGCAGCGAAAAGACCCTCGATTTTCTGTATCACCAGTCCGCGTAAGTCCGGAAACAAACGCGGGCCACTTTCGATTCTCCCCAGCAAGCCAGTCGTTGCGTCGGGGTGGAGTGTGACAGGTGAACATGAAGCAAAATGATGGGAACAAGAACGACGCACACATGATGCTCGTTCCAATGGTCATCGAGCAGACCGGGCGGGGCGAACGCGCCTACGACATCTATTCCCGGCTGCTGCGCGACAACATTATCTTCATCGGCACGCCAATTGACGACAACATCGCCAACCTGGTGATTGCTCAAATGTTGTTTCTGGCTCAGGAAGATCCCGAGAAAGACATCCAGCTTTACATCAACTCTCCGGGCGGCTCCATCACGGCCGGCATGGCAATTTACGACACCATGCAGTACGTGAAAAATGATGTCATGACCCTGTGCGTCGGACAGGCCGCTTCGATGGCGGCGTTACTATTGGCATCAGGCGAACCCAAAAAGAGATTGGCACTTCCGAATTCACGGATTCTAATACATCAGCCGTCGATGGGTGGATTGTCGGGCCAAGCTACTGACATTGATATCCATGCCCGCGAGATCCTGCGCATGCGAGAGATTACCAACCAGTTACTCTCGAAGCACAGCGGTCAGAAGCTGGACAAAGTGGAGAAAGATGTCGAGCGCGACTTCATTATGAACGCGCAGCAGGCTAAGGAATATGGAATCATAGACGATATCATCTATAAGACGGTAAAAGCGGTATGATCTGCCTTCGCGACTGACGAAAGTCGGCGCCGAAAAAGCGGAACGGCAGAGTGGACTGACGAACGCTGGGGTCCAGGTCATGCCGACAAGAGACACTTAAGGAGTAGAGCCGAGTGAAAACCAAGTCGGGCTCCGACGAGATTCTACGCTGTTCGTTCTGCCACAAGTCGCAGGACGCTGTAGCCAAACTGATCTCGTCGCCCAGCGATTATCCGCGTGCCTATATTTGCGACGAGTGCGTGGCGGTCTGCAATTCCATTCTGGAAGATGACCGCACGGCGACTCCCCAGACCAGCACCCCCAACCAACTGCCCAAGCCGCAGGAAGTGAAAACCTTCCTCGACGAGTACGTCATCGGGCAGGAACAGACCAAGAAGAAGCTGGCGGTCGCCGTTTACAACCATTACAAGCGCATCTTCATGAATCGGCAGAAAAGCCGGCGATGGCATCGAACTGAGCAAGTCGAACATCATGCTGATCGGCCCGACCGGCACCGGCAAGACGCTTCTGGCGCAGACCCTGGCCCGCATGCTGGATGTGCCCTTCGCCATTGTCGATGCCACCACTCTGACTGAAGCCGGCTACGTTGGCGAAGATGTCGAGAACATCATCCTCAAACTGCTGCAGGCCGCCGATGGCGACGTCAGCCGCACTCAGACCGGCATCATCTACATCGATGAAGTCGACAAGATCGGTCGCAAGGACGAGAATCCCTCGATCACTCGCGATGTCTCCGGCGAAGGCGTGCAGCAGGCGCTGTTGAAGATTCTGGAAGGCACGATTGCCAACGTTCCTCCGCAAGGCGGGCGCAAGCATCCCCACCAGGAATTTACTCCGGTCGACACCACGAACATCCTCTTCATCTGCGGCGGAGCCTTTGTCGGCCTCGACAAGATCATCGCTCGCAGAGTCGGGCAAGAAGTCGCTCGGCTTCCGCAGCGGCGAAGATGCCGACAAGGAAGATTTAGCCAGTTCCAAAAAGCGTACCCAGGAACTGCTGACTGAGATCCAGCCCGAAGACCTCATCAAGTTCGGTCTGATTCCCGAATTTGTCGGCCGCTTGCCGGTCGTCGGCATGCTGGAAGATCTCGATGAGTTTGCGCTGATCGAGATCCTGACCCGTCCGAAGAACGCCATCATCAAGCAATACCAGCGCCTGTTTGAGTTCGAGAATGTGCGCCTGAAGTTCAACGATGAGGCCCTGCGCGCCATCGCGCGGCAAGCCATGGCGCGCAAGGTGGGAGCGCGCGGCCTGCGCATGATCCTCGAAGAACTCATGCTCGACCTGATGTTTAACCTGCCCAGCCAGAAGAAGCTGAAAGAATTTGAAGTGACGCGGGAGATGGTGGAGAAGCGCAGCGCTTCCTTCGCCACCGTCATGGAAAAAGCAGGTTAGCAACTGTAGAGACGCAGCTTGCTACGTCTCTGCGGGCAGCCACATGTGAATGGTTTTGCACCCTGCTGTCGGCGAAAGGTTGTCGCGCAATTTTTTCACAAATGGTCGGCAAGTGCCATGTCGCGTGATCTCGAAGCAAGGTAGAATCTAGCAGGGTTGTCCGTCATCCCAGGGAGACTCAGTGACCACATCCAAGGAAAAGTTCGAATCCAGAAAGCTGCCCATGATGCCCATTCGGGACGTGGTCATCTTTCCCTTCATGATGACGCCGTTCGTGGTGGGCCGCGAATCGAGCGTGCGGGCCCTGGAAGAGGCGCTGGCGGCCGACAAGAAGATTTTCCTCGCTACCCAGCACGACGCCTCCATCGACGAACCCAAAGCCAACGAGATCTACCAGGTCGGCACCATCGTCAACATCGTGCAGAGCCTCAAACTGCCCGACGGCAACATCAAAGTCCTGGTCGAAGGCATGGAGCGCGGCAAGATTCTGCAGGTCGTCGATACCGAGGGCTTCATGCAGGCCACGGTTCGCGTCGCCCGCTACGCCACCGAGGCCAACCCGGCGCTCGAAGCCGAGCATGCAGCGCGTCACTACCCTGTTCGAGCAATACGTGAAGCTGTGCCAGGCGCTGAACTACGAGACCATGATTTCGGCCGTGCGCATGGAAGATCCGGCCAAGCTGACCGACGTCATCTCCGCCAACCTGCAGCTCTCCATTGAAGAGAAGCAGGAACTGCTGGAAATTTTCGATCCCGCCGAGCGCCTGACCCGCATCGCCGACGTGCTCGACATCGAAATCGAAAAGCTGAACGTGGACCGCACCATCCAGTCGCGCGTGAAGCGCCAGATGGAGAAGGCGCAAAAAGAGTATTACCTCAACGAAAAGATCAAGGCCATCCAGAAGGAACTGGGCCGCGGCGAAAAGAGCGAATTCGACGAACTGAAGAAGAAGATCGAATCCGCCGGCATGCCCAAGGAAGTCAAAGACAAGGCCCTGCAGGAACTGAAGAAACTGGAAGCCATGCCGCCCATGTCGGCCGAGTCCACGGTTTCGCGCAATTATCTCGACTGGCTGCTGGCCGTGCCGTGGAAGAAGCGCTCCAAGGAAATCCGCAATATCTCCCGCGCCGAGAAAGTTCTCAACGAAGATCACTACGGTCTGGAGAAGATCAAGGAGCGCATCCTTGAATTCCTCGCCGTGCGCCAGTTGGTCAAGAATCCCAAAGGCTCCATCCTCTGCTTCGTCGGACCTCCGGGCGTCGGCAAGACTTCGCTGGGAATGTCGATCGCCAAGGCCACCGGCCGCAAGTTCGTCCGCATGTCCCTCGGCGGCGTGCGCGATGAAGCCGAGATCCGCGGCCACCGCCGCACCTACATCGGCGCCCTGCCCGGCCAGATCATTCAGATGATGAAGAAGGCCGGCACCAAGAATCCGGTCTTCATGCTGGACGAAGTCGACAAGATGTCGATGGACTTCCGCGGCGATCCGTCCGCCGCGCTGCTCGAAGTGCTCGATCCCGAGCAGAATTTCATGTTCGTCGATCACTACCTCGACGTCGAATACGATCTTTCGCAGGTCTTCTTCGTAGCCACCGCCAACGTGATGCACACCATTCCCGCGGCCCTGCAAGACCGCATGGAAGTGCTTCGCCTGCACGGCTACACCGAGCAGGAAAAGGTCGAGATCGCCAAGCAATTCCTGGTCAAGAAGCAGATGCTGGCCGCAGGCCTGTCGGAAAAGAACATCAAGTTCACCGACGAAGCCATCACCGGACTCATCCGCTCCTACACTCGTGAAGCCGGCGTCCGCAACCTGGAGCGCGAAATCGGCAACGTCTGCCGCAAGGTCGCACGCAAGGTCGTCAAAGAAGGCGAGAACTATAACGTCACCATCACCGGCGCCAACGTCAACGACTTCCTCGGCGTCATCAAGTTCCGCGACACCTTGGCTCACGAAAAATCCGAAGTCGGTCTGGTCACCGGCCTGGCTTGGACCGAAGTCGGCGGATCCATCCTGAGCACCGAAGCCAGCGTGGTCGACGGCAAGGGCAAACTCACGCTGACCGGCAAGCTCGGCGACGTTATGCAGGAATCCGCGCAGGCCGCTATGTCTTACGTGCGTTCGCGCGCGCAACGCCTCGGCCTGAGCCGCGACTTCTACCGCAATCTCGACTTGCACGTACACGTTCCCGAAGGCGCTATCCCGAAAGACGGTCCCTCGGCCGGCATTACCATCGCAACCGCCATCTCCAGCGCGCTGAGCAAGATTCCAGTGCGCCGCGACTTGGCCATGACCGGAGAAATCACGCTGCGCGGCAAGGTTCTGCCCATTGGCGGCCTCAAAGAGAAGCTGCTAGCCGCACACCGCGCCGGGCTCTTTGAAGTCATTCTTCCCAAGGACAACGAGAAGGACGTCGCCGAGGTCCCAGAAAACCTGCGCACCGCCATGAAGCTGCATTTCGTCGACACCATGGACCAGGTGCTGCAGATCGCCTTGGAATCCCCGTTGCCCAAGTTCGAAGAAGAGGTCGCTCAGCCCATCGCGCCTCTGGACGCCGGCACTCCCGAAGTCCCCACAGCCCACCAGTAATCGCCGGCAGAGACGTAGCTCAGCTACGTCTCTGCCGGCATCATTCCGAATGATCGATAGTGAGACGTTGCAAACGTCTCTGCGAAAGGTTCACGCGCAAACTGTCCGCATCCGCTCGCACAACTCCGCCAGCGACCGCTCCACACAAGCCGTCAGCCACTGTTCCAGTGCCAAGCGCTCATCGTCGGGGATGTAGCTGAAGCGGACGCCGCAAGCCTGCGCTGTTCTCCACACCACCGTCCCCGTCGTGTGCAGCACCCGCCCGCCCTGCGGCAACGAGAAGCGGAGATGAATCTCATCGCCCGCGCTCAACGACAAACCAGGCCTCTCGTCACTCATCCGCATTCCAACCCCACCCTCGCTCAGATTCACGATCGTCGACTCGGTGAACGACTGGCTGCGAGTGCTGATCGTAGCCACGATCTTCACCAGCTCGCGGTGTTGCTTGCGGCGCCGCACCACGGTGGCGCAATAGGCCGCGCGCAGGCAGCGTTCAATCTGAACCGCAGACGCGGGCTTGTGAATCAGGAAATGCACTCCGGCAGCGAACGCCTGCCGAAGGTCCAGCAGATCGCGCATGATGGCCACCAGCACGACCTCCTGGTTAAGCTTCGATTTGCGCACCGCGCAAAGGAAGTCCCCCAGATTCTCGATCTCGCGCCAGTCCACAATGATCGCGTCAAATTCGTGCTCCTGGATCAGCGCCAACGCCGCTTCGCAGTTCCCTACAATCTTCGGCGTCACATGCAGCTGGTTCAGGACATTTCGCGTGATCCCCGTGAACTGGACGTCCGCGCAAAGCAGCAAAGTGTGCATTTCCAGCGTCGCCTTCCGGATGTTTTCCATTTGCGTCTCCTGTGCTGCTACTGACTCAATCGGCTGCCGCCAGCGGAGATTGAGCCCGCGACCGCACCGGCGACGCGCGACCGGTTACCGAGGTTTTATGCGGCGCTCAAGTTCTCGCAGAGGCAGCCGTTCGAGCGGACGATCAGTATTTCCTTAGTGATCCTTTGTGTCTTTCGTGGTTTATGGTTTTGCGAGTCAGGACTGGCACACTCGCTTGCCAATCCCCTCTCCCAAGTTGCACACTTTGGAGATGAGGGTTCTCTCCCGCTTCATGGCGTCCGCGACCGACGCCGCCCACTTTCCGGCTCCCACCCTGCCGGAAATCGCCTTCCTGGGCCGCTCCAATGTGGGCAAGTCTAGCGTCATCAACTCTCTGGTCGGCACCAAGTTGGCCCGAACCAGTTCCACCCCCGGCCGCACCCGCGCCATCAACTTCTTCGAGATTCGCTGGCCTGGAAAGCCGCATCCCGAGCTGATCTTCGCCGACCTTCCGGGCTACGGTTATGCCAAGATCTCCCGCGAGATCTCCCAAGAATGGCCAAAGTTCATTGAGCCCTACCTCAACGAGCGGCCGACGCTTTCCCTGTGCGTTGCCCTCATCGACGCCAACGTTCCACCCCAGCAGAGTGATCGGCAACTATTGGATTTTCTTAGCGCTTCCGGCCGCGCATTCCTGCTGGTGGCCACCAAGAGTGACCGCCTCTCCAACAACCAACTCCACAACACCCTCCGAAAGTTGACTCAGGAATATCCCGCCGCCCGCCTGCTTCCCTTCTCCGCGAAAACCGGCGCCGGACGCGACGAACTCTGGAAACAGATTCGTCAGGTGGCGCAGCAGATGACCGAACCGGAATCTTCCTCGAGTGCGTCTCTTTCTTAGAAAAATCTCATCGAGCCCGGCCTCCAGACCTAATCTTCCAAATTGTTTCTCCCGATAGAAACATCAGAGTCTTCGGCAAAGCTCCCCTTGCGTCACAGCGATGCCGATATGGACTTCGAGCAAAGCGGAGGTCGCGCCTCCGCAGCGGGGCACTTATGGCACATGAGATCGACGAAGGCGTTGCGTACCTGAGGTCATTGAAGCAGTCGAGCCCTCAGTCCGCCGCGGCAGCTGCGCCGGCACGCTACTCGCCAGCAGCCGGCGGAGCGGCGGGCGATCAATTCAAGGGCGCGGAAAAGCGCCGCAGTCCTCGCTACAAATGCGAAGGCAGTGCCGAGCTGCGAGAAGAGGGCTGCGATGTACGCACCTGGGCCACGTTCAGCGACATCAGCTTGCATGGCTGTTACGTGGAGGCACAAGCCACCTACCCCGCGAATACACAGCTGCACATGAAGCTGGACGCGAATGGCGTCCGCGTGGAAACCAAAGGCAGCGTACGCGTCAGTTATCCTTACCTCGGCATGGGCATCGCTTTCGTGGATATGTCCGAAGAAAACTTGGCCCGCTTACGCACCCTGCTGGCTACCGTCTCTCGCACTATCATCGTCGGACCCGGCATGGCTTCTTCCCTTCCCGCCCGCGGTCCTCAGGAGCCACTGCCTCCCCTCACAGATCCCGCTGCGGCCATGACCGCCCTGTCGGAATTTTTTGAAAGCCGCCAGATGTTAATGCGCGAAGACTTCGTCCGCATCGTCCGTCAAAGTCAGGACCCCACCACCAGGAAATGAGCGTTTTCGCCCGGTTACTACACGGTCTGCCGTCCATTCGCGCCACCCTTGCCACAAGAATCGATCCATTCGCTATGATGAAAAGGCATGGCACTTTATCTGATTACCGGCATTGGCGGCTTCATCGGATCATCCTTGGCACGCGCACTCCTTTCCCGCGGCGATCAAGTGCGTGGCGTTGACAACTTTTCCACCGGCAATCGCAAGAATCTTGCCCAGATTCTGGACCGCATCGATTTCCGTGAAGCCGACATCGCCGATCTCAACGCGATGCACCAAGCCTGCGCCGGAGTCGACTTCGTGTTGCATCAGGCAGCCATTCCCTCGGTGCCAAAATCTGTACTCGATCCTCTCGGCAGCAACCAGGCAAACGTCGATGGCACGGTCAACGTTCTGATCGCGGCGCGCGATGCCAAGGTGAAGCGCGTTGTCTATGCGGCATCGTCCTCCGCCTATGGCGACACTCCCACCCTACCCAAGCATGAAGACATGCGGCCCGATCCGATTTCTCCCTATGCCGTGGCCAAGCTCGCCAGCGAGCACTACATGATTTCCTTTTACCGGTGTTACCAGCTCGAGACTGTCGCCTTGCGCTACTTCAATATCTTCGGCCCGCGGCAGGATCCGTCGTCTCCCTATTCCGGCGTCCTGGCGAAGTTCATCACCGTCATGCTGCGCGGGGAACAACCCGCCATTTACGGCGACGGCGAACAGAGTCGCGACTTCACTTACATCGACAATGCCGTTGACGCAAACCTTCTCGCCTGCCAGGCTCCCGCAGCCAAAGCCGCCGGGCAGGTCTTCAACGTGGCCACGGGCCGCCGCGTCACGCTCAACGAAACCTTCAAGCTCTTGCAACCTCTGACTTCCTATTCCGGCAAACCCCAATACGGGCCAGAGCGCGGCGGCGACATCAAACATTCGCTCGCCGCTATCTCAAAGGCCGAAGCCGCCCTCGGCTACAAGGTAAAAGTGGATTTCGAAGAGGGATTGCGCCGCACGGTGGATTGGTACCGAGGTCAGTAAGTACGGGCCCCGGATTTTCGGACGCTCAACGAGATGAAGAATCCCGTCAGCGCGTGATTTGGTCTGTCATCCTGCATCTGTCATTCCAAAGATCGAGTTACCTTCGTTTCTTGCGAATCGGCAGCTAGCCCTTTATTTTCCGTGTCGGTTATAAAATTCTTCTTTGCGAATCCTTTCTCGATGCCTCTCTGGTTGCCGGGTTCTGTGAGAGTTGACGAATTGTGTCGATGGGAATTTGGTCACTCGTCACCAGAATCGCAACGTTTATGGAGAATGCCCCGAGTTGGGCATTCCAGTTTTCGTTGTTCACATATGAAGTCAACATCCATCCCGATTCTCTTACTACCGCGAGTGTCCGGCGGAGTGTCTGCTAGGTTCTGCCTGTTAGGGATGGACTGATGAAAACATCTTTAAAGATACCGATACTGCTATGCGCCTGCGCCCTCCTGCTTCTCGCGGGCTGCACCCGCATCGCCCGGTCCTGGTATCTGAGCAGCTATGATCGCGACATTAGTAGTTCCACAAAGGCGATCGACACGGCTCACGATACCGCACACCGCGCAGAAGCATATGCGCGCCGAGGCAACGCCTATTCGGAAAAAGCCCGCTATAGCCGTGCTTTCAAGCTGATCTCTGCCAATGAATACGACCGCTTGTTCGGCCTTGCCGTCAAAGATCATGACCAGGCCATAGCGCTCGATCCCAGCGCCGAGGCTTATTACACCCGCGGGGCCACCTATTACGACCGGGCCGCCCTGGATGCCGTGGTCGACGGCCGGTTGATGGGCAGTGAGGCCGACCGGAAGGCTTGGTTTGCCCCGGCCACTGCCGACTTCAAGAAAGCCATCGAGAGGGACGGCCGGCTCTATCTGGCATGGGACAGACTCGGCTTGATCCATGAGACGACCGGCGAACTCGACCAGGCGATCAGCGACTACTCACAAGAGATGGCACTGAATCCGCTGGGCAGGGCCCGCTTGGCCGACGCCTACTGCACCCGCGGATCCTCCTACCCAAAAGAGAAGACTGCTGCCGCCATCGCGGATTACGAGAAATCAATCGACACTGGCGCCACCGCCGACGGTTGCTCCTGCGATCCCTACAATCCCCTGCTCACACTCCACACAGACGGAGGACGCTATGACCAAGCCTGGGGAGTCATCTACAAGGCTCGGACGTCCGGGAAGTGGATTGCGCCCGAATCCCTGGATAAGCTGAAGAAGGAATCCGGTCGCAGCAACTAACCTCGTGCCGCTGTTCCGGCCGCATCGTCTTCACGTTGAATTCGTTCGGGCTAACGCATCACCGATGCCGCCTTATTACGTTGGTTATCTACGGCAACGTTACCGACCCCGCTACAGTGACGGTATGACACTTTCCTCGATGGTGGTTTCGCGCGATTGGCAGGAAGTCAGTGTTCTGGAATGCATCCTCGGCGGTCTTCATATGGACGTCTCCGTCGAGAACGAACCACAACGGGCTCTCGCCCGGCTCTCCAAGTCAAAGATCGACGCGCTCATCGTGGACTGCGATCTCAACGGCAGCACTCAATTTCTCCGCGAATTGCAAAGCGCGGAAAATCCGCGGACGGTGCCGCTGGTCATCATGGGCGCCCCGCGCTCTAAACCGAGTCTCGATGAGACTGGCGCCTTATTCGCCTTCGAGAA
Source organism: uncultured Acidobacteriaceae bacterium (assembly GCA_963840895.1). GTDB lineage: Bacteria > Acidobacteriota > Terriglobia > Terriglobales > Acidobacteriaceae > Sulfotelmatobacter. The sequence continues at coordinate 224,656 of CAWJAR010000001.1, forward strand.
ACCGATTTCCGTGGAGCAGGCCGTGCGCACTCTGTCGGCGGCCCGAAGCATGATCCTCGACGGCCGCCTGCGCTACCATCGCGCCGGGCTCGAGGTCCCCGTCTCGGTGAACTGCAAGGGACAGAAGCGGCTCGACGCATTCCTCGTAAACCTCAGCCAGGGTGGTATGCAGATTCACGTCACCGATCCCGTGGATTCCCCAAAGGCCCTGCAAGTCTCATTCGACTTGCCGGGCGCGCGCTCCGGATTGAAAGCAAAAGCCGAAATCGCGTGGCAGGATAAACGCGGAAACATTGGCATCCGCTTCGTGAAACTGGCAGCGCGTCAGCAGCGAACGCTCCAACTCTGGCTCGCGCAGCAATACTTCGCGAACTAGCGTATTTACACGAAGCTTCGTCAATGCCTTTGGGAAGGGCACCGCTTCAGCCGTGCCACTGAGATTCAGAAAAGACGCGGGCTTCAGCCCAGAAAAGCGCAACCCAACCTTTCGGCGCCTGTTCATCGACTTCGAGATGTGGCCAGCTTGCACCCGTGATCGCTTGACAGTCTAACCTACCCTGCCGGGGTTTTGAGCGCTATGGCCTGCTAAGGTCAGTTACATATACATACTGCATTTACAAATGCTCCCATGGAAGGCGAGTACACGCTAGAGTGGTCCGAGCTGCGGAGATTACGTCGGCGGATGCTTAGAGTCGCGGGTACTGGCGTGGCTCTTCTCCTCGCTGTTCCGCTCAGTGCTTACGTGCCGCACAGCGCAGCCAAAATAATCGGGCTTGCTCTTCTTGTAGGCTGGGTCGGAGTGTTGCTGAGGTACTTCTTCCTATCGTACGAATACGTGTATTGGTCATGCCCCAGATGCGGCGAGCCTTTTCACTATCGAACAAAGTGGTATGGCAGATGGAACAATCCGTTCGCTCAGCGTTGTGTTCACTGTGGTTTGCCCAAGTGGGTGGATTCCGACCCTGACCCGAAGCTGAAGCGAGAGCTAGACCCTTTTAGAAGCGATTCAACATTCAAACTTGGCCAGTGACAGGCAATCTGGCGAATGTCACTTGGCGTAACATCGCCATCGCACTTATCCTTTCTGAGAGCATGAGTCTAATGGCCCTGGAATTGAAGTTCGTCTTAGGATCTATAGCCATGAGAAACACTCTCTGCAGAGCCGCTTTCGCGGGCATCGTAATTCTTGCTTCCAACGGTTGGCTGCTCGCCGCAGCAGATTCCAGTGGATCGTCCATTCTAGAGCCGGCAACGGGTGCGTTGCTCGGTCTGTACTACGGCGCCGGTAATCTGGCCCAGACCACGGCGAAGCTCGGGCGGACACCTCCCGTTCACCTCACCTACTACGCGTGGGCCGACGACTGGACCGGCACCGTCACCAAAGCAGATCTAGCCGCTGGACGCATCCCTCTCGTCAATTGGGAGCCCCACAAGATCAACTTCACCAAGATCGTCGACGGAAGCCTCGATGCCACGATCGTAGCGCGTGCCAACGGCTCCAAAGCACTGGGGAAGAAGTTCTTCCTCGATTTCGCCGCGGAGATGAATGGTGACGAGGCGTGGGGCGGCAACAATGCGCCCTTGTACGTCGCCGCTTATCGACATATTCACGACATCTTCGCTGCTGCCGGCGCTACCAACGTAATCTGGGCCTGGTGTCCAAACGTCACGGATATCAACGGAGGTAACAAGAATACGATGGATTACTACCCCGGCGATGCCTATGTCGATTGGACCGGGGTCGACGGGTACAACTGGGGCACGACAAACGGCGGCTGGCAGACCTTCCAACAGGTTTTCAAGGACATCTACCCACTCCTTGCAGCCAGGAAAAAGCCGATCATGATTGGCGAGATGTCATCAGCTCAAGTGGGGGGAGACAAAGCCAAGTGGATCGATCAAATCATTCCCACCCTCCGCACCAGTTTCCCACTCATCAAATGTCTGGTCTGGTTCGACATCAACAAGGAAGCCGATTGGCGCATCAGCTCGTCTCCCGAATCGGAAGCGGCGTTCATTCGCATGGCAAGCAACCCTTATTTCAATCCGTAGGATCTGGGACGCACGGCCGATGGCACGTGTTCTCCGAGCACCGTTGGCGACTCTGGATCGGCATTGCAGCACTCGGACATCGGGAGCGCCCTTCGATGTTTGGCGAAGCATCCCCATCACACTGACCTGGCCTTGCGCGAGGCGCTTCAGTGTAACGGCTGTTTTCGTCAACAGTTTATTTCGCTTTGTTTACCTGGCCATTAGCAGGTCTGAGTGGTTGCGACTCGTCCACGGCTCCCACATACGGAACCCGCCAAGGAACGCTTGGGCATTGCTACCCAGTCGGCAGTCCAGCCCAGCCCGGCAGCCGAGGGGCGTCTGCTTCAGCTTCTTGGCGTTTCCTCCGCCGATCACGAAGTCATCGAGAAGCAGCGCGGACGTAAGCCGTTTCACCCAGAATGCGACGGCCTTCCGCCACTTCTTCTTCCCGAGCTTCTGGAGCCCGCGAGCTCCTAGGTAGTCTTCGATGGTCCTCTTCCTGTAAGAGAGGGCCCCGAGCTCCATCGGCACGATGTGCCCGCGCACCATCAGAGCGGAACCGAGACCCGTCCCGAGGCCGAGGAAGAGCATCGTTCCATTTTTGTAGCTCCCGAGGGCCTGCATCGCGGCATCGTTGATGACCTTCACGGGACGACCAAACGCCGCCGCGAAATCGAACCCCACCCAGCCGTGGGCGAGGTTGCGGGGTTCGGTAACGGCTCGGTCTCCGACGACCTGCCCGGGGTAGCCGATGGCAACCACGTCGTACTGCCAATTTCCGGCGAGCTTCATGACACCGGCGACCATCTTGCGGGGCGTCAAGTCTTTTCCAGACGGGAACTTTCGCGGTTCAGTCTGGCCAGTCGCAAGAATCTTAACGTTAGTCCCCCCGATGTCAACCGCAAGAACCCTCGGTGTTGTTTTCATCAGAATTCCTCCACCACTCTGCCACAACTGGAAGCACCGTAGAAACTGTCACCTTTGACAGTTGTAGGGCGTGCATCTCCGTTCTTAAACTTTCTTAATATCGCAGCGTGGAATAAATAAAGGAGACTAAGGTGAGCACAGCGAGAGTACTACCAGTGGCCATCAGCACTTGGAACATTGATTCGGCTCACACCGCAGCGGAGTTCAAGGTCAAGCACATGATGATTACGAACGTGAAGGGCCAGTTCTCCGGTGTGACCGGCACGCTAAGCCTAGACGAGCAGGATGTAACAAACTCCAAGCTCGAAGTCATCATCCCTGCTGGTACGATCAATACCCGCGAGCCGGATCGCGACACGCACTTGAAGAGCGCTGACTTCCTCGACGTGGAAAAATTTCCGACACTCTCGTTTAAGTCAACCGCTGTGGTACGAAGGCCCGATGACGAACTGGAAGTTGAGGGTGATTTGACGATTCACGGTGTCACTCGCAAAGTTCGGCTTGCCGTGGAAGGCCCGACACCTGCCGGTAAAGATCCCTGGGGGAACACCCGTATCGGTGCCTCGGCAATAACGAAAATCAATCGCAAAGACTACGGACTCGTCTGGAATACCGCGCTTGAGACCGGTGGTCTACTGGTGGGTGATGATGTTGCCATCACCATCGACGCTGAATTCATCAAGGCGTAAGCCGACAATATCATTTTGCCCTCCAGAAAAGGCGGGACTTCCTCGCGGATGACGTGCTGCATAAACTCCGGCATCGGCGCATGTGTAATGCCCTGCCAACAACAGTTGGGACAATGGATACAATGCAATGATGCGAAGAGCTATGGGGATCGCTTCCATTTGCTTGGGAATGATCGGATTCACAATCTGCGGGATCGTGCTGCTGGGCCTGCCGATCCCCGGAGTCCCGCTCCAGCATCGGGGCATTTTTGCATCTCACATTCATCCTGTGGAAGCATCCGTATCGTCTCTATTGTTGCTGACGATGGGGGTTCTTCTGTTACGAGGGCGGAAACACGCGCCCTTCAAGTGAGTGTGATGGCTTCGTTAAAATCGCAGCCACTATCCTCATCGTCCGCTCCATTGTGCGAACCGGCATTGAGTAGGATTTGCGACGGAACTCGCTGTACGCACGTTAACTGTTGAAACATCGCCTCTCTCCGAGTAGAGGAGTCCCGATAGGCTGTAGGCTTTCCTTGGCTGTGTCCGCCGTTTCCAGCTTCGTGCCCGTTTAGGTCCGCCATGGCACCACCGGGATATCTCCTCCCTCACAGATCCCACCGTGCAGATTTCCCGCAGCGGGTTCCTCAAGCTGGACTCACCGGTTTACATCCAGACATGGCAGATCCGAGGCGGCAGCAACGGATGACGTCGAAGGAGCTCGGTATATCTCTCCCACGTCAACCGGTTTCCGCGCGTGCGACGATTCAGCCACTTTCTCCAGATCCTAACAACACCCCGATAGAACTTCAGAAGGCTCTGAGAGTTTGTCGGTCGGCCGTAGTACTGGTAGTGGCCTCGGAGCTTGGCGTTGAGGGTCTTCTGCTGCTCGTCCACCGGTGCATGTCGGTGCTCCTGGCACCATGCGGCGACCGCCGTGAGGCTCCTGCGGAGCCGCTTGCGCATCGTTCGCACATGCACGGTGAACTTCCCTCGCCGGCTGCGTGCGCAGATGTGCGTCAGACCGAGAAAGTCGAAGGTGCCGGGTTTCTTCTTTCCCTGCCTCTTCGCGCGTTCCTCTGCATAGCGCCCAAATTCCAGCAGCCTCGTCTTCTCCGGGTGAAGTGTCAAACCGTATTTTGCAAACCGCTTCGATAAGACGGTCTTCACCTTCTCGGCGTCTTCCCTGTAGTGAAAGCAAAGTATGGCATCATCGGCAAAACGGATCTCATGAGCTTCACCCCGGAGTCGGGGTTTCACCACCTCCTCGAACCATTCGTCGAGCACGTGGTGAAGGTAGATGTTGGCCAAGAGCGGACTAATCGTCTGCCCTTGCCCCGTCCCCTTGTCCCTCACGAGAAGCTGTCCTTGTTCGATGACTGCAACCTTGATCCACTTCCGTATCAGGCGAAGCACGCTGCTATCGCTGACGCGTTTCTCGATCATCTCCATGAGTTGCTCTCTCACGATCGAATCGAAGTAGGCAGTGAGGTCTAACTCCAGGATCCATCCCGTGGAGCGGGTGCAGATGACTCGCTTCACTTCATCCAGTGCCTGGTGCTGCCCTCGTCCGGGTCGAAACCCGTAGGAGCAGTCGAGAAAATCCTGCTCGTAGATGGCGTTCAGTACTTCCACCATCGCCTTCTGCACGATCTTGTCCTCCAGGGCGGGAATCGAGATCGGTCTCTGCTTCCCGCTCTCCTTCGGTATGTAGACCCTGCGCAGCGGTTGGGCTTGGTACTTTCCATCTTTGAGCCGCTGGTAAAGCTCTTGGATCTTTCTCTCGGCGTCCTTTTGGTACTCCTGATACGTGACGCCGTCCACCCCTGCGCTGGCTTCCTTTCGTAGACTTCGAAATGCCACGGACAACGCCTCGGGCGTGATCAAGTGCGCGATCGAGAAGAACTGTCGCTTCGGTTCCTCCTTGGCTAGTTCAGTTAGTCTGTCGAGTTTTGTGGACATAGCCGTTCGAGTTCTGAGTCTCGCCTATGTTTCCTTCGGCAGATACGTCAGCTTGTTCCCCCCTTCCCTCCAGTGGGTGCCGTGGCCGCTCCTTGCGCAAGCCCTGCGGTTCCCCACCTTCACAGGTACTATAGGGTCGTAAGACTGCTCGTCCATCTGTCCCGGCCGTCTCCGGTTTCCCTTGACGATCGGTACCTCCCATGATGAGGAGGCGATGGGGGAGCTCTCCTGGGTTCCTGGGAAATCCCTTTGGAAGCATGCCCCGAGCTAGGGACTCCGGCGACCCCGGTGCGACCTCGCATTATCGGTCGTCCGAGTGCTGCCTTCCGCCTTGTTAACGGCGTCGGCATCGCAACCCGCCGAGTTTTCGGAGCTGAATCTTCACGGCCTGCTTCCTTGCTGTGTACGCTTCGCATCCACCCGTCGCCCGGTGAATGGCAACACTCGCTTCCGGTCTGTCTGCTCGACTGTGACCGGGCGGGACTTACACCCGCTGGATTCCATCAAGAAGTTTCACCGTTTCATCTCGGTTCCCCCTCTTCCAAGCTTTTCCCAGCGCGATAACAATGTCGGCCGTGTCAAGCAGTATTTGAGCACACTACTCCGTGCACTCGAAGAAGAGCGCCATTTCGCTCTCGTTGAAGATGTGCCGTATCCAACCAAGGCTCGCTCGCAATCGTTTCAGGTCAGGAACTCAGTCCGACCCATGCATCTCTTCGGTCACAACTGCGATCATGATTACTAGTTCGAACTCCTCCGTGAAGAGGAGCGGGACGCCCAATCAATTACGTCGGTGTTTTACTGCACACCATGGCGATTTCCGGGCTGTCCCGCGTGCGAACCGAGCTTTTGCCACGTGCTCGTAGTCCCATCCCTGGCGCCACATCCAGTACAGATGAACCGCCAGTTTCCGCGCCATGGCTACCTTGGCAATCTTCCGCCCGCGCCGCATCGCTAGGTGAAAATACTTGTTCCGCCATTCCGGCAGGCTGCGCACCGTCACTTGCGCCGCTTCCACCAGCAGAAAACGCAGCAGCGCGTTGCCTTGCTTGCTGATATGTCCCAGCCGTCGTCGATCTCCGCTGGAATCCTCTGACGGCACCAGTCCCAGATAGCTCGCGATCTGCTTGCCACACTGAAACCGTTCCGCTCTCCCAATGATCAGCACAAAAGCCAGCGCCGTCAGCGAACCGACTCCGGGATGTGTCCTTAATCTCTGCGCTTCGGGACATTTCTCCGCTTCCTGCTCGATGGTTTGCGTCAGCTCCGCGATCGTTGGGCTCAGCCGGTCCAGCAACTCCAGCAGATCGCGTCGTCGCCGGCTCGCCCACGGAGCTAACGAGAATGCTTCCAGCTGCTCTCGTCCTGCCTCCCGCCACAACCTCTTCTTGCAGCGTAGACCTTCGTTGAGCGCCACCGCTTGCAACTGGTTCATGACTCGCGTGCGCGCCTGCACCATGCGATGCCGGTGCCACAGTAGTTGTCGCAGATCCCGATTCTCCCAGCTCGGCACCCAGATCTGCGGAAAATCATCTTTCAACATTAATCGCAGAATCAGCTGCGCATCCTGGCGATCCGTCTTCTGCTTGCGTACTCGCTTGGTACGGATCTCCGCGGCATCTCCGATCCACAACTCGAAGTGCAGCTCCGCTAGCAGCCGTTCAAACCAGCGCGCATGTCCGCTGGCTTCCATCCCTACGCGCACCTTCATTCCGCTAGCCGCGAGATCGCGGTAGAACTTCTCCGCTTCCTCCCGGTGTTGCAATCGACGCTCCCCGCATTCGCCAGTTTCGGTATCCACAAACGCAATTTGTTGGAAACCCGGATGGTAATCACAACCTATAATCATCATGTTCGGCTCTCCAGAAACTACGCGGCCGGAGCTTCGATGATTTGGAACCCAAGAGTGGCGGCTTTGCGCTTGAGGTAGTTAATTTGCAGGTTCCGGTGCTGGCTTTCGTAAAACTCCGCCCCCCGGTCGATGAACGCCATCCCGTAGCGCAGCATGCGATACACCAATCGAGCCAGCTTGGCTGCCATAGCTTTTATGGCAACCGGAGCCCCGAGCTTAGTTCTGAGTCGGCGAAACTGCGCTCCAAGATAGGTGTTGCTCAGACGTAGAGTACTAGCTGCCATCCTCAATGCATTCGTGACTCGGTTGTTGGTGGGCAGTCGCCCTTTCCCAATGATTTTGCCTCCACTGATTCGATTGTCTGGACACAGCCGTAGCCAGGAAACAAAATGATGTTCTGTCTTCCACTTGCTCATATCCCATCCTGCTTCACTGAGAATGGTCATGGTCGTGGTGACGTCAATCCCGTCGATTTGGGTGAGATCGGTTCCAGTCATGCGAAAGAGTTCTGTGCGCAGGTCGAACTTTGGCGTATTCCCCTTCTTTTTCTTCCTGAGCCGTTCCTTCCGCTTTTCTTCCGGCAGACTGGCACCCTGGCTTCGGTCCTCTTGCTGCCGAAGATATTGCTGCAGCCGCTGATCGCACTCGGCCATCTGCTTCAAGCAAAACTGGTAGCCATCCTGCTCCTGCTGCAGCACAAACAGATGTTCTTCTTGCCAGTTGCCTTCCAGACTGCGCGCGATTTCTTCTTCGCTAGCCTTCACCCTCCAGTTTCGGAGCGCCGCTAGCTGATAGGGATCGCGTTCGCCAGCTAGAATGGCGTTGACGATCGCCTGCCCCGTCATTCCACTCACGTCACTTAACACGTTGGCTAGTTGGATATTCATTTGCGTTAGCGCCTTCTGCATTCGCTGAATATGGCGCCCCGCTGCGCGCACCAGATCATTGCGCTGCCGCCAATAAGTTCGCATCGTGCGGATTTCTTGAGAGGGCCGAAACGAGTTCCGCAACAGACCGTAGGTGTGCAGCTTCATCAGCCATTGACTTTCCTGCACGTCGCTTTTGCGTCCTGGTAAGTTCTTCGTCTCGTTGGCATTGACCAGATAGACTTCGAAACCAGCTTCTTCGAGGATGTCGTAAACCGAGACCCAATACACCCCCGTCGATTGCATGGCGATGGTCTGAATCTTGCATTGCTTCAGCCAATCGGCCATCGCCTTCACTTCGGCAGTGGTGCAACCGAAGCGACGTACTGATTGGCGATCTCGTGCACATGGCACAGCCACGTAGTGCGATTCGTTGCCGATATCAATCCCCGCGGCGTCGGGATGCACGACTTCCAAACTGAGATCTTCGCTCTGGATTTTCCGTAGCATCTCCCGCCGTTGTTTGTGGTTCATTTTGTGCCAGCGGTTTGGTGTTGGGCGGCAGCTTGCTTTCTTGTTGCTCTCCACTTGCTTAGGTTTCATGCTGGTCTTCCCACAGTGAATTCAACTCGGCTCGGCCCGGTTGGCGACCCTTACACAGTCTCTCCATCGGGGTCGGACGGTTGTTCTTTTCAGAGCAACGCCGCCACCATTTACACAATCGCCAGCACCAGAGCCATGCTCCTTTGTCGGGCAGAAACGCGCCAGAGACGATATGCGGCCTTAGCTGCCGAGCTTTGTTGTGTGGCAGATTTTAATTGGCAGGAAGCTGCTTGGCACTCACCACGCCTTTGCTCACCCAGTTTCTGAGTTATACAACCACCCCAACGGGGTGGGTCTTGCTCCTTTCTCCCGAGCTCCTTGGTTGGTTGGCACCACCAAAGTCTACTCGGGGCCGGGAGCCGACATTGTTATGGAATCAATTGCACTCATTGACCCGCGCCTCGTTGACCCGCGTTTTGAACGCAAATGTCCCGTTTCATCGTGAACGCTAAGATCAAAGGAGTCAACAGTTCAGTGGGTAACCAACTGATGGTGACCGAGGTACGTTGCAGCAGCTTTCCGCTCAGTCTAATGTTCCTCAGATCAACATGAACCTGCCGACGGAACGCCCCTCGGAATTCCACCGTAAAGACCTAATGGCCAATGCAAGCAGTCATCGCAGTCAGATAGCAAAGCGCCGGAGCAATCGAATGGCCCTCAACGCTCCTATAGGGCTGTCGGGGGAAGACCGCCAAAAGTGTTCCTTTACGATGACTGCCAAAGCCACCAACCTGAATAGGCATGGAGCGGCCATCCATCTAAATCGTGAGCTGTTGGTTGGCTCTACTGTGGTTGTGCGAAACAAGAGTGGCACTCAAGTTTCTGCTCGGGTCGTCGCACAGTTGGCTGGCGTGCAGGGAGTCCCCGCGTACGCGATCGAGTTTGCTGAACAGGATGATAGAGGAAAGACCTTTTGGGGGATCACTTTCCCATCCGTCGAAAGCAGGGGAGCGAGTGCGCAGGCTGCGGAGCAAACTGGAATCTTGCGCCGCAGGCGGGGCATTGCATCTCTGCAAGGATAGTTGTCGCAAAATCCCCATTTCACTCATCTTCCCCACCCAGACTGCGGCGATGGGAGGGCGCCCGGTGAAGTACAGTCCATGCGAGTCGCCAAGCTGCTGCGAGTCCCGCCGCCACACCTTACGCGACAGTGCTCTCCGGCGTTGCCTCTGAGCAACGCTCAGGATTCTCCGCTTTGCACGGGCCCAGCAATTCAGCGAAACCGTGGACCGTCTTCAGCTTCCTCGTCCTGATCGCATCCAACCAATCGCGCTAGCCGTTCGCCCGGACTCGACCCTCCAAATAGTTGGAAGAATCCCCAGTACATCGCGACCACCAAAATTGCGGCCCCGCTCATCATTGAAAACGGCCATCGCGGAGGTTCGCCGGTCACTGTGAGAAACACGAGCGCGAACAACAGAAGAGCCGCCACCATCACAAGAACATTGATCGTCCAGACGAGACTCCGGCCCGAGAGCGGCTGCGAGAGCCAGCCGAGTTCCGCCAACGTTTGTGGGACTGCCCCGTCGTCACTGTCGCCTGCAAGCGCCGGGTGAAGCGAATGAATCTCGCTCGGCAACTCGATCACCTGCACCGGCGCAGCGGAAACCATGAGCCCATCTTCCGTCTCCGCTTGCGCCGTCAGCGCAGGCGAAGCCGCAAACATCGATCCTGCCAACTCCGGGTGCAACGGAATTCCTTCCAGCAGGTTTCCGAAAATCCATTCGTTGATCTGCCGGGTCATGCGCGGCGACAAGTCCAGAAATCGAATGCCGCACTGGCCTGACGTCGTCGCCCAAGTGACTTCACCCCGGGCTTCCACGCGCAGCCGCGGACCCCGCAATTCAAAACGCACTCGCACCTGCTGGGTGGGACGAAGCGCCGCCACGGCCTGCACTCCGATGCCTTCGTGGCTCAGATTGCGGACGATGCCCCCATTCGCCTGGTCGAGGGTGACGTAGGTGAGAGTCCGGAGGTCGTGCCGGTGCTTCGATCTGGCTTGCCGCGCGGGAGATACTGCTGCTTCCATATACAAACACCACTGCAGAGAATCAGGTTGGCCAGAGCCCGTTCCAAGAATGGTATCGCCGATCGCCGGGCTCGTCTCAGTAACTACGATGGTTCGGCAAGGGCCAATCCGTAGAGACGTAGCTCGCTATGTCTCTGCCGGCGGCATCAGTGCTCTTGCTGGGAGAAGGTGTGAACGGATCTCTAAGACGATCCCAAGAACGCCTGCCTCGCCCGGCGCCCCGAGGCTTGCCAGACCTTCACCACCTCGAACAGAATCACCGTCCCATAGGTCACCGCAAGCCAGACCAGCACGGCTTCAACCGGCAGCCCTGACCACGCCCCGATGAACACACCCATCATGGCGCCATGCTGGTAGTTCCACCAGCCGTAGGGCAGCGCCAGCGTGGCTTCCCAGAGCAGGCTCACTAACAGGACGAAAAACATCGTCAGGCTCAAGGCCCGCCAGTTGATGAAGCGACGCGCGACTGGATAGAAACTCGCCGAAGGAATCAGTCCTCCCGCAACCAGCACGATGAAGTATCCCGGCCAGCCCGCAGGAACCGGCGAGAACCATCTCTTATAGAGGACCGCGAGCGCTACCAGCGCTACTCCCAGCACCACCGACGTCGGATGAAACTGCAGTAGACGCCGCGACGCCCGCGCCTCGCCTTCGTAGTCCAACACCGTGTACGCCGCCAGCCAGTACTCGCTCAGCCAGACATACAGCAATAGCACCGTGATAAAACCGGTCAGATAAAAGACATATTCCTCGATCGGAACCGGCCGCCCCAGCGCCGGGGCGGGAATGCCCAGGGTCGCCTTGGGATTTGGGAAGGTAAAAAACCACTGCGCGAAGATCACATCCAACAGGCATCCAATGGGAGCGAGAATGCCGATCGTCCGCCAGAAAGCGCGCTGCGGAATCTCAAGCCCCTCACTGGGCAGAAACCAGAACGCGATCCCCACGATTGGAACGATGAAAAGAAGAAGGCTCCAGGTATAGCCGTGCGGCGAAGCCTCCGGCCCAACACTCAGCATCCCCGGTGAACTTACGGAATGCAGAGTGACCGCCGCGGGGATCGCCACCATGGCAATCATGCCGATGACGATCGCGGCGGCCACTCTGGTGCTGGGATTTCCGTGAGTGCGCGGTCGGGCCATTGCGCTTCCTTGGGACACACAGAATTGGTAACAAGCGATGCGGAGGATTCTACTCCTCGATCGTCCGGAGAACGTGGCAACATTGTTCGGAAAACCGAAAAAGGAGCAAAATGTGCGTGTCGAGAAGGGCCTTACCAAAGTACTAAAGGGCCATGTCCAAGTAATTGCAACTCAGCGAAAACCCCGATAACTTACAAGTGAACTGTCTCTAAATGGCCACCACCACAACCAAGCCGGACATGGACGTCACCAGTTCGTTTTCTGAAGTTGGTGCACCTGCCTGGCCGCGCGAGCAAAATCCCTCAACCGTCTGTGGGCCGCCCACGGAAGATCGAGTACGCCCGACGCACCGTGATGCGCTGCAGGCATTGCTTGCCTTCTCCGCTCTGCACGAACAGGTTCGCCGGCGAAAAGTACTCGCTGCGCGCGGCGGCGGATTCGATGCGGGCTCTCCGGCGGCAGAGTTCGAACCCAGCGAGCAGTTCCTTCTCGACGAAGTGCTTCAGTTGGTCGCTGAGCGTGCGGTTGCAATCACTGGCGCGGATGGTCTGGCGATCGCTCTCGCTGAAAATAATGAGATTGTTTTGCGCGCGGCGGCGGGCACCGTGCGCCCTGACGTCGGTGCGCGCATTGACCGTGATTCCGCTTTCTCCGGAGCCTCCTTCCGCACCGCGCAGATCGTGATGTGCGATGACACCGAGACGGATTCCCGTGTGAACGTCGAAGCCTGCCGCAAGCTGGGCGCCCGCTCCATGGTCGCCGTTCCGCTGTGCGGGCGGCGGCGCGTTATCGGCCTTCTCGAAGCATTCTCCGAATGGCCGTTTGCATTCAACGAGAGCGATACTCGCAATCTGAGCCTGCTGGCCGAACTGGTCCTCGGCGCCCTGAAACCCGAGGATGAAGATCGCTTCGCCGAATCCGCTCAAACCGCGGTCACGAAATTAGAGCCAGCGCCGCGGCCAGCAAAGACTCCCGCAGTCGAACCGCCGAAAGCTGCCAGCGTTGCCTCTGCGGTCCCGCTCCTAACGGTTACCGCTCCCGCTGCCGTCGTCGCGCCTTCAGTTGTTGCGAAAGCATCCGTTCCAGCCGTCCCTGTGCCTCCAGTCGTTGTCCCGGCACCCACTGCTGCGGCGGTCACGGCTCCAGCAATCTCGCCTCCGGCGGTTACGGCCACTTCGATCCCTGTTAGCGCTGCGCCTCCGGCAGTCTCGGTGGCTTCGATCCCAGTGTTGGACAAGGACCCTTTCGTCGCCAAGGCCAGAATTGCCGCTGCGGCGGCGATGCTCGACAAGGCAGAAAAGACTTCCAGGATCGAGAACGTTGTCACGAGCGAAACCGTTGCTGCGCCGCAGAAAGTTTCCGAGGAAGTTGCTCCTGCGAAAGCACGGCCGATTTTGGTAGCCCTCCTCGTGTTCGTCGTCATCGTTGTAGCGTTCGCGGGCGGTGTGTGGTGGAAGCTGAAGACGGCGCAGCTGGGCAGCGTAATGGTTCAGCCCACGAAAACCCAGAAAGCTCCGCTCGCACCGTTGCCCTCGACTGGCGACCAGGCGCCGACAGGGGCGACAACGAATCCCGCAACCGACGACAGCAGTTCGGCAACCGACGCCGGCGAGCCCGACAATTCACCCGCGACCGCACAGGAGATTTCGAAATTCCCAAAAGTCACCGGAATACGGCACTGGTCTTCGGCCGAGTCGAGCACCATCGTTCTCGACCTTGAAGACCAGGTGCAGTACGAGGCGCATCGTCTGGCTGGGCCTGACCGCATCTACTTCGATTTGCGCGATACCCGACTCGCACCGGAACTTCTGGGAAAGTCGATCGAAGTCGGTGACACCTTCGTGCACCGCGTCCGCATGGCGCAGCCTGTGGCTGGCATGACGCGCGTTGTACTCGAGACGAAGCCTAACTCAACCTTCTCCGTGAGCCTCGAGCCGAATCCTTACCGTCTCGTCGTTGAAGTCCGCAAGATCGGCGCTAACCCGAAAGGCGCAGTGAACTTGTTCCCGAACGCCAGTACGGCAGAGCCCAACAAGATGGCGATCGTAGTTCCGCCCCCGACCAAAGAAGATTTGCAATTCCGCGCTCGCGTTCCCAAGATGCGGATCGTGGTCGACGCTGGACATGGCGGATGGGACCTCGGCACCGTCGGACGTCGCGGCTTGCTGGAAAAAGATCTGGTCCTTGAAATCGCCCAGCGCCTGGGCAAGCTACTGGAAACCCGGCTGGGAACGGAAGTGATCTACACTCGACCCGACGACAACTACATCACCCTCGACGAGCGCGCCAGCATTGCCAACACATCGCAAGCGGACTTGTTCGTTTCGGTGCATGCCAACTACAGCGACCTTCCCTCCGCGCGTGGAGTCGAAACCTACTACACCAACTTCTTCACGGCTCCGGGATCGAAAGACGTCGACACGCGCATCTCTGCCAGTGGCAACAAGCCTCCAGTGACCGCGTCCCTTTCTCCGGCGGACTTGCATGAGCGCATCGAACAATCGCGCCGCCTCGCGGCCAGTGTGCAGCGGTCGTTGTATGGCACGCTCTCAGTACAAAATCCAGGCCTGCGGGATCGCGGCATCAAAGAAGCCGGATTCGTCGTTCTCACCGAAAGCGCCATGCCTGGCATTCTCGCCGAAGTCTCCTTCGTCAGCAGTCCCACCGATGAACAGAAACTCCGCAGCGATGGCTACCGCGAACAGATCGCCGAAGCGCTCTACAAAGGGATCGCGCGCTACGCGGCCAACTCCCGCAATGTGAAGGTCGCCAGCGCTCGGAAGTAGCGTCCAGTTCTCAGTTCATTTTCGAATTCCTGCTAACTCGTTTCGCATTTCGCGAGACGAGAGAAAACGGGAAGGGCACGACTTCCAGTCGCGCCGCCGGATCTCAATACCCAGTCGCGGCTATATATACCTTGACACGTATATGCCATTTAGCGTATATAAAGGAAATGGAATCGTTCGAAATCATTGCGGAGCCGAATCGCCGGGCGATCTTGAGCCTCCTCGTCTCCTCCCAACAATCCGTGGGAGAGATTGAGCGCCAACTTCGGATGTCGCAGCCGACCGTCTCCAAGCATCTAAAAGTGCTGCGCGAAGCTGGGTTCGTGGAATCTACGGTGGACGCACAGCGCCGTCTCTACCGGCTCAGACCTGAACCATTTCAGCAGATGGATGCCTGGCTGGCGCAGTTCCGCCGCTTCTGGTCCGCTCACATCGATGCCCTTGAACGCCATCTCGACCGCATGGATCTTGATCGCATCGATCAGTCAACCCCAAAGAAACTGAAGACAAAGGAAAACCCGCGGTCTAAATCGCGAACGCGATAAAGGAGAAACAAAATGAAAATCAAAGTGACCAGCGTCTATGTGGACGACCAGGACAAAGCCTTGCGCTTCTATACCGAGATACTCGGCTTTGCCAAGAAAACCGATTTCAGTCAGGGCCCCTATCGCTGGCTGACCGTGGCCTCGCCCGAGCAGCCGGACGGCACTGAGTTGCAGCTGGCGCTCAACAACAATCCAGCAGCCAAAACGTATCAGCAGGCGATGTTTCAACAGCGCCAGCCCGCAGCCATGTTTTTCACCGATGACGTCAAGGGTGATTACGAGCAGATCAAGGCGCGCGGCGCCGAGTTCACAATGCCGCCCACCGATGTGACTGGCTCAACCATTGCGATGCTGAACGACACCTGCGGTAACCTGATTCAGCTCACGCAACTGGCACGCTGGTAGGACGATCGTTCCGCAGGGAGAAGGTCGATGAACTGCCGCGAACAATGCACACCGGGTCCGGCCAGTGCCATACGGCAACGATCGTACCCACATCGCGGTCGCTCCCTGGGAAGCCTCGAGTCTTGCTCACCCGGGTTATGCGATTAAAACGAGGAGAAGAAGATGACCCAACCTCAGCGGTACGAACCGGGTCCCGCCAACATAGCGCGGGTACTCAAAGACGGGGAAAAGTGGACGCTCATTCTCGTCCGGGAGTTGCGCCACTCGCCGGAAAAAGTCTGGGAGGCGCTGACCGATCCGGCGCAGTTGCGGGAATGGGCTCCCTTCGTGACCGATGCGAGCCTGGGCGCGCTGGGACCGGTGAAGCTTACCTGGGTGGGGAATCCCATGCCGATCGAAACAAACGTGACGCGCGTCGAAGCTCGCAAGGCGCTTGAATACGGCGATATGCGCTGGGAACTTGAGCCCTCTGGCAGTGGCACACGCCTGACGCTGTGGACCAAGATCAATCGCGGCTTCGTCTCCATGGGTGCTGCCGGGTGGCACATTTCTTTCGATGTTCTCGATTACCTGCTCAGCGGAACTCCCATCGGCCGCATCGCTGGCGCCGATGCCATGAAGTTTGCCGGCTGGCAGCGGCTGAACGAGGAGTACGCCAGGCAGTTCGGCGTGAAGGCGCCCAACTGGCCGCCTCAAGCGAACCAGAAATCGTGAATCCATGAGGACCGCAAAAACAATGTACCAACCGAAATCGCGGAGGAGATCATGATCCGTAGTGCTACGCAACGCTCGATTTTTCGCTGGATTCACCTTGTCTTGAGCATTCCGATCCTCGGCTATATCTATAGCCCGTTTGACAAACTTCCCGCCTATGCTTTCAGAACTCGGTTTGTCTTCATTCCGGTCATGGTCATTTCGGAATTGTGGATGTGGAAAGGCCATGTGGTTCGACAACTGATTTCGGGACGCCCGGCTCACCCAGATGTTGTGGAGGCCTTCGTGCATGCCGAGGGTGAACCGGGGAAGGGTCTTAGCGCGCCCAGATGAAAGGTCAGACGAGCGAAGGGTTGGCGCGTGGTCTAAGTTTGCCAGCTTCCCGATTTTAGATTTCGCGAAGAATGCGAGATTTAGAATGGGGTGCCCGGCATCCTTATAATCTGAAAACATCCTTTGGGTGAAGTGCGAAGGGTGCGGAGCATTTTGGCTTTTTCATCTTCTCGGAGAAAGACCCTCGGGGTCGCAATTCGAAAAGGGGATTAACAACTGGAGGAGCTATGTCGGGCAGCGCTAGAAATGCACGAGAGCGAAAAATTACCTTGCACATGGTTTCCAGCCTGGATGGTTTCATTGCAAAGAAGGACAACAGTGTCGCGTGGCTCGACTCCCCTGGAAGCGTCTACGAAGCCGGAGTTTCCATTTCAGCGGAAGAAGCTGCGAACTTCGTCAAAACCATCGACTGTTATGTGCTCGGTTCCCGCACCTATGAACATGCGCTGGAACTGGGCTGGCCATATGGCGACACTCCGGTCGTCGTGGTAAGCAGCAGACAATGGCCACCAGCAAGCGTCAAGCAGAGCGTCGAGTTCTATTCGGGGGATCTCACGAAGTTAGTCGGCGAGAAACTCGTGCCCCGGTATCGAAATATCTGGCTCGTGGGAGGGGCGATGCTTTGCCACCGTTTTCTCGAACTCAGCCTGGTAGACGAAGTCGTTTTGACCATAGCGCCTGTCTTGCTGGGTGAAGGGCTGCGGCTATTCGACGGTTCCCTGACCGAGAAGAGGTGGAATTTGAAGAAGGTAGTCGCTTATAAGAACGGGCTCGTCGAGCTGTCCTACTCGGCTTCCGAAGGGTAAAACCATGTCAAAAGAAACCATCTCAAAAAAACAGAGTGAAGAACTGCTCAGAACGTTGCAAGCCCGTTTTGAGAAAAACATGAACCGCCATGAAGGTTTTGACTGGGCTGCGGTACAAGCGAAGCTCGAAGCTAAGACTGAAAAACTGTGGTCCCTCAGCGAAATGGAGCGAACTGGCGGTGAACCGGACGTCGTTGGTCACGATAAGAAAACCGGCGAATACATTTTTTATGACTGTTCAGCGGAGAGTCCTAAAGAGCGCAGAAGTCTTTGCTACGACCGCGAAGCGCTGGACTCACGGAAGGAAAACAAACCAAAAGGTAACGCCGTGGATATGACGACTGCCATGGGCACCGAGCTCTTAACGGAAGAACAATATCGCGAGCTGCAGAAACTTGGAACTTTCGATTTGAAAACGTCGAGCTGGGTGAAAACACCACCGAATGTCAGAAAACTCGGCGGAGCCCTTTTTTGTGATCGCCGCTTCGACACTGTCTTCGTGTATCACAACGGTGCGGAATCTTACTATGCTGCCAGAGGATTCCGTGGCTCGCTAAGAGTTTAAGTTTGGACGCCGATTCACCAACCGATAAACCTGAGGCCCGAACTTGAGCCGAAGGACCTCTGTACTTTTCCAGCAGCGTCCAACCACGTGTTGCTCGACTGACTCGCCGGTAGCCCAGTCAATCCCGATCTCGGCTTGAGTGGGAACGCGCTCTTAGTGCGCTCCAGCCGCGACGATCGCCGCTGCCATCGCGACCCGATGATCCTTGCCCCAGGGCGGCCCGATGGACCTCCTCAGCTGCAGGAAGTGCGCATCCAGGTCCTCTATGCCCAGCGCCTCGCTCGCTGCATCCAATACCTTCTTCGCGTCGTACCAGTAGATAGTCCAACCGAGCTCCTCGGCTGCGCCGGCCAGTGCGTTGCGGTACATTACCCAATCAGCGACGTTCTGTGCCCGGTAATCCTTGATCCGCTCGGCGATGGTTGGTGGCAGCGCAGGACACTGGCGAAGCGCGACCCCGAGAATGCGCCCCGGCACCGTCTTTGCGACCTCCTCCAGGCGTAGCTTCGCGTGCCGTTCCGCCGACGCCCGCACGCGCTCCACCAGAGCCACTGCCTCCTCGATCGGAAGCCCCTGCCCTTCGCTGTGGTGCGGAATCTTTGGCAGGTCCTCGTCCACCAGCTCGACGCGACGACGGTCGAGCAACGTCCCGTCCCCCGCGGCCGTCACCATCACCGCCCAACCACCATGATCCGATACCCCGATGATCCCGTCGTTCCTCGACATAGTGTTTCCTCCAGAACGATCACTTTGCCTGCTTAGATCACGGATGGTTGCCCATTCAAGCCCGATTTTGCTTGAGTGGCGTAGTTCTATAGCTGGACAAAGTCTTCACGACGCTCGTTCGCGCTTTCGCGGAAAACTGACCCAACCTCACGTGTGATTTTTCTCGACGTAATTCTAAATGAGGCTGCCGCACCCTCTGCGGTTCTCAAAGGGTGGGAACCTACGCGGCCTGCACCACCCAGGTTTTCTATCCGTTTGGCGTGACACTCGACCGCGGCAAGGGCAAAAAGTAAAGTAGCTCTTGGATCATCCTCCAACATCTTTACCCTCTAAATTCCGCGAATAACGCGAAATTTCGAATGCGCCACCCCGCTTTCGGCGGAGGTTGCAGGTTGTGCTGAGCGCAGCTACATTAAGTGCAAGAATTGGACCCTGCATGAAAGGACGCGTCCCGATGGAATCTGCCTCTGCATTCATCGACTGGAAGATCAAGGAACTCGGCGACTGGCGCGGCAAAATGCTCGCGAAAGTGCGCGACATCATCCACCACGCGGATCCTGAGATCGTCGAAGAACGGAAGTGGGTCAAGCCCACATCGCCGGGGACTCCCGTCTTTTCCCACGCCGGCATCGTCTGCACAGCAGAGACGCACAAGAGCGTCGTCAAGATGACATTTGCTAAGGGAGCTGCCTTGAAGGACCCGAAAGGCCTCTTCAACTCCAGCCTCGAGGGGAATGTCAGGCGCGCCATCGACATCCACGAAGGCGACAAGATCAATGAGGCGGCCTTGAAGGATCTCATCCGTGCCGCCGTGGCGCTCAATCTTAAGCACAAGGACAAGCCGAACTCCAAACCGAAGCCGCCGCGAAAATCCCGTCCCCATCGATAAGCTCGGCGCAAATTCTAGATTCTCCAACGACCTGAAACGTAAAATCGAGCACCCGGCAGAACGGCGGAGGGAAGGCCTACCTTCGCCTTTTGATCTTTCTCGACGTAATTCAAGACGAGGCTGCCCACCCTCTGCGGTTTTCAGAGGGTGGGAACCTATGCGGCCTGCATCGCGCCGGTTTTCTATCCGCCTGCGTGACACTCGACCACGGCAAGACAAAGTCGAAATCTCAAAAAGCCGAGAGCATCGTTCCCTCTCTCGCTGGCTTGGCCGAAACTCGAACTCGTGTGAAGGCGAAAACCTGGGGAAGGAAATTTGCGAAAGGCGGACGTTCCGCTAGTTCTTACTGCGGCATGACGGCGCGTCGTACACGTCGCGAACGGGCTGGCACGCCAACGACGACTCCGCATCGGATTTTTTCCACAGCTAAAATCGTATTCGTTGTGACATCCAACCTTGACCCTGGCCACCAAAAGCTCACAATAGAAGCGTGCTCAGTCGCACCGCAGAATCATCCGTTTTAAGCTCCGATCGCCAGACCGCAGGACGTGCCGGCTAACTCTTTATTCCGGAATATTTTACGTGTAAGTCCTTCTTTGACAATATTTTGCGAGGCATGACGGCGATCTCAATCCCGCAACATGCCTGGAATCAATATTTGCGAACCCTGGTATAAAAAATATTGATAATTCGACTGCAAAATACTCCGCTAACTCCTTATTCTGGAATATTTTAGCTGTAAGTGCTTGCGGCTCAATATTTTGCATGGATCTGCAGGTATACGGAGACCGCAAGTACTTACGAATCAATATTTTAGGAAAATGCGCGAAAAAAACTTGGGGGGGCGCCGCATCAAAGGATGTCATCCTGAGCAACGCCAAGGGGCTATGCACTCGCCGACGTCATTACTTCTGACGAAAAGTCCACAAGCCCCTCGGCCGGCAAAAGTCCGCCGGCCTGGAGGATGACACTTCGAGTGAATTGCGATCAGTTGGAAGCCGACACGCCGCCGTACTTCTCGAGCCACTTCAGCTCTTCGCGAACCTTGATCTTGCCGTGCCACGGATTCTTGGAAAGCGAGTGCCCTTCTCCAGGAAAGATCAGAAGCTTGTTCGGGACGCCGAGCGCGTAAAGGGCGTGCTCAAGCAAATAGTCCTCGAGCACAGCGACGCGGATGTCGTCAGCGCCGGCGACCATGTGCGTGGGCGTCTTCACTTTGTCGATTTGGAAGATGGCGGCTTCGTCGTGGTAGCGCTGCTGCGCTTCCCACGGACGTCCGCCAAGGAAGTAGGCATCGTCATAGGTAGTGTCGTCGTTGCCCCAGTTGCCGATGTGCTCGACCGCTCCCGCGCCGGTAACCGCGGCTTTGAATCGCGTGGTCTGGGTGATCAGCCAGTTGGTCATGTATCCGCCATAGCTGTAGCCGCCGATGGTGAGGTGGTCGGCATCGGCGATGCCATCCTTTACCAAGGCGTCGACGCCTTCAAGAATGTCTTTGCCCGGACGCGAGACGATCTGAGGAACGATCTGCATGAGGAACTTGTCGCCGTATCCCGTCGAGCCGCGATAGTTGGGACGGAAGACGAGCCATCCTTGGGTGGCAGCGAGCGCGGCCCAGTCGTACCAGTCGGCGCCGAAGTGGTTGCCGTCGGCGTCGGCAGGTCCGCCGTGAATCAAGGTCAGCATGGGCAGATGCTTGGCCTCGAATTTGCCCGGAGGATAGATCAACATCCCTTCGACCGTCGTACCGTCGTCAGCCTTCCATTGATAGGGTTTGCCCTGCGGAAGGTCGCGTTCGGTGAACAGCTTGTTGAATGACGTGATGGGGCGGGCTTGATCGAGTTTGTCGGCGCTGTCAGCCAGATAGACTTCTTCGGGCTTGCCGAGCGAAGAGTACACGAAGGCCACGCGTGAAGACTTGGGGCCTACAGCAATGTGGGAGTAGGTGCCTTGCCATCCTTTGAGGTGTTGCAACGAGTCGGAGGGCTTGGCGGTGGAATACATCTGGACTTCGGTACCGAGGCGGGCCGAAGTCAGAAGCGAATCGGCCGTCACGGCGTAGTGCTCGACGGGGCCGACGAAGTCTTTGCCCCATTGCTCGATCGCACCCGATTCTGCATCGACCCAGTAGAGATGCGGCTGCAGGTCGCGATAGGGGCCGGAGACGCTGCCGACTCCCACGCTGAAGAAGATGTGGCGGCTGTCATTGGCCCAGTGTGGGCGGCCCTCCTCGGCTTCGTTCTTAGTGACTCGACGCGGTTGTTGCAGGGCCGCGTTCGCGGACGAGGATGCCTCCGCTACATTCGTCAGATCGATGGTGTAGATCTCGACGTCTTCGTATTTCTCCTGGCGACGGTTAATCGCGTTGCTTACGAAGGCCAGTTTGTGGCCGTCGGGCGCGGCAACAAGGTCATCCACGCGCAACGGTGACGTCGCAATCGCGCGGGTGCCGGGTGTGAGGTCGGGGTCTTTGTCGGGCTCGCCTTCTTTCTTTTCGACCTTCGCGGGCGCATTTGCGTGGTGAGCCAGGGCGGTGGCGAGGTCAAGCGCGAAGACTGCGTCGCCGCGCTCGGCAGTGCGATACTGCACAACGTCTTTCCACTCTTTCTTGTAGTCGTCCTTCTGCGCCTTCGTCCAGGGATGGCGCGTTGCGAAGTAGATAGTCTGCGAATCTGCCGACCACGCGAAGGTGTGGACGTCTTCTTCTCCTTGCGTCACGGGGAAAGCTTCGCCGCCGTTGGGCGAGATAAGATACAGCTGGCTTGGGGATTCGTCTTTCGAATCAGAGTCGGAATCGGAGTCTCCGGCCTTGTCCGATGCGGGCTTGCGCTCGGAGAGGAAGGCGATCCAACGACCATCGGGCGACCATTTGGGATCGGAGTCGTGTCCAGATTGCGTCAACTGGATCAGAGAGCCGCCCTTGCCGTCGTCGTGATAGAGCCAAAGGTCGCTGCGGAAGATTTGCTGGTCCCAGTCGGCGCGCTCGGCGTCGATGACAACGAAGTGTCCGTCGGGCGAGACTTCTACCTCCGGAAAGTCGACAACGTTGAAGAACTCGTCGAGTGTAAGCTTGGGTTTGTTCTGCGCCCTGAGCGCGAAGGAACAAGCCAGGACGATCACAACAGCGATGGCAGCTTTTTGGATTCGCATTGGGTCCCCGGTGGGAAGAAGGGTTATACAACGCCGGAATCTTCAAAGGCAAGCATGCGAGTTGCAGATCTTGAGTTGCAGGTGCGTCGAGCTGTCATGTTGAACTCTGATCCTGTTCTGCCGGGTGCGAAACTCGAGATTTGAAACCCAAGGCGAGCAATCCCAGTAGCGCGAATGGAAAAACCGCTGCAGTTCGAAACGGAAGAGTGAAGACTGCTTTCGAGTAGAGCACCTGGTGGGCGAGTAACGGCCTTGAGGCAATCAGGACAAATGCTACGAGCCATGGCCAAAAAAGCACAGCTGTTCCTGTGGCAAGGAGCGCCTTGTAAGTCCTCGTGGACGAAAGTTCCTTCCAGCGATATGACACCAGAAAGATCCCCGGTAACAGGACAACATCGTCCTGGAAGCCCTGACTGGGAAGCAGCGTGACCGCAGTGAGACACAGTACGAAACTGAGAGTCAGCCAGAACTCGATGGCGGTAGTGGCTGTGGTCCGTTTTCTCCACGCCAAAACCAGAGTTAGCAGAAGTGCGGCTGCACCCAGCGAGGCAACTCCCCCAAGATTCGGCCCTAAGAAAAATATCTCACCCACTAAGGGAGGCTGCGCGTAACTAGGGTATCTGAGTAGAACGCGAGCCCATGATTGGATCCAATGCGGCCAAACGAGCGTGGCTGTCCCGCACAGGATCAGAAGCGCCGAAAAAAGCCCGATGCCGAAACGTCTGCGCGCTCGCCAATCATGGCAACTCCAGACCAAGAGATAAACCATCACAAGGGCAGTCATTTGCGGCTTGATCGTGGCGAGCGCCATGATTACCCCAGAGAGCAGAAGACGTTTGCGCTGCATAGCGAAAAGCGACAATGCGAGCAAAAATCCGACGAGTAGGCCCAGTTGGTCAGCATATAGACCTTCCAGCACTGGATAGCTGCCTACGACGAGCAATACGATGGCAGCCAACGAAGATGCTGCAGGCCACAATGAGAGCGATTGCATCCACAGGAAGACGCTGGCGACTGTCAGGCCAACGAGCAAGAATGCCACCACCACACGAACCGACCGGAAGGGAAACTGTGCCGCCGGCCACAACAACAGGTCCGTGAAAGCGGGATACACGAAGGTCCGATAGTCGGTCGGTGGATCGGATGCAATCTTTGAATTGAGGGTTCTGCCTAACAGTCCTTGCTGAATCTTGCGAGTCATCTCGGGACTGTAAGGATCACAACCGCTTGGCACGCAGTCGTGCGATGTCAGCCATACAGGGTAGAAGTCGTGCCCGAATTCATAGGCCGCCGCCCAGTTCCTGGCGGCATGTGCTTGCAGGAGAAGCGGCATAAAAAGACCCAAGTAGTAATACGACATCGATGCTGCGCCCAGCAGCGCGAGAGTTAAGACAATAAACGATGACCGCGATGACCTGGATCTCATCAGTGAGTCTGGCAACTGGATCACGGGGCTGGCTCGGCATTCTTCAAAGCATCTTCAATGGTCTGCGCGGCGCGAGGGGCGCTCTGCAGCATGCGCCAACCGTCATCGTACTCGCGAAATCCAACGCTCGAGACGTAGTGCAGATCACCGGAGTACAACGAGGCGCCTACTTCGTTCAGCGGCACCCATCTCCAGGTGAAGTCGACGTCGGCCGAACTTCCTTGCTTGCTGATGCCAGCCACTCCAACCAATTCTCTTCGCGCGACAGGAATATGAAGTAACGTTTTGCCAACTTCCTCGGCGGGAACGAGGGAGCGAATCGTGTCCACGCCGGACGGAGTCAGCAGTACATCCCAGCAAGGAGTGAGAGTAATGGCTGGAGGGCAGCGGGTCGACGTCGCGGAGATCCAGCCGTGTTGTTGAAGAACCAGGTATTCGGGGGAGACGTAGTCCTTATTGGAGACGACTCCGGTCTGCAGGGCGAATTGCTGCGGAGTTTTGAAGGCGTCGGAAGCAGAGATGAGATCGGTGGCGAGGCGGCGAGTGAGGAATTCGCGCGGAGAACAGGAGGTGAGGAAAAGGAGACCGATTGCCGAGAGAGTGAGTTTCGTCCGCATGAGCCTGGGCTGCATTGAAACTTTGCCGGGCTTCGCCCGGCGGACGGACGAATGCGTCCGTCCCTACAATCGAACCCTACACAATCAAATCTTAACGACTTGTGATTGTAAATAAACGGGCGCGTTTGTGTGGCAGGAAAGGGCGGGAGATGATTTGACCGCTGAATGTAGGAGCCCAGCGACCAGGAATTTGGCAGGAGCAATTGGGGCAGCGACCATCGGAGGTCAGGCGGTAGTCTTCGATGAGATATCCGTAGCGGGTGATGAGGGTTTCGCTGCATTGCGGGCAGCGAGTATTTTCCCAGTCACCGACCATGCCGGGAAGATTGCCGGCATAGATATAGCGCAATCCGGCGGCTTGACCGATTTCCGCAGCCTGGAGGAGATCGTCGGGCGTGGTGTCGCGCTGGCCATCGCCTTGCATTTTGTAGTCTGTGTGGAACGCAGTAACGTGCCACGGGATGTCGGGCGAAATGCCAGCCAGGAATTCCGCGAGGCGGCGCAGTTCGTCGGGATCGTCGTTAAAGCCGGGAATGAGTAGTGTGACGACTTCGAGCCACAATCCCATCTCGTGAATGCGGCGAACGCTTTCCAGGATTGGACCGATACGTCCGCCGAGTTCGTGATAGTGGCGATCGTCGAAGCTTTTGAGATCGACTTTGTAGAGATCAAGCCAGGGGCGCAGATATTCTAGGACCTGCGGCGTGCCATTGCCGTTGGAGACGAATCCGGTGAGTAGGCCCGCAGCCCTTGCCTGTTTGAAGACTGCTACCGCCCATTCGCTGGTGATAAGTGGCTCGTTGTATGTGCTGACGACAACTCGCGCGCTCTGCACAAGGGCGTCGCGCACCAAAGCGTCGGGTGAGATATCGAGCGGGGGCGAGACGGCATTGGGATCGCGCAGAGCCTGCGAAGTGACCCAGTTCTGACAGTAGCCACAGTGGAGGTCGCATCCCAGCATGCCGAAGCTATAGGCGAGAGCGCCCGGATGGGCGTGGAAGAATGGCTTCTTTTCGATGGGATCGCATTGTAGTCCGGCGGTGTATCCCCAGGGGGCGTAGAGCATGCCGCCACGGTTGAAGCGGACCTTGCATACGCCGGGCTGGCCTTCCGGGATGGGACAGCAATGGCCGCAGGAAAAGCAGCGAACGCGGCCCTTGTCTAGTTTTTCATAAAGAGAAGGATCGGCCTCGCGCACTTTGCGGTCGAGAATGTCACGCAGAGCAGACAACGGAAAACCTCTAGGGATATTTTAACGCCGGTCAGTGGCCCGCAGAGGGTTTCCAATTGGGCATATGCTGCTGGAGCCAGAGATCGGCCTGTTGCTGGATGGTCGCGGCTTGGTTGCGCGTGAGACCAGAGGCCAGGATTGCCGCCAGATCTTTGCTTTCTGCATCACCGCGAGCGCGGGCGAGCAGAGTCCAGAAGTAGGCTTGGTTCAGATCTTTGGGGACGCCGCGTCCGCCCCAATAAAGGGTTCCTAACTTGGCTTGGGCTGGGAGACTGCCGTGCTCAGCGGCACTGCGGAACCAGCGGACTGCCTGCTTTTCATCGCGTGCGACTTTGTCTTTTGGATCGCCCTGAAAATAGCGCAGCCCGAGTGCGTTCTCCGCTGCCGCGTCACCCTTCTCCGCCATCCGTTGAAGCTCTTCGAAGGATGCCGTTTCAACCGTTGGGCCGGGCGGAACTGCTGGAGAAGTGACCTCGGCAGCGGGCGGTTGAGTCGACGCCAGCACGGTCTGCATTTGCGCGTGACTGCGATTCTGGAGTTTGCTCTGAATCCATGGGGCCATCTGGTATCCGAGAGCCATAAAGATGGTTACGGCGGCGCAGACCAAGATCACCAGATGAGATCGTGGCAGCGTAATGCCGCCAGAGTGTTTGTCGTTGGGCTCTTCCGTTTTTTTCTCCTTTTCAGGAGCGGACGCAAAAAGCACGCTTCCCATTGTCGGGGCAAACTGCATAGCCGGTGAGGAAGGGCGTGACGGCGGCGAATCGACAACGCCCTTCGCGCGATCGACGGAGGCTACCACAATTTCCGCCAGACGCTGAAGCGCGCTACCGTCCGACTCCGAAAACTGATTGGGCTCACCCGAGAAGACTTCAACAATACCAATAGATCTCTCCGAGAGACGCACGGGTGCGGCGATCATGGAACGAACCCCGAGCGCTCGACAGACGTCGCGGTCGACCCGTGTGTCGCTCTCTGTGTCGTCGCAACGAAGAAGCTTTCCAGTCGTCACGCACAAGCCCGAGAAG
This sequence comes from uncultured Acidobacteriaceae bacterium, assembly GCA_963840895.1. Classification (GTDB taxonomy): domain Bacteria; phylum Acidobacteriota; class Terriglobia; order Terriglobales; family Acidobacteriaceae; genus Sulfotelmatobacter. Next base: position 251,957 of record CAWJAR010000001.1, read on the forward strand.
CCCGATCCCGTTTGCAGGCGCGCGCCAATGGGAGGAGCGTCTGGCCCGGAACTGGCGCGGCAAGTCAGAGAATCTGGATCGGAGTCGGCGAGCGCAACCGCGGCACCGGAGGCGCGAACCAAAGTGAGAGCACGCTCGGCAATCAAGTGAAGGGCAGCAGAGAGGTCGGGACCAAGCGCCTCCACTTGCCGCTGCACGGCAGTCACGGCCGCGAGAGTATCGGTGTAATTCGGACGCGAAGACGTTTCTGGAGTCGCAAAGCGGGGAGAGTCAAGATCGGCCTCGCCATTGGCGACCCCGGCCATCACGTTCACAAAGAGCCACTCGCGCAGGCGTCCCAAGGATTGGGGAGAGAGTTCTGAAAAATGAACTCCCGCGCGCCCCGAAGCATTCGACCATACCACGTGGCCTGTGGTGAAGATATTTTCTGCGCAATCCGCAAGGTCCAGACACAGGTCCAGACGCTTTTGGACTTCCAAAGGGGAGTGGCATTGAATAGCAACGCCGTCTTCGCTGATGTCTACGATCTCGTGAAGATCGAGCATCGCGCCTTTGCATTCCGCCGTGAAGGTGGCATACGCTGGCGTCTGAATCTTATGCCGCACACGCCGGCGACGGTTGGGCGGAGCCGATTTCAACACCGAAGTCAAGGCAGCCATGGGGAAAGGCCCGAGTTCTTTGTGGCACCATATTAGCGCGGGAAGGCAAAAAAGTAAGCAAAGATTACGAGGAAGGAATCAGGCGGAGGTTTTCGGAAGCCAGGGACCGGCGGCTAGCCGGCCCGGCGCAGGACTTGAGCCTGATGCAGGCTGGAAATGCGGGAAATCGCGGCCACCATCATGCTGGAAAGAAGTTGCATGGTTGCCACGTCGCTCTCATCAAAAGCGCCCGGAGAGGAAGATAGCACTTCGAAAACCCCAAGGGTGCGGCGATAGTGACGCAGAGGGGAAACGAGAATTGACCGGACTCCAAGGCGACGGCAACTGGCCAAATCGACGCGAGGGTTGCGCTCCGCATCGTGACAAAGCATGATCTCGCCGGAGCGGACGGCTTCTGCGGAAATACCCGCATCGGTTTGGAGGCGAACCCCGAGATCGGGAGCGGTACGTCCGGCGCGGGCGCGACAAACGATTTCGTCGCCGGCGCGCAGGGCGATGGCGGCTCCGGTGGCACCAGTCAAATGCTGGGCCCGCTCGGTGATGGCGCTGATGGCAGGTTCCAGATCCAATTCAGCGGGATGAATTTCCATTTCATCGGTCGCAGAGACGGCTCGGAAGCCGGACACGGGATGTGCGCCATTGGCGACGCGAAGTTGGGTGCGAATCGCCAGGGACGGCATGCGAGAGTGGTCGGCCAAGCTGACTACTTCAGGATCGGGGACGGTGCGGAGCAAGTCACGCACCAGATTATTGAGCTCAACGTCGGTGATGAGATGCGCGGTCTGCTGGTTGCGCATCGATCCTCCGAGAACGCGTGAAAGGCCGAGCAGGGCGTGACTTCCGCAGGCCAGACAGTAGGGCTTGCTGTTGGCACTGATCAGCTCGCACTGAACGCAAAATGTGGCGGACTGCAGGGGGACAAAATTGACGTCTTTGAACGTGTCGCCGTACAGGGTCTTGCCAAACATTGCTTGCGGATTCCTCGCTTCTTTTGAGTGCACTTGAAGGTAAACAGATAGCGAAAGGGGAGAAAGTAGCGGCACTGGTTCCCCGTGTGGAAAAAGAGAGCGAAATACGAAGAGTTTTACTGTGCAGAATCTTGCAACCTTTGAAGACGCAATTTCATCTGAGAACCCAGCGAGCCGGAGCGATTTATTCTTCCAACGGTATTGATTTCGTTCGGGGGGTCGGCTATGCTAACAAAACGTTCGCGGCTCGCCCGCGGATCAATGACTGGGGGAATTTACCATGCAATGGACAGCACCAGCTTTTGAAGAAGTTTGCCTCAACTGCGAAATCAACTCATACGCCAGCGCGAAGCTTTAACCGAAATTCTCTCCCCTGAATTCTTCCTGCACCGGCCTTAGCATCGCACCGTGAAGCGTGCGATGCGGGCAGTTGCACGCTTGCGGTTGTTCCGTCCTAATTTGCTATCCCCTCCCATTTGCTGCCGAATCCCGCTGTTTTGACGCACCTCTGCTCACACACTTTGAGAAATCAGCTGCCTTGTCTCGGCGGAATGTTTGAGGATTCTGGGGCGACTATCCGGCTTGCGCGGTAATCAGGGAGTTGTCGTCGTGGGCCAGCGGAATAACATGAGCCGAGTGAGCCAGAGTTCGGTCTAGAGCGTCGGCGAGAGCGCTGGGAAATGCGGAAGTCAGTAGGTTGATGTCAAGCTGAAGATCGCGCGAAGAGTACAAACGTTGAATCGCCAAAGTTCCCCGGCGCTGGTTGGAGGAGCTAACCAGGTTAAGAGACAGAGTCCATACCGTAGAACGGTCGAGCATTTTCGGCACACCAGCTTTGTTCCAGCGGAAAGTGTGCGCCGCGTAGCGGGCTGCCGAGGAGTCGGGCGATTCGAAGGGAAGGACTTCTCCCGGCAGCAATTCGCATTGCAACTCAAAGCTATCAAAGTCATTGCTGCCAAACGCAGCCGTGAGAATGCGGCGAACCTGATCGTAATCGCGAGCGACTTTGAATTCCTCAATGGCGCGACGGATCGCCAGGTTGTTGACGAAGATCTGGGGCTGATCGAGAGTGCGGTGGGCGACGCGGGCCAGTTCTCCAAATTCGAGATAGCCTAGATGCTGCACGCCGATCCAGATTCCGGCACCCAAGACGACCAGCACCAATCCCAGAGAACTTCCTGTCGGCCAAAGCAGAAACAGGCTGAGCATCGCGAAAATCGCGGAAACGCCATAAAGAAGAATTACAACCTGGCGATGGGTCATGCCATTCTGCAAGAGCTTGTGATGGATGTGCTCGCGATCGGCGGTGAAGATAGGGCGCCCGCTGATGAGGCGCCGCACGATCGAGAGGGCCGTCTCGAGAATGGGCAGGCCGAACGAGACGATGGGTATTGCGACGGCAACAATCGTCGGCGCCTTTTGCGCGCCCTTCAGCGCGAGGGCACTCAAGACGAAGCCGATGAAGAGGCTGCCGGAATCTCCCAGAAAAATTGTGGCGGGATTGAAGTTAAAACGCAGGAACCCAAGAATCGCTCCGGCCAGGGCGATCGTCATCACCGTAACGAGCGTGGGGCCGTTGAGTAGTGCCACCACGAAGACCACCATGGTGGAGAACAAAGCGGATCCGGCGGCTAAGCCGTCAAGGCCGTCGATCAGATTGAAAGCGTTGGTGATGGCGAGAACCCAAAGAACTGTGAACGCCCAGCCGACAATCCAGGGAAGACGGTGATCACCGAACAAGACTGGAATATTGACGATTCGCAGGCCGCCCAGAAATAACATGGTGGCGGCGATTCCCTGCACCGAGAACTTGACGTAGGGACCAACTCCACGGATGTCGTCGTAAACGCCAAGCAGGAAGATCAAGGAGGCGGGTACGAGGACTGTTGCCAGAGTGCGTAAAGAAAACACCGCGTGCATGCGGGGGTTGTACAGCGCCCACAGAGCCGCCAGGACCATGCAGCAAGAAAAAGAAACATAAATCGCCACGCCGCCAAGACGAGGCAGCGGACTGGAATGCAAATGACGTTCTTGCGTGGGAACCGCAACCCAGCCGTGGGCTGTCGCAAAATCGCGCACGTAGCGTGTCAGCACAAACGCTGACAAGAGCGCGAATACAAAAGTTCCGAGGAAGATGCCCGTCAACTCTGCCACCTTCGGACAGCAAACGTGCGAAGCACGCTTGCTTCAAAATGATTCAAGAAGTATTGCAGTAAACACTTGCGGTTAATAGTAAGAGAACAGATTCCGGCCGATGTAGAGAGTGCTAAAAACTCTAGCAGCAGGAGCGAGGGACTTTCAATCGTCGCGCACGAAATAGCTGTGGAAAACTAACAGTGAGGATCGCGGATAGCGGAGGCGCAAGTATTGTCTCCGTGCTAAACTGCTCTTCAATTCTCACTTAACACTTCAGGGGTCATCCGATGGAGTCGGGCAGCGCGGGCGTCTCACGTGTCGGCCAAATCGTCTCGCTCATATTCGCGGCATTTGTGTTGGTGACTGCCGCGGGCGCACAACAACCGGCAAGCGCGACACAGCTTGGGCAAAGCATTCCCGCAGAACTGCCGGCAGCTCAAACCGTGGAACAGGCAGCAAAGAGCGCCTCTGGTGCACAGGCGACGACTCCGGACACGGCAAAAGACTCTGCGGATCAATCGAATTCAGTACGCTTGGGTCCAGGCGATCTGGTGGAAGTGAATGTATATAACGTCCCGGAGCTGGCGAGCAAAGTTCGGGTCAGCAATTCCGGCGACGTTTACCTTCCGCTAATCGACTACGTTCACGTCGACGGACTGACGCTGGAGGAGGCTCAAACGTTAATCCAGAAGCGACTGGAGGACGGGGGATTCGTTCGCAGTCCGCATGTGACAATTTTCGTGGACGAGGCGAATTCGCAGAGTGTGACCGTGATTGGAGAAGTGGGAAAACCCGGGATTTATCCGGATGCGGCCGATCGGAAGCTTTATGAGGTCATCTCGCAAGCCGGAGGGTTCAATGCTACGGCCTCACGCAAGATAGCCGTGATTCGCAAGAACCAGACGGATCCGATTCGCGTCGACCTACCGCGGAATTTAGCGGACGACCTGAGCGGAAATATCGACATCCTGCCGGGAGATACGATTACGGTTCCGCGAGCGCCGATTATTTATGTGGTCGGAGATGTCGGGCACCCGAGCGGCTTGCTTGTGGACAACGGGACGCTGACGGTTCTGCAGGCCCTGGCGCTGGCGGGCGGGACGAATAAGACCGCTAAATTGGGGGCGGCGCGCATCATTCGCAAGAGTCCCACGGGCGTGGTCGAGAATAAGCTGGAGATCAAGAAGATGTTGGAAGCGAAGGCTCCGGACGTACCCCTGCAGGCCGACGACATTCTCTTCATTTCGGTCAGCGGTGCGAAGATCGTAGCGGCCAGGTCGTTTGAAGCGGCCATGTCGATGGCGACGGCGGTTTCGATTTACGCGGTGCATCCGTAGACGCGTCGCATCACGAGTTAACGAGCCTTTGAAGTACCTCGATATATGTCTCGGCCGTCCGGCCGCGAGAAAAATGCTGCAGGATGTACTGCCTTCCCTTTTGCCCCAAGCTTGCTCCAAATGCGCGATCGGCGGAAAACTGGTTAATAGCGGCCGCCAGGGCCCCTGAATTTTCTGGCTCGATTACCAGGCCGGCTTCGGCATCTTCGATGATCTGGCGCGCCTGACCATCTACCCCGAGGATCACGGGACGGGCGCAGGACATGAACTCCAACATCTTGGTGGGAATGACGGTTTTGAAGACATCGGTTTTCTTCAGGAGAACCAGGCAGGCATCGGATGCGGAGATGAACCCGGGGATTTTCTCGCGCGGCTGTTGATCGAGGAAAGTGACGTTGGCGAGCCCGCGGGATTTTGCTAGGGATTTGATGCGTTCTTTTTCCGCGCCTTCGCCTACGAGCAGAAAATGAGTCGTGGAGTTCTGAAGTTGCAGTTGGGCGGCTGCGTCGAGGAGAGTTTCCAGTCCGTGGGCCATGCCCATGGTCCCGATATAGCAAACCAAGAATTTCCCTTGGAGAGCGAGGTCTTGTCGCAATTTATCGTTGGCGGCAGTGGGACATGGAGCGAAGAGGTCAGCTTCGACTCCATTTTCGACGACTGCGATTTTCTCATCGGGGACGCGCCAGCGCTGGATCAGGTGGTCTTTGAACGCGGGCGTGACCACGACGATGCGGTGACTATGTTCGTACAGGAACCTGGCGACCGCTGCCAGCGTGTAATGCAGGAGTGAATTCTCGTGGCCGACTCCGACGGCTGCGAGCGACTCAGGCCAGAGATCGCGGACTTCGAAGACGAAGGGCAGTTGGCGGGAGAACGCGATCCACCAACCGGAGAGTCCGACCAGGAGTTGGGGCGACGACGCAATGACGACATCAGGAAGCGGAATGAACATGCCGCGCAGAGCGGCGGAGACACAGAACGAAGCATAGTTGCGCATGCGCTCGTGGGCCTTGCGGTTCGGCAGGGGCCAGAGCCAGGTGCGAAACACGTTTACGCCGTTAATTCGTTCGCTGTAGGCCAGCTTCCGCAACTGTGCTTTCCATTCGGGGGGAACGACACCGGTGGGATGATTGGGGAAACCTGTGAGCACCGAAACCTCGTGGCCTGTCCGCGCCCAATGCACCGCGAGTTCGGAGGCGCGCGCCGCGGGGGCGCCCATCTCGGGCGGGAAGTATTGTGAGATGTAGAGGATCTTCACGCGAAGTTAGAGGCTATCGCAGAAAGAGGTGCTGCGGGTAGGTGGTTCGGTGGTGCGTGCGGCTTTTCTAAGGATGAAGGTGCGAGAATTCTTCCACCAGGCTGGCGATCGCGTCGACTGTATCCATTTTTTCCTGATCGAAACCCATCTCGGCAAAGTCCACGCCGAACTTTTCTTCCAGAAAAACAGCGAGCGCGACCGCATCTACGGACTGAAGGCGACCGCTGAGTAGCAGAGACGCGTCGTCGGAAAACGGTTGGCAGTCGTTCTTACGGACCAGCAACTTGCGGAGAAACTCACGAATTGCCGCTTTGCACTCCATTTTGCTCCTCAGGAAACCAAATTAAAAAGATGGGTCAGGAATCGGAAGCTCTCAGAAATTGGATATCGCTTGAACGTGTAATCGAAGACTCTCAAGACACAGAAAAAGCTGCTGACGCACAGAGCCGGAATCAGACGCCCTCGAATCCAGTTCAAGTTTTCGGTGTTGCGTTCCCGCATCTGCGAGATACCGATTCCGACGGACAAGACGATCGTATAGAAGATATACGATTGAAAGCCCGCGAGCGCGCCCCAAAAGCCAAGATCATCAACGTAGTTCAGGTCGCGGAAGAAGTGAAAGAAAGCATTTCCGAAGCCGGCTGCGGCAACCGTCGAGGCGAATAAACGCCAGCGTCCCCAGCGCTTGAAATATCGCATGAAGGCTGGATAAAAGAAGCAATCGACCAGAAGTTCCTTGAAGTAATAGTAGTAGCGGTTCCAGAACTCCGCGATGGAACGCGATGCCAGCGGACGCCACGTGTTTCTGAGGGCGAGAAATCCGGCCATGCGGCACACTGCGATGATGCGGTGTCCGAAGATCGAGAACTCGATCATGCGCTCGAGGAACTCCGAAATCAGACTGGCCCAACCGATGTACCAGTGGAACGGAGCTCGCACCAGGCTGAGGTGAAACACGAATTCGTAAAAGGGAATGCCCATGTATCCGTGAACGAAGGGCGTATACGCATAGGTGAGAAAAAGATCCAACACCAGAGACCAGGCCAGAAGCTTGAGGCCTTTGAGTTGGGCTACGGCAAGCTGTTCTGGATTCTTCGCCTCAATGCGGCGGAGGTAGGCCGATCCCTTGGGAAAGGGTGTGGCCGTGGATCCCCAAACGGGTTGATACGCCCCGACCTGCGAAGCGACCGAGTCGCGGTTCTTCGCAGGGATGTCCATCAGCGAGTAGGCTAGGAACCAGAGATACGCTGCGGCCACGGGCAGGAAATCGAAGGCCACAGTACGAAGGGATCCGCCACGCGGAAGGTAGCTAGCCACAAAGACCGTCAGCGCGAATCCGGTGAGCAGGGTTGCAACAGGCCTTCGTCCGAACCAGGTGTTGCGGAAACGGATTGCCAAAAGAAATATGAGCGCAGCGCAGACGACGGAGACGGCGGCCTGAACAATTTGCGGCCGCTCGGCCCATTGCCACCAAATGCCGAAGGCCCAGCCGAAGGTGCCGAGGGCGAGAACAATCCGGCGATACCTCGGAAGCACCGTCACCGCGACAAGGAAGCAGATTTGAACAATCCAGCGAGGATTGTGAATGTAATGTAGCCAGGTCGCGTAGTAGAGACCGAGTCCGAAAAGAGCAAGAATCGCGATCTTTCCGATGATCGTTTGCGCGAATGTCACCACGCTCGGAAAGGTCTCAAGACGCGGAATGATCCGAAAGCCGCGCAGGAAGCTGAACGGACGGGGAACGGGAACGGCGACCTGAGTTCCGGCGGCAGCGCTCATACAGAATCCTGCGCGAGGATAGCGGTCAGAGTCTTGCGATCGGTTTTGCCGGCAACGCTCACGGGCAACCGGGGCAGGAAGCGCACCTCGGTGGGAACCATGTATTTGGGTACGCGGCGCTGCATCTTCTCCCGGATTTCGGCAGCGGGCACGGAAGTGCCGGACACGAAAGCGACGATTCCCTCGGCCAAGGCGTCGGTGATTGGCCAGGCAACAGCGGCGACCGAGTCAACGGCGCAGACCTCGCGAAGATGGGCCTCGACATCTTCCAGTTCGACGCGATTTCCGAGGACCTTCACCTGATTGTCGGTGCGGCCCAAATGGTGAAATCTGCCCTCGACATCACGGTAGGCAAAGTCACCTGTCAGGTACCACACTTTGCCATCAATCATGGGAAAACGCGCGGCGGTCTTAACCGGATCCTTGAAATATCCCTTGGCGACCTGCTCACCACAGAGAGCTAGTTCGCCTTTTTCGCCGGGCGGAAGGAACTGGAGAGATGAATCGACGATTGCGGCGTCCATTTTGCCGAAGGGCTTGCCGGTGGCGACAGTCCCGCGGCCCTCGGTGACAATGATCGGCTCCGTACAACGCTGGCCAATGCAAACCACGGTGGCTTCCGTGGGTCCATAAAGATTGTCAATCAAACTATTGGGAGCGGCTTGTTGCCAGAGCTCGGCGGAACTTGCGGGTAAGGGCTCACCACAGAAAATCGAATAGCGCACCGAAGGGAAAGCCCCGGGAGCGAGCATCTTCATATTGCGCATGAATGCAATGGTCGAGGGCACGGAGAACCAGCAGGTCAACTGATGCTCGCGGATAAAACGCGAAGGTCCCATCATCTGTCCGGCAGGGACTACATGCAAAGAAGCACCTGACGACCAAGTGATGAACATATCGAGAACGGAGGGGTCAAAGGTGAGGTCATAGGTTTGGGAAATGCGGTCCTCGGCGCTGAAGGAATACAGTTCGCGCATGGCAGACAGGAACGAAGCGACATTTCCGGTGGAGACCATCACGCCCTTGGGCGATCCCGTGGTACCGGAAGTGAACATGATGTAAGCGAGATCATCCTTACCCATCACCTTGGGGAGATGAGCGGAATCAGGCGTCGGCAAGGCATCCAGTCCAGCAACGCGCGCGTTGCACGAGGGATCATCAAGATCGAATGACTCGGCCAGACCAGGGGCCAGGATGTGCTTCGGGCCCGCCTGCAAAACCTGAGAGGAAAGAAGCTTCAGGCCGCGATCGTCCACTACTAACGCATCGAGTTCGGTGGTGCGCAAAATGGAGAGCAGCCTTTGTTCCGGCCATTCAGGGTTCAACGGGACATAGGCTGCGCCTGCCCAACAAGAACCCAGGAGTCCGGCATAGGCGGCCAAGCTGCGCGAGGCGAGAATGCCGACAAGTTTCACGTCGGACGCCGGACGTGACTGCAGCCAGGCAGCGATTCGTTCCACAATCTCCGCCAGTTCCCCGTAGCTGAAATCGCGCTGGCTGACAGACAAAGCCAGGCGCTCCGGATGGCTGCGGGCATGATTGCAGAAAGAAAGAGTGAGGTTTGTGCTCATCGAATGCAAAAGACACTTGTCAGAGTCTCCAGCATAACGTTGCTTGAGAAGTTCCGGGCAGGGTACGAAGGTCACTTTGCTAAGGACTGGGCGAGTCTGGAGGGATCAATAGCAGAATTCTTTGCCGTCAGGTCCACGACTGCAGCGCTGATTCTCGGCCCGGTAGCCGAGGCCGGCTTTCGGGTCGTAACAGAAGCCGAGGCACACATCCCGTAAAACGTAACTCGCATCCGTACCGGTTGGGGGTGCAGCTTCCAGCTCATTAAAAAAGGCCACCAAGTCCCGAGGGGGATTGGCAGCGTTCTCGGTGGTGAAGGCCGTAATGGCGTAGGTGCCCATCTCGGTGTACCAGCCCTCCCCATGACGGGCGCGAAGGGCAGCCGGCGATATGAGTTGCGTCTTCTTGAGTTCGGGCAGAGCCTGCACGGCTTTGAGCTGGGAGCGAAGATCGTCGGTTAAGAGCCCTTCGTGAACGGTTTCTGGAAAACTGTAACGGAAGAGCCTCCGATCGTTTTTTGCCACGTAGTACCGGTTGCGATAGACGCTGACCCGGCATTCGTGAAAAGTAATCCCATCTTTCCGAACATTCAGGATTGTGAGTTCAGGCTGCAAGGCATCAACGATCATAGGTTCGCGATAGGGGGAGACAAACGCTGCGAACCAGAAGCCAACGAATATCAAAGAGAGCGCAACGGCGGGCCAGGTTCGCTGGTTGACGGGACGGTTTCGAAGTCTCCAGCTGGGAGGAAGCAATCGCGTCATGCCCGAGATCAACGTCATCATCAACAGCGCGACGGTGATAATCCTGAGTTGGTAGTAGTGCAGGTAGTGAGACCCGTATGGATCTCTCCAAGCGGCGTTGAGGGCAGTCCATGAATTTCCGAAGGTGCGCGTTTCAGTAATGGAAAACCAGGGGAAAGGTAAGACGGCTCCAAAGGCGGCAATGATGTAACCGAGGCGAGGACGCGAACGCAGCAGGAGGGCACCGGCGAATAGCACGAACGGGCTCACGAGTACGCAGACCCAATCGTAAGTGATAAGGGTCAGAAGTTCGCGTCCAATTTGCGCGAAGCTTACCACCAACCATGCGATCGCCACGGCCGAAGCCAGAGGAAGAATCAAGGCCCTCCCGCTCGGATTCATCTGCGCGCTTTCCTGCATGGAGAGATTAGACACTGCTCCGCAGCTCGACGGGGGAAGTTTCAGAGGAATTGGAAAACCGAAGTACTACGACGTTTCTGCCGGGTCCGAGCGATTGCGACCTTGGGAGCCCGAGATTCGCCGTACGAGTCCTAGTAATAGCCGAGCTTGAAGGCGCTCTTGTAGCAAATGGCACGGGCACGGTTGGCGCGACTGCGGGTGTAGTTCTCCCAACGGTCGGACACTTGCGCAAATTTCTGTTCTCCGGTCAGGCGATGCATGATGCGCAACTGCACGATGTGCAACCTGTGATAGAAGGGGCTGGCGACCATGGGGAGGCGCGTGCCGGACTGTTCGTAGAGCGACCAGAATCCTAAGTCGTAGCGATCGAGATTGTGCAGCATGGTGCGAACTGCGCGCGAAACGAGATCCTGCGCCGAGGGGTGCTGGGTAGCGAGGAAGTAGTCGTAGATGCCCCAGGATGCCCATATAAATCCATTCAGGATGTGCGTGGGCGGGGAGACGATGTATTCCTCGAACCAAAGGTCGCCGGATTCATCGGTGAAGGCAACGCCTCCTTCTTGCACGTCGTAGTAGAAGGACGCGAGGGCGCGTTTGGCGGCGTCGAGATATTTCTCTTTGCGCGATTCTTTGTGGGCGCGAACCAGAACCGAGATTCCCTGCCCTTGCGCGAGCGCTGAGTACCAGGGGGCGCGGAGAGTGTCGCGGTATTCCCAGTTGAAGTAGTGGTTCCAGACGGAAAGACCGTGTGCATTTTGCTCGAGGTGCGCGAGGAGCCAGTCTGCGGCGAGAAAGAATTTGCGCTGGCGTTCGGGATCTGTGGTGCGGCGAAAGAGATTGTAATTTCCCAGGGCGTACTGCGCGACTGCGATGGGGTTGTATTGGCGGCCAATCTTGCCGTGATAGTCAAGTTGCGGGACGCCGTTCGAGTCGTAGACGCCCTTGTAGTCAGCTTTCTCGGAGAAGAGCATGTAATATTCGCCGAGGTCGCGGGTGGAGGCATTGAGATTCTCCGTGGGAGTTTCATGCCAAAAGGTGAGGTGGCTTTTGCCGCCGAGGAGGTAGGCGCTGAAGATGCGGCGGTAGTAGTTCAGGCTAGGCAAGGGATTCTTTCGATGTCCATCTTACGGCACTGCTTGAGGGCCAGGTCGAACTGCGCTCGATGGACAGCCGATGGGGGCTGTCCCCACACGATTTCGCTAGGGGCCAACTGCGTAGATTGAGGTGGCCAGGTCGTCGCGCTGGACGGCGATTGTGGTCAGAGCCAGGAATGACGTTGCGTTGTCGCCATCCGGCAGGAAGGCGTTGCCGTATTGGAACAATCCCATGGGCAAGGAATCTTTTTGCCATGACACCTGTGAGTGCCATTCTTGACGTCCGTGGGCGCCGCTGCCATAGACGCGAACGTGGCGATCGCGATTGACCTCACTCGGCTCCACCATCGTAGAAAAAAATAAGCGGCTGCCGACGCGGCATCCATAAATCGAAGAACTGCTGATCGGAGCAATCTGCAGCAACGATTGTTGGCGGTCGAGTCGGTAGATGGAATTGGATTCGAGCGGCGTGTCAGAGGAAAAGTAGAGTCCATCTTCGGTGGGAACGGCCGCCACGGCGCGGGCCTGCTGCTTGCCTTGCAACACGGCTTCGACTCGGCTGAAATCGCAGGCGGCGCGCAGGATGCGGCATTCGTCGCCGTAGTCTCCAGTCAGCACCCACAGGCAGTCCTGCCAGGGATCGTGAACTATATTGTGGACATGTCGAATGGCGCCCTTGGGGAAGGTGTAGGCGACGCTCCAGGTCGCGCCGGAGTCGGTGGAGGCGTAGATGTGAACTTCCTCGCGAGCGGGATTGTCGAAGTACTCTCCCCAGAAAATGGTCCCACTCGGTACGGCGGTGATGTGTAGCGGGCGAGTTCCGCGAAGAATAGCATGAGTCTTCCGAAACTCGGTATCACCTGGACGAAGCACGACAATCGCTTTCGGCACTGCCGCTACTAACGCACCAGACGGAAGAATCGCCAGAGCATGGAAGCCGTCCCGCAATAACCGGGTAGTCAGAGTGTTGGAAGCTGAAATCCGGCGGCGCCAGTGGGCATGAAATACGGCCACCGGCTGCCAGGGCAAATTGTCAGCCGGATTTTGGATCGTGGCCCGAAGCAATTGGTAGCCTCGCGAGGCATAGAGCTGATCTCCGGACCATGCGAGCACACGCAGTCCACGGAAGCGCGCGACTCGAATCAATTGGCTGTCCTGTTTGACTTTCTCGTCCATGGGGCCGCGGTTTGCGCGTTGCATCAGGGGAGGAAGGTCTTCATACAGAAACAACTCCCGCCCGCCTTTTCAAATTCTGAAGTATCGACGACAACCGGAGTGAGTCCCTCATGACGAAGAATGGCGTCCAACTGAGGAGTCATATGAGGAGTGATGTAGGTTCCGTTGATAACGATCCCGTTTCCCATAAAGCGATGAGCCTCGTCGGCGGTGAGCAGGTGAACGCGTGGCCAATTTTTATGCAACGAGGCAAGAGCTTCTGCAGAATAGGCACCCGGAAAGATCAGGGCAGCCTCATTGTTGAGGGGGCAGAGGCAGGTATCCAGGTGGTAGCAGTAGGGATCGACTAACTCGAGGGGCACGACAGGAATTCCCATTTCGGACATTGCGACAGTAAATTTCTCGATCCCACCTTTGGTGCTACGAAAACCGTATCCGGCGTAGATGCGGGAACCATCGGGATGCCAGAGCAAGTCTCCGTGTCCTTCAAGATAGTCGGTGCCGTAATCGAGTTCGATGATGCGATAGTCACGCGCGCGGAACCAATCAGCAAAAAAGGGCACCTCGCGATGACGGGAGGCATAAACCATACGGCTGGGTACCACAAATTTTCCGAACCCATCTTTTGCGCCGACAAAAACCTGATTGGCGGCGAAAACCATGTCTTCAAAACCTTCCACGGGGGCGATGGTTTCGATCTCGCATCCGCTCTGCTGCAAAACACTACGGAGGACGTCCCATTGCCTGCGTCCTTTCCCCCGGTCCACTGCGCATTCTCTCGACATATACGGGTTTTTCTGATCGACGACATCGAAATAATCCGGCGGACAGAGCAAGACCTTGGGCATAGGATTGATGGTAGCCGCAGCGCGAGAGCGCGTGCAAGAACCGGGCGACGAGAAATCGGCGACGACTGCCGATTAGACGGCAAATTTGAGGGATGGCATGAATCAGATGGGCTTATGCCTTATCAGTTCATGGGAAACCCCTGTGGCAACCGAAATGCTGGTCTCTTGGAATCCTCTTGCTCGCTTATATTTCTTCAGTCCGAGCAGAAAGTAGTGGAATATGTTGAGCCGATGCGCGAATTCCCAATGTAGCAAGCCATTCCTCAGACTCCGGGATGGCAAACTGTTTCTGGTGGAAACCGACCGGCTCACTAAATCGGGGGAAACGGCGGTACCACCGTTTGTCCGTGCACGGCAGCAGCAACGATGTGTCGAACACTACTGGCTGTGTGATGACTGCGCCAAAGTATGGACGCTGGTGTACGACCGGAATCGGGGAGTCACTTTAGCCTCGTTGACCCGGCCGGCGGCGAGCGCAGCAGCGGCTGGTACGGCGCACAGCGGAGCAGCATAGCGAACTTAGGCGTAGCCGTGTCCACGCCAGGTCTTCCAGTCCTCGCGAACTACCTTTAACATCTCCTCGGTTGCGCGGTGCAACCACTTCCCGTTCTGCTTTTTCATATGCGCGAGGATGGATTTGCGCGCGGTTTTCGTACCTAGGTGAATGTTGGCAGTTTCCCATCCCATGGCGCGTAGCAAACGCAATTCTTTGCCGGGTGCCCGAAGGGCGGCGAGTTCGATGCGTGAGCAGTGGGGACTCAGCCTGCGAACAATCCAGCGACCCCGCAGCTGAACAAACGGATCGGAACACCGAACCGAGCAACTGAGGAGAGTCTGGTAGAGAATCTCCGAAGAGCCATGCCGACCCTTGGTCCAGTCGCAAGCGGAGGAGACCACGGCCTTAGCCTCACGGGCGATTCTTCCGCCGTGCCAATCGGCAATAGCGACGTAACGTGCATGACCCAAGCTGCCCAGCCCAGCGACCCGACGCGCCAACCGATACGACAACTCGCGCGAGGGTAGGAGGTGTTCGATGGCATCGATCGCGCTGATTGGTGGAGTTTCTTTGACCGTGGGCAGTGCGTCCATCTTGGCCCAGAAAAGAACTGGGTCGCGCAGCTTGCTCTCGGCGATCTGACGCAACCATTCGTTTTGCTCGCCCAGGACGAAAGGCAACCCACCGGTGCGCAATCCTTCGCGATAGCCCTCCAGAATGGAATCGCAGATGTCGCGCTGCTTCAGTGGCAAACTTCCGGCCTCTGAAGCAAGATGGGCGCTCACCGCGAGACGGACCAGATCGTTGGCGTAAGCCATGGGATGCGCTTCATCGAAATCATTCACACCCCAGATCAGCCGCCCCTCGGCGTCGCGCCAGGTACCAAAATTTTCCACGTGCAGATCGCCAACCGCCAAGACCTGAGGGCCATTGGCGAGCTCGGAACACACCTCGGGCCAGATCTGTGCCCAGCGATAGAAAGTTGCTCGCAGGAAGGGGAAGACGGCCGCCTTCATGTTGGTGTGTTTGAGTTGCAGATCTTTCTGAATGAGATCGGTGCGGTGCCCCAGCCATTCTTCAAAGAGGCGGGTAGCTTTGACAACGTTCATAGCGACCGCAACGATACTGGGCTCAGGTATGGGAAGTCAACGTGAGCAATGGGCGAGAACAACCATCGGGCGTTGGAGAGGGCAGGTTCACCGAACATCCAACGCCCGACAATTGTGAAGCCGAACGGACCGCCACCCGATGGAGATTAATGCTTGTAAAAATCCGCGTTCTTCTCGATGAAATCCTTCTTATCCTCGGGCAGGTCTTCAAGGGCATGAATCGAGTCGGAAGTGCACGCCGGAACGCAGGCGCCACAGTCGATGCAGCCCTCGGGATCTACATACATCTGAGTCGCCGCTTCGAAGCCGGACTCGTCCTGCTTGGGATGGATGCAGTCGGTGGGGCAGACCTCGACGCAGAGGGAGTCCTTAATGCAGGAATCAGTAATTACGTAGGCCATAATGAATCGATCTCCAGAATGAAATGAGCAACTTCGGCTCGCTCAAGAACGAGTGTAAGAAGAGGACGACGATTGGGCGGTGATTTTGGTCACACGCGGCTGTGCGCTGGCGAAAGGCGGAGAAAGTGTGGAATGGGCTTAAGTGGGGCGCAGGACGGGATGGGGGCAATCACACGCAAGCGTGACCGGGGTCACAGAAATAGGTAGGCAATAGGGCTTAAATAGGCACAATTGAACTAGGCCTTCTAGTTAAAAAGATCGCCCGGCCTCACCCACAGAACCCCACAAGCCGTTACCCCAGACGGCAGAGGCCGGGCGCTTGAAGGCTCAAGAAATTGATCCTTCCCCACATCCCCTTTTCTTAGCTGTTTTATGGATTTCTTCCTTTCGCCACGGCTTAACGACCGTGTCCGAATCGACACAGCGTGGTTGCAAGACCACTCGATTCGCCCATGTCCACAAATTAATCCCCGTATTTTCAATCACATACACTTTGGACCCCGCCCTGCCATTCCACTCACGAACGGCGTAGTTCAAAGGGGAATCTGCAATGGCGTTGGGACATCGGGCTGACTCCAGAAGAAATCAACGATTCATCCTAGCGTTGGCCATCGTTGGCCTGGCAATTCCAGTGGCTGCACAGACTCACCCGCTCACATGGCCAAATCGACACCGCCGGATCGTGCTGGTAAGTATCGCCGACCGCAAACTCGCGGTGCTGGATGGCGACGAAGTTATCGCGACATTTCCAGTTGCGGTGGGCGCCACGAAAAGTCCAAGTCCCACGGGTGTATTCCAGATCGTCAGCCGAGTTCCCAATCCGACGTACTACCGCCCCGGCTTGGTCATCCCGAGCGGCAAGAACAATCCGCTGGGAACGCGCTGGGTGGGACTCAGCGAAAAGGGCTACGGAATTCATGGCACGAATGCGCCAGGGTCCGTGGGACATGCGGCTTCACACGGCTGTATCCGGTTGAGAAACCGCGATATGGAAAAGCTATTCACGATGGTGCGTGTGGGCGATGCTGTCGAAATTCTGGGCGATCGCGACGCGCGAGTTGCACATGTGTTCGGAAGCGACGCGGACGAAGCAACGCTCGCAGAGGTACGAACTGAGCAAGACGGCGGGCAATGAAGGGATGCGTACTTTTGAACAACGGTGTGAAAGCACAGTTGAACTCTGAGGAGGCTCTATGCAGATGGCAATCACGTTCATGGCAGTGGTGGCAGGAATGATCTTCTCGCTCGCGGTGGCGTTGCTGGCGGAGGAATTGATCTTTGGACAAGTCTTCCGTCTGTTCTTTGCGCGGCAGCCGCAAAACGCGAAACCGGAGAGTACAGAGCGCAGATAAGGATGATCCGCGCGCGTTAGCTCTTTAGTGGTGTCCAAACAGTACAGAGGCAAAGGGACGATTGATGCGCACAGCGGTTTATAATCTGGCCATCCCGAACGATATCTCGAACCCATTGAGTTGCACCTTACGCTTCAAGCCGTGCCATAGCTTTGCAACGCAATTGGCTTGCGCCGTGCTCGGATTGGTTGTCGCGGCACACGGCGCAGACTGGAGCGGCCCCGAACAGCAACTGGCGCGCAAGATTTTGGCGGTGACTGGACCCGTTTCGGTGGCGGTGGCGATGGAGAACCGATCGTCACTTGGCCGACGGGACAGCGAGATCGTTCAAAACGGCTTGCGGAGTGCCCTGTTGGTGCTCGGCGTGCGATTCGTAAAGAACGACCAAGCGGCCGCTTTGGTTGCAATTACTCTGTCGGAGAACGTTGCGTCGTATATTTGGGTCGCCAGGATACGGCAGGGGACACAGGAGCTTGCGGTCGCGATGGTGGCAGTACCGCGGCCTGAAAGCGCAGCCGTTCCGACGCATGAGTCGGTGCCGTTGGTTTTGCGCAAGGTTTCATTGTGGGCACAGAGTGATCCGATTCTCGACGTGGCAGTTCTGGAGGAGGGCGCCACACCCACGCGGATCGCCGTGCTGGGCGCGGAAAATGTTTCGCTCTACCGATTGCAAGCGGGACGGTGGTTGATGGAACAAGCGATGGGCATCGTACATGCACGGCCCTGGCCGCGGGACTTGCGAGGCAGGCTGGTGCCTGCGAAGGATCATGGTTTCGACGTTTATCTCCCGGGAGTAAATTGTCGCAGTGCCGCGGGAGCAACCCTATCTATGAATTGTCGCGAGAACGAGGATCCATGGCCGCTCGTGCCGGCAGGGCTGAGTGGGGCTGTTGCGGTATTCCCGACTGCAACTTCTGCCTCCCTGACGATTCCACCCGTAAGCGCATTCTTTGCTCCGACCAGAAACTTCTTTACCGGGGTTCTAACGTCGTCCGTCGGTAAATCGACGAACGTTCCCAAGTTCTATTCGGCTGCCTTTTTACCGCGTGAAAATTATCTGCTCTGGTTGTTTGCCGACACGGATGATCGTGTGCACGAGGTCGACGGCGTCAGCGACCAGACCACCAGACTCAACTGGGGGAGCGATTTAACGAGCGTCAAGACTTCATGTGGGGCGGGTTGGCAGGTACTGGTTACAAGTACGGATATCGGAGGTGGAGACTCAGTGCGGGCGTACGAGTTTCCGGATCGAGATCCGATTGCAGTAACCGCAGCAATCGACTTTACTGGGGCGATTACAGCATTGTGGACGGAAGCAAAGGGCGACACGGCAATCGCGGTTGCGAGAAATCGAGAAACAGGAAGTTATGAGGCGTTTCGTTTGGCGATCAGTTGTACTCAGTAGTGTGATCATCGGAACATTGGCCGCAACGGCCGAGACGCGTCCGCAGTACGGCGGGACCCTGCACATTGCCATGCACACCGCGCTGACGTCGCTGGATCCTAAAGACAATAGTCCTGCAGACGGCTCACAGACTGACTCCTTCTCGCGACGCGGCCTGGACATGCTGATCTTCGACACGCTGGTGAATCTTGACGAAAACCTGCAAATCCAGTCTGGGCTGGCCACGACATGGCAAGCATCGCCGGGCAATCAGCGTTGGCAGTTGCGCATTCGACAAGGAGTAAAGTTTCACGATGGGACACTGCTGAGCACCGAGGTTGCCGCCGCATCATTGCGCACGGCCAATCCAACGTGGAAGGTCAGTGCGGAGGGTGATTCGATCATCATCACCCGAGACACGGCAGATCTCGAATTACTGGCGCAACTGGCGTTGCCGAGAAATGCCATTGTGAAGAGAAATTCTGATGGCGTGCCAAGCGGTACGGGGCCGTTTCACATTGTCGACTGGCGACCTGGAAGATCTTTAGCTGTGGCAGCGAACGAAGACTGCTGGCGCGGAAGGCCCTTCCTCGACGCCATTGAAGTCGACATGGGCCGGAGCTTTCACGAGCAGATGACTGCTATGGAACTCGGCAAGGCAGACTTTGTAGAGGTAGCCGCTGAGCAATCGCGCCACATCTCGCAGGAAGGGTATCAGCTGGCGAGTTCGAAACCGATCGACTTGGTCGCTTTACTTTTCACTCGCGATACAACATCTCCGGAAGAGAAACTGCTACGCGAGGCATTGGCCTTGAGTATTGAACGCGGTTCCATTCGCAGCGTGCTGCTGCAAGGGGCTGGTGAGCCAACGGCCAGCATTCTCCCCAACTGGATGAGCGGATATGGATTCGTATTTTCCAGTGATGCGGATTTAATGCAGGCGCGGCAAGCGCGTGAACAAGTAAACAAAATACCGTCATGGAGCGTGGGATACGACACCGATGATGTCGTCGCGAGGTTGTTGGCGGAACGCATCGCGCTCAACGCCAAAGATGCTGGATTGTCCCTACAGCCAACAGCGTCCGCGGTTGCGGACCTGAAAGTGGTTCGAATCGCACTGGCATCACCCGATCCGTGGATTGCGCTGCAGCAAGTGTCTATGATCGAAGGGGCTTCTCTCGCAAGGGATGGCGGTTCAGTGGAGGATCTGTATGCGTCAGAGCGCGCGCTGCTGACCTCGCAGCGCCTGGTGCCCCTTTTTCATTTGCCCGCTTCCTATGCGGCCTCGAGTGCGCTGAACAATTGGACGGTGCGTGCGGACGGAGTCTGGAACTTGGCTGATGCCTGGATGGGAGCGGCACATCGTGAGCGGTAAAGCATGACCTTTCGCCGCAAACTTCTGACGGTATTTGCGCTGACAGTATTCCTGTCGGTGGCAACAGTGGCGTTGCTGGTGCTGGGCGTAACGCGCAACGCATTTGAGAAATCCGAGGATCAGCGGACGACGGCGCTGGTCACCCAGTTTCAGCGCGAGTTTAGCCGCCGGGGAGACGAAGTGGCGCGCCGGGTGGAGACAATTGCGACTTCCAACCCCGTGAGCCGGATGGCCATTGCAATGAATGGCACGTCTTCGGATTCCGCCGAATATTTTGATTTGGCTCGGCAAATGGCGGAAGGATACCAACTCGACTTTCTGGAATTCCTTGATGGGCGCGGAACTATTATTTCGTCGGCGCAGTGGCCGGCAAAGTTCGGCTATCCCGACGCCGGTTTTGCGAGCCTAGCCGCGGCCAGCGGGGAGAGCGCATTTCTGAAGCGCGAGGAGTTGCAGGATTCTACCGCGTTGGGACTGTTTGCGGTGCGGGTCACGCGCGTCAGCGAGCATCCTGTTTACGTGGTGGGCGGCCGCAGGCTAGATAAGAATTTCCTTTCTGCATTGGACTTGCCCGCGGACATGCGAGTTTTGCTTTACCAGAATCGCAGTGAGCATTTTTCTCCGGATTCGCTCCTCGATCCGTCGGTCCCGGGAAATGGCACGGACACAAAACGTCCAGCTGACAAGTTCGCACCCCTTGTCGAAACGGTGCGGCAGTACAACCAGGAAACAACCGGAATCGTGAAGTGGTCTGAGGATCAGGCGGATGACGAGGTGTTTCATGCGATCCCGCTGCGTGGGACCGGCAAGGATCGCCCGTTGATGGGGATTCTGCTGGTGGGAAATTCGCGGCGATCGTACGTCGACCTGAAGCGTCGCATTCGTGCGTCGGCCTTGTTAGCGGGCGGCGGTGGCGTGATCCTGGCAATTCTGCTGAGTAGTTGGGCAGCGGCCCGGATGACGCGTCCGGTAGTAGAACTGGCGCGCGCCGCGCAGGAAGTGGCTGCGGGAAACTGGGATACGCGGGTAAATGTGACCGGGAGCGATGAGGTAGGGCAACTGGCTGACTCGTTCAATCGAATGACCACGGAACTGCTGGCGCAAAAAGAACGGCTCGTGCAAACCGAGCGCGTCGCAGCATGGCGCGAACTGGCACGGCGACTGGCACACGAGTTGAAGAATCCCCTGTTCCCGCTCCAACTCACCGTTGAAAACCTGATGCGCGCTCGAACGCAAAGCCCCGAACAGTTCGACGAAGTGTTTCACGAGAGTACGAGGACGTTGCTGACCGAGATCTCGAACCTGAAGACGATTATCGGTCGCTTCAGCGAGTTCTCGAAGATGCCACGTCCACAACTTCAACCGGCTTCGGTGAACGAAATTCTGCGGGGAGTCGTGAAGCTTTTCGAGGCACAGTTGCAGGCTCCGGGACGCGCACCGATTGCAATCATGCTGGAATTGGATGATCGGGTCGGGACGATTGCAGTCGACTCTGAACTTTTGCATCGCGCGCTGTCAAACCTCGTGCTGAATGCGATGGACGCGATGCCGGATGGGGGCAGGCTTATCGTTCAATCCCGACGAGACGATGGAAGAGTGATCCTCGAAGTTGCTGACACTGGTTCGGGGATGACGCCCGAAGAGTGCGAGCGTATTTTTACTCCGTATTACACCAGCAAGCGGCACGGAACCGGGCTGGGCCTGGCGATTGTGCAGTCGGTGGTAAGCGATCACGGTGGAAGAGTGACTGTGCAAAGCGAGCCCGGGCGGGGAACAACATTTGTGATCGAGCTGCCGGATAATCTTGCGGCGCTCCAGGAAGTTCCGGCCGCAAGAAATATCAGTTAGAGCACAGGAAAGTTTTCCGGATGAATCGCGAGGAGGACGGTTGCCACTCAAAGCACATCTCTTGATCGTCGATGACGAGGCGAACACCCTGGCCTCGCTGTCGCGTGCATTTCGTTTGGAGGGACATGAAGCCACCGTGTGCGACAACGCAGCCAAGGCGCTCGAATTGGCAAAAGCGCAACACTTCGATTTGATCCTTTCCGATGTAGTCATGCCCGGCAAAGATGGCCTGAAACTGCTTGAAGAACTGAAGCAGCAGGGCGTGACGGCTCCGGTGGTCATGATGTCAGGGCAGGCGCACATTGAAATGGCGGTGCGGGCGACGCGGTTAGGTGCGCTCGATTTTCTGGAGAAGCCCATTTCCAGCGACAAATTGATGATAACCGTCGACAATGCGCTCAAGTTGCAGCGACTGGAGAGTGAGAACCGCGAACTCCGACAGCGCCTGGGCAAGCACAAGATCGTATGGCAGGGAGAATCGATGCGCCGGGTAATGGCGCAACTGGAACGCGTGGCGGCCAGCGAGTCGCGAGTGTGTATCTTCGGCGAAACCGGCACGGGAAAGGAATTGGTTGCGCGAACGATCCATGAGCGCAGCCCGCGCGCCGGCGGACCTTTTGTCACGTTGAATTGCGCGGCGGTACCGGCCGAGTTGATTGAGTCGGAACTCTTCGGCCATGAGAAGGGATCGTTCACGGGTGCATCGGGACGGCACATCGGCAAATTTGAGCAAGCCGACCAGGGAACGATCTTTCTCGACGAAATCGGCGACATGCCATTGAATATGCAAGCTAAGTTGCTGCGTGTGCTGGAAGAAGGCGAAGTCGAGAGGATTGGCGGCGACAAACCGGTTACCGTGAATGTTCGTGTTTTAGTTGCGACGCACCGTGATTTAGAGGCACGGGTGCGCGAGGAAAAGTTTCGGCAGGATTTGTTTCACCGCATCCACGTTTTCCCACTGTTGCTTCCTCCCCTGCGCGAACGCCGCGATGATATTCCGGCGCTGGTCGAGCATTTTGCGGCGCAAGTGTGCGCGCAGAATGGGTGGAAACCAATTCCCTTCACCGCAGACGCGATGGAGGCACTACAGTCTCACACGTGGCCGGGAAATGTCCGCGAGTTGCGGAACATGGTCGAACGACTGATGTTGCTTGCGACTGACGGTCAGGTGGATCTGACCGTTGTGCAGATGGCCTTGCCGAAGAGTTCTCGAGCAGGAGTTTCAGAGAGCGCGGCGATTGGTTCCGGTGCACTCGCGGACCGCGTACAGTCGTTTGAACGTGAAGTGATTCTTGCGGAACTGAAGCGCAGCCACCAGAACATGAGCATGGCGGCGAAAAGTCTTGGACTGGAGCGCAGTCACCTGTATAAGAAGGCGGAGCAACTGGGGATCGATTTGCGCGCCATGCGTCGCGAGCAGGACGCGCAGGATTGACCTCGGGTCAGCTCTCAACGACTTACCCACTTCTCGCAAAAACGGCGAGAAATGGGGCACCCGGCCCATGGAGACCTCTTTTGACGAACACAGCATGGATCCTCTGCCTCGCTTTTATTTTCCCTACACATGCTTTTGCAGTTGAACCGCCGTCGCCCGCCGCTTATGGAGTGCGGATGGAGCAGGCGTGGATCCCCATGAAAGACGGCGTGCGCCTGGCTGCGACTCTCTATATGCCGGACGGCGCAAAAGTCGACGAGAAGTTCCCTGCCCTGCTGGAGTACCTCCCCTACCGCAAAGACGATGGCACGGCGGCAGGCGACTATCCCAAGCATGCTTACTTCGCGCGCCGTGGGTATGTGAGCGTACGAGTTGATATTCGCGGCTTTGGCGCGAGCGAAGGAGTTCCGCCCGAGCGCGAATATTCCGAGCAGGAGCAGGTTGACGGCGAACAGGTGATTGCGTGGCTCGCGCGCCAGCCTTGGTGCAACGGCAATGTAGGGATGTTTGGCATTTCGTGGGGCGGGTTCACCGCGATGCAAATGGCGATGCGGCATCCTCCGGCATTGAAGGCGATTCTGGCGGCGCACGCGACTGCTGAGTTGTTTCACGATGACGTTCACTACATAGATGGCATGGCGCATGTCGACGAATTCGAACTGAATATGGATATGGCTCAGGGGTGGTTAGGCGCGCCGGATTATTCGCTTGATGAAAAAATCCTGGGCCCGAGGTTCGAGACGCCGCCGTGGTCGCTGCTGTATTTGCGACATCAGCACGATGGCCCGTTCTGGCGCGATCGGGTGCGGCTACTCAGCGAGATTACGACTCCGACGTTCCTGATCGGCGGCATGCAGGATGGGTACCGCGATAACGTTCCCGACATGCTCATGAAGTCGAAGGCGCCGATCAGGGCAATTGTCGGTCCATGGAACCATTCATTTCCGAATGATGCCGACTTCGGACCAAGAGTGGAGTGGCGCGATCGGGCGGTGCGCTGGTTCGATTACTGGTTGAAAGGACGCGACACTGGCGTTCGGAACGATCCGCGGCTCGTGATTTACATGCAACACTGGCACCCGCCAGATCCAAGATTGCAAAGCGTCCCGGGAGAATGGCGGCGGGAAGATGTGTGGCCGCCGAAAGACGCAACGAACACGGCGCTATTCCTCCAAGGGAATCACAGTTTGGAGCGTACCGCCGGAACTCACGTTGCACATCAGCTAAAGTACGTTCCAACAGTCGGGGTGGAGGCTGGCTTCTGGTGGGGGGAGTTGTTAAGTGATCCACGGCCCGTGGATGCATTCAGTCTCGTTTACGATTCCGAACCCCTCGAAAGCGAACAGGGGATTCTCGGGCGACCGCATGCGCTCCTTCGTGCTTCCGCGAGCGCGCCATTGGCGAACTGGTTCGCGCGGCTTTCCGATGTAGCACCTGACGGGACGGTAACGCAAATTACGGGAGCCGGCTTGAATGGCGCTCAGCGCGAATCGATGACGAATCCTCGCGATCTGGAACCGGGTAAATTCTATCCACTTGACATCGAAATGCACTTGACCTCTTGGGTGTTTCCGAAAGGTCATCGCATTCGCGTGGCGATTTCAAACTCGTTGTGGCCGATGGTGTTGCCGACACCGTATGCGATGACAACATCGCTCGACCTCGGTGGCAACGACGGATCACGGATTGTTCTGCCGGTTGTCCCGGCACACGGGGCGGCCGCGCCGGAGTTCTCGCCGCCTCAAACATCCGAAGAGCGAACAGACATTAAGAACGAAGGATTTCCCTGGCCGGGCGAGTGGACGGTGGAGCGCGATGAAGCGCGCCAGAAGACGACCGTGCTCTGGAAAGGCAAGGACGGATACGAGTATCCGTGGGGCACGCAGAATGATTTTGAGAGTCTCACTTACGACGGCGACGACGCCCATCCCGAAACCAGCTCAGTTCTCGGTGAAGCGGAGAGCGTCTTTGCGTTGAAAGGGCGTACGCTCGTTTGGCGCGGACATCTTTCGGTATCGACCGATCAGAAAAACTTCTACTACAAATACACGCGAGAATTGCTGAAAGATGGGCAGATGGTCAAAACCAAGACATGGCAGGAAACAATTCCGCGCGATCATCAATAGCTTGGCATTTGCGAGGGCCGGCCCGGGGAGAAAGAAATAGCGACTACGTCTCTACCAGCGCACCGACCGGGTTGGTCAGCTTTGGAGCCAACGGTGCGGGATTTCCTTTCAGATCCGCGGCTAGCAATTGGTGGAAGAGTTGTTCTCCGGCTTCGCGGCGGACGGAGAGCCGGCCAGCACCATAGGCCCGAGACTTCAGACCTCGTTGCACATCTTCGCAGATGCCAAGATCTTCATCTTGTACGCGGTTGCCGACGTTCACGGATTCGGTGTTGTATTCACGACGTGCCTCGCTCACATCGCTGAAATAGAAATCAAAGATCACTGTGCAGTGGTCGGCGTCGACCGGGATCACATAGTTCGTGTCCATGTACCCCTCATAGCAGTTGATCATGAGATTGGGATATTGCCAGAAATACCACGCACGGTCGCCTTTGCGCGTTGCGCCGGTCGCGGCATCCTCGTCCGAAGCGACCATCGGGCTTGACTGCAGGCAATACCGATCTTCGTTCTCGATGGTGTACTGCTTATAGTCGAGGACGGAACTCAGCCCTTTGTGCAGGTGGGGAACGTGGTATCCGCCGTCGAGGTAGTTATCGACGTAGACCTTCCAGTTGCAATGGATGTCGTAACTTCTGCGGTCGAAGTAGTGCAGTTTGCTGACGTCAAGGGGCGCGACCCGATTAACCAGTCCGCCAAGAAATTCCTTGAGCGGCGACGCTTGTGGATCGAGATTCACAAAGACAAAGCATTCCCAGGTCTCGACGCGGATCGGGACTAATCCATTTTCAGCGCGGTCGAAGTTCTGAACGCCGTCGAACTCCGGCATACCTTTGAGCGATCCATCGAGACCATATTTCCAACCGTGGTAAGGACACTGCAAGATCTCCGCGTGGCCGCAGGACTGCGTCACCACGGCCGCTGCGTGGTGGCGGCATACGTTGTAGAACGACCGCAACGCTCCGTCCGTTCCTCGAACCACTACGATCGGTTCTCCCGCAAGACGTGTGGCCACAAACTCGCCGGGCTTTTGCAGTTGATCGGTGCGAGCCACGAGTTGCCAGGTCTTGCTGAAAACGTTGAGGCGCTCGAGTTCGGCAATTCGTGGATCGACGTACCAAGGCGCCGGGATGGTCGATGCTTCCGACAATGGGGCGCGATCGTTGTAGAGGGAGAGGATCTGTTCGATAGAGGTTTGCATATTTATGTCTCGGATCAACGATCTAAATTCCACACCTGATGCTACCGCAACTCCCACAAACTCCAGGGCTATCGGCGATGATTCCGGCGCGCTTGCACCGGTGTGCTCGGCGCCGCATCGCCGCTGTCACCGATGGCCCGCTGCAAGACGTCCAGAAACTGCTGGATTCTGCCTTCCTTTTTTTCTGCGAGTTCTCCCTGACGGCGGAATAAACCGGGATCGAGTTCCGCAGTTAACAGCGCATCCTGAAAACGTTCCATCATCCAGTCGATGATGGAAACGATCATTTCAATGTCCATGTCCTTGCGTAGTTCGCCGCGCTCTAACCCGAAGCGCACAAAACTCACAGTGCCGTACGGATCTTCGCTGATGAGGAAGCGGTTGATCTCGCGCTTTAACACGAAGTCGGTGCCGTAATTCCCCAATAGAGAGATGCGATAAGGAATCCAGTCCTCATGCACTAGGTGCTCCGTACTGACGAGCCAGTAGCGCAGCACCTCAAAGAAGCCAGCGGCACGAACCTCCACCGGCGCGTCAAGATATTTGGCGAACGAGCGGACCGCTCGCTTGTATACCTCGAAGAACAATCCGTCTTTGCTGCCAAAGTGTTGAAAGATGGATCCCTTGGCAATGCCCAGGGTGAGGGCAATGTCGCCGACTCGGGCCGCGTGATAACCATGCTCGGCAAAATGTTGTGTGGCGGCCTCAATGATCCGGCTTCGTTTCGCTTCGGAGCGAGGACGCGCCGTGACTTGTCGTTGGTAGAGCGGCGGCGTGACCCGATTGCTGGCGATTCCTGGCATAAAGAATGACTATAAGTCATGCAAGCATACAGAAGGATTCCAGTGATTTCAACTTCAGTTTTACTGGCATATACGATACTGTTGTTCGATTCAAGAACACCTTCGTGACTTTAAGTCAATTGAACAAATGCCAGTGAATTCAACCTACGATGCCATCGTGATCGGCGCGGGTCACAACGGGCTGACCGCGGCGGCGTATCTGGCGCGAGCGGGACTAACGACCCTCGTACTTGAGCGCCGGGAAATCGTAGGCGGATGCTGTGTGACCGAAGAAATCGCGCCGGGTTGCCGGGTATCGACAACTTCTTACATTGCCAGCATGCTGCGTCCGGAAGTGATCTCCGAGTTAAATCTGGCAAGTCATGGTTTGCGCATGATCCCCTGCGATCCAGCGATTCAGGTTCCCTTTCCCGACGGCCATGTTGTTCCGTGGTGGGTGGATCGCCAAAGAGCGCAAGAAGAATTTTCAAAGATTTCCGCAAAAGATGCAGCACGCTTTGTGCAAGTCGATGATCAGCTTAAAAAGCTGGCCCGATACTTGCAACCATTTTTCATGGAGCCGCCACCGGAAGTCGATACCTCCACAATAAAGGGTTGGACTGACTTGTTCCGTGTGGGCAAGCGCTTCCGCGGAATATCCAGCGCTGAGATTTCGAAACTTGTGTCGTTCCTCACCGGAAGCTTGGGTGAGTTTCTCGATCACAACTATGAGTCCGAGAAAGTGAAGACGATGTTCCTGGCCAACAACGTTTACGGAAAGCACGGCGGGCCGTACCAGCCAGGAACAGCCATTGGACTGCTCTTCCATCTGCTCAGTGGCGGAGAGCACGAACTGCAAGGCTTTTACGGGCACGTAATGGGCGGTATGGGATCGATCACGCAATCCCTTGCGGCGGCGGGCAAAAAGCTTGGCGTGGAGATTCGAACGTCAACTCCGGTCGCGCACATCGACGTGCGCAACGGACGGGCACGCAGCGTGGTATTGGAAGACGGGACGGAGCTTCGGGCCCGCATGATTTTATCGAATGCCGATCCCAAGCGAACGTTCCTCGGCTTGCTGGATGCGCGGGAGCTACCAGAAGATTTTCTGTTCGCGGTGCGGGGCATCAAAATGCAGGGACCGTGCGCGAAGGTAAACATGGTTTTGTCGGAGGAACCTCACTTTACCGGAACTTCTCCGGCAGCAACTGCGCTCGAGCGCACGTTTTATACGCTGGTTCCGTCGCTTGCCTTCGCCGAGCGTTGCTACGACATCGCCAAGTTTGGAGAGATCCCCGAAGAATTGTGGGTCGACTGCGTCGTGTCGTCGAATGCGGATGCTTCCCTGGCTCCTCCGGGCAAACACATCCTCACCTGTTTTGTGCAGTACGTACCCTACCACTTGCGCGAGGGAAATTGGGACGAGAAACGCGACTTGTTGGGCGATCGAGTCGTCCGGAAAATTGCGGAATACGCCCCCAATGTGCCGAATGCAATCGTGGCACGACAAGTACTCACGCCGCTCGATTTAGAGCGTACCTACGGGCTCACCGAGGGAAACATTTTTCACGGCGACCTGCGACTGGAGCAACTCTTCTTCATGCGTCCCGTGCCAGGTTGGTCGCAGTACCGGACTCCGGTTGCCGGACTCTATTTGTGTGGCGCGGGGGCACATCCCGGAGGCGGCGTCACGGGAGCACCCGGGAGGAATGCCGCTCATCAGGCCTTACGCGATTGGAGAAAGGGACGATTGCGGGGGGCGGCCGCATGACTTCTGCAAACGGAAATTCTCACGCACTTCCGAAGACGGCCGACTTCGTAATTCTCGGCGCGGGAGTGATGGGCGCATCGATCGCCTTTCATCTTGCCAAACGGAAGGCCGGAAAGATTGTCGTCATCGACAAGGATCACGTCGGGCGTGGGGGCAGCGGAAGATCGTCGGCCTTGGTCCGCATGCATTATAGCTTTCCTCCGGAAGTGCAATTGGCATTGATCAGCTTGCGGATGTTTCAGAACTGGCACGAGGTCGTGGGTCAACCAGGAGATTTTCGCAAAACCGGCTTTGTGCGCATCGTACATCCGAATGAGGCTGCCCGCCTCAAATCGAACGTCGAGATGCAGC
Organism: uncultured Acidobacteriaceae bacterium; assembly: GCA_963840895.1. Taxonomy (GTDB): domain Bacteria; phylum Acidobacteriota; class Terriglobia; order Terriglobales; family Acidobacteriaceae; genus Sulfotelmatobacter. Next base: position 281,575 of record CAWJAR010000001.1, read on the forward strand.
GTCGATTGGGAGCGAAGGTCGACCTGATCAGCAAAGAAGACTTGCACGAACTCGAGCCTGACTGGAATGTCGATGAGGTTGAACTTGCTGCCTACGAACGGGATTCCGGGTACGGTGACGGCGCTGGGGTGGCTGGAGATTTCCTGCATGCAGCCCGCGATATTGGCGCGACCTACATCTCGCGGACAGCGGCAACAGCATTCGATGTAGAGTCCGGCCGGGTCCGCGGTGTGGTCACGAATGAAGGAACCATTTCGTCTCCGACAGTTATTGCCGCCACCGGCCCATGGACGCGACCACTGTTTCGGCAGGCGGGTATCGATCTTCCGATCGAATGCGAATATCACCAGGTTGCGATTCTTCGCAACGCTCCAGGCATGAAGGGCGGAGGCTGTGCCTGCATCGACTCAGTTACGGCAACGTATTTTCGTTCTGACGCGCATGACAAATTTCTCGTAGGCGACTTTTATGGCAAACGCCCCATCGACCCGGATCATTTTCCACAACGCGCATCCGACGAGTCGCTGGAAGAGATCATCGAGCGAGCTTGTCGCAGAATTCCCAAACTTGCCGCCGCGGAGGTGATGCGCGGCGTAACCGGCGTCTATGACATGACGCCTGATTGCAGGCCCTTGCTGGGCGAGATCCCTGAAATGGACGGCCTGTACGTATGCGCCGGATTTTCCGGCATGGGCTTCAAGATTTCCCCCGCGATTGGACTCGTGATGAGTGAACTAATTCTCCACGGGAATGGCGGAAGCGTGGACATCCATGCGTTTCGGCCGAACCGCTTCGCCGACAATCAGCCAATCAAAGCTGAATATGAATATGTGGACGACTAACTACTTTCAGGAGCAAGCATGAAAAAGAAAGGCATTCTCGAACGTTTGAAAGACGGTCCCGTGCTTGGCGACGGCGGCTATCTGCTGGAACTCGAAAAGCGTGGGTGGGTACGCGCAGGTCCGTTTACGCCGGAGGTCGCGCTGTTGTATCCAAATGCGCTACGGGAACTTCACATTGAATTCCGCGAGGCCGGTGCAGAAGTGCTGCAAGCACTGACGTTCTACGCGAGCCGCGACAAACTGGCAACTGTGGGACTGGAGAACCGGCTGGAAGAACTCAATCGCTCCGCGGTGCGCGTGGCCCGCGAGGTTGCGGGTGACCAATGTTTGGTTGCGGGGAACATCAGCCTGACTTGGATGTACGAGCCCGGCAGTTCGTCCGCTGCCGATCGAGTCCGCAAGACCTTCGACGAGCAACTTGCGGTGCAGGTAGACGAGGGAGTGGACTTCATTATCGGCGAGACCTTTTCCTGGCTCGGGGAAGCCTTGATTGCGGTGGAGCGCGCCAAGAAAACCGGGTTGCCTGCGATGGTCACGATCTGCTTTGAAAACAAAGATGAGACCGCCGAAGGCACAAACGCCGCAGATGCGGCGAAGACATTGTTCGACGCCGGCGCTGACATTGTCGGAATGAATTGCTTACGCCCCCCGCAGCACATCCTGGGGCCGATGGAACAGATGCGCAACGCGGTCTCGGGATACCTTGCCTGTCAACCAGTCGCGTATCGCACTCCGCAAGACAAGCCTGACTTCACCAGTCTTCCGGAGTTTCCTTACGCCCTAGATCCTCTGCAACTCACGCGCAAAGATATGGCGGACTATGCTCTGCAGGCTCGCGATATGGGAATCAACTTCATCGGCGCATGTTGCGGGACGGTGGCCATGCACATTCGTGAAATGGCGCGCATCCTGAACAAGCTTCCGGAAGACTCGCGCATCTGGAAAAAAGGTGGCGAGAAACCAATGTCGGCGTACGAATACTACGACCACGACAAGCTAGAAACGGGCAGCAAGAAATAAAGCTCAGATTTCGAGTATGGACCAATGGGCCCCGTTTTTGCGCGGGGCCCGTACTTTTTGCGGAATGAAAAATACTAACCAGCTTTTCGCTCGCGAGGCTCTTCCGCGTGCACCAGCGGTACATCAACCAGATGCTCGCTCAAGAACCAAACCTGGAGTTCGTTGGCACGCAGAACATCACTGATGACCATGTCGTTGGTGCCTTCGTCACCGATTTCGGAAGCGCGGCGAGAGAGTTGCCGGCAGTGGCCGATAATGATCTGGTGTGCATCCAATAATCGGGAAATCTGGACCGGAACCTCTTCCCTGCCGCGAGGTGGACGCTCGATGCGCGTGGTCTCAGCAACGTCGGCGGCCATGGCCAACGATACTCCGCCCAGCAACTGGATCCGCTCAGCAATCACATCCACGATCTCGACCTGTTCGCCATAGTGCTTGTCGAACAACAAATGCAACTGATAAAACGTGGGCCCAGCGACCTGCCAATGCGACTTCTTATAAAGGTCGCGCAACGTCATAGTGTCGGCGAGCAACAAATTCAGTTGCTCAGTCATTTCCAGGCGAACATCCTCTTCCAACTCGAGCGGAAGGGCATGCGAGACGGTACCGTAAGCTTGGATTTCACCAGCACGCTGATGAATGCGAGGTTGCGCATTGATGGTGGTTTGACGGCCGGCAGGGACTGGCTTCTTCGCCATGAGAACCTCCTCGTTCGCGAGTGGACTTGCCAGGGTCGTGTGAACTCTGAGTGAGTTCAGTGCTCCAGGCAGTAAAGATTGGATGCTCATCTTCGCAAAGATGCAACAGTTTTTGCGCAAAGGATGAATAGGGCCGCAGCCCGCGATAGAAATCCATCGTAGAAATCTTGTGAAGAGAGCCGCGTTTCGCACCGAGCAGCCAACGCCCCCTTCATCGAGGTTTGACGGCCTATCGAACGATTGCTATGATCAAACTGCGGGGTGGAGCAGTCTGGTAGCTCGTTGGGCTCATAACCCAAAGGTCGGTGGTTCAAATCCACCCCCCGCAACCAAATCTCTCCGCAGTTCCCTTCTGCAAGTTCCCCGGATTGTTAAAGTTGCGAGCAGAACCGTGTGCATGGATTCTTCAGTTCGCAGTCGCGTTCTTGTTCCATGTTCCAAAACGTGGAACAACTTGGAACAGATCGCCAAAAATCGCCTGCTCTAGCGCGAGCGCGGCGCTTCGATCGGCGTCGGCGGAAGTGTGCGTATACACGTCCGCCGTCGTGCTCAGGTTGGAGTGCCCGAGCAACTTCTGTACGAGTTTCAAATTCCCGGTTTTCTGGTTGACGATAGTCGCAGCCGAGTGGCGGAACGTATGGAAGCCCGCAGCCCTGCGCGAACGAACGATGCCGAGGCGATCCAACGTGGGATAAAGAACGTCGCGTCGGAGCACATCGGGATTCAGCGGCGAACCATCATCCTTGCAGAAGACGAAATCGTCCGGGCCGCTGTGATTCGAGTTTTGCTTCTGCACCGCCAACGCGCTGAGAAGCGAGGGGCCGAAGTAGATCCGCCTCACGCTGCCCTCGGTCTTTGGAGCAACCAGTTCGCCTTCCCAGAGTGCCTGCCGGATTTCCAGAGACTGCGCACCGAAGTCGATGTGCTTCCATTGGAGTCCAAGCAACTCTCCGAGGCGCGCCCCGGTCAGCATCGCGCACTGGAACAAGCTGCGGTGCGTCTTTGGCACGGAGTCCACGATTAACTTCAACTGCTCGGGACTCCATACTGGTTTTTCGGATCGGGTCACGCGAGGCTTGTGACGGTTGCGAACAGGCGACCTCGGAATGAGATCATTGTCCACCGCCAGCGAGAAGATACTCTGCAACAGCCCTACCAGATTGCGAACTGTCTTCGGGGACGAGCCGCCGCCCAGTCGCGATTGCAGCAGCTTCTCGATGTGTAGCGGAGCAACATCACTGATCCGCATCCCACCAAGAGCGGGCAAGATGTGGACCCTGAGTTCGCACTCGTAGGAGCGTTTCGTGGACGGCTTCACCTGCTTGCGCTCCAGATATGGCCTCCAGAGCGAGTCGACGATATGCTGCAAGGTGAAATCGAGGGCCTCGATGGGCCGGTTCTGGGCTTCGCGGATTCGCTGGTCCAGGACGGCTCTCGCAGCCTTCTTGCCGGACAGGTTTTCGAGTGTTTCGGATTTATGCATCCACTTGCCGTCTGCGCCGCGCAGGCGGTAGCGGATGCGAAAGACCAAACCGCGACGGGTTCGGATGGGATCAGAAACGTAGCCTTGCTGATACGATTGACGAGTCAATTCTTCTCCTTTCGTTTTGACCCGCCTTTGCTTCTCTTGACGTAGAGTTTGGCACCTTCCCGGAAAATCTCGGCAATGGTTATGCCGAGGCGGCGAGCAGCGGCCTCCAATTCCGCGATCTCGCCCACCGTGAGTCGCAACGGAAACAGCTTGCTGCGGCGTTCGTTCTCCGGCTTGGGTGGCCTTCCCATGCACGGGTTAGTTGTATATACGTTTATTTCCGGTGTCAAGGCGATTCTGTTCCCTTCTTGTTCCACGTATGCTGAAACCCATTGAATTTACTGCTTCTCTGGAGGGTCGTTGGGCTGGGACCCCAAGGTCTGTGCTCCAATCTTGCCCGCGCCCACCCGTTCCATCACCCGGCTCAGATCGAATCTCAGATACTTGCCGAGGCGATACGCCCCAAGCTGATCGGCGTGCTCGTATACCCATCTCTGGCCAACGCGAAGGCGTTCGGCAAGTTCGGCAACGGTTAGAACCTGGTGATCTTTGTTGATGGTCATCTCTGACTCCATGGGACGGTGCCCCACCTAATGCTTCACCCCGCCGCCGGCGTCGAAGGAGATATGTGGAGCATTGCGTGGTCCCTTATACACCGCTCCCCACTCCCTAACACTCGGCGGCGGCGTTTCCATTGGTGCTGTCTTCTCGTCCCCAGCGCAGTAGAATTTTACGAGTCCAGCAGCGCAGGTTTCTATCAGCCTCTAGCTCGAGACGCTGGGCAGTCGCCGATATTTAGCCCCTGTCTGTCAAAATGGACCGTCATCGACGGGATCCGGAGCGGCGCTGGCCGCCGCTTGGGAACTATCGGGCTTACGCGCATCGCCGAGGATGAACAGCTCGTGGGCAACCACCTCGGTCGTGAGTTGCGGCTGGCAGGTTACCTGGGCAATCCAGTCACTGCTGCGCAACTTGCCTACGACTAACACTCTCGATCCCGCCTTCAAGAATCTTTCAGCAACATCCGCGAGACGCCCGCGGAGCACGACCTCGTGCCCTCGATTTCCTTCCTCCCAGCCGCCGCCCCTGTAGGCACCGCTAGTAAACAATGAGAGCTTGGCAGTCTTGGCGTCGGAGTCATAGAGCACTTCTGGATCACTCTCGAGGTTTCCAGTCAAAATCACTAAGTTCAAGCCCTGCATAGATAGGTTCTCCTTAAATTTGAAATTGGGATCGGTAAACGTTCATGTTCTTCAGCGCGGCCCAAACCGGCCAGCGTTCGCGCAACCACTGGTGAATCCGTGCTGCTCGTCGTGGTTATACTGCTGGTAGTCAATGCTCGACCCTGCCTTTGGCGGGCGCACGCCGAAGCGAACGCCCGCCCCTTGGGTATGAGCTGAAGTGACTACCCTCGACCCCGGCTCGGGCCGAATCTTTTCCTCAGCACGTTTTTCTACGAGGGTGCTGAGCGCCTGAAAGCCCTCAAATTCCCGGCTAGCCTTTTGCCAACCACCGCTCGCAACCTGTTTTGCGGCAGCCGTTTCCAGCTGCCTGCCCTGACCATCTGACTTGCTGACTTAGTGACTGCTATGCCCCGGTCTCCCAAGACAGAATTTCCTTCACCACCGTGTAGGGCGCTGTGGGGCTGGCCGTGTCACCCACGACCACAACTGCCATGCGTCGGGTGAAGATTCTTATCGACAGCCGATCTCCTCTTGCCGGCGGTCCACCGTTTGCGCGAATCCACTCTGCAAAGAACCTGCCTCGGCGCGGCGCATGAGGATTCTTCCCGCCGCCTAGGGATAGCCACATCGGAACCCGAGCCACGACATCGGCCTTGTTCGGTGCGAGAAGGTCGAATCGAAGGATGCAGACCCACCGCTCGTAAAAATGGTCACGGTACTGCGATACGGAGCGACAGTATGCAAAGTATTTGCCCGGCATTACACGGTCGTAGTCAGCCCACTCGACACGCCCGTCCTCCTGCGGGCGCTGCCGCCGTCTCACAGTGACTCCACACTCGTCCCTCCTAACACCCCCGCCCGACGACTCCGACCTCGAGCAGATGGCTCCCTAACTGCGTGAGGCGCAGGTTGAGGCAGCTGGGGAAGCACCCTCCCCAAAAGCCGAATCTCGGTTGATGTAGCCGAGATTTCCCCACGTTCAACTCGCGACAAATACGTCGCCGACACGCCCACGGCCTGCGCCACGTCGATTTGCCGCATGTGCGCCGCGATCCTCCGTAATCGCAAGTCCAACCCGACTGGCATTGCGTCTGACATGCGGGTATTGTGCGGCAACAGCAGAGACTGCTTAGGAATGAGATTGGAAGGAGTTCGGAATCGGAAAATCTAGCGCCGTTTTCGGCGACGAGTATTCCGGGAAGGCGGCCTGCGCATTCGTTTTATGCCCGTGATATTGCGATAGTGCTTGTAGGCCGCGTATGTCTCTGACTCCGAATGGCCCAAAATTTTTCCAATGAAGCTGAACATCTTCGATTGGCCAGCATTTTTCAGATCCTCAGTGAAAAAATGTTTGCGCTCCTCCTCAGCCAAAGGCGACTCGTCAATTGCGGTCCAAATGGAAAGGGGGAACTCCAGTCGCAATTTTTTTTCGTCGGGAATGCTGCGACCGCAGAACTTCTGGAGTTTTTTTAGATCGTCGTAGAGTTGTGAGGCACGCTCCCCAAGCATCGCGACCGGGTCAATCTCGACTATGCCCGCCACGACGACAGAATCAGCGACTCGGTCCACGTGTGACAGGACATCGTTATCTGTTTGGGTGCAGAGCGGTTCCACGTCAGGAAGACCGGGGGGCAAGTAAATCGGGACGATGTGCTCCATAACCGTAAACGGCGGAACTTTTCGCAACACTGCTTTCAAACTCCAGCACAGGGCCACGCTGTTGCGGATCAACTTGCGCGACGATTCTGCCGCATCTGCCTGACTGGCCTTAGGTTTATTTCGGTAGAGCGCCCAAGCCTGAGCGAAACGTTTTTGGATCGCACTCTTGAGAGAATCGAGCAGCTGCTGCGTTGCATCTCGAAAACATTTGCCGTTGTCCATTTCCCGAAACGGCGATTCATCCCAATTCCAAGAGTAGTTCGTAAGATCTTCGGCGAATTTCTTCGATGCACGTTGGAAATCGCTTTGTAGAAGTCTGCGCACTTTCGACTCATCCGCACTCGCCAAAGGCTTCGCACGCCGCCGTCGCTTCGATTTTTTCCCATTTTTTGCCGCCACGAATAGTCTCCTCAGTCCGTAGTCTGGCGAATATTGTAATGTTCCAGCGCAAGAACACGAGCGCTGGTGCACTAATACCGCAGGACCCGTCAACCCGCACAACCGGGCGGTACTCGAAACGAGAACGCCTGAGTGGTAGCTGTCACCATCTGTTTCTGGGCAAGAACTTCTAATCAGTTGTTTCCGCTGCAGCACATCTTGAAGTGCCCCGGTACTCCGGTGGTGTCAATGAGGACACCGGCCCGAAGCGGCATTTCACGCATCCAGGTGCCGGACGTGCGCAAAGATCTCGCCTCTCAAAGAAAAGGCCACCCCGAAATTTGCTATTGATGCTTCTGTTCCAACGCCCTTCCCCGGTGTAATATGCGGCTGCTTGCAGTCGATGATCCAAGTCCCAAAAAATGGCGGAAACGGAAGAGAGGTTGAAATGACACTCGTGCGAGAACGCCACCATTCGTTTTCGATCCCTTCGATATCAATTCTTTGGAGTAGAGCGAATTTCATCACCTTGATGATTGGTATTAGCCTGATGATCGGCCTCTTTGCCACGTCCACGGCACAGGCACAGGTGTACGCGGGATCTTTGGCAACTGTGTGGGCCAAGGGTGCGGCGTGGTCTACAAGCTGGATCCCGCGGGCAAGTACAAGGTCCTACATGCATTCGCGAGTACTCCGAACGACGGAGGCTCGCCCTACGCGGAGCTGATCATGGACAAATCGGGCAGCCTCTACGGCACAACCAACGGGGGTGGCACGACTGGGGAAGGAACCGTGTTCAAAGTCTCTCGAACGGGCAAGGAGATGGTGCTGCATTGCTTCGGTGGAAGCGACGGGGCAGCTCCCTACGCGGGGCTGCTTCGGGACACGAAGGGCAACCTGTACAGCACGACGAATCGCGGCGGCACGTTCGATTCCGGCGTTGTATTCAGGTTGAGTACGTCAGGCGTGGAGACTGTGCTCTACAGCTTCAATTACTCTGACGGTCATTTCCCAACCTCGGGCGTGACCCGGGACCGTTTCGGAAATCTGTTCGGAACAACGAATCAGGGCGGGGCCTACGGCTACGGAGCCGTTTTCAAGCTTAACCCGCGTTCGGGGAAGGAAACGGTGCTTCACAGTTTCACTGGAGGGGGCCGACGGAGAGTACCCTCAGGGCGGGTTGATTCTCGACGGGAGCGGAAATTTTTATGGCACCGCGTACGGCGGAGACGTGGGCGGCGGAGGCGGTGTGGTGTTCAAACTGAATCCAGCCGGAGAAACCGTCCTCTACAGCTTCAGTGGCGGCAGCGATGGGACAGCTCCCGGCTTTGGATATCTCGCGCACGACGGTTCGGGAAACCTCTACGGAGTAACGACTATAGGTGGCGATCTGTCGTGTGGCGGCTCGTATGGCTGCGGAACTGTGTTTAAGATCGATCCGAATGGCGTAGAGACAGTGCTTCACGCCTTCACCGGAAGCACGGACGGAAAATTGCGCCGGCACCATCGAAAAAGAGAGCCTTTCTGCAAGCGGTGCGCCACAGAAATTTATGAATCGCAATTCTCTCAATTCCTGTTCTTGATCAAGAACATTGGAGTAACGAGTGCAATCTGGATTTAGCAACAACTACCCAGTGAGATCGACCCGCCGATGCTCCAGTGAAGTGTGATTACGGGCCTAAAAGAGCTCGCCGATTCAGTGGTCGGGAGTCGTTCTCCATTAAAAGAGTTTTCGACAATCCTTGCTTGCGCGAGAGCAACGTCAGCGGTCGTTGCTCATGGTGTAATCGAATAATCAACGCAACAACTACCTCCAAGCCCTGGATAGCCAAAGCTCCGGGGCCTTTTTTTGGGGCGTTCGAGATTGATCGTTGACGGAATTGCGCTCGAATCTATGAATTGAAATAGCGGCTCTCGCGCTCGGGGTGGGGTTTTGAGTGAAATGGGGATTTTTCGCCAAGTGTCCAAACGTCATCCTTCGATTGGCGGCTGAGCAGAGACCAGCAAACCCTGATGCGGTAGGATTGCAAAGACAGTAAAGGTGAAGGGGATGTAAATGGGTCAACAAATCCGGATGACTGTCTTTGCCCTGATAGCCTGCGCAGCTTTCGCCCAGAACAATCCCTCGTCTCAGGGAGAGACTGCCAAAACCCAGTTCGTCGAGGTTCAGCGAGATGTAAAGCTCGAAGTGCTCGACTGGGGAGGGGCCGGGCGCAACCTCGTACTTCTCGCAGGTCTCGGAAACACAGCTCACGTTTTTGACAGCTTAGGGCCGAAGCTCGCGGCGCATTATCACGTCATTGGGATCACGCGGCGCGGGTTTGGTCAGTCCTCCGCGCCCCAAACGGGTTATGACGCAAGACGGCTCGGGGATGATGTCGTCGCGGTCCTTGATGCTTTGCACATCGCCGACCCTGTCCTCGTCGGTCATTCGATTGCAGGAGAAGAACTGAGCGCCGTCTCCACCTACCATCCGGGGCGAGCTGCGGCGCTCATCTACCTCGAAGCCACAGGCACTTTCGCTCTCTACAACCCCAAGTATGGCGACTACACACCGGCTTTGGCACAGCTCAAAAACGATCTTTCGGAACTACAAAAGAACCTCTTCGATGACGGCCTCATATCGAAGACATTGACGGACATGGCGCTGTTTCAGGCGAACCTTGCCAACCTTCAAGCCGAAGTCGAAGGCGCAACCGGCCCCTCTCCGAAAGCCGGTGACCTTGCCAGCATTTCTGCCTTCCAGAGTTACATGAAAGGCTACTACGGTGGCATCATCCCCGAATCGGAGGTGCGCCAGAATTTTCGTATCGGTGAGGACGGGACGGTCGGCGAGTGGCTTGGGCACGGGTATGCAAACCAATCTGTGATGCTCGAAGAAGAACGTTTCCACTCCATCGATACACCTCTTCTAGCGATTCTTGCTTATCCCGGAACTCCCTATCCAAGTCAAACGAGCGACCCGGCAAAACTCGCGGCCTATCGAGCCGCAGGAACGATTCGCATAGAAGCGCAGATTGCTATCTTTCGGGAGCAGCCCCATGCCAAGGTGATCATGATTCCCAACGGCACCCACTTCATATTCCTCTCACGTGAGGACGAAGTGATCTCACAGATCAGCGACTTCGTAAATAGCCTTCCTGCCAAGCGTTAGTGGTCCAATGAAACCAGACTGGCGAAATCAGGCCATCGCTCATTGAGGATCGGGGCCGTCCAGGGTCAATGAGTGAAATCGGGATATTTAGCCAACCTTGGTGCGCGCGTTGACCCGGATCACAGACTTTCCCGTGCGGTCGCGTACACTTCTGCCAGACAGGGACCGATAGAACTCTGTATGGGGAAACAATCAGGAGTGTGTGATACTCCGGCCATGTCTAAACCAAAACGCCGTCTGCGAGTGGTCAAATGGGTCGGGACAACCCCCGCTGTGGCAGTTTGCACCTGCTGTGACAGGCAATTCAAGATTCCTCTAACGATTGCAGCTAAAACGCTAGACGCCCAAGAAAACTTAAAAATGCAGTTCGACAATCATAAGTGCAAAGCTGAGTCGGACGCCGCCTAGGCCGCCGCTTTACCGTGATTGGCTTCCGTAAAACTCAGCATGGCTTGGGTCAACTGCGCATCGACCTCGTCCGCAATCTTCATGACATCCGGCAGCAATAAGCTGAAATCCAGAAGTTTCAGGTTGTTTTGCAATGTCTCAAATAGCGTCACTTGAAGTAATCGAGATTCATGCACTAGCATCGCGGAACTATAGCCTTGGCGATGGCGCATTTTTCCATGCTCCGAGGCTGAAGCGGAATTGAGCACATCCCCGGGCAGAGAGCTGTGTGGCTCGCTCAGACGCCTCACCACGTCTTCAATCAGTTTGGACAAATACCCTGTACGTTCGTCATCGGGAAGGTTCAGGTGATTGAGTTCGGAACTCAACTTTGCGCGTGCCAACCAATCTCCGAGGATCGAAGGCAGGCACCGGTGCAGTATGACGCCCACCCTCTGTTTGTCCGCGCGGGGGGATGGTTTGCGAGAGCGCATCTTCTCACTGATAAGGTCAGTAAGGGTTGCGATTGCGAATGGTTTTACGATAATTTCGTCCGGTTCTAAAGCAATTGTGGCCAACGCCCGCTCCACGTCGGGATAGCCACTTATCAGCAATATGAGGGCATTTGGTTGGGAATGGCGCATTGCTGTGAGCACGGTAAATCCATCGCCCGCGTTCGGCATGTTAAGGTCCGTAATAAGCACGTCGAAACTTTCGCTTGTGATGAGTCGAAGCGCTTCGGTCACGCTGGCGGCGGCGACCACTCGAAATCCTTTGCGCACTAACTGGCGGATGGTCAATTCCAGAACGGCTTCGTCGTCATCCACAACCAGCACTCGATGGGAAGCACTTGTTTCTTCGGGGGACATAATAACCCTTCTGCTACACAGACTCCCTCCTAGAATGCCTTATCGCGCATAGCGATGGCTGTATTGGATTGCTCAGTTTCCCAGAAAAGAAAGTGTCAAAAGGGGCGACATTGGGCTGTCGAAAACAGGCCATTACACGTTTTGACCGCTGGTCATTGAGTGATATGACGAGATTTCGGCAATCGAAAAAGCACTTGACTCTGGAACCGATTCAAGGGTTCATACTGATGAGGTGAGTGTCAATTCTCTGCGCTCGGGAGAGCTTGCCCGTCTGACTGGCGTCAGCGCTGACACGCTCCGTCATTATGAACGCCTCGGCATTCTGCCGACATCACAGCGGACCGATGGCGGTTATCGGATGTTCCCTGCATCTGCCGTTGAGCGCGTCCAGCTTGCGCAGCGAGCTTTGCAACTCGGTTTTTCCCTGAAAGAGCTTTCCGAAATCCTGCGTACACGTGATAACGGCGGCGCACCTTGCCATCATGTGCTCAAGCTTACCGAGGTGAAACTCCAGTCCCTTGGGCAACAGATTCAGGACCTCCAGCGCACCCAGGATTACATGCGCAAGCTCGTACGCGGTTGGCGTAAGAGGCTGAAACTCATGCCGCCTGGTAGTAAAGCTATGCTGCTCCATTCGCTCGTCGCTAAGCCAAGAACCAAATCAAACAATCTCAAAAGGAGAACCCGGTCATGAATCGTTTCGCAATCGTTCTCTCGTTGTCTTTATTCGCATTGCCCGTCTTGGCGCAAGAAGCGAAGCCCGATGACTCAATGAAGGATTGTCCAATGCACGACCAGCACACGGCCCACCATGCCGTCGTGGAAAGTCATGGCGACCAAGCGATGGGATTCCCGCATGACAAAGCGACCCATCACTTCCGCATCATGGCAGACGGCGGGGCTATAGAGATAGGGGCGAACGACCCCAAGGATTTGGTCAACACGAAAGCAATTCGGTCACACCTAACCCACATCGCGATGATGTTTGGTACTGGCGACTTCTCCATGCCTATGTTCGTCCACGACAGTCTGCCGCCGGGGGTGACAACGATGAAGCTGATGAAGTCGGCAATCCACTACGCGTACGAGGAGATGCCTTCAGGCGGAAGAGTACGGATAAAGTCCGGTGACCCGATTGCGGTTGCTTCAATCCATGACTTCATCCGCTTTCAAATCACAGAACATCAAACGGGCGACGCCCTTGAGGTGGAACAGAAATAATTGTTGTAAACAGGTCCGGGTCCTCGCCGACTTGGCAAGGTCTGATTATTTTTTCGCGAAGAATTCGTCGGCTGCGATCTGAGTCTCTTCGTGACTCTGCTCTTTGATCTGTTGGTTGATTCCCCACTCGTGGCCGAAAGGATCTACGATCTTTCCGTAACGTCCTCCCCAGAACATGTCCTGCACCGGCATGGTTACCCGCGCACCGGCAGCGACCGCACGTTCAACAACCCCGTCCGCATCGTCAACCAGGAGGGTAATGCGCACACCCGTTCCCCCGAGCACCTCCGGTGACTTGCACGTTCCACCTTCGCTCGCGGGAAACTCGTCGCAGACGAAGAACTTGTGTCCGTCCAGAGTCAATTCGCCGTGCATGAGCTTCTCGCTGCCCGGTTTCATCATTCGGTGTACTTCCTCAGCGCCAAAAACACTCTTGTAGAAATCGAGCGCAGCGGGTCCGTTGCGCACGATCAATTCGGGGATGAACTGGTCCTCTCGATGCATCGTTTCCTCCGTTAGCAGCTCATCCGCAAGAGTTTACATGAATCTGTTCAGAACCATCTCGCTTAACTGGCGAAAGCAGGCCATTTCACTCAAGTGCCGGCTGGCGAGAGCGGTCGCCGCGAGCGCCAAGGGCACGCCGCGCGGCGGCCCAGCGCTTCTCACTCTGTCATGAAATGCTTTTCGAACAGACGCCTTGACTTCTCCGCGCCTTCGTTGGTGAGCATCACCGACTTCGCCTTGGTCGCCGGATCGTGAATGTAGCCGCTCTCGTGCAGGCGATCCAAAACATCCCAGCTATGACTCTTCCATGCTCGCAGCCCGTACTTGTCCTTGAACGTGGTCAGGTAGAGCAGGGCCAGCGTCATCTCGTCCACTTTCTCGTTGTTGATAGCCATGATGTGCTCCTGCGCCGAATCGGTGTTCTCCGTCGCCCTTGTGCATCCGTGCTTGCGTCGTAACGCCCGTCTGGCGTAGTCCCAAAGGCTGCGGCACGGGAGGCCGTCGCTATGCGCAAGAAAAGGACCCAGCCGAATTATCGTCGCCGAACCCTCCGGCTGCCAGACCTCGATCATTCTAAGCTGGCAGTGCTCAACAGCCTCGGCTCGCCAGGTTCGCGCCGCGTCTACGAATATGCCCTCGATCAGTTTATTGCGTGGTACTGCTCCGAACCTCGTCTCGCTTTCAACCGTATCGTGGTCACCCGCTACCGCATGCACCTAGAATCGCGCGGGCTGGCAGCCAACACCATCAACCAGCAACTGGCCGCCGTTCGCCGACTCGCCAATGAAGCCGCCGACGCGGGCCTGCTGAGTCCAGAACTCGCAGCGGGGATCAGCCGGGTCAAAGGGGTGAAGCAGCTAGGCTTCCGGGCCGGGAACTGGCTGAGTGCGGAACAATGCTCCGAGGTCCTGCGCAGAGCCTTCGGCACCAGCATGCGGGCGAAGCGCGACTACGCCATGCTGGCGGTGTTGTTTGGCTGTGGCCTGCGGAGATCGGAACTGGTCGGACTGGAGATGAATGAGGTCCAGATGCGACAAGGCCATTGGGCAGTCGTGGACCTGATCGGAAAGGGTGGGCACATCCGCACGGTGCCGATTCCAGTCTGGGTCAAGGCCGCACTGGACGGTTGGGCAGCGGCGGCGGGGATTACTGAAGGGCGAATCTTCCGGGCTGTTGCTCGGGCCGGGACAGTATGGGGAGATGGAATATCGCAGAACGTTGTCTGGTATGTCGTTAAGACCTGTTGCGAAAAAGCGGGCTTGCAGCACATCGCGCCGCACGATCTACGAAGGACCTGCGCGAAGCTGTGCCACACGAGCGGCGGCGAGATCGAGCAGATTCAATTTCTGCTGGGTCATGCCTCCGTTCAGACCACGGAACGCTACCTCGGCTGCAAGCAGAATCTGGGGCACCCCGTAAACGACCTGTTCCGACTGGGAAACATAGACGCTGCCACGTATGTAGTTCTCGCGGGAACGGCCGTCCTAACAGTGAACCCAGAGAGCGCACAGCCAGATAAAATGTCAGACGATGAAGGCAGTGGCGATCAAAAAGGGTCAGACGAGGGAGCGAGCGCCGGATTTCACGGAGATGGGCACTCTTCGCTGTGACAATTGCGGCGAGGAATTTATCATCGCTCACGATCCCACATTTCTTGATAGGAGTGTCGCTGAGCGTCAAGCCCATTGGCTCGAAAAGGTTCTTGCCGAAGAGCACGAACGGGACCGGAGACACTCAGATCGAATCCAACTGCCGGATTAGCGCTGATGCCCCATCATTGCAAGGGTCAAAACGTGTAATTGACGCCTGGTTTCCCCAACTGACTTTACGATCACTTCAAGGGTTCAAAATGTGGCGTTTGAAGGCCGAGTGCGACGAGCGCGTGGTCAATGGTACGCACGACTTTGAGCATTGGCCTATCATTTTCTCCCACGATCTGAAACATTCGAGCTAAACCGAATCCGGTCGGGTTCTCGACAGCGATAATGCGAAGGCGTCTGGTGGCGTCCGGCATGGCGGCTTCACGCTTTGCGATCTGACGGACAAACTCGCTGGATACTGTGAACTGACTAACCGTTGACAGGTCGAAGATAGCCATGCGCGCATCGGTCGAGACAGAATACTTTCGAATCGCGGCGTAACACTCTGCCAGCAATTGATCCGAGAGTTGCCCCTCAACCCGGAGCAGTAGGATTCGGTTCGCGTAGTCGATCTCAAATCGGAAGCCCATTTTGACGGGAGTCTCCTCTTGTGGCCGCGAAGCAGTCATTCTACATCCGCTTTCATTCAGGATCGGGTCAACGAGTGCAATGGCCTGCTTTCGACAGTTACGCTTCTCGGGAAAGGCGTAGAATTATGCGTAGGAGCCGCACCATGAAATATCGAATTGCGTTGTGGGGCATTGCAGGCTTTCTAGTTGCGGGCTTCTGGGCACTTTTTGCCTTTGCAACGTTCCCAGCAACAAACGAACGGCTGAGGGATCTCTGGGCTCTCGTGAGCTTAACCTGCCCGGTTGCGATAGCTGGCAGGCACTACCCCATTAGTCTCTACGAGGTTCTAGCGGCGAATGCCGTTACGTACGCGCTCGTCGGTCTGATCGTGGAAACCCTGCGGCACCAGCTGCATCACGCGAAATAGTTCAAAAGTTCAAAACAGCCCACCACAAGCCGTAACCGCGTCAATGAGCGTAACGCCTGCTTACATCAACTACGCCCACTTGGTGGTCTATCTAGGTTTCGCCTACTACAAGTGCTAGTAGTCACACCCGTACCAAGAGAGCAGTCTCAATTACAGACTTGGGGCCGACATGTCATCCCTACGCGTTCTCGTGGTAGAGGATTTCGCGCCATTTCGAAAAGTTATCTGCTCGACACTTGGGGGACAATCCACCTTGCAGATCATCGCCGAAGTGTCCGACGGGTTAGAGGCGGTTCCTCAAGCGGTGGAACTGAAACCAGATTTGATTCTCCTCGACATCGGACTTCCAACGGTGAACGGAATTGCGGCTGCTCGGCAAATTCGCGAAGTTGTCCCGGATTCCAAAATAATCATTGTGAGCCAGGAGTCTTCTCCTGACGTGGTGCAAGAAGCACTCAACTTGGGAGCGAGGGGCTACGTTGTGAAAACCAGGGCCGCAAGCGACCTAATGACCGCTGTGAAGGCGGTTCTTGAGGGTAGACAGTTTGTCAGCGTTGGATTGTTGGGTCAGACCTTCACTTACGTTCCGACCGCCAGCTGCTCTTGAGCTGTCGCAGACAGCGCGATTCCTTCCCTTAGTGCCCGCAACTCGGTTTCCGACGTAGTAAACACCGAAGAGCCGCAATTCAAGCAGACTGAAACTTTCGGGAATGCTAAGACCGCGGGGTTAGCAAGATGTTTGATGCCGTGGAAATGTATCATCATCTCAGCAGTAACTTCCGCTTGATTGACCGATGTACAGTTCGCGCAGGACATAACCCACGCTCCTTACTGGTCGTAGGATAAACGACCCCCAAGATTCGGTCTGTTCAAAATTGCTCACTTCTGGCAAGACGCCCTCATGGGCTTGACTGCTTCCTGATCCGGTGACAAAGATCACTGATAGTTGGCGGTCATGCGCCTAGCATTAAGGTGTGCTCCGAGACACCATGAAAAAAAGTAAAGCGAGTTTGAACAATCTATTGTGGTACGTCATTGCGGGAACGCTCGGGGTCTTCTTTACGTTGTGGATTCTGCACTGGATGAGCAACTGACCTTCGCTTCTGTCCGCCGTCAAGATCAATCCAACTGGAAAGCCGTGCTGGTGCGCGAGTAACTGTTGAAATCTCCCTATTACACTCATCGAGCCCAGCTCTGAGTTTTAACGCCTTCCTCGAAAGTCAATGGGCAAACGGGTCTATGAACTGCGCGAAAAGCGTCGCGCGGCCGACTGGGTACGAGGTAAGGCGAATCGCTTACCACTTTAGTACTCTGGCGCTTGTAGCTTTCCCCACACTAGGATCGAAAGAACAATTCGTCTCTGGTTGGTTTGCAGTCCATGTCTCAGAAGAATTCAAGAGTAAAAGGGCGCCTCGCGATTTCAAGCGTTGCCCTGTTCGTTTTCATGGTCGCAGGTGTTGTATTCCGCTGGGATCCAGCGCTTAGCAAAGTAAAAAGCTTTTTCGCGCCTCGACCGCGTCTCGTTGTACTCAACATAATAGGCGCTGCGTTCGATCAGTTGGACTTCGACAGGACTTTCTTTACCGCGCCAGAATGCCGCGGTCTCACATTGTCCCGCGGCTCGGAGCCACCAGATGGAGCAATCTACGTCGCCGGTATGGTGTTGCTCGACGGATGGGGATGGTCCGTCGATGGCGTCACATTCGAGGCGTCGCCAGCGGATGCTGCACGGACTGTCTGCGCCGTTGCCAATCATAAGGGCGGGCACCCCCCACGCTAGGTTTAGCCGCGAATGTGTTCCGACTTTCCAGCAGTCATCTTCTGGTTAGATAACTGTTGCAAAATCGCCTTATCACTCAAAATGCCTTGGGCAGGGGTTGAGTTTGTATCCGCACATTTCCACGCGGTTCCCCTATGCGGCTGTCACCGTGATAGTCCAACTTCATCTGCCCGCAAGACCAGTAACCGATCCGCCCATTCGGACAATACCCGTTGACATTTGGGCAATTAGACGTCGGTAATAGCCTGTCTCTCGTGGAATCAGTCTATGCTTGGGCGGTTGGACGAAGGAGTCTGCTTTATGACAACCACCACTCGGTATTGGGGTGTTCTCGTCATGGTTTTCGTCGCTGTTTTCAGCATAGGCTTGGTCGCACAATCAAGACCGGCCGCAGTCTCGACTGCACCCTCTCCAGTTGCACGCGACCTGAATACAACCATGGCTGAGTTAATGCGCGCGTCCCCGGCAACAAGCCAGGACCTCACGAACCTGCAACAGGGTAGCCTCCACCGGGTCACATTCTGGCGGGGAGACAAGGCCCAGAAGGCCAAGATGATAGCAGCATTGCGCCGCAATCTCCAATTTGCTGTGCCCGATTTGATTCACGATGCGCAAGCCTCTGGTGGAAGCATCTCCACGACCTTTAAGCTGTATAAAGACTTGACGGTGGTCTGCGAGTCTCTGGATTCGCTGCTCCCACCCGGTTCGCGCGAAGGTAAAACTGAGCTGACAGCTTTGAGCAACGACATTTCCGACATGAATCGGCTCAGGGAAGAGTTGTCTTCCTATATTCAGCAGACTGCGGCTTCGATGGAGAGCAAAAATGCTCAGCTCGTGTCTTCGGCTGGCCGATCTCCGAAAAGAGTCATTGTTGACGACAACATCCCGGAGAAGCCCTCACCCAGGAAACGCCGACCCAATCAATAAAGCAGTTCAGACTTTGCGAACGGATTGACCGGAACACCTGAGCCTAGCTGCTGAAGAACCCCTATATCACTGCCTGACCCTGCCGTCGGGCGAACAAATAGCGCATAGTTGTGATAAGGCCTGTTAACAACAGTTAAGGAGATAATTCTGCGACAAACGGCAGATTTTCGCAAAAACTCAGGCGATCTGCTGGGCCATCGGCTCGGAAGGTCTTGTGCCGGACTCGCGCAGGGCACGCACATCTCTGACGGGTGGCTGTCCGAAGAAGCGGCTGTATTCGCGATTAAATTGTGTTGGACTTTCGTAGCCAACCTCGAAAGCGGCGCTCGATGCATCCATCCCGCTGTTCAGCATCAGATTTCGCGCTGACTGAAGTCGGAGTTGCTTTTGATACTGGAGCGGGCTCATCGAAGTCAGCATCCGAAAATGGTGATGCAGCGTGGACACTCCCATGCTCGAAAGCTCTGCGAGTTCCTCTACGCGCAGGGTCTTGGAATAGTTCGCGGCAATCCATGCTATCGCTTTTGCTGTTCGATGGCTTTGATCTCCGAGTGTTGCAATCGAGCGCAAGCGCGCGCCCTCAGGTCCCCGCAGAATGCGATAGATGATCTCGCGCTGAATCAAGCCGCTTAAGAAAGGAACGTCCTGCGGATTGTTCAGCAAATCGAGCAGGCGGCAGCAGGCGCTCAGGAATTCCGGCGTCGTTTCGCCGATGGACATGGCGGGACTGTCAGACGGCGCGTCCGCGACGTGAATCTCCGCACGGCTGAGCAATTCCCGAACCATCGAGATGTCCAGTTTGAGTGACAGAACGAGGCACGGCATTTCCTCTGTGGCCTCTGCCACCCAGCTCACAATCGGCAAATCGACTGCGGTCAAGAGGTAATGCGCCTCGTCATAGATGAAGCTGTTCTTGCCGAGATTCACTTGTTTGCTGCCCTGGGCCACCACAATGATGCCGGGCTGGTACGTCGTTCGGCACGGCGGTGTTGGGGAAGTACGACGGTGGAGGCTCAGGCCCGGGATATCCGTTATACATTTCTCTTCCTTGCCTATGAACGAGGCAATCTTGCGGGCCAGTTCCGCACGCAACTCTTGGACCGGATTTACTTTCGGAGTGGTTTTTTCTTTGGTGTTTTTCATGTTTTACGACCCCAGCCCGCTTCTTATGAAGATAGCCTGCTGGCGGCCGCGATGCCATCGATTTCTTGCCTGACAAGAGGAATAGGCAATAAGAAGGCAGGATCGGGCTACCAGTTGACGGCCCTTTACCCATAAATTCGAGGATGCTAGTGAAACAAATGAAGACGATGGAGAGAGCCATGAAAACCTTAACCCTAATTATGGGTCTATTTCTATTAACAATGATTGCGCAATCGTCCTACGCGCAGCAGTCGCCAGTGCCACCAACGGAAACGATTAGAACTGCCGCTAGTCATACACCTGAGCAACAAGAAGTCATCAACCTCTCAAACATGAAATGGGATTGGATGGCAGACAAGAAGGTCGATTCCTTAGAGACACTATTTGATGGCAAAGCCATGTTCACTCACATGGGAGGGACCTGGGGAAAATCCCAAGAACTAGCTACCATTAAAAGCGGTGGCATCTGGTACAAAAAAGCTGTAGTTTACGCAGTTGACGCTCGCATATTTGGCAATTCAGCCATACTGCTAGAGGACATTGATTTGCAGGCAGTAGTCGGTGAACACGAAGTCACCAATCCTTTTATGGTGACTGAGGTTTATATCAAGGAAAACGGCAAGTGGAAGCTGGCCCAACTCACGTTCTCGCATCTGCTTAGGCCGGTCAAAGTGAATAGCAATAAGAATTAGCCACAAACCTCCCTGATTTCGCCAACCAAACTATTCTAAAATCGCCCAGTGCGCTGAGTGGCGGGCCGCATCCCAGATCCCGGTGCAAGGTACGCGGTACGCCGAAGAGCCGCAACAATTGATGCATTCTGACTGAGGAGACTGACAACCTACGGATACAGGAGGAAGGAAAACCATGGCCACGAGTAAAGTCTGGCTCATCACCGGTGCAGGCCGCCGGAGCAGGTGGCCGCAACGCTTCGGCAGCAGACTGACGCTTACCGTAAGCTGTCATCCTCCCTGGCATACGACGATGCGGCCTGAACATCGAACGGCCTCAAAAACGTGGCTTTTTCGCAGTGCGAAGCTCTTCCTGTAGGGCTGATCGCACCGTGGCTGGTGATAAATCGCGGTTACACTCATCGACCCGGGGGAGGGGGCGAAGCTGTCCCTTTTGAACTATCCTCGGCCACCAACTTCCGCTTTTGTTCTTCGATCCAAGCGTCGATCTGTTTCTGCACACCGCTGTCCGTGCATTCGTCACGGGCCTTTTGCAGTCGCTGGATTTCGGCCCTGATAACTGCCACATCGCTGCGCGAGATCATGGCAGGAGTGTACGCTCCCGCACAGAAAAATCTGTAACTCGGATCACACGCGGCCAAATTGGCGGAAGATCGCCATATCGCTCATTGACCAGCGGTCAAAACGGTGAAGTCGAGGGGTGGCGCGACGGTTTAGGTGAAGCCTAGCCGAGACCGGCCCTTTCGTTGCCGGTGCCTCAATAACCTCACCGTGCCACGTTTCCACACCCCCGCTTATCGAACTGGACAGGCGCAGTTAACGCATCCAAGCTCAGGAGAAAGATTCACGCCGTCGCCCACGGAAAACTGGCGGTCCGCGCGGTAAGGCGAACCAGGCCGAACTTCTGATGCCAAGCTTTCTGGGGAAACCGCGTGTTTCCCCCAGCCCGCTCCTTGTGTTTGACACACAGCCACTGGCGAAGCCGCCGACACGTATGTTGCTCCACGGAGCGGTAGGCTCAGCTGACCGGCCCCAGACAGAAGTAGTTCGCCCAACCATTAATCCTTCGGTTGAGCGCTGGTACCAACGTTGCCGCATCCTGCTGGGTTTGACCCCGTCGGGTCATCTCGCTGATCGCCTTACACAAACGCTGCACTCGTTTCTTGGATGGAGTCGTGCACCAATAGGCCCGCCCCGTCTTAGGCGGTCGCATCGACCAAACGTATACCCGAGAAAATCGAACTTCTCTTCCGGCAGTCGACGGACCCGCGTCTTACTTCGTTCACCGTCAACTTCAGCCGCGACATCATGTTCCGCATCCTGTCCAGTGCCTCATCGGCTCCGGCCCGACAGCAGATCACGAGATCATCGGCATAATTGATGATGTACGCTTTCAGACGCTCCTCGTGCCCTAACTTCTTCCACCCGAGCACGAATCGACGCATGTATAAATTGCTGAGCAGCGGGCTGATCGAGGAGCTCCTTGTGGAGTACCCCGACCTTGGTCCGATTTCGCGTACTCGATGTTTATTCCCGCGCTCGTCGGTTTCTTCCACCGGAGCTTCCAACCACATCTTGATCAGATGCAGCATGGCTCCATCCACCACCCGACGGGCTACCGACTGGAGAAGCTCGGCGTGCGGAATACTGTCGTCGTAGCTGGAGATCTGCGTCAACCATTTCTTGATGGCCAGCCTTGATCAGTTCGCGGACGCGATTCACTGCGTCCAGCGCGCTGCGGTCCCGGCGATAAGGCGTCTGTTCCGGTTGCAGATCAGCCTCGAAGATGGGTTCGAGAACCAAAACTGCCGCCATTTCCGCCGTCCGATCCCGGATAGCGGGCACTCCTAACGGCCGCTGCTTCCCGTCCGCCTTCGGTATATAAACCCGCCGCACGGACAGTGGTTGATAGGTTCGACTCTTCAGCTCTTGCGCCAGTTCGTCCAACCATCGCTCGACTCCATACGCTTCGATGTCCTCGAACCTCTGACCATCCACTCCTGCTGCTCCACCGTTGGCTTGGCAGCATTCATAAGCGTGGGTCAGAACGTCTTTCCGGTACACCTTGTCGTACACAGCATAGAAACGAAAGTTGGGCGATTCCTTCGCTTTCGCGTGCAACGCCGTCTGCAGACTTCTGAACACTTGCGGGGGTTACTGGACTCATCGTCAATCCCTCAGTCTTCGTCGCTTCTTGCGTTTCCTTTCAACTGAGGCCCCTTCCCTCCACCGGCATTGCCCGGTTTCATCGTACCGGGCCTCTCCGTCACCCCATACGGCCAGGCCTGGCTCTCGCGAGTTGCCGGTTGATCCCGACTTGCGATCACCGCTGGGGCTTCCCGTGTTGCGCCTGATCCACTATGTCTGCATGCCGTCACTACCCCGGCAGGATCGATGGAACTGATTCGCTCATTGCTGTTCCATCGACTTCGGCCTTCCCCACTTACAGTTGGGTCAGCTCCTGCATTATCAGTTTCGTGGCCTGCTCGGCGTTTCTCACGTTCCGACCTACGACTCGCCAAGCGCCTTGCGACCTCTACCCGGAGGCTTCCGACGGCTTTGCTCCCGCTGAGGCTGATCTGGGTGGCGACGTGACCGGCGGCTTCTGCCGCTGTGGTAGCGCCTTTCACGGCGCCTGTAATGGCTTGGTTACATCAAACTATCCTTTCCTCAGCGGCAAGGTATCAGGGACTTGGGTGATCCGCGCAAACGTGAGATGAAAACTCTCTGTCGCGCTGCAACTCAAAGTTTCGCATCATTTCATCAAAGGAATTGCCAGTGGGCGGGCCAGAGGGGTTGAACACCCAAGCGCATTCGGAGCAACCCCCGAAAATGTTTTTCTTCCAGCCATACAAGCCTGCGGAGCATCCCTGTTTTTGGGTCGGTTTGCGACACACCTACTCCTCCTCGGGAGAATGTTTTGGGGGACGAGACGACAGGGGAGGAACAAACTCGATATTGATATGGCACTTAGGTTGCCAACAGGCAGAGTGCGGGAATCAGTAGCCTTACGTGCAAATTGGTGGGGTCACACCCTAGCATTTACGCAAGCTCTTACGCACACGAGGGTACTTCGTTACAGTGTTTACCTTGGTAATGCTGGTGCACGGTCTTGGTGATTAGGCGAAGATAGCGAATCTTGATGTGCGGTCGTCGCCAAGAACCCCAGCGTGAAGCCAGACGGTCGCTGTCGAACAATTCCCATTACCACCAACTACGGGATTTTGAGTGTAAAGGCCTGTTCGCAAGTTGTGTCGTTACTCGAACCGGCGTGTATGCTCGGCCCTCAGAAAAAGGAAGCCTGGTGGTTCCTCATCGAGCGGCATTTAAGGCGATATAGGCCAAGCCCGCGATCGAAACGGCAACGAACACGTAAGGCCACAGTTCGAGAGCGCGTCTCAAGCCCGATACTGATGAAGGTGTTTCCGTTATGGGTCCCTGCATGACACCCCCTCAATGGGACAAAATATCAGTTGCTCAGTAATGTCACAGATTTGTCGACGCGGTACCCGATCGGCGATTGTTTGTCGGCGCCCAGGCGCTGCTTTCGTCCGTCATGGGTACCGCGTTCCGAAAGCGAGCGCTGCTCCACTTGGGAAAACAACAAATCCCGCATCTTCAGCTTCGCCCTGTGAAGCTGCGATTTAGAGGTGCCGATCGAGCAGTGCAACAGTTCGGCGATTTCGCGATGCTGATACCCGTGAACTTCATGAAGACCAAAGATCTTTTTGTAACCTGCAGGAAGTGTCTGGATCGCCCTGTGTAGTGAGATGCGGTCGATGGCGCCCGAGAGATTCGGATCACGTTTTCCAAGTTCGTGCCGTAGCGATGGCGAATCCGACGATACTGGCGCGTCGAGCGAAAGCATGGGCGGGGACTTGTGCCGGCGACGTTTCATCAACACCGTGTTTACCGCGACGCGGTGCAGCCACGACGAAAAGGTCGAGTCTCCACGGAAGGTTCCGACTTTGTGAAACACCTGAAGGAAAGCTTCCTGCGTCAGATCTTCTGCTTCAGGAACGTTTCTCGTCATCGACAGGCAAACTGAATAAACCCGCCTTCTATGTAACCGAAAGAGCGCAGCAAACGCCTCTTCGTCTCCTCGCTGTGCGCGCCCGACCAAAGTCAGATCGTCTGCAACTCTTTCGCTTTTCTCAAGGGAAATCGCGTTCGTTGCAGCTGCGGATATCGTGCAGGTCGCCACTGGAGTATCCTCAATCGTTCTGTCCGGCTTGTGACTGCTGTTCCACGGATCGCATCAGAGAATATTTGGCTTTCCCAAACGCGCATTCAGTCTGCCATTTGGAGTTTCCGAGGACTGATCAGAATTGCTCACTTTGACCTGCAACTTGCAGCCCTACCCAACTCGACGAGTTTCGATGCGTTACTGTTGAAACATCCCCATATCCCTCATTGACCAGCGGTCAAAACGTGTAATCGCCTGATTTCGTAAACTGTCGAGACTAGTCTCCCCGACTGGCTTTTCGTCGGATTTTCGATTTACCCCGTTACACCGGGAACGATTGCCAAAGCCACGTTATAGTAAATTCTCCACACCGCGCTCTGGACCTGGTCAGTGGGCTGTCCCTAGCCGGAATGCTTACTTACGGAGTCACGGTCAGTGATGCTGTCTTTCTCTGTCCGGCATATGAAGCCGAAACGGGAACTGTGACATTTGCAGACACGTGCGTCGTCTTCGCGGTAAATGTGGCTGAGATCGCGCCCGCAGGAAGGGTCAGTGTCGGCGGGACTCGTGTCACTGCGGTGTTGCCGCTAGCCAGCGTCACCACCGCTCCGCCGGCAGGGGCCGGTCCGCTTAGGGTCACAGTTCCGTGCGAGGCCGTGCCGCCTTTCACCGTGGTGGGATTGAGCACGAGCGAAGCGAGGGAAACAGTGGTGCTTCCCGTCTGCACGCTGTAGAGATATGAATAGCCGTTTGAGGTTTGTCCCGCAATCGAAGTTCCGATGTACGCGGTCAGTCCATCTGGCGTAAAACGGGCGCGCGCAAACGGATCGGGATCGACGTTCAGCCCGTTTTCGACGGGTAGCGGAATCTTCCACAGCAAACTGCCTTTCGTGCTCACTGCCTCGAAGAATCCCGGTTGGCCGTTGTTCGCGCCACCCACAAAAATCAGGTTGTTCAGGGGGCTGACGATTGGGATCATCAGCGTGTCCGGGTCGGTGTACTGCCAACGCACGCTCGAGTCCGGGTTGATGGCATAGAGACTGTTCAAATTGCGTCCGTTGTAAATGACCCCGTCCGGACCGACATCGGGAACGCTCAATACGTTGGTCGAGTTCGAGAACTGATCGAAGATGTGCCACAGCAGATTGCCGTTGTCATCGAATTTTCCCATCATCAGGCCCGGCCCACGAGCACTGAAGAGATTCGTGTAGAGAGATCCATCCGGGGCGACAGCGGGCTGATGGTTATCCTGCGGGAGGCCGTCCACGTAAGTGAACAGCGGAGTTCCATCGAGTCCGATGCCTCGGAGATGATCATTGGCATGAAAATACAAGCGTGACTGTGGGGCCGGCGCGAAAACAATTTCCTGAAGGATCACGATGGGGCGGTCGTAATTCTCAGGCGTCGCCCAACGCAGAGTGCCCTGCGGCGTGAGCGAGAAAACACCCATTCCTTGCGTGGCCACCGCATAAATATTGCCGTCGGGACCGACGTTCGGACCAAGCAAAATGAATGCTCCCGGGATTCTGGTTGAACTGCCACTTCAAGGTTCCATTCGGCGCTACGGCAAGGATGACGGTCGTGCTGCCGGTATAGATGGTGCCGTCCGAACCAAGGCTGACGTTGCCGAAGCCCGTACCTGGGACATTGACAATCCATTTGAGCCCGCCGTGCGGACGCCACGGCATAGAGGTGGCCCATGGGGTCAATGAAATAGACTGTGCCGTCGGGAGCCACAGCCGGACGGCTCAGGATGTAGTCAAAGTCCGCCTGAAATCGCCAGCGGATTCGACCGTTCTGGGCCGGACGCAAGGTGACAGTCACCGGTGCGAGATTGCTGGAGAAACCCTGCGCAGTCGAAGACCTGTACGTTCGTGATACCGGTGGCCGCCGATTCCGGGACGTAGGCGGCGATCAGCGTATCGCTCCAGCGGGTCAGCGGGGCAGAGATGCCCGCAATTTCGACATGACCGGCGCCTTGTAGTCGATCCGAAACCCGAGCCCTGGATCAGTAACTCGGCTGCTGCGTGCCGCATTCGAGCTCGACAGGCTGGTTATGGTGGGTTGAGCCACAGCTGTAGCTGCGACCAGCAAGAAGAGGCCTAGTTTCGCAAGATTCGGTTCATGGTATTACCTCTTTTTGTCTTCAGGTCTTCCAGCGGGGAGAATCGGTATCATGGCGATACTCTCCTAGACGTCGATTCTCAGCGGCAGGCGTAGCACAACTACGAGACTGGACTGGGAACGTGCCTCTGTCCGTTCGGAAAGAAAATTCGCAGGGGGTAAAACGCTCAATGTATCGGAACAGAATTTCTCTGTCTGGTCAAAAGAGTACACATCTGGGAAAGCGTGCAAAATACGGCGAAGAGTCTGTTCAAGACCGCGGCTTCGGGGTCCCCGCAGCGGAACGATGTTAAAGCTGGAGCTGAACGGCATAGAAACTGTGCTGCACAGCTTTCTTGGCGGGCGCGACGGACAAAGGGATGTGCGCGTTTGTCGGAGCATTTTCAACCGATGTCCGATTCTAGAACGTCGGCGGAAGAAACGTTGCACGATTTAGTTGGCGAAATATCTCGTGGCTGTTGAAAAACTCACTCACCAGAAAATGCCCGAAAAAACTTTGCAATAGGAAGCCCTACAAACGATTTTCTCGGCTTGGGTAGACATTTTCTATCCCGCAAATTTCCGCGATTTAAAGGAAAATGGAGTTTTTCAACAGCCACTCTCGATTGCACTCACTGACCCATCGGAAAAGCTATAATCGTCACAACGACGGAATAGTCCGAGGTACGGGCGATGATGTCAATCATGGCAATCTGAAGCTGGACATTTGGCTTTGCGCTGGTCGGAGTTCGGTCAGCGCGATGAGTACCATCCGTGCTGGATGCTGGAGAGTTCAGAACCTCAGAGTGGTTTTATCCCGCCACTTCCCGATTTTGCGAACCGCAGCCCGTTTGGGGGAGTGTCTTGGTTCCAACCTGACCCCGCCGGACGCAACCAAACGATCTTCCGGTAAGCGGCAGCGCAAGGCTATCCGGCCCGATAGCTCGTTCGCCAGTTGGCGTAACAGTGCGCCGTGAAAAACGGATCTGCGATACACTACACGGCACTTGCCGAGGCCAGCGCATCATGTCTTTTGAACAGAGGCGCCTCAATCATCAGGAAGTCGCCATCTCCGGCGGACCTACTGCTGGGCCGGACGCAAACCCAGACGGGACCGCCAGCGCAATCGATTACAGCCAGTCCGCGGGCGGCGTAATCGGACCTTATCACTTGCTCCAAAGAATCGGAGTAGGCGGCATGGGCGAGGTGTGGCTCGCGGAACAGAAAGAGCCGGTGCGCCGGCGCGTTGCCATCAAGCTGATCAAGGCCGGGATGGACACGCGCGAAGTGGTAGCCCGCTTTGAGTCGGAGCGGCAGGCGCTGGCGTTGATGGATCATCCGGCGATTGCGAAGGTTTTCGACGCCGGATCGACGCCGCAAGGCCGGCCGTACTTCGTGATGGAGTACGTCAACGGCGTTCCCATCACGACCTACTGCGACAAGCACCGGCTGACCACCGAGCAGCGGCTCGAGCTTTTCGTCCGGGTTTGCGAAGGCGTGCAGCATGCGCACCAGAAGGCCATTCTGCATCGGGATTTGAAGCCGTCCAATATCCTGGTAAACGAAGTAGACGGCAAGCCGGCGCCGCGCATTATCGATTTCGGAGTTGCCAAGGCGACAGCGCATGGGCTCACTGCCGACACGCTGTTCACGCAGTTAGGATCCATTGTCGGCACTCCCGCCTACATGAGCCCGGAACAGGCCGACTCCGGCGGCGTGGACGTGGATACCCGCACCGACGTTTATTCCCTAGGAGTTGTGCTTTACGAATTGCTTGTCGGTGCGCTACCCCTCAACTTGACCACTACCTCTCATGATCAGTTTCGCAGTCGCCTGCGGGATGAGGTTGTGCCGCGCCCGAGCACGAAACTGCGAACCTCTGCTGACAGATCGAAAACGATCGCGCAAGAGCGCAGCTCGGAGCTTACCGCGCTGCTTAGGCAACTGCGTGGGGATCTCGACGCGATCACGCTGAGGTGCCTGGAAAAGGATCGGGCACGGCGCTATGCCACGCCCGCTGACCTGACTGCGGATATTGGCAGATACCTTCGCCATGAGCCGATCGTCGCCCGTCCGTCCGGCCTGGCTAATCGCATCCGCAAATACGTGCGGCGCCATCGCCTCGGCGTCGCTGTTGTAGCGGGTGCGGTGCTCCTGCTGTTATTCGGAGCCATTGCACAAACGGTCCAGCTACGGCGCACTCAGAGGGAGCGTGACCGTGCCGATCGTATCACGAAATTCATGATGGACATGTTCAAGGTCTCCAATCCGAGCGAAGCTCGAGGCAACGACATTCGTGCCCGCGAAATTCTGGATAAGGCGGCGAAGGATATCGAGACCGACCTGGTGAAGGATCCCGAGCTTCAAGCCCGAATGATGCACGTGATGGGGACGGTTTACGAGAGCCTCGGCCTTTATTCGAAAG
Source organism: uncultured Acidobacteriaceae bacterium (assembly GCA_963840895.1). Classification (GTDB taxonomy): domain Bacteria; phylum Acidobacteriota; class Terriglobia; order Terriglobales; family Acidobacteriaceae; genus Sulfotelmatobacter. Next base: position 310,915 of record CAWJAR010000001.1, read on the forward strand.
CGGAATCGCTTTACAAAAGTGCCACTGAAACTCGCCGCGGAATTCTCGGTCCGGCAAATCGCGACACCCTGGATTCGGCGAATAAACTTGGGTTCATGCTGCTGGAGGAGAGCCGTTTTCCCGAAGCTGAGAAGCTGACGCGGGAAACGATGGAACTTCGCAGCCGGGCGTTCGGCCCGAAAGATCGCGACACGCTCGAGTCGGCCACACAACTGGCACTCATCCTCGATGATGAAGGCCGCTTTCCCGAAGCTGAAAAATTGAACCGGGAAACAATGGACATCGCCAGCCGGGCCTACGGACCACAAGACGATTCGGCAGGCCGCGCCCGGCAGCACCTCGCTATCGACTTCGCCTACGAAGGAAAATACCCGGATGCGGAGAAACTCTTTCGCGAGATTTACGAAGCGGATCGCAAGCGTCTGGGGGACGAAGATCCAATCGTCCTCGGGGAACATGACAACCTCGGCAACATCCTGCTGCAACAGGAGCGGTACACCGAGGCTGAGAAAGTGTATCGGGATAGCCTGGCGACCGAAGTTCGCATTCAAGGTCCTGAGCACCCGCGAACGTTGTTGACCATGGGAAATCTAGCGCAGGCTCTTCGCAGCGAGAAGCGCTATTCCGAGGCGGAAGCGTTGCTGCGCAGCACTCTTGCGGCCAAGGTGAAGACGCTGGGGCCTGACCATCGCTCTACTCTCGTTACGAAGGGGAACCTGGCCGAAACTCTCGGGGACGAGGGAAAGAACGCCGAGGCCGAACAACTCATTCGGGAGACACTCGAGAGCGAGCGCCGTACACTCGGACCGGACCACAGCGATACGCTGATCACCTTAGGGAGCTTGGGTGGCATCCTAAAGAGCGAGAAGCGTTATCCGGAGGCGGAAGAGATATATCAGGAAACGTTGAATGCGAGACGGCGCGTTTTGGGCGATGACCATCCCGACACGACCGAAGCTGCCTACAATCTCGCGGCTGTTCAGGCTCTTCAGGGCAAGCGCAACGAGGCCTTCGGTAGCCTGGAATTCGCATTCGCCCACAAACCGAAAGCCGAAATGCGGCAGGACCTGGAAAAGGATGCCGATCTTCATTCTCTCCACGATGATGCGCGATTTGCAGAGCTGGTTGTGAAAGCGCAGCAAAGTCTAGCAGCAAGCGCCAAGTCGAATTAGCTGCTCTGTAGAAATTTCCCAGGGACTGACCTGCGTGCGGACAAGCGGTTCGCTTGGCCGTTACTCATCCGAGATAAGAACCGGATGCGCTAATGAGCGCCCGTCCGGTCCGCGATCGACAGTCGGCACTGCGTCAGATGCCACCGCTGAGATTACTCTCCGAACGTGGGGATGGCACAGCCAGCGTTGCTCTTCAGGACCTTAACTAAGGGACCTGCAACTCGAAGTTCTGCAATCATTTCAGCGAAAGAACGGCCAGCGCGACAGGGAGTTCTTATCTCATCTTTGCGCGGATCCCAAGGAACAGCAGTGCTAAGAAGAGCTGACTAGTTCCAGAGAGGTTCGCTCACAATGCGTACCACATTGGGGCTGGCGGCCAGCCCATTGCATTTGTGCGCGACGAACTGCTTTTGGATGAAGGCGTGTGCATCTTGAGGTCGGCCTATGGTCTCAGGATCTGCTATGAACTCGGCCTTGCAACATTCACACACACCAAGCACAGGAATATTGCTTTCTCGTTTCACGATTCTAAACTTGCGCTTCGCCATGCCTCAAGTTCCCACGAGCAGACCCGATTGGGTCCTATTTCCACGTGGCGATCCGAGAAGGCGACGGTAGAGTCGCCTCCTCGTGCCAAGTGGCTCAGAGTGTCCTTTACGCTGCTAGTACGGTGTGCTCTTGAAAGGTCGAGCTGACAACGTCAAAGGTGTGAACTTGGGGCGTTCCCTCGATGAATCTTGCCATGGTCTTCAACACTGTCGGGTACGTATTGGTGTTGTAAGTGTCAGCATCGTTCTTGTTTTCCCACAGACTGATTGTGGTCACATCAACCCCGCCGGGGCCAGCGAAAGTGATTTCATCCTTGAACCCATTCTGTTTACGAAGCAAGGGGAGGACGTCTTTGTCAAATGTGCGTGTGTAATCGGAGAGCATATCGGATTTCAGATGAATAGAGACATTGCGTGCAAACATATAAACCTCCAAAGGTTTGTTATCAGCTAAGAGGAGAGAACTTCAGATGGGCTGACTTAGTTCAGGGAACCTGAATGAGGAGAAGGATGCTCAACTCCACTTAACTGCAGCATCTGACTGGCCCTTTCCCTCAGCACCGCAAGTTGTTGTATTTGATACCTTAACAGCAATCCGGGCCGCCAGAGTCCCGGCTCGAATCGGGCATCTTTGGCGGAAACGAGTACAAACTGCCACGTGACAACAGCAACCGCTCGTCAACGTCTACCTGTCTCCTGTTGCGGCAAAAGAGGCCACCTTCCGCTTCGTATCCGGGTCTTCGAAGGACTTGAGCCGATCCGATAGCTGTTTCGATCCTTGTATCAATTTCCCAGCCTCGGCGATCAAAAGGACAGTATTCCTGTTCAGTTCTTCAATCTTGCGTCGCAACAAAAGAGACTCTTCTTCGATCTTGCGTCGCAATAATGAAGACTCTTCTTCATGTTGCGACCTGGGATTGACCTGCATGCTGCTGAGCAGCATAGGGTGGCCTCCGATGCGGAATTATCAGATTGCACAAGAGACCGACGCCCAGAATGAGTCACGGCGGAGGGATGTGTAAATGGACTTCTACAGTGTAGCACTCCAATTTGGACTAGATGCTGGTCACTTTCTCGGCGCCGCTAAGGCGAACAATGACATACACGGCCCCGAACCCTAGCTCGCTTTCATAGGCCGTTGTGCCAAAAGCTCACGTCTGCTAACAACAACGATCGCATCCGCCGCAGATAAATCCGTTTTGGTCAAGAGTGGATTCGGTCTGATTGCCTTCTGGATGGCCTGAGCAATTGTGAACAGATTGCCCAGGGGCTGAATGGCACAATTCAAGGACCCTGAACCAGAGAATCGTCGCGTCTCCCCCTACCGCTCCCAGGAGGATTTATGTGGACCCTTTCGAAGCATTCGAGGCAAATGGCAGTCGAGCATTCCCAACTCGAGTCGGTGATCCTACAACGCACCGCGGAACTGCAGAACCTTTCCCTGCGGCTGCTGAAGGTGCAGGATGAGGAGCGACGGAAGTTGTCTCGCGACCTGCACGACACCACTGGCCAAACGTTGGCGGCGCTAAAAATTGCTGTGTCATTCCTGCAGGAAAATTGCAGACACGACTCGTCCCAAATGTGCCTCGCTTCCGACGTCATACAATTGGCTGATCAGGCAATTCAGGAAATACGGACAATGTCTTACCTGCTGCATCCCCCGCTGTTAGATGAGGTGGGCTTTGCGTGCGCGGCGGAGTGGTATATCGAAGGCTTTGCCAAGCGCAGTGGCGTGAACGTGAACCTGGACATTGCGGCTGATCTTGAACGGTTACCAACGAGCATGGAGACTGCTCTTTTCCGGGTCCTGCAGGAAAGTTTGACGAACGTGCATCGGCACTCTGGAGCTGCGCAGGTTAGCGTCACTTTTCGGAATCAACTCGAAAAGATAATTCTAGAAGTACGAGATGACGGATGTGGCATACGGGCGGAGCGTCTGGTTCAACTGCGGGACACAAACGAAGGAACGGGCGTCGGTTTAACCGGAATGCGCGAGCGAATGCAGGAACTGAACGGCAAGCTGGAAATAGAATCGGATGGCCATGGAACAACCATGCGGGCCATCGTCCCACGCTCTGCAATCGCAACATCTTCTCGGCTTGATGATTGCCCGCAAATGATTGCCTCCTCTATTCCCACCGGTGCGACAGTGCTCATGCAGCCAGCGAAGAACAGCTTGCCCTTGCACCAGCGTCGGTGGAACGTGGTCGTGGCGACTGCTGTTGTTGCTTTGACTTGCGGGCTTGCCTACAGTGGCCGGCACGCAGCTTCGTTACTTGGATCTCTAGAGTTTCAGGAACCGATTGCAACCGCGGTGCACGGTTCTCCGCCTACTGCGAGAGCAGCGCCGTCGAAGGGTGGATCTCGGTTCCACACCGAGCCAGTTCCAGCGGGAGAGGACAGGACTGCCACACGCCTGCCGAAGGAGGGGAACTCGGAGGATGAAGTTGTTCACATCGGAGACGATGTTACAGTGCGCTATTTCACGCCCAGGCGCGCGCCGCAGGGTTTTCTTATCGAGCGGTATCGAGCCGTTCACATCGGGAAAGATGTTACGGTGCGGTACTTCCCGCCCGTAGTTCGGAATACCCAGAAACCTAACCGGTTCGACATAGGGGCTTCCGAAAGCAGCATTGGTAGTATTGCGGCTTCCGATAAACAAGCAACCGGCGCAAAAACCCTTAATTAAATGACCGCATGGACTACGTAAGGGGTGGCGCAGTTAGCAGCGATTGGCACCTGGGAGAATCGGGCAAGGAAACGTAACCGTGAAGTTGGAAGCAGTCGTGGTTCTTGCCGGTCACCACACATCGAATTCGAGCGACGTCAACTGGCCTGACGTCCTTATCCGTTTCAGCATTGATGCATCTCGAATGGCGTCGCCTCCTGAATAGGAGTTCCAACTATTGAGGTGCTTCCCATTTGGGTTCGGCCATTCGCTGTTCCAGTGCACTCAGCTTCTTGGAGCCTTGAGCGGTAAACCCAAGGAGTTGGCGTCCTTTCCGTACTGAGCTCACACTCACTTCACATTTCTCACTGAGCAGTTTTGACCATCAAGAAACTGGCAGACCTCCTATAAAGAAAGTAGCTCTGATCGCAACGTTGCGTCGCGATGCCGAAAGGTTGCGCTGGAGCAAACATCAGTAAAAGCAACCATGGAGGTAGCCCTTATGAAGGTAATAAGAATCATTAGTACGGTGGTGCTGTCTCTGTTTCTCGGAATCGCCGCTTTTGCATGGGCGCAGCAAGAGGAAAAGCAAGACCATCCCGCTCAGCAACAGAACAATCACGATCAAGCCAAGCCCGAACAGCAACAGTCACAGCACGCCCAACAACAACAGAAGCAGGAACAGAACAACCAAGCACAGCAGCACGCCGAGCAGCAACAGAAGCCACAGCAGCATGCTCAGTGATGAACGTCCAGCCCAATATACTTTTCGTCGTTCACGAGGGTGCTCCTTTCTGTAGGTCATGATGCAGACCATCACAACCTACTCCTAAAGGGGCGCCCTTTTATAATGCGGTTACAGCAATTGTCCTGCCAGGTGTGGCCTCTGAGAACCAGAGAGAAGTTCCTACCGAAGATCACCGGCCATCGCCCCAGTCTAACCGCGCATGGGCGAGTCAACGGTTTGCAGCGCAGCGGAGCGGCGGTTTACAAGCAGACGCTTGCTTCTGTGCTGCTTCTGAGTATTCCGCCGAATTCGGCTCCAGTCGATGTGCTCTTTCGAAGGCCGCCTGTGCGGCGGTTCTGTCCCCGAGTCGCTCGTATGCGATGCCGAGGTTGAACCAATAGAGTGGGTTTTTCGGCTGATAGAGTACCGCATCGCGTAGCCAGCGACCCGCCTCTTGATTGCGGTCTGCGAGGAGGGCATCGTAACCCCATTTCGCTTCCTCGTAGCCCGCTTTTCCTGAGAGATTGATCTTTGGACGCCCCAGAGTCGATCCCCAGAGGCCGAATAAGAGGACCGCCCCGATGCCCACAGCGATCAGTGTGCGGCGGTGCGGCATGACAATCGCGGTAGCGGTGAGAATACCGAGCACTGCCCCGGCACCATGGGCAATGTTTCCGACCGAAAAAATATGCATAACAGTCGTTGCAATGCAGAAGAAGAACCACGCAACAAAAAGCCAAACAACCTTC
>CAWJAR010000002.1:0-1223860 GCA_963840895.1 uncultured Acidobacteriaceae bacterium
CGTGATCAGGAAAATGTCCGGAGGCGGCGCCTTTGCGGGAGGACCTGAGGTCGCGGTACACAAAGTTCCCAGCAGGCAAATCCCGAGGAGACTGGCAAAAAGCTTCACAGGCTCATCAGCCTAGCACATCGCTAGCCCAGCTCGCCGAAGATGAACACCAGGACTCTGTCGTATAATTTCAGCTTCCCATGTTATCTTTCCGGCTTCTTTCGCTCCTGTGCACAGCCGGCCTTTTCTTAACTCCCAACCTTCAGGCCGCCGTCAAGGCCCCGCCAAACGTCGTATTCATCACCATCGACACTCTGCGGGCTGATCATCTAGGCTGCTATGGATACAAACAGATCCACACTCCGAACATCGACGCCCTGGCCGCGCACAGTACACGCTTCGAACACGCCTACACCCCGGTACCCGTCACGCTTCCGGCACACACCGCAATCTTCACCGGAACCTATCCCACGCTCAGCGGGATGCACGACTTCAGCGGCAACAAATTAAATCCCAGCCAATCAACTCTGGCATCCGTATTGAAAGAGCGCGGCTATGCGACAGCCGCTGTGATTGGGTCTGCCGTCCTCGACTCACGCTTTGGATTGAATAAGGGCTTCGATTTTTACTACGACCACTTCGACTTCAACCGCTTGCAGGAATCGAATCTGGAGGAGATGGAGCGGCCCGGCAATCTCGTGGCCGATGTCGCACTCGACTGGCTTGGCAAGAATTACAAGTCCAGTTTTTTTCTATGGATGCATCTTTACGATCCGCACTATCCGTACCGTCCCCCGGCTCCCTACAGTGAGCAATACAAAGATCGGCCCTACGATGGAGAAATCGCGTTTGCGGATTCGCAAGTCGGGCGACTGATCACCTTTCTGAAATCCAAAGGCCTGTACGAGAACACGCTGATTGTGCTGACGGGAGATCACGGCGAGAGTCTTGGCGAACACGGGGAAAAGTTCCACGGCTTCTTCGTCTACAACGCGACGCTGCACGTCCCCGTCATCGTTCATCTGCCCGGAAGTGACGCGCCTAAAACCCTTCCTGAATTGGTGAGCCTTACCGACCTGATGCCTACGGCTCTGCAGGCCTTGAACGTCGACATCCCTCCTCAAGTACAAGGACAGAGCCTGCTCCCGATCATGACGCAGAAAAAGGACGATAACTCGCGCAGTCTCTACGCCGAGACCTTCCTTCCGCGCATCCACTTCAACTGGAGCGAGCTGCGATCCGTTGAAACCGCAAAGTACCAATTCATCCAGGCACCGAAACCCGAGCTCTACGATTTGAGTACCGATCCCGGCGAGACTCATAATCTCTATCCTGAAAAAAAAGCGGTTGGGGAAGAGCTGCACGCTCGCCTCACTGCGCTCATCCGCCAGTACAGCGCCGACCATGAACTGGCGGAAAAGACTGGACTTGATCCTGCACTCATGGAACGGTTGAAATCCCTGGGATATGCCGGTTTCTCGGGGGGAACCACGTCGACCGCAACCGACGCGTCGTTGCCCGATCCCAAAGACCGCATTCAAACCTACGAATTGATTTCAGATGCAATCGCCGAAAGCCAGCACGGCGAGTATCAGAGCTCCACCGAAAAACTTTCCGCCGCCCTCAAGACCGATCCCGCATCGGTGCCCGTCCACTATTTATTAGGGCTGAACTACTACCGTCTCCGTGAATTTCAAAAGGCCGTAGAAGAATATCAACGCGTGCTGCAACTCAGTCCTGATTACGAACTAGCGGTCTTCAACCTGGGTCTCGCCTATGCACGCACCGGCGATTTCGATCAAGCGATTCAGATGTTGAAGCGCGCTCATCGAATTGGATGGCACAAATTTTTCAGCGGCCTACAACCTGGGCGCTGCCTATCTCAAAAAGCAGATGGTCCCTGAGGCTCTGGCCGCATTCCAGCAAGCTGCCGCCATCAACCCCGATTATGCCGCCGCCCACCGCGCCTTGGGAGAACTCATGCTCTATCAGGGCCAGGTCGATGAGTCGATCGCCGAATTGCGGCGCGCGGCCGCGCTCGAACCTCGCAACGCGGGCACCCATGCGGCGCTGGCAAAAGCCCTGACGGCCAAGGGCCTGACCGCCGAGGCCGACGAAGAAATGCGCAAGGCCCAGCACGCCAATGACGGGACGGACCAGAACTGATGCGGCCTGCGCAGAAGAGCTCTCAAAACTTCTTCGCAGGCTTCCGTAGGGCTCCCGGCATTCTGCCCTGTCTCTGGCTGCTTCTGACATTCCCACAGCTTTTCGCCCAGACCAAGCCCAACGCGCATAAGCCCGCGCCGAATGTCATCTTGATCACGATCGACACAGTCCGAGCCGACCATTTGGGATGCTATGGCTACAAAAACATTCAGACCCCGACAATCGATGCACTGAGCCGAGACGCAGTCGTTTTCGATCGGGCGATCTCCCAGGTTCCTCTGACTTGGCCTTCCCACGCCGCGATTCTCACCGGCCTGTATCCGTTCCAGAACGGGGTGCAGGATTTCACCGGCCAACCCCTTGACGCACGCTTCCGGTCCGTGGCCCAGGCATTCAAGCAGAGGGGTTACGCGACGGGTGCAGTCGTCAGCGCGTTTGTTTTGGACCGGAGTTGGGGATTAGCTCGCGGCTTTGATTTCTATGACGACGCCTTCGCCCCCGAGGCGTTTGCCAATCGCGATCTCGGACTTGTCGACCGCCGCGCGGGGGAAAGCGTCGACCATGCCCTTACTTGGCTGAAGAAGAATCCGCACCGGCCTTTCTTCTTTTGGCTTCATCTTTACGACCCGCATAGCCCGTACGATCCGCCAGAGCCCTATCGCACCCAATATCGAGGTCACTTATATGACGGCGAGATTGCCTATGCCGATCACGAACTCGGGCGTTTGATGGATTGGCTCAAGCGCAACCATCTCTATGATTCAAGCTTGATTGTCTTTTTGAGCGATCATGGCGAGTCGCTCGGGGAACACGGCGAGCACGAACATGGATTCTTTGTTTACAACTCCACCGTACACGTGCCCCTTATCGTCAAACCGCCTGCTGGAAGCGGCGTTCGGCCCGGCAGGGCGTCTCGCCCGGTGGAGACCACTGCCGTCGCTCCTACCTTAATTCGAACCGCTGGAATCCATGACGCAGTGGAGCAACAGTTTTCTTCGCCCACTCTTTTGCAACCCGGTGCACCCGCAGACGATGCCGCCTACAGCGAGACGTTCTACCCATTCAGTTCCTTTGGATGGAGTCCGCTGCACGCGTTGGAGACCGCCCGCTTTCACTATATCGAGTCTCCCCAACCCGAACTCTATGACCTGACCGCTGACCCTGATGAGACAAACAATCTCGCAGCAGGGCAGGCCGCCACGTCGGCAGTTCTCAAGGACAAACTGCAATCGTTGCTCCGCAAGCGTCCCTACACGCCGACTACCGACAGTAGCTCTGGGCTAAGTCCAGACGCACTCGAGAAATTGCGAGCTCTTGGTTACGTCGCTTATCGCTCGCCCGTGTCAGCGAATGCTCTCGCCGCCGGACTTGCCGACCCGAAGACTAAACTGTGGGAGTTCAATTCCATCCTCGAGGCAGAAGATGCTCTGCGCGCCGGAGATGTCACTAAAGGCCGTACTCTTCTTTTGCAGGTCCGAGAAAAAGATCCCGAGATGTACGTCGTCCCTTTCGTGCTCGGCGAGACTGCGCTAGGCCAGCAACAATGGGAGGAGGCTGCCACTGAACTCCGGAAGTGTCTCGAACTCAATCCCCACTTTGACCAGGCCATGCTCGGCCTGGGGCGCGCTCTAATCTTTCTGGGAAAAACCGACGAGGCGCGGCAGTGGTCGAAAAGTGCGATTCAGTATAACCCTGAGAATTACCGCGCTTGGTACCAACTCGGCTTCATAGACGCCCACACCGACAAGAAACAAGCAATCGCAGATTACGAAAAGGCGGTCTCCATCCAACCCAGTTTTGCTCCGCTGCGGCGTGACTTGGGACTGCTGCAATTCCAGGAAGCCAACTATCCGGAAGCTGCCAAGCATCTCTCCAGAGCAATCGAACTGGGAATCAAAGAAGCCAATCTCTACAATTCTCTAGGAATCTCGTACAGCCGCACCGGGCACCTGCGCTCGGCTGTGACTAGCTACAAAGAGGCGCTGAAACTCGCCCCAGATCTGGCGCAAACGCACCTCAACCTTGGCTTCGCCTACGAACGGCTGAACGAAAAACCTCTAGCTGCCGCCGAATATAAGCGCGCCTGCGAGCTCCAGTCAGATCTCTGCGACCTGATCAAGAAACACGCGCAATAGTATTGGGGACTAATTCGGAACGGCCGCCGGCGCCGTCGACGATTCCAGCTTCTGCAGCACCTGCCTGGCCTGTGGGCTGAACGAACTGTCCGGCAGCTTGGCGAGAAGTTCGCGAAGTTGCGACGCCGCGGCGTCCTTGCGTCCTTGCTGCAGCAGCAGATTGACGAGTTGTAGCCGGTACTGGGCCTTGGTAGGGTCAAGCTGAATAGCTCTAAGCAAGGCCGCCTCGGCCAAAGCAGTCTTCTTCAGGCGCATGTTCAGCGAGCCCAGCAGAAACTGGCCAAAGCCGGAATCAGGCTGACGCCGCAAACCTTCATCGAGAAACTGTTGAGCGTCGGTCAATTGGTTGGTCAGCATGCAAACGTTGCTGAGATTGAAATAGCCATTCGCGTCGCTCTGGTTGAGCTTGACCACCTGTTCAAACTCGCGCCGCGCATTCACGAAATCAGACTTGCTCACGTAAGCAGAGCCCAGATTATTGTGCGCGATGTAAAAGTCCGGCGAGATAGCCACCGCCTTCAAGTAGTGACGAATCGCCTCGTCCCCCTTGCCTCCCGCATCTGCCGCAAGCCCCTTCTCGAATTCTTTCACCGCCTTCTTGGGAAAGCGCTCGGAGTACTCGTGCAAATCAATAATGTTCGGATTCGATCCGCCCGGCGGAGTCGCGACGTCAGGCGCAGCTTTTTTCTTGGGAACGAGCGTGAGTTCCAAATAAACCGTTGGAGACTGGAAGTTAGGATCGATCACAGCCTCCCGGCGAACGGCTTCATAGTCTTCGTCATTCACAACAACATAGTAGGGATTGGGACCGAGGTTATGAAATCCGAAGGTGCCGGACGAATCGGTATAGACGCTGTCCATGGGCGCGCCCCGAACCTCCAGCGTTACCATGATGCGTTCGGGCGGCGCGTCTCCGCGGGCAACACTCACGTGTCCCACAATACTGCCAAGCGTCTGCTGCTGCGCAGGAGCGCGAGGACAGAGAAGGACGTACAAACCTGGCAAGAGTAACGCCGTGCGCCCTGCCCGAAGCAAATAGCCCCAACGACTCACGCAACCACCTCGAAAAACTATGGGCCTGTTCCTTGTGAGAACAGGCCCATCATACCGCCAGTCTCTGCCCGCTAGAAGCTCAGCTTCAGGCTGAACTGCATGTTACGAGCGTTGAGCGTTCCGGCCGCTTGGCCGAAGTTGCTGAACGTGATGTGGTTATTCGCGCCTCCACCGGTGGTAGCCAGCAGAAAGTTTGCATGGTTGAACACGTTGAACGCTTGCCACTCGAATTTCATGTGCACACGTTCCGTGAAGTTGAAGGTCTTGCCGAGGGTCATATCAGCGGTAATCTGACCAGGACCTTGGAACTGGTTCCGGCCCAGGGTGCCGACACATCCCAAGCAGGGTGCGGAGATGACCGGCAGATTCCCCTGACTCGCAGATCCGTCGCATCCGCTGATGATCCCGCCTGCGTTGGTACCATTGGGGCACCAGCCATTTTCCCAGGTATTGCGAGAAGGACTGAATTGGGCAATGCTGCTGCTCGGACGATCGTTCTTGCCGCCATCTAGATTGTAGTCGCCACCAAGGTTTTGGCAGTTTCCAGCGGCGACGTCCGTCGCTGAACAGCTGGCAGTAGGATCTGAAATCTCACGCAACTTCCTAGCCGAAGAAGTATACGGTGACCAGTGCGCTCCGCTCTGCATCGCCCAGATTCCACTGTATTGCCATCCGCCCAAAACAGCGCCAGCGAATCCATGGAGATTCTTTCCGGGCAATTCATAGACGTAGTTGAGGACCAAGCGTTGGCGAATGTCGAACACCGAGTTACCTCGATCCAAAGCCGGTATCGACTGATCGGTCGAATAACCATCGCCGCCAGCGCCGCCGCTCGCCGTGGTAGCACCACTATGCCACGTCGAACCTTCATCAATGGAATGACTGTAGGTATACGCCACGTTGAACAGAAGGCCGTGACTCATTTGCTTCTTCAAAGAGACCTGCAGTCCGTTATAGGCAGAGTTAACAGCATTCTGCCAGTTGCGAAGGGTAGCAAAGTTCGGATTCGGACGACCGTTTCCGGGCAGACCAGTCAGAGTCCTTCCCAAGTTATCGGTAACGGATGCGCCTTCGGGAAGCAAACCGCCGGCTATACGGTTGATGTCCTGTGCTCGGAACAGCTTGTGGCTGATCGTCCCGACGTAGTCCACCTCCAAAACAGTCTTCGGGAAAATCTGTCGCTGAATACTGAGGAAGTCGTTGTAGACGTAGGGATCGCGAATGCCCTGAGGAAACACGATTCCAGTCAGAATAGCCAAGTCAGGATTGAATCCCGCCCAGCCACCTATGTTGCCGGTGGCCTGTGCGCCGCCTCCCATCCCAGGGTTCGTACCTGGGCCGAGATAAGTTGGAGTTACAGTGGGTGTCTGCGCGCAACTTGACGCACCGCAGGTTGAAGGTCCGTAGACCACAGTGTCGGTTCCTCCGTTCAGCGGACCTTGGGCCGAGTTGAAGGAGTAGTAAGGCGGATCCCAACGAGAATTGGAGAGCGGGTTGTAGAGCGTGCTCTCGTAGGAAACGCCGAAACCACCACGGAGTGAGGTCTTGCCGTCGCCGAATACGTCCCACGCAAAGCCTACGCGCGGTCCGAAGTCATTGTGGTCGCCCTTTCCGAGGGTAGCCGACGGGGCAAATCCGCCGCCGCACTCGGACGCCAGAATGATGGCGCTAGGGTTGGCAGGAGCGCAGCCGGGGGTCGTGGCATTGGCAAGTTGCTGGGCAATATTGCTGCCTGAGCCAAGAATAAACGTCGTCGCCAGATTGTTTTCTTCGGTGTGCCGTGTGAAAACGTCATAACGAATGCCCAAATTTAGCGTTAGGCGCTTCGAAACTTTCCAATCGTCCTGAAAGTACCCTCCATACTCCGTGTTGCGCCAGTGGCGAATGTTGGTAGCCAGCTGTGCCGGGGTGTTATTCACGAAGCCGGGATCGACGCCAGCAGCCTCACCCGCCGGGGCATCGGCGGCGAAATAGGTCGGATCAAACATTTCGTACGACGGCCGGGCTACGTTGAACTCGCTGTTCTCAAGATTGCGCTTAATGTCGACACCAACCTTGATGCTGTGCTTTCCATGGCTGATGGAAACCATGTCGCCATAGCTGTAGTTGTGCTCTTTAAAGAACTGCGGATAGCCGCTATAGGATCCAAAGCCCGCGGTACCGTCGTCGAAGTAGATGGAAGGCACTCCGGGCTTGGAGGTCGTGATTCCGGTGTTATTTTGCGTGTACCCTACCCGAAGTTCATTCACAATCGATGCGCTAAAAGTGTGTACGAAGCTCAACTGCCCATTTGGGAAATAACTCTTCGAGGGGTTGGTAAAGCCACGCGTGCAAGCCGAGTCACAAGGACCAAATGTATCGGTCGAATGGAACCAGTTGAACTGCGCAAACATACGGTTGCTGGCATTCCAGTTATAGTCGAGTCGCGCTGAAGCTTCGTTACCGTTGAACAGATTGCCCAACGATTGCGTCTGAGTTCCGAAGATCGCCACGCTGCTGTTTTCAAACGGCATCAACTCCCCGGGTCCAGGACTGGCGGAATTGTTGGTGCGAGCGCCGATGGTTCCCACAATCGGCGCGCTCGGAACGTTCGTACAACCAGCGGTGATCATCTCGGTTCTCTCGGTCGCTGTGACGCCGAGAATGGGCTGCAGTCTACTACCGATGTTCGGCACACCAGGCCCGAATCCATAGATGGAATTCGGCCCGTCGCAAACGTTCTGGAACATATCGAACCCGAAGTAGTCCGAGATTGTCGATTGCGTCGTCCCGGCCACTGCAGGCTTGAAATTCTGATAAAGCAGCGCTGCCACTGAGTTGGGCTGACCTGCAATCACCGCCTGCTGCCATTCGGGAGACTCGACCACCAGGGTCTGTGGCGTGCCAACGGTCTTGAATCGGTCACCCTGATACGAACCGAAGAAAAACAATTTGTCTTTAATGATCGCGCCGCCGATGGTGCCGCCAAACTGATTGAACCGGAGCGGTGGCTTCTTAACCCCTTGTTGATTCAGAAAATATTGGTTGGCATCGAGGTAGTCATTCCGGAAGTATTCCCACACGCTGCCGTGATAGGAATTTGTGCCGGACTTGGTGACCAGGTTGTTAATGCTGCCCGCGCTATTTCCGTACTGCGCCGACATGTTCAGCTGCAACTGCTGGAATTCCTGCACTGTATCTTCAATCGGCGTGTTGTTGACGCCGCCGCTCAAGCCCTTATTGGCGACGCCATTAATCAGGAAGCCGTTGAAGTCTTCGCGCAGGCCGTTGACCACCGTGCCGTGGCCGTTTTCAAAATCGACGCCATTCACGTTCACGGCGCCGGGAGCTTGCTGCATCAGGTCATAGACGTTGCGGCCGTTGAGCGGAAGATTCTCGATCTGGGTTGCGCCGACGGTCGTTGCCAGCTTGGCATCTTCCGTGTTGATCTGCGAAACCTCGCCCGTCACTTCGACGACTTCACGCGTTTGCCCCAGCGTCATTTTCGCGTCGACGTGGGCAATCGTTCCTGCGTTCAGCGTCACTCCGACGTTGCTGTAGGTCTTGAAGCCTGCGGCTTCGACCGTGATCTTGTACGTGCCGGGAGGGAGTTCCGGGATCAAGTACGATCCGGTCGCGTTGCTAGTCGCTGTCACTGCCAGTCCAGTTGCCTGGTTGCTGACGGTAATCTTGGCATTGGCAACGGCCGCGCCAGAAGGGTCTGTGACCGTACCGGCAAATTGACCGTTTTGAATCTGCGCCATCGCGCCCAGCGCAAACAGCACAACCAACAGCGAAATCAGACAACATCGCAGCTTTGTCATTGGCTCCCTCGATGCAACGTTTAAGTGGTAGTGCCAACAGCCCCAGCAAACAGACAGGTTCACGAAACAGGCTTCAAGAAACAGTCGTCCGTGAAATGTGCGGCATTGTGCGACAGTCTGATAACGACTGTCAAGAAATGTTTAAAGCTATTGTCCTTATCAACCTAAAGCCCCTCATCAATACAGGCCACCAATTCGTCTGTAGGGTGTCCCACGCTCGGTCAATATCGCCCTCAGTTCTCTGCCAAACCCACCTATCATCAGGGGAAAGAGCAACTTACGGCCGCGCAGCAGGCCGGGAGGCTGGAGTTAACGTTCGAACCTCCTCGCGGGCAATCACAAGTTTTCGATGATGCCGATCAGAAGTTTGCTTGGATGGGGGCGAGCTTGGATCTACCTGGTTGTTGAGGAAGCCTGTTTCGGTCGAGATACGTTCACGAGGCCCCTACCTTCTTCTATCGTCAACTCCTGGTCGGCGCGCTGAGGCGCCGATCCGGTCAACCACGCCGGAGGGCCAGTGCACGACAATCGACTCGACTTGGGTGGCCGACCCGAGGCCGAAGTGCAATCGGGGATCGCTGGCCGATTCAAAACTCGAATTGGCTCGGACCTCGGCAGACTGGGTCAGCCCCCCGGCCTTCACCTCCACGCGTGCTCCGAACCCGTCATGATTGGAGCGCACGCCCACGGTCTTGATCCGCAGCCAGTGTCCTTCGGGCTCAGTCCGATTGCGAAGCAGCAGAGGAGAAGCGTCCAGAACGCTGACCAGCAGGTCTTCTCGTCCATCGTTGAAAAAATCCGCGGAAGCCGCGCCGCGCCCCACGTAGCGGCGCGACATGGCGGCACCGGCGTGCATCCCGATCTCTTCGAACTTTCCGTTTCTCAGATTGCGGAAAAGCAACGGCCGCTCCGCATAAGTGACGCCGAAGGAGTGCTGGTCGACTTGAGGATTCACATGCCCATCGGCGATGAAAATATCTTTCCACCCGTCATTGTCCAAATCGAGAAACTTAACTCCGTATCCGAGCAATGGGACACTGACGGGACCGAAGTCAGAGGGCCCGGCCAAGTCCGTAAACTCCCCGGTGTGATCGTTGTGGTAAAGATTATTCGTGTCGTCCGAGAAATTGGCCTTTGCGATATCGGGCCATCCGTCATTATCGTAATCAGCGGAATCAATCCCCATCCCCGCCTGTTCTCGCCCGTCGCCGCTGTAAGCCACCCCGGCCTCTGCGCCTACTTCGGTGAACCCGCCCTTGCAGTCGCCGTGATAAAGCATACTGGGCGTCGAGTCATCGGCAACGTAGAGATCGAGACATCCGTCGAGGTCGTAGTCCAGCCACATCACGCCAAGTCCGTAGTACGCGCCGGGATCGATGTTCAGTTTTTCCGTGACGTCAGTGAACGTGCCGTCTCCGTTGTTGTGATAGAGGCGGTCTCTGGCACCCTTTAATCCACGGGGACCGCACGACACCGCAATGCCTCGATACTGGCAGAACGGTCCTTGCCCGAACTCCGGCAGGTGCTCAAGATCGAGATCCACGTAGTTGGCGACATACAGATCCAGATGGCCGTCATTGTCATAGTCGCCAAACGCAGCACTGGTGCCCCAGCGCCCCGCATTGCGGACTCCCGCCTTCGAAGTCACGTCAGTAAACGTTCCGTTTCCATTGTTGTGGTAGAGCACTGCGCCATCGAGATAGGTGACGTAGAGATCCTCGTGACCATCATTGTCGTAGTCGCCCACGGCGGCGCCAAAGCCCCAGCCGCAGTGGCTGATTCCCGATTTCGCCGTCACATCCGTGAAGGTGCCGTCACGATTGTTGTGGTAAAGCTTGCTGGGGTGGCACTTGCCCGCCTTCATATCGGCGAGGGTCGAGCCATTCACCAGAAAAATATCCATCCACCCGTCGTTGTCGTAATCAAAAACGGCAACCCCGCCGCACATGGATTCCTGAATGTAGCGTTTACCGGGATCTCCGCAAGTCAGTTGAAAGTCAATGCCCGCCGCGCGGGTCACATCAGCGAAAGAAATCGCCGCAGAAGAAGGTTTCTTTTGCGGATGCGGCGTTTGGGAAGCCTGCCCACGGGACGGAGAGATTTTTTGAGAATAGGCAAGGCGCGGCAGGCTCAGAACCACGGTACCGGCAAACACGAAGATCCATGTCAGTCGCGACAACCTCGGCCTCTGGCTCATTGGACTGGCCCGCTCGCCATTCCCCCCGTTACGGGCTGAGCTTTTTTGAGGGCAGAGAACGTCTCGAATTCACGCTTGGCTTCTTCTTTGTTGCCCAGCTTTTCGAGGACACGCGCCAACTGATAATGCGGGCTCGGATCCGATGGCTTCAATTCGATGGCCCGCCGCAGCGGAAGCACCGCCGCATCCGCATCACCCTGCAGAAAAAGCGCTTTGCCCAGATCGTACGATGCATCCGCATTCTGCGGATCAATTTCGATCGCCCGCTTCAAATGAATGACAGCAGACTTCCAATCCCCGGCCGCAACCTGGCAGTGACCCAGTTGATACAGCACAGTCGGATTATTCGGCCCACGCTGCAGTTCCTTCTCGTACTCTGCAATCGCTTCGTCGTTCCGGCCTAAACTCGCATACGCAAAGCCCAGATGGTAGTGCCCCAGCGGAAACACCGGATCTATCTTCAGAGCCGCCTGAAACTGTTCAACCGCTTGTGTACTGCGATTTGTATTTTGATACGCCCGCCCCAGCAGAACGTGAGCCAGCGCCGCCTTCGGATCAATCTTGACGGCCTTTTCCAATTCGTTCGCAGCGTCGGGATACTTATCGTCGGATAGCAGAACGAGTGCCAAGTCGAAGTGGATATCGAAGGACATAGCGTCCAGACTCTCCGCCTGCTTCAACTGTGAGACGGCGAGATCGTTCCGATGCTGTTTGAAATAGACCAGTCCGAGCCAGTGCCGTAGCTCTGAATCCTTAGGCCATCGTGAAACCGCAGCCTGGCCAACCTGCTCCGCCTGCGCCAATCGCCCCTCTTGCAGATAGCTCAGCAACAATCCGCGGTTCGCCTCCTGGTTCTCCGGAGCTAAGTGGTGAGCTTGCTCAAACGAGTGTGCTGCGCGGTTGAAATCCCCGGCCTCAATTGCTTTCCGGCCATCCTCAAGTAGCGGTTGCAGCCTTTGATCCTGAGCAAGACCCGCTCCGCTGAACACAAGAATCAATACCAGAAGCGTTGCCACCGGAAACTTGCGCCAGAAGAACCGGTCATTTGACCGGCGGATCCACGAGTTCCATGCGCAGACTTCCGCAAACCGCAAGAGGCTGCCCCCGAATATTTCCAACGACAATGCTAACAAACTGGTTGCAAGCGTTTTGGAAAGATAATACCGTTGCTGGCTGAGTATCGGGGGTTGAGGTATGTCTGGACATCCGCTCTTCGGACAAATCTTGCGACGATCGGTCGCGTTTCTTGCCGCCACGACGGTCATGTGTGCACAACAGGCGACTACTTCCATCCCCGCGCCGACGATCCGAGTCACCACGCACATGGTGGTCGTCGACGTCGTAGTCACCGACAAGCAAGGCAAAGCGATCACCGGCCTCCATGCTGACGATTTCGTGATCGAAGAAAACGGCAAAGCTCAAAAAATCGCCAGCCTCACGACACCAGAGACCACGCCTGTAGGGCCAGAACTGCCGGCGGGCGTCTACTCGAACCGCCCGCAGTATCGCTCCTCCGGCGCGCCGATCACGTTGATGTTGCTGGACGCGCTCAATACTCCGTTCAACGACCAGGCTTACGCCCGCCGTCAGATGCTGGCTTTTGTGAAAGAGCAGTTCAAGCCTGGCGACCGCATGTCGGTCTTCACCTTGACTGGTTCGTTGAACGTCTTACAGGACTTCACCAGTGATCCGCAGATCTTATATACGGCTTTGCAACGCTACAGGCCGCAACCGCAAGACTTTGCCAGCGCGGCGCGACCTACAACTAGCTCAGAGAATGCCGCAACCGTAAGCAACGCCGTCAATAGTCTGGACCCCAGCACCGGCCCCAAGACGGACAACTTGGCCTCCGCTAGTTTCCGCGGAGGAAGTGCCGCCGCAGCCATCGCTGTCACCCAGGCATCTCTCGCAAGTTTCGAGAGTGCCCAGGTGGGATATGCCGAAGATCAGCGCGCGATATTAACTCTGAACGCACTTGGAAGTCTGGCCCGCATCCTTGGCGGCCTGCCCGGAAGAAAAAGTCTTATCTGGGTTACGGGCGAGCTCCCTTTCTCCCTCATACCCGAAGATCGCGTGATGAGCGACGCCGAACTCGCTGAGGACCTGCCTAGCATGGACACACGCCGGGTGGGAGAGCACTCTGCAGGCACTTTGGCTGCAACGTTTCGCAATGCTCACTCCCAGGAAATTCGTGAGACCGCCGCCCGTCTCGCTAGCGCGCAGGTAGCCGTCTACCCAGTCGACGCCCGCGGACTCTCCATATCGACCGACATCGATTCGCAGGAAACCATGCGGGAGATGGCTCGCGAAACCGGCGGCCGCGCCTATGTCAATCAGAATGAAATCAAACTGGGCGTCGAGCGGGCCTTTGCCGATGAGGCCGCGTCGTACACCATCGCCTACTATCCCGAAAACAAAAAATACGACGGCAAATACCGGCAGATCAAAGTGAAGGTCAAGCGGGATGCGGTGGAGATCCACAACCGCCGCGGCTACTATGCTATCGATCCCACCCAACTGAAAGGCTACAACACGCAGCAGGAAGTGGCCTCCGCACTCGGCGACATCGTTCCATCAACCTTGGTATCGTTCACCGCGCAGGTCAAGCCACCCTCCGCAAATTCCGTTCCCGGCAAGATCGGCGTCACCTATCTTGTCGACGCTTCCACGCTCTCCGCAGAAGATGCATCCGGCGGCAAGCATATGAACGTCGCCTTCTACGCGACCATCTATTCACCAGCGGGAAAGATCGTGGCGAACACCAGCCAGAAAGTTGACCAAACTTTCGACGCGAATACTTATCAGCAGATCGTGCAGAAAGGCCTAATGCTTCACCTGGATCTTGATCCTCAACCCGGTCAGCTGCGCCTCGCGGTGCAGGATATTCGAACCGGTTTGGTCGGAACCATCAAGACCGCATCTCCTTAGTTCCGGCAACCACTATTTTTTGTTGGAGCCCTGCGATACCCGGCTTCGCTCGCGGGCCGCGTCCGGGCTTCGTCCTAGGTGCTCGTAGACCTCTGCCAGAACTGAATGCACTCCAGCGAATCCGGGCAATCGCCCCGACGCGATTTCCAGGTGCACCGCCGAAGTCTTGAAGTCGCCGGTCTTCATCAAGCTGACACCCATCGCGTAGTGCGCCCAGGCCGAATCAGGCTGTAGTTCGATCGCCTTATGAAGATACGGCACGGCCTCCGCGTACTGCTGCTGCTGAACCAAAGCAGCTCCCATTCCATACTGCGCGAGATAGATATTGGATTGCGCCGCCAACACCTGGCGCAGCACAGGAATCAGCCTTTTCCGGCTTGCCATCGTCCAAATCCAGCATCGCCGCCAAAGTCTTGTTCGTGGCCTCAATCGCATCTTTCGGGTCGGTTCCTTCGGTGGCAGCGTTTACCCCTGCAGTTCCCTTCTGCAGTCCCACATACCCCAACGACGCCAGCTTCTGCATTTCGCTGGAGGTCAATCCTGATCCACTCGATTTGCTGGCGTCACCTCCCAGGTGGCCATCGAAGGACTGCAGTTGTGAAGCGAGCGTGTCGAGCGTAGCCTTCGCGTTCTGCGCCAGATTGTGTACGGCCTTTGGATCGGCTGATAAATCGTAGAGTTCTGGCTTGGGCGCGCGAACGTATAGATATTTTCCGGCCCGCCATGACTCGAGCAGGCTGCACCCGAAGCCCTGCTGCGGAAGATCACTGCGCGAGTAAGCCGCCTGCTCTCCCTGCGAACTGCCTTGAGCAATCCGCAGCAGCGACTGCCCCTGCATCTGCGAGGGCACCGGAATTCCAGCCTCCGCCAACACGGTGGGAGCAATATCGAGCAACCGGGCGCGGTTCTTCACTTCCTTTCCGGCCATCCGGTTCTTCGGAAGTTTCAACACCAGCGGAACATGAATCGTTTCCTCATACAGAAAAATGCCGTGCGTGTCTTCTCCATGCGCACCAAGACTCTCTCCGTTCGACGACGCAATCACAATCAGCGAGTCGTCAAAAAGCGATTGGCTTTTCAGGAAACCAATCAGCTTTCCAACTGCAGCTGTCGGCAGCCGCAACCCCACGATCGTAGGTTGTGCCGTATGGCGCGTGAGCATCTTGCAAATGCACCCATAGAAAGAATGGCCGCTGTTTGTTTCCCGCCACCCATGTCGTAGCCCGCGTCACCACTTGATCTCCGCGCCGTTCCACTGACTGGAATCGTGTCTCCCCGCGCTGGGGTAAGTGAAAGCCGGCATCGTAGAAATCGAAACCGCGGTCATACCCCTGAAACGGCCCATTGCGCGGATCCAGCAGGAACGATCCGACAAACGCGGCCGTGCGATACCCGTTGGCATGAAGCAGGTCTGGCAAGTACGGCAAAGTCGTCGCGAGGGGGACCGCAAGTTCACTCGCCCGATGCGTTTGCGGATACGTGCCCGTTAGAATCGTGGCACTCGACACAACTGTCGTCGGCGCCTGTGCATAGGCCTGGGTAAACACGATCCCTTCATGCGCGACCCCATCCACATTAGGAGTCTGGTCCTGCCGGTCGGCCCGCAGCGAATCCACCGTAATAAGAATGATGTTTGGCTTGGCCGCAGCCCGGGAGTCGACCGCGAAAACAACCAGGGTTAGAATGAAAAACAAGAACCACGAGCCCAAGTGCCGCAGCATGAATAGAAGTCTAACAACGTTCTGAAAATCGTGTCGGGACCTCTGAGGGTTGAGTCTCTGAAGAAAATATTCTGGGTGGTGTGCTTTTTCCTGCTTGTCGCGGGCGTGGCCATGCTGCCGTCTTGCCACTCCGCCCGGGCGAATTCCCACACCGATCAGCGCCTCATCATTCTCGGCATCGATGGCATGGATCCTCAACTCCTGCATCGCTTCATGCGCGAAGGCAAGATGCCCAACTTCGCCAAGCTCGAGGCCCAGGGAGATTTTCGCCCGCTCACTACCAGCATTCCGCCGCAGAGCCCGGTGGCTTGGTCCAACCTTATTACTGGGATGAACGCGGGCGGTCACGGAATCTTCGACTTCATTCACCGCGACCCCAAGACTTTGGCGCTTTATTTCTCAGCTTCGAAGGTCGAGGGCCCCAAGCACTCCATCCACCTCGGCAATTGGTCGATTCCTCTCGGAGGCGGCAGCGCCGAACAACTTCGGCAAGGTACCGCGTTCTGGCAGATCCTTGATCAACACGGTATCCCCAACACAATCTTCCGTATTCCCTCAAACTTTCCGCCCGTCGCTGCCAAAGGCAAGACTCTGTCGGGCATGGGCACTCCCGACCTGCGCGGGACCTACGGCACATTTTCTTTTTACACCGACGATCCCACCGCCGCTCCTGGCTCCGTCGAAGGCGGACAGGTAATCCCGGTGCAGGTTGAAAATTCGCGAGTGACGGCCAATCTCATCGGCCCCGACAATTCATTCCGCAAAGGCTCGCCAGCGGCGACCGAATCATTCTCGGTCGCGATTGATCCGCTGGAATCTGTAGCCAAGTTCACCGTGCAGGATCACGAATTCATTCTGCGTGAAGGAGAGTGGAGCGACTGGGTCCGCGTCGAATTCCAACTGATTCCCTTCTTCGGAAATGTGAAAGGCATGTGCCGCTTCTATCTCAAGCAGGCACATCCCCGTTTTCAGCTTTACGTCTCGCCCATCAACATCGACCCAGCGGATCCCGCTCTGCCAATCTCCACTCCGTCCAGCTACTCGCGCTCACTCACTGACGAAATTGGGGAATTTCACACCCAGGGAATTGCGGAAGACACCAAAGCTCTTTCCGATGGCATGCTCGACGACAAGGAATACCTGCAACAAGCGCGCACAGTCTTGGCCGAGCATCGCCGAATCTTCGACGCCGAGTTTCCCAAGTTCAATCAGGGCGTCTTCTTTTTTTATTTCTCCAGCCTCGACCTGAACTCGCACATGTTCTGGCGATTGATGGATCCCAACCATCCCGAATACGACGCCACACTTGCCGAGCAGAACGGTTCAGCCATCGCAGATTTCTACCAGCAGATCGATCAGGTTCTGGGAGAGGTGCTGCCCCGCCTCGACGACCACACCACCTTGCTCGTTCTCTCCGACCACGGATTCGCTCCCTACAATCGCTCCTTCAACCTGAATACCTGGTTGCTGAACAACGGCTACATCAAGCTGAAGAGCGGCGCGGGCACCGATTCCAGCGAGCCCCTCGCGAACGTAGATTGGACGCAGACGCGCGCCTACGGCCTCGGCTTGAACGGCCTCTATCTCAATCTGAAGGGACGCGAGACGAACGGCATCGTTGAACCAGGCTCCGCTGCCGACGCGCTAATGGCAGAGATTCGTGCGAAACTGCTTTCCGTTCACGATCCAAAATCGCAACAGCAAGTGATCACTCGCATCGACCTCGCGAGCGACGCGTATCAGGGACCATACGCCAGGTCTGGTCCGGACATGCTGGTCGGCTACAACCGCGGCTACCGCGCCGGATGGCAGACAATCCTCGGCGCCTTCCCGCCGGACGAACTCGAAGACAATTCGAATCCGTGGAGCGGCGACCACTGCATGGACTACACGCTCGTCCCCGGCGTCCTGCTCAGCAATCGCAAGATCTCGGCGAGTTCACCCGCCTTAACGGATATCGCCCCAACGATTCTGGCGGAGTTTGGAATCGCCAAGGCACAAGGTATGATTGGACAATCTGTCTTTCAGTCAGGTGCGACCCATTAATTTCAAGCGCGCGAAGAGATCGAGGTTTACCGAATCATGTTCGGCTCTCACAAAGTGAAACTCGAAGGCGAATTGCTCGACAAAATAAAGCAATGCGCCGAGGCCTGCGGCTACTCGTCGGTCGACGAATTCGTCGTGCATGCCCTCGAAAAAGAAGTGAATAAAGTCCTGCCCCCCAGCGAAGGCGGCACCACGTCGAAGGAAGTCATCAAGAAGCGGCTGCAGGGGCTTGGGTACATCGAGTAGTGATCTCGCCGCTTTTGCTAACTATGGGCCCTCTCGGAGTCAACGTCCCAGCCGGAATCGTCGTCGCGATTTCACTGGTCATCGGCCTGGTCATGGTGATCGTGTTTGGCTACACCTCTGACCAGAAGGCCATTCACGTCGCGAAGGATCGCCTTAAAGCTCACCTGCTCGCGCTCCGGCTCTTTCAGGATCAGATTCACGTCGTCCTGCGCTCCTACGGTCGCATCGTGCTCGCCACGGGTCACTATCTCCGCCTCGCGTTCAAGCCGTTGCTGTTTGTGATTGTGCCGATGACGTTTCTGATTGTGCAGCTCGATCGATACCTGGGCTCCGTTCCGCTCTCCACGGGCCAGTCATTCTTGGTCAAGGCCCGAATGGACAATCCCGACTTCTTGAATGAAGCCTCGCTCCAACTGCCCGATGGCCTGGCGACTACGGCTCCCGCAGTACACGTGCCATCGGAAAACGAAGTTGCCTGGCGGGTCGTCGCCGACCAAAGCCGGAGAGTACAACATCAACGTTCAAGTCTCGGACCAGACTTTCTCCAAGAGCGTGGTCGTCGGCTCTGGATTGCCGCGTCTATCGTCGATCCGTCTGCGCGGAAAATTCTGGGAACGCATTTTCGTCTCCGGGGAGCCGGCTCTCCCCGAGAACAAATTCATTCAAGCTATCGACGTCCAATACCCCGACCGCAACATCGCCTTCGCCGGCATCGAATGGAATTGGATCTGGCTCTTCTTTGTTTTGTCGCTGGCCGCAGGTTTCCTGTTCAAGAGTATTCTTGGAATTGAAATATGAAATGGCACGCAACATCGTCCGGGGTTGAGCGCCGGCGAACTCTCGCGTATCTCGCGATTCTGGCGATCGTCTTGCTCTGCCCCCTGCGCAGCCACGCCTATGCCGGCCCCGGAGCCGGTTTCGCCGTCCTCTCCTCCTTCTGGACGCTCTTCGTCGCCTTCCTTTATTCCGTGTACGCATTTTTCGTCTGGCCCTTCCGCCAGTTGTTTCGCCTGTTGCGCCGGCGCAAAGCCTACGGAAAAGCTCAGATCAAGCGCGCCGTGATTCTCGGCTTCGACGGCATGGATCCAGAACTGACGGAACGCTTCATCGCCGAAGGCAGGCTGCCCAACATGGCGAAGCTGCGCGGGCAAGGGACCTTTCGCAAACTACGCACGACCTATCCCGCGATTTCTCCGGTCGCGTGGTCCACGTTCATGACTGGCGTGAACCCCGGCAAGCACAACATCTACGATTTTCTCGCTCGCGATCTCGCCAACTATCTCCCCTACCTTTCCTCCGCGGAAATCAAGGGACCGAAGCGCAGCTGGAAAATTGGCAAGTACACCATCCCCCTCGGCGGCCCCAGAATTAAAGGCATGCGCCGCGGAACGCCCTTCTGGCACTGGCTCGGCGAAGCCGGCATCTTCTGCTCCGTGCTTCGCGTCCCCGTAACCTTCCCGCCGGAGAAATTTTCCGGCGTCCTCCTCTCTGGCATGTGTGTTCCAGACTTGAAAGGCAGTCAGGGAACTTTCTGCTTGTGTACGACTCGCACCAGCGGCGACAAATTTCGCGAGGGCGGCGTCCGCGTTCCCATCGAGCGCTCTGCTGCACAGTGCTCGTCCTACGTTCCCGGCCCGGAGGATCCGCTCGACTGGCGGTTCCGGCGACGAACTGCGCGTCAATTTTCGAGATTCATCCCGACCCCGGCAAGAATCAGGCCCGCTTCACGGTCGACGGAGAGAAATTCACGCTAAAGGTCGGCGAATACTCCGAGTGGATTCCCGTGCGCTTCAAGGCCGGCGTCGGTTTCAGCGCTCACGGAATCTGTCGCTTCTATCTCAAGGAGCTTTCGCCCGAAGTCGAAGTCTACGTGACGCCGGTGAATATCGATCCCGGCCGCCCCGATCTGCCCATCTCTCACCCCGTCACGTATTCCATTTATCTTTCAAAACTCTTCGGCCCCTACGCGACGCTCGGCCTGGCCGAAGACACCTGGGCCTTGAACGAAAAAGTGCTCGACGATGACGCCTTCCTCGCGCAGTGCTACGCCAATCATGACGACCGCGAGCGCATGCTGTTCGACGCCCTCGAGAAAACACAGCAGGGCCTCTGCGCCTGCGTCTTCGACACCACTGACCGCGTGCAGCACATGTTCTGGCGCTACCTCGACGACGATCATCCTGCCGCTCGCGGTGTGCCTCGCGATCAGCGTCCCATGGTGATTCAGGATCTCTACACTCGCATGGACGAACTGATCGGCCGCGTCATGAAGAAGATCGACGATCAGACTCTGTTGATGATCGTCTCCGACCACGGCTTCAAGTCGTTCAACCGCTGCGTCAATCTGAATGCGTGGCTGCACCAGAACGGCTACCTCGCGCTCAAATCCGGAAAGACCGAGAGCGGCGACTGGTTCGACGACGTCGATTGGTCCCGCACTCGCGCCTACACCATGGGCCTGAACGGCCTGTACCTGAATCTCAAGGGCCGCGAGCGCGAAGGCATCATCGAACCCGGCGCTGACGCGGACGCTCTGAAAGACGAACTCCGCCAAAAACTCGACGGACTCACCGATCCCGCGTCAGGCCGCGTCGGCATCACCGGCGTCTTCGACTGCGACTCGGTGTACGCGGGACCATACGTCGATAACGCGCCCGACCTGATCGTCGGCTACGGCGACGGCTTCCGCGCCTCCTGGGATTCCGTCATGGGCAAAGTCACCAGCCAGATTTTCGAAGACAACCTGAAAGCATGGAGCGGCGACCACTGCATCGATCCACGACTGGTCCCCGGCGTCCTTTTCTGCAATCACAAAATCAGCGAGGAAAAGCCCGCCATCGTCGACGTCGCGCCCACAGTTCTGAAACTGTTTGGCCTGGCTCTTCCCGGCCACCTCGACGGCAAGCCCTGGACGGTCGCGCCCTCCACCGTGCCATAGCCCGACTTCCACAGCGGGAGCAATTGCTATAGTCAAATCGTGATCACGATCGTCTCAGGATTACCGCGCTCCGGCACTTCGCTCATGATGCAAATGCTCGCTGCCGGCGGCATGACCCTGCTCACCGATCTCGAACGCAAGCCCGACGTCGACAACCCCCGCGGCTATTGCGAATGGGAGCCGATCAAACTTCTCCCCAAGCAGCCCAATCGCATCGACGAAGCCGAAGGAAAAGTCGTCAAAGTCATCTCGCAGCTTCTGCTCTCGCTCCCTCCCGGCCGGAATTACAAAGTGATTTTCATGGAGCGACCGCTACCCGAAGTCCTCGCCTCGCAAGATGAAATGCTCAAGCGCCGCGGAACCACAGAGTCTGTCGATCATGCCGTGCTGACTCACGCCTTCCGCGATCACATGCGGCAAATCGTCGCCTGGCTCGAGCGGAGAGAAGATATCCCGGTCTGCCGCATGGGCTACCGAAAAGTTCTCAGCGATCCCGCTGCGGCGGCAAATGAAGTTCGCGATTTTCTGGGCCTTGATTTAAACGTGGAAGCGATGGCCCGCGAAGTGGATCCAACTCTTTACCGCAACCGTCGGCCCTGAACTGAATGTGCCTCAACTTTCGCGCAACCTAGACATGCCGATCGACCTCAACGCCCTGCGCCGCCTTGCCGTTGCCCAAACGCTTTTCCCGCCGACGACCCTGAAGCGCGCTCTGCAAAAGTTACGTTTCGTGCAAGCCGACCCGATCCGCGCACCTGCCCGAGCGCAGGACCTTATCTTGCGCCATAGAGTAAAAGATTACCGTGCAGGCGACCTCGAACGCCGCTACTCCAAGCTCGGCATTGCGGAAGACTTTTTTATCAACTACGGCTTCGTGACGACTTCTCTGCAAGCCGCTCATGCATCCGCGCTCCGAGAGTTGCGTGCCTGCCGAAGGCATCCAGGACTGGCCGGCCGCTCGCCGAAAAAAGGCTCTCCTTCTCTTGGATTTCGTCCGCGAACGCGGCCCCGTACATCCCCGCGAAGTCGACGACCACTTCTCGCACGGCACAGTAAAAAATTATTGGGGAGGCTCCTCGAACGCCACGACTCATCTGCTCGACGCTCTGCACTATCAAGGCCTGCTCCGCGTCGTGCGGCGCGACGCCGGCATTCGCGTTTACGCGACGCACCAGCACGCGCCTGCGCCCACCGATCAAGCAATCTGCCAAGAGCGCCTCGACGCACTCGCCGATGCCGCTATCGCAATCTACGCGCCTCTTCCCGGCAAGAGCCTGCATATCCTCTTGCGCCGTCTGCGCTTTGCCGCACCCCAGTGGGAAGACGAAATCACAACCGTAATTCGACGCGCCAAGGAACGCCTGTCGCACGCGCGCCTCGACGGCATTGACTGGTATTGGCCCTCCGAAAAAAACCCGGCCCGCCTGGAAGCAGAAGAAAAAGTACGACTACTCGCTCCCTTCGATCCAGTTGTCTGGGATCGATACCGCTTCGAACTGCTGTGGGGATGGGTCTACCGCTTCGAAGCCTACACTCCGGCGCCAAAACGCAAACGCGGCTATTACGCCTTGCCCCTTCTGTGGCGCGAGCACGTTATTGGATGGGCCAATCTCGCAATAAAAAATAACGAACTACAAGCAGACGTGGGTTACATCAAGTCTCGCCCGCTCGACCGCGCCTTCAACCGCGAACTCGATTCAGAACTCGATCGCATCCGAACTTTTCTGGAACTCAAATCTTGAACGCTACGCCAGGCCGCTGGATCTCGCCAGCTTCAGCGCCTCCAGCGCCGCTCCTCGCGCCCCGGCCGTGTCGCCGTTCGGCATCACGTGGATCGGAATGTTCGCCTGCTCCTCGCGCTGGTTCGGCATCCCCACGCGGATCTCCGCCAGAAACCACTTCTGGAATTCGCGACTGGTTTCCAGAACGCCGCCGCCCACAATCAAGGCATCCGGATCAAAAGTATTAATCATTTCGTCAAAGAAGAGTCCCAAGGCGTGGGCCTGCACGCGGAAAATCTCTTTGCACATCGCATCTCCCTTGTCCGCCAGCCCACGAACCAGCTTCGCCGCTTGATGCGGCTCTTGCTTCGCCAAATCATGATCAGGATGCTTCTTCAGAAAAAACGGCAGAATCGTTTTCTCGATCGCCGTCAGAGAGCAGAGCGACTCCAGGTCGCCGATGCGGCCGCAATTGCATTGCGGCACAATCCCTGCAATTCCGGCAATGCTCTGATACGGAATCAGCACGTGCCCCAACTCTCCCCCAAAACCGTTCTTGCCCTTCACCACATTGCCATCGAGGATGATGCCACCACCATTGCCCGTACCCACAACGTCTGAGATCGACGTCTCGCGGCTGTCGGCTCCAAAGATCGCATAATGGCCCCAGAGCGCGGCCGCGTTGGCATCGTTCAAATACGAAACCGGCTTGCCCAATTTGTGCGCCATCCCCTCGCGAATATCAAATCCCGCCCACCGTGGATGCACAAAATTGGTCGAGCCTCGCGCGCTCAGTTGTCCCGCCGCACTCGCCGGCCCGGGCGTATCGAGTCCGATTGCGACCACGTCATCCAGCGAAATTCCCGCCAGGTCAGTGGCAACCTTCAGCCCGTCCGCGATCTGCTGCAGGCAAACGTCCGGCCCTTGCTTCGACAGCGCCGGATGCTCGCACATACCCTCGATCAGAAACCGCTCTTCCCGGTTCACCAACGTATAGTTAATTGCGGTCCCGCCCAAATCCACTCCTGCCACGACTTCCACGGTTTTGTCCTCTGCTTTGAATGTCGATTCCGGCCCAGCTTAGCAGATTCACTAGAACAGCCTGAGTTGAAGCAATAAAGCGTGACACCAAGTGTAAGTTTTGCGTCTCGACGGGGCAGCGTAATTTTCTTGATTCCTCATAGATCGAGAAGGACTTTCCGCATGCCCTATAATGGCGCGCGCTTCACTTTTCACGGAGACAAATTTCCGATGAGGATCGTCACTATCGAAACTCTCGCGTTGATCATTCTGGGATCGATGCTATCTCTTGCTCCCGCGCGTGCCCAATCCAAGGACGACTCCGCCCAAAGCAAGCAAGCTTCCGCGAAACCGGAAGGGCTGAAGCCGGAGCAACAGGCCAGCAAGGGCACGGTCACGGTCGCAGGTACAGCAATTCCCTATGACGCCTTTGCCGGCACGGTCGTCGTGCATCCCAAAGGTTGGGACGACGTCCCTCAGAACGAGGATAAGGACGACAAGAATCTGGAGCCCGAAGCCAGCATGTTTTACGTTGCGTATTTCAAGTCCGGCGATCCGAGTGCGCAGCGGCCGGTTACTTTTTTTTATAACGGTGGCCCGGGTTCGTCGACCGTCTGGCTGCACATGGGAGCGTTTGGACCGAAACGCGTGATTACGGTCGACGACGCTCACACTCCGTCGGCGCCATACTCCATCGTTAACAACGACTACAGCCTGCTCGACGCCACTGACCTTGTATTTGTGGATGCACCGGGAACCGGCTTCAGCCGCCTGGCTGGAAAGGATCGGGACAAGGCGTTTTATGGCGTCGATGCGGATGCAGACGCTTTCGCCGATTTCATTTCACAGTTTCTGGCAAAGTATGGACGCTGGAATTCGCCAAAGTATCTTTTTGGTGAAAGCTACGGCACCACCCGTTCCGGCGCGTTGATCAATCTGCTCGAAACCGGTCACTTCATCGACTTCAACGGAGTGATCCTGCTTTCCCAGTGTTTAAGCTATGACACTTTCGCAGACGCGCCGCAGTTCAATCCAGGAATCGATCTCTCCTACCAACTCGCTCTGCCCACTTACGCCGCGACTGCCTGGTATCACCACAAGTTGCCCGACCGCCCCGCCGAGTTGGCGCCCCTGCTGACCGAAGTAGAGCATTTTGCCATGACAGAGTATGCAATCGCCCTCGGCGCCGGATTCACACTTGCGTCCGACCAGCGTCAGGCCATCGTGGAGAAACTCCATCGCTACACCGGCCTGCCCGCCGATTACATTGAGAAATCCGACCTTCGGGTAAATGGCGGGCAGTTCGAGAAGACTCTTGAATCAGACAGTGACACCACCACGGGCCGTCTCGACACGCGCTTCTCCGGACCGACTCTCGACCCGCTTAGCAGGGAGGCGGAATACGATCCGCAGTCAGCGGCGATCGGCTCAGCCTATGTCTCGGCCTTCAACGACTACGTGCGCAAGGAGCTGAAATTCGGCGAGAACCGCCAGTACAAGCCGGAAATTGACGTGGAAAAACGATGGAATTTCCTGCACCAGCCCCCAGGAGCGCCCATGCCATTGCCGCAGGCGACAAACGTCATGGTAGATCTGGCCAGCGCAATGAAATATAACCCGGATTTGAAAGTCATGGTCAACGCGGGCTATTTCGATCTGGCAACGCCCTTCTTCGAAGGCGTCTACGAAATGCAGCATCTGCCCATTCCCGCCAAGTTACAGAAAAACATTGAATTCAAGTTTTATGAGTCCGGGCATATGGTCTATGCGCACGAGGCCTCATTGAAAGGTCTCCATAACAACGTCGCGGCCTTCATCCTCGGCACGCAGAATTCGAAAAGGAAATAACCACAGAAGGACAAAGGGATCTTGCGAAGGACGGCGCGATGCCGATGGTTCCCGGAACGAACAAACATGTAAATGGTCGGGGAGAGAGGATTTGAACCTCCGACCCCCTGGTCCCGAACCAGGTGCTCTACCAGGCTGAGCCACTCCCCGACGGTTACTGAGTCCCTTAATTCTACTACAGCTTCGCTCTGGCCCTTGTGCGGGCGAGCAACTGTTGCGACTGCCCGGGACGAAACTCTAAGTTTCTCGCCACGTTGGCGTGAAAACACTGGCATTCTCATCCAGCCGTGCGGATGGAACTGCTTTCCACAGTGACTGGCACGCGAGCGTGGATGGTAGTTCCACGTTTGGGCTGTGAGACGATCGAAAGCGTTCCCTTTACCATCTTCAGCCGCTCCTCCATGCTGATAAGGCCAAGTCCTTCGCTGGCTCTTGCCGCCTCGCGGTTAAAGCCCACGCCGGAATCCCGCACCGCGAGCCGAATCTCCTTCGATGTTCCCCATAATTGCACGTCGAACTCCCGAACCCCGCTGTGCTTCACGGAATTGTGCAGAGCTTCTTGCATGACGCGGAAGAGGCAAAGAGAAATATCCGCCGCAAGAGGACTAGGTACATCGTTGGCTTGAAAGTCAATCTGAACTCTCTGCTTCTCTCCGAATTCCTTACAGAATCCTCTTGCGGCCGCGGCGATGCCAAGAAGTTCCAGTCTTGACGAATGCAATTGGTGTGACAAGGACTGAATGCCGACCGCAATCCCCGAGCTCTCCCTCTGCATTTCGCTCATTCGACGGCGCACTTCGTACGACAAATCCAGCGAATCTTGCTGAAGTTGCTGTAGCTCGTTGGTCAACATTGCAAGACGTTGGCCAAAGTCATCATGAAGTTCCCTGGCGATTCGAGTGCGTTCCTGCTCTTGGGCATCGATTAGCCGGCGGCTCACTCCTGCCAGGCTCTCTTCCGCCCGCTTGCGTTCGGTCACATCAATTCCGATTCCGATGTAGCCTACGAAGGAACGATCCTGGTTGTACCTCGGTACCCCAATGTCGATGACCCACCGGTATTCTCCATCGTGCCTTCGAAGCCGATACTCAATTCTGAACTCCTCTCTTCGATCGAAGGTCTGGGTATAGGTATCCATGCAGCTTTGCAAATCCTCTGGATGAACCCCTTCTGCCCAACCGTTTCCGAGTTCGGAGTCTATCGATCGCCCGGTGAAGTCCAGCCAGGGCTTGTTGAAGTAGGTGCAGAGCTTGTCCGTTCCCGCCATCCAGATCAATGCAGGCGCCGTATCCGCTACTAATCGGAACCGCCTTTCGCTCTCGCGGAACGATCGTTCGGTTCGCTTCTGTTCTTCCACAATCACTGCGAGAACCATGAAAGGTGCAGCCGTGAACAGCAAGTGCAACTGCAACGACGGTACATCGTGAATTGAGTCCGGCCCGATGAAAGGGCCACGACCGTGGACTGCTCCCCAAATTTCCAGAAAAGCTACCGCAATCATCAGGCTACTGACGCCGGTTGATCCAAAGCGCAAGGCCGACCACAGTAAGAATGGGACAATGGTCAGCGCGGGGGCGATGACAATCCAGGGAGATACAACGCTGAAGTATCCAATCACAGCCAGACCAGTCAGCATCGCTCCCGCTTCAAGGTAGCGAGAGAGAGACTCGCGTGCCCACACCGGTCCCCTGGTAACCCAACCCAAAATCGCGGGCATCAGAGTCAGATATCCCAACGCCTCTGACAAGAAAGAAATTCGCCAACTTGCCCAGTACTCACCGTTTGTGGGAAGTGCACCGAAAAATGCTCCGGCGAATGGCGCCAGCAGCACGGCGAAGAATGAATACCTCGCCAGCGCCTTCACACTGTTGAGTTGAGGCACGCCCTCAAAGGAATAACTGAGCCCCAGCGCAGCCGTCAGGACCTCCACCGCGTCAGATACGAGCAGGATAAGAATTGAACGGACGGGCATGCCCACTTGCAGGTTATGCAGCACAAACGCTGCGAAGGCTGCCGCAATAAGGATTGCCCACAGCCGGCGGGGTACCAGCAGCAACACCGACGCCAATAAGACGTTACCCGGCCAGAGTGGCCAGTCCTGCTGTGGGCGTATGACTACTGTCCCTCCTAATCTTGCAGCGAGGTAGGAGAGGACTGCCAGGAAGACCACCAGCACGATCGTGTGGGATCGCGAATTCGGATTTGCTATGTTCCACGATCTGCGAATTTCGATCGAACTCATCAGTGCTCCTCAGCCAATGCCCAGGGTTTCACCCGACCGAGTCACGCAATGTGTTGCCGGAATCTTACACTGTTCTTTCCGCTGCACGGGAACCGAGAAGCATTGCCGAGTGGGTGCGGCTGGCATGTACTCGCGCGCCCTACGTGTTGTCTGAAACCTGCGGATACGACTACGATAGATTTTCGTTCCACTTCCCCATGAAGACTGCATTCACCGCAAGCCGTCTGTTCACTCCCGCGGAAGAGATCGCGAATCCACTGCTCATCGTGGAAGACGGGCGAATCTCTGAGATCTCCACCCGCTCCGCCAAGGAACTTCCCGCGAACACCTCTCTCCTCGACTTCGGCGATGGCATATTGGCGCCCGGTTTCGTCGATATCCACATGCATGGCGGAGCTGGGCTCGACGTGATGCGAGCCTCGACCTCCGAACTGCCGCGCCTGGGAACATTTCTGACCACACACGGGGTCACCGCATATTTTGCGACCACCGTGGCCGCGCCCCTCGACGCGACCTGTACGGCCCTCAGTCGCCTCGCGGACGCGATCGAATCTACCGCCGACGTGACTAATGGCGATCCCGCAGCAAGCTCGTCCCATCGGCATTCATCTCGAGGGACCGTTTCTCTCTCACAAGCGCCGCGGCGTGCATCCCCCGGAGAATCTGGTCGAGCCCACCGTTGCCATCTTCGATCGTCTGTGGCAGGCGGCACGCGGACACGTGCGCATGCTGACCATTGCACCCGAGATTCCCGGCGCCATGGAAGTGATCGCCGAAGCGGCCCGGCGCCAGGTCTGTGTCAGCATCGGCCACTCCGACGCCGAAATGCCCACGGCCAAGGACGCAGTGAAAGCCGGAGCCCGCCACGCCACCCACACCTTCAATGCCATGCGGCCGCTCGACCATCGCGAGCCGGGAATCATCGGCGAAGTGCTCAGCGATGACCGCATCACTGCCGACATCATCGTCGACGGCATCCATGTCGCACCGGAAGTTGTGAAAGTTTTTTTGCAGGCCAAGGGCCGCGAACGCGCCGTGCTCATCACCGACGCAATCTCTGCCACCGGCATGCCCGAAGGACGTTACCAGTTAGGGCCGATCGAGGTCGACGTGAAAGATGGCAAGTGCACAGCCAACGGCAGCCTCGCCGGAAGCGTCCTCACCATGGACCGTGCGGTGCGCAACGTGACCAAGTTTTCTGATTGGAGTTTGCGCGACGCCGTGCGCGCTGCCACGCTCAACCCGGCGCAGGCCGTGGGCTTGACCGCACATCACGGCACTCTGAAGCCAGGAGCCGACGCCGATTTCACGGTGTTGACGTCCACCGGCGAAGTAGTGAAGACGATTGTTCGTGGGCGCGGGTTCTAACTCAAACTCTCATGAGCGCGGGCGCGCAAGACAGGGTCAGGACAATCCAATGAGAAGTGTAATCTTCGCAATCAACACTACCTTAGATGGCTGCTACGACCATACCAAATTCAATCCCGACGATGAAACGCTTGAGTATTTTACGCAGCTCACGCGGGATGCTGACACATTCCTCTACGGGCGTAAAACTTATCAATTGATGGTTCCTTATTGGCCCGATGTGGCGAAAAGCCCTTCCGGTCAGACAAAAGCAGATTACGAATTTGCCCAGGCATTTGACGCCGTCAACAAGATTATTGTTTTCTCACGATCATTGGACAGCCCAGAAGGAAAAAAAACGAGAATTGTTCGTACGAACCTTCACGACGAAATACTTAAATTGAAACAAGAACAAGGCAAAAATATCCTTACCGGTGGTGTAAATATTCCTTCACAACTGGTCGAGCTTGGTCTGATTGATGAATACCGTTTTGTGGTTCACCCGATAGTTTTAGGAGAAGGGAGACGGTTGTTTGAAGGTATTAACCTGCAGGAGAGATTGCAACTAAAACTTGTTGAGTCCAAGATTTTTAAATCAGGATGTGTTGCGCTTCGTTATTTGAAACAGTGAGAGAGAGACGCAAAAACTCTTAGTTGGGTTTGCGGCGTCTTGCATCCGCCAAGTGATGCAGCAGCATGAGTTCGTCGGCACGCGAGAGCTGATCCAGAAATGAACTGCCGGTGTCGGGACGTTTCATCGCGTCGCGGTTGCCGCGCACCGGCCTGCCGTAGCTTATCTCCGAGTTCAGGTTCGTTGCTCATCACCTGCGAATAGAACCAGAGGAAATGGCGCATCTGGTCAAGGGCCGTGCGCAACGTGTCGATGGGCTCTGTCTCCGAAAGCGAATTCAGCGCTTCCATCAGTTCCGGATCACTCGGAGCCTGCATGGCAGCGCAGTTGAGCTCCTGCTGAATGGTGCGCAGGTCTTCGGTGACGCGTGCGATTCGCAGATGAAGGTCGTCCATGTCGTCGATGGCCATTCTGTTTGCCTTCCAACCATCTCATCGGCAATGCACAGCGAATAGATGTCCCACGGGCATGCGCCTTTCGTAATTCTCGGCATTACTTTGGATCGACAAAAGGTCACCACGTCAAACACCGCGATTGGCGCGGCTTTTCACGCGCATGCCGCGCGGATTTCCGGTACCGTTACCACGCGTATTCCGTCCACCGGATTTTCTACCGCCACCGTTAGTGCATTGGTCATCTGCTCCAAAGTCACCAGCCCCAGGCGCTGGGCGCCCTCACGCGTCGGTGGCAACAGTTCCGCTACTTTGTACACAGGCAACAGAAGATACGGCCAACGGTGGCCGGGACCAAGAACGTACCACGGCCGCAGGATGGTTGCATTCAGTCCGGCCGTCTCAATGGCCGCCTCGCACTCGCGAGCGCACCGCGATATAGTCGTGCATCATGGGCGCCGGATGTGCCACGCTCAAGTAAACGAAGTGTCGAATGCCCACCGACTTTGCCGCCGCAATCGCTCCCAGACCGGCGGGCAGATCCACCCGGCGGAATTCCGCTGCCTTCGCTGGGCTGGGATGCGCCACTCCCACCAACTGCACGAACGTGTCTGCCGGAGAAATCTGATTCGCATAGCTCGCGCCATCCAGCGCATTTCCAGGAACCGGCTTGCAGCCCGGCGGGAAGCTTCTTCTCCGACCCCGCACGCACCAGCGCCCGCACCTCATGCCCGCGTAACAGTAGCTTTGCGATCAACTTCTGCCCCATGTAGCCGGTTCCACCGGCAACAAAGACGCAACGGCCTTCATTGAACATCGCGTGTCCGTACTCCCGCTCATGATCTAAAAAGAATTACGAAACTTCCCCCACATTTGGATTGGCGGAATTCTAGACCACGGGCCATCGCGCTGCCAGAGCCGGCGCGATTTGTGATACAAACTCGCCGTGACCGAAAGCGCACCGCAAACGGCCTCTAGCGAGGGATTAGTCCGCGCCATCGGCCGCTGGAGTCTTGCCGCCCTCACCGTGAACTGCATTATCGGCAGCGGAGTCTTCGGACTGCCCTCTGTCCTCGCGGCGCTCCTCGGACGCGCCAGCGTCCTGGCCGTCGTTCTCGCGGCCGTTGCCATGGGCGTCATCCTGGCATGCTTCGCTGAGGTTTCCTCGCGCTTCTCCCACACCGGCGGCCCCTACCTTTATGCGCACGAGGCCTTCGGACGCTTCATGGGAATTCAGGTGGCGTGGCTGGTCTGGTTCGTGCGCCTGACTTCGTGCGCCGCCAACGCCAACTTATTCGTCGTGTACCTCGGGCAGTTCTGGCCGCGTGCCACGCAGACATTTCCCAAGCTCGCAATTCTGACGCTGCTGATCGGATTTCTCGCAGCCATCAACGTTCGCGGAGTACGCACTGGCGCGCGAGTCAGCAATTTCTTCACTGCCGCGAAACTGTCGTCGCTTGGCCTGGTCGCAGTGGCCGGCGCGCTCTACCTGATCGGCACCCACCGCATCATTCCCCAAGGCATGGTTTCACCGGCAGCTAACGACTGGGCACGCGCCATGGTCCTGCTCATCTTCGCCTATGGAGGTTTCGAGGCCGCCCTCATCTCCGCCGGCGAGGCCAAAGACCCTCGGCGGGATATGCCGTTCGGACTTTTCGCAGCCCTGCTCGCTTGCGCCGTCATCTACGGCCTGATTCAGTGGGTTGTTGTAGGTGTTCTGCCCGATCCGGGCCATAGCCAACGCCCGCTAGCCGACGTGGCTCGCATCGTAATGGGATCGGGCGGGAGCGTACTGATTGGAATGGGCGCGCTGTTTTCGATTTATGGATACCTGAGCGGCAACATGCTCGCCACTCCGCGCATTACCTTTGCACTTGCGGAGCGCGGCGACTTCCCTTCTCTCTTCGCCGCCGTGCATCCCCGCTTCCGCACGCCGTACTTCTCCATTTTTGTATTCGCCCTGATCGTGTGGTTGCTTGCCTGGTTTGGCACTTTTGCCGGCAACGCAACCCTCTCGGCGGGATCGCGTCTTTTCTACTACGGTGTCATCTGCGCTTCTCTTCCGGCTCTGCGGAGAAAGCACAAAACGCCCGCAATATTTCATCTCCCCGGCGGCACGCTGATGGCGATCTTGGGCGTTCTGATCTGCGCAGCGTTGCTCACGCGCATCGAATACAACAAATCGATCGTGCTGCTCATCGCGGTCGCAGTCGCGTTCCTGAACTGGCTGTCGGTAAGAAATCGTGCGGCAAGAGAAGACCTGCCGTAGAGACGTTGCGAGCAACGTCTCTACGATGGCTGCTCCATTTCCAACAGTGCTTTCTTGCGCTCGATGCCCCAGCGATACCCGCCCATGCTTCCATCCTCGCGAACCACGCGATGGCACGGGATCGCCACCGCAACAGGATTGGTCGCGCAAGCGCGGGCGACCGCACGAACCGCGGTAGGCCGACCAATGCCTTTCGCGACCTCACTGTAGGACCGCGTCGCTCCGAAGGGAATCGATTGCAGATACGCCCACACGCGCCGCTGAAACGCGGTGGCGCGGATGTCGAGGGGCAACGCCGAGTTCGTATCTTTCCCGCGCATGTGCCGCAGCAAAGCGCTCGCCCACGATCGCAAACCGCCTTCATCCACTTTCCGCGTCGCGAAGGGGAATTCGCGCTTCAGACCCTCGATCAACTCGCCGTCGGATCGCGCGAACTGAATCGCGCAGATCCCCCGCTCGGTGGCGGCAATCAGCATCCGCCCCAGCGGCGAATCGGCGCAGGTATAGCGAATCGAGGCGGCAATCGCGCCCCGCCGGTACTTGTCAGGCGTCATGCCGAGCTGCGATGCGGTCTTCTCGTAGAGCCGACTGCTGGAACCGTAGCCGGCGTCGTACATGGCGCGCGTCACCGAATCTCCAGCCTGCAGACCGCGCTTGAGCATCCGCAAGCGGCAGGAATCCGCGTACTCGCGCGGCGTGATGCCCAGCACGGCCTTAAACCGCCGCTGCAAATGAAACGGGCTTTGACGGAATTCCTTGCCCAGGCGCTCCAGCGTCACGGGCTCATCGAGATGCTGCTCGATGAAAGCGGCAGATCGCCTTCACCCCATCAGCCTCGGCATTGCCGCTGAAGACTTTGGGACGGCAGCGCAGGCAGGCACGATATCCTGCTTGCTCGGCGTCTTCGGGCCTCAGGAAGAACTGCACGTTCTCCCGGCGTGGCCGCCGCGCCGCGCACGATGGCCGGCAGTATACGCCCGTGCTCGAGACCCCAAACACGAACTTCCCATCGTGGTCGGCGTCGCGCGCAATCACGGCATTCCAGCGCGGGTCGTTGCTAGCTTCCGGGGTCGGGGCTGATTTGGATTGTTGAGCTGACATCGTCTTCAGGCCTTCCGTTGTGAGTATGGCATTGGTCGTCATAGTAAGAAAAGCCTACGGCCAGGCATATTCAGCGGACTATCCGGATCTTGCGTCCAAAGCGAAATTGTCAGAAACCAGGAGTCCGTGGTCAGGAGTCAGCAGTCAGTTGTCGATAGTCAGGTTTGCGCCTGGCGAGCGAAACAGTTAGATTCTCCGGGGGCAGTTTTCATTCCCACAATCGAGGACTCACTCTTATGCGGAATACGCGGTTGGCGATTCTCGGCGCTTTCGCCGTCTTGATGATTGCATCGGCAGTTGCGCAGCAGGCTTCGAAGCACATGCTCAGCGGCGAAGAACTGAAGAAAGCGGTCCCGGCGGAATATTTCTTCCGCGGACAGAAGGCTCCGGTGCAGGTTCGCAACTCGGTCGGCTTTCAGCTGGCCGACGGCAAGATGACGCTTGGCCGCTCTGGTAGACGCCTCGGGCTACTCGACCGCGATTCAGCAGAAATACCAGGGAATGCTGATCACTGAAAGCAAGCTCAGCATCGGAGGATCGACGTTAGCGCCGGGAGAGTACGGCTTTGGCTTCACCGCCGACGGCAAGTTCGTCGTCATGGACGTGGCCAACAACGATGTCCTCAGCACGTCCTCGCAAACCGACCCCGCAGTAGTGCATGCCGTCCCTCTGAAACTGGTGGAAGATGGCGAGGGCTACAAGCTTTACGCCGGCAAAAAATGGGTCGGACTTAAGCCAGAATAGCTCAAGTTCACCAGAATCTTCATTTTGCAGCGATTGTATGTACAATAGTGTAATCGGATATTGTACGTCCAAATAATCCTTGGTTCCCCCGGCTGCAAAATCGGTGGCAGATCATCGCCCAGAATACCGTTTGCGGAGCCGGAAACGCCCCTTCCTGCGACGATCGGTTCTGCACCCGAGGAAATCCTCATCCTCAGGAAAAAGCTTCGCCTGACAGCCCCCGAGAGGCCTCCAACGACTTTTCAACAATTTGCACGGGGTCTCAACAACTTGCGCGGAAAAATGACTCGAGTCTGTGCCGCGAGGGCATAACTCTCTCAGACGGCCCGCAACGATCACGAAGCGTTTCTAGTGCGAGAGTGGTTGGAAGGGACCCAGGATCGCGGTCATTCCGGCGCGCTTGCGCAACTCAGACAATAGCGCGCTGGCAGCGTTCTGGTAGGTCTTGCTCGGATCCGACGGATCGGCCCAGACCGCATCGTAAATGATTTGCGCAGCTTCTTTCAGTTCCAGATGCAAGGCCGCTTCGAACACATCGAGACGCTCCTGCAGGCGTTCGTAGCAGGAGTTGCAGATTTCAGCGCCCGCGACTTCTCCAGTATGGTGCTCGCGGAACTTGCAAATGGCATCCGGAGCGCTCACCACTTCGGCGTGCGCTTCCAGCAGTTGCGACTTGAACTGTCGCAGAAATTCCTCACGCTCCTGCTCAATCACAGCAGTATCCGGAACCGCATCGACCACCGCCTGTGATACTCGCGGCGGAATCTGGGGCGCGACCGGTGAAACTCGCTCATGGTGCTGGCAGGTCGGGCAAACGTCCAGGTCAGCGGGGTAGTACAAGTGGCACTTGGCGCACGGCAAACCATATCCCGATTGCCGGCGAGGGGTATTCGCGGGTGAATCGGTTGCCGTCCGACCTTCAGCGCGGCGCGCAGTCGAATCTTTTGCCAAAGACGCCTGCACGACAGAATTCACGATATCTTGCTGGGTTCGGGTTGCGTTGGTCGCCATTGTAATTCTCCCCCTGAACGGATTCATGGGCCCGATGGGGCTCGGGTTCACTCTAAGTGTAAGTACTGCCTGCTCCCGCACCTAAGCACTGGAGTACATCAGGCGGCATTGGCCAAGTGGTCGTGCGAACCCGACCAACGCCGCATGCTCAAACTCTGTTTAGCGAGGACTCTCTTCCTTCATCAGCTTGAGCAGTTCTTCCCGGCGAGCCCGGTAGATCGCCCGCTCCGGATCAAGTCGCGCCGCCGTCTCCAGTTCCGTGAGTGCTTCCTGATATCGGTCCAGGCTCATCAGGCAGGCTGCGAGGGAATAGTGGTTATCGGCGGATGCGTTCACCCGCAATGCCTCGCGAAACTCCTTCTCGGCAGCGTGCAACTGTTGCTTCTCAAACAGAAGGGTGCCCAAAAGATGATGTGCGATGTCGGAATCGGGATTGAGCGATACGGCCAGCCGCAATTCGCGCAGCGCTTCTTCCGGTTGGTTCGCCAGCAACAGGGCTTGCCCTAAAACCCGGTGCTCGGTCGAGCTCGTCGGATTCAACCGCACCGCCAGCTTCAGTTCTTCCACCGCAGAGTCGTAATTCTTCTTGGCCATGTAAGCGCTGGCCAGGCAAGCATGTCCTTGCTGCCACTCCGGATGTTCGCGGTATAGGACACGCATTTCCTCAATCGCTGAATCGAAATTGCCCTGATCGCAATAAGTATTCCCCAGATTGTTACGGATGGAGGCTTCGCCGGGGGCGATCCGCTTGGCCTCGCGATACTCCGCGACGGCCTGCGCCAGATTTCCCTGCTCGTGCCAGATCAGTCCCAGGTTGGAGTGCGCCTCCCAAAATGCAGGCCTCAACTTGATGGCCTGCTGGTACGCTGCAATGGCGCGCGGCTGGTTTCCGTTTGCGTGCTGCGCGATCCCCATGTCGTAGTAAGTGTCGGCATTGCCGGGGTCGCGTGCCAGGGACTCTTCATAGGCATGAACCGCAGCCGCATACTGTCCGGTCGAGTACAGGCCGAGCCCGAGATATTGATATGCTTCGGCATTTTGAGGATCGATGCTCAGAGCGGTACGCGCTTCCGCAATCGAATTCGGGCCGTCGTCCAACCCGTAAAAGAGGTAGGCCAGGGCAGCGTGATTTTCCGGAAGGTCCGGCATGATCTTCGTCGCTCGAGCCAGCTCGTCATAAGACTCGTCCGATTCGTCTTCCTGCCGGTAAACGACACCCAGGGCAAAATGCAGGGCGGGATTTTCCGGATCGGCGCTGACCGCGTCGCGCAGGTCGTTTTCCGCTTGGTGGAATTGTTGCTGCCGAACCTCGGCCGCCGCTTTCAATAACAAATCTGGGACCGGAGGACCAATCCGAGCTGAAAAGACATTGCCCGAACTCAAGACGCGCATCAACTCTTTGTCAGCTCCCAATGACTCCATCTGATGGAGTTCGTTGCGGGTCGGCAGATTCGCGAGGCCCCTTTCTGCCACCAGGCGCGCTAGCCGGGTGCTCGGAACTCCGCCGGTCAACCACGCCGCCAACTGGGTCGTGTTTACAGGCTGCCGATTTGGACGAGGTGAGCCGGTGGATTGGGCGAGCGCAATCGGCAGACTGAAGACCAAGAAGGAAAGTAAAACCTTGACTCTCACCGGACTCCCCGACGACCTGAATTGGCGTACTGGTGGCGGCTTTTGAGGGAATGCGGATCGAAGCACCCCTCCAAAAACCTCTCTAGAAACATAGCCCGACACCGAACCCGCTGGTAAGGTCACGGAAGTAACTGAATGGAGCGACTTTCCTGGAGTCTCGCACCTGTCAATTGCGGCTGAGTGTGACCGCAATCACACCCGACCGTGGCAGGATTCACCGAACCTGGGCGCGGAATTGGGTAAAACAGTGAAAATGCTATCGATAGTCTTGGCAGGGTCGCTTGACCTTTCGCCCAAGCATCCAATAGCGTATGATTTGGACAGGTAGTTCTGTCCCTTGGAGGCTCCGATGTTTGAAGGTCTATTTCAACCGATGCACCTGATTATTATCTTTGCCATAGCTCTGCTGGTGTTCGGTCCTAAGAAATTGCCTGAACTAGGGAAAGGGTTGGGCGAGGGTATTCGCGCGCTGAAAGACGGCATGAAAGACGGCATTAAGGATCACCCGTCAACCGACGCTTCGAATGCTGCGAACGATCCGACCAAGAAAACCGATACCAAGAGCTAACTGACTCCGAGCTAGAGGAGCAATACGGAGCAGTATCTTCCCGGCATCTCTGCCGCTTTGTCGCCATAAGCGTCTGTGTTTCCGTTCCAGATTTCCGTTCCTGGGCAACCCCGGTTGGTGTTTCAAGCTCAAATCTCTTCCCTTCGGAGGTAGGTCGTGTTGCGCACATTCCAACTATTCGCCCTGATGATGCTGCTCGGACTCTCGACCGCGGTACTCGCCGACCAGGTCACATTGAAAAACGGTGACCGGCTGACCGGCACGGTGGTGAAGTCTGACGGCAAGACGCTTGTGTTGCACACCGACGCCGCGGGAGATGTCACCATTCAGTTCGACACCATTCAAGAGATCAAGACCGACGCGCAACTGCACGTCACCCTCAAAGACGGGAAGACGGCGGTGGGACCGGTCACCACTTCCGATGGCAAGATTGAGATTGCGACCAAGACCGCCGGCACCGTCGAAGCGCCCAAAG
Organism: uncultured Acidobacteriaceae bacterium; assembly: GCA_963840895.1. Taxonomy (GTDB): domain Bacteria; phylum Acidobacteriota; class Terriglobia; order Terriglobales; family Acidobacteriaceae; genus Sulfotelmatobacter. Next base: position 38,223 of record CAWJAR010000002.1, read on the forward strand.
ACGACGTCACCCTCATCCGCAACGACGCCGAACAAACGGCCTATGACAAGAGCCTGCATCCTGGCCTGAAGCACGGCTGGCAAGGCGGAGCCGATGTGGGCTTTTCGATCGCCCGCGGCAACAGCGAAACTGAAAACCTGGCCCTGGCCATCAATGCCACCCATCCCACGCTCAACGACAAGATCACGCTCTACGTCAGTTCCATCAATACCACCAACAATCTTGCCACTCCCTCGACCGTCGCCAGCCTGGTGCAAGGCGGCCTGCGCTACGACCGCAACCTAAGTGAACGTGTCTTTTGGTACGCAGGCGCGGATTTCATGACCAACGCGCTCCAGTTCCTCGATCTGCGCAGTGTTTACGGCGGTGGTCTCGGTTTCCACGCCATCAAGTCTGACGCCACGATGCTCGATTTGCTGGGCGGCGTCAACTACACGCATGAGACGTACTCCAACGGAAACCTGATCCCCGGGAGTGTGCCGCCAGCGTTTGAATCCTACGGACAGACCAATAAGTTCGTGGCTTTAACCTTGGGAGACGAGTTCAGTCACAAGGTGGGGAAGAGCACGGTCATCACGCAGAACCTTTATTTCTTTCCGAATCTGCAGGACACCGGCGAATACCGCATGACCGTGGGTCTTGGCAGCGTCACCAAGATCAGCAAGTGGCTGGGATGGCAGAATCAATTTAGCGACATCTATGTAACGAACCCACCAACCGGCACGAAAAACAACGACGTGATTTTTACCACCGGATTGAATATCGCATTCAACCACTAGTCCACGGTCTGGATCACTCGGCTCGCAGGGCACGCAACGGATCAACATTCGCAGCTCTGCGCGCCGGAATCATACTCGCGACTGCCGCCACCACTGCCACTCCCGCGATCGCCAGAGAATAAGTCAGCCCATCGTAGGGCTTGACGCCGTAAAGCGCCGAACTCAGTGCGTTTGCCACGACAGACGCCAGGGGCACCCCGATCGCGACCCCAATCGCTGTGAGCATCAGACTGTCGCGCAATACCATCCAGACGACCTGCCACCGCTGCGCTCCCACGGCCATGCGCACTCCAATTTCAACGGTGCGATTGTTGACGCGATACGCCAGCGTGCCATAGAGGCCGGTTGCCACCAGCAAGACGGCCAGCAATCCAAAGAATCCGGCCAAGCGTGCGAACAGCAACTGCTTGTGAGATGGTCGTCTCGTACTGCGCCCGTTGTGTGATGGGCTCGATCAGCGGCAGGTTCGGATCCATTTGTTGCAGGGCCCTACGCGCAGCCGGCAAGATCGCCAGCGGCTCGCCATGCACGCGAAGTTCGACTTGCATTTTGCCGGTGATCGGAATCTGCGCGTACATGTACCACGCCATCGGAACAGGCTCTTCCTCGATGCTGCGGTACTTGTGATCCTTCACCACGCCAACAATGGTCATCTGATACCTCCCATCGGAGCTCCCAATCTGATGACCCAGCGGATTCTGATTCGGCAAAAAGCGTTTCACGAACAGTTCATTAACGATGCCAGCGTGTGGCGACGACGCGGTATCGGAATCCGAAAAGTCTCGGCCTTCCAGTACGGGCACTCCCAGGGTATGAAAGAAATCCGGACCTGCGATGTTGCTGCGCACCAGCGTGGACCCGTTGGCCGCGTCGGGCAGTTTGCCGTCGACCATCATGCTGCCATTATTCGACCAGCCCGAGCCCAGGCGTTCTTCCATGATGGTGACCGATTCCACGCCGGGCAGAACGCGCAGCTTATTGATCAACGCCTGATAGAACGCGGTGCCCTCGGGAACGGAATGGATGTTTTGCGGATTGACTCCAAAAACCACCAGACCTTCGGCCGGAAAGCCGAGGGAAATATGCTGAAGGTTACGGAGGGTGCGAACCAGCAAGCCTCCGCCGACCAGCAACACAACGCACAATGCCATTTGCAGCGCGACAATGATTTTGCCGCTACGGCTTTTGCCAGCGTCGGTATTCGAAGTTGCCGAGGACGTCTTAAGAGCCAGTCCCGGCCCGGCGGCAAGCGCAAGACGCAGTGGCGCCAATCCAAACAACAACGCCGCCAGCGCCAGGATGCTCAGTGTGAAGGCAAGGACGGTATTGTCTGGTGAAAGACTCGCCTCGATCTGCGCCCATGTCGCCAGCGCTTTGGTCGCTGAAGAGGCGAAGATCCATGCCAACGCGCCTCCGAGGGCGACCAGCAGCAAGGCTTCGGTCAGCAATAATCTAAACAACTGTCCGCGCCCCGCCCCTAATGCCAGCCGCACCGAGAATTCTCGTTGGCGAGTTGCGTTGCGCGCGATCAGCAACATCACGACGTTGCTCAAGGCAATCAGCAGGACCAGGCCCACCATTGCCATCAACATTCTTAGCGGCTTGCCGTACTGCTCGTCATAGCCAGGAAAGTTTTTCGCATCCTGCAGACTCAAGACCGGCCGCTGCTCGCCGGGCTCAGGGTTGCCCAGGCCGATGTAAGCAGCAGTTTGAAATGTCGATTGCAGACGCGCTGCGGCCTGCGTCTTCGAGATTCCGGGTGCGAGACGCCCCAGCAATCGCATGCACCACCAGGTTGGATTGTCCCGATAAATCTTGCCGTCCTCGGGCGGATTGCCCCATGCATTCAATTCCGTGCGGGCCTGCAGTGGAATCCAGAAGTCGGTGGAACGACCCGCCTCCGCGCCTTCAAAGCCCTCGCTGGCGACACCCACAATCGTCAGCGGCACACCGTTCACGTAGAACGCTTTCCCGATCGCATCCGGATTCCGCGAAAAGCGTCCTGTCCAGTAGTTGTGGCTGATCACTGCTACGGCAGCATGGTCCGCCTCGTCCTGCGGGGTAAAGCCGCGTCCGCGAGCCAGCCGTATTCCGAGTCCAGAAAAGAAGTTGCCGCTGACCATGTCACCTTCGGCTTCTTCGGGTTGTCCGTCGTAGCGCACTGCAACTTTGCCGTTGGAAAGCGGCACATAGGCGATGACTTGCGTCAGCGCGTCGTGTTGCTGGCGAAGCGAGTCATACACTGCGTAGGAAAACGTATCGTGGAAATCGATGGTGCCGGTTCGCTTGGGTGCGTTCGAAGTGTTCAGGTACACCACGCGATCCGGATCGGCCACTGGCAAAGACTTGAGGAGCACCGCGTTCATGACGCTAAACACCGCCGTGTTCGCGCCGATGCCGAGTCCCAAGGTAAGCGCGCAGACTAGTGTGAATCCCGGAGCCTTGCGAAGCTGCCGGACTGCGTATTGCACCTGATACAAAACGTTTGCCATCTACACACCTCACCCTTGGGAAACTATTCTGGCGCGGGCATTTCTCAGGCCAAAACTGAGCACGCTAAGTTGCGAAGAATACAGAACTTTGATGCGGAGCGCAGGGCGTTGCTGTCCAAAATCGGACTCTTTTGTCCGCAAGAGGACACTAGAGGTCCCGATCTCGGCGAGGTGATCGGCTCAGCGAGTGGACGAAGTGCAGCTTTCGTGGCCGCAACGCGGGGATGTCCAAATCACAATTACCCTGTTGAGTTGTACCAGCGCAGGACTCGGAGAGCGCGCAGGGTGTTCCAGCGGCTGGCGCTGCCGACCTCGGTCTCCAGCTTCAGCGGAACGAACTCGGGATGAAGGCGATTCAGCGGCCAGCGCCCGTTCTGATGGCGGCGCTGCATTACGACTTCGATGGCTTCCCGAACGCGGCTGTCGGGTTTGATTCCTGCATTTCGCAGATAATCGAGTCCGCGCAAGACGTCGTAGTGCCAAAACGTCGGGAACGAGAAGCGGAACCAGTGTTTGTCGATGACTTTGCCGGTTCGTAGCGAGCGGAACATGCGGCGATCGAGGAGATAGTTTTCGCCCCGCTTGCGGGCCTTACTGACTACCGACGATTTGCGCCCCGCCCGTTCATATTCCAGCAGTCCTTCGAGTACGCAGATGGTGGTATGGAACGAGGAGCGCCGGCTTTTGGGTGCTTCGCAGTTCCATCCGCCATCTTCGAGTTGCTCGCTCAGGAGTTGCCTGGCCAGTGTGTCATTCGGTTTCTTGAAGTACGCGCCGATGCCGAGGATTCTGCCGTTGATGCAGGGTTCCGTTTCGCCGCGGAGGTAAGGCCGATTGTCGAGCCATTTGAACACGAGACGATTGTCGACGCGGTCAATCATTTGGCGAGCCTGTTTGCTGACGGGATCAACACCGAGGTCCATCAAGACAGAGAGACTGTAAAGCGTGATAAGCAAGTCTCGGTGTTCCTTTGGCAAGTCGCTTCTCCAGCCGCGCGGGCTCTCGCTCCAGAGGCCTAGAGGAGATTGGCGGGCGAGCAGCTTTGCGCCCCAGCCTACGGTCGCGACGCGCGATCGTTCACCTGCAATCGCGTCGGGGCCGTCACCGGTGAGGTCCCTCATGACCTGCCAACGGATGGCCGGGTCAGAGTCGAGGAGCCATTGGATGTGCGCGGGCCGGGGTGCGTAATCCTGTGAGCGCATTGGTTTTTTATAGCATCGGGATGCGAGTTCTGACATGCGATGAGCGGCGGTCACCGTTGCTCTTGTGGCAAAAGTTGTGCTTTTCAGTTGGCATTTAGGACGGCCCGCCAAACGACGATCGTGGATTCGCATTAAAATATACCCTCTTGATGCCGATGCGAGACCAAGTGACAGAAACAGCCTTGCGCCCCCGGGCACGAATGATTGAGGAAGCGCACGACGCCTTCCACAAGCACGCGTGGGCGACCGCATTCTCTCTTTTGTCCGCTGCCGATCAGGAGGAAACTCTCGATGCCGAGCACACCGTACAACTTGCGCAGGCCGCGCTGTTGATCGGCAAGGAGCAAGAGGGAGCACAGCTTCTGGCACGAGCGCATCAGGCGTTCCTGACGCGCGGTGATGTGGAACCCGCCGCGCGCTGTGCCTTTTGGCTTGGCTTCATCTCGCTGCTCAATGGTGAAACGGCCAAAGCCGGAGGCTGGCTCTCCCGCGCCGCTCGTTTGCTCGAGAACCATCCTGATTGTGTGGAACAGGGATACCTTCTCCTGCCCAGTGCATATCGCTTGTTTCACGGTAGCGAACTGGCGGCCGCGCACTCCACGTTTGGGCAGGCAACGGCGATTGGCGAACGCTTTGGCGATCGAGACCTGGTAGTCCTAGGTTTGCAGGGACAAGGCCGCGCCCTGGTTCGACAGGGGCAACTCGCTGCGGGGTTGGCTTTACTCGATGAAGCCATGGTGTCGGTAACCGCCGGCGAAGTTTCGCCTTTGAATGCGGGAGGAGTGTTTTGCAGCGTGCTCGATGCTTGCGGAGAAATCTTCGACCTGCAGCGGGCACAGGAATGGACTTCGGCGCTGGAGAAGTGGTGCGAGTCGCAGCCGGATCTCGTTCCGTACCACGGGAATTGTCTGGTGCGCCGGGCGGAGCTATTGCGAATCCACGGCGCCTGGCCCGATGCACTCGAACAAGCGATGCGCGCCAGTGAATGTCTCTCGAATCCCATTCCCAAGGCTGCCGTTGGCGGCGCCTACTACCAGGTTGGAGAGGTCCATCGTCTGCGTGGCAGCTTCGCCGATGCGGAAGAAGCCTATCGGCAGGCAGGCCAGTGGCAACGGTTCCCGGGGCCAGGCCTCGCCCAACTGCGGCTGGCGCAAGGACAAGTGGACGCCGCCAGCGCCGCCATTCGTCGCAACTTCGATGAGATCAAGGAACCGGGACCGCGTGCTGTGGTTCTGGATGCTTATGTCGAAATCATGCTTGCTACAAATGACGTCGTGGCTGCTCGTGCCGCCGCTGATGAGTTAGCCGCGATCGCCGGGGGGCGCGATGTTCCCTTCTTGCGCGCATTGTCATGTCGGGCAGCCGGTGCTGTGCTCCTCGCCGAAGGCAATGCACAAGGCGCGCTCGCTGAGCTCAGACAATCGTGGACCACCTGGTGTGAGTTGCAAGCACCCTATGAAGCTGCGCGCGTGCGATTGCTGCTTGCGCGGACCTGCCGGGAGCTTAGAGACGAAGAGAATGCTCGCGTGGAGTTGACGGCTGCACGCGAGCAGTTTCAACAGCTCGGCGCCGCCGTCGATCTCGCTCTAGCGCAATCTTTACTTGAGAAACCGACAGGCGCAGCCGACGGTCCGCTCACAGAGCGCGAACTGCAAGTGCTCAAACTAGTCGCCTCTGGCTTGACTAATCGCGGAATCGCAGGCCAGCTCCGAATCAGCGAGAAGACCGTCGCCCGCCACCTAAGCAACATTTTTACGAAGCTGGATCTCTATTCGAGATCCGCGGCGACGGCCTACGCTTTCAACCACGGTTTGGTTTGAGCATTCCTCTACGCCCTTCTGCTCAAGCGATGTTTGCCTGATCGGCCGCCGGAACCAATTTCTCCCGGCGGACAGATTCAACCAAACGCCGCTTCGCCGCGCTCGCGGCCTGACTGGTTCGCAAGGCCAACGCATCCACAATGCGCTCGGAATCGCGTCCAATCCCGATCAACGTCGCTGAGCTCATTGCATAGAGGAAATGCAGGCCCACGAAGTACAATCCCGGCACATTCGGCACGATGCCTTCCTTGTGGATGGGATCGCCTCCACCCCTCGTTCCCTCGCCGTTCTTGGCGCCGTTTGTGGAAAAGACGGGCAAATCGATCCACGGAAAATCGTGTTCGTATCCCGTGCACCAGATTACGTTCTTGACGTCTAGCGTACGATCGTCCGCCAGTTGAGGGGCACCATCCTTCACGCCGACCACTCGCGGCACGCGTTGAATGCCGGCATTCACAAGATCCTGTGGCTTCACGCGCACCAGCGGAGCGGCCTGGTGGAGCATCTTGGGACGCACCTTCCGGCCGAACCGGGTTCTTACCGTGAGCACGTGATGACCAAAGAAACGCACCAGACGCACCAGGAAGAATCGCGCGATGAAGCTTTCAATCGGAAACGGAATGTGACCTGTCTCCTTGCCGGCAATCCAGGTCGGATGGGTTCTCGCTACCTCCATGCCAATATCCGCGCCCGAGTTCCCGACGCCTACCACCAAAACTCCACCTTCCTGCAACTGCGAGGGATTGCGGTACTGATGGGAATGCAATTGGACAATATCGGGAGCGAGTTCGCGTGCGAACGCCGGGATCTTGGGCACTTGATAATTCGCCATCGCCACCACAACGTTTTCCGCTTCAAAACGCTGGTCGCCCGCAGTTATAACGAACCGACCGTCTTCCTTCCATAGCCGGTCCACGCGGACGCCGTTGCGTACCGGTAAGCGGAAACGCTTGGCGTAGTCCACCAGGTAGTCGGCAACCTGGTCCTTGGTCAGAAAAGCATCTCCGCGCGCGGGAAAGCGCATTCCAGGAAGTCCCGCATACCGTGCTGGAGTAAATAGACGGAGGGAATCCCAGCGGTTGCGCCATGCGTCCCCGATCTGCGTATTGGCGTCGAGAATTACGAAAGGTAGACCGCGTTGAGCCAAGTGATATCCCACCGCCAGCCCCGCCTGTCCCCCACCGATCACAATGGTCTCAATTCGTGTTACATGATTGCTGCTTTTCATACCTGCACCCCCACAGACTCGGTCGCTCAGAGCGACCTGTTATTGATGAGAGTAGGGGCTCGCAGGAATCTCCGCATCGGGCGGAGTAACCATTTCTACGAAAGGATCGTATGGGTAATTTTATGTAGACGGAGGGCCGATTGGGCTGTGTTAAGTGTTATGTCCAGTGATGAGAAGCCCCACTTCTCGCAAAGGCTGCGAGAAATGGGGAACCCGATCGTTTTATGGACGACTATGGACGACAGAGTTATGGACAGACAGCTAGTCGATGCCGTGAATGCGCATGCTGACCAGCTTGTCGATGCTGAGGTCGTGGATTCCGCGCGACTTCATGTCGGCGATGTATTCCGGTGTGACGTTATGGATTCGCATTGCGACCAGTTCGTCGGGATCGGGATGCGAATAACCCATGCTCTGCAGTTTCTGAATGAACTCCGGTGAAACTCCGTGAATGCGGAAGGCGATCAGCTTCTCGAGGTCGATGTGATCGTAGCCAAGCTTCTTCAGTTGTGCCATCCATTCCGGAGTTGCGCCGTGAATGCGCATCGCAATCAGCGTGTCCTCGTCGGGCGTATAGCCGGCCTGGTGAAGGCTGCGCACCATTTGCGGCGTCACGCCATGAATACGGAATGCAACCAACTTGTCGGAATCTGAGATCTTTAGCCCTTCGGCTCGCAGTTCCTGAATGAACGCTGAGTCGACGCGGAAGATGCGGAAGGCGATCAGCTTATCGGCATCGAGGTCGCTGAGATGCTCGTTCTTCATCTGCTTGGCGAAATCGAGGCTCACATCCTGCACCGCCATGGCGAACTGCTTCTCGTCGTCGACGGAGAATCCAATCGACTGCATCTCGCGCGGATAATTAGAGTCCGGCTGGAACTTGAAGAGTCCCGCGCCTTCGCCGTTGTTGAGGAAACCTTCGCAGTCGATCTTGCCGGCGTCGCGCGTGATGGTGAAGTGAACGTCCTGGCGTCCGGACTTCGAAAAGTCGACGCCAGGAAACGAACTCGCAGGCCAGTCGGATTGGTGATTCGACATTCCGCCGTGATGATGCTCGATCAGCGAAAACTCGACCTTGCCGGGATTATCGGATTTGCTGATGGTCCAGTCGCCATTGTGGACTTCGGCGGCGCGATTCTTGACCACGAATACCACTACGCAGGATGCGAAAACCAGGTACGCGAGGGTTCGGCGCATTCTCATATCAATCTCCTCTTTCGATTAGATTCGAGCGATTAAATTCGAGCGGATGTCGCCGAGCCTTTGCCCTCGACGTCGGTCAGGGCAGGCCCAGGATGGACGGCCGAAGGCGGCCGTCCCCACATGAGTTGTCACAAAGACCTAGATATCGGCCTTGGAATCCAGAATTCCCAGCTGGCGCATCTGAATCAGCTTCTGCAGAGTCAGATCCTTGAAGCCGTGCTTCTTCGCCTGCTCGATGAACTCGGGAGTGACATCCTGCACCTTGGCGCCGATGATGTCGTTGACGCTGAGCTTGAATCCCGCGGCCTGCAGGGCCTTGATGTATTCCGGCGTGACGTCCTGCACTTTCATGCCGATCAGTTCATTCACGGATGGCTTGAATCCCAGAGCCTGAATCTCACGCACATATTCGGGAGTGACGTCTTGCACGCGCATGCCAATCACATCGTCGCCCTTAGGATCGATTCCCAGGTCGTGCATTCCCTTCAGGTATGACGGAGTCACATCCTGCACTTTCATGGCGATCACTTGATCTGCCGTCACTGCCAAGCCAGAGGCGCGAAGCTCGCGAACGTATTCGGGAGTGACGCCCTGCACCTTAAGCGCAATCAGCTTGTCGACGTCGGGCTGAATCCCCGCTTCTTTCAGGCCGCGGTAATACTCAGCGTCTGCGCCTTGGACTTTGAGCGCAATCAGTTGATCTTGAGTTGGATTGAGGCCCGCAGCGCGAAGGTCACGGATATATTCCGGAGTGATCCCTTGCACCCGCATGGCGATCAGGTTATTCGCATCGGGGTTCAGGCCTTGCGCATGCAGTTCCTTGACATATTCCGGGGTGACGTCCTGAATCTTCATGGCGATCAGCTCGTCGACCGTCAGATCGGGAAGGCCCGCAGCCTTCATGCTGTCGATGTAGGAGGAAGCTGATGCGGTGGCCGCCGGCTGCGCGCTGCTTTGCGGAAGAGCCGCGGAAGGCTTCGCCGCCGGGGTGCTGGCGACGCTCGATTGCGCGGCGGTGGGAAGGACTTTAGGCTCACCCTGCCAGAAGGTGGCTGCGTGCGCCGGACGCGGGCGCGCCATTCCAAGCAGCGCGTTTCCGGCGACGAGCGCGGCGGTCAGGCACAGGAGGCTGCCGGTGAGTCCAATGCTTCGCACCCCGGCACCAAGAGTTTTCAAACCAAGAACGCGCACGATGCGCTCGGTGAGGGGACCGCGGTTCGCCGCCATGGCGAAGACGGGAGCGCTGCGCCACTCTTCCATCAGCGTGAGGGCGCGTGCGTATTCAACGGCGTTGCCGCAGAGAGTCACCGCGACGTCATCGCAGCAGTGTTCGCGTTCGGCACGGATTCGCTTGTTCAGCCACCAGACTGCGGGATGGTAGAAGAGCAGCGTCTCGACGCAGACTTGGAACACGTTGACAAAGGGATCGAAGCGCTGGATGTGCGCGAGTTCGTGGGCGATGACTGCCTGAAGCTGGTCTTCGGAGAGGCCGGTGAGAGCACTCACTGGCAAGAACACGATGGGACGAAACCATCCGATCACCGCGGGCGCTTGCAGCCACGCGCATTCACAGTATTCAATCGCTCGAGTCAGGCCGAGCTGCTCCTGCAGGTTGTAACAGACTTCGAGAACCTGCGGGCTCACGACGGTGGACCGCTTGCGGCGTTCCCGCTCGAGCAACACGAAGCCTCCGGCGGAACGGAGACTGAAGAAGGCCACGCCCAGCAGCCAGGCTTCGACCAGCCAGGGAAGCGCATTGCGGGAAGAGGCGCTCGAAGACTGGATCAGGCGTTGCGCCGAGCCACTCGCCGCGACTCCGCCCCTCGCGAAGGATTGGACGGCCGCGGCGAGCGGCGACGACGACTTCGCGGCGTCTGCCACACCGGAATGCTGCTGCGAATAGAAGAAGAATGTCGCGACGGGAGCGAACAACATCAGTGCCAGCGCGCCCACTCCGACCAGGTAACGAGTCGACGCGCGGCGGCAGACAGCCATTGCGGCTGCGGCCAATGCGGCGAGTGCCGTTCCCTGCCACAGGAAGTGGAGGAGCGCCCATCCCAGGGACTGCATCGCGCTCGGGGAAACCCAATTCATCAGAGTAGTCGTCATCCCGGTAGTCATCGGCGACTCCTTTCGTATTCGTCAAGCAGGTGGCGCAGTTCGACGATCTCTTCGGCGGACGCCTTAGTGCCGGCGAGCGCGTGCATCATCAACTGGCTCGCTGAACCCTCGAAGACTCGCTGCAACATGTCCCCGGCAAGCTGCCGTTTGGTTTGCTCGGCAGGCAGGCATGCTTCATAGACGTGCGCGCGCTGGGTTTCGTTTCGTCGCACCGTACCTTTTGTTGTCATAATCTGCAGAAGCTTGAGAACTGTGGTGTAACCGAGTTCCTTTTTCTCGCTCAGAGCTTCGTGCACTTCGCGAACCGTCGAGGGGCCGCGGGTCCAAAGCACGCGGAGAATCTCGAGTTCGGAAGCGGTGGGTTTGTGGGGAGTCGGCTTCATGGGAAGGAACATACTACGAAGATATTCGTAGTGTCAACGAAAATCTTCGTAGATGGGGAAAAATATACGCGAAGGGCTGGGAGTTACAAGCATTACTCGGGCTTGGCCCCTTCGCTCACTCAGGGCACGCTCTGGTTCGACAGCCGAAGGCGGCCGTCTCCAGATGAACTGCGGTAGACAATTCATTCGCTCGTGAATGGCCCGCATGGTCTAGTTTATTTTTACTATTGAACGGGCCTTCCGCTCTGATACCGTACCTTCCACCTTGGGGAATCCAATCTGAATTCAATCCTTTGAGAGTGAGGCTTTGAAGATGAGTGTTCAAAAGGCTGGGAGTGTGGTGATTGCGATTTGTGTTTTGGGAGCGGTGATGGTCGCGGGAAGCGAAGGCGGAAAAGCCGTTTCGGTGCACGGGTATGTTCTTGACTCAGCGTGCGCGTTCACCAAGGGGCTGAAGAAGCCGATCAGCCCGGAATGTGCCCAGGCCTGCGCGAAGGCCGGATCACCACTGGTGATTCTGGCAGATGGAGGAACGATTTATTGGCCGATCGCTGACACCACGCCCTCCGCGGGACAGAACGAGAAACTGCTGCCCTTCGCGGGACAACGGGTTACGGCCAGTGGCAAAACCTTCGCGCGTGGCGGATCGACCGCGATTGTGATCGAGAAGATTGCGGCGGAAGCCGCGCAGAAATAAGTCCACAACCTCTCAGGCTTGTCACGGTTCCGCTGGGCTTCGCCCACGCGAGACGGACGAATGCGTCCGTCCCTACATGGATTGGCGCTAACCAAGACTTGGCAAGGACGTCTACTACCGGGTACAGTACTGTTCGTCTCATTTCCCTTGTCCAAGTCCCATACAACAGGAGTTCTCATGCGTCACGCAGGGATTGTGCTGGCGGCTGTTTCATGCCTGAGCATTTTCACGTATTCGCAAACCGCCGATGAGTTGGTCAACAAGAACATTCAAGCCAAGGGCGGAATCGAAAAGATGAAGGCTATCCATTCGGTGCGTATTACGGGCAAGTTGAACGGGGGAGGCGGTTTCACCGCTGCCACGGTGCAGGAGAACCAGCGTCCGAATCTGGTTCGCGAGACGTTTGCCCTGCAAGGGATGACCGCGGTTTCTGCCTATGACGGCACCACGGGATGGCAGATCCAGCCGTTTGGCGGGCACAAGGATCCCGAGTTCATGGGCGAAGATGACTTGAAAGATCTTCTGCTCGATGCCGACTTCGACGGCCCCCTGGTGGACTACAAGGAAAAAGGCAACACGGTGGAGTTTCTGGGACACGACGTGGTCGACGGGGACGACGCACTTCGGCTGAAAGTCACGCTGAAGGATGGCGACATCATTTATTACTACCTCGATCCCGACACCTTCCTGGAGATTCGCAAGGAAGTGACGGAGTTCATTCGCGGCTCGGTGCGCGAGAGTGTGGTCGAGATGGGCTCGTACAAGCCGGTGGCGGGCGTGATGTTTCCTTACTCGATTTCGCAGGGGTCCAAGGCGAACCCTGCCGCGCAGACGACAACCGTGGAGAAGATTGAAGTGAATGTGAATATCAATCCCGCGGACTTTGCGGTTCCCGCTTCGCTGAGGGCTGACGAAAAGAAGTCCGGGTTGGTCGGGGTTCATTGATTCTCCTACCTGCTTCTCTGAAGCAAGCACAAAAGCCGGATACCGGAAGAACTGAGTAGCGCACTGCTGGGGGCGAAATCTTGAACCGCAACGAGGACACGAACTAATGAAGATGAATACGAGACGCAATCATTTTTCTCTTCTGACGAAGCTGAGCATGTTCCTTTGGGTTATATGTTTCATGCTTCCGGCTGAGAGGGCCTACTCCCAGACGGGTTACAAGTTCGACGCCGCGACCGTGTCGGGACTGCCGGCGCGCAACATCGGCTCGGCGACGATGAGTGGGCGTGTCGCTGCGTTGGACGCCATTGAGCAGGACGGCCGCATCACGGTTTTCGTGGGAGCGGCGAGCGGCGGCGTGTGGAAGTCGGTGAACGGCGGAACGACATACAAGTCCGTTTTCGATCGGGAGAGTGTGCAGTCGATTGGTGCGGTGACCATCGACCCATCGAATCCGAAGACCGTCTGGGTGGGCAGCGGTGAAGCCTGGATGCGCAACAGCGTGTCGGTGGGGGATGGAGTTTACAAGTCCACGGATGGCGGCGAAAACTGGACCAATGTCGGACTCAAGGATAGTGAGCACATCGCCAAGATCCTGGTCGACCCAAATGATGGGAACAGCGTGCTGGTATGCGCCTCTGGTCATTTGTGGGATGACAACGACGAGCGTGGCGTTTACAAGACCACCGACGGCGGCAAGACGTGGAACAAGGTTTTGGCGGGCGCCAATGGGTCGACGGGATGCGGGCTGCTGGCGACGAGCCGCCAGGAACCGAAGACGATTTACGCCTCAATGTGGGACTTCCGGCGCCAGGGCTGGACGTTCCGGTCGGGCAACAAACCGACTTCGGGCAGCGGGTTGTTCAAGTCGACCGATGGCGGCGATCACTGGACCGAGATCACCGAGAGCAACGGAAAGGGATTGCCGGCGAAACCCTGGGGACGCACAGCGATTGCAGTCGCTCCCTCGAAGCCGCAAGTGGTGTATGCCAACGTTGAGGCCGAGAAGGGACGAGGACTGTACCGTTCAGACGACGGCGGGGCGAATTGGAAGAAACTGGATGCCAGCAACTTCATGGTGTGGCGTCCGTTTTATTTTGGCAATCTGATCGTCGATCCTAAGGATGAGAACAAGATTTTCAAGCCAGATCTCATCCTGCTGTACAGCACCGACGGCGGCAAGACGTTCAACGTCGTATCGGGCGGAGCGCATGGTGACTTCCATGATGTGTGGATCAATCCCAAGAATCCGAACGTGGTGATTGCCGGCGACGATGGCGGCCTGTGGCGCAGCGAAGACGGCGGCACTCGCTGGAAACATCAGATTAACCTGCCGATTTCGCAGTTCTACCATGTCAGCACCGACAACTCCGATCCGTATCACGTGTATGGCGGCTTGCAGGACAACAGTTCGTGGGTGGGCGACTCGTCGTATCCGGGTGGAGTAACGAATTCGCGCTGGGAAAACATGTTTGGCGGCGACGGTTTCTGGATGTTTGAGGACCCGTCGGACCCAAACTATATCTACGCGGAGGCACAGGGCGGAGAAATCGGGCGGGTGAATCGCTACACACACGAGATTCGCGGGATCAAGCCTCTGCCGAACTACGGCGAAAAGAAACTGCGGTTCAACTGGAACACTCCGATACACATGAGCCCCAATGAAAAAGGGACGATCTATATCGGGGCGCAGTTTCTGTTCCGCTCGCGCGATCATGGGCAGACCTGGGATCGCATTTCGCCAGACCTGACGACGAACGATCCGGAGAAACAGAAGCAGGAAGAGTCGGGCGGAGTGACCGTAGACAACTCGTCGGCGGAGATGCACACGACGATTTATTCGATCTCGGAGTCTCCGAAGAACGGGCAGATCATCTGGGTGGGAACCGACGATGGCAACGTGCAGATCACGCGCGATGGCGGCAAGACCTGGACGAACGTGGTGGGCAACGTCGCGGGACTGGGGAAGAATTCGTGGGTCTCGACGATTGAGGCGAGCCGCTTCGATGAAGCCACGGCGTATGCAACCTTTGATCGTCATTCCTTCGGCGATATGAAGCCTTACGCCTACAAGACCACGGACTACGGCAAGACGTGGACCGCTCTGCCTGCGCAGGAGAGCGGGGTGCGCGGGTTCGCGCACGTGATCAAGGAAGATTCAGTGAAGCCGGAGTTGCTGTTCCTGGGTACGGAGTTCGGGCTATGGATTTCCAATGACGGCGGCCAGCACTGGGCGCAGTACAAAGGCAGCAACTTCCCTGCTGTGGCGGTGGACGATATGGCGGTGCAGGCGCGCGAGAGCGATCTGGTGCTGGCGACGCACGGGCGCGGGATTTGGATCATCGACGACATTTCGCCGCTACGAGCCTTGACCCCGGACTTGATGTCGAAGGAGGCAGCGCTGGTTCCGGGACGGGCTATTCAGTACTTCGACACCTTCGGAGGCTGGCCAGAGGGGGACGAGAGCTTCACCGGGCGCAGCCGGCCGGGAGAGGCACAGATCACCTATTACCAGAGAGGTCGGCACATCTTTGGCGATTTGAAGATCGAGATTCTCGACCAAAACGGCAAGCAGGTTGATACCGTGGCGGGAAGCAAACACCGCGGATTGAATCGCGCGAACTGGTCGATGCGCGTGAAAGCTCCGGCGGTTCCACCGGCGGCGACAGCACTGTTTGAAGCGGCGCAGGGCCCGCGGGTACTGCCAGGCACGTATACGGTAAAGATGACCAAGGGGAACAACGTTTATACCGAGCAGTTGAACGTGGTGCTTGATCCGCGGGCAAAGTTTTCGCTGGAGGATCGCAAAGCGCAGTTCGATCTGACGATGAAGATCTATCACACCATCGAGCACATGACGTACGCCGTGGAGGCCATTGAAGGCGTCCGCAATGCGGCGAATGCGAGAGCGATCAAGCTGCCGGAAAAAGATCCGCTGAGCAAGCAACTGGAGGGTCTGGCTGCGAAGTGCGACGAACTGCGGTCGAAGATTGTGGCTACGAAAGAAGGCGGCATGATCACGGGAGAAGAACGCATTCGCGAACTTCTCGGACAACTGTATGGCACGGTGAATGGGTATGAAGGGCATCCGTCGGATTATCAGGCCGCGCGCGCGGATTCGCTGGCGCACGAACTGGAAGATGTGATCGGCGATTTCCAGAAGCTGACGCAGAAGGAACTTCCGGGCATCAACGCCGGACTGAAGAAGAAAAAGGCGGAGAGCATTACGGTGCTGACTGAAGCTGAATGGCAGAAGAAGCGCGACGCTGAAGGCAGTTCGGGAGCGGGTGCGGGAATGCTGGGACGCGAAGGAATGGAGAGGGAGATCGACTAAAGTCAAAGTCCCCTTCGCCTCACACTTTTCGGCAACATTGGCGTCTTGCCTTTCGGGTGAGACGCCATTCGTTTTTTCGGCCAATCCATTGAGTTTCCCGCATTGATCCGGCAAAAAATGAAAATGTCGGCGGTCCTGATTGATTCCGGACGTGGGTGCGAGTATGTTGGTCTGTCTTAAATAGCTGACTGAGAAAACTCAGGAGATTCCTAATGCTGAAACGATTTACTGTGTGGATTTTTCTGTTCGCTGGTTTGGTAACGCTCGCCTACGCGGCTGACGAAAATCAGAACGCGTGCAAGGGTGATCCCGGCAAGTGGCAGCAACTTTTCAACGGCAAGGACCTGAACGGATGGAAGCACGTTGGTCCCGGCGGCGACACCGTTGAGGACGGGTTGATCCGAACCCATGGCGGCATGGGCTTGCTGTACTGGACGGGCGGCAAGATCGGCAATTGCCTGATTCACGTCGTGTTCAAGATGCGCGACGAGAACGACAATTCCGGAGTCTTTATCCGCATTCCCGTGGAGCCGCGCGAAGAATGGATGCCGGTGCATTACGGATTCGAAGTGCAGATCGACAATCATCCCGAAAAATCGGATGAGGATGAATATCATTCCACCGGGATGCTCTACTCGCTGACCAAGCCACTGGCAAAGAGCGTGGAAGCCGGGTCCGGAGTGGAACACGATGGACATCACGCTGGAAGGGTCGCACACGATCGTGATGCTGAACGGGGTCAAGGTCACGGATTACAAAGAGGGCGATCCGGTGCCGCCGCGGAAGTTTGATTTCGAGCCACAGCGCGGGCCGCGTCCGGACTTCGGATACTTCGGCTTGCAGAATCACAGCGACAACGACATTGTGTTCTTCAAAGAGGTAGCCATTAAGCCGTTGAAGAAGTAATCGAATTCATGGTCGGCTGGTTGCGGTCAAATTCATTCGGAGGGATTTGCATGAAACGTATTGTTTCGCGACGCGCATTCTTGCAAGGCAGTGCGGCAGCCGCCGCGGGTGGCCTGCTGGTATCAAAGACGATCCGACTGGAAGCTCAACCGCTGGTGCCGCGAGCCGTGGCTCCGAGCGATCGGGTTCGCTTCGGGATGATCGGGATCGGGATGCAGGGTTCCGGATTGCTCAGTGGTGCTATTACGATTCCCGGGGTGGAGTGTGTCGCGGCCGCCGATCTCTACGACGGGCGTCATACGCTGGCCAAGGAACTCACCGGCAACACGAGCCTTCCTACGACGCGGCATTATCAGGAACTGCTCGACCGCAAGGATATCGACTGCATCGTGGCGGCTGTGCCGGATCACTGGCACCGTCGAGTTGTGGTGGACGCGTGCAATGCCGGCAAGGACATCTATTGCGAAAAGCCGATGTCGCACAACGTCGCGGACGGACTGGCGATGGTCGAAGCGGCACAGAAGAACAATCGCATCGTGCAGATTGGATCGCAGCGCGTTAGTTCAGAACTGTGCGCCAAGGCGCGCGAACTCTATGCGGGCGGAGCGATCGGCGATGTGGAAATGGTGGAACTCACGTTGGGACGTAATGATCCGACGGGCGCATGGCAGTATCCGCCACCAACCGATCTCTCGCCGCAAACGCTGGATTGGGATACCTGGCTCAATGACGCTCCAAAGATTCCATTCAACAAGCTGCACTTTGCGCGCTGGCGCTGTTGGAGGGCGTATGGCACTGGAGTCGCCGGCGATCTGATGGTGCATCTGATCAGCGGCATGCTGGTCACGCTGGGATGGAATGAAATCCCGAAGTCGGCAACGGCGATGGGAGGTATTTTCCGCTTCAAGGACGGACGTGACATGCCCGATTTTCATACCGTCCTGTTCGATTATCACGGCATACCGGTGTATGTGCGGCTGGATCTGGGCTGCGAGACGCCGGAACTGGCACGGTTCATGGGGCCGAAAGGACTCATGGATGCGGGCGAATTCGAGTTGCGGCATTCTCCGCAGTCGGGCGTGGACACCGACCCCAGCTACTACAGCTTCAGCTTCCCGGCGAAGATGCGCGCCGAGTACGTGAAGCAGTGGCATGAGGAGCATGATCCGCCGCTCGGCAAGGAACCGGTACACGAAGACGTTGTGTACAAGGGACACGACTGGGATGACATGCGTCCCCACCTGGAAGTTTTCTTCAAGGCCGTAAAGTCTCGCAAGCCGGTGACCGAGGATGCGGTCTTCGGCAACAATGCGGCGATTGCGTGTCACATGGCGAACGAATCGTATTTCCGCCAGAAGCCGGTCACGTGGGACGCAGCCTCGAAAACCATCAAATCGTAGAACGCGGGAGGAAGAATGCGTCGTAAGACTCTCGCCGGGCAGGACCGGAAGCTCTTTCCGGTCCTTCTCGGCTTTCTTATACTGAGCGTTTTCGGATTCGCACAGGATCTGCCGGCAGGCAAGCCTGAGGCGGTAGGTCTATCGTCGGAGCGCCTGGAGCGCATTGGCACGGCCGTGCAACATGAGATCGACGACAAGCGCA
Source organism: uncultured Acidobacteriaceae bacterium (assembly GCA_963840895.1). Lineage (GTDB taxonomy): Bacteria > Acidobacteriota > Terriglobia > Terriglobales > Acidobacteriaceae > Sulfotelmatobacter. The sequence goes on from CAWJAR010000002.1 coordinate 56,935, forward strand.
TTGCCGGCGCAGTCACGATGGTGGTCCGGCACGGGCGCGTGGCATGGTTCAAATCGCAGGGCATGATGGACCGCGAGGCGGGCAAGGCCGATGCAACCCGATGCCATGTTCCGCATTTGTTCTATGACCAAGCCCATCACCAGCGTCGCGGTCATGATGCTGTACGAAGAAGGGCGATTCCTGCTCGACGACCCGGTTTCGAAGTATCTGCCGGAGTTCAAGAATCCGAAAGTGCTGGTGAAGCCGGCAAAGGGCGAGCCCTATTCGATTCCGGCGACGAAGGAGATCACGATTCGCGATCTGCTTCGGCACACGTCGGGAATCACCTATCAGTGGAATGAAGATCTCGGCCCGATGTACGAGTCTGGGGGAGTGGCGAGCGGACTGCTTCAGTATGACGGGACAATTGGCGACAGCGTGAAGCACCTGGCTGGGCTGCCTTTGCTGTTCAATCCCGGGGACAAGTTCGAATACAGCTTGGGCGTGGATGTACTGGGGCGCCTGGTGGAGGTGATATCGGGCAAACCGTTGGACGAATTTTTCCGCACGCGAATTTTTGAACCGTTGGGCATGAAGGATACTTATTTCTTTCCGCCCGACAATAAGCTCGACCGTCTTGCGACGGCGTACACCTACTACCCGGACAAGGGGCTGAACCGCTTTCCGGATACGCCGATCAAAGAAGGATCGTTCGTGTATTCAGCAGACTATCCTTCGCGTGGACCAAAGAAATTGTTCTCGGGCGGCGCGGGGCTGGTTTCGACGGCAATGGATTACGCTCGCTTCTGCCAGATGATGCTCGACGGTGGCAAGGTTGGGAACACGCGCCTGTTGGGCCGCAAATCCGTTGAACTCATGACGCATGACCAACTGGGGAAGATCGGTCCCGACCAGGGGTTCGGCCTGGGCTTCGGCGTAGATGGCGTGAAAGAGCCGTTGTCGGAGTTGGGCTCTGTGGGCGAATTCAACTGGGGAGGATTCTTCTATACCGGTTTCAACATCGACCCGAAGGAACAGATGATCGTCATTTTCATGGCGCAACTGCATCCGACGGGCGAATTAAGGCTCGATCGCGAAGTCGACGTGCTTGCATATCAGGCGATCAACGACTGAAGAGGTCGACTTCTAATAGCCGATTGCCGGGTATATCATTTTCTAAAGGTCTTCCGCTCACGGCACCACCGTACTCTTACGTTCTGGAGCTTCAGAATGTCTACCATTCGTCTCACCGTTAACGGCAAGGCTTACACGATTGAGGCAGAACCTCAAACCAGCCTGCTCAGTGTTTTGCGCGAACAACTCGATCTGACTGGCAGCAAGTACGGATGCGGGGAAGGCCAGTGCGGCGCCTGCACCGTCTTGATCGACGGCAAGGCACAGAAGTCATGTGTCACCAGGGTGGGCACGGTTTCGCAGAAGCAGGTCACGACGATTGAAGGGCTCGCGAGTGAAGATCAATTGCATCCGGTGCAAGAGGCGTTTCTCGAAGCCGATGCGCTGCAATGTGGGTACTGCACGTCGGGGATGATCATGTCGGCGGTCGCTCTCCTCCGGAAGAATCCGGCGCCCAAGGAGAGTGAAATCATCGACTTCATGGATGGCAATGTATGCCGCTGCGGGACATATCCGCGCATTGTGGGTGCGATTCAAAAGGCGGCGAAGGCGGCACCAGCGTCGGAAACGGGGAAAGGGGCGGCGCGATGAGCGATCATTCTTACGCGAACGTTTCGTTGGAACCCGAGCGTTACGAACTCGCAGCCGCGCCTCCCTACCGCTTCGATCTGGACCGGCGGGAATTCTTCAAATTCCTGGGAGCGGGCGTTCTGGTGGTTTCAGTCTTGAAGCCGGCCATCGTCGCGCAAGAGTCGGGTGGGGCCCGACGAGGGCGAGGCGATTCCCTTCCCAAAGAAATCGATGCGTGGCTTCACGTTGGAGAAAACGGCAAGGTCACGGTGTACACCGGCAAGGTCGAGATGGGGCAGAACATCCGGACATCTCTGGCGCAGGCCGTGGCGGAGGAACTGCACGTGCCGATGGACAAAATTGAAATCGTGATGGGCGACACTCAGCTCACGCCCTTTGATATGGGCACGTTTGGGAGCCGCACGACACCTACGATGAATTTGCAGCTTCGCAAGGTTGCTGCTGCGGCACGGGAGATGCTGATCGGCATGGCGGCGGCACAATGGCAGGCGGATCGCCAGCAGCTGATGGCTGAGGGCGGGAAAATCACCGACGCACGAAACAATCGATCTTTGGAATATGCAGCGCTTTTGAAAGGGCAGCAACTCACTCAGAGCGTCACCGCCGAGACTCCTCTGATTCCGGCTGCGAACTGGAAGGTGGCGGGTCAATCGGCGCACAAAGTGGATGGGCGCGACTTTGTGACGGGCAAGCATCGGTATCCGTCAGACCAGAAATTGCCGGACATGCTTTACGGCAAGGTGCTGCGCCCCCCTTCATTTGGCGCGACATTGCTTTCGGTGGACTCGCAAAAGGCCGAGCAGTTGGGCGCCACAGCGGTGCACGACGGCAATTTTGTGGGCGTTGCCGCCTCGAGCACCGAGTTGGCTGCGGCTGCAGTTGCCGCCATTCATGCCGAATGGAAGTCTGAGCCTCAGCCCTCAAGCAAAGAGCTCTTCGACTACCTGCGGAAGAACACTGTGGAAGGAAAAGATCCTACGGGCGATGGGGATCGTTATGACGTGGGCAGCGTAGACGAGGCAATGGGTACTGCAGATCATCGCCTGCAGCAAACCTACACGGTTTCGTACATCGCACACACTCCGTTGGAACCGCGGGCCGCGCTGGCAAAATGGGACGGGGACAAGTTGACGGTTTGGACAGGAACCCAACGCCCGTTTGGCGTGCGCGGACAACTCGCGGAAGCGTTTCGGATTCCGGAAGACCATGTGAGGGTATTCATGCCAGACACCGGCTCCGGCTATGGCGGCAAGCATACCGGTGAAACAGCCATTGAGGCGGCACGGTTGGCACGTGCGGCCAAACGTCCGGTGAAACTCGTATGGACCCGCGAAGAGGAATTTACGTGGGCATATTTCCGGCCGGCCGGCGTGATCGATGTGAAAAGCGGGATGCGCGGTGACGGAACGATTACCGCTTGGGAGTTTCACAACTACAACTCCGGATCGGCTGGGATTCGCACCTACTACGAGGTTCCTAACCAGCGCATCGTGTTCCATGCGGTTAACTCTCCCTTGCGGCAGGGTTCGTACCGGGCGCTCGCGGCGACCGCAAATCATTTCGCACGCGAGTCGCACATGGACGAGATGGCGCACGCCGTGAAGATGGATCCTTTGGAGTTCCGACTGAAGAATCTGAAAGATGAGAGGTTGCGTGCGGTGTTCGAGGCGGCAGCGAAACAGTTTGGCTGGGGGAAGAGCAAGGCGGACGGACAGGGATTTGGCATGGGCGGCGGCTACGAAAAGCTGGGCAACATTGCAACCTTCGCCGAGGTCCACGTCAACCGCAAGTCGGGCGAGGTGAAAGTAGTGCGCGTCGTCTCTGCGTTTGAGTGCGGAGCAATTGTGAATCCCGATGGGCTGCGGAATCAGGTTGAAGGATCTAACGTTCAAGGATTGGGCGGGGCGCTGTTTGAAGCCATCGAATTCCACAACGGAAAGATCCTGAACGGACGGCTGTCGGAATATCGCGTGCCACGGTTCAGCGATGTTCCGGCTCTGGAGACGGTTTTGCTCGACCGCAAAGACCTTCCCTCGGCGGGTGCGGGCGAATGTCCGATGATTGGATTGGCGCCAGCCATCGCCAATGCCATTTTCGATGCGACCGGGGAGCGTTTGCGCGCACTGCCTTTGGTACCAAATGGCCTCAAGGTGACTTGAGATCAGAAACAGTTTTGTCGCGATGGTCCTTGACGTGAATTGCAGTCCCACATAGCATGGCGAATCGATTCGTATACCGGAGCCAATCATGAGTGATTCTTCCCAGATCAACCGTCGGGCATTCTTGGGCAAATCCGCAGCCGTGATCGCTGGGGGCGTAGTGTTGCCCCGCACGGCGTTATCGTACGAAAACATCGTTGGCGCGAATGACCGTATCTCTCTTGGTCATATCGGCATCGGCAGTCGAGGTGGCGACCTTGACTCGATCGCCTCCAAGCTCAAGTCCAGCCATCAGGTCGAAATGATCGCGGTCTGCGATTTATGGAAAGTAAATCGCGAGAAGGCCGTGGCGACCAATGCGGGCTACTATGGCCGAAGCCCGCGAGCCGTGCAGTATCTGGAAGAACTGCTCGCGATGAAGGATGTGGATGCGGTGATGATTTCCACGCCAGAACACACGCATTCGCCGATTCTGAAGCTGGCGGTGGAAGCGGGCAAGGACGTCTACGTAGAGAAGCCGATGGGGAACGTATTGAGCGAAGCAAAAGCCGCGCGTGACACGGTGTTGCAGAGCAAGAGCATCGTGCAGGTTGGCACGCAACATCGCAGTGAACCGTACCCGAAAGCGGCACAGAAAATCGCGCGGAGCGGGGCTCTGGGAGATGTGAGCAAGATTGAGGTCGTATGGAACTATCACGGGCCACGGTGGCGCGGACGCCCGGAAGTGAAGCAGATTCGCGAGCAGGACACGGACTGGAGCAAGTGGCTGATGACCAAGCCCGCGCGTCCATTTGATCCGCAAATGTATTTCGAGTTCCGGCTTTATAAAGACTTTTCCAGCGGGATTCCCGATCAGTGGATGAGCCACGCGATCGACCTGGTGCACTGGTTCATGAATGACAATTTTCCAGTTTCGGTGGTTTCGCACGGAGGGATTTTCGCCTGGCGTGACGGGCGGGAGACTGCCGATACGTTTCAGACACTGCTGGAATATCCGAAAGGGTTCCTGGTCAGTTATTCAACCAGCTTCGGGAACGACGCCCCCAGCTTTACGCGTTACATGGGAAAGAAGGCGAGCCTGATCAACATCGGCGGGGAAGGTAGTCCTCGTTATCAGGTCGTCGAAGAGAAAGGAACGCACGAGGACGACGCTGACATCGACCAAAAGCGAGAGTCAAAATTCGTGCTCCTTCCGGGCGAGACAGGGCTTCCGCCCATGGGCATTGACGACCTGACGACCGAGCACATGGCGAACTGGCTTGAATGCCTGCGTTCGCGGCAGCAGCCGCACGCGACGGTGAATAACGGATTTGCGCAATCGGTCGCGTGCATCATGGCGGCTCAATCGTACTGGACAGGCAAGAAAGTTTATTGGGACGCGAAGAGCGAAACGATCTCGGATAGCATGCCGAGTCGCAGTTAACTTGCGGTGGTGGCAGAGACGTAACTGAGTTACGTCTCTACGACTACGTCAAGCCGCAGGCATGGGCGTTTCCCAAGCATTGGCCGACGACACGGGCGTAATCGGCGATGGCTAGTTCGGGATCGGCGATGTCCGGATGCCAGAGTTTTTCCCACTCGAAACAATAGAAGCCCTTGTACCCAATCGAACGCAGCGCTTCGATCTGGCGTTGGATGGGAACGGTTCCACGCCCGGTAAGCACATAGTTGCGATCTTCGCCGCTTCCGACTGAATCCTTCAGGTGAGTATGCCGGATCCAAGGACCGAGTTGGCGGACCGTGAATTCCGGATCCTCGTTCGAGGTCGCGAAGGTGTGATGTGCATCCCAGAGCAGGCCCACATGTTCGGAATCGGCTGACTGCAACACGCTTTTCAACGTGGCAGACGCAGTGAAGTGGTCGTGAGACTCGATGATCACGGTCACGTTCTTGGGGCCGGCATACTTGCCGAGTTCGCGCAGACCGTCCGCGACTCGGGCCTTCGTTTCATCGCTGGGCATGGGGCTTTTGTCGGTCTCCGCTTTGCCGCCAAAGACGCGTACATACGGCGCGCCCAAGGCTGCAGCCAAATCGATAAAGCGGCGGGCGTCTGCTAATTCCTTGGCACGCTTCGGTGGATCTTCGACGTACATCTGAGCCGAACTGCTTACACAAGCGATCTGTAGCTTGCTGTCATGGATCTCTTTCTTGGTTTGCTCGATTCGATCGGGCGCAAACAGAGGAAGGGCCGGCAGGTCCAGTTTCCCTTCAATCCCGCGGAGTTCAATGGCAGAGAATCCGTGTTGCGAAGCAAACTCCAGAATCTTTTTCCACTCCCATCCGGGGCACCCCAGCGTCGAAAATGCCAGAGGGATCTTGCTCGCCTTCGCGTCATTCGTCTTTGTCTGGCCCCAGACCATCGGGGCAAGCATGACCGACGAAAGCATCTGCAGGAATTGACGCCGGTTGTTCATCATGGCGTTAAAGATCTCCCTTCTTCATTTGTTGCACTGCGTAGTCGCAGGCGCGCGCGGTCAGCGCCATGTAAGTAAGCGACGGATTCACGCACGACGACGAGGTCATGGCGCCTCCGTCGGTAATGAAAAGATTTTTCACGTCGTGTGTCTGATTGTAGGAATTCAGCACCGACGTTTTGGGATCGCGGCCCATGCGAGCGGTGCCCATCTCGTGGATTGCAAAGCCGGGCGGCTCGTTCTCGGCGAAGGGCTCAATATCATGCGCTCCCGCAGCGGCCAGCATTTCCGCAGCTGAGATCGACATATCTCTTCGCATGGCGAGTTCATTCTCGCTCCACGCGGAATGAATCTTCAGAACCGGGATTCCCCAGGCATCCACTTTTTCCTTATCCAGTTCCACGTAGTTCGAGTGATTGGGGAGGCACTCGCCATAGCCGCCAAAGTGGAACCGCCACGGCCCGGGCCGGCTAATCGACTTCTTGAAATCTGCTCCAAATCCAATTTGCGCGATGCCTCGCTCCCAGCCTTCGCGAGAGCCGCCGCCCTCAAAACCATATCCTCGCAAGAATCCGGTCTGCCTGGTTTTCACATTCCGAAATCGTGGAACGTAAATTCCGTTGGGCCGCCGGCCGAATTCCATGCGGTCTTCGTTGCCGGGAATAATCGCTGAGGCGCCTCCGGTCTTTACGTGGTCCATGACGTTATGCCCGAGTTCGCCACTCGAGCTTGCCAATCCTCCAGGAAATTCCGGTGTGGCCGAGTTGAGCAGAATGCGGACCGACTCGAGGGCGGACGCGCACATGAAAACCACCTTGGCACGAAACTCCAGTGGAGCGCGGGTTTGGCCGTCAATGACGCGCACCCCAGTTGCCTTTCGCGTACGCGAGTCAAAACTCACGCTGTGCACGACGCTGTAAGGGCGCAGCGTCATCCGTCCAGTTTTCTCTGCCGCCGGCAGCGTCGCGTTGAGGCTGCTGAAGTAGGACCGTGTGATGCATCCACGCTCGCACGGGCCGCAGTAATGACAGGCTGCGCGACCACCGTGATCCCGGGTGAGGATGGCGGCGCGGCCGATAGTCAGCACGCGTTCTTCCCCAAAATGTTTTGCGATGGCGTCGCGGACCACTACTTCCGCACAGTTCAGTTCCATGGGTGGAAGAAATTTGCTGTCGGGCAAATGCGGGAGCCCGAGGGCTTCACCGGTGATCCCAACGAACTCTTCAACGTGGTCGTACCAGGGCGCTAAATCTGCGTAGCGGATGGGCCAATCGACCGCAATGCCTTCGCGGAGGTTAGCTTCGAAGTCCAGATCACTCCAGCGGTAGACCTGGCGGCCCCACATGATCGAACGTCCGCCAACCTGGCGGCCGCGAATCCACCGGAATGGCTTGTCAGGAGCGGTTGTATAGGGATTTTCTTTGTCGCTGACAAAAAACTTTGCCGACCACTCATCACACGCGTAGCACGTGCTCTGGATCCGCTGATCTTCCCTCTGCCGTCGGCGATCGCGCATGCCGCGGAATCGCATCTCCCACGGTGGAACGTGTTCGACATAATCCTGCTCGGGGACAATCGGTCGTCCGGCCTCAAGCACTAAGGTCCTGAGGCCTTTCTCGGTCAATTCTTTCGCAGCCCAGCCGCCGGTAATACCGGAGCCGACCACGATCGCATCGTAGGTGGTTGTGTCGTTCACTCGTGCGCTGCGCCCCCTTTGGCAGGCGGCACTGGGGCGCAACCGTCATGGGAATCTGGGATCATTTGAAAATGCAATTCCTGAGTGGCACCAGCTTCCGAGGTGTAGTAGGCGGTAAGGGTCAGACTACGAAACATGGAATAGAAATTCCGGGTGACTGCATGTGATCCGCGGCCTGGACGAGGAGTGGCGTCTGCATCCTCGGTCATCTTCTGCCCGAGCCATGTCAGGATCGCGGCTTGCTGAACGGGAGTGGCCTCGACAAAATTCCCGCCAAACAATGTTTTCGTACGAAGATCCACTTCCGCCAGGCCAGTCAGAAAGCGGGTGCGATCTTCCTCGTCGTACCACTCGGTCAACATCAGATCGATGAATTCGCTGGTCCCAACGTCTGTGGCGCCGGGAGTGTCGGTTCTGGGAAGGAGCAACTCTGCCATAGTTTTTACGGTGGCGTCCTGGTGAGCATTCAGAGTACGGGGAACCGGGGAGGCATCGAGCAACTTGCGAGCTTCCCGCATCGCGGCCAAAAGGCTGCGTGGAGCCAATTGGAGGGCTGTCCCCGTCGCCAGCAATCGAAGGGCTTCACGTCTGTCCATAGCAGGAATCTCTGGTGCGGAAAGTATTCTATGTTAACCGGCGACGAGATGGGAATCAGCGGTTTGGTACAACGCGTCGCGAATCGTGCTGCCGGGCGGCTGGACCTGGCCAGGCCAACCAACGGGGATGCCGGAAGTTCGTTCCCGACTGAATATTGGTGAAGCAGGGCTCCCTCCCGCGAGTATTCCTGCAGCCCAGCAGGACCCGCGAGATAGAGATGATCCTGAAAACGGGCGCCCTGAAGATAGACCGCCGGGGCGCTGACCACTTCGAATCCCGGGTTTCGTGGAGCAGGGAGGGCTCTCGCGACAAAGCGGAACTCAGTTTCCGCACGAACGTCGGCGGCAGCGGACCGCATCGCCCGCAAGCTGCGCCAGATCACCAATGTTCCCAGTGCAGCCGCGAGGGCAAGGCCGGTCAGAACCGCCACGCGCACCCAGACAGAACGCAGCTTCATGATTCCTTTGGCCGGGACAGTGAACTATAAACCGCGAATCCGGCGTTGCAAATCAGAAAGCACGGCGCAGGCCAACTCCCGGCCCCAATGCGGGCGCGGCTTTCTACCCGCGAGGAGCAGGCTGTGGTGTATGCGCCAGCGGACACCGTCTCAATCGGGACACATCGAAAGTGGCCGTTCTTCGCTCACGGAAGCTCCCCAAACCCAGTTAATTCCTTGCAAAGTTGATGGAGCACAGCCAGTAACGAGCGCTTGAACCTGCATCTAATCTTTAACACCTGTGAAGAGGGTTCCCGATTTACAATGGCTTTCCCGGGGCGTGCCGCACTTCCGATAGCGAGGAGGGGAGTTAACGGCGCAACGACTTGGCTGGCAGATCGACGATTCGGCGGGCATTTAGGGCCATCCAGACCAGGTCCAGCGTAATTTGATTTGACTCTTATGCGTTCACGGTTCTTTCGGATTTTCGCCCTGACGGCGGCGCTTTTCCTGCTGCCCAGGGGGGAAGCAGCCGGGCAAAGCACGACGCTTATTAGTCTGGACCAGGCCATCGATTTGGCGCTGGCTCATAATCATGCGCTGAAGGCCAGCCGGACCTTGATTCTTCAGAATCAGGCGCAGGAGATCACAGCCAACCTCCGCCCCAACCCCACGTTAGGGGCTGACACCCAGTTCATCCCGTTCTTCAGTCCCCAATATTTCTCCGGAGACAATGTGGATGTGACCCAGCAGTTTGATATTGGCATCAGCTACCTGTTCGAGCGTGGGAAAAAGCGGCAGCATCGGCTGCAGGCCGCCCGCGACGCGACCGCTGTCACGCGCGCCCAAGTTGCCGATTCCGAGCGTACGTTGGCGTTCAGCGTCGGCCAGCAGTTTGTCAGCGTCCTGCTGGCGGAATCCACCCTGCAATTTGCCCTGGAAGATCTCAAAGGATTTCAGCAGACGGTCGATATCAGTGAGGCCCAGTTCAAAGCGGGCTTTATTGGAGACGGTGACTACCTCAAGATCAAGCTGCAGTTGCTTCAGTTTCAGACCGATGTATCGTCGGCACGCCTCGCGAAGGTGCAGGCGCTGACCGGCCTCCGGCAATTCTTCGGGTACGATGCGGTTCCGGCCGACTACGACGTGATCGGAGACTTGGCGTACCAGCCCATCCATGCGAAGGTGGAGGATTTGCAGGCGCGGGCGTTGCGGGAACGCCCTGACTTCCGCGCTGCGGAACTGGGGATCACCGCAGCCCAGAGCCAATACACACTGGCCAAGGCGAACTCCAAGGTCGACGTGAACGGCACTTATGACATTTCGCACGTCGCCGGCGAGACCACGGGCTCGATCTTCGCAAGCTTTGACTTGCCGATCTTCAATCGCAATCAAGGCGAGATTGCGCGCACGAACTATGCCCTGACTCAAGCCAAGGAGCAAGAACTGGCGGCCAGCGACACGGTTCTTGCGGATGTCGCCAACGCCTATGAGGCGGTCAGAAGCAATGAGGAAGTGGTGAACCTTTACACTTCCGGGTATCTGAAGCAGGCTGAAGATTCGCGCGACATCAGCGAATATGCCTACAAGCGAGGGGCCGCTAGCCTGCTGGATTTTCTCGACGCCCAGCGCAGCTACCGGGCAACCCAATTGGCCTATCGCCAGGCCATGGCCTCGTATATGACCGCACTGGAACAGTTGAAGGAAGCGTTGGGAACGAGGAATTTGCCATGAACGGGTTGAGAGAGCAATACCGCTGGCGTCGGTGGGCCGCAGTGTCTGCGATGTCGGCCATTCTGATTGCGCTTGCCGGATGCTCGGGATCGGAACAATCGGCTACCGGCGAGAAGAACACAAATAGTCCCGAACTCTTCAGCATCCCGCAAGAGCAAATGTCGCATGTCCAGGTTCTGAAGGTTCAACCCACCACGTTGACCCGGGTCCTGCGGCTTACTGGAACGGTGGCTTACAACGGCTTTCGAACCATTCCCGTCATCACACAGGTGAGCGGACCGGTCAACCGGCTCACGGCAGTTCCCGGCCAGCATGTGCATCAGGGCGATCCCATGTTGTTCGTTGCCAGTCCTGATTATTCGCAACTCCGTACGAATTATCTCAAAGCCCGGGACGCGTATGCCCTGGCACAAAAAGCATATGCACGCGCCAAGGATCTTTACGATCACAAGGCGATTGCAGAGCAGGCGCTGGAACAAGCCCAGTCCGCGGAGGTGCAGGCTGGTGGCGACCTTGTATCGGCACAGGCTGCGTTGAAGGTATTAGGCATCTCCGATCCCGATTCGCTCGTGCAAGGCTCCGCCGTCGTTTGAGGTTCCGGTAAAGGCTCCGATTAGCGGCGAGGTCGTAGAGCAGGATGTTGCCGCAGGTCAGCTCATCCAAGTCGGCGCCACCCAGTGCTTCATGATCTCTGACACCAGCAACGTGTGGGTGCTGGTGAATGTCTATCAAAAAGACTTGCCGTACGTGAAGGTTGGCGATCAGGTGACGATTCAAACCGAGAGCTACGCGCAGAGCTTTCAAGGACGCATTTCTTTTGTAGCCGCCGCGCTCGACCCCAGTACGCGTACATTGCAGGCGCGCATCGAAACGAGCAATCCCGGCGAGAAGTTGAAAAAGGATATGTATGTGACTGCCAGCGTAAACGCCGGCAAAATCCCCAACGCGATTGCGCTGCCCGATGCAGCCATCCTGCGCGACAACGAGAACCAGCCCTTCGTTTACGCTGCAGTCGCTGGCAACCAGTTTGGCCGGCGACCAGTTGACCCTGGGAGAAAGCTTCAACGGACAAACCGAGATCACGAATGGATTGAAGTCCGGAGATCAAGTGATCGGAGATGGCAGCTTGTTTCTGCAGTTTGCAAATTCCCTGCAGCGCTGATCGCGGCATGGGAACACTCTTAACCGAGATAAGGATTGTGTCCACCACTTCTGAATGATTCATCGAATCGTCCAAGCGGCGCTGCGGCAAAAGTTTTTTGTGCTGATGCTGACCGCTTTCATCACCGTCGGCGGAATCATTTCATTCCAACGCATGCCCGTGGATGCGTACCCCGATCTCGCCCCTCCGCAAGTCGAAATCATTACGCAATGGCCTGATCATGCTGCGGAAGAGGTGGAGACGACTCGTCTCCCTCCCCCTCGAGATTGAGATGAACGGCACTCCCCACCTGGTGGTGATGCGTTCCATCTCGCTCTACGGCCTGTCCGATATCAGGCTGACTTTCGAAGAAGACACGGACGATTATTTTGCGCGGCAGATTGTGTTCGAACGAATGGCGGGAGCCACTCTTCCGACCGGAGTCACCCCCACCCTCGCACCCCTATTTAGTCCCAGTGGCCTGGTTTATCGCTATGTGCTGGAGAGTCCGGATCGCAGCCCGCTGGAATTGAAGACGATTGAAGATTGGGTGGTGGAGCGCAGCTATCGCTCGGTGCACGGCGTGGCCGATGACTCAGGCTTCGGTGGCATGACGATGCAGTATCAGGTGCTGCTCGATCCGTCGCGAATCTACGGCTACCACCTGACCGTACCGCAAGTGACAGCGGCCTTAGCTGCGAACAATGCGAATGCGGGCGGCGGCTTCTATTCGCAAGGGGGACAGTTCTACTACGTGCGTGGCATCGGACTGGTTCGCAACACCGACGACATTGGAAACATTGTGGTCGGGGCGAATAAGGGGGTGCCCGTTCGCGTGCGCGACGTAGGTGAGGTAACCATCGGGCATGCGCCGCGGCTTGGGCAATTCGGCTTTCAGAAAAACGATGATGCTGTTGAAGGCGTCATCCTCATGCTGCGCGGGGAGCAGACCCAAAACGTCCTCAAAGATGTAGAGAAAAAGACGGACGAGCTCAACCACCAGATCCTGCCGCCCGATGTGAAGGTCCATCCGTTTTACGACCGCAGCCAGCTTGTCGACTTGACGACGGAAACAGTCGAGGCGAACCTGCTGCGGGGCATGGTGCTCGTTCTGATCGTGCTGATTTTCTTTCTGGTCAGCTTCCGGGCCGCAATCATCGTCGCCGTCACCATCCCGCTCTCTTTGTTATTTGCCTTCATCGTGCTACATGCGCACGATGTTGCAGCGAATCTGCTGTCCATTGGCGCCATCGACTTCGGCATCGTAATCGATGGAACAGTGGTGATGATCGAGAATATTTACCGCGAACTGGCGCTGCGGGAAGGACAAGAGTACAAGCTGGACGAGGTCATTCTCGCGGCCGCAAAAGATGTGGACCGACCGATCTTCTATTCAGTCGCCGTCATTCTCGCAGGGTATTTGCCGATCTATGCTCTCACCGGGCCAGCCGGCAAACTGTTTCATCCCATGGCCGAGACCATGTCGTTCGCGCTGGTGGGTGCGCTGATTCTCACGCTCACCCTGATTCCGGTCCTGGCGTCTTACTGGTTCCGGGGCGGCGTCCACGAGAAACCGAACCGTGCCTACGAATGGATGAAGAAGAAGTACGCCATTCAACTGGATTGGGCGCTCGCCCGCCCCAAGACCACGCTGATAATTGCAGCTCTTATCTTCGGGGCGTGCCTGTTGCTGGTGCCGTTCATTGGCGGCGAGTTTATGCCTCATCTGGATGAAGGCGCGCTCTGGGTGCGGGCGACGATGCCGTATACGATTTCGTTCGAGGAAGCGAGCAAGATTTCACCGCAGATTCGCGACATTCTTTTGTCGTATCCGCAAGTCACTGTGGTCGGCTCTGAACTCGGACGTCCCGACGATGGCACTGATCCTACTGGCTTTTTTAACTGCGAATTTTATGTTGGCTTAAAACCCTACAAGGATAAGGCCTGGCACGGCGATGTCCGCGACAAACCGGAACTGATCGAGTCCATCAACAAGAAACTTTCCGCGTTCCCGGGAATCATCTTCAACTACACGCAGCCAGCGGAAGACGCCGTCGATGAGGCCCTGACTGGTCTGAAGAGTGCACTTGCGGTCAAAATCTACGGCGACGATCTGAATGTTCTTCAGGACAAGGCGATCCAGATCAAGAACATTTTGGCGAAGGTGCCCGGATTCACCGAACTCACCGTCGTGCGCGAACTGGGCCAACCTAGCTTGCTGGTGGATGTCGACCGCGACAAGATTGCGCGCTATGGCATTAACGTCGCGGATGTGGAAGCAGTGATATCGGCGGCCGTCGGAGGCCAGGCTGTGACCCAGGTGATTCAAGGGGAGAAGCTGTTCGACCTGGTGGTCCGCATGCAGCCGCAGTTCCGCAGCAGCGCCCACGACATCGGCAACCTGCTGGTCGGCACGCCCGATGGAAGTCAGATTCCCCTCGCTCAACTAGCCAACATCAAGCAAGGAAATGGGGCATCGTTCATCTATCGCGAAAACAATTCTCGCTATATCGGTGTGCAGTACAGCATTGAGGGTCGCGATTTGGAGCGCGCTGTGCGAGATGGCCAGGAGGCCATCAACAAGGCAGTGCAAATCCCGCAGGGCTACCGGGTCATGTGGGGTGGGGAATATAGCCAATTTCTAGAGGCCAAGTCGCAGATGTATTTCATCGGCCCGCTGGCAGTAGTGCTGATCTTCATGATCCTGTTTGCACTGTACGGAAACTTTAAGTTCCCCGTCACGATTGCATTAGGTGTAGTGATGACCGAACCGGTGGGAGCCCTGGTTGCGCTCAAACTGACCCATACGCCCTTCAGCGTCTCTTCGGTACTGGGACTACTCGCGCTGCTTGGCGTTTCGGTAGAGACTGCTGTGATCCTGGTGTCTTACATCAACAAACTGCGCCAAGAAGGATTGGATATTCGCTCGGCCACACGCGAAGCCTCTCTCCTGCGGCTTCGTCCCATCATGATGACGGCACTCGTCGCGTGTCTCGGACTCCTTCCGGCTGCGCTCTCGACAGGAATTGGTTCCGACACCCAGAAGCCCTTCGCCATTGTGATTGTGGCGGGTTTGATCTCGCGTCTGTTTATCGGCTTCTTCGTCAACCCGGTGTTATATGAGATGGTCGCTCGCGAAGGGGACGTGTTGCAGGTATGACCTAGCTCGTTTGATAGACCGGCCAGTTTGACGGTGCCTCAACATATGAGCGGTCGAGAGCTGAAATAGACGGGCACCCTAGCAGGCGCACCGTCCGCTCCACGTCGGACCTCAAAATCTCAAGCGCTCGATTTACACCCGAAGGTCCCGCCGCTCCTAGTCCATAGGCGTAAGCCCGGCCCACAAGGACGGCCTTTGCACCGAGGCAAAGCGCCTTCACAATATCACCGCCACGGCGGACGCCTCCATCCATCAGTACCTCCGCTTGTCCGTTCACCGCCGCGACGACCTCCGGAAGTGCTCGCAAGGTTGGTGAGACGGAATCGAGCTGACGACCTCCGTGGTTTGAAACGACCACCGCTGCCGCGCCTTCGTCCACAGCACGCCGCCCATCATCGCCCGTGAGCAGACCCTTCACGATGATCGGGCCCGACCACACTTCGCGAATCCAGCGCAGATCTTCCCAGGTCACGGTGGCGCTGGCCAGCGCCGCTCCAACGTCGAGGAGTTCCATCGGGCCCTTGCCCGGGATCACCACGTTTTCCAGCTTGGGCACCCCACCGTCCAGCAGAAACGATGACAGCCAGCCCGGATGCGCCAGAATGTTCGGCAGGTATGGAATTTTTGCGAACCAGGAGGTGCCCAAAAGCTCCTTCATCCCGTTGCGCGGATCGCGTTCGCGCAGCCCGGCAACCGGAGTATCCACGGTAATGACTAAAGCCGAGAAGCCCGCGCGACGCGCCCGGTCGATGGATCCCTCGGCTGCTTCCCGTCCCCCGAGCAGGTACAACTGGTACCAGACCGGTCCGTTCGAGGCGGCCTTCACGTTCTCCAACTTGTGACCGGAAATGGTAGAGAGAATGTATCCAGTCCCGTTTTGTCCGGCTACGCGAGCCGCCGCAACCTCGCCCTCGGGATGCATCAAGCGGCTATAGCCGACCGGGGCAAGGATTGCTGGAAAAGCGATTTCATGGCCCAGCACGCGAGTCCTAAGATCGCAATCGCCCACGGCCACTGCGCTCCGGGGACGAAACAGCACATCACGAAAGGCGCGGCAGTTTTCGGCTAATGTGAGCTCAGCCTCGGCACCGCCGTCCAGATAGTCAAACACCGACTTGGGCAGCCGGCGTTGCGCCATTAGACGCAAATCTTCGATATTGACGGCCCGTGAGAGATTCACCGTGTGCCAAAGATAATAATGCCAGCTACGAACAACGTCCAACTGGAAAGCTCAACAGGCATCCATGTTTGCACATTGCGAAACGCCGTCATCACTTAACAAGGCCCTGTCTCACTCCGTGAATGAAATCTGTATACGCAGGAGTCTGCCCGTTAGCGCGCATGTGCGTGGCAATCTGCCCGCGATGGTAGGCCGAGTGCATAACTACGTGAGTCAACACATCCACAATCGTGCTTGTCCATTCCTCGCCCTTGCTGTTCTTGTACGAGATCGACTGCGAGACGTCGCCTGCGGTGATCAAGTCAAGAAAGTCCAGCCATCGTCCACCCAACTCAGCCGCCTCCGCCTCACACTGGGCCAAATCCGGCTCCGGCCATACGGGAACACTCTGTGGCTGATGCTTCAAGCGTTCCAGCCACACGCGCTCGGCGGCCAGGATATGCGACATCAACTGCAGGGATCTCTTGTTGTCGCCGCCATTGGCACGGATTGCCGTCAAAACCTCCCGGTTCGCCCAATGGTCATAGGAAAATTCCCGCCGTACGTAGTCTGCAAGATTCACTTACTAGCCTCCGTCGCGGTTCTTCGCGCGACTCCACCAATGTAATCGGTCGGGCCGCGCCGGGCAAAGTTGTAACGATCCTTTCACATTTGAGGACTACACTGCTTGCTGGCACTTTGAGTCCGGAAGTGGCGGTACCATTCCTTTGATGCCACGCAAAGCCCCAGAGTCTCGAAATCCCAAGTCTGAAGAAGCAGAAGCAGCCAGTCCTCGCCCCTCCAAGGCTGTAGCGGAGCCGAAGCTGCGAGCGGACGATTTGGCGCGCCTGGCGCTGAGAGCCTGCCTCATCGCTCGCGATGCCGCCTTCAATGTCCGCGATCTGCTCAGCCATTCCTCGCGCATGGCCTTCCTCGCGATCAAGGACTGCGAAAAGGAACTCGACCTGATCGAGCGCCAGATCGATGAGCGTCTTCCCGCCGCCATTACACGAGTGAATGAGGCGCGGGCGCGGCAGTTGCTCTCCACCTTGAAATCCACGACCGATCTTGAGCGCATCGGAGATCTGGTGATGAGCGTCGCCTTGCGCGCCCAAGCCAGATCCTCGAAGCTGCCGGCCTCCGACGTGCGTCAACTCGTGGAGATGTCTTCCGTGTTACGCGAGATGCTCGACTTGGTTCACCAGGGCTTCTCGACCCTCGATCTGGAGTGCGCCCGCAAAGTATTGCAAATGGACAAGGGGATCGACCGCATCTGCCACGGATTATTTCAGGAGCATCTTGCGGAGACCGTTGCGCAGGGCGACACCACAGGCTTCGAGGTGTTGCTGATGGCGCAGGCCTTGGAACGCGCCGGCGACCACACCACGAATCTCGCCGAGGATCTCTACAGCCTGATCGAAGGCCGCAGCCTGCGGCATGTTCCCAAAAAGAAAGCAGCGAACTAGGGGCCGTACTCAGTACTCAGTTCTCAGAAAAGGCACAACGGACGTCCTCACGATCAACAGGAGAATCGGACCTTATTATTCTCCAGGACGAATGGCGGACGGAAGGACCCCCGCCTTGCTAAGAACTAGGAACCGAGGACTCCCTTTACAAATTCATCGTTCGTTAACAATCGAGAAACATTCGCGCAACATTCATCCCATAGAGTCTTGGAGAAGTGCCCTCCCTTGGGGGAGTCATGTGGTCGAACTATCAATGGCAGTCAGCTGCGAATAGCCAGTTCCTCTCTGGCAACTGACTACCGGCTCCTGACTACTTCGCTCGTGGGGTGCCCTGAAGTGAATCATGCAGCATCCAATCGAATTTCACGAACGCACCGGGCACATTAGCGCTGCTGACCCGTCCCGTCCAGTTATTTTTGTGGTCGAAGATGACGAGGACATTGCGCGCCTGATCTCGCATAATCTGCGGGCGGCCGGCTTCGAGGTGCAGAGTTTCGTCAGCGGCGCCTCCGTTCTCTCCGAAGCTGTGCGCGAAGCACCCGCGCTGTTCCTGCTCGATGTGATGTTGCCGGGCACCGACGGTTTCGAAATCTGCCGGCACATTCGCCAGACTCCAGCCCTGATGGCGATTCCTGTTATCTTCCTCACGGCCAAGACTTCAGAGGCCGACCGCGTCAAGGGATTGGAACTGGGTGGGGACGATTACATTACCAAGCCCTTCAGTCCGCGGGAACTGGTGGCTCGCATTCGCAGTGTTCTTCGCGGATTGGGCCAGATGCCCCGTCCCAGCGAAGTGCTACGCCTAGGTCAGTTGGAAATTGACATCTCTTCCATGACCGTTCAGGCAGGGGGACGCAATGTCCTCACCACGGTGCGTGAATTCCGGCTGCTGGAATATCTGGCCACCCATCGCGGCCGGGTCCTGACGCGCGACCAACTGCTCGACGCGGTGTGGAAAGAAACTCCCTTCGTTACCCCGCGATCGATCGACGTCTACATTCGCCGGCTGCGCGAAAAAATTGAGCAGGACCCTCGCCATCCGCAATACCTGAAGACGCTGCGCGGTATCGGCTACCGCTTCGAAGTGCCTAAATAGTTCATCTCGTCTTCGTCCCTCAAACCTTTTCGACCCGCGCGCGCCTCGGGTCATTTATCCTGCCTACATCATTCATGACCGCAAACAAGCCCAAGCCGCTCTGGCAGGCTGACGACCAGCACGTTCGCCTCGCTGAAGTCATTGCGTCGTCCGACGAAGCCATCAAAGATAATCCTCTGCGTCGGGACGTCCGTTCGCTGGGTGCAATCCTTGGACAAGTACTGGTTGAGCAGTCCGGGCAAGATTTGTTCGAATCGGTGGAAGAGCTGCGGCGATTGCTAATCGAGCACCGTGAGACGGTCCGCCGCAACCCAGAGCAGGCCTCTGCCCCAGACCTCATGCTCAAGGCGCAGGAGATCGTCTGCGGCATGGACTTGTCACGGGCCTACCAGGTCACCAAGGCATTCGCGACTTATTTTGAACTCACCAATCTCGCCGAGACCAACCATCGCAGGCGCCGGCGTCGCGCGGGCAAGCTAGACCGTGAACACGCTCCGCTCCCCGGCTCATTTCGCGGAACTCTTCTGCGCATGAAAGACGCTGGAATCTCGGCAGAGGATGCCGTCGCTGCGCTGGGCCAGATTGCGATCACCCCGGTCTTCACGGCGCATCCGACCGAAGTCGCCCGTCAGACCGTTCTGCTGAAGCGTCGCCGCATCGCGCAACAACTGGAGCGCCTCGACCACCTTCCGCTTACAACCGAAGAGGCGGAGGATTCTGAAAACGAGATCCGCGCGGAAGTGACCTCGCTCTGGCAGACCGACGAAGTCCGCTTGGCAAAGCCGACAGTCGACGATGAAATCCGCATGGGCCTGCGCTACTTTCGGCTCTCGTTGTTCGACGCACTGCCCAAGATTTACGCCGAGGTCGTGGAATCCTTCCGCGACATCTATGCCATCGATCTTGATGAAATCACCGTACCCAACCTGGTTCACTTCGGTTCCTGGATCGGCGGAGATCGCGACGGCAATCCGCTGGTCAAGCCCGATTGCATCCGCGACGCGCTGGAAATGGCTCGCGGGTTGATTCTTCGCGAGTATCTCAGTGACGTTGAGTCGCTGAGCGACCGCCTGAGTTCCTCGCTTCGTCAGACCGGTGTCTCCAAAGAACTTCTTTCCCGATTGAAACACTACGAACGCACCGTCGCGGGCGTCCATCTCGCATGGGGACCGCACAATACGACCGAAACTTATCGCCGCTTTCTGTCTTACATGTTTCGCAAACTGCAATGCAGCCGCGAGGCCGTGGACACTCCCGGCGCCTACCGCAACGCCAGAGAATTTGAAGACGATCTTCTGCTGATACAGGACAGTCTCCTATCCAACCGCGGCGAGCGGCTGGCACGGACTTACGTAGGTTCCCTACTGCGCAAGGTGCGCACGTTCGGCTTTCATCTGTACACGCTCGACATCCGCCAGCACGCCAGGGTGCACGCTCGCGTGATCGAAGAGCTTGGACCCAATCCTGATCGCAGTACAAACTCCGCCGAGAGCCGAGAACTTCTCGACACCTTTCGCGCCATCGCTAAACTGAAACGGAGTTATCCTGCCCAATCCATTCGCCATTACATTATCAGCGGCGCCGAGTCGGAAAACGATGTGTTGGCAGTGGTGCAACTCGCCAAAATCGCTGGAGTTCAAGTCGCAGGATCCGCCGACGATCCCGGGTTGATGCCCGTTCCGCTGTTCGAATCGATCGATTCGCTTCGCGCCGCCGGAGGAGTCATGCGACGCCTCTGGAGCAATCCCGGCTATCAACCTCTGCTCGACTCCTGGGGACGGTGGCAGGAAGTCATGCTGGGCTACTCCGACTCCAACAAAGACGGAGGCATGCTCACCAGCACGTGGGAACTCTATAAAGCTCATCGCGAATTGCATCGGGCGGCGAAGGAGTGTGGAGTACAGCTTCGCCTCTTCCACGGTCGTGGTGGAACGGTGGGACGCGGCGGTGGTCCCACGCACGCGGCCATCCTCGCCCAACCCCCTGGATGTTTCTCCGGTCAAATTCGCATCACCGAGCAAGGCGAGGTTCTCAACTGGAAATACGCAGACCCGGTTCTCGCCGAATGGAATCTGGAGCTGATGATCGCAGCAAGTCTCGAAACTTTGACGCTGCGAGGCGAACAGCAGTCGCAGCACCCTCTTCGCTGGGAAGAAGCCATCGAAGAGATGTCGCAAGAAGCCTACCGCATTTATCGTAAGGAGATCGCCGACAGTCCCGAGGTGCTTGAATATTTCGAACAAGCTACCCCGGTCAACGAGCTCGACACGGCACGCATTGGTTCACGCCCGTCCCGGCGCACCAAGGGTCGTCAACTCGAGGATCTCCGCGCCATCCCGTGGGTCTTCGGCTGGATGCAGAGCCGCCATGCGGTACCCGCCTGGTTTGGCGTGGGCCACGCTCTTCAGCAATTCGCGAAAAACGGTCCCGGACACGAGCAGTTGCTCCGACAGATTTCGCGCGGATTTCCGGTATTCTCCGACTTGCTCCGCAACGTGGAACTCGGCATGGCCAAAGCAGATCTCGGCATCGCGCGTGACTACTCCGGCCTTGTCAAGAACGCCGCACTCAGAAAACGTGTCTTCTCCATGCTGGAAGATGAGTTCCTGCGCTCACGCCGCATGATTCTTCGCGTCACCGGACAGCGCGAGCTATTAGGCCGTAATCGCGTGCTAGCGCGCTCCATCCGCCTGCGCAATCCATATGTCGATCCCATGAGCCTGATTCAGGTAGAACTGTTGCGACGCAAGCAGAAAGGGGATCAGAGCTCGGAGTTGGAATACCCGTTGGGAGCGACTATTAACGGAATTGCCGCCGGCCTGCACAATACAGGCTAGACAACTATCGCGGATTGTAGAGTGCACAACCTGCGGTGGCGGTTCCATGATTCAATCTGAAATCTGCAATCTCGAATTTGAGATCCGCAACCGCAGGCTATTCTTTTTCCGTTTCCTTGGCGTGACTAACAGCTGCAGAGGTTCCGACGGCCGTCGCTTTCTTCTTGGGCGGTTGCCTGGCGGCTTCAGCGCGTTTTCGCTCTTGATAACGGCGGTCATGAGAATACTGATCGGACGCTTGTTTCTTCATGCTCTTATCATGTCACAGATTACGGTTTGTTCCGCTAACTTCCCGCCGGCCTGGCCGTCTGTAGTATGGTGTTTAGTCGCGCGGGAGTGTCTCGCGCCGACTTGCAACGAGCTTGCTTCCCCCATATGAGTACTTCCACCGGCCCATTCTGTCCAATTCAAATCCCGTGTGTTTCCCAGGAAGAGGCTATATGTCGATGTCCCGATTTGCTGTCTTGGTATTGAGTCTGACCATCTCCGCCTCGTTCGCTCAGAGCCTGCTTGCCCAGAGCATGTCCGCCGGCAAAACCCGGTTTGACTCCAGTCTCCCCGCCGAAGGTGCATCCGTCGACCAGGCCAAAGAACCCAAACTCGAGCATTTCGATCCCAACCTGGTCGACAAATCGCTCGACCCCTGTAACGACTTCTACAAATACTCCTGCAGTAAATGGTTAGCGGCGAATCCGATTCCGGCTGACCAGGTCTATTGGAGCACCGGCAGCGGCTTGGAGTTTTGGAACGAAAACTTGTTGCGCGAAACCTTGGAAGGCGCCAGCCAAAACGATTCCCAACGCAGCGCCGGGCAGCAGAAGATCGGCGACTACTGGGCGGCTTGCATGGACGAAGCCGGCATCGAAGCCTCTGGCCTGAAGCCGATCCAGCCGGAACTCGATCGTATTGCCGCCCTGAAATCAAAGAAAGACATTACCCTTGAGATCGCTCGCCTCCACCACATGTTTCCCGGAGCGTGGCAGTATGGCGACAACCAGACCGACACTCCCTTCTTCGGCTTCACCGGACAGATTGATTACGACAACGCGTCCATGGTGGTGGGGCAAATCGATCAAGCGGGGCTCAGCCTTCCCAACCGCGACTATTACCTCAAGACCGACGACAAGTCGAAAGAGCTGCTTGCCAAATACCGCGCACATATTCAGAAAATGCTGGTGCTGGCTGGCGAATCAGAAACCCAGGCTGCATCTGACGCCGGAGTTGTGATCGAAATCGAGACAGCACTGGCGCAGGCGCAAATGGATAACGTCAAGCGCCGCGACCCCAAGAACATCAACAACAAGATGACTCTGGCGCAGGTGCGTGAACTCACGCCTTCCATCGATTGGGATGAGTACCTGAAAGCGGTGAAGGCGCCGGCCAGCGATCATTTCATCGTGACCTCGCCCGATTTTTTCCGCGCCGAGGAAAAGCTTCTCAACCAGCAGCCCCTCGATCACTGGCAAGCCTACATGCGATGGCAGGTGATTCACGGTGCAGCCCCTTTCCTGAACAAAGCCATCGTTGACGAGAACTTCGATTTCTTCGCGCGTACGCTGGCCGGGGCTGAAAAGCAGCGACCCCGCTGGCGCCGCTGCGTGAGGGCAGCCGATCGCGATCTTGGCGACGCCCTGGGCCAGGCGTATGTCGACCGTGCGTTCCCACCCGACAGCAAGGCTCGCACCATTCAAATAGTGCACGCCATCGAAGCCGCATTGAAGACCGACATTCAAGGCCTTTCCTGGATGTCCCCCTCGACCAAGGAACAAGCCATCGTCAAGCTGAAAGGGATCGAGGACAAGATCGGCTATCCAGCGCACTGGCGCGACTATTCCACCGTCACTATCGTGCGCGACAGCTATCTCAACAACGTCGGGCAGGCCACATCATTTGAGTTCGAACGCTGGGTCGCAAAGATCGGCAAGCCCGTCGATCGCGCCGAGTGGACCATGACGCCGCCCACCATCAACGCTTATTACGATCCGCAGTTGAACACCATTAACTTCCCGGCGGGAATTTTGCAGCCGCCGTTTTTCGATCCCACAAAAGATGATGCGGTGAACTATGGCGCCATCGGCATGGTCATTGGACACGAAATCATCCACGGCTTCGATGACCAGGGACGCAAGTTCGATGCTCAGGGTAACCTGCGCGACTGGTGGACACCCGAAGATGGCAAACAGTATGACGAACGCGGCAAGTGCATCTCCGACGAGTACACGCAGGATGTCCCCGAGGCGGGCGCCGGAGTGAAACAGAATGGCCTACTCACCCAGGGAGAAGATACCGCCGATAATGGCGGGATCCATCTCACCCTGAACGCTCTCGAGGCCGCGTTGAAGCAGCAGGGCAAGTCGCTCGACGATAAAGGCGCAGACGGCTGGACTTACCGCCAGCGTTTTTTCCTCTCGAACGCCTTCTCCTGGTGCGCGAACGTGCGTCCAGAGATCGCACGCCTGATCGTCACCACTGACCCTCACTCCATGCCGGTTTTCCGCATTGATAATGTGATCTCCAACATGCCGGAATTCCAGCAGGCCTTCGGCTGCAAAGCTGGACAGAGAATGGTGAGAGCCAACGCCTGCCGAGTCTGGTAGGAGGATGTAGCAATGAAAAGGGCCAGCTAACAAAGCTGGCCCTTATTCATGCACATTTGCGGTCTTTGCTCATTTGCGGTCTTTGCTCATCTGAGTCTCTGCTCATGTTGGGACGGCCGCCTCGTTAGCCTGCCCTGAGCGAAGTCGAAGGGTCTAAGCTCGGGCAAAGCCGGCGCTCAACAGAAAGACCCTTACTTATTTGTTAATATCCTCCTTCGCTTCCAACCGCTTCGCATAAGTCTCCAAAGCGGTCTTGTTCGCATCGGGCGCTCCTACCAGAGACAACTTCATTTCCTTCACCGCCTTGTCAAATTCGCCTTGCGCGCTATACACACGGGCTAGTCCAAGATGCGTGGTCCAGTAGTCGGGGAACTTTTTCGCATTCGAACGATAGATTGCGAGCGCCTCATCCTGCTTCTTGTCGCCCTGCAACTGCCGCCCATACACGTAAAGTTGCAGGGCATTCCCTTTGTCCAAAGCCTTGTTGCGGAAGGTCGCAGCGTCTTCCTTGCGCCCCATCGCGTCTAGAATGCGCGACTTATTCATCAAATTGTCGTAACGCTCTTCCGCCTGAATCGACTGATCTTCATCCTTCAGCGCTTCGTCAAGATTAATCTTGTTCGCCAGGAAGTAGCCTGCCGCATCGTCCCAGCCTTCCCAGTAATACTGGTTGAGCCCGTGCAACTGTCGGTGGATGCTGGCTGTCACCAGCTCGTTAACGTTGACGTGCACTTTGAACGGCACCGCAACTTTGTCCCACCGCATGGTCACTACAGTTGAGTCGGGCTTCACCTCATCGAAGTCGTAGGCCAGTGCATCGTGGGCCTCAGCTGCTTGCGGCTTCACCGTAACACGCAGCGCGTCATCCTCTTGCTTGTAGGTGAAGCTTCCCCAGTCCTTCGCATCTTTCGAGAAGATCACCGTCCACTCGTTCTCTCCCGGAATCATGTGCAGGCCGTAGGCTCCTTTGTCGAGCGGCTGTCCTTCAATGGTGACTGGATCGGTGAACGTAATGGTCGTATTCTCATTCGCACCCGCACGCCACACCTGTCCGTAGGGCGCCAGTTTGCCCCAGATTTGGCGGCCATTGGCCAGCGGCCGATGATAGTTAACGGTAATGTCGGTGATGCCAACGCGCTGCATCACGACCGCATGCTGGCTCTGCCGCGGCAGATCGAGCATCAGCGTTTCGCCAGTGGCAGTCTGTGCGTGGCAAAAATTTGCTACAAACAAAACACCCGAGAACAGGGCAAGCAAACGAAGTTTGTGCATAGAGAAACTCCTTTTTGTAGCTGATCGCGCAGCCGATTGGGTCACAACATGAATGGAGAAACAGGATTTGAACACGTGTGCCGTCGCGTGATGCCTTTGACGTGCGGCTCACGTCAAGGTAAGCAAACGCATGCACTGCTTTTCTGCGCAGCCTCCGGCCGTCTTTCCTCTGTGATCTTCGGGATTTAAGCTTTTTTGGCTCCGGCTTGACAAACGAAGCCTCTCAGAGCAGAATCTTTTAAGGCGAATAAAAAGCGAAAACGCCTCCGACGGCTCCAGCCCCCGGTGCTCCCTGAAATCTTCCGAGGAATCTTATGTCTTCCGCAGTGGTTTCCACTTCGGCGGCCTTGGGCCGCCCTTTTGTTTTTGATGGCGAAGCAGTTCCAGAAGTGTCTCTGCCCTCCGAGCCGACGGGGGGGCCGCCGAGCGGTCCGACCCAGGCTCGTCCACCACAAAGAGTTCGACGCTCTGGCGATTTGGCCTCCACAGACCCCAGACTGGCCCATATCACCCCAGCCTCGCGCCTTGATATCCGGCCAGCTCCCGAGATGGTTTCGAGCGGCATCTCGGCTCTCGACACCCTTACCGGCGGGCTCCCCCGCGGATGTCTCACCGAAATCTGCGGCTCTGCTTCCTCCGGACGCACCACTTTGCTGCTGGCCGCTCTCGCGGCCGCCACCCGCCGTGGAGAATATTGCGCGGTGGTCGATGCCAGTGACGCGCTCGACCCTCACTCTGCCGCAGCCGCCGGGGTAGAACTCGACCACCTGCTGTGGGTCCGCTGCAGCGACGACTTACCACAAAAATCCCGCGCAAAACAGAGGAGTCGCCGCACGTCGTCAGGGCAAGAAACCGAGACGCAAGAAGCCTACCCTGAGCTTGTCGAAGGGGGGAATAATGCGTCCCGAGCCGGGTTCGTGTTCGAGCGCACTAGCTCGCGACAATCCGACCACCGTCTTGAACAAGTCCTGCGCGCCACAGATTTACTTTTAGAAAGCGGAGGCTTCGGCCTGATCATTCTCGATCTCGGCGACATGCCAACCCAAGCCGCCCGCCGCATCCCGCTGACCACATGGTTCCGCTTCCGCCGCGCCATCGAACACACTCCGACCATCCTACTGACGATCGAGCAACATCCCATCGCCGGAAGCTGCTCGTCCCTGCTGCTGCAACTTGAAGTACTCGGTACGCAGTACTCGGTACTCAGCGCAAACAGAAGTCTCATTGCGCAAACTGTTGATGCTGAACGTGGCACTACTCAGGAGGGGCAACCTACGCACGCGCGACTTCTTACTGGACTCAAAATCAATGCGGAATTAATTCGATCGCGCCTGGAACGAAAACCGGCCCACTCGATCACATTTGGAACAAAAACCGCTTGGGCGGGATGAAACCAATAACTGGATACTGAGTACTGCTCTATGTTCGCCTGCATCTATGTTCCGAATTTTCCCGTGGCGGCCGCCCTGCGCGCCGAACCGGAACTGAAGATGCACGCGCTCGTCATCCTCGAAGGTAAACCTCCGCTGGAAAAAATTATTGCAGTCAATGAAAAGGCTGCCCGCATGGGTATTGCCCCCGGCATGACCAAAGCTCAAGCCGAGTTGTGCGCAGAACTCGCCCTGCGCGCGCGTTCTCCGCTGCAGGAATCCGCCGCACATGCAGCCTTGCTCGACTGCGCTCAGTCGTTTTCCCCATGTGTAGAAGACGCGGCCAGCGATACAGTTCTGCTCGATCTTGCCGGCATGGAATCTCTCTTCGGATCGCTGCCGGAAATTTCCCGTGCGATCGACACCCGCGCGGCTACGCTCGGTCTAGAGGCCAACGTTGCCGTCGCCTGCAATCCCGACGCTGCCGTGCTCGCTGCTCGCGGATTCCCCGGCGTCAGCGTCATCCCTTCAGGCCAGGAAGCAACGCGCTTAAGTTCACTGCCGACAGAAGTTTTGTTTGCCGACCGTCTGGAAGGAGATCAGAAAAAAACCGCCGACCGCCTGCTCCAAACCCTCAACCGCTGGGGCATACGCAACCTGCATGGATTGGCCGCTCTGCCGGAAGTTTCGCTTAGCGAGCGCATCGGGCAAGAAGGCCTGCGCCTGCAGCACCTGGCCCGCGGCGCCGCTTCGCGCACTCTTGTTCCCGTGGAAGCGCCCCCGATCTTTGAAGAAGCTATCGAATTGGAGCATCCGATCGTCCTGCTCGAACCATTGGCCTTCCTGCTGAATCGCTTGCTTGAACAACTCTGCGCGCGGTTAGGGTCCCGTGCTCTGTCCACACAAGAACTGCGCCTTACGCTCGAACTCGAAAATTTCTCTCCCTTCCACCAATCCTCAAAAAACAATCACCAATTTATCCGCACACTAAGTTTGCCCTTACCCATGCTCGACACCAAAGTTTTTCTAAAGTTGCTGCAACTGGATTTGAATGCGCACCCGCCCGGCGCGCCTATCGTGAAGATCCATTTGGCCGCCGAACCGGCACGCCCTCGTTCGGCGCAAGGCGGCCTGTTCCTGCCTCCGTCGCCGGAACCGGAAAAACTGGAACTCACTCTCGCCCGCATCGCCGGCATGGTCGGCGAACACAGAGTTGGAGCGGTAGAGTTGCTCGACACCCATCATCCCGACGGCTTCCGCATGCAACATTTTGTGGCCGCAGTCCCACAAAAAAATGAGCGTAAGAAAGACCCCAACCCAGAAAAGGAATCGGTCGTCACAGCCCTGCGCCGCTTCCGTCCCGCACTGCGCGCCAATGTGACTCTCGAAAATGGCCAGCCCGTGCGCGTGCTGTGCATGAAGAAGAAAGAAGTCCAAGGCGATGTCCTCTGGAAAGCCGGTCCCTGGCGCTCCTCCGGCGACTGGTGGGAACGTGAAGCATGGTCTCGCGACGAATGGGACCTCGCCCTGCGCAACGGCGACGCCATCTCATTCCACCGCCTCGTGCACGATCTGCTCGGCGGCGGCTGGTACGTGGAAGGAACGTATGACTGAAAAGAAAGTACTCAGTACCCTGTACTCAGTACTCAGTACTCAGTTAAAAACCTTGATTAACTGAGTACTGATTACTGGGTACTGAGTACTTGTACATAGAACTTCACGCCCGCTCTGCTTTCAGTTTTCTGGAAGGCGCATCCCTGCCCGAGGAATTGGCTGGGGTCTGCGCCCAGTTAAAACTACCGGCCATGGCGCTGCTCGACACCGACGGTGTGTACAGCGCACCACGTTTTCATTTAGCCATGCAAAAAGCAAAGATTAAAGCGCACATCGGCGCGGAAGTCACATTTCAGCCGGCAAAAATTTCAGATTGCAGACTTCAGATTGAAGATTTACATCCTCGAAAAACTTCTTCAATCTGCAATCTGAAATCAAAAATCTGCAATCCATTCCGTCTTCCCCTCCTCGTCGCCTCACGCGCAGGCTATCAAAATCTTTGCCGCCTGATCACCAAAATGAAGTTGCGCGCCAAGAAAGGCGAAGGCGCAGTTCTCGCCGAAGAACTCCAGGAGCACGCCTCAGGCCTCATCTGCCTCACCGGCGGCGCAGAGGGGCCACTCGCAGCGGCTTTGCAGCAAGGCGGCATCGACGAAGCTCGTCGCCAGGTCGATCAACTTGTCGGAATCTTCGGTCCCAAAAATGTCTATGTCGAATTGCAGCGCCATTTCCAACGTGAAGAGGAATTCCGCAATCGAGCCGCCCTCGCCATCGCCCAATCTTTGCATCTTCCTCTGCTGGCCACCAACGGAGTCTGCTACGCCATCCCGCAAGGCCGCCAACTGTGTGACGCCTTCACCGCCATCCGCCACCATCGCACTCTATCCACCGCCGGACGCCTGCTCTCCCGCAACTCCGAACGCTTTCTGAAATCCCCGCAGGAGATGCAGCAACTCTTCGCCGACTTGCCAGAAGCCATCACCAACACGCTGGAACTTTCTTCCCGGCTGGAATTTACGCTCAACGATCTTGGCTACGAATTCCCGCGCTATCCCGTGCCCGAAGGCGAGACTATGAACTCTTTCCTGCGCGAGCGTGCTTGGGAGGGATTTCGTCAGCGCTACGGCCGCACCTCGTCCGACATGCAAACCCGCGCCCGCCACCAGATTGAAAAAGAGCTGAATCTTATCGAGAAACTCAACCTCGCCGGATATTTCCTCATCGTCTGGGATCTGGTCCGCTACTGCCGCGAGCAAAACATTCTTGCTCAAGGACGCGGTTCCGCCGCCAACAGTGCCGTCTGCTATTCGCTCGGCATTACCGCCGTCGACGCCGTTGGCATGGAACTTCTCTTCGAACGTTTTCTTTCGGAAGAACGCGGCGAGTGGCCCGACATCGATCTCGACCTGCCCAGCGGCGACGAACGCGAAAAAGTGATCCAGTACGTCTACCAGCGTTACGGCGCCCGCGGCGCCGCCATGACCGCCAACGTCATCACCTACCGCAATCGCATGGCTGCGCGCGAAATGGGCAAGGCGCTCGGCTTCGACGAAGACACGCTCAAGAAAATTTCTGCCGCTGTCGCCACCTGGGAATTCCGTGACGAAAACGACGCCCTGGACCGCCGCTTCCGCGACGCCGGACTCGACCTCAACCATCCTCGCCTGCGCAAATATTACGAGCTCTGCATCGC
Organism: uncultured Acidobacteriaceae bacterium; assembly: GCA_963840895.1. GTDB lineage: Bacteria > Acidobacteriota > Terriglobia > Terriglobales > Acidobacteriaceae > Sulfotelmatobacter. The sequence continues at coordinate 87,020 of CAWJAR010000002.1, forward strand.
GGTGCAAGACATGCCGCGCCATCTCGGCCAACACTCCGGCGGCATGGTCATCTGCCAGGGACAGCTCGATTCCGTCGTCCCTCTCGAACCCGCCTCCATGCCGGGGCGCGTCGTCGTGCAGTGGGACAAAGAAGATTGCGCCGACATGGGCATCGTGAAAGTCGATCTGCTCGGCCTCGGCATGATGGCCGTGCTCAAAGATTCCATTGAACTCATTCACGACCACTATCACGAAGAAGTCGACTTGGCCCACCTTCCGCAGGACGATTCCGAGGTGTACTCGTCGCTGCAGCAAGCCGATACCGTGGGACTATTCCAGGTGGAAAGCCGCGCGCAAATGGCATCTCTACCGCGCCTGCTTCCCAAGCGCTTCTACGACATCGTGGTGCAGGTCGCAATCATTCGCCCGGGACCCATCGTCGGCCAGATGGTGAACCCCTTTATCCTTCGCCGCCAGGGACGTGAAGCAGTCACTTACCCTCACCCTTCGCTCGAACCCGTGCTCAAGCGCACCCTCGGCGTTCCGCTCTTTCAGGAACAACTGCTGCGCATCGCGATGATCGCCGCCAACTTCACGGGAGGCGAAGCCGAAGACTTGCGCCGCGCCATGGGCTTCAAACGCTCACAAGCCCGCATGCGCGAAATCGAAGCCAGACTCCGCGCCGGCATGACGCAAAACGGAATCTCCCCGAAAGCGCAGGAAGAAATTATTCTTTCCATCACATCCTTTGCGCTCTACGGATTCCCCGAATCCCACGCTGCCAGCTTCGCCCTCCTCGCCTACGCCAGCGCCTATTTGAAATGCCACTACCTGGCGGCCTTCACCGCCGCGTTACTTAACAATCAGCCGATGGGATTCTATTCGCCCGCCACGATCGTCAAAGACGCCCAGCGCCACGGTCTGAAACTGCTGCCCGTGAATGTGACGAAGTCAGAATGGAATTGCACGCTGGAAACAGTTCTCAGTTCTCAGTCCTCAGTTTTCAGTGAGAACGCAGCCACGAAGCAGCGACAGAATACTACGCACGGCCCTTCGACTGCGCTCAGGGTAAACTCCAGCCGCGGGCTAGACGCCGGCGATGAAGCAGCCTCGGAGGGGCGAAAGGGCCAGTCCCGTGAGGAAGGAAATGAGATAGCCCAGGACGGAAGTCCTGGGACAGAATCCGAAGATTGGAACGAGTCCCATAGGGTCGACACACCAGAGGAATCTCCACTTTCGACAGTACTCAATGCCTGGCGCTCGCAACTCGTAAGCCCTGGAAAAATGCCTGCTCTACAAAAACAATCCGAAGAAAACCCCACGATTGCCCTTCGCATGGGCCTGCGCTACGTCCGCGGCCTGCGCGAAGAAGCGGGTCAAGCTCTAGTCCGCGAGCGCCTGTGCACTCCCTTCACATCCATTCACGACATCACCCGCCGCGTTTCCGAACTCCGCAGAGACGAACTCACCACCCTGGCAGAAATCGGCGCATTGAACTCCGTCGGATTGCAGATTGAAGATTTCAGATTGCAGATTTCAAAACTCGATCAATCTAAAATCAATCTGCAATCTAAAATGTCGCTTCACCGCCGCGACGCCCTCTGGCAAGTCGAGCGCGCCGTCCGCAATTCTGGCCCTCTGCTCGAACAACGTTCCGAGCCCGACTCCCCTTCTCCGCTAACTCCCATGAACCACGAAGAGCGACTGGTTGCTGACTTTCACGGCACCGGACTCACCGTTGGCCCGCATCCCATGGCCTACCGCCGCGAATGGCTCAATGCCATGGGAATCCGCCGCGCCAGCGACCTGCGCGGAATTCCCAGCGGCAAGCGACTCCGCATCGGAGGCTGCGTCATCACCCGCCAGCGCCCCGGCACCGCCAAAGGATTTGTATTTTTAAGCCTGGAAGACGAAACTGGCGTGGCCAACGCCATCATCACGCCCGACCTGTTTCATCAGAATCGTCTGCTACTGGCCAGCGAGCGCTTTCTCGCCGTCGAAGGAATCCTGCAGAATCAAGACAATGTAATTTCAGTCAAAGCCGAACGCGTACTACCTCTATTCGTCACCAAAGCCGAAACCGTCTCGCACGACTTCCACTAAAACCTTCACCACGGAGACACGGAGGCACGGAGAACTATTGATTGTGGATTTCTGATTGTTGACTGACGCGACAAGCGGCGCGATTTTGACCTGCTTTCTTTGCTTCTCCGTGCCTCGTGTCCCCGTGGTGAAACGCACTACTTCCCCGTATAACTGACTCTCCAAATCGAGTTCGACCCGTCATCGCTCACCAGCAGCGATCCATCCGTAGCCTCCGTCATACCCACCGGACGTCCCCAGACATGCCCATCCGGCAACACGAAGCCGGTCACAAAATCCTGATACTCGCCCGTCGCTTTCCCGGTCTGATGAAGCGGCACGCGAATCACTTCATATCCCACGCGCGTCGCCTTGTTCCACGATCCATGTTCCGAAGCAAAAACGTCTCCCTTATATTCTGCGGGAAATTTGTCGCCCTGATAAAACGTAAATTCCAGCGAAGCGTTGTGCGGTTGCAGCAGAACGTCGGGCACGATCGCCTTATCTTTCAGCTCTGGATGCTTCCCCTGATGCCGCGGATCCTGATGCGCGCCGATGTACCACCACGGCCAGCCATAAAATCCGCCTTCCTCCACATGCGTGATGTAATCCGGAACCAGGTTGTCACCCAACGCGTCGCGCTCGTTGACCGAACACCACAACTCTCCCGTCTGCGGATTCACCTTGATCCCGCCGCCCGCATTGCGAATGCCGTACGCATATACTTTCAACTGGCAATTCGCCGGATCGCAAACCAGAATGTCAGCGCGATCCTTCTCCCCCGGGTGAGTATCTGGGTCATCGACATTCGATCCTGAACCGACCGCCACAAACATCTTCTTCCCATCCTGCGAGAACTCAACCGCTCTTGTGTTGTGCCCGCCAGTCGGAAAATCTGCAATATGCTGCGAGGAGCCGCTCACCTTCAGATCGCCATTGTGATACGGAAAGCGAACGAGTTCGCCCTCCTCCCCGATATAAATCCACTGCGGATCTGGCCCCGGTGGATAGAACGCAATGCCATATGGGCGCTTCAGCCCTTCCGCAAAAATTGCGGTTTGCTCCGGCTTGCCATCCGCGGTCATGCCCCGGAAAATGCGAATTCGCCCCGGCTCCATTTCCGCCAGAAAAACATCGCCGTTCGGAGCCGTGCGCATCCACCGCGGATTATCCAATCCTGAAGTAAACAGTTCCACCTTGAATCCCGCAGGCGCCACCGGCCAAGCGTTCTCCGGACGCGCCACCAACTCCGCTCCATTCTCAGCCGAATCGGTCGCATACGGTTTCGGAAGATCTTTCGCCGTAATCTTCCGCGTGGTTCCCGGCTTCTCGTAGCGGAAATCTGTAAAGGGCGGCGTGGGCGGCGCACTCTTCACCTTCACACCGCTCACCTCCGGCGCCGGAGCCGACGTTGGACCGGCTGCGGCCGTCTTACCCGACGCCATCTCCTCCACGTACGTCACAATCTGCCATCGCTTGTCTTCTGGCAGAAACGCCCAGGAAGGCATCCCGTTGTCCTTGTCTCCCTTGGTAACGAACCAGAACACCTCTCCCGGCGTCACCCCTTTCAACGCGCCATCCACCAAAGATGGTACGTTGCCCGTGCCTTGCAGTGTCTTTCCGTGACAAGCCAGGCAGTTCCGGGCATAGAGCTGCTTGCCCGCGTCCGCGGCAGCCTGCTGACCCTCAAATGGATTTTTCTGGGCTTTTGCCGAAGCGGGTGCGTCATGAAACGGCTTATCCGCCGCTTGCACGCATACCAATGAGAGAAGAGAGAACACAACCGCAGAGATGATCCTGCTGCTACCGACGCGCATGGGTATCCTCACCGTTGAATTTTGACAGTTAGATTAGTCGCTAACCTTAAAGGATGCGAGCCAAAATTGGCAATCCGAAGCAAATCACTACCTGTCAGACTCCCTGGTTTCCCGGGGCGTTCCATTGAGATCCCAATGGGAATGCGATCTGGAAATATGTTCAAATAGCCTATGTTCACTTCAAGACTTTATTGGCTGGCAATCTGCCTCTTCATCGGTCTTTCCGCCACTCCTAGTCCTTCTCAAGCCGGGCACTCGTCTCATCTCAAGCTGTATGTCACCAACGAACGATCAGGAGATCTTACCGAAATCGACACCTCCACGTTCCAGGCCGTATCCACTGTGCCATTGGGTAAGCGGCCTCGCGGAATCCATGCTAGCCCCGATCACCGCTTCCTCTATATCGCATTAAGCGGCTCGCCGCTCGCCGGACCCGGCGTCGACGAAAGCAAACTTCCTCCTCCCGACAAGAGTGCCGACGGAATCGGTGTCTTTGACGTCCAGCAGAGCAAACTCGTTCGCATCATCCAGTGTGGTTCCGATCCGGAAAACTTCGACCTCACGCCCGATGGACGCACCATCATCGTTTCCAACGAAGACGACGCCAAAGCCAGCTTCGTCGATGTCGCCACCGGTAAGGTCACCAAATCCATTCCCGTGGGCGAAGAGCCCGAGGGCGTCAAGCTCAGCCCCAACGGTAAGTTCGTGTACGTAACGTCGGAAAACACGGGAACCATCTCAGCCATCGATGTCGCATCGGCCACGCTGATCAAGACTTTCAAAGTCGGACGCCGCCCGCGCTCTGTTGCCTTCATGCCCGACAATTCCCGCGCCTACGTCAGCGCGGAAAATGACGCAGCCGTCACGGTCGTCGACGCCGCCAAGCACGAAACCGTCCAAACTATTTCGCTGGGCGAGCGCGGCGTGATCAAACCCATGTCGGTGCTCCTTTCGCCGGACGGCGCCACGCTCTACGTTAGCACCGGCCGGGGACACAAGCTTTTCGTCATCGACACCGCGACGAACAAAGTGACCGCATCCTTTGAAATTGGCGAACGCCCATGGGGTATCACGCTCTCGCCCGACGCCAAAACGCTCTTCAGTGCAAACGGTCCGTCCAATGATGTTTCCGTGGTCGACCTAGGCAGTCGGAGCGTCACCAAAAAGGTGAAAGTCGGCGACGGGCCGTGGGGAATTATTGCACTGGCCAACTGATGCTTTGCAAGCCCACAAAACTGGCTTTCGGGCCGACAGCTATTTGCAAATCCGTTCGTTCGAAATCATAAAGTAGATAGCATCGGCCTCTACATATAGAGGAATTTTCCGCACTCCTGTTCTTAGTGGAATCTTCAGTATTGTCGCTACGTTTGTGACACCCGAGTGTGTCTTTGTTTTGTCTGGAGATGACCATCAGTCAACACATTTTTTGTCACAATTATCTTGACTAAAAGCATAGTTCGCGTCGACCATCTCGGCTAACCGTTTGACTGCGGCGTGCTCACAAGAGCATGGAGGGGAACAAGATGGCGTGCGATCGTCTTCTGCGTGGTTTCTCTGTTCTGCTTCTAACTGGCTTCATCGTCACCACTTCTCTTTTCGCCCAGAAAATTACTGGCGACATTTCCGGCACGGTTACTGATGCAAGCAATGCGGCTGTCGCCGGAGCTAGCGTGCGCGCGGAGAATACCGCGACCGGAGAAAAGCAGTCCGCCACCACCAACGACGCCGGATTTTTTCGCATCGTCGATCTGAACCCCGGTCAGTATCGCTTGTCGGTCGAGGCCGCCGGATTCAAAACGATGCAGCGCCAGGCCAGCGTCGATATCGCCATCACGACTCAGGCAAATTTCTCCCTGCAGGTCGGGTCGAAGATGGAAACCGTCGAAGTGCAGGCCGTCGCTCCTCTCGTCGAATCCACCGAAGACCGCCTCAGCACTCTCTTCGTCCAACGTGAAGTGCAGGATCTTCCCAACAACGGGGGCGACTTCAACAATCTTCTCGACGGCGTCCCCGGCGTGCAGCGCAGTCCCGGCGGCGGCTTTCAGAGTCTCAACATCAACGGCCAACGCGCCACCTCCAACAATTTCGCAGTGGACGGGATCCCAAACAACGATCGCTACTACGGCGAATCATCGCTCGGTCAGGCCGCCATCTCGGGCACGGCCGCAGCCCTGATCCCTCTCGACGGAATTTCCGAATTCAACGTCCAGTCGAATCCAGGTGTGGAGTTCGGAGTAAAAGGTGGCTCCGTCATCAACATCGGATTGAAGAGCGGAACGAACCAGCTACACGGCAATCTGTTTTGGGATCGTCATACTGATGCCTTCGACGCCAAGAATTGGTTTGCCAGTTCGGTGACGCCGTTTCGACTCAACCAGTTTGGTGGTTCGGCGGGATTTCCAATTAAGAAAGACAAAGCCTTTGTCTACATGTCCTACCAGGGGTTCCATCTGAAAGACCAGTTTCCCGCGACGGTAAACTTGCCGGCGCAGGCGGAGATCAACGATGCCTTGGGTTGCATCAAGACTGGAATCAATCCAAACACCGTCGGCGATCCCAATCCCGCAACGTGCATCAACGACGGCACTCCCGGAGCCGGACCGGATCAGGTCCTCGGCACCCCTGACGACGGTACGCCAAGCACCATCGGCACGAATCTACTCTCATTCATGCCGCTGGCTCCCAGCCCCGGAGCGCCCGTCAACATCGCAGCCAACAATTCGCTCGACTTGAATAATTTTCACGTCAAGTTTGACTACGTCTTCAATCAGAATCACCGGATCTCGGTGAAGTATCTCTTTGGAGACAGCCTCCAGAGCCAACCGCCCGCCCCTGGTGTTCCGCAGTCAGTCGGGCCACTAGCGACAAGCGCGAATATGTGGAACTCCGTTGCGCCTACGCGGGCCCAGTTGGCAGGCGTGAACTACACTTGGACAATCAGCCCGACGAAGGTTCTCGAGAGCCGGTTCGGCTATCAGCGCTTTTCTCAGCGCATCGGCATTAACAACAACATCGACCCCAATGCCCTGGGGATCAACACTGGCCCCCTTGGTGCTGGCCCGGAAGATAAAGAAAATTTCGAAGTCCCCACTCTCTACGGATACTCCTTCGGAAACACCACCTATGGATTTGTGGGCGGTGTGCAGGGCTACCCGATCGTCACTCGGCCAGATGCTTCCTACGATTGGCAGGAACACTTCACGATGATCAAGGGCAACCACACCATTAAGATCGGCGGACAGTATCAGGACGCTTACACCAAGTCGCGCCGCGACCGCGCACATTCAGCGCTCTATTTTTATTATCTCGGCAACTACGCCGACACGCCCGCTTACGGCGTCACCGGAAACATGGTCGGCGAAAGCGGACGTGTCGCTGCACTGAACGAGCTACTCCTCGGAGTTTCAAATTTCGCTGGACGTTCGTTCGGCGTCACCAATCGCCACATCTTCCAAAAATCTGTAGGCCTCTATGTACAGGACAGCTGGAAGGTGAAACCGAATTTCACGTTGGAAGCCGGCGTTCGGTGGGATGTCTCGGGCGCGCTCGGCGAAAGAGACAATCTGGGTTCAAATTTCCTTCCGGATAGTCCCAAAGCTGACGCCGACGGCTTTGTCAGCCTGTCCAAACAGCCTCTCTACAATGTTGACAAGAACAATTTTGGGCCGCGAGTCGGCTTCGCCTGGGACGTGATGAAGAATGGCAGAACTGTACTGCGTGCCGGGTATTCGCTTAACTACGATCTCCCGAATTTCGGTACACTCGCGGCCCCTCAAACTTATTTCAACATGTGGAGCAGCACACGCTCAGGCTTCTTCACTCAGGTTGCCGACGGCATTTTCGCCGTTGGTGAGGGTGTGACACCCTCGGCGTATACCAACCCGGGAGGTCCCCTCGCCAACAATTCACTCTGTCAATCCTTTATCTGCATGGTCCCAGGCTTGAACATCTACGGCCCGAGCGTCACCCCCAGCCCGCCGTTCAACGTTATTCAGATGGTGCCGAATTTCCAGTCACCCATGAATCACGCCTACAACATCACGGTCGAGCAGCAGTTGACCGGCAACACAGCCTTCAGCATTGGATATGTCGGCACAAAAGGTCGCGACCTAGTCAACTTCCGCGACCTGAACGCATGCCCCGTCAGCACGCTAGCTTGCGACTCCTCTCGACAACCGTACGGTGCGCGCTTTCCGCAATACGATCATGTCCTCCAACTGAATAACGACGGCTATTCGAACTACAATAGTTTGCAGATCGCCTACAAACTGCGTGATATTCACGGCTTCACTGGCCAGATCAACTACACCTGGTCACGAGCCTTCGATACCGGTTCCGCCAATCGCGGTGGCACCTTCCTTTCGGATTATCAGAACCCCTATAACGTCAGCAAGGGCTATGCGCCGTCCGACTTCGACACACCGTGGAACATCAATTTCACCGTCGTTTATGACGTGCCAAAAATTCACGGCATACCGAAACTGATCGGCGAAGGTTGGTCGATCAACTCGCTCTTCCGCGCCCAGGATGGTCGCCCATTTTCCGTGTATCTCCGCGGCGATCCCTCCAACCAAGGACTGCGTGAGACTTACGCGGACTACACCGGCGCGCCGTTGAACTATCACTACCACATCAGTAACAGCCAGGAAGACTTCTTCAATACTTCAGCTTTCGCCGCGCCGGCCGATGGCACGATCGGCAACGCCGGGCGCAACAGCGTTCGCCAACCCGGAATCGCGCAGTGGGACGTGGGGATTTTCAAGAAGTTTAATGTTAGTGAGCGCTTCGCCGTGAAATTCAAGTGGGATGTTTTCAACATCCTCAATCACGCCATGTTCGCTTACGAAACTGGGAACATTACGAGCAGCGGCTTCGGAAAGCTCTTCGCGACTCCCGACGTCGGATTGGGCTTTAATCCTGTTCTCGGTACCGGCGCGCAACGTAACATGCAGTTCGGCCTCTCCGTCGACTTCTGAGGCTGTTGCAGCAATCGCTTCCGGGAGTTTACCGATGGTAAACTCCCTTTTTGTTTATGCGGCGTCTCTCTCTCCTCTTCTGCCTGCTCATGCTCGCCATGCACCTGCCCGTCCAGGCGGAGGCCCCCAACATCGTCTTCATTACGGTCGACACCACCCGCGCCGATCGCATGGGATTCCTCGGCAACACCCACGGACTCACGCCCAATCTCGACCTCGTCGCCCGCCAGGGAGTCGTCTTCGAGCGGGCATATTCCCAGGCTCCCTTGACGCCGGTCTCACACGCGACAATTTTCACCGGAACCTATCCGCAGTTTCACACCGTCACCGATTTCGGCCATCCTCTCCCCACGCTGCTTCCCTATCTTCCGGAAATTCTGCAGAAGAGCGGTTATCACACTGCCGCATTCATCGGATCTCTCATCCTCGATCCCCACGCCAGCATGGCTCCTGGCTTCGATCGCGGCTTCGATTTCTTCGATGCCGGCTTCCGTCCCAAGGCTCATCCCGGCGAAGACCGATACGTCACGGTCGAACGCCGTGGCGGAGAGGTTGTCTCTCACGCTACCACCTGGCTCACCAAGAATCGCCAATCCCCATTCTTCCTGTGGGTACATCTTTACGACCCACACGCGCCCTACGATCCTCCCGCACCTTACGACAAGCGGTTCTCCGACCCCTATGATGGCGAGATCGCCTACGCCGACGCCTCCCTCGGCAAGCTCTTCACCTACCTCCGCCAACGCGGCCTCTATGAACACACCATCATCGTGATGATGTCTGATCACGGCGAGTCGCTCGGCGCTCATGGCGAGGCGATGCACGGAATCTTTCTCTACGACGAAACCATTCGCGTTCCGCTCATCTTCAAACTCCCGGGCGAACTCCTTGCCCGACGTCGCGTTCCGACTCGTGTACGCCTGGTCGACGTCGCGCCCACGCTTCTCAGCATGTTGAGTCTGCCTCTGCCTCCCACGTTCCAGGGCGAGTCGCTGGTTCCCTTGATGAAGGGCACGCCCAAGTCCCCCGACGATCTCCCTGCCTACGCCGAAACCGATTACCCGCACCGCGCCTTTGGATGGAGCGCGCTCCGCTCATTGCGCACTGGAAAATATCTCTATGTTACAGGCTCCCAAGCGCGAACTCTACGACCAGACGCAAGACAAAGCTGCGGCCCACAACCTCGCGGCAACTTCTCCCGCAGTCGCTGGAACCCTGCAGGCGCAGATCGACGACTTCCACGATAAGACCGCCAGCTATCACGAAAAGTCGTCGCCTGCGGCGCCGATTAGTGCCGAGCAGGCGGAAAATCTATCCGCTCTAGGCTACGTTTCCTCAAGCTCCGGCGGCACCTCGCAAGATCCCTTTCAAGGCGCCGACCCGAAAGACAAGATCGGAATCTCAAACATCTTGCAGGAAGGAATGATCGATATCGAAGACGGCCGTTACGAAGAGGCAATTCCTTTACTGAAGCACGTTCTCGCAGACAGCCCCTTGGTTACTGCGGCCCAGCTGCAGTTGGGCATCGCGCTCTCTAAAGTGCAGCGCTATCCCGAAGCCATTGCCGCCCTGCGCAAAGCGATCGAACAACTGCCCGATTCCGTGCAAGCACAATATGAATTGGGCCTCGCGTTATATCAAACCGGTGCCTGGCGCGATTCAGTTCCCTACTTCGAGTTTGTCGCCAAGAAGCGTCCTAAATGGCCCGATGCGCAATATTCCTTAGCGTCGGTCTACGCACGCACCCAGCACGTGCCCGAAGCGGTGGAACTTTTGCAAACCGTACTTCAACTGAACCCGCAGCACTTCCGCGCCAACTTGCTGCTGGGCCGGATTCTCACGCTCCAGCACCGTGCCACCGAAGCCCTTCCTTATTTGAAAGAGGCCGCGAGCATCGAACCCGACAACTTCGAACCTCACGCCTTCCTCGCCGACGCCCTCGAGGAACTGGGGGACGGCGACAGCGCAAAAGCTGAACGGGCGCGTGCACAAGCCTTGCGCCCGCAAGCTACTCCGTAAATGAAATACTTATGACTCGCCACGCCGGTGCGCGATGCTGGACAGGGCGACTCCACCGAGCGCATACAGGACCGGCTCAATTGGATGTCGGTATCGCGTCACGACTTGCGATGCATAAAAAATCAATGGATACATCCCGAGGACAGCGTGCAATATGAAGCCAAAGTCTTCGACTTTCTGAAAACCAGAATCAATCCCGCCAGTGCTGCCACTTCAATTCCCACCGAGAGCGGCCAAAGGTTTACTGGATAAATCCAGAACAGCAACGCCCTGCGCCGCGCGCATAACTTCCCTCACGCACCGCAACATGTGTAAGCCGAGCCGGAATTGTTGCACCCGGATCACCAGGTACGCAAGCTACACCCTCTGGATGGAATCAGCCGCTTCGTTGGAAGGATTGGTAGCGCTACCGGGAATCGAACCCGGGTTTGAAGATTGAGAATCTTCCGTCCTAACCCCTAGACGATAGCGCCACGTTTTTGTAATCAGCGACTTAGGTGACGTCGCTTCCTGGCAACGCCTGCGATGTTCACTGAACTTTGACTACGGGAACCCCGCTCACGCCGCAAGTCATGGACGAAGAGGCCCTTGTAATAAGGGTCCGGCCCCTTCGCTCGACTTCGATTTTACGGCCAAGACCGCACACCGCACAAGCGTCACTCCAGTCGTCGTGCGGGCCGTCGATTCGAAAACCTCGACTAAGCTTCGGTTCGACGTTATGCAGCATTTCCGCAAGGAACGAGGGAAAGCGGGCGATGCGAGGCTCGTGACTCGTCGTTTTGTGGAATCTGATGATTCTGCGCTCCAGATCGACTTGCGGCCTCCATCAACGGCACGACCGTACTACCTGCCCATCAATTCGATAGCACGATTAGGGAATTTCCTAGTTGCGCACGCCTCAGTTCAAGACTAGGTTGTTTCGAGAACTGGTTACCTCCTCGCACTGCTCGGCATTTTGGAAAGACTTGCAACTCAGATCGGAGCGGACATTACCTGTGTTTAGGCGCGAAAACGTTTGACCGGTACTGGCGTCTTCAACTGGGGGCGTCCTTTCAGAGAGGCACTCATGAACAACCGATTGAGCTTCGTCAAAACGACGGTCGTGGGCGGATTCGTCTTTCTCATTCCGGCGGTTATCGTTGTCATCGCACTCGGGAAGGTGATTGGTGCCATGAAAGCAATGGCCAAGGCTCTCTCACCTCTCTTCGGAATAGAATCCCTGATGGGTGGGCTCCTACTGAATATCCTCGCAGTCATCGTGACCATCTTGCTGTGTTTTGCTGGGGGATTGCTTGCCAGGCGTGCAAGCGCGAAACGCATGCGTGCAAGACTAGACACTACGCTCTTGAACTCCGTACCCGGATACGCCTTTATTAAAGGCTTTGCGGAAAACCTGCGCCAGACGGAAGAACTCGCGGGAAGCTTTCTCCCTGTCCTGGTGCGGTTTGATGACTATGTTCAGATTGCGTTTGAAACCCAGCGTGAAGCCAGTGGTAATGTGGCTGTTTACCTTCCCGGGGCACCGAATCCTTGGTCAGGCACGATCGTCTACGTCTCCCCGGAACGAGTTACGCCTCTCGCAATGACGTTTACCGATGCATTACGTAATATTCGCAGCCTCGGCAAAGGATCGATCGACATCAATTGCCAGGACCAGAAGGGCGGAACGACGCAAGCGGCCTGACGAATAAAACTTGGTGCTGAGATCGGAACAAACCCGGCGCGGGCCGAATGAACGCAATGACGTGGGCTCCAGACCAAACTCATGCGGACATCAGAAATAAATTCCGAAACCGAAGATGGGCCCATTCAGCGTTTGTTTTATTTCCAGATCTCGCTGGGCGATGGTGCTGGTGATGTTAAAGTGCAAAAGACCATAGCCCATGGCGATGCCAAAGTGCCGCGCGAACTGCCATTCGGCTCGGGCTGTTACTCCTACATCCACATCAGAGCCGACGCCGAAACCGCCTCCATCCGCGTGCGCTAAGATCTTCCACTTCTTGGTAAGTTGACGGCGATACGTGAGCCCCACGAGTGGATCCCATACCCCGGGCGTTCCTTTAACTTCCGGGAAAGTCGCCAGTTGCAGGGACACATCCAATGCCATTCGGCGGAATCCGCCTTCCAAGAAGAGGTTCGGCACAATCTCGCGGCCTACGAACAACTGGCCGAAGATGGCGTCAACGCTGATCCGCGCAAATGGATTACTGCTACGCTCGCTCGACAGGCCTGCCCACAACACGGTGCCGTCCGCGGACCATCTGCTCTTCTCGACTCTGAATCCCGCGAACGCCGCTCCGTTGAAGGAACTGGAGCTGCTGCTTGGAGGCAGAAGGCTGCCGCCGCTGCCTCCACCCCCTCCACCAGGTGAACTCGGGAGTTCCCGAGTGCTAATGCCGAATACCGGCGCCCATGCGAAAACGGGGTAGATCGTGGTCTGCCATGCGGAAGGATCCTTCCAGCGATCCTCCGTCGTGGAACTAGGCGGCGCGGGCGGGGACTGGGCGTCTGCACTTCCGCTTCGCTCAGGCACGAGGAACTTATGAGATTCAGATTCAAAGTCGCCCGCGCTCGAGGGTTTTTCCTGCGCGAACAAACAAGCAGACAGGATCACCGTAATTACAACCGGCGACAGCAATCCAGCAGACATGGAGTATTTGCCTCCGCCCGTATTCCTACAGAGTCCCGCAGGGCGATCCTGGGTATTTACCAGCGGATACCGAACGTGAGCGGAAGAATTTGGGTTGAGACTTTGTTGTAAGAAGCATAGTGGTACCGGACTTCGGCGTAGATTTTGGCATGGCTCTCGCCGAGGCGATAAGTGAGACCTCCACCAATGTTTCCGCCGAAAGCGTTCGCACTCCGCGATCCGGTTACGACTTGTACGCTGCCAATGCTGCATCCGTACCACCAGGACCAATAGGGATCGCAGATCACGCCCACTCCGGGTGTAGTGGTTTCACCCGAGCGGTGATACCAACCACCGCCGCCGATGACATAGCCTCCCATCTTGTGTCCAAGCGGAAAATGGAAGATGGGATTGAACGTCCAGGCGTATTGCCGGGCCGAGGCGCCGGGCGTGCTCAGCGCCTGCAGGGTGGCAGAGTTCACAGGCAAGTCTTGCCACATGAATTCGCTATCTACACCGATATGCTTCGTGAAATTAAAGCCACCACCGACAACAAAATTTCCTCCGTCATTGACGAACTTGCCCAAGTCTCCCTGAGGAAATGAGATGCCGCCACCAATGTTGAAAAGATATTTGCTGTACTCTTCCTCTTGCGCGCGGGATGATCCCAATACACAAAGAACAAACGTCATCACAAGCGATAGTCGTGCTAAGCGCATAAATTGACTCCTCGATTAAGTTGCCCGAGGACGCCGCCAGCGACAACTGTCAGAATTTATAGTCGAGTGGGAATGTCTTCCTATGCGGCCGCCAGCCTCGGCCGCTAGGAGTTTTCCCAGTTGCGGCCGACAAGGGGCCGAGCCTAGCGTTGTTTCTACACTGGCGTTTCAGCGTCACCATTGGGGGCGACCCTAGGTTCGAAGAATGAAGTCAATCGGTATTTTGGATAGAGGAAGTTATGTTTCGGTCCTCCGTGGGAGTACTGTTCTTCGTTTTGTTTCTGTCTATCCGTCCGTGCAGGTCAACGGAAGGGCTTCACGCGAACCCGCAGTGGCCGACAGATAATGAGTTCCTATCGGTAAACCAGGCAGTCGAGGTTGCCTGTGGGCTCTATCCCAATGTGGAACAATCGCTGGTTTGGGCACTCATATGGGAGGAGAGCAAATACGATCCGCTCGCCCTGGGACGAAAGGGCGAAGTCGGGCTGGGTCAGTTGAAGCCCGCGACCGCCAGCACGCTGGGCGTGCAAGATCGGACCAACGTTACGGAAAACGTTCAAGCGTCAGTTCGTCACCTCTCTAATCTGCTCAAAAAATATCGGAACAATACTCGATTAGTGTTGTCCGCCTACAACTCTGGCGAACCAGCTGTTGACCGTTGCCGGTGCGTCCCTGCGGGATCGCGGGCCTATGTGAACCGCATTGAGCAAAGTCGTTTCTTCGCGAAGCGCATTGTCGAGTACGCGCACAACACTCGATCTCCTTCACCAAGTCAAGTCGCACAATTGCCACGGCTGGAAACACCGCCGTCCGGGACCGATGCGTGGGAACGATTTCTTCTTCTAATACTCGCAGGGCTAATCACAGTTGCGTTGAAGGTGCGGACTACGCCCGGCATGCGGACTGCCGCCATTGCAGCCGTCGCCATATGGGCGCTCTTGGCCGTCGTTGTTGCGGAAAGGGCTCCGTCAAGCTCTGCGCCCGCGGGAACCCTGGAATCGAAGGCCAACTCGATGTTTGGCTACTAAGTTTCACAGTGCAAGCCGGGAACGCGTTCCAAGGTAGCCATCCGCAAGACTTCTCCCGCTTACAGTTCCCCGTACGCGGTCAATCCGAGAGCGCGAGCGCATTTTCTGGGAAGTGCTATGGCGAAGGAACAGTTAGACTCTTCGACAGCCCCTCGATTGGGGATCATTTACTCTCCAATACCACCCGGTCATACAGCGGCTGCGTCGGCCGTGCGTCGTGCCGGTACAATTTCGTGAACTGCTCGATCTCTTCGGCCGTAATCGCGACCGGGTGTTTCAGGACGTACCATGTCACGTTCTCACTGCACGGCGGAGTGGTGAGCGACCCGGAAAATGTGAAGTAGCCAGTATCAGCAGGCAGTAGGTTCGCCACGTTAATTGTTACGGTGTCCAGCAGTTCTTCCTTCTCTTTTTCCTTGGGCAGGTCGCTCCATAGTTCACGGATGAGAAGGTTGTTATTCCCCTTCTCGAGAAGGACGGCGACGACGGCCAAATTTCCGTCCTGATCGGAATGAACGAGGTGCGCAACCATGTCGTAGGTTTTACCGTCGATTTTCTCTTCACTGGGCCTGTGAAAATGGAACTGTTTCAGAGTGTATTGCTTGTCGCCCACGCGGATCGAACTCCCTGCGGCATAGTTGATCAAGATCGTGTGGCCGTTGTCGATGATATGTAGCGGGGAAGGCTTGTAGTCGAAGTGAATGGGAGGCAGGTCGGTCTTCTGCGGATTGCGAATGTCAATGGGGGACTGGTGGTGTCCGCTCTTGCAAGGGGCAAATTCCGGGCTCATGTCACCCCAGTGACTAGGGCCCTCGTTTCCGTCGTATCCCCAGTGGCCTGGCTTATGCTCCTGGGCGAAGGCAACAAGGCTCGATAGAAGAGTTAGCGCCAGAACGGCAATCGCGAAATGAAGCTGAGCTTGTAGTGGTCCGATCTTCGCTGTTGACATGGTGCCCTTCCAACAGCGCAAGTCTACGCTGTAATTCGTATCTAACGGGGCACTATCAGGAACAACCTCGTTTGTCATGAGTAATTACTCCATAGGAAAGTCTGTGCAACCTGATACGCGCCTGAATGAGGTGCCGCTATGCGAGGTCACGAGTTTCAGGCCGGATGCGCACCGTTACTCGGTATGCGCAGTTTTCCAGCTGAAGTCGTAACGAAAGCCGATCGCTGCCGCGTCGGAGACATCCTTTCCGAGCGCATCCACGGAGTCACCGAGCTTCGTTTCGAAGAATGCGTAACCGGACTTGGAGAAGTGCCATTCGGCGCCGAGAATCGCATACCTCGTCCTGAAGTTCGAATTGATGAGCGGACTAAGATCGTGAGGGATATAGTCCTCAAACCCGAAGACGGCCGCGAACTTCCCGAACCATAGTCTGGAATAGATCTCAACACCGCTGGCGGAGAATCCAACGGCGACAGGTTCCGGGCCTCCAGCCGGGTCAGGCACGAAGACCAGGTCACCGTTACTTTGGCGAGTCCAGTCGGCGCCCCATTCCAGGCTACGCCACTTACCTTGCGCTCCGAGACTCCAGTAATCCGTGCCACCACCGTTGAACACTGCGTTTGTGAACTGCGGGTTGAAGTAGGTCTTGTTGTAGGCTCCGCCGATCTTCAATCCTGGAAGCACCGTCGCCTGTAACGAAAAGCCGAAGCCGTTGAAGGCCTGCGGAGTGGCGGCAGTGCGCAACTGTCCCTGTGCGCCAAAGTCGAAGATCTTGGCGAATTTCAGGTGGTAAAGAATGGTTTGGTCGGCGCGTCCAGTACCGGATTGCCCACCATCCGTTCCGGCGACATAGGTTGCGGTCGACTGGCCACCGAACACATTGAAGCGATCCGTCGTGTAGCTCGTGATGTCGTAGTGAGTCGAGTTCTGTTTGCCGAAAGTCAGACGCCCAAACGGGCCGAAGTCGACGCCGAGAAAACCGAGGCGCGCTCCGAAAACGGGCTGCGTTTCCTGACTGATCACGCCGAATCCTTGCGCCGTGGTTGCGCCCGCATTGAATGTGGTCTCGCTTTGTACAAGGTTGATACCCCACTCCGCCGTGCCAACAACCTTGATTGACCCGAAGGTACTGAAATTGATTCCCATGCGAGTCGCATCGTCCTGTACCTGTGCCTCGGAGTCCGAAATGCTGACAATGGTGCGTATGCTCCCGTAAGGATTAAACATGCCGGTGTAATCCAATTTCGGATTGGTGCCGGTTGTGACAGCAGCCAACTCCTTCTGCTCCGCAGGTTCAGCGAAGGCTTTTGCTTCGGCAGGTGTCGCCGGTGAGCGAGAGCTGCTTCCGGTAGCGAAGTCGCCACCACAACCTTCGGACACCCAGACTCCCTGAGCGTCATATCCCCAATTCCTTCCCAGCAGGCAGCTGGTTTCACTGCTTTGGCGCAACATGACTATGCCGGCGCTGGTATCGGCTGGACAGTGCTGACGCTGATCACCTGTAGAAGCGCAGGTAACGATCGACGAAACCGTTACCTGCGTCGAGTTCTGCTGTGCATTTGTACTCACGAGAAAACCGAGTACGACGACTGGGAGTACGAGGTAATTTGCTGGCTTCATGCTGTTTGTCTCCTTACTGAAGCGAACAGTTCTACTTTTTTTCGAGCACGGTAAAGGTCACATGTCATGACAAGCTTGGCACTCTGAACGAGGGCTTACGCACGGTATGAAAGGCGATTCCAGTAGCCGACCTATCGATCAGGACTCAAAGCGGCCGTCCTGATCAGTAATTGTTTGGGCAAGTGCAACATCCGGCGCAAAAGGATTTCTGGGTCAATGGTCCCGGAAAACGTGATGGTTCATGCTCACTACTTGCAGGCCCTGAATTCGAGAGGATTGCACGCCTCTTGAAGTTGTACTTGGCGGTCTGCGCACTCAGACGAGGAGCCCCGATCAGAAGCAAAGTACCCAACCAACGAGCGTCGTGCTACTGGCTCTTCATGTCATGCGGACATGCTGTTAGAGCTTTGATAAGGTATTGCACACCTTCTTGCTACTGGGGAAATCCCTAGAAAGTGAAACCTGAGTCGTCCTGAACGCTCGTTTCAGAAAGGCGGATCGCCGCTTCCATTCCTAGGGATTTCCCTAGTTGCGGAGACATTAAATCGAGCCTAGCTTGAGGTGAAACTGGGGCAACAACTTCGCCAGCAACTTCCCCATACGACGCTTTTGTCTCAGGCGCTTCGGACATCAAGAGAAAGGACATCCTCCATGAAAAACATCAGGTTCGCAGCATTTTCGATACCCACCCTAGTCGCCTTCGCCGTCGTTTGTGCCTTTGCGATGTCGCCCCCAGATGACGACAAAGCGAAAGAGCAGACGGAGATTCGGACGGCCTCCCAGAAGATCCTTCAGCAACTTTACAAAGCCCAGCCTGCCGCCCAGTCCGCTGTTGAACATGCCGCCGGCTACGCCGTCTTCAGCAACATGGGAATCAAGATCTTGTTCGCAGGTTCAGGAAAAGGCAAAGGCATCGCTGTCGACAACCAGACCAAGAAAGAGACCTTTATGAAGATGGTCGAGTTGCAGGCAGGACTTGGAATGGGCGCAAAGAAGTTCAGCGTTGTGTTCGTCTTTGACAATGACAAGTCACTGAACAGTTTCGTGAACTCCGGCTGGGACTTCGGCGGACAAGCCACCGCTGCGGCCAAGAGTGGAGACAAGGGCGGATCGATGGCCGGTGCAACCTCGGTGGCGGATGGGGTCTGGATGTATCAAATGACGGAAAAAGGTCTGGCCGTAGAGATCACCGCTAAAGGCACCAAGTACTACAAAGACGACGATCTGAACTGAGTGAGGACTGTTCCATCATCCAGAGTCAGGTTCCACGCACGCTCGATCGATGCAAAGAAATCAACCATTTCGTGATACCGAGTTTATGCCTTCGTACTGTCGGATAGCTTTGGTAGTTTCGACGCTGGTGGCGCTCCTGCTGTTGCCTGGATGCAACGCGCTGAATCCACTCTGTGGGAGCGCTCGTCCCAAGCCAACCCTCAACTCGATTTCTCCTGCAACGATGGTCTTTTCAAAACTGCCGCCCAGCTTCGTCCTCACAGCAACCGGCGGCCAATTCGTCGCCTCTTCCGTGGTGATCTTCAATGGCGCCACTCTCTCCACCGCCGTGATCAGCAAAACCACGATCACGGTCAACATAACGTCCTCGATGATCCCTGCTCCTGGAAGCTTCGAAGTCGTCGTGAAGACGCCCGCTGGCAATAGCGGCGATCTGGGTTGCTCCAGTGGCGGCACCAGTAGCGCCCAGACGCTGACCGTCAACTGACGGCCTGCAGATGAAATCCGTGGACAGCGACGCAGGTGATGCCTTTGGGCAAGATGATTTTCTAGCCGAGACTGCGATCACCGCATCCCTGGCCCTCTAGTTCTGCCGGGTCCATCGCCGGTAGTAGCTAGATAAGAACCAATGCGAGTTGGCTTGCCCTTCGCCAGTGCGGGTGTCTGGGAGGCAAGTCGGGCAGCAGTCGGAGGGCACCAGGGTCAGACCGTTGCATTTCACGGCAGAACGACTAGTTCAGGATTGCTGCCACCGCTCATTCCATACACCGTCCCGGAGCGGAATGCACCCGCAGAGTATTTGTAGCAACCGGGAGTGACCGCTTTTGTCGTCACTGACTTCTGGCCGCCTCCCATAATCGGGCCGTCAGGGTCAAACGGCGAGTCGGACCCGAATGACACCATAAAGCCATTGTTCTTGTTCGAACTCATCCACACCACGGTTGTCCCAGCCTTGATACAAAACAGTTGGTTATTCTTGGCGTCAGGAATACGAGGTTTTACGTTGGCGGAGTCCGATGACCTGGTGACGTCAACTGAGCAAGTAGCCGAGGCCGAACCGCAGGTGTTGGCGGCATTGCACAAATTCTCTGGTTGCGGTTCGTCGCATGCGTACTTGCTTTTCTTTTGCGCTTGCGCGGTTGCGCAGTTGAGTAGAACGGCAAAAGACAACAAGAGCAAAACGAATCTAACATGGATTTGCAGTTGAATCTTCTTAGTCATAGCCACATACCCTCCATTGGTCGTTCGCCGCACTTTGCAAGGAAAGCCATCACACCCTCCTGCCGCTCCGCAACGGTCAGTGCTTTAAGATGTGTTTTCGCGAGATTCCAGCCATCGAAGAATCCTCAGTCGCCGCGCCTGTTCCACTCGATGATATTAGTTAGCTTCCAGGCATTCTGGTTAAGCTCGAATTGCAACTCACCCTCCTTATTGATGATCAGCTGCGCGGCAGGAAACAGAACGCCCTCACTCTTGTTCTTATCCTTGTCATTGATGCTGATTTCGCCGGCGGTCAGATTGAAACTTGACGTCTGTGTATCCCAATAAGATTCACCGAAGGCAATCTTGCGGTTGGTTACAAATCGGATGGTCCTGCCGGTAGGCGTTAGAATCTCCCGGATGAAACTGAGATCGAATCCAAGAGTGCCGGGAATCTGGATGCGGCCCACACTTTTCATCTTTTCGAGAGCATTCACCAGTCCGTTGTTCTGTCCCTTTTGAAATGCCTGTATCAGAATGTCTCGGTCGTCGGGGCTCGAGAACTCATAAATAATGATTTTCACGCCGAAGTTTTTTCCGAGCTGGGTGCTTGTGCCAAAAGCCGTGGCGTCGATGGTTTCCGAGCTCCCCCGTTGACCGAAAGCGGCGACGCTCGCAACCATAAGCAGACCGATCAGAAGCGATATTCCATTCATAAAACTTCGAACCTTTAAGTTTTTGCGCATGTAGTTCTCCTTTCGCGCAGCCTGTCCGGCCAATGAAGACATGGTCAAGCTAATTGGATCGAATCCTACAATTTCCCGAAGTGGAAGGGTAACTAGGGATTTCCCTAGTTGTCGCTCGGTAAGTGACGTTTGACAATTGAAGGTATCGAGGGGTGCTCGTCTTTTTTCCAGCCCCGCTAGAAACCCCAGCGGTTGTCCCATTTGTGACGCTGTGTGTGCACTCTGCACTCCCCGTCGGCGAGCGGTTACAGGTACGACTCCCAGATCCCGACGGGACCCGAGGTGGAAGCTATGAGAAAGAGACGACTCAGTGCAGGATCACTGCTCGTGATTTTGGCGTTAACTGAACTAGTCGTGGGGCAGGCCACGCATCAGACCGCGACACTTCTTGTAAATGGCCAACCGGGGCAAGCGGCAGTTCTGCAGGTCAAGGGCAGGTCCTACGTGGAGGTTGAAGGCCTCGCGAGACTCATCAACGGCTCTCTCGCCTTCAACGGAAATCAGATCGAGCTGACTTTGCCTACCTCAACTTCGGGCGTGCCAATCACGCCTGAACGAACCAGCCAGCCAGGAACGTCTGCGTTCTCGAAAGAGTTTATGAAGGCAGGCATTGAGGAGATGAGCGTGATCAGAGAATGGCGCAGCGCGATTGTGAATGCAGTTCAAAACGGATACGCGGTGACGGATGCGTTCTTGGCCGGTTATCAGGGCCAGGCCGCCACGAATCTGCGATTGGCTTTCGTAGCAATCTCTACCGACTCTGATCGAAGTGCTTATCAGTTGCTCAGCAATGAATTCGACACAATGCAAAAGTTGAGCAACAAGATTCTTGCCGCGCGCAAGAACATGAATTACATCCCTACCGATGCGCTGAAGGACGATCCTCTCGACCAGAAAATCCTGAACTGCGCACGCTCTCTGGCGTCTATGGCTGCAAGTGGCCAATTCTTGGACGACGGCTCCTGCAACTGAAAATACGGAATCATGCATGTTTTAAATCGAACTGGCGACAGTTTCATTGGTGGGCGCTAGGGATTTCCCTAGTTGTTGGCCTTGTATCACCCGCTTATAAGTGAGGCACAATGCGGTTCGGATTGTTTGCAGGTCGGATTATTCGCAAACTTCACGAACGACACATTCCGGCGCAAAGCGAAAACAACTGTTTCGCGAACAAGACGACGGATCGGGCACACCGTCGGATTTCATATTTAGTTCTTTAGAGGGGAGATCGGAGATCGCCATGGACAACTCCTTGAAAGTACTCAGCAATTCTGGCGGTGCGTGCGGGACCTGCAACTCAACGGGATGTGGGACCTGCGGTCCCGTCCCCACCGTAAGTCCGGCGCGCATAGTCCTCAGCCGAAGAGACTTGGGACGCACGATTCTGGGCGCATCTGCCGCGTTGCTGGTCGGTTGCTCGCGGGAACCGAGCACGGAGCAAGCTACCGCACCGACTCCTGCTGCGGCGCCAGCGATGTCACCCGACCTGGCGGTGGTTCAGCAGGCGAAGGGTCCGGTTATGACGGTGCTCGAGGAGTTCTACAAGATGGGCCCAGGACCCTCAAGTTCCCACACCATGGGTCCCATGAGGATCACGTATGACTTCTTTCAACGTGTCTCCAAGCTGCCAGAAGACCAACTGAAACGCGCCACAGCGCTGAAGGTTCATTTATATGGAAGTCTCAGCGCGACCGGCAAAGGCCATGGCACGGATCGAGCATGCTTAGCCGGCCTTCTGGGGAAAGCGCCAGCAACGTGTCCGCCTGAGTTCCTCGACGGACTGGCCGCGAATCCCGATGAGGCACACAAAGTTACGCTCGGACCCACAACTCTGAACTTGACACTCAAAGACATTGTCTTCGATGCCACCAAAGGAGATTTCCATCACCCCAACACAATGACCTGTAAGTTACTCGCAGGCAACGAGACGTTGTACGAACTCGAGTACTACTCGGTGGGTGGCGGATTCATCGAGTGGAAGGGTTACAAGCCACCCGACAAAGGGCAACCGAAATACCCGTTTGCGCAGGCGAAGGAACTGAAGAAGTATCTGATCGATGACAAGATCCCGCTTCCGACGTTACTACTCACAAATGAAATGGCCATTTCTGGAAAGAGTGAAAAGGATATATGGGAGTTTCTCGATCAGGTAACGGAAGTGATGGTGCGGGGTGTTGACACCGGACTAACGGTGGACAGCATCTTGCCTGGCCCGATCAAACTGCACAGCAAAGCCGCTGAGATGCAGCGAAACCTGAAGACGTCGGCAAAAGGGCAGGCCGGCCAAGCCATTACTCGCGTGGCGTCGTACGGGTTCGCGATGGGCGAGGAAAACGCCCGGGGTCACATCATTGTTACGGCTCCGACCGCGGGCTCAGCGGGAATTATCCCAGCGGTGGTGAAGTCTCTACGCGATCTGAACACACCGTCACAAAAAATTCGGGAGGGCTTCCTGGCAGCGGCAGCAATCGGCTACCTCTGTAAGCACAATGCCACTCTCTCGGGAGCCGAAGGTGGCTGCCAGGCCGAGGTTGGAGTCGGGTCTTCGATGGGCGCTGCGATGATTGCCCAAGCCCTTGGGGAGAAGCCGAAAGTCGTTTCCAATGCAGCAGAGTCGGCTCTCGAGGCACACCTCGGGATGACATGCGATCCGGTCGCTGGCTATGTTCAAGTCCCATGCATAGAGCGCTGTGCCTATGGCGCGGTGAAATCGTGGACCGCCTATTGCATATCGAGTGAAGAGAATGCAGAGGAGCGCCGGGTTGATCTCGATACGACGATTGCCGCAATGGCATTAACGGCGAAGGAAATGAATTCGAAATATAAAGAGACCTCGGAAGGCGGCCTAGCCGTATCCCTGGTGCTTTGCTAGTTCGCAGCGACGCGGAGCGAGCAGCGCGAAGCAAGCTTGAGAGAACGCCGATGGCATCGGTAATTTCACTTCCCAATCGCGACACCGGCGCTCGCAAGAGTATCAGGTTAGCGACTGTCTCATGGTTACTGGTAGCGGTCTTCTATTTCTACCAGTACGCACTTCGCTCCGCACCATCCGTCATGGTGCCCCAATTGACGGAAGCTTTCGGGCTCAGTGCGCTCGGGATGGCCTCACTGATAGGGCTGTTCTACTACGGATACTCCCCGTTCAGTCTGGTGGCAGGCGCGGCCATGGATCGACTGGGGCCCAAAAAAGTTCTTCCGATGGCCGCTGCCGTCGTCGGCGTTGGGGCCCTGCTATTCGGTTGGGGCAACAAAGAGGTGGCAAGTGTCGGGAGACTGCTGCAGGGAGCAGGAGGAGTCTTCGCTCTGGTCGGTGCTGTCTATATCGCGACAAAGAACTTCCCGGCGTCGCGTGCTGCGACGTTGATTGGTGCAACTCAGATGTTTGGAATGGCCGGCGGTTCGGCCGGACAATTTGGCGTTGGTCCGCTGATCGGCGGCGGCATGTCATGGAAGTCTTTTTGGATCGGGATGGGGGTTGTCGGCCTGGGAATCGGCGCGATTCTTTTTTTCTTGTTGCCGAACGAACAAGGTGGGCAGGAGCCGAAGGGCAGCCTGAAGGCAACGATTCAAGCGTTCTCCACTGTGTTCAAGAATCCGCAATCAATCTTGTGCGGTCTGATCGCGGGGCTGCTGTTCATCCCGACAACCATCTTCGACATGATTTGGGGTGTGCGCTATCTGCAGGAGGCGCACGGGTTCAGCTATGCCTCGGCAGTCATGCGATCAGCGACAGTGCCACTCGGGTGGATTATTGGATGCCCACTGCTGGGGTTCATATCGGATCGCATCGGAAGGCGGAAGCCGGTAATTATCGGGGGCGCGGTTGTTCTTCTTGGCTGCTTGGGCTGGATCCTCTTCGGTCCCCCCGATGTCTTGCCGCCCTATCTCCTTGGCTTGATCGCAGGAGTGGCATCAGGCGCAGCAATGCTGCCCTACACCGTAATTAAGGAGGTCAACCCACCACAATTTGGCGGCACAGCAACAGGTGTAATCAACTTTCTGAATTTCACTTTCAGTGCTTTGTTGGGGCCGGTATTTGGCGGCCTTCTGCAGCGTGTATCGAGTGGTGCCCCGCAGCGGGAACTGGCTCATTACCAGACAACCTTTCTGCCGCTTCTGTTCGGCGTTGGGGTCGCAATTATTCTCTCCTTTCTGTTGAAAGAAACCGGACCTGCAGCACAACGTAGTGTGTCGAAAGCATGAGGTAACGTCGATGACAGTGGAAACTGGAACGGGCAAGTACGAGCAATTGCTTGACAAGTGCACAAGGCTGGAGCCGATCCCAACGGCTGTGGCACACCCGTGTGATGCTTCCGCCCTCTCCGGAGCAGTAGAGGCAGCGGAACTTGGGTTGATCGTGCCGATTCTGGTTGGTCCCTTAGCCAAAATGAGGGCCACCGCAGAAACTGCGGGAATCGATCTCGGCAGGTTTCGATTGGTCGACGCTTCCCATAGTCACGCCTCCGCGACAAAGGCAGTAGAGCTTATCCGCGACGGGTCCGCACAAGTTCTGATGAAGGGAAGTTTGCATACTGACGAGTTGATGTCGGCGATTGTTGCTCGCGACGGAGGCCTGCGCACTGGCCGACGCATCAGTCACGCATTCATCATGGACGTTCCCACCTATCATAAGGTGCTGATCGTCACAGATGCAGCCATCAACATTGCCCCTGCGCTGGAAGACAAGGTTGACATCTGTCAGAACGCCATCGACTTAGCCACTGCGCTGGGTCGCGAGAGGCCAAAGGTGGCCATTCTGGCGGCAGTCGAAACCGTAACTTCCAAAATGCCTGCCACCCTGGATGCTGCGGCGCTTTGCAAGATGGCGGAGCGCGGACAAATTACTGGCGGTATTCTCGATGGGCCCCTTGCCTTTGATAACGCAATCAGCAAAGAGGCTGCTGTCACCAAGGGCATCCGCTCCGATGTGTCCGGTGATCCCGACATACTCCTGGCTCCTGATCTGGAGGCGGGCAATATCCTCGCCAAGCAACTCAGCTATCTTGCCAAGGCGGATAGCGCGGGTATGGTTCTGGGCGCGAGGGTGCCGGTCATTCTCACCAGTCGAGCTGACACCGTGCGGTCCCGGATTGCCAGCTGCGCAGTTGCCATGTTAGTGGCCCATGCCCGGCGAATGGGATCGTGAGGATTCAATTGTGACAGCTGACTTCGCTCTCGTGCTCAATGCTGGTTCATCCAGCTTGAAATTTTGTGTGTTCCGACGGCCCGCGGGAGCGCAGTGGCAGTTGGATGCGAAAGGCCAAATTGAGGGCATCGGAACCTCGCCACGACTGTCGGTTAAGGATGGCGGTGGCGTATGCATGGCGGACGAGAGTCTGGACGCGGAAGTGAGCGATGGCCGTAAGGCAGTCGATGCTCTTGCAGCATGGCTCCAGTCAAAATATCGCGGGGGAAAAGTGTTGGCTGTCGGCCATCGCGTCGTGCATGGGGGTTCCCGTTTTACGGGTCCAGCGATTGTGGATCAGGAGACCCTCGCTCAATTACGCGAATTGATCCCTCTTGCGCCGTTACATCAACCGTACAACCTTGCTGCCGTCGAGGAAGTTTTCGAGCGGTTGCCCGGTGTTCCACAAGTTGCTTGCTTCGATACGAGTTTTCATTGTGGGCATTCGGCAGTTGTAGCACTCGTGCCTCTTCCTCAAGAGCTGCGCAACGCGGGGATTCAACGATATGGGTTTCATGGCCTGTCGTACGAATACATAGCTTCCATCTTGCCGGAAGTGGCGCCGGAGATTGCTTCGGGACGGGTCATCGTCGCCCACCTCGGAAGCGGCGCGAGTCTCTGCGCGCTAAGCAATGGGAAGAGCGTCGACAGCACGTTGGGCTTCACGGCGCTGGATGGGCTCTGTATGGGAACCCGGCCCGGCGCCCTTGATCCCGGCGTCGTCTTGCATTTGTTCCAGGGTCTTGGGCTCTCTGCTAAAGAGGTTGAGTCTCTGCTCTACAAGAAATCGGGTTTGATCGGAATTTCTGGTGTCAGTAACGACATGCGCGACTTGCTGGCCGCGAACGAACCAGAGGCTCATTTGGCGGTCGATTACTTCGTTTATCGCGCCGCTAAAGAGATAGGTGCTCTCGTTGCAGTGTTAGGCGGCATCGATGGACTGGTATTCACGGCAGGTATCGGAGAGAACTCGCCAGAAATTCGACGGCGAATCTGTAACGCTTCTGCTTGGGTCGGGTTGGAACTCGACGCCGACGCTAACACGCAACGAGGTCCCCGCATTTCCACTGCGAAAAGTAAAGTTTCGACATGGGTGATTCCCACCAACGAGGAAATCATGATCGCCCGGCACACAGGAAATTTACTCGGATTGAGATAAACCCGCACAGCTGAAGAATAAGGAGCACTGATATGGCTACGATCGCATCGGAAGACCTGGCCCACGTAAACAAAGTTTCTGCCTGGGCGGGATTCAGGCCAGGTTTCTGGCAAAAAGAAATTGACGTTCGCGATTTCATCCAGCAGAACTACGAACCTTACGAGGGTGACGGCTCCTTTCTGGCGCCTGCAACCGAGCGTACGAAGGAACTCTGGGCCGGCTTGAACGACCTTTTTGTGGAAGAGCGTAAGAAAGGCGTGCTCGACGTTTCTCAAGTGCCCAGCTCCATTACATCGCATGCTCCGGGTTACATCGATCGGCCGAATGAAGTCATTGTCGGTCTGCAAACCGAGGCGCCGTTGAAGCGAGCAATCATGCCGAATGGCGGATTTCGAATGGTTCTGAGCGCTCTGAAGGCATACGGCTACGACCCCGATCCTAAAGTTGTCGAGATTTTCTCGAAGTACCGGAAGACGCACAACGAAGCGGTATTCGATGCCTACACGTCTGATGTTAGGCGCTGTCGCAGCTCTCACATCCTGACAGGGCTCCCTGACTCCTATGGTCGTGGCCGTATTATCGGCGACTACCGCCGAGTCGCCTTGTACGGGGTATCCCGGCTCATCGATAAGAAGCAGGTGGAAAAGCGCAGCCTGGACGCTGCGATGTCGACCGACGAGATAATTCGTGATCGTGAA
Source organism: uncultured Acidobacteriaceae bacterium (assembly GCA_963840895.1). Taxonomy (GTDB): domain Bacteria; phylum Acidobacteriota; class Terriglobia; order Terriglobales; family Acidobacteriaceae; genus Sulfotelmatobacter. The sequence goes on from CAWJAR010000002.1 coordinate 115,060, forward strand.
GAATTGAGCGAACAGATTCGCTCGCTCAAAGAGCTGCAAGAGATGGCCTCAAGCTATGGCTTTGACGTCTCCCGGCCGGCTCGCGATGCGAAGGAAGCCGTGCAGTGGCTTTATCTTGCCTACCTGGGCGCGGTCAAGGAACAAAATGGTGCAGCCATGTCCCTAGGGAGGACGTCGACATTCCTTGACATTTATTTTGAGCGGGACCTTGCAGCGGGGACACTTACCGAACAACAAGCGCAGGAGATTATCGATGATTTCGTGATCAAGCTGAGGATCGTTCGATTCTTGCGGACGCCGGAATACGATGAACTTTTCGCGGGAGATCCCACGTGGATCACCGAATCCATAGCCGGGGTGGGAGACGACGGACGACCTCTCGTAACCAAGAGCAGCTTCCGGTTTCTTCAGACGCTCTACAACCTAGGTCCTGCACCGGAACCGAATCTAACGATCTGGTATTCGCCGCGGTTGCCTGAAGGATTCCGGAGTTTTGCTGCGAAGGTTGCGATCGAGACCAGCTCCATTCAGTTTGAAAGCGACGAGATCATGCGGAGAGCATTGGGAGATGACGGAGCGATTGCCTGTTGTGTATCGCCAATGCTCATGGGCAAACAGATGCAGTTCTTCGGCGCAAGGGCCAACCTCGCCAAGTGCCTGCTTTACGCCATCAACGGCGGTCGCGATGAGCTGACTGGAGAACAGGTAGGCCCGACAGGTGCAATCGAGAGTGAATACCTGGATTTCAACGAGGTGATCGACAAGTTCGAAAGAATGATGGAGTGGCTCGCCCGCGTATATGTCAACGCCATGAATATCATTCACTATATGCACGACAAGTACGCGTACGAGCGCCTTGAGATGGCACTTCACGACTATGCACCATTGCGGACGATGGCCTTTGGCATAGCAGGTTTGTCTGTAGTTGCGGACAGCCTTTCGGCAATCCGCTTCGCAAAAGTTCGCGTGATACGCGACGATACCGGCCTGGCGGTTGACTACCAGTGCGAGGGTGACTTCCCCAAGTTTGGCAACAACGACAACCGGGTGGACCAGCTGGCTACGTGGGTCGTAAGCACCTTCATGAGCAAGCTGAGAAAGTATCCTACTTATCGCCACGCCGTTCACACTCAATCGGTTCTGACGATCACCTCGAATGTGGTCTACGGCAAGAGCACTGGCAATACTCCTGATGGAAGGCGGCACGGAGATCCATTCGCTCCTGGGGCCAATCCGATGCACGGTCGCGACACGCATGGCATTCACGCATCTGCGGCATCGGTTGCCAAAATTCCCTACCGCGACGCCGAGGACGGTATTTCGCTGACAACATCGTTTCTCCCTGAAGGTCTTGGGAGAGTCACTGAAGACCGGATCGCGAACTTGAGAGGCATGCTGGACGCGTTCTTCTCCGTTACCGGGTATCACATGAACGTAAACGTGCTCGACCGTGGAATGCTTTTGGACGCGATGGACCATCCGGAAAAATATCCGAACCTGACGATCCGTGTTTCGGGATACGCCGTCCACTTCGTACGCCTGACCCGCGAGCAGCAAATGGATGTGATCAACCGCACCTTCCATGGAAAACAGGCGACGCTATGAATCAAACGCATCATGCGCCCTCACTAGAGGCAAATAGTCCGTTTGATTTGCGGGTAAATCTCGGAGAGGGCGTACCGGAGTCGGATGTGCGGACCGCTCTGGCCACTGGAGACATGGGCTTCTTACATTCGTTCACGACTGGCTCAACCGTCGACGGGCCCGGTGTGCGCGTAGTTGGGTGGACCTCGGGCTGCCATTGGCGCTGCCTCTATTGCCATAATCCCGACACTTGGAACATGAGCAACGGCATCCCGGTGTCGTTAGCTCGCGCAACAGAAGAACTGCGGAAGTATCGGTACGGGTTGAGATCGATGTCAGGTGGTTTCACTCTGAGCGGTGGTGAGCCTTTGATGCAAGACCGCTTTGCTGTAAAGCTGCTAACCGCGGCGAAGAAGATGGAGATTCATACTGCGCTCGATACTAACGGCTCTCTGGGGGCACGTCTTTCCGATGCAGAACTGGAGAACATTGATCTCGTACTGCTCGATCTGAAGAGCTGGGAGCCAGAACTACACCGCAGGATTACGGGTATGGAGGTTGGTCCAGTTCTGGATTTTGCGCGGCGGTTGGCCGACCGAAGAAAAAAGATTTGGGTGCGCTTTGTGCTCGTTCCTGGACTCTCGGACGACCCTAAGAACGTCGCCGAGATTGCGAGATTTGCGGCTGACCTGGGAATCGTGCAACGAGTCGACGTTCTGCCCTTCCACCAAATGGGGCGATTCAAATGGACGAAACTCAAACTCAACTACACGCTTGACGATGTTCAACCGCCGACGATAGACGTGGTCGCACGCGTCTGCGCGCAGTTTCGCGCGGTTGGCCTTATCGCACATTAAAGCAAAGGCCGAGAGTCGGAGCAGTCACTCCGCAAGAGATCCCCCCAGAATCTGATTCCGATTCGAATCTTCTCGAAACCGTGTCTCATTTCGGGGCCGCACCCTTATGGATGTGATGGTGGGTTCGTAGCGGCGTTGTTGCTCAGCCATTGCGCGTCGGTCAGGTTCCATCCCCCGCCCAGTGCTTTGTAGAGCGAAACGAGTGCGGTCTTGCGATCAAGGTCGTACACAACGAGCGAAGTCTGCGCCGGGAACAGGTTCAGTTTGGCATCAATCACTTCAAAATAGTTAGCGAGGCCACTGTCGTAGCGCAGGGTTGAAAGCCGGACTGAATCCTGATAGGCAGTCACCGACCGGCTCTCCTCTTTCAGCGACTCTGCGAGTTTCTGGTGCGCGGCCAATGCGGTGGAGACCTCGCCGAATGCCTGTGTTACCGACTTCTCATAGAAAAGCTGCGCTTGGACGCGCTGCGCCTGCGATGCACGATACTCACTTTTGAGGCGCCCACCGGTGAACAGTGGTCCGGCCAAGCCGGAACCTGCCGACCACGTTGTTCCGGAACTAACTAGTCCTGAAAGCTGAGGGCTCACGCCTCCCAGCAATCCAGTCAGATTTAGCACCGGAAAAAAATTGGCCTTGGCAACACCGACAGAAGCGTTGGCGGCGATGAGTTGCTGCTCAGCTTCACGTAGATCGGGCCGTCGCTCCAACAAGGTCGAGGGCAGTCCTGAGGGAACAACATCAAGGTCACTCTGGGTTGCAAGCGAACCGCCACGGGGAATCGGCCCGGGATTCTTGCCGAGTAAGAGACTGATCTGATTCTCTTTCGCTGTGATCTGCCGTTCCAGATCCGGGACCTGCGCCAGAACGTTGGCCATGGCCGCTTCAGCACGCGAGGTTTCCAGGCCTGATGCGGCACCACCCTGCAGCTTCTTACTAAAGAGATCGTAGGTTTCCTGGAAACTCTGGCCGGTCTCTTTCGTGATCTCGAGTTGCATGTCGAGCGCACGCAGTTCGAAGTAGGCCTGCGCCACGTCCGCGACCAGGCTCAGCCAGACTCCGCGTTGGACGTCCTGGGAGGCGAAAAATAATGCCTTTTGCTGCTCATTCAGCTTGCGGATGCGGCCCCACAGATCCAGTTCCCAGGAGAGGTCGAAGCTATATCCGTAATAAACATGGTTGGGCACGATTCGTGATTTCGCGCCCGTAATGTCCGCGCTGTAGCCGATCTGAGGATAGTAGGCGGACTTTGCCACGCCCGCCTGCGCGCGAGCCTCTTCGACACGTGACGCCGCAGTTGCCACATCGTAGTTGTTCTTCAAGGCTTCGCGGATCAGGTCCTGTAATACCGGGTCCTTGAAGATTTCCCACCAGGGCGCGTCCGCTAGCGAGTTCGGTGCTGGATTTGTCTCGGTGTAGTACTTGTCAGGAGCTTGAATCACCGGACGTTTGTACTTCGGTCCTACTACGCAGCCCCCTAGTCCCAAGAGCAAGAATAAAAGAAGAATGATCTTTCGCATTTAGGCCGCGCCTCCTATCACGTGCTCGGCGGGAGAAGGCTCCAAGACGGGTTGCTTCTTCTTAGTGATGCGCCCCACCAGCACGTACAACACGGGCACGAGGAAGACGCCCAGCAAGGTCGCCGCCGACATCCCGACGACAACCGAAGTCCCTAACACCTTGCGGCCGATGGCGCCTGCGCCCGACGCCGTCCAGAGCGGGACGCAACCCAGAATGAAAGCGAATGAAGTCATCAGAATCGGACGCAATCGGAGGCGGGCTCCCTCGAGGGCGGCCTCCACAAAGTCTTTCCCCTTCTTGCGCTCCAGGACGGCGAACTCAACGATCAGAATGGCGTTCTTCGCGGTGAGCCCGATGAGCATGACCAGGCCGATCTGAGCAAAGATGTTGTTGTCGAACTTGCGCAACATCAGTCCTCCATAGGCGCCAAATACGGCCACGGGAGTCGACAGCAGAACGCTGAAGGGCAGAGACCAGCTCTCGTAGAGCGCAGCCAGGATGAGGAAAACGAACACCAGCGACATAGCGAAGACCATCGCTTGGCCGCCGGCGGCCTTTTTTTCCTGGTACGACATATCGCTCCACGCATAACCCATATTGCTGGGCAGTACTTGTGCGGTTACGTCTTCCATGGCGGCCATTGCCTGGCCGGAGCTGTATCCGCGGGCAGGAGAACCGTTGATCTGGATGCTGCGGTATAAGTTGAAGCGGTTGGTATATTCAGGTCCGGAAACACGTCGAATCGTAACGAGCGAGCCCAAGGGCGTCATCTCGCCCTTCGAATTGCGCACGTAGAAGTTGTTGATCTGGTCAGAGCTGTTTCGGTATTGAGGTTCTGCCTGCAGATAGACCTTCCACTGCCGGCCAAATCGATTGAACTGATTGACGTAGGCGCCGCCCAGGAAGGACTGCAGTGTTTGGTACACGTCGGCGAATTGCAGGCCCTGTTTCAGGACGCGGTCCTGATCGACGTCGATGTAGAGCTGCGGGACCGAAGGCCGGAAGGTGGTGACGAGTGAGGCGATCTCCGGCCGCTTGCGCACGGCCTCTTTCAGTTTGTCCAGGTTGTCAAACAGCTGTTCGACGGTTCCGCCGGTACGATCCTGCAACATAAATGTGAAGCCACCGGCCGTGCCCAGTCCTGGAATCGCTGGCGGACCAAAGGCAAATCCAACAGCCTCTGGAATCTCCTTGGCCATCCTTTGGTTCAAAGCCCGCATGAGCCCGGCCGCGGACAATGCATCGCTGTGGCGCTCTTCCCAGGGATCAAGCTGCAGGAAATAAAAACCGGTGTAGGAAGCAGACGTGTTTGAAAGAAGGCTGAAGCCCGCGATCGCATCGTACCCCTGAATCCCATGGGTGTGAGCGAGGATTTCATCCATTTTGCGCATGACCGCGTCGGTGCGTTGGAGGGAAGCGGCATCTGGCAGTTGTAGTTGAACGAAGGCGTAACCCTGATCCTCTTCGGGGATAAAGCTCTTGGGCAAGCTCTTGCCCATCAGTCCAGCAACCACCGACAGAGCAATGAGTAGCGCCATTGCGAGGCCCATCCGTCGAATCAGAACATGGCTCCAGGAAACGTAGTGGCCGGTGACTTTTTCGAAGCTGCGGTTGAACCAGCCGAAGAATCGTCCCATCAGTCCTTTGGCTTTCTTGCGCGGTCGAAGTAACATGGCCGACAAAGCCGGAGAAAGCGTCAACGCATTGAAGGCAGAAATCAGAACCGAGATCGCGATGGTAACCGCGAACTGCTGGTTGAGTAATCCCGAAATGCCTCCCATGAAGGCCATCGGTACAAAAACCGAGGCGAGAATCAGAGCGATTCCGATCACCGGGCTGGTTACTTCCTCCATAGCCTTGACTGTCGCCTCTTTCGGCGACATGCCATGCTCGATGTTGTGTTCGACGGCCTCGACCACGACGATTGCATCATCTACGACCAGGCCGATCGCAAGGATCAGCCCGAACAGAGAGAGTGTGTTGATGGAGAAACCCAGCATCGGGAAAATAGCGAAGGTTCCGATGAGAGAGACCGGGACGGCAATGAGGGGAATGAGTGTTGCGCGCCAACCCTGCAAAAACAAAAACACTACGATGATGACCAGAACAATCGCTTCCAACAAGGTGTGCACGATTTCTTTCATGCCTTCGGTGATGGGCAAGGTCGTGTCCATCGAAACCTTGTACTCAAGGCCCTGCGGAAATCGCGTCTTGAGGTCATCCATCTGGAGCTTTACCTGATTGGCCACCGCCAGAGCGTTGGAGCCCGGCGCCTGATAGACGGCGATAATGACTGCCGGTTTGCCGTTGAAGCGTCCAATCTGCTGGTAGACCAGGGAGCCCAGTTCGATGCGTGCGACGTCTTTCAGACGAACGACGGATCCGTCCGTATTCTGGCGAACGATAACATTACCGAACTCTTCAGCCTTGACCAGGCGACCGGGTGCGCGTACGGAGTAGGTGAACTGCTGCCCTTTTGGTGCGGGCTCGCCTCCGATCTGACCCGCGGGGTTAACGGCGCTTTGCTGCTGCACCGCATTATTCAAGTCCGTGACGGTGAGGCCCAGCTTCGTGAGCTGATCGGGCTTCACCCAAATGCGCATGGCGTAGTCGGCAGTGCCGAAGTTCGTTACTTGGCCAACCCCAGGCACGCGAAGCAATGCGTCGTTGATGTTGATGGTCGCGTAGTTTCCCAGGAACTGACTGTCGAAAGTGCCGTTGGGCGAGTAAACCGACAGGACTAGCAAGGGAAGCCCCATCGACTTCTTTACCGTCACTCCGTACTGATTGACCGAGGTTGGAAGGTTAGGGCTGGCTTGCGAAACCCGGTTCTGCGTGTTGACCTGATCGATATCGACGTTGGTGCCGACGTCGTAAGTCACCTTCAGAGTCATGGTTCCGTCGTTGGCGTTGGTGGACATCATGTAGAGCATGTTGTCCACGCCGTTCATCTGCTGCTCCAGCGGGGTTGCGACCGATTGCTCGATCGTGAGTGCATCGGCACCGGTGTAGGTAGAAGTGACGTTGACCTGCGGGGGGACGATATCCGGCAACATCGCGGTCGGCAACTTCGTCATCGCAACCAGCCCTGCAATTACGGTGAGAACGGCAATCACGATCGCAACGATGGGGCGATTGATAAAAAACTTAGCCATGGCTACTCTCCACCCGTGACCGCGTTCGCCTGGGTATCCTTAAAGTCACTGGGCGCTACGGTCATGCCATCGCGGAGGCGCTGCAGGCCATCGACAACGACTTTGTCTTGCGGTTGCAGACCGGATTCGATAACCCACATATCGCCGAACAGCGGTCCCGTTTTTACGGCGCGAATCGTGACCTTGTTCTCGGCATCAACCACTCCGACCTGGTAGATCCCCTGCAACTCTGCAACGGCTCGCTGCGGAATCAAGAGGGCGTTCTTTCGGACTTCAGTCTTCGAGCGTATGCGGGCATACTGTCCAGGACGAAGAATATTTGTTGGATTCGGAAATTCAGCGCGGACCTGAATCGTGCCAGTTCGCGAGTCTACCTCCCGATTTACGAGGAGTGACCGACCCCGCTGTGGGTAAACGGTTCCGTCCCCCAGAATCAACTCCAGGTTTTCTCCGCGCCCTGTTTTTTCGCGAGAGAAGCGCAGGTAGTCTTGCTCGGCGATGCTGAAGTCGACGTAGACTGGATTCACCGCCGACACCGTCGCCATTACGGTGGTCGGCGTCATCAGATCGCCAACCCCGACTTTGGCAATGCCCGCAATTCCGGTAATCGGCGAAGCAACCGTTGCCCAAGTAAGGTCGAGCTCTGCATTGTCCAACACAGCCTGTGCCGCCGCGACCTGAGCGATGCCTGCTTTCTGCATGCTCGTCGCTTTGTCAAGTTCCGCCTGACTTACCGCCTTCTGTTGCACCAGCGGTGTATAGCGGTTCACGTCAATCTGCGCCTGCGCCAGGGCAGCCTTCGCCTCTTCAAGTTTTCCCTTCGCCTGTTCGACCGCGGCTTGCGACTGGCGATCGTCCAGGTGGAACATCGGCTGTCCTTTCTGCACGAAGGATCCCTCGCTGTAGAGTTTGGTCAGCAGGAAGCCGTCGACCTTGGGCCGAATGTCGGCATCAATGTTGCCCACCATCGTTCCCACCCACTCTTGGTAAACGGGAACATCCTTCTGCAGGACAGCGGCCACGGTGACTCCCGGTGGCGGCGGCGCGGCGGCAGGCTTACTCGAAGAACACCCGTTGCACACAACGACGGCCAGGAATACAAGGCTAGAGAGCCGAGAGTAAATTCTTAGTTGTTGCCACACGACCTGCCTCCTCGACGTGCAAACTCTTCGGACCTCGCGAAATGACCGAGTGCACTGTGTACAGAAATGCGAGGACGAAGCTTATCGCCAGTGTGACGGCGGACAACAATTGCGTCTGACCCGACAGCAAATGCCGCGATTCGATCTGCAATTTCACAGCGATCTACAGGTCCGGGAATAAGCTCGGACGGCTTGATGCTACGAAGGGCTAACTGCTACCGCAACTGGGGAAATCCCTAGTAGGACAAGACCGCTCTTGAGCCCTGCAATCGTCAGAAAGACACAACTCGGCATTGTCATCAAGCCAAATGACCGTGCCCGCGTTGCGCTGTCGTAGTCGTCGCGCCTCGCACGGAGGTCTAAGGATCAGTACTTTTCAGGAATGAAGCGCCTAGATTTCAAAGGTGCCTGATCGTCGTATTCGCCATGCGACTTTCGCAGAGGTAGTGTCACCTTTTCCCGTGGCACCTTTCCATAGGGGATCAAGCTCAAGAAGTGCGAAATACAATTGAGCCGTGCGGCCTTCTTGTTATCAGAGCGCACGATGTACCAGGGAGCATGCTTGGTATCCGTCGCCTTCATCATCAGGTCGCGTGCTTCCGAATATTCGTACCAGCGGCGGTAAGATTCCAAGTCCATCGGGCTCAGTTTCCACTGTCGCAGTGGGTCCTTGATGCGCGCCTCGAAACGGCGCTCTTGTTCTTTCTGGCCTACTTCCATCCAGTACTTGACGAGGATTATGCCACCATCCACCATGTACTTCTCTACTAACGGACAGAGGTCAAGAAACCGGCGATGTTGTTCCTTGCTGCAAAAGCCCATGACATATTCCACTCCCGCACGGTTGTACCAGCTCCGATCAAAGATTAGGATCTCTCCGGCAGCAGGAAAGTTCTGCATATAACGCTGGAAATACATTTGGGTCTTTTCCCGGTCGGAAGGAGCAGGCAAAGCCAAGACACGGAAAACACGGGGACTCACTCGCTCGGTAAGAGCACGAATGGTGCCTCCCTTGCCGGCGGCGTCGCGTCCTTCGAACACAACGATGATGCGCAAGCCTCGGTATTTCACCCAGTCCTGCAGTTTGCACAATTGCACCTGAAGCCGGTTAATTTCCGCTTCGTATTCTTTGCGACCCATACCCTTCTTCTTGTCGTCCTTCTTATCGTCCTTCTTGTCCTTGCTCTGCTTGTTGGCCATTGCGAGTCACCCTCTCTTTCGGCCGCGTATTTAAGAATTGCCGTACGCGTAAGGTCAGTTCAGTTGTGATGACGTCGTTTGACGCGCAGTTGTGCCAGTGAGCGAACTAGAGAGGCATTGACCGAAGCGACTTCTTCGGAGGAAAGCTTTTCACGGAGGCGAGCAGTTGCACGTTGGCGCGCTTCTTCAACTGCCGCTTCGTCAATGTCTTGAGCAGATACAGCCATGTTCGTCACAATGGCAACACTTTGACCGGTAATCTCAACGAGCCCTTCGCCAACCGCCAGAACTTCCTCGTGTTCGTTCTTTCGCACGATCAACTCCCCCGGTATTAACTGCGTCATCAAGCGAACATGGTGTGGAAGAATTCCCATCCGCCCTTCCACGCCTGACAGGACGACCATATCTACGTCATCGGAGTAAACCTTTCCTGTGGGGGTCACAATTTCCAGTTTGAGCGTGTCTGCCATTTTTGTCTCTGTGTCGAATTAAGCCTGGATAGCGCGATCCTTCAGCCCTGTCTGACTTCTTCGATTACACCCTTCATGTAAAAGTTGGCTTCCGGCACGTCGTCGTGCTTGCCTTCAAGGATTTCTTTGAAGCCACGAACCGTGTCCACCACGGGAACCTGCTTGCCCTCGCGGCCGGTAAATACCTGTGCCACGCTGAACGGCTGACTCAAAAAGCGCTGGATCTTGCGCGCCCGGAATACGGTTAACTTATCGTCGGGTGAAAGTTCATCCATACCCAGAATCGCAATAATGTCCTGCAAATCTTTGTAGCGCTGAAGAACCTTCTGCACTCCGCGTGCAACCTCGTAATGTTCCTTGCCTACAATTTCCGGCGCGAGCGCGCGGGACGTAGAGGCAAGAGGATCTACCGCGGGGTAAATGCCCAGTTCGGCAATCGAACGCTCCAATACGATCGTGGCGTCCAAGTGAGCGAACGTGGTGGCCGGAGCCGGATCCGTCAGGTCGTCCGCCGGAACATACACCGCTTGAAATGAAGTAATCGATCCCTTCTTAGTAGAGGTGATGCGCTCCTGAAGAGCTCCCATCTCGGCGGCTAGAGTCGGCTGATATCCAACAGCGCTGGCGGTGCGCCCGAGCAAGGCAGAGACTTCGGAACCGGCCTGCGAGAAGCGGAAGATGTTGTCAATAAAGAGGAGAACATCCTGATTCTTTTCGTCGCGAAAGTATTCTGTGATAGCGAGTCCGGCCAGCGCGACGCGCAGGCGGGCGCCTGGCGGTTCATTCATTTGCCCATAGACCAAGGCAATCTTGGAGTCGCTCAGCTTCTCCTGCTTGATGACTCCCGCCGTTGACATTTCGTGGTAGAGATCATTCCCTTCGCGAGTTCGTTCCCCTACTCCCGCGAATACCGAGACGCCGCCATGGAGTTTGGCGATGTTGTTGATCAGTTCCATGATTACGACTGTCTTGCCCACGCCGGCGCCACCGAATGCCCCAACTTTCCCACCCTTAAAAAATGGGCAGATCAGATCGATAACCTTGATGCCTGTGGCGAGCACTTGCGGAGACGTGGATTGTTCCACCAGAGGTGGCGGCTGGCGATGGATTGGATAGCGCTTTTCCGCGATAACCGGCCCGCGCTCGTCCACCGGATTTCCGGTCACATCCAGCACTCGGCCCATGACACCTTCGCCGACCGGAACCGAGATAGGCGCACCACTATCTGATACTTTGAAACCGCGTTTGATGCCCTCGGTCCCCGACATTGAAATAGTCCGGACCCAGTTATCCCCAAGATGCTGTTGCACCTCCAGTGTCATCTTGGCAGGCTCGTTCTGGACTTTATAGTCAACGGTTAAAGCGTTATAGATCGCGGGCAGAGCGCCTTGAAACTCGACGTCTACGATTGCACCGGAAACTCTAACAATTGTGCCTGTGTTCATCTCATACCTGCTTTTGAAAGCGTCGGATCCACGAATGATTTCAACTCAACCAGCTTGGCCGCCGGCGATTTCCAGCAATTCCTTGGTGATGTTGCCTTGGCGCAGCTTGTTGTATTCAAGATTCAAATCGGTAATCAGGCTCTCGGCATTGTCGGTTGCATTTTTCATCGAGACCATGCGAGCGCTTTGCTCGCTTGCTTTGGCATTCAGCAAGACCTGATAGATGTAAATGTCCAGGTAGTGCGAAAGGAGATAGCCCAAAACGGTCTCCGGATTGGGCTCAAACAATGATTCGGTGGTGTCGGCAATAAGTTTCTCTTCAGGTTCCGCTCCCGGGATCTTCAGTGCTTTGATTTCTCCCACCGGCAGGAATTCAATGGTGATAGGTTCCTGGCTCAGTGTATTGATGAAACGCGCAGCAACAATCTGGACCTGATCTACTTCTTGCCGAAGGAATAGATCCCGGGCAAACGCGGCAATCGCTCTCGCTTCGGGAAACTGGGGCGTGTCGGCATAGGCAAATTCGGCTATCAATTGCCGCCGAGTGCGAGCGATAAACTGCGCGGCTTTTCGACCGGCAGTGATGAACACCGTTGATTGGGGATCGAACTCGCTGGCTAAACGAAACAGATTGCTGTTCAGCGACCCGCATAGTCCCTTGTCTGCAGCAATCAGGATCACAGCGCGCTTCCGGACCGGACGCACAGCCAGCAGCGGGTGGCTGAACTCGCGCATTCGCGTCGTCGCTTGTCGCTGGATTCGGTACAGCAGTTGCACGAACGGGCGCCCCGCAAGGGCAGTATCCTGGGCTTTGCGCATTTTTGATGCTGCGACCATTTGCATCGCCTTGGTGATCTGGGCCGTACCACCGACCGACTTGATCCTCCGTCGTAAGTCGCGCGGGCTGTTCATTTCCAGGTTCCTTTGAACTGATCGGCTGCAGCTTTCAACTCGGCAGTCAGAGCCTCATTCAAAGACCCTTGTTTGATGATTTGTTTGAGCAGTTCGGGTTTGCGGGTAGCCAGGAAGTCCGTCAGTCCGGCTTGAAAATCTTTGATTCGCTCCACGGCCACGTCGTCCATGTATCCATTTTGGACAACCCAGAGAACGGCCACCTGAACCTCGACTGGAATTGGGCTGTATTGGGGCTGCTTGAAGATCTCGATGATGCGCTTACCGCGACCAATTTGCGCCAGCGTCTTTGCGTCTAGTTCCGAGCCGAATTGCGCAAAAGCGGCGAGTTCTCGAAATTGCGCGAGATCACCTTTGAGTTGACCAGCAACTTGTTTCATCGCTTTCAACTGCGCCGCTGAACCAACCCTGGAGACCGAGAGGCCAACAGAAATAGCCGGACGAACCCCCTGATAGAACAAATCCGTTTCCAGATAAATCTGTCCATCCGTGATTGAAATGACGTTGGTCGGAATGTAAGCAGAGACGTCACCCGCCTGCGTTTCAATGATGGGCAGCGCGGTTAACGAACCGTTCCCAAACTTCTCCCCGACACGTGCTGCCCGCTCGAGCAATCGGCTGTGCAGGTAGAACACGTCTCCGGGATACGCTTCCCGACCAGAGGGCCGCTTCAGCACAAGAGAAACCTGGCGGTAGGCCACCGCATGCTTCGACAAATCGTCGAAAACGATCAACGCGTCCATGCCATTGTCCATGAACCACTCGCCCATTGCCGCCCCTGCAAATGGCGCGAGGTACTGATTGGTGGCTGAATCGGAAGCAGAAGATGCAACGATAATCGTGTAGGGCAATGCCCCGGCTTCTTCTAGAACAGTGATGATCCTGGCAACACTGGATTGCTTCTGACCAATTGCAACGTAGATGCAATACAGTGGACGATACTCTTTGTCGCCGGCGGCCTCAGCCTGTTTGTTGAGACGGGCCTGGCTGATGATGGTGTCAATACAGATCGCTGTCTTGCCCGTCGAGCGGTCCCCGATAATCAATTCACGTTGGCCGCGGCCGATCGGAATCATGGCGTCGATCGGCATAATTCCGGTTTGCACCGGCTGGCTGACAGGACGACGTCGGAGAATGCCGGGAGCCGTTTTCTCGACCGGATAAGCGACTTCACTTTTTACAGGACCCTTACCGTCTATAGGCTCGCCGAGCGTGTTTACGACACGGCCCAACAGGCCCTTGCCAACAGGAACCTGCAAGAGCTTCCCGGTTGTACGGACCTCGCCACCTTCTTCAAGTTGTGTGTAGTCGCCTAGAATGATCACGCCAACTTCGGTTTCGTCAAGATCGAGAGCAATGCCTGTGATGCCGTGACCCAGATCTAGCATCTCGTTGAGCATTGCATCACTGAGGCCTTCAACTTTGGCAACACCGTCGGCGATCTCACGGATGACGCCCACATTCTGCTTGGCCGGAGTTGCCTTAGCTTCCGCGATCTGAGCTTCAATTTCCTGCAGTAGGTCCATATATGGTTCACCCAAACTGTTTCACTCGGTCGTCAACCGCATCAGTCAGCTCTGCGACTTTTCAGTCTCTGCGCGTGATTCAAAACCCTCGTTCCAACAAGGCCAACCCGCATCGCACGCTGCCGTCATAGACGTCGCTGCCCACCTGTATTCGGGTACCGCCGATCAGCGCCGGATTGTCGGAGAAAACCGTGCTGATACCGGGGCCGTACGCCTTCTTAAGACCAGCTTCTACATCGGCACGGACATCAGGAGGTAAAGGGATGGCGCTCTCGACATTGGCAGTATGTCGAGCGAAGTCAAGCTTCACCAACCGCTGGAACCTCGCCAACAGCGCCAGGTAACCGCGGCGCCTGGATTGGATTATTGTCTGCACGACTTGGCGAACACGGGCCTCGTCCAACATTCCCTTGACGAGACACAAGCGGTAAAGCTCCTTGCTCTGACGCCGCATCTGTTTTGTCGTCTTCATACTGGCTGATCCACATTCACCTATGCCGCTATTTGCTTCGCAGTTTCCTCGGCCAAACGACGTTGATCCTCAGGCGTCAAGATCTTGCCAGTGACATTGGCGGTAGTCTGCACAACTAACCGTCCCACCTCGCGCTTGAGGTCGCCGAGCATTCGAGCATGATCCTGCGCGGCCGCCTCCCGCGCCTTGACTATGATCTGTTCAGCAGCGGTGATGGCTTTCTGGGTCTCCTGCTCTTGCACCCGAGCGGCTGCGGTTCGGGCTTCTTCGATCAGTCTGGTCGCTTGATAATTGGCTTGTATCAGCATTTCCTGGTGTCGAGCCTCAGTCCGGGCTAACTCGGCTGTGATCTTTTCGCTGTTGATCTGACCCTGCGCGATTTGCTGCCGCCGCTCCTCCAGCATCTTGAGGACCGGCTTATATGCAAAACGATGAAGGAGAAAGCAGACAATCGAGAAGCTTATGATTTGCGCGATGAGGTGAGACCAGTCCACACCGAAGGTCCTAGCTATTTCTTCGACCTTCCCTCCGTCTTCGATCGTCGCCAGTAAAACCAGAGCATTCATGTTTGTCCTCTCAACCGATGGGACCACCTGTTCCTCAGCAGTCGTTTGTTCACGAGTCCTTCCTGCTTATTTCACAAGGAACAGCGCGTAAAATACGATCGCCTCGGCGAAAGCAATCGCGAGGATGGACTGGACCAGGATCTTTGTGGAAGCGTCAGGATTGCGCCCCACTGCTTCCGAGGCTTTCATGCCGATTAAACCAACGCTCAGAGCGGCGCCTAGTGCCGCCAAGCCAACATGCAGGCTTCCGTTCATAAGTTTTTCCCTTTTCTTTCCCGCCAGCGTGATCCCGTGATTTCACGCGATCAAGCCGTCGAAGTTCCTCAATCAATCGTGCGCAACCGCCGGTCCCTTTGCCTCGTGCTGGCAAATCAGCATCGTGAAGACGGCGGTTAATAACATGAAGACCAGCGCCTGAACCAAGCCCACTAATAGTTCGAGCAAGTAAAACGGAATCGGCAATAACCAGCCGAAACCAGGGACCATCTTGGCCATGGCTTCCAATAGATTCTCCCCGGCAAATATGTTGCCATAGAGACGAAAACTCAAGGAGACAGGCCGGAACAAGATTGAGATTATTTCCAGGCAGCCTGCCACGAAGAACACAAAGATCATCAGCACCTTCAGCAGACCTGTGGTTTCACCCTTTGGAGCGAAGAGTTCCTTAAGAAATCCTATAGGGCCGACTTCCTGGAGAGCCCAGATGATCCAGAACGCGAAGAACACCAAGGCCATCGCGAGCGTCATATTGACATCAGCATTAACGCCGCGGAATAAAGGATGGTCGATCGTGAATCCATGAGAGGTTCGATGCCCCCAACCGATACTCCCTACCCCAGGAAGGAGGCCCATCCAATTCGTGGCTAGAATGAAAATGAAAATCGTCGCAAAGAACCAGAAGGTTCGTTTGACTAGATGTGGCCCAATGATTCCTTCCAGAAAGCCGTACAAACTCTCGACGAGCCACTCGAAGAAGTTCTGGAATCCTCCTGGGACGGGCTTCATGTTTCGGGTCGCAATACGAGCCACCACGATAAGGCCCAGGGCCACGATCCAGGTGACGACAATAGAATTTGTGATCGAGAAATTAGCGAAACGGGCGATCTCTTCCGCCTTTTGCGATAAACCATGTTCCTCTTTTTCTGGGACAGGCGCAGTGGGTTCCGTCTGAGACAATATCGCGGAATTGATCAGCGAGTCTCCATCTGCCGCAACTGTAACTGTGGCGCTTAAGCTCATGAACGCGGCAACGAGAAGCAGTAGAACCAACTTGATTTTGAACGCACGCACACCGATGGCAGGGCTCAAGGTCCATCTGAGACACAAGTCGAAGCAGTCGTTTGCCCGCTGGTCGGAATGGGCCGACTTGGTTCGCTTGATATGGCTGAGTGGATTCACAGTTGTTTTTCCAGGATCAACCCATTGCCGGCCTCTTGATAGCCGATCAAGGAGAAATACAGCGCACGGTCGAAGAACTGATTGAGCGAGCGCAGTAGTTGCAGACCTCCCCAGAACTCAACCGGTTCATCGAGCAAACACTCTTCCTGCATGTACTCCCACAAATGTTCGTTGGCTATGCAAACCGCCCAAAAGAGGTCGCTAAATGGGACGCCCTGCTGAGCTCTCCGCTGTCCAAGTGCAAGGTAGCGCTCCTGTATCTTCGATTCGGTTTCGGTTGACAGCCATGCAGTTAAGTCTGAGTAGATATCTAATGCGTATTGCTTGTGTTCGCCGACAGGCACTTTGGCCAATAACTCCCGACATCTGTCGGACGCCCTAATTTTTCGGAGCACTGCTTCGGACATGCGCCCAGCGTTGGCTTTCATGTGTTCTACTAACTTGGGAGCGCGCATCCATTCTCCTTTACTAAGCTTGTCTAAATGACGCCAGCCCGCCTACTGGCACCAAGCCTGCCTGACAATCGCAGCGCGTGGCTATGTCGTTACAACGCCACATAACGCTTCTCCTTGTCATCAGCGACTGGCTCATGTTCCCCGAATTTGTCCAACCTTTCTACTAGGGATATCCCTAGGTTTTCCGCCTCCCTCTCGAACGAATGAACTCCCGCTAAGCTCAGCGAATCACGAACGGCTGCAGCCGCGTCGCCTGCGGAAACCACTAGGGATTTCCCCAGTTGAGGGATCAGTGAGACGAGACATAGCATTCGCGAAAGGGGTGTATTGCACGTTGCACACCGATAGCCTGGCGGCTAGGCGAAACTGTACTTCACTGACAATGCCGTGCGATTTGCAGGCCACTTCCATCTATATGTTTGGAGTGAATAACATTTCCTCCCCCGGCCTTCCGAAGGAGGTGGAAAGGACTCGTGATCTCCGACCGGGACAGGCCGGTTGAGGGACGGATCTTCGTGAACGTCGAAATCAAGAATCAGTCATCGACAATGGAGACCCTGGCGCACGACAGTCGCGACGATAAGAAGACTGCGCACATCGCAACCCGGAAGTCCAGGCACCCACTCGAACCGATAGAAACAATCTCGGAGATCTGGTTCGGGCTGGTCATGGTCCTCACCTTCACCTGCTCGATCAGTGTCAACAGCGCGGGCCGGGAAGAAGTTCGCACCTTACTCATAGGCGCCCTCGGCTGCAATCTGGCGTGGGGAATCATTGACGGCTTCATGCACCTTGTTGGTTGTTTTGTCGAGAGAGATACGGCAATCGCAAAGCTGCGCGCCGTGCGCCATAACTCCGACTTGGGTGCAGTCCATCGGGTTATCGCTGACGCGCTGCCCCCTGTGCTGGCATCTGTCTTGTCGCCTGTGGAATTCGAAGTCATGCGCCAGAAATTGAATCAATTGCCGCCGCCACCGAGGCGCTCAACCCTTGCGGCGAAGGATTGGTTGGGCGCCGCAGTTGTATTCCTAGCCGTGTTCCTGTCCACGTTCCCCGTCGCGATTCCGTTTCTTTTCATTAGTAATGTCAGGCTGGCACTGCGTTTGTCGAACACAGTTGCCGTCGGCATGCTGTTCTTGACCGGGTACGCATTCGGAATCTATACGGACCATCGCCCCTGGAGAACGGGGCTTTGCGTAGCTATTCTAGGGAGCCTGCTCGTAGGGATCGCGGTAGTACTCGGAGGATGAAGCTCACTGCACAGTCCGTGTGGTCAGTGCTGGTCGTTCTTCTCGCCAGCCCAGTCCTTGCCCAGACGACAACCGACGCCAACTCCAGTTCAGATAGTGTGCCCGCAAACCAGTGGTCCTTCTCCCTGGCCACGTCCGGATATCTGGTGCCGCATGACCAATCGTACGTGAGTCCCACTTTCACGGCGGATCGCAGGTGGCTTCATCTTGAAGCGCGGTACAACTACGAGTACCAAAGGACGGGCTCACTATGGGCGGGCTACAACTTTAGCGTCGGCAACAAATTGGCGCTCGAGGTCACGCCGATGCTTGGCGCTGTCTTTGGGAATACAACTGGGATCGCGCCCGGCTGCAATATCTCTCTCACCTACAAGCGAGTTGAACTATCTGCGCAGAGCGAATATGTATTTAATATCGACAATCGGACTAACAATTTCTTCTATACCTGGAACGAATTGACCTATTCGCCAACGGATTGGTTTCACGCTGGTCTTGTGGCGCAACGGACGAGAGCCTATCAGACCGACCTCGATGTACAACGCGGGTTCTCTGTGGGGCTAGCCCACAAGAAAATAGATTTCACGACCTATATATTCAATGCCGGCTGGACCGATCCTACTATCGTGCTCGCCCTTGGCTTCACATTTTGACCCGCTTCGCGTTCACGCACTAAATCGGACCGTTTACAGTCGCTTGATAATTACGGCGGTGAGGTCATCTTGTTGCTTGCTCCCAGCAGAGAATACCTTGACGGCTTCATAGAGTTTCGCAATGATTTCCGATGGAGCCCGGTTCCGCGAGGCACGAAGCGATTCTTCAGTACGTTGCACACCGAAATCTTCCCCAAGATTGTTCTCCCATTCGAAGAAGCCGTCGGTCGCTAGCAGGACCATGTCTCCCGGATGCAACCGGAAGCGGGAAGGAGGATCGGAACTGAAAGTAGGAAGAAGTCCCAATGGAAGTGCGTGCGCATTCAGCTGTGTGAATCGGTCATCGGAGGAAGAATAAACCAGAATGGGGCCGTGACCGGCCGATAGGATTTCAATATCGGGAGACCCGGGCCGGCAGGAGGTAGCGACGAAGGTCACGAATCTCCCCGGTGTAAGATCAGCGCTAAGCGCCTGATGGATCTGTTCCAGAGCCGCAGGAAGATCCTGCGTTACGCCGAAGTTGCTTCGCGCATACGCGTGGCAGACTGCTGCAAGTAAGGCCGGACCGATGCCGTGACCAGTGACATCGGCAAGGCTGACGATCAGCTTGCCGTCGGGCATGGTCTTCCAATCGAAGTAGTCGCCCCCGGTGTCGTCGGCGGGTTGGTTCCAGCCTGCAATGTCGAATCCGTCTAATTGTGGCTGCTGCCGGGGGAGCAGTGACTGCTGGATGGAACGCGCAACCTGCAGATCATGTTCGAGGACTTCGAGTTTCCGCTTAGTCTCCGCTTCCCGAAGGGCGGCTTGGACATGCCGGCGTATCTGCTGCGCTACGGCGCCTGCCACGATCCCCCCGATGAAAAGAGTAATCGCATTCAGGGTGACGGTGGTTTGTGCGACGGGAGCCGCGGTACCCGGGACGGGGGGCCGCCACCCAAGGTATAGAGCAGCGCACAGGTAGGTAGCACTGGCGATCGTACCGGATAGCACCGAGATCCAAGGGCTTAGCCGGAGCGTCGACAAAATAATAAAGATGAAGAAGACGAGGACTGCTGGACTCGCCAGCGGTCGATACAGGATCTCAATTTGTTGGCTGGTTAGAAAGGCGAGCGCCAATGCCGGTATTGATGTTTCCAGAATCGTGCTCAGGATCCAGAAACGTGCCGGAAGACTCGCTTCCACTCTCAGTGCAAGATCTACTTTGCGTAGAGTCCAAACTTCGTAACCGACAATAATGGATGCAAGCACATAGCTCCACACCCAGGATGTGTTCTCGGCAGCTGTGCGAACCAGAAACACGCGCACGGTCGTAACCACGACAAAGATGGCGACGAATCCCAGGACGGCGAAGATGCGGAGACGCTCACTCCGCAACTCAGCGCTCTGGAAAGCAGTCGACTTGAATTGCTCTTGACTCATTAGAGAACTCCGAATGGTGCCCTACATTTGCCATTCGTCAGAAGACTACTTTCGCCAGCAGGAAACCGATGGCCACGGACGAAATTGTGGCCACCATGCCTGGAAGCATGAAGCTGTGATTCAGAACGTACTTGCCGATACGGGTGGTGCCTGTCTGATCGAAAGAAATGGCCGCCAACATCGTCGGATATGTGGGCAGAAAGAAATATCCATTGACTGCCGGAAACATCGCGATCAAAGCGGGCGCGCCCAACCCGAGTCCCAAAGCCACAGGCATTAACGTGACCACCGTTGCCGCCTGGCTGGCCAGAAGGATCGACAACACGAACAGCCCCAAAGCGAAAACCCACGGATGCTGTTGGATCATCCCGGAAATGCTTCCAACGATGAATTGTTTGTTGCCTTCGAAGAAAGACGACCCCAACCACCCGAGTCCGGCGATCGAAATGAGCGCGACCGTGCCGGCACTCATGATGCTGGTCTTTATGGTTTCTGCAGCGGACGCGCGAAACAGCAGCATATTTACACCGGCTGCGGCAAACATCAGGATCATGATTGCCGGAGCCATGTCCAACTGCTCGATGCTCTCCTGTCCACTACTTAGCGCTGTATATGTTGGCCGAAATGAGGGAAACAAACCCAAAACTACAACGAGGATCGCCGCGAGAAGAAACACGATGATTGAACCCCGAGCGCGATTAAGTTGCTGGCCCACCAAGTTCACTGGCGCCGACGCGTTAGAACTCAACAACCCCTGTGCTAGACGTTCCTGATAGATAGGATCATCCTCTAATTCAGGTCCCTTGCGTAGAACTGCAATTGCTCCAATCAGGCTTCCCAGTAACGTAGATGGGATACAAATCAGAAGAATTTGCTGCAGGTGCACACCTTGTGGCGTCAAGAGCGCTAGCAACGCCACAGTTGCAGCTGAAATGGGAGAAGCTGTGATCGCCTGTTGAGATGCGATAGTCGCGATCGACATGGGGCGTTCTGGCCGGACCCCTGCCTTGCGCGAAACTTCGGCGATCACTGGCAATAGCGCATAAGTGATATGGACGGTCCCTGCCGCAAAGGTCACGGCATACGTAACAATGGGAGCGATGATCGTGATTCCGCCCGGCCATACTCGAAGTGCGCGGTCTGCCACGGTCGCCATGTAGTTGAGGCCTCCCGCGGCCTGCATGGTTGCTGCTGCGGTCACCACGGCAATGATCATCCCAAGGACCGTACGCGGAGGCATGCCGGGCGGAAGGCCAAAGACAAACACCAAAACCGCTAGCCCAAGTCCTGCTACGGTGCCGAGCCCGATCCCTCCGAGGCGTGCTCCCACAAGGATGCACGCCAAGAGAACGAATAGTTCAATCCACACCATAGTCTGGCCACCTTTAACGACTCCGGCTGCGCACCTATCAGAGGCGGCGAGATCAGTAGGTTTGGAACAGCTTCTGAATTTCCATTGTCGTCCTTGGTTTGAGCAACGCCAGCATCAACAGGATCCGCGACTTTTGGGGGTTGAGTTCATCAGAGGCGACGAAACCCATTTCGTCGTCGTTTACCTCGACATTGCGACCAACGGTGCCGGTCGCGACGCGACTGCTTCTAACTATGACCACGCCTTGCTTCGCCGCTTGTGCCGCGGTGTCGAGTGATGCCTTGTTTACGTTGCCGTTGCCCACACCAGCCAAAATAATTCCTTTCGCGCCATGTTGTGCCGAGGCCTCGATAAGATCCGAGGGCATATCAGCGCAAGCAAAGATAATGTCGACGCGAGGCAATGCGGTCACGTTTGTGATATCGAACTCACTGGTCAAGGTGTGCTTCCACTGCGGAGTGTTATAGAAATCGTTCTTTCCATAGGTAGCGACACCGACCACGCCGCGCACAGGAGACATAAACGTCTGGACAGCAGTCGTGTTGGTCTTGGTGAGAGAGTGGGCTCCGTGGATCCAGTCGTTCATGACAACGAGCACGCCTCGTCCTTTGGCATTGGGATCAATCGCCACTCCGACGGCGTTGTAGAGATTCAACGGACCATCTGCACTCACGGCTGTCGAGGGACGCATGGAACCTACCATTACGACTGGCTTGTCGCTTTTCACGACCAAGTTCAGGAAGAAGGCGGTTTCTTCCATCGTGTCGGTGCCGTGCGTCACGACAATGCCATCCACTTGCGGAGTTGCAAGCAGCTGGTTGATGCGTTTGGCCAAGGTAAGCATGATCTCGAAGGACATGTCTTGTGAACCCACGTTCGAGATCTGTTCACCCTTGATATTGGCTAGATCCGCGATGCCAGGTACGGCAGCAACCATAGCGTCAATTGTTACCGCACCCGATGTGTAGCCTGCTTGAGTTCCCGTGGCTGCGGCGCCAGCGATCGTACCGCCAGTGGCCAGGATCACGATATTGGGCTTCTTCCCTTCTGCGAGAGCCAGATCACAAACAAGAGCAATGAAAGCAAGGACAGATAATAGCGATCTTCGGTTGGGTTTCATGGCTCACTCCTCTCGATCAAAGGTTCAGTCTTTCTTCACGTATTGGCTTTTATTCAGACCGGTGAGCTTCACTGGATCGAGCAATTCTTTGATTTGCTGTTCCGTCAGAAGCTTCTGGTCGCGAATGATCTCGATAATTCCTTTGTTGGTTCTGTAGGCTTCGGCCGCGAGTTCAGTCGCTTTTTCATAACCCAAGATGGGGTTGAGCGCGGTGACAATCCCCACTGTGGTTTCCATGTAGTGCTCCAGTACTTTTTCGTTCAGGGTAATGCCGTCTATGCACTTCAAGCGGAATGCGATCGATCCGCGGAACAGCAAGCTCTGAGATTCAAGGATTGCCAATCCTTCGATCGGCTCGTATGCGTTAAGTTGCAACTGTCCGTGAGTGCCCGCCAAACTAACGCTGTAGTCGTTGCCGATAACGCGAAATGCGATGAGATTGATCAATTCAGGAATCACCGGATTCACCTTGCCCGGCATGATTGAAGAACCCGGCTGCAGAGCGGGAAGGTTAATCTCAAAAAGTCCCGCTCGCGGACCAGAGGTGAGAAGGATGAGGTCGTTCGCAAGCTTCGAGAGCTTGATTGCCGTGCTCCGGAGAGCAGATGAATACACCACGAATCCTTGTTGGTCCCACGTTGCCGCCAGCATGTCTGAAGCGGGAACAATCGGCTTGCCGGTCAACTCGGCGAGGTGGGCTGCGCACTTTTCCGGGTAGCCCTTGGGTACATTGATGCCTGTGCCGATGGCGGTTGCCCCCATGTTGACGGCGTACAGGGACTTCTCGGCTTGTTTCAGGAATTGAATTTCGCTTTCGAGGGAGGCCGCAAATGCATGAAACTCCTGCCCAACGGTCATGGGCACGGCATCCTGCATTTCAGTCCGACCCATCTTGACGATCTCGAGATAGGCGTCGCCTTTAACTCGAAAGGAGGCAGCGAGCTTCTCCAATTCGGCCACGAGCTTGTCATTGCGCAGAAGAAGAGCGACCTTGATCGCCGTCGGATAAGAATCGTTCGTTGACTGGGACATATTCAGATCATCGTGTGGATCAACGAACTGGTACTCACCCTTTTTGTGTCCGGTGAGTTCTAGCGCCACATTTGCCAATACTTCATTCGCATTCATATTGGTCGACGTGCCAGCTCCGCCCTGGTACCAATCGACGAGAAACTGGTCGTGATACTTGCCTTGAAGCACCGCCTGGGCAGCCTTGTCGATGGCAGCTAGTTTCTCCGGTTTCATCGCACCGACATCGGTGTTGGCTCTTGCAGCCGCCAACTTCACGATCGCCCAAGCTTCTACAAATCCGGGGTAGTGATTGATGTTGACTCCGGAAATCTGAAAGTTCTCAAGTGCCCGCGCCGTTTGCACACCGTAGTAGGCATTGGCAGGAATCTCCTTCTGTCCGAGAAGATCCTTTTCGACTCTCACATTTTCTTGAGCTGCTATCGATGCAATGAGAAGTACACAGACAAGATTTATGAGAACCACACTTCTGGCTGTCATGACACCTCCACAAGGCTTACACCCTGAGACATGGCCCGATTAGTTCGGATTACGAGGCACATCCGGGCCGCGACTCACCCGCCGATTCGCGGAGAACTAGCGCGAGTACTGGGCTCATCCCGTTTTGGAAGAGTGTCCGGATTCCGGCATTGGCTTGGTGGCCAGGACTCCGCCTTCAACGCGACAACCTCGCTCGCTGCCTACTTTGACTTCGGTGGCGGAGGAGGATAGTTCTTCAGGAGTTTCGTAACCGCCTTTGTCAGATTCTTCTGCTGCTTTTCGGGTTTGGCCTTGGTGTCTATGGTCTTGCTGGCGACACCGCGCCACACCAGATCATGATTCTTCGAGTCGTAGAAATCGACCGCTAACTGTCCTGTGTAGATGGTGGAGGTTTGTCCAGTCGTCATGCTGCTTCCACCTCCGTACCAACCGCCGCGGTACCAACCCGGACCATATCCCCAATCCGTGTTATAGGAGGTGAACTGTTTCTCTGTGCCGATTGCCGCCTGGTAGCCAATGTAAAGGTCGGCAGAGTCAGCGTCGGTCTTGGTAAGACCCTTGGCAGTAAGTTCTGCATCCACCGCTTCCTTGATCTGCTTGTCCCGTAGGTTGTCCACCTCCGGAGCATCCTTGAGGGCTACCCATTTGTACGTCTTGAATTTTGCAAAGTCCGTATCTTTGTCAAAGTTGTAACGCACGTCTTGGCCGACGGCAGCGCTAACCGACAGCAAGAACAGGGCGATCGACAAAAACAACATCTTCTTCATAGGAATCTTCCTTCTTTCATCGCGACGTCCTGATTGTGTCGCGCCCGAGAGCAACTTGGGTGTCCAAAGCGGAACTTCAACTACCTTCTCCGACGACTGCAATGGTAGGAGCGCGTGCATGGCTTCACAACTGGGGAAATCCCTAGTCGTAGGCGGAAGGTTAGGACGGGATTTGTCGGAGGGGGCGGAGTATTCCCTGCCGTTCGATGTGAATAAATGCCCACCTCGAGTTCAGACCGGCAATCCATGATGTAGGTTGTAGCCGAAGATGATCGGTTCAATCGAACCCCGGGGCTGAAGTTGATCGGAAACGAGCTAGCCGGATGTCGGAGCGCGATTGAGAGCTTCATTCCCTTTGATCGCGACTTCCAGCGGAGAATGCTGGCGGGGTGTGCCAAGTCCTTGCCGGTCCTGCTTCGAGGCTTCGAGCCTCTCGTCGCTATCCAAGAAAGAACGGGCGATGATGGCTTTCAATCGCACATCCAAGGATTCAAGCGCCGGACGGCGTTCTTTCGGAACAGCCCGGCTCAGATCTGCGACAAGAGCGTTCATCCGGCGAATGACTTGCACGCTGGTTGCGCCGTAAAAGCAGATCTCATCAAAGGCCAGTCGAAGAATGTCGTCCCAAGTGGGAAATGGAACCACCAGTCGCAACTTACCGTCATCGTCCCAGTGCCTTCCAATTTCCAGATAGCGTTGTCCCAGGCGCAGTAACAGGTCCTCAATCTGGTCAAGAGCTTGAACCGCTGTTGTCGGGTCATTGATTGCCGGTGACAAAGCCTTGATTGCAATGTCCACGAGCAACCGTATCGCGTACTTGGGATCCTGTTCGAATGTCCGTTCGCTACCCACTTCAATTCCTCTTCTTAACTTCTCTTCAGAAATGGGCTCTCGCGTCCCGCAGACGTGCAACAAAGGCGTCAACTCCACAACTGTATCCCCGACCGCCACA
Source organism: uncultured Acidobacteriaceae bacterium (assembly GCA_963840895.1). Lineage (GTDB taxonomy): Bacteria > Acidobacteriota > Terriglobia > Terriglobales > Acidobacteriaceae > Sulfotelmatobacter. Next base: position 140,802 of record CAWJAR010000002.1, read on the forward strand.
ACGATCTCAATCATCGCACCCGACGCCTTGGCCAGGCTCACCAGGCCGGCGACATCGACCGCCTGTATCGAACGAGGTCCTCCATGATGGATTAGTGTCTGAATGCGAGGTCGGGCATCAAAATCCTCCCGTCGTGTGACGTTAAGAGCGGAATCGAACAACGGATAAATTGTAGATATCACTTTGCGTCCCTGATCTCCCGTAAAAACCAACATGCGGTTGATCTGTAGCAGGCCGATTCGCTGGATCAGAGCGATGAACATTCCAACGCTGGCTAAGAGTAAGGCGAGTTCCACGCAAACACTGAAAAATGGGACTCGTCCCGAACCACTTCGATCGACGCCGGCGAGCGCTGCGACTCCGTAGAGAAATGTGGCTGTAAATATTCCAAGAGCGTGCGACATCACTGGATCACGAGCGATCCACATCACTAAGCGAGGGGAGTAGGCACTTGAGCTGAACTGTACCATCACGAAGGTCAAAGAAAATACGATACCCGTAAGGGCCAACATCCCCGAGGCGACGGAGGAATAAATTGCCGTCGCAGAGGAAATGCTCATTGGAGAAACAAACTCAGGTATGAGGCGGTTCTCAAGGCGTGGGATCGTCAAGCCAGACGCAATCGCAACGGTGGCGTACAGGGCAGGTATTCCCCAATTACTCAGCTGACGCCGATATTTCTTGTAGACCATAGCGGAGCAAAGTCAAAGGATCAACAACCAATCATCTCGCGATCGTAGATGGGTCTGTTTCGCTGCACAACTGGGCGAATCCCTAGTCGCCCACGTCTCGCGGAGCCTTTCGGGGCTAGCCTCGGCAACGCTAATTGCACTCAATCCCATATTCCTTTGGATGTATTCGCGTATGCCATCGCCAGGCTAATTAGGGATTCCCCTAGTTGTGCAAACATCCCGTCGGACCTAGGTTTTTATACAAAGAGATGAGTCCCGCGCTTTCCCTTACAGGCGTCAATCGAGAGCGATATTTGCGACTGCCTACGATTCGGAGAGGAGATATGGTCTGAGCCCGATCGACTCCAACGGGCGCACCCGCTCAGTCTTGAGATATCTGTAGCGCGCCTGCCCGCAGAACCATGTAAGGCCAGTTTCTTACCAAACTTTTATGAGTAGGCCCGATATCTATTACTCGATACGCCTGAGTAGAGTCGCAGTACTTGCTCTGCTGTTGCTGTTTTCCCCAGGGTCGCGATCCCAGACTGTCAAGCCCGCGACTACCCAGGCGCCGGTAGAGTCTCCCAAGGACACTCTCGGTCGCCTCACACCTCGAGGTGCGGTGCTGGGTCTGCTGAAGGCCGCCAGGAACAGAAACACAGGACTCGCTGCGCTCTACCTCAATACTCCGTTGCGGGGGCCGGATGCCGAGGCTTTGGCAAGCCAACTTGCAGCAGTCATCGATCGTCGTCTTCCCGCTCGGCTCAACGAGATTAGTGATAATCCCGAGGGGTCCCATCGAGATCCTCTGAACCCTGACGAAGACTTGATTGGGGTCATCCAGACCGAAAACGGCAATCTCGACATCCTGGTCGAACGCGTCGATCGCGGAAAGGCAGGAAAAGTCTGGCTCTTCTCCGGGAAGACTCTTGCCGCGATTCCCGACGCTTTCCAAGAGCTGAGTGAGTCCGCCCTCGAACGGTTTCTACCCAATTTCATGGTCAGGACTCGGGTACTGGACATTCCGCTCTTTGAGTGGGTGGCGGTTTTCGTGGGAATGCCGTTCCTTTACCTGCTGACGGGACTGTTAAATCGTGTTCTCAGTCTAGGTGTCGGTATCGTGCTTCGTCGGCTGAGACGAAATCCCGCTCTGCCGGATCCCAGAATACTGCGGCCTCCCTTTCGCCTGCTCTTGGTGGCGCTCACCATCCGGTGGTTGGTCTCGACTGTTCCTCTGCCCCTCTTTGCACGTCAATTCTGGTCTACCACTGCCTTAATGATTGTGGTTGTCGCGTGCATGTGGTTGCTAATACTCGTGAACGAGCGTGGAGAACGTTCTCTGGTGAGGCGTCGCCGGAGTTTGAGCGGAGCTGCTTCAGCCTTGCGTCTGGTTCGAAGGTTGATTGACGGAATCATTCTCTTCGCTGGTTTGCTGTTCACGCTTCACCACTTCGGCATAAACCCGACCGCTACGTTAGCCGGACTCGGCGTCGGCGGCATTGCCGTTGCGCTCGCTGCCCAGAAAACCCTCGAGAACGTGATTGCCGGTGTTTCTCTGATTGCCGACCAGGCGGTACGGGTCGGAGACGTTTTGAACCTGGGTGACATCCAGGGTACGGTGGAGGAGGTCGGACTCCGCTCAACCCGTATTCGCACGGTTGATCGTACCGTGGTGAGTTTTCCGAACGGGCAGATCGCGAACATGCGGCTGGAAACCCTTTCCGTACGGGACAGGTTCCTGTTCCATCCGGTGGTCGGATTGCGTTACAGAACGACTCCAATGCAGCTGCGCGCAATCATGGTTGGCTTTCGCAATCTTTTGAATGATCACGTCAATGTCGATTCGGGCTCCGTGCGTGTCCGCTTTGTACGTTTTGGCGCGTCCTCCCTTGAAGTGGACATATTCGCTTATCTGTTCGCGCACGACTGGAACAATTTTCTCGAGATCCAGGAAGAGCTACTCTTCGGCATCATGGATACTATTCAGAAGGCCGGAGCTGGGATGGCGTTCCCAACGCAAACCCTATTCCTCGCGAAGGATGTGACAGACAAAATCGCGGATCAAGCAACAGCGAAAGCCGCCGATTAAGTTCGTTGAGATGGTACAGGCAGATCGTTGAAGCTTGCGCTCATAAGCCGGCAGCGTGAAAACTCCGCGTCTTCTCATGACGGCTTGACTTTGGGAGTTGGAAGAGACGTATTCCTATGTGCTGCCTTGCAACGAATGGACGGGTTTCCTTCACCATCCTTAACCCCAATATTCTTTGCGTCTTCGCGCGGCGCGTTAGCTGTCAGAGTTGACAGTCAGTCTGCGACGTGGGGGCAATTGTTCGAACCGTCCCGCTACTTTCTAGCGGTAGCGGTGATCTCTATATGGCCCTGACCCACGAGCTTGGCGACTACGACAGTAGTCCGTGTTGGTCGCGGATCTTCGAAGTATGTCTTGTAGACAGCGTTCATTCGCTCAAAGGTCGCGGCGTCGGTGAGGTACACCTGCACGCTAACGACATCCCCCGGCGACATTCCTGCTGCTTTGAGGACGGCTCCAATGTTCTCCAGAGACTGTTTGACTTCAGCCTCGAAGTCGCCGGGAATCTTACCAGCCGCGTTTTCGCCGCCCATGCCGGATATGTAGAGTGTGTCTCCCACGAGGAGTCCATGGCTCCAAGAAGCGCTCGGCTCGGCTCCCGGTGGTCGGACAACCTTCTTTTCCGCGCCGACGGTCAGGGCTGAGCATAGCAATACGAACGCGATAACAGGAATCAGCTTCATCTTGATCACCATTTTGATCACCATTCAGTTCCACAGTCGATTTCGTCTATGCGAGTGCGCGTGCTGTGCCTCTTGTCTTCGAATTTGATTTCACACAGCAACAAGGTTCGGTGTGCCAACGCACGACAAGAAGGCGGGGTCGCCTACCGGATACTAGGCAACCCCATGGATCTGAGACGATGTGTCTTGACAAGCCCCGTAGCGCAGTAGTTATCGGCTTTGCCGAGACATGCGCAATCCATACGACGAGGCCAGCGAAAGAAGACCCAGCAATCCAATCAGTGGCAGTTCGCTTCCAGTCTTTGGTAGTGCGGGTGCAGCCTGTGCAACCTGAACCGGGGCCGCCACCTCTTCGACGACCAGGATTGGAACATCAGCCGGCGGCGGAGGCGGTGGCGGCGGCATTTCGCCCGTCAATTTAGCCCTCTGCGCAACCACGACCGCAGGTGCTTCCACAACCTTTGTCGCGTTAACGGTCATTCCCTTTTTAAGACCCCAAGCATCGACCATCTGTCCATCGACGTTGAATTTCTGGCCGTTTGGAATCTTGAACTCCTGGTTCTTTCCGTCTTCCATGGTCAGGATCACGGTGCTGGGAGGATTGATGAACCAAACTTTCCCCGTCACACTCTTGACCGTAGTGACCGTCTCTGGAGTTGTAGTAGTTGTAATGGTCTTCTGGACCTTCATGCCTGCTTTCAAATCGTGAACGCCAAGTTGCTGACCGTCGACTGTAACTCTTGCGCTTTCGGGTACGTTGTTAAAGTGGCGGAGAGAACCATCTGCCATCTTAACGACGACGCTGTTGCCGGAAACAAATACGATCTCGCCCTTCTCAACCTGGGTAACGACCGATGCCTTGCCCTGCGTTGTGTTGGTTGTTGTCTGTACTTGCGCGCTTATGTTGAGGGTAACGGTCAAGCAAACAGCTGCTACTAACAACATCAGCGATACACGGGTCCAATTTGCTCTTGAGTTCATTTGGTTTTCTCCTCCTCGTTTCACGAAATCGGCTTACATCAATCCCATCATCGTTTCTCTACTCAACACATCCTTCCGCCGGCTGAACCACCCGTTTGGGGAAAGCAGGGCGACGCCTATCGGTCAGCCACCGCAGTTCTTGGATTGAGTTCCTCTTGGCTGCCCGACCTGTTCTGAGATTTGCGACCACATTGAAAGACGTTGAAGTTCCACGGACCCAGTTCCACATAGAGTCCCGGACTCAGCATCTCCGTACCATGCCGGTCGTAAGTGACTCCGGAAAGCGCATCGATCAGACGCCAACTCTCATCCGCCGAATCTTGCCACGGTATCTGCACGCGGGCTTGAACGTTGTTGCCGCTGAGGTTAACGATAATGAGGTATCGATCGTCATCCTTCGCCCAGGCCCACACCACCAGGCTTTGAAAGCTGGGATTGTCAGGCCATCCGGTTCGATTGCAAAGGGTCCACTGGCCGTCACGAAACACCGGATTGTCGATGGCGTGCAGCAGGTTCGCGTAAAACGATTGCAATTCTTGATTGGAAGGCTCGTGTGGGCGCCTGCCGAGAAAGACTGGCGGCCTAACCTTCCGTCCTTCGAACTGACCTTCATGAAACAGTCGGGCACCGGGAAGAGTGGCCATTGTGACCGCAGCGACTCGTTCTTTCTCCGCTGAGAAAGTCGCTGCTGCGCGCGGCTCGTCGTGGTTCTCGATGAAGCGGAGGAGTTTCTGCTGATATGCAAGGTCGGCACAAAGATGCAGGCGGATGTCCTCTGCATTGGAGTGCTCCAGCCTGTCATAGAGTTTCTTGTCATAGCAGAAGTCGAATCCCTTCTGCTGCAGCTCCCACTCCAAATCCCAATAGGCCTCTGCAATGAAGAGGAAATCCGGGTGCTCTTTCTTGATCGTCGGGATTACATCCACCCAATACTCAGTTGCTGGCGGCTGACCCGCGCGGCTGAACCAAGTTCGCTCGAAGACGGGATTCAGCAAGAGCATCGCCATATCGCAGCGGATGCCGTCGCACTGATTCGCGATACTTGAGATCGTTTCAATCACGGCTTGTCGAAGCCCTGGCTGAAAAGCATTCAGTTGCAAAACATCCGGCCATGCCGGGAAATAGGGATCGCGCCCGCAAGCAAACGTCGTTCCTTCGATATCAAGGAAGGATGTTGGGTCGTTTCTGGCATCGTCAAGATTCCCGCGAACGAAGTATTCGGGGTGCTCCGTAACCCAGGGATGGTCAGGTGCCACATGATTCGGCACGAAATCGAGGAGCAAGTTCATGCCCCGCTTCGCCAGTTCTTTGCGTGCGACGGCAAGCCCGGCCGGGCCGCCGAGATGTTCGTCAACAACGTACCGCCGTACGCAATAGGGCGATCCCACATTGTCTTGCAGTTGGAAATCGGGAAGCGCTCGGCGAAAATCGTTCAGCAGGTTCTCGTTCCGATTGGCAATCGCAATGCCAGCTGCACTTCGTTCCCAGACGCCCATCAGCCACACAGCATCGAAGCCGTAGGTAGCGATGGCGTCCCATTCCGCCGAAGGTACGCAGCTTAAGTCGACTGAGCTTCCAAATTTCTGAGTGAGGTCTGAAAGCCAGACCCATGTATCGACTTCGTAGATCGTTGGATATCTAGGCCACTTCGGCATGTTCGTGCTCCTGGATCTCTTCCTTGACAAAGGCTTCCGCTCTACCGCCAGCAAGGAGTTGCTCTCCATCGATCCGGCCGAAGAGCTCAATCATTTTGCTGACCAGACCAGTCCAGCCAGTTTGATGGCTTGCGCCCAGTCCGGCGCCGTTATCGCCGTGGAAGTACTCATAAAAGAGGATGAAATCCTTCCAATGAGGATCGGTCTGGAATTTCTCGGTGCCTCCATACACAGGCCTTCGGCCGGCCTCGTCACGCACGAAGATTTTCGTTAGCCGATTGGAAATCTCGCGCGCCACCTCAAACAGATTCATCAGGTTGCCCGAGCCAGTCGGACACTCGATCTTGAAGTTGTCGCCGTAGTAGAGGTAGAAGGACAAGAGGGCCCGGATCAGCAGTGCATTCACCGGCATCCAGATCGGTCCCCGCCAGTTGGAGTTGCCGCCGAACATCCCGGTATTCGACTCGGCCGGCAGGTAGTCCACTCGGTACTCCTGGCCGTCTACGTTGAAGACATACGGGTGCTGCTCGTGGAACTTGGAGAGCGAGCGGATGCCGTAGGGGCTCAGGAACTCATTCTCGTCGAGCATCTTCGTAAGGATCTTGCGGAGCCGCTCCGGGTTGACCAGAGCGAGAATTCCTCGCTCCCCGATCCCGAGGTGACCCGGTCCCGTGGGGTGCATGGTCTCAAACAGTTCGGGTATCCGGCGCAAGCGTTCCGTTATCGCAGCCATCGCCAGCGGAACGCGCTCCCGTTGCCTCTTCTCTATGACTGTGGTGGCGCACAATGGCAAGAGTCCCACCATGGAGCGAACCTTGAGCCGCGTGGCGCTGCCATCGGGAAGCCGCAGAAGATCGTAGTAGAAACCGTCCTCCTCGTCCCACATGCCGTCCTGACCGGGCCGGTTCATGCCCCTGGCGATGTAGGAGAAGTGCTCGGCGAACTTCGGCAGCATGTCCTCATAGGTGGGGTCGTGGACAGTGAGCTCGAACGCGAGTTCCAGCATGTTCTGGCTGAACAGAGCCATCCATGCCGTGCCGTCCGCCTGCTCCAGATGTCCGCCGGTGGGAAGCGGAGCGCTCCGGTCGAAGATGCCAATGTTGTCGAGACCGAGGAATCCGCCCTCAAAAACATTCTTGCCGAAGCGGTCTTTGCGGTTCACCCACCAGGTAAAGTTCAGCAGCAGCTTGTTAAATGCCAACTTGAGGAACTCGATGTCCGATTCGCCGCGCAAGGCCTGCTCGGTGCGGTGCAGAAAGAGAGTGGCAAAGGCGTGGACCGGAGGGTTAACGTCGCTGAAGTTCCACTCGTAGGCAGGCATCTGACCGTTGGGGTGCAGGTAGGAGGCGCGGAGCATCAACTGCATCTGGTCTTTGGCGAAGTCGGGGTCCACGATCGATAGCGGAAGCGTGTGGAAAGCCAGGTCCCAGGCCGCGTACCAGGGGTATTCCCACTTGTCGGGCATGGAGATGATGTCCTCGTTCAGCATGTGATACCAGTCCGAGTTCCGGGAATTTCGATATCCGGTATGGAGTGGGTTGGAATGATGCTCGTCCAGCCAGTTGTCTCCGTCGAAGAAGAAGAACTGCTTGCTCCAGAGCATGCCGGCGAGGGCCTGACGCATTACTCTAGCCGCGTCTTCGCTCGCTGATGGTGGCGTGACTGATTTGTAAAACTCGTCAGCCTCACGAAGCCGGTCAGCGAAGACTTTATCAAATTGCTTTCCGAAGGGGCTTGACTTCAGGACCGTCGAACGGTCGGACAGCCGCAGCTGAACTACTTTGGTCTGCCCGGGGCCCACATTGAACTGATAATGCGCCGCGACCTTGGTGCCCTTCTTTTCAGAGTTCACCGCGCTCTGACTGCCCTGTACCACGCAGTCGTTGATGCCGTCCTTAACGTGGGGACTCTCGTTCTTTTGGCCGAAAAGCCGTTCATGATTGGTCTCGTTCTCAGTGAAGAGCAGCGGTACCTCGCCTTCGCAGGAAAGGATGAAGTCTCCCAATAGCGGATGCTCGGCCGTGACGGCAGTAGTGCCCGCGGTTGCCTTAATCTGTTGGAGGTTCGGTTTCTTAGAAGCCCTATTGGATTCGGCAATCCATGAAGACCAGTCGTTTCGGAACCATAATGTCGGCAGCAGATGCAGTTCTGCCGCCTCCGGACCGCGGTTCGCCGCGGTAATTCGTACCAGGATGTCTTCCGGTCCGTCTTTCGCATATTCTACGAAGACGTCGAAGTATCGATCGTCCTTGAAGATGCCGGTATCAAGCAGTTCATACTCCATGTCGTTCTTGGTACGTTTTCGGTTCGTCTCTACCAAATCAGCATACGGAAATGCCGCCTGCGGGTACTTGTACAGGTACTTCATGTAGGAATGTGTCGGAGTGCTGTCGAGATAGAAGTAATACTCCTTCACGTCCTCGCCATGGTTGCCCTCGCTGTTCGTCAGACCGAAGAGTCGCTCCTTCAGGATAGAATCCTTTCCATTCCAGAGAGCCAGCGCGAAGCACAATCGCTGTTTGTCGTCGGAAATGCCGGCGATTCCGTCCTCGCCCCACCGATAAGCTCGCGAGCGGGCTTGATCGTGACTGAAGAAATTCCAGGCGTCTCCGCCTTCGCTGTAATCCTCGCGGACCGTGCCCCACTGACGCTCACTAAGGTAAGGCCCCCATTTTTTCCAGGGAACATTGGCTGTACGAGTTTCTTGAAGCCTTAGTGTTTCGGGATTCGTCCGCATACGGTCCTCCTGGAGATCATCCGTTCGCGCTTCGTCGAGCTGAAGCTCATGATTGCAGTCAGAAACTATTCGTTGACAGCGGATCTACGATAACTCGCCAAACTGTGGTCATGATCCGGCAGAGACCGGGAAGACGAACAAAGCAATTTCTTCAACCCTTGGCCAGAGCTCGGTTCTACAAACCACCGTAGCCTCGACAAAAGGGCTGGACAACTAGGGAAATCCCTAAAGCCCGGCGAGGGATGTAAGAAGAGTTTGAGCGGAGTACGTGCACGATCTTCAAGGAGAGCTTCACGGCGTGTTCGGGCTCGCATTGCGCGCCCTACTTCCACATCGCATCAAGCAAGAAGACTCTGAGATTAACGCAGCTTGCGTCTTAATCACGCAGACTTGGCTGTCGACCGATCAATGGCCTTACCGTCTGGGGTATGTGTCTTGAGCAATCCGACTGGTCCAGACTCCGCCTTAACATTAGTGGATGCTACGAAAATGGTCTGCGAAGGAAGTGCAATATGAACCCCGGCGGACTCCACACACTTCAGCATCTGGAGCAAAAGTCCCTCCTGGATCTCGAGGAACTGGTTCCAATCTCTGGCTAATATGTAAGCGAATATCTCTATATCTAGAGAGGAAGTCCCCAGATTGAGAAAGCGCACGCGAACTGACATTGGATCGACAAGCCGGGTTTCCCCCAGCAGGCTGCGGGTGCCTTCCAGAACAGCCGTCATTTGCTCTGAGTTCGTCCCGTAACCCAAACGCAGAGTCGGGTGAAACCAGAACCTGTCGCGCATCGAGAAGTTCTCGAGGCTCAGGTTCGCGATCTGTCCGTTGGGGACGCTAACCATGGTTCGGTCTAGAGTTCGGATGCGCGTGGAGCGTAGTCCAATATCATCGACCGTGCCGAGGATCTCGCCCACCTTGAGAAAATCTCCTACGCGCACGGCTCGATCTAAGATTAGGGAAACACCACCGATCATATTTTCCAGTGTCTTTTGCGCTGCGAACGCAACGGCAATGCCTCCGACGCCGAGTCCAGCTAGGGCAGCGGTTGGTTTCACTCCGAAGTAGTACAGGGTCACCATCCCGCCCGCGAAGATGATCAGGCCGTCGATCATTCGGCGGGCTAGACGCAATACCGACGTGGTTCCCGCAAGGTTGTGAACTTGAAGACGTCGAACGATGTATTTTTCAATCCGACCGTTCAAAAGAATCGACAGCCATACGCAGCCCGCTATGGTGATCATGCTGGCGGTGCTGAACCAGAACTGACGTGCCAAGAGTGGGAGACTTATTACCGTAAGCAACCATCGGATAACGGCAGCAAGCAACAGAATGCGGATCGGAACAGGCAATACTTGGGGATTCGGCAAATCCGGTCTCTTGTAAAGGCGCCGCAGCCACTTGCCAATCACTGGTTTCAAGACACGGTTCAGCAGAGCGGTGCAGAAATAGAAGAGCGGGATCCCCACAAAAACGGCGAGCCATTCAAACAAGACTACCCCGAGGAATCGGGTGTTCACCAGGAATCCGGGGAGAAAGCTATCCACGGATACTGCATCGATCTCCTCAAACAGCTCCGGAATGGATTCCAGCGTCGTACTGGAGAACAACCAGATTGGCTCAGACTTCCCGCGATCCACCCGTTCGACAATGATGTCCACATCGCCGTTTGCGCTGCGAATCGTTCCGGCTAATTCCTCGTTGGGCTTCAGCGGATTTGACCGGGAGCCGTCGGGCAGGTCGCTGAGCGCGTTGAGCCGAGCAGGCAGGCGACGATCGAGTACGACGAAAAGCTGGTGGGCAAGAAACTCGGCGTCTTTGCCGCGAAGTCGTGTGTTCATGTACTGAGCGGCGACTTCGTAATCCGCCTTACGAGCAGCGGTGATAAAGCCCAAAACCGTGCCTCGTGGCGTGGTCCGGCCTAGAGCATCATTCGGAACCTCGGGTTTGGATGCAGTCGGTGCAGGCGAAGGGATTCCAACTTGCGTCCAGACTGGGACACAAGACAGCAGGATTACACAGAACAAGCAAGCGTTAATGTTAAGTTGGCTCTTCTGTGACCATGCGCGCTTACGTTGGCGCTCCATGGTTGCCTCTATCGATTTCTTCCCTGGGAACATTGGTCTCTAAGTCGGAGCGGAACGCAGCCGGCCTCCACTTGGGAGGCCGGCGTCGAAAGCATCTCAGGCTCGTGCTCAATTATTCGGAAGACTGCTCTTCTCCGCCGCAAGCGTTAGCACCTGTTTGTCTCCGGGCCGTTTGCTTTCGGCTAAGAAGTCGGCTTCTGGTACATTGCCTGGATAATATTGCGCTGACATTACATCCTTGGGCTGCAGCACAATGTCAACTCGACGGTTGTAGGCCCAAACTAGATCCTGAACTGTTTCGTGATTGGCAAGTTTGTTCGGGTTCTCGTCGTGCAGAAGCTTGACCTTGGCTGCATCGAGCTGCTGTGTGTCTCCATTGGCAACCGTCTCGATCTTGCTTTCGGAGATTCCCAATGAGACCAGGTATTCCTTCACCAGATTGGCGCGCCGCTCGCTGAGAGGCTTGTTTTTCGCGTTTGAGTCCCGTTCGTCCGCGTTGCCGGCAATGGTCAGCCGCGCATCCGGGTCGTATTCGAGGTATTTCTTGAACCCCTCCGCTGCACGGTCCAGAGCTTGTTGTTGGCTCGTGACCAATCCTACTTTCGGATGTTTGGCATCGGGATATCCCGTGGGAAAGAACACGCTCGACAGTGAAACCACAGGGATCGGTTCAATCGAGCCCGTTAAACGAACGGTCGCGGTCTGCGTGCTGGAGCCTCCGCAATCGTTCGTGGCAACCAGAGTATAGGTTTGCACTTCATTGACTGTCCCATCGCCGGGCTGCGTCGGCGTGGCCTTGATGGTTTGCGTACCATCTGCCGCAACCGTTCCAAACGGATCGATTTTGATCGAGCTGGCATTCGTGGCCTTCCAATTCACGTTCGCACTGCCCTGCTCAATCACCTTGTCGCCTATGCGGCGATACCGGACTTCCGCCGGGGATGCCTCAATCGAACTTTGGATCTCCGGATTGACAGCGACATTGGTGGATGATTTCACCACTCCGCCGGGGCCGGAAGCTACCATCTCGTACGTGGTCGTCTTCTTCGGCTGTACTGACAGGTCTCCGCTCGGCTCGGCCTGTTTCAAGGTTTCAGCATCGGCAGTGATCACGCTCTGCACGGTTTCAGAGGTTTGCCAGGCCACGCGAGAAGAGTCTCCGCAATTAATCTGCGCCGGGGTGGCACTAATGCTTCCACTTACAGGAGCAACAGCAACCGACGCGCTGGCCTTCCCTGCGGTGAAACGCGGCAGCGAACTTATGGCCGCACCCTCGGGCCAGGGTTTTACCTTCTGTTTGCCCTTAGCCGCGTTCAGGACTACCCGCTGATTGGCCGGAACCGTGACGGAACCCGACCATATTGCTTTTGCATGTTCCCCCACCACGGTGACCTCGTGAGTTCCAGCGGGAACCACCAGTTGCTGCGTGCAGCAATTGAACCACTCTCCACTGTTGTCGAACTCGTCGCCATGACCCACGAAGTATTCGGGTGTTTTGCCATTCAGATAGACTGCAGCCTTGGCGGCCCCTTCAATCTGAAGACGTCCCCAAGATCCGCTGGTCGATCCAGGAACTTCGACCAGTGTGAAAGTTTGCTCGGCATTCTTCCCTTCGTTTAGCGAAACGTCGCGAACCTCCGGTTTGAAACCGTAGTTGTAAACGCCAATCGTATGCTTGCCTGGAGACACGGAGATCTTGCGACTGCCGTGTCCCACGGTTGATCCGTCAACGAACACATAGGCTTGCTTGGGCTTCACTTCAATTCGCACCTTGGCATCCTTCGCAAAGAAAGGTGTCGTAGCAAGTACGAGAAGCCCCGCAAGAACCAGATAATTTGTGTATCGTTTGTGACGCATAATTTGTTCTCCTCTCCTTCGCCCCAATGTCTACAGTCCTGCAATTCCCCTGTTCTACGCTGGAGTCGCTAAGAACAACCTAGTTTTGAGGCCATCTCTGCACAACTAGGCGAATCCCCAAGGTGTGCTCTGCAGGAGTATTCGGCAAGAGCCATAAGTTTCACTTTAAACGGGATCGACAAATACTTCGCCTGTCATAAATGACAGTTCTCCGCTAGCTAAAAATCAATTCTCCTAAGCTGTATTTCTACTTAAGCCTCCTAAGGCATTCTTCAATGCCCATGGAACACATGGTTCCGTGCCGTTTATTCGCCTCGACGATTTGTCTCGATGTTCGATCTGCTTTGCAGTGTCTCGTTTTGGCCGCGCTCGTGCTGTTTTGTTTCGTGCCCACGTCGCAGGGACAAATCAAGAAAAGCGTTCTCATGATCAACGAACTCGGGCAGTCGCATCCTGGTCCGGTGCTTGTGACGAATGCGATCATTTCTGCGCTGCACTCCGACCCACAATTCGACGTTGAACTCTATTGGGAGAACTTGGACGCAACTGATATATCGGATGCGATGCGGAGCGAACTTCGTGATTCGATTACCAAGAAACACCGCAAGCACAACTTGGCCTTAATTGTGCTGATGGGTCCGGACCCGCTCCGGCTTTTGGCTGATCCTTCTAAGAAGTTTTATCCAGATATCCCGGTCGTGTTTTGCTGCAGTGTGGCAGGCCAAATTGATCCTCGAAGCGCCGATTCTCGATCCACCGGTTCGTGGTTCCAGTTGGACCCTGCAAAGACGCTGGATGCCGCCGTTCATTTGCTGCCGAACACACGTCACGTGTTCGTAATCGGCGGCCTGTCCAGATATGATCGCAGTCTCACGGCGCTTGTGAAATCAAGCCTTTCTTCTTATCGGACTGGGCTGGACATCACCTATCTGACCGACCTTTCAATGAACGAATTGCAGGAGAGGTTGAAGCAGCTTCCGAGCGATTCCATTGTTTTGTACATTTCCTTCTTCAAAGACGCACAAGGGCGCGACTTCCTGAATGTGGCCGAGGCCCTTCCCATGATTACCGCGGCTTCGAACGCTCCGGTCTTTGCGGTGTCAGACACTTACCTAGGGCACGGTGTTGTGGGCGGGTTCGTCGTCAGTTTCGAAGAACAAGGCGCGATTGCGGCCCGAAATGTTCTCGAGATCCTGAGCGGAAAAGCTCCGCAGCAGATTCCTGTTGTGTATGCCCCAAGTGTTTACATGTTCGACTGGCGCGAATTGCAGCGATGGAAACTGGACGAGCGCAAGCTTCCGGGCGCAAGTAACGTTCTCTTCCGCGAGACGACGGCTTGGGAACGCCAGAAATGGAGCATCCTCACGGGATTGCTGTTCCTCGCGGGGCTAATCGTGTTGATCGCATTCCTCCTGCTCGAGCGAAAGAAGCTTAGATCTGCGCGCGCAACTCAGCACCAGTTGAGTGGCATCCTGATCAACGCCCAGGAAGCCGAGAGAAGGCGACTGGCTGCCGAACTTCATGATGACTTCAGCCAAAGGCTGGCACTGCTGGCCCTCGGTCTAGGCACCGCTGCCCAGATCATTCCCGAGTCACCGCAAGAAGCGAACCGTCAATTGCAAGAGCTTTCGAACGATGCCGGCAATATAGGCGCCGACCTTCATACACTCTCGCATCGCCTGCACTCAGCGTCCCTGGAAAGCCTGGGGCTTGCGCCGACGGTGAGCGCGTTTTGCAAAGAATTTTCCGCGCAACAAGGCGTCAAAATCGAGTTCACCCATGACCACATTCCTCGGAAGATCAACCCGGATGTGGCTTTATGCGTTTTTCGGATTGTGCAGGAAGGCCTTCGAAACATCAAAAAACATAGTGGCGCACACAGCGCACAAGTCCGCCTGCAAGTGAATGGAAACGCCATCCATTTACTCATCAGCGATCAAGGTACGGGCTTTGATCCCAAAGAACTCAAGATGAGGGAAGGCCTAGGCATTTGGAGTATGGGAGAACGTGCAAGCTTGCTGGGCGGGCGCTTGCAGATTCGCTCAGTCGCAGGCAAGGGAACGATCATCGACGTCCGAGTGCCTCTGGAGCAACCATTGGCGAAAGCAATTGCTTGAACGACAAAAAGTCCAAGCCGAACGTGCCCGGCCTATGAAACTCTTCGTTCGGCATAGACGATATCGGGATCGATCGAGATAAGTCCCTTCTTGATAGCAAACAAGACAAGACCTGCGTTGCTTTTCACATCGAACTCCGCCATGATCTGGTGTTTGTGAAATTCGACCGTTTTTGGACTCAGATTCAGACGTGCTGCGATCTCTTTTAGCCCATAACCTTCCGCGAATAACTGCACAATATCGCGCTGGCGAGCCGTCAAGCCTTTGGAGAACTGCTTTACCCGGGTTCGCTGCTCGACCCAATCTTCCGAGCGGAGCTTCGGGGAAACATAGGTTTTACCACGCCAAACCTGATCAATGGCGGTCATCAACTCAGTTGCTGCCGAATGCTTGAGCACAAAGGCTGAGTGTCCCAGGTCGATGGCGGCGGCTGCTAGGTTGGAATTTTCCTGCATGGTGAGGAACACTAGTCGAACGCTTGGAAAATGCTCACGGATGCGTCGGGCAGCATCTAGTCCATTCAGAAGCGGCATGCCCACGTCGACGATGATCACGTCAGGTTTCAGCCTGCTGGCCTCCGAAACCAGGGAACGGCCGTCCGTCACCGTCCCTATCACCACATAACTCTTTTCCAGAAAACTCTTTAGTGCTTCCAGAAAAATAGCGTGGTCGTCGGCGATCAGCAGACGCGGACGCGAGCTTTCGCAAAGGGGAACCATAAGGCTGACAACAGATCGTAATTCACGCATAGAGTAAGCACTCCCTCACATCGGTGCGACGACATGCGTCACATACTCCTTTGGCGTTTGTCACACACTCCTTGGCAGAGTGAACAGTGCAATTTCGAGCTTCTCACGCAATCCACGTACTTACAAACCGATTGATGTGTTGTGTGACGCGCTTCTGGGACTCAATCGGTCCACGAGTAAACGCACACCCAATCTGGTGCGCGCTTGCATGGAAATTTGATGGTACGCCTCCGCACCGCTCAGGCTACTGGGGAATCTACTAGGGATTCTCCTAGTTGTTGCGCCTACCCCAAATACCTATTCTCAGGATGAATTCTTCTGAGGTCATCTGGTGAACCGTCCACGTATTTTACTCGCTGATGACAATGAGCAACTTGTGGAACGGGTTGCAGGCCATCTGGCGTCATCGTTCAATGTGGTGGGGATCGCCTACGACGGGCAAGAACTCGTGTCAAAGGCACTGCGTCTTGTGCCCGACGTGATTGTGGCGGACATCACCATGCCGGTTCTTACCGGGGTCGAAGCAATCCGTCAACTTCAAGGAACCGGTCTGGCCTCGAGGTTTGTGTTTCTTACGATTCACAGCGAAGACGAATTCCTTCAAGCCTGCTTCGAGGAAGGAGCCATGGGTTACGTTGTTAAATCGCACATGAACGCCGACCTTATTCCTGCTATCCAATCAGCTTTGGCTGGGAAACTATTTGTCTCTCCCTCTCTTTCGATGGCGGCTATCCGTGATGTTCCGCGTTGATGATCGAATCTTGTGGGCTTCGGCTATCGCAACGCGGGTCCTCATCGGGGTCGCAGGCGCTGTCTTTTGTATCCTCGGAAGTGCAAAGGGACAGACCACGAAAGAAGCACCCTTGGCAGCTTTGGGCCTGGTTGATGGTCAGAACCCCGAGGTTGCGTGGACTCTCGATCCCGCTTCGACTGACAAGAAGACCACTATTTCCTGCTGCTTGAACGTCCCTCCAGATTTATTCAGCGCATCGGTCGCGGATGAAGATGATAGGCCTTCCACCCACTCAAGTTCCGCTCCACCCGAAGGCTCGATTCAGCCTGTCCAAGTAACCAACTTTGCGAAAACTGACATTCAACCGCCGAGCGTGCAGTGGCGATCTCTCATGAAGGACTCGCTTTCCTTCCTCGCAGTCATGCACAGCTTTCGCATCGGCACCGAGCAGGGTACGCGCGACGCCTTGGGGAACAATCCCTTCAGCGGATACCTGAACGCAGTGGGTGCCCTGCACGGATGGTCGGATGGAGACGGCTACTATGTAAATTATCTGGGACATCCCATTGAGGGTGCGGTTTCCGGCTATATCTGGCTTAACAACGATCCGCGATATCGCTACGTCGAATTCGGACGCAGCCGTGACTACTGGATGAGCCGCCTACGAGCCTATGCCTTTGCCTGGCTTCTTAGCGAAGAATTTGAGATCGGTCCGGTGAGCGAAGCGTCTATCGGTCAAATACAGCGTTATTGCTGTGCGTACGGTTTCGTCGACCACGTGATCACGCCGAATGGTGGGCTGTTTTGGATGGTGGCTGCGGACGCCGTAGACAAGTACGTTGTCCGAAAAATTGAAGACCGCACTCGAAACCGGCTTGCCCGTGTGCTGGCTCGCGGGGTCTTGAATCCGCCATTGAGTTTCGCAAATCTCATGGCGTTCAAGGTCCCATGGAATCGAGAGAACCGGCCGGGCATACACGAATATAACGGCGACCTCTACTACAAACCTGAATACCTGAAGGCAGTGAAGGTCGAGGATGCCATCGTTCCACGATTTGAGATCTCCGCCACAGTGCCCTTCTTCATGCGGGCGGGAAATGCTTCGTGTGTGGGCGGAGGAGGGACTGCAGGCTTTCGCGTCGCGACGCAATGGCAATGGACCGTCGAGGTCGGTGGTTGCTCCATCGCCCCGAGTCTACCCAAAAACTGGAGCGGAGACTCCCTGACTTTTTCAATGGGTCCGCAGTGGATCCGCCATTCGACCAGCCGCTGGACCCCATATCTGAATTTTCGGGTGGGTGGCCAGAAGGTCTATCAGGAGTACTCCGACCCGGTACTCAAGCAGCAGATACTCAGCACACTTCCACCCACGAAAGCAGCCTCCACAGTGTATTGGGAGTACACGACTCGATACGAAACGACCGGACCATCGTTATCCATCGGTGGCGGTCTTGATCTTCGACTAAACTCTGCTGTGGCTGTACACCTGGGAAGCGTCGACTACGTTCGCTCGTGGTTGAACAAACTTAATGGAACGGACTTAACGCACGCCATCCGGGTCAGTACGGGACTGGTGTTACGTGTCGGGACTTGGTGAAGGGCATCGTCACTTCTTTTTTATTTCATGTTTTCGCGAACCTGCACCAACATTTGATCACTTGTCTCGAGTCGGATCAAACCTGCCCGTGGGTACTCGACGTCAAGGATGACGTACACGACAATTATCGTGATGACGCTGAAACACAAAATGTGGATCCAACTCCGCTGTTGGCCGATCGCCATTCGATAGCCGGCTAGCAGGGAGCATAGAAGACCGAGGCTGAACAGAAGCCAGTAGACGATCCTCGGTGGGTGAAGTTGCAGCGCCATGGTGCGCGTCGTAGCCATGTCGATCATGTTGTTTAACGCGGGAAGCAGCAGCTTGCCCGCATCGGGATGGGAATTGGGGAGGAGTGTAGCCGCCACCGCATTACTCCAAATCTCTTCCTGGATCTTCTTGGATCTGGCCATCTCTTCTTCTGCCGCTTGCATATTCGGCAGCCGGCGATAAGTCTCCAATCGAGAATCAACATAATGACGGAACAACTCCTGTAGTTCAGACTGCGCCTGTCGGGGCACCAGGTGAAGCCTCAAGTATGCCGTCTCAATGGTATTGACTTCTTCGGCGATCAACATTCGCTTCTCATTAAATCGAGACGCCGCCCCCGAAAAGCCAAATGCCATCACCAATCCAAACAGGGCGAACACTGCGCCCTCGATAGTGCCCAAACTGCCGCGCTCGCCCTCCGACTCTTTCGGACGGCGCCTGATGCCAAGATGACGCCCGGTCTCGAGCAGGATCAACATGCCACTGAAAAGCAACGCAACAAAAAGTAAAGGGGAAATGGGGGGTTCCATTCAACGTGCTCCTTGCCGATTGCCTGGAGAAACTCAATCACTCACCGGCCAGGCTCTTCTAGCATCAAGTCGACTACATTTGAAACTGTCAGAGTTGCCGGTTCGTGTTTCATGCAGATTCGCTACCTTCTTCTGCCTCCGCCACCGCCGCGCATTCCTCCCCCCGTCGAGCCCCTGCTGAAGTTCTGGGTTCGCTGTTGGCCTACAGAACGTGCCTGTTGTTGCTGCTGGAGATTAGCCTGGGACTTGGACGTTGACTTCCACCCGTCGCCGCTGTTCTGGGACCAGTTCCCAGTTTGCCGGTTATAGCGGTACACTTCACCGTCTTTACCCGCGTAAATGTTGTTAGAGCCAGCGGCGACGCCACCGCCTGTGTTGGTGTTGTAGGCGAAACCGCCGCGCCCGGCAGCTCCTTCCCCGCTATAGATGTTGCCCGCGTATCCAGCGCCGCCACCCGCTACAATTCCGGTCTGCGGATTGTAGCCCACGGCTCCGCGCCCTCCAGCAGTGTTCCCCGTGTAGATGTTGGTATTGGCGCCGCGACCAGCGACTCCCACGGTGCCGCGCTGCGTGTTTTGGAAAGCGGTGCGGCTTGCCCCACCGTAGTTTCCGGTGTATGGATTCGCCCAGGCAGCGCCCGTACTCGCGTACGCAGCATTGCCCCAACGACCGTATACGTTCGCGCTGGCATAGCCTCCGTAGCCGTATCCCCAAGCGGGTCCCCAGCAGCATGGTCCGTAGTATCCCCATGGCCCCCACCACGGATAGTAGTAATAAGGATAGCCATACGTGTAGCCAACGCCTATCGTGATGCTCCAACCCGTACCCGAACTCCACGTAGAGGCCACGCCTACTCCGTACGTGTAAGGCGCGCCATACCAGTAATTGCCGATGTAGGGCGGATAGTAAAAGCCAGTGCCGTACACAACCGTACTTGAACTGGAAGACACGACCGTTCCGTAATACCCGGGAGTGTAGCCCAGGTAAACAACATCCGGCGTGGAGCGGTAAACCTTCACATAGGTAACGTAATGCAGAGAGGAACTGGGAGGAATCGCATAGATTGCGGCCGGAACTGAGGTTGCCACAGCCCATGGTCCAACCGGCGCTGCACCCACGAACCAGACTGCGTTCGCCACAGCATAATAGTTCTTGTCATCTACTCGGATAACCGGCGTCGCTGTATTCACGGCATACTGCAGGTTTGTTCCCTCTATGTTCTTGAACTGGGGTTCGCCATCGTACTCAACCTCCAACTGGGCCTGGCTGCGGGTGATAGTAGCTGTCTGCGGAATGGCATTGGCGATGAGGGCTTCTTTGGCAGGCCCGGTTCCCGGCACCGATACCAAGACTCCGGCCTTAGGGCTATTTTCAGGAATATGAGCGAACTTCTCAGGCAGATTCTGTCCTTCAACAAACTCCCAAGGACCACTCTCCAGAGACTTCGATCGGAACCATCGGCCCGCGATAAGGATGTAGTAATCGAGGCTGGCAACATTTTTAAAAATATTGCCAGTCGTGTTCTTCACGTATTCCAGTTCAGTGTCCGGAATGAGCTCAAACTGGGGAGCGCCCTCGGTCACCAACAACTCCGCAGGGGCCATGCTTAGATAGATTTCCGGGATTTTTCCTTCCTTTTTCGCTTGTTTCAACGAAGGTGCGGCTGTACCTTCAGCCGCCTTTGCTTGCTGCCGCTCCTGGATGCCCTTAGTGATTTCCTTCATGTCATCAGGAATTTTTGAAGCGTAAGTCCAAGGACCTGCCACGAGATCCGGCGCTTGCAGCCAGCCATCCATCACATTCAGGTAGTACTCGTTCTTCTCCGGGTCGTGCAGAATCGTGGACTGACTATTGAGCACCAACTTCAGTCCTGTGCCACCGACATCTCTGTACCGAGCGGGCCCGTCGATGAGTACGAGCAAGGAAGGCTTCGTAGTAAAGATGATCGCAGGAGGGTCGTTGTTCACTGGCAACGCTTCGACCCCAGCTTGTTCGGAATCGCTAGCAGCCAAAGAAGCCTCCAACCGGTCGAGAGCTATCACTTTGGCGGTCTTCGGCAGCTTGGTCTGTAGGAAGGCTTGATATTCGGCCTCCTTCGTTTCCATCGTTGGGAACTTGACCTTGGTGATTCTGAAGTCGTCCAACGTTACCTGGCGGTTCACTTTGTCAACCTCAGTTCGGGCCGTGAACCATACCACTCCATATTTGGCCGTCTTCTTGGTAGTGCTCAATACTGAAAGGGCTGCATAGGCGTGGACTTCATCACCCTTCCAAGCTTCCACTTGTGGTTGATACATGGAGATTGTCTCGTCTCCTCGAGTGGCTTTGCGAGGCCATGCTTCGTCGACTGGCTTTGCAGTACCTGCCGCCCCGGAGGGTGACTGGGACTTAGGATGTTCGGGTAACGGACGACTAGCAGACGGAGCATCCGGCAATGACTGTTGTGGCTGTGGATGATCTGGCAACGAAGTTTGCGCCCGCAATGGGAGAATAAGACATCCGCACACAAGTGGCACAGCCCAGGAAGCGACGACTAGGGTCCTATAACGCATCGACACCCCGATCATTTTTATTGCAGTCACGGTTTTAGCGATTCTTATGTATCTCCGTCTACATAAACTGCAGTTACTATCAGCAGCATAGTCATCTCTTTACTTTTATTACTTCAGTCCGAATGTCCAGCTAAGTCCAGAACTGGTTCCGTAGTCACTGCCGGCGAAGCCCTCAGGTGGTCGACTATCCCAGCTATCGTAGAATGAGACATTCCACGACAGGTTGCTGATGAGTTTGACGTAATAGGTCGCGTTTGTATTGGAGCGAAATCGGCCAGGTTCGGAGAGGGCCGGAAATAGCGTAGCGGTGATATTCAAGTTCGTTTTATTAAACCGAAAGGCATTGATATCTGCAGCAATCACGGCGGCAATAAGACTTTGCTTGCCCACAGGGACGAGCGACGGCTGGTAATTCGTATTCTGCCACGACAAACCTCCGAGAATCGAGATTCTGCTTCGATTGGTATCCTTAAGAAAGCGACCGATGCCGCCGCCGATGCTGGTTTGTAAGGTGATTCCTTGTGCCGAACTTTGCAGAAGACCACCTAGTCCAGAATAAAAGTACTTATTCCACGGCAGGAGTCGTTTCCCAACCACATCGAAAGAATTCCGGGTTGATGGGCTGGTACCGGTACTTGAGGACAGATTAGAACTTATATTGGCCCCTACCGACCAACGTTCGCGCAGGTATATCGTCTGTGAGCCCAGACTATACTGTGTCGACTGATTGCCTTTGGCATAGATCACTCCGAAACTCAACTCGCCGTTGAACCGCCGCCAGAAGTTGTCGGATGTCTCGACCATCGAGACAATCTTTGGGCTTTCAAGCTCTACGCCCTTCGTCGGCGTCTCCGTCTCCCCGGCTTCCACCACCTGAATCTTCACCGGCTGGCCACCCGGTGCTTCGGCAGTATTGATCCTACCCGTGTACACCGAGCCGTCCTCCGTCTTTACGATAAAGAGCTCCTTGCTTTCGACGTGGGCAACCTTCGACCACTCAACTTGAGCCGTGCCATCGATGTAGTCGAAACTGACGTACAGCACTCCGGCTTCGAGTCCCTTAATTTGGCACGTCATGCGGTCACCGTTCTTCATGACCAACACGTCGGTCTTTTCTCGCGCGAAGAGATTTGTGGTGAGAAGGATGCCGATAATTAGGATTACGCGAATGTTCATAACGGTTCCAACTTCAAGGGCGCACTTGTAGCTCAAGCAAAGCGCATAGTCATCGGCCAGCTTTACCGTCCTCGGGTAACAGTCCGACTCCTTTAGAACAGACCGATTCCCGCTTCGTCGCCGCAATGCCGGAGCCGCGTTTCTACCAAGAGCTATTCCTAGGTCAGCATCGGCATTTTCGCCACTGGGGAAATCCCTAGTACGCAATCTGCGTTCTCGAACGCCCTTCCAAGGAACTCGCCGTACAGAGGATTATCCAAAGCTAGGGATTTCCCTAATTGTTTCCCTAACCCCTTCGGCATAAAAGTTGTCGGTGGCTGACTGCGGATCCCCGGCAGCACCATGTAAGCAGGTTGTCGAGAACAGGAGTCTGTATGAGATCGAAGCTTCGAGCTAATTGGACAGCTGTCGGTCCTACCGCGCTGTTGTTATTCATCTTGTCGACCGTTTCGATTCAGCCTGCTCGAGCGCAAACCCAAGACTCACAAACACCGGATCTGCAAGAGCTAAACAAGAAGCTCGAACAATTAGAGAAGGAACTCGAAGAGGTAAAGGGGCAAATGCGTGCCGCGACTGCGGCACAGAAGCCATCCACTGCCCCACAAAACCCAGCCGAGGCAAAAAAGCCTGCTGCCCAGCCCGAGCCAATGGTCGCCGTGCCCTCGGAGGCAGTGATTGCTCAGCCCCAGGCCGGAACCGTCCCACTGGAAGGTGAAATAACGGAACCGAAGGGCAGCGTCAGCTTTTATGGATTCGCCATGCTCGACTCCGGATACGACTTCGCGCAAGTGAATCCGAACTGGTTTGACGTCGTGCGTCCCACGCAGTTGCCTTCTTTCCCCAATCAATATGCACCGAGCGGCAATGTCTATGCCGGTGTGCGGCAGACCCGTTTCGGAGTGAAGTCATCCACGCCTACGAAGTATGGCGATTTGAACACGATCTTCGAATTCGAATTGTTCGGAACAGGAGTTGATGCGGGCCAAACTACCTTCCGTCTGCGGCATGCCTACGGAGAATTGGGTCAGTTCGGAGGCGGACAAACCTGGAGCCCGTTCATGGATATCGACGTATTCCCGAACACGGTGGAGTACTGGGGCCCGAACGGGATGGTCTTCTTCCGCAACGTACAGTTGCGCTGGATGCCGGTCCGCAGCAAGCGAGGCAGCGTCACGATCGCTCTTGAGAGGCCCGGCGCGAGCGGTGACCAGGGCGTTTATGCCGATCGTATCGAGCTCGCAAACATCCACCCCCGGTTCAACTTCCCGGATCTTTCCGGAAATGCCCGGATCGTTAGGGACTGGGGCTATGTGCAAATGGCCGGAATTGTTCGGAAGATCGGATGGGTTGACACTAGTGGGAATCCCATCAATCTCGGTGGCAGTGTCGTGGGCTGGGGCCTGAACCTGACTTCCAACCTTAACCTGTCGAAAAAGAATGTCGCAAAGTTGGCGTTTGCTTACGGAGCGGGCATTGAGAATTACATGAACGACGCCCCAGTGGATGTTGGTATCCAGAACAACCCACCGGGTTCGCGTTTGCCCGTTAAAGGTGTTGCCCTGCCAGTATTGGGTCTCGTTTCGTTTCTCGATCACACCTGGAACGAGCACTTCACGAGTTCGGTCGGCTACTCAATGCTCAACATTGAGAACTCCAGCGCACAGCTTCCCTCGGATTTTCACCAGGGCCACTATGCGGTCGGGAACCTGCTCTACCACCCGATTCCAAGGGTGACGATGGGCGGCGAATTCCAATTTGGCCGACGGGTGAACTTTAGCGACGGATTCAATGCCAACGATTACCGAATGCAGTTCTCCTTCAAATTTGACTGGGACAAGATGTTCAAAACCCCAAGCCTATGACTCCTGCCTGCGCTGGAAAGGAAACGTCAATGTTCAATAGAAACTGGACGGTACCAGCGCTTCTCCTCGCCACAATCATTGTGCCGTCTTTGCTTCCGATCGGAGTCGCCGCTCAGACCGGTCGCTCCAGTCCGGTGGCTCCCAGAAGAGAAGTCGTGGCCGCGGTGATTCAGGAGGCGTACGACAAGTTTAAGGATGACAAGAACGGTAAGAACGCCGACTACATCCCCTACCTCGCGCAGGTAGATTCAAAGCTATTTGGAATCGCAATAGTGACTACCGATAACCAGGTTCTCACTAAGGGTGATGTGAACTATTTCTTCTCCATCCAGTCGATTTCCAAAGTCTATACGCTGGCACTAGCGATGGATGCGCTAGGACCGGACAAGGTCTTTGAAAAAATCGGCTCTGAGCCCACGGGACGGCCTTTCAATTCTCCCGTCGCCGTCGTGGATATGCCGAGCCACACCGGGAACCCGTTTGTGAATGCCGGGGCCATTGCCACCACCAGCCTGATTGCGGGCAAGGATGTAGACGACAAATGGAACACGATCCTGGAGTTTTACAGCCGGGTGGCGGGAGAGAAATTGACACTGATTGATGAGGTCTACAAATCTGAAGCAGCCACCAACACCGGCAATAAAGCGCTCTCGATGCTTTTGGCCAAGTATGACCGCATCTACGCCGATCCTTTTGAGTCGGTGGATATCTATACCAAACAATGTTCCGTTGGTGTAAACGCTATTCAGCTTGCCAGAATGGGCGCAACTCTGGCGAATAACGGTATCAATCCCGCCACCGGCGAACAAGTGATCAAAGCCGAAGCGATTCCACACATCCTCAGCACGATGACCGAGGCTGGTCTCTATGACGGGTCCGGTGGATGGGCGTGGCGTGTAGGACTGCCTGCCAAGAGCGGAGTTGGCGGCGGCATCGTGGCGATCGTCCCCGGGAAAGGCGCAATTGCCGTCTTTGCACCTCCACTGGATGAGGCCGGAAACAGCGTCAAAGCACAAAAGGTGATCGAGTATGTGGCCAACAAGTTGAACTACAACCTCTATTCGCCGGCATCAGTTGGGTGGAAATAGGTGCGTGAGCTTGACGGTTGAAGCTTCGGCTCTTTCTGAAGGCCCTCAATATGGACACGCAACAAACCTACTTCTGGAAGCGCCTGCTTGTTTGCGTATGCATCGTAGTCGCAATCTGCCTGATCGAGTCGATTGAGGGTTCTTCCGTATTAGTGCCTGAAGCTGCCCAGCAGGCTTCGTACGAGCTGAACGATGTTCACTTCCATCTGACCAACTACATTCAGGAAGGCACAAACATTCATGACTTTCTGAAGATCATGGGGACGAAAGTCGGACGCGTGGCGCTGTTCGGAATTCCGTTGCAACAAGAATGGTCGTACCAGAATTCCGGCGACTATGCTCCGACCTATTACCTGCAGACGGATGCTCCGCTCTACTACTACTCCTTCACCGATGCCTACATTGCAATGGCATACCGTTCGCTTTCGAAGGAACAGCAGGCTCGTTTCGATCCCATGATTACGGGCTTCAATCCGGCTGACATGTATGCCGCCGATCACATTCGACGGGTGCTTCAGACTTTTCCTGGTGTGTTCACGGGCATCGGTGAGTTCACGATTCACAAGGAGTTCGTGTCATCCAAGGTTGCGGGAGAAGTTGCCAGTCTGCAAAATCCGGCTCTTGACCGGATTCTCGACTTTTCGAAAGCAGTTGGACTCGTAGTTCTGATACACAGCGACATGGATGTGCCCTTCGCGAAGGAAGGCTCGCAACCCGTGTACCTGAATCAGATGAAAGCCCTTTTCAGGAGGCACCCCGATACAACCATCATCTGGGCTCATACTGGAATGGGCCGCGTGGTTCGGCCAATCAAGAACCATGCCGCTCAGTTGGCAGAAATCTTAGCTGACCCGCAGTTCAGTCACATCTACTTCGACATCTCATGGGACGAGGTTGCCAAATACGTACTCTCGAGTCCGGAAGCGACCCGAGTTACCGTTGACCTGCTCAATCGCTTCCCGGAACGCTTCCTGTTCGGCTCCGATGAGGTCGCACCTTCCAGCCAGGAAAAATACTTGAAGGTCTATTACCAATACGAACCGCTGTGGAAACTTCTGGACGCCAACACCCGCGAGAAGGTGACCAAAGGAAACTACGAGCGGATCTTTGATGAGGGGCGGCAGAAGGTACGAGCTTGGGAAATGGCCCAAGGACTAAATCGCGCCAGCAATCCGCAGTAACTCACCCTCGATTCATTGCGCTCAGAGGCGACTGCGACAAGGTAAGGTCCTGCGACTGTGATCAGCAACGCGCATCGGACGGTCGCAATGGTATAGCCAATAATCATCTGATCTTCAAGCTTAGTCGGTTAGGGATTTCCCTAGTTGCACTAACTTGAAGTGAAACCTAGGGTTGTGTCTAGCCTCAGACGCTGCAATTGGTAACCGGAAAAGTCGACGCAGTGTCAAGCGCGTCAGCGGTGGAAACCGTAAGGGCATAAAACCATGAAACCACTTCGAGCGAAACTGTCGTTCGGGAACGTTCGCAACCTATTGGCGCTGATCTGCTCACTTCTTATGGTAGTAGGCGACCCCGCGATATATGCGCTGCCCTCAACGCAGCAGGCCGCCCCACCGGAGGAAGCGGCCCCCAAGATTCCTAAAGATCAGCTCGATTCGCTGGTCGCGCCCATCGCACTGTACCCCGATCCCCTTCTTGCTCAGGTGCTCGCCGCCTCCACTTATCCACTGGAAATCATTCAGCTCCAGCAGTGGCTGCAGCAGCACAAAGACCTAAAGGACAAGGCCTTGGTCGATGCGGTTAAGAAGCAGGACTGGGACCCTAGCGTTCAGGCAATGGCTGCCCTGCCCGACGCCGTGAAGCAACTTTCAGAGAACATCAAGTGGACCACGGATCTTGGCAATGCTTTCCTGGCTCAGCAGGCTGATGTCATGGAAGCTGTGCAGCGTATGCGCGTGAAGGCTAAGGATGCAGGAAACCTGAAATCGAGCGATCAGCAGAAAGTGGAAACGAAGGTAGTAGAGAGCAAGACGGTTGTCGTAATCGAGCAGTCAAACCCGCAGGTCGTGTACGTTCCGACCTATAACCCCACCGTAGTGTACGGACCACCGGTCTACCCTTATCCGCCAATTGCATATCCTCCGCCAGGCTACTACGCGGCGGGGATGGCGATATCGTTCGGTGTCGGAATCGCAATGGGGGCCGCGTGGGGCGGCGGGTGGGGCTATGGGTGCGGATGGGGTGGCGGCAACAATAACATCACGATCAACAACCAAAATAACTTCGTGAACAACTCCAACCGCGTAAACAACTCAAACCGCACGAATGTCAACAACCGTCCGGCGCAGCAGCCCGCTGGTGGTCGCGGCAACAGCTGGCAGCACAATCCGCAGCATCGCGGTGGTGCGCCATATTCTGACCGCGCAACGGCGAATCAATATGGCGGCACTGCTCGCGGCGATTCCATGGCCAATCGGCAGGCGAATGCGCGGCAGAACCAGGGTCAATCGGGTGAACGACAACAGGCTGGCACGTCGGATCGCGGGAATGGAAACCGACAACAGTCCGGCGATCGAGGAACTGGAGATCGACAACAGTCTGGTGATCGGGGCAACGGTGGTCGGCAACAAGCGGGCACGACGGAACGGGGAGGAGGGGGAGGGGCAGGAGGGGGAGGGGCCGATCGAGTGGGCAACCGACAAGTTCCTGACTCTCCCGGCGGATCGAATAAGAGCGCCTTCGGCGGAGCTTCTAGCGGGATGAGCGGAAATTCCGCCCGCACCAGCAGTCAGCGCGGCTCTTCAAGTATGAGCGGATCCCGAGGCGGTGGAGGGTCGAGGAGCAGCGGGGGCGGTGGCGGACGGCGGAGGTAGGCGACGCCATTAACAAGGAAAAACATATGACATCCACAAAATCGAAGCTGATCGCGAACTACATCCTGTACACCTTGCTAATCGTACTCTGCGGCTTGCCCGGCCGTGCACTTTCGCAGGCACAGCCGAAGGCTGACTCGGCCAAGTCTTCACCGCCCGCGCAGAAGACCTTTGCCAATCCGCAGCAAGCAGCCGACTTCCTGATCGCCGCCGCGGACCAATTTGATGTGCCCTCACTTCTGCAACTGTTCGGTCCCGGCGGTGAGGATTTTGTGGCTACTGCCGATCCGGTCGCGGACAAGAGAGTTTCAGTTGCTTTCGCCGCCAAGGCTGATGAAAAGAAGTCCGTGCAGATTGACCCCAAAAATCCCAATCGCGCCATCCTCGTGGTAGGTAATGAGGAATGGCCTTTCCCCATCCCCATTGTGAAGCGGAACGGAAAGTGGATCTTCGATACTAAGGCGGGCCACCGGGAAGTACTCGCGCGGCGCATCGGAGCCAACGAACTCGATGCCATTACGATCTGCCGCGGCTACGTGGAAGCGCAGCTCGAATACGCCTCGCAAGTCCACGACAACTCCGTGGTGTTCCAGTACGCACAGAAGGTCATAAGTACCCCCGGAAAACATGACGGGCTAGCCTGGCAGAATGCGGACGGAAATTGGGAAGGCCCGGTAGGTGAGGCGGTTGCGAAGGCGCTGGCCGACGGCTACGCCGAGAAAAAGCCTTTCCACGGCTATTACTTCAAGCTCTTAGAGGGGCAGGGACCAGCAGCTCGATTAGGCACTCTGAATTATTTCATCGAAGGCGTCATGATCGGCGGATTTGCTATCGTCGCTTGGCCCGCCGACTATCGCGTCACCGGTGTGCAAACCTTCATCGTCAGCTACGACGGTGTCGTCTATCAGAAGGATATGGGCCCGGATACGTCCAAGATTGCTTCGGCGATGGAACGCTATAATCCGGACAAGACATGGAATAGCACCAACGATGACTGGTAGACGTGCAAAGGCGCGCACGAAAATGTTCACTTCAACTCGTGATTTCGTGAGTCCCCGAACGTTTCGGTCGCGCCGAAGAGCTATATCACTCCCTATGATCAGCTGGCACTAAGTGCTTCGTGCGTTCGCCCAGATTCGCCCAAAGAACAATCACAGACCGGGGCCCCACGTGATATGTACTCTCAGAAATAGCTGGTGCTTCTTGCCATGCTGTTATGTCTTCGGGCGACTCTCGAAAAGTGTCGATCCACCGCCGCCATGAATTGCCGGTTCTCGTTCCTATCGGCGGGAGTTCGAAATCAAGAGGCTCCCAGTAGGCGTTGAAGATGAGATGAACAAGCAGACCTTCTTTTGGTAACTCGGCACTGAGGGCGACGCTATGCGAATGATCACTCCAGTCCGGTTGGTTGAGTTTTACTCCATGCCAGCCTTTAATTCCCTCCCGAATTAACTCAATCAAGGTCATCCGCTGGCGCTCGGGGCCGATATTTCGCCGTAGTCGTCTCGCGATGAGCCGCTTCACAAAACGATGCACGTCTGCATGCTTCACCAGCAAAGACCAATCGAACCAATTCAACTCGTTATCTTGACAGTAAGCGTTGTTGTTGCCATCCTGCGTCTGCCGGACTTCGTCTCCCATCAAGAACATGGGAATGCCAAGAGAAAGCAACGTGACGGTCATGAAATTCTTCACTTGGCGGGTTCGGAGGCGCTCAATCTCAGGATCCGTCGTAGAGCCTTCTACTCCACAGTTCCAACTTCGATCGTCGTTTGCGCCATCACGGTTTTCCTCACCGTTGGCTTCGTTGTGTTTGTGATCGTAGGAGACGAGGTCATTAAGCGTAAATCCGTCGTGACACGTTACGAAGTTCACGCTCTGTTCGGCTTCGCGTTCCTTGTGGCGATAAATCTCATGACTGCCAACCAACCGGTCAGCGAAGTGCGGCAGTGATCCATTCTCGCTACGAAAGAAAGCTCTCACGTCATCGCGAAAGCGTCCGTTCCATTCCTTCCAGCTGTCTCCCACAAAACTGCCGACCTGGTACAGGCCCGCAGCATCCCAAGCTTCAGCAATTATCTTTGTGCCGGACAGAGTTGGATCCGACTCGATATCCCAAAGCACAGGAGGATTGGACATCACGTGGCCAACCGAATCGCGTGCAAGGATTGACGCTAGATCGAAACGGAAACCGTCCACATGCATTTCTTCGACCCAATACCGGAGACTGTCCACAATCATCCGACGAACGATGGAATGATTGGCATTCAGCGTGTTCCCCGTACCGCTATAGTTGGCATAGTGCGACCGATCCTGTTCCAAAAGATAGTAGGCATTATTATCGAGGCCACGAAAGCTCATTGTTGGACCCCGATGATCACCTTCAGCAGTGTGATTGAAGACGACGTCCAAAATCACCTCAATCCCCGCTCGGTGTAGCGACTTGACCATATCGCGAAACTCATCGACTGCGCCTAATGGGTTTTGGCGAGAGCTGTAGGCCTGATGCGGCGCGAAAAATGAGACCGGAGAATATCCCCAATAGTTGACGCGACCGGGCGGACAATCCTGTGGATCGAACTGGAAGACAGGCAGAAGTTCGACAGCCGAGATGCCTAGGTCCTGGAGGTATGAAGCCTTCTCAATAAGTCCCCGGAAAGTGCCCCGAGTGTCTTCTGAAACCCCGGAGCTTGCATGCCGCGTGAATCCTTTTACATGCATTTCATAGATGATCGTCTGCGAAGAGGGCCGTCTGAGCGGAATATCTCCTTCCCAGTCGTACACGCGTGGATTTACAACCACGCTCTTCATTGCCGTCGCCGCATTATCACCTTGTTCTTGCGCCGCTTTGCGAGAGTAAATTTTGGGAACAGCGACCGCACGACCATACGGGTCGAGCAAGACCTTGGTAGGGTCAAAACGCAATCCTTGGGAAGGATCGAATGGCCCGTGAGCTCGATACCCGTATAGCTGCCCCGACTGCACGCCCGGAACGAAGACATGCCAGTAGTGGTACGTGCGGTTGAGGAATGGATCCAGAGAGATCACTCGCGCTGGCCGCGCGTCGTCCTCCCGCTCGAACAACAGCAATTCGACCCCTGTAGCATCGCGTGAGTACAAACTGAAGTTGACACCACCATCACTCACTGCTGCGCCGAGAGGCGAGCTTTGCCCGATTTTCGCTGCGGGAATCATTTAAGGTCGATGAATTCGTTGCCCGGTGGCCGTAACAACAGCGCCATCGAAAGCTCGCAGCTACGGCACCGGACACGGTTTCACCTTCCAAATGTCGTTTGCGTACTCACTGATCGTCCGGTCACTCGAAAACTTCCCCGAACTTGCGATATTGAGAATCGCTTTGCGCGCCCATTCATCGGGTTGGGCGTACAGTTCCACCAGCCGGCGATCTGCATCCAGGTAAGACTTCAAGTCTGCTAGATGCATGTAGAAGTCCCCCTGCGTCAAAAGATTGTCGCGGAGCGGCGTGAAAACCTCAGATTCATTGCCGCCTAGCTGGTCAGAGAATGCCAGGTCCAATGCCGCGCGAGTTTCTGCCTCATTCTCGTAATGCCACGACGGGTTGTACCATCCGCGGCTGTTGACGACCTGATCTGCTGTCAGCCCAAACAGGAAAAAGTTTTCTTCGCCAGCTTCCTCCGCCATTTCGATGGTCGCGCCGTCGCGAGTTCCGATCGTGAGCGCTCCGTTCATCATGAACTTCATATTGGCGGTTCCACTCGCCTCATAGCCGGCGGTAGAGATCTGGTTGGAGACGTCGCTGGCAGGAATCAGCCGCTCGGCGAGGGAAACGCAGTATTCGGGCAGAAACAAGACCTTGAGACGCCCGCGCACTACCGGGTCACGATCAATCGTGGCGGCAAGACTGTTGATGAACTTGATAATCAGCTTGGCCAGCCGGTAGGCCGGCGCCGCCTTACCGGCGAAGAAGAACGTGCGTGGGCTCATCTCCAGATTCGGATTCTCCCGCAGGCGGTTGTAAAGCACGGTAATACGCAGTGCGTTGAGCAGTTGCCGCTTGTATTCGTGAATCCGCTTGACGTGCGCATCGAAGATGCTATCCGGGTCGACTACCTGGCCCGATGTGGCTTTGAGCCAGTTGGCAAATTGTGATTTTGCCTCGCGCTTTGCCTTGCGGTTGGCGTCACGAAAGCCCTTGTCGTCGGCGAACGGCTTGAGATTCTTGAGTTGATCGAGTTCAGTGATCCAGCCATCACCGATAACTTCCGTGATCGCGTGAGCCAAGGCAGGATTCGCAAGCAGCAACCAGCGCCGCGGCGTAACCCCGTTGGTCTTGTTGTTAAAACGTTCGGGAAACAGCTCAGCCAGTTCTTTGACGGTCATCGTCCGCAAAAGCTGGGAGTGAATGGCCGCCACTCCATTTGTGCTATGCGAGCCCACGATGGCCAGATTTGCCATGCGGATCTTTCGTTGCGCGCCCTCTTCGATCAGGCTGACTCGCTCAATGCGTTTCTCGTCACCCGGAAATCGGCTCCGAACGTCCTTGAGCAAACGGTGATTGATCTCCAATATGATCTCGAGGTGTCGAGGAAGCATCGTCTGGAACCAATCTAGCGGCCATTTCTCGAGCGCCTCCGGCAGTAGCGTGTGGTTGGTGTACGCCAGAGCCTTTTGTGTCAGGTCCCAAGCCTGGTCCCATCCAAGATGCGCGTCGTCGAGCAGGATCCGCATGAGTTCGGGTACTGCCATGGCCGGGTGAGTATCGTTGAGCTGGATGGCCACCTTGTCGGCAAGCCCACTCCAGTTGGTATTGCCGCGCCGGTAGCGTCGCACAAGATCGGCAAGGGAACATGCTACGAGGAAATACTCTTGGAGGAATCGCAGTCCCTGTCCCTTGCTCGTTGAGTCGTCGGGATACAAGACACGGGTCAGTGACTCAGCTGCGAGAGTCTCAGCCATCGCTTCCGCGAAATCTCCGCTACTGAACTCCTGGAAATCGAAGTAGTTGGAGGCGGCCGCCGCCCACAGTCGCAGAGTATTGATTGTTTTTCCGCCATAACCCACAACCGGTCGGTCGTAGGGGACGCCAAGCAAAGTGGTCGGCTGGCCGGGAACGACCCGCAATGACCCTCCCTGCAGTTCGAAAGCGCAATTCAGCTTTACCTCCACGGCCTCATCAGGACGGGGGACCTCCCACGGGTCTGAGTGACGCAGCCAGTTATCCCCTCGTTCATGTTGCCATCCGTCCTGTATAGATTGCTTAAAGATCCCGTACTCGTAACGGAGACCATAGCCGGTGGCAGGCAGTTGCAGAGTTGCCATGGAGTCTAGGAAGCATGCCGCCAGCCGCCCCAGGCCACCATTGCCCAGGCCCGCGTCGGGCTCTTGCTCGAGCAATGACAGCAGATCAATTTCTCTCTCCTTCGCTGTTCGCGCTACATACCCATCCAGCAGGAGGTTGGTGACATTATTGGCTGACGAGCGGCCGAGCAGAAACTCCATCGACAAGTAGTAGGCTCGCTTAGGATTCTCGCGTTCGTAATTCTTTTCCGTGAGTATCCATCGCTGCGAGAGAACATCTCGGACGGAATGCGCAAGAGCCTCATAGCGCTGTCTGGCATCGGTTTTCGCGGGATCGCTTACGTTATCGAAAAGAAGATGTCGGTCATATAGCCCGTCAGCCCCTATGAAGGGAACAGGCCCACACCCATATTGTTTCAGGAGTTTCTCCCCATCTGTCTTAGCTGCTCTGGCCTCGATTGAGATGATGCCCTTTGCACTCATAGGAACCTACCTTCCCGCTGTGGACCTACTGCGGATTTTTCCAAGTGACGTACCGTTTCAGAGCCGGGTCACGTATGGGCCCCCACACTGCCTTCCGCTACGCCTCGTTCCGAACACCTGGCTTCGACATGGCAGATCTCACCTTGCTGCCGCGTGTCTCATTGGCACAGGCAGCATGACGGTCTTGGCGAATGCCAGGAAAAGGAAAACAGCGCTCACTCGGGCTTCTATTCTCAGAGGTGTTCCCGCTTGCAACAACTAGGGAAATCCCTAAATGCCTCTCTATTCACCGGAGCGTACGATTTGCACCCCAAGGTGCCGTGGGGCTGACGATAAATTGAAACGGAAGGACTTGACGTGATCGAGCGCCTGGGAAAACGAACCTGTGGCTCACGAACTGCTACGGCACTTCAAGAGTTCTCCGAGGTTGATACGGCAAGACAACAAATCAATCTGCCCGCCGTTTTTCTCGGAGCCGACTGAAATCGAGAAATCAGAATCGCAGAATCGGCCCTGCCAAGACTTCGCCCTGAGAACTTAGCGTGCCACCGACATGAACGATGCAACCAGCGCCGCAAATGAATGCCACGTGCGGATCAGCAAACACGGGTAACCATTCGGCTTGAATCTTGAAGCCGAAATGGCGACTGGGATAGAACCTGATCCCGCCTCCGATTCCAAACGAAAAACGAGTGAAATTGATATTTGTATTACTGGAAACATGGGTGGCGCCGACGCTGGCGATTACAAACGGCTTTGCCCATGCGGCCCAGTCTTCCACCATGGGCTCGTGGCTGAAGTCTCCATGAAACTGATCGAGAATCACGCGCTGGCGCGGGGGTTGCGGCGTAATGTCCTCCGCGTGGACATAGGAGTCTTGCCTGGCCCAGCGTACTTCGACCATGTCCTCTTCTGCATGGAGGCGTACCCCAAACGCAACACCATAGCTCGGGCTCGCGTCGAGCACGACACGAGGGTTCGTCCCTGTGACATGGGGATCAACCGGGAAACTCATGCTCGTGCGATAACCCATGAACGGAGTGAGTTCGAAACGCACTGGTTTTGTCTGAGGTTGCTGTTGTGCGCGGAGGGAAGGCGCAAGCACGACGATGAATACCGCCGCGATGACGATGATTGCTTTCTTCGCCAATGTATCTCCGACTGACGCCCGTACCGCAACAGTACATTCGATCACGCCATACCCAGCCCTGACCAGCCAAAATCGATCTGCTCCGCATCCTAGGGATTCCCCTAGTGGTGAAGATCTGCACAGAGCAGTATGAATACCTCTGAGCTTTGAACGGCCCCCTAGTGCAGCGCCACGCTGCAGATTGCTGTCCACGCCACGTCGGGAGCCAAGGGCGAAACTCCGATTGGAGTGAAATATGCGAGTTTGCAAGTTGAAGATCGGGAGCATTCTTGCTCTGCTGATCGGCCTTGCGGCTCTGCAACTTCTGGAAGCTCAGGATGATTGCGGCGAGGTGTGCAAAATTAACAGCAACGTGGCCATGGTGCTCAACGTGCCTGTCAGTTCAACCGCACAGGTCACCGGCAGTGGATGGGGTGCCACCGGTGGAGTCGGCTACAACCTCAACTCACGCCATGCAATCATCGGCGGGTTCTTGTGGAACAGGATGTATCCCTCCGGCGGAGTCTTGCTACCGCTCCAGGCGACAACTCCTCAGTTAGGCAAGCTCGACGGCAACAGTAACCTGTATGCCCTTACGGGAAACTACCGATACGAATTCCAGCGACACCGGCTCGGCGCCTATCTCATTGGTGGCGGCGGCTGGTATTACCGAAAGAATTGGCTCTCACGGGGCATTACTGCCGGCCCCGCCACCGTTTGCACTCCCGCCTGGCTGTGGTGGGGATTCAGTTGCTCGTCCGGAATCGTAACAGCCAACCAGACGCGCGCAACGACCGGCACGAGTGCATGGGGAGTGAACGCTGGCGTGGGGTTCACCGTAAGGGTTGGCGAAGCCCCGTACCGACTTTACACGGAGGCTCGCTATCACTACGCCCCAACGAAAAACATAAGCACGCAGTTTGTTGCGCTGACCGTAGGAATTCGGTACTGAAGAAGGATGTCGCAACGCTCAGTTGTTGAGGTTTGGTGCAAATCATATGAACCTTCCGCTTCCAGTGCTTGACTGGTTAAGGAGCTACGACCGAAGCTGGTTGCGTGGTGACGTTGTCGCCGGCATCACCCTCGCTGCCTATCTTCTGCCGGCCGGGCTAGGCGACGCATCCCTGGCGAACCTGCCACCCCAAGCGGGACTTTACGCGTGTTTGTTTGGCGGGCTCGTCTTCTGGCTGTTCTGCAGTTCACGATACACAGCCATCACGGTCACATCCGCCATATCTCTACTCGTGGGCGCATCGCTGGGCGAAATTGCGGGAGGCGACACGACCCGGTTCAGCGCGCTGGCGGCGGGCACGGCCTTGCTTGTTGCGGTCATCGCCTTCGTCGCATGGCTGGTCAAAGCCGGCTCGATTATCAACTTCATCTCTGAGAGCGTAATGGTCGGATTCAAGTGTGGCGTGGCGCTCTTTCTCGCCAGCACCCAGTTGCCCAAGCTTTTTGGCATCCACGGTGCACATGGCAATTTCTGGGTCAACAGCGGCTACTTCCTCCAGCACCTGCGCGAGACCAACGCGACCTCACTCGCGATAGGTAGCATTGCGCTGGCGATGCTCGTGCTCGGGAAGATCTTCCTCAAGAACAAACCCGTCGCGTTATTCGTCGTGGTGGGCGCGATTGTGGCTTCAGGCTGGCTCGGCCTCGATGCTCGTGGAGTGAAGCTGCTGGGCGAAGTGCCGCAAGGGCTGCCAGACATCGGCCTTCCCGCGATTCACTGGTCCGACGCGAACGAGTTGTTGCCCTTGGCGTTCGCATGTTTTCTGCTAGGAGCGGTAGAGACGGCCGCGATTGGCCGCACCTTCGCCGCAAAGTACGGCGGACGTCTCGATGCGAATCAGGAATTTCTCGCGCTCGCCGCATCCAACCTCGCCGCTGGATTGGGGCGCGGTTTCCCGGTTAGCGGTGGGATGTCTCAATCTCTGGTCAATGAAGGTGGGGGCGCGCGTACGCCCTTGTCGGGCGGCATCGCGGCGGGAATCATGTTGGTGGTGGTCTTGTTCTTCTCGCACCTGCTTCGAGCCCTGCCCCAGCCCGTTTTGGCGGCGGTGGTGTTGGTGGCGGTCGTCGGTCTCTTTAACGTTTCCGCCCTCAAGCACCTCTGGCGCAGGGATCGCCCTGAGTTCGTCGTGGCCGTTGCTGCCATCGTTGGCGTGCTCGGGCAAGGCCTGCTGCGCGGCGTGATGATTGGCGCCATCATCTCTCTGGTGCTATTGATCCGTCGCGCTTCGCGACCGCATGTCGCCCTTCTCGGGCGAATTCCCGGCACTCGTCGGTTTTCTGATCGCGAGCGGAATCCCAACAACGAACTGATCCCCGGCGTGCTGATCTTACGGCCCGAGGCCGGTCTCGTCTATTTCAATATGGACCATGTGCGCGACACGATTCTGGATCGCGTGCGCGTTGAACCTGTCTCGCCCAAACTCGTCGTACTGGATCTTTCCAGTACACCCCAGGTGGACATGCACAGCGCACACATGCTGGCGAGCTTGGCCGATGAACTGACCGCTGGGGGCCGGCGTATTCAGGTCGTCGAAGCGCGGTCATCTGTGCGCGAACGCTTCCGTAGCGAGGGAGTAGATGCGCGGCTCGGCGGAATTGATCGGTTCACCTCCGTCGCCGACGTCTTAGACACCTTTCGAGAAAAGACCACGATCTGAAGACGTCGCCGTGCCCGTCTCTTGGCCATCTATCAAAACATTTTCGACGGTTGGCCCGTGGAGGCGAGAACGCTGCTCCAAAGAGATCCCTCGGGATCGATCTTCTTCCGCTGGGACGCGGCGAGCGCTATCGGCACATGGGTGAACTGGTGGTTCCAGAAGCTGACAACCATGTTCGTCCTGCCGCTCATGCCGGCATGCACAGCACCATGCCCAAGGAGCAGGCAGAAGACCGAATCATGCGGATTTGTTCGCACGCTGCGGATGGTATAGCTGGGATCGATGTACTTGATACTTAATTCAATGCCATCCCCTTTGAAGTGGGCCTTGATCGCGTCTCGAAGGAATGTTCCAATGTCGCCATACTTGACATTTCCCGAAGCATCACGCTCGGCTGTCTTCTCCATGAGATCCTGGCCCGCACCTTCCGCCACGACGATCACCGCGTGGCCCCTCCGTTCCAGTCGCGTCTTCAGTTCACCGAGGAACTTCTCGAGTTTGAACGGAATTTCGGGAATGAGACAAAAGTTCACCTGGCTGTCGACCAGGACCGAATAGGCGGCGATGAACCCGGAGTCGCGGCCCATGAGCTTTACCAGTCCGATGCCGTTGCGCGCAGCCTCTGCCTCGGTGTTGGCCGCATAGATTGCCCGCCGTGCTTCCCCGACCGCGGTTTCGAACCCAAAAGTCTTTTGAACGAAGGAGATGTCGTTGTCAATGGTTTTCGGGATCCCGATGACGCTGAGCGCGATTCCTTGCCGAGCCGCTTCCTCGGCGATCTTCTGCGCTCCCCGTAGCGTACCGTCGCCGCCTATGGCGAAGAGGATACCGATCTTCATGTCTCCCAGAGTTCCTGGCCATCTCAGCAGGATCCTGCGGACCGCGCGAGGATCCCAAGACCGTCCCGCCGATTTCATGAATCCGGTTGATCGTGTCGGGCGTTAGCTTGAGAGGCTCGTGCCCGTATCGCGGCACGAGACCTTCGTAGCCGAAGCGGAATCCGTAGACCGTGTTTACGCCGTAGTGACGGTACAGGCTTAGGACGATCGAACGGATGACATCGTTCACTCCCGGACAGAGCCCACCGCATGTCACGATCCCGCAGGCAAGCTGCGAGGGATCGAAAAATAGCTTTTCCCGCGGCCCTGCCGTCTCCATCGACGGAGGATCCTCTCCCTTAGCGATCCATGCTTTCAGGTCCTTGAGTCGCGCATGATAGACGACGCGCTCCTCGTCGCGAGTGAACCGGACACCGGACATCGGGGATGGGAAGCGGCACTCGCCCAGCCGCGCTATCGTGAAATCGAGATCACTGTCACGCAACGCGCTCGTTCCTTCTTCTCTTGCGCAACTATCGTCGTTCCGACAGCTCGCAGCTCTTTCACTGCCTGTACCACCCGCGCCGCCATTGCCGTCTCGCCAAGCGCCAGATAGGATCGCGGATCGTAAACCTTTTTGTTGCCGACCTCCCCGTCGACCTTGAGGACGCCGTCATAGTTCCTGAAAAAATGGCCGGCTAGCGCGCGAGTAAAGGCATACTGCATGTCGGTATCGATGTTCATTTTCACCACACCGTAATCCAGGGCTTCGTGGATATCGTGCAGGTCGGACCCGGAGCCTCCATGGAAGACAAGGTAAAACCGTGCTTCTTCACCGTATCTGTTGACAACGACATCCTGGCACTCCTTCAGGATGGAAGGCTTGAGCTTGACGTGGCCGGGCTTGTACACGCCGTGTACGTTTCCGAAGGTTGCGGCAAGCAGGTAGCGCGCACCGTGTACGACGTTCAATCGCCGCGCGACCTCCAATGTGTCCTCGGGCGTCGTATACAGTTTCGCTGCAGCGCTCGCCTTGATGCCGTCCTCTTCTCCTCCCACAACCCCAGCCTCGATCTCAAGAACCAGATCGTTCCTCCGGAATCGTTCGAGCAGTTTCACCGCGATATCTAGATTTTCCGCTAATGGCAGTGCGCTGCCATCGAACATGTGGCCATTGAACAAGTTTGGCTTCCCTGCTGCTCTGCGGACCTCCGTCTCCTCCACGAGAGGGATCACGAACTTTTCCAGTTTGTCGGCCGGGCAATGATCTGTGTGCAGCGCCACACAAACCGGGTAACGGTCCGCGACGCGGTGCACATGTTCAGCAATAGAAATAGCGCCCAGCACCATGTCTTTCACCGCCGCACCTGAGGCGAATGCAGCCCCTCCTGTGGATACTTGGAGGATTCCATCACTTCTGCTCTCCGCTAGGCCTTTCAGGACAGCATTGGCCGTCGTGAGTGACGTAACGTTGATGGTGGGATAGGCGAACTTACCTTTCCGCGCACGATCAAGCATCTCGCAGTACTTGGCATGGTCAGCTACTGGCATTGTTGCTCCGTGAAACAAAGTATTGGCCTCATCGATATTCGCTCCGTCTCAGCCCCAACCGACCTCCTCTTTAAGCAGCCGTATCGCCCACTGCGGCCGGTACCTCGCCCTCGTATTTCTTGAAATTGCCTTGAAATAGCCGGAACAATTTCTTTGCAGCGGAATCGTAAGCTGCTTTGTCGGCCCACGCATTGCGCGGCACCATGACTTCGCTTGGCACGCCCGCGCATTCCGGAATGAGTTCGAAACCAAAAACAGGATCGGGTTGTCTCCTTACTTTGGCCAGCGTACCGTTGTGGATGGCGTCAATAATGGCGCGAGTATGTGCCAGCTTGATGCGCTTGCCGACCCCATACGCTCCTCCGCTCCATCCAGTGTTCACCAGCCATACGCGGGTGTTGTGTTTTCGGATTTTCTCCGCCAGCAGTTCAGCGTACTTCCGCGGGTGCCAGACAAGGAAAGGTCCTCCGAAACAAGGTGAGAACGTGGCTGTCGGTTCTTTGATTCCCACTTCCGTGCCGGCAACTTTTGCGGTATACCCGCTCATGAAGTGAAACATCGCCTGCTCGGGAGTGAGGAAACTAACTGGCGGCAACACTCCGAATGCGTCACAAGTCAGAAAGATGACATCGGTGGGATGTCCGGCAACACAAGGAATGAGGCTGTTGCGAATAAAGTTGACCGGATATGCGCCTCGCGTATTCTCTGTGATGCTGGCGTCGGAATAGTCAACGCTACGGTCCTCTTCCAGAACAACATTCTCGAGAACAGCACCGAACCTCATCGCTGAGAAGATATCTGGCTCAGATTCGCTCGTTAGGTTGATGGCTTTTGCATAACAACCGCCCTCGATATTGAAGATGCCTTCATCCCCCCAACAGTGTTCGTCATCTCCGATGAGATATCGCTTCGGATCAGCCGAGAGGGTGGTCTTCCCCGTGCCACTCAATCCGAACAGGAGCGAAGAACGTCGCGTTTCTTTGTCTGCCGTCGCGGAGCAGTGCATTGAGAGGACCCCGCGTTTAGGTGCGAAATAATTCGCCACGGTGAATACGCCTTTTTTCATCTCGCCGGCGTATTCCGTTCCAAGAATCACGAGTTCCCGGTCTTCAAGATTGAGGCTGACGCAGGTCTTCGACCCGACTTCGGCCATCAGCCGGTCTGCCGGAAAAACACCCGCGTTGTAAATCACGAAGTCCGGTTGACCAAAGACTGAGAGTTCCTCGGCCGTGGGCCGGATCAGCATCGTATGCATGAAAAGCGCGTGATACGGCCTCGAACAGATGACACGGATCTTGATCCGGTACTTCGGGTCCCACCCAGCAAAGCCGTCGAAGCAGTAGAGCCTGTTGCAGACGTTGAGGTAATCAATGGCACGCTGGCGGACTGTCCTGTAAGACTTGGGGTCGAGTGGAAGGTTTGTCGTTCCCCACCAGACGTCTTTTTCGGAGGTGGGATTCTTGACGATGCGTTTGTCTTTGGGTGAACGGCCAGTCTTCTCTCCCGAATAGGCGACAAGGGCACCATTTTCTGCAATCGTCGCCTCTCTGTCGTGACGGATCGCGTGCTCGTACAGTGCACTGGCCGGGAGATTGCGGTAGATTTCTGTTGCGGTTAGCTCGTACTGCCTTAAATCGAATGAGTTCATAGGCCGACCCTCTTCATTCTCCGCTTCGTCATCACACACTGCGCTTCCTCAACCCGAACTCAATCGATGCGCAGCGCTTTCGGTTTCCCCGAGAACCAGTAGAAGGACCCACCGCCTCGGATCGGACGAAGTAACGTCCCTAAGCGATTTTCTTCTCGCGCTTGAGCACCTTCTCTGCAGCGAGATCGGCGTGGTGCGCTGCGTAACCCTTTAATTGGTCGATTGCAATCGCCATTACCTCGGCGTACGAGTAGACCTTTGGACGGTGCAAGTCAACGGTTGCGCGGAGATTCTGCTCGAAAAGGAAGGTGTATTTGATGATTGTTTTCCGCACTCTTTCGCGTTCACGGTTCTCCATAGCCGTTACTCCTCAAAATTTTCGAGGATATGACGAAACAGTCAACTACTGTGATCGGAACCAAAGCAACGATCGAATCAACGAGCATCGGGTTCATTCTCCTCAACCCGACATGCTGCCATGATCATTGATAGTCCAGGGAGCAGCGGGTCGCCACTAGGGAAATCCCTAATCTGAGCAAACTGGCAGTCTGCGACCGATCGCCAGCGGAAGCTTCCATTTACGTATCAGCTCCGACCGGGACCTGCATCACCGACAGAACGTCGTTCTTGCTGAAGAAAAGGCATCGCCCAGCGCAGCCATCCAGTCGATCGAGCTTTTCATCCTTGCTAGGGATTTCCCCAGTTGTGCAGGCATCAGGTGAAACTTAGGATCGTTTCCAGACTAGGCAAGCTGATTTTCGAACTCGACGATCAAGATGAATAGGACGGAACGAATGTTCCTAAGAGCAACTGTGTCCCGAGTGGCTTGCGGCTTTTCTCTGAGAAAGGATTCGATGACGACTAAAATCATATACACAATCCTGCTCGCAGGCCTGCTGTGCACACCCGCGCTCGCGCAAAGAGTGGAAATCTATGGGGGAGGCCAATACGAGCATCTCCAGCCCAGCTTTAACGCCGTGGGATGGAACGGTTCGTTGACGGGAAATTTCAAACACGTTTTGGGAATTACAGCCGACTTCAGTGGCGTATACAAATCACATCGCACGGATTCTTCGGTTTACACCTATACCGTTGGTCCGGTCCTCACTGCACGCCTGCCAGTAATTCAGCCCTTTGTGCATGCGCTGTTCGGTGGCGCCACCATTTCCGGTGGAGGGGTAAGC
This sequence comes from uncultured Acidobacteriaceae bacterium, assembly GCA_963840895.1. Lineage (GTDB taxonomy): Bacteria > Acidobacteriota > Terriglobia > Terriglobales > Acidobacteriaceae > Sulfotelmatobacter. The sequence continues at coordinate 183,835 of CAWJAR010000002.1, forward strand.
GACACTGCGTTTGCCATGCTGCTTGGCGGCGGTTTGGACATCGGACTCCGGAAAGGGATCGGACTACGCTTGGTGCAGGCGGATTGGATTGTGACTAAATTCAACAACGAAAGCCAAAACAGTCAGGGCAGGGTTTCTATCGGCATTGTTATTAAATTCTGAGAGTTATGTCTCAAGACAAGACTCTCGACGGCGAAGCAGCTGCCTTCGCCTCGTCACAATTCCGTTCACTCGTTTCAATCCCGGAATTCCGCAACGCCCCATCACATTTTTTTGTGCAACTTACTCCCGTTCACAGGCTGTCGCGAGCTATAGTAGATACAGCTCCGCAACTCAACACTTACCGTAGCTGAGATGTTGCCGAGGGCGATGTGTATGTTGTTCATTCATCAACAAATCCAATCATTCCTAAACCTAGGAGGATGCAAGGAGTATTCCATTATGGCGAAACCGAGATTGCCCAAGAAGAACAATACTGACGTGAAAGAAACCGTTCCCGTCACCACCAGTCCCACACCTTCTTCCGACACGATTTTCAGCCCGGCAGAAGCCGTTGCGGCTGTCACCGTCTCTGAAACCAAGAAGGCCGAAACCCGCAAGCCCGCGAGGAAGCCGGAAATCGTCAAGACCGAGCCTCGCGCCAACGTCGTCCCCATTAATCTGGAAGATGAAATTCGCCGCTTCGCATACCTGCTAGCCGAGCGCCGCGGATTTGAACCAGGCCACGAAGCCGAAGACTGGCTGGTCGCGGAGCGCGAAGTTCGCCAGCGCTACCACCAGCAGAGTGCGTAACTCCGCTTCCTGAGACGCCTGGCGGCCGAGCCCCGGCCGCCCGCTCTCTGGCGGAAACGTTTCCGCCCTCCTCGCTCACCCAATCCCGGCCAGTTCTCTCACGATCCGACCTCCCTCATGTCCTCCCGGCACTGATCTTTCTCTTCCTCCCGGTTGCCTCTCCCGTGGCTTTCTGAAAAAATACCTTGGGGTTCTCCCGACATGGCACTCATTGGTAGTTTTGCCTTGCTCCTCGCATTGGCCTTCAGCCTCTATTCGTTTGGAGCGGGCCTCCTCGCCCTTTTCTTTCCGGGCGACCCGCTCTGGGAGCGTGTCGGCGAAACCGCTCGCCGCGCCGGCGTTGTAGTTTTCGGATTCGTCGTTCTCGCCTCGATCGCCCTTGTAGTCGCCGCTTTCCGCGACGACTTCTCCATCGCCTACATCTTTCATCACAGCAACCGCGATCTCCCCGCTCCTTATAAGTTCGCCACGCTGTGGTCCGGCCAGGAAGGGTCAATCCTTTTCTGGGCGCTTCTCTTATCCGGATACAGCTTCATTCTGCGACTGCGCTACAAGACCGACCCCCGCCTGTTCGCATACGCGTCTGTAGTTCTCGCCGGCGTTCAGATATTTTTTCTCGCGCTGGTAAATTTCGCGGCGAACCCCTTTGGCCTGCTCGGTGGCCCGCTGCGCCCCGATGGCAGCGGCCTCAATCCTCTGCTGCAATATCCCGAGATGGTCATCCATCCGCCCATGTTGTACTTGGGCTACGTCGGAACCACCGTGCCCTTCGCCTTCGCGTTGGGCGCGCTCATCATGAAGTATCCCGGGGACAAATGGATCCACATCACCCGCCGCTGGACCATGGTCACCTGGGGGCTCCTCACCTGCGGCATCTTCCTCGGCGCCCACTGGGCTTACGCCGTCCTCGGATGGGGCGGCTACTGGGGATGGGATCCCGTCGAAAACGCTTCCCTCATGCCTTGGCTCTTCGGCACGGCTTTCCTGCATTCAGTCATGATGCAGGAAAAGCGCGGCATGCTGAAAGTCTGGAACATGTGGCTGGTGTTCGGATCGTTCTGGCTCGCCATCTGGGGAACGTTCCTCACTCGCAGCGGAATCATCGCCTCGGTACACGCGTTCGCGCAGTCTTCCATCGGCACCTGGTTCGCTGTGTTTCTTGCCATCTCCGCCGCGGTTTTCGTTCTCTTCTTTCTTCTGAACCACCAATACCTGCGCAGCGAGCACAAATTGGAATCCTTGATCTCGCGCGAATCCAGCTTCCTCTTCAACAATCTTCTCTTCGTGCTGCTCTGTTTCACCGTAGCTTGGGGGACATGGTTCCCGAAGATTTCCGAATTGGTTCAGGGCAACAAGGTTACGGTTGGGGCACCTTTTTACAATCGGGTTGCGATTCCGGTCGCGCTGCTTCTCCTGATCCTGACCGCTGTCGGGCCGCTACTCGCGTGGCGCAAGACGTCGCTTGAAAGCCTGAAGCGGAATTTCATGTGGCCCACCGTCGGTGCAGTCGTCGTCGCCGTCATCCTCATGGTGACTTCGCCTTCCTGGGGAGGACCGTTCGGCCTTCGCCCCTGGAAAGACATTTCCTACTTCTACTCGCTGATGGCGCTCAGCCTTTGCGCTCTCGTCACGCTGACCATCGCCAGCGAGTTTTATCGCGGTAGTAAAGTCATCTCCGGCCACACCGGTCAAGGCATGTTCGCCTCGATGGTCCAACTTACGCACCGCAACACCCGCCGCTACGGCGGCTACATCGTCCACTTCGGCGTGGTCGTCGTTATCATCGGATTCGCAGGGTCCGCCTTCAATCAAGACAAAGAATCCGAAAAAGGACTGGCCTACGGCGACCACATGGCCATCGGAAACTACGATCTCGTCTGCCGCTCCTACACGCAAGACGATAACGCCAACGTCGCCAGTGAGTGGGCGATCATGGACGTCTATCAGAACGGTAAATTGATCGACACGGTCACGCCACAGCGCCTGTTCTACAAAGCCAGTCGTCAGGCGTCTACGAAACCGAGTATTCGCTCCACATTCAAAGAAGATCTCTACCTCGTCTATGAGGGCCAGAACGAACAAGGACAGCCCATCATTAAAGCGCACCTGAACCCGCTGGTCATGTGGATCTGGCTCGGCGTCTGGATCATCCTCGGCGGCACCGTCCTGGCCCTGATCCCCAACGCCCCCGCCCCCGTCCGCGTCCCGGCCCGAAGATTCATCGAACAAGTCGCCCCAGTGGCAACCGGAGATTAAGCAAGAGACGGTGTAAAGATCAGCTGTTTGGATGCAGCGAACGTAAATGCAAGGTCGAAGAGGTACATGTGGGGACAGCCGCCATCGGCTGTCCACCGGGCGCAGCCCGGCATTGGGCGGCACAGCTCAGGACTGTAGCCGCCGAAGCCGCAAAGCGGCGCAAGAATACAGCACACAGCCTGCCCCGAGTTTGTCGAAGGGGCGTAAGCCGTGGGTAGTCAGAACTGCAATGAACGAGCCCGGAGGGGCGAAAGAACGCGAGGATTGGAACCCGGGCCGGCGCGGACGGAATGACTGCTGGACTCGACGTGACACCGGCCCAATTGAATAAATAAATGACGCACTCACCCCATCCCCACCGTCTCCTGCACTGCGCGGTCCTCTCCTTCGCCGTTTTCGCCCTCACCGGCGCTGGCGATCCCGCCACCCGCTTCAACGAACTCGGCCATCAGATGATGTGCATCTGCAGCTGCAATCAGATCCTGCTCGAATGCAATCACGTCGGCTGTCCCGACTCCGACAACATGCGCAACGAGCTCATGGCCGCCATCAGCCGCGGTGACAGCGACAGCCTGGTCGAACAAGCCTTCGTGCAAAAATACGGACCCACCGTTCTCGCCGCCCCCACCAACACCGGATTCGATCGCACTGCATGGATCGTTCCCTTCGTCGCTCTGGCCTTGGGCCTCACCATCGTCATCATGATAGTTCGCGCCTGGAAAAATCGCCCCGCCCCTGCAATCGCCGATGGGCTTCGCCCCGTCCGCGGCGCCGAACTCGACGAATTTCGAGAGAAGGCGCGAGAGGAGACCGATCTATGAGCTTCGAACTAGCCTGCTGCCTCTTGGCAACCGCCGCCGCGCTATTCTACGTTTTCTATCCCGGCACTTTTCTGGTCGGCCGTAGGAAGACTCGCGCCTCCTACCTGCGCGAGCGCAAAGACGCCGTCTACGAAAATCTTCGCGACCTCAATTTCGAATTCAAAGCCGGCAAAATGCCCGAGACCGATTACCAGTCGATCAAGTCTTCCCTGCAAGACGAAGCCGCCACTCTCTTGGCCGAAATCGCCCGCCTGGAAGCCAAAGCCGCCACGCCGAGAAAAGCGAGATCATGAAACGACCCCATCCGGTGCACGCCCGCCCCCTTGTCATCCATCATGTGCAATCCCATCCCCCTGTCATCCTGAGCGGAGCAAGTGTTTCACGAAGTGAAGCACTTGCGCAGTCGAAGGACCCCGTGTCTACCTGCATCTCCAACTGGCTCGTCAGGAAGTTCTCCGCACACTCGATCCAGCGCGCTTCAAACGTCTCGCACCGCTTCCCCTTCGTCTTCGCAGCTCTCCTCCTCCTCGCCTCCCTCGCCTCCGCCCAAACCCTCACCGGCACCGTCAAGAACTCCACCACCGGCAAGCCCGCTTCCGGAGACGACGTCATCCTCCTCAGCCTCGGTCAAGGCATGGAAGAAGCCGGACGCACCAAGTCCGATGCGAAGGGCAACTTCAGCTTCAAGCTCGATGCCCAGGGCCCACACCTCATCCGCGTCATCCATCAGGAAGTCACCTATCACCGCATGGCTCCTCCGGGAACAACCTCGGTGGAAGTCGAAGTCTACGATGTCGGCAAGAAGATCGAAGGTATTCAGGTCGTCGCCGACATCATGCGCTTCCAGGCCGCTCAGGGACAGCTCCAGGTCGAGCGTACCTTCGCGGTGGTCAACAACTCCAAGCCACCGCGCACCCAGATGAACGAGCACAACCTGGAGTTCTACGTTCCCGAAGGCGCCACGGTAACCGGCGGTCAGGCCATGACGGCCGGCGGCCAACCGGTGAATTCTGCGCCCGTTCCCGAAGGTGCGAATGCGAAGAACCGCTACGCGTTCCTCTTTCCACTGCGCCCCGGCGAATCTCGCTTCAATGTCCTCTACACCGTGCCCTATACGGGCAGCGCCAACATCGATCCCAAGAGCGTATATTCGCTCGAGCATTTCGTCGCCATCGCGCCGAAGGCCATGGAATTCTCTGCCGCTCCCGGGACCAGCTTTCAGATAGCCCCGTTCCCCGGCCAGCCCGACGCCAACGTCGAAGTGGCCTCCAACACGAAGGTCGGCCAGCCCATGGCGTTCAAGCTCTCCGGCGAAGGCACGCTGGCAGCGCCGGCAGATGAAAACGCCCCGTCCGGCCAAGGTCAATCGGCGCAAAGCGACAACCGCCCTGGCGGCGGGCTGGGACCTCCCATCGACGCTCCCGACCCTCTGCAAAAATATCGCTGGTGGATTCTCGGCGGCTTCGCCGCAGTCCTTGTCATCGGCGGCGTCTACGTAGCCTCGCGCCAGCAGTCCGCCAACCGCGCCGCCCTAACCAAGGGCAAAGGACTCCCTGTATTAGAGGATGAAGAAGACGAAGAAGAAGAGTACGAGCCCGCCACAGTTCCGGCCGCAGCTCGCGAGGTCCGCGCCCAATCTCGGCCGCAACCGGCGGCCCCACGCGCCTCAAGTTCATCGATGCTGCTCGAAGCCCTGAAAGAAGAACTCTTCGAACTCGAAGTCGAACACAAACAAGGCCGCATCAGCCAGCAAGAATACGAAAGCGCAAAGAGTGCCCTCGACCAAACCCTCCAACGCGCCCTAAAACGCGAAGCCCAAAAAGCCTAACCCAAAAAAATGTAGAAGTGAAAAGAGTAGAAATCGAAATAAAGAAATGTGGGGACAGCCGCCCTCGGCTGTCCACCGGGCGCGGCCCGGCAGGTTTGACGCCACCGAGTAGCGCCGGAGTCCCGCCGCCGGCCTCACATCGGCCCCGAAGGCCCGCTCATTTCTCTCCTGTGCCGGATGAAGTAGTTGTGTCCGAATAAGTTTTGATCCAGTGAGTACGAACCTGGGGTCTTTGCTTGTGGCCCTTCCAGTCAAAGACAATGAGATTCGTCTCCCGCTCGGGCATGTGGCAGCCAATGCAGTTGCTAGTAGCCTGATGACCCACCTTCGGAAACGAATCCTTTCCAGGTTGGTGACAGCTCAAACAACGCTGCGAGAAAGCTGCCAGATCGTGCTGCTCCGTGTGGACATCATGGCAAGTGAGGCAGGTCATCGTCGATGACTGGAAGCACCGGCTTTTTCTGAGAAGATCGACTTGGCCGCCATGGACGTCAATTTGCGAGTTAGTATCGGGTCGCGGAAACTCAATATATTTGTCGAGCGGTTCGCCTGGAACGTAGGAGAAGCTGGGGACAACCGCGGTGCCGTGGCCTGCATGGCACCAGGCACAAAGGTCAATCTGCCGCTCGCGAGAAAATCGGTCGGGATTGAGTATGGCTAGGCCAGAAGCCGGAGGATGTTTGAGGTCTTCTTGATGAACATGTTCACTGCCCGGCCCGTGACATTTTTCACAAGTGATGCCGACCACGAAACCGATTTCAGAGTATCGATTTGCGGAGGATGGAGCCGGTTCGAAATAAGTTGCATGACACTCCAAACAGCGCGGAATCACAGGACGCTCGAAATTCGCCACGCCATCCCGGTACCCAGGGCTGTTCACCCACCCAAGGTCCTTCCAGTAAGAGACCGGCAGTTGAAAGAGCCCATCACCTCTCCAGTATAAATAGGTTTGTCCCTTGCCTCCCGAACCTATGACCAGGCCAAAGCGTTCCGTATGCGACTCGCTGTAAGGAGCAACGCCTTCCACTGCTGTCTGGAAAAAATAGTCTCCTTTTTGTTCCATCCGGAAGAATAAATCCGGGTTGGCAGTTTTGAGAACATTTGCGCCGGGTGTGAAATTGCCGAAGATCGCATCCTTGCTCGGCAGTCTTGAGGTCAAGTAGTGGGCGCTTTGGTGGAAGGTCTCGACTTTTTTTGCATGGCATGAACTGCATGCGTCGTCCCCGACAAAGTTAGGACGGGGAGCCGTTACCGTCGCGGCAGTCGACACTGGCGGCGTCTGCGGCTGAGTCTGCGCCTGGGCGAATCTTGCTAGGGCTACAACAAACAACAAAACACGGGTACGATACTTAAGGCTGAGTTGCACGGCACTGAAAAATCCAGGGAATTGGTGGTGTGGATATTGTTAACAGGCCTTGAAATTCATTGAACTTTTCGGCCTGGAATTGTCGGTCTGCAAATTGGACAGCGTTGGAAACGATGGATGAGTCGCTTCCAGAGTGGCCAACTCTCCTTTTCAATTTCGTGTTGCCATCGAGGTCCAAACACCTTCTTTTGAGTATCTGGATCGCTGACGCCCATACGGCGGCTCCTGGTTGCTGGCGCAGAAGACTCAAATGGCGTTCTTAACAGAGTGGCTTGGCTAAGATTCTGCAGCAAGATCACGAATGTTGCAACCAGCCATTTCGCGTTTTGGCCGCTAATCAGTGAGAATAACCGGATTTTGTAGCAACATTCTCTAAGGCTGGGCCATTTTCGCGACGGTAAGATGAAGGACGGCGGGTAGTTCGCTTCGGAGAATTGTTCAACTGCTCTATTGCATCAGACGTTGGAGTGTCTTGGCGCGAGCCGCTTCGAAATATATGGTCGCACTCGTCGCTTGATGCAGTATGACATCCGAAAATTTCTTTTGCCGCTGTGCAGATACGACAACAGAATTAAACCAGTCGTCTCCTGTTCGGAAATTGTCGTCCCTCTCGGCCCCTGCAAGCATTGCGATACGGCGGGCATTGTACATTTGCACAACTTGCGGCGGGTAGCCGGCTCCTGTATCGATCGGCTGGAATACATATCCAACCGGTGCGTAGCCACCCTTAAGAAACTCGCAGCTTGCGGCGACCGTCTGGCCCCCTGCAGGAACCTCCAGCACGATCATATTTGCCGGACGTGTCACCTGCTGGTATGGCTCAACCGTCACCACGATGGCAAAGCTGCGCACGGCGGACTTCGTCTTCAACTCGAACCGGTTCCCTTTGCCTTCCATGACTCCCAATTTGAAGACTTTTCCTGCTGGCGTAATGGCCCACACCACGTAGTCTTCATACTGGGCTCCGAAGCTGCCCGGTGCAGCCAATCCGTTGGCTTGCGCTTCGACCGTGACTTCCATCTCTCCCATTTTCAATTTAGCCTGCCCACTTGCGTTCGGCGCTAGTTCGGTTCCCTTGAGTGTCGTGGTTACAGCCCCACGAGCCGGCGGATTGATAGCGCTCACAGTCTTCGTCACAAGTTGCGGCTGAAATTTGGGATTCTGCTCCACGGCCGCGCTCCCGGACTGTTGCGCCTGCAGAACACAAACGCCTGCGCAAATCAAACTCAGCAGGAAACCGCCTGCAATTATGTGTCGGACTGAGTTCTTCATTTCACCTCACCATATCGCGGCATGCGTCACCCACAGTTGGATTTTCATAGTCCAAACTCACGAACGAATATATGAAAGCAGTCGCGCTCGTTCCTTGCATCTGGAAATTCTGCTAGGTACTTCAGCGGTGATTTCGCCCCGCCGAGTGTGTGCCGGTTCATTGACGTTTGGCTGATGGCGCTTCCGATACCTGGCTAGAACACGCCGTTACACACTGCCCAGTGACCACAATCCTTGACGTCCACAACCGCCCTAATAGAAGATGGGCATGAGAATGAGGACAAAAAGCACCCGTAACTCCTTATTCCGCAAGATTTTACCCGTAAATGGTTGAGCCCCATAGATTTTTCGCCGATTTCCCCCTAACTTCATGATTCCAGGAGACCGAGGGGGGAGGGGTACGCCTTTAACAGAAATTTTTCCCGAATTGCGCTAATGCATCCCCCCACCACGCGTAACATCCAATCACATAGTTCCACCAAAATTATGGGAAACACATTTAAGACCGCGTTCTTGCTGACCGCGATGACGCTGCTCCTAATGTTCATTGGCCGCGCCTTCGGTGGTCAGAACGGGATGTTTCTCGCTCTGGCCTTCGCCGCTGTCATGAACTTCGTCTCCTACTTCTACTCCGACAAAATCGCGCTCGCCATGTACCGCGCACAACCCGTAACGCGCGAGCAACTCCCACGCGCCTACGCTGCGGTCGAGCGCCTCACGCAGAAAATCGGCATTCCCATGCCCAAGATCTACGTGATCCCCAACGAATCACCCAACGCATTCGCCACCGGACGCAATCCCAGCCACGCTTCAGTCGCGGTGACCCATGGGATTTTGGGTTTACTGACTGACGAAGAACTCGAAGGCGTACTCGCGCACGAACTCGGCCACGTAAACAACCGTGACATCCTGATCAGCTCCGTCGCTGCCACTCTTGCTGGCGCGATCACGATGATCGCCAGCATGGGACGATGGGCCATGCTCTTCGGCGGCTTCGGAGGCCGCGATCGCGATCGCAGCGGAGGCGGAGGCTTAACCGCCCTGTTTATGCTGATCGTCGCGCCCATTGCGGCAAGCCTGATTCAACTCGCCGTCTCGCGTTCGCGCGAGTATCAAGCCGACGCAACCGGCGCGCATTTCACGGGCAATCCGTATGCACTTGCAAGCGCCCTGCAAAAGCTCGACGCGTATTCGCGGCGCCTGCCGATGCAAGCGAGCCCATCAACCGCGCACCTGTTCATCATCCAGCCATTTCTGGGGATGAACTTTGGGAGCCTGTTCTCGACCCATCCGCCGATCGCCAAGCGCATCGAGCGCCTGACCGGAAGGCCCGCGGAGTTTACGCAGTAACGCTGTCAGCTATCGGTTCTCAGCTGTCAGCCCAACTCGCTGCAAGAGCAGCGAGCCCTTACGTTCTAGAGAAGATATTCGAAGCGTCCGGTTTAGCTGAGAGCTGAAGGCTGATAGCTGACGGCTTGTTTCTTGGTCCTATGACGTAGGTAACTCCACCCTTCCCATGCCCGATTGTAGAATCCAAACAATGTCGCCCGAGACTGCCATCGCTGTTTCTCACAAAGCCGCTGAACTCGAAAAGGCCCTGCGCCGCGTGATTCGTGGCAAAGACGACGTGGTTCGCCTCGCGTTGGTCAGCATTTTTGCCCGCGGACACCTGCTGATCGAAGGTGTTCCCGGAGTTGGCAAGACCACCCTCGGACAGGCGCTCGCCCGCGCCATCGATTGCACCTTTCAGCGCGTGCAGTTCACCAGCGACATGCTCCCTTCTGATGTTTTGGGCATCTCTGTGTTTTCGACGCTCGAACAGCGATTCGAATTCAAGCGCGGCCCGATCTTCACCAACGTTCTGCTGGCCGACGAGATCAATCGCACCACGCCCAAGACCCAATCTTCGCTGCTCGAGGCCATGAACGAAGGCCAGGTCACAGTTGACGCCCACTCTTACGAACTGCCACAGCCATTCCTTGTAATCGCGACGCAGAATCCTGTGGAGCATCACGGAACCTATCCTCTGCCCGAGTCGCAACTCGACCGCTTCCTAATGCGCGTGCGCATGGGATATCCCGACGCGCAAGCCGAGCGCCAGATTCTGCGCTCCGAAGCAGGCGTCTCTCACCTGGCCGATATTCGTCCCGTGCTCACCGGCGCTGACGTTCTCGAGATGCAGCACGCCGTAAAACAGATTCGTGTGGACGACTCTCTCGTGAACTATGCCTTGGATATTGTCCGCCGCACCCGCGAGTCAGAATTCTTATCGTTAGGCGTCTCGCCTCGCGGATCGCAAGCTCTATATCGCGCCGCCCAAGCGATGGCGTTCCTTGAAGGGCGCTCCTTCTGCACGCCGGAAGATTTCAAGCCGCTGGTCGTTCCCGTCTTCGCGCACCGCGTAGTCGTCAACGGTCTCTATGCCTCGACGCTCAAGAAGTCCGAGCAGTCGGATCAGGTATTGAAAGACATTATCGAGAGTGTGTCTGTGCCAGTGTGAGGAAAGTAGTCAGGAGTCAGGAGTCAGTTCCTGCGCTCCTCTGTGTTCCTCCGTGTCCTCTGTGGTTATTCTTTTTCTTCTGGCGTGAGAGAATGCCACTTCCGTGATCGCTGAGACCATCCCAGAAGCCTACGACTCGACCGGAAGGCAAGTATCGCAGCCGTTCCTTCGACGCAAAGGACCGCATCCTACGTTTCCAATGGGACGCTATGTCAGCCAACCTCTCAGCATCCAATGTGACTCGATCGGAGACATTCGCAATTTCCTTCGGAGTTGCAAATATGTCACCGATGAGGAGCTCTTTGGTCAGCGCGACTATTGGCAGCCGCCTGAGGATTTTGAAAAGAGGAAGAAAGGCGATTGCGAAGACTTCGCGCTTTGGACGTGGCGACAACTACTAAGCATGGGATACGATGCGCGCTTCGTGGGTGGATCCGCTGGACGTTATGGCGATGGTCATGCTTGGGTCGAGTATTTTGAAGATGGCAAGTATTTTGTGCTGGAGCCTCTTTGCTGCGGCGTTGGATGCACCATCCCTCGACTGTCCACTTTGCGGTACGAGCCTCGAATTTCGGTTTCGTGGGATGGCAAGACGCTCAGATACTTCGCACATAAGAAGCAGGCTTCCCGCGTCGGATGGAAAACCCTTGCATCGCTGATTCCAGAATATTTGATTTTCTGGTCGTGGCGCTGGCTCAATATCCTCCTTCATCTCCCTCGGATCGCCTGGAATATTCTCCGACGGAAGGTATTCAGACGAGAACTCTGGTCACTCCGAAAGGACCATAAGCATTAAACCGGAGTACGCGAGTCTATAATTCTCCCGACATGTCCTTCCTTCGTTTTCTTATGCTGCTGTCGCTTGCGGCCTGGATCGGCGGGCTGATCTTCTTTGCCTTCGTCCTCGCGCCTACGGCGTTTCAGGTTTTGCCGAATACGCATCTGGCTGGGAACGTCGTGGGACGAGCGCTGGGCAAGCTTCATTGGATCGCCATCGTTTCCGGAATTGTCTTCCTGGTGAGTTCCCTGCTCTACAGTCGACTCACCGATGGGACTGCGCATGTCTTCGCGGCGCGGCACATCGTTATCTGCCTGATGCTTGGGCTTACGCTGCTGTCGCAGTTCTGGATCATTCCGCGGATGGACACGCTGCGAGCGTCGATTGGCGATTTCGCGGTGGTGCCGTTGACCAATCCTGTACGCGTGCAGTTCGACGCGCTGCATGTGTGGTCCACGCGCGTCGAAGGCGCGGTGTTGCTATTGGGATTGTTGGCGATCTATTTGACCGCTGCCGGGTTCACAGCGCGAGGTCGGTGAGCATCGCGTTCGCTCGCGCATTGTTTCTTTCGACCCCTTTTCGGGGCTGAGGCATTTTCCGGCTAGGCGGTTCCCCTTCGACAAGCTCAGGGCAAGCAGTGGGCTGCATTCTTGCGCCGCTCGCGGTTCGGTTTTTCACGCGCGAGTTAACGCCGGCTGCGCGCTTCGAGGACCTCGCGGATCTTCACGGCGAGAGCGTCTAATTCGAAGGGCTTTTGCAGAATCGTAGTTCCAGCACCAACCTCCCCAAGACCCCCGCCGAACTCGCCTTCGGTGTATCCCGACATAAAAATAACCTTCATACCGGGGCGCGACAGGGAAAGGAGGCGAGCAACTTCGGAGCCGCGGACGTGAGGCATGACAATGTCAGTGACCAGCACATCAATGGTGCCGCGATACTGCTCCGCCAGCGCCACCGCGTCGCCACCATCTTTGGCTTCCAGTACCGAGTATCCAAGTTGCTGCACGAACTGGCAGATCATCCAACGCAGGTCGGGCTGATCCTCCGCAACCAGGATCGTCTCCATCCCCGTGCGCAGCGCCTCCACGGGATGCTCCACCGGTTGCGGTTTCACGGGCGAAGCCACACGCGGGAAAAAGATTTGGAAGGTTGCTCCTCGCCCTAATTCGCTGCTAACCCGCACATGGGCGCCGCTGGCGCGGACAATGTTGTAGACAACGGACAATCCCAGTCCGGTTCCTTCATCTTTATTCTTGGTCGTGAAGAACGGCTCGAAGATTCGGCTCTGCGTGTCGGCATCCATCCCCACCCCTGTATCGGCGACCGACAGCACTACATATTCTCCCAATGGCATGCCGGAGAACCGTTTCGAACGCAGCGCATCGGTACCCAGGTGAGCGGTCTCAAGCGTGAGCTTTCCGCCCTGCGGCATGGCATCGCGCGCGTTCACCACTAGATTCATGATGACTTGCTCAATCTGTCCGGGATCGGCGCTGATGCAGCAGGAATCAGGATCAAGTTTGACCACAAATTCCATTTCGTCTCGCAGCACTCCCAGCAGCATCTCGCTCATCCGGTTCACCAGGAAATTCAGGTCGAGGACTTGCGGGCTGAAAACGTGCTTTCGGCTGAAAGAAAGCAACTGCCGCGTCAGGCTGGCGGCACTTTCCGTGGTGCGGACGATGGTATCAACGCTCTTGCGCACCGACGGACTCGCGCTCTCTTCCTGCTGAACGATTTCCGCGTAGCCCCGAATCACCATGAGGAGATTGTTAAAATCGTGAGCAATCCCGCCGGCCAGGCGGCCCACGGCTTCCATCTTTTGTGCCTGGCGCACCTGCTCCTCCAGCCCGCGGCGGCCAGTGACGTCGCGCGACGTCACCACGATGCCGCCGACGGCAACATCATTCAGCAGATTGTTGCCAACGGATTCCAGCCAGACCCAGGTGCCATCTTTGCGGCAAAATCGAAACTCTGGAGGAGCCGCACTTCCGACCTTCAACGTAACGCGCTCGAGTGCGGCGCGAACGGCAGGCTCATCGTCGGGATGAATAAACGAGAGAAGACTCTTGCCGAGCAGTTCCGAAGGCTTGTATCCGGCGACGCGTTCAATCGATGGACTGTGATAAAGCATGGTTCCATCAACCGCCACCACCGTGATCACATCCGACAGATTTTGAATCAGATAGCTAAAGCGCTCCTCGCTGCGCTGTAAAACGGCGGCGGCTTCAAGGCGATCACGAATATCGCGGAAGATTCCGAGCACAGCGGGTCGTCCATTTAACTCGGTCGCGCTGACACTCACTTCCACCTGCACGGGCGCTCCATCGGCCCGCACCAGAACCAGTTGCTGACTGAGCGGGGCCTTTGCTTTGTTCGGAGTGAGAGGAGCACGGCCGGATTCCGGGTCGGCAGGGTACAAGGTGGATTCTGGCAGGCCCACGAGTTGTTGTTCGGGGATCCCCAGCATATGTCCTAACTTGTTGTTGGCTTCGAGGATCAAACGAGTTTCCGCGTCGATGACCAGGATGCCGTCGTTGGCCGTATTGATGAGGTTGCGATACTTCTCCTCGGAATCACGGAACTGATTCAGAACAGCGGACGACAGGCCGATTCCGATCAGCAGCAAGACTCCGCTGGCCAACAAGGTCGCGACTGAGAGCAAGCGATCGATCCAGCGAGCGCCCTCGCTTAGAGTCGACGAGAATTCGTCCTCCAGGGGAGTCACGCGATCGTCGACGACAGCAATTTGATCGGTAATCTCACTTATTTTCTGCGCGTCCGGATGGAGTGAATTGACTTCGCGATGCAGGTCGTCGGCCAGGGAGCGAAGTTGGTCGATGTAGCGATCACCTTCCGTCCAGATCGCAATTGCGCGCGCCATATAGCCCACGCTTCCGAATCGACGGAACAGCGTGGCCATGCGATCTACGTCGGCGGGACTGTTGCGGCCCTGCACGAAACCTTCGCGCACCAATTCCATATTGGGCGATGAGCTTTGCAGTTGAAGTCTGGCCTGCTTGTCGCCGATGGGAACGGCGATTTCGGCAAGATACTGTTGGTAGTCGCTCTCGGAGTGGCTGGCGGCATAGTCGGTCAGACTAAGGGCGGCTCGCTTTTCAGCTTTCGACCAGAGTCCCTCACCACCCACATAAGCGCGTACTCCAGAAAGAATGTCGGATCGAAGAACCCCGAGATAGAAAACGCAGACCACGATCGCGACAAAGACGCCGACGATCATCAGCAATTTTCTGGAAACCGGAAGGCGGCGAAACATCTCTCGTTGAATGCTCATGCTGGAGCCATGGGCCCAAGAGGGCGAAACAGTCAACTTCCGCGTTCTAGGAATGCGATGTCGCAATTCGCATCATGCCCGGCCGAACTCGGACCTCTCGTGTTTCAAGAAACCGCCAGATTGTGTACAGAATACAGTGCCGGGCCAACAAATCGTCAAGGCAAATTGAGGACGTTACTTCACCACGGATTCACCGCGTAGTTACCCGCGGTTACCTGCCACATTCGTCAGCTGAGAGTCCGATAGCGGAAACAATCTATCACGTGATCGTTGACCATGCCTACCGCCTGCATGAAGGCATAGCAGATAGTGGAACCGACAAAATTAAATCCGCGCTTCTTCAGATCTTTGCTCATCGCATCCGAGGCAGCAGTTCGCGCGGGCAGTTGCTTCGGAGACCTCAGAGCGTTCACTTGCGGCTTGCCGTTCACGAACTGCCAGATATAGCGATCGAAGGAACCAAACTCTTTCTGTACACGAAGAAATGCTTTGGCATTCGCAACCGCGGATGCAATTTTCAGGCGATTACGGACGATGCCTGGATCACGCAGCAGGCGATCGATCTTGCGGCGGTCGAAGCGCGCGACGCGCTCGGGATCGAATCCGTCAAACGCTTTTCGGTAGTTATCACGCTTGTTGAGGATCGTGTTCCAGCTTAATCCGGCCTGAGCACCTTCGAGGATCAGGAATTCAAAGAGCGTGCCGTCGTGGTGCACCGGCACGCCCCACTCTTCATCGTGATAACGAATGGACAGTTCGCCGTTCGCCCAGGTGCAGCGAACCGGACTCGAAATGACCTTTTCCGCTGGGCTCACAGCATCCCTCAAGGAGGAAGATCGCCATCCTACTCCAGCGATTTAGGCTCCGATTTATTTACAGGCGACTTCGAATCCAGCAGCGAAACCAGTTCATGGGCAGATGGGGGGATGCCGACTTTTCCCAGGCGAATGATGTCTTTGGCCGACAACTTCTTCCCATATAGCTTCTCATTGGCGCTGCCATCGGAGCGCAAGGTCGAGCCTTCGAGCGAGACGCCGGCGAACAGACCCTTGTTGCGCGAATACGAAAGAATCTCGGCGCTCATCACGATGTCAGTGGCGCCTTCGGCGGTGCGTCCCTTAGGGCCGGCTGCAGCCGAGGCGTCCGCGCCCAGCTTCACTTTGCTCGAGAGCAGCGATTGCGCACCCTTCGGATTCATGACCAGCAACACAAAGTCGGTTGCCTGGCCGCCAAGCTGGAAACCGATGCTGACGCCTTCCAGCGCGTAAAGCGCGGGCGATCCCCACTTGCCCTTGTAGTGCTCGCCGCTCCGGCAGATCATGACGCCGCGTCCATAGCTGCCGCCGATGCCGAACGCTCCCTTTTTCACGGAGGGCAGAATGATGATGCACTCGGCCTTGTCGAGCAGGTCCTGAGGAATGTTGTCGGGAATATTCAAGATTTCTTTCAGAACTACACCGGAATCCTTCACCCGCTCGGCTTCGTGCTCGTCGTCGGTAGCGAACGCACCCAGACTCGACATCAACCCCACGATCAAACACACGATCAATTTCTTCATGAATCCCTCCAACAAGATTTTAAGGAAAAACGGCTTGGTTTCGTGTCACTATGTTAAACCCTGCATCCGGTTGGCTAATGGGGCGAAGTCGATCCGACAGTACATGGGGTACGCGTAAGTGGCAGAATCGACAAGCCTTTTGCCATGACCAAACGTGTGCTCCTTTTGTAACTTGGAACTTTCAGGAAGCGCTCCTAAAGTCAATCAGATGGCGGGTTGCAGCGGGCACCCGATTTCGGCATCCGGCGTGCATCCAATAGCTTGGGAGTGTGGCAAGAACCGTTTTAGCGTGCAAAAAATGGATTCTTTCGGCATGAAGTACACGAAGGCGACATTCCGACTGGCGGCGCTTTTACTGGCAACCTTTATGCTGGTTGCGCAAAGTTCTGCACAGTCCGCGTATGTGTCCGGGGCACCCAGTTTGAGCGCCTACAACGCGGGCAGCACCGCGGTTGAGAATCCGGACGATCCGCAGAGTTCGATGATCACCCTGCACGCCCGGGTGAATGAAGTCAATCTGCTGTTCATCGCGACCGACAAGCATGGCAAGTTCGTACGCGACTTGAATGAAAAGGATTTCAGCATTCTTGACGACCACAAGCCGCCGCAGGCCATCTTGAACTTCCGGCGGGAAACCGACTTGCCCTTGCACATGGGCCTGCTGGTCGACGTCAGCGGATCGGTCGACAGCCGTTTTGATTTCGAGCAGACCGCGGCCACAAGTTTCCTGCAACACACGCTTCGCACAGGCTTTGACAAGGCTTTCATTGTTGGCTTCAACAGCCACAGCCAAATTTCGCAGGATTTCACCGACAACTTTCAGTTGCTCTCGACCGGCGTGCACAAGTTGCACAACGGCGGCGGAACGGCGCTTTACGACGCTGTCTATCACGCCTGCAAAGAGAAGTTTCTGAAGGATCGGCCGGATCGGCCGGTGCGCAAGGCGATCGTGATTGTCAGCGACGGCGAAGATAACCAGAGCGAAATCTCCAGGGCACAGGCCATTGAAATGGCACAGCGCTCCGAAGTCATCATCTACGCGATCTCGACCGATGACAGCGGGTTGGTGATGCGTGGCGACAAGGTTCTCGAGCAGTTGGCCGAAGCAACCGGAGGACGGGCCTTCTTTCCGTTCAAGATGAAGGATATTACGCATTCGTTCGCGGCGATTGAAGACGAGTTGCGCAGCCAGTACATCGTTTCTTATAAGCCCGCGAATTTTGATGCTGACGGGCGCTACCGCTCGATTGAAATCTCTTCGCTCAAGAAGGACACCCAGGTGCGCGCCCGCAAGGGATACTTCGCGCCGCAGCAGTAGCAGGAACCGCCTCAGGCTTCGATCCCAGTCTGCCCGCCAGATTCCTTCTCTCATTCCTGTAAAGTTGTTATTGCAGAATGCAAAATGCTGGGCAGTGATCCGCGTTTGCGAGGCGCCTTCCAGTGTGTTACCGTCCCATTGATTTCGAGTTCACCCTCCAGACTACGAACTACTGAGGAGTGTCATGGTAATCGCCATCCTGATAATTCTGGTTGTTATCGCCGTGGTGTTGATTGGGATGTACAACAGCCTGGTGCAGCTTCGGATACGCTGCGACTCGGCATGGTCCGACATTGATGTACAGCTCAAACGACGCCATGATCTGATTCCCAACCTGGTGGAAACCGTAAAGGGATACGCCGCGCACGAAAAGGGGACGTTCGAGAATATTGCGAAGTTCCGTTCGCAGGCCATGCAGGCCGCGACTCCGGCCGACAAGGCGGCTGCCGAAAACCAACTCACGGGCGCGCTGAAGAGCCTGTTCGCGGTGGCGGAGAATTATCCGCAGCTGAAGGCTTCCGAGGAATTCACCCAGCTGCAGGGGTCGCTCAGTATGACCGAGGACTCGATTCAAAATGCGCGGCGATACTACAACGCAGTCGTGCGCGATTTGAATACGAAGATTCAGTCATTTCCCACGAACATTCTGGCAGGAATGTTCGGATTCACGCCGCGCCAATTCTTCGAGACCACCGAGGCCGATCGCGAGCCGGTGCAGGTGAAGTTCTAGCCCGATGAAGGCACTTTCTTTTGTAGAGAGGTTGCTTGCAACGTCTCTTTTGCGCGCGAGAAAAAAGCGTAGCAAGCCCCGTCTCTCCGAACTGGCTGCGTGCATTTTGCTGTTGGCCGCTCCCTTGGCCGCGAAATCCTGGCGCGTCGCCGATTTTCAGGACAACATTGTCGTCGCCGGAGACGGCAGCGCGGTCGTGACAGAGCGCATCACGTCTCGTCTTTGTGGGAGAATGGCACGGGATTCATCGCACGATTCCAATCGAATATCCCGGGCCCAACGGCACGAACTACGAATTATTCCTGAAGGTCACCAGCGTTACGGACGGCAGCGGCGGCAAACTCAAATATGACTCGTCGACTGCCGACGGCGCACGTGATCTGAAGATCTACATTCCTGACGCAGTCGATACAACGCGCACGGTTGAGATTGTTTACCGAGTTCGCAACGGGACGCGGTTCTTCGACAGCCACGACGAGTTTTATTGGAACGTCACGGGAAATGACTGGCCGGTGCCGATTGATCACGCGGCCGCCACGGTGCGATTCCCCTCCTCTGCCGCGGGATCTCTGAGAGCGCAGGCATTCACCGGTGTGTACGGATCGACGCAGCATGATGCGACCTCCAATATCGACGGCGCTGAGGCGCAGTTTGAAACCAGCAATCCGCTGCCCATGCGCGGCGGGCTGACCATCGACGTTTATCTTCCGAAAGACATCCTCAAAGAACCCGGCGCGATAACCAAGTTTTTCTGGTTTCTCGGCGGCAATCCTATCGTTTTTCTGCCGCTAGTGACGCTTGCCGGCATGTTCACGTTGTGGTGGTACAAGGGACGCGATCCTGACGCCGGACTCTCCGTTGCGCCCATGTACGAGCCTCCGCAGGGAATTTCTCCAGCCGAGGCAGGAACGTTGCTCGACGACCAGATTCATCCGCGGGATATCACATCGACCATCATCGATCTCGCGGTGCGGGGATACATCAAGATCGAGGAAACTGCTGAAAAGACCCTCATCTTCACGCACAAAGACTATGTGTTCCATCTGATCAAACCGCGTGAGCAATGGGGAGCGGATCTGGCCCCGCACGAACGCGTGATGCTGGAGAACGTCTTTGCCGGAGGCACCGACACTCGGCTCTCCAGCCTGAAGAACCGCTTCTACACCGCGGTTCCGGTGATCCGCGAAGACATTATGTCGGCCTTGAAGAAGAAGGGGATTTACCTGCTCGATCCGGAGTCGGCGAATGGGTACAGCATTGGAGCGGCGATCGCGATTCTTATTCCGTTTGCGATCTTTCAGTACATGGGATGGGCGAACTTTTTCAACTCAGCTCTTCTCTTGATTGTTTGCATTCCCCTGTCGCTCGTGATCTGGTGGCTCTTTGCTCGCGTCATGACGGCTAAGACCGTGAAGGGAGCGCGGACGCACGTGGCCGTCCTTGGCTTCCAGGAATTCATGAATCGCGTGGATGCAGAGCGGCTGAAGATCATGCCTCCAACGACGTTCGAGAAGTTTTTGCCTTACGCGATGGCTCTGGGCGTAGAACACCACTGGGCACAGGCATTCGCCGGGATCGTGAAAGATCCGCCGCAGTGGTATGTGTCGCCGGGAGGGTTCGGCACTTTCAATCCGATCTTCTTTTCGAGTTCCATGCACAGCATGGCCAGCGATATGCACCAGGTCTTCGTCTCTTCGCCTCGCGCAAGTTCGAGCGGTTCCGGATTTGGTGGAGGCGGTGGCGGCGGAGGTGGCTTCTCGGGTGGAGGCTTTGGCGGTGGAGGCGGCAGCGCGTTCTGAACGTCTCGGCTACCGTGAATGGTGACCTAAAAGACTTAAACCACGAAGGACACGAAGTATCACGAAGGCTCACTGAGACTTCCTTCGTGTAACTTCGTGTCCTTGGTGGTAAAGATCCTTCGCTCACATACTACATTCCAATTATTGACCGCTCTTTCTCGCCGCCTATAATTTCTCCACTTCTTTCTGGGGTTTGATTAGAAATAGCGTGAGCATGAAATCCAAGGTCGTGAGACGGACACTGGTCACGTTGTGCGTGATCGCCGTGGTCTGGGGGACGGCCTGCATCGGGCTGTACAACGTGATGCGGCGCTCGCCGGAAGATTTCGCACGCGTGATGGCGAAAATCCCGCAACCGGCTGCCTTTCTGGTTCTTCCGTTCGAAACGCTGTGGATGCATGCCCGGTCGGGGGTATTGCAGGTGGGCAGTCCCGCACCCGATTTCAACCTGGCCAAGCTCGATAAGACGGACCACATCCAACTATCAGCTCTCGCAAAGGATCGACCCGTTGTACTCGTCTTCGGAAGCTACACCTGACCACCCTTCCGGCGGGAGGTTCCTGCCCTCAATAAACTCTACGAACAATATCGAAGCCAAGTTGAGTTCCTCGTGGTCTACATCACCGAGGCGCATCCCAGCGACGTCTGGCAGATGCAGAGCAACGTAAAGGACAAGGTCGTCTTCGCAAGCCCGCGCAGCGAAGAAGAGCGTGGCTTGGTTGCAGGATCGTGTGTGCGCAAGCTGGGAATTGAGATCCCTGCCGTGCTCGACGAATTCGGCAACTCAACGGAGAGCGCTTATACGGCGTGGCCGGACCGCCTTTATGTGATTGACTCTACCGGCCGCGTGGCCTACAAGAGCAAGCCTGGGCCGTTCGGCTTTCATGCGGACGAACTCAAAACGGCGATTCAGAAGGTAGTACAAGGACACTCGTAGGATTCTTGAACGCACTCAGCCAGATTTCGTCCTGGCTGGACGGCCGAGAGCCTGCCCTGAGCTGAGTCGAAGGGGCGGCCGTCCCCACGTGCGCCTCTTTCACTTCCAACTAAAAAAGGCCGCGATCTGAGTCGCGGCCTCTCTCGTGAATTTCTTAGGCTCTTATTGCTCTCCGGGCGTGGCGTTGCTTCCCCACAGAGCATTGCTGCCCCACAACGCATTGCTACCCCAGAGCGCGTTGCTGCCCCAAAGCGCATTACTACCCCAAAGAGCATTCGATCCCCACAACGCGTTCGAACCCCACAGGGCATTGCTGCCCCAGAGAGCGTTACTTCCAGTCATGGTTGTCGACTGCGCGCCGGCGACAAATTCCGAAGATCCCCACACGGCGGAGTTCGACCACGCAGCGGACGTGTTCCACACCGCAGTCGAACTATCGTTCAGGTAGACATTCCCGGAGTTCGCATCATACGTGGCGACCGGAGACATTGCAGTCCCCTTCGCAACGTCGCTGCTGTTGAGAGCGGCCTCCACATCGACATAGCCGGCGCCGACTGTGAAGAGATCGTACTGGTCAGTGTATGTAATTCCCGTAGTCGGGTCAGTCGTGCTGCTGAACGCCGGGAACGACTTCCACGCAGTCTTCATCAGGCGCGCCTTCACCTGATCAGGAGTGAGAGCGGGACTCTTCTGCAAAAGATCTGCAACCACTCCGCTGACCACGCCCGCCGCCATGCTGGTGCCACTCAGCGTGAAATAACTGGACGACGACGCGTTGCTTCCGCCCTTGACGTAGAAGCTGTAAGGAACGCGGTTGCCCGGATACTGGTTATAAAGGGTCGACCCGGGGGCCTCGAGCGAGACCAGCAGGTTCCCGGGGGCGACGAGGTCAGGCTTGGCGACGGCATCAATCACCGTCGGTCCCTTGGAGCTGTAGCTCGCGATCAGATCGTCAACGCGCGTTGGCGTTCCCATGGGCTTCATCGCGCCCACAGTGATCACGTACGGATCGTTGGCGGGTGAGGTAACTGTTCCGTAGCCGTTCGTGGGCTGATAGCGACCGTTGTTGCCGGCAGCCACAACTACTACGATCCCATTTTGCCAAGCCTTCTCGACTGCCTGGCAGAGCGGATCCAACTGGTAGCTTTCGTACACCGCGCGACCCATCGAAAGATTGATCACACGAATGTTGTATTTTGATTTCAAAGCGATCGCCTGATTGATCGCGGCAATGACGACGCTATCGGTTGACGCACCATTCGCATCCAGCACTCGCAGGTTGACGATCTTTGAATCCGGCGCGATTCCTTTGAAGGTCTTGGTGTAAAGAGGACCGGTGGAATTGAGACCATCTCCTGCAATCAAGCCCGCAATATGCGTGCCGTGTCCGTATTGATCATTAGGACTCGAGTTTCCGGGCACAAAAGACTGCTGATAGACGACGCGAGAGAGAGGCAGCACGCCCGTGTAAAGGTCAAGACTATTGCTCACACCACTGTCGATCAGCGCCACGCCAATCCCGGATCCGGTGTAATTCGACTGCCACGCGAAGTCCGCATTCACGGCCGAGGCAGCGTTGCTGAGCGACGGAGTCAGCGGCCGGTCGGCACTGATATACACCACGTTCGGCTGGTTCGAGAGATTCAGAATGCCGTTGCCGTCGAGCAGCGCCACCACGCCGTTCACCAGCGGCAGCTGGCCCAGGATCGTTCCGCCCAGTTTCACAACGTCATTCACCAGGCAGCTCACCAGTCCAAGCAGGCCGTTGCAATTCACCTGCGTTCCCGGCGCATACTGCACGATCACCTGGACCTGTTTGGTCGATTTATATCCACGCAATTCCGGCGATATCTTTGCGTCGTTGGCATGCGCCAGCGTTACGCTGGCAATTAACAGTAGAAGCAAGAACTTCTTCATATCTCCCCCACTTCAATGCGCCCACAGGCGCGTAACTGGCCCCTAGTGACTTGTATGCGTGCAGGTCCGGGTCCAAAGGGTGACCGGCGTTACCCTGCGTTTTCAATTACTTAGACCCACCTGTTGTGAAATTCAACGGGCACTTTGTCCCACGGCGTGGGGCGTGGGACATGTTGTCTCGGGGCTTAGGCCTGGACAAATGCCAAAGGGAGCGCCGATTCTGCTGTAAGTAGCTGATTCCAATGGAAAACCAAGGTAATCAGTAGACGTTCTTTTGGGCGGACAGGCGCTCCTATTTCGTTGAAAATTTAAGCACTTATCATGTCGTGGGTCCGTTCCATAGGCGCGCGCGCGTTCATCGCTGGCATGGCCTTGATGGGACTCGTCTGCTTTGCGACGGCCTTCTGGAACTGGCAATTTACTGATCCAGTGAAGTTCACTTGCTACCTGATCGCGGCGCTGCTGGCGTCGTCGCTCAAGGTGAGTTTGCCGGGCATCGAGGGAACCCTCTCAGTGAACTTCCTGTTCACCCTGCTCGGAATTCTGGAACTAAGTTTGCCCCAAACGCTGGTGATTGGACTCGCCAGTACCCTCGCGCAGTTTTATTGGAAACCGGCGCGCCGGGTGAAGTTGGTTCAGCTGATCTTCAATCTGTCGCAGGTTACGGTTTCGAGCGCGGTCGCGTACGGCGCTTACCAGTTGATCGTTATTTATGTGCTGCATGCACCCGGGCCGCTGGCGCTCCTGGTCGCCGCCATCACACACTTCGGATGCAACACGGCGGCCATGTCGACCATCATCGGTCTCACAGAAGATAAACCGATTCCAAAAGTCTGGACCGCGAGTTATCTGTGGTCGTTCCCCTATTACATGGTGGGAGCGGCGGCAGCAGGCTTAGTGCATTTTCTGAACCGGCACATAGGATGGCAGTCGTCGCTGCTCATTCTGCCGCCAATTTATTTGATGTATCGCTCCTACCGACTCTATCTCGGAAAGTTGGAGACCGAGAAGAAGCACGCCGAACAAGTTTCAAGCCTACACCTGCGAACCATTGAGGCGCTCGCACTCGCGATCGAGGCTAAAGACGAAACTACCGGAGAACACTTGCAGCGCGTGCGCGTGTACGCGATGGAACTGGCCAAGGACCTGGGTTTGAGCGCGGATGAGACCGAAGCGCTGCGGGCCGCGTCGGTACTGCACGACATCGGAAAATTGGCGGTGCCGGAGCACATCATTTCGAAGCCGGGAAAACTGACGCCCGAAGAATTCGAGAAGATGAAGATCCATCCCATTGTTGGAGCTGAGATTCTGGAGCAAGTGCATTTTCCGTACCCAGTGGTACCGATTGTGCGCGCCCACCATGAAAAATGGGACGGCAGTGGCTACCCGAATGGGCTCGTCGGCGAAGACATTCCGATCGGGGCGCGAATTCTTTCGGCCGTAGATTGTCTGGACGCGCTGGCGTCGGACCGGCAATATCGCAAGGCTCTTCCGCTGAATGAAGCCATGGCCAAGGTGGTAGCGGATGCAGGCAAGGCTTTTGATCCGAAGGTCGTCGAGATTCTGGGGCGCCGCTATATCGAACTCGAGAAGATGGCGAACGAGCAGCCCTTGCAGGCTCCTCCGAAATTGTCGACAGATATTAAAGTGGAGCGCGGGTTGGCGCCCGACGCGGGGTTTGCAGAGTCGGCGCAAGCAGATACGAAAGCGTCAGCACCCGCAGGGAAGGAGGCCGCGTTGATTGTAACGGCGCGGCAGCAAGGGCAAGCAATTCTCGATTTCTCTCGTCAGTCCGGATCTTCTCTGTGCGCTGAAGACATTTTGTCTCTGCTCGCGGTTCGGCTGAAACACCTGGTGCCGCATGACTCTCTCGCCGTCTATTGCCCGAAAAACGGCACGCTCTCGGCGGAATTTGTGAGCGGAGAAAACTTCCGGCTGTTCTCTTCTCTGCGGATTCCTGAGGGCGAAGGTCTCTCCGGATGGGTGGCACAAAATCATAAGGCGATCTTGAACGGCAATCCTTCGGTGGAACCAGGTTATCTGAACGATACCACGAAGTTCAGCACGCTACGCTCGGCGCTTGCCGTGCCACTGGAAGGAACCTCGGGAGTAGCGGCGGTGCTCGCGCTCTATCGCGCCGCGCAGGACGCATTCATCCCAGATGAACTGCGGGTAGTGGAGGCAATTGGAGCTGGAATCGGGATCGCGCTTGAGAGCGCTCGCAGGCCCAAAGCTTCGGCGATCGGCGCCGGGAGTTAGAAGCCGTTCCCGGGCTAGTCTTCCTCAGAACCTTCGATCCACAATGACCCCCATCGAAACAGGGGCATATACTCGTGTTTGCATATCCCGTGAATGATCATCCGCCAAAACCGGCCTCACCGGTCGAAGTGCTTCCGGCCGCGAGCGGAACAGGCGCCGACTCCTGGCGAATCTGCTTCAACTCTATGCCCACGACTTTAGCGAGTTCCTCGATGTGGAGATCGGGGCAGACGGAAAGTTTAACTTACCACCCTCTTCCCCTTTATTGGATGGAAGCCGGCCGTCATCCTTTCCTCATCTGGGTCGATGGCAAACCGGCAGGATTCGCATTGGTGAAGAAAGGGTCTGCATTCTCGGGAAATGAGAATGCATGGGATCTGGCTGAGTTCTTCGTTCTACGCGGATATCGTCGACGCGGCATTGGAACTCTGGCCGCGAATCAGCTGTGGACACGGTTTCCCGGGTCGTGGGAGGTTCGCGTGATGCAGTTGAATGTTGCGGCACAGCGCTTCTGGAAGCAGGTCATCTCTGACTTCGTTGGCGGCGAAGTCCCTGCAGTTCCCTTCGAGAAAGACGGCGAGAAGTGGACGGTCTTTTCATTTGATTCCAAAAGCGGCACGTAAGCAGCAAGTAAGAAGGCGCACCCGGCAGTATTTTCGCAGCAGCCCTGCGCATGTCGTACTCCATCGTTTTTATTCCATCTCAAAGCTCACATACTGCAGCCCACCATCACGCTCGACTTGCAGCACAACTGCGTCGCCGGTTTTCAACGCGTTCACCGCGGTGCGAAGCGTGTTCACGGAGTCGATTTGGGTCGTGTTGAGCTGGTGAATGATGTCGGCGGCCTGGAGTCCGGTGTCGGGCAGAATCAAGTCGGCCGCGCGTCCTACCACAATTACGCCCGACGGAATTCGCAACGAAGATCCCAGCTTGGAACGCATTTCGCTGGTGAGATCGATCGCCAAAATACCCAGGCGTGGGATCAGACTGTTGTCGGGATTCACCGCGTCCATGAGTTCGTCCATATGGTCGCGGCTTTCGATCGCCGGAATGTATAGAGTTTTCTTTTCGGTGCCGCGCAGGATCTCCAGTTTCACAACCTGGTCGAGCCGATGAAGATACAGAGCCGCTGAAAGCGAGGGCAGGGTTTCAATGCGGCGATCATCAGCCGTCAGAATAATGTCTTGCACCTGCAAACCGGCCGCGGCAGCGGGACCGTCGGGCTTCACGTCATCGACTACGACGCCCCACCGTTGTGGAAGATGCAGGCCTTCTGCCAGCGTGGGAGTAATCTCCTGCGCGCCCGCGCCGATTTCCACACGATGAACATGCCCATACTTGCGCAGGCTGTGGTAGACGAAATCGACCACACGGGCCGGAATGGCGAAACCCAGACCTTCGCTGCCACCGCCTTGCGACAGGATGAAAGTGTTGATCCCAAGCACTGATCCATTCATATCAACCAGCGGGCCACCGCTGTTACCGGGATTGATGGGAGCGTCGGTTTGCAAATATGAAAGAGGCTTAGCGGCATCGGGCTGACGTGCGAGCGCACTGATCACGCCCATGGTGACCGAATTTTGCAGTCCTTCGGGACTGCCAATGGCAAACACGAGTTGGCCCACGTGCGGGCGCTGGCTGATCAAGGGAAGGGTTGGCAAGTCAGTCTCTTCAATCTTGAGGAGCGCGAGATCGGTTTCCTTGTGCTGGCCGATGAGGCGAGCTTCCAATATTCGGCGCTTTCCGATCGGCACCTGGCCGCCGGCATCGCCCATAGGGAGCGGCAAGGCCACGCGAATGCGTTGCGCGCCTTCGACGACGTGCGCGTTCGTCATGACGTAGCCGTTAGAGTCGACGATGACTCCGGAACCAACCGCGTGCTGCCGAACGATATACGCGGTTTGAGATCGATCTTCCTCGCGCAGCGGCCCGTAGCCGGTGACGAGGATCTGCACAACCGCCGGAGAGACTCTTGCCGCCAGGCCCTCAAGCGCGCCGTTGAGTTGAATGAGCAAGCCACCAGGCTCGGACGGTTTGATCTCCGTCGACCCAGGCGCGCTCTTCTTCTCGGGAGCCTGAGCTGCGGGCTTCTGACTGCTTTGCGCCAGACTAACGGTACCAACCCCCACCACAAGAATCAGAATGGCCAACCATTGGCCGCTAAACTTGCTGCGGATCAGGAGTAAGTTCGCCATGAGAAGGGGCTCCTATCGAAACCAGGATGACAGGAGAAAACACTACCACGCGGCCCCGGCCCTCGATGTAAAGGTGGGTCAAGCCCGGAGGATCGGGGCGCGGTCAATGGCTCTTCTGCCCGGGGGGAACCTAGATGCTACCGTTAACTAACGGGTTATCAGGCTTTTACATAGGTGTCATTCGTGATATAACCGCCCCTGAGCATAAAAGCGGGCCTGCGCCCGCCAGGAGCTTGGTTTGACGACGTTGGCCTCATGCGCAGACGAGCATCAGATAAGCGGCCAGCCTAGAGGAGGTACCGTGGGCGAAGAAGCACGGACCGGGAAAAGGTTCCCGCTGGAATTGCCGATTAAGATCCATAAGGGCGAGTCCGGCGGAGACTCCGAGGGAGTCACCGGGAATCTCAGCGCGGCAGGAGTGTACATCCGCGCCGATTCCTCAATGGAGATTGGTTCGCCGGTGGAATTTGAAATCACGCTGCCCCCGGAGATGACGGGCGGTCAGGAGAATGTGACCATCCAATGCAAGGGGCGGGTGGTGCGCGCCGATGAAACTGGAACAGGTGGCGAAGGCCGCGGCGTGGCCTGCGTGATCGACTCATACGAGTTCGTCAGGAACTCATAGAAGACTTTCTTGGAGCGTTGACAACATGCTCAAACTGATTCTGGCCGATAACCAGGCGATCTTCCGGGCGGGCATAGCCAAAGTGCTGGCCGTGGAAGATGAGATGCGCATCGTGGCCCAGGCTCAAACGCCTGAACAGATGTTCATGGCCTTGGACAAGTTCCGCGCCGCCGTGCTGGTCGTGGCAGCGGGATTCCACAATGACTTTGCTGCCATCGTGCAGGGAGCGAACAAAGCAAAGACTCGCGTGATCGTGCTGGCCGATACGGGCGAGAGCGCGCAGCGGCACATGTCGAATGGCGCGCACGGAGTGGTGTATCGCAACGTGACCAGCGCGGCCCTCGTGGACTGTGTGCGCAAAGTCGCGCGCGGCGAGACCTGGGTGCAGGACGTCGCAGTGCCCAGCGAACTCACCGAGAACGATATGGTCGGATTGCGCGTGCGCGACCGGCTGACCGCAAAGGAGCTCCGCATCGTGGCTCTGATCGTGCAGGGCTACAAGAACAAGGAAATCGCCACCCAACTCGGCACCACCGAGCAGGTCATCAAGAACTACCTGCGCAACGTGTACGACAAGATCGGCGTGTCCGACCGGTTGGAATTGGCTCTGTTTACCATCCATCACCGCATTCTGAATGAGGCTGCTGCTGCGACCACGACCGGAGCGGCACCACAACCACCCGCAGGAGTTGCGCAGTAACGTTCGAGTAGGAACAGAATAAAGGCCGCCTGCAAGGCGGCCTTTGTCTTTGTAGCGCCGTTGTGTCGCGTGGCTGTCATGGCGGCGTCTCGCCGCCACTAAGCGGGTGGAACGCCGAATATGCGCGCTCTCCGAATCATTCTTAGATTGTGCTGCATCTATGCGAGGTATGGAATACCGACAACTTGGACGATCGGGTTTGAAGGTGCCAGTTTTGAGTTACGGCACCGGGACGTTTGGGGGTGGAACGGAGTTCTTCAAGGCCTGGGGTGCGAGCGACGTTGCCGAGGCAACTCGGCTGGTCGACATCTGCCTCGAGGCTGGCGTCAATCTATTCGATACGGCGGATATTTATTCAGACGGACTCTCCGAAACCATTCTCGGCAAGGCGATCGCCGGGCGACGGGAGAAGGTACTCATCTCGACGAAGGGGACGTTCCGCATGGGACCGGGGCCAAACGACCTGGGATCATCGCGCCATCACTTGATCCAGGCTTGCGAAGGCAGCTTGCGGCGGCTGGGTACCGATTACATCGATATCTATCACCTGCATGGTTTTGACGCGTTGACGCCGCAAGAGGAAGTGCTGAGCACGCTCGACCGTCTGGTGACGAGCGGCAAGGTGCGCTACATCGCTTGCTCGAACTTCTCGGGATGGCATTTGATGAAAGCGCTGGACGTTTCAGATCGATATGGTTGGACGCGCTATGTGGGGCACCAAGTGTATTACTCGCTGATCGGCAGGGAGTACGAGTGGGAATTGATGCCACTGGGGCTCGATCAGGGGGTCGGCGCGCTGATCTGGAGTCCGCTGGGATGGGGACGGTTGACGGGCAAGATCCGGCGCGGGCATCCACTGCCGAAGGAGAGCCGACTGCACAAGACCGCAGACATGGGCCCACAAGTCTCTGACGAGCATCTCTACAAGGTCGTCGACGCGCTTGACGAGGTTGCGAAGGAGACGGGCAAGACCGTGCCACAGGTCGCGCTCAACTGGCTGCTGCAGCGGCCCACGGTATCAACAGCGATCTTCGGGGCGCGCAATGAAGAGCAGTTGCGGCAGAACCTGGGGTCGGCAGGGTGGAACCTGACGGCAGAGCAGGTCAGCAAGCTTGATCGCGCGAGCGACGTGACGCCGGTTTATCCGTACTGGCATCAGCGGCAGTTCACGGAGCGGAATCCGTTGCCGGTTGCGCCAATCGCGCCGTAAGACGACTAGCCCCGTATCTTGGGCTGGGAGTGGCGGCCAGACGCCGCCACTACAGCCGCCGGGACGGCGGCGCTACGGTTAGCTGATCTTCTCTCCTACTGCTTTGGCTTGCGTGAACAGGTACAGGTAGTCGGGGCCACCCGACTTTGAATCTGTGCCCGACATGTTGAAGCCGCCGAAGGGGTGGGCGCCGACCATGGCTCCGGTGCACTTGCGGTTGATATACAGGTTGCCGACGTGGAACTCCTGGATGGCGCGGTCGATCTTGTCGCGGGACTTGGTGTAGACCGCACCGGTCAGACCGAACTCGGTGTCGTTGGCGATCTCGAGGGCGTGGTCGAAGCCGCGAGCTTTGATTACGGCTAGTACGGGGCCGAAGATCTCTTCCTGCTCTAACTTCGACTTCGGCGGGATGTCGGCGAATACCGTGGGCTTGATGAAATAGCCTTCGCCGGGAGCGCGCTCGCCGCCAGTGAGGAGGCGTCCATCTTTCTTGCCCTGCTCGATGTATTCAAGGATCGTCTTCATTGAGCCTTCGTTGATGACTGCGCCCATGGCGGCGTTCTCGGCGACGTCGCCGATCTGAATCTTTTCGACGCGGGCTTTGAGCTGTTCGAGGAACTTGTCGTAGACGCGCTCGTCGACAATGGCGCGAGAGCAGGCCGAGCACTTTTGTCCCTGAAATCCGAATGCGGCTTGGGCCACGCCTTCGACGGCGGAGTCGATGTCGGCGTCCGCGTCAACGATGATGGCGTCTTTGCCTCCCATCTCGAGGATAGTGCGCTTGATCCAGACCTGACCGGGGGCCTGCGTCGCGGCCACTTTATTGATGTGCAGGCCAACCTCGCGCGATCCGGTGAAGGCGATGTAGCGGGTTTTGGGATGCGCGACAACGGCGTCACCGAAGCTGGCTCCAGCGCCAGGGCAGAAGTTGACGACGCCCTCGGGCATTCCGGCTTCTTCGAGAAGCTCCAGGAACTTCGCGGCGATGGTCGGCGAATCGCTCGACGGCTTCAGGATTACGGTGTTGCCGCTGACGATGGAGGCGAGCGTCATGCCGGCCATGATGGCGCAGGGGAAGTTCCACGGTGGAATCACCGCGCCTACGCCGAGAGGAATGTAGTGCAGCGTGTCGCGCTCGCCGGGGAGTTGGATGGGCGTTTGCGCCTTGGCGAAGCGGAGGGCTTCGCGCGCATAGAACTCGCAAAAGTCGATGGTCTCGGAGATGTCGGCGTCGGCCTCGGCCCAGTTCTTGCTGACTTCGAAGACGAGCCAGGCCATGTATTCCATTTTGCGCTGACGCATGAGGTCGCCGACGCGGAAGACGAGGCTGGCGCGGTCTTCAACCGTGGTGCGACTCCAGGACTGGAAGGCTTTGAGCGCGGCTTGCATGGCAGGCTCTACGTGTTCTTTGCCGGCCTTCTGGTGGATGCCGACAATCTGCGAGGGCTGCGACGGGTTCAGCGACTTGATCTTGTCCGTGGTCTTGACGCGCTTGCCGCCGATGATGAGGTCGTATTCGCGGCCGAGTTGGCCGCGGACTTTGGCGATGGCGGCGCGCATGCGGCGGGCGTTCTCTTCGTTGCGGAAGTCGTAGAAGGGCTCGGTGACAAATGGACCCTGATGCAGGGTCGTGCGCGGCCGGACGGGGGCTTCAAGCGTTGCCATGGGGGAATCCTTTCGAAGCTGGGAGATTATCGGTAAGGGATTGCTTCCATATTTTACACCTCGGTTGGAGGTTGGCTCTTGGATTCCGGCTCACGGCTTCCGGCTTCCAGGAAACGGGCCGTGCAAATCCGCGCCGGAGCGTACCAACCGCTTAGACAACGGTCGAGTTTATGAGCGTATGGCTGCGGCGACATTCACCGGTTCCAAGTGCGCGGTGAAGTGTCTCAGGAACGGGGCTTCGTACGTCAGACGAAGGCCGGGGATGCGGTCGCGGTGCTTCCAGACTTCCAGGATGACTTCCACAACATAGTCGATGTGGCTTTGAGTGTAGACGCGGCGCGGGATGGCGAGGCGCACCAGATCCATTTTTGCTGCGGCGGCGAACATCAGCGTGCCGATTTCTACGGAGCGGATTCCGCCTTCGAGGTAGAGTTCGGCAGCTAGCGCAACCCCGGGAAATTGATCTGGCGGAATGTGCGGGAGGAAGGCGCGGGCGTCGAGGTAGATAGCGTGTCCGCCGGGGGGCAGGACGATGGGCACGCCCTGGCTCGCGATGTGATTGCCGAGATAGGCCGTCGAGGCAATGCGGTAGCGAAGGTAGTCTTCTTCGAGAGCTTCCTGCACGCCGACCGCGATAGCTTCGAGATCGCGTCCGGCGAGGCCGCCGTAGGTGGGGTATCCCTCGGTCAGGATGAGGAGATCTTTTTCCTGCTGGGCGAGCAGATCGTCATTGGTGCAGAGGAATCCGCCGATGTTGGCCATGCCGTCCTTCTTCGCGGACATGGTGCATCCGTCGCCGTAGCGGAACATTTCCTGAGTGATTTCTTTGGGAGTTTTGTTTTCGTATCCTTTCTCGCGCAGCTTGATGAACCAGGCGTTTTCGGCGAAGCGGCAGGCGTCGAAGTAGAGCGGAATTTTGTGGCGCTTGCAGACGGCGCTGACCTGGCGGACGTTTTCCATGGAGACAGGCTGGCCTCCGCCGGAGTTGTTGGTGACGGTAAGCATGACGAGTGGGATGCGTTCGCGGCCGATGCGTGTGATGAGGGCTTCGAGGGCGGCGACGTTCATGTTGCCTTTGAAGGGATGGGTCGATGCTGGGTGCTTCCCTTCTTCGATGACGAGATCGACGGCTTCGGCGCCGACGAATTCGACGTTGGCGCGGGTAGTATCGAAGTGCGTGTTGTTGGGGACGACGTCTCCTTTCTTGCAGGCAACACCGAAGAGGATGCGTTCGGCGGCGCGGCCTTGGTGCGTGGGGATGACGTGACGGAAACCGAAGATATCCTGGATGGAATTTTTGAACCGATCGAAGCTGCGGCTGCCCGCGTAGCTTTCGTCACCTTCCATGATGGCGGCCCACTGATGCGTGGACATGGCGCCCGTACCGGAGTCAGTGAGGAGATCGATCAGGACATCGTCGGCGGGGAGGAGGAAGAGATTGTAGTAAGCGGCCTCGAGAAGTTGTTCGCGCTGTTGGCGAGTAGTCCAGTGGAGGGGTTCGACGCTTTTGATGCGGAAGGGTTCGATGATGGTCTTGACGAGCATAGGCACGCTTTCCCTGACGTTTTATGGTATTGGGCGAGGTCTGGGACTGGTGTGATTGGTCGCACGAGGTGGTGTGTTTGGAGTCGCTGCGGGAGAATAGCAGTGGGGAAAAGGGGTGGGGCACACGACAGGATCTTTCACGCGCCCACGATTGGAGGGGAGTGTGTGTGTGGTGGTAGACTCGAACGTTTTCTCAGGGGCAAATTTCTATGAACATTCAGCGAGTCGGCGTTGTTGGCGCGGGGACGATGGGGAATGGGATCGCGCATGTGTTTGCGCGCGGTGGATACGACGTAGTGCTGTGCGATGTGGAGCAGCGGTTTCTGGATCGCGCGCTCGAGACCATCGGGAAGAATCTGGAACGCGAGGTCGCGAAGAATAAGATCACTATCGATGACAAAGCCTCGGCATTGAAGCGAATTCAGCCGGTCACGGATCGCGCGAAGCTTGCAGAATGCGATTTTGTGATTGAAGCGGCGACCGAGAAATTCGAGATCAAGACGGAAATTTTTCGCGACCTCGACCGGGTGACGCGGCCAGAAATTATTCTGGCATCGAATACTTCTTCCATTTCGATTACGAAGCTGGCGGCGCAGACCAAGCGGGCGGAGAAAGTGATCGGGATGCACTTCTTTAATCCTGTGCCGGTGATGAAGCTGGTGGAGGTGATCCGCGGGACTGGCAACGTCGCAGGAAACATTTGAAAGCGTGCGCGAGTTGTCGGTGAAGCTGGAGAAGACTCCGGTGGAGGTGAACGACGCCCCGGGATTTGTTTCGAATCGAGTGCTGATGCCGCTGCTGAATGAGGCGATGTACGCGGTGATGGAGGGCGTGGCGACGGCGGAGGCGGTTGATGAGGTGTTCAAGCTGGGGATGGCGCATCCCATGGGGCCGCTGACGCTGGCGGATTTTATTGGACTCGACGTTTGCCTCGACATCATGCGGGTGCTGCAGAATGGGCTGGGGGATCCGAAGTACCGGCCGTGTCCGCTGCTGATCAAGATGGTGGATGCGGGGTGGCTGGGGCGGAAGAGCGGGCGAGGATTCTATACGTACTAGTTGGCTGAATGAAGAACGCCGGACAGCCGCGACGCGTGGTTCTACCTGCTGGCCGCTTTGTGCGGCATTGGGGCAGGATGGGCGGACGTCGCGGTCAATGATCTGCTGTTCACCGCGTTGCTGGTATTGGCTTCGTGCATGTTGTTGGGACTGCTGCGGCCGCGATGGCCGTGGCGGTGGGTGGTAATGGTGGGAGTGTTTATTCCGCTGACGGAGTTGGCCGCGTACATGATCCTTACCGTGAAGCCGACGCGGGCGCAGATCTATGGATCGTTTCTGGCATTTTTCCCTGGTGTCGCGGGGGCCTATGGAGGCTCGTTGATGCGGGGTGTGGCGGAGAATTTGCGGCAGGGAAAGTAGGAACAGGCTTCCGGCTTCGGGCTTCTCGGGCCTTCAGGGAAATTGCCGGAGTTCCAAATTCGCCGGAGCCGTCGCGCGGACGCCGGAAGACCGCTCTTTGGTATCGGCTAACTAGAAAGTTACTCCCGATTCCACAGGTTGGACGCGTATGCTGCGAGCATGGGTGTAAGTGTGACTATGCTGGCCAGTGGGAGCCGCGGCAATTGCGCGGTGGTGGCCAGCGCCTGCACCAAGATTCTGGTCGATGCAGGTATCTCATGCCGCGAGACCTTCAAGCGGCTGCGAACCTTGGGCGAGGATCCACATTCGCTTTCCGCAATTCTGATTACTCACGAACATTCTGATCACGTCTACGGGTTGGCGGTGCTCGCCAGGAAGCTGCGCATCCCAGTGTTCATGACGGGGGCGACGCACCAGGCATGGGCGCGGGCGATGCGCAATGAAGCGGGCGAGCGACCGAAGCTGGAAAAGTTTGAGCGCATTCGAGTCAGGGCATCGATTTCAGGTGGGCGATATTGAGGTGAAGCCGTTCACGATTCCGCACGATGCGGCAGATCCGGTGGGATTCACGTTTCGCGCGGAAGGCATCAAGGTAGGGGTAGCCACCGACCTGGGATATTTGCCGGTGAGCGTGCGCGATCATCTGCGGGGATGCGATGTGCTGGTGATGGAATCGAATCATGATCTGGAAATGTTGCGGGTGGGGCCTTATCCGTGGTCGGTGAAGCAGCGGGTGATGAGCCGGGTGGGGCACCTGTCGAACCTGGCGCTCGCGGATTTCTTCACGAACGACTATGATAATAGTGCGACGTTTGTGGTGCTGGCGCATCTGTCTGAGCAGAACAATCATCCGGAAATCGCTCGGAGAGAAGCAGAAAAGGCGCTTTCCGCGCGGGGCGGACTGTTTCAAAACCGCGTGGTGCTGGCATCACAGACCGAGGCCCTGGAGCCGATTCGCCTGTAGCGGTTGATTGGCATGTTTGGCTTACCCCCATGAGTCAGCAGTGCGTTGATCCAATCGTTGGTAAGATTCTGGCGGGCTGGCGGTACGACATCTCCGGCCTTGCGCCTGAGATGTGCGGCGACTACGAGAAGCACTTCGCTGAGCTGTGAGCACTGCCGCAGCCGACAACAAATTCATCGCATCATTGATGTAGGACTGATTGCGCTGGCCTCGGTGTCGGCGGGAGTGTTTCTGCTGGCATTCGGAGTGATCTGGCACTTGGGACCACGGCATGCGTTCTGGCTGGAAATCGCTGCCTTGGCAGGCTTTGCGCTGTCGGCCCTGATCTGGCTGGGTGTGGCGGTGGCAACGCCGGCTCCAGTCACGGTGCTGGATGCGGCGAAAGAGGGTGCGCGGCGGGTGCATGATCGCTTGCCGGAGGAGATCCGTCAACGGCTTCCCGAAGAACTCCGCATCCGAATAACCGGAACATAACGCGATGCATGGAATCTTGCGCATGGTCGCGGCGTCGCTCTTCATGACGATCGCCTGGACCTTCACGACTGCCCAAGTGGAGCTATTTCCCGCGACCCATGTGAGTCATCCGGCGGGATGTCATGACCACTCGCCCGATAGTCCCTCTCCAACTCCGACAAGATACCAGTGCTGTGTGAATGGTCATCATGCGGCGATTCCGAATGCAGCGTTTTTTCTGAGACCCGGGGTTGGGCAAGTTTGCGGCCTGGATCGTAGCCCTGAGCTTGTTCTGAATGTTGTTCTGCGCTTCCGCTCTTCACGGGTTCTCGTTCCTTCCAGCAGTCCACCAGGCATGGCTCCGCTGCGAATCTGAGAAATAATCTTCCTGATACTGATGCCGCAGCATGTGTGCAGGCACGCGCGCGGATTTGGCATTCTGGCATATTCAGGGACTACGAGGAATCGCTTGAGAAGGAATTCGTTTGTCGTAGTGTTGCTGGCGGCGTGCGCGATGTTAGTGGGCCAGTCGATGGGGCAAACTTCTGAGCCCGCCGCGCCGCCGCATGAGCACGCCGACGAGCAGACATCGGCACAACAAGATTCGTCCATGGCGGGAATGAACATGCCGATGCAGCAACAAGCGTCGTTGCAGTTGCCATCGCCGCATGAAGGATCGGGAACGGCGTGGCAGCCTGCTTCGGTACAAGGGCCGGAGTGGATGTGGATGCACGGCGGGTGGGAGTTCATGGCGCACGGCGCGATCTTCGTCGACTACAACCAGCAAGGCGGGCCGCGCGGCGCGGGTAAAGCGGAGTCGGTGAATTGGGGCATGCTGATGGAGCAGCACAAGCTGGGCAGGGGAACGATCCTGTTCCGGCAGATGTTTTCAGCAGAGTCGCTCACCTCACCGCATCCTGGATTTCCCGAACTGTTTCAAACTGGGGAGACTTACCATGGGGAGGCATTGGTCGATCATCAGCATCCGCATAATGTATTTGCGGAATTGTCGTTGCTCTACACGGTGGCGCTCGCGAAAAAACTTTCGTGGGAGTTTTACGGAGGGCCGTCGGCTGAGCCAGCGCTCGGCCCGGTGACATATATTCATCGCGCTTCGGTTTCGGAGTTGCCATTGGCGCCATTGAGCCATCATTTGCAGGATTCGACGCACACCAGTTTCGGCGTGGTGACGACAGGATTCGTGATTGACCGAGTGAAGCTGGAAGCTTCGGCGTTCAATGGGCGCGAGCCGAACGAGCAGCGGTGGAGCATTCAACTTGGGGCGCTCGACTCGTGGTCGGGACGGGCCAGCATTGCGCCGTCTGCGAATTGGGTGGCGCAATACAGTGTTGGCCGACTGGAGCATCCAGAGGCGCTGGAACCGGGCAGTCAGTGGCGGGAGACGGCGTCGGTGGAATATAACCGGCCGCTAACGACTGGTCGTTGGACCACATCGTTGATCTGGGGGCGAGTGCACAAGATCGCAACCGATCGAACTCTGAACAGCTATCTACTGGAATCGACTTGGAATTTTCGGCGACGCAACTATGCATTCACGCGACTGGAACTGGTGGACAAGGATGAACTGTTTCCCGAGGATGCCTTTCAGCCGGTCTATCGAATTGGGGCGTACACGTTTGGAGGAGAGCGCGAGCTGATTCAGAACCGCACGTGGCAGTTGGGATTGGGGGCAGATATGACGTTCTATTCCAAGCCAAGCGTGCTCAATGCAAGTTATGGCAACTATCCGGTATCGTTTCAAATATTCGTGCATATGCGGCCCGGAAAGCCCGAGCATCAACATTCTCACTGAACAGGGAAAACCGGAGTTGCCTGACGGGGATTCCCGTAGTATGTTCGGTAAAACTTCTTTCGTTCCCCCGATAAGAATGGACGTAGATGACTCTGGCTCTCAAGATGCTGCGAATGGTGCAGTGGGGGATGCTGGCGAGCATCCTGCTTTTTGTCTTCGTTGGGGAGGTAGCGTCGCGGCCGACGCATGGCGTCGACCCGACTGTCGCTTACTTATTTACGACGCTGGGCGTGGCGGTGGTGGGAGTGATCTTTGTGGTACGGCGTACGCTCGTTTTGCGGGCGGAAGAAAGCCTGGCAACGCATCCCGAAGACAACATCAGCCTGGGACATTGGAGAACGGGTTACGTCATCACCTACGCATTGTGTGAAGGACTGGCGCTGTTCGGGTTGATTCAGCGGGTGTTGGGCGCCAACCTGCAGCAAAGCGCGCCTTATTATCTGGGTGGATTTATTTTGTTGTTCTTCTTTCGGCCGCGACAACCGGCTAATGTGTGAATTCTCGTTAGAAGAGTCGCCTTGTCTCGGTGTGTGTGTTATCGACGGTTCTGTCGCACATTCCGGGGCTTATTTTCTTCCCAGTTCATATCACCCACGGCTTGCGCCCCTTCAACAAGCTCAGGGCAGGCCGTGGGCTTCAGTCTGTCGCCGCTTCGCGGCTAGAGTGATCGCTAAGTGTTGATGTGGCAACTGGCCAGGCCGCGTTTTTCGAGATACTGCTGGTGATAGTCTTCGGCCGGATAGAACTGCGCGGCTGGAACGATCTGAGTTGCGATTGGCTTGGAGTAGCGATGTGCTTTCTCCAGTGATTCCTTCGAGGCTTTGGCCTCGGCCGCCTGTTCGGGCGAGTGAAAGAAAATCGCGGAGCGGTACTGCGATCCCCAGTCGGGACCCTGCCGGTTGACTTGCGTGGGATCGTGGTTCTCCCAGAAGACTTTTAGCAGCTCGGCATAGGGGACCTTCGCAGGATCGAACTCAACCTCGACGGCTTCGGCGTGGCCGGTGCGATCGGTGCAGACCTCTTTATAGGTCGGATTCTCGGTCTGTCCTCCGATGTAGCCGACCCGGGTTGAGGTGACGCCGGGCAACTGGCGAAAAGTGGCTTCGACTCCCCAAAAACATCCTGCGGCGAACGTGGCCTTTTCCATGTGGCTTGCTCCCTTGGACGAAACGATAGCGTTGGATTTGTATTGTCCCTTATTGGATGACCAAATGCCAGGAAAGTCACAAGCTTGTAAAATGAGGCAGGTCCAAGGCGGCGGTGATTGACGGCCTCGCCGAATCACGATAAAGTCCGGGACAGGGTTTGCCTAAGGTTAGTTCTGTGGTTTCCTCAAACAGCCGCTTCGAAGCCGGGCCGAAGACTGCGCAAAAACTTGCGCTGCTGATTGTATTGCTATTGACCGCAGCGGCGGCACTGGCGGCGCCGAGTTTCGCGCCACAAAGGCGGCTGGGCTACCATACGGGCGATCAGTGGGAGCCGGCAATCGCGGTCGACGGCCATGGGCACGTTTATGTCCTCTATCCGCAATATGGAGCGGTCCCTGATTGCGGGACTTGTAATCCACCTAGCATTGCGCTAGTCGTTAGCGGCGACAATGGGTTCAGTTGGGGGCCTTCGAAGGCGCTGCTTCCCTTCTCGACCGGGCAATTCGATCCGCAGATCGTGGTGGACCCAGTAGACCGGCAGACGGTGTACGCATCGTGGCTGCAGAATAACAAGCGCGACATTATTGTCGCCCGATCGCTGGACTTCGGCCGGAGTTGGTCGTTCTCGTGGGCCGAGCGCGGAAGTGAAGAAGCCGACAAGCCGGTTCTGGCGGTTCGCGGTGCCGACGTGTATGTCGGGTTCAACCATGAAGAAGATTTTTATGTCGCCGCATCGCACGATGCCGGGCAGACCTTCAGCAGCGCCCAAGTGAATCCGAATGCAGCACCGGGATCGTCGTTGGCGGGCGGGGCGACGATTGATCCAGCGGGTAACGTTTATTTTGGCTGGACCGGCTATGCGCGCCGCGAGATGCCGACGCGTCCGGTCAGCATCTACGTGAGCCGCTCGACCGATGGGGGTCGCACGTGGAGCACATTGCTGCTCGATCAGTCGAGCGCACCGCCGGACTGTGACGCGCAGAACTGCGAAACTGGTTACCTGGGCGCGCAAATAGCTCTGGCCTCGGACGCTGCGGGCGGGCTCTATGCGGTGTGGAATTCAGGCACGGCGAACAGTGGCCCGGAACGAATTTACTTCTCGTCTTCTACGACGGGAGGGGCGAGCTGGTCGGAGCGGACGGCGATGTCGCGGGCCGCGCAAGGCGTCGAACATTGCTTTCCCGCGATCGCGGCGGGCGCACCGGGTGATGTCCGCATTGCCTGGATGGATGCACGGATGGCGGAAGCCGGCCATCCCAATCGCCGGCTTTGGAATACGTACTATCGGAATTCGACCAACGGTGGCGCCACCTGGAATGCTGAGGCTAGACTTTCGGGTGCAGCCGCGGGTTACGACTACATTCTGCCTCAGGGTTTCCGCTTCCCGTTTGGAGACTACTTCGGCCTGGCAATCGATAACGAGGGTACTACTCATGCCGTTTGGGGCGAAGGACGCGACTACAAATCTCCTGGTTCGATCTGGTACACTCGCGGCCGCTAGCGAGTTGGGCCTAGTCTGATTTCTCTAACAGTCTCTCTTTCATATTCATAGTCTCTTTCATACCGGCATTCCGCGTAGAACGGCCTCATCGATTTAATTCCATCTGAACGCGAACGGAGGATTCCATGCACTTTCTGGGTGTGAATCTGTGGGCAGTATTGGTTTCTGCGCTGGCTACGATGGTGGCGGGCTTCCTGTGGTACTCGCCAATGCTGTTTGCGAAACCATGGACGATCCTGATGGGTTACGACCCCAATGACAAAGCCAAACTGGCGGAGATGCAGAAGAGCGCCGGGCCGTCGTACGCGATGTCGATGGTGGCGAGCATTCTGTCGGCAATTGTGCTGGGGAAGGTGATTTATGTGGCTCACGTCACCTCGGCGTTGTATGGGGTCAAGATTGGCTTTGCTGTTTGGCTGGGATTCGTGACTACGGTGCAGCTGACGAATGCGTTGTTTATGCGGCAGCCGTTCAAACTTTACTTGATTAACACTGGATACCAGTTCGTGTGTTACCTGGCGATGGGGGCGATTTTGGGCGGGTGGCGGTGATCTGGGGAGAGCGAGACCCAACAAGCTACGTCTCCACGACACGCGCCGACTATTCCAACAGCATGCCACCTACGAAATCGGATAGTTTCTTGACTTCATGTTCGCGGCACCATTGGTGAAGGGCGTCGACGATTTTTTCGGTGGCGCAGGGATCCCAGTAGCTGGCAGTACCGATCTGCACGGCCGTGGCGCCCGCGAGCATGAACTCGATCACGTCGGTGGCAGTGGAGATGCCGCCCATCCCGATGACGGGAATTTTCACGGCATGGGCCGCGTCGTAGACCATGCGTACGGCGATCGGCTTGATCGCGGGACCGGAGAGTCCGGCGGTAACGTTCGCGATGCGCGGCTTGCGCGTCTCGGGATCAATGGCCATGGCCACGAACGTGTTAACCAGCGACAAGGCGTCGGCGCCCGCCTCCTGCGCGACGTAAGCCATTTGCGCGATGCTGGTCACGTTGGGGGATAGCTTTACGATCAAGGGACGCCGCGCGACACGTTTGGCAGTCGTGACCACTTCATCGAGCGAGCGGGGATCGCTGCCGAACTGCAAGCCTCCATGGGCCGTGTTGGGGCAGGAAACGTTCAACTCGTAGGCGGCGATGCCTTCGCCGTCGTTCAGGATCTCGATGGTGCGCTCGTAGTCTTCGCGGGTGTAGCCGAAGATGTTGGCCATCACAACGATGTTTTTGATTTCGCGTAGGTGCGGTAGCTTCTCGTCGAGGAATGCCTGGGCTCCGATGTTTTGCAGGCCGATGGCGTTGAGCATGCCGGCCGCAGTCTCCCACAGGCGAGGCGGGGGATTGCCGATCATCGGTTCCTTCGACAAGCCTTTTACGACAAAACCACCTAGCTTGCTCAAATGAACGACATCCTCGAATTCAACTCCATACCCAAAAGTTCCGCTCGCGGCGATGACGGGATTCTTAAAGTCGATGCCAGCGAAGCTGACGCTGAGATCGGGGGTGGTCGAGGTTGAGCCCGTCATGGTCGGCCTTCTCCCGAGGTCGAGGTATGGTGAATCGGAGCAAGCGCCTCCGTGAGCACGCGTCCGACGGCGTGAGTCGGAGCGTTAATGCCTAACAGTGATGCGAGAGTGGCCGCCAGATCGACAGGCTCGGCGTTCGTGCGGTAGGTGCCGGGCTGGAATGGAAAGCCGTAGAAAGCCAGCGGCACGTGAGTGTCGTAGGTGTAGGGCGACGCGTGGTCCGTGCCCTTGCTCGACGCCACCGAGTAGAAATCAGGAACTCCCATGACGAACCAGCTTCCTAACGGAGAATAGCTGTTCAGATATTTTCGTCCCAGTGGCGTGTTGGGCACTGCGCCTTCGGCCAGTTGCGACTTGGTGTAGTAGTCGCGCAAGCCTGCTTGTTTCATGGCTTCTCCGACCGCAGCTTCGGCATCGTGTTCGCGCACGTGGGCAGCGGCAAAGGCGTCCGGATCGAGCCACGCCAGCGGATAGCTCAACCGGACGTAGGTTGCGGGATGACCGGGAGAGAACTTTGAAGTGACTGCGCTGTTGAGATCTGCCTCCAGTTTTTTCGAGCCGAGATTGGCGCCAGGAATGTGTAGCTTCTTGACCGCGTCGGGCAGCGAAGAAACGCCATGGTCCGCCGAGAGGGCGATCCACACGTTGGCGAGTCCGATCTGGTGACCGAGGAAGGTGATGAAGTCGGCGAGCTCACGATCGAGATCGAGAGCCATCTGCTGCATTTCTGGAGAGTCGGGACCGACAGCGTGGCCGAGGATGTCGTTGGCAGAAAGGCTGACTGAAAGAAGATCGGTTGCAGGGCCCTGGCCAAGATTTTCGTAGACCATCAATTCCTTGGCGAACTCGAATTCATATTCGTTGGCAAACGCAGTGGAGCCGACGACGGCGTAGAAACCGGCATCAGAGCCGTCGGTGTTCTTGCGATGCGCTGTGGATCGGAGAACTGTGCCCTGAGCGTCTTTCCATTCGCGATCCCAATATTTCGCGGGACGAGTCGTGTTGAAATCCTGCGCCCACTTGGGCAGACTGTCGCGGTAATAAGTGGAGGTAACCCAGGCACCGGTTTGCTCATCGATCCAGTAGGCGGCATCGCCGGCAAAGCCCGCGGGAAGCACGGCGGCGCGGTCTTTCAACGACACGCCGAAGACACGGGCCTTTCCTTGCGTGGCCAGCTTGAGTTCGTCTCCGATGGTGTCGGCAAGAAGATTGTGGGGCGAAGAACCCGTCTTGTTTCCTGAGACGCCCAGCAGTTTAGTGTCGTCGTCCTCGACGGAGGTGACCATGCGTTTCTTCTTCGGGTCCCACCATTCATTGTCGGCAATGCCGTGGCCATTGCTGTAGGCGCCGGTGAACAAAGTGGAGTGTCCGGGAGCGGTGCGGGTGTTGGCGTAATTGTAATTACAGTTGGGGAAGTACGCACCGTGATCGAGGAGAAGGCGGAAGCCGGAGTCGCCGAACTGGTCGCGGTAACGCTCCAGGTAGTCGCCGCGAAATTGGTCGATGACGATGACTACTACCAGCTTGGGATGTGCATTGTAGGCCGAGGCCGAACTGCGGACCGATGCGCCAATCAGCGCCATTAGAAACGCCAGCGAAAGGCCGAGGCGCGCGGCGGCCGATCTGGGGGACGATCTCATCGCGTGGTTAGTTTACACAGGCGGGGAGAATCCTCCAAAAAGACCCGAGCTGAAAAGCGTTAACCACTAAGGACACTAAGTTTCACGAAGGAAGACTGGTGGCTTGTGTCTGGCGTGCATTCTGCGAGGCTTTTCCGATACATTAGATAGTCCCCATGCTTGATCTGAATTTCGTTCGCGAAAATCTGCCATTGGTGGAAGAGAAGCTGCGACAGCGCGGCATGGATCCGGCTGCCGTGCTGAAGGACTTTCGCGAAGTCGACACGCAGCGACGGCAGGCGATCACTGAGGCTGAGACGAGCAAGGCGCAACGCAATAAAGCTTCGGAAGAAATCGCTAAGCTCAAAAAGAGCGGGCAGGACGCCAGCGTCGGCGATGGCGCAGACCAAAGACCTGCGCGAGAAGAT
This sequence comes from uncultured Acidobacteriaceae bacterium, assembly GCA_963840895.1. Taxonomy (GTDB): domain Bacteria; phylum Acidobacteriota; class Terriglobia; order Terriglobales; family Acidobacteriaceae; genus Sulfotelmatobacter. Next base: position 228,088 of record CAWJAR010000002.1, read on the forward strand.
CCAGGCTCTCGAGAAGACCGCAGCCGACCTTGACGCACGACTGCAAGATATTCTCGCGGGCATTCCTAATCTGCCGCATGCGAGTGTGCCGGTTGGGCACAGCGCCGAGCGAGAATGTGGAAGTTCGCCGCTGGGGAACTCCGCCGCAGTTCGATTTCACTCCCAAGGCGCATTGGGATTTGGGGGCTGAACTGGGGGTGCTCGACCTGGAACGCGCGGCCAAGCTGACGGGTGCGCGCTTTGCGGTTTATTGGGACCTGGGAGCGAAGCTGGAGCGAGCACTGATGAACTTCATGCTCGACCTGCACACGCGGCAACATGGGTACACCGAGGTTCTGCCGCCGTATCTGGTGAATTCGGAATCGATGTATGGCACGGGCCAGTTGCCGAAATTTGCCGCCGATTCTTTCCGCGTGCCGCACGGGGAGAAGGATCTCTGGCTGATTCCCACGGCGGAAGTTCCGGTCACGAATCTTTATCGCGACGAGGTGCTGGACCAGGCGCGGCTGCCGATCCGCCTGACGGCTTACACTCCTTGTTTCCGCAGCGAGGCGGGATCGTATGGGAAGGACGTGCGCGGAATTATCCGGCAGCATCAGTTTCAGAAAGTGGAACTGGTGAAGTTCACCCGGCCGGAGAACTCCTACGAAGAACACGAAAAGCTAACGCACGATGCCGAGGAGGTGTTGCAGAAACTCGGGCTGCATTATCGGACGATGGCGCTGTGTACCGGCGACATGGGCCCGTCGTCGGCGAAGACGTATGACATTGAGGTCTGGCTGCCGGGACAGCAACTGTATCGCGAGATTTCGTCGTGCTCGAATTTTGAGGCGTACCAGGCGCGGCGGGCGAACATACGCTACCGTCCGGAAGGCAAGAACAAGACGGAATTCGTCCATACCCTGAACGGCAGCGCCCTGGCCGTGGGGCGCACCTGGGTTGCGATTGTAGAGAACTACCAGCAGGCCGATGGAAGCGTGGTGATTCCCGAGGTGTTGCGTCCTTACATGGGCGCCGAGAAGATTACGCCGAAGAAGTTTTAGAGGCTTGGCTTCCGCTGCCCGGCTTCCGGAAAAACGCTTTTCGGAAGGTGAACAGGCCCAGCTAGGAGCTAGAGGCCAGGAGCTAGTAGACTTGCACAGAGCAGAACTCACGACGACCGCGCCCGGCGCGCCCCTGCCCATGAACGCCATCTGGCGAACAATTCGCGGATACATTCTGTGGCAATACGAGCGGGGCACGTTGCATTACGACATCATGGTCACGCTGATTATCATTTTCGTCCTGTTTTCACCGCGCGTGATCAACTTCAATGACAAACCTGTGGCCCGGAATCCGCATCCGACTGAGGTAGTTGTGACGACTGATGCGGAGGGGCATCTTTTCTATCAGGTCGCAGCCAGCGCTATTTCGCCGGGCGATGACCATGCAGTGCGCGAGCAGTTGCTGCGAATCATCGAACCAATTTCCGGCGCCGTTTCCATTGTGAGTTACGAGCCGGTTTCCGACGGCAAGGGGAAGGTACAGGGGTACAAGGTGCTGGCCGAGCGGGAGTAGACGGGGCTGCAATTGAAAAGAGAAAGTCATGAAACGATTCACGCTCATCTTTGCGGTCACCCTGGCCTGCAGCCTGTTTCTCTTTGCAGCCGCACCGAAACCGGATGAATCGAACCTGGACGCCGTCCTGAAGAAAATGGACTCTGCCGCGGCGAGCTTTCGCAGCGCGCAAGCCGAGTTCGAGTGGGACAAGTATGAAAAAGTAATTGACGAAATCGACGACGTGCAAAAAGGCACGATCTACTACCGTCGGAACAGCAAAGAGATCGAGATGATGGCCGAGGTCAAGACGGTGGGAAACGATGCGAATACGTTGAAACCGGATCGGAAATATGTACTGTTCAACGAAGGCAAGATCCGCATGTACCAGCCCAAGCCCGATCAGGTGACCGTATACGACTTAGGGAAGAAACGCGCTGAGTTTGAAAGTTATGTTGTCCTCGGCTTTGGCGGCAGCGGACAAGATCTGCTGAAATCATTCGACGTGACGGATGCGGGGCCGGAGACGATCAATGGTGTCGCTACGGCGAAACTGCAACTGATTCCAAAATCGGAGAACGTCAGAAACAACTACAGCAAGATTTTCTTGTGGATCGATCTCGACAAAGGGATCTCGGTGCAGCAGCAATTCCTGACGCCGCAGGGCGACTACCGGCTGACGAAGTATTCCGCGATTCGCATCAATGAGAAGATTTCAGACGATGTTTTTAAGCTAAAAACAACGGGTAAGACGCAGACCATCACCCCGAACGGGTAACTTGTTGAATCAAAAGGGCAAGAAGGTGTGCTAAGAATTGCACTCTGGGAGCTATACTGGGCCCACCCTTTAGTAAGGTTTATTCATGGCCAAGGTTTTTACGATCACAGTTCCCCCTAAGCTGGGCAATAAGCGCAGAGAGCGCTCTTCGGACCCTCGATACGTGGATGGGCAACGGCTGCTGGTGGACGCCATGAAATATCTGGCGCAGGCCGACCCGCTACAGAACCGACCCGCTATCGAACTCATCTCGGAGCACGTGCGCACGCGGTTTCGGATGAGCGATTCGCCGCTGGCGTAAGCATCTCAGCGCAACCCTAATTCGTTCAGCGTAACAGCTTCAGAGCAAATGAAAAGGGGCGGATTTCTCCGCCCCTAGAAGCAATCCCGGCTGCTCTTCAGAACTCGAACCGAAGCGAGAACTGCATGACACGTGGTTTGCTGAGCGTGTTGCTGTAGGTTCCAAAGTTCCCGCCCGTGAGATTGAACTGGTTGGCCGACTGGGCCGCGTCGAAGCGCACCGAGTTGGTAACGTTAAATACTTCCCAGGAAAATTTGAGTAGCTTCTGTTCGGTGATGTTCCAAGTCTTCCACAAGCCACTGTCCAGCTCAAAGTAACCGGGTCCGCGCAGTTCGTTGCGCGTTCCCGACTCTCCGGCGTAGGGGAACCGGAATGCTGTAAACGCCTGACCTGTGGTGCTAACGTCCTGCCACATCGTGGGATCGCCGTTGGAGTCGCGATGAACTCCGACTTTGCCAGGATTTGCGATCGGAATGGCCTCGCCCTCGAGCTGCCAGTTGGTCGACCAACCAGCTCCGGAGCCCATACTAAAGGGCAACCCGCTGGTCCAGTGGAAAATGCCAGAGAGGCCCCAACCTCCAATCACTGCGTTTGCGACTTGTGCCAGCTCCGCTGGCAAAACGCCGACCGCGGCCAAAGGGCAATTCGTAGACCCAGTTAGCGTTGATTTGATGTTTCGTATCGAAATCCGACACGGCTCGCAACTGATTCGGAGCCCAGGAATTGATGACCTGACTGGAGAAACCGAACCCTTCAAACTCGTTGATGCGTTCCGCGTTGGAGCCGATATCAATTGACTTCGAGAAAGTGTAGTTGAGGTCGAATTGCAGCCCGCTGCTCATCGCCTTGCGCAGGGTGATTTGCATCGCGTTGTAAGCGCTATTGCCAGTGCTGCGCCAGGCGTAGAGCGAAGAGAACTGATCGTCCCAAACATTGAACGGCGCATAGTTTCCGCCGACCGTGGAACAGGCCGGCGCACAGTCATTCGAATTGAAGCCTTGAGGAAGGTCGGCGTAAAACAGGGCCGACGTTTCGTTGCCCGCGAAACAGGAATACAGGTCATACATCGCCTGGGTCGCGGTGAATGATGAGGAGGAGAGGCCGCCGCTATTCGGTGCGCAGCCAAGTCCGCCACCAAAACCGAAGCCGGGCTTCCCTGCCGCTTGTGGCCACATGTGCTCCCAGAAAGGAATAGGGCCCACTTGGCTGACATCGGTTTGGGCGTTCGTAGCCTTCGTCAGCAAGGTGGCCGCTGCGAAATAGTCCATCTTTGACGCTGGATCAACGAGGTCCAGCGGCATGGCCAGATCTTCCTCCTGCAGCAAGCGATGGGCGAAGCGCCCAATGTAGGAGGCTTCAAGAACAAAATTGCGACTCAACTCGCGCGTGATGGAGAAGTCGACTACGTGCGAGTAGGGAGTCTTCAGCTTGTCATCCAAGCCCCAGTAGATGGCGAACGATCCTGCGTCAGTGCCACCCGGAGGGGTGACCGTGCCCGGGAACGCAGCGGGAGCAGGCCCCACGACCTGTTGGCCGCAATAATCCGTGTTTGCAGCGGGCAGGATGTAGAGACTCGTGAGGCGCGGCGTACAGTCCACGTCCTGCGTTCCAGCGGGGTTCACCAACTGGGTGGTTAAGCCGAAGGAACCATTTTTGTCGAAGCTGTTCACGATTCCCTCGCCGAAGTGGTCGAAATAAATCCCATATCCGCCTCGGATCGAGCTCTTACCGGCACTGCCGAACAGGGCGTGAAGCAGACCGCTGCTGGCATGCGGGGAGTAGGCAAATGCGAAGCGCGGAGCGAGGTTTTTGTAGTCCCAAGCCCAGTACGGGTCCTTTCCATTGGCCTGCCCAGAAAGCTCCATCGACACAGTTGGTCGGAAGGTATTTCCTTCCCGCATAGCTGCGTCGCGCCCCTTAAACCAGTTATTAAGGCTTAAGCTGGGCGCCACTTCGTTGCCGTGAATTTCATAGGGAGGTTGCAGCAGGGAATAACGTAGGCCGCCAGTAAGCACCAGATTGGGGGTGACGCGCCAGCTGTCTTGTGCGTACATCTCTGCCTCGGTGGATTTGAAGTTGCGGGTTATCATTTCGCCGGGAACAAAGAAATGTCCTGTCTTGTCCTGGTTGTAGGTTTTGTTGGTCTCGGTCATGAGGCCGGCAACGGCGGCTGCGGCAAAGTCATAGTTAACGCCGAAGGAGCTATCGACGACTGGATAGCCGAAAGCTCCCGGGTCCAAGCTTGATCCGGTGTTGGAGATGCCAGCATTATCGAGCCAGAACACGTTGGTATCCGTGGTTGAAACGTTCTGAGCATTGCCGGTGCGGTTGTTGGTAATGATCCGGAGATTCCCGCCGAACTGCAGAGTGTGCTTGCCTTTCGTCCAACTTAAGTCGTCAACGATGTTCTGCACAGGAACGTTGGTAAGGACCGTGTTGGTGAAGCCCTGCACGTCATCGAGTCCGCGGAAGTGATTGAAGTCGGTCGAGCTCAGGCCGCTATCGCCGAGGCCCTGGCGGATGTATCCGTAACGCAGGTTGTTCACCAACGTGGGACTAAGCAGCGCCGTATATCCAGCGAAGATTCCCTTGCTGTTGTCGGTAAGGAAGTCGTTCGGGGGCTGCCCCGGAAACTGCGGCGCATTCGAATTGTGGAAGTTTTGCAGGTGACCCTTCACGAATACACTGTGATTGCCGCTCTGGGTCACTTTGTAGTCGAGCTTTAAGATGTAGGTGTCGAGCTTGGCCGGAGCGGGAGAAGCAAAAGTAAAGGCGCGATAGTTGAAGCCATCTCCGAAGGCATCACTATTGGGGTGCGGATAATTCTGGAAGATCGCCAGCGCATTGGGATCGGCACCGCCGCCCCACGGACATGGGTTATTAGGCGCCGTTTGGCAGTTGGGATCCGTACTCGCGAGGCCCTGGGGAGTCAGCGTCGTTATTCCAGTGGACGAAATACTATAGTTACCCGCGGGATCGACGAAACCGGGTACGCATGCCGGATCAGTGGAATCACAGGGGTACTCTAAGATTCCCTGCCGCAGACTATCGCTCGGAATCGTACGGGTTGTCTGTACCGCTTCGTTCGTCCTCTGCCCTTCATAGTCAGCGAAGAAAAAAAGTCTGTCCTTCTTGATGGGGCCGCCAAAAGAAACTCCAAACGTGTTGCGAACGAGCGGGCCAGGCTTGTTGGGCAACCCAGACTTATCCTGGGCCTGCTCGTTGAACCAGTCGTTGGCCTGGCCAATGTTGGAGCGGTTGTATTCGTACAACGAACCATGAAAATTGTTCGTTCCACTCTTGGTGACGAGACTTACCTGCGCTCCCGAGGATCGGCCGGCATCCGCATTCGAGTTGCTGGTGGTGACGCGAAATTCCTGAATCGAATCGAGAGGTGCGCGGAGCGCTCCCTGGAACGCGTTTCCGGACAACTGATCATTATTATCCAGGCCGTCCAAGGTTACGTTGGTCTGGTCGCTGCGGGCGCCTGCCACGGAACCTCCGCGGCTGTCCGCTGTCTGATCCACGTTCTGTCCGATATAAGAGACGCCCGGCTGGAGGCTCAGAATCGCCACTGGATCGCGGCCCTCAGAGGGTAGGTTAATCAGTTGAGTGCTGTTGAATACGTTCCCTTGGGTTGCGTCAGTCGTGTTCACCAGCGGTGCTTCGCCGGTCACTTCGACGATCTCGGTCGCACCAGTTACCTGCATTGCGACGTCCACGGTTGCTGGTTGGCTGACTTGCAGAATGAGTTTGTCCCGCTTTAGCACGCCAAATCCTGCCATCGTTACCGTCAGCGTGTAAGTCGCAGGCGGGACCTCAAGGAATTGATATACGCCGTCATTGGCCGATTTCGTGGTTCGTGAAAACCCAGTCGACGCATTACTGATCGTAACCGTGGCGCCCTGCAGGACGGCGCCCTTGGGGTCAGTGATCGTGCCCCGCAGAGAGGTGTTCGCGGACTGGGCTGAAGCCAGGATGTTGAAGGTAAGAATAAAACTAATCAACAGAGGGACTACACGCGAAGCAGAACGCATGAAAGCTCCTTCACCCACAAGGGCGTTATATTCCCAGATTGTGTTTGCCCAGGAAAACAGAGACGAATGAGAGACCCTGGGAGACTGTTGGGGCGGTATTGTGCAACTTCACCGCCACAAAGTTCAAGCTGAATCTGCGAGATTTTGTAATTTCTTAAAACGTTTGAATACGCCGCTTCACATATGAATCTTCCAGAAATGGAAATTTATGCAGAGCGATGAAAGAGCGCGGACGCAAGGATTATGACTGCGGGATAGCATTCCAGCGTATAGCGGGGCTCGGGATTCTCCAGGGTTCCGAGAAATACTGAGCGAAGTAGTAGAAAAAAAACAAATAGTCCAATGCCAAAAAATTCGCGGGCGCGGACAAGTCCGGCGGCCGCCATCGTGACGTAGGCCAGGTTTACCAGTCCGAAGACTAGGCTGAGGGTGAGCCAGCGAGCGTCGTCATTCAGTTCCCACCAGCGGGGGTCAGAGGGAAATAATTCCGTCCGTGGACGCAGCCACATGTCGGCAATGCGTAGGAAAGGAAGCCAGACATAGTAGCGCAGTGGAGCGGCGCGCACGCGTTGGTCCGCCAAAGTGAGGAAGCGAGCGTCAAGCTCGGGCGTCATGTCGTGGTCGCGGTTGTAGTCGGAGAACAGGTCCGTGGTCTGATTCCGCTGAGCTCCTGAATCGAATGCGCGCCGCGGCAATTTTGTAGCATCGATGTCAGAGCCGGGAACGTTCCAGTAGATCTCCTGCACGGAGACATAGTCGGCGGTCCAAGTCTTCACCCAGCGATTGAATCCAGTCATGACCGGCTCGTCAGAGTCGTTGGCATAGCGTGGGGCCAGCGGCTGGAAGCGATGGAATGTGTGCAGGTTTCGAAGAGTCCAGGGAACTAACGGCGCGGCGGCTCCGACGGCGACCAGGACGCCTGCCAAAAATATCGTTCGGGAGCGCAGGAGCGGTGATTCTCTCCCGATCCGCAAACTGCGGACGAGCAGCCATAAAAGATATCCACCGATGGCTGCCAGCAGGATGCCACCGTCGGGGCGAAGAAGGATTGCGGCGCCGACAGAGAGTCCGCAAGCCAGCCAGACAATGATCGGATGAGCGGACGGTGTGTCGGTTTTTCCAATGCGGAGGCCGACAAAGGCCAAGTCGAAGGCGAGAGCGGTGAAGAAAATTTCCAGAGTTTCGGTGAGAGCCGCAGCGGCATAGTTGGCCAGAAAGGGACAGAGCGCAGCCAACAAAAAGGCGGCCTGCGCGGCGCGCGCGGAAAACAAGCGCCGGGCCAAGTCGGCGATAAGGAAGCAGGTTACGAGATCAATGAGCACCTGCACAATCAGTACTGCTCGATAATTTTCGTCGCCGAAGAGTCCGAATAATACGGCCAGGAAGGCAGGGTATCCGGGCAAACGCGACAGAGTGGGAGTAATCACCCCCGAATTCGTAATGCCGTAGATGCCGTGCAGCAGCCAGTTTTCGGCGATGTTGGCGTAGAGCCGCGAATCGTCGACGATCCCCGGAAAGCGGACGACCAAGAGCAATCGCAGGCCCAGCGCAGCCAGGCTCGCCGCCAGAAAGAACCGCGCTTTCTTGTGCACGAGTTGCCGCATCAGTTTTTGCACGGGGCGAATCATAGCGCGTTTGTGGCAATCCCGTTGCGAGGAAAGTGCATCTTAGGACTCAGAGCGGCTGGCTCATCCTGTCTTACAGTACGTATTGATCCTCACGAGATCCCTTCGGCTGTGTTGAGGCGAGTTCTTCGCTGCGGTGGGTTGCGGGATACGTGCCGGAAGGATCCTCCGCGGACGGCAGGCACAAACTCGAAAGTGCACTGCTTTGGCGTCCTGTCGAGAATTGACCGTGTGCCGCCGGGGGCATACGATTAACAATTACTCACCCATGCCTCAGCCAGTTTTCTATGATCCGCGACGCGCCCGCTGGAAACGTCTGCGGCGACTGATCGATGTTTCGGCGGTCTGCATTTCCGCGTTGATCATCTTTTTCGTTTATACCGCTCTGAAAGATGAGCCACTGCCAGAGCTGCTTTTCTCTCCGCAAAGGCGCGCCTTCAAGGCATTGAAGGAAAGTGAAAAGGAGAAGGCGCACGACCGCCAAAAGAAGCTTGCGGCCCGCTCCCACCGCAGATCGAAGCTATCGGCGTCGCAAGTCACGCTGAACCAGGGAGAAGGAATTCGGGCGGCGTTCTATGTGCCATGGGATGCAGCCAGTTTCTCATCGCTGCGGTCCTATGCCCGCCAGATCGACATCTTGTATCCCGACTGGCTGCACGTGCTCAATGCCGATGGACGACTGCAAGGCGTCGACGAACAGACGAATAAATTCTTTAACGTTGTGCAAGGCAGCACTGTCTTTCCGGTTGACGATCGCGTGATGCCCTTTCTGAAGACGGAAGATCCTGGGATGGAAGTCTTTCCCATGGTGAACAATTTTGACGGCGCCAACTGGGTAGGAAGCGTGGTTGATTTTCTGAACAATCCCGGGGCGCGGGCGCTGTTCCGCCAACAAGCTGGACTGTTTCTTGGGTCGGGCCGGTACCGCGGACTCATGATCGACTTCGAGGCGTTTCCTGCGAGCGGCCAGCCCGGCTACGTCTCTTTGTTGAAGGAATTGTCGGGCGATCTGCACGCTCGTGGGATGAAGCTGTATGTTGCGGTTCCTCCGCACAACAGCGAATACGACTATCCCGCGGTCGCATCGGCGGCAGATGGAGTGGTGCTCATGAATTATGACGAGCACTATCCGGGTGGCTCTTCCGGCCCGGTGGCCTCGCAGGACTGGTTTGTCCAGAACTTGAATTTTGCCAAGACGGTCATCCCCCAGGAAAAAATCATCTGCGCGATCGCTAACTATGGGTATGACTGGGTGCTGACACCGAAGCACGGGAAGTTGCCGGCGGGGGTTCACGACACTCCCAGTAGCGCGCAGGAGGCTTGGCTAACAGCTCGCGATTCCGACGAAGACGTCAACTTTGACGACGACGCCATGAATCCACATTTCAGCTACCTGGATGAACTGGGATTGCGGCACGACATCTGGTTCCTCGATGCCGTGACGGCTCTGAATCATATGCGGACGGCGCAGTCGCTTGGTATCCAGACCTTCGCCCTTTGGCGACTAGGCAGCGAAGACCGCTCACTCTGGAAGATTTGGGACATGCCCGGCGATTTTGGCGCTGTCGAGAAGCTTCGCGACGTGCCGCCCGGAGCCGATGTCGACATGGAAGGCCAGGGCGAGATCCTGCGCATTGAAGACAGGCCCGCGCATGGCACGCGCGATCTGACCTTGGATGAGAATAGCAAGCTGATCACCGACGAGGTCTTCCAGACCCTGCCGGAGCCTTACCGCGTGGGACGCTATGGCTACAGTCCCAATAAGGTCGCAATCACGTTCGATGACGGGCCGGATCCGGAATGGACGCCCAAGATTTTGGACGTCCTTAAGAAAAAGCAGGCAACCGCAACTTTTTTTCTAATCGGAATCCAGGCGGATAAGTTCTCAGGGCTGGTCAAGCGGATCTACCGCGAAGGAAACACGATCGGGAACCATACCTTTACGCATCCCGATGTCAGCAACATCTCCACTGCATATATGAAGGTGGAGCTGAACCTCACCGAGCGACTGTTCGCCAGCCTGGTGGGGGTACGCACGACGTTGATGCGGCCGCCGTATGCGATTGATGAGGAGCCGGACACGGCCGATCAGGTTCGTCCGCTCGAGATCCCGCAGGAAATGGGATACATCACGGTGGGGAATCGTATCGATCCCAACGATTGGAGCGGGAATCCGTCGGCGGAAAAAATATCGGCATATGTGCTGTCGCATTTACCTCCGTGCCGACAGGAAGATCTGCGCTGCGGCAATATTGTGCTGCTGCACGATGGTGGCGGCAATCGCGAGGAGACGGTGCGGGCGTTGCCGATGATCATTGATGGCATCCGTGCTCGAGGGTATGAGATTGCGCCGGTTTACGAGTTGCTGGGGAAGACTCGGGCGGACGTGATGTCTCCGTTACCTCCGGCCGAGCAGTGGGCTGCCCGGCTAGACCGCTTCGGATTCTGGCTATTCGAGGCGGGGATCGTCGCGATTACGTGGATTTTCCTGGTCGGCGACCTGCTGATGACCGGCCGGCTGATTTTTATTGGGGCAGCGGCGGTGTACGACCGCGTGCACGAGAAGATCTTCGGCAAGCCGACGGAAATCGCCTCTTACAAACCGAAAGTTGCGGTGCTGATTCCCGCGTACAACGAAGAGAAAGTCATTGAGCGCACGGTGCGTGCCGCGCTGAACTCGAACTATCCGAACCTGCGCGTGATTGTGATTGATGATGGTTCGAAGGACCGGACGCTCGAAGTGGCGCGCAATGCGTTCGCTGAGGAGGCTGCTGCGGGAAAGGTCCTGATCCTGGGGAAGAAGAATTCGGGGAAGGCCGAGGCGCTGAATTACGGTATCGAACACATTGGCGATGCGGAACTGTTTGTGGGGATCGACGCGGACACGATTATTGCGCCCGATGCGATTTCACGGCTGGTGCCGCACTTTATCAATCCCAAGGTTGGAGCGATTGCGGGAAATGCGAAGGTTGGCAACCGGGTGAATCTGTGGACGCGCTGGCAGGCGCTGGAATACATCACCAGTCAGAACTTCGAACGGCGCGCGCTCGACGTTCTGGGCGCGGTGAGCGTGGTGCCGGGTGCGATCGGGGCGTGGCGGGTTTCCGCGGTACGCGAAGCCGGCGGATACCACTTGGACACGGTCGCCGAAGACGCTGACCTGACGATGGCGTTGCTGCGCCGCGGATATCGCGTCGAATACGAGGACATGGCGCTCGCTTACACCGAAGCGCCTACGAATGCGAATGGGCTGATGCGGCAGCGGTTCCGATGGTCCTTCGGAATCTTGCAGGCGGTGTATAAACATCGTGGAGTCATGGCCCGCAAGGGAGCGCTGGGCTGGGTCGCGCTGCCCAACATTGTGATCTTCCAGATTATGCTCCCCCTGGTGTCTCCGCTCATCGACATCATGTTCGCGGTGGGAACGATCTGGTATTACATCCAAAAACACTTCCACCCAGACTCGACCGATCCTGCCGATTTTCACAAGCTGGTGTTGTTCTTCTTTGCGTTCCTGGTGATCGACTTTATTGCGTCGGCGATCGCGTTTGCGCTCGAGCGACGGCGTCCTGACGACAAAGAAGACGTGTGGCTGCTCAGCCAGGTTTGGCTGCAGCGGTTTGCTTATCGCCAGCTATTTTCGATTGTGCTCTTCAAGACGTTGAAGCGGGCGCTGGAAGGCCGCAAGTTTGCGTGGGACAAGCTGGAGCGGACGGCTGCAGTGAACTACGTGCCGGCGGAGAGCCGGGAGAAGGTGAATGTCCCGTAGGTGCACTCGCACGTTATCCCGAAGCGCCGTTTGCGCCGGCCAGCCGTAATCACTCTTCGCGAAGCAAAACCATAGGATCCACGGACAGCGCGCGTCGCGCCGGTATCCACGTGGCGACCAGACCCAAGAATGACATGGCAACAACGACGCCCGTAAGCACTAGCGGATCGCGCGGAGTCGCCTGATACACGATAAAGGCTAACACTCGGGTCGCCAGGATCCCGAAACCCAGTCCGGCCACTGATCCGACGGCCAACAAAGTGACGGCTCGCCCCAGCGCGGCGTGCAACACTTCTTTCCTTTGCGCTCCCAGGGCAACGCGAAGTCCCAACTCCCGCAGACGTTTGCTGACGGAATAGGCTGCCATCCCGAAGATGCCAGTAATCGATAGCATGGCACCCATCATACCCATCACTCCCAGCGCCATCGTTGCCACGCGCGAGGGAAACAAAGCTACATCCAGAAAGCTGCTCCACGTGCCGGTGTCAACGGGTAGTCCCTCGTCCATCTCCCGCAATTTGGCCCTGATAGCCGCAGAAAGCTCTTGCGGATCGCGATGTGAGCGCACTACCAAATCCGAAGTACTGGCCGGTGACTGGAGGAAAGGAAGAAACATCGCGGGCTGTTGATCCTCGGTAACACTCAAATACCTTCCGTCTTCGACGACCCCCACGACTTGGACGCGTCTTCCGTCCTGCAGCTTGTAGTACTTGCCGACTGCCTCGGAAACTGAGCGAAAGAGCATTCGGGCAAATTCACGGTTCACGGTGGCAACGGGAGGCGCGTTCTTGTCGTCATGCCAGCTGAAATCTCTTCCCGCTAACACGCTCGTGCCCGCCGCATCGAAATAACCGGGGGAAATTTCGTACTTGTATGGCATGGCGGCAATGTTCGATTGCTTGAAATCAGTGGTTTCGTCGTTGAAGACATTCTCACGCCGTCCCGCTGCGTACACCAGCGGCGGATAATTATTCACCAGTCCCACATGTTCTACGCCGGGAATCACCTCCATGGCTTCAAGCATGCGCTTCTGCATTGCGGGCGTTTGCTCGATGCTATAGTTCGCCATGGCCAGGTTCGTACCGACCAACATCGCCTCGCGCGGCTCGAAACCGAAGTTGCTGTGCAGCGACCGTACCAGGCCGCGTACGGCAACCATCGAGGAAGTGACCAGCACGGCACAGATCGCAATCTGGACGAACCAGCAATGCGTCGCGCAGCGTGAGCCGCCGCCCGATCTGAGCACTCGAACCCGCTTTCACGACCTCATATGGATTCGAGCGCCATACCTGCCGCACCGGAATGATCCCGAAAAGACTTGCGCTGAGTACGGCGAGTAACAAAGCGACGATATAGAGTCTCGCGTCCGGATTGACCGGCACATGCAGGGGAGCGTCGGAAAAGGGCTGCCACACACTCAGTCGGCGTAACAGAAGAACGCTGGCCAAAAGTCCAGCGGCCCCGCCGGCCAGCGAAATGAGCCCCGCTTCGGTCAGTAATTGCCGGAGAATACGATTGCGACTCGAACCAAGCGCGAGCCGCAGAGCAACTTCACGAGAACGGTCGGCAGTGTGCGCCGCAAACAGGCTGCCGAGATTGGCGCATGCAGCCAGCAAAATCAACCCTGCGAGCAGCATCAGACCCGCAACGAAGGCTTCTGTCGGACGACGGAAGGAAGTCAAGCCTTGCAAAGACAGAGTCGACCGCTTATGGCTCGACTCCTTGGGATAATTTTTCCCGATGTTTGCCGCCACCTCGTTCATGTCGGCGACCGCTTGAGCTTCAGTGACTCCGGGTTTCAGATGTCCCAGAACTTCAAAAATTCCATGGTCGTTTCCACGCGTATTGAGATCAAATCCGGCAGACACCTGGCCCTGGTTCACGATCGGCATGAAAAAATCGGGCGAAATAAACAACAGAGTTCCCTGGAAACCCGGCGGAGCTACACCAATGATGGTGAAATTATGTTTGTTCAGGCGAACTACACGGCCCACTACACCAGGATCGTCCTGAAAATGGGTGTGCCAATACGCATGGCTGAGAACCATGTAGGGAGCACTGTTCGCGCCATGCTCATCGGCGGCGTGAAAGAATTGCCCAAGATAGGGCTGGATCCTCAGCACGTCGAAGTAGTTTCCGCTGGTTGCAAAGCCGGTGGCTACCGAAAGATCTTTCCCAGTATCCAGCCCCACAAAAGCGAAGTTAAAGGCCGCGAGAGCATCAAAGCTGCGGTTGCGATCTCGCAAATCGATGTAGTTGGGATAAGATTGCCACCCGGCATCGTCGCCATACTCGCTCCCGTAAAGAGTCTCCGCCTGAGGCACGTTTATCGGACGAAGGATTAATCCGTTCAATACACCGAAGACCACGGCGTTTGCGCCAATCGCCAATGCCAGAGTGACAACGGCGGCGAAGGCGAAACCGGGAGACTTGCGCAATACGCGGAGAGCGAACCGCACGTCTTGCATCAAGGTGTTCATGTGGTCCTCCGGCGAAAAAGCTCTCTGCTCCGCTCGACATCCTCTCAGAGCAATTTCACGACCAGCATGGTTGGGAGGCAACTTTCTGAAAAAAAGTGGCTTGCCCCAATTGGAGAGCTCTGCGACGGTGGTTACTGTCCGCTTTCGCGGAATAGTGTCCATTCATGAACACGCAGCCGGGGTTGGAATTCTTACCGGAATAGAAGTTCCGAGAACTCGGCAAGATTCCGGCGCCACACCATCCAAGTATGCATGCCGGGCGTTTCGATGTCTGTGTGTTGTACGCCTTTAGTCTTGAGCCATTCCCGGAAGTTCCGGTTCACGGTGATCAGACGATCGTCAGTTCCGCAAGCAATCCAGAGCAGATGAAGTTGCTGGTTCGCCTTTGCGTCGAGGCCAGGGAAATCCTTTTCAAAATCGTCAGGAATGCCGCCAGAACTGAAGGCGCCGACCCAGGCGAACTTGTCGAGATTGTTTAGTCCGGTCAGCAACGATTCTGACCCACCCATCGAAAGCCCAGCGATGGCACGCGAATCGCGATCGTTGGTGATTCGATACTGGCTTTCAACTTTGGGCATAACTTCGGTGAGTAGGGCCTGGCGGAAGTTCGAGAAATTCTTGTCGCGTATGTCGGTGCGGCCCCACACGCCCCATCCCAGCGTAATCATCTCCATGGTGCCGTAGCCAAGGGGCATGACTACGATCATGGGCTTGGTTTTGCCTTGTGCAATCAGGTTGTCGAGGATGACGTTGGCGCGGCCGACCGCAGTCCATCCGCTGGCATCGTCGCTGTATCCGTGCAGCAGGTAAAGAACCGGGTAAGTTGTCTTCCCTGCTGGATCGTAGCCCGGGGGTGTGTACACGTAGTAGTCGCGCTGATCGTCGGCGACACTGGATCGATAGAAATGATGATGAATCTCTCCGTGCGGCACGTCGTTGAGTTCCCATGGCAGCGAAGGCGGGCCCTGCACATGAACCATATTCTCGGTCGAGAGCAGGTTTGTCTTCAGGAGGTTGTTGTACGGATCCATCATGCGGATGCCGTCGACGACGATGGAATACCCGTAGTAGTCGGGAGGCAGCGGCGGGGTGTTCACGGTCCAGACGCCTTTGTCGTCCTTCTGCATGGGCAGCGGCTCAGGGGTGCCTTCACGCGTCAGTTTCACTTCCTGCGCGTTGGGAGCAAGGAATTGGAAAGTGACGCTATTGTCAGAGTGGACCTGGGGGGTATTGAGCCACGGCGGCCGTTGTGGAGTTTGGGTTTGCGCGGGCTTCGCCTGTTGGGCCGTTAATAGCAAAGATGTGAATACAAAGAGTGAGAGTAAGACGACGAGGGATTTCATGGCTTCTCCGGAAACGAGGCTATTGTAAGCCAGGGAGCCGCAACGCTTCGCCGCTTTGTTTCCGGAATAAGGTGCGTTCCCCCGGATTTGTGGAGAATTACTTCTTCGCGGCAACTTCCAGGCGGGTTTCGGCGCGGTGGAGGGCGTCGAGGGCTCGGTCGACGTCTACCGAGGCGTCGCCGCTGGCGAGGCGCTGTTCGGCGCGCTCTTTGGCTTTGCGGGCGCGCTCGACGTCGATTTCCGAGGGGCGTTCGGCGGACTCCGCGAGGATCGTGACCTTATCAGGCAGGACTTCCGCAAATCCCCATGCGACGGCCAAGCGCAGCTCGCTGGCGTTTTCGCAGTAGATGATTTCGCCGACGGAAAGTTCCGTGATCAGCGGGGCATGCCCGGGTAGGACGCCGAGATACCCATTCTTTCCGGGGATCTGGACTTCCTCGGCCGCCGTGTCGACGACTTTCTTTTCCGGCGTGACGATCTCGAGTTTGAAAGTATCTGCCATTGCAAAAGGCTTCCGGCTTTCGGCTCTCGGCTTCCGGTCTTGTGGGCCGGAAGCCCGAAGCCGGAAGCCTGTTCTTACGCTGCTGCTTTCATCTTCTCTGCGGCTTCGAGGACTTCCTCGATGGGGCCCTTCATGTAGAAGGCCTGCTCGGGGATGTCGTCGTACTTGCCTTCGACGATTGCCTTGAAACCCTTTACGGTGTCGGCGATCTTGACGTAGCGTCCGGCGGCGCCGGTGAACTGCTCGGCGACGTGGAAGGGCTGCGAAAGGAAGCGCTGAATCTTGCGGGCTCGGGCCACAGTGAGTTTCTGATCTTCGGTCAACTCGTCGATACCGAGAATCGCGATGATGTCCTGCAGATCTTTGTAGGTCTGCAGAGTTCTCTTCACGTTCTGCGCTACGTCGTAGTGTTCCTGGCCGACAATGCGCGGGTCGAGAATGCGCGAGGTGGAAGCCAAAGGATCGACCGCCGGATAAATTCCGATCTCAGTCAGGGCGCGGGAAAGCACCGTGGTGGCGTCGAGGTGAGCGAACGTGGTCGCCGGAGCGGGATCGGTCAAGTCGTCGGCGGGCACGTAGATGGCCTGCACCGAGGTGACAGAACCCTTCTTGGTGGACGTGATGCGCTCCTGCAGTTCGCCCATTTCCGTCGCCAGGTTAGGCTGGTAGCCTACGGCGCTGGGCATGCGGCCCAGCAGGGCGGAAACTTCCGAACCGGCTTGCGTGAAACGGAAAATATTGTCGATGAAGAGAAGAGTGTCGGCACCTTCGGCGTCGCGGAAGTATTCTGCGACCGTGAGTCCTGTGAGCGCGACGCGGAGACGGGCGCCTGGGGGCTCCGTCATCTGTCCGTAGATGAGAGCGGCTTTCGATTCGGCGGGCTTGCCGGGCTTGATGACGCCCGACTCCGACATTTCCAGCCACAAATCGTTGCCCTCACGGGTGCGCTCGCCGACGCCCGCGAACACCGAGAATCCACCGTGGTTCTTGGCGACGTTGTTGATCAATTCCATGATGACGACGGTCTTGCCGACGCCGGCGCCGCCGAACAATCCGATCTTGCCGCCCTTTAAGAACGGCTGGATCAGGTCGACGACCTTCACACCGGTCTCGAACATTTCCGCGCTCGTCGCCTGCTCGTCGAAAGCCGGGGCGAGACGGTGAATCGGCATTCTCTCTTTGTACTCGACGGGGCCGAGTTGATCGACAGGCTCGCCGATCACGTTCATCACGCGGCCCAGAGTGCCGCGGCCGACGGGAACGGAAATCGGTCCGCCCTGATCGATGGCCTTCATGCCGCGCACCATGCCGTCGGTGGGCTGCATGGCGATGCAGCGCACGCGCCCTTCGCCCAGGTGCTGCTGCACTTCGAGAATGACGCTGATCGGACTGGGCACGGTGAAGCCGTCGCTCACAACCTTCACGGCCTCGTAGATGGGAGGCAACTTGCCCTCGGGAAACTGCACGTCGACCGCAGGGCCGGCGATTTGGATTACATGTCCTACGTTTTCAGGCATAAATTAGCTTCTAGCTACTAGCTGCTAGCTCCTAGCATGGATCAACAGCGCGTTCGGCGCTCGATCCGGCTCATTTCAAAATCTCCTCAAATCCATATCGCCAGAAGCTAGTAGCTAGAAGCTAGCAGCTTCTTCTCACATCGCGGCGGCGCCGCTGACGATCTCGATAATCTCTTTCGTGATCTTTGCCTGCCGGGCGCGATTCATAACCAGCGTGAGCGAATCGATCATATCGGTTGCATTGTTGGTGGCGGAATCCATAGCGGTCATGCGAGCAGCGTGCTCGGCCGCCACCGATTCCATCAGGGCACGGAAAATCTGGATGCTGACGTACTTCGGGAGCAGGGCGCGGAATAGCTCTTCGGGCGTCTGCTCGTAAATGTAGTCCACTTGCGCAGTGCCAAACTCGCTCGCGGCCGCTTCCACCTGGCGATCTGGACCGCGCATGCCGACACCGGCGCTGATCGCCGCCTCTTTGGCTTTCTTCTTCTCTTCTTCCGTCATCTCCTCGACGAGCCGGACGGTCTGCTCGCCGATCTGCTCGATGGGAAGAATCTGTTCGACGATGAGACGCTGCGCGATCACGGATTTGAATTCATTGAATACCAGGTAGACAGCGTCGATCTCCTCCCGTTTGTAACGGGCGATTACGTTTTGTGCCAGCGCGGAAGCCTGCGCAAATTCTACCTTCCCGAGAATGCCCACGTGCTCGCCCGTGATCTCGACGGTTCCGGCGCGCTCGGTTTCTTTCGGCTCAACCTCGATCGATTCGGCCAGGTCCGCCAGGCTCTGCGTCTGGACTTTGGCGGCTGGAAAACGGCGGCGCAGGAAGTCGCGTCCCTTGCGACCAATGGCTTCGATGTCAACGTTCTTGCCAGCCTTGGACTCCAAGAAACGCGCCGCAGCTTTTGTGATGTTCGCGTTGAAGGCGCCGGCGAGGCCTTTGTCGCCGGTCACAACAACAAGCAGGATTGTTTTTTCTTCACGCTGCGCGAGTAAGGGATGCTTGGGCTCACCGGTCTCGGGATCGTAAATTTCCGCGCGTGCGACCAGCGACTTCAGGACATTCGTCAACATCTGCGCATACGGACGGGCCGCAAGGGCGCGCTCTTGCGCGCGACGAAGCTTTGCGGCCGAGACCACCTTCATGGCCTTGGTAATCTGCCGCGTGTTGATCACGCTGCGAATGCGACGACGGATGTCGAGAATGTTTGCCATTGAAACCAGTACTCGGTACTCAGTTGTCAGTACTCAGTTGAAGCCAACGAAAAGCTTAGGCAGAACTGAGTACATATACCGACACTACTTTGCTACAGCCTGTCTTGAGGCTACGAATTGCTGCTTCGCTTCTTTGATCAAGTTTTGCAACTGGGTCTTCAGCGCGTCATCGAGAATCTTCTTCTCCATGATGGTGCGCAGGATGCCGGGGTTCGTCGAGTCTACGTATTTGAACAGTTCCGCTTCGAAGTCGCGGACCTGCGCAACTGGCAGGTCGTCCAGGAATCCGCCGGTGCCGGCCATGATGATCAGAATCTGCTTGGAGAACGGCAGCGGGGAGAACTGATTCTGCTTGAGCAGTTCTACCAGCCGTTGGCCGCGATTCAACTGGGCTTGCGTGGCTTTGTCGAGATCGCTTCCGAAGGCGGCGAAGGCCGCCAGTTCACGATATTGCGCCAGTTCCAGCTTCAAGGTGCCGGCCACCTGGCGCATGGCTTTGATCTGCGCACTGCCACCTACGCGGCTTACCGACAGGCCAACGTTAACAGCGGGGCGGACGCCCTGGTTGAACAAGTCGGTTTCCAGATAGATCTGGCCGTCAGTAATCGAAATGACGTTGGTGGGAATGTAGGCGGAAACGTCGCCCGCCTGCGTCTCGATGATGGGGAGAGCTGTCAAAGATCCGCCGCCGTTTTTGTCGCTCAGCTTTGCCGAACGTTCCAGCAGCCGCGAGTGAAGGTAAAAGACATCTCCGGGATAAGCTTCGCGTCCCGGGGGACGGCGGAGCAGCAGCGAGATTTCACGATACGACGCCGCGTGCTTGGAAAGATCGTCGTAGATGACCAACGCGTGACGCTTCGTGTCACGAAAATATTCGCCCATAGCGGTTGCTGCGTAGGGCGAGATGTATTGCATGGGGGCGGGCTCTGATGCCGATGCGGCGACGACGATCGTGTACTCCATCGCTCCGGCATCTTCCAGGATCTTCACGACCTGCGCGATCGAGGAACGCTTCTGGCCGATCGCGTTGTAGATACAGATTAAGTCGTTGCCTCTACTGTTGATGATGGTGTCGAGAGCAACGGCGGTCTTTCCAGTCTGGCGGTCGCCGATGATAAGTTCGCGCTGTCCGCGGCCGACGGGAATCATGCTGTCGATCGCCTTCAATCCGGTGGCCATGGGCTCGCGCACCGGTTGACGGTC
Source organism: uncultured Acidobacteriaceae bacterium (assembly GCA_963840895.1). Lineage (GTDB taxonomy): Bacteria > Acidobacteriota > Terriglobia > Terriglobales > Acidobacteriaceae > Sulfotelmatobacter. The sequence goes on from CAWJAR010000002.1 coordinate 248,397, forward strand.
GATGACGCCCGGAGCAATACGTTCCAGCGCGATGAACTGATCGGTGGCGATGGGGCCCTTGTCGTCGATGGGCTCGCCGAGCGAGTTCACTACGCGGCCGATCATAGCGTCGCCGACGGGAACGCTCATGATGCGCCCGGTGCGCTTGACCTCGTCGCCTTCTTTGATCTCGGTATATTCGCCGAGCAGCACGACGCCGACCTGATCTTCTTCCAGGTTCATGGCGATGCCAGCCACGCCGTGAGGGAAGGCAAGTAGTTCGCCGGCCATGACCTTGTCGAGTCCGTAGACTCGCGCGATGCCATCGCCCAAAGTGATGACGGTACCGGTCTCGTCCACAGAGATCTGGGTGTCGTAGTTCTCGATCTGCTCGCGGATCAGCTTCGAAATTTCGTCTGCTTTGATTTGTGCCATAAATAGCTCTCAGCCTTCAGCAATCAGCTGTCAGCTTGATTCTCGTCGCTTCCTCTGACCTTTCTCAGCAAACCCGCGGGGAAAGGCTTCCGTTGCTCCCAGCTTAGGAGCTAATCGCTTCTTTAATCTTTTCCAACTGGCCCTTCACGGAACCGTCATAGATCGTACTGCCTACGCGGACGACCGCGCCGCCCAACAGAGACGGGTCGAGTCCGAATTGGGCGCGCACTTTCTTGCCAGTAACTTTTTCGATCTGCGCTTCGAGCGACCGCTTTTCATCGTTCCCCAGTTCACGAGCACTGGAGACCTGAGCTTCGGCGAATCCCATGCGAGCATCGAGTTCCTTTTTCAGTTGCTCGGCGATGCGTCCCACGAACTGCACGCGGCGGTGGTCGATCAAGACTGCTACCAGGTTGCGGGCATGTGGCTCAATTTCTTCACGTTGCACAATTGCATCCAGCAGTTTGCGCTTCTGCTCGGCGGGGACCGCGGGATTTTCCCAAACGCGCCTTAAGTCGCTGCTCTCATGCAGCAGGTCTGCGATGCGATTCAATCCACCCACCGCGCGATTGGCGTCGAGATGGGCGGAAAAGATGACATCCGCGAAGGCCCGGGCATAAGTGCTGGCGACAGACGACACGAGTTAGTTCCTGTCCTTTCCCGGATGGTCGGACGACGCGCCCAGTTCCGCGGCAAAATTGCGCACCAGGGCCTGATCGGTGGCGGCGTCGACATGAATCTGCTTGCGTGCCAGTCCGACCGCGAGGTCTGCGGCAAAAGCGGTGAGCTGGCGACGTGCGGCTTTCGCGGCGGCGGCGATTTCCTGCTCCGCAGTAGCGACAATTTTGCGCGCATCGTCCTCGGCCGCGGCTTTAATCCGCGCTTCTTCGGCAGCGCCTTCTTTCTCGGCGGCGGCGCGCATGATGCCTATCTCGCCATCCAGTTTCATCAGGCGCGATTCGATATCGGCCAACCTACGGCGTGCCTCTTCGCTGGCCTTCTGGGCCTCCTGCATTGCTTTCTGGATCGAGGCGCTACGATCGCGAGACCATCCTGGCAAGTTCTTACGGCCAAGCCAGATCACTACACCCGCAATCACGACAAAATTCAGTACGACGCTCGCCCAGTAAGCTTGCTGCAGATTCAGTCCCGTGATCCGAGAGATGACACTAACGGAGGCGGAGTGCTTGAATTGCTCGTTCTCGTCTTTTTCTTCTCCGGCGGCTTCGTTGCTTTCGTGAGCGATCTGGCCTCCCGGACCTCGAGCCTCGGAGGAATTGCTCTGATCGGGAGCGGCAGGTGGCTGCTGCGCGTGTGCCGGCAGCCAGGCAGCGCAAGTAATCATCAAGAACACAAGCAATGTTGCACAGGCGATCTTCTTGGCCGCCTGCATGGGCGAATATGTCATCGGGTGTGCCATGGCGGGAATCATCGTCCGGCTCCGGCGGGCTGCAACACGCGGCGCGCAATTTCCTGCGCCAGCGCGGCTGATTCGGCGGGCAACGCCTGCTCCGCGGCGGCCCGATCGCGCTCGATATCTGCCTTTGCGGCCTGCACCTGCACTTGGGCCTTGCTGCGCGCTTCGTTCAAGGCATTGGTGCGAGCTTGCAACGCTGCCTGGCGCCGTGCTTCTTGCGCGCGGAAGACTGCGGCCCGGGCTTCCCGCAATTTCTGTTCGTACTCACTTGTGCGCGCCTCGGCGGCAGCAATGTCGGCGCGGGATTTTTCTACCGCTCCCTCAGTTTTGCTGCGCCGCTCGGCGAGCACGCGCTGCAACGGCTTGTGCACGATGGCAGTGTAGAGCGCGTAAAGCAGCGCCAGCAGAATCACCGTCGGTACTGCTCCGAGCAGTAATTCCCCTAGTTGTTGGAGCGTCTTATCCATGTGGTGCTGATAGAGATCGGAAAATGAGGGCTATGAAAACTGTTAAGTCTAGCGTCCTCGTCAATTTATGTCAACGCGAAGCGGATGGTTTGGTCGGACCACTCTGGCTTTTGACGGAGCAGTTTTCCCGAAGCGAAACGCAAGGTGAAGGACTTCTGCAAGCTATTGGAAATAGGTACCTTACGGTCATCAATCTCGCCAGACGATTTACCGCGCAGATTTCTGCACATAGCGCTTGACTTCAGCCAAAAGAGGATTAGCATTAAAGCATCACCTCCGATCCAATTCAGGATCGAATGGGCCGATAGCCAAGGAATGTCACCGCTTCTTGGTTGCCGGCCCATTTAAATTGTTCATGGATCGCGTCTTGCCTGCGCTAGACCCCGCCCCGAACCCAATCAGATTCAGCGGGGAACACTGCTACAGTTCTGCGTCTTCACCGCCGGAAGGATGCGATTCACGAGTTCTCTGGCCTCGGTCTCGTCTTTCAGGATGTTCCATCCGGTAAGCACGGCGATCAAATTTTCCTCGGGGAATACCATGAGTTCTTGTCCGCCGAAGCCGCGCGCCATCCAGACATAGCCTTGGCGATCGGTTCGCGGCAGGAGCCACCACTTGAATCCGTATTTGAAGCCCTCTTCCGCGTCGATGAACGGAGTCAGCGACTCCCTCACCCATTCTTTGGAGACGACTTGCTTGCCGTCCCACATGCCGTCGCGGAGATAGAGGTATCCGAGTTTCGCGAGGTCGGGGCCGCTGAGGAATAGGCCACCTTCGGTATCGACGACGCCGAGCGGAGTTCGCTTCCAGAAGTGCTTCATGCCAAGCGGGGTGAACAGATACTTTTCACCGTATTTCTCGATGTCCTGCCCCGTTTCCTTTTGGAAGACATAGGCGAGGAACATCGATACGCCGCTGCTGTAGTTGAAGACTTTGCCGGGTTCCTGCGCCATGGGGCGGTCGATGACGTACTGCACCCAGTCGTCGGAAGCCTCCATCAAGCTGGAATCGTTCTTGGGATCGTCGTAGGCAACCTCTTCGTTCCAGTCGAGGCCTGTGGTCATGGTAAGGACGTGACGCAGCGTGATGCGCCGCTTTCGGTCGTCGACGTTCTTAACTTTTGCAACGTCGAAATACTTGAGCAGCGGGGTGTCGAGGCTGGCCTTGAAGTCTCCTCGGGTAATCGCGATTCCGAGAATGATCGACGAAGTCGTCTTGCTCACGGATTGCATGCTGTGCAGTCCGGTGCCGTGATAGTAGGGATGCCAGGCTGGATCGAAGTAGTTGTAGGGTCCGGTCAGGCGCGCGTTCAGCGGTCCGCGGGTTTTCGCTTCCTTGCCGTAGATGGTGGCGTAGTCGTGCGAGTACGTTTTTTCGAAGACTTCGGTGCCGCAACGAATCACGGTAAGGCTGTCGACGAGGTAGTATTTTCCGCCGGCCAAATCCGCGTCGAATGCTGAGAGAACCTTTTCGTCGAGACCGACCGCAGCGGGTGTGCCCTTTGGCCATCCGTGGGTGGGCCATTCGGGAGTACTCGGCTGCGGGGAATTGCTGCTCTGCGCCAGTACCGCCGGTATCGTGAGCATAAGACCAACGAAAACGGCAGCTTTCAGAATTTTCATTGTCGCCCTTTGTGCGCGGGAACTTCGCGCGGATCTACGGTAGCGACAAGACCATACGGTCCGGTGGTCGGAGTGTCAAGACCAAGACAAGGGTCGAGTTATGAGAGAGCTACTGAAGCAATTCGCCTGAACTGGAACGTCACTTCCCTTTCAGTCCGATTCCGGTGCCAACCCCGGTCAGAAAGTCCCAACCGGGTCCGGCGGAGATTCCGAACGCTTGTCCCTTGGTGATGTCGCGAAACACGCTCTTGTCGCCGATGCTGCCGTAGAATTTTGTGAGTTCGGCTTGCGTGTTGGCTGCATGACTGTTGGCGCGATTGATGATTCCCGCCCATCCTGCTTCGCCGACGCCAACATTCCCTTCGTAAATCCAGCCGACAAAGCCGTCGACGGAAACACTGGTGTAATAGAGAATCGCGCCGGTAATGGGATCTCCGGCAAAGGCTGCGTCGGGGATCCCTCGGCTGTTGCGGACTTTGCCTTCGATGCCGTCTTGATAAGACGGCCGCGCTTCGTAGAGACTTCTTCCGCCTGCCCAGAAAGTGGTTGCTTCCTCTCGAACAAAGTTGCCGTTCGCGTCTCGAACGAATCCGGTTCCGCCCAGCGCGATCACGTTGGGAGAGGTTGCAGGATAATCAAAAATTCCTAACGAGCCCTCGTTGCCGCTGATGTAGATGACGCCGGGAGTCGTGAAGAATGCATCGAAGCTGGTCTCGTCGGCCTCCTCCAAAATGCTGAAGGGCAGAATCATCTGCCCTCCGCCGTGGTTCGCGAGAATTGTGTTAGCGACGCCCACGGCGAACCACATGTCGTCGATGGCCGAGCTCGCGGCTTCCACCAGCACAATCTGAGCTTGCGGGGCGAACGCGTGCGCATACTCCGTCACCACAGAGGCGCTCTGGGCCCAGAGACCGTCCGGTGGAGGCTTGACGCCGGTTGCGTAGACCTTGCTGAAACATCGATTGGAGGAATTGCACTCGGGCAACCCGAAGCGGCGCGAAAAGACATTCAAGTCAGCGAGCGCCGGAGGATTGTCGAAGGCGTCCACGATGGCGATCACTCCGCTACCTCCGGTCGGTAATGCGCTCGTACCCAACACTGGACATCCGGGAACCAGAGGCCGGGCTAGCCGGTAAACGCATGCCAGTGACGCCGGTGTCTCGAAGGGAGGCGGCGTCTGAGTTGCGGTGGATTCGAACTGCGGGCGTCCGCGATGAGGACGTGCAGTAAGGCCGGAAGCAGAAGCGGCGGCAATCTGGGCGTGAGCGGTGCACGATACAGAACAGGCTGCGAGTAGGAGAAGTAGACGGATTTTCATGAGGGTCTCCGGAGCGGTTTGGATCGGCGCTTGCCGGCAGTCAGGCCTGTCAGCATGTCCAAGGAAGGCTAAGTCGCCCGGCGGATTGGATTGTCAACGGCTTGTAAAATAACGATTTTCTGGACGAAATGCCGCCCCTGCCCGTTATGCGACGACCCATTCCCTGAGCCTGCGCACGACTGACGCCGGAGCCTCGACGTCCAACTCCACCGCGCCATCTTTGTACTTTCGCGAATGAATGCGGGCCTTCGCTTCGAGCATCGCCAGCGTCTTTCCCTCTTTTTGTGGGACCCGCACATGCACGCGACTGACGCTGTCTTCCTGGATGAGCGAGTCGATGCGCTGGAGCAGGCGGTCCAGGCCGGTGCCTTCCACGGCAGAGACGTACACGGTATTCGAATCTTCCCGCAGTGAGTCGGCGAACAACGACTGTGCTACTTCTTCGTCGAGCAAATCAATCTTGTTCATCACGCGCAGGCGCGGTTTCTTCTCGGCCTCGAGCTCTTTCAGGACGATTTCCACCTGAGCATCCTGCTCGGCCGAGAGACGGCTGCTGGCGTCGGAGACGTGGAGAATCAGCGAAGCCCGCTGCACTTCCTCCAACGTCGCGCGGAAGGCGGAGACCAAGGTGTGCGGCAGGCTGCGAATGAATCCGACCGTATCGGAGAGAAGCACTTTGCGTTTCGAGGGCAGTTCCACGCCGCGAATCGTGGGATCGAGGGTGGCGAACATACGCGAAGATTCAAGGACTTTGGCTTGTGTCAGCGCGTTGAATAACGTCGACTTGCCCGCGTTGGTGTATCCGACGAGAGCAACGGTTGCGACCGGCGCTGACTCGCGACGCTGGCGTTGCTGGGTTCGAATGCGCCGAACGTTCTCGATTTGCTGTTCGACGTGCCGTACGCGCCGCGCAATCTTCCGCCGATCGGTTTCCAGCTTCGTTTCACCCGGGCCGCGTGTGCCGATGCCGCCGCCGAGCTGCGACATCTCGATGCCATGACCGGCGAGGCGTGGCAGCATGTAGTGCAACTGCGCCAGTTCGACTTGCAGCTGGCCTTCTCGGGTGCGAGCATGGCGCGCAAAAATGTCGAGGATCAGCTGAGTGCGATCGATGACTCGCCGCTGGATGATCTTTTCAATATTGCGTTGCTGGGACGGACTGAGATCGTGGTCGAACAGGAGAACGTCGGCATTCATGGAGGCCGCGGCCCCGGCGATTTCTTCAAGTTTGCCCGCCCCGATCAAGGTCGCTGGATCGGGCCGGTCGCGGCGCTGCAGGATCTCGCCCACAACGTTGGCCCCGGCACTCTCGGCCAGGGTGCGGAGTTCTGCCAGGGACTCGTCGGCATCGAACTCGGGAATACTCGGTTTGGAGGAAGACTTGGCGGCACTCCCGGAAATCGCCGCGGCTTCGCGTGCGGTCGCCGCCTGCGCCGTGACAACTCCCTTCGCGCCGGTTCGTCCGCGGGTTCGAACGTCGAGGCCCACCAGGAACGCGCGCTCGCGTTCCGCTTCGTGACGAACGACCTCGGTTCCGAGGGGCACACGCCTGCCGGCACGCGTCCCGCCGCGAGATTTCTTGGTATGAGAACTTACCAATCCGGAAACGCCTTATCCTTCGGTGCCCGAAGCGCTGGCCGCCGCCACTGTATTCGCCGTTCCCGCCGCTGCCGCTTTTTCGGAATGCGCCACGTGAGGGACATGCGTTGAGGCTACTCGTCCCATCACCACGGTAGAAATGGCATGCTTGAAGATGAGTTGCTCCTGACCGTTTGCCTCCAGGACGACGGAGTACTTGTCAAAAGAACGGATGCGGCCCGTTAACTTCACTCCACTCAGCAGGTAGATCGTAATGCTGAGCCTCTCCTTGCGAGCCGTGTTAAGGAAGGAATCCTGAATGTTTTGCGCCGGCTTATTGCTGTCCATAGCCGATCTCCTTGAAATATAGACTGAGAACTTGCCAACTACCCGCTCACAGGCGCTATGGGCAGGCTCAATGCAACAGCATGTCCTCGTGGCTCCCGCAGCCACAGGAACAAGGGGGGACAACCCCGTCGGTCGCGTCCCAGGTTCGAGCCGCGCTTTAAAACGGGTAGATGTGAGTACCATACGGCGAAGTTCGCCGCTTTTCAACTGGTAGTTACCAGCATGCCGACTCAGGGTTGACAGCACTGGCGGCAAAGTGGAGACTTTCCTCGACTCGGCAACGCCGGCGGACATGGTTCTGGGCTTGGCGAGTTTACCTATTTTTCACTGCGGTTTTGAATGTCTCTTCGCCGAATGCCCGCGATCTCAGGACATTCGGGCGGTCACAAACAGACTCAGCGATAAGTTGGCGGAGGAAGCTCTATGCAGGGTTTTGTAGCAGTGGCAGCATCGCTCGTCATGCCCAGCCACACCGGCTCGGAGGCTGTGCAGCTCATTTTGCGGTGGTTCCACATCATCGCCGGGATCTTATGGGTGGGTCTGCTCTACTTCTTCAACCTCGTCAATGTCCCCTTTATGAAACAGGTGGACGCCGGAATGAAGCCCAAGATCTTTCAGTACCTGACCTTGCCCGCTCTGAACTGGTTTCGCTGGAGTTCGCTGGCGACAGTGTTCCTGGGCTTCTGGTACTGGGGCCAGTTCTACGTGGGCCCCGATGCGCAGCGCGATGGCACGAGCGGCGGGGCGACCATTGGATTGTTTCTGCTGCTTTGGATTGCGGTGTGGGGCATCCTGTTCTTGATGATCAAGAAGATGAGTCCCAGTGGATATGTGCTCGGAGCCGTCACTACGATTCTGTGCATCGCAGCCGGATGGCTATTTGTGAACTACACGCCGACGGGACAGAGCGACAACCACGTGCTTGCGATCGGCGTGGGTGGCGGCTTCGGCATCGTGATGCTGTTCAACGTCTGGGGCATCATCTGGCCCAACAATAAGAAGATCATCCGGGGAACACTCGCGGGCGCTCCTCCGGCGAATGCGGCCATCATGGCGCGGCAGGCGTTCCTGGCTTCGCGGACGAATTTCTTTCTATCGGTGCCGTTGCTGTTCTTCATGGCGAGCAGCTATCACTACGTGATCTTCGGGAAGTGAGTCGACGAGTCGCACTCCGAAGGTCGATATTGCCAGAACCTTGACAACGGAGGGGAATCGGATAAACAATCGCCTCCAATGAGAACTCTATCAGTAAGTCTCTTTTGCGCTCTTCTATTGTGTTCTGCCCTTGCGCAGGACGCCACTTCTGCCACTGCCACTCAAGCTTCGGGGGCGAGCGCGGTGTCGCAAATGCCTCCCGAAATTGAAGCTGCCCTCAAGAAGTACGTTGCCGCCTACGAGGGTCGCAACCTTCAGGATCTCTTGGCCGTTTGGCCCGATCTACAAAACCAGAAAAAAGACTTCGGCAAGATAAAACAGCATTTCAATGATCCGAACGTTTCCAACGAACATATGACTCTGCAGCCGCTCCAGACGCAGGTGTTGAAGGACGACGCCATCGTCAATTGCGAACGAACAGCGCATTTCGCGAAGACGGAAACTACTAACACGGGAGGGGATCTGATCATGAACCGCCAGGTATCCCAAACTCCGCCACCCTCCGAATCCACGAAAACCGTGAAGAAAACGAATAAGGTCTGGGTCAAACTACACAAGAATCAGGACGGTTGGGTGATCGTCTCTGTGAGTGAGAAACCTCTTCTCTTTCTGACGCTATTAGATGTTCCGGAGATCTGTTTTGTCTCGTCGAAAGCAGTATCCGCTGCCTAGAAGTCTCCGTTCGTAAGAACACCCTCACATCGGGAAAGAACCATCGTTCATCGGAGGCGTGTAAGCCCGCAAGGAGTGCAGTCCCAGGGGTGACTGAGCCGCAGCGGACACGCTTTGCAGATTCGTTTTCTCATTCCCCATAAGAACCTCTAGTCCGGTCCCTTCAACCTTGGCGGCATCGCTTAATGGTGGAAAAAAGAAGGCGGTCTCTTTCGAGACCGCCTTTAAGAACAGCGTTTACGACTCGGTTAGAAGGTCAACCGAGCATGGACTTGAAGGAGGCGTCCTGATACAGCGGATCCGACGAACGCACCGTACGGACTGGTTGGCGGTTCCACAGTGGACTGGATCGTTCCGAATTGACCACTGCTGATGTCCGAGATGGGATTCGCAAAGCTCGGGTGGTTGAACACGTTGTATGCGTTCGCTCCCAAACCCAAGCTCACGTGCTCGGTAATCGGAATATTCTTAAGGATGACTCAAGTCAGAGTTGAAGTAGTGTGGCCCACGGAAGGAGTTCCGCGGGATGTTGCCGAATCCAGTTTCTTCTCCAAGGTTCGTAAACTGCGTAGCTTGCAGGCACTGAGTTGGGCTCGAAGCTGGACCGGGTACCAAACAACTCGGAGTTGATCCACCCAGGAACTCGGGCAAAATCGTCAAGCTGCTGGAGTTATGCAGGCCCGAAACTCCACCCGCACCAGCAGAACTATCGTACACCGTGTAGGGATACCCGCTGCGCCAGAAGAACGTACCGGATATCGACCATCCGCTCACGAGCTTGTTCAGCATGCCGTTCGCCTTGAACGGAAGCTCCCAAACATAGTTGGCGCTGATGTTATGGCGAATGTCATAGTCCGCATTTCCGTAGTTGAGGCTTCGTAGACTCGCCGGATTAATCTGGTTTAGGAAGCTGTCGTTGGAACTGTAGGGTAACACGCCGCCGTTCGACACCTCGTCAATAGCGTGCGACCAAGTGTAATTGATGGTCCCCTGGAAGCCCAGCGGTGAATCGCCGCGTGAGGGTGGCGGTCATTCCATTGTAGTTGGAGATACCCGTGTTGTTGAGCAAGGTCACGATGCCAAAGTGATCATCGGGTCTCGTACTTGCCAGTGAACCGAAAGTCGCGGTATTTGAGTTGCCGGCGAAGTACGCGTTCTCAAACGCGTTATTGATGAACTCGTCGTACCCTCTGTTGCCGACGTAGTTCAGATCAAACGACCATCTTGCTACCGAGCGCTTGCTGCACTTCGAAGTTCCACTCCAAATACTTCGGGTTTTTCAGCGTACTTGCAACCGAGTTATAGGTGGGACGCGAAGCTCCGGGAGGTAAGGTAGCAGCGGTGCCACCGTTGTCGAAGTTGGCGACAAATGCGGCATTTGTCGCCGCCACCGTCGACACTGCGCTCGACGATCCCTCGTCGGGAGAGTACGGCAGGAACGACAGGACGAAGCTATTGAGCGATGGTGTGTTGCGGGCGAAGGTGTCAACGATGGTGCCGGGATACAGATCCGAGAAGAGACCAACACCTCCTCTTAACACTGTCTTCTGGTCCCCACGCGGGTTCCACGCGAAGCCAAACCGCGGCTGCCAGACAAGCGTTTCGATGTCAGGGAAAGCCTGGTGCTGGTTTGCCAGAATGAGTTGGTTATAAGGAGTCGTTGGATCGTGAGTAACTTCGTTAAACGGCGCCGTGAGGTGAGAGAAGCAATTCGTCTGACAAACCATGTTCGAATTGCGGTCCGCACGCAGAGTCATGGTCAGTTTTAGTTGGCGATTTACCCGCCATTGATCCTGCACGTAGACGCCGAAGCTATACATCGCCATTGGCTGTTCCAGCCTCGTCGGGAACCTCTGGGCAAAGATGTCAATGTACCCAGCCGACAGATCAGTAATTGAGAACACCTCGGTTAGAGGCGTAACTGCGCGAATGCCAAAGATACCGTCGGTGATATCCAAGCGCTTGAAATTGATACCCGTCTTGATTTCGTGCGCGCCGTGGGTGATGGAAAGATCGTCGACAAACTGGTACTGGGTAACGTTGCGTCCTTGTGGGAAGAGAACTGTTTATTCCGCCGAGGGTAGACCACGCGGATGTATCAAAATTCACCATGGTATACGGAAAGGCCGCCGTTGCTGTTGCCTGGTCGGCCGACTTAAAGAATGCGCTGTAATAGAGGCCTGACATGATGAACGAGTTCAGCACCCTGGGACTGAAAGCATGGGTCCAGTTCATCTGCCCTTCGTACTGCGGTTGGCCGCTCGTCGCATTGAAAATCGGGCTGATCGGGTCCGTATGTGTGGCCTGAAGACCCCGATCCATACGGAAGCGGAAGTTCAGTTTGTCGTTGCTGGCTACGTTCCAGTCGACCCTTGTGGCAATAATGTACTCATGACTCAACGCGCCGACATTGGAGCGGAGGTACTCGGCGCAGGGCAGTCCGCCGCCCTGGTTGGTGCCGCCATAGGCGCCATTGGGCGTGCCCTTCCCGCCGAATTGCGCGAGTTCCGGCCCAAGGAGCGGGCCTCCGAACGCCTCGATGTTCAAATCACCACAACCCAGATTTCCGGTGGAATCAAAAGCGTCGTCTACCGGCACAGCCCGGTTCAATCCGGGAGCACTCAAAAACTGGTTGAACATATTGGTATAGAACGGTACCGATGCTGGGAAACCGTTCGCTGGCAGACTATCTTGAACCGCGGTCGCGAAGGCCTGGGTCGGCACTACAGTCAACTGTGCTGTACCCAGAATGTATCGGAGACCTTCGGTGTCGAAGAAGAAGAACAGCTTGTCCTTCTTGATCGGTCCGCCAATGGAGGCTGCCCATTGGTTGTTGTTTTCCTGCGGAAGCGGGGTCCCGGACTGGTTCAGGAACCAGTCATTGGCATTCATGCCGCCGCTATTGAAGAAGTACTGCGCATTGCCGTGCCAGCTATTGGTGCCAGACTTGGTTGCGTAGTCAACCTGCGCTCCCGCCATGCGACCGTACTGGCCGGTGTAACCATTGCTGACGACCGATGTTTCCTGGATTTCGTTCTTGCCGAGCAACAGGTTCGTCGCACCCGAGTTGTTCAAGTTCAGATAGGGATCGTTCTCGTCGTTGCCATTCACAGTGAAAAGATTCGAGGTGGCCGGCAAGCCGAATGCCGTGAAGTTGCCGTATCCGCCGCCGCTGGAGGTATTCACCTGCACTCCAGGCGCGGTGTTGGCGACCGCGGTCAGATCGTTGCCTCCGTTGGGCAACAGATCGACCTGCTTCGCGCTAAACGAAGTGGAAATATTCGCATCTTCCGTCTGGATTAATGGGGCGCCGCCGGTGACTTCCACCACTTCGGAACTCTGACCGACCAGCAGATTGATGTTCGACAGTCGTCGTTTGTCCCACGGTGACGGCCACGGTCTGCTCAAGCGTTCGGAAACCTTGCTGCTTCACCGTGATTTTGTAGGACGCAGGCTGCAGCAATGGGAAGTTGTATGCACCGTTGGAATTCGTGGTCGCAGTGACCGAGACACCGGTGCCAAGATTTGTCAGTGTAACTGGAGCATTCGGAATCACAGCGTTGGACGGATCCGTGACCGTACCACTGATCGCTCCCGGTTGTGGTGTTCTGGGCCAACAGAACACCGGGCACGATCAGAGCCACTACCGCCAACACCGCAAATAGCCTGCTCAATGTTGTAAATCGCATTCCTGTCCTCCTTGGAACTTTTCGAATTCGGATTCCAGCGCGTTGACCGGTTTCTTGGGAACAATCGCGCGATCCGATAGATTGCAAACTCTTTTAAGGCCTCTAAAGTACTTGTGAGAGCTGGGATTTCAAGGTCTATTGCTCTACTGCCTCACCCGTCTAACGCGGGTTTCGTCGTCTAAGTCACTTCCAATACACACTCTGGAACCTGCTTACCAATGCAACTCACAATCCAAACACAGGCCTTCACAAACAATTTGTTTCCAACAACTTAGTATTTGAATGTCTAGTCTGTCTACCGAAATTCGTAGATCGGCAGCAGTAACGATATGGCATTTGGAAGATGGGCCGGACGGCTAGCTTGCGAACTCGCCCTAGCCCCGGCGCTTTTTGGCGGGCTTCGTAGCGACTTCTCCCGGGGCTAGGACCCTGCGAACAATCGGAGTGTTGAGCTTGTATTTCCGCTCGGTTACCGTGTCGGTATCGTCCTTTACCCGCAGGATAAAGACGGGAAGTGTGCCTTCCTTGTCGAAATCCTCTTTCGTGATGGTGACGGGAAGAACGCCATTCAGTCCGTGCTCGCGGTAGGCGGTTTCGTAGCGATGCTTGTGCGTGTTCCAGGTGAACACCCGAACCTGATCGAAGTCGAATGGCAGGCCGTCGTGGGGGTCAGTCAACACACATAGATATTGCGGGACTTGTTTCTGCACACCCTTGTCGTTATCCGGGACTGCATTCAAAGGGAAAAACGCGACGAACCGTTGTCCCTCGGCGTATTGGGCAATGTCGAGTGGAACGTCGATATCGACCATGCGCGCGAGCACCCAACCGACGCGGCCCAGGGTGTCGCGGACCAGCCACCAGTCTTCGAGGATAGGCCCGCCCGGTGCCTTGGCTGCGGGTTTTCCTGTCGCCTTGGCGGCGGGCACGGCTCCCGTCTGTTTCTCGGCAGTTTCGCGCTTGAGGATCGAGACCTTTGCCCCGGACGCGAGCTGGTACAAATGCTCGGAATCGCGACCGGGAGTGACGTGCAGGTTGGTGTCATTGCGCAGGACTCCGGGAGCCTGCACCGGATCGTTCTGGTTGTCAGCAGTGAGTTTCTGTAGCGCGTCGAAGGTCTTCTGATCGACCAGGAAGCGCTGCTCGATCCAGCCCTCAATGCCCGTCGAGGTGCGAACGCGGGCAAAGCGCTTCTCGCGGTCGAGCACTTCCACGCGCTCTCCATTTTTTACGTTGCCGACGCGATTGAATATGGCGGCAACCTGGTCGCGCAGGGCCGCCTGCGGCGCGGAAACATAGGCAACCTCCAGCACCCGGTGACGTCCCCGGCCGCACCCGGCAGAGGAGCAGGAGAGTTGCCATCCCCACCCACAAAATCAGGCGCCTTACTCGAAATGAGCGCAACAATCGCATGATGAGTAACGAATCCAGAGGAGGACTTTCTACTATAGCGCGTCGCGGCACGGGGTTCATTCCCCCAAAGGGTTACGTCTTATGCACCTGAAAGCATCTCCTGCGGTAATGGAGACACAGCCAAGCTCTCTCGAGTACGATAGTGCTAGGATTTCCGCTTGTGGGGGCGGCGGCCCAGGTAGCCCGGAAGAGGTTTTCTGCGTCTAACCTTGAAGAGAAGCTGTTTGCAGAATTACAACAGGACATATTCCACATTGATGAAAAATACGCTTAACAATTGCCTCGCTGTTTTGTCGCTCCTCTTGCTGCTGGCCGTGGCTGGCGTTGCTGGGGCGGCCGCTCAGGATACCGTTGACTCCGTGTTGCGTCCGCCGAAGGGCGCGCAGGTGGCGATCGTGGTCTTTGAGGACTTGCAGTGTCCCATGTGCCGGCGGACGGCGCCGCTGGTCGAGCAGGCTTCAAAGACCTACAAGATTCCCGTGGTGCGCCACGATTTTCCGCTGCCCATGCATAACTGGTCGTATCAGGCGGCGGTGATCGCGCGGTATTTCGACACGCATTCCAAAGCGCTGGGCAATGAGTTCCGCGACTATATTTTCGAGAACCAACTGGAAGTCAATCCCCAGAACCTGCGCGGCTTTGCCGAGAAGTTTGCCACGGCGCATAAAGTGGATCTGCCGTTTGTCATCGATCCGGGCGGGAAACTTGCCGCTGAAGTGAATGCCGACCGCGATCTCGGCAAGGCTATTAAGCTTGACCATACGCCCACGGTGTACATCGTGAGCAATCGCCATCCCAACCGGCCGTACGTGGAAGTAAAGGACAACAACCAGCTTTATTCGACCATCGACGCGGTGATGAAAGAATAGGGCAATTTCAGATTGCAGATTTGAGATTGCAGATTGAACCACTCGCGATTTTCAATCTGCAATCTCAAATCTAAAATCTGCAATGAACCTAATCTCCGAAGCCGATTCCGATGGCGCGTGCGGTTCGCACCAACTCTCCATCGGGGCGCACTGTTTTCAATTGCCCGATCGCGCTGGCCACATCGACGGCGACGATTGAGTCTGCCCGCAGCGCAACCATCTTCCCGAATTGCCCGTGGGCGATCAGTTCGACCGCGGCCACGCCAAAGCGCGTGGCCAGCACGCGATCATATGGCGAAGGCGATCCCCCACGCTGAATGTGACCCAGCACGCTGACGCGTACTTCCTTCTGCGAGAACAGCCCTATGGCATCGCCGATGGTGTTGCCTACCGGCCATCCACGGGCCATTTGCTTCAACTCGGGAGGCAGCTTGATGCCCTCTGCAACCACGACAATCGTGAAGCGGCTGCCGCGGCTTTCGCGCTGGGCGATAAAATCGCACACGCCTTTGATGGTGAACGGAATTTCAGGAATCAGAATGACGTGGGCCCCGCCGGCAATGCCGCCGGCCAGCGCAATCCAACCACAGTCGCGCCCCATGACCTCAACCACCATCACTCGGTGATGCGAAGCGGCGGTGGTGTGAATTTTGTCGATGGCATCGGTCACCGTGTGCAGCGCTGTATCGAAGCCGAACGTCCACTCCGTGGCCGACAGATCGTTATCGATCGTCTTGGGCACGCCCACGATCTTCATGCCCTTCTGCGAAAGTTCGTAGCCAATTTTTTGTGAACCGTCGCCGCCGATCGTAATGATGGCGTCGATGCCCAGCTTGCGCGAGTTGGCAATGATTTCGTCGGAGATGTCACGCACAATCTCCTGTCCGTTTTCCTCCGTCTTGTAGCTGAAGGGATTGCCGCGATTTGTCGTCCCAAGAATCGTTCCGCCGCGCGGCAGAATCCCGCTCACGCGTTCGAGCGTGAGTTCAAAAGACTTCTCAGGCCAGATCAAGCCGTCGAAACCATCAGGAATCCCGATGACTTTCCATTTGTGTTTGAGGATCGCAGACTTGGTGGCCGCGCGAATCACAGCGTTGAGACCCGGAGCGTCACCGCCTCCAGTGGCAATGCCAATACAACGTATGTCAGACATAGGAAATCCGTCGTGAGGAACCCTAGATCATACGTTTCGAGGTTGGGTCGAACAACGTTACTACGGGGCGTACCGAACAAAAGCGACGCAGGTCGATACTTGCAAGGTTGCGATAGCGGGGACGTTTGGACTGTGATAACCGGGTACCCCATTTCTCGCGTTTTTTGCGAGAAACGGGAACCTGGTCTTGGAGTCACCCTCAAGAGGCCACCACGCGAAGTTCTCCGGCCACCAAGACCAGTCGTGGATCCGGACTAGCCCAGGTTCCCCAAGGTGGCGGATTGTTCAGGACTTCACATGACCCGGTGGAGAAACAAGTTCCTTCGCCGTTCAGACACTCATCCTCACATCAAGACGCTAAAGTCAGAAGCCCCACTTCCCGCAAGATACGCGAGAAATGGGGCATCCGCTCAAAAAGCGAAAAACATTCAATTTGTCTGAACCTGTAGTCCACCACGGGCCAGCTCAGTAGCCGCTGACTGTTATGGTCGCACTGGGGCTACTTGTAATACCGCCTGCCGAGGCAGAGATCGTCACTGTGCCATTTGCGCCCGCGCTCCCAGTCGGGGACACGAATCCCGCCGAGACCGTCGCAACGGAAGTATTGCTTGACGTCCAGGTAGCAACGGACGTGATGTCCACTGCGCCGTTGCAGGTTTGCGCTGTGGCTGTGATCGTGACGCTCGTGTTGCCGCCGTTGGCGATACTCCCACTTGTCGGGTTGAGCGTGATCGACTGGATACAGCCGACGATAACGGTCAACGACTGCGTCCCGGTGATAGACGGGTTTTGCACGGCAGTCGCAGTGACAGTCGCGGTTCCCGTAGCCACTGACGTTACCAGCCCCCCGGTGCTAATGGTAGCGACGCTGTTATCGTTCGGGCTAATACTCCAAAGAATGTCCGGATTGCCAGAGCTGCCGTCGTTGAAGGTCCCGACGGCAAACATTTGCACCGTGTTGTTGGTGGTACCGGTCTGAATGCTGGGTGACGCAGGTCCGACAGCTATCGAGGTGAGAGTGGGTTTAACGAAAAATCCCTTGCAACTGACCGCCAGCGCCAGCGTTGCCAGTGCGGCAAATGCGCCCACCAGGCGGATTCTCTGCTGCTTGGATGACATGTTTGTAGAAACTCCTTGGGCGCGCATGGTCAGTTTTAAGACGTTTTTACGGCTTGTTCTGCAAAAATTGTAGCAGAGATAATTTCACACAGCGCGCACTCCAGTACCTGAACTACGCGCGGAACCATCCCTGTCAATCGCCACGCAGGGCCCTTCCCGGTTAGAACGTTCTTCCCCTTACCCGACTTGCAGAAAAAGCAAGAGAGACTTATGTGGGGACAGCCGCGGCTATCCCACATATTTCAACCTTACAAAAACGGCCAGCGCCCGAACCACCGCTGGCCGTTTCCACCGCGTCGACAATCTCCCTCTACCGACCTTTTTGGTGCTGTTCCTTCGGAGCATTTTGCTTGTGCGGAGCCGGGTTGGAATTATGGTGTGGCGCCGGCCGAGATGCATTTGCCTTCGGCGGATTCGATTCGTGCGACGTCGCCGGCCGGTCATTGGACTGATGCGCGGAAGTCGTACCGGTATTGCCGTGCTCCGGCGACGTCGAATTACTGCTCGCGCTTTTGTTCTGCGAACTGCTCGCTTCCGGACGAGTGAACGGACGGGATCCCTCGCTGGAGTTACCGTTGTTCCCTGCCGTGGACGGCCCGCGGGCTTCTTTAGGCGACATTGCCGGAGCGTGATATTCCCCGCCCGCCGCCCGTGCCGGAACTGCGGAGCGTCCACTGAAGTCGCCCGGCTTGGCGGTCGCGGCTACCGCGGGCCGTCCCTGATTCTCGGAAGCGAAGTTCTGCCGGTTCTGGCTGGCCAGACGCTCATGCTGCGTCTGCGTCTCCGACGCGGGGGTATGCTGTTCGCGGGCCGCCGCTTCCTCCTGCGCCGTGGGACGCGCTTCCACACCACCGGTACCCCCGTTGAAGCTGGTGGTCCGCGTGTTGTTCACAACCACGGTCCGGTTGTAGACGTGGGTCACGTTCGTGACGCTGACGTTGGTCACGGAACGGTTGTAGAAAAACGCTCCCCCACGCCATTCGCCGCCGACAAATCCTACCCCGGTATAGCCAAATCCGTAGTTAATGCCGCCATAAAAGCCGATGTGCGGTCCCCAGTAGCCGGCATGCCAGGCGTAGAACCCGCCTCCCCAACCCCAGTAGCCGGGTGTCCAGAGCATCCCGACGGGCGCAATGACCCAAGTTCCCGGCACCCAGTAATAGCCGCCAGCTTCGTTCCACGCCCAGTAGCCCGGCGTCCACATGTGGCCTGGTCCGGGGCAGATGGGCTGCGCGTAAACGGGTAGCGGCGGCGGGCCGACACGTACCGAAATGCCAATTCCGACTTGCGAAAATGACGCAACTGAGCAGGATAGAATCACGACCGCAAGTACCAGCCAGCGCATTATGGCTCGATCTTTATGCATCAATCTTTCTCCCAAAGTTAGTACCCAAGCGGCCGGAACCGATCCGGCGCAGACGCCCATTGTGCCGCAAACTCTGGCATTTGGGCCGTTTACGTTCCTTCCATGTAAACCCTGAACCTGGAAGGATGTTGCTGCGATCCGAAATTATTTGGAATCAGCGGGTTGGGAGAAAGCAGCTTCGAGCAACCGCCCTGGAGGCCCGGGATCGGTATGTTTGCCGTGTTACGAAGAGGTTTTTGCGAGGGGGAAACTAGTTCGTCTTCCGGCCGCGCGTGATCCGCTCATCAATCGGCTTGCGGCCGGCGAAGCCTTCCTCGGTTCCGTGCCAGTGGGTTATCGATGTCTCTCCCATCTTCCAGCACAGCAAAATAATCTGACCTTCGACTTCGCAGGGGAAATCCAGCAGGCCGATATCAATGTCCTTCACCTGAACGCCGATCGAGTCGATCTCCGCGAGTGCATCTTTGGCGCGTTGCTCTGCCTTCACCCGTTCGGCCTTGCGCCGGGCCAGGGGCACGACATCGACGAAGGTGCCGCCGTTCAGAAAGATTTTGTGGCTGAGCGCCTGCTGCTCGGCTTCGACTTCTTCGATGATTTTCTTGCCGGCGATCGCGGTGCGGAGCAGCGATTCAAGCACCGGCAACAGCGACTGGGCTTCATCAAGCGTAAACGTACGGTCGGCCATGGGTGGTTCTATTTTACCGCACGAGGTATTCCGCTGATCAGCGGGAGTCCACAATGAATGTCTACTTTTTCGAATCGTCGGCAGTTGCCTGGGCGCTGAGTTTTTGCGTGTCGTCCACGAGTCGGGCCATCGCCAGGTCGAAGTTCTTGTCGCGATTTGCCTTCAGGATGGCCCATTGCAAGTGCTCGGTGAATCCCCAAAGGATGGCGGTCGACCTGGGATCGCGAATTTCCAATCGAAGTTGGGGATCGAACGCGCCTGCGCCCATGGAATCTCCCTTGAAAACTGGTTGAGCCATCGAAGGCAGCATGAACCGGATGTCGAACAGCAGGTCAGCGTCGGCGGGACTGTTTACCAATTCGTATTTACCCCAGGTTTTCATTGCCGCATAAAACTGGTTGTAGGCGCGGTCGGGTCCGCCGGCAAATAGGGGGTCTTCTGTGGAGGGACTGTCGCCGCCCGCATTGGCGACGAATACTCTTTTGGCCGCGGATATCTGTGCCGGAATCGGCGCTGCCGCCATCTTCGCCTGTTGCGCGGTCAGAATCGGTACCTGCAATCCTGACACCAGCGCGACGAAAAGGACTCCCATCTTAAAATGTTTGTCCATAGCACTCCTATTCTAGCTGAGCAGCAGTCAGGAGCTTACGGCGCGAATTTCAGCGCGGTGCGCACCGGCGCGCTGAGACCTAGCGTGCGGCCACAATCGCTGACGTAAACCACGCTTTGCGAATCCTCCCATGAGGGCGAGGTCGCATTGCAAGCCGCAGAAGTGAGTTGCTGCTCCGTACCGCCAGCCATGTCACGCACGAACAGGTGCCATGATCCGGACTCGCGCCGACTGAAGGCGAGGTGCTTTCCGTCAGGAGAAATCGCCGGATATCGCACGGCGCCATTGATTTCAGAGAGCACGCCAACTTCGCCCGAAGCAGTATCGAACCGAAACAAATGAGGATTGGCTGCGCCGCCCGACGCCACGATGAGGTTGCCTTCAGTGGTCACTGTCATCTCCAGCACGCCAGACAGTTTCTCGAATCCGTGCACGGGAACCGCGGGCGCTCCGTTTTCTGACAGAAGGATGATCGTCTGACTATTTTCCTCGCGGAGATAGACTAGCCAACGGCCGTCGACGGAGATCGCAGGATCGTGGCCCTCGGCAAAGTACTCAGGGACAGCATCGGGGCGACCGATCTGCGGCATCGGCAATCGAAAAATCTGTGAACTGCGGCCGGTCAGCTCGAAATAAACGTAGGGCGACTGCGGCCCTGCCGCGATTGAGAGCACATCTTCAGCCCCAGTCGTCGGATCGCGCCTCCCCTCAGAACCGACCACCATGGCATACGCTCTGTCAGCCATTTCGTCGAAAACCATGCGGTCCCCGGCGCGGGCCACCGAGAACGTACCGAGTCCCGGAGAGACCAGGCGCCGGGAGAAATCCTCGGAACGGTTGCGCTGGGCGCGCAAGTTGGAGACGGTCAGAAGAATCAGGAAAACCACGGCCAATGAGGATCCAAGTTTCCAGACCCGTGAGCCCGTGCGACCTGGTGATACCCACAAAAGCAGCACGTAGAGACAGACAAGCCCGGTCAACCGCACCGGCAAGTTCACCCGCGCCGATCCAGGTACTGGACAACACGCAATGGCGAACAGCAGCACAACACCGGCAGCGCTGCGCCACCGCCCGGTTTTGAGCAACCAGTCGACGGCGACGATAGCCGTGAAGATCAGGATGCAATAGTGGTAGTGACTCGGCATCGAAGACAGCAAAAGCAGCAACGGCATGAAGGTCGCCCATTCCCAAGCGGAAACCTGCGGCGTGTCATCCTCGCCGGTATAGAGCAGAAAACTGAACAGCAGAATCGTCGCTAGTATTGCCTGCGCCAGCGCGTACACCGCGGGAGAATCCAACAAGGGCGATGGATTCAGTTCGGGTTCCGCCAGAAACAGCCGGTGGCAGATCGCTGTGAAAGAGTTCCATTGCAATGTGTAGGGTCCGAGAAGATCGCCGCGCACGGCGCGTGGAAGAACTTCCAGCAGATAGATCTTGTGTACGCCCCAGCCGAAAATCGCAATCGAAAGCGCCATCAATGCGGCGCCCGTTGCAACCATGCCTGCGACCGCTCGCCAGTTACGCTTGCGCAGGAACAGAATCAGAAAGAACGCCGGGAAGATTTTCAATGAAGCCGCAACCGCCAGAAGGCCGCCTGAGGTAAAGCGCCAACCGCGGTGAGCTGCATAGTAGGCGCCACAGAGCAGCATCAGGATCACGACGTAGTATTGGCCAAAGAGGAAATTGGCGCGTAGCGGCAGCATACATAGGAACGTCAGCACGAGAATGCGAGCCCAGGAAAGCCGCGTCACCTTGCGGAGAATCAACATCACCACCACAAGAAATACAAGGTTCAGCAGCAACCAGACCCGTTTTGCCTCGAGAGCCGATAACCGGGCGAGCGGCAACATGAGCAAAGCGCACATCGGCGGATGGGGAGCAAAACCCACCAGCGATTGCTCCACTTGCAGGTGATCTTTCTGGCGCTGGAACCATCTCCACTCGTAGGCGCGATCCAGGGGAATTCCCTGGCGATGAATCGAGGCCGCCACATAATAATTGGGGAAGTCGGTGTTGAGGGTACGCCAGGCAGGCAGGAAACCCTTCACTCCGAACACGGCGAGCAGCGCCGCGAACAAAACCCATTCGACTGTAACCATGACGCGGGAATTGTGCGCGGTTTCCTGCAAGCGATCTCTCGACAGAGCGGATTTTGGCGAAATCGCTGACCCCTATCAGCGGGTTCGACCGTGCGACGGATCCGTGGACGTCGCCGTACTGACGTCAACGTGCAACTTCAGAGCAGCGCTGACACCGGGAGGATAGCACTCGCCGTCGCGGCTGTAATTCGTGCAGCGTCCGGCCACATCCTTGCGGTGGGGCGATTGCGCGAACTGCCAAACTTCAGCGAACTGCACTCCGCTCTGCTCTGGACGCGGCGGCCGTTGTGGAAACGCGCACCCCGGCGCAGGCGGGCAAGCGTCGTTGATCGCCCAGTACGTGATGGCGCGGCTTCCGGCGCTTTGCCGGATATCTTCGGCAGTCACGACATTGCTGCCGTCGGGTGCAGGTATTCCGGAACAATAGATGCCCGCACGAAATCCCGCAGCGATGACGGCGTCGACCCAGGCAAAGATGTAGGCTTTCTGCTCGGGTAACATGCGTCCACCCTGTTCCTGATCGAGAAAAATAATGGTGGCGCGCGGAAAGCCCTCGCGGGTCGCCGCCGAAACGGCGCCCTGCGCGTCTGACTGCCCCAGGCGCTTGGCGTTCGCCACCGTTTTCAGTTGAGCGTAGAGCCTCCCATTGAACAGCACGAGAAATCCGAATCCCGCGGACTCGACTGACTCGCGGTGTCCGGCCCAACTGTTCGACGATTCGCCCGGAGGATTGTTCAGCCAATATCCAGCGTAGGAGAAAGTCTGGTGCAGCGTTTTGAGGTTGGCGTCGCCGGGGTATTCGTTGCGGTCAAAACCGAGGTAAGACAATAAAGAATCTTGCCCCTGCGCCAGCGACGAAACGAGAAACAGGACAAGAACGGATGATGTATGGCGCCAAGTCACAAAACAATTATTCGTCGTCGAGACGTTGCTTGCAACGTCTTCTCGCCACAAAGCTAAGAAACGCAGCAAGCTACTTCTCTACGATTGTGGTTGCAACCGCTCAGCCGCCAATATGCACCATCGTGCGCGACGCCGGAACAAAATCCGCTTCGCCGATGTGGTGGCGCTCTTCTTTCTTCTGGACAACGCCGCGGATGAACTCCGCCATTTCTTCGTCGCTGGCGCCCCGCCGCATCTGTGCGTGCAGGTCGTGGTCCCAAACCGAAAACAGGCATGTACGGATCTTTCCGTCACTGGTGATGCGGATGCGGCTGCAGTGTCCGCAAAAGGGATGCGATACGGGCGCTATGATGCCGATCTCGCCGACCCCGTCTTCGAAGCGATAGCGCCGTGCTGTTTCCGAGCGCGCATGTGGAATCTCGACCAACGGCCGGTATTCGGCCATCCGTGCCAGAATTTCGTCGAGCGTGACCACGGTCGATGGAGCCCACGTGCGTCCCTCTTCGAGAGGCATGAACTCGATGAACCTGACTGTCACTCCCTCTTCGCGCGCAAACATGCCAAACGGAATGATCTGGTCTTCATTGAACCCCCGCATCAGCACGCAATTGACTTTCAGGGGCCACAAACCCGCCCGCCGTGCCGCGCGGATTCCGGCCAGCACGTGATCGTATCCATTGGGCACGCGCGTGATGCGCGCGAAGCGGTCCGGATCGACTGCGTCCATCGAAACCGTAACCCTAGTCAGGCCTGCGTCTTTCAAGGGCTGAGCCAGTTCGGCCAGCATGTGCCCGTTTGTCGTAAGTGCGATGTCGAGCTGTTCACGAGAACGATTGCCGTTCAGTGGGCGAAGGCTGGCAAGCTCGCGCACGAACTCAACTACGCCCTTGCGCAACAACGGCTCTCCGCCGGTCAGGCGAACCTTGTTGATGCCCATGTCGACAAGCACGCGCGCCATGCGCAGATAATCCTCGAAGGGCAAGTCACCATACAGCGCCCCTTCGTTGCCCGTGCGGCAGTAGACACACTTGTAGTTGCAGCGGTCGGTGATGGAGATCCGCAGATCTGTGATGGCGCGGCCGAATTTGTCGAGAAGGGGCAAAAGTCTTAGCTCTAGGCTCTCGGCTCAGGCGCCAAGAGTATTTTAAGAAAGGAATCAAACAGGCGGGAAGATCCCGACGGCTGTCTCCTTTCCAATGCGCCTCTTGCGAAGCGCGGGAGGCGTCGGCGTTTCCACCAACACCCTCGGGAAATGTGGCGCGGGCGCAATCGCCCGCGAACTCTTCCCTCGCCGCCACAGCCTGGGTATGCCCGAAGGCTTGGGCGGTCGGAAACCGAACTCTCACATTATAGGACGCGCAGGCCGGAAAGAGGATTCAAGCTTTCGAACTCAACTCTCGGTGAACGCGGGCGCTCGACCGGCGCTCGACGGGCCTAACGCCCGGCAGTACAGCTATTTCAGCGCCTTTTCAATCGCCGCTTCCGCCATTGGGGCCATGATCTTGAACCCGGCTGCGTTCGGATGCAGTCCGTCGTCGGCCAGATCCTTCTTCATGAGTCCCTTGTCGTCGACCATGGCGCTGAAGTAGTCGAGATAAACACAGCCGTTGGACGCCGTCGCACAATAATTCTTCAGCCAGCTGTTCAGCGTAAGAATTTTCTCCGGCGAGCGTTGTGCAAAGAAATCCTTCGACTTATCGGTGTAGTTGTGCACGGGCAGGATCGAGGAATAGATCACCTTGATACGGTTGGCGCGCGCGAGCTGAGCCAGAGAGGTGAGATCGGCCTCGATGTCCTCAAGCCGCATGGGCCCGGTATTGCCGGCAATATCGTTCGTGCCCGCGAGAATAATGACGACCTTGGGCTGGAGATTCACGACATCCTGGCGAAACCGCACCAGCATCTGGGGCGTGGTCTGCCCCCCAATGCCGCGATTGACATAGAGCTTCCCGGGAAAATATTCATCGAGATGCCAGATGTCGGTAATGGAGTCGCCAAAAAACACGACGCGGTTCTCCCCGGGCGATGGAGGTTTGAGATCGGCATTGGCTTTGCGGTAGCGCGCCAACTGACCGTAGTCGTCGGTGAAGACCGCAATGCGCCGCGCTCGGTAGTCGTCGAGACCGGCGAAGCCGGTCGAGGGAATGGCGGGTGCAGGAGCCGTCGACTGCTGCGCGAAGGCACAGAATGCTAATAATGAGACCGCCGCTAGTTGCTGGATGAACCGGCAGTTCCTCAAATGCATGTTACCTCCGGAGCAGATTGTACAGCCTTCGGTCGGGCTAGGTGTTTACTACACAATATGCTCAATTTCGACATCGCCCCATTTGTGCTGCAGGTACTCAGCCACGAGCCGGCGATGGCAATTGTCGGGGGTGGCTTCGCTGCATAGTAGGCAGTCTCCATCAACGATTTCCGAGGCCAACGAATTTTCGATCTTGCGCTCGGCCATCAGCCCGATAAATTGTTTTTCATATTCCATCCACTCGCCATGGTTTTTCTTGTATTCGTCGAGCATCGCCTGCGACGGCGCCAGTTCAGGCCGATGAAGATAACGGATAGAAAGGATGGCTTCGCAGAAAAACTGCAAATCATCCTTCTTTGAGAAGCCAGCAAGTTGCGACACGTTGTTTAGCCGAACATCGACGAGCCGCGCAAGCCCCGGGCGCCTTAGCTTTTCAAAAAATTCGCGGGCCGTCTTCTTGGTAAATCCGATAGTGAAAATTTTCATCGAAAAGGTTCCGAGCTAAGTGGGTTGCGGCAGTTGGCTTGCGGTGTACTCAATCTGCTCGGCTTGTTTCTCGTACGCTTGGGCGACAAGTGCTTCTCGAGTATGAAAAAGATTGTTTTCCTGTATGCCGTGCAATGCCATAAGGCGAACCAGCGATGCCTCGTGCTGCTCGAGGCTGCCATCTTCAAGGATATGCCGCACGCAGATTCCTCGTTCGAACAGATATCGGGAAATCAGAATTGATCGGTGGCAACTCAACGG
This sequence comes from uncultured Acidobacteriaceae bacterium, assembly GCA_963840895.1. Classification (GTDB taxonomy): domain Bacteria; phylum Acidobacteriota; class Terriglobia; order Terriglobales; family Acidobacteriaceae; genus Sulfotelmatobacter. The sequence continues at coordinate 274,286 of CAWJAR010000002.1, forward strand.
CTCCTTTTCGGCGCACAATAGTGCGATTCGAAACTTCTCGATCCCCGCACAGAGGCGGGCAATTCCGCGCTCAAACAGCGGCGTTCGCGCGATCAAAGCATACTGCGCGCGGCCATCTCGGTAGCATTCGCGATCTTCCGATCGGGCTCCTAGTTCCCGCCCGAGGAAAACATAGTCGCGACCCGACTTCTTGAGGATGCTGGCCAACGCTTCGCGATTAAATTGAGGATTAAAACGGCTGTAGGGCCGCGACCGCACGTCGGCAATGGCCGTGATCCCGTGTTGGTCAAACAGCGCAAGCAACTGTTCGGTCGTACCGTTCGAATGTCCCACGGTGTAGATGGTTCCCGTCATGACGAAACGCGCCATCACACCAGCGATCAGCTTATAACAGGCGTTCTGCGACTCAAACTTTTCACTGAGGCTAATACTCAGGATGGGGTTATGCAAGTCAGTGCCATAGCCATCTGGGTGGGAGAGGATTTCTTTCTCAATAACGGGATCAGTGACCGCGAGAACATAGTCATAGCCGGCAAGTGACAGATGACCGCGCACCCGGCGGCGCGCATTTCCGCGACCTGCGCCCTCTGTCCCAACAGTGATTGTCAATAGTTTAGGCTGCACGAGTACAAGGGAATGCTGCTCGCGTTCTGCCAGCGGGGCCGCAACCTTGTCGTTGTGGCCTCCCGCAGTGGATTCGCCATTAATCCATAGGACTCCGGCAGGACAATCAAGAGCGGGCACCAATTGCCGAGGCGAAATCCGCCCCACGAACCTCCACCGCAGGTTGGTGTCAACCAGGTGATTTTCTTGTTGGCATCCCGACGGTCTTGGGGCCAGCAGACCGACTTCGATCAGATCAAGCAACTGCGGGTCGCGCCAGGTTCTGCGATACCAGCGCTCCGCGGTTAGCTCTCCTCGATCTCGCGCACTCACCGGTCGGCACCAAGCGCCTGGCTTCTGTCCATCCCACTCCTTGCCAGCGACACAACGTCCAGTCAGTTTGCGAGAATTCGCCAGGCACACAATAGTTTTGGTATATGGCATATCGCGAACCATCCAAGCACCGCATAAAGAGACTCGTGAAAATTGTAGTGGCTTGAAAATTCGTTGTAGCGTTCGCGATTGTTTTTTTGAATCAGGCCTTCCCGAATTGAACTCTGGGTTGCACCACCGAAAGGGTAGGGGATTTCTTGAACTAGATCTTCACCAGTTCCACGCGCCGATTCTTGGCGCGCCCATCTTCGCTTCCATTGTCGGCCACGGCCTTAGATTGTCCCCAACCCTTGGCTGTCAGGCGATTGGCAGCAACTCCGTGTACCGTGAGCCAGGAGACGACTGCCTGCGCCCGTTTCTCTGACAGCGTCTAATTCGCCGCGGCGGCGGCCACGTTATCTGTATGGCCTTCCACACTCAGCTTGACGTCTGCATTCTGCTGCAGCATTTTCACGATTTCTCCCAGCACGGCTTCCGAATCCGGCAGGATCGCGGCCTTCCCCGTTTCGAAGTGAATGCCATAAACAGCGACGTGTCCGGATTTTTTCAATTCATCGGAAAGCGTCGAGGCGTCGGCGGTGACCTCCTGGCTCATCGCCTTCTCGGTGACGATGGTCTGGTAGTAGAACGTGCCCTTGTTGTCGAGCATGTACCAGGTACCGCCCTTGTGCGCGGTGATGATTCCGGGAGAATCCTCATACACAACCGTGAAGCCAGCCTGCTTCAGGGCCGTTTCGAAATTGCGGAAGACCTGAATCTCACTCACGCCCTCGCGCGTCCCGTAGTCCCAATAATGAAACTTGACTTCCGCTGCCTTTTCGTTGCCGTCTTTATCGATCGGCATTTTGGCCTGATCAAATTCCTTGTTGTCTCAATTGTGAATGGTGCTCCCGGGCATGCGAGTGATGATGGCTGAGTCTTTACACCCGTCGGCGTCGGTGTCCTGGGCAACAAGGTTAAAGGTGAGAAGCAAAAAGCCAATCAGAAGCAGGAATCGGGTTGTCAGTGGCATTCGGTTTCGGGTTCAAGTCGGGGAGATAGTGTACAACGGGTTGGGTTTGTGCTAACGAAAGTTTGTTGATACGGGATACGGGTCCGGCGATGATATGCTTTGTGCGTAGCTTATGAATACCGCTAAAAAAGACGTCGAATCGCTGCTGCAAAAACTGCCGGACAACGCCTCCGTCGAGGACATTCAATATCACCTCTACGTCCTCGATAAGGTACGCCGCGGACTGGCCGATGCTAGGGCCAACGGTACGCTCTCACAGGAAGAAGTGGAAAACCGCCTCAGCAAATGGCTCACCGAGTAGATTGGTCGCAGCGTGCTCTTCAGGACCTGGAGAGCATCGGAGAGTACATTGCGGCTGATTCCCCCACTTATGCCGGGATTGTCGTAAAGAAGATCCTGCATCAGACCAAGGCACTGGCAGCCTTCCCGCGTTCCGGACGCAAGGTTCCAGAATTCGATGATGACAATATTCGCGAGCTGATCGTATACAGCTACCGAATTATCTACCGCTTGCAGCCCGATCTGGTCTTGGTTGCCGCAGTTATTCACGGCAAGCGAGCGTTTCAATAGCGTAGACGCACAATGGCTCTCATCGGGTTGGGCTCAGTCCATCACAAGATCTTGCAGGGATTACATGCCGTCGTAGTTTGGCCCGCCGCCGCCCTCTGGCGGAACCCAGGTGATGATCTGGTATGGGTCGGCAATGTCACAGGTCTTGCAATGGACGCAGTTCGAGGGATTCAGGCTGATGCGCTTGCCGTTGGGCTGGCTCGCATCCTCGACCATTTCGTAGACGTTCGCCGGACAGAAATTCTGGCACGGGCTGCCGAATTCCTTCACGCAACGCGTGTTGCATATGTTCGTGTCGTGAATGACCAGGTGCGACGGCTGGTCTTCTTCGTGCTTCGTCCCCGAGTGATAAAGATCGGTGAGCTTGTTAAACGTGAGCTTGCCGTCGCCCTTCGCGGGCCCGAGCATGTGGGCTTCCGGGCCGCCATCTGCGGGGAGCTCGGCCAGCTTGCGCATGTGTTCGTAGCCAGCCTTCGCCGGATAACGGTTGCGCAGGCCCCGCCCGCCCGTAACCATCTGCAATCCGGTGTGGAACATACCCGCAAACATTCCATGCTCAAAACCCTGGTGCAGGTTGCGGACTTTCCAGAGTTCTTCCTTAATCCAGCTCGCCTCGACTTTTCTCTGGAAGCCACTCAGTGTTGCGGTTGACGAATCATCTTTCGTCAACGCTTCGAACGCAGTTTCGGCCGCGAGCATACCGCTCTTGATCGCGAGATGAATGCCCTTGAGGCGCGCCGAATTAAGAAAGCCGGCGGAATCGCCGAGGATCATCCAGCCATTGCCCGCAACCGGTGGGATCGCCCACCATCCACCATAAGGCATCGATTTCGCGCCGTAGCGAATCATCTTGCCGCCTTCGAGCAGCTTCGCCACAAACGGGTGCTGCTTGAAGTCCTGCAACACGTGCTGCGGATCCAGCCGTGGATCGGCATAATCGAGCCCTGTCACGAAGCCCAGAGAAACGACATTGTCTTTTGATCCGTAAATCCAGGCGCCGCCATACTCCTTCGTGGTGAGCGGCCAGCCCATGGTGTAAATCACTTCGCCCGGCGCGATTCGCCCCGCCGGCACTTCCCAGAGTTCTTTTACGCCTACGCCATACGTCTGCGGGTTGGCGTTCTTCGCGAGATCAAACTTGGAGACGAGTTGCTTGGTGAGCGATCCGCGCGGCCCTTCGGCGAGAATGACAACTTTGGCTTGAAGATCGTAGCCGGGCTCGAAGTTGGACTTCTGCTGTCCCTCTTTATCCACGCCCTTATCGTCGGTGCGAACGCCCGTTACGCGGTCGCCGTCGTAAAGCAATTCCGCCCCGGCGAAGCCCGTGAAGACGGTGATCCCGGTCTCCTCGACCTTGCTGCCCATCCACTTTACGAAGCGGTTCAGCGAGATGACGTAGTTGCCGTGATCGCGGAGGAAGGGCGGCGTGATTGGAAACTTGAACTTCGATTTCTCAGTGAAGAAATAGACCGCTTCTTTTTCGACTTTGGCGTCTAGCGGCGCTTCTTTTTCAAACTCAGGAAGCAACTCGCGCATCGAGCGCGGATCGAGCAGCGCGCCCGAGAGGCAATGCTGCCCAACTTCGCGCGCCTTCTCGAGCACATAAATATTTTCTTTGCTGAGCTGCGAATCAGGATGAGCAGCGTTGTGCGCGTCAATGAGTTGCGCAAGCCGTAGAGCACACGCCATCCCCGCCGGCCCGCCGCCGACGATGACCACATCGGCCGGCATCTGCGGCCGTTCAACACCTTCGATGGGTTTGCGGAAAATAAGCATAGGAAAAATCTGCCACGGATCTCCGCGGATATGACTAAACGATTGATCCGCGCTATCCGTGTGAATCCGCGGATAAGAAGTTAACTTCCCGCCTTTGCCTTCTTCACTTCTTCAATCAGCGGCGGAACGATGTCGAACAAATTCCCCACGATCGCATAATCCGCAATCTCAAAGATCGGTGCTTCTGAATCTTTATTCACGGCGATGATTACCCGCGAACCCTTCATGCCGACAATATGCTGGATCGCTCCGCTGATGCCGAGCGCCAGATACAGCTTGGGGGCGACGGTTTGGCCGGATGATCCGATCTGGCGGTCCATCGGCAGCCAGCCCGAATCGCAGATGGGACGCGATGCGGCAAGATCTCCACCAAGCGCCTCGGCCAACTGCTTGGCGATCTCGATATTTTTCTGCTCTTTGATCCCGCGGCCGACAGCCACAATGATCTCCGCCTGCGTAAGATCGACGGCCTGCTTAGCTTCCTTGAAGACTTCCTGCGGTTTGTTGCGAATGACGCCGTCCGCAATTTCTACCGCGACCGTTTCGACAGGAGCCGCGCTCGCACCGGCTTCAGCCTTGTCGCCGCGAAAGGCTCCGTTCTGAAATGTTGCGAACCATGGAGCATCACTCGTGAAACTCACGTCTGCGGCTAATTTGCCCTGGAACATCTGGCGAGTGAATACCAACTTCCCGCCCTCGTACTTGAAGCCAATGCAGTCGCTGATCACGGTGCGTCCCATGGCCGTCGCCAGCTTGGGCACAAAGTCACGTACCTGGTATGTGTGTGGCATCAACACCAGTTTCGGCTGTTTGGTCGACAGGAATTGCTTGAGCGCAGCAGCAAACGCATCGGGCGTGTAGGGTTCGAGCTTCGGCGACTCGATCGCGTACACTTTCGCCACTTTCTTCCCTGCCACCTCGGCAGCGAACGAGGCGGCGGTGCCGCCCACTACAGCCGCTTCGAGGCTCCAGCCGGTTGCCGCCGCGATCGCTTGTCCGGCAGCAATGGTTTCCCACGAGACGCGATTCAATTTTCCTTCGCGCTGTTCGACGACTACTAAGATGGTGTCCGCCATAAAGAAGTTCTCGGTTCCCGGTTCTCGGTTCTAAGTAAAGTCTCGGCACCAGCTACGCTCGTGTGGGGACAGCCGCCTTGGCTGTCCTCCGAGTTTCGCTCGGCCCACGGACGAATGCGACCGCGGCTACACTTACAACACCCGTAACTCGTTCCGCAGCTTGTCCACCAACTTCTTGGCAATCTCTCCTGCTGGTCCTTCGATATGCTCCGTCTTCTTCGTCTTCTGCGGGACATAGAGACGTTCTATCTTCTGCAGATTCTCCCCAATCGCCGACTGTACCTCCGCCATCGGTACCTTCCGCAGCGGCTTATTTTTCGCCTGTTTGATGCCGATCAGCGTGGCATAGCGCAGCTTATTAATGCCGGACTGAATCGTCAGCACTGCGGGCGTGGGCATATCGACGAATTGGAAGTATCCAGCCTCGAGTTCGCGTTTCACCCGGATTCCGCCGTCGGTCTTTTCGATCTGCATGATGATGGTGGCGTGCGGCAGCCCCAACAACTCGGCAAGAATCACGCCGGTTTGCGCGTAGCCGTAATCGTCAGATTGCAGCCCGGTAAAGATCAGGTCAAATTGTTCGTCTTTGATCGCCGCCGCAAAGGCTTTCGCGGTGTTGAATGCGTCCAGGCCAACGAACTTGTCGTCTTCCAGATGAATCGCCCGATCCGCGCCCTTGGCCAGGGCCTCGCGCAACACCTGCTGGGCGCGTGCCGGCCCGCTGGTGATGACCACAACCTCGCCTTTGTGCTTCTCGCGCTGCCGCAGCGCCTCTTCCAGGGCGTAGGCGTCGGGTTCGTTGACTTCATACGAGACGTCTTCGCGGATCCACGCGCCGCTTTCGTTGAGCTTGAGCGGTGCATCCTTCTGCGGCACCTGCTTCATGCATACCAGGATTTTCAAGATCAGGACTCCTCGCCCCTTATTACCTTGGGGCACTATAAGAAAACTCTAGAGTATAAATGAGCGCCCGCCGCGAGTGGAAATGTGCCACTCGTCATTGTTTTGTGATTCCAATCACAGACTCGCGTCGCTCCCTCCGTCAGCATGGCGAGAGGCTTTTATGCCAGACGAAAAGTTTTCTGCCATGCGGCAGAGCATTGTTGACGGCGCTCCTGACACCGCTTCCGGACTGGCGCAACAGGCTGTTTCGAGCGGCATCGCGCCCATCGACGCCATCAACGAGGGCTTTGTCCTCGGCATGCACGACGTTGGTGAGCAGTTCGCCCGCGGACAAATGTACCTGCCTGACATGATGGCGTCGGCCGAGGCGATGCGCGCTGCCATGGCAGTGCTCGATCCGGAACTCAAAAAACTTGGAACGGAACGTCCCATGGCCGGAGTGGTCGTGTTGGGCACGACCAAGGGTGACATCCACGAGATCGGAAAGATTCTGGTTGGAACGCTCCTCACTGCGCACGGCTTCCGTGTGCACGATCTCGGAGTCGATGTCGCCGGCGAAAGATTCGCCGCCAAGGTCCAGGAGTTCAATGCCGACATCGTGGGAGTCTCTGCGCTTCTCACCACGACCATGCGCAATCAGAAGAGTGTGGTCGAGGCAATCGAGAAAGCAGGCCTGCGCCCGCAGGTGAAGATCATGGTCGGAGGCGCCCCGGTCACGCGCCGCTGGGCCGACGAGATCGGCGCCGATGGTTACGCCAAAGACGCCATGAGCGCGGTCGACCTGGCTCGGCAACTGATGGCACAGAAAACGAGCGCCATTGTCGCGGAGCCCGTATGAGAATCCGACCAAAATTCCAGTTGCTTGACAAGCCGCTGCTTGAACGCATCCTCGACGAGGCGTTTCAGCTGATCGAAGATCCCGGCGTCCGCGTCGCACCCTATGTATTTGAACTGCTGCGGGGCGCGGGCATCACTGTGAAAGAAGGCGTAGCACACCTTCCTGAGGCACTGGCCCGTCGTCTGCTCGATCTCGTGCCCCGCGGATTCTGCCTCTACGACCGCCATGGCAGGCCCGCGGTGCGCTATGGCGGGGATGACGTCCACTTCGATCCGGGATCGTCGTGCCTGAACATTCTCGATCCCGAGACGCAGCAGCCGCGTCCGGCACAATCGGCCGATCTGATGCGATTGGTGCAAGTCGCCGAGATGCTGCCGCAGTTTGCTGCGCAATCCACGGCGATGGTCTGCAACGACGTGCCACAGGAGATCGGCGACTGGTACCGCTTGCTGCTGGTCCTGTGGTATTCCGAAAAGCCCGTCGTCACCGGCGCGTTTTCGGCTTCGAGTTTGCACACGCTGCTCGATCTTCTCGCAATCGAAAGTGGAGGCCGCGAACCCCTCCGCCAACATCCTCGGGCCATCTTTGATGTATGCCCTTCGCCTCCGCTGAACTGGTCGGAGTTCGCCTCGCAGAATCTCGTCGATCTGGCGCGTGCCGGAGTTCCCGCGGAAATCGTCAGCATGCCGCTGGCAGGCGCGACTGCACCTGTGACCCTTGCGGGCTCCATCGTGCAGCACGCCGCCGAGTGCATCAGCGGAATCGTGATTCACCAACTGGCTCAGCCCGGTTCTCCCATCGTCTGGGGCGGCGCTCCTGCAATCTTTGACATGCGCACCGGCAAGACGCCCATGGGCGCGATTGAAACCGCCATGCTCGATGTAGGCTGCGCTGAAGTCGGGAAATTCCTTGGTCTGCCTACGCACGCCTACATGGTTGCGGGCGATGGCCGAGTGATCGACGCCCAAGTCGAGATGGAAAGCGGGATGTCGACCGTGCTGGGCGCGCTGGCGGGAATCAATATGATTTCTGGCGCCGGCATGCTCGATTTTCTGGCCTGCCACAGCATCGAAAAACTAGTCATCGATGCCGAGGCCATCGCTTCGGCCCAACGCTTGATTGAAGGCGTTGAAGCCAGCGCCGATTCGCTGGCCGTGGCCATGTTCGCGCAAGCCGGACTCCAAGGCGACTTCCTGAAGCTGAAAGAAACTCGCGCCCTGTTTCGCAAAGAGCAGCACTTCCCTTCGTCAATCATCGATCGCGGCTTTTCCAGTATGGATGGAAGCTCACCTGACATTTTGCAGCGCGCCCGACAGCGCGTAGAAGAATTGCTCTCTGCATACGAGCGCCATCCTCTGCCCCCGGAGCGCGAACAGGAGATGATCGCTTTCGCACAACGCGAAGCTAAAGAATCCGGCCTCAATGGCCTGCCAGAAATCCTGCGGCCTGAGTACGCTCACGAGCCCGGACTGCTTTAGGACTCGAGGGCAGAGACGCCGGTTATCGACTCTTCAAGTCAAGCAGGCTAATATCTCGGGTGCCCGTTCTGGAGGAATTATCGTGAATCATTCCGCGCGCCGTTGGGCCGTCTGCGTTCCAACATCCCTCTGCGTCTTTTTGATGCTTATCACGCTCGCTCCAAGCATCTCCTCTCAAACGACAGTTCCTGCCCCGCCGCCACTGCTTCTGGGCACCGCGTGGTACCCCGAACAGTGGCCGGAATCGCGCTGGGACACCGATCTCAATCTCATGCAGCAGTCGGGCATTCATATGGTTCGTATTGCGGAATTTGCCTGGAGCCGCATGGAGCCCGAAGAAGGAAAGTACGATCTCGATTGGATCGACCATGCCATCACCGCCGCTGCCAAGCACAATATTTACACCGTGATCGGAACTCCCACGGCCGCACCGCCGGCATGGCTCACGCAAAAATATCCGGAAACCCTGCGCATGAATGAAGACGGACGCCGCGACCAGCACGGCAACCGCGAACAGTTCAACTTTGCCAATCCGAAATATCGGGAACTCGCCCGCAACATTGCTGAGCAGCTCGCGAAGAGGTTTGGCCACAATCCTTATGTGTTGGGCTGGCAAATCGACAACGAGTATGAAATGGCTTCGTACGATCCTGAGACCAAGGCGCAGTTTCAACAGTGGCTCAAGGCTCGCTATCACACGCTCGACAATCTCAATGCTCGCTGGACGACCGCTTACTGGAGCGAGAGTTACACGGCGTGGGACCAGATCCCCATTCAAGTGGGGTACGGCAATCCCGGACTACTTCTAAGTTGGATGCGCTTCGTCAGCGATACCTGGCGCAGCTACCAGAAGAATCAACTCGAAGTTCTTCACGCCAATTCGGACGCATCGAAATTTATCACCACCAATACGATGGGTTGGTTTGACGGCTACGACCATTACACTGTGGAACAGGATCTCGACCTTGCAGCCTGGGACGACTACGTCGGCGAGGGCCAGCTCGACGTCGCGAAGAACGGCTTTGCTCACGACCTGACGCGTGGATTCAAGCAGAAAAATTTCTGGGTCATGGAAACGCAGCCCGGGTCCGTGAACTGGGCCCCGGTCAACAACGCACTCGATAAAGGAGAGGTGCGCGCCATGGCCTGGCACGATGTGGGTCACGGTGCCGACGCGGTGAGCTACTGGCAGTGGCGCAGTGCTCTTAACGGCCAGGAAGAATATCACGGCACGATGGTCGGATCCGATGGAACTCCGGTGCCGCTTTACGCTGAGATCGCGCAGGTCGGCAAGGAGTTCGAAAAAACAGGCGCTGCCCTGGCAGGAACGTCGGTAAAGTCCGAAGTTGCGATTCTTCATTCGTATGACAGCCGCTGGGCGATTAATTGGCAGCGCCATAACAAGAATTACGATCCCAACGTTGAATTGCAAAGTTACTACGCGGCGATCCGGCCCATTGCCCAGTCCATCGATGTTCTTCCCGCAACGGCTGATCTCTCTTCTTACAAACTCGTCGTTGCTCCCGGCCTGAATGTTCTCTCGGAAGAAGCAGCCAAGAAACTAGCTGCCTACGTTCGCGCCGGGGGCCACTTAGTTCTCGGGCAGCGCTCAGCCATGAAAGACGACGACAACGGGCTGCAACCCGAACGGCAGCCCGGACCGCTTGGCGAACTTCTTGGTGGCCGTGTCGAGCAGTATTACGCGCTCAATAATCCTGTCCCAATCGAAGGGCAATGGGGCACCGGCGAGTCGCCTCTCTGGGCAGAATTACTGAGCGCCAAAGACAAAGACACCGAGATTTTGATGCGCTACGGCAAGAGCAATGGTTGGCTCGACGGCCAGCCCGCGGCGATCACGCGCAAAGTCGGAAGGGGCCGCATCACGTACATCGGTGCCTGGCTCGATCCTAAAACGATGGAAGGCGCTGCGAAGTGGATGGCAACCACCAGCGGCGTGCACACGCCTCTACCCAATGTTCCGTCGGGCGTGGAAGTGTCTGTCAGACAAGGTGCGCGCGGGACGGTTTATATTCTCGTCAATCTCTCAAAGCAGGCACAATCCATCGCGCTGCCGGGCGGGATGCAAGACGTTCTCGAAGGCGGCTCCAAAACATCGGTGAATCTTGAGGTGTATGGCGTGGCAGTTCTGGCCCAATCACATTGATCGCAGGTCACGATCGAGGGACCAGCTCGTTGAGGAAACGAGGCCTATTCCGTAATCACGGTGGACTGTCCGGAGATGTCGAACCGTTTACGGCAGCGCATGTTCTTGCACGCCATCACGTCGTCTTTACGAACCATGTACGACCGGAATTTGGCGAAGCGGGCCCGGTCGCGTTCGTCGGCGCGTCCCGGAAGCTGGCGCTTTTTGGTTCGCACTACCCACGTAATTTCATATTCAGCCGCTTGATGGCAATGAGGGCAATTCAGTGAAGCCGGCTTTTTTTCTTGTTTCTCGTCAAAAAAATCTCGCTCTTCCATAAGTTTCGTTGGCGGGATTCCAGCGTTTGGCTCCCGACTAAGTATGAATTATTGCACATTTCGCGTGGCTTCCGTTCGCAACACCGGCTCGTGGGCCGCTCGGGTTACACTCCTTGAAAGCATTCGGACAGCAATAGCCGGGAGATACACGTGGCCAGAAAAAAGAAAGTAAAACGTTTTCGAGCCGTGACCGCGGTCAAGGAATTAGCCCGCGAACGGGTCGGCGCACCACCCGCTGGTCAGGTTGTAGTCGAGAAAAAGAAAAAGCCGGAGAAGCACAAGCCCACACTGAGTGAACTGCTGCGAGAAGGGGAATGACTCAGTCCGACGTTAGTTGAACGTCGCCGTCACCGTGCGATTTGCCGTCAAGGTGAGAGTGCAAGGATTCGTACTTGGAGGGGAGTCGCATCCCGTCCAACTTCCGAACACGGACGGGCTGATCGGAGACGCCGTGAGCGTCACGGGAGTGCCGCTGGCGAACTGCGCGAGACACGGTGTGGGGCTATTGCAACTCAAGCCCAGCGGAGAGCTTGCCACGTTTCCCAATCCGGTGCCCGCGAAAGTCAAAGTCAGAACCGGGGCGCCCGTGCCTCCATTCGAACCGGTAAAGCAGGTCACATTCCCGGTCATGTATCCCGTAACCACAGCTCCGTTGGAGGATAGGCCTCCCTCGCTCTTATTGGTTGTAATCGTCGCTGAAACCAGCGACGCTCCGCAGGAAAGGCCCGTCGCCGTCAGAAGACCCGAAGCGTCGACGGTCATCATCTGAGGATCGTTCGACGCCCAGGTCACCTGGCTCGTGATGTCTTTGGTGACTGGCGGATGGATGTAAGTACCCAACGCCCTGAGTTGCACGTTCGCCCCTGCATTGGCGATGACTGGAACGTCGGCAGCACCGAAAGTCTCACTCGCCGGCTGAATCTGGATCGACACTAATTCCTGGCTGCGCCCGCAACTGTTCAGACCTGAAAGCAGGCTCGCAACCGCAGTCAACAACACAAGGCTCAGCCACTTCCCGTTCATCGACGGCTCCTAGGTTCAGTCTCGACAACGCGCTTCTGACTGGAGGAATGGGGAAAATCTAGCCAATGGTCGAACAAAAATCAATAGCTCCACTGGCTCTCATTTACCCTTTCACCGCCTCCGCGACCACCCTCACAAAATCCTTTACGTCGTCTTCCGTCGTATCGAACGAACACATCCAGCGCACGATGCACTCTTCTTCAATCCATGGATAGAAGAAATACTTCTCCTTGATCTTCGCAATCGCGTGCCGCGGAATCTGCGCGAATACGCCATTGGCCTCGACCTTCCACACCACGCGCACTTGCGGAATCTTGCGCACCTCGGCCTCGAGCACTCGAGCCATACGGTTGGCGTGCTCCGCGCTACGCTTCCACAAATCATCCGTGAGCAAAGCCTCGAACTGCGCCGCGATGAAGCGCATCTTCGAGGCCAGTTGCATTCCCTGCTTGCGCAGGTAGAGGAAATCCTTACTGAGTGCCGGGTTGAAAAAAACAACCGCCTCCCCGCCCATGATTCCGTTCTTGGTGCCTCCGAACGAAAGTACGTCCACGCCCAGGTCGCGGGTCGCGTGCCGCAGCGTCTGGCCAAGAGTGGCAGCGGCATTGGCAATGCGCGCCCCGTCCACATGCAAAAACATGTCGTGCTCGTGCGCGAAATTGGCGAGTGCCTGAATCTCTTCCGGACGATAGACCGTACCCATCTCGGTCGACTGCGTGATCGAGATGACACGCGCCTGCACGTGATGCTGGTCCCCGATCCCGTGATACGCATGCTGCACCGAGTCGAGCGTGATCTTGCCATCCTGATGCGGCAGGGGAATCAGCTTGCATCCCGTATGCTTTTCCGGTGCACCACATTCATCGGTATAAATGTGCGCATACTCGCTGCACAACACAGCGTGGTAGGGACGATTCAGAGACTCCAGGCTGAGGACATTCGCTCCGGTTCCGTTGAAAGTGAAGAACACGTCGATTCCGGCGCCAAAATGTTCCTCAAACTTCGCGACCGCTGAACGCGTGAACCGGTCATCGCCATAAGCCACCACATGTCCCTGGTTAGCGCGCGCGATCGCCTCCAGAATTTCCGGATGCACCCCGGCATTGTTATCGCTGGCAAAGCTGCGAGTAGGCTGGTTGGACCCTTGCGGCATAAGAAAACAATGTAGCAGAGAAATCTGCTCGTGTAGGGGCGGACGCATTCGTCCGCCCTGCGAAGCGAAGCGAGCGCGGCTTTTTGGTTCTCGCCTCCGAAGCGAGCGCGCGGGGATTTTCTCGCCCCTCAGATTGGCGCATGCCCCTCCCGCGCATTACAATCCTGAATTCTCGGAGGCCGCTCGTGAGCGCGCACATCAGTAGCCGGTATCTGATCTTCTTCGTGCTTTCCGCCTTCGCCATCGCCCAAACTCCTGAGCAGAAAACTGCGCGCTATCTCGACTCCATCCGCAACCAGCCTCCTCTGCTACAGGCATTTCTGCATGACATACCCAAAGGTGGAGACCTGCACAGTCACCTCACCGGCGCGATCTATGCCGAAGATGTCCTCGACTGGGCCGCGTCCGACAATTTCTGTGTCGACCGCACCACGTCGCAACTGCTAGGCGCGCCCTGCGATTCCTGCGAGCACTACACGCCCAAGCCGGGCATTCGCTGCGCCTACGACGACCACATCCTCTACAACCAGATCATCGACGCATGGTCGATGCGCAACTGGCGTCCCGGCGACGAATCCGGACACGATCATTTCTTCGCAACCTTCGACAAATTCGGACTCGCCGCTCACAACCACATTGCCGAGGCCGTCGCCACAGTCATCAACCGCGCCGCCCGAGAAAACGTGCAGTATGTGGAATTCATGCACACCGCGGACGGCGGCGCCGCCCCGAAACTCGGAATGCAACTCGGATGGAACGATGACTTCGCCAAGATGCGGGAAAAACTTCTCGCCGGCGGCCTCAAAGAAATCGCCGCGGCCACCAGCAAGACTCTCGCCGAAGACGACGCCCGTGCCCGAAGTGAACTGAAGTGCGGCACTCGCGATGCCGAACCTGGTTGCAACGTCATGGTCCGCTATCTCTATCAGGTGTTGCGGGGCCTGCCGCAGGAAGCCGTATTCGCACAGATTCTTCTTGGCTTCGAACTCGCATCCTCCGACCCGCATTTTGTGGGATTGAATCTGGTGATGCCGGAAGACTGGTACGTTCCGATTCACGATTTTAACGAGCATATGGCGATGCTCGACTATCTGCACGGCGTCTATCCCAAGGTGCACATCAGCCTGCATGCTGGCGAAATCGCGCTGGGCCTGGTGAAGCCCGAGGATCTCAACTTCCACATTCGCGCTTCAGTTGAGCGCGGACACGCTGAGCGCATCGGCCACGGCGTCGACATCATGCTCGAAAAAGATCCGCTCGGCCTGATGAAGGAGATGGCCGCACGCAACGTACTGGTCGAAATCAATCTGACGTCCAACGATCAGATTCTCAACGTCAGCGGCGACGACCATCCGCTACCGATCTACATAAAGAACGGCGTCCCAGTCGCGATCTCTACCGATGACGAAGGCGTGGCCCGCTCCGACATGACGCACGAATATCTGCGCGCCGTTGAGGGTTATCGTCTGCCATATACGGAGTTGAAACGCATGGCGCGCCAAAGTATCGAGCATAGCTTTCTGCCCGGTCAAAGTTTGTGGGCAGAAACGAAAGGCAGCTTCCGTCCGGTGGCTGCGTGCTCTGCGGATGTCGCAACCGAAGAAAAGCCGACGCCATCCTGCGAAAAATTCCTGGCCGCCAACGAACGCGCCCTCGAACAGTGGAAGCTCGAAACCGCCTTTGCCAGATTCGAGAAAAAGTTCTAGAACGGATAGAGTAGCGCCGCCGTCTCGGCGGCTATCGTAGCGGCGTCCGCGCCCCCACACCCGAGACAACGATGGCGTCGTTGAGAACCGTAAGTTCCATGCCGCGCAAACGAACCCTAATCCCGTCTCCCCTAGCATGGTCGCCCGTCGCCAGGCCGGTTCCTCCTCCGCCGCTCCCGGTACTCGCCGAGCGCGGAGGCACGCAACTCCGCACGCCTCTGCCCGTCGCCATCGTCGACACACGCGAACAGAACCCGCTCTCCTTCCGCCGTTTTCGAAAATGGTTCGCCGACATCGAGGAACGCGCCCTCCCTCTCGGTGACTATTCGGTCACCGGCATGGAAGACTCTTGCATCGTAGAGAGAAAAGATCTCGCCGACCTGATCGGCTCGTTCACCTCGAATCGCGCGGTCTTTATCAATCGGCTGCGGCGCATGAGCGAACGTCCACACAGCTTGCTCGTCATCACCGCATCGTTGACGGAGATCAAGTCCGAATATCCCTATCGCGCCGCCAATCCCAACCGCATCACGCAGTCTCTCATCGCTGTCCTCACCGGACTGCGCCTGCCGTTTATCTGCACCGAAACGCATGAACTTGGCGAAGAGATCGTCGCCTCCTACCTCTATCAGACATTTCTGTATGATTGGCTGGAACGCAACGGCCACGGTCGCCATCTGGTTGACGGCGACCTCTAACCCGCTCATGAAAAAAGGGGGGAGCGGCAAAAACGCCAACCGGAAAGTCACAATAAGGTAAGACCGGAATTTGGCGGGTACGAACCGGGAAGGGCATGGCTTCAGCCGTGCCGTGAGATCGCCGCATAGTATCTGGCTTTAGCCGCTGCGGCCTACTACCGGTTCGGGCACGTTGCAAATCGCATATGACTGACCAATTCGCACTCGCCGACTCCGCCGCCCAACTGATCCTGCAACGCACCACACTCCGGCCGAAAATCGGCCTCGTCCTCGGCTCCGGCCTGGGAGCTTTCGCCGATTCACTCACCGGCGCCACTCGCGTCCCTTACGCCGAGATCCCAGCCTTCCCGCAATCGACGGCGATCGGCCATGCCGGAAGAATGGTGATTGGCCACGCCGGCACCGTGCCGGTCGCCGCCATGCAGGGCCGCGTGCATCTCTATGAAGGATATTCCCCGCAGGAAGTCACTTTCCCTATTCGCGTCTTCGGACGCATGGGTATCCGCGCCGTCATCCTCACCAACGCCGCTGGGGGCATCAACCTCAACTACAAGCAGGGCGCTCTCGTCGTGATTCGCGACCACATCAACCTGCAAGGTGCGAATCCGCTGGTCGGCCCCAACGACGATCGCTTCGGCGTCCGCTTCCCTGACATGACCCGCGCCTACTCCCGCGAATACCGTCAGATCGCACGAGAAGAAGCCGCCAAGTTGAATATCCCGCAGCATGAGGGAGTCTACGCGGGACTGCTCGGCCCGAGCTACGAAACGCCTGCGGAAATTGAATACCTGCGCCGCATCGGCGCGGACCTGGTGGGCATGTCGACAGTCGCGGAAGTGATCGCCGCGCGTCACATGGAAATGAACGTGCTCGCGATCTCCTGCGTCACCAACATGGCCGCCGGAATTCTGGACCAGCCACTCTCGCACGCAGAAGTCATGGAAACCGGAGAGCGAGTCAAGACGATTTTCGAAGCCCTCCTGCACGCAGTCCTACCCCGCATAGCAAAAGACCCCGGAGAGTAACAACAATAATGTGGAGACAGCCGCCGCGGCTGTCCCGCCTGGGCGAAGCCCGGCGGCTGCGAGCACAACGCTGGTGAACCGCGCGACGACTCGAGTCCGCAGAAGCCTTAGAACAAAAACTTCGCACCCACTTGAATCACCCGCGGCCCGCCCCCACCGAGCCCCGGATTGGTTTGCGCCTGATCCGGAGTTTGCGTGATCAACCCTTGATTCGGTGTCCCCGGGCTCACAAAGAAATTCGGCAGCGCAAAATTCGGGTGATTGAAAATGTTGAAGAATTCCACTCTCAGTTGCAGTCCCACCCGATCCGTGATCGGCGTGAACTTCGTCACCGCAAAGTCCATGTTGCGGAAGTGTGGACCATAAATCGCATTGCGCCCAAGTGAGCCAAACGTCCCCAGCGCCGGATCGGCGAATGCATTTCCGTTAAGATACCCAATCGTGTCCGGACCCGACGCCCAATTCGACTTCACAATCGCCTGCCCCGGAACCAGGTTCGGACGCTGGTGGAAGTTCGAGGGGCTCGGAAACTGGTCGAACTCGGCGCCGCTGGTGTCGTCCGAGTTGACCACCGGCACCGGCCGCCCACTCTGCAGAGTAATGATGGTGTTCACCTGCCATCCATCGCTCAAGCGCTTGGGACCTCCGAACCGCGGCAATAGATAAGTGAACGCTGCCGTGAAGCGCTGGCGCGTGTCGAAGTTCGAGGGCCCGCGCTCAGCCGCAAGATTGTTCGAGTCTTGCGGGATCGCCACCGTCGCGAAGTTGAAGTCGATGCCGTCCGATGCATCATCCAGTGACTTCGAAAGCGTGTATCCAGCAAATCCCGACAGACCGTGCCAGTTGCGGCTCCGCAGGGTCGCCTGAAACGCGTTATAGCTCGAAGCGCTAATCGTGCCGAACTCGTCCATGAACCCATAATTCGGATTCGGCCGGTTCCCGAAAATGTCGGGCTGGTTGGCATCGCGCAAACGAACGAGTTTCGTTCCTTTGCTTCCGATGTAGCCCAACTGCAGCGCCATACTCCCGGCAAGCTCTTGTTCCACGTTCAGATTCCAGTTCTGCGAGTAGGGCGTCACCAGATTGCGCGGTGTGAAAAAGATGTCGGCGCCCGAGGGCGGATACGGCGGCGGAATGGCGCTGACCACGGTGTTCGCCGGATTGATCCCACTCCACGCCGTCGAATCAAAAGTGTTGCTCAGCGAAAGCACCGCCTGCGGGCCGATCGGATTCGTCGCCAGTCCCGCCGAGTTCGTGAAGTTTGCGATCAGCAAGTCCTGCGGAACATAGTCATAATAAATTCCATAAGCCCCGCGCACCACGGTCTTCGGCAGCGCGCTCCAGGCAAAACCAATGCGCGGACCAAAGTTGTTCCGGTCGCGCTCGTATGCTCCATGCAACCCGTCAGTGCCAACTACGGCAAGATTGCCGTCCGCGCCCAGGTTCGAGAGCAGATTGTTCTTTTCGCCAAGTGGACCAAAGTATTCCCAGCGCATGCCGTAGTTCAGAGTGAATTTCGGCGAAAGCCGGAAGTCATCTTGCGCAAAGAATGCCAGCCCATTGTTGAATGTGCTGCGCTGGGTGTTCCCCGCATTGATCAGCGGGAAAGTATTTCCCAGATAATAGTTGGCGAGCGTTACCGCGCCCGCATCGTTGCATTCGACCGGGTCCGTCGGATCCCCGGGGCACAACGCCAGGCTGCTCGTGTCGAATCCAAACGAAAATAGTCCGCGTTCCAGGTTGTCATTGAAGCTGCTGATTGAGGCCCGCCGATACTCTCCGCCAAACTTCATGGTGTGGCGTCCTCTCAGCCATGTGAAGTTGTCGAGTATCTGGAAACTCTGGCTGGTGCGTCCGCGCGGAATACTGAATGCGCTCGCCCCCAGATTTTCGAACGTCCCACCGAAATCGATCTCCGGCAAGCCGGTCTTGCCTGTCCCCATGTTGAATGGGACAGTCGCAGTACCGAAGCTGGCCGGATCCACGCTCGCATCGAGCGCATTGAAGGATGTGCGATAGCGGCTGTAGCCAAAACGCACCTCGTTGATCTTCGTCGCACTCAAGGTCGAAAGCAGGCTGAAGGAGACCAACTGCACCCGAGTCGGCGAACTTTGCGCAAACTGTGGAAGCCGCGATCCCGCTCCGAATCCGAGCCCGCCCAAAGGAAAAACCTGCTGGCTTCGCGCGAACGCATAGCGCCCCGTCAGCGATTCGTTCTTTGTGATTTGCTGGTCAACCTTGGCGATGAAGCTGTCTCCATCGTTTTTATCCTGCACGCTCCCGGCCAGCGTTCCGGCGATCCCGTTGAAGCCCGTTGCCGTCGGAAAACTCGACAGAAGAATGTTGGTGAGGGCAGGACTCGGCGTAATGCCATCACCCTCGACCAGCGTCTGTGCCGCCGTGATCTGGTTGGGCACTGAACTTCCGCTCGCTGGAAGCGCCGGATTATTTCCCGGGACCTGGAAGCTGAAGTCCGATCCCACGCGCTCACGCTGTCCTTCGTAGGCGGCGAAGAAGAAGGTCCTATCCTTCACAATCGGTCCGCCCAGCGCCGCGCCGAAATTATTGTTTTGAAACGGACTCTTGATCGCCGGCGAGCGATTGAAATAGTTGCGCGCGTCCATCGCGCTATTGCGCAGAAACTCAAACGCCGACCCGTGGAAATGGTTCGTTCCCGACTTGGTCAGAATGTTGATGACCGACCCGCTGTTGCGTCCGTACTCAGGCGCGAAATTCGCCTGCAGGTTGAATTCCTGAATCGCATCGATCGGCAGCAACGACGCAGGCGCGCCCCCAATCCCCGTCTGGTTGAATGCGGAATTGTTGAAGAAGGGGTCGTTATTATCCGTGCCGTCGACGGTGTAGTTATTCGACCGGTCTCGATTGCCGTTGATAGAAAACTGCCCGAAGCCGCTCTGAATCGCAGCCACTCCCGACGGTTCAACGGTCGCGCCCGGAACGAGGGCAACCAACTTGCCGAAGTCCCGCCCATTCAGCGGAAGATTCTCCACCAGCCGCCGGTCTACGACTTCTCCCAGCACGTCCCGTGTGGCTTCGACCAGGGGCGCACTTCCCGTGACGGTCACGCTCTCCTGGTGCTGCTCCACTTTCAACATGCCAAAATCTGCAGTAGTGTCGAGTCCAACGCTCACCACGACATTCTGTGCCACGGAGGCAAATCCCGGCGCGTTCACTGTAACCGTATAAGTTCCCGCCGGGAGTTCAGCCAGAACGTACGTCCCTTCTTCGTTGGTCACCCCATCCCGCGACAGACCAGTGTCGATATTCTTCGACGTGATTTTTGCTCCCGCCACGAGGCCACCGCCAGGATCGCTGACTTTACCGCGGATCGATCCGCGATAGCTCTGCGCCAGCGCCATCCCCGAAAGCAGCAAAACAACAACGAGAAACACTCCCCCAGACACGCTCTTGCGAAATGAATGCGAAGCGGCGCACTTCATAATGACGAACTTCCTTTCTTATAACGCCCAACAACTACTTTCCCGCCCGTGGAATAAACAATGTCACCGGCGGCTTAATCCCATACGTTGCTGCAAAACTGTTCTGATTCACCGCCAGCCCCAAATGCCCGCGGGAGTCGATATACAGCAGAGGCTGGTTCAACGGCACATCACTAAAGGTCTTTACGAACTTCATTTTCATCTCCTTGTCGCCAACCTTCACCGGAACCTCCTGCCCACGCTCGTATCCCAGCTTCAGAAATTCGTTTCCATCGACGTTGGTCACCAGGTTGCCAAAGGGCCCGTCGGTCGCGATCACCATCGCACTCAGGCCGCGATCAGCCAGCGTCGCGACTTTCCAATCCAGCCGCACCAGGTCCTTCACAGGCATCTCCGGACCAACCTTGCTCCAGTCGTCTCCGCGAGCCATGTGCGCACCCACCGGCGAAAAAATATCGCGCCCGTGGAAGGTCGACGAGAGTTTGCTGCCAATCATCCAGTCCGGATTCTTGATCTCATGCACGGCCTCAATGCCATCGCGCTGCTCCACCAGCGTCAGCAGGCCGTTATCGGGCAGTACAAAATATTGCCCGCGCTTGGATCGTGCGACAATTGCCTTTCGCGAACTGCCCACTGTCGGATCCACCACCACAACAAAGACCGTCCCCGCCGGAAAATACGGCGTCGCCCCGAACAGAAAGCGCGCCCCATCGACAATCGAAAACGGCGTTACCTGGTGCGTCAGGTCCACAATGCGAACGTCGGGCATAATGCCGTACATGACGCCACGGCAAATCGCCACCGAGTCATCAACCACGCCAAAGTCTGTCATGAATACGATCGTCGGCGGATACTTCTGAGCGGCTCCAGCCTGGGCGTGCAACTTTGCCGGCGCGGCGCCGAATGCCAGTAACACTACGAGCATAACAATCGCCGCATGGGCAGGGGATTTCCGCTTGGGAATACCTTCACTCATGAGTTTGCAGTTCCTTTACTTGAAGTCCGATAAGCCTGTTAGAAAGCCAGGGCGTGTGCGAAGAGCAACTGTAAGCGCCGAGCAGGCGCCCACAAAGTTTGTTGGAAATTCCAGTACCGTCAATATTAAACAAAGGCTGCCGCAAAGGAAAAGCCGCGCCGCCCTCTCTACGCATCCAACCTGCGTTCTATAATGCAGCAGCAACCCAAATTTCGGAGGCTTCTATGTCGCAAGTCATCCCCGAGAAGTACCGCGATCTGTTTCAGAAGCGGGCTTTTGCCAGCCTGGGGACCCTCATGCCCGACGGCCGCCCGCAAGTCACGCCCGTGTGGTGCGACTTCGACGGCGAGCACGTCATCTTCAACTCCGCCAAGGGACGCCAGAAAGACCGCAACGTTCGCCGCGATCCGCGCGTGTCGCTCGCCATTATCGACCCCGAAAACCCGTACCGCTATCTTGAGATTCGCGGCCGTGTCGTCGAGATCACCGAAGACGGAGCCGACGACCACATCAACAAGATGGCGAAAAAATATCTGGGCGTCGACAAGTACCCATACGCGCAACCCAGCGAGATTCGCGTGATCTACAAGATCCAACCCGAGCACACCACGGTGATGGGATAGTCGATATTCGTGGAGACGAAGCTTGCTACGTCTCTTGTCGACAGCGTCAATGCCGCAAGCCAGAGACGTTGCAACGTCTCTGCGAAAAGATGAGAAAAGAACTATCGTGGAAGCCGTGGAAGAGACCACGCGGTGGAAGCGACCGCGGCGGAGACCACCGTGAAAGAGCGGCTCTTCAGCGCCGCGTTAGCAACCGTGAACTAGACGGGCTTTAGCCCCTGTGCGAGGTCGCATCCACACCTATAACCTCTGCTTCCTCGGATTCGGCAACGTCAACCGGACTCTCGTCCGCCTCCTGGCCGACCGCGCCGAAGAACTCCGTACGAGCCACGGCATTACCTACTGCGTCAGCGGAATCGCCTCCCGAAGTCTTGGCTGGATCGCCGACGCGCAAGGCGTCGATGTAAACGAACTATGTAGCGCGCGCGCCCCCGCCCGCGAAAGGCCGGCAGCGAATCCCGATCGTAGCGCCACCCAAATCGCGGCAAAAGACGTGAACGAATGGCTCGCCGCGGCCCGCGCCGACGTCGTGTTCGAAGCAACCTCACTCAGCGTGAAAGACGGTCAGCCCGCCATCGATTACATCCGCGCCGCCCTCGAACACGGAGCCCACGCCATCACCGCCAACAAAGGCCCAATCGTCCACGCTTACCGCAACCTCCGCGACCTCTCCGCGAAGCAAGGCAAACGATTCCTCTTCGAATCGACAGTCATGGACGGCGTTCCCATCTTTTCTTTGTTCGACCAACTACCCACGATTTGTTTGCAGGGCTTCCACGGAATCCTGAACTCAACAACGAACGTAATCCTGAGCGAGATGGAGCAAGGCCTCACCTTCGAGGAAGCTCTGAAAAAAGCGCAGGCCTTGGGAGTGGCGGAAACCGACGCCACCCACGACATCGACGGCTGGGACGCCGCCGTCAAAACCGCCGCCCTGATCACAGTCCTGATGGATATCCCGATACGACTGGAAGACATCGAGCGCGAAGGCATCCGCGACCTCACCCCGCAAGCCCTCCACAATGCGAAGCGAGACGGCTGGCCCTTCAAATTGGTGTGCCGGGCAAGACGCACCGCCGCAGGCGTCGAAGCCAGCGTGAAACCGGAGAAAATCCTCAGCACGCAACCCATGGCGAAAATCGCCGGCACAAGTTCGTACGTCTATTTCGAAACCGACATCTTCCCTGGCTTGGCGATCACCGAAGAAAATCCCGGCCTGTACGCAACCGCCTACGGCCTCCTGGCAGATTTTGTGAGAGCGGCAACCGCGAGCTGATACGAAGGCGTGAAGCTCCGTGGAAGAGCGGCCCTTCAGGGCCGCGTTAGGCAGCTCAAGATCGATGCGGCTTTAGCCGCTGCGGCTCGCTGCAGCTACGATAATTGAAGAAATGTGCCCGAGATGCCAAGGATTCGCCGAACGCATGAACTTCCGGTCTGCGAGGGAATACCTCGACCTTTCTCGTCAGCTGATCGAGATCGTAGGGCAGGGAACTTTCAGAATCGTAAAAGGCGACTGCCCACTCGAAGACCTATTTAAGTCACCGATGCCCGGGGATATCGTCAGTCACGAGTTTGAATGCTTTGCGTGTGGCCAGAGATTCTCCCTTTCTGCCGACACTTACCATGGAAATGCCTCCTGTCGAGCTGAGCCCACGAATCCGAAACCGCCTCAATCCGTACAGTGAAATCAAACCTCTGATCGAACCTTTCATGATAGAAATCAAGGAAACCATATGCCGACCACAGAACAGACCATCACTCCCGCTCTCGACCTCACCTATGTCCGCTCCCAATTCCCCTCGCTCGCCCAGACCGTGAACGGCCATCCCGCCGCGTTCCTCGACGGCCCTGGCGGTACGCAAGTCCCGCAGCGCGTGATCGACGCCATCTCCGACTACCTCCGCCGCGACAACGCCAATACCGGCGGAGCCTACGCCACCAGCCGCCGCACCGACGCCATGATCGCCGAAGCGCGCAGCGCGATGGCCGACTTCCTGCACTGCGGCGCCGACGAAGTCGCCTTCGGTCCGAACATGACCACGCTGACTTTCGCCATCAGCCGCGCGATTGGCCGCGAGCTCAAGGCCGGAGACGAGATCGTGGTCACCCGCCTCGACCACGACGCCAACGTCTCCCCGTGGCTCGCCATGGCGGAAGATCGCGGCGTGACCGTCCGTTGGGCCGAGATTCACGACGCAGACTGCACCCTCGACATGGCCGATCTCGCCTCGAAAATAAATTCGAAGACCAAACTAGTCGCCGTCGGATACGCCTCCAATGCAGTCGGCACCATCAATCCCGTGAAAGAGGTTGTACAACTCGCCCATCAAGCCGGAGCCCTCGCCTACGTCGACGCCGTTCACTACGGCCCGCACGGACTGATCGACGTCGCTGCCCTCGATTGCGATTTCCTGGCGTGCTCGACTTACAAATTCTTCGGCCCGCACATGGGCGTGCTCTTCGGCAAGCGCGAGCACCTCAAGCGCTTTCGTCCTTACAAAGTCCGCCCCAACACCAACGCGATTCCCAACTGCTGGGAGTGGGGCACTCTGAATCACGAATGCATCGCCGGAATCACCGCCTGCGTGGAATATCTCGCCGAACTCGGCCGGGGGCCAAATAAAATGAGGGTGCCCCACCCTTCGCGCCTTTCGAAGGGTCGGAACGATGATGCCGGCACAACCGGGGTAAATGAAAGACGCGCCGCCATCGAAGCGGCCTACGCAGCCATCCACGAACACGAAAGCGCCCTGCTGGAGAGACTCATCGCTGGCCTGCTGAAAATTCCCGGCCTGAAGATCTACGGCATCACCGACCCAGCACGCTTCAACGAGCGCTGCGCCACGCTCGCCGTCCGCATCGAATTCCCACACGCCGCTCGAACTCGCCACCAAACTCGGCGACCGCGGCTTCTTCACCTGGGACGGCAACTACTACGCGCTGAATCTAACCGAACACCTCGACGTCGAGAAATCCGGCGGCTTCCTGCGCCTCGGTTTTGTTCACTACAACACCATCGAGGAAGTCGATCGCCTGCTGGCGGCGTTGCACGAAATCGTCGGAGCATAGCTGGCCGCGGCTTCGTTCCATAAGCCGAACCCACCGATTCGGCACGATGAAAGGAGAACGGCCCTTGATGCGCACTCTGGCACTCGCCCTGGTTCTATCGACGGCCTCCGTGTTTTCCCTTGCCCAGAACAAGACCACAAGTTCCGCGGACGACAAGAGCATGATCCTCGCCCTCGAGGGCGCATGGAACCAGGCGGAAATCCATCACGACGCGACTGCGGCCGCCGCCATCATGGCTGACACCTTCATCAGCGTCGATCATCACGGAGCTCTTCAGAACAAGTCGCAGTATCTCACCAGCCTCAAGGACCTCTCTTTCAAGCCGAGGAGATTGCCAACTCTGACACCCGTGTCTACATCTACGGCAACACCGCCATCGTTACCAGCGCCTACCGCACCAAAGGAACCGACGATGGCAAGCCCTTCGTCCATCACGGACGCTTTACCGACACCTGGGTGAAGCTCAGCGGAGAATGGAAGTGTGTCGCCAATCAGGAAACCCTGATTCACTGAACTGGAGTCGCTTACTCCAAACGCACAACGGCCCGGGACGCATCCCGGGCCATAAAATCTTCCCAACGCCAGTAGGCGCGGGCGACGCGACAGGTTGGTTACAATCCTACGGCCAGCGCTTGGCGGTGTCTTCCCATCCGGCTGCGCGCACCGGTTGGGGCGCCGGAATCGAAGGCGGCGCGGCCACGGAAACGCGGGCCGTCGCCTGCGGTCCATTGACAACACTCGCCAATGACGGTTTCGCCATATCTGCGGCCATCTCTTTCTCTTCGGAAAGCAGCGGGGCTACCAACCGCAACGCCTCCACTTCTTTCTCCAGGCGGGTGAGCTCCATCTCCTTCTGCCGCAATACTTCGTAAACGTTCTTCATGACCATGTTCCCTGCCGATTGTGTCGAAGTTTGCAAACCTTCCTCCCGAACTTTAGCAGAGTTGCCTGTGTTGTCAAGGGTTTCGGCGGATCAGAGTCGTCGGACCCGCCAATTGCAGAGCACTCCACAGCGACAGAAATTCGTACTATGAGCGCAGCAGAAAGATCGCGGCAATCGCCACGATCACCATCAGAAGCACGCCAACGATGTATTTGTTCGCCGCGAGCCAGGACTGCGAAGATTCCATCCCCGCGCTCAATACAAAGTCGGGAGAAGCAACCTCCGCGGCGGCTACAGTATTGGGAGCTGTAGGGCGCGAGTCCGCCGGCAGAGTAGTCTTCGATTCCTTTTCGGCGGCCCGCACCGCGAACGGCATCGGGGCCGTACTCGGTTGGGGCAACGCCGCGGGAGCGTTTGCAGCCGCCGCGAACGCCTTCGAATCCACGGAAACGGCACCAGGACTTGCGGGCTTCACAGCCGCGCGTCGCATCGCATCCAGCTCCGCGATCGAACTCGTAGCGTTCGTCAGGGCTTCATACTTGGTAGCCTCGGGCTTGGTAGCCTCGGGCGCCGGCTTTTCAGCGGCCGAAGAAGCCGCCACCACCGCCGGACGAGGCGCGGTCTTCTCTACTTTCAGTTGCCCCTTCCACTTCTTCTCTTCACATTCCACGCAAAACGTGCGACCAGCCGATACCGGAAAACCGCAGGCTTCGCACTGGCGCAACCCTCGCAATACGGGAGGAACATGGCTGCGATCGGCATCATCCGTCTTTCCCGCATCGACCGCCGGATTTTCCGCGGCGGACCAAAACAGGTTCTTCTTGGGTGTCAGGCTCTCTGCCGATGGCATCGCCCCAAGTCCCGCCGCGGTGGTTGCAACTGGCGGCGTGGGGGTTACGCTTGCCGAAGCCGACCTTATCGGCGCTGGAGGATTCTCTGGTGTTTGACTCCTGAGTGGCTGATCGTTCTTTGACGGAACCGGTGTTTGTGGGACTGCAACCGACTCTTCATTTTTAGGGAGGACTGCTGCCGCCACATTCTTTGAGGCGCCAAGAATATCTTTCGCAACGGGCGGCTGTTCTTCCAGAATGCTTTCTTCTGAAGGCGGAGCTGGCAGAACGATGTCCGCCACTACTTCTCCAGCCAGAATCTGATCATCCGACGGCTGCGTCTCAGCAGGCGAGTTCGTTTTCAAATGGTCCGGCAATCGTTCCGTTACGTGCGCCAGGCGCACCGCGGTCTCCACCATTTCGCTGAGCCGCTGCACGGCCGAGACATCGCGCGCGCCAAACGCATTCGCGCGCCCGGAAAAAAGTTCAAAGACACCTAGAACTTCATCATCGTTCACGACCGGCATCACCACCACCGACGCGATGCCCATCTGCCGGCACACTTCGTGATTCACCCTGACGTCGCGCTCGGCATCGTCGCAACGCAGCGCCTGCCGGGTACGCACGCTCTCCCCGGAGAGCCCAAACTCGGTCGAGAGCAGCGCGCCCAATTCTGGCGCGTTCGATCCGCTGCTCGCTCGACAGAGCATGTCATTCTTGCCGTCACGGCGGAGAGCGATCGCCGCCCCGCTAGCGCCCGTAATGTACTGCGCCCGGTCCACCAGCAACTGCAATGCCGCATCCAGATCACGCTGCGCCATCTCTGCCAGCGAACGTCCCCCATCCTCCCCGGGAAAACGCAGGCTCGACGCCATCATTGCGGGCGACCCGTTCGATAAGGACTGAACAGGCAATGGAAAATTGGCGTTGGCTTCCGCCCGCGCCGCGCTGAGAGCCGCCGAGACACTGCCTTGTGGATTCCGGTTTGAATTATTCTGCTGCACTGCCCGCTCCCGATTCGACTTTCCCACAAACCAACACCTACCCAGTGCCGTCCGCGCAAACCTCTGGCGACGTCTCCTCAAGCGGAGAACAACGTTCCATGGCGCGCGCTGCACCTCGACTGGGCGAAACCGGGGCGCATCGGCCCGCCGCAACTCACTCAGTTATAAGGAATATGTTACTCGGAGTCTCGCTCGGAGAGCGCGCGCTGTCAAGAATTTCCCGCGCAAAGGTACTAAGCCAAAAGTTCTGCCGGAGAGACGTTGCCGGCAACGTCTCCTCGCTCCATGAGCTTTGCCGCGTCCCGCAAGAGACGTCGGCCCACGTTTTTTTGGACAGCTCTCAGCCTCAACGCGGCCTGCGCCAACCCGTTTGCCTCGGCATTATTCTCGCGCGGTACGTGCGAAATCGAAAATTTCAGCGAGCGCGCCAGCTTCCGGCAAGTCCAATGCAGAGAATAGAGTCGAGGGCTCCGGCACTTGTACTCCCCGGTCATTTGACGGACCACCACTTGTGAGTCGGAATAAACGTGAAGCTTTTGCGCCTTCAGAGCGACCGCGTACTGCAGTGCCTCCATAAGCGCGGCGTATTCGGCGACGTTGTTATCCTGGCGGCCAATCCACTTGGCGATCCGTATCGGGCCGCTGGCGCACCCGTTGATCACCACTCCAATGCCCGATGGCCCCGGATTCCCCAGGCAACCGCCGTCCACGTAGGCCACGAGTTCTGCTATCACTGCGATTTCTTTTGCTCTCTGAAAGATGCGCTCATCGCCTTCCAGCGTCAAGACGATTATTTGGTTCCCTTTCATCGCTTTGACGACGCGCCCGATCGTTGTGCAATCTTATGTGTAAAACCCGGACGAATTAACTCGTCCTGTGAATAAACTCCCGCCTTGCAATCGTTTGCATTTCTCGTTATGCACAGCTTGGACGCGCGCTACTGCACCAATAGTTTGCGTTGACGTTTTTTATTTCTCTGTTAAGGTGGTTTGCGTCGACGGTCGAAAGGGTTGGCACAATAAAACGAGCCAGTCCGAAAGACTGAGTGATCAGCTAGGCGGGGCGACCTGCCGGGTGACCGGACCTAAAAAAACCGACGGCTCTGCGAGGGGCAGTTGGGGTTCGGAACTGCGAAAGCAGTGATCGCATCAAGGGGTCGTGACGGTACATGCCTCCACGCTGTAAGCTCCCTCGCAGGAGTGAGCGGCTAGAGCATAACCAATGTCACGGCCCTTTCAATTTTTCCCCGCCTTTTTTCTTTCGCCCCCAATTAGAGACCAGCTCCCGCAGATTACTCCCATTGCCTCGTTTGAACTCCATGCATTCCTTCGTGAACCTTAGTGTCCTTCGTGGTTCAAGGGTTGAGTGTTCCTTCGTGGTTCAAGACCTTTTCCGATTCCAGCCGCCCCCGACCTCGCTCCCACCCATTAGAAAATCGTTTTACTAAACCCCCCGCTCCTGTGGGATAATTCCTCCGCGTAAGAACTCCGCCGCCAGCGCGCACGCTGTCACGGAGGCTCTGAAATCTAAAGACGGAGAATCTAATGGCCAAGTATCCCCTGTCCCGTCGTCAATTCATTCATCTCGGCTCCGGCGCCCTCGCCGCCACGACTGTTGGAAAAACCATTCTGCAACCTCGCATCCTCTCCGCGTCCGGTCGTCCGGTCGCTCCCAGCGATACCGTACGCTTCGCCTCCATCGGCACCGGCGTCCGCGGCTGCGAACACCTTCAAGCTTCCCTCGAGGTTCCCGGCATCCAATGCGTCGCCGTCTGCGACCTATATGACGGACGCCACATCGCCGCCCAGGAAGCCGTCAATAATCCCAGCGTCCCTGCCACCCGCGACTATCGCACCATTCTCGATCGCAAAGACGTTGACTCGGTCCTCATCGCCACCATGGACCACCAGCACCGCCACATCTTTGAAGATGCCTGCGCCGCCGGCAAAGACGTCTACTGCGAGAAGCCCCTGTCCCACACCGTCGAAGACGGATTCGCCATGGTCGAGGCCGCGCACAAGCACAATCGCATGGTTGAAGTTGGCAGCCAGCGTGTCAGCTCAGTCCTTTACGCCAAGGCCAAAGAGATTTACGACTCCGGCAAGCTCGGCGAAGTCTTTTCCATCAACGCCTACTGGGATCGCAATTCCCCCAGCGGCGCCTGGGTCTATCCCATCCCGCCCGATGCCAGCGAAAAGACCATCGACTGGAATACTTTTCTCGGCGGCGCTCCTAAGGTTCCATACGATCCGGTTCGCTTTTTCCGCTGGCGCTGCTTCACCGACTACGGCGAGGGCCTCGGCGGAGATCTCTTCGTTCACTTGCTCTCCGGAATCATGTTCATCACCGGCATCAACGAGCCTGCTCAGCGCGCCCAATCCTCCGGAGGTCTCTTCCATTTCAAGGATGGCCGCCAGTTCCCCGATCTCATCGAAACTCTTTATGACTATCCCAACTGCCGCGTCACCCTGCGCTGCAACCTGAACAACAATGGCGGAGAGTTCATCGGCTTCTACGGCACGAAGGGCACGATGATCATCAAGGACGCAACCCTCACCTACAAGCCCGAGGACACTCGCCCCGAGCCGGAAGGTTATTCAGTATTCGGTTGGCCAAAGGCCCTGCGTGACCAATATCTTCAGAAGTGGCACGAAGAGCATCCCGAACCGGCGGCCTTGAAGTGGAAAGTAGACGCGGAAGGCGAGTCCTACGCGAATCCTCCCGGCTACAGCGACACGGTCGATCACCAGGCAAACTTCTACAATGCTGTGCGCACTCGCAAGCCGGTTGTTGAAAATGAAGTGTTCGGCAACAACGCCGCCATCGGCTGCCACCTTGCCAACTTCTCCTATTTCAACCAAGATGTCGCTGTGTGGGACGCATCTGCCAAGAAGATCGTCAAAGGCTAGTAGATAAGATCAGGGAAAGAAGACCGAGGGTGCCCCGTCCTTGTCTCTGCGTTTTTTGCAGAGACAGGGCGGGGATTTTACTTTCTGCGAGAGGAAATTAGAGCCTCTCCAATCTCCCGAAATCTTATCTCGCCAAAACAGCCAACCCATACGGACTCCCGATCGTATAAGGCGATCCCGGCGCCGGCCTGCTACTCGTGTCGGTAACCGTAAACACAAACAACTTCCCGGCCGACCGGCTGACCGCATACAAATGATTCGCATCATCCCAGAACATCTGGTCCACTTCATCTCTCGTCATGAGCCCCGAAAATGCCGTAACGGAATTGGCGCCGTTGAAGTGAAACACCTGCACGCCGCTCGTTCCCGCGATTGCCAGCACCTTGCCCGATGGCGACATCTTCATGTCGATCACGCTTCCCACTGCGACTTTCGGCATATTCGCGCTCGTGCTGTTCGTCGTCAGGTCCCCTGAGCTGTCCGCCGTGTATACCGCGATTCGCGCCGCGCCGATGGGCGTCAACCCGTCCATCATCGGCGTGAGCGAGATTGCGACATGATTTGAATTGTCCGCCGCGGTCAGGTACGGACAGTATCCGCCCTTGGGCGCCGTCGGAATCGCAGGCGCAATATTCAAGTCCGTCAATGTTCCATCACTGCTTCGGCCGAACCCAAAAATGTACGCATCCCCCCGCACGCACGAAGCTCCATAGGCGTCCGCATTATTTCCCACAAAGCTCAGGGGCGTGATCCACGCTGCGCTATCTGTAGCCGTCGCGCCAAGATAGCTGAGCCCGCCTGTCCCCTTAGTCAGGTCGAAGAACTGGTAAGCATTGTTCGCCCCATCGGCATAGATATCTTCGTCGTACAGCATTGTGCCGCTGCGGTCGAAGAATAGGCTGACCGGCCCGCCCGTGGGATACAGGTTGTACTGTTGCGCATCGATCGCCGACACTTCTTTGAGCGCCCCATTCCACCCAATCGCGAACGAATCGATGTTGACCGTATCCGTTGAGAAAAGCCACCGCCGATTCGCTCCCAGATAGGGTCCGTTCGCTGCGAAGGGTGTGCCTGGTACCGCAGTCAGCACCCCATTCGCCGAGGCGGCATAGGCGTTGATTTCATAGCTGCTGGTGCTGGTAGGGGAAGTAACGTACACGAACGCAACCGGTGCGGCATTGGAATCAATGTGTGATGGCGCGGCCTGGGCGAATGCCACAACTGAACTGAAGCAGGCCGAAACGAAGGCGAGCAACACAAAACAAATACTGCGAGACATACTGCGGGCCCAACCCTTCTGGGAATTGGCGAGCAAACGAGCGCCAATTCAGATGCAGCGGCCTACTTCTGCGCCCCTACCATCCGCGCTGTATGCCCCGCAGGTTCTTTCCCTACGCCGAAGCAAGCCCAGCATAATCTCCCTCAGGGCTCTCCGCAGATTTTCCTCAGTGTCCTCTGTGTCCCCTGTGGTGAAAGGTTTTCGCCGGACCGCTCCGAAAATCCAGCCCAGCGCAGCTACCGAATACTACAACCCCGGGTTCTTACTGTTTCTTCCGCGCCGGCAAATATTTCTTCTCCACCGACGCCACCACCACATAATTCGGATCCACCATCTCGTTCAAATGTATCTTCGCCACCTTCGACAACAACTCATAGGCATCCAATTCCGAAAGCCCATAGTCCTTATGAATCCGGTGCACGAGTTCGGTCAAAGCAATCCGCGTCGCGTCCTCCAGCGGACGGTACGCTCCCACAGTCATGATGGCGTCATCATTTTCAAATTGCGGCCACTGAATCGTCCGCCCCTTGATCACGCTCACCTGCACTCGCGCCTTCAGCGGCACCTCGATCGCCGACCCCGCAGCCTCGCCATCTCCCATGGCCGCATGCCCGTCGCCTAAATAGAGCAGCCCACCTTTCACATTCACCGGAAAGTACACGGTGTTCCCCGCGCTCGCCTCCGGAGAATCCATGTTCCCGCCAAACTCCGCCGGCACAATCGAACTCCGCGCCTCCCCGTTCGCCGGCGCCACCCCAAGGCATCCGAAGAACGGATGCATTGGAATCTTCACCGAGAAATCCGTATCCGTAGCCTTGAAGGTAGCCGTGTTGTCGTCGTGATTAATCCGATAAAACCAAACCCGCTCCGGCAACTCTCCGCCGAGCACCGGCGTGTAGTGCGAAGAATTGATCGAACCAAACCCGGGCGAGAACGCCCCCACTCCATACTCCCCGTCCACCTGCAGGTCCAGAATCTTCACCGCCAGCGTATCCCCCGGCTCCGCACCCTCCACGTAGAACGGCCCGGCCAGCGGATTGTCCCCCTTGGCCATGCTGAGCGTGTCCCCCGGCTTTTTCAGCCCGTTACCAAAACAATCGAGCGTATTCGTATCGAGAATGTCCCCCGGCTTCAAATGCAACACCGGTTCCGCCGTAGCGAAAAGATATTTCACATTGGCGTTGGTGGTCGTGTAGTGAACAACGTTCTGCGCAAATGTTGAACCGCCCATTAGCAAAACAGCGAGGATACGAGCAATCAAGACCACCTCCCCAGGATTTAATCGAAGTGAACTCCCGACAATGTTCCAAGAAAAGATCTGTCATTCTGAGCGAAGGCGAAGAATCCCTAGCACGTACTCAACCTCGGCAGCGTATCAAAGAGGTTTGCGGCGAACGCGCGAAGCGCAGTCTTGAGCTAGCAGCTAGAAGCTAGCGGCTGTTCTTCTGCCGCGCGTAAAAACTCCGCACCTTCGCCCGATTGCCACATCGCGTCATATCGCACCATCGCCGCTGGTGGTTCTTGCTCGTATCCAGGAAAAACCATTCGCAACTCTTGGAAAAGCAAGCCCGCACATAAGGCAACTGATCCGACGCCAACAATTCAGCCGCCGATCGCGCAATCGGCCACAGTACACTGTCCAACTCACCGAAGTCGCCGAACGTCCATTCGAAGCCACTCTTCACCGCCACCAGTTGCAAGTGAACCATCGCATCTTGAATATACGCATTCAGCCTCGCCAGGGGCGCCGGCGGAACTGAACTCTTATCCATGAGCGCGCGAAAAACATCATGAATGGCTTCGCGTAACTCCCTCGCCCAACCCAGCACTTTCTGCGCGCGATCGGGATCCGCTTGACCCCGTTCGAAAAGATGGTCCACCTGCCTCGAATCCAGCACTCCTGTGTCTTCGCCAAATCGCACGAGATCAATATACGTTTCCAATAATTCCTTGGGCTTCGTGTAGCGATCGTCGAGCGTATTCACGAAATCCAGGCACACGTTGCCCGCAATCAAATCAAATCGCGGCGGACGGCGCCGCACAATTTTCGTCGACTCGCGAGTTGTCCTCAGATTTTTTTCCCTCTGTCCTATTATCTAACCATTGAAACCATCTTGACAAGTTAGGAGCACTAGCGCTAGGATTCATTAACCGATAAATACGTTTTTGGAGGTTAGACCATGCCGAGCCACGAAGCGGCGCAAATGATGGCCCTGATCCGCAGCGGCAACATCGTTAACATAGGAGGCAGACCTGTGCTCGTGCCCAACTCACCCAAACTCGCAAGTCGTCGCACCTACTCGATCCAGTTGGCGCTTGCCTTCGCTGCAATCTATCTCGTGTGGGGCTCAACGTATCTTGCAATCCGCTACGCGGTCGAGACCATTCCACCGCTGGTCACTGCGGGCATCAGGCACTCCATTGCGGGCACAGTTCTGCTCGGGTGGGCATGGGCGCGTGGCTTTCGCCCTACGCGTGCCCATTGGATCTCTGGATTTGTTTTGGGAGCTTTGTTTTTTCTGATCGGTCACGGCACGCTGCATTGGGCAGAGCAGTACGTTGGATCAGGACTAGCGGCGCTGCTGATCGCGACTGAACCCATGTTCATTCTGGTACTCGCGTGGTCGATGGGACAGCAGAAGATCAGCCTGCTCAGCGCGCTGGGCTTGGGTTTGGGCGTGGCCGGCGTGGCGGCGCTCACTGGCGTTGAACTTTCAGTAAAAGGATCCAGCGTGCTCGCTCTGCTGGCTGTGCTCGCGGGATCGTTCTCGTGGTCCGCAGGTGTCGTGATCTCTCCTAAACTCAAGTTGCCCAACGACGCTCTCGGACGCACTGCCCTGCCCACCCTCTGCGGCGCGCTCATGCTGCTGGCGACCGCAGGCCTCACGGGAGAATTTCACGCCACACACTGGGCGAGCATTTCCATGAAATCAATCTTGGGACTCGCCTACTTGATCGTGTTTGGTTCGATCGTCGCGTTCACTTCGTACACGTGGCTGCTGCAGAAGTGTCCGCCCGCGTTAGTAGCGACGCACACCTATGCGAATCCAGTCGTCGCAGTGTTTCTCGGATGGCTGCTCGCCTCCGAACCACTGACCATGCGGGTCGTGATGGCATCGGTGGCGATCCTTGGAGCGATCGTATTGATCCGCAAAGGCGAGCAGAAAGTTGAAGCGAAACGTCCGGAGAGGATTGAAGAGCAGTCAGCGGTAGCAGCGTCGAGAGAGTGCGCCTAGAAACAAGGCCCCACTTCTCGCAAAGGGAACGCGAGAAATGGGGCACTCTAAAAACTTAGTAACTGCGGTGCAGTTCAGAACAGACGAGCCACAGGTGGTCCATGTACTCGCCACTCATGGAGCGGAATCCGGTGACGACGCTTCCGGCAGGACACTGTCCCTCAGCAGGCCGTCCGCCTGCGCGCGGACGCACAACTGACTGAGTGAATTCGGTTCTGGGATTGTCGTAACGCTGAGCGATGTCGCGGATCAAGCTGCACTCGCCGATGGCTTCATCGATGGAAGCGCCGGTGCGCCCCCGAAGTCCGCGCAGTGCGAGACCATTCGAGCAACTCGCATCCGAAACCGGACGGCCGCCCGGGCTGCCTGTTCTGCCAGTCATTCTGCGCTCCTCGCCGAGCGATCCATCCGAGCGCATGGGAGCGCAGTCGAGCCACGCCTGGTTGTAGAACTCGCCGGTCTGCACGTGAAAGCCTACGGCCACAAATCCTGGTTCGCACAAAGCATCGGGAGCAGGCCTTCCGCCGTTGCCGCCGCCAAAGTCTTGCGCAACGCGTTCGTGCGACAGGATCAGAATCGTACGGTCGTGATCACGGTCGCGATCGCGATCGTGATCGCGATCGCGGTTCTGATATTGCGGAGCTGCGAGTGCAGCCAGCGCGATGAGAAACAGGATTGCGCTCACCGTCACTACTCGTACAGCCGCACCACTTCGTCTGCTGTTCAGACTTGAGATAGCCATCGTCACGCCCCTTGAAAAGCGCGGGAGCCTCAACCAGTTCCGCTCGCGCTTTGATTTCCTAAGGATGACTTCTTTCGTCGCTCACATGCAAAGTACGAAAGTGTATGCTCCGCTGCTCTCACTCCCGTTCAGGCAGAGCTGCGAGCGGAGCTATCGAACAATATTTGTACGTACAAACGTTCCTATAGGAACACTTGTACGTACTTTGTTGTATGCTTTGCACCAAGTTTGAGGCATGTGCCGTTCAACTTGTTCTAGGTGATCGTAAGGACGAGAGCGTGACTGGTTCCGCCACTGGAGCAACCGAGGTTGCCGGAGTTGCCGCTGGGAGTGTTGATGGTGACATTGGCGGTTCCGGGAGCGGGGATTAGCGCGGTATCGATAGTCACCTGCGCCTGCGTTCTGCTCAGGATTTGGGTGCTGAGCGTAGTTCCGTTGATGACGACGACTGAGGAGGCGAGGATATCACTCCCAGTCAGGGTGAGAATAAATCCTGCCTGCACCTCAGCAAAGGTGATGCTTGTCGCAGAGAGCGAGTTGAGAACGGGCGCGGGACGGGCGCTTCGACACAGGGGATTGAGTGCATTGCAGCCTTGAAGGATCAGTGTGACGAGGAGCAACGCGCTGAGCGGCCGCAGGGAGGTGGTAATTCGTTTCATAGGGCATCGTACACCGCCGGGGCGGAGGGAGTTGAGGAACGGAAGTAACTTTTGTGGGAGCACTCGCGACGACGCACCTCGGAGGCTAAAGCCTCATTCAAAGAGAAGGCTGCCTATCGCAGCGCTGAAAGCGCTGCGCCACCCAAACGCGAATCACCCCCAACGCGAATCATTCCAACACGAATCACCGACACGAATCCCTCAAATGGGGATCACCTAAATGCGAATCTTCAGTCTGGACGCAACGCTCTTAGGCAATCACCGTCTCAGCGTTGTCGCTAGACTTGTGTCACTTTGCCGATTCTGAGATCGTATACCGCGGCGACGATCTTAAGTTTGCCTTCTGTGACTCGAGGGGCCAGGATCGGCTGCAGCTCTTTGAGGCGTGCGACTCCGTTCTCGACATTCTGGCGGATCGCGTTGTCGAGCGGATCGCCGGGTCGCCCGTGGCTTTGGGTAACGGCAGGCTTGATGAGCTCTACAAGGCCATCGATGGCGCCGGGTAGGGAATCCTTCGCGTCAATGTGCTTCATCGCGGCCTTCACCGCACCACAACTGCTGTGCCCCAAGACCACGATGAGAGGCACGTTCAGTTCGGCAATGGCGTACTCGATGCTGCCTTTGACGACAGCACCCGCGCCGCCGACGACGTTGCCGGCGACGCGCACTACAAAAACATCGCCGACGCCAACGTCGAAGAGGATTTCGGGGGCCACGCGGGAATCGGCGCAGCTGACGATGACGGCCTCGGGATATTGTGCTTCGGCGAGGCCGCGAAAATCTTCAGGGCTGCGCCGCGGACTCGAGGGTTGGCCCTTTACGAAACGGGCATTGCCCTCGAGGAGGTCGCGCCAAGCTTCATCGGCGCTGAGAGGCGCAGTGGTTTTGTTGGGGGATGCTGCCTTTTGTGCTGCTTCCCCGTGAAGTCCAGCGAACAATGGTACGGAGTTGGCGAGAGTCAAGCCGCCGGCGGACAGGGTCATGAATTTCCGACGCGAAAGTGCAGGCAGAGGCTTCATAACGATCCTTCCTTTGATCCCCAGATCAGATGCCACAAATTTTGCCAAGTTCTGGTGACCAGCGCAAATGTCAATTCTGACAGTCCGGGAAGGTGGACGGCCGGGGGGGGCGCGCGCGCCAAATCCTGCTATTGCTTAGCGGGTATGGTCGCGGCGGCGGAGGTAGTCAATGAACATTTGTTCGACGGGCTTGTCGTAGGCGATAAGGACGTGACGGACGGTGTGTCCGCTCACGAAGTGGCAGACTTCTTCGGCGAGATTCTTGGCGTGATCACCGGCGCGCTCGAGGGATTGGGTCATGAAGATGACCTGCAGGCTGGCCTGGCGGTGGACGTCCTCAGGATTCTCGATGTGGCGCAGGAAGATGAGGTTGCGGAGGCGGTCCATTTCGGCGTCGGCGCGAAGGACGTCGATAGCCTTGCCGACCTCACGAGCGGAGAATGCGGTGCCGCAATCGGTCAGCATTTTTTCAAGGATGGTCGCCATTTGAGTAAGGTCGCGCGTGTCTTCGGAGTCGATGCGTCCGCTCACGGAAAGGGCACTGTTGGCGAAGCTGAGGAGGAGGTCGCCGATGCGCTCGAGGCCGATCATGAACTTCATGCAGGCGAGGAGTTCGCGGGCCTCGGCGGGACCGACCTCGGTGATGGCGGTAGTGACGCCGCTGTCGATTTCCCGGTCGAGCGTATCCAGATCACGTTCGCGCTGGCGCAGCGAATTGAGGAGGACGGTCGAACCGGTGGCGATGCCCTCGGCCGCAGCGCCAGCCGCTTCCTTGGCCATGTGGCAGGCTTCGACGGTGCGGCGAACGATGTACTGATGCGCCGGCTCGGGATCGGGAGATTTCACTGCGGTACTCATGACGTTCCTCCGGGACGAGGCGCGAACCACTCGACGGCTTGTAGCAATTCTAACTGTCATGAAGAGGGATCGCCAAAGCCTGAGGATACGTTGCAGGCGGGCACGAGGTGGTTAACGGGCTGTGAATTTTTTGAGGATTTTCCAGTTGCGCAGGGCGGCGATGCAATTGACACGCTTCAGACAAACGAGCTGTGAGAGCGGCTTATAATCGGTCGTCTTTTCAGGGAAGAGGCTTGTCAGAAGCGGGGACGAGATGTGGGCACGAACCGTTGACACCATGAGAAGAGTGGAGTTGAAGGATGCGGCGAAGCCGGAAGTGAGAGCGGAGCGTTCCGCGCTTTCGTCGCGGATTGCATCGCTCGATGGGCTGCGCGCCTTATCGATCGCGGCAGTGATCTTCGGTCACTTGGCAGGAACGCGGAACTTTCCGCTGCATTCGCTATATTTCGCGTATTTGTACGCCGATGTGGGAGTGCGGATGTTCTTCGTAATTTCCGGGTTCCTAATTACCACTCTCCTGCAGAGGGACTACGCTGAATCCGGGACGATTCATCTGAAGGAATTTTATGTGCGGCGCGCGTACCGGATTCTTCCGGCGGCTTATGCCTACATGATTCTGGTAAGCACGGTTTTTTATACGAGAGTTTCGGGAAAAGACATTGCGCTAGCCTTCACCTATTTGACTTCGTATTCGGTATATCGACCGTGGCTGTTCGGGCATTTGTGGTCGCTGTCGGTCGAGGAGCAGTTTTATTTTCTGTGGCCGGCGGCGATGGTGATGGGGCCATGGATGGCGCGCCGCGTGGCTTGGGCAACGATCGTGTTGAGTCCGGCACTGCGGATGGTGCTGCTGCTTCTGGGAATTTTCGGCATGGGTGTGTATTTTCCGACAGTCGCGGACGCCCTGGCGACTGGATGCCTGCTGGCGCTATTCCAGCCAAGGCTGGAGAGGTATTCCTCATTTTTCGCCTGGCGTGGATTCCCCCTTATATGGTTACTGACGCTGAGCGTCCCCCTGCTAGCGCGGCCGCACGCACGGACATTCGCATTGATGGGACTCGGTGCGCTTCATCTAGGACTGGCACTCTGTATTCAGAATGCGATTGTGGCGAGATATCGGGTGCTGAATATGAAACCGATGGTGTGGATCGGGACCTTGAGCTACAGCCTGTATTTGTGGCAGCAGCTGTTTCTCGATCGAAGCTCGCAGGCATGGTACGCGGCGTTTCCGGCAAATCTTGGGATGGTCTTCCTCGCTGGGGCGATATCTTACTACGCGATCGAACGTCCGGCCTTACGATTGCGAGAACGACGCAGACCTGCATGGCTGGCGTCGAACTCCTAGGCAGCCCACAACTGAAAACGGAAGTTGTGTTCTTATGCGGTGGGCAAAGTAAACAGAAAAGTGCTGCCGTGGCTGAGTTCGCTTTCGGCGCGGATGGAGCCGCCGTGGGCCAGCATGATGTGTTTGGCGATGGCGAGGCCCAGTCCAGTGCCGCCGGATTCGCGGGAGCGGGCTTTGTCGACGCGGTAAAAACGCTCGAAGAGGCGCGGCAGGTGCTCCGAGGCAATACCGGCGCCGAAATCCTGGACATAGAATTCGACGCCGAATTGAATGCCCCGCTTGGCGGGACGGGCGCCAAGAACCACGCGGCTGCCGGAGCGGCCGTACTTCATCGCGTTGTCGATTAGATTCGAGAAAACCTGGTGGATCGCTTCGCGATCGGCGCGTACGCTGGGGAGCGATTCCACATTGCCTGCCCCGTTGTTTTCCACGATTTGCAAATCTACGCCCTGGGTCCGGGCAATCTCGCGAAAACTCTCTTCGGCGTCGTGCAGTAATTCGACGGGCGGGACGGCTTCGGTGTCGAAGCGAGTCTCGCCAGATTCGACGCGCGCCAGCGTCAACAAGTCTTCGGTGAGACGCGACATGCGGGCAGCATTCTTGCGGATGATTTCCAGAAATTCGCGATTGGATCCGGAGTTGTCGGCGGTGAGGTCGAGGAGAGTTTCGGAGTATCCCTGAATGGAGGTCAGTGGAGTGCGGAGTTCGTGGGAGACGTTGGCGATAAAGTCGCGACGCGTTTTTTCGACGCGCTCGGTTTCGGTGAGATCGCGGAGGACGGCGACGACGCCTCCATCGGGGAGGGGAGCCGCGGTTACGTCGAAGGCACGGCCGGGAACGATGGAAGTGGCGCGGGTGGTGCTAACTTTTTTGGAGGTGGTGGCAGATTTGACGGCGGCGAGAAAATCGGGATCGCGAATGGTTTCGACGACGGGAGCGTTGAGACGCGTGTGTTGCGGAATGAGGCGATCCATGGGCTGATTGGCCCACTGCACGAGGCCGTCGGAGCTGACAGCGATGACCGCGTCCTGCATGCTGTTCAGGAGGGTTTCGAGTTGGCGCTGGCTGGAGCGCACGGCGGCGAAGCTGCGTTCGACCTGTCCGGCAGTCTTGTCGATGGCGGCGGCGACGCGGCCAATTTCATCGAGCGTAGGATCTTCGACACGGGCCTGGAGTTCTCCGCGCTCGATGCGGACGGCTACATCGACGATGCGCTCGAGGCGTCGCGCGGTCCAGATGGAAGCGGCGGCGGCGATGAGCAAAGCGATGAACAGAGCAATTGTCGAGCCCCAAATCAGACGTCGACGGACTTTCGCCTGAACCGCTTCGACATCAGAGAGGGGATAGGCGAGACGGACGGCGCCTCCGGAAACCGGAGCGGCGACATAGAGGAAGGGAATACCGACGGTGGCGCTGCGGCGCTCGTTCTCACCCGTCCTTCCGGCCAGGGCGGCGACGAATTCCTTGCGAGTGGCGTGGTTCTCCATGGACGCGGGATTGGCTTCGGAATCGGCGAGAACTTTTCCGGAGGCGTCGATGATGGTGGCGCGGGCTCCGGCAGCGAGACCCTCCTGCGCTGCGATTTCAGAGAGGAGGAGCATGATCGATTTCGACACGATGGGCGAAGAGGAGAGTCTTCTGCGTGAGATTGCGTTCGATCTCGGTGCGCAGCGAAGCTTCCCATGCGCCACCGATCATGACGTCGAGGGTGGCAGCGGTAGCGGCGATGACGATGAGGAAAACGGCAAGGAGCTTGAAGAAGATGCGGTTCTTCACGTTCTCCTCGTTTGTGGAAGTGGAAACTGAAACGCGCGGGGGAAACGTAAACGCAGAACAAAACCCTCACGCTGTCGCACAAGACGCGACAAGGATGGGGCACCGTCGTGATAGTGGGTAGGTGTTGACGGTCGCCTCATTTGGGGGACTCGAAGCGGTATCCGGCGCCGCGCACGGTTTTCAGGTAACGCGGGTTCTCGGGGTCAGGCTCGATTTTTTCGCGGATGCGGCGGACGTAAACATCGACGGAGCGTGGAGTGACGTAGGCGGTGTCGCGCCAGACGGAGTCAAGAAGATGGTCGCGGCTGAAGACGCGTCCCTTGTGGCGGGCAAAGTAATCGAGGAGGCGGAATTCGGTGGCGGTGGTGGAAACGGGATTGCCGCGCACCGTGAGGGTCATGGCCGAAGGATCGATCTCGATCTCTCCAACTTTCAAGGGACTGGGCGGCAGCGGGTCGCTCGAAACGGCGCAACACAGCTTTAACGCGAGCGACGAGTTCTCGAGGACTGAAAGGCTTGGCAATGTAGTCGTCGGCGCCGAGTTCGAGACCGAGCACGCGGTCGGCTTCGCTGCTCTTGGCGGTCAGGAAAATCACCGGGACGGCAGAGAGGCCGGCAGTCTGGCGGATGGTGCGACAAATTTCGAGGCCGTCTTTGCCCGGGCACCATGATGTCAAGGATGAAGAGAGCTGGGCGTTGGCGCTCGGCGTCGGCGAGTACATTGGCCCCGGTGGGATAGACGCGGACCGTGAAGCCTTCGTTTTCCAGATGATGGCGGACCAGGCGGGAAATGTCGGGATCGTCTTCGACGACGAAAAGACTTGGTTTCACGGGGATATTGTAGCTGGAATCAAGTAGGCAGGAGTCAGTTGTGAGTGGTCAGGGGATGGATTGGGGCAGATTTTCATCGTATTTTAACAATCAACGGCCTTCACCACGAAGGACATCCTTCGACTTCGCTCAGGACAGGCTAAGGTTCACGAAGGAAAACATGTTGCCTCACTTGGGCCTAACGGAAACGATTAGGTTACTTGCTTGGTCCAGGTGGAAGCGTTTGCCAGGTGGGATGACTGTGGTGGCGCTGTATTCAGTGATGATGGCGGGGC
Source organism: uncultured Acidobacteriaceae bacterium (assembly GCA_963840895.1). Lineage (GTDB taxonomy): Bacteria > Acidobacteriota > Terriglobia > Terriglobales > Acidobacteriaceae > Sulfotelmatobacter. The sequence goes on from CAWJAR010000002.1 coordinate 316,796, forward strand.
CGGGATAATGCTGGCCGGGGCGGAGGTCTTCGCGGGAGTGGATTGTCGTTTCTTGCTTCTTGCCTTCGAAGAGGACTGTGACTTTGGGCGAGGAGAGCCTGCCGAGCGTTGCTCGGCCTGGACGGGCGAAGGCGCCCGTCCCCACATGGTCCATCGTCCCCACATGGTTCCACTTGCCTACTTGGTTCCACTTGCCTACTTGGTTCCGCTTGCCTACTTGGGCCGCGGATTTTACTGTCGCGCGAAGGCGGAGGGTTACTAGTTCTACTTCACGGGCGGGATAGGTGTAACCGTAGCGGCGGTGATGTTCTTGTTCGAACTCGCGGAGGAGATTCTTGTTGAAGGGAAGGTTGAGTTCGTAGCCCTGGCCGCGGTAACGGAGATCGACGCTGCGGTTATAGTGTGGAGTTCCCTGCCATGCTTCGTTACGAAAATCTTTTGCGGCGGTCTTTTCCAACGTGGTGAATTCGCGATTGAGATTGTGGGTGGGAACATTGCTAGAGGCGCGCCATAGGACGGTGCGCGAATAATCTTTCACTACATCGCTGGCGAGAATTCCTAGAGCAGAAAGCGCGCCGGGCAAGGCGGGAATGATGACATGGGGGATGCTGAGGGCATCGGCGAGGGCGCAGGCGTGAAGGCCTCCAGCGCCGCCGAAGGCGACGAGGACGAAGTGGCGGGGATCGCGGCCGCGCTCGATGGAAACGACGCGGATGGCTTTTTCCATGGTGGCGTTGACGACGCGGATGACGCCGGCGGCGAATTGATCGATTGTCAGATCGACTTCTCTGCTGCTTGAGAAATTCTGCAGTGATGCGACGGGTGCGGTCGAGATCGAGCGTGAAGTCTCCACCAAGAAAACGGGTGGGCTGTAGGCGACCAAGGAGAAGGTTCGCGTCGGTCACGGTGGGTTGGGTGCCGCGTCCATAGCAGATGGGACCGGGATCGGCTCCGGCGGATTCGGGGCCGACGCGGAGAACGCCGGCGGCGTCGAAGCGGGCGAGGGAGCCTCCACCGGCGCCGACGGTGTGGATGTCGAGCATAGGAACGGAGATGGGGAGGCCGGTAACCTGGGCGTCGGTGGCAGTGGCGATTTCTCCTTCGACGAGGGAGACGTCGGTGGAGGTGCCTCCCATGTCGAAGGCGATGATGCGGTCGAAGCCGCTGGCACGGGCTGTGCTGGTAGCGCCGACGACGCCTCCGGCGGGGCCGGAGAGTACCGTGCGGACGGGTTCGCGGGCGGCAGTGGAGAGGGCGGTGATGCCTCCGCTGGATTGCATGACGAAGATGCGGGGCGGAAGGGCGTCCGGCTTTCCGCTTCCGGCTTCTGGAACCCGTGACACAGGGGCTGAAGCCCGGGAATCACCCGCGCTTTTCGCGGCCCTGAAGGCCCGCTCTTCCACGTTGGTGCTCTTCGCTGCGTCTAGTGCCTGCTCTTCCACCATGGTGAATCGAGTATCCAGAGTTTGGGCGGGTGTGCTCCTGGTTGGAGAGACGTTGCTAGCAACGTCTCTCCGAGAGCGATCTTGCAGATTTTCCAGGTAGCTTTGCATTACGGGTTGCAGGTAGGCGTTGATGACTACCGTGGAAGTGCGTTCGTATTCGCGGAATTCCGGGAGGATTTGATGGGAGATGGAGAGCGGCATCCCTACGGTCTGTAGGGCTTCGGCGAGCAGTTCTTCATTCGTGGGGTTTGCGAAGGAGAAGAGGAGCGAGATCGCGATGGATTGCGGCTCGGCGGCGGTGAGTTGTTTCGCCAGAGTGGATAGATCGTCGGTGGTGGGCGACTTGAGGATTTTACCGTCGGCGGCGGTGCGTTCGTCGACGCCGAAGCGGAGATCTTTGGGAACCAGTGGCTCGATGCGGTCGAAGAAGAAGTCGTAGAGTTTAGGGCGGGCCTGACGTCCGATTTCGATCGCGTCTTCGAAACCTTTTGTAGTGACGAGGGCAGTGCGGGCGCCCTTGCGTTCCAGCAGAGTGTTGGTGCCGACGGTGGTGCCGTGGAGCAGGATGAGCTCCGCATCGGGGGCGATCTTTTGCAGGGCTTCGACGATGGCTTGCGAGGGATCGGCGGGAGTCGAGAAAACTTTGAGCATGCGAAGGCGGCCCGATTCGTTCCAGACACAGTCGGTGAAAGTGCCGCCGGTGTCGATGGCGATGCGGAGGGGTTTAGGGCGGCGAGGCATGAGACACAAAAGAGTAACACTGGCGGCGGTGCGCGGGCGGGGCGCTCGCGCCACATCCGCATGTCTCGCAGGGGACCCGAGATCCTTCGACTCCGCTCAGGGCAGGGACTCGATTACGCGGCCGTCCCATAGGCCCGCTGTTCTGATTCTGTAACGGCGCGCATTTTCTTGTGGCCAGAGGGGTCGCGATCACGTAGTGTTGCGTTCCGAAGGTGAGCCGGGCGCCTTCCCCTGCCCGGACGTGGGCCCAATCAAACAATTCAATAAGGAAACGCTTCCCTGCTTGGGGAATGCGGAAGGAGTCTTTCTATGTTGACGCCTGCTCTGCAATTTGCTGTCAGTTTGGTTTTCGTTTACTTGCTATTGAGCGCGCTGAGTTCCGCGATTCAGGAGATTGTCGCAAATCTGGCAAAGTGGCGAGCCAACACGCTGGAGGTCGGGATCGAGAGCCTGCTGCAAGACGCCAGTTTGAAGAACGCGATTTACCAGCATCCGCTGCTGAGAGGAGTCTGGCGGCCGAACTGGCTGTTCAAGGTCGCGAGCAAGGTGCATAAGCCGGCTTACATTTCATCAAACATGTTTGCGCAGGTGCTGCAGGACCTGCGCACAATCCCGGGAAGTATCCCCGCTTCCACGCAGAAAATTTTGGATACTGTTTTAAAGGGAGCTGCAAACGCGGACGAGGAGAAGAAGAAGATCGAACACTGGTTCGATGACGCCATGGACAATGTGTCCGGATGGTACAAGCGGAAGGCGAATGCGTGGCTCTGGGTGATTTCGGCTGTGGTATGTATCGCCCTCAATGCAGACACAATTTCCGTCGGCAAGATTCTGTGGAATGATCCGACGGCGCGAGCGGCGGTGTCGGAAGCGGCGAAAAATTATGCCAATCACAAAACTGCTGGCAATGATGCCGGGACAGGCGCGTCCGCTCTCACCACCGGAACCAAAGAGGAACTCAGCAAAGTCACGAACGCACGGGACGACCTGGAGAAACTGCCCGTTCCGCTGGGGTGGTGCGAAGAGGACTGCTTGCCGGATGATCCGCGCCGGCCACCGACGGATTTTTATCCGATGCTGCTGAAACTCGTCGGCATTCTGATCAGCATCCTGGCTGTTTCCCAAGGCGCGCCATTCTGGTTTGACCTGTTGCAGAAGGTCGCGAACCTGCGATTGGCGGGGGATCCGCCGCCGGACAGCAGAGTTCAGAAATGACTGCCGGGAACTGGCGAGTCCGGGCTAACGCTTCAGGATTGCGGAGGGGGAGTAAGATTTTCGGCTATGAGATACGTCTTTCTGGTGGACACGTATGCGACTGAGCGGGTGAAGGTGGTTAGCGTGTGGAGTGAGTTTCACGATGAGGATCTGCGGGTGCGTCCGCGGGAGGGGGATGCACGGGGGCGGAGTGTGCTCGAACAGATGGTGCATCAGTGTGTGAGCGAGGACCTGTGGTTTCGGACGATGTTGGGGATCGATGTGGGGTCTCCTCCGCTGCCAACTACGGAGACGCGGATGGAATTCATGAAGCGTTACGCGGAGGACAGCGGGAAGCGGCTCGTGGCTTTGCAGTCGAAGGATGAGGGCTGGTGGGAGGCGGAGACGAATTTTTTTGAGCTGCGGCGTTCGCGGGCGTGGGTGATGGTACGGCGGATGACGCATACGTCCCATCATCGTGGGCAGTTGATGGCGATGCTGCGGATGCTGGGTCGGGAGGTACATAGCAACTATGGTCCGACGGCGGATACGGGCGGGTTGATGGCGAATCATGCGCCGACGATTTATGCGTACGGGAGTTTGGAGGGGGCGCTAGCGGGTGGGGAGAAGAACCCTTTGCCGGGGGCTGGGGGAAAAGCGGTCACGGAGAGGCCTTGAGAGCGTCTTCCCCTACGGGCTTTGTTTTGGCTTCGGCACGCGGGCGGGGGCGCCCGCGCCACATAGAGCGTTCCCGCCTCGCTGCGCTTGGCTGGACAGCCCCTTCGACTTCGCTCAGGGCAGGCTTTGGCGGCTGTTCCCACACAATTTCCCCACAGCTCCGCACCAATCCACTTCAAGCTCTATCTGTCACTTTGTGGTGAAGGCTAGGGTCAGGAGCGTTTTTTGTTCTACTTCGTGGGCTTTGGCGCTGCCGGTGGCGGGGCTTGCGCCTGAACTTCGCTTTACGCTTAGGACCGGGCGATCGCCGGCAATGCGTTTCAGGCGGGGAAGCATGTTGAATAGGGCTCCCATGTTTGCCGGTTCTTCCTGCACCCAGACGATGTCGGCATTCTTGCCGTGGCGGTCGAACTCGGCGGCGACTTCCTGCTCGGGGAAGGGGTATAGCTGTTCGAGGAAGACGATCGCGGTGCTCGTGTCTTTTCTCTTCTTGCGTTCGGCCTGAAGTTCGTGGCCGATTTTTCCGGTGCAGATCAGGATGCGATCGGCTTCTCCGACTTCGGTGTCGGGGATGACGTTCAGGAAATTCTTGTGCGTGAAATCTTCAATGGGGGAACTGGCGTCGGCATGGCGCAGCATGCTCTTGGGCGTAAAGACGATCAGGGGCTTGCGCCAATGGCGCAGTGCTTGACGGCGCAGGAGATGGAAATACTGCGCGGCATTGCTGGGCTGCGCGATCTGGATATTGTGCTTGGCGGCGAGTTGAATGAAGCGCTCGATGCGGGCGCTGGAATGTTCCGGTCCCTGGCCTTCGTAGCCGTGGGGTAGCAACATGACGACGCCGGATAGCAGGTTCCACTTGGCTTCGCCGGCGCTGATGAACTGGTCGATGATCGCTTGGGCGACGTTGACGAAGTCACCGAATTGGGCTTCCCAGAGGACGAGAGATTCGGGATAGTCGCGGCTGTAGCCGTATTCGAATCCAAGGACTCCGGCTTCGGAGAGCGTCGAGTTGTAGATTTCGCAACGAGCCTGACCGGGTCGCGATGTTTTCCAGCGGCACGTATTCGTTTTCGTTCTCGATATCGATGAGGACGGAGTGGCGCTGATTGAAGGTGCCGCGGCGGGAGTCTTGTCCGCTGAAGCGTACGTGGGTACCGGATTTCACCAGACTCGCGAAGGCGAGAGCCTCGGCCATGCCGTAATCCACCGGTCGCTTTCCTGCGCCCATTTCGGCGCGCTGTTCGAGAAGCTTCTTTACTTTGGGGTGGATGTGGAAGCCTTCAGGATATGTGGTCAGGCGTTGTGTTAGATCGGACAACTCTTCGGCGGTGAGTCCGGTCTCGACATCGAATTCGGGCCGGTAGAGGCCTCCGAAGTAGTTATTCCAGTATTTCGGAAGGTCGCGCATCAGAGGCTTGTGCCTGATGCTGCTCGCTTTTTTCTGCGAAGCCTCGAACTCGGCCTTGATGGCGGCAGCTTGAGACTGCGCGTCGGTGGCACCGATGTCATCGGCATAGATTTCCCACAGCGGCGGATGCTCTTTGATCTTCTTGTAAAGAAGAGGCTGGGTGATGGTAGGGTCGTCAACTTCGCTGTGGCCGTGGCGGCGGTAGCCGATTAAATCGATGACTACGTCGGTGCCGAATTTGTAGCGGTATTCGGTAGCGATGCGGGCCACGCGGACGACGGCATCGACGTCTTCGCCATTGACGTGAAAGATGGGAATCGACTGGCGGCGAGCGATGCAGGCGGCGAAGCGCGTGGAGTGTTCTTCGGTGTAGCTGGTGGTGAAGCCGAGGAGGTTGTTAACGACCACGTGAATCGTGCCGCCGACGGTGTATCCGGGGAGGTCGGCGTAGTTCATGGTCTCGGCGAGAATACCTTGTCCGGCGAATGCGGCGTCGCCGTGGACGAGAAGCGGAAGATATTTTTCGCGGCCACCTTCCCCGGTGCGATCTTGCTTGGCGCGGGTGCGGCCGACGGTGACGGGGTCGACGGCTTCGAGATGGCTGGGGTTTGAGACGAGGTGGATGTGAACCTTGCCGCCACTGCGTGTGGAGTATTCGCCGGTGGCTCCCATGTGATATTTCACGTCGCCGGAGCCAAGAACGCTGCGCGGATCGACGTCTTCGAATCCGGCAAAGATCTCCTGGGGAGGGCGCTGCGCAACGTGAGCGATGACGTTGAGGCGTCCACGATGGCTCATTCCCATGACTAACTCGACGGCGCCGCGCTGGGCGGCGGTATCGAGAACTTCGTCGACCAGGGGGATGAGAGCGGTGACACCTTCCAGCGAGAAGCGCTTGCTGCCGAGATAACGCTGCTGCATGACCTGCTCGAAGACGTCGGCGCGGATGAGGAGGTCGAGGATGCGCTGCTGGATTTCTTCTGTAATTTCGAAACCTTGCGAGGGCGATTCCATTTGCTCGTAGATCCAGCGGCGGCGCTCGGGCGAATAGATATGGTTAATTTCGACACCGATGGTGCTGGAGTAGATGGCGCGGGCTTCGCGGGCGTAGTCGCCTTCGTGCTCGAGTTCGGGCGTTTCGCGGGGGCGGAGGAAGCCGAGGGGATCAAGGTCGCCCTCGAGGTATCCCCATTGGCGGTAGGCATTGAAAATGCGCTCGCGTTCGGGATTGGAGCCGTTGTTGGTTTCAGCGACGGCGGCGCGGGAGCCGCCATTGGATGTCTTTATCTTCGGAGTCATGATTTCAGGTACTAGGATAAAGGATGCGGGGGAAAGCAAAAAGGCTCACCACAGAGGACACGGGGGAGCACAGGGGCAAATTCTACAGAGTAAGTCAAAAGCCCCACCCTGTCGCGAAATGCGGGACGAGGATGGGGCACCTTCTTGATCTACACCTCTTGATTTACACCCTTCAACTGACTCTTACTTGTGGGCGTTGAAATTGAACCAATCCATCATGTCGCCGATGGCTGGGCTGTTCAGGGGAACGTAGGGATCACTGCTGCTGGTTACTGGGTTGGGGAAGTTATCGCGGCTGCGAGCGGTGACCGGAGACAGCTTCCAATTGGCTTCGATGAACTTCAGGATGGAAACGTGGTCTGTGTAGCTGTGCGAGATGTAACCCGGTCTGGTGTAGGGAGACACCACGAGCGTAGGAATTCGGTTGCCGTCGCCGAAGTAGTCGAGCGGTTGAATGTAGCCGGAGTCGTAGTAGCCGCCGCCCTCGTCGAAGGTGACGATGATGGCGGTACTTTGCCACAGCTCTTTGTTGGCGCGGACATTGTCGACGATTTTCTTGACGAAGCCCTCGAACAAGTTGAGCTTGGACGAGGCCGGATGGCCGTCGAGCCAACCATCGGGCTTCACGAAGGCGACGGCTGGCAGAGTGCCGTCCGCGATCTGTTTGTATAGCAGAGTCGTGTCCTGATTGTGAGCACGTCCCGAGGCACTGGTCATAATCGAGGTCGAATACTGGAACGGGTTGCAAATGTTGCAATAGGTGTTGTCGGGCGTGGTGTAGACGCCGTCTGGATTGGCCAAGTAAGCGCTCCACTGGTCGCCGAAATAGGTCCAGGAGATGCCCTTCTGGATCAATTTGTCGCCGATGTTGCGCAGAGGAGAGGGCGGGATCGTGAAGACCGTCTCCGCGGGATTGCCGATATCGGCATAGGCGTTTCTGCCGTCGCCGTAGTATCCCGGGTTGTAGTTATTCAGAAGATAGAAATGACCGGGCGCACAATTGGAACTGATGGGCGTGGAGAGCGCGCCTAGATAGCTGGTGATCTCTTCGACGCCGGGCTGGCTCAGGTCGGAACAGTCGGTGTAGGTTCCGCCACCGAAAGAAGGTGAACCGAAGGAACCGCCGCCGTAGCCGTCTTCGGTATACCAGTTGTTGGTGCCGGCCTGAGGATTAGGGTTTTCGATTTCGTCGACCACACCGGCGTTCGGAGTACCTGCGGCGACGAGTTCATTGTGCGGAGGTTGGGCGGGTTGTCCTTCGGGGCTGGCAAACCAAATGGCATCGCCAGTACCGAGCATGACGTGATTGGCGCCGGTGCCTCCCATGACGGCCTGGTGGAAGTTGTCGCTCATTGCGAAGTTGTCGGCAAGGAATTTTAGGTAGGGAGCATCGCCTTGCTGCATGTTGTAAAAGCCCATGGCAGTTGAGCCTTCCCCGGTGGTCGTATCGTTGAAGAGTGGAGACTGGGGCAGGCCATTGGTCCCGGCGCCGATGGTGACTTCAACCCACGGGAAGAGGTCGGCGGTGCATCCGCTGGGATTCGAAGCGGTTGCTTTGGCAGTATTGCAGTCGTTCTGCTGCCACATCTGGTAGAAACGGTGGACCGGACTGTTGTCGTAAGCGTCGTAGGGATGGGTGGCGGAGGTTATCTGAAATGGACCGGAAGGCAGGGTCGTGGCATTGGGGATACGAGTGTCAACGTCTCCGTGGTTGAGTCCGGTGCCACCGGTGGTGAGGTAGACGTAATAGTCGCGGGGCAGTCCATTTTCATATTTTCTGGCGGTGGCAATGTCGGGGAACGGCGGGGTAGTGTAGCCGCCAGCCAGCACGGGCGGCAAGACGGGATAGGCGGTATTAGCCGGAGGGCTCAGCTTAAAGCCGTCCGTGCTTGTGTCGGTGGCGGCGGACTGGCTAGCCTGTGAAAAGTTGGGGCCGGGTGTGCCATCTGCGTTGACGATGCCTTTGGAGAGCAGGTTCGAAATGGTCTGGCCATGGAGAGGTTTGTAGGTGGCGAAGACGTGGTCGAAGGTACGATTTTCACCGATGATGACGATCACGTGTTTGATGGGTGTGGCGGTCGACGGACTCTCATGATCTTGAGCAGAGGCCGGAAGAGGCGATCCGAGATTGGCGATCAGAGCCACGAGGCTGGTTGTGACGGCGAGATGCTGCCTGGCTTTCGCCAGGAAACCTGGTGCTGACATGAATTTCCTCCTGAGAGAGAGCGCTGAATTGAAAGAGAAAAGCCTTGAAGAGAGGGTAGCGGGGTGTCAGCTGCGGAGAGGTAAACAGAAGGTGAATTACAGATGAAAAATAATCCACAGGCGGTTTGGTTGCGAATGCGGTGCGACAGTCGAATTTTCAGAGAGACAGAAGAAGAGATTCGAGAAATGTAGAAACCGCATTACAAAATTTGCACATGTCAGGGGAAGGCTTAAAACCCCAGCACCAAAGTCAGGTTAGAGCTTCTGGAATTCGAGGAAGAGAAACTTATGAGAAGAATGGGTCGACCGAGGCTCCTTGGGATTCCGTTTGATGGGTACTCTTCGTATCTGCGCGGGGCGGGAGAGGCTCCGGGAAAAATCAGGGAGGCCCTGGCGTGTGACGCTTCGAACTCGTGGTCGGAGTTGGGCGTGGACTTGAGTGTTTCCGGAGTATATGAGGATGCTGGAGATCTGACATTTACAGAGAAGGACGCGTTTTCGGTGATCGAGGCGGAAGTGGGTGCGTTGATTGATGCGGGAAAGCGGCCGGTATCGCTGGGCGGAGATCATTCGATTACGTTTCCGATTGTGAAGGCGGTGGGACAGCGGCATCCGGGGCTGACGATTTTTCATTTTGATGCGCATCCGGATTTGTATGAGGAGTTCGAGGGGAACCGGTTGTCGCATGCTTGTCCGTTTGCACGAATCATGGAGGCGGGGTTGGCGAAGCGGTTGGTGCAGATCGGGATTCGAACTTTAAACGGACACCAGCGGGAGCAGGCGGAAAAATTTGGCGTGGAAGTGGTGGAGATGCGAGGGCTACCGGCTTACGGCAAACTCAAAGCAACCGGGCCGGTGTATATCACCTTTGACATGGATGTGTTGGATCCGGGGTTTGCGCCGGGGGTATCGCACCGCGAGCCCGGTGGAATCTCGGTACGGGAGGCGATTGCGCATCTGCATGCAATTGAGGGAGAGATCGTGGGAGCGGACCTGGTGGAATACAACCCGGTACGGGATATTGGGGGTATGACGGCCATTGTGGCGGCGAAGATTTTGAAGGAGATTCTAGGGAGGATGGTTGCGGGGTAGCAGACTGGCTCCGATTCTGGATCGAACAAAAGCTTTAACCACAGCGACCACTGGGGAACACAGGAGGAATTCGATATTGTGGCGTAGAATCGCTTGTCACCCGGTTCGCGAAGGCTTGATTGGCGGTCCATCCAATTCGTTTGACGCTTTCGAGTACAGTAGTAGGGACGAACTTGGCACTCGACTTATGGCAGACAACATTCAACCACTCATAGCAAAGAGCTTGGTGCTAACGGCTTTGGCGGCTGCCTTGCTCCTCGCAGGTTGCTCCAGAAATTCTGCACCGAACGCTCAGGCCGGCGGACCACCAGCAATGCCCGTTAAGGTTCTCGAAGCGAAAGCTGTGCCGGTTGATGACGCGACCGAATACGTTGCGACGTTGAAGTCACGGGACTCGGCCGTGATTATGCCGCAGGTGGAGGGTCTGATCACTCAGATTTTCGTGCATTCGGGGGAACGGGTGGAGGCTGGGGCTCCGTTGATCGAGATCGATCCACTGAAGCAGCAGGCAACCGTAAAGAGTCTGGAGAGTGCGCGGACGGCACAAGCGGCAACTTTGAGCTGGGCGAAGAAACAATATGAGCGCGCGCAGGGACTTGTCGGCGGCGGGTGTGGTGAGCAAGCAGGATCTGGACCAGGCCAAGGCGACGATGGACGCGGCACAGGCACAGATGGATTCACTGGATTCGCAGGTGCGAGAACAGGAAGTGCAGTTGCGCTACTACAAAGTAGTCGCGCTAAAGAGCGGCATTGTAGGAGACATTCCAGTGCACGTGGGGGATCGCGTAACGACGGCAACGCTGTTGACCACGATCGATGAACCGGGAAGTCTCGAAGCCTACGTCTATGTCCCAATCGAGCATTCTGCACAGCTCAAGATGAGGTTGCCGGTGCAACTGATTGACAGCGACGGCAAGGTGCTGGCCGACTCGCGGATCAGCTTTATTTCTCCGCAGGTGGATAACACCACGCAGACGGTGCTGGTGAAGGCGCGCATTGCGAATGGAAAAGATGCGCTGCGGCAGTCGCAATTCATTCGGGCGCGAGTGGTGTGGGGGACACATCCCAGTCCCGCAGGTGCCGATCCTGGCTGTATCACGACTCGCGGGACAATACTTTGCGTTTGTAGCGGAGCCGCAGAATGGCGGCGCCTATGTGGCGCGGCAGAAGCCGTTGAAAATCGGGCAGACTGTGGGCAACGACTACGAAGTGCTCGACGGAATCAAGCCCGGGGATAAGGTGATCGTGTCAGGAACGCAGTTTCTGCAGGATGGAGCGCCGGTGATTCCGAGGGCTAGTAGGGGCGTTCGGCTCTCGGCTTTCGTCTGCCAGTCTTGAAAATTCAAAGATTGTAGTAGTTGCAATCGCGTCTTAGGATCATGTGCCGGAAGCTGTTTAGCGGAATCCGGAAGCCGTTTCCAACATAGCAGTCATTCATCATAGGCGGCGAAAGCGGCCGCGTACGGGATCTTCATGTTCGTTAACTTCTTCATTCAGCGTCCGGTGTTTGCCACGGTGTGCGCGCTGCTGATCGTTTTGGCGGGAACGGCGGTGATTCCAACGCTCCCGATCGCGCAGTTTCCCAGATCTTGCTCCGCCACAGGTAGGTGTGTCGAGCTTCTACATCGGGCGCGAGCGCGCAGACGGTGGAAAGCGCGGTCACCATTCCTCTGGAGCAGCAGATCAACGGCGCCGAGGGAATGAAGTACATCACTTCGACCAGCGGCAATGATGGGTCGAGCCAGATTCTGGTAACCTTTGATCTGACGCGCAATCCGGATCTGGCAACGGTCGACATTCAGAATCGGGTGAACACGGCACAAGGACGGCTGCCGAGCGCGGTGAAAGCGGTTGGCATCACGACGCAGAAGACCTCGCAGAACTTCGTGTTCGGCGCGGCCGTCATTTCCGACAACAACAAATATTCCACGCTCGTTCATGAGCAACTACCTCGACGTGTACGTGCGGGATGCTCTGAAGCGGATTCCGGGAGTTGCTGAGGTCTTCATCTTCGGCGAGCGGAAATATTCGATGCGGCTGTGGCTCGACCCGGTGCGCGATGGCAGGCCGCGCGCTCACCGCTCCGGATGTGGTGAATGCGCTGTCGGAGCAAAACGTCGAAGTCGCGGCGGGACAGGTGGGACAGCAGCCGTCAGTTGCCGGACAGCAGTACCAGGTAAGCGTGCGGGCGGTCGGCCGGTTAAGCGAGCCGGCGCAGTTCGACAACATCATTCTCAAGACGAATGCCGATGGCACGCTGGTACGTCTGAAAGATGTGGGACATGCGGAGCTTGGGGCTGAGAGCTATTCATCCGATCTGCAATTCAACGGGCAGGACGCCGTCGGAATCGCGGTCACGCAGCTCTCGACGGCGAACGCGCTCGATGTGGACCGGAGAGCCATTGCCGAACTCGACCGGCTGTCGAAGAGTTTTCCGCCAGGGATGCATTACAAGCTGGCATTCGATACGACCGACGCGGTGAGCGAGTCGATTCGAGACGTCGCTTTTACGGTAGGTTCGGCGATTTTGCTGGTCATCCTGGTGATCTTTATTTTCCTCGGCGACTGGAGGACGACGATGATTCACTTCATCGCCACTCCGGTTTCGCTGATCGGCACCTTCATCTTTGTGAAGTTGCTCGGCTTCTCCATCAACACGCTAACGTTGTTCGGCATCACGCTGGCGACCGGCCTGGTCGTCGACGACGCGATCGTGGTGATTGAAAACATTGAGCGCCATATTGCTGGGGGCGAGCACGACTCGCGCAAAGCGGCGGCTGCAGCCACCGCCGAGATTACCAGCGCCGTCATCGCCACCTCGCTGGTGCTGGTGGCCGTGTTTGTGCCGGTTGCGTTCTTTCCCGGGACGACCGGCATTCTGTTTCGCCAGTTCGCGCTGACCATCGCATTTTCTATTGCCATCTCGGCCTTCAACGCGCTGACCCTGGCTCCGGTGCTGGCGGCAATTTTTCTGAGCGGTCCCCATCGAGAGAAATGGTGGTGGCTGCGAAAGTTTGACGAAGGGGTCGGTGCCCTCACGCGAGGGTACCGCAGCCTGCTGCATCACGTGCTGGAATACAAAGTGGCGATGGCAGTGCTGTTCTTTGCGGGGCTGGGGCTGACGTATTTTGTCTTCACGCGCGTGCCGACTGGGTTTGTGCCGGATGAGGATCAGGGATATTTCATCATCGTGATCCAGGCGCCGTCGGGGGCTTCGCTGGAATATACGAAAGACATCGGCAAGAAAGTTTCCGACATGCTGGCACACGTGTCCGAGTCGGAGGGAACGTTTTCGGTTGCGGGCTTCAGCTTTGCGGGTGCGGCTGCGAACCAGGGACTAATTTTCGTTCCTTTGAAGCCATATTCGCAGCGCAAAGGCAAGGAACATACGGCAACGGCGATTGTGAATCGAGTGCGCCCCATGCTGTTTGGGGTGTCGGGCGCGATTGTGTTTGCCACGCTGCCGCCGGCGATTCAGGGGTTGGGGCAGTTTGGAGGCTTCCAGTTCGTGGTGCAGGATCAGGCAGCACACAAGCTGGACGAGCTTGCCGGCGCGACAGGCGGACTGATGCGGCAGGCGGCGTCAGCGCAAGGAGCTGGTCGGGCTGTACACGCCGTTTACGGCGAACGATCCGCAATATCTGGTGACGATTGATCGTGAGAAGGCGAAGAGCTTGCACGTGCCGCTGTCGCAAATTACGGACACGCTCGGCGTGTATATGGGCTCGGCCTATGTGAACGACTTCGATTTCAACGCCCGGTCGTACCGAGTCTATGTGCAGGCGGACAAGCAATTCCGGGCAACGGCGCAGGATATGAAGCAGTTCTACGTGCGCTCCGACAGCGGAGCCATGGTGCCGCTCGACAATCTGATCAGCATTACGCAGACGACGACGCCGCAGGTGATCAGCCATTACAACCTGTTCCGGTCAGCAGAGATTGATGGTTCGCCGTCGCCGGGATACAGCTCAGGGCAAGCGATTGCAGCGATGGAAGAGCTTGGCGAAGAAGTTGCCGCAGGGATTCTCCTACAGTTGGACAGGATTATCGCTGGAGGAATTGGCGGCAGGCGGGACCTCGCTGATTCTGTTCGGACTGGGCACGCTGGTGGTGTATCTGACGCTCTCGGCGCAGTATGAAAGTTTCGTGCTGCCGTTCATTGTGCTGCTGGCGGTGCCGATGGCGCTGCTGGGAGCGCTGGGGGCGCAATGGATCCGCGGACTGCAGAATGATGTGTTCTGCCAGGTCGGGCTGGTGATGCTGGTCGGTCTTTCGAGCAAGAACGCGATTCTGATCGTGGAATTTTCCGAGCAGTTGCGCGAACGCGGAGTGCCGCTGGTCGAAGCCGCCGTGCAGGCGGCGACGATTCGACTCCGTCCAATTCTGATGACTTCGCTGGCGTTCATTCTAGGCGTTGTGCCGCTGGTGTTCGCCACTGGCGCTGGAGAAAATGGACGACACTCGGTGGGCACGACGGTATTTGGCGGCATGATCATGTCAACGATCCTCAATCTCTTCTTTATTCCCGTGCTGTACCTGATTATCGAAGGATGGCGGGAACACGGGAAGAAGGCCCCGGCACCGCACAGCGCTGAGTAATCTTTCGTTGGCGCCGAGTTGTCTAGACGCTGACGAGCCTTTGTCCGCGACCTTCAGAATAAATAGTACGGGGGGGAGCAGATTAGCCTCCGGGAGGACTACGTTCTGGAAGCGTCTCTTCTCGCGCGCCAGCAAGCTGTAGCGTCGCAGAAACCGGTGACTACTGCTCCTATCACAGGTAGACTACTGATCACAAAATCGCTTTGAATGCTTCCACTGCAGGTTAGCAGGAACCGACAACTCTTCGAAGCGCGCGCCATCGTCTCTTTGCAGCAGGAAGCTGAGAGGAAGAGTGTATGTCTACACGTATTCAAACGGCGCATTCCTGGATTCGTTTTCGCTGCGGACTGCTGGCGATTTCCGCCACAATCATGCTTCTAACCTGGACTGGATGCACAAAACCAAAACCTATGGACATTGTCTGGTCGTCTGACCTGGTGGATCCGAACGGCTTGGCGCGCAATCCAATATGGCAACAACAGAAGCAGAGTGGCTCGCCCCCCGCAGTTTGTGATTTCTGTCCTTGCGACAACGCAAATCCTGACAACTCCAATCAGGATCCCAAGGCGTGGACGAATGCACGAAACTGCACTGACGCGACACTTGAAACCAATGGTGGAAGTTTATGCTTCGGGCACTGGAATTGGCTGCCAGTCGAATACGAAGGAGTGGTCAATTGGTCGGGACACTCAAACTCTGTCTACGACGATGACGACTACTACTTCAACACTTATCGCGATGATCAAAAATACAATCAGGATCACGCGCTTTACACCGCGTATGCCTCGACCGTGGAACTGGAGTTCGATTCTGATGAAACCGTGGATTACTGGGACGACACGGGCACGTGGTGGGACGATTTTCACCACAACTATGTGGATGATAACGACAACGCTGTTCACGGACACATTGACGGTAAGGAAGTAATCATCATCGGACTTGCCGGACTGGATGCGCAGCACTCTGTCCACACGGAACTGCACCCGGTCTATGCCATGTTCGTGCACGTGCAAGATGATCCTTCGGATGATCGGTGGGCATTTTTTGTTCGCAACTGGGGCGACGAAGGATTTTGCGCAGATCACCAGGAATACTTCTATCCGCCAGGCAGAAAGGTTCAAGTACTTCTCCGTCATGCCGGCGCAAACAACGTTGTCGTGGGTCAAAATGTTTGGGTATATGGGGATGACGAGGATGATTACAACCAGCAGAGTTGGGGGTATCAGCCGACGAATGACGGGTTGCTGCTCACGTTCAATCTTCAGGATCCTTCCAAGCAAGACGGCTTTGTGGGTGATCTAAACCTGAATTGGACTGGGATGATTCCGGGGCCGCCAACCGGAAGTAAGCCAAAATCGCCTTTGCCACAAACCAAGCCAAGTTCTCCGACGCCGGAAGCAAAAGAGCAGGATGCATCGCTAAGAGAGAAATTTCTGAAGCTCGATCCAGCCGCGCAAAAGGAACTTGTAAAGCGATTGAAGGCATTGGACCATCATCCTCCAGCAAGGAAAAAGATGGGGACGAAGGGCACAGCCGTGTCAGAAACGGCGTTGAAGCCCACCGGGAAGGGTCCGACTGACAGTTATCTAAAAGCTGCGCCGGATAGTGTAGGAAATGCCAGGCGGGCCAAACATCGCGAAGCCGCCATGGCTTTCTTTAAAGAACATGGCGTGAATTAGATTGTGTACCTCTCGTCGGCTTCCGATATGGTCGGAAGCCGACTGGAGCACCCCTTTTGCAGACGCATCCGCGCTTACCTTAGTAACTCGAAGCCGAACCCAAGCGGCGATATCCTAACCCTACCCATTCCCCGGGATTGATCCGGCCAAGCTTTGGCATGGCAAGAAAAGCTTGCGGTGGAACGGAGCAGGAAACGAAATGTCTACGAAACTCGGCTCATTCGAAATCCTAAGTGAACTGGCGAAATCGCCCACGAGCACGGTCTACAAGGCCAATGACGAGAGTGGGCAGACGATCGCCTTGAAAGCGATCCAGTTGAGCGCGTTCGGAGAGAACGCCGCAGAGCTCGAACAGGCGCTGCTGGCTGAGTCGGAAGCCACCAAGGTATTGAGTAGCTCTAACATCGCCAACGTGACGAGTGCGAGCGTGATTGAAGGGCAATTCTGCGCGGTGATGGAGTACATCCAGGGCAACAGCATTGCGACGATGCTGGCGCGCAAAGAGGGATTTTCGATTTGGGATCTTCTGGATATTGGACGGCAGTTATCGACTGGGCTGGAGCACGCGAAATCGCACAACATTGTGCACTACAGCCTGGAGCCTTCCAAGATCATGTGCGGCTGGGATGGAACGGTCAAGATTCTGAGCTACGGCGTTTCCAGCGTAGGGAATTTTCTTCAGCACCTGGAAGGCGAAATTCCGTCGATGCTGTACTACATGTCGCCGGAGCAGGTTCGGGGCGAGGCGACCGACGCACGATCCAATCTGTTCAGCCTGGGCGCCATGTTTTATGAAATGGTGACAGAGCGAAAGGCGTTTGACCGGGAGGATGCGGAAGGACTGCGGCAGAGCATTTTGGAAAGCACGCCGGTCGCACCCGTGCATGTGAATCCCAAGATCCATCCGGTGCTGAGCGATTTGATCATGAAAGCACTGGCGAAAGATCCGGCGGAGCGGTACCAGAGTGGCCGGGAATTGCTGGACGATCTTGAGAAATGCAAAGAGTCCAAGCCAGCAGCGAAGAAGACTGAGGCCCTAAAGAGCGCAGTTGCGCCGGTCAAGCCGAATGCGACGGCCCAGGCGAAGTTCGCAACTCAGGCCACAGCGAAGCCTGCCACAACCACAACAAAACCCGTGCAAGCGGCGACCTCGCGACCTGAGAGTCCGGCGGTGACAGCGAAGCCGGCAGTTCAGGCCAAGGCAGTTTCAAAGTTGGCGGTTCCGAAGGCAGCTGCGGCTGCCGCGGGAGTTGGAGGCGATGGGACACCATCGTCAGGGGAAGTTCCGGAAATCGATTTGTCGAACCAGTTCTCTTCCGCAAGCGCGACGGTCGAAGAACCGGAGATGCCATCGGCACATATGTCGGCCGCAGTGGCCGACGAACCGGAAGTCGGGACATTCGAGCCAGCAGGAGATGCAGACGCTCCGAGAGTCGCCGTCGATCCGATGATGGCGGAGGGTGGAGCCCAGGGCGGCAGCGGTGTGAGTTTTTCAGAAATGACGGAATTGCCTCCGCTGAAGGAAGTCTACATTGCGCCGCCTCCTCCGCCGGTTGCACCGGCCCCAGTTGCGAGTCCAACGACTACCGTGTTTCAAGGCGGTCGAAAGAACGACGAGAAGCCCAAAGTACAGCCGCGCGACGTTGCGGAGAAGGCGATCAAAGAGATCAAGAACGTTCCTCCAAAGCTGATGCTGTACTCGATCGCCGGCGCCGTTGTGTTGATCCTCATCATCGGGATTGCGGTCACGTTTTATGTGCACAGTTTGAATAGCGACATTGATCCAGACGTGGGACGCCCAGTGGCGACGCAACCAGAAGCACAGCCGGCACCGAGCCAGCCCGTGGCAACTCAGCCGGCGCCCGCTCCGGCACCAGCGCCCCAAGCGGTGGCACCGGTGGAGAGTGAACCAGTTCAGACTCCAGACGTTGAAACGATACAACCGAAGGCAGTGGCTCCTTCGAAGGCGAAGGGGGCGAAGAAGAAAGCAGCGACAGCGCCGGTGATCATTCCGGGACAGCTAGCCATCGATTCCACGCCGCAGGGAGCGCAGGTCCAGGTGGATGGGCAGACGGATGCGAGCTACGTTACGCCGTTTGCGCTAACGAATCTTCAGCCGGGGCAGCACTCTATTACGGTAAGCAAAGCCGGGTATGCTACCGACACGCGCACAGTGAACGTCACGGCAGGAAACCGGGCGACGACGAGTGTTCACCTGACGCAGCTACTGGCTACGCTCGTGGTGAAGAGCGATCCCGCGGGCGCCAACATCTTTGTGGATGGCCACGATGTCGGCGCTAAGACGCCTGCCCAAGTGAGCGTAGATAAAGGGCAGCATGTGGTGCTGGTCCGACTGTCGGGATACATTGATGAGGTCATGGCGGCCCAGTTCGTGTTGGGGCAGACGTTCAACTTCTCTCCGACGCTACGCTCGCTGGGCAACACCGATAACATCAAGACCGTTGGAAAGATGTCAAAGCTGTTCGGCGGAAAGGGCGGCCAGCCCGGACAAGGGACGGTCAGCATCCACACGCAACCCAAGGGAGCGCAGGTGGCGATTAACCAGCACATGCTGGAGAAGAATGCTCCGGTGGATGTGATGCTCGATCCAGGAAACTACGTGGTCGACGTTACGATGACCGGGTATGCGCCGTTGCACAAGGTCGTCACCGTCGACAAGGGTGGGAAGGTCGTAGTTGACGACGTAATGCAGAAGGAATAGGCAGCACATTCGATAACGTTTGAAGGCGAACTGGATCACACTGCCGCGATAACGTCATAAGGCCGCATCATCTCATTGTCTTCATGCTCCAAAATGTGACAGTGCCAGACGTAGCGGCCCACATAACCCTCAAAACGAACGATGATTCGAGTGACCATGCCCGGATCGGCTCGCACCGTGTCTTTCCAGCCCGCCTCCTGTGGTTCCGGAGCAACCGCGGCGCCTCGATAGCGAAGAAGGTTGTTCTCGTTCTGATAGGCGAAGGCGTCGAACCGGCGGCGGTCGAGAATCTGAAATTTCACCATGTGAAGATGGATTGGGTGAGCATCGTCGGTCACGTTCATCAGGTTCCAGATCTCGACTGAATTGAGGGAAGGGTTCTCGGTAACAGGCATATTCCAATGCGCGTTGTTCAACAGCATGCCAACGGAGTCGCCGTGAAGGTCTTCGATTTCTCCGAGCATGAGGGTGCGAGTCTTGATCGCCTCGGATTCCGCGATCTTAGGCACGGGCCGCAGCGTGGACGGCACTGAGCTGTCGTCAGTAACTTTTCCCTTGGCGATACGAAACTGCATGACCGGCTGAAGCATGTCATTTTTCAAGATGACTTGATCGCCGGTGTGATCGCTGAGGTCGAGAATCAAGTCGGCTCGTTCTCCCGGGGCAATGGAAACAATCTTGAGCGGGGCCGGAGCTGCCAGAAGGCCTTGATCGCTGCCGATCTGCTGGAATGCGAGTCCATTCGAAGTCGACAGATGAAAGAAGCGCCCGTTCGCACCATTCAACACGCGAAACCGGTATTTGCGAGGCTCAACGTCCAAGTAAGGAAGGATTTTCCCGTTCGCCAGAATGGTATTTCCGAATAGCTCGGGTATCCATGGCCTTTCAGGATCGGGCGAGACCGGGTAATAAAGCTGCGCGTCTTTGTCGAAGAAACGATCGTAAAGAACCAAGGGAACTTCGTATTTGCCATTTGGCAAGTTGAGGTTCGCTTCGACGGGATCGCGAATAATGCAAAGCCCTAACAAGCCGGCATACACATTGAGTCGATTAATACCGAGAGTGTGATCGTGATACCACAGCAGCGCTGCGTCTTGCTGGTTCGGATAGTAGTAAGTTGCTGATTTTCCCGGGACGAACCAGTTCTCGGGATATCCATCGCCTTCGGCCGGCACACGGGAACCGTGCAGATGAATCACGGTGCGCACGTTGGGCTTGTCAGCCTCGGCGCCGTGGATATGGTGATCAATGGGCAGAAAGTGCGATGTTGGCAGTTCGTTCGCCCACTCCACGAGCATTCCCTGGCCGCTTCGAGTTTCGAGCGTCGGTCCGGGAGCCGAAGATCCGACACACCATTGTCTGGTCGCCTGCATGTCGCGGTGGACCTTGCAATCCACTTGACGCATCGGCAGACGATAATAAGGAACTTTTTGTTTAGCGTCGCTGGGCGTCGCACGAAGCCCGTTTGGGCTCGCAACTAGAGGAATCGGAAGTGGATCGACGAAGGGCGTCAAGGTACTGGGATCCAGTACGGGACGGGCGGGCGGTGCGGGCCGCCGGTGGACTGCTTGCGGCAGCATCATCATTGCCATTGCGGCCGTACTGCCTTGAAGGAAAGTTCTTCGCGTTGGCGACATTTATTTGGTGGCTCTAAAGGGTCAATGCTCGCAACAACAGAACCGGGTATGCAAAGAAATTCTATCTTCGCATACCCGGGTTATTGGTCGTTCGCAGCGTCGTCGTTTGATTAAACGGAAACAACTCGGCACTGCGTTATGGGATCGTTTCTCCAGTGCCCGGATTCAGAATGAGGAAACCATTGGTCCGGATCTTGGAGAAGTTGAACATCTGCGAGATCGAATTCGCGATGCCATCGAAAGATCCCTGGCCAATCCGTTCTCCTCTCAGCCAGTTGTCCTCGATGAAACGAATGATCAACGTTTGATCGGTCACGGTATGGTCAACCGAGTTCTCCAGCGCCCAAGGTGAGACCACAATCAGTGGCTGCCGCGGGCCGTATCCGCAGCGACCCAGAGCGTGCGCATTGCCGGCATCAACGCCGGGCAGAGCAATGCTGCCGGTTCCGCAGGCGTTCGCGCCGGTCAACGCGTCGGCAGGGCCCGTGGACTGGTTGACGATGGGAGCCATCTGGTGATCGTACCAACCGTCGGAATCGTCGTAGAGGATCACAACGGCGGTGCTGCTCCAACTATCCTGCTGTTGCAGGAAGTTGAGCAACGTTACAACGAACCTCTGCTCATCCAGTGGATCAGAGTAGCCGGCATGACCGTCCTGGTAGGCCGGAGCCTTAATGAAGCTGACCGCCGGGAAGTTGCCGTGATTGACTGCGGTGTAGAAATCCAACAGATCGTACTGATGGTTGGCAGGACCATCATTCCCGACTTCAGCGAAGCTCCTGGGCCTGGTGTGATTCAGATTCGAAGTAGAGCTCCAATAGTTGAAGAAGGAGTGGTGAGGAATGTAGTCGCCCGTGGTTCCCGCCAGACCCGCCGAGCTCCTAGCGCAACCTGAGGTTCCGTTCGAGTTGACTACCGACAGATTGAAGCCACCCATGAACGATCCCCAGGTTATGCCAGCCGCGCTTAACAAGTCGCCGATGTTCTTACCACCCATGGTGACCTGGTTGCGGGTCGAGTTGGAGCACACGTCACCGAGCGGGTCGGGATCGCCGATCACGGTCAGAGAACCGTTCCCGCCATCCGCTTCGTCGCCAGTCCCATTCAGGGTCGCAGTTACGCCGTTCGTCTGGCCGGAAACCAAATTGATGACACCCGGCGTTGAAGGACCGAAGGTCGTGCTAAAGGAGTTGTCGCTCATGGCAAACTTCTGCGCGTAGTTCCAGAGCGCAGTTACCGTGTTGCCGTCGTAATAGCCGAGATTCAAGCCGGTGGTATCGAGAATGCCTCCTCCATCGGGAGGGGGACCGGGCGTACCAACGTACTTAGGGAACAGATCGAGCAACCCTGCATCGAAAGCCTGCTGTTCGGCGGTGTAGTCGTGGTCCTGGTCGGAAGTTACCGATTGCGATCGATCCAGACGAAAGGGATTGGTCGCTCCGTCTCCGTTGGCAGGATTCAAGTTCGGATTGTTGTTCAGGAGGGCGTTGGTGAATCCATTGACGCTTGGTGTGCCTGGTTTCACCACGAAGCGTGGTTCCCCCCGGGGATTCGTTGCATTGGGGTAGGTTCCAAAGTAATGATCAAAGGAGACGTTTTCCTGGAAGATAACGACAGGTGTTGGATTGGGGTGGCGGTCGCGCCAGGGGTGGACGCAGCGAACGCGGGGGAGACACTCGGTCCCAGGGCTATCGTCGTTGCGGTCAGCAACGCCAAGAGTTTCCTGGGGGCAACCGATGCTCTGAGCTCTTTGAACATCTGTTCCTCCAATGCTCGTGATTACGGCCACACTCCGCCGTCTCAATCTCCGAGTTTCGCAAGAGTATCGATGCAGTGTTTCGTCCCGGTAACGACATTGTTAAAAGTAGATGAATTACGAGAGGAGCGACCCGGGAACCAGATCTGGCGGGTCAAAGCGCGGGAAAAATGATCTTCAACGGAAGGAGGCGCCGAACTTTCGAATTTCTTGCCAGCCGACAACAGGAGGGGCGCCAATCCAGGCGCCGAGACGATGCGGGCCCCTTTGAAATGATTGCGGCGCGATCGTCGTTACTTGCAGCGATTATTTGGGCAACTTGAAGTTGATGGTCACGTGCGTCTGAATTTCCACGGGCTGGCCATTGAGCATGTACGGCTTGTACTTCCACTGTTTGACGGCATCGGAGGCAGCCCGAATGAGTTGGGAGTCTCCGCTGACCACTGCCACATGCGAGATGTCTCCCGATTTGGAGATGGTTGCCACCAGCTCGACGGCTCCTTCAATGCGCATGTATATGGCGTTTCGAGGGTAAGCAGGAGCCACTTTCTTGAGCAGAAGACCCTGCGACACACCTTGCGAGACGTTTACAGTCTGCAGAACTGGTTGAGGGGCATTCCCCTCGCCACCGACAAGATCTGGCGGAGGTACGGCGCCGGCCGAGGCGATCCCAATCACGCTAGGAGCCGGAGCATCGGGAACGGCAAGTTTGGTGTGCACAGCGGGGGCAGAACCACCCTTCAGTACACGAGGCTCATCAGCGCTCTTGGTATCAGCGGCTGACGCGACACCAGTGCTTTTTGGGAAATTCGTGACGGTGACATCATTTTCCGGCGCAGTGCCCGGGGAGTTGGCAGCAGATTTCTTGGCAGGCACAGCTTCGGTATGTGAGTTCGAAAAAGTTTCTGAAGCGGGCGCTGCGGCAGCGGATGTCTTAGGCGACGCGGCTGGCGCGGACGGATTCGCACTCGGCTTCAAGATTTGTGGAGCTGCCACGGGTGCCGGTGCGGTTTGGGACTGCGTGCTTTCCGGGGACGTTTTGCTTCCCTGGATTTTGGACCAGCCTACATAAAGAGCTGCGGCCACGATAGCAGCAGCAGCGACACCTAGAATGATTTTCTTGCTTGCACCACTGGATTTTTCCGGAACATTTGCGCCACCGAACGTGAATGATGGCGCCGACCCAGCGTACGCAGAGGACGCCGTGCTGCTAGCCTCAGTGGGACGAGAGAGTGTCGGCTCGACTGAAGCGGGAGTGCGTGCCGGCGATACGTCGGAAATAGGAGCGGTCGGCACTTCGCGTGCTGGTGCAGGCGCGCTGGCGGCTCCGCTGCCATGTGCAGCCGGAACGATCGGGCTGAAAGTCTTTGCTGCTGCGGCAGGAGAAGCTGAAACAGCGGGCAGAACTGCAGCTTGCGAATCAGGAGTAGAGCTCCTGCCGGGAGCGGCCTCGACGATAGCGGCCGGAGATGGGGAAGCGACGGAGTCGTCCATGCCGATGTCGAGCAGATCGTCGTCGTTACTTACAGGCACGCTGAGCGGAGCTGAACTTGCCGCGGCGGTCGCGGGCCACGCCGGTGTTGAGTGTGGCTTCAGTTCTGGCGGCGGAGGCTGAACCGGAGTTGCAGCCGAAACCGATACAGGAGGAGCTACTGGTTTTGCGGTTGGTACGGGTTTGGCGGCAACGGGTGGTTTCGCGGGGGCAGCGACGGACGCTGCCGCAGCCGGTTTGGCCGGATCGCCCTTGCGCAGCAGTCCGCGCGCCACGCGCAGGGTTCCTTTGGCCTGTTCGATATTGATGGGTTTGGTCAGGACGAGGTTGGCGCCGATACGAAACGCCTTTGCCACCCCGGCCTGACCTTCCACTACGGCTACGGCAAGCGACGCCTGGTTGGACGTCGAGTTGCGCGCGCTCTTAAACAACAATGTGGCATTCTGCTCGTTATCGCAGTCGACCACGACAGCGTCGAAGTGTTGGCCCATCAGCTTCTTGACTGCAGCGAAGGGTTCAATGCAGGACTCGACGCTGAACTCGAGCTCGCTTAAAACCTGTGTCACCGTGCGAGCGGTTTTTTCGTCGGGACAGAAGAGAAGAGCTTGGTAACCCATACAACGCCATCGTAGGTACACGCGTAAGCTGCGGCAAGTTACGCTAGTAATTCGCAAGCGATAAATTCTTGTGGTTTCGCGGCTCAGACAAATGCGCCCTGGGTAAAATCACGCACCTAATCCGACGGGCATTGGACTGCAGTAACAATCATCGAATCGTCGCATACAATAGCGGGCCATGCGGCTGCCTCTGTGGCTGAAGATCGTTTGGACCGTGTGGCTTTTGGTGTGGGCTTCGGTGTATTGGCGGCAATATGGAGCACAGAATTTTCTCTTCTTCTGCGATCTCGGAAATGTCCTGATCGGAATCGGACTGTGGCTTGAGAGTCCGCTGATTTTCTCGTGGGCTGCATCGGGATTGCTTTTGTTTCAGACGATCTTTGCGATCGATTTTGCCGGAGCATTAGTCACCGGGCGCCATATCGTCGGCGGTACGGAATTCATGTTTGATCCGAACCTGCCTCTGATGATCCGGCTGCTCAGCCTGTTTCACATAGTGACGCCGCCGCTGTTACTCTGGGCCATTTGGCGATTGGGGTATGACAGAAAAGGATGGCAACTGCAGACACTGATGGCGTGGATTGTGGTGCCGATCAATTATTTTTGGCGACCCGAACAGGATGTAAATTGGGCGCGAGGGCCGTTTTTTCACGAGCAGCATGTGATGCCCGGGTGGGCTTACCTGCTTGGATACATGATTGTGGTGCCGCTGCTGGTTTATTTTCCGACGCACTTGTCTCTGGAATGGGCTACACACAAATGGAAACCGAGATTGTCGTAGAGGTCAGGACGGCGGCGCTACTGTTTCAGCCTATCTGGGTTTTCCTGAGTCGCCGGGCGGCTTGCGCACTGCGGATTCAGGCTGAGGGTATTCGATCGATCCTTTGAACGATGAAATATCCTGCTCGTGGAAGTCGGGGAAGGGTAACTGCTTCCCTTCCCTAAGTTCAGCAATCTTCTTGACGGCGGTGTCAGCTTTTTCTTTTTCGACTCCGCCATCGCGGCTCAGGTAAAGCGTCTGCGACGGGAGCGCCAGGCCGCCGCCGGCATCTTCCATTACGTCCATGATGCGCAGCAAGAGATCTTCCCGGACGGCGGCGAATTCGTTAAAGTCTCGCGTAAGAATATAGGACAGTAGCTCGATGGAGAGAGAAGTCCCCGCAATGTCAATGAGACGAACGCGGACCGTCTTGGTTTCCACTTTAGGGTGACTGTAGAGCAGGCGGCGAATTTCAGAGAGCACGAAGCGAACATGATCCGGCTTGCTCTCCGGGCGCAGGCCCAGCGTTGTCTTGAAAAGAATCTTGTCGCGGCGGCTGAGATTCTCAAGATTGATTGTGGCAACGGTCCCGTTGGGAATCGCCAGCAGAGTCCGGTCCTCGGTGCGGATGCGAGTGGAGCGCAGTCCGATGTCTTCGACGACTCCGGTGCGGTCGCCGAAGCGGCAGACATCCCCGACGCGAAATACTTCGTCGCCGAGCACGGCGACGCCGCCGAAAAGATTGGCAATGGTCTGCTGCGCACCGAAGCCGATGGCAATGCCGCCGATACCGAGTCCGGCGAGCGCGGTGCTCATGTTGAAGCCGAGGCTGCCGAGCACCGCCAGAACACCGACACCGAAAATAAGCGCTTTGATGATGCGCTCACCGAGCAGCATGAGCGATCCGGTGCCGGCGTGTCCGCGGGCGAGGGCACGGTTGCGCACGCGGCGCAACGACCAGCGGACAACCCTCCAGAAAATCCACGTGACACTGATGATGAGCAGGATGGAAGTAAACTGGAAGTAATAGTGGCGCGGTAGCAGCGCGATGCCCAAGTATCGGACGAAAACCCGGTGCGACAAGGTGCCAGCCAGTAACCAGGCTGGGGCCGATACCGACCGCCAGTTGGCGATTTCAACCTGACCGCGGCGGCGCGCCCACCAACGGACGGGAATTTCAAGCAATACGAGCAGCAGCCAGCCGATGCCCGCCGCCACCGGAACTGCGACCAGCATGGCGAGCCACTGCCAAAGAGGTACTCCTGCAATCTGATGCTTTACCAGAACGCTGGGAAGTTTTCTCTCGACTTGCCGTGCGGACACTTGATCGTACAGATCAGGAACTTTCGCCAGCGTGTCGGCGGAAATCAGCCAGATCTTGCCTGCGCTCGGATCCGATACCCGCACTAGATCCAAATCAGCCTCAACATCGCCGGACGACAGGGTCCCCAGCCTTTGACGGCCCAGAGGAACGCTTTCCTGCGGAGTGCCTTCTGCCTGGTTAAAGCCTCCAACCTTTCCGCTAAAGGCTTTGGGACTGTCCATCACCGCCTTCAACTGAGTTGCAATGCGCTCTCCGTCGATCTGCCGGCGCGCCGGGCTCATCTGCAGGTATTGCGCGGCAATGCTGTAGTCACCGGACTGAGCGGCTTGCAAAAAGCCGAGGACCGAACCGGAAGGTGTGGTGCGATTCAGCGGGTCGACGGGAGTGTTGGTGGAAGGCGGAGTGCCTGAGGCACTTCCGGGGAGAACCTGACTGAATGCGGGTTGCGCGAAAGAAGTCAGAAGCGCAGCAACCGCGAGGAGGAAAACTAGAGTCGCTTTAGCGAGAGAGCTCATGACATTCTGCCGCACGAGGTTGAGCGATGCGCAGCCGCGTGGGGATTGATCGAGTGAGAAATCATTGTACCGAAGGAGTCGACGCCTCGGTCGGCCGGTCGGCAATGCTATCCACGCTTCGGCCGGTAGATATGCGTGCTCGTGCCGAGGAACACTTCGGCGGATTCCATCACCGTCTCCGTAAGCGTGGGATGCGGGTGAATCGTGAGAGCTATGTCGCTCGCGAGTGCGGCCATTTCGACGGCGAGCACTCCCTCGGCGATCATCTCGCCTGCGCCGGCGCCGACGATGCCCACGCCGAGCACGCGTTCGGTTTGCGGATCAAAGATCAACTTCGTCATGCCTTCGGGGCGGTCGATGGTCACGGCACGGCCGGAGGCTGCCCAGGGAAACTTAGCAACTTTGATCTCGCGATTTTCTTTTTGCGCCTGCGTTTCTGTTATGCCGCACCAGGCGACTTCTGGATCGGTGAAGACCACTGCGGGAATCGCGTTGGGTTCGAAGGCAACTTTGTGTCCAGCAATGGCTTCAACTGCCACACGGCCCTCGTGAGAGGCCTTGTGGGCAAGCATGGGCTCGCCGACCACATCGCCAATCGCGCAGATGGATGGATCGTCGGTCTGCAATTGCTTGTTCACCTGAATGAATCCGCGCGAGCCGACTTGCACGCGGGTCTTGTCGAGGCCGGGGATCTCCGAGTTCGGCTTGCGTCCGACCGAAACCAGCACACGATCGAAGACTTTTTCTTGCATGTTGCCATCTTGCGCTTTGAGCGTCGCTCGGATTCCGGTGCCTTCGTCCTTGACCGACGAAACGGTGGTGTTGAGCAGGATTCCCTCGAACAACTTCTCCAAGCGCTTGTGCAGAGGAAGAACGAGGTCGCGATCTGCGCCGGGGAGCAAGCCGGGGAGCATTTCAACGACCGTGACGCGCGTGCCCAGCGCAGCGTAGACCGAACCGAGTTCGAGGCCGATGTATCCGCCGCCGACGACCAGCAGAGTACGGGGAATATCTTCGAGGTTCAGGGCGCCGGTGGAATCCATCATGCGCGGCGTATCGAGCTTCAGCGTGGGAACAATAGCAGGACGCGAACCGGTGGCGATAATGATGCGATCGAAAGTGAGCGATTCTGTTGAACCGTCGGATTTCGTGACACGGAGTGAGGTGGAGCTTTCAAAGGCTGCTCGGCCCTGGAGGTAATGGACCTTGCGCTGTTTGGAGAGAACGCCGAGGCCTCCCGTGAGCTTCTTGACCACGTTTTCTTTCCAGGAACGCAGGCGGGCCAGGTCGATTTTCGGCGCGGCGAACTCGATTCCCCATTCTTTTGCCTGATGGGATTCTTCGAGTAACTTCGCGACGTGAAGCAAAGCTTTCGAAGGGATGCAGCCGCGGTAGAGGCAGACGCCGCCCGGGTTCAGCTCGGGATCGATGAGAGTGACGGTCATGCCGAGATCGGCGGCGAGGAAGGCAGCGGCATATCCACCGGGACCGCCGCCGACTACTGCAATATTGAGGGATTGATTGTCAGACATGGGGCTTTCAACCACAAAGGGCACGAAGGTACACGAAGGAAACCCGATTCAAAACTTGAAGAGTTAGTGGTTTTCTTCGTGAACCTCTGTGCTCTTCGTGGTTCATGGTTTCTCATCCTTGT
Source organism: uncultured Acidobacteriaceae bacterium (assembly GCA_963840895.1). GTDB lineage: Bacteria > Acidobacteriota > Terriglobia > Terriglobales > Acidobacteriaceae > Sulfotelmatobacter. The sequence goes on from CAWJAR010000002.1 coordinate 345,616, forward strand.
ACCGACAGCAGGAACGGTTGTTCGAAGGCTTCGGCGATCCAGCGCAGGAAGCGGGCCGCATCGGCGCCGTCAATCAGGCGGTGATCGTACGAGAGCGAGAGGGGCAGAATCAGGCGCGGCTCGAACTTGCCGTTGATCCACTCCGGTTCCATGCGCGAGCGGGAAAGGCCGAGGATCGCCACCTCCGGGTGATTCACAATAGGAGTGAAGCCGACGCCGCCAATGCCTCCCAGGTTGGTGATGGTAAATGTTCCGCCTTCCATGTCTGCGGGCGTGAGCTTCTTCTCCCGCGCCTTTTTGGAGAGCTGCGACAACTCGACCGCTAGTTCGACGATGTTTTTCTTCTCGACATCGCGAATGACTGGAACGAGCAGGCCGCGGTCGGTGTCGGCCGCGACGCCGATGTTGATGTACTGCTTGTAGACGATTTCTTCCTTCTCGATGTCGATGCTGGCGTTAAATTGCGGGAAAACTTTGAGCGCAGCGGCACAGACTTTTAGCGCGATCGCCGTGACCGTCATCTTGCCGCCAGCCTCTTCAGCCTTGGGAGCGAAGCGGGCGCGTAACTGTTCAAGTTCGGTGATGTCGGCGCGGTCGTGCTGGGTGACGTGAGGGATCGTGTTCCAGGCTTCGGCCAGGTGCTCGGCCGTCTTACGCCGAACTCCGCGCATGGAGACGCGCTCCACTTTGCCAAACTTGGCGAAATCGGGGAGCTGCGGTTGCGCGAAGTGTCCGGCGCGCGGTGGCGCTTGGGCTGCGGTGGCGGCAGCGGACAACAAACTCTTAGCGTAAAGCTTAATGTCGTCTTCGCTGATGCGTCCGCCGGGGCCTGTGCCTTTGACCTCGTAGATGTCGACGCCGATCTCGCGGGCAAAGCGGCGAACATGTGGGGCCGCTGGGATAGCTTCGCGATGTTCGGTTCCTGCAACTTTGCCCAACTGCACCGGCATGGTGAATGCGGGCACTGCCGGCTGGGGCTGGTCAGGGGGTAAGGCTTGTTCTTCAGTCTTGCCTTCGGCGCGGATCGCGGCTTGAAAGGCGAGACGCGCTCCGTGCTGGCCCGAGACGTGTTCGACTGGAGCATTTCGAGTGCGGGTGGCTTCGGCTTGCGCCAGAGCGCCGCCCTCGAGAGTGAAGATCACCTGTCCAACTTTGATCTTCTCGCCTTCCTTGACTTTAACCTCCTTGACGACGCCGCTGACTGACGAGGGAACCTCAATCACAGCCTTGTCGGTCTCCAGTTCCATCACGGGTTGGCCTTCTGAAACCTTGGTCCCGGGCGCGATCATCAGGCGGACTAGATCACCTTGGGAAATATTCTCGCCGAGTTCAGGAAGTTTGAATTCGCTGGGTCCGGTGGCCGTCGCGGCGGTCACGGCTGGAGCAGCGGATGATGGCGTGGGCGCAGGAGTGGGGGGAGTTGCCGTCGCCTTTTGAGCTGGTGGGGCTGGCGGCGCTTCTTGTGCAGGTACGGCGGCAGCTGCTTTAGCGGCTGGCGGCGCAGACGCGTTGGCTTCCGCTCCATCCACCGTGAAAATGACCTGGCCAACTTTAATCTTGTCGCCTTCTTTAACTCGAATTTCCTGCACGGTACCACTTACCGACGAAGGCACTTCGACAACAGCCTTATCGGTTTCCAGCTCCATGACGGACTGGCCAGTGCTGACCGTGGCTCCCGGCGCAACCATCAGGCGCACAAGGTCGCCTTGTTCGATGTTTTCTCCCAGCTCGGGAAGTTTGAATTCAATCACTTCGTGTGTTCCTCTTGAGAATCTCGTTTCTTGCCTTTTACGACACAGCGCCTGAAGGCGCGCCCCATCATGCTTCCGTTCGGCATGCTTGAAAGCATGCCCTGCTACAAACCCTAGCTGATCGCAGGGTTCGCCTTATCGGGATTGATCCCCAGTTCTTGAACCGCTCGCTTCACTACGTCTGTGCCAATCTTTTTCTCACGGGCAAGCGCACCGAGCGTAGCCAGAACAATGTGCTTGGCGTCGACTTCAAAGAAATCGCGCAAAGCGACACGGCTTTCGCTGCGCCCGAAACCGTCGGTTCCCAGCGAAACCAGCTGTCCGGGCACCCACTTGCCCAGGCTCTCCGGGAGGACTTTCATGTAGTCGGATGCGGCGATGAACGGACCCTGCGCATCCTTCAATGTTTGGGTAACGTAGGGCACTTTCGCGGCCTCCGCTGGGTGCAACATGTTCCAGCGCTCGCAGTCGTTGGCGTCGCGATAGAGTTGCTTGTAGCTCGTCACGCTCCAAACATCGCATCCCACACCATATTTTGACTCGAGAATTTCCTGCGCCTTCAGCACTTCGAACATAATGGCGCCGCTGCCGAGAAGCTGCGCGCGCAGTTTGGCATCACTTTTCGCGGTCGCTTTGAAGCGATACAAGCCTTTCAGCACGCCCTCGCGGACGTTGCTGCCCTGTGGCATCTCGGGCATCGCCAGTGGCTCGTTGCCGACGGTCAGGTAGTAGAAGATCGACTCCTGATCGATATACATCCGCTTGATGCCATCCTGAATAATGATGGCGATTTCATATGCGAAGGCCGGATCGTAAGCGAGCAAGTTGGGCACGGGAAGCGCAAGCACGTGGCTGTGTCCGTCCTGATGCTGCAGACCTTCTCCGGCTAGGGTGGTGCGACCGGCGGTGCCGCCGACAAGGAATCCACGGCAGCGCATATCGGCAGCGGCCCAGATCAAATCACCGATTCGCTGGAAGCCAAACATCGAGTAATAAATAAAGAATGGAATCGTGTTGATGCCATGGTTGGCGTAGGCGGTGCCAGCCGCGATGAACGAACACATCGAGCCAGACTCGGTGATTCCTTCTTCGAGAATCTGCCCGTTCTTGGCTTCCTTATAGTAGAGGAGCGTGTCCATATCGACGGGCTCGTAATTCTGGCCGACGCTGGAGTAGATTCCTACCTGACGGAAGAGCGCTTCCATACCGAAGGTGCGGGCTTCGTCGGGAACGATGGGGACAATGAGCTTGCCAAGTTCCGGATCGCGCAACAACTTTGCCAGCAATCGCACGAAGACCATGGTGGTGGAAACTTCGCGGCCCTCGGTGCCTTTGTGGAATTCCTCGAAGTGCGAATCAGGAATGGACTTAAGAGCGGCGGCCCGGACCTTGCGCGTCGGCATGTACCCGCCGAGTTGCTGACGGCGCGCCTGCATGTACTTGATTTCGGCGCTGTCGTCGGACGGGCGGTAGAACGGCGCCTGATGCAGCTCATCGTCGGGAATAGGGATGCCGAAGCGGGAGCGGAACATCTGCAACTCGTCCTCGTTCAGTTTTTTCTGCTGGTGCGTAATATTCTTGCCTTCGCCAGCCTCGCCAAGTCCGTAGCCCTTGATCGTCTTGGCCAGAACGATGGTCGGCGCGCCGGTCGTCTCCACTGCCGCTCGGAACGCAGCGTGGACCTTGATGGGATCGTGTCCACCGAGGCGCATGCGTGCCAGTTGGTCGTCGGAGAGGTGCTCAACCATCTTCAGCAGCCGAGGATCGGTGCCGAACAGGTTCTGACGGAAGTAAGCTCCGCTTTCGACGAAGTATTTCTGATATTGACCATCGCTGACCTCACCCAGACGGCGGACCAGCAGGCCATCGCGGTCGCTCTGAATGAGGCTGTCCCAATCGGAGCCCCAGATGACTTTGATTACGTTCCAGCCAGCACCACGGAAAATGGCCTCGAGTTCCTGAATAATTTTTCCGTTGCCGCGCACCGGGCCGTCGAGCCGCTGCAGGTTGCAGTTCACTACGAAGATCAGGTTGTCGAGCCGTTCGCGCGAGGCCAGGGTGATTGAACCTAGAGACTCGGGTTCGTCCATCTCGCCATCGCCCAGAAACGCCCAGACCTTGCCGCCGGTGGACTGCTTTAGTCCTCGGTTCTCCAGGTATTTGATGAAACGCGCGTGGTAGATCGCCTGAATCGGGCCCAATCCCATGGAAACCGTCGGGAACTCCCAGAACTCGGGCATGAGCCAGGGATGGGGATAGGAACTGAGGCCTCCGCCGGGCTTCAGTTCGCGGCGGAAGTTCTGCAGCTTCTCTTTGGAGATGCGGCCTTCAAGATAAGCACGTGAGTAGATTCCGGGAGCGGCGTGACCCTGGAAGTAGACGACGTCGCGGTCGCCGCTCTCAGTTTGCGCGCGAAAGAAATGGTTGAAGGCAACTTCATAGAGCGTAGCGGCGGAGGCAAACGTCGAGATGTGCCCGCCAATGCCTTCCTGCATCTTGTTGGCCCGAACCACCATCGCCAGAGCGTTCCAACGAACGAGACTCTTGATGCGACGTTCCATCTCCTGGCTGCCGGGAAAAGGCGGCTGCGAGCGCGAAGGAATCGTGTTCTGGTAGGGCGTGGTCGCCGAAAAGGGCAGGTTGATGCCGGCCTCGCGGCGAGCGTGCAGCGCCAATTGCTGCAACAAACGGCCTGCCCTGTTGGGGCCGCCTTTGGAAAGAACATAGTCCAGGGAATCGACCCATTCCCGGGTTTCCAAAACCTCTAAGCCGTCAGTTTCCGTCTGAGCCACGTCTGGTTTCTCCGTCGTAGAATGCGTAATACTTAATCATAATTCAAATGAGAGGATTCTTGTTGGCGCCCGGGCGCAGGAGTCGAAAAGTTCCCAGAGGACGGTCTTTGGAGAGTGTGGCGCTCATCGCCTATGGAGAAACAAGTTCAACCAGTTCCATGAGCCTTTCGATCGATCGCCGTCAAGAGTACCGAGGTAACTTCGTAGAGGAACATCGCGAGCGGATAATATCGCAACATGATTGAGCGTCGAGTCGATCACGCCACACGCAAACGGGTCTCGGAGATGTCGGTGGAGGAGATACGTCAAGCTCTACTCGTCTCGGAGAAGACCGGCCTTCCCAACAAGCGAGCGTTTGACGAGAGCCGTCCCAGTCCTTTCGTGGCGATGGGCGATGTGGATGGCCTCAAAAGATTGAACGATCAGTTTGGGTACGCAGCGGGAGACGTGCTGATTCAGCGGTTGGCTGACACTCTTGTCGAGGTTGGTCTGGAGGCATACCACGACAAGGGAGACGAGTTCATCATCAAAGGCAACTCGTTCGCGGAACTCAATGAAAAGCTCTTGAATGCCGAAAGGATCATGAAAACGAGTCCGTTTGTCGTGCATTCGATGAGCGACAGGATCACACCGATCGATGGGGCACAATTTTCCTTCGGCATTGGCACCAATTTGAAAGAAGCTGAGACGTCGCTGAAGCACCAGAAAGAACTCCGCAAGCTTGAGCGTTAGAATACGCAAGGTGAATTGAACTGGGCCGTCGAATGGGATCCATGATCGTTCAGGGCCACGTGAGCCTCGCCGCGGAGAAGCTTGGTATAATCGACCGAAGTTGATGATGTGATTGGAAGTGATTTAGAATCAAAGGACGAGCGGGAGTAGCTCAGTGGTAGAGCGCGACCTTGCCAAGGTCGATGTCGCGGGTTCGACCCCCGTCTCCCGCTCCAGATTTTTGTTCTCCATCATGCTTTCCGCAGATGGCTTTCTCCGGACGGAACGCTAAGGTGGGGCGGGGCGCGGTACCCAAGTGGTAAGGGAGAGGTCTGCAAAACCTTTATGCGTCGGTTCGATTCCGACCCGCGCCTCCAATCTTCTTGATTGATCAAGTTAAAGCCTCCCTTTCAATGAATCCTGACAACTCAGCACGGACCTCCTACATCCAAGGTTGGCTTCTAGGCGGAGAGTCTAGTTGTCTTCCCTCCTCACGCTAATAAGCGAATCGCTTTCGAGTCCGTTCAGAGGATTCACTCATGGCGAAAGCCGCTCTCGTCCTTACCGCTTTTCTGACGTTCATTGCCTCCCTGGCCGCATCAACTACCCCCATCGTTACGGTGACGTTCCCGGCGAATGCCTCGACAGTGCATGGCCCCGTCTACTACGCGGCGGCGGCGAGCAGTCCCGACTGCGCCAAGGGCATTGCGTCGATGCGCATTTATAGCGCTCCCTACATCTCCGCGTACACAGTGAATGCCGCGCAGTTCAGCGCATTTGTCAGTCTCGCCGCCGGCACCTACCGCACAGTGGTGCAGGCTTGGGACTATTGCGGCGGCGTGGGGAAGACTCCTATCACGGTGAGCGTTGCCGCAACGGGCGGAGTTACGGTGTATACGCCAACCGTGAGCACCGGGTGGGCGTCGCCGATTCATTTTGTGGCGTCGGCATCGGCGAATCCGACTTGCAGCAAGGGCATTGCGTCCATTCGCATTTACTCGGCGCCTTCAGTCAAAGCCTACACAGTGAATTCCAACGGGCTCGATACTTTTCTCAGCCTGCCATCGGGCACATATAGTTCCACGCTGCAAGCTTGGGACAAGTGCGGCGGGGTGTACAAAACTCCGATCACGGTGACGGCACAGAATACTCACAGTCACACTCTGTACATGGCGAGCAACGATCTCGACTACGTCTCGCAGTACCCGATCGACGATCAAGGGTATTTGCATCCAGCCGTTCAGTTGCTGCTGCCAAACGGGCCTCCGCAGGATTTCGTCACAGACCGGCCGGGAACATTCGCGTATGCTACCGTGGCTCTCGGCATCGAGGCCTTCACCATCGATCGCGCCACCGGAGGTCTCATCGAGGTACCAGGGTCGCCTTTTCCGGCGGTAGGTAGTGGCCCTTTCAAACTCGCCATTGATCCCCAGGACAATTTCGTTTACGTAACGTTCTCGGGGTCGAACACTGTCGCAAGCTACCGCATCGACCGCAACACGGGAGCACTGAAACTCAACGGATCTGCAACGGCGGGAAAGGGCGCGGGAGCAGTCAAGACCGATCCTTCCGGGAAGTTCCTCTACGTGGCGAACTCTATCGATAACACCGTTTCTGCGTATCAGATCGATTGGACCACCGGTGCGCTCAAACCTGTCGCAGGTTCACCGTTTGCTACTGGCATTGATCCCAATGTTTTCGCTGTCTCGAATAATTACCTGTATCTGTTCTCAGGCAACGAAGTGAGCGGATCATCAAAGTCAATTTCGGGATACGCCATCGATACGCTCTCGGGGGCCTTGACGCCGGTACCAGGATCGCCGTTTACCGGACATGGCAGTCCCGCTAACTACATCGCGGTTGACGCGGTGCACAACGTTCTCTACCAGCCAACATTTCCCGCGCCGTTGGGCGATGCCTTCAACGTCAACACCATCGATCCGACAACTGGCACGATTACGTTTGTGGACATCACTGCGTTATTTGAACCACAAGAGGCGGAGGCGATGCTGACCGACTCCTCCGGCGAGATCTTGTACGTGATCGACCGATGGCGTCCGGGGACGAGTGATACCTCCACGGCGGTAGGATCATTCGCCATCGATGCTGCCACGGGCCAGTTGAGTATCTTGGGAACGCACTACCAGACGGCCTCGCACAACGAATACGCGTCATTGGCAGTTGCACCCTAAGCTTTCTGCGGTACTCACTCTAGTGATCGCCACCCGAATTGCCGGGCGCTAGTGCGCTGCACCGCGATCAAGGCGATTTTTCTACCAGTGTCAAGAAATCCTGCCGGTTGTAGCAAAATGGATCTATGACCGGCGTACGGATGGATGTCTGGCTTTGGGCTGCTCGATTCTTCAAAACGCGGCCAATGGCGAAGAAGGCCTGCGAATTGGGCCGGATCTTGTCGAACGGGCAACCTGCCAAGGCGGCACGGGAAGTTCGGATCGGGAATCGGTTGCGCATCACCAACGACGGTGGAGACTTTCACGTCGACGTTCTTCTTCTTAGCGAGGTGCGCGGTCCGGCCGCAGTCGCACAAACGCTCTACCGTGAAACGCATGAAAGCCGGGAACTTCGGCAGAAAGCTGCTGCTGAACGGAAGGCAATGAGGGAATTCGAAATTCTGCCACAAGGGCGGCCTTCGAAACGCGACCGGCGACACATCATCCGGTTTCGCGGGCGCGCCTAGTCATAGGGACGTCTTCAAGGCTTAACCCAAACACTTAATCACAGGGGACACCGAGGGGCACTGAAAATCTATTCGAGTGCTTGACATTCTTCGACGACTACGGCAATATGGCGATGTACGACATGTCGTCAACAGCCATGATTGAGTTTTTGCCACTTACCGAGCCCGTCTTACTGATCCTCTTAAGTTTGGCCGAGCAGCCACGCCATGGATACTCCATCCTTAAGGACGTCGAAGAGATGAGCGACGGGCGCGTGGTGCTCAGCACCGGTACTCTCTACGGCGCATTGCGGCGCCTGCTCGATGAAGAGTGGATTGAGCGCATCGAGGAAGAAGATACTTCGCGAGGGCGGCAGGCTTATCGCCTGACCTCTCGCGGACGCAAGAACCTGCAACTCGAGGTGGGACGGATGAAGCACCTTACGCGGCTGGCGAGTTTGCGGATTGCGGCGAAGGAGGCATGACCGTGCTCAGCGTCGGCGTCTATCGGAGCTTGTTGCGCCTGTATCCGGCGTGCCACCGCGAACAGTTCGGCGAGGAAATGGTTGGTGTATTCGAGGATCGGCGGGCTGAAGCAGATGCCAAGAGCACATTTGCACGGTTTAGATTTATGGCCCGCGAATGGGCAGGAATTGTTGCCGGTGCTTTTCAGGAACGCTGGCGGGCTTTGGGTGGCGATGCGATTGGAATAAGTTTTCCGACAAGGAGGTTTACGATGCGCGCTGAATTCCGCTTTCCGAAGACGACGGCAGTGCTGATGACGATCATCTTAGCGGGTGTGATGGTCGCAATTAAGAAAGGAGAAGCGATTTCGGTCTCCGTTCCGCCTTCGAGCACACCGATCGGGCCGATTCCGCCGACGCATTCCGTCTTGGTCGGTGGAATCCTGCTGATGTTCGCCTTCGTTTATCTGGCCGGAATGATCGGATGGTTGATTCTCTTTGCCATGCGGCGGTCTGGCATCCACCGCCTTTCCGAGACTTCCGGCGGAGCGAATTAACCTTCGCTTGCTTTTGTGACGCAGCAAGCTTGCGGCGAGAGACTGTTGCCGATAGACTCAGGGGCGCAAATTAGCGACCTTTGACTCTATGAGCCTTCGCCCACTTTTTCTTCTCATCGTTTACCTCACTTCCCTGTTTGCTTACTCCGCGGCGGATGCGCAGACTTCCTCCATCAACTCTGCCGTCGCCGACTATGTGAAGGCGGAAATGCAACGCCAGCACATTCCTGGCCTGTCCCTGCTCGTCGTGCGGAACGGGAAGGTCATTCGGGCGGAGGGCTTCGGGCTCGCAAATGTGGAATTGCAAGTGCCTGTAAAGCCAGAGAGCGTCTTTCAGTCGGGATCCGTCGGGAAGCAGTTCACGGCAACCGCCGTGATGATGCTGGTGGAAGAAGGTAAGATCGGCCTCGATGATCCACTTACGAAATATTTTGCGGACGCTCCGGCGAGTTGGAAGGAAGTCACCGTCCGCGAGTTGCTCAGCCACACTGCGGGCTTTGGAGACTATCCTAAAGACTTCAACTTCCGCAAAGACTGGACAGAAGAGGAATTGCTGAAAGTGGTCGAAGGGATCTCTTTGGCGTATCCTCCCGGCACGAAGTGGGAATACAGCAATCTCGGGTACCTGACGCTGGGGATTTTGATTCATAGCGTGACGGGAGAGTTTTACGGCGACTTTTTGCAGGCGCGAATCTTCAAGCCGCTCGGCATGCACTCGACGCGCATTATTAGTGAAGCTGACATTGTGCCCAACCGTTCAGCCGGCTACCGGCTGGTGAAGGGCGAATTGAAGAATCAAGAGTGGGTGGCGCCTATGGTGAACACGACCGCCGACGGCAGCCTTTACTTTACGATTCTTGATCTGCAGAAGTGGGACGCCGCGCTCTATACGGAAAAGCTTCTGAAGCGGCCGAGCCTTGACTTGATGTGGACGCCCGTACGTCTGAAAGATGGCCAACTGAACAAAGGCAACTACGGTTTTGGCTGGTTCATTGACAATCGGGCCGGACACCGCTGCATTCACCACGACGGCTCGTGGCAGGGATTTGAAACTGCCATCGACCGTTACGTCGATGATCAGTTGACCGTGATCGCACTGGCGAATCTGGCCGACTCAGAGCCAGGAAAAATCACGCAGCATGTGGCGGAACTGTACTTGGAAGACAAGTAACTATAAGGCGACTTCGCGCCGTTCCAGGTGCATGAGCATACCGTGCTTGGGTCGCAGTGTGATCAGAGGCTCGGGCTCGACGGGATGCCCAGCCACAAGTTTCAATCTCCACTTTTGTGCAATCGTCGCGAGTAGAAGCACGCCCTCCATCCAGGCGAACGATTCTCCGATGCATTGCCGGACTCCAGCACCGAACGGAAAGTAGGTCAGCTTGCTGCGATGCGCCTTGGCTTCGGGAGTGAAGCGTTCCGGATGGAAGCGCAGAGGATCGGGGAAGAAGCGCGGGTCGCGGTGGGTGATGAATTGGCTGATAAGGACGGTAGTCTTGGCGGGTAGGACATACTCTCCCAACTGAAAATCAGCGCGCGCGTAACGGCCCATCGCCCACGCAGGTGGAAACAGGCGCAAGGACTCCGCCAATACCATCTCGACGTAACGCAGACGAGGCACATCATCGAACGTGGGTAAACGGCCCTGCAATTCGCGATCGATCTCGTCATGAAACCGGCGCTCGCAATCGGGATTCTGCGAGAGCAAATACCACGTCCAGGAGAGCGCATTGGCCACGGTTTCGTACCCGGCCAGGAAAATCGTGATCACCTGATCGCGCAGTGACTGCTCTGAGGCTGCGCTCTTATCGGGGGACGCAGCCAGCATGAGCTCAAGGAGGCTGCCATCGCGGGCGCCAAGCTTGCGGTGCGCAGCGATCATGCGATAAACGACAGCGTCAATGCGCTTGCGGGCGCGCACAAATGCGGCAAGACCCGGAGGGCGCACATGCACCAACCACTCCGCTGCCGGCAACATCACTAGAAAGTTGTAGAGGCCCATGATGCGGTTGATGGCGTCGGCGAGTTCGTCCACTTCCTCGCGCAGGTCGGTGGCAAACAAGGTTTGCGCAACCACGTTGAGGGTGAGATGCATCATGTCGATGGCGACGTCGCGTTGCTCGCCGTCACGCCATCGGTCGCGCAGGGTCGCCGCCTCTTGAACCATCACTCCCGCATACTCCGGGATGCGCTGGCGATGGAATGCAGGTTGGGCCACTTGCCGCTGGGTGCGATGTTGAGCACCTTCTGCGGTAATCATGCCTTGGCCCAGCAGCATTTTCGTGCGCTGAACCGTCCGCTCTTTGATGAAGTTGTCGTTCTGAACCACAAGCACTTCGCGGATGTAATCGGGATGGTTCAGGAAAACGATGTGATGCCACCCAATTTTGTAGTGCGCGATGTCGCCATACTCCCGAGTGAGGTGTTGAAAGAGCAAAATCGGATTGGCGGGACGGAACTTGCGAAACGCGAACCAGAGCAGATTTCTCTGGAAACCGGGCGGAAAGCGGTACTGACCAGGCACGGACACATCGTTCCTCGGCACATCATTCCGGGCCGCAGTTGCCATCCTGTTAGTTTACTTCGTGGGCTGGAATTGTGGGGTGAGCGCGGGAAGATCGACAGTGGCGAGTTTCCTGTGAGGACAAAATATTCGCCAAGGTTTTACTTCGCTACGGCTCGGAAAGAGCCGGGTGCACTACGCGACTGTGGGCTACTGGCGTGCTGTTTGGAATTTCTGCAACTGGTCCAGCTCCGCCAGCACTTCCTCGCTGTGCTTGGCTGGATCCACCGTGGTGTATGTCTTCGCGATCTTTCCTGTGGGATCGATCAGAAAGGTATGTCTCGCAGCAAACTTCACCAAGCCGAGATTGGTCAATGATCCGTAAGAGTCGGTCACTTTGTGATCAGTATCGGCTAACAGCTTGAAGTTCAGGCCTTCCTTGGCACAGAACTTCTTATGCGAATCCACGCTGTCGAGGCTTACTCCTAACACGACGGCATTAAGTTCGACATATTTCGACTGATCGGCCTGAAAGTTGTGAGCTTCGCGGGAGCAGCCCGGCGTCTGATCCTTCGGATAGAAATACAGGACGACCCACTTTCCGCGATAGTCCTTGAGGCTGACAGGAGAGCCTTCCTGCGAAGGGAGCGTGAAATCGGGCGCACTGCTGCCCACCGAAGGCGCAGCTGAATGCGAAAGCAGGCGCGGCACAAGGACAATCAGCACGAGTACGATGGCCAACACAAGCACGATCCGCAACATGGAATCCTCCAAGCGTACCGCGTCTCTGCTATGCGAACTCCAATTCGATCTTCTTTGCGGCCCGGTCGAGATTCACGATGCGAAAACTGCGAACCTGCCCTGCGCGGACTGGCTCCGTCTTGGCTGGGCCGCCAGACCCAGTCTTCCACTTGGACTGCAGCATAGAAGTCAGCGAAGAGAGATCCGCCTTCGATTCCTTCGGAGCCTCGGCCTTAGCGGGAGCTGCAGTCGTGACCTTGCAGGTGGCGTGGATGCCGTCGCCGAGTTCTACGCGCGCCTGGTTGCCGGAATCGTCCATCAGTCGGCCGGTAACCACATCTCCTGGATTGTGCTCGGCAATGTATTCGTCGAGACCGGTTGGGACGAGTTGCTTCATGCCCAACCGCATCTGCCGTTTTTCGAGGTCAATGGCGAGCACTTGCGCTTTGACGATTTGACCGACGCGCAACACGTCTTGCGGCTGGTTGATTCGCTTCTCAGCGCTGATGTCGCTGACGTGAACCATGCCTTCGATCCCTTCGGATAGCTGTACAAAGGCACCGAACTTCGTCAGATTTGTGATCGGTCCCTCGACCGCGGAACCAACTTGAAAGCGTTGCGAGATGTCGACCCAGGGATCTCCCAGAGCTTGCTTGAGCCCGAGTGAAATACGATGCTCGGCGGCATTCACCTGCAGGATCACTGCTTCGACAGTTTCGCCCGGCTTTACCACGTCACTGGCCCTGCGGATCTTTCCCTTAGACCAAGACATTTCGGAAATGTGAATCAGGCCCTCGATGCCGGGCTCAAGTTCAACAAATGCTCCAAACTCCATGAGACGTGTAACGGTGCCGCGTACGCGGTCGCCGGCTATGAATTTTTCGGCAACGGCCTCCCAGGGATGCGGTTGAAGTTGTTTCAATCCAACGGAGATGCGCCGCTTGTCCCCTTCCGATGAAACCTTCAGCACTTTGACTTCAACCGATTGGCCGACCGAAAGCACGTCGGACGGCTTGTTCACACGGCCCCAGGCAATGTCGCTCACATGCAGGAGCGCATCGACTCCACCCAAATCGACGAAGGCGCCGTAGTCGGTAAGGCTTCGGACGGTTCCACTCACGGTCTCTCCCTCTTTGACCTGTGCATAGAATTTGTCCTTGGCAGAGCGCTCTTCTTCCTCCGCAACGACGCGACGATCGACCACGACATCTTCATCGGTGACGTCGAGTTTGATGATGCGGCAACGAATTTCCTGTCCGACCAGCTTTTCCATTTCGGCAGCGTCGCGAACGCCGCTGCGCGACGCGGGCATGAATGCTCGCACTCCCACATCGACGCTGAATCCGCCTTTGATCACTCCCGTCACTGTGCCAAGGACGCTGGCCTTGTCGGCAAAGGCTTTCTCTAGAGCCGACCAATCCATGGGGCGCTCAACTTTGAAACGGGAAAGTTCGTAATAGCCGTCGAGGTCGCGGCCCTTCACCGTGACCAGACACTTGTCTCCGGGCTTCAGGGTTTCCCCTTGCAACGCGGTTAAAGGAAGAATGCCTTCCGATTTGTATCCGATGTCGAAGAACACCGACTCGGCATTGACAGCGATTACGGTGGCCTGGAGTTGCCGGCTGCCCTCGGTCTTGCGGGAGTGGCTCTTCTGAAACTGAGAGAGGATATCTCCGAAAGATTCGGTGCTCTCAACGGCAGGTTGGGTTTCGGGAGATTCTGAATTGGACGTCTGTGGATCAGCCATGAAAGGTGACAGCCCTCGTCGCGGGATAAGAGTTATTAGGATACCACCGCAGACTGGGCTCGCGGGACATCAGCGCTGCCTAGTGGAGGGCCCACTGCGGATCGTCTTCCGGCCGCACGATCTGGCCGTCGCGCATGTGAATAATGCGGTCGCCATACTTCGCCGCCTCGGGATTGTGCGTAATCATCAGCACCGTTTGACCGAGTTCCTGATTCGAGAGTCGAAGCATGCCGAGTACGATGTCGGAATTCTTGGAATCCAAGTTGCCCGTGGGCTCGTCGGCCAGCACGACTGTTGGCTTGTTGATGAGAGCGCGGGCCAAAGCGACCCGCTGCTGCTCTCCTCCGGACAGCTCGGAGGGTCGATGTCCCAGGCGTTTGGTCAAACCGAGAAGATCGGTGATGCGGTTGAAGTGCGCGGGATCGCCTGCACCGTTGCCGGAAATTTCGCGGGCGATCTCGATATTGGAACGCGCATCGAGCGTCGGCAGCAGGTTGAACTTCTGGAAGACGAACCCAATCTTGCGTTTGCGCATCCGGGTGCGCTCGGCGTCGGAGAGTGAGGCTAAGTCGTCGCCATCGAGCACGACGCTGCCGCCGTCGGCGCGGGTCAGTCCACCCAGTAAGTAAAACAGCGTCGACTTACCGCTGCCTGATGGACCCACCACGCTGACAAACTCACCCTTCTGCACGCTGAAGGAGATTCCGCGAAGCGCCTCAACCTCGATTTTTCCCACGTGATAGGTCTTGCGCAGGTTTTTTGCTTCTATGAATGCGTCGGCCATGCCTGACAAGAATCTTACACGAGGCTCCGGGCGAGCGCGGAAGGCTCACTGTGTCACTTATCAAACTGTCTGGCAGCAGGCGCTAGGCTACGACGATTTGGCTGGGCATCTGCGGAGTACGATGTTGCATGCGCTTGGGTCCACGCTTGCGCACCAGCAGAAGGCGCACGCGCTCCAGCAGATCGACCGGCGCGTACATTCCCTTCGTCAGAAAAACATCTGCTTGCGAATCGTGATCGTAGATTCGAACTTTGCTTGAGATGAGGATGGCTGGAGTGTGCGGCGAGACGTCTTTAATCTTCGCAATCAACTGGGGTCCGTCCAACCCGGGCATCGCCATATCGGCGATCACCAGATCGACTCCGCCTTGCAGGAAGCGCGTGAGCGCCTCTTCGCCGCGGGAGAAACTCGCCACGCGGTAGCCACGCGTTTCCAGCATGATCTTACGGTGGGAAAGAGACTGTTCGTTGTCGTCTACACACAGAATTGTGCGCTTGGGTTTCATCAGCCTTCCGCAATCTGTCGTACGCCACCGTACCAGCAGGTCGCGAAACCAACAGAGGCTTTTCTCGATATGAAGAATGTCAGAGCGAGATGAATGCTATCGAGAAGAACGCTGACTGTAAAGTAGCGTCGATGCTAATGGGACTTCCTGGCTATTGATTTTTTCTTCAGGCAATGCGCCGCTGTGTTTTCCGCACTTTGCGCAACACGGGTTAGAGAAAAACTTCGGCGCGCATCACTTCGATTGCATTGCCGCCGACGCGCACGTTAACTATCCGGTTATCGCTCTGATTATTTTTCTGGTTTTTCTGAGAAGATGCACGCACAAAAATCCGACTCGGCCGTTGCATCTCGATTCCTTGCTCGATGAGGACGCGCTCGTCGGATTCCGCAACCTTGTGTGCCACCATCCACGCAGCGGTGCAGCCTGCAGCAGAACCGGTGGCGGGGTCCTCGCCGTTGTAGAACGGCATCCGGGCGTGTAAACGGGCTGCCGGATCGACGGTTTCACGCGAAACGAAGTAGAGGAACTTCCCGCCGGCCTTTTCCAGGTACTCGGCAGCGCCGTTCAGATCGACGCGCAGTTTCTGAATCACAGCCAGAGATTTCAGTGGTGTAACCGTAAAAGGCACGCCCGTCGATACCGTCTCAATCGGCAGCGATGCGTCAAAGTCGTCCATGTGCAATCCGGTGGCACGAGCGACTGCCCCGCGATCGTGTTGCACTCCAAATGTCGGATCGATCTGAGTCATCTCGCCAAATGCAGCCTGACCATTCGTCTCCTCGAAACGTACCGGAACCTTTCCGACGTTGAGTTCGAGCATGATTTCCTTGGCGCCGGAATCGCCACGCAAGGCAAAGGCCGTTCCCAGCGTGGGATGGCCCGCAAACGGCAGTTCTTCCTGCACCGTGAAAATTCGCACGCGGACCCCGCGCCCGCGCTCGGTCTCAGGATCACGCGGAATAATGAACGTCGTCTCTGAGAGATTCATCTCTTTGGCGATCAACTGCATCTCCGCGTCGCTGACTCCGCGCGCATCAAAAAATACCGCCAGCGAGTTTCCCTCGAGAGGATTGGCGGTAAAGACATCCCATTGCGCCATGGCCAGCCGTCGCTTTGCCTTGTTCATGGAACGGTCTCCCCGAAATTGTGGTGCCAATCAAGGGATGCACGCGAAAGCGGCGCGATGCAGAAAAGATGTGGGTGAGAGAGGCGTTCGCGAGTTGGGACGTTTGACAGTGACCGTTGCCGATTCTATCCTAACAACATGTTATTTTCTTCCGCCGCCTGCGTTGGGTGCTGTTGTTGTCTACTATCGCCGGCGTGTGGGTAGGAAATCAGACAGATTCTTTCCAGCCCACCCGGTAAAGCGGGTGGGTTTCGTTTTCATCCGCTTTTACCGAGATGGCAGCCGGGTGGCAGCCTGTCCGGAATCTTAGCGACCTGAATAAAAACGAGGAGATGATTATGACGACCGCGACTGAAACCTATAGCGTTCCGCGCATCAACGATACTGCCCCCGACTTCACCGCTGAAACCACGCAAGGAACAGTTCACTTTCACGAGTGGATCGGCGACGGATGGGGCATCCTGTTTTCGCACCCGAAGGACTTTACGCCGGTGTGCACCACCGAACTCGGCACCATGGCAAAGCTACAGCCGGAATTCGCCAAGCGCAATACGAAGATCATTGGCTTGAGTGTGGATCCCGTGAGCAACCACAGCAAGTGGTCCGCCGACATCGAAGAGACCCAGGGCGCAAAAGTGAACTACCCGATGATCGGCGATCCGCAACTCAAAATTGCGAAGCTCTACGGCATGCTGCCGGCATCGGCGGGCGAGACCTCCGAGGGCCGCACACCGAACGACAACGCCACTGTACGCACGGTCTTTGTCGTGGGACCAGACAAGAAGATCAAGTTGCAATTGAGTTATCCCATGAGCACCGGCCGCAACTTCGACGAGATTCTTCGCGTCATCGACTCGCTGCAACTGACGGCGAAGCACCAGGTTGCCACACCAGCCAACTGGAAACCCGGCGATGATGTCATCATCAGTGGCGCCGTCTCCAACGAAGAAGCGCAGAAGAAGTATCCCGCTGGCTGGAAGACGTTGAAACCGTACCTGCGAGTCGTAGCACAACCGAAGTAGAAATGATTGGAGCGGCCAACAGAATTGGCTGACCGGTTGCGATGGATCCCCGTTAATCATATGCCGGTAGGTTTTCCCGATTGCTCTGTGGAAGCGCATGCGGTCCGGTGATCGTCCCGGTCTTCAAAACCGGCGGGCGGCAGGCAATCCTGTCACCGGTGGGTTCGACCCCCACTCGCTTCCGCCACTATCTATCAACGACTTACGTTGATAATGTGCCAGAATCTGTGTTAGGACTCGAATTTGAGTGCGGGTTCCGTCTCCCCCGAGGAGGCGCTTCGCCAAGGATGCGCTCGACCTCAACCGGGCCATACGCTTCAGCCGCATCGAAAAGCGTTACGCCGTGCTCATGGGCCGTGCGGGCAAGAGTGATCATGTCGGCGCGGGGCAGTCGCGTAAAAGGTGCCGGTGAAGTCCTGGCGCCCGGCCCGACCGTGCGAAAGTAGTTGCCCTTGCAAGCGAAAGCCATACTAAAATGCGGGCGACTTACATTCCATCAGCCGAATTCAGCTTCTGAATGCCGCCACTTCAAGGTCTTCCATCCAGCGCTGTACCAATTGTGTGTTCGCTTTTGCCAACGGCAACATCGTCTAGCCAGCACCGCGATAGTGCAACCTCGTCGCCTTGCCCGAAATGACCTACGGCAAGTCCTGATTGGTCCACTAACCGCTACATCAACTGAGACGGCGACAGAAGCGTAATGGCCTGGGCAAGGGCACGCATGAACTCGGCAGATCGCGCGCCATCCACTACTCTATGATCACTGGAGAGCGTCAAGGTCATCATCGGACGGACGGCGGGCCGACCATCGACGGCTACTACCCTTTCCGCGATAGCTCCGACGGCAAGAATTGCAGCTTGCGGCGGGATGATAATTGCGGTGAATGCATCAACGTCGAACATCCCGAGATTGGTGATTGTGAAAGTCCCTCCTGCGAGATCTGAGGGGCGCAATTTGCTGCTGCGGGCGCGTTCTGTAAGTTCGCGACGCTGCGCCGCAATCTCGGCCAAGCTGGCCTTGTCAGCACTACGAATCACAGGGGCGACTACTCCGTCGTCAACGGCCACTGCTAAGCCTATGTTGATCTCGGCATTTTCACGAATCCCCTTTCCTGTCCAACTAGCGTTCATCATCGGGTGTTTGGTTAGGGAACGCGCCACCAATGAGACCAGCAGATCGCTATAAGTGAGCTTCACGCCATGAGTCTTTTCGATTTCCGGAACCAATTTCTGGCGCATCTCGATGAGAGCTGCAGCATCCACATCGCGAGCCAGGAAAAAATGGGGTACGGTTGTCCAGCTTTCGGTAGTGCGCTCCGCCATCAGACGGGAGACGACGCTCACGCGTTCGGAGGAGATCGTGGGTACGTCGATTTTGGACTCTGCCGCGGCAAGAACGTCGGAAGCGAGAATTTCTCCTCCAGGCCCTGAGCCTCGGACCTCGGCAAGATTGACATCGCGTTCACTCGCGAGACGTTTGGCCTTGGGAGAAATCCTCACGCTTTGTCTGGAAGTCTGTCCCGTTGAGGAGATCTGAGGCGACGATGCCGAGTATGCGCTGCTCGTGGTTGTTCTGCCCGATTCGGCGACAACTTCTTCCGCAGGAGGCGCTTCTCCGGACCGAACGATCCAAGCAATGGTTCGACCGACCGGAACCTCAGTCCCAGGCCCGACTTTGACTCCTGCCAGAAAGCCATCGGCGGGTGACTCAATCTCCATCACGGCCTTATCGGTCTCGATTTCAAGCAACGGTTCGCCTTTGGCAACCGCTTCCCCCTCTTTTTTCAGCCACGAAATAAGCTTGCCCGTTTCCTGGGCCATTTCGAGCGCGGGCATTACGACACTAATCGCCATAGTTTGTTGTCCAATTGGTCGAAGACCCCTCTGAGGAGACGTAGTGGGCCTCGTCTCACCACCCTTGCTGTTTCAGTCAGCGACGCCAATGCGCTCCTTCTTGGAACTGTCTTCAATCATCTCGCGCACGCGCGTGCTGGGCTGCGATTCGGTTTCGCGAATTGCGGGCAGCGGTCCGTCCACAGTGAAATAATGTCTGCCCGCAACCAGAAGTTCTTCGGCGGGGAAGCGCGTGATGACTTCGTGGCCAGTTTCGGTGACGACGATTTCTTCTTCGATGCGGGCTGCGCTCCATCCATCGGTCGACGGCCAGAAGGTCTCCAGGGCAAACACCATGCCCGGCTTGATTTCGCACGAATGTTCCAGCGATACGAGACGGCTGATCACGGGCTTCTCCCAGATCGCGAGCCCGATCCCGTGACCGTACTGCAGCGCAAAGGCCGCTTCCTCATTGGGGAAACCAAATTCCTGCGCTTTCGGCCACACCGCAGCAATCTCAGCCGTGGTACGGCCGGGGCGAACCAGTTCTATCGCCGCATCCAGATATTCGCGGCATCGCTTGTAGGCATCATTCATCGCGTGCGAAGCGTACCCGATGGTGAAGCAGCGGTAGTAGCAGGTGCGGTATCCCATGTAGGAATGAAGAATGTCGTAGTACACGGGATCGCCCGGGCGAAGCACGCGATCGGAGAAAACATGCGGGTGCGGATTGCAGCGCTCGCCGGAAATTGCATTTACAGCTTCGACATATTCGGAGCCGAGGTCGTAGAGAACCTTGCTGACCAGGCCGACCGCTTCGTTTTCGCGCATGCCCGGCTTCATGGCGCGATAGAGTTCGTCGTAGGCGGCGTCGACCATCATGGCCGACGTGTTGAGCAGTGAGATCTCGTCCTGCGTCTTGATGACGCGGGCTTCGGACATGAGTTGCTGTCCGTCGACAACCTTGAGGCCTTCGCGCTGCAGAGCGAACAAGACCGGCAGTTCGATGATGTCGATGCCGACTGGCTCTTTGTGCAGGCCGCGCATTTCGAGTTCGATGCGAATTTTCTTGGCGACGTCTTCGGCGCGGCCCATCTCAGGGGTCATCGCGCCGCGCAGCATCGAGATTCCAGGGCGCGAACGCTCGCCCAGCCAGGGGCAATTCAGTTGATGATGCTTGGCGGCCGATCCGAAGTCCCACAGAATCGGCTCGTCGTTTTGCGGAAGCAGGGTGAAGCGATTGGCTTTGTCCTGCGCCCACGTGCCGATGTGCGTCGAGGTGAGGTAGCGCACATTGTTCATGTCGAAGCAGAGCAGCGAGCCCATCGACGACTTGGCAAGCAGATCTTTCGCTCTCTGCAGACGTTCGCGGCGCAGGCGGTCGAAGTCGATTCGATTCTCCCAATCGACCGCCATCGTTCCGTGAGTTTTGAGTGCCATAAATCAGCTCCTAGCTGCTAGACTTTGCTGCTACGCTTGACGGGCGGCGTCTCGAAACAGCCGTCAGGACCTGCCGAGCAGAGACGAAGCATGCTACGTCTCTACGACTTGCTTGCACATTGTCTCGTGCGGCTTTGAATACCGTTTCTTCGGTCGGCACCGTCACATCTTCCAGCGGCGGAGAGAATGGAATCGGAACATGCATCGCTCCCATGCGTTTCACCGGGGCGTCGAGATCGTAGAATGCTCCTTCGGCGATCACCGCGGCCAGTTCTGCAGTCACTCCGTAGCGTCCGTAGCCTTCGTCGAGCACGATCACCCGCGACGTCTTCTTCGCCGAGTCGATGATTGTCTTCTCATCGAGCGGCCAGGTTGTGCGCGGATCGACCACTTCGGCGCTGATCCCTTCTTTTTCAAGCAGGATGGCTGCGCCCAGAGCGACCTGCACCATGCTGCTGGTGGCGACCAGAGTGATGTCGTCGCCTTCGCGCTTCACGTCGGCGACTCCCAGACGGGATCGTGTAGTCTTCCGCCGGAACCGGGCCTTTCAGCTTGTACATCATTTTGTCTTCGAAGAAGACGACCGGGTTCTCGTCGCGGATCGCCGTCTTCAGCAGGCCCTTCGCGTCGTACGGAGTCGACGGCAACACGACTTTCAATCCCGGCACGTGACTGAACCACGCGTGCAGCGACTGCGAATGCTGCGCAGCCGAGCGGCGAGTTGCACCCAGCGTCGTGCGCATCACCATCGGGACCTTCCAGTGTCCGCCCGACATGTAGTGAGCTTTGGCGGCCTGGTTGACCATCTGATCCATGGTCAGCGTCAGGAAATCGCCGAACATGATGTCGACCACGGGTCGCAGGCCCGTCATCGCAGCGCCGACGCCAACTCCGGTGAAGCCAGCTTCGGAGATCGGTGTATCGAGTACTCGTTCGGCGCCGAATTCTTCTACCAGCCCGGAAAGCACTTTGAACGGCGTTCCTGCCTCGGCCACGTCTTCGCCGAAAATGCACACGCGTCGAGTCGCGGCGCATTTCTTCGGCCAGCGCTTCGCGTACCGCCTGCGCAAATGTGAGTTCACGCTCGCGTCGCTCAGGCATAGACGTCCTGCTCCACTTGGTCGACACTGGGATACGGCGCCGCAATGGCGAATTTCACGGCCGCTTCCATCTCAGTGCGCGCTTCGGCGGCAATCTGTTCGAGCGCGGCTGCATCGGCATGTCCCTGCGCCGATCAGCCAATTCGCCGTGCAGCTTGATGGGATCGCGTTCCGTCTTCCAGTGCTGCTCTTCCTGTTTCGAGCGGTAGTATTCGCGATTGATGTCGCCAACGTGATGGCCGCTGTAGCGGTACGTGTCAGCCTGCAGGAACGCCGGGCCTTCGCCGGCACGCGCTCGCTGCACCAACCTGGTTGCGACATCATTCACCGCGCGCACATCCTGGCCATCGACCTGCGCGGCCTCGAGTCCGAACGCTCGCGGCGCGGCCGAGGATCGTTCCGGCGGTCGTTTCGGAATAGTGCGTGTACTCGTTATAAAGATTGTTTTCGCAGACGTAGATCACGGGCAGCTTCCAGAGTTGCGCCAGATTCATGACTTCGTACAGCGATCCCTGGCCGAGTGCGCCTTCGCCGAAAAAACAAACCGCCACGCGCCCATTGCCGAGTCGCTTCGCCGCAAAGGCCGCGCCGGTTGCGATGCCAACGCTGCCGCCGACAATTGCATTCGCACCCAGGTTTCCGGTCGCCGGATCGGCAATGTGCATCGATCCGCCCTTGCCGCGGCAGTATCCGGCTTCCTTGCCGAGCAATTCGGCGAACATGCGATCGGGGGAGGCGCCTTTGGCCAGGCAATGTCCATGACCGCGGTGCGTGCTGGTGATGTAGTCATCGATGCGCAACGCTTCGCAGATTCCGACGGCAACCGCTTCTTCACCGCTGTAAAGATGCGCCAGCCCCGGCATCAGCGCGCGCGTGTAGAGCTCGTTGACCTGCTCTTCGAACAGGCGGATGCGTACCATCTGACGGTACGCGCGCAACCATTTGTCTTTCTCCGTAAGGGTCTCGTTCCCGCTTCGGGCTTGGAGGCGGCAGTCGTCACTTCTTCCCTCCGGCGTTGACCGGAGTGCTCACGCCCGACATGGCGGCCAGCACATCGAACATGCAGGCGAAATCGTATTTCGTCCAACCCATACCGCGCGCGGCTGTCAGAAACTCGTTGCTGACAGCCGTGGTGGGCAGAGGCACGTCGAGCTGGCGGCCCAAGTCCATGGCCAGCACCATGTCTTTCTGCATCATGTTCACGTCGAACCAGGCTTCTTCCGGCTGTTGCAGGACGAACGGGCCGCGGTACTGAATCATCGGCGAAGCGACGGCGCTGTGCGTGAGCACGTCGACGGCGACCTCGCGCGCGATGCCGCTTTTCTCGGCCAGCAGCACGCCCTCGGAGAAGGCCAGCATCTGCACCGCAAGGCTGAGGTTGATGGCGATCTTCATGGAAAGCGCGAGGCCGTTGTCGCCGACGTGACGTGACCTTCGGCCCGATGTCGAGCAGGAGGGCTTGATCTTTTCGAACGTTTCCCTGCGCCCACCGACCATCACCGACAGCTTGCCTTCCTGCAGGGTGATCACGCTGCCGGACACGGGCGCAGTCCACCATGTCGGCGCCCGGCGGCACGCACTTTCGCAGCCAGCGCGCGGCTCACCGTCGGGACTCACCGTACTCATGTCGATGAAGATCTTGCCCGCACTCAATCCCGCGAGCAGTCCCGTCCGGGCCTTCCGTGATCGCCTGGATTGCGGCGGCATTGGTCACCATGGCGAAGGTGTAGTCCGACGCACTCGCCACCGCGCGCGGCGAGTCGGCCCAGTTGCATTCCCTTTTTCACCAGCCACTCCGCCTTGGCGCGAGTGCGGTTGTAGCCGGTCACGGTGTGACCCTTGCTCAGCAGACGGTCCACCATCTGGCTGCCCATCACTCCGAGGCCGATAAATCCGACTTTCGCCATCCGCGAATGCCTCCGAATATTTGCCAATGACTTCTAGTGTGTACCCGGCTTGCCGAGTACTTGTTTTTCCGCCGGAGCCTGGCTGTCTTCGCGGACCTGAAGCAGATGCGCCCGCATGGCCTCCCGCGCTTTCTCCGCGTCGTGACGTTCGACCGCTTCGAGAATCCGCTTGTGATGAACTTGCCCGCGCTCTGGGCCGCCGGGCACCTTGAAAATCCGCAGCCGTTGTTCGCGCAGAAGTCCGACAATGGAATCGAGCAGAGAGAGAATCAGCGGATTGGCCGCGCCTTCCGCGAGCGCAAGATGAAAATCGAGATCGGCTTCGATGTAGGCCTCTGGATCCTGTCCGGCGCGGTCCATGACGGCGACGGCTTCGCGCATGGTTGCCAGTTCTGGTTCCTGGATGCGCACCGCCGCCAGGGCCGCAATCTCTGGCTCGAGAATCGCTCGTACCTCGGCCAGATGGGTGGAGCCCTCAGGTTGTCCGATCTTCACCATCAGGTCGAGAGACTGCCGGACCGCCTGCGTGGTGCCGTCGGTGATGAAACGTTCCTCGCCCGGAGTAGGCTTCGACCAGACCTTTTTCGCGCAGCGCCTTCACTGCTTCGCGCACTGCCGTTCGGCTCACGCCAAAACGCTGGGCGAGTTCGCGCTCTGCGGGGAGTTGATCCCCGGGCTTCAAGTCACCTTTGACGATCGATTCTTCGATCTGCTGAACGATTTGCTCGTAAAGTCGCGACGTTCGAACCAGCTTGTACACGGCATTGCCCCCCGCACGAGTTGCGATGCGCTGCCAGTCGTTAGGACTGGATATGGTCCGGCTACTATACCGCATATCCACAGGTCGAAGGCGCGTTTGTTGGGCGAGAGGCATTGCTTGGTATATTGGTATGGTGGTATAACCATAGAAGCGTACTACAAACGCGTCCTGCGCGCAAGCCCCTTCAGAAATCGTACGTCCAAGACCTTGCGTTTCCAATCACGGACTGTCGCATTGCGAAGCCTCCGTTATAACCTAGAGTCAAATTCCATCCAAGAAGTGAATTTGCTTGACACTGTTTCTCCGATGGTGGTATGGCTGTCGGACCAGATAAATGGAGGGTACCATGCTATCGCGCCCCGTTAGCGCAGCCGCGTCTCATGTCGGACGGACCACAGCAGGTTGTTGGTTATGGCTCGCCACGTTCGCAGTGGTTCTGCTTTCGGCTTCCGCGATGGCTCAGACCACTGCCGGCCGAATTCTTGGCACATTGACCGATCAGAGTGGCGCTGCGGTCGCTGGAGCCACCGTAGTCGTCACCGATGTTCAGCGGGGCACTCTCGCGGACTATCACGACTGACGACTCCGGCGCGTACACGGTCCCGGATCTGCAGCCCGGTACCTACAAGATCCACGTGGCCGCCAGAGGATTCAAGAGCGTGGAGCGCCCAAATGTACAGATCGAAGTTGCCACCGATGTGCGCGCCGATTTCGCGCTGCAACCGGGCCAGGTGAGCGAAACCATTACGATCTCCGAAGAGGTTCCGCTGGTCAACACCACATCGGCCACACTGGGCGGCACGCTCAGCAATAAAGAGATCAATGATCTGCCCTTAAACGGCCGCAACTACGAGAACTTGCTGCAGTTACGACCTGGCGTGATGCGTTATCCCGGCGGCGGCTTCTCGACCACGAGCACCAACGGCTTGCGCGCGGAAGACAACGCGTATTTCATTGAGGGCTTGTTCAACAGCGAGCCTTTTTCCGGTCAGGCGCATCATCAACGGTGCAGGCATTGCCGGAGATTCCGCGACCATCCTGCCGATCGACGCGATTCAGGAATTCAACTTGCAGCAGAATCCTCCCGCTGAGTACGGATGGAAGCCGGGCGCGATCGTGAATGTTGGATTGAAAGCTGGTACGAATACCCCGCACGGCACCGCGTTTGCATTTGGCCGCGATGGCGCCATGGACGCGCGCAACTACTTCAATGCAGACGCCTGCCCCCAAGACTCCCCGAACCTTGGAACAATTCGGTGGCAGCTTCGGCGGAGCGATCTTCAAGGACAAGGCATTCTTTTTTGGCGCGTACGAAGGGCCAGCGTTACAACGTGGGCAACTCGTTCGAGGCGTGACCAGCCCATCGATGGTGTCTCATGCCTGACGCGGGGAACTGCATCTTCGGTGACCGGCGATTGCGCCAACAGCATTCCCGATGCGATCGCCGATCTTGTCGGCAAACGGCGTCCCCATCAGTGCGGCCAGTCAACAGATCTCGGGTTGCACGGTTACTGGGACGACCGTCACTTGCAAGGGTACGGGATTCCCGATCAACAACACGCAGGGGCGATCGGGTATCACGAACGGATTCCACAACGAAGTGCGAGTCGACAACTTCGTGGCGAAAGTGGATTTCAACATCAACGAGCGCAACAGCATCAGCGGGATGTATTTCTTCGGAAACAACACTGGGACAGTCGAAGATTTCCCGGAGTTGCAATCGAATTGGCGGTCGAAGATTCACACTCGCGCGCAGGTCGTGGGAGGAAACTGGATTTGGACGCCGAGCACGCGTTGGGTGAACGAGGCGCGCATCGGCTACAACCGGCTCTACCAGCCCACGTTGCCCGGCGATCTCAACACCCCAGCGTCCGGCTACGGTCTCGACACAGGCGTCAGCGGTCCCTTCACCGGAGGCTTACCCCGCATTGGTTTCGGCGGATACTTTCTTCCCCGGCCTCGGCGGCTTCAAGTGGCCGAAATTCCAGGGCCCCGATTCGATCACTCAGTTCATCGATCACGTTTCCTATACGGCGGGCAAGCATTCTCTCAAGTTCGGCGGCGAACTTCACGCAACGCCGTCAAGGACGGCGGCGTACGGGAACGCCCGAGGCAGCATCACCTTCCTGGGCGGAGTCGCGATCCCGACCGGGGCGGGCTCAACTGCTTTGGAAGATTTCTTTGCAGGCGACCCATTCAAGTCATCGGTACAAGTTGGAGATCCCACGCTGCAATTGCACAACTGGGCGTACGCGGTTATTCCTCCAGGACGACTGGCGCGTCACCAGGAACCTGACGCTCAACTTGGGCGTTCGCTACGAGTACAGTTCCGTGATCGAAGGAAGCCCACAATCTGCTGGGAAACTTCGATCCCAACTCAGCCACCGGATTGATGCAAGTCGGAATGGGCGGATCAGCGGCCTCGTACAATCCCGATCACAAGAACTTCGCGCCGCGCGTTGGCTTTGCATGGGACATTGAATGGCAAGGGAACCGACCGTGCTACGCGGCGGCGGCGGGCCTGATCTACGAAACCGTGAACTGGGAAGTCGTTCCTCGCTTTCAACAATGCATTCGGCCTGGGCAGCGTTCCGACCGGCCGCCACCATCGATGCCGCCGGCGACACTGCAGGCGGCACGATCACGACTGGCAATCTGTCAATTCCGCCCGAGCACTGCCGCAATGGGACAGCGGAGTGCCGATCTTCGGCGCCAACGTCAGCACCACCAAGCTCAATTGCGATCCTGTCAACGCTGCACCCTGCCCCATCATGAGTGTGGACCGCAAGCTCACTACTCCTTACGTCTGGAACTGGACGCTCGAACCTGCAACACTGCGTTCACTCCGAATCTGTCGCTGGAAGTCGCGTACGTGGGCAATCACGGTTCGAATCTGATCGGGATTCGTGACATCAATCAGCCGCCGGTGGGCTCGGGATGGCCTGCGTCAGCCATCAGTGGCTGCATCGCGTCAGGCTATACCGACCCAACCTTCTGCGCTCCTGACAGTACCGGGGGCGAAGAGGCGAACCGGCCCTTTACGACGAAGTTCCCATACCTCGCGCAACATCTTCCAGATGGGGAACGTCTATCGATCGAACTACAACGGCCTGCAGGTCACGCTGAACGCGCGCAACTATCACGGCCTGAGCATGGTCGCTGGATACACCTATGCGCACTCGCTCGATGACGTGGGCGCGAACTGGGATTTCGGCTATGGCTCCGGCCTGCCGCAGGACTCTTACAACGTGGGACGCGGAATACGCGAACAGCGACTTCGACATTCGCCATCGCTTCACGCTCTCGTTCACGTACGCAATTCCCGGAAAGAAAGGCTTACGCGCAGATGCTGGAAGGTTGGGAGACTCAACTCCATCATCACGCTGCAGAGTCCGCAACACTGGGGACCGATTGATCTGGGAACCGATGCCGCTGGCACCGGCCCGCTGCCGGTCAGTCCACCGGCCAACGCCCCGATCCGCTGGAGCTTTCTACGGCAAAACCGTCGGACTTCAAGTCGACACCGGAGCAGGAATTCCTTACTTCTGCAGGTGCCAGCAACTCCGACTGATGTGCAGCTCAGGCAATGACCGTGGATGGTGGCACCGCCGGTGCGGCGACCGCTGCTCTCAATCTGTTCGGCTGCTACGCCCAAGGCAGTTCGGTCATGATTCCGCCGCCGCTGGGACAGTTCGGCAACATGGGCCGGAACATGTTCCCCGATACCGGCTTCCGAGAACTTCGATTTCTCGGTAGCCAAGAACTGGCACTTCGGCGAAACGATCCGCGCTGCAGTTCCGCGCCGAGTTCTTCAACATTTTCAATCATCCGAACTTCGCCAATCCGTATGGCGGACAGAACGGATTCGGGTTGAACGATCCTTCGGCACAGCCCTTCGGTTGCGGTTGCGCGACGCCAGACGTCGCAGCGGCCAATCCGGTCATCGGTTCGGGCGGAAGCCGCGCTCGATCCAGCTGGGTGTTGAAGTTCACTTTCTAAAGCAGTGACTTGGCCGTAGAGACGTAGGCTGCTACGTCTCTTGCCGGCCGCATCGGCCGCTGTGGTCAAGACGTTGCAAGCAACGTCTCTACGGCGTTTCTGATTCGTGGAATTCGAATCATGAAGAATCAGCCATTCCTTTGCACTCTTAGCGTTGTCTTTGGCATTGACAGCGATTCGCTCTGGCGCAGGAGCGGCGCGAGCGCACCATCGACGAAATCAAGACCGAAGCCGTTCATCGCGCCGAGGTCGGGCAATATCCGTTGATCGGACTCGATCCGGCCGACGTCAAAGAAGCGTTCGAGACCATCCACACCGCCGACAAAGACGAATGGGCCGCGGGATTCATGCGAGTGGCCGATCGCTATTTCAACGAAGCGAAGTCGCTGGAGAAGACCGATCCCGACCAAGGCCAATGCCGATTACATCCGCGCCTGGCGCTTTATTCCTTCGGACGCTGGCCGATTCCCGCATCTCCGGGCAAACAGCGCTCGTATGAGAAGGCGATCGAGGCTTTCCTCGCACACGCGAAGTTTTTCGATCCGCCGCTCGAAGTCGTGCAGATTCCGTTCGAAGGGAAAGAGATCATCGGCTACCTGCGTCTGCCGAAGAATGCGAAAGGGCCGGTGCCACTGGTGATCGCGGTCAATGGACTCGATAGCCGCAAGGAAGATCTGACCGAAAGCTTCAGCGCGATTCTTCCCTTCGGCATCGGATTTCTGGCGGTGGACGGCCCGGCACCGGGCAGGCTCCGATCAAGGTCAGCGAAACGTCCGAGCGCATGCTCTCGAAGGTGATCGATTACGCGCAGTCGCGCCCGGAGATCGACAAGAACCGCATCGCGCTGCACGGCGTGAGTTGGGGAGCGTATTGGGCGACCAAGATGGCGATCGTCGAGCGCGCGCGCCTGCGCGGGTGCGAGCGCGCAGTCTCCTCCGGTCGACAAGTTCTTTCAGAAAGATTTTCTGATGAACTCTCTGCTGGGCAATCGCGAATATCTCTTCGACCAGGTCCCCGCGCTGATGAACATTCTCGAAGGCGTTCACACACTCGATGAGATGGCAGAGTATTTGCCGAAGATGTCGCTGGTTCATCAGGACCTGCTCGGCAAGCCAATGGCGCCCGATGCTCGTGATCGCAGGAGTGCTCGACACGCAGGTTCCGATCGCTGACGAATACCTGCTGCTCAGCAAAGGCGACGTGCCGAAAGACCGCCTGGATCAATCCGCAAGGCGGTCACCTGGGACGGCAGGTCGGCGTGTGGCCCGATCCCCGCATTTTCAAAGAGGTGATCATTCCCTGGCTGGTGACAACTCTTGAGCCGGAACCGGCAAAGCCAAACACGCTAACACCGCCTCATAATCATGGCAACTATTCCAGCCGTTCCGACGAGTTCCGAGGCTGTCATCCCAGCCTCCCGCAAGTCACCCTGGTATCCGCATTCTCTGGGTGCAGGTTCTGGTAGCGATTGCTCTGGCCATCGTGCTCGGCTACGTGGACCCAGCCCGGGCGTTGCGATGAAGCCGCTGGGCGACGCGTTCATCCGCCTGATCACGATGATCATCAGCCTGATCATCTTCTGCACCGTGGTGAGCGGAATTGCAGGCATGGAGAACCTGAAGAAAGTTGGCCGGGTGGGAGGCATGGCGCTTGTTTATTTCGAAGTTGTCTCCACGGTTGCGCTCTGTGATCGGCCTGGTCGTGGGAAATGTGGTGCACCCCGGGAATGGATTCAACGTAAATGTCGCAACGCTCGATGCCAACGCAGTGTCTGATTATGCGGGCCAGGCCAAGGCGCAAAGCGTCACCGAGTTCTTGATGCACATTATCCCGACCACGGCGGTGGATGCCTTCGCCAAGGGGGACATTCTCGAAGTGGTTTTCGTGGCTTTGTTGTTCGGCTTCGCGCTCTCGGCCGTCGGAGACAGAGCCACGACCAGTGGTTGCATTCGTCGACTCCTTGACACACGTTGTGTTCGAGGTGACAAGGATCCTGATGAAGTTTGCGCCGGTCGGCGCTTTCGGGGCGATGGCCTACACGGTAGGCAAGTTTGGCCTTGCTGCCCTCGGTCCGCTGGCCAGGTTAATCGGGACGTTCTGGCTTACCTCGATCCTGTTTGTGTTGATCGTGCTCGGCGCCATCTGTTGGGCTGCCGGCTTCAGCATCTTTCGTTTCCTGGTCTACATCAAGGAAGAGATTCTGTTGGTGTTGGCCGTTAGCTCGTCAGAGATCGCAATTCCGACGCTGATGGCCAAGCTGGAAAAACTCGGCTGCTCCAAGTCTCTCGTCGGACTGGTGGTTCCAACCGGATTTACTTTCAACACCGATGGAACCAGCCTTTACATGACTCTGGCCGCGCTTTTTGTGGCGCAGGCAACGAATACGCATTTGACTCTGACTCAGCAGATCACGATTCTTGCGGTCGCCGTCCTCACCTCCAAGGGCGCCAGCGGCGTGCAGGGCGCCTCTTTCATAGCACTCGTGGCGACCTTATCGGTGATCCCCACGATTCCCGTTGCTGGTATGGCGCTGATCCTCGGGATCGACCGCTTCATGAGCATGTTCCGCGCACTCGTTAATGTGATCGGCAACGGCGTCGCAACTCTTGTCGTGGCACGCCTGAACGGAGAACTTGACCGGCCAACACTGCAGCGTAACATTGCTTTGAGGTAAGGCAGTTCGCGCTACGTCCTGTTACTGCGCATGCGAGATCGACAAATATTCAGCGACAATTTTCGCCGTCTGCTCATCCATAGGGGGAGTATCGCGTGATGGATCACTATTGAAGGCCGACTGCTTGGATTTGATTCCGATATAGACTGCGTTGTACGGAGTGTCCCCTACGTTCTCTACTTTGTGCCGGAAGGGTGGAAACCACCGGGACTCGCCTGGCTTGGAGAAGACCTCAGTGACGGTACCATTCTGATCCGTGAATCGGAGATGTCCACCGGTAATCACGACGACCACACCGCCCGGATGGTCGTGCAGACTTGATTTTTCGTGTGCACCGTAGTGAACGTTAACAACTTGCACCGCGGAGTTTTCGAAGGCGACTTTGTAATGAGAAGCCTCAACCTTGGTGGGATCCTGGGCGAAGGCGACCGCCAAACTGGACAGAATCACGACCGCGACGCTGCAAGGCTTTGAACGCATTGTTATCCTCTCGGGGCATGCATCGGATTCGGTGCGTGCTGACGAATCACGCTACCCTCCGACAAGCTACTTTCAGTCCGCAATGATATCAAACAAGAAATCGAAGACGAATTCTCAGCATCGAACTGCGCGGTTTCCTGAGCGGAACGAAAGGAACGCTCCTGCTGATGGTCACACGGAATAGCGAAATCGCCTATCGAGGAACGACCAACGTGCAAGAGAAACCAGATCTAGAGTGCTTGGCTTCAAGTATTCTTGGACTTGTGAGCTTAGTCATGCGCTGGCGGGCGGGGTTGACGTATCGCCCTAATCCGTATCACCGATCATCAGGCACTCTTCGGCGTTTCCTTAATTCTGTTTATGCGGATTGAGAGTAGAAGTTTGTCTGGTGGCGTGACGGGGCGCGCTAAAGTGACTCGAGGTGGCTGTACTCTAATTGCAAACTCAGATGAGACATTGCCAGATTCGTTTTTTCGCCAACAGCGCCGTCCTCCTTCTTGCGGCGTCTCTGATTCTGATCTGCGGTTCGTGCGGAGAATCCCCTGCCAAGTCTCTGACCCGGATAGAAAACTCCTATGCCGACTTCCTGGATGCGTCCAGCATCATGGCGGCGATTGATTCCGGCCTTTTCGCCAGCTACCGAGGTAAAGACAGAGCCGCGTGGAAGCAGGTTCGAGACGAAAAATCCAGAGAGGTTGAAGAACTCCTGAGAAGAATCTCACAGCAGAGGCTTCCCGCAAGGGACGCTCGCGCCCTTATGCTGATTCGCAAGGGTATGGAGTCAACGGCAGACCAGACTTCGCTCTCTCACAAGGCGCCGTGCCACAACGCTCAGCGTAGCGACTTGAACCTTGCCGACCTGCGTTCCGCGCTCTACTCCTGCTTCGACGAGGTGGGAAACAATCTGGAATTCGAAGGGAAGCGAGTGAGCCGCGTTTCTGCCTTTGACTTGATGACACAGATGAGCGAACCTGAGCGCCGCAAGGCGCTTTTTATGGCATTTGTACCGCTGTGGAAGGCATTAAACGGAAGCGATGAGCCGGGGAGTCCTTACCGTCGCATGATAGTGCAATCCGCCGCTGAAGCGCCGAAGAATGGTTCGCGCGTGGACGACGCGGCCAAGACCCTCGGCGTGAAGAGCGCTCAAATCGAAACCTGGCTGGTACAGATTCTGGACGCCTGGCGGCAGGTCAGCGGCGTCCAGCAGATCGAGCCATGGGACTACCGTTATCTCGCCGGCAAAGCCGACCGTTCGGTGAGCAAGGCGATCCCGCGAGAAGCGCTACTGACAATTACTCAGCGGTATTACAAAGACCTTGGCGCGGATTTGGTGCAACTCGGTGTTCTCTATGATCTCGACGAGAGACCCGGTAAGGCGCCGCTAGCGTACACGGACTTTGTGGTACGCGGACACATGACGAACAAAGTGTGGCAACCGACCGTGGTCTATGTCTCCGGTAACTACGCTCGCGGGGGACTGGGACTGCTCAACGAGTTTGTGCATGAGAATGGCCACGCGGTCCACATGATGGCGCTGCACACAGACCCAGCGTTTATGGATCTCGGCGATCCTGTTTTTTACGAGGCATTCGCTGACGTTCCTTCTTGGGATACCTACGAGCCTGCCTGGCAGCAGAAATACTTGGGCACGAGCGCTGCTGAGTCCGACTCGTTGCGGGCGCTCTATTCCGGCGTGATGCTCGATGTGGCCTGGGCGCTCTTTGAAATCCGCATGCTCCGTAATCCCATGGGTGACCCCAACGTCGTCTGGACGGAAATCACCAGCCGCTACTTGCGCATCGTCCCGCATCCGGAACTTGCCTGGTGGGCGGTGCGAGTGCAGTTGGTGGATGCACCCGGTTACATGGTGAACTATGGGCTGGGCGCGGTGATTACGGCGGACATCCGTCATCATATTCAGGAATCGCTCGGCCCGTTCGCCACGGGCAATGCGAATTGGTATCCGTGGATCTCCGAGCACCTGCTGCGACAGGGCATGGAGCATGAAACTTCCGAGGAACTGCGGGAATTTCTTGGTAGGCCGGTTTCGCCCGATGCGCTGCTGAGCGATTTTCATCGGATCGGAAAGCAGGACCATTAGCTGGACGCAGATTGTCCATTTCCGAGACCTAGTAATGTGTAGGCGACCGCGTACGCGTGGTCATGTTGCGGAATTTAGACATGCCACAGACAGTAATACATTACTGGCCCTGCATTGGCCTTTGTCGTCGTAGTTAGTGGACCTCCGATACCTGCCATGGTTTCCCTTTCCCGAATATGCTCTCTTCATCCCAAGCAGGAGAAACGTATGCCCTCCCCCCAGCGTTACCTACGACGAGATTTTCGCTACCCACTGCATTTACCAGTCCTGATTCGGATGGCTCAACGCAAGGACATGCGAGCGCGTTCCGAGAACATCAGCCTCGGTGGCATTCTGCTGTCAAGTTCCTTTCAGATTCCAGAGGGCTCGAACGTAGAGGTGTCAGTCGGCGTCGATCACATGCAAGACCCAGGCATTTTGCTGAATGCGCGCGGCAGAGTCCTGCGAGTGCAGCCGAAAGAAACAGGCGACTTCGCTGTTGCGATCAAACTGGAGGGCGCGTTCAAACTTCCGCTCTCGCACGACTCCCGGCCGAAGTCGAAAGAAAAGATGCCGCCCGAATCAAAAACGAAATCAATCATTCCCGTCATGCTGCCAAGCAATCTCGTGCCAGCCTGGTTCACTGAGACTTAATCCTTCCGGCAATGTCGCGGGAGAGCACTGATCCGCAAGTGGCCGATAAGAGGTCAGTTATGCGCATGAATCAAATCAGGGCTGAATTTTGTCCCCCCGGGAATCCGAGTCCCAGATATAGCACTTCAGTGCCATTCTCTACTTCCCCGGCAGTATCTATGCTTTTTCTTGAGCAGCACTTGGGGGAGGGCTGATCAACATACGTCTCTGACTCAAACTGAGTCCGGGGCGTTTTGTTTTGCGCACAAGAATCCTGGGTGGCCAGCTCTTGGCCCCAAGACCACTTACCAGAGTTGCCCCTGCGTTTCCGGGCTTGGCACTTCCAGAGCACATTCGGGCACATCCTTTTCTGGCTTGTTTACGAGGGGACTGACGGGGTACCGCTGCATGACGCTCGCGTCGAATGGGACTAGCAATTCCTCCAGTCGTTGCGCCTCAGTTGCGGGAGCACTCAACCAAGTTTGATAGTGCCTCTGCGGAAGAATGACGGGCATGCGGTCGTGCACGCCGTCCAACAACTCATTGGGAGCCGTTGTAAGAATCGAGCAGGATTCCACTACCTGCCCGGTTGGTGACCTCCAGCGGTCCCAGACTCCAGCGAAAGCAAACAGAGAACTGTCCTTCATCACGAAATGGAATGGATGTCGTTCCTTGCCCGCCTTCTTCCATTCATAGAAGCCATCGGCGGGCACCAGGCAACGCCGGAGGCGAAATGAATCTCGGAAAGCGGGCTTTTCCAAGACAGTTTCACTACGGCCGTTAATCAGGCGGGCCCCAATCGAAATGTCACTAGCCCCTGATGGAACCAAGCCCCATCGCATGATTGAAAGAATTCGGCTCTGTCCGGCTTGCCGAATGGTGGCTACGGGTTGGGTGGGAGCAATGTTGTAGCGCGGAGTCCAATCTTCTTCGTCCGAGGGACTCTCGAAATATTCCTCGACTACCTGCTTTCGCCGCGAGAGTCGGTAGCGTCCGCACATGCAAAGATTATGTCAGATTCAAGAGTGCTTTCCGGCCCCGGAGGGTTTCTCTTTCTGAAGAGTTCCATCGATGTACAAAAACTCAGAGGTCTTGGTCCCCTTGGAGAAGTATGGAAACCGATTGATAATTCGAGGTTTGTCGGCGCTCCAATAATGAGTCGAAGACTCCGCTTGCTCTCAGATAGCGCTTGCAAATCAGATAAAATAATCCCTTGATCTCATACCTCTCGCATCTTATTGGGGGACGCCAGACCGGCTATCTGCTACGGGTTTTCGTCATTTTTCTGACGATTGCTGGTGCCGCTCACGCGGACAGCGGCGCCTTCGATCTGATCGGCCCCAAAGTCGATGTTCGAGTGCAACGCGCCGGAGTGACTCTGCCCATTGCACAGGTTCCGAATTTGCAGGTGGGAGACCGTTTATGGGTGCATCCCGACCTCCCGGCCAGTCAGTCGGTGCATTACCTGATGGTGGTCGCGTTTCTTCGCGGAGCCACCAATCCTCCTCCGGACTCGTGGTTCACTCGCGTAGAAACTTGGAACAAGTCGGCTCATGATGAAGGCATCTTTGTGACCGTTCCGGAAGAGGCGGAAGAGGCTCTTGTTTTCCTGGCCCCGGAAACCGGAGGTGCGTTCAGCACGTTGCGGACTACGGTCCGAGGCAAGCCCGGGGCATTCGTACGGGCCGCCCAAGATCTGGTTCAAGCCAGCCTCGACCGCGCCCGCCTGGAAAAATATCTCGAGGCGGTCCGCGAGATCTCTGTCACCGATCCCGAACAACTGAAGGCGCGCACCATGCTCCTGTCGCGCAGCCTGAATATCCGGGTCGATCAGCAGTGCTTCGATAAGCCCAGCGCACAACAGACGTCTTGCCTGACTCAGAACACCGATCAATTGGTACTCGACGACGCTCATAGCCAGACCATGGTCGCGACTCTCACGTCGGGGCCATCGACGGACTTGCTGGCCCAAATCAGCTCCACACCCAACGCGCGAAGCGGCTACTATAGCCCTTATATTGGCGCGGTCGTCGACGTGGCGCGCATTCTCAGCACAGCTCATACCGCGCAGTACCAATACATCCCGGCCCTGGCTCTGCCCAATCGGGACGAACTGAATCTCCGGCTCAACAATCCGCCTTCTTTTCGCAATCCGAAGTCCGTCATCGTAATTGCGCTGCCTCCAGTAGTGCCTGCTCCTGTACCGCCCTTGCGCGCGATTGATCCAGCGCAAATTTTTTGCGTGGGCCGGCCGTCCCTTCTTCTCCCGGCCGACGGGGCTCCACTGGTCTTTGCCACCGACCTTGCGCACAACCTGGTTCTGCATGTTGAAACCAAGTCAGGGCCCGGAATTGATCTGCCGGCGACACCGGATCCTATGCGTGGCGGGTTTCTCGTCGATACCAAGCCCTTGCAGTCGGCGGAGCTGTCAGGAGAAGTCACCGGGACGCTTCGTGGCGCCTGGGGCTTTCACTCGTTCGAAGGGCCGCATTACCGTTTGCGTCCTTCGAGGCCGGCCCAGTGGATCGTCGCTTCCAAAGATGCAAGCGCCTTGATCGTTGGCCGCGAAGACACACTGCATTTGCAATCCGCCGACGCCTGTTGCGTGAGTGAAGTCAAGCTCAAGGACGAGCAAGGCAAAACGCTTGAAACTGAATGGAAGGCCTCGAAGCCGGACGAACTTGAGGTGAAGGTTCCGTTGCAGAAGGCCAGTCCGGGATCCGTCACCATGGTGATCAGGAAGTTTGGACTGCACGACGTTGACGAAATCGCGCTGCACACTTACGCGGAGGCCGGCCGGCTCGACAGTTTCAGCATCCACTCTGGCGATGTCGATGGAGTTCTCAAAGGCACTCGCCTCGATCTCGTAGAGAGTCTGGATCTGAATGGGCTGCGCTTCGAGCCCGGATCGGTGAGCCGCGCGCACCAGCAGGACGAACTCAAACTCATTGCGCACGACGCATCGGTTCGGACCAAGTTGCATCCTGGGGACGCGATTGTCATCCAAGTCACTCTTAAAGATGGCCGAGTACTCGATCTGAAGACCGAAGTGGAATCGCAACGACCGGCGGTCACCCTGCTCAACAAGAGCGTTCAGGCCGATCAGACCTCAACTCCGTCTGAGGTTCGCCTTGGCAGCCAGGACGAACTGCCGCAAGATGGACGTCTGAATTTCTTTCTCAAGGCGCAGGTGCCCGACGTCTTTCCTCCCACGGAGAAGATTGAAGTTGCGACTGCCGACGAATCGTTTCGAGTGCAGTTGAGCGTCAAAGACGGCAACCTGACTCTGCAGGATTCCAAGACGGTTTTTGCGGTTCTCGATCCTATGAAACTGCTTGGACCCTCTGCGTTCGGGCCTTTGAAGTATCGCCCCGTAACGTCCGACGGAATTGACGGCGACTGGCAACCGCTGGTGAATCTGGTGCGCGTGCCAACATTCACGGGAATCCATTGCGCATTCGGCCCGGAGAAGCAGTGCACACTGAGCGGTGACAAGTTGTTCCTTCTTGACTCGGTGAGTACCGATGCCGATTTCACCAATTCGGTCACGGTGCCGGAAGGATTTGTCGAAGATGCTTTGTCGATCCCGCCGACGAAGGCCAAGACGCTCTACATCAAGCTCCGCGACGATCCCGCCACGGTAGATACAGTCACCCTCCCGACGCCCGAAGGCCAGCCGTAGATCATTCGGGCGCGGTATACTCGCCCTTCGATCTCATGGCAAACATCCTTTATGGTGTGAACGGCGAAGGCGCAGGCCATTCCACTCGGGCTAAAGAAGTGATTGCCCACTTGGCCAACAAAGGCCACAAGGTTCATGTGGCGTCCTTCGATCGCGGCCTACAAAACCTGAAGACGCAATTCGACGTCACTGAGATTTACGGCTTCCGTTTCGCCTACGTCAATAACCGTGTCCGCTACAAGCGGACGATCGCGAAGAACTTAGTCACCGTCCCTGAAGCCGCCAAAAGTATTTCCCTGCTGAAAGATCTGGTCGACGAAGACAACATTGAGCTCGTCATCACTGACTTCGAGCCGCTCACGTGCCATGTGGGACATCGGAAGAAATTACCGGTCATTTCCATCGATAACCAGCACTGTCTCACCAACGCTGTCGTTTCGTATCCGAAGCAATATCGGCGCGACGCCGCTGCTGCCAAGCTTGTGACCCGGTTCATGACACCACGCGCGAACGCGTATCTGGTGATTTCGTTCTTCACCGCGCCGATTCGCAAGCGGAACACGTTCCTGTTTCCGCCGTTGTTGCGGCAGGAAATTCTCGATGCCACTCCCACGCAACGCGAACATGTGCTGGTGTATGTGACTTCGCCCGCGCCAGCGCTATCCAAATTGTTATGCTCTGTCCGCTGCCCATTCATTGCGTACGGCTTCGGACGTGAAGGACAGGAAGGGAACATTACCTATAAGAAGCCATCGCTCGACGGATTCTTTGCCGACCTCACCAGCGCGCGCGCTATCGTGGCTAACTCCGGATTCTCCCTCGTGACCGAGGCTTTGCATTTGGGGAAGCCTTACCTGGCCGTGCCCGTAAGCCATCAGTTCGAACAGATCTTCAACGCGTATTGGCTGGAAAAATCTGGCTACGGCGGTTACTGGGAAGATCTCAATAAGGAGCGAGTGGAGTCCTTTCTTTACAACCTGCCGCACTATCAGCAAGCTCTGTCGCAATACCCACGACAGGGTAATGGAGCACTACTCGCAAAACTGGGCGAACTCATCGCGAGCTATACGGCCTCTTAATACCTTCTGCCCCCTGTACGAACGTAACCTCGGATCTGCCAACGGCGAACGATACCATCGTTCGAGCATTCCGGTATCGCGGAAGGCTGCTGGGGGGCTTCTGATGGGGACACTGCGATGTCTGATTTTGCTCGCGATCAGTGCACTCGCGTGCGGCTTGCCGGCGTTCGGCCAAGACTCGTCATCTCTCGCCGATGTCGCTCGAGCAGCACGACTCCAAAAGCAAAAATCCGCGCAAGCATCAGACCCCGCCGCTGGCACTCCTGACGTTGGGGCGAAGACGCCTAGAGTCATCACGAACGATGAGATTCCGGAGCACGTTGAAGCCGACGCACCTTCCGGTCGAAGCGGCCAATCCCAAAGTTCGATTAACGCACTCTCGAACTACGGTCAGCGGAAGCTCACTGCCGCAGAGTGGAAAGCCGAGATTCAGGCACAGAAAACTGCAATCGCCTCTCGGCAAGGCGAGATTTCAACCCTTAGCGCATCCATCCACTTCCCCGTAAGCTGCCTACGGAATTGTGTCCAGCGGAATGAGCGCCAGGTGCAGAAAGAAAACAGGGTGGAAGTAATGAAGGCGCAACTGGAAGAGCAACAGAAGCGTCTCGAAGATATGCAGGAAGCCGCGCGCAAACAGGGCTACGGGAACTCGGTTTACGATCCGTAGACGATTTTATTCACCCTTCTTCGTTGCATACGGATTGGAATACCGGAGCACGGTTGACAAATCGATCCCGCGAATAATGTTCGCTGAGTGATAGAACAATCCCCAGGAGTCGATGGTCGAGTTGTCCGGAAAGATGCAGGCTTCCAGCACCTGATCAATTCCGCCATTCGCGACCCAGCCGCCACCGGCAAAGTCGGTCGCTCCGATCTCCGCTCCGCCCAGTTGCGTGCAGTAGTACGAGGCCGGGTTTCCATTTCCCTTGCCGTTCCACGGTACCTGGGAGTAGTAAGCGAGTGCCGCCAGGGTGGGTTTTGTCGTGTACAAGGTATCGAGCGACAAGTGGATGCGCGACCCATCATCGGCCAGCGTGTACTGGCAAAACGCTTCCACACCTGACAGGATCAGCCAGTCCTGCTGCGGGTTGTTGGTGCCATACACCGCGTGCCGAACCTCCAGTTGTCCCCCGGTCGTGGTGCAGTAGACGGCGGCCGGATAGTCCTGCTTGGGCTTCGCGGCCTTCTTGCTCTGCGCCACGGCGTCCAACGCAGTTCCCGTGACGGCCAGAATCATTGCCAACCCAGCGATTGTGCGAGCGAAGCGCATCGGTTCTCCCCATTGATTCTCGAATTCAACGTCTCATCAGCCGCGAAAGTCTAACACGCCGGGAGAGATTCGATGGAACATTCTGGTTGGTCGCGCCCAATGCCATGCTCCCAACGTGGCTTCCATGGCCGCTCGTGCCCCGAAGCCGTTCTAACTCTCTTATCGCCGCGACATCCGGGAAAGCGGCCGCAGGATCTTCGAAAAGTTGCCAATCCACGATTTTCACATTCCCCAAAACCGCCCGGTCATGCGAAATTAGTTCATGCCCCTAGTCGTTCGCCCTTCGCCCATTCATTCCGTCGGCGTCTACGCCGCCGCCCCGATTCGTAAAGGCTCTCGCATCGTTGAGTACACAGGGGAGCGCATTACCGTTGAGGAAGCCGATCGCCGTTACGATGGCGTTTCCCGCACTTACCTCTATGGGCTCGACGATGGCAAGACGGTAATTGACGGACACGGCCTGGGCGCGTATCTAAACCACTCTTGCGATCCTAATTGCGAGGTAGATGAGGTCAAGGGCCGCGTCTGGCTCTTCGCGATCCGTGACATCGCCGCAGGAGAAGAACTCGTCTGGGACTACAACCTCTACGACGACGAGGATCCTGCGCCCTGCTACTGCGGCTCGCGAAAGTGCCGCGGCACCATGTATTCGCGAGAATGGATGGCCAAGGTGCGGCGACGGGAAGCACGCAAGAGGGGACGGAAGCCTGCGCCGATGCAGAAACGCAGAGTGGTTCGAAAGACAAAGCCCAGCCGCGCCGCTGCGGCATGAGCCAGCGCCGGCGCCTAGCACCTGATCGAGCCCTCCGGTTAATTTCAGCGTAACTTTCCTGCCTTCCCCACGGATGTAGTTGTTATGTGAGGATTCGTGTGACATTTGTCATCCTGATCTGATGACGATCTCCACTTGTGGGCGCGCCGATGGCGCGAAACTATGAGCATTGAGGAACGGCCTGCGCTTGCTGGTGGGACGAGTCCCGACACCGGTTGTAGGCAGCGATGGATTTCGTCTATTCTTGGTGGGTTGGACTGTGCCTGCCTGCTTTGTCGGCTCCCGGTTTCCTCTGGAGTACACCGATGACCTTGACCCGGTTTGTTACTAAGAACGCGTTCCGCAACAAGCGCCGCAGCACCCTGACGGTGTTGAGCATTGCTTTCTCCCTCCTTTTGCTCACTCTGATGATGACGATCTGGCGTGCCTTCTATCTGGATCAGGGCAGTGCGGAGTCGGCCGAGCGGCTCGTTGTCCGCCATCGTGTATCTCTCACATTCAATCTTCCCGGTTACTACCGTGAAAAGATTCGTGCCATCCCAGGCGTAGTAGCGGTGGTGCCGGTCTCGTGGTTCGGAGGAATTTACAAAGACCAGAAGCCGGAGAATTTTTTCGCGCAATTCGGCACCGATCCGGATGAGTTTTTCAAGGTGTACCGCGATGTTTCCATGCCCGCGGAACAGGTCACAGCGTGGCAGCGAGACCGGCAGGGCGTGATTGTGAACGACTCACTGGCCGCGAAGTACGGATGGAAACTGGGCGACCGCATTACTCTGCAGGGCACAATTTACCCCGTGAATCTGGAGTTGATCGTGCGCGGGATTTACCACACGAATCCCGACAACAAATCGGTGTATTTCAACGCGAAATACGTGGAGGAGTCCGTAGAGTTCTTCAAGGGACGCGCCGGCACTTTCAGCATCCTGGCTGATTCGCCATCGGCCGTGAGCACAGTCGCAAGCACGGTGGATGACGCCTTTCGCAACTCCCCGCAGCCCACCAAGACGGAAAGCGAAAAAGCCTTCGGCCTCGAGTTTGTCGCCATGATGGGCAACGTGAAAGCGTTCATCCTGAGCATCTGTTCAGCTGTGGTATTCGCGACGCTATTGGTATCTGCCAACACCATGGCAATGTCGATCCGCGAGCGCACTCGCGAAGTGGCGGTCCTAAAAACTCTCGGCTTCACCAAGCGCAGCGTCTTGGGATTGTTTGTGAGTGAAGCCGTCGCGCTCTCACTGGCAGGGGGACTGCTCGGAGTCGGACTCGGTTGGCTGATGGTATACGGCCTGACTCATTCTCCGCAGTTCTTCAGCTTTTTCCCCATGAAGGTAACGTTCGGAATTTGGATTGTCGCTCTGCTGACATCGGGCGTGGTCGGGTTGTTGAGTTCGGCCGTGCCCTCCTACACCGCTTCGCAAGTAAATATTGTTGAAGGATTACGGCATATCGGGTGACGTTATGACGCTGGGCAGTTTTGTCGTGCGCAATACGTTCCGGAACAAGCGGCGCAGCCTGCTGACCATGATCAGTATCAGCTTCTCGCTGCTCTTGCTCACCCTTATGATTTGTATCTGGCGTTCTTTTTATGTGGATCAGGTCGCGCCCGAAGCTTCGCGGCGGTTGATCGTTCGCGATCGCGTTTCGCTGGCTTTTTTTCTGCCTGCGTTCTATCGCGAGAAGATTCGGGCGGTGGCGGGCGTGACATCGGTCGTTCCCTTGACGTGGTTCGGAGGCCGCTATATTGATGACCGGCCAGAGCACTTCTTTGCTCAAATGGGCACGGATCCCGAGGAGTACTTAAAGGTCGCGTCAGACAAGATTGTCCCGCCAGATCAGGTGAAGGCCTGGCAGCAGGATCGCGCTGGAGCGCTGGTAGACATCACGTTAGCGAAGAAATTCGGTTGGAAAATTGGCGACCGGATTACTTTGCAGGCCAATATTTTCCCGACGAACTTGAATCTGACGATTCGCGGCATCTATCACCGCGATCCTCCGCAGAACGCGCTGTACTTCAATGCCAAATACTTGGAAGAGGCTGTGCCCTGGTTCAAGGGGCAAGCAGGCTGGTACGCCGCTCAAGTTGATTCGGCGGAGAATGTATCGCGCGCCTCCAGGCAGATTGATGACATGTTCCGCAACTCGCCGCTGCAAACCAAGACCGAGAGCGAAAGAGCTTTTCAGCTGGGCTTTGTGGCTTCCCTGGGGAACATCAAAGCATTCATCCTGGGCATCTGCGGAGCTGTGGTCTTCACCATCATGCTGGTTTCCGCCAACACGATGGCGATGTCGGTGCGCAGCCGGACGCGCGAGGTGGCCGTGCTGAAGACCCTCGGATTCACCCGCCAACGGGTGCTATCGATTTTCGTGAGTGAGTCTGTGGCTCTGGCGGTTGCGGGAGGAGTGCTTGGAGTCTTGATAGCGATTCCCGTCATCGCTTTCCTGACGCACAGTTTCATTGGGTTAGGCATACCGCTCGATATGAAAGTCCGGGGCACAACGGCAGGTCTGTCGTTGCTGGCGGCGCTGATCCTGGGATTGGTGAGCGGATACTTACCGGCCTACAACGCGTCGCGCATGAATATTGTGGAAGGACTGCGTTACATCGGTTGAGTAGCGCCGTCGTCTCGGCGGCTGTCGTGGCGGCGTCTCACCGCCACCCGCGAGGGCAAGTTGCATAGCGGCAATCGGCAGGATGCAGGCGTTACAGAGAAAGAGTTTCATCATGGCGATACCGATCAGCTATAACGTCCGCAATTTGAGGCTCCGCAAGGGGCTCACGCTCATGACCGCTCTGGGCATTGCGCTCACGGTGACAACGGCCATCTTCTTGATGGCACTCATCGCGGGCCTGAACCGCGCCTTCGTCAGCAGCGGCAGTGCGAAGAATGTGCTGGTGCTGCGCAAGGGATCGGAAGCCGAACTTTCCGGCGGATTCGATGCGGCACTCTTCCCCACATTGAAAACGCTTCCCGGCATTGCTAAAGACAGCCACGGAGAGCCGATGGCGTCGGGGGAATGGGTTGTGGTAATCGTACTGCCGCGCAAAGACGGCACCGGCGAAGTCAACGTCACTGTGCGGGGCATGATGCCGGATGGTCTTGAAATGCGGCAGACGCCCGACGAACCCGGAAAGCCGCCAAGCGTGAAACTGGTGGAGGGACGCTGGTTTCAGACTGGCCAGCGGGAAGTGGTGGTCAGCAAATCGATTCAGGGACGCTTCTCGCATGCCAATATCGGCGACACCATGGAATTCGGCAAGGGATCGTGGAAGGTCGTCGGAGTGTTTGACGCCGGAGGGTCGGCGTACGAGTCCGAAGTTTGGGGCGATGTAAATCAAATGGCGTCGGATTTCGATCGTCAGGGCGGCTACTCTTCGGCATACTTGCGCGCGACCGATCCGATCGCCGCTGATGCGCTCAAGAACCGGGTCGGCGATGACCAGCGATTGAAGCTTGAAGGAATCATCGAGACCGATTACTACGCCAAGCAAACCAGTTCCGGCGCGCCGATCAAAGTAATCGGAATTGTGGTGGCATTCATCATGGCGATCGGCTCGATCTTTGCGGCCATGAATACGATGTACGCGGCCGTAGCGTATCGCGGTCGCGAGATTGCCACTCTGCGCGTGATCGGCTTCTCCAGGCCAGCCATCCTGACTTCGTTTGTGCTGGAGTCTCTTTTATTGGCTCTGCTCGGCGCAGCTGCAGGGATTTTGCTGATGCTTCCCTTCAACGGAATGCAAACCGGCACGTCGAATGCCGTGACATTCAGCGAAGTGGTGTTTGCTTTACGCATTACGCCGCAGGTAGCGGGTTATGCCATCGCCTTCGCGTTGATTATGGGATTCGTTGGCGGACTTGCCCCAGCGTGGCATGCAGCGCGGCAGAATATTCTC
Source organism: uncultured Acidobacteriaceae bacterium (assembly GCA_963840895.1). Classification (GTDB taxonomy): domain Bacteria; phylum Acidobacteriota; class Terriglobia; order Terriglobales; family Acidobacteriaceae; genus Sulfotelmatobacter. Next base: position 390,603 of record CAWJAR010000002.1, read on the forward strand.
AATGCGCTACGTGGCTAAGAACTGGTACAGGAAACTATTTTGGAAGTTAGAGCGTAACGATATCTATGGCGATTGATACGAAACACGAAGACTTGCAGAGTTTGCGGATTGACCGCACGCAACGCGGTGACTCTGGCGGAGATCCGCCGGCTTGGGCGCGACGCTACATCATGATTGGCATCGCAGTAGTTGTCTTGCTGGGGGTGATCGCCCTGGCCTATCGTGCATTTTCTTCTGACATACCTGAGGTCGAGGTCGTGCGCGCCACCGCAGATACGGGAGGCAACGACGCAGGCGGCACTGTGCTTTCGGCGACCGGCTACATCGTTGCGCACCATACCATCAACGTGAACTCCAAAGTCACGGGACGCTTGGAGTGGATCGGCGTGGAAAAAGGCGACAAGGTGAAAGAGGGACAAGTTCTCGTACGCCTCGAGAACCAGGAATTCCGCGCGGCCTACAAACAAGCCGAGGGTCAACTTGCGAATGCGCGCGCCTATCTCGACGAATTGCAGCACGGGTCGCGGCCCGAAGAGGTTCAGCAAGCGCAGCATAATCTGGACGAAGCCCGCGCGACTTTGACGAACGACAAACTGACACTGGACCGCACGAAAGAACTCGCCGCCAGTGGAGTGGTTTCGCGCCAGGCCCTTGACGACGCTACCGCGAAATTCGAGAGCGATCAGCAGCGTGTGAATTCTCTGGAAAAGGGGTTTGAACTATCAAAGATCGGCCCTCGCGCCGAGGAGATCGCCCGCGCCCAGGGCGCGGTCACCCAGGCACAGGGCCAACTGGATTACGCTAAGTCCCAACTGGAGGCGACCGTGATCCGCGCCCCCGTCACGGGTACGATCCTCGACCGGACCGCAGAAAAAGGCGAACTGATTACAGCCCAATTTGCCAGCGCCGCTGCGGGAGGGCCCCAGGGACAGGTCGTCTCTCTCGCGGACCTCAACGATCTGCAAGTCGAACTCGATATCGCGCAGGCCGATTTTGCCCGGTTGAATCCTACGCAAAAGGCGGAGGTCACCACCGACGCTTACCCGGACAAGAAATACGACGGCGTCATCGCCCAAATCTCACCCGAAGCAAACCGGCAGAAGGCCACGGTGCAGGTGAAGGTGCAGGTAAAGAACCCTGACAGGTATCCCGACGTTCAGCTGCGGCCCGAGATGAACGCTACCGTCAGGTTTCTGGCCAACGAGACGCCGAAAAATGCTACGGGACCGTCTGGCGTTTATGTTCCGTCCACCGCAATTCATGATCGCGATGGAAAGAAGATTGTTCTCATCACCTACAACGGGAAAGCGGTTGCGCGAGAGATTCACGTGCTGAGCCAACGGAGCGACGGGGCACTGGTCGACGGACTGGTTGGCGGCGAAAGCGTCATCAGCGCCGGGCCAACAACATTGAAAGATGGAGACAAAATTAAAATCAAGGGGCAATCATGAGCACAGTTGCAGAAAACAACGTTGCCACGGGAACGAAAGTTGTACAGGTTCGCAGCGTCAGCAAAGTCTTCAAGCGCGACGCCTTTCAGGTGACTGCGCTTGACGATGTTTCGATCGACATCGCCAAAGGAGAATTTCTTGCTCTCATGGGCCCCTCAGGGTCAGGCAAGACGACGCTCCTAAACATGATCGCGGCCATCGACAGGCCAACCAGCGGAGAGTTGCTGGTGCAAGGGCAGGACATTTTTCGTTTCAACGATTCGCAGATTGCCCGCTGGCGCAATGAGCACATCGGCTATGTCTTTCAGACCTTTAACCTGATTCCGGTGCTAACTGCATTTGAGAATGTAGAACTGCCGCTGCTGTTGACCCATCTGTCGGCTCAGCAGCGCCGTGACCATGTCTTGACCGCGCTCAAACTGGTTGGCCTGGAAGACCGCGTCGGTCACTTGCCCAAGCAACTCTCTGGCGGACAAGAACAGCGCGTAGCCATTGCCCGCGCGATCGTGAGCGATCCGACTTTGCTGCTCGCGGACGAACCCACTGGTGACCTGGACAGCCACTCCGCAACTGAGGTTTTAGAGATTCTGAAGCGACTGAATGAAGACTTTCACAAGACGATCGTGATGGTCACGCACGATCCTCACGCGGCATCGTACGCGCATGTTACGAGGCACCTGGAAAAGGGGATGCTGCTGCCTCCTGGCTAGCCAGCAGAGATGCTGAGGCTCGCTCACGAGCCACTCTCCAGCCGGACGACAAAGAACGCGCACCCGGCAAGAAGAACCTCTCCGCCCCCGGAGATATTCTTCTTACCGGCACGATACCCAACTGATTTCTAGGCAACCAAGCCTGTTTCGCCGCTCACGGACGGCCTATCCTCGGGAACATCGGCAACCCAGCGCCATGCCCTTCTGCCGTTCAACAGGACTGCCTGGGCTTCCCCATATTCCACCAGCCGGTTCAGCACTGTGGTGACCGAAGCCATGGGATCTTTGTGGCGGGCCAGGAGCGCCGGCATTTTCTGATGGAAATATTCGCAGATATCGCGCGCGTTCATGGCGCGTCCCGATTGCATCAGGATCATTCGACAGGCCTTGGTGAAGCCGGGCTGGCGTCCGCTGGTTTTGCGGTCGACAAGTTCCATCAGCTCTTCGCTCAAGACCGCGTCGCCAAACAAATTGGCGAGGCCTGAGATCGTCTGCTTGACGGTCCCGATGCGTTTCATGATTTCAGAGCGTTGTTGCAGCAAGTGCCGCAGTTCTCCGTGCGCCTGCCGGATGACTTCCTGCACATGACCCACGTCATACCTTTCGATCGGCAAGACCGAGCCGTTGACTTTCTGCCCGTTTTCCATACGTATCCCCCAATATTCGAACAAGTTGTCGAAGCCCACGAATCTCCAACGCGCCACCTCACTTGGCGCGAGCTTGTAACCGCATGCAGGTGCGGTCTTAGCTCCCTCGTAGTGCACGTAAAATCCATCGGGCAAGGGGCAGATCCTCGCTTAGGGATTGATACGCAGTCTGTCTTGTCGACGTTCCCCCGATTCCTTGCGAAAACGAGATCGCCGATTCTTATGGCATTAGACGCAGCACTTCTTGATTGGTTAACAGTAGGATGCAAGATGTTTCACAGCTTTGAGACTTTCGCCAAAATTTTTCCTGTCGGGGAAGCACATGGCAATATTGCTACGGAAGAATTGCTAGCGCAGATTTGTTATGTCTACTGCAGAAAGATTACGAGCAATCGGCCGTCAGATTGGTAGCCGTCTCCGGTGGCGTTCTTGGCTTCCTTGATCGGATCGGGTGGCAGGTGATAGGTGAGGCTCTTAGCTTTATTCGCCTTTTGCAAGCTACTGCCAATGTTGTCGCGCTCGCCGTCCACGGCAGGATCAATCTTATGGGTCACGCTGTTATTTCTCTTATCCTTGGCGAACCCGATGTCGTGCGTACCGGCGCCCACCCATACGTCCTGTCCTTTCCAGGTAAATGGGGCTTTCCAGATGCGGAAATGGTGCCGGCTGGCCACCATGGCAATGGGTTCCGCCATTTCGTACCCGAAATCCTGTTTCCGGCCGAATAGAAACAGGGTGCTCATCGGCATGGCCAAATAGTCTTTATTGCCGTATGTCTGCATTACCGCATTGAGCACCGCATTTTCGTTGCTGGTATCGGCCACGTGCCAGGTAGCTGCATCGAGGGCGGCCTGCACGTCCTTTTGTGGCCCGACAATGACGAAATTCACCATGTCTCCCAAGTTCTTAAACTGATCGTTCACCCGGCGCGGCAAGCTGTCCAGGCTCTTCCGCAACTGAGCGTCCAGGGGAGCGTCGGACAGTTTCAGCGGGGTGATGGGTGTCGAGGCGCCTGCGGTCGACACCATCCCCGTGGCGGTATTGGACGAACCTGTCTCCGATTTGCCGATTCCGAATTGTCCGGACATAAAGATTTCCGCGGCGGTTGAGAGTTGAGACTTGAGCTGGTCTCCGCGGCTCTTTTGCGTATTGTCAGCCGTGCCACCAGCGCTGGATCCGGCCGGAACCACGTGCACCTTGACGGCGAGCCCTCCCTGACAAAGCGGAGTTCCGGACACATTCATCCCCAACATCAGATGCGACGGTTCCACAACATGAAGTTCATTGCCCGCCCCTACAAGAACGGGCGCCGCTCCTTCTGCATGCAGACGGGCGATCAACGCGCCGGCAGGCGCGCCCGGCAGGGGTAGGTCTGCGGCGCGCACGGCGTTCCCCGTCACACCTTTCGCGTCACACGCGGGCAAGGCGGAACCCGCTGGAACGGGAGAAGGCGTTGCCGAAATCTCCAGCACGTCTCCCGATTGCAGGTCGAGGCCGGTGTCAGTCCAGGGCTGTGCCGATGAAAGCTGCACGGTAATGCGCTGTGCATTTGTAGTGACTTGAGCACCGATCGGAGAACCGCTGAACGGCACCATCGCTAGCAGGAGAATCCAATGCCTAGCCATATCACACTTCCGTAAAGGACCTTAATATTCCTAACCCGGGGTCCTGGGCAAGTCAATTGTCGCCGTGAAGGGGGCGCCAAAACGTTCGTTCAACCGCCTGTTCCGATTCTAACCGGCATCCGATTTGGGAATTCCAGGGTGCTTGATCGACAGAAACTTACATCTGACCAGCAACGCGACTCCCTCCACATTCCGATGGTAACTGGTGACGGAGACATTTCAGTGCTGACAACCGCACAACCCGCCCTCGCTCCCTCCTCCTTGCATGTCCTGCTGGTGGGCAACAAAGAAGAGGATTTTTACTTGATTCGCGAGATTCTGGAACGCACCCGGAGTTCGTTCGCAGCCGATCTCGACCATGCCCAGACGCTTGAGGATGCCAAAGCGATGCTCCAGCAAAAGAGCTATGGCCTGGTTCTGTTTGAGCATGAAACCGGGGACGCCGAAGCGGTTCTTTTTGTCTCCGAGTTTCTTCATGCGGGCGTTACAGTGCCATTCATTCTATTGACCGAGGAAGCGGACGAAAGGACCGTCGCGGAATTTATTGACGGAGGAACCTGGAATTGTGTATCGAAGTCGCAGCTGGACGGAGCCACTCTGGTCCGCACCATCCGGAACACGATGGCAATTCACTCCCTGCAGCAGGAACAACAAAGTGTAGAAGAATCTCTGCGAAAACTATCGAGAGCAGTCGAACAGTCGGCCGATACAGTACTCGTCACCGATCGGCGCGGCGTGATTGAATACGTCAATCCAGCGTTCGAAGCTCTGACCGGATATGGTCGCGAGGAAGTTCGCGGAGCGACGCCGCGCATACTGAAATCAGGCGAGCAGGCGCCCGAGACCTACCAGGCCATGTGGAAGACCCTGCTTGCCGGGAACGCCTATCGCGGCATTCTCGTAAACCGGAAAAAGAATGGAGAGCTGTACTACGTGGAGGAGAGCATCTGCCCAGTGCGGGATGCCGCGGGAAGCATTACGCACTTCATTGCCAACGGGCGCGACCTGACGGATCGACTGCGCCTTGAGGCACAACTGCTGCAGTCACAAAAGATGGATGCGATCGGGCACCTGGCAGGAGGCGTCGCTCACGACTTCAACAACCTCCTGACGATTATTACCAGCTATGCTGAGCTTTCTCTGGACTCTGTCCCTCCCGACAGCTCTGTCGGATCTAAGCTTCAAGAAATTCTGCTGGCAGCGCGCAGGGCTGCCGAGCTGACCCGTCAGTTACTCGCTTTCAGCCGCAAACAGCCGCAGGCCTTGCGCGTGGCCGACTTGAATCAGGTAATCGCTCGCATTGCCAAGACACTGCCGCGGCTGATCGGCGAAGACATTGACTTCACTTTCCTGCGAGGAGAGGGATTGGGCCGGGTGCGCGTGGATCCCCTGCAGATCGAACAAGTATTGATGAACCTGGCCGCGAACGCGAGAGACGCCATGCCCCAGGGTGGTCACCTGCGGATTGAGACCTCGAACATGAACCCGGATGGCGACTACATCGATCGCAAGCCCGCGGTTATTGCCGCCGGGCGCTATGCCCTGATCACAGTCAGCGATGATGGAACGGGAATTCCTCGCCAACACTTGCCTCACATTTTCGAACCCTTCTATACCACCAAGCCTGAAGGACAAGGCACTGGCCTAGGCTTGGCTACCGTATACGGAATTGTGAAGCAGAATAAAGGTTTCATCTGGGCATACAGCGAACCGAGCATGGGAACAGTTTTCAAGATTTATCTGCCCTGCGTCAGTGAGCCCGAATCCGCCAATGAACTCCAAGAGACTCGGAAAACGAGTGCGGCTCGTGGTTCGGAAACCGTGCTTCTGGTAGAGGATGAGCAGGCAGTGAGAGACGCAACTTCGGAATTCCTGAAGCTGCAGGGGTACACGGTTCTGGAAGCCAAAGATGGTCTCGACGCCTTAACGGTGGCAAAAGGACATCTATCGAGAATCCACCTGCTGATCACAGACGTCGTCATGCCCAATATGAGTGGCGGTGAACTGGCTAAGGAACTCACCCAAGTGCGTCCTGATACCAGGCTCTTGTTCGTTTCCGGTTATGCCGGAAAGACTGTGCTCGACCACAAGGTAGTCGATCTTGAAACCAATTTCCTGCAGAAACCTTATACGTTGAAACAACTCTCGCTGAAGATTTGGGCTGCCTTGGAGCCCCGCACAGGCGACGTAGACGAACTTCCTTCTTAACTCCGCTGGATTGCCCGGCATCTGCCCAGACCCTATAATCAGCCTTCGCGGACGCCGCATGAACCCTTCCACAGCTGATGGAGTCCGGGGACCCGGGATTCCAACATCCTCGACGAATCCAAATCTCTCCAGCCCCCGCTGGGCCCCCGCATCGCTGCTGATTCTGATCTTGCTCTGGTTGGCGATCTACGCGGCTGGCATGTTCTCTCCTCCTCTGCTTGACGATGTGGACACGATCCACGCTGAAGCGGCGCGGGAGATGCTGCTGCGCCACGATTGGGTCACGATGTACACCAACGGCCTCCGTTATCTGGAGAAGGCGCCGCTGATGTACTGGAGTCTTGCCGCCAGTTATGAACTATTCGGAATCAGCGATTGGAGCACCCGGCTTCCACTCATGCTGGGATTTCTTGCCTTGGTGCTGGCTACCTACCGTCTTGGAAGCTTCGCATTCGGCGAGCGCGGAGGATTTTGTTCCGGCCTCGCTTTGGTCACCTCCATTGGCCCGTATATCTTCACGCGGTTCTTGATCCCTGATGTGCTGGTTGGCCTGTGGCTGGTGGTCTCGTACTATTTTTTCCTGCGTTCACTGGAGGAAAATCGGCCCACGCGTCTTACCTGCTGGGGATTTGCCGCGGCCTGTGCCCTGAACGTCCTCACGAAGGGCCTGATTGGACTGGTCTTCCCGATTGGGACAATCGGCCTGTATCTGGTGCTCACTCGGAATCTGCGCCATCTGGCAAAGCTGCGGCTTGTTTCCAGCACTCTGATCTTTTTTGTACTGGCGGCTCCGTGGCATATCCTTGCGGCCTTGCGCAATCCGGCCCAGGGGCAATCGCGAGGATTTTTGTGGTTCTATTTCGTGAATGAGCACATCAATCGGTTCTTGAACAAGCGGGTGCCTCCAGGGTATGACACCGTTCCCCTTCTGTTGTTCTGGGCGTTGCTGGTGCTATGGCTCGTGCCTTGGACTGTCTTTCTGCCCCAAGCGTTGCGGGAAGTACCGATGCGTTTGCAACTGATGGGTGCGACCTTTGACCGCCGCAAGAGAGCAAGCCTCCTCTTTTTCCTGTGGGCTTTAGTGATCTTGCTCTTCTTCAGCTTCTCCACGCGGCAGGAGTATTACACGATCCCCGCATTGCCCGGCATAGCCCTGCTGGCGGGTGGATGGCTGGCTCGGGAGTCTTCCCCCAATGCAACCGAGGCCGAACGGCGCGCTGGACGCCGGTCCTCCCTGGTTCTGATGGTCGTAGGTATTCTTGGTGGCGTAATTGGCCTGGCACTTCTCACCACGACGCACCAGCCTGCGGCGGGCGTGGACTTGGCGGAACTACTAAAGAAGAACCCGCAAGACTACGATTTTTCACTGGGACACGTGCTCGATTTCACGCCCCAAGCCTTGGGCGTGTTTCGTGGCCCGCTTCTCGGGGCTTCTCTATCTTTGTTGCTTGGAACTATGCTGAATTGGTGGATGCGGCGCCGTGCCAAGCCTGCTTGGGGGAACGCAGTGCTGTCGCTCATGATGATCTGCCTGCTAACCTGTGTGCATATTTCGTTCGCACGTTTTTCACCAATCCTTTCTTCGTATGATCTCGCAGTTGCGATTCAGAAGGAGTATCACCCCGGCGATTTGATTGTCATCGACGGCGAATATCATCAGGCTTCGACTCTCAATTTCTATACTCATATTCCCGTGCGCGTTTTGCACGCGCCCAGCGGCAACCTTTGGTACGGTGAAAAATTCCCCGACGCGCCTCATGTCTTCGAGACGCCCCAGTCGTTCGCCAATCTGTGGTCCGGCTCTGCTCGCGTCTTCTTGTGGACCGACCAGGAAGACCCTAAGGAGTTGCTCGGCACGCCTCATTTCTTGTTGGCCCGCAGCGGAGGGAAGGCAATTTTCACGAACCACGCACAATGAAGCCGAGCGACCGAATGAGCGGAGCGGACCAAATCCCCCGGTTATAATCGTGCTTCTTCGATGATGCTTGGGACTCTCATCGTTCCCGTAGTTGTTTTATTTTGGCGTGCGCTCTTAGTACTAGCGCTGGCGGGTTCACTCACTTCGACAATCTACCTGATGATGACGCTGGTGGCGACCCGGCGTTATCTGCGCATAGCGCGATCGGCACTGGCGGCCGCCAATGCCACGCCAACGGCTTCCCTGCCCCCAGTCACCATCCTCAAGCCCCTACATGGGATGGAAGAGCAACTGGCGGCAAATCTCGAGAGTTTCTTCCAGCAGGATTATCCTGATTACGAAGTCATTTTCGGGGCACGCGACGCGGACAATCCCGCTGTCAAAATCGCTGAGGAAATACGTGCGCGGTACCCTCACATCCCGAGCCGCGTGATTTTCTCTGGCCCTCCAACGTGGCCGAACGCCAAAGTTTTTTCGCTGGAGAAGATGATCGCCGCTTCGTCACGTTCCTATTTCATCATCAGTGACAGTGATGTTCGGGTCGCCCCCGATTTCCTGAGCAATACGATCCCTCCGCTTCTCGACCCCAAGGTAGGTCTGGTTACGTGTATGTATCGCGGCATTCCCGCATCCGATTTCTGGTCATGGCTCGAAGCTCTCGGACTCTCGGTAGAGATGTCGTCGGGGGTGATGGTCGCCGACATGATGGAGGGAATGCGCTTCGCTCTCGGCCCAGCGATGGCTGTACGCCGCGACGCCATCGACGCCATCGGCGGCATCAGAGCCGTAGCCGATTACTACTCCGATGATTTCGAGTTAGGCAATCGCATTTGGGCAAAGAATTACAAAGTGGTTCTCTCGCACCACATCGTCCGCAATGTCTTGACTTCTCGTTCCCTGCTCCGCACTCTCGGAGATCAGCTGCGATGGATGAAGAGCACGCGCTACTCGCGTCCTGCCGGTCATGCGGGCACCGGCCTCACCTACGCCATGCCGTTCGGCATTCTGGGCCTGATTGCTGCCGCCGCACTCGCTCATTGGACGCTTGGAGTTGTTCTACTCGCGTTAGCCGGCTTGAACCGGATGATGCAATCAGTGATTGTAGGTTGGACGGTAGCTCGCGACCCTCGAGCAGTAACGTTCTGCTGGCTCTATCCCTTCAGGGATCTGTTTGGTTTCATCGCTTGGCTCATCAGCTACTCCAGCAGAGACTTCTACTGGCGCGGCGAAACCTACCGCTTCGGCCAAGGCGGAAAAATCGCCCCCCTGCAACGACCGCAACAGTAGCACCGCCGTCGAGTCGGGAGTAGCGGGGGCCGTCCCGACCGCGCGTCTAGAAATTCTGTCGGACACCGGTAGGCACGATGCACTACAACCCGATCAGCCGCCCCTTCCTTAACAAGAAGCGATCTCCGCGCCACGTAACCGTATGTCCCGCAAAACTCCCGGCCCACACCCCAACGGCAATCAGATCGCGCACCGGCAACAACCACAGGTTTTCCAACAATCGTCGATCGTCAAGCACTGCGCTGCCAACGGCGATCGCCACCACAAACCGTAGTAAGACGGTCGCTCCAAACGCAAGCCAGGACCACCACGCGCCGTTGGCAGCAATCACGGCGAGCATCGCCCACATCGTTCCATAGGTAGAAACGAGACCAATGTAGCCTTTCGCTCGCGCATCGCGCACACTGCGAGCCCAGCGCAGTTGATGAGCCAGAAAGCCGGCCACATCGTAGGCGGGAAGATGGGTCTCTACGACAACATCCGAGAGTTCAACCCGCAACCCAAGTCCGGCGATCCTCCGTCCGAGCTCGTAGTCATCCGCGAGAAAGTCCACGAACGATCGAAACCCGCCAATTCTCTCCAGATCGGCGCGTCGAAAGGCAAGAGTCGAACCCAGGCCAAAGCGAACTCCACCTTCGAGTTGCCGAGCAACCAGCACCCCGGGGCAGAAATCCGTGCTGATGCCAAGCGCTTCCAATCGTGATCCGAAAGTAGTCGCCGGCACTCCCCGATAAAGACACGTCACCATCCCAATGTGCTCGTCCATGAGTGGTGCTATAACCCGGCGAAGGTAGTCCCTCTCGACACGAATATCGCTGTCGTTCACGAGCAAGTGCTGATAGCGAGCCGCGGCCAGCATCTGCTCGAGATTGCTAACCTTCACGTTGGCGCCTAGTTTTTGTGAGCACACGACCAAGCGAATAGCCCGCTCCGGAAACTTCCGCTGCAATTGCTGCACGCTCGCAACCGCCGGATCATCGGCCTCGCTCACCCCAAAAACAATTTCGTATTCCGGATAATCCTGCAGGCAATGGCTGCGGAAGCTTTCGTAAATGTCAGGGTCGGTACCCTTCAGTGGCTTCAAAATCGAAACAGGAGGCAGACCTTGCGCGGGTTGGACATTCCCGTTCGCCCGCCGTCCACGTAGAAACCCGCGCACGCTCCACAAGCAAATAAGGCAGTAGGCAGAACTACAGAGGCACCCCGCAACAGCAACAAACTGTAGGACTCTGGCGATGGAGTGAATCATGCGCGGAGGCAGGCCAGCTTATTCGTAACGCAACGACTCAATCGGATCCAGATTCGCCGCCTTCCACGCTGGATAAATTCCAAAGACCAGCCCTACTCCGGCAGCGGCGCTAAAACCGAACGTGGTCCAGAAGACAGACATGCGCGCTGGCAGCGAGGGCCACATCACAGGAATCACCCACACCACGATCGCCCCGGCGGTCACGCCAATAATCCCTCCCACCGCGGTCAACATGATGGCCTCGAGGGTGAATTGCAGCAAAATATCGCGCTTACGTGCGCCAATCGCCTTGCGCACCCCGATCTCACGCGTCCTCTCGGTCACGCTGACCAGCATGATGTTCATCACGCCCACGCCACCTACGATCAGCGCGACACTGGAAATCGCGAACATCCCGACAAACAGCGCTCCCGTAATCTGATTCCACGCATCGGAGATGGAGTCCGAGGTGAACACTGCAAAATTGTCGGGCTTGTCGACCGGGACCTTCCGCCTTCGCCGCAGCAGCTCCCGAATCTCATCGATCGCCTTCGGGACATCGTCGTGCGAAGTCGCCTTGATGCTGATCCAATGCTGCTTCAGCTCCGGATGAAGCTTGCGCAGCGTGCTGAGCGGGAAAACGACTTTGTTGTCTTCCGGATTCTTGCCGCCGCCAAACACTGACTTCACCGGCTGCACTGTTCCAATCACGGTAAAAAGCTGGCCTTCAATATTGACCTCTTTGCCAAGCGGGCTCTCATTGCCAAACAGCTCTTCGGTAACGTCCGAGCACAGCAGCACCACATTCGACCGGTGTTCTTCGTCCACTTCGCTGAACCATCGTCCCGATGCAATCAGCAGGTCGAACACTTCCTTGGCCGATGCCTGGTCGCCCTCGAGAATCGTGTTCTTGGCTTTCCGGTCTCCATACTTCACCGCGAATGTTCCAACGCCCAACTCCGGCCGAAAATACCGGATTCCCGCGGTCACAGCTTTCACATGAGGCAAGTCGCGCATGGCAACAGCGTCGTCGTACGTGAGTTCCTTGCGGGTACGCATTTCCTCGGTCGGCCGGCCAAAAGTGAAGGGCTCAATGTGGAAGGCAAAGATTACATCCGAGCCAATGCTGCTGACGATCTCGCGTACGTTCTCGTCAAGCCCGCGCCCGATCGAGGAAACGCCGATTACGACAGCAACGCCGATCACAATGCCCAGCACCGTCAGTGCCGAGCGCAGCTTGTTGCTGCGGATCGTGTCCGACGCCATGTGAAAGATCTCGCCGAATTCGTCTTTGCGCTTCATAAAAATCCGCCATCCGGCTGCCTGCTCTTGGGCCGAGAGCCGAGAGCCTTTTACATTTCAAACCGCAGTGCCACAATTGGGTCCAGTCGCGCCGCTTTGCGCGCCGGATAAACTCCGAAAAATACTCCGACGCTCGCAGCCACGAACAGCCCGGCCGCGACCGCCCACAACTTGATGGATGATGGCATACCGATTAGAAGCGTGACCATTTCCGCCACGGTCACGCCAGCCAGCACTCCCAGTACCCCGCCCACCAAAGCTAGGGTCACGGCCTCGATCAGGAACTGCAGCAAGACATCCTCGCGCCTGGCGCCCAGAGCCTTGCGAATACCAATTTCGCGGGTACGTTCCGTGACCGACACCAGCATGATGTTCATGATCACGATACCGCCTACCACGAGAGAGACCGCAGCAATGCCGATCGTCGCCATAAAAAACGTATCGCTCAGCCCGGACCAGATGCTCAATAGACTGGCATTCGTTTCGATTTCGAAGCTGTCTTCTTCGCCCACGCGATCATGACGCTGGGCCCGCAGCGCAACTCGGGCTTCGTCGATCGCCTGGCTGAGCGGCGCTCCGGTCGCAGTGGCCTTGCCCCAAACTCGAAGGCTGTCGTTGTGCGATCCGTACTGCTTCAAGTAGACCGTGACCGGAATCAGCACGTAGTTGTCTGCACTCTGCCCCAGCGTCTTACCTTTTTTCTTCCCGACGCCGATCACCTGGTAGGTCCAGCCATCGACCCGTATTTCCTGCCCCAGCGGATCGGCCCCGCCCAGCAGGTGCTCCACGATGTCCGTTCCCACGACAGCCACCTGCAGGTGATTGTTCAGGTCCGTGTCGTTCAACATACGACCGTACGTCAGGTCGGTATCGAGAATGGACGCCACCGACGGCGTGATCCCCTGAATGGTCGTATCACTAATCGACTGTTCATTGTGTTTCACCTTGCCGCTGCCGCGAGCCATTGCGCCCACGTATTCGCAATGGTGGCAAGCTTCCAGCACTGCCTGGTAATCCTCCAGTTTCAGGTTCTTGCGTTTTTCCGCCACCAGGAAGTGTTCAACATTGGTCTCAATCGGTGACATCTTCGCGATGATGAACACGTCCGCGCCGAGGTTGAAAATCTTTGTGGCGACGTAATCCTGAATCCCAGAAACAAACGTCACTACCGCAATGACTGCCGCAATCCCAATCACCACGCCCAGCAGCGTGAGCACGGATCGCAACTTATTGGCCCACAGGGATCGCAGCGCGATGCGGATGGCTTCAGCAATGTTCATAAGGTCGGCGTGCGGCTCTCGGCGTCCGGCTTCCGGGAATTGCGACTGTTCCCGATCAGAATTAAGTTTAGCAGCATGCGTCGCGACTATACCCCAAAAGCGGGGTCTAGCTCCGGACGCCGAACGCCGGTAGCCGGACGCCGGGATATAATCAGTCCGTAGGCAGCCGGACCGGACGGTCGCTCTCTGCGCTTTCGGGCGCAGGGAGAGGAAAGTCCGAACTCCGCAGAGCAGTGTGCCGGATAACGTCCGGGAGGGTGGCTCATCCTTGCGTTCTTCGCAAGGGTGGGAAATTCGACGGAAAGTGCCACAGAAAATATACCGCCTCGGCCTTCACCGGTCGCGGTAAGGGTGAAAAGGTGCGGTAAGAGCGCACCGCCGCGGCAGTAATGCAGCGGGCAGGGCAAACCCCACACGGAGCAAGACCAAATAGGGAGGAAGTCGCGGCTTCGGCCGAGGACACGTGCCGGCTCGGTGCGTCAAACCTCCGGGTAGGTCGCTAGAGCCGCACAGCAATGCGCGGCCCAGAGGAATGGCCGTCCCGCAGGAGCAATCCCGCGGACAGAATTCGGCTTACAGGTCCGGCTGCCACAACTTTTTGTTTTCAATCACTTACAGAACACCGCATCCCTGTGACGCCGGTGTGACGCGCTTGCTTGGGCAGCGGCAGCGGTATTCGGAAGCTGGAACGCGCGTCAGCTGCTTCGGCAGGAACAACCCGTTAATCACTGCTCGGCAGAGGAACAATCCCGGAAGAGCGTCGCGACAAGGTCGTTATCGGGACCAATCTCGAAAACGAAGCCATCTTCATCTATTGCCTCTCATCCGTTCTTGAAGCGGTGCCTGATAAACGTCTGGCGCAAGTAACGGCCAAGGTAGGCCTCCGGGCGATGGTTAGGAAGTGGCGGAATCAACGCAGGCCGTCAGCCAGGAAGACGGAATAGATTCGTGCAACTCGTAGGCCCAATGAGTGCCGTCCAACGTCATGCGGATCCTTGGTATGTCCGGCAACTGCGGTTTTGTCTGCAGGAGAAAGTGCGAGGTCTGAGCCAGGTCAGTTCAAAACGGTATCTCCCAGTCCTCTTGCGCGGACAAATCTGTTCCCTCCCAATCCTCTTGAACAATGACTTCCGCTTCTTCCGAATTGGATTGGGCGAAGACTTCCCTAATCCTCCAGTCCCAGGTATGCGCAAAAATCAAGCCCGTGTTCTCCAACTTGCGTAGCAGTTCCGGATGCTTCTGCGCAAGGAATTTGAGTCTCCCGGTTTGGTAGGGCTTTAGTCGGGCCACTTCCAGGACAATCTCGGCGAGACTGGCGACCTGCGGATTGTCCGACTTCGCCATTTGTCCCAGACGAATCACATTCTTCTCGGAGATGTGCGACTGTTTGAGAAAGCGGAAGAGATCGTCCTGATCCTCGATGGCTCGGCGCTCGGTCTCCGGCTTGGCCTGGCAGCGCTTGCACACATGAATCTTGTGACCTTTGCCCGAGAACTGCTCGTTCGGCCGCTCACGCCCGCAGATCCTGCAGTAATGCCCCATACCGATCCTTTATGACTACAAGCCCCCCTCGACACGGTTTTCGGTTGGGCCAATCCTACGCCCGATTGTGACGGAAGCTGCACTTATCCCGACTCTGCCTCAACTTTCGCGCGACTCATTTCTTACTTCCTTGTTATTGTCACAAGAACGCTATGAAAGTAGAAGCGCGAGGTCCTCGGGCTTCAGGTTCCGAATGACGCTGCTCTCGGCGCCGATGATTTCGGCGGCCAGGTCGCGCTTGCTATTTTGCAACTCGAGGATCTTCTCCTCGACGGTGTCACGGGCGATCAGCCGATACGCGAAGACCGAACGCTGTTGTCCGATGCGGTGCGTGCGATCCACCGCCTGCGCTTCCACGGCCGGGTTCCACCAGGGATCGAGGATGAATACATACTCGGCGGCGGTAAGGTTCAGCCCGACTCCGCCTGCCTTTAAGCTGATCAAGAAGATTCTGCAGCTTGGGTCAGTTTGGAAACGCTCGACTCTGGCCTGGCGGTCGCGAGTCGCGCCATCGAGGTATTCGTAAACGATGCCACTTTCATTCAGCCGCTCGCGAACAATTTTCAGCAGGCTGGTAAACTGCGAGAACACCAATGCCTTGTGTCCTTCGTCGAGGACTTCGCGCAATTGCGCGAGCAGCGCTTCGAGTTTGGCGCTGGGAGCTCCAATGCGTTTGGGGTCGAGCAGTGCGGGATGGCAAGCGGCCTGGCGCAGACGCAACAAGGCTTCCAGAACCTGGATCTTTGATTTAGTCAGGCCATCCGTTTCGATTCGCTTCAGCAGTGACTCGCGATAGTGCTGGCGCAATTCGTCGTAGAGCTTGCGCTGGGCGGTCTCCATCTCACAGTAAATCGTCTGCTCGCTCTTGGGCGGAAGTTCCTGCGCCACTTGCTGCTTGGTCCGGCGCAGAATGAACGGCCGCAGGGCCTGAGCCAGCAAGCGGCGCGTGTCTTCCGTGGGATTGCGCCATGTGCCGCCCGCAACCTTGAAAACGCTGGCTGCGCCAAGCATTCCAGGATTGAGAAACTCAAATAAGCTCCAGAGTTCGCCGAGATGATTCTCGACCGGAGTGCCACTCAGCCCCAGACGATATCGTCCACGCAAAAGGCGTACTGCCTTCGAAGATTCAGTGTCGGCATTCTTGACCGCCTGAGCCTCGTCGAGGATGACGTAATCAAATTCGAGATTCTTAAGAGAAAGGATATCCCGGCGCAGCGTACCATAGGTGGTGAGGATCACGTCACAAGCCGCGAAGTCGTTGCCATCGCGGGCCATGCCGGTGTGGTCCAGAACCCGCAGTTGAGGCGTGAAGCGCTCCGCCTCCTGCTTCCAGTTAAACACCAGGGATTTCGGCACCACGATGAGGGACGGTGCGACTGGCTTGCCGGTGCACCGCAACTCGCGACGCATTTCGAGAAGAGCCAGCACCTGCGCCGTCTTGCCCACACCCATATCATCGGCCAGGCAACCGCCGAAAGAGTATCGTTGTAGAAAAAGGATCCACGCCAATCCTTCGCACTGATAATCGCGCAAACGGCCCACGAATCCCTCAGGCTGTGCAGTGGTCTCCACCGCACTGAATTGGTGCAGATCGGCCCGGACGCGCGCAAACGGCTGGTCCCATTGTGCTTCGGGCTGTGTGGCCAGCAGGGCATCGAGAAGTCCTGCCTGGGAACGGGTAAAGTGAATGTGTCCGTTCTCGGGAGAACCCATTCCGGCCAGGGGACCGATCCGGCGCAGCCATTCCTCCGGCAGCATTCCGTAGGTTCCGTCATCGAGCTGCACCATGTTGTTGCCGCGACGCAGGGCCGCGAGCAATTCTGGCAGTCGCGCCTTGGTGTTGCCGTAATCCACTTCGCCGTGCAATTCGAACCAGTCCACACCGCTGGACACTTCGAGCCGGTACGATCCCGGCCGGCGGAAGATTTTTCCCTCGGCGTCAATGTGCCATCCTGCCTCGACCAGCGACCGCACGACCCGTGGCAGCTTACTCGCCGCAAACCCGCGGACAGGTTCGGGCTCCCAGTAACTCGCTTGGCCTCGTTTCACGCCCAGTTGATCAAGCAATGCATTAGCCGTTGCTTCGGCGTCGAAATCGCGGATCAGAAACCGCCGGCTGGCAGCGTCAAAGACGCCCCGCGAGGAATCGAACTCCGGCACAATCCGGTCGTCGTAGGCAAACGAGAGCTCCGCTTGCAGGCGCCCTGGTCCTAAGCGAGTCGGCGCTTGGGAAATTTTCAGACGCGGAGCTGGAATTGACGCCAATTCCTCGTACCGCATTTCCTCTGGCACAGTCAGTGGCGGCAGGTTCCGGGAGCAGAGCAAGGCGGCCAGGAATTGATCTTTTTCGCCCTCGGGGGCCACAATCGAGCACTTCTTGCGAAGAGCTGAAATCCACTCAAACGAAGCTTCCTGGGCGCATCGTGCCACTCGGTCCCTGGTAAGTAGAAGGCCAGGTGCGACGAGAAGCGGGTCCGTCAGTTTCATTCGCTCTTCACCGCGGTGGAAAAATCCGGTGAGCGCACACTGTCCGTCTTCCGCCTTGCCCAACTCAAGCCCAAAACTCCAAGCCTCGCCGTCATCCCAAGCCAGCGGTAGCAAAGCTTCGGGCTCGTTCTGAGGCCGCAAGTAGCAGCGGCCGGTTCGGACCATGAGAGGCATGAGCATAGCGCTCAGTGCAGGCGGAAGCATTGACAATTCAGGAAGACGTTCATAAGGATCCAAGTATCCATAGGCGTACATCCGTGTTCCAGCGACCATCGACAGTACTTGTTGGTCTTCGGTTATGGGAAGACGCTGAATCTGGCTGCGCTTCATCGCGAGCGGCTTGGGGCGGGTCCAGCTGCCGTCTTTCTTGCGATCACGAGATTCCAGCGTGAGGCACAGTCCGCCGCCCGAGAGACACGTTGCAATGTCCACGATGTATAGAACCTCCCGCTTAGCCGGCCACGTGGACTCTGGCACGGCCGGCCGCGAGCCGGGGGCGACGATCTCGCTGAATTGCTGTTGCCACGATGGCGGTTTCGGCACTCGCTGTCGAGTGGTGACAGGTACGCTCGAGCGGGCAACCGAGTCTCGCCATCTGGCCTTTAGCGTCCTGAGATCAGCGTCGTCAAAGGGCAATTCAGAATCGTCGCTCAATACCAGTTGCGGCGCGGAAGTAACCACAGAGAGGCCGCCCTGTGCCTCGGCTGCCAGAATCGTGGCCCAGAGATGCTTGCATGGGACGCCATTGTCCACGAAGTAGGGGCAGTCACACCAGACCGACAGGATTCCGTCTCTGAAATTCAGCTCTACATCATAAGTCTGCGAACCCCGCACCCGGGCGTGCAATTCAGTTTCAGAAGCCCGCTCAATACGGACTTGGTCGCGCCAATAGTATTCTTCGCCCCGATGCCGGACGTTCCTGGTGAATTGCGGTGCCAGTCGAGTGGAAAGATTCAAGGACATGGTCTAGGCCTGACGGCATTTTATCGAATAGAAAGAAGTGGAGCATTAAGCGCGAGCAGCTGGATCGAGAGGGGTATCATTATTTCATCGACAGGCTGAAATTTCCTGGCGTCGTCTGAATGCCAATCGCGTAGTACGAACTTTGAGAATACTCTTACAAAGCGTAGTAGATGGAACTCTATCGGGTCCGCACTGAAGACATGGACGGGGAGGATCGAGTAATTCTGTGCCAGACAGCCAAACACCAGAAGGGGGAAGGCGCGTTCCGATGAGCCGACGAGTATTTCGGCTTTTTGGACGCAGCAAACCTCAGCGTTCCTTCTTCGTTTGCCGCATCGGGCACATTCGATGCCCGGAGTGCCGAGTCGGGCTCACTCGGTGAAATCCGCGAATTTGTGACGCCGGTGTGACGCAAAACCTGCCAACACTGCCAAAGTTGACATCATTGACACTTCACGGCGACTGATTTCAAATAAGTTGTCTGTTTGCAATGCAGCCCGGCGAATTCGGCTTACAGGTCCGGCTGCCTTTAATTCTTATTTTCTGCTTTCTGCTTCTACTACTTCCGTGATGTGACGCGCTCGTGACGGCGCGGGATTCTCAACCACTTGCGTACAGCACCCGCTGTGTTCAAAGGCTGCAAGCGTATCGGCGCACTTCAATCCGCCAGGGCGAGGCTTCGCCGGGGCCGAATAACCTGCCTTTTAACTCGTATTCTGGATTTGTGACGAGCTTATCGGTGTTCTCACGTCGGCAGTGCTGGTCGAGCCAGGCCGAGACCGCAGTTGTATTTCGGAAGTCCGTGCCATACATGGTGTCGACAAACAGCATGTGCGCCGACGTTGGATGGCCGGCATTGACCCATCCGGCCGTGTTGTAGACGCGGGGGTACTGCAACTGCTCGGCATAGTTGCCTCGGAAATGGTTGGGGGAGATGCCTCCAGCGGTCATCAGGTCGCGAGTGAGATAGAACAGAAATACCGGATGGCTGCCGATTACGATCTGATTCGAGAGCACGGAAGAGGCGGCGACCTGTGCAATCTGCTGCCAAGGCTCAAGGGACCTAGGAGTCGGATAAAAGCGTCGCGTCGCGATGCCGAACCATGAAATCGCGCCGATGACGGTGAGGCCCACGATGAGGAAGCGCCGAAACTGTGGCGGAGTTGTGGCCAAGGCGATACCGGCTGAGATCAGGAGCCAGGCGCCAAGCGGCATGACGCGTTTCTGATTGATTTCGCCCGAGAGCGCCAGGGCGAACACCAAAAGCAATGTGGAAGCGAAAAGCACCCGGGCAAAGCGGGGCGCTTTGAGCAGGATCATAAGGCCGCAACAAATCATGGATAACGCCAACGTGATACTTAGGGGCAGTACCCAGGGGGCGATGGATTCCGAGGCCACCAGAACGTACAGGCTGTAAAGAGGGGTCAAGAGAGCGCTGGCGGAAATTGCGGGAGGGTGGATCTTCAACAAGCGAAAGAATTGGGGCCAAAGGGGGGCACAGGCTACCACGAGCAGCGCCACTACACGTGCCAGCCGCAGCCATTGCGCTCTCCAGTGAAACTCCCGCCGGAACATGAGGTCCACACCCAACACCGCCAGAAACGCCCCGCCCACGAAGTTGGTATAAAGCAACGCCAGCGCGGAAATCACGAACCAGGCGAGGCGTTTTGAGGTCGGCTGCTGGAGCCAACAGAGATAGGTGTACGTAACGCAGGCGAGAAGAAAGAAGCAGAAGGGAAGCCAGACGGCGTAGCGGCCGAAGTGGAATCCGTAAGGCCATAACACGCTCAAGACGATGGTGGCCCGAGCGGCGGATGGGCCGGCTGCTTTATCTGCCGCGCGCGAAGAGACCCAGATTCCAAGGGTGAAGAAAAGGATGGAAGGGACGCGCAACAGGAGGAGAGAATTTCCGGTTAGAGCGAGCCAGATATGCAGGAGGATATCCGGAAGAGGGGGATGCAATTGTGGGGCTTCAGTCTTGAATTGAGTGGCGACAATGGCGACTGGTTGCGCGGCGGAACCGACTTGGTAGGCTTCGTCATCGATCAGGCCGAACCAGGGATTGGTCAGCAGAAGAATGGCGGCGAGGGCGAGGAGAGGAAGGGGGGAGCCTGATGAGCGATGGCCGAGGCGAAGTGATGCTTTCAGTTTGGTAAACAGTTTCGTGAGGCCTTCGACCACGGCTTTACGGCGAAGGCTGTCAGGCATTCCGGAATTGTAATATTTGGACCCTACGGACAGTGCCGATCCCAAAAGTTTTTCAGGTGTAACAGGTTGAGCTCGACGTTGCGAAGAGTGCCCACGCTGCGTCACAATCCACTCGACATCAAATGGAACTTCGTGAACGAACATTCCGCGTGAGGTGCTTCCAGCGTGCCGATAGATGGTTTAGTCGACTCGTCAGGATCATGACAGCCCTGCATGAGGGGCTCTGGCTCGGTTGCCTGTCTGCCGATGATCTCAATGCGATTACAGCCGCACGATATGGCGAGTCGCAGTATCTGGCATCGACCGAGCACAATCTGAGCGGTTTCTTCAGCTGGGAAACACCCGTCCTGGAGCGCTACTTTCGACGAGGATCTCGCGTCTTGGTAGGGGCAGCGGGCGCTGGCCGGGAGCTTTTGGCGCTGCATAAATGCGGGTTCGAGGCGGACGGTTTCGAATGTTGTCTGCCACTGGTGCGCGCCAGTCAGGAGATTTTCGACAAGCTCGGCGAATCAAAATCCGTGTTTCCTTCTTCGCCAGACAGTGTTCCTCCGGGTCCGGCAGATTACGATGGATTGATTGTAGGCTGGAGTGCGTATACGCACATTCCGATAAAGGTACGTCGGATTGCGTTCCTTCAGGCTTTGCGCCAGCGCGCTTTGCCGCACTCGCCGCTGTTAGTCTCGTTTTTCACACGCGGCCCGTCTTCACGTTATGAGGCCGTGGTTCACCGGACTGCCACGATTTGTAGTCTTGTCTTACGTGGACGGAGACCTTTGGAACTCGGGGATCGCCTAAGTCTTGGTCACTACACTCATTCGTTCACCCGCGATGAACTCGAGGCGGAAATGACATCGGCTGGTTTTCGAGTTGCGCACTACAGTGAACTAGGCGAGCGGGGGCACGCGGTCGGCATAGCTGAGTGAGTGCCACGCTTGCGGTGAGGGGGTTCTTGACTGTAATCGTCCGGAGCAAGTCGAATTGCCTCGCCCTGACACGCAGACGCGCTCCGGTTCCGGAGTGAGCCTGAATCTGGAGGAAATGGTTTCACGTTGGTGAAAGCGGCAAAGGGGCGCCGAAGCGCCCCCTTGCCCACGAAAAGTAACGACTTCTATCACAAGCTCGACAGCTTTTTCTCACCGAGCTTCGGCAAGATCATAGCGATCAAGGTTCATCACCTTGTTCCACGCCGCCGCGAAGTCTTTCACAAACGACTCCTTCGCGTCGTTCGATGCATAGACTTCTGCGAGTGCGCGGAGCTGCGAGTTCGAACCGAAGAGGAGATCGACGCGAGTGGCGGTCCACTTGGTCTTGCCCGTCTTCCGATCGCGCCCTTCGTATACGCCTCCAGAAATGCCTTCGACCGTATTGGAGGGCTCCCACTGCGTATTCATATCGAGCAGGTTGATGAAGAAATCATTCGTCAGCGTCTCCGGCCGGTTGGTGAAGACTCCGTGTTTAGTCTGCCCGAAGTTTGCATTGAGTGTGCGCAGACCACCGATAAGTACTGTCATCTCAGGTGCAGTCAGGGTGAGCAACTGCGCCCGATCCAGCAGGAACTCCTCGGCCGACAGGACCTGTCCGCCGCGAAGGTAGTTGCGGAATCCGTCCGCAACCGGCTCCATTACGGCGAACGAGTGCACGTCCGTCTGCTCCGGCGAAGCATCCGTGCGGCCCGGCGAGAAAGGAATCTTCACGTCGTGCCCGGCCTTTTTCGCAGCTTCTTCGATCGCGGCGTCGCCGCCGAGAACGATCAGGTCCGCCAGAGAAACCTTCTTTCCCTTGTTCCCATTCGTCTGCGCACTGTTGAATTCCTTTTGGATCGCCTCCAGCTTCGGCAGAACCTTCGACAACTCAGCCGGCTGGTTTACTTCCCAGTCCTTTTGCGGCGTGAGGCGAATGCGGGCCCCGTTCGCCCCACCGCGCTTGTCGGAGCCGCGGAATGACGCCGCCGATGCCCATGCCGTCTTGACTAGTTGGGAGATCGTCAGCCCGGACTTGAGGATCTTTGACTTCAGAGCAGCAACGTCCTGTTCGCTGATCAATTTATGATCCACGGCGGGAACAGGATCTTGCCAGATCTGGGGTTCTTTCGGAACGAGCGGACCCAGATACCGAGGGATCGGTCCCATGTCGCGGTGCGTCAGCTTGAACCACGCTTTTGCGAACGCGTCTGCGAATTGGTCCGGATGCTCAAAGAAGCGCCGTGAGATTTTTTCGTAAGCAGGGTCGAACCGCAACGCAAGGTCTGTGGTCAGCATCGTCGGCGCATGCCGCTTTGACGGATCATGCGCATCCGGCACCGTTCCGTTGCCCGCGCCATTCTTTGGTGTCCACTGATGTGCGCCGGCCGGGCTCTTAGTCAGCTCCCATTCGTAGCTGAACAGGTTCGAGAAGAAGTTGTTGCTCCACTTCGTCGGGGTCTGGGTCCAGGTGACTTCCAGGCCGCTGCCGATGGTGTCAGCACCAAAACCCTTGCCAAATTTATTTTTCCATCCGAGGCCTTGCTCCTCGATGGCGGCCCCTTCCGGTTCCGCGCCTACATAATCAGCGGGGATGGCAGCGCCGTGCGTCTTGCCAAAAGTGTGTCCGCCGGCAATGAGGGCGACCGTTTCTTCATCGTTCATCGCCATGCGAGCGAACGTTTCCCGGATATCCCGCGCCGCAGCGATGGGATCAGGTTTCCCGTTGGGCCCTTCCGGATTCACGTAGATCAGACCCATTTGCACGGCAGCGAGCGGATTGGAAAGATCACGGTCGCCCGTGTAACGCTCGTCGGCCAGCCACGTGCCCTCAGGACCCCAATAAATTTCTTCTTCGGGTTCCCAGACATCCGGACGTCCGCCGCCAAAACCGAACGTCTTGAATCCCATCGACTCCAATGCGACGTTGCCGGCAAGAATCATCAGGTCGGCCCATGAGATTTTCTTGCCATACTTCTGCTTGATCGGCCAGAGCAACCTGCGCGCCTTGTCGAGATTCACGTTGTCGGGCCAGCTATTGAGCGGCGCGAATCGCTGTTGACCGGAGCCAGCCCCGCCACGGCCGTCACCGATGCGGTACGTACCCGCGCTGTGCCACGCCATACGAATGAAAAGGGGCCCATAATGTCCAAAGTCGGCAGGCCACCACTCCTGCGAGTCGGTCATCAATGTATTCAGGTCCTTAACCACGGCACTCAGGTCGAGCGTCTTGAACTCTTCCGCGTAGTTAAACTCCTTACCCATTGGGTCGGACAACGGGGAATGCTGGTGCAGGACTTTCAGGTTCACCTGATTCGGCCACCAATCAACATTGGCGTGGGATTTGCGAGCGCCGTGCCCGAAGGGGCACTTCGCTTCAGTTAACGTGCTCTTGTCCTTAGTTTCGGGGGAAACACTTCCTGATGAAGTCGCAAGTGTATTTTCCATATATTTTCATCCTTCGATTCTTGATTGCGTACTGCCTGAAGAAAACTATGTTTTGGCGCTGCAGCGGCGACAGAGGCCAAAGACCTCGATCAACGGCTGCGTGAGATCAAAGCCATCCGGCAGTTGCCGGGATAGCCGCTTCAAATCGATGAAATCACCTTCAATGTCCTGCACTGATTTGCAGCGGGAGCAGACGAGGTGATGGTGAGGTTCGAGATTGCCGTCCACACGCAGGGTGGACGCATGAGGACTAACTTCTCGCAGCAACCCGCATTCAATAAAAAGCCGCAGGTTGTTGTAGACGGTAGCGAGAGAAATGGATGGAATGCGACGCCGGACCGCAGCGTAAATGTCTTCTGGAGAATAGTGTCCGTGGGAAGCGATGACAGCCTCATAAACCACCTGACGCTGGTGCGTGACCGCCAAGCCGTGCTTCGCGGCCAGCTCACGGAACTGCTCATGGGTGAGGCGCATGATTATCGGATGAGAACTATTATAAAACACTAGGAAGCAGTGTCAACCGGGACTTCTACACTAAAAATGTCCTCCGTTGACGCACATCTCTTTCCGGGCCTGGGCTTACGGTTATAATGGATTGGTCCGGCCGTCAGTTTCGCGGCCATATTCAATCCCACTTTTCAAGAGAGGTTTTCATGTCAGCACCCAGCCGTCGGCCGGAAATTCGTCGCCGCCGCACCCGCAAAGAGAAGATTGTCCAGTTGCGCAAGCGCCTGGCCGCCGCCAAAACCGATGCCGATAAGACTCGCCTCACGGCCAAGTTGCACAAGCTCGCCATCCTCTCTCCTGGACAGCCGCTTCTGAAGTAAATCTTTGTGCCCTTAGTCCGCGGCGGGTTGATGATTGGAATGGGCTCGACCGCCGTGGGCGATTTGGCTATACGTTTCTAGAATCCGTCGCACCGACGTCTCCCACGAAAACTTCGCGGCCTGCTGGTAGCCCCGTTCTTTCATGCGCCCGCGCAGCGCCTGGTCTATCAATACACGATGCAGCGCACGCATGATTTCGAATACGTTTTCAGGATTGACCAGCACTGCCGCATTCCCCACGACCTCAGGCAACGACGACACGTTCGACGTCACTACCGGGGTTCCGTGCACCATCGCCTCCAGCGGCGGCAGGCCGAATCCTTCATACAATGACGGAAAGACGAATATCTTCGCCTCGTCATAGAAAATGCGTAGCACGTCAATGGGAACGAAGCCCAGGAAGCGCACATCGTTTTGTACTCCACTGCGCACCACTGTCCGCCGCAAGTCGGGATTCCCGGACAGATCGTCCCCAATAATGATGAGTTTGAGATCGGGATAGGCCAGGTCGCGTTCCAGTTCCGTTTTCAGTGCCGAGAAGGCTTCGATCATGCGCACGACATTCTTGTGTGGACTGATCTTGCCTGCGTATAGCAGGAACGGATACGTGACCTGGTAGCGCCGCGCAATCAGGTCGCGGTCAGCCGCGCTGGCGTGCCCGTGCAGAAAACGCTCATCAATCGCGTTGTACACCACGTCGACCCGCTCGGGCGGAATCTCAAACAGTTTTTCAATTTCGTTGCGTGTAAAGTTCGATACGGCAAAAATTCGCGACGCCCCGGCAAGGGCCCGCTTGGTCATCTGAAAGTGTAGAGACCGCCACAATCCACTCTGCTCCCGGGCTCTTGCCATGTGCTGCAACACGTCATGCACCGTAATCACGTAGGGGCACGGCAGCAAACGTGGCACGGAAAAAAGATTGGGGATATGTACCAGGTCGCAGTGCAGTCGTCTCAAGGAGCTGCGGAATTCGCGATAGCCCTCGATAGAACGGTCGGAGGCCAGCAGGGGAACGGTGTGGAAGTTCGACGGCAGCGCGCCGATCTCCTCCACTTTCGCCGGAGATCCAAAAAGCAAATATTCGTTGTTATGGTCCAGGCGTCCCAGTGTGCGGACCACATTGCGGATATACGTGCCGACGCCGAACTCGGTCATCCGCCGAATATCGATGGCGATCTTCACCGCTGGCATTTAACCACAGAGATCAGTGAACGACCCAGAGGAATTATGCCCTCACCTCGGCCTGCGCCTTGGCCCTGCGATCGGCATAGAGCGGAAACGCCTCGCACAGTTCCAGCACCTGCTTGCGGACGTTGCTCAGGACACCCGCGTCTGTGCGATGCAGAAGCGCTTCGGCGATCCAGCGCCCAATCTGCGTCATCTCCGCCTCCTTCATGCCGCGCGTGGTCAGCGCCGGAGTGCCAATGCGGACGCCACTCGGCTTCATCGGCGGGTTGGTGTCGAACGGAATTGCATTCTTGTTCACGGTGATGCCCGCTTCGCCCAACGCCTTCTCCGCTTCGCTGCCCAGCATGCCCTTGGAGAACACGTCGACCAGCATGAGGTGCGTATCAGTGCCACCGGATATGATGCGGAATCCTTCGTCGGCCAGCGTTTTCGCCAGCACCTTGGCGTTGGCGACGACTTGTCGCGCGTAGTCGCGGAACTCGGGCTGCATCGCCTCCTGAAAGCACACGGCCTTCGCCGCCATGATGTGAACCAGCGGACCGCCTTGCATTCCCGGAAAGACGACTTTGTCGATGGCCTGCGCGAATTCGGCTTTGGAAAGGATCATTCCCGCGCGCGGCCCACGCAGAGTCTTATGCGTGGTCGAAGTCACAATATGCGCGTGCGGCACCGGCGAAGGATGCGCGCCGCCAGCCACCAACCCGGCAAAGTGCGCCATGTCGACGAGGTAAAGCGCGCCCACCTTGTCGGCAATCTGCCGCATGCGGGCGAAATCAATCGTGCGCGGATAAGCGCTGCCTCCGCCGACAATCAGCTTGGGCCGCTCTTGTACTGCCAGCCTCTCCAACTCGTCGTAATCAATGGTCTCGGTTTCCTTTGTGACGCCGTACGGAACGATCTTGTATGTCTTGCCGGAAAAATTCAGGTGATGCCCGTGCGTCAGGTGTCCACCATGCGCCAGATTCAGTCCCAGGATCGTGTCGCCCGGCTGCAACACCGAAGCATAGGCTTCCATGTTGGCCTGCGATCCGGCATGCGGCTGCACGTTGGCGTGCTCCGCGCCGAAGAGTTGCTTCGCCCGATCTCGTGCCAGGTTCTCGACGATATCCGCATACTCGCAGCCGCCGTAATACCGTTTGCCCGGATATCCTTCGGCGTACTTGTTGGTGAACACCGAGCCCGCCGCTTCCAGCACGGCTTCGCTGACAAAGTTCTCCGAAGCAATCAGTTCAAGTCCTTCATGCTGGCGGCGAGTTTCGTTGTCGATGGCAGCGGCAATCTGCGGATCGCTCTCGAAAAGCGGGCGGTACATCTTTGCGGCGTTGTTCATGTGATTTTCCTGATTCCTATATGGCCGGTACAACAGGCTGCACCATGCATTCTAAACCGCAGATTAACAAAAGGCTCGAAGCAGCGGACGAGGATGTCTGAAAGCAGTTTTCCTTCGTGAACCTTAGTGTCCTTAGTGGTAAAAGCCCCTAATCAAATGCAGTCCGCAGAAATGAAGCCAGATGCCACCCGTCCAGATATTTGTATGGAGTCTCGCCCGTCGTGTAGTGCCCGCAAGGCAGCACGGCAACTTTGTGGTCAAGCCCGTGCCGCTCAAACTCCTCAACCGTTTGCAGCGAAAGTTCTGGCAGGAATGTCAGATCATATTTCGCATACACGATCAGCGACTTCCGTGGCCAGCGTGCAAACTGATTGAAGTAAGACATGGGACTGACAGCTAACCACGCTTTGCGCAGTGTCTCCAGATCAATCTGCTGCTCAATACCCTGCCGGATGTGCCGCGTCGACTGCCCATGCCATACCACGTCCGCAACGTAAGTCGACGCATGATTGAATGCGGCCACGCGAAGCCGCAGATCATGCGCCGCCGCGATAAACGCGTAACACGATCCCAGGCTGGTGCCGACAATGCCAAGTTGGTTGTATCCCTGCTGCTCGAGCCAGTCGAGGCAACTCCGAATATCGACGACTCCCTGCCGCACCGCGTCGAGCGTTCGCCCGATGTTGGCCGACACGGCATAATCCGCGCGGCTGATCTCAGCGGGCATGCGAATGTCGTGATACGGCATGGTTAAGCGCAGCACCGCGATGCCCATCATGTTCATCACCCGGCAGAGGCTGACGTAAGCGATCGCGTCCGCGTTCCAGTGCGGCAGCAGAACAATCGCACGCCGGCCCCTCGCCGGGAACCAGCGCGCATTCACCAGATTATTTTCCGGATACGGCGTCTTCACCGCCGAAGTAAATCTCAGGAATTCGCCGAATGCCCCTTTGACCTTCGCTTCCAGCTTCGGGTCCGGCACTTCCCGCGTCGAAAAAACTTTGACCTCACGCGTCTCCAACCGGAAATCCGTGGGCCGCGCGTACGCATAAAATTCGTCGCTGGCCGCCACAATGCGACGGTTGTAATCGAGAATGAACTTCTCCGGATCTTCCGGCGTGTGTCCGAACCGGTAGCCGTTGCGGCAAGGCCAGTCCCGCGTAAACTCCACGCCCCAATCCAACGGGCGGATCACGCGGTTGTTGTCCACCGAGGTCAGCCGGTGCTCCCAGTCGTACATCCATTGTGCGTAGCGTGAAGGCATGCTCAAACCTCTAGTGTAACAAGCAGAACGAATCAGCTAAGGTGCGAACCATTCAACGGTGACTCCCGGCGGTCGGCCGCCGCGATTCCGTACCTAAACGGGACGCCCCCGAGAAGAAATGTCAGAGTCTGTGAGGTTCGTCACCGATTGCAGCCGGGACACCCACGATATTTAAGGCTGGTGCGCAATTCTCATCGTACTGTAGCTACAATTGGAGTTACAATGACACTCGAATGCGATGAGGCGAAGAATCGGGCGAATGTAAGAAAACACGGACTTCATTTCGCGGAGGCGGAAGAGATGTTCCGTCACCCTCTTCTTGTTCGTCCCGACACGCGTGAGGACTACGGCGAGAAGCGATAGGCACATCATGAAGAACGGAAAGAATACGAAGAGGCGATCAAGAACGGACTGGAAGAGAGTTGATGCGCTACGGGACGAGGATATTGATTATTCTGATATTCCAAAGCAGGGACCGGAGTTTTTCGCAAACGCGATCCTCTGGCCCGGACCGAAGAAGCAGATTACCCTACGCATCGATCCCGACGTGCTGACATTCTTTCGAAAGCACGGCCGCGGATACCAGAGCACTATCAACGCGGTTCTGCGCAAATATATGGAAGCTAGAAAGGAGCAAACGGCGGCCGCCCGGCCCCGCAACTCCGAAAACCATCACGTCGCAGGACGATGAATCCTAGTCCGACCCGCTTTAGTTCGAATACCGTCTCGGCACGCGCTTTGAGATATTGCACAGAATTTCGTACGGCGTGCTGTTCGCCAGCTCGGCATGCTCCAACGCATCGACGCTCAGCCCTTCGCCGGCACCGAGCAGAATAACCTCGTCTCCCACCGCTACACCCGGAATGCCGGTCACATCCACCAGCGTCAGATCCATCGAGATCCGGCCCACGATCGGCGCATAATGCTCCCGCACGATCACACGCCCGCGATTGGAAAGCTGCCGGTTATATCCATCGGCATAACCGACTGGCAGCACCGCCACGTGCGCAGGAGCCTTCGTCACATAAGTCGCGCCGTAGCCCAGCGCCTGATTCGCTCCAAAATCCCGCAACGAAAGAATGCGCGTCTTCCACGTGAGAACTGGCTTCACCGGCAGACGCAGCGTCCCGCCGCTCACCTCGCGCCCCGCCCTCTGAAAGGGCAGGTAATAGCCATAGAGCGCAACTCCGGGCCGCACCATGCTGTTCCAGGTTTCACGTCGCGAGATGACCGCGCCCGTATTCGCCATGTGCACAAAGACCGGCTCCATCCCGGCCTCGCTTACCATGCGGCGAGCCGAGTCAAAAGCACGCTCCTGTTCAGCGACCGAGGGCGCGTCCATGATCTCCGAAGACGCGAGATGTGTCGAGAACCCTTCCAGCATCAGATGCCTGGCTGCCTTCAACGATTTCAAAACCCCTGGCAGTTGGTCGACAGCAACCCCAAGTCGTCCCATCCCAGTATCGACTTTTAAGTGCACCGGATGCTGCGCCACACCCAGCGCAGCCGCCGCAGCGTCCAGCGTTTCAATATGCCAAGGCTCCCATACCGTGGGAGTCAGGTGCAGCCGGACGATCTCGCTCTCTTCTCCCCGCCAGAAACCAGTCATCAAGAGAATGTTCGCGCCAACGCCAGCCTCGCGCAGCGGAATCGCCTCGTCCAGCGACGTAACGCCGAGCCACTTGGCGCCCTCAGCCTCGAGAGACGCGTGAACACTCGACGGCGCCATGGCCGTAGGCATCGGCCTTCACCACCGCGCATACCGTGACATTCGGTCCAACGTGCTTCTGCACTGTGCGGAAGTTTTGCCGCAACGTGGTCAAAGAAACTTCTGCCCAGGTCGGGCGCGTTGCCACGCGGCTCAGGATTTCTGCTGTGCTTGCCACTTTCGCGATTATAGCGGGAGCAACCCCCGCACTCACGTTACGCTGGGGCTACTCCCGAAAAGCCCCTACCCTTCTCGCAAAAGACGCGAGAAACGGGATACGCGGCTTACTGGTTTCCCGATAACACGAAGTTCACCGTGATCTGTGTTTCCACCTCGATGGGTTCGTTGTTGAGGATGTAGGGACGGTAGCGCCACTGGCTGACGGCCTCGATCGCGGCCGGCACCAGCATCGGATGGCCGGAGATTGCCCGCAGGTTGTCGATGGTGCCCGCCTTACTAATGATTGCAGCCAGAACAACGGGGCCTTGGATGCGCACACTTCTCGCCAGCGCCGGATAAGAGGGCAGCACCCTGCGAATTAGGTTGCCCTCGAGAATGGTCGAGGTCCGCACCACGCGAGTCGTGGAGGTGGTGGGAGCGGGAGGCTGCGGCACAGGCCTGCTTCCGCCTCCTGGGGACCACAGCCCGGTCGGCAGTCCTAGCCCTGATCCGATCCCCGTGATTCCCGGCATGAAAACTCCGGGCGGTTTCGGCGCCTCTGCGTCAGGGCCCATCTTTATGGTAGGCGGAATCCGCCCCGGTTCAATCAGCCTCACTCCCTCGAAGTTGCTGACGTTCGCGACAGGAGTTCCCGTCCGCGGCCTCGGAGCCGGCGCGGGCTCTGGCCGCCCCAGGCTAACCGGTGTAGAGACCGTTCGCACAGCCGGCAATCCCACCGTCTTCCACAGTGGCAACAGGAGCAGCAGCCCAATCACGAGCGCCTCTAGTAAAAACGAAGTTACGGTGGTCCAGCTGCGCCGTGTGCGTTGCGCCCATGAGGTTTCCAGCATGCTATCGGCAAACATAGTGTCCTCCGCGTGAAATCTGTTTGCTGCTATGGACACCACGAATCGCCTTGCCGCGCCTCACCGCCACAAATAAAAAGGCCGCGTTTTCACGCGGCCTGATGGAACTTTTCCGACACCAAAGGTGTCCAGCTTTACTGCTTCAGCAACTAGTTCGGCTTGGGTGGTGCCGGCTTCGTAGCGCCCGTACCCGTTCCTGGCTTCGGCGCTGGCGGCTTCGCGGCCCCGGTCGTCGGCGGTGCAGCAACACCCGACTGGGCGTTGTAGATGTCCACCACCGGCTTGGTAATGTCCACGCCTTCGCCGGCCATCACGATCGGGCTCTGCGGCCAGGGCTTCGAGGTATCGATAATCAACCCGAAGCCGTTTTCCTGGGCGTACTTCATGATCATGGGAGCCAGCTTTTGCAGAATGCGCCCGGCAATCTCCTGGTTCTGATTGCTGAAATCTTCCTGGGCATCCTGCACCGAGCGATCGAATACCTTCTGCTTGCTTTCAATCTGCTTCTTCAGAGAGGCAAGGGCATCTTCATTCAGCTTGCCTTCCTGCGTGGTCAACTGCTTCTTCATGCCCTCGAGCTCATCGTTCTGACCCTTCAGTTCGCTCTGCTTGGGCTCGAATTTCTTTTGCAGGGCCTCGAGGTCGCGGCGGCCTTCGTTGCTGCCGAAAATCGCCCCTTCAATGTTGATGGTCCCGACCTTGGTACCGGTGCCCACGCCAGTCGTGGCAGGCGTCGAAGCGGCCGGATTGGCAGGCGCGGCGGCCGAACTGGACGGTGTGGCGGCGCTGCCGGTTTGGGCTAGTGCGGAAAACGTAAACGTCACCGCAATGGCCAGAAGAATTCTCAAAAACTTGCTTTTCATTGGATCGATTGAACTCCTTGGAACATAGTTCCGGGAATGAACTTCGAAATTCGTTCTCAGATCGCTTCGTCAGTCAACGCTGGGCCGCACTGAATGAGGTCTTCGCGACGGTAGCGGCCGCCATCAGAAGAGGCGCGCTAGATTTGCCAGCACCGCACACCGAGACTGCGGGCGAGCATTCCGCCCTGACCGCTAACTCGATGGCGTAGATCACACTCATTATAGTGACCCGGCTCCTGCACCGTCAAACAAAGTTAGATCCACAAACCTAGAACGTCGTTGCCACCGTGAACCGGAAAGTCTTGCGCGGCTCCCGCAACAGGAAACTGGGCGAATACGTATTCACCGCCAGGTGATACGTATAGTCTCCGGCCGCGCCCGCCGGGAACATACCGCGCGTGATCGGAATCGGTGGGTTCGCGACCTGGTCGAGCCGCAACGGGTTGTAAGCCCAATAAATGCGGAAGGGGGCATTGACCACGGGCAGGAACATTTGCAACTCCAGCCCCGTCGACATCCGGACCTGCCAGTTCGCCGACTGCAAAACGCTGAGATCCTGCGAAGGCTTTGGGCTCAGGATACTTCCACCCTGGCAATTGAACCCCGCATCGAGTGTTGGACATCCGAACGGCGTCCCGATCACCTGGTCATATTGTGCGGTCGCGATTTGCAACTGAGAAGGCCGGATGATGGGATCGACTCCCACATCTACGAAGGGAGCAATCGCAACCGGCCCGGCAATCGTGATGCGATACTCCAGGTTCGACCACACACTCAGATCGCCGCCGGGAAACACGATCTGGTCTACCGGGATCGGCACAGTCCAGTTGCCTTGCCGCGGATTCGCCGGATTCTTCGGAACCGGCGTTCCATCAGGGTTCGTCAGGGTAATGACGTTCGAACTGGGCAGAAACGCTACCGGCGATATTGAGCGAATATCGAAGCCGCGGATGTCGTTTTCGCCGCCCATGAAGAAGCGCTGGAACGGCGGAGCGACCAAGCCTCCATAACCGCTGATAAACGACCCGTTGAGCGTATACCCAATCGTATTGCGCCCCTTGTTGATTGGCCTGAACCTCTTGTATTGAACGATTGGACGCACCGACCGGACCGTGCCACCTAGTCCCGCCAATTGCATTCCGAGGGTCAATTGGTGCCCGCGGTGCGGGGAGATTCCGCTGTCCAGGGTATTAAACGAGAAATTCGGAAAGATCGAACTGGTAATGATTCCATTCACCGCGTTCGGTCCGGAAATTCCCCGGAACGCGATGAAGTCAAACAGACTCTTTGACGCCGTACTAAGGGCAACCAGGCTCGATCGGTCCAGCGAGTACGTGATGCCCACCCGCTTGAACGAACGGCGCAGCGGATAGCTGAGCGTGGTCGTGAAGCCCACGCTCTGCTGCGTATAGTTCTGCAGGTTTTGCAACTGGGCCGCCGGCAGATTCAGTTCCTGCCCACTGAAAATGGATAGCTGTTTTGCCTGGTTGTAACTGTACTTGTTGCCAAACACCGTGAAGCCGAACTGCAGCGGTCGGTCAAACATGTAGGGCTGCGTATAACCAAACATTACGCTCCGCGCCAGGTTTCCCAGGCTGATCTGCATCTGCAGAGTTTCACCGCGCCCCAGGAAGTTATTGGTGGCGTAATTCAGACCGATGAACGCTCCCTCCAAGCCGCTCACGCCGCCATTCAATCCAATGCTGTTCTTACCTTTCTCATGCACTTTCAGCGTCAGATCGACTTGCCCGTTTTTCTCGTCCAGCTTCTTTTCCGTGACGTTCGGGTCATCTGGTTTGAGCTGGTCGAAATAAGAAAGCTGATTCAGACGCAGCAAGCTCAGTTCCCATAGCCGCGAATCGTAGACGCCGCCTTCCTCCAGCGACAGTTCGCGGCGAATCACTTTATCTCGCGTCGTCGTGTTTCCGACGAACTCAATTCGGCGCACATAAAACTGCTTCCCTTCGTCGATGTCGATTTCCAACGTCGCCAGCTTCTTCTCGTCATCAAATGTCGTCGAAGGAACTCCCGTGTAGTTAATGTAGCCGTATTGGCCGTACGCCTTCCGCAGTGCTTCCAGCCCTTTGGCAATCTTGTCGCGGCTGAAAATGTCCCCGTCCTTCAGTGGGAACAGCGATCGCAGCGCGGCGGTATTAGAAATCGCCTTATTGTTCTTGAACGTGATCTTGGCCAACCGGTACTGATCGCCTTCCTCAATGGCCATCGTAATGTCCACGGCCTTGCCCGGACCCGCCTGCAGCAGCGGAATGTGGAAGCCCTGGTGCCCCGTGTCGTGGATTTCTGTCTTCGGATCGCTTACCCCGGCTTTGAAATAGCCGCGATTCTGATACTCCGCCCGCACCCGCTCAGTATCTTCTTCCAGTTTGGTGGCGTCGTAAGTCTTCGCGAAGATATTCTCCAGAAAAATAGAGTGGGGAATCCCGATCGGCTTCAGATTCTTCATGGCCGCGCGTAAAGTGCGCGAATTAATGTTCTTGTTGCCTTCGAACTTGATTTTGCCGACCTTAACCTTCGGCCCTTCCTTGATCACGAAGGTGATTCCTACGGCCGCGGGAGGAATCTGTCTCACTTCGGTGCGAATCGTCGCAAACTGGCGGCCGTGTTCCGAAAGCAGGTTCTTGAGCGAGACTTCCGCCTTCTTGATGCGCGTTGGATCGTACTGACTCTCCACCACCAGTCCGACCTTGTCTTGTTTGAACCGGTCCAGAATGTCACTGTCTGAGACCGAGCCATGCCCCAAGTAGCTGATTTCCCGGATCGTTGGCTTCTCTTTGACCGTAACGATGATTCGCCAACCTTTGGGAGTTTGTTCGCGGGTGAACTTGATGTCTTCGAAGTATCCCGTATTCCAAAGGGAGTTGAAGTCGCGCTCGAGTGAGGCGGCGTCATACACATCGCCCGATTTGGTGAAAATGCGGGCCTTGATGGTTTCGGCTGGAATGCGGCGATTGCCCACAACGCTGATCTCAGAAACCAGATCCGCCTGCGCCCAAGTCAGTACGCCGGCCGCTAGCAGGAACATCGCTAGCGCGCCGCAAATACTGAACCAATTCCACCTAGCCCGCGGCCAAGACCGTTGAAATGAAGAAGATGGCATCGACACGGCCCCCGAAACGCAGGGACCTTTGGGCACAACAAGGTTCTCCGAATGAAAGCGAAAAGGAATCGCTACGACCTCAGCCTCTGGGATGTGAGAAAACTGTCATTATACGGTAGCGCACTGGAAGCGTCCAAACCGCAACTCTTGCCGGATCAAATCCTGCAGCTCAGACTCTACAGTCAAAGCCCACGGTTGCTTCATGAGGATGGCTTGGATAACTCTACCTCAACCAAGACGGAATAAAACGTTGCGGAGTTGCCCATGTCGGTAAGTTTTTCTGAGGTCAGGGCATTGATACTTTGGAAACCGGGGGTCATCTTCGCCCAATTCAGACTGGCGGAGACCACTCCGGGCTGAACTTTACCGTCAACCCGCGCCTTCAGCAAAATGTCTCCCCGTTGATTGAACACGCGAACCCTGTCCCCGTCAGAAATCCCACGTGCCCGGGCGTCCGCTCCGGAAATCTCCAATAGACCGGTTTCCTCCAATTCCTGCACCGACGGCACATTGGTGAACGTAGTATTCAAGAAGTTGTCGGCCTTCCGCGCCAGCAACTCGAGTGGCAGTTTGCCCCGCTTCGCTCCGTGCCGCGACTCGGTTGGCGGTGTGAACTCCGCCACCGGATCCAGACCCAACGCCTTTACAGTCTCGCTATACAGTTCCGCCTTCCCTGAAGGCGTGCGGAACTCACCATGCGCAAAAGGAAGAAACGGAGTCGCTTGTGTGGGGACAGCCGTCAAAGCCTGCCCTGAGCGCAGTCGAAGGGGCTGTCCGGCGGAGCGAAGCTCCGCCGCCTCTCCCGCCGTAAAGTTCAACCTGACCTGCCCCCGCTCCAACCGTTCCCGACTGATTCCCTCCATCCATGGATCTTTCGAATCCAACGCAGAATCGATCATCTCGTCGACAGTTTCGCGGAAGCATTCTTCCCCGAATCCCATCCGGTCCGCCAGCGCCCGGAACATCTCGACATTCGACCGGCACTCTCCCAGCGGCTCGATCGCCTGATTCGAAACCTGCAGATAGTAATGCCCGTACCCCTTCTGCAAATCCTTGTGCTCGAAAAACGTCGTAGCCGGCAACACAATGTCAGCGTAGTCCGTTGTATCCGTGAAGAACTGTTCATGCACAACTGTGAACAAATCCGTCCGCCGCAACCCGCGCACCACTTCATTGTGCTCCGGACAAACCGCCGCCGGATTCGAGTTGTACACAAACAGCGCTTTAACTGGCGGATCATTCGCCGTATTCAGCACCCGCCCCAGCTCAACCATGTTAATGGTCCGAGCCTCTCGCCCCAGTGCCGTCTGCATAAGATCAGGCCGCTTCAACGCCGCAGCATTCAAATCGACAGCACCGCTCACCGACATTTGCAATCCGCCGCCCACTTCCTTCCACGATCCGGTGATGCAAGGCAGCATCACGATCGTTCGCGTCGCCATCCCCCCACCTTCAGAGCGCTGCACCCCATAGTTCAGGCGAATTACAGCGGGCCTCGCCGTGGCGTATTCTCGCGCCAGTTTGCGAATATCATCAGCAGCGATTCCGGTCCACTGCGCCACCCGCTCCGGCGAATATTCCTTCACCTTCTCGCGCAGTTGCTCGAAACCCAGCGTGTACTTCGCAACATAGTCGGCGTCGTGCAAGTTTTCGCCGATGATCACATGCATCATGCCCAGCGCCAGCGCCGCATCCGTCCCCGGATTGATCGGCAGATACCAGTCGGCGCACTGCCGCGGTTCGCGTGCGGTAGGGATCGATCACTACCAGCTTGGCGCCCTTGCGCCGCGCCTCCACGATGAACGGCCACAAGTGAACGTTATTGCCGTGAATGTTCGAGGCCCACGCAATGATGTATTTGGAATGCCGGAATTGCTCCGGCTCCGTGCCCATCTTTACACCCAGAACGGATTTCAGCCCCGCCTCTCCTGCCGCCGAACAAATTGACCGCTCCAACTGCGATGCTCCCAGCCGGTGAAAAAACCGCCGGTCCATCGAGCCCCCGTTGAGCGTGCCCAATGTTCCGCCATAGGAGTACGGCAGAATCGCCTCACTCCCAAACTCCGCAGAAATCGCGCGAAGCCGCGAAGCAATCTCGTCCAGCGCCTCGTCCCAGGAAATCCGCTGCCAAGTTTGTGCAGTTTCCGCAGTGTATTCCCGCTGTGTGGCGAGGGTTTGTGTGGGAAGGGTTTGTGTGGGGACAGCCGCCTTCGGCTGTCCATGCGGAGCGAAGCTCCGCTCCCCCATCACCGGCCCTTTCGGCGCAATCCTCCGCATGGGATACAGCACCCGCCCCGGCGAATACACCCGATCCAGATACTTCGCCACCTTCGCGCACAAAAACCCGCGCGTCACCGGATGCTCCGGATCCCCTTGAATCCTGGTGGCACGCCCGTCCTGCACGGTAATCAACACTCCACAAGCATCCGGACAGTCGTGCGGACAAGCGGCATGGACAACCTGCTTCATGGCTTTACGATTATACGGTGCTTCGTGAGGGAGGGCAGCGGTCACTTCTCGAGGGCGTCATCCTGAGCGACGCCGGGTTTCAGGCGGAGCGAAGAGCATGCCCTGAGCATAATCGAAGGGATCTCGCGCGGAGTACCAACGGTTTGCGCAGGGAGGTGGTGCAAGTCCGACTAAGCTCACAGGTCGAGAGGCTTGGCCAGGCGACGCCTACTTCAATTCCAGCACTTCCTTCTCTTTCCCCTTGCTCATCTCTTCCATCTTATTGATCTCGCCGTCGGTCAGCTTCTGAATCTCATCCAGCGACCGCTTCTCTTCGTCCTCGGTAATCTTCTTATCCTTCAGGGCCTTCTTGATCGCATCATTGCCATCGCGCCGAATATTGCGCACCGCTGTCCGGTGCTCTTCCAGCACGCGATGCAGATGCTTCACCATGTCCTGCCGCCGCTCCTGCGTCAGCGGAGGTACCGGCACCCGAATCAGCTTGCCGTCATTCATCGGATTCAATCCCATATCACCGGAACGGATCGCCTTCTCAATCGCACCCAACTGCGACGGATCGAACGGTTGCACGGTGATCAGCTGCGCCTCAGGCGCGTGTACCTGCGCTACCTGGTTTAAAGGCATTTGCGAACCGTAATAATCGACGCTCACGCTATCAAGCATGTGCACGTTCGCACGCCCCGTCCGCACTGCCCGCCATCGCCTTGCGGAAATCTTCCACCGCCTTGTCCATCCGCGTTTTCAGTTGAAGTCGAATGTCTTTCAGTGGCGCGCTATCAGCCATGGGTACGCTCCGTACACTTCAAGAATCAAAACGTTGAATTATAAACCGAACCAGAAAACTGGCCACGGATTTGCACAGATCCTCACGGATTGGAAATCAGAAGAATCCGTGCGAATCCGTGAAAATCCGTGGCCGATCTTACGGCTACACTCCTAGTCGCCCTTCGCGCTGACCCTCGATCCAATCTTCTCGCCCAGCACCACGCGCCGAATGTTCCCGTGATGGTTCAAGTTGAAAACGATGATCGGCAGGTTATTGTCCTTGCACAAGCTGATGGCTGTGGAGTCCATCACCTTCAATCCGAGCTTCAAAACATCCATGTAGGAAATGTGGTTGAACTTCGTGGCGCCCTCGACCTTCAGCGGATCGGCATCATAAATTCCATCGACGCGGGTCGCCTTCAGGATCGCCTCGGCTTTAATCTCCATCGCGCGCAAAGACGCCGCGGTATCGGTCGAGAAATATGGGTTCCCGGTGCCGCCCGCAAAGATCACCACGCGCCCTTTCTCCAGATGCCGGATCGCTCGCCGCCGGATGAAGGGCTCCGCTACCTGCTCCATCTTGATCGCCGACTGCACGCGCGTGTAGACGTTCTGCTTCTCCAGAGCATCCTGCAGCGCCAGTGCGTTGATCACGGTGGCGAGCATGCCCATGTGATCCGCGGAAACGCGATCCATGTCTTTGGCCTGCTGCGCCACGCCACGGAAAAAGTTTCCCCCGCCAACGACAATGGCCAGTTGCACCCCTAGCTTGTGAACGTCCGCCAGTTCCGCAGCGATCGCGTGAATGCGCGTCGTGTCGACGCCAAAGCCCTGGTTCGCCGCCAGTGCCTCACCGGACAGCTTGAGAAGAATTCGTTTGTAGGCAGGAGTCGTGGTCGTCATGGGGAATCTCGTAGCGCCAGTCTACAGTAGCGCCGGCGCTTGCCCTGAGCTTGCCGAAGGGTCCCGCCGGCGATAGCGGGGGCGTCTCGCCCGCGCAGACACTCGCAAAGCCAAAAAAAGAGCGCCCCGAAGGGCGCCCTGAAAATTACTCGCCTTTCGGCTCTGTCGGCTTGGTGACGGCGACCGTCTCGCCAACATCACCTACCTTGAACCTCGCAAAGCGCCGCACTGCGATGTTCTCGCCCAGCTTGCCGATCTTCGCCGCAATCAGCTGCGAGATCGAGATGGTCTGGTCCTTGATGAAGGGCTGCTCGAGCAAGCACACTTCTTCATAGAACTTTTCCATCTTGCCGTTCACCATCTTCTCGGCGATATTCGCGGGCTTCCCGCTGGCAATCGCCTGCGCAAGAAAAATTTCCTTCTCGCGCGCGAAGTCGGCCGCAGTCACATCCTCTTTGCGGACATACTTCGGATCGCTCGCGGCGATATGCATGGCGATATCGTGCACCAGTTCCTTAAAGTCCTCGGTGCGTGCGACGAAATCGCTCTCGCAGTTCACTTCGACAAGCACACCAATCTTGCCGCCGGCATGAATGTAGCTCGCCACCGATCCTTCGCTGGTCACGCGCGCCGCCTTCTTGGCCGCAACCGACACGCCCTTCTTGCGTAGAATCACGACCGCCTGCTCCATGTCGCCTTTGGCTTCGGTCAAGGCCTGCTTGCAATCCATCATCGGAGCCCCGGTCTTCTCCCGGAGGTCTTTTACCTGTGTCGCTGAAATGTTCACTGTAGTAGTACCCATATAAGTTTCCTGTTTCGCGTTTCTAGTTCCGAGTGATGGGAATGATGTCGTTGCCTCAGGCCACCCGAAACTTGAAACCTGAAACTCGAAACCGCTCTTACAAACTTTGACCCGCGCCGGGAATCTCTAAGCTACGACCCGCGCGGGTCAGATTTCCAAAGCCCGGTTTGTTCCTACCCCAGGAATCCGCCTGACTCCGTGGGTTACAACGAGACTGAGTACTGAGTACCGTGTACTGAGTACTCCTCCTAAACCGTCTGGCTCTCCACCTTCGGCAGTTCGGCTTCCTCGTTCGCTACCGGCTTCTTGTGCGTTCCCGGACCCAGCACTTCTTCCATGCTGATGTCTTCGCTCGCATCCACCGCAGCCTCTTCCGCCGGAGCTTCGGTCGCAGCCTGCGCGGCGTCCGCCGCCGCCTGCATATCGGCAACCTGTTTGTCGGTCATCAACTGCGCACCCTCGGCAATCGATTCCGAAATCTTCGAGGTGAACAGCCGGATCGCCCGCAACGCATCATCGTTGCCCGGGATCACATAATCCACTTCGCTGGGATCGCAATTTGTGTCGACCACCGCGACCACCGGAATACCCAGCTTGCGCGCCTCGCGCACCGCAATCTGCTCTTTATTCGAATCGATCACGAAGATCGCATCCGGCAACCGGCTCATATTCTTGATGCCCGCCAGGTTGGCCTGCAGATGTTTGCGCTCGCGTTCGAGCTTGATCACTTCTTTCTTCGGCAGCAGCTCGTAGCGGCCATCCGTGGCCATCTCGTCGAGCTCTTTCAGCCGCTTCACCGATTTCTGCACCGTGACCCAGTTGGTGAGCAGTCCGCCCAACCAGCGCTGGTTGATGTAGAACATCCCGCATTTCTGCGCTTCTTCGGCTATCGCGTCTTGCGCCTGGCGCTTGGTGCCCACGAACAGCACAATGCGGCCGTCGTTCGCCAGATCCTGCACGAACTTCGACGCCTCTTTGAACATCTTCAGCGTCTTCTGCAGATCGATGATGTAAATCCCGTTGCGCTCTCCGAAGATGTATTCCTTCATCTTGGGATTCCAGCGCTTGGTCTGATGCCCGAAGTGAACTCCCGCTTCGAGCAACTCCTTCATGGTGATGGTAGCCAATGAACCTCCTCTTTAGTCTGCATCGGAAGCCAGTTGTCAGTACCTAGTACCCAGTAGCCCGTAGAAATTCTGCTGGCGACTGGATGCCGGCAACTGCGTACCGCTTACCGATTGCCATTCCCGTCCCCGCGCCGCGAGGCACGAGAAGAATTGAACACCTAAAACAAGCTACTAGCTGTTAGCTCTTAGCTTCTAGCCAAATCAAAATCTGAACCAAAACAAAGTCTTGTCATTCCGAGCGCAGGCGCCTTTCAGCCGGAGCGAGGAATCTCGGCCTGCTCGTCACTTAGCGGCCGTACTGAGTACTGGGTACTATCTGCACTATCTCTTCGAGAACTGGAACCGCTTGCGAGCGCCCTTCTGCCCGTACTTCTTGCGCTCTTTGCCGCGCGAATCGCGGCTGACCATGCCCTCGGACTTCAGCTTCTTCCGCAGTTCCGCATTGAACTGCATCAATGCGCGCGCAATGCCCAACTTCACCGCGTCTGCCTGGCCGCGCACTCCGCCGCCCAGCACGCTCGCAATGATGTTGAACGATGCCGCCGTCTCCGAAGACGCCAGCGGAGATTTCGCCGCCGACCGCTGTGCCGGAGTCACGAAATATTCCTCAAACTCACGCCCGTTCACCTTGAAATCGCCATTCCCCGGACGCAAATAAACCCGGGCAATCGCCGTCTTCCGGCGTCCCGTTCCATAGTATTGAACCAATTCAGCCATGTAGCTTTTAGCTCCTAGCTCCTGGCTTCTGGCTCAAACCAGAAGCGGAGTTCATCAATGTTGTCATCCTGAGCGCAGCCGCTTTTCAGGCGGAGCGAAGGATCTCGCGCGGTCCTTACGAAACCGCCACTTTGCGCGGCTTGTGCTCGCGCACTTCCAGCTTCAAATCCTGCGGCTTCTGCGCCTGGTGCGGATGCTTCTCGCCCCTGTACACATTCAGCTTCGACAGCATGTGCGCCGCCAGCTTGTTCTTGGGCAGCATGCGCTTCACCGCGTCCTCAATCACCGC
Organism: uncultured Acidobacteriaceae bacterium; assembly: GCA_963840895.1. Taxonomy (GTDB): domain Bacteria; phylum Acidobacteriota; class Terriglobia; order Terriglobales; family Acidobacteriaceae; genus Sulfotelmatobacter. The sequence continues at coordinate 433,261 of CAWJAR010000002.1, forward strand.
CTCCGGCTTGCGCACCATCCGCTTCTTGAAATCCTCGGTCCGCAGACCACCTGGATACCCGGTGTAATGGTGATACTGCTTCTGCTCGGCCTTCACACCCGTGGTTCGGATCTTCTCCGCATTGACCACAATCACGTGATCGCCGGTATCGAGGAATGGCGTGTATTGCGGATTTTCTTTACCCATGAGGATGCGCGCCACCTGCGAAGCCAGGCGTCCGAGCGTCTGCCCGTCCGCATCCACGACGTACCACTTGCGCACAATTTCCCCCTCTTTGGGGAAATAGGTTGACATCAGAGTTCTCCCAGATTGAATAAAAGCTGCGAAAGAAGACCGCTCGTTGATTCCCTAGCGAGGACGCCAGGCCATCAGGCGGGCAACCACACGACCACCAAAGTCTTTACGATAGCGTAATGTGCAAGGAAATGTCAACGATTCTCCCTATAACCACCACATCCGTAGGCCGCCACCCCCCAAGACTCCTCACTCAGTTCGTATGTTATATTTCGCCGGACATCATGGCCCCTTGCTGTCGGGATGTCTGCGACAAATAGCTTGAGTGCTGTCTCCTATGCCTTCGCTTCGAACTGAGGATCCTGATGCTGCCGAAAACGACTGCTGCTGATGAGAGACCGCATCGTCGGACTTCTGTCCACTCCGTTCTAGTCGGTTTCTTAGCCGTTCTAACGATGTTTCCACTCTCCGCAGCATCCGAAAGCATCGAGCAGCAGCTTTCGGGTGTTTTCGTCGGCCGTTCGTTTACGATTCGGAACTTTTATCGGGGAAGTCACCTGCGCTATGGAAGCGACGGTGATCTTCTCGGCGTTAAAGAACCGGGATTCTGGTCTCGTGATGGCATGGTAAAAATTTTTTCGGTCAAGCTTTCGAACGAGGCAGGGATCGTGTTTCAAGGCGAAAGATTCTGTGTGCTCTTCGACCCTTCGACCGGAGAATTCCTCAATGTCAAAACGGGCGACAAAGTTGATTTGAGCGTTCAGCTACTACCGGGCGAACGAAGTTTCGAAGGTGCCGTCGCTGTGCTCTACAAGGTATTTCTTACCGGCAAAGATCGCCTCCCCGACCTCGTGCCTTCCTATTGGCGCGATTGCCTGACTCAAAAGGTTGAGCATCCCGACAAGCATTCTGCTTGGGAGTGCGTGCCGACTGACCGCCAACAGGTTCCTAGTTTCTCGGGTAAGAAAATCATTTGGGATAATCCTCTTCCCGATACTTCCCTGCACAACGGCACAATCCTCTATACCATTCGCCACAAAGTGGGGTACCTCGCTGAGGACGGTCGCACGTCGCCCACTGTCAAGATTGCCCCCGATCCCATATTTCGGTGGGAGCAACGAAGAACTGTTCTAGATGCGACGATTCTTGTCTTGGCGTTCACAGTTGCCGAAGACGGGACCGTCCAGAAAGTTTCGATCGTCAGCCCCGTTGGCATGGGTTTGGACGACGACGCGGCTCAGACGCTAACGGAGTGGAAGTTTAGTCCGGGCGTGTGTGACGGAAAACCCTGCCCATTTCACGCGCGAGTCGTATTCGAAGCTAACGCCCCAAATACACGCTTTACACCGCGATAGATCTTACTCGTACGCCAGCGCGTCAATCGGATCTCTCTGCGCTGCCTTCATCGCCGGATACAACGCTCCCGCCAGCGCGCCCACCACCGCAATCACTGCCGCGCGCACCGCCCATTCGTTACTCCAGAAGAGCCGCAGCACCGGCCTCTCGAACATGATCACGCGTCGGGTCACCATGCTGATCAGAATCCCCGCGATGATTCCAACGACCGCCAGCAGCATCGTCTCCCGCAGGACAACATTCACGATGTACCACTTCGACGCGCCCATCGACTTCAAGATTCCGATCTCCCGCGTCCGCTCCATCACCGCTGTGTACATCGATTGAAAGATCACCAGAAATCCCACCACCACCGCAACCCCGATCACGATCTTGATCGCCAGATCGAATCCAGGCAAATTGTCCGGGGTCATCATCGACAGATACTCCTGCATCGAGCGCACAGAGTATTTCTCCATGCCCGGAGTCTGCTGGATGGCTTTCTCTACGGCATCCGCATTCGCGGAATTGTCCAGCTTCACATAAAAGACAGACGCCTTCCCGTCGGCTCCCTCCAGATCCTGCAGGGTGGCCAGAGGCAGAAACTTCCGCCCGCCTTTTCCGTGCGGTACAACCCCGCAGATCCGGAACTGATGATTCAGGATCTCCACCATGTCCCCGACTTGCTTGTGGTTCATGCCGGCAAAATAATCGTCGACGATCACGTCGTAAGGCCCTTGAAATGGCCCCCCGGACAGGTAACGGAATCTAGGCGGCAGCGTGTCATAACTTGCCAGGTCGATGCCGTAAATAATTTCCACCGGTTTTTGCGTAAACCACCAGATCACCGGGACGGCTGACTCCACATGCGGCACCTTGCGCAGAACGTCTCCCACTTTCACCGAGATCGGCGCGCCCGACATTCCGATGAGTCCCGCTGATCCGGGAGGCATCACCATCAGGTCCGCGCCCACCCCAAGCTGACTCTCCTTCGACCCGTTCAGCAATCCGTAGAACAGCGCCACCACCATCAAAATCATCGTCACTTCCAGCGCGATCGCACTCGCCGCGATAAACGACCGCGTCGGCCGGTGCACCAGATTGGCAACCACCATCTTGTTCATCATGTCTTCGTGGGTGCCCCACCCTTCTCGCGCCTTTTGCGAGCGGGTGGGGATTTTGAAGCTCAAGACGAATGTAACTGAGTACCGAGTACCTACTTCACCAGAGGCATCACCAGGCTCGACTGCGGTCGGTCCAGATGCACCACCGTCGCACCCGTGGGCTGCTGCAACACGAACTGATCATCGGTCAGGGGCTTGTTAATGTCCACCTTCAGCATGTTCAGCGTGATGTCGTACTCTTCTTGCGGCCGGGAGATTTCAATGCGCGAGGGGAAACTGATCCCATCGAAATCCTTATATTGCGCATACCGGGCATCGGTGGCGACCGTGCCATCCTCACTGTAAATGAATTGCCGATGTGGCTTCAGATCCGTACGTCCGAATATGATCTTGCGCTCCAACCGCCACCCGTTCTCGTGCTTCTGGATTACAGTGATTTCGTAGTCTTCCTGCAGCACGCGATGTCCCTTCGAGTCGTGCAGAATCTCGTATCCGTTTTCCAACACCGCAATCTCGGAGTTCGGATCGATCCGGGGGATCAACAACGCCTCGTAAATATTATGCGGGCGAATGTTCTCCATCGGCTGGTCCGTGTTCAACGTCGCAACCTCGTTCTTCCCAATGACAAACCGGTTTTTCGGCGGGATCCATAGCTTGAAGTTCTGTCCGTCGCTCACCATGTCGAACGCCGTCGTACGCACGATCGGCATCAATCCCACCATGTGAAGCGCGTCCGGTTTCCGCGCCAGCACATAGCCGCGGATTTCCTTATAGTCGGTGACGTGGCCCTTCTTCATGCCCCCGACCGAGCTGTCGATGTCTACCGTGGCCTTCAGAGATTGGATGGAGTCGGCCTGATGGTTAATGCTGTCGATCAATCCCTGCTGAGAAGATTCCTTCAGGGGAACTTTCGAGTACTGATCCTCCACCGGGCGAGTGTGCAAAAAGACACCACACCCCGTGGTGAACCATGAGGCCAAGAATAACAACACAACTCCAAAGGGCGACCGACGTCTCATGAAGATATAAGATGACCTCTCAAACATTTGAGTATACAAGGCTCAAAAGGGTTCAAAAGCAGTGTGGCTCACTTTCCACAGTGTCCTATTAACTCTAAGGACACTAGTTGACACCTCTTCCGCCACCATCCTTAAGCAAATCAGCTACTTACTAAAGTCCGCCCCACGATCGGCAGCTTCACCGCATTTCATCGTCATCTAAACTAGGTCTGTCGTATCGTGAATGTCGTATCGTGAATAAAGTGCGAAAGCTTCTCTGGCTAATACTGATCGTTGTACTAGGAACAGCAGGATGGCTCGCCTGGGTCCTGATGACCCCCGTCGAGAGCTCCGGGCAAACATTCGTCATGCTCCGCCCGGGATACTCCACGCACCGCATCGCCGCCGAACTCAAGAAAGCCGGCATCATCCGAAGCGAGAGGGCCTTCATTCTCTGGCACTACTACCATCACGGCCGTTCCCTCAAGGCCGGGGAATACCTGTTCGACAAGCCGTCGAACATTATTGAGATTCAGAAGCGCCTCCGCCGCGGCGACGTCTACTTCCACACGGTCGTCGTGCCCGAAGGCTTCACCATGTTCGACATCGCCCGCGCCATCGAAGACGCCGGCCTCGGCCCCGCCGACGAATTCCTGAAAGTCGCTCAGTCTGATACCGCCCTGATTTCCGATTTCGCCCCCGGCGCAAAATCTCTTGAGGGATATCTTTTCCCCGACACCTACGAATTCTCCCGCATGATGACCATGCAGGAAATGGCTGCAGCCATGGTGAAACAGTTCCGCCAGGTCGGCCACCAGATCGGCCTGATTCCCCCAACTGACGAATCCAGTCAAGCCAAGTTGAGCATTGTTGAAGATCCCGCGCCTGGCACGCCTCAGGCCGGAGTTCCCGGAGATGTGGAACGTACGGTTATCATGGCCTCGATCGTCGAAAAAGAAACGGCGGTGCCCGAAGAGCGCCCCATGGTTGCCAGCGTCTACTACAACCGACTGGCCAAGAACATCGCCCTCGACGCCGATCCCAGCATCATCTACGCCGAACTTCTGGCCGGAACCTACCAGGGAGCCCTGCACCACGCCGACATGCAATTCCACTCCCCCTACAACACCTATCGAAACGCTGGCCTGCCCCCCGGCCCCATCGGCAATCCCGGACGCAGCGCCCTCGAAGCCGCCATGCACCCCGCCCAAAGCGACTATTTCTATTTCGTCGCCGACGCCCAGGGCCACCACCGCTTCGCCCGCACCATCGACGAACACAATAAAAATGTAGTCGCCTACCGCAAAGCGATGCGGGCACGGTAAAAGCAGGCGGCGGGCGTCAGGCGGCGGGGCGCAAAAGCTCAGATTGAAGACTTCGTTTCATTGCTTAGAATTCCGCGGTGAAACGCTTGGCCCGCGTCGGCCTGATCGCTCGATCAGACCGTTCAGCATCCGGCCGAGTTCTGCTGCCGTTTCTATGAGCGACTTTGCACGCGCTTCAAACATGTATTCCAATCTCTGCGCAATCAGGATCTGCGTCTCGAGCTCCAGAAGAGAACCGCGAGCCTGCGAATAGAAGTGGGCTCGATCTCGATCTGTCAGCCGGCCTTTGCCCTCGGCGATGTTGCTCGGAACAGATACCGCAGCCCTTCGCATTTGGCTCACAAGACCATAAAGTTCATCTTTCGGAAAACTCCGAGTCACATCGTAGACGCCAAACACCAGTTCCATTGCACGCTGCCAAACTCTCAGATCGCGGTAAGACTCTCCCATGACGAACGTCGCAGACCTCCAACCTTATCCTTAACGCTCTGATTCACTCCCGCAAGGGCAGACGTCACATTGAACCCGATACCTTCTGTGGATATTCCGAATGAGAGGACCATACGCTGACGTCATAGGACCGAAGCAAGGCTTGACCTGACGTCTGATGCCCGATGCCTGACGCCCCTACTCCAAAGGCTGAAAGCCGGAAGCCCGGGCCCTATGTTCCATCCAGCCCTGCAGAATCAAAATCGCCGCCATCCGATCCACGGCTTTCCCGCGCTTCTCGATCGACAGATCCGTCTCGCGCAGCAACCGATTGGCCTCCGCAGATGTCAGCCGCTCGTCCCACAGATGCACCGGCAGCCGAAAGCGCTTGCGCAGTTCCTCTGCGAACACCAGCATCTTCTCCGACTGCGTTCCCTCCGCCCCACTCATCCGCAGCGGCAATCCGATCACGATCTCCCGCACGTCATACTCTTGAATTACCCGCTGCAGATGATCAAAATCCCGCCGCTTGGTCGAGCGCTGCAAAGTCTCCAACCCCTGCGCAGTAATGCCCAGGGGATCCGACACCGCGACCCCAATCCGCCGGGAACCGACGTCCAGCCCCAAAATCCGCCCCTCCGGAAGCTCGCGCCCACCACCGTGGTCGGCTGAGCCGCCGCGCTCTGGATCATCCAAGAATGAATCGTTGCGTTCAGAATCCACGGCCCGATTATAAGGGTAGCCACTCCGCAGGCCTTCCCTGTGATTCCCCCGTGCCCCCTGTGGTTCAAGGTTTGCCGGCGCCTCATCGAACCCGCCCTCCTTGCTTTACCTCTTCCCCGGGAGTACCATGTAAATAGGCTTGTTTACGCTGTTCCCCTCGAACCGTCCGCTTTTTCTGGGTGCCTATACATGAGTGGTACGGACTTGAATTTCCACATCGGCGATAAGGTTGTCTATCCTAATCATGGCGTTGGGGTTATTGAGCAGATCAGCAGCCGCTCGATAGGTTCGACCATTGAGAAGTTTTACCTCCTGAACATCAAGGCCAGCAGCCTCAAAGTGATGGTCCCCTGCCAGAACGCGGGCAGCGTAGGCCTCCGCCGCGTGGTCCGCAACGGTGAAATTCAGAAGGTTCTGGACATTCTCTCCGTCAACGAAAACGGCAGCAACGGCGACTGGAAAGATCGCTTCAAGGAAAACTCCGACCGTATGCGCACCGGTTCATTGGTGGAAGTGGCCGGCGTCCTCAAGAGCCTGATCGCCCTCCACCAGGCCAAGCCGCTGTCTTTTCGTGAGAAGAAGATGCTGGAGCGCGCCCGCTATCTAATCGTCAGCGAACTCGCCATGGCCCGTAATTGCGAAGAATCCAAAGTCGAAGAAATCCTGACAACGGCTCTGGCAAAGTGCAAACTCCGTTTCCCCGAAGCCTCCGAATTCCAAGCCTAGCAAGATTTCCTTCGTGAACCTTCGTGTCCTTAGTGGTTAACGGTTCTGTTGGCCTGAAAGCAAAGTATTCACTCGGCACACTCTCGCGCCCGCTCCAGCAGCAAATTCCGTTCCCGCGCATTCCGCGTAATCGACGCCGCCAACTCGAACTCCTGCCGCGCCTCGCCCCGCCGCCCTAACTTCTTCAGCAAATCCCCCCGCACGCTGGGCAACAAATGATATTCCCGCAGCGCCGGATCCCCTCGCAGCCCATCCACCAACTCCAACGCAGCCGCCGCCCCATACGCCATCCCCACAGCCACCGCCCGGTTCAACTCCACAATCGGCGACGGAGTAACTTCCGCCAGTTCGGAATAAAGCCCCACGATCCGCGCCCAGTCCGTATCCTCCGGAGCACCAGCTCGCGCGTGACAAGCCGCAATTGCCGCCTGAATGGCATAAGGCCCTCGCATCCCCCCAAGCCTCTCCACGCGATCCAGCCCCGCCAGTCCCCGATGAATCAACAACTGATCCCACCGCGCCCGGTTCTGATCGAGCAACAGTATCGGCTCACCCGCAGGCCCTACCCGCGCCTTCGACCGCGACGCCTGAATCTCCATCAGCGCCACCAGCCCGTGCACCTCCGCCTCATCCGGCACCAGCCCTGCCAGAATCCGCCCGAGCCGCAACGCATCCTCACACAGCGAGGGCCTCAGCCAGTCGTCTCCCGACGTCGCCGAGTACCCTTCATTGAAAATGAGGTAGAGAACCTGCAGAACGGATGACAACCGAGCCGTGAACTCCCGGCCGCGCGGAACTTCAAACGGAACCTGCGCCTCAGCCAAGGTCTTCTTCGCCCGAACAATGCGCTGCGCAATCGTCGCCTCGGCCACCAGATACGCGCGCGCAATCTCGTCGGTCGTCAGCCCGCCCAGCAGCCGCAACGTCAGCGCGACCCGGGCCTCCGTCGACAGCACCGGATGGCAGGCAATGAACACCAGCCGCAGCAAATCGTCGCCAATCGTGTCATCCATGGCAGCAGCAAGATCCGGCACCTGCATCTCCCGCTCTGCCATCTCGCGACCCAGGTCTTCGTGCTTGCGGTCGATCAGCGTGCCTCGCCGCAGATAATCGATCGCTCGATGTTTCGCGGTGCCCATGAGCCAGGCTCCGGGATTCTCCGGAATCCCCGACTCCGGCCACCGCTCCAGAGCAACCACCAGCGCGTCCTGGGCAAGTTCTTCCGCCACGCCCACGTCGCGCACGATTCGAGTCAGCCCGGCAATAATGCGGGCCGACTCGATCCTCCACACTGCTTCAATCGCGCGATGTGTCTCGGTGGCCGTCACAGCTACCGATCACATCATGTTCAGCCTTTCAGCGCAACTTCCCGATCACGGCTCTGAGCCCCTTCCGGAGTGCAGTTCGCGTCGTAAAGCTGGCGCAATTCGCACTCTCCTTCACCGACCACGCTTAGGAAGTCCTTAGCCAGCTTGATCGCCTCTTCTTTGGAATTCGCCTTCAGGATCGCGAACCCGCCCACGATTTCTTTGGACTCGGTAAATGGACCGTCGGTCACACTCACTTTGCCGCTCGACCGCCGCACACGCGCGCCCAGCGCTGATGGCAAGCAGCCTTCTGTGCTCACCAGCCACCCAGCCTTCATCCCTTCTTCAATTAACCTCCCCATGCTGGCCATTTCTTCTTGTGTTGGAGGCGTATTTCGCTCAACCGACTTGTAAATGCTTAGGAATTTCATTGCAGTTCTCCTTTTCTTTTGCTGGATTAAGTTCAGCGCCGGGATTTCGCCGGTAGCCTGATCCCGCTCTCTATAATTACGTCGAATCACACCCTTCCGACTCGACAACTAAAATTCACCTAGCTCACTTTTTTTCCTGAATCTGTTCGCGCAACTTCTGATCCCGCTCCCTTAACTCTGGAGTGAAGTTTTCGCCCAGGTCCGCCGCCTCAAACACCGGACGGATTTCGATCTCAGTCCCTCCGTCAAACGGAGCCCGTTTCAGCCACTCCACCGCTTCATCCATCGACCGCACCTGCCACAACCAATACCCGGCAATCAGTTCCTTCGTCTCGGTGAATGGCCCGTCAACCACGGTGCGCTTCTCTCCGGAAAACTTCACCCGCTTGGCCTTCGAAGTCGGATGCAACCCGTCGCCCGCCAGCATGACCCCAGCTTTCACCAACTGCTCGTTGTACTTCCCCATTTTGCTAAGGATTTCTGTGTCGGGAAGAACGCCCGCTTCTGATTCCCTGCTCGCCTTTACGATGACCATGACTCTCATAGTGATTTCTCCTTTGCGCGTTTTTGAGTTGGACTAGAACGCTGATTCCAACCTCTAGATGAACGTCGAACGACGAGCGGCAAAATCGACACGCCTTCACTTACTTTGAAATCTGCATCTCCCGAATCTTGGCCCCAATCCAGGCGCACGGAAATCCCGTAGCAATCAGCGCCAGCGGATACCAGTGTGGCCCGAGTTCTGTCTTATTCCACGTCACCACCGCACCCAACGTACCTACGATCGTTCCCACGACTGCTCCAATCATCGCGTGCCCCATCGGCCGGCTCGGCGCCAGCCGCGCCGTAACGTAGCTGCCGATAATGGCGTAAATCGTGCGATAGATCGTGGCCAACGCGAACAGCCCATCCGACATTCCCTGCCCCAGCGGTGGAAAGATATGCAGCAAGTGCATCACGGCGTCAGTAGCCAATGAAAGAACCACTACCACGATGAATCCCGCCACCACTGCCCAAATACTTCGCCCCAGCCCTCGCGGACGAGCCGCCCTTTGCACCATCGGAGTTGCCCCGTGATTCGCCATTTCATCCTCCTCTTATGATGATCCAGTCAGAATCTCAGTCCACCATCTGTGTCCCCTGTGTCCTCCGTGTTAAAGACTTTCAAACCATCGGGGACAGGGAGAGGAACGCACAAACCTCACAGCAGACATGCATGAGCCCCATCTTCCTAGCAGTTTAGCCACAAGCAGCAAGTTCCTCCACCAACATGTCGATGCTGGGATCGCAAAATCGACATGCCAGAATTCTGTTCTCTCAGGAAACTCCGCAAGCCCGAAGCCGGACGCCGGAAGCCGAAAGCCCAGCGTATAATGTCCTGAGCCCGGCCGTAACCTCATGACAGACGCCATCAAACGAAAACTGCAGGAAGAAATCAACGCGCTCGAACATGAGCTGATTCACGAGCTTCCTAAAGAGATTAAGAAGGCTGCCGCTCTCGGCGACCTCAGCGAGAATGCCGAATATCACATGGCCAAGCAGCGCCAGGAGTTCGTCAAGGCGCGCGTCCGCCAGCTCGGCAAGCGCCTCGCCGATCTGTCCATGGTCAACATGAACAACATCCCTCACGACAAAGTGGGACTCGGTTCTACCGTCAAGGTTTTCGACAACACCAAAAACGAAGAGATGCAATACAAGCTGGTGACCAGCGAAGAGTCCGATGTAGCAACAGGAAAGATTTCGACGACCTCGCCCATCGGCCGCGCGCTGCTGAATAAGAAGGTTGGAGACGAGGTTATCGTCGTCTCTCCCAACGGCAAGCGCGAATTAGAAATTCTAAGCCTCAGCACCATCCACGACGAAATCGCCGACGAACCCAAAGAGGCAGGCGCCTAGGAACTCGCAAGAACTTCATGGACCACACAGGACAAGAAATTTCATCAAGGCAAGTCTACGAAGCTTTCCCTTCGTGCACCTTAGTGTCCTTCGTGGTGAGTGTATTGTTGTCGCGCGCTGGGTGCTCCCGATGAGCGCCTCCTGGACCTCCGCCTTCGGCCGCGCCTGCGGAGTCCTCCTCGACACCATCGTCCGCTGGCTCGCTCTCTCCCGCATCAACCCCAACGTCCTCACCTTCATGGGATTGGTCGTCAACACCTGGGCCGCAATCCTCTTCGGGTCGGCCAACGCCAGCAATCAAAAGCGCATGTTCTTCTACGCCGGACTGGTCATCATCTTCTCCGGCTTCTTCGATCTGGTCGACGGACAAGTCGCCCGCGCCACCAACCGCGTCACCCGCTTCGGAGCCTTCTTCGACTCGGTCGTCGACCGCTACAGCGACGCCAGCCAGTTCCTCGGCTTGCTCGTCTTCTTCGCCCGCGGCGGCCGCTTCTTCTACGTAGTCCTCACCGCCTTCGTCATGATCAGCGCCATCATGGTCAGCTACACCAGAGCCAGAGCCGAATCCCTGATCGGATCCTGCCGCGTCGGTTTCATGGAACGCCCCGAACGCCTGGTCCTGGTAATCCTGGGAGCCCTCTTCAACCGCATGGCGCCAGTGTTGTGGGTGATTGCTGTTTTAAGCACAATCACGGTAATCCACCGCATGCGCTACACCTGGACCAGAACCCAAGACCCGCCAGTAGCCTTAACGCCAAACCAAGCCGCCTAGCGTTTGTTGTATGTGGCGCGGGCGCCTCGTCCGCGACTCCCGCCGGAAATCTGCTTTTAGCTTGCGGGGATACCCCTCCCCCCGGTCTATTGGAATCATGGAGTTAGCGGGAAATTGAAAATAAAGGTAATAAAATCAAGATTTTGCGGGCAAAATCTTGAAAACGAATGGTTTAACTATATCCCTTGCTCGCGATTTTTTCTCTCCAATTCTCTAAAATATTGGATTTTAAGGACTTACGAAACTGAGACCTGGCCAGAGCCTCGCAAAATCTTGAGCCGCTTGGACTTACGGGTAAAATATTGTCAAATAACGACTTACGATCATGCCAGAAAATTCTGGCCTCACCTCTCGGCTGGTCTCATGATCGGACGATTGAGCTGTGGAGCGCAAGGGCAGATGTCACAGGATCGGCTTCATCTGCTGTGGAAAATGCAAAGCTGCTAGATCGGCGAGCTTACTGGGTTGGAGAACTTCGAAGCCTTTTTGCGGAATCTTGCGATAGCGCCATGGCATTCCGGTCAGGGCGGCGGCGTTCTCGCACCAATTCTCGGCGGCTGCGTCTTTCTGCGAGACTTCAGCCGATTCCATGCCCTTGGTTTCGAGCTGCCAATGTTGGCCGCCAGAGTCCCGTGCGACAAAGTCCGGATAGTAGGAACGCAGGTTCATGCCGGTGTCTACATAGTCGATCGAGAAGCCGAAGGGTTGCGGAAGCTTCGCGAAGGCAGTGACGTCCTCTGCGTTTTCGAGGAAGCGGGCAAAGTCGCGCTCGAAGTCGTTGTCGCACGGTGTCATGTTAAAGACTGATTTATTGGCTTCGAGGACTTTGCGGGACCAAGGGAAGGGCTGGCAACTGGATAGCATACGCGGCGGACCCACAAGTTGTGGCTCCTGCTCGGCGATACTCAGTTGCTTGAGCACCCTCTTGAATTCTTCTGTGCAGACATACGACGCAACCGGAGTTGCCATCGCTCTCACGGTTTCGTGCTTTTCCAGATCTACCCACCGCCCGAATGCCTTGTTTTCGAAGAAGTCGCGAACTTTCGGCGCGAGCACGGAGAATTGCGATGGCAGTTTCACGGCTTCGGCAATGCGACGGGCGTAGTAGCCGATGAGTTCTTGCGCTGTCTGCGGCTCAGGCACTTTGTAGTCGCGCTCGACGATCTTCTGTAGTGTGAGGATGTCGTGGCCCTCGTAGCGGAAGGTCTTAGTGTTCGGATCGTCTACTGTGAGGGGTAGGAGGATGGTCTGGAACGACATCACATTAATTGCCGCGATTTCGTCAACCAGGCTCTTCTTGCGCACAAGGGTGGGAGTAAGGACGGGCAGGCCGATGTCGAACTGCTTGCGATCTTCAAGCGGCATGATGGTGAGGATGCGCAGCTTGTCTTTGCCGACTTCGAAGGTATCGAATTGCAGTTCTTCGAGCTTTTCAAGATCGTCAACGAATTCAAGGAATTTTTGATTGCCGATGATGTCTACGCGCTCGGTGTAGTCGGTAGTGAGATCGCGGAACATGAGGCGCAACCCGCGCCCAATCGCCTGCTCGGGCAGGATGTTCGCCTTCGCAGTGTAGGGGCGCAGCCCAACCACTACTGTGACATTCTGCACGTCCCATCCCTCGCGCAGCATCAGGACGCTGACGATGGCATGAATCGGATTCAGAGGATTGTCGACGCCGCGAACGGCGGTGCGCGCCGCATCCAGGTCTTTCTTGCTGACCTCGCCTGACTTGTCGGTGTGAATGATCTGCGTCTTCCCGTCCCCAAATTCGGCGGGATAGGCTTTTGCGATCCATTCGGCTACATCGTCGGCTTCTTCCGTGCTATTCATCATGATGAAGAGCACGGGTTTCTTGTTTAGAGGCTTGAGCTGATCGCGATATTCCTTCCAGCGCTCGACTGCGGCGGTCAGATAGCCCTTATATTTCACGCTAGCGTATTCCGATTTGGCCTCGACGATCTTCGCGATGCCTTTCACCGGGCGCTTTACAATTCCGTGGAGAATCGCCTGCTTCAGCGGATAGTCGGAGATTGTCCAAGGTGAAGATAGAACCTTTTTGGAAACGCGGCGTCGCGGAGAAATCCAGCTGCGCGGTGATCGGCGTTTCTTTGTGAAGCTTGTCGATCACGTTGTTCCATTCGCTGCCCTCATCGTGGGTGTGGTGAGCTTCATCATTGATGACCAACAAACGTCCGGCGCGGCGGGCGATGCGCTCGGCGAAGTCTGACTGTTCCAGTTTTTGCGCCGGGGGTTTCGGACCGAGGATGGCGGTCATTGCGTCCGGTTCTTCATCCTTCCCGCGATCGGGGCGGTCGTAGAACTGCTGAATATTGGTGAGGAATAGCATCCCTTCAGAGTGGGCTCGCTCGCCCTCGCCGCGCATGACACAGTCGAAGTCCCAAAAGATGCCGAATTCTTTCGGGCGGATCGGGTCTTCGCGAAAGATGCTGCCATTGGCGAAGTCGGACTTAAGGCGCTCCAGCACGATTACATTAGGCGCGATCACGAGAAATGTTTTGGCGTAATCTTTGGCGATGTCGTCCTGCTCGCGTCGGGCATTGAAGTATTGCCAGGCGATGGCCAGGGCCATCACCTTTGTCTTGCCGCTTCCGGTGGCCATTTTGGTGCAATAGCGGGCGAAGCCATCGTCGGGGGGCAGGCGCAGGTCGGTGACGTTTTGTGCGTACTTTTCCAGCAGGTCTTTGCGCGTGCGGATCTTCTCGACCTCCCAGACGTAAATAAGAGTTTCGATGGCTTCCTGCTGTGACTCGTGATATTTGAATGGCCGTCCGGTTTTCAGCTTGTGGTCGGCTTGGAACCAGAAGTTGAGAAGAGTGCGAGTGGTGTCGGTGACGCCTTTGCGACCGTTCGCCTGCCATGATTTGACCGCTTCGCGCAATGCCGGGACACAGGGGCCGGAGCGCAGCTTGGAGGTGATGTCCAGGAGGCTGGGGGTCTCGTCGATGGATTTCTTCTTGCGCGGCATGAATCTTTATTGTCGAGAGCTGTCGGTTTGTGTCAGGGCACGCCTTCAAGGCGTGCCGTAAGCTCGCGCCGTGACTTCGCCTTCAGGCGCTGGGCGTGCGTCCGCAGCGCCTAAAGGCGTAATTCGTAAGCGACGTTTTACGGCACCGCTGAAGCGGTGCGCTGATACGAACCTTATTCATTTCACCTCTATGGTTAACGACTTTGTTGTGTCGTTGCCAAGGATGTCGATCACCTTCACCACTACCGTGTATTCCCCCGTGTCGGGATATTCGCGCTTCACCGTCAGTTCCAGCTTTGGATTCTTGCGGGTGCGGTAGGACTGCCACTGGTTGTGGAAGGTGTCATCTTTGAAGTCCCAGTCGACGGCCCAGTAGTCGACCATCTGGCTCCAGTGCTTGATGGCGTGACGCACTTCTTCGGGAACGTCGTCGAGTGGGATGACAAAATCTGAAAGGGTTAGCGTCAGTTCGCGTTTCTTGATTTTGCTGTCGACCTTGAGCGCGCCGAGTTCGAAGAAGTGAACGTCGCCTTGTTCGCACGGCTTTCTTTTCCAAGACTTCGCGGGGGATTTTCTTGAAGGCTGCCGCTACGCGTGCCTGGGCGGCGACCTCTTTCGCGGTTTCGTTCAGTTCGAAGGGGAACTCCCAGCCGAGAATATCTACGGCGGGCTTATCCGGTGCGTTGGGGCCTTTGCCAGCAGCTCTCCACACTTCTGCGGCAATGGCGTTTACGTCGGCGCGGGTCACGGGAGCGTCGACGGCGCCCACGTGGATCATGCGTCCTGCCTTGACGCCATGCAGCCAGACGTGGACCGCTGACCGGAGTCGCGTGGTAAAGCTCAAGGATAAACCTGCGGTAGGCCGCCTCACGTTGCTTTTGTTCCTCGAGTCTGTCTTTGCCATTCGATGGGAACTCGGCGACCTGCCATTGCTGGCGTTCGTACTTGCCGAGGTTCTGGACGACGAAGGGCTTCACGCCAGGGATGCCGAGGAGGCGCTTGCGGGTTGTGTGGATGGCGAAGCGTCCGAGGTCGCAGGTGATCCAGCGGCGATTGAGTTTTTCGGCCACAGCGGCGGTGGTGCCCGAACCGCAGAAGCAATCGAGGACGAGGTTGCCTTCTTTGGATGACGCTTTGATGATGCGATCGAGCAGGGCTTCCGGCTTTTGAGTGGGATAGTTCAGAAGTTCGCTCGACTGGTTGTGGATCTTACTTATATCGGTCCAAATGTCCTGCGGTGCCATTCCTTCGTACTCACTCTCAAAACGCTTGGTCCGTGGTACGCCGCCCTTTTTTTTCGGCCAGTGCAGGCGGCCCTCCTCATCATGTTTTTTTAGCGTTTCGATGGGGCATCGCCAGAGTGTCCGCACGCCTTTATATTCGTAATCATAGCCCCCGCCAGAAAGACCCAATGCAGAGAGGCTAATTCGCTGGTAGCGTTCTCCCCTTGTTTCGTCGTACTGATCGAAGAATGTCTTGATGTACTCTGGATCGGGACGTTGCAGGATTGTGTTCCACACTCGCTCTTGTGTCTTGCCGTAAAGAAAGATGCAGTCGTGAATTATTCCAAACCTTCCGGAGTCGCCATGTCCGAATGCCCGTCGCCAGATAATTTCGTTAATGTAGTTTTGTATCCCGAACACCTCATCTAGAACGGCTTTGACGTAGTGACTCATATTCGGGCCGATGTGGACGTAGATGCTCCCACTCTCGGATAACATTTCTCGCAACTGTACTGCGGCCTCGTAGAACCACTGAAGGTATGAACCGAGACCTCGTCCCCAGGTATCTCGATACGCTTTTTGCTCAAGCACCGAGGGTGATTTTTCGAACCGGACATCGTCTTCTTCCTCGGAATCGTTGCCAGGAATTCTTGCCGAGAACGAGAAATCCGCCCCCGTATCGAACGGTGGATCGATGTAAATCAAATCCACTTTGCCGGCGAATTCGGGGAGGAGCGAAGGGAGGACGTATTTCTTGTCGCCCCAGATGAGGCGGTTGCGCCACTCGGGATCATTTCCCGACGAGGAGAGTTCCAGCGTCCGCTGGCGCTCCTGCACGCTCTCGTTGACGGTCTCGACGGTTTGAAAAGGCAGTTCGATCCGAACGGGAGCGCGCTTGTGGCCGTGCTCGTCGTACTTGCCGTCCCAGATGAGTTCTGCCATGCGTAAGGGTGGAGGAAGATGGACATCTTACAACAAACCGCTGAGGGAAGGACTGCCGACGGGGAAACATAACGAAAAACGGAAAGCGCCAGCAGCCAGCCGACCGGGGACTGCGGGGAGAATCCAGCGACGATCGACGCATTCGCGGGCGGGGGCACCCGCGCCACATACAACTGTCGCGGCGGTGCTATCCTATCCAGTCGCATCGCCAATTCTGGGGACACTTCTTGCCAACTGATCCCGTTCTAGTCGTTCACGGCGGCGCGTGGGCCATGCCGGATGACATGGTCGACGCCCACATTCATGGCGTGACCAACGCGCGCGCTGCGGGATGGCGCGTGCTCGATCGCGGAGGCTCTGCTCTCGATGCCGTCGAGGAAGCGGTCGTCATCATGGAAGACGACGAGACCTTCGACGCCGGTCGAGGGAGCTTTTTGAATCGAGACGGAAAAGTCCAGCTCGACGCCCTCATCATGGACGGCGCAACGCTCCGCGCCGGAGGCGTGGGATGCGTCGAGCGCCTGCGCAATCCCGTGCGCGCCGCGCGCAAGATTCTCAGCGAGAGTCCGCACGTCTACTTCGTGGGTGAAGGCGCCGAGAGGTTCGCCGCCGAGCACGGCGTTGCGCTTTGCAAGAATGAAGACCTGATCATTCCGCGCGAAGTCGAGCGCCTGCGCGAGTACAAGGCCGAAGCCGCTCGCGTCCATCGTCGCAACATGGTAACGATCTGTTCGCGCCGACCTCCGACGATGTGACGATCTCGCACGACACCGTCGGCGCAGTCGCTCTCGATCGCGACGGCAACATTGCCGCCGCAACGTCGACTGGAGGCACGTTGAACAAAGCTCCCGGTCGCCTCGGCGATTCGTCGCTCATCGGTTGTGGCTGCTACGCGAACAACGAGAGCGCCGCCGTCTCCACTACTGGATGGGGCGAACCAATCATGAAGCTGGTGTTAGCCAAGTGGACCGCGGACCGCATTCAGGCCGGCAACTTGCCCGAGTGGTCCGCGCAAGAAGCGATGAACTATCTGAAGCAGCGCCTCGACGGCCACGGCGGCATCATCGTGCTGAACCCGCAAGGCCACATCGGGATCGCGCACAACACGCCGCGCATGGCCTGGGCCTACAAGACTCTCCACAAAGAAGAAGCCGGCATCGAGCGCAGCGCTCCCTGATATTCGGATCGCTGCACGCCATGCCGGCGAAGTATCGCTAGAGGTCCGACCTATTCCACAGTGAAGGTCGTCGTGCTCGTGCCAGTTCCTCCTGGTGTTGTGATGGAGATCTTGCCGGTGACTGCCCCTGTCGGCACAGTCGCGGTGACCTGCGTGTTGGAGTTGACGGTGAAGGTTGCCGCCTTGCCAGAGAACTTAACCGAAGTCGCGCCGTTGAAGCTCGTCCCCGTGATGACCACCGGCGTCCCGACCGGACCGCTGGTGGGCGTGAAGCTGGTAATGTTCGGCACGATCTTGAATTTGGCCGGCGAGAGCTGGTTACCTCCTGGCTCCTTCACGGTGATAATGCCGTTCGTGGCGCCCAAAGCCGGCTTTGCATTGATGAAGCCGTTGCCTGAGATCGTGAACGTGCCCGGTCCGGTTCCAAACATCACCTGCGTTGCGGTGGTGAGATTCTGCCCGAGGATTCCGACCGTCTGCCCGACTTTGGCCGCGTTGAATCCAACCGGAACCACGAACGTGCCCAAGCCGGCATCGAGGCTGTAGAGAACGCCGTCGTTATGGGCTCCGCCCGAATTGGTCAGGCCGTAGATCTTTCCATTGGTGTGCAGCAAAGGTTGCGAATTCGGAGTTGAACCGTGCGTGATATCGAAGCTGTGGATGACGGTGAACGAGGTGCCATCAGTCTTGATCTTGAAGATGGTGCCGCCAAACGCGGTTCCTCCACCCGACGTGACTCCATACAGGAAGCCGTCACTGCCCTGCACCAGGCCAGTATTGGGAGTGATGCCATTGGCTCGAGTATTCGTGTCGAAGTTGTGGAGCACGGTGTAAACGCCCGCCGAAGTCACCTTGTAGACCACGCCAGAGCTCAGACTGCCACCGGTTGAAGCCGTGCCGTAGAAGTTGCCATCAGTCGCTTGCAGGACTGGCCCGAAGGGCACAGCTCCAGTGGGATCGTTAAAGCTGAAGATGGTTTTCAGCGCGCCGCTGCTGGTCACGGAAAAGAACGAGCCGCGATTGAATGTTCCACCGACCTGCGTGACACCATAAAACTTTCCGTCCTGAGCCAGGAAGAGAGGACCATCGCATTCCAGGCCCAACGTCACCAGCACGGTATACACGCCCGCGGTGGTCACTTTGTAGACTCTGGAATTGCTGCCGGTAAGATTTGTGCCGTAGAGTTTGCCGTCATTTCCCGTCACGGGGGAGTTGTGGGGAAATCCTCCGTCGGTGGCACTGTTGAAGTTGTAGATCGTGGTGAGCGTTCCGGAAGGAGTGATTTTGAAAATCGTTCCGCCCGAATGCGATCCCCCGCCGGCAGTGGTGCCATAGAAGTTGCCGTCGGTTCCCAGGCTCAGGCCGCCTTCGGGTGAGAAGCCATCGGTGACATTGAAGTCGTGCAAGACGGTGATGGTTCCGTCAACAGTCATCTTGAAAACATTGCCGCGCCCGTTCGCGCCTCCAAAGAGCGACGTTCCGTACAAGTTGCCATCGCGCCCCTGCGCGAGAACGCCGGGAGTAGTTGAGCAACAGCCGTGAGCGGTGCCATCGAAATCGAACAAGTCAGTAAACACCTGCGCTTGCAGCAGGGATGGAATGACAGTGATGGCAAGTACCAACAGGAAAAAACGAGAGTGGGACAGGATGCGGCACATGTTCAGCTCCTGGAAGGCAAGTCTGCCTCGATTGCTAAGGATGTGGACGAAAACTTCAGAACCGGGGGGCACCAAGCTGATCCGAAATCTGGACCCTAGAACAGATTTGGCGGATCAACGAACCGACATACATCTGGACTGCGAAGTCACCGATCGATCAGTCCGAGAGAAGGAAGTATCTTTCTCGCGGCTCAAGATCGTCCCGAAATCGCTGCGGAAGTATGCCCGGTTCCCCCGCGCGGGTCAACGTTTATGCGGCGAGTGGAGGGTAAGTTTCTGGTGAGGACGCAGAATCCATTGGCAATCAAGCACTTGGCCCTGACACGATTTTGCAGTCGATAGAGTCTATAGACTCTATCGAGGTTGCAGAATTAGGAGGTTTAACGAAAGGTCGCTGTCATTCCTGCAGAATCACTCGAACGTAATTGAGCCCATCGGTCACGACGATGTCGGGTTTGCCATCCCCGTTAAGATCGCCGACCGCGACGTCAACGGCAGTGGGCGCTCCAATCGACAGAACCAGCGGCGCACGGAAGATTCCTTTCCCCGAGTTCGGAAACAAGTCGACGGTCCCACTGAACTCGTTTGCGGTAATCAAGTCGACTTTCCCATCATGGTTGAAGTCGACGGCGGCAATCGATCGCGGCTCGTCGCCGAAGGGATATTCCTTCGCAACGTAGCCTCCGGCAGACGATAAGAACACAGTCACGTTGCTGCCCAGATTATTCACCGCTTCGTCGGATGCCGCGATATCGGGAATGCCGTCTCCATTGAGATCTCGTGCCGTTAGCGCGATAGGTGGCGTTGCGACCGTAAAGCTTGATTGCAACGTAAAACCACCGTGCCCGTTTCCGAGCAAGATCTGTACCGTGTTCCCGCTGTTGTAGGCGGCGGCCAAGTCGAGATTGTGATCGCGGTTGAAATCGGCCACGGCAAACCAGGTGACGTTGGAAGCTCCGATCGCACCGCCCGACCGGAACGTTCCATCTCCGTTGCCGAGAAGCAGACTTCCTGAAGCAACATCAGCAATCGCTATATCGAGTGCGCCGTCATGATTGAAATCGCCAACGGCCAAGGAAAATGCATCGACGTAGGGACCGTAGGTCACCGGAGACTGCAAAGTACCGTCGCCATTTCCGAGGAAGATGAGCACTTGCCCTGAACCGCCGATGGCGCGATTCGCTACAGCAACATCCAGGTGGCCATCTTTATTGAAATCGGCGAGCACGACGAATCCCGGCCATGAGGCCGCAGAATAAGTCACCGCAGGCTGCAAGGTTCCGTCTCCATTGCCCAGCAGAACTGCGATTGTGCCCGGATTGTCTTCGTTAGCGACGACAACATCGAGATGGCCATCGCCGTTCAGGTCGCCGACGGCGACTCCATTCGGCGCCAACGCGCCCGTGGGGTAAGCAACCGGAGATGCAAACTTCACCGCGGACGCCAAGGGCACAAATAGAACACCAGATAGAACTACGATGGAGACTCCGAGGTTGCGCATTTGAAACTCCTGGAGAAATGTCGTCGATCGAACGCCTAGAGGAGGAAGACCTTGTCGCCCCCGGACCTTGAGGGGGTGAAAAGTTGGGCAGAAGTATGCCATCGGGGCGAACGGTGGTCAAGCCTTGACTGGGCTTTTACAACCAGCCCTTTGTCCGTGCGATTCTTGCGGCTTCCACGCGGTTGCTGGCGCCTAGTTTGCTGATCGCTTCCGAAAGGTAATTTCGCACCGTGCCGTCGGAGAGGCCTAACTCCCCGGCAATATCGCCGCTCGCCATGCCTTCCCCAGCAAGCCGCAGCACCTGCCGCTCGCGATCGGTGAGAGGATCCATTTCGCCCCAGGCTTCGGTTGCGAGTTCGGGATGAATCACGCGCAATCCTTGATGCACCCGGCGCACCGCATCCGCGAGTTCTTCGGCGCGCATGTCTTTCAGCAAATATCCGGAGGCTCCCGATTCAAGAGCGCGGCGCAGATAACCCGAGCGCGCAAATGTGGTGACGATGACAACCCGCGTACCGGTGCGGCGACGTTTCAATTCCGCGGCCACGTCGAGGCCGCTCATGTGCGGCATCTCAATGTCGGTAATGAAAACGTCGGGCTTGTGCGCGAGTACTGCTTCAAGCGCATCCCTACCGTTACCGGCTTTCGCGACGACCGAGATGTCACCTTCGATTTCGAGCAAGGCGGCGAGCGCGCCGAGGACCATCCCCTGATCTTCGGCGAGGACAACGCGGATGGTCTTGCGGTTTGTGGCAGTGTCTTTAGTGGGAGGGTTCAAGTTGGGGACCTGGATTGGGTTCGATCATTTCTTCTCGGGCGGCGTCCTTCGCTCTAGTTTCTTTCAGAGGCAACGTGATGGTGAGAGTGGTGCCGGATTTGTTGTGGCGTTCCAACGTGCCGCCCAGCATCTCGACCCGCTCGCGCATGCCGCGCAATCCATTGCCTTCCATGGTGGAAAAGCCCTGTCCGTCATCGGCGATCACCAGACGGCACGATCCATTTTCCTGATCAATGCGCAAGCGGCAGTGAGTGGCGCGGGCGTGGCGCACAACATTGGTCACTCCCTCGCGGACCGCGAGAGACAGGACGCTCTCCTGCAGGGCGGGGAGTTGCATGCTGGTGGCGGCGTCGCATTGCACGGTCATGCCCGCGGTCTCGAGAGTTGACTTGGCTTGCGCAAGTTCGGCCACCAAGCCTTTGGTGCGGTATCCGCGGATCGCGTCGCGCACGTCGGACAGCGCCTGTCGCGAAATCTCCTCGACTTCGCGAATTTCCTTTCCCGCGCGTTGCGGATCGCGATCGATCAGCTTGCCGGCCAATTCCGACTTCAACGTAATCACCGACAGCGTGTGTCCCAATACGTCATGCAGATCGCGGGCAATGCGCTCGCGCTCGGCAACCTTGGCCAGATTCTCGATTTCTTCATTGGCCTTTCGCAGTTTGCGGTTCATGCGGTTGCGCTCGGCGAAGAACGACGTTGCCCGCGCCGATGAACACGGGAAAGACAGCGGCCGAGTAGAACAGTCGCCAGGCCCATTGCTGCAGCAGCAACAGCCTTCGATGCCGCCAATAGCTCCAATGGTGGCCAGGCCGACGACGGCGCCTTTCTTGCGTATGGAACGCAGAAAGGCACCATGGCCGCCGCGAAGATGAAAAACGTGCAGGCACCCGCGTTGAAGGGCAGAAAGAGCATCGCCGAGCAGCACCATCCCGCCGATGTGTAGACGGGATCCGAGGTCTCTCGAGCAGGACAAATCAGTCCGAAGTAAAGCACGAGAAATATCGCGGCCCCGAGCAATGTCGAAGGCCCAGCTTCGGAGCTGACGTGATCGATGACCGGATCGAATGAAGAAGAATCCGAGATAGAGGACCCAGAGCAGCGGGCCCCATCCGTGGTCCCGATCCTTGAAGTACGAGCGGAGCTGCCAGCGATTTCAGCTTCCAAGGGCGCCCGGCGCAAGAAGCTCTTCGATTGACGCGAACCGAATGAAACGGCATCGGCATATGTCTCAACCTATTTTCGACCTTCCGGTTGTCAATTTCGGCCACTCCGCAGGATGGGTTGGCTGCGTACCATACGAGCAGGCTGCGGGAATCGAGCAGGCTCAACCATTTCGCGCCGCCGTACAGAGCCAACATTCCGAGGAGGATCAAGGCTGACGTGTCGAGCCCATCGATTTTTTCGAATTTGCGCTCATGATGTCGGTTCCTCAGGGGCTAAAGCCCGAATCATTCGTTGGCCGTTGCGGTGCGGCCTTTGAAGGGCCGCTCTATCCACGAGTCCATGTCCAGCAAGCGTTCCAGTTCTGGCCGCAACCTCTGTTATCCCAAACTCTTAGCCGTACATTTTTTCCTGGTCGCGCTGGAATCCGATGCGGGCGACGCCCAGGCAAATCATGGTGAATGCTGCCAGCACTTCCCAGTGGGTGGCGTTCGATTCGTGGCGTCCGGCGCCTACGATTCCCAACGCAAGTTGCGACAGGTGGTAGGGCGGCAGCGCCAGCGCAATCTGGCGCACGATTTTCGGCAGAAACATGAACGGCACCCACAGCCCGCTGCAGAAGGACATGGGCAGATAAATCAGGTTGATGGTTGCGGGCGCGGAGTTCGGTCCGGTGAAGTATCCGAGCGCCAGGCCCATGGCTGAGAATGGCAGCGAACCGGCGGCCAGAGTTCCCAACAGTTTGGCGAACTCTCCGAGAGGCATACGCACACCGCCGAAACCAATGCCGAGCGCGAACAGCGCGAGCACGATGAAGGTGCTGAAGATCATGCTGGTGATAACTTTGGCGACGAAATATGCGAATGGCGGCATCGGGCTGGCGCGTTTTACCTGGAGCCATCCCAAGCCGCGATCCGAAGCCAGTCCGGCCGCGGTCCCAAACAATGAAGCGCCCATCACGCCAAAAGTCCCGTAAGTTGCGATCAGATACGTCGGTACCCCGGTGCCGCCAATCGCTTCTTTGGCGTTCAGCACCAGTCCGAACAGCACGTAGAACATGATGGGAAAGCTGAGGACCGACGCCGTATACATTCGCAAGCGGAGATTCTTCAGGAACTCATACTTCGCTTCCTTTAGGTACACTCTGGCAGTGTCCCCCGGCGAGCGTTGAATTTGCGTGTTGCTCAATACCACCGTTGCCGTGCTCATCGTGATTCCTCCGCTGCGTCAAAAACATATCGAGATGTGGCTGCTAGTTCTGAGGGTTGCCGTTCGTTCCGGTATCTTGTGTCAGTGCCAGGAACGCTTCTTCCAAACCTGCGCTGGTAACTTCGAGTGCGGAGAGTCCAGCATCCATGCCGAGCAGTTCTCGCAGAACCGATTCTGCTTCGATCACGTGAAGTTCGACAGCCTCGCGATCTTCCTTCACGTCGCTAACACCCGGAATCTGGCGCAGAATGTTCATGCTCAGACGCTGGTGATGCAGCGAATCCGCTTGCCGGCGGTTTTCGCCTTGATCTCCGCGGGCGTGCCTTGGGCCACAATCTCGCCCTGATTGATGACGGCGACGCGGTCTGCCAGGGCGTCGGCTTCCTGCAGGTAGTGCGTGGTCAGCAGCACAGTCTTGCCGCGGCCGACCATGCGGCGAATCTCATCCCACAACATGCGCCGCGATTCCACATCGAGTCCGACGGTGGGTTCATCGAGAAAGAGCATGTCGGGGTCGCCGCAAATGGAGAGGGCAAACAATACGCGTTGTTTCTGCCCTCCGGAGAGATCGCCGAACTTGCGATCCTGCAATTTCTCAAGACCCGCGGCCGCGACCACTTCTGCGAGCGCGCATCGGTTTCTGGTAGTAAGAGGAGAACAAGTCGATGTGCTCGCGGACGCGCAGCGTTTCGGGAACTCGACCGACTTGCAACATCGCCCCGGTCCTCATCCGGTTTTCAGGATTCGTGGGGTCCCCGCCGAAAACGCGGACGCGCCCCGAATTCGGCTGTAACAATCCCAGCAGCAACTTGACGGCTGTCGTTTTGCCCGCGCCGTTCGGACCAAGCAGCGCTACTAATTCACCGGCACGCACCCGAAAGTCGACACTACGCAGCGCCTTTACGCTTCCGTAATTCTTGTTCACGCCTTCGAGGCTGGCGACGACAAGATTGGAAGTCGCCGTCTCCGCGCGCCGAGTCCGTTCGATGGTTGCGAGCATTTTCAATCCTCCCGGCGTGGATGACGCCGTCCGGCGGAAATCGTGCTTCTTGCTCCCGCTCAGTGATTGCATCATCGTGGAAGGACGACGCTCGCGCCAGTGCCATCCATCACGCGGCGGGCGTGACAAATGTCATCCTCGATTTCTGGGATCGGATCGCAGAAGTGAGCAACTGCGAGCAGGAATGATGTGAGGAAAAGGTTTGCCGTAGCCGCAAGCTGCTTGTTACGAATTCCGAACAGACACGGAAAATCCACATTGCGAAGCAGAGGCTTGATCTTGGCGGTTCCTGACAGTCGGTCCGCGAGTTTCCGCGCCGAACAAGGGTTCCAGCATGTCCGGATTTCGTAACAGAGTAACGAAGAGCAATTTTTTGCACAAATCCTTCGTCACAACGTCACTTGGCTTTGATATGATTCCCCCACTTTTGTTTGGAGGCGCAAGCTATGCTACCGGCGGGAAAAAGCCTTCGGACGCTGCGTGAGAAACTCGGGCTCACCATGCGCGATGTGGAGAACTCGAGTGCACGCGTTGCCGACAAGTATCGCAACGAAGAGTTCTCCATCCCTCCCAGCCGTCTCTCCGATATCGAAACCAAAGGCATTCTGCCAAGCATTTTTCGGCTCTACACGTTGTCGGTGATTTACCGCCGTGATTTTCGCGAGTTGATGTCGTGGTACGGCGTAGACCTGAATAATCTACCCGCCGATTTTGGATTGGTGTCGCCTCCAAAGTCACATTATTCCGACGCGCTTGCTGGCGTGTCGTCGGTGCAAGTTCCCGTGCGCATGGATCCGGGCTTTGACGAACGGCGCACCAGCAACCTGGGACGCATGGTCGAGCAGTGGGGAGTCGTACCTCTTTCCTACCTCGCGCAATTTGCCAAAACCGATTTCACTTATGGTTACGTCGGAACGCAGGATTTCACAATGTATCCCATCCTGCCTCCTGGCAGTTTTATCCAGGTCGATGAATCCAGAAACAAAGTGCTCGAAGGCTGCTGGCGGTCGGAGTACGAACGTCCCATTTATTTTGTGGAAACCCGCGAAGGCCATACCTGCTGCTGGTGCAGCATGCGCCGCGAAGAAGTGATTCTGCAACCGCATCCGCTATCTCCGGTTCCGGTCCGCATCTTGCGCCATCCCCAGGAGGCCGAGGTTCTAGGCCAGGTCGTGGGGGTGGCTATGAAGTTGACCGAGTGGCACGCGCTCGATGCTTTTCCAGGGTCGAAAGGGCCAGCAGTACTGAATTAAGGTGAGTGGCGGCGGCGGAGTCCTGACGCTCACCGGGAAGCAAGTCTTCGAAACGATCGCGCATTCCCTCGATGTAGAGCTTCGCGTCGAGCCCGGTCCCGCGGCTCGATTCCTGCAAATCCTCCAGCAACGATTCCATCGGTGTGCGTAAAATTCCCGTCACAATTTCGGTGTGGGCCGTTCGCAATGCACGCTCGGCCGATTCAGCCCCGTGAACCAGTTCCATCCCCCAATGTTCATAGCGACCCTGGGCACGCCGCAGCGAAGCCACATAGGCCAACTTGCCCAGCAGGCCAGACACGGCCGCCAGCGTGGTTTCTTTGACGTCCTGTAGAGCGGATTTAAGGGTCATCTTGTTACGAATTCCGAACGCTCAAAGGTTTCTGAACCTATTGCGATTGCCCTCTCGCCCGTGAAATTATCACCGTCCACTTCGCATTCACAAGGAGAAAACCATCGTGAAACGTGCCTTGCTCGTTCTTGGTGCAGCCGTACTCTTTCTAAACACGTTAGTGATTCCAACCCTTCTACATGCAGACGGCGGCGCAACTACCACCAATTGTGGCAGGGTTTTGTGCAAGCCCTAATATAAAGCCCCTGTTCTTACGAAAACAGAACAAAAGTGACCACTGTATTGCTGCATGCAGCAAGTCGCGGTATAGTGCCCGCTGACTATCCATGCTGCAGGCCCATTCATTACTCTGGCATTACCTTTGGGTTGCCCCCAATGTCTTGCTGTTTGTCCTGGCGTTCGTTCTTTGGAAGCGCGGCCTGGGCAAGCGCTTCCACATTCTTTTTGTCTTCGCCATCCTGAGCGCCGTTTCGGAACTTGCGGTGTACCTGGCGGATGTGACGCCGTGGGTTACGCCAAAGCTGTTTTGGCGCATCGACTGGGCCAGTGTGCTCATCGAGGGCACCCTGAAGTTTGTGCTGATCGGGGAAATATTCGCCCAGGTTTTCGGTTCTTACGGATCGTTAGCCCGGCTCGGCAAACTCCTGATACGCGCCATGGGCGTCGTACTGGTTCTGACGGCCGCGGTAGCAGCGGCTTATGCCCCGCAGGACAGCCTTTTTGGAATCGTCTCGGGCGCCCACTTGCTTGAGCAAACGACATATTTAATCGAGTGCGGACTACTCGTCTTCATTTTCCTATTTGCAGCGTACTTCCGGCTAAGACCTGCTCGTCTTGTTTTCGGCATCGCTCTCGGTCTTGCAATTTCCGCTTGTGTTCACCTTGCGACTTGGGGGATAGCGGCGAACGGGGGGCTGCCGCCTTCCCGACGTGTCATTCTCGATTTCCTGAACATGGGCACCTACCACGTCAGCGTCCTGCTCTGGTTTTATTACGTACTCGTTCCTGGGCCCGCCCCTGTGCACGCTGCGATGCCACTGCCTGAAAACAATCTCGATGTTTGGAACCGCGAATTGGAGCGTCTCGTTCACCAATGACTTTGGCAATCATTCTCGCCGTCGCCGCCGCGCTCGCACTCGTATTTATCTTGAGCGTCACTGTGTCACGCAGCCTGCAGATTACCCAGGGCGCGAGTCTCGCTGCCCGGATTCAGCCCATTGACGTGGAGGCCTTCCGCAATCTGATCGATCCCGCAGAAGATGAATATCTGCGCCGCCGTTTGACGGCGGGGGAATTTCGTCGAGTACGAAGGCAAAGGCTGCACGCGATGGCCGCCTATGTGCAGACCGCGGGAAGAAATGCCGCCGTTCTGATCCTCCTCGCTCAAGGCGCGTTAACTGCTGGCGATCCCCAGACCGCTGAAGCTGCGCGTCGACTCATAGACAATGCGCTGTTGCTGCGGCGCAATGCGGCGTTCGTTCTCTTCAGGATTTATCTTGCACTCGCTTGGCCGAATTCCGGATTGGCGCCGGTTTCGATTCTTCGCAGCTATGAGCAATTGAACGGGTCGGCCATGCTGCTGGGCCGGTTGCAGAATCCCACTGCCCCGGTGCGCATTTCGGTTACCTTGTGATGCTCGGCCCAGGTGCGTGCAGCAAAACATGGAGTCGTCGTTTTACTGCTCCATCTCCGCGCTGCGTTCAAGAAATTTGACGGCAGTGAAATCCACACCGCGGTTCCCTATTCCTTACTTGTTTTCGCGTACCGTTCTGTTATAAAAACCACCGGGGCAAGCGTTCCAAACCTTTTCGTGAAAACATCGGCAATCTGCCGTGGGAGCCGTTCCCGCCGTCTGCTCGCCTATGCGAGCCCAAGGGAGAACCTTATGATCCGCACCGTAAAAGCTGTGCTTGTGGCGTGCTCTGTCTTGTTGCTCGCGACTGTTTGCTTGGGCCAGGGAGGCGTTGCCACCGGCGACTTGCACGTGACCGTGAAAGATCCGAGTGGAAACGTTGTGGCGAATGCAACCGTCACCGTGCAGGATGCCGCCAAGGGCGTGGAACGAATTGCGGTGAGCGACGGTCAAGGCGGCTACAGTGCTCGACTGCTGCCCCCGGGCACGTATTCAGTCTCGGTCAACGTGGCGGGGTTCACCCGGGTTGAGAACACCGGGGTTTCCGTCACAGTCGGTGCACTCGTGGAGCTACCGGTCGCGCTCACGATCTCAACGAGCAAAGAAGTTGTGGAAGTCACTTCACAAACGGACTTGGTGGAGACCTCGCGCTCCTCGACGACCGACACCATTGGACAACGGCGCATCGATAATCTTCCGATCAACGGACGCAACTACATCAACTTCACGCTGACCGATTCCCAGATCGTGCGCGACAATGCGCCCAACACCGGCGCTGCGCCCACGTCCGGCTTGAACATGAGCGGACAGCGCGCGCGTTCGAACCTGGTGAACGTGGATGGCGCCGACGCCACCGACAACTCGGTCAACGGCGTGCGTTCCACGGTGTCGCAGGAAGCAGTGCAGGAATTCCAGATCATCACCAACAGCTACGCGGCGGAATACGGGCGCGCCTCCGGCGGCGTGGTGAACATCATTACGCGCTCGGGATCGAACGCTTTTCACGGAGATGTTTTCGGGTTCCTGCGCGATCGGAATCTTCAAGCGGTGAATCCGTTCAGTACGGTTCCCAATCCTGCCTATACGCGCGTGCAGGCCGGCGTAGCGTTTGGCGGGCCGATCAAGAAAGACAAAACATTTTTCTATTTCGCTTATGAGATTACGCGACGCCACGAGACGGGATTTTCTGCGATCGGACAGGATTGCACGACCAGCGGCGGCCAGACTTGTTTTGGTCTGAGTCCGTTCGATGCTTCGGCATATTTCGGCGCGCCGGCAGGTTTCGTGAATTTGCAACTCACCCCCGACCAGATCTCGTTCCTGAGCAATCCTCTCGTTGCGGGAACTGCCGCCCTGAGTCCGGCTTACGCGGCGGAAGTCGGACAGTATGCTGCATTGGTTGGCGCATCATCGGGGATGGCGGTGAACGGAGCGTGGCCCGTCGGTCTGACCGGCGGGTTTCCCGGAATCGGTGGATTCCCCACGAGTTGCAAGACTCCGGGAAGCTGTTTCGTTCCGGGATCCTATCAGACGCTGTCGTCACAGACCGGAAACTTCCCGGTATTCGAAGGCACCAGTCTTTACTCGCTGCGTATCGATCACAACATCAACACCAACAACCGCCTGACGCTTCGTGCAAACGTGAGCCCCAGCACGGTCACCGGAATTGAAGTCAGCGGACAGGACCAGCCCGCAGGGCAAAACGCATACTCGCGTACATCGGAGCAGACCTATCGCGATGTGGCGGGAACCGCGCAGGACACCTGGACCATCGGCAACAACAAAGTGAACGAGTTCCGGTTCCAGTACGCGCGCCGCGGACTTTCTTACTTTTACAACACGCAGATTCCAGGAGGCGCCGACCCTGCCGTCAACATTCCCGGCTTCGCATATTTCGGGCGCGAACCGTATTCGTACATACAGCGCGTGGAACAACGCTACCAATTCACCGACAACTTTTCCTGGACCGTCGGCCGCCACAACATGAAGTTCGGGGCGGACGTAAACTATCTCCCGCTGACGGCGACCTTCACGGTGAACTACGGAGGCGTGTATGACTTCGGCGCCTTCAGTGCGCCGGCTTTAGGGTTCATCAATCCTGTACCGGGCGGTCTTCCAGATTTCCCGGACCTATCTCCGGTACAGTCCTACGGCGCGGGCCTTCCGGGAGATCTCATTCAGGGCATAGGCAGCCCGACCGACAAATTCAAGAACATTCCGATTGGGGTGTTCTGGCAGGACTCGTGGCGCATCAACCCAAGGGTCACGCTCAACTACGGGCTGCGCTACGACGTAGAGATTCCCCCCAAGTTCGCGCCACCCCAGGGACTGGCACTTCCCGCATATAACCTGTTGGGATTGCAAAAAGGAATTCAGACCGACAAGAATAATTTTCAGCCGCGCATCGGCGTGGCTTGGGATCCCCACGGCAACGGCAAAACCGTAGTGCGCGCCTCGTATGGCATGTTCTATGACCATCCGCTGCTAGGCCTCTACTTCCTCGGCGATGCGTCGGACGGGTCCTCCAGCGGGCAGTTGGCTTTCGCCGGAACGTCAGTCTGCTCAGGCCCCGGCAATCCGAGCAATCTGAATGCGATCACGATTTTCCAGGGACTTCCGATCAATGTCGCGAACGCGGCGAATCCGTGTGCAGCCACTCTGAATCCCGCGACAGGCAACGCGCTTGGATTCCTGCCCAACCAGCAGCAGTTCCAAGCTTTGAACTTTCCCCAGTCGATTTTTCTCAACCAGAATTATCTGAACCCGTCGACATTCCTGCCGCTCGGCTTCCAGCCCTTTGGCTATCCACAGGCTAAGAATTTTGTGTACGCCTACTCGCAGCAAGCCAATCTCACGGTGGAACGCGATCTTGGCCACGGCTACGCTCTCAGTCTGGCCTACAACTTCAACGGCGGGCGTCATCTGAACCGCCCCATCAACGCGAATACGATTCGTGGCGATTACATGGTTTCCAATTTTCAGGCGGCTTACTACGACGCTCTGGCGGCGGGACAACCTACTCCGGCCAGTCCGTTTACCGTTAGCGGCTGTAGCCCGGGAGGAACCGCTACCAGTCCCTTCCCCTACGTCGATGCCTCACTCATGAATTTCTTCCGCCCGGGCGGCCTGAATCCCTCGATCATCGGAGCCTACGGCTCGATCGGAGATCCACTCGGATGCATTGCGCAGGCGGCGGCGCTGGTTCAGACTCTGCCAGGATTCAACGCGAATTGCGATCCGAGCACGTTTAACGGTTGCGTTCCCTTCGGCGACATGGATGCCAACTACTCCAGTGGCAGCTCGATCTATCACGGATTCACGGCCAATCTGCGCAAACGCTTCACCGGCCATTTGGAATTTCTTGCTTCCTATACGTGGTCGCATGCCATTGACGACTCCACGGATTTGCAATCGACACTGACTCCGCAAGACAGCTACTACCCCGGGTATGACCGCTCCACATCGCTCTTCGACCAGCGTCACCGCTTCGTGTTCAGCGGTGTCTATCAGACTGGAAAGCTGGGCGGAAGCGGCTTCGTCAGCAAGGTCTTCAGCGACTGGACCGTTGCGCCGTTGCTGGACGTCTCTTCGGGACGGCCGTTCAACATCATCACCGGCAACGGAGACAATCTCCAACTTTCCTCACTGACAGGCCGGCCGAACACCACGATCAATCCCGCGTGCGGTCCGACTTACAAATCCAAGTACTCGCCCACAGGCGTGTTGCAGGAACCGTGTATCGTCGGTTTCATCGCCACCGGAGCAACTCCAACTCTCTTGGCTCTCGACGGCAACCTGGGGCGCAACGCGGGAGTTACGCCCTGGACAGTGTTCAACGATCTGCGCGTCGCCAAGCGCATCAACTTCGGCGAGCGCTTCAGCATGGACCTGATTACCGACATGTTCAACATCGCCAACAAGGTCAACGTGTCGGCGGTCAGCCCGTTGTGCAGCAGCACGTCGTGCAACGCGGGCCAGCCGACTGCAGATTACGACATGCGCCAATTCCAGTTCGCGATCAAGCTGAACTGGTAGACGCGTGGTTTCGAGATCTTCTCTGGATTCCGTGTTCCCCTCGGAGTCCAGTTTTTTATGGAACGGGCCTGGCTGAGATTGGTTGCGTACAGATCGTCTGGGCCTGAAAATGATCCGCAGATTGGAAAGGGACACCTGCAATGGCCGATCAGGAAACTCTTCCAGCACCGGAGCCGGCAGCTACGATCACTCGAACTCCCGCGCCTCAACCTCAGGTCTGATCTCCGGTGTTACACTTTTCGTTCACCCATCCTTGGCGCTTGCCCGGAGCTTTTCCCCAATGTCTGAACCGCAAACACCCACTGCGCGGACTCGTGTGATCCGCGAAGCCGAGCGCGGCGTGTACGATCGCGAAACTGTCTACCGCATTTTGGATGAAGGCTTCTTGTGTCATGCCGGCTTCGTCGTCGACGGCCAGCCGTTCGTAATTCCGACATCGTACGGACGTAAGGACGCGAGCCTCTACATTCACGGCTCGGCCGCGAGCCGTATGCTACGGCAGATGAAAGACGGCGTGCCGGTATGCATCACGGTGACGTTGCTGGAGGGGCTGGTGCTGGCGCGTTCCATTTTTAATCACTCGATGAACTACCGCTCGGTGGTAATCCTCGGGAAGGCTACGCTCGTCGATGATCCGGAAGAAAAGCTTGCGGCCTTGCGCATTTTGTCGGAACACATTTTGCCCGGCCGGTGGAACGATTCTCGCCAGCCCAACGAGCGCGAACTCAAAGCCACGTCAGTGCTACGTGTGCCTATCGAAGAATTCTCGGCGAAGGTTCGCCAGGGGCCGCCCATCGATGACGAGGAAGATTATTCATTTCCCACGTGGGCTGGAGTGGTGCCACTGGAAATGGTGGCGGGCGCGCCGATCGCCGACGCGAGATTGCTGCCAGGAACAAAGATTCCGCAATACGCGCGGCACTATGCGCGAAAATAGTGGAGTCGGCCGGTTCCGGTTGTCATCCTGAGGCGCGCTTCTTGCGCCGAAGGATCACTAAAGACTCATACGCATGCGAATGCTACGCGAGTACATCCGGTCCTCGCGTCACTGATTACGACGCGAACTTCCCCTCGCACTTGCGCGTTCCCATCTCGAATGGGCCGCGCGACTCTTGGCTATCTTGACCTGTTGCGTAAAGATTGATATCTTTACCATACGGTAAAGAATGAAATATTCGAGCACAATCAGCAGCAAGGGGCAGGTCACGGTTCCCCAGGAGATTCGAAATCGTCTCGGTCTCGCTGCCGGGGACCGGGTGGAGTTCGTCGTCAAAGGAGAGAACACCGTCATCCGACCGGTTCGCTCCGATCCCAACCCGTTCGAGAAATATCGCGGAATTTTGGGCACGTTTTCCGGTGGGTCGAAAGAGATCAATGAGTGGATTGCCGACTTGCGGGATGACGATTCGCGGGAGCAAGACTTGCGCGAAAGTGTCTCTCGCGCTAAAAACCGCGGCCGCAAATGAGGACCGCCCTCGACACTAACATCCTCTCCGCTCTCTGGTCGGCGGAACCTTCGGCTGGCCCCATTTCAATCTTGCTTGGAGAAGCTCGCATTCACGGAGGGTTGGTAATTTGTGCCCCAGTGTTTGTGGAATCGCTGGCACACCCGTCCATGACGCAGGATGTTCTGCAGCACTTTCTAACGGAAACAGGCATCATGGTTGACTTTGATCTTGGAGAAGCAGTGTGGCGTCAAGCAGCTGACAGTTTCGCACTTTATGCCCATCGGCGAAGGCGCTCCGGAGGGGATGCGCCCAAGCGCCTGCTCGTCGATTTTGTCATCGGATCGCACGCTTTACTGCGCGCCGACCGGCTCATGACGCTCGATGCAAAGCGCTATACTACCGACTTTCCAAAGCTGCGAATCGTTTAGCTAACAAGACTTAAGGGATTAGCAACAGCTTCCCCGCGATCTTCCGCGCTTCCATGTCGCGGTGCGCCTGGGGCGCTTCGGCCAGCGGATACGTCTTCGCGATCAGCAGCTTGAGCTTGCCTTCGCTGATCATTGCGAAAAGCGCGCTGGTACGGGCCAGCAGTTCCTCACGCGTCGCGGTGAAGTGAGCCAGCGTAGTGCGCGCCATGTAGAGCGAACCTTTCTCTGACAGCTTCGCGGGATCCACCGGCGGGACCGGACCGCTCGACATGCCATACAGAACGAGCATCCCGCGCAACCGCATGACGTTGAGATTCTTTTCGAACGTCGCCTTGCCCACCCCGTCATAGACGACGTCGACGCCCTTGCCGCCAGTCAGACGCTTCACTTCCGCTTCAAAGTCCTGCTTCGTGAAGACAACCACTTCGTCGGCGCCCGCCTCGCGCGCGAGTTGAGCTTTGTCGTCACTCGAAGCAGTACCAATGACCCGCGCCCCGAGGGCGTGCGCCATCTGCACCAACAACAGGCCAACTCCTCCTGCGGCAGCGTGCACTAGAGCTGTCTCTCCGGCTTTCAGCTTGTGCGCGTCATTCACCAGGTAGTGCGCGGTCAGGCCGTGCATCATGACCGCGCCAGCTTGTTCGTCGGTGATCGATGCAGGCACCGGAACCAGGTGATCTTCGGGCGCTCCAACATATTCGGCATACGAGCCTAGCGTCCCGCTCCATGCGACGCGATCGCCGACTCTGGCTAATTTCGCGTTGGGTGCAACGGCGATCACCGAGCCTGCTCCTTCCTGGCCGGGAATAAATGGCAGCGGCGTTCGCAGGCGCCCGTCGCGGAATTGGGCGTCGATGGAATTCACACCCGCAACGTGGACTTTTACGATGGCTTCCCCGGGCTTCGCCTGCGGAACGGATACTTCCGCCAGTTCCATCACCTCGGGCCCACCAGTGTGTGACACGCGAATTGCTTTCATGTTGGTCCTTGCAGACGTAGCGCCGGCATCCTGCCGGGACGTCGGCGTTACGGAATCAGCAACAACTTCCCTGTCGTTTTTCTTCCTTCGAGATCGCGGTGGGCTTGTTGCGCCTCGGCGAGCGGATAGATGTGTTCGATGCGTAGCTTCAGCTTGCCGGCAGCCATCATGCCGAACACCGCGCCCGATCGCGCCACCAATTCTTCGCGAGTAGCGATGTAATGTCCCAGAGTCGGACGAGTCACGTAGAGCGATCCCTTTTGCGAAAGCGCAATCAGATCAAACGGAGGCACCGCCCCGCTCGACCCGCCGAACAACACCATGTACCCGCGCGGACGCAGGACATTCAGGCCCTTCTCGAAGGTCGTCTTCCCCACCGAATCGTAGACCACGTCGACGCCCTTGCCACCTGTCAGGCGTTTCGTCTCTTCTTCAAAGTCGGATTGCGTATAGAGAATGACTTCGTCGGCGCCAGCCTCGCGCGCCAGTTTCGCCTTCTGCTCGGTGGAGACCGTGGCAATGACACGAGCGCCGATGTTGTGCGCCATCTGCACCAGCAGCAGTCCCACTCCTCCAGCTGCCGCGTGTACCAGCGCAGTCTCGCCGCGTTTCAGAGGATAGGTGTCGTGCGAGAGATAATGCGCCGTCATCCCCTGCAGCATCGTGGCGGCCGCCTGCTGATCGGTAACGCCAGTTGGAATCGGTACCAGCCGATCGACAGGCACGGCAGCATATTCGGCGTACGAACCCTGCAGCCCTGTCCATGCGACGCGGTCACCCTGCTTTACCGAAGTGACGTCGCTGCCGACCGCGCTCACGACCCCGGCTCCCTCCTGACCAAGCACAAAGGGCACGGAAGCCTTGTAGCGCCCTTCGCGGAAATAGACATCGATAAAATTCACGCCCGAGGCGGCCACCTTCACCACCGCCTCATTCGCCTTCGGTTGCGGAACCGGCAACTCCGCCAGTTCCATGGCCTCAGCCCCACCAGGTTGTTTGACTTGTATGGCTTTCATGATTTTCGGATGCACCATCTTTGGAGGATTGCGCCACAGAGAAACTCACGGTTGCGGATGGATTATAGCTCTGGGAGGATTCGTTCAGCGTGGTCCAGCTTCCCGAATTTACAACACGGATTAGGAACCGCCCCGCAGTTTTGGTGGCGCCTTAGGATTCTCCGGATCCAAGCCGGCCGCCGCCATGATGGCACGGCCTAATTCTTCGGCGGGAACCATAAAGCCGTTTCCGGTTTCTACAACTGTCCCGGCTGGATCCGCGTGCACCTGGGTGGCGGCCACAAAGCGATAGCCCCTTCCAACAACGGTCTGAAGATACTGCGGCTGGGCCGAATCGTCGTCCAGCGCCATGCGCACTTTGCGGATCGCCGTATTGATCCCCTGTTCGATATCGACGAACACGTCTTTGCCCCAGAGCGCATCGGCGATCTGCTCACGGGTCACAAGTTGGCCGGGATTGTCGATCAGGAACATCAGCAACTGCAGGGGAAGACCTTCCAGGCGCACGGGTTGCCCATTGCGGTAGAGCTGGAAGCGGCCAAAATCCAATTCGAATTCGGCGAAGCGAACTTTCTTCTCGGGCATGATCCCCAAAGCCCTTTCAATTATCAGCAATTCTTGTCTTCATGCGCGGCCCTGTCAAGCGCTGGCTTGGTTCTTCAGATCAATTCATTTCGCTTCATACTGGCTCCATGGACCTTTCATTCATTCCGTTGCATGATCCCAAAAGCTTCCCCGGGTACGAAAAATCTTTTCGGAGGTGATATATGAAATACGCAACGAGGATGTTGGTTCTGGCAATGACGATGCTTCCACTCCTGGCAACTGCTCAGCTGACCAGCAGCGAGAAACTGGTGGCGCAGGTGCCGTTTGAGTTTGTCCTGGGGAACAAAGTGGTTCCGGCGGGCGAATGGACCGTGCAATCGGCGAGCATGGATTCGAAGGTAATCCAGATTCGAAACACGGACGCCGCGGTGGCTATGCTGTCGATGCCTATCTTGGTCGAATCCAAGCAGGCGCCCGCCAAGTGCACCTTGGTCTTCCACAAGTACGGCAGTAACTACTTCCTTTCGGAAGTAAAGATTGAGGGCACGCGGAATGGCTACCAGTTGCCGGAAACCAAGGCGGAACGGGAAATCCGGGCACAGAATGGTCCCGCAACCAACGAGATCCTGTTGGCTTCTCGGGAGTAGTACAGCCGGTCGCAAGCTGAGGGTACGGAAACCTTGGGGGCTTCCGTACCCGATAGCTTTGAGCGCTATTCGCAGGTTCGGAACTTGGCGATGATCAGCGTGATGTCGTCGTGCTGTTCCTGCGACCCAAACCCACGAACCCCTTCCAAAATGACGGACATCAGTTCCTCACAAGACAGGTCGCGATGTTCGCGCAACCCCGCAATGAGATTTTCCTCGCCAAATTCTTCCCCAGCCTTGTTGCAGGCTTCCGTAACGCCGTCGGTAAACAGCGCAAGGACGTCTCCCGGAAAAACCTCACATTCCCGCATGGAACAGTCCCACTGCTGAAAGAGGCCCAGAAGGGTGCCAGTGGAGTCGAGCCGCTCCAAGCTGTTGTCACGGCGCAGGAGGAGACCCGACAAATGCCCGCAATTCACGTAACGTAATCGTCGTGTCGCATCTTCGTACTCGGCAAAGAAGAGCGAGGCGTAGGCGCTGTCGCCGGTGTTCTCATAGAACAAGCGGTTGACGGATCGCAAAAGAATCTCTGGATGGTCGACCGCCACTGCACACTGGCTGCGCAAGTTGGCCTGCAGATTCGCCATCAGCAGGGCGGCCGCAATCCCCTTACCGGAAACGT
Organism: uncultured Acidobacteriaceae bacterium; assembly: GCA_963840895.1. Taxonomy (GTDB): domain Bacteria; phylum Acidobacteriota; class Terriglobia; order Terriglobales; family Acidobacteriaceae; genus Sulfotelmatobacter. The sequence continues at coordinate 471,161 of CAWJAR010000002.1, forward strand.
CGCCGATGATGAATCCCAGGCGCTCGTGCCCCAGGTTCAAGAAATCGAAGTAGTCTCCGCCCACCTCCCGCGCCGGAAGGCAGAGACCCGCGTACTCGACGGTCTTCAACTCAGGATGGACCTGCGGAAAAAGCCGTGACTGCACCTGCTTGGCAATTTCCAATTCCTGCGTCGCGCGCCGTTCGGCTTCCAGCCTCTCTAAATGAGCGCGGCGCCGAACTTCCAGGCTGCGTCGCACTTCGTCAAATCCAGCCAGCCCAAACGAGTTCCCATCCAGATCTTCAAAGCGTGTAAAGACGTCTCCCCAGGCAGGCTGCTCCGGCGGAAACAGAAACCGAACTCCACGATCGCTCCATTCCTTGTACTTGGCGTAAACGTCTTCGGTGAGAAAGAAAATCCAGCGGTCGCCGCCAATCAATTTGTGTGCGGGAGAGTCGGGCTTGGGCGCGACCAGCGCCAGGTTCGCGCTGCCGTCCGGGGGCGCCACCTCGATCCAGCGCTCGCCCGATTCAAAACGGTGATCCACTACCAATCTGAATCCCAGCTGGTCGACATAAAATCTCAGGCTTCGGTCCTGATCGCGCACGAACACGATGATGTCGTGCACGCACAAATAGGGTTCGCGCAGGTCAAGGCGTAGGACCGACCGGTCCGTCCATGAATTTGGCGAGCTACTCATCTGCGGAATTATAAGGGCGAGCCATTTAGCGGATTTCAAAATCATCCGCCTTGCGCAACTCGTCCAGTACGGACTCTGCTACACTGGCACCTCTTCCCGCAAGGAGGCCCTTCATGGCCGCAACAACGCCCCAGACGTTTGCGAACCACACTCGCTGGGATCCGCCGTTTCACTTCTTCATCGTTCCGGTCTTCGTACTAGGACTCATACTGACCCTTGTCCACTTTTTCGCACACATCACCGAAGGTGATATGCGCGACCACATTCATTCTTTCCTGCTGATCCTGCTCGCGCTCACCTTCCTGACGTGGATCTTTAAAACAAGGTTGTATGCCCTCAAGGTGCAGGATCGGATAATCCGGCTGGAGGAGCGTCTGCGGCTCATGCAACTTCTGCCGGAAGGTCTGCGCTCGCGCATTCCGGAAGTCACCGAAGACCAATTGTGCGGACTGCGCTTCGCCTCCGATGCCGAACTTCCGAAGCTTACCGAGCGCGCCTTGAACGAAAAGTTATCGCGAGCCGACATCAAGAAGGCCATTCAGAGCTGGCGCCCCGATTACTTCCGAGTCTGAGGGGCAAGTCCAGACGTCAGACATCGGGCTCAGACCTCAGACTTTCGGCACAAGCCGAGAATCCGACATAGCGGAGGATATTTCCCATGGCTTCCCTTACCGATGACTTGGTCCAGCAGTTGTTGGCGGGACGTCACGTTGCATCGCTGGCAACCGTGAATCCGGACAGCTCCATACACATAGTCGCGGTCTGGTTCTGGTTCGATGGGCAACAGATTTTTGTGGCCACGTCCTCCCGGAGCCGCAAAGCACAGAACCTGCAGTCCAACGCGAAGGCATCGTTGATGATTGACTCCCGCGACCCGGATGCATCCTGTGGCGTGACCCTTGCGGGCACTACCAAGATTCTGACCAGTGAACTGTCGCGACAGAAGAATGCTGAAGTTCACCGCAAGTATCTGAGCGCAGCTGCATTGGCGGACCCGAAAGTTGGCCCCGTGTTCGTTGCCTGGGACGATGTCACCATCCAGATCACGCCATCTTCGGTTATCGCGTGGGACATGCGTGTCGCTGACCGCCAATTCTTTGGCGGAGCGATGGAGAGCAACCCGGGATACCTGCTGCCGCTGCAGCGCTGAACACGATTGGTTGCTCGGTTCGGACTACAATCCGGTCGAACTGGCTGACAACAGGGGAATCGAACAGGTCATCTAATTTGTTGAACTTTGGGCACTAGGAATAACCGGGCTGGATGCCCAAAGTAACCGCGGCTTTGGCTTTTCGACGTTGACCCCGGCAAGACCGCCGCGTACGATTTTGATAGAATTCACCGGACGCCATCCGAGGGAGTAGCTGCGTAACCCATAGAGAAATATGCGATTTGCCAACCTCTATGTCCGGACCGTTGCACTCGCCAGCTTGATTCTGGCCGTCAGCGCTTGCCAGACCGCGCAGAAGCCCGTCTCCCTGCTTCCGCCAACGACGGCACCGTCCTTGAAGCCAGCTCAATCTCCGGCAACCACTCCGGAGCCCGGTCCACAAAGCACAGTAACGCAAGAGCCCCAAGGGCCCGCGGAAGAGGCTCCCATTCAGAAACCGGCCTCGCCGCAAGTAGCGCCCACGGCCTCAGCCCCGACCTCCGACCCGGTCGCCGATCTGATCGCCCGGGCCGAAAAGGAATACCAAGCTGGGCTAGCCAACAATGAAGCCGGCAAGACTGAGGAAGCTAAGCAGAATTTCGACAACGCACTGAACGCCCTGCTGAGCAGCAATCTGGACGTCCGGTCTGACGAACGCTTACAAAACGAGTTCGACCGTGTGGTCGCCGGGGTAAACAAGCTATATCCAGGCGGTACGGCAGATAGTGAGGCGGCGCAGCAGAAGTCTGAACCGGCTCCGATCGATGAAACCAACGGGATCACCCCCGCTGCCGACGCCAGCACTAAGGCCAAAGCCGAGGCGGAAATCAAGCATACGCGTTCCGACCTGCCGCTCATGATGACCGACCAGGTCGCCGGCTACATCACCTACTTCTCCAATCGAGGTCGCGGCACCTTTGAACGCGCCTTTGCTCGTTCGGGGCGCTACCACGACATGATCGCCGCCACCTTGAAAGAGGAAGGGGTTCCGCAGGATCTGATCTACCTGGCGCAGGCCGAGTCCGGATTCCACCCGCTCGCCGTTTCACGCGTCGGAGCTCGCGGCATTTGGCAGTTCATGGCCAGCCGAGGTCGTGGGTACGGCCTCTATCACAATATGTGGGTGGACGACCGCCAGGACCCGGAAAAGTCCACGCGCGCCGCCGCCCGGCATTTGAAAGATCTCTATAACCAATTCGGCGACTGGTATCTTGCGATGGCGGCCTACAATTCTGGTCCGGGCACCGTACAGGCTGCCGTCAAGCGCACGGGCTACGCCGATTTCTGGGAACTCTACCGCCGCAACGTTCTGCCCAAGGAAACCCGCAACTACGTTCCCATCATCCTGGCTGTGACCATTATGGCCAAGAACCCGTCGCAGTACGGGCTCGACGAAGTGGTGATGGAGCATCCGACCGACTACGACACAATCACCATCAACCATCCGGTGGACCTGCGACTGGTGGCGGAATGTGTTGGATCGACGTCCTCCGAATTGCAAGACTTGAATCCAAGCCTGCTCCGGATGACGACCCCTCGCGACGGCAAGTTTGAACTGCACCTGCCGGCCGGGACGAAAGAGCAATACGAGACCGCGATCGCTTCCATCCCGCCCGACATGCGGCTCTGGTGGCGGTATCACACGGTTCATCCGGGAGACACTCTGGCTTCGTTGGCCCGGAATTATCACACCACCGCCAAGTCGATTTCAGAAGCTAATCATCTGGAAGGCACCGAACTCGAGGCGGATGCCAAATTGGTCATTCCGGTCGCACCCGGCAAACATCCGGTCAGCGACAATGCGACCTACGCGCGCCGCATCACCCGCTACAAGGTTCATCCCGGAGACACAGTTGAGACCGTTGCCGACAACTTCGGCGTCTCGCCGCAAATGCTGCGACGGTGGAACGGAATTCATGGCGATAGCCTTCGCGGACGCAAAGTCCTGGCTTTGCATCTGCCCATATCACCCACCGCGCATGATGCGGAAGTAGCCTCGTCGCGGACGAAGGCGAAACATCCGAAGGCGACCGAGACCGCCACCACAAAGCCCCCAGCCACCAAATCCGCAGAAATCGACCGAGATGCTCCGCAGGTCGCGGTCGTTCATCACAAAGTGAAGAGCGGCGAAACGCTTTACTCGATTGCCACTGCCTACAGGACGACCGTAGCCGCCTTGCAACGCAGTAACCGCAACGTCGCTGTTCTTTATCCTGGAATGATCCTGATCGTCCAGACCCCCAGATAAAAGGCAATATTCGCAAGGGTGCCCCACCCTTGTCGCGTCTTGTTGCGACAGGGTGGGGACTTTGACTTCGCTTGTCCCATTCCCGGAATCACAATCAGGGAAACTTTACAAATCACAGACTAATTCCACTCCCGTGAAATACGATTCTCCCCATGCCGTGGGCGCTAAAGCACTACCAGCAGGCACGCTGTCTCCACTTCGTAACGTTTAGCTGTCATGCTCGCGACCCCTTGTTATCCACTCCGTGTTCCCGCGATGTCTTCGAGCGAACGCTCGAACGCGTGCGCCAGTGGTACGGCTTCTACGTTGCCGGCTATGTGATAATGCCCGAACACGTCCATTTGCTGATCAGCGAACCGGATCGCAGTACGCTGTCGAAAGTATTGCAAATGCTCAAGCAGAACACCTCTCACGCCTTGCGCACACCTGAGGGGAGCCCGTTCTGGATTCCTCGCTATTACGACTTCAACGTATGGAGCGAGGACAAGCGAATCGAAAAATTACGTTACATGCACCGCAATCCGGTCAAGCGCGGGTTGGCCGAGCGACCGGAGGACTGGCTCTGGAGTAGTTTTCGGCACTACGCCTCTGGAGTGGAAGGCGTTGTGGAAATCGAATCACAGTGGACGGCTCGCAAGCGGGAGCGGATGGGAATGGAAGCAACGGTCTCTCCTCAAAGTCAAAATCCCCACCCTGTCGCACAAAACGCGACAAGGGTCGGGAACCCCAACAAGTAAGCTCACGTTCAAGTTCGATATGAGCGTACAATTCTGTTCGAACTTTCGGGCCCTGCACTTTCAACTTCCGAAGGAGAACTCATGCGACTCACCAAAATGTTTATTGTGCTTCTTGTGCTCGCGTTGTCCGTAACGATGGCTTTACCCGCATTCGCGCAGGACGGGGCGGCTACGTACAAAGCGAAATGCGCTGGCTGCCATGGCGCCGAAGGCCAAGGAAAGGTCGGTCCAGCACTGAAAGGAACCAGCCTCTCCGCCGATCAGATCACCGACTTGCTCACCAAGGGAAACGATGCCAAGAAAGCGCCGCACAAGAAAGCGCTCTCGACTCTCTCCGCCGATGACGCCAAAGCGGTAGCGGAGTATGTGAAAGGTCTGAAGTAGTTCCTCAGTGTAGCGCCGCCGTCCCGGCGGCTGTAGCGGGGGCGTCCCGCCCGCGCCTGCAAGGGTAACGATTGCCCACAGCCGGCGAGACGCCGGCGCTACTCGTTTTCATCTCCACTTAATCTTCCTGTCACCTGCCGTTCATTTTCCTCTGCTACTACTTCTCACTAGTACCTTTCAATCTTCCAGGAGAATCTCCTATGAATATTTCCCCCAGACTCTGTGCCGGCGTGTCGGCCGTCGCTCTGCTGCTTACGGCGCTATCCGCGTTCGCAGAGGAACCCCGTAAGGACCACAATCCCGGCGCCATGCAGCATGTGCTGCTCATCAGCATCGACGGCATGCATGCCGTCGATTTCGCCAACTGCTCGCGAGGCATTAGCACCATCAACAGCGGCGCTCCCTACTGCCCGGCTCTGGCATCGTTGGCGAGGCACGGCATCAATTACCTGCAGGCCTATACTCCGCGTCCGTCCGATTCCTTTCCCGGCCTCACGGCACTCGTGACCGGAGCGAACCCACGCACTTCGGGCATGTTTTACGACGTCAGCTATGACCGCAAGCTCTCTCCGCCGTATGCAACCACCCCCTATGGCATTGTGGGCGGACCCACGCTCTGCCCCAGCGTGGCCGGCACCCAAGTCGGGCTCGACGAAGAAATTGATACCGACCTCACGCAGATCAACGGCGGAGGCGGCATTGACACCGACTATCTGCCGCGGGATGCGAGCAAGAACTGCAGCCCGGTCTATCCCCACAGCTGGATTCGCACCAACACAATCTTCGAAGTGGTGCGGCAGAATGGCGGATACACGGCCTGGACCGACAAGCATCCCTCATACGAGTGGACCAACGGACCCAGCGGCACCGGCGTCAGCGACTTCTTCGGCCCGGAAATTAACTCCGTGGCTGTGCCTCTGAATATGGTGGGCTACAACGTTCCGAGCTGCCACACGCTGCCCGACCCGACAGCGACGGATGACTGGACTGTGAGCTTCCAGAACATTCAGTGCTACGACAAGTTGCACGTGCAAGCGGTCCTCAACCAGATCGATGGCAAGAACCACGACGGCTCGCGCACCACGCAGGTTCCCACCCTCTTCGGCGCGAACTTCCAGGCGGTTAGTGTGGGACAGAAGCTGGTGGAGAAATCCATTTCGACCACAGGCGGCTATCTCGATGGAGCAGGAACGCCCAGCCCTTCTCTGCTGAGTGAAATTCAATTCGTCGACGCGTCGATTGGCCAATTTATCGGCGAACTGAAAAAGCAAAATCTGTATGACTCGACGCTGATCATCATCACGGCCAAGCACGGCCAGTCGCCGATTGATCCTTCGGCGTTATTGCGAATTCCCGGGGACAACTCGACGCTGGAACCGCCTTCGCAAGTTCTGTCGCCGGCCGGCATTGGCCCCGGCATGCCGGTGGCACAGGCGATCGAAGACGACGTCTCGCTCATGTGGCTGACCGATCAAACTCAAACGGCGGCAGACATCGCGACCTTGTCGGCCAACCGCGCACTGTTTGGTGGAGGGGAAATTTTCGGCGGCAATGCGCTCCAGTTGTCATTCTCGGATCCGGCGCTCGACTCGCGCACTCCGGATCTGATCGTTGCCCCCAATGTCGGCGTGGTCTACACCGGCGGCACGAAAAAAGTTTCCGAACACGGTGGCTTCGCCATCGACGACCGCAATGTCCTGCTGATCGTCTCCAACTCCAGCTTCTCGCCCAAACTCTTCACCGGTGCGGTCGAGACTCGCCAGGTGGCTCCTACAATTCTGCAAGCTCTCGGGTACGATCCCAGCGCCCTGCTGGCCGTACAAAAAGAAGGGACCGAAGTTCTGCCCGGCCTCCCCTTCACCGGGGGCAACAAGTAGGGGCTACTTATCTACTCGTGCAGCCGCACATCGGGGCGGGAGTGCTCATCGGCTCCCGCCTTTCTCATCCGGGGTTCGGAACCTTGCGTCTCCATCTCGTGATGGAGACCCCGGGTAGCGAAAAACATCCGCCAAATCCCTTAACTCTCGTCGTTTGTTGATATTACGGAACTTGGTTCCTGAGTGGTCCGATAGACGGAGAGGCTGAAGTTGGACGAATGGGAGATTCCGCGCCATCAGAATGAACGGCCGTGCGAGCGAGCGGTTAACAGTCGCGGACCCGAGACATCGGGATTTTCTAATGTGTCGGCAGTCCTTGCAGGCAGCACCGAATGTCGTGCTACAATTGCGCGCCGTTCCAGCAGAAGGTTCCGGTGGTCTTTTAATTCTTCGTGCCCGCAGCCAGGGCGCCATACCCGCACCCGGCAGCCAATGAATCCAGGAGGAGCAATGACGTTCGACGATCCCACACTTTACGCACGCGATGAAGAAGAGGAATTCGGCGACAGCGGTGCTTACAGCGAGTCGCTGGAAGAAGATTTCGAAGAGGAAGAGGAGGAGGAAGAAGAATCGGGCATGCCGGCTCCGGAAGCGAACGAGCCGGAACCCATGTCGATTCCCGCGCCTCCACCGCCTAAGCCGCGGCCTGCGCCATCCGCTCCCAGCGGTGGCGGCAGCAAACCGAAAGCAAAAAAGAAAGCGGCCAAAAAGAAACCGGCTGCGAAGAAGAAACCGGCGAAGAAGGCTCCCAAGAAGCCAGCTAAGAAAAAAGCCGCCAAGAAAGCTGCCAAGAAGAAACCCGCGAAAAAGGCTGCGAAAAAAGGCAAACGCCGCCGTTAAGTCGGCAGTTGGCCGCGAGCGCCTCCGGCGTACAAGAGTTTAGAACCGCGTCCTCAGTGGGCGCGGTTTTTTCTTGCATTGAGGCTTTCCTTCGCCGCGTCCGCATGACAAGCCGCGGCTGAAACCCGTTGTATAATGCCCGCGCCCCCTGGGAAAGGCTGTCATGCTTCCGGCACGCTTCTCGCAGATTTTTCTCTCTTCCGTCCTCTTCGTTCTCCCCATCTTCGCGCAGAACGTGTCGATTCCAAAGCCTCCGGATACCCCGCTCCATTCCGTCACCGACGAGTACCACGGCATTCAAGTCACCGACGACTATCAATGGCTTGAAAACTGGGAAGACCCGGCAGTGAAGCAGTGGAGCGCAGCCGAAAATGCGCGGACTCGCGAGTATCTCGATCACTTGCCGGCTCGCCCTGCCATCGAGGAACGCCTGCGGCAACTCGCCAACACGCGAACACTGACTTACTCAAACCTTCAGTTCCGCGCTGGAATGTTGTTTGCCAAGAAGCACCAGCCCAATTTGCAGCAACCCGTCCTGGTGGTGATGCATTCGCCCGATGAACCCGCCAGCGCGCGTGTCATCTTCGACCCAAACACGGCCAGCAGCAAGGGATCAGTGGCGATCGATTTCTTCGTACCCTCGTTCGGAGGCAAGTATGTTGCCGCCGCGATATCCAAGAACGGATCGGAAGACGCCGAGGCTCGCGTCTTTGAAGTTACGACTGGCAAGCCTCTGCGCGATGTGGTTCCGCGCGTGAACTTCGCCACCGCCGGCGGCAGCATCGCATGGAAGTTTGACAACTCCGGCTTCTATTACACGCGTTATCCGCAAGGCAACGAACGAGCGCCGGAAGATGCCAACTTCTACCAGCAGATTTACTTTCACAAGCTGGGCACACCTTCCCGGCAAGATGTCTACATCCTCGGCAAAAACTTTCCCCGCATCGCCGAGATCCAGCTGCATGCCAGCGACGACGGCCGCTGGTTGCTGGCTTCGGTGGGCAACGGGGACGGCGGCCAGTTCGCGCACTACCTCATGGATGCGCAGAAGCACTGGACACAACTCACCCATTTCGAAGATGGCATCGTCGCCGTCAAGTTTGGTGTGGCGGATGGCGCGCTCTACCTGCTCTCGCGCAAGGATGCGCCTCGCGGCCAGATTCTGCGCCTGCCGCTTTCGCACCTCAATCTCGATGAGGCCAAGGTAATGGTTCCGCAAACGCCGGGAGGCCCTGAGGAAGCGGATCGCGCATCCATTGAAAACTTTGTACCCACGTCGAATCGGCTCTATGTCATCGACATCGTGGGTGGACCGTCGCGCCTGCGAGTGTTTGACAAGCAGGGGAAAGCGTTGACTGCTCCCTTACTGCCGCCAGTTTCGGCCATAGGTCAAGTGGTGTCGGTCGGCGGCGGGGAGTTGCTTTTCTACGTCTCCACGTTTCTCGAGCCTCCGACCTTATACCGCTTCGACGCCTCGACCGGAACTACAACCCGCACTCTGCCGGCGACGGCGCCCTCCGTAAAATTCGAAGACGCTGAGGTGGTTCGTGACTTCGCCACGTCGAAAGATGGCACACGCGTTCCGCTCAACATTATTCGGCGCAAAGGAACGCACTCTCGACGGAACGCATCCCGCGCTTCTCACCGGATACGGCGGCTATAGCATCAATACCAAACCCACATTCACCGGATCGTTCGCGCGCCTCTGGCTCGATCAGGGAGGAATTTTCGTCGAAACCAACCTGCGCGGAGGCGCTGAGTACGGCGAGGAATGGCACCAGTCGGGGAAGCTGACGCGCAAGCAAAATGTGTTCGACGATTTTCTGGCCTGCGCCCAATATCTGATCGACCGAAACTACACGACGCCGTCGCGACTCGCCGTCCTCGGAGGCAGCAACGGAGGCCTGCTGATGGGCGCCGCCTTCACCCAGCGTCCCGAACTGTTTCGCGCCGTGGTGTCTTATGTTGGAATCTACGACATGCTGCGCGTGGAACGGGATCCCAACGGCGCGTTTAACGTCACCGAGTTTGGCACCGTGAAAGATCCCGAAGAGTTCAAAGCGCTCTACGCCTACTCGCCCTATCACCACGTGAAAGACGGCACGGCCTATCCCGCGATCCTGATGCCCACGGGAGAGAATGATCACCGGGTCAATCCGATGCAATCGCGCAAAATGATAGCGCGCCTGCAGGCCGCCGACAGTTCCGGTCGTCCCATTCTGCTGCGCACCTCATCCAGCGCGGGCCACGGAATCGGCAGCTCTCTCGATGAGCGGATCGAACAGGACGCCGACGTCTTCAGCTTCCTGTTCGATCAATTGGGCGTCCAGTACTCGCCACCGGCGCCTTAGCGCGCCATCCTGCTCATCGCGGTCGCGAGTGCGCCAGCGCAAAGGGATGCTCGAAGCTGAGATAGAACATGATCCCTTTGTCTCCCGCGGACGGACCAATCCCCACGGGAGCAGCAATGCCGGGAACAATTTGCAAGTCACCCTTCAGGTTGTACGCCCACCGGACTCCTGGACTCACATAAAGATCCTGCGATCGCAGAGTCTTGTCGGCACCCACAACGCTTTCAGCGGAGGTCCACAGCGTTTCAAGCAGGAAATTCAGCCTCGGCTTGGCCAACCACACCACGGACTGGCCCAGGTTCACACCGATCGTTCTCGCCGCATCGCGGCTGCTGTCGACTGCCCGCGGCACCCAGGTTGCGCCGGCATTCCAGTGTGTGACCAGGTGCGCCGAATGCTGAATGCTTACGGGAAGATTCGTCTGCAAGCCGAGCCCGCCAGAGCCTCGACCGAAAGTAGGATTTCCAGTAGGAAAGAGAACGCTCAGTCGGGGCGCTACCGCCAGCTTGGTCTCACCGCTGCCAGTCAGTTGATAGCGGTAGTTGAAGGCCGTATCCCCCCAGCCCGCGCCGGATCCTGCGAAATCTCCGGAATGAGCGCCCGACAGGGTCACGCTCAATTGGTGCTTGAGGCTCCGCACCGGCCATTCGTCGGTCTGGGTGTAGACCCAGTTGTGGCTGCTGCTGAGCCTTTCAAATGTGCTGATGTGCTGAATGATCCCGTCTTCCTGGTTGTAGGCTTCTTCAATCAGGAAACTGTTGTCTTGAATGCGGGCTGGCCGTGCCGTTGCATTGATACCGTCAACCTCTTGCGCGAAGGAGAAACCTGTCGCCAGGATGAAAGCGAGAAAGAGAATGAAACGAGAGCGCATGGCATCTTCCTAAATGAAAATGAATTTCAATTTCATTTACGAAGATACGTTTCACCCTCTGGGCAGAATGTGACTTGAATCACAAGACGGCGTGACCACAGCGGCGCTCTCCCGCATGCTGCCAGGAACGTGTAGGAGCAGGCCCGGTTCTTACTTTTTAGCGCGCCACTGCACCCAGGCACTTGCCGTAGAGCTCCAGCAGATGCGCCGCATAGTCTTCTGGTTTTGCAGCTGAGCCCGTGCCCTGAAAACCCACGCCCGTCGAGGCCGTCCGGCCGTATCCCGTGGTCATCGCGATGAACTTCATGAGATCGAGTGCGATGTCTTCATTGCGGCGCGCGGCGCCCGAACCTGTAGCGGGAGCTTCTTCCATGATGCCTTCTCCTCTTCCGGAAAAAATGGGTATCTCGTCTTCGAAATCTTCGTCGTCGAGCCGATGCATGACGCCAAATAACTCCACCCGGCGATGATAGCAGGGTCGATAACGCGTTGGAATCTTCGAAACCTTTAACCACTAAGGACACTAAGGTTCACGAAGGAACCCATTGTTAACGTTTCCCTTCGTGAACCTTCGTGTCCTTGGTGGTTCCCGCTTGGGCTCTTTGGGCTTAAGCCAGTCCCAATTTCTCTGAGAGCAACCGGATTCGTTTTCCAGTCATTGCGCCATGGATTCCGAGAACCGGGCCGAGCACGAAGTACCACCATCCGGCCCACGCCGGATTCCTGAAGGTCAGCGCGAACGACACTGTGCCGACGATCACCATCGCGATGTTCTCTTGAATCGCGAAGCGGGTCTGCAGCGCTTCCACCGGATTCAATTCCAGTTCGTTGCGCAGCCGGTACGCGTGTGTATACATCAGGGCGAAGATGGAGAATACACTGGTGAATCCGACCGCGTAGACCCGCATCAGTCCGGCGGCTTCATGCTCTCCGACGCCGCGGGCAACGTCGGCACCCGTTAATTGCGAAAAGATCAGCATGAAAACAAACTTCAACGGATACACATAGAACAAAACGAGAAAGAGCAGGACAATATTCAGAACGACCGTGTAAGGATCCTCCAACCCATAGCGCCGGGAAAATCTGTAGTGCCCTCGCCAGATCATGATCAGTTGCGCGAAACAGGCCGCAAACGGCAGAAATCCGCGCAGTGCTGCCATCATTTCCTGGTAACTATGCGGCACTTCGAGCGAGACCACCAGCAAAGTCAACGCGAAGCCAAACACGACGTCGCAAAAAGCTTCCAGGCGCGTGATCTCTCCGCCACGCCAGCGAAAATATTGTTCCGGCAACAAGCCCCGGCGATGCTCGGAGGGAAATCCATGACGCGCATTGGCTGCGGGGCCGTTATTGTGGTCCTCCACGCGATCGGGAACATGCGCAGGTTCGTGCGACGCGGAGCGGTTGCGGCTGTGACTCATGGGCTAGGATTCTGGCCTTTTGTGAGCCCGCTTGGCAATGACTAAATGGGACGCGTCTGACGCAACCGGACCATCAGCCAAACGGATGCAATGAACAGCAGAGGAGAAGAATAGAAACCCGGCGCCGGACGCGGAAACGTGACTCCCGCCACCGTGTGACCCAAAATCGTTCCCGCCGTGTGCCCGACCGCATTGAGCAAATGGATGAAGGCATACAGCCAGGCGAGCGGACGCAGCCAGCGCACGCCCTTCGCGGCCAATGGGGTCAAGGCAAAGCAAATCACAACTGCCAGGGACAAGTCCACCAGCCACTCGCGAAACTCAAAGGTCGGCATGGGGAACCATCCCCAGCGCGCACGCAGAGCGGTTACCGTGGGATTGTAAATGGCGAGAAATCCGGTGACGGCCTCGTCGAAAACATGCAGCGCGAAAGCAACCGTCAAGGCAAACCAGGGAAGGCCAAAGGAAGTCTTGCGAGACGCTTCCGTTTCCATGGGGTATGCCCCCTGCGGCCCATTCTCAATCTCTGCGCCTCAAACTGCAAATGTCAGAGATCGGGATTCAGGCCTCGGACTTCTTCACTTCACTCATCAATCCCATCAAATTCCCCTCCGAGTCGCGAAAGAATACCATCCACAAATCGTGATCGGGCATGCTTGCGATCAAGTGCGGCTCATCTTCGAAGTGCACGCCCTTCTCTTTCATCCTGGCGTGGGCGGCCTGAATGTCAGGCACGGCAAAGTACAGAATGGAGCTGGGGTGATCGAACTCCGGTTTCTCGGGCCGGGTCAACATGAGGCGCACGCCGCCGCAGTCGAAGAACGCCAAGCCCGGGCCGGCTTTAAACAACAACTTCAGTCCCAGGGCATCCTGATAGAAAGTGGCGGCGCGCTCGACGTCGCTGGCGTTGATGGCAATCTGTCCGATGCGCGAAATTCCTACTCCCACGACCGTCGTATCCAATTCTTGACCTCCATCGGCATATTAGTTAGCATAGCTAACTATATTGAGCATCTCCCAAGTCAAGCGGAAAGATGCATCCGAAGGGGCCGGTACCCGATGCGAGCCCGGCGAGCGATCGCGGACCGGCTGCATTCCGCGGCGATCCACCTGCTGCGACGCGTACGCAAGCAGGATGTCGCCACCGGAGAGGGCCCGGCGCGGCTCTCGGCGCTCTCGGTGCTGGTGTTCGGCGGTGCGAAAACACTCGGCGAACTGGCGGCGGCCGAGCAAGTCAAGCCGCCCACGATGAGCCGCATCGTCGCCGGACTGGCCCGCAGCCGCCTGATTGAAATCACCGCTGATCCCGAGGATGCCCGCCGCATGCGCATTCGCGCCACTGCCAAGGGAACCCGCCTGCTGCAGAAAGGTCGCGAGTTGCGCATCGCGTATCTCGCCTCCCGTCTCGAGGCTCTCAATCCGCAAGATTTGGCCAAACTGGGCGAGGGTGTGGAAATCCTCAGAAAAGTGCTGGATGGCTGGCGTTGATTTCTACTTGAAGTAATCAAGCCAGGGGTACTATCGTTACGTGAAATTACCCGCGCCGTACCTGATACTAGTGGGTCTTGGGGTCTCAGTCGAAGTGTGCTGCCAGAAGTCGGCGGCTCGCCGAGTCGTTTGCATTCCGGTGAAATTCCCTCCCTGCGACGCCATCTGTAAGCATTTCTACGAACATGATTGCAACGCCACGTACGCGAATCGTCATGATCGCCGCCGGCCTGTTGTGGCTGGCGCATGTCGGTGTCGTCGTCGTATTCGGAACCAGGCCTCCCGGGGCCTTCCTGTCAGACCTGATGCAGTTCACGCTCGGGGTTGTGTCTGATTTATGCGATCGTGGAGGCCAGCCTTCGCTCGGAAGGGTTGGCTCGCTCGTTCTGGCGTTTGACGGCCACAGCGTATTCTCTCTGGCTCATCGCTCAAGGGCTCAGTGTTTATAACGATCTGGCTGCGTCGCCCTTCGTCTCCTGGATCAATAATCTGCTGTTCTGCTTCTGGTTCGTGCCGTTGGCGATGGCCATGTTCCTCGACCCGGAGCACGAAGCTGGGCAGCTCGACGCGCTGGTCGCTCTCGATTTCGTGCAAGCCGTGCTGGTCTGCGTCGCGGCGTACTTGTATTTCTTCTATCTGCCCAAGTCGGAATCGCCGAATGAATTGGCCCACTCGGTATGGACTCCGTACTTCGCGGGCTATGCGTTTGTCGCCGGAGCTTTCGTGGTGCGCTCCGCGGTCACGCGTTCGCGAGATTCGCGTTCCTTGTTCGGACGCATGGGAATCCTGATGGCATTCTCCGGTTCCATCGACGCTTTGTACTTTTACGGACCGGGACGCGGAATGGGCACGGGCGCATGGTTCGATCTTCTGTGGAGTGGGCTGCTGGTTGCTCCCATTCTGATCGCAGCCACCTGGAAGCAGGCGGAATCCCCGGAGACTTTCGTTCGATCCGCCCCGGCGCGAGAAGCGGATCTACACGGAAATTTTCTTTTTGCTGTACCCGTTGATGGTCTTGTTCATGTCGCTGCGCATCGCGCGCGAGCGGCTGGGATTGGCGGCTGTGGTCGTGCTGCTCTCGTTTGTGTGTTCGAGCGCGCGCCTGCTGGTCACGCAAAACCGGCTGTTGTTGGCCAAAGACGCACTGCGCCGTGAGGCGTCTCGCGACGGCCTGACCAGTCTGTGGAACCGCAAAGCGATTCTCGACATTCTCGAACGGGACTTGCTGCGCGCCGAACGCGAGCAGGAACCGGTGGGCTGATCATGATCGACGTCGATCACTTCAAGGCCATCAACGACAGCCGCGGACATGCCGCCGGCGACACGGTCCTGCGCATTATTGCCAGCGGTATTGCCGCGGTGGTCCGCCCCTACGATTCGGTGGGGCGTTGCGGGGGAGAAGAGTTTCTGATCGTTGCCCCGGGATGCGGCATGGCGGAGACCTGGGAACTGGCGGAACGCGTGCGCTCCCATGTGGCAGGCTGCAACATCATGGTTGGCGGTTCAACGGTTCAGGTCAGTTTGAGCCTGGGAGTTGCGACCGGACAAACTGCCGCGGAGATCGAAAAGTTGCTGCAGAGCGCGGACACCGCGCTTTATCAGGCGAAGAACGCCGGACGCAACCGCGTCGAACCCGTCGTTGGGCGCGCGGCCAGCGCCAGTCTTGGCTCCTCTGCCATTCCAAACCGCGACTTCTGGCTGTAATTCTCAAAGATTCAAGGCTCGTCGTCCGCCTTGCGAATCGCTCGCGCGATCGTTTCGGCGAGTCCATCGCATGGAGTCTTAAACCTTTGTGTATTGATATAAGTTTTTCTGGCTGAAAATTATTTCTTGCTCTAGCGCGAAATATTAAATCGGTTTAATATTCCCGCGGACCGATTTTCGGAGCCGCCAGGCGCCCGTATTTGTAGGTCCACCAGGGGGCAGAGATGCATACATCCAGTTCACTGCAGCGCAACTCTCAACCGATAACAGGCAGGTTTTTGGTCATCGCAACTGTGCTTGCATTGTCATCGCTGCTTTTCGGACAGGCCTATTTCGGCACCGTCAGCGGCGTGCTGACGGATTCCACGGATGCGGTAGTGGCCGGGGCGAAGGTCATCCTCGTGGATCAACAAAAGGGCTATTCGTTTGCGACAACCTCCGATAACGGCGGGCGATATTTGTTCCGGTCGGTGCCGCCGGGGATGTACGTGGTGTCGGTCGAAGCCGCCGGCTTTGGGAAAACGCTGAGCGCCCGGTTCAAGGTTGACATCAATGAGAATGCGACGACGAATCTGATGTTGAAAGTTGCCGGTGCCAGCCAGACCGTCCAGGTGGGCGCGCAGTCTCAGGCCATCCAAACCGAGGATGCGGAGACCGGCCAGGTCGTCAATCGAAGGTTCATCAATGATCTGCCGTTGATCGACCGCAATGTGATTGAGCTCGTCAATCTCGCGCCGGGCATCACCGCGATGGACGATCAGTGTGACGTCACCTGCACCGGCACGAATTTTGTTTCGAACGGAAGCCGCGGCGCCCAGGCCGACATTCTGACTGACGGCGCGTCGGTCACGAACGCCGAGCCCAATGGCGGCATCACACAGGCAACCTACCTTCCCTCTCCGGAGGCCGTCGAAGAATTCAAGGTCGAGCAGACTAATTTCAGCGCCGAGTATGGTTTCTCAGGAGCTTCTGTCGTCAACATGATCACGCGCTCAGGCACGAACAAGTTTCACGGGAGTGCCTATGATTTTGTGAGAGACGCAGTCCTCGATTCGAACAACTGGTTCGCCAATCACTTCGGACAGCCGATTCCGCCGTTGCGCCGCAACAATTATGGTTTCACCGTCGGGGGACCGATCCGGAAGAACAAGACTTTCTTCTTCTTTGATTACGATGCCCTGCGCGCCACAACGCAAAGCACGAACCAGGCCGGAGTTCCCAGCGATCTCATGCGCGCCGGTGATTTTGGCGAGGTATGTTCGCAGCAAGGTGGGACATTCGATGGTACGGGACGTTGCAGCGTTGACCAAGGTCAGCTATGGGATCCTTATCAGCGCACCTACGATTCCAATGTGGGTGCTGCGATCTGGAATAACGCCAATTCGTTCATTCCCTACAACAACCTCGCTCTCTACATCAGCCCGGGCAGCCCTAACCTGCCTGCCAACCTTCAGCCAGCCCCCGGAGTGCCGGGCAATCTGATTGACCCGGTGGCGCAGAAGATGTTGAGTTATTTCCCGGAGCCGAACATCAGCACGTCCGACGGCATTTACCGTAATTGGATCGGAACGGGGCCAAACCACAGCTACAACTGGCAGTTCGACATCAAGGTCGACCACCGTTTCACCGAAAAGAATTTGATGAGCGTCAAGTACTCGCAACAATATAGCCACGGGGACAGCTTTAACTGTTTCAAAAACTTCACCGATCCCTGTGAAGGGGGGCCGAACTGGACCAACGCCCACCTATTCGCCATCAACGACACCCACACTTTCACACCGACTCTGTTGCTGAACACAACGTTGGGCTTTACCCGCGGCGTGTGGCATATCGACGCCTACAACCCACAAGGCCAGAGTGATCCTCTTGGCACTTTGGGATTCCCGTCCTATTTGCAGAGCAACGGATTTCCAGGCGTGCCCGCGATCTTCGTCGGCCAATATAGTTCCGCCGGTTTCACGACGCAGGGCACCGATCCCTACGGCAACTACCGACTAGGACAGGACACGGGACAATTGACGGTCACCTTGGATAAAGTTCACGGGCCCCATGAACTGAAATTCGGCTTCGACGGCCGGATCCATCAGATGAACTATATCCAGACGAACGCCCCGGTGGGCATCTTCAGCTTCGACAACAGTGGTTCCGCGGCCTGTCCGGGAGTGAACGACGCAAACTATGGACAAACGGGGTTCGAGTTTTGCGGCGGAGACCCGATGTCCAGCTTCCTGATGGGGACAATGAACGGCGACTCTTACTATGAAATCCAGTTTCGGCCCGCGACCACAAACTATCAGTACGGCTTCTTTGGCCAGGACAATTGGCGGGTCAGTCCCAAGCTGACGTTGAACCTGGGCTTGCGATATGACGTCACGCTGCCGCGGACGGATCGATATAACCGGCAGAACTGGTTTGATCCCAATGCGACATCGCCTCTTCCCCCCGTTGCGGGACTGGGAACCTTGCATGGCGGCGAGGTGTTTGCTACCTCGAGTCAACGTACGAATTATGTGACCGACTGGCACAACATCCAGCCGCGGTTCGGCCTCGCCTTCCAGTTTGCGCCGAAGATGGTCTTCCGGGGAGGCTACGGGATTTACTACGGCCAATCCCGTTCCGGGGTAAGCGGCGTTGCACCCTACGGCAGCCAGGGCTTTAACCAGTACACCAACGTGATCAGCACCTATCAGAATAACGGCGCGACTCCTTACTTACATCTGAGCAATCCTTATCCGAACGGATTGAATCAGCCGGCTGGGAATTCGCTGGGGTTGTTAAACGATGTGGGATACGGAGCGAATGGCCCGCTTCGTACCTTAGACGCGAACCTGACTCCTTACGAGCAGAGTTGGAGCCTGGGAGTCGAGCGGGAATTGCCCGGCAGCGTCGTGCTTAATGTGGAATACATCGGAAAGAAGGGGACCCACCTACCGTTCAGCGGCTCCAACCAGTTAAACATCCTCGGGCCGCAGATCGAGGACCCTGGTGCTGACATCAATGGGCTGCTCAACTACGTGAACAACCCTTTTTCCTCACTGAACGGCGGCCCCATCAGCGATCCCAACAGCACCCTCTCGTCGCCGACGGTGCAACAGTTCCAGCTGCAGCTTCCCTATCCGCAGTTCACGGGCGTCGCCAACGACGTCCGGATGATTGCGGCGTCGAGCTACAGCGGGCTGCAAGTGAGCGCCGAGAAGCGCTATACCCACGGATTGCAGTTCCTGGTGACCTATGTGTGGTCGAAATCAATCGATGACTCCTCACAGGCAGACGACAACGTGACTTGGCTCGGTAGCTTTACCAGCCTGCAGGACCCCAACAAACCGTGGCTGGAGCGCAGCCTGTCTACTTTCGATATTCCACAAGTGCTGCAAATGAGCTACACCTACGATCTGCCATTCGGGCGCGGCCGCGCCTTCCTCGGCAACATGCCCCGCGCGCTGGAAGCGATCGTGGGCGGTTGGAAAACCAACGGGCTGTGGCGCATGTCGGCCGGCCGTCCGTTAACTCTCACGGTCTCCGATGGAAATCCGTTGCCCACGTACGGTGGACAGCGGCCCAACATCGTCGGCACGCCCAGGCGCAATCACGGAACGGATTGGATCGACAACTTCTTCGTCGATCCCAACGTTTTCCAGCGGCCTGACGACTTCACGCTGGGCGACGCTCCCCGCGCTCTGGGGAGCATACGAACACCGTGGGCATTTGGCGTCGATCTGTCGCTCTCGAAGCAATTTGTGGTACACGAAGAGATGAGCCTTGAGTTCCGCATCGAGGCGCGGAACGCATTCAATCATCCCGTGTTCGGGACGCCGGATACATCGCTAGACGATGGCAGCTTCGGGACGATCAGTTATACGTCGAACACACCCCGCGAAATACAGCTGGCGGTGAAGTTCAACTTCTAGAAGTCTTGCATCGAGTTGTGATCCTTCGGCCCGCAACCTTGCGGGCTGAAGGACTATTTTTCCCCGCACATGCAAAGGTGCAAGCAGCATTGCATAGGCCCTTCGCTTCGCTCAGAATGACAGGACCGAGTGAGTACCAATCCTTCCTTACGCTTCCAGGGCTACGTGGCAGATGCGGCCTACGAGGTAGTCTGCGGCGGTCTTGCGGTCGTCCATTGTGACGACTTCGATGGGAAAGGATTGATTGTGGGGGCGCAAGATTAGATGATTTCCTGCCACCTCGACGTATCTCACCGCGCAAGTATCGTTTTTCAGAACAGCGTACATATTGAATTCACCTTTGCGATACGCCTTCAGTGAGTTGTAATGTCGGTCGATCAAGAGCGTTGATCCGGGTAAGAGACGTGGGTACATCGTGATCGCTTCCCGGGCATCGAGCTTGATGAGGACAAAGCGCTGCCAGGAAGAGCGATCGCCTTCGATTTCGGGTTTGAGCTTGCGCAGGAAGTTTTTCTTGAACTTGAGAATTTCCTGCACGTGCATGCTGGTGATCAAGGGCTGGGTGGCAGCGGTGGAGGGGTCAGTGAGCAGAACGTTTTCAAATTCGTCGTCGCCGGGAGGCAAGATGGAGGCGCGCTTGTTGACCTCGGCGGGATCAAGCAGATCGAGGACGGAAAGATGCTGGACGGAGAGAACTTTGTCCATGCCTTCAATGCTGAGGCCGCGCTTGCGGTTGAGGAAGTTGGAGATATGGGCCTGTTTGAAGCCGGTCTGTTGGGCAAGTCTAAGGCCGGTTAATTCACCTGCTTCGATACGCTCCCAGAGTATCTTGCGAAGGTTATCTTGCAGGATTTTGAACTTCATTTGCCGGAGTATAGCACCGGTTTATAACATGGCGCTAAGTCCGAAAGTTTTCCACAGGCGGCAATTGTCTATCCAACCTTGACTGAGAAAATTCACAGATATACGATCGCGACATCCTAGAGGCCATTATGCTCTCCGGTAGAAAGCAATGACGAGTCACTTGGATAAGTTGAATGAGGAAAAGAACTTCGGCGAATTTCGCTGGAAAGTAAAGTCGGCCGAAGTGCTATCGGCGTCGATGGAGCACCTGCTGTTATCGCTCGGGTTCACGGGACGAGTGAGCGTGGTGATGCAAAATGGACGCGTGCTGAAATCGGGTTATGAAGAAGGCTACTTCCACCAACGGCATGACGACAAGAGCACGCTTAAATTGTAGAAGGGGAGGATGTTGGCGACGAACTGAAGTGCGGTGACAGATCGTTTTTCATAGGTTCGGCAAAACTAAATAGCTCAAGCAGGTCATCGTAAGAAAAACGAGCCCTGCGTTCAGTTCCTGCAAATGCAGGGATTGGCGCAGGGCTTTTCTGCTTTTGGCATTCGGAACTTGGCGAAGTTAAATCGGCAAGAGCAAAACAAAACATTGATCCAAATAACTCGGAGGAGTGATGAAAAGCAGTCAGAAAGACAAGAAAAGCAATGAAGTTGGAGTGGAATTGAAGTATTGCGAGCATTGTGGAGGGCTGTGGGTCAGGGAGCGAGGGACAGGAGTTGTGTATTGCGAGAAGTGCCAGCCAAAGGTGGCGGACTTACCCAGTCCGAAGATGAGATCGAACCGGCTGATTCTGCCGGTGCATCCGCCTACGGCGATGGAGGACTGCGCATTTGAAATCGACATGGACGAGTCGAACGACTTTGAAGCAGCGGGAGGTGTGGCATGAGCGGAGTGATTGAGATCTCCGCTGAAGCGGAACGGCCAGAAACAGAGGCGAGGGCGGGGTTTCCTCGGCGAACGCGCCACGAAGAGAAACCATTGGCAGGGCAGTTGGCGGCGCATCAGTTCCCTGCGCGTGAACATACGGATGAAGCAGGGGAAGAGACACTTGATGGAATTTTGGAGGGGGATAGCCAGCAACGTCGGGACGAAGAGGAGGATCGGGAACGGGAGCGGCGAATCTACCGAGGGCGGACGGTGGCAATGTTGAGGCGCTACATGCGTTACTCGATCGAGACGGGGAGGATGCCGTCGCTACTAGGGACGGAGTTCTTTCGGGCGAAGATGACGGCGTACACCGTGGTCACGTTTGAGGACCGTGTAATTTTCGTGCACGACATGGAGAAGTGCCTGGACCGGCTGGACGAGTTTTCGCGGCAGCTGATTGCAAGGCATATTCTGCAAGAACACGATCGGTGGGGCACGGCGAAGCTCCTGCACTGCAACGAGAAGACAATACGGCGTTGTACGCCTCTGGTTTTGGACTTGCTAAGTCAGATTCTGCTGGACGTGGGGTTGATGAAGCGACTCGAGCCGATCCAGAAAAATTGTTGTCAAGAGGGAGGAAACGGTCCATTCGACGTAAGTGACTGTGCAGACGACGAATAAAAACATTTCAAAATGTCCACTTTGACCTTAGCAATTTGATATTCTATATATATAGGGTTCAGTAATCGCAATCTTACTCATGGAAGGCGCGTCTCGACGGCGCGCCTTTTCTTTTGGTAGGTATGGCATAAGCGATCGGGGTGGCTTCATCTGCTCCGCGAGACCGACGAGGTATATAAGCGGGATGAACGCATTTTTACGAGTCAAAGAGGCACCGAGCATGAGACGCAGAAATTCTTGTCAAGGGGGTAAAACGGGGCGAACTGCCGCAAGTGATTGCGACGATTGAAAATATAAAGTTTGGAAAATGTCCACTTTTACCTTAGCCATTTGATATTCTGGATATATAGAGTTTATAAAAAAGAAATCATTCCAAACGAAGGCGCGCCTTGAGGCGCGCCTTCCGTATTTTAGGCAAAGACAACCAAATCCAAGGGAATCCGAGTACGGGGCAATGATCAAGAAAAAAGCGAAGAAGAAAGCGACTAAGAAGACGGCGGCGAAAAAGACATCACTGAGGGCCAAGAAGGACCGCAATCCGGCAGCGGTGAGGAACGACATTGCGAAGATCGTGGAGTCGGGAGCCAAGAGAATCACTAAGGCCGTTATGGAGCAGGCGATGACGGGACAACTGGCGCCAGCGAAGTATCTGTTTGAAATGGCGTCGATCTATCCGTCGTCAACGGACGGAAGTTTTTCGACGAAGGACGAGGAGAGCCTGGCGGAGACTTTGATGCGCAGCCTGGGACTTCCGGATAAGCCGATTCCGAGGGATGAAGAAGATCCACTGGTGCCGGTTTCGGTGGAGGAAAAGCCCAAGCCAAAGGCAATCGACGAGGAAGAAACAGAGACGGGGTCGGATGCTGGTTCTAAATCCGAGTTGGAAGCCGGCGACGAGAGCAAGGAACCATTGCCGGTGTGAGGGCTAAATGATGCGTCGTCGCTGAAGGATGCAGAATCTGGGCAGCGAAGAAGGCGGCTGCCCAGCTTTCGCATTGAGAGACAAATGCACCATCGGAGATACCGTAGAATGAGGCGGAGCGGTGCGACGAGAATCACCGGTTGCGGTTTGGGTTGGGCCGAAGAGGTTAAGAACCCCAACGCCTCCGATGGGCTCGAAGACCAAGCTACGCTGGGACAGCCCGCAGAGAAGCGAAAAGAGACACAGGACTGGGATGGATATTACATGGTTGACCGACCGGCTTGCGGTCGGAGGCGGGATTTGGAACGCGGAAAACATGGCAAAGGTGAAAGCCGCAGGGATCACGCACATCATCGACATGCAAATCGAGTTTGACGATACGAAGTTGGGAGAAGCAGAGGGCATTGAAGTACTGTGGAACCCGACGGATGATGATTTCGAGCCGAAGCCTGCAGCGCTGTTTCGGCGCGGCGTGGAGTTTGCGACCGCGGCATTTGAAAAAGCGGATGCGAAGCTGTTCATCCATTGCGCAGCGGGGGTACACCGCGCACCGATGATGGCGCTGGCGGTGTTGGGATCAATGGGATGGAGTGTGGACGAGGCGATGCATTTGATTGAGGATCTGCGTCCGGTGGCGGACTTCGCTGCCGTGTATGTGCAGAGTGTAAGAGAGTTCCTGGGTAGCGAGGCCGAGGATGTTCCCCGGAACAGAGTCTTCTGACGGTTGCGAAATTATTAATCGATCAGTGTGAGATTCACGAATTGAGAGCTGCACTCGGTTGCTGAACGGCAACTAAGCCTGATTGTTGGATGAATGATGGCCTGGAGAAGGGAGCCTGAAAAGGCTCCCATGTTTTTGAAGGTATTCTGAGGCTTTGAAAGAACGGCAGCGGACAGGAAAGTCCGCTCGACGAAGGTTTGATGGAGGAAACGATTATCCGTTATGACCGAAGAACAGTTGTTAAGCAGACGATTTCGAAGTGTGGAGAAACCGTCCACAGGGGCGCAATACACGGCGAAAGACTTTCAACTCGAGGTTCTGGATAAGTTGGCGGAAGTGCAGCGACTCGCTGGGTCCTTAGAGATTTCCTGGAACAACAAGTTGGCGGCTGCCAAAGAACAGCGTCTTGTGAAATTCGACAGTCGCACATTGATCGCGCTCGGGGCGATTGCACTTTCTACCACCGGGTACGTAATTCAGGAAGCGCGCAATACCGCCAGGCAAGACAGCGAAATCGAAGCGACCAAGGCAAGGGTCGTGCGTCTGGAGCAGATCGCGGCCACGAATACCGAAGCCCGAATACGAACTGAAGTACAACTTGGTGAACTACGAGATGGCCAACTTGAGATCAAAGCGCTGATTCAGGCGCATGACAGCGCCAGCAAAAAAGCTGGTTTAAGCAAATAGAAATCTCACATCCAGACAAGTTTCAAGCGAACTAAGCGAGAAACCGCTCCTGTTGCAACACAACGGGAAAGCGGAGCCGTGATCTCAATTTACTGACAAAAGGGGAATGAATATGAATTTTCTAAATCAGCTGTTGCGTGGGATTGCTTTCGTGCCTGCCCTGGTGAATGGAATCGAAGCGCTTTTCGGCGGAAAATCGGGCGTTCAAAAGAAAGACGCCGCGATGTCGTTTCTGGAGAATGCGTTGACAACCATGGATGCCGTCGCAGCGCGAGAAATCGTGGAGCCGGAAAGATTCAGGAATGGGTATCAAAGATAATCGACGGAACCGTGGAATGCCTGAACGCTTCCACGTGGGCCAAAGGGAATAAGCAGGCTCCTTCCGCGATTCCCCAATAGAGCCGTTCTGGAAGATCGATAACCTGGGAACTCGGTCATGAGAAAGGGGGATGCGTATTCTTGCATCCCCCAAACCGTCTGTTGCCAGCTCACTGAAAAGTCGATTACCCGACTTCCTCGCTCCACGTCTGCAGCGTCTTCTTCACCAAGTCCATAAACTGGTCGGCGACGGCACCGTCAATCAGACGGTGATCGTAACCCAAAGTGAGATGGACGACAGAACGGATCGCGATTGAGTCAGTACCGTCTTTGTCGGTGATTACCATCGGCTGTTTCGTGATACCGCCGACACCCATGATCGCGGAATTGGGCTGATTGATAATCGGCAGGCCGAACACGGCGCCGAATTGTCCGGGATTGGTGACTGTGAATGTGGAACCTTCGACGTCCTCGGGCTTGAGCTTCTTGGTGCGAGCGCGTTCGCCGAGATCGGAGATGCCGCGCTGTAGACCGAGGAAGTTCAAGTCTCCCGCATTTTTCAGCACAGGAACGATGAGGCCCCAGTCGAGGGCAACGGCAATTCCCATGTTGATGTGACGGTGATAGCGAATGTTATCGCCTTCGAGAGTAGCGTTGATGATGGGCCATTGTTGCAGCGCTATGACAGCGGCGCGTACGAAGAATGGCATGAATGTGAGACGCGCGCCGTGGCGCTGCTCGAAGCCAGCCTTGTGCTTGTTGCGCAGGTTGACGATGCGGGTGAAATCCACTTCGTACATGCAGTGGACGTGGGCGCTGGTTCGTCGGGACTCGATCATGCGCTGGGCAATGATCTTGCGCATGTTCGTCATGGGAACGAGATCGCCTGGGTAGGGCGCGGGAGCTGCCGGGCGAGGCGCTGGAGCGGCGGCGGCAGACTGAGCAAAGGCAGATGGAGCAGCGGGAACCGGTTGCGAAGATCCCTGGCTCTCGATGAATGACATGATGTCTTGCTTGGTGATGCGGCCGCCGAGTCCGGTGCCGGAAACGTGGGAAAGGCTGATGCCGTGCTCGCGTGCGATCTTGCGAACGAGCGGGGAAGATCGCGCTTCTTCTTCCTCTTCGTTCGCAGCTGGCGTGGGCGGGGCTGCGGACGGGACCGGCGCTGGAGCTGGGGCAGAAGCCCTTTTGTCTTCAACTTTCGCTGGGGAGGGCTTCTCCGCGGGGGGCGCAGGGGCCTTGGCTGGAGCCGCTGCGGCTTCGCCATCGGCAGCGATAGTTCCGACAATGGTGTTTACTCCAACCGTCGTGCCCTCGGTAACTTTGATGTCCTGCAGGACGCCGGAGGCGGGTGCGGGAATCTCGGCGTCGACCTTATCGGTGGAGATTTCGAACAGCGGTTCGTCCCGTTGCACCTTGTCGCCGGGCTTCTTCAACCACTTGGTAATAGTGCCCTCGACGATGGATTCGCCCATCTGGGGCATGATGATGTCAGTTGGCATGATTTCCTTCCGCGCGAGGCCCACCGTTGGAGAGAAGGGGCCGAACGCAACCAAATATTATAGCGTTTGACAGAAGTTGCAGGCTTGAACCGCAGCACCCATTCTGGCTTCAGCCCAGGTCATGAGGTTAGTGGTCGTGATCGTGATCCTTCATCCCCTCTTTTTTCTCGACGGCCGGCTCGGCGCCGAAACTCGTCTTCCAATATTCCTGCACGGCCGGCGGAAGCTTATCCAAGTGTGAGAGTAGCATCGTGATCTTCCACATGTCTTGTTCGCCCAGGGTTTTGTCCCAGGCGGGCATGCCGGTGTAACGCACGCCGGTTCGGATGGTGTAGAAAATGTGCCATTCGGGATCGTCGGGAGGATCAGAGATAAGGTTTGGCGGCGGCGGATAGAACGAATTGACCAAAGTTGAAGGCTTGCGGTCGAGGCCTCCGTGGCAGAGGGCGCAATTCATGGTGTAGAGCTTCATCCCCTCTTCCAGATTCTGATCGGTGGGCGTCAGCGGGTTGTTGACGCGGGGCGCATGGCGCTCCATCGAGGCATCGACTGCCCCCATTGCGAAGCGACGTTCGATATGCGGAGGTTCGACGTTTGCAGCAGTGGGGAAAAACCCGAGCATGGCGAAACCGAGTCCGCCTAATACAAGAATGAGAAGAGTGACAATCACACCCAGAATGAACTTGCCCATGAAGCCTCCACGGTGACTATTGTGGCAGATGCAGCAGGCGGGGCGCTAATCGCGAACCAGCAGTTTCCTGGATCGAACGAAGTCCGCAATCCCCAAGTTCTTTTCGCCTTCGCTCAATAGGCCTTCAGGCGGCGCGCTTCGCGGACAACGTCTTCCACCTTCGGAAGATAGTGATGCTCTTGCGGCGGAGAGAAAGGAACGGCAGAATCTAATCCCGCGATGCGGACGATGGGGCCGTCGAGATCGTCGAATGCTTCTTCATTGATGATCGCGGCGATTTCGCCAGCCAAGCCTCCGGTGCGCGAGTGCTCGTGGAGAATAATGACTTTATTCGTTTTCTTAACGGTCTGAGCAATCGCATCGCGGTCGAGCGGCGAGACGGTGCGGAGGTCGAGGATTTCGAGATCGATTCCGTCTTTGCTAAGGATGTCAGCGGCTTCCAGTGCGGTGTGGACCATGGCCGCATAAGTGATGATGCTCAGGTCGCGGCCTTCACGGACGATGTTCGCTCTACCGATGGGGACAATGTAATCATCCGCGGGGACTTCGCCTTTAATGCGGCGGTAGAGGTATTTGTGCTCGAAGAAGATGCAGGGGTTGTTGTCGCGGATGGCGGCCTTGATCAGACCCTTGGCGTCGTAGGGTGTCGCGGGACAGATCACTTTCAAGCCGGGATTATGGACGAACCACATCTCGGGATTCTGCGAGTGGAAGGGGCCGCCGTGGACGTATCCGCCACTGGGGCCACGCAGGACGAGCGGAGCAGGCGCACCCCAGAGGTAGTGTGTCTTCGCGACCATGTTGCTGATCTGGTTGAAGGCGCAACCGATGAAGTCCATGAATTGAAATTCGGCGATGGGACGCATACCGGTGAGCGACGCTCCAAAGGCCGCGCCCACGATGGCGGACTCGGCGATGGGCGTGTCGATGACGCGCTCGGGACCGAAGCGGTCGATGAATCCGTCGGTGACTTTGAAGGCGCCACCGTAGATGCCGATGTCTTCGCCGAGGCAGAAGACGGTGGGGTCGCGGTCCATTTCTTCCCAGATTCCCTGGCGGATGGCTTCGAGATAGGTAAGTTGCATAGAGTCAGATTCTTTGCGACGGATCTACACGGATGAACACGGATACAGCTATTTCAAGTGCACGGCTGCTTCGGTTTCTTTGTAGTTGCCGCTTCCTTTCTTTACCTTCGGCATGCCGTATTTTGGCTTGATCTCGTGGCAGCCGTTTTCGCAGAAGACGCCGCCTTCGGCTGATTGGGGCGTGGGCATGGGGGAGTTCACCGCAATCTCCCGCTCGGCTTCGATCACTTCGTCTACTTCCGCGATCAACGCTTCATTCTCTTTTGCGCTCAGCCACTTTTTCTCTTTCACCAGGTAATTCTCAAATCTTGCCAGCGGGTCACGTCTCTTCCAGAACTCGAACATCGGTTTGGGGACGTAGCTCGCGGCGTCATGGATGGCGTGGCCTTTCATGCGCATCATCTTGGCTTCTATGAGCGTGGGGCCTTCGCCGCGGTGAGCGCGTTCAACGGCGTCACGGGCTGCGTCGTAGACCTGACACGCGTCGGTGCCGTCGACGATCACGCCGGGGATGCCATATCCGATGGCGCGTTCCGCCAGATCTTTGCAGCGGTACTGCATTTCCGACGGGGTGGAGTAGGCCCAGAGATTGCTCTCGACGAAAAGTACGAGGCCAAGATTCTGCACGGCGGCGAAGTTGATGCCTTCGTAGGTGACGCCGGTAGATTGGCCTCCATCGCCGATGTAGGTCATGACCGCGAGGTTGCGTCCTTGCAGGCGCGCGCCGAGGGCAACGCCCGAAAGCACCGGGATAAGATCGCCGAGCATAGAAATGGGCGAGACCATGTTGCGCTTTTCGATGTCGCCGAAGTGCGAGGTGCCGTCGCGACCCTTGGTGGGCGAGTCCGCTTTTGCCATGTACTGCATCATCGTGTCACTGGCACGGAAGCCGCGGACGAGCAGCGAGCCCTGGTTTCGGATCATGGGCGCGAACCAATCGTCCTGGTCGAGTGCATAGGCGGAGGCGCAGGAGCAGGCTTCCTGCCCGAGGCCGAAATAGACTCCGCCAACGACTTTGCCTTGCTTGTACAGATTCTCCAGAGCGACTTCCATTTTGCGGTTCAGCAGCATGTAGCGGTAGATCTCGATGCATTGCTTCTTGTCGAGATACTTGGAGTCGCGAATGGGCGGAACGGGAGCGTCGAGATTGCCTTCGACCTCATAGTGGACGTGCTCGGCGCCGTGGCGATCTGTCTCTATGCGCTGGCGAACGGTGAAATTGGGATGTTCGAGTCGGTAGTCAGGGATGGAATACGTGCGGATATCCCCGTTGGTGGAGTTTTGGCTTTTCGTTTTCTGGCTGGGCGGGTGGACGAATACGTCTTCCGCTACGTGGTTCTTCCTGATCGCACCGCCGTTGCGCGAACGATTCCCGTTGGAGCTCAGCTTGGTCTTAGTTTTCTTGTTCCCCATTTGAAAGCGGCGCTGCGAGCGCGATGTATTGATGGTATCGCGAGTGGGGGGCGGAGGGCTAGAGCGTAGGGGCAACTGTGACGCGGGCCAGAAGATTGTCCAGGCTCTCAACCCAGAGCATCTGGCTGGAGAAGACCGTGCCGAAATTGCGGGAGATGGATTCGGCTACTCCGTTCAAGTCGAGCGGCTTGCCGAGCTCCTGCTGCATCGAGGTCACGGGCTTGGACGTGATGCCGCAAGGAACAATGAGATTGAAGTAACTAAGATCTGTGTTCACGTTTAGGGCGAAGCCATGGGAGGTAACGAAACGGGAGATGTGTACGCCGATGGCGGCTATCTTTGCTTCGGCATACTCCACTGCTTCGGCGTTCTCCTCGGGGCGGCTCGCTTCTCTTCGGTGGACAGCCGAGGCAGCTGTCCCCAGATGATCATTTTCGCTGGAGGCATCGGTCCAGACGCCCGTCAGGCCGGGAACTCGCTTGGTCGGGATCGCGAAGTCGGCGCAGGTGCGGATCAGGACTTCTTCCAGACGACGGACGAACTCGATGACACCTAGAGTTTTACGAAGTGTGGATGGTCGAGCCTGTGATTCACCAGGGCGGACGAATGCGTCCGCCGCTACACGAAATCCGCGCAGGTCAAAAATGGGGTAGCCGACGATCTGTCCCGGGCCATGAAAAGTAACGTCCCCGCCGCGATCGCATTCGAAGAGTTCAACGCCTCGTTGGCCGAGAACGTCGGGAGATGCGATAACGTTAGCTGCTTTCGCATTGCGACCCAAGGTGATGACTGGAGAATGCTCGAGGAGCAAGAGGACGTCGCCGATCTTTTCTTCTTTACGCAGGGAGACTAGTTGCTGCTGCAGTCGGAGGCCTGTCACGTAGTCAATGGTGCCGAGTTGGACGACTGAGATCAAAGTTAAGATCCTCACCACAGGGGACACGGAGGACAACCATATATCCTTCGCGCACGAGACTCACTCAGGATGGAAATGCGTTTTTTACCTGCATCTTTTATCCCTGTTCATCCGCGCAAATCCGTGGCAAAGAAGTTCACGCGTTGATCGCCATCCCATATACGCTGTTCGACGCGTCTAGCATGGCTTCGGCCAGCGTGGGATGGGCATGGATCGTCCACATCAAGTCTTCCACTGTAGCTTCGAGTTCCATGGCAGCCACCGCTTCAGCGATCAACTCTGTAGCCTGCGGGCCGATGATGTGGACGCCGAGAATTTCCCCGTAGTCGGCGTCGCTGACGATCTTGATGAAGCCTTCATGCTGGCCTACGATCGACGCGCGGGAGTTGGCGGTGAAGGGGAACTTTCCAACCTTGACGTTGTACCCTGCCTCACGCGCCTTGGTCTCAGTGAGGCCGACACTACCAATTTCCGGATGGCAATAAGTCGCGCCAGGAATATGTTCAGGATTGATCGGCTTGCTGGGCTTGCCTGCAATCTTCGCGACCGCCACAAGGGCTTCCATGGCTCCGACGTGAGCCAGTTGCGGCGTTCCCAAAACAATGTCGCCGACCGCGTAGACGCCGGGTTCGGTGGTCTGCATCCACGAATCGGTTTTAATGAACTCGCGATCCGGCTTGATCTTCGTACGTTCCAACCCGATGTTCTGGGTGCGAGGCTTGCGGCCAACGGCGATCAGAATTTTTTCGGCTTCAATCTTCTGTTGTTTGCCTTCGGCGGTGATGGTTACGGCGATGCCCGCTTTCGTCTTCTCGACTTTGTCGACTTTCGCACCGGTGTGGAAGGCGATACCCCGCTTGCGATAGACGCGCGCGAGTTCCTTTGATACTTCTTCATCTTCCACGGGAACAAGCCGCGGCAGCATTTCGACAATCGTCACTTCGGAATCGAACGAGCGGTAGATCGAGGCGAACTCGACGCCGACAGCTCCCGCACCGACGATTACGATCGATTTGGGAAGATCTTTCAGGCTTAGGATTTCGATGTTGGTCAGGATGCGATCGTCGGCTTCGAGACCGGGCAGCATGCGAGCTTCGGAACCTGTAGCCAGGATGACGTTCTTCGCTTTGAGCTGGGCCGCTTTGTCACCGTTCATGACTTCGACGGTAAGCACCCCATTTTGCGCCGGGCCTGTGAGTTTGCCATATCCTTTTACGGTTTCCACCTTGTTTTTCTTCATCAGGAACTCAAGGCCCTTGGCGTGCTTGGCGACGATCTTCCCCTTGCGCTCCTGGATGGCAGCCCAGTTGAGCTTGCGCGCGTCCACACCCTCAATCCCGAATTCCTTGGCCTCTTTGAGATGGTCCCAGAGTTCGGCATTAAACAGCAGAGCCTTGGTGGGGATGCAGCCGACGTGCAGGCACGTGCCTCCCAGGAATCCGTCTTTTTCGATGAGCGCGGTTTTTAGACCGTATTGACCAGCGCGGATCGCGGCGGTGTATCCGGCAGGGCCACTGCCAATGATGGCTACGTCGTAAATGGTTTCGGGCAATGGAATAATCCTCGCTTCTCAGTATGTAGAGATGACTCAGGGCAAACGAATGATTCTAGAACACGTGTAGCAAAGCGGCCAAACGAAGCCCTAAAGCCTTCATCGCGAAGGACACAAAGGCTCACCAAGGGAGCCTGGTCGCAGAAAAAGGCCGCCTTTTCGGGCGGCCTTCGTGATTCTGTTTTTAAATGCTTAATTGTTTTCGTTGCTGGCGCGCTTCCACGAGATCAACTCGCCAATCGTCGAACTGGTACTCGACACCGGCTGCTTGTAAGCTTCCACTTCCGAGCGTGATGCTTCTTCTCCCACCGCGCGGATGCTGAGGCCCACTTTCTTCTCTTCCGGATTCATCTTGATGATCTTGAAGTCGTGTTCCAGGCCCGGCTCAAGATGGAGCGGCTGACCATTCTCGTCGGTCGCTTCGGACTTGTGGCACAAACCCTCGACGCCCTCTGCGATTTCAACAAACGCACCGAATGCGGCCACCCGCAGCACCTTACCGTGAACCACGTCGCCGATGTGATGGCTCTGGAAGAACGACTCCCAGACATCCGGCTGAAGCTGCTTCACGCCCAGTGACAAACGGCGCTTGTCAGGCTCGATCGCCAGAACTACTGCCTTCACGCGATCACCCTTTTTGAGCACTTCAGAGGGATGCTTCACGCGTTTCGTCCAGCTCAGGTTGCTGACGTGAACCAAGCCGTCGATGCCATCTTCGATTTCGATGAAGGCACCGAAGTCAGTCAAATTGCGTACCCGTCCTTCGACGGTCATGCCGACCGGGAACTTCTCGTGTAACGAGTCCCACGGATTGGCTGCCAGTTGCCGCATTCCAAGAGAAATGCGTCGCTCGGTCGGATTTACGTTCAGAACCACGCATTCCACCTGATCACCAACGTTGACCAGCTTCGACGGATGCTTCATCCGCTTCGACCAGGTCATTTCGCTGACGTGAACCAGACCTTCGATTCCCTGCTCCAACTCCACAAACGCACCGTAGTCGGTTACGCTGATCACACGTCCGCCAACGTGAGCGCCTTCGGGATAACGATGCTCCGCGTCGAGCCACGGATCAGGCGTCAGTTGCTTGAAGCCCAGCGAGACGCGTTGTTTCTCTTTGTCGTACTTCAACACCTTGACCTGAATCTGGTCACCAACGTTGACCAGATCCTTCGGGTGAGTCAGGCGTCCCCACGACATGTCGGTGATGTGCAGCAGTCCATCGAGCCCGCCCAGATCAACGAACGCGCCGTACTCGGTCAGATTCTTGACCACGCCGGTGAGCACCGATCCTTCTTCCAGGTGCTCCAGAGTTTTCGAGCGTTTTTCGTTCTGCTCGCCTTCCAACAGATCCTTGCGCGAGACCACGATGTTGCCGCGCTTCTTGTTCAGCTTGATGACCGCGACTTCCAGCGTCTGGCCCTTCATGCCGTCCAGATTGCGGATCGGCCGCAGATCCACTTGCGAGCCCGGCAGAAAAGCGTGCGCGCCAAGAATGTCGACGGTAAGGCCGCCCTTGATGCGGTCGACAACGACAGCCTGGATCGGCTTCTTCTCGTTGTAAGCCTTCTCAATTTCTTCCCAGGCGTGAATGCGCTGCGCCTTTTGATGCGACAGGTTGATGTAGCCCTCTTCCGCCTGTCCCTTGTCGCGCATGACATCGATCTCATCGCCGGGCTTGAACTTGGGATTGCCCTCGTGATCGAGAACTTCCGCCAGCGGCAGCATGCCTTCCGACTTGGCTCCGATATCCACGACGACGTGCGTGCCGGTCAGTTTCAGAACCGTGCCTTTAATGACGCGGTCTTCACTCACCGCCTCTTCGGCTTCGGTCGTGAACGTTTCCAGCACTGACGCGAAGTCCTCGCCGGCAGCCAGCTTGTCGTCTGCGGCAGAGTCAGCTTGCGCCTGAGAAGAGTGGTCGGTGGTCGCGGCAGCCTGATCCTGTTCGGGCTGGTGTTGCTGCTCTGTCTTTGGTTCTTCGGTCGCGACAGAGGAATTGGAATCGGAGTTGGGGACGGTGGTCTCGTCGAACAAGGTTATGCCTCTCTGGTAACGGATGCGGGGCCTGCGTTGCGGACTGCTGGATGAGTCGTTTGGTTGTGGTGGGCTCACCCTGGCGAGTGAGCTTGGACAATCCCAGCTGTCGGACGTTTAACAGAGAACCCGCGTCCAATGGGAACTCTTCGACTATAGCAACGTGCCGCGAACAGTGTCAAACGCAAATCCCCCCAAATATTTCAATCGGGTTACAGTGTTACGATTTCGGAACACACCCCTCATCTGCTAACCTGCCCTGCTATGGATTACCTCTGGACCCCGTGGCGTTACGCCTATGTCTCATCCACGGAAAAGACCGCTGGATGCGTTTTCTGTGATGCGCCCAAAGAGAAGGACGACTCCAAGGTGCTCATCGTCTACCGGGGCCAGTATTGCTACGTGATTTTGAACGCCTTTCCCTACACTCCGGGGCACGTGATGATCGTCCCTTACGCGCATTTGGACGAGTTGCGACGGCTTCCCGCAGAAGCTGCTCAGGAGATGATGACGCTCTCCCAGCGGATGGAATCTTTACTGCGCGAACTCTACCATCCGGACGGCATCAATTTAGGCATGAACATCGGCAAGGCCGCTGGCGCGGGGATCGCGGGACACATCCACATGCATGTTCTGCCGCGCTGGGTAGCGGATGCGAACTTTGTGTCGGTTATCGGAGAGACGCGGGTGCTGCCAGAAACGCTCGACGTGACCTGGGCGAGGATGACCGCGGCGTTAAAGGCCTAGTTCAACGCAAAGACGTCAGCGGCTCAGTTCCTCCATTTGTTTTTCATCGATGACCACGACCCCCAACTCCTTCGCCTTGTCCAGTTTCGAACCCGCATCGGCGCCCGCCACTACGTAGTCCGTTTTCTTGCTGACGGAGCCGGTTACTTTCCCGCCGGCGTCTTCGATCATCTTCTTGGCTTCATCGCGCGTGTATTTCGATAACGTTCCGGTGAGCACGAAAGTCTTCCCCGCAAGCTTTGTGCCACGCTCTTTCTTCTTGCCTTTAAACGCAAGCCCAGCCTGGCCGAGGCGCTCAACCAACTTGCGATTTGCGGGAATGCTGAAGAACTCCACGATGCTCTCCGCGATACGGGGTCCAACTTCGTCGACATTCTGCAATTCTTCGACACCCGCCTGCTCCAAGGCTTCCATCGAGCCGAAGTGCTCGGCCAGAAATTGCGCCGTGCGCTCGCCCACCATGCGAATGCCAAGCCCGTAGATCACCCGCTCCAGCGGCAACTTCTTCGAATTCTCGATTTCGTTGAGAATGTTTTGCGCTGACTTGTCGGCGAAACGTTCCAGGCTGAGTAAATCCGCCTTTGTGAGCTTGTAAATGTCAGCGACGTTTTTCACCAGACCGCGTTCGGTCAGTTGGGTGACGAGCGCTTCGCCCATGCCATCAATATTCATCACACCACGCGAGGCGAAGTGCAGAATAGTCCCCAGCAGCTTGGCGGGACAATTCGCGTTCACACAGCGGTAGTCGACTTCGCCTTCGGTGCGGACGACTTTGTTGCCGCAGACTTGGCACTTCTCGGGATCCTCGACCTCTTTGTCTCCGCGTGGATGCTCTTTATCGACCTCAACGACCTTGGGAATCACATCGCCACCACGCTCAACTCGAACCCAGTCGCCGATCCTCACTCCGAGGCGGCGGATCTCATCCATGTTATGCAATGTCGCATTGCGAACGGTTGTCCCGCCGATCGGAATCGGCACCAGTTCCGCGACTGGTGTCAGTTTGCCGGTGCGGCCAGTCTGCCAGCGAATGTTTTCCAGTTTCGTGACTCCGCCGCGCGCAGCATATTTGTAAGCGATCGCCCAGCGCGGTGCTTTACCCGTGAAACCGAGTTCGTCCTGCAGCGCCGTGCGGTCAACTTTGACCACAATGCCATCGATCTCATACGGCAGCGATTCACGCTTCCCTTCCCACCCTTGAATAAAGGACCAGACTTCGTCCATCGAATGAACCAGCTTGTGGTTCGGGTTGACTTTGAATCCTGCATCCCCGAGCGCGCCGAGTGTCTTGGAGTGCCGGTCCAAATAGGTGCGGCCGTTTTCGAGCAGGATGTAGGGGAAGAAATCCATGCGTCGTTCTGCGGTGATATTCGCATCGAGTTGCCGAACTGTCCCCGCAGTGAAATTACGCGGGTTCGCGAATGTCGGCAGTCCGTTCTTTTCGCGTTCTTCATTGATCTTCTTGAACGATGCCGTCGGCATCAGCAGTTCACCGCGAACTTCAAAATCCACGGGGACGCCAGCCTTCTTCAGCCTCTCCTTCGGGATCGACAGGGGTATTGAGCGCACAGTACGCACATTGAGCGTGACGTCTTCTCCCACCGATCCATCGCCGCGGGTGACGCCGCGGGCCAGCCTGCCGTCTTCGTAGATCAAAGCCAAGGACATGCCATCGAGTTTGAGTTCGCAGACGTAGTCCACGTCCTTGCGGCCGGTCAATTCATGGACACGCCGCTCCCAGCCACGCAATTCTTCTTCGTTGTAAGTGTTATCGAGCGACAGCATCGGCGTGGAGTGCCGGACCTTGACGAATCCTTCACGCGGCTTGCCGCCCACGCGCTGAGTTGGAGAATCGGGCGTTACCAGCGACGGGTGCTCGCTCTCCAGGTCCTTCAACTGCTGCATCAGCTTGTCGAATTCCGCGTCGCTGATTGCGGGATCGTCCAGCACATAGTAGAGGTGCTCGTGATGGCGAATCTTTTCGCGCAGCGCCTCGATCTTTTTTTCGGCGTCTTTCGCAGCCATTGCAGAGAGATTATATTCAAAATAATCTGGGCAACGCAGCACGATGAAGATCTTGGAAACATCTCGACTGGTGCTGCGCGAGTTCATCCCGGAGGATGTCGAGCCGTTGGCTCTGGTGCTCTCCGACCCGGAAACCATGCGCTTCTATCCCGCTCCGTTCGATCGCGCCGGAGTCGATTCCTGGATCTCTCGCAATTTGCGCCGCTATCGGGAAGATGGTCACGGCCTCTGGGCCATGATTCTGAAATCCAGCGGCGAACTGATCGGCGATTGCGGCCTCACCGTACAAGAGGTGGATGGCCAGAACGAAATCGAGATTGGATATCACCTACGTCGCGATCTGTGGAGACAAGGCCTGGCCACGGAGGCCGCCCGAGCCTGCCGCGATTTCGGGTTCGCGCGCATGCCGGTCGAACATCTGATTTCATTGATTCGTCCGGAGAATCTGCCTTCGCGCCGCGTTGCAGAAAAAAATGGGATGAGCGTTTGGAAGGAAGTTGTGCGGAAAGGCCTGCCGCACTTGGTGTACAGAATCGGACGAGATCAGGCCGGAAAATAAATGGGGTTGGCGATCGCCAGCCCCTGCCCTGCTGTGAATTTCTCTTCAGACCAGATCATCCACCTTGAGCGCTTGCGATCCACCCTTCCACGATGCGTCAAATTGTTTCTGCACGAATCCCGCATCGTAGTCGCGCTTCTGCAGCAACAAGGCCTGATGTAATCCCCACAGCGACCGCGGATTCCTGGGGTTCCGTTCGAGGTCTTCGCGGAACACTTTCTCTGCGCCCGCAGAATCGCCACTCATCAGCAGCACTCCTCCCAGCGATTCCCGCACGGGATAAAACCAGTCGGGCGGCTCACCGTAGTTCAGCTTGTCCTGAATGGCAACGGCTTCCCGCAGCAAGGAAATCGCAGCGGCGTTGTCTTTTTTCGCCACTGCCAGCCTTGCGCCTAAGACATTTTCGGCGATCTT
This sequence comes from uncultured Acidobacteriaceae bacterium, assembly GCA_963840895.1. Lineage (GTDB taxonomy): Bacteria > Acidobacteriota > Terriglobia > Terriglobales > Acidobacteriaceae > Sulfotelmatobacter. Next base: position 508,812 of record CAWJAR010000002.1, read on the forward strand.
CATGATGTCTTTCGCCTTGTTATTGATTGGCATCTGAAAAATGACATCGGGAGGCGTGGCAGCCTCGGCCTCGGAAACAATCTTGTACTCCGCTTCCGCGTCCGTCACTTTGCCGGTTCCTGCAAACGCCAGCCCACGGCCGAAGTGCCAGAACACCGTCGCGGTCTTCATCGACGGATCCGGCGCGGGCATTTTCAGAATCTCGTTCCAGTGATGGAAGCGAATCTCCACCGCCACCGGGATCGTCATGAAGCCCTCGAGTGGTGGCATCTCCTTGATATGCGGACCCACATTCGCAGCCAGCAAGTCCGCGTTCTTTCGCGCTTCTGCATAGCGGCCGTTCATGGCGCCGCACATCGCCACGAAGTGCAGATTGTGGCTGTAATACATCATCGGATAGATGCCTTGCTCACCCGTGGCCTTGATATAGGCACGATCGACTTCCGCCGCCCTTTCGTTCGTCTTGACCGCAGCCTCGTAATCGCCAGTGCGAATGTAAATGTGTGCGGGCATGTGCACGATGTGTCCTGCGCCAGGCGCAATTGCGGCCAGCCGGTTTGCGCCCGCCAACGCGCGCTCAGGATTATTTGAAGCTTCCACCGAATGGATGTAGTAGTGAACCGCTCCCAAGTGGTCCGGATCGCGCTTCAACACGGATTCCAGCGTCGCCACGATTTCCTCCGTGCCGGCCTGGGGCGTGCCATCTTGATGCCAGAGTCCCCAAGGATGCAGGTTCATGCCGGACTCCGCAAAGAGCGTGGCCGCGTCCAGGTCGTCGGGAAACTGCGCCGCTACCTGCCGCATCGCATCGTGGTACTCCTCCGCGGCTTTCTTCAGGTCAGAGTTTGGGTCCGCCGGAAATCGTTTCGCCATCGCCTGAATGTATGCCTGCTCGCTGGGCGACGCGCCTGCGGACAAATCCACTGCCTTCTGCACCGCATCATGCGCGTGCTTATAGCGATCCGGGTCTGCGGGATCGTTGTAGTTCGGCCCCACTGCCTCAGCGACACCCCAGTAAGCCATCGCAAGCTTAGGGTCGAGTTCTCCCGCGTGTTGAAACGATCGTGCCGCTTCGTCATGATTAAACGCATAGATGAAGCGCAAGCCCTGATCAAAGAATTGTTGCGCCTCCGGATTATGTGTCGAGACCGGGTGATGCAGATCGCCCAACCCGGTTACCAGGGTCACGGGGTGGCTCTGCATGTGCATTGCGTGATCTTGCGCCGACGCGGACAGGCAGAGCAAAACACCGCACAGCATGTGCGCCAGAATTTTCATCTGGTCAACCCTCCTGATTTAATTTTGAAAGTCGAGTCCCAAACCGCCAAGAGACTGGCGGGGATGCCCCTTGCAAGCGCGCCAAGCTTATGCCAAATTGAAATCCTTGCCAAGTTGTTTGCAAGTCAACCATGCCGAAGGCCCCCAAACTACCAGATCAGACATCCATTGAAGAGCCTTACAGGAAGCAACTATCGCTATCGTTGCTCAACGCTTTCAACACCAACGACCGCATCAACCACTATCTGATCGCCAATCTTCCGGATGCGGCCTGGAAGGCGAAACCGCTCGATGGCAAGGGTCGCACCATTGCCGCCATCGTCGCCCATATGCACAACGTCCGCGTGATGTGGCTAAAGGCCGCCAAAGCAGAGGAGATACCTCCGCAATTAGATCGCGCGACTGTCACTCCGAAACAGGCCTTGCACGCACTGGAAGCCAGCCGCCATGCTCTCAGCATCATCATCAGCCGAGCCCTCGAAACCGATGGCCGTGTCAAGGGCTTTCGTCCCGACGTCGCTGGATTTATCGGCTACCTGATCGCTCACGACGCCCACCACCGAGGACAGATCACAATGCTGGCCCGCCAAGTTGGTCATCCCTTGCCTCAAAAGGCCATGTTCGGCATGTGGGAGTGGGGTTCACGCTAGACCCAAAGCTGAAGTCTGCCCCTCAGTTACAATCCAGCTTCTGCGATCCAGCTTCGAACGTCCTATGCGCAAGGCAGCTTTGGTCTACAATCCGGCGTCCGGCGGCAGCAAGCAACGGCAGAGTGACTTGGAAGCCGCCCTCGCTGTGCTCCAGCAGGCCGGCGTTGAAGCCGATCTGGTTCCCACGCAATCTCCGGAACATGCCATCGAAGAGACTCGTCGTTCGATCGATTCCGGTTGCGACACCATTTTCGCCTGCGGCGGCGATGGCACCATCCACAACCTCATCCAGGTGCTCGCAAACTCACCTGCCGCTCTCGCTGTTTTGCCTCTGGGCACGGCCAACGCGCTGGCGCACGACCTGGGGCTTCCACTCAAAGTAATCGCGGCCGCCAAAGCATCCCTCGGATTTAGCCCGCGCCGTGTAGCCCTCGGTCGCGTGAAATATTCGGATCTCCAAGGCAATCCCGGCACCCGCTATTTTGTGGTCGCAGCAGGAGTGGGCGTCGACGCTCACCTGTTCTACAAACTTCACACGGGAACCAAACAGCGCATGGGAATGGCGGCCTATTATGCCAAGGCCTGGCATCTTTGGTTCAGCTATCCGATGACCCGCTTTGTTGCCGAGCTACCCCCAGCCGATCGCGGCGACCTCTATCGAGCGGAAGTCACGGAGATGATGGCTGTCCGTATCCGCAAATTCGGCGGAGTCTTGCAGGAACTCGCGCCAGGGGCATCCCTTGATCGCGACGACCTGCGAGTAGTCTCATGCCGTACCGCCAGCCGCCTTGCCTATCTCGCCTACGTGACTCGCGGGCTGCTGCGTTTGCGCACGAAGATCTCCGGCATAGACCTTGCCTATAGCAAAAGCGTCTCCTGCACGTACCGTGAGCCGTCCGACCAGTCGTCCGAACAACGCAAGGTCTATGTCGAAGCGGATGGCGAGCTTCTGGGCACGCTCCCGGCGCAAATTACGGTTGAGCCCGACGCCCTCACTCTACTGGCGCCGTCCCGCTGATCGCACGGTTACAAAGAAATTACTTTGCGTCATGGCCCAACCCCAAGTCGTCAAATTAACTTCGCTGAGTCTCCCGGCGCGTCTGATGTAGCGCTTCGCAGTCCGGCGAAATAGAATTCCTCGACCCACTTGGAACCCGTTACCCACTTTCTGACCGGCGCTTGCCTGGGACGCGCCGGGCTGAACCGCAAGACCGCGCTCGCCACGCTCACGCTCACGCTCGCCGCCGAAGCGCCCGATTTGGACGTCATCGAGGGTATGGTTCGAGGGTCAGCGTTTGGCTTCGCACACCATCGCGGATTCACCCACTCCTTCCTGGGAGTCCCGCTACTGGCCCTCGTCGTAGTTGGCTTTGTTTACGTGCTCTGGCGTTTGCGCGGCCGCAAAATCAAAGACCCCAAACTCCCACCTCGCTGGGGAATTCTCTTTCTCTACGCTTGCCTCGCCGGACTCAGCCATATCCTGCTGGACTTCACCAACAACTACGGCGTGCGCCCTTACTGGCCCTTCTCCGAGAAGTGGTACTCGTGGGATATCGTTTTCATTGTCGAGCCGGTGATGCTAGGTTTCCTGATCCTGGGATTGGTCGTCCCGTCGTTGTTCGGCCTGATCGACAGAGAAATTGGCGCCCGCCGTCACGGTCCGCGCGGTCGTGTCGCGGCCACTCTGGCGCTCGCCGGCATCGTCCTCATGTGGGGATTGCGCGACTACGAACATCGCCGGGCGGTCCAGGCCCTCGGGGCGCGTACCTACAATGGCGTCGATCCTCTCCGCGCCTCGGCCTATCCCAAGGTGCTTGATCCCTTCCACTGGGATGGCGTCGTTGAAACTCCAGCCTTTTTCGCCCTTGCCCCGGTCGAATCTCTCGCCCCCGAGGTCGATCCTGAGGGCAACCTGGAAATTCGCTACAAGCCGGAGGAAACCCCCGTCACTTTGGCGGCAAAGAATTCTTACATCGGACGCGTATTTCTCGATTGGGCGCAATATCCCATCACAGAAACCGAAACGCTGCAGCCTCCGGAGAAGGGCTATATCGTTCTTTTCCAGGACCTGCGCTATGCCGGCATCCCGCGCTCTCTGACGCGCAGGCGCGGAGGACTGAGCAAAGCGGTGCAACTCGACCAGAATCTGCATGTTGTCGGCGACGTCTACGAGGGAAAAGAGGGAAAAATCGTGGTCCCCGAACCCGGCCAGCATTGACCTCGAATCCTGGGTTAGTGCTCGACTGACTTCTCGCCGCCTCCATCTTGAAATAACGCTATCTCGTGATCCTCCCTTGACGGCAGCCTCCGCAACGCCCAGAATAATATTTCGTCGCGAGGTGATTCATGCTGGCATACCTATTCGTCCTGTTCGCCATAGCTTTCCGTTTCATGCCTCATCCCATGGCCTTCACTCCCGTGGGAGCGGCCCTGCTGTACTTTGGCGCGCGTGCCCCGCGTCGCCGCCTCTGGATTCCGTTCGTCCTGCTCGCGGCCTCCGACGTACTCCTCACCACTGTGTTCTACAAGTATCCATTTAGTTGGGATCACTTCGTGACATGGGCGTGGTATGCCGCCATGCTCGGGTTGGGCACGACGCTTAAGCAAAACGCCGGCGCATTCCGAATTCTGGGCTCTGCTCTGGCAGGCTCCATTTCGTTCTTCCTGATTAGCAACTTCGCCGTCTGGGCGGCCTGGGACATGTATCCCCGCAGCTTCGCCGGATTGATGACTTGCTACGGCGCCGGTATTCCCTTCTTCCGCCACGGTGTTGTCGGGGACCTGCTCTTCACCACAGTGATGTTTGGCGCACCGGTCCTGTACCACGTCGTAACCGGATCGCTCGATGAACCGGGCGATCACTCCGCCGCCGCGTAAGAACGACTGTCAGAATGTGGAAACGGTCGCCTTCGGCCGTCCCAAACGCTTGGAAACACGAAAGGCGCAGCCCTTGGGCCGCGCCTTTTTGTTTTTACTCTATATATCCGGAATAGCATTTTGGGCACACCAATCTGGACATTTGTAGAACTTTATATTCCCCTTGCTTGCAATGGTTTATCCCCGATCGTGCAATTTCTCCCTATTGACAACGTTTGCGCCGCTCACCAGTTCAGTAGGCACAGATCGAGCCGATCACGGCCATCGACCCGTTGATGTACGACCGATATTCCTCATAATTCGGCACATCGCGGTCGTAGAACGTCCATACTCCCAAGCGCACCGGCTGCAGAGCGGTGTTCCATGCCGCACACATGCCCTGCGCCCAGCTAGCGGCGTCAGCCGCTCCCCAGTAACCAGTGATGATGGTTTGATACGGCGCATACATCGTTTGATACTGCTGAATTTGTGAAGAACTATAGAGTTCCGTGTTCACCCAGTAATGGCGATGAAGACTTCCGATCACGTATTTCTGCAACTGCTGCACCTCGGACGTCCCCGCAAATCCGGAATCCAGCCAGGTGATGTAAGAAGCTTGAAAGTTGCAGGGGCTGGTCGGCAAAGATTGCCAAAAATTCTTCAATGCGGCATACCCTGGCGAGAACTGACTCCACCCATACCACACGGCAAACGGGTATTTGTCGCTGGTAGAACAGGGCCCACCAAGGTTTTGCACGAAATTCATCAGGTTCATCAGCTTCTGGTAGGCCAACGCGGTAGTGGTTCCCGATACCAGTTGACAACCGGAAGGAGCCTGGTTGTTGTAAAGGTAGCAATACTCCGAACCGTATTTCCACTTGGGAAATAGTGCGATCTCAAGCCTCACTCCATGGCTCGCCGCCGATCGATACATGAGCTGGATGTTGCTCCAGTAGTCGGGCGTATCTCCTAACGGCAGGTTCATCATCACTCCCTGATATTTTCCGAGAGAATGCACCGCCGCAAACGAATCGTTGATAGCTGCCTGGAAGTTGCTGAAGTCCCACTCCTCCCAGAAGCGATGATCCTGGGCGCAGGCGTCGGGATCGGACTGGCAGTCCGCGGGTGCATAAGCCCGCCAATTCGGTGTGACTTGTGGGTTGGGCAGAGTGAACACATTCCACGCTGTCTTGGGCCCTGACGCGGCAAGTGCCGCACTGCAGGCAAGAGAAGACACGAACGCAATAGCGAGCAAGAACACAGGTCTGCGCATACACCCTCTGGGACCGCGCACTGCAACGGCAGACTTGCTAGTCGGGGCAGCAACGACGATTAAATTTTGGGATTTGCGCGCCAGTGTATCAGGGCGGCGATGATCTGCAATAGATTTTCGATCGTTCGAATACTCAGAAGGCCCTATGCCGAAAATCTCGACAGCCTGCGAGACCGCACTCGGAAACTACGATTTCGGAAACGAAGCCCACTATTCTGGATTGCCGTCGGACGGGGACGCTCGTTTCCGCCGCAGGACGATCCACAAGCAAATGGAGACCGCCACCAATAGACCGACCACGAGCCCCGCCCAATGCTGCTTCAGCAAGACGCCAAGCAGTTCAACGATCGCCGGTCCAAACCAGAGCACGAGGATCGACAGCACCCCGAAGCGCACGCACCTTCCCAGAAAAATTGCTACCAGGAAGTCGCGAAATCGCATTTCAGATATTGCCGCGCCCAGCACGAAGATTTTGAACGGTAGCGGCGGCGGCAGCATCGCCGGAAACATCAGCGCCCAGAATTCGTGCTCCTCAAACGAGCGATGAATCTTCTGGAACCTCTCTTCTGAAATTCGCTTGCGCAGTACCTTCTCTCCACCGAGGTAGCCCACGATGTAGAGCGGAATGCTACCTAGGGCCGATCCCAGGGCTGCCATCGCGATGTAGAGCAGCAGTCGATGACGATCCTGATGCACGTAGGTGGCAACCACAAAATCCACTGGCATGCCCAACAAAGCGCTGTCGGCAAAGGCAATTACGAAGACGCCCCAGAAACCGAGCAGCTTCATCATCCCTAAGACCCACGCGGTGTAGCGCGCCAGAATGTGTGTAATCTTCTTCAAAAGGAACAGTTAGTGTACGTGATCGAGTAAGGAATGTGTCAGCCACCCGGGCCGGCGATGGCACAGCATCAAGAACTCTCTGTCGCGCTTCACGCATGCGCCCTCACTTACTCCTGCTATGATCCCTTGCTTTGGAGCCGACATGCGCAAACTGATTTGGTTTCTTTTCCTATTCGCGACCACCGCACTTTACGCCCAGCAATACGATCTCGTGCTGGAAGCCGGCCGCGTCATCGATCCCGAAACCTCTCTCGACGCGGTGCGCAATGTGGGCATCCGCGATGGCAAGATCGCGCGCATCTCCGCGGCTCCGCTGAGCGGGCGCCGTACGATCCACGTCGCTGGCCTCGTGGTGGCCCCCGGATTCATTGACCTGCACCAGCACGGGCAGGGGCTCGCCAGCCAGCGCGTCAAGGCCTTCGACGGCGTAACCACCGCTCTGGAAATGGAGATTGGCGTCCCCAATGTCGCCGAATTCCTCAAATCCAAAGACGGCCATTCTCTGATTCACTACGGCACCACTGCGAGCCACCTGGCAGCGCGCGCGCTGGTTTTCGGTGCGCCGCTGCCCGACGGGGAAATCCTCCCGAAAAGCGGCCCCGCCACCGATCAACCGGCCAGTACCGAACAAATCAAACAGATGCAACAGCACCTGCGCGACGAACTCGATGCAGGTGCTCTCGGCGTCGGCATGGGCATCCAGTACGCTCCCGGTGCGACGCGCCTTGAAGTCATCGATATGTTCCGCGTGGCCGCCGAGCGGAAGGTCCCCGTCTACACCCATATGCGGAGCGCCGGGCGCGTCGAACCCGGCTCGGCGATCGAATCTGTCGAGGAAGTCATCGGCGCAGCCGCCATCACCGGAGCGCCGCTGCACATCGTTCACATCAACAGCACGTGCTTGCGCGATTCCCTGGAATGCCTCTCTCTGATTGAAGGAGCCCGCGCCCGCGGCCTCGACGTGACCACCGAGGCTTATCCCTACATTGCCGGCATGACTGCCATCAATTCTGCGCTATTCAATCCGGGCTGGCGCGAGAAGTTAGGCATTGACTACAGCAACCTCGTTCTTCCGGACACCGGCGAACACCTCACCAAAGAGCGCTTCGACGAACTGCACAGTTCGAGCAAGCAACAGTGGGTGCTGGTATTCGCGAACACTCAGGAAACCGTCGACGCCATCATTCCAAACTCGCTCATCATGATCGCCAGCGACGGAGCCGAAGGGCATCCCCGCAACGCAGGCACCTACTCGCGAGTCCTGGCGCAATATGTTCGTGAAAAAAAGGCTCTCAGCTTGATGGATGCGATTCGCAAAATGACTCTCATGCCCGCCCAGATGCTCGAACGCTCCACTCCGGCCGCGCGCAAGAAAGGACGTCTGCAGGAAGGCGCCGACGCCGACATCGTAATCTTCGACCCTCAGACCATCGCCGACCGCTCCACCTTCGAAAAGCCGATGGAACCGAGTGTTGGTGTTCATTACCTGCTGGTCGGAGGAACTCCCATCATCGATGACGGCAGACTCGTCCCGGATATCTTCCCGGGCCGCGCCCTCGTGGGCCCAGGAAAGCATTGAATATCATTGTTGGTATGGAGAGCTAGCATGTGGGGACGGCCGCCCTCGGCTGTCCGGCCGCGACGGTTTTCGTCGCGGCAGCGCACTTTGTCGGGCCGTCTAGTGCTCGGTCTTCCCGCTCAGCAACTCGAGTCGCATGTGGAATTAGTTGCGCAACAGCCTGCAGAGATTCGACCGCCCCGGCAGGACTCCCGGGCAGATTCAGAATGAGCGCCTTCCCGCGCACGCCGCAAACCCCTCGGCTAAGCGCCGCAAACGGAGTCTTCTTGCTACCTTCGCTCCGCATACGCTCTGCCACCCCATCTAAGAGCCGATCGCATACCGCACGGGTGGCCTCAGGCGTCACATCGCGTGCGGCGATTCCAGTTCCGCCGGTCGTCACGACAAACTGCACCTCGCGCGCCAGGCGAATTAGCAGATTCTGAATTTGAATGGAGTCGTCCGGAACAACCTCGCGCACGGCAATCTGGAAGGAAAGCTTGTGAAGTACCTGCGCCACCGCCGGACCGGATAAATCCTCGCGTTCCCCGCGCGCGCAGGAGTCGCTGACCGTTACTACGGCAGCCGTGATTCCTGTTGTCTCAGCCATCGAGGAGGACATCTTCCTCTTCTTCCCTCTGCGCCTTGGGCTGCGCACTGGGAGGAGCACTCTGCGTGGGCGCAGGGGACGTGGCCGCCGCAGCTTCTGGTTCCGGCTCGCCGCCGCCATCCCGCGAGGATTCGTCGAGCAGTCGCAATCCTTCCATCAACAGTCCCTGCGTATTGAGTTGCGTGGTTTCTTTGTCGGTCTTGCCTTCAAAGTCGAGTTGGAAATTCCCGCCCGTCCACCGCAGCACTTTGAAAACAGCCTCGTCGCCGACTAGCGCTCCGTAGGTCGCGTGCTTCACCTGTCCCTCGACAAAAAACACTTCGCATTTGTCGCCTTCATTACTCAGCGAAAGCTGGCAACTTTTCCGCCCCATCTCCAGCGACTGCATCAGGTCGATTACGTTCATCTGCGCCAGACTTCCGCGGACGACACCGTCCTTGGGAGCGGTCTTCGCCATTTTCTCCAGCGCGATCCGGTCAATCGTGCGTTTGATGCGGCGCGTCGCGTCCTTCAGGAAGAATGGCTTCTCCAGATAGTCGTCAGCGGCGTCGACCGGCGACAGCCGCTCCGCAATATCAACCTTGCTCGCCATCAACACGCTGGAGAAACTAGCTGTTGCCGGCCGGCTCTTCAATTTCTCCAGCAACTGCCGGCCATCCATGCCCGGCATCTTGTAGTCGCATACCAGCAAATCCGGGGTATCATCCACTGCCTTGAGCAGCGCATCGGCTGCGTCGGTAGCGGTCGTGACCTCGGCCAGCGGAGTCAGGGCCTGCTGCAACATTGCCAGCACCATCGGATTGTCGTCCACCACCAGCAGCTTGACGTTATTCGCCATTGAAGTTTGCAGTATCTACTTTGCCCGCTGATATTCGCCGCTCTTGCCGCCACTCTTTCGTTCTAAGACGATTTCCCGAATCTCAATTCCCTTGTCGGCGCCCTTGAGCATGTCATAAATCGTTAGCGCCGAGACACTTGCCGCAACCAGCGCCTCCATTTCGACGCCGGTTTCGGCGGTGGTCGTGACTTTCGACGTGATCGCGACGCCATTCTCGCACAGCCGCACATCGACATCAACGAGCGCGAGCGGTAACGGATGGCACATGGGAATCAACTCGGAAGTTCGTTTCGCGGCCATGATCCCAGCGATACGTGCCACTTCCAGAGGATCGCCTTTGGGATTTTGGGGCAACGCTGCGAGCACTGCGGGCTTGATCGCTACGAATGCACTGGCCTCGGCCTCACGCTTGGACGCGACTTTGCCCGAGACATCCACCATCCGGGCACGGCCCGCGCGGTCGTAATGGGAGAGCTTTCCCGGCATCGGTTACTGATCTATCTTACATGCACGACCGTGCCGAGACATGCTCCAACCATGGCCGACGATCGCCTAGCGGAGCATTACCGCAACCCATTCGCCGGCCGCAATACACTCCCGGTCCGGCGGAATCACGACATAGCAGTTCGCCCGGGCCGTCGCGGCAATGTCGCCTGATCCTTGCCAGGCAACCAACTCGACTTCTGAATTCTCAAATTCCCCGGAAAGAATGCTCGGAAGAAAACGCTTGAGCCCTGTCTTGAACGCGGACGTCTTTTTTCAACCTCGCATGCAGAAACACTTGTTTCCGGGGAGACTGTCCCGCCAGCGCCTCCAGCAACGGGCGTGCAAACAGTTCGAAGGTCACCATGGTTGAAATCGGATTCCCCGGCAGGCCGAAGAAATAAGTGGGTTTCCCAGCGTCGGCACCGGTGCCCGGACATTTACCGAACACGACAGGTCGCCCGGGCTGGATTTTGGCTCCGGTGAAGAAGAACTCGGCGTGCAATTCTGCCAGCGCTTGCTCGACCAGATCGTAGCGACCCATGGAGACGCCACCGGTCAGGAGAAGCAGATCTGATTTCAGGCCCTCTTCGATCAGGCGACGCAATCCTTGGAGTTCGTCCGGGGCGACGGCCAAGAGCACGGGTTCGCCGCCTGCTTGCTGGATCTGCGCAGCCAACGAATAACTGTTCGAGTTGCGAATCTGAGTCGGACCTGGGTGGGTGTCGACGTCGACAATCTCATCCCCGGTGGTCAAAACGGCCACGCGGGGCCGCTTGTAGACCTTTAACCGAGACTTCCCGACGGAGGCGCATAGGGCGATAGCTGCGTCATTCAGTCTGAAACCTCGATCGAGCAGCACGGCGTTCTCCCGGGCTTCGGCGCCACGGGGAACAATGTTTTCGCCTGGATGCACAGCCCGCGTAATCTCGACCTGCTTCCCGCGTTGCGAGCTGTACTCGACCATCACCACCGCGTCCGCACCGGCGGGAACAGGAGCCCCGGTCATGATGGAGGCGGTTTGTCCACTGCTGATGAAGGCCGGGATTCGGTCGAGCTTCTCGCCGGCTTTGATTTCGCCGATGACGTTCAGCAGAGCAGGCAGCTGTGACAGGTCTGCCGATCTCACAGCAAAGCCATCGCGGGTAGAACGCGCAAACGGCGGAAGGTCGCGATCTGCCACAACCGGTTCGGCCAGCATACGGCCCGGAGCGCCCAGCAAATCCACCGATTCGGTTGTACTGGCAGAGACAAGCTTTGCTTGCTCTTCGACTGTGCGACGAGCGTCTTCGAAGGTCAAAACAATGGAATTCGTTGGCGGAGCGGACATGAAGAAATCATACGACAGGCGAACGAGGGTGACATTCCTAAGCCACTTGAGAAGCTAGCGCGCCAGCTCTTGTCCGAGGACCGCGGGATTGCTAGCGAAGGACAGTCCGGTTTCGAGATCGATCACGCGATCCTGCACCAGTTGAGCAATCTCACCGTCAAAGTGCTGCATGCCATCAGAAACGCCGGCTTTCATGGCGTCGAGAAGACTCTTGTTTTCGCGTTCGCCCTTTTCAATGCATTCCCGCGTGCGCGCGTTGGCCTTCAGGATTTCGAATGCTGCAACTCGACCGCTCCGGTCGTGCTTCGACATGAGCCGTTGGCAGATGATGTAACGGAACGACTTCGCGAGACGCTCGCGCACCGACTGCTGTTCCGCCGGCGAAAACGAACTGACGATCCGCTCCACGGTCTTGGAGGCGTCCATGGTATTCAGACTTGAGAAAACGAGGTGACCCGTTTCCGCCGCTTCGAGCACGATTTCGATCGTCTCGCGATCCCGCATCTCGCCAACCAGAATCACCTTCGGCGCTTGCCGCATCGCGGAACGCAGGGCATGGGCAAAGCTCGGGGTATCACTGTGCAATTCCCGTTGATGAATCGTGGAGCATTTGTGATTGTGCAGGAATTCGATGGGATCTTCGATCGTAATAATGTGGTAGTACTTCTCCCGATTGATGCTGTCGAGAAGCACAGCTAATGTTGACGACTTGCCGGAACCCGCCGCGCCGGTGACCAGAACAATCCCATCCCGAAGCTTCGTGACTTCCGTCAGCTGTTGGGGCATTCGCAGGGCCGCGAAGTCGGGTATGACGGTGGGAATCACTCGCATCACGACTGCACAGCTGCCCCGCTGAATAAAAATGTTCACCCGGAAGCGCGCTAAGCCCGACAGTCCAAAGGAAATGTCACAAGCACCATGCTCCCGGAGGGTGGTGATCGCCTGCTTGTTATCGCCAATGAGGTCAGCGGCGATGTGCCGAGTGTCGTCGGGCGTGAGGAAAGTGAGTCCGGGCACTTGCACCGGAATCATCTGCCCATAAACCTGCACTTGCGGCGGACGGCCCGGGGAAAAAATCAGGTCGCTGATTTTCTCTCCAGCGCGCAACATCGCGCCGAGCAGCGCTGGAGTGGCGACTCTACCACTTCCAGAAAAACCCTCTAGTTCAACGGAAATCGGAGCAATGCTTGGTGCAGCCATTCGTCCTCACACCTCAGGAATCGCATGCACCACAGAAATTGGAAGAAATCTCAGCTAGTCCACTGTACCGCGCTGCGGGCCGAGTGCGAAGGACAGTAAGTGCTTAGACCTTCGTAACGTCCGCAAAGCACCTGAAAGCAAGAAGGGCGGCTCGCTTGAGCCGCCCTTAAGCCGCTGAATCTAAAGATATTACTTCTTTGGAGCCGGCTGCTTCTTCTTCCCGTAACTGGTTTCCACGGTCGAACCGATGCTGGCGAGCAACGCCTTCGCACTGTCGGCGTTAGGTCCCGTGGGAGCGAGTTCCAAGTACTTCTGGAACGCCTCGGCGGTTCCCGGCGGGGCGATTGTCTTGTCGCCTTGAAGAGTAGCCTTGCCCAGCAGATTCAAGCCTTTTTGGTAATAGGCTTCGACGCGATTGGGATCGGCTGCCAGGCACTTATCAAACGCCGCATTGGCGTCGTCCGGCCTGCCGGAATTTGTTAGGACCGCGCCGATATTGAAGTACGACTGTGCAACCTGCGAAGGATCCGCTTGCGCGGCTAATTCATACGTCTTCACCGCTTCATCTATTTTCTTTGCTTTGTAAAGAGCATCGGCAAGGTTGTTGTAGTACGCGGCAAGATTCTTGGTTGCGTTGGGATCTTTATCGTTCGTAGTGGACTTCTTGATCTCTACGGCTTTCTCGTAAGCTGCGACGGCAGAGTCCAGGCGCTTCTGCTTTTCCGTTGCGTCAGTCTGCTTGGGCGCCGACATCCTGTAATAATCGCCGAGCTTGAACCAGACCAGATCGCGGGTGGCGTCCATTTGAGTTGCTTCGGTCAACGCCGCAATGGCGGTGTCAAAGTCGCCAGCATCGGCAGCCGTCTTAGCCGCGTTGAGCTTTTCGTTCAGAGCTTTAACGGTGTTCGTTTCTTTTGCCTGTTTCGCCTGGGCTTCCTGCATTTGCTTCGCCTGCTCAGCAGTCAACCCTTGGCCCTTCGCGGCATCTTCCTGATTTTTCTTCAGGTCAAAAGGCAGTTCGTTCTCGTCGAGCGTAACCGGAAAGCCTTTGACATGGTCCAATTCCTTATTGGCCTTCATGTCGTCCGCGGTCTTGTAGAGTGTGACCAGGTATTTTCCAGGAGAAAGGCCGAGCGAAAAATATTCACCCTTTTTGTTGGTCTTGAGGGTGTATTTCTGACCATTGTCCATATTGGTCCAGACGATCACTGCATCGGCGATGGGGCTGCCCTGTGCATCCTTGCAGACGCCTTTCACCGATCCTGAAGCCTGGGCAAAGACTGGAGGAGCACACAGCCCGAGCGCCAGAACTACGAAAAGAAGAATTGCGAAGTGCTTTTTCATCTTGCCTCCCGGCAAATCGAATTTGCTGACCGATTGCTAAAAGTCGATCAAAAGCGACTCTTGATTAGATGCCTAACGTGCCGCGTACGGAATTGGATCTTGCACTCCCGCTGCCTCGAAGGCGCGGAGGCGTAACACGCAGCTATCACAGACTCCGCAAGCTTGATCCTCGCGACTGTAACATGACCAAGTTAAATCGAAGGGTGCACCCAGTTCAAGGCCAAGGCGAACAATATCGGTTTTGCGCATAGCGATGAGCGGAGTAACGATCTCGATGATGCCATCTTTCGTACCGGTTTTGGCTACTTCGTTGAAAGCCTTGTAGTAGGCCGGACGGCAGTCGGGGTACCCGGAACTGTCAGGCTCAACCGCTCCTATAAAAACTTTTTGCGCGCCCAAAACCTCGGCCCAACTCACCGCCACAGCCAGAAAATGGGCGTTCCGAAAAGGAACATAAGTAACGGGAACGCTGTGGCCAACTTCTTCGGCCACGGGCACGTCGATGGAGTTGTCGGTAAGGGCAGAACCTCCGATGGCGCGCAAGGCGTCATTTCGGACCGTAAGCTTGTCGTGAATCTTCAGTCGCTGGCAGATCGCGAGAAACGATTGGCGCTCGCGCTCCTCGGTGCGCTGACCATAACTGATATGCACCGCAGCTGCATCATGGTCGCGTGTCGCCAGGGCCGCACAAACACAGGAATCCATACCTCCGCTAAGCAGAACGACCGCGCGACTTTGCTTCGACCCTGGCATCAAGGAAGAAATCGATAAACTGCTTCCCTAGACTCCTTTCACTGCTGGATCCCAAATGAACTTGTGCATTTGCAGCCCGAGCCTCGCAGGGACGTTGTCGGAGATCATCCAATCCGCCAACTCCTGGGGGTCGAGCAGACAGTGTGAACTGTCGCGTGCTCCGGTTGCGTCTTTGCGGAAAGCTGGCGAAAACAATACCGCATTCACTTTTTCCGCGAGATTGTTCCGGTGAGTAAACTCCCGGGCAAAATCGTAGTCGGCACGGCTGCTCAAGACAAATTTGATTTCGTCGCGAGCGGAAAGAGTTTCCAGGTTCTCCCTGCAAAACGTGCCGCCTTCGCCGGAGTTCGGACACTTCACGTCGACGATCTTGATGACTTCGTCCGGAACCCGCTCCAGAGGCCGCTCTCCGCTTGTCTCCAATAGAACTGTGTAACCGTCATTCAGGAGCCGTTGCATCAAGGGAACAACTTCCCGTTCCTGCAGCATCGGCTCGCCGCCTGTAATTTCGACCAGACCGCCACCCGGCGAGAGGCGCGAGACCTCATCCATGACCTGTTCGAGATCCATTTTCCGGCCACCCTGGAAGGTGTACTCGCTGTCACACCACGAACAACGCAGGTTGCACCCGGTCA
This sequence comes from uncultured Acidobacteriaceae bacterium, assembly GCA_963840895.1. Taxonomy (GTDB): domain Bacteria; phylum Acidobacteriota; class Terriglobia; order Terriglobales; family Acidobacteriaceae; genus Sulfotelmatobacter. The sequence goes on from CAWJAR010000002.1 coordinate 524,463, forward strand.
AGCGGACAAAGACACACGGAAGTCCTGCGTACGTCGATTCGCCTTGCAGCGATTTATAGATTTCCGTGATCTGCATTCTAGGCTGAGGTCTGGGCGGCCCACTTGCCAGCCCTTATTCCGAATATTTTGCGGTGGTCGTGTCGGTCTCAAAAACGGTTACATCCTTCACCCGCACACGCCCACCAGTCACCGATTGCAGCCTGGTATTCGACTCGTCGTAAAAATATTTTGCCAGATTTTCCGCCGACGGATTGATCACCGTAAACGGTTCAATATCGTTGATCATCTGGTGATCCAGGCGTTCGATGACATGCTTCATCACTTCGCGCAGGTCTTTGAAATCGAGCAGCAGCCCGGCCCTGTCCAATTCCCCGCCGGCCAGCGTGACCCGGATCTTATAGTTGTGGCCGTGCGGGTTCTCGCACTTGCCCTTGTAGTTGCGCAGGTAGTGGCCTGCCGCAAATGTATCTTCTACCGTGACTTCGAACATGATCCCTCAGCGGCACCCGTGACCAAAAGGTAATCCGCACTACTGCATAACCCTTTATTCTACAGCCAACAGGCTCGCGACTGCAGATCGATCCGTTCGCTTCGGCCCACCAAAGCGCGCTACAATTCCTGCATTCTGTAACCGTGCCTCTTCGTTCCGACCCCTGTGGGATTTCAGTCAGTGATGTAAGGACACACTCATGAACATCCTCTTGCTCTCCATGCCCGATTCATTCGAGCATATGCCTTCGCTTGCGATCCGGATGCCGAATGGCGGACTCACCTCGATCGCCGGTAACATCGACCCTCATCACCGCGTTGCGGTTGCGGATCTCATCCTCGTGCAACGAAGCGTGCGAGAAACTGTCACTCGCCTGGTACGGGACCTACAGCCGGAGGTCGTCGGCCTCTCCGTTATGACCTTCCAGCGTCCTACTGCCCTGCGTATTGTTGAACTGGTGCGCTCCCTGCAACCCAGCGCGAAGATCGTCGTCGGTGGATATGACCCGAGCCTTGCCCCGGAAGCGTACGAAGGCTTAAACATCGACTATCTGATCCGTGGCGAAGGGGAAGTTACCTTTCGGGAACTGTTGCGCTCCTTAGAACAGGGCGGCGATGGTAAGGAGGTATGCGGCCTATCTTATCGCGGTGCAGATCGCTGGGTGCACAATCCGGCCCGTCCTCCCCATCGGCTGGAAAGTGGCGAAATCAATCTACCCAAGCGAGACGCTCGCGTGCTCAAGGGCTACACCTTTCTTGGACGTCAGGTCGACGTGATCGAAACTTCGCGCGGCTGCACCTACGATTGCAGTTTCTGTTCCATCATCGAGATGCGTGGCCGCAATTTTTTCACGTATTCCTTCGACCGAGTGCTGGCCGACATTCGCGACGCGCGCGATCACGGCGCCCGCACTCTCTTCCTGGTCGACGATAACATCATGCTCAACGTAAAACGCTTCGAAGCCTTGTGCGAAGCGATCATCGCCGCTGGGCTGAACAATCTAGACTATTTTCTGCAGGCCATGACTTCTTCCATCGCCAATCACGGGGAAAGTCTCGGCCCTCTGATGAAGCGCGCCGGATTCCGCTACGTCTTTCTCGGGATTGAGAACATCCTCGAAGGCGATCTCGAATTTCTGCGCGCCTCCGCCAAGAACACGGCCCGGACCAACGGTCATCAAACGGGAAATGCCACTTTGCAGGCAATCGATTATTTACATCGCAACGACATGTACGTCGTCGGCGGATTGATCGTCGGCAATCCCGGAGACACTCGCGAATCGATCGAAGCTAACCTTGAGTTCGCCCGCCGTTATGTCGATTGGCCCTATATCCAGCATCCGACCCCTTATCCGCGAACGCCTATGACCAAGGAATTCCGTGATCAGGGACTGATTCAAAACGAGCGCGTCGAAGAATACGATGGCACCACGGCGGTCGTGCGGACCAAACATTTGCCCGCCGACGAAGTTGAGTTCTTGCGCTGGAAAGCAGAGCGCTGGATGAAGACGCACCACGTGCCCGCAGTCTTTCGGCACGACCCGTGGTTCGTCCTGACTCACTCTCCGAAAATGCTGGCGCACACCTTTCGCGGAAGCTCGCTTCGCTCGGCGCTAGGGCTGGAGGACGAGAGAAAGGTATTCGAGCGATACAGAGCGATTCGTAAGGCGGAACGCGAATATGTATGAGGTGGGTCAGTCTCCCACGCCAAAGAACTGTTCCACGGCACGGATGTCGGTGGTTTTCTTATAGTTCGGCAGGCTCTCGATAAAGACGCGCCCGTATTGCTTTTTTAGAATCCGGTTGTCGAGCAGCACAAGGAGTCCACGATCGTGGAGCGATCGAATCAACCTTCCGAAGCCCTGTTTTAGAGTGATCACTGCAGATGGCACCTGATATTGAAAGAACGCGTTCCCGCCGTCGGCGTCGATAGCCTTCACCCGCGCCGCCACCACCGGATCGCTGGGCACGGCAAATGGCAGGCGATCGATGATGACGCAGCTCAATTGCTCTCCCTGAACATCCACACCCTGCCAGAACGACGATGTCGCAAATAGCACTGCATTCGGTGTCAGGCGAAATTCCTCGAGCAGCGCACTTTTAGGTGCGTCTCCCTGCTTCAAAATGGGGAACTCCACTTCGCCCAGCAGGCGTTGGTAGATGTCGTTCATCTGTGCATAGCTAGTGAAAAGAACGAATGCCCGGCCTCGCGTGATCTCTAAGAGCCTGCGAATTCGGTCCGATGCTTTGACTGTAAATTGCGGGGTGCGCGGATCCGGCAGGTCCGGCGGGACGTAGAACAGGGCCTGACTTTCGTAGTCGAAGTGCGACGGCAGCACCGATTCGCGCGCGTGCTCCATCCCGAGGCGCTGCCGAATATATTCAAAGCTGCCGCCGACGGCCAAAGTTGCAGAAGTCAGCACGGCGCAGTCCAACTTCGACCACAGGCACTCGCGCAGAATGGGACCAACATCGATCGGTGTCGCCTGCAGAAAAACATTTTGCCTTCCGCGGGCAGAACCTTCAGCGCCTGAAGCCGCGCCCCGGGATCCCCAGCGCCCGCCACGGCGCTCGATCCAAAACACCGTGTTGCGATCTTCCGATTCGAGCGCAAAACCAAGCTGCACCTGGATTTCCTGCGCGCGGCGGACGAAGTTGAAAACTTCTTCCGGCTTTTGCGGTAAGCCTTCAAGTTCGCCCGCCAGCCGCGTCAGCGCCTGATTCAGTGAAACGAATTCGTCTCCGTTTTCCTCCAGAAATTCGCGACGGGTATCAAACGAGAATCGACCTTCGCCCGGAGGCAACAGAGAGAAGAAAAATTGAGAACGCTCCCTCAAGCTTCCAAGGGCTCCGGAAAGCGACGCCGAGAGCATTCGGTTGTGCTGCATCGAATTCTCAACATCGCGCGCCAGGTCTTCTACCCGCAAGTTACTCACCGAAATGCCGAAGTAGTTTCCGGCCACATCTTCCAATTCGTGCGCCTCATCGAAAACGACGGCAGCGGCTTCTGGCAATACGCCCGCGTCCGGCGCGCCATCGGCCTGTAATTTGATCGCGAGATCGGCGAAGAACAGGTGATGGTTCACGATGATGATGTCGCTCTCCATCGCCTTACGGCGCATTTCGGTGATGAAGCAGCGCTCCCATTCGCTACACTTCTGACCGATGCACGCGTCCGCCCGGGCGTCGAGTTTGTGCCAGAGCAAACTGGCTTCGGGGAGTTCCGCTAGCTCGGCGCGGTCGCCGGTCCCTGTCGTCTTTTCCCAGGCAGCGATGGCGCGATACTGCTCGATCTCTTCCAGGCCGCTCAGCACCGGCTGGTCCGTCAGCCCGTATAGTTTCTTCCGGCACAAATAATTATTGCGTCCCTTCATGTAGCAGACCGAGAGGCGGGAACCCGATGCCTCCCCGTACAAAGCCTGCTCAAGAAACGGAACGTCTTTATAGAAGAGCTGCTCCTGCAGATTCTTGGTTCCAGTCGAGATGATGACGCGTTTGCCAGAACGAATCACCGGCATCAGATAGGCCAACGTCTTGCCGGTGCCCGTGCCCGCTTCCACAATCAGGTGCCGCTTTTCTTCCAGCGCCAGCTCGACCGCCTGCGCCATCTGCAACTGGCCGCGGCGGAATTCGTACGCAGGGTGTGTGCGCGACAGAACGCCACCGGGGGCGAAGAATTGGTGAAGCGTAGCGTCTTTTCCGCTGGGAACGCCAGTCGGCGACGCTGGAGGCGCGGGTTGAGACCTTAAAGCCACTGAAGTCTCTATAATAGCTATTTCCGGCCAGATGCACCGGCATGTCCCCTGACTTCCTGACCTAACTTTGACTCAGCCTACTTACAACTCGACAAGCACTCTCGCCACCACCGCCGCCGGCATTCCTACAATCGCAATCGTAGGACGCCCCAATGTGGGCAAGTCTACGCTCTTCAATCGCATCGTCGGCTCGCGGCGCGCCATTGTGGGAGACGAACCGGGCATCACCCGTGACCGTCTCTACGGAGACGCAGAATGGGGAGGTCGCAAGCTGCGAATCGTCGATACAGGCGGCATTCTTCCCGAAGAGAAGGATCTGATCCCGTCGGAGATTTATCGCCAAGCCCGAGTGGCCCTCGAAGAAGCTGCCGCCATTGTTATGGTTGTCGATGGACGCACCGAACTCGCTGGTCCGGATCTTGAACTGGTGCGTCTGCTGCGCAAGTCCAACCGGCCACTCTTCGTGGCGGTGAACAAAGTCGATTCCGAAAAACAATCCTCGCTCATTAACGATTTTCACCGGCTTGGTGTTCAAAAGATGTTTCCGATCTCGGCAGAACATGGACGCGGCGTCGACGATCTGCTTGACGCTGTCATCGAAACCCTGCCGCCCGAGATCTTAACCGCAGTGGAAACGGAGAGCACAGAGGAAACCGATGGAACAGAACCGAGTGCAGAGAGCGACGATGCTCATGAAGTGAAGGTCGCCATCATCGGGCATCCCAACGTGGGCAAGTCTACGCTGCTGAACTGCCTGACTTCTTCGGACCGGGCGATTGTCTCACCGATTCCCGGCACTACGCGCGATGCGGTTGATGAAATCGTCGAGCACAATGGTCGGCGCTTTCGTTTTATCGATACTGCCGGCATCCGCCGCAAAGGCAAGACGCACCTGATGGCGGAAAAGCTCTCGGTCGTTATGGCGCGCAAGCATCTTGAAGGCGCCGACATTGCCCTGCTGGTCATTGATGCCACTGAAGGTGTAAGCCAGCTCGATGCATCCATCGCCGGCCTTGCCCACGAGAGCGGACGCTCCATGATTGTCGTCGTCAACAAGTGGGACCTGATGATCAGCGGGAACCAAAAGCCGGGCCGGCCCACGAAAGCAGAGCGGATGCGAGAGGGCAAACGCCCGGGCGATCGCGACGCCTATGAAGAGCGCTTACGCTATGAACTGAAGTTTCTGAACTATGCTCCCATTGTCTTCGTCTCTGCTCAGACCGGCAAAGGTACCGAGAAGATCTTCCCACTGTTGGAAAAGGTCGCCACCGAACGCCGGAAGCGCGTAACCACATCGCAGATGAACCGCTTCATCGAGCGCGTCGATTTCGAGCGAGCCTCAGTCCCGGTGCGCCAACGTGTGAAGATTCTCTACATGACGCAAGCTTCGGTCGCCCCACCGACGTTCGTTCTCTTCACCAACCGCGCGGTAAAATTGCACTTTTCCTACCAGCGGTTTCTTGAGAACCAGATTCGTGATGCTTTCGGCTTTATCGGAACGCCGATCTGGATCAAGAACCGGGCGAGAACTTCCTAGACCGAAACTTTTGCAGAAGAAAGTTATTCGCCCGCCACATCTTGCCCTTTGGTAAGCAAACCCACGCGCTCCACGCCCGCATGGTGGGCCACATCGATCACATCTGCGACGTACTGGAAATCTACGTCAGCATCCCCACGGACAAACGCCACCTTCTCCGCACGCTTCAAGTAAATCTGCGCTAGCCGCGTCGACAAGTCCTCCCAGCGCACATCTTCCCGGTTGATCTTGACGATCGGCGGCTGGTCCTTGGTCGTCCACACCACCTCGATCACGATCGTCCGCGACTGCTTCTCCTCTGCGGTTTGCTTCTGATTTGGTTGCGGAATTTGCGTCTTCTCCTGGTACTCCTTGTCCATCGAAACCACCAGCATGAACATGATGATCAGCGTCAACAGCACGTCAATCAGCGGCGTCACATTGATCTGCGGACCGCGCGCACTGCCCCCTGCCATTGAGAAAGCCATGGAATTTGCTCCCGTCTTGGCACGCGCGTGTCTGCAACATCAGACACCCGGTGGGACAAAGGAGTTCCTGAAGCCGCAAGCAAAGAAACGAACTCCATCGCGCTTTCTGTGTGAGGAATTCGAATCCTGGATGTACAACCGCTATCCAGCCGGCTGCGGTTCGAGAATTGGAGGGGGTTCTTGCGCCGGTGGGGAAGGAGGATACAAAAGCAGCCGTAATGGGTTATACCGATCTGCAAAGAAATAAATCGAGTACGCGGGGAAAAACACGATGACGGGAACTGAAATTAGGGCCATCAGATAAAGAAAAACCGCCAGCAGAATGCACGCCACAACCACTAGCAGCGTGATCGTAAAAACATTCCATGTGAGCCCGGCTGTCTTACCGGCCAAAACTGCGATGATGCCGAGTCCGGCGGTCGGAATAGCGATAACAAGAACCAGAATCACAGAAGCAACCGCGACGATGATCCCCGCGCCAATCCCCAGCACAATTTTCATGAGAACGTAAATCGCGTAGCCGCCCTTTTCCAGTTGGATCATAGGCCACAACCGGCGCCATCCCTCAACCGCGCCGATCCCCTCCAGCGCCATCTGAGGTACCACAAAGTCTTTGGTCAACACGTGAACAACCGCGGCAACAAAAAAGAAAAGAAGCAGAAACGGAAGCCACACAATCCCGCCCAATACCAGCCCAAGCAGATGTTCGCGGGGCGACTTAAACCATCCCAGAGCGAAAGCGAAGGCAAGCGGAATTCCGACCAGCAGCACTAATCCTCCAAAAGTCGCGAACATAAAACCTAGTTGCCACAGAAAGTATTTCCATCCCGGGGATTGCCTTCGCCTCCATCCTTGCCGGATCTCACATTGCTTTGCCACTACGCTATCGAAAAGGATGAACCGCATGACGCTGCTGATATACATCATCAGGATCACGAATATGAAGGCTGCCACTATCAAAAATGCGATCATTCCGGCCAGAAGCGCAGGATCGATTCTCGGGAAGACCTCCCCAAGCCCGTGGCCGGATGATCCCGGAGGATGTGATATAGACCTGGAGAGTCTTGAACTTCCTCCGGAACCCAGTTCGCCGGCCAGCAGGCCAACGAACGCGAGTCTAGACCACTGTCCGAATCGAAATGGCTGGAACAACTGCCGTTTGGTGTGCTGAAACGCGGGCGTGATGGTATCAACGGCGGAAATCGCCAAGACTCACCTCGGAAGAAATACCTCATCAGCAAGGTACTGCGAAGCGAGGTACGGAGCAAATCAATTCGTTCAAACCGAAGAAATGCAAAATGCGAGCGCCGTTTGCCAGCTGTCAAAGTCGAAGAAGATTATTCGTAGCGTAGCGCCTCAACAGGATCGAGTTTTGAGGCTCGCATCGCCGGAACCAGCCCGCTAATGACGCCCACCACTAATAGCACTGCGGTTGACAGAATGACCGTCATCAGCGAAATGCGAAGATGAATATCGCCTTGTCCCGAATCGTCTTCAAACAACGGCCCCATCATGGGTACCGTACCTACAGCCCAGGCGATCAGGTACGACAGGATCACGCCAATCGCTCCTCCGATCAACATGATGAGTAATGTCTCAGCCAGAAATTGCAGCTTGATGTGGCGCTTGCGCGCGCCGAGGGCGCGCCGCAGGCCGATCTCGCGGATGCGCTCGTCTACCGACACAAGCATGATATTCATTACGCCCACGCCCCCGATGCCTAGCGTGAGGGTGCCGATGAAAGTCAGCAGCACTTGCAGTCCAATCGTAAGCGCATCGATGACCGGACGAAATTCGTCACGGCCAAACATCTGGAAAGCCTTGGGATCAGTCGGCGAAAAGTTCTGTCGCGTCGCGACCGCCGCGAGCACTTGCCCCATTGCTTTTTTTTCGAACTGCGGCGCGATAGGTTCAAACACCATCACGGCGGCATATCGGGTATTCCACAAATCGCCCGCCGTTGAATACGGAATCCACGATGATTCGTCGTCGCTGGAAAAATAGTTGCTCAGCTGGATCTTCCGCGCCATGACGCCAATGACGGTGAAGCGGACCCCGGCGACTTGCACGGTCTCGCCCACCGCGGGTCGCCCGCTGAACAACTTCTCCTTCAATCTTCCGCCCAGGAAGATCACTCGCCGGCGTTCCAATTCATCCTCGGCATTGATCCACCGGCCTTCGGAAGGAACTTCGTTGCGCATCTCGCCATATTCCGGACAAACGCCGCGGACAGGCGCGGTCCCCACCATGCGGTCTTCGTAAGCGATTCCGGGGCGACGTACGGTTTCAAGGCATACATGCTTTACCAGCGGAGCCGTCTGTTTCACCATTTCGAGATCCGCTTGCTCGAGAACAACCTTCTTCCCCGCGCGCTGGCCGCCCGGCTGCTCGCTGGTTTGCTGCGGCCAACAGATGACTGCGCCTTTGCCGAATGCGTCGAAGCCGTGTACCAGGACGCTCCGAAAGCTGTTACCGTAAGCGATCAGTAAGGTCACGGTCGCGATACCCCATACAATTCCGAGCATGGTCAGAAAGCTGCGCGTCAGGTTTCGCTTCAACGCGATCCACGCCTCGAGAACGATTTGCATCAACATCTGCATTGCACGATTACCTATCCGCCCGCCTCATACCTCAATGCTTCGATCGGATCGACGGATGCCGCGATTCGAGCCGGGTATAGAGCCGCTCCCACCGCGATCGCGCCCAACAGTCCGGCGGCGATCAAGCCTGAGCTCCAGCTCGGAATCAGTCCAGCGAAGAAATCCGGCATGGGTAGCATGTTCACCAACGCACAAAATCCAAAGGCGATGCCGAGACCGACCCCGCCACTCAACAGAGCGATGATCAACGCTTCAATAAAGAATTGGCGCAGGATGGTTCCTGACGGCGCGCCGATCGCTTTGCGAACCCCAATTTCGCGGGTCCGCTCCCGCACCGCCACCAGCATGACGTTCATGACTCCGATCCCTCCCAGCACCAGCGTCACGATCCCCACAGCGCCCAGAAAGAACTTCATCCCGTCCGTCATCGTCTTGAACGCTTGAGCTTCCTGTACGGTGTCCCAGATGGGACAGGCTTCCTTGTCATTGGGATCGTAGCGGTGCATCCGCGCCAGAGCCACGCGGACTTCGCGTTTGCACGCCGTGTGCTGATCTACCGATTTTGGCGTTACCAGGAGTTGGTCGAAGCTGGTGTTTGTGCCAGGCGGCTTATCAGGAAAGTCACGGCGCATGGCGGCAAAAGGCAAAAACACTTTGTTGACGTCCCAACCGTCGTAGCTGGAATCCTGTTTCTTCTTCGCCATCACACCGATGACGGTGTAGGGAAAATCATTCAGATAGACGGTGTCGCCCACTGGATTTCTACCAGGAAATAGCTGCTTGGCCGCATCTGACCCCAGGAAAGCTACTCTCCGGGCTTCACGCATGTCGTCCCAGTCATAGAATCGTCCCACTCCTACATCAAGGCTGCGTATATAGCCAAACGGTGGATAAGACCCGGTCACTGTCAACGCTGCGTTGTTGAAGTTGCTGTGCACTCGAACCGTATCCTGCTCAAGTTCTGGAATCGCATATTCGCAGTCCGGCGACTCTGCCTGTACCACCGGAACGTCTTCGTCTTCCCAGTGTACGGATCGCCCCGCATGGGTACCGCCAGCCTGCAGGCTGGTACGGCCGTGGAATACGATCATCACGTCTTTGCCGAGATTTCTTGCCTGCTCTTCCTGCCCTTTCCGCAGGCCTTCTCCCGCGGCCACCATGAGCACGATTGAAACGATGCCCCATGCAATACCGAACATTGTCAGGAAAGCGCGCAATTTGTGCGACCACAAGGTCCGCAGCACGTCGAAAATCAGATCACGTACCGTCATAACAATAAGGTTGGACGCAGTTCGGGAAGGAAGGTTATCCCCCGGCCACCCACCTACTCTTGGATACGTCAATGATCGGTTTTTTGTTTCAAGAAAAAATGCGGGGAGATCCCACGGATCAGCGGAGATTGGCTCCTATGGCTTTGCAGCACCACCGCTCTAAACGTGCTAACTCCTCAAGATCGAGCGGGAACCAGCGTAACGCGATTGTTCCAGCCGTCGAACTCGCGGAGCGCCAGTTCGCACTGCAGCCGATGCCGCTCCTTACGATCGCGGACCTTCTTGTCCAGAGCAGGCAGCAGATCAAAGGTGATATTCGCAGGCTGGAAATTCCTGGCATCAGCGTGTGTCACGTAATGCGCGAGCGATCCGAAGGCGGAAGCCCGCGGAGGGGCATCTACTTCTTCCCCTGAGAGTAGCCTTGCAGCGTTTATTCCTGCCAGTAAACCAGTGGCGATCGATTCAACATAGCCTTCAACGCCGCAAATCTGCCCGGCGAAAAAGACCTTCGGGTGTGCTTTCATCTGCAGGGTCTCGCGCAATAACGTCGGCGAATTGATGTACGTGTTGCGATGAATCTGCCCATAGCGAAGAAATCTGGCATTCTCCAGACCCGGTATTAACCGCAGCACGCGCGCCTGCTCACCAAACTTCAAGTGATTCTGAAAGCCTACGAGGTTGTACGAATCCGCGCGCAGATTTTCCTGCCGCAACTGCACGACCGCATATGGCATCTTGCCCGTGCGAGGATTGATCAGACCCACCGGCTTCATCGGCCCGAAGCGAAGTGTGTCGCGACCGCGGCGGGCAATCTCTTCAATCGGCAAACAACTCTCGAAATAGTTCAGGTTCTCCCAGTCGCGCTCTTCCACAGACTGCGCAGCGAGCAGCGCATCGTAAAAGCACCCGTATTCCTCTGGAGTCATCGGGCAATTAATGTAGTCTGCCGACCCTTTGTCATAGCGCGCCGCCATGTATACGCGCTGCATGTCAATTGAGTCCGCCTCTACGATCGGGCTGATCGAATCGTAAAAGTACAGATGCGGGCTCTGTCGGGCCGGTGCCCCTGCCTGATCAGCATCGACGTCCTCGACCCCGGCGCTCAGTCGTGCTATCTCCTCTGCGAGGCCTTCAGAGGTCAAAGGTCCGGTTGCAATGATGGTCGCGTCCCTTCCTTCATCGACGGTCGTCACTTCTTCTCGCTTCACCGTGATCCGCGAATCGCGGGAGATCGCCTCGGTCACTCGCGCGGCAAATGTCACCCGGTCGACCGCGAGCGCGTGCCCAGCTGGAACGGCGCATTCTCGGGCAATTTGCAGCAACAACGACCCGGCCCGCCGCATCTCTTCCTTCAGCAGCCACGGAGCGGTATTCTCGCTTTCGGATTTCAGTGAGTTTGAGCAAACCAGTTCCGCGAAATCCGCCGTCTGATGCGCGGGGGTGGAGCGCACCGGCCTCATTTCGAAAAGTGAGACTTCCAACCCCCGCTGCGCACACTGCCACGCAGCCTCGGACCCAGCCAGCCCTGCTCCAATGATTTTGATTACTGCCATTTCGTTGTCTTTCTGAAACGGTCCCTATTTCTTCGGCCCTGGTGTTTTCCGCTTTTCGTGAATTCGTTCATTCCTCTCGAGCATCTGGATGAACTCTTGAATCTTTCGGGCTCTGGTCTCCGCCTTCTTCACCGTCTGAATGCGAAACAGCACGGCATAGCGGTTCGCGCCATCGAGCGACTGGAAGAACGATAGCGCCTTCGGACTCGCATCGAGTGCCTGCTGAAAATCCGCCGGGACCTTCGCGCCTTTGGGCGAGTCGTAGGCTGCATCCCACCTTCCGTCTTTCTTGGCCGCTTCAATGGCCTCCAGGCCAGCAGCCTTCATCCGCCCGCTCGCGATGAGCGCGTCAGCCTTGTCGCGGTTAATCTTCGACCAGATGCTTTTCCGCGAGCGTGGCACAAAACGTTGGAGCCACGCCTGCTCACTCTCACCACGCTTCTGCCCATCGATCCATCCATGACATAAGGCTATCTCGAGTGCCTCGGCGTAGGTCACAGATTTCAGGCCGGCTTCCTTCTTTGCTAGCCGCAGCCACAGACCGTGCGAAGTGCGATGATTCTTCTCCAGCCATTTTGCCCACGCAGCTTGCGTCGGAAATAGGCGGACCGCGTCAGTCGCATTCCTACTCTTAGCTTTCATCGATTCACAGGCCTCGCCGCCAGTTGACGAACTGGTCCCCCGCCCTTGCTTACGAAAGCTCGCGCCTGGTGCCGCAGGCACTACCAGTGTATTCCGCAAAAATGATCGTCGACCGCAATTATAGGGTTCGCCGCCTTCGGCGACCTGCAGTTGCGTGACGCCGTTTGGACACACTCCGTCAGCCTTGCTGGGGTCTCGCAATTCGTCACGACCTTATTCGATCTGCGATGATGAAGTCCTGAATCGGATTCACCTTAGGAGAACTCCATGGCGCGCATTACCCTGATCAGCTCTGAAGCGGCGAACGAAGACGTGAAAGAGATTTACGAGAAGACCCTTCGCGGCAAGCCGGGCAACGCGCAGAAGGCCCTCGCTCATCGCCCCGAAATGCTTAAGAACTTTCTAAGCTTCTACGCCAGCGTGGGACGCTCCCTGGACCGCAAGCTCTATGAATTGATCTACCTTCGCGTCTCGCTGATCAATCAGTGTCACTATTGCATCCAACACCACGTGGCATCGTCGAAGCGGGTAGGCCTGGCCCAGGCGGACTGGTCCGCGCTGAAAGCGGGAGACTATTCGCGCTACAGCGAGAAAGAACATGCTGCTCTTGCTTATGTGGAAAAACTGACTCGCACGCCTCATGACGTCTCCGACGATGACTTCGCTATATTGAAAAAGTATTTCTCAGAACCGGAAATCGTTGACCTGCATTTGTTGACCGGCCTGGCAAATGTCACCAACCGGTTCACGGATCCGTTGGGACTGGAAGTAGAGTTTCCCGAGGAGAAGATCTAAACTCTTTGCCACCGATTCACGCGGATCTCCACGGATTGGGCTAAGAATTGGCATGATCCCTGGGGACATCTGTGGCTAAAGGATTTCTCGCGTGTCTCCGATCCGCTTCGTGACGTGCTCCCGGTCGAGGTATTCCAGCAGTGGAATGGCATACTTGCGGCTGACGCCCGTCAACTCTTTGAACGCAGCAACATCCATCTTTGAGGACTTGGTCTTCTGCGTCATCACTAACCGGCGCAACTCTTCCAGTGCGCTGCGATGAAAGACGAGTTCGTCGGAAATCTTGATGAGTATCTTGTCTCTGAGCAGCAAGGTAACGATCTTCTGTGCGCGCGACTTATCCACCTTGAGGCCCGCGATCACCTCGTGCAGCGCCGGTACCTTCAATCCTGCAGAGGCAAAAGCGCCTTCGATTTGCTTCTTGGACTCGGCTTCGTCATCTTTCATCAGGATGCCGCGACCTGGCAGCCGGACCAGATCACCCGCGGTTTCGATCTTCTTTTCTCTCGCCAGGAAATCGAGGCACGCCGTGAAGACCTCGGTCGACGCTTTCACCTGCTCGCGCAGTGCTTCCCTGGCAATTCCGCCCACCAGCGAGTTCTTCCGGTGAAATCCTTCTACTGAGTTGACGATCGTTCGTTGGAGCGCTGCAATGGCCGGCGCGTCGACAAACAGATCGCCGATCCGCAGCACCATCTTTTCCTTCACTGCTTTTGCGATCCGACTTTCGATGAAATCTCCGGTCCACCCAGTTTCGGCAACCAGTTGCGACATCGTCATTCCATTGTGACTACGTCTTGCAATCCGCGTTTGCAGGATTGAAGCTGGTTCGCCCGCGGCTAGAAGTTGTAGGAAGGCTTCGTGTCCCGGCATGCGCGGAACTGGAACAGGATCGAGCACAGTACCGCCACCAATCGTGACCACCGGCGAGAACTGGCGAATGATGAACCGATCACCGGGCAATAGAAGCGCGGCGCCGGGAAGCTTGATCCGGGCAAAGGCGTGCGAGCCGGGAGTCAGTTGCTTGACGCGATGAAACACAATCTCCGCCACAGCCTCCATCGTGTTGGCATGGAAGTGCACGCGCGCTCGGGATTTCAACGGTCGCGGCGCAGAGCTTATCAGGCTGAGTTGCACATCCACGCGCCGAGCCGCCGTAAACGTCGACTCTGGCGCGAGGGTCATGCCGCGGGAGAGATCTTCGGTGCTCGCGTCCGCAAGGTTCAACGCGGTGCGCTGTCCGGCAACGGCGGTATCGCCCGCCTGACCGTGTACCTGCACCCCGCGCACGCGAACTCTCCGGCCAGTCGGAAAAACCTCCAACGCTTGGTCACGGTGAATCGTGCCCGACATCAAAGTTCCGGTGACTACTGTCCCGAAACCCTTCATGGTGAATACGCGGTCCACTGGCAAGCGCGCCAGGGCTTTTGAATCGCGGGGCTGCACTTCCGCCGCTGCCGCCACCATCGCGCGCTTCAAGTCATCCAATCCTGCGCCGGTTAGCGAACTTACGGCGACGATCGGAGCCTTCGGCGGCTGCAGAAAGGTTCCCTGGAGAAACTCCTCGACTTCCAGCCGCACCACGTCGAGCGTCTCGGCGTCGACCGCGTCCGACTTGGTGAGCACGGTAATGCCCCGCTGCACCCCGATCAACTGCAGGATGTCCAAGTGCTCCCGCGTCTGCGGCTTGATTGACTCGTCGGCCGCGATGACGAGGAGCACCAGATCGATGCCACCGACTCCAGCCAGCATATTCCGCACAAAGCGCTCGTGGCCGGGGACGTCCACGAAGCCCAGGTGCAACGGCTCGCCGTCCGCACCCATCAGGGCGAGGTGCGCAAAGCCTAAGTCAATCGTGATCCCGCGGCGCTTTTCTTCTTCCAGCCGGTCGGCATCGATTCCGGTCAACGCCTTCACCAAGGCCGTCTTCCCGTGATCTATATGGCCTGCCGTGCCTATGATGATCGATTTCATTGTCAGTTCTTCGCTAATAGCTGTCAGCGGTCAGCTATCAGCTATTAGCTCTTAGCTTTGTCACTCGGCTTCCTAGAGTTGTGGACCGGCAAAAGTAGTGGAGCGACCTCTCACAGGTTTTTCTGTGTGTTCTTCTAAAATATTGATTCTTAGTGACTTAATAGACGGAGATAGACTTCGAGCCGGCCAAAATATTGAGCCGCAAGGACTTATAGGTAAAATCTTCTGGAACAAGGGCTTAACGGCCGATTCTGAGTTGCGGGGGGCATCGATCGTTGAACACCCGGCGGGGGCAACCATGTATGAGATCCCAAGGGTGGAATGGGGGACGGCAAGAAGTTTATCAGCGAGGGTATGCACCTTGGATCGTACACGGGCGAGGGACGGAGCTTGTGCGGGGAGTGTGAGGCACACGAGGTAAGGACTCGGGGCGAAGTGGTCTCTCACTTTTTTTTCGCCCCGTTTTCTAAAATCCTGATTTCGAAGGACTTATGGGATGGGGATGGGTCGCGATCCTGCCAAAATATTGAGCCGCAAGGACTTGCATGTAAAATATTCCAGAATAAGGACTTAGCTTTGGGGCTTGAGCCGAAGAGGCTTGCTGGAGAGTACTCATTGGGGAGCGCAGTGTGCATAGATTGAGCTTGCACTTTCCTGCATTCTCGGTAAAGGTCGTTCGTCACAAGAATCGGGATTATTTTTGGGCGGGCTGTGGAAAAGTGGCATTGGGCGGTCTTGGAGCCCCGCCAGGTTTTCGAGGCAAGCGACTTCGATCCCGAATTAACCCCTGAGTTGCGCGACCAGCAGGAGAGCTTGCGCGAGCAAAGCGGAGGAAAAAGAATAATCTCGTTGTATGTCGATTTTGTGGTCGCTGGTTCGATGTACTAATAGAGCCGGGTTACAAGTAGCTACTGGAAAAACCCGGCTCCCAACTCGAGATAAGGAGATAGGACCGTGAAATTCATGATGATAGTCAAGCACGCCGAGAAGCAGGGCCCGCCACCCAGAGAGCTGATGGACGCGATTGCAATCCTGGCGCAAGAGGAAGTCAAAGCCGGAACCATGCTTGGAAATGGTGGCTTGGGGCCAACCGCGCAAGGTGCTCGCGTCCGGCTTTCCGGAGGACGCGTAACCGTAACTGACGGGCCTTTCACCGAGGCCAGAGAGGTCATCGGCGGCTACGCCCAGTTTGAGTTGAAATCGAAAGAGGAGGCGGTCGAATCGGCAGTCCGCTTCATGGAACTCCACAAGAAATACTGGCCAGGATGGGAGGGCGAGACCGAAGTTCGTCAGATGTTCGAGCCGGAAGACTTTGAGCGATGCTCGAAAGCCGTGATCGAGCAGGGAGCGGTATCCCGGTAAGCATCTGTAGAGAGGTAGCCCGCAACATCTTTGCCTGCCGGGCGGCCGCTTGCGATGAGGAATTGAAGATGGTGTGATGGGTGGCAGTGGTTAGGTGACAACCATACCCGTCTCACCATCGGCGCCCCGGACAACCCGAGCTACAGAAGTAACTGTTGCAATCACGCCAATACACCTTTTGACCGTTTGGACGCCTTAATCAAAAGCATCCTTTACTCCGGTGGCAGTCTTCTCGCCACCCTCCTCCGTGTAGTGGACCGTGACCTTCGCCCCTTTCTTGGCGCCGAAATAAGTTTCCGCGGAACCCTTTGCTACGCCCTTTCCCGCGTCTTTCGTGCCCTCAACAACGGTCTTATCTGTGTACTTGATGGTGTGTTCGGTGCCGTCTGAAGTCTTGATCACAACGGTTTTGGTCCCTTTGTCGACCTTCTTCACGACGCCCGAAATATCATGAACTAGATCTTGTGCAACGACATCCTTCCAGGCAATGGAAGCGGCTAGGACGAAGAACGCAATGAGCAGGGCATTGTGCCACCTCGAATGAAGCGACATCGTAATTCTCCTCTCAGGCCCGGCGACCCAATCGGCTCTTTTTCAAGAGCGCCAGGTGAAGACAGAACGAGCGGCTCATACTCCTTCGTGCGGGGCCTCCTGAACACTGTCAAAATTGATAGCCGAATCATAGATGTTGACATCAGGTCCATAGCACAAGCTTGTACCGTTTGTTCGCCCCATTGCGGGACAATGGGTGAAATCGTGTTTCGCCAACGATACTGTATCGGGCCACCACGAGTCGGCAACCCGAAATCTGTTTTGTCACGGTAGCGCATTTTACGCTTCGTCTTGCGCTTCTAATTTCGTGATCGCCCCGAAATCCCCGAGTCGCGATTCGCCGAGCTACTCGATGTATGGCGGATGTGGCGGTCACTTCGCTCCTTGACCTTTCGACGCGTGTAAAAGGGATTTTTCGCCAATCTCCTTGGCAGCATGAACGAAACCAAGTTCGCTTTGCAAGGCGTGACGACATAGGGGAAGCGAACAGAAGACGGCGGCTGCAATTGCCGTCCTGGCCCTGAGTGCTGATTAGGGGGGACGAGCCAATTTACTGCATGTGAATTCAACTCATTACAGATTCACGCCTGCAAATCTGCCCCAGACCAATTGCTCAAACAAATTTAGCCATAATGATGGCGTGGGTGCTACCCATCCGCCGCGTCAAATGCGACAATAGAAGCTCTTCCCATGGCTACTTCTTTGACCTCTGCCTTTTCTCCGGACATCCTCCGGCAGCACGGCCTTACGCCTGATGAATACGAGAAGATCAAGCAACTTCTCGGCGGCCGCGAGCCTACGCTCACCGAACTTGGCATTTTCAGCGTGATGTGGAGCGAGCACTGTTCCTACAAATCGTCGCGCGTGCATCTGAAGCGTTTGCCGACGCGCAGCAAACTCGTGCTGCAGGGGCCCGGAGAGAATGCGGGCATCATCGACATTGGTGATGGCTGGGCTTGTGCTTTTAAGATCGAATCGCACAATCATCCGTCATTCATCGAGCCATTTCAGGGTGCAACTACTGGCGTGGGCGGAATTCTGCGGGACATCTTTACCATGGGCGCGCGGCCCGTTGCGGTGATGGATTCGCTGAGGTTTGGACCGATCACGCCGTCGAAGGATGTTTCGCAGAAAGAACTCCACAAGAATCATTCCGTCCTCGACGGCGTGGTCAGCGGAGTTGCTTCGTACGGAAACTGTTTTGGCGTGCCCAACCTGGGCGGCGAAACCAAGTTCGAGCCCTGCTACTCGGGCAATCCACTGGTAAATGCGTTTGCCCTGGGCCTGGTCCGCAAGAATGAGATCTTCTACGCGAAGGCGGCCGGCGAGGGAAACCCGGTGATCTATGTGGGCGCAAAGACCGGACGCGACGGCATTCATGGCGCGACCATGGCCAGCGAGGAGTTCAGCGAGGCCTCGGAAGCGAAGCGGCCAAACGTCCAGGTCGGCGATCCGTTCCTCGAAAAACTGCTGCTCGAGGCTTGCCTGGAAGCGATGCAGACTGGGGCAATCGTTGGCATCCAAGACATGGGTGCCGCGGGGCTTACGTGCTCGACTTGCGAGATGGGCGGGCGCGGGGGCGTTGGCATTGAAATCGAACTCGATCGCGTGCCGCAGCGGGAAACCGGCATGACTCCGTACGAAATCATGCTCAGCGAATCGCAGGAGCGGATGTTGCTGGTGGCGCAAAAAGGCCGCGAAGACGAAGTCTTCCACGTCTTTGAAAAATGGGGGCTCGATGCGGTCGAAGTTGGCACGGTGACAACTGGCAACACGCTGCGCGTTCTGGAGCACGGCAAAGTTGTGGCGGAGATTCCGAATCCCGCGCTTACCGACGAGGCTCCGCTGTACAAACGACCGCTGGCGCGATGGGAGCCGCCGGTTCCACGGGAGATGCCGGAGCACGTCGCACTCGGCGCCACTGCTGACTTCACACCGAACCTGAAACAGCTTCTGGCCAGCCCGAATATCTGTGGCAAACGCTGGGTGTGGCAGCAATATGACCACATGGTGCAGACCAACACGGTCGAGGCGCCGGGAGCGGGCGATGCCGGGGTGATTCGCATCAAGGGATCACAGCGTGGCCTTGCCATGGCGCTCGATGGCAACGGGCGCTGGTGCTATCTCGATCCGCGTCTTGGCGCGATGCACGCGGTCGCCGAGGCGGCGCGCAAAGTAGCCTGCTCGGGAGCAACTCCGGTGGGAGCAACGAACTGCCTGAACTTCGGCAATCCTGAAAAACCGCACATTATGTGGCAGTTCTCGCAGACGATTGATGGCATCACCAAAGCTTGCGAAGAGTTGGAAATCCCCATTACCGGCGGCAACGTCAGTTTCTACAACGAGACACTGGGCGAAGGCATTTATCCCACGCCCGTGCTGGGAGTGGTTGGAATTCTCGAGGACGTGCACAAGACGCCGAAAATGCATTTCACCGCGCCCGGACGCACGATTGTGCTATTGCGCGCTGGAGAAGGGGGCGATATCACCGATGCGCAAACCGAGTTTGGCTCGTCCGAATACGCGAAGGAAGTTCTGGGAGCGCTGTGGGGATATCCGCCGCAGCTTGATTTGGAGCAGGAAGCCGCACTGCAAAAGGCTGTGATCGAATTGATCCAGCAGGGCTTGGTGGAGTCGGTGCATGACTGCGCCGACGGCGGAGTGGCGGTCGCGTTAACCGAGAAAGCCATGCCCAAAGGGGTGGGTGCACGAGTGAACCTGGCTTCGGGCAGTCTGTTCGCGGAGTTCGCCCTGTTTGGGGAAGATGCCGGCCGGATCCTGATCTCTTGCGACCCGGGGCAGGTCGCGCGAATCAAAGAGGTAGCGGAGAAGTTTGGAGTGTCGGCGGAGATCATTGGAGAAACAGTTCCCGAGAAACTGGAAATTTCCCTCGACGGCAAGGTTGTTATTGCGGCGGCGGTTTCGGACTTGAGCGTGGCATACGAAAACGCGCTGGAGTCGGCGTTACGAACGGATCCGGAGTTGGTGGCTGCGGATTGATTTAAGTCGAAGGCTTGCACCACAGAGGCACTGAGGAACACAGAGGGCATCTTGAGCTTAGAGCGAAAGATGAGAGCTAACATCGAAGCGCCAGGAGCTAAATGCTGACTTCCGACAAATTTCACGACGAGTGCGGCGTGGTGGCGATCTTTGCTCACCCCGAAGCGGAGAAGTTGGCCTACCTGGGTCTGCATGCGCTGCAGCATCGCGGACAGGAGTCTGCCGGGATCGTCACGTCTGACGGCATGACTTCGCGATCCCACAAGGACATGGGCTCGGTGGCAGACATATTCACCGAAGACGTGTTGTCGAAAATGCGAGGCTCGCTGGCCATCGGCCACACACGCTACTCGACGGCGGGCGATTCAGCGCTGCTGAACGCGCAACCGATCCTCGTGCAATCTAACAAGGGATCTATCGCCGTGGCGCATAACGGGAACCTCGTCAATGCGGTTCAGGTGCGGGCGCGGCTGGAGAGTCAGGGGTCGATTTTCCAGACGAACAGCGATACGGAAGTCATCGTTCACCTCATAGCGCTCTCGAAGGAGCAGACGCTGCCGGAAGCAGTCGCGGACGCCTTGCGACGCGTAGAGGGGGCGTTTTCGCTGGTGATGATGAGTAACGACCGCGTGTTCGCCGTCCGCGACCCGCGCGGCTTTCGACCTCTGGCGATGGGCCGCATACCAGCGCTGGAAGGGCAGAAACACGACACCATCGTTTTTGCGTCCGAGACCTGTGCGTTTGATTTGATCGGCGCGGAGTATGTCCGCGATGTGAAGCCCGGTGAACTGATCGTGGTCGGTCCGGAGGGCATCAATTCGCGCTTCTATTCGACCGCCGCGCCGCAATCGAGCTGCATCTTCGAGCACGTGTACTTCTCCCGGCCGGACAGCATCGTCTTCGGTCGCGCAGTGCAAACCAGCCGCGAGGAACTGGGACGTCAACTGGCGCGGGAAGCGGGCGTGGATGCTGATCTCGTTGTTCCGGTCCCCGACTCGGGTGTGACGGCAGCGGTGGGCTACGCCGCAGAGAGCGGACTCCCGTTTCGTTTTGCCCTGATCCGTAATCATTATGTGGGACGAACGTTCATCGAACCCAGTCAGAGCGTCCGGGATTTTGGCGTGAAGCTGAAGTTGAATCCGGTGCGCTCTTTGCTGCAGGGAAAGCGCGTCGTGCTGATTGATGATTCAATCGTGCGCGGCACCACCAGCCGCAAGATTGTGCGCATGATTCGCAGCGCCGGAGCGAAGGAAGTGCACATGCGCATCTCCTGTCCGCCGACGATCTCGCCTTGTTACTACGGCGTCGATACGCCTTCGAAGAAGCAACTCATCGCGGCCAATAAGTCCGTGGATGAGATTCGCGATTACATTGGCGCCGATTCCCTGGCTTATCTTTCACTCGAGGGCCTCAAGAAGGCCTGTGGCGAGGGAGATAAAATTTCCTATTGCTCGGCGTGTTACACGGGAAATTATCCAACCGATATCGTCGATATCGATGAAATCCAGCCGGCAACCGTGCGGCGCTAGCGTTTCCGCGCTTGCACGATGCGTGGAATAGACTGCAGATCGGGAATGGCACGAACTTCGTCCCAGGCGCCGAGAAGTCTCTGAACCCGGCCAGCAATCGAGCCACTCACTTCCAACACAAGCCATCCGCCAGTTCGCAGCGCTGATTCTGCCTGCGGGATGAGACGCGCAATTACCTCGGTCCCTTCGTGGCCTGCAAATACCGCCTTGCGAGGCTCAAACTTGCGTACCTCGAGTTGAACTTGATCTTCTTCTGATTCGCCGACGTATGGAGGATTCGAGACAACGAAATCGAAATCTCTAAGGTCGAACCCGGCCAGCAGATCTGCTTGATGAAAGGTTACTCGGCGCTCCAGTCCGTGGCGGGCGGCGTTCGCGCGAGCGATCTCGAGCGCCGATTCAGAAACTTCAATGGCGCGGATTTCGGCCTGAGGGAACTCTTTGGCCAGCGCGAGCGCGATGCAACCTGAGCCGGTGCCAACATCGACTATGCGTAGATTCTTACCGGGCGAGCTTTTTTTATCGGCGGCGAGAGCTAGTAGGGTCTCGACCAGGTGTTCGGTCTCGGGGCGCGGAATGAGCACAGCGGGGGTCACAATCAGGTCCATACCCCAAAATTCCTGGTGTCCGGTGATGTACTGCGCGGGCACTCCGCGGGTGCGTTCCGCAAGGGCCTCCTGATAGCGGGTCTGTTCGTCGTCGGTTAGATTTCGCTCCGGGTGTGCGAAGAGGTAGGCGCGGTCGCAGGCGAGCGTGAACATCAGAAGTAATTCTGCGTTGAGGCGCGGCGACGGAACGTTGTCCGCGGTGAGGTGGGTTATCGCTGCGGTCAGGGCTCGTTTTAGCTGCACGAAACCATTTCACCACAGAGGACACGGAGGGACACGGAGGAAAAACGTAAAGACCGATCTTCTATTTTTCTGGACGGCGGCTCAGGCTTCCTGGGGATTGCGGCGGGCAATTTCGGCGTTAAGCACTGTGGCGAACCCAACCCAGGCGCCGTATGGAATGAACGCATTCGCGGCAGCCCGGTCAACTTTGCGCGCAGCGGTAACATACGAAGCAATCATTCCCTCCAATGCCAGTACATCGGCGAACGCAAGGGTCGGACGATGTTCGCCAAAAAAGAGCTTCGACCACTGAGCATTGGCGGCCAACTGAGAGACCCAGAGGCGAAGGGCCGCATTGCGCTCGCGTGACGGCGCGGCGCTCCAAATGCGCCAACCCGACCAGGCAATCAGCGCGTAGAGAGTGGTCCAGACGACGGGAAAGACTTTGTCCGGAGGAGTGAAGCTGGGCTTATCGAGCTCGCGATACTACGAGTCACGATTGCCATTCCTGCTGTAACGTGCGCCGAACCACGCTGCACCCGCGGTAGCCACACCGAATCCAGCCAAAGCCAGCAGAGATCGCGATTTCTCTCTCGTCATGGCTCTTAGGTGACAAGCTTCGGGTCTGGGTTGCTTCCGCTATTTTGAATCTGATTGTCGCTTCCACTCGTAGGCGAGATAGATCATCTGGCCAATATGGTGTTGCATATGAGCGGCACATTGCACGACCATGTTGAGGCGGTTCGAGCAGTTCGTTCCAACAGCAGAGTATTCCGCGGACCAGTCCTCCGGAGATTGGTTGCCAATCGTCCTTATTACCATCACGACTACGTCATGTAGGAGTCCAAGAGCTTCTTCTTTCGCAGGAGGATTCGGGTCGTTAAATTCCCGCGGACGGTCACGGACGTATTCCGTGTTCGCGATCTGCGCACCAATGTAATAGTTCAGGTTTCCTGTCAGGTGCAGGACGAGGTGACCAAAGCTGTTTCCGAAGGGGAAGGGTTTTTGCCAGAACTGCGCTTCGGTGAGGCCTGCCGCCAGTTCGTTCACTCGAGAGAGGTTGCTGAAGTAGCGGCTGCTAAGAACGATTGCGAGGGTTTCATTCTGGCTGGGCATGTGCTTCCTTACACGATTCGCGGGCGAGGGCGCCCGCGCTACATTGTTACAGTTACACTATTTTGGTTACACTCCGCCCGGTTAGACCACGCTGGCCGCTTCCTGTTTCAGTTTTTCCGCCTGATAGTAGGTCGTGAGAGCCTCGATCAGAGGCTGCAGCTTGCCGTCCATGACAGCCTCAAGCTGGTGGATCGTAAAACCAATGCGGTGGTCCGTGAGACGGTTCTGCGGGAAATTGTAGGTGCGGATCTTCTCGCTGCGGTCACCGGAGCCCACCATGGCCTTGCGCTCCTTGGCAAGCGCCTGCTGCTGCTTCTCCATCTCAATTTCGTAGAGACGCGATCGCAATACGCGCATACCTTTCTCACGATTCTTGATCTGCGATTTTTCGTCCTGGCAACTCACCACCGTGTTGGTCGGGATATGCGTAATGCGGACGGCTGAGTACGTCGTATTCACCGACTGTCCGCCAGGTCCCGATGAACAAAAAGTGTCGATGCGTAAGTCTTTGGCTTCGATCTTGATGTCGACATCTTCGGCCTCAGGCAAGACCGCGACCGTCACCGCTGAAGTGTGCACCCGGCCCTGCTGCTCGGTCGCCGGAACGCGCTGCACGCGATGCACGCCGCTCTCATACTTCAATTGTGAGAAGACGCGGTGACCTTCGATAATCGCGATGACTTCTTTCAATCCCCCGGCGGAAGACTCCGAGGATGAGAGCACTTCGACCTTCCAGCGCTGAGTTTCCGCGTACCGCGTATACATACGAAAAACTTCGGCGGCAAAGAGAGTTGCCTCGTCCCCACCAGTTCCGGCGCGGATTTCGAGGATGATGTTCTTGTCGTCGTTGGGATCCTTGGGAAGAAGAAGAACCTTCAACTCTTCTTCAACGGTTGTGACGCGGCCTTCCAATTGATTGAGTTCTTCCTGCGCATAGGCACGCATGTCAGCGTCTTTTTCGTCGAGAAGCAGGGCCTTGCTCTCCGCGATTCCACGGGTCAGATCTTTGTACTCGCGATATTTCTCAACGATGGGCACGATTTCGCTATGCGCCTTGGCGGTCTTCTGATATTTCGCCGAATCGTTGACGATGTCGGGCGAGGCAAGAGCGTTGGTCAACTCTTCGTAGCGCGCTTCAATTTGATCAAGTCGTTCAAACATTGGACTCTTCCCTGGAGACGTGGCTTGCTTCGTCTCGGTAGGCCGCAGCCAAATCGTTGGCTGAGGAGACGCAACCATTCACGTCTCAACGGCATTGTAGTGTTGTGGGGAGGCAGAGAGAAAGTATTCGCGGCGGGACCGCTAGGCAATCACCAACTCGCCTCCACGCTCTTTCTCCAGAGACATGGCTTGGTCGAGGGCGGTAATGGCACACTGCGCCATCTCATCAGAGGGCGGCTGGGTGGTAATCCTCTGCAGCCACAGGCCGGGCGCGGTCATCAGCGCAAAGAGAGAGCCGCGGTGCTTTGCGGCAAAACGAATAATCTCGTAGGAAACGCCAGCAATCACCGGCAGCAAAACAATGCGCGATGCGAAGCGCGCCCAGAAAGTCGTAAACGGGACCAGCATATAGAAGCCGATCGAGATCAACATCACCGTCATCAGAAAGCTGGTGCCGCAACGCGGATGATACGTCGAATACTTCTGCACAGAGGCCGTGTTCAGCGGATCGCCGTTCTCAAATGCAAACACCGTCTTGTGCTCTGCGCCGTGATACTCGTAGACCCGGCGAATGTCCTTCCATAGCGAGACTCCCCAGATGAACAGGAGGAATAGCACGAGTCGAATCCCGCCATCGATCAGGTTGAAAACAATCCGTCCACCGAGGGCAGGGTCAATCTTCTTCAATTCCGTCGCTGCCAGGAGCGGAACGTACTTGTACATAAAAATGAAGAACGCCAGCGATATCAGAAGATTGCCGGCCGCCAGCCAGTTGCTGACCGTGGCAGCCTTTTCCCGGCTTTGGGAAGAAGATTTCTGCGCCTGCGAAGAATTCACCGCGGCGGGGGCCGAAGCGACAGCCAAATCACCGGGTCGCACTTGCTCTTCCTGCATCATGTCTTCAATGGCCACGTTGGCTGAAAAACGCAACGCACGGTACCCAAGATTCATCGCGTAGCCCAGCGTCATCACGCCACGGACAATGGGCCAAGCCATCCACTTATGCTTCTCCGAAGGCCGTTCGAGCGGTTCGCTCATGGTGACCACTTCGCCGGTGGGTTTGCGACAGGCGATAGCCCAAGCGTGCGGAGAGCGCATCATAACGCCCTCAAGCACGGCTTGTCCGCCGACCAGAGTCTCTTCCCCACTTTCCAGGGCAGGAAGAAGTTGTACGGCAGCAAGGAATCGCAGATAGTTTCTTAGAGTAGGCACGACTGATTGGATGCTCCTGGCAAAAACACGACGCAGACTCTAGGGTACCACAGCGCCTAAGTGATTTAGGATAGCGTTAGCCATCAGCTAAGTTAGTGCAAGGACGGGGGTTAGATGGCTCACTGCCGGAGAAGGCGTTCTTCTTTGGATTCGCAGGGCGTGCGGAGGCGTCAGCGGACGATTGGAGATTCATGGAGCGGTTAGCGACCTGTTGCGAAGCGATTGCCGCCACAACGAAGAAACTGCTGAAGACGGGGATCGTCGCTGACTATCTGAAGTCGCGCACGACGAATGAGGCGGCGGTCTCGGCAACCTTTCTTTCGGGACGGGCGTTTCCGGCATGGGAAGAAACAACGTTGCAGGTTGGCGGGCGATCCCTTTGGCAAATTGTGGCGTCACTCTCGGGAAAAGATGAAGCCGAAATGACTGCGGCGTACCGGCGACACGGTGACTTGGGAGCGGTCGCGGGAGAGGTGCTCCCCAAGCGCTCCGGTCAAGGCCTTGACGTGCTGGAAGTCGAGCACTTGTTCCGTCAAACTGCGGCTACTCGCGGCCCCGCGGCGAAGGCGGCTTTAGTTCGCGATCTGATTTCGCGCGCGACTCCTCTTGAAGCCAAATACATCATCAAGATCATGACTGGCGATCTTCGGATTGGATTGAAGGAAAGCCTGGTTGAGGAGGCCATTGCGCGAGCCTACGGTGCAACGCTGCCGCAAGTGCAGCGCGCCAATATGCTGTTGGGTGATATCGGCGAGACTGTCCGCTTGGCTGCCGAGGAAAGCCTCTCTGCGGCAGAGATGCGAATGTTTCATCCCTTAGGCTTCATGCTGGCGAGTCCCATCGAGTCGGCGGAGGAAGGTTTGAGCTACTTCGCGGATGCCGCCGTGGAGGACAAGTATGACGGTATCCGCGCGCAGGCCCATATCGCGAATGACGAGGTGAAGATTTTCTCGCGCACCCGGGATGACATTACCGATTCATTTCCGGAGTTGCCTGACGCACTGGCTCGCTTGCCACAAGAGGCTATTCTCGATGGCGAGATTGTGGCTTGGGAATATCCCGAGAGCCTCTCCGACACACAACAGGTGGTGGACGACAAAATCTCGCAGGCGAGCGAGCAGAGAGCGATGCAACTGGGAAGGGCCCGCCCGTTCAGCGTATTGCAGCAACGGCTGGGAAGGAAGAAGGTCAGCGAAAAGATGTTGTCGGAGGTTCCAGTCGCGTTCCTTGTGTTCGATGTGTTGTACGCCGGAGGAGAGTTGGTCATTGAGCGGCCTCTCGGAGAGCGGGCGAGGATTCTAGATACGCTGCTAGCGGCGGAGCGAAAACCGATTAACCGCCGAGGACACCGAGGTACACAGGGGAAAACTTCGCTTCAGGAATCATTCGCTTTTGAGGATCAAGGCGAGGAACAACGCGCTCCGGCCAGCATCATCCGAGCGCCGGTGTTCCGGAATATGTCGGCGGACGAATTGGAAGAGTTGTTCGCGGCGGCGCAGGAGCGGGGGAACGAAGGGCTGATGATCAAGGATCTCCGCTCCGCTTACACGCCGGGCAAGCGCGGCAAATCGTGGCTGAAGATGAAGCGCGAGCTAGCCACCCTGGATGTCGTGGTGACCGCGGTCGAATACGGGCACGGCAAACGCGTCGGCGTGCTCAGCGATTACACATTCGCCGTGTGGGACGATGACCGACTGGTCAACATCGGCAAGGCCTATTCCGGTCTTACCGATGCCGAGATCGCCGAGATGACCCAGTGGTTTCTGGATCACACGATCGAAGACCAGGGATTCCGACGCGTAGTGGAGCCCAGGATCGTCCTCGAAGTTGCATTCAACAATATGATGGAATCCGACCGGCACGAGAGCGGGTATGCATTGCGCTTCCCGAGAATTGTGCGGCTGCGGCCCGATAAATCGTTCGAAGAAGCGGACACCATTGAAACCGCGCGCCAGATTTTCGAGAGCCAGGCGCCCGTCCGCTGACCGCGCTATGTCGTAGTGCGATTTCCCACGCCAGTTCCGCGCTTAATGCTCATGGCTATGATGATGTTCAACGCTCTCGCTCACCGGGATCACACAACCGTGGGCCACCTCGCACACCGCGTGCTCGAACTGGATGGTGGTATGGTCAATGCGAAAATCGTGAAGCAGACGCTCCTTCACATCGCGCAGAATCCGCTCGCTGACCGATGGCGGGATGTCGGCAATCGAAATATGACAGGAGAGTGCGTGGGTCTCGGATCCGATGCTCCAGACGTGGAGATCGTGCACGTCATTCACCCCGCCAACGGAACGGATCGCCGACTCAATCTTCTCCAGCCTCATGCCCCGCGGCGTACCCTCGAGAAGAATGTTGAGAGTCTCGCGCACAATACCGAAGCCTGACCAGAGAATCAGCACTCCGATCCCGAATGAGAGTGCGGAATCGATCCAGTAGTTCCCTGTGACTAGGATGGCCCAGCCACCCAAGATTACTGCCGCAGTCGAAAGCGTGTCTCCGACCTCGTGCAGCAGCGCGCTGCGAATGTTGACGTCGCTCCCAGACCCCTTGCTGGAGCGATAGAGCAACAGCGAAATCGCTCCATTCATCACCACGCCACCCGCCGCTACCCACATCATCACGCGGGCTTGCACCGCCTCGGGATGCTGCAACCGGCGGAAGGCCTCGTAGAAGATAAAGAATGAAACTGCCACGAGAGAAGTCGCGTTGACCAGGGCTGCCAGGACTCCGGCGCGATGGTATCCGTAAGTCTTCGTGGAATTGGCGGGACGAGACTGGAAATAAACCGCCACAAGCGAAAGAAGCAATGCAAGGAAGTCGGAAAGATTGTGACCTGCCTCCGAGAGGAGAGCCAGGGAATGTGCCCGCACGCCCGCCACCACCAGCAAGGCAATGTACGCAAGGGTCACGGCGAGCGAAATCTTCAAGACTCGCGTAGGGCCTCCCGCGCCGTGGACGTGCACGTGCATGTTTTCAGTGTAAGGGGGTTCGCGACGCCCTTCAAGCCTTCCTGGACATCAAAAACCCGGTCAAGAAGCACGCTGGGCCGTGTACGCGTGATTCGCTCTTACGCCAAAGACCAGTTGCACTTAAGTTGTTCGCGCCAATGCCGCTGGGTCGTAAAGGCGCATAGGAACCAAGCTGTACGCCTTTGCGCACGTGCTCGCGTCTCCTTAAACCTGAGACGGGCAGCGCGAAACGGCAGGCCTGGTGGGAACGGACTATGGACGAAATAGTTAAGGATTTTCTTATCGAGAGCAATGAAAACCTGGATCGACTCGACCAAGAATTGGTCAAGTTGGAGGGTGATCCTTCTTCCAAGGACCTGCTCGCCAGCGTTTTCCGGACGATTCACACCATCAAAGGGAGCTGTGGGTTTCTTGGCTTCTCGCGGCTGGAGAAATTGGCGCACGCGGGGGAAAGCCTGCTCTCCAGGTTGCGCGATGGCCAGCTCACGCTGAATCCTGAAATCACCAGCGGCTTGCTCGCCATGGTCGATGCGGTTCGCCGAATGCTTGCATGCATTCAAGCCTCTGAACATGACGGCGAGGATGACTATGCGCTGCTTATCGAACTGCTGGCACAGTTGCAGAAAGAGCAGGTGGCAGAACCTTCGCCGGAACTCTCTGCCCAATCTCCCTCGGCTCCGCCTGCCATGGAAACCGCGAATGGGTTGCAGCCTGCGATGGCGTCCGATACTCCAACTGCCACGCCGCGGCGCAAGTCACGGCGTAAAGCCAAAGCAATAGAAAACCCCGACTCCGCTCCGGTTGAGGCTGCGTCCATTCAACCCGGCGAATTCCAAACGACCGTCGAAGCACTTGCTCCCCAGAAACCGCAAGGCGAAGGGCCGCCCCTCAGCATGAGCATCCCCCAGGCACCTGCACATCCCGATGAGTCGCGAAATCCTGAGACTGCAGTGGAGACGATTCGCGTCGGGGTTACGCTGCTCGACCGCCTCATGAATCTTGTGGGGGAACTCGTCCTGGCTCGAAATCAACTTCTGCAGTTTTCCAACAGCACGCAGGACGCCAGCTTTCAGGCAGTGTCGCAGCGGATGAATCTGATTGCCACCGAACTGCAAGAAGAAGTGATGAAGACCCGGATGCAGCCCATTGGCAACATCTGGAGCAAGTTTCCGCGCACCGTGCGCGACCTCGCTCTCAGCTGCGGCAAGGAGGTTCGGCTGGAGATGAAAGGACAGGACACGGAACTCGATCGGACGATTATTGAAGCCATCAAAGACCCGCTGACGCACCTTGTGCGCAATTCCATGGATCATGGCATCGAGGCTCCGGAAAAGCGCAAATCTGCCCGCAAGGATCCGGTGGGTGTGCTCACGCTGCGAGCCTTTCACGAAGGTGGGCAAGTCAATATCGAAATCAGTGACGATGGGGGCGGTCTGAACAGCGATCGGATCCGGCAGAAAGCCGTGGAGCGAGGACTGCTTTCTGCCCAGCAGGCCGCCGACATGCCCGACCGCGAAATCTTCAATTTGATTTTTCTTCCGGGATTTTCCACCGCCGAAAAAGTCACTCAGGTCTCGGGCCGGGGCGTCGGCATGGACGTCGTCAAAACCAATGTCGAGAAAATCGGCGGCTCGGTCGACATCCAATCGACACCCGGACGGGGAACCACGGTAAGAGTACGAATTCCTCTGACTCTGGCCATCATTCCGGCATTAATCGCCACCTGCGGCGGCGAGCGCTTTGCCATTCCCCAAGTCAGCCTCATCGAGCTGGTCCGACTGGAAGGAAATAGCGGCATTGAGATGGTGCACGGCGCCCCGGTCTACCGCTTGCGCGAGCGCTTGTTGCCGTTGGTGTATCTCAGCCGGACGCTGACGACGGCTTTGGAAGACGGGGCGCGGGCTGCTTCGCGCGATGAACTGCCAGACTTCGCCGCGGCTCGCGACAAACACCAAACATGGGTCAGCCGCTTGCGATCGGTGGTGGATGGAACGACCAGCATGACGGTGGAGCAAGCCGGATCTCCGCGAGAATGCGCTTTGGGCAAATGGCTGTACGCCAGCGGCCTGCGCGATTACAAAGCGATCACCGAGATTCGAACGCTCGAACAAGTTCACCGCGAGTTTCATGACGCGGTGCGCGAGGTTGTGACTTCGAAGTTGAACGGCAACGACAAACAATCCCGGTCGGCACTAGACGCGGTGATAAAACTCTCCGAGCGCGTGCTCGAGATTTTAACCACGGTGGAAGCGCGGGCACTCGAACTGCAGAACGTGAATATCGTGGTCCTGCAAGCCGAAGGACGGCAGTTTGGATTGGTGGTGGACGACATTCTGGATACCCAGGAAATCGTGGTGAAGCCACTGGGCAAACAACTCAAAGGAATCAGCGTTTATTCCGGCGCCACCATCATGGGAGATGGCAGGGTGGCACTGATTCTGGATGTATCCGGACTGGCGCAGCGTGCCAAGGTCATCACGGAAGAACGCGAAGCCGCGAAGGAAGAAGCCCGCAGCGAAGGCGGAGCAGAGGCCGTCCGCAATGGCAATGCCCTGATGCTTGCCCAGAACGGGCTTGAGGGCAGGGTCGCCATTCCCCTGTCAATGGTGGCGCGGCTCGAGGAGTTTCCCAAAACCGTGATCGAGCACGCCGGCATGCAGGAAGTCATGCAGTATCGCGGCCAGATTATTCCCATGGTGCGGCTTTCCCAGATTATTCCTGCAACCACTGACGCGGAATTGTTGGCTGCCGCGCCCTCCATTCAGGTCGTCGTCTACTCGGAGGGAACTCGCACGGTCGGCCTGATCGTGGACCGCATTGTCGACATCGTGGACGAACGCGCCGCCATCGAATCTCTCACCCCCCGTGCCGGAGTCGTCGGTTCGTTTGTGACCGAGCAGCACGTTACCGATCTGCTGGACGTGCCTGCCATTGTAAGAGCGGCGGTCCCCGGCTTGCTCGACAGGACTGAGCCTGAGGCCGGAAGAGCGTAGGAGATATTTATGGAATCACAACAGTTTTGTACGTTTCTTCTCTCTGGCTACTTGTTCGGGGTTCCAGTTCCTCGAGTGCAAGAGGTGATCCGATTTCAACCCATGACACCCGTTCCTCTGGCGCCCCCGGCTGTCCGAGGGATGATCAACTTGCGGGGGCAAATCGTGCTGGCGATCGATCTCCGGCGCCGGCTGTCTCTCGCGGAACGCCCCGAGGGCGAATTGCCGATGAACGTAGTGGTTCGAACGACCGATGGCGCCGTAAGCCTGTTGGTCGACCAGATCGGAGATGTGATTGACGTGCAGCCGTCGACTTTCGAACCACCCCCGGAAACGCTTCGCGGCCCGCTGCGCCAGGTGATTTTAGGAGTCCATAAATTAAGCGACAGCCTGCTGCATGTGCTGGATGCGGAGAAAGCGTGTCAGGTGCACGACAAGCTCGAAGCGTCGTAACCGGATCTGGTTCCCGGGATCCCCTCCATCCGGAGCGAACGGGCTGCCTCCAAGGCACGGCCCTGATCGAGCTATCGTCTCGCTCGCAGGAGATTACTTGCATCGTCTAGCCAGACTTGCCTGGTCCCTTTCTTCGTTTCTCCTGGCACTTTCTTGCCTTGGTTTCACGCAGCAGGAACCTTTGCCCGCGCCCAGACCTGCGGACGCGGAAGTTGCTCACCGCTACGTGCGTGCGTCGCGAACCGTGCTCCACGACCTGAATGCTCATGGGATTTCGTTTCAGGCAATGTTGGTCTTCGACTGGTCCAAGTCCCTCGGCGACAACGACGACGCGACGCTCGGCTTCGGCCGCTACTCTCTCGATGTGATGATGCCGGTGGACGGCAAGGCGGCCTTCGGACTCGACGGCAGTTCCGGGCTCGTCCGGTTGAAGCATCATCTGCAAGCCTTTGGCGAAACCTACGATGACGAAGCTCAGATCTATTCCAATATCGACGCCGCTTCGCGCACCAAACTGTACGAGGCTTGGTTTCAAAAGAGTTTTTTCTCCGAAAAAATCCGGCTCAAGGCGGGCAAGATCGATGCCAATGCGGAATTTGCTGCGGATTCCACCGCGCCAGACTTCCTGAATTCCTCCATGGGGTTCAGCCCTACCATCCTTTCATTTCCTACCTATCCTGAGCCCAAGCTGGGGCTCAACGTTTTCCTGGGCCGTCCCGGAACAAACTATGTCGTCGGCAGCGGCGTCTTTCGAGCTGCGGCAGGAACGATGTGGATCCTCGAGCCCACGCGTAACTGGAAGATGGGTCCCGGTGAATCTGGGGGACGCGCCAGCTTCGGATATTGGCGGCTCGATGGCAAGACTGATCTCTCTGATGGAACTCAGGCGCAAGGCACAAATGGCTTCTACTCTCTGCTGGAACAATCCGTTTGGCACAGCTCAGAAAAAGTCGAACGAAGTGTGTCGGGATTTCTCCAATTTGGCTGGGCAGACGGCCGAAGCAGCCGCATTTCGCAACACCTCGGCGGAGGCGTTGTGCTCCACGGACCGTGGTCCGTGGGCAGCCACGATTCGGCTGGCGCGGCAGCCACCTGGGTTAAGTTTTCTCGAGACTGGGACGATTACGAGCCGAGCGGCGAACTGACGCTGGAACTGTACTACAAGCTGGCCTTCAATCAACACTTCGCGTTGGTCCCCGATTTTCAATATATCCACAATCCCGGCGGATTGCGCGAAGATCGGGATTGTCCGGTTGTCACTTCTCGCTTAGTGATCTCTTATTAGTCTCCTTCGATCCGGTCTATTAAAGGCGTGCTCCCGTTTGCCGATGAATCCTTCGTGCGAACTGGCCCCGGCAGGCATTTGTGGGGGTTTGAGCATTCAGTCCAGGCAGATCTCCTTGGGAGGCAATAGCCGTGAAAAGCATCAGTTTGAAAATGAAGTTGGGGCTGGCATTCGCATCGTTGCTTCTTATCATCAGCGCGATGGGCATCATGAACTACAACTCGACCCACAAACTCTCCGACCTTGCGGATGAGGTCGACAAGCAGATGTATAAGAAGCAGCTGTCGACTGAGCTGGATGAAGGGATGGAGTTGCAGACCAGCGCCACCCGTGGATTTGTGCTCTCGGGACGGGACTCCATTCTTCAGCGTCGCGAAGAAGGGATAACCCGCAGCGATCGGGTGATGGAAGAACTGAAAAAGCTATTGCAAACCGAACGGGGAAAGGAACTTCACGCCAGCATCGAAGTGAGCGCCAAGGAATTTCGAGAGATCCAGAGCCGGGCCATTGAACTGCGGCGGACGGGCAAGACCCAGGAAGCGACGGAACTTCTTCTTTGTGAACGAACCACGCAAATCCGGACCAACGTGGAAAAGACGATCGACGAATTGACTCCTCTGATCGAAACTCTCCGCGACGCAGCCCAGACCAAACACGAACAGGCTGAGACCAATACCATCCGGACGGTGGAAATTTTGGCGCTTTCCGGACTGGCCATCGGCGTGTTGGTCACGGTCTTAATTGTCAACTCGATCCAGCGAGCGCTTTCCCGCATGGTCGGCGTGATCCAGGAGATCGCGAACAAGAACCTGACCATCCCAGACATGGAGATCACCAGCCAGGATGAACTTGGCCGGGCGGGCATCGCGCTCAACCAGATGAAGAACAGCCTGCATGGCATTATCCATCAGATTTCGGACACGGCGCAGCACGTGGCGAGCGCCAGCGAGGAACTCTCCGCGACGAGCCAACAGATCTCCGCCAACTCGGAAGAGACTTCTGCTCAGGCCAGCACCGTCTCGCAGGCCACGCAACAGGTCAGCCAGAATCTGCAGAGCGTCTCGACCGGCGCCGAAGAAATGACTGCAACCATCCAAAGCATCGCCAGTAATGCGCATGAGGCGGCCACGGTCGCTTCCAACGCTGTGCAGACAGCCCAATCCGCCAACGCCACCGTCGGCAAACTGGGTACCTCCAGCGCGGAGATCGGCGAAGTGATCAAGGTCATCACCTCCATCGCGCAGCAAACCAACCTGCTTGCCCTCAATGCCACCATTGAGGCGGCACGCGCGGGCGAAGCTGGCAAGGGGTTCGCGGTCGTCGCCAATGAAGTCAAGGAACTCGCGAAGCAGACTGCCAAAGCCACCGAAGACATCAGCCGGAAAATCAACGCCATTCAAACCGATACCAAGGGGGCGGTGGAGGCTATCGGCAGCATCACGGGAGTCATCAACCAAATCAATGACATCTCCAGCACGATTGCGACCGCCGTCGAAGAACAGAGCGCAACGACCAATGAGATGACACGCAACGTTGCCGATGCCGCCAAGGGATCGGAAGCGATTACACACAACATTGAAGGGGTAGCGGAGGCAGCGCGGGGCACTTCGTCGAGCGCGCAGGAATCGCAAAAGGCCTCTACTGAACTGGCCGAACTGGCGGCGCGACTCCACGGTCTGGTAGGCGAGTTCAAGACCGAGACGGTTTCCGCCGCGCTCAAGTCGGATGCAAACGGACATCCACAGTCCAGGAGTATGGCTGCAGTTGCAGGACGGTGAAAAGCCAGATCCGAAGGGAGTCGCACTCATGTTCAGAAATCTGAGACTGTCGGCAAAGTTGCTGGGGGCCATCACGCTGGTTCTGGCGATCACCTCCGGAATCAGCTTTTGGATTCTGCAGAGCCGCATCAACTCGCAGGCCGATGAGGCCTTTCGCGACAAGTTGCGCCAGATTACTGGCATGACCGCTGCCACCCGTACCTGGTTTGCCGCCAATATCGACATCATGGTTCCCGACCACAATTTCAAACATCTGGAGCAGGTGCCCGTCGTCGTGGCCATGCGTACGGCCGAACAGTACGCCAGTAAGGAAGGATTGACGTTTCGAACCCCGTCGCTGCACCCCCGCAACCCCAAGAATCAGGCAAATGAATTTGAGAGGCGCGCTCTCGAAGCTTTCGAAAAAGATCCTTCGCTGCAGGAATTTGGCGAGCGCCTCACGGTGGACGGCCGCGAGATCATGCGCTACGCCCAACCTGTCCGGGTAGCGCAGGACTGCCTGCTATGCCATGGAAATCCAGCCGGAGAGAAAGACCCTTTCGGCTATCCCAAGGAAGGGATGAGCGTCGGCGAGATGCGCGCCGCGTTCGTCCTGGAAGCACCTACCGGGAAACTCGTGGAGCAGTCGCGCTCGAACATGCTTGCGACCTTCTTGATCAGTCTCCTCACCCTGTTGGCTGCGATTGCCGTGGTCTATGCAGTGCTTCGCCAACTCGTAATTCATCCGGTGGAGCAATGCGCCGCATTTGCTGCGGTCATCGCGAAAAAAAATCTCACCGTGGAAGACCTGGAGATCCGGGCAAACGACGAGGTCGGCGAGGCCATGCTGGCGCTGAACGCGATGAAAAACAATCTGCACGAAGTAGTGCAGTCGATTGCGGATACGGCCGGGCATGTGGCCAGCGCCAGCGAGGAATTGTCGGCGACCAGCCAGCAGATTTCGGCGAACTCCGAAGAAACTTCTGCCCAGGCAGGTACCGTTTCCCAATCCGCGCAGCAAGTCAGCCAGAATCTGGAGAGCGTCTCCACCGGCGCCGCGGAGATGACTTCCACGATCCAATCGATCGCTTCGAACGCCCATGAGGCGTCAACGGTCACCTCCAACGCGGTGGAAACGGCGCAAGCCGCGAATGCGACCGTCGCCAAATTGGGCGCCTCCAGCGCCGAGATTGGCGCAGTCATCAAAGTCATTACTTCCATTGCGCAACAAACCAATCTGCTGGCGCTCAACGCCACTATTGAAGCGGCGCGGGCGAGGCCGGCAAGGGTTTTGCAGTCGTCGCCAATGAGGTCAAGGAGTTGGCCAAGCAGACCGCCAAAGCCACCGAAGACATTAGCCGCAAGATCACCGCCATCCAGACGGATACCCAAGGAGCAGTCGAGGCGATTGGCAGGATTACCGCTGTGATCAGTCAGATCAATGACATCTCTGGCACGATTGCCACCGCGGTCGAGGAACAGAGTGCGACCACCAACGAGATGACTCGCAATGTAGGGGACGCCGCTAAGGGGTCGGGAGAGATCACGCGCAACATTGAAGGCGTAGCGGAAGCGGCCCGCGGCACGTCCTCAAGCGCAGTGGAATCGCAGAAGGCAGCCAATGAACTGGCCGAAATGGCATCGCAGTTACACCGCCTGGTGGAACAGTTCGAACTGGCGAGCAAGGACTTAGCGACGCCCGCCACCGATGAACCCGCCAAGAGCATGACCGCCCGCGCCGGGCTGTAGGGAGAGCGGTCGACAAAGGGAGTTCAACCTAATTGCCGGCAGCCCAGAAAAAACGCGTGCTCCTGGTCGATGATGCTGTGGTAGTCCGCAGCGCTCTGTCGATCGCGATCGCTCAGGATCGCAATCGTGAGGTCGCAGGCACAGCGGCCAACGGTCGCTTAGCCCTGGCAAAGTTTCCGTCGCTGAAGCCCGACATTGTTCTTCTGGATATCGAAATGCCGGATATGGACGGGCTCGAAACCGTTCGAGCCCTGCGTAAAATCGACTCCCGCGTTCCCATCATCATGTTTAGTAGCCTCACGGAGCGGGGCGCTTCGGTCACCCTGGAGGCTCTGTCTCTGGGAGCAACGGACTACGTCGCCAAGCCCAGCAACGTCGACATGCAGGCTACGCTTAAGGCAATCTCACGGGAACTGATTCCAAAAATTCGAGCTCTCTGCCATCTGCCCTACGCGCAGGCGGGCTCCCAACCGACCGCAAAACCTGCGGCAACGAGCCCTGTACTCACCGTTCCAGTTCGCCCCCAACTGCTGGCTCCCGTCCAACTGGTGGCGATTGGTGCTTCCACCGGAGGCCCTGACGCCTTGGCCCGGATTTTGCCTTGCTTGCCGCCGAACTTCAGCGTGCCGCTGGTTATCGTGCAACACATGCCGCCCATTTTTACCTCGCTCCTGGCGACGCGCCTTTCGGCAAAGTCGCCGCTGCCGGTGCGGGAATGTGTCTCCGGCGAAGCCCTCGCCGCGGGTCGCGCCGTCATTGCTCCTGGCGATTTTCACATGGTGGTCCATGAGGAGAACGGGGTAGTTCTTCTGAAGACGAACCGGGCGCCCAAGGAAAACTACTGTCGTCCGTCGGTGGACGTCCTGTTTCATTCCATCGCCCGCCAATTCGGCCCCCGCGCGCTGGCTGTCGTGCTTACGGGTATGGGACAAGACGGGCTGAAGGGTTGCGAGGCACTGCGCGCATTGGGGGCGCGCATCTATGTGCAGGATGAATCCAGCAGCGTGGTTTGGGGCATGCCGGGGTTTGTCGCCCGCAGCGGACTTGCGGACAAAATCCTGCCTCTCAAGGATGTGGCCGCTGAAATCGTTCGCGCCACGAGCCTGCAGGTGGCGGCGCGAAATCAATCCTGGATTGGATTCGCCTTTCTGAATCAGCTCTTCTTGAGGCTATCGATGTACCGGTTATTGAAGAACGTAGTTGTCTTTTGCACAAACTCGAGAATCCGGAACATCCGTTCCCGGCCCTCGCGGTTCATCTCCCGGAACTGCACAGCAACGCCGGAGCCCGGATCGAGCCTGGCTACTACACCCTCGGCTGACAGGGTAGCGTCATCCATGGAGAATCCCAGCTTGATGCTGCTGCCCGGCGCAAGGATCGTGCTGGTTTCCACGTAACACCCGCCCAAGCTGACGTCTGTCACGTTGGCAAACAAAGGAGGTCCACCCGCCTCGGTTTGCATTTCAATTGTGACCCTGCACTTCAAACGTGGATGAGAGCGCCGGTCTTTGTAAGAAAGCTGCTTCTGCTTCTCCAGGTACATGCGGCGATCCGCTTCGGCCAGAAGTTGCTCCGCATCCTTGCCATCTTCTGGATACATCGCCCGCCCAACGCTCAGTGAAAGAATATCTTCTCCGCAGACTTCGCTTCCCGCTTGCCGTGCGAGCGCCCGCATCTGCTCAGCTTTCTTGCCAGCGGCATCCGCCGAGAGTCCCGGGGCAATTACCACGAACTCATCACCACCCATGCGTGCAACGTAGTCGTATTCACGACAGGTATCTTTGAGTGCCTGGGCAAAAAGCCGCAACACGCGATTGCCCTCGAGATGGCCGAAGCGATCGTTGATCTGCTTGAATCCATCCATGTCCGAGACCATCACCGTCAACGATGAATCGTCGCGCTTGCAGCGCGCCAGTTCTCGATCGAGTTGCAAAAACAGGGACCGTGCGTTGGGCAGGCCGGTGAGATAGTCGGTCGTCGCAGAGCTCTCGGCCTGCTGGTATTTGAGAGCGTTTTCGATCGACAGGGCCATCTTGCCACTCACCGCAAGCAGTATGCGCAGGTGATCCGATGTAAAGGCATCTCGCTCTCCGCGGTAAAGAGCGAGAACGCCAATCACTCCGGCGACTCCCTCTAATGGCACCGCCAAGGCAGAGCGCAGTGTGCTGAACTTTGACGGATCGTTCAGATATCCCGGTTCCACCGAAGGGTTCCCATTGATAATCGGCTTCCGGTTGTGCGCGACCCAGCCCGATAATCCCTGCCCGATCGGAATTCTCAACGACGAAAAGAGTCGGTAGTTGTCCCCGTTCACGTACTCCGCCACCAGTTCATCTTCGCGCCTGACATAGATCGCGATGGCATCGTACGGAACCATGGGTTTGAGCTTCACCGAGAACACCGATAGCGTCTCGATCAAGCTCAGCGACGCGCCCAGATCCTGGCTCAGTTCGAATAGCGATTGCGCTTCCTGACGGGCCGCGGCAATCGAAGAAAGGAAAGTGTTCTCGCGCCCCGCATAATCCTGGACGGTAGCATTCTCGAATCCGGCAGCGGGCTCCAGACCACGCTCGATTTTGATCGCAGTAGAAAGCGGGCCATTGGGATCCTGCGATGACTTCGTCAACGCGAGGCGCTCCAGAGACTGGTAGCGCTTTTGCAGGACGTCCACGACCCGTGGATCAAACGACTTGCCCGATTCCGCCCCCAATTTCTGCATGACTTCGCGCAGCGGCAGGGCGCGCCGGTATTGCCGATCCGAGGCTAGCGCATCCAGATAGTCGACCGCGGAAAGGATGCGGGCTCCAATCGGAATCTCTGCTCCCTTCAATCCCATGGGATAGCCAGAGCCGTCCCACTTTTCGTGGTGAGCACGAACGATCGGCACAACCGGATACGGGAACCGCACGCGTTCCAGAATCTCCGCCCCAACCAGAGTGTGGATCTTCATCTTCTCGAACTCTTCGGGAGTAAGCCGTCCGGGCTTTGAGATGATGTGTTCCGGTACCGCGAGTTTTCCAATGTCATGCAGGAGGGCGGCCGCATGCAGCGCCTCAAGCTCAGGACCGGTCACGCCTAATTCCTTGGCCACTTCGATGGCATAGACGCGGACCCGTTGCAGGTGTTCATGCGTCGTATGATCCTTCGCTTCAATGGCGAGCGCCAGGGCTTCAATGGTCCGCAGGTGCAGGTTCGCCATCTCCTCGACGTGACGCTTTTCGTCCTCGAGTTTTCCCAGGTAGAGACGGTACGAGCGGTAGATGACGTAAACCGCCGGAACCATCAGCAGCGACGTTTCCCAGTTGAACGTATGATTGAGCCACGCCACCGCGCCCGCAATCCCTGCGCCCACCAAGTAGTAGGGAAATGACCAGAGATAACAATCCACCAGAATTCGGGTCAGAGGCCGGCGTTCGGCCAGCGAAATTACGGTCGCGATCGAACCGGCGTTGGCGATGAAATACACCGTTGCTGCCAATCCCAACAGCACCGGGCGGCTCCCGACCAGCACGTTTGCGATCGGCAAGTGGTAGACGAAGTATGCAAGTGTGGTCGAAACCGACCCGGCGCATACGTTGAAGGTTACCTGGATCGCCTTCGGGCGTTCCGGATACATACACTGCGCCAGCATTGAGATCGCGCCCAGAATCAGCGTTTCGCTGAAACTGAGCTCCAAAATCCCAATCAGGATGAAGAGAAAATTGACCGACAGAGTGCCAGTGATGCCTGGCAGGTTTACCTTGAGCCGCGACGCCAGGATGGCGATACCCAGATAACAGATAAATTCAGCAATGTTCTTACTGCTCTGGTGGATACCCCCGTACACCAGGGTCGCCAGCCCCGCGATGACCATCAAGGCGACGAAGAGCTTGGCGAGTACCGACAGTCCTCTCCACGAGCCTGATTGCGCAGGCAGACCTATGGCAGCGCTGGTTGCACCAGTCATTCGAGTAAACGAGCTGCGGCGGATGAGACAGCCCAGCTCTCACAGGAATAACAGGTAACGCTTTTAGAAACAATAATTTAGGGGAAAATCGAGAAACTTTCGTAACTTGCGGAGTCTTTCAGGTCAGACTTGTTGAATCGCCCAATTGGGATCGGATTTACGACCCCAAGGCGGCCAGTCGTGTGCCTTTGCCCGTCCGGAATCAGGACTCTGGTCTCAAACTGACTGCGAAACATCTTCTTCCGCTACGTCCTCATCATTGCTGGTGGCTGGCAGACTGCCCGAGGTCTTACCGCGCCGCATCGCCACAATCCCAGTTCTCACCATCTCGAGCACGCCATAGGGACGTAGCACTTCGAGCAGACCGTCGATTTTGTCCTCAGCCCCGGTGATCTCAATGGTGAGCGATTCGGGAGCCACATCCACAACTCGCGCCCGGAATACACTGGCTAGTTCCAAGACATGCGAACGCGCCTCGTGCGTAGCTGCGACTTTGATCATGGCGAGGTCGCGGATGATCGAAGGCTCGTTCGTAATATTCTCCACCAACAAGACGTTGACGAGTTTATAGAGGTTCGCTTCGATTCGGCGTGCCTGGTCATGATCGGCATCGACCGTGATCGTCATGCGCGAGACTTCCGGCTTTTCCGTGCGCCCCACGGTCAATGAATCAATATTGAAAGCGCGCCGGCGAAACAACGAGGCCACGCGCGTCAGCACGCCGGGCTTGTTTTCCACATACACCACATAAGTGTTGAGCATATTTTCTCTATTCGTCGGCAGCGGTCTCGACAATCTTGCTGGGACGCCGGATCATCTCGTGCAATGACGCTCCCGCCGCCACCATGGGATACACCGTGTCTTCCTGCTCCACTCGGAAATTGATGAGCACCGGACCGTCGTGTTGCCGAGCCGCCTGCACCGAGGGCACTACCTGCGCGCGTTCCGTCACCGTCATGCTGCGAATGCCATAGGCTTCCCCGAGTCTGGCGAAGTCCGGATTCAGCAGAGGCGTCGCTGCGTAGTTGCGCTCGTAGAAAAATTCCTGCCACTGCCGCACCATACCCAGAAATCCGTTGTTGATGATCGCAATGTTGACTTTCAGCTTTTCCTGCACGATGGTCGCGAGTTCGCACAAGGTCATTTGAAAGCCACCATCGCCGACCACGACCCATACATCCGATTCCGGTCGCGCCACCTTCGCGCCGATCGCTGCCGGCAACGCGAAGCCCATCGTGCCCAAGCCTCCGGAGGTGATCAGGCTGCGCGCCTTCTCATGCTTGTAGTATTGTGCTTCCCACATCTGATGCTGGCCAACATCGGTGACTACAACAGTGTCGCGGTCGCGAGTCTCACGCCACAGATCATTGATCACGTGCGCCGCGTAAAGGTGTCCACTGTCCGGCAGGTTCTGAATATCGCGCACCGCCGCGTCACCCTTCAGCTTGTCGATGGAGTCCAGCCACTCGCTCCGGTCAATCGTTTCGACGTGGGGCAACAACTCATCCAACACTTCCCGCAGGTCGCCGACGAGAGGAACATCTACTTTCACGTTCTTATTGATCTCCGCTGGATCAATCTCGATGTGAATCTTCTTCGCATTCGAGGCATAGGTTTTCAAATTCCCTGTTACGCGGTCATCGAACCGCATGCCGAAAGCCAGTAGCAGATCCGCTTCCTGGATGGTGTGATTCACCCAGGCTTCCCCATGCATGCCCATCATGCCGAGGTTGAGTGGATGAGACGCTGGAAACGCTCCCAGTCCTAACAACGTGAGCGCCACCGGAATACCCGCCTTCTCGGCGAATTCGCGCACTTCCGCCATTGCCCCGGAAATAATGATGCCGTGCCCCGCCAGAATTACCGGCCGTTTGGAGTTGTGAATCAACTCCAGTGCCTGCTCATACTCCTTCCGCTCCGGCGACAAATCCGGACGATAGCCCGGCAACTGCGGCCTCGCCGCTTCCCAGTCGAATTCACAGGTCGTTTGTTGCGCGTCCTTGGTGATGTCGACCAGCACGGGACCCGGCCGCCCGGAGCGTGCTACATAAAACGCTTCCCGAATCGTGCGCGCGAGTTCGCTGGCATGTGTCACCAGATAGTTGTGCTTCGTAATCGGGAGCGTGACACCCGTGATATCGGTCTCCTGAAATGCATCGGAACCGATGAGCTTGCTTCCCACCTGCCCAGTGATACACACAATCGGCGACGAATCGAGCATCGCCGTGGCAATTCCGGTGACCATGTTGGTGGCGCCAGGCCCCGAGGTCGCGACTGCAACCCCTACTTGCCCACTCGCTCGCGCGTATCCATCCGCCATGTGGGTCGCCCCCTGCTCGTGGCGCACCAGAATGTGATGGATCTTGCTGCCCTTCAGCGCGTCATACGCAGGCAGAATCGCTCCGCCGGGATAGCCGAACACGTGCCGCACGCCCTCTCGTTCGAGACACTCCCACAGAATGCTGGCACCGGTCATGCTTTTTGATGGCATAGGCGTTTTGTCCTTCATGCGATCTCTTGAGGCCTCTAAAAAGCAAAACCCACCGAGCCAGCGTTTCTGGCGGGGCGGGATTCGGGAGCCTTCAAGATTTCGTGTTTCTCAGCTCGCTGGTTCCCTCCACACCGCACCGGGCACAAAAACCAGTACCCTGCAAACTCCGACACGAATTCGGTGTAGATAGAGGTTCTTCATAACGGGTGCCCCGATGGTATCGAAGCTACGGGCTTGCTGCAAGCGGAAAGTCGGCTTCCTTTACTGGTGCGGCAACGCCTTCAAGGGTCTCGCCGTCTGCCATAGTTCGTACAAATACCCATCGGGTCCACGAAAATATGTCCATGCCTCCGCTTCTTTTCCCTCGACACTGGTGACGAACTCCACCCCTCGAGACTCCAACTCCTCCCTGGCCGCACGCACATCTTCCACCTGAAAGGCAAGAACTGGGCAAGCATGGAGCTGGTAGTAGCGGCTCTCCGAACCAAATATTTCGAACAACTGGCCCGAGGGCATTTCAAATTGAACCATCCCCTTACCTT
This sequence comes from uncultured Acidobacteriaceae bacterium, assembly GCA_963840895.1. GTDB lineage: Bacteria > Acidobacteriota > Terriglobia > Terriglobales > Acidobacteriaceae > Sulfotelmatobacter. Next base: position 568,496 of record CAWJAR010000002.1, read on the forward strand.
CGTGAATCGGGGAGAGACCTAGTACATCCTGAAAGAAGGTCGCAGAGGATTTCAGATCCGCGGTTCGCACGCCGGCCCACGTGTATCCAAGTACTTCCATTGGAATCTCCTCCCTCCCGCAGCGGCGCCTGCATCTCTCGGCTTGAACTAGAGCTGAAGAACTCCCTGGTGAACATCTTGTGCAGCTTGAGCTACATTTTCAGGCTTGCCGAGGTCACGCCAGTAATAATCGTCCGCTCGAAACGCGAAAATCCCTGCACCTTGTTCAGCGAGCCGCAAATACGAAGTGATGACGGAAAAAACGCCCTCCTCCGTTAGCATTTGAAGAAGGCGCGGTGAAACAACATGAACGCCTGAAAATGCCCATTCATATGAGACCCGAGACGCTCGCACCATTTCGGGCAAGTCCTTTCCCGCACGTCGCCCGCAGAGCTGTCTATGCTCGTCGAAAAGAAGGTAGCGAGACGTCTTGCGATCCTGTACAGCCAGCGTAGCTAACGCTCCGATTTCGTGGTGAAATTGCATCATTTGCGACAGGTCAATCGTGCTTAGTACGTCGACATTGTGCACGATAAAGGAGCTTTCTCTTCCACCGGGATGCGCCGAACCTGAATTCTCCAGAAAAAACCAAGCCGCCTTTTTAAGTCCGCCGCCGGTATCGAGCAAAATCTCTTCGCGCGAAATCTCAATTCGCATGCCGAAGTTGTCGTTCTTTCGCAAATAGTCAACCACCATGTCGGCAAAGTGATGCACGTTCACGATCACTTCGCGGATTCCGAACTCACGCAAGCGCCGCAGTGTGATCTCCAACAGAGTGTGGCCTGCTACTTCCACCAGGGCTTTCGGGCGATCGTCCGTGAGAGGCCGCAGGCGGGTTCCCAGGCCCGCGGCCAGAATCATCGCCCTCATCGCGCAGCTTTCTCCGCTGCGGTATTTTCTGCCGCCATCCTGTCTAGCTCGCGGTGCTGGAGGACCACATCGATTCCATTCCGTCCCTGCAACCGTTTCGCCACCTGCTCAGCCAGATACACCGAGCGATGCTGGCCGCCGGTGCATCCGAACGACACCATCAAATTCTTGAACCCGCGGCTCTGGTAATTGCGAACGCTCGCGTCCACCAGCGACATAACACTGGCGAGAAACTGGTGCACGCTCTCCTGCTGATGGAGGTACTCAATCACTGGTGCGTCACGGCCCGTGAGAACCTTAAATCGCTCTTCGCGGCCGGGATTCGGCAGGCTGCGCCCGTCAAAAACAAATCCGCCGCCATTTCCGCTCTCATCTTTCGGCAGGCCACGATGGAACGAGAAGCTGACAATTCGCACGATCAGATTGTCGGCATCGGAGGCAAGCCCCTGCAATTTCTCGGATGCCAGCATGCTGTGGAAAGCAGCCGTCAACGTCGGCAGCGCAATCGGCAGCGTGACATTGTGCAGCAGCCATCGCAGGTTCTTCAGCGCATACGGCACACTCTGCAGAAAGTGCACTTTGCGCTCATAAAATCCGCGGAATCCGTACGCCCCCAGGGCTTGCATGATGCGGATGTATACAAACGCGTAGTAATACTGCAGGAAGGTTTCGCGCTTCACCTCGACGAATCCGCCCAACGCGTCCAAATAGTGATCGAGCAACTGCTGCCGCAGGTCCGGCGGAAGATCGGCCTTGGCGTCGAATAGCAGTGACGCCACGTCATACTGCAGCGCGCCCTTTCGACCACCTTGATAGTCGAGGAAATAAGGCTGCCCGTCGCGCAGCATGATGTTGCGTGACTGAAAATCCCGATAGAGAAAGTAGTCGCGTCCCGCACTCAGCAAAAACTTCGTTAACCGGCTGAAATCATCTTCCAGTGCTTGCTCGCTGAACGGAATGCCCGCGAGTCGCAGGAAGTAATATTTGAAATAGTTCAAGTCCCACGAAATCGACTGCCGGTCGAAACTTCCGCGCGGATAACACACTTTGTAGTTCAGGTCCCGGCCCGCTTCTACCTGAAACTTTGGCAACGTGGCGATGACCTTCCGATAAGCATCAACCACGGGAGCATCGATCTGTTCGCCCGAGCGATGCTGGGAAAGAAATTCAAAGAGTGAGGTGTCCCCTAAGTCTTCCTCTACGTAGGCCCCATGATTCAGGTCCTGCGCGTAAATCTCCGGTACCGGGAGGCCATGCTTTCGAAAATGCCGCGAGAATTCCAGGAAAGCGACATTCTCTTCGCGCACGTCATACAGGATGCCGATTGCACTGGCTTTTCCGCTGGTCAGCCGGATAATTTTTCGCCCGGAACCTCCCAGTTGCCCTTGCAACGGCTGCACGTGCTCTACCGGCTGGTGGAAGTGCTGCTCAAAGAGATTTTTGAGAATGTCCATGATGTGCGCCGTGAGCCTCGCGGTCGTCGGTTCACCACAAAGATATCATCGAAAGACGACCGAATCGCCGTGTGGACTACTCGGACGTAACATCTGGGAATTGAGGGAAGAGTAGTGAATCAGGCGTTCAAATACCGGTTTATTCTTGCTTGCGGGCCAGGACATCGAAGGTGCACTTCACTTCATCCTTGATTTTGATAGCGCCGGCAGCGGCACTAACAGGCGCAATGCCAAATTGACTCTGCCGGACCGAAAACTCTCCGCTCGCCCGCAGCGAACTTCCATTGATGACCGCTCGCGCCGAAACCGGCACAGGTCGAGTGATTCCATGTAGCGTCAACTCTCCATTCAATGCGACCCAGTATCGAGCACCACTGCCGCTTGCTGAGACTCGCGAACACTGATACACGATTTCCGGGAAACGATCCGTCTCCAGAACCTCATCGCGCATCTTGCGATGGATCTCTTGCCGATCCTTCTCCGCGATGTCGTCGGTAACCTCCAAAGAATCGGCTTGAATGCTGATGTTCAGCCGGGCTCCCTCGATGCTCATTCCGTTCTGGCTAAAGCTGAGTTCCCCCTTGAAATCGCGGATTGCAAGCTTCGGACTATGTCCAAAGGACGAAAGCAATCCAGTGGCAAATGCCTGCGCAGTGAAGGTACTCCCCTGTGGATCAATTACGTAGTGAACGGTGGCGTCCTCCGCCTGTGGCCTGGTCGCGTGCGCAATCGGGTCTCCCTGGTCCATCGGATCAGCCAATTCACTCCGTCAAGACTGTTTTCGAGCTGCCACTGTGAAATCCCGCGCTCTACATTGAGCGCAACTTTATATAGCGGTCCAAGTCCGGCAACGCTCCCTGGACCAGGTTGCCTATTCCCATTTGCCCGAGGTAGCGGCGAATTATCGGATTGGAAAGAATGAGCCCAGCGCCGAACACGATGCACGCTACGCCACCCAACATGAACAGCGTGTCCTTGTCGGTCCCAGGTTCGAAGTGGTTGTTATTTTCCGCCATGTTGATCTCCTTTCGAAATGGCCACTCTAGTTTCTTGCTGTTGCTTCCGGAGTAATTTGTCAACGACCGACGCAACCAGCGTTACTGCTTCATCCACAGCCGCCTCGACGGGGCCACTTAATCCCATATGTCCTTCTTCGCCTCCGAAGGTGGCAGGCTCGCAGCCGACCAGCAGGACCTTCTTCTTCAGGCCGCCATTCATCGCCGAAGCCATCCGCAGCACATTGAGCGGATTCATGCCGTGTGTCTCAACCACTGCTTGCGGCGACTCATCCAGTTTGCTCAGGTCGGGTTCCACAAGAGACACCGTGCCTGGAGTCTGACCATGCGGGTACGCATCCACAAGGATTGTGGTCTCGTATCCGTCCTGCAGCGCATACGCAAGGTCAAAGCCGCGAATCCCGAAATCAACCACTCGCACGCCCAACGGAAATTCGTGAGCCGACAGGCGCTTCGCCACTTCGACGCCAAAGCCGTCGTCCCCCAGAAAAATGTTGCCGATACCCGCCACTAGAATGGTAGCGGTCTGTGTCGCAGGTTTGCGACGCGCTTCCTCCTGAGGCAAGGTCTCAACTTCGCTGGCATCAAAGAAGAATCTGTGCCCAGGCTGCCGCAACATCCCCAAATCTCGTCCTGGATCGTCCTCCATCACCACGCACACATGACTTTTTCCTTCGTAGTCCTGCTCAATGCTCTCGACAAGCGCAATTTGCCCTGCCAGCGCGATGTCGAGCACATCGCCGCCCCGCCGAGGGCGCAGCCGCACTCGATCTCCCACACGCACTTCAACCCCAGAGATCGTCAACCGGTCTACAGTTGTTTTGTCTTCCAGCAATTGCCACTCCCACTCGTTCACGGAGCGTCCTCCTTGAGCGGCCGTAACCCTCGCACGACGCCGTGCAGTTTCATGAATTGCTCTGGGGGGATCGCTTCCGTACGGTCCAGGATCTCTCGTGCGCGATCGTCGGATTCGCGTATCTCTCGCTTCTCCTCATCCGTCAGCGTCATGATTCGCAATGACAGGATCTCGTCAATCTCAGTGCCGTCGAACAAATCTCCCGCACTCTCCGGGGCAATCTGCGGATAGTCATAGAGAATGATGGGAGAGGCCAGCACCGTATCCCGCTGCCCCGGCTTGCCTACGAGAACGGGCCACGCGCCGATGTTCTGACAACTCGACGCAAGTTCCTGCAATTCCGCGGGAGGCTCCAGTAGAGAAACAAACTCACCATCTTTCACGCCCAGAATAATGTGTGTCGAAATCAGAGACTGCATCAGCACGGCCTCCCGATCGGCGCCCTGGAGACCGACTGGAGTTACATTTTGAACTTCGACGCCGACTTTGAAGAGATCTTCTCCGACACGCTCCCCTGAGACGATGACAATCCCCTCAACGGCTTCCTGCCGAAGCTCAACGGGATCCTGCTGCCCATGATTCTGCGACGGAAGGTGCGACTGAGCCGGGAACTTGAAGGCGCACTTCAGCGCTTCACCGTCAGCGACTCCCAACGCAAACTCCAGAAGGCTCACTTCCCGCTCGACTGCTTCCTGCCAGCCATCGGGCAGCGAAGTCGGCTTATTCCGAGCGGACTCGCGCACCGAGCGCATTCCCATATGCAGGAATCGCACCTTCACTTCCAGGATCGCTCCAGCCTTCGCGGCAAGTAGGCACTCCGTCCGCATTCTGCAAGGCTCATCGCCCCCTTGGACCTGACAGTAGCCGCGCGGATACACCACCCCAAAATTCCAACGCTGCTGGTTCTTCACTGAGGACGGCCGGTAGGGATACAACAGATATCCTTCGTAGAGCACCGCCTGGGCGATTTGATCAACCAGCGCAAGGTTCATGAGCGCATCGCCTCTTCCGCTTGCAACATGCTCTCCAGCGCCTGCTCCCACGTCGGAATCCCATGACGCACTTTGTACTCGTAGAGACGTTCAAAAATATCCCGGCGCAGGCACAGCCACGCCGTGTTGGGATAATAGGTGTCCATCATCTCCCGCCACACCTTCACCGGCATGTTGAAGCGCGCTTCTTTCTCCCATGAAATCGGCGACACCCGCATGGGTTCGCCATCCCGCGCATAAAATACGGTGCCGCTGAACATTACGCACAGCGGGACATCCCCATCGCCAAGACCGTGGAAGTACTTGGTCGCGCCCACGTTGAAGTCAAACGTGCACGGCACCAGAAGGTCCACCATCGTGGAATCTCGAAAAGGTGGAACGTTGACGTTGACGTGGGTCCAAAGCAAGCTGCGAAGGGTCTGACTCCATCGTTCAGGCTCGCCGAACAAGTCGCGCAATTTCTGCTGATCGTCGGCCGTGTACCGGCGGCGCGTGACCTCGAGCTGAATCTGGCAGCGAAGTGCAACGGAATGGATCGTCTCTGCCGGATTGTTGTTGGTCACCTGCAACTTCAATGCAATCTGCGGCGAGGCCGCAAACTTGACCGCCTCCGCGCCCGCGATCCTGAAACCCAAATCAGGCATGCGTCTCCTCCGCCACAACTCTCGCCTTATAGCGCAGGTCCGTGAAGAAGTTGCCAATCTCCTGCCACACTTCCGCGCCGCCCGAAAGTCCCCGCCAATGAATTCGAATCAGACCGACCAGCTTGTAGCAAGCGTCAATCGGCACAAGGTAATACTCCGCAGCGGCCGTTCCTCGCGCTTGTCCCACGCGATTTACCAGCAGGGCTTCGACATCGGGTTCCAGTTGGTTCAGTGCTGGGTTGGCTTGCACGATGTTGCTCCACGCCTCGAGCGGCAACAACGATTCGGTCGCCCCCGCCGGACTCGGATACAGAGCGCTCACGCGCGAGTCAATACTGTTCTGGAAGAAGAAAGCGAGATTGATGGGAATCAGGAGACCGTCCCACTCGGCGTCAGTCAGGCGAAAATCAGCCAGCAGCCGGATGTCGCGAGGTACGCGTTTGTACTTTGTGCCGGCCTGACCGCTGAACAGCATCGCGCACGCATCACACGCACAGTGCAGCCTGCGTTGCGTCAATTCAATCAGGTGCGCGTGTTCCGAGCGCAGTTCGACGCTGCACATTTCACACTTCTCTACCTGTCGTGGAGCGGGCTTGCGGGCAAGCTGCCGCAATGTGTCGAAGGCTTGCGAACTTTCTCGAAGCTGATCCCTCTTCATCATGATCATGATCGGATATCACGGGGTCGAACTCTTTTAGTCCATACCTTCACTGCCGACAGACTCTATCGGGCGCGATTTATGATTCGGCGCGGCCGCTCCAATCAGCTTCTCAACTGCAATGAATCCAGAATCGGCAGGCCCGTCCAGCCCCTCGACGACCAGAGAAGTCAAGTCGGGAGCAGCTTCATAGATCGCCTCTTCCACCGTGCTCTGCACCGTGTGGCTCGTCGACCCGCAGGCGTGGCCTTCGATTCGCACCCGCACACGAACTTCGCCGCCGTTGATACTGACCAATTTGGCTTCCGCCCCCAGCTTGTGAAGTTTGGAGGCAGTCTGCTGCAACTTCCGCTCAACCCGGGTTTGCAACTCGTCGGGATGCAGACCGTACAAAATCAGCAGACTACTAACCAGTGGATCCTGCCCTAGTTCATCAATAATCCGGGGACCCGATTCACCCGACTCAAACACCATTTCGAGAATTCGTTCTAGCCCTGTTCCGTGCAAATCCATCAGGGATTGCACCAGTTCCTTTGCCGCAGATCGAGACGCAGGATCCGCGATGCTCTCCAGATCTTGCACCAGACTGCCAATTTTCTGAACCCGCTTTTGAAAGTCTTTGTCGACGCCCACAATCCTCCTAAACGAAAAGGCTTTAAGGCTGCAAACCAAACATCGGCGAATGCCGTGTTTCCAGCACCTTTCCATCGCCGAGATACATATGCACGCCGCAGGGCAGGCAAGGATCGAAACTCCGCACAGCGCGCATGATGTCGATCCCCTTGAATTTGTCCGGACCGTTTTCCTCGAAGATCGGCGTATTCTGCACCGCATCCTCGTACGGACCAGGCGTGCCGTAAACGTCCCGTGGATTCGCATTCCAGGGTGTCGGCGGATAGGGATGATAGTTGGCAATCTTCCCCTTGCGAATCACTACGTGATGCGATAAAACGCCGCGCACCGCTTCGTGGAATCCACAGCCGATTCCTTCTTCCGGCACCTTGAATTCATTCCACGTTTTCGTGTGGCCCGAATGTAATTCCTCGAGTGCGCGCTCCGCAAAATAGAGCGCGGCGCAAGCTGCATAGACCTGGAAATACGTTCGCGCGCGATCGCGCTCAATGGCATTGCTCCACTTCGGAATCTTCCATTCGAATTCGACCTCTGGAAGCGAAGCCGTCTTGGGCAGGTACATCTTCACGCTGTTGCCCGTGGACTTGATGTAGCCGATGTCTACCAGTCCCGCGAGCGCCGTCGACCACAGTCGAGCAATCGGGCCGCCGCCCGTATCGAGCGCCAAATGATCTCCTGTGCGCTTGTCGAGCCACCGAGGCGACATGACCCACGTATACTTACCGCCGAAGTCCCGCTTCTGCGGCCGTGGAATCGTAGTCTGATTCCACGGATGATGCTTGTCTACCGGATTGCCCAGCGGATCGGTCTTTACAAACGTTTCCGAGTTCTGCCAGTCGTCGTAATAGGAACTGCCCAGCAGAATTCGAATGTTCAAATTAATATCCACCAGATCTGTTGTCACCAGTTTGCCGTCGACAACTACTCCAGGCGTCACGTACATCTTGCGGCCCCAGTCCGTCATGTTCTTGTATTGGTAGTCGCAATGTTCCGGATCGTTGAACGATCCCCAGCAACCAAGCAGCACTCGGCGCCGGCCCACCTCTTCATATCCCGGCAAAGCCTCGTAAAAGAAGTCGAACAGGTCATCGTGCAACGGCACCACCTTCTTCATGAACTCCACATACTTCATCAAGCGAACAATGTAGTCGGTGAAGAGTTGAATCGTCGGCACCGTTCCCACGCCTCCCGGATACAAGGTAGACGGGTGCACGTGGCGTCCTTCCATCAGACAGAACATCTCCCGCGTCATTCGACTCATCTGCAACGCTTCCCGGTAGAACGAGCCCGTAAACGGGTTGAGAGCCGTCATGATGTCAGAGATCGTGCGAAACCCATGGAGGTTGGAGTTCGGCGCCATCGTCGACTGCGCTTTGGCCCACACCGTCGGATTCGTTTCCTTCACCATCTGCTCGCAGAAATCCACTCCGACCAGGTTGTCCTGGAAAATGTTGTGATCGAACATGTATTCCGCGGCTTCACCGAGATTCACGATCCATTCCGCCATCGCCGGAGGACGAACTCCAAAAGCCATGTTCTGCGCGTACGTGGCGCAAGTTGCGTGATTGTCGCCGCAAATTCCGCAAATGCGGCTGGTAATGAAATGCGCGTCTCGCGGATCTTTCCCTTTCATGAAAATGCTGTAGCCACGAAAAATGGATGACGTGCTGTGGCACTCGGCCACCTGGTGATTGGCGAAATCGATCTTGGTGAAGATGCCCAGGCTGCCCACGATTCGCGTGATCGGGTCCCAATTCATCTCGACGAGGTTTCTGCCCTTGGTCGCGACTTCTTTGGTCGGTGCAGTAATCGTACTCATATCGAATCGCTCCTCTTTATGATCTCTCGTTCGCTCTCAGTAGGATCTTGGGTGGTAACCAGTCGTCAGTTCAGCCCGCGGATGCCGCCACTTGGGCTCCTTGTTAACAGTGGCCTGGGTCATCGACCGCAAAGCAGAGATCGCGCGACCGTATGCGCCAACCGCCATAGACGAGACTTTCGCGCCCGGCGGTTCATCCATGAACGGCATGAATTTGTCGGGGAAGCCCGGCATGGTGCACCCAATGCAAATGCCACCGACATTCGGGCAACCGCCGATGCCCGCCATCCACCCACGCTTTGGGACGTTGCAGTTCACAACCGGACCCCAGCACCCTAACTTCACGATGCACTTCGGCGAACCATAACTCTGCGCGAAATCGCCCTGCTCGTAGTAGCCCGCGCGATCGCAACCCTCGTGCACCGTCTTGCCGAACAACCACGTGGGGCGCAATTGATCATCCAGCGGAATCATAGGCGCGCGCCCCGCTACCTGATAAAGAAGGTAGAGCACGGTCTCCATGAAGTTATCCGGCTGCACAGGGCATCCGGGAACATTCACAATCGGCAATCCTGCCTTCGAGGTCCATTGCCAACCCAAGTAGTCTGCCAGCCCCATCGCCCCAGTGGGATTCCCTTCCATCGCATGAATGCCACCGTACGTTGCGCATGTACCGCAAGCGATAATTGCGGTGGCGTTCGGCGCCAGACGATCGATCCATTCGTTCGTCGTGATCGGCTGGTTGGTCTTGGGATCGGTGCCCAATGCCGCCCAGTATCCTTCTTTCTTGATCTTCTCGTTCGGAATTGATCCTTCCACGACCAGAACGAACGGCTCCAGCTTTCCCTCCTCCGCCAGATACCAATATTTCAAGAAATCGTCGCCGTTTTCGTACGCCAGCACTGGATTGTGAAGGTGAACTTTGGGCAGGCCTGGGATGGCTCCCAATAAAACATCTTCGATACTCGGCTGCGTCGCCGCAGTAATTGAAACGGAATCGCCGTCACAACCGAGGCCGGCCGTAATCCAAACTACGTGCACCTCCGAAACGGCCGGTGGAATTTGCGTAATGCGTCCATACGGAGCGGTTTCCGTTGCCATATCTCGGTCTCCTTCAGATCTTCATTTGTTTCGCGATCACCTCAAATAGTTGTGCGACGCCTGAACCGCAGATTCTCGGGCCTCCAGACCGACGAACACCCTGAAATGCGGGCGGATTCTGCACATCCATTGCACGTAATTGTCGATAGCAAGAATCAACAAAATTGATCCTTCACCACAAGCAGGCGCATCCTCTTTTTTTATGATGTGAAAATACCGGGGGGCGATCAGGGTTTCCCCGTTCGATCTGAAAGGAACGCAGGGATTTCTAGCAGAACAATCAAATCGTCTGGATCGCTAGGAGCTTTTCTCCCTGACGTTCCATTGAATCGCGTGCTGCACCAGTTCACGAGCGCTGCGCAGCGAAAGCTTTTCTTTGATGTGCGCTTGATACGATTCCACGGTCTTGACGCTAATGTGCAACTCTTCGGCAATCTGACGCGTAGAGTGTCCCTCTCCAATCAAGCGAAAGACCTCCAGCTCCCGGTCCGTAAGGTCGGCGATGGATGAAGGCGTGCCTCCACTCGGACTACCGATGTAGCGCTGCAGCATGCGGTTCGCGATATGCTCGCTGACATAGATCTCATGGCTCAAAATTCGACGAAGGGCGACCAGCACTTTCTCGGTCGCCTCTTGCTTCATGATGTAGCCTTGCGCGCCGGCGCGCAGCGCCCGTTCGGCATAAATGGATTCGTCGTGCATGGAGAGAATGAGAACTGGAAGTTCTGGATGTTTTGTCCGAACATCCTTCAGTAGGTCCAACCCATCCGGACCATTCAAAGAAATATCGACTACGAGGATGTCCGGGTTGGTGGTCGCCACTAACTGCACGGCAGTGTGCGCATCTTCGGCCTCGCCGCACACCATGAGGTCTGATTCGCGGTTGATCAGCAAAGCCAGCCCCTGCCGAACGATGGGATGATCATCGACTACAAAGACTCTTCTCTTCAACGCCTCAGCGGTCTGATTCATTTACTGCCCCTCGACCTTCAATCTGTGCTGTTCATCGGGAATCGACAAGTAACCGCCGTCCCTGGTTGCTCCCGGCGCACTTCCAGGTTCCCGCCGATCATTCCGGCCCGATGGTTCATGATGTACAATCCCACTCCCGCATGCGGCGCGACAGGTCGCTCGATCCCCACTCCGTCATCTTTGATGACTAATGTTCCCTGGCGATCGCCAGAAAAAAGCCGGATCAATATATTTTTTGCGTGGCCGTGCTTGATGGCGTTGTTCACGGCCTCTTGCGCAATGTGGTAGAGGTGGGTCGCCATCGGAGCATCGTGAATCAGAACGGCCTCGTCACACTGGAACCGGCAAGTAAGTCCAAACAGATCCTCGATCTCCGTGGCATAAAGCCTGAGGGCCGACATTAGGCCATGCGCGTCCGAAACCACCGGCAATAGGCCCCGTGAGAGTTCCCGGGTCTTCCGAATCGCATCGTTCACCAGTTGCACGATTTTGGCGGCGTCCGCCGCCTCAGGAATCTGCCGCTCTGCCAGCCTCTGCTCCTGCACCTTGGTCATGAAGGCGATGCCTGTCAAATGCTGCCCCAAGCCATCGTGCAAGTCTTGCCCGATTCTACGCTGTTCCCGTTCACTGATTTCAAGTACGGTTTTCTCCAGCCTCTTGCGTTCGCTGATGTCGCGGATCGCGCTCGACACGAGAACTCCTTCTTCCGTCTCCAGCGGACTGAGACTGATCTCAACGGGAAACTCGTGCCCATCTTTGTGCAACGCATACAATTCCACGCCCGCGCCCATCGGGCGCACCCGCGGCTCCGAGAAAAACTTCCGGCGGTGTGTCGGATGATTCCCCCGCAAACTCTGCGGCACCAGTTTCTCGATCTCCTCACCCAACAGCTCCTGTCGCGGATAGCCAAACAACTTCTCCACCTGCGCGTTCACCAGAACCATTCTTCCCCTCTGGTTCACGACCACGACCGCGTCCGGCGCCGCCTCCAGCAACCCACGGAAGCGCGCCTGTGCCTGCTTTTGCGCCGTGACATCGATCCCCGACGCGATGACATACATGGGCATTTGCTTGGCTGCGGGCAGCACCGCCGCCGACCACGCAATCGTTCGCAAGCCACCGCCACGGGCAATCCAGGAACTTTCGTACTCGGTACGCGACTGGTTTTCGCAAATCTGTTGAAAGATCGCCTGATACTGTTCTTTCTCTGTTGGCGCAACGAACAAATCCCAAACGCGCTGCCCGCGCGATTGCTCGATCGATCGCCCTGTCATCTGTTCGCAGGCGCGATTCAGCCGGACAATCCGCCCCTCGCGATCCAAAACAACAACCAAAGCTCCCACCGTGTCGAGAATCGCCGACACCACGTTGCGCTCGTCTTCCAACTCCTCTTCGGTGCGCTTCAGATCAGTGATATCGAACGCGACGCCGTGAATAAACCAGGGACGGCCGTCGGGGTGACGGATCATCTTCGCTTCGCAGTGAAACCAGATTACGTTTTCATTGCGCGCGATAACCCGGTAGGCCGACCGCAATGGCTTTCCCGACAGAAACATTTCCGACGCTTCCATGCTCCAGCGGCCCTTGTCGTCGGGATGAACCTGCCGGTACCACAGCACCGGATCTTCCAGCCACTCGGCTTGCGAGAATCCCAGCGTAGCTTCGATCTGCGGACTTACGTATGCCTCGCCAATCCCACGGTCCAGATATGCCATGAACACAACCGCCGGAAGTTGCTCCACCAAGGCCCGGTACTTGGCCTCTAAATTCGGAAGTTGCGCGTCACTGACGGGAGTCTGATCGAGTCGCTCGAAAAAATGATGAACCGCTCCCGGCGTTCCAGCAATGTCCTTGTCTTTTAGGTAAGTGCCCGCGAGCTCATGCAGGATGGATTCGGCAGCTTCGGGGCTGAGCAGATTCTCTTCCGAACTCGGCGAGGCGGCTCCCTTCGCCACGTCCTCGCCTATTTTCGAGAAGGTGCTCATCGAAAAGACTCCAACTTCGTCCAAACATTAATGCGACGGCGAGGCGTTCTTCCGGCTTCTCCAGTTCGGCTCTTTGTTAAGAGACGCCTGGGTGAACCGGCGCAGCGCATGAATCGCCCGGCCATAGGTCTGCACCGCTTGGGACGACAGCAGCGACCCCGGAGGTTGGTTCATAAACGGCATGAATTTATCGGGAAACCCGGGCATCGTGCAGCCAATGCAGATTCCGCCCACGTTCGGGCATCCGCCAATCCCGCCCATCCATCCCCGCTTCCCCACATTGCACTGCACCACCGGCCCCCAGCATCCCAGTTTCACAATACAAAGTGGGGAACCATATTCTTCTGCGAACTGGCCTTGCTCGTAATAACCGCCCCGATCACATCCTTCATGTAACGTGCTGCCAAACAGCCACGTCGGACGCAGCGCATCATCGAGCGGAATCATCGGCGCCCGGCCACTCGTCATATAAAGAAGGTAAAGAATCGTCTCCATCATGTTGTCCGGCTGCACCGGACACCCCGGAACGCAAACGATTGGAATCTGCGCCTTCGACTTCCATTTCCATCCAAGATAGTCCGGCAGTCCCATGCACCCTGTGGGATTGCCTTCCATTGCATGAAGTCCACCGTAGGTCGCGCACGTTCCCGCCGCGATGATTGCCCAGGCGTTCGGCGCGAGTCGATCGATCCACTCGCAGGTGGTAATGGGTTGGCCTGTCACAGGATCGGTGCCGAACGAAGCCCAGTATCCTTCAGTCTTGTTGTTCTCGTTCGGAATCGACCCTTCCACCACGAGAATGAACGGCCTGACGGACTTGCCCTCGGCCGCCTCGCGGAATGGCCTCACAAATTCGTCCCCGTTTTCGTAGGCCAGGAAGGGATTGTAGAACTTAACTTTCGGGATCCAAGGCAGAGCGCCTGTCACGATATCTTCGATGCTGGGCTGGGTTGCGCCAGTCATCGCAATCGTATCCCCGTCACAGCCCAACCCTGCGGTCATCCAAAGGATGTCAATTTCTTCAATCGTGGTGGTAGCTCTGACCTCTCCGGTTCGACTACCTGCAGCGTCGCCCATCGATTATTCTCCGCGCGGCTGCTTGCGCCTGCGTATTCTACGCCTATTCGACATGCCGTTGAACCTCGCGCCCTTCTTCCGGAAGTCCGGCCCAACCCATGCCAAGAGTAACCATCAGACTGGTCACATCCGTAATAGCCCATCGGGGCTATTCCCGTGCGGCGCCCCTCGCATTACTCTGTTTTTGAGCAGACTTCGGGGGAGGGCTGTTCGACAAACGTCCCGTGACTCTTTGAGTCCGGGACGTTTTGTTTTCAACCTAAGTGACCACTGTGAGCAATAGAATGCCGAGATGGTTGCCGTCCCCCGGCACCGCGGTTCTCTAAATTGGGAGGGTGTACAACGAAGCAGCCAGGCGTTTCAGTCCGCGATCACTGGCGATGAAGTCGAGGTGAATTGAGGTCCAGTGCAGTCCCCATCCACATTTCCCATCGATGAACACGATCCGGCCTCCTTCTGACGGAGTGAACGAGCTACCGGCGCAGTCACGTTGCTCAGACCCCACTTCGATCCACTGAATGGCCGACTCTTGTGCGCGATGCTAGGCGGAGATCGACAAGACCGGAACTAGGGATTTCCCTAGTTCGCATTTCGACGTGTGCTTTTTAAACTGCCTCTAGCGTGGGATCTGGGTGTTTTTTTCTGGGGATCCGATGAGTGTCACGACGAAGAGGCCGGTTTGGTTCCTGCTCACTCAGCATTGGCTGAGCCTGCTGGGCTTGGCCCTGGTCGCGACTGCGTTGATTTCGTGGCTCTTTGTGCTGCCGCAACAGATTCGCGGACACGTCGAAAATCCCTATGTCGGCATCGTCGTCTTTCTCATTCTTCCAGCGATTTTCTTCACTGGGCTGCTGCTGATTCCGGTCGGGGTCTACCTGAGTAAGCACCAGATTCGCGGAGGCTTGGCTGAGGAGACTTTCGATCGCAAATCGGCACTGCGGCGAATCGCCTGGTTTTTTGGAGCCACAACTCTTCTGAACATCCTGATCGGAACCCAAGTCACCTATCGGGCGGTCAAGCACATGGAGACGCCGCAATTCTGCGGGGCCACGTGCCACACGATGGCCCCTGAATTCGCTGCCTATCAGAACTCCCCACATTCCAAAGTGGAATGTGTCGGCTGTCACGTATCGCCCGGGGTGAGCGGCTGGGTCGACAGCAAGGCAAGTGGGACCCGTCAGTTGATCGAGACTCTGATGAATTCCTACCCAAGACCCATTCCATCAGCCCTCGAGAGTAGTCGCCTCGTGCCCGCCAGGGAGACCTGCGAGAACTGTCATTGGCCTCAAAAGTTTGGTGGTGTGACTCTCCGCGTGATCAACAAGTATGCCGAGGATGAAGCTAATACGCGTACACAAACCGTCCTGATGATGATGATAGGAGGAAATAAGGTCGCTGGCATTCACGGCGCTCACTTGGGACCGGGTATTCATATCCGGTTTGCGGTAGCAGACGCGAAAAGACAGGGCATACCCTGGATCGAATATCGCAATGCTACCTCCGGGGAAGTAAAGACCTTTGTTAGTTCTGAATCGCCCACCAATTCCGCCGTGACGTTGCCGAAGGTCGAAATGCAGTGCGTAGATTGCCACAACCGCCCAACCCACACTTTTGAAATGCCTGAGCGCGCCTTGGACACAGCTCTCGCCCGCGGCGATATAGCGATCACCTTGCCTTACATCAAGAAGAGAGGAATGGAGGTCTTGAAGGCCGACTACCGAACAAGCCAGGAAGCAGCTGACAAACTGCCAAGCGCTGTCGTCAGTTTTTATCAAAAGAGCTATCCAGACCTTGCCGCTGCGCGCTCTCAAGACATTAGCCAAGCCAGTCAGGCGATCCTTGCGATCTATAACCGCAATGTCTTCCCGGACTTGAAAGTCACCTGGGGCACCTACCCGAATAACCTCGGCCACATGGATTTTCCAGGTTGCTTTCGGTGCCATGACGGTTCGCACGCTGCGGCAGATGGAACAACGATTACTCAAGACTGCAACACTTGTCACGAGCCCTTAGCGACGGAAGAGACTTCACCGGAGATTCTGAAAACTTTGGGCATTGCCGAGCGAATCTCGAAGGTCCAAAAACAATGACTCTCAATCTTCACGTGAAGACTTGAATCACAAGGAAGGAGCTTTATGACCCGGAAATTGATGGCTATATTGATCGCGGTTTTACTAACGGTGTCGATGCACGCATGGGCGGCGGATGACGGGGCAACTCTTTACAAGGGGAAGTGTGCAGGTTGCCACGGCGCCAATGGTGAAGGCAAGCCCGCGATAAAAGCGCCAGCGGTTAAAGGAACTACCCTCGAAGTCGACCAAATCGTCGAGCACGTCACTAAGGGAGAGCCAAACAGTAAGGCCCCCCACAACAAGGGCATCAGCGGATTGACTGGCGAGCAAGCCAAGGCGATTGCCGAGTTCATTAAGACCCTAAAGTAGATCGAAGAGTGCCGCGTGCTGGGCGTCCTGAGTGAGTCCGGCACGCACGTTACGAAGCAGGAGGTCCGACTGTGACGGCGACAAGAGCGCGCATATTGCTCCCGGGGCTAGCAATTCTATGTCTGTTGTATAGATCAGCTCTGTTTGCGAGCCCGCAAGAAAAAAATGTTACGCCTCCTCCCAAGGAGACAGGACAATACGTTGGGGTAGATGTTTGCAAGACCTGCCACGAAGACCTGTACAAGAAGAACTTCGAGAATACCCCCCACTTCAAGACCACCCTGCACGACGGGCACGGCTGCGAGTCCTGTCACGGTCCCGGATCGGCGCACGTTGAGGGCGGCGGGGACGTAACCAAAATCGTTAGCTTCAAGTCGATGTCGAAGCAGGACGCCAACGCCCGCTGCTTGAGTTGCCACGGTGAAAATCATAAGCAGCGGCACTTTTCCGCTTCGGCGCACGCCAGCAACGACGTTGGATGCCTGGATTGCCACTCGCCGCATCAAGCCAAAGAACAGGAGCATCTGCTGGTTCGAGCGCAGCCCGAACTCTGCTACGGGTGTCATGTCAACGCGAAGGCAGACTTTGCGAAGCCGTATCACCACCGGGTAGACGAAGGCCTCATTCAATGCAGCGACTGCCACAATGTCCACGGCACTGCCACCCTCCGCCAGGTGAGGTCCTTGCCTAGTGGGGACGCAATTTGTGTCAAGTGCCATGCCGACAAACAGGGACCTTTTGTTTATGAGCATGTACCTGTGAAGACGGAGGGGTGTGGCAGTTGTCACATGTCCCATGGGTCGACCAATCCACGCTTCCTGCGCGTGAGCCAGGTGAATCTGCTCTGCCTGCAATGCCACACGTTCCCCGTTCAAGGTCCCGCCGGACCTTCGCATAATCAATCCACCAAATACCAGGCGTGCACGATGTGCCACGCAGCGATCCACGGGTCCAACGCGAGCAACGTGTTTTTCAGATGAAGAGGTACACCATGCGTTCAAACTGGCTCCGGATGCAACAGCTTTTTGTGATCGTTCTGTTCTTGCATATCGCGGCAAGAGCTCAGACGGCTGGGAGTAATACCGGCCAGAACCAGCAGCAGCCAGAAGGCCACGAAAGCGGCGGCTATATGATTCACCAGTCTATCGAGGTAGGGTACCGCGTATCGGACATAACCGGCAGCGAGCAAATGTACAACACACTCGTGGATTTGCGGACTGGGCCCCGCTTCTTGGAACAGAGTCTCTCCATGCAATCGCAAAACCACGACAGCCTGCTCTTTGACAACTTATTCGTCAATAGTTACGGTTGGGGCGGCGATCCTAATAACGGCGCCCGAGTCCGAATGGAGAAGGATACCTGGTACGACTTCAGGGCAAACTTCCGTCGCGACCAGACAGATTTCAACTATAACCTTCTGGCCAATCCCCTCAATCCATCGACTTCGAACCCAAATTTACCCGTTACCTTTTCGCCTCACACTTTCACAACTCGCCGCCGAATGAGCGACTTCGACCTCACGCTGCTGCCGCAGTCGAAGATTGATTTCCGCATTGGATATTCGCGCAACAACATGACTGGGCCATCGTATTCCAGCGTCCATGAGGGTACGGATGCTCTTCTTTACCAAGCGTGGAACACGACTCTAAACTCGTACCGCTTTGGCGCAGACCTGAAGATCCTGCCGCGCACTGTCATCAGCTATGACCAATTCCTTGACTACTACCAAGGAGATACGACTTGGCAGTTAGCTCCGTTTTCTCAAGCACTCTTGCCGGGAACACCGGGCACCGTAGAACTGGGGCTCCCCATAGACACCGCCAACAAGAACCCCTGCGCCATTAGTCCACCAGCAACCAGTCTGATTGACTCCACGGGAACTCTGACCAACACCGCGTGCAATGCGTACTTTGATTACAACCGCACGAATCGCACCCGGACATCCCAGCCCACCGAGCGCCTGAGTCTGCATAGCACGTACTTCCAAATACTCGAATTGGCCGCATCGTATGCTTACAGTTCGGCCGACATGAACGCTCCATTGAATGAGTCCTTCAACGGACTCATCCAGCGCTCAGACATCCGCCAGGAAACAGTCACGGGCCCGGGCCATGCGACGCGCATCTCGAATGTTGCCGATTTTACCGCCACGCTGCGCGTGTCAGAGCACCTCCGACTCGTCGATACGTTTCGCTTCTGGAGCTACCGCATCCCAGAGAGTTTTAGTTCCACTGAAACCGACTGGACGTGCAATGACCTCTCAACCTGCAACTTACTCACTCCGATCAGCGCGACCACACCAAGCGCAACCAACACCGCGAGCCAATTGTCGTTCAACCAGAATTGGACGAGGAACCAGGTCGATCTCGTGTGGGACGGGTCGAAGCACTTCGGAGGCCGTATCGGATTCAGGTATGGCGACCAGGTGTTTCATCAGGTCCTTGATTTCTCCACAGGAGACGAGGACCGGGTTGTCGTCCATGAATACACACCCTTGTTCGCATTGTGGGCAAAGCCTACCCGAACTTTGCGATTCAATTTCGACTGGGAGCACACGAACAACGACGACGCCATCGTGCGAATCGCACCGCGCAAGCAAGACCGTTACCGCGTTCAGGGAAATTACACTCCAAAGCCCTGGGCAGTCCTCGGAATGTCCATCAACCTTGGGGAGCTTCCAATGGCGACGCCTTAACCGATTATCATGCGCACAATAACAATTATGGATTCACGGCGAACCTCACGCCTCGACAACGTTTTGGATTCGAATTCGCCTACAACTACAACGATTCCAAGCAGAATGCTCTGATTTGCTTTAATGACTCCAACACGTCACTGTCTGTAGTAGCGAACGCAGGCAGTTGCACTGCCAACGGCTTCGACGACAGCAAGAACCCACTACTCACGAATGGCTATTACACCAGCAACACGCAGTACGGCATGGTGTCGGTGATGTTTAAGCCGCACGCTCGCGTTACTACTCAACTCGGCTACAGTATCAGCAGTGTGACTGGCCAGACACCGCAGTTCAACGTTCTCCAGCCACTCGGTTCACTCGAATACAACTACCTTCAACCGCTGGCCAATCTGAGCGTCGATATTGGTCATAACCTGACAGCAAAAGCGGCGTGGAATTACTATCAGTACGGAGAAGGATCCTTCGTGGGACCTACCGATCCCCGCTATTTTCATGCCAACAATGCGACGTTTTCGCTGATCTGGGCCTTCTGACAGGACCGCAGAGATTGCATCCTAGCGGCCTGCCAAGCAGTAAACGCAAGGCTACTGCTTGAATTTGGTGGCGGCGGTAGAACTGAACCTACGACCTACGGATTATGAGTTCTGCAACTCAGGACGACCCGGTGAAGGCTCGGCAAACCACGGCGCGTGAATTACTCGATATCGGCGCCCGAAAGATCGATGATGAGCTCGCCGGCGTGCCAGAGGCGAAGCTCAGTATCCTGAACACCCTCGGCAACATGTACTACGATCTCGGCCTGAGCGACCAAACCGTAAACCTGCAGCATAAGCGTGTCGAACTGGCCCGGAAGGTGTACGGCAACAACTCAATGGAAGTGGCAGAGGCTCTTACCGATCTGGGGAGCGCACTGCATGCGTCCACTTCAGTGAGTGAGCGGGAAACGGTACTGCTCGAAGCCAAGCGCATCCTTGACCAACGTCGCGATTTCAGCTCACAGCAACGGGGAGCTCTTTCCGTCGTCCTTGCGCAGCACTATGAAAGCTCGGACGTGCAGCGGGCGTTGGACAACTCGCGGCAGGCGGTCGATGTCTATCGAAAATATCCCGACGATTCCATGTTGCCCGAAGCGCTGTACGAGGAGGCTCTGATTCTCTCCATTCTGGCTCAGCCACGTCAGGCCGAACCGCTGCTGGTGGAGGCGGTTCAGATGTCGACCAGAATTCAGGGAGATCCGAACGCGAACCTCGCCCGCTTTTATGCCTATCTGGGACAGACGCAGCAGGACTTGGTGGAGTTCGGGTCTGCTGAGGAGAGTCTCAGGCACGCACTGCGCGTCGCCCGCAAGCTGAACGGGGACAACCATATCGATACGCTAGAGACCGAACTGCGGTTGGGGATATTCCTGGCCGCCACATCGCGAATTACCGAGGGTTTGCAGCACATCGACACTGCCCGGCAGATCCTGCTTCGCACTCGCGGGGAAGACGACCCGTTCTTTGCGCCGCAGGTATTCCTCGAGTATGGACGGTCGTTGTCAAATGCGGGACGACTGGAGGATGGCCTAACTTATGTCTCAAAGGCGGTCGAGAACCGCCGCAAGAACCGTCCCGGCACCCGTTACCTGGCGCAGATGCTGCAACAGCAGGCGTGGATTCTGCTTGAGTTGGGTCGCTATGCGGAAGCCCAGCGGCTGATGGACGAGGCCGACATCATCGCGAAGAAGGTCAATTACCCCACTACCTACATAGCAGCGGATGAGCGGGCGAGTCTGCTGATCGCCACAGGCCGGGTCAGCGAGGCAGATTCTGCGTTGAACGCTTTCCATCCTTCCGAGCCGGCGCCGGGCGCGATGGCGCTGGATGCTCTGAAAGTATTGGCGTCGCGGGCTGAAATCGCCCTGGCGCGGGGCGACGGAGAGACTGCGGCCCACCTGTCGGGACAGGTTACCCAGGAGATCGCGGGCAGTGCACAGCGGGATTATCTGAAGGCGCTAGAAGCTCGGGCCGCGCTGGTAGAAGGACGAGCGGACATGCTTCGCCTCCATCCATCCGAGGCGCTGCCGCTGCTCCAGCAGGCCGTCGAACTTCGGGAGAGTATGCTCGACCCGATCAGTCCGGCCTTGGCGGCAGCACAAATCGCACTGGCGGAGTGCTACTTCGATCTCGGAGACTCCGCACGGGCCAAGACTTTGGCCGCCGTGGCAAAGAAAACCCTGGCTTCGCATCGCGAACTGAGCATTCAGTACCTCCGGCTATTGCAGGATTTGGAAAAGCAGCTCCGCCAAGGTTCCCCCTTATCGAAAGTTTGTTTTTTCCCGCCCGAACTCCGATGTTATAAAAAAACTAATCCCCACCAGCGATCTTGCTTGCTCCGTCCCTTATTTGCTGTGAGGAGGAAGCAGACTGCGCGATGTTATGACCAGCAAACAGCAGTACATCTGGCAGGAACTTTGCCTGAAAGCGGTGATGGAACCTGACCCCCAGTGCGCACGTTTCTCAAAACCTGCGACGCTCGCTCGACCTTCTCAGGTGAGGAGCCAAGATCGCGCTGCGCCGGCAACCGTCGGATCCCGGTTCTCCATCTCCTCGTTTTTTGCGTATTCCTTCAGGCGTCATGCTTACCAACTTTGAACGCCTGTGGGCGATCGCTCCGATGAAGGATTTCGGTTTGGAGGTGTCTTGCCGATATTACGTTTTCAATGTGCAGGCCACCGCGAATTGAATGAAAGTACCGTTCAGCTCGATCAGGTCTGGTCCTTTACGGGAGATCGGAAGGGAGAGATATCAGGACACGCCATAGATTGCGGCGGTTGTACAGCGACGCAGAAGTAAACCAGTGCATCTGGTGACAACCAAGAACAAAGAACGGTACCAGCAGCCCTCGCCAAGCCAGCGGATTCAGACTGGCCAGGATTTTCGGTTGTATGCAGTCCGTGGGTGACTTCGTCTCCCGGTAGTCGCTGATTTGTCATCTAGTGCTCCGAGCCGATTTGGGGCGGAAGCGAATGTAGCCGCGGCGCACAGGGTCAGCGTATCCCTCGTCAATGAGCAATGCCGCGAGGTACACGGCGGGATTCATCTTCGTCTTGCAATGAGTCCTGAATGATTCGCCGTGGAAGTTCTTCAGATGGATTCAGAGAATCTTCAGACACTCTCCATTGGCGAGAGAGGCCGGTCTCGCGCAGTATGGAAACCAATGGGAGTGGGTCATCAAACTCACATGCGTGTTGCTGCACCACTCCCGGACCCCGGGCTCCTCGTTCCCAAGTAATAAATCAACTCTTGGAGGACTCCCATGACACTTACTTGCGCCTTTACCCCTTTTGCTACAGTTGGCAGCGCCCGCTATTTCCTATCCACTCTTCGCAGGTTTACGACCTGCATCTTCGTTTTGTTTGCTATCAGCACCGCCCCGGCGCAGGTCACGGGAAGTGGCACGGCGGGCAACATCACCAAATGGACTGGAACGAAAGTGATCGGGAACTCTGTGATGACTGAAAAGACCGGCAACATTGGCATTGGAACCAGCACGCCGGCCTTCAAGTTGACGGTTACGGGCATCGTCCAGTCGACCAGCGGCGGGTTCAAATTCCCGGACGGAAGTGTACAGGCCACCGCAGGCGTGTTGCACAATGCAACGCTGGCGGGAAAAGGCATCTCCGGTTCGACTCTCACGGTAGCGGTGCCTCTGGTTTTAAGCGGCTCCGCCGCCGCCGGGGTGGTCCAGGGCAAGAATACCGGGAGCGGCTATGGTACGTATGGCACGTCGGTTTCCGGGTTTGGTGTCTACGGCGAGTCTGCCGGCGCGTTCGGCGTGGGCGGTACGAGCACAAACAATATCGGGGTTTACGCGAATGGCGGGTACGCCGGATTGTCAGCCTACAGTGATACTAGCTACGGCGTGTTGTCGGGCAGTAGCAACGGACGTGGTGTATACGCCTACAGCACTAACTCCGATGCTATTTACGCCGAAGCAGGCAATGGGACCACGGTGAACACGGTGGGGATCACCGGCAAAGCTCTCTCAACGGATGGTACTGGTGTCGTCGCAGAGGCAGAAAACGGACCAACTGCCTTTGGCCTCTGGGGAATAAGCGGCAGCGGTTACGCCGGCTTCTTCAGCGGGAATGTCTACGTTGGCGGCACGCTATCCAAGTCCTCAGGAACCTTCAAGATCGACCACCCACTCGACCCTGAAAACAAATATCTGTCACATTCGTTCGTCGAATCGCCCGACATGATGAACATCTACAACGGCAATATTGTGACCGATGGGAACGGCGAAGCCACGGTTAGGCTGCCGGTATACTTCGCGAGCCTAAATCGAGACTGCCGTTACCAACTGACGGTGATCGGGCAGTTCGCACAGGCTATTGTTGCCGCGAAGATCCGTAACAACCGCTTCACCATCAAGACCGACAAGCCGAACGTTGAGGTCTCCTGGCAAGTAACTGGGATCAGACAAGACCCTTACGCGAAGGCGCACCCTGTCATCGTCGAACAGCCAAAGCCGCAGAATGAGCGCGGTTCCTACCTCCATCCCGAGTTGTATGGGCAGAATGAGGAGAAGGGGCTGGAGTGGGCACTTCGAGCAGAAAACATGAAGGCACGGAGGGAGCAACGGCAAAGGCAATAATTGTTCACACCTTCCTTCGATACGGGCGTCGCTCAATCGGAACTCATCTGGAAGAGCTCGAGGAACGGGAGTGGCTAAAGAAGAAACTAGGCTACGGGGCACTTTGAATCATTCCTGCCTTCGGTCTCTGCCTGATTCGTCCTGAGCGTTCGGAATTGTTTACATTTTCCGAACAAGCTGGGTATCTCATGAGCCCAAGCCGATCTCATGCGTAGAATCGAGCCCTAGCATGGAGGTGCGAACTTGAATCACTTGTTTCGCAAGCTGTGGTGGCACGATGAGGGCCAAGACATCGCCGAGTATGCGGTAATGCTGGCCGTAATCCTGGTAGTGGTGGTTGGTACGATTCGCCTGGTGGGAAGCCACGCGAACACCGTGTTTTCGTCTGCAGCCAGCTCGATTCAATGAACCGACGCTTCATAACCGAGAGAGGAGCCCGCGCCCTATGGACACTATCGTGCTCATTATGTTTGCATCCGTGATTTCCACGATGACCGGACTGAGCTTCATTGAACTGCGCCGCATCCGCAAGAAACTGGAATCCAAAGCGGCGGTCGCGCCTGCCGTGAAGGACTTAACGGCCGCCTAATCCACGGTGCTCGGCTCGCAGCCTCGACAATTGATGCTGGCTTGATCGCGCTGTCGGGCAAGAACGCCTCCAGCGCGACGCGCGCGAGCGGGTGCGGCGACCTGCTGGTTGTGCTCTCAATGTTCGCTGCCATTCTTGGATTCTGATTTCGAAACGCCTGATGTGGCGGCACTTTCCAACGGTCGTGTCGCTTCCGTGTATTGGATCGGCACGACGTTTCTCGCGGCGGTGGTCGTGATAGCCTTCCTGCAGTGCATTACTCGACCCGCGCATGGGTAGCTGTGGCTGAGCAGGGATTGATCGCTCTGCCTCCAAGTTGGACTCAGGGGCTCTCATTCGGCAGTTATTGTGCTCCGCTTTGTGCTCCACTTTGTCAGCAGCGATCCGGTTGAACCGCAATGCTTGCGGAGAAATATCACTACCCAAATACTAGTCCAGGACTAATGGCAACGTAGTTAAAGCGTGGGATATGAATTGCTGCAGGTAAAATCGTGGTATTCGATGCCCGCTGTTGTTGCCTCCATCCTTTCTACCGGCCATGTGCCCGAAATTGTCGACACATTTCTGATTGAGCCCTCCGGGTCCGCGAAAACTTCACACCTTCAATTTCCAATATCCGCTCAACGTAGCCCGTTGGACTTTCTGCTCGTTTAATAGCAGGTTCAGAGCCGTGGCAACTGCATCGGGCCGATTTCGAAGTTGCTGCGCCAGATCTCGCTCGCTGACGATCACTTCCCCGCTCGGGTATCGCTGGTGAATGGTGCGCCCATACGACGAAATTCTCTCAGCTAGGGACCGCAATTCTTTTTTCTTGTTGCCCTCGATACGTTTGGCTCGTACCCCATCACTTTCCAAAGCCCGCCGGCATATCATTGCGATCCCGAGGCCAGAAATAATCAATGGTATCCACCAGCGCAGCGAGACTGACGAAAGAATGTCTAGGAAGGAGCGCATATCGGCAGGATGGGTCTGGACCAGGATCGAGGCGACTATGCTTCTGCCCCCCTACGCTGGAGCCGTTCGTTGGGACGTACTGCGAGCTTGTGCGCTCGCTCGATGATCGGTACCAGTCGTTCCGGTAGTTCGCTCTTCATCACGTATTCATCCACTAACCACAGGATTCGCTCCGGCATCTCGGAATACGCTGAAAGCAGGATGATCGGCAGGTAGGGAAACCGTTGCTTGATGTGGCAGGCCGTGGCTTCTGCGTCCGCACCTTCCTGTTTGTAGTCCAACAGAACCACAGCCACCGATGATTCCTCCAACATTTTCATTGCGGTGAGGGTGCTCGACGCACTCTTGACGGTATAACCATGAGACTCCAGGGTCTCTTTACGAAGCTCCAAGGCTTGTGGAAGGTCGATGCACAACAGAGTGGGGGAGTCCATCGCCAGATTCTCCTCTGAACAGGCACAAGTGGAAAGTTACAAAAGGTCGTAGTCGGCTCGCTGATACGGTACATCCGCCCGCGCCTTGCCCCTCGTAACAGTACCGAGAAACGACATCTGCTGGTTCTGAAACGACACCTGTCTGGGTGGCTCGACAAACAGCCACGTAAAAGATGCGCACTAGCCTTAATTATCGGACCTAGCGTACTCGGCTTTGGCTTCTTTCAGCATTGGAATATCGGTCTCGGCGTCTTTCCAAAGAGCGAAGAAGTCCTGATAAGCGGTACGACTCTTCTGGGAATCGCCCAGGAGCGCCTACGCCCGGCCCAACCCCAAGTGCGCGAACGACATCAGCGGGTCTGACGGTGCACTGTATGCATCGCGTGATGAAGGCTTGAGTTTCTGGAGGTGCACATTGAGGCGAGCGATCAAATGTTGGGCGTGCCCCACGTCGCGACGAGGGCATCGTGCAGTTCACTCATGTTCTGGGATTCAGGCCGGGTGACAAATGTGTCGAGATCAAATGTAAGGCTAGTCTCGATATCCCTCTGGGAGAGATAGTTGCCGTGGATCCGACGCGGAGGATTTCGGTGATCTTCACATCGAGCGCCGCCTCGGTGCTGTAGAAAATGTTGCCATTGGGGTGGGCGGTTTCGTTTCGGTCATCCACCAGCTTCGCATAGGTGCCGGTTCACGCCGTCCCAAACATTGCTCAGCAGCGAGGTGGCGATTTCACTCGTTCACATCAGTGGGGCAATGAGCGTAAGGAAAACTCCGTTGCGGCCAATTTGCGCAATGATTCCATAACAATGTCGGTTGCCGCGCCCAATCGGCTCAAATCGAACCCGGCTTGACTGGGGTGCCCATACGCCACCGGTCCATGAGGTACGCGATGCCTTCAGGACCGCCGTTCGTGAAGGGTGACGGTGGCGGCCAGAGGACCTTCTTCGACAAAGTTGGCCACGTTTCAATAAGTTTTTTTTCCCAATTGCGAGGCTTTGGATTCACCCCTCGAAAGTCCGAATCAGCATATTCCGGTTTGACGTGTTCGCACAGTATTTCTCTTGAAGTCTCAGGGAGAACTGTTTGCAATTCCTTTACGTCCTGGAGACATCGGCGCCCGCCCCGAAACATCTGATCTACAGGGCCAGCAAAGCCTCATTAAGAACTCCAAAATACCAGTGAAAAGGACGCCAAATCATGCGTCGACTAGCAAAACTTACTTTGATCTTATTCGGATTTGTTTTTCTCGGAATGCAGTTCGTTTCGATTGCAGCAGTGCCCAAAACTTCGGCACCGATCGGGGTACACATGTCAGGGGTAGTGAATCCGCAGGTGGGCGCGATTCTGGATCGTTCATGCCAAGACTGCCACTCTAACCACACGAACTGGCCATGGTACAGCCGCGTCGCACCCGTCTCGTGGATCGTCTCCAAACACGTCAGCGAGGGCCGTGAGATGCTGGACTTTTCCGCATGGACAGATGAGTCCCGCGCAGAGAGCGAACGCACATTGATCTGCGACGCGGTATCCTCCGGCAGCATGCCGCTCGCTTCGTACACGATGGTTCATCGGAAGGCAAAGCTGTCAAAGTTGGATGTCAAATTAATCTGCGACTGGGCTGCAGCCACGGGTGCACCTAGCAAGTGAACAAATCGCTGCGTCCGAGACGGTTGGAAAACTCGTAGCAGTTGAAATATCCCCATATCGCTCATTGACCAACGGTCAAAACGTGTAATGGCCTGGTTACGACAGTTGGCGCTCCTCGCGAACCTCATTAAGCCACGTTGCTCTTTGTCGAGAATGCAGCAACGGCTTCGCTTTCGGAGGTGTGTATGTCGAACAGAAGCTCTAACCCGGTGATGCGCAACACTTCCGCAACTCTCGGGTGCAGCATGGCCAACTTGATCTCCGCATTCCGCTTGCGGGCTGTTATCAGGACGGAACCGAGGGCGCCAACTCCGCCACTGTCAATACGAGTCACCTCGGCCATCTGCAGGACAATCTCCTTAGTGGTTTCGAGGGCCTGCCGTGTGGCGCGCACGAATTCAACCGTCTCAGGCCCGTACGTCAGTCTCCCGCGGCAACGCAGTACCGAAACGTTCTCGTAAGAAGCGATTTGGAGCTCTAACTCCACACGATTGAGAATAGGCTGGGTTGGCTTCCGGGAAGTGCTGGAGCAACCTCACTATCAGCGCCGATGATGATTCAGCCAACCCGCTTTGTCAAGGGAGGGTCCGTAGTTGTCCTCGCTGGGTTCTGAGTGCAATGGCCTGATAGCGACAGTTGACGCAGGTCCTTACGAATGTTGATGCGCGGAACGCTTGAATATTGCAGATACGACTTCTGCAACAGCAAAGTAGGTTAGCCAGTTGACCACCGTTATCAGTGCGTAGTTCACGCGGCCCGGATTCAAACGCCAGTTCACAAATCCACCGGGGTAGCCACCGTAAACGGCAATCAACCCTTGCACTCCGTGCGCCCCATACGTGGACAAAAGGAACGTCATTGCTATCGCCACCGTTACGAGGACGCGGCGCAAGCGCTCCGCGAATTTCTCCGCGATTATGCCGATCACCGCGAAGCGGCCACTGCGCGCCGTTGGCTCGAACGCCTGTCCGCCAACGGCAAAATCCACGCCAACTGAACTTGGCGATTACAGTCCGTCGAAAATCCTCTCCTTGGACTTAGACAACAGGCTTGGGGGCAAGTTGTGCAGAAGCTTTCCTTGCTAAATAGACAAAGCCCTTCGATTGGGCGTCTCTCTGCAGAGCTTCGAGCCGCGCTCGGCCGGAACTAACCATTCCCGTCCTGACTTCAAGCATGCCAAGGCGTAAACGTGCCTCCAGTTCCAGACCTGTATAGCCCAGACGCTTGGCGTCTTGGCGGGTACTTTCCAAAGATCGTATTGCCCTGCCCACCGTAGGTGTCGCCGAGCCAGCGCGGGAAGAGAGACCTTCCACATACGCATCGGCGATTTGCACCTGCAACCTCGTGGAGAGGTCCATCACCTTTGGCAACAATCCCATGGCACTCGCGGCAGCCTGCTTCGCTTCCACAGATCTTCCTTGTGCCGAGAGCGCAAGAGCCAGCAACGAATAACTCAGGGACTCGTCATCCGCGGAACTTCCCTCGTGAAAGGCGACGGTAAGTTTGCGCGCCTGAGATTCGGTACCTCTGACGTCCCCTGCTTCGAACTGAAGCTGGGCGAGTGCAAGGAGGCTCTCGCCCTCATTCACTTTTTCCCCAAGATCATGACGCAACGTCGCGCCTTCCTGATGCTTGCTGCGTCCCGCCGTTATGTCGCCTTGGCAAACAAGCACCGATGCGAGTTGGTAGGAAGCATTACCTTCCATGCTCTTGTCCCCCACTTGCCGGTCGGTCGTCAATGCATCCTCCGCTTCGCTCTTGGCAACCGCCAACTGACCCTGGCGGATGAGAAGATCTGCAATATTTCCGAGAACGTTACCCGCGAGATCCTGGTCGCCCACTTTGCGAGCAAGTTGCAGCGCCTCGTCATACATCTGCCGAGCGTTTCGCAACCTTCCCTGCAGCGTTAGCAGTCCCCCGATATTGTTGAGCGAAGAGGCCGTGTCAGCCGGAGAGCCAATCTCTTGACTGAGTACGAGCGACTGCTGGTAGGCTTCCATCGCTGGCGTCATGTTGCCCTGATCCCAGAAGACGTTACCGAGATTGTTCAGAGCCTGCATCATGCTCACCTTATTTCCCGTACGCCGCGAAATCTTAAGCGATTCCTCCAGCAGATCTCGGGCCTCGCTGAGATTGGATTGATGTCGCCGAACGATTGCGATGTCGGCCAATGTACGGGCAACGTTCTGCTCGTCTCCAATCGCGGAAAACACGTGTTGCGCTTCTTTCAGGTAGACCACCGCTGCGGTGTTGTCCCCCATGGCGGTCAGAATGCCGCCCCGCATCAGAAGGGCACGAGCGGTGATGATGGTCAACCCTTGTCGCCGGCCTTTTTCGACAGCCCGAGCTGCGGCAGCTTCTGCCCGCCGAAAATCCCCGAGTTGGTCGGAAGCGGCCGCCTCTGCCAAGTCGACACGTGAATCAATCGCGGCAGGGAGCGACCTTCTCTCCATCGTCCCGATTGTGGCGATCGCATCCTTTCCCATGCCTGCTGCAGTCTGAACGCCGGCAAGCTTTAGCGGATAATCCGGATTGTCCGGGAAGAAACTCCAGAGCAGCCGGTATATCTCCATGGCTCTTGGCCACTCATGAACTGCAACCCGATATTGCGCCTCAACAGAAAGTTGGTCCTCACGTCGCAGAGCAGAGGAAAGGGCGAATGCCTTCTTCGCTTCTTCCTGAGCTCTTCCGTCGTATCCAAGACTCGACCAGCATTCCGACAAAGAGGCATGGGAAAGCGCATGGTTTGGATCCCCAGCGATCGCCTGGATGAAAAGGTCCCGTGCTGCCAAGGCGTCGAACCTCCGCAGTTTTGTCAGCCCCTCAGTGTAGAAACGAGCGGCGGTTGGATTTCCTGGAAGGACCATGCGAACTTGAGTGGCCTCATCGTCGGAGGCACCGGTGATGCGGAGCGCCCGGCGAAGCCCATCGCCAGTTCGTGTAACCAACTCTGACAGGTCTGCTTCGGTGCCATCTTCAGAGACCACAGCAATCGTTTCAGCGGTTCTTGCATCCTGAACTTGTAGATTGACCCGAATTTTCTCTTGAGCGTTGCTGCCTACAGCTAGGTAAGAGCCCAGAACCACCATGTCGGTATTGAGATGATTGTGAATTTTCGCTAGAGTCTCCGCACTGTAGGTTTCAGCCGATGGTAGCGCCAAATCAACTTTCATGCGTGAGACGTCCTCGCCGGGTACCAAACGCAGCCGTTGTCCTGCCGCCAGATCGGCGCTCATCATCTCCGATAGCGCTGTCGAAATCCATGCCTGTTCTTCTTTCCCCGATAGGTTCTTAAAACCCAGCACCGCCAACGAGGGACGTGCTTGCTTTGGAGTTGATGTCACGCCCACCGCTGCAGTACGAAAGACCCACTCTCGGACTCCACCGACTTTCATGATCATGATCGCGGCCACCGTAACCACAGTGACCGCTCCAACCCATCGGGCGACAGGTTGGTGCGCAGTTAGCTTCAATCTATTTCGCAGTACCTTCCCTCCAGGCGCCGCCTCCGCCGATTTCCCTGTCGGTGAGGACTCACTGTCGGGTAGAGCGCTCTGTTCTTCGATGGCGGCTATGAAGCGATAACCGCGGCCAATCACTGTGTGAACAAATCGCGGCCGTTCCGGATCATCCTTGAGAGTTTGGCGGATCTTTCGAATCGCAGCATTGATGCTGTTATCGGTATCGAGAAAAACGTCCTTACCCCAGACCCGCTCTACAATCTGCTCGCGGGTGACCAGTTGGCCGCGTTGCTCCACCAGAAACAGGAGCAACTCCATTGGGATGCGTCCGAGTTTGACGGGCTGACCTGCTCTTCGGAGTTCATACGCGCCGAGGTCGAGTTCAAAGATCTGTCCAAATCGGATTGACTTCGGGAAAACATTGTCACCAAATGCCATCGAGCCGACCTCCAAGCGGCAGAATTTGCCGATTTTATTTCAGCGGCACAATTCACTTGTCTCCATTATGTAACTTCTCCGCGACATGCCGATTTAAGACACTTTTCATGCGTTTTCTATTGGCCCCGTGCGGCGATTCCGGCACGATCCGCTTACGCTCATTTGCACCAAAGTGGGCGAGTCGGAAAAAGGAGACATCAGGTTGTGGGCAGATGTGGCGGTCTTAGAGATGGGGGCGACCATCGCTTCAGGCCCCAACCTGGCTCTTCTCAACAACAAATCCAGTCAATTCTTGGAAACAGGGTCGACTGTCACCGAACCAGGAAATAGCCGTTGTCACCTACTTATGAGTACCTAACCCAAAACAATGGATGTAGTTGAAAACCAATTGCCCTTTCTTGTGGGCACAAAGAGGACACTCTATGTTAAGAACGAAGAAGGTTAGTCTTGCAGTGCTACTTGCGGTTGTGCTTTGCAGCAGTGCCTTTGCGCAAACGCATCCTGTCCGCGAACATACCGGGATGCCAGTCCGGGCTCTACACCAAGATGCAATCTCAATCGGCCCGGCGGAGACACTCAAAGCAACTTATTCGGTATCCGATGGGCAGGCTTTCGTGTCCTGTGGCACGAGCGGTTGTCTTGCTACCTCAGTCCCTATCTACAGCACCGACATTACGTGTCCTGGTGTGGCTGGCAAAACCTGCACCTATGACATTCAGATTGCGGGACAAGTCTTCTCAACCGGGGAGACAATCGAGGATGGCGAGAATGGACTCTACCAGTTCCTGGTTGACAGTCAGATCCCGAACGGAGGCGGCACCGACGCGAGCGGCTTTTACTCATGGCAATTCCTTGGCCCCGCCTTCACATTCTCGACTTCGTACAATCTGCATTCCAAAGTCACGAACTCCGTCGCAAATCAGAAACACAATATCGCGGTGAACCTTTCGTGCGAAGACGACATCGGTGCAAATGGCTGCTTTGCTGAAGCGGTCTTTCAAACCCTGGTCGTCCGAGTGTGGACTCCGTAGTTCGCCTCTCAAAAAAACTGAAACTCGTCTAAGCAAGGGAGGGCGGTTGAGCATGGCAGGCTCAACGCGCCCTTTTGTGTACCCGGTGTCCTTCTTTCGGTCTTGCGTGAGTGCCCGTCGGTGTCCCCACAAAATCAATACGTCTTGGCATACGATTCGAAGGCGAGTTTTCACTCTGCAATCCATTTACAAAATGTGCCTGTCGTTTCTGGGGTCTTTCGTTCGCCTGAGTCAACTATACTTTATCTGGCTCTGTTCACAACTCCTTGGAAGGTGGTGCGGTATGAGGGCCAGTGACAATAGCGATATTTCATGGGTGAAATCGAAGTTCCTCGCAGGTCTGAGTGATGCCGCTGTGCGGCAGATCCTCGACACTGCCCGCCTCCGCCACCTTGCCCCGAACAAGCATGTCATCGTCCAAGGGGAACATCCCGATCATATGTTCCTGTTGAAGACAGGTCGAACGCGCTCTTACATTGTGGCCGAAGATGGCAGCGAGATTGTCCTCTTGTGGGCAACTCCCGGTGAAGTCCTCGGATTGGCGTCGCTACTTCGGAGCCCTCCAAACTATATAGCGAACACGACGACGGTCACCGCTTGTGACTGCCTGGTCTGGGATCACGATACCATTCGGAAGTTGGCGACTGAGCACCCCCAGATTATGGAGAATGGTTTCCGGCTTGCGCTCTACCATCTCGCGGCCTACATGAAGCGGCACGTCAACTTCGTAACCAAGAGCGCTGAGTCGAGGCTCGCCAACCAACTGATCCAGCTCGCAACCTCCGCAGGCGAAGTAGGAAGCTCAGGAATAGACGTTGACATCACGAACGAGCAACTAGGCTCCCTCTCCGACGTCGGTCACTTCACAACTAGCCGAATCCTCTCGAAGTGGGAGCACGATGGGATGCTTTCCAAAAAGCGCGGCCGCGTCACTCTGCTTGCTCCCGAATCGCTGATGGCTGCGTGATGTCTGGACATCGGAACCGGCTTGGACTTTACATGTCTAAGGTGAAGGGTACGGATTTTATTGTCATTCACACAAAGAGGGACCCTGTGGGTAAGCTCAATGGCTCGCTGCGGTGGGGCTCGTACGCCATCACCACACAACTGCTGCGGCGCATTGTTGTTAAAAATCCTTTGCGCTGATTGATCACGGTAGAATCTCTCCGTGCCCACCGCAAGAAGATCGATTTCGAGAAGGTAAAAAGATCTCGCTCTTCACTGTGTGCACAGAGTGCGGATACAAGATCCGGGCGGCCGAGCGTCGCTGCATCGATTTCGATCATGTCCGATGCCCGAACTGTGGCGTGGCCTTTACACCGCGGCCAAGATAGGAGGCTAGACCGATGACTCGCCGAAAAAAACCTACTGCCGTTCGGCCGCAGGCTTCGCTCGCACCGATCGGGACTACTCTCGCGACACCCATGCGTGTCTTCATCAGCTACCGGCGTGACGACACAGCGGCCTTCACCGCTCATTTGCACTATTCATTGGAGCAGCGTCTTGGCGCAAACAAGATTTTCCGGGACCTAGACACGATTCAGCCTGGACAGAATTTCGAGACCATCATCGATGAGGCAATTCGTAGTGCGAGCGTCTGTCTGGTCGTAATCGGTCCCTCCTGGCTCGATATAAGAGGTTCGGATGGCCAACGACGCTTGGAGAGCCGTGGTGATTATGTGCGGACCGAAATAGAGTTGGCGTTGCGGGCGGGTATCGAAGTTATTCCGCTGCTAGTAGACGGAGCGAAGATGCCTGATAAAAACAAGCTCCCGGAGTCGATTTCAGGGTTAGCAGTCAGGAACGCCTATGAACTCCCTTGGCTTTCAGGTATCAGCAAGCTCGCTAGTCGAATCGAACAGGTCGACCGCCAACACCAAGCCCGGGAGGCTGAAGAACGCGCTGAGCGGGAGCGACTAGATCTAACTGGTGGCCAGCCAGTGTCGCCGGGGACGTTTGGATCACAGTCCGCCATCGTTACTATTAATGTTATTGTTCGCACGATGGAGATTTCCTTGGCTAGGCAGGGCCATAAGGTCTGGTTGTCGGCGGCGGATCTAGTGAAGTCGTATGGGATCCTTACAAACCGTTCTCCAGAACAAGGCTTCGTCATTCCAGACGTAGTGCACATCATCGACTTCGTCGGGGTAAAAGCAAAAAAGTCGAACCGCCGCTATGTCGCTAGGTCGTACCCCATCGATACATTCGCTGAGGTCCCCAGACAGCTTGCCCTAGGGCGCCCTGTTCTCGTTGAAGTCCGTGTGCCGCATTCGTGGTTCCACTCGCCAATCCGAGATACAGGGCAGGTGTCCTTCAATGCTAAGGACCGCACTTTCGGGAAAACGATGGCAGCGGTCCTCGGCTGGGATTCTGTGAAACAAATCGCGACTCTGCTCTTTCCATGGTCTTCGTGGGGAAACCGGGGGATGGCAACGTTTACACGACAGGCAGTGGACGCGTATCTGATTTCTGACGGTATGCGCTCGATTGAGGCGGTATTGATGAAGGGGTTGTTTCCGCAGAAGAGGCTCCCACGACTATCATGAAGGCCAAATGACCTTCAGTGACAGCAAGTTGCAAAGGTGTTTCTCCTGCATAGTGTCCACCCTGCTCTGCTCCACTCTCGCACCGGCTTCAACCAGCACCTAACATGGTCGCTGCCTGATCTTTCTGCCCTAAACAGAGGCGTTATCCGCATCTTCGATGTTGAATCAAAGCAGGTCACCGCAGTTCTCGGATCCCAAGGTTACTTCTCTCCACCCTGGTCTCCGGACGGCAAATACCTGGCCGCGATTTCTATCGATAATATGAAATTCGTCGTTTACGACTTCCAAACTCAAAAGTGGTCTGATTGCGTGACGGAGTTCGCGGCGGTCGGAACGCCTATCTGGTCGCGGGACACCAAATATCTTTATTTTGATGTTTCCGTGGGAGAACATGTTGGCTACTATCGGGTCCAGTTGGGCGATACTCATCCCGAGTTGATCGCCGATCTGAAAGACCTCCACCGCTCGTGGTGGAGCGGCATCACCCCCGACAACGTCCCCATTTTCAGCCACGACATCTCAACCGACGAAATCTACGCTCTAGAGCTGGAACTGCCTTAGGGAAATTCTGAATAAGCCTCGTTGTTTTGGGACACTTAGCTGTTTAGCCTGAAGTGGGGTGGTCACAGAGCCATTCATGTGAACGTAAAGGCTTTCGAAAATAGGGAGCAGAGAGAGCGTGAGTACCTCTTCTTGTTGGGCTATCTGAGTGCAGAGATACGTGGAAATGCGACGACGGCTATGGCACTTGCGGATACTGCCAGACCTGCTCGAACGGTGCATGCCTACCGATCACATGCCAAAGCGGTTATTCTTGTAGCGGCGCTAGTGGCACTTGCACATGCAACCTCTGCGGAACCACGTGCTGCCCTGCGGGATCAACTTGCTGTGGAGGGACGACTTGCTGTACTCCACCTGGCGTTTGCCTAAGCGGAAAATGCACCACCAATGCATGCCCCCCGACGATCGCCTGCGGAACTACCTGTTGCGGTCCGGGCGCGACGTGTTGCGGCGGAAGCTCGTGCTGCCCTACGGGACAAACGTGCTCAAACGGCTCCTGTACAAACCCGTGCACCGATTGCGTGACGATCAACGGTCCTGGATATACGAACTGCGCGTGCGTGGAGGGTATCGCCAGTTGCTGCCCGCCCGGCGAGTATTGTTTGGATTTCACTCGCGGGGCGTGTTGCCCCCCAAGCGCAATTGTTTGCAGTAGCGGGAATGGATACAACGTTGGCGGGAATGGATTGTATTGTTGCGGCGGGCCGGGTTATAGCTGTTGTCCAAATCCTACCGGAAACTTTATCTGCTGCGCGCCAGGTCAGACATGCACTGCGACTGGGTGCGTCTGAACTGAGGGAGGCTCCTCAACTTTGGAAAAGGTAGCTTCAGGACTTCTTGATGCCTTCGGCTCTTGCTTTGAAGAAGTCACCGACGGCCCGGGCTGTGTCGGCTGAGAACGCATTCGTATTCTGGGCTAAGGATGCGTAGACATCCCGGTAAGCAGACTGGTAATTAGCAACTCCACAATTTGTGCGCGTGTTGCGTTCTTTAGTTGCCCTTCGGTTTCAGGAATTGAATCGAGTACCTGAATGCCATTCCGACGCTGTTGATGCGGTCTAGAACAACCATGAACGCATTCGCCTGTGCCATTGTGGAACGGTAGATAACCATGAACGTCACACCAATAAATTGTGTGATGATGCCCGAAACCGCCGCAACCATGGAGGTAGGAGTCACTCTAGCCTGCATCATGGCGGCGGAATCGTACTGGACGGGCAAGAAGCTTTACTGGGATTCAGCAAAGGAAGAGATTTTGGACCACGCGCCACAGGCGATGTGAAACTAAAGGTTGTTGCGCTTCATCTCGTCCATCAGGTGATCGCATGAACGCACGCACAGGGCCATGATGGTTAGCGCGGGATTCTGGCAGCCGATCGACGTAAACCCTGAGGCGTCCATCACGAAGAGATTCTTGATGTCGTGGGTTTGCTGAAATTGATCGAGCACGGATTTCTTGGGGTCGCTGCCCATGCGGGCGATGCCGGATTCGTGAACCGCCCAGCGCGGCGCGGAGGGAGTCGCGTGAGTGCGTACGTTTTTCGCCCCAGCCGCCTCCAGCATTTCTCCGGCAGATTCCGCAATGTCCTTGATCATGGCTTTCTCGTTCTCGCCGTCGGACATGTGAATCTTTACGACCGGGATACCGTAGATATCTTTCACGTTCTTGTCGATTTCCACAAAGTTATCCCAGCGCGGCAAGACTTCGCCGAAGCCGGCGAGGGTGAGTTCAGAGCGTGGTTCACGAAGCGCCTTCTTGTAAGCCTCGCCAAAGCCGGGCGCCCCCCAGTTGAAATCGACTTCGCTGTCGCCTTCCAAGCCATAACCGCGCAGAAATTTCTTGAAGGGCGGGCTGCCTTTCGTGTTGCGAAAGCGGACGACATAAATCCCCACAGGTTTGATGGGAACGCCAAAAGAAGGCGTCGGGGCAAGCTCGGGAAATTCGCCGCTGCCGCCGGCACTGCGCACGTGTGCCATGAGGTAGTGGCCGAGAACGCCGCTGGAGTTGGCAAGGCCATTAGGATACTGGCGATTTGCGGAGTTAAAAAGGATGCGGACGGATTCCTGCGATGAAGCGCATAGGGTGACCGCGCGAGCGTAAATTTCGCGCGGCGCGCGCGTGTTGCGGTCGATGTAAAGAACGCCGCGAGCGCGGTTGCGGTCCGTATCCATCAGGACTTTGAAGGCCATGGCGTTCGAAATCAAGGTACAATTTCCGGACTTCAGTGCGTCGGCGACAGTGGTGAAAGCGGAATTGAAGTAAGACTCGGTCATGCAGCCGCGTTCGCACGGGCCGCAATAGTGACATGCGCTGCGGCCATTCAATGGTCTGGTGAGGGTCGCTGAACGCGCGAGCGTCGCGGTACGGCCCATTTTTTCCTTCAAGCGACTACGAAAAACGGATTCTTGACAGTTCAGCGGCATGGGCGGCTGAAACTGGCCATCTGGCAACTCTTCGAGTCCCTCCGCCATCCCGGTGATTCCAACGTACTTGTCCACCAGATCGTAATAAGGCGCGATGTCTTTGTAGCTGATCGGCCAGTCTTCGCCATAGCCGTCGTGGGAGGCGGCTTTGAAGTCCTGTTCGCCGAGGCGCAACGACACGCGGCCCCAGACGTTGGTGCGGCCACCGATCATGCGCAAACGGCCCAGCCAATTGAATGGCTTGTCTGCCGGCGTGGTGTAAGGTTCTTCGATGTCGTTGACGAACCAATCTTGGGTATATTCGTTGCAGACGTCCCCCATCTGCATTTGAATGGGGCGAGTCTTGCGCAGAATTTCCGGGGCGAGGTTGCGATACTTCAGCTCGAAAGGCGGGGTGTGCTCGCTGAAATTCTCGTTGGATTGCGGGCGTCCGGCTTCCAGCAGAGCAACTTTCAGCCCAGCCTCGGCCAGACGTTTGCACGCCCAGCCTCCGGCAGCGCCTGAACCTACCACGATGACGTCGTATTTCTGCCTTGCCAAATCAGCCATGGGTTCGATATCGCCGAAAGGGTTGATTTTTCATGCTAAACGAAGTAATGACTTGCGGATGCTAACAAGCCAAGCAGAGCCGGGTCAATCGAAGAGGATGGAGCGCACTCCGCAACGGTGGGTCACCTTTATCCACCTGTCTTTGGAGCCGGCATGCAAGACACTGTCTCTCGTTGACAGGGCACTTGTAACCGTGCAAGAGCCGAGTGTTACCATTACCGCGAAAGAATTCGCTGCATCACTGAGACGCCAACTATAAAAGACTCTTTGAGGATATCGTCGTGATCAAAGATCAGCGGCTACGGGTGATCGAAGATGGACGCGCGATGACGCGCAGGCTTACACGCCGCGAGATGGTGCAACGGATGCTTGTCGGAATGGGCGCCGGAGCGGCGTGGCCATTGGTGGCTGCTTCCCACCCCATTCACAGGCTTCTTTCGAATGGAGCAATTTTTTCCCACGCGGAGGCGCAGATGGCGTCCGCGGATGGGAAACCGTTATTTCTCAGCGCGCCCCAGAATGAGGCGCTCGTCGCGCTGTCGGAAATGATTGTGCCCGGATCAACAAAGGCTCAGGTGAGCCGGTTCATCGATTTGCTGCTCAGTGTAGATACGCCGGCGAACCAGAAGAAATTGTTGGCGAGTATTTCGGCGATGGACGGCGAATCGCAGAAGCGCTTCGGGCATCCCTTCGCGGCCCTCACGGGAGACCAGCAGAATGAACTCCTAACCACCGCTTCGAAAAAGGATGCGCACCGCAGCGAGGGCAAGGACAAGGGTTTAGAGGCGCAAGATTCTGAGGGCAAACACGCAGGAGATACCCAAGCTACGCTCAACGACCACTTCGAAAACCTGAAGGGTTGGATTAGCGGAGCGTATTATTCGTCGGAAATCGGTATGACGGAACTCGGATGGACCGGCGAATATGCGTTCGAGAATTACCCATCGTGCCAGCACGCGGAAGAACATCATTGAGACTGCCCTCGGAGAGAGGGCTCGCATCAGTGAAAGATAGCTTAGCGAGCCGGGTACGAGCCTCTTCGCGCTGCCAGTCGATTTGCATTGTGAGGCGAGGTCACGGCATCAACCACGGGTCACGCCCCTGGCGGACAAAGTCATTATCGTTCAGATGGATAGGCCGTGTAGACCCGTTCGATTTCCGCACGCTGACCGCCGCTGAGTGTCTCGTGCGGATTCAGGCACCAGATTCCTTCCAGCAGTCCCTGCCGCCGCAAGACTTCGTGCAAGCCAGCGATACTCTGGCAAACTGGTGGGCGGCGTCGAGCAGCGCAGAACTGCCAGATGAATAGGCTCTGGGATGAATAAATTCCCGGAGGATGACTTTGATGGCGACGGCAAGCCGGACTTGGCTATGTTGGGTGATCTCGCAGTGAGTGTTTGGAAATGGAGACGGTACGTTCAAACCGGCGGTGAAATATGGCACGGAAGCTAGCAAGTCTTAGGTGGCGGTAGCACTGATGGGTAGTTTCCTACTGCATAGTCCACGTGCGCTTGAAACGTGCCATCGTGATTGCCCAGCAACACGCTCACCGAGTTGTCAAAAGCGTTAGTAACTGCCAAGTCTGAGTTTCCGTCCGCGTTGAAGTCCCCAACGGCCACCAGTTCAGGAAACCCTCCTGTCCTATAAGGTACCGATGACTGG
The DNA here is from genome assembly GCA_963840895.1 of uncultured Acidobacteriaceae bacterium. Taxonomy (GTDB): domain Bacteria; phylum Acidobacteriota; class Terriglobia; order Terriglobales; family Acidobacteriaceae; genus Sulfotelmatobacter. The sequence goes on from CAWJAR010000002.1 coordinate 608,688, forward strand.
AATGTTCCGTCGCCGTTGCCCAGTACCAAGGGCCAAGCACAAACCCGGACACCTGAGACTCAGCTTTTCCATGATGTAGTGGCGGCGCGCACCCTTCCGGAATGGCGTAGTAAGTATTTTCACCTGACGATGCGACGTGGGTGAAAATGATTGCCAAAGTCGCGATGACCCGCAAGTTACTCATTCCGGGTTAGCGACGCTGTGAGTGTAACGTTCCGCTGGCAACCCTCACTATTCTCCTGAATGGAGGATTGTTTGAACGATCAATCCGGCCCTGTTGACTGACGGAATTCAGAATCGAGGTTAATAAGATGACGTTCCGCTTTCTCTCCGCATGTTCGTTGCTGTGCGTGTTGGGGTGCTTATCCGCCTCTGCGCAGAATGCCGAAGCTCCCTATCCCCCTTTTCGGGCCGGGAGTGTACCTCCCTTGGTTCAGATGACGCCGGCAACGATGCCTCAGGTCGTTCCGGCTACGACTGCAACTTGGACCAAGGCGAAGAAAGCCCCGCCGGTGTCGGTAGGCACGATGCTCCTGCTCACCGACGGCCGCGTGCTGGTACATTCTGAGCCGAATTGCGGCGGTTGCGTCGGCAACTACAACCACTGGTACACCCTCACGCCAGACAATACTGGGAGCTATGTTAACGGGACCTGGAAGCAGGTGGCTTCCCTTCCGAGTGGCTACAATCCGCTGTTCTTTGGTTCTGCCGTCCTCGCCGATGGCAAAGTGGTGGTGCAAGGCGGGGAATACAATTGCCCGGGCGGGAACTGTTCAGCGGACTGGCAGTCTGCGGGGGCGCTCTACGATCCTGCGGCCAACACATGGACGGCCACGACGGCGCCTGCCTCAAGCAACATCGGAGACGCCCAGTCGGTCGTCCTGCCTAATGGAACCTGGATGCTGGCCGAGTGCTGTGCTATCGCGTTTGGTAACAGCAGCTTCCCGGTGTATTACACCTTCAACGAAAGCACGCGGAGCTTCACCACCAAGTCGAATGCGAACGACGGGAAGAACGACGATTTCGATGAGGAAGGCTGGAACCTGCTGCCAAACGGCAACGTGTTGACGGTGGATGCTTACACCAGCAATACACTGCTCACGGGCACGAATTCGGAAACGTACAGTTCCACAACCAACAAATGGTCGACTGCTGGCAGCACGATCGTACAACTGTGGGATTCGGGCTGCAAAACAGGTACCGGCAGCTTCGAGGTTGGGCCGGCGGTATTGCGTCCGAATGGCACCGTAATCGCTACCGGCGCCAGCGACTGCTCTGCGGGCCACACTGCGATCTACACTACCACCACCGGAAAGTGGAGCAAGGGACCTGATTTCCCAAACAGCGATGCAGCCAATGACGCGCCCGCCGCACTGGAGATCAATGGCAAAGTTGTTATCGAAGCCAGCCCCTTCAGTGGCACCTTCAGTCCGCCGTCGAACTTCTACGAATGGACAGGTACGGTACTGAGCGCGTTTCCTGCCCCGCCGAACGCGGTGAACACACCTTCTTTCGTAGGGCATCTGCTGCTTCTGCCCAACGGCCAGATCATGTACACCGATTTCTCCACCGACGTTGAATTCCTTACATCAACGGGCACATTCAGCACGGCATGGCGGCCGACAATCAAGACCGTGGCAACGACGCTCACCCATGGATCAAAGAATAATTCGATCTCCGGGACCCAGTTCAACGGTCTGTCGCAAGCAAATGCTTACGGAGACGACCTCCAGGACGCGACCAACTATCCGCTGGTGCGCATCACCAACAACGCTACTGGACATGTGTTCTACTGCAAGACGCATGGCCACAGCACGATGGGCGTCGCCACGGGCACTGCGATCGTCTCTACGAAGTTCGATGTGCCTTCGGGAATTGAAACCGGGGCAAGCAAATTGGTCGTGGTCGCGAACGGTATTCCTTCGGTCTCCGTTGCGGTCACGGTCAACTAGCACGAGTATGTTGTGAGTTCTCTAGCGTCAAAAGGTCCAAGTCCTCGATTGCGAGGCTTGGGCCTTTTGCCAGGCGACGAGTTAAGAGTGTGGAGACTCCGACAATCCATCGCGCCTCTCTGAAATTGGAACCGCTCCTGTATGGGCCGCAAGGGTCGTGACGTGACCTTATGGGTTTTCCGAAGCTTCAGGTTTCTGGAGGCATTAGTGGTTGGGTGCCTCTGGCGCTCCGGTCAGCAGTTTTCCTTAAAATCGCGGGCATGTCATTTTTCAGGAAAGGTCAGATCTGACACGCTGTGGTTTGTGTGGAAAGAATGGAGACTGAATGAAGACAGGGAACTATGGTTCAGGGCAGAAAGTACAGAGCACGCTGACACGAAACTTCAACCAGTGAACTGCTCTGCGGATCCGCCGTGCGATCGGTCAGCCTGCCCAAAATCCCCTTCGCCGTTGTTTCCGCAAGTACATGAATCTGCTAGATCACTGGACTAGAGTTCTCGCTGCCCAAAAAGAGATGTTTGTGGGACGCCAGGCTAGGGTGCAGCGTGTGACATCCTAATACAACAGTAGTCCGCGCAGTTCCTGCTCCGGCACGCCGCGCGGAAGACATTCCACAGCGCCGTCACACGATCCGATGCTTCACGCCATGTGCTTTTAAGCAGTCGCCCAACCCGCAGATAGCACTTCGGCCTGCTCCAGCACGGTCAATGTAGCCGTTTCCTGCTTGTCAGGCGGATAGCCATACTTGCGCAGGATGCGCTTCACTAGCACCGGTAGGTTCGCTCGAATGTTCTCTCGAACTGTCCAGTCGATGGTCGTGTTCCTGCGAACTGTGTCCACCAACTCACGGGCGATGGTTTTCAAGGTGGCGTCACCAAGCACCTTGACCGCGCTGTCATTAACTTCGAGCGCGTCGTAGAAAGCTACCTCGTCCTCGCTGAGACCCAACTCTTCCCCTTTAGCCGTCTCTTCCCGCATCTGCTTGGCGAGACCAATCAGTTCCTCGATGACTTGAGCGGCCTGAACGGCATATGACGTGTATGGGACATCGCGATCAAAGCTACTCAAGCTGACCGAGCGGCTGGAGGAAATCTCAAACGAACTTGAATCGGTCAATCTGCTTCTAGGGCAGTATTTTCGGTGCTACTTCGTCGAGAACGCTAACTTTTCTGGTCCGGCAAGATCTCGTTTAAGCTTCCAAGCAAGGCTTTATCAGAAGACTCCCGAATTGCTGAGGGAACTCGCCATTGATCTTCGGGCAGCCAACGCCCAACTCGCTAAGCAGTTTGGCCCAAAGAAATACGACACCTTTCGGCAGTCAGTAGTTGACCTCCTCAAGTACGTGGACACGTCCACGAAGAGTCCGCACTACCAGGAAGTCGCAGATCTACTAGCCCATCTGTCCTCCTCCCAACGCAGAACCCTTCAAATCGTCGCGGAATCGCTTCCAAAACCGAGGGAAATTGGCGCGAGGAAGAAGAAGGGCGCTTCTGCCGCACAATTGCTTGATAGTCCCGACGCTCTGAAGGCGCTTTACCTCCGCGCCGTAAAATACGGTTTCCGTCAAGCCCGGTCGTCGAAATCCGAGCGGCTGCCTTCCGCGTGACACTTTCTATTCCAAAAAAGGCGCGATCTGTTCTCGAATGTCCACAGGGGTCGGTGGCATCCTGCAGTTGTGCTAGTCACCAATAGCTTTGCCAAGACGTTGCCCGACTCGAGGGAAAGAAGGTCTGTCGATACTCCGAGTGTCGGATCCGACAATGCTGCGTTGGAAGCGCTGCTGAACATTGACGAGACCGCCAGGCTCATCGGCAGAGCTCATTGGACACTTAGACGCGACATCAGGTGTGGAAAGCTGAGATGCGTTCGCATCGGCCGACGAATCATGATCGAGGCGTCGGAGATTCGCAGGTTAATTGAGGAGGGCCGGGAGAGAAATGGGAGCTGCTGAATACGAACGCTCGGTGCTCGGTGCGGTACTTCTTAACCCAGCACTTTGGTCCCAAGTTGCCGTGCTTCGTCCGGATGACTTCTCAATTGATTCGCACCGCAGGATTTTCGTTCGCATGATGGATCTCGCCGACTCGTCGCGTCCAATCGACATGATCACGCTGATTGAAGAACTGGAGCGAAACGAGGAACTCCAACGGGTCGGCGACGTGGGCTACGTCTCCGACCTAATGCACGGCGTACCGGAGCCGCCTTCTATCCAATACCATGTCCAGATGGTGCGCGAGGCGGCCGAACGGAGGCGTGCAGCGCGGTTTCTAGAGAGGGCACAGCGAATTGCGGACGATCCTACCGTTCCCACGACAGCACTGGCAGAAATTGGCAGCGATCTGACAGAAATAGCTGCGGGCGGCGAGTCGCTGCCTCCCCGGTTCTCGGAGGAGGCCCTAGCTCTGCGATTTTCGCGACGGCACGCCGAAGATCTGCGTTATGTCTCTCGGTGGGGACACTGGATGCGCTGGGACGGTATTCGCTGGGTCGATGACGACACTCTGCATGTCTTCGATCTTGCGCGTCGCATCTGCCGTGGCGCGAGTGCTGAATGCGGTGGCGCTGAGAAAGCGACCGCTATAAGACTGGCGTCAAAAGCTACTTCCGCCGCAGTCGAGCGGCTCGCAACGGCCGATCGCCGCCACGCCGCGACAGTCGAGCAGTGGGACACCGATCCTTGGCTACTGAATACGCCCGCGGGGACGGTCGATCTTCGTACCGGGGAAATCCGTCAGATCGCGTCGCGATCAGTACATTACGAAGACTACGTCGGTTGGCCCAGGTGGCGATTGCCCGCTGTGGCTTAAGTTTCTCGATCGCATTACCGGTGGCGACTTAGAACTCCAGTCATTCCTACAACGCATGATTGGTTATGCGCTGACGGGCTCTACGCGCGAGCACGCACTGTTTTTTCTGTACGGAACAGGCGCTAATGGCAAGAGCGTGTTTCTGTCCACAATCGCGAGCCTGTTGGGAGACTATTCGAAAACTGCTCCTGCATCATCGTTCACCGCTAGCACGACTGAGCAACACCCTACAGACCTGGCGGGCTTGCGCGGTGCTCGATTCGTGACAGCCATTGAAACAGAAGACGGAGCCCGATGGGCGGAATCGAAGATCAAGTCTTTGACGGGCGGAGACAAGATCGCTGCACGATTCATGCGGTGCGATTTCTTCGAGTTCTTGCCGGAGTTCAAGCTGGTCATCGCAGGCAACCACAAGCCGGGTCTGCGTTCAGTTGACGAAGCCATTCGTCGGCGCCTGCATCTGATACCGTTCACCATCACCATTCCTCAGGAGGAGCGAGATCCTAGCCTCGCGGAGAAACTAAGGGCAGAGTTTCCCGGCATCCTTGCATGGGCCATCCAAGGTTGTTTGGAATGGCAGAGAGAGGGGCTGAAGCCGCCAGCCGTGGTGCGAGATGCAACTGCCGAATACCTGGACGCCGAGGACGCAGTCGCCCGCTGGATTGAGGAATGTTGCGTTATCGAGCCGCACGTCTGGACGGCAGTCGGAGCATTGTTTGCTAGCTGGCATAGTTGGTGCGGGCGAGCCGGAGAGCGAGAAGGCTCTCAAAAGCGTTTCACGCAGCAACTGGAGGCCCGTGGATACGAGCGCTCTCGAACCGGTCTGGCGAGAGGGTTTAGCAGGATAGGGCTTCAACGGAACTCTGTGACACATGTGACAGATTCTCCGGTTATCCCCGTCACGCGGGCGCATGGACGCCCTATATAGGGGGAAGTGTCACAAGTGTCACGGAGCAGGGACTAAGAAGCATGTTTTCAGAGCAGCCGAAACCCGAATGGCTAGATCTCAAGGAGCTAACCAGGTACGCCTGCGTCTCCGAGCGAACTATTCGAGGATGGATCCATCGGGCGGTCGATCCTTTGCCAGCCGCGCGTGTTGGTTGCAAGATACTGGTTCGCCGAAGCGTATTCGACCGTTGGCTAGAAGCTCACCAAGTGAAGCATATTGACTTAGGTTGTATCGTGGATGAATTGGTCGCTGGAGTAAAGGGGATGGACTGATGGGTGTGAAGGTTCGCAAACGAGGTGCCAAATGGTACGTGCTCGTGGACTATCACGGGCGTCGCAAGTCGAAATGCGTCGGAAGCCGAGAGGCTGCAGAGCAAGTTCGGCGACAGGTTGAAGCGAAACTCGCTCTCGGAGACCTGAGCATTCTCAATACAGCGGAGGACAAGAAGCCGACTTTCAACACATATGCGGACGGCTGGCTGAAAGACTACGCCCGGATCGAGTGCAAGACTTCAACGGCTGACGGCTACGAAGGGGTTCTCGAACAATATCTTGCGACCGCGATTTGGCAAGAAGCTACTGACCGAAATCAGACGCGATGACATCAAAGCCCTTGATCAATGACCTGATCAGCAAAGATCTGTCGCGCAACACCATCCGCAACGCACTATGCGTTATCCGCGGCTTGTTCAATTACGCCATCGAGGAAGGGCTTGTCGAGTCGAACCCAGCGGCCCGTCTGGGCCGTTTCACGCGCTCCGCAAAGACACCCCAGAGCAAAGGCATCGCGCTGACCACTGTGGAGGTTAAGGAGTTCCTGAAGGCTGCCGAGGAGATTTGCCCGGCCTATTATCCCCTGTTCCTGATGGCAGTGCGCGCCGGCCTGCGCCGCGGAGAACTCGTGGCAGTCCAGTGGGGCGACATCCAACTCGGCGGCGACCACGATTCCCAACGCTTCATCGTGGTGCAGCACAACTACGTGCGCCGCGAGCACACGACGACGAAAAGCAAGAAGTCGAGGCGGGTGGATCTGTCCCGTGAGCTCCGCCGAGTTCTCGCTCGAACTGCGAGACAAGCGCTTGCTGGAGGCTTACCTGAAAGGCAAGAACGACATCTCCGGCGAACTCGTGTTTCGATCCCCGGAGGGAACGATTCTCGATCCGGACAACCTCTATCATCGCTTATTCCTTCCCGTACTCGCCAAAGCTGGCATTCGCAGGATTCGCCTGCATGATCTCCGTCATACCTTCGGGTCGCTGCTGCTCCAAAACGGAGCCTCGATTGTCTACGTGAAAGAACAGATGGGACACAGCTCGATCCAGGTGACCGTGGATACTTACGGACATCTGATTCCCGGCGCCAACGTGTGTTTCGTCGATCGACTGGACGGAGTCGGTACCGAAGAGGCGAAAACAAGTCCGCACCAATCCGCAACTCCCGCGCAACTAGGCGAAATGGAGGTTCCGCCGGACCTCCTGCAAGTTGTTGAAGAGATTGGTGGCGGCGGTAGGACTCGAACCTACGACCTACGGATTATGAGACCGTCGCTCTAACCACCTGAGCTACACCGCCACTTGCCTGCAAATCGGGAAGGATGCGCGAAAGGAACTGCCGGTATGCTCCCGGCAATCGCAGCTTGGAAGCAACGAACCCGTGGGAGCGCTACGTCCAACTATTGATTCTAAAAGCGCTCTCGAAATAGGTCAAACGGAGCTCACCAATACCCGGATATACTCTTTTCGCTCAACGGCTACAATTCAGCATGCCCGGAAAGTCTATGAAAGCGATCGCCGTCATTCCAGCTCGCTTGGCTTCCACGCGATTGCCTCGCAAAATGCTGCGTGAAATCGCGGGAAAGCCGTTGATCGGCGTGGTCTACGAAGCCGTCCGTTCTTCGTCGTTGCTCGACGATGTTCTCATCGCTACCGATTCCGAGGAAATCATGACGCTCTGCCGCCAGAACGACTGGAAGGCGCGGATGACTTCTTCCATCCATCGCAGCGGCACTGAGCGCGTGCACGAAATCTCATGCCGCGAGACCGCCGACGTCTATATCAACGTACAAGGCGACGAGCCTCTCGTGAGACCGGAGCAAATCGCGTCGTTGCTACAGGTCATGGAAAATCCCGCGACCCAGGTCGGGACGCTGATGACTCCTGCCGCTGACGTTGACATTGCGAGCCCCAGTGCCGTGAAAGTCGTGGCCGATCTCACCGGCCGCGCTCTTTACTTTTCCCGCGCGACCATCCCCTTTGATCGCGACGGCACCCGGCCTCGCTACTTCAAACACCTGGGCCTGTACGCCTATCGCAAAGCTGCGCTTGACCGGTTCGTCACACTACCCGAATCTTCGCTCGAAAAAAGTGAACGACTCGAGCAACTTCGTTTTCTGGAAAACGGCATACCAATCCATGTCGGCGAGACGCCTCACGACAGCATTGGTGTCGATACGGAAGAAGACCTGCAGCGTGTCATCGAGATCATGAAACAACGCTGAGCAATGCTGCCTAGGGCTTGCCTTCGTCTGCAAGCCTTCGGCGAAGTTGATCTCTCCCGCGCGACGCAAGCCGTCGGCATGCGTCGGTATCGACCATCGGATCCGGTTTTACTCCTCGATCTCGCGCCTCAATCCGTTCCCACAAGTTAGACATTTCCGGGTGCGTGGTCACAAGAATGTCGCACCGCACCGACTCCAGAAAGGCAAACGATTTTTCAAAGTCTGCCAGCGCATCGGGATATTCGTGGCGCTTGCTGAATTTAAATCCGGCAGCCGAAACTGGCGTCAGGCTGTCCGCATAAACCATGTCACGGCAAACCCCACCCTCACAGGCCTTCCACGTCCAAGTCGTCCCGCCCGGCGTGTGACCCGGCGTCAAATGGGCTGTGATCGCAATCGCTCCGACCTGAAATGTTTCCCTATCACGTAGTTCGTGCACGTCTTTGACAGCGGCGATCGGCAGCAGCGTTCCGAACTGTGGATCACCTTTGCCCACGCCGCCCTTTCGCATGATACCTGCACTCCACTTGCTTGCGATTACGCGTGCTCCGCTCAACCGCTGCAATTCTGCTATTCCTCCGGCGTGATCGAAATGCACATGAGAATTCAAAATAACTTTCACATCTTCGATCCGAAAGCCCCAGAGAACGAATGTTGGCCGCCACCTGCGCCGCCGACTCCGGCAGCGCTCCGTCAATTAATACGTGCCCACTCTTTGAGGTGATCAGGATCGAGCTCAGACCGCGAGGTCCCACGTAGTAGGTATTACCGAAAATCAAGAACGGTCTCTGAGGTTTGTTCCACTCCGAGCAACTCGCGCAAGCGGTCACTCCCTTTTGACCAACCGCTGCGCTTGCCAGGATGGCGGCCAACAAGCAAGCGATTCCCCAACTCAACCGATTATTCAAATTCAGACCTGCGGGGTGGCGTTCTGCGTTCGATTCCACGCTTCTGCCGCGGCCAGCCGCCGCGAGATGGCAGGGTGCGAGTGGAAAAACCATTCCACCCACTTGGAAGGAGTTCGTTCCGCAAGATTCTGCTCGGCCAGTTTGTTCATCGAGGAGATGAATGGCTCAACACTTGCAATCGACTCGAAAGCGTACCGGTCCGCCTGTCGTTCGTTAAAACGAGAATACGCATTCAGGGCAGGCATCAGCACAAACGAAAGCACAACAGAAACCAACGCTAGCAGAGGCAGATTCGCGAAATCTGATAACTCTTCGAACATGTGCTGATCGACAGCATAATGTAGCGCCCAGTTCGCCGCCCAGAACCCGAACAACGTAATCCCAGCCTGAACGAAAATGCTCTTCAGAATGTGCCGATGCACATGGTGTCCGAGTTCGTGCGCCAGAACCGCTTCGATCTCGTCCGGCGAATAGTTATCCAGCAGCGTGTCGGCCAGAATGATGCGGCGTGTAGCACCCAGGCCGGTCAGAGCCGCATTCGCCTTCTTGCTCTTCTCCGAGAGCTTCCACCGATACACGCCGCGCACCCTCGTACCCGCCCGCTCACTTAACACCACCAGGCGTCTTCGCAGATCTTCGTTGTCGAGGGGTTCGAACTTGTAGAAAATTGGAAACAGAACAACCGGCGCCAGTTGTGCGAGGATGATAAACAGGCCCATGAAGAGTGCCCACGCCAGCACCCACCAATGCTGAGGCCACTGCCGCAGAGTAAAGTACAACACTTCCACCACCACGGTCCCCAAGACCAAACCCAGCAGGAAACCCTTGAACTCATCCCAAATCCACGACTGAAATCGTTGCGTCGACAACTTGAATCTGCGCTCGAGGGCGAAGCCGTAATAGTCGAGCCCGATCCCTAACACCTTGCTGATCACAAGCAAAAGCAGCAGGTACATGAAAAGCGACAGGGAATAATTTTGAAATCCCGCCCGGTAAGCAATGTCCCGCAACCAACCCGACCAGCCCGTAACCAACAACACAATCAGAAACACAAGCCCAACCAGGAAGTCCGCAATACCCAGCCACCGCCGGATGCGATTGTAGCGCTGCGTCTCCGGTGAATCGGCCTGCGCAAAATTGGGATCGTCTGCCATGATCTGTAACTGTCAACATCCTGCGATACGAGGGCCTATCCGTTCCTTACAAAGCTCTCGCCTGTAGTCAGTAGCTCAGTGACCAAATCCTTCGACGAAGCCTCTGTGTAGAGTCGCAACAGCGGCTCCGTTCCCGACGCGCGGAACAACACCCAGGCTTCCGCCCCATTCCCGTTCGTGGGAGCATCGAGGAAAAATTTTACCCCGTCCCGATACTCCTTCTTCAGCACTCGGTACTTCCCCAGATTCTGCGTGCTCTCAGCCCGGGCCCGCTCAATCGCATTCTGCTTCATTTCTTCCGGAATGTGCAGATCACGCCGTCCGTAATAGTGCGCGCCAAAGTCGCGCTGCAAATCTGCCACCAACTGCCCCAGAGGCTTGCCTTCCTCCGCCATCACATTGGCCAGAAGCAGGCTGTTCAGCACGCCGTCACGCTCCGGCAGAAATCGCGAATACCCAATGCCACCAGACTCTTCTCCTCCAATCAGAATTTCACCTTCCATCATCAGGTCGGCAATATATTTAAATCCGATTGAAGTCTCGTGCAGTTTACGCCCATGTTTCGCGGCGATGCGGTCGAGCATTCGCGTCGTGTTGAACGCCCGAACAACGTCCCCCGGCCATTTCTTGCGCTCCAGTAGCCAGCGCAGCAACACACAGAATATCTTGTGCGAATCGACGAAGCTGCCATCCTCAGCCACCGCCCCAATGCGGTCGGCGTCGCCGTCCGTAGCGAGGCCCGCATCACATTTTTCTCGAACCACAGTCTCCTGCAGCATGGCCGTGTGCGGCTCGATCGGTTCCGGATTGATTCCCGGAAACAGCGGATTCAACTCCTGTCGAATCGCCACATGCTGGACTCCGCGCTCGGCAAAGATTCCCGACAGAACGCCACGCCCCGAACCATACATCGCATCCACGGCAAACTTGAACTTGGTTTTCGCGATCAGATCCATGTCGGCAAAAGCACACACCGCCTGGATGTATGGCTTCTTGACATCCACTTCCTCGACCGCTGCCTTGCTCCCTTTTGGTGCGCCCCCGGCAGCCAGCTCCTCCTCGATCTTCTTCATGATCGCGGGCGTGGCCGATCCCCCAAAATTACCCTTGAACTTCACTCCATTCCAATTCCATGGATTGTGGCTGGAGGTGACCATCACTCCGCCCGCCGCGTGTTGCTGTTTCACCGCATACGAAATGGCAGGCGTAGGCGTGAAATCGTTAGCCAGTTTCACCGGAATCCCAGCGGCAGCGATCACCTCCGCTACGATCTGCGCTGCGCGCGGCGATGCAAACCGCGCATCGTAACCCACGAACACTCCGCGCTTCGGGTCCTCGTACTTCAAGACATAAGCAGCAATCGCGCCCGCCACCCGGCGCACATTGTCGAAAGTAAAGTCATCCGCGATAATCCCGCGCCATCCGTCGGTTCCAAATTTGATTTCTTGCGTCATAGGTCTGGAAACTATGTCAGTTTGTGCAGCTTCTTCTCATCCAGGTACTTCACGACCTTGCCGACATCCTGCGCGTTCTGCCGCGTTGTAATCAAAAGCGCGTCCGGAGTCTCGACCACTACCAGATCATTCACTCCCACCGCCGCAACAAATTTTCCCGGAGCATAGATATAGTTTCCGCGCGCATTCATCAGGCACACGCCCGCCCCGGATACCATGTTCCCATCCGCCGGACTGCTCTTCGCCGTGTGATGCTCATGCAAGGCCGTCCATGATCCCAGATCGTTCCAGCCAAAATCCGCCGGCAGGCAAACGATGTTTCCTGCCTGCTCACCCTTCGCCGAGCGCGGCTCCAGCACGGCATAATCCACACTGATGTTTTCGCACTTGGGATACAGCTTCCGAAAAGTATTCGCGAATTTACGTTTGCCAAATGCCGCCGCAATCTCCTCCAGCAGGGGCGCAGTGTTCGGCAGATGTTCCCGTAGCGCGTCTGCTAACGTGCGCGCGCTCCACAAGAACATTCCGCTGTTCCAGAAGTAATTTCCGGCAGCCACAAATTCTGCCGCCTTGTTCGCATCCGGCTTCTCGGTAAAGCGCCGAACGCGCAAAACCTCGCCCTGAAATGCGCTCCCGGCCTCAATGTACCCATAGCCCGTCTCCGCGCGGTTCGGCTTGATCCCCAACACCACGATATTCGCGCCTGCAGCCGCGATTGCAATACCCCGCTCCAGAGTCTCGCGATAGCGCGGTTCATCGGAAATCACGTGGTCGGAAGGAAACATGCCAATCACGGCCTCTGGATTTTCCCGTAACAGCAGAAACGCCGCCAGTCCAATCGCCGGCGCCGTATTTCGTCCCACCGGCTCGGCAAGCACCTGCGCCTTCGGCAGCTTCGGAAGCTGCCTGGCAATCGCAAGCCGCAGATCTTCATTGGTTATGATCCAGAAGTTCTTCGGCACGGCTAGCGGCAACAGCCGCGCCACCGTCTGCTGAATCATGGTCTGCTTGCCGTCGAGCGCCAGCAATTGCTTCGCCCTCTTCTTGCGGCTCAACGGCCAGAAGCGCGTACCACGCCCTCCCGCCAGAATTACCGGATAGAAATTCGAGTTCTTAGCCACGGATTCTCATTGATCTACTATTCGAAAAAATCTACGCCAACAAAATTGAGTCGACTACAGTCTTGTTTCGGGCTCAGGTAACGGCTTTCCCGGTACATAAGCGCGCAAGAATTCCAAAGCCCACTGCGGACGCACTCCGAACTTGCCAACGCACGCAGGAACCACCACCGCATCGCCTTTTGCCAACGTCACAGGATCCATCCCTGCTGCTTCGATCACGCCGCAGCCCTCCGTCGCCACGAGAATCTGAACCGAACTGCGTCCTGTCTCGTCACACGTCGCAAGTTCCAGCGGATCCTTCGCCTCAAACATGTCCACCACAAAATAAGGAGCGCCTACCAACGGCGCATGCCGGTTCTTGCTTCCCCTCATTTGCTCCGGCGCCGGACGCACCACCTTCCCTGATTTCACGTTCTCTTTCACCGCCGCCATCCCGTCTTTTAAATGCAAATCGCGCGGACGCCCGTAATCATACAGGCGGTAGGTCGTATCCGACTGCTGCTGCGTCTCCACCACCACGGACCCCGGCCCCAGCGTGTGCACCGTCCCCCCCGCAACGTAAATCATGTCCCCCGCATAAACATTGATCCAATTGAGCACTTCCTCCGCGCGCTTTTCATGGATCGCCTCTTCCATGTCCTGGGCGGTGACGCCAGGCTTCAATCCCAATGCAATTTGCGCCCCGGGCTTCGCATGCGCAATGTACCAGCATTCGGTCTTTCCCCAAGGTTGTCCAACGCGCAGCGCCTGCGCATCATCTGGATGCACCTGCACCGAAAGCTTCTCGTGCGGAAACAGAAATTTGAGCAGCAGCGGAAATCGCTTGGAATCGCGCGCCGCCTCGCCCACCAACTCGCGCTGATATTCCTCGCTCAACTGCGCGAGGGTCTTCCCAGTGAGGGGACCATTGGCGACCTTGCAATCATCACCACTCAGCCATGCCTCGCCAATCTTCTCCTCGAACTTGTGATTGGGATAAATCGGCGACAAATCAAACGTGCCCCATGGACGCGGATCAAATCCCGGAAGCATCAACAATGGATAGAGATTTCCCATGCCAACTTACGCCCACAAAAAAGACCGCCCGCAAACGGAACGGCCTTTGCCGAACCAATTCAATTCAGCGTTTCCTGTGTTCTCCGTGTCCGCTGAGGTGATTGCTTTGTTACAACCAGAGACATAGAGAGTTAGCTAGAGAGCCGCAAAAAACTTCCGCATGCGCTCCAACCCGCGATCCAATTCAGCCTTCGACGTCGCATAAGAAACGCGAATATGGTCGCTTGTGCCGAAACCCTCGCCCGGAACAGTCGCCACATGAGCCTCGCGCAATAATCGACCCGCCACATCTGATGCCGATTTCAGCCCACCGCGACCCAGGAACGAAGAAATATTTGGATACGCGTAGAACGCACCTTCCGGTAGGGTGCACTTCACTCCCGGGATGCCGCGCAATCCGTTCACTAGGTGATCCCGCAACTCAATGTATTCGCGCCGCATCTGCTCCACGCATTCCTGCGGCCCCTTTAGCGCGGCTACCGCCGCTTTCTGCACGATCGAGGTCGGATTCGACGTCGACTGGCTCTGCAGCTTTGCCATCGCGCTCACCACCGCTGCCGGAGCCAGTGCATATCCCAGCCGCCATCCGGTCATCGCGTAGGTTTTTGACAACGACCCCAGCACTACGAAGCGTTCCTTGTATTCTCGCAGGGCGCCTACCGAAAAATTCTTTCCCGCGTAATTCAGATACACGTAGCACTCATCCGACAGCACCCAGATTCCGCGCTGGTGCGCCAGGCGGATCACCTCCGTCATATCTTCCGGACTCATCACCGCGCCCGATGGATTCGACGGTGAGTTCAGGATGATCACCTTCGTCCGCGGCGTGATCAACCGCGCCACCATCTCGGCTGTCACGCGAAATCCCTGCGACTCATCCGATTCCAGAAGAACGCAGTTCCCACCTGCATACCGCACGATGTCTTTGAAGGACACCCAGTACGGCACCGGCAGAATCACCTCGTCGCCATGATCCACCAAGACCTGGATGGCGTTGAACAGCGCATGCTTGCCGCCGGTTGACGCAATCGCTTCCTCGCGCCGGTAATCCGAATCGAAATCCACGGCATGCCGGTGCACAATCGCATCGCGCAGCTCCGCCGTGCCTGCGACCGCGGTGTACTTCGTAAAATTTCCATGGATTGCTGCCACGGCCGCATCTTTAATATGCTGCGGCGTCGCAAAATGTGGCTCGCCGGCGCCAAAATCGACGACATCGATCCCCTGCGACCGCAGCTTGTCGGCCTCGGCCACAACCGCCATGGTGGCGGAGGGCTCGATGCGGTTGATTCGTTCCGTCAGTTTCAGCGCTTCCGTCTTTTCTGCAGTAAAACTGGCCGTGGTCATGCCTTCTTCTTCCTTTTTCTCGGGACTTCGATGACTTGCACGTCCCGAAGTTTGTATGCAGGATCCAATTTCTCCCGCAGCTTCTGCTTCTACCGCGTCAGGGACGAGATCTTTGACTGGCCCCCCAGCCTGCGCCACCTCGCGTACCAGCCGCGAACTTACATAGGAATACTTGACGGCCGGCATCATGAAAACCGTTTCGAGCGTCGGCTCGAGCTTGCGATTCATCAGCGCCATCTGCAACTCATATTCGTAGTCGCTGATGGCTCGAATGCCGCGCAACACACACATCGCGTCGATCGACTTGGCGTATTCCACCATCAGGCCGTCGAACGTGTCGATGCGAACATTACTCCAATCGGCCGTCAGGTGACGCAGCATCTCGAGCCGCTCTCCCAGGCTGAACATCGGAGTCTTCTCCGAGTTGCGCAGAATCGCAACCACCAGCTGTTCGAACATCTTGCTGCCTCGCTCAATCAGATCGAGGTGTCCGTTGGTGGGCGGATCAAACGATCCGGGATAGACAGCGATGCCCTTATTCAATCGTCCTCACAGGAATGGCGGCCGCTACAGCTTTTTCAGCAACTGAGGAGCAAAAGAAGATTTTATGCGGGCGGGAGCACCCGTGGCAATCGCCGAGTGCGGGAGGAAGGAATCGTTTAGAGATTATCGAGCGGCGAGTGCCAATTTATGTGGGTGACAACAGATCTCGACTCGACTCTGCCTCGCACTGACTGGGTACTGAGTACTGGGTACCGGGTACTGAACAGTGGGAGACCCGGGCGCGACACCAAACGGCATCGCGCCCGGAGGCAATGAACTTTACCGTTTCGCTGCCACCGGCACCTTCGCCGGCTCCGGAGGCGCACTCGGCATCGTAGTGACGCGGGCCGTCGCCCCATTTGTCGGCGTCTGCGCGGACGCGGCGGCTGCGGCCGCAGGTTGCGCCGGACCGTGAGCGAGCCCCAAGGCCTTGCGCACCTCAGCATCCAGCTTCGCCATTACGTCTTTGTTGTCTTTCAGGAACTGGCGGGCGTTCTCACGTCCCTGTCCAATACGCTCGCCCTTGTAGCTGAACCACGACCCGGACTTCTCGAGAATGTTGTTATTGACGGCGATATCCAGCAGATCCCCTTCGCGCGAAATCCCTTCCCCGTAAAGGATGTCGAACTCCGCCTCGCGGAACGGTGCCGCAACCTTATTCTTTACCACTTTCACCTTGGTCCGCGAACCAGTCACCACGTCGCCGTCTTTAATCGCCGCAATGCGCCGAATATCGACCCGTACCGAAGAATAAAACTTCAGCGCCCTTCCACCGGTAGTCGTTTCCGGATTCCCAAACATCACGCCAATCTTCTCGCGAATCTGGTTAATAAAGATGAGACAAGTTCTCGACTTCGACACTGTCCCGGTCAGTTTCCGCAGCGCCTGCGACATTAACCGTGCCTGCAGACCCATGTGGCTGTCGCCCATCTCGCCATCTAGTTCGGCCTTCGGTACCAGCGCCGCCACCGAATCGACGACCAACACGTCGATCGCATTCGACCGCACCAGCGCCTCGGTAATCTCCAGCGCCTGCTCGCCGTAGTCCGGCTGCGACACGAGCAGGTTGTCCACATCCACGCCCAGTTTCTTGGCATACCCCGGATCGAGCGCGTGCTCGGCGTCGACAAACGCGGCCATCCCACCGATCTTCTGGGCCTCTGCGATCACCTGCAACGTAATGGTGGTCTTGCCCGAAGACTCCGGCCCGAACACCTCCACCACGCGCCCTCGCGGAAACCCGCCCACTCCTAGCGCCGCGTCAAACGAAATCGACCCTGTCGGAATCACCGCGATCGGCACGATCGCTTCCTTCGACCCCAGCCGCATGATCGAACCCTTGCCGAATTGCTTTTCAATCTGTGAAACCGCCAGGTCAATCGCCTTGCCCCGTTCGTCCGCCATGGAGTGGCTCCTTTATGAGTGCCGAACTAAATGAAATCTAATCTGGCCGGATTATACATAGGAATTGAAGCGAAGAAAAGGCGAATCAACATAATTAACCTGTGGAAGGTTCCAAAATGGAGCGGTCAGTCCTCTGGTAGCGTGGAGGCCCGCGTTCCTTGCGGGCCGAAGGACCTACGCACCTGCCGGCAGCACCGATGTCCTCGGCGAGTGCATAGGTTCTCCGCTTCGCTCAGAATGACAATCAAGAACGGTGCCCTACCTCTGCAGCAGATCCACCGGCGCCGTAACGTCATGCACCCGGAAATACTTGGCCAGCGCCGGATACTTCCGGGCCACCGCCTCATACATCCCATACGCCACATTGCGATACGAAACATGCCCTGCCGGCGTCGTCCGGAGTTCGGAAATATAAACCGCCTCGGCAAAATCCATCTTGAAGAGCGCCCGCTTGCGGAAGGCCAACGGAATCGCATACTGCGAATTCTCCTCCGCCTCGGCACTCTTCCGCCCTGCCAGACTTTCCACCGCGGTCTGCACCCGCCGCATGGCCGCCTCAAACCGGCCGCGCATCCCGGCATCTTCCATGTCGAGCAGCATTTCGTACCCATGCTGCGTCGTGAATCCCTGCATCACCTGGATACACCGCCGGTGGCGATGCATGTCGCGGAACCCGCCCGTATCCATCAGAATGTCAAAGCGGAACTGCTGCCCCGCGCGGAATCCCCGCAACATCTCGTCGTGCTTGCCGCGATGCCGCAGGCCCAGATCGATAATCTCTCGCCGCCGTCTTTCCCCCGCCACCTGCACCGCCTGCCGAATCTGCCGGTAAGAATGATGAGAGTGCTCATAAAGCAGCGTGGTTGCAATCTCGACTTCCAGCGGCTCGTCATCCAGCAAGTCCACAATCGCCTTCGACGGCGCCAGCGGTTCGTCGGCCATCAACTCCCGCGCCGCTTGCCGTAACTCGCGCCGCGTCGCCATCTCATATTCATTGGGATCGGCATACTTCACCAAAGTCGGAGCCACCCGCACCTCGCGCAGCAACTCCTGCTCCGCCCGCGCCCCCAACTCAGGACTCACCTTCCGAATCTGCGCCACCAAATCCTGCAGCGACTCCGAATTCACGTTATACGCCGCACCCGTCGCCGCCTTCTTCAGCGACTCGCCCAGCGCCCGCACTTCGCGATGCGTATGCGATAGCAAATGCGCTACCTGCGTCTCCAGCGTCCGGGCATTCACAATCTCGCCCAGAGAAGTATTCGTCGCCAGCGGCAGCAGATACCGCGTGATGTCAAACGCCCGCGCCTTGAGCGTCCTCTCATATGCATCCTGCTTCATATCACCCGGCTTCGGAGTGATGTTAATCAGGTGCTGCGTCATGTATCCCGACAGTGCCTCATACTCAGCAAACAGAAAATCCAGCGTCTCGCAATACAGCTTGCGCGCATCGTCGTCCGCCCCGAAATCCGGCGTGTAGTACCCACTTTTCTTGAAGTCCTGATATCGCGTCGACCGCTCTTGCCCGTCCCACCGCTGCTCATCGGCAAGTTCAATCGCCGCCAGAATCGATAGCCTCTCGATTGCCAGCGCAATATGCGCCAAATCCGCAATCGACCGGTGCCCATACTGGAAATAAAAAGTGTTGAGGAATTTCTCCGCCTTCTGCGTGCTGATTTCGCGCAGCGACTCCTTCATCGACAGCGCCGACCGCGAATACTTCGCCATCGCATAGGCCTGAATCTCCGGCTCCACGCCAAACACCGCAAATACGTCGGTGGATGGCTCCGGCAATGTGGCGCGGACCTGCCCTGAGCGAGCGTCGAAGGGGCCACCGCCCGCGATCTCCGCAGCCGAGCCGCTCTCGGCTTTCTCGGGCGCCCCGGGTTTTTCCCCAGCCGAAGCCCGCTGCGTCGACCGGTGCCCATCACCTGAAGTTGATAAAGTTGAATTTTTGTTAGAAGGCTCGGGCATCACAATCACATCATTCGTCGCAGTCTGTGGCATGAGTGCTCGAATGTTACTCGGCACGCTTGTGGAATAGCAATCCGATTCGTTCTGCCACGATCTTGCAGAAGGTCAATGTGGGGACAGCCGCCCTCGGCTGTCCGTCGAGCGCAGCTCGACTGCCGTGGAGCTCGACTCCCGTTTCCGGGCCGCACCTGGCACCGCGTATAATGCGGCGTTCCACCGCAATCATGGAATCCGGAGAACTCTCATGTCTCTTTCAGGACGGGTAGCCCTGATCACCGGCGCCTCGCAAGGCATCGGACGAACCTGCGCCCTTCGCCTCGCCAAAGACGGCGCCACCGTGGCCGTCGCCGCCCGCAATCAGGAGAAGCTCAACGAGTTGGTCACCGAAATCACGACCGCAGGCGGCAAAGCCTCCGCCTTCGCGCTCGATGTTGCCGACGAAGAGCAGGTCAAGTCCACCGTCAAAGCCATCATCGCGCAGCTCGGCAAAATCGACATCCTGGTCAACAACGCCGGCATCACCCGCGATCAGCTCGTCATGCGCATGAAGCGCTCCGACTGGGACGCCGTTCTCCAAACCAATCTCACCTCCGCCTATCTTTGCATTCAGCAGGTCATCGGTTCCATGCTCAAACAACGCTGGGGACGCATCATCAATATCACCAGCGTCTTCGGCCAAATGGGACAGGCGGGACAGGCCAACTACTCCGCCTCCAAAGCCGGACTCATCGGCCTCACCATGGCCATTGCCCGCGAAGTCGGCTCCCGCAGCATTACTTGCAACGCAGTCGCTCCCGGATTCATCGAAACTGCTATGACCGCTGTGTTGAGCGACGAATTCAAGCAAACCGCCGTGAAACAGATTCCGCTGGGCCGCGTCGGATCCTCAGAAGATGTAGCCGGAGCCGTAGCTTTCCTTGCGTCCAACGACGCATCCTACATCACCGGCCATGTCCTGAACGTAAACGGCGGCATGCTGATGGGATAGACTTCAAAACTTCACCACAGAGGACACGGAGGACCCAAAGGAAATGAATGCAAAACACAGTGTTCCCTCTGTGTCCCCTGTGTCCTCTGTGGTAAAGGGTTTTGCTCTTGTTCAAGCAGAGTCGCCGACCCAACTTGCCCAGGCCCGCGAACTCTTCCTGGAATACGCGCAGTCCCTGGGATTCAGCCTCTGCTTTCAAGGCTTCGACAAAGAGCTTGTAAATCTCCCCGGAGACTACGCCCCGCCCGATGGCCGTCTTCTCCTTGCCCACTACGACGCCCAACTCGCGGCCTGCGCCGCCCTCCACAAACTGGATCCAGGTATTTGTGAAATGAAGCGCCTCTACTTGCGCCCGCAATTCCGCGGCAAAGGCTTAGGCCGAACTCTGGCCGATCGCATCATCGCCGAAGCCCGCCAGATCGGCTATCAACGCATGCGACTCGATACCGTCGAACCAGTCATGAAAGACGCCGTCGCGATGTACCGCAAGATCGGCTTCCGCGAAATTGCCTCTTACCGTGTGAATCCCATGCCCGGCACCATCTACATGGAACTGCTGTTGTAATCCCCACCTACTTCAGACAGAATGTCCGCTGGCAATTGCGCAAAGGAACTCTCCATGAAAAAACTTCTCTTGCTCGCATTCATCATTCTGCTCGCCGCCTCCACCTTCGCTGCCGAGGGCAAGCCCGTCTCCTACAAAAGCGGCGACGAAACTGTACAAGGTATTCTTTACACGCCCGCAGGAAAAGGCCCGTTCCCCGCGCTGATCGTCATCCACGAATGGTGGGGTTTGAACGATTGGGTGAAAGATCAAGCTTCGAAACTCGCTGACCAGGGATACGCCGCGCTTGCCGTCGATCTCTATCGCGGCAAAGTCGCGACTACTCCCGACATGGCTCATGAAATTATGCGCGGCGTGCCCGAAGACCGCGCCAAACGCGATCTTCATGCCGCATTCGACTTTCTTGCGTCGCAGCCCAACGTGAAGAAAGATCGCATCGGCTCCATCGGATGGTGCATGGGCGGAGGTTACTCGCTCGATGTCGCTCTGCAAGAACCAACCTTGGCCGCCGCCGTGATCAACTACGGTCATCTCGCGACCGACACCGATACCCTCAAGAAAATCAATGCACCTATCTTGGGTCTGTTTGGCGCCCAGGATCGAGGTATCCCTCCCGCTGACGTGAAGAAGTTCGGCGCGACTTTGGACCAACTCGGCAAGAAAATCGACATCAAGATCTACGACGATGCTGGACACGCCTTCGAGAATCCCAACAACAAAGAAGGATATCGCGAAGCCGACGCAACCGATGCATGGAAGCGTACCGTCGAGTTCCTCGCCAGCACTCTGAAGAAATAGCACGCGCTCAGATCACGCGAAACGCCGCGTCAGACGCCGGGCTCATCCATATTCGATGCTTGCACATTGTGCAAACATCGACGCTGGCTCGTGTAAACTTCAGCTTAACCTCATTCGTTTTTCGTATGGCACGAACGTCCGCCGCATGGCACAAATTTCCCACTTGCCAGATGGTGCCGATCTGGTTACTATGACCCATCCTGCAATGCTTCCCACGATGAACATTGGCGAGACGATCCGCAACTACCGGCTTCAAAAAGGCATGTCTCAGGGCGACATCGAAAAGCGAACCGGCCTCCTGCGCTGCTACCTGTCACGCGTTGAAAACGGCCACACCATCCCGTCGCTCGATACCCTGTCGAAAATCGCCGGCGCCATGGAACTGCCGCTCTCCCAATTTTTCGCCGAGCCCGGCCACAACAACGGTTCCAAGGGACTGCCGCAACTCTCTGACGACGAAGTCCGCTTCCTGAGCCAGATCCGTCGCTATTCCACCAGCCTCAACGACAGCGACCGCAAACTCGTCCTCGCCATGGTCAAGAAAATGGCGTCGAATTCGGGAAAATAAGCTTCTAGCTCCTAGCCTCTAGCTCAAAATCAGTCCCCACACACGGATTGAAATGACTCGTTTCGCTCCTTGAATCAGATAGAACACGTGGAACGAATGGCCTAGCTAGGAGCTAGCAGCTAGAAGCTGTCAGTTGCTTACTTTCGTTCCATTCCCCTTAGTGACCCTCAGGCACCTCCCCCTCCCCTCTTCCGCTTACTACACTGTCCATGGAGACACCTGTGACCACCGACGAGGAACTGAATCTTCTCGACTCGCAACTGCGCCGCTTAAAAATCGAGTACGAGATCTTCTTCAGCAATCCAACCAAGCGTCCTCCTGCTGACATCGAGTGGAAGGTGCTCAGCCTGCTCCGGAAATTTTCCGACGGCGGCCGCATGAACTTCTCCCAGCGCTACCGTTACAACGAAATGGCCCAGCGCTACGCTGTCTACAGCGACCTGTGGCGCAAGAAATCCCGTATCCGCGAAGAAGGCTACCGGCGCCCGCAGGACGCGCTGCTTTCCGTGCAGGGAGTTCGCGTTGCCGAAGACGAACACAAGGCGCAGCACCATCCGGTCTATGGCGTGAGCCACGCCGCTGCGGCCGCCGCCGCCGGCGAATCTTCCACGCCGCACTTCACGCTGCATAGCGTCGACCAGGCCGAACACGAGCAAGTCGAGCGCCTCTACAACATGCTCGTCGCCGCCAAGAAAAAAGCCGGAGAAAATGTCTCCGGCAACATCGACTCGTTCACCGCCTTTGTTCAGAAGAAAACCGAACAGATCAAGAAGCAGTACCACTGCGAAAACGTCGAATACTCCGTCGAACTCACCAACGGCCACGTCAAACTCAAAGCCAAAGCCAAAACCTAAACTCCATCGACCGGGTGCCCCACCCTTCTCGCGCAGTTTGCGAGAGGGTGGGGCTTTTGATTTTAGGTTTTGACTTCTGACTCCTGGCTACTGACTCCCGGCTCTGGCTACTATCCCTACTCTATCCCCAACGAAGCCTTCACCGACTTCCCATACTCCCGCGCCTTCTCTAACACTACCGCCTCATCCACAGTGAGCAGTTTCCGGTCTCGCATCACGACCCGTCCCGCAATCACAACCGTCTCTATATCGCTCCCCTTCAGTGAATAAGCAATCTGTGCATACACGTCATACATCGGCACAGCATTCGGCTCGTTGAGACTGATCAGAATCAGGTCCGCCTTCTTCCCCACTTCCAGCGATCCAATCTCTTTCTCCATGTGCAGGGCTCGCGCTCCATCGATCGTCGCCATCTCCACGACGCTCTTGGCATTCAAAGCCAGCGGATCTATTTTCGAAATCTTCGCCAGCTTCGCCGCCAAGTCAATCTCCTCCATCAAATCAAGATCGTTATTACTTCCTGCCGGACCGTCCGTCCCCAGCCCCACCGCCACGCCAGCAGCCCGCATCTCTGGCACCGGAGACACTCCGCTCGCAATCATCATGTTGCTCGACGGATTATGCACGCACCCCACCTGCCTCTCCGCCAGCAACTTCCGGTCTGCCTCATCCACAAAAATGCAATGCGCCGCCACCAGATTCGGCCCCAGCACGCCAATCTTCTCCAGATATTGCACCGGAGACATTCCGTTCGCCTTCTCGCTGTCCTCCCACTCCTTCTTCATCTCCGACACATGCATCAACAGCGGCGCATGATATTTCTTGGCCAACTCAGCCGCATCCTGAATCGTCTTCTTCGAGCACGTATAAATCGAATGCGGAGCAGGAGCCGCATGAATCAATGCATCCCCTTGCCACTTCTTCAAAAACTTCTCGGTATAAGCCATCATCTCCGCGTTTGACTTATTATCCGGCGCCGGAAAATCAATAAACGTCTCCCCCAGCACCCCACGCATTCCCGCCTTCTTGGTCTCTTCGGCGATCGCGTCCTCGAAGTAATACATATCCGCAAACGTCGTCACGCCCGCCCGAATCTGCTCCGCCGCTGCCAACTTCGTGCCCCAGCGCACAAATTCTTCATTCACATTCTTGGCTTCCGCCGGAAAAATGTACTTGTAGAGCCAATCATTCAGCGTGACGTCGTCGTGCAGCCCGCGAAACAGGGTCATCGGCACATGCGTATGCCCATTGATGAATCCCGGCAGCACCAGCCGCCCTCGCGCATCGATCGTCTGCGTGCCCTTATATTTGCCATCGATCTCGGGGCGCGGTCCCACCGCCACAATCTCGTCACCCTTGATCGCGACACTCCCTTCCTGAAGAATTGTGCGTGCACCATCCATGGTGACGATGATCCCGCCGCTGACGATCAGGTCAGCATCCTGCCGACTCTGCCCAAACACCGCCGCACAAAGAGCGATGCAAATGCAAATCGAAATCAAAAGAGCTCTTAGCGTTCTCATGTTTTTTGTTGTTTGTCCTTCGTGAACCTTAGTGTCTTTGGTGGTTAATGCACTTTCTTTTCGGCCACGCGCTTTCGTACCTAAATCTCCTTCGTCTCTACGCTGGCGAACTCCGCGTCCGCCACGCCTCGACTCCGCCAAACACTGAAATCTTTCACATTGCGCAGCACAAACACCGGAACGCCAGTCACTGTTTGCACCTTGATCCGCCCAAAGTCCGCTCCGTCCACGTCCTCAACCACAAACCCCGGACGCAAATCCTCGCCCGCATGTTCAATGTTGATCCCATTCATCTCCACGCCCCGCGCATGTCGAATAAGAAATCCGTGCGCCGGAGTCGTTCCAAACATGTTCGGCTCTGGATAGTCCTTCTCCTTCTCCGGCAACTGGCGCTGTGCATCCTCTTTCGTTCCCCCTCCCGCATGCACCATTACAATGTCACTCAACTTCAAATCCTCGATCGGATGTCGCGGAATTCCCGCCACAATCACTCCGATGCGCCATCCCGGCGCACAGGAACAGATGATGTTGCTCAAGATCACCCTTCGCATTACCCCCACCGGCACGCCCGCCGGACCTCGCATCCGCGCTGCCAACCGTAGAAAAATCGGCGCCTCCACCACATCCCGCATCGTAATGTTCGTCACGCTGACGTCCTCAATCACTGCTCCATCCACACTCTCAATCGCCAGCCCTCGGCATCCATCGAACACGCAATTCGAAACCGTGATGTTCTTGAACCCGCCATTCGATTCCGTCCCAAACTTGATTCGCCCCGTTCGCGGCACCTTGACACCCTCAGCGAAGCGCTTGAACGTCCCATCCAGCAGCGTCCCTTCTTCATAGCTACCCGCCACCAGGCAATTGCTGATGGTCACCATCTCGGTCGCGCGCGCGTAACCCAGCGCAAACGAACTCTTCAAGCAGATGGCATCATCCCACGGAGAGTTCACGGTGCAATTCGAAACGCGCACATTCCGGCAGCAATCGATATCCATGCCATCGCGATTCGTATCGATCTTCAGATTGTCGATCGTCAGGTTATCGACGCCCGTCGCCAGAATCCCGAAATGCCCACCATGCAATATTGAAAAATCGCGTAGCAAGACATTGCGGCAATTCTTCAGCGCAATCGCCTTGTTCGCAACACCCGGATCTTCTGCCTTCGGCCCCGCTCCCCAGCCGCGGCTTAATCCCTTGCCCCAAATCAACCCCGGCCCGCAAATCGAAACTTCCTCGAGCCCTTCTCCCCAGAGCAAACTGTTGTGCCAGTGATTGTGTCCGTAATCCTGATAGCCCTCCCACGGCTTGTTCGATTCGGCCGGATCGTAACTTTGTGCAGCATCCGCCCCCGGATCCGCCGCAACAATCGTGACCCCCTGGTCCAGAAAAAGTGCGACCTTGCTCTTCAAATGGATCGAATAACAAAGATAATTTCCGGCCCGCAAGTAAACCGTTCCCCCGCCATTGGCCGCAGCCGCGTCGATCGCCCGGTTGATCGCAGGACTATCAATCGTCTTTCCGTCACCCGCAGCGCCAAACGCCTGCACGTCGTAAGGAACACCGATTGGCTTCAGTCCCGCTGTCTCTTGAGCGGCCAGCGTTGAAGTCCCCGGAACAAGCGTCATTCCTGACACAGCAATCGCGCTCGCCCCCGCCCTCTGCAAAAACCCCCGTCGTGCCATGTCCTTCGATCGCATGATTCTCCTCGTACCGCCGGCGTCCCGCCGGCTTTCGCGAGGCCGTCTCGGCCTCGCCGGGTGCCACACTCTTCTCGCACAGCGAGTGGGTGGGGATTTTGACTTTGCGGTTGTGACTTCTGATCTGACTCCTGACTACCGGCTACTGACTCCTGGCGTCCCCCGCCACCCTCTTCAAATAAAATTTAAAGAAGTCTTCCCCATTCGAATCCAAACAAACCTGAGCATTCACCGTCCCCGGTTCCTCCCGAGTGAATCCCTTCTCATCCACCCGAATGTGCATCCCGGTCACCGGACACAACTCCGGCCGCAGCACAAACACCAGTGTCATCGGATCAAACAAGGTCGGCGTTTCCTGTCCCCACAAGTGATACAGCACCGCCAGTTGATCCGTCACCGCCGTCCCCTGCGAGAACAAGAATCCCCGCTTCACTTCATCCAGTTTCAATTGCGTCGAATCCAGCGGCACAACATACAACGGCACTCCCGACGTAAACAATTTCTGCGCCGACCCCACATCGTTCAAAATATTCCACTCCGGCATCGGAGGCACCGCCGCCGTATATCCCAAATCCCCGTACCCTCGCCGCACCGACCCACCCATCAGCACCACGCGCTTCAACATCCGGAACGTCGCCGCATCCTTATCGATCGCTGCACCCACATTCATCAGCGGCCCAATCGCAATCAGCGTGATCTCGCCCGGATACTTCCGAATCTGCTGCAGCAAAAACTCCACAGCGTCGCCATGCGCTGCCTTCGCAAAATGATTCTCCGCATACTTCCGCTGCGACATCGGATTCTTCGTCGCCGTCGCCTTCCCCGCCAGCACGGGAATATCTCCGCGTCCCACCTCACCCAGAAACCGCTCTGTGATCTTCGCGCGCGTCTCGGTGTCCCCAAACGTCGTCATCACGCCCAGCACCTGCAGCTCCGGACTCTTCACGGCCAGCGCGAGCGCAAACGCATCGTCCACGTCGTCGCCAATATCGGTATCAATAATGATCTTCTCCGGCCCCGCCTGCGCCCAAGCAACACCTGCAACCATGAATAAAAGAAAAAACACGAACCATCTCCACCGAACCACTCTCATCGCCTGTACCCCTCTCCCTTCGGAACTGGGCTGCTCTTTCACCGCGTAAGGATACTAACTAACCCTGTCTCATCCTCCAAAGTAAGAAAGGCTGCCCCACCCTTCTCGCGTTGTGTGCGAGAGGGTAGAGACTTTGACTTCCCACCTTGACTTCCCCGCCCCGCGTGTTCCTCCCCCCACACCGTGTCCCGCGCCCCACGCGGCTTTTCACTGATTACTCGCCTAACCCCCGCAAAATCAATGCTCGTCCGCATGGCACACCGGCTGCATGACTCAAGTCGCCGAGACCCGGCAGGAGGCCACCAGCCATGACCCGCATCAACGCTCTTCGCAGCATCGCAGAAACCCGCAATTCCGTAACCTGGGGCAAACACGGCAGCATCGCAGTCTTCACCGCTGTCCTGATCATCTGCTCCGTAACCGTCGGCTGTTCCAACGACAAGCCGAAACCCATAAGCTCAAACACGCAGATTCCCGTCACGCAACCGTCGACTCCGGTCGCGGCCGTACCCGCGCCACCCGTGCAGGCCGTAAGCAAGCCAGCTCCCAAGAGGTCGGTCCAGCACAAGCAGCCCGCAACCGTGAACTACACCGACAAGACTTCCGGACTAACCTTCGAATACCCGCGCCGCTACGCCATTGAAACCGGCGCCGCCGCCACCGAACTGGTGGCTATGAATCCTCTCCCCATGAACTTCGTGCAACCCGGTGGAGTCGCCCTCGCCGCCATCGAGCTTCCCGAAACCAGCTTCGCCAACACCGACTTCTCCTCCGCATTCTTCAACGTGAGTGTCCACAAGACTCTCACGGCCGATCAATGCACCGAGTTCGCCGTGCCGCAGCCCAAGGTCGTCACGCCCGTCACCTCAACGGAATCAGCGTCAACGCAAGCGGCTACGCAGACTGCTTCCACGCAGCCCGAGCCTGCTTCCGTCCCCGAGCAACCGAGCGTAGCGAAGTTGTCGAATGGCTCGAACTCCAAGCTGATGGTTGGCGACCTCGAACTGCACGGCACCGAAGCGGTTTCCGGAGAAGGCGCTCGCCAAAGCGACTCGAAGTACTTCCACGTCTTCCAGAATGGGGCGTGCTACGAGTTCGCCCTGAACGTGACCACCGTCGCGTCTGAAGACGGCATCACCAAGCACGTCGACCGCGACAAAGTCTTCGACCGCCTGGAAAAAATTCTGGCTACGGTGAAGATCACCCCAGTCACGCCGACGCCCGAAGTAACCGCCGAAGCCCCGGCACCGAATCCGACCCCAGCCCAGTAACAGGGTGCCCCACCCTTCTCGCGCAGTTTGCGAGAGGGTGGGGCTTTTGACTTCCAAATTCTGACTCCCGACTCCTGACTCCCGACTCATGACTCCTGACCACTGAAACGGAACTGACGCCATGCCGATCACACTCCTCGCCACCTCCCTCAAAGCAGCAGCCCGATCCCTTCTTCTCTCCCTCGGCATGGATCACGCGCTCCTCGACTTCCTTGCAAACACCGCCATCGGAGCCGCCACCGTGCTCTTCGCGATCCTCTTCGTTGCCTTCCGCATCCCGCGCCGCCGATCCGCGCTGCGACTTCCCAATTAAGCCACTCCCGAATCGAATCTCCTCGACCTCCACGGCCTACCGTCTCGATCAAGCCGGATCCAATTCCTGCCGATCTAAGGCTGCAGAGGACAATTACGCCTTGCATCCCATCGACCTCCTCGCTGAAAGCGAATCGATCCAAGACCTGGAAACTCCTTCCTGTGGCCGCATCTGCAACGAGTACATGCGCGAGGCACGACTCATTCAGTCGTCACTCATCCCAACCGCGCCCCTGTGCGATTACTCCATCGAGATCGCATTCCGCTTCACTCCTTTCTTCGAGGTCGGCGGAGACTTCGTCGATTTCTTCCGCCTGCCCGACGGTCTCATCGGCCTCTACCTCGGCGACGTCGTGGGCAAGGGACTTCCTGCCACCATGTACGGAGCGCTCGTCATGGGGACACTTCGCGGCATCCACAAAACCGGGGCCGACACAGCCAGCATCCTCTCTCTGCTGAACCAGCGCCTGTTGCAGCGCCCTCTGCCCGGCCGCTTTTGCTCCACGCTCTACGCCGTCTTCGATCCCGCGACGCGCAAGTTGGCATTCTCCAACGCAGGCCTGCCGTTCCCCCTCCATGCCTCCGCCACCACATGCCGTCCTCTGGGCGACGGCGGATTCCCTTCCGGCCTGCTCCCGATTGCCAGCTACGACCGCCACGTCGTACAACTCTCACCCGGTGACACCGTTCTATTCGCTACCGACGGTCGCTACGAGGCGCTCAATCCCCAAGGCATCGAATTCTGTTCTGACTGCATGTCGACTCTCTTTGCCCAAAGCCGGTCCAAGTCCGCCGCCGAATCGCTCGATCACCTCTTCGACGGTCTCCTCGCCTTCTCCAACGGCACCGCTCCCCACGACGACATCACCGCCGCCGTCCTGAAAGTTCTCCCGTAACGTCGCATCTGTGAATGCAGTGACGGCTACCCCCCTCCTTCCGCTGAAATCATGTTTTTGAGTACATCCAGGAAGCGCTACGCTAGAATAGGTGCGGAGAGGCCTTCATGCCACAAATGACGCCTGAGGTTTCGAAGTTGCTAGAGCGAGCGCTGTCGCTTTCGCTGGAAGAACAGGAAGCGCTGGCAGACTCATTGATCTCGAACTTAGGCGGCCAGGTCGACGAAGGAGTCACAGCTTCTTGGCAATCGGAGATCTCCAAGCGCGTAGCTGAACTCGATTCGGGCCAAGTTCAGACCACTTCCTGGGAAGAAGTGCGCAAGCGCAACTTGGCAAAATTACCTCGTGCCCGCTGAATCGGCGAGATTTCATCCCGAGGCTGGCGCCGAATATGACGCGGCATTTGACTAGTACCTCAAGCGAAGCCTCGACTCTGCATTCCGGTTCGATGCAGAAGTAGATCGCGCACTGTCGGAGATCATCTCCTCACCTCAACGCTGGGCGGAAGGCCCACACGCGACTCGCCGTTTCCTCCTCCGACATTTTCCTTTCACTCTGGTCTATCGTGAGCGGGCTGGGAGTGAGATCCAGATCCTCGCCGTTGCCCATACCAGCCGTAAGCCCGGATATTGGAAATGGTGTCTTTAGGCGCTTCATCAGTGACCCCGATCACTGATGTCGCGTATCGTTGCTCCATATGCTCCATAGCAAGACTCTGATCGCTCTTGGAGAAAATCCATCGTGACTTATTCGCGCAGAAAATTCCTTCACACTTCAATAATGTCCGGCGCGGTGCTCGCCGCAGCCGGACTCGCGACCGAACGAAATCTCTTCGCAGCCACGCCCACCATCGCGTCCGCCCCTCCCGTCAAGCCCACCTTCCCGGTCGCCGACTATCACGTCCACCTGAGCCCAACTCTCACGATCGAGCAGGCAGTCGCGCTGGGCAAAGAGCGTGGCGTGCAGATCGGAATCGTCGAGCATCCCGGCCCGGAGGAAAAGATTAAGTCCGACGCTGACCTTAAGCAGTACATCGATGGCTTACGCAACTATCCCGTCCGCATCGGCCTGCAGCCCATTTATGCCGGATGGTCGAAGACCCTTTCGAAATCCCTGGTGGACCAACTCGACTACGTCCTGATGGACGCGCTGACCTTGCCCAACCCCGACGGCACCTGGCTGGCGATCTGGCAAATCGATACTCACGTCGACGACGAAGACGCCTTCATGACGCGCTACATGGAGTTCATCGAGCAAGTGATGACCGCCGAGCCGATCGACATCTTCGCCTGGCCCACCTTCCTGCCCGTCCCCATCGCGCGCCAGTACAGCCAACTTTGGACGAAGCCGCGAGTCGACCGCATCATCGACATGGCGAAGGCAAAAAAGCTGGCAATCGAAATCAACGAAACAGCCCACGTCCCCGACGAATCTTTCATCATGCAAGCAAAGCGCGCCAACCTGAAATTCACCTTCGGTACCGACTCCCGTAACCAAAACGCCGCCCACTTCTACTACTGCTACCAGATGGCGCAGAAGTGCGGCCTGACCGAAGCAGATATGTTCGTGCCGAAGAAGAAATAAGACGGTTCGGATGAGCGGGTGCCACATCCTAACGTCGCGCCTTTTGCGGCGTTAGAGCCTGCCCTGACAGTAGTCTGCGATGTTAGCCTACGCCGAACGTGGAAGTGTTGAAGCCGGGTCCGGCCCCGAGTCACGCTTGTCGGCGATAACCCGTTCCATCTCAAGTTCCGCCTTCAGGCTTTCCAGGTCGCGTGAAATCGTGACTACGGCCGTTGTCTTTCCCCGCTGCTTGTAGCGGACCGAGCAATCCCGTTGCTTGATGTCGCCATCGATCTCCAGCGAGTCCCACTCTTCGGCATGACCTACGTAGTTGATAGTGACGTCATAGTGCTGGCTCCAGAAAAACGGGACAGCGTCGAATGGCTCGCGCATCCCCAACATATTCTTTGCGGCAGTCTGCCGCTGGCGCTCGGCGACGACCCAGTGTTCCACACGGATCTTTTCCCCGGAATGGGGTTCCGGCCATCGCGCCGCATCGCCAGCGGCAAATACTCCGGGAACACTGCTTTCAAGATACTCATTTACCAGGATTCCTCGATCCATTGTCAGCCCCGATCGCTCCGCCAAAGCGATCGAAGGCCGCACGCCAACTCCCAATACCAGGAAGTCAGCCTCGATGGTTCCTCCGCCACTCAGCGTCACTTGCTTCGCATCGACACTCTTTACAGTCTGACCAAGATGGAATACGACACCGTGTGACTCGTGCAGGCCGCGGATGAACTTACCCAGTTCCGCGCCGAGAACTTTCTCCATTGGGATCTGTTCCGGCGCCACCACCTCCACCTCGATGCCTCGCATCCGCAAAGAAGCGGCAACCTCGAGCCCGATAAAGCTTGCACCGACGACAACCACTTTCTTCGCAACAGTTGCCTTTGCCACGATCGCTTGACTGTCGGCGAATGAGCGCAGGAAGAAGATCTGCGATGCGTCCGCGCCTTCCATGGGAATTCGGATCGGATCCGCGCCGGTGGCGAGCAGCAGGGCATCGTACCGGTAATCTTTGCCGTTATCGGCGCGAACCGTTTTGGTCGCGGTGTCGAGTTCTGTCACTCGAGTGTTAAGGACCAACTCGATTTTGTTTTCGCGGTACCACTCAGCAGGACGAAGGGGAATCCACTCCGCGGGGGCGCTTCCGGCAAGAAAATCCTTCGATAGATTGGGACGATCGCATGGAGGAGCGCTGTCGGCACTGATCATGACGAGCGAGCCCGCGTATCTTTTGCGGCAAAGCATTTCACCAGCGGCTAACCCGGCAGCGCCTCCACCAACAATCACAATCGACGACGGATGTTTCTGCTTCGAGACGCTTGCAGCCGAAGGTGCCATTTTTTCTCTTACAAAAATGGCATCACCGCGTCGTTCCACCTTCCAGCACGGAATGGGATCGAGCGCGGGGGCGCGTAGCGCCTCGCCAGTTCGCAAACTGAAGCACGCGTGATGCCAGGGGCAGCGCACTTCGTCGCCGACAAGCAACCCTTCGGCGAGCGGCCCGTGGTAGTGCGTACACGATGCCCCCACCGCAAGAAACTCTGCTCCACGTCGCACGAGCAAGACATCTTCTCCCTCCACCACTCCGACCAGTCTTCCGTCGTCAGGAATGCTGTCGATTGAAATCCCCTTACTGAAATCAGGTTTCTCGGAAGTTTCCATAGTCACCCACCTTAGCCGACATTTTAGACGCTCATGAGGCACTGCGCGGGTGCCCCATCCGAACGTCGCGTATTTTGCGATGTTAGGGTGGGGGTTTTGACTTGAGGTTAGTGAGGAGCAAAGGTCAACGATATTTAGGTACTTCTGGAAATTCCGCCCCAGTCGCTCTTCCAGATCGCATTGGATGATCTTATCTTCCATTTACAAGAGCCAGTCTTATAGCATCCGATGCTGACCAGACGCCCTCTCACAGCAATTGGCGGCATCGCAAGAATCTGTGACCGTGTCGCAGTATATTGTGGGGAAGAAACCACCCAGTCCCCTTGACTTAAGCCGCTCCCGACACAGGCCCGGGCACGATCTCTCCCGGCGACACCCAAACTTCGATTCGTGTCCCCTTCATCGGCGAAGAGACAACATCAATCGACCCGCCAATGGATCGTACTCGTTCGCGCATGCTCGCCAGGCCCAAGCCGTCCGGGGACTCTTTTCCGACCGTGAAACCAACGCCATCATCCACTACCAAAAGAAGGACTCGCCCTCGCTCGCTGCGAAGAATGATCTCGGCCTGGGTCGCCCGGCTGTGAGCCACGATGTTGTGTAACGCCTCCTGCATCACTCGATATAAACACAGCGAAACCCTGGGCTGGAGCGGCTCGGGCAAATCTCCCACCGTCTGACGAATCGACACGGATGTTCCACGCGCGACATCCGCACACAGTCGTTTCGCCGCTGTCGCAAGACCTGCAAGCTCGAGCACCCTGGGATGGAGGCCGTGGGAAAGTTCATGCGTGGTCGTAGAAACCTCGGCAAGCTGATCCACCAGATCACTCAATCGCGGCCTCAACATCGGCTCCGACTCTCCCAATCCGGAAAGCTTCAAGTGCAAGAACGCCAGGCGCTGTCCCAGGTCGTCGTGCAGCTCGTGAGCGATCCGCCGGCGTTCCTTCTCTTGAGCATCGATAAGTCGAGAACTAATGTCTCGCAGCGACTCCTCAGCGCGGCGACGCTCGACCATCAATGCTGCCAGGAACAAGAGCGGCAGAGCGACCATGCACAGCAGCACCTGCAACGACAGAACATTTTCCTCCATCGATGCGGTTGTGAACGGTCCCCGGCCTTGCATCGCATTCCAGATTGAGATCAGCGCCATCGACAGCAGACACACGCTCAACCCGCCAGAGCCGAAGCGCACCGCCGCCCACAGCAGGAGCGGCAAAGGTGCGTACATGAGCGCGGGAATGTTACCGGGCGCAGTCTGTGAGCCAAAGACCCAGAAGCTCACCGCCAGGATTCCGCCCACCAGCAGGCTCGCTTCCAGGTAACGGCCAGACGTAGCCTTTCGGATCCAGTTAACACCGTTGGAACCACAGACCACGATGGTCGGAACCAGTGTCAACGCAGCCAGCGTATTCGAAAAAAATCGCTCAGTCCCCACTCCCCAATAGCCGGTACCCCAGCCCGTGCTCACCACGATTGCCGCGTCCAAAAACGAGGTCACCAAAGGCGCGAGGATCACGCCAAAAGCCAGGAACAGGAGAACTCCCTTCACGCTATCGAACACCCGCTTCCCATCGGTGTACCGCGTGATGCACCAGGCGCCGATCAGCGCTTCCCCGGTGTTGCTGGTGAACCATCCGACGGCCGTCCAAACCGGCACTCCCGCCTGCGTTTGAACGAACAGATGAACCGGAAGCAATACCAGAAGAAACGCCCACCACATTCGAGTCGGGGCCAGCAGCAGGGCGGCTAGCAGGATCGCGTTGGGAGGCCAGAAAGTGGCGGTCGGATGCTGGCTCGGGGTCAGGGCAAACCCGATTCGAGTTCCCGCGTAGTAACTGATGCCCACCAGCAGTGCGAAGCCGAAGGTGCGCAACCCCTGCTTGTGCTCTTCGGATCGCGCGAGGAGCTCGGTACGATCAAGAAATTGGTCGGCGTTCTTCCTTACAAGTGAGGAAAAAATCGTGCTGCTCAATGGAGGCACCTCGCCAACGGACGAAGGACAAATATGTCTCAGGATTGTACCGGGCCTCTTGCCATCGTCAATCGAAAAAACGTGCTCACCGCGTCCAAGACACCGCTCCCTGCATCCAAACCAGCCATGGAGGTAACTTTATGTATGTCATATTGGGAGCAAGCGGCAACACTGGACGTGTAGTGGCGAACAGTCTTCTTGCCGGCGGGCAGAAGGTTCGCGTCGTCGGCAGAAACGCAACCCACTTACAGCCTTTCGCGGCAAAAGGTGCGGAGATCTTTGTCGCCGATGCCACCGACGCGGGCGCTCTCGCCAAAGCCTTTCATCAGGCCGACTCGGCCTACGTGATGCTTCCGCCCAACACCACAAGCAAAGACCCGCTGGGCTACTCGAATCGGGTCAGCGACGCAATTGCAGCCACCGTGCAAAATGCAGGAACCAAAAACGTGGTTGCGCTCAGCAGCATTGGAGCCGATAAGCCCAGCGGAACTGGACCCGTCGTGACACTTCACAACCTCGAACAAAAGCTCAACCAGATCGACTCCGCGAATGTACTCCACCTGCGTGCGGCCTACTTCATGGAAAACACCCTTCCCCAAGTCGGCGCGATCCGCAAGATGGGCTATGCCGTCGGGCCACTCCGGCCCGATCTGAAAATTCCCATGATCGCCACCCGCGACATCGGCTCTGCAGCAGCGGACGCACTGTTGCATCCATCTGTCCGTGGCAAACAGACTCTCGAACTGCTCGGACAACGCGATCTCACTTACACTGAGGTCGTTGCGACCATTGGCAAGGCAATCGGCACGCCCGATCTGAAATATATGCAATTGGCCGATGATCAGGTTCGCGCCGCCATGGTTCAAATGGGAATGTCGGACCAAGTCGCGCGCCTGCTTCTCGAGATGGCCGCAGCACTCAACGCCGGAACCATGCGCGCCCTCGAACCTCGCACACCGCAAAACACCACACCCACAACTTACGAAACTTTTGTAGCCGAGTCGTTCGTCCCAGCCTATCAAGAGCAAGCTGCAGCCTGATCAACCATGCAAGGGGCGGACGCAGCTTGCCCTGAGCAACGCCGAAGCGTCCGCCCCGCGAACGAAGCGAGCGCCACGAATGAATGCGTCCTTTGGCCTCAAGATCCCGAGTCTTCCTCCCCACCGTCTTCAGATGATTTTCATGTAGAGCGTGTACCGTCCTGACCGGGAAGGTTGTGAAGACTTCGCGAGCATCACAACCGCCTCGTTGAATCCTTAGTTCACGGAGCCCACAAACTAATGACCCTGCTTTCTCCCCGTAGGTATTCCCCTGCCTTGACCCTGGGTATCAGCCTTCTTTTCGCCACCGTCTTGTTTCTCTCTTCCAGCCTAGCAGCCGCACAATCCGCCGCGGCCACCGGACGTCTCGAGGGCACGGTGACCGATCCTACGGGTGCGGCCGTCGCCGGAGCCGACATCACGGTGCGAAATCAGAACACGGGCGTATCCACCACCGTGCATTCCACGGACGACGGTGACTTTACGATCCTCTATCTGGACCCAGGCACCTACGAAGTTTCGATTCAGAAATCCGGCTTCGGAAGAAGCGTTCTCAAAGACGTCACCATCACCGTGGGCACACGGGCCGTCATCCATCCGCAGCTCACCGTCGGCAAGGTCGACGCCACCGTCACGGTTAGCGCGGATACTCCTCTGGTTGATACCGCCCAGTCTTCTCTCGGCACGGTCGTAGCCCAGCGCAGCATCGAGTCGTTGCCACTCAATGGACGCAACTTTACCGACTTTGCTCTGCTCACACCAGGGGCGACCACCGACGGCGACTTCGGCATGATCAGCTTCAACGGCGTCGCCGGAAACTTCAACAACTACACCGTCGACGGCGGTAACAACAACAACGCTTTCTTTGCGCAGCAGATCGGGCGCACCAGCATCCCCTATCAATTCAGCGAAGACGTGATTCGCGAATTCCAGGTCACCAGCACCGGATTCGAAGCAGAATTCGGTCAGGCCGGCGGGGGCGTGGTGAATACCGTGACCAAGAGCGGCACCAACCAGCTTCACGGAGACGGTTACTACTACATTGTCGATTCGGCCACCAACGCCAATGACGAGATTAACCAGCAGAACGGCATCGCGAAGCCACACGATCGCCGGCAACAATTTGGCGGGACGATTGGTGGCCCCATCGTTCACGATCGCTGGTTCTATCTCGGAAACTATGAAGGCCAGGTCCGCAACGAGCCTCTGACGGTGAACGACGGACCAGCCGTGAACAATCTGCCGCCGGGATTTCTTGCCGCCAATCCCGACCTGGCCGCGCAGGTTGACGCAGCCGCTGGATCATTCCCACGCAGCTTCAACCAGAACGCCGCCTTCGGAAAAATCAACGGTGTCCTCAACGACAAGAACATCCTCAACGTCACCTATAACTTCCAGCGCTTCCGCAGTCCCCACGGATACTTCAACACGCCCACGTCAACCGGCGACGGCCTCTCGCTTACCGACGGCGCGACCAGCCAATTCTTTCAGGTGTCGCTGCAGACCGCTTTTAATGCCACCAACATCAACGAATTTCGCTTCCACCTGGGCAGCGATTATCACTTTGATCTTCCTGCAACCCCGCCTACCTCCCCGGCAGTCACCATTCAGAATCCGGACACGGGCTTTGTCTTCGGCGGCAACCGCTTTCAACTCGCCAACACTGACAAGCGTTACGAGTTCACCGACAACTTCACCAAGATTGTTGGCAAACACACTCTCAAGGCCGGCGTAGACATCAATATCAGCCATAACGCCGATTCTTTCACCTACGGCCCCAAGGGCGAGTATCGCTTCGGCGACCTCACCGATGTTGCTACGGGAAACTTCCAACTCTACTTGCAGTCGTTCGGGCAGTCGACCATCGTTCAAACATCGCCAACCTACTCGTTCTTCACCCAGGATCAGTTCCGCGCCACCCCGCGCCTCACGCTGAACTACGGCTTGCGCTACGACCTGCAGGTGCTTCCGCAACCGAAGCAGTGCAATCCCGGATTCGATCTCACCTGTCACATTCCTTATAGCAAGAACAATGTTGCCCCACGCGCGGGATTTGCATACTCCATCGATCAGAAGGGCAACACCGTAGTTCGCGGATCTTTCGGCCTGTTCTACATCCAGGAAGACTTGCTCGACGTCTCCGAGGCCTTCGCCTCAAACGGCATCACGCGCCCCTTCCTCGTGGTCGTAGGACCAGCCTTCGGCAATTCGAATCCACTCGTGACTTATCCCAACAGTCTGACTTCATTTCCAACTGGCGCAGGCGGAACTCCCTCCATCGTCGTCTTCTCTCCGGATTTCCGCAGTCCATATGTGGAACAGGGAAACATCGCGGTTGAACATCAGTTCGGCGCGCAGACCGCGCTGAGCGTGGGATACGCCTACAGCCACGGACTTGCGCTGCTTGGAAATTCCAACGGCGTCACTCGCCAGGCGAATGGCAATTTCGGATTCGACTTGAACCTGGTGCCACCCGATCAGCAGCCTATCTATTCGCCCGGATCGTTCGCGACCGCGACAGTGACCTTGCCCAACGGAAAGACTTACACCACGCCCGACTTCAGTGCGGTCGACGGCTTCATCAATCCGAACTTCGGGACCATCAACGCGATCGACAATTCAGGATTGTCCATCTACAACGGGCTGCTGGTTTCGCTTCGTCACCAGTCGCGCCAGTTCCTGGCGTCGGTCGCCTACACTCTGTCTCACACCACGGACCAGGGCACCGGGTATTACAACCAGTTCGACCAGGCCTCGCAACGCGGCCCATCGCAACTGGATCAGACCAACCGCTTCGTAACCACGGGTGTCTGGTCTCCACAATTTCACGCGCTCAAGGGATTCGAATTCAGCGGCATTCTCACCTTTGCCAGCGGACGTCCGTACACCGCAGTCTTCGACAATCCTGAAATCAACTTTTCCATCGTCCCCGGAGAGAAATACAACTCTTTCCGAGGTCCGAATTTCAGAAATTTCGACTGCAGCGTAGTCAAGAACTTCGTTTTCGCCGAGCGCTATCAGCTGAGCTTCCGGGCTGAAGCCTTCGACCTCTTCAACCATCCCAACTACCAGCAGAACGTCGTCAACAACGTGCAGTACACGACCGGAGACCCCGTCCCTGATCCAGGCAATCCGACGAACGCATTTTGGACCGCCACCGCAAACCCGTTCTTCGGCCAGCCCGGCGCCATCGTGCCCAAGTTCGGATCGCGCAGCTTCCAGTTCTCCACCCGCTTCAGCTTCTAACCGAAGCTATGTCTGAATTGGAGTAAGTCTGAATCGAGATATGTCTGAATCGGTGGTGCCCCATCCTTGTCTCGCCGCCGTTTGGCGAGACAGGGTGGGGATTTTGATTTTCACAAGGGATCGAAACTCAAACCTCGCGGCGCTACCTCTTCATAAAAATGTGCATCGCTTTCTCTCCCGCGATACTCCGCACCACCGCAAATCCTCGCTGATGAAGATCGATCCCAGCAAACAGATGCTCCCCTTCCCCCAACAACACAGGCGAAACCGCTAAATGCATCTCATCAATCTGCCCCGCCAGCAGATATTGCCGAATCATCGACACGCCACCGCCAATGCGCACGTCTCTCCCCTTGGCCGCAGCTTTGGCCTGCTGCAACGCCGACTCTAATCCATCGGTGACAAAGTAAAACGTAGTCCCGCCGGCCATCACCAACGGAGCTCGTGCATGATGCGTCAGCACGAACACCGGCGTATGGTACGGAGGACTCTCGCCCCACCATCCATTCCACGGCTCGCCCGTCGTTGGCCACGGCCCCCGCACCGGCCCAAACATATTCCTTCCCAGAATCCACGCCCCAACATTCTCGAACGACAGCGCCGCCACATCGTTGTCGGCGCCCTTGGTTCCCTCGCCTTGCCCGTGCATCTTCTGGAAAATGTCAGTAGGGAAAAACCATCCGTGGAGCTCGGTCCCGCGCACGCCAAGCGGATTCTGCAAATCCTGCCGCGGTCCCGCGCCGAATCCATCAATAGAAATAGAAAACGCAGCCACTCGAACTTTGCTCATCCTGTCATTCCTTCATTCATGCCCATGCAGCGGCGGACGCATTCGTCCGCCCGGCGAATGCCGCAACTGCGAATCGGCTACGCCAGGAATTTCCGCAGCGGCTCCCAATAATGCGAATACCATCCCTCGTATAGATGATCGTAATGGCCTTCAGGGAAGCCTGTATGATCGAGAATGAGCCGTGTCCCCGAATCCTTTGCTTTCAATTCAATCTTCAAGAGCGAATAAGTTCCTTCCGGAAACTCCTGCGCCAGCCGCCACGCCTGCACAATCCGCTGGTGCGGAACCAACTCAACATTCCGCCCGACCACTAACCCGCCAAACATCGAAAACGCACCGCCCACTTTCGGATCAATCTCTGCCGCGGCTCCCGAAAACGTGGAGAAATCCTTCGAACTCAACAGCACCTCATAAATCCGCTGTGGCGCCGACTTGTACTCAATCTCCTGATGCAGCGAGGTGCGGCTCTTATTGCCTTCCGTAGAAGCCGCCACCATCTTGTTGTCCTGTCCCCAGCCCACGGTACTCACCAACGCTCCTGAACACGCGACGACAATGCCACTCAAGATCTGCCGTCGCGAAACGCCAGCCGATGCCACCCTCGAATCACCAATCATCGCGCCTCCGTTTTGAATTGCCTGACGGTCCATCCTACGGCCCATCCTAACGTTGCGACGTCAGCATGTGGATTTGACAAAGGTCTCAGTTCTTCACTGGAGCCCCCGAGCTCCCGCTCCTCAGAAAATAAAACCCAACGCAAGTTCCAAGCGCCTCGGTGATGAGCAACAGATACGATGTCAACACAAACGTGCTACCCCATCCTCCACTCGGCTGCGCATGAATGTGATCAGGGCCCACAACCAGGAAGTGGTGATACAACCCAAATAGCAATGCTCCACCCATCGAAAGCGCCAGCAGAATCAACCCGAGTCGCAGCCGCGCCGTCCAAAGCAGCACCATCGCAACGAGTGGCAAGATCAGCACAACCACAATCACAAAGATCGAGCCAAGCGTAGAAAGGCCCACGCCGAGTTCGCGGTGAGCAGCGCCATGCGCAATGTTGACCAACAAATGCGCCAATACAATCGCAGTCCCGTAAGTGGCTGATCGCTTCATAAGTTTTCCCGTGGGATCGCTCACGTAGTTTTCCCAAAGCAAGCGTCGCCGAGGAGAACTCGCTGAGATCGACTCAAGGCGTCAATGGTGCGCCAGCCCTCCCAGAATATCCTGCCACGCGTGTGAGATCATTCCTGGCCGCACGGTCTTGCACCAGTAAGCCACGATCCCGCACACGACTCCGAGCAGTGCAATCTTCAGCGCCTGCGGCACCCCCTGATAAAGATGCGCTCCCCCAAACGCCGCCGCAGAAAGCACGATCCCCGCCGGAACATTTTTCGTCACCGCAATGAACTGCCGCTGCAGGTAACCGCGATAGATCGCCTCTTCACAAATCCCCGCCGTCACCGAGAGCGCCACCCACAGCCACATCTCGGTCCGCCCCTGTGGCAGGATAGAATGTGCCGCCGACGCACCTCCCCCTCCACGCCCGAATGACGATATCGCGATCGTCACCATCAGAAGCAACACCGCAATCCCCACATCGCGCAGGAGATGTCTCACCGACCGCCAGCGTTCTCCTAGCACCGTGATGAGCGACGAGCCATGCCACCATACGCCTATGAGCACCACGCCGAGCATCACCCACTCCGTCACCATGGTGCGCTCGTAAAGACCAGCGCGATTGCCATCCACCAGAGCATGCACTTTCCCGAAGCTCACCGCCGCGCGATAAGACAATACACCCTGCACAACGACCACCAACAGCGTGTGCCACAACGAAGCCACCCGACGATAGCCATCGGAGGCACCATTCCCCGCCTCTATCCCACCAGCAGCAACCGACTCAACCGAAGCCGCCGCCACCCGACCCCCCACGCCCGCGCCTGTAGTATCCATATCGCCGCATTAGACTCACGGCAGTCGCAGTTGTCATCACCATGACCATGCGCGGGTTCCCCATTTTGACTTGGGGTTAGTGATTAGAGTTGGTGAGTAGTGGAAGTCAAAGTCTAAATCCTTCCTGCGGCAAAATGGGACTACCCGATTCATTTGGGCGACGCAAACTTCTTGTACTGCGCCGCTTGTTTCTTTTGTGCCGTGACGTCCGGTGCGGCCGGCACCGCAGCTGGACGTTCTCCATTCCCCAGATGGTGCGGCGTGCGGCATTCAATTCCTTTACGCGGAGTCCCGGTGGCCTGAAGCAAGTCGCTCGCAAAGTACGCACTTGAGTCGCAAGTGATGATTCCTCCCGAATTGTCGGGGAAGGTCGCACCCACAGAGTCCACGCTGGAATTGACAAGGGCCAGAATGCCCGGACCCTCGTTTCTGGAGATCGTTCCTCCCCGCAGATAGGCTTCGGAGTTTCCATCGACCATGACGCCGGCGCTGCGTGGATTGTCGCTGCTCCCGTTTTCTGAAATCACATTCGGGCCGTAAGTGTAGAGCTGGCCCGCGGCGTACAGATCGATCCCCGCACGCGTGTGTCCCGAGATGACGACGTTGTTGTAAAGAGCGAGTTGGCTTCCCATCCCGACCGCGACGCCCACGGCGCCATTGTCCTTGACGATGTTGTCACCGTTCGTCCCGCAGTCCCAGATCGAGATCTGGGAATGTTCGCGCGCATCAATTCCGCCACTCTGGTTGTCCGCGATCTGGGAGGTCCCAAAACAGTTTGCAACCTGAACTTTGGAAGCACTGACTGCCTGTATGCCGAAGCCGTTTGGCCGAACCGATGTCGAAGTATTGACGTTGTTTTCGATTGTCGTATTTCCCAGCGTCTGGAAGAGACCGCCGTCTCCGACTGCAACCCCCGTTCCGTGATTGCCGCTGATATCTACCGGCCCGGCCATCGCCAACACGTTCAAAGCCGACTGAAACGTCACATTGATTCCACCGGCGCCATTCGAGTCGAAGGACCCTGGTCCCTGTACGACGACATCCGATACCGTACCGACGGACAACCCAACACCTGAATTTCCATTGGCCGTGCAGGTCCATAACGTCACATTGTGGCTACTGGTGATATCGAATGCGTCACCAGCCGGGTTTGTGACATTGAGCCCGTAGAGGAACACACTATTGGAAGCAACGATCGAGACATTGCCACGGATGGTTGCCGTGGAACCAACGACCGCTCCGAGATTCAGATTCGAGAAGTTTGTAATGTTTACGTTCTCATTGCATGTTCCGGTCACCAGGATGTACGAGTTCGGTCCAGCCACTGCCAACGCTGCGCCGATCGTCGAAAAGTCCGCCGAATTTGCGCCCGAGCAGTCGACGTAATAATAAGACTGGGCGTGCGCCGCGGTGGCGAAGGCGAATGCCGCGACCAGCATAAGCAGCGCTCGGCGGCCTCCGAGCATCGAGAGCCTTTGGGTAGGATTTAGTTTCCCGGATCTATTGTGCCTGACACGATTCACTAGGGACAGGGTGATAGTGTTCATCGGCATTGCGTTCCGTCCTTTCTCGTTCGTGCTCAAAAATCATCGGAGCATTGTAATCCACCTGACACTCCTGCCCTTTAGGTGTGAAACCGGCTACATGGGAAAGACGGAATTGGCAGCGATGCGCTGTCGAGCGAACCGGAAAAGGCCGGTTGCCCTACCCTTCTAGCGCAGTTTGCGAGAGAGCCTGCCCTGAGCTTGTCGAAGGGGTGGGGATTTTTGTCTCGAGAACTTGGTGCAGTTTCGTGACTGCTCACGTAGCGGCGGACGCATTCGTCCGCCACGC
This sequence comes from uncultured Acidobacteriaceae bacterium, assembly GCA_963840895.1. Classification (GTDB taxonomy): domain Bacteria; phylum Acidobacteriota; class Terriglobia; order Terriglobales; family Acidobacteriaceae; genus Sulfotelmatobacter. The sequence goes on from CAWJAR010000002.1 coordinate 652,495, forward strand.
GTCGTATTCCAGAAGCAGAACGGGAAATGAAATCGCTCGAACCCCCAACGCGGCGGATCGATATCCAAACCGGGTGGGGACTGCCCACCTGTCCACCGCAATATCTGAGGCTGCCTCACCCTTCGTGGCTTTCGAAGGGTGGGCACGATGCTGCTTGCGGTGACGGGTTCAATCCCCCATCTTCCTCCCGTTCCTCAAGAAATAATTGATCGTAGTCTCCCAATTTCGTAACCGCGCCTCGAACCATTCCTTGTCATAGCCCTCCAGTTCACGATTGCCTTCCGGAGACAGTCCCGTGTAACGGTATCGGATGTGGGAGCGAGTCTCTTCCACACCGGACCGCGTCAACTGGATGACGAGTTCGGTGATGACAAGTCCTGGATTGATCCAGAGATACGCGATGCGAAGTGCGGCAGGATCGTAGTCGGTCACGATCCACGTGGTCTCGCTGGCAGGCGCACCGGCCGCGGAACCTGGCGGATTCGGAGTGGTGAAGACGCACCCCAACTCGGCGACGCCAGAATCCGAATAGATCAGACGATATTTCCATCCCGGCAGCCAGTCGTCCTCGCGGACGGGGCAGAGAAGAGGGAAAACTTTCTCGGGAGTGGCAGGATTGGTTTGGGTGAATTCGTGGACAACGCGATTGCCTTTGAACGCATTCATGATTTCCTCCAAAAGAAAACCCGCGCGCCAGGAATGAGGCCCGCGGGTGATTTTGATTTTGTAACTCTGCAAATACAAATTTCTAGTGGCTCACGAGATCTCAACGATCGGGAAGGTTCACCGTGAAGCCATGAAGCTCTGAAACGTTTGAACCTTAACGGGCAAAAATCAAACGGCCGTCGAGATTTCTCTCAACGGCCGCTTTCCTTGTCAGTAATTATCCTAGCACACACCGATGTATGCCGGCGGGTCTAACCTTGAGGGATCTTGAAGGACGGCAAAGCCCTGGCCGCTCCCTGGTACCTTCGTAATTCCTCCATCGCGAATTCGCTAGGGTCCGCGCATGGACCCAGCAAATACTTCTAGTATGAGGAACTTTTGCTTTCTCGCCGCACTGCTGTTCTGCGCCTTCGCCGCGAATTCGTATGCACAAAATCGCGTTTACTGGAGTGCTGCCAACAGCGAGACGATCCCTTTGGAGCCCGCCAGCCTTCACGCCGGCCGCGTCTACAGTCCCGCTGTCGGGGGCGGCGACATGCATGTACAGATCGACTCCAGATATCCTGTCACGGTGGCCATGACCTGGGCCGACGAATGGAACGCCGCCATGCAACCCGGAGCCCCTGCGAACTTCAGCTTCCTCTGCGTGAAGGAGCATGTCACCAGCACGATTTACGAGTGTCATCTTCCCTCCGAACGCCCGATGATTATCACCTTTCACGATGAGCGCAGGCCCGAGAAGCCCCTCGTCTCGACCATTGGCGCCATCCTCGGACCCGGAGTGCGGCAATTCATCTCCCCCAACGATCTCCACATCCAGTACTACAACTGCGTTCAGCCGGAGTTCTACTGGCGCCGCATCCTCAACGAAAAATACCAGATCACGGCGGCACCCAAGGTCTACAGCCTGATGACTCCCGACCACGACGGCCAGGAACTCAGCGTGAAGATCAAGTCGCCGATCCCTCTGACGATCGCTCTGCTGCCATCGCATCTTGCCGACCAGGTCTACGACAAGACCGTCACCCTTACCGCCGCGCTCGACCAAACCGGCTGCAAGGAACGCGGCGTCCAGTCGATGACCTTCAATTGCACTTTCAACGTCGCCGATGGCACGCAGACCCTGCTAATCCTCCCCGACATCGACGTTTCCGGCCATAAGAAAGCCACCGTCGAAGCCAACACGGTACGGTGCGTCGACCATTGCGAACTACTGAACCCTCCTCCGAATCCGTAGGATGGAAGATCATGTGAGGGCTGTGGGGGGAACGCACCAGCATCGATCCCGCTCCGGACATGTAGCAGCGGACGCATTCGTCCGCCGCGCGACCCTGAGCGAAGCGAAGGGGAGACACGCGAGGATGCGTTCCAAATTCATCCCCTTTTCCACATTGCGATGTGACGTCTAACCTTGCGCCGCAGATTCCCAATCAGTGATCATCGTCGAGGCCGAGACGGTGTGCAGAGTCGCATTCCTTCCCATCCTGGAGAATTTGTTCCCCACGGTTGAGCCTGTAAGCTCTTTGACATCAAGATTTTGCCCGCAAGTGATTGTGCCCGATAGATTATTTCGCGATTTCCCGCTAACTCAATGATTGCAATAGACCGAGGGGGGTGGGGGTACCCATCCGCGAGCACACGGTCCCGTTCCAGGACGTCTTTCAACCAGATTTATTTCTGGTCGGACGCATTCGTCCGCTCGTGGTTTCCCAAGCTTCGAAATGCGCGAAGCCTGGGGCAGCCTCCTTCGTAATGGCGCACGCAAGAGCCAGATAGTCTGGGCCAGCCCCCTCGGCCATCGCCTACTGCTTGTCGTACGTCACAGTAGTTTCAATCTTGTTGCCATTCGGATCGGTCCCACTTACCGTGGCTGTGCGACTCTTGCCGTCGGGAGAAACGACAATGTGCCCGCTCATCGTAACCTTTCCATCCTTCTTGGCGGTTAGTTCGACGCTGCAGAAGTTCAGCTTGTCGCAGTTGGAAGCGTTGTCAATCTTCTTGTACGACCGTGTGTCTGAGGTGGCATCACCCGTGACTGGATAGTCTTTGCCATCAAACTTGCCGCTCCATTCATTGTGGATCGGTTTTCCATCGGCGTCCGTACCGTCAACAGTGATCTTTATGTCGCCTCGCTCCGCTTTGTAGACCACCGTCTGGTTCTTCGGCGCTCCCGGACTCCATCTGGAGTTGGATTCGTTCAGCTTCCAAGTGCCTAGATTCGCATCCTTGGCAAGGCATACCGATCCGGCAAAACCCAGTACCAATACCAGGGCTGCGGTTCTTGTTTTCATCGAGCCTCCTGCGTGAGAGGCAGAAGCAGCCTCAGCTAAAAGAAATGCGGGACGCGGACAGCGCCAGTCTGAAAAGACTAGGCTTGACCCCGTCCCTGCACAACTAGGGAAATCCCTAATGAGCGGCGGCCTGTCTCAGCCTAAGAAGAGCAGGGTGCCCCCATTTCTCGCGCGGTTGTGCGCGAGAAGTGGGGATTCTGGCGTCCCACCGTTCTCGCATTTTCGTACGAGAGGGTGGAGATTGTGACTTAGTGAGTTGGCAGTGGAAGTCAAAGTCCCACCTGCCTCGATGCGAAGGATCTGGCCAAAGGAACCCTGGGCACTACAATCCCCGATGAGCTGGAGAGACTGCGATGAAGCGGATATCGATACCACTTCTTCTTTTGTTAAGTGTCAGCTTGTTCGCCGCCGACACGGAACCGCATTTCAAGTCCGCAGCGATGCCCTTCTACCCGCCCTTGGCTCGCCAGGCTCGCATTGAAGGCAAAGCAACTCTGCGCTTCACGGTCAACGAGAACGGAGAAACCGCCGATGTCGAGGCAAGCTCTGGCACAAACTCCTGCGGGCGGCGGCGATCGAGAATCTCCAAAGCTGGAAGTTTTGGCCTCCGAGTTGTGCTTGCCGAGTCAAGGACGAGGTGACCCTCGTCTATAAGCTATCCAATGAATTGGGATCGACGGAGTCGCCGGATGTCATCGTTAGGTGGTTCGAGAAGAGAATGATTGGGATTACGGTAGAGATCGAGAGCTACGCCCCGCAGTGGCAACCCTGAACGGCGGACCGGAAGCGCAAAAGGCCGCTCCGACGATGATAGGCAAATGACTGCCCCACCCTTCGCGATTTTCGAAGGGTGGGCACGATGATGCCGGAAGTAACCGTTGTTCCCTACGCTTGATAGCAAGGCTGGCCCTTTGACACACCCCATCCACCGTTCTAGACTAACTCCCATGGAAGTGAACTTTCGTCCAGAAACTGAAACACGGCTGCAAGAGCTAGCCAGCAAGAGCGGGCGCCAGCCCAGCGACTTGATCGAGGACGCAATGGCAGGCTACCTGCAGGAATTGTCCGAGGTGCGGGCGATGCTGGACGACCGCTATGACGATCTCAAGAGCGGTCGCGTGACGCCGGTTGACGGAGAAGAGGCCTTCGCCAAACTGCGACAAAAGAGCAAAGAGCGTCGCGCCGGTTCATGAACGAATTTGTTCTCCACCCGCAAGCCTTCGCGGATATTGACGAAATCTGGGAATACATCGCAGCTGACAACCTGGGCGCAGCGGACCGGACCCGAGAAGAAATCTACGAAGCGATTCAGTCCCTAATACCTTTTCCTTACATAGGCCACACTCGCCCGGACCTAACCGCGGAGCCGTTGCGCTTTCAGTCTATGGGCGAGTACGTGATCGCCTACGCGCCGGACGAGAAACCCCTCGCAGTAATCGCCGTGCTGCACGGCCACCGCAGTCCACGTGTGATCGCAGCTATCCTGCGTTCCAGAATCTGATTTGAGCAAGAAGAAATTAGGGTTGGTCTAAAAGCAGGAGCGAGGCCGCGCTACCTTTCGTCACGGAACTTGGGCAGCCGGCGAAGGGTCTCTTGCATCGATTCGTCTACCTTGCCTCCGCAAGAGCCTGCCGATCGCGAAGAGTATCAACGGAAGCAGATTCCACATCAACCAGTAGCGGGGTAAAGCAACAGAGCTGATGTGACGCCCATTCGAACTGTTCAGCCAAACGCCGCGAGCGAATTCGAAGGTAAGACCGATAGCGATGACGACCGCAAAGCCAATAATTGACTCGCTGGGCTTGACGGGTTTTCGAAATCGACCGGGCACGGTTGGATTGTACGACCCTTCCGTTCTTGAATTTAGTTACCAACGGAAAAAGCCGATCTGATTTCTCCGACTGGCCTTTATTAATGCCGGCGACTACCTAGGTCGGCATCCCAGCCGCAGAAGAACGTGGCTAGAACGGGACCAGCAACTTGTCTGGGCCTTCGATCTCGTTCTTGGCCTCCAGAAATTCTTCGCTCCATGGTTTGCTCGCGCACTCAGGACACTCGTCGATCGAGCCGCCAATTGCGAAGCAGTGATAGCAGGTTCCCTCAGAGCTGGCGCCAGGGAACTTGTTACATGTCTTGCACGGCTTGAAGAACTCGCCTTCGAGCGCGCGATGCTCGCCCCATAGTTCACGCTCACAGATGATGCACATATCTTTCTCCTACCACCCATCTACTGCAATCGAGCGGGTCTTGCAGTCGGGGATATTTTTCATTCGCCATTAAATATAATTCCATCTCCTTCTCCCACGTTCTGGAAATGGGAGTCAATATTGCTTTATTGCGAGCCCCTATCCCAAAAGCGGAAAAGGCCACGCTCTGTTAAGAACGCAGCCTCTATTAATGCCGACAACTACCTACCCTCCCACACACTTTCGCGTGCAGTACAAATCGGCCCAGCGGGGCTTAACTTGAGGCGCCTAGAAGGCGTGAGTGCGCTGTCTTTGCGCGCGGGAGCCTTCTGCCGAAATCCTGAGCGCTCTCTGCGAAGGATCTCCCGCAAGAAGGAAGTAGCCAGGCTGGATCAGGAGACCTCAGGGGCTAAAGCCCGAATCGAGAAAATGCTGTTACGGCACGGCTGAAGCCGTGCCCTTCCACGAAACGCTTCATCGCGAGGAATAGGGCAAGCCAAGGATCTCCTGGTCAACGGGGCCATGCGAGATTAACTCTGAAACCTCGACGCAAAAGGAAAAGGCCAATCTGATTTCTCAGACTGGCCCTTATTTAATGCCGGCAACTACCTACTCTCCCACACACTTTCGCGTGCAGTACAATCGGCCCAGCGGGGCTTAACTTCCGTGTTCGGGATGGGAACGGGTGGATCCCCCGCGGTAAGATCACCGACAAGTCGCAGCTGTCAGCTATCAGCCGTCAGCTTTCAGCAACTTGTGCTGCGCTGACTCTTCAAGGCGGATGGACAGCAAACTTGATTGTCCCAACTACTCAACCTCCGCTCAAACTGAGAGCTGAAAGCCGAGAGCTGAGAGCTTAATTTGTAAAAGATCTTGAGAACGATCTCTCACAACTGAATAGATTGGGTGTGGCTTACTTTCTTGTTGTTTACTTCGGATTTCAACCACGTTATTACATCGGCTTTTCGTCGGCGCACAGTTGTCAGCGTCTTTCTTTCTCTTCGCCCAATTTCTGGCGGATGAGAGAAACTCGCTTAGCCGCAGCTCAGATTCTAGCTGATGGCCGAAAGCTGAGTGCTGACAGCTGTTTCTGCACCGAGTAAATTTTATGGTCAAGCCGAACGGGCGATTAGTACTGGTAAGCTACACGCATCACTGCGCTTCCACCTCCAGCCTATCAACCAGGTAGTCTTCCTGGGCCCTTCTTATCCCTTACGGGTTGGGAGATCTCATCTTGAGGAGTGCTTCCCGCTTATATGCATTCAGCGGTTATCACAACCGAACTTCGCTACCGAGCGGTGCCATTGGCATGACAGCTCGAACACAAGAGGTTCGTCCATCCCGGTCCTCTCGTACTAAGGACAGGTCCTCTCAAATCTCCTGCGCCCACAACAGATAGGGACCGAACTGTCTCGCGACGTTCTGAACCCAGCTCACGTACCGCTTTAATAGGCGAACAGCCTAACCCTTGGAACCTTCTACAGCTCCAGGATGCGATGAGCCGACATCGAGGTGCCAAACCGGAGCGTCGATATGAACTCTTGGCTCCGATCAGCCTGTTATCCCCGGCGTACCTTTTATCCGTTGAGCGATGGCCCTTCCATGCAGAACCACCGGATCACTAAAGCCTACTTTCGTACCTGCTCGTCTTGTAGGACTCGCAGTCAACCACGCTTATGCTTTTGCACTCGTCGGCTGATTTCCAAACAGCCTGAGCGTAGCTTCGCGCGCCTCCGTTACCGTTTAGGAGGCGACCGCCCCAGTCAAACTACCCGCCTTACCATGTCCCTCTCCCGGATCACGGGAGTAAGTTAGAACCACAGATCTCGCAGGGTGGTATCTCACCGTTGGCTCCTCCAAGCCCGAGAGCCTGGAATCAAAGCCTCCCACCTATCCTGCGCAGCAAGGGCCATAGTTCATGGTAAAGGTATAGTAAAGGTGCACGGGGTCTTTCCGTCTAGTTGCGGGCAACCGGCATCTTCACCGGCACTACAAGTTCGCCGTGTCAGTCGGCAAGACAGTCGCACTTTCGTTACGCCATTCGTGCAGGTCGGAACTTACCCGACAAGGAATTTCGCTACCTTAGGACCGTTATAGTTACGGCCGCCGTTCACTGGGGCTTCAGTTCGAAGCTTCACCTTGCGGTTGACCTCTCCCTTTAACCTTCCAGCACCGGGCAGGCGTCAGCCCCTATACGTCGTTTTCGACTTTGCAGAGACCTGTGTTTTTGTTAAACAGTCGCAGTGCGCATTTCGCTGCGGCCCCCTCGAGCTATGAACTCTACCGGGGCACCCCTTCTCCCGAAGTTACGGGGTTATATTGCCGAGTTCCTTACCAACTGTTCTCACGAGCGCCTTTGGATATTCTCCTCGTCTACCTGTGTCGGTTTGAGGTACGGTTCCCTTATTTTCTCCTTAGAGGTTTTTCTTGGCAGTGTGGAATCGGCAGCTTTCCTCCATACGGAGTACTGCTTTGCGTCTCAGTGATAACTTCCTCGCGGATTTTCCTACGAGAAACACCTTACACGCATCGACCGTTATAGCCATAGAACGGCCTGCTTATCCTACTGCGTCACCCCATCGTGATAACGAAACAAGGGAGGTCCGGAATATTAACCGGATGTCCATCGGCTACGCCTTTCGGCCTCGCCTTAGGGACCGCCTGACCCTGAGCGGATTAACCTTTCTCAGGAAACCTTAGACTTTCGGCGCGGAGGGTTCCCACCTCCGTTATCGCTACTTATGCCGGCAGGGTCTCTTCTCAACCGTCCAGTAGTCCTCTCGGTCTACCTTCAAACTGTTGGGAATGCTCTCCTACCACGCATGGCTGTTACACCATGCATTCGCTGCTTCGGTAACAAGCTTAAGCCCCGTTAAATTGTCGGCACCGGACCGCTTGACCAGTGAGCTATTACGCTTTCTTTAAAGGATGGCTGCTTCTAAGCCAACCTCCTGGCTGTCTGGGCGTTCCGACTTCCTTTCCCACTTAGCTTGTATTTTGGGACCTTAGCAGGCGATCTGGACTGTTTTCCTCTCGACGACGAAGCTTAGCCCCCGCCGTCTGACTCCCGGATTGGTTGTTCTATGGCATTCGAAGTTTGATTGGATTCTGTAAGCTGGAAAGCCCCATAGTCCATTCAGTTCTCTACCACCACGACAAATCATCCGAGGCTAGCCCTAAAGCTATTTCGGAGAGAACGAGCTATCACGGAATTTGATTAGCCTTTCACCCCTACCCTCAGCTCATCGGAGCTTTTTTCAACAAACACCCGTTCGGCCCTCCAGTGGGTGTTACCCCACTTTCAGCCTGGCCAAGGGTAGATCATCCCGCTTCGCGTCTATTCCTGCCAACTGGATCGCCCTATTCGGACTCGCTTTCGCTACGGCTCGCTTTCGCTTAACCTTGCTGACAAGAATAACTAGCCGGCTCATTATGCAATAGGCACGCGGTCAGACTTTCGGCTTTCGCCGCATAGTCCTCCCACCGTTTGTAGGCACACGGTTTCAGGTACTATTTCACTCCGCTCACAGCGGTTCTTTTCGCCTTTCCCTCACGGTACTGGTTCACTATCGGTCAGAAGCTAGTATTTAGCCTTACGGAATGGTCTCCGTAGCTTCCCGCAAAGTTTCTCGTGCTCCGCGGTACTCAGGTATCGACTTCGAGTCTGGTTCGTTTTCACCTACGTGGCTATCACACTCTATGGCCCCTCTTTCCAGAGGGCTTCGGTTAACGACCAGATTGGTAACTCTACTGTTGTCGACCCTACAACCCCGGTAGAACCCGAAGGTCTTACCGGTTTAGGCTGTTCCGATTTCGCTCGCCACTACTCTCGGAATCGAGGTTTCTTTCTTTTCCTCCTGGTACTGAGATGGTTCACTTCCCAGGGTTCGCTCGTGCGTGACTATGGATTCATCACGCCGTACGGGGGGTTTGCCCCCGTGGGTTTCCCCATTCGGAAATCCCCGGATCAAAGCCTGCTTGCGGCTCCCCGAGGCTTATCGCAGCTTGCCACGTCCTTCTTCGCCTGCTTCTGCCAAGGCATCCACCATGCGCCCTTAGTAGCTTGACCATAAAATTAACTCGACACACTCAACCAGCCTTCGGCTTCCGGCTTTCGCCTTCCGCTAAAAACAAATCGAATACGCCGCTTCAACTCTATGGGCCTAGTTCGCCTGCTCATCGCGCGCCAAACTCCTATTAAGGTTTCCGCGCCCCAGCAGGCTAATTTCAGGCACTCATAAAAATTTACAACGCCTTGTAATTTGCCCAATCTATTCAGTTGTCAAATATCGTCCTCGCTGACTCTCGCCAGCAAACCCCGCACTCGGCGGGTATGGGTCTTACTGATTCCAGAGTGTGCAAACTCCAGAACTCCTCCAACCCAATGTTCGACGCCAATCTAGTTGACGCCCAACATCGGACTGCGAGCCATCAGCTCTCAGCCTTTAGCTCTCAGCAAAACCGCATGTACTGACCACTTAAAGCTGATGGCTGACAGCTGATCTTGGTGGAGCTGACCGGGATCGAACCGGTGGCCTCCTGGTTGCAAACCAGGCGCTCTCCCAGCTGAGCTACAGCCCCATTAACCCAGTGGTCAGTTACCAGTGGTCAGCAAAATCAACTAACCACTAATCACCCGATCACCAGCCACTGATCTTGGTGGGCCTGGATAGACTTGAACTATCGACCTCACCCTTATCAGGGGTGCGCTCTAGCCACCTGAGCTACAGGCCCGGTGCCCCGTAGCCTAACATCATTGCCTCGTACTGTCATCCTGAGCGGCTTTTCGCGGAGGATCCCTATTCCCGGTAGTGAACCTAGGATAGGGATGCTTCAACTTCGTAACGCCTCGCTTCGCGATGCGTTACTGCGCTCAGCATGACACACAGAAAAATTTTATTCGAGGACAAGGTTGAACGTGCGCTCCAGCTAAGCCGGAGCTGACCATCATGCGAACGGAAACGAGAAAGAGAGGTCCGAAACGAGGCTCCCGTCTTTCCTCCCAGGTTATGTGAGGAAGGACGGGGTACATGGCAACATCCCACGCGTGTTTAAACTCCATGTGTTTCGCAGACTGAAGTCTTTACAGAAATCAATTTGTGAAACGGAGTCGCGTAAGTGCCATGACGTTCTCTCTTAGAAAGGAGGTGATCCAGCCGCAGGTTCTCCTACGGCTACCTTGTTACGACTTCACCCCAATCATGAGCTGTACCTTGGATGGCTGCCTCCTTGCGGTTAGCACACCAGCTTCTAGTACGGCCCACTTTCGTGATGTGACGGGCGGTGTGTACAAGGCCCGGGAACGTATTCACCGCGGCGTTCTGATCCGCGATTACTAGCGATTCCAGCTTCATGGAGTCGAGTTGCAGACTCCAATCCGAACTGAGGCCGGCTTTTTCCGATTAGCTCCCCCTCACGGGTTTGCGACGGTTTGTACCGACCATTGTAGCACGTGTGTAGCCCTGGACATAAAGGCCATGAGGACTTGACGTCATCCCCACCTTCCTCCTCGTTATCCGAGGCAGTTTCACTAGAGTGCCCGGCTTGACCCGATGGCAACTAGGGATAAGGGTTGCGCTCGTTGCGGGACTTAACCCAACATCTCACGACACGAGCTGACGACAGCCATGCAGCACCTCCGCAGCAGCCTTTTAAGGGGAAGGGATATTTCTACCCCGGTCCACTGCGCTTCGAGCCCAGGTAAGGTTCTTCGCGTTGCGTCGAATTGAACCACATGCTCCACCGCTTGTGCGGGCCCCCGTCAATTCCTTTGAGTTTCAGCCTTGCGACCGTACTCCCCAGGCGGATTGCTTATCGCGTTAGCTGCGGCACAGCAGGATTGGGTACCTGCTACACCAAGCAATCATCGTTTAGGGCTAGGACTACCAGGGTATCTAATCCTGTTTGCTCCCCTAGCTTTCGCGCCTCAGCGTCAGTTATGGTCCAGTGCGCCGCTTTCGCCACAGGTGTTCCTCCCGATATCTACGCATTTCACCGCTACACCGGGAATTCCACGCACCTCTCCCATACTCCAGCACCACAGTTTCGCCTGCAGGCCCCGGGTTAAGCCCGGGGATTTCACAAGTGACTTGTGGCACCGCCTACGCGCCCTTTACGCCCAATAATTCCGAACAACGCTCGCACCCTCTGTATTACCGCGGCTGCTGGCACAGAGTTAGCCGGTGCTTCTTCCACCAGTACCGTCATTATCGTCTTGGTCGAAAGGAGTTTACGCCCCAAGGGGCTTCATCCTCCACGCGGCGTTGCTGCGTCAGGGTTTCCCCCATTGCGCAAAATTCCCCACTGCTGCCTCCCGTAGGAGTCTGGACCGTGTTTCAGTTCCAGTGTGTCCGTGCGCCCTCTCAGGCCGGATACCGATCTTCGCCTTGGTGGGCCGTTACCCCGCCAACTAGCTAATCAGCCGCGACCCCCTCTTCCAGCGCATTGCTGCTTTGATCTTGCGATGTTATGCGGTATTAGCCCCGGTTTCCCGGGGTTATCCCCCACTAAAAGGTAGGTTAGTCACGTGTTACTCACCCGGTCGCCACTTTACTCATGGATTGCTCCACTTTCTCGTTCGACTTGCATGTGTTAGGCACGCCGCCAGCGTTGATTCTGAGCCAGGATCAAACTCTCGTTTGAAACCTAGTTCGCCTACCGACGGGTAGAAGGTAGGCTGCCAACTCCATCCGCTCGAAAGGGATGTGTTGGCGACCACTTCATGCCTCCGCTAAGAAGCACAGTGGTCTATCTTGTGAGATCGTTTCGGACTAATGCCCGAATCCGCTCTCTCACGACTGGCACGTTCAACCGAGTTGTCAAAGATCGAATCGCCTTCCGCCTGAGCGGCGCGCCTTCGTTCTAGACGGATCCGCTACTAGAGTGAATCCGGCTGTCCTCGAAACCTTTTAACCATATCGTCCGCACGGAACCCTGTCAACCTGCACATCCCACAGCATTTACACATGATTTCGACATGTGGAAGCTGTTCGGATCTGGGCTACTGGGGAGCTCAAAAAGGCTCGCTACAGCGCGCAACGGTATGGCCTTCCGCTTTGGACGAACACTGCACCGAATCATCGGCGCACGGCTTTTACAGCCATGCCAAGGCGGAAGACAGAAAATTGAGAAAAGATCCTAACTTGGAGGTCCTTGCTTTGAAGGTACCCTTCAGAAACCTACTGGTGTTTCCGAATCAAGTCCCGTGGCCGGGACGATTGAGAACTCTGCATTCCCTGAAAACTTAGATGCCGGGCGGACACGAGAGATTCAAACAAACGCTATCCACAAAACGACCGGCTGCCACACATCTGCTCTCGGTGAATTGTTTATACCAGATGAATCCGAAAAATTGCAAGCGGCAATTTGAAAATTGCATGAGTTTACTGATTTGGTGCCTCGAAACCCGCGAAATTCGACCAAACCTTACGCGGCATGTAGTCGTTATCCACGGCTTGCGCCGTGGGCTGCATTCTTTCGCTCCTTCGGAGCTCGGCTTCGAAATACTCCTTATGACGACTCTCTCACGCGGGCTGCGGGACGATTTCTGTTCCCGATTTGGATTCGAACGCGGCATTTGTGACATCGGTCACCGCTTTCGAATCCACTTCTTCCACACAATCGAAGCTGGAGCGGGCGGGCTCGTGGCACGAACGAGTTCGCCTCGGACGCCTTCATCGGCAACGATGCAGCCGCGAAGCGGCGGAAGAATGCAGCCCACGGCGCAAGCCGTGGGTCGCGCGAAGGAAAGATCACCAAGCCCCGGAGGCGCGAAAGAAACATGTCCCACACATCCGGCAACATTTTGCTTCACATGATCTTCTCGACACACGGCCGGCTACCTCTGATCAAATCGGATTTCCGCGCCGATCTGTTTGCGTATCTCGGCGGCATCATCCGCGAAATGGACGGGACGGCGCTGATCGTCAATGGGACTGCAGACCACGTGCACATGCTGCTTCGGGTTCGCCCCGCTCAGTCTTCCGCGCAGATCGTGCGCGTCGTGAAGGCAAATTCATCGCGCTGGATGCATGAAAAATGGGATTCGAAATTCGCATGGCAAACCGGATACGGCGTCTTCAGCGTGAGCGAATCGAATGTCACGGCGGTCACGAAATATATCGCCGAACAGGAAGAGCATCATCGGAAGCATTCGTTTCAGGAGGAATTTGTTGCGTTCCTCAAGAAGAACAACGTTGCGTACGATGAGCGATATCTTTGGGATTAGTTTCTTTCCCTTGGAGGACGATCATCACCAACCGCCGGAGCCGACCGAAGACCAGCCGCGGAGCGGCGCAAGAGTGCAGGCCACGGCGTAAGCCGTGGGTAGCGATGAAGAAAGCGTGAAGAAGCCCCGGAGGGACGCAAGAATATTTAGTCAACAGCAGCGCTAGGGACATAGCCCGGAAATTTCCGACGCAGCGCACAACTCTGTCGACGGCATTTTTCTGTCGCCCCTTCCGGGCTTGGTCGAAGCGGTGGCGGCCGTCCCACGGCTTGCGCCGTGGGCTGCATTCTTGCGCCGCTCCGCGGCTGATCATGCCCCCCAGGCAACACTCTTCCTCGGTGGCGGAGCCGGGACATTGCTACTGTTTGGTCGCAAAAAACTGAAGTCGTGCCCTTCCCCGTATTCCTCTGTGCTCTCCCGTGTCCTCTGTGGTTGAACGCCTTTGACCCCCTTTCCCAAAACGGGAAATCCACAGCTCCGGACGCGCCCTGCCGACGCTGCCGACAGCTCGGCAATTCTGTCCAACTCCAATGCCGTCACATATATCCCTCCTCGGCAGTTTTCTTGCAGCTATACCAACATTTCATCTGGAGAAATTCCCGCAACCGTCCGAGTGTTCCTGTGGGAACATTCTTAGTAACGTCCCCTCCGCGCGAAGGGACGAACGAATGCGCCCGTCCCCACACAGGACCCGGGTCTCAGTTCAGACTCGCCAGGCGTTCGAAGACGCGACGGACTACGCGGTCGCAGCGCGCGCCCATGAAGGGGAAGGCTTGCTTCGCGCCCGCGCCCACGCGGGATAGGAGCCAGTTGCGGGCGAGGGCGCGGCCGCGGTGCAGGCGGACTTTGACGTTCTCTTCCGTGAGGTCTAAGGCGGCGGCGGTTTCGGCGGTGCTTAGCTCTTCGATATCGCGGAGCGTGACTACGATGCGGTATTGCTCGGGGAGACCGAGGACGGCCTCTTCGAGAAGCTGGCTGGTTTCGGAGCGGGAGACGTTCTCTTCCGGGCCGGGCGAAGGGGCGGCGAGGTTCATGGCAGGGTCTCCGTCAGCATCGGTGTCGTCGAATTGCGGATTGCGGGTGCGCAGGCGGAGACGGGCCAGGGCTTCGTGAACGGCGATGCGGGTGAGCCAGGTGGAAAACAGGGAGCGTCCGGCGAACTGGTCGAGGTGCTCATAGGCGCGGACGTAGGCGTCTTGCATGACGTCTTCCGACTCGGCGTCGTCGCAGAGAATGGCGCGGGCCACGCGGTACAGACGCTGGTTGTAGCGGCGCATGAGGATCTCATAGAGAGCGGTGTCTCCGGCTTTGACGCGGTCGACGACCTCGTTGTCGGTGAGGTCGGATCCGGCGGCTTGGGGAATTGCAGTCGTCGTCTCCATGGGGGCCTCTTCCTATATAGAGCGGGGACGTTGCAAAAGGTTACAGCGATTTGGATGACATGGGGCCGAAGTTTTCCCGAGAGACGATTTTCGGGAGAAGTTGTATCTATTTGCCGGCTCGCCACTCTCTTGATTGGGAGACGAAATGACTGGGTTCGACAAGCGACTGGATTGGGCATGGTGGGCACTGAGAATCGGGCTGGGAGTTGGACCGATCATCACCGGGCTGGACAAGTTCTTCAACAAGCTGGCGGATTGGGGAATGTATTTGAGTCCGCTGGCGACGAAGATTGTGCCGGTGAGCGCGACGACATTCATGCACGTGGTGGGAGTGGTGGAGATTGTTGCCGGGCTGATCGTGCTGAGCCGGTGGACGAAGATTGGCAGCTACATCGTGATGCTGTGGCTGGTGGGCATTGCCGTGAACCTGCTGACGACTGGGATGTTCTACGACCTCGCCATGCGCGATGTGGAGATTGCTATTGGAGCCTTTGCGCTGTCGCAGCTCTCGACAGTGCGCGAGGAGAAGCTGGCAACGAACTAGCCGGCAACTTGGTTGTGGATGGTTGCACCAAACTCAAAATGGAGGAATCGTGATGCAAAAACTTGCTTCCCTTGTTCTGGTGTTAGGAATATGCGCTCTGCCATTGTTTGCGGCGGCGGAAACCTATAAAGATGTCGCGGTGGTTGATGTGAACTGCTCGAAGAAAGTGGCGGCCGATCCGGATGCGCATACGCGGGCTTGCGCGTTGAAGTGCGCGGGCAGCGGCTTCGGGATCGTGACTTCCGATAAGCAGTTTCTGAAGTTCGATGCGGCTGGGAATGAGAAGATCACCGAGGCGTTGAAGGCGTCGGACAAGAAAGATCATCTGCGAGTCGACGTGAGCGGAGACTTGCAGGGGGATACGCTGAAGGTGACGTCGGTCAAGCTGCTGTAGGAAGTTTTTGTGGTGCGCGCCGGGGAAAGATTTCCTCGGCGCGATTTGTCTTCCTCTGCCTATTCAACCCTTCCCTTCTTGGCTGTTGCCTTTTCCGCCGGCAGTCGCGGGCGAGGGCGCCCGCGCCACATGAACCGGCGTCGCTCCCACGTGCATTCATTCGATCTAAACGTAGAATCAGGAGATGACTTTCGGGAAGCGGTATCAGGTGGGGATTCGGCACTTCAATGCGCGGGAGTTTTATGACGCGCATGAGGTTTGGGAGGATGTGTGGCGCGAGTCGCACGGGCTGGAGAAGCGATTCTTGCAGGGGCTGATTCAGGCGGCGGTGGCGCTGCATCATCATTCGACGGGGAATGTGGTGGGAGCTTGTTCGTTGATGGAGCGGGCGCGGAGGAACCTGGGGGGGTGTCCAGAGGAGTTTGGAGAGATTCGGTTGGGGCAGCTCCTCGCGGCGCTGGGGGAGTGGCGCGCCGCGGTAGTTGCGGGTGAGAGTGCGCCGGGGCCTCCGATGATTGTGGGTGTCGGTTAGAGCGTTCGAGCTGCGCTCGAAGGACAGCCGATGGCTGCTCTGAGCTTGTTGAAGGGGCGGCTGTCCCCACATCCACTTTAGTTTTCTCTTTTCTTCCTAGTGAAATTCTACGGTGATGAATTTGGCGGCGGTGTGGCCGGTGTTCGTCAGGGTGTGGGAATAACCGCCGGGAACCCAGTCGGTTGCTCCCTGCTTCATCGTGAACTTGCTGGGCGGCTTGCCTTGGACATCGCTGCGTAGTTCGTAGTCGGTGAGGGCGACGACCAGGTGTGGGCCGATGTGTTGATGCAGCGGGACCATGCCTCCGGGCTGGAGTTCGAGCAGGGAGACACGGACGCTGTCGCGGACGAACAGGATCTCTTTGGTACCTCCGTGGAGGATGTCGAGGCCGCGGTCTTCGTCCCATTTCGTGGGAGTGCTGCGGAGCTTGGCATCTTGCAGGAGTTCGATGTTTAGGTCGCGGAAAGGCTTCGGGGAAAGATTGCGGAGGATGTGAGAGAACGGCGCGGACACGAAGCGAACGTCGCCATCGGCAAGGTTGGTGGAGACGGGGCTCTTGCCTTCGACGGCGTTAACGATCTGGGCGCCCTGCTGGGTGATCTGAACATAGTCGTGGCGGTGCGAGTGCATCAGCGTTTCGGAGTGGGCGGGGACATCGACGGTGAAGACGCGCACTTGATCGTTGACGAGGACCTGGTGGTGGTGAGGCTCGGCGGTAATTTCGACGACGGAGGGAGATTGCGCGGAGAGGACGGCGGTCAGGAAAAGATAAAGAATGCTGCGTCGCATGAGCGGGATTGTAGCGTGAACGGTAGTCAGTAGCCAGTAGTCAGGAGTCAGAAAACGCGATGAGCGGTTGCATGCTGCCTACTGACTCCTGACCGCTGACTACTTTCCTTTAGAGGGCGAAGTAAGTTTTCTTGTGGAGCCAGCTATTTTCGTCGCCGATGACTAGCATGTCGGGCCATTGGGGAGCGGTGTTGATCAGCAGGCGCAAGCCAGAGGATTTTTTGGGGAGGTTGAATTCCAGTTGCGTGGTGTAGGAGTCGGCGGGCTTCAGGGGAGTCAGGAGCGGGGTGCCGGTGGTGGTTACCGGAGCGTATTCGTGGCCCGTGCTGTCGACCAGGCGGACTTCGCGGGGCGAGGGAGTGAGCGGCGCGTCTTTCGGGCGGTTGGTAGACGTTGTGGTTTCGTCGAAGCGGGTGCGCAGGGTGATGACGAGGTGGCCGTCGGGCTGGGTCTTGGCGTCGAGAACTGAGTAGGCGAGGTGGCAGTCGATTTCGCAGAAATATTTTTCCTGGCCGTGCGTGAGGACGGTTTCGTGGCTTCCGGCTGAGAATCCGATGAGGAGAGCGAAATAGACGACCACGAGGGCACCAATGGCAATGGTGACGACGCGGGCGAACTTTGGTTTGCGGGCGAACCAGAAGATCAGGATTGAAGCGATGGCCAGGAAGAGTCCTCCGGCGGCGGCGAGGAATCCGAGGACTGCGAGGGGGGCGGGAAAATTCATGTTGGTGGCGATGTGGGCGGCGAACATTGAGTTGGTACCTCCAAAGAGACTGGCCGGGGGATGGTCAGCGTAAGTGACTTCGGGCTTCGAGCTTCAGGCTTTCGACTTCCGGCTTCCCCTGTTTGTTTGCTGTTCCTGGTCTCGCTGTGCTCGACTGGACGGCCGAAGGCGGCCGTCCCCACATAAACATACACACATCGGCTGCAATGTGCTTTGCGATGCAAAGCTTGCGGACAAAACTTTTGGTTCCTATTCTTCGCGGGTGACGCGGATCCATTCCTCCATTTGATCGAGATATTCGGAGAGGGCGCGGCGACCGGTGGCCGTGAGGCGGTACTCGGTGCGAGGGACGCGACCTTCGAAAAACTTTACGCAGGAAATGTATTGCGCTTCTTCGAGCTTGCGGGCGTGGACGCTGAGGTTGCCGTCGGTGGTCTTGAGGACACGCTTGAGGTCGTTGAAGCTGAGGGAGTCGTTGGTCGCCAGGGCGCTGACGATGCCGAGACGAATGCGTTCGTGAATCAGGCGATCGAGTTCGGGAAGTTCGTGGGCGCGGGCGTGAACTTCCTCATGAGACTGAGGGGAGTGTTTGTCGCGGAGTTTTCCGCGACTCTTTTCGCGAACATTCTCACGAACGTTTTCGTGAACCCCGGCCTCGTGCTTGGGGTGCTTGCCGTGAGATAGAAGAGGTCTAGCCACCGTGCCTCCTGGCGATGAAGAGTCCGAAGAGGATGTGGAGTCCGCCGAAGCCTGCGGCCAGGAACCAGTTGCCCCAAGCGGCCGGACTGAGGACGGCGAGGCCACCGAGGAACATGAAGCAGAGTCCCATGATGGGGACGACCTGGACCGAGTACGCGCCTCCGGTCATAATGCCGGCACCGTAGAGCAACAAAAAGGTTGCGGGAAGGATGGACTGCATTCCTGCGCGGAACAAAAGAAATGTTAAAAAGGCTCCAGCGACAAGGGGCGGAGCAAGGCCGAGGACGACTTTGCGCGCTGGCCCCGAGAACAACGGGAGGCCGCGGCGGTTCGCTTTCCAAGTACAGGAAAATAATCCGATGGCGACAGCGAGGAGGCTCTCAGCCAGCCAGACGCGGAACCAGGCGAACGGTGAAGTCTGAATGGCCGCGAGATAAGCAGTGGCGATGGCTGTAACGCCGAGTAGAACTTGTCCCCAGCCGGAGACAGCGGTGAAGGCGGCGGAGCGCTCCATGGTGTCGCGGATGAAGCGCAGATCTTCGAAGACTTCAGGAGCGGTGCGCGAGGGGCGGACCGGACTCTCAGCCGAGCGATGGAAGCGCCGGATGCGATGCGGCCGCGGGTCGAACATGGAGATAAGATAGCGGGCTGGTGGGCGGCTGTCAAGTACTTTGTAATGCAAAGAACGAATCCGATTCAGAAGGAATTCAGGGGCTAAAGCCCGACGCTTTTTCAATGCTTACGCGGCCCTGAAGGGCCGCTCTTCCACGGCGATGCGTAATTGTGTCGAAGTGCTTCGTCGCGAACGGCGAGGGCCCCAGCGGGTAAAACCTTTGAGGAATAAGCTTCTACGGCACGCCCGAGGTCGTGGCCTTCCCGTGTACCTTGATGTTCACACTCCAGGACTTTAAGCCCCGCGCGGGATTCCCCGCTCAGGGCAGGCTCTCTCGCTGCCTGAAAGGCGCCTTCGCTCGGAATGAATCAGGATCGGAAGCAAAGTCAAGAATCAAAAAGTCTAAAATCGAAGCTCAAAATCCCCACCCTCTCGCAAAGGACGCGAGAAGGGTGGGGCACCCGGAGGTTACGTCAACGAACGGAGTATGTATGCTTAGTGCGCGCGAGATCCCCTTCGACTCCGCTCAGGGCAGGCTCTCGCTCCGCCTGAAAAGCGGCTCCGCTCGGGATGACGCCTCACGATTGACGATCGGAAAAGTCTTACGGGAGATCTACGTCGAGGGCGTAGATGTCCTGGGTGCTGAGGTCGCGGAGGAATAGGCGCGAATCGTCGGGGGCCTGGCCGCTCCAAGCTCCCCAGACGCCGACGAAGCGGCGCAGGCTGGTTAAGTCGAAGAGATCCTCGGGTTGATGGTCTCCGACCTTTATGCGGTGACATTTGGCATGGTCTGTGCCGAAGTTGTCGTAATACATGTAGCGGCTGTCGGCGGACCAGTACGGATAATTCACGTTATCGGCGTTGGCCAACCATGGCGACCACTGTCGAGTATTGAAATCATAGAGCATGAGATTGTGCGAACCTTCGACGCTCGTGGCTGACAGGTAGCGGCCATCGGGAGACCAGCGCGGAGAGAACAAGCCTTTCGAACCCGGGAAGGTGGAAGTCTGACGGGTCTTCAAGTCCACCACCTGAATATCAATGGTTTGAGTATTCCTAGAGGAAACACGCCCGAAGGCAAGTTGGGTGCCGTCGGGAGACCAGGTTGCGTCGACTTCACCTACGTTTTCAGGCAACAGTTCCTCGGGCTGGCCGCCTTGCGCGGAAACCAGAAAGATCTTCGTGGGCTTTCCGACGCGAAAGGAGACATACGCGATTTGGCTTCCGTCCGGAGACCAGCTCGGAAGAGTCGCAGCCTCGGGAAGATAGGTCAACTGCAAGCGGTCGCTGCCATCGATGCGGCTACGCCATAGGGTCAGGTCGGGAATCGCAATGTAAGCCGCCCACTTGCCATCGCGCGAGAAAGCTACCTCGGTGGCGGAAATCCCTCCAAGGAAAGGGAGAAACTGCTTGCTCGCAGCGTCGTAGCGTACGAGCTCGCCGTGCTGCTGGGTGCCCTCGACGAATAACTTGTGGCCGCTCGGATCCGGCAGCACTGTGTTGAATAAGAGCGGGCCGGCGGTGAGTCTTGTAGGGGTAGGAGAAGCTTTACGAAAGATAGAGGTGGATTCGGCGAGAGCGAAGAGATCGCTGGTCCGCCCAGTGCCGCTTTCGAAAATATAGTAGCGTCCGTCCTGGGTCCAGCGGCCACAGCATTCAGACGGGGGATTGTGCCATCCCTTGAGCAGTTGATGCGGATTGGATCCGTCGGCGCGGACCTCCCACAAGGAGAGCGAGTTGGTCTGATCCTGCTCGGTAAAGCGAATTCGGCTACCGTCGGGGGAAAAGGTGGGCAAGAAGACTGTAGAAGTCGCCGACAAGAGTTGACGCTCGCTGGTTCCGTCGGCGTTCGCGAGATATAAGTCCGCCCCTTTGACGAACACCATGTGACGGCCGTCGCGCGACCAACTCGCGCTACTGGAGACAATGTTGCCCAGGCGGCGAGGAGAGCCAGCGGGCAAGGGCACAGCCCATAACGGCGTTTCGCGGCTGCCAGTTGGAACCATGGTGCCAACTAATAGTTGCGAATGGTCGGCAGAAATATCGTGGATCGTCACGCTCTTGATGGGAGTGGAAATCTCGGAACTATCTCCGCCCGTGGTGGAAACCTGAGCAACGACAATCCTTTCGGGACGAAACTGGGTGACATAAATCCGCGCCCCATCGGTCAGCATATTTCCCATCGGGAAGCCATCGTGGGTGATCTGCGTAGTGCCGGTGACCTTCGGGAGACTGACTGGGAGCAGATACCAGACTAAGGCCGCCAAGAGGACCAATGCGGCAGCGCCGACCGCCCACGGCAAGAGACGCTTAGACTTTGTGGCTGGCGTGATCGAAGAAACAGCGACGCTAACTTTTCCCGAGGTGCTGTCGCGCTTCAGGCCCTTGAGATCGGCACGAATGTCTGCGGCACTTTGGTAGCGGATTTCGCGATCGCGTTCGAGCGCTTTGCGAATGATGCGTCCAAGTTCTGGGGGGAGTTCAGGGTTGAGTTGCTGGAGCGGTGGCGGATCCTTATGGAGGATGGCGTCGAACGTGGCGGCGGTCGTATCGCCGCGAAAGGGGAGCAGTCCGGTGGCCATCTCATAGAGCACCGTGCCGAAGGAAAAGATGTCGGTGCGGGCGTCGAGGTCCTTGCCCAAGGCCTGCTCGGGAGACATGTAAGCAACAGTGCCGAGCGTGCTGCCGGGGCTGGTCAGGTGGGGATCGTCTACGCTGGCGATCGTGGCGCCGTCGGGTGTTACGGAAGGATGGGTTTTGGCGAGTCCGAAATCGAGGATCTTGGCGTGGCCGCGTTCGGTGACGAAGAGATTCGCGGGCTTGATGTCGCGATGAACGATTCCTTTGGAATGAGCAGCATCGAGGGCGTCAGCGATTTCGATGCCGATATCGAGCAGACTTTCGAGTTCCATCGGCCGATCGCCGATGCGGTGCTTCAGGGTAACGCCCTCGAGAAATTCCATGGCGATGAAGGCTTTGTCGTCGTGGTCGCCGATGTCGTAAATGGTGCAGATGTTCGGATGGTTCAATGCGGATGCGGCTTGGGCTTCGCGCTGAAAGCGCGCGAGGACCTGAGGATCGCGGGCGACATCTTCGGGCAGGAACTTCAGCGCCACGAAGCGGTGCAGGCGGCTGTCTTCCGCCTTGTAGACAACGCCCATACCGCCGCCCCCGAGCTTTTCAACGATGCGGTAATGCGAGATGGTTTCGCCGATCATGCGGTGGCGGTATGGTAGGCGGGATGGCGGGACAAGTCAACGAATCGGGGCGGCTTGAGTTCATGCGAGATTTCCTTCGACTACGCTCAGGGCAGCCTCTCGCTCCGCTGAAAGGCGGCTACGCTCGGAGTGACGTAACAAATCCGTACGCAGCATCCAGAGACGGACGAAAAATCAAAGTTAAAAACCCCACCCTCTCGCAAAGGACGCGAGAAGGGTGGGGCAACCGAGAGCGAAGGAAGATATTTACTCGCGTGCGGCGGAGGGCTTGGCGTCGGCGCCGGCAGGGCCGGTGTAACGCGACAGCGCAGTCAAGAATGGCTGGCTTGTGCTGGTGCGTCGGACCTTGCCCTCAAGAATCTGATCGAAGGGCAGGAACTTGCCATAAAGAAGGCGAGTTTCATCTTTGTCCTGAGTCAGGGACGCGCCATTCAGGTCGATGCCGGCGAAAAGGCCGCGGCTTCGGGAGTAGGTCAAAACCTGCGCCTTCATCTTCCAGTCGGTGTCGGCGCCAGCGTGGCGGCCAACCGGTCCAGCGGAGGCGGAGGCGTCTGCTCCGATCTTGAATTTGCTGGATAGAAGGTTATGCATGCCATCGTCATTCATGATGACCATGACGAGGTCGACGGCTTCACCTCCAAGCTGCAAACCCCAGCTGCCGCCGGTGATAGTGACGGGAGCTACCGCGCTCCAGCGCCCATTGTCGAGACGGCAGGTTGCGATCCCCTTACCATGGCTGCCGCCGAAGCCAACCGCGACCTTCACCATCGAAGGAATCACGGCGATGCACTTGGCGTCGCTCATGATCTTGTCGGGAATGCCTTTGTCAGGCGTGGCCATGATTTCGTCAAGGACCTTGGAGGAGTTGTCGATTCGTTTTTCGATGTCTGAGGCGTTATCTTTGTCTGCGCTGAAACCGGCTGCCGTCATAAGGAAGAGGCTGCAGAGCGCAAGGAGAATCGGTGCGGGTAGTAGACGAGTCGGTCGGTTCATAAAAACTCCCAGAATTCTGACGAAGTAGGCGTAACTGGAGAGTAAACGGCGCGAACCGCGGTCCCCATCCGGTTGATGCTGTACAGTCCGCTGAGAGCTTGCCTGATTTTGAGGCGGAAGAAAATGCACGACAGGCGCGGGGCCTGTCGTGAGTCGAAGACTATTTGGGTCAGCTTTCTATTTCAGCAGGCCGAAAACTCCTACCCCGCTTGTGGTGCCGACGTAAACCTTGCCATGGGCGATGGTGACGGTGTTGAATTTGTTGCCGGTCCCGAATTGATCGCGGCCAACAGTGGCCTGGTTGGTGTTGTAGATCTCCACGAGAGTTTTGGCATTGTAAGCGTGAAGAACGCCGGGCGTGCTATGCTCCGCCGCCCAAAGGATGGCGTTCTTACCAGCATTCGCAGAGACGCTGGGCGTAGTGCCGGGATACGGGAAGGAGTTTGAAGATCTCGCCGCCACAGTCGACTGCAGTTTTGCGTTGCTGAACTGGAACCTGAGAATCGACGAACCAGTCGGAACGTAGTAAAGGTTGTTGTTGAAATAGGCAGGCATGGACCACATTCCTCCGGGCAGGACACCGGAGAGTTGCTGATAGATCTTATTGGTGCTCGAATTGAACTTCCCCATCTTGGTTCGGTCGACCACGTAGAGGTTACTGTCTTTTCCGGCGCCGACGGCGAGTTGCCAAGTCTTACCCAGAGAGTCCATCTGGTTCAGCAACAGGGCTCCGCCAGAGCCGAGGTCCAGGTCGGCGCCGTTTTCCGAGGCCTGATTAAACATCTCGAAATAGTCCGCGACGGCAAGTCCGTTCTTGGTGGAGAGGCGCAGGAAGGCATTGCCATAATCGCCATCGACGGGAAAGCCTGAAGAGGTGAGCGTGCTGTCAAACACTCCGTTGGCGTCGAGGAGGAAGATGTCGCCGGAGCCATCGGCTGTCATGCCCGCCCCGGCGCCCCAGATCGCGCCTTCATTGGAGTTCGGCGTCACGTTGAGGACGCTGGTCTGAGCCAGGCTGTTGGCGTTGTAGGCCATGATCCATCCGGTATAAGGGCGGGCATCGCAATGCGAGCCCCAGGCGAGATAGACGGTGTTATTTACCAGCAGCAGGCCGGAGCGCTCAACGTATTGCGCGGGATCGAAAATGACATTCGTTCCGTCGCTGTTGTCGCCGCTTCCAGGATATTTTGCGGTAATGTCGACGGGGCCGTGATGAAGTTCGGCGCCATTGGTAGCGTCAAGAGCGTGCAGGCGTTGGTGATACTTGCCGGAGCCATCTTTCGACATCGCCACCACGTAAATTGTCGGAGACCCTGTCTTCGGGCGGTAGATAACAGGAGTGGAAGTGACTCCAATTTCTGGGGTGATTTGGGAGCAGCCGCGACTGTCTGAGGAGGTTTCGCCCGACTTAAGGGTGGAGACGCTCCAAATCTTCACGCCTGTATCGGCATCAAAGGCGTAGACCGTACCGTGCTCGCTGGCCACGATCAGCAAATTGTGAGTAACGCCAGAGACGGAGACAGCTGAAACATAAAGTGGCTGGGCGTCGACGTATCCATCCGCCTGGATGTTGAACAACTTCCCGAACGAGGCCGAATTCACATTGCTCAGCGTGAGCGTGGTCTCCTGATTATTGGCACCCGTGCGCGCATTGTTGTTGTGGTAGGTAAGGACATCCTGGGAGTAGGCCGCCAGACAGCTCAACATCCCGAGGAGCAGTAGCGCTGGTAAACTTCGAAAATAGGACTGCTTCTGAGTGGTCTGGAGTAGTCGCATTGGTACGGGCCTCCGGGGGATTCGGCCAAGGGTAGCCGTTGGGAAATAGGCTACAGGGAAAGAGCAGAAGAAGAGACGGCCTTTCTTCTCTACGCAGGGTTTTGCAGAGTCTCAAAGGGCTTAAGCCTGCGCATTTTGGGGTGATGAAAATGACGGATCTGGGCAAGTTTCTCATCATTGCGGGACTGGTACTGGTGGTGGGGGGATTTGTGCTGGTCGGCCTGGGCAGGGCGAACTTCCCTTTGGGGCGGCTGCCGGGAGATATCGTCTACCGGGGAAAACGCACGACGGTTTATTTTCCTTTAGCGACTTCGCTGCTGGTGAGCGTGGTGCTTTCGATTGTGTTGTATGTGGTGGGAAGATGGAGGCGATGAGGGGTCGCACCGCACATCTAACGATGTATGTTTCAGGCCCTTCCAGGGGAGCTGCGATTTGTCTTGTTTTGAGTGATCCTGTTCGCGATATCAAGGTGTGATTGACTTCCGAGTGGGTAGCCGTTAGATTCTTCGACGACGGTTGTTTTGATCTTTGTAAATTCTTCGGAACGCGCGACTTCACCGCTTGGTGAGGTCAGGGAAGCGGGTGAGAATCCCGCGCTGCCGCGCAACTGTAAGCGAGGAAACTGCCATCGGCCACTGGGAGAGATCCCGGGAAGGACGGGGGCGTGAACGGATGGAAAGGCCATCCTTACTCGCAAGCCAGGAGACCGGCGCGATCCGTCTACTTCAACCTCTTTCGCGAGCAAAGGAGGAAGGTATGCGCATCGTTGTTGGCGTTCTTCTGGCATTGTTTCTTTTTCTCACTGTGGCTGCGTCCGCGGCCGATCTGAAAATCAAAGTAGTGGATCCACAATCTGCGGCGGTGGCGGGCGCACAAGTATCGCTCATCGGCCGGAGTGAAGGCCGGATTCTGAATACACAAAGTACGTCCGCCGAAGGCGTTGCGACATTTCGCATGCCGGACACTGGGGCCTATCAGATTCAGGTGCTGGCGCCGGGATTTGCGGCGGAGACGGTTGAGGTCTCTTCGCAGACAGAAATCAATGTGAGCCTGAGGCTGGCGACTGCTTCCGAGACCGTAGTGGTAAGTGGCACGAGAACGCCCGTGCCAGGTGAGGACGCAGGAGCCGATGTTGATTCACTGAACGGGGGTCAGTTGACGGCGATGCAGCCGCTGGCGGCAAGTGACGCGATCCGCTTTCTTCCGGGCGCGATCATCAACACTGCGGGGCAGCGCGGCGGGCTGACTTCCCTGTTCGTGCGCGGAGGAGAATCGCGCTACAACAAGGTGATCGTCGATGGCGTCACCATCAACGAGCCGGGCGGGACGTTTGACTTCGGTACGCTGCGGATGGATCAGGCCGACCGCATGGAGTTGGTGCGTGGGGCGCAGAGCACGCTCTACGGATCGGATGCGATGACCAGCGTGGTCCAGGTATGGACGAGGCCCGGCAGTACGCGGGTGCCGGAGTTAACGTTTGGGGCGGACGGGGGAAATTTTGAGACGGCGCGTGGTTATGCAGCCCTGGCCGGGGCGCGCGGACGCTTCGACTACAACGTGTACGGAAGCCAGCTCAATACAAACGGAGAGGGCATCAATAACGCGTATTCGGACTCGCTCCAGGGCGCGAACGTAGGAGTCGCGCTGAACGATAGGACTTCCCTGCGAGTACGCGTTCGCCACTCCAACAGTCATACAGGGGTTCCCGGAGAATGGGAGTTCAACGGGACGGAGCTTCAGCCGCCGGATCCGAGTGACTGGTCACAACTCAACAGCCTGCTCGGCAGCGCAGAACTATCGGTGACAGGGCCATCGGGATGGCAGCACCACTTCACTGGATTTGATTATCTGTATCGCTACAACGAACTGAATTTGAACGGAGATCCCAACAGGATTTTCGATTTCCCGTCGCACGAAGTGGATCACATCAATCGCGCCGGGTTCGAGTATCAGGGCGGATATTCGGAGAGAAGCTGGGCGCAGACGACCTTTGGATATCGGATCGAAAATGAGAACGGCTTTGTGGGAAACCTGGCGTACGGGGACCAGACGCATGGTCAGAGGCTGAGCAATGACCTGTACGCGCAACAGCAGGTAACCTGGCGAACGCTATTGATGATCGTGGGCGGGCGGTTCGTGCATAACAGCGCTTACGGAAACATCGGGGTGCCGCGGGTGTCAGTGACATGGCAAGCGCTGCACGGGGGAGACATTCTTTCGGGAACACGGTTGCGGTTTTCGTATGCAACGGCGTTCAAGGAGCCACGGTTGGAGGAGACGTTCAATGGGATCCCGCCGAATCCTTTTAATATTGCGAATCCGGGACTGAAGCCCGAACATACACGGGCGTTTGAGGCCGGGATTCAGCAGGATTTGTGGCATGGAAAATATGTATTCACCGCGACGTACTTCAACAATTTGTTCCGCGACCAGATTAATTATGTGACCGTGGACTTCGTGAACTTTGTGGGCGAGTACTCGAATGTGAACAAGGCGCTGGCCCATGGGGCGGAAGTGGGCATTCAAGCCAAGTTGCGGCCCCGCCTGTTGTTGAACACGGCCTACACGTATACATCGACGCAGATCCTGGAAAATCCGGCGCCGATCAATGATCTGTATAACCCCGGAGAGCCTCTGCTACGGCGACCGAAGCACTCGGCGACGGCGCTGTTGTCGTATTTAGGATCGCGGTGGGGAGGAACTCTGGGAGGAAATTTTGTAGGTCGGCGGCCGGACTCGGATTTTCTAGGATTCGGGATTGATCACGCTGCCGGATACGTGCGGGTGGATCTCGGAGGATGGTATGCGGTGCGGCCTTGGGTTACGGCTTACGCGAACATCGAGAATGCGCTGGACCGGCAATACAACGAAGTCGTGGGGTATCCGGCGCTGCCGGTGAATTTTCGGGCGGGGTTGAGGTTTCGGATTGGTGGGGAGTAACGGAAAAAAGCTTGAACCACAGAGGACACAGGGGGACACAGAGGAAGCAGCGGGCCGAATCTCCAAGGTGCGCGGATCGACAAGGCCCGGCTCTAGCTTATTTTTTGCGGGTCGCGGGGTAATGGCATGGAAGCGGCGATTTTTGCGCCGAAATATTTGGTGCGGGCCAGCAACAGCTTTTCGATGTCCACATCTTTCAGGGGTTGCTGGCGGCCGAGCAGGTGCGTCACCAGGGCAATCTGGGCGAAGTGCTCGACCGTTTCCATCTTCATGTAGGCGTGTTCGAGCGTGTCGCCGTAGGCGACCACACCATGGTTCGACATGAGGATGGCGTCATAGCCGGGAACGTAGGGCTCGAGCGTCTGTGCCAATTCCGATGTGCCAGGGGTACCATAGCGGGCGAGCGGAATGCATCCCAGGCCCATCACAACTTCACACACCAAAGGTTCGGTAAGCGGGATGCCGGCTGCAGCAAAGCCCGTGGCCGTGGGCGGATGCGCATGCACGATGGCTTGGATATCGGGCCGCAGGCGGTAGATGAGCAGGTGCATGCCGAGTTCGCTGGTCACGTTGCGGCGGCCGGAGACTTTCTTGCCTTCCAGGTCGACAATCACCATGTCAGGCGCCTTCATGGCGCCCTTGCTGACCCCGGTCGGAGTCACAAGGATGCGGTCCTGTTTAAGCCGTACGGAAAGATTGCCGTCCATGGCGGCGACGTACCCCTTTTCGTGGAGCATGCGGCCGTAGCGGACGATTTCTTCCCTATATTTGCGTTCCGTAGGCATGGTTACCCTTGGGGGGAGAGACTAAAGAGCAGATCGCAGCTGACCTTCGCATAGTACCAGCAGGTAGCGGGGAGAAACAATCCAAATTTCCGAGAAAAAGCAGGTGCGACGGGCCTTAGACACGGGTCGCGGAGCGTGTGGGAGTGCCTATAATCGGAGGCGTGCTGGTCTCCGAATTTCACTACGAACTTCCAGAAGAACTGATTGCGCAGCAACCGCTGGCAGATCGTGCTGGGTCGCGGTTGCTGCATGTGTGCTCGGGAGTGGAGAGAGATGGTCAGCTGGAAGATCGGCAGTTTCGCGAGTTTCCCGAGTTGCTGCGTCCGAGCGATCTGGTGGTCTTCAACAATACGCGAGTGTTTCCGGCGCGGCTATATGGGAGACGGGGCGGACTGAGGGCACAGGCGGTGAGCGCTCACAACCCGGCGTCACGGGAATTTCTCCGGGGACGGATTGAAGTCTTACTGACCCGGCAGTTGCAGCAGGAACCGAATGAGTGGGAGTGCCTGGTACGTCCGGGACGAAAGATTGGCGTGGGCGAGCAACTCTTCTTTGGGGAACACGATGAGTTGCAGGCTGAGGTAATAGGGAGAGGGAGTTTTGGAGAGAGGAGAATTCGGTTTGAACCGCCGGGGAGCCGAAGGCGGCTGTCCCCGCAGAATCACCTGGAGAGCGACTTCTTCCAAATCGTGGAGAAGATCGGGCATATTCCGCTGCCGCCTTACATTGCGCGCGACGATTCTGCGAGCGATCGGGAACGATACCAGACGGTGTATGCCCGGGAACGAGGATCGGTGGCGGCTCCGACGGCAGGGCTACACTTCACGCCGGAAATTCTCGCGGGCATGCGGGAGCGCGGGATTGAGACGGCGGAGGTCACCCTGCATGTGGGGCTGGGGACATTTCAGCCAGTGCGGAGTGAGCGTGTCGAGGAGCATCAGTTGCACACGGAGTCGTATTCGATCTCGTCGGAGACGGCGGGGCAGATTGAACGGGCGCGGAAAGAATCGCGGCGGATTGTGGCGGTTGGGACGACGACCGTACGGACCTTAGAATTTGCCGCCCAGCAGAATGCGGGTGAGGTATGCGCGGGTTCGGGCGAGGCAAATCTTTTTATCTATCCCGGGTACAAGTTTCAGGTGGTGCACGCGCTGCTAACCAATTTTCACCTGCCGGAGTCGACGCTGCTGATGCTCGTCTGTGCCCTTGGTGGAAAAGAGAATGTAATGCGCGCTTATCAGCGCGCGGTTCGCGAGCGTTACCGGTTTTATTCTTACGGGGATTGCATGTTTGTCGAGTAAGCCCAGCGGTTGTCCCAATCATCTCCAGACAGAGACATCAATTGACAAACATGTGACAGGCGCGCCGAATCTGGTGAATCCAAACCGAATCTAACCCTGCAAAGTTCAATATCCAACCAAAAGGGGCGTTAGCCCGGGCGCGGTGACACTTCGCCTGGGGGGTCGGCTGAAAACTGATGGATCGCAAAAACGGTTCTCGAAACCGCAGGGAGATCCCTGCGCACACGAAACAATTTCAAATTGACAGGAGATGTGATGATAGGGATAGACGCAGGTCGAGGTAGAGTTTCGCGAACCAAAGAAGCGGCGAGAGCCGGTTGGTTCTTAATTCTTGCGCTAATGATGGCGGCGATTGTGCGGCCAGCGGCAGCGCAAACATTCACCGTCTTGCACGAGTTCCAAGGAGCGCCTAACGATGGATCGGGGCCGCGCGGTGGTCTGTTGCGGGATGGCACCGGTAACTTCTTCGGCACAACGTTCGGCGGCGGTGGCGACAGTGAGGGCACGATTTACAAGTTGACGCCGAATGGGCAAGAGAGCGTCCTGTTTACATTCAATACTTCGGACGGATCGTTCCCGGCTTCGGGGCTGGTTCGAGACAAGGCGGGGAACCTGTATGGCACGGCTGACGAAGGGCCAGGCGGAGCAGGAGTATTGTTCCGGTTGGCGAAGGACGGCACTGAGGTGACCTTCCACGCTTTTCAGGGCGGACAAAACAGCGAGGCTGCGGTACCGTCGGGCGGCGTGATCATGGATGCGGCGGGAAACTTTTATGGTGCGACCCTGCTCGGTGGGCTTGGATTTGGGACGATATACCGGGTAGATCCAGCGGGCAATCTGAAGGTGCTCTACAACTTTCAGGGAAAAGCGGACGGTGCGAGCCCACAAGGTCCATTAGTTCGGGATGCAGCTGGCAACATTTTCGGCGCGGCCGCAGAGAAGGGCGCTCATAACGCGGGTACGATCTTCAAACTCGCGCCAGACGGAACGCTGACGGAACTGCACAGCTTTACGGGCGCGCGCGACGGAAAAACACCGCAGGGCGGCTTGCTGCTTGACAGCGCGGGCAATCTGTTCGGCAGTGCGTTCGGCGGAGGCGACACAGGAAACGGAACAATCTTCCAGGTTTCCAAAAATGGAGGCTTCCGGCGGCTGCACAGCTTTTCGGGTGCGGTGGACGGCACGAATCCGAACGGCGCACTGATTCGCGATTCCGATGGAAACATTTTTGGCGCGGCGCAGCTCGGAGGTACGTTTTCCCTGGGCACGGTGTTTAAGCTGACTCCAGCGGGACAACTGATCGTGCTGCACAACTTCACGGGGGACGAGGATGGAGCCACGCCTTTCTCTGGCCTGTTACGCGATGCTGCGGGAAATCTTTTTGGCACTGCCGAGCAGAATTTCCTGATTGATCAGCGGGGCGGGACAGTCTTCAAGATCACTCCGTAACCTTCATGGAAAAACCGGTGGATGCCGCGGCTGTTAAATTCTTTGGCCGCGGCTCCATTTTTTTGGAGCGCGGGACGCCCCCGCTACACAAAGCAAAACGGGCATCCTTGCGGATGCCCGCTGCTGAAGACCGGCCAAACTTTTTCTCGTGCGAGACTTATGCCCGGGCGCCGACGGCAGCCGGCTCGGATGCCGGGACCGACTTGTCTTCGCCATTCGCCTTTTGCTGGGCAGGCTGTCCACCCTTGCGGATGTCGATGCCGCCCTTGAAGAAGGCGCCGTCTTCGATGGAGATACGGGCCGCGATGACGTCGCCGGTGAGCGAGCCGTCGCTGCGGATGTCGACGCGGTCGCTGGCGGTGAGATTGCCACGAACTTTGCCGAGGACAACAATTTCACGCGCGTTGATGTTGGCGGCAACGACTCCGTTGCGGCCCACGGTGACGCGATTCCCAGAAAGATTGATGGAACCTTCCACCCGGCCGTCGATGTAGAGCGACTCGGATCCGGTCACTTCGCCCTTAATGACGAGAGACTTGCCGATGGTCGCCTGGTCCGCGGTGGTTGTGGTAACCGGGCGGGAGGGAGCGGGCTCACTCGCCGTCGAGGTCATAGCAGGCGCGCTGGGGGTAGACATCGTAGGGCGCTCTGGCTCGGAGGGGCGGGCAGGGGTCTGAGGTTGATTGGTCGGCTTCCACATGGGGTTGAAAGATCCTTTCCTTGTTGGGATTAGGGGTCACTGGCCGCACTTTCGTGACCAAAGCGAATTGTACTCCCGCGTCTCAATATGAGCGCTGTGGAAAATCCTTTATTTTCAATCAAGAGTTCCTTGGATGGTACCGAGGGCGGGGCTTGGGGGAAGGCTTGCTCGGCAGCCGGGCTGCATACTTTCTGCCCGGCTGTGTAATGATTCCCGGAAAAAACTGCCCGCAGGCTGCCTTCCACAGGGATTGCGGAGTATGCTCCCAGAGACGAACATTTATCGAAAAC
The DNA here is from genome assembly GCA_963840895.1 of uncultured Acidobacteriaceae bacterium. Taxonomy (GTDB): domain Bacteria; phylum Acidobacteriota; class Terriglobia; order Terriglobales; family Acidobacteriaceae; genus Sulfotelmatobacter. Next base: position 684,994 of record CAWJAR010000002.1, read on the forward strand.
GGAATTACCGGTAACGAGTCTAATCTGTAGTCGGGGTAGGGGAACCGGTCGGGAAACCCTGCCAGGATGACCGCCGGAATACATTGGAAAGCGAGCACGTCTATGTCAGATCCAGCCGTAATTAGCCCATCAGCCTTCACCATCGCGCGGCCTGAGCCGGGCGAATTTGCGCCATATTATGAACGCTATATTTCACTGGTCGCAGGAACCGACATTCTAGGGACGCTCGACGCGCAGAGGCGGCAGACGTTGCTCCTGCTTTCCGGCCGCGACGACCGAGACGGGGAGTATCGCTACGCGCCGGGTAAGTGGAGTGCGAAGGAAGTTCTGGGACACGTGTGCGATACCGAGCGGGTCTTTGCGTATCGCGCCCTGCGGATTGCGCGTGGTGACCAGACGCCGCTGGCCGGCTTCGAACAGGATGATTATGTGAAGAATGGTCCATTCGCCAAGGCGCCGATGGAAGAGATCATTGAGGATTACATTGCGGTGCGGCGGGCGTCGATCACGCTGTTTCGCAATCTCGATGAGGCCGCCTGGGTGCGGCGCGGCGTGGCGAACAACAATGAAGTCAGTGTGCGGGCTCTCGCCTACATCATCGCGGGGCATGAACTGCATCATCGGAGAATTCTGGAGGAGAAGTATTTTGTGGGGCGGTGAGTAAGTCACTTGTTTGCCGCCGATCACGCGAATGAACGACGATGAGCTTGGATTGCGAAGAACCTATGCGATTTGACGGCGGTGAGAGAAGTGTATAGGTCCTTCGCTTTGCTCCGGAGGACAGAGGCATTCTGCTAATGGACTCCTCTCCAACATGTCGCAGCGCGCACTGACAGAATTATTTCGGGGCCAAGGCGCACACGTCGACCCCATAGAATGCGTGAAAGATATTTCTGCGGAGGTGGCGGCGCGGCAGGTAGCAGGAGTCCCTCACTCGATCGGGCAACTCGTCTTCCACATGAATTATTGGATGGATTACGAACTGCGTCGCATTCGCGGCGAGAGGCCAGCGTATCCCGAACACAACTCCGAGAGTTTCCCGACCGCTTCCGCGGCGCTGGATGCGCCCGGATGGAATCAGCTGCGAGGACGCCTGGCGGATCTGCTGAGCGAGTTTGCGAAGTTAGCCGAGTCTTCTCCGCAGGAACTTCAGCGCGAAATCGAAAGCGTACATGAGGGCGACAAGAACGTTGCAGGAACGCTGGCGGCGGTGCTCTGGCAGATGGTTGCGCATAACAGCTATCACGTGGGACAGATCGCGTTAATCCGTCGCGCGCTCGGGGCGTGGCCGCCACGCGGTGGCGGGGATACATGGTAATCGAGCTGCTGATTTGTAAATGCCCGCAATGCGTTAAGCTGAAAGCTGACGGCTGATAGCCGACGGCTTCTATGCTCTCTGATTCGACCATCCTGAAACATATTGCGCGACAGCCCAAGCGAACTGCGGGATTCAAGCAGCTCGTTCGTGAACTTGGCTTGCACGGGGAAGAGCGGCGCGAGCTTGATTCCCTGCTGCAGAAGATGGTGGCGCGCGGAACGCTTCTTCCTGTTGATTCGGATCGATACGCTCTGCCCACGGCGGCTGCCGACAAGAATCTGGTCGCAGGCCGGCTCACGATGCACCGCGATGGATTCGGCTTCGTCATTCCTGACCCCAAGTCTCTGAGTCCTTCGCTCAAGGCGCGCCTTACGGGCGACATCTTTATCGCGCCACATCTCATCGGCAACGCCATGCATGGGGATCTCGTGTTGGTCGACATCGTCAATGTGCGTCCGGATGGGCGGGCGGAGGGGCGCATCGTGCGGCCAGTCATGCGGGCGCATCCGACGGTGGTCGGGATTTTTCACTACGGCAGCCGGGGTGGGTATGTGCGGCCGATCGACAGCAAGATTACGCAGGAGATTTTGATTCCCGCGGGAATGGAACGGCCGGAGTCTTCTGCCGTTCCTCCGAACGACAAAGAACAACCTCTTGAACCACCGAGGACACGGAGGACACAGAGGAAGAAATCTGTCGATCGAGTGCTCGGCGACGAGGTGGCGCGGCGGGTGGAGTGGGATGACCTTGAGGGTCTCGTGGTGGATGTGGAGATCACCGATTGGCCTTCGCCGACACAGAATCCGCGGGGGCGGGTCATTGAGATTCTCGGGCGTGAAGACGACTTCGGGGTGGATGTCGAGATCACCATTCGCAAGTTTCATCTGCCTCATCATTTTCCAGAGGCGGCGCTACGCGAGGCGCAGGATACATTGGCCGTGATTCCGGCGCGAGAAGTGGAGCGGCGAAAGAATTTTCGCGGGCTTCCTATCGTGACCATCGACGGCGAGACGGCGCGCGATTTCGATGACGCGGTTTACGTGCACATGCTGCCGAATGGCAACTTCGAATTGCAGGTGCACATTGCCGATGTGGCGCAGTGCGTCACGCAGGACTCTGCGCTCGATCAGGAAGCGCGCCTGCGCGGCACCAGTGTCTACTTTCCCGACCGTGCGGTCCCCATGCTCCCGCTGGAACTTTCCACCGATATTTGCAGTTTGCGCCCGCAGGTGGAACGACTGGTGCTTTCGTGCGTGATGGAGATGGATCATCGCGGCGAGATAGTAAGTTACGAATTAAGTGAGGGCGTGATCCGCTCGGTGGAGCGCATGACCTACACGGCAGTGAACGCTGTGCTGGAAGGGGATGCGGCGGCGCGGGAACGGTATGCTGCGCTGGTTTCGACGTTTGAATTGATGCGCGACCTGGCGTTGATTTTGAATCGAAAGCGGGAGCGTCGAGGATCGATTGACTTCGATCTGCCGGAGCCTGTCATCGAGTTCGACGAGCTTGGGATGATGAAGAGCATTGCGCGTTCGGAGCGCAATATTGCGCACCGTCTGATTGAGGAGTTCATGCTCTCGGCCAACGAGTGCGTGGCGCATGATCTAGAATCGCGAGGCGTGGCGTCCCTGTATCGCATCCATGAAAAGCCGGATGCGAAGCGCGTGTATGATTTCGAGGTAATCGCGGCGACATTTGGCTATTCGCTAGGCGTTGGACCGCTTCCCATACATCGCGTGCAGATGAAGGCGGACCGGCGCGCGGCGTATGGCACGGGGAAGCGGGTGCGCGAGATCGAGATTCCGAAAGATGTGCACATCACTCCGCGGATGTATCAGAAGCTCACTGAAAAGATTGCCGGCAAGCCGGAAGAGCGCATCCTGAGCTACCTGATGCTTCGTTCGCTGAAGCAGGCGCGGTATTCGGAGGAGAATCTGGGACACTTTGCGCTGGCGGCCACCAGCTATACGCACTTCACGTCGCCGATCCGGCGGTATCCGGATTTGATTGCGCACCGGATTTTGAAGGAGGTACTCCGTGACCATCGAAGTCAGAATCCCCACCCTGTCGACGATCTCAGGGCAGGCTCTGTCGCAAAAAGCGCGACAAGGATGGGGCACCCAGCTATTGAAGAGAAGGCTTCGCCTTGGTCCAAGCGGCGCGCACCCGAGAAGGAACGGGCACACACGGCACCTGAGGCTTTGCGGGGACCGATCGGGGTGGAGGAACTACACGAGATTGCGGAAGAATCGAGCCGGGCCGAGCGGCGTGCCGCCGATGCGGAACGTGAACTGATGGAGGGCAAGAAAGTTAAGTTCATGGCGGATCGAGTCGGTGAAGAATTTGAGGGGCTCATCACGAGCGTCACCAAGTTTGGTTTTTTTGTAGAGCTTACCGACTTGTTTATCGAAGGACTGGTGCCGCTGAATACTTTGATCGACGATCGATATACCTATCACGAGAACACGCGGGAGATTATCGGGCAACGGTCGCACAAGATTTACAGTCTGGGACAGAGAATTCGTGTGCTGGTGGATCGGATTGATCCAGTGGAGAAGAAAATTCAGTTTGCGGTTCTTGAGGAAGAACCGGTGCGGAAGGGGAAGCGCAAGAAGCGATAAGCCGGCGACAGGCTGCCGAGATTCGCTCGGCGGACATCCGAGTGCTTGCCGAAGGGGCGGCTGTCCCCAGATGAATCTCTGCAGCCGAGGCTTACACCCCTAAGGCTTTTTGAATCTGGGCGGCGATGGCGGCGGTGAGAGCGTTCATCTTGTCTTCCGATTCAGCTTCAACCATCACCCGGGCCAGCGTTTCAGTACCCGAATAGCGGACAACGACGCGTCCGTTGCCGTCGAGCTCGCGCTCGGCCGCATCAATCGCCGCCTGGACTGACGGGATCTTGGCGAATGGAATTTTCTCGCGGACGCGCACATTCTGTATCTTCTGTGGAAAAACTTTCAGATCGCCGACTAACTCTGCCAGAGGCTTCCCTGCTCGAACAATAATATCCATCAGTCGCAGGGCTGTGAGCAGGCCGTCTCCAGTGGTGGCGTCGCAGTCGCGAAAGATGATGTGCCCAGACTGCTCCCCGCCGAGTGTGGCGCCGGTTTTCAGCATTTCTTCCAACACATATTTATCACCAACGTTGGCGCGCAACATGCGAATGCCGGAATTCTTCAGCGCAATCTCGAGTCCCATGTTCGACATGGTCGTGGAGACGACGGTATCGGCCTTCAACTTTTTTTGCGCATGCAAATCGCGCGCGGCGGCAAGCAGCACACTATCGCCGTTCACAACACGGCCTGCGGCGTCGCAGAACAGGGCACGATCGGCGTCGCCGTCAAAGGTCACACCCAAATCAAACTGCCCTGGAAATTCCGCGACCATCTTTCCTAGCGTCTCCGGGTGCAACGCACCACAGCCTTCGTTAATGTTCTTGCCGTCAGGAGAAATGTGGATGAAGGTCGCCTGAATCCCAAGAGTGCGAAACAGGGCGGGTGCCTCGGCGGTCGCTGCGCCATTAGCGCAATCCACCAGCACACGCAACTTCCTCAAATCCGAGGACACGCCATCCGCCAGCGACTTCACATAGGCATGACGCAACTCGGCTTCACCAGGCAACGATGGTTTGGGAATCTTGAGGGCCGTGTCGTCGGCGGCGGTGGCATTTTCCAACAGCGAGAAGATTTCTCTTTCGATCGCCAGTTCGCGATCGTCCGTAAGCTTAAAACCATCTCCGGAAAAAACTTTGATGCCATTGTCGGTCCAGGGATTATGCGAGGCAGAGATGACCACGCCCGCCGCCATGGATCGAGAACGCGCGAGGTAGGCCACGCCCGGAGTGGTAATCACGCCGGCGCTGTGAACATCGACGCCAACCGCCGCGAGGCCTTCCGCAACCCGGTCGGCAATCCATGCGCTCGATTCGCGGGTATCCTGACCGATGACAGCCTTGGCCTTGGCATTCGTCGCCATCAGATCGTGACCGAGGGCGCGACCGATTAAATAAGTACTCTGCTTGGTGAGCGGAAAGTCTCCTGCAACACCGCGAATTCCGTCGGTTCCGAACAACTGCCTTTGCTGGCTCATAGAAAAACTCTTAACATCCGCGAAAAGATGAAGACTAGAGATGATAAATGAAGGGCCGTTGACGGGTCTGTTTCCGCGATGCAAAGACTGCAATTGTCGATGCTTGCTGCTTGTCGCTTGCACTCGCTCAATGCGCTGAAGGCGTTCCCACCTTCTCCACCAGCACGGTCACGCGGATGGAAGTTGGCTGAACAACCTGCACCAGCGGATCAGCGACGTACACATTGGTGTTGAAAACTGCGCTGCCGCGAGTTCCAGTGGCGTCGATCGGATCCGTGGTGGCGGCATCGATTTTTTCCACATGGTGTCGCGGGCCGGTGATGGTGATGCGAAATGGATCGGCGTCCACTTTAACAATCTGCTCGCCGTCCGCAAAATTACCCGTCACCCGGGGATGGATCTCGACCTCGCGTGTGATCTTGGTGTCAAACGCAAGGTGCAACTGGCTGGGCACCACTTGCACGACGGTGATGTCGCCGGGATGCCGCACCTGCTGCGAGGTGAGATCGAAGGTGCGCTCGCCGGCCTTCACGTCGGCCAAGTCGATTTCAGCATGGACCTGGTTCGCCTGGAGCTGGCGAATGACTCGTTCTGGTCCGCGTACGCGAATCTGAGCTTCCTGAATGGATTCCGAACTGATCTCCAGTTGAGACGGGACGTGCTGAAAGACGATGGGTGCGTGCAGGGCAACCTCCGCGGGCTGTTCGTCACGCGAAATCATGAACCATAGTCCGGAAGCCAGCAGAAGGGACAGAACTTTCAGTCCAAAGTTGTGGACTACGAGACGCTGGAAGAGTGCGATCATGGCAGCGGCTCCGAGTCTGAACCGGAGTTCGAGGTGCGTTGTGGTGCCGGCTCGCTTAAGGGCGAATCGAGGGCCGCGTCCGATTCATCATCATTGTTCTGCGCAATCGAGGTCGGCAGAGTCACCGGAGCCATATAACGCCGCAGTTCACTCCCCAGACGCTCGCGGAGTTGTTCGACGGTGAGGTCGCGCTCGATCTTGCCGCCGATGGCAAGGCTGATCGCGCCGGTTTCTTCGGAGCAGATCACCGCTATGGCATCGGTCTCTTCGGTGATTCCGATGCCGGCGCGATGCCGGGTTCCGAGTTGGGTCGAGAGAAGCGGATTCATAGAGAGCGGCAAGAAACACGCGGCCGCGGCGATGCGGTCTTTCTGCACGATCACGGCGCCATCGTGCAGAGGAGCGCTGGGGCGGAAGATCGTGGCGAGCAGGTCATAGGAAAGGCGCGCATCGAGGGGGACTCCGCTCTCGATGTGGGTACGCAATCCAATTTCGCGCTCGATTACGATGAGCGCGCCGGTTTGATGTTGCGAAAATAGATTAGCTGCCAGCACGATGTCGTCGTAGGAATCGCTGTCGGCGGAGGATCCGCTGAAGAACGTCAGCCTGCGGCCCAAGTCCGCGAGCACATGACGAATCTCCGATTGGAAGACAACAATCAACGCGAACACCAGGTAAGGGAGGACATTGCTGACGACCCAGTTCAGGGTCGTGAGTTCGCCAATGCGCGCCAGATAAAAAGTGATGGCAACCACCACAAGACCAACCAGCATGGGAACGGCGCGCGTTCCCCGAATCATCACGAGGACCTGGTAGATCAGCAGGGCGACGAGGAGAATATCGAGCGCAATCCATGCGCCTTGCGTCCACGATATGATGACTGGCGTCACTCGAATCGCTCCTGGTCGGGCTGACTTCTGAAAAACCCATTGTAATGCAGTGGATTTCCGGTCTCAGTGGTACTGACGAACTTTTACAAGCCGGCGTCCGCGGTGGGCTGACGTGATCATTCCTGTTTCTTTGTAACTGCAGCCTGAAACTCGCCATGCGCTACCCGGGCAGAAATCCCATCGCCAATCTTCAATCCACGAACGTCCTTGAGCAGTTTTCCCTCTGAATCAAATACCAGGGCGTATCCGCGCTCCAAAATAGCCAGAGGAGACAGCGACTCGAGCGCGGTTTGCAGGCGCTCGCTGCGCACCCTTTGCTGCAGCAGGACGTTGCGCATGACCGCGACCAGCGCGGTCGTGCCACTCTCTAATTCCTTGCGCATGCCTGACAGCACCAGTCGCAAATCGTAATGACGCACAGCAGCGGAGATCATTTCCCAGCGGCGGTGCATTTGCCCCAGCAAGTTACGCTCGGCCAGTTCCATGCGATGCGTAAGGTCATCGAGCTTCTGCTGGCGCTGGCGGATGAGCTCCATCATTCGCGCGAAGGCGCCGTGTTGCGCGAATTCCGACAGGGCTTGCCTGCCCATGAGAAGGCGGTAGCGCATGGCCCGGCTCAGACGATCGTGCAACGCGTCCGTATGATTTTCGACCTCCTGCCGGGAACGGATCACCAGCTCCGCAGCCGCGGAGGGCGTGGGGGCGCGAAGGTCGGCAACAAAATCGACGATGCTGAAATCCGTTTCGTGGCCTACCGCGGAGATGATCGGGATCTCGGACGCAGCCACGGTGCGGGCCAGAGCTTCATCGTTAAAGGCTGCCAGGTCCTCGGCCGATCCGCCTCCCCGGGCGACGATGATCACGTCGACGTTGTCGTGCTGGTTGAAGAAGCGAACGCCAGCCGCGACTTCCTGAGAAGCGGCATCGCCCTGCACCTGCGCCGGATAGATCAGCACATTCACGGAATGATGGCGGCGCTGCAGGACGTTCAGAATGTCGCGGAGCGCGGCGGCTTGCGCGGAAGTGACGAGGCCGATGCGGGATGGGAGCGTCGGAATCGGCTTTCTGCGCTCGGGGGCGAACAGGCCTTCGGCTTCGAGCTTGGCTTTGAGTTGTTCGAACGCCAACTGCAGGGAACCGGCGCCTTTGGGTTCGATGTGCTCGGCAGAAATCTGCAACTCGCCGCGATCTTCGTAAACGGTGACGCGGCCGCGAACGATTACTTGCAGGCCGTCGGCGGGACGGAAGCGAAGCAGACGCGCCGACGAGCGGAACATCACGACGCGAATCTGGGCGTTGCCGTCTTTCAGGGTGAAATAAAGATGGCCGGAATCGGGAGCCCGGAAGTTGGAAATTTCGCCTTCGACCCATGCGTCGGCATATTCGCGTTCGATGTGAGAGCGGACGGAGGCCACCAGATCGCGGACTTTCCAGACGCGGCGGTCGGGAGGCCGAAAGCTGAAACCCATCTGGTCGCTGACAGACATTGTGGGCAGTGTATCGCAATCACGGGTATTGAGCGGCAACCAGAAGGCGGTTGATTCGACGCAAGTCAAAAGCCGCGCTTCTCACGCAAACAACGCGCGAGAAATGGGGTACCCAGAAGAGACCACAATCCAGGTTGGACGCAAACTCTTACAATACAGGGTACGCATCCGTAGTGTTATCCAAGGAGGCACGCGGTGTCGAGAACTCTGGAATCATTGGCGATTGCAGTTTTATTTGCCATCTCTGTGTGGGCCCAGCAAACACAGGAAGTACAGGTGGCTCCCGTTCCTCTGCAGATCGGAAGTGCGAAAAAGGTGTTCATCTCCAATGCGGGAGACGAATCCTTCTTCCATCAACCCAAGGATGCCACGTACAGCGGCGGCCCAAACCGCGCGTACAACGAGTTCTACGCGGCTGTGAAGAACTGGGAGCGATATGAGGTGGTGGCCGCTCCCGCCGATGCAGACCTCGTGTTTGAGATCGGCTTCACCGAACAATATGAGAGGGCAATAGCTCAGTTCAGGTTGACCTTCATTGATCCCAAGACACACGTCGCTTTGTGGACCATTTACAAATATGTCGAGCCGGCGGGCATGACGAAGAACCGGGAAAAGAACTACGAACTTGCGATGACCGCTCTTCTGGAAGACTTTAAGAGCACCATTGCTCCGGCAACGACCGCCGCATCGAAATAAGATGCGATCCGGAATTCTGTCGACATGATCCTCTATGAGTGTCTGTGAGTTTGCCTCATACGCCGGCTCTGCGACCAGAGGCTATAATCCTTGCCCATGAATCTCGAAGAAAAAGTCGCCGAACTCAACAAGCGGAACCAACTGGCCGAAGACGGCGGAGGCGCCAAGCGCCGCGAGCGGCAGCATAAAGAAGGAAAGATGTCGGCACGCGAGCGCATCGAATTTCTGCTCGATGAAAGCACGTTTGAGGAAACCGACAAACTTGTCACCCACCGCTGCAACGATTTCGGCATGGCCGAACAGAAAATCTACGGCGACGGATTTATCACTGGATACGGGCGCATCGAAGGGCGGCTGGTGTACGTGTTTGCGCAGGACTTCACCGTGTTTGGCGGATCGTTATCTGAAACGAATGCGGGAAAGATTGTAAAGATCATGGATCTGGCGGCGAAGATGGGCGCGCGGTAATTGGGTTGAACGATTCCGGGGGAGCGCGGATTCAGGAAGGCGTGATGTCGCTGGCGGGATACGCGGATATTTTTCTGCGCAACACGCTGTATAGCGGAGTGGTACCGCAGATTTCGGCAATCATGGGACCCTGCGCGGGAGGCGCGGTTTACTCTCCTGCGATCACCGACTTCGTGCTGATGGTGGATAAGACTTCGTACATGTTCATCACCGGGCCGGACGTGATCAAGACCGTCACCCTGGAAGAGGTCACGAAGGATCAATTGGGCGGGGCGATGACGCACAACGAGACCTCGGGCGTGGCGCACTTCCTGGCGCACGACGACGCCGAGTGTTTGTCGATGGTGCGCGAGCTGTTGAGCTTCTTGCCGTCGAATAATCTGGACGAACCTCCACGGAAAGTTTGCACTGACCCGGTTGACCGGGCTGATACGGCGCTCGACAAGATCGTTCCGGCGCAGTCGAACCAACCCTACGACATTAAAGACGTGATTCACGCGGTGGTCGACGATGCTTACTTTTTCGAGGTGCAGGAGCACTACGCAAAGAATATCGTCGTGGGATTTGCGCGACTCGACGGCAGACCTGTGGGAATCGTTGCCAACCAGCCGTCGGTGTTGGCCGGGACGCTGGACATTAATGCGTCGGTGAAGGGCGCGCGTTTTGTGCGATTCTGTGATTGCTTCAACATCCCGCTGGTGACGTTCGAAGATGTGCCGGGATTTCTGCCGGGAACGGCGCAGGAATATGGCGGCATCATCAAGCATGGAGCCAAACTGCTCTTCGCGTTCGCAGAGGCTACAGTTCCCAAAGTTACGGTGATCACGCGTAAGGCTTATGGAGGAGCCTATTGTGTGATGGCCTCGAAGCACATCCGCACCGACGTAAATTATGCCTGGCCAACAGCCGAGATCGCGGTCATGGGACCGGAGGGAGCGGTGGACATCGTCTACAAGCGTGAACTCGATGCCGCCGCCAACCGCGAGCAACTCCGCCGCGAAAAGATCGATGAATTCCGTGATCGCTTTGCGAACCCGTATGTGGCCGCCGATCGTGGATTTGTGGACGCGGTCATCCAACCGCGGGAGACGCGGAAGAAGTTGATCCAGGCTCTGGCCATGCTGGAGACGAAGCGGGATAAGAATCCGCCGAAAAAGCATGGGAATATACCACTGTAGTCGGCGGACCAGGTGGATGAATCCGCAACGACTAAAGCCTAACTCTGTTGCTGTATCCTACGGCACGGATAAAGCCGTGCCCCTCCCAAAGGAGTTCTGAATGAAACGCCTCTTCGCACTGCTGTCGCTCTGTATTCTGACACTTCCTCTTTTAGCGCAGGATCCTTCCGCATTGCTTTCGTCGCTTCCGGAGGCTAAGGACTATGTGCAGCATCGCGTTTCCAGCTATGACCGGACGGGCGGGAATGCGGATGCGCGCAGTATTGCGCCGGGGGAGACGCTGACGCTGCTCGACGAAGCTGGGCCCGGGTCGATCAGTCATATTTGGGTGACGATTGCCAGCGACGATCCGAATCACTTGAAGGCGTTGGTGCTGCGCATGTACTGGGATGGGGAAGGCACGCCCAGCGTCGAGGCTCCGATTGGCGATTTCTTCGGGCTCGGGCTGGGAGACTATTACCTGTACCAGTCGCAGCCGCTGTCGGTGGGGGCGGACAAGGCGCTGAATTGTTTCTTCCCGATGCCTTTTCAGAAGCATGCGCGCATCACAGTGACGAATGAAGGCTCGCGCAAGACCGACGCGTTTTATTTCAACATCGACTATCGGGCGTACAACAAAGACCTTCCGGCGGATCTGCTCAATTTCCACGCGCAGTACCGCCAGGCCGCCCCCGCCAAGGGGTGGACGAATCAGTGGAAGTCCAACGGCGATGCGATCGTCAACGACAAGAAGAATCTGAATGGCGACGGCAATTACGTTTGGATGGAGGCCACCGGGCACGGCCACTTTGTGGGCGTGACAATGTCGGTACTCGAAAATCAGGATGGCTGGTGGGGTGAGGGCGACGACATGTTTTTCGTGGATGGAGAGAGAACGCCTTCGATCAACGGAACCGGATCGGAAGATTATTTTCTGGGCGCGTGGGATTTTGGCGGGCGTCCGTTTGCCTATCAGCTTTTCGGGGCGCCAGTCGTCGGGCAGGAGGTCGCGGGCGGGCGGTGGTCACTATACCGGTTCCACCTGGATTCCCCGATCCCGTTTACGAAATCGCTCCGGGCAACGATTGAGCATGGTCACGCGAACGTGCGGTCCGACAATATGTTCTCGGTTGCGTACTGGTATCAGAGTGAGCCGCACGCGGCATTTCCTGCACTGCCGGGACTGGAGCAGAGGATTCCGCGGATTTATGCGGTGGGGGGGCCGGGGAATGCGGGGAAATAGTGCCCGACTTCTTGGCCACGGATTCACACGGATCTCACGGATTGAAAGGCGGAAAAAACAAACTGCCAACTGGATGAAGGATCTAGCTGAGAGCTGACGGCTGATAGCCGTAGATCTCGTAGCTCTAAAAATTAAGAGTTCCGAGGTGGTGTAGGGTCCATTCGTCTCGGCCAGTAGCTCGCGTTTGACCCTTGCTCGACCTGCTTTCGCCGCTACCCTTGCGGGCTGCCTGCAACGCGATCTTCGCTTGGGCTCCGGGCTCACCGCCAACCGGATAAACCTACCCTACGCCTCGGAACTCTATCTTGCCTTCAACATTTCTTCTTCGTTCTCCTCGACCAGCGCTTTGCTATAGACCCTTGCTCACCCTCCGTCCCAATCTTGCGATTCAGAACAGTGACTCCGCTTGAGCCCCGGACGCCGCACCAACCGGAAAAACTTAAGAAGCTGTCAAAGAACGATCCTCTTGTACTCCTTCTATTTTTTTCGTCAACGAAAATTACGCGTTTGTAAGTACACGTGTTTTCAATCGAGTGCAGCCCGTCCACAAGCCGGTGACCGAATTTGGTGCAGAGTCGTTGCACACGCTCATGCGAAACCTGCGCTGGATGCGGGTTTCCCCAAATTCATCGACTGAAATGAATGTTGGAGATGCCGAGATCGATTGTTCCTCGACTGTGAAAATCGCGCACTTCGCGCGCCCAGCAAGGGATTTGGATTTTGATCGATGTGGGGACGGCCGCCTTCGGCCGTCCGTCGAGCGCAGCGAGACGATTCTTAAAAGGGATTGCCGCCTGAGATGCCAAGCTTCGCTTGGCGGACAGCCGAGGGCGGCTGTCCCCACATGAACCCCATCCGACCTCAAACGACGTTTACGGTCTCGTCCACCAGGCGCTTGTCCGACTCGTCTGATCCCATCAGTTCGAACGAATTTGTGAGGACGGCCTTGCCCTTTTCCACGCTGGTGATGACGTAGGAGCAGCCGAACCAGTGAGCTTCGGCTAGGTCGGTCTTTGACCACTGGGCGGGGTGGTCGGGGTGAGAGTGGTAGAAGCCGACAATGTCTTCTCCGCGCTCACGGCCTTCCCGCTGAATTCGAACCAGTTCCTTGGGATCGATGTTGTAGCGATTGTGGGCAGAATCGGTGCGTGTGTTGCCGCAGCGGGCGGTTGAGCTCACGATGCGAGTCCCGTCGTCGTCCATGCGGCCGAGCAGAATGCCGCAGCACTCGTGCGGGTACGTTTCTTCGCCGTGTTGGCGAAGGGCGTTGTGGTCGTGGCGGGTTAGCTTCAGCATGCGGAAGATATTGCAGATTTATGATTTCAGATTGCAGAATAGAGTGCCTGATGATGGTTCTTCAATCTGAAATCTGCCATCTGAAAATCTAAAATTCGTTCAGCCTTCGGTCCAGAAGCGTTCGCTCAGGTACTTATCGCCGGAGTCGCAGAGGATCGTCACCAGGACTGCTTCCTGACCTTTCTTCTTCTGCGGCAGATCGCGGGCTATTTTCAGGCAGCCGACGACGGCGGCCGCGGCGGAGATGCCGACCAGCAATCCAGCATTGCGGGAAAGCTGGCGCGCCATGGCGTACGCATCTTCAGTCGCGATTTCGAGATTCCGGTCAGCGAGTTGCGGATCGTAAATCTTCGGAACGATCGCGCTCGCCATATGCTTGGCGCCTTCGATGCCGTGGAACGAAGAATCGGGCTGCAGAGAGATGCACTGGACTGCCGGATTCAGTTCCTTCAGGCGACGCGTTGTGCCTACAAAAGTTCCGCTCGTACCGAGCATTGAAACGAAATGAGTGATGCGTCCCTGGGTCTGCTGCCAGATTTCATTTGCTGTGCCGTGATAGTGAGCCTTCCAGTTGGCTTCGTTCGAATACTGGTCGGCATAGAAATACTGATCGGGATGCTTAGCCGCCAGTTCGCGCGCCATGCGGATCGCACCGTCGGAGCCGTCCCCGGGATCGGTATAAAGGATGTTGGCGCCGTAGCCCTGAAGAATCTGCTTCCGCTCGCGCGAAACGTTTTCCGGCATGCACAGAGTGACGGGAAATCCTTCAGCCGCGCCTAGCATGGCATAGGCGATGCCTGTATTGCCGCTCGTGGCGTCGAGAAGCATTTTACCCGGGCCGAGTTGGCCGCGACGGCGGGCTTCGGCGACGATGTTAGCCGCGGCTCGATCTTTGACCGATCCGCCGGGGTTATACCATTCGGCCTTACCCAGAAGTGCTACACCTGGCAGGTCGGCCGTGAGGGCGTCCAAACGCAACAGCGGAGTGTTGCCGATGCGCTCGATCAGGCTGTGGCCGAGGGTTTCGCCCAGTCCTGACGCTACTTCGCGTGATCCGTTGTGTGGTGCTGGAGCCGACATTGCCGCCATTCTTGAAGATCCGTGTGCCATCGATGAACCGAAACGTCGTGACCAACGTAATGTGCTATAGGGCCGAAAACGAGATATGTAGTAGCTTGATTAGATGAGTCAGTTTCGCCCGGCGATGCAGCTTGCGTAAAGTTACGGTCGGTCCTTATAAAGGATGCATCTAATAGACGAGCATACGCCGGCAAGGAAAGGTTGAAATTAAAACGCAATGCCTAAAACCATTGAAGCACGAACCTATGAAGAAGCGCTAGCCTGGCTGCGCGATCATGGGTTCGACGTGACCGACGCTCCTGGAACGACGGTCCGCGTGTTCCTGCGGAAGTACAACGTGTCGGCGGCGATCCAGAAGGGGCCGGACGATACTGTGAAGATTTTCGCCTATCCCGGGTACCTGATTGGCAGTGAAATATCGAAGCTGGTCAACCGCGGATACCAGCAATTTCTGAAGACCTCCAAAACCGAAGTGCCGGCTACGGCCGATCACCTGAAGGCGCTGCAGACGTTCTCTGAAGAGTTGAAAGAAGCACTGAACCTGCCGAGCCTGTACAACGAATCGCTCGGCACAGTAAGCGAGGCGTATCAGTATGACCGCCTCGAGAACCGCGACAAGGCAGTCGTAGATCGGCCGAAGAGGCCTTGGGAAGTCGCTGGTAAAGAGAAAGCGGTGGCGGCGAAAAAGGGCCGAGCGTAAACTACCCCACCAAGGCTAAAGAGCATTCTAGCTCGTATGACGTGGCGCCGAAGCGCCGCTCTTCCACCGCTCTAATGCAAACTCCTCCACATTTCTAGTTCAAACTCCTCATTCAAACTCGAGGCGCAGTTCGTCCGATCGCGTTATCTCACCCCTAGCAAAGTATCGACCGTCAGCTGATCCAGTCTTTCGTAAGGCAAGCGTTTCCGCATGATCGCATCTTTGTCGAAAGTGTGCGACAGAAGAGCCGTTGAGCCCTTCGCGGAATATCCCCCAGCTTTCGGGATCCCCGGAGTAGCCGCGGAAATTTCCTTCAGAATGGATTGAATCTCAGCGTCGGCGTTCCAGCGCGCGGCTTTCTCTTTCAGGATCAGGTAGGTCTTCATGCAGCCGCGAGCGAAGTCTTTCACGCCCTCGTAGTCCTCCGTGCGGTACGCGTGCGCGTCAAAGTGGCGCGAACCGTTGTAATCGACATCTTCCAGGAATTTCACCAGCCAGAATGCCGACTTGGGATTAGCAGAACCAAAGCGCAGATCCTGATCGTAGCGCCCGGGGTATTGATCGTTGAGATCGATGTGGAACAACTTTCCGGCCTCCCATGCCTGGGCCACGCCGTGCATGAAGTTCAGGCCGGCCATTTGTTCGTGAGCGACTTCAGGATTGACGCCTACCATTTCGGGATGATCGAGCGTGGGAATGAATCCAAGATAATGACCGGTGGTGGCCATGTAAATATCGCCGCGAGGTTCGTTGGGCTTGGCTTCCAAGGCAAAACGATACTTATACCCGCGGGCAATGTTGTATTCGCAAAGGTAGTTGACGGCCTCGCGCAAGCGCTTGACGGCTTCGTCGGCGCGTCGGCAAGCATCGGTCTCGACGCCTTCGCGGCCTCCCCATAAAACAAAGATCTTCGCCCCGAGTTCGGCTCCCAGGTCCATGGCACGCAACGTCTTCTGCAGCGCATAGGCACGCACTTCAGGATCGTTGGCAGTAAAAGCTCCATCGCGAAATACGGGATGAAAGAAAAGGGAAACAGTAGCCATGGGAACGACAATGCCGGCCTGCTGGCAGGCTTTGCGGAACTCCCTCACGATGCGGTCGCGTTCAGCCGCGGTGGCATCGATGGGAACCAGGTCGTTGTCGTGCAGGTTGACGCCCCAGGCTCCGATTTCGCCCAGGACCGAAGCGATATCGTTGGGAGGAAATGCGGGTCGCACGGCATCGCCGAAGGGATCGCGACCGCGGTTGCCCAGGGTCCACAATCCAAATGTGAACTTGTGTTCCGGCTTGGGCTGGTAGTTTTCGTTCGTCTTGCCTTTCGATTTTGTCGCCACTCTATTTCGCCTCCGATGGATTCACCGCCGGGGGAGAAGAAGGTATCTTCCCGACCAGGCTGTCGTCTGCTTTTTTGTGTAATTCCTGAACTTTGTGCAGCTCTTTCTCTGCCTCCGCCGGCTTTCCTAGGGCTTGATAGAGTCGTCCCAGCTGGTAGTGGGCGTCGGGCTGGGCAGGATCGAGCGCCACCGCGCGGAGAAGCGCTGGCTCCGCATCTTTATAGTTTTTCTGTTGCATGTAGATTGCGCCCAGATCGGCATAGACGATGCGCAGATCCTTTTGAACGGCCATGGATCGCTTCAGCAACGCAAGCGCAGCCTCTGGATGATTAGATTTCCATTCGATGTCCCCGAGGTAGGCCAACGCCTGGGCGTGGCTCGCGTCTAAAGCTAACTCGCGATCGAACTCCTGCCGAGCTTCGTCAAACTGTTGCGACTTCCAGTAGAGGTAGCCGAGGCCGAAATGAACGTTCGGCTCATTCGGAGCAATCTTCGCAGCCGCCTCGAATTCCACGATCGCTTCCTTTGTCTGCCCAAGTCCGTCGAGCGCTTGTCCCATGAGAACGTGCGTGGGTGCCGATTCCGGATTTCGCGACAGCAATTGCCGGAACTGCTCCTTCGCACATTCCAGCTTCTTGGCCGACAAGCAACTCTCGGCCAGCATCTGATGCAACTCCGCATTTTCGGGATCGCTCTTCGAAGCCGGCTCCAGCTGTTGTACAGCCAACTCGAATTTCTTCTGGGCGTAGTAGCTCATGCCCAACAGAGTTCGAGCTTGGTCATTCGATGGATCGGCAGCCAGCACCGCCTGGAACGCCGCCGAGGCAGTAGGGAAATGCCCTTGCTTGAATTCAGCCAGCCCAAGATTGAATCGGACACCCGGCAGGCGGGGATTCAATCGTAGCGCCTTGCGATAGGCCGCTGCTGCATCGTCGTATTTTTGCAGTCGGGAGAAATCTACCCCAAGCGCCGCGAATGCAGCCGCATCGTTGGGATTTCGTGCAGTCACCGCCTTCCAAACCTGCACTGCCTCGAGCCACTTCTGCTGCTGTTCAAATGCGAGGGCATCCTCCGGCTTCGGCGACTGGGCTCGCGCCGCCGAAGACGCAAGTAGCGCCCCAATCAAGATTTGTCGCAGGTATCTCTGCATGAGCCAAATCGGCTACTCGGAACCAGCCAACACAAAGTCTAAATCACATTCATTTGTCGAGTGGGACATCACAATCCGAATGGTGGCTGACTATTTTGACTTGATCTTTCCATTACTGGCGAGCCCATCCAGCCACCGGCGCGCCGTCGCCGCTTCCGGTCGGTCGCTGTAGTGCTTCAGAAAGTCGCGTAGCGCCTGGGCTGCGTCTTCATATTTCCCCACCGCTGACAGCGCTTGCGCGACTAGCAGTTCGATCTGCGGCTCCTTGCCCTTGGACTCCGCCCAGGCCAGTTGTGATGTGGTTAGCGCCTGATCGTAATGCTGCTGGTGGTAATAGGCCCTTCCCAATGCCCAGTGGGTTTCCCACGTGCCTGAATTCAGTTGCACTGATTTCTCAAGAGGCGCGATCGCCGAGTCGTATTTTCCATCGTCCACAAACGCCATACCGAGCGCCGAAAATGCCCGTCCATTCGTCGGATCCATTTGCGAGGCCTTCTCCAGCACGCTCTGCGCCTGTGCCCAGTTCTTCTGACTGATGTACAAGACTCCCTGCGCGTAAAGCACATCGGGATGATTCGGAGCCAGTCGGACCGCTTCGTCCAAATGCTTTTGGGCTTCCGACAGCTTGTTCGAACCCAGGGCCTTGAGAGCCTTGTCCAGCGCCTCTTTCGCTTTGGGCGCCAGCAAGGGCTTGGCCGAAGCTGCATCCCCGCTCTCCACGCCCTCCTTCTGCAGGTTTGCGTCGACTTCGTATCGCATGGCCACCGAGAGGTTTATGTCCCTTTGTGTGGACTTGTAGCCGGTGGCTTCGACGACCAGCGTGTAGTCGCCAAAGGGAAGAGAGCCGAAGAAGGCGCGCCCGTGTGAGAGCCCGGCATCGCCGGCAGGGACCCCATCGTGTAACAGCTTTGCGGTCCCAGCAGTTGTGATCACTTCGCCTGCGCTGTTACGGACGGTGAGGGAAATCGTTGGCCGGTCGGTGCGGAGAGTCGAATTATCGCTCGAGCTGTCTTGAGGATATGCGCAGAAGAGCGAGAGAAGGAACGCAGCGGCCAGGAACCGGAGGAATCGTGCAGCGTGAGAATCGCATTGCAGCTTGGCGAATCGCATGAATCCCGCCCGTTAGGCTCAAGCCTAGTACCGCCGGACACGAGCGTCAAGGAAGGAGGCCTCAGAGCTTGAGCGGAGGCGATCCACCTATTTCGCAGACGTGGCTCACGACACAACGATCAGTTGCGAAACAAAAGCCCCGCTCACGAGAATTTGTGAGCGGGGCGAAATCAAGCCCTCGGTGAAGAGGGTTAGAAGGTGATTTTTCCGCCGAGCTGAATAATGCGCCCGGGGAAGAATGCGTTGGGTTGGCCGAAGTGGGCATCACCAAAGTTAGTCGGCATGCCGGAGATCTGCGGATGGTTAAAGGTGTTAAAGGTCTCAAAACGCAACTCGAATCCACTGCCGCGAGCTTCGCTGAAGATGAAGTTCTTGAAGAGCGACAGGTTCCAGTTGTCACGCCCTGGGCCGTCGATTGCATTGTGGCCGAGGGTACCCCAGTCGCCGACGGCCGGGGTGGTAAACGCCGAACCCGTGATCCACTGCTGTTTTGTGTGCGGCGCGGAGAGGGCACCAGTCTTGTCGGGCCGGTTGGTTCCGCCGATACCGTTGCCGCCCTGATCGCCGGTCAGCCCAATGTTGAGCGGTGTACCAGATTCAATCGTCACGATGCCCGACACTTCCCAGCCACCGACAAGCACTCTCGCGAGCGCGCTGGAGGCGTGTCGCATGAAGGGAATGTCGTAGATGAAGTTGAACGAGAGGTTATTGAGACGATCATAGCCAGACCGTCCAACGTCATATTGCCAGCCGGCGTAGGGGTTGGAGACGCTAGATAGATCGCCGCCGCCGCTGCCACCTGTGGTGGGGTCAATGGAACGCGAGAGCGTGTAAAACACACGCAGGCTCAGGTCCCGCTTGATCTGCGAATTCAGGTCCACCTGCAGGCCGTTGTAATGGGCTTCTGCTCCGTCGGCAGACATGGAGATCGAGCCGAAACCCTGGTACGGGTTCACGGTGTTACGTTGAATCGTGTGGTCAATGATCCCCGGAAGATTCGACGGATTCGGAAGGTTGACGTCCTGGTAGTAGTTCTGCTGACGGCTCTGGTTGCCAACGTACATAACGGAGAGAACCGTCCGAGAAGCAAGGGAGTGTTGGACACCGGCGCTGTACTGGTAAGCGACAGGCAACTTGTACTGGTTAACGGCCAGACCGGTGATGCTGGCGACAGTAATCGGAGCGACTGCCGTTGAACCGTCTTTCAAGAACGTGCTGGGGTTATCCAGCGAAACGTTGTTGAAGTTGACGTTGGAACTGAACGGAATGTTCGGGCCGGCGTTGTACATGTCGTTGCCCTGGATGCGTTCGTACATCATGCCAAAGCCGCCGCGCAGAACCGTCTTGCCAGAGCCCGTCAGGTCATAGGCAAAACCAACGCGCGGACCAAACGCTGCCCAGTTCGTATTCACCAACCCCTTCGGGACGCCAGGCGTCGTGCCCGGAATGCCGATACCGTTGAGATAGAACTGAGTGCCAGCCGCCTTAAGAATAGGGTTCGGGCTAGGACCGAGATCCGGACTGGTCGGAGAGATGTTACCATTCGCGTCCAGAATCGCTGGCTTCGTCGGATCGTACAGGTTCGGATAGAAGTTGCCCATCCGATTATTGGCTTCGTAGGTGTGCGGCACACCATCCCAGCGCAGACCCAAGTTCAAGGTCAGTCGCTTGTTCACACGCCAGTTGTCCTGTGCGTACAAGGCCCAGGAGACGTTGTTCCATAACCCGTTATCTTGCACAGCGAGCTCGTTGTATCCGCTGGACTCGCCGAGGAGGAAATCGGCGAAGTCGAGCCCGGTATAGCCACCGCCGAAGTTAAACGCGCCCTGCGTGTTGCCAAACAGGTCCTGGACCTTCTTATAAAGCGCCCAGCTGCCACCAAACTTGAATTGGTGCGAACCCTTGGACCAGGAGACGTCGTCGCGGATCTGGTAATCGTCCGCCTTGTTGACCCATGGCCAGCTGTTGTTTCCGAACACCGCGCCCGTCGAGCCCTGCAGGTTGATGTTCGGGATACGATTGTCATTGTTCGGGCCAGTGAAGAGGCGGTTGAAGGTGAAACTTGACGGGGCAGTAATCAGACCAGTCGGAGTAATGTTGATCCGGTTCCCGTTATAGTTAAAGGCGACCTCGTTCAGCAGCGTGGGCCTGATGGCGTAGGTTGTGTGAATGACGCCGCTGTAGGACGGGTTGCCAAAGAATGTGCCCTGCACCGGAGTGTTGGAGGTATTCCACAAGCTGGTGCCAAACGTCTGGCTCACCGATTCGTCGACGAAATGTCCAAACACCGAGAACTTGCTGCTGAAGTTGTGATCGACGCGGATAATCTCTTCCCGCAGGTTCGTGGGAGAGTTGTTGCCGCCAATGAATTGGTTGCCGGTGTTGGGGGCTGGGAAGATGCCGCCGAAAGCGCCACCTGCGCTCAGAAGAGCCGTCGCATTGGGGCTGATCATACACGTCGGAATCTGATTGCCAGGAAATTCCGATCCCTGCGTGATTCCAGTGGGAGCAGTTCCACCGGGGCAGTTGGCGAAGAGAACGGATGGGGCCACCACAGTTGAATCGGGCACATTGACGACCTGCGAGCCGAAGTTCCCCGTATACCAGTCAGTGAGCGGAACCGTCTGCTGGAGCGTGTTACCGTTGATGTATTTCCGCCACTCCATGTTGTAGAAGAAGAACGTCTTGTGCTCCTTTTTCCAGAAGTCGACCGGGCCTCCAACGTTAAACCCGAAAGTGTTCTGGCGGAGTTCGGCCACGGGGTTCGGGGGCCGATTGTTGTAGGTACGGGCATCGAACGCGTCGTTGCGATTGAACTCCCAAGCCGCCCCGTGGTAATCCTTGGTTCCCGACTTCAGAACCAGCACGTTGGTTCCGGCTGAAGACAGGCCGTAGTCGGCGCTGTAGTTGGAAGTAAGGGTACGGAACTCAGCGATCGCATCCGCAGAGGGCGCGATGCTCATGCCGCCGGCACCGCCGCGGTCGTCGTTCTCGCCGCCGTCCAACAGATATATGTTGTGGTTCTGGCGAAGGCCGTTATATTCCACGCTGGCACTGCCACCCACGGGAGTGTTGGGAGCCGTGACGTCGATCTGGCTGGACGCTCCTGGCGCCAGAGCGGCTAGCTGGTAAATGCCTCGGCCATTGATGGACAGGTTGGCAATCTGCTCGCCGGTGATAACGCTGCTGACTTCGCCGCTATCCGACTGAACTGCGACGGTGTTGGCCTCGACGGTTACCGTTTCTGAGGAGCCTCCGACTTGCAGCTGGAAGTCGGCGCGAGCACGGTCGCCGACCTGCAGGAGCATGCCTCTTTTCTCTTCGGTTTTGAATCCGCTCACTTCGACCTTAATGTCGTAGTGGCCAATGTGGATATCCACTGCGGTGTACTGGCCTGAACTGTTCGTTGTGAAATCTTTGGAAACGCTCGTTTCCACATTCGTAAGCGTCACCTTGGCATTGGCAACTGCTGCGCCCGACGGGTCTGTGACGGTCCCGACGATGGTGGCTTCCTGGGCCAGGGCTTGTGCAGCAAACATAACAAAGAAAGCTGCGAGGAGAACTGCAAGGCGGCAAACACTGCGCTTCACAGCTGCGTCAAAACTCCCGGCAAACGTTGGCGAGAGGAATTTCATTTGGAGCCTCCGAATTATAGGTCGCGGTCTACGAACTGCGAAAAGCCGTTGCGATATCTAGGGCTGGGACTACCCCTGATTGGAATCGTTTACGGTGTTACATCCACCTAATAAGCGTTGTCAAGAAGAAAATCGATATCCTTACGGCGGTTTTGATGGTTTGGCGCAAAAAATGGGCCTGAATCCGGCCCCAAACAGGGGTATACTCCGGCATTACGAAAGTTCGCCTATCGGGCAGTGCTAACGGTTTCAGCGGGGTCGCCCGAGTCAACACGGCGAAGGGGGATACCCTGATGTCTACACGTATTCTGGCATTGCCAACCTTGGTGCTCTCCTTTTTTTATTCCGCCAGCCTCATCGGACAGCAAACGCCTGCCAGCGCGGTAGTGACCGGCGCCGAGGAGTTTCCCGTCATCCTGCAGCAGGGGATTACCGCTGGCAAAACGCCAGTTGGAACCAAGATTCAGGCAAGACTCGGAACCGCCACATTAGTCAACGGCGCCGTAGTGCCGAGGAATGCCGTGTTTTCCGGAGAAGTGACCGTTTCGAGCGCTAAAACCAAGACCGATCCCTCCCGCCTGGCAGTTCGAATGGACACAGTTCAGTGGAAGAGCGGATCCGCCCCCGTAAAGATCTATTTGACCGCATGGTATTACCCCACCCACTACGAGACTGGACAAACCCCGGAGTATGGGCCGCAGAAACCAGCCACCCGTACCTGGAACGGCGCCGGCACCTACCCGGATCCCAATTCGTCGGACACCTACAAGCCGTTCCCCACCGGCGACTCTGATCAAGGTTCCTCGGTACCAAACACTCCCGCGGCCACCACCTCGAATCATCGCGTCCTCATGAAGAATGTGGAGATCGCGAGCAGCGCGGATGGAACGATTGCCCTGGTGTCGAGTCACTCCAATCTCAAACTCGATAAACTGACGATGTACGTTTTCGCCGGCATTGAGCCCGCGCCGGCCAAGTAGCCCATCCGGCCCGTTCTGAACCGCCAGGAATTCACCTGCGCCAAGAATCCTTGACCGCGCGATTACGCTGTGCTACAAGCGACGGTCGACCGTAATCGTTAACGCAGTTTACATCTAGCTACTCAACCCGCGCTCTCGCGAGCCGCTGGACCACGCAGGTTGCGAGGAGATCATTCATGTCTAAACATCTTCGAAATACCTTACCTGTAGTCCTTTTTCTAAGCCTGATTCTCGTCCGTGCGGATGCACAAAACACGGGCAACGCTTTGTATCTCGACCCATCACATCCTATCAACGTCCGCGTGGACGATCTCATCAAGCGGATGACTCTCGAGCAGAAGGCCTCGCAACTCGTGAATCAGGCCCGCGCCATCCCCGATCTTCAAGTCCCGGCCTACGACTGGTGGAGCGAGGCCTTGCACGGCGTGGCCAATGCCGGAACCGCGACAGTCTTTCCCGAGCCGGTTGGACTGGCGGCCACATTTGATGATCCTTTGATCCACGAAATGGCGATCGTCATCGGCACCGAAGCGCGCGCGAAACACAATCAAGCGATAAGAGCGGGGCGCCGGGACATCATGGAAGGGTTGGATTTCTGGTCGCCGAATATCAACATCTTCCGCGATCCCCGCTGGGGGCGCGGGCAGGAAACATATGGCGAGGATCCCTTTCTCACCGGACGCATGGGTGTGGCATTCGTAACGGGATTGCAGGGGGATGATCCGAAGTATTTCCGGGTGATCTCGACGCCGAAACATTATGCCGTGCACAGCGGACCCGAGCCGTCGCGGCACACCATTGATGTGCAGGTCTCCAAGCACGACATGGAAGACACCTACCTGCCCGCATTCCGCGCGACTGTGACCGAAGGCAAGGCTGAGTCGATTATGTGCGCCTACAACCGTGTCAACGGCCAGCCCGCCTGCGCGAATACATTCCTGCTGCAGGACCAGTTACGCGGCGCGTGGAAATTTAACGGCTACGTGGTCTCGGATTGCGACGCCATCGTCGACATTTTCCAGGGACACAAGTTTGTCAAGAGCCAGGCCGAAGCCGCGGCCGCCGCCATCAAGACGGGCATGGACAACGAGTGCGCCGACTTTTTCACCATCACGAAAGACGACCATGACTACAAGCCGTTCGTGGATGCGGTAAAGCAGGGACTGCTCACCGAAGCCGATCTCGATACTTCCTTGCGGCGGCTTTTTACCGCCCGCATGCGGCTTGGACTGTTCGATCCGCCGGATATGGTGCCGTACGCCAAGACGCCTGAATCTGAGATCGACAGCGCTCCTCACCGCCAGTTGGCTCTGAAGATTGCCCGCGAGTCGATGACGCTTCTCAAGAACGACGGCGTGCTGCCGCTCAGCCCGGATAAGAAAAAGATCCTGGTAGTAGGGCCGCTGGCGGAATCCACCCAAGTGCTGCATGGCAACTACAGCGGCACGGCCTCTCACGCCGTTACGGCCTTGGAGGGCATTCGCAAGCAGTTCGGCGCTCAGGTCTCCTACGAGCCGGGAACAAACTTCCTGCGCGAGCTTCCCGCCGTGCCAAGCGCTGTGCTATCTACCAACGATGGAAAGTCCGGACTCCAAGCCGAATATTTTGCGGGCGACCTGAGCGGCACGCCACAGGTAACGCGGGTAGATCCGATTGTCAATCTCCAAACCTTCGCGTTCATCCCCGACCCACAATCGGTTCGTGCTCCCGAGGGAATGAAAGAATTTTCGGTGCGCTGGACCGGATTCCTGACTCCCACCGAGTCAGGAACCTATCAGATCGGACTGTCAGGATCGAACGAGCGAATGTGGCTTGACGGCAAAGTCATTGTCGACGACGCGGTTCTCCACGATCCCAATGTACAGACCGCCAGCGTATCTCTGGTGAAAGGGCATCGCTACCCGGTGAAGGTCGAGTTCCTGAAAGGCGCGTTCAGTATCAAGATGGTCTGGCAGCCTGCTGGAAAAGATCCGCTGATCGAAGCCACACTGGCAGCCCAGAGGGCTGACGTGATCATTGCGGTCGTCGGCATTACCTCGAAGCTGGAGGGTGAAGAGATGAAAGTCGCCGTGCCCGGATTCCGCGGCGGCGACCGCACCAGCCTCAATCTTCCCGCTGAAGAAGAAGCCTTGCTGGGAGCGCTCAAGGGAACCGGCAAACCGCTCGTCGTTGTGCTAATGAACGGCAGCGCCCTCGCCGTGAACTGGGCCAACGATCACGCCAACGCCATCATCGATGCCTGGTACTCGGGCGAGGAAGGCGGAACCGCGATCGCTGAGACGCTCGCCGGAGTCAACAATCCTGCTGGACGACTGCCTGTCACCTTCTACAAAGGCACCGAGCAGTTGCCCGACTTCGAAGACTACGCCATGCAGAACCGCACGTATCGCTACTTCACCGGCGAACCGCTCTACGGATTCGGGCATGGACTGAGTTACACGACCTTCGAATACAGCGGCATGAAGTTGTCGAGCCCGCAGTTACAAGCCGGCAGTCCGCTGGATGTTGAGGTCGACGTCAAGAACAACGGCAAGCGGGATGGCGACGAGGTGGCCGAACTCTACATCAGCTTCCCGAAATTGCCTGGAGCGCCGCTGCATGCTCTTCGCGGCTTCACCCGGTTTCATCTGAAAGCGGGCGAGCAGCAACACGTGAAGCTGACACTCAGTCCGCGCGACCTCAGCTATGTGAACGAAGCTGGAGATCGCTTCGTTTCAACCGGCGATTACCTGATTACGATCGGTGGAGGGCAGCCGGGAACTGCCGCCGCCCACGCCGATTCTCACTTGATGATTCAGGGGGAACAGAAGCTGCCCGAATAGTTCGAATACCACTGGCCGAAGCCCCGAAGGACACGAAGCTGCGATTTCGATTGGCGCTTCTTCGTGTCCTTCGTGTCCTTTGTGGTTCAATAAAGGTGCCGGCTCAATATGATCCCACGCAGGTTCCTGCCCGTATTTCTGTTGATGTTCGCGTTCGGACCCGTATCGACGCGTTCTCAGACTCAGACGAGTGACTCTCCCAAAACGGCAGCATCGTCCGACAGCCCGATTCAATTCGCGTTTCAGGCGATCGACTTCAAGCTCGATAGCAACGAAACTCCGGAGCGTCACGCGCCCGAGACCATGGCGGGCGGGGTCGCCGTCTTCGACTACAACAACGACGGCAAGCTCGACATCTTCTTCACCAATGGAGCGGACATCAAGACCCTTAAGAAGAGCTCCGCGAAATATTCCAACCGGCTCTTTGAGAATGACGGCCACGGACACTTTACCGACGTCACCGAGAAAGCGGGCCTGGCTGGAACTGGTTACGACACAGGCGTTGCCATCGGAGATTACGACAACGATGGCTACGAAGACATTTTTATCGCGGGCGTCCACCGCAACACGCTCTATCACAACAATGGCAACGGGACCTTTACCGATGTCACTGCGAAAGCTGGGCTGAACAAACCTGACGCCGAGTACGGGCCGCTGTGGTCCGTGGCCGGGGCGTGGATCGACGTCAATAACGATGGACTGCTTGATCTGGTGGTCATCAATTATCTGAAGTGGGATGTCGATCACGAGCCGTTGTGCGAAGGCTACGGACATCGCGAGTACTGCCATCCCAAAATGTACAAGCCGACTCCCAACCAGTTGTTCCTCAACAACGGCGATGGGACGTTTCGTGACGCTTCCGTCGAAGCCGGCTTTCGCGCACATCCGGGTAAAGGGATGGGAGCGGCGGCGGCTGACTCTGAACTTTCCGGCAAGATGGACCTCATCGTTCCCAATGACAAGTTGATGAACTCCTTTTTCCGCAGCAAGGGAGGCGGCAAGTTTGAAGAGGTCGGCTTCGAAGAAAACGTCGCCCTGCGCGAAGACGGCGTCTATATTTCCGGCATGGGCGTGGACTTTCGCGATCTGGATAACGATGGCTATCCCGACATCTCCATCGTGGCGCTCGACGGCGAGACCTTCCCTTTGTACCGCAACACCGGGAAAGGCAGCTTCGTGGAAGTCACGCGCGAGAGCAACATGACCAAGCTGTCACTGCCGATGGCAGGTTACTCTCCAACGATCGCCGACTTCGATAACGACGGATGGAAAGATATTTTCGTCACGCGAGGGCACGTTCAGTCCCTGCTTGCGCAACCGAACCTCACGGTCGAGCAGCCCAACACCGTCTTCCGCAATCTGGGTGGAATGAAGTTCGCAGCTCTGACCGCGGAAGCGGGACTAACCGCCCAGCCCCCTTCGCGGCACCGTGGCTCGGCCATTGGCGACTTGAATGGAGACGGCCGCCTCGATGTAGTGGTAAGTGCGATCAATGCTCCCGCGGAGATCTGGATCAACCAGAGTCCGGGAAACAGTCATTGGATCGAGTTCAAGCTGCAAGGCACCAAGAGCAATCGCGATGGCATCGGCGCGAGAATCAAGGTGGTCACGAAATCTGGTGCGCAGTACAACCACATGACCACGAACGCAGGGTACGCGTCGTCGAGCGCGGGCCCGGTTCATTTCGGGTTAGGAGCAAATGCGACAGCGGAGTTGGTTGAGATCCGGTGGCCTTCCGGGGTTGTTCAGCAGATGCGCGACGTGGCGGGGGACCGTGTCGTGGCAGTGAAAGAACCAGCCAAATAAAAGATCGGAAGCCCTAAGGCTGGAAACGGCGCGTTAGTCTGCCCTCAAAGCGTGCACTGGCCTGTTCTCCTCCTAGTGCCGAACACTGCCGTAACCTTCCGAGCCGCTGGTGCTCAAAAGTAGTATTGCAATCATGCACTTTCTTCGATACCTCCTCCTCGCAATTTCGTTCGCTATCTCATGCACCGCTGTCGCTCAGAATTCGGGTGAATCAGTGGGTCGCAATGCTCCACCAATATGGGAGCCGCCCACCCTAGACTTCCCAGAAACAAGCCCAGAACCGACTATCCCGAAATTAATGATAACCAGCCTTCGGCTGGCCAATATGAAGATCACTCTGGAGGAAACCACATTAGAAAATCTGAAAGCGCGCTTTGGGGCGGATACTGGCGCCAGAGGCGATGCAAGTAACGCAGTTGAATGGCTTTGCTTCTACGGAACGGACCCCGATGGACGTTGGGCGCTCTGGCTTGAGAGTAGCGAGATGGGCGGTGGCAGAGTTGATGGCTTCGCATTACAAAGGCTGGATGACCACGCTAACATCGATCGCCGCTGTCGCATGCTACGAACCGAGGGTGGCGGATTCCGACTTCCAATTGCGCTTCGCCTCGGCATGACAGAGACGCAAGTACGCAGCGTCCTAGGTAAGCCCACGCTGAGATACCGCCATACTCTGAGCTTCGATCACGGTCACGAAGAAATCATCCGCAACGAACCGTTCACGGTGTCAAATGGTGTATCGGTCGGTATTCGAGGTGGCATGGTATGGGCCATCCAAGTGTGGAAAGACACAAGCAATTAAAGGACTTGGTTTCAAAATTCTGTTGCAACCTCCCCATTTGCGCTCATCGACGTTAATCTTGATTGCTGAGGAGATAAGCGTCTCGCGCGATTGACGTGCCGGCAGCCAAGCACTTTTCGACTGGATCGCGGTGGCCTTCAGGTATCGTTCAGCAGATGCGCGACGTGGCGGGGACCGTGTCGTGGCAAAGAAGGGGCCAAATAAAAAATCAGGCTGGTTACGGCTTGATCGCGAACACCGACCCGTCGCCGTAAGGGCCATCCTCCGCAGTCCCGAATAGTTTTCCGGTTTGGTCAATCGCCAAGCCTGATGCTGGGTGTTTGCCGTCGTCGGCAAGACTTGAGTAGGGAAAAGAGAGCAGCAGAGTTTCCGTCCAGCCAGTGGCGGATGGCGACAGCTCAAATACCGAACCGACGGAGTAGGCCCCACCGTTAAACGTTGTCCCGTATAGATTGCCAGCTGCGTCGGAAATCAGCCCGCCGAGAGGAGTCGCGCCATCTGCTCCGTGAAATGTGTACAGCGTTTTCAGCTTCCAGATTCCTGCCTGCGGTTGCAGCTCAAAGACGGTGCCACAGGTGGGCGCTGAACATGACCCAAAGATTTTGCCAGCCGTGGTGCCGTACAAATTCCCTGCGCTGTCGAAGACTAAGCCACCCCAAGGATGAGTACCATCAGTGGACCCTGTAAAGCTGTAAAGAACCACTTCGTCCCATCCGCTTAGCTCATGGCTCAGTTTGAATACTGCCCCGCCTCCATATTGGCCACCATTGAGGGTAACTCCATACAGGTTTCCCGAATTGTCGAACACCAGGCTTCGTGGCTGTTTCCCATCGGCCCCATCGAATGTATACAACACGCTCTCTGACCAACCACCGGTAGTCTGTTCCATCTCAAATACAGTTCCACATCCGTGGCCATTGCAATTGGCGCCGCCTCCGAAAAAGGTCACGCCATACAGGTTGTCGGAGCGATCCAAAACTAAAGAAGAACTGGGCGAGTCTCCATCGTTACCACCGGCAAAGTCATGCAGCACAGTTTCGGTCCAGCCGCTGGAACTCGGGGTCAGCCTGAAGACAATGCCGTGACCAAATGCGCCGCCTCTGGACGTTACTCCGTAGAGGTTGCCGAAGGGATCAAGCACCAATTCCTCGCGCGGTTTGGATCCGTCACCCGGTCCGCAAGCAAAGCTGTGAAGGATGGTCTGCTTCCAATAGATGCTGAAGTTCAACTGATAAACCGTACCGCAATGGGAAGTACCGCCGTCAATCGTGGTTCCATAAACCTTGCCACCGCTGCCCATGACGATTCCACCGACCGGGTGATGGCCGTCGGCGTTTCCTAGAAATTGGTAGAGCACTCGTTCATCCGGGACCGGAACCGTCATTCCAGTCGAAACATCTTGCCCGAAGCCTGCGGGCATCAACAGTGCCAAGATCAAAAGCAAAAGTGGGTCGGTGTATCTTTCGATAGGCATAGATATGCACCACGTCGCGGCGGTGGAGGGACCGGCTCTACCCGAAGCCAGCGAAGTATACTCCAGCATGGGTATGTATCCCAGTGTCCAGGATTTTGACAGGACCCCGTCAGCTGACCGAAGCGAGGCCGGGACGGCGGCGCTACTTTAACGCCCGACGCAGTGCCGGGTAGATTTTGCGGTACTTGCGGTAACCGCGCTTCATGGTTTTCGCAGCGGCCCGATTCGGCGCGATGCGGGTGGCTACGCGAACCACCTTGTCGCAAGCTTCATCGACGGAACTCCACGCACCAGCTCCCGTGCCCGCCAGGATCGCGGCGCCATAGGCAGCGCCTTCCTCGGCGGCAACAATTTCTACTTCGTGCGCGTAGACGTCGGCCTGAATCTGCCGCCACAACGGCGACCTCGCGCCGCCTCCACCCAGGCGAATGGACGTCACCGGAATCTCCATCTCCTCGAAGATCGTGAACGTGTCTTTCAAGCTGTAGGCCACGCCTTCCATCACAGCGCGAATGATGTGGCCACGCGTGTGCGAGGCCGTGAGTCCGAGAAGGGCAGCACGCGCGTTGGGATCCAGATGCGGAGTGCGTTCGCCCATCAGATAGGGCGCCCAGAACGCTCCCTCAGAGCCCGGAGGCGCCGCGCTCGCTTCCTCCGCCAGAATGTCATACGGATCACGTCCGTCTTTCGACAACACTCCGAACCGATCTCGAAAAAAACGCAGAGATAATCCGGCGGCCTGCGTCACGCCCATCACATGCCAGCGTCCGGGAATCGCATGGCAGAAGGTATGCAAACGTCCTTTAGGATCCAACGCAGGACGATCAGTCGCAGCAAACACCACACCGGAAGTTCCTATGGTTGCGCTGACCGCTCCGGCACGCGCGATGCCCATGCCCACGGCGCCCGCAGCCTGATCTCCCGCGCCGGCAACGACCGGAGTTCCAGCTTTCAGACCCGTGGCCTCGGCACCTGCGTCCGAAACTTTTCCGCAGATTTGTGGCGATTCGTAGAGTGCAGGCAGCAATCCAACGTCAATGCCGGACTTGCTGAGAACCTCTGTCGACCAGCGGCGATGGGTCACGTCCAAGAGAAGAGTCCCTGAGGCATCCGCCATATCGATGGCGCGTTCCCCAGTAAGGCGGAAGCGCACGTAGTCTTTCGGCAACATGACGTGCGCGACCCGCGCCCAGTTTTCCGGCTCGGTCTCCCGCACCCAAAGCAGTTTCGTCAAAGTGAAATTGGTCAGCGGAGGATTACAGGTGAGCTGAATCAAGGTTTCGAGCCCGAACAATTTCTCGAGCTCTTTGCTTTGGGCCTCGCTGCGCTGGTCGCACCAGATGATGGCGCTGCGGACGACTTCATCTTTCGCATCCAGCAGCACGGCCCCGTGCATCTGTCCCGAGAAGCCGACGCACGCAATATCCTCCGCGCTTAGATTCGCAGACTGAAGTGCCTTCCTCACAGCGAGTCCGCACGCTCGCCACCAGTCTCGCGGATCCTGCTCGGCCCAGCCCGGCTTGGGACTTTGAAACGCCTCGTGCTCTTCTGCTCCCGAGGCAATGACCTTGCCGCCTTCGTCCATGACGAGCGCGCGCGTGCCGCCTGTGCCTACGTCGATCCCGAGATAAGCGATGCTCCCTCCTCGATGCCTCGCAGCAGGATTTCCTTAAGCGAGATTTCGTGCCAGGTCCCGCACCACCTCTTGCGGTTCGCTGACTTTTTCTTTTGCGGATTCCTGAGATTGTCTCTGCAGGAAGAAATCAAGATTCCCTCGCATCACCAGGTGCGGCGGCAGGGCGACCTGATTGGTACGGCCATTCCCCTCCACCAGAAACTCGTGCAACATGCGGAAGGCGATTTGGCCTTGCGCGCGCGGGCGTTGGTAAATCGTGGCCGCCACCGCGCCTGACCGAATCTGCGGTACCAGTTCGGAAAACAGGTCGGTCGTGATAATGGTCAGGCGATCCAGCAATTTTGCGTCCCGCGCCGCGTTCAGCACGGGAATCGATGCCTCGGTCGTTACGTAAACGCCCGTCAGATTCGGGCAGCTTTCAAACAGCATGCGGCACTTGTTGTAAGCTTCGGCTTCCACATCGTGATCTTCGATGGGGCTCAACAATTTCAGATTCGGATAGAAGGCTCGCAGCGTGCCTTCGAATGCCGCGTACTTTTCGGCGTGCTCGGTGATCGCCATATCAAACACGGTAATTGCGATCGAACCTTCCCGCCCACCCACAAATCTTCCCATCAGATCCGCGGCGATGGAACCGCTGGCAAGAGTATCGATGGCCACGATGCCCAACCGGCCGCTATTGGGAGCGTCTGTGGCTACGCACACAACCGGGATCCGGGCGCGCGATGCCCTACGAATCCAGGAGCGCAAAACCTGCGGCCGGCTGGGGAAGGTAATAATTCCATCCACATCGTCGCGGATCGCCGCTTCAAACGCCTCTTCGTCGCCTTCACCAAGGCGGGGATAATTGCGAAATTCGACTTCGATATTCTCCAGGAGAATGGAAGCAGCTGCCTCTCGAATTCCGGTTCGCACCTCATCCCAAAACGATGTCGTACCCCGCAGGGTGTTGACGGAAATCCGCAGTGTCTTCTTGGAAGACAGGTATCTGGCCGCGAGATTGGGCCGGTATCCCATGGTCCGAGCCATCTGCAAGACTCTGTCTTTGGTCAACGGACTGACGCCTGGATTGTCATGCAAGGCCCGATGCACTGAGCCAATCGAGGTACCCAAGGCCTTCGCAATGTCACGGAGAGTGGTAGGGGACTTACTCATTGTTCTTCGACCGTGTTCGTTCCAAACCATCAGAATTGCCCGAGGAAGGGCTTAGACGGTCCAGAACCGTAAACGTTAACGGAAGTCGCTGAATTGCGCAAGCGACCTCAGACAAATATTGAATTTCCAATGTGTTAGCAGTTTAACCATACAAAGTCTCGATGCGCGAACAGCCATTCGAGGTAGGCCCGAATCGCGAGCAGAAGGGACTTATTTTCCGACGCGACTCTTTGCGTCCGGGATGCCTGACAATCGATAAATCCAGTTGCAGATGGCGTCGCGCCACACAAGTGCTTCTGCGGCCTGATATTGCAGGCGCGCCAGAATATCGCTGTACCGCTCCTGATCGATATGACCACTCAGGGTCTGCCATTGCGCGATGAAGTCGCGGGCACGGTCGGCCCCGTCGTAGTGCGAATCGTAAACGTGCTGAATCACCGTCTTCCCCGAGTGCAGCACATACGTGTAGGGGACGTGGTGAAAAAACAGAAGCAAGTTGTCCGGGCAGCGATTCAGAGGCTCATACTTTCCTTGCACCTCGGGCGGATACTGGCCGATGTATCCCGTCCCCGTCGCCACCGTGCGATTCATGCCGATGCCCAGGTGATCGGCCCGATGCCACTGTCCCCAGCCATTCTCCTCTGACGACTCGGGCCCCGGGTCATAGTGATTTCCAGTAATCGTGGTCAGCGTTCCAGCGCCCAGAGGCCCCGTATAACTTTCATAGATGTTCCATGAACTAAGCTGCATCGCCGAGATTGTCTTGACCACGAGAGGATCGCTGCCGAAAGTGAGGCGGGTCCATTCGTCGACGATCGTCTCCGCGCTCAGATTGGGATCCCACGCGAGCCGCCCGAAGCCGTAAAGATTAGCCATCGCCAATGGACTGCCGAGCCAGCTCGCATCCATGCCCACATTCGCGACTCCGACGAAGCCGCCAACAGGCCGATGGAATACGCGGCCCGCAACCAGATCTTTCACCGGCGTCGCGTTTCCATTAATCCGCATGTCAAAGTCCAGAACCTCTTTCCACATGGGAACGAGAAAGCACAGGTGCCGTTGCTGCCCGGTGTACTCCTGCGTAATCTGCAATTCAATGGACTCGTTCGTGCGATGCAAACCGGCGAAAAGTGGAGAGGCCG
Source organism: uncultured Acidobacteriaceae bacterium (assembly GCA_963840895.1). Lineage (GTDB taxonomy): Bacteria > Acidobacteriota > Terriglobia > Terriglobales > Acidobacteriaceae > Sulfotelmatobacter. The sequence continues at coordinate 719,272 of CAWJAR010000002.1, forward strand.
GCTCGCGCACTTGGAAATCAATAGGACCATTCTTGATCTGGATGATGACGTTATCGTCGAAGGCGCCATCCAGAGGATGGAAATTGTCGTAGGCCGCTTTCGCCCGATCGTTCTTCAGATCGTGCCAATCGAGGTGGTGGTTGTACACGAAGGCCCGATAGAAGACGACTCCACCGTGGGGCTTCAGCGCGCGCGCAATCACGTTGGCTGCATCGGCCGGTGTTCGTCTATAGGTCGAAGGACCAAGTCGGCCCTCGGAATCCGCTTTCACCACGAACCCACCGAAGTCGGGAATATGCTGGTAAATTTCGTCGACCTTCTTGCGCCACCATTCGCCGACCCGCGGGTCGAGCGGATCAAACGTGTCGAGACCACCCATGACTTTCGGGCTGCTCAGATCGACGGACAACGAGAGCTGCACGCCCCAGGGACGAAATACGTCGGCAATCCGGGTGACCTGCGCAATGAAGCGGTCCTCGAGAATACCCGGAGCTGCGTTCACGTTGTTGATCGTGCAGCCATTGATCCCGATCGATCCCAGCAAACGAGCGTACTCACCGGCGCGCGTCAAATCACTGCGGACCTTTCCGTCGCTGAAGAAAATAGACGGTCCGCCATAGCCGCGTTCGATGCGGCCATCGAGATTGTCCCATTGATTCACCCAGCGGACCGGCGCGTACGGCTGCTGCACTTCATCGATGTGAGCCAGACTCTCGCCCCGCGCGATCTTGCTTAACAACGCAAATACCCCATACAAAACGCCGCGGTCGTTGGCTGCGGCGACAATCAAAGATTGCGACCCGTGAGTCTTCGTCGCCTTCAACCAGTAGCCATCGGATCGAAGTTCTTGCGCCGGATGCAACGCCGGCACCACGACGTGTAGTTGACTGAGAGTTCCCAGAACAATGGCATTCTGTGGCGAGGAACGCCCCTCTTCCTGCAATGTCTCGCCTAGCATTTGCGCAATGCCCCGAACCAACTCCTGCTCTGCGGTCTTGAGTGAGTCAGAGTCGCCGAGCATCACGATGTGAGAAGGCAGGCTTTGGTAGCTCTGGGCCGCCTGGGCGGTTAATGCGGAATACCGCAGCCAGGCCTCGCTTCCGGTTTCGATCTTGCTGAGCTGAGCTAGTGCAACCGTGCAAAAGAACGCCAGCATACTAGCAAACCGGAGAGCCGCTCTTATCCTGCGGGTCAATGTCATCGTCGCGTGGCTTCCTCGAGTCCTCGAGTATAAAAGCAGTCGAAGCTCACGCGATTCATAATTCCGTTGATTTTCCCACCTCCTAGGCCTAATATTCGCGCCGGAGGGCCTGCCCATGACTTCGTCCGGCCCGATTTATAGCCATCTGCTCAAGATTGTTGCTATCACTTTCCTGGCGAGTTCCGCGTTCTGCCAGGCAACACCTAAGTACGATCCGTCCACCGAAGCCAAGATCAAAGGAATCGTAGAGGAAGTCACACTGGTTCCTCCTTCCGGTGGCAAGCCCGTCGCTTACCTGACCATGAAAAGCGGCGCCGATGCGGTTCACGTGTTCCTTTGCCCCAAGAAATTTCTCGACGACATGGGCATTGTCTTCAAAGCATCGGAAGAGGTTGAGGTCACCGGCTCGAAAGTGAAGCAGGATGGAGCGGATTTAACCCTGGCACGGGAAGTGCTCAAGAGCGGCGAGACTCTGACTTTGCGATTCAAAGACGGCAAACCGGCCTGGTAGATCCTTTCGCCGCGAGTCTCAACCGCTAGAGACTGTGCTTCACCGAGCGGCACACGCCGCCCGCGTAAGCGCTACCTTGAGCAGAATTCCGAACCTTTAACCACGAAGGACACGAAGGCACACAAAGGAAATCCTTATGCCTACATGCGGTTCTTAGTGATACTTCGTGACCTTCGTGGTTCGGTCTTTTGTCTTTGCCTTTGTCTCTTCACTTGCTTCCCGTCAGGCTGTGACCATCTTCGCCGACCAGCTCTTCACGAATGTCCCGAAGCGATCGAGGGCCTCAGAGAAATTGTCTGCAGCGGCGGCAAAGCCCAGGCGGAAATGCGAGGGAGTATCGAAGCAATCGCCCGGTGCCAGCAGGATGCCACGCTCGGCGGCCGCTTGGCAGAACGGGCGGGCATTTTCTCCGCTCAGCAGCCAGGGGAACGCGGTCATGCCGCCTTGTGGCGGGATCCAGCCGAGTACATCGCGATGCTCCACCATGAAAGGAGCCAGTAGCTTGAGGTTTCGGGTCGCGGCTTCCTGGGCCTTGCCGAGCACTGTTTTTCGTTGGCGGACGGCGATTTCCGAAAGAATTTCTCCGGTGGTGGTGTTGCAGATCGAGAAGTAAGCGCGCGCGTTCCAGTATTGCTGACGGCGCCGGGCGTCATTCTCGATCATCCATCCCGTGCGCACGCCGGCAATCGAAAATGCCTTCGACAGGTCGGAGATCACGGTGGCGTGCGGCAGCCGGGCCGCCGATTGCGTTTGCCTTCCGTGGTAAATGGGATGGTAAACCTCGTCGCACACCAATTGAATTCCGCGCTCGGCGGTGAAGTTGTGCAGCGCTTCCATTTCGTCGTCGCCGATGGTCGAGCCCGTGGGATTGTGCGGGCTGTTGACCAGGATCAGCTTGGTCTTCGAGTCGGCGAGCCCTTTGATTTCGTCGGGATCGATGCGGAAGCCGTTTTCGCGACGCACGCGATAGAAGCGGGTTTCCAGACCGAGAGACTCCGGGAGCGCCGAGAAAGTAGTGAATCCAGGCAACGGGATAATTACATTCGCGCCCGGCTCAGCGGCCAGCCACATCAGGGCCACCAGCGCCTCTGAGGCGCCAGTCACAATTTGGACAGCCTCGACCGGAACACGCTGCATTTCAGCGATCGCCTCACGCAGTCCGTCGGAGCCGGCCGGACGGCCATAGACCAGCTTGTGGTTCAGAAAGCGGTGGCGCGTTTCCTCGTCGGCGAGGGCGAGAATTTCGTTAACCGTCCACGTCGGCCCGGTGCTCGCAGCGAGGTTGAATTCTATGTCGTGTTCATATTGGTCGAGCCAGACATCGAGCAAGAACGGCTTGAGTTGCATGCGGGCACCTCGAAGGAGAATCGGTTTCTGCTATTGATTCTCCGAGCCGGCGGCCGGATGATTTTTAGTTTACCGTGAGAATCGACCGCTGAGACAGGGGCATGTCGCATCGGCTCGGTGTGTTGATGAACATGGGTTCGATCGTCGCAACACGCCATGGTTGTTGAGAAAGCCTCTTATACTCACCAGCCCTAGCCGCCGTACGATGCCACGAGGCGAAATTTCGACAGCGAGTGTCGCCTTGCCGAAATCGGTCGCGGAAACAAAAGGTGATTTTTCCGATTCGCAACCTATGAAACAATTACCGTGTCTCCCGCACTGCGAGGGGTGAGCTATGCACACTCTGCTTCAGGACCTCCGCTATTCCGGGCGGCAGTTCATCAAAAATCCAGGATTCACACTGACGGCAGTCATCTCGTTGGCGCTCGGCATTGGAGCGGCCACCGCTGTGTTTAGCGTGATTTATGCAGTCTTGATGCATCCCTATCCCTACCCTGCCGCGGATCGAATCGTACGACTCACGGTCGACAGCGTAGCGGGCTCCGGGGACCCCGTCTATCTGAATGGCGCCGAAATTCAGACCTTGCGGCAATCACCAGTGGTCGAAAGCGTTCTGGCTTCGGACAACAGCGCTCTGATGCTGACCGGGCAAGATCTTCCGGAGACGGTGCACGCCGTGAGCCTCATCTCGAATAATTTCCAGGATCTCGCCGTGCCCGCGTTGCTGGGTCGCGGACTTTGGCCATCCGACGCAGTGGACGGCCAGGAGCCACGACCTGTTGTAGTTCTTTCCTACAGGTTTTGGCGGAGCCACTACTTGTCCAATCCGGATGTCGTGGGCCGCACTCTGCAACTGGATCACAGGAATTTCGAGATCGTAGGCGTCGCGGCGCCGCGATTCACTTGGTATAGCGGCGACGTCTATCTTCCGCTGAAGCTGTTGCGAGATCCGGGGCGCACGTCTATCGTCGATCTGCTGCTGCGGCCTGGCGTCCGTCGTGCCACAGCCGAAGCCGCACTACAGCCCCTCGTGGAACAGTTCGCCAATTCCAGGCATACCGATTTGCCAGATGTGTTCAGGGTCCATGCGCATGGGCTGAACGACTGGGTCGTTAGCTCCCTCGGCGGGACACTGTATGTGCTTTTTGGCGCGGTGATGTTGCTGCTGGTGATTGGATGTGGGAATGTCTCAATTCTGCTGCTGGCACGGGGTACGGCGCGGCAACATGAATTGGCTGTGAGAACCGCAGTCGGCGCGGGCCGCTTCCGAATCATTCGCCAATTGCTCACGGAGTCGCTCCTTCTCGCGATGATTGGCGCGTTGCTCGGTGTTCTAGCTTCTTACGGCGCTCTGGTGCTAACGTTGCGTCTGGTGCCAGAAAATACGTTCGCCTCCGAGGCCGTGATTCGTATCAATCCCCCGGTTCTGTTTTTCTGCGTCACGGTCGCACTCGGAACGAGTGTGCTGTTCGGGCTTTGGCCAGCGCTGCAACTTTCGCGTACGCACATCGGGGAGATCATGCAGACTGGCGCGCGCCGGTTAGCGGGCAGCGTCAGCGGGCGCAAGGCCCATAGCATGCTGATCACCGCGCAGGTTGCGCTGACATTATTATTGCTCGCAGCTGCGGGCTCCTCAATGAAGGGGTTCGCCCAACTGATCCACCAACCGCTCGGTTATGACCCGCACAACATGATGGCGATATGGATTCCTTTGCGCGCAGGCTCCTACGGCACTTGGCCGACGCGTGCAGCCTATTTTGAGCAACTGCGAGAGAAAGTCGCGGAGACACCGGGCGTGATCACGGCGGCCATTTCCACCGATGCGCGGCCGCCGCGGAATGGATGGATTATGGGATTTGAAGTGTTGGGCAAACCCATGCCTCCTGGTGCAGGGGCGCTTTCTGATTCGGGTGGGGCTGAGATCGGATCGGTCAACCTGATTAGCCCGGAATACTTCGCGGCATTGCGCATTCCCGTGCTGCAAGGACGGATTTGGAGCGACGCCGAGAACAATAAGGGCGCACACGTAGCCGTGATCAACCGTACGCTGGCGCAGCGCTACTTTCCGAATGGCGATGCCATTGGGCACTCGCTGAGATCGGGAGGTCTCGAAGGCAATCCCGCCACAGTGCTGTCGCCGCCAAATGTCGGGGCTACCTGGTTCCAGATTGTGGGCATCGTCGGGGACGCCCGCAATGATGGACTCCGAAGTGCCCCTAGACCATCAGTCTACGTGCCCTATACATTCAGCATGGGAGAGGGCACGGAGATTCTGGTTCGCTCTGAGGTTCCGCCCCTCACACTGCAACATGCCGTGCGCGAGCAGTTGAGGGCCATTAACCCGGATCAGATCAGTGGCGCTTATGATCTCGAGACTCGCCTCACTTATGAACCCGAGTGGCAGCAGGAGCATCTCGCATCGTGGATCTTTGGCGTTTTTGCCTGGCTCGCCCTGGTTCTCGCCGCTGTAGGGCTGCACAGCGTGGTGTCCTACACAGTGGCACAACGGACCACTGAATTCGGGATTCGTATGGCGCTGGGCGCGCAGCGCGGAGACTTGCTGCGAATGGTGTTTAGGTCCGCGTTGGGAACCGTGGGCGCCGGACTCTTTGCTGGTGTCGCCCTTTCGCTGGCCCTGAGCCAAATCATTTCGAAGTGGGCACAAGCGAACCCGCGCGATCCCGTCATTCTCATAGCCGGAGCAATACTGCTGTGCTTGGTGTCTGGCCTGGCATGCGCAATACCGGCGCGTCGCGCCTCCAAGGTCGATCCGATGATTGCGGTACGTTGCGAGTAGCAGCGCCGCTGGACCGTCCAACAAGTTTGGTGCCAATCAGGCGCGCCACAATTCCTTACCTGAGAGAGGTCGGCACCCTTTTCGATCCAAAACTATTTCGGCGGCCATTGCCGAGACGCCTTCACATTAACCCAAGAAAGATATGTGTTAGTCCCTTGCCTAGACTTCGCCCCCGCCCCGCATTGGACCTTCCTGATAATCTCAAAGGAGTCCTCAATCATCCTTCAGGAGATCGCACGTCCTTGCCGCCACTGATTAACGTCCGGAGCATTTCGAAAGCCTTTGGAGCCGATCCTCTTTTTCAGAACGTCTCCTTCACGGTTTCGGAGGGCGATCGCATCGGGTTGATCGGTCCGAACGGTTCGGGGAAATCCACGCTCCTTCGAATTCTGGCAGGCACGGAAGATACCGACGACGGGGAAATCGCAGTCCGCAAGCGAACCCGTATGAGTTACGTGGAGCAGGAGTCCGAGTTTCACCCCGGGGACACGGTGCGGTCGGTAATCAACGCCGCACTGAAGAGTGCTGCAGTTCCCGAGTCCGAGCGAGGCACCCGCTTCGCTGAGACCTTGGGACGCGCAGGTTTCGTAGACCTCGACACCGACGCCGCCGCGCTCTCTGGCGGATGGCAAAAGCGCCTCGCGATTGTTCAGGCCCTCGTGCAGGATCCCGACATCCTGCTGCTCGATGAGCCCACCAACCACCTGGACCTGGCAGGCATTGAGTGGCTCGAAGAAGTGCTGGAGCAGGCTCCTTTCGCTTGCGTGGTCATCAGCCACGACCGCTACTTCCTGGAGAACGTCGCCAACGAGATGGCGGAACTGAGCCGCATCTATCCTGACGGCTTGCTGCGCGTGAAGGGACGCTACAGCACATTCCTGGAAAAGAAAGAAGAATTCCTGCACGCTCAGTCGAAGCGACAGGAGGCACTCGAGAACCTGGTTCATTCCGAGATTGAATGGCTGCGTCGAGGTGCCAAGGCGCGCACGCGCAAATCGAAAGCACGCATCGATAAAGCCGGCGAGCTGATGGAAGAATTGGCCGATCTGAACACGCGGACCCGCAGCGGGACCGCGCAAATCGACTTCTCCGCCACCGACCGCAAAACCAAACGGTTGATCGAATTGCAAAATGTCTCGTACGAGATCGGCGGGCGAAGCCTGTTTGAGGGGCTGAACTTCGTTATCTCCGCCGGGCTGAGGGTCGGGTTGGTCGGTCCGAACGGCAGCGGCAAGACCACCTTGCTGCGCCTCGTGCGCGGAGAAGTGGCCGCGACCACCGGAGAGATTCGTCGAGCCGAAAAGCTGCGCATCGTTTACTTCGACCAGCGCCGCGAACTTGATCCAAATGTCACCCTTCGCCGAGCCCTGGCTCCGGAAGGCGATTCCGTCATCTATCAGGATCGCGTAGTCCACGTCGCATCGTGGGCGGCTAAGTTCCTGTTCAAAGGCGAACAACTCAACCAGCCGGTCGAACGCCTCTCGGGAGGCGAGCGTGCGCGAGTTCTGATTGCCCAGTTAATGCTTCAGCCAGCCGACGTTCTGTTGCTCGACGAGCCCACGAATGATCTCGACATTCCAACCCTCGAGATCCTGGAGGAAAGTCTTCTGGAGTTTCGCGGCTCTCTGGTCCTTGTGACGCACGATCGCTACATGCTCGACCGCGTCTCCACCGTGGTCCTTGGCCTGGATGGGCGCGGCGGCGCGGAGCGTTTTGCCGACTACTCGCAATGGGAAACGTGGCAGGCAGAACGGCAAGAAGCAGTAGAAGCCAGCGTGCGTGGGACTTCACGACTGGCGACCGCGGCATCGGCGCCGCAGTCAAAAAAGAAGCTCTCGTACCTGGAAGCTCGCGAATATGCCAGCATCGAAGATCGCGTCGCGGCCGCCGAGCAGCTACTCGAGTCAAAGCGCTCCGCCGCCGAAGATCCCGCGATCGCTACCGATGCCACACGACTTCTGAACGCTCAGGCGGAACTCGAGACTGCGCAGAAAGATGTAGATGAGCTCTACTCGCGATGGGCTGAACTTGAGAAGAAGCAAGCTTAAGTGCAAGAGGCAAGGCAGAATGCAATGATCGTGTTCCCGCGTCGTCCCATGCTCTTCTCAAGGTCTGCGAGTAATCGGGATTCGAGGTCGTTGGGATCAGGGCTCATCTCGCACGCAGCAATCTCTTTCTCAGACGCGCCCTGGAAGCACAGCTCGCAAACACCTAGTCCGTCTTCGGAGCGCACCGGAGGACCGAAGACACGGCACGTCATGGGACGCGATTCGTACAGCTCACAATATCCCGTCTCCGGATCGAGCACGGGGCAAGGTTCGTCGTTGGCGAAGTCAGCGAACTGTTGTTCGGCTTCTTCGCCTTCGTGCAGCACACCGCTGACGGGATCGCCAGGGAACTCCGATGACAAACGCCTGACTGACTGACGGGCCCGCTGCCGGATTCTGGCCGCACGCTCCGGCTCGCGTCTTTCCAGATCGGCCAGTCCACGCTGCAATCGCAACGCGTCGAGTTGATTGATGGAGAAGACACCGATGCAGCATTGTGTACATCCCGGACGGCAAACAAGCCATTCCCCGCTCCTGCGAGCCGCATCGTCTAATGCGGCGTTCACAATCTGGATCAACTTCTGATCCCCGCGAGTTGGGAAGCGACCGGTCATCTTGTGAGCATATCGCAGCTACGCGCGTGCGTTCCAAAACCTTGACCACGAAGGACACGAAGGCACACAAAGGAAACCCCTTCCAAGCGTGAAATTCCTTCGTGATACTTCGTGTCCTTCGTGGTTCAGTCTTTGTCTTTCAGAAACTATGACACCAGCGATCACATTCCCAGCAGGTTGCTTTGCAGCTTGGCGTAGCCGTGCTCACGAGCCCAGAGATCGAGTGGAGCCGAGGCCAGCTCGTCGACCAAGGGTTCGGCATGGCCATCTTTAGTGAGATCGATGGTCTTGATGTAGGTCTTGCACGAGTCGCAACACTCCACGCGAATGTAGTCGAATTCGCTGGCGGTAAACACCGCGAGATGCTTGTCGTTCTCCTCGCCGCACCCGGGACAGACGATGCGGCGAAACTCCCATTCGGCCACGCAGAAGGAACAGATCATCGATCGCGCGCCACCATCGCCCATCTGGCGCAGCACGCCGAGAGCCGGCTTCCGATTGCAGAAAGGACACAAGGCATGCGAAGTCTGAATCGCGCGCGGGGTGCAACGGGATCGTATCAGTTCGGCGTAAGGTTGCAGGAAAGCCTGGGCTAAGAACCCCCGGGCATCCGATAGGGAGTGGGCGGCCCATCCGGCGCTCAGCAACTCGGTCCAGACGTCCTCTCCAAGTGTACGCAGTTCGCGGCTGAGTTCGGCGAGTGGCTTCGGGCCGCGTGCTTCGACCATAGAGAGAAACGCTTCAAACCGGGATGAGAGTTCGGATATTTCGGAAGGCGACAGTTCACGATCGAAAGCAGCTTCCCGCGACTGCAGCATCGTCATCAATCGGTGATGCAAGTCCTCCTGAAAATGAGCGACATGGATGTAAAACCCAAGCATCTCCGCGGAGAACGGGTACCGGCCGGCAAGTTCTTGCGCTCGACTGATGCGACGCTGCCACGGAGAAGTCGCCACCTCCCGATTATCGGGCCGGGGAAGAGTTCGAGCAATCCTGAGCGATGGCAATTGCAGACAGCGATCATCGAAGTTCTCTTTACGACTTCTTCCGGATTGACTCTTTTCTCGCGTCAGAGGTATAGTCTCCGCAATCTGCAAGGGGCACGACTCGGTCGCCGGGAGTAAGTATTGCGACGGCCGCAACCTTCAACCTCCGTCTCACATCCTAGGTGACCAGGGTCCGCATCGGCGAGCGCGCGGTAGATTGCAGGAGGTTTAATGGAATTCTCCCGCAGGACATTTCATCAAGGGCACAATCCTTGGCGGTGCAGGTCTTTCCGCACTCGGATTTGACCTCACCCCGGTTTACGCTCAAACCCAGAATCTGAAGATTTCGCGAGCCAGCGAGACGCGCAGCACCTGTCCCTATTGCTCGGTGAGTTGCGGCGTCATCATTTACACGTTCGGCGACAAGGCGAAGAACGCGATCCCGCAGGTGGTGCATGTTGAGGGCGATCCCGATCATCCCATTAATCGCGGAACGCTTTGCCCGAAGGGGTCCTCGCTCGAGCAGGACATCCTGAATGATCGGCGTCTGTTGAAGCCGCAAGTGACGGCGACCGGGGGCGACCGACTGGGAAGACATTTCGTGGGATCAGGCCTATAGCGAGATCGCGCAGCGCGTGAAGAAGACGCGCGACGACACCTTCATGGAGAAGGACGCGAACGGTCACACCGTGAACCGCTGCGAAGGGCATTGCCTTTACCGGCGGCTGCACCGACACCAACGAGTTCAACTATCTCGTCGTCAAGAGCATGCGCAGCCTGGGGGTCTGCTACCTGGAAAACCAGGCCCGCGTTTGACACGGCCCTACGGTCTCCAGTTTGGGGCCAACATTCGGACGCGGGGCAATGACGAATGGTTGGATCGACATCAAGAACACGGACATGATGTTGATCATGGGTGGCAATCCAGCCGAGAACCATCCTTGCGGCTTCAAGTGGGCGATTGAAGCCAAGATTCATCGCAATGCAAAAACGATCGTGGTCGATCCGCGCCTCACGCGGACGGCAGCCACCGCGGATATGTACTTGCAGATCCGCGCAGGCGCCGACATCGCTTTCCTCGGCGGCCTCATCAACTACGCTGTCCAGAATAACCGCATTGCGCGCGACTATCTCGTTAACTACACGAACGCCGCGTTCATCATCAAGGACGGATTCAAGCTGCCGGATGACGGGCTGTACTCTGGTTTCGATCCTGTAAAGCAGGTGTACGACAAGGCGACCTGGAACTACGAAGAAGGTGGCAGATTTGGAAGGAAAGCCGGTCGTACCGACTCCAGCAGCGCAGGAGCCACCTCCGTCCTCATGCTCAGGCGAACTCCCAACCGGGCGCTCCGAAACAGGAGGGGCAGGGATATCAAGGAGCCAGTCCGGCAGGCGCGAAAGGTGGGGCGGCGGCCGGCCCGACGCTGCCTCCAAAGATTGCGTTTGATCTTTCTCTGCAGCATCCGCGCTGCGTGTTCCAACTGCTGAAGAAGCAATACGAGCGCTACACGCCGGAGATGGTCGAGCGGATTACTGGAATTCCGCAAAGATCAGTTCCTGAAGGCAGCCGACCTCTTTACGTCGGTTCGCAAAGACGGGGACATGAAGAAGGTCGTCGACCATCATCTATGCAGTGGGCTGGACGCAGCATAGCTTCGGCACGCAGATCATCCGGACTGCGGCGATGCTGCAGTTGCTGATGGGAAATGTTGGACGCGCCGGGCGGCGGCGTGAATGCGCTGCGCGGACATTCGAACATTCAGGGCGCGACCGACATGGCTGGCATCTTCGACATACTGCCGGGCTATCTGAAGATGCCCGAATCCCGCAGACGCGGATCTCGCAACGTACTTGAAGCGGATCACGCCCGACGTCGCGAAGCCGGATCCGTGGGATTCGTTCAACTACTGGTCGAACACACCGAAGTTCGCGGTGTCGTTCCTCAAGGCGATGTATGGCAACGCGGCGACGAAAGAGAACGACTACGCGTTCCACTATCTGCCGAAGATCGATCGCAACTATTCCTGGGTAAATATCTGGAACGACATGTACGAGGGCAAGGTCAAGGGAATCTTTGCCTTCGGCATGAATGGCGTGATGATCGGCCCCGATTCGCAGAAGAACATCGACGCGCTGAAGAAGGCCGACTGGCTGGTGGTTTGCGAGATCTATCCCGATGAGACCAGCGAGTTCTGGCGCGCTCCCGGCATTACGACCGACGAGATGAAGACAGATCAACACGACGGTCTACCGGTTGCCGGGCGCGGGCTTTGCCGAAAAAGATGGGACGTTCGTGAATTCCGCGCGCTGGCTGCAATGGAAGAACGTCGCGCTGCCGCCTCCGGGACAGGCCAGGCTTGATCAGGAGATTCTTGCAACGATTTTCCTGAAGGTGCGTGAACTCTATCAAAAGGAGGGTGGTAAGTTCCCCGATCCGGTGTCTGAACGCCGCGTTCGCGTACACGAATCCGTACAATCCTTCGCTGGCAGAGGTCGCGAAGGAGATCAACGGAAAAGCGCTCGCCGACATTACGGATCCCAAGACAAATATCACGATCAAGGCAGGCCAACAGCTTCCGGGATTCTCCTGGCTGAAAGACGACGGCACAACGCTCTCGGGCAACTGGCTCTACTGCGGCTCGTGGACTGAGGCGGGGGCGCTGACGCAGCGGCGCGGAACCGAAGATCCTTCCGGCCTCGGTGTTTATCCGAACTGGGCATGGTCATGGCCGATGAACCGGCGCGTGCTCTACAACCGGGCTTCGTGCGACGTCGAAGGCAAGCCCTGGGATGCGCGTCGGCTGCAGGTTTGGTGGGATGAGGCGAAGCAAACCTGGGCTGGGGTGGACGTCCCGGACTTCAAACCTGATTCTGCTCCGAAGGATCACATGGGACCGTTCATCATGAATCCGGAGGGCGTCGGCACGATTGTTCGTGCCACTCGGCGCCATGGCCGACGGCCCCTTCCCCGAATTCTATGAGCCGATCGAGAGCCCGATCGCAAATCCGTTACATCCGAATCAGTCTGCAAATCCGGTCGTGAAGAAATACAAGACCGACATGGACAAGTACGGCACGGTAGATCAGGGATACAACGTGATCTGCACGACGTACCGGTTGACCGAGCACTATCACTACTGGACGAAGAACAATCCCATGAACGTTCAACTGGTGCCGGAGCCGTTCGTGGAAGTGCCGGCTGAGCTTGCCGACCGCATGGGCATTCGCGGCGGGGAGAAAGTCAAAGTCACGAGCGCGCGCAGCCATTACATTGCCAAGGCTATGGTCACGCGCCGCATTCGCCCCATGAAGATTGATGGCAAGGAAATGTTTCAGATCGGGATGCCAATTCACTGGGGATTCCGTGGCATTGCGGAGGATGAGGGGAAGACAGCGAAGACACTGGTGAATCAATTGACTCCGACGGTGATCGATCCGAATGCGTTCACGCCGGAGTTCAAGGGATTTCTGGTGAAGATCGAGAAGGTATAAGAGCAGCTCTCAGCGATCAGCTATCACTCGTCAGCTTCAAGAACGGCGGTGTTGATTAGCTGCAAGCTGATGGCTGACAGCTGAAGGCTTATATGAGTGATCGAAAGACACTTCAGATTAAGCAAATCTCGGGGCACTCCGGAGCGGCCGCTGGCTTCGACATGCAGCGCGATGCGGAGGTCTGCAAGCTGATCGATACCACGATCTGCATCGGCTGCAAGGCCTGCGAGGTGGCGTGCGTCGAGTGGAACGACATGCCGTTCAGTCCGACCACGTTCGACAACACTTACCAGACGATGCCGGAGACGCGCTGGAATTTTTGGAACCTGATCAAGTTCAACGAACACCAGCGGGAAGATGGCACGATCCAGTGGCTGATGCGCAAGGATCAGTGCATGCACTGCGCCGATCCCGGCTGCTTGCGCGCTTGCCCGGCGGACGGCGCGATCGTGCAGTACACCAACGGCATCGTCGACTTCCAGCAGGAGAACTGTATTGGTTGTGAGTTCTGCGTGTCAGGATGTCCGTATGACATTCCCAAATTCAATCCTGCGACGAAGAAGGTTTACAAGTGCACACTCTGCTCCGACCGCGTTGGCGGAGGTCTGGAGCCCGCGTGCATCAAGGCGTGTCCTACGGGTTGTCTGAAGTTCGGGACGAAGGATGACATGAAGTTCATCGCGGAAGAGCGCGCCAAGCAACTCCGCGAGAATTTTGGATTTGAGCACGCCGGAGTCTACGATCCGCAATCGATTGGCGGCACGCACGTGGTTTATGTTTTGCATGATGCAGAAAACCCGGAGCGCTACGGCGGACTGCCAAAGAATCCGGTAATTCCGTGGAGCTATACCGTCTGGAAATGGCTGTTCAAACCGGTGCTGGGAACGTTCGCGTTGTTTGGATTAGTGGGTGTCTTGTTGCACTACGTTACCGTGGGGCCGCGCCGGCCGCAACCGGAACCTCCGCTGAAGAAGGAGGCGTCTGATGTCTAGCACAGTTGACCGTTTCGATGACAAAGCGCGCGCCGCCTTCGACAAGATCGGGCAGAACGAAGTGTACGTAGGCGAGCTGCTGCGCCACCGCGTGTACACGCGATTCCTGCACTGGATGGTGGCTCTCTTCTTCTTTCTGGCGTTGTTCACCGGATTCGGCATTTATCTGCCTTGGCTGTTCCGCTGGTTCACGCCGATCTTCGGAGGCGGACCGCTCAGCCGCGAGATGCATCCATGGTTCGGGCTGGGCTTTGTGATCTTCTTCGGGTTGCAGATGCTGAACTGGATCAAGCCGATGACGTGGACGGCGGCCGATACGAAGTGGATGCGGAATCTCAGAAAGATCGCCAGCGGCAAAGAGAAGCAAGATCCGCCCGACACCGGCTTCTTCAATGCCGGACAGAAGGCACAGTTCTGGGAGATCGTAGGCGGCTGCGTCGTTTACCTGATCACCGGAATTATTCTGTGGGCGGGGACGCGAACCTTCGGGCGGTGGGCAGTTGCTGTCAGCTATATTCTGCACGATATCTCGGCCATCATCATGCTGGGCGGGATTTTCATTCACATCTATCTGAGCACGATCGGGGAGCCCGGAACATTTCAGGCGATGATCCGCGGCGCCGTGAGCGAAGCGTGGGCGTGGACGTTTCATCCGGCTTGGTATAAGGAAGTTACGGGGCGCGATCCGGTCGAGGCTTGCGAGGACGCGCGCCAGCACGGTCAGTTTGAAGACAAGTAGGACGCTGCGCTCCCATCCTTTGCTGAACCGATCTTTACAATGGATTTTTTGCGTTGGACTAACTGATCCGGCTGTTCCAAAGTAATAAAACATTTTCTGCCACGTCGCAGAAGACCTCAAACCACTCCGCGGTTTGGGTTCCCCACGCAAGGGTTTCCTGCAGTTGACCTCGTCGTCGAAATGAATGGGTGAATCCTCAACTGAAAGGTTGGGGGGAACAATACTTAAGGTGATTAGGGGGAGACGTGTCCGAGAAGAAACCCGTGGTAAGCCTGCGAACCGTGGCGGAGCGAGTGGGGCTCGCGACGTGTTCGGTTTCTGCCGTGTTGAACAATACACCTGCATCGCGGGGGATTCCGCAGCACACCAAGGAGCGGGTCTTCCGCGCTGCAGGTGAGTTGAACTATCGCCCCAATCTGTGGGCGCGGTCTTTGCGAACCAAGCGAACCCGCCTGGTGGCGGCAGTCACGAATGATATCGGCCGTGCGCCGGTCGCGCGGGTGATCGCGGGCGTACAAAAGTTGTTGCACAGGCGTGGCTACCTGCTGGCGCTCGCGGCGTTTGACTGCGCCTCGGAATGGAATACGATCCCCGTTCAGCTAAACCAGAGAGGCATCGAGGGCGTAATCGCGATTGACGCCATTCTTCCGCAGGAATTGGAATTGCCCGTGGCTTCCGTGGAACTCGAGTACCTGAATCTGCCGGAACCGCTGGATACCGCGCTGCAGTCGTGGCTGTCGGAATTGGGGGAGTCTGCGGCCGAGACGGTGCTTCGACAGATCGAGAAGGAAGCAGTTCCGCGTCGGATGAAAGTGTTGCCGAAGCCGGCAAGTGAGTACCTTCATCTGCCGAACGCTGGTCCAGGACTTGAAGCGCGGTAGGCCCGCTGTCACGGCTCAGCGAGTTCCGCGCTGCGATTTCGTGCGCTCCAGTATTCGAAATAGCAGCAGCCAGCGTTTGACGTCGGTCGTCATCAGGAAGTTCTCTTTTACGTGTTCCCGTCCATTGGCGCCGATGCGTTTCGCGAAATCAGGATGTGTCAGCAGGTAGCGGATCTGAAACGCACAGCCCTCCACCGAGTGCACGAGCACCCCTGTGAGTTTGTGAATGATCTGGTTCGGAATGCCTCCTACCGCGCTGGCGATCGTTGGCTTTGCTTTCCACAACGCCTCGGTCACGGTAAGTCCGAATCCCTCCCTCAGGGACTTTTGCACGACCAGAGTGGATGCGCGCTGGATGGCGTTGATTTCGTGAGCGCACCATGGGGGTAGATCAAGAATGATGATGTCTGGATCATTCCCTGCTTCATTCTTAACTTCCGCCAGCACAGCCGCGCCTTCGGGATCATCCGACGCGCCTCCGCCCGCTAATACCAGTTGGCAGTCTACGTACTTCTTCGCGAGTTTGTAGGCGCGCACGACGCCCACGGGATCCTTCAGCCGATCGAATCGCGAAACCTGGGTCACGATCGGACGCGAGCGGTCGATGCCGAACTCGTCACATACTTTCTGCACAACCGTATCCGGAAGATCTCTGTTTTTCTCTGAGAGCGGATCGATGCACGGATAAAAAAGATATTGCGTAATGGGCAGCTGCCGCGCGAAGGACTGCGAGGAAAAAATGGCAGCATCAAACCGCTCGACAAAGGGCCGCAAGAACTCCCAGACATCTTCATTCGGATTTGAGAGATCGATGTGGCAGCGCCACACCCAACTGGATCGTGACTGGTCTCGCGAGCAAATCAGGCCAAGGGGCTGCGGATCGTGGACCACGACCATTTCTTCCTCGAAGTGCAGCCGCTCCCGATTCTGTTCGTTGTACGCAAGGAATATTTCCTGAGCAGCCTTGGTCAGGTTGTAGCTGCCGCCATGCAGTGCATTGTGAAACGCCTTCGTGACGTCGAAGAAGTCGTTGCCGCCGGTGATCACATCCCAGTGAGTCCGCACGTCCAATTCTGTGAGCAGCGGGACCATCCGGTTCAGCATCTCCGCGACGCCGCCGCCGACCGCGGTGGAATTCACCATCTTGATCGACTTTCCCTTCACATCACGGGCCAGAAAGCGCAAGCTGTCCAAATGCGCCTGCCCAATGATGTCGCGGTAATCATCCAAGTGAGGCGCAGGAGCGGGCGGTGGGGGTGTCAGGATGCTTGCGGGAAGAGTTCTGCCGTTTCCCGATGACGACCTATTCGGATCTGTTGATCCAATAGAAGCGCCGTCTTGCGGGGCCGACGGCTTGGCAGGCACGGCCCTATTCG
The DNA here is from genome assembly GCA_963840895.1 of uncultured Acidobacteriaceae bacterium. GTDB lineage: Bacteria > Acidobacteriota > Terriglobia > Terriglobales > Acidobacteriaceae > Sulfotelmatobacter. The sequence continues at coordinate 736,259 of CAWJAR010000002.1, forward strand.
GGTTCGAGGCTGCTCGTTGCTGGTCAGACGGTGGCTTCATGTTTCTGCTTATCCCGGATCAATACTTGTTCAACGATATTGGCAATCTGCTGCCGCACGCCTTCCATCGTGTTGGTATAGATGTCGATACGCTCGATCGATTCGGCCGTCTCGGGCAGACCGACTTCCTGCTCCAGCCAGTTGGAAAAGTCATTCGACATGCGGTGCAGGCGCAGCCTCGCCTCAATGAAGTGATGGTGAATCGAGTGCAAGCCAACTTGCCGCAGGGCATCGACAAACCCAGGCAGAGTTTCCGGCGCGAACCGCGTAGGCAGCACTACGATGTCGGAGGCGCAGAAGAAAAAGGGTTCATGCGCTGCTTTCGAACCCTTGTGTGGATCTTGATGCAGAAATTCATCGACGATTTTGACCATCCTTCGACGCAGGCCATCAATCGCCGTAAACTCTCGCACGTCTACGCTGGCTAGCTGTTCGGCTAAAACAGGCTCGTTGCACGCCGACAGACTCCAGTGGGCAAAGTCGTTGGAGAATCCCTGCCGGATAAAGTGGTGTTCCTGCAAAGTCCGGAACGTATGCTGAAAGATTGAATCGTCGGGACAGGTTTGTAGCGCCTGCCAGAGTTCGGAGAGCGTGCCGGCCTTTTGCCTGCCGATGCGCACCAAGTGTTCCGACGTATTGAAGTAAAAGGGCTTGTCGGGTTTTCGAATCGAGTGCTCGACCGAAGTAGGCATAGCGCCTTTATAGGTAGCGCTCAGGGCCGGTGGGGTTGTCTACCGGCCTATCGTTTGCGGGATTGTAAACTTCTGTCTAGCCTACCGACGCGCCCGCTCGAAACCTGTTAGGGCCGCCCTCTGCGGTATCGAGACGAACTTCGCATAGTTCGCCGATCAAGCTTCCGGCCCAGCGATAGATGTTATTCTCGCGTACCTGCCTTCGCATGCGCTGCATTCGCGTCTGTTTCTCGTCGGGCTGCATCTCGAGTGCGGCGCGGATTGCCTCGGCAGTCTGGTCAATGTCGTAGGGATTCACCTGCAAGGCATCTCGCAATTCGCGGGCAGCCCCGGTAAAACAGCTGAGAATGAGCACGCCACGCTCGTCTTCCCGGGTCGCCACAAATTCCTTGGCGACCAGATTCATTCCATCGTGCAATGAGGTCACCAGGCACATGTCGGCAGCCCGGTAGTACGGTGCGATTTCCTGATGGCTGTGCTGGCGGTTCAGCAACACAATCGGCTTCCATTGGTCCGCCTGGAATCGCCAGTTGATGCGATCGGCTTCCGCCTCCACTTCAGCCTGCAGGTCGTGATAGCGCTTGATGTGCGTGCGAGCTGGGAGCGCCAATCTGCACAAAGGTAAACACACCCTGGTAGCGCGGATATTTTTCCAGGAAGCGTTCGACGGCGAGAAAGCGCTCCAGGATTCCCTTGGTGTAGTCCATCCGGTCGACGCCTACTCCCATGAGAGCGGCCTCGTACTCCGAGATTCTTCAGCAGCGCCGCTCGTTCTTCGTAGGCTGATTCGCGAGGAGGGTTCGCTTCCGCTTCCGCCACTTCGACACTGATGGGGAAAGGCCGAACCGTCGTGTTGTGGTCCAGCCGCTGCACCGAGAAGTGCTCCCAGTCGATGCGCGATTCAACCATGCGATCGACCGTCTGCAAGAAATTCGTGCAGTGCGATTGAATGTGAAACCCGATCATGTCGGCACCCAGCAAGCCGTCGACGAGTTCACGCTGCCATGGACAGATCGCAAAGGCTTCCGGGTTGGGCCACGGGATATGCCAGAAAATTGCGACCCGCGCGTCGGGGCGGCTCTGCTTAATCATCCGCGGCAGGAGTGCAAAGTGATAGTCCTGCACCAGCACCACCGGCTTGTTGACGTCTCTGCATCTCTTCCAGCAGCGCGTCAGCGAACTTGCGGTTCACCTCCTGGTAATGCTTCCAGTCACTAGCCCGGAATAGTGGGCGCGTGTGCGCGATATGGCAGAGCGGCCAGAGTCCCTCGTTTGCGAATCCGTAGTAGTAGCCCTGCTCTTCTTCTTTGGTCAGCCACACGCGCCGCAGGGTGTAGCGCGGATCATCCGGCGGAACCAGCAATCGGTCGTGCGCGTCCACGGTCTCGAGATCTGCATCGCCGGAACCGTGTGCAACCCAAGTCCCGTCGCAAGCCCGCAGCACCGGCTCAATCGCAGTCACCAGGCCGCTGGCCGGCTGGTTCACCTCGACGGTTTTGCCGCGCCGGACGTGCATATACGGCTCACGATTTGAAACGACGAATAGCCTTCCATCTTCCAGCCGCGAACTCAAGTGCACCGCAAGGCGGTCGGACGTCCACATGGATTCACCGGTCTCGCGCAGCCGCGCTTCCAATTCAGCCGCCGAACGCGCGGTATTCAGGCTCTCGGCAAAGGTTGCGACCTCGCGAGCCAGCGGACGAAACAGCTCCAGATCGGGCACTTTGATGCGCACCGTGCCCCGCCCTGTGCGCAGAGCCTTCATCCAGTGGGCGGTTCGGGCGATCGGCCCGGCGATGCTCCAGCGCACGATCAACAGGGTAATGAGAACGATAAGGACGACGTGCGCCAACGCACTCAGGAACGTCTCACGCCAGATTCTCAGGCTCTCTTGCCGGATGTAGCCCGAGTCGTGAACAATCGCGAGACTCCCAATGAGTTGATCTCCCTGATGCAAGGGCGCAGCATAGATGTGAAGGGAAGCATTTCCCAAGCGAAGAAAAGCGTCGGTGGTGCGATTCTCTTTGAGCGACTGCAACACGATTGCGGGAGCACTGGTCATCAAGGGCTCGATGCTGGTCGTAACCGCAATCGCTTGGCCTTGCGGATCGTAAACGGCCAGTCCCGCTAGATGTTCCCGATTGGCAAACTGCTGGACGGTCCGCCGCACCGTCTTCTGGGCATCCCGTTGCAAGTCGTGTTCCACATTGCTCGAGAGACTTTCGCCCAGCACTTCCGCTCGACGCTGCAAATCTTTTTGCAGCCCCTGGTTCAGCACCCGCGCCTGATAGTAGGAAGTACACAGCGATACCAAGGTTACGCCGATGATGAGAGAAACGATGAGTCGTGCGCTAAGCAATCGCATTTGACACGCTCTCCAAGGCCCACGCCGTCCGTGGGTGGCTCTGCCCCAAGGCGATTACCAAACCAGCCAAAAACTGAATCTATGAGTTTCAACCACTGAACGGGGACAATTTTTGCCTTCGCCATTTCACGCGGGGATCGCGTCTTGACGAATAGCGCACTTGATTGGGGCAATTCCCGCGCAGTAGTCGAAGCGACGACACACACAAAATAGTGCGCCGGCCGCTTTCTTCAAAAAAGCAACAGCCTCTATCTGAGGACGGGAACGTGCAAAAGGTTGCACCGGACGTGCCAAAACCTAAGCTCTTGGTTCTAAGACGATTGACGCTTCAATCATTGTAGCTGGAATGTAAATTTTTCCGCCAGCATGCCGTGAATGCCGCTTTTGAATCGTGCCCGAGCAGGGAGGCCCGATCAACTCCACGACAATGTGGTCACCGAATCCGCTGATAGAGCAATCTCGGCTGACTTATTCCCCTGCTTCAAGACTACTGTTCTCTCTGCGCCAGAATTCGTCAGTACGAGTATATTTTGCGCATCGGTATTCTGGAAGCCCACGTGGTCCACTTCTGCAATCGCGCCCGTAGTCTCAAATCTCTTTGCCCCACGACGCACTTGCCTCGAAAAATGTGCAAAAGCCCAATACTGCCCGCTGCGCGTGATCTCTTTCGTCTGGGAATGGATGGTGACGAGCCCGCCGCACGGAAACGGCCCGATGTTCGGCCTTCCCTTTTCGTCGAGCGCCAGATTCCATGCGGACAATGATTGACACCAATGCCGGATCGTCTGCGTGAAGGTATGTCCCCACTGCGTCCAGTCCGTAGCATAGTCAGATGCCGTGTAGTCCGGTCCGCCTTCCGTCCAATACAGTTGCGCGTCGGGATGTGCGTCATGGACCTTGTCCATCATGTCGGGAGTACCCACATATCCGTGGAAAGCGACTGCATTGCAATACTTGCGCAGATCCTTATCGTCGAGCTCGCAAATCGCACGTCCCCACAAGTTGTAGTTGTGATCGAGAATCCAGATCTTGGTGGATAGACCATTTTGTTCGAATGCTGGCCCCAGGTGATCCTTGACGAAGCCGATCTCATATTCCTGCGGAAACAAGCACGCGGGCATGCGCCCATCCTGATCTGTATCGACTTCGTTCTGCACCGTGACCGCCTGTACCGGAACACCTTCCGCGGCATAGGCCTGCAGGAACTTCACAAAGTATTGAGCGTAGGGCGCGTAGTAGTGCTGGCGCATCGAACCTCCCAGCATCGAGCCTCCCGCCTTCATCCATCCGGGAGGGCTCCACGGCGAGGAGAATAAGAAAAGATCCGGGTTCACCTTTCGAGCCTGCCGCAGCATCGGCAGAACATAGGCCTGATCGTGCGCAATCGAAAATCTCTTCATCTCCAGATCGGGCTCGCCTTCGTCGTAGCTAAAGACTTCTGTGGAATAGTCGCTCGACCCGATGCATGTGCGGCAGACGTTGAATCCCATCTGCGACGGATGAAACAGGTCATGAAACAGTTCTTCGCGAGCCGGCCCCGGAAGTTGATTGAACATGTAGCAGGCGGCATCGGTGAATGCGGCGCCGAAGCCCAGCATTTCCTGGAATTTTTGGCCCGGATTCAGCACGATAGCGTTGCGGGCAGCAGTGTTTGCAGTTTTCCAGGCCAGGTTGTCGACCGCGGCATAACGAAGTTTGCCGCCGGTCACGCGGACAGCGATATCCCCTTGCGGAGCAGGCGCCAGCACGGACGCGAGATCAGCGGTGGCAGTGGCGGTTAGTCCAGTGGCAGTCAATCCTGCGGCAGATAATTTCAAAAAGGCTCGTCTAGTATGTTCGGTCGACACGGGGGTCTCCTGGCACGAATGAGTTCGATGTGAGTATAGTTCGGGAGTAGACGACGTGATGGGCGAATTTCGCCAGAGCGATTCAAGGAGTTCCGATTTGAAATCTAACAATTTGCAATGGGCCTGGGTCGTAATCATTCTGATGGCAGGCGCGTGTGTTGCCCAAGTGACTGCCGCACCGCAAGCCGCTACCTCTCCCGCATGGAAATTGGTTTGGAGCGACGAGTTCAATGGCCCCACCGGCACTGCGGTCGATTCTTCCAAGTGGGTCTCGGAAACGGGCGGAGGCGGGTGGGGCAATCACGAACTGGAGTCCTACACCACCCGGCTGGAGAATGCCTTGCAACAGGATGGCAACCTGGTCATCAAGGCAGTGCGCGAGAAATACACCGGAGCCGACGGAATTGCCCGGGAGTTCACTTCCGCCCGCCTGAAAACTCAAGGCAAGTTTTCGCAGACCTATGGGCGGTTTGAAGCGCGCATCAAGATTCCTCGCGGCCAGGGAATCTGGCCGGCCTTCTGGATGCTGGGGAACGACATTGACAAACCCGGTTGGCCCGACTGCGGCGAAATCGACATTATGGAAAACATTGGGAAAGAGCCGACGCTTGTACACGGCACGATTCACGGGCCGGGATATTCGGGCGCAAACGGCCTCGGCGGGTCGTACGGTCTACCCGGCAATCCGCGATTCGCGGATGACTTTCATGTCTTTGCCGTCGAGTGGGAACCCAAAGCGATCCGCTTCTATGTCGATGATCATTTGTACGAAACTCGCACTCCTGCCGACATTCCTCAGGGAACGAAGTGGGTGTATGACCATCCATTTTTCATAATTCTCAATGTTGCAGTAGGAGGAGACTGGCCAGGAAATCCGGACGAAACCTCGGTTTTTCCACAGGCCATGCTGGTGGATTATGTCCGCGTCTACCAGCGAGCAGGTTCGGACAGCGCCGCGCATTAGTAGGTATTGGCACACGAATTCCGCGAGTGGCGTCACAAATATGGTCCGACAGAGTTTTCCACCAGATCCAGTTGACTTCCCAATCATCCTCTCGGATAAAATCTTGGCCTATCATTCGAGCGGAAAGGAATAACTCATGAGCAAAGTCCGTGTCCTGGTGGGCACTCGCAAAGGCGCATTCATTCTTACGGCAGACGGCAAACGGCAAAACTGGGAGGTCAGCGGCCCGCACTTTGCCGGGTGGGAACTCTATCATTTGAAAGGCTCGCCGGTGGATCCCAATCGAATCTATGCCTCGCAAACCAGCGGCTGGTTCGGGCAAGTCGTTCAGCGCTCGGATGACGGCGGCAAAACATGGCACCAGCCGGGAACGCCTCCCGGCGAGCAAACCGGACCTGGCGGAATGCCCAAAGGCGAGAGCAATAAATTCGTCTACGACGCCGCTGCCGCGCCTCTCACAACTCATCAGTGGTATGACGGGACGCAGCATCCGTGGGAGTTCAAGCGCGTCTGGCACCTCGAGCCGTCACTCACTGATGCTGAGACGGTTTACGCTGGAGTCGAAGACGCTGCCCTGTTCCGCTCTACCGATGGCGGCAAAAACTGGCACGAACTTCCCGGTTTGCGCGGCCATGGAACCGGACCGAAGTGGCAACCTGGCGCTGGTGGCATGTGCCTGCACACCGTCATTCTTGATCCCAGCAATCCCGACCGCATTTACATCGCGATTTCCGCGGCGGGCGCGTTCCGCACCGACGATGGCGGCAAAACGTGGAAGCCGATTAACAAGGGGCTCTACTCGAAATACATTCCGAATCCGACAGCTGAGATCGGGCATTGCGTGCATCACGTCGCGATGAACCCATCGCGCCCGGGAGTGCTGTTCATGCAGAAGCATTGGGACGTCATGCGCTCTGACAACGCTGGCGACCAGTGGACCGAGATTAGCGGCAATCTTCCAACAGATTTCGGATTCGTGATTGATATTCACTCGCACGAACCGGAAACGGTTTACGTGATCCCCATCAAGAGCGACGGCGAACATTATGTGATGGACGGCAAGCTACGCGTTTATCGCAGTCGGACAGGAGGCAATGAGTGGGAAGCTCTCACGAAAGGCCTGCCGCAGGAAAACTGTTACGTGAACATCCTGCGCGACGCCATGTCCGTCGACAAGCTCGACAAATGCGGCATCTATTTCGGCACCACCGGAGGGCAGGTGTACTGCTCCGCTGATGCGGGTGACAGTTGGATTCCGATCGTACGCGATCTTCCGGCAGTTCTGTCAGTAGAAGTACAGACGCTGGCCTGATCTGAAGAACGCGCAGGTCAGGGGTGCCCCATCCTTCTCGCGCACCTTTCGCGAGAGGATCGGGATTTTGACTTCCCTGCTCCGAGGATGATAGCGTCGCTTGCGCTTTACTCCAGGAGAACGAAATGAAGATGATCCACCTTGCAGTTGCGTCCCTGCTGTTGGTAGCGACTGCAATGACGGCGCAGGAAGTGCACCTTCCTGCCGCAAGATCCGCCCCGGCCACGCCCGCTGTTGAAGCGAAGGTCCGGAAAGTCTGGGAAGATTTCAAGAGCAAGAACAAGCAAGGCCTGTCCGCTTCATTGGCTGATGGCTTCCGCGAGATGGAGGAAGGCGGCAGCGGCTTGGGAGACAAGAAAGCGGAAATCGCGATGGTGGACGAATTCGAACTCTCCAGCTACCTTCTCAAGGATTTCACCGTAAAATCGCTGGGGCCGCACAGCGTACTCGTCACTTACTCCGCTCACTACGAAGGGACAGCCGCGGGCCAGACACAGAAATCAGACAGCATCTTTGGCGAAGTTTGGGTACACGAGGGGAATGACTGGAAGGCTCTCTACATCCAGGAAACTGCGGTAAAGTAAGGCGTCGTCTGGGGAGATGCGGCGGCGTCGCATCTAAAACTCTTCGGGGCGCGTCAGGCCGCGTTGGTATTACATGATTCGAGTCGAGATTCCACAACATCTTCGCACGTTGGCCCACGTTGGGCGTGAAGTCGAACTTGAGGTCGAAGGTCCGGTCACGCAGCGCTCCGTCCTCGACGCGCTTGAGGCTCGGTATCCCATGTTGCGCGGCACCATCCGCGACCACGGCACTTTGCAACGGAGAGCGTTCCTGCGTTTCTTCGCCTGTGAAGAAGATCTATCGCACGAATCGCCCGACGCTCCCCTGCCCGAAGCAATTGCGTCGGGGAAAGAACCGTTCCTAATTGTCGGAGCGATCGCGGGTGGGTAGCTGAAAAGGCCCTAACTGTTCTGCGTGATACCATTTTGTCGTGTCTACCACCGACACCACCGACACCGCACGAGAAGTTCAGCTCCGGATCCAGCGGGCAATGTCAGGCGAGCAACGCCTGCTCTTAGCCTTTGACATGAGCATGTTCGCCAGAGACTTAGCCAAGCAGCGAATTCGATCTGAGCACCCGGAGTGGGAAGAATCGGACGTTTCTCGTGAGTTGCTGCGTCTCGCCCTTCTGCCTTCTCCCTTGCCAGCGCGGTTGCGATGAGCACTCCTGAAGTCTTCCGAAGAATCACCGAATCGCTGGACCACGCCGGAATACCGTATATGCTAACCGGATCTTTCGCCAGCGCTCACTATGGCACGCCGCGCTCCACGCAGGATATCGATCTAGTCATTGAAGCGACTGCGGCACAATTGAGAACGTTCGTTCAAACTTTGCCTGCCGAGGAATACTACGTCGATCTGGACACAGCGTTGGAGGCTCTTCGCAGCAGTAGTTTGTTCAATGTAATTGATCTGAAGACCGGCTGGAAGATTGACCTTATCTTTCGCAAGTCGCGACCTTTTAGTGAGAAGGAATTCTCACGTCGTCAACTGGTCGACTTGCAAGGGCTTCGTCTTTACATAGCTGGTGTAGAAGATGTGATTGTCGCGAAACTCGAATGGGCAAAACTGGCAAACTCACAACGACAGATCGAAGATGTTGCGTCCATGTTGAGGTTTAGAGCAGACACTCTGGACAAGTCCTACTTAGAGAAGTGGATCTCCGAATTAGGCTTGCACGAACAATGGAGTTCTGCGAGGCGCCGAGCAGGTGGCTAAGTCAAGTTAATCTTCAGCGGCCTTTCAACGTTCCGCGCGCATTTTGTGTTCCTCCAACAACGTTCCATGGGGACATCGTCGATCCACATCGCGCGCCTCACCCGCGCGCAATCTGAATCAACTTCGGCAGCACGCTGCCAAATTCTGATCCCTCCACCGGCGTGCCGAACGCGAAATAAATCTTGCGATAGAGCTCGTAGAGTTCACGATACGCATCCTGCGTGTCTGCTTGCGGCTCGTAAACGGTGTGCCGAGGACAAATCTTCGCTTGCGCCTCTTCTAGTGTCTTGAATATGCCTGCGGCCAGGAAGGCGAAGATCGCTGAGCCGACGCCTGTCACCTTGCCGCTCGGAACCAGCACAGGACGCCCCAAGACATTCGCATAAACCTGATTCAGCACAGGATTATTCTGCGGAATGCCACCGCCATTGATCACGCGCAAGGTAGGCGCGCCGTACTCGCTCATGCGATCGAGAATCACGCGGGTATGAAACGCGGTTCCCTCAATCGCGGCAAACAACTCGTCCTGCGCCGTGTGCAGCAGATTCCATCCCAATGTCATGCCGCCCAGGTTCGGGTTGACCAGGACCGTGCGGTCACCGTTGTCCCAGGTCATGCGGAGCAGGCCGGTCTGCCCAGCGCGATAGCTCGCCAATCCCTTGCTCAGTTCTTCGACGGTGGTATTGGCTCGACGGGCAATTGCACTGAAGATATCGCCCGTCGCGGAGAGCCCTGCCTCGATGCCCGTGAACTGCGGGTGCACGCTCCCCTGCACTACTCCGCACACGCCGGGAATCAACTGCGCCTTCGGGGCATAGGCGACGATGCAGGTAGAAGTGCCAACTACGTTGACGACGTCGCCTTCTCTCGCTCCGGCGCCAATCGCATCCCAATGGGCGTCAAAGGCTCCAACTGGAATGGGAATGCCTGCCTTGAGTCCCAACTTCTCCGCCCAGTAGGGTGATAGCGTTCCAGCAATCTTGTCAGAGGTCTCGTAGTCGCCTTCGAGTTTCGCCCGGGCGCCTGCAAGTAGAGGATCCACTTTGGCCAGGAAACTCTCCGGAGGAAGCCCGCCCAACGCGGCATTCCACATCCACTTGTGGCCCATGGCGCAGACACTGCGCTTGACTCGCTTTGCATCAGTGATCCCACAAAGCGTGGCTGCGACCATGTCGCAGTGTTCAAAGGCGCTGACAAACTTTTCACGCTTCTCTGGATTGTGCCGCAACCAGTGCAGCAACTTCGCGAAACCCCATTCCGGTGAGTACACCCCACCGCACCACTCGATTGCAGGCAACTTTTCCAGTCGCGCCAGTTCTGTGATCTGGGCGGCCTCCTGCTTGGCCCGGTGATCGCACCACAGGTAATAATCGTCGAGAGGAACCATTCCCTCGCCGACGGGGATCACGCTGGAGCCTGTGGTGTCGAGTGCGATGGACTGCACCTGGTCGCCGGAGATTCCGGCTGGCTTCACCACCTGCCGCGTGGCTTCCGCCAAGGCGCGCATGTGATCTTCGTGGGATTGGGTGGCGAAGTCAGGATCTTCGCGCTTGCGGTGCAACGGATACTCTGAGATTGCTGAGGCCAGCAGGCCGCGCTCGCTGTCTACAATCGAAACCCTCACGCTCAGCGTGCCGAAATCTACTCCCGCAACGATGGCCATGAAATGCTAAATCTCCTTGTTGCGCCGGCATCTTGCCGGCTGTCACGAGGCCACTTTGGCCTCGCACGTGCGGTGGGCGAGACGCCCGCTGGACAGCCGTCGGGACGGCGGCGCGACCGTGAATCTAGTTCCCGTGCCAGTGCATTTGCCAGCCTAGATACCGCACTGACGCTTCATGTACGGCGGCAGCCGTCGTCGAGAAGTTCGCGGCCACGTGATGCTCGAAGCCGTTTTCGCAGATGTAGTGCAGCAACTTCTGCAGGTCTGCGATTTGCACCACGCCGACGCCTCCGAAGGTGTTCAGCGAGTCATTCGTAAACGAGCCTTCTCCCACGTAGCCTCGGATGACTCCTGCGGTGTCATCCGTAGAAAAGCGAGCGAAGCTCATCGCACCGGGCTTCACCCGGCCAACCACAGTGCCAAAGGTATTTTCCTTGCCGACTGTCCCCGCGATGATCTCCTGGAAATCCATGCGGACGTCCTGGAAGAAGTGTTTGGGCAGATTGCTGCAATGGAAGCAGACCGCCTTGTTAGGATCCTCGCCGTAATTATTGTTCCAATCGAGCAGGGCGCTGGGTGTCTGCGATGCGAGCGCCAGGGCGTGCATGCTCAATGTGCCGCACACGTCCACTTCGCAGGCGGCGGGCAGCAGGTTATTGCTCATCATGCTCATGATGGTGCAGGGAACGACTCCGAAATATTCTTCCATCGACGTCCAGCACTGCACTGCGCTGACGCGCACGTCGGTTTGCTTCATCCAGTCATCGATGACGTAGCCAAGCTTCGCCATCTTGACGAGCGCTGCATCGGGAACTCCGCCGGTAGTGACGTACTTGCGGATTTCGGCGAGTTTGCCTTGAACGCCAGCATCATCATCTTTCAGTTTGGCGATGCGACCGAAGACTTCCGAGAGATCGAGCGTTTCAGTTGAGATGCCATGCGCTTCGAGAAGCTTCTCGCTGTAGCGCACAGTATTGAATGCCGTCGGGCGGGCGCCAATGCTGCCGACTCGCAGGTTGCGCATGCCGTTGGCCACGCGGCACACAGCCGCGAACCATGCCAGATCGTTTTGAAAATCCTGCGAGGCAGGACTTACCGTATGCAGCCTGGTCAGTGAATAGGGAATGCCATATTGGCGCAGATTGTTGCACGCTGACATCTTGCCGCAGAAGCTGTCGCGGCGGTGCAGGATCGTCATATTGGCCGCGTCGTCGGGCGTGGCCTGTACCAGCACCGGAACGTCGAGCCGAGCCATGCGCAAGGTGTCAGCGATCGCCCGTTCGTCTCCGAAATTCGGCAGCGATACGATCACTCCATCAAGGCGGTCGCGATTCTTCTGGAACAGCGCGGCACACCGTTTGGCTTCCTCATGAGTTTCTACCGCACCGTGCTTACTATCCTGCGGGCCGAGCACCACGCAATCGATGCCAGCCTTGGTGAGCGCCTGAATCATCTCTTCGCGGCCTGACTTCGCCAATTGATCAGGGAAGAAACCGCGATTCCCGATGATGACGCCCATCGTCATTTTCTTTTCGGACATAAAACCCTTCTTCGCGCTTATGAACCTGGTTAAGAATTGCCAGCCATGCGGGCGCGTTCGCGCGCGGGCGAATAGCGAACGCTAAAGAACAGGCCGAGAATCAGCAGAATCGCTCCCCACCAGACGTTGGCGTGCAGGTTGTAAAGCACAACCTGATGTTCCGGTGGAGAGGCCAATTCGTACAGTCCCGTGGCAAAAATCACGGCTCCATTCACCGCCAAAGACACGCCGATGAAGAACCAAATCGACAACGATCCGCCGGATTTCATCGTTTCCCCCTACCAGAAAATGACTTGCAGAATCAAAAACACAATCGCAACGACAACGCCCCAGAAAACGGGGCTGTGGAACATAGAAGCCTTTTCCTCGTGCGGAATCGGCGTCAGCCCATACACAAGATTGGCCAGCTCCGAATCCGGTTTGGGCTTGGTCATCAGACTGACCACCACGGTGACGATGACGCAAATCAGCCAGCACCATAGGGCTCGAAACATGTTCTGCGCCTGATCCTGGGCTTGAGGCGACAGGGCGACATAACGGACCGCTGCGGGATCGACTTTGACCCAGACATACATTCCGACAGAGGAGAGAGTTCCGGCCAGCAACCCAGTCCATCCGCCGGCCGGGGTAGCGCGCTTCCAGAGCATTCCCAGTATGACCGTGCCAAACAACGGAGCGATAAAGAAGCTGAAGAGCGACTGGACATAGTCCATGATGCTTTGCGCGTGCATGACCAAATAGGCGGTGCCGATACTGACGACAACACCGAGAATTGTGACCCAGCGGCCCATCCTGACTTTTGACTCGTCCGATGCATTCTTGTTGATCAGAGCGCCATAGATGTCATAGGTCCAAACGGTTGTGAAGGCGCTGACGTTACCCGCCATCCCAGACATGAATCCGGCGATCAATGCGGTGATGCCGAGACCAAGAAGGCCCGGCCCGCAATAGCGTGCCAACATCAGTGGCAGAACCTCGTCATATCCGTGGAGGCCCTGCGCCTGTCCTTCTGCGGACCATGCGAGATCGGCAGGCACAAGCCGCAGAAGATTGCCGGTGTGAGGATCGCGCAACAGAGCCAAACCGAGCAAGCCAGGAAGGATGACGATGAAAGGAACCATCATCTTAAAGGCTGCTCCGATGATGGGAGCGAGTTTGGCGGATCGGAGATCTTTTGCCGACAGGACGCGCTGCACAACAAGGAAGTCGGTGGTCCAGTAGCCCATGGAGATCACGGCACCGAGACCAAAAACAATCCCGACCCAATTAATTCCCATGGGATTGTCGCTGAAGTGGCCCAACGTCGCCCATGCGTGGGTATATGAGCCCGGGTTCGCCACATGTTGTTCGGTCAGGTTTTGCAGGATTTTTGCTTTCATCCCGTCCCAACCTCCGGCCTCGACCAGTCCCAAGATCGGAATCAGCAGCGCTCCCGCCCAGATCAAGAAGAACTGAAGGACTTCGTTGAAGATCGCGGAACGCAATCCTCCAAGAGCGACATAGGCCGCAACCGTGACGGATGAGATCAAAATGCTGAAATTGAGATCCCATCCCAGCACGACCCTCATTACCACGGCCATGGCGTACATGTTGATGCCGCTCATCAATACGGTCATGAAAGCGAACGAGACCGATGACAGGGCCTGAGCGCCTGGCCCGAAGCGCAGCTTGAGATAACCGGGGACCGAATGGGTCTTACAGATGTGATAGAAGGGCATCATCACCAGTGCGAGAAAGAGCATGGCGGGGATGGCGCCAATCCAGTACCAGTGAGCCGCGAGGATGCCGTACTTGTAGGAGTTGCCCGCCCAGCCCATTAACTCGAGCGATCCCAGGTTCGCGGACAGGAAGGCAAGGCCCGCCACCCACGCCGTCATCTCTCTGCCGGCCATGAAAAAGTCTTCACCCGTGTTGGCCTGTTCCTTCAGGTACAAGCCAATCGCCAGTACCAGGGCGAAATAGAAGACGATGATGACTAAATCGACTGGCGACAAATGCACCAGCGTGGAGGCGGAACTCAGCACCAGCAGAGCAGGATTCATTAAGGTTTTACCTGTCCGTAGTAGGCGTTGCGGCCGTGCTTGCGCAGGAAATGCTTGTCATGCAGTTCGCGCGCAATCGGCCGGGATTCAGCATTGATCGACAGAGTGTGAGACGCCATGCGTGCCACGTATTCCAGGATCACCGCATTGTGGGCGGCTTCCGCGGCATTGGCGCCCCAGCAAAAAGGAGCGTGTCCGGCGACCAGCACCGCAGGAATCGCGTCGGGATCGAGATGGGCAAACCTGCGGCAAATCGCGGCACCGGTTTCCAGTTCGTAGTCGCCGGCAATTTCTGCCTTAGTCAACCGCTCGGTGACCGGAACTGGACCGTGAAAGGAGTCTGCATGAGTAGTGCCGAAGCATGGAATCGAGGTCTCGGCCTGGGCCCAGGCAGTCGCATATTCCGAGTGCGTATGCGCAACACCGCCGATGTCTGGGAAATGCTTGTACAACTCCAGATGTGTCGGCAGATCGGAGGATGGGCGCAGGTTGCCGTCCACGATCTTTCCGGAAAGGTCGGAGATCACAATCTGCTCCGGGGTAAGGTCGTCATAAGGCACGCCGCTGGGCTTAATGGCTACCAGATTCTGGCTACGATCGATGCCGCTTAAATTGCCAAAGGTATAGAGCACAAGGCCACGGCGCACCAACTCCAGGTTGGCTTCCAGTACCTCTTCGCGCAGTGTCTTCAGCAGCATGGCAGGAGAAGATGAGATCTAAAAATGCCTAAAATCGAGCGCCAAAAGTTCGCTTCGCGTAAACGTTTACGCAACGGAACATTAAACGGAGTTGCATCCCTTTGTCAAAGATTCCGACGCGGGCCAGGAATTCATTTTGTTGAATGGCGGGCCACACTTCAAATTCACCAAGGCGATTTCGTTCATGGTGAATTACGAGTCTCAGGAGGAAGTGGACCGCTATTCGCAAAAGCTGACCGCCGGTGGCGGACAGGAGTCGCAATGCGAATGGCTGACAGACAAGTTCGGGCTCTCGTGACAGATTGCGCCTACGATGTGGTTAACGTTGCTCGCGGGGCAAGACAAGGCAAAGGCAAAACGAGTGATGGAAGCGATGCTTAAGATGAAAACGAACGACATCGTAACTCTACAACGAGCGGCCAATCAAAAACTGGAAGCTGAGCATGGCCGTGCCCGGCCGAGCATCGCTTAGAGCGTTTTGTTTTTGACCTTCCAATACACTGCATAGCGTTCGTGGATCACCTGATTTAGAGGAACCAACGCAGTCGGTTGCGGTTGGCCGACGGTGTGAAATAGAAGTGGGTGCTTGAGATCAGGCTCGATCCACGCCGCGGGATGATTGGGGTCTGCCACAATGTCGGGCACGCTAATCTGCTCGCCACGCTTCGGACCGGGTTCGCCGTACGTCTTATCTTTGGTCACAGCGTCGAATCGGCCGGCCAACACCAACGGACCATACATCACGGCTTGCACGCTTGCATCATCGGGCATGCTATCGATGTGCACGCCCATCGGAAGGCTGAGTTCAATCTTGTCGCCGGTCTTCCAGACGCGGTTGAGCGTTAGATAGCTGCCGGGACTTGAGAATGCCGGAAGCGCGCTGCCGTTGATTTTCACGCTGCCACCCTGCGCCCAGTATGGAATGCGAAGGTTGATCGATAGTTGTGCGGGGTTCTTGGCAGCGATAGTGAGCGTGGTCCCCTGTTCCTCAGGAAAGCGCGTGCCCTGCGTGATGTGCAGTCCCTTCTCGGGCCAGTCCAGTTGCGAATCGATATAGAGATTCACGTAGAGAGAGTCGTCGTTGTGAAAGTAGATGGTGTCAGCGAGCTTTGCGTACTCTTCCGATCCCGTTCCAGTGCAGCACCAGAAGGCGTCGAAGGGCTTGCCGAAGGTCTTCCAGTATCCCGAGGCGAGGGGCAGGTAGTACATCATGGTGCCGTCCTCAGGATTTATCGTGCCGAGGCGATGGTTGAAGAGCGTGCGCTCGTAGTAGTCCATCAGGCGGGCGTCGGGAGACCAACCGAAGAGGTGGCGCGTCAGCTTCATCATGTTGTAGGCGCAGCAGCATTCGGTGGTGTCGGGCGCCAGTTCGGTTGAGAGCTTGCCAGGATCGGTGTTCCACGACTCCCCGTTGCTGGTGCCGCCGGTACAGTAGGAGCGCTCGCTAACCACTTCCTCCCAGAAATATTGAGCGATGTCACGATAACGGCGATCGCCAGTGAGTTCGTAATAGCGGGCCGCCGCGATCACCTGCGGGATGTGGGTGTTCACATGCAGGCCCTTGAGTTCGTCGCGGTGGGCGGCCAACGGATCGAGGAACTGCCTCTTGTCGAAGCGCTGGGCGAGGTCGAGATATTCCTGCTTTCCGGTTACGGCGAAGAGATTGCAGAGGACCTCGCCCATACCTCCGAACTCGGTGCCGAGCACCCTCTGCATGTGTTCGTAGCTGAGAGAGTCGGCATAGAGTGCGACCCATCCGGCCATTTTCTGGACTATGCCGAGTGCCTGCTCGTTGCCGCAGTAGACGTACACGTCTAGGAGGCCGGCCATAATTTTGTGAATGGTGTAAAACGGCGCCCAGACCGGCTGACGCTCGCGGAGGCGATCGAAGAAGTCGACGGGGAAAGCACTCAGGTAGCCGCTCTTCAGGGCCGACTGGCACTTGCCGAGTCCGGTGATGACGGTGGTTGCATTGGTCTTGAGCTCTTCGTCTCCGCAGGCGGCGTACATCAGCGCGCAAGCAGAAAGATAATGACCGCCAACGTAATGGCCGCGGAGTTCGCAGTCGGGGGCCTCCCATCCGCCAAGCGGCTGGGCGGACGTGGGAATGCCGGCCGTGACACGAAATGTGTGCAGGAGGCGGTCCGGCGGCAGCGAGCGGAGATATTGGCAGTCGGCCTCCATTGCGACTTTGCACGGGCCCTCGCCGAGGCGGACTTGTTGCAATGGGAACGGGATGGCGTTCCATGACACTCTCTCGCGGTTGGTGGGCTTGCCATCTTTGCGGACCGTGTTGACGACCGGGTCCTGCGGGGAAAGCGCTTTCAATCGTGTGGGCAGGAACGTCGACCCAGCGGCCACGGCGGCCGCGGTTAGAAAATTCCGGCGAGACAATGATCCCGAGTGAGCCATCAATTCCTCCCTCTTCATGGTAGCCCGAGTGCAACGGCAATGGATATTGTCTACACTAATCGTCGACTTGGGGAAACCCCGAATTGACGCCTGAGGATGGTTGCCCCGCGTCAGAACGCATGAGCAGCACAGCCTATGACGTGGTCGTGGTGGGCGCCGGGATTGTTGGTGCGGCGTGTGCGGACGAGTTTGCGCGGCGTGGGATGCGGGTGGCGGTCGTCGACCGCGATGTGGTGGGAGGCGGCGCAACCGCCGCTGGGATGGGCCACATCGTCGCCATGGACGACTCTGAGGCGCAGTTTTCCCTTACGCGATATTCGCAGGAGCTCTGGCAGGCGCTGCGGCCTGAGTTGCCGGACGATGTCGAATATGAGCAGAGCGGAACGATCTGGGTTGCAGCCGACGAAGAAGAAATGGCGGAGGTGCTGCGTAAACGCGAACTCTATTCGCAGCGCGGCGTTCCTACCAAGGTTCTCGACGCGCACGGTTTACGGCACGCTGAGCCAAACTTGCGGGATGGACTTGCCGGAGGGCTTCTGGTTGCGGAGGATGCGGTGGTGTATCCCCCGTGCGCGGCGCGATTTCTCATGGAGCGAGCCCGGACGCACGGAACCGAGCTTCGTCTGGGCTCGTCGGTCGCGCAGATGGGACAAGGACGCGTCCGAACGGCAGATGGAGTTGAGATCTCGGGACGAATAATCGTGAATGCGGCCGGGGCATGGTCGCCGGATCTGACCGCCGGTCTTGAGATCAAGAAACGCAAGGGGCATTTGGTGATCACGGATCGGTATCCGGCGTTTCTGCGGCATCAGTTGGTGGAACTCGGATACCTGAAAAGCGCGCATTCGGTGAGCAGCGATTCGGTGGCATTCAATGTTCAGCCGCGGCGGACGGGGCAGATTCTGATTGGATCGTCGAGACAATACGGAGCCGAGCATAAGGACGTTGACCAGCACATGCTGACCCGCATGTTGCGGCGCGCCCAGGCATACATGCCGGGGCTGGGAACGATGTCAGCGGTGCGGGCCTGGACTGGATTTCGCGCGGCTACGCCCGACAAGCTGCCGCTGATTGGGCCATGGCTTGGAGATAAGACTTTGTTTCTGGCAACTGGGCATGAGGGCTTGGGGATCACCACCTCGCTGGCCACGGCGAGGATCTTAGTGGATCAGATCGCAGGCGCGAAGCCGGATATTCCGATTGAGCCTTACTTACCGTCGCGGACCTTGAAGGAACCCGCCCATGCCTGATGTCGCAACGAATGCGATCACCCTGACAGTGAACGGGTCTTCTGTGACTGTGGTTGCAGGGGCAACCGTCGCGGTCGCCGTCACGATTGCGGGACAAGCTTGCCGAACGTCGGTGACAGGCGAAGCACGCGGTCCGTTGTGCGGGATGGGAATTTGCTTCGAGTGTCGCGTGCTGATCAACGGAACGCCACATTGCCGAGGTTGCCAGATTATCTGTACACCTGGCATGGACGTGAAAACCGATGGCTAACGATTCGCTGCAGCGTTTCGATGTGCTAGTGGTCGGTGCCGGCCCGGCGGGCATGGCGGCTGCGGTGCGAACGGCCGAGCACGGGGCCAAAGTCGGAGTTGTAGACGATAACCCCAACTGCGGCGGGCAGATCTGGCGCGGGGCGGGAGACGAATCAACAGAAGACGCGGCGAAATGGATTCGCTTGTTTCATTCCGCGAACGTCACCAGACTTTATGGGATGAGAGTCTTTCATCAGCCTGAGGCTGGAGTGCTTTGGGTAGAGGGAGGAGACGATCTCCGCGAATTGCGTTATGAGAATCTGGTGCTGGCCAGCGGAGCGCGGGAACGATTCTTGCCTTTTCCGGGCTGGACTCTGCCGAATGTCATGGGAGCGGGCGGGTTGCAGGCCATGGTGAAGTCGGGCTTGCCGATTCGGGGCAAACACGTGGTTGTCGCCGGGACAGGGCCTCTGCTGCTCGCGGTGGCCGCATATCTGCGTAAGCACGGCGCCGAAATTTCTCTGATTTGCGAGCAGGCGTCGTGGACGAAGCTAGTCCAATTCGGTGCTTCTTTGATCGCCTATCCAGAGAAGATTGCGCAGGCGCGGCAGTTGAAGAGAGACCTCGGAGGCATTCCGTTCGCTGCCAATAGCTGGCCCCTGGCGGCGCACGGAGAGAAGATGCTCGAGAGCGTTACAATTTTACGAAGCGGCAAGGCGGAGATCATCCCGTGCGAATATCTCGCGTGCGGATTTCATCTGGTGCCCAACGTTGAACTGCAAGCGTTGTTGGGTTGCACGATCACCGATGGCTTCGTGCAGGTGGATCACTTCCAACAAACCTCCGTGCACGGAGTTTACTGTGCGGGGGAACCCACCTGCATCGGAGGCGTCGAGTTGGCGCTGGTGGAAGGACAGATCGCAGGCCTGGCGGCGGTCGGCAAGACGACACAAGCTCGCGCGTTGTTTGGGGAACGACGAAAGACACGGCGATTCGCCCGCTTGCTGGACCGAACATTCGCGCTTCGTCCGGAGTTAAGAGACTTGCCGTCCGCCGAAACGATTGTTTGTCGCTGCGAGGATGTTCCCCATTCTCGCTTGCAGGAACATCGATCGTGGCGCGAAGCGAAATTGCATACGCGATGCGGCATGGGACCGTGCCAGGGCCGAATCTGTGGGCCGGCCACACAGTTTCTGTATCAGTGGACTCCGGATTCAGTGCGGCCACCGATATTTCCCGCGCGAATAGAAAATCTGGCGGGACGTGCGCCCGTTTCTGAACCAGAGCACAGCGCTGTCACAGGAGGCTCTCAATGAACTGGAAGGGCGTAATGCCCGCCATCACGACGTGTTTCAACCACGACCTCAGCATCGATCATGCCTTCATGGTCAAGCATTGCCGTCTGCTTCTCGACAACGGATGCACGGGCATTGTTGCTCTGGGGTCGCTGGGAGAAGGCGCAACTCTGACTTTCGAAGAGAAGCTGGCAATTCTGCGCAACTGCGTCACCGCGGTTCATGGACGCGGGCCGGTAGTCGCGGCAATTTCCGCGCTTTCGACAGTGGAGGCCGTTTCAATAGCTACAGCGTCAGCGGATCTCGGCTGCAGTGGCCTGATGGTTTTGCCTCCGTATGTCTACAAGGGCGACTGGCGCGAGATGAAAGCGCATGTCGCGGCCATCTTCAAGGCGACCGCGCTGCCTTGCATGCTTTACAACAACCCGGTGGCCTACGGAACGGATTTTCTTCCGGAACAGATTCGCGAACTGGCGGCGGAACACGAGAATCTTGCAGCGGTTAAAGAATCGAGCACCGATGTGCGCCGCGTATCTGCAATCCGTGCTTTGCTGGGCAATCGGCTCGAGATCTGCGTTGGCGTGGATGACGCGGTGATCGAAGCCATTGGCGTCGGCGCAACGGGATGGGTCGCGGGTCTGGCAAATGCGCTGCCACGCGAGTCCGTGGATTTGTTCAACTATGGAATAAACGGAGAAAGCGAAAAGGCATTCGAGTTGTACCGCTGGTTTTTGCCCTTGCTGCGAATGGATACCGTTCCAAACTTCGTTCAACTCATCAAACTAGTGCAGGCGGAAGTGGGGATCGGGAATTCGCGGGTGCGGCCGCCACGGCTCGAACTGGCAGGCAAAGAACTCGAGCAGACGAAGAAACTGATTAGTGACGCGTTGCAGTCCAAAGCGCAATCCGCAGGTGCGTACGCGTTACAGAATGGGAAATGAAATGCA
The DNA here is from genome assembly GCA_963840895.1 of uncultured Acidobacteriaceae bacterium. Classification (GTDB taxonomy): domain Bacteria; phylum Acidobacteriota; class Terriglobia; order Terriglobales; family Acidobacteriaceae; genus Sulfotelmatobacter. Next base: position 757,338 of record CAWJAR010000002.1, read on the forward strand.
GACATCATTCGTAACAAAAATCGCAGGGCGGTCGTTAATTGGACTTCGCGAGGGTTCCGGCGCTGGTGAAGGGTCGTACGCCACCAATCCCACGACTGGAGAACGGTTGCAACCGGGCTTCATCCCGGCCACAGCCGAGGAGATTGAACTCGCGGTCCACCTGTCGGCGGAAGCGTTTGAGGTTTACCAGCGCGTATCCGGACGTGATCGGGGCGCATTCTTGCGCACGATTGCAGCGAAAATCGAATCGATTGCGGCAGAGATCGTCGAACGTGCCGCCCAGGAAACAGCTTTGCCGCAGGGGCGCCTGCAAGCCGAAACCGGACGAACCTGCGCCCAACTTCGCCTGTTTGCGCAGGTGGCGGAAGAGGGATCGTGGGTGCAGGCACGTGTCGATCACGCCGACCCCAATCGCAAACCCGCACCGAAGCCCGACATCCGGTCGATGTTGCGCCCGCTTGGCCCCGTGGTGGTATTCGGCGCAAGCAATTTCCCGCTGGCATTCTCCGTCGCTGGTGGAGACACTGCTTCCGCCTTCGCAGGCGGCAACACTGTAATCGTCAAAGCGCACGCGGCTCATCCGGGCACGAGCGAGTTGGTTGGCCGCGCGATACAAGAAAGCGTGCGGGAGTGCGGCCTGCCGGAGGGCATGTTCTCTCTTCTGTTCGGCAGCGGCCCGCAAATCGGAACGGCGCTCATGAAACACCCGCTGGTCAGAGCTGGGGGCTTCACCGGTTCGCGAACGGCAGGACGAATCCTAATGGACGTCGCGGCGTCGCGCCCCGAGCCAATTCCGTTCTATGCGGAGATGAGCAGCACGAATCCTGTATTCATTCTGCCGGGAGCGTTGCGGGAGCGCGGCGAAAACATTGCGACCGGACTTCACGGATCATTCACGTTGGGAGCGGGACAGTTCTGCACGAAGCCGGGAATGGTATTCCTGCCGCAGGGTGCGGAGGCCGACGCCTTCGCGCAAAAATTACAGCAGTTGGTTGGCGGATCAACCCGATTTCACTTGCTCACCAAGGCAATTCACACTTCGTACGACTCAGCAATTACAGCTCGCAAGAAGGAAACTTCCGTCAAACTGGTGGCCGAGGGCCCGGAGCTCGCGACTGACAAGAGTTTCGCAGTGACTCCCGTGCTTTTTGAAACCGATGCGGGGTCGTTTCTAGGTTCTCACCTGGACGCGGAGATTTTTGGACCCACTACGTTGCTGGTGCGGCACTCCAGCCGCGATCAAGTTCTGGCGATTGCGCGGGGCCTCGAAGGTCACCTGACGGCAACGATTCACGGAACCGAACAAGACCTGCGCGACTTTGCCGACCTGATTGCGATTCTTGAGAACAAGGTTGGAAGACTAGTGTTCAATGGCTTTCCCACGGGCGTCGAAGTCACCCATGCCATGGTGCATGGAGGTCCGTATCCCTCGACCTCCGACGGGCGCTCCACTTCCGTCGGCAGCCAGGCGATTTTCCGGTTCACGCGCTTGGTCTGTTATCAGGGATTTCCGGATAGCGCGCTACCTGAGTCGCTGCAAGACGGAAATCCGTTGAGCATCTGGCGCATGGTAGACGGAGAGATGTCGAGATAGAACGCTGAAAACATCGGCGCTTTCTTTCGCGCCGATGGGGCTCGCCGAAACGCGCATGGCCACCCACGGCTTGGGCCGCGGGCTGCGCTCTTTCGCCCCTTCGCGGCTGGGCAGAGTTACCGGAACACAGTACGTCGGCGCGGCTAAATCTGGTAGTCGATGTCTTCCATGATTCTCTGCAGCGATTCCGGGATGGGTCCGCCTTTCCCCTCGTGCCCTTCAAGTTGCTGGACCCGTTCGCGGAGATGGTTCACTTCGGTCGCTACCGAAGCAAGAGCTTCCGAGAGAGGATCGTTTATCTGCTTGGGATCGGTAATAACGACGCGCTTGCCTTCGCGGAAGATGATGTGCCCGGGCACGCCGACAACCGTGGAGTTGTCGGGAACGTTGCGCAATACCACCGACCCGGCACCGATACGGCAGTTCTTTCCGACAGTGATATTGCCCAGGATTTTCGCACCACCGCCGACGACGACGCCATCTTCGATTGTGGGATGGCGTTTGCCATGTTCTTTGCCTGTGCCTCCCAGAGTCACGCCCTGATAGAGAGTCACGTCATCGCCAACAATCGTAGTCTCGCCGATCACAACACCATTGCCGTGATCGATGAAGAGCCGCCGTCCAATTCTTGCACCGGGATGAATCTCAATTCCGGTAAGAAAGCGGGCGGCCTGCGACAGCATACGTGCCATCAGAAAAGAGCGATGGTTCCACAGCCAATGATTCATGCGGTGAAACCAGACCGCGTGCAGACCCGAGTAGCACAGAAAGACTTCCAGGCGAGACTTGGCCGCGGGATCGTGCTCCACCACATTGGCGACGTCTTCGCGAATTAGCGCCAGCAGGTGCGGCATGGGATCGGCGATCAGGCCGGGAGCGTGACCGTGGGAAGCTGCAACGCCTTCTCCCGCAATTCCTGAAACAGAATGCTGCTCAAATAGCGTTCACCGAAGGAGGGCAGAATCACTACGATCAGCTTTCCTTTGTTCTCGGCGCGCTTGGCGACTTTTAACGCGGCCACGACTGCGGCTCCGGAAGAGATCCCGACGAACAATCCTTCTTTGAGAGGAAGCTCACGCGCCATCGCGATTGACTCGTCGTTGGTAACGGTGATGACTTCGTCGATGTAGTCCCGGCGCAGGATGCTGGGAACGAATCCGGCGCCGATACCCTGAATCTTATGCGGAGACGGTTTGCCGCCGGAGAGAATCGGGCTGTCGGCGGGCTCGACGGCAACCGCCTTGAACGACGGCTTCTTCGGCTTGATGTACTGGCAGATCCCCGTGATCGTGCCACCGGTGCCAACGCCCGAGATGAGAATGTCCGCGCGCCCGTCGGTGTCTTCCCAGATTTCAGGGCCGGTGGTTTCAAAATGAATTTTGGGATTGGCCGGATTGTCGAACTGCTGCAACATGTATCCACCGGGAGTGTTGGCAAGAATCTCTTTCGCCTTCATGATCGCGCCCGTCATTCCGCGGGGGCCGGGCGTCAGAACAATCTCTGCCCCAAAAGCGAGCAGGAGCACGCGCCGCTCCAGGCTCATGGTGTCGGGCATGATGAGAATCAGTTTGTAGCCTTTGACGGCGGCAACGAATGCGAGCCCGATTCCCGTATTGCCGCTGGTCGGCTCGATGAGTACCGTCTTGCCAGGATGAATCTTGCCTTCGCGTTCGGCTTCCGCAATCATGCTCACGCCAATGCGGTCTTTCACGCTCGCCAGCGGATTCTGGCTCTCCAGCTTCGCAACGACTTCGGCGACGCATCCCTCGGTGACCTTGTTGAGCCGCACCAGCGGCGTGTGGCCGATCAACTCGGTGACATCTTTTGCGATCTTCATAGCACGTCTTGCCTCCAACGTTCGCGGGCAAACTCGTTTCGTGGTAATAGTACCAACTTCGCGGGAGTCCAACGCGGCATAGGGACGCGTTTAGAGGCTTGGCCCCAACCAAAAGCCCTGCCTGATCTATTTCCCGCAGTTAGCAATTTCAGGATTGGATGCTGGCAGCGTGCGCATTGGCGCAAAATCACCGAGGGCTGACGCGACATCGCTTTCAGGGAGGCTCTAGCGATTCACTAGCCCAAAGCTCACGGCTCCCGCGGAAGATCCGATATTCACCAGGTAGACCGCGCGTTCAAGCTTGTGATGTCCGGTCTTATGGAAGAAATAGCTGATGGTGGCGACCGCCGCAGTTTCTCCCACGAAGTTTGCTGCGAGTCCAGCAGTAGATTGACCGAAGGGGCGCACCAGCGGATTCAATTCCTGTCCTCCGCTTTGAAGATTAGCGCGAGTAACGGCGAAGTCGGCGCCGTTCATAGCAGCGGCGGCGATAAACAAAACACAATTCTGCTTGTCCCAGAACTTGTGTTCCGATTGGGGATGTGCCGTTGAAGTTGCCGCCGGAGTCACGGCTTCCACCAAAGCTGGTGGCATCGGCGCATCCGGCAAAGGGGCAGCCGCAACAAGTTCCTGCGCATGTACCGCAGGACAAAAGACGGCGCTGATGACAAGAGTAGCCGCGGTCCATCGGAGCGATCCAAGCAATTTGCGGAGAGTCATAAGTGCCTGCCGAGATCGGCGTGGCACTCAGGAAGGGGCAAGCGGATGGCCGCGAAGCCTAGGTTACGCGCATCATAAATAACTGATAATAAGTCGTTTACATAGCATTCTTAATGAGAGCGAGAGGTTACTGTGCACTCTATTTCACACCCGGCGCTCAGGATTTGCCACGTCGATGTTGACGATCCTATTTCTTATACACAACGCCACCCTTCATCACGAAGCCGACGTTCTGCAGCACGCTGATGTCCTGCGCAGGGTCGCCCTGAACCGCGATCACGTCCGCGAGATAACCAGGCTCCAACGACCCGATCTGGCCTTCCCAGCCAAGCAGCTTTGCGCCGTTCAACAGATCGGCCTGCAGAACGGCCAACGGTGACATGCCGTATTTCACCATGAGCACAAACTCGCGTGCCTGTGTGCCGTGAGGAAACGGACCAACGTCGGATCCCAAGGCCATTGGCACTCCCGCCGCCAGTTGTTTCTTGAATTCCTTCGCCTTCGCATCGATCATCTGGCGCTGCTGCTCGCCTTTTTCGGGAGTGGCTGCGTGCTCTGCGAAGTATTCGAATATCGTGAATGTCGGGACCGCGAAGATTTCTTTTTCCTTCATCAGCCGCATGGTCTCTTCGCCGAGTTGATCAGCGTGGTCAATCGAAACGACACCTGCCTCCGCGGCAAAAAGAGTTCCCGGCTCTCCAGTGGCATGGACCGCGACGCGTCTGCCTAGGCGCGCTGCCTCTTTCACCGCCGCCTCCAGCTGGGCCTCCGTGTATTGATAGGGCGTTGAGAGTTTTCCATCTCGAAGTGAGTCGGCCCCGGTCTCGTAGATCTTGATGAAGTCGGCACCCTCTTTGAACTGCTGCCGGATAACCGTGACGAGTTCGTCCGCGCTGTTGGCGTAGTCAGCATTTGGCAGCACGTGTTGTGCAGGGTTATAGCCAAGTGCGTCCTCGTGGCCACCAAGGATGTTGATGGCGTTTCCACTGATGCGGAGTCGAGGCCCGGGAATCCGACCCAGATCAATCGCGTTCCGCACTGCCGTGTCAGCTGAGCCCGCGCCTTCGGTTCCCATGTCGCGTTCGGCGGTGAAGCCAGCCATTAGGTCGTCACGCGCGGCGAGAGTGGCGATGATGGCGCGTTGCGGCACAGATTCCTGTACCGTCTGCAAATCTTCCGCACCGGGATGAAGAAAGAGATGGATGTGAGCGTCGATCAGTCCAGGAAGTAGAGTCCGATCGCCTAGGTCGATCACCTCCGCGCCAGCCGGATGTTTGACTGACGTGCCGACCTCAACGATGCGTTCGCCCTGAATTAGAACTTCTGCGGGCTTGAATATCTTCCCCGTCTTCACCTCGAGCAGGCGCGCTGCCCGAAGCACTATCGGATGGGCCTGTGGGGAGGGAGATTGTCCGCCTGCATGGATGGCGTGAGTCAACAGCAACGATATCGAGAAAAAAACGAGGCGTGGAGTACTCATATGGCCCGCGATGGTACCACCACGAATCTGCCGAATGCCAGACCACTCCCCGCCGGGTGCGCCGACGTCGATCGGTGGGCAAGAGCCGGCCGCTCCGGCCGCCAGTTATTGTGTGATTGAAATCACAATTTCCCGTACGAGAAGTCACACCAGAGATCATGCCCGGCGGGCGAAACTAAGTCAGACAGTTATGAGTGACTTTGGGGTTCTCAACAATCGCAAGCGAGCCTTGATCGCACTCATTCACTCCTTCGTTTTCCTGGGGATCGCCATGCACGGTTTCATCTCGCCCAAGGCTGGGATTTTGCAGCGCGGATCGACTGGCGACTTCATCCTGATCGGAATCTACCTGATCGTGGCGTCGATCCTTGCCTGGCTGGTCAGCCTTGCTCATTGCACCAGGGAGCGGATTTATTTCGCACTTTGCGCCAGCAGCGCGACGTTCGGACTGCTGCGCACCATCTTCGGGGATGCCTCTTTGCCCGCTGCGCAGTATATGCGCGTGATCATGCTTTCTTCCGCAGTGGTTGTTGGAACTTGGATTCTTCGCTCTTTCTCACGACCTGTGGCTGAAGAAGTTCTGTCCGACTGAAAATCTCCCCCATAGCAACAAAAAGCCGCCCGGGATTGATCCCGGGCGGTTCTATATGGAGGTCAGGCGAGGCTTGCTCGGCCATCTTTCCTTTGGCTCTGTCTATGAGAGGAAAAACTCTTTGGTCAGTGTCGCCCAGTCTTCACCGGGCAGATGAGCGGTGATGTCGTCGACTGCAACGCCGCCATCTTGCGCCAGGGCACCTACTGCCATCGGCATTTTGCTCTGCAGATGGAGCGCGGAGGATTCCGTCCACAAGCGGGCCAGCGTGCCGCCCATCAGATTACGGAAGTTGATTTTCGAATCGGGAGCCTGCACGGTCAGCAACCAGCCGTCTCCGTACGGATCCTTGCGCGCCAGTTCCGGATTCTTCATCACGGCTTCGTTGATGTCGGTTACAGTGCCTTCGATCGGGGAAACCATATCCACCGACTCTCCGTCGCGGAAGATGGTCCAGATTTTCTGTCCCTGGCGAACCCAGCGGCCGCGCTGCGGTACAGCAATACTCTCGATCTTGCCGATCAGTTTCGAAGCAAAATCGTCGATTCCGACCCGCACCAGTTCCCGGCTCTCACTCAGCGCCCAAGTGTGGCCCGCGTGATAGCGCACATTTTCCGGAACCTGAAACCCTGCAACCATCGCCGGCACCAGACGCGACGCTGGTTCTCGATTCGCTGTTTGAAGAACAGGCTGTTTCGCCAACTGCTTTTGCCCACGCACATAATCAATGAGTAAGAAGATTGCGAACGTCAGAAGAACCATGATGACTGTCATAACCCACCTCGCCCGGAGTTCCCATTTTTCCTGGGTCACTCACGCCTTTCCTAAAGGCAATCTCCTGACCAAACCCAAACTCACATTCTGGATAGCTCGGTCCGGACCTCTATCTCATGCGCGCTGAGCGAGATAGGAACATGCCAGAGGAACGGAGGATCGAAGGTGAAGAAAAACGCAGCACTCGTTTCTGATGAACATCGCAACACAGAAAACGTCACCTTTGAAGAGTTACAGCGTGATCGAACATTTGAAGCGACGCGCTATCAATAACTTGACCCGAATTGGCACGGTGATGCGATCCGCATCACGGCACTGCTGCAATAAACAACGCATATAGCGTTAAATCTACTCCGGCGAACCCTGTTGACCGCCGTCACGCGCAGAAGTGACGCGGGTCACGGCTGAGAAACTCCTAATTGTTGAGAATTCTAGCTGTCTGAAGCTGCTGAATTTCGCGACAGCCTCTGATCTGATGAGGTAAGCGGCTTGTAATCGGTCCGATTCCCGTCTGCGGTTACGCCGGTAATCGCTCCTTCGTCTTCCTCCTCAGCTCAGGCTTCGGTCGAGAGGATTTTTCGGGAGGCTCTGGCCAGTTGGTACAGCCATGCCCGGAAACATACTTCATGAGCAAAGCACTCTTATATGATTCCACGGCCTGCATCGGTTGCAAGCAATGTGAACAGGCTTGCGCCAGCCAAAACAAGCTCCCCTACGACGACGCCATCGCGAGCGAAGAAATCCAGTCCGCCCATAAGATGACCGTCGTGCTCACGCGCGGCGATAAGTTCATGCGCCGCCTGTGCATGAATTGCGCGGAGCCCTCGTGCGCGTCGGTCTGCCCGGTCGGTGCGCTCCAAAAGACGGCACTCGGCCCCGTCACCTATGACGCTTCCAAGTGCATGGGATGCCGCTATTGCATGGTTGCCTGCCCCTTCAGCGTACCTAAGTATGAGTGGGGCAAGCTGGTGCCCAAGGTGCAGAAATGCACCATGTGTCCCGACCGCGTATCCGTGGGAAAGCCAACCGCGTGCGCGGAGATCTGTCCGACGGGCGCCACCAAGTTCGGCGAGCGCGATGAACTCATCGCCGAAGCCCGCAAGCGGATTCACGACAACCCGGGCAATTACGTCGACCACATCTACGGCCTCGAGGAAGTGGGGGGCACATCGGTTCTGCTGCTCTCCGCCGTTCCGTTCGAAACCTTCGGATATCGCAGCAACCTGACCAAAGACCCGATGCCCATGCTCACCTATCGAGTCCTCTCTCACATTCCCGACTTCGTTCCTCTGGGAGGAATGGTTCTGGGAGGCATTTGGTGGATCACGCATCGGCGCGAAGAGGTCGCCCTCGCCGAGGGCGGGGAAGCGTCGAGCGCCCAATCAAAGGATGCTGGCAACAACAAGAACGGGAGGAAGCCATAATGGCCCGCGCCGCGAATTTCAAGTTCACCTTCTGGAAGTTCGTCTTCTTTTTCCTGATGGCCGCCGGTCTCTATGCAACCGTGATTCGCTTCACGCAGGGACTCGGCGCCTCGACCAACCTCAGCGATCAATTCCCCTGGGGCATCTGGGTTAGCTTCGACGTGCTCTGCGGCGTAATGCTGGCCGCCGGCGGGTTCACCCTCACCGCCGCCGTTCACATTCTCAACATCAAGCGCTTGCACTCCATCATCCGGCCGACGATTCTCACGGCCTTTCTTGGCTACATCCTCGTTTCCGCCGCTCTTATGTTCGATCTCGGCAAACCGTACAACATATGGCATCCGCTCATCATGCGGAACCCGCACTCCGTGATGTTCGAAGTAGCGTACTGCGTCATGCTTTACACCACCGTGCTCGCGCTCGAGTTCTCTCCGATTGTCCTTGAACGCTTTCACATGGAGAAGCCGTTGAAGGTAGTGCGGGCGATCCTCATTCCCCTCGTGATCACCGGGGTCATTCTTTCGACCCTACATCAATCGTCGCTGGGCACGTTGTACCTCATCGTTCCCACGAAACTCTATCCCTTGTGGTATAGCCCGCTGCTGCCGGTGTTTTTCTTTCTCTCTGCGATTGCCGTCGGACTGGCCATGACAATCTTCGAGTCTTCTCTGAGTTCCAGGCACTTTGGCTTGCAATTGGAACTTCCCGTCTTGCAGGAACTCGGCCGTGTACTGGTGGTAGTGCTTGGGGTGTACGGAATTCTTCGTTTTGAAGACCTGGCGAATCGCGGAGCGCTCAAACTGACTGTGCAACCGGGATACGAGATGTACCTGTTCTGGCTGGAGATCTCGCTCTGCATCATCCTTCCGCTGCTGCTATTGGTACAGCGAAAGGTTCGTAACAGCGCTAACGGGCTCTATCTTTCCGCCGTGCTCGTGGTTCTGGGGTTCATTACGAACCGCATGAACGTGAGCATTACGGGATTCGAAGGCTCTACGGGAGTCCGCTACTTCCCCAAGTGGACCGAATTGGCCGTCACCGGCATGATCATTTCCGCGGGGTTCGCGCTCTTCGGAATGGCGGTGAAGTATCTGCCGATCTTTCCCAAGGAAGAGGCGGCTTTGGAGCCAGATCTTCAGGCGGACTCGGCGATTCCGGAAGTAGCGGTGATGGAGCATGCAGGAGACTGATTCAACTCGCCACCGCTGGTTGTGCCTGACTCTTACTCTCAGCGCGAAGCTCAACATACTCTTGCTCGGCGCCATGGTGGTGATCTTCGCTCTGTTGGGCTACCTCAATGTCCGCCTCCACCGCCAGCATCTTGAGCAGAACACGTTGCTCAGCGCGGAGCGCGTCAGCGACGTCATCAAGCACAGCACGACGGACTACATGCTGGTCAACGACCAGGAGGGTCTGTATCACTCCATTAAAACCATGGCGGCCGAGCCGGGCATGGAGAAGATCCGGATTTTCGATCAGGAAGGCAGAATCACCTACACCACCGATGCAGCCGAACAGAACCATGTGGTCGATAAAACTGCCGAAGCCTGTTATGCCTGCCACGCCCAGTCTCAACCTCTGGCGCGCCTGAAACGTCCCGACCGGTTTCGGATCTATCGCAACGTCGCCGGGGCACGCGTTCTCGGCATCATTACGCCTATCGAGAATCAGCCAGCTTGCTCCAACGCTTCCTGTCACGCGCATCCCGCGGAGCAGCAAATCCTCGGCGTCCTCGACACCAATCTCTCTCTGGCCAAGGCTGACGTCCAGCTGGCCGAGAGCAGCCGTCGCATGATTGCCTATACAGGCTGCGCCCTGCTGTTGATCGCGCTTCTGAGCTGGTTCTTTATCTGGCAGGTGGTAGGACGCCCGGTGAAAGCGCTCGAACGCGGCACCCATCGTCTAGCCGCCGGTGATCTGGGATATCAGATCGGCGTGCACTCCAACGACGAAATCGGAGAACTCGCCCATTCATTCAACGTGATGAGCCGCCAGTTGCAGGCAGAGCATAACGAGAACGTCGCCTGGACTCACACCCTGGAACAGCGCGTCGAGCATAAGACAAGCGAACTCAAGCGTGCCCACGAGCATGCTCTGCACACTGAGAAGATGGCCTCGATTGGGAAGATGGCCGCGGTGCTGGCGCACGAGATCAACAACCCGCTATCCGGCATCCTCACGTATGCCAAGTTGGTGCGGAAATGGACCGATCGCCAAGAAATGCCTCGCGACGATGGCGGTCGCGCTCGCCGTCAGGAAATCGGCGACTCCCTGGACCTCATCGCTTCGGAAAGCCGGCGCTGCGGCGACTTGGTGAAGAATCTGCTCACTTTCTCCCGCACCACGCCAATCAATTTACAGCCTGCCAATCTCAATCAGGTCGTAGACCGATCGCTGCGCCTGGTCCAGCACCAACTCGATCTCGCGGGCATTCAAGTGCAGCCGCAGCTCGATCCCGATCTGCCGCCTGTCGTTTGCGACGCTGCCCAAATCGAGCAGGTCATCCTCGCGCTGGTCATGAACGCTTTCGACGCCATGCCGCAAGGTGGAAACCTTTGGATCGTAACCAGCTTCAGCCATGAACCCGACCATGTCCGCATTGTGGTACGGGATGACGGGTCTGGCATTCCGCCCGAAATCCTCCCGCGCATCTTTGAGCCATTTCTTACCACCAAAGAAACAGGCCGCGGTGTCGGCCTGGGCCTGGCCATCAGTCACAGCATTCTTGAACGCCACAACGGGAGCATTGCAGTTGAGTCCGACGTTGGGCGCGGCACCACTTTTACCGTAACTCTGCCCTGGCACACGGAGCCCGAGAAGATCGCTCCACCCTCGGCAACTGAGATTGCCGCTATTGGTAGCGGGAGGTGATCAACGTGGAAACGCAAGGGAAATTGCTGATCGTCGACGATGAGCTCAGCGTCCGCGATTCTCTCGGGAAATGGTTTCGCGAAGAAGGTTACGAGATCGGGACCGCCGAAAGCGCAAGCGATGCGCTCACCCGCATGGCCGAAAATAAGTGGGATCTCGCTCTGCTCGATATCAAAATGCGGGGCACCGATGGGATTGAACTCCAGCGCCGCCTGCACGAGATGGATCCCGACCTGATCGTCATCATGATGACCGGCTACGCCTCAGTGGAGACCGCGGTCACGGCCCTCAAGAATGGCGCCTACGATTATGTGAGTAAGCCGCTGGATCCGGACGAAATCGCGCATTTGGTAAAGAAAGCGCTCGCCCATCGCCGCGCCGAAAAAGAAAACATCCGCCTGCGTGAGACCGTCGCCGAGGTCACCCGCCCCGGAGATCTCGTCGGCCAGAGTCCGGCCATGCGCAAAGTATTCGAGGCCATCGAAACCGTGGGACCCACGGATGCGAATGTCCTGATCACCGGTGAAAGCGGGACCGGGAAAGAGTTGGTGGTAAGAGCCATTCACGCGGCCAGCATGCGCCGCTTCCACCCCCTGGTCGTCATTCACTGCGGCGCGCTCACCGAGACGTTGCTCGAAAGCGAACTCTTTGGCCACGAAAAAGGCGCGTTCACCGGGGCGCAATATCGCAAGAAGGGAAAATTTGAAATCGCCGAAGGCGGCACGGTATTTCTTGACGAAATCGGCGATATCAGCCTGAAGACTCAGACCGACCTGCTCCGCGTACTGCAAGAGCGAGAGATCACCCGGGTCGGGGGCAATCAGGTTATCAAGGTCGATTTCCGGTGCGTTGCCGCGACTAATAAAGATCTCGAAAATATGATCGAAGAGGGCACCTTCCGCCCCGATCTTTTTTACCGGCTGAATGTGTTTCGAATTCAGCTCCCTCCGTTGCGCGAGCGCCGCGAAGACATTCCTCCGCTGGTCGAGCATTTCGTCCGCAAGTTTGACCTCGCCATGAACAGGCACATCATGCACATTGCACCCTCTGCGATGGACCAGTTGCAACAACAGTCCTGGATGGGGAATGTGCGCGAACTGGAAAATGCCGTCGAGCGCGCCATGGTTGTGGCGCAAGAACCAGAACTCCGCGAGCAGGATTTCATTTTCAAGTCGCAGCCTGCCCTCGCCGTCGCCGGAAAAAGTCTGGACGATATCGAGCGCGCCCACATCCTCCGCATTCTCGAGGAATGTGGGGGAAACCAGAGCCGCGCCGCAGATGTGCTCGACATCGACCGCGTCACGCTTCATCACAAACTCAAGCGCTATGGCTGGTCCCGCACACCGGTGGAATCGCGAAACTAACCATCTTTGTCGAAGCTTGGCAAGGGTGCGAGTGAAGGCTGTTCCGAATGAATACGCTACACATCGTTCCGGTCGGGAGGATCGAGGTCGAACTCCTGCAAACTCTGTGTGCTGCCATTCCTGCGGTACTCCACATACCCTGCGAAATCCTCCCGTACGAGCTCGATCCCGCGCCTTCATATCATCCGGAGCGGCAGCAATATCATTCGTCCGAAATTCTGCGTCGAATGCAGACGATGGTGCGCCCGCAAGACTGGCGCTTCTTGGCTATCGCCAATGTCGATCTGTATATCCCGATCCTGAAGTATGTGTTCGGAGAAGCGCAGATGGGGGGCCCCTGCGCGGTAGTATCGATCCACCGGCTGCGCCAGGAGTTTTACGGACTCGCACCCGATCTTTCGTTGCTCAGGGAACGCCTTCTCAAGGAATCCGTCCACGAACTCGGCCACACCCTCGACCTGCGTCACTGTCAGGACTACAGCTGCGTCATGGCCTCGTCGCATTCCGTCGAATGGATCGACCTGCGCGAGAGCACGATGTGCGACGCCTGTCGCACCCAGGCAGAATCGAAAATCCCTCTTCGCGGAAAGCTCGCCTAAAAAGAGAACGCGAGCAGCACAGGCACACCTACCAGTGTTTTCGTTATGATCTCTGCGCTGTAATCTTCCGCATCTTCGAGGTGACTATGCAGAGCCAGACTGCTCTGGTAACCGGCGCTAGCCGTGGCATTGGGAAGGAAATTGCGCTCGAGTTGGCGCGCAATGGCTACCGCGTCGCCATGAACTACTTCGACGATGCCGCCAATGCAGAGGCGACCGCCGCCGAGATCCGCGCCTTGCCAGCTGAGGTTCTACCCATCGAAGCGGATATCCGCTCCAGCAGTCAGGTGACGGCCATGTTCGAACGCGTGATCGGCGCCTTCGGCCACCTCGATCTTCTGGTCAACAACGCTGGAGTGCAAACGTGGAAGCCGCTTCTTGATGTGACTGAGGAAGAATGGGACCTGGTCGTCGACACCAATCTGAAAGGCTGCTTCCTATGCACGCAACAAGCGGCCCGACACATGAAGGCTCATGGCGGCGGATCGATCGTCAATCTTGGCTCAGGCTGCAACAAGCTCGCATTCCCCTCGCTGGTGGCCTATACCGCAAGCAAGGGCGGCATCGAGATGTTCACGAAAGAAGCTGCGGTTGAACTCGGCCAATATGGGATTCGAGTGAACTGCATCGCACCGGGCTCGATCGAATCGGAACGCACCCGGCTTGAGGATCCGGATTACGCCGGCACATGGTCCAGGCTGACACCGCTGGGGCGAGTGGGCATCGCCGCCGACATTGCGCCCACGGTCGTTTTTCTCGCTAGCAAAGGCGGATCCTTCATCAGCGGACAAACCATCTGGATCGACGGCGCCCTGTTCACGAAAGCACAATGGCCCTACAAGAAGTGAGATTGAAGAAGGCTATCCGCTATCTGGGAAGTTATGTGGGGACAGCCGCCCTCGGCTGTCCGTCGAGCGAAGCTCGACAAGGTTTTGATTCCGAAACGAACTCAAATAGGTTGCCTGATCGAAGGCGCACGGCACGAACCCGTCCCTCGTAGTACACTTTCCCGCATGATGCCAAAACCCTTCATCGCCTTATGCGCTACCGTCCTACTGAGCCTGACGATCGGCGGACTCGCCTTCGCACAAGCCAGCAAAAGACATCAGCAAGCAGTGCAGCAAAAGCCCTTTGGCACGCAGGATGGGAGGCCCGTCACCTTGTACACGCTTACGAACGCAAACGGCGTTGAAGTCGACACCATGAATTATGGCGGCATCATTCTTTCGATTCGTGTCCCCGACCGCAAAGGCCAGTTCGCCGATATCGTGCTCGGCCATGAGAATCTCGAAGGCTACGTTCCTAATCCTCCCTACATTGGAGCCGTGGTCGGACGTTACGCCAACCGCATTGCCAATGGCACCTTCATCCTCGATGGCAAGACCTACACTCTGCCCAAGAACGACGGCCCTAACACATTGCACGGAGGCACGGACAAGACATTCAACAAAGTCGTCTGGGATGGCGAGCCGCTAAAAGGCAAAGCAGGAGTTACTTACACCTATCTCAGCAAAGACGGCGACGACGGCTTCCCCGGCAACATGAAAGTCAGAGTGACCTATACGCTGACGAACAGCAACGAGCTCGTTATCGACTACGAGGCCAGCACCGATAAGACCACCGTCCTCAATCTTAGCCAGCACAGCTACTTCAACCTCGCCGGCGAGGGCACCAGCGACATCCTGAATCACGAGGTCATGCTCAACGCCGACCGCTTCACTCCCGTCGACAAGAACCTGATTCCGACCGGCGAACTGCGCCCCGTTAAAGGGACGCCAATGGATTTCACCACCGCGACCAAGATCGGCGCCCGCATCGATGACAATTACGAACAGCTAGTCCTCGGCCACGGCTACGACCACAATTGGGTGATCAACCGGAAGGGCGACGGCCTCACTTTGGCCGCACGCGTCTACGAGCCCACCAGCGGTCGCGTGATGGAAGTCTCCACGACCCAACCGGGCGTTCAGTTCTACACTGGAAATTTCCTGGATGGCACCGTCACCGGCAAGCAGGGACACGTTTACAAACGCCGTTACGGCCTTTGCCTCGAAACCCAGCACTTCCCGGATTCGCCGAATCACCCGGATTTCCCGAGCACGACTCTGAAACCGGGCGAGACGTTCAAGTCAAAGACGGTGTTCAAGTTCTCGGCGAAGTAATCCCAGGAACCTCTGGTCAGGGAAATATCGGAGTCATCAATCTTGGAACCGAATGCATTCGTGGCCGAAGTGTATCGCCGAATGTCTCTACGACACCAGGCGGAGCGACCAAGACCGGCGTTCGCGGAGATCGAGAATGATTCGAGGGTATTGCTAGCCGTTTCCGAGTATTCTCACCTGTTGCCGACCCACAAAACGGCAGCCATCCTCGACATCGGATTTGGCGGCGGATGGTTTATGGCTGCCTGTCTGAAATTGGGGTACTCGAACATCTCAGGTGCTGATTTTGGCATCTCGAACAAATCCTATATCCGCGCTTGGAGCAAAGACATCGTTGCGCTGCATGAAATTGAGAATGACATCGGCGACTTTCTCAGCCACCACCCGGAAGAGTACGACTTCATCCACATGTCTCACGTCATCCCTGTATCGCGCTTTGAAAAAGGCAGGCGTGCTGATGCTGCGAACGCCCAACATGGAAGGCCCCACTCCCAACTCCAGCTACTACGTTACTCTTGCTCACGAGTATGGGTTCTGCGGGTCAAACCTGAAATCGCTATTGGATATTTGCGGATTCGATGACATCACTTTCCACGATCCCGGCGTCGGCCTTGCGACCACCAAGCAACGAGTGGGAGCCTTGCTGCGCTGGCCACTTCTCCAGCAAAACCGTATCCGCCACCGACTTTTCGGAGTAAACCAGGGTGGAAAATTTGGAACAGAACTCATCGCGACAGCGCGTCGCGGCGACGCACCACCGCTGTTTTCCACCCAGTATCGATAGTGCGTTCTTTGCCAGGTCATCCATCGAGCCGGCGGTCGCCGCCGCGTCAAACCGATCGTGAGCGCAGCATTGTTCGCCAGATTGCTGGGATCAGGAAATCATTCGCTTTTCAGTTCCTCGCCCAGCGCCTTCTCTACCTTCCGGCAATGCTCTTCCTTGAGCTTCGCACCGGCCGAGGTGAGATAAAACGTATCAATCGCCATCTGCCCTTCGGTATCGATGAGCGCGATCTCGATATTGCACGCCTCATCCGACAAACACGACGCAATCCGATGCAAAAGTCGAGGACGGTCCTGTGTAATTACCTGCAGCAGAGTGCTGGTCGACGAGCATGAATCGTCGAACTCGATCTTCGTTTCCACCTTGACTTTCGCGATCGCGCCCTTCTCGGACCGCTGCCGGTCTCGCAGCATTCGTTCGAGATCGGCCTGTCCGATCAGGACATCGGCCACACTGCGCTTGAACCGCTCCCACTCGGATAAATTCAGTTCCAGCGTCCGGAAGCGATCGGTGAAGTAAAGCGTGTCGACCACGGTTCCGGCTTCGTTCGAGAACGCGTTGGCCTTCACAATGTTCATTCCCCATGCCGCGAGCACGCCAGCCAATTTGGCAAACAGCGAAGGACGGTCGCGCGTCACCAGCGTCAGTTCATACCAGTGCCGTCCACGCTTCAGGTCAACCTGCACCGGATCAGTACTGAGTTCGTCGGCCATCCCCATGTGCCGCATTACTTCCTCGGCAGAATGGACCAGCAAATACCGCTGCGGAAATCCTTCGAGAAACTCCTTGAACTTGCCACTGGTCACCGGCGCCAGCGATCGCAACCGCGCCAGCTTTTCGTCGTTCACATCGGCATGTACGCGCTGGTCGGCGCTCCGGTTCAGGTAGTTCTCGGCGCTCATGTAGAGCTGCCAAACGTTCTCCGCCTTCCACGGAGTCAATGCTTCCGGGTTCACCGCCTTGATGTCGGCATACGTCAACAAGGTCAGCATCTTCAGACGCTCGGGCGTTCCCATCTTCTCGGCAAATGCCCCGACCGTCTCAGGATTGAAAATGTCCCGCCGCAAAGCCGCCGACAATTCCAGATGACTTCCGATCAGGAAAAGAACCTCCGCCCGTTCTCTCGGATCCATATCGAGCCGATCCATGGCTCGATTCGCAATGTCGAGACTCCCCACCACATGATTGCCGCCCGGCACACCCTTGCCTGTGTCGTGCAGCAACAAGGCCAGATACAACAACTCCGGATCCTCCAATTCGCTGAGCAATTCCGCGTAGCGCTTGTCCCACTCAGACTGCGACTGCTTCAGACGGTGCAAGCTCTCGATCGCGAGGAACGAGTGTTCGTCCACCGTGAAGCGATGATAGAAATCGCGCACCACCAGGGAATCGATGAGCTTCAATTCCGGCAGGAGCAGGGTTAGCAGCCGGAGCGAATGCATGGCGCGCAGGGCATCGGCGGCATGCGGTTGCAGCAGCGTCTCCTGCAGGTACAGCCACAGCTCTGCTCCACGTGGAGGCATCGACGCCAAAGCAGGAAGTGCCTGCTCGATCCGGTACTCCGTGGTCGCACTCAACTTCAACCCGTGGTGCGCCATGAAATGGAACAGCCGCAGCAACACCTCCGGGTCCTGCAGCGCCGAAGGTTGCTGCAGAAAGATGAGCCCATCCACTACCGAAAAATCCGCTGTCGTCAGCCGCGACCGCCAACTCTGCACCTGCCGGTACAGCGCTGACCACGCTTCCGGAATTTCCTCCAGCAGTTGCGTCACGGTACGCTGCACGGCGCGGGCATGGCCGAAGTAGATCCGCATCCAATCGGCCGCCGACAGCTCTCCCGAATCCGAGGCTCCGAGCGACGCTCCCACCTTGCGCGCAGCCGCTTCGTCCTGCGCCTCCCAACTCAACGTGTTGTCATCACGACCGTACCGAAAGTGGAGAAAGCATCGCGCCGACATCAGAAAATCGAGAGCCGCATCCAACTGCTTGCGCACCGGAGCCCGCAGCGAACTCGCATCCGGCCAGTCGTGCAACTTGTCCATGGCCGAGATCAGCGCCAGCCACGACGCTACGTTGCAGTCGCGCAACCCCCCGGGAGCCTCTTTCAGATTGGGCTCCAGGTGGTAGAGTGTCATCCCGTATTTGGCGTGGCGCTCGCGTGTAACCTCCGCCAAGCCCGCCAGGAGCGGCTTCGACTCGCGCATCACCAGTTTTGGGATTACCTTGTCATGCAGACGCCGAAACAGGTCGTGATCGCCGGCGAGATAGCGGCAGTCGAGAAGTGAAATCGTGAACTCAGTATTGTTGGGATCGAACCGATCGCACTCGCTCAACATCCGCGAGGCCGGACTTAGTTTCAGACGCAGGTCCCACAGCTCTTGTGAAAACCGGCGAACGGGATCTTTGAACGCTTGCTCGGCATTACGATCGCCAAAGAGAAAAAGAAGATCGATATCGGAGTAAGGAAAGAGCCATCCTCGCCCGAAACCTCCCGTTGCTACCAGTGCAAAGTTGACAGGTTTGGCCGGGTCCGGCGAAACAACATCGCGCCACAGTCTCGCGAGAACATCTTCCACCAGCCGTGTCCGCTGCGATACGGCCGCGCGCCCGTCCCCGGAGGCTTCGAACTCCCGTTGAATGCGCGCAGATTCTTCAGTAAGAGAACCCCGCAATTCGCTGATCAATGAGGACGCCGCCATCATGAAAGTATTTACCCCCGCGACTCTTACCACCGGGGGAAGGCCACTACAGTTGCCGCTATCAGATGCTCTCCGCTTGCGTCCCGGTAACAACTCCTGGCCGTGCTGTGGCGGAAGCCCGTTGCACCACGCCTACAGAGCTCCCTCGCCCCGCTCGTCATTTCGAATGCGGATCGCCTCATCCACTCGCGTCAGAAAGATCTTCCCGTCGCCGATCTTGCCCGTACGCGCCGCGCCCAGAATCGCTTGCACTGCTTTCTCCACCATCGCGTCAGCCAGCACCATCTCAATCTTCGTCTTCGGAATCAGATCCACACTGTACTCCCGCCCGCGGTAGACCTCCGTATGCCCTTTCTGACGACCGTGACCGCGCACTTCCAGTACCGTCATGCCTTCAACGCCAATTTCCTGCAATGCGCTCTTCACCGCTTCCAGCTTGGAGTTTTGAATGACCGCCTCGATCTTCGTCATAATTTCGTCAGGTCCTGTCTGCGTTCTTCACGCTCGCGCCCGTCACAATAGATAGCCACTCCCGGCCCGTTCTCTATGCGGACGCCTCCCAATAATATCCCTCTTCACCATGTTGGGAGAGATCCAGTCCCTGAACTTCTTCCTCTTCTGAAACTCGCAAACCGATGGTTACGTCGACCAACTTCAAGATCGCCAAAGTTCCCACCGCTCCCAGAACCCAGCCAATACACACCCCGACGAGTTGATTCAACAATTGGTGCGCATTTCCTTCCAGCAGGCCCGAGGCGAGAACGTTCCCTTGCGTATCTTTGAAAATCGGATTTACCGCGCTCACCGCGAATACTCCCGTCAGCAGCGCGCCCAAGGTGCCGCCCGCTCCATGCACTCCGAAAGCGTCCAGCGAATCGTCATAGCCAAACCTCGCCTTCACTTTCGCGACCATCATGTAACAGAAAACTCCGGCGACCAGTCCGATCACCATGGCGGCCATCGGTTTTACAAATCCGGCAGCCGGGGTAATCGCCACCAGTCCAGCCACCGCTCCCGAAATTCCTCCCAGCACGCTGGGTTTGCCATTTCGAATCCATTCAGCGCCCGCCCATCCAAGCGCTGCGGTGGCCGCCGCAAAGTGTGTTGCCACAAAAGCGCTCGTGGCCAGGCTTCCCGCTCCCAGTGCGCTCCCAGCGTTAAAACCGAACCATCCCACCCACAGCAGGCAGGCGCCGATAAAGCTCAGTACGACGCTGTGCGGCGGCATCTGTTCCTTCGGATATCCAACTCGCTTTCCCAGGTACAAGGCGCACACCAGTGCTGAGACGCCCGAAGTAATGTGGACGACCGTGCCTCCGGCAAAGTCAAGCGTGGGGAATCGCCCACCGAGCGCCGCGTTCAGCAGCCCGCCCTTGCCCCACACCATGTGAGCCATTGGGTCGTACACAAGGATCGACCACAAGACGGTGAACGCTGCCATGGCGCTGAACTTCATGCGTTCGGCGAATGCACCCGCGATAAGTGCCGGAGTGATGATGGCAAACATCAACTGGTACACCATGAAGGTCTGGGCCGGGATGGTTGGGGCGTAGTCCGCATCCGGCGCCGCTCCCACGCCCTTCAGGAAGATATTCTGCAGTCCGCCCACGAAGCTGTTGCCCGGGCCAAACGATAAGCTGTAACTGAATAGCCCCCACAGCACGGTGACAATCGCCATCAAGGCGAAACTCTGCATCATCGTGGCCAGCACGTTCTTCTTGCGGACAAGTCCGCCATAGAACAGCGCCAACCCTGGACCGGTCATCATGAGCACGAGCGCCGAGCAGGTTAACATCCAGGCGTTGTCGGCGGAGCCCTTCGCCTCTGCCGCCTGTACCTCCAGCTTGGCCAAGCGCGAACTGACATCCGTCGACGGACTCGGCGGCACGCCGGCGCTCTGGGCGCGCAGGGCCGGCGCTAACGTAAAGGCTAACAATGCCATCGCCAGTCCAATCATCAACCTGTTCCCAAGAGACACCGCGCCTGCCCCCGTTCAAAGTATGAAATCTGTCACACGTGGACAATCATGAGACCGCCTCACTCTACCGTCCGGCGCAGCTTCACGGAAATCGAAACTATTTATCGTGCCTATCAGGTTTTGTTATTGCAGAGGCTTAGAACTTGAACTGCACGTCGAGCTGCAATCGGCGTGGAGGCTGCGCCGCGACCGGCTTGCCAAAGAGTGGTGAGGATTGTGTTCCGATGTAACTTACGTAATTCGGATGATTCAGCACATTGAAGGAATTGAGTGCGACCGAGATGACACGGGCTTCGTTCTTGGCCTTGGAAAGAGGGAAGTCATGCGACACGTTCAGGTCGAGATCGATCAAGCCGGGCCCGGGCATGGTATTGCGTGCGATCCCCGCAGGCCGATCATTCAAGATACCATCCTGATTGTTATCGCCTCCGGTGGTGATGTTCACCGGCTTGCCCGCATAAAGAGACAGCCCGACTCCAAGCGTGAAGAATTTCGTCGGCTGCGACGATGCCAGCAAATCGAACTTGTGCAAGCGGTCGTTATCGGCGCGGCCCCAGTCCGCCGACGGGTTGTAGCTGTTTGCGGGGAAAAAAGTAATGCCGCTGGTATTGTTCTCGGTGCGGTTGAGGGTGTACTGGACTTGGCCGGAGAAATATTTGCTCGGCTTGCCCCGAAAGGTGAGTTCCAGCGCGTTGCCCTTCAAATACCCTTCGGACTGCATCTCGCGGACTTGACCGAACGATAGGTTCGGTGGCACCCAGATACCACCGGTCAGAATGGGCGCGTTGGCATCGATGGATCGAAAGGAACCAATTCCTCGAGTGCCGACATAAACGGCGCTGAAGGTGCTTTTGGACGTAACTTGCCGCTCTACTCCGATGCTGTACTGCAAAACGAACGGGATATGTGCCCGCGGGTCGAGCGTAACAACGCTTACAGGAATCTGAGACAGAATCGCCGGATCGATCGGATACGACACCAATGGCGAATTAACGATGAAGCGCAGCAGGTTCACCCCATTGAAGTGCAGCAGATCGCCAATCGGACCCGGCCCAGTGCGATCATAAAAAACGCCAGCGCCACCGCGAATTACGGTTTTGCCCTTCGCGCTTGGCGCCCAAGCGAAGCCCACGCGCGGCGCAAAGTTATTCGGGTCGTCGTGGAAATAGTTTTGCCAGTAGTAGCGCACTCCAAGGTAGAGGGAAAAGTTTGGCTTCAGGCGGATGTTGTCTTCCACGAATCCGCAGATCACCTTTTCCAGAAATGTCACCCGCCCCTGTCCCGTTTGCACCAGATAAGTTGCTGGGACGCCAGCGGAGTACTCGGCACTGCTTTCGAACGTGTAAGTTCCGGCGCGGTTCGTGTAGTCGTCGAGGCCGCGGCGGCTGAGGTCCGGGATGTCGACGCCGAAAGTTATCTGTTGTCGGTTGCTTCCATAGGTTGCGAAATCAGTGCCGTCGAAATGGTATTCGGTACGGCGGGAGTCAGCTTGGGCGCCGCCCGCAGTGAACAAACCTGAGACGGCAACCTGAGGGTCAGGCACAATGCTGGCGACTTTCGAATCGAAGTGCCCCACCAAAAATCTGGCCTGATTGAGCCAGTGTGACGAGAATTGGTGCAGATAGCTGACGTTGATTTCATGTTCCAGAAAGTGCGTATCCGTTCCCGCGCTTGGAAGCGTGGTGCCCCCGACGCCTGAATTCTCACTCGACCGATGTTCATACGAATACCCGATCCAGAACTGATCCCCGTTTGCCATGTCGTGAAAGACTCGACCCGACCCAAAAAAGTGGTGCGTCGGGTTAGGAACGGTCTGTGCGACCGGTCCGAAGCCGAGAGATTCCGCGGCCGCGATGGCATTCGTGTCGATGATCGCTTGCTGATTCTCGAGGTCTTGGTCCAGCGCCACCAGGAAACTCGTGCGCTTGCTATGCCCAATCGGCCCAGTCACGGAGCCTTCATAGTACTGCCGGCTCTCCGGCGGCTTCACCACGGCAAAGGCGTTGCTCGCGTCAAAAACCGAGTCGCGAAACATGAAATTTAATGACCCGTGATAGTCGGCAGTGCCGCTCTTCGTCACAATTTCGAGACGAGCGCGTCCAGGGCGCGAAAAGCGGGCTGAGTACGGATTGTTATTGATCTTGACTTCCTGCACCGCAGACGGCGTCACACCCGGCCCGTTGGCCTCGACTCCGTTAACCACCAGCGTCACACCGTTCGTCCCAGTCGCGTTGTCATCCAGGAACCGCGACATGGTCGTAATGTAGTCCTGATCGAAGACCGGGACCCGGTCAAGCGCGTTCCGGTCAATCGCATTAGTGTTCTGGTTCTCAGAGGTATCCGTACTGATGAGCGGAACGTTGACGCCGGTCGCTACCGTCACATTTTCGGTCTCTACCGAGATCTGCATGACGACGCGGATCGACGGCATACGTTTGTTCGTGACCGCCGCCGGTAGGCGAGTGTCACGAAAGCCTTCCGCGTGAAACTCCAGGGTGTATTTTCCCGGCGGGAGGTTGTTTAGGCGAAAGCTGCCGACGTCGTCTGCCACAGCGCGGGCTAGAATCTCACCTTTCGACCCCAGAAGCGTCACTTGCGCTTTGGCAATGGCTGCTCCGGAAGGATCGAGCACATTCCCACTGATGGAATGCACCACACCTGCCTCGTCTTCAGCGGGCTTTGAGCTGATTTTGGAATCTATGCCTTGGGCTCTCGCAAACTTCGGCTGGGCAAAGGTCAGTGCCGCTACACTGACGCATAGCAACCGGCGAAACAACCGCAAAGTCCGTGGCCTCAGCTCATCAATTCGCATTGCGTGGAAGGGTAAACCAAGAACCTGAAACCGCTCTGAAACGCCTGCGATTCGGATTCCTCAGAAATTTCGCCAGATCTAAGCCCGTTGGAGAAGATTGTAAGGGAGTCGCTAGCCAACCCGTCTTTCTCTAAAGCACGTCTTCGCCTACGGTGTTTCCCCGATAGCGCATACGTAGAACCCCGGAGGAAAATTATTTGCACTTGTTGTTTATCTCGTCTGTCGAGTTACGAAGAAAGCATATTTAGGGGCAAGTGGAGGGAAATCACCGTGTCTTCAGAACCATCCAAGGCAAGCACCACGCTACCAGGAGTCGTCGAAAAGGTTATTCATCCGCATCCCAGTTCAGGCGAACCCGAAAAAGCTCAGATTTCCGTCGAAGGGGCCGATCACCTCTATCGCGAGATTCGAGTTCCCAACAGTCTGACCGACGAGCACGGTCGAAAGGTTAAGCTTGAAGAGGGAGCGGAAGTTGATATCAAGATAGAAGCCGATGCGCTGGCAACGAAAGCGGTCCTTGGTCACGGAGAAGGAAATCCCCGCCCCCGCCCCTGATTGCGGGTCGATGCCCGTTACATCCCGGGACCTTTTGGTCCTTCCGTCGGAGGTTTAGCGAATTTGGCGTCATCCACGGGAATGTTCTGCTTCACTTCGCTCACCTGGATGGTGAAGCGCCCGCTCGGCCGCGCCAGAGTCCAGCGGTAAGGTATTTTCACGCCGTTGCTGTCCCGATAGTCCGCGTAATCGATCTGCGTCGGAAGCCACCCCAGCGCGCTGTCTCCGAACCGCACCAGCCGCAACAGAAATCCGGATTGCTCGTCAAAGTAGAGCCTGATCGGAGTCTTCCCATCGCGTTTTCCCACCACGATATAGGCGTCGCGATCCCCAATCCGCTCAGGGCCCTCAACCTGCATTGCGCTGAACATCGCTTTCAAGTGAGTGGCAAAATGCAGATCCGCGTCCATCGATGCCGCATCTAGTTCGCTACCGTGCATCTCGTGCGCTGGACGCCCCGGCGTGCCCAGCCATCCGTCGTGGCCATCAAATGCTGTGATGCTGTCCCCCTCCGGCAAGTGCGTGAACGAAATGCGCTTGTCCGGATCCTTCGAATAAATATCAATGGGAAGAGATTTCCCGCCAAAATCGATCGTGCCCTTCATTACCCGGCTCGAAACCTTTTCAATCGTCGCCGCCCCGCCGACTGCTTGCACATATTTTTCGATCAGCGAATCTGCGCTCGGTCCGCCACCTGCCTTTACTTCGACAGGCTTGATCACCATGGCCGGCTCTTTGGTTTCTTCGGCCATCACCGCCGGAATCGCCTGTGGCTTCGGACTGCCGCGGTGGCACGAGTTGCAGGTCACGACGCGATTACCCTCGAAGCTGTCCTTGTTGATGGCGAACATCATCTCCATCATCTTTCGCGCCGCCTGCTTCGGCTTCTTGTCGTCCTTCTCGAATGCGTTGTGCACATGGCAGAACTCACACTCGACACCTAACGACGCTTGAATGAACTGCATGCTCGGGATGAGTTGGTCCGCCGGAATGCCTTTGAGCACCTGAATATTCTTGAATTGCTCCTCGGCTTTTTTCGGTCCACCCGCATTGGAAGCTGCCTGACCTGGGACATTGCCATGCGCCGCCCCGGAGGTTTGCGCTGTCGCTCCAACGATTGCGAATCCCAATGCTGCGATAATCATTCCTACCCGCGCCCGGTTTGCCTTCATCAAAGGTCTGCCTCAGTTGGAATCTTAAGAGTCTAACAACGCTTCGGACCGTCATCCAGCACACCACAATCCAACTACTCCATGTCCAGCAGAATTCCGGATTCACCGCCATGCTGGTTTCGGCGCCGGCGTCCATTCGGCGCCCATATTGTCGTCGGTGATAATCCGCCGCGCACCAAGCCGTTGGGCCAACATGTCACCCGCTTCCATCCCTAACACGCGTGGACGTTCTTTCACGCTATCCGCGAAGGCGTTGTAGCCGGCGAGCACCAGCTTTCCACGGGGATTGTTAGCATCGAACATCTTCTTCCCATCGATCTCATACTGGTTCAGCACCGAAAACCAGTGCCCCTTGTCGAACACAATTGGCGAGTCGCTGACCATCAGAAAAGTTATGACCCGCAGGCCATAGCTGTACTCATGAAGCCCCGTGACGAACACATCCGGGGACTCAGTCGCGTTGTAGTAGTAAATCCCACCGGGCAACAGATGCTGCTTTACGATCTGCAAAAACTCCGTGGAAAGTACTTGCGAGCTGTGATCCCGCCAATGGTACGA
This sequence comes from uncultured Acidobacteriaceae bacterium, assembly GCA_963840895.1. Lineage (GTDB taxonomy): Bacteria > Acidobacteriota > Terriglobia > Terriglobales > Acidobacteriaceae > Sulfotelmatobacter. The sequence continues at coordinate 783,313 of CAWJAR010000002.1, forward strand.
AGTATTCGCCACCATGACGTCGTACTTCGTCTCAGGATGCGCCACCAGCCACCGGCGCCCATCGTCGATATAGATGTGAACCTTCGGATTGTGCAGCAGGGAACTCACTTCAGGATATTTCGCGATCAAAGGCAGATATCCCGGATTAATCTCCACGATGTCCAGGCTCTCCACTTCAGGATTGTTGGCGACCACCTGCGCCCACGATCCCGATGCCAGGCCGAGCATGAAAGCACGCTTCGGGTGGGGGTGAAACAAGCTCAAAACATAGGCGCGAATGACAAAGTTCTTGTCGTTTGCCGGATCGATGTTGAAATGGCCGTCATATACGCCGCCTCCGAACACCGCGTCATCCGCCGTCACCGCAATAATGCCATTGCGGTTTTCGACTACGTGCTTCATATAACCGACCTCCGCCGCCCTCGGTCCAAAAATCATTTTCCCGTACAGGTTGCCGTAAGTCGGACCTGCGATGGCAATCGCGATCGCAGACACAATCGCCAGAGCCCACACCGCTTTGGGCGGAGCCTGAAAATGTCCTCCACGGAATAGGATCACAATCAAACCAGTCAACGCGGTTGCCGCTGCCAGTTGCATCGAGATTGCCTGCGTGCCGAAATAGTTCATCAGGACGAATCCGACCACCAGACTGCCCAGCGTCGAGCCGATAATGTTTGAAAGATAGATGAGACTCACGCTTTTCCCCGCCGAATTGTCGGCCGAAACCGATGACTGGCACAGCAGAGGCAATACCGATCCCAAGAAGCAAGCCGCAAGGAAAAAAGCCGGCGCGCTCATCAGCACAGGAACGTTATGCCACGACAGATTCGCCATCAGTGGAGGCAGGTAAACGGAAATCGCAGCCGCCACCAGCATCGCCGAACCAGCCACCGTCACAGGATTGAAGCGCTTCCTCCGACATAACATCTCGCTCAGAAAGGATCCTGCAGCAATGCCGGCAAGGTAGGTGGAGAGCAGAAGTGCGAACGCCGGAGCCCGGTCGAAGGTTGCAATTGCGAAAATGCGAAACCACGCAATCTCGAATCCCAGTGCCAGGAAGCCCGAAGCCCCGGCAATCACGGCGGCAGTCCCCACGCTCAGTGATTTCCCAGTACCAGCGTCGGAAGTGTCATCAACTTCAGCGCTACCCGGATTCAGTCGCTGGCTGCGCCCGTAGAGAAACGCGGTTGCGCCCACCACGGTGTTCAAACACGCCGCCAGTGTGACTGAACCCGATTCCCCAAAGTTTCGTAATAGCACCTGCGCGCACACATAGCAGGCCACTGCTGAACCCAGCGTGTTCACAAAGTAGAGGGTCGCCACCGAGTAGCCCACGCTGCGTGAACTGCGCACCAACTGCTCAACCAGAAGCGGGAGCGTTGCACCCATTAACATGGTCGGCAGGATAAGCAACAAAAAACTGAAGAGGATGATGTACCCCAAGCTTGTTCCTGCCGTAAACACCGAGGCCCAGTGAAACAACCGCAGCGAAATCAGGCCGAACCCGGCGACCGCCAGTTCGCAGATGCCGAAGATGGAGATTCCGCGATCCGGAAATTTTTCAGAAACGCGACCACCAACCAGGCTGCCAATTCCGAGACCCAGCATGAAGGCGCTCACGACCACAGCAACGGATTGAACGTTCACCCCGTAGATTGAAAACAGCACGCGTTGCCAGACAATCTGATAGATCAAGGCTGGAAACCCAGAGCAGAAAAACAGCGCTGCCATCAGAGCGGACTGCGCCCGGCTGCCTTTCGACCTCGTACCGAACAACACAACCATCAGCAGTAGAAAGTCGAATACCAACACGGCAGCGACTGGAGCGCCTTCCATGAAACCTCGCAGGTAGGAAGAATCTGAATTGGTGAGTGCAAATCTTTATATCGCAGCGGGCGGGTGTAAAAAAGTGACAAGGGTAATTCAACGCCGCCACGATTGCACTGCGGCTCTTTGGCTTGTGCCTGAACGAATTGCGCGATAGGTGGGCCGCCGCGGTACAAGGGTTTATTTCTTCGGATCCGTTGAATCTTTCCCCGGCCGGACAAAGAATTTCCACTTATCCATCCCTGCGGCAACGGCAACATCAAAGAAACCGACCATCATCTCGTCCGAGGTCTGATCGCCCCACGTCACAGTCTTCGTCGGATCAGGATTGTGCGGATTGTTTTTGGAGTTGTCGTACCAAGCGATGGCGCGCAATCGCGTCCCTGCCTTCAGCGGCCGAGGCTCAGCCAGTTTGTAACTCAGTTGCCAGTGAAAGTGATAGTTCACCCGCAACAGCACTTCCACGCTCCCGTCGTCATGCACAATGTCGTACTCGAACCGCTTCCCGCGCAGGTGCATGTGCGGAAACAGGCTCAGCAACGTCGCATCGTTGGGTAGCGTGCCTTGCACCTGTACGCGAAAATCATCCGCCCCCGGCGGAATGATGAGTGCATGATTGTTCAACTGCAGTGTGATCACACGCTGCTTCGGCGCTGTCTTGGCAAACACCAGACCAATACTGGTCTGATCCTGATCGGCTGTTCCGTTGGTCGTGTAATGCATCTGGAACACCAGATCCGATCCCGCCGGTACGAACTTCGCCATCCCATCCGGCCACTGATCAGGCGAGCTTCCAGGCGCATACACCAGCAGCAGATCACTTGTCGTCTCGTGCGCTTCGCGCCGTTCCAGCGGATCGTTCAACGTCGACGCCGTGAACGGCTCACCCACCGGTGCATGCCGGAGCCACTGCGAATCCGGCGGACGAATGTATACCACCGCATGATGCACATGAGCCGGGCTCCCCGGCCGGAACTCCGACATCTGCACCCACCGGTCTTCCGTGAAATGCGTAGGCACAATTTCGTAGGTATATTCAATCTCGCCGCGAGCGGGAATCGGCACCGACTTCGGCATCTTCACCACCAGATCAGGCTCTGGAATGTTCCACCCCTCAGCCCATTTCCTCGGCGCAGGCGCGTCGCGCACATCCCCTGCCGGCGCTCCTGCTGCAGACCATGCCAGAATCGTCGCAATCTGCTGATCGGACAATGACGCATCGTTGGAAAAATGCCCGTACCGCGAATCCGCAAACCACGGCGGCATCATCTTCATCTCGACTGCGTGCGCCATCGCTCCCGCCCAAGGGCGGGTCTGCTCATAGCTCACGAGTGGCATGGGCGCGACTTCGCCCACTCGATGGCAACTCTGGCAATGATCCTGCAAGATCGGCAGCACATCTTTATAAAAGCTCGGCGTGGAGGGCGCTGCAGGCTTCTGAAGAGCGAAGCAAAAAACAGACCGCGATCCAACTATGACTAGCGGCCACCCTGAACCCCATTCCGTGATTCTACAAGCTCGAGTGTTTCCTTCGTGGAACTTCGTGCCCTTCGTGGTTATCGCCTTTGCTTCGTTCACGATCACAGCGCCCGCCCTGAAAAAGTGCTACATTCATGAATTCATGTCAGCTCCCAATTCCACCTTCGTCCGCACCTGCAAATCCCTGCCTGTCGACCGCACTCCCGTCTGGTTTATGCGCCAGGCCGGACGCTACATGCCCGAGTACCGCGCAGTCCGCAAGCAACACTCGCTTCTGGAAATCTGCAAGAAGCCGGCACTCGCCGCCGAAGTCACCATTACAGCCGCGGAATTTCTCGGCATCGACGCCGCCATCATCTTCGCTGATCTTTTGCTGCCCCTTGAAGTCATGGGCCTTCCATTCCACTTCTCCGCCGGAGAAGGTCCCGTCATCGAAAAGCCCGTCCGCAGCACACGAGGACATCGCCGACCTGCGCACCGACCGCGCCTCAGAACTCGGCTATGTTTCCGAAGCGGTGGCGCTAGTCGCAAAGCATTTCGGCGACCGTCTCCCCGTCATCGGATTCTGCGGCGCTCCTTTCACACTCGCCAGCTACATGATCGAAGGTGGAGGCTCGCGCAACTACGTCCACGCCAAGAAAATGATGTACAACTCTCCCGCTGACTGGGACGCACTGATGCGCAAGTTGGTTGCGGTGACCACTTCCTATTCCGCCGATCAGGTGCGCGCCGGGGCCGACGTCATCCAGATTTTCGACAGCTGGGTCGGATGTCTCAGCGTTGAAGACTATCGCCGCTACGTCCTTCCCCACGTCACCGCCATGGTGAAGCAATTGCAGAAAACTGGAGTACCCATTATTTATTTCGGTACCGACAGCGCCACCTTGCTGCCCGCCATGAAAGAGACTGGAGCGGACGTCGTGGGGCTCGACTGGCGCATCCCGCTCGACGAAGGTTGGGCTCGCCTCGATCAAAAGTGCGCCGTGCAGGGAAATCTCGATCCGGTTCTTCTTTTTGCCGACTGGAAAGAACTGAAGTCGCGCGCGGAAGATATCCTGCGACGCGCTGCCGGACGTCCAGGCCACATCTTTAATCTCGGCCACGGCATCCTGCCGGAAACCCCAGTGGACAACGTAAAAAATCTGGCTCGCTTCGTGCAGGAATACTCCGCACCGACGTCCGGCGTCCGCGTTCCGGCTTCCGGAAGCCGAGAGCGGAAAGCCGGAAGCCGCACTCCGTGACTCGCATTGCCATTATCGGCGGCGGAATCTCTGGTCTCTCAGCCGCCTTCGCCCTGGAAGAGCACCGCCGCTCGGGCGGCGATGTTGACTATGTTTTATACGAATCGTCGCCTCGTCTCGGCGGTGTGCTCCGCACTGAATACATCGACGGATGCATCGTCGAAGCCGGCCCCGATTCCTTCATCACCGAAAAGCCCTGGGCCACCGATCTCTGCCGCGCGCTTGGCCTCGGCGACCAGCTCATCGGTTCGAACGACGCCGACCGCAAGACCTACATTCTGACCAAAGGCCGCCTCGTCGAAATGCCCGACGGCCTGATGTTCATGGTCCCCACGAAAATCCTGCCTACTGGCATGTCGCCACTCTTTTCGTGGAAGACCAAGCTACGCATGACGCGGGAACTCTTCCATCCGCCGCGGGCCGTCGATCATGACGAGTCCGTCGCCGCTTTCGTCGAGCGCCACTATGGCGCGGAAATGGTCGACCGCCTCGCGGACCCGCTACTCTCCGGAGTTTACGGAGGAGAAGCAGCCAGCCTCAGCGTTCGCGCGGTTCTGCCGCGTTTTGCCGAGATGGAGCGCAAGTACGGCAGCCTGGGGCGAGCCATGCTTGCGGCGCGAAAGAAAATGTCCGCTGGGCCGCGCAAGCCCGCGCCTCCGCTCTTCACTTCACTCAAGAATGGCATGCAACACCTGGCCGAGACCGTGGTGTCGCGACTCACCCCGGCGTCGCTGCTCACCAATACTCCGGTGCAAGCCATTCAACGCGAAGCCGGCAGCTGGGTCGTTTCCGCCGGGCTGCAATCGGACCAGTTCGATGGCGTCATCGTGGCTCTGCCCGCACCCGCAGCCGCCGACGTCCTGCGCATGGTCAGCTCCCGAGCTGTCAGCCGAACTTGCCGCCATCCAGTACAGTTCCTCCATCACAGTAGGTCTCGGCTACGACCGCGATGTGCGCGAAGCTCTTCCTCCCGGCTTTGGATTTCTCGTACCGCGCAGCGAAGGCAAGAAACTTCTGGCCGCAACATTCGTCCACAACAAATTTCCGCATCGCGCTCCCGATGACCGCGCCCTGCTGCGTTGCTTCTTCGCTGGAAGAAATGCGGAAGACGTCTGGTCTCTTCCCGATCAGCAGATCATCGGAATCGTCCGCAACGAGTTGCAGCAAATCCTGGGCCTGCGCGCCGAACCTCTATTCGCTCGCGTCTACAAATGGAAGTCCGCCATGGCCCAATATGGCGTTGGATATCTCGAGCGCCTCGACCGCATGGAGCGTCTCCGCCAGCAATTGCCAGGCCTTGCTCTCGCGGGCAACGCCTACAGCGGCATCGGCGTCCCCGACTGTGTCCGCACTGGCCGCGACGCCGCAAAACACCTCGTAGAGGCGTAGCTTGCTACGTCTCGCCTTTGACGAGCGCACAAATCCCGTGGCTAAGTCATCGCACAAATGCAAAGGCCATCCGCAGGCAATGCCGATGGCCCTTCCAATTCCCTAGCAAACCGACGCCTAATCGCCCGCGCTGACTTGCGGTTGTGACGCCGCGGCCTCGTCGTACGAGGTTTGACCCGCGCGAGTATGCGGCTTGCTCAAGCCGCGCCCGAACACTGCTTCCTTCACTAGCTTGAAAATCGTATGCCGATTTTCCGCTATCACTTTCACCCAAGCCAACTTTCCCAGCATAGGGAAATAAATTCCACGGAAACAAATTCGCGCCAGGAAGATATTGATGCGATGCCCCAACGGTTGGTCAGCCAGCGAGTCGACCGCATGGGTCAACGCTTCCGGACTATACGCGTGCGCCCATCCATACTTCACCTCCGCGTGAGCTTCTTCAATGCTCATCTTCAACGGCGTGTGAGCCATCGCGAACGGAATAAATTCCTGCCAGTGTTTCACCCGAGTCAGCCTCCCCGCAGCTTCCAGTCGCTTATAAAGGGGCGTAGCCGGCAGCGGCGTCAGCAGCCCGAAGATCGGCAGACCCGGCGGCCATGTCCGAACCTGCGACAGCGTGCGCTCGGCCACGCCAGCCGTGTCATTGTCCATGCCGAAAATAAATGACGTGATCGCATAGACATTGCGTTTCGCCAGCCGCTCCAGCACTTCGGCATACTCGCTCGGCTTGTTGAATCCCTTGTTCACATCCTTCAGGTTTGCCGGGTCAATCGACTCCATGCCGATAAAGATCCACTTTCCCCCAGACGCCGCGATCAAATCAACAAGTTCCTCATCGCGCAACAGATTCGCGCTGATCTGCGCCACCCAGTGCACCTGCGCCCCGGCCGCAATAATGTCGCGCAAAAGCGACTTGGTGCGCTTCACGTTGATGGCGAAATTGTCGTCAATGAAGAACACCGCCATCTGCCCCTTCTCTTTGCGGGCACGCGCCTTCAACAACAGCAACTCGTTCACGACGCTCTCGTTGGTACGAAACCGAATCGAGTCTCCGAAGAATCCCGTGACAGTACAGAACTCACAGCCATATGGACACCCTCGGCCCGACTCAACGGGAATAATCCGAAATGTCCCCCAGCCCTCCCCGATCTTCTTCAGTATCGGGAAGGCAGCCTTGGGCACGAGGTTGAACTGCTCCAGATCGATTGACTCCCACGGAATCACCGGATATTGCTTCAACGAAGGCTTGCGCTCTTTCCCGGTCTCATCCACGGGAGTGTAGATTTCCTTCAGTTCTCCACGAGCCGCGTCGTTCACAATCTGCGGCCAGGTATCATCGGCTTCGCCCAGCGCCACTGCGTCCGCGTGCCGTGGCCCGCCATCGCGCCCCAGTGCCTCATCGGCTAATTCGGTAACATGCGGACCACCCATCACCACCCTCACTCCGGTGGCGCGAATTGCGTCGGCAATGCGATAAGCCTTCGCAATCATGCGCGTCATAGCCCCGATGCCGACCAAATCAATCTTCTCGTCGCGCACATATTGCGCGATCTGCGCCTCATTCATGGGCTTGGCATTGCCATCAATCAGCACTACTTCATGTCCCGGCGGAGTCAACGACTGCAGCAGGAACATCCACAGATGTGGCATGAAGTTGCGTGTCACCCCGTTGTCAGGGTTGTAAAGCAGAATTCTCATGGCGGCTCCCTTCGAAGAACTCAACGCGCGTTAGCGCACGTTGTTAAGTACTTCACCGCACGGAAGCGTCACGGGCGATGCCAAGAATTGGCGATCTACTGGAATTGATTGTTGATGGGAATTAAGAACCCAAAGAATTGTACACCCAAGGTACAAATGCGCCGGCCCAAGCTGCCCTAGTCACTTCAAAAGCCCATCCATTTGCACAATATCGGCATCGCCCTCGCCCACCGCGGCGAATGCCCACTTCCCGTCCGACGACCAGGAAACTCGCCTTGCAATGAACGTGCGCTTCGGGCCAAAATCCGTAATCCGCCTGAGTTTTCCATCGGCCGTCGATGCCAGCCACAGATTCGTTCCTTGTCCGTCATCCAGCGGCAAGACCAACCACTTCGCATCCCGCGAAATCACCGGCTGCAGGCCTTGCCAGATGGGAACGCGCTCTCCGGAGATGCGAGCCAGTAGCCTTGACGGCCCATCCTCGGGCCGGGCTACGCGCAATTCATAGTCGAGCAACCCGTTCAAGTTTTCGAGAGGGACGACGTAGTACAACGCTGAATCATCCGGAGGCAGAGCCGGCCCCCGCGCGTTGTCGGAGCGCACTACGATGGATGCACCACCTTCGACCGGCGATTTCAACAACCGGAAGCTTCCCGTATCGCGCACCGGGGAGGAGTCCGAGTAGTAGAGCCATTTGCTGTCACCCGACCACGTCGCCCATGCCCCTTCCGGCACCGCGAGGTGCAAATCACTTCCATCCGGATGTACCAACCAGTAGCCAACCCCTCGCCCCAATCTGGATGGACGATTGGTGGCAAACGTGATGGTCCGTCCATCCGGCGACCACACCGGCACGCCCATGATTGTGCCAGAATCCTTTTCGTACGTGATTTGATGGGTCTCGCCAGTTGCCAATTCCATCACCCACAAATTGCCGTGGCCGCCGTTGTCAGACAGGTACGCCATTTCTCGATCATCGGGACTCAAGGTCGGCGTCTGCACTTGTCCCGTCTGATGGGTGATTCGCCCTGCGTTTCGCACATTCTCCACGGGAGTTCCATCTACCGGAAACTTCCAAATATCGAATCGCATGTGCCGGCGGCTCACCAGAATGCGGCCCTCCCGGTCGACATCCGGATCCTCGTCTCCGGATTCCCCAAAGGTCAGTTGCTGCAGATCTTTGCCATCCGGCGTAATCGTCCACAGATGCATCGTCGGCAAGTAGATTACGGTGTTTCCGCGGGCCGAACTGTACACCAGACGCGAACCGTCGGTGAGCCACGCAAGCCCGCTCATCAGCGTGTTGTCGGTGGTCACCTGCCGCACCTCACCGCCCGTAGACGAAACGATGTAGACATCGTCTGCCCAATTTTGGAGGCTGTGCAGGTAAGCGATCGCGCTATCGTCCGGCGACCAGCGCGGTTGTCGAAAACTGAAACTGACCGGCGCCTGCATAATCACTCTCGGATTCGACGCGTCCCGCTCCGAAACTACTAACTCCATTTGCTTGCCGTTGAGGTGGAAGAATGTCAGACGTTTGCCGTCGTGGCTAACGTCAGCGCCACTCATGCTGGAGGCCAGGCGACGCGGCGATCCACCCAGAGCCGGAAGCTCCCAGAGCGTTCCTTGCGTGTTCCCCTCGGGTGGCGGAGTGTAATAAATGACTGCAGCCGAATCCTGCAACCACCGCGGCTCCAGATGGTCTCCAGCATCATGCGTAAGTTGCAGAGGCGGCCCGCCCGCCAGCAGGCGGATCCAGACCTGTCGCGATCCACCGGAATCGCTGACGAACGCTACCGATTTCCCGTCGGGAGAGAATGCGGGACTGTCTTCCAATCCCGCGAAATCGGTCAGGCGCAGGAAGGTCACGTCTTTGTGCCCAGCTTGCGGCTTCCTCCCGTACCACCATCCAGCTAACGCTGCGAAAAGAACGACAAGACACCCCGTGGCGAAAATAAGACCTGACACCCGGCCTTTCTTACGATCATGCGCTGGAGCGGCCAGTACTGCACTGCTCTCGGAATCCGGCGATGCCGTTTCCAGATGGAATGCCAGATCCCGCGCCGACTGAAAGCGCTGCTCGGGACTCTTCTCCAGGCAGTGCCGAACAATGCGGTCCAATCCCACAGGAACATTACGGCCCGACGAGCGCAAATCAGGGGGATCATCCTTCAGAATAGCGCTGGCTCGATCCGCCGCCGTACGCCCGGAAAAAGCACGCTGCCCGGAAACCATCTCGTACAGGACGGCTCCAAAACTGAAAATGTCAGAGCGTGCGTCAGCCTTCTCACCGCGAACCTGCTCGGGCGACATGTACCCGGCCGTCCCCAGCACAACTCCCGATCCGGTCTGGTTCAACGGGTCGAGACTGGTAGAAGTCGCATCCCCGGTCTCCGGCGTCGTCAGCTTCGCCAATCCGAAATCCAGGATCTTGATGCGGCCATCGCGGCACACAAAAATGTTTTCTGGCTTCAGATCGCGATGGACAATCCCTTTGTCGTGTGCCGCTGACAATCCGTGTGCAATCTGTACGGCGCACTCAACGGCTTTCCGCGCCGGCATCGCCCCCCCAGTCATGCGCTCGCGAAGGTCAGCGCCTTCCAGCAGTTCGGTGACCAGATAAGGAGCTCCATCGTTGGTTCCGATGTCATAAACCGCGAGAATATTGGGATGATTCAGGGCGCTTGCCGCACGCGCCTCCTGCTCGAAGCGCCGCAACCGGTCTGCATCCTGGCAGAAGTAAGCAGGCAAGATCTTGATGGCAACATCGCGACCCAGGCGCGGGTCGCGTGCCCGGTACACCTCGCCCATGCCACCCGCGCCCAGCGACGTGACAATCTCGTAAGGCCCGAGTTTTGCTCCCGCCGCCAGAGACATTTGTGCGTGGGATTATACTTCGGATCGCAGGAGTCAAGCAGAACTGCTAAGCAGGAATCTCCGGCCGCTCCGCACTGCCGGCACGGCGCAGGCGCGCAATGACTAACCGGATCTCGTCGTAGGTGATTTCGGGAGGCAAGGCTTCTTTCAACGGCTTCAGGCGCTGCAGGTTTTCAAGATCCAACTTGGTGCACGCAGCTTCGATGACCGCTAATTTATTTCGATCGATCCACTCCGGACGAAACTCCACGTCTCCCTTTTCGACAAGCCCTGCCACAGCGTTCACCACGGTCGAGAGTTGCCGCCCACGAATCTGGGCGATCTCTTCCAAACTCTTGCCCTCGGCGAGAAGCTGCAAAGTCTCTAGTGCTGGAGCCGTCTTCTTCTCCAGCGACGCAGCTCTTGCGCCCTCGCGATACTGGCGCAGCGCAGATAGGATCGCTTGCCCGTAAAGCTCCGCTTTTCGCTCGCCGATTCCGGTGATGTTCAGCAACTGCTGGATTGAAGTCGGCTGCAACCGGCAAATCTCGTCCAGCGAGCTATCATGCAGCACGACATAGGCCGGCATGCCTTGCTCCTTCGCAGTCTTCCGGCGCCACTCGCGCAAGTACTCCCGCAGATCTTCGTTCGCCGCAGCCATCGGGCTCTGCGCCGCTCGCGCGCTGGACGAAGCTGAAGCTGAAGCCCCACTCGCACCACGGCGGCGTGCAACCGCCGGGGTCGCTACTTCCGTCAACCACTCCGGCGCCGCTCCGCAGACATCGCATCCATTACACGAGGCCCACTTCGGCGTCTCGCCAAAATGCACGCAGATCTGCCGATGGCGGCAATTCCCACATTCCGCAAATGCCCGAATGGTGCGATATCGCTGCCACGCACGATCACGCTCCGCCGCGTCGAGAATTTGGTTCGCGAAATAGGCGAGTAGTCCTGCATCCTGCTTGCGCCAGAGCAAAATGCAATCCGCCGGCTTTCCATCGCGTCCCGCGCGTCCCGCCTCCTGATAAAACTGCTCTACCGATTTCGGCAGCGCCAAATGAATCACAGCCCGAACGGTGGCCTTGTTAATCCCCAGACCGAAAGCGATCGTGCCGACGAGCACTCGCACTTCGTCCGACATCCAGCGTTCCTGATTACGGCGGCGTTCGCCCGCATCCATCTTGGCGTGATATCCGGTTGCGGCGATCCCCTGGTCTTCCAAAAAGTCCACGGTCTCCTCAACCTTGTTGATCGTCGGCGAGTAGACAATTACATTGCCCTCGCTGTAGTGGCGCAACGCAGTCACCAGCAGCGCAGTGTGTTCCATGCTGCTGCACTCCCGCACCAGATAACGCAGGTTTGGACGATGAAAGCTCGCAATATATTTGTCCGGATTACGCAGCTGGAGTTGCGTCAGAATGTCATGCCGCACATGACGCGTCGCGCTCGCCGTAAAGGCTGCGATCGGACGATCCGGAAATTTTCCCCGCAGACTGCTCAACTGCCGGTACTCGGGACGGAATTCATGCCCCCACTCAGAAATGCAGTGGGCTTCATCGATGGCAAAAAATGAGATCGGCACCTGCTGCAACCAACTTAGTGTATCGGCACGTTGCAGTCGTTCCGGCGAAAGATATAACAGGCGGAAGGCGCCATCTCGCGCCTGCCGCATAATGCGGGTCTGTTCCTCGCTACTGATCGAGCTATTCAACACCGCCGCCGGGATTCCCATCTGCGCCAGTTGTGCCGCCTGATCTTGCATGAGAGCGATCAACGGGGAAATCACAACTGTGGTGCGATCCGATACGAGTGCTGGCAACTGGTAGCACAAAGATTTGCCTCCACCCGTCGGCATCACCACGCAAGTATCGTGTCCTGCCAGCAGGCTGCGCACAATCCGCTCCTGCAGCGGACGAAACGAACTGTAGCCCCAGTAGCGCCGCAACGGAGTCAGCAGGTCGGCTTCTGAGGTCATGAAATCCAGTATAAGGTGTTCCCAAAAGAGGCTACTTTGTCGCGGAAGCTTTGACGCATCCTGCTCCCGAACCGGGACGCGGCAGTTTTCGCCGGACAGATTTCGTCACAGGTGGGAGGCGGCAGGCAGAGTCGCCGCCGCTGAATCGCTGGAAGCAACTGGATGTCGATACACGCGGTCGAACGCGACCCACACCACCGCGATCACCACGAAACAGAGCACACTACCTTCCGGTCCCACCGATCCTCCGCTCAGCCAATCCGCACCACGCAGCGACGAACTTAGCAGATGTCCCGGAGCGACCATGCCGCTGTCGGGCACCGAATAGAAAAATGTTTCTCCCCAGTCCCACGCTGCATGAAAGCCAACGGCGAACCACAGACTGCCCGTGCGGCGCAATGTCACGCAGAAAAAGAATCCGATGAATGCCGCCGCCAGCAACCCTCTCCACTGCTCGCCACCGTTCCTCAAGTGAATCAAGCCGAAAGCGCACGAGAGCATCAACGCGGCCGGCCAGAACCCGATGCCGCGCGTCAATGTGAACTGCGAATAGCCGCGCAGCAGAAACTCTTCGAACAGCCCGACCAGCAGAAACATTAATGCCCAAAACGCCGCGAACCGCGCGACTCGAACTCCATGCAACACGATGTGCCCGAACGAAAATGAGTGTGCGCCGTATAACGCAATCATGAGCGCGGATATCCCGGCGAATCCCCACACCGCACCGATCCAAAACAATTTCCCGAATGCCTGCCTTCCGGGCAAGCCAAACAACTTCCATGGCCGGTGCTCCACGCGCGCCAACACGATCGCCGGAATAAGCGCTGCCAGCAGGTCGCAGAATTCTTCCATTAGCATCGACCACAAGCCGCTCGCGCCAAAATCTTTCGACCACGCCAAATCCACAGCCAATTTCTGCAGCGGATAAAACATCGCCACATAAAAAGCAAATCCCCAACCCGGCCGCAGCCCTTCTGAATTAAAAAACAACGTGTGAGCGTAAGAAGGCTGAGTCGCGACTGCAAACTCGGGACTGGACGTTGCGGGCGCGATATTCGGCGCCTGAGTAGCTTCCGTTTTGGTATCGACCTCAGCCATTGCAGAACTTTCCCCGCAAACCGCCTCCGCCATGGTAAAACACTCGGCTCGACCTTATGCGTCCATATTTCACTCGCGAACGCTTCGGACGTCCGCAATTTCTTGCCGGACTGCTGCTGCTTTGCTTTCTGTCACAAGCCTTATGGCTGGTCCATTCCGAGTTGCGAGCCGCTAACGAACCCGATGGATCGGAGGCGGTCCGCATCGGCGAAGGCTGGAAACAGTGGCACGGTCGCGGGATTGCTGCAGCCCCGTTCCTGGATTCGGCTATCACTCCTCCGGACCCATTTCACAGCGATCAATCCGGCTTCGATACCGAACATTCTCCGCTTCTCTACGTTGCTTCGGCGGCCCCGCTGCTGATTTGGCCCAAAGATTTTGCCACCGATTCGGCCATGTACTGGCGCTGGCTGCCGCGCATTCCCTTTCTTGCTTGCGGCGTTTTCCTGGGAGCATCGTTGTGGTATGTGGCCCGTCGCCTCTGCGGAAATACCGGCGGCTTCATTGCGCTTATCCTCTATTGCTTTTCTCCTTCACTGATTCAGGCAAGCGCAGTGTGGCACGCCGAGCCGGAGATTGCTGCGGCCTGGGGCGCGTTCGGCGCGATCTTTACGGCGATTGCGGTAGCGCACACGCTCTACGCCCCTCGCGAAGTCGTGCTTTGGAACTGGCGGCGAATCGTTCTGCTTGGCATCTCGCTCGCAATCGCTGTGGGATCGCAGTTCTCCCTTGTAGTGGTCGTCCCGATGTCATTGGCCTTTCTGCTTTACGTCGCTCCGATCCGCCGCCAAGCGGCGGTCGTCATCTGGATCGCGGCTTGCGTTGTCGGCGCCATCCTGCTCTTCGGAATGTACTCCTTTCATCTGCACACCTTCGCAGAGAGCATGCGGCGCGCAGAATTCTGGGGAGTAAGTTGGCGCGGCTTCACTGTGCTTGGCGTTTACAAGCAAGTCGCCGTGCGGATCGGGCGTGCTTGCCCCGCCCTCGCGTTTGGGCTTCCAGTCGCGACCGCAACATATGCGGTTTGGCCGCGCACGCGCTATTTTGGAAACACCGCCCCGCTGATGGTCGGGGTAGCGTTCCTGCTCTTGGGCATCGGGCATCCGCACGTCGCGGGCGCGGGATTTCTCCTTGCTGCTTTCCCTTTCCTGTTCCTATTTGTTTCCGGAGTGCTCGCCGATTTACTGGAAACACCCCAACGGCCCATGGTGATGCCCTTCATCGTGGGACTGATGGGGGCGTATGTGTTCTGGAGCGTGTTCAACCTCGCACGAGTTCCGCCAGGATAACGCGACTTCACCAACAAACTCTGCGCTGCTTCCAAACCGCGTCGATGTTCCGACGATGATTCAGAATGTTCATGCCATTCTGCAGTAAACACCCGATTCCCCCGCCCACCTCCACTCTCTAAAAAAGATATGTGGGTTCCGCCTCCCCATCTTCTCCGCCGTCGTTGCCCCCTTCATCTCCAATCGAAGAAGGCCGTTCCCGGGTCGTCTCCATGCCGCCCCGTCGAAACTCGCGGCGTTGGCGCTGGATTGCCGGAATTCTGGTGCTGTTTCTGATCGCTGCAGCCGTCGGCATCCGCATTGTGATTGCCCGCGCTCAGCCCATCTTGCGCGCTCGCGTCGTCGAAACACTCTCGGCGCGTTTCAAAAGCCGCGTCGAACTTGCCGAACTTCACGTTTGGGTCGGAAATGGCTTGCACGTCGAGGGCAAGGGCCTGCAGATCTACGGCCTCACCGATCCCAATCCGTGGGAAGCCGGCGTACAGCCGCTCTTCGAGATCAGCGAGTTTCGTTTCCAGACTGCATTGAGCAACCTCTTCCGGGACCCCATGAACGTTGACACCATCTACTTGAACGGCCTCACCATGAACATTCCCCCGAAAGGCGACCGCAAGCAGATGAGCAACTTTCGCAAGGGCGGCGGAAAGATAAAAATTAGCGTCGACCATTTTGTGTCTGCCGACACCAAGCTCCTCATCAATACCGATAAGCCGGGCAAGGCGCCGCTGGAGTTCGACATCGGCGATCTGCGGATGAAAGACATTGGCCCCGGGCAGCCTCTGCGTTTCGAGGCCACGCTCATCAATCCCAAACCCGTCGGAAACATACAATCGACCGGATCATTCGGGCCCCTGAACGAAGAGAGCCCGCGCGATTCCGCGGTCAACGGAGATTATTCCTTCACGCAGGCTGATCTGGGAACTATCAAAGGCATCGGTGGAATACTCTCGTCCACGGGAAAATATGCAGGCACGTTGGGCCACATCGTGGTTGACGGGCACACCGATACCCCCGACTTTCAGGTTGCGGTGAGCGGTCACCCCGTCCCGCTGCACACCGACTTTCACGCCATTGTCGACGGCACCGACGGCGACACCTACCTTGAGCCAGTCAAGGCCACCGTCCTGCACTCTTCATTCACCGCAAGTGGAAAAATCGTGCGCATGAAAGAACCGCAGCACGGCCACGACATTGAACTCAACGTCGTGCTCGGCCACGCTACCATTGAAGATCTGCTTAAACTCGGCGTTAAGACCGACCCGCCCATCATGACAGGCACCGTCGCCATGAAGACGAAACTAAGCCTGCCGCCGGGCCCCGCCGACGTTGCCAACCGCCTGAAACTCGCCGGCACCTTTCACATCCCTCAAGGCTTCTTTACCAACGAGAAGCTGCAGGGACGCATCGATTCCTTCAGCATGCGGAGCCGCGGCAAACACACAAACCAAAACGATCAAGAAATTGCGAGCGTCCGGTCCGACTTGCAAGGCAAATTCACGCTGAACCAAGGACTGCTTTCGTTCTCCTTCCTCCATTTCCAAATTCCCGGAACGCACGCCGACATGACAGGAGACTACAGTCTCGATGGAAACACTTTCGATTTTCATGGACTCTTGCGACTGGATGCCAAATTGTCGCAGATGACCACGGGCTGGAAATCGATTCTGTTGAAACCCGTCGACCCTTTGTTTGAAAAGCACGGAGCCGGAACCGAGGTTCCTTTCAAGGTCACCGGCACCCGCTCCGAACCCCACTTCGGACTCGACTTCCACCACAAAGACGAACAACCCCCAAAAAGCCAAGGCGAAGCCGGCGCATCGCAGTAGCCCCGTAGAGCGGCATGTGGGGACAGCCGCCATCGGCTGTCCGTCGAACGAAGTTCGACAACCGCGCCATTGATCGAAGGCTCCTTCCCCGCCAGAATCCCAGTGCATTGCGCGGGTGGTTTAGAATCCTCGCGTTAACGTGAGGAATGATGAACACTCAACATTCGCCCTCGCCGATCCGCAAAATGCTGATTCGCTCCTGTCGCAATGGGCAGTTGGCCTTCCTGTTACTGATCGGAACGGGCATCGCCATCGCGCAATCGTCCGACCTTGGCCTCTTCACCGATCAGAGCAGCATCGGACAAACTCCGCCCGGAAGCACAGCACACTACGATCCCGCGAAGAGCGAGTATCGAATCACCGGAGGCGGCGCGAATGTCTGGGGCACCTCCGACGCCTTTTACTTCGTTTGGAGGAAGGCCTCCGGCGATATCACCCTTACCGCCGACGTGCAATGGGTAGGAACCAGCACTGCCGAGCATCGCAAGGCATTGCTGATGATGCGTCAGAGCCTGGATCCGGGATCGGCATACGCAGACGCGGTTTCGCATGGCAACGGCCTGACGTCGCTGCAATTTCGCGGCGCCGCCAACGAGCAGACATATCAGATACCCACCCAGGTCGATGGAACGGTGCGTCTCCGCATCGAGAGAAAAGGTAGTCGCTTCATCATGTATGCCGGTAAGCCGAACGAAGAATTGAAAATGGTTGGCCCCGTGGAATATGTCGGCCTGAAAGATCCAGTCTACGTGGGCCTAGGAGTCTGTTCGCACGTGGCGACGACGCTGGAAACAGCGGTCTTCTCGAACGTGAAAATCGAAGAAACGCCGGCGCCGAAATGAGTCTGCGGAGGGAATGCATGCAGGAAAGGTTTGGCAACACTCTGTGCACCGGCACTCTGTTCGCAATGCTGGCTCTTTCGCCGATTGCGCTTTCGCAGGCCACCAGCTCTAGCCCGCCGCCACCAACACATCTCACCTCAGAGCAGGATCATCAGCGCGTAATGGATCAGTTGCACATTACCTCGCTGCGACCAGGCGCGGACGGCGATCCGAAATCCCCCAACGCAGCAAACTATGACGAGGCCAAGGCCAATCCGGTTGCGAAGCTTCCCGATCCGCTGGTTTTGAAAAATGGGAAGAAGGTCACAACTGCAAAAATGTGGTGGGACCAGCGCCGCCCCGAAATCGTGGACGATTTCGACCGCGAAGTCTTCGGCATCGTGCCCAAGCACACGCCGAAGGTTAGGTGGGAAGTGATCAGCACTACCAAGGAGATGAACGGCGACATTCCGGTCGTCACTAAGAAACTGATCGGTCACGTCGACAACTCCGCGTACCCGCTCGTGGCTGTGAATATCGATTTGACTCTTACGACTCCCGCGAACGCGAGCGTTCCGGTTCCGCTCATGATGGAACTCAGTTGGAGCAAGGAAGTAATGGAGGCTCTGGCCAAGCGCTATCCCGAGATCAAGGCGGCGCAATCAGGCCCCTCGTGGCAGCAGCAGGTCCTGGCGAAGGGATGGGGTTATGCGATCTATATTCCAACCAGCGTGCAGGCAGACAACGGAGAAGGACTAACCGAGGGAGTGATCGGACTAGCAAACAAAGGGCAGCCCCGCAAACTCGACGATTGGGGAGCACTGAGAGCCTGGGCCTGGGGAGCGAGCCGGGCCCTCGATTATTTTGAGACCGACAAATCCGTGGACGCAAAACGCGTCGGCATCGATGGTCACTCGCGTTACGGCAAGGCGTCGCTGGTTGCCATGGCTTCCGATCCACGTTTCGCGATCGGGTACATCAGTTCGTCCGGTGAAGCAGGCGCCAAACTGTTCCGCCACCATTTCGGCGAGCAGATCGGGAACGTCGCTGGCACCGGTGAGTATCACTGGATGGCGGGCAACTTCCTGAAATACGCGGGGCCGCTAACCGATGCAGATTTGCCCGTCGACGAACACGAGTTGATCGCTCTGTGTGCGCCGCGTCCCGTCTTCATCGGCGCAGGAGCAACCAACGGCGATGGATGGGTGGACGCCAAAGGCATGTTCCTCGCTGTCGTCGCCGCCGGTCCGGTGTACACGCTTCTCGGCAAGCAGGATCTGGGAACCAGCGACTTCCCGCCGATCGAGACTCCGCTCATCCACGGTGATGTTGCTTTCCGTCAACATAGCGGAGGACATACGCCCGGCCCGAACTGGCCCACCTTTCTAGAGTTCGCCAGCCGCTATCTAAGCGAGCCAGCGCGCCCGAAATGAGCAGCGCGGGATTACAGCGTCTGAGAACTCGCCACCCGTTCGACGCGAAGACATTTTTCAAATGCCGTACGCATCAGAACTTTCTGGAATCAGTTTCAGAGACAATCATGAAGAAGATCGCTTTTATCCTCAGATCCTTCGCACTCGCTCTACTGCTCAACGCGACTGTTATCTCGTGGTCCCAACCCGCTTTACACCTCACGGAGCACGATGTGCTGGAGACGCACGGCCTCAGCATATTGCTCTTTCACAACGAATATCATCGCGTTTTCGGCGACCAGAAGATGAACGGAATGGAGATCATCCTGCACGACCTGCGAATCGCCACCAGCGGCGACGTTCGCCTGTCGGCCACGCCCGAGCAATGGGATCCCATTCCTGACTTCAAGGAGCGAAAACGCGGACCGGCTCCCGACGAGGTTAGTGCGTCGTGCACTTATCCCGATCGCGGCCTGAGTTATCGCATCGACCTGCAGCCCGAACCCGGCGGCTTCCGCATCGCCGTTCAACTCGATCAGGCCCTTCCGCCGGCGATCGCCGGAAAAGCCGGATTCAATCTTGAATTCCTGCCTACGCTATATTTCGGCAAGTCTTACTTGGTCGACGAGGGTCCGGGAATATTTCCGCGCCATTCCGACGGTCCAATGGAAAAAGTCGATGGCGACGTCGAGCCTCTCCCGTTGGCGACCAGCCATCGCATTATCTTGTCACCCGAAGATCCCTCGACGCGAGTGACCATCACTTCCGAAACTGGCTCAATCCTGTTATTTGACGGCCGCAACAAGGCGCAGAACGGATGGTTTGTCGTTCGCACGCTCATTCCTGCCGGCAAGACTGGCGACGTTGTCGTTTGGCACGTTCACCCCAACGTGATCACCGGATGGACCCGCTTTCCCGTCGTTGGCTACAACCAGGTCGGCTACACGCCCGAGCGCCAGAAAATTGCAGTCGTCGAACTCGGTCCTCTCTTTGATGCGCCGAAGACCGCGCGCCTGCTCCGTCTGACACCGGAAGGCGAGTACCGCGAGGCCTTCGTGGGCGAGATCAAGCCCTGGGGCAAGTGGATGCGCTATCAATACGCGCATTTCGATTTCTCCGCGATTCGCGAACCCGGAATTTATGCGATCGAATATGCGGGCCAAAAGACCGGGCCATTCCGCATCGCGAAAGATGTTTACGACGGCATCTGGCGCCCTTCGCTTGATACCTATCTGCCCGAGCAAATGGATCACGTGAAAGTGCGCGAGGGGTATCGCATCTGGCATGGTGCTTCTCATCTCGACGATGCGCGCCAGGCGCCGGTCAACTACACGCACTTCGACGGGTACAAGCAAGGACCGACGACCGACTCGCCCTTTTCTCCCGGACAGCACATCCCCGGCCTGAATGTCGGCGGATGGTACGACGCCGGAGACTTCGACCTGCGCACCCAAACCCAGACTCGCGTGATCACTGATCTCGTATTAGCGCGGGAGAAATTCGGCGTGAATTCGGATGACACGTCCATCGACGAAACCGCACGCTATGTCGAGATGCGGAAACCCGATGGCATTCCCGATGTCGTGCAGCAGATCGAGCATGGAGTCACACTGCTGCTGGCGCAATATCATGTCATCGGCCACGCCATTCCCGGCATCGTCGAGCCCACCCTGCAGGAGTACACCCATCTGGGAGACGCCGCTTCGAAGACCGACGGCCGCATCTATTCCGACAAAATGGGACCGCTGGAAACCGATGGCATCCACTCCGGAGTGCCGGACGATCGCTGGGCATTCACCACACACACCACCGCCCTGAGTTACGACGCAGTCGGCGCACTCGCTGCCGCCAGTCGCGTGCTTCGCGGCTATAACGACAAAATGGCCGACGAGTGTCTGCAGATCGCGGTGCGCGTCTGGGACGAGGAGCACAAACAACCGCCCGCGTTGTTTCAGTACTTCAACACTACAGGCAGCAATCTGCAGCATGCCGAACTCGAGGCCACGGTCGAGTTGCTGATTTCAACCCGCAGCGGGGAAATCTACCGCAAGCGACTGAAGGAGCTATTACCGCTAATCAACGATCAATTTGCATCCATGGGCGGGACCGCGGCTCGCGCCATCCCCTTCATGGACTCGGAATTCAAAGCTGCACTCGGCACGGCACTGGCCGCGTACAAGCCCAAGTTGCAGGCGATGCTCTCGAAAAATCCCTGGAGTGTCCCCATCTCGATGGGGACTTGGGGAGGCTCCGGTGGCGTGACCGGATTCGCTACTGAAATGTACTTCCTGCACGAGGCGTTTCCTGACAGTATCGGCCCTGAGCACACATTCGACGCGCTGGATTATGTCCTGGGACGGCATCCCGTCTCGAATGTTTCGTATGTGTCAACCGTGGGAACGCAGTCCAAGCTGATCGCGTACGGCAATAATCGAGCCGATTACACGTTTGTTCCCGGGGGAATTATTCCGGGAGTCGTCATCATTCAGCCCGATTTTCCAGAACTGAAAGAAGCCTGGCCCTTCCTCTGGTACGAAAACGAATATGTGGTCGACGGCGTGTCTTCTTTTATCGTCGCGGCGAATGCTGCCAATGCAGAAACAAAGAGGGCTAAGTAGCCACACCCCGCCGCAAGAGTCGCCTTATTTCTTGGGCGGCGATTTGATCTGATCGACGAGCGCGTTGATTTCTTCCGGAGTGAGTTTGCCCGCGTACTTCGGCATGTGATGCTTGCCATTGGTGATGATGTCTCGGAGTTCGTCCGCAGACTTAGCCATGGCCGCTTCAGAGACGAGCGACGGCCCGCCAAAATGGCGCCCCTCCGCCGTCTTCCCGTGACCCTTCGCACAGTTCTTCTCGAATACCGGATTGTCAGTAAGCCTCGCATCGGGCGGTGGAGTCTGGGCCGCTGCAGCGAACGCAATGAGCAACGAAAAGAAGAAGATGATCGTGACTCGCGAGATTTTCACGCGTACCTCATTGAACCTAGTTGACTTGCAATCGCTACAAAGTCATCCCGACCGCGCGACTAGTACAACAATTGTCATCCCGACCGAAGTGGAGGGACCTGCTTGCCTACGGCGCGCATCTCTTGAGATTGGGATGACATTTCTCAGAACATAGTTGCGCTCATTTCCGACTCTTCGGAACGGCATGCTGAAGCGAGCGGAAAGAGTGACGCGCCGCGCTCCCTGGCAGAGAAGCGCGGCGCGATCAGATTAAGCGCCTTCGGGAGCGTGCAATACCCGGAAGCTGTTCCCACCGTTGGACCACACCAGCACCAGCGCGTCATCGCCCTTCTTTACATTCGAGAGCGCTTGCTGCACATCGCTTGCACTCTGCACTTTGTGACGGTTGACTTCGAGGATGATGTCGCCCTGCTGCAATCCAGCATTATCCGCCGAACTTCCCGGCTGTACCTGCTCGATCACGGCGCCGCGAACGTCCTTCGGAGCCTGGAGCTGGTCGCGCACGTCCGGCGTCAGGTTGCCCAGGCCAATGCCCCAGCGCATCTTGCCTTCTGGTTTGCCGGAGTCATCGTCGCCCTCACCGGAGCGGCTGCCCAGCGCCTCCAGAGTTACTGGGATGCTCATGCTCTTGCCCTCGCGCAGCACCTTGAGCATGATCTTCGAACCAGGCTGTTTCTGTCCGACGATCACTTGCAGCTCTCCGGCATCGGTCACCTTCTGGTTGTCGATTTCAGTAATGACGTCGCCGATCTGCAGGCCGGCCTTCGCGCCTGGAGAATCGGCTTCGACTTGCGTCACCACTCCACCACTAGCATTCGACTCGTCGAAGAACTTCGCATTCTCCGGAGTCACGTCCGCGATTCCGATTCCAATATGACCGTGGCTGATCTTGCCGTCGCGGATCAAGGTCTCAACCGTGGGCCGAACGATCTGCGTCGGAATGGCGAATCCCATTCCCGAGAAGCTGCCGTTCGACGAGATCAGGAACGTATTGATGCCAACAACCTGACCACGGGCATCCACCAGCGGGCCACCCGAGTTGCCGGGGTTAATGGCGGCATCCGTCTGGATGAACTCGCCGGGCTTGCTGGGATTCGAGGGATCAGGATTCGCGCGATTGACGGCGCTCACGATTCCACGCGTCACGGTGAAACGGAATCCGTAAGGATTGCCGAACGCCAGCACGGTCTGTCCCTGACGAATTTCTTTCGAGTCTCCCCAGGGAGCGCTCGGCAAATCAGTCGCGTTCACCTTCAACACCGCCAGATCCGTCAAAGGATCTGCGCCCACAAGCTTCGCTTTCATGACTCGACGATTGCTGGTGGTCACGCGAATGTCGACCGCTCCGTCGATTACGTGATTGTTGGTGACGATGTATCCGTCGGGCGAGATCACCACGCCGCTACCCAAGCCGTGTTCGATCTGCGGTTGGCGTTGACGCATGTTCGGTCCGAAGAACTGGCCAAACGGGTTGCCCTGCCCGAAGAACTGCTGCATATCTTCCGGCATCTGCTGCCCAGCCTTCTCCGCCTTGGCGCGCGAAGTTACCGTCACGTTGACGACCGCGGGAGTAACCCGCGCCGCCAGGGTTTCCATCGCCTTGTCGACCGCAAGCAACGAACTTACGCTGTCGACGTCAAGCGGTGCAGCCGATGGCGCGGCATTGGCCGCACTCGCTGCCGAAGGTTTCACACATTCATAGGTTGCGAACGCACCGATCAGCGCCAATGCCATTGCAGGCATTGCCAGTCGCCGCGTCCATTTCTTCAAGCTGTCTTTCCACTGCATTGTTACATTCATCTGGGTTATTTCCTTTCGAGATGGTTATCAACTAATTCGTTAGTTTTTAGAGTTGCAACTCCGCGTCTCTTTCTGCTGTCTTTCATGCCTAAATTTGTTTGGGGTGAATTCTGTTGTTGGAATCAACCACCGGATGCAGCACCGTCAACTGCCACATCTGGATCTGATATATCGGCTGGTTCGAAAAGCCACTCTCGCGTCCTTCAACAACCACAAAGAACGTTTCGGTGAAGGCTACGGGAATCAAGTTGGCATCCGTCAGGCGCGCGTCAGCGAAATGAACGCTGCTCTGGCGAAGATCGGTCTGTCGCGCATCAGCTTGCCGCAAGTCACTCTGGCGAACATCGCCCTGACTGACGTTTTCGGGCGCCGGAAACTCGGCGAGCGCTTTCAGAGTCGGAGTAGGTGTATGCTTCGCAACGACTCGCTTCGATTTCAGCGCCCGCCGATTAGGCTCTTGAAGCTTCAACTTCGCCTGCACCCAAGGAGCTGACTGAGCCGTAAATTTCGCGTTTGTAACCTGGGCCATTGGCATTGCCGGCGAAACGCTCTCGGCCGCGTTGTCCACGGAATTGCTTGCCATTGCAGGCGCGACGGCAGCACTCGGACCGCCGTCATCAAACGCGATCAAACTCGGAGCCGCCGACACCGACACGAGACACGCCGCCGCAAACCCGGCGACTAGCAGCACAGCGGGCTTGCTCGCGCCCGCCGCACTCGCGCGATTCCCATCCAGAATCTTCGCCACGCGAAGCGAGGTGTGACGCAGTCGTCCTAGCGCCGCCTGGGCCAGCGCAACGCTGCGTTGAATCAAAGTCTTCTCCGCGAGATGCGCCAGACATTCCGCATAAGCGCGCGGGCTCTCAGTCTCCGCCAGAACGGCATCATCGCAAGCCATCTCGCGTTCCAGCGACACTTTCTTCTCAATCCACCACACCGCCGGATGAAAGAAGAACAGCGCCTTCACAATTTTTTGAGCAAGATTGGTCCAGTCGTCCCAGCGCCGCAGGTGCGCCAACTCATGCAGGAGAATCTGGTTAAGTTCGTCCGCAGAGAGTTCTTCCAGAACCCACTTGGGGACAATCACCGCTGGCTTCAGCAGCCCAATCGCAGTCGGAACATGCACCAGGTCGGAAGTGCAGAACGCCACATGCCTTCCGGACTGACGGCGGGCGAGGGTTCGCTGAATTCGCACATCCAGGTTTTCGACATTAACCGGAACGCAGCTCTTACGCAGAACACGCAGATGCCACAACCCTTGCCCGACCCGGAACAATGCCCACGCCGCAATCACAGCCCACACTGCAAATAGATAGATCGCCCACGATCCAGGGACGGTGATCGCAGGCCGATTCAGAACTGGCGACGGGACCACTCTATGCGCCCAAGTGCCGCCCAGAAAAGGTACAGCCGCGATCGCCACCAACGCCGCAAACCAAACCGCGAACCGCGTGCCGGAATTCCGCAAGCCAGCCGCCCGCAACACCAGTCCAGCAAAGATCGTGATGAGTGTGCCTTCAACCAGGCAGTCGACGATGCGCAACGTGGACGCTTGTGCAATCTCATTCAGCCCGGCCTGAATCATTTGAAAAGCTGCGGTCATCGTCAGCTCACTTGCTCCTTTCCAGCAACTGGCGCAAGCGGTCAAGTTCCTCCGCGTCGATGCTCGTCTCTTCCAGAACGTTCAGCACGAGTTGCTCGTTGGAGTTGCCAAAAAACCGGCTCACCAGGTGCCGCACTTCAAAACGCGTCGCATCTTTCCGATCCACGAGCGGCAGGTAGACGTGTGCACGCTTATCCTTCTCGTGCTTCACGTACCCCTTCTTCTCGAGGATGCGGATGATGGTCAACACCGAGTTGTAGGCCAACGCGGGTCTTGAAGGGATGGCTTCCAACACTTCGTGCACAGTCGCCGAGTGCCGCTCCCACAGCACGTTCATAATGCGCAACTCGGCTTCAGTCAGGGTTGCGGACTTGCTGCGGGCCAAATACTCCTCCTCGGCGGCGTTAGCGGTGCCATTGATTAAGACGTAGAACCCATGAAAAGGTCAACTAATTTGTTAGTTGCAAAACAAAAGTTTGGAGATGCCCGGGCTACCGGGATTTTCCGATTAAGTGTAAATCATTCAAAATAAAGGGGCAGATGGCAAGACTCGCCCGGAAATTCGACCCTACAAACTTAGGACTTCCGTGGGCAGCCGAAGATATTCCTTTGCATTTCCGTAACAGACATCCTGGATCAGCCGGCCCAGCAGGTCGTCATTGGGAAGTTCTCCCCGCGCCACGTCTCGCCCGACGATGTCGCACAGCACGCGCCGGAAATATTCGTGCCGCGGATACGACATGAACGAACGCGAATCCGTGACCATGCCAATGAAACGCGACAGCAGTCCGACATTCGACAGGGCGTCGATCTGCGCAGTGATGCCCTGTTTCTGATCCAGGAACCACCACGCGCTGCCATATTGGATCTTTCCAGCCTTCTCTCCATCTTGAAAGCAACCAATCAACGTCGCGAACTGAAACGTGTCTGAGGGATTTACGTTGTAGACGATCAGCTGCGGCAACGAGTTTTCCTGCGCGAGAAGATCGAGGTACGCGGCGAGCGATCGAGCCTGGGGAAAATCGCCCACGGTGTCGTATCCAGTGTCAGCGCCGAGCTTGCGGCGTGCCGCTCCGTTCACATTGCGCAATGCGCCCAGGTGCAACTGCTTGGTCCAGCCCTTCTCGGCGTCGAGGCGTCCAAAGAAAAGCATCATGAACGACGCGAATTGCGTGTGCTCCCCTTCGCTGATCGCCCGGCCCTCGCGCGCTTTCGAGAAAATCTCCGCAGCGACTTGCTCCGAACAGGGCGTCGCATAGCAATGATTCAACCCGTGGTCTGACAGGCGGCAGCCCAGGGAATGAAAATAGTCGTGACGCCTCTGGAGTGCCTGCAGCAGCGTACTTAAATTCTTGATATCAATGTTTGCAATCCGCGAAAGGTGCTCTACCCACGCCACAAACGCATCTTCGCCAACCGCAAGAGCTTTGTCCGGGCGGAAGCAGGGAAAAACTCGCGTCGGCAGATTCGACTTCGCCATCGCCTGATGATGCCGAAGATCATCGATGGGATCGTCGGTGGTGCAGACGACCTCAACGCGAAACTTCTGCAGGATGCCCTGCGCCGTCAGCTCACCGGCCAATGCGGCATTCGCCTTTTCCCAAATCGCCGGAGCCGATCTCTCGTCCAGCAACTCCGCAATTCCGAAGTAGCGCTGCAACTCGAGATGCGTCCAGTGGTACAGAGGATTGCGCAGCGTATAAGGAACGGTTCGCGCCCAGGCCAGAAACTTCTCGTACGGCGTAGCGTCCCCGGTAATGTATTTTTCCGGCACACCGTTCGCGCGCATCGCCCGCCATTTATAGTGGTCTCCCTCAAGCCAGATCTCGTGAAGATTGGCGAATCGCCGATTCTCAGCAATGTCTTGCGGGGAAAGATGACAGTGATAATCGAAAACCGGCTGCGCAGTCGCAAACTGGTGATAGAGGCGCCGTGCCGCATCGTTCGATAGCAGGAAGTCTTCGGTGATAAAGCCGTTCATGGGCAGGCTCGCAGGCAGATTGAATCGCCCGTATCGGGGAGCGATGCAAGCCCTGAATGATATCAGTTCAGCAACCGCTTGACGGAGAAGGCGCCCGCCATGTCTAGTGAAGCAACGCGTCTGCGCTGCGCTGAACGCCGTGAGCCTACCTCGAACACAAACCGTTCCCGAAAGCGTCCCGGCTCACGCCGGCAACCGTCGCTGGCTGATCTGCGGCCTGCTGTTCTTCGCCGCCACCGTGAACTACATGGACCGGCAGGTGATCGCGCTGCTCAAGCCGATGCTCCAAGTCCAGTTCGGCTGGACAGAAGTTGGATACAGCAACATTGTCACCGCCTTCCAGTTCGCCTACGGTGCGGGACTGCTGTTCATCGGAAAGCTCATCGACCGGCTCGGCACGCGTAAAGGATTCTCTCTCGCAGTCTTCGTCTGGAGCGCGGCCGCCATGGGTCATGCTGCTGCAAGCTCCGTCTTCCAGTTCGGCGTGGCGCGCTTCAGCCTGGGCATTGGCGAGTCCGGCAGCTTTCCGGCATCCATCAAAGCCGTGTCGGAATGGTTTCCCAAGCGCGAGCGCGCGCTGACCACAGGCCTGTTCAATTCCGGCTCCAACATCGGTGCGCTGGTAACACCGCTGGTGGTGCCGTGGCTTACTCTTCGCTATGGATGGCGCATGGCCTTCATTGCCACCGGCGCCCTGGGATTTATCTGGATCGCCTGTTGGCTCGCTCTCTATCACCGGCCGCAAGATGACACAGAGCTCTCCGCAGCCGAACTGGCTCACATCCAGAGCGATCCTCCGGACCCGAGCGGGTCGAAGGCGGCAGTTCCGTGGCGCATCATGCTGCGGCTTCCGCAAGCATGGGCAATCGCGCTGGGAAAGTTCTTTACCGATCCCATCTGGTGGGTCTACCTGTTTTGGATGCCTGACTTCCTCAGCCGCAATCTCGGAATGAACCTCAGCGCAATGCGGCTGCCGCTGTTTGTCATCTACAGCGGAGCCTGCGTCGGCAGCATCGGCGGAGGCTGGCTTTCGTCCTCACTGCTGAAGCGAGGATGGGCCCTGAACCCCAGCAGGAAGTGTGCGCTCTTTGTATGCGCATTGGCCGTGACTCCAATCATGCTTGCCGCCCGCACCCATAACGCTTGGCTTGCCGTTTTTCTGATTTCCATCGCGGCCGGGGCGCATCAAGGATGGTCGGCTAACATCTATACGCTGGCCTCCGACATGTTCCCGCGGAGCGCGGTCGCGTCCGTCGTGGGCTTCGCAACCATGGCTGGATCCTTCAGCGGAATGTTCGTCGCCAAGGCCGTGGGCTACATCCTGCAGCGAACCGGTTCCTACATCCCGATCTTTGTGATGGCTGGGTTGGCGTATCTCGTCGCCTTCGCTTTCGTGCAGGTGCTGGCGCCGCGACTCAAGCCGGCGCACATCTGATCTGCATGCTGCCATCACCTCAGTCGAGACGCGTCTTCAGGACGCCGAGAACCTGCAGCTTGTACTCCGAAGTCCGCGCCGAATCCGGTTCCAGCGAAAGGCGAACCGTCATCGCCTGCAGCATGTAGTTGTGGTTTTGAAATCGCGCCAGCGATTCCGGCGTGGTGGCAGTCCACACGTCACGGTCTTCGTCTTGCATTCCCTTCAGCCACGATTCGAAGTCAGCCGCCTGAAAATCCGGACGGCGAACAATGGCCACGACCGCGGCAGCCAGTCGATCTTGTTCCCCCTGCGTGTAGACCTCGGGCGCCGTCGCAAGACGCGCGGCAATCGCGGAGAGCATTGCCTTCTCTTCATCCTTCGTGAGCATCGAGCTGTCGGCCAGGGCCGCGAGCAGGTCGGCAGTGTGCGCGGTGGAGTGAACCCAGTGCAGCTTCGCGTCATAGCCGCGCAGGTCGCGCTCCGCAGTCAAATAAGCTATGCTCTCGGCGACCAGTTGGTGATATCGCTCCGCGCCCATGAACGGCGTCTTCGCCTCGCGGGCCGCCATCGACGACAGGCATAGGGCGGAGAACGACCGCTTCACCACCGAGTTGGTGCCAACCTCGCCGAGTCCGCTCTTCAAGTTCGCGCGCCATTCATCGGTTAGGATGATCAGCTGCGGCGTCGAGATCTTGCCGCGGTAGATCCAGCGCGCCAGGATGGAATAAGCCAGGTCGTCGCGTAATTCTGGATCGGGCGAGGCCAGGAGTGCACTGAGTTCCTGCGAAAGCGCATCCGCCGACTCGTGTTCCGGCACGGCAGACTTATTCTTCACGATCGCTTGCCAGTAGGCGCGATCATGCTGCGGCTGAGCCGCAACTGTGGTTGCGAACAGCACCAAGCCAATTAACAATCCGTAAAAGGTCTTCACGATTTTTCCATCGAGTGCCGCAATTTCGATCCGCGCCGGCGCCACGCCAGCGCTACTGTAGCGCAAAGGTGCGCAACATTTGCAGATTTCGTTACACTCGGTGGCATTGATTTGAAGGAGATCCCGGTGAAGATTACGGAAGCAAAGGTGTTCGTAAGTTGTCCCGGACGAAACTTCGTCACCTTGAAGATTTCGACCGACGAAGGCGTCTACGGTCTGGGCGATGCAACGCTGAATGGGCGCGAGTTGGCCGTTGCTTCCTACCTGAGCGATCACCTGGCTCCGTGTCTCATCGGGCGCGACCCGTTTCAAACGGAAGATGTCTGGCAATATCTGTACCGCGGAGCGTACTGGCGTCGCGGCCCTGTGACCATGACGGCAATCGCGGCCGTCGATATGGCGTTGTGGGATATCAAGGGCAAAGCCCTGAAGACGCCCGTCTACAACCTGCTCGGGGGGCAAAGCCGAAGCGGAGTGATGGTCTACGGCCACGCCAACGGACGCGACATTGCCGAGACCGCCGAAGAAGTCGCGAAGTACAAAGAAATGGGATATCTCGCAGTGCGTGCGCAGTCGGGCATCCCTGGGCTGCCGTCTACCTATGGCGTTGCGCGCGACAAGCTCTACTACGAGCCCGCCGAGAAGGGCCTGCCTCCTGAGAACGTCTGGTCAACCGAGAAATATCTTTTGCAGGTTCCCAAGCTGTTCGAGGCCTTACGTTTGAAGTTCGGCGATGATCTGCACTTGCTGCATGACGTGCATCACCGGCTCACGCCCATTGAAGCCGCGCGGCTGGGAAAGAGTCTGGAACCGTATCACCTGTTCTGGCTGGAAGATGCGGTAACGGCGGAGTTGCAGGAAGGCTTCCGCATCATTCGCCAGCACACGACCATTCCGCTCGCCGTCGGGGAAGTCTTCAACTCGGTTTGGGATGCGCACATCCTGATTCAGGAACAACTGATCGATTACCTGCGCATGACCGTTGTGCATAGCGGCGGGTTGACGCACCTGAAGAAGATTGCGGCGCTGGCCGAGATCTATCACGTGCGCACCGGCTCTCACGGCGCAACCGACCTGTCTCCGGTAGCAATGGCAGCAGCGCTGCATTTTGATATTTCGGTGAACAATTTCGGGATTCAGGAATATATGCGCCACACGCAGGAGACTGACGAAGTGTTTCCCCATACCTATTCGTTCAAGGGCGGATACTTGCATCCGGGCGATGCGCCAGGACTTGGAGTCGACTACGACGAGAAACTGGCGGAGAAGTTCCCCTACGAACGCGCCTACCTGCCGGTAAATCGAAAACTTGATGGCACAATGTTCAACTGGTAGTGCGCAGCGCCCGTGCAAGGCCTGAAGGCTCACGTTGGATGAAACGATCCTGACGCTATGCCTGAAGGCATAGCCTGCTACGAAACTTGAGTTGTTCAGAGATTTCATACTCCTGAGGAGTTTCTGACATATGGCTTACAAGCAGTTGGATCTCACCGCCAAAGTGGCGATCGTCGTGGGCGGCAGTTCTGGAATCGGGAAAACAATTGCACTGGGTCTGGCGCAGGCCGGCGCTGATGTCGTGGCCAGCGCGCGGCGCATGGAACTGGTGCAGGCCCTGGCAGATGAGATTGAATCGCTTGGCCGGCGTTCGCTGCGCGTGACTTGCGATGTGGCCGACCGCGATTCGCTGGATCGCCTGCTGCAGGCTTGCCTCGATGCTTTCGGGAAAGTCGACATCCTGGTCAACGCGGCCGGCATTACCAAGCGCGCTCCAACTCTGGAAGTTTCGGAAGAAGACTGGAACCGGATCCTCGATACCAACCTGACCGGAACATTGCGAGCTTGCCAGGTCTTCGGACGGCACATGGTCGAGCGGCGCTACGGGCGAATCATCAACATTGCGTCCATGGGCTCGTTCCTGGCGCTGTTCGAGGTTGCCGCCTACTCTGCCAGCAAATCGGGTTTGGCGTCACTGACCAAGTCGCTGGCAATCGAGTGGGCCGGGCATGGAGTATGCGTCAACGCAATCGCTCCCGGATACTTCCGCACTCCGCTCAGCGAAAAGCTGCTGGTGGGCACCGGCCGTGGGGCAGAGGTGATGATGCGCACCCCGATGAAACGCTTTGGAGAACTTGAAGAACTGGTGGGGGCGGCTGTCTTTCTGGCATCCGACGCAGCCAGTTTTGTCACTGGGGTCGTGTTGCCGGTGGATGGCGGAGTGCTCGCCAGCGGCGTAAACCAATAGACCTATAGGACTTATCGATATTGTACGTACACACATGTATGATGTATTTGTACGCCGGATGACTTGATCGTCTCGAGAAACGCCTTTCAGCCACCTCCGACGTCGCCTGGGATGCCATTTCCTGAGCCGGAAACGGCCCTCTCAGCGATGATCGTCATCGCGGACGAGGAAAGCATCACTGAACAAGAAATCGCTCGCGTAGCAGCTGCCTGCGACGTTCTACGAACTTTCAATCACTTACAAGGATGTTCAATCACTTCCACCAAGACTCAATAACTTACGAGCGCAGAGAGGGCACGAAGAGTGCTAGCGCGCTGTTTTCTCGCGAAGGGCCGAGCGAGCAGAGGCAACGGCTTGCACCAGTTCCCGGGCAGCCGATGAGATCTTTTCCAAGTTCCCCTCGCGCAAGGCAGTCGCGTCGACCAGATCAGCACCCACTCCGAGAGCAAATGCCCCGGCCGCAATAAAGTCAGCGGCATTCGACGCATTCACTCCACCGGTCGGAATCAATTGCGCGTTCGGGAACGGCGCCTTGAGCGACTTCAGATATTTCGGACCGCCCACGTTACCGCAAGGAAAGATCTTGACCAGCCGAGCGCCCTGATCCTGAGCGTTCATCAACTCCGTTGGAGTTAGCGCTCCGGGGATGGCTAACTTCCCGTTGGCCCGCGCCACCGAGAGAGCCGGCACCGACAGGCCGGGACTCACCAGAAATTCTGCTCCCGCGCGAATGCACGACTCCGCCTGCTCCGCCGAGGTGATGGTGCCTGCGCCAATCAGCACCTTCGCTCCGTATTGCTTCGCCACCTCACGGATCACCGTCACCGCGTTGGGCACGGTCATGGTGATCTCCACCACCGGAATGCCGCCGGCACAGATGGCTTCGACCGCGCGCGTCGCTTCCTCGACCGAGGAGGCGCGGACTACTGGAACGATTCCAATTTCTTTGATCTTGAGAACTACGTCGTCAATGGTCATATCGTTGCCAAGTCTGTTTGCGGTCAGCGTTCGATCCGGGCCGTGCGCGACTTCATGGCTTGCTGAACTTCCGCGAGCGTTGCCATGGTCGTATCTCCGGGCGTGGTCATCGCCAACGCGCCGTGCGCGGCGCCACATTCTACTGACCATTGCGGATCTTTGCCGGACAGAAATCCATAGATCAGCCCGGAAGCAAAAGAATCGCCGCCACCGACGCGGTCGTAGATTTCCAGATCCTCGCGCACCGGAGCTTCATAAAACTTGCCATCACTAGAACAAAGCGCACCCCAATCGTTCACAGTGGCAGTCTTCGCGTTCCGCAGTGTCGTTGCAATCACCGACATCGCGGGATACTCCTTCACGACCGTTTCGATCATCTGCTTGAAACCGGCTGACTCGAGTTTGGAATGATGCTCGTCGAGGCCGGAAACTGAAAATCCCAGGGCGGCGGTGAAGTCTTCTTCGTTGCCAATCATCACATCGACGAGCGGAGCCAGACGCCGGTTCACCTCTTGCGCCTTGGCTTTGCCGCCAATCGATTTCCAGAGAGACGCCCGGTAGTTCAGGTCGTAGGAGATGATGGTGCCCGCGCGTTTGGCCGCTTCCATGGCTTCCTGCGCGACCAGCGGTGTGGTTTCGGAGAGCGCGCAGAAGATTCCGCCGGTATGAAACCAGCGCGCGCCATCTTTCGAGAAAATCTGCTCCCAATCGATCTCGCCGGGCTTGATTTGCGAAATCGCCGTATGTCCGCGATCGGAGCAACCGAGCGCCGCGCGAATGCCGAAGCCGCGTTCGGTGAAGTTCAATCCGTTGCGAACCGTGCGGCCCACTCCATCGTATGACACCCAGCGGACATATTTCTGACTGACGCCGCCTTGCAGCATGAGGTCTTCGACCAGGCGGCCGACGGGATTATCGGCGAGGGCGGTGACGATCGCGGTGTCTAAACCAAAGCAGCGCTTCAGTCCGCGAGCAACGTTGTATTCGCCGCCACCTTCCCAGGCGCGAAAGTGGCGCGTGGTGGAAATGCGCTCGTCGCCGGGATCGAGGCGCAGCATGACCTCGCCCAGGCTGATCAGATCCCACATGCAATTGCTTTTTGGCTTGATGTCCAGTTTCGCCATGATTCGGGTAAGCCGTGAAACCTGAATATGATACAGGTTGTGGACGGGGCTGCAGGCCCCACCTTTCAAGAAAATTTGGCGAGACTGTAATAACCGGCCAAAGATACCGTCTTTAGTTGTGAAAGAGAGCAACTGGAGGCGTACCCTGCAAAGCGCACTGGCAGAGGAACGGATTATCGCAATCCCGAACGAATTCGATCGGGTGTTTCGGGCGTATCACGGCCTGGTTTTCCGCACGGCCTACCGGATCACGGGCAATGCCGCGGATGCGGAGGACGTGTCGCAAACGGTGTTTCTGCGCCTTTACAGGCGGGGAAATCACGGCGAAGTCCTGGAAAACGAAGAGAGTTACCTTCGCCGGGCGGCTATCAACGCGGCGCTCGATGTGATCCGCGCACGACAGGCTGATCGCGAGGTTGAGCTGACAGACCTGCCCGCAGAACCTGCACAGAATGATCCCCGCGAACTGCGGCAGGCCTTGGGACGCGCCTTGGCACAGCTTAAGCCGCGCTCGGCGGAAATTTTTGCGATGCGCTTTCTGGAAGGCTTCAGCAATCCGCAGATCGCGCGGATGCTCGGGATTTCACAGGTGCTGGTGGCCGTACTTGTCCATCGCACCCGGCAACAGCTTCGCAAGGAGCTTGGCACTTATCGAGGAGACAGGTCATGAAGAACGAAAAGTTCGACCGCATTCTTTCAGACATTCGGAATGAACAGGTAGACGACCAGGTGGTCGCGAAGGCTGGCGAGCGCGTCTGGAAGTCGATCACCGGAGCCTCTGCGACGCCCGAACTCAACTCGCACACGCTGCGAAGCTGCGCGGATTTTCAGGCGCTGATCCCGTCCTATGTGGGCAAGCAACTGGTCCCGGCACGCGCATTGCTGTTTGAAGATCACACGCATGCCTGCGTGGCATGCCGGCACGCCCTCGAACGCGCTCGCGATGGCGAGACGCAGAGAGTGTGGCGTGTGGAGCGGAAGCGTCCCAGTGGCATGGCATGGGGCTGGGCGATGGGCGCGGCTGCAGTGTTCGCCGCGGCAATTGCAGTCGTTGGCTTTAACAACGGAATGCTTCCCGGACAGCATGTGGTTCGCGCATCTGTGCAGAGTGTGGACGGCTCGCTCTATACCGGCGCGGGCGCGGAAACGCGTTTGATTCCCGCGGGATATGAGATCCGGAACGGCGACGAAGTCCGCACGGCGAAGGGATCGACCGCGGTCGTGCGCCTGCTCGACGGCTCTTTGGTCGAAATGGGCGAGCGTTCGGATCTGTCGGTATCGCGGGCGTGGAAGGGCACGACGATTCGTCTGGATGGCGGGCAAGTGATTGTGCAGGCGGCCAAGCAGCGCTCGGGGCGACTCTATGTCGCCACCGATGACGGTCTGGTCTCGGTGAAAGGCACAATCTTTTCCGTGAATCACGGGATCAAGGGCTCGCGCGTGGCCGTGATTGAAGGTGTGGTCCGGGTCAATTTTGGAGACAACGAAACTGACCTGAACCCCGGAGACCAGGCAACTTCCGGTCAGAGCGTGGCGAAGGTTCCCATCCAGAGCGAGATTGCGTGGAGCAAGAACTCCGCGAAATATCTGGCGTTGCTGGGCGACTTTGCCGTGCTGCAAAAGCAGTTCGCCGCGATTCCGGGGCCGGGGTTGCGTTACAACTCTGACCTTCTTCCGTATGTGCCCGATCACACCGTGGTCTACGCGGCGATTCCGAACCTCGCGAATACTTTGGGCGAAGCCACGCGCCTGTTCCAGGACCGGTTGCAGCAGAGTCCTGAACTGCGCAACTGGTGGAAGCAACAACAAAAAGGCGGCGGGCCGAAGCTGGAAGACGTGCTGAGCCAGTTGAAAACGTTCAACAGCTATCTGGGCGAAGAGATTGTGTTCGCCATGGCGAAGGACGGAAAAGAATACGCCGCGCCGGTCGTGCTGGCGAAAGTCCGGCAGGGCGGGCTGGAAGCCTTCCTGCAAAAAGAAGGCACGAAGCTGAGCACCGATCGGTCACATGTCGCGCTGCAAGTAGTGAAAGACCCGTGGTCGGTCGTGCCTGGGGCGAATCATCCGCTGCTGGTGTACGTGAATAACGACCTGTTGATCGCCAGTCCCGATGTGGCGGAACTGCAGCGCACGGCGGCGCGCGTAAAACAGGGCAACAGTGGGGCTTTTGCCGGAACGCCGTTCTATGAGCAGATTGCCCGTTCCTACCAGCAGGGAGCGGAATATCTTTTCTGCGTCGACATGGAACAAATTATCGCGCAGAACGTACAAGCTGATAGCAAGGCCCACGAACTGCCTCCAGGAATAGCCGACGTGCGATATCTGACCATGGAACACCGCGAAGTAGCCGGCAAGAGCGAGAGCCGCGCTGACCTGATGTTCGCATCAGAGCGGCAAGGCGTAGCTTCGTGGCTGGCAGAGCCCGCGTCGATGGGATCGATGGAATTCGTTTCCCCGAACGCGAGCATGGTGACGTCCGCGGTCATCAAGAATCCGCGAAGCATCATGGAAGAAATCTTCAAGATGATCGGCAGTGGCGATGCGAATTTCACTCAGCATCTGACCGAGTTCGAGTCCAAGACGGGCGTGAACGTGCTGAACGACATGGCGGCGCCGTTGGGCGGCGAAGTTACGATGGCGTTCGACGGGCCAATGATTCCCACCCCGCGGTGGAAGCTGATTTTCGAGGTGTATGATCCGACGACGCTGCAATCGACAATTGCCAAGCTGGTCGACAGCTTCAATCGCGAGGGCAATGCCAAGGGACACACGCTGCAATTGACCACGCGGCAGGTGAATTCGCGCACCTACTTTGTGATTAGCAGTCCAAACCAGATGAACTACGAAATCGACTATACGTTCGTCGACAACTATCTGGTGGCCGCGCCCGATGTGGCGACGATCTCGCGGGCGATTCAGAATCGTGAGGCGGGATTCACTCTGCCGCATTCGAGTGGCTTCCAGGCACTGTTGCCGACCGATGGCTACACCAACTTCTCGGCGATCTACTATCACAACGTTGGGCCAGTCGTAGGACCGCTCGCCGATCAGTTGAAATCCAGTGGAGCGTTGACTCCGCAGCAGCAACAATCGATCGAAGTGCTCAAAGCCAATTCCGCGCCAGGCTTGATCTATGCGTATGGCCAGCCCGACCGGATTGTGGTGGCGAGCAACACCGGCTTCATGGGATTTGATCTGGGCACACTGTTGACCATGGGCCATAATGGACCGTTCCTGCCGCAGATGTTTCTGGGCGGGGGAATGACTCACCCGGCCCAACCGACGCAATGAGTACGACGGCACAACGCGGAGCAGTAGGCGAGATTGAACCATCGACGCCGGCTGCTCCGCTTGCACCATTGGTAGAAATGCAGGGTCTCGCGGTGAAGTTTGGCAACCGTGAGATCCTGCGCGGTCTTACGGCTACTTTGCGCGGGCGTTCGATTGGGCTGCTTGGCCCGAACGGCGCGGGTAAGTCGACTCTCATCAATACCCTCCTCGGTTTCTACAAATCCTCGGCTGGTTCGGCGCGGGTGTTTGGCTACGACGTAGGTACGGAAGTCCGCAAGATTCGCGGGCTCGTCGGATACATGCCTGAAAATGACGCGTTCATTTCCAAGATGAGCGCCGTTTCGTTCGTCCAGATGATGGGAGAGCTTTCGGGGTTGCCGTCGAGCATGGCCCTGGAGCGAGCGCACGAGGCGCTGTTCTATGTGGGATTGGCAGAGGCGCGCTACCGGAAGTTAGGAACGTATTCCCTGGGCATGAAGCAACTGGCAAAGCTGGCGCAGGCCATCGTGCACGGACCCAAGCTGCTGATTCTCGACGAGCCGACGAACGGGCTGGATCCTTCGGCGCGGCAGAGGATGATCCGCATGATCAAAGAAATTCCCGACGGCAAAGAGATGCGGATCGTGCTGTGCTCGCACCTGTTGCGCGACGTTGAGGATACGTGCGATGAGGTGTTGATCCTGAAACAGGGGCTCATCGCGCATTATTCAAATTTGGACGAAGAACGCCGCGCCAACAAACGATTCCTGGAGCTCGAAACTTACGGCGCGAATGGCGACTTCACCGAAGCAATCGAGAAGCTGGGCTGCGAGTGCGCGGTGACGGCCAATCGCATGAAGATGATTCTGGCCGAAGGGATTGAAACGCGCGACATTTTCCGGCTGGCCGCGGAAAAGCAGGTGCGCATCCGGCGGATGAATTTCAGGCGCGACACGCTGGAAGACATTTTCCTGAAGGCCATGGAAGATTGAGAGCTGAGAGCTGAAATGCAAAGCGTGATGCCAGATCGGGGGAGCAACGGTGGCTGTCTACCGACGTAACTACAAGCCGTATGCGGGCGCGTTGACTCCCGAGTGGTCGCGGTGTCTCGTGCTATTCCGCTACTCCCGGCGGAACCTGTTTCGCTCCAAGTTTCTGACGGGATTGTATGTGGTGTGTTTCTTCTGGCCACTGGTGTGCCTGTTGATGATTTACCTGGCGCACAACGCAACCTTTCTTGAGCAGGTTGGGGTGGCCAAAGGCGTGCTCTCTATCAACAATACTTTCTTTTTCAATTTCATGAGAGTGCAGGGCACATTTGCGTTTCTGCTGACCGCCTTTACCGGGCCGGGACTCATTTCGCCTGACCTTGCCAATGGAGCGCTGCCGCTATACTTCTGCCGTCCTTTCTCGCGGGCTGAATATGTGCTGGGTAAGGCGTCGGTGTTAGCCATTCTGCTTTCGCAAATCACCTGGGTGCCGGGAGTGGTTCTGTTCGTCATACAAGCGGGCCTCGCGGGGTGGAGTTGGACGTGGAGCCATCTGTGGATCGCGGGCAGCCTGATCCTCTCCTCTTTGATCTGGATTGCCATTCTTTCACTGCTGGCAATGGCGCTGTCGGCATGGGTGAAGTGGAGAATCGTGGCGGGCGCGTTGCTACTCGGCGTGATGTTCTTTGGCGCGGGCTTCGCCGGAGCGATCAACGCGGTGCTACGAACCGAGTCGGGCCACTTTTTCAATATTGCTCAGCTGATGGCCATCGTGTGGAGCGCGTTATTTCAGCTCAACAACGGGTATTCGATTCCGGTCGCCGAAGCGTGGGTAGCGCTTCTTCTCTATTGCGCGGCCTGTCTTGGGCTCCTGCTGCGCAAGGTGCGTGCGTATGAGGTGATCCGTTGAGCGACCGCATCCTCTTCGAAGATGTGTCGAAGTTTTACGGAGAGATTCTGGGCGTGAACCGGGTGAATCTCTCAATTCCGCCGGGGATCACAAGCCTGGTCGGTCCGAACGGTTCGGGCAAGACCACGCTGATGAACCTGATGACGGGTTTGGTGAAGCCTTCGCGGGGGCGCATCGAAGTTCTCGGCTATCGAACGGACGATTCCGAGAACCTATTCAAGATTCTGGGATACAGCACTCAGTTTGACGCGTTCCCCAAGGGGCTGACGGGATTTCAGTTTATTTATTCCTACCTGCGATTGGCGGGACGGGACCGTGAGAGCGCTGAGCGGTT
Organism: uncultured Acidobacteriaceae bacterium; assembly: GCA_963840895.1. GTDB lineage: Bacteria > Acidobacteriota > Terriglobia > Terriglobales > Acidobacteriaceae > Sulfotelmatobacter. The sequence continues at coordinate 822,775 of CAWJAR010000002.1, forward strand.
GGCGTGGCGCGTGATTGAGCGGGTGAACCTGGTCGATGCCGCGAAGCGAAACGTCGCGGGCTACAGCAAGGGGATGCGGCAGCGGATTCGGCTGGCGCAGGCTTTGGCGCACGATCCGAAGGTGCTGGTGCTCGACGAACCGTTGAACGGCCTCGATCCTCTGGCCCGAGCGGAGATGATTGCGCTCTTCCGCGCGACGGCGGCGCAAGGCTGCTACGTAATTATCTCGAGCCACATTCTGCACGAAGTGGATGTGATTTCCGACCAGGTGATTCTGCTGAGCAACGGATACGTCGTGGCCGAGGGGCAGATTTCTACCGTGCGCGGCGAGATTCAGGAGCATCCTACGCAGATTCTGGTGCGCTGCAGCCATCCGCGGGAACTGGCTGCGAAGATGCTGGAGAACGAACTGACGATCGAAGTCTCCATCCACAAGGACGAACGCGGGCTCCTGCTGAAGACGCGGGATGCCGACCGCTTCTATCTCGCGCTGAATGAGTTGGCCTTGAACGGGATCGAGATTGAATCGATTGCTCCGGCGGACGACGACGTGCTTTCGGTCTACGAATACTTGATCGGCAACGAAGAGGCAGTGCGATGAAGCGAGTGTGGTGGGAGCAAATCAAGGCCGTGATCCGACTGGAGATGAAGAAGACATTCTTCGCCAAGCGCGGCATCTGGATCTACGTGGTCGCGCTCCTTCCCGTTCTACTCTTCATCGCGTATGCCATTGCGGCCTCGACCCAGCAGCACGGGCGAGCGAACATCGCCGGAAAGAGCGAGCGGCCGCTGACCTACCAGGATCTGCAGGCGGTCAAGCCCGGCATGACCGCAGAGGAAATAGTTGCTTTGCTGGGCAAGCCTCCGCTTCGGTTCCAATGGAAAGAAGATCGGCGCGTGGAGCCTGAGAAGGCCACTGAGAACGATTCTGAGGGCGAGCAAAAGCCAGAGCAGGAAAAAACGGTCGAGGTTCAGCACGAGGATTATCACTACTCCGATGGCCAGAACGATTTGTTTGTCGGCTTGGAGGATGGCAAGGTGGCGGGCATCCACCTGCAGGAAGGGAACAACCTGGGGCAGGACACGATCATGTTCGCCGGCGTCTTCCAGTTCTTTTTTCTGCGGCTGGCGATTTTCTTTGGATGCCTTGGGATCTTCATGAACCTGTTCCGCGGGGAGATTCTGGACCGCAGCCTGCACTTCTATTTTCTCGCGCCGATCCGCCGCGAAGTGGTGATGGCGGGAAAATTTCTTGCAGGACTGCTGGCGACTTGCACGATCTTTGCCACCAGCGAAGTACTGCAAACGGTCGCATTCTTGTGGCACTTCTCCCCGAGCGCGCGCGACCTTTACCTCTATCAAAATCATGGACTGGAGCATGCCGCAATTTACCTCGGTGTGACGGTACTCGCCTGCATTGGGTACGGTGCGTTCTTTCTGGTGGCCGGGATGTTGTTCAAGAATCCAATTCTGCCGGCAGCGGCGATCTTGATCTGGGAAGGGATCAATCCATTCCTGCCGGGAATATTGAAGCAGTTCAGCGTGATCTACTATCTGAAATCGCTATGCCCGGTGGACATTCCGGCCGAACCGGGTACTCCCCCGCTGCTGGCGCTGCTGATTTCCAACTCCGATCCAGTCTCGGCCCCTGTTGCCGTCATTGGAGTGTTGGCCGTGGCGCTGGTTGCGCTCTACGCCTCGAGCCTGCAGGTGCGGAGGATGGAAATCAACTACACAACAGAATGAAACAATAGGTTGATACGAACCGGAGTCACCCGACTGCGGAGTCGACACTCACCCCGCTCCCATCGCCCGAGAGGTGATTTGTTCATTTTCGAACAGCGCAGTTGAAGAATCGGACAGTGTGCTCCCCCATCCTCAAACACTTTCCCAATAAAATGAGCACCTTATCGGCTCCCGACATTGGTTCCAGAATTGCTTTTGACACGCCAATAGCTTGCCACCCTTCCTGAGCGAGGCTTGAATGCAAAAGCTCTTGCAAGACTTGCGCTATGCCTTTCGGCAGATGGCGAGAACTCCGGGCTTTACGCTGACCGCAATCCTGTCTCTGGCGCTCGGGATTGGGGCAACCGTTTCCGTCTTTAGCGTGATCTACAGCGCCATCCTGAACGCGTGGCCCTATGCCAGTTTCGATCGCGTTTGCCAGATCAACACCATCAGCAAGGCGGGCAACGAAAACGGAGTCGGATTCACCGGCCCCCAGGTGCGCCAACTGCGCCAGGTGGCTGCGGTCGAGGACGTGGTCGCCGAGAGCGGCTGGAACCTGATCATCACCGGCAGCGACGTGCCGGAAGACGTGACCGGAGTTTACTTGACCGGGAATGCCTTCACGTTTTTTGGAATGCCGGCGATTCTGGGTCGTTACTTTTTGCCCTCCGACGCGCCCGAGGATCAGGATCCCCAGCCGGTAGCGGTATTGAGCTACAAGTTCTGGCAGCGGCACTACAACGGCGATCCAGCAATTGTCGGGAAGAATATCCAACTGGTTCACAAGGACTACACCATCCTGGGAGTTCTGCCGCCACGCTTTACCTGGAGGGATGGCGATGTCTACCTGCCGCTGAAGATGTCGCAGGACCAGGATCTCACCTACGGGACACTGATCAAACTTAAGCCGGGCGTTCGGCCCGAAGCCGCCGAGGCGGAGATTTCGACCGCTGATTGCAACAGTTCGACAAGGAGCGGCCGAACAACTACCCGGCACAGTTTCCGAATCGCTGTTCGCAAAATGGGCGAGTACTACGTGCGTGATCTTCGGGGCACGCTCTATTTGCTTTTCGGGGCCGTGGCGTTGCTGCTGGCGATTGGCTGCGGCAATGTTTCGATTCTGCTGTTGGCGCGCGGCACGGCGCGGCAGCATGAACTGGCGATCCGTTCTGCGGTGGGAGCCAGCCGCTTCCGCATTGTGCGGCAACTGCTGACGGAGTCTCTGCTGCTTGCCTTGGTGGGAGCAGGATTGGGAGTGGTGCTGGCATACAGGGTGCTGGGATTCATTGTGGCGCGCCTGCCTGAATATTCTTTTCCCCACGAGGCGGACTTCCACGTCAATCTGACAGTGCTGCTTTTCAGCGTCGGCCTGGCCGTCGTGTCGGGTGTGCTGTTCGGAGTCTTTCCCGGCGCTCGAATCGGCGCGGCGGGATATTAGTCAGGCAATTCAGGCCGGCACTCACAAAGTGGCCGGGAGTGTGCGCGGCAAACACATGCACACGGGACTGATCGCGGGGCAGATTGCTCTAACCTTGCTGTTGCTCACTGCCGCGGGAACCGCGATCCAGGGATTTTCACGCATGATGCGGAGGCCGCTGGGTTACGACCCGCACAACGTGATGTCGGTTGGCATTCCCGATTCATGAAAATACGCTCAACACGTGGGCCGAGCGCGCGCAATTACTTCACGCAACTGCGCGATCGCGTCGCGACCGTGCCGGGAGTGATTTCGGCAGGCATTTCTACTAACGCCACGCCCCCAAGCAACGGGTGGTCTCAACCCTTTCGACATTCTGGGTAAGAACGCGTCGGAGCAGCAGGAGACGCTGGTGAACTTCGTGAGCCCGGAGTATTTCACGCTTCTCCATATCCCGTTAGATAAGGGACGCCTGTGGGAGCAAAGCGAAATTTCGCGAGGGGCTACGCTTGCGATCGTGAACCAGGCCTTTGTGCGACGTTATTTTCCCGGCGAAGACGTGCTGAACCACTCGGTCCGAATTCCTCGACTGAAGAGTGAACCGCCGTACCGGCTGGACGCACAGGGCAGTGACGGCTGGCTTCAAATCATCGGGGTAGTTGCCGATGCTCTGGATGATGGGCTCGACAAGCCCGTCAAGCCGGGCCTGTATCTGCCGTACACCATCAACATGTGGATGGGAACGCAGATTCTCGTTCGGACCCAAGGGGCGACCGCTTGCCATGCTGCACCGAGTCCGCCAGGAGATTGCCGCGGTGAATCCTGATCAGCAGGTCTACGCGCAGGTCGACGACCTTGAGACTTGGATTGTGCGTGAACCCGAATTCGCGATTTCGCGGTTGATCTCCATCCTGTTTGCAGCATTTTCGGGACTTGCGCTCGCGCTAGCTGGGGTGGGCCTGTTTAGCGTGGTGTCGTACACCGTGGTACAGCGGACGAGCGAGTTCGGTATTCGCGTGGCACTCGGTGCGCAACGCGGCGGACGTGCTGCGGATCGTGTTGTGGTCCGCTGGCACGAGTGTGGCGATCGGTCTGGCGTCAGGCCTGGCGCTCAGCCTTGGAATGGGCAAGGTGATTACACGCTGGATACACAATGGGGTACACGATCCGTTGATGGTCGTTGGAGTCTCGCTGCTGGTGGTTATAGTCGCAGGCCTGGCCTGCCTGATTCCTGCTCGGCGAGCTCTGGCAGTCGATCCAATGACGGCGTTGCGCTGTGAGTAAGATGATTGTCGAGTTGGAATCAGTCAGGAACCGCCCGGTCGTGAGATAACCCCTTCGCGCGCCAGCGACCTTAAGGCGTGACCCCAATCACCCGTGCGAGTGACACCTTTCACTGCCCACCTACCCCCTGAAAAGAGACCATGACGGCAGGATGTCGCCGTGGGCTCAATTAGTTATAGCGAGCGGCAAGAGTCGAAGAACGCTTCCTTTAGCTGCACTCCGCAGCGTGTTTCCATCTTCCTCAGTCTCAGTTCATCTACTCCCGGCCCAAGTTGCCGGGACGTTCAGGGCCACGCACCGGGTGCGCGCCTGGAAAGTGAGTCGCCGTATGGGCCGTCATAATTTTCTGTCGATTAAAGACTTTTCTCCGGAGGAAATCCGTTACCTGCTCGACCTGGCGCATGAGATCAAGACTCATCCTTCGGCGCATACAGGCGCGTTGAAGGGCAAGACGCTGGCCATGATCTTCGAAAAGCCATCTCTACGGACGCGGGTTTCGTTCGATGTGGGCATCCAGCAACTGGGCGGCTTCTCTCTGTATCTCTCGAATGCCGAGATCAACCTGGGCAAGCGCGAGTCGGTATACGACGTGGCGAAGAACCTGGAGCGGATGGTGCAGGCGATCATGATCCGCACATATGCGCACGAGATCGTCGAGAGGATGGCGGAGTACACCAACATTCCCATCATCAACGGGCTGACGGACTACAGCCATCCCTGCCAGGCGATGGCCGACTTTCTCACCATGCAGGAATTGAAGGGCGACGTGGCGGGTCTGAAGATCGCGTTCATCGGCGACGGCAACAACGTGTGCCATTCGCTGATGTTCTCCGGGGCACAACTGGGAGCACACGTGTGGGTGGCTACGCCTGCGGGATATGAACCGAAGCCGGAGGCTGTGGAATGGGCCTTAAGGCGTGGCACGCAGACGGGCGGGACGTGCACGCTGACGCATGATCCGATGGAGGCGGCGTCTGGTGCCGACGTGGTTTACACGGATGCATGGGCCAGCATGGGCCAGGAAGCCGAGAAGGAAGAGCGGCAGAAAGTGTTCCTGCCGTACCAGGTGAATTGCGATTTGCTTGCGCATGCGAAATACGATGCGGCGTTTATGCACTGTCTGCCGGCGCATCGCGGAGAAGAGGTTACGGATGAGGTCATCGATTCTCCGCACTCAGTTGTGTACCAGCAGGCGGAGAACCGGTTGCACGCACAGAAGGCAATTTTGCTGGAGTTCATGCAGTACCGCGAAGTTCCGGCGGTACGGGAAGAACTGGTAGGCGCGAGCGAAAGGTGAGATGAGGAGTCGGTAGTCAGGAGTCAGGAGTCAGCAAAAGCGATGAGTGTGCTGACTCCTGACTACTAGCTACTGACTACGAACCATGAAGACCATGCTCATCGCCGTCGGTGGCAACTCCCTGATCCGGGCGGGGGAGAAGGGGACGGTTGTCGAGCAGATGGCGAATGCGCGCCGGACGGCGGCAGCAATCATCGGGTTGATTCGCGATGGCTATCACCTGGTGATTACGCACGGGAACGGGCCGCAGGTGGGGGCGCAGTTGCTGCGTTCCGAGAGAGCGGCGGATCTCGTCCCGGGGCAGACTCTCGACGTATGCGGGGCGGCCAGCCAGGGAGAGATCGGATACCTGCTCGCACAATCGCTGCAAGATGAGTTAGCCGCTGCGGGACTGCATGTGCCAGTGGTCAGCCTGGTGACACAGAGCATTGTTTCGGCCAACGATCCTGCCATGAAGCATCCGACGAAACCGATTGGGCCGTTTTATTCGCGGGCGCAGGCCGAGGAGCGGCAACGCTTGCTGGGATGGGAAATCGTGGAAGACGCCGCTCGGGGATATCGCCGCGTGGTGCCCTCGCCGGAGCCGGTTGAGATTGTCGAACAGGAAGTGATTCGCTCGCTGATGAGCCAGGGCGTGTTGGTGGTGGGCTGCGGTGGGGGAGGGATTCCCGTGGTGCGCGACGACGCCGGCCTTCATGGAGTGGAGGCCGTGATCGATAAAGATCGCGCGTCGGCTCTGCTGGCGTCTCAGCTCGGCGTAGACATTTTCGTGATCTCCACTGACACCGACTACGTGTACCTCGACTACAAGAAGCCGAGCCAGCGGCCACTGCTGCGAGTCACTGCGGCGGAACTTGAGGAGCACTATCGCGCCGGGCACTTTCCGCCGGGAAACATGGGTCCCAAGGTGGAGTCGGCGGTGCAATTCCTGAGGGCGGGAGGGAAAGAAGTAGTGATCACTTCCAACATCCATCTGTGCGAAGCGGTTGCCGGACGCGCTGGGACGCACGTAGTTCCCGATGCCGAGGTTGTGCGTAAGAAATTGTCCGTGGAGTTCAAAGTTCCGGTGGGAGGACGATAACGATGTCGAATATGACGCTAGTGCCTGCAAAACCCGTGGCCGATCAGGCACACGCGCCGAAGCCTGACACGATGAAGTTGCGGCATTTGATCGAGTCGCAGCAATTGACCGTGCCGCTGCTGATGGAACTGTTCAACCGTTCGCGCGGGATGGAGCGCGTGGTCGCTCGCGGCGGAACGCTCGACTATCAGAACAGGATTCTAGCCACGATGTTCTACCGGCCTTCGACGCGCACCCGTTTCTGCTTCGAGGCGGCGATGCTACCGGCTGGGCGGCAAGGTTCTCTCCACCGAACATGCGGGAACGTTTTCGTCGGAGGTGGAAGCCGAGCAGGTGGAAGACTCGATTCGTATTATCGGCAGCTACTCTGACGTGATCGTGGTGCGCCATCCGGAAGAAGGAGGGGCGCGGAGGGCGGCGAATGTTTCGCCCGTACCTGTCATCAATGCGGGGGACGGCGATGGGGGACAGCATCCCACGCAAGCGTTGCTGGATCTGTACACGATTTATCGAGAACGGCCTCTCGTCGGACTGAGCGTCGCCATCATCGGAGAACTCGACAAGGGGAGGACGGCGCGGTCACTCGCTTATCTGCTAGCGAAATTCGAGCGAGTCAAGATCTTCTTTGTGAGCCCGGCCGAACTGCAGATGAAACCCGACATTCTTGAGTACCTCGACGACCACGGCGTCCAGTACGAGCTTGAGTCCGACATCGATCGCGTCATCGGCGAAGTGGACGTCGTCTACCAGACGCGCATCCGGCCGGAGCGCGTGCGGGACCGGCAAGAACTACAGCGGTACGCCATCAATTCCACAATCCTCAGGAAGATGAAATCCGACGCGTTGATTCTGCACCCGCTGCCACGAACGGTGGAACTGGACAAGACGGTGGACGACGATCCGCGGGCTCTGTATTTCAAGCAGGCGGCCAATGGGCTGTTTGTGCGGATGGCGCTGCTGACGATGCTGTTTGAGAGGGATCCATCATGACAAATCGAATATTAGAACCAGGAGAATTTATGTCCGTAACAGAAACCACCCACGCTCAAGAACTCATCGCACTTGAAGAGCAGTTTGGCGCTCACAACTACCATCCGCTCGATGTCGTCATCGAACGCGCTGAAGGCGTTTGGGTTTATGACGTGGAGGGCAAGCGCTATCTCGATTGCCTGGCGGCATATTCGGCGGTGAACCAGGGGCATTGCCATCCGCGGATTCTGGCTACGCTCATCCAGCAATCCTCGCGGGTGACGCTGACCTCGCGGGCTTTCCGCAATGATCAGTTGCCTCTTCTGTGCAAGGAACTGCACGAACTCACCGGATTTGAAATGGCGCTGCCTATGAACTCCGGCGCAGAAGCGGTGGAGACCGCTGTGAAGGCCGCGCGCAAGTGGGGATACAAGGTCAAAGGCATTCCGGAAGGAAAAGCTGAAATTATCGTTTGCGCCAACAATTTCCACGGACGCACAGTCACTATCGTCAGCTTCTCGAGCGACGAGCAGTATCGCGACGGCTTTGGTCCGTTTACACCGGGATTCCGCATCATTCCGTATGGAGACGCGGAGGCGCTGCGCGCTGCCATCACTCCGAACACATGCGCGTTCCTGGTTGAGCCGATCCAGGGCGAGGCAGGCATCGTCATGCCGCCGGCTGGATACCTGAACGAGGCCGAGGCGATCTGCCGCGAGAACCGCGTTCTGTTCATGTGCGACGAGATTCAGTCAGGCCTGGGCCGAACCGGAAAGTTGTTCGCCTACATGCACGAGAACGTGAAGCCAGATGTGCTGATTGTGGGCAAGGCGCTGTCGGGCGGCTTCTATCCTGTTTCGGCAGTGTTGGCGTCGAAGGAAGTGCTGGGGGTGTTCAAGCCAGGAGACCACGGCAGCACGTTCGGCGGCAATCCGCTGGCCTGCGCCGTCGCTCGCAGCGCGTTGCGTGTGCTGGTGGAAGAAAAACTGGTCGAGAGGTCCGCCGAACTCGGGGCCTACTTCCTCAGCCTGCTGCAGAGCATGCGAAGCCCGGACCTGAAGGAAATTCGCGGAAAGGGTTTGTGGATCGGAATCGAATTGCTCAGCCCGGCGCGTCCGTACTGCGAAGCGTTGAAAGATGTCGGCATCCTGTGCAAGGAGACGCATGACCGGGTAATTCGGATCGCGCCCCCGCTCACGATTACGCGCGAGGAAATTGACTGGGCTTTCGGGCGGATTCGGCGGTTGGTAGAAGGCGGCTAGGGCTCGGCGTAAGGAACACGCAGAGGAGTGATTTCGATCACAGATCGGTAGCCCGTCGGGAACGAACATGGAGGTTCGCAGAATTTGCCCTGCGAGCGGCCATCCGGCCCGGGATTGAGGGCTCACCGTGCGTTTTCCGAAACTGACGAAGGTCCGGCTGTTTTCGCAGATCGCTTTCTTTCTGCTGTTCCTATTCCTTCTGCTGCGTACCGAGTTTCGGGGATCGCTGGCGGCTTCGGGCAGTGAGATTCGTCTACCTTATCCGGTTGGACTGTTCTTCCGGCTGGATCCACTAGTTGCGCTTTCGAACGCTCTCGCCAGCCGCGCGCTCTATAAGGGTCTGCTGGCAAGCCTGGTGATTCTGATTCCCACGATGTTTCTGGGGCGCTTCTTCTGCGGATGGATTTGTCCGCTCGGATCGATTCATCACTTCTTCAGCAGCTTCAAGTCCGAGCGCAAGCGCGGCAAGCAACTGATTGAGTCGAACCGCTACAAACGCTGGCAGACCACGAAGTATTACCTGCTGATTGCTTCACTGATCGCGGCTTTGCTTGGGACGGGCATCGTGGGATGGCTGGACCCGTTTTCGTTTTTAGTGCGCTCGATAGGCTTGTCGATCCTTCCGGCAACAAACTATGGGATGCGCGCCGTCTTGGACGCCCTTGAGCACAGTCGGATTGCGCCTGTGCAAACCGTCGGCGGAATCCTGCACTTCGTTCTGGGAGCGACGCTGCTCAGTTTCAAACAGCCATATTTTCGCCAGGGAATCTGGCTGGGACTCATCTTCATCTTCGTGATTGCGTTGAATTTTCGCATCACGCGGTTTTGGTGCCGAGCCCTTTGTCCGCTGGGCGCCCTGTTGGGACTCGTTTCGCGCTGGTCGGTGTTTGGGCTGGTCAAGCGCGCGGAGCATTGCAATGACTGCAATCGCTGCCTGCTGCGCTGCCAAGGTGGGGACGATCCCTCGGGCGGGGCCCCATGGCACCAACCTGAATGCCATCTGTGCCTGAATTGCGTGGACGAGTGTCCGGAACACAGCTTGAAGTTCAAGTTCTTTCCCGCGCAGAAAGTATTGGGAGCAAATTTGCAGCGGCGCAAAGTTCTAACCGGACTGGCCGCTGGAGCGGCGCTGGTTCCTCTGGCGCGCAGCACTCCGGGCTTTGCAGCCGAACGTCATGAGCGCTTGCTGCGTCCGCCGGGAGCGCTCGACGAAGAGTTCTTCCTGTCGCGCTGCATTCGCTGTGGCGAGTGCATGAAGGTGTGCCCGAACAACGCGTTGCATCCCACGTTGATCGAGGCGGGGTTGGAAGGCCTTTGGACGCCGGTTGTGGTTCCACGCATTGGTTATTGCGAGACCAGCTGCGTGCTGTGTTCACAGGTCTGCCCCACGGGCGCGATCTGGGAAATTACGCCGAAAGAGAAAGGATGGTCGGTCGACCTGACTTCTGCGGCAAAGCCGATCCGCCTCGGGACAGCATTCTACGATCGCGGGCGATGCCTGCCCTGGGCGATGGCGACGGATTGCATTGTTTGCGAGGAGTGGTGTCCGACATCGCCGAAGGCAATTTATTTCCGGCCGGCTGAAGTAATTGACGCGGCGGGCAATGTAAAGCAGGTGAAGCAGCCATATCTGGATCCTGCGCTCTGTGTCGGATGCGGGGCGTGCGAGCATGCCTGCCCGGTGCAAGACCGCCCCGCGGTCTATGTCACGAGCGTCGGCGAAAGCCGATCGCGAACTAATCAGATCCTGCTGAATCGGAAGAAGTCATGATGATGGAACTAGATCCACGTGGTTCGCGCTGAAATTACGGAGTGTTTATGGAAAACGAAGCGGTGGTGTTAAGCCGTCGCGAGGCTTTAATCAAGTTATTGCGGGTCGCGGGTGCGGGCGCCGGCGCCGCGGGGCTGGGCGTCTGGCTGAGCGACCATAGTTGGCGCCCGGAGAAGGCCTTGGCCATGGCGGCAAAGCACGGCCACACGGTAGAGGCCGATCCGAAATTGCCGGAGATGGCAATCATTCAAGACGGCGAGCCGGCCCAACTGGCCAGGCAGGCGATCGAAGAACTCGGAGGCATGCGGCGCTTCATCTCGCGTAACGACGTGGTTCTGGTGAAGCCGAATATCGGCTGGGACCGCACGCCGGAGCAAGCGGCCAACACGAATCCCGAGGTCGTCGCGGAGATCGTGCGGCAGTGCGTGAACGTCGGAGCCAAGCGGGTGATCGTTACTGACGTTAGCTGCAACGATGCGCGACGATGCTTTCAGCGCTCCGGCATTGCAGAATCTGCGAAGCTCGCGGGTGCGGATGTCATTCTTCCCGAACCTTCGCGCTTCAAGGAAGTGGACCTGCAGGGCGAGGTGCTGCACGCGTGGCAGGTGTTCGATCCCTTTCTGAATGTCGATAAGGTTATCAACATTCCGATCGCCAAGCACCACTCGCTCACCGGCACCACTCTCGGCATGAAGAACTGGTATGGGATGCTCGGCGGGCAGCGCAACCAACTGCACCAGAGGATTCACGAGAGCCTGGTGGACCTCGCCGACTTCGTGCGGCCGACATTGACGATCATCGATTGCTATCGAATTCTCGTGCGCAACGGTCCGACGGGCGGGAGTCTCGACGATGTGCTGCTCAAGAAGACTTTGGTCGCCGGGACGGATCCGGTGGCGCTCGATGCGTATGTCGCGAAGGCGTACTGGAACATGGAAGTGGATGCGCTGCCATACTTGAAGATGGCCGCGAAGCGCGGGTTGGGCACCTACGAGTTCGAAAAGGTGCGCACGAAAGTCAAGAAGTTAGCGTGACTTTAGAGACGCTGTAACACGTCTGCAATGCGCTCTGCGGCGTGGCCGTCCCACAGTGGTGGAATGGTTCCGCGCTTGCCTCGGCCTTCGAGGATTGCCGATAACTCAGACGTCAGCTTGCGGCTGTCTTGTCCCACCAGTATGTTCGTTCCCATCGTGACCGTGATTGGCCGCTCGGTATTGTTACGGAGCGTGAGACACGGCACTTGCAGGTAGGTCGTCTCTTCCTGAATTCCCCCTGAGTCTGTGATGACGGCGGTGGCGCGTCTTTGCAGTGCGAGAAATTCGATGTAGGGAACCGGTTCGAGAAGATGCAGCTTCTCGGTGCTCAAGCCGAACTGGGCGATCCGGTCTCGTGTGCGGGGATGAACGGGGAATACAACGTCCAGTTTGTCGTTCACCGCGAGCAACGATTCAAGAATACTCTTCAATGTTTCGCTGTCATCGACGTTGGACGGGCAATGAAGGGTGACCAGGGCAAATTGCTCGGGGAATCCATTGGTGGGGCATTGCCTTGCCGCCGGAAGTAACCGCACGAGAGAGTCGATCATGACGTTTCCCACGCGATGAATCTTTTCGGGGGAAACGCCTTCGCGCAAGAGATTCTCGTCTCCATCCTCCGATGGGGTGAAGAGCAAGTCTGCCAGGCGGTCGGTGACGATGCGATTCACTTCCTCGGGCATGGTGCGGTCAAAGGAGCGAAGCCCGGCCTCGACATGCGCAACAGGGACGAGCAGCTTGGCGCACACCAGGGCGGCGGCGACCGTCGAATTCACATCGCCGTAAACCAGGACAACGTCTGGTTTCTTCTCCAGCAAGACGGGCTCGAAGCCGGTCATGATGTCGGCGGTCTGACGGGCATGCGTGCCGGAGCCAACCCCGAGATTCATGTCAGGTGCGGGAATTTCCAACTGAGAGAAGAAAACATCGGACAGGTTCTTGTCGTAATGTTGCCCGGTATGCACCAGCGTCTGCCGCATTCCAGGCCTCGTCCGCAGAGCATGGAAGACCGGGGCGGCTTTCATGAAATTTGGACGGGCGCCGACGACGTGCAGAATGTGCATACGGTGTGAGCGGATTGTTGCCGCTGATGCACGGCAGGAAATCCGCTTATGAGCTTATCAGTTGGTGCGATCAGAAACGATTTCGAGATCGCTGCATTACGCGCCGGTATAGAGCTGAAAGGGCGCCCAGTAGAAAGGATTGTGATACAGGCTACCGTGGAGCAACGAAAGCTTCGCCGCGCGCAAGGCCGCGTCGGGAGTGGCTCCTTTGTCGAGTTCATCGTAGAAACGATCCATCAGTTGTTCGGTCGACGCGTCGGTGACTTCCCATAGGCCGGCGATCACGTTGTGGGCTCCGGCGCGCAGGAAAGCCCAGGCAAGTCCGACCAGCCCCTCGCCCGAATAAGCGCGTTCGCCCGCGCCGTAACATGCAGAAATTGTCACCAGTTCAGAATTCAACCGGAGCGGCACAATATCGCGAGCATAAAGCTTGAAGGAGTCTGATTCAGTGGCGCTCTTGGAAAGAATGATGGCAGAGTCGAGCGGACTCAGGCGGCTGGCCGTGCCGTGCGCCACAAAATGGATGTGTGAAAACTTGTCGGGACCGCTGGTCAGGAAAGCAGCCGGAGTCGCCTGATCGCGCTGATAGACCGCTTCCTGCGACGCAGGAAAGTGCCTGGCGACATTCGTCATCTGCTGCGCGGCTCGCTGCAATTCGGGATATTCTTTGCTGGGAGCAACGCTGTCGCCGATGAGGAGCAGGCGGCGAGCCGGTTTCTTCTTGTGATCACGGGCAAATGACGCTGCGAGCACCCGCAAGGAACTGGCGTTCGCAATATCGGCGTCGTCGATCCAGTAGTGGGGATTGGGCTCAGCGACGACGAGCGTTTCGAAATTCAGGCTGTTCAGGCTGCCGTCTGGGATGATCAACACTTTCGCGTCATTCGCCAGAAGCGACTTTGCGGGGGCGATAAGAGTGCGATAGAGAGCGCGCCCATCCTCGCTGGACTGAAGAACGTCTTGTGGACCCTTCAGGGCCTCGCGATAGCGTTGAACCATCGCATCGATGTCGGCGCCGGGGGGCAGTGTAAACAGGCTCGTCTTTTGCGGTGTCACGGCCCAAAGGTACGACTGCTTCTCTCCGAGCCAGTAGAAAAGAAGCACGCTCTTCGCGCGACGCGAAATCTCTTCCTGCTTCAACAGCGGAGGTGCTGCGCGATCGGCTTTCGGGGCTCCTTTGGAAAGCAAACCCAGTCCCTCGGAGAGCGTGCGGGCCCGGCTGTTGTCCGCCCACCGCAGGGCGTCGTTCGACTTTCCTTGCGCCACCAGGAAGTGCACGTAGTCGTCGTAAATGCGGGCGGCATTGGTCAGGAACGAGAGCTGAAAGTCTTCGCTTCGTACGGTGGATCGGGCTGATTCGAAGGTGGCTAGTGCAGCGCGATACTCATCGTCAGCTTCGCTGATTTGCTTTTCACTCTCGTAGAGCTGCGCGAGGGAGTGTTGGGCTTCCCATTTCAGAAAGATGGGACACACACGATCGTGCTCGACCGCTTGGAAGACTTGTTGTGCCTTGGGCGCTTCACCTCTTCGCGCTGCGACTTGCCCCTGAATAAGCCAGGGATAAATCTCGTCCACATGGTTACCGCTCGCACGGGCGATATTCATTGCCTGTTCCGCATAGCTGTTGGCTTTGTCGGGCTCATTCATTTGCAGCGCTAGCCGCGCCAGCACTCGCAGAGCGTTGTACATGTCCTGCTGTGCCTTGATGTCTTTGGCAATCTGCAATGCCCTCTGAAAGGACTGTGATGCCAGATCAAACTTGCGTTGATCCATGTAGATGTAGCCGATGTTCGTGAGCTCGTTCTCTTGATCGAACAAATCTTCGTGCTCGGCGGCGGCCTTTTCTGCAGCAAGGGACAGCGATAGAGCTTGCTCGGAGTCGCCCAAACGGTAACGAGCCCATCCCACATTCCCCAGTGTGACCAACTGAATGATCTCGGCTTGCACCTTCGTAGCGGCGGAGTGGGCTGCCTCCGACAAGTCGATTGCCTCGTCGAAGCGACCTTGCTCCAGTGACTCCGCGCCCAGGTTGAGTAGAGAAGTGGATTCCAGATACGGGTCCCCATGGGTTCGAGCGAACGCAAGGCTACCTTGATACAACTTCTCGGCTGAAGCCGAATCGGCCCTCTCGCTGGACAGCAGGCCGCGCGCTTGAAGTAGCTCCCCACAACTTCCAGAGGACTCTTTTTCACATTGGGTTTGTGCCTCGTTGAGAATGCGTTGAGATTCAGTGAAATTATGAAGGTGCAAATTGGCGATTGCTATCTGGGTGAGCGCCGAGACGGCCAAATCAGGGTCGTCGGCAGGAAATGGTTCGGATCCGAGGATTTTCAAGACTTCTTCGAATAACCCCCGCGCCAATACTGCCTTGGCTTTGAGGATCTTGAATTTCCAAGCCCAGTACGGACTTTCATGACTGAACTGCTGATATGCACGCTCAGCATCGTCCTGGCTCTGCCTAAGATTTCCATGAAGGAAGGCTTGATAAGAGTGATCAAAGGCGAGCTGCGGGTTGCCTCGGCGAGGACCGCACGAAAGCAACCCCACAGTCATGATTAGCAATGAAGCATAGATTAGGGATGGTGATGGCCATTGGCGGCGACCGTCGCGCCGGCGACGACCCCGTGCCCCACGCAGCCCAAGTTCATGTTGATTCCGGTCAGCTGGAAATAAACGTCGGGCCGAGTGGAGCCCTCGTACATTTTCTCTCCCACTACAATCTCGCCCAGCGCCACCGCGCCAAACTCCTGAATCACCATCACGTTCCCGAAGGTTTGCACGCCCGGGATGTCGACGTCGATCTTCTGAACCAGGGAACATGTGATGGGTCCGTGGATGCCTTCGCCATCCGCGTCGCAGCTACTGATGAGCTTGTTGATGGAGCCAAGCTTCTCATCGTACTGATCCTTCATCTCTTTGGGAAGACCGCTCGCCTTGGCAATTTTTGCCGTCTGTTCTTTCACCCGGCCGAGGAATTTCGAATCCTGCAGATACGACTTGCCGTTGGCGGGGATGTCTCCGCAGATCCCGAAATCCCAGGTCACCTTAACCGGGAAGCCGCTGACCATGAGATTGTTGAACTGCGTCCCCAGGAAGGTTACACGGGGGACGTGACCGTCGTTGAAGGAATGATCGGTGGATATTTGCGAAACCATGCGGTCGGCCGTGATGATTTCGAAAACGTTCATACCCTCCATGATGGAGGTCGAGAGCGTTACCCATCCATTGTTTTTCAAGCTGCGCGATCCCGACACGCGGGTCTTCCCTTTGGCAAAATTGATCAATCCTTCGATGCTGACGTCCTCGGTCACGCGGGTGAGGTGGCCGCCCCTGCGGTCGCTCAATTTGACGGGCGCGTGCCGTTCAATGACTTGCTCGATCGGGCGCTGCAGGTGCCCGCTGAGGACGTGAGCTTCAGCGTGGAATTCATGCGAGGGTTTGGCTCCGGTGACTGCGGTTGGTATTTCCGTCATAGTGGCCATAGTGTACCTCCGCTCCTGTTACAACTCATCTCTGAATTTGTAATTGGAAAGACGTGCTTCCGAGGTCTTTCGACTCCCCACCGGTGGTGATTCCGTGGACTGCCATCGTATAGGCCCCCGTTTCCCGGTCGATCCTGGGAACCATCACCGGCCACTGATCCTGACCGGCCGCAGGTGCGATGGAGAACGAGCCCGCCGACTTTCCGTTCGGGCTAAACAAATCCACGGTGTAACGTGCATAGCTGGCGTCGGGAGGGATCCTGACGAACAAAAGAAGGCCCTGTCCCGCAGGCACTGCGGTGGGCGAGCCTCCTGCACCCCAAGTCCCCATGTTGATCGAGACCGCGGGCAGAACCTGTGGCTGTTTCAGTGCTGCTCGCAGGCCGGGAAGCGTTACCAGATTCTGATACCCCGCAACCAGCAACAGAAGCGCCAAAGCCGGCGCGGCAAACGCCGGACGAAACCAGTCCAGCCATCCGCGAGAAACCGGGCGCGATGCAGGCGTTGAGCGGATCAGAATCGGTTCGGACCGTTCAGCCAGAATCAGCTTGCTCTGTTCCACAAACTGGGCGCCGGCACTGACGTCCAGAGCGCATTCCTGGCAGTCAAAGTAGTGCTCTTCGAATTGGTCCCGAAGGTCGGAATCAAGCTCGTTGAGCAGGTATCGTTCCGTCATTTTGTCTCGAACCACCGCTGTGTGGTCCATGATTAAATTCCCCCTCATCTCAGTAGGCTCCTCGCGGCATGCATCGTTCTTAAGCGGAAACAAAATCTGGGGGATTTTCTCCACAATGCTTAAGGTACGACGACTTAAATGCCTGCTTGGCGCGGTGTAACAGCACGCGCAAATATTCCCGGTCGACGCCGAAATCTCGGCAGACTTGATCTTTGTCACGTTCTTCCAGGAAAACTTCGCGCAACAGCCGGCGATCCTTCTCAGAAAGCTTCTCCAGGATCTCGCGGACCTTCTTTTCTCTCTCTTGAGCACTCAGCGCACCCACCAGATCGACATTCAGCGCCGGGAAATTTTGTTCTTCCTCATCGTCCAGGGAGGTATTGCGAGACCCGGAACGGTAGTGCTCGAGCAACACGTTGTTGCATATTGAATTTACGAACGAACCCAGCCGCTCGGGCTGCAATATCTTTCCATCCCGCAACGCCACAAAAAACCGGGCAAAGGTTTCCTGACGAACATCCTCAATCGCTTCCGGGGACTTCAGGCGCGAGCCCAACTTGATCTTGATCAACGCCGTGAAGTAGGCCGAGAAATGCTCCTGGGTACGAAAATCTCCCGCCCGTAACAGGTTCAGGTACGATTCGTCAAAGGAATGAAACTGCAAGTACTTGCCCCGTACGTTCTGAAGTGTCAGAAAGTGTAGCACCGGAGCAGGCGTAGCGACGCGGTTTTCGGGAGCAGCCACGGCGGACCGTTTGATCAAGGTAGGCTGGCTGCGACGGCAAATTTTGAGCGGGTTGAGCCGGGCATTCTGCACTGGGGGTAACTGACTCCTGCAAATGTGAGCTGCAACGAATGGCCTGTGTTCTGTTGGGGAAGTTCTAATTCAGAAGCGCCGGAGCCGCTTCCCCCCGGACCGACTCCGGCACTTACGAGAACCCTCCCAGTGGTCGCCGGTCTGGGTTCCTGAAACCGTGGATGATCGCTGTTCAAGCCGATGTCTTCCACTCATAGGGATAGTGCGGAAACCGGGCAGACCGTTTCAAAAGATATTTAAAAAAATTGGAGGGGTCTGGTGAGAGGCCTCCTAAGCTGGCACCCCATCGGCTAAAGCGCCCGTTGGGCATCTCCTCCACGGGCGCGGCGGAGATGCCCCGGGGAAAACGCAATGGGCTATTTGGGTGCCGGCGGCGGCACAACGTCATGCAGCTTCGGATTGGCCCGAATGGCGCCGAATTCCTCGTCTTTATAGACATTGGCCAGGTCACGATATCCGTCTTCCTTGGCCTTTCTGAGGCACATGAGGCACCCGTCCACATCGCCGCGCTTGGCGTAAATCGTCGCCAACATGTAGGAATAGCGCGCCCGCTCCTCAGGACTGGAGATCTGGGCGATGACTCCCACTTTCGATTCCTGTCTGAGCGCATCCGGATCCAGTTCCAGGGCCCGGGTATACTCCGCGAGGGCTTGGTCCAACTTCTTCTGGCTGAACCATGCTGCCCCGAGGTTCACATGGAACGCCGGCCGCGTTTCTTCGAGGGCAACAGCCTTCTTGAAGTGTTTGGCTGCGCCACCATAGTTCTTTTGCATGTAGTCGATAGCGCCAATGTTGTTGACGGCGTCGGCATATTTCGAGTTGTACTTTGCCGCGGAAGAGAAACTGATCCGGGCCGCCTTGAGCTCATTATTCCTCAGCTGTGCCAGCCCCAGCTTGTTGTAGAGGTTGGCATTCTTACGATCCTTCTTGAGTGCCGCCTGAAAATACTGGATCGCCAGCGGATAGTCTTTGCGAGCTCGAGCCGTATCCGCGTTGGCTTCCAATTGGGCCAGAGTCATGCTTTGCATGTTGACCGGGGCTGCCTGATCTTGCTGTGGAACAGGCGCGTCGACGCTGTAAAGTGGTAGCCCCATCAGCATCGTCACGATCGCAATTGTTGCTGCAGTATGTCGCATAACCAGCCTCCCTTTCCGGAGTTGCCTCTGTTCCGGTCTGGGCTGAGCCCTTGCCCCGGCGATCTGCTCTCCGCGTACGCTCCAGTTATCGCGCCGATGCTTGCGCTCCACAACGCTATGCCTGCTACCTGGGGGCTATGCCGGGGAGGTTACTTATCTCGCGAGAGTATCTCCTGCCGCGACAATCGTTTGGCAGGAGCACAAGAGGACGCGGCACTCGATCCTGAATTGGGGCACGTCGTCCGTTACAGGGGTTACGTAACCGTTTCAAAATTTCGCTTGCGATGATGTTCTGCCTGATTGCGAATGTATTTTTGCACGGTATTCAGCAATGACGGGCTCACGCTGAAAGCGCCGTACCCTTCTTGCCAACGAAATGAGATTCCGTGTTCACTGAGCCAGCGCGATGAATTCGCTTTCAGCTTCTGCACGGCTTCCGCTAACCCCATGGTTGGCGGCAGGGCCAGAAGCAAGTGGATGTGATTCGCCGTGCCTCCTGCGGCGATAACTTTGATCTTCAGATTGTTTGCGATTCCAAGCAGATAGGCCCAGAGTTTCTCTTGCAGTTCTGCGGGAATCGTATCGCGACGATCTTTCGTACTGAAGATACAGTGCACGAAATTTGCGTCGTAGGTATGCGCCACGGGGTGCCGTTCCTGCGGGACTCTTCTGACTTCCTGCCAGCCACCCCGGCACTGACGTGCCGGGCTAATGAATCTCGTCCCCTTCGGGGACTGCAGGCTTGCAGGCAATCGAGTCAGTTTCATCTCGGATTCTACGTGTGGGCGGGAAGAGTTCTGTGCTGCCGGTCACAAGGCCGCATTGCATTTCCGTTTACGGGAATGAGACCAAGACCCACAGAGGCGCGTGGCATGCTCCGAATGCACCCGTGATGAGCTTCGCACAAAGCGGCAACTCCTAATAAGTTCCGAGCACGCTTCAGTCGCGAAGCGACGGTATCCATTAGCCCGGCACGTAAGTGCCGGGAAAACCGATAAACAAGCAGCAAGTCCCGCAAGGGACGACACCTACCCCACCGCGACGCTTACCCCAAGATCTTCATGCGTTTGCCCACGCGCCCCAAAACTTCCAAGGCCCGCTGCAACTCTTCCGTTGTATGCGTCGCGGTCATGATGGTGCGGATGCGCGCCTTGCCCTCCGGGACTGTGGGAAACGCGATGCCGGTGCCGAGCACGCCTTCCTTGAACAACTCGCGGGAGAAATCCATTGTCAACTTGCCGTCGCCGATGATGATGGGCGTGATTGGAGTTTCGCTTGCCGGCGTCGCCCTTCCTCCGATGTCGAAGCCCAGCAGGCCCAATTCCTTTTTCCAGAAGCGTGTGTTCTCCCAAAGCTTTTCCATGCGCTCGGGCTCGTTCTCCAAGACGTCAAAGGCCGCGATGCACGTGGCGGCGACCGATGGCGGATGCGACGTCGAAAACAGAAACGGCCGCGCGCGGTGATAGAGAAAATCAATCAGATCGCGCGTCCCGCAGACATATCCGCCGAGCGCGCCGATTGCTTTTGAGAGCGTCCCCACCTGAATGTCGACGCGCCCATGCATGCCGAAGTGGTCGATCGTGCCGCGTCCGTTGCGGCCGAGCACGCCGGAAGCGTGCGCATCGTCGACCATCATGATGACGCCGTATTTCTCGGCGAGATCGCACAGTGCGGGAAGCGGGCCGATGTCGCCATCCATCGAGAATACGCCGTCGGTGATCAGCAGTTTCTTGCCCGGTTCGCCCTTGATGCTGGCTAGCTGCTCTTCCGCGTGCGCCATGTCTTTGTGACGGAACACGAGAATCTTCGCCTTCGAAAGCCTTGCCCCATCGATGATGGAGGCATGGTTGAGCGCGTCCGAGATGATGAAGTCGTCCTTGCCGAGCACAGCCGATACGGTTCCCGCATTCGCCGCAAAGCCCGATTGGAAGACGACGCAGGCCTCCACGTTCTTGAAGCGGGCGATCTTCTCTTCGAGCTCCATGTGAATCTTCATGGTTCCCGCAATGGTGCGCACGGCGCCCGACCCCACGCCCAACTTGCGCGTCGCCTCGAGCGCTGCCTCGCGCAACTTAGGATGTGTGGTCAGCCCCAAATAATTGTTCGACGCGAGGTTGATGACTTTCTTCCCATCGAATGTGCAGATGGGCGCCTGCTCGTCCTCAAGCACGCGCAGCTTGAAGTACGTGCCCTTGGCCTT
The DNA here is from genome assembly GCA_963840895.1 of uncultured Acidobacteriaceae bacterium. Classification (GTDB taxonomy): domain Bacteria; phylum Acidobacteriota; class Terriglobia; order Terriglobales; family Acidobacteriaceae; genus Sulfotelmatobacter. The sequence goes on from CAWJAR010000002.1 coordinate 843,993, forward strand.
GAGTTCGTTGAGCTGGTCGGTGAGGTACGAAAGAGGATTGGTGCGGGTTGCGGTAGTCATGTCAGCCTCGAAACCTTTGCCACGGATTTAGAACGGATTCACACGGATCAGATGCGAAGATATAAGTCTAGCCCCATTGCAAAAGCGAAGACAGCCGACCAGCATCATTGGAGAGTTTATCCGTGGAAATCCGTGCGATCCGTGGCAAAGAATTTCCGTCCTCAAAAGATAATCGGATTGCCCGTCGCAACGCTGGCTTCGCACAGGCGCTTCATGCTGTGGAAGAACTCTTTCTCTCCATCAGTAAGGATGTCGCTCGACCCCAGCACGAGATCGACTTCCCGCAACAGCGCCGGCGACTCTTTCGCGGGAAGCCAGTCGCCAGTATGCGTCCCGTCGTACACGACCTTCTTTAGAAGAATTGGGAACTTAGGGCCGGGATCTCCTTGCAGGTGCCGGAGAAACTCCCGCACGTGCTGGATCCGCGTGATATTGCCCAAGTGGCTCGGAAACCAGAAAGCCTTCGTGCTCGCATGACTCCTGCAGCCACCCGTCGTGTGCATCCCATTCTTCTTCGGTTGGATCGCCGGAGAGCGAAGGCGAGCTGGACTCGTCCCACATGAACCTGCTGGGAAGGGGATGCGGCTTGGCTCGGCCATCGCGAATGCAGGTGCAACGTACGAATGCGTCGAGACTCATGATTCACTTTCTTCGGCCGTGCTGGGCCCGCGGGACATCTTTGGCTGACGCAATCGCGGGCGGGGGCGCCCGCGTCACATGGCGCGCCACACGAACCTACCGCACGCCGTTGGGATACACCAGGATCTTGCTTGCTTCACCTGTCTGCAGCCGCTCCATGGCCGTGGAGAAATCTTTCATCGCGATGCGGTCGGTGATTACTGGGTGCAGTTCGAGTTTGCCGCTCTTGAGTAATGCCGTCATCTGGTACCAGGTCTGGTACATACGGCGGCCGTTGATGCCCTGCACAGTGATGCCCTTGAAAATGATGTCCTCGGAAAAATTCACGGAGATCGGCTTCGAGGTCAACCCGAGCAGGGAAATTCTTCCGCCGCGGCGCACGATGTCGAACGCAGTTCGAATCGAGTCCGGATGCCCCGCCATCTCCAGCACTACGTCGACGCCCAGGCCGCCAGTCTTCTCCAGGATGATCGCATGCACATCTTCTTTCGCAGGATTCAGCACGTAATCAGCCTTCATCTCGCGGGCGATCCTGGCCCGGTGTTCGTTTACTTCGATCGCGAATACCGAGGTCGCGCCCACGGCTTTGGCGACGGCGATTGAAAACAGACCAATCGGGCCGCAGCCCGTGATAGCTACGCTCTTGGCCGCGATCTCCCCGGCGAGTACGGTGTGCACGGCGTTTCCTAGCGGGTCGAGGATCGACGCGTAGTCCAGTGGAATGGCGGGATCGAGCTTCCAGATATTCGACTCGGGAATGACGACATACTCGGCGAACGCACCATCGGCATCGACACCAATGATTTTTACGTTCTGACAGATGTGCGCTTCTCCGGTGCGGCACTGTAGGCACTTGCCGCAGGCCACGTGCATTTCGGCGGAAACGAAGTCGCCTTCCTTGACGCTGGTCACTTCATCGCCGAATGCGGCCACTTCACCACAGAACTCATGCCCGGGAATAAGCGGCGGATGAATGCGGTTCTGCGCCCAGCGGTCCCAGTTGTATATATGCAGGTCAGTGCCGCAGATCGATGCGACCTTCACCTTGACCAGCACGTCGGTGCGCCCGAAAGCAGGAATCTTGACCTCGCGAATCTCTGCGCCCGCCGCCGCTTCCGGCTTGACCACCGCCATCATTGTTGTCGCCATGAATGCCACCTATAAAGTCGAAAAAAGCATAAAACACAAAACGTATGATTCTAGCACCGCGTCACACTCTACTTCTTGCCGTGCTCGAGCCCCAAGTGCCATGTTCCAGGAGGATTGTCACGAAAATGTAAAACCTGATCTGCGCGAGCGACTCCGATGCAAGGGCGCAAACCACAACCGTGGTAACGGCATCGAAAGCCTGTGCCAATCTTGAACACTGCAGGTGGGAATCTGCGTTCTCGGGTCTTTGCAGTTCTACTGGCCTGCGCGTTCGCCCTTTCCGGCGCGACGGTTTCGGCGTCCCCCGTCGCCGTTCGTTACAAGGAAGGCTTGCTGCACGGCTTTCTCGTGCTGAGCACGCTGGACGGCACGCCCATTGCACAAGGCGATCTCATCCAGCTTCCACATGGAAATCAAATCAAGAGCAAATTGACCTACCATTTCAAAGATGGATCGCGCCAGGAGGAAACTACAGTCTTTTCTCAGCGCGGAAACTTCCGGCTCATCAGCTATCACCTGGTGCAGAAGGGTCCGGCATTCAAGAATGAAACGGAAGTTTCGATCAAGGCTTCGACAGGCGAAGTCTCGGTCCAGTACAAGGATGACGATGGCAAGGAGAAGACCGAGAATGAGCGCCTCAAATTGCCGCCCGACCTGGCGAATGGTTTAGTCCTCACGTTGCTGAAGAATTTGGCGCCGGATTCGCCGCCGATTGAAGTGTCGATGGTCGTGGCCACGCCCAAGCCCCGGGTAGTGAAACTCGCGATCAGCAGCCGCCCGAAAGATTCGTTTTCGCTTGCGGGTTCCGCACGCGAGGCCTTGCACTATGCCATCAAAGTTGAGATCGGAGGCGTCGCCGGATTAGTCGCGCCGTGGCTGGGAAAGCAACCGCCTGACTCGCATGTCTGGATTCTCGGCGGAGAGTCGCCGACCTTCGTGAAATCGGAAACACTCTCGTATATGGGAGGGCCAATGTGGCGCACGGAATTGGTGGCGCCAGTCTGGCCGAAAGGTGAGGCTAAGGATTCGAAAGGTGAAAGCGCAGAGAAAAATAGATGAGCGTGATCTGCACCATCGAGAACATGTAGAGACAGCGGCCTTCGGCTGTTTGGTCCAGGCGAAGCCCGCAGCTCCCGCATCGGGGCTTAGGGCTTGGGCGGTTTCGGCACCACTTTCTTGAATTCCTCCGATTTACCCCGCGGTATGGTCAGCGATTTCCATTCGTTCGATCGCAGATGCTTCGCCAGGAACACAACCTGCCCGACATGCGCCGCATAGTGCGCGATCTGCCGGTTGATGGCCTGCAACACGGTATGTGGCTCGCCACGAATGGTCACCGTGTGCATCACGTCTTCCGGCTTCAGCGCATCAATCGCGCCTAGAACAATAGCCCAGCCCTCTTCCCACCACCGCAACACGTCGGCGCGGGTGAGCGCCGCATTCACTTCAAACTCGCGATCGCGGAAGCGATCCGGCTTCTCGCCGTCGCTAGTGAGGAAGTCGGTGAAACGCGATCGCATATTGCCGGCCAGATGCTTGACTAGAATCGCAATGGAATTCGCCTCCGGGTCGAGCGTCACAAAAAAATCTTCATCCCGTAGTTGTGCCATCGCCCCTTCGCCCATGTGCTTTTGTCCGCGCATCTGGCGGCGGGCTTCATCGATGTAGTGCGTAGCAAGATCAGTGGTCATTGATTATTTGCCTTCCAACGAAGTTAGATGGCTTGGGCAGGCAAAGGAATCATCCCTTCAAGTGCGAGGAGCCCCAACCGCCGCCGCCGGGAGTTTCAATCCGGATTTTCTCGCCGGTGCGCAGGCGGGTGCTGAACTTCCCGGGCATGGGCTCGACCGAGCCATCGAGGCGCGTAATAACAGTCTTCCCCGGCGCGCCGTCCTCCCCTCCCGACAGTCCCCACGGACCGCGAGAGCGCCGATCTGCCAACAACGTTACTTCGCAGTCGGCGAGCACTTCAATCTCGCGGACGATTCCGTCGCCGCCGACAAACGATCCATGCCCTCCGCTGTTGGGGCGCAGCGAGTATCGCCGCACTCGCAGGGGATAGGCATACTCCAGTGCCTCGGCTGGAGTATTCAACGAATTGGTCATGTGCGTGTGCACGCCGGAAACGCCGGACTTGCCGGGACGCGCCCCCATCCCGCCCGCAATGGTTTCGTAGTATGCGAACGGGTCACCCGTGCGCGGATCGATACCGCCAATGGTCAGATTGTTCATCGTCCCGGAAGCTGCCGCTGGGATACGATCGGGAATCGCCTGCGACAGAGCGCGCAACACCACGTCGACAATGCGCTGCGAAGTCTCCACATTACCGCCGGCCACAGCCGCCGGAGGCCGCGCATTCACAATCGTACCTTCGGGGGCGATGACCTCGATCGGTCGCATCAGCCCGGCAGCGGCCGGAACGTCTTCCGTTAGCAGGCAACGAAACACGTAGAAGCAAGCCGAAAATGTAATCGCCGCCACCGCATTCACGCTCCCCTCAACCTGCGGATCGCTCCCTGTAAAATCCACCGTGACGAGGCGTCGAGAGCGGGTTCGAGTAGAGCTGGCGTCCCCCCCGGCTGTCGCGACGGCATCCTGCCGTCTCTTCCCGCCAGCCGGATGAACTGCGATTCGAACCGCGATCCTGATCGGTTCATTCCGGATCCCATCCCCATCCAGAAAATCCTCGGCCCGGTATTCGCCCGCCGGAACGCGCAACAAGAACGCGCGCATCAACTCTTCGGAATAGTCGAGCAGGTCGCTCTCTGCACGCGTGGCCCGCTCTATTCCATAGCGCACGCAGACCTCCAGCAGCCGCTCCGCGCCCGTATGACACGCGGCGATCTGCGCCCCCAAGTCGCCCTCGCGTTCTTGCGGGGTGCGTACGTTGTTGAGCAGCATGGCGAGGACATCGGCATTCATCGCGCCCCGCCGCATAAGTTTCACCGGCGGAATGCGTACTCCTTCCTGGTAAATTTCGCGGCAGAGTCCCATCGATCCCGGATACGCTCCTCCCACATCCGCATGATGCGCTCGCGAAGCCACGTAGAAGTCAGGAGAGGGTTGTCCGCGGGCTTTCTTCCCGCGGCGTGCCTGCTTCTCCACATAAACGGGCGCGACGAGGGTAATGTCGGGCAAATGCGTCCCGCCGCGAAATGGATCGTTGAGCATCACCACGTCGCCCGGTTCCATCCCGCCAGCATCAATCGCCGCCCGCACCGACATGGGCATCGACCCCAGATGCACCGGCATGTGGTCGCCCATCGCGATTACTTCACCCGCGCCATCAAACACCGCGCACGAATAATCGCGCCGTTCTTTGATGTTCGGAGAAAACGCAGTCCGGCGCAGCGCCGCACCCATCTCCTCCGCAATGGAGTGATACAGGTTCTTGAAGATTTCCAGTTCCACCGGATCGCGCCGCATGAGGCGCAGTGTACTGGAAATCGGAGGAAGGAGTCAGCGGTCAGTAGTCAGGAGTCAGGAAGATCTAAGCGACTCGAGGACTTGACTTCCACATAGCGAGTTATCGAGAAGGGTTGCAGCTGACTCCCCCACGCTGCAAATCCTGCCTTTCCACGCAGATTTCTATTGACACATTATTCATCTGTGCCGCAATATCTTGTGATATAGGGCCTTCCCATACTACACGTAGGGTGGGCCTTTCAAGTACAAGGGCCCGTAGTCGAGAACCTTTGCAAGGGAAAATCGTTCAACGGAGGAACCTTCATGGCAACGAAAAAGAAGGCAAAAAAGAAGAAACACTAACCGTCAGCGAGGGATACCTCGCTTACATCACGATTTCTCACTGGCCTCTTAAGAGAAGCACCTCTTGAGGGGCTTTTCCTTTTGGCTCCGAACGAAAATGTGGTTGGGCTCGCCTTGCCGTGTGGCACAATAGTCAGACCACGCGGCTTTGCCGCATGATCCTAAAATGTCAGCGCGCAAGAAAAGCACGGCGAAGCACAAGTCGGATGAAATCCTCATTCCCGACAAGCTTTATTTCCGCATTGGCGAAGTGGCGACGCTGTGCCACCTGCCGGCTTACGTGCTGCGATTCTGGGAGTCGGAATTCCCGCAACTGAAGCCGGTCAAGAGCAGCACCGGCCAACGCATGTACCGTAAGCGCGACGTCGAGAGTGTGTTGCGCATCAAGCAACTACTCTACGAACAGGGATTTACTATTTCCGGAGCGCGCCAGCATCTGCGTTCAGAAACCAAGACTGACAAGACACAGAGTGCGATCCCCTTCCCGTCTCAGAGCGGGCCCGAACTCCAGTACATCCGCCAGGGATTGCGCGAGATCCTCAATCTGCTGTCGACGCGCAGGACCGGATAGTCTCGGTAACGCTAGGCTTCCACCCAATTGCTACGCTCCAGAATAGTCGGCGGCTCGTAGGTTTTGCCGTGCGCCAGTCGTTTCTCCTCGCGCCGGGTGGTCCACAGTAGCACCGGTCCTAGCAAGGCCGGAAGCATGCGCGAGACGATTCCAGATTCCTGTCTGAACTCTTTCCGCAGCGCACGGATCTGCTCACTCACGTTGCGGTCCACTTTCCGGAATTGTCGCTCCATGGCCCACAACGCGGAGCTGTAGACGCCGCTCAGCTTCCCCATCTCGCGCTCAAAGCGCGTGCGCACGCGTGCGTCCGGATGGTCTTTGTAGCGCTTCCATCCTGCCAGCAACGTCCGCGAAATGCGATACAGGCTCGGACCGTTGAGTTGAAAGTCGCGCCAGAATGCCCAATCGAGGAAACGTTTCGAATCATCCCGGGAAATCGCGGCGTGCTTGAAATTGAATTTGAACTGCCCATGGACGTCGGCGTAATCCACATCGCGCAAAAGGCGTCCCTCGTCCGACATCTGTTGATAGAGCGGGGTTCCGGGTACTGGCGTATACAGCATGAACTGGTGGAAGTCGGTATCGTGCGACACCGCGTGCTCGATCTCCGACATGATGTTTTCGGGAGTGTGGTGCTCCAGGCCAATGATGGTTGATCCCTGCACACGAATACCATGCTCGCGCAGTTCTCGCGTGAGTTCCCGCGTGTCCGACCCTTGCAACTTGCTGTAGCCGGCTTTCGGAGACTCCAACCCCATCCATAGCCATGACACGCCGAGTTCCACCAACTCATGCATCTTGTATTTTCGAATCGCGTTGGCGGAGGCAAACACCGAGAGCGCCCAGCTCTTGTTCCCTTGCTTCATTAGTTCCAGCAAGCGCATAGCGCGCTCGCGATGCAGCAGAAAGTTCTCGTCCATCACAAAAAATGAATTCACTTTCAACTCATCTTCCATGCGGCACATGACGTCGAATAGTTCGTCGCCTGACTCGAAGAAATTGACGAACTTTCCCTTGCCTCCGAAAAACGCCGAGGTCGTACAGAAATTGCATCCCATGGGACAGCCCACCGAGGGAATAATCGTCGCCGCCGTTGCCCCTTTGCGCTCCGGCAAGCGAATGCCCATGATGCGAGTGCGCATGCCGGACACAATCGCCGGGTGCCGAATGGGCGCGCTCTCGTCTTCACCCAAATAGCGCCGCATCCATGAGACGCCTTCGCCCTTCACGATATAGTCGGCTTCGATCATCTTTTCGATTCCAGGAATGGCGGCCACATGCCCGCCCACCACGATCACCGACTGCGGCGACAAGTCGCGCGTCATGCGGCACATCTCCCGCACCTTGGCGACATTCACGATGATTCCCGTGATGCCCACAATGTCGTACTGATTGCTTTTCAGCTGGCGCGCAAAGTCATCGCGGGTAGGAAAGTCGAGCACCGCACAAGGCGCAGAGATATTCGCCTGGATCATCATGATGCCCCAGGAGCGATGGAACATGCGCAGCGAGAAACTGCCCTGCGCGCGCGTGACCTGGTTGTGATAGAGCTCCATCGGGTTGATGGAGCGGCTGCCGAATTCATCGTCCTGCGCGTACGGTCCGAAGACCGAACTCAGGAGAACTCGGGCGCGGGATCCCTTGGGATGTGTTTCGAATGCGGGGGAAGCGACATTGAGGTGAGAATTATGATGGCTGACATCGGCACTGCTCGTAGAAGTTTCCAATTCGTTTCATCATCCGTTTCCCCCCACATGCCGTTGTAACAATCGTAGTCGTGCGGGCCCGCGCTGCAACCGCATGCCCCAAGAAAACACAAAAAGATTACAAAGGAAGGGACCGTGTCGAAAGTAACCGGGAAGCTCAAAGGTGCAGGCCACTTGAACCCACCTTGCCATCTAGCCTAGAATCTCAGCCCTATGGCGTCGGAACCGCTGGAGATCGAGCGACTCGACCGGGGCGTGCTGAGCTTTCGCGGTCCGCTGACCATGGAGAACGTTTCTCCCTTCCTCAACGCGGTTCGACGTGAAGACGCTCCTACCATGATTCTGGATTTCACCAATGTTCCTTATCTGGATTCTTCCGGGCTGGGATCGCTGGTCAGTGCCTGCACCACTTGCGCGAAGGCTGGCCGCAGAATGGCTCTGACCGGGGTGAACAAACGCGTGCGGAAAGTTTTTGAGATTACAAAGATGGAACAGATATTTCTAATGTTCCCCACGCTCTCTGACGCGCTCGAAGCCTTCACGAACGCCGGAACCGCCTAAGCAGGTTGCTGGTGTGGGGACAGCCGCCCCCGACTGTCCGCCGGGCGCAACCCGGCAGCCGTCGCAGCGGCATTCTCAACCCACCGATTTTATGCCACGCGCATAGGATTCGACTTCTTCGACGCCGCCGCACCCGCATTCACGGCGTCCAACCGGATGCGCGTCACTCGCGCCGTTTCCTGCACCAGATCGCTGGTGAATTTGGCGCCTTCCCCCGCCATCACAGAACCCGCGGCCAGCGCGAAACGCAACGCGTCTGCCTGGTCCTCGAAATACAAAACGACTTGTCCCGACATAGGCACTTCTCCCTGGGCTCGGAAGCCCTCTAAGTCGTGAGCGTTACGACTTGGATGGAACAGCTGAAAAGATCAATTTCGAACTTCGGCGGTTTTGATGAAGGCCGCGGCCAGAGCTTTCCTTGATTCTCCGAGCGAATCAATATGGAGTCAAAGTGATTCTCTTGGTTCCACCCACTCGGTAGGCCATCCTGAAAGGCCGTGTGGGGACAGTCGCCCCGGCTGTCCGACGACGAAGCTCGACAGCTGAGTCGGTAAGGTCTTATGATGTGGCTCTCAAAATTCCGCCAATGCGATTCCCACTCGGCGCCATCGCGATTATTCTTCTTGTTTCGCCGGCCTGGTCGCAGGCTGTGTCCGCCGCGGCAGTCATCGGCACATGGGAAGGCGAGTCGAAGTGTACCGTCCCTGATTCTCCGTGCCACGATGAACACGTTGTTTATCACATCACCGCCGACAAGAAGAACCCCGCCCAGCTAAACATCGATGCCGACAAGATCGTCAGCGGCTCGCCCCAATTCATGGGAACGATTTTCTGCCAGTATCACGCGAACGAGGCCAACCTCAGCTGTAGCGCCAACACCGACAAGAAGGACGACTGGGAGTTTCACATCTCGGCCAATACGATGACTGGCACGTTAACGGTGGGCCCCGAGAAACAGCTTTTCCGTCGGATCAATGTGCGCAAAACTTCTCCCAAGACGAACTGAAGGACAACTATGCCCGTGCTGATCTCCATGCTGCGCGGCGTGAATGTAGGCGGCCACAACAAGATAAGAATGGATGACCTGCGAGCGCTCTACGAGTCCCTCAAACTCGAAGACCCACGCACCTACGTCCAGAGCGGCAACGTGATCTTCCGAACAAAAGAGAAAAACTCGGCTGCCTTGGCGAAGAAGATTCAGAGTGCAATCGAGCACACCTTCAAGTGCCGACCCGACGTCATCCTCCGCACGACCGGTGAACTGAGGGAAGCCATCGCCGCCAGCCCATTCGCGAGCCGCCGCGACCTTGAGCCCGGCAAAATTCTGGTCACGTTCCTGGCCACCGCGGCCGGCCCCGACGCGCACACCACGCTCCTCAGCTTCAAGTCCTATCCTGAGGAAATCCATCTCAAGGGCCGCGAGCTGTACATCTACTTTCCCGACGGCGCGGGAAAATCCAAGCTCCCATGGTCGAGAGTCGAGAAGTTGTTGCAGACGACGGGCACCGCCCGCAACTGGAACAGCGTTACAAAGATGCTTGCGATCGCAGAGGAACTCGAAGCGTCGGGCTGATACCGAACCTCACTGACAAAAAATGGCCGCCCTCTACGCGCGTGCTTCATTCCCTGCACTGACACTCAGAAGCTCCGGCCCACCAGCATCGAGAAATATCTGGTGAGCTTCCCGGCGCTTCGTGCGCGCCAATGCCAGCAACTCATCGTAGCCGGGCGACGAGCGCAGGCTTGCAAAGCAAGGATCACTTTCAATCGCCGAAGCGCAGACAAATCCCTTTTCAATCACATGGTAGAGAGCCTGAATGGCTCGCTCAGTCTGTTGGATCATGGCGAGCTCTCGTGCCACGTACAGAAAGCTCTCGGGGTCTGTTTTAGCGTGCGACTCCCCGGCGTCGATGGCTTTGAGGCATTCCGCAAAATTGCCCTCGAGATAGTAGCGAAGAGACTGCATGATCGCTCGAATCCCGCCGGACGCGCTCCCTGAATCCTCGCGGCTTCGCAGCCGGGATAGAGCCTCGTCGCGATCGCCCAGGGCGACGAGCGCCGCACAGTCCAGATAGAAGCCAACCTTGTTCCCATAGCAAGCCAAAGACTTCTCGTATTCTCCGAGCAGAAAATACGTGTGCGGGACACTCGTAAGAATGTTCGGATCGAGGCTTTGCGCTCGCTCATGCGCGGCGACCGAAGCCTGCAGTTCGCCGCAATACCGGCACGCCTGCACCAGCCCGGCAAATAAGTCCGGATCGTTGCGGCGAAAACAGGCGCGCGTCAGCAACCGGTGCATTGCCGTAGCGGCCTGTCCCTGATCGCACTGCACCGGGGTGTAGAGGTTGTGCGCGATGGCCAAATCCGGATTGAGCGCGAACGCTCTTTGGAAGGCATCATCTGCCGAGGGAAAGTGCTGGTCCGCAATCTCTCCAAATTTTTCGATGAAGCGCTTGGTTCTCGCGAGTTGTGCCCAGGCCGGAGCGTAATCCGGGTCGGCGTCCAGACATTGAAGATAGAGTGTGCGCGCACGCTTAATGCTATCGATCGAGCGGACTGATGCAATCTGGTTGGCACGCAGGTAGCACTCGTAGGCTTTGGCGCTGCGAGGAACGTCCCGCTGCAGAATGTCACGCTCCCGTTCCGTGAGGGGCAACAACAAGGCCTGCACGATCTTCTTGCAGAGCTCTTCCTCAATGGTGAACAGGTCTTGCAGAGGAGAATTCAGTGTCTCCGACCAGAGCACAGTTCCGCTGGGTGCCTCGACCAACTGACACGTCAGGCGCAAGCGGTTGCCCATGCGCATCAGCGAGCCCGCGAGAATCGCGTCCACGCCGGCGTCGGTGGCGATTTGCCTTAAATCTGCCGTGGCCGCGAACCGGGTGGCCAGCATGCTCGAGCGCACGATCAGATGATCGATTCCGGAGAGTGAATTGCTGATTGCGTCGGGCAGGCTTTGCGCGAGAAATGCGGTTCCTCGTCTTCCTTCAGCCAGCGAAATGGAAGAGCGATCAATCGCGTTACCGTGGAGACCTTCGGCCGCACCGCATTGCTGCTTGCCGCCGGAACGGTATTCAACTCTTCAAGCATGATGCTCGCAGTGGGATAGCGATCGTCTGGACGCTTCGCGATGGCTCGCCGAATCACCCGCTCCAGCGCCTCGATCTCGCGCGATCCACTCAGCGGCGAGGGGTCGTGGTGAAGCACCGAATAGAGGATATCGACCGCCGAAGCACCGTCGAAGGCTCTCTTACCCGCAAGCATCTCGTAGAGAATGCATCCCGCTGCAAAAATGTCCGCCGCCGGACCTGCCACGATGCCTCGCGCCTGTTCCGGCGCCATGTACTGCGGAGTACCGACGATGAAGCCCGGAGCCGTGAGCGCTGTAGCGGCTTCCGCTTGACTCACCTCCGTCGCGACTGGATTCGTGCGTGCAAGTCCAAAGTCCAACAACTTGACGCCGTGTGGAGTCAGGAAAACGTTCGACGGCTTCAGGTCTCGATGAACAATGCCTAGAGCGTGCAGCGCTTCCAACGCCTCCAGCACCTGGCGCTCGATCTTGATTGCCTCCGCCGCGTTCATCGCCCCCGATCCCAGGCGATCCGCCAACGAGCGCCCTTCCAGAAACTCCAGCACCAGGTAGAGGTCGGGGCCTTGCTCGAGCACATCAAAAATCTGACAGACTCCAGGATGACTCACGCGCGCCAACGATCGCGCTTCGCTCCACAACCGGGTCTTAGCCTCGGCGCTCTCGGTCGCCCCGCGCAGAGTCTTGATGGCAACATGGCGTCCGAGGCGCGAGTCCCAGCCCTCGAACACAACACCCATGCCGCCCTCGCCGACCTTACGACGGATCTCGTACTGGGAGATAGCTTGCAGCACAACGAAGACCCCACGCCATGCTATTCCTAGGTCAACCGGCCCGCAACGGATTCGGACTCTAAAGGTCCAGTCGGGTGAATCCTGGCTCACATTGACTGCAGACCTTCGTCCAAGCCCCTATGAAGAAAGAACTCTTGAAGGCTGGGTTAATCGTTTTGTTTTTCTTCGTTACGTTGGCTACACAGGCGCAGAACCGGGATCTTACCGTCGCTTATCAACTGACTCATTCCGAGAACGTCGACCCGACCTTGTCACCAGACGGCAAAGAGTTCGTCTACATTTCGGTGATCGCAGGTAAAGAACAGCTCTTCCGGATGGGCCTGGATGGATCGAATCCCAAACAGTTAACGCGGGATGATGCCGACCATGAAGACCCCGCGTGGTCGCCCGATGGAAAACGAATCGCTTTCGTGTTAATCAAGGACGGGCTCGAACAGATTCATCTCATGAATGCAGATGGCACGGACATTGAGCCGCTTACCCCCAAAGAAGTGAAGACGATTCACCCGAACTGGGCCCCCGATAGCCAGAGCGTAGCCTATTGCACCGACGATGACCTGAAGCCCCCAAAGAAAAATTCATCTGAGATCTATTCCATCGAACTAAGCAGCCGGAACATTACGAAGCTGATCTCCGGCGGAGTGAACACCTACCCCGTCTGGTCTCCCGATGGGAAGCGGATTGCCTTTCGTCGAATGTTGGGTGAGAACAACTCAGAAGTCTTCATTGCGAACGCTGACGGTAGCGACGTGCGAAATCTCACCAATGATCCTGCCTTCGATGGTTGGCCAGCGTGGTCGCCTGACGGCACCAAGATCGCCTTCGCATCGAACCGAAACAGAAATTACGAGATCTACTTCATGAATCCCGACGGGAGCGCTGTACAAAAGGTGGCAAACACCGAGGGTCGCGCCACTGCCCCGAAGTGGTCCAGAGATGGAAAGGCGATTTATTTCCCAATCTGTAAGAAGGTTGACTTCTCGTTCGATTGCCAGATTTACGCAGCGAAGCTCGACGCCTTTCGTGACTAGCGAAACGCAGTGACAGATTTTCTTGTCGATCTCTCTCGATAAAAGCAGGCACTTGTGGCGGTCGACGAGGTAACTCTGGCTCACCGGGCTGGTATACTGCACGATCGTCCGGAGGAAGAAACGCGCATGAGCGAGGCACGACCCGATCACATTCTGCAGGTGGGCCTGGGATTCTGGGCTTCAAAAACACTCTTGAGCGCCGTCGAGATGGAACTCTTTACGGAACTCGCCAGGCATCCAGAAGATCTCGAAACGTTGCAGGGGCGGCTCGGCCTGCATCCGCGATCGGCGCGTGATTTCTTCGATGCGCTCGTGTCGCTGAAATTTCTGGAACGCCGCGACGGCCGCTACTACAACACGCCCAGTACCGACTTCTTCCTAGACAAGCGCAAGCCGTCCTACATTGGCGGGATTCTGGAAATGGCCAACCACCGGCTCTATCCCTTTTGGAGCCATCTCACCTCCGCCCTCCGAACTGGACTTCCTCAGAACGAAATCAAAGATGGCGGCCCCAACCCTTTCGTGGCCCTCTACTCCGATCCGGCCCGGCTGAAGGAGTTCCTGAAAGCCATGACGGGAGTGAGCCGCGGCGCCAACCTGGCAATCGCACGCCAATTCCCTTGGAGCAAATATCACACCGCCGTCGATGTTGGAACCGCCCAGGGCGATTTGATTACGCAGGTGGCATTGGCCAATCCGCATCTCGAGGGAACTGGATTTGATTTGCCCGAGGTGGGGCCAATTTTCGAAGAATACATCGAGGCCAACGGACTTTCCGGACGCGTGAAATTTGCCCCCGGCAGCTTCATCGATCAGTCGTTGCCCAAAGCCGACGTGATCATGATGGGCCACATCCTGCACGACTGGGGCCTCGAGATGAAACAAATGCTCGTGCGCAAAGCCTACGAAGCCCTGCCCGAGGGCGGCGCGTTCATTGTCTATGAAAGCATCATCGACGACGATCGTCGGGAGAATGCATTCGGCTTGCTGATGAGCCTGAATATGCTGATCGAAACCGCCGACGGCTTCGACTACACCGGCGCCGACTGCGCCAAGTGGATGAAGGAAGCAGGCTTCCGCGAAACTCGCGTAGAACACCTGGTTGGGCCGGACTCGATGGTCATTGGCGTTAAGTAGCGTTGCAGGAACCCACGATTGGAAAGCGTAATCGGATAGCGACCCAATGCGCAGCTTAGACGATACGCCGGGGAAGAGATTTTGTTAAATGGTCGGGACGGGCAGATTTGAACTGCCGACCCCTCGCACCCCAAGCGAGTGCTCTACCAGGCTGAGCCACGTCCCGACGAGGAAGGAATCCGAAGGTGCGACGGCTTCCATGCCGTCAACCAGCGGAGGGGTTCACTCAGCAATTCTACACTACTGGCTGGACAATTCACGCTCTGTCATCCTGAGCGAAGCGAAGATCCCATGCAATCCTCAGCGGCATACATGGATCCTTCGGCTCGCAAAAACGGCGCGGGCCTCAGAATGACAATCTTAGAGTGACAATCTATCGATAGGCTGTTCGGGGCTACTCCAGATCTCTCCAGTTCGCGCCCACGCCCATATCCACCTGCAGGGGCACGGCTAGGGCGTGAACTTTCTCCATGTGCTCGCGCACCAGCTGCTGCATGACCTCTACTTCGCTCTCCGGAACTTCGAAGACTAATTCGTCGTGCACCTGAAGGGTCATCCTCGACTTCATGCCGCGCTCGCGCAGCGCCGCGTCGATGCGGATCATCGCAATCTTGATCAAGTCTGCTGCCGTCCCTTGCAGCGGCGTGTTGACAGCCGTGCGCTCGGCGAATCCACGCTGGTTGGCGTTCTTGCTGTTGATGTCTGGAATTGGACGCACCCGCCCGAACAAGGTTTTCACTTTCATGTCGCGGCGCGCTTCTTCGAGAGTCTTGTCGATAAATGCGCGCACGCCACTGTACTTTTCAAAGTAAGCGGCAATGAACTGCTTCGCCTCCGAAGGCTCGATGCCGAGATTCTGTGAAAGCCCGAAAGCCGAAAGCCCATAAACAATGCCAAAGTTCACTACCTTGGCCTGCCGACGATGATCGGGCGTGACCATCAGCGGCGGCACGCCGAACACCTGCGAAGCTGTCAGCGTGTGAACATCATCCCCGCGCCGGTAAGCTTCCACCAGCAACGCATCATGCGAAAAGTGCGCCAGCAGCCGCAACTCGATCTGCGAATAATCAGCCGTCAAGAGTACGTGGCCCGGCTCCGCAATGAAGGCCGCGCGAATTCCACGTCCCAACTCGGTGCGAATCGGAATATTCTGCAGGTTCGGATTTGCCGACGACAGCCGGCCTGTCGCAGTTCCGGTCTGCCCGAAGGTGGTGTGCAACCGTCCAGTCGCGGGATTGATGAGCGCCGGCAGCGCATCCACATACGTCGACTTGAGCTTCGTCAGCTGCCGGTAGTCGAGGACCATGCGCGCAATGGGATGGTTCTCGGCCAGCTCTTCGAGCACGTCGACCGCGGTCGAAATCGTCCGCCCCTTGCCGTATTTCACCGGCTTGGGCAGGTTCATGCGATTGAATAGCACGTCGCCCAGTTGCTTCGGCGAGCCCACGTTAAATTCCATCCCGGCCACTTCGTAAATTTCTTTCGCCTTGGTGCTGATCTCGCGTTCCAGTTCGCCCGACATTTGCGAGAGCGCAGCCGTGTCGATCTTCACTCCGGCCTGTTCCATGCGAGTCAGTACCGGAACCAGCGGCAGATCCATCTCGTCGTAAAGCTTGAGCAGCCCAGCCTGCTCAAGCTCGGCGCGCAGCGCGCTCGCGAGCCTTCCCGTGATGTCCGCAGATTCGGCAAGCTGCTCCGCCAGCTTCAGGTTGAACCGCCGCAACGCAACATCCGCCAACCGATGCGACGAGTACGTCGGATCCAGCAGGTAGGAGTACAGCATCGGATCATGACGAATCCCTGTCAGTTGAATTCCAAGCGGATCGAGCGTGTGAATCGCAGCCTTGTAATCGTGCACAGCGATAGGCACGTCAGATTTTTTCAGCAGCGACCGCAATTTCTCAGCTGCGTCACCGGAATCGAGCTTGACGATCGTCGCGGTTCCGGCTGCCGCAGAGATCGCAACGCGACGGGAGGTAGGCTCGGGCGGCGCGGCAATCGCCATGGCCATGCCGCCCATGAACGACATCTGCGCGTCCGGCGCCTCTTCTTCTTTCTCCTCTTCTTCTGTCGCGACAGCCGGCTCTTCGTGTTCCACCGCGAAGGCCAGCGCACCGCCGGCTTCGATCGCTTTCACAATGTTCTCGACATCAGCCGCTGATTTCGCTTCGGTGTAGTGGGTCTCGCTGACCTCGACCACAGGCAACAGTTCCTTTAACAGCGAGGTAAATTCCAGCTCGGTAAAGAGCGCGCGCAGGTCTTCCACATTGGGCTCCCCCACGCGCATAGATGCCACATCCAACTCGATCGGCACATTCGTATCGATGGTGGCCATGCTCTTGCTGAACAGGATCGTATCGCGATTGTTCTGCAGCGATTCGCGGTAGGTCTTTCTCTCAACTTCGGCAGCGCGCTCCAGCGCCTGTTCGACGGTGCCAAAGCGCTTGATGATCTCGACCGACCCTTTGTCGCCGATTCCTGGCGCTCCGGGAATGTTGTCGATCGAATCCCCGCGCAGCGCCATCACATCAATCACGCGCTCGGGGGGCACGCCAAGAATCTCTTCCACTTTCGCCGCATCGCAAATCAAATTGTCCTTCGGCGGATTCAGAATCTGCACTTTGTCGTTTACCAGCTGCATCATGTCTTTGTCGCTGGAAACGACATACACCAGATGCGAAGCCTCGGCCGCTTTGCGAGCCAGCGTGCCGATCACATCGTCGGCCTCGAATCGCACGACCTCCAGAATGGGAATCCGGTACGCCTCCAGCGCCCGCCGAATATACGGCACCTGCTGCACCAGGTCCTCCGGCATCGCCTTGCGGTTAGCCTTGTACCCCTTGTACTCGATCTCGGTAAACGTCTGCGTCTTGATGTCGAACTTGCGGATGCTGGTCACCGCTTCGGCCTGCTCGTCGCGGAACGTAGGTCCGGCCACGTCGAACACCGCCGCCAGATACTCCGGAGAAAAATCGTCGCGTAGCTTGCGCAGCATGTTTACGAAGACATAAATCGCCGCCGTCGGCAGCCCGGTCTTGGTGGACATGGGCCGCTGCCGCGCCATCGCATGATAGGCGCGAAAGATGAACGACATGGTGTCGATCAGATAGACGCGCCCTGTAGCCGTAGACGGCTGAGATGCCGCGCCGGCCGTGGCTTTCGCCTTCGCCGTCTTCCCGTTCGAAGATACCGCTGCGGGGGCTTGGTCCGGTGATTTCTTACGCGGGGGCAACCCTTTTAGTGTAGCAGCAGAAAAGGCGTTAGAAGTCGATGCGGAAGTCGGCCTCGACCACTTTCTTGACGTGGTCGCGCGAGTTGTTGCGGAAGACTAGATGATATTTCGCGGCTTGAACAAGGGTGGGTGGCAGCCCGGTGTTTACTTCCTGCAAATGCGAATCTTCGGCGGAGAATACCGCCTCGCCCCCACGGCCGTTGAGAAATTCGTCGTACTGCGGTTCGTTCAACAAGAGAAATTCCACGTCCGCGGCCGCATCGCTGGCAAGTGCTCCTTCGCGCTTCACAAACGATCGATAGGTCCCTCGCAGTTGCGGATTGGCCGCGTGCGCCGGGACTTCAAAAGGCAGGTTCACAATCCCGGCAACGCGAAAAGTTTGATGGAGAATCGGGTTGCTGGTTCCGACAGGCGATCCTCCCACATGATCCGATGCGGCTGGTTTGTACGCAATCGTCGCAAGAGTCTCAACTTTGGACGATTCTTGCTTGGAGCCATTCTGGCTCGACATGTAATCGGCCAGTGGTCCCGCCATGGTGACGGCTTTCTGAGCCTCGCGTACTTCCGCATAGTTCGGCTGGGTCGCGGCAGGAGCCGCGACTGGCGCCGCCACCGCATTCGCCACATGATTCCGGTGCACCCAGGCGTAAGATCCGCCCAAGACCAGAGCGAGACTCGCTGTCAGCAATCCAAGCCACTGCCTCATCGCAACTCCCTATGAAAATGTTAGCGAGAGAACGGCGGATCACCTAGCGATCGAAGGCTCGATGCAGTTACTTCGGTTTGCCGTATTCCGTGTTGAAGTGCAGCTTGATTTCCCCGCACGTCCCCTGCTCCGGTGAGTACACCACGCAGGTATCGAAGGGCCGCGAGTACACGTGCAGGCTGACGGCACGATGGTTGAATTCCTTCGGATTCACCACCCGATGCACCGGATCGGCGGGATCCACCGCGCATGGCTGGGAGATATTCATCTCAACGATATTCGTAGGCTCCAGACAGCAGCTTCCACCTTCAAGATCTTGGCGTACGAGATGAAAGTTCTCCACCTGCAAGCGCCCCATGGGGACGGCCATCCAGCAATTCTGGTCGCGATGATTGTGCACCGAGCTGGCCTGCCCGACTTCCCAGCAAATGGCCATCAGCTCGTACAAAGGCGTGCGGTCGATCAGATTGCGAGTGTAGTGTTGCCGATCCCAATTCAAGAAAGGAGCGAGCGAATCAGCGTTGACGGGTGTCTCCTGCAGAAACCGCCGAATCGGCTCGGTCGGCCCAAACGAAGACTCGGGCAATTGCCGCAATCCTTCGACGAGGGTTTGGATCGAAACAGGCTTTAGGGCGGTGGTCATAATGCGGCTCCGGAGAAAGAGTATAGCCCAACGAGCTCTCTTCGGACGTCAGGCCTGAGACCAAACCCGAAGACCCAAGTCCTAGGACCTGAGCTAAGGCTGCGTGCCCGCATCCGAAATCTCTTTACTCTCTCCCTGCGCCACCACGGGATACACCGCACCCTTGCGCCTCCGCAGATCTCCTGGCAACTCCGAGCGCAGCAGCCACAATCCCGCCGCCACCGCCGCCGCCCACGTGATTGAGACCAAGGCCAATTGCAGCAAGTCCGCCACGCGGCTGCCATGACCCGGCGTGATCGGCACGATCTTCGCAACTTCAAAGCTGATGCCGCCGGCGATCACCGCAGTGATCGCGGCCTTTCGTAACTCTCCCCAACGCAAGTCCCCGAGAGGAACCAGTTTCTTGCGATGCAGCAGCCAGGCCAGCGCCAGCAGATTCACTCCAATTCCAATATCCGACGCCCACGCCAGCCCCACCACGCCGAACGCATGAAAGAGAATGGAATACACCGGCAGCGACGCCGCCGTAATCACGCTGACGGCGACCATCGGTGTAAGTGTGTCGCCGGCGGCATAGAACGCGCGCGCATACAATCCCTGCGCCGCCCACAGTGCCAGCGAAACCGAGAACCAGAAGAAGTAAATTCCAGTAGCCTGCGTGTCGGCAAACAGAAACTTGCCACGCCGGTATACCAAATCGATCAACGGCACAGCCGCTGCCATCATCCAGCCTGTCGCCAGAAACGATGCCGCCGAGACCCGATACACCGAATCGTTCACGGTCGCGGCAAAATCCTTCAGGCGCTTCTCATTGAACAGGCGCGCAAAAAATGGCAGAGATGCCTGTCCGGTGGCCTGTCCCAACACCGCAATCGGCACTGCAAACAGTCGCTTCGCATAGTTGAGCCGCGCAATATCGCCCACGCCGCTGGCCGCATAGTGTCGCAGGATCCAATCATCGGCGGTCACCAGCGACACGCCCAGCATTAGCGGCACCGACAACCGCACCCATTCGCGGAACGCCGGATTCGTCACATCAAACGATGGCTTGTACCCGGTTCCAATGCGGGCCGCTCCAATCACGCTCGCCAGAAACGGACCGGCCACGCTTCCCACCAGCGCTCCGTAGGCCAGCGAAGCAATTCCGAAATGCCGTCCGCCCACCACCCCGCCAAGAATGATGAACACGTTGTAGATAAGTGGCCCGAACGCCGGCAGCAGAAACAGCCGGTGCGAGAGCAGTACCGCCGACACCACTCCACCGACATAAAAGAAGATCTGTGCCGGCAGCAGAATTCGCGTCAGATGGATACACAGTTCGATCTGCTCCGGCTTGAATCCTTTGACGAACCACCGCACAAACTGCGGCGCGAAAATTTCTGTCGCGACCGTACCCACCAGCAGCACCGCCGTCATCACCGTGATGATGATGGAGAACGTCTTTTGGGCATCGGCATTCCGCTTTTCCGCCAGGAACCGTGTGTAAATCGAGATGAACGTGATCGAGGCCGCGCCCCCGGCCACAATGTAATTGAGAAAATCGGGGAGCGTGAAGGCGGCAACATATGCATCCGTCTGCGAGCCGGCGCCGAAGGCATAAGCGATGTACGCCTCGCGCGCATAGCCAATTACGCGCGACAGCATCACCGTGGTCATCAGCAGCAGCGTCGCCGAAAATGCCGTGTGCTGGTGCGACGGCCGGAAGAAACGAAGCAATTTCGTCATTGAGATCCGATAAGAACGTTCAATCTTATCGGAATCTCAAACCGCCAAACAGTTGTGGAATGGACACTCCCGTCCTCAGTACCGAAACGGGTTTCGACGGTTATTTTGCTTCTGGTGAAACGTACGCTCGATCCGCCGACACCAGGTCGACATTCGGCAACTCAGTCCGGAGCTTGACTGGAACCAGCTCCGCCTTCTTCGGTGGCTTGGCAAGAAACGTCAGAAAATACTGATGGCCCAACCGATGCGCGAGATCATCGAGGTACGGAGTCAGCGAAACCGGAGCCTGCGTGAACCCGATGTAATAGGCTTCCCCGCCAGTTTTCTCCGCCATCTGCGCCAAGTAGAGTTGTCCCCAATAGTTCTGCCAGTAGCTGTGGGCGTAGTGGCCGACTCCCGGCGTGTAAATTGCGGACACGAGAATTCCTGCACGCTGCGCGTCAGCGATCGCCTGCTCCAGATACGGATCCTGTAAATCTCCGGTTCCGTAATACTCGTCGATGCCATTGGAGATCATCACGATCTCCCGTCGCGCGGTGCTCGGCGGCCACTTTTTAATCAGATCGCTCAAGGAAAAATACGGACTGCCATTCGCGCCGCGGATTCCCATCGGCAACCGAATCGCCTTCGCCGCCTGCGCATGATCATTCGTCAGATTCTGTTCGATCTTGGCGATGCCGTTCTGCATGTACGCGATCCCGATCTTGGTTGGCGCCGGTTGTTGGTTGATGAACTTTCGAATGTCGTCCAACAGAATCCCAATATTGGCATCCGACCCATCGTCGAGCAGGACGAAGAACTCGAGATCGGCGTGATCGCCCTGAGCGGGAATCCATTCCGTGACTTTGTCGCGATCCTTGCCCTCATACACCATCACGTCTTCACGGTTCACCACCGGCACATCGGAACCATGATGCGGCTCGACGGTCACAATCATGTGCACCGGAACCCCGCCCTCAGAAGTCTGCTGCGCTAAAAGCGTGCGCGCGCCGCACATCCAGATTGCAAGACTCAAGAATGCATTTGCTATGAATCGATATTTGTTCATGAGATGCTCCTGGCAAAACCAGGGCTCCACGTTCACCGCAGAGCCACATGGATGCGGTAAGGTTCTGGTCCTATGTCTTTAGATGATGAGTCTCAGCAAAAGGTGGGACATCCGACACCGCTTAGTTCGAAGGTATGACAATTCAAAATGCGATAATTTAAACGTGACCCAATCGACCACCACTACCGCGCGCTCCGCGGTTCTCCGCCGATCGTTCCGCAAAGATTTCCCCGCAGCCGTCCGCGGCGAAGGCGTCTACGTGTGGGACGCCGCTGGAAACAAATATCTCGATCTCGCCGGATCCGCCGCCGTCAACTTCATCGGTCACGGCGTTCCCGAAATCTCAGCCGCCATGGCGGAGCAGGCCGCGAACCTCGAATTCGTTCACACCAGCCAGTTCACTACGCCGGTCGCCGAAGCGTACGCGCAAGAGTTACTAGCGTTTGCCGGGGATCATTTCCAAGGTGGCGCCGTCTACTTCACCTGCGGCGGATCGGAATCGATTGAGACTGCGCTGAAACTGGCCCGCCAGTACCAGGTCGAAATCGGACAATCTGCTAGCTATCAAATCCTCAGCCGCCAGCAGAGCTATCACGGCTCCACGCTGGGCGCACTGTCAGTATCAGGCAACAAGCGCCGACGCGAAATCTACCTGCCCATGGTGCGCGAGTTCGCACACATCGGTATGCCCTACTGCTACCGTTGCGACTTCGACTGCTCCGACGGCTGCCGCAACTGTGGCCAGCAATACGCCGCGGAACTCGCGCATGCCATCGAAGCCTGCAACGGCGAAGCCGCCGCATTTATCTTCGAACCCGTCAGCGGCGCCACGTTAGGTGCAGTGGTTCCCCCACCCGGATACCTGCAATCGATCGCGGAAACCTGCCGAAAGAACGGCGTGCTTCTCATCGCCGATGAAGTCATGACGGGCATGGGGCGCACTGGCCGCAACTTCGCCGTCGAACACAGCGGCATCGCGCCTGACATCCTCGTCACCGCCAAAGGGCTTTCCAGCGGATACGCGCCGCTCGGCGCCGTCATCGCCAGCAAAAAAGTGGTCGACGCGATCGCCATCGGCTCCGGCGCGTTTCTGCACGGCTTCACCTACAACGCGCATCCTATTTCACTGGCCGCCGGACGCGCAGTCCTGCGCCACCTGCAGTCGAATAATCTAGTGAACGCCGCCGACTCCACCAATCCCGGAACTCCGGCCACGCACTTGAAGCAAGCGCTTGAGACCTTGCGCGCCCAAGACACCGTCGGTGACGTCCGCGGAGTCGGTCTGCTCTGGGCTGTGGAATTCGTCGCCGACAAATCGACCAAGCGCCCCTTTCCGCCCGACCAGAACTACGCGGGACGAGTCGGGGCGGCCGCCCTAAAACGAGGCCTCCTCGTCTACCCCATGCAAGGCAGTGTCGACGGCACCAGCGGCGACCATCTTCTTCTTGCTCCCCCAGCCGTAATCACACAGGACCAGATCGCGTGGTCCGTCGAAACCCTAGCGGCGTCTATCCGAGAAGCAAGGTAGCGCTGCCGTTCCTTCGACATCGCTCTGGCGGCTGTCCTGCGGGCGTCTCGCCCGCCGCCTTGACCCGGACCCGGAATCAAAGCGCCCAGAATGTCCAAAGAACTTCTCTCCGACCGTTTGATATCGACGGACACCTCCCATATTTTCAACCGTTTACCCCTTGATCTTCGTTTGATCCCCGCTTGACCCCGCGTGCATTGTCCATTGCCGCAATCTGCGCGACCTTTGTTCGCGTCAGCCCCGGAGGCCACGATGGCAACTCCCATTTTCGAAACCATGACCGAATTCTGTGAGCAAACAAATCCGCGGGTCCTGCTCGAAATGCGCCGCACCCGCCCCTTCCCCGAAATGCTCCGCGTCCAGGAAAGCTGGGTCGCTGCCGCCGAAAGGCGCGCATTGCTCTGGCTGGCCGCGCGCACTCCCGATTGCATCGGCCCCGACCACCTCACCGTCCTCGGCCTTGCTGCCCAAATCAGTGCCGGAATCTTCTACGCCCTCGCGGCTTGGAACCGCTACGCCCTGATCGGCGTTATCGCTTGCCTCGCCCTCAACTGGCTAGGCGATTCGCTCGACGGCACTCTTGCCCGCGTTCGCCAACGCCAGCGTCCCCGTTACGGCTTTTACGTCGATCACATGGTCGACAGCTTCGGAGCCCTCGCGCTGATGGGCGGCCTGGCTGTTTCGGGATACATGCATCCCGCAATCGCCATCGGCCTGCTCATCGGGTTCCTGATGCTCTCCATCCAGTCGTATCTTGCGACGCACGCCCTCGGAGAGTTCCGCATCTCGTTCTGGCGCTTCGGACCAACCGAACTGCGCATCCTGCTCGCTATCGGAAATCTCGCCCTCTTCTGGAAACCGACAGTGCACATCCCGGGAGGGATCTATCGCTTGTTCGACCTCGGCGGCGCCATCGGCCTGATTGGCATGGGACTCATGGTCGTCGTATTCACCCTGCAAAACACGATCCGGCTCTATCGCGAAGAAAGGATCCCGCAATGAAGATCAGTAGAAACGCAAACGCCGCGCCGCCCTCCACGCTGGTTCGCTGGTGCAAGTTCAACCTGGTCGGGGGCATGGGAATCGTAATCCAGTTCGCCGCCTTGTTCTTCCTCAACGGCGTTTTGCACTTCCACTACCTCTTCGCCACTGCCATAGCCGTCGAGGCCGCCGTCGTCCACAACTTTGTCTGGCACGAACAATTCACATGGGCAGAACGCGCCCAGCGCTCGTGGCGAAGATCCCTCGTGAGACTTCTGCGTTTCAATTTCTCCAACGGAGGAGTCTCCCTAGTCGGGAATCTTGCCCTGATGAAACTGATGGTCGGTCAGGGCCACATGAATTACCTGCACGCTAACGCCATCGCCATCACGCTGTGCTCGGTGGCAAATTTCCTGGTGAGTGAAACGTGGGTGTTCGAAGAGAATGAATGAGGAGAATGAAGAGTGACGAATTCTGAAGAACTAGAAGCCGCGGTACGAAAGGCAAACGTTCACCGCGCCACTCACGCGATCTTCAGCACAACCTTCCCATAGTTCTTCCCATCCTGCAGCAGCTTGAACGCTTCCACGGCGCGCTCCAGCGGAAACACTTGCCCGATTTGCGGAGCCAGTTTTCCCTCTGCGATCCATGCCGAAAGCCGCTTCCACGCTGGCTCCATGATCTCCGCCTTCTGCGACAAATACGTCAGCCACAGCCCCTGCACGCTCGCCGACTTCGCGTACAAAGCGCGCACATCGAGCTGCGGCTGCTTGCCGGTTGCGGTCCCGTACTGGATCACGCGTCCAAAGTCGCGCAGGCAGCGCAGGCTCTTGGCCGTGTGCTCTCCGCCCAGCATCTCGAAGACTACATCCACGCCTTCACCGTGAGTCAGGTTTTTCACCGTCTCTTCATAGTCGCGTTGCTTGTAGTTAATGCCGTGCTGCAATCCAAGCTCTTTCACCCGCGCCAGCTTTTCATCCGACGACGATGTACCGTACATGTCCACTCCGAGCAGTTTCCCGATCTGCACCGCCGCCGTGCCGACCCCGCCCGCAACGGCGTGAATCAGCGCGCGATGCGTCTTGCCTGCAGGAGCAGGTTCGGTCATTCCGGCCTGCCAGTATCCCAAGTAGGCCGTAAAGTAGTTCACTGGAAATGCAGCCGCCTGCTCGTCTGTCCAGCGATCCGGAATGTCCCACAACATGTTCGAGTATGCCGCAGTCTTCTCGGCGAAAGCTCCCCACTGCGCGTATCCCATTACGCGACGCCCGCTGCTCTCTTCGACCCCGGCAAACTCGCGCCCCACAATCAACGGAGGCGGAGGCGTCCCCGGATAACCTCCCCTCGTGGTCATCACGTCGGCAAAATTCAATCCCCCCGCGCCGACGCGAACCACGGTTTGACCCGCCTTCGTTTGGGGGTCTGGAGCATCTTGAATTTTGAGAGCGTCAGGTCCAGAGAGGCTGGAGAGAATCAGGGCTTTCATGAGGAAAGTTTAGCAGGGCAACACGGTTCATTCGCGCCAAGGCGTCCTCCCCGAAACGAAGTGGCCCGCGTTGAGCAACTTCGGTCAAAGCTGCTCAACGCGGACCAATACTCCGCTCAAATCGCGTGTTACTCCACTACCATGAGTGCGATGCGCACTCCCGGATGCCGCAGGTCAAACAAGAAATACTCACCGTCGACATAGTCCACATAGCAATCGTCATCGTAGGCCCACTCCGCCGGCCAAGCATCCACCAGCACAAACGAGTAGCCTCCGTAAAAGAAACCGGGCGCGCCTTCCACCATGACTGGACGCCGCACCGCGAAGTGGTGCTCCCGTCCAAACTGCGCGTGGAATTTCTCGTCCGGAATATGCGCGCTTTTACGGGCCGGGCCGGCGTGACCTTCTTGCTGGGCAGGCTTCATTTCGCGTCCCTGCCGGTTCTCCTCTTTTTTCTGTTCCTGTTTCTGCTCCTGCCGCTCTTCCTTGGGTGGCTTCGCTTCCTCTTGCTTCGGAGCCTTCATCTCATCTTGCCGGGCTGCCGGGTGAGCCTGTTCTTCGTGTTTGGGCTCCTGTGCCTGCTTGGGTTCCTCTTGGCGCTTCGGTTCTTCCTGCCGAGGTTTGTCTTCCTGCTGCTTTTCGTCCTGGGCGTATAGTGCCGCCGAAGTTGCCACCAGGGCCGAGAGAATCGCTACGTTCACAAATCTGAAAGCTCGCATGGTCTCCTCCGAGATGATGTCAATGACAAAGGGCCTACGATCTGCCCGCCAAGCAGTTCGCGATTACTGCAATCAGATGCTCGCGAACCCGGCTTGCGATCCGGGTCGATTGCTGTAAGGAAGCCGGGAAGAACCTGTAGGAGAGGGCTGGCTTTCTCCCACCTGGGAATGATCGATGCCGGTTTTTTCCCCTCGGCCGACCGCAGGTATATACTCTTGGCGTTGGCTTTTCTGGTAGTCCGGCCGAGCCCCAGCAGGCCGGAACGGGGCGTACATTCATTCCCCTTAATTCTTGCGCGCCCCGCATGCGAAAGGTTAGTTCCCCGCCGGGGGCGGTGGAGGAACTGGCACGGGTGCATCGCCTAGTGGTATGGGCATACGGGCAAACTGCATCCGCGGGGAGGTTTACCGTGGATCTTATTCTTGTACGTCTTCTTTTTCTCATCGTTGTAGCGGTTACTTGCTTCGTCATTGAGCCCTTCGGATTGACCCGCAATGTGGATGCGGGTATTGGGGCATTGATCGGGGCGGCGATCGTCGTCTTCGAATGGAAGTTGCGCATGGTGAGCCTGAAGCGGCTCATCGGCGCGGCCATTGGAAGCTTTCTCGGAATTTGCGGCGCTTACCTGTTCGCTCTCGTAATCCGCAACAGCATTCCCGAAGGACACACTCAGAGCTTTTTACAGATCCTGGTCATGCTGCTGATGGCCTACGTCGGCCTCATCGTCGGGGCCAACAAGGGTGACCTGCTGAACCTGGCCGCGCTTGGTGGCATCTTCGGGGGCGAGAAGCAGGGCAAGAAGAGCTACAAGATTCTCGACACCAGCGTCATCATTGACGGCCGCATCGCCGACATTGCCGAGACCGGATTCCTCGACGGCATCATCGTCACCCCGCAGTTCGTCTTGCGCGAGCTGCAACTCGTGGCCGATTCCGCCGATTCGCTCAAGCGCAATCGCGGACGCCGTGGCCTCGACATCCTCCAGCGTCTGCAGAAGGTTGCCACCCTCACAATCCAGATTGTGGAAGACGACTTCCCCGCCGTCCGCGAAGTCGACCTCAAGCTGATCGAACTGGCCAAGCTCTACGAGGGCAAGATCATCACCAATGACTTCAACCTGAATAAGGTGGCGCAGTTGCAGGGCGTTCAAGTGCTCAACATCAACGAGCTGGCCAACTCGCTGAAACCGATCGTGCTTCCCGGCGAGACCATGCGCGTCTTCATCCTGAAAGAAGGTAAGGAATACAACCAGGGCGTCGCCTATCTAGATGACGGCACCATGGTCGTGGTCGACAATGCGCGCAAGATGATTGGCAAGACCATCGATGTTTCGGTGACGTCGGTGCTGCAGACGACTGCCGGAAAGATGATCTTCGGCAAGTGGGACGAGCGTGCCGCTTACTCGCGCCAGGCAACGCCGGTCCCGGCGTCTGCTCCGCCGGTCCCAGTTCCCGGCCCCGGCCCGACATCGGTCCCTGCGCCGAGCCCATTGGAGACAAAACAAGGAACGTCGTAGTCGGTTCGTAGCGCCGGCACACTGCCGATGTCTCGAGAGCCTGCCCTGGGCTGGTCGAAGGGCGTACCTTCGGCGCGTAAAGTGAGAGGCGTTTGTCCAGTTCTTGCCGATGAATACAGCTGTAACACGAACAAGCTTCCGACGATCGTTTGTGACGATTATCAGGCTATGCCTTCAGGCATAGCCTGCATGCGGCCGAACCGATCGAGCCTTTAGGCGCTGGGACTGCCGTCACAATGCAAGCGCCCGAAGACAGTTCCGGCAGCATCTCATCTATCACCGCGGCTACCGATTTGAACTCTCCCTCTGCCGACTCGTATACTTACAGCCCGCTATGAAGGTCATCGTCATTATTCCGGCTGCCGGCCTCGGGACCCGTATGGCTCCCATGCCCAGCGCCAAGGACGCGAAGACGAAGAAGCCTCATCCCTCAAAGCAATTCACCGACCTGGCGGGAACACCCATCCTGATTCACACGCTGCGCCGGTTCGCCGCCGTTGATTCCGTCAACGAAATATGGATTGCATTGCGAGAGAATGAGATCGACCCCTTCCGCGACCGCCTCGCCAAGGAATCGAAAGATCTGCTCAAAAAGAAGATCGAACTGGTGGTCGGCGGCGAGCACCGCCAGCAGTCCGTGCAGCACGCGCTCGACGCCATCTCCGCCGCGCCCGATGACGTGGTTCTGGTGCACGACGCCGTCCGTCCTCTGGTTACCGCCGAGATTATTCACGACGTAATTGAAGCCGCGAAGAAATATGGCGCCGCGATCGCTGGGCTGCCCGCCGTCGATACCATCAAGCAGGTGGAACGCACGTCCGAGGGCGCGATCATCAAGGCCACAATCCCCCGCGCTGGAGTCGTGCTGGCTCAGACTCCGCAAGGTTTCCAGTACAGCGTCATCAAGAAGGTTTTCGACGAAGCTGCCGCCGACGGCTTCACCGGCACCGACGAGGCCTCGCTCGCCGAACGCTCCGGCCACGAAGTTGCCGTCGTCATGGGCTCTCCGAGAAACATCAAGATCACGACACCCGCAGATATGGAACTGGCGGAGTTCTATTTAAGGAAATGAGCCACGGATCAGCACGGATTTCCACGGATCAACCCCGTTTCAACGGCGTAAACTCAGCGGTGATGGACGCAACCGTAGTTGGCCTGAAACATTTTGAATTGACCGACTCGATCATTGGTGTGTTTTACGATGTCTACAATGAACTCGGTTACGGATTTCTCGAATCCACATACGCCGAAGCGATGGTGATAGCGCTGGAACACGCGGGACTCAAGACAGAACGGGAAGTTGGCGTACCAGTGTGGTTTCGCGGCCGAAAAGCGGGGCAATACTTCGCAGATATCGTTGTGGACAATCGGGTCATCCTGGAACTGAAAGCCGCAAGAACGCTCGACAAAGCTCACGAGGCCCAACTACTGCACTATCTCCGGGCAACAACAATCGAAGTAGGCATGCTCCTGAACTTCGGCCTTCGTCCACAATTCCGCCGATTGCTCTACGACAATGAAAGAAAAAAGATCCGTGCGAATCCGTGCGAATCCGTGGCCGAGGTCCTGGCATGAGAATCGGATACGGATTTGACTCGCACGAATTCCGCGCGGGGATTCCGCTGAAGATTGGCGGCATCATGTTGGCTCACGACAAAGGGTTGGGTGGACACTCTGATGGCGATGTTCTGTTACATGCCATTACCGATGCACTGCTCGGGGCAATTGCCGCGCCGGACATTGGGGCCCTCTTTCCTCCATCGGACCCCAAGTGGAAAGGGGCGGACTCGGTCATCTTCTTACGCGAGGCGTTGAAGCGCGTGCGAGAGGCCGGTTACGTCGTAGCCAATATCGACTCCAGCCTGATACTGGCCGCGCCCAAGATCGGTCCTCATGCGACCGTCATTCGTACCCGCGTGGCGGAGTTGCTCGGGGTGCACATGAATTGCGTCGGCCTGAAGGCAAAGACTCCGGAAGGATTGAATCTGGACAACGCCGCCATCGCGCACGTCGCAGTATTGCTGGAAAGCGTCCCGCGCGGGAAAAAGAAGGCAGCACAGAAGAAGTCGCGAAGATAGTCAAAAGCCACCGGCGCGCAGCGCCTGCCAGAAACTCAGATCTTCGTAGCCGAGAGCAAATACCGACACGCCCGCGAGGTTGTTAGAAACAGCGAGAGCCGATTTTAGCGGGATGCTTTTCTCGTCCTCATACCAAACCACATGGTTTGATCCATCGGCCGATTGGTAGTTGAAAAATGGCGATGACGAGGCGCTGTCCCACTGCGGCTTGGCACCGCTCTTCGCGATGAGCGCCGGAATATCCTTCCAGAACACCTGGACTCCGGTCTTGGCGGTCAGGTTCCAATCGTATCCGTAGGCGGGAATTCCCAGGCTCAGCTTGCCTGGGGCGACCACCGACGCCGCGTAGACGATGCACGGCTCCACCCAGTTCAGTCCGGCCACAGGCCCGGGCAATCCCCACGGACCGTGCTGGTCGTAGGTCATCACCTGCAGAATGTCGGCTGTCTTACCCAGCGCGGCAAAGTCAAATGCACCACTCCACGAGTCTTGCGGATTATCTTTCAATTCGGCGGGTACCGATACGACGGTGAGGTATTTGGCGGCGCGCATCTTCTGCGCGACATCGTGGACGAACGAAGTGAAGGCTTTGCGATCGCTGTAATCGATCGATTCGAAATCGATATTGATGCCGGTATAGCCCCATTGCTTTACGAGTGTCAGCATCTGTTGGATGGTTTGCGCCCTGGCTTTTGATTCGTTGAGGATGGCGTGCGTGATGTTGGCATCGAATCCGATCGCGTCGAAGTTCGACACGGTCGCGAAGGTTGCAATGCCTTTCGACTTCGCGAACTCGAGCGCCTCGGCGGGCGCGGTTCCACTGATGGTTCCGTGAATGTCGACTGCGAACGTGTCGGTGGGTAATTGATTCACGTAGGCGTGGAACGCGGTCAGCGATTCGTAGGACGCCTTGCCGCCCTCCAGGTAAGCCATGACTTGCCTTGGGGAAGCGGGAGGTGCGGCATGGGCCACGGTCGACAGCAACGTGGCCGCAAGTGTGAGGCACAATCTTTTCGAGTGCTTCAACTGCTCCTCCTATCGCTCAGTCGGACGATGGTTCTAGTGTCGTTGGCGCGCAACATCGATCAGCGCGGCGAAAATGGCGCGTGAAGCCGCATCGTCATCCACGGAGCGCTCGGGGTGCCACTGCACTGCCAAGACAAAATGATCGGGCGCGGTTCCTTCGAGAGCTTCAATGATGCCGTCGTCGGGACAGCGGGCTACGACGCGCAGGCCGTGGCCGACCGCTTCTGCAGATTGATGGTGAGACGAGTTCACGGGAACGATCAGACGACTTCGGACCTCAGCGTCACGACTTCCAACCTCTGCGGTTACGATCTTCGCGAGTTTAGATTCGCGTTCGATCTCGACGGAGTGCGCGACCGGCACATTCTTTCCCGCTTCATGATTGACTCGGTGGCGCGTCTCTTCGGGAAGGAAATCCTGGATGTGTTGAATGAGCGATCCGGTGCGATAGACGTTCAGGCTTTGCAAACCGTAGCAGATGCCAAGCACCGGCTTGCGAGAGGAGTACGCACTCTCCAGAAGGAGATCGTCAACCGCATCGCGGCGGGGATCGGCGGCGGCGGTGCGCGGTGAGCGTGGCGCTCGGAAGCGGGCAGGATCGACATCTGCATTGCTCCCGGGCAGCAGGACTCCGTCGCAGGTATGCATCAACTGCAGGATGGCGTCACGCGTTTGCTCGAGTTGAACGCGGACCGGCTCTCCTCCCACCAGGGCGACGGCCTTTTCATATTGAGGGATTGCCCGCTCTCCATACTCGTGGTCCGTTGAGTGCGGCATGGGAATGGCAATGCGTGGAGGCATCTGTTAGCCCAGTCTCTCAATTGCGGACAGGGCTTTGGCCTGGCGGTAGTGGCGAATCTCCATGATCACGGCGAGCACGAACACAACTGCGCCGGCCACCAGCGCCATGGGCACTGCGATGTGGCGATAAGCCATCCGCATGTCCGGATGTACGCCCTTGAGAGCCGCGACAATCACCGTCCCGAAAATGGCAAACAGGAGAATCACGGCAAAGCTGAGGAGCGTCCCAACGAAGGTTACGGCACAGACGCGCGCAGGAATGGTGTACCAGCGGGGAGCGCGGGAGGGGCGAGCGGGGGACATGACGTTCGCCATCATTCTACTGGTTCGTGAGAACAGTTGGACCGCAGAAGAAGCCAACTTTGTTGTTCGTACGGTTTCAAACCTCCGGGTGTTGGAACTGCGTGGGAGGTTGAAGGTGTCGGAAAATGACGAGACATTTTTTCTTTGTCCTTCCTTCAAAATCTTGATTTCATTGAGGTTAGGATGGGGGTATTGCGTTGATTGACCGCAAAATATTGATTCGTAAGGACTTACTGCTAAAATATTCCGGAATAAGGACTTAGGGGCGAGTCCGTCGTGACACCTTCCACCACAGAGGGCACAGGGGGACACGGAGGAAAATCGCCGGGGCTTTCGGAACTCTCCCAAAGAGACTGCATACATATATAGAGAGCTTGCGCCTTCTGAAATCCTCGGTAAAGGTTGTTTGTCACACGATTGCGATTTTTACCTATGGAAAGCTGTGGAAAAGGTCATCCGGCGCCGAGGACTTTCGAGAACCAAAATGCGACGAACGAGGCGAGACCTAAGCTGTGTGTAGAATAGTTCTGCATGTCGCAGGCAGCCCCCGCCATCACGCGCAGTCCCGCCGAAGTGGTTCGGCTCACGCCGGTTTCACAGGCGCCCAACGGTATTTGTTACGCCTCGGCCGGCGAGGTCGCGGTCAACTCGTTTGATCTGGAGCGGATGATCGCCGCTGTCCCGACGCGGATTGCTGCCGCGCTGGAGCGCAAGGCGTATTACTTCGTCCCCCTGACCGTAAGCCAGAACGACGAAACGCTGATTGCCGACCGCTACGACGTGGCGCTCAGCGACAACGCGGTGTGCCATCGCAACCTGAATCTGGGCGACTCGCAGTGCGTGTTCATCTCAACGCGGTTGATGGACGACAAGTTCTCAGTGGCCTTCGAGTTCTATATCAATGTGGGTCACGCGCTGGTGGAGCGCGCCGGAGTCTCGCGCGAGTTTGGGGAGCTGGCGTGGAGCCAGGTGGAAGCCGGAGCCCGCGGCGAAACCTCGCTCGACGCGTGGGAAGCGCGCAAGCTGGCAACTGCCGGTGGCCCTGACGCCGAGCGATTCAAGAACGAGTATCTCGACGCGACGTTCTCGGACACGATTTCGATTTATCTGCTGTCGTTGTATCTCGACGTGGATTATTACGATCTGCGCGAGAGGGATTATC
Source organism: uncultured Acidobacteriaceae bacterium (assembly GCA_963840895.1). GTDB lineage: Bacteria > Acidobacteriota > Terriglobia > Terriglobales > Acidobacteriaceae > Sulfotelmatobacter. Next base: position 877,452 of record CAWJAR010000002.1, read on the forward strand.
CGCTGCTGGCCCCGTCGGCGCTCGCCGAACGGCTGCGGAAAGTGGCGGAATTGTTTCCGCCCAATACGGGATTTGAATTCGCCGTGTTGTATAAGCGGCGCGGATAATTTCTTCGCCACGGATTTACGCGGATTCCCACGGATCAAGATCCAGATCATTATTTACAGAAGCGGTCCCCTCAGGGGCTGAAGCCCAAGTGCGTTGGGCGCTCTCGCGGCGCTAAAGCGCCGCTCTTCCACGCTGCTCAGTCAAGCGGCACTTCGATCGAGGAGACACTCGGATCGCGCGGCATTCCCGTGTCCCAGCCCATGTTCGTCGCGGTATGTTCCATTGATCGTCCTACCCCGGACCGTGCCTTGGACGCGAGGGCCGTCCACCCTGTTGAAGCAAGGCTGTTACACGCGGAAGGTAGGAAGATAATTGTGGACGAGTTGCCCGCGACGCGTCCACACTCGTCGGATCTGTGTGAGACGGCAATCGCTGGAGGACGCTATTCATGGCGAATGAAACGCAAGGACCGCAAAACCAAACTCCTGGTATCGATCTGAGCCAGTTCTGGTCCTCTCATCTTGGCCTTACCCTCGTCACGCTGTCATTGACCGTCCTGGTTTTCGTCATCACACCTTTGCGCGAGGCAGGCCTTCCCGGGCGCCTCTTCTTTGACCTGGTCGTCGTCACGCTGATGATTTTCGGCACCCTGGCCATCGACCACACCCGCATGGCCAAAGCCCTCGCGATCGGCATTGTCGTGGTTTGTGCGGCGGTGCTGGGAGCGGGGCGCGTCCATCCGACACCGGTTCTTCATCAATGGGGCAGCGCTTTGGTGATCGTCACGCTGCTGCTTTATGTCCGGATTGTGTTGCTCGTGATGTTCCGAAAAGGGCCCGTGACCTGGGGCCGCATACAGGGGGGATTCTGCGTCTATCTGCTGATTGGAATGTTGTGGGCGTCGGCGTTTCAGTTTCTTGAGCAGCTACATCCGGGTTCCTTCTACTTCACTTCTGCGCCGAAGGACATTGACCAACTCACATCCAAGCTTACTTATTTCAGTTTCGCTACTCTCACCACCGTCGGCAGTACGATTGCTCCGCTCGATCCGTTCGCTCGATCGCTGACCATTGCTGAGGCCGTGGTCGGGCAGCTTTTTCCCGCGACGCTGATCGGAGCTCTCGTGGCGATGGCGCTGCGGTCTGGCACAAAGTCCTGACGCGCGGGGCGCTGGTATGGGAATGCCTGCTATCCGAACTTCTTTTTGCCACGGATCAGCGCGGATTTTCACGGATCAAGATCAGATCGCTCTTCCTCCGGGATGCCTGAGGGCCTGAAGCCCAGGGTTTTTCGAAATCTTACGGCACGGGTGAAGCCGTGCCGTTCCCCTTTTGTCGAGTCAAAATCCCACCGGTATTCTCATACATCGGTGATCCCGTTTTTGGATGGGAGCTTGTTTCGCGTACCGAAGACAACGAATCGCAGTGGCCAATGTTTCGAAAATGAGGGCTTATCGTTTTGGAAGGCTTACCTGGACTGGGGCTGCTTCGGCATTGCCGCCGAGGCTGTCCACAGGAAGCCATGCGTAACGTCGCTACTATCGATGAAGTAGCCTACGACGTCGCCGTTCGCATTGATACCGGTGGCAATGGTGGTAATCGACCCTGGAAATGAAAGCGTTTGGAGAATTCGATTCTGGTAGACGAAGCCAACGATTCCTGAGAAAACCTGGTAGTACCCGACCACGGCAGTTCCCGCAGGATTGGTTCCGAGCACAAAAGGAGCTGTGGCCGCGGGTATAGTGATTGGGCCAAATTTGCCTTGCCGGAATGCGAAATTCGAGTAGCTGTTATGGATCTCGGCGTAGCCAACAAGGTCTCCCTCTGCCGTGATTCCATTGACGAAACTAGCGATCGAAGTGGGCGGGGAGACTTTGGTGTAGTCGAGATTTACCAGTTCAAATCCCCGATACGCCATATGGGGCGTCTGGAAATAGCCGGCAATCGCACCTGCGTTGTTGATGGCAACCGGGTACGTGAATGACGCACCTGGATATTGAATCGATGTGAACGACTGCTCGTTCATGTCAAAGACGTATCCGATCGGTTCAGCCAGTCCAACGATCTGACCTTTATCGTTGATGCCTTGGGCATAGGAGTACTGGGCTCCGGGATAATCGATGGTGGTGTAGATGCCGTTGTGGAGGAGAAATCCGTGTCCGCCAATATCGTCGGCATAGATACCTACGATCAGGCCAGCCCGGTTGATGCCAGTCGCCTCCGACATGAGAGCCGATGGGAAATCAATTTGCGTATAGGTTCCTTGTGCGACGGCGAGGGATGCGCACGCCACTAAGAAATAAAGGACGTGGCAAAAATATCGCCGGCTCCGAGCCGCCATTGGGAATTCTCCTGATTGAGTCAAAAACGGCAGCGAATATACCATCGTTCCGTTCCCTCGCATAGAGTGAAACAATTTTCATCCGTCAAGGCAGCTGGGATGGGCGCACGGTCGAACCGTTGGAGAGTTCATGTGAAATCGTTCGCCAGGGATTTAGACGGATTCTTGCGGATCAAGCGGTATTCGCGGAGCCAAACTGTGGTCACGATCATCCAATCCCGGCAGGAGAGTGACGAACGATGTATCACGTGCGGCAAGAGGACTTGCCCTTTGTTGGTAGTTCGTATGAGTTTGTGGGGGCTGAGAGGGGGGACACCAATGTTTCGGTGTTCCTATTTCATGGGAAGCTGGGTTCGGGGCCAGGGCCGCACCGGCATCCTTATGATGAGATCCAGTTCATTCGCGAAGGCCGCGGAGTGTGGACCGTAGGCGGCAAGACCTTCGAGGGTGGCGCGGGAGACATCTTTGTCATCAAGGCCGGCGAGGTTCATAGTTTTAAGGCGGTGGGGGATTCTCCATTGGTGCAAGTGGACGTTCACCTCAGCCCGCGGTTTATCCAAGAGAATCTGTAGAGGGGATTCATTCGGACTTCTTTCGCCACGGATTTTCGCGGATTCCCACGGATCAAGGTCGAAGAACTTCTCTCTTCTGGAGCATTCGCAGCCGGCAACGGATGGTTCAGAGCGTGGTGGGGTCGCGATCGGAGAAAGCGGAACCTCAGGGGCTGAAGCCCAAATTTTTTCGGAGTTTACGGCTCAAGCCGTGCCCTTCCCGATGTCGGCACTAGAATCCCCACCCCTCGGATATCGGTAGCAGATTCAAAAACAAAACCCTCTCGCAAAGTGCGCGAGAAGGCTGGGGCAGCGCTTTCGAGATTACTTTGCGTTGGAGATTACGAAGTCGATGGTGCTGGACTGATTGGCGGTTACGGTGACGGACTTCTCCCAGGTTCGCGCTTCGGTGAAGACGGGGCGCTGTACGCTGCGTTCGGTGAGGACGTCGTAGGCTTGCTCTTTGCCGGCGAGGCCCCAGCCTTCGTGCCAGGCAACGATCTGGTAGATCCCGGGAGGCACGTCGGTGAATTGGAAGTTTCCAGTTTCGTCGGTGACGGCGTAGTAGGGATGAGTGACCACCATCATTTCGGCGTTCATCCAGACATGGCCGCCGTTACAGCGCAAGTGAACCAGGCCTGCGGCGGGCATGCTCCGCGAGCTGACGCGGTCGGGGAAAGGAAACGGCAAGTTGTAAGTGGCCGCTCCGTCCATGTGAATGGTGTGCAGAGTGGCGTCGGAACTCTTCATGTCGAGCGTTGCCTTTTCCGGCACTAGAAGAATGTGCGGAACGTAGCGACAGGTTTTCTGGTCGAGGTGGCGACGTTGTTCCGGCAAGTCCATGGCTTTGCCGCGGGAGATATTCTTGAGGTAAACGATGGTGTTGGCGACGCCGGCTTGGGGTCCGACGATGAGGCGTTCCAGGTCAGAAGTCTTGTTGGAGTCGGGATCGCAAATCTTGGCATCTTTGGTGACTGGGAAGGTCAGCGCGCGCAGAACGGCTCCGGACCATTTCACGGTGCCGGAGATGGTGCCACCGTCGGTGACGGCGATGACCTTGTAGTCGCTCTGGGAAAAGGCCACTGCAGCTGCGGCACACAAGAATGCCAATACTAAGTACGGCGAAGTGTTTCTGCGCATACCGATCCCCTCGATACCTGACGGGGCCGGCTTGCGCGGTGGGCGCTGGCTCCGAGCATTAGATTTTGCCGTCATACTTGCTCCCGCTCCCACGCAACTTGCAGCAACCTGGGGAGAAGCTGCACCGGCCCGGACCGCATCCGGGACGGGACATGGGTTTGGTCTTAACGTACGGTTTCAACTCGACGGGGAGGCCGTCTTCAGGACGGCCTGTGATTGAAATCACAACAATGATGTTCTACCTGAGGTAAGGAGTCGAGATTACTGAAGTTTGCGGCTGGGTTGGTCGGAGGAGCGGAACGACGTTCACATCCTTCAAGATTGGCAGAATTTCCAGATTGCGCGGCATCGTAAATTTGCGAGGCAGACTTTACAATCATCGGTCCATGACTGTGACGGTGCGATCGTTTGCAAAGATTAATCTCGGGCTGTGCATTGGCGCGGCGCGGGAGGATGGCTTCCATGAGTTGTTGACGGTGTATCAGACGATCGGGCTGCATGACGTGATTCGGGTGAGCGTGGGGCGTGGGAGCGGGATTGAGGTTCGGTGTGCGGACCCGCGGGTCCCGAGCGATGCTACCAATACTTGTTACCGCATCGTGGAAAAGGCGATGCAGCGACTGCGCGCGAAGGGGCGCGTGGTTATCGAGATTGAGAAGCGGCTGCCGGTACAGGGCGGGCTGGGCGGTGCTTCGGCAAATGCGGTGTCAACGCTGCTGGGTCTGGAACGGGCACTGAAGAAGAATATGCCGGCGGCGGAGAGGTTGCGGATTGCGGCGGAGGTTGGGTCGGATCTGCCGCTGTTTCTGGTCGGCGGGACTGTGCTGGGAGTGGGGCGAGGGGAGCAGGTGTATCCGGTGGAGGATTTGCCTTCGGTTCCTTGCGTTGTGGTGACGCCGGAGGTCGGGGTGTCGACGCCCAAGGCGTTTGCGGAGTGGGATCGATTGTGCAGTGCGGGGCAGGGGCTAAAGCCCGTGGCTTTTGAGGACCTTGACGCGGCCCTGAAGGGCCGCTCTTCCACGGCGATGCTGCCGGGTTCGGTGTCCTCCGAAGAGCCAGCCGAGATTCGCTCGGCCCAACCGGGTCGAAGACCCCGCCCCACACAAACCTGGGCGGGCGAATGCGCCCGTCCCTACACGAGCATTTCGGATGCGAGTAGTCACCGCACGAGCGGTCCGAAATTGACGGTGGGGGTGGGGTCCGATAGAATGGGTGAGCTTGGCCGCGGGTTGTCGGCGTGGCTGAGCGGGCAGTACTCCAGTGCTCCTTCTGAATTGGCAAGAGGGGGTCGGGCCGAGAATCCGCTTCTCTGGCTTGTCCGGGCTGGGATCAAGAACGACTTCGAAGAAGTCGTCTTTCCTGAATATCCCGAGCTGAGTCGTGGTAAGAGTGCGCTTTTGCGCGTGGGCGCGAAGTACGCGTCGTTGTCGGGCTCCGGGTCGACGTTGTATGGGCTGTTTGCTTCGCGAGAGGCGGCGGTGCGGGCAACGGAGCGGCTTCGGAAGCAAGGCTGGGCGGCGCAGACAACGGCGACTTTGACGCGGCGGGCGTACTGGCGGCGGGTTGTCGCGGGCTAAAGGCCGCTGCATGGGGCGCTCGCCTTCGGCATCGCTTGGACGGCCGAGGCGGCCGTCGCCACATGAGCGGTGGCACGGGATGCGTGGTCGGCGTGAATTTTTGATTGTTGATTTTGGATTGTTGATTGACAATTGAAGTGCCCCGCAGGGGTTCACTCAACAATCGAAAGTCGACAATCAACGATTGGTTACTGGGCCGTCGACTAATGGTAGGTCAAGTGCCTTTGGAGCACTTTGTCTAGGTTCGAATCCTAGCGGCCCAGCCAAAAACAGCTGTCAGCTTTCAGCCGTCAGCTCTCAGCTTTAATGAGAGCTATTGATGGCGGTTTGGCTGAGAGCTGAAAGCTGAACGGCTGAGAGCGAACTATGGCTACTTTGGTGACGCCGACCGACAAGACCGAGAAGGTTGAAAAGAAGAATCCTCCGGTGCCCGACGAGAAGACCGAGCGGAAGCAGCGGCCGCGGATGGATGAGAAGTTCAAGATTTTCAGCGGCACTGCGAACGAGCATCTGGCCGATGAAGTCTGCCACTTTCTCGGGATGCAGCGCGGGCAGGCGCAGGTGATCCGGTTCCGCGACGGCGAGTGTTACGTCCAGATCCAGGAGAACGTGCGCGGCGCGGATGTATTCGTCATGCAGCCGACGTGCCGTCCGGTGGACGAGCACCTGATGGAGTTGCTGCTGATGATCGATGCGCTGAAACGTGCTTCGGCGCGGCGTATCACGGCGGTGATTCCGTACTTCGGATATGCGCGGCAGGATCGAAAAGACAAGCCGCGCAGCCCGATTTCGTCGAAGCTGGTGGCGGATCTGCTGACCACGGCGGGGGCGACACCGGGCGTTGATTGTGGATTTGCATACGCCGCAGTTGCAGGGATTTTTCAATATCCCGGTGGATCATTTGTTTGCTTCGCCGGTGCTGGTGGATCACTTCCGCAAGCTGGCGCTGCCGAACTTGACGGTGGTTTCGCCAGATGCAGGCGGCGTGGAGCGGGCACGGTTTTTCGCAAAGAAGGTCGACGCTGCGCTGGCCATTGTCGACAAGCGGCGCGTCGAGATGAATGTTGCCGAAGTGATGCACGTGATCGGCGACGTCAACGGGCGCACGTGCTTGATCATTGACGACTTGATTGATACGGCGGGAACGCTGGTGAAGACTGCCGCGGCTCTGGTGGAGAACGGGGCGACTTCGGTGTACGCCTGCGCTTCGCATGCGGTGCTATCGGGGCCGGCGGTGGAGAACATCCGGAACTCGGTGATTAAGGAAGTGGTGGTCACGAACACGATCCCGCTAACGGCCGAAGCGGATGCGGCGCGAACGGAAAAGGGAGGAAAGATCAGCGTCCTCTCGATTGCAGGATTGATTGGCCGGGCGATTCAGGCCAATCACGAAGAGACTTCAGTCAGTAAGTTGTTTACGTAAGCTGCGGAGTTTGATACGGAAGCGCGCCAAACGCACGCTTAGTGCGTCGCAAAGAATGCGACGACTTGTGCGCCGCGCTTAGATCCTTCGGTGACAAAAAGCTGTCGCCTCAGGATGACATTCAAGTGAGGAATTGAAATTTATGGCGACTACATTGGAACAGAACACATTGGAAGCGCAAGCGCGGGAAGCGGGCAGCAAGAATGACGCCCGGAAGGTGCGGCGTGGCGGGAAGATTCCGGCCGTGGTGTACGGAGCGGGCAAGGACTCGCTTTCCATCAGCGTGGATCCGCGGCACGTGCAGCGCATCCTGAACTCCGAGACCGGGCACAATACGATCTTCGATCTGGCCCTCACAGGCGGCGAGCCAACCAAGGCGATGATCGTCGACTGGCAGTACGAGCCCATCAAGGGACATCTGCTGCACATCGACCTGAAGCGCATTGCGCTCGACAAGGTGCTGCGCGTCAGCGTGCCGGTTATCGTTGGTCGGCGAAGCCGCGGGCGTGAAGCAGGAGGGCGGCATCATGGAGCAGATGCTGCGTGAAGTCGAGATCGAGTGCCTGCCGGGAGACATTCCGAGCCACATCGATGCCGACGTCAGCCACTTGACTTTTGGCAAGGTGCTGCGTGTTTCGGAGTTGCCGCATTCGGACAAGATCAAGTTCATCACGGATGAGAATCAGCCCGTGGCGCACGTCACCTCGGTGAAGGAAGAAGTGGTCGCGACGCCGGAAGCAGTGGCGGCGGAAGCGGGAACTCCGGCCGAGCCCGAAGTCATCAAGAAGGGCAAGCAGGAGACCGAGGAAGAAGGTGCCGAGGCTCCGGCTGCGAAGACGGAGAAGGGCGAGAAGAAGGAAAAGAAATAACGCAGGCCACGAATCGACACAGATTCACACGGATCGGAGAAAGAGATTCGTTCCATCCGTGAGGGTCCGCAAAAATCCGTGGCGAATGATTTGGCTCTTGCTGGAGGCGGTTCTAAAGGCGTGAAACTGATCGTTGGTCTGGGCAATCCCGGCATCGAGTATCAATTCACGCCGCACAACCTGGGTTTTCTGGCGATTGATCGAATCGCGGGAAACCTGGGAGTGGAAGTGAGGAACCGGCAGCGGCGGGCGCTGACGGCGCGGACGGTGATTGGCGATCAGACGGTGCTATTAGCGAAGCCCGAAACGTTCATGAATTTGAGTGGCGTTTCGGTGCGAGAGCTGGTCGAGGAGTACGAGGCGAAGCCCGAGTCGGATCTGATTGTGATTCAGGACGAGCTGGATTTTCCGCTGGGGACGTTGCGCATTCATACGCGACGGAGTTCGGCGGGGCATAACGGCATCGAGTCGATCATCGGGGCGCTGGGCACGCAGGATTTTCTGCGCATCCGGATTGGCGTCGCGCCCGAGCGGAAGGTTGGAGACGGCGCGACTTACTTGCTGGCTCCGATGCGTAAGCCGGAATTGGCAATTGTGGACGGCATGCTCGATACCGCAGAAGAAGCGGTGAAGGTGATTTTGAAAGAAGGTCCGGCGGCGGCGATGAACCGCTTCAACCGGAAGCCGGACGAAGCAAAAGATTAGCCACGGATCGGCACGGATTCGCACGGATCAATAAAAAAGGTTTATCCGTGAAGATCCGCGAGAATCAGTGGCCAAGGATTTGGAGATAACGAATGAATCGTACCTATGAGCTGATGTTTATTGTGCGACCAGATATGACGGAAGAAGATCTGGACAAGCTGATTGCGACGCTGCAAGCGGTCGTGCCGCCCACGGGCGGAAATGTGCAGCGCGTCGACAAGATGGGGAAGCGCCGCCTGGCCTATACCGTGCGCCGCTTCCATGAAGGCATCTACGTGCTGATGATTATTGAGGGCGGAGGCGCGGTGATTCATGAACTTGAACGCCGCCTGCGCGTAACCGAACCGGTGATCAAGTTCCTGACCGTGCGCATCGATGAAGAGCAGAAGCGGCTGGACAAGATCAAGAAGCTGCGCGATGCGAAGAAGAAAGTAAGCGCACAGCCGGCGGCCCCGGCTGCGGCAGAGGCACCCGCTGCTCCAGCGGCGGAAGCTCCGGCAACGGCATAAAAACCGGGAGTCAGGAGTCGGGAGTCAGCCGAAAGACTGACTACTAACCGCTGACTACTGACTACGGGTACCGACAAGTTTGGCAGAGAGAGATCTGAAGGAGAGATATGGCTGACGAAACGAAAGCACCAGAGCAAGCAGCGCCGAGTGAGAGGCCGCGTTCCAGCGAAGGGCCGCGCTCGGGGGGAGATCGTCCGCGGTTTGGTGGCGGTGGTGGCGGACGAGGGCCCGGCGGTCCTCCGCGCGAGGGCGGCGGCGGGCGCAAGTTTTTCCGGCGCAAGAAGGTTTGCAAGTTCTGCGTCGAGAAGATTGAAGACATCAACTACAAGGACTACCGCATGCTCGGGCAGTTCGTGGCCGAGAGCGGCAAGATCGTGCCGCGGCGCCTGACGGGCGTCTGCGCACCGCACCAGCATCGGTTGTCGGCGGCCATCAAGAAGGCGCGGAATATCGCCCTGCTGCCGTTTGCCGGACGGGCGAGTCGTAAAAATCAGCTTCTAGCTACTAGCTTCTAGCCTCTAGCGAAACGGGGCGGAAGTCTAGGTTTGGCTAGGAGCTAGCAGCTAGAAGCCAGGAGCTATCATGGAAGTCATTCTGAAGGAAGATGTCGCGAAGCTGGGGTCCCGCGGCGATGTGGTGAAGGTCGCGGAAGGGTATGGACGGAATTATCTGTTGCCGCGCAAGCTGGCCATCCAGGCGAACGAGGGCAACAAGGCCGTCATTACGCAGATGAAGGCTGCCGCAGTGCGGCGCTCGGCCAAGGAGAAGACGCAGGCCGAGGAACTGGCCAAGCAGTTTGACGGCGTCTCGGTGTCGTTCCAGCGGCGTACGGGCGAGCACGATCAGCTCTTTGGATCGGTCACGTCGAGCGATATCGGCGATGCGCTGACCAAGAAGGGCTTCAACGTGGATCGGCGCAAGATCCAGCTGCACGAGCCGCTGAAGACCGTGGGCGAGTTCAGCGTACCCGTGAAGCTGCACAAGGACGTGACGGCGCACCTGAAGGTCGTGATCGAGAAGGAAGCCGTCGCGGAATAGAGTTCGAAAATCGGCCCGGGCGCTCGCTCGGGCCGTGACGTTGGCGAGACGCCCACGCGACAGCCGGCACGATGCCGGCGCTACCAGGGACTGCCTCACAATCAGGGCACTTGCTATGCCAAACCTGAGGCTTATTCTGTGGGCCGATGTTCTGTTTCCCCCTAAATCTTTGGCCCAGAATCACCTAGGCGCGGCAAATAATCCCTGTGTGTCCTATAATTTCTGCTCACGGTTCCGCTGACGACCCGTCTATTCCTGTGCAAGCCCGGATACGGCAAAAACCGGGCAACAGAGGACAGGACGAAACATGCCGGCAGGTGTTTGGGCAATACCACTTGCGGTTGGCGATTGGGCCCGCTCGAAGACGAAAAGCGAGAGGGTGGAGAGAGTCGGCGATAACCAGGACCCCACGCGGGGCCGCATGGCTGGGCAAGAACGCCGTATAGACGACACGATGTTGATTCGAGAGGCCCAGCGCGGGAACCGCGCCGCCTTCGAGGAACTCGTTCGTCACTACGACCAGGCGGTGTTGCGCCTGGCCCTCCATCTCACCGGCACCGAGCAGGACGCGCAGGACGTCTACCAGGACGCCTTCCTCAAGGCCTACAAAAACATCGGCAGTTTCCGGTTCGAATGTTCCTTCTACACATGGATTTACCGGATCGTGACCAATCTTTGCCTCGATCATTTGCGCAAGCGAAACGTGCGCAAAGAGGACGCTCCGGTGGCGAAGGATCCGTCGGGCGGTGAGTACGACCTGCTCGACCAGGTGCCGGACGTGCGGGCCGGGAGCGAATCCGGAGCGAGACTTGTTGCGCCGGCAGTTGGGCGCGCGCATCGCCGGAGCGCTGGAGAAGCTGACGCCGCGCGAGCGCATGGTGTTTGAGTTGAAGCATTACCACGGGCTGAAGTTGCGGACCGTGGGTGAGATTTTGCAGACCACGGAAGAGACCGCCAAGAATACGCTCTTCCGCGCCACGCAGAAGTTGCGCGGGGCGCTGGCGGATATGCGGTAGGTGTTCGGTCGTAGGTCTTGGGTCTTGTGGCCCAAAACCTATCACCCAAGACCTGAGATGCAACAGGTGGCATTTATGAAATGTGAATGGGTAAGAGAGAATATCGTGCTCGAGGTTTATGGCGAGCTGGCCGATGATGCCCGCCATGAACTGGAGCAACACGTGGCCCGCTGCGCCGACTGCGCAGCCGAACTGAAGGCGGAGCGAGGATTTTCACGCGCTGCTGGCGGCCGATCGTGCCACCGAGCCTTCACCGAACCTGGTGGCTTCCTCGCGCATGCGCTTGCAGGAAGCGCTGGAGACGGCCAAGCAGGGCAGCTTCTTCAGTCGGCTGGCATTCGATCCGGCGAACTGGCTGCGGCAGGTGAAGTTTTCGCCGGCGCTGGCATCGGCGATTCTGATTCTGGGATTTGCGGGCGGAGTTGGCAGCGACCTACAAGCTGTATGGGTCGCACGCCACGATCGCCCAAGGTCCGATTACAACAGGCCAGACACCGACTCCCACCGAAGCCTCCATCGCAGGTATCAGCTCCATCATGCAAGACCCCAGCACCAATCAGATCAGCATCAAGTACAACGCCGTATCGACCCAGGAAGCACAGGGATCTCTGAACGATCAGAATATCCAGCAACTGCTGCTGTACGCGGCCCGCAACAACTACAACTCGGGGGTGCGCGTGGACTCGGTTGGACTGCTGGCGCAGAAGAGCAGCGACCAGCAGGTGCGGGAAGCGCTGATTTATGCGCTGCAGAACGATACGAATCCGGGCGTACGACTGAAGTCACTGGATGCGCTGGGCAATTACGTGAAGACCGACACCAACGTTCGCGATGCGGTGCTGCGGGCGCTGGTGAATGATTCGAATTCCGGGCTGCGCATTGAGGCGCTGCGACTGATCGAGCCGGTGAAGGCCGATGGCAGCGTGCGCGGAGTGCTGATGGCGCTGGCGGCGAAGGATCAGAGCACCTACATCAAGTCGCAGGCCCGCACCATGCTGGCGCAGTTGCCAGAGATTGATTAGGCGGCCCTCAGCGGCTAAAGCCGCAGGAATAGCGGCATGGGTGGTATGGCTGAAGCCGTACCCTTCCCGAGCGGTTTGATGGGACGCATCGTTGATAGGAAGCATCGGTGCTAAGCATCGTTGGGAGTTTGGTGTGAGAAGGAATCGCTGAACGTTGGCGAGAATTGAGGGGGGAATTTGAAACGCGCGCTACAAATCGTCGGGCTGGCCAGTGTGCTTGCCCTGCTTGCGCCGCTGGCCTTGGCGCAGGAAACACATATATCCCGCGAAGGCGGAACCTGGGGTCAGGAGATTACAGGTTCTCTGGCCGCGGTCAAGAACTTGAGAGTTAAAGTCGACATGGGCTCCGTAAAAGTGCACGGCGGAGAACAGCAGGGAATCAATTACGTCGTTCATACGCACTTCGGCAATTCTTCTGAGCAGGACGCCCGCCGCCAGTTCGAACAGTACAAAGTTACAGCGTATGTAAAGGGCGACACCGCCTGGATCGTGGGGGACTGGCAGGGCGGTAGGCATCCGCGGCATTTTTCCGGTGAGTTTTCCGTAATGGTTCCGCGCGAAATGGCGCTGGTGAAACTGGAAACCGACGGCGGCAACGTGGAAGCCATGGGACGTGGCGCGGCCGCGTGGAGGCGGAGAGCGGCGGCGGCAGCATGAAGCTGGATGACATTGGCGGAGGCGTGAACGCCGAGACCGGCGGCGGGTCAATCGATGTCGGTACGGTCGGCGGAGATCTGGGGCTGCACACGGGCGGAGGCTCGATCGAGGTTCGCCACGCCAATGGAAAGGTCGTGGCCGAAACTGGAGGAGGAAGCGTCGAGATTCAGTCGGGCGCACAGGGAGCGACGATTGAGACCGGTGGCGGCAGCATCGAAGTCCGGCAGTGCAACGGGAAGGTGAAGGTTTCGACGGGCGGCGGCAGCGTGGATTTGAGCGACGTGGGCGGTCCGGCGGAGATCGAGACCGGCGGAGGCAGCATCCAGCTCACCTCGGCCAAGGGACACGTTCACGCAGAAACAGGTGGCGGCGGCATTGAGCTTTACGGCGTGCCCTCGGCGCGGCGGAAACCAGCGCCGGCGGGATCACTGTGAAGCTCGTAAATACCGGAGCCGAGCGCAGCGATTCCGATCTCGAAACCGGCGCGGGCGACATCACGGTCTACCTTGCCTCGGACGTGGCGATTAATGTGCGTGCCAGCGTCGACATGGGCAACGGGCACCGCATCACGTCCGATTTTTCAGATATCCGGATCGCCAGTGAAGGCGACAAGTGGGGACCGAAGACACTGACTGCGGAAGGCAGTCTGAATGGCGGCGGGCCCATGCTGAAGGTGCACACGTCGAGTGGCGACATCTGCTTCAAGCGGGCGAATCACTAGCTGGAAGACAGTACTCAGTACTCGGTACTTGGTACTCAGCAGCTGTCGTTGAATTCAAGCGGGACGACTTGCATTGACGCTTTAGAAAAATGCTCTCGGGGGAAATGACCATGCGCAAATACATTCTGACCAGCATTACGTTGTTGCCGTTGCTGCTCACCGTTTCGCATGCGGCACAGAAGCTGGTCGGTCGATCCGCCGGCACAGCCGTGGGTTTTCTCGAGCGAAGAAACCGGGACGAGTTCGTATCTCGGGGTCGATATCGCCGACGTGACCACCGAGCGCCTGAGCGCGTTGAAGCTGAAAGAGGAAAAGGGTGTAGAGGTCACGATGGTCGACCAGGATGCTCCGGCCGGCAAGGCGGGGCTCAAGGAGCACGACGTCATTCTCACCATGAATGGCACAAGCATCGAGAGCGGCGCGCAGCTGCGCCGGATGATCCACGAGACGCCAGCGGGGCGGATCGTGAGCCTCGGAGTGAGCCGGGATGGCCAGCCGATGACGATCAAGGTGCAATTAGCCGACAAGCACAGCGAATACGCGATGGCGCATCCCAAGGCAAAAGAATTTCACTTCGAGATGCCGACCATTCCTCCGATGCCGGACGTCGACATTCCCTCGATCAACATGGTGGTGGTGACGTCGTCGGCGCGCAGCGGCCTAATGGTGGAAAACATCACTCCGCAACTGGGAGAATTCTTCGGCGTGAAGAATGGGAACGGCGTGCTGGTTCGTTCGGTCGAGAAGGGTAGCCGCGCCGAGAAGGCTGGACTTGCGCGCGGGCGACGTGATCGTGAAGGTCAACGACCAGCCGGTGCACGACACCAGCGACTTCAGCCATGCCGTAAAATCGCGCAGTGGAGACTCGGTCAACGTGGGAGTGATCCGCGAAAAGAAGGAACAGAACCTGAACCTGACTCTGCCGAGCCGCAAGGAGTCTGGCGAGCTTCAGGACAATGAAAGCTCTGAGGATCTGCAGATCGACGCCGATTCCGAAGTTGAGTTGGGAGAACTGCAGGACGAACTCGCCAAGCTGCAGCCGCTGATCGAGCTGGCGGGTAGCGAGTCCGCGCAGGAAATGCAAAAGTCCAAATGCGAATGGCAAAAGGAAAGCGCGAAGGAGCGCAGGCAGTTTCAGAAGCAGCAGGGAGAATTCAGGCTTGAACTGAATCGGATGCGACGCAAGCAGGCTATGTTCCGGACGTGGGCTGATATCTAGCGGACCGCAGGATACTGAGTTAATTGCCGGCAGCAGTGGCGGCGGCCACTTTGGGGACGCAAACCCGGTTGCGCCCAGACTGTTTTGCAGCGTAGAGGCCGTTATCGGCCGCGCGAATCATTTCGTCGCGGGTCTTGCCGTGAGTTGAAAAAGCAGCGACGCCGGCGCTGATCGTGACTCTTCGAGGGACTCCAGGAAATTGATAGCCTTCCACCGATCGTCTGAGTTTCTCAGCGATCACGGCCGCCTGCTCGATGTTGGTCTGGGTGAGCAGGATAGCGAATTCTTCTCCGCCATAGCGGCACACAACATCAATCTTGCGCAGCTGCTGGTGGAACAGTGACGAGACCTGCCGCAGCACCTCATCTCCGAGCAGGTGGCCGAACTCATCATTCAGTTTCTTGAACTGATCGATATCGGCCATGATCACCGCCATGCCGGTTTGATAGCGGCGGGCGCGCTCAATCTCCTCCACGATCCGTAACTCGAAGAAGCGGCGATTAAAAATTCCGGTAAGCCCGTCGATATATGCCAGTTGCTTGACGCGTTCCACGTAATGCGCGTTCTGAATGGAATTGGCGCAAATGTCGGCGACCGACTCGAGCGATTGCAGTTCGCTCTCACGGAACGCGTTGGGCCGGGAACTGTGCAGGGTGAGCACGCCAAGCGTCTGCCCAAAGGAAATCAGGGGAATACTCATGCGCGAGGCGGACTCCTTGAACATGCGGCTGGCGTCAATGGTGCTGCCCAGATCTTTTTCGATGATGGTGCCACTGGTAGCGAGCACGCGCGACCAGGGCTCTTGCGCGGCTGAGAAGCGTCCGGTGGACGGGATGCAGGGAGTCAGGGTTCCGTGATGCGCCCGTAGGATCAGATCGTTTTCTTCCCGCAAGAGAAGCGATACGTGGTGCACCTGGAACGCCTGTTGAATCACGGAGCAAACGCGAGCGAGCAGATCCTCGAGGTCCATGACCGCGGTGCTCTGCTGGGCGATGGCGTTGATCGCTTCCAGTTGCCGGGCTCGCTTGCGCTCCAGAGAGTACAAGTGCGCATTCTGCAAGGCGATTGAGGCCTGGGTGGAAAACAAGGTCAGGAGTTCGATGGTGTCATGGTCGAAGGGGTCGATCTGGTCGCTCTGGCAATCCAGCACGCCGACGACTTCATCGCACACCATTAGCGGAATCGCCAGCTCAGAGCGCGTGGACAGCGCGGCGCAGATATAGCGAGGATCTTTGGTGACGTCGGGGGAATAGACTGGCTGTTTCTTAAGGACCGAAGCACCGGTGATGCCGTCGTGATATCCCAAACAGATCTTGTCCTTGCCCGCATCCCAGCCGATTTGCGAGCGGACGCAGAGCTGCTTAGCCTCCTTGTCGATCAACAGGATGGCGACGTTGGGCAAGCGGAAATAATCGCGCGCAATGGCGAGTATCCTCTGCAACACCTCGTCCAAGTCGAAGGTGGAGAGCACGGCTTGGCCGGCGTCGTAGAGGACCGCGAGTTTCGGCATGATCGAACGAATTGTACGACGGGGGAAAGGGGTTACCGAGGTTCCCAAAGTAACTGGTTTCTGAGAGGCTCAGGAGGACCGAGGGTTATCGCCATCTTCGAGCGGTGCGGATGAGGCCGTAGGCGACTAGGCAAAACCAGAAATCGAGGATGATCCCGAGGTCGAGATGAAGAGGGTGATGGCGGGCGACCGGGGGCAGAGACGGCACCAGGGCAAAGTAGACCAGGTTGCCCAAAATGATCGCCAGCAACGCCTGGAGAAAATTGATGAGCACTGAAGGTTTAGACACCATAAGCGGCGTGGGAGGATGCTACCTATTTACGCGGGGAGATGGGGTGGTTGCAAGGGCTTAGGGAAAGCGTGAGGGACCATCAAAGCCAGCCGGGCACCCTCAATCCGGCGCAGTGGCACTCCGACGCCGCCTTTCGGGACTATGGGCACAGTCCAATGCGCGTAATCGCGTTCTTAGAACAGCCTGGCACTTTCCTATCCTTGCTTACTGTTCGTCACGGTAGGTCTCCTGAGACGCCCCAAAGTGCATGCATCAGCTTTGACACGGCAAGCAAAACTACAAACCAGCTCACGAAATCAACCGAGAGTGAAAGAAAAAAAGAAACAGGATCAAACTGGTTTTGGGACGGAAACTCTCTGAATAGTCCCCAAACCATCGGCTCTCCAGAGAAAGGGTTGCGTTGGAGCGTGAAACCCCACCAACTTGGTCCATGAGCCAAAGGATCGCGGCTAATGATGACGCCGTGGCTAACAAGGGCTAGGACGAAGGACCCAGTGACAAAAGCTATCAGAAGTAGCCTCCGTCGCCCGAGCATCCAGATATCTCCGAAAATCATCAAGAGAACCCCGGATATCCATGCCGCGTGACCCAAATACGGAGGAGCATCCAATAAGTAAAGGGAGAGCCACATCGGCGGCATGCATGCTACAAGCGCCAGCGCAACTTTGAGTCTTCCGCTAGGGCTGCGGCGCAATTGCCTCAGCACAGCGTAAGCAATTGCCAGAAGGTTAATCAGGCCGCCGAAGATCGTCAGCCGAACTCCCAATTGGTATGCGGCATTTACGAAACCGCTTGTTGTCCATAGCCAAACGGCCAGGTATGCGCATCCCCAACCCGAAATGAAGTGATCAAACTGACGCACTGCGGGAAGGAAAAAGCTGACCAGGTAGAGAACGACGCCGAAGTAGAACGTCTTCGATGACTCGAGGTATCGGCCCGGAAGAGTGTCGAAGCTCGAACATGTTTTTTCGGGTATCGCCATGCTGTGAATATAGTTGTTATCGGCGCATGTACTGCTATTACGCGGGTAACTCCTTGCTGCGCAAGACGTACAAGGATCGATGAGGTTATCTCCCGTTCAATTCAATCCTAGTTGGCGTCAGCAGGCTTTCACTCAAAATCTCGAGGCGACCATTCGGGATACGCGAGCGGGCATTCACTTGCTCCTGCTAACATTCTTTTTCACGTTCTTCACGCCTACGGAATCCTAGCGAATGCTCGAACTCTCTACCCCCGTCCAATATGTGAAAGGGGTTGGTCCGCGCATTGGGGAAATTCTGGCGGCCAAGGGAATCTACACCGTTGGCGACCTGCTTCACTACCTGCCCTTTCGCTATGAAGACCGGCTGAATCCGCGCGGGATTTCCGAGTTGCGCGCCGGCGAGATGGCGACCGTTGTTGGCGAAGTGCGCAATTCGGGGCTCTTCCGCACGCGGAGCATGCCGATTTTCCAGCTGACCGTGGGGCAGGGACGCGCTCGCCTGCGCTGCCTGTTTTTTAACGCGACCTACCTGCAGGGCAAGTTCACTCCCGGGCAGATGATTGCCTTGTACGGGAAGGTGGAAGAAGACCAGCGCAGCCGCGAGTTACAGATCATCCAGCCACAGTTTGAGATTCTGGGGGACCCCACCGACTCTGAAAATGGCGCCGAGAAGAAGGCAGCCGAGTCGCTGGAGATCGGGCGCATCGTTCCGATCTATGAAGCGATTGGGCGTCTGACTCCGCGCTGGTTTCGGAAGGCGATCCGCACGGCGCTCGACAACCTGACGCCCGACTTGCCGGATCCGATTCCGGCCGCCGTACGCGCGCATCTGGGGCTGGTCTCGCCGCGCTCCGCCCTGTGGAACGTGCATTGGCCGGAGCCGGGGGAAAGCTTCCAGGACTTGCAATCGTGCCGTACTCCGGCACATTTGCGGATGATCTTCGACGAGCTGTTCTTCGTCGAACTCGGAATGGAGTTGAAGCGCCGCCAGCAAAAGGCACAGACTGGAATCGCATTTCGGCTGGACGACCGGGTGCGGGCGGCGATCAAGAAGATTCTGCCGTTTCATCCGACTGCGGCGCAGAAGCGGGTGCTGAAAGAGATTGCCGCAGACATGGAGAAGCCTTATCCCATGCGGCGTTTGCTGCAGGGAGATGTGGGGTCGGGCAAGACGATTGTGGGGTTCGAGGCGGCCATTATCGCGATCGAGAATGGTTGCCAGGTGGCGCTGATGGCGCCGACCGAGATCTTGGCGCAGCAGCATTATTTTTCGGCTCGGCGAATTCTGGAGAATGCCGGGTACCGCATCGTCCTGCTGACGGGCTCGCTGGAGGCGGATCGCAAGCGCGAAGTGCGACGGCACATCGCGCAGGGGAACGCACAGTTGGTGATTGGCACTCACGCCCTGCTCGAGGAGAAGGTTGAGTTCGGCAAGCTGGGGCTGGTGATCGTTGATGAGCAGCATCGCTTTGGAGTGTTGCAGCGGCTGAAGCTCATGCGGAAAACGGGAGACGGAGGGGAGACCAACCGAGCTGCGCTCGGCGGGACGGACGAACACGTCCGTCCCCACACAAGCACGGCTACTCCTGCTGAGCCGGATGTTCTGGTGATGACCGCGACGCCGATTCCGCGGACGTTGGCGCTGACGCTTTATGGGGATCTCGATCTCAGCGTGCTCGACGAATTGCCGCCGGGGCGCACGCCCATCGCGACGCATTGTGTTTCTGACGATCAGTCGCCGAAGGTGTGGGAGTTCGTCCGCAAGCAGGTGACGGCGGGCAATCAGGCATACGTGGTGTATCCCGTGATTGCCGAGAATGAGGAGAGCGAACTCAAGGCTGCGATAAAGATGTATCGCGAGCTTAGCGGCAAGATTTTTGCCGATCTGAAGGTGGGACTGCTGCACGGGCGCCTCGATGGCGAGACGAAAGAGTTGGTGATGCGCATGTTTCAGCGGGGCGAGTTGCAGATTTTGGTTGCAACCACCGTGATCGAAGTCGGAGTGGACGTGCCGAACGCGAGCGTGATGGTGATTGAACATGCTGAGCGTTTCGGGCTGGCGCAGCTTCACCAGCTGCGGGGACGCATTGGCCGCGGAGCCGCCAAGTCGTATTGCATCCTGATGACCGGGGGGAAAGTTTCCCAAGAGGGGCAACGGCGGCTTGACGCGATGACGAAGACCAATGACGGCTTCAAGATTGCCGAGCTCGATCTCGAACTGCGCGGGCCCGGTGAATTTTTTGGCACGCGGCAGGCGGGGATTCCGAGTTTCCGTGTGGCCAACATCATCCGCGACGCGAAGTTGCTGGAGGCGGCGAAGCATGAAGCAGAGGCGGTGATTGCCGGGCCGAATGCGGAGATTTCCGCCGAAGAGATCAGCCGTGCGCTCGTCCACATGCGGGCGCGCTGGCAGCATACGTACGGGCTGGTTGAGGTGGGATGAGCGGCTTCACTTCGCCGAAAGGAAGCGGAGAATTTCGTTCATCACGCGCTCGGCCTGGTCAGTCTGGAAGAGGAATTGGGCATGGGCCGAGCCCTCAAGCATAATCAACTGTTTGGGTTCCGGAGCTTTCTCGTACTGCTTACGAATTCCGGGGAGCCGCAGGCCATCTTCGTTGGCGTCGTCCCGGGCCACGATAAACAGGCTGGCAGACTTGAGCTTTTCGGCAGGTTCGTTGGGTGCGGAGCCGAGGAATACCACGCGATCGATCTCACCGGGGCGGGATTGGATTGATGCATCGCCGGCTGCCGATCCCCCCATGCTGCCGCCAACGATCGAAACCCTCTTCGCACCCGACTGTCGCAGATAACGGACCGCGGCCAGGACATCCAGGTGAAGCGGAGCATCCAT
This sequence comes from uncultured Acidobacteriaceae bacterium, assembly GCA_963840895.1. Lineage (GTDB taxonomy): Bacteria > Acidobacteriota > Terriglobia > Terriglobales > Acidobacteriaceae > Sulfotelmatobacter. Next base: position 897,922 of record CAWJAR010000002.1, read on the forward strand.
GGGATCGGAACCGCCCGGACCTTTAGATTTTCCGTAGCCGCGGAGGTCGATCGCCAGCACACGGAATTTTGCCGCCGCCAGAGTTTGAGCCTGTTTCGCCCAACTCTCTTTGTTGAACGGACCACCGTGAACGAGGAGGACTGCGCGGTCGCCGTCTCCGTAGAGGTCGGCGAAGATGGTGCCGCCGTCCTCGGTCGAGAAGGATACGGTTTTCTGTGCGGCGGCGACTCCGGCAAGGAGCACTGCCGCGACGAGAACACAAAAGGTGCGCACGCTGTCCAATTTAGCACCGCTCTCGCGCCGACGCTTGGCGCTTCATGCTTTAAACTGTACGTCCGAAATAATCTTGTGAATCGAGGTTTGCGATGAAGCGTCTACTTCTCCAGTTTGTTCTCGGCCTGCTGATTGCCGCGACTGGATTTTACTGCGAAGCGTATGCGGACGAAGCCATCACGTCGCGGAGCGTGGAGATCCACGGAGCGAAGCTGCATTACATGACGGCCGGGCACGGTCCGACCCTGATCTTGTTGCATGGTTATGCCGAGACCTCGCTGATGTGGAAACCGATCATGCCCGCGCTGGCGCGGCGTTTCACGGTGATCGCGCCCGATCTTCCCGGCATTGGAGACTCTGACATTCCAGCCGATGGGCTGGACATGAAGAGCGCCGCGATTCGCATCCACGATCTGGCGAAGTCGCTCGGGGTGCAAAAAGCCGAGGTGGTGGGACACGACATTGGCCTGATGGTGGCTTACGCCTATGCGGCACAGTTTCCGGCGGAAGTGACCAAACTGGTGCTGATGGATGCGTTCCTTCCCGGCGTGGAGGGTTGGGAGGCGATTTACAACAACCCGGGGATTTGGCATTTTCGCTTCAACGGACCGACGCCCGAGGCTCTTGTGAAGGGTCGCGAGCGCATCTACTTTGACTATTTCTGGAATGACTTTGCCGCCGACAAGAATCATTCGATCCCGGAGGCGGACCGTAGAGCCTATGCCGCGGCCTATGCGCGGCCGGGTCGTATGCATGCAGGTTGGGCCTACTTCGTTTCCTTTCTGCAAGCCGCCAAGGACTTTGCTCAACTCTCCCAAACCAAGCTGACCATGCCGGTGCTGACCATCGGCGGCGACAAATCTTTAGGAAAAGAACTGGGAGAGCAAGCCAAAGTGGTCGCGACAAACGCGACGGTTATCGTGCTCAAGAACGCGGGCCACTGGGTGATGGAAGAACAACCGAAGGAAACTACCGAGGCGCTTGAAAACTTTCTCTGACGTTTAGAGGGTGGGATTTCGTTTGCATTGGATGAAAACGGAGAAGCGAAGTACGAACTAAGTCTCAGTCGAGGACGTGATGCCTGGTGAGCGGTCGGCATGGCCTGAACTGATAGAATCGTAAGAATGGCTGGGTCTTCCCAACTGATTCAGATTGACGTAAGCGCTCCACAGCGGGTGCCGAAGCCGTCGTGGCTGAGGGCGAAAGCTCCAGTGGGCGACAACTTCCACAATCTGAAGAAACTGGCTCGCGGCATGAAGTTGCATACAGTCTGCGAGTCGGCACAGTGCCCCAACATCGGCGAATGCTGGAACCATAAAACGGCGACGTTCATGTTGCTGGGGGATATCTGCACGCGGCGCTGCGGTTTCTGCGCCGTTCCCAAGGGGCGTCCGGAGCCGATCGACTTGGACGAGCCACGCCGGGTAGCGGAAGCAGTCGCTACGCTTGGGCTGAAACATGCAGTCGTAACCAGCGTAAACCGCGACGATGACAACCTTGGCAGCGCGAGAATTTTTGCCGAGACCATCCGCGAGATTCGCGAATTGACTCCCGATTGCCGTGTGGAAGTGCTGATTCCTGATTTTCAAGGTCTGGAAGAGTCGCTGCGCATTGTGCTCAACGCCAAGCCAGATGTGCTGAACCACAACACCGAGACAGTGCCGCGGCTGTATCGAGCGGTGCGGTCAGGTGCGCGTTACGAACGAACCTTGACCTTGCTGGAGAATGCCAAGAAATTCTCTCCGGAGATGGTGACCAAGAGCGGTGTCATGGTGGGGCTGGGTGAATCGTCGGAGGAACTGGTTGAGGTTTTCCGCGATCTGGGCACGCGCGGCGTTGATATTCTTACGGTCGGGCAGTATCTGCGGCCGTCGAAGGATCACTTGCCGATTGCGCGCTTCTACGAGCCCCAGGAATTTGTGTACCTGCGAGACCAGGCGCTGCGCTTCGGTTTCCGCCATGTGGAGTCAGGGCCGATGGTGCGGTCCAGTTATCACGCGCACGAGCATGCCGATGCAGCTGCGACGCCGCGGGCGGTGACATAGCTTGCGGGCGACGGCCTTCCTCGCCAAAGTCGTTCTTCTGAAGATCAAGATTCTGAGTTCTAGTATCCCCATCGAACAAATCGGCTTCCGGAGGCACCTGCTGCCTTGGTAACCGCTCTTCTCGTCGTTCTTGGATTTTTCGCGGGCTTGCTGGGTGCACTCACGGGAATCGGCGGGGGAGTTCTACTCACACCGATTCTCGCGCTGCACTTCGGCATTCCGATTCGCCAGGCGATTGGGACGAGCCTGGTCGCGGTGATAACAACCTCGGCGGCAAGTTCGTCGGTACACCTGCAGCGGCACACGACCGACATCCGGCTGGGCATGACGCTCGAACTGGCTACGGCATTTGGGGCAGCGGTCACGGCGTATCTCGTCGGCTACTTCAATCGCAACGCGCTGGAAGGCCTGTTCGCGGGGTTTCTGCTATACAGCGCAATCACGATCCTGACCAAGGGCGGAAAAGTGAAACCGCTGGAGGATGAGCCCATACCTGCCGTCGAGGAGGGCGCGATTCCGCCCTACGAACCGAAGCGCTATCCGCTGGGATTGGCTGCGGCGTTGGTAGCGGGCGCGCTCTCAGGGTTGCTGGGGATTGGTGGCGGTCCCATTAAAGTTCCGGTGATGTACATCTTCATGAATGTGCCGCTGATGGTGGCGACGGCAACGTCGAACTTCATGATTGGAGTGACGGCGGCGGCCAGCGCGATCGTCTATTACCGGCGCGGCGACATCCTGGTGCAATATGCTGCGCCGCTGGCCGTGGGAGTGTTCATGGGATCGCTGCTGGGAGCGCGCATGGCGCCGCGGATTCACACGAAGGTCGTCGTGTACTTGCTGGTGGCAGTCATGCTTTACCTGGCCGGGCACCTAATTTTTCACCTGCTGGGAGTATCGCTATGAGCCAGGTACGCGAGCCGGACTTCGATCGTGCAGTGGCCCTGGTGCTCCGCATCGGCGCCTTCGGTTGCTTCTTCGTCATGCTGGCCGGGCTGATCGACGGATTCTTCATGGGCGGCCGGATTCCTCTCGACATTGAGCGCACCGGAGTCTTACTGATGCTGGCAACTCCGGTCGTGCGCGTGATCGTGGCCTGTTACTTATTTTTTCAGGAAAAAGATTGGAAGTATGGTTGGATTTCGTTGGGCGTACTCATTATTCTGCTGCTGGGCTCTGTGTTTGGAATTGGGGAACACTAGGTTTTCCGGGCGGGGACGGAGCCCAACGAGTGCAAGGCTAACGTAGCGAACAGCGTCCCCTTGTCCCAATGCGGACCCGTTGCTTTCATTGACTTGCCTGTTTCGCCGACGTAAGATTCGCGCCAGTGATCGGGCGAACCATCTCGCACTACCGGATTGTCGAGAAGCTCGGCGGCGGCGGGATGGGTGTGGTGTACAAGGCTGAGGACTTAACCTTGCACCGCTTTGTCGCTCTGAAATTTCTGCCTGACGATGTTGCGAAGGATCCCCAGGCCTTGGCCCGCTTCCAGCGTGAGGCGCGGGCGGCGTCAGCTCTGAATCATCCCAATATCTGCACGATCCATGAAATTGGTGAAGAGGACGGCCATTTGTTCCTTGTCATGGAGTTCCTGGACGGGATGACATTGAAACATTTGATCGCGGGGAGAGCGTTGGAAATCGCGACGCTGCTGCCTCTTGCGACGGAAATTGCGGACGCACTCGATGCGGCGCATGGCCAAGGCATCGTTCATCGCGACATCAAACCCGCGAATATCTTTGTTACCAAGCGAGGACATGCCAAGATTCTGGATTTTGGGCTGGCGAAGATCAATCCGGCCGTGGGCTCTTCAAGCCAGGTTGGGACGGGACGCACAGAAAGCATGGAGATCGAGAACGAGAACCTGACCAGCCCGGGCGCGGCCTTGGGCACGGTTGCTTACATGTCGCCAGAACAGGTTCGCGGCAAGCAGCTTGACCATCGCACTGACCTATTTTCTTTCGGCGTCGTGCTTTACGAGATGGGAACTGGCACGTTGCCCTTCCGCGGCGATACCTCGGGGGTGATCTTCGATGGCATCCTGAACCGCACCCCAATCGCGCCGGTGCGACTGAATCCGGATTTGCCGCTGCGGCTGGAAGAACTCATCAACAAGGCGTTGGAAAAGGATCCAAAGTTCCGATGCCAAACTGCCTCCGAGATGCGCGGGGATCTCGAGCGGCTCCGGCGCGACTCAAGTTCCGATCACATGGTGGCTGTGCCATCAGACTCTGCAGCTGGCGGAGCCCCATCCTCCGGGCAAGCGGCAACAGGTCACTTCACTGAAGCCACGCCATTGCGTCCCGCCGTGGCTGTGTCGAAGCAATACGGATGGCTGGCTTGGGCGCTAGCGGCGATGCTGGTGGCGGGAGTCGGTGTGTGGATTCTTAGCAATCGGTGGCGGCCTGCAATTCAGAATCCGCTGACCAATGCGCATTTCGCACGGCTCACCGACTTCGAAGGAGCCGAGACCAACCCTGCTATCTCTCCCGACGGGAAATTCGTGGCCTTCATCTCCGACCGGAGCGGCACGTCCGACGTCTGGATGATTCAAGCCGACGGTGGCAACCTCGCCAACCTCACCCAGGGCCGAATCGGAGATGCTCGCGGGCCGCTTCGCGCGATCGGATTCTCAGGAGATGGATCGGAGGTGTGGAGCTCGGGAATGGAAGACACGGCTTTTGCGCGGGGGCGGAGGCTTCGTTTGTTCCCACTGGTGAGCGGCGCGCCCCGCAATTTCCTGGATGAACATACCGCCGAGGTGGCCTGGTCGCCTGGCGGCACGCGGCTGGTCTATCACACGTGGGAAGCTGGCGACCCCACATTTGTGGCGGATCATAATGGCACCAATGAACGACAAATCTTGAAAAGCGAACCCGGTTTGCACAACCACTTTCAGGTCTGGTCAAAGGACGGACGGTGGATCTATTTTGTGCGCGGTCGGCCTGCCACGCGTGAGATGGACCTGTGGCGCATCTCCGCCGAACGGGGGAGAACCGGAGCAGCTTACTCATGTCAATGCAGATATCGCATACCCGGCTCCGATCGATGAGCGGACGGTTCTGTTCGTGGCGCACGACGAAAATGGAGCTGGCCCGTGGTTATGGGCGTTCGATGTGGAAACTCGAACCGTGCAGCGCGTGAGTTCGGGGCTGGAGCAATACACCGCTGTGGTGGGGACGGCGGATGGTCGGCGTCTGGCCGCGAGTGTCGAGAACTCTCGGGTCAACCTGTGGAGCGTTCCGGTTACGACTCGCGTGATCGAAGAAAAGGAGGTTGAAGCCTTTCCATTGCCCACCATGCGCGCCCAGGCCCCGCGTTTCGGAGGCGCATCGTTATTCTACTTGTCCTCGCGGGACGGGGCAGACGGACTGTGGAGTTATCGCGATGGGCAAGCGCTGGAGATCTGGAAAGGTTCGGAAGGTGCGCTCCAGGCACCCGCAGCAGTGTCAGCGGACGGGAGCAGTGTTGCGTTAGCGCTGAGGCGGAACGGGAAGCGACAGATGCACGTGATCGCCGCGGATGGAACGGGACTCCGTCCTCTGTCGAGCGACGTCGATGTTCGGGGCACGGCTTCCTGGTCTCCCGATGGCAAATGGATCGTCGCCGCAGGCACCGACCGCAACGGAGCCGGCTTGTTCAAGTTCCCCGCCGACGGTGGCTCGCCGGTTCGGATTGCAACCGGACCATTTCTGGATCCTGTGTGGTCTCCGCGAGGAGACCTGATCGTGTATGGCGGCACGCAGGTGTTCACGGTCATGCCCCTGTTGGGAATGCATCCGGATGGCACACCGGCGAAGCTGCCCGAAATCAATTTGCAGCGCGACGGGGAACGGGCGCGATTCCTACCAGATGGCAGTGGCCTGATTTACATGCTTGGCAGCACGACGGCGGGGCAGGATTTCTGGCTGCTCGATATCGGCACGATGCGCTCACGGCGTTTGTCCCATTTGAGCAATTCCGCTGCAATGCGGACCTTTGATATCACTCCTGATGGCAGCCGGATTGTATTCGATCGGTTGCGGGAAAATTCATACATCCAGCTGATCGACCTTACGGCAAAGTGAGTTTGACCGTAGCGAGTCGGTAGAATCCTCGTGGATTCGTGGAACATAAGAATCGACGATCCCGTTCTTGGGATCCGTCGCAAATCAGTTGCTTCTATTTCCTGCTCAGAAGATGTGCAGTTTGATGCTGAGATATTTCTTGGGGTTCTCGCGGACCGCCTTCACCAGGCTACGGGTTTCGACGAGCATCTCATTGGCATTGTTATAGAGAGCTTCATCTTTGAAGAGCTTCCCGGCCGTGCCTTGGCCAGCTTCCAGCTGAGTGGTCAATTCTGAGAGCCTGCTGATGGTGTTATCCAGCTTCTTGGCAAGTTCTTCATCTTTCGCCAGCTTGCCGATCGTGCCTTTACCGGCATTGATGTCCTCGGTAATCTTCTTCACGTTGGCAATCGTGTCGTTCGCATTGTTATAGAGCGACGGATCTTTCAGGAACTTTCCGGCTGTGCCCTTGCCCTCTTGAAGGTCGTCGACCACTTTATCCATCTTGTCGAGCGTGGCAATGAACTTGTCATAAGCGTCGTTGCGAGAAATCAGTCTTCCCAGGCTTCCCTCGCCGCTCCCGACTTCATGAACGATCTGCTGGAACTCCGCGACGGTCGAGGAGAAGCGGTTGTAGAGAGTGGGATCGTAGATGAGTTTTCCGAGTGATCCCTTGCCGCTCTCCGCAAAGGCCAGAATACGGTCGGCGCGCTTCAACAGCGCGTCCATGTTCTGTAGCGTGCTCTGGCTGGCCTTTACGACCTGGTTGAAGTCGGGATGCACTTGCGTAGGCAGGGTATCGCCATCCTGCACGGGAGGACCTATCGCCTGTGAGCTGTCAATGTCGAGATAGGTTTCTCCCAGCACGCCTGCAGTTTCCAGCGAGGTCACCGAGTCCCGGCGCATGGCATAACCATATTTCGTGCTGAGCTTCATCGTGATCTCGACCGGTGTAGTTTGCTTATCTTTGTAGGGCACGATGCTGATTTTGGTCACGTTGCCGACGTCCACCCCGCTCAGGCGCACGGGAGCGCCGACGCGCAGTCCCTCGGCGTTGTCAAAATACGATTTGACGACGATGCGGTGGGTGAACAGGCCGGAGGTTCCGGACATGAGGAATAGCAAGAAACCGAGAGTCAAACTGGCAGCCACCACCGTGATCCCAACGCGAAGTTGTGACCACTTCAGTTGCTTCTGGCTAGGCAAATGATTTCCTCATGACGCCAGTCTGCATGGATGCATGCGCCGTACGAACGATTCGAAATCGCGCCCGGCTCCTCGCAGCATGATAACAAAAACGGCAGCGAAGACTACGCCGCTCTGGAGCGTAGTACAGGCATGAGCAACAGAGCAAATAGATAGGCGGCGGCTCCGCAGGCCAGAGTCACGGTCAATCCAAACTGGATGGCGATGACCATGGCCAGGACGGATCCGAGCACGCTGGCCGCGGCATTCATGGCCCAAGCCCACTCGACGGAGTTGTCGGAGGCATTTTGCCCAGCGGGAAATTCGGGAGCGGGCAGGGCAGCGAGCGCGCGCAGTCCCGTGGGGAATGGCATTCCCATGACAAATCCCAGGGGAATGAGCAGAATGCCACTGACCAGCAGGCGATACGCGAAAGCCATACCAACCAGCGCCGCCAAGCGGTTGGGCAGAAACAACACGTCGGCAACCAGCGTGACGATGACGAGCGCCAGTGGCACCCAGCCAAGGTTCGTACGGGGCAGCCAGATGCGCGAGACGAGACTGCCGGCGCCGCTGGAAAGCATCAGCAGGAAAATCACGACGGTCAGCGCGTACGTAGGATGCCCGAGGAACAACACAAAGCGTTGAATGAAGGCGATCTCAACCATGATGTATCCCAAACCCACGGCGACAAAGTAGAGAAGGGGAAGCGGCGACTGGCGACTGGCGCGACTTTTGAGGCTGAGCGGAAGAACCAGGAAGGCCAGGACGGCGACCAGGGAAATGAGCAACACCAGCAGTAGGACCAGGACCCCAAGGTTCACCTTCCAATCGATGCCACTGCGCAACCCGGTCTCCCCAAGAATCTGGGCGGGTTTCAGCGTGAAGAAGAAGAAAGGAGCATTGTCGGTGACGGGAGCAGTGTTGTAGGCATAACCGCGCGCGAAGCCATAGGGATCATTGCTCGCGATGAGGTCGGAAAACGGATTTTGGCCGGGATGCGACGGCAGATAGAGAGCATGAAGTTTCGAGTAGTGACCGAAATGCTCGTTAGCGGCATCCTCTTCAACTGGCGTGAATGGAGTCTTCTTTGCCAGCACGACAACCGGGATGCCGTCCTCGTTCAAGGCTCCTTCGGAAACGACCATGAAGTTACGGGCGGGATTTGAGACGCCAAGGCGATGCAGAGTCTCCATTGCCACTGCGACTACGCGCAGAGCCTCGCGGGGATGGCGGAATTCCCAGCGGGTGATGGCGATCATCCCATCGGGCTTGAGGTGATTGAAATATTCCTGGAACGCCTCGACGGTATAGAGATTGTTTTCGCTGAGTGCGAAGGCGCCGGCCGCGGTGGATGCCCAAGTGTCTACCAGCGTCATCTGCACGACGTCGAAACTCTGTGGCGTGGAGCGGAGAAACGAGCGGCCATCGGTGACCTGAATATGCACGTCGGGGCGCTCGTAGAGATGCTGGGAGTAATCGGCGTAACGGCCACGCATGATGGTGGTCGCGATAATGGGATTGATCTCGATGCCGGTGACACTCGCGCTACCGTTTGCCACGGCGCGCAAGACGTCGACCCCGCCACCGGGACCGATAATGGCGAAATCTCCATGCGGGCGCAGAACGTTCGCCAGGGCGGGTGGAGCAGCCATCAGGTTGCGCTCCCATTCAGTGCCTTTCCAATGCGTCAGGTCGGCGTTCATGATGTAGGTGGAAGCGTCAGCGTCGATGACTACGACTTTGGCCTGACCCTGACGGTCGACCTCCACGCGCGAGAGCGCATTCCAGCGCGCGAATTCCACCCACGCGGGATCACGGAACATGCCCTTGGCGTACACCACATCGATGAGGCGACCAGAGTAGTTCGCCCCGATCAAAGCCACCATGGCCAAAGAGAGAAGGCCGGCATTTCTGCGCCGCGAGCCGGATTCGGCCCAGATCGAGCCAGCGGCGGCCATCATAGCGCCGGCAACGAGAACGACGTTGGGACCTCCGACCCAATTCAGCAAAGGGACGATGGCGAGACAGGCCATGGCGCCGCCGCAGAGGTCGGCACCGTAGAGTCGAGGGATGCGGCTGGTCTCACGTGCGAAGACCACCGCGAATAAAAGTCCGGTGAGAAAGAAAGGGACGGCCGAGGCGAGGTAGAGTGCGGTGAGTCGCCCGAAGTTTGCCCACGACACTTGCAGGGCGACCGGAACGTGCAACACGACTTCGAGTACGGCGAGTACGACCCCGGCATTCGCCATGCACAACCGCGCCGCGAGAGTACGTGTATCGACGGCTGCCAGTTTCGCCTTGAGCAAGTAGGCGAATACTCCGCCAGCACCCAACCCGAGCAGGGCGATGGAAATTGCGAGGAAGGCGAAATGATAAAAGAGGACCACTGAGAAAAGGCGGGTCAGAGCCAACTCGAGCAGTAGTGCGGAAAAACTGGTAAGGGCGAGTCCGGCGAGTAGAGTCTTTTCCGGGATCTGCATGCTCTTCACAACAGGCGTAGGAGTCAGGGTGATGACGGCCATAATTTTGAAGTGGAAGGCGACAGTCTAGCAGATGGCGAACGGGTGATTTGTCGGCGGGCGGGCTGGTTGCGTCAGCTCTCGAGGATCACTTGGGCGATGGCCTGCTCTTGCGTATGTGAAATTGACAGGGCGGCGTTTTTCACTCCGAGCTTCGCGGCAAATTCTCCGGCCTTGCCGTGAAAGCTCATGGTGGGGCGGCCGCCGGGCATGCGGACCACCTCGCAGTCGCGCCAGCGCACGCCATGATTCCAGCCCGTGCCGAGAGCTTTCATAGCGGCTTCCTTGGCAGCGAAGCGCGCGGCATAACGCTCGACGCGATTGGCCTTTGAGTCGCAATAGCGGATCTCTCCGGGTGTGTAAATGCGCTGGAGGAAGCGCTGTCCGAAGCGCTCAATGGATTGGCGGATGCGAGGAACTTCCGCGATGTCGATGCCGGTGCCTACGATCATAGTTAGAAAATCCGTTCGCACAGAATCTTACAGCAATCGATCTCCGCGATAGATAAGTTGGCCATCGATGATGCGAGCTTCCGCCATCAGGGTATGCGGCTTCACGGGGCCCTCGGCATCAATGTGCAGCACTTCATGTCCGTGAGCGGTCAGGTAATCGGAAACCATCATGCGGTGGCAGCGAAAGTAGAGGCGCTCGGCGCACATGTAGGCAGTACGGGAATGTTCAGCGAGTGCGACTAGTTCAGACGCGGCCTGAGCGAATTCCGGCGTAAGCATGTAGTCGGCATAGTTGCGGAAGCTCTGGTTGCGCAGGGCAATATTCGGGGAATCGTCGAGAACCTTCTTGCGATAGCCACCTAGAGACTTCATCCAAAGGTATCGAATGCCGGCTGCCGGCAATGTTTGCTGTAGAGAATCGCGATTGAACTGCGGCAGGCGGCGCGACATGGGAAAGGCGCGGATATCGACGAGTGTCTGAACCTGGTGCGCGCGCAACGCCGCGATCAACTCGTCGAGCGTGCGCGTGGAGTGTCCGATGGTGTAGAGAACGGCCAAGACTCTTGGATGCGGATGTTCTACGAAGCGATTCGATGCAGTGCGGCCGCGATCATGGGATCCTGATCGGCAAAGACAGTGCGCAGGTCCAGCAAGACCTTGCCATTTTCGACGCGGGCAATGACCGGGGGATCAGAGGCGCGTAGGCGGGCTGCGAGTTCATCTGCGCTGAGTCCGACGTAACTGATGGCCAACAAGCGTGTGGGAAGAACAGAGGAGGGAGCGGCGCCGCCGCCGATCACCGATTCGCCATCGATAAGGTCGATGCTGATTTTCGCCGAGAGAATCTGCGCGGCCAGGGACTCGGCGCGCTTGCCGATCTCGTTTTTTGTGAGGCGCATCATGCGCAGTGTTGGAATGGCTTCGTGATCGCGTTTCACATAGGCAAGCAGCGTAGCCTCAAGGGCAGCGTATGTGAGCTTATCGACGCGGAGGGCGCGGAAGAGCGAGTTCGTTCGCATGCGCGCAACCAGGTCGGCGCGACCGCTGATCAATCCGGCTTGCGGCCCGCCCAGCAACTTGTCGCCGCTGTAGGTGACAATATCGACTCCAATGCGCAGGCTGTCGAGAACGCTGGCTTCACCGGTGATTCCGAAGTTCTGCAGGTTCACCAGGGCGCCGCTGCCGAGGTCTTCCATCAGAGGAATACCGTGCTGGCGCGCCAGCGCCACGAGTTCAGCAATCGACGCTTGCTCGGTGAAGCCCGTGATCTCGAAATTCGATCGGTGTACGCGCAACAGCAGGCGGGTGCGTTCGGAGATAGCTTTTTCATAGTCGGCGGCGCGAGTGCGATTGGTGGTGCCGACCTCCCGAAGCGTTGCACCCGATTTGGTCATCACGTCGGGAATGCGGAAGGAACCCCCGATCTCGACCAGTTCGCCACGGGAGACGATGACCTCCCCGCCTTCCGCGAGGGTGTTGAGTGCCAGCAGAACCGCGGCAGCGTTATTGTTGACGACGATGGTTGAAACGGGTTGGGAATTTTCCGCCGGGCTTCGCCCGGGCTGGACAGCTGAGGCGGCTACCCCCGCATGAGCAGGGGGCTCGGCATAAGCAAAGGTCGCACCTTCATTGAGCAAACTGCGAAACAGGCGGTCGACGTGGACATCGCGCTTGCCTCGCTCACCCGCGGCGATGTCGAACTCCAAATTCGAAAAGTGCCCGGCGGTTTCGCGGATGTGAACCAGCGCGGCTTCAGCCAGGGGGGCGCGGCCAAGATTGGTGTGCAGAATGACGCCGGTGGCGTTGATCACGAGACGCAGCGAATGTCCGAGCGCGCGGCGCAGTTGCTCTTCGATGGCGTCACTTAAACCCTCGAGAGCAATTCGCAATGTTGGCTGGTCGAGCAGTCCAGAGGCAACCTCTTCGCGCAGGCGGGCGAGCGTTGCGCGGGCGGCGGAGGTGGCGGGTGCGATCCCGTGTTCGGTCGCGAGAGCGTCTACGCCGGGCAATCGCAGGACCTCATCAACCGACGGAAGTTCGCGAAAGAGCTCCGATTTCGTCACGCCTTTCATCCCCGAATTATGCCATGAAATGGGCGAAACCTTCGCGGGGGGGCAGGGGCCTCGCCTTTACAGCGTATGCAGGTATGCGAGTAGATCCTGAATGTCTTGCGAGTTCAGCGTCTGGCTGTAGCCCGGCATTTCGTTGCGGCCGAGGCGGATGATATCGGTGACGCGCTCATCGTTCGCCGGCAGTCCACTCAGGGAAAGATATTTATGCTGGAAGACACCCTTGAGCGATGGGCCCTTTTTCCCCCGGGGGGAGTAGGGTTCGTGGCAACGGTCGCATTGCGAATCATAGATCTTGCGGCCGGCTGACTGTTGGGGATTAAGACCAAGTTCGGCGTCTGACTTGCGAGGCTCGACGTCGCATGCGATGGCCAGGGCGAAAAACGAAAGTAAAAAAATGATTCCGCAGAAGATTTGTACGCGAGTCCTGCCGCGCATGAGCTCCATCAAAAGGTCGCCTTTCTGTTGGATCTACATCCCTCGATCGTGCCATAGCAGAAATGACAAGACGTTTTACAATGATAAAACAAAGCCCAAATCTCAAAGCCCAGTTGCCTTGCTGATGACCGTTGTGCTCAAACGCGTTTATGAATCAGCATCCCGGACCGACGGGACGCGGATTCTCGTCGACCGCCTGTGGCCACGTGGCGTCGCAAAGGCGGTCGCCGCAGTGGACGAATGGCTGCGCGATCTGGCGCCCTCCGATGAACTGCGTCGCTGGTTTCATGCCCAGCCCGAACGGTGGCTGGAGTTCCGCAAGAAATACCTCAAAGAGCTTTCGCAACCGCAGGCCCACGAGTCGCTGGAGCAACTCTACAAGCTCGTTCAGAAACGCAAACGGTTGACGCTGCTCTTTGCTTCGAAAGATGAAATGCATAACAACGCGGTCGTCCTTAAGGAACTGCTCGACGGCGCGCGCAAACCGCCGACCGGCACCGGCCCTGGCGCGGCGTATGGCATTCGCAGGCGCGAAGCCGCGGTGCGCCGCAGATAGCGCGCCTGCCGTCCCGTTTGAAAATCCCGCCTGACCGCTTCATTTAGAATCGTGCCGCATGAGATCCGTCTTCCAGTGGAACCTGGGCGGGCGCTCGCTCGAACTGGGCAAACGAACGCTGATCATGGGCATCGTCAATGTGACCCCTGATTCGTTTTCTGACGGCGGACAGTTTCTGGATCGCGACGCAGCGGTGGCGCACGCCGAGCGCTTGCTCGATGAAGGAGCGGACATCCTCGACATCGGCGGCGAGTCGACCCGGCCGGGAGCTCGCGTGGATGTGAGCGTTGCCAAACCACCCGACACCAGGAAAACAACAACGCCGAATCTAAAGGTGGGAACGCCAGCGGTCAGTGGCGAAGAAGAATGCAGGCGCGTGCTGCCCGTGATTGCGGAGTTGAAGAAGAAGCATCCCACGGCAGTTCTTTCGGTGGACACTTACAAATCGGATGTGGCTCGCGCGGCGGTAGGAGCCGGAGCGGAGATCGTGAACGACGTCAGCGGATTTCGCTGGGATACGCGCATGGCAAAGACGATCGCCGAACTCAATTGCGGCGCGGTTTTGATGCACATGCGAGGACGCCCTGAAGAGTGGCGCACGCTTCCGCCGCCAGGCGACATTGTGCTGCTGGTGAAACGGGAACTCAAGGAGTGGGCGGAGAAAGCAGTGCTGGCGGGAGTGCGGCGCGAACGGATTGTGCTCGACCCCGGCTTCGGATTCGGAAAGCGTTTCGAGGAGAACTATCCCTTGCTGGGGCGTTTCAGCGAACTGCAGACGGCTGGGTTTCCGCTGCTGGCGGGCACTTCACGGAAATCGTTTATCGGCCGGACTCTCGGGCGCGACGGGAAAGATGTACCGCCGGAGGAGCGACTGTATGGCACGCTGGCGACGCAGACTGCGCTGATCTTAAAGGGCGCGCACATTCTGCGGACGCACGATGTGAAGGCGGCGGTGGAGGCGGCACACGTGGCGGATGCGATTTTGCAGGCTCGGTAGGAGGGCAGGACACCGCGGGCGAGACGCCTCCGGTACGGCCGGCAGAAGGCTGGCGCTACGTTTTCTCGGAACTCAAATATTCCTCTTCACTTTTCTTCCAGATCAACTCAAGTATGGCTTCGCGACGGCGAGGACTTCTGGTCGCTCTACACTGATCGCAGAGCCTATCGCGAATGGATGACCTCACCAAAATCTCGCTGGATGCGCGGGTCACCGTGCGCCGTGCGGGACCGCACGATCCCGCGGGTGACTGTGTCGTTTACTGGATGCAACGGGCGCAACGGGGTATCGATAATCCTGCACTCGATGCTGCAGTCGAAGCGGCGAATGTCCTACGCAAGCCGGTGGTCGCTTTTCTGGCGCCCATGCCGTTTTACCCGAATGCAAACCTGCGGCACTACCGCTTTTTGGCGGAAGGGATTCCCGATATTTCGGCGGCGCTGGCGAAACGAAACATTGGCTTCGTGCTCCGGCGTTTTCCCGATCACGGCTTGCTGCGGTTCTGTAAAGAAGTAAAGGCAGCTCTGGTAGTCGGCGATGAGAATCCGATGCGCGAGCCCGAGGCATGGCGGCAAGCAGCGACGAAGAAGTTGAAGGCTCCCTTGTGGACGGTGGACGCCGACGTGATCGTTCCTTCCAAGCTAATGGAGAAGGCGCAGTATGCGGCCCACATCATTCGCCCGCGGCTGCAGGCGCAGCTGAAGAAATTCCTGATCGCGTCCAGGAATCCGCGAGCGCAGGTGAGGTGGACGAAGCCTCATGGATTGGTGTCGCTGAATCCGGATTTCGATATCACACAAGGGTGGACGATCGATCGAACCGTCCCTGCGGTCTCGCAGTGGCGCGGCGGGACTCGTGAGGGACAGCGTCTGCTGAAAGAGTTTGTCGATCACAAGCTGCAGGGATATGGCACGCAACGAAATAAGCCGGAGAACGACGGCACCAGCCGGTTGTCGCCGTACCTGCACTTCGGACACATCAGTCCTGTATCGGTCGCCCTGGCGGTAGAGAAGTCAAGAGCGCCGAAGGCTGACAAGGAAGCTTTCCTGAACCAGATCACCACTTGGCGAGAACTGTCAGTGAACCTGGTTCGCTTTAATCCTGATTACGACAATTTCGAGTGCGGAGAGACTTGGGCTCATCGCACGCTGGCTAAACACGCCGCCGATCATCGGCCTGTCCTCTATACCGAGAGGCAACTCGAACAGGCCGAGACTCACGATCCGTTGTGGAATGCGGCGCAGATGCAGATGGTCACAACCGGCTGGATGCACAATTACATGCGCATGTACTGGGCAAAAAAGATTCTGGAGTGGAACCGTTCTCCGGCGGAAGCACACCGAATTGCTGTGCGCCTGAATGATACGTACGAGCTCGATGGGCGAGACCCGAACGGCTACGCGGGGATTGCGTGGGCGATCGTGGGAAAGTTCGACCGGCCATGGTTTGAACGGCGCATCTTCGGGCAGATTCGCTATATGTCAGGCGACAGCACGGCCAGAAAATTCGACAGCAAGAAATACATTCGGCAGAATCTATCCGCGGAGTTGGCGTTCACGAAGAGTTAGACGCAGCGTTGTTCATTCGGCGACCGCGAGGCAAGAAAAAAGGCGTCCGAGATTCGGACGCCTTTCTGTTTGCCTGACTGAGTGAACCAGTTCCTGTTCGTTAACGGTTCGGTTTGTCGTTCTTCCGCTGCTCGTCCTGCTTCTTTTTGTCCTCAGGCGATTGCTGATGCGATTGAGGTTGAGCGGGATGCGCCTGCTGCGGTTGTGCGTTTTGCGGAGGGCGATCGTTGGGGCGCGCAGCCGGTTCGTTGTGCTGCGGCTCCGGACGATTCGGTTCAGGCCGATTGTTCGGCTGAGCCGAGGGCCGATCATTATGTGCCGGCGGCTCTGCCGGATGATTGTTGTTCGGCTGCGGCTGATTCGGCTGCGGACGATTATTCGGCTGGGGCTGATTCGGTTCAGGCCGGTTGTTCGGTTGAGCCGAGGGCCGATCATTGTGCGCGGGCGGCTCTGCCGGATGATTGTTGTTCGGCTGCGGCTGATTGGGCTCCGGACGATTATTCGGCTGAGGCTGATTCGGTTCAGGCCGGTTGTTCGGTTGAGCCGAGGGCCGATCGTTCCGCGTGGGCGGCTCTGCCGGACGGTTGTTGTTCGGCTGCGGCTGATTCGACTCCGGCCGGTTATTCGGCTGCGGCTGACTCGGTTCAGGCCGGTTGTTCGGTTGAGCCGAAGGACGATCATTCCGCGTCGGCGGCTCTGCCGGACGGTTGTTGTTCGGCTGCGGCTGATTCGGCTCCGGCCGGTTGTTCGGCTGCGCTGGTTGGTTATTCGGACGATTAGGTTGCGCCGGGTTCGCGCCCGGGCGTTCGTTTCCAGCTGGCGGGTTTCCCGGCCGATTCGCTGGCTGATTGACTGCGGGATTGGCGGGCTGGCTGCCGGGCCGTCCCATGGTGGGGGTCGCGGGCTTTCCAGGCGGAGCCTGCTTGACCATTGGATGCGCCGCAGCGGGATTACCTACCGGACGCAGTTTCGCCATCTCCTGGCGAGCAATGGGCTGTCCGGGATGCGCGGCCAGCGCCTGTTGCCGGGCGGCGAAGGGCACGGGCGGCGGAGGCGCAGCCGCCTTTGCGATGACTTGGCGATTGGCTACCGCAGCTGGAGGCGCTGCCACACGGTTCGCCGTGTTAGCCCGGGCTCCCAGCACGCTGTTGGAGGTTGGTGCGACTGCCACTCTTGCGTTCACTGGCGCAGCGGCAATCTGACGGGCGTCCATGCGCACTGCCGATCGAGACACGGGTTGTGCACTGGCAAAGGAATTTTGCGGAACGGCTGTGACCGCACCATTTACCGTCTTGTTGACGTAGGTGACGTTATTGATCGTCGTGTTCTTGTTAATGATCGTAGTGTTATAGACATTCGTCACCGTGGTTTGGTTCACGGTGGTATTGCTGACGTTCACGCGATTGACGTACCCACGGCTCACCGGATACGACGGCACATAAACTTCTCGCGGACCCAACGGGAACCAGCCCACGTTGCCACCGAATCCGCCGGGAGTTCCGCCGACGAAGACCACCAAGGCGGGCGCATACACCGGCCGCACTTCCGCCGGCCCCGGAACCCATCCCCAACGACCGCGGACCGAGACCCACCGGCCATAGTGAAATGGCGCGTAGCCCCAGGGTTCGTCATCGACCCAGGTCCATCCCCAAGGATCGATCCAGGCCCAGTGGCCCTCACGATAGGGTGCCCATCCGGCGTTTACATGCGGGTACCAGACATTGCCGTAGCCGGGATCGGGACTCCAATCGCCATTCTGATCCAGATCCGCGTAGCCGACCATATCGTGAGAGACGTATCTCGCGGACGGCGAATTCTCATACCGACGGTTTCGTGCGTCGATCCAGTTATCGAAATCGTCCGAGCCGCGCAAGTCTTCCACCTGGGCTCTCAACGTGTCGGTTCCCTCGAAGGTGGCGCGCTGTCCGGCATGAACGGTATAGGTTTGCCCGTTGCCGGTGGATTCACCTTCGCCTTGGCTTACGCTCACGACGGTGTAGCTTCCATCTTCGCTGGCTTCTGCGCGGTATTGACCCGGTTGAAAGATGGAGAAGGCTTGGTTCGGCGTATCGATCTCAAACACGTCGTCGCGATCCAGATGGCGGACGCGCACACTGACGGCCCCCGAACTGAGTTGAATTTGGGTTGTGCGGTCGTCGAGATTTAGAAAAGAGATACCAGTATTGCTATTCAAATCGATAACCGCGGAGCCGAGTTCGAGTTCGGCGCGCGACCCTTTATCGGCCCATACTTTATCGCCCGTCGTCATCGGACGGTTGCGAACAGCTTCCACCCACTCCGACTCACCTGCGGGCTGGAATGAGATGGATCCTTCCATGAAGCCGAGGCGCGCAACGCGGCTCGGGGGATCATCTTGATCTGGCTGATCTTGTGCGAATGCCCGCTGCACCAGGGCAGTGCTCACCATCGCCATCATCAGCAGGACGATGGTACGACGCAGGTTTTTCGTGATTTCTCTCATATAGTGATGCCATCCTTTGCAAGCATTCAACATTCGACCGGCTTTTGCCGGGCGGGTTGACGACCCAAGCCGGGGCCGCATCCTTGCCGCGCAAACTTCGGACGTAGACCCGGAACATAAGATGCGATCGGAGACGAGTACGCCCCTACAGCGGAAACCCGATTGGTTCATTCTCGGCCCTTAGGGCCGGTCTCACAAGCACACGAAAGGCTACAGACGTTCGTGCTCGCACACGCGACGCAGCGCCTATTCTTGACTGCAGTCCGACCCCGCACAATGGGAAGCGGTCACCATGCGACGGGCCATCAAGCAGCTCGTCGGATTTTCTGTGATTTGCAGGATCAGCTAAGGCTTCGCGGCCGGGAAGATTCCCTCCAGCGGTTTGGCGCGCTGCTCGTCGAGTTCGGGGTGAGGCAATGGTTTGCGGGGAAGCATGCTGTCCCGTTGCGCGGTGTTGTAAAGGAAGACTGCCATCACCGTGGCGGCTTGCTTCATATCTTCCTCGGAAAGGCGCTCGTAGGTATCCAGATTGGAGTGCGCGCTGCGGGTTTCGTAGTCGCGCGGGTCCTGGATGAACTGGAAGCCGGGCAGTCCGACTTGATCGAAGGGAACGTGATCGGTCGATCCCGTGTTGCGCATGGTGACAGTCGTAAAACCAAGGTCGCTGAGAGGAGCAACCCACTGCTCGAAGATCGCGGCGACAGGGGCGTTGCCTTCGGCAAAGATGCCGAGAAATTTGCCGCCGCCATTGTCGGTGTTGAAGTAGGCGTCGAACTTGGCGTGATCAGGCTTGAGTGTGACCGGCCCGCTCTGCTGGCGAAGGAAGAGGGGTACGACTTGCTCTTCGGGCTTGGTGGAATAGGAAACTGTCCCGTAATGGTTGCCGACATAACCGCTTGAACCGAAGATGCCCTGTTCTTCGCCACCCCACAGGCCGATGCGGATGGTGCGTCGCGGCTGGATGTTGAGGGCCCGCAGGATGCGCATGGCTTCGAGCGCGATGATGGAACCAGCCCCATCATCGGTCGCTCCGGTGCCGGCGATCCAGCAATCAAGGTGGCCGCCGACCATGACTACCTGATCCTTTAATGCTGGGTCCGTGCCGGGGATTTCAGCGAGGACATTGCTTCCGGGTTCATGCTCACCGAAAAACTGGGTGCTGATATTTATCCGCAGAGACACGGGAACGCCATGCGAAACGAGACGGTGTATACGACCGAACGATTCACTGGCGATGACGGCCGAAGGAATCGCCTGCTTGTGCTCGGGCCGGTAGACAAACCAGCCCAGCGAGACGTTGGTGTCGTCGTGAAGCACGCCACCGGAGCCGCCGGAACGGAGCACGGCGATGGCATGCTCGTCGGCAAAGAAGTGTCCGACCTTCTCCAGGAATGCGGCTTCTTTGAACAGTTTCTCCCACAGTGCAGGGTCGCTCGGCAGCACGTGGCTGTCGTTCTGGTCGCCATCGAGCGGATAAGAACGGAAGTGTTCGAGTCTAGCTTGGTCGTAGTGTTCCAGCGGGTTCGAGGGGTTGGGATTGATCTTTGGCGCGTCGCCGTAAAGGATGATCTTTCCTGCCAGCTTGCCCTTCCAGGCATCGAAGTCTTTCTCCTCTTTCAGAGGAGGGACGGCGATGACATCGCCGGTAGTTTCGCTCGCTGTGGCGGGTGACCAAGGAGTGGCTTGCGCCAGAATCGTGGAGGTGCCGGGCGCGGTCATCTGGACTGAAGTGCCGATCTGTTGCCATCCCATGCCAAACTCTCCCCACGATTCGGTGTGCGGGTTGGATGCACCCATGCGGCGCAGTTGATCGAGCGACCACTCCTCTGCTTTCGCAAAATCAGGCGACCCCGTGAGGCGCGGGCCAACGCCATCGAATAGTCCACTGGCGTATTCCATGATGTGCGAGTGGTTGATACCTTCATCGCGGATGCGGGCGATGGTCTCGAGGTCCATCGTTTCGGCGGCAGGCTGAGTTGAGGGCGGTGGCGTTTTTGGTTTTTCGGAGGCGAAGCAGCCTAGGGAGACCGCGAGGAGAGCGGAAATTGCAATTTTCATGGCGCGTCGATAATACTGCAATCCCGCGTGAGGCCTTCAGTGCGGCTCCGGCCCCGGACCACCCTGATCATCATGCAATGACTTTTTTTCGTCTCTGGCATCGCGCACATATTGCCGCGACGGACGCAGCATCGTCTCGACTTCCAGCAACCCTCGACCCAGGCCGCGAGAGTAGTTCTTGAAGATGCCGCGTTTCTCGAGTCTTCGGGATATCCAGAGGACGGCGACGATGGCGGCCAGAGTCGCAACGGCCACGGCCTTGCCGATCCAAGTCGCGTCGAAGATGTGCATGACAGGATCCTAAAACGTTTTGGCGGAATCCAGCAGGATGGTCACCGGGCCCTCGTTCACAAGTTCAACTTGCATCATTTCCTGGAAACGTCCGGTCTCGCAGCGCAGGCCTGCGGCGCGAACGCGGTCGACAAACAATTCGTAGAGCCGACGGGCTTCGCCGGGAGGCGCCGCCGCGTCGAATGACGGCCTCTTGCCGCGGCGCACATCGCCATAGAGCGTGAACTGCGAGACCACAAGCAGGCTCCCGCTCACGTCTTGTACGCTGCGATTCATCTTTTCGTCAGAATCCTCGAAGATGCGAAGGCCCACGATTTTCTCAGCCAGATAGGTTGCGTCGTTCTCGGTGTCTTGCTGACCCACGCCCAGCAGCACCAGCAGTCCGAGACCGATCTCCCCGCTAACCCAGTCGTTGATGGTCACCTTAGCGCGACTGACGCGCTGCACGACGGCACGCATACGCTTCCTCGGGTTCAGCGGCTCGCTTGCGCCAGCATCGATTCATGTCCGGCAACGCACTGCCAGCGGCCGTCACGATAAACATAAACATCCGTGAAGCGCACCTTGGCCACGAGCTGGCCTTGCGCATTGAGGGCCGTCGCCAACCCACGGATGTAGCCGAAGTCGCCTTTCACGTGCGGCTGAAGGTCCGAAAGTTCATGGTGAACCGCGGCATGAGCGGCTGCCTTGGTGAGAGTCGTGGCGCGGTTGGTGAGCATGCCATCGGGGCCCGCGTCCTCAAACTCGTCGGCCAGAATGCAGCCGAGAGTGGAAGTATCGCGATTCTCCAGGGAGCGTGCCCAGGTCTGCTCGATCTGAATCAGGGCGCTGCCGTCCTTCGCCTGGCCCGTGGGACACGTCGCGGCACCCGCCAGCGGGCAAAGCAGCACAATCCACCACACATATCTCACGCGATAGTCCTTTCAAACTACGGAGTTGGACGAACCATCATACCCGGTCAGCGCTTCATCGCTGGCCCGGCCAACGTTTGACCCCGGCAACACAATGCCTTTAGGATTTAGGTGTGCAATCCCAAGTCAGCCGAGGCCTCGCCGGAATGGGCAGGGCCCTTCCTTTACACTAATTCACCGGGACAATTACACTACACACTTCGCCTTTTTTCGTATCGCTGTGCGTGAAGATGACGGAATGATGGAGGGCTGAAGCCCGACCAACAGACATGGATCAGCCGACAAGAAGAGCTGCGATTGCGCAACTTAAGAACCGAATTCAAATCTAATCGAAGTAAACGAGGAGACACATGGCAGCCGTAGACGAGAAGGTAAAGCAGATTATCGTGGAGCAGTTGGGAGTGGATGAAGGCGAAGTCACCTCCAGCGCGTCGTTCGTGGACGACCTGGGCGCCGACTCGCTCGACACCGTCGAACTGGTCATGGCGTTCGAAGAGGCTTTCGACATCGAAATTCCCGACGAAGACGCGGAGAAGATTCGCACCGTGCAGGACGCGGTGGACTACATCGGCAAGCACGCGAAAGCGGGGAAATAGTTGGGACGCAGGGTCGTAGTTACAGGCCTCGGCTTGATCTGCGGCGTGGGCAATTCCACCGACGAGGTGTGGAAGGCCCTGCTGGCAGGCAAGAGCGGAGTGGGGCGCATCACGGGCTTCGACGCCACCGCGTTTGCCTGCCAGATCGCCGCCGAGGTAAAGAACTTCGACCCGCTGAACTTCATCGAGAAAAAAGAAGTCAAGAAGATGGGACGCTTCATTCACGTGGCCATCGCTGCCGCCGATGAAGCGATGAAGATGTCGGAACTGAAGATTACGCCCGAGAACGACGAACGCGTCGGCGTTCACATCGGCTCGGGCATCGGCGGATTCGACATCATCGAACGCGAACACACTGCGCTGATGGAAGGCGGCCCGCGCAAGATCTCTCCCTTCTTTATTCCTGCGGCCATCGTGAATCTCGCCGCCGGGCCAGGTTTCCATGCGCTACGGCGCCAAGGGACCGAACGAGGCGACCGCGACGGCCTGCACCACCAGCGCACATTCGATTGGCGATTCGTTCCGCATCATCCAGCACAACGATGCCGACGTGATGATCGCCGGCGGCACGGAAGCGGCCATCACCCCGATGGGCGTCGGCGGATTCGCCGCCATGCGCGCTCTCTCGACGCGCAACGACGAGCCGGAAAAGGCCAGCCGTCCTTGGGATCAGAGACCGCGACGGTTTTGTCATCGGCGAAGGCGCAGGCATCCTGATCCTCGAAGAACTGGAATTCGCCCGCAAGCGCGGCGCCCACATCCTCGCGGAGATCGCCGGCTACGGCATGAGCGGCGACGCCTACCACATGACGCAGCCCGCGCCGGAGCACGAAGGCGGATTCCGCGTCATGCGCAATGCGGTGCGCGATGCCGGCGTAACTCCCGACGTAGTCGGCTACGTGAATGCCCACGGCACGTCGACACCGATCGGCGACACTCTCGAAGCGCACGCCATCCGAAACTTCTTCGGCGATCGCAAGATCGCCGTCAGTTCTACCAAGTCCATGACCGGACACCTGCTGGGCGGCGCCGGCGGACTCGAGGCCGGCATCACGGTGCTGGCGTTGCGCGACCAGATTCTGCCTCCGACGATCAATCTGGAAAACCCTGATCCCGATACCGTAGGCATGGACCTCGTCCCCAACCAGGCGCGCAAGGCGGAAATCGAATACGCCATGTCGAACTCATTCGGCTTCGGCGGGACCAACGGCGCGCTGCTGTTCCGCCGCTGGAATGAATAAAACTTCGCTTAAGTTTTTCGCAGCTGATTTTTAGCTCGCTCCAAACCCCTGATTTGGCGCGGCTTTTGGCCGTAATGTCCTCTCTCCTGCAGACTCCGAAATAGTAACGACACTTTGGTACTTCGCGCGTTGACCCTTTGTGCCTTTTCAACTTGGGGGAGCGCCTCCACAATGGGTTTCGAAAGTGGAGTCTTCCCCAAAGCCTATGGATAAAGCTTTCGCTACACCCTTCGCTCCCTCTCTAATTCCAAGAAAAGCCGCCGCCCGCACCGCGCTCGTAGGCTTGAATGAGCCAGCCCGTGCACTGCTGTCGGAAGGGTTCCGACAGTTCGGCATTGAAACCGTAGTCGTGACCGCCAACGCGGCCGAGCGGTTGAAGAAGGAAAAGTTCGAAGCTTGCGTGATGAGCCTGGCCGACGGCGCCGAGGCGGTGATGGAAGCGGCTCGCTCATCGCCATCGAACAGCCGTTGCATCATTTATGGAATCGGCGGGAATGCGCAGGAAGCGATGCGCTATTCCAAGTACGGTATCAACGCCATGTTCAGCGAACCGCTGGAGCGGCCGGCTGCGTTGAAGCTGATCCGCGCCACGCGCATGCTGGTGCTGCACGAGTTCCGGCGCTATGTGCGGATTCCCGTGATGACCGAGGTCTCGCTGGTCGGTGACGGGCGGCGGGTGGCCGCGAGCAGTATCGAAATCAGTAGTGGCGGCATGTCGATCAAGAGTGCGGAAGACTTTTCGATTGGAACCAAAGTGGAAATCTCTTTCGCGCTGATGACCTTGCCTCGTGTGAATCTCAAAGGAAACGTGAGCTGGCGCAAGCCCAAGTCTCTGGGAGTGCGCTTCGACGCCGCCGACGCGCACCGCCAAAAGGTTAAGACCTGGATCGACTCGTATCTCGAGAACTGAGTCGCCGCGAGATTCCGATTACAATATCGTGGTGCCAGAGGCCAGCACCCGCAATGAGGTAGTGCCGCCACTACCTCCAATCGACCCACAACGCTACACGCTTCGCCAACGCATTGTTCTGCGCCTCATTATCTGGGCGGGCAGTTGGGTCATTCGACTGATCGGGTCCACGCTGCGCGTCGCGATTTCCTACGAAGAGGGTGCGCAGCAAACGCGCGAACAGCGCCCGCTCGTAGAATCGTTCTGGCACTCCTGCATGATCCCCGCAACCTACATCTGCCGCGGGATGGGCGTGCGTGTGATGAGCAGCAATAGTTACGACGGCGAGTACATGGGCCGGATTATCGGCAAGTTCGGATTCCTGGCAGTGAAGGGATCCAGCAGCCGCAACGCAGTGCGCGCCTTGCTGGGGCTGCGCCGCGCACTGGAAGAGGGCTGGACTGTGGCCTTTACGCTCGACGGGCCACGCGGTCCGCGGCACAAGGTAAAGCCCGGTCCAGTAGCTCTGGCGCGATCGACAGGCATTCCGATGAGCATGTTTCACGTGGCAATCGACCGGGCCTGGGTTCTGAACTCGTGGGATCGCATGATGATCCCGAAGCCGTTCTCGCGGGCGCTGCTGCGGTTCGGCAAACTGATTCATGTACCCGAAGATGCAACCGAGGAAGAAGCAGAGCGCTATACCGCGGAACTACAGGCCGCGCTCGATCGAGTGGTCGAATTTTCAGAAGTGAATGTGAAGCAGGTGGGGACAGCGGAATTTCCGTATGTGAAGATTCCAAACAGAGCGATTTAGATCCTTTGTGTACTCCGTGCCCCCCTGTGGTTGGAGCTCTTTCCAAGAGCTACTCGAGGGTCGAGCCCAGACCCTGATACTTGTATTTCTTCCCGTCCCAAAAAATGACGGAAGACGTGTTTTCGCCCTCGCCTTTTTCTTCCATGTAAATTCCCAGGATCGTTCTCTTCTTGATGGTGAGCCTTTTCACGACCAGAGTCTTGAACGGCATGTTGATCAGAAGAAACTTGGCCTTGGGAGTTTCGGCTCGCCAGTCATCTTTTTCTGCGCCATGAATGATGAGCAGGCTGACCCCGCGGCGTTCCGGTTCGTCGGATGCAAACGTGGAGGTGACCTTCACATCACTGTAGCCGAGAAAACTGTCATAGGGATCGGCAACGACGAAGCTGTATTCGTCCTTGTCGGCCATCGGGTTCTTGCATCTCGCTGCGACCACCAGGTCGTCGATGCCGTCCCCGTCCATATCGGCCACGAACTGAGGCGGGCCGGGCAGCAGAGAACAGTTATCGCCAAACTGCTTGTGGATAAGATCGTCGGTGACCGCAGGCGACGGAGTCTTCGCATGAGCCGGCGGCGGAGGCGGTTGCTTCTTCTCGGCGGTCGCGGCAACCGTCAACAAAAGAGCAAGCGCAGGAAGGAGGAGAAATTTACTGGACGACATGGGTTTACTGTAGTCCGGATTTGCGCTTGATGGTAGAGACTGACTGGTGACGGAGGTAACCATAGACCGTCGGAAGCACAGTCGTTGCCCTAACTTCGGAAGTGCTCCCACCCGCGAGGCTTGAGTTCGTGAACCTGATTGGGGCTGGTGCGAAAAGAGATCTTTCGCGAGCGGATGATTCTCCCGATCTCGGTCAACGGAACTCCGCCAATCTGCTTCGGAACGCGCTTCCCAGGTCGCACAGTGAAAAGCAGTTCGTAGTCCTCCCCGCCGTGTAAGGCGAGATCGAGATCCACCTGGCGTTCCGCCTTGCCGACTCTGGCGCGGGGTATGCGCGAGGCGTCAACTTCCGCCCCAACGCTGCTCTCCTCACACAGGTGCGCCAAGTCTGTGGAGAGCCCGTCGCTGGTGTCGATCATGGCTGAGGCCAAGCCCTTCTCGCGCAGAGCGCGTCCGATGTCGATTCGCGGCTCAGGATAAAAGTGGCGGGGATAGTCGCGTGCCGTCACCTTCTTCTTGCGCTTCGTCATTTGCTGAACAGCGGCGGCAGAACCGCCAAGCTCTCCGCTGACGAAGATGCGGTCGCCCGCCCGAGCGCCCGACCGCAGCAAGGCCTTTCCTTTGGGGACAGCACCGACCACGATGATGTCGGCGAGGATTCCGCCGGGCGATTGGGCCGTGTCGCCTCCGGCAAGGGTGACGCCGAATCGTTTTGCCACACTGATCAGGCTGCGGGCGAAGCGTGCAACCCAGCCTTGAGGCAAGTCCCGAGGTAGCGCCAGCGAGAGGAAGGCTGCGAGCGGCTCGCCACCCATGGCGGCGATGTCGCTGAGTCCCCGCGCCAGGCAGCGATGCCCGACCGACTCTGGGGGGTGCCAGTCACGCCGGAAATGAATCCCCTCCAGGGAGAAGTCGGTCGTCACCAACGAGTCCTGCGCTGCCGGGATCCGTAGGATGGCGCAGTCGTCCCCGATGCCGGCAACCACGTTTCCGGATGAAGGGCGGCGAGCTTTCCTGGCTCGGACAAGCCGCGCCATGCGACGAACCTGGGCAATCAGCTCTTTTTCCGGTAGCGGCACGACGCCACCAATATAGCGGACAAGGGCGGCTGGATGTTCCGCCTGTGGCGGGAAGACAGAAATTCCCTATCCCCCTCCTCGAGAGTCAGATATAGTGCGGCGCGTTGAGGCTGCATTTTCAATTCGCATCCGCGGTGCTGCTGTCGACGCTGGCGATTGCCCAGCAATCACCGTTCGCTGCTCCCGCGACAGTTGTTGTGCCGAAGGGCAGGCTGCGTTTGAAAGGCTACCTCTGGAAGCCAGCGGTCTCTGGTCCCTCCCCAGCTGTTCTTTTCGTTCACGGGTCAGGCAGCAGCGATGGCGCACATACCGGCGATCTCGCAATAACCGAGGCTGCGGAGAGGCTCGCTCCCGTCTTTGTCAAGCATGGTTACGTGTTTCTGTACCTGTTCCGTCGCGGCCAAGGTCTTTCCGCGGATCAGGGGCCATTCATACAAGACCTCTTGCAGCGCGAGAAAACAGCCAAGGGCGAAGAGGCCCGAAGGCGCTTGCAGGTTGTCCTGCTGACAACCGACCAACTCGATGATGTCCTGGCCGGCCTGTCATTCTTAAAAACCCAGCCGGGAATAGACGCCCGCCGCATAGCCCTTGTGGGGCACTCCTTTGGTGGGCAGCTTTCCCTTTTGGCGGCCGAACGCAACAGCGGCCTGCGAGCGGTTGTCACCTTTGGCGCTGCTGCGAGTTCTTGGGAGGGATCGCCGGAAATACGCGATCTCCTGCTGACTGCGGTCCGTAAGACTACGGTGCCTATCATGCTCATTCACGCCGCGAACGACTATTCCACGGCTCCGGGAAAGGCTCTGGACGCGGAACTTGCTCGGCTTCACAAAGACCATCAGCTGAAAATCTATCCGCCATTTGGCAAGGCTCCCAACGACGGGCACATGCTTGTATACACGGATGTTGTGGAGTGGGAGCCCGACGTCTTCAAGTTCCTCGACAGCTGGGTTCGGCGCTGATCCATCCCCTTTGAGGCCAGCAAAACTGTACTCATCCAATTCCCTAGGTAATCTGTCCTAGTGGCGGCTACCTGGTTACCCGCCTTCAGTAACCGGAAATGGCGTTTCCCCTCGTTGACAGGGGGAACCCAGTTTGTTACCGTTAACCAGTCATTCACAATAACCTTTGGCCGAGCTAAGTTCTGCAAGTAGTTGAGATTGCAGACGAGAGTTTTCGTTCTCCCGGTCGTCGGTGGTAGAAGTAGGGCGCGCGAAAGTTTCCATTCCCAAGATGGGAGCGCAGCCCGAAAAAATCAGGTGGTCCGAACAGGCGTTTCGGCAACTAAGAGACTGGGCCTGGAGTTCCGGACCTGATGCTTCAATCTTTGCAGGTGTGACAGAGGAGCGATTTGCAGAAACGCTTTTACATCCTTTTCGTGGCCCGCGGGGATGACGGGCAGTTGCGCAAAATTTCCATCCCCGTGCATTACCTGTACGTGTTTGTGGTGGGCGCCGCGATTGGATTCCTCAGCCTTACCGGCATTGCCAGCTCCTACACCCGCATGCTGTTAAAGGTTTCCCGCTATAACCAGCTCCGCACTGAAAAAGATCAGCTTAAGGACAATTATTCGCGCCTGGAGCAGGTCGCCAAAGAGCGCGACGTGCAGGTAGCTTCCCTGGGATCGATTGCCGGGGAAGTTTCGGCCCTTTACGGGTTGAAGGCTCAGCCGACCCTGGTCACGGCGACGGCCGACCAGATTCATGACGCAGACGTAACCTCGTCGCTCGACCAGTTGCATGCCCTGCGAACCTCGGCTCTGACCGGCGCCACCATGGTAGGCCTGACGATGGGCCTGACCCGCAACGCCACCACGGCCGACTGGTTCAAGGCGAATTCCGCCCCCAACCTATGGCCTGTCGAAGGCCAGGTGACGGGCAGCTTCGGTGAGCGGATTGATCCGTTCAACGGTGAAGGCGCGTTTCATAGCGGCGTGGATATTGGCAGCAGCTATGGCGCCCAGATTATTGCTCCGGCCGACGGAGTCGTGACCCTGAGCGAAATCATGGGCGGATACGGCAAAGCACTCATGATCGACCATGGCAACGGCATCAGCACCCGCTATGGCCATCTATCGGGATATGCAGTCACCGCCGGGCAATCGGTTCACCGCGGCGACGTGATTGGCTATGTTGGAGAAAGCGGACGCTCCACGGGACCGCATCTTCACTACGAAGTCCGCATCAACGACACCCCAGTAAATCCCTACAAGTACCTCCGCATCACGGTCGCGCACAACGGCGGCCTGTCCTCAGGAAGCTAGAAAACCGCTTTCAGCTATCAGCCTTCAGCTCTCGATAAGAGCGTCCTGTCCTGCTTGCCACGGCATTTAGTGTGAGGCGAACGTTCAGGCAATGCGCTGCCTCGGTTTCCTCCTGGTTGAAGCGGTGCAAGTTACGGTGCGCTCTTCGGAGTGCACGGGGTACGCTCCGGAAGACCTTGACACTGCCGACGTTGCTGTAGAGATGGTGTTAGCGATCATCGACTGATGGCAACGGGAGATCGGCAGGTAGCAAGCGTTTAACTCCATCTTGTCAATGAGCGATATGGGGATTTTTTGCGCCAACCGACCGATAGGTTCCGGATCGCCGACTGCTCGCCCTCAAGCGCGTCACGAAAGTTCGAGCCGTGTCGGAGGTGAGGCCCCAGGACGCGAGGTCCGCATCTGCTATGCTTTCCCCTACGTGGCTCCAAGCATTTGGCAGAAGGGACTAGCCGCGCTTTATGGGACGTAGGATTGCGCTCGCTCTCGCGAGTATCATCGCTTTCCTGTTCACCATTTGGGCGGCTGCGGCGCTGTACTTCGACCTGCCGTTCTCACCTTTGCGGATACCCGCCGCGGTCTTGTACCTCCTCTTCGTGCTGGTAGCCCTGCAGTACCTCCGCGACGCTCGCAGGAGGCTGACGGCTGTGTTCACCGGATTTGCCATCGTTGCTCTCTGGTGGCTATCGCTCAAGCCTTCGAACGATCGCGACTGGCAACCCGACAACGCGAAAACTGCCTACGCCGACATCAACGGAGACCAGGTCGTTATTCACGACTTCCGCAACTGCGACTACCGCACCGAGAACGACTACACCTGCCAATGGGAGACTCGTTCCTACAACCTGGCGAACCTCAGTGGCGTCGACATCTTTATTACCTGGTGGGGATCGCCTTGGATCGCACATCCCATTGTCAGCTTCGATTTCGGCGAACAGGGCCACGTTGCCATGTCCATCGAGACGCGTGACGTCATGGGCCAGGGTTATTCCGCCATCCGCGGATTCTTTCGCCAGTACGCGCTCACCTACATAGCCAGCGACGAGCGCGATGTCATTCGATTGCGGACGAACTACCGTAAGGACGAAGAGGTGTACTTGTTTCGCACCACCGCAGTTCGACCGATTGTGCGCAACCTTTTCCTCGAATACCTGCAGCGCGCCAACAACCTGCACCAGCGTCCCGAGTGGTACAACGCGCTGACCAACAACTGCACCACGAACATCGCGGTCTCCGCGGCCGAGGCCCGCGATGTGCGCACACGCTTCGACTGGCGCATCCTGCTCAACGGCAAAATGGACGAAATGATGTACGAACACGGTGGCTTGGTCAGCGACGGCATACCGCTGGCAGCGTTGAAGGAGCAAGCGCACATCAACGCGGCGGCGAGAGCTGCCGACGACTCTCCTGACTTCTCCATCCTCATTCGCAAAGGACGGGTTGGCTTCACGGGAAGGCCCTCACTCGCAATGTCCTTTCCGGGGTATGGAGAAGATTTCTGAGGTAGCGATAGTGCCTGCGTAACGGGCTATGCGGAAGTCAACTGCTGAAAACAGCGATGACACTCGAGCGGTGGTGCGCATAGTCTCTCTTGGGCTAAACTCCTCCCGACATGGAGCTTGCGATCCGAATCGTGCGTTTCGTGAGTAACGATCCCCAACCCGGTATCGTGGCATGCGAGTTTACGGATGCTGATGGGCGTATTCACACATTTATCGACAAGGTCCCCATATTCACTGCCGAAAATCTTGATGCGGCCAGCTTTTGTCCGCAGCCCGGCAGCGCTGCCTGCGAAGTCTTGGCCCGATGGCAAAACGCAAACGGACAGGAGTTAGCGCGGGTCACGACCGCCAGACCGTTTGGAATCCATTCCACAGAGGGACTGTCAGAGTTTGTTGTTCTCTCGGCCCAGTTCCTGAATACCCAGCGTCAAAGAATGACA
Source organism: uncultured Acidobacteriaceae bacterium (assembly GCA_963840895.1). GTDB lineage: Bacteria > Acidobacteriota > Terriglobia > Terriglobales > Acidobacteriaceae > Sulfotelmatobacter. The sequence continues at coordinate 929,297 of CAWJAR010000002.1, forward strand.
GAACCTTTTGTCGACCTGTCTGCCGTGGAAATCCACCGAAAGAAAGGACCGGGCGATTGACATCTATCTATTAAAGGGCATGGTGCTGTTGGGGATCACGATCCGGGTGACATATACGCGTTCTTTGGTTCGCGTGCAGAAGAACTCAAATTTGAGGGCAAGTTTCGCGGACAGGACCTGAGGGTCACGTCTCAATCAATCGAGTTCACGCCCGGTATCGGGGCAATCCTATGGGGATGTCACATAGTGGAATATAAAGAAACCAAGGAATGTTGAAGCCGGACCATCTCGCTCGTTGAGGGGTTTTGAGTGAAATGGCGATATTTCAACAGCTAGAGGGGAATTTGGTGCGTGACTCATCGCCGGTAGGCGGTCCAATGGTTGCTCAACAAGCGGTATAAAGAGGCAGAAAACACCAAGAAAAGTGCTGAGGCAACTCGCCATCTTGATTCTCGGGCTACCCAAACCGCAAGAAGAGCAACACCGGCACATGCCAGCACAATCAGTACGGTTCTATCCAGCACAGGCTCGGAATAAAAAACGTATTTTCCAGCGAACCACTCGAATGCGCAACGCCAGTCCAAGCCGAGGCCGATAGCAGCAAAACACCACGCCAGCCACCAAGGCTGTGCTCTTATTCGGTCTTCTATTACCTGCTGTCGTCGCGGATTCGATCCGCCTCCCCGAATCGATTCTAGAAGGGACTTCGGGCGACCTACCTCGACATACCTCGCGTCGTAGCACTTTGAACAGAGTGCTTGGAAGCTGGGAAGATCACATCCGCAATCTGGACACTGAGACATGTTTTGGGCGCTCGTGAGGCCCTTTAGGAATTAAAACACCCTCGCGCCAACTCTGCGGCTTACGACGGTAACAGTTGAGAACAGGCTGCGCTCAAAACCCCTGCTCAAGGTCAATGAACACAATTAGGGAGGTTACGTCAGCCGGATCAGCAACGTGATCAGGTTTCTTCCAGTGCCTGCATCGGCAACCGGAATGAGTATTTGCTGATGGCCGACAGCTGCTGCTAAGGCAACTGAAGATCAAGGGCATAGATCTCGTGGGAACTGGTGTCGCGCACGGCGAGCACGCTGCCGTCGGGAGCCACGCCCGACCAGGTTCCCCACAACCCGCCGAAGCGAGACAGTCCCTTCCAGGAAAGAAACAGTTTTGATTGCGATTCTCCCAGCATGAGCTTGTGCAGGGAAGGCTCCGCTGCATAGAAGCGCTCTATGTAGATCGACTTCCCATCCCTGGACCAGACCGGGTATCCCACTGTTCCGTCCTCTGCCCGTAGCCAATCCGTCCATTTCAGGGTTTCGAAATCAAACAGCATCAGCTTCTTCGAATCGGACGAGAGTGCTGCCAGGTGACGGCCATCCGGCGACCAGCGCGGGCTGAACAGTCCACGGGAACCCGGAACCGTGGAAGTCTGCCGAGTCGCCAAATCGCAGGTCTGGATTTCAAGTTCGCCGAGGTCCATGCCGTAGGAAGGCCGTGCGAAGGCAACCTGTTTCGCGTCCGGCGACCACGTGACATCATTTTCCTGGCGGTCCTGCGGCAAGAGTTCCTGCGAACTGCCACCATCGGGGGAGATCAAATACACCTTCCACTGTTTGCCTTCTTCCAATCCAATGTAGGCGATCTGTTTGCCGTCAGGTGACCATCGGGGCAGTGTGGCCGTGATGGGCGGAAACGTGAGCTGCATCCGTTGGGAGCCATCGAGATGCGACCGCCACAGCGTCAGGTCCGGATAACTAACGTAAACGATCCACTGTCCATCGGGAGAGAAGTCCGCCTCGCCCGCCGAAACGCCCGACAGATACGGAACGAACTGCCGTGCCTGCGCGTCATACCGCACCAACTCGCCCTGAAGGAGTGCGCCATTGGCGAAAATCCGATCCCCTTCCGGGCTGGTGACAGGGTCCGTATACCAAAGCGGTCCGTTGGTAAGCTGCACCGGTTCAGAGCCTCGCCGAAAGAGGCGTGGAGAATCGCGCACTGCCCAGAGATCGATCGTTCCTGCGGAAGGCTGGACCTCGAAGATGTAGTAGCGTCCGTCGCGCGTCCAATCTCCGCAACACTGCATGGCGTTCGTCTTCCAGCCAGGCAAGACAGGACGAAGGTTCGAACCGTCGGTTTGCATGTCCCAGAGTGAAGAGATGTTTTTCCCCGGCGGAAGCAGAGTCATGCGGATCCGCTGCCCGTCGGGCGAGAAACGAATATGGTGGGCAATCCCGGCAAGACTCCTGATTTTGCGTGCATGGCTGCCATCGGCATCAGCCAGATAGAAATCGAGCCCCTTGGAAAATGCAAGCTGTCGATGATCCGGTGACCACACGGCTTCATGGCCATCGATGTCGTCGAGCCGACGCGGAGAGCCGGCAGGCAGCGGCATCGCCCAGAATGGCGAGGGCGCAGCCCCCTTCAACTCAGAGATGAGCAGCGAGGAATGGTCGGCACTCAGGCTGTAGATGCTGAGGTTCTGGAACGGCATGGGGATCTTGAAAGTGTCCCCTCCAGAAGTGGCAACCTGTGCCAGCACCATGTGTCCCTCATAAAACTCGGGAAAATAGATGCGTGAGCCATCGGTGACCAGACGCTCCTTTACCAGTCCGTCACGCGTGATCTGCTTCAGACCGATGACCTTCGGCGCCGATCTGGGAAGTAGCAGCCACCCTGCAACGACAATGACCAGGAATAGCAACAAGCCGCCCAAAGCGAAGAGAGAGTTCTTGGTTTTACGTTGCTTGGCAAGTGCTGTCGAGTGCGAGAGCCGGCTATCCGAACAGAGCACCTTGTCGGAGTCGGTGTCTCGCTTGAGCCGCTTCAAGTCAGCGCGCAGCGCCGAGGCGGTCTGGTATCGGACATCAGGATCTTTCTCCAGAGCAGTCTGGATGATCCGATCACATTCTGGCGGCAGGGCGGGATTGAAGCGAGCCAGCGGCGCGGGCACTTTGTGCAGAATGGAATCAAAAATCGCCGCCGAAGTATTTCCCGGAAACGGCAACGCACCCGTCGCCATCTCGTAGAGCACGGCCCCGAACGAGAACAAGTCGGTACGGGGGTCGAGATCCTTCCCCAAGGCCTGCTCCGGCGACATGTAGGCGACGGTCCCGATGGTGGTGCCGGGCGTGGTCAAGTTGCTATCGCTGGCGGTGGTTTCGGCTCCGATGACAGGCGGTGGGCTCAGCTTCGCCAAACCGAAGTCCAGCAGTTTCGCGTGTCCCCGATCGGTGACGAAGATGTTGCCGGGCTTAATGTCTCGGTGGATGATGCCCCGGGCATGGGCGGCATCGAGAGCGTCCGCTATCTCAATCGCGAGTTCAAGCAGGCGATCGAACTCGAAGGCCTGCCCGTGCAGCAACTCGCGCATGGTATGCCCTTCCAGACACTCCATGGCGATAAAGACGTTGTCCTGTTGTCCTCCCACTTCGTAAATGGTGCAGATATTCGGATGATTCAGGGAGGATGCGGCGCGCGCCTCGCGGTGAAACCTCTCGTATGCCTGGGGATCTCGCATCAAGTCGTCCGAGAGGAATTTAAGGGCCACAAATCGGCCAAGTTCCAGGTCTTCCGCCTTGTAGACCACCCCCATGCCGCCGCTGCCAAGGCGTTCGAGCACCCGGTAGTGGGATATGGACTGACCCTCGATCGTGTTCAGGCTGGAAACAGACACTTATACGGCTCCCCGAGAAATCGTATAAAGCTGTGCCACGCCGGTAAGTGCCTAAAGTCACATGGGCTGGTGACTGGAATCGCGGGCATATGGACTATGCATTGGGCCAAGCCGGCGGCTTTTCTGATCAAAACAAAGGATCTTGCCGTTACCGCCGTAATGAGCCGAGCAAAACAACAGGCGGGATCACTGCATGGCTGGCGCTACCATGATAGACATCCCTCCGCAGCACTGTGTCAGATCAGGCGCGGCTTCGGAACACTCCATGGAGAATCCCGAGATCACGCGGTTTGGCCGCTACGAGATCGTCGCTGAGTTGGGGCGCGGAGCCATGGGTGTGGTCTATCAAGCCCGCGACCCGCAGATCAATCGCTTGGTTGCGGTGAAATCGGTCACGCTCTGGGGGCAGGAACCGGACGAGGAAAAGGAATTCCGCCTGCGCTTCATGCACGAAGCGCAAGCTGCCGGACGCCTTCACCACCCGGGCATTGTTGCCATCTTCGACGTAGGCGAGAACCCTGAGACTCACGATCCTTATATTGTTCTGGAATATGTTGCCGGCGAGCCGCTGAACCGCATCCTGGCGCGAGAGAGAAAACTTCCGCTGGAGAAAGCGTTGCAACTGGCGGAAGAGGTGGCCGAAGCCCTCGATTACGCGCACGCGCAAGGCGTCATTCACCGCGACGTCAAGCCGGGCAACATTCTCGTGACCCAGGACGGTCACGCCAAAATTGCCGACTTCGGGATTGCCAAGCTGAATCTGGCGCACTTCACCTTGCCCGGAAAAGTGCTGGGGACTCCAGCCTACATGGCCCCCGAGCAACTGGCAGGCGAAGGCGTGGACGGCCGTTCTGATCTGTTCTCGCTGGGCGTCATTCTTTATGCCATGGTCACGGGCCACTCTCCGTTCCAGGGTGACAGCGCCACCACGGTGTGCTTCAAGGTCGCGAACCGCGAGCCGGTCGCGGCCAGCGCGCTCGATCTGAATGTCCCGCGCGAGCTGGATGATGTGATTTCGCGTGCCATGGCCAAGGATCCCGAGCAGCGCTATCAGAAAGGCGCAGAGTTTGCCGAAGATCTGCGGCAGCTGCAACAGCTATTCAAGCCGGGATCGACCACGACCTCGCTACGAGCGGCGTCGTCCACAGGAACCAAATCGACTAGTACACGGATCACCAAGACCGCCTCCGGATTGAGTCCCGTCGCCGAGGTCGCGCAAGCTGAGAAGTTTGCCCACATCGTGTTGCAGAAAGCTCCGCTGAGGGATCTCATTCTGGGCGCGGCCATCCTGATCGTTCTGGTATTCGTTGGGGCTCAGACAAAGTTACTGGTGACGTCTCCTAAAATTAGCGAAAGCGGTGCCGCTCCAATCCCATCGGCAACAACCAACGGCCAGCCGGGTCCCGCGAACAATGCGCCCTCCGGATTGACGACCGGAAGCACTGGTACCTCGTCGTCACAGGAGGGGCCGAATCCACCCCGCAAAGAACGTGCGGCTGTGCGTCCGGCGAAGCAGATTGTCGTGCCTCTTTCGACTCTCGATCTTGCGGTGCAGCATCAGTTCAAAGATGCCACGCTGTTCGTTTGGGTCGATGGCAAGCTTGTGCTGACACGACCTCTGCACGGAGCCGCACAAAAGCGCATGGTGGTATTCAACGGATTGCATGGCTCCCAGTCGGAAACGCTGAAAGTCCCGGCGGGCAAACACGTGCTTCGGGTGCGAACGTTGTCCGCGGACGAGACGATCGATCTTTCCAAAACGGTGGCCGCTGAGTTTGTGGGTGGCGGACAGAAGTCGCTGCAGGTCACCATCGACAAGCACAACACCATCATGCGCCTGAGTTGGCAGTAGCGGCCGTTACTGGCGCAATCCCATCCAATTTTCGGAGACTACTAAAGAGTTCCCGGGATTCTGCGGATCGTACTTTACTGAAGTGTGCAGGCCGAGGCGGCACGAGTGCAGATTGATCCAGTGCCTGAGATAAGTAACATCCTGCGAGCATTCGTAGGACACGCCGGCCACATCGTATTTGTAGATCAGCATGATGGCGGCGTGATAGTTATTGGCCGCCGCCAGTTCCTGTACATCGATCACGGTGCCATCGGTGATGCGTCCGGTGCCTTCGAGCCACGCCCGGCGCTCGCGCTCCAGTTGGTCGGCCGTCTTGGGCTTGCGCCGCAGCATTGCGTAAGCGCTCGCCAACACGCCGCCGCCCAATGCAACCATCCCATACAGTCGAAGTGAGTCCATACGCAGGTGGGTTAAATTGGCCCGAATGCCACCGACTTCTCTATCAGCATAAGCTGAAAGCGAGATGCGTGGAAGTGGTTGCGGGGTTACGGAGGTGCCATGGGCTGTGAAAAACTTCCGGCGACGACGAACCATTGCCGTCTTGTTCTAGAATCACCGCGCAGGATTTCTCGACGATAATGCCCGCGGAGAAGCTGATGAGATTCGCAACAACACGGACTGCGCTTTTTGCCTCAATGACGATGGCCGCGATGATGGCCGTGATAACGACGGCCGCGACGGCGCAATCGACCGGCGCAGCAACCGGCGATCGAAGCTCTTCAACGCAAAAAGGGCAGGCCAAAGAGAATGGCTATGACTGGCCGGTCTATGGCGGAACTCCCCAGAACGATCACTTCTCGCCCCTGAAGCAAGTCAACCGCAGCAATGTTCAGCAGCTCGAAGTCGCGTGGAGTTTCGACACCGGCGAGACCGGCGGGTTACAGACTAGTCCGATCGTGGTGCAGGGAGTGTTGTATGGAATAACTCCGTCTCAAAAAGTGTTTGCCCTCGACGCTGCTAACGGAAAGTTGTTGTGGAAGTTTGATTCCGGAATCAAAGGCACGCAGCCCGACCGAGGTTTGGCCTACTGGTCGGATGGCAATACGTCGAGAATCGTGGTCGCGGTCATGAACTTTGTTTATGCACTTGATGCCACGACCGGCACACCGATCTCCACCTTCGGCAAAGATGGCCGCATCGATCTGCGCGAAGACTTGGGCCGCGAGCCATCAGCCCAGTCGATCTATGGGACCAGTCCGGTCGTGATCTACAAAGACCTGATGATCGTCGGCGGGCGCGAGTCAGAGACTCTTCCGGCATCTCCGGGCGATGTGCGAGCCTACGACGTGCGCAGCGGAAGTCTTGTCTGGTCATTTCATACGATTCCGCATCCCGGCGAGTTCGGTTACGACACTTGGCCCAGGGACGCATGGAAGACGAGCGGCGCTGCCAATAATTGGACCGGCATGACGGTCGATACGCAGCGGGGGATTGTCTACGTTCCCACGGGATCGGCCGCGTTCGACTTCTATGGAGCCGATCGCGTTGGAGATGACCTCTTTGCCAATAGCTTGATCGCCTTGAAGGCCGACACCGGCGAGCGCATCTGGCATTTTCAGGCGGTGAAACACGATTTGTGGGACCGCGATTTCCCAGCCCCGCCTGTGCTTTTGACATTGACAAGAGACGGCAAGAAGGTCGACGCGGTCGCGCAGACCAGCAAGCAGGGCTTCGTATTCGTCTTTGACCGCGCGAACGGCAAGCCGCTGTTCCCGATCGAATGCCGCGACTATCCCGCGAGCGACGTTCCTGGCGAAGTCGCTGTTCGCCATCAGTGCCTGCCTGCCAAGCCCTTGCCGTTTGCGCGACAACGCCTGACGGACAATCTTCTGACCAATCGCACACCGGCGGCCCACCAGTGGGCGCTGGAAAAGTTTCGGACCTTCCGCAGCGACGGTCAGTTCGTTCCCTTCACCGTCGGGAAAGACACGGTTGTCTTCCCCGGCTTCGATGGCGGAGCGGAATGGGGCGGCGCAGCTGCCGATCCCGAGACCGGAATTCTCTACGTCAACGCCAACGACCTGGCTTGGACGGGCGCTCTCGCCGAGAACACGCCTGCGGAAAATGCAGAGAACAGCCCAAAGGCTCTCTACATCAGCCAGTGCGCCGTATGCCACGGAGAAACAATGGCAGGGTCGCCCCCGGCGATTCCGTCATTACAGAAAATCGCTGACCGCCTGTCTGCAACCGATGTCGCTTCGACGATCAAGAACGGCAAAGGCCGCATGCCCGGATTCTCCAATCTCACGGGCGATCAAGTGTCGGGTCTGCTGGGGTACTTGATGAGCGGCGGCGCGAACCAGGCTGAAAGTAAAGAACTGGTGACGTCAGAGGCGGTGCCGGCGGCAATCAAATATCACTTCACCGGATATAACCGTTTCCTCGATCCCGACGGATATCCCGCGGTCGCGCCCCCATGGGGAACGCTGAACGCAATCAACCTCAACACCGGCGAATATGTCTGGAAGATTCCTCTGGGTGAGTATCCCGAACTGGCGGCGGCCGGACTCAAAAATACCGGTACAGAAAACTATGGCGGACCGGTGGTCACGGCGGGCGGGCTGCTCTTTATCGGCGCAACCAACTACGACAAGAAGTTTCGAGCCTTCGACAAAGCCACCGGCGCGCTTCTCTGGGAGACGACTCTGCCTTTCGCCGGCAATGGAACTCCGGCTACCTACGAGGTGGATGGGCGCCAGTTCATCGTGATCGCCGCAGGAGGCGGAAAGGATTTGAAGTCAAAGTCGGGCGGGGTCTATGTAGCGTTCGCCTTGAAGAAGTGATCGGTCCCGTCACTTGGTCTGGCTGCAGACGTGATTGTTGACCAGTTCTGCGAAGCCGCCCTCGGCGCTCTTGCCGAACTCGTCGTCGTGCGTGGCTTTCTTGCTGACCACGAAGCGTCCGCTTCGGTCACGAGAGTAGAACCAGACGGTTGTGGGCGCCGCTGTTCCGCTGCCGCAATTGAAGCGTACCCGCGCGCGCATCTCGACGAACGGTCCGCCTTGCGGGAGCTCGGCGGGTTCTTTGTATTCGATGCGTACCAAGGCCAGGCGCTGGTTGTTCTTGAGGATGCGAACGGAGCTGACCGAGACCTTGTCCCCAGCTTCAGTCTGCCCGATTGTGTTCCAGTCTCCGGCAGCCAATACCAGACTGACCACAAGCACGGGCGCGAGCACCACGGCGGCTAGGACGATGATGGTTTTTTTCAATGCTGCGGTTTCCCAAGCACAAACGGCAACGAGACACACTCTCTTCGAAAAAATCGTTCCTGTCAACCGTTACGCGAATTAAACACTGTCTGCAATTCAATGCCCGTGCTATGGTTAAGGACGCTTTAATCGTACCTTGCGGCGAAATTGATAGCCATGGAAACACTTCATTCCACGATATTTAAGTCCCAAATCGGGCCGCTCTTTCTGGCCGCTTCCGAACGCGGCCTGGTGGCGCTGGAGTTCGATGCCCGCCTTCCCGGTCAGCAGACCATCCGTCCAAATCCCCGCGATCTGCGAACCGAAACCAAAGCCCTAAAGTTCACAGAATCGGCCGCCACCCTGCGCCCCTATGTGCAGGAATTGCAGGAGTATTTCGCCGGACAGCGGCGCGAGTTCAGCTTCCCGCTCGACCTCCGGGGCACCGATTTTCAAATCGCCTGCTGGCGCGCGTTGTTAACGATTCCCTATGGCGAGACCCGGACCTATGCCCATATAGCCCGAGCCGTGGGCAGCCCCAAGGGATTCCGCGCCGTTGGCATGGCCAACAACCGCAACCCGATCGCGATCGTCGTCCCGTGCCATCGTGTGATCGCATCCGATGGAACGCTCTGCGGCTATGGCGGCGGCCTCGACCTGAAGCGCAAGCTGTTGGAACTGGAAGGCGCCCTGACCGGACTTTTGGCGGCGTAGCTTCCCGATTTGTGTCCTTCGATTTGTGATTGCAGATTTTGGATTCCAGATTGAACGTACTGGGAATTTCAATCTGCAATCTAAAATCACCAATCTGAAATCAACCACTTGACCACCCAAGCGCAGACAAGCTCCGCTCTCCGCAAAGCCGGCCTCTTCTACCTCGTCTTCGTCATGTTCTCCTACACGACGGGCGGCCCCTTCGGCCTCGAGGACATGGTCACCACCTCCGGCCCCGGCATGACGCTGCTTTATCTTCTGGTCCTGCCGTTCTTCTGGTGCATCCCGGTATCGTTGGTATCGGCGGAACTCACGACGGCGATGCCCGTCGAAGGCGGCTTCTACCGCTGGACGCGCGCCGCCTTCGGAGACTTCTGGGGATTCCTCGCCGGTTGGTGGAACTGGACTGCATCGTTTCTTCTCGGCGGCGCTTACGCCGTCTTGTTCACCGACTACCTCGTTTACTACTTCCCCAAGATGACTTGGTGGGAGCACTACCTGGTCTCGGTCGCGCTGATTGCGATTCTTACCTGGATCAACGTGCGCGGCATCGCGATGGTCGGGCAGGTCGCCACCGCGCTTGAGGTTTTCATCTTCATCCCCGTGATGACGATGGTGGTCATCGCGCTCCTCCATTGGCACCACAATCCCTTCAGCCCGTGGATCCCACCGCATCAGGCAACCTTCAAAGTCTTCGGTGTGGGACTGGCCTTGGGATTGTGGCTGTACTCCGGATACGAGCAACTCTCGACTGTCGCAGAAGAAGTCGAGAACCCACAGCGTTCCTATCCGCGCGCGCTCGCGCTAGTCGTCCCGCTGTCGATCGCCGCATATTTTCTGCCCACATTTGCCGGGCTGGCCTCCGCGGGAAACTGGGAGAAGTGGCACACCGGATTCTTCTCCGACGCCGCCCGCATGATCGGCGGCCCCTGGCTCGGCACGTGGATGACTCTTGCGGCCATGGTCGGCAACGTCGCGCTACTCAACAGCACAGTGCTGACGACCACGCGCATGCCCTTCGCCATGGCCGAAGATGGATACCTGCCGGAAGTCCTCACCCGCAAGCACTCGCGTTACGGCACTCCGTGGCTGGCAATCGTGGTGTCCGCTGCTATCTACGCGTTGCTCGCGTGGCAGAGTCTCGCTGAGCTGATCTCCGTCTACATCTGGCTCCGCTCGGCGACGACGGTGCTGACCGTGCTCTCAGCGTGGAAACTCCGACGCACCCAGCCAGAACTAAACCGCCCGTTCAGAATCCCCTGCGGGCATGCGGGATTGCTGTATGTGGTGGGCGCGCCGGTGGTGATGGCGCTGATTGCTCTGCTAGGCAGCGACCGCTTCGGCATGATCGGCGGTGCAGTTGCGATCGTGGTGGGACCGTTGGTCTATGCCATACTCAAACACTGGCGCTCGCCCGCAATGCAAAGGTTGGAGTGAAGTATGGATGTGGGGACAGCCGCCATCTGCTGTCCGTCGAGCGCAAATCGAGTTGTCGCTAACACACCGGTCTTTTCGTATCCATCCGGCATCGCTATGCTTGTAGCCGTTGAGTTCTCAAACATTGCCGTCCGGAGGCCCCAATGCCGTGGCCATTTACCAGAAAGTCGACGGAGTCGATTTCGCAAGAGGCCGACCAGTCGTCATCGTCGCCCAGCGCAAGGTTCGCCTTCCGCCTCTTTCGCCAGCTGTCTTCTCACAGCAATACGAATGTTTTCTTCTCGCCCTCGAGCATCATGCTTTGTCTCGCAATGGTTCACGAACTGGCCTCGGGTGAGACGCGTCAGTCGATGGCTCAGGCGCTGGAAATCGCAAGCTTGGATGCACCCAAGCTCGCGGCCGAGATCGCCTTGCTGAAGTCTGCATTCCGCCCGCGTGAGGACGCGCAGGTGGCATTCGCGAACTCGGTGTGGCTCAGCACCCATGTACAGGTCGCTGAAGAACTGGCCGCTAAGCTGCGGGAATTATATGAGTCGGAGTTGGCGACTGTGGATTTTGGCGGGAGTGACGCGGTCCCAATCATTAACCGGTGGGTTAATTCCAAAACCAGAGGCAAGATCAGCAAAATTGTGAGTCAACTTTCCCCCCTTTCCGCCCTGGTTGCAACGAATGCGGTCTACTTCAGAGGTGTTTGGGTGAGGCCGTTCGAGCCTGAGTTCACCCAGAATTGCCGGTTCATCACGGCAGAGCTTACGAAGCAACTGCCGGCGATGGTGCAAGGTGGAACATACAGCTACTACGAAGACGGAAAAGTGCAGATGGTAGCTCTCCCCTATAAAGGCGGCCTTTCGATGTATGTCGTGCTGCCCTCGGTGGAAAACAGCGGTGGAGAGTTTCCGCGGCATGTGAGTTCCGGTTCATGGGAATCATGGATCGCTAAATCGAAGCTGATGAAGGGGACCATCCAACTACCGCGATTCAAAGTGGACTACGATGCGCAACTGAAATCGGCCCTGACCGCTCTGGGCATGGATCGTGCCTTCGACGAGAATCGTGCTGAGTTCGAAGCAATTCGCACGAACCAGCCCCCAGTCTGGATCGATCAAGTCGTTCATCGCGCGATGGCGGAGGTGAATGAAGCGGGGACTGAAGCGGCAGCTGTCACAGCGGTGCTGATGCGGGCTGGGTCGGCCATGAACCAGAGACCGGAACGGCGCTTCAGCTTGATCGTCGATCGCCCGTTCCTCGTCGTGATACGCGACGATGGAACCAAGACAATTCTGTTCATGGGATGGATCGCAGATCCACAGTGAAGCCTCATGCTAGAGCTTTCGACCGAAGGCCGCCTGCCCGGCGAGAAGAAACGTCTTAGGATATCTACCTTCGCCGCAAAGTTTGAACGAACCGAAATCCTTGTACCAGGGGCCGCCCGGCACCTCCGGGGTCGTCTGCATCCACAGGCGAAGATGGTTCAAATCGTCAAGGCTGATATTGCGGTCGCGCATGCGTTCGACCAGGTGGTCGCGGACCGCGGGAGGCAATTGGGACCAGGTTTCAATCTTCGGCATCACTCACCGAAGATGAAGCGCCCCATCTCATCGCCCAATTGCTTCACTTCTTTCGGATCGGCCGCCGCCCGAAAGCGTTCCGCGAGCGTAAAAAAAGCCTTCTCTTTCTCCTTCTGGGCTTCAAGCCCCTGCTCGACCAGTTCAACCAGCACGCGATTGTCGCTCAGACGCCGCTTCTTGGCGATACGCTCGACTTGCTCCGCCAGCCGGGTCGGCAAGGTTACGCTCCTTCGAACTTGCTTGGTAGCTACCATGTCACCATTCTACACCATTTTGGTGCATCGCTGCAGCGGTCGATTCTAGCTTACCCAGTCCAGAAACTTGTACCAGGCCCCCGCCAGCGGCAAGAACCACGGCTTCCCGTTATACAAACCCAGTGGTGCTCCCGGGAATGGGATGCCCACGAATGGGTTCTCCGGCTTGTCTCCCGCCATCATCTCCGCGATCTTCTGCCCCTGATACGTTGCCATTGCGACGCCGTGGCCCGCATACCCGACCGCGTAGTACATGCCATACATCTGCCCGGCATGGGGCATGATGTCGAACGCGAAATCGAGCGTGCCTCCCCAGACGTAGTCGATCTTGGCGTCGCTCAATTGCGGATAGACGTCAATCATGCCCCGCCGCAGAATCTCCGCGCTCTGCCTCACCGTCTGAGCGCTCTCCGGAAAGAACGCGGCTCGACCGCCAAACAACATGCGCCGATCCGGCGTGAGGCGGTAGTAGTACAGAAAATTCTTCGAGTCGTAAATCATCCGGTTGCATGGGCTGAGTTCCCGCGCCAGTTTCTCCGGCAACACTTCCGTAGTGACAATGAACGACCCAATCGGAATGAGTTTCTTCTGCAGCGCAGGAGTCGCTCGCCCGGTGTATCCGCTGGTGCCGACAAAAACTTCCTGCGCCCACAGTGAACCGCGTGAGGTGGCCAGCTTCCACCCCAGCTCGCCGTTTCGCGAATCGCGCTGCACCGACTCGACGCGCGCCTGCTCGAAAACCTGGGCACCCGCTTTCATGGCTGCGCGCGAAAGTCCGGCAACGTACCGCGCCGGATTGCAGCCTGCGCTCACCTCATCGACCATGCCTCCGTAATAAATTCTGGATCCAATCTCCGAATTCAAGTCTTGTTTCTGCACCACCCGCAGCGTGTGGCCAAACTCGCGCGCGATCACCTCGGCCTGTCGCGCGTAATCGTCGAAGTGCTTCTGCTTGCATGCGACCTCGAGGTGTCCGCAACGCGAAAAATCACACTCAATTCCTTCATCGCGAACAATCTGCTCGACGCAGTCAATCGAAGCCAGCGAGGCCGCGTACATGCGCTGCGTTCGCTCGCGGCCATACTTCGAGACCAGTTGGTTCACACCCAGCTTCATGCCGGTAAGGACCATTCCGCCGTTGCGGGAGCTGGCGCCCCAACCAATCGTTTCAGACTCGAGCACAGCAACTCTGGCGCCGCGTTTGGCAAGCGTGCGCGCGGCGGAGAGCCCGGTGAACCCGGCCCCAATCACAGCAACATCGACGACCTCGGGAACGGGCTCGGAACCGCCGAGCTTCGGGAATTCCGCGGTAGTAAGCCAATAGTTGCGTTCTTGCAGGGGCATAGGAGGGCAGATGTGGCCAAGTCCAATCCTCTCAACCACGGCGCCAAACCATGCGAGACGGCGACGTACGGTGAAAGGTGACCGAGCATTTTATCAGCGCCTACCCCAGCGGTACATGTACGTCCGGTAACCGCCCAACTGATCTTTCGCATCCACGGTAATCTTGCCGCAGTTACTGCCTGCCCCTACTCTGAAAGAACATGGCCCTTTGCTGCCTTTTGTTCACTTCGGATGAAGGGACCGCCGCGCCGATCCGGCAGGCGCTGTCCGATCTCGGCGTCGAGGTCGAACACTGTCCGGACGCAGTGGCCACGGTGGAGAAGGTCACTCACCAGAATTATCAGCTCGTCATCATTGATTGGGATCGGCAGCCCGAAGCCGGCTTGCTGCTCACCGCAGCCCGCGAAAGAAGGGCCGTCGAGCGGCCTCTCACGCTGGCCATCGTCAGCAATGACCTGAGCGTGCCGCAGGCACTGCAGGCCGGGGCCAACTCGATTTTGCGCAGGCCCATCCTGTTCAACCAGGTGAAAGATACTTTAACCACGGCTCGTGATCTGCTGCGTTCCAAGCAAGACTCTGCCGCAACGGCTGCGCAAGCTGCCGCTGCCGCGGCATCGGCGGGTGGGGTATCGAGTTTCCCGGCCATGGAACGCGGTCAGGAAAAGACTTTGCGCGCCGGTGAGTTTCTGCAGTCCGCGCCTCCCGCTCCGGGCGGCCAGTTCGTCACAGAATCCGACCCCCACCCATCTTTCGAGCCGACTCCAGTCGAAGCCGTCGATCCGCTAGCGAACTTGGAACCCATGGCGGCGTCAGTGGCGCATGAAGAGCCGGCGCCACCACCGCCTCCTCCGCCACCCAGCGAGACCCGCGGGTTGGAATGGTATAAAAAGACGCGCGGTGGAACGCTGCCTCCGATTCCGGTGCAGGCCCCAACGCCTCCGCCTCCCGCAAAGCCAGAACTACTCGGCTTCGACCAGACGACTTCGTATTCCCCAACATCTCCGGCGCACTCTGCCGACTCCGCTCCCACACCTGCGTCCCCGAAACCTGCGACCGCCCGCGCCATTCAGGAAAAGCAGCAAGAAGCGAAACAGGAACAGAAAAAGGAAGCAGAACTTTTCGCTTACATGGCGGACGGCACGGACCCCGACAAACCCGTCCGCGCTGGATTCCCGCTGAAGAAGGCGATCATTGGCGCATTGCTGCTGGCGAGCTGCGCCATCGCGGTCGCACCGCAGGCACCCTGGCATCCGAAGGTTCTGGCAAACTGGGCCCGAGGCCGCCAGGTATTGCATGCCTGGCTGAATCCGCAGCCAGTCAACCCCGTGCAGGCACCGGTCGCGCACGAAGATTTCGCGCGTGCCGGCGACGAATACAAGCTCCCCGTCGCAGAGAATATCCCTGACGCCACCACGGACCCGTCGCAGATTCAGGTCTTACCGGTGGTTGATCCGACGGTCAAGAAGCCGAACAACGAAGGCTCCAACGCCATGTCGCCGACTGACGCTACCGGCACGACTCCAACTGAACAAGTCCCTCCATCGGAAGCCCAGCCTCCGGAGAATCAGGCTGCACCAACCACTCCTGAAACGGCGGCGCCGGTCTCCGCACCAGTTGTTGAAAACGCCGGCACTCATGGTTCCACGGCGCCGGTTCCGGTGGCAAGCGTTCATGCTGATCCCTTTTCTACGCCGGCATCTTCTGCCCCACCGCGACCTGCTTTACCTAAGAATCCTGAGCCGCATTCCTCAACCGCACCTGGAAATGTTCCTTCAAGCTTGAAATCCCATATGGTGACCATGGCGCCCGATACTGGCGGTAACAAGGCGCCGGAAGCTGCCATGCCTTCGATCGAGCCCGTCAACGTTCCCGAACTCACCGAGCGCGCTCTACTCACGGACCAGCCACCGATTCCCTATCCAGCCAACGCCAAGGCCCAGCAGGGCACCGTCGTGCTCCAGGTCCTGATTGGCCGCGATGGTTCGGTGCAAGACGCCAAATTCCTGCAGGGATCGTTGTTGTTCGCCCGAAATGCGATCGATGGCGTGAAATCGTGGAAGTTTAAGCCTTATGCCATGAACGGCCGGGCGGTATCGGTCCAGACTCTGATGACCATCAACTTCAAGCCGACACCGTGAAGTAAGTCTTTTGTTTTGTTCGGGACGCCAGAAAAGCCAATACTTCGCCAGGCTCATTGCTTGCATAATTGGGTGACAGACCCGGCTTTCATCCGTCTGTTGACTAAGCCGCGGCCCTCCGCGTTACCGAAGAGGCTCAAATGATGCAGCCGGGGGGACGTAACGCGCATCTAGAGAGATATAATAGGGAGAGTTTCTCAGGGAAGTTGTTCCTTCCAGAAAAAGACCAAAACAGATGTCCATGAAAACCAAAGCAGCGATTCTCGTCACCTCTTTTGCCGTATTACTGTTTGTCGTCGTCGGTTCGATGGGAGGCGTGCACGCTTCCTCTTCCAACGACGGCTCGTACCGTCAACTTCAGGTTTACAGTGAAGTTCTCTCGCGCGTGCGCAGTGAGTACGTCGAAGAGCCGAACATTCCCAAGGTGACGGACGGCGCGCTGCACGGTCTTCTGGAATCCCTCGACTCCAACTCCAGCTACATGTCTGCAGACGCCTACAAGGCCTACAAGAATCACAAGGCAGAGGCCAAAGGCGGAATCGGCGCGGTGGTTTCGAAACGCTTCGGCTATGCCGCCGTCGTGGCGGTGTTGCCCGGCTCTCCCGCGGAAAAGGCTGGCATTGAGCAGACCGACATTTTCGAATCCATCGAAGGCCTGAGCACGCGCGAAATGTCGCTGCCCGAGATTCGCAGCCTGCTGGCCGGCACCCCTGGATCCACTCTGAACGTGGCGGTGGTTCGCGCCCGCAAGGCCGAGCCGCAGAAGGTTGTCATTACTCGCGACGTTGTGACCCTGCCGGCGATCGCCGACAAGATGATGGACGACGGCATTGGCTACGTGAAGGTTGAAGCGTTGCCGAAGGGCCGCAGCCAGGAAATCGCCGCCAAGATCAAGTCGCTCGAGAAGTCGGGAGCGAAGAAAATTCTGCTTGATCTCCGCAACTGCGCGGAAGGTGAAGAGAGTGAAGGCGTCGCGGTGGCAAATCTGTTCCTGAATCATGGCACCATCACGTATCTGCAAGGGCAGAAGTTTCCGCGAGAAGCATTCAACGCCGATCCTGCGAAAGCCATTACCACTCTGCCCGTGGCGGTTCTGGTGAACCGCGGAACGTCAGGGGCGGCCGAGATTGTGGCGGCGGCAATCCTTGAGAATGCCCGCGGCGACGTTGTCGGCGACAAGACGTTCGGCGATGGCTCGGTGCAAAAAACCATTGACCTTCCGGATGGTGGCGCCTTGATTCTCTCGGTGGCGAAGTATTATTCGCCCAGCGGGAAGGCCATTCAAGACGCGGCGATCACTCCGAATGTTGTGGTGGCCGATGTCCCGGATGATGCCGCCTCTCCCGATGATGAGGACGGTACCGCGCCCGCTCCCGATCAGGAAGCAAAACCCAAGAACACGGTCGATGATCAGTTGAACAAGGCCGTGGAAGTACTGAAGAGCCGGAACGGTTAACAGTTCTCACGTATCAGTATGCTCGACAATCGCGCACCAGTAGGTGCGCGATCGTTGTTTGGGCGCCTTTCGAACACCGGTCAAGTTCCGTCAGTGGAAGCGGCAACCGCGCCGTTACCCTTGTACAGCGATCCGTGCCGCGCAAGGTGCTATCCTGACTTTGTCTCCTGATGAAGTCTCTTTACGACACTCTCCCGCCGGTCGAAATCGGTGGGCGCAAGCTGGTTGGCCGCGTTCTGTTCGGTCTGCTCGTGCTGGTCGCCGTTCTGGTGGGTGCGACTGCCGGCCTCTTGCTCGTCTACACGACCGACCTGCCGCAGGTCGACGCTTTGGAAACGTACCGTCCCAGCTCGATTACCGAACTCTATGACGACCACGGCCGGGTGATTGGCTCGTTCGCGCTGCAGCGCCGCGTGGTCGCGGGTTACGACGATTTCCCTCCTTTCTTAAGCGATGCATTGGTCTCGATCGAAGACAAAGATTTCTATCGTCACTCCGGAATCAATTTCGTGCGTATTGTGGGCGCCGCCTATCGCGACATTGCCTCAGCCGGCAAGGTACAAGGCGCATCGACGCTGACCATGCAACTTGCCCGTAACCTTTTCCTGTCGCCCGACCGCCGTTGGCAGCGCAAGGTGCAGGAAGCGATGCTCGCGATCCAGATCGAGCGCCGTTTCACCAAGCCGCAGATCTTTACTCTGTATGCCAACCAGATTTTTCTAGGCCACGGCGTCTACGGATTCGAAGCTGCCTCGGAGTTCTACTTCAACAAGCCAGCAAAGAAATTAACCTTGGAAGAGGCGTCTTTGCTGGCCGGTTTGCCCAAGGGTCCGGCCGTCTATTCCCCCATCAATCATCCCGACCGCGCCCAGAAGCGGCGCAATCTGGTGATCAACGCCATGCTCGAAGATGGCAAGATCACCGCCGCGCAAGCCGCGGACGCGCGCTCCGCACCGGTAGTCCTGCATCTGGCGCACGACCCGAATTCTCTTGCTCCTAATTTTGTAGAAGAGATCCGCCGCTACCTGGAAAGCAAGTACGGAACCGATCAGGTCCACGAAGGCGGCCTGAAGGTTTATACCTCGCTCGACGTCGATCTGCAGCGTGCTGCGAATCAGGCGGTGCTCGATGGCTTGGCCGCGTACGAACGGCGCCACGGCTGGAAAGGCCATTTGGAGAACGTGGCAGGCGAAAATGCTGCCCTGGACAAATACGTTCATCCCGACTGGGACGACGAGCCCGAGGCGAACGGCTACGTCCACGCTCTCGTGACCTTCGTCGGAACTGGCATTGCCACTCTGAAGTTTGGACGGTACACCGCCGCCGTCGGACAAGCCGAGGTGGCATGGACTCAGCACAAACTGGCGGACATTCTCAAAACTGGAGACATCTGCTACGTCAAAGTTCTCTCGCTTGGTGCAAACGGCGCGGCCCATGTCAGCCTCGAGCAGGATTCTGGAGCCCAGGGATCGTTGCTTGCCATTGACAATGCCACCGGTGGCATCAAGGCCATGGTGGGTGGCCGCGATTTCAACGAATCAAAGTTCGATCGCGTCACCCAGGCCATGCGCCAGGTCGGCTCTTCGTTCAAGCCTTATGTCTACACGACAGTTATCGACGGCGGGGCCAGCCCCGACGACACAGTTCTCGACGAGCCTATTAGCTTCGAGAACTCATCCGGTCCTTACACGCCACACAACTACGACGAAAAGTTTGAGGGCGTCATCACCCTGCGCCGTGCACTGGCTCAGTCCCGCAATATCCCGGCACTGAAGTTAGCGAACAAGGTCGGCATCAAGAGCGTCATCGACTATGCGGGACGTTTCGGCATTACCGCCAAACTCCCGCCTTACTTGCCAGTGGCGCTGGGCTCGGCCGAAATCACCTTGATCGAGCAGACTTCGGCTTATAGCGTGTTCCCCAACGACGGAGTGCGCGTCATTCCCCGCTACATTACCCGCGTCACCGACTACGAGGGACGCGTTCTCGAAGAAGACTTTCCCGACGTGAAAGATGTCATCAGCGAGCACACCGCCCGCATCATGACCTCGATGCTGCGCGAAGTCGTTTTGCACGGCACGGGCATCGCCGCCGCCAAGCTGCCTTTTCCCGTCGCAGGCAAGACCGGTACCACCAACGATTTCACCGATGCATGGTTCATGGGTTTCTCTCCCACCATGACCTGCGGCGTATGGGTCGGCTACGACGAAAAAAAATCGCTGGGAGCGAAAGAGACCGGCGCCCACGCTGCCCTACCCATCTGGATGAATTTCATGACGGTGGCGATGGCCGGCAAAGATCCGGGAGATTTCCAGCCCGCACCGGTTGTGCCGCGCTCGATACCTCAAAAAGTAGACACGCCCGACGCAGCCCCCGCAACCGAAGAGGCTCATTGAGAAGGAGCCTTTTAAAAGTAGCGCCGGCATCCTGCCGGCTGTCGCGGGGGCGTCCCGCCCGCGCAACTCTCGCAGAGATGCTCGTGCTGCGATTTTCGCGGTAGTATCACAAGCTCGGAGGACTTCATGCGTCTATTCGCTCTCAGAAGTTTCTTTCTCATTCTTATCCCAATCGCAGTATTCTCAGCCAGCGCTCAAACTTCTGGGGGCAATGCGTCTGCGGAGAACTCCAAGGCCGCCATCGAACAGGTCCTCCACACCCAGCAGGACGCCTGGAACCATCACGACCTCGACGCCTTCATGGCTGGATACTGGAACTCCGCCGACCTGACTTTTTTCTCCGGCGCCAAGCAAACCAGCGGATGGCAGGCCACCCTGGACCGCTACAAAGCCACCTACGCGAGTCCCGGCCATGAGATGGGGACGCTCGAATTTTCCGCCCTTCGCATCGAAGTGCTGGGCCCCGATGCCGCCTTCGCCCGCGGCGCGTGGCATCTGACCATGCCCGACGGAAAAACTCCTCATGGCCTCTTCACACTCGTCTTTCGAAAATTCCCTGCAGGCTGGAAGATTATCCACGACCATACGTCAGCGGCGGAGTGATTCGCCGCAGACCAAACTGTTGTCAGATTCGCTTGTAGAAGCCGAAACTCTCCCTCTAACCCCGCATCGGATTCTGCGCCTTCTTCAGAATCGCAATCTGCCCCGCATGATAAAGCTCGTGCTGCGCAATCCCCTGCAGCATGTGAGAGAAGTCGTATCGCTTTCCTGGAACGCGATCGCGAAGTCTCGAGTCGGGCAAAGCTGCAACCGTTTTGACGAGCATATCGTGCGTGCGCTTCGTCGCGTCAACCGCTTTCTTCCACGCCGCGTCTGTGGGCGCGGAAGCTGGCGGAAAATTCGCCAGGCCCGTCGGCTGCCATTTCTTTCCGCTCAGCCGCCGCAGGGCCGCATCGTCCCACACCGCGATGTGCAGCACCAGTTCCCAAATGCTGTGGACCTTCGGGATCGGTTTGGCCGCAGCCGTGGCCACCCCGACGTCTTCCAGGAGTTCAAGCAGCGCGGGACCGTGCCATGCCTCGCCTTCAAAGGCGCGGCGGAGTTGATCTGCGATGCCCGCGGCCTCAGACAATTTTCGAGCTTTCTCACTCATGACCGTTTACTTCTCCTCCGCGGCAATCGCGATCCCCGCCCCGTTCGCCGCGTCAATAATCTTTTGCCCGTCCAGCAGAAGGCACTTCCCGGCGTCGACGGCAAGACAACTCGCACCCGCGGCCTGCATGACCTCAATGGTCTTCACCCCGATCACCGGCACATCGAAGCGCATATCCTGATTGGGCTTGGCGATCTTCACGACCGTGAGTGCGCGGCTCAACGTAGACGCCTCGCCATGCAGGGAGCGCATAATCTGTCCGGCACGTTCAATCGTAGCGTCTGTGCCCTCCATCGCTTCAACCGCCACACACGCGGATTCGGCGATGACTACCGTCTGCCCAATATCGTGCTGTCCCAACTGCCGCGCCACGGCCCGTCCGTATTCAACGTTCTTGCGCTCCTGCTCTGTGGGTTCGCGTTTGGTCAGCGAGCCAGGCTTTACCAGCAGCGGTTCCAATAGCCAGGTAGATTTCTCTAGCGTAATCCCTTCATCGGCCAACACCTTCGCGATCGCGCCCAGCAACGAATCGGTGTTGCGGGTGGTGAGCGAGAGCAAAAGCTTGGCTAGCCGCCAGTCCGGCCGGATGCTCGAAAAGATCTGCTTGTGCCGCACCTGCCCCGCCATCACGGCGCGCCGTACTCCCTCACGCTGGAAAGTTTCAATTAGCTTCGACAGTTCTCCCAGCGAGAGCCAGTGAACCGCGACCGCTCCATGCGATTCAATTTCCGGGAAGGCTTCTTCGCGAATCGCAGCCACTACTACCTCGAACCCCTGCGCTCGTGCCGCGTCGAGCACGAGAAAAGGAAACTTGCCGTTGCCGGCAATGAGCCCGAGTTTCTCGTTCTGAACAGGCATGGGTAGGCGTTGGATCCGACTGACGCCGAGTCAGTCTAGCACTTCGGAGCGCAACAATCGTTACGCCGCGCGTTCGACCCACCCGCATGGCCTCTAGAAACGGAAACAGCGCAAATGAAGTAATCTGTTCCATTGAACCCGGATGGTGATCATGCTCTGGTCTCGGGTTCCAGCTCAGCTTCTGTTTTATCTCGGAGGTCGTCTAATCGTGAGGGAGCACTGCCAATGCATGTTGTCGTTTCAACCCTTCTCCGCTGCCTGCCAGGAGCGCTCATTCTGATGACCACCTCAACCCTCGTTTCGCAAGCTCAAGAGCGCGACCGCAGCAAGATCCCGAACGAGTACAAATGGGATCTAACGGCCATCTATCCTTCCGACCAGGCATGGCGCGTGGCGAAAGAAAAACTTGCGTCTGAATTGCCCAAGCTCCGGCAATTTCAGGGTACGCTGGCCTCCTCGCCATCAAGATTGGCTGAGGCGCTTGAGACCGAAAACTATTTCGACAAAGAGTTTACGCGGCTCTACGTGTATGCCAGCATGCACTCCGATGAGGACACCCGGGTCAGCACCTATCAGGCCATGCAGCAGGAGATGATTCAGTTCGGGGCCACGCTGGGCAGCGAGGAAGCCTTCACCGAACCTGAGATCCTGAAAATGGATAACGCGACCATCGAGCGATTTCTTGCGCAAGAGCCTCGCCTGAACATTTATCGCCAGTACCTCGAGGACACTCTGCGTCGACGGGTCCACACGCTTAGCGAAGCCGAGGAGAAGTTGCTGGCAGGTTCCTCCGTGATGGCGAGCGCTCCGTCCAGTATCTTCGGGATTTTCGCCGATGCCGATTTCCCTTATCCCTCTGTCACGTTGAGCGATGGCAAAGCGGTCAAGCTGGATAAAGCAGCTTTTTCCCTGCACCGCGCTTCCCCCTCTCGCGAAGAACGCCAGAAGGTCATGGAAGCTTTTTTCACCTCGCTGGGAACATACCGCGGCACCTTCGGTTCGATGATGAACTCCAACGTGCAGGGCTCCGTTTTTTACGCGCATGCGCGACACTACGATACTTCATTGCAAGCCTCCCTCGACGGGCCCAACATCCCGGTCTCGGTATATTCGCGCCTGGTTGACGGAGTCGATCGCAACCTCCCGGCGTTTCATCGCTATCTGAAACTCCGCAAGCGGATGATGGGGCTTTCAGAACTTCATTATTACGACCTGTACGCTCCTCTCGTCTCTTCCGTCGATCTGAAATATCCGGTGGACGCAGCCGAGCACAACATTCTCGAGGCTCTTGCCCCGCTTGGCCCGGAATATTCTACGGGCGCGAAGCGCGCTTTCACTGAACGCTGGATCGACATGTATCCCAACGAAGGCAAGACCTCGGGGGCTTATTCCAACGGGGCTGCCTACGATGTTCATCCCTACATGCTGCTGAACTACAACGGGAAGTATGACGACATGAGTACGCTGGCTCACGAACTCGGGCACACCATGCACAGCTACTTCTCGAATAAAACTCAGCCGTATCCCTTGTCTTCGTACACGACGTTTGTGGCAGAAGTTGCCTCAACCTTCAACGAGGCTCTGCTCATGGATTACATGCTCAAGCAGCTTAAAGACGATGCGACCCGCCTTTCGTTGCTGGGAAACTACCTTGAGAGCATTAAGGGAACCGTTTTCCGGCAGACGCAGCTAGCGGAGTTTGAACTCCGCATGCATGAAATGGTCGAGAAAGGCCAGCCTCTCACCGGCGACGCGTTGTCGAAACTCTACGGCGAAATCGTCAAGAAATACTACGGCCACGACCAGGGCGTCTGCATCGTCGATGATTACGTTGCCAACGAATGGGCGTACATTCCCCACTTCTACAATTCGTTCTACGTCTTTCAGTACGCAACTTCGTTTACGGCTTCCTCTGCATTGTCGGAAAAAGTGCTGGCCGGTGAGCCCGGAGCCACCGAGCGCTACTTGAAATTTATTTCGGCGGGAAAGTCGAAATATCCAGTTGAACTTCTGAAGGACGCGGGCGTTGACATGACGACTGACGAACCGCTGGAGTTGACGGTAAAGAAGATGAATCGCGTGATGGATGAGATGGAGAAGTTGCTCGACAAAAAGGGGACCGCAGCTCCTGGGAATTAGCTGCCCTCACAATCCTTACTTGATAACGCCTCGCTCCGACGCTTCGATGAACCGGATCAGCATGTTCACGTCATCCCCGCGGTCCGGTTCCGACTTCAGTTTTTCCAGCGCCTGCGAGGTATTCATCTTCGAGGCAAGCAAAACCTTATATGCGTGGTGAATCTTCGCAATGCGCTCTTTCGAAAACCCGCGGCGCTCGAGTCCAATTTTGTTCATTCCGTAGGCGTGCGTGTTGCGCGCCGCCGACGTCATCGAGTACGGCAACACATTCTGCGTGATGGTAGTACCGCCGCCGATATACGAGTGCGCGCCGATGCGCACGAACTGGTGAACGGGGCACAACGCTCCCACCACGGCCCACTCTTCGACGGTCACATGCCCGCCCAGGGTCGCGCCATTGACCAGCATGGCATGATCCTCGATCAGGCAATCGTGCCCGATATGCGTATAGGCCATGATTAGCAAATGGCTGCCCAGCTTTGTCAGGCCTCCGCCCTTCACTGTGCCGCGATTGATCGTCACGCATTCGCGGATTTCGTTGTGATCGCCAATCTCCAGACGCGTCGGCTCGCCCTTGTAGGTAATATCCTGCGGAGCCATCCCAATGGCACAAAAAGGAAAGAAAGCGTTGTCGCCGCCAATCTTGGTCGGTCCTTCAATCGCCACATGCGATACCAGATGGCAGCCCTCGCCGAGCTCGACGCCGGCACCGATCACGCAATAGGGACCGACTTTGCAGGAAGCGGGAACTTTCGCGTGCGAATCAATAATGGCCGTGGGATGGACGTTCATCGGAGCCGAATTCATTCGAGGCTGGGTCACCAAACCATCAGGATCCTGAAGAGCCGCGAGCCTCATCGTTGCCGCCGCGCCCGCGTTCGTTGTCGATCAACTGGCAGGAAACGATTGCCTCGGCTACGCGCTTGTCGCCTACATACGCGTATCCCTGCATCTTGGCCGCGGTCATGCCCGGCGCGGAACGCCAGCCTTTCACTTCCACTTCTAGCCGCAGCTGGTCCCCGGGACTCACTGGCCTGCGGAATTTTGCGCGCTCAATCCCGGTAAACACCATGAGCTTGTTGTCCCGGTCTTCCACCTCGGTCAGCAACAACGCACCACCCGCCTGCGCAATCGCTTCCACGATCAGAACGCCGGGCATGATGGGCAGGCCGGGAAAATGCCCCATGAAGAACGGTTCGTTAATCGTGACGTTCTTGATCGCTACGATGCGCTCTTTCCGCTTCAGCTCGAGCACGCGATCAATCAACAAAAAAGGATAGCGGTGCGGCAAAATCTTAAGAATGTCGTGGATGTCGAGCGCGGCCTTCGTCGTGCCCGGCGAAGTCTCCGTCACAGGGGTGCTCTCAGTCATGATGATCTCAAACCGTTCGTCTCAAAACGGCTTGAAGATTATACTGTACGACTTGGCCCGCTAGCGCTCGGTCGGGCAAGGTAGCGATGCAGCTCCAGAATTCCTGCAGCGTTTTTCTTGGCGTGTTCCGCGAACTTTCTCCGCGATCTCTGCGGTCAAGGCCTCCTGAATCGCGGAAGACGCAAAGGAATTCGCTGAGAAGCCCGAAAGCCGTCACCGCGCACGTCTGCAAACAGAGGAATGATGTCTACCAAGAAAACCGCAACCCCTAAGCGAACCCGCCCCCAGCCTTTCCAAGCCGACCCGATCTGGACCGAACGCCTCCGCTACTTTGACACCCGCCAGGAGCAAATTGTCCAGACCATCCGCGAGTTCGTCGAGATCGAATCGCCCAGCGACAACAAGCCCGCCGCCGACCGAATGGGAGCCTTCCTCGCCGGTAGCTTCGAAGCCGTAGGCGGCCGCGCGCGTGTCCACCACGCCGAAGACTACGCTGACAGCGTGCAGATTGATTTCCCCGGGCGCGACAAGACCAAGCCCGTTCTCCTGCTCGGCCACTTCGATACCGTATATCCGCTGGGCACGCTGGCCAACATGCCCTGTCACATCGCCGATGGCAAGATGCATGGCCCCGGCGTCCTCGACATGAAGTCGGGCATCGCTCTTATGCTCTACGCCATCGCTGCCCTTCAGGCCTGGCACGGAGCGCTTCCTCGGCCCGTCACCGTTTTCCTGGTCTCGGACGAAGAAGTCGGCAGCTATTCCTCTCGCAAGATCACCGAAGCGCTCGCCCGAGAGTCCGCCGCTGTTCTCGTGCTCGAACCCGCCGCCGGACGCGGTGCGGTAAAGACCGCGCGCAAAGGCGTCGGCGAATACGTCGTGAACGTAAAAGGCGTGGCCGCCCATGCAGGCCTCGATCCCGGCAAGGGACACAGCGCCATCCTCGAACTCTCCCGCCAAATCATCGCCCTCTCCAAGTTGAACGATCTGCAACACGGAATCTCAGTCAACCCCGGCGTGATTCGCGGCGGCACCCGCACCAACGTGATCGCTGCCGACGCCACGGTGGAAGTCGACGTCCGCATCACCCATGCGAAACAAGCCGCCACGCTCGACCGCAAGCTCCGCGCCCTGAAGCCCGTCGACAAACGCTGCAAGCTCATGATCGAAGGCGGCAT
Organism: uncultured Acidobacteriaceae bacterium; assembly: GCA_963840895.1. GTDB lineage: Bacteria > Acidobacteriota > Terriglobia > Terriglobales > Acidobacteriaceae > Sulfotelmatobacter. The sequence continues at coordinate 956,023 of CAWJAR010000002.1, forward strand.
CAACCGCCTGCCCATGGAGCGCACCGCGGGCGTAGCCGCACTTTTCGAAAAAGCGCAAACGATCGCGCAGCAGATTGACTGGAAATTGGAAGAAGCAGCGGTCGGCGGAGGTTCCGACGGGAACTTCACCGCCGGCATCGGCATCCCCACCCTCGATGGCATGGGCGGCTCAGGCCAGGGAGCCCACGCTGTCCACGAGCACATCCTGATCTCCGAGTTGCCCCGCCGCGCCCTGCTTTTAGCCGGAATGATCGAGATCGCCTGATCCCGAGGTCGGCCCTAAAGGAACTTACTCTGCTGGTGTGAAGACCAGGAAGTAATCCATCTTGTCGGGCTTCACGAAATCGTATTGATCCAGAAGTTTGTATCCGGCCTCTTTTGCTTCGCGAATCACCACCTCGCGCTCCACTCCGTGATCCTCGCCGTTTCCATTGCGATCAATCACTCCCACCTTCGCCCCCGAACGCAGCGCCGGGCGCAGATTCCGCAGCAATGTCACCGGCTGGGACACTTCGTGATAGGTCTTCAGCAATAGCACCGCATCGACCGATTGATCCGGCAGCATCGGATTTTCAGCCTTGCTCAAAATGGTCTTCACATTCTTCAACTGCTCCTTCTTTGCCCGCGCGCCGATGTAGCGAATCGCCTCGGGATTAATGTCCACCGCATAAACCGTGCCACTCGCGCCAACGCGCCTCCCCGCGCGTACCGTGAACCACCCTGACCCAGCGCCAATATCGCCAACAGATTTCCCCGCCGTGATGCCGAGAATGTCCATCACGCGGTTGATCTGCAGCCGCTCCTCGCGCCCAGCCGTATCGAAAATCGAGAGGTCGCCGGTGTAAGGCTCGCTGGTTTTACGCTGCTCGCCCGAAGGCGCAGCCTGCGCCGAAGCCGAACTCTGCGCCCACGCCCCGCTCAGCAGGACCAAGGCCAGTGCCGCTACAAACGGTCTAATCTTGAAATGGAGAAGATGCATTCTTTAAGCATAGACTCTCGAAACGCCCTTGGGTGAGCGTTCCTCGGTCAGTGGAACAGACGTTCCGGCTTTCCGCCTTTGACTCCGCGGGTAGCCTGGCCTAAACTTTTTCTAGGGGACTTCGGCTGCTCACGCCGTAATAGCGAAGACCATCTCCGCGGAGGATTTATGGGTGAAGGTCTGTTTCAGCCTTTGCATTTGCTGTTGATCATTGGGATCGCGCTTCTGGTGTTCGGCACCAGCAAGTTCGCCGCCGTGGGCAAGGGTCTGGGCGAAGGCATTCGCAACTTCAAATCTGCGATGAAACAGCCTGAAGACGAAAAGAAAACAACCCCAAAAGACGAAGATCAGAAAAAGTCGTAGCCGCTCTCCACCGATCTCAACTCAAAACGCTCCCCGCTCTCGCAGCATCGAATACACCAACGCCATCGGCAGCCCGACCACGTTGCTGTAGTCCCCTTCAATTCGCGGAATCCAGCGCGAAGCGATCCCCTGGATCGCGTACGCTCCCGCCTTGTCCATGGGCTCGCCGGTCGCGACATATTTGCGAATCTCTGCGTCCGACAATTCATTCATCGTCACCGACGTCGTCTCGGAAGCAGTTCGTGTCTCAGGCTCGCTGGAAGTTAACTGGCTATCGCCTCGTCCTCCTACAACGCACACACCCGTAATCACCTGATGCACCCTGCCCGACAGCAACCGCAGCATCCGGACCGCATCGTCGCCATCGACAGGCTTGCCGAGGATGGCCCCATCCGCCACCACAATCGTGTCCGCCCCTAGCACCATGTCGCCAGGCCGCATTCGCCAGACCGTAAGAGCTTTTTCGCGTGCCAGCCGCTCTGCACAATCGCGCGGCAACTCATCCTTCAGCGGAGTTTCATCGATATCTGCCGCTTGCACACTAAACGAAATCCCCGCATTGCGAAGAATTTCCTGCCGTCGCGGCGAAGCCGATGCGAGAACGATCATGCGATATCGAAAGCGATCTTGCTAACTGCCGGCTACTGACTCCTGACGACTGACTACTGACTCCCGCTCCTCACCTGCTGCCCACCATGCCGCGCACCGATTCAATCAATTTGCCAGAATCATAGCCAATGCCGTCTTTGAAAACCGTCTCCACATTTTCAATGTCGTCGATCTTCTTCGACGGATCGCCCTTAATCACCACCAGGTCGGCCTGCTTGCCGGGAGCAATCGTTCCAACGCGGTCCAAGTCGCCCAGATATTGCGCTCCATTCGCGGTCGCAATGTGAATCGCCTCCACTGGCGTGAACCCTGCCTCCACCAGCAACTCCACCTCGCGCTGGTCGCCGAAGCCTGCGATCACTCCACCCATGCCCGTAGGATCGAGCCCCGCCAGCAACAATCCGCCAGCCCTCGAGAAGGCATATTCGAATTCTTCCTCTTTCTTGAACGCGGCCTCGTACGGAGATACGTCAGTGCCAAATCTCTGGCGAATGCGGCTCGTGTCGCTCGCTCGCACGCGATTCGAGAGCACTGCACTGCGCGCATCGGGCGACAGCGCGTCCAACATGCGCTTCTGCATGGTCGGCCGCCCCGGGAAACTTCCCATCTCAAACACCGGCAGAGTCGATGTAACGGCCACATGGTGCTGAATCAGATACTGGATCGTGTCGTGCAGCGGACCCGTGTTCGCGTCGAGCTTCGCCATCGCCACCGGATCTTCCGGCTCATCCGGACAAACGTCCGGTTTCTTGCCGGCCAGGAATTCCGTATCCACGAACAGTCCGTGCTCCAGATCGTCGATACCCAAATCCGCCGCCTCGCGAAAGTTGACGGCGCACAGGTGTCCCGTCACCTTCGCGCCGCGTTTATGTGCGGCTGCAATGGCCGCTCCAAGTTCGGCACGCGTAATAAACATGTACGCCTTGAAATTATCGACGCCTTGGTCGAGCCAGAAATTCACCGTGCGCGTGGCATCCTCGGGCCCGGTGAGTTGGTGTAACTGAATCGCCCACGATCCCTTGCCCTCGAGATACGGCCCTGTAACATGCGTCTTCGGACCCGGACTCTCCCCCGCATCAATTGACTTCTTAAGTTCCAGATCGGCGTAAGGCTCAAGCGATCCAGTTGTCCGAACCGTGGTCACGCCGCCCGCCAGGTAGAGTCGCGGAAAACTGTAGGCCATTTCCCCGAACACGCCGTTCCCCATCGGATAGAACATGTGGTCGTGCATCCCGACGAGCCCAGGAATCACGCTGTACCCATGCAGGTCTAGTACCTGCGCGTCTTTGGGGACGTTCGCCGACGAGGCATCGCTCACCGACTCAATCTTCCCTTTGCTGAGGACGACCGTCTGATCCTCTCGCGCCGCCGCACCCGTCCCATCGATCACGCGCACGTGCGTCAAGGCAACCACCGGCGCATTGATCTTGACGAAGGCCTGCACCGCGGGCGAAAGAGTTTGCGCCGCTACCAACGAGCAGCAACTGATCAACACCAGAACCAATGCACGACGCATAATTCCTCCCGTGAGAAGTCACTAGCACAAAACTCATCGGATGACGATGCTACGAATGGCGACGCATCTTTGCTGACTGTTGCTCAAAGAATTCCGGGAAGGGCACGACTTCAGTCTGCCGTAAAGACCTGCATGCACCAGGGCTTTAGCCCTGAGGGACGCATCGTCAAAACCACGTCGACGCACGGTACGTGCGATAAGCTTCCCCAAACTCCGTCTCGAGCACCTGAGACTCTTTGCCAGCGCGCCAGAGCTGCAACGGAATGATGACCGCAAAAACCAGGAGCCACACAGGGCGTCCCATCAGAAGAATAAGCCCGGCAATCAGAGTCGAGCCAAAAACATAAATCGGATTACGAATCTTGGAATAAACTCCGTGCGTCACCAGCTGTTTCGCTTGCGCCGATACGGTCAGAGAGTTGCCCAGTTGGAAACGAGCCATTGTCCACAGAATGAAGCCCACGGCCATCAAGAACAATCCGATGGTTTGAAGCGGCGTCCATTTCACCGGAAGGTTCTTGTAGGCAAATAAGCCAAGGGCCAGTCCCACGATCAGCGTCAGTGCAATGTTGATTCTGATTTTCATTTGTTCCGGCAGCGAGACTAAACCACGGCTACATAGATGGCAAGAACCTTCGCCCCGCGCCGTCCAAAACTGCCTGTTAGAATTGAACATTAGCCCTTCACCGCAATGGACGCCGCCTTCATCCGAAATTTCGCGATTATCGCGCATATCGACCACGGCAAATCCACGCTGGCCGACCGCCTGCTGGAGCTGACCGGATCACTCACCGCGCGCGAAATGCAGGCCCAGGTGCTCGACTCCATGGATCTGGAGCGCGAACGCGGCATCACCATCAAAGCCCATGCCGTCCGCATGATGTACACCGCGCATGACGGCCAGACTTACCAGCTCAATCTGATCGACACTCCCGGGCACGTCGACTTCTCTTACGAGGTCTCGCGTTCCCTCGCTTCCTGCGAAGGCGCGCTCCTCGTCGTCGATGCCTCGCAGGGAGTCGAGGCCCAGACCCTCGCCAACTCCTATCTCGCCATCAACCACGGCCTCGAGATCATCCCGGTCATCAACAAGATTGATCTGCAGAGCGCGGACATCCCGCGCACCAAGGAAATGATCGAAGGCGCCGTCGGACTCGATGCCACCGACGCCGTCCTCATCAGCGCCAAGACCGGACAGGGCGTCCCCGACGTGCTCGAAGCCATTGTGAAGCGCGTACCGCCGCCCAAGGGCTCGCCCAACAACGCGCTGCAAGCGCTGGTATTCGATTCCTGGTTCGACGCTTACCGCGGCGTCATCGTGCTCGCCCGCGTCTTTCAAGGCACGCTGCGCAAGGGTCAGAGAATCCGTCTCATGTGGAACGGAACGACCTTCGATGCCGAGACTCTCGGCGTGCTGACTCCCAAGCCTGTGGAGATCGACGAGCTCGTCGCCGGCGAAGTCGGCTTCCTCGTCGCCAACATCAAGAACGTGGCCGACACCAAGATCGGCGACACCATTACCCACGACGGCAATCCCGCCATTGAGCCGCTTCCCGGCTTCGAAGAGATCAAGCCGATGGTTTTCGCCGGACTCTACACGGTCGATGCCCATGAGCACACCGTTCTGCGCGAAGCCCTCGAGAAATTGCGGCTCAACGATTCCTCTTTCTTCTTCGAGCCTGAGAGCTCAGTCGCGCTCGGCTTCGGCTTCCGTTGCGGCTTCCTAGGGCTGCTGCACATGGAGATCATTCAGGAACGGCTCGAGCGCGAATTCAATCTCGACCTGATCACCACCGCTCCCGGCGTCCGCTACAAAATCACGAAGACCGACGGCGAGATGGTCGAAATCGACAACCCCTCGCGCTGGCTCGACCCTAGCGAGATCGCCAAGGTCGAAGAGCCAGTCATCCTCGCCACCATCCTCACCAACGAAGAATACGTTGGCGGAATTCTCGCGCTCGTCGAAGAAAAGCGCGGCAAGCAGAAAACATTTGAGTACGTCAGCTCATCCCGCGTGATGCTGCACTACGAGCTTCCACTAAATGAGATCGTTCTCGATTTCTACGACCGCCTCAAATCCGTTTCTCGCGGCTACGCTTCCCTCGACTATCACCTCGCCGGATATTGGGAATCGCCCATGGTCAAGCTCGACATCCTCGTGGCCGGAGAGCCCGTCGACGCTCTCTCCATCATCGTGCACCGCGACTTCGCCTATGAACGCGGCAAGGCCCTGGTTTCCAAAATGCGCGAACTGATCCCTCGCCAGATGTTCGAAGTCCCCATCCAGGCCTCGATTGGCGCGAAGATCATCGCCCGCGAGACGGTCCACGCCATGCGCAAGAACGTCTTGGCCAAGTGCTACGGCGGCGACATCTCTCGTAAGCGCAAACTGCTCGAGAAACAGAAGGAAGGCAAGAAGCGCATGAAACGCATTGGCCGTGTCGATATTCCCCAGGAAGCTTTCCTCGCGGTCCTGAAAGTCGGCGAAGGCAGCAACTGAGGAGCGTCTCTTCAATTCTTCTGCAATGTGAGTGCAGCCGAAGAGCCCACGACTCCGACATTTAGGCCAGTCCGCCCAAGGAAGGCTGGCCGGAGTCTGGAAAGACGCCATCCTCACGGGTGATTGTTTGCGCTCAGGATCCCGACTTACCGGGAGGAATGTCGTTGTAGAGTTTTCCCTCCTGGTCCACGTAATACGCACGCTTATTGACCACAATTCGCCAGAACGGATAAACGCGAAGATGTGTGATCTCGCTGGATTGGAACATGAGCGATGCATCGGTGACCTGCAAATGATCTTCGGGCGCGCGAAGGGCTGACGCCACGATGCGAATGGCGGCTTCCCGCTGCAAGTAGGCGATCGGCATACCGAATGTGGCGACTTCTTCAAACTCGCCAGTGACCGCATCGATCAGAATGCAGAGTCGGGTAATTGGGACGCCGGATGGGGTCTGTTCGCCCTTCAAACCATAAGGCACGATGAAGCTGTGGCTGTCATCGCCTCCGTCTTCGACGGACGGTTCGTTTGTCAGCATGGGGGGCTGGGGGATTATTCCGGGATTTTTTAAGATGGCACATTGGGGCCATTTGAGCATGCCGTTTTCCTGAATAGCGCGCTCTGCGGCCTTGATGGCGGCATCCGGTGTCAGGAAGGTATGAGTCGGTTGTTGCCTCATAGTCGAACTTTACCTCCGATTCACTGCGGCGATTGGCCGACAACGACGAACTTACCCTCCCAAGTACCGGACGTTTTGACTTTCACAAAGTACCTGGAGCCGCTCCATGTGCTTGCGCGAATGGTCCTATCCGTTCCGATTCCAACGGGCTCAGGGTCATAGAAATGAATGAATTTGAGTTTTTCTTTGCCGGTTGCGTCTACTTCAGTCTCATATCCGACAACCAGCACCCAGTGTTCGCCGGCGCGAATCAACACTCCCGCGGGGAATTGCGTGCTTTGGATGGACTGCTGTAGAAACATCTGGGCATCGTGGCGACTGATGCTGGGGAATTCCATCCAGTTGACGGGCTCGGCGGAAAGAGACTGAAGGCAGTCGCACAGGCCCAGCGGGTCGGTATTCCATTGATTCAAATCGCCTGGGGCGGTGCTGTCGTGAGCAACAATGTTGTTTCGCAGGTCGTCTTGAGTGTAATAGAAGCGATTAGATGGGTCGGGATATCCGTTGCGGGCCATCTCAGCGATCGCCTCGCCGCAAAAGAACCCCTTGTTCTGCGCGAACAGCGTGACGTTACCCGCCACATCCACTTTGGGCATGGTGGCTCCTTCCTTGAGCGGTTCGCAATACGGCGGCAATCGCAACCCGGTTCGCGCCGTGATGCGAATTTTGGGCCAGCTTAGGGCCGAAAGCAACTCTTTTGTGACGTCGTGGAGTAAGCTGATCTGTCTTTTCCCAGCTTGCCGAGCATTTTCCCCTTGCCTGTCAGTCGGTTTCGCGGGACTATTCCCCAAGTCATGTTCCCTCGGGCAGGCGGTTCAGCGTCATTCCTCGTGCTATATGGAAGATACGGTCAGAACGTTTGCGGCTGGCGACCATATTGCGAACTATGAAATCCAAGGTGTTGCAGGCGCCGGGGGGATGGGTGTTGTTTACCGCGCCTTAGACACAAAGCTAGAGCGCCAGGTTGCGCTCAAGTTTCTTCCTCCTCACCTTACCTTCAGCGATCAGGATCGCAGGCGGCTGCGGCATGAAGCCAAGTCGGCTTCAGCCCTCGATCATCCGAATATCGGTGTCATTCACGCGATTGAAGAAACGCCGGACGGCCAAACCTTCATCGTCATGGCCTTTTACGAAGGCATGACGCTGACGCAGCGGATTGCCTCGGGCCCTCTCTCTGTGTACGACGCGGTCGGAATCGCGTGCCAGATTGCACGCGGACTCGGCGAGGCCCATAAGCACAACATCATTCACCGTGATATCAAGCCTTCGAACATCCTTCTTACGCGGCAAGGTGTGGTGAAAATCGTTGATTTTGGCCTGGCCTTGGTGCTTACGGAGATGGGCTCGACTCGAAGCCTGGCCGTGCAAGGAACCGCCGTGTATATGGCACCGGAACAAATTCAACGTGTGCCGCCCGACAAGCGCTCCGACACGTGGGCTGTTGGCGTGGTTCTTGCCGAGATGCTGCACGGCCATCATCCCTTTGTTCGAGATAACTGGGCCTCCACCATCTATGCCATTCTCAACGAACTACCTGACGAGCGGGTTCAAGTGCCGCCGACTCTGCAGGCGATCGTGTTTCAATCGCTGGCCAAGGTCCCCGAGAAACGCTACCAGGATTGCAACGAGTTGCTGGTTGACCTCGAGAAATTCCGTAAGCATCTGCAAGTCGTCCAAGGCCATCCAGACGAAGTACCACTCGCCACTCCTTCAATTCCGCTGAAAGACCTTCAGCGTTATGCCAAGGATGCGTCGGGCAGCGCGAAGAGTCACAGTAATCAAGAGCGACGGTTTGGAACTCTACTGCTGACTATGATCGCGGCGGCGGCCATTGTGGCAGCACTCTGGTTTTCGCCGCTGCGATCGTGGGTGTCGGTCCATGTGCTGAGGCGCACAGGCGTGACAGCCGCCTATGAATCGTATTTGTCGGCGAATACGTACATCGAGAGGTATGACAAGCCTGGCAATCTTGACCTGGCGATCGCCGAATTACGCTCGGCAATCGCACGCGATTCCCAGTTTGCCCTCGGCCACGCCGAGTTAGGAGAGGCGTACCGGCTGAAGTACCAACAAGACCATGATGCCAAGTGGCTGGAACAGGCCTTGTCGAACTGCAAAACCGCATTGGCACTCGATAACAGCCTCTCTGCGGTCTACGTGACTCTGGGACGCATTCACAGCGATGCGGGAAACGACGATCTGGCGGGATCGGAGTTTCGGCAGGCCCTCGCACTGGATCCGCACAACGCTCACGCCCTGAATGGTATCGCCTACGCACAGGAGTCTGCCGGCCAGATCGCCGAAGCGGAAGCTACGTACAAGAGAGCGGTTGCACTCCGGCCTGACGATTGGGATAGCTACAATACGCTGGGACTGTTCTACCAGCGTCGGCATCGGCTTGATGACGCAATCGCTCAGTTGTCGAAGGCGGTGGAGTTGACGCCGGACAACAGCCTCGCCTATGCCAATCTGGCGGGAGTTTATCTGAGCTATGGACGTCCTCAGGACCTGGCAGCCGCCGAACAGGCACTGCGGAGATCGATCTCCATCTCTCCAAGCTATTCGACCTACGCCAACCTGGGATACCTCTACTTGCAACAGCAACGGTACCAGGAGTCGGCGGAGATGACGCTAAAGGCCACCCAGTTGAACGACAAAGATTTCCTTGTATGGGAGAACCTCGATTGGGCATACCGTGGGTCGGGGCAAAACGACAAGGCTGCTGCGGCGCGCGACAAGGCGCGCGGAACGCTCGAACAAGCCGCTCAGTCGCGTCCGCGCGATGCCCAGGTGCAAGCTCATCTGGCGTTTCAATACGGTAAGAAAGGTGCGCGCGACCTGGCCCTGACTCGCGCGCAGTTCGCGCTCGCCTTGGCTCCAAATGATCCTGACGTGCTCGCCAATTTGAGTGATATGTATGGAGCCATGGGTGATCACTCACAGGCCCTGAAATATGCCCGGATGACCCTGCAGAATGGTTACACGATCGACGACCTCCGCCGCGACCCCGATATGCAACAGGTGCTCGCCGATCCCGAGTTCTTAGTTTCAGCTAAATCTCAATAAAGGAGAATGTCATGACAGCTGCAAAGAAGTCTGCAAAGAAAAAGGCCTCCAAAGCGGGGGCAAAGGCTGCCAAGCCCAAAATTCACAGAATGATTGTCAAAGCGAACAATACCTTCACGCCGAATCCGATAAAGGTCAAACCGGGCGAACTGCTCAGAATCGTACGTCCCGGAACAAAAGATGTGGACATTAAGGTCACGATTGACGTTGGTGAAGGTGGCGGAAGTGGTGGCCCCATCGTAATCCATTCGTGACAATTACGGACGTAGTGAGAGGAGCGTCGTGATCCTCTATCGCCTATCTCTGCTGTCGACACAGCCCGGGCTAGCAGGATTTTGCTGACGTGGAAAGGTCGTTCCCAGGGTTAGCTAGAATAGCAACGAAACAATTCGTTTCGTTCCCAAACTGGTCGTGTTCTGAATCACGAAAAGCGATTGTCATGATCGGTTTTCACGCTCAGGGGGACGCTCGCATCACATGTCGAAAAGCCTCTAAAATCGAGGGTAAAACGAAAGTACTATTACCCTAAAATGTGCAAATCTCAAAACTGGAAGGAACTCCACTACTCCGGATTAGCAGATATGTTAATACTCCGTGAATTGCATAACTGGTTACTACTCATGGATTTAAAGGTCAACAAGACGCCTCCCTGAAACCGACCGATCGGTCTTTGCTTTAAGAAATTGAGAACCCGGTTTTCAATTCCACAAGCTTTTCCACAGGCAATCGGCCCCTTTTTGTGACCTGCGCAAGCCTAACTTCCTAAGGGACTTACCTCCCCATCTCTACAGTCAACCCTGTACCTGGGAAGTTACTCCTCGCCAGCGAGTCCACCCTCGGCTAGCGACTCAAATCGGGTGCTGTTTTTCAGGAATGCCATCCTGACTTTCCCGATGGGACCGTTTCTTTGTTTGGCAATAATGATCTCGGCCTTGCCTTGCAACTCAGGATCATCTTGCTTGTAAACCTCTTCGCGAAAAATGAACATGACCAGATCGGCATCCTGCTCGATCGATCCTGACTCGCGCAAGTCAGCTAGCTGGGGGCGATGATCTCCACCGCGAGCTTCTGGAGCGCGGCTCAACTGCGACAGTGCAATCACCGGCACGCTCAGCTCCTTCGCCAGCGCCTTCAGTCCGCGTGAGATTGCCGAAACCTCCTGCGTGCGATTCTCGAAGCGCTTTCCCCCGCCCGACATCAGCTGCAAATAGTCGACGATGATCAAGTCGAGCCGGCCACCCTGCGCCTGCTTCAGCCGCCGCGCCTTCGCCCGCATCTCGCTCAGTGAAATACCCGGCGTATCGTCGATAAAAATAGGAGCATGCGCCAGCTGTTCCATCGCGCGCACGACTTTCTTCGTGTCGTCCTGCCACAACGATCCTGTCCGCATCTTGTGCGCATCCACCCGTGCCTGCGAACACAGCAAGCGCATCAGCAACGCCTCGCGTGACATTTCCAGCGAGAACACTCCCACCACTTGCTGATCTTCAATCGCGGCATTCTCCGCAATGTTCATTACGAACGCGGTCTTGCCCATCGAAGGCCGCGCCGCAATGATCACCAGATCAGAACGCTGCAGCCCCGACGTCATCTCGTCGAGATCGGTGTAATGCGTTGCCAACCCCGTAATGCGCTGCCCGCGTTGCAGCAAGGCGTCGACCGAGCCAAACGACTCGCGGACAATCTCCTGCACCCCCATGAAGCCGCGCCCAATGCGCTTCTCCGACAGCTGAAAGATCGCCGCCTCGGCATCGCTGAGAACATCTTCGGCCGCATCGCCCTGATCCGACGCCCGCGCAATCGCCGTGCTCGCTGCGGAAATCAGCCCGCGCAGCAGCGCTTTATCGCGCACGATCTTGACGTAGTGCTCAATGCTTGGACGGTCGGGAACGCCATCGACCAGGCTCGACACATAAGCCACATCCCCAATCGGTTGCAGATCCTTGTTCCGATCGAGCTCCTCGATCAGCGTGATCATGTCGATCGGCCGCGACGACTCCGCCAGATCCACCATCCGCGAGTAAATCCGCCGGTGGGAGTCCAGCGAGAAATCCTCAATCCGCAAATGTTCCGCAGCCTGGTTATACGCAAAGTTGTCGAGCAGGATCGCGCCCAGAATCGAGCGCTCCGCCTCTACGTTGGCGGGAAGGGTGCTGATCGCGTAATCGGAAATTGCCATCTTAAACGCTCTGGCCTTTCATTCTTGATTATCTACTAGGCGAAGAGAAAACGAAATGCAAAAGAGATCGGCTCGGGGCTTTCTCACTGGCCAACACTGCCCATGAACCATGCGGCAGAATAGGGCGAAAGCGGGGCGAATGATTGTGCAGATACTGTGGACAGCCTCGGTTTTCTGTGGAAGTCCCGCGAAAATGGGTCCCTAACAACGAATTCGCACTCTCGAATGAAAAATTAGGGCTGTCTTTGCTGATCCGCGAAAATCCGTGGCAATTCGTTGCAGCAGAAAATCAAACGCGGTCCAGGCCAGCCACCCGGACCGCATTCGTACGTGGATTCCTGCTCCAGCTTGTCACCGCGTGGCGGCGGAATGACCGCTTCAGCCCGACAGCACTTCCAAGAAGTGCCGCATTTGCCAAAGCCAGTCGCCGGCTTGTGATCGTGCGATCACCAACCTGCAACTGCTGCGGTGGCCAGCGGTCCTTCCCGGCTCCGAAGAGCAGGGTGGGGGAGGAGGCCGCTATGCCCGGGCAACCAGTCGCACTTGCGCGCGTTTTCTGGAATCCCCCGGCGATTCACCCTCGAGAATCACCGGCTGCCGCTGGCTCTGCCGCAATCATTCGGCAAGCTCAGGAAATCTCACGTTTCGCTGAACCCACTCTCCTGCAGTTTGTTGCGTCTCGCAATAGAAAAACCTTGCCTCGTTGTGCAGAAGCTGTGGACGATGTGACTTCCCTGTGGAAGCCGGAGGAAAACTGAGAATGCAATTTTTTTCACTCTACGCGCCAGCTTGCCCTTTCAATAACTTGCACGCCGTGCAACTATCGGAGGCGACCCTCGCGATCCCCAAGCTGCAGTCCCCAAAAATCAATGGAACAAGACAGAGTGAAACATTTTTCACTGCGAAGCGCTTTGCAAGCACGCGATTTGCGCAGAACATTTCTCGACTATTTCTTAACAATCGTGCGACAATCACCCCCTTTGTCGTCTGCTATAAAACTCAACACTGGCGCAGCATCCAGCCAGAAGAGGGGCGTTCATGACTTCCATTCGATCGTATTTTGCGCGGCCGCTTGCCGCAATTGTCGTTCTTGAGATTCTGGCAGCCGCCACTTTCGCGGCCACCGCATCCGTTTCTCTCTCGCCAACTTTCGGACCACCTACGACTCGCACTACCGCCACTGGCTCCGGCTTCTCCTCCGGAGAAAGCGTGACTCTGACCTTCGACACCGCGACTCTCGGCCACGCGACTGCCGACAGCTCGGGCAATTTCAGCCTGGGTGTGACCGTAGCCAAGTCCGCCCAGCCCGGATCCCACGCTGTGCACGCCACCGGAAAGACCAGCGGCCTCACCGCCTCCACCAAGTTCCTGGTCCGGACCGACTGGACTTCGTTCAAGGACTCGCCGACGCACCTCGGTTTCAACGCGCTGGAAAACACAATTAACAAAAACAACGCCACCAGCCTTCAGCTGGCCTGGCAGGGACAGATGGGCGACCTTGTCGACTTCTCCTCGCCCGCGGTCGTGGATGGCATCGTCTACGTCGGATCATTCGACGGCAAGCTCTACGCCTTCAATGCCAACGGTTGCGCTCCGGCGACGGTGTGCCAACCGCTCTGGAGCGGTGCCACCGGCAACGACATCACTTCCTCGCCGGCCGTCACCAACGGCACCGTGTTCATTGGCTCCGCCGATCACAAGCTCTACGCCTTCGCCGCCAAGGGATGCGGTAAAGCCACCTGCCCGCCTCTCTGGAAGGGAGCTACAGGCGGGGCTATCCTCGACAGTTCTCCGGTGGTGGTAAATGGCATCGTCTACGTGGGAGACTTCGACAACAAACTCTACGCCTTCAAAGCCGCTGGTTGCGGAGTCGCCGTTTGCAGCCCGCTGTGGACCGGCGCCACGGGAGATCACATCACCTCCTCCCCAGCCGTCGACAACGGCATTGTTTACATCGGTTCGCAGGACGGCAATCTCTACGCCTTCACCGCCGCCGGATGCGGCGCCGGCACTTGCTCCCCGCTGTGGACCGCGCGCGCCGGTAGCTCCATCGTTGACTCCAGCCCCGTAATCTCGGGTGGCATCGCCTACATCGGTTCATTCGACGGCGGTCTGTTTGCGTTTAACTCTGCCGGATGCGGCCAATCCACTTGCCAACCGCTGTGGACCGGCTCGACCGGGCCATTCATCTCATCGTCTCCGTCGGTGGCCAACGGAGTGGTCTACGTGGGAGACGGCGATTCCATTTTCTACGCCTTCCAAGCGGCGGGATGCGGCGCTTCTACTTGCCTTCCTCTATGGACCGGAGATGCCGTGGGCGCGCAAGCCGCCATCATTTCATCTCCAACGGTGGCGAACGGATTAGTCTATGTCGGCGAGAACAACGGCATGGTGATGGTCTTCAACGCCAGTGGATGCGTGACCGCATTCTGCCATCCGATCACTCAACTGCTGGTCAACAACGAGCAGATCGTTTCGTCTTCGCCAACCGTCGTGAATGGCACAGTCTTCGTCGGATCGGCCGATCAAAACCAGGAACCTATCGGCCGGCTGTATGTATACAAACTCTCGCACTAAAAATGCTCGTGTAGGGACGACGCATTCGTCCGTCCCCGCGAAGGCGGGAGATTCGCCATTCCCTTAGTGCACTTTCTTATTCGCATTTCTCGTTTACGCTCGCGAGCAGTGAGCAGACCTGCTTGTCTTCTTTTTCCATCGCGGCCCCAATCGGGGCCACCGACCCATAGCAATCGCTCGAAAAATCCTCCAGGCAGTGGACGATCTGCCGGGTCTCTTCTGCTTGATGGCGGCGGATACCCCAGATGCTTCGATAGGCGCTGAAAGCATTTCGTTCGTTCTCCCCAAGGGCACTGCCCGAGAGGCCCTCCCCGATCAGACCCTCCATCCTGCCCACTTTGGTTAGGTACGCATCGATGGCTGGCACCACTGGCGCGCACAAGTTGTGGAGATCGTCCCGCAGGCTCGCGAAATCTTTCTTGGTGTCCTGCTTGGAACCTTTCAGGCGTCCCAGGCAGGGCCCTTCCAGTTTTTCTGTCGCCACCTGGGCGGCGTCGATCTCATTTCCAGCAACTTGCATCCGGGTGTGGATCGAATCCTTTACCCGGTCTTTTTTGACCCCAGACCAGACGAATGCACCGATGATCACCAGAATCGGTGCCCCAATCATGTAGACGTGCCACACCTGCTCCCAACATAACGGAACCCGCAAGACCTGATAGCTCTGAGA
Organism: uncultured Acidobacteriaceae bacterium; assembly: GCA_963840895.1. GTDB lineage: Bacteria > Acidobacteriota > Terriglobia > Terriglobales > Acidobacteriaceae > Sulfotelmatobacter. Next base: position 971,158 of record CAWJAR010000002.1, read on the forward strand.
ACGGTGCACTATGTAGTTCGAACCTGCACCCACCGGCAGGACACGATACGACCCGAGAGGTAGTACGGGGACGTACAGCCCCGTGATCCACAGGGTCGTAATGTAGGATCCGTCCTCCGCCGGCTCACGCTTGCCGTAGTATTTCGTTCCGAAACCGTTCAGCGTATAAGGCATGCGGCGCTCGATTCCCCGCCTGACCCTTGCGGCCCTTCAGCGGATTCGTTTGCGCCGTTATATCCCAGAACAGAGGGTTTGCAAACTGGCTCCCCGGGTACGATCGTGTTCCGGGTCTTCACTCGTGCCCGGGCTCAAATTGAAGGGAGTTCGAGTGCGAAGGGGCGCGCCTAACCCCAGACGAACATTATCCCGAACGGAGCCGTTCTTCAGGCGAAGTGAGGAGCCTGCCCTGAGCGAAGTCGAAGGGATCTCGCGTGGGTTATCGCCCATCGATGCCGGCCGCGACTCAAGAAGAAGTGTCCACTGCTTCCAAACGCTAGTTCTCGCCGCCGCTTTTGCGCGGAATGATATTCGACCGCTCCATATACTGCCTGAAGAACTTCGCCGCCGTCTTCATCCGCCCCATCGCGCTCGAAGGTTCCGCCACGCCGGCTTCCACCGCCGGAGACTTTTCGGTGCAGTCATCGCTACCCCCGATCTCCGAGGCTTTCCGCAAAAGCCCCCAGGCTTCCCGGTACTGCTCATACTTCGCTTCCGACCCCAGCTCGGTCGTACACAACGAGATGGATTTCAGGCCGCGAATTTCTTTCTCCGGAATGATGTACCACGCATCTTCCAGGATCACATAAGCCGCTACAAAATCGAACGAACCCGCCGGATAAGGCTTATGACTACTGCACACGGAGCAGTTATAACCTGTGCCCCTCTCCAGCCTCGCGATCGTGCACTTCACCTGCACCGCCACAAATTTTCCCGGACGCCCCACGACGCAGTCATAACTGCACGAGTCTCCCCACGGCTTGCTAGCAGCCAATCCCCGCTCGCCGGCCCGCACCAGAAACATCGACTCCGCCCACTCTCCCCGCTTCTTCTTGTCCTTGATAATTTTCGGCTTCCGCCTTTTCACGCTCGCCACCTGCCCTCCCCTCAACCGCGCCACGCCTCGTTCAGAAGAAGATGGCAGCGGTTCACAAATTCGCCAATGCCGCCTAATCCTCTAATTCGACAGAAATAAAAAGTCAAAGGCAAGAAAAATGACGGAAGAAAGCGGGAGCGATTCCCAAGATGGGAACACCAAAATATGTCCATGTCGAGCGGACGCCCCCGTCCGCTGGCATTGACATTCTTCAACGACGCCCGATCTCTGGTTGCACCACGACCGGGAAGGGCACGACTTCCAGTCGTGCCGTAAGAACACAACAAATTGGCCCGGCTTCAGCCGCTGCGGGCCACGGCGGAATCTCCCTGAGCGGCCTTCGTCTACAAAGACGCGGTATCACTTCGCCCTGTCTCGCCGTGGATCGTGGACTGTGATGGCGGACACTGCAAGGAATAGTTGATGCGCCATAACATTCCTTCACGACGAGAATGTCCCGAATGAAGCTCAAAGTGGGGTTTGTGTTCGCGGCTGTTGTTGGAGGCACATGGGCTTATGGTGCATACGGCGACTACAATGTGCGCGATCTATACGCACAACGCATTCGGCTCATTCCACATGACATTACTCTCATGGCAGAACAGCACAAATAGAACGTGGACATCGTCTGCAAAATCATTCTCAGGGGACAGCAGGCGGTGAAAGAAGCGAACCATTATCTCGCGGATCAGCGTGAAGTATTGCGATGTGCGAAGATCCGCGCTCGATTGCCGGATGACATTGATCCGGACTTTGCTCAGTCCGTACTACAACAGAGAAGGTGCCCCGCAAAAGAAGATTGATAATCAGAGATTTTCGCATCGCTCTCACTATCTATTGCGTTCTTCTGGCACACGCATGAAGCAACAATTCGGACGGAAAACTCGGGGAACGGAGTTCACATCAGAACTGAGACAGAGAAAGTGCTAACAGTTCTCTAGGAGAGAACGGCGTGTGGCCTAGCCTTTGTGTTTTTCCTTTCTTGTTCCGAAACTTGGGTGCTCCACCCTTGCGCTCTTTGCAGTGACAGGTGGCGATTCTGCCGACACAATCTTTGTCGCCCCACTTCGTGCAAGAATCGCCTTGCGTAAGCGTTCGTGGTTCCCATCCTGCGTTCGCACGTAATCGCGAACTATCGAGTTGGCCGCGATGGTATGATCCTATTTGGAAGATCTCCTGCGCCGCGGAAGGATGTCCGCCGATGAGCCACGAAGACAAGATCATAAGAGATCCTCAGATTTGCGGTGGAGAACCGGTCCTTCGAGGTACCCGGGTTACTCTCCGCACGGTTTTGGCAAGCCTGGCTGCTGGGGATTCTATCGACGACATACTTGCTGATTTTCCTGCTCTCAACGCTGAGCATGTGCGGGCCGCGATTGCCTTCGCGGCGGCATCCGCAGAAGAGGACTTGCCGGTTCCTGCTACGCCGCACTTCTGATGAAGATCAAACTCGACGAAAACCTTCCCGTACGCCTCACTGTAGTCTTAGCAAGTCTTCACCACGATGTTCACACCGTTGCCGAGGAGCACTTGAGCGGTGGGAGTGACCGCGATGTTTGGGAAGCGGCACAGCGAGACGACCGATTCCTCATCACACAGGACTTGGACTTCTCCGACCTTCGACGATTCGTTCCAGGAACCCATCACGGCATCCTGCTCGTTCGGCTCCGCTCGCCCGATCGGGAGAGCCTCAGCCGGCGTGTCCGGGAAATATTCGAGCATGAGAAAGTCAGTAGCTGGGCTGGGTGTTTCGTTGTTGCGACCGAACGCAAGGTCAGAGTAGTGCGGCCTCCGGAATAGAAAGCTGCATGCGACGAATTTCTTTCTCCTGCTATAAGAGGCACGGCGGAATGGGGACCATTTATTGTTTTCGATTTTTTCTCTCGCTTCCGTGGTCAAAACCGCACGGCCGAAGGCGACCGTCCCCACATGAGACTAGTCGGGCTACCGCACCTTTCATTCTCGAGGATGGGAACTGCGTACCAGAAAAGCCAAAGCCCCGAGAGTCACCCGGGGCTTGATATGGGTACTAACCGCCGCCTGCATCTTTCATCCTAGTCGAGTCTAAAAGGCAATCAATCGCAAACGAAGACTGACGCGCGCCATAGTTCTGCACGAGCCCCCCACCCTTGTCATCCTGAGGCGCCGTCGTTTGGCGCCGAAGAGCCTGCCCTGAGCTTGTCGAAGGGAACTATGCCCCCTCCCCGGCAGCGCCGAAACTCCCAGACAACTCCATAGAGAAGGAGACAAGAAAAAAGGCACGGCCGAAGCCGTGCCCTCAGAAAATCCGCGTTCCTCCGCGTGAATCCGCGGCCACGAATTTTGTTTTTGTAACTTCTGAACGCCGCACAACCGATAGCGGCCATCCCCACACGATCTTTGCTAGTCGCGCACCCCATCCATAAATGCCCGCAACTTCCGCGAGCGCGACGGATGCCGCAACTTGCGCAACGCCTTCGCTTCAATCTGGCGGATGCGTTCGCGAGTCACTGCAAACGACTGCCCGACTTCTTCCAATGTGTGCTCGCTGCCGTCTTCGAGGCCGAAGCGCATCTTGATGACTTTTTCTTCGCGCGGCGTCAGCGTGCGCAGGACCTGTCCGGTCTGGTCCTTCAGGTTCACGTTGATCACCGCCTCGGCGGGCGAAACTACGCCGCGGTCTTCGATGAAGTCGCCGAGATGCGAATCTTCTTCTTCGCCGATCGGCGTTTCGAGAGAGATCGGTTCTTGCGCGATCTTCAACACCTTGCGCACTTTCGCCACAGGAATGTCCATGCGCTTGGCGATTTCTTCCGACGTCGGTTCGCGCCCCAGTTCCTGCACCAGCTGCCGCGAAGTGCGGATCAGCTTGTTGATGGTTTCAATCATGTGCACCGGGATACGGATCGTACGCGCCTGGTCGGCAATCGCGCGGGTAATAGCCTGCCGAATCCACCAAGTGGCATAGGTTGAAAACTTGTAGCCACGGCGGTATTCGAATTTGTCGACGGCCTTCATCAAGCCAATGTTGCCTTCCTGAATCAGGTCGAGGAACTGCAGTCCGCGGTTGGTGTATTTCTTGGCGATCGAAACCACCAGGCGAAGATTGGCCTCAATCAGCTCGCGCTTGGCCTGCTCCGCATCCATGTCGCCCTGGATGATCTCGCGCTGCGTGCGCTTGAGCTCCTGAAACGACACCCCGGTTTCGAGTTCCAGCTTTTCAACTTCGCCGCGAAGGGCGCGCGCCTGCCGCCGGTACTCTTTCTTCTGCTCTTCGCTGCGAGTGGCGTCGGCCTTGCGTTCGAGATTCTGCGTCTGCCGGTCGAGCGAACGCATGCCGTCGACGGTCTTGTTCAGGCGTTCAATCAGCCGCTTGCGCTCGTTGTTCGTAAAGCCCAACTTGCGCACGGCCTTCGACACCGCAACCACTCCCCGAGCCAGCTTGCGCCGGGCGCGGCGATGATCCTTCGGCTTCTTCGTCTTCGAAACTTCCAGGTACTTCTCTTCGAGCAACGCGGCCTTTTTGTACAGCTTGGCCATGTCGTCGATCTTGCCCGTGAACTCGTTCAGGCGATTCTGCAGAATCTCGTCGGTGATCTCCTCTTCATCGAAGGTGACCACTTCCTTGATCGAGCGCACGCCTTTCTTGAGGTCCTCGCCCATGGCCAGCAATTCACGGATCACAATGGGCGACCGCGACAGGGCCTTGAGCACACGCAGTTGACCACGCTCAATGCGCTTGGCGATTTCCACTTCGCCTTCTCGCGTGAGCAGCGGCACAGTTCCCATCTCGCGCAGATACATGCGGACAGGATCGTTGGTTTTTTCCAGGGCTCCGGGGGTCAGGTCGAGTTCAACGTCCTCGCCTTCCTCGGATTCATCGAATTTTTTATCGAGCGCCGCCGAAGGGAGCTTGGGCCCTTCCAGCACATCGATGCCTTGCGTACCAATGGTGGTCAGCAGATCGTCAAGGTCTTCGGGACTATGCACATCATGCGGTATGAGGTCGTTGACCTGGTCATACGTGAGATATCCCTTTTCTTTGCCTGTGTCGATCAGCTTTTTGATATCGTCGAACTTGTCGTCAAGAGCCAAAAGGTGTGTCCTCAAAACTACTTAGTTCCGCTCCACAGGAGCGTGTGATACAGTTCCTAAAAAGGTGGGAATGTGGGTACTGCGGGGTCCTGCATCTCGCACAAACTTTCAGATTTTAGCACATAAGTGCTGTGCGGTCTATCGGTTGCCCGCTTCATTCCCCAGCACTAGCCGCTATCTTCAATTCTCTTAAATACTTAGATGGCTGACAGCGGATTTTTGTTTCACGCTGTTTTCTGCTTTGCCGCGTTTTTCAGGCCAACTTCGGCCAGACTCGGATCTCTTAAGGCGCGACTGATTCGCTCTAATTCTGTCAGCAGTTCGCGCAAGCGGTCTTTGTCTGCGGCAAGGCCGGGCTTCTTCAGGTTTTGCTGCACTTCCTCTTGGCGGCGGCGCAGATGAATGCGGCGCAGGGCGCGAACGGCGGCTTCGAGCACCTCTGCCGTAAGTTCTTCATCCTCCTTCAGAAGAATTAGAGCCAGCAGGCGGCGATCGCTCTCCGTCGCGGGTACTTCAAGAACATCGGCAAAATCGCGGCCTACGTTGAGCAGAGATTCGGCGAGAGATTCGCTTGCGAGGCCGCGATGCAGAGACTCGTTCTGCAGCACGAATTGCGCCTGGCGGGCGGGATCGAATTCCTCTTCGGCGCCGTCGCGAGCGGAGAGATGTTCTTCATTGGGCTGCATCTGGCGCGCGGAAGCGAGGGCGCGGATTAAAACCTTTTCGGCGTCGGTGACCTGGGCCTCTGCGGGGGCTTTAACGGCGGATGTGGCGCGTGTGCTGGCGGCGTGGCGCAATTCCTGGCGCAGGACGGCAGAGTCGATGCCTAGTTTCTGTGAGATCTCATGGGCGAGTTCGTCACGGACGATGCGACTGGGGACGCGCTGGATGTGAGGCAACAGGTGGTTCAGGGCCTTCACCTTGCCCTCGGCGCTGCGCACGGGGAACTGGGTGCGGGCGCGCTCGATCAGGTAGTCGAAATATTTCTGCGAATGTTTCAGCGCTTCTCCGTAAGCTTCGCGGCCTTTGCGGCGAATGTAGAGGTCGGGATCGAATCCCTGCTCGAGGGTGAGCACTTTGATGGTGAACTCTTCTTCGACGAGCAGGCCCAGGGTGCGTTCGGTCGCTTTCGCTCCGGCGGTGTCGGGATCAAAATTCACGACAGCATTCTTGCTGAAGCGGCCGAGCAGTTTAGCTTGCAGTTCGGTGAAGGCGGTGCCGGAGCTGGCGATCACGTTGTGGAATCCGGCGGCGTAGACGGAGATGCAGTCCATCTGGCCTTCGACGAGGATGGCGTAGTCGAACTTCTTAATCCATTCTTTGGCGAGGTCGAGATTGAAGAGGACCTTGCTCTTGGAATAGATGGGGGTCTCGGGGGAGTTCAAATATTTTGGCCCGGATTTTTCATCTGCCGCGAGCGTGCGTCCGGTGAAGGCGATAACTTTGCCCGCTTCACTGGAGATGGGGAACATGACGCGGTTGCGGAATTTGGAGTACATGGAGGCGGCTTCCGGCTTTCGGCTTCCGGCTTCCGGAACGTCAACTACCCCGCCCTGTCCGTCCAAAGTGCGGACGGACAAGGACGGGGCACCCGCCGACCCAAGGTCCCTCGACTCCACTCGGGATGACACTGTTGAGGGGGCAGCTTCTTTCCACGAGAATAGGCCGCTCTCGCGCAGGACTTCTTCTGTGAATTCTTCTTTCAGGCGATCGCGGAGGAGGAATCCGGAATCGGGGGCGTAGCCGATGCGGAAGCGCGAGATCATTTCCTGATCGAGGCCGCGGCCTGTGAGGTATTCACGGGCGCGGGCGCCTTCGGGGCGGCGCAAGCACTCTTGAAAAAACGCAACCGCGCGTTCGTGAACGTCGAGGATCTGTCCGCGCAGGCGGGCTTCTTTGGCTTCTCCGGGAGTGGAGTAACTCGCCTTGGGCAGAGGAATGCCCAACTTCTGGGCGACCATGCGGACGGACTCGGGGAAGGTAATGTTTTCGATTTTCTGGATGAAGCTGAAGACGTCGCCGGAGACGCCGCATCCGAAGCAATGATAGAACTGGCGCGTGGCGTGGACGGAGAACGACGGAGTCTTCTCGCCGTGGAAGGGGCAGAGGCCGGAGTAGTTTTGCGCGCCGGCCTTCTTCAGCTTGACGTAGTCGCCGATGATGCGGACGATGTCGGCCTGCTGCTTGACGGTGTATGCGAAGTCGCCGGGGTTCGCCATTAGGGGCAGGGTTCTCCACATGAATTGTCAGGGAAAAGACGGCCGAATGAAATATACCGGAGGGGGATTTGTGTGGAGAAGCTGTGGATACGACACCTATTTCGTGGAGAAAGGAGGAAAAATGGTCCTGCTCGCGAAGGGGCCAGATTTTACGTGGTGTCTACGACGACGTTTGGAGCCGCAGTGGTTTGGGCGAGAATGATTCGATAAACATTACCCGGATTCTCCAATGCGTAAAGGCCAAACTCTCCTGCTCTGAGTTCGGGGTTGAACATGCTACCTATCTGATGGCCGAATCTGATGAGGCTGGGTTTGGGTACGCGAAATATAACGGAACCGACAGCGCCGTCTCCGCTGGTGCGGACCTCAATAGGCGAGTCCGAGTGTGGCCGGCTTACCTCGGAGACTCGCCAGAGTCCCCGGCGAATGATCGTTCTCCGATTTGTAACCGCATACTCTATATTTTGCCACTCCAGCCAATTCCGCAGGTAATGACCGAGCAAGAAGTGAAGGGCTTGAGCCACAAAGAGCATTCCGAACGCCGGGAAAAACCACGCAATCGGACCAGCTTTCTTCGGAATCCTCAGGGCCATCGACATCCAAAACGTCATGAAAATCGCGACCGGTATGCCGGCGAGAGTCTGCTTCGAATCCTTCGTCGCGTACTTTGATCGAAGCGGCTTTCCCCTCCAGACGACGTTTTCACCTGGATAGACCGCGGGCCAGTTAATCCGTGCTTGTCGTGAATAGCTATCGTCGATATCGGGCATGATCGTTTGCTCGGTTTCGGCTGAACGGGGTCCAGTGTACAACGGGAGCGGCTTGAGGGTAGGGATGCTTCGACTGCGGAGGATCGGCTTGGCCGATCCTCCTTCGCTCAGCATGACAAAGTAATCGACTAGTGACTAGCATTGCGCTGCCACTTGGGTCTCGCCATTTTTCTTCATCCATGGATACCAGTCCTTGGCCAGGTCCAACCAGTCGGGATTTCTTGACTCGATCAATGCAATTTTCTTTTTCCTGCTCCATCCTTTTAGTTGTTTCTCACGCCCGATTGCTTTGTGCACGTCGTCGAAGGACGCCCAGTAGAGGAGGCGCTCTACGTCGTAGCGGTTGGTGAAGCACTCCATTTGATGAAATTTATGCTGGAAGACGCGGCGGTGCAGATTGCCGGTGAAGCCAATGTAGAGGGTGCCCGAGAGGTTGCCCGAGAGGCTGCCCATGATGTAGACGCAGTAGCTTCGCCGTTCGCGAGTCATCGTGAGGGGTAGGGATGCTTCGGCTGCGGAGGATCGGCTTTTCGCCGATCCTCCTTCGCTCAGCATGACAGGATCTGGTTTTTGACGGAGTGTGGCAGTGACATTGATCACATGCAGGACGCAGCCGGACCGGAATGGAACAGGCGGTGGCGCAGATTGGCGTGTTCAGGGCTGGCCAGGGCATAGGCAATGGGTTCTTCGCCGCTTGCAGTTAATGCGATGGTAGGGATGCTTCGACTACGGAGGATCGGCTTTTCGCCGATCCTCCTTCGCTCAGCATGACAGTGGTCTTTTCGGCGTGCAGGGTTCGAGGTGTCGCCCTACACGTTCAACTCGACGAGCGTCGCACCGCCGCCGCCTTCGTTTTGGGGGGCTTCGGTTACGGAGGCTACGTGGGGGTGATGCTGGAGCATTTGTCTTAGGGCTTTGCGGAGAATGCCCATGCCGCTGCCGTGAACGATGCGGACTCGGGGCAGGCCGGCGAGGAAGGCCTGGTCGACGAATCTCTCGACTTTCGGCGAGGCTTCGTCGACGGTTTGGCCAATCACATTGATCTCGCTGGGGACGTTCGCATCCTCGTTTTCGAGCGACACAGAGATTCCGCGCGCGCGGGCGGCTTTCACCGGAGTGCTAGCCGATTGCCCCTGCGCGCTGGCCAGCACTTCGGCGATGTCGTCGCGGGCGATCTTCATCTTCATTACGCCCATCTGGACTTCAAAGTGGTTGTCATCGACCCTCCGCACAACCTGTGCCGAGCGCCCAGTCGACTTCAGCTTTACGGTATCGCCTTCGGAAACGTGCTTGACGACCTGCGGCTGGGCATGGGGATCGCCGTGGTCGGCTCCGGTGGAATGGGCGACCACGGTGGAATTGAACTGCTCGCTGAACTCGCGGCGCATCTTCGAGATCCGGCGCTCAGCTTCTTTGGAAAGCTTTTGCGCGGCGGCGCGTTCCTGGACGGCGTTGACGGCCTCGCGGGCGTGATATTCGAAATCGCGAAGGAGGCTTTCCAGTTTCTTCTCCATCTCGCGGATTTTGCCTTGCTGTTCTTTGCGTCCTTCGGCGGCAAGGTGCGCCTTCTCCTTCTCAAGCTCCTGCTCCCTTGTTTTCAGACGCAGGCGTTCGTTTTCGGCTTCGCGCAGGTCGGCGTGCAGTTTTTCGAGGAATTGTCCGACGTCGCGGGCCTGGGTTCCGAGACGCGAGCGGGCGCTGTCGATGATCGCGGGATTCAATCCCAGACGGCGCGCGATGTTGATGCCTGCCGAGGCTCCGGGCACCCCCACTTTCAGTTCATACGTTGGCTGAAGGGTGGACTCGTCGAACCCGACTGACGCGTTCAGGACGCCGGGAGTGTTTGCGGCGTAGACCTTGAGGGATGTGTGGTGGGTGGAGATGATCGTCATGCACCCGATGCTGCCAAAGTGGCTGGCGATGGCGACGGCGAGAGCGGCTCCTTCTTCGGGGTCGGTGGCCGAGCCCAGTTCGTCGAGCAGGACCAGAGAGTCGCCGGTTGCGGTGCGGGAGATGAGATCGATATTGGTAACGTGAGCAGAGAAGGTGGAGAGGTTTTGTTCGATGGACTGGTAGTCGCCGATGTCGGCGAGGACGGCGTCGAAGACGGGGACCTCTGCACGGTCGGCTGGCACGGGAAGGCCGGACTGGGCCATTAACGCCAAGAGGCCTACGGTTTTGAGGGTGACGGTTTTGCCGCCGGTGTTGGGGCCGGTAATGATGAGCTGGCGTCGGGTGCCTTCGAGTTCGACGGTGACGGGGACTACCGCGATGCCTTTGGCTTTCAGATTTCGTTCCAGTAAAGGATGCCTGGCGTTGTGCAGCAAGAGCCGAGCTACGCTCGGCGGACGGCCGGGGCGGCCGTCCCCACATAAACCTTCCCCACCTAAACCCTGCCCACCTAAACTCTCCCCCGATAGAACTACCGCTACGCAGTTGTAGTCTTCGGCGAAGCGGGCTTTGGCGAATTGGAGTTCCAGTTCGGCCAGGGCATCGACGGCTGCGAGGATCTCTTCGAAACGCGCGCCGATTCTTTGGGTCATTTCGAGGAGGATGCGATGGATCTCGGCGAGTTCCTCTTCAAGGAGCCGGACCAGCTCGTTGTTTTGCTCGATCGTTTCGAGGGGTTCGACGAATACGGTCTGGCCGCTGGAACTGGCGCCGTGGACCACGCCCTGCACGCGGCGTTTCTGCTCGACTTTCACGGGTATGACGAAGCGTTCACCGCGGATGGTGACAAGTTCGTCCTGCACCGTGCCGCCTTCGGATAAACGACGTAAATATCCGCGGAGAGATTCCTGGATGGAGCGGCGTTGCTTTTCGATCTCTCGGCGAATGCGCGCGAGTTCGGGCGAGGCTTTGTCTTCCAGCGTTCCATCGGGCTGAATCTTGTTGCGGAACTGGCGGAGGAATTCGGTGAAGTCGATGATCTGGCTGGAGAGAGCGCGAACCCCGCTCCAGTCGGAGCGCATGCTGGCGGGAGGATGGAGCACGATCTCGCGCCATTCGGCGGCCCGATCGACGACCAGAATCACGTCGCGAATCTCAGTGGTCTCGAGAGTGGCGCCCGCAATGCGCGCTTCCTTCACGAGCAGATCAATGTCGATGAGTCCGGAAAAATCGAAACGTCCGCCGACCCGTCGGAACTCTCGAATCTCCTGAGTGAGTGCCTGCTGGTTTTCGATCCAGTCGTGGTCGGTGGAGGGGGCGAGCGCAGCAATGAGTTCTTGCCCGAGGGGCGAGGAGGCGTATCCGCGCAGGAGTTCGCGCAAGGAATCGAACTCAAGCACACGCGCCGAACTGTGGGAGAGTTCACTGGCCATCGCAAATTAATGGTAGCAGGAGGGGAATCGATTGATGGGAGGGGAGAAAGGTAAGCAGGAGAAGAGATTCAGTCGGCGCCGGCGCCGGCAACCTGCGCGGCAGCTTCAGTGACTGCCGGAATTCGGATGACGAAGAGCGCTCCGCCTTCGGGCTTATTCTGGCAGGTGATGAGGCCGTTGTGATCGAGGATCACTCCATAGACAGCGCTGAGACCGAGACCGGTGCCTTTGCCGACGGGCTTGGTGGTGTAAAAGGGATCGAACACGCGCAAAGGTTCGCGAATGCCAGGGCCGGTATCGGAGAATTGCAGGATGACATCGGCACCCTGATGTTGGGCAGCAATTTCCAGGGCTCCGCCGCCGGCCTCTTCCAGAGCGTCCATGGCATTCTCAATGATTTCGACAAAAGACTGGAAAAGCTGGTTGGCATTGCCCTGAACCCGTGGAAAAGTGGGGGGAATGGAGAGTTCCACACGAATCTTACTTCCGGGGCGGCGCAATTCCAGCATTTGGATCGCGCGTTGGAGCAGCATCTGGAGGTCGACTGAAATTTTTTCGCCGGACGACTGCTGGGCAAATCGAAGCAAGTCGGTAACAAGATCGCGGGTACGGCGGGCTTGATTCACGATCTTGCGTACCAGACCGTTCTGTTCATCGGTGAGCTGTTCCTTCGCCCAGAACTGCTCGGAATAACTCATGATGGCAGTCAGGGGATGATTGATCTCATGGGCCGCGCCTGCGACGAGAGTGCCCAGGGAGGCCAGCTTCTCTTTTTGCACAAGTTGGCTTTGCAGGCGCTTCTGGCTCTCGTATCCTCGGCGGGATTCCTGCAGCAGGGTCATCAGCGCCTGGTCCTGGAAAAATTGGCGCAGGAATACGAACGCCCCCAAAAGCAACATCGCGGCCAAGACGGTGAAGACGCGGAAGGTTCTGGAGGGAGTGGGGGAGTGGTCCGCCAGGACGGCCCACACACCCAGCATGGGAAGCGACAGGAGAGCCAGCATGGCGAGGCGAGGGAGGACCTTCCGCCATTGCGGATGCAAGTTGAATTCGCGGTTATGCAGGTTCCAGTCGCGCGCCGACAAGGCGGTGGCCGCCATCCAGGCAACCGTCGCGATCAGAGGAATGTCATAGAGACTGCCTGAATAGTAAACGTTGCTGGCGACGGCCCGATCAAGCAACTGCGATCCCACAGCATAGATCGCGCCCACGGCGAGAAAGTTAAGGTAGACGCGACGCCATCCTCCAGAACTGGTCCAGGCCGCGAGAGCGAGAACCGCAAGAAACAAAATGTTTTGCACCAGGTAGAGATTGTCGTAGTAGGCATCGTAAAGATGAACGTCGAGGACGACGTACTGGTGCGGGAAGACAATGAAAGCGTAGAGGAAAATCCACCATCCGAGCAACATCAAGAAATTGAGGAGACTGAGATGGAGACGACCTTCACGCTTGATCAGGTCCGGGCGCCACACCACGGCGGCGATGAAGGGCACGGCGTGAAAGAAAAGAATAATGTCAAAAAAACAGGGATCGGGGAGCGGGCGATGGAGGACGACGTCATAGAAAATCCAGGCAGCCTGATTGATGGACCAGAGGGTGAATCCTACGGTGAGCATTGCCCAGAAACTGCGTTCCTGGTCAGGGCGGTGGAAAGTGTTGGCCGCTGTAATGACCGCAGCTGCAAGCATGGTGAAAAAGCCGGCGAAATCTGCGAAGGCTGCGAGGCCCAGGCCGGGGTGAGCGGACAGCGACACGACGGCATAGGCGAGAGTAATCCCGGCCGCTGCGATAAACCAACGGTGACGCTGAAACGGACTCATCCGACCCCATTCTATGAGAGTCAAACTGGGATTCCGAGGACCGTATGGGAGCATGGAGGTTACTTTCGTTACACCTCCTGAGAGATGTTCTAGAATCGAGGTGGCTGGGCAGACTGCCCTTGGCCCTGGTGACCTGCTATGGCATTCCCCGTGACCCGACTTCGCCGCCTGCGCCGGACTGCAGAACTGCGCAACCTGGTATGTGAAACCCGCCTGACTCCGGACGCGTTCGTGTACCCGATGTTCGTGTGCCCGGGGGAGGGCGTGCGCAAGGCCGTACGCTCGATGCCGGGCGTGTTCAATTTGTCGGTGGACGAAGCGGTGAAAGAGGCGCAGGAGGTGCATTCGCTGGGCGTGCCGTCGGTGATTCTGTTCGGGCTTCCCGATAAGAAGGATGAAGTCGCGACCGGGGCCTGGGCCGAGGACGGGATCGTGCAGCAGGCGGCGCGCGCCATCAAGCGGGAAGTGCCGGGACTGCTGCTGATGGGCGACGTTTGCTTGTGCGAATACATGTCGCACGGGCACTGCGGGATTGTGAAGGCGGCGCCGCAATCGTTGGGAGCCGCGGCGATCGAGGCGATGAATCCGGCGCGAGGAGTGGCGGTAGAGAATCCCGAGGAAAAAGAGAAGGCGATTGAGGCATTGACGGCCGTGGCCGCGCGGGCAGCGCAGTCGAGTTACGAGATCGTGAATGATGCTTCTCTGGAATTGCTGGCGCGAACTTCGGTGTCGTTGACGAGGGCGGGGATCGATATTATCGCGCCATCGGACATGATGGACGGGCGGGTGGCGGCGATCCGGCGGGCGCTCGATGAAGCGGGATTTATCAATACGCCGGTGCTGTCGTATGCGGCGAAGTTTGCGTCGGGATACTATGGGCCGTTTCGTGAGGCGGCAGACTCGGCACCGCAGTTTGGCGACCGGCGGTCGTATCAGATGGATGGAGCGAATATTCGCGAGGCCATGCGCGAGATCGAGGCCGACGTGGAAGAGGGCGCGGACATGATCATGGTGAAGCCTGCGATGCCTTATCTCGACGTGATTGCGGCGGCGCGGGAGCGCTTTGAGTTGCCGCTGGCGGCGTACCAGGTGTCGGGCGAATACGCGATGATTGAGGCGGCGGCGCAGAATGGGTGGATCGAGCGAGAGCGCGTCATGATGGAGTCGCTGCTGAGCATACGGCGGGCGGGAGCTAGCATCATTCTTACTTATTACGCGAAGGATGCGGCGAAGTTGCTCGCTTAACTAAGATCTACTTCTTCAACTCAGCAGTCCAGTTCGTGACCAGCACGAGCGGGGTGGGAACGCTTTCGGGGAAGGTGCTGAAGATGATGCGCTGGCCATCGGGCGTGATCTCATAGGGATTGCCTAACGGGGTCATGAAGCCGATCTGGAAGAGAGTTTGGACAGGATCCAGTTCGAACTCCTCGCTCTTGGCATTCACCGAGGCGGTGCGCATGGAGCCATCCATGCCGACAAACCAGATTTCACGGCTATCACTACGCCATACGGGGAAGCTTCCACCGTTCTGCGAGACGCGCCACCGGCCTTGTCCGGTGGGGAAGTGAGTGACGTAAACTTCCTCGCGTCCGGACTCAGTGGAACTGTAGGCCAGCCAGCGTCCGTCAGGGGAGAGACGGTGTTGGATGATTCTTTCCTGGGGAGAGTGCGCGCGAACGATAGGAATCGACTTCTTTTCACCGGTCAAAGGCAACGCAAAGACGCCACCGCCGGTAGGGCCATTTTGCTCGATGTGGACAAGATAACGTCCGTCGGGGGAGAGCTCCGGAGCAAGGAGCGTACCGGCGGTATCGTTAGGGCCGCCCTCCAGCAGAACTTCCTCCTGGCCTCCGCCATTCGAAAGCCGGGAGCAGAGCGAGGTTCCGGTCATCAGCGTGGTGCCGGTCTGTTTTACGTAGACGACCTTCTGACCATCTGCGGACCAGGATGGAGCTAAGTGGGTTCCGCCGCCGAAGGTAAGTTGGGTTCGCGATCCGCGGGCTAAATCCATCACCCAGATGTCGGCTTGAGGATCTCCCATGGAGACGGCGAGGCGCTTGCCATCACGCGAAAGGCGGCCGCTGCCCTTGTAGAAGGCACGCTCTCCGACTCTGGAGAGCATTTTGCCGGTGCGGTCGAGCCAGAAAAGATCGGTGCCGAGCGTCTTCGATCCTGGTTCGTAGATTAGCAAACCGTTGTCGCTGGCGGCGAAGGTGGTGTGCCAGGTACCGGTGTCGTATTCCACGAAATTCGCTACGGGCGTCGCATCGCCCGAAATCACGCCGGCTCCGGCATCAAACTTCTGCGCTAGCAGCTGCGACTGAAGGTGGTAGATCAGATAGCCGGAGGCATACTGGGCATCGGAATCCGAGTCGAGTATGCGCTTGTAGGAACCGTCAGCGAGCGAGCCGAAGTAGATGCCGGGAGGGGAATCTCCGGAGTGATTGGTAGCGAAGAAGAGGAAATGCTTGCCGTCGGGGAGGAAGCGGGGCCAGCGATGCGTGGTGTGCCTGCCGGTTTCAAACTTGGTGAGACGCAGCGGGGTTCCACCGGAGGCATTGATTCGCCACAGCACATCGCGGTAGTCGGGCTCGTAAACGATGACGTTGTCGAGGTTCCAGGTTCCGCCGCGCGGATTGGGCGCGTCGGCGAGAGTGGTGACGGGGCCGCCAGCTGCTGGAATCTTTTTCAGATGAGCATCGGCGAAAAATCCGACTCGGTGCCATCGAGCTTTTTCGGCGTAAGTTCGGTGAGGGACTGCACCCAGATCGAGTCACGGTCTTTCTGGTTGCGCGCGCAAAAGGCGATCGCGCTGCCGTCACGGGCAATGACTGGCGGACCGGAAAAATCGCCGGTAAAGTCAAAGCTCATTTGTGCCGGAGGTGGCAGAAATGACCGCAATGTGCGGGCGGGCTCGGGCGCGCGGAAATTCAGCCACAGGATGGTCGAGCCGATGAGCGCCAGGAACAAGGTCGCGAGAGCTGCCCAAAGGAGACTGTCACGCAACCGGGATCGTGGCGAAACTGCTGGCGCCGCGCTGACACCTGAAGCGCTGCTTGCAATCCAGCGCAACTGGCGCGCCACGTCGGCGGCATTTTGCCAGCGTGCGTCAGGGTTCTTTGCCAGGCAGTCTTGCACGACATGATCGACGGCGGGCGGAGCCATAGGAAGAAGCTTGGTGATTGGTTCCGGCTCTTTCTCGAGAATCGCCGATGCGACCGAGATCTGACTCTTGCCTTCGAAAGCGCGACGGCCGGTGAGCATTTCGTAGAGCAGGCATCCGAAGCTGAAGATGTCGCTGCGCGCGTCGGCTTCGAGTCCCTGGAGGACTTCGGGCGCCATGAACTGGAAGGTGCCGACGATCGTGCCCTGCTGCGTGAGTCCGCCGACGGGTCCAGCAAGCGCCGACAGAGTCATCGTCGGAGTAGAGGGCGTGAGTGTTCCGGGCTGGCTCGAAGGCCGCGCACTGAGGAGCGTGACTGGCTTGGCTAAGCCGAAGTCCAGCAACTTCGCGCCGGCCGCCGTTAGCATGACGTTTCCAGGTTTCAGGTCGCGATGCACGATACCGGCGCGGTGCGCTTTCTCCAAGGCATCGCAGATCTGCACGCCGCATTCCAGCGCCTGTTTCAGCGGGAGGGGACCCTTCGCAAGACGAGAGTCGAGGCTCTCGCCTTGCACATTTCATAGGGGCCTAGTTTGGTGCCAGGGTTGAGGGCCATCCGTGGGCGTCATTATAAGTCATGGGCGGGGCGGGGGACGTGGCTCAAGCCGCTGCAGAGTGGGCAAGACTGCATAGTCCCTTCAACAAGCTCAGGCTTTTCGGTCCGCAAAGACGCGGTCCCCAGGAGAACAAGCCGAAGCGGCGTGTGCTTACTTTCCCGTGGCAAGGGCTTGCGCGCGATTCGAAATCAGGAGGAGTCCGTGATCCTTCGCCTCTTTTTCGAGAGCTGCGAGGTGCGGTCCGGCGGCAGGGGAGTGCGACTGCAACTCGATTTCCGCCAGCAAGAGGCGAACTTCATATTCGAAGAATCGGTATCCGGACTTATGGGCGGAGGCGAGCATGGTTTCTAACTCTTTCCTGGCTTCGGAGGTCTTTCCAGTCTTCGCTTTCACTTGAGCATCAGCAAGAATGGCTTCGAACCGTTGTGATTGGCTTGGGGTTTGCTGGGAAAGGTTGATCGACTTTTCGGCCTGGACCTGTGCTTCGGGCAGGTTCCCCTGAGCGAGGAGGATACGCGCTAAAACCGCCCGCGCCCAGACGGCGTTCTCGATCGAGTTGTCCTTGTCGAAGGTTACGAGGGCCGAGCGTACCAGGGCTTCGCCGTCGGCAAAGCGTTTTTCTTCCCGCGCCACCACAGCCAGGGCTGTCTGGATCTCGGCGGCGCGGTCATCGCGGTGCGCTTCATGAGCGATCCGCAAAGCATCTTCGTATAGTTTCCGGGCGCCTTCTAAATCGCCCTGCATGAAGGAAGCATCGCCCAGGCCGGCAGCGGGATACGATTCGCCGGAAAGGAAAGAGATTTCGCGCATGCGAGTCAGAGCCTGCTCAAAATACTTTCTAGCGCTGTCGGGATCTCCAAGCTCGATCATGAGACCGCCAATGTTGCCGAGGGTAACGGCCGCGCCACGGCGATCGATGGTCTTTTCGAAGGCAGCGAGAGCCTGTTCTTGCATTTTGAGGGAGCCCGTCAGGTCCCCAAGACCGTCGAGGGCGTTGGCCATGTTGCCATAGTCGCTGGCCAGATCACTAGTTTGCCCGGTTTCGAGATCGATCTTCAGGGCTTGCTGGTAATAATCATTGGCGACATGAAGATTCCCCTGTTCGTAAAAAGTGTTGCCGATTCTTTCGAGAGTTCCCCGGGTATGGTGCAGGTCTCCGATCTCTCGAAAGACCAGGAGAGCCCGTTCGAACTGTTTTCGTGCGTCGGCAAATCGACCCTGGCTATCGATATTGTCTCCGGCCAACATCAGGCAAATGGCGGCTCCATTGCGGTCGCCAGCCGCGGTGTAGAGTTCCTGGGCGTGCTCGAGCGCGGACAGAGATTTTTCCGGTTGACTCAAGCGTTGCCAGGCATTGCCTTCCATACGCAGGGCCGCGGCAACCAGGAGATTTGCGCCAATGGCGGCTGCGGCCTGCGCGGCTCTCTCGGCTGACGACTGTTGGAGCCTGTAGTCGCTGCGGGCAGCGGCAACCGAGGACTCGGCGAGGTCGATGAGAACACTCTCGCCTTTGGAAACAGAAAGTTTGCGCAGTTCGGCGATGGTGACAAGAGCTTCGTTGGGCTGATCGTTTGCGACTTGGGCCCGAACCAGGAGCAGGCCATAATCCACACGGTCGGGAAAGAATGCCCAGAGTGTGCGGTAGCTGTTCATGGCGCCGGACCAGTCTTTGGTCAAAGACCGGTAGCGGCCATCGATCACGAGCCGCTCCTCGCGAGGCAAGGAGGAAGCCAAGTCGAGGGCGCGCTTCGCTTCTTGTTTCGCCTTCTCGTCATACCCGAGAGTGTAGAGGGCCTCAGCCAGTGCGGAGTGCGTCGGCGCATGATTGGGATCGAGAGCAGCAGCTCGTTCGAGCAGGGTGCGGGCTTGCAGAGCATCGAACAGACGGAGTTGCTTGAGACCTTCGGAATAAAGTCGGGCCGCTTCGGGAACTGAAGGCAGGGTTGCGCGAACGCTGGCCGACTCGGTGTCTGAAAGCGCGGCGACGCCGAGCTTGGCACGCAACTCCTCACCAGCCTTGCTGACTAATTGGTCTATTTCGGAGGCATTTCCTTTCTCCGAAACGGACGCGAGAATTTCGCCCGCCTTGGTCTCCTGCAGACGGAGATCGACGCGGATGACACCAGGGGCCAGTGGAAGGTACGAGCCGATCACGACGTCATCGGTGCCCAGATTTTCATGGATGCGGGAGAGCGTGTCTTGGCTAAAGCTATCGGCATCGGGCAACGAGAGGCTGCGTTTCATTTGCGCAACACTTTCGCCCGGGATGGTGCGCAGTTGATCTCCCTGGGCGAGCTCGGTGGTGAGCATCTCGGAGAGGGCCGTGGAGAGCCAGGCGTCTTCGGGTTTACCGGCAAGATTCTGAAATCCAAGCACAGCGACGGAGCGGCGGTGGCTGGGAGCCGCTGTCGCGGGAGCAGAATGTTTTTTCCGGCCGATGATGAAATAGCCGACGATCAACGCAGCCATGAGAAATGCGACTACGCCAGCCAGGAGGTAGCGATTCGTGGGAGCGGGTTGAGGAACCCCGACGGGCAAAGTGCCAGTGCTCAAACGCTCCAAGTCGACCGCGAGTTCACGAGCGCTCTGGTAGCGGCGGCCAGGATCCTTGTCCAGACACTTCAAGATGATCTGTTCCGCGCCCATGAGAATGGGGCCGGTGATTTTCTTGCTGGGCGGCTCTGGGAGCTCATTCAAAATGGCATTGATGAGCATGGCCTGGTTGGATTGCGGGAAAGGGCGTTTGCCATTTGCCATTTCGTATAGCACGGCACCCGCCGACCAAATGTCGCTGCGCGTATCGGCCCGTTCCCCGCGAAGCTGCTCGGGCGCCATGTAAGGAAGAGTCCCAGTCATTTCCTGCGACTTGGTTAAGGTGGCGGTCAAGCCCAGTTCGCTGGCGTGAGGCTCAAGTTGCGCCAACCCGAAGTCAAGGATTTTGAGGCGGCCGTCAGGAGTGAGGCGCAGGTTGCTGGGCTTGAGGTCGCGATGGACGATGCCCTGCTCGTGTGCGGCGGCGAGGCCACGCGCAAGTTGCACGCCGAGATCGATGATTTCCTTTGAGGTGAGAGAACCGCGAGCCAACTTCGCATCCAGGGTTGTTCCGGGAATGTACTCGACCACCAGGAAATCGATGTCACCCTGAGTGCCGAATTCATGGACGGTCGCGATATTGGGGTGATTCAGGCGGGCGAGGGAGAGGGCTTCCTTGCGAAATCGCTTGCGCGCGTCTTCGTCGGCGAGGACGCGCGAGGGTAGGACTTTAATGGCGACGTCGCGTTCCAGTTGCTCGTCGCGCGCTCGGTAAACAACACCCATACCTCCAGCGCCGATTTGCTCCAGAACCCGGTAGTGCCCCAAGGTTTGGTTGAGCATGTCAGCTCGCTGAGAGGGTAAAGGATAGCAGCTTCGGCGACTGGGAGACAGTATGAGGGTCCCGGTGACGTCGCGGTTACGAGGAGCGTGTCGCGGGACGGCGGACCGAGGACATTTTTCGCTGAACTACTAGCGACGGTAGGAGTGTGTTCGGCGGAGACGCCAACAAGCTAGTGCTAGAATGTGGCGCATGCAAAAGCTGAGTCGCGCGATGAAGTCGTCAGCGGAACTTCGCGCCTCATTTCGATTGGCTCACCATTCAGCTTTGCATGCGTCAAAACGCCAGTCAGTCCTAGTCGACACCGGAAAGCTCGAATCAGGGCTCTGATTCATACCCCTCTCTAATCCGGGAACTTTGTGCAGATCAAATCGAGTACTAGCCCTTGCAGTAAAGGAGACCATTGATGAAAGCCTTCCGTTCGTTTGCTCTGGTTCTTGCAATCGTTATCTCCGCTGTTTCGTTGTATTCACAGACTTCGGAAGGCCGCATCCTGGGGACCGTGTTTGATCAGTCGGGCGCGGTGATTGCGGGGGCGAAAGTCACGATCACGAACACCGCGACGAGTGTGAGCCGCCAGTTAGTTACGACCAGCGCAGGCGAGTACGTGGCGCCGAACCTGGTTCCGGGCCGCTATATGGTTGCGGGCGAAGCCGGCGGTTTCAAGAAAGTATTGAGCGGACCGTTCGTTCTCGAAGTGTCACGGGATGTGCGGGTGGATTTGAAGTTGCAGCCAGGAGCGATCACGGAAACGGTGCAGGTGAGCGCGGAAGGAGCGCTGGCCGACACAACGGATACGACGCTGAATGGTGTGCTCTCGAACAAGGCGGTATCGGAATTGCCGGTGCAGGGGCGCGACTTCCAGAATCTGTTGGAACTGCATCCCGGAGTACAGCGAACTCCCGGCGGAGGTTTTCAATCGATCACCTCAAATGGCAACCGCGCGGATGACAACAATTTTTTTATCGACGGAGCTGATGACAACGACGCTTATTACGGAGAAAGCGTGGCCAACGAGGCCGGCATTCAGGGAACGCCTGCCAGTTTCTTGCCGCTCGACTCGATTCAGGAGTTCAATACGCAGGAAAGTCCCTCGGCGGATTACGGCGTGAAGCCGGGCGTCGTGATGAACATTGGGATCAAGTCAGGGACGAATAACATCCACGGCTCGGCGTATTACTTCAACCGCAACGCCGCGTATGACGCACGAAACTATTTCAATCCGGCGCCGCAGCCATTCTCGGCGCTGAACATGCACGAATTCGGCGCGTCGATCGGTGGGCCGATCCTGAAGAACAAATGGTTTTATTTCGTGAACTATGAGGGAATCCGCGACAAGGTGGGGAATCCAGGAGTGACGGACAGTCCGGTAACGGTCTCCTTGGCAAGCCAGATGGGTGGTATCGCGAACGCGGATGGCAGCCCGAATTCGGCGCTGTACAGCGTGCCCGACGCAATCGCATACTTCAACAATCCCACCAACGTCGCGTACTGCCAGGCGAACTACGATTCCTCGTCGGCCTGCGCGGTGAACCCGCTGAGTCTGCAGTTGAAGGGATTGTTTCTGCCGAACCCAGGATTCACGATGTCGCAGAGCGATCCGGCAGCAGTGAATTTCGACTTCAATAACAACAATCGCGGAGACAATCTGGTTGCCAAAACGGATTTCGTCTTGAGCAAGAACCATATCCTCAGCGCGCGTTTTATTTACGCCAACACAAACCAGACCGAGGAAGACACGATTCCGCTTGCGCCACAGTGGCTGTCGACGACCAGTCCGATCACTGAGGTCTTCGGGGTGAGTCTGGCTTCGAATCCGACGTCGGCGTGGTCGAACGAAGTGCGCTTCAGTTACAACAGCTTCAACGAGTCGATTGCACCGGTTGACAGTCACGTCAATCCGACGCAGTACGGATTGAATACGGGCGTGACCGATCCCCGGTTGTTCGGATTTCCGCGAGTGACTCCGGGCAGCGAATTCAATTACATGGGCGGCAATTCGAGTTGGCCGCTGAACACGACGCCCAGCAAGACTTACAGCTTTTCGGACACGGCCTCGTACACACGCGGCCGGCAGACAGTCCGGTTTGGAGGAAACTTTCGATTCGGCGACGTCGACTACTTCCGGGCGGGATATGGCAGGGGACGAGTTGACTTCCGCGAGCTTTATCAATTCCTGAGCGGAGATGTTCGTCGGTGGAGGTTCCTATACGGAGACCCGGGGCGGCAAGTCAGCCAGAAATCGTTCGGCTTCTTCCTGGAAGACCAGGTAAAAGCGACGCGCAGAGTCACGTTGAACCTGGGACTGCGCTATGACGTGACCGATCCAATCAAGGATAGCCACGACCTGCTGGCAAACTATGTGCCGACGTCCGCGACGGGACTGGTGCAGGTAGGCCAGGGAATCGGCACGCCGTATCCAACGAACTACAACAACGTGTCTCCGCGGGTGGGGTTAGCGTGGGATATTTTTGGGACGGGCAAAACGGTGTTTCGGTCGGCATTTGGCGTGATCTTTGAACAACCCTCAATCCGCACGTTCATGTTCAATGGTGGCGGACTGAATTTGAATCCCAGCGGGATTCCCTACGTGGATGGAAACGGAGTTACCCAACAGCCCGCAGGAACGATCACATCGTTTCTGCAGGTATCCACCGATGGCACGCAGATTAACTGGCTGGCGCCGAACCAGACGCCCACGGTCTTTCCAGTTTCATCCTCGGGAGCACTTTGTAGCGTGGACAGCCAGTGTGATGTGTTCGGCGTGGATCAGCACTTGAAGACGCCCTATGTGATGAACTGGAACTTCAACGTGCAACATGAGCTGACGCCGAGCATGATTCTGCAGGTGGCTTATGTCGCCAATCACGGAGTGAAGCTGTACAGCGTTACCGATATCAACCAGGTGAATCCGCTGTATGACGATGGGTCGGAAACGATTGGACGTCCGCTGGTGACGAACTGTCCCGTGTCTCAGGGCGGACAAGGGTTCGGTGGCCCCTGTTTCCCCCAGATGGGGTACCTGAGCTTCTTGAGCAATCGCTCGAACTCCGCCTACAACTCGTTACAGGTCACTCTGACGAAGCGGTATTCGCGCGGGCTGTATCTGCTGGCGGGTTACACGTACGGTCATGCGATCGATACGGCGACGAGCAACCTGGCGGGCGTCCCGCCGGACAGCAACAACTATGCCGCCGAACGAGGCAATGGAGATTACGACATTCGGCATCGCTTTACGCTGTCCGCAACCTATGACTTGCCCGCGGTGAAGAGCAAGTGGCAGATGCTGGAAGGCTGGCAAGTGACGAGCATTCTTAACCTGCAGGCTGGCGAACCTTACACGCTGGGCGATTTCAATGACGACATCAGCTTCACGGGAGAGTTTAACGACCGGTGGAACATGAGTGGCAATGCTAAGGATGTTCACTGGTCGGCCAAGACGCCTCTGCCATTTTTCGACTTCTCCGACGATCAGCACAGCAATGCCGCTTGTGTGACGCAGGCGACCGCGCTCGGAACCCTCGACAACCTGTACTACTACGGCTGTTACCAGTCTGGCAGTGCGGTGATCACGCCGCCCGCCGACATGACGCAGGGAACCATGGGAAGGAATATTTTCCGCGGCCCGAAGTTCACGAATTGGGACATGTCAGTGTCGAAGGTGTGGAAGTTGGGAGAGCGGGTGAAGTTACAACTGCGCGGAGAGGTATTCAACATTCTTAACCATGCCAACTTTGACGTGTTCACGATGAATACCGATTTGTCGGTGCCCAGCAATGTTGGAACGGTGGTTTATACACCGGACGTGGCGGCGGCTAATCCGGTCATCGGGTCGGGCGGCTCACGGCACATTCAGTTGGCTGGCAAGATCATTTGGTAACAACGCGAGGAGGGTGCGGCCGAATTGGCATGCGGTGCGGGGTTCGCCTGCGCTTACAAGCCTAGGTTCCGGTTGCGCCCTGGCCCTGGAACGTTACGTTGATCTGGCGGCGGTCTTCGTCAGAGACTTTGAACATCTGCCGGGGCTTCAGGTTCAGGAAGCTGGCGACGAAGACTTCGGGGATCTGGCCGATGCGGGTGTTGTAGGTGTTGACGTCGTCGTTGAAAAACTCCCGGCGGTCGGCGATGCGCTCTTCGAGTTCGCTGATGCGGGTTTGCAGCTTGAGGAAGTTGTCATTGGCTTTGAGCTGAGGATAGTTCTCGGCGACGGCAAACAGGCCGCGCAACGCGCTTTCCACTTTCAGATCGGCTAGCGCTTTCTGCCCGATACTCGACGCATTCATAGAAGCCGTACGGGCCTGCGTCACCGCGAGCAGGGTTTGTTGCTCGTGCTGCATGTATCCCTTAACGGTCTCGACCAGGTTGGGAATTTCATCGTGACGCTGCTTGAGTAGAACGTCAATGTTGGCCCAGGCGCGGTCGTTTTCATTGCGGAGACGCACCAGCCCGTTGTAGAGGATGATCGCGTATGTGAACACGCCGACCGCAAACAGCAGAAATGCCAGCCCCGT
Organism: uncultured Acidobacteriaceae bacterium; assembly: GCA_963840895.1. GTDB lineage: Bacteria > Acidobacteriota > Terriglobia > Terriglobales > Acidobacteriaceae > Sulfotelmatobacter. Next base: position 996,061 of record CAWJAR010000002.1, read on the forward strand.
AATGATGCTGCTGCCCATCGTGAGCCCTCCAGACGGTTTATAAGTCGGCACAGCTACAACCTATCTCACAATAAGCCGGGACGCGGGCGGCACGGCTGAAGCCGGGACTCGTTTCACGGTCTCTACAGCATCGCTAAAGCGATGCCCTGATACGAATCTGCAGTTTTTCGGCAAACTGTGAAGCCATGCCGCACCGGAAGCGAGTTCGCGAGTAGCTTTCAAACAGACCACAACTGGAACAATCCAAAGTGAACCAGCAGACCGAGACGCACGCAAGTGCCACGGCGGCTCCCCGAAAATCATGAGGGAGCGGGCGCTATTGGAGGTCATGATGGGCTACTTGAGTGGCGACGGAGCTGCAACTGAACGGAGACACCCTCCCGGATACAGCGTGACGTTTGGCTCCGAAGCTAGTCTTTGCTGGGCTTTTTCGGCGTCAGGTCGCAGGCTTGACGGACCTGACCGAGATCCAAGCCAGCCGGGGAAAACTCGGCGATCTGTTGTCCGCTGCGAGTGGGCAACTCAATCTTAAATATCTGGGCGCCGATAAGGCCGCGCGCGGTCCCTTTGTCCATGGATAGGAAGCGGCCTCGCATCCAATTCCAGCCTTTGTGGGCATGATATTCGTCGATGCGAACCTGGACTTGCAGTTGAGGCTGACCCCAAAAGCCCGGGCGATTGGGAGGAGGAAGCCGTACGCCGGGGTTGAACTCTGAAAAAGTCAGCTTGCCGTTTGTGCAAGTGAGTTCGACTCTAGGTTTGTAATCTGGGTCTTCCCGAAAATAATTATCGGAGAGAAGTTCGAAGCGCACATTCTTGGCGCCCGTCATTTTGCTCTCGGATTGGAACGCCATCCACTTGCCGCCGGCACTGACGCCGTCTTTTTCATCCTGATACGGGCTCATGGCACCGTTTTGAGCGAAGGTGGGCGCTACGCAAAGTAAGGAAATAAGGGCTAAAACGGCTGTCGCAGCAAAACCGGCGAACCGGAATCTACGAGAAAAATGCAATCCGTTCACAATCTCCTCCAGACACTCTTCCTATTTATAGTGAACCCGGAAGGGCACTGAAAAGTTGCGCAATCGGTGCGTGGACTACTTCGTGTCGACCTTGAGGTTGAGATAGACCTGTGAGCGATCGTCGAACTGGCCGACGGACTTGGTATCGCTCTTGCGGCCTTTGTATTGGGCATAGATCTCGTAGTCGACGGCGGTGGAGAGAGCGGGGAAGCGGTAGGTGCCATCTGGCCCTACGATGTAGGTCTTGACTGTGCGGGTACGCGTGTTCGTGACATAGACGACGGCGTCGGGAAGGGGGTTGTCTTGAGGATCAAGCACCTTACCGAACAGCAGGCGTCCAACAGGCTTGTCCTTTTTATCGGGCGTTGCACTGGATATTGCGCTAAGGGTTACCAACAGCGCACAAGCTAGAAGGACAACCTTTGCCAGGGACGGGGTGCGGTTCATGCTGATTGATTGTCTCATGCCTTTGCCGGGGATCAATGCCACTAATGGGTGAGATGCAAACCGGTGTCGACGCGTTCGTCTCCGTAGACGTGGACGGTCACTTCCTGGACCAGGCGCAGCGGCTTTCCGTCGGTAGTTTTGACGCCTTTAAGGTCGGTCCAGAGGATATAGTCGGATTCCCCTGGCGGAACCCGCTGGGCGAATTCACCCATATGGTCTGAAATGAGCTGCCAGCGAGCCTTGTTCGGCTTATCCTTGGCGCGGCGGATCTTGACAGGAACACCATACACCGGATGATCGTCCGGGCCCCAGACAGTGCCCGCGATGAGCGCGTAGGGCTTCTGTTTGGACTTGGAGTCGGCCAAGAGATCTGACTGAGCAGTGAAAGCAGGCAAGAGAAATACGATCAAAAGAACGGCGAGGGGAAACAACCTGGCAGAAGGCTGGCCCGTGCGGAGTCTACGAGAAGTCACCGTCTTCGCTTTCCTCTGCTTCTTCTTCGTCTTCTTCTACATATCCTTCTTCCACAGCTTTCAACTCGAGCGGACTGGTGGTAACGACTTCAAAGTCGGTGCCGCACTCGGGGCAGGAAATCACTTCCCCCTCGTCGACATCTTCCTCTTCGACGTCTAAATTGGTTTCGCATTCCGGACAGAGAACCATAAAGCCTCCCTCGCCTGTTAGAGCCTCCTGATAATATTTAGATTCTCCGCCGCTGTTCGGTCAAGGGGGACAAGCCGGAGACGAAAGATTTTCTGAGAATCGGGAATCGCCCTTCCACAGTGGGAATTTTCTGGACGGAGACCGTCAAAACATGCTCCATTTCCGCAAAACAGTCTGTACGGTAGCGACCGGCGTTGTGCTGACCGCCATTGCGTGTGCGGCGCAACCGACCAAGACGGAGCCGGCGATCAAAGCCGACCCGCAAATTGCGGCGGCGCTCAAGCAGATTTCCGCGCAACGAATTCAGGCGAACATCGAAAAGCTGGTCAGCTTTGGAACGCGTCTGACCCTCTCGGCGCAGGATCCGGCTTCGATTACGGCGGGTCGGGGCATTGGCGCGGCGCGGGAATGGATCAAGTCGGAATTCGAGCGCTATTCAAAGGATTGTGGAGGATGCCTTGAGGTGAAGACCGACGCCTTCACGGAAGAGCCTGCCGATCGAATTCCGAAGGCGACCGAAATCACCAATGTTTATGCAGTTTTGAAGGGCGCCGACGCGGCGAATTCAAAACGCATCGTGCTTGTAACGGGGCATTACGATTCGCGGAACAGCGATACCTTCGACGTAAACGGAGCTGCACCCGGAGCGAACGATGACGGCAGCGGAACCGCTGTCAGCCTGGAATGCGCGCGCGTTCTGAGCAAATTGAAGCTTCCGGGAACAATCGTTTTTCTTACGGTCGCGGGAGAGGAACAGGGCCTGAACGGCAGCAAGCATTTCGCAAAGATGGCGAAAGATGAGGGCTGGGAAGTCGAGGCAGCGCTCAATAATGACATCGTCGGCGGCGACAAGAGTGCGGAACAAAATCATTCGGCGGTGCGAGTTTTCTCCGAGGGAGTGCCGGTGGCGGCGACGGAGCAGGAAATCCGTCGGATTCGCGGACTGGGCGGCGAAAACGATTCGGCGTCGCGGCAGGTGGCGCGGTACATCGCGGAGGTGGGGCGGGTCTATGACACGGGAGTGAAGCCGATGCTGGTGTTCCGGCTGGATCGCTTTTTGCGGGGCGGCGATCATTATTCGTTTAGCCAGCAAGGATTTGCCGCGGTACGGCTCACAGAGTTTCGTGAGGACTTTCATCACCAGCATCAGAATGTGCGAACGGAAAACGGCGTGGAATATGGCGATGTGCCGAAGTTTGTCGACTACGACTATGTGGCACGCGTGGCGAGGTTGAACGCGGCGACACTTGCGTCGTTGGCCGCGGCCCCGGCACCTCCGACGAATGTTCACATCCTGACGAAGGATCTGGAAAACGATTCGACTCTGACGTGGGAGGGTGTGCCGGGAGCCGAATACGAGGTGGTGTGGCGGGCCACGACGAGCCCGGAGTGGGAGCACGCGCAAGGCTTTGGGAGTACAACTCGCGCTACCCTGAAAATGTCGAAGGACAACGTGATCTTCGCCGTACGGGCAGTGGACAGTAAGGGGCATCGCAGCTTGGCGGTGGTGCCCGTTCCCGAACGATAAGATCCCCATATCTCGCAAAATACGCGAGACGTGGGGCACCCGAGATACGAGTAGAATTAGACGAGAGGAAATCCTGTGCGGCGAACCGGCGAACCGATGACGTTGAGCCTGCCACCGTTTACCAAGGCGGTGACGTGGCTGGTGGGCATCAACACCGGCTTTTATTTGCTGCGGCTGGTGTTGGGACTGGCGCGAGTGCCATTCGACGATTTCGCCCTTGAATATCTGGCTCTGACGCCTTCGCAGGTTGTCCATCACGGATGGCTTTGGCAACTGATAACTTATAGCTTCATCCACTTTGATTTCTGGCATTGGTTCGGAAACATGCTGGGATTATGGATGTTCGGGGCATCTGTCGAGGGCGCGTGGGGCACGCGACGCTTTGTGGAGCTGTATTCGATTGGCTTTATTGGCGCGGCGATCACCACGGTTGCCATGTCGTATTCGCACCTCCTGGGAAATCCGGATCGGGCGACAATTGGGGCATCTGGCGGGGTGTTCGCAATTCTGATCGGGTTCGGAATGTTGTTTGGGGACAACGAAATCATGATGATTCCCTTCCCCTTTCTTATCAAGGCCAAGTACTTCGTTGGAATTTTGATTGTCGTCACCCTAGCATTCGCGATGGCGGGTGGCGGGAACGTCGCTTATGTGGCACATCTGGGCGGGCTATTCTTCGGCTGGCTTTATGTGCGGCGGGGACCCAAGGCGGCGCTGGTCAATGTGGGACTATCAGAGCGTTATTACGGGATCCGCAATTCGTATTACCGCTGGAAGCGGCGCCGAGCAGCGAAGAAGTTTGAGGTCTACATGTCGAAGCATGACCGCCAGGTTCACTTTGACGAGCACGGGAATTACATTCCACCGGACGACGATACCCAACATAAGGGGAATGGCGGCGGGAAGTCGGGGTGGGTGAATTAAGGGCTGAATTGTCATCCTGAGCGGCGTTTCTTGCCGCGAAGGACCTCTGGAACTTCCTCGCCGCCGGCAAACTGCATAGGCCCCTTCGACTTCGCTCAGGGCAGGCCTTCGCGGTAAAAAGCGCCGCTCAGGATCACAATTCACAAAAATTAGTGAATTCAGAAAAGATCAGCCTTGGTAGCTCTGCCTGCTTTGCCTTCCCTTTAAATCCCAGATCGTGACCGGCTCCTTCCACTGCAATCAGCTTGGTTTTCGCTGGAATCATCTTCAAGGCTTGTTTCAGCTCATCGATTGTGCCGAAGGGATCGCGGGTGCCGCTCACGAAGAGCGTCGGCGTGTGCAGGTCAGGCAGATGCTGCGTGCGCTGCTGCTCAGGTTTGCGCGGAGGATGCAGCGGGTAAGACAGCAGGAGGAGGCCTGAAACCAGGGTTGGCTCTTCGGCGCAGAGCATGCTGGATTGGCGCCCTCCGTAGGAGTGGCCGCCGAGGAAGAGGCGTCCGGAGATCATCTTCTTCACTGCGGCAAGTGCGTTCTTGAGTCCGGCGCGATCGCGGGCCGCGTCGCCAGGACCCGGAGGGCCGAACGAACGGGACTGGCGGTAAGGGAGATCGCAGCGGAGGACAGTGAATCCGGCGACCGAGAACGCCTCGGCCAGCGCAATCAGAAGGGGTGCTTGAGCGTTGGAGCCGGCACCGTGGGAAAGAATCAGGCCGTCGTTGTTGGGCGTGGCGGGCAGGTGTAGGTAGCCGCGGACCTGGGGGTCGGCGGCATTGTCAACGAACTCGCGAATGGCGTCAGCGGACAAGTCGTCATTCTACCTTTCGCTTCAGTGGCTCAACCTCTGATCGGCCCGACAAGTTAAAGGCCCAGCGACTTCGGGGATTTATCAGCGTAGCGATGAGAAGTGCTTCGATGAACCATACGAGGAGAACAACGGGCAATCCCTCGACTAGTACGGTACGCGGACGGTTAAACGCTGACAGCCACGGATGAGAGGAAGAATAGTAGATGACCGATTTTTCTCCGGGCATCACGCGCGCGTACTTGGGGCCTTGGTAGCTTCGGTGATCTTGTCCTGTGTACTCCTGGTGGTTAACGCTGTACCGATAGACCACCACACCATGGCCGGCCCAATGTTCCTTTGTGATGACAGCCTCGCTCTGTTGCGCGTCTCTCACGAGCCAGTAGTCTTGCCACACCTGCCGAGCGGGCTCGACGACGAAGTAGTAGCCCAGCAACAGCGCCAAGAGCAGAGCCCAGACTCTTTCCATGAGTGGTTGCGATGCTGTCATGCCCCCTTTGCTGCCAGCGGCTATTTCTGCACGTCCACCGGAACTTCGGTCAGCGTCTCGTAGACTTTCACAATTTGAATTTCGTTGCCGAGGCGGGCCCAGCAGCGGAGCATGTCGGGATCTTCTTGCGCGGCGCGACGCGCTTCCTCGGACTTCCAGTAACGCAGGAAAACGTAGTGCGATTCGCGGTCGCGGTAGAGCATGTCGCGGCCGTATCCCTTGGTGATGACAATGGAAGTGAGTTCGCGAATGGTGGCGAGCGACGCCGCTTCCATGTCAGGGATTGGCTCCCAGACGGCTACCGATAGTATCTCCTGAGGCATACGGGGCGATTATAACTTGCGGCGGCCAGCGGAGCGCTGTTTCTTGGCGCGATGTTTCTGCGAGCGCTTCTCTTGCGGGTGGGAGATGCGATAAGCCTCTTCGCTGGTGACCAGATGCAGGTGCAAGAGGTTGGTGGAACCCGCAGTCTGGCGAGTTCCGGCGACGATTCCGAGGACATCCTCGGGCTTGAGAACTCCGCGGCGAACCAGGTCCTGCTCGGCAATCGATAACATATGTGCGGCCGAGAGAGCCTGGCGGCAGCGCACGGGATGAACTCCCCAGTAAAGATTCATGCGATGGACCACGGCCTCGGTGTGCGTGAAGGCGTAGATGGCGGTTCGCGGGCGATATTTCGAAATCATGCGGGCGGTGTTGCCGGTCTCAGTAAAGACTGCGATGGCGCCCATAGGCAGGTCTTCGGCGGCGTGAGCAATCGACTCGCAAATAGTTTCGGCGACGGAGAGTCCGTGGTTTTCGCGACGGCGACGAAACTGGAAATCGCTGGTGTTCGATTCAGCTTCCACCACGATGCGCGACATGATGGAAACAGATTCGCGCGGATATTGTCCGCTGGCGGTTTCGCCGGAGAGCATGACGGCGTCGGTTCCGTCAAAAACTGCGTTGGCTACGTCACTGGCCTCGGCGCGCGTGGGTCGCGGGTTTTCGATCATCGACTCAAGCATCTGGGTGGCGGTGATGACGGGCTTGCGCCATGCGGAGGCGCGGCGAATGATGTGCTTCTGAATGACGGGAACTTTCTCTGGGGCCATTTCGACCCCGAGATCTCCGCGGGCGACCATGACTCCGTCGGCCACTTCAAGAATTTCTTCGAGGTGATCGATGGCTTGCGGCTTCTCGAGTTTGGCGATGACAGGGACATCGCTCTGGTGCGCAGCGATAATCTGCTTGACCATGCTGACGTCAGCCGGGGTGCGGACGAAGGACAAGGCGACGGCATCGACGCCGTGATTGAGACCGAATTCGAGATCCTTGCGATCTTTTTCCGTGAGCGCGGGGATCGTGAGAGCGATGCCGGGAAGGTTGATTCCTTTGTGCTCGCCGAGCATGCCACCGTTGATGACATCGCAGAGCACATCTTTACCGCGTGCACCTCGGACCCGCAGTTCGATCAGACCATCGCTCAGCAAGATGCGGGCCCCGGCAGTGAGTTCGCGGGCAAGATCAGGAAACGTGGTGGAGATGCGGGTGGCTGCGCCGGGGATATCTTGCGGAGTGATGGTGACGACCGACCCTGTTTTCAGGAGAACGGACTCGTGGCGCTCCAGCGGGCCGGTGCGGATTTTAGGGCCTTGCAGGTCTTGGAGGATGCAGACAGTGCGTCCTTCGCGCTCGGCGGCGCGGCGCAGGCGAAGGATGTTCTGAGCGTGATCTTCGTGAGTGCCGTGAGAGAAATTCAAGCGGGCGATGTCCATGCCAAGCCGGAGCAAGTCGCGCATGACGGCTTCGGTGTTGCAGGCGGGGCCGATGGTGCAGATGATTTTGGCGCGCCGCGGCAAGGACTGGCCGGTGGCGGGATCTGCGATCGGTTGTGGCTTGCTGGGTTTCAACCTATCTCCTCAATCAGGGGTTCCGGGGACAACCTTGGCATTTCCGGCGACAGCGAGAGAGACGTTGCAAGCAACGTTTCTGCGAGGGTTAGTCGGCCACTCGAGGACCGCTGATCGCCGTGAGTTCCTTGCCCAGCATCGCGCGCGGGAACAGCAGTGCATTGAATTCCGCGCCGACCAGGACCACAAGCGAGACCATGTACATCCACACCAGCAGTGCCATGGCGACTCCGAGTGATCCATAGATGGTAGCGAAATCGCCGAAGTGTTGCAGGTACGCGCGGAATCCGACCGTCGTGGTGAACCAGAGAATCGTCGCCAACATGGCGCCGGGCATTACGCTGTGCCACGGCTGGGTGCGCGGAACGGCGTGGTGGTAGATCAAGGCAATCACCGCGATGCTGGTGAGTGTCGCGATCAGCCAGCGGATGCCGCCCCACAGCAGAAAGATGTAGATGCTGAAGTCGGGATCGATGTAGGGCAGGAGGCGGGCTTCAAATTTACTGCCCACGGCCACGAGGAGTGTGGCGAAAGTCATGGGGATCAGGGCGAAGATGACTAGCAGAAAAGCGATGAGACGCTCTTTGACGAGTCCCCAGGTTTTCGGCAGTTCGTAACAGCGGCGGAACCCTTCCATCCAGGAGACCATGACGCCGGAGGCGGTCCACAGGGTGATCGCAGAGGTCGTGGCCAGCGTGCTGGCAGGATGCTGGGCGGCTCCCTTGAGATAGCTAAGGGCGGTGGTTCCACCGGCCGGCAGAATGCTGCCAAGGGCGTAGGAAACTTCGCGTAAGTAAGGCTGCCCTTTGCGCCAACTGGCTAGGACGGACCCGATGATCAGCAGGACGGGGAAGAAGGTGAGGATCGACGAATAGGCAGACGCCTTGGCAGTGGCGAAGGAATCGTGGACAAAAGCCCGCCAGAAGGACAGTCGCAAGAGTCGGAGGAACCGTAACATGCGCTGTTCTAGAGTAGGGCCAAGAGGCACTGGGCGCAAAGAAGGAAGTTCGCCGGGTTCCTGAATGGGCAATCGCTGGGGGGTAGCGTGCATTGGATGTTAGAAAAAGACCGTAGCGCCGGCGTCCCGGTGGTTGTCTGGCGAGATTTTCGCTCGCCGGGCCGAGGGCGAGACGCCCTCGGGGACAGCCGGCAAGATGCCGGCGCTACGCTTCGATTGACTACTCAGCCGCGGGGAGTTCCACGGGCAGATCGTCGGTTTCGCCCTCGTGACGCATCATTTCGAGAGCGCGCTCGGCTTCTTCGTACGCAGCCGAAACTTCCGCCTGTACCTTGGCGGCGGCCTCTTCCATTTCTGGCGAGAGCCGCACGTTGCGGTAGTACTCCATGCCGGTTCCGGCAGGGATGAGGCGTCCGACAATTACGTTTTCTTTCAGGCCGCGCAGGTGATCGACCTTGCCGTTGATGCTGGCTTCGGTGAGCACGCGCGTGGTCTCCTGGAAGGACGCCGCCGAGATGAACGAGTCGGTGGAGAGCGATGCCTTCGTGATGCCCAGGAGCAGCGGACGACCGGTGGCCGGCTTACCCCCCTGCGCAATCACGCGCTCGTTCTCTTCCCGGAAGGCGAACTTGTCGGTCTGCTCTTCGAGCAGGAACCGGGTATCGCCCACGTCTTCGACCTTCACCCAGCGCATCATCTGACGAACAATTACTTCGATGTGCTTGTCAGAGATGTTGACGCCCTGCAGGCGGTAGACTTCCTGGATTTCGTTCACCAGATAAGCCTGCAGTTCTTTTTCGCCAAGCACGGCCAGGATGTCATGCGGGTTAAGCGGGCCGTCCATGAGCGGTTCGCCCGCCTTGACGCGCTCGCCTTCCTGCACGTTGATGTGAACGCCGCGCGGAACCGAGTATTCCTTTTCGGTACCGTTGTCAGCGACCACGTAGATTTTGCGCTGGCCCTTGGAAACTTCACCGAACTTGACCGTGCCATCGATTTCGCTGATGACCGCGGTTTCGTGCGGCTTGCGGGCTTCGAACAATTCGACCACGCGTGGCAGACCACCGGTGATGTCTTTCGTCTTGGTGGTTTCGCGCGGGATCTTGGCCAGCACGTCTCCAGGTGTAACTGTGTCGCCATCCTGAATCATCAGATGGGCCCGCGAAGGCATGAGGTAACGCTTGCTGGCCTTACCTTTAATGACGATCGCTGGCTGGCGCTTCTCGTCAGGAGAATCGCCGACCACGTGACGGGAGAGGCCGGTGACTTCGTCGACCTCTTCGTGGAGCGTGACACCTTCCTGCAAGTCCTTGAACTGCACAGTGCCGCCGATTTCGGTCAGGATGGCGAAAGTGTAAGGATCCCACTCGACCATGACCTGTCCGAGTGTGACCGGATCGCCATCGTTGACTTTCAGCTTGGCGCCATACACGACCGAGTAACGCTCGCGTTCGCGATTCTTCTCGTCGACCACCGCGATCGAGCCCTGGCGATTCATAACCACGAGATCGCCAGACTTGGCTTTGACCGTCTGCAATCCGATGAACCGTACGGTGCCGTTGTTCTTGGCATCGAGACGCGACTGCTCGGAGACTCGCGATGCGGTGCCACCGATGTGGAAGGTACGCATGGTGAGCTGGGTTCCAGGTTCGCCGATGGACTGCGCCGCGATGACACCCGTTGCTTCGCCGAGTTCGACGAGGCGTCCGGAAGCCAGGTTGCGGCCGTAGCACATGACGCAGACACCGCGTTTCGATTCGCAAGTCAGCACCGAACGGATTTTCACGCGCTCGATGCCGGCAGCCTGAATCGCACCGGCAAGGTCTTCACTGATTTCCTGGTTGATGTCGACAATGACGTTGCCGTCATAGTCCTTGATCTTCTCGAGCGACACGCGGCCGACGATGCGGTCGCGGAGCGGTTCGATGATCTCGCCGGCTTCCACGATACCTTGCACGTAGATGCCGTCGACGGTTCCGCAATCGTACTCGCTGATGATGACGTCTTGTGCGACGTCGACCAGGCGGCGAGTCAGGTAGCCAGAGTCCGCCGTCTTCAAGGCGGTATCGGCCAGTCCCTTGCGGGCGCCGTGCGTCGAAACGAAGTACTCCAACACGGTCAGACCTTCACGGAAGTTCGCCGTGATGGGCGACTCGATGATCTCGCCGGAAGGCTTGGCCATCAATCCACGCATACCCGAGAGCTGGCGGATCTGCTGTTTCGATCCTCGAGCGCCGGAGTCGGCCATGACGTAAATCGGATTGAGATCGCCCTCTTTGTCGCGGCGCTGCATTTCACCGAACATTTCGTCGGCAACTTTTTCCGTGATTGCCGACCAGATTTCGATGACCTTGTTGTAACGCTCGCCGTTGGTGATGGCTCCATCAAGATATTGCTGCTGCACAGCCACAACTTGCTTCTCGGCGTCTTTGACCAGGACTTTCTTGCTGTCCGGGATGACCATGTCGTCGATGCCGATGGACAAGCCCGACTTGGTCGCGAACTTGAAGCCAAGTGTCTTGACCTCGTCGAGCATCTTGACCGTGACTTCGAGGCCGAAGCGCAGGTAGCCGTAGTTCACCAGAGCGCCAATGCCCTTTTTCTTGAGCAGGCCGTTGATGTAGGGCATGCCTTCGGGCAATTGGTCGTTCAGGATCGCGCGGCCCACCGTCGTGTTGATAAAAGCGCGCTCCACTTGTACGGGCTCGGTGTGAATGATGTCCTGATCGTCGTACGCGGTGGTCAGGTCGATCAATTCCCCCGAGTAACGAAGGCGAATCGGGCTAAGTGTTTCGACTTCGCCCGCGTCCAGTGCCATCAGCACTTCTTCGATGTTGGCAAAAGCGCGGCCCTCACCCTTGGCGCCCGGCTTACCTTTGGTCAGGTAGTAGAGTCCCAGCACCATGTCTTGCGTAGGCACGGTGATCGGTTGACCGGAAGCCGGGGACAGAATGTTGTGCGAGGCGAGCATCAATACGCTCGCTTCGACCTGGGCTTCAGGAGATAGCGGGATGTGAACTGCCATCTGGTCGCCGTCGAAGTCGGCGTTGAACGCCGTGCAGACCAATGGGTGAATCTTGATGGCCTTGCCTTCGACGAGCACCGGCTCGAAAGCCTGAATGCCGAGACGGTGAAGCGTAGGAGCGCGGTTCAGAAGTACCGGGTGATCCTTAATGACTTCTTCCAGGATGTCCCAGACAATCGGTTCCTGCTGTTCCACCATTTCTTTCGCTTGCTTGATGGTGGTGACGTTGCCCGTCTGCTCGAGCCGGTGATAGATAAACGGCTTGAACAGTTCCAGAGCCATTTTCTTCGGGAGACCGCATTGGTGGAGCTTGAGTTCGGGTCCGACCACGATGACGGAACGTCCGGAGTAGTCGACGCGCTTGCCGAGCAGGTTCTGGCGGAAGCGTCCCTGCTTGCCTTTGAGCGTGTCAGAGAGCGACTTCAGCGGACGATTGTTGGCGCCACGCAGCACGCGGCCACGGCGGCCGTTGTCGAACAGGGCGTCGACGGCTTCCTGCAGCATGCGTTTTTCGTTGCGCACGATGACTTCGGGAGCGTGCAGGTCCATTAGCTTCTTCAACCGGTTATTGCGGTTGATGACGCGACGATACAAGTCGTTCAAATCGGACGTGGCGAAGCGGCCGCCATCCAGTGGAACGAGGGGACGGAGCTCGGGCGGAATGACCGGAATGACGTCGAGGATCATCCAATGCGGCTTGTTGCCGCTCTTGCGGAAGGCCTCAACGACTTTCAAGCGCTTGGCGTACTTGAGCCGCTTCTGCAGCGAGCTCTCGTTCTTCATCTTCTCGCGCAGTTCCACGGAAAGGCCGTCGGTGTCGACGCGCTTGAGCAGTTCCTTGATCGCCTCAGCACCCATCATGGCCTTGAAACCGGCCGGACGGTACTGCTGATCGAGTTCGCGGAACTTGGCTTCGTCCTTGATGACCTCGCGCTCTTTTACCGGAGCATCGCCGGGTTCAACCACGACGTAGGCTTCGAAATAGAGCACGGACTCAAGGTCGCGCAGGGAAATGTCGAGCAGATGACCGATGCGGCTCGGGAGTCCCTTGAAGAACCACACGTGCGAGCATGGTGAAGCCAGCTCGATGTGGCCCAGGCGTTCCCGGCGAACTTTGGACAGCGTAACTTCCACGCCGCACTTGTCGCAGATCACGCCGCGGTGCTTCATGCGCTTGTACTTGCCGCACAAGCACTCCCAGTCCGTCACCGGGCCAAAGATGCGTGCGCAGAACAACCCGTCGCGCTCGGGCTTGAAGGTACGGTAGTTGATGGTCTCGGGCTTGGTGACTTCGCCGTGCGACCAGCTCCGGATTTTCTCCGGAGACGCCAGGCTGATACGAATGGCGTCGAAGTCCGCAATCACATTTGCCATTTCAAAAGGGCTCGAACGAAACAAGGTGTTCCTCCGCTTCCTGCGGTTCTCACGTGTCCGCTGACGGAGCTCGTAAACCAGTTCTCAGTACCTAGCACTCGGTACTCAGTGAACTCTCGCCTCTTCACGCGGCATCGAGCTCGGATGCCGCAGTGGCGTGTAATTCCCAATCTCTTCTACGCCTCAGGGACCCGGTCCCAGCCTCAGCTTTCACCGAGTACTGAGTACCGAGCACTGAGAACTGCTCTTAATCTGCTGCGGCGCTGGCCGTCGGCTTTTTCTCGCCTGCCTTGATCAATTCCACATCGAGGCAGAGCGACTGCAGCTCGCGGATCAGCACGTTGAACGATTCGGGTACGCCGGGCTCCATAGCAGCTTCGCCCTTGACGATGGCCTCGTAAATCTTGGTTCGGCCGTATACGTCGTCAGACTTCGCTGTCAGCAGCTCCTGCAGGATGAAGGCTGCGCCGTAGGCTTCAAGCGCCCAGACTTCCATTTCTCCGAAACGCTGTCCGCCGAACTGCGCCTTACCACCCAGCGGTTGCTGGGTGATCAGCGAGTACGGTCCGATGGAACGAGCGTGAATCTTGTCGTCCACCAGATGCGACAGCTTGAGCATGTAGATGTAACCCACGGTGACAGGCTGTTCGAACTTGTCGCCTGTCATGCCGTCATGAAGAGTCGTCTTGCCTGAGGTCGGCAGACCGGCGTGTTCGAGCAACGCTTTGATCTCGCCTTCCTTCGACCCGTCGAATACCGGCGATCCCATGAACACGCCCTTGGTGAAGGTCGGAGCCATGGCATCGAGTTCTTCGTCGCTCATGTCGGAGATGATGTCAGCCAGCTGCGAGTCCTTGAACAACGCTTTCAACTCGCGCCGGATGGCTTCGGTCCGCGTATTTTCCTTAAGCAGTTGCGCGATCTTGTCGCCGAGCACGAAGCCCGCCCATCCGAGGTGGGTTTCAAGAATCTGTCCCACGTTCATACGGGAAGGCACGCCGAGCGGGTTGAGGACGATTTCCACGGGCGTTCCGTCTTCGAGATACGGCATATCCTCTTCCGGCAGAATGCGCGCAATAACGCCCTTGTTGCCGTGGCGGCCGGCCATCTTGTCACCGACACTGAGCTTGCGCTTCATGGCGATGTAGACCTTGACCAGCTTGATCACGCCCGGGGGCAGTTCGTCGCCCTTGGTGAGTTTCTCTTTCTTCTCGTTGACGATCTTTTTGAGCACGTCGATCTGGCGAGAAGTCATCTCTTCGATCTCATCGATCTGCTCGTTCACCCGCGGATCCTTGTCGGCATACTTGATGCGTTTCAGGTTGCGGGTCGAGATGCGCTCGATTTCGTCGCGCGTCAGCAGGTTGCCCTTGGTCAGAAGGCGCTTGTTGGTGCGCTCGTCGTGCAAGTCGGCCTGCACTTCCTTGCCGCCCAGGATGTTTTCCAGGCGCTTCAGGCGCTCGTCAGTCAGAATTCGGATTTCGTCCGAAAGGTTCTTTTCCAACTTCGCGATCTGCGTGGCTTCGATGGCCTTCGCGCGCTCGTCCTTTTCCTGGCCTTTGCGCGAGAAGATCTTCACATCGACGATGACACCCTCAATGCCCGGCGGGCAGTAGAGGGAGGCATCGCGCACATCTCCGGCTTTTTCGCCGAAGATCGCGCGAAGCAGTTTTTCTTCCGGCGTGAGCTGAGTTTCACCCTTCGGCGTGACTTTGCCGACGAGGATGTCACCCTGCTTGATGCTGGCACCAATGCGAATGACGCCCGCTTCGTCCAGATTGCGCAGCATGGATTCGCTGACGTTGGGAATGTCACGCGTGACTTCTTCGGGACCGAGCTTGGTGTCGCGGGCTTCGATTTCGTACTCCTCGATGTGAAGCGAGGTGTAGTAATCCTCTTTCACCATTTTCTCGGAGACGAGGATTGCGTCCTCGAAGTTGTAGCCGCGCCATGGCATGAAGGCGACCAGGACGTTTCGTCCCAGAGCCAACTCGCCGTGATCGGTACAAGGACCGTCCGCGATAATCTCGCCCTTCAGGACGCGTTGTCCCTTTTTGACCACCGGCTTCTGGTTGATGCAAGTGTTCTGGTTTGAGCGCTTGAACTTCGTGAGCTGGTAGATGTCGCTGCCAACTTCGCGCGACAGCTGTGTGGGATGGTGCTCGCCTTCGACGCGCACGATGATGCGCTCGGAGTCGACCGAGTCGATGATGCCGTTACGGCGGGCGAGAACGACTGCGCCCGAGTCACGAGCCGTAACACCTTCCATTCCGGTACCGACGATCGGCGCTTGTGCGCGGAGCAAGGGCACCGACTGGCGTTGCATGTTCGCGCCCATCAGCGCGCGGTTCGCATCGTCGTGCTCGAGAAACGGAACCAGCGAGGCCGCGACCGAAACAAGTTGCTTCGGGCTGACGTCGACGTAGTCCACTTCATCGCGACTGACCAGGACAAAGTTTCCAGCCTTACGAGCGTTGACCAGCTCGGCGACGATTTTGCCCTTGTCGTCGAGTTCGACGTTGGCCTGTGCGATCGTATGACGGTCTTCTTCCCATGCCGACAGGTAGAAGGAGAACGGCTCGATGGTCGCCGGCTTCTTGCGCTTCTCTTTCAGGGCCTCATTAATCTTCTCGATCTCATGCTTCTCCATGTGATCGCCGACTTTGAAGTCGCTATCGCCAACGTTGACGATGGTGACGTAGTCGATGACGCGTCCGCCCTTGATCTTGCGGTAGGGCGATTCGATGAAGCCGTAGTCGTTGATGCGGGCGTAGCAGCTCAATGACGAGATTAGTCCGATGTTCGGACCTTCTGGCGTCTCAATCGGGCAGATACGGCCGTAATGCGTCGGGTGAACGTCGCGGACTTCGAATCCGGCGCGTTCCCGCGACAGACCGCCCGGCCCAAGGGCCGAGAGACGCCGCTTGTGCGTAATCTCGGAGAGCGGGTTGGTCTGATCCATGAACTGCGAGAGCTGCGACGATCCGAAGAATTCGCGGATCGCGGCCATCACCGGCTTGGCGTTGACCAAGTCGTGCGGCATGGCCGTCGACATTTCCTGGTAGACGGACATTTTCTCTTTGATGGCGCGTTCCATGCGGACCAGGCCGATACGGAACTGGTTCTCCATCAACTCGCCGACCGCGCGAACGCGGCGGTTGCCGAGGTGATCGATGTCGTCGACCGCGCCGATGCTCTTACGCAGTTTCAGCAAGTACGCGATGGTGGCATAGAAGTCGTCGGGATCGAGCGTGCGCTTGTCGAGACTAGTGGCTTCCTGGTTCTCGAACAATTTGATGTTGAACTTCAAGCGGCCCACGCGAGAGAAGTCATACTTGCGCGGGTCGAAGAACATTCCGTGGAACAGCGCCGTCGCCGTATCAAGCGTCGGCGGATCGCCGGGACGCAGCTTGCGGTAGATCTCAATCAGCGCTTCCTGCGGAGTCTTGACCGCATCACGCTTCAGGGTCTGGCTGATGACCGTGCCGACGTCGTCGCGCTCGGGGAAGAAGAGCGACATTTCTACGACGCCGGAATCGAGAATCTTCGAAACCTTGTCGGCCGTCAGCTCGGAGTTGGCTTCGAGCATGACTTCGCCGGTGGTGGTGTCAACGATATCGCCGGCAGTCCACGCACCTTCGAGGTCGGTGATGTCGACTTCGATTTCGGTGATCTTCGCCTTCTGAATATCTTTCAGAACCTGGGCATTGATCTTCCGGCCGGAGTGGGCGATTTCGTCACCCGACTTGTTCTTGATGCTGTGGGCGAGCTTCATGCCGAGAAGGTTGGTTGGCTTCTCGCTGGCTGGGTCGAGCGTCCAGTAGAGCTTCTTGTCGCGAACTACGAGTCGGTCGGTGGTGTAGAACGCGCGCAGAATGTCTTCGCCGGAACGCAGGCCCAAGGCACGCAAGAAAATCGTGCCCAGGAATTTGCGCTTGCGATCGATGCGGACATAGAGCACATTCTTCTGGTCGTATTCGAATTCCACCCACGAGCCGCGGTAGGGAATGATCTTTCCCAGGAAGTAGGTGCGGTTGTTGGCCGTCTCGAAGAAGACGCCGGGCGAACGGTGCAACTGGCTGACAATGACGCGCTCGGTGCCATTGATGATAAACGTGCCGTTCTGCGTCATCAGCGGAACGTCGCCGAAGAAGACTTCCTGTTCTTTAATGTCGCGGATGGAGCGATTGCCGGTCTCAGCGTCTTTATCAAAAATCGTCAGACGCATGGTGACTTTGAGTGGAGCGGAGTAAGTCATGCCACGCTCTTCGCATTCAGCCACGTCGTACTTCAACTGCAGTCCTACGGGGTCGCCGCACTTGTTGCAGAAGTCAGGCGTATTCGCGTTGTAGGTACCGCACTTGCCGCACAGAACTTCGCCGGGATGGAACGGATCGGTGATGACGGTGGATCCGCAATTCTTACAAGTGGTCCGAAGGTGATGCAGCCCTTTCAGGTGGCCGCACTTGCACTCCCAGTTACCAATGGCGTAATCCACAAACTCAAGTTGTGATACGTTTCGAAAGTCGGTGATGGGGAAAACGGATTGAAACACCGCCTGCAAGCCGCCGTCTTCGCGCTCGCTGGGCAGTTTGTCCATCTGCAAGAAGCGGTCGTAGGAGCGCTTCTGAACCTCGATCAGGTTCGGGATCTGAATGGTGGCCGGAATTTTGGAAAAATCAAAGCGTTTACGGAAGGCATTTTTCATTCGTCAGAACTCCCAATCTCTCGCGCGACCGAGGGTCGCGCTTATACCGCGGAATGTGGGGCGCTTGTGGCGCCGCGGGACCTACGTGTGCAGAACCGGAACAACCAGGAAACTAAAAGACAGCGGGGCGCCCGCAGGGACAGTTGTTCCCGCAGACGCCAACCAAGGCGTTTCGCCCTTCTTGATTTGAAATCTTTCGCGCCAGTTCTTCGGCCTGTTTCCGCCCCGCCTGCCCGCGGAGCAGCGTACCCAAAACTTCCCCCGCGAGCAATGCTCGCGATTGAGTGAAGCCCTAGGAATCGATGTTATATAGATGCTAACATCGCCGCCCAAGGTTCACAAGTAGGAACGAGCAACATAATCGATATTGCACCGGTTAAGGTGCGAACCGTTCCAGGTGGCGCGGGCACCCTCGCCCGCCACTCCTCTTATTACCTTCTGAAGGCAGCGCGGGCGAGGGCGCCCGCGCCACATAAACCCCTTACTTCACTTCGACAACGGCACCCGCCTCGGTGAACTTCTTTTTGATGGTCTCGGCTTCGTCCTTGGAGACGCCCTCTTTCACGTTCTTGGGAGCTCCGTCGACCAGTTCCTTGGCTTCCTTCAAGCCCAGGCTGGTGACTTCGCGGACGGCCTTGATCACGTTGATCTTGTTGGCGCCCACTTCCTTGAGGACGACGGTGAACTCGGTCTTCTCTTCGGCCGGAGCGGCTGCTGCCGCGCCGCCACCGCCGCCAGCCATCATTACCGGGGCCGCTGCTGCCGCCGACACGCCGAGGCGCTCTTCGAGTTTCTTCACGAGCTGCGCCGCGTCGAGCAGCGACAACCCTACGATTGATTCTTCCAACTGTGCCAGATCCGCCATGTTATTTCTCCACTTGTTATCAGTTTGATTGATTTCGTTATCCGTGGGCCAGGGTTCCAGTGCGTCCAGGTCCTGATTCCTCGCGCCAGACAACGCTTGGAACGAACCGCGCAACCCCTGACTTGCCGGTAACCAAATCTCTTCGGATGACTCGCGCCATCCAGAACTTGTTGTGCTGCGGGCACTCCAGCCATATCGACGCAGCCGGCTAAAAGCACGCCCGCTGCGCGTGCTGGACGGCCGAAGGCGGCCGTCCCCACATAAGGCCGTTATGCTTCTTTGAACTTCTTTTCCTTCACGCCCTGATCGACGACTACGGCCAGGTTGCGGCCAACCGCGTTCATCACGGTGACCAAACGCTGCGCTGGCGCGTTGATCAGGAACAGGAGCTTGGAATACAGCTCTTCCTTCGACGGCATGCTGGCCAAGGCTTCGATCTCTTTAATGTTGATGACCTTGCCTTCGACGACGCCGACCTTGAAAGTAAATTCCGGCGTGTCTTTGGCGTACTTGGTCAGCGCCTTAGCCATCGCAACCGGGTCGCCAGTGGTGTAAGCGATCGAGGTCACGCCAGACAGCTCCTTGAGAGCGCCTTCAACCTTGGTGCCTTTGGCGGCTCGCTCAGCCAGGGTATTCTTGACCACCTGGTACTTGGCGCCCGCTCCGCGCAGAGCCTTGCGCAGTTCGTAGTCCTGCGACACGGTCATCTTGGTGTAGGTCGCAACGACCACGTTGGAAACGTTGCTCAGGTCTTTGCTCAGTTTCTCGACCTGCTGTGTCTTTCTCGCTTTGGTAACCGCCATGATTCAATTCCTCGTAGTGATCTCATGTAGGGACGGACACGTCCGTCCAGGCGCTTCAGCGCCGGTTAAGCCTTCGCAGCCGTCTCGATGGGCGTAACGTCCAGCATAATGCCGGGACCCATCGTCGAACTCAGGAAGCATCCCTTGATGTACTTGCCCTTCGCCACGGACGGCTTGGCCTTGATCACGCTGGTGATCAGCACCGTCGCGTTCTCAATCAGCTTGTCAGGCGTGAACGAAATCTTGCCGACCGGGCAGTGCACGAGAGCGGTCTTATCAGTGCGGAACTCGACCTTGCCGGCCTTCACTTCCTGCACTGCTTTGCCCACGTCGAAGGTGACTGTGCCGGTCTTCGGGTTCGGCATCAAGCCCTTGGGCCCGAGGATCTTGCCGAGGCGTCCAACGGACTTCATCACATCGGGAGTGGCGATCAGGGCGTCGAAGTCAGTCCAGTTCTCCTTGGTAATCTTCTCGACCATCTCTTCGCCGCCAGCGAAATCGGCGCCGGCCGCTTCCGCTTCCTTAATCTTGTCGCCGGTGGCGATGACGAGGACTTTCTTCGATTTGCCGAGGCCGTGCGGCAACACGACTGTGCCGCGCACCATCTGGTCGGCGTGCTTGGGATCGACACCCAGACGCAGTGTGACTTCGACGGTCTCGTCGAACTTGGCGAACTTCACTTTCTGCAAGAGAGGAACTGCGTCTTGCAGAACATAAGGGCGCTTCTCGACTGCGGAGTGCGCCTTGGAGATGTTTTTTCCTTCTTTTTTCATTGCTCTTCCTTGTCTCCCACCGCCGATCGTTATTTCGACCTGCCGTGGTGTTATTGACTGGCAAACTCTCAGGGGCTAAAGCCCGGCTTCGTTCGGGCTCTAACGGTACGGCCAAAGCCGTACCCTTCCAGAAAACCATCCGCGCCGCTAAAACCGCGCTCGCTTTGCTTGCTGGACGGACGAATGCGTCCGTCCCTACACAACCTATCCGACTACTTCAATGCCCATCGACCTCGCTGTACCGCGGATGCTTTTGATCGCGGTCTCAACCGAGGCGGCGTTCAAGTCGGGCATCTTCTGCTTCGCGATGTCCTCGATCTGCTTGATCGTGACTTTGCCGACCTTATCTTTGTTTGGCACGCCGGATCCCTTGGCGATGCCGGCGGCGCGCTTCAACAAGATCGAAGCCGGAGGCGTCTTGGTGATGAAGGTGAAGGAGCGGTCGCTGTACACCGAGACTACGACCGGAATGATCAGTCCTTCCATCTCTTTCTGGTTCGTTCTGGCGTTGAACTGCTTGCAGAACTCCATGATATTGATCTGCGCCTGGCCGAGGGCCGGGCCGACCGGAGGTGCTGGAGTCGCCTTGCCTGCAGCGATCTGCAGCTTCACATAACCTGTAACTTTCTTTGCCACTTCGTTTGCTCCTAGCTTCCAGCTCTTAGCTTCTAGCCAAGGCTTTCAATCTTGTTATCCTGAGGCGATATTTTTTCGTCGCCGAAGGATCTTTGCAATTCGTAGTTAGGCGACCTTTTCCACCTGGTTGAACTCGAGTTCTACCGGGGTGGAGCGGCCGAAGATCGTAACCATGACTTTCAACGTTTCGCGATCTTCGTTCACTTCGTCGACGATGCCGGTGAAACTGGCGAACGGCCCTTCACTGATGCGAACCGATTCGTTCTTCTCGAACTTAACTTTGAGCTTCGGCTTCTCACGGCTGTCGGCGACTTTGTAAACGATGTGCTGGACCTCTTCGTCGGAGAGCGGCGTGGGTTGCTGACCGGTGCCAACGAACCCGGTGACACGCGGCGTGGATTTCACCACATGCCAGACGTGGTCGTCCATGTCCATTTCGACCAGCACGTAGCCGGGATAGAACATACGTTCGGAGGTGTACTTCTTGCCGCCGCGCACCTCGGTGACCGACTCGGTCGGGATCAGCACTTTGCCGATCTTGTCCTGCAACCCGAAGGCTGCAACCCGCGACTCCAGGGACTCTTTCACCTTGCGCTCAAACCCTGAGTACGAGTGGATGATGTACCACTTCATGTTCGGGTTGCGTGGAGCCTCGGCGGTAGCGGCAGCGCCTTCGGCGCCGGAGGCTTGTGGCTCACCTGCTGTGCTTGGTGCTGCTTCGTTTTTTTCTTCGTCCTGCATATGTGGGTGTTTCTTCTCGGCCAGCTATTCCTTTACTTAGCAGCTCTGGGCCGCCATCTCATACGCGACTCTGCATCAATGAACTTTGAAGAAGCTGAACAGCGCCGTCACGCCGTGTTGAATCACAAAGTCGATCACGGCGAAATACAGCGCGAAGATGAAGACCGTGATTACGACCACCGTGGTCGTGGCTCGAACTTCTTTCCACGAGGGCGCGGTCACCTTGCGCATTTCAGTGCGCACGTCGTTATAGAAATTCCGGGTCTTCTCAGGCCAGGACTTTACCGTCGTGACAAGTGCGTTTTGTTCCGTCATGGTCGCCATCTTTTACTTCTTTCTTCTCGCTCTGTCTGCTACGCCTGTGCTGGCCGTTTCGGGCCGTAAACTCTGGCAGGGGCGGAGGGATTCGAACCCCCAAGTTCGGTTTTGGAGACCGACAGTTTAACCGTTGAGCTTACGCCCCTACATCAGTACTCAGTTGTCAGTACTCGGTACTCGGTTCAAAGCGAGACCGGCGCTGATTATTTAACCTCTTTGTGCGGCGTGTGCTTGCGGCAACGGTTGCAGAATTTCTTGAATTCTAACCGTTCGGTCGTCGTCTTCCGGTTCTTGGTCGTCGAATAGTTCCGCTCTTTGCAGTCGCCGCATTGTAATGTAACGATTTCTCGGGGCATCTCAACAGCTCCTAACTTAGCTGCTAGCTCATAGCCGCTAGCTTCTAGCAAAATCAGAGAACATCATCCTTTGGCGGCCTCTTCGCCTCTTGTTTCGCCCATCTGATCAACGCTCCCCACGGCACGCAATTAACCGCAAGAACCGCGAGGACTGCAATCAGCCACCCTACTTCTCGCCATTCCATCCGGCGTTCCAGCTTGCGGCTTTAGCTAGTAGCTAGAGGCTAGTAGCTAGAAGCTGCTTTACTGCACGATCTCCGCAATCGTTCCGGCGCCCACCGTGTGGCCGCCTTCCCGAATCGCGAACCGCAAGCCCTTCTCCATCGCAACTGGCGTGATCAACTCGATCACCAGGCTCACGTTGTCGCCCGGCATCACCATCTCCGTGCCCGCCGGCAACTCCGCCACTCCAGTCACGTCCGTCGTTCGCAGATAAAACTGCGGACGATAGCCCTTGAAGAATGGCGTGTGCCGTCCACCTTCTTCTTTGGTCAGAATGTAGACTTCAGCCTTGAACTTGGTATGCGGCGTGATCGATCCGGTCTTGGCCAGCACCATGCCGCGCTCGACATCTTCTTTCGCGATGCCGCGCAGCAAGAGGCCAGCGTTGTCGCCCGCCATACCTTCGTCCAACTGCTTCTTGAACATTTCGACGCCGGTCACGACCGTCTTGCGGGTTTCGCGGAAGCCGACAATTTCTACTTCTTCGCCAACCTTCACCTTGCCGCGCTCGATACGTCCCGTGACCACCGTGCCGCGGCCCTGAATCGAAAAAATGTCTTCAATCGGCATCAGGAATGGCTTATCGAGTTCGCGCGCCGGCTGCGGAATATACTTGTCCACCGCCGCCATCAACTCGTCGACCTGCGCCTCCGCCTTGGCTTCCCCGTTCAGCGCGTTCAGCGCCGACACCCGCACCACCGGAACATCGTCGCCCGGGAACTTGTAGCTCTTCAGCAGCTCGCGCACTTCGAGTTCGACCAGTTCGAGCAACTCCGGATCGTCGACCGCGTCCACCTTATTCAATGCCACAACCAGGTAGGGCACACCAACCTGCCGCGCCAATAGCACGTGCTCGCGCGTCTGCGGCATCGGACCGTCCGTCGCCGCCACCACCAGAATGCCGCCATCCATCTGCGCCGCGCCCGTGATCATGTTCTTGATGTAGTCGGCGTGGCCCGGGCAATCCACGTGCGCATAGTGCCGGTTCGCCGTCTCATACTCCACGTGCGCCGTAGCGATCGTGATACCACGAGCTTTTTCTTCTGGCGCGTTGTCGATCGAGTCAAACGACCGGAACGCGTTCTTCGGATTGTGCTTCGACAGAACCTTGGTGATCGCCGCCGTCAACGTGGTCTTGCCATGATCGATGTGACCAATCGTCCCTACGTTGCAGTGCGGCTTGCTGCGATCAAATTTTTCTTTCGCCATAACTCAGCTCTTAGCTCCTAGCTTGTCGCTCAGGCTGTCAGCTCTCAGCTGTCAGCTCTCAGTTACACCCTTTGTCATCCCGAGGCGCGTCCTTTGCGCCGAAGGACCTATGAAACTTCAGTAGTACTGATACAACTTCTTAAACTTATGCCGCAGCGCGACGTCGACGCCCTCAAGCTTCGAGAGATAAAACTCGCGCATCTGCGCCTGGTCCGAGACGGGAAGCGACTCGTACAACGGCCTCGCATCCAGTCCTGCTTCAGCAACCACTCTTTCCAGCACCTTCTGCGCCAGAATCGCGTCGAAGTCCCGAACCCGAATTCCCTTGCGATCCAACTGCTTCAGGAAATTCCCGACCTTATCTTGCAAGAACGCCTGCTCTACCGCCTTTTGCAGCCTGGCGAACTCTTGCGCCTTCTCAACTTTGATGGCAGCCTGCCGGAAACTCACTGTCATCCTCGAACCTTCAGACTTCGTTCCATCCAATTTCTGGAGCGGGAGACGGGAATCGAACCCGCGACCAACAGCTTGGAAGGCTGTGACTCTACCACTGAGTTACTCCCGCAAAACTCAGCTGTCAGCTATCAGCTGTCAGCCCTCAGCTCAACTTCAGCGACTGAATCCGCTCCTTACCGCCGCCTGCATCAACCGTTCCCTCGTCCGGCGGCTGCGTGACCAGCATTCTCACGAGATCCAAAGCTGCGATACCCGCCGCAACTCCGACAAACACCACCGCTAACCGATACATCAAACCGCCGCGAAGAGCGTACCGAATCGAAATTCGAATCGCCGCCAAAATCGCGATCAACCAAAAAACGTGGTCGCAGTGCTTTTTCGCTTCACCACGCAAGCGTCTTGCGGCAACGATGTACAGCACCAAATAAACGATGTCGACCGCTGTCCACGCCGACCTTAGAAGGAACCAGGTGCCATGCACATCAATTTTCTCGAACTTCTGGAGCCGATGACCAGGATTGAACTGGTGACCTCTCCCTTACCAAGGGAGTGCTCTACCAACTGAGCTACATCGGCCCAAAACCAGCTGTCAGCTACTAGCCTTCAGCTCTTGAGATCCCTCGCACACTACGCTCGGGATTTCGGCTGCGGGCTCCCGCTTCACTCACGCCCGCAAAGCGCCTCAACTTACTCCGCGTCCTTGTCGGGGTGCATTACTTCATTACGGCGCAACACCGACTTCACTGCGAACAGCGCCAGAACTACCAGAGTGCCCGCCCGAATCTTCGGGTCGGTAATCGTGGTCCAAGTCAGCGCTCCCAGCACTACGTAACAAACCAACGCGATGGACAAACGATTCACGTGAATCAATGGTGCACAGGGAAGGATTCGAACCTTCGTACCTCGCTAGGAGGGACAGATTTACAGTCTGTTGGCTTTAACCACTCACCCACCTGTGCGTAAACTCTCGGGCGGGCTGGAGTGCACACACACGCGAAACCCGCAGACCAAACCAAGCACAATGCACTCTTTACAACCGCATCACAGGGAAACCAAGGCTCGCGCAAGAAGACGCCGCGAAGATCACTGACCGCTGATCGTTAGATCATTGATCACTGCACACCGGAAAAGTACCGCATGGAGTGCGTTGGAAAAACCTGTTGCGCCGCTACCGAGTCCGCCGCTGGCGGAAATACATTTACTGGAGCTGGCGAAGGGATTTGAACCCCCGACCCTCTGATTACAAATCAGATGCTCTACCAACTGAGCTACGCCAGCAAATTCGGGGGAAAGATGCGCCGTCGCGCAAACTGATCCCTCAGATCCCTGCCAGATGTCCGGGACAATTATTTAAGGTATCACAAGGGCAAGTTGGGGCGCAACAGAGGGTCTGCGTCTGCCGTAGTCTGAGCATACAGCGTTCTTTCCCCGGGCGTCATCCTGACCGTAGCCGCTTTTCAGGCGGAGCGAAGGATCTTGCGAGCAGACCGGCTACCGCAGCCGGAGACACCCCACGCGAGATCCCTCGCCCCGCTGGTGAAAACGCGGCTTCGGGATGACGACGAGGTCCAGTTGCGTTTTTCTATTACTCTTCACGCAAGGCTACCATCGGGTCCACGCGCGCAGCCCGTCGCGCTGGAATGATGCATGCCGCGAGCGCCACTGCGGTCAGTACGACGGCGACCAAGCTGAATGTTGCGGGATCGTGGACGGGAACGCCGAACACCAGGCTCGACACCGCGCGCCCCAGGGCCAGCCCACCGGCCAGCCCGATGACCACACCGACTACGCACCACCTTCATCCCCTGACCAACGATGAGCTGAAGAACGCTACCGGGCGTTGCGCCCAGGGCCATGCGCAGACCGATCTCGCGGGTGCGCTGGTTCACGGAGTAGGCCAGGACGCCGTAGATGCCGATGGTTGCAATCAGCAGCGCCACGGCGGCGAATGCTGTCAGCAGCACCGTGTTGAGTCTTGGCTGCGCTGCGCTATTGGAAAGCCACTGATCCATCGTGTTCACGTTGGCGAGAGCAAGCCCCGCGTCAAGATCATGGATTCTCTGGCGAATCGAGGGCAACAGTGCCTCTGCGGAACCGTCGGTGCGGGCTTCGCTTCGAACGACGACGTCCATCAGAGGCCACGAGCCCCTCTGGGGGATCGAGTAGTAAAGAGTGGGGGTTTGCTGGTTCAGAGCTTGATCGCGGACATCGCCGACGACCCCGACAATCGTGTAGGCGAGTTCGGGCTTGGCGCTGGGGCGCAGGGCTTTGCCGATGGGGTCGACATCGCCAAAGAATTTCTGGGCGGTCGATTGACTGACGATCATCACTAAGGGAGCGGTGCGGACGTCTCCGTCCGTGAATGTGCGACCGCGCAGCATCGGAATGTGCATGGTGTCGAAATAACCCGGGCTTACGCTCCGCCAGTCGATCGGCACAGCGGTCCCGGGCGGCAACACGGAGGCTTCGGTAGTGATCATCGGATGCCGTGCGTAATTTCCGGCGCCGAAGGGAATCCCGCTGGACACAGCCGCGCTGCGCACACCGGGAATGGTTTGCAGGTTCTCAATAAGCGAGTGATAGAGGTTGGGACCTTTATCAGCCAGCGGGTATTGCGGCACGGGCGGAGCGAGTTGAAAAGTCATCAGCCCGCTGGAATCGAAACCCAGCCGAACCCGCTGCAGGTTGGCGAGGCTCTGGATCAGCAATCCCGCGCCAATCAGAAGGATCGCGGCCAGCGCTACTTCGCCCGCCGCCAGACTGTCACGCAACCAACTGCGAATTCCTCCTGTGGAACCGCGTCCACCTTCTTTCAGCGTGTCGTTGGTCTTCGCGGTCGCGATGCGCCAGGCCGGGGCCAGACCAAACAGCAGGCCGGTCGCAATTGTCAGCGCAAAACCGAACCACAGTACGTTCGCGTCGACCGCAACATCAGGAATGGGCAATGTACCCTCTGGCAGGGAGCGAGTCAGGACGCGCACGGCAGCTACCGCTCCGAGCAGGCCCGCAGTGCCGCCGAGGATCGAAAGGGCAATACTCTCTATTAGAAGCTGGCGAATCAGGCGGATGCGCGTGGCGCCCAATGCGGTGCGCACCGCCATTTCCTTTTGGCGGGTCGAAGCGCGCGCCAGCAGCAGGTTCGCGATATTGGCACACGCGATCAGCAGTACGAATACAACCGCGACCAGCAAAACCAGGAGTCCGGTTTTCAGATCGGGCGTAACAAATGTGTCGAACAAACTGAGGAGATGAATGCCCCAATAACGAACGTCGGGATACTGCTTGCCGACGCGGACCGAGATCGTATCCATCTCCGCCTGCGCCTGCTGGGGCGTGACGCCGGGTTTCAGCTTACCGAAGACTGTGATGACGTGGTTCAACCGGAGTTCTTTGCTGGGATCGATGGTCAGCGGCGTGTAGATATCGCCGCCGCCGATCAGCTTCAGACTGGCGGGCGCGATGCCCACGATCATCGTGGGGACCCCATCGAGGGAAATTGTCTTGCCAACAAGAGTTGGATCCGAAGCAAATCGGCGCTTCCACAAACCCTCGCCGATCATGGCGACGGCCGCGCCGCCGGGCTTTTCCTCGTCCGTCGTGAAGTCTCGGCCAGCAACGGGCCTGGCGCCAAGCACCTGTGTCAGGTCCGGGCTGATGCGGTTCCCGCTAAGTTGTTCCGGTTCACCGTTGCCGCTCAGCGTGAATGTGGCGTAGCCCACGGCGGCGAGTTGCTCGAACGACTGCGTCTGTTCCCGCCAGGAGAGAAAGTTCAGCACAGAAGCGCCGAAGGTCGGAAGATTGAGCTTGTCGTTCTTTTCCGCCACCTGCATGATCCGGTTGGGCTCGCCAAAGGGCAGCGACCGGATCATCACCGCATTCACGACGGTAAAGATGGTTGCATTGGCCGCGATGGCAATCGCGACGGTCAGAACCACTGTGCAGGTGAACAACGGTGCACGGCGCATGATGCGAATGGCGTAGCGGAGATCTCCCCAGATTGCGCTGCTCTGAACCATGGTGGTTTGGACGGGCGGAAAGTCAAAATGATATCAGGCCGTTTTGAGGGCTCCCGCTCGTTTTTTCTTCCCATAGACCGTCGAGTGGTGTATGCTCTTACCTAGACGTTCGAGTGGAGGAGAGATGGTCGATCGCGCGCCCAAGAGTTCCGAGACGGCGAATTCCGAGATGGTGCAGGGCACGCTCGACATGCTGATCCTGCGAACGCTAGTCACGGGCCCGGCGCACGGGCACACTATCGCGCACGTGATTGAGCATATGTCGGAAAACGTGCTTGAGGTCGAGCAAGGATCGCTCTATCCGGCGCTGCATCGTCTCGAACATCGCGGCTGGGTGAGTTCGTACTGGGGAACGAGCGAGAACAATCGCAAGGCGAAGTTCTACAAGCTGACGGCGGCGGGCAAGAAGCAACTCACGGCGGAGACGGATCGTTGGCGACTGGTGGTGGCCGCGATTGGACGGGTTTTGGGCGAGACCCATTAGCCTCATGGGCTTT
Source organism: uncultured Acidobacteriaceae bacterium (assembly GCA_963840895.1). Classification (GTDB taxonomy): domain Bacteria; phylum Acidobacteriota; class Terriglobia; order Terriglobales; family Acidobacteriaceae; genus Sulfotelmatobacter. The sequence goes on from CAWJAR010000002.1 coordinate 1,024,783, forward strand.
GAAGCCCGGCTCTTCCGGGCGCAGCTAGCGGCACGGCGGAAGCCGTGTCCTTCTTGATTTATGTGGGCCCGGTTCATCGCGGCGCTCGATTTGCGGAGCGCGACTGGAAGGAGGACCGTGAATCTTAGACGACTTTTCAGACGATCCCAAGAAGACGCCGAGCTTTCGGAAGAACTCGAATCCCATCTCGCGCACGAGATTGACGACAATCTGGCACGCGGCATGAGCCCAGACGAGGCGAGGCGGCAGGCGTATGTGAGCCTGGGTAATCCGCTTCGCATTCGCGACGAGAGTCTGGGCAACCAATCGCATCGCGTGGCTGGAAGATATCTGGCGTGATTTGCGCTATGCGGCGCGCACGCTGAAAAAGGCTCCCAGTTTCACTCTTGTCGCGCTGCTGGTAATGGCGCTCGGAATTGGGGCGAACACGGCGATTTACAGCTTTCTCGATTCGTTGCTGCTGCGCTCGCTGCCTGTCTCTGATCCTTCGTCCCTGGTCATTCTAAACTGGCACGCGAAGGCCACCCGTCAGGACTCGGTGATGCAGGGCATGAGCGGCTATGTGGGGGACGATCCGCGCCTTGGATCGGTAAGCGACATCTTTCCGTACCCGGCTTTCGACAGTCTTTCAGCAAGCGCAGAGCGCCAAGGACGGAGTCTTTTCCGAGGTGTTTGCGTACTGTCACACCCGGGAAGTCCGTAATACGAGCGTGAACGTCAACGGTCAGGCTGAGAGTGCAGCAAGGAGAACTTGTTTCTGGAGATTACTTTCACGGGCTGCGGGTTCCGCCTGCCGCTGGCAGGTTGATTCTGCCTGACGATGACCGGGTTGGAGCGGTTCCGGTAGTGGTGGCGAGCCATGCCTTCGCCGAAAAACATTTCGGCGACGCGGCTGCTGCGGTCGGACAATCGATTCTCATCAACAACATCGCGTTTACCGTCGCGGGAGTCACGCCCGCGGAATTCTTCGGCGTCGATCCGGAGCTCGTTCCCGACTTCTACGTGCCTCTACACACCAATCTGCTGCTGGGAGCAGACGATCCGTACGGATTCACCCCGGCGGACTATCTCAACCAGAACTACTACTGGGTTCAAGTTATGGCTCGCCTGCGACCAGGAGTGAACATGGCGCAGGCCGAGGCGCAGCTGACGCCGCAGTTTCAACATTGGGTCGCGACTACGGCGCAAAATGACGAGCAGCGATCCAATCTGCCGGTGCTTTATCTGCAGAGAAGGCGCGAGGCGGGCTCGATACGCTGCGCCGCCAATTCTCCAAGCCGCTGTACGTACTGATGACGCTGGTCGGGTTGATTCTGGCCATCGCCTGCTCCAATGTTGCGAATCTGCAGTTGGTGCGCGCCGCCTCGCGCCGACGGGAGATCGCATTGCGGCTGACCGAGGGCGCGAGCCGGATGCGCGTGATTCGGCAACTGCTCACCGAGAGCATTCTTCTGGCCGCCTTGGGAGGAGCTCTGGGTTTGCTGGTTGCATTTTGGGGAATCCGTTTTCTAACGGTACTGCTGGGCGATAGCTCCAATGTGGCCGCCTTTCACGCCGAACTGAACTGGCACGTTGCCGCCTTCACCGCGGCCCTGTCTTTGATCACAGGCGTACTCTTCGGTCTCCTTCCCGCTCTGCAATCGACGAAGCTGGACTTGGTTACCGCGCTGAAAGAGACTCGGTGGCAACAACCTGGTCCACGCCATGTTTCCTCAGAGCCTCGATTCAGCGCGGCCGGCGTTTCGGCGAGCTTGCGTTCCATCAGCTTGAGCCGTGTTCTGGTGGCGGGGCAAATCGCCATCTCGCTTCTGATCCTGGTCGCGGCTGGACTTTTCGTAAGGACTCTGTCGAATCTGCGAATCGGTCGATCTCGGATTTAATCGCCAGAACTTGCTTCTCTTCGAACTGAATGGCCGGCAGTCCGGTCATCAGGATGGGGACATCGATGACTTCTACAACGGTCTAAGAGAACGGTTCGCTGCGATTCCCGGCATCGCGAGCGCCGGGCTTGCGGGTGGCTCAATGATCAGCGGCGAAGACCAGATGCCGATCAGTCTGCCGGGCGCGCAGCCCGACATCAACAACCGTTATCTGACGGTTGGGCCCCGATTCCTTACTACGATGCGGGTTCCGATTCTTGTAGGCCGCGATATCGACGAGCATGATCGGACGACTTCGCAGAAGGTTGCCGTGGTGAACGAGCAGTTCGCTAAGGTCAATTTTCATGGGCAGAATCCTCTAGGGCGCCATCTGCATTTGTGGGGAGTCAACGATGCCATCGTGCGCGACATGGAAATCGTCGGAGTAGCGAAGAACGCAAGTTACGGCAACGTGAAACGCGAGATTCCGCCGGTCATTTATATGCCGTTTAACCAGGGCCATCCTCTTCCCCACGAGATGACGTTTGTGGTGCGCACGTCCGGCGATCCCCTGGCCTACGTCAATACCATTCGCCAGATCGTTCATCAAGCTGACGCCCGAGTGCCGGTTTCACACGTTCGAACGCAACAGGCAGAAATCGACGATCAGGTGCGCCAGGAGACGGTCCTCGCGGAATTGTGTTCCGCGTTCGCCGTGCTTGCGCTGACGATTGCTTGTGTTGGCCTGTATGGCACGATCTCTTACACCGTGGCCCGCCGGACTGGAGAGATCGGGATCCGCATGGCGCTGGGGGCGCAACGCTCGCCCGGTGCTATGGATGGTGTTGCGTGATGTGCTGGTGCTTGCGGTCGTCGGACTCGCGATCAGTGTGCCGATCGCGCTGGGGACTTCGAGGTTCGTCGCTTCGTTCCTGTTCGGGATGAAGGCCAATGATCCCCTCACTCTGGGCGTGGCGGTGACGATCCTGCTGGTGTCGGCGCTTCTGGCGGGTGGGATTCCGGCAAGACGAGCATCCCAGATCGACCCCATGACGGCGCTTCGGCATGAATAAGTGGCGGCTCTGGGTGCTATCATTTCATTCCTGACCCGCATTTCATGCGAATAAGGCGCTCTCTCCCCATCGCTCTGGCAGTTGTGATTGTTGCTGCGGCGGTTATTCTAGCCGTCGAGTTGCGAAAGATCGCTCCGCCTGAGCCCGCGAGGCTGCTTCCCGGCGCCGACGCATTTGTGTTACGGCAACCTCGGGTGGGCTCGCAAGGCCAATGGCGGAAAGCTGTTATTTCCAGTTGCCCACGACCCGGAGTATGAGCAGGTTCATTCAGGAAACTGGTTTTGATTTCGAGCGCGATCTGGACGCGGTAGCCTTTGCGGTCCACTATCCCGAGAAGTGGCCCGGCGGCGGGACCGGCGGGGGCGCGCCAGAGCCGCGCTTTTCCGAAGTCTTTGTTGGGCGGTTCGATGGCAGCAGGTGCCTGGCCTACCTGAAGCGGACGGCACAATCGGTGGAGAACTACAACTCGGTCAACATCTTCACCATTCCTTTGTACGGACGATCTTTCCGCATTGCCGTTCTTGGCGTGGATACAGTGGCAGCCTCGAATCACGATGACCCCGCGGTGATCCGCGGAATCGTCGACCGGTCGCGGCGATTGGCGTCTCCGTTTGGCGGCCCGGCCTTGCTGCGCAAATACTACAAGCGGGTGCAGCTGGCGAGCCCTGTTTGGGTGGTGGCGCGAGTGGAACCTGCGTCGCCAGGCTTTGAGTCATGGTCGGCAGTTTTTCCAAAGTCCGCCGAGTTGGTAATCTCGGCCAGCTATAACCCGCTCCATCTGCCGCTTCGCACCGGCGTGCTTCACCTGCGGGCGGAGGCTTGGACGAACAGCGACGAAGATGCCCGCAACATCTCCGACAAGGCCAATGTGTTCCTGTCTATGTTTCGCAGTGCCGAGATGTCGGTCGGCTCGGCGGGCAATGATGCTGACGTGAAAGCGGTGTTTGACAGTTTGCAAGTGCGGCAGGAAGGCAACCACGCCGTGCTCTCGGCAATTCTCCCGAGCGGCGTGTTTCGCAAGCTGGGGGAATTCCCCGAGGAGATGCCGGAATCCGGACCAGGGATGGTGCCAGCGAAGCCGGGCAAGTCTCGCTGATGACGCCTCTGCGAATCGCCCGGATTCCTGCAACTAATTCCCTTGCGAAGCGTCATATATTGGGACCTGGCATCCAGCAGGTACAATAAAGACTCATGTCGAGCTTTCTTTCGGGCCTTCCGCTACCGATTGCCGCCTTCATCGCGGGGCTGATTTCTTTCCTGTCGCCTTGCGTGCTTCCGCTCGTGCCTGGATATGTTTCCATGATCTCGGGCGCCGGCGTTGAGGAATTGAAGTCGGCTCAAGGTCAGCTGATGCGCCGGGTCATGGTGAACTCCATTGGATTCATCCTGGGATTCAGCGTGGTGTTCGTGACGTTGGGAGCGATCTCGACGGAGATCGGCCAACTGGCGGCACGCTACAAGCACACACTCTCGATCGTGGCCGGCGTGGTCATCATTATTTTTGGTTTGCACCTGACTGGAATTTTCAAGATCAAGGCGCTGTACACGGACGCTCGGTTGCACGGAGTTAAGGGGAGCAGCACACCGGTCGGCGCGTTCGTGGTGGGATTTGCGTTCGCATTCGGATGGACGCCCTGCTTGGGACCGATTCTCACGGTTTTGCTCACGCTGGCCAGCGAACAGGACACGCTGGTGAAAGGGATTCTGCTGTTGGGCGTGTATTCGCTGGGGTTGGCAGTACCGTTCTTGCTGACTTCGGTCTTGATGGAGCGCTTCCTGAAGTTTTATAGCCGCTTTCGATCGCACATGCATGCGCTGGAAGTGGCGAGCGGCGGATTAATGATCGCGCTGGGGGTGCTGCTGGTGATTGGGCGCTTTACTCTGATCTCGAGCTGGCTGTCGTTCCTGAATCGTTTTGCTTTGTAGTTGGAGGATCTGGTTTTGAACACGGAAGAATTTCAGGTTTGTCCAAAGTGCGGAGCCGCGCTGAATCAAAGCGTGGGAGCCACGCCGGAAGGGGCGCCGCAAACTGTAACTTGCGGGGCTTGCGGTGCGACGTTTCATCCCTCCGAAGTTTCGGGCGGAGCGATCTCGGCGGCAAGCCGCGGAGGAAATCGTAATCCATTGGCTCTGGTGGTCGTGGCGCTCGTCGCCGCGGCAATGCTGTACTTTGGCTTTCACATGGCGCGGCGCTCGGCGCCACCTCCGCCGGTCAGTAAGACTTCCCCCGCCCCGGATTTCACCTTGGAATCGCTCGACGGGAAAAGCGTGCGGCTATCGGACCTGCGCGGCAAAGCAGTGCTCCTGAATTTCTGGGCCACTTGGTGCGGACCCTGCAAGATTGAGACGCCCTGGCTGGTGGAGCTGCAGAACCAGTATGGATCGCAAGGGCTGCAGGTGGTGGGTATCGCGATGGATGATTCCGGCAAGGATGAGATCGCCAAGTTCGCCAAAGATATGGGCGTCAATTATCCAGTGCTCATCGGGAAAGAGGCTGTTGGCGATGCGTACGGGGGTGTCCCGGCCCTTCCAGAGAGCTTCTTTATTGGGCGCGACGGAAAGATCGTGGACAAGATCATCGGCTTGAAGGGCAAGGGCGAAATCGAGGATTCGATCAAAAAGGCGCTGGGCACTGAATCCGCGAAGAATGATGCATTGGCCCGGATGCTGCGCGAAAACGGGCCTGCTCAGAAGTAACGTCGCCCCGGATGGCCGGTCGTTCTACTATTGGGTGGCTGGAATGAACTTGCGCAAGCACAATCCGCATCTGATCTGGCTGCTAATCCTGCTGGTTGGGAGCGCGGCCGCGCAAGGAGGCAAGGCACCTTCGGTTTCTTTCGCTCCGGTGGCTCTGGTCACGGCTCCGCGCGCCGCCCAGACGATGGTGAATTTGAATTTCCGGGTTGCCACGGGATTCCACATCAACTCCAACGCGCCGAAAGACGAGTTCCTGATTCCCACCGTTTGAAGATGGACTTGCCCACCGACATCATCCTGGGAAAGATTGATTATCCCGAGGGCAAAGATCTCAGCTTTCCCTTTTCGCCTGACCAGAAGCTGAACGTGTACAGCGGAGATTTCACGGTCGCTGTGGCCGTGCATCCGCTGCACGCTGTCGTGCCTGGGAAATACATGATGCACGGCGTGCTGCGCTACCAGGCCTGCGACAACGCGCAGTGCTTCCCGCCAAAGGCGCTGCCAGTGAGCTTCGAGGTAAAAGTGGTGAAGGAACCGCCGACACATCACGCTAATCCGGCTCAGAGCCCGCACGTGCATAACTAGCTTTGTGCGATCAGCTGTCAGCTCTCAGAAATCCCTCTGATGATGAAGCGGTCTGCTCATTCGGCAGATGCGAATACGTGGGCTAATTACACTTCCTCTTTTGACTATCGCGAACCGGTTCTCTAGGATTCCGTCCGATGAAACCTATCTTAGCGTGCGTGATCTTCCTCTCGTGGGCTTGCTGTGTGTTGGCGGGACAGTCGGCCTCGCCATCGGCTTTAATCATCCGCGACGTCACCGTGATTGACGTGACTGGCGGTCCTGCGCAGGCGCATCGCACGGTCGTTGTGCGCGACGGGAAGATTCAAGACATCTCGATCGCAGTGGCGGACCCCAACCTCACCGGCATCGTCGTGGACGGCACGTGGCAGGTTCCTGATCCCTGGTCTCTGGGACATGCACGTTCACATGGTGTTCGGAGACTGGTTCCCGCGCGGGAAAGAAGTCACACTGCCGCTATTCATCGCCAATGGCGTGACGGGCGTGCGCGACATGGGCGGCGAGTTGGAGGTCCTGCAAGCATTGGCGCAAGGAAATTGCTGCCGGAACTCTGATCGGCCCGCGCATGGTGATTTCCGGGCCGATGCTGGACGGTCCGCAGCCGCGCTTTCCCAGTTCGATCGCGATCAAGACTCCCGAGGATGGGCGCCGCGCAGTCGATGATCTCCAGAAGCGTGGCGCGGACTTCATCAAGCTGCAATCGCTGATTCCGCGCGAAGCGGTCTTCGCCATCGCCGACGAAGCGCGCAAGCAGGGGATCATCTTTTGTCGGCCACGTGCCGGATTCGGTGCGTGCGTCCGAGGCTTCAAACGCGGGGCAGAAAAGCTTTGAGCATCTGATCGGAATCTTTGAGGGCAGTTCTCCACTGGAAGATGAGTTTCTGAAAGGGCCCAAAACACAGGGCCAATTTCTTTCGACGTACGATCCGACGCGGGCGGCGGAACTGTTCGCCTTGCTGGCGAAGAATCACACCTGGCAGTGTCCTACGCTGGTTTGGGAGCGTGGCGGCAACTTGATCGATGAAACGGATTTTGCCCACGACACGCGCGCCAGATATGCGCCCGCGTACTGGAAAAACGTAACGTGGAAACGATTCACAGAGGAAATTGTTCACGACTTCAACACCGATGATCTCGCCACCCGGAAGCGGTTCGTGGAGAAGGAACTGGAAGTTGTAAACACCATGCACCGGGCTGGAATTCCATTTCTCGCGGGCACGGACACGCCTCCTGGCGTCTACATTTTTCCCGGCTTCAGCCTGCATGAGGAACTGCAACGATTCGTGGCCGCAGGATTCACGCCCATGGAAGCTCTGCAAACCGCAACGCTGAATCCTGCAAAGTTCCTTGGAATGGATGATCGCCTTGGCACGATCGAGAAGGGCAAGCTCGCAGACCTGGTATTGCTCGACGCGAACCCACTGGACGACATTCGCAACACGCAGAAGATTGCCGCGGTTATTGTGAACGGACGCTATCTCTCGCGCGCACGACTTGGACAAGATGCTGGCGGGAGCGGAGGCGGCAGCGCAGGCGCAGTAAACCGGCGCTCCCTCGTCACCTAGTCTGTCATCCTGAGCGAAGCGAAGGACCTATGCAAGGAGCTCAGAGCTGATTAGCTGTCGACTTTACACATCGGCAGCCGACGTCATAATCGGCACTTGGTGTTCTAATCCGCGCGTGGCATTGCGCTCGCCACCGCGAGAATCGTTCCGCGCAAACAGCAGGGTGTCGAAAAAGTAGTTAAGTCCCTCAACTTTGACTGCCGTGCTTGGGTTGGCTAGCGACGCCATCAGAATCGGCCCATAGACGAACACAACCAGGAGCACGATCCAAGCGCCGAGATAAGTCGCCGCCATCCGTGTCTTCTTCGCCAGTACAATGCTTGCCCCGGCAACGAGGAGAAAAACTCCCGTCATATAGCCAACAAGCAAGCGCCCAGGAATCCATTCGGGCATCAGTTTTTCAAGGGGAACTCCGGGCATACCCAGCGGGTGCAGAAGAGTCTCCACGCCATAAAAGATTGTGGCGATCCCCACGAACACACGGCCCACGGCGATGAGACCGCGTGCGCCTTGCCCGCTGCCCTGCCCACGGAGAGCGGCTCGCCGCAAGTAGCCAGCCTCCGCCGCCGAAAGCCATTTCGCGGAGGAGAAGCGTCCATCCGAACCTGTTTCCGGGGCTGGCAAGAGCTCCCGGAATGTCCATCATCGCCACGAAAAGAAACATCATGATCCCGAACAGCAGGCCCGACCAGCGCACCTGAATTCTTGTGGCAATGCTTAGCGACGCGGCCACCAAGGCAAAGCCGACGAAGTACGCCCAGAACAAATGCCACGGCACAAACGAAGGCACGCCCTGCTGGATGAATTGCGCAGCCGAGAGATGCTCCGCGCCGAAAACCGCCAATGGGATCGCGAAACACAGGTTACTCAGGAGTACGATCTTGTCCAGTCCTTCGGCCTGCGCGATCGCGGTCTTCGCAGCCCACAAGGCAATCAGGAAAAGCACGATGCCCGCGCTGCACATCGAGATCGCCGTGCGCGAGACCTCAAGGAATACCGCGAGAATGGTTGAATGCATATCGATGCCAGGCGAACGGATCGCGCTCCAGGGAGAGCGCGCTTTCCTGTGGTCAGGACAGGCGTGAAATTGTACTACGAAGACCGGACGAGGAGTCTCAGGTCAGGAGACTCCGCAAGTAACCTTGATCTCTGATTTCTGTCTTCAGATAATCATATCTGTAGCTGGACAGGCTTACGCCCCGAGTTGAAGACCGCTCGGGGTTTCGTTTTTGCGCAGCGCTGCTTCGCGGTCGGTCGATTCAAGTTACCAGAGGGGCGTTCCATCTCTCGACTCAGGCGAGGCGAGTAAGGAGCGACCAGTTGCTATATCGACTGCGAACCGCGACTTGCCAAAGTTCATTGGGTCGGACCCTACACCTTCGACGCGGTCCCGCGTCACTTCAGTAATCTTTAACTCATCCCAGCAGACCCGTTGACTTCGCCAGACGAGGCCTCCGCTGCCAAAAGCAGCCAATCTCGTAAAATCCGCAAACAGGAGTAACCCGCGCTCCGTTATTTGGCGAACATCAAGAACGGGCGCAACCGGAACCTGTTCCCAGCTTTCGGGATCGTCCGCCTTCACAATGTACGCAGCGCCTCTTGAGACAATGCAAAACCTGTCTGGATCTGGTGAGCTAACGACACCAGAAAAGGCTGGAGGTGATGCATATCCGAATGCAAAAACTCCAAGCCAAGATCTGCCACTCCCGGCATGGACCTTCAACCACGAGCCGTCGTGCTCCGGTCTGCTCTTGGGACGCGGGAAGTAAACAACCTGGACGCTTGAATGCCCCGTTCCCGGCATCTCGCCAAGCTCTTCAACTTCGTACGAATGTGGATAGGTCAGGTCAATACCGAGCACACGGCCTTCCAATTGCTACCCCTTCCCGCCTTGTTTCTTTTCTACTCGCGCCCAGGCGTCTTTCAAGGCGACTGTGCGATTAAAGACCGGCTTCCCGGGCTTCGTGTCGGGGTCAACGCTGAAGTATCCCAGTCGCTCAAACTGATAACGGGTTCCGACCGCGGCATTGGCCAGCGAGGGCTCCAGCTTCGCGTCGGTGATGACTTCCAGGGAGGCCGGATTGAGATTGTCGAGCACATCCTCGCCCTCTTTCACGTCGCTGGGATCTTCCTTGAGGAAAAGATTGTCGTAGATGCGCACTTCGGCATCGACCGCATGTGCGGCCGAAACCCAGTGAATGGTGGCCTTCACCTTGCGGCCATCGGGAGCATTGCCGCCCTTCGTCGCAGGATCATAGGTGCAATGAACTTCGACAACCTCGCCCTGGTCGTTCTTCACCACGCTCGTGCACGTGATGAAATAGCCGTAGCGGAGACGCACCTCCCGCCCCGGTGTGAGACGGAAATACTTGGGGGGTGGCACGTCGCGAAAGTCGTCCTGCTCGATGTAAAGCACGCGCGAGAATGGAACCTTGCGGCTTCCGGCGGCCGCGTCTTCAGGGTTGTTGACGGCATCCATTTGTTCGACCTGATTCTCCGGATAGTTGTCGATAACAACCTTCAGCGGACGCAGCACGGCCATCACGCGAAGAGCTCGCTTATTCAAGTCCTCGCGCACAAAGTGTTCGAGCATGGCGAGTTCGATCGAGCCAGTAGTCTTCGAGACTCCGATCGAAGCACAGAAATTCCGAATCGCCTCAGGCGGATAACCGCGGCGCCTGATGCCGCTCAGCGTCGGCATGCGCGGGTCGTCCCAACCGCGTACCCGACCTTCACGCACGAGTTGCAGCAGCTTGCGTTTGCTGAGCAGAGTGTGTGTCAGGTTGAGGCGGTCAAATTCGATTTGCTGCGAGGGGAAGATCCCCAGCTGCTGAATGAACCAGTTGTACAACGGACGGTGATCTTCGAACTCCAGGGTGCACATGGAGTGCGTTACCTTTTCGAGTGAATCGGATTGCCCGTGGGCGTAGTCATACATCGGATAGATGCACCACTTGTTGCCGGTGCGATGATGCTCGGCGTGCAGGATGCGATACATCACCGGGTCGCGCATATTCAAGTTTGGCGAGGCCATGTCGATCTTGGCGCGCAGCACGCGCGAGCCATCCGCAAATTCTCCGGCCTTCATGCGCTGAAACAGGTCGAGATTTTCCTCGACCGGACGGTTGCGATGCGGGCTGTCTTTGCCCGGCTCTGTGAGCGTGCCGCGATACTTGCGAATTTCGTCGGCGGAGAGATCGTCGACATAAGCCTTGCCATCGCGAATCAGCTTCAGCGCCCACTCATAGAGCTGGTCAAAGTAATCCGAGGCGTAGAAGAGTCCGTCCCAGTGGAAGCCGAGCCACTTCACATCCTCCATGATCGAGTCGACATACTCGGTCTCTTCCTTCTCAGGATTGGTGTCGTCGAAACGCAGGTTGGTATGGCCGCCGAATTCGTCGGCGAGACCGAAGTCAAGGCAGATCGCCTTGGCATGGCCGATGTGCAGGTATCCGTTGGGCTCGGGAGGAAAGCGCGTCTGCACCCGCCCGGCGTATTTATTTGTCTTCAGGTCGTCAAGAACAATGTCGCGTATGAAGTTGGACGGGCGAGTTTCGGGCGCGGCATTGGCGCCAGTCTCAGCCTCAGTGTCAGACGTTTTCATACCTCTGATCTTACCGCAAAGAATGACCCGGACACTGCGCGCGGACTCGCTCTAACTCGCGCAGTGTCCAGCAGTTCTTTCACACGACTCTGGCAACGCCTGGGATGCGACGCAATGCCGCCGTGGCGCTCCAACTTAGCAACACGGTGCCGAGAAATACCAGCGATCCTTTGGCAACGGCGGGAAGTTGCGTCTTCAACAGCGCAATCTGGAGCCAGCTCACGAACGCGTAGTGAATAAGATACATTCCGTACGCATTTTCGGTGAGGCTGTCGAAGACCTTCCGGCACTTGCGGGCGAAGCGCACCAACAGCGCGAGAAAAGCGAGAGTCGAGGCTGCACATGATACGACGAACGCGGAGTCTGCCGCGATTTCCCATGGCCGTGATCCGACATGCGCCGTCATCACCGCGATTCCAACACCGCTCGCTAGAACAAACGCAACCAGAGCCGAGACCATCCAGAGGGGCCAGCGCCTGGCCAGTTTGCCGTCGGCGGCCAGCAAGCTGGCATCAAGGTTGCATACGCCTACTCCTGCTCCCAGCAAGAAGTAGACGAGATAGTGGAGCAGTCGGCTGGTTTGGAATGAGAACGGACCAAAGGCGCTCCAGCCCAGCGGATTGAACGCGGCCGCCATCGGAATGTACGCGACGGCCGAGAGAACGGTCAGCAATCCGAAAAAGACAATCGGACGGCGGCCTGCGGCAGACGTCACCCTGCCGAGAGATTCACCCCATCTCGGCAGAGCCAGCACGAGCACAGCTGCAAAAATGTCGAACGCCAGCAGCAGCCAGATAAACCACGCGGGACCAGCGGGCCAGTTGCCGAGCGATCGCCATTGCTGCCAGAAGCCCGCGATGCCGTGTCCACCAGTCTGCAGATATGCGGGATAGTAAGCGATGGGCGCGACAACCGCCGCTGCCATGATGAACGGCAAGCCGAGCCTCAGGATCCGGTCGCGAAGAAAATGAGCGATGCCCTTGCGTTGCAGACTCCTCCATACAAACAAACCCGAAAGGAAGAACATTAGCGCCATGAAGAAAATGTCGTTGAAGCCCGTGAACAGCGCGGAGAGGGTGGTGCGTTGTGAGTCGACGACCGGGAAAGCTTGCCACCAGCGGGCTGGACCATTAAGAGCAGCGCCGGGCTCGGGAGCAAATGGGTGGTAGGCCAAGGCTGCATGGTGCGCCAGGACGAGCAGGGTGATGAAGGCGCGCAAGTATCCGACAGAGACGTTGTAGGCGCCACCGGCAGGCTTACTCGCGTTGCTTGCAAGGTTCCGGTCGATCGTAACGAACTCGGTTGAGGCGGTCATGGCTGGTTTCTCCTTTCGTGTTTCAATCGTTGTTTCAAATGTTCGTCGACGGGGGTTCTTGATCCGTGGACGTGCGCACACTTCCCAGCGCGCGCTTACGTGTGCAAGCAACGCCGACTATCTTGGAAAGTGTTTGGGTTCTATTGCACGCCGAGCGACGCGGTGTGAGCTACGCCCGTCGCCAATTTGCGGACGTGCTTCATGAACTCCCAGGTCTGAACGAATGCGGCGATGCACAGGCCGAGCCACGCCGATGCGAGGCTAAGCAGGATTGAGGCGTTGACGATCGCGGCGATGTGCGCCAAGCGCTCTGAATCCCGTACGTTGTCGGCCAGAACAACGAACGGGTGCCAGCTCCCGCCAGCAGTCTGGGTGGCGGCGTTCAGAATGAAGTGCAGGAGGATCAGGCTAAGCGCCGTTTGCATCAGCTGGCTGAACGACGGAAGCCATGTCCATTGCGGTCGCGCAAGGATCATCCCCGCCCGCAGCAGGCCAAACGTTGCGACCAGCACGATCGGCAAGTAGAACGTGTGCCACATGGGCGCGGCTTTTAAGAATCCTGCCGCGGGTCCTAGAATCAGGAACGGGTAGTGGGGGAGCAAAAGCAGCCAGATCACTCCGAACCATCCGAAGACAAGTTCACAGACCGCTTGCACGAGGGAGGTTTTCCGCTCTTGCTTCTGGAGCGGCGGCAAGGAACTCGGATCCCATTTGCACTCCGTCCCCATCTGGGCGTGGGTGCGCTCCAACACGGCAAAGACGAGAGTGATGACGCCTCCGGCGATGAACAGGCCGGACCAGAGATTGCCCATCGTATGAGCGATGGCTTCTCCCAGGTTTCCGCCGGAGGTCGCCAGGTTTACAGGGCCTACGATGAAGATGAAGACCGGAACCAAGATCCATAGCAGGACCATCTTCAGAACGAACAAGTAGATGGGATACAGAGTCGGCCCGATGACATATCCCTTGGGACCCAGGCGGCCGGCAACGAGCATCGGATTGCCGCAGCGTTTAAGGATCTCTGAAACCTCCTCGACGTTGATGGGGCGGCCGAGCTCGGTCTGTTTGTCCTCCACTTGGGAGCGCAGGTCTTCGCCTAATTCGGCGATCAGGTCCTCTTGCCTGCGCGTTTTCGGCACCCAGAAGCGCACGGCTTGCAGGTAGCGGTCGATGAGTTCCATGGGGTTGCGGCTGGTTTTGTTCATGACGATGCCTCTTGGAGAATTTTGCTAAGCGACTTGTTGATGCTTTCCCACTCTTCGAGCAACTGGCCCAAAATCACTTCGCCGGCTGTCGACAGCCGGTAGAAACGCTTGTTGCGCTTGTCCTCTTCCCGCCACTGGCTAACCAACAAGCCCTGAGTTTCAAGGCGGCGCAACAGGGGATAGAGAGTACCTTCGTCGATCGCTAAACCATCGTCGGCCAAGGCTTTGCGTAGGGTGTATCCGTATTGCTCGGTCCGGAGCTGAGCCAGCACGGCGATGATTAAACATCCACGGCGGAGCTCCAACTTCAGGTTTTCCAAGATATCTGGGGCGACTTTGGTACCATTCGTCATATAGTATGTGATACACACTGTATGATACACAGTATAGCTTGTCAAGGACTTTATTCGGAAAATGCGAGGGTTCGGCGTGGTTTTGGGGCGGCGCCGCTTCCGCGACTCTGCGATTACCTTATTCCCGGCGCAGCGTTTCGGATGGATCTTGTAGGGCGGCCCGGCGTGCCGGCAGCGCGATCGCTAGAAGTGCTGGCCCGAACAGAAGGAAAGTTGATCCCAACAAGACAGGAAGCGACGTTGCCTGTGCGCCGTAGAATCGCGACCGAAAGATGTAGCCAGCAGCGACTGCACAAACTAGGCCCAAGACGGTTCCGACGGTCAGCCAGCGCCCCTCCTCGTAAAGGAGGAGCACGACGATCCTCTCTCGCGACGATCCAAGTGCCAAGCGTATGCCGATTTCCTTTTCGCGAAGCGAAACCTCATAGGCCAGCAAGCCGTACGTTCCAAGTACGCAGAGAAACAGTGCGATCCCGCCGAATGAAATGGCCACTTCCATCAGGAATACCCGTTCCGAGACCTCGCTCGACATTTCTTCCGACATAGTTTCGAAACCGAAGATCTTCGCTTCCGGAAACTCGTTCTTAAGCTTTGACCTGGCTGCGTTCTTCAGAATCGCGGGATTACCATTTGCCTTCAAAAGGAATCTGGCATAGCCGCTGGGGTTCTCCGCGCGCGGAATGTACAAGTCGGGGCCGGGTTTCGAGACAAGATCATAATTGTGCCCATTGGCCACGACACCAACTACCGTGGCCCAACTCTCACCCTCGGGAACATGGATCTCTCCGGTATGCACGCGATGCCCCAGAGCACGTTCCCCGGGCCATTCACGCTCTGCCAACGCCTGGTTGACGATCGCGACATGATTGCGGCCATCATCTGCTTCGTTAAAGTCGCGGCCTTCGAGGAGTGATTGCCCGATCGTTGAGAAATAGCCCGGGCTGATGGCGTAGGAGTTGGGATTGAGATTGACCTGCCGCTTGGATCGTTCCGCATGTACATCGGAATAGAAGGTGTAGCGGTTGACCGAATGTCCGAGCGGCGGATGATCCGTGAACGCGACGGAAACGACGCCCGGCAGCTGACGCAGGCTTTCTGCCATCTCGCGCAGTTGCACTTCCGCTCGAAGCGCTTCTGGCTTCGCCAAATGATCCGAACTCACATCCGCTTCCAACATCAGCAGATGATCCGGTGCGAATCCGAGGGGCTGATGTAACAGCAGATAGACACTCCCGATCATCCATCCTGCACAGGCAAGAAGCACGACAGTCAGGGTGAGTTGCGCAACGACTAGCAAGCGTCCGGCTAGTCGCAGGCTTCGACCAGCGGAACTTCGCCCTACACCATGCAGATCCTGCAGCAGACCAGGACGCAACGTACGCCAAGCGGGCAGCAGCGCGAGCAAGAAAGTGACCGCAGCGCAGACTGCAATCACGAACGCCAGGACTGCTGGACTCATTGAAGCATGGGCAAGCCGAGGCAGGTGCAGTTCCGTCGTGGTCTTCAGCAATCTCAAAATAAGGAGGGCCACTACAATGCCGCCGGTTGCACCGAGGCTAACAAGTACTGAGCTCTCGATCATTAGTTGCCTGAGGAGCTGACCAAGACTGGCTCCGAGCGTTGCCCTGGTAGCGAATTCACTCCGTCGTCGAGTGTTGCGTGCCAGCAATAGACTCGCCAGATTGGCACAAGCAATGACAAGCAGAAAGCCGCAGGCTGCCAGCGTCATCAGAAGCGCAGGCTTCGTTTCCGTGCCGACAAGCAATTCAACATAGGGAAAAACCACGGGTAGTTCCTTGAGCGCAGCCGCGTAGTCGATATAGTCGTTGGGATAGTCTTTCTGAAGCGTCCGCTCCACGCGCGACAGATCGGCGTTCGCTTGACTCAGTGTCACACCCGGCCGCAGCCTGCCTATCAGTAAGAAGCTTCTGTCACCTCGCGAAGTCGGGCGTTCCTGGCTGTCGCAGCCGATCGGAACGAAGACCTCCGGTTGGTTCAGGCTGTAGGAACCTTCAATCGTCTGCTCTAACGGCAGCACTCCAGAGATCTGAAAATCTCGCCCGTCCAGGTTCAGCATTCGGTTGCCGAGTGCGCTGCCGCCTCCCAGACGCTTCCAGTAACCGCCGCTCACCACCGCCTGCGGAGAGCACTCCTGTTCATTCCCTGTGATCGGCCAGCTGGCTCCCAGTACGAAATTCGCTCCGAGTGTCGAGAAGAAGCTCTGCGACACAACGAGAATTCGACGGGCCGCCGCAACGTTGGTGGCGTTTTGAGTCGGCGACCACTGACGATACGCAGCGAGACTGCTAAACGTGGTGGAGCGCGACTGATAGTCCTGCATCGTCGGGATGGAGACAACGCGGTCTGGCTGGGATTCCACAGCGACGAGTCGATCGGCCCGAGGGAACGGCAGCGGCTCCAGCAACACCGCATCGAGAACGGCGAAGATCGCCGTCGAAGAGCCGATGCCGAGCGCAAGGGTCAGTATGGTGGTGGCAGCAAAGCCGGGACTTTCCCGAAGCTGACGGAGTGCATGGCGAAGGCTTAGAAACATATCGAGCCCCGACGCGTTTAGGGCAATTTACCACGCCGGAGGTCTTGGCATCACACTCCTGCCGATACAACTTGCCCCGGTGCGCCGACTGCCCTCTCGCGTTGCGCGAGGTGCTTGCGATAGTGGACGTGGCGCCAGCGGGTCATTTCGACCAAAGGCTTCCATACCGGATTCACCAGGTCGTGCTTGATCAGCAGATGCCAGAAGCGGTTGGAACGTTTGTAGAGATAAGACATTGCGAGGTACAGCGGGATTGCCTGGAGGTCTTCCGGACGGCGGCGCCAGATCGAGGCGTGCGAGAAGAGGCGCCGGTAGATCCAGGCATATCCCTGCTCGAGTTCCTGGGGAGTCATGTGCTTGGGCTGAAAGACGGCGTGGCCGGTATCGTAGAGCGTCCAGTCGCGATGCAGGATGCGGCCCTGCTCCTCCATATGGCGAAACAGCGGGGTCGCCGGGTACGGCGTAAGGATGTGGAACGTGGAGCACTCCAGGCGATTTTCTTCGATCCACTCCACGGTGCGGGCAAAGACATCTTTGCGGTCGTGATCGAAGCCAAGAACGAATGATCCGTTCACCTGAATGCCGTAGTCGTGCAAGATGCGAACACGGCGCGCGTAATCGCTGGTCTTCGGTGTCTTCTTGTGCGAGTCCGCCAGATTGTCGTCGGAGAGCGATTCGAAACCGCTGAACACGCCGGTGCATCCGGCGAGGGCCATGTTGCGGATCAGGCCAGGATCGTCCGTGACATCGATGGTGACAGCGGCGCTCCAGATTTTGTTGAGTGGACGCAGCGCGGCACAGAGCGAGTGAAGATAGTCGCGGCGCGATCCCAGATTGTTGTCGATGAAGACCGCGTACGGCTGGTCGTCGGCCAGGAACTCATCAACTACTTGCTGCGGACGGCGCATGCGATACGGCATGCGCAGGCTGTCGGTGGCGAGATAGCAAAAGCCACAGCGGTTATGACATCCGCGCGTGGCGATCAGACTCGTCGTAGTTAGAAAGCTACGGCGCGGGAGAATACTCCGGCGAGGTGAGGGATCGTCGCAGTAATCGTTCTCATATGTGGCGACATAGCGAGGTTGCAGCCGGTTCTCTTCGATGTCGTGAAGAATGCGCGGCCAAAGCTGAACGCCGTCACCTAACGCGAGTGCGTCCGCATGCGGAGCACATTCGTCGGGACAGGAGAGTACGTGCAACCCTCCGAAGATCACTTTCGATCCGCGGGCGCGGTACCAGTCCGCAAGCTCGAAAGCCCGGCGGGCGAAGGTCAGATGGACCGTAATGCCGACCACATGGGGTAGTGGCTGGAATGGCGGCCGTCCATCGAGCAGGTTCTCGTCCCAGTATTCGATCCGCCAACGCGCGGGCGTCGTTGCGGCAAAGCTGGTCAGTGCGAGCGAAGGCGTGAGGACATGCTTGCCAAAGCTGGCGTTGGCGTCCTTCGGGTAGAAGGGATTGATCAGCAGTGCATAGCGTCTCTCGATGAATCCTCGAGGCTCGGTGGGATCGAGAGCTGGCGCCGTGGTCATCTCGCGGGGAATCCAGCGCTTTGGGATGGAGTGGTGGAAGGGCTCGTTCGGGTCGATCACGAAGTTACTTTATAATACAAAGTACTTCGTGTCAATCTAATATTAGACCCAGAAAAAATAAGGACTGGAGCGCCACGCGGCTCTCCAGTCCAAAATTGACTTTCCGGCGATGCCCGCCGACTAGCCAAACAGCAATATCAGAGTCCTAGTTTTGTCTCCCCGCTCTCAGTCTCGTAGTCGCCAGATGGGCTACGAATCCATCGTTAATACAGCTCGGAATCTCGCCCTTCCGCTGATCATCTGATCGTACGCCTCGGCAGCTTTTGCCAGAGGGTAGCGTTCGATCATCGGACGTACCCCGCTGAGCGAACTGAATTTGAGTGTATCCTCCGAGTCTTTTGCTGTCCCCGAAGGCCATCCTTGAATCGCTTTGCGGCCGAGAATCAACTGGAGCGGTGTGACCGTGAGAGATTCAAAACCTGCTCCGATTACCAGCAATGTTCCTCCGCCCGCAAGACCGTCGACGAGGGCGGAAATGGATTTCGAATCCGGTGCCGTCGCGAGGATTACGCGTGCCCCTCCCAGCTTCTGCAGAGCATCTGCGGGAGCACTCGTTCCAGCATCGACATACTCGTGGGCGCCTAACTTGCGAGCGAGAGTTTCTTTGTCTTTGCCGCGACCAACCGCGACGGTGCGAAAGCCCATCTGCCGGGCGTACTGAATTCCAAGATGCCCCAGTCCACCGATGCCTTGAATTGCCACTGTATCGCCGCTGCGCGCACCTGCATTGCGCAGCGAGTTAAACACGGTGATCCCGGCACACATCAATGGAGCAGCTTCCGCGGCGGGTAGGTCGTCGGGCATCAACGCCACCGCCTCCGCGGGCGCAATCATGTATTCCGCATAGCCGCCGTCGAAGTGGATGGCGGTGATCTTTTCGAATTGGCAGAGAATGAAATCACCACGGCGGCAGGGATCGCACTGAAAGCAGTGCCCGCCGTGCCATCCCACGCCGACGCGCTGTCCGGGTTTCCACTGCATGACATCGGCGCCGACGGCGTCAACGCGACCTGCAATCTCGTGCCCTGGGACGCGAGGATACTGAAGTCCCGGAAACTGCCCCTCCTTCACCAGCGTGTCGCTGTGACAAACACCGCAGGCCTCAACTTTGATTCGCACCCGACCGCGCCCGGGCTCCGGCACGGGGCGTTCGACCATCTCGAAATTGCCACCTGGTTTGCTGATTTGCACGGCCTTCATACGGACCTCTTTCTGTTTCTTCTATTCCGGATTCGTTAGGTGAGTGGAAGACGTTGACGTCGGCGTGGCGAAACTCAGTAGCCATAGATTGACGTGCGGAGATGTGGGATGCAACAAATTCAAAAACGTGGCGGCTCACCCAAGACGCGAGATCGCCTGCTCGATTCGCGCCAGCGTGGTCTCCCGACCCAGCACCTCGAGCGTCTCAAACAGGGGCGGAGCATTTTTTCTCCCGCAAACGGCTACGCGAATCGGTTGAAACATCTGGCCCGCTTTGATTCCGAGTTGCTGGGCAGCCGCGCGCAAGCTTTGATCCAGCGGATCGTGTTTGAATTCGATGTGTGCTAGAACTTCTTTGGCGCGCTTCAGAACTTTCAGCGCCATGGCCGCGTCACCCTTCTGGGGAATGAGTTCGGCAAAGTCGTAGGAAGGTAGCTGATCGACAAAGAAAAAATCTGCAGCCGTGAGAACTTCACGTAGCAGCTTGATGCGCTCGCGAATGAGCGGCGTAATCTGCAGCATTCTCTCCGGCGAAATCTTGAACCCCGCGTCATGCACAATCGGCAGCAAGCGCCGGCTGAGGTCTTCAAGCGCCAGCCCGCGAATGTCTTCCGCATTCAGCCAGATTGCCTTGGGGTCAAACGTTTCCTCAGGGGAAGAGTTCGCGGGCGAGGGCTCCCGCGCCACATCTGGCTCTTTGAAGTTCACGACGGCATTCGCCCGGTTGATCCCTTCGAGCGAGAACGCATCGATCAGCTCCTGCGGACTCATTTGCTCGCGATCATTTTTGGGCGACCAGCCCAGCAGGCACAGAAAGTTGATGAATGCCTCGGGCAGGAATCCCGCGTCACGGTAGGTGGTCACGCTGACGACGGGTCCGTGCCGGCGCTTCGAAAGCTTCGTCCCATCCGGCGCGACGAGCAACGGAAGGTGCGCGAACTGCGGCGGCGCGAAACCCGCGGCTTCAAAGATCAACACATGCTTGTACGTATTGGAAAGATGATCTTGTCCGCGAATGACATGGCTGATGCTCAAATCTGCATCGTCGGCGCAGGAAGCCAGGTGGTAGGTCGGCATACCATCGGATCGAAGGAGAGCGAAGTCCTCGATATCGGCGCTCTCTTTCACTTGCTCGCCGT
Source organism: uncultured Acidobacteriaceae bacterium (assembly GCA_963840895.1). Taxonomy (GTDB): domain Bacteria; phylum Acidobacteriota; class Terriglobia; order Terriglobales; family Acidobacteriaceae; genus Sulfotelmatobacter. Next base: position 1,045,524 of record CAWJAR010000002.1, read on the forward strand.
ACACCGCGTCGGTGAAGCGCACCGGTTGGCTGCTCTCTCGCGGCACGCGAAACCGCAAGGCAAACGGTTCTCCGGCCGCGGCGCGCCGGTCGCTTTCTTCGCGCGACAATTCCCGCATACCGGGATTAAACAGCCACGTCCCTTGAGCGCCAGATCGTTCGCTGTCGCCGCTGTGCGCGGGGGTAAAGTCGCGATACGCCAGGCCTTTTTGAAAGATTACATCCGCCATTTGGCGGTGCAAAGCTCCTCGTTCGGATTGTTTATATTCTTCATCCCAACCGAGTCCTAACCACTTCAAGCCTTCAAAAATCGAATTGACCGAGGCGTCGGTGTTCCTGCCGACATCGGTGTCGTCAAGCCGCAAAATCATCGTTCCATGGTTTCGGCGTGCATACAGCCAATTAAAGATGAAAGTGCGCGCGCTACCCACGTGAAGAAAACCGGTTGGAGAGGGCGCGAATCGGACTCGCGGTTTGCCTGGCGCTATGGACTTCAAGGAATCGGGCATAAGCTCTGATCAGTTACGCAGAATGGAAAACTCAGGCTTGCCGCTGGGAAAGATACTTCCGGCATCGCCTCGATCGTTGGACGCTGGATTGTCTGACCCTCGATGGTACGGGCAGTGAAAAACATCGTCAAGCCGCGATACCATATCGATTTTGCACGCAACCCTTTGATTCCCAAAGATATCGAAGTCGGGCAATGTACTTAAATCCTATTGTGTTTGGGGTTCGACTATGAAAACATTGCGACACTGTTTCCCCCCGAAACTGGCCCTGCAAGCCGGGCTAGAGGTGTCTTTACCGACCCTATGAACAGTGTCGTCATCACGACGGTTTTGATACCGGGATTCGTCTCGGTGCTGCTGTTCCTCGTCTTCACATATCTGCACGAACAGAGCCGGCAGCCTTACTTCCGGGCGTGGCAGTTGGCCTGGGCCGCGTACTCTCTGCACTACGTTCTCGATACCTTTCCGACATCCTCGATAGCCTTTTTTGCCAGCGAATTGTTTCTGGTCGCAATGGCCCTCTGCATTTTAATTTCGACGCGGTTGATGCGAGGCTCGTATCAGTTCCGCTGGCACGACGCTGCAGTTGGGAGTCTCGGAGTCGCCCTCGCGTGCTGGACATTGCGCGGACACATTATCAATGGCGTCTTTCGCCCCGACGTGCAGCCGGCCATCCGTTTAGGGTTGGGACTAGCCGGCATTCTGCTTTATGCCTCGGCCGTCTTCTACGTGAATGGTCACAAGCGCGGGTCGTTAGCTTTCCAGGTCCTGGCGATTTCGCTGGCGCTCTGGGCCGTGTTGATGGGCGTTGGACAGCTGCAGAATCCCTGGATGGAGATGTTCGGCAATGCCAGCCGGCTGTTTGGCCCGGTGCCCCAGATGCTTCTTGGCATCGCCATGGTGATGGTGTTATTCGAGAACCAGCGCAACGCGGTTCAGGAAAATACTCTGGCGTTGTCCACTCTCGGCGTCGATGCACGACGTCTCCTTTTCGCCGATGAGCTTGTACCCAGTATGCAGGCTGCTCTTGAGCGGCTGCGCAGCGCTTTGCCAATGAGCCGGGCGGCGATAGTAATTACCGAACGATGGCGCGGCCTTCTGCCTTCAGTGCAGCATGGCTTCCCCGCTGGATTTCTCGAGGCGATGGAGAAGACCGGCGCGGGTGACTACATCTGCGAACTCGCTTATCGACGAAGCGGGATCTTCACCGTTCAGGGCGTAGGGGAAATGACCGAGCCTCTGCCTGTGGCCCCGATGGGGACATTCGCTGATTTCAAACGACTCCTCACCGAGGCCGACGTCCGCAATCTCACCGCCGTGAATCTTCAAACCCGGGAGCACAATTTTGGGGTGATCCTGTTTCCCCACGCCGAACGCAGGGCGTTTGGCTCCTCCGGTCCGCGTCTGATGGTAGGCCTTGCTCTGCAACTGGGACTTACCCTTGAAAATTATGTAGTCAGTCACGACGCTCACCGCCGCACCAAGGAATATGAGCTGATGACTGAGATCGGGAAGGCGATCAGCTCACGTCTTGATCAGGACGAGATCCTTCGCACCATTCAGATCGAACTGGGCCAGATTTTTGACACCAGCCATTTCTACATCGCCTTTCAGGAGGGCGATCAAATTCGTTTCGAGCTGGAGATCCGGGACAATCGCGTTCTGGCCAAACGCACTCGTGAACTCCGAAATGCGTTCACCGAGTCCGTAATCCGCAGTGCAGAGCCGCTGCTGATCCGCTCCGAGCTAGAGAGTACACGCAGAAGCCTTGGCATCACCCATGTTCCGCAGCGCCCTGCCAAATGCCTGATTGCTGCCCCGATTTTCTTAGGGAATAAGTCGTGCGGAATCATGGTCGCGATGAATCCCGACCGCGAATTTGTTTTTGAGCAGCGCGATCTGGATGTACTCGTCACCGCTGCCGGACAGGTGTCGGTCGCGGTCGAAAATGCGCGCCTGTTTGCCGAAGAGCAGCGGCGTTCCCGCCAACTCGCATTCCTCAACAACGTTTCCCGTACGGCCATCTCGAGTGACGATCCTGTTCATATGCTGGGCCAGATCGTGAGTGAGATCCAAAAGAATTTCAGCTTCGACCACATCGGCATTGGATTGCTCGACTACGGCACCAAAGAAATTGAAATCAAGGCTGAAGCCGGCGCTACCGCTCACGCCATGGGCAAGCGTATCCCGCTGGGGGTTGGCATTCTCGGACGCGTCGCTCGCACCGGCGAACGCGCTCTTGTCCAAAATGCTTTGCCCGGCAATCTGACCGGGATTCTTCCTGATTCTCGTGCGGTGCTCTGCATTCCGATTACCTACGGCGAATCGCTGCTCGGCGTGCTCAACATCGAAAGCCGCAGCGAGAATGCTTTCTCACCACAAGATGTTTTGATCCTCAACACGCTCGCCGATTTGCTTGCGACCGCGCTTCACAACGCTTTCGTATTCCAGAAACTTCAGCAGCAATCGATCACCGATGGCCTGACAGGAATCAAGACCCGGCGCTTCTTCTGGGAAGCATTATCGGCCGAGTGGAAACGTGCGTCGCGTTCCGGACGTCCTTTCTCAGTGGTGCTGATTGATCTCGACAAGTTCAAAGAAGTGAACGACACCATGGGACACTTCGAAGGCGACCTCGTCCTGGCGCGCGTCGGCCGCTTGCTCGAGCAAAAGTCCCGGCAGTCCAACGTGGTAGCGCGCTATGGCGGCGACGAATTTATCGTGCTGATGCCAGAAACTGGATCTGAGCAAGCGCAAGTGCTGGCCGAGCGCCTGCGCCAGTGGCTGGCTACTGACCCGATGTTGAGCGAACATCACATCACGGGCAGCTTCGGAGTCGCAAGTTTCCCCATGCACGGCTTCTCCATTGAAGACATTATTCGCGTGGCCGATGCCGGCATGTACGTCTCCAAACGTTCCGGCGGAAATTCTGTCTCAACCGCCCAGGAATTTGTTGAGGGACAGGATTTCGCCCGGCAGCGTCAACAGATCTCAGCCTACATCGAAGGATTTCTCCAGCGCGAAGATACCGGACCTGAACATCTGGAGGAACTGACATCAACCTTGCACAAGCTCTGCGGTGGAGAAGGCGGTTGCAATGTTCCCGTCCTGAAGGAAGCCATCGAATCCCTAAGCCGGGCCGCCGAGTCTCGCGAATTGCAGACCTCCGGCCACGGCGATCTCGTGGCGCGTTATTCCGAAGTGATTGCCCGGGCACTCGGTCTTTCTTCCGAGGAGACTGCCGACTTGGTCTACGCCGCCCGCGTTCACGATGTGGGTAAGATCTTCGTTTCTGAGCGTGTGCTGAACAAGCCTGGCCCGCTGAACGAAGATGAATTCATGCAAGTGAGAATGCACGCGCACGTTGGGGCGGAGATCCTGGCCACCATCCCTCACTCCCAGATGATGCGCGAGGCAATCGAGCACCATCATCAACGTTTCGACGGCTCAGGCTATCCCGACGGTCTGCGAGGCGAGGAGATTCCGCTGTGGGCGCGTATCATCGCCCTAACCGACGCCTACGCCAACATGGTCACGGAGCAATCGTTCGCTGCAGCGCGCACTCCGGAACAGGCACTGGACGAACTGACAAAAATGAGCGGAACCCGCTTCGATGGCATGTTAGTGCGCCTGCTTCTGCGTGGGCTTAAATCCGAGCGTATGTCCTCTGGCTCTGGAGATTGAACCACCTACTTGCAACGGCAGACTGAAAACTGGAAACTAGTCTGCCATGTCTATCCCTCTATCTCTTTCCGGAAGAGTCGCCTTGATTTCTGGCGGATCTCGCGGCATCGGCGCGGCGACCGTGCGAATGTTTGCAACTGCTGGCGCCAAGGTCGCTTTCAGCTATCGCAGTGCCCGCGCTCAAGCCGAAACACTCGCCCAAGACTGCGGTGCGGCAAATTGCTATCCGATCTCTTCCGACTTACATAACCCCGAGGCAGCCCGTTCCCTGGTGGCTGAGACCGTGAAGCATTTTGGCAGGCTGGATATTCTCGTCGCCAACCACGGTGTCTGGCCGGAACAGAATGTGCCCATCGAGAAAATGTCCGACGAGCAATGGCGCTCCACTCTCTCCATTAATCTCGATGGAGTCTTCGGTCTGGTGAAGCACGCCGTGGCCCAGATGAAGGCCCAACCGCGCACCAATCAACCAGCGGGACACATCGTACTGATCAGTTCCACCAGCGGTCAGCGTGGAGAAGCTTTTCACTGCGACTATTCCGCGACCAAGGGCGCCCTCATCAGCATGGTGAAGGGACTGTCGACGGAACTGGCCTCCGCGCGCATTTATGTAAATTGTGTGGCCCCGGGCTGGGTCGACACCGACATGAGTGCCGGAGCCCTAGCCGACCCGAAGAGCGGAGAACAAATTCGTAGCACCATTCCTTTAGGCCGGGCTGCCCGGCCCGAGGAAATTGCGGCTCCCATTCTGTTTTTGTGCACCGAGCACGCCAGCTTTATTACTGGCGAAGTCTTTAACGTAAACGGCGGAGCAGTGTTGACCGGCTGACAATCACAAAAACTCAACAAAAACGCACTCTGCCAGCTTGCAACCGGGCCTTTTCCTGCATCCAAGGCTTCAGAAGGAGCTTTCACTACTGCGCGCAGGAAGTCCACAAGAAACGCTACAATTCTGATTGCACGCGATCACTCCCTCAAGTGGAATGAGACAGTTTTTCCCGATTCTGATTTTGGTGTGCTCGGCCTGGCCTCAGGCGGACGCACAGCCTCGCGAGAGTACGGCTTCCCAAGTCTCGCCGCAAGCTGCCACCGACGCGACCAAGCCCGCCGACGCGATTGCGCCAGACCAGGAAAACGCACGCAAAGCCAGGGCCATCATCGACCAGGGCATTGAAGCGTTGGGAGGGCAGACTTATCTCACGATTCGCGACCGCGAGTTACAAGGGCGCGGTTACGGCTTCCATCATGGCCGCGAAAGCGGCGGCGGTGTGTTTTGGAGCTTCTGGGAATTTCCCGACAAGGAGCGCGTCGAGCTCACCAAAGAGCGCGACATTGCCCAGCTGTATGTTGGCAACAAGGCATACGAACTCACCTACAAAGGCGCGCGTCCCATAGAACAAAAAGACCTCGATGACTACCTTCGCCGCCGCCGGTACTCGCTCGATATGGTGTTGCGCACCTGGGTCAATGATCCGGGCGTCGTATTCCTCTTCGAAGGTCCCGCCATTGCGGCACAACATCCGGCATCGCAGGTCACCCTCATTAACTCAAAGAACGAGAGCGTCACGCTTTATTTCGATACCGACACGCATTTGCCCGTGAAGAAGTCGTTCACTTGGCGCGATCCCGTCGACAAGCAGAAGAATTTGGAAGAAGAAGTCTACGAGAACTACAAAAGCGTCTCTGGCATCATGGCACCCTACAACGTCACTCGCTATTTCAACGGCGACATGGCCTCCCAGCGATTCATGAACTCCGTCACCATCAATCAGGGTCTCGACCAATCCATGTTCGATCCCAATTCCGGTTACAACCCCAACAAGGCCTCGGGCAAGCAGAACAGCAAGCATTGAGAATTTCATTTCCCGGATTTGGGATGCTTGAGTACTTTCATTGCTCTCCCAAATGCTGGCTGCCACTCGGGGAACACATCCCCTAACTCATTCACAATAAATGTCTTATTGAGTTGTTGCTGCAGGCACTATTCCCGCATGCGGCGTTCGTCGTACCACGGACTGTGGCGGTTTTGCCACAGACAGTTTTCTGGACGCTAGCGTAAGCTACACCTTCACCGAAACATACCTGAGTCATTTCTGAACCAAGAGCAAACAATCCGCTCCGCTGTGGAATGCAACGGCGTTGGCCTGCATAGTGGTGCTCCCGTCTCCATGCGAATCTTGCCGGCCGCGTCGGATACCGGCATCGTTTTTCGGCGTACCGATCTGGATGGTTTCGAGATTGAAGCGATCAGTCGAAACGTGGCGCGCGTCAGCTATGCCACCAGCCTTATGAAGAAAGGCGTGCTCATCTCGACCACTGAGCATGTGCTTTCCGCCTTCATCGGCATGGGAATTGATAACGCCATCGTTGAACTCGATAACCTCGAACTACCAATTCTCGACGGCAGCGCGAAGCCTTTCGTGGAAATGATTCGCAGGGCCGGTATCCGCAAGCAGAGGCGCCCCCGAAAGTATTTAAAGATTCGCCGCGAAGTCGAGATGCGTGAAGGCAACAAGTTCATCGCGGTCTATCCCTCCGAGACTTATTCTGTGTCCTACTCCATCAACTTCCCGCACCCGCTCATCGGGAAAGAAACGTTCCAGGTAGAACTCACCAACGGAAGTTATCTCAAACACATTGCTGCCGCGCGTACGTTTGGTTCGCGCCAGGACGAGCAGGCCATGCGCAACATGGGATTGATTCGTGGCGCCTCGAGTGAAAACTGCATTGTGCTCACTCGGGATGGCATCGAGAACGGCCCACTGCGCTTCCCTGACGAATTTGTTCGACACAAGGTGCTCGATCTGGTTGGCGATTTGGCGCTGTTGGGGAAACAGATTCGGGGAAACGTTGTGGCCGACCGTGCTGGCCACGCCATGCACACGGCCTTGGTCTCACGCATTTTGCGTGACAAGACGTTGTGGGAGGAAGTCACTTCCACCGCGGACGCCGACGACGACGCGATTCCGCCCAGTGCCGAAGCAGCTGCCGGGTCCACACTCTGATTTCACTTCCGGGTTTCCCGGATTAATCTGCGGGCTCGCAAGGCATTTCACTGGAGTCCTGCACATCGTGCGGCTGCTCTTGCAGCAGCCTCTCCAACTCAGCCCGAGTCTGATCGATTACCGCCGTCGCAAACTTGCGGGCGGAGTCCTGCCGTTCTTTCGATAATTCCTTGACCCGCATATTGAGGAGTGGAATGTCCTCCTCAAACCAGCGCAGGGTTCGCTGCACCTTTGCGATGCGAAAGTCATTGGTTAACATTCGGTATCTCCCTTGGTTGCAGGAATGATCTATCAGATTGCCACGCGGATCACGTTGCGCAAGTCCAAAGAGAGATACCCCTTCCGACCGCAACCGGGTGACCGCATTCGGCAATCGTCCGCTGTGAAGGAAGAGTCTGCTGGGGTGAGGGATCTAGTGAGAAGTTTCGGATTCTGCGGCGGCCAGTCGATCTTTAGCTCCGGGAAATTCCTGTTCCATTTGATCATCGAGCCAGCGGTCGAGTTTTTCTTGAGAGTTCTTTGCAAGGTCATGAAAGCGGAACCCGGCGAGTCCTTTCACGTTGACCCAGGCTACCTCGGCTTCAACATCGATCTGAACATCTGTTTCGGGGAGGCAGAATTTGAGATGAGGCGATGCGCCTTTCGGCAGGGCCTCCCGCAACATCAAGGCGATTCCGCCCTCGCTGATGTTCGTGCTGGTCGCGCTCAAGGTTTTTCCTTCAAATACGACTTTGACGAGCATCTTCACCGGCTGACGGAAGTACCGGCGACGTTCCTTCACCATGAAATTCAAAGCCGCATGGAAGCAGCGCGACGCGTTGAGCAAGCTGATCGGCTTCTGCAGAACGAAGTTGGCGCCCATGCCGAAAGCTTCTTGCGTGGTCGTTCGCTTGCCGTTGAGGATCGCAAACGCAACCGAGTTGCGATTGCTGGGTGTGCTTCGCAGTCCCTGCAACACGGCCAGGCCGCCGTTCAGATCGTCGCAATCCACGATTACTGCGTCGAACTTGTCCGTGATCAGAATGTCGGCACCTGCCCGCGCCTCGTGGCAGATCTCAACCTCGATCGATAATTTCTCGAGCGTAGGCCGGATTACACGTACCAGTTCCGGATCCTGGCTCAGGAGGAGTGAATCCAACGCCATACCGAGATTCTAGGGGCTCGGTGCAACTGCACGATAGTGACCAAGGTCATTGTCCTTGCGGAGGTGAACTGCAGCTAAAGCGAAATTGTGAAAGCATCGATTCGGCATTTCAGACGGCAATGTTTACATTAATAGTCCGTTGCAATTGTCGCCGGGAATTCCAAGGGAGTACAACTGAACTGCCGCCAAATGCCTCCTCTCGTCTATCTCTCGCTTGGATCCAACATCGGTGATCGTCAGGGACATCTCTACGACGCGATCGCCCGGCTGCAAGCGAACCGTCGCATCGTATTGCTCTCCTCGTTCTACGAAACCGAGCCGATCGAATTCACGAATCAGGCGTGGTTCCTGAACTGTATTGTCGCTCTGGAGACGACAGAAGCTCCTCAAGAACTCATGGCGGCCATACTGTACATCGAACATGAAATGGGCCGCGAACGCCTTCAGCCCAAAGGCCCGCGCATCATCGACATCGATATTCTGCTCTTCGGCGAGATCATCCTTGACTCTTCCACATTGACCGTTCCTCACCCAGCGATGCACCAGCGCCGTTTCGTTCTCCAACCTCTGGCTGAGATTGCGCCGGAGACACGGCATCCCGTTTTGAAGAAATCGATTCAGGAAATGCTCGATGCGTTGCCGGCGGGACAAACTGTACGAAAATTCCCGAACCGCTATACGTGGACTCAAGCCCTTACGGAAGAATGATTCGACTTCCCGACTGTGCGGGTGCAGTCACGGCCGATTCATTCTCCGGGAATTGGTTGAACAGAAAATCTACGAAGGCCCGTGACTTTGGGCGACCGGACGTCCGCCCGTTGCCGAGCCTCACCAGAAACACTAGAGCCTTCAGCACCTCAGAATCCTTCAGAGCCGCGTATCCAGTGTGCTTTTGCTCGGCCTCGCGGTATTCCCGGATCATCGACTCAACTTCAGCCGCAGCCCTGCGCTGCGATTCGCTGGTCAACGGTTGCTCATAGTGAAGTCCGGAATTCACCAGCCGCTCATAGCTTTTCGCCAATACCGAGAGCGCGGCAATCAGATCCTGATCGTGCAGGCTTCGGTCGGCTCGAGCCGCTTTCGCTAGCGCATACGTCAGGCCCATGAGCAGATGTTCTTTTTCGTACATGAATTGGTCCGAGACTTCCACCTGAAGAAACAATCCGGCGGGATCGATCTGGTCCGCCGGTCGCGGCCTCTCATGCTCTCGTGCTTGCAAGAGATAGGGGCAATCGCTCGGACAGTCGAGCGTGACTTCGCGTTGTTCGCCGCAACACTGCGAGCAGATGCGCCCGTGAACAGCGGGGCAAAATCGTTTCTCCTTGCGGATTTCACAAATAGCGCAACTCAATCGCAACTCCCTGCAAGCATTATGTCATCCCGTCTTACAATTCGACCATCGAGGTCTGTAGCCATGGCAGCAATTTCAGAATGCAGATTTGAGATTGCAGATTTCAAAACGCTGCTTGACTGGCAAAGGACTTCAATGTGAAATCTCAAATCTGCAATCTGCAATCTGCAATCCCTCGATGGTTACCACGCTGGTACGCATGGCAGGCTCCTTTCACCATCGGGATGCGTAAGAACGCCTGTAAAAATGGCCTCTTCCGCGTTTGAAAATTAGAAAACCCTCGTAAAATAAGGTGTTTTCCACAGGCTCGCGGGTATAAGATAGGCCCCGCTGGTATTAAACCGATTTTTTAGTCGAGGAGAAAACACATGGCTGCAGGTTTGACAAAGACACAGCTCATTCGGCATCTCGCCGAGAAGACCGAGCTTCCCAACAAAACCGCGGCGGCGTTTTTGGAGCAATTGGCCGACACCGCTATCAAAGAAACCAAGAAGAATGGCATCTTCGTTGTGCCCGGCCTCGGCCGTCTGGTGAAGGCGCACCGCAAGGCTCGCGTGGGACGTAATCCGCAGACCGGCGAACCCATCCAGATCAAGGCTAAGACCGTCGTGAAATTCCGCGTCGCCAAGGCCGCGAAAGACGCGATCGCCCCCAAGAAGTAGTTCTTGTATTGAGATCGTCACGAAGGCCGGCCTAGGCCGGCCTTTTGTTTTACAGCGCCGCCGTCCCGGCGGCTGTCCGGCGGGCGTCTCGCCCGCTGCGCCGGAAACAAAAATAGTCCTCGTAGTTTTTTGTCGAACTCTAGAAAGGCTCAATTCCACATGCTGAACTGGATCGTGATCGGAATTGGCGACATCGCAACACGGCGCGTCATCCCAGCGATCCAGGCCGAATCCCGCAGCCGCCTCTACGGCCTGGTCACTCGTGATCCCGCGAAGGCAGCTCCCTACGGCGTCTCCGTCTGGAAAACTCTCGAGGAGGCACTTGCCGATCCCGAGGTTCACGCCGTCTATGTGGGAACACCTGTCTTTCTCCACGCACCGCAAACCATCCAGTCCCTTCGCGCGGGCAAACATGTGCTCTGCGAAAAGCCCATGGCCATGAGCGAGCCCGAGGCGCGCATCATGCTGAACGCGGCCGACGAGAGCGGCAAGACATTCGCCGTAGCCTACTATCGCCGCTCCTACCCCAAAGTGCAGCGTGCAAAAGAATTACTTGCTGCCGGCGCAATTGGCAGACCGGTTCTTGCCGAGCTTACTTGCCATGGCTGGTTCGACGGCCAAGGCAGCCGTAGTTGGTTGGTCGATCCCGCCAAGGCCGGAGGCGGACCGCTGTTCGACATCGCCTCGCATCGCATCGATGTTTTGAACTTTCTGTTTGGCAAACCACAGCACGTGGTGGCCCAGCTTTCCAATGTCGTGCACCACTACGCCGTGGAGGACAATGCTTCCGTGATGATTGAATATCCGGCTGGCGTTCGCGGCATGGTTGACGTGCGCTGGCACTCCAAAGTTTCCCGTGACGAATGCCGCATCCGTGGCACCGACGGCGAGATGGAACTATCTCCGCTGAACGGTCCTGACCTCATTTATCCCATGGGCCGCGAGACTCTGCCGCCACATGCCAACTTGCACTATCCCATGCTGGAAAATTTCGTGGATGCTGTGGAGGGCAAAGCGCCACTACTCGCCAGCGGATTCTCCTCCTACTGGACCGATTGGGTCACGGAAAGAGCAAAGCGCAGCAGCCGCGAACCCTAGGCTAGCGGTGTGGGTGGTGCGAGCGGATTGCACTCTGCCTTCCGGTAGCGGTGATAGGCAAATGCTCCACGGATGGCATTGATGTACGTGAGAATGAAAATGATAGTTAGGACCCCTAGCGCCCCGCTCGGATTCGTTAGCAATTTAAAGCCTACCTCAACCAGATACATCAGCAAGCCGACAACTGCCCAGGTTCGGGACACTTTGGAAATTCGCCACGCAATCAAGGCGAATATCGCGGCATCAATCAGCCCCAATCCATCAAGCCCAAAAATCGGCTTGTGATAAATAATGCTCAGGACAGCGAGCAGCGCGGTGATGGCAGCGATGAACCCACTCACTCCCACTGCTGCCTTGGTGGCATGCTCGGCGGAACTCTCATCCTCGATAGTCGGCCAGTACCACGCCATGAAACCCTCCTAGCCAAGCTCAATCACAGCTATCCGACTTGTTTCACTTCACGTACTCATTCTTCACCACATCGCCGCCCTTCATCACAAACTTCACGCGCTCGAGTGTTGTGACGTCCTTGATTGGATCGCCGTCGACCGCGACGATGTCCGCCCACGCCCCCGCTTCCAGGGTTCCCACCTTGCCCGACCAGCCCAGCAAGTCTGCGGCATTCACGGTTGCCGCTTGGATGGCCTGCAGCGGTGTCAGTCCGAGCCTGACCATCACTGCGAATTCGTGAGCATTCAATCCATGCGGATAAACCGCAGCATCTGTGCCGAAAGCAACTTTCACGCCACTGGCAAACGCGTGCGCAATGTTCTTGCGAGCCGCCGGGATCACATCTTTCGCCTTGGCCAACAGCGGAGCCGGTAAGCGCGTCAGTCCCGCGTTATCAATCATCCAGTCGCCCAGGTAAAGGGTTGGAACCAAATACGTTCCATGCTCCTTCATCGCCGCGATCGCGGGGTCATCAATGTACGATCCATGCTCGATCGAGTCGACTCCGGCCTCGGCTGCCCAGCGAATTCCCTCTGCCCCGTGGGCATGCGCCGCAACTTTCCGCCCCAGCCGGTGCGCGTCCGCGACAATAGCCTTCATTTCTTCCTGCGTGAACTGCGAATGCTGCGGATTATCTCCCAGCGACAACACTCCACCGGTCGCGCAGACCTTAATCAGATCCGCGCCGTACTTAATGTTTTCGCGCACCTTGTGTTGAACTTCTGCAACGCCGTCCGCCACACCGTCGCTAGTCGCGTGATATTCGGAGGGCAGCATGTTGTTATCGCAATGTCCTCCAGTGATACTGAGCGCCGGACCGCTGACCAGCAAACGCGGTCCGGGTACGTCACCCGCATTGATGGCGTCACGCAGAGCAACGTCAGTAAACCCGCTTGCACCAACATTGCGCACTGTAGTAAACCCCGCCATCAAGGTAACTCGCGCATTCTTCGCGCCAATCAGCGCCTCTCGCGGCACAGAGATCGCCAGCCGCTCGTAGCCGAACTTTGGTTCCATCGTCAGATGCGTGTGCGCGTCAATCAATCCCGGCAGCACGGTTGCGTTGGGCAGATCAATGCTGACCGCATCCGCTGGAATTTTTGCCTCTGCCGCCGCTCCCGAACTGATGATCCGTCCATCTTCGATCACAAGCGTCTGGTCATTGAGCACCTTGCCGCTCTTCACGTCAAGCAGATGCCCCGCATGAACTGCAACGTGCCGAGGTGTCTGCGAAACCCCCTGTGCCACCAGAAAAAACAACGTCACCGCCACTGCCACAGCCTTGTAAGCGCTCTTCAAGATGATTTCCCTTTCCCAAGATTGTTTGAAGGATAGCTCACTACCGACGACTACCCAGACCGCGCCGTCCGTCGAGACCCCAGACGCGCCCCGCATCCGCCGCGAAGAAGATGATGAATAGCAGCAACAGCGGCAGATGTTCAAGTTCGTTGCCGAAGTAGCGCCAGACAGGCACGCCATGACCCGGCCCCCACCATGTGGCCAGAAGCATGTTGAGCAGAAACAGGATCCCGAGAACGGAAGCGGGCCGCACCCAAAGCCCGATTAGCAGAGAAATGCCTATCAACAGCTCGACGACTCCAACCAAATAACCGAAGAACACAACATGCGGCAGAAACACTTGCGCCAGAACCGGACGATAGAAAATCACGGCCGTGTTCGCGATGTAGTCTTGGAGATAAGTCTGAAAGCCGCCGTGCGCGAAGCCCGGCCCGGCTACTTTGTATTCTCCGAACAGCAGGAAGAACACAGACGTTGCAATCCGCACGCCCGCTATGGTTCGGGACAACGCCGATGAGGTGGGCATCAGTTCAGATTGAAGGCGGCGAGCGGAATCGTCTAGCCTCCAGGACCGTCGTTGGAAACATACTGCTCGAGGGAATCCAGTTCGTGGCTCAAATCGTCCACGCGCCACTCCAGCAAATTGCGTATGGAAAGAATCCCCAGCAGCTTGCCATTGTCGTCAGCGACCGGCAGGTGGCGGAAGTGCCGCTCCAACATCGTACTCAACGCTTCGCCCGCACCGGTGCCGCGGGTAGCCATTTCCACCGGCGTAGTCATCAACTCACGGACCGACGTCGTCCTCGGATCAACATGGCTGAGCGCCATCTTTCGCAGCACGTCGCGCTCTGTAAAAATTCCCGCTACCCGATACTCGCTGTCAACCACCGCTACCGCTCCCACGTGGTGATCGAGCATTTTATGAATCGCATCGGCCACGGTTGCTTCCAGCCCCACAGCAGCAATTTCCCGGTCACAAAGTTCCAGCACGCTCATAAACACCTCCATCAGCCCTCACCCGAACCAGAGGACCGAAATACTAACTGGATTGACGCATTATGATCGCGGCGAAACGCTTGTCAAGGAAAATTGCGAAAAATCTTTCACTCACTCAGGCTCAGAGGGACCCAGCCATTGCCCCGGCTACTACTTTGCAGTAAATACCTTGCCGTCCTTCATCACGAACTGGACTCCCTGTAGCGCTTTGATATCGTGCAGTGGGTCTCCACTGACAGCAACGATGTCGGCAAAGGCGCCCGGCGCCACGATGCCGATCTTGCCCTCCATATCGAGCATCACCGCTGCCCGCGAGGTGGCGCTTTGGATCGCATCCATCGGGGACATCCCGAATTCAACCATCCGCGTAAATTCCTGTGCGATCGGCTCGCTCCACGGGATCCCGCCCATATCAGTGCCGAAGACGATCTTTACCCCGGCTTTCAGCGCCTTCTTGAATGACACCTCATGAGCCGACGCTCGGAGGCGGTCTCGCCGTCCGCCGTCGGTATCCGCCGGCGCCCAGTCCGTGTAATAGACGCTCAACGTCGGCACATACCAGGTGCCCTGCTTCAGCATCTGCGCAATCACTGCGTCATCTAGATCCAGTCCGTGTTCGATCGAATCGCATCCTCCGTCGAGCGCGCGGTGCAGCCCGATCCCGCTATAGGCATGGCACGCCACCTTCTTGCCCCATCCGTGCGCCTCGTCCACGATCGCCCGTAGTTCCTCAACCGTGAGCGTCGGCTGCGACACCAGTTCGCCGTTCTTCCCCACCCACGAGCGGTGCGTCATGTAAACCTTGATCCAGTCGGCTCCGTGGTCGAGCTGTTCCCGCGCTGCCTTGCGTGCCTCCACCGGGCCGTCGACAATCTGTGCACCCTTCGGCATCTCCAACTCCGGCGCGTACCCTTCCAGCGGATAGCCGCCAGTCGTCGAAATCGCACGCGTCGCCACCAGCAACCGCGGTCCCGGAATGTATCCGCCCTCGATCGCCTGCTTGATCCCAACATCGCCATATCCTGCGCCTTCGGTCTCCACGTCGCGCAAGGTTGTGAAACCCTGCTCCAACGCCCGCCGGGCTGCGACGGTGGCTCGTGCCGCCCGCAGCGCCAAGGGCGCCGACAGTATGTTGGCATCGTACCCACCTTGGGCTGGATCTTCTCCCTGTAGAAAAATGTGCGTGTGCGAATCGATCAGGCCCGGCAAGACCGTTTGCTTCGATAAATCGATCTCGCTCGCCCCCGCCGGAATCTTCGCATTCGCTGCGTCGGAGACGCTCTCAATCCGGTTGCCCCGAATGACAATGACCTGATCCTTCCGCGACTTGTCGGATTTGCCATCAATCAAGACTCCCGCGCGAATCACGGTGACCGTCTGGCCTGCGCCGTTCTGCCCGAACGCAACCGTAACCGATGCAAGGAAACAAATGAACGCCCAACGTAGAACATTCGTCATGGATTCACTCACTCGCTGATCTTTCGACGCACCGACTGGAACGCATCCTTCCGCTACGCCACGATTGCATCCGCCTCAATCTCCACGAGGATTTCTGGCGAGATCAGCGCGCTCACCTGCACCATCGACGTAGCCGGACGAATATCGCGGAAGAATTCGCCATGAGCCTTTCCAATTTTTTCCCAGTCCGCAATATTCACCACATACATGCGAGTACGCACCACGTCCTTCATGCTCGCGCCTGCCCTCTTTAACGCGTTCTCAATGTTCTTCAACGTCTGCACGGCCTGCGCGTAAACGTCTCCCACGCCGACGATCTTTCCGTCCTCACCCGTTGCAGTCGTTCCCGAAACATGGATATAGGAACCAACTTTGACAGCACGAGAGTAACCGACGATGGGCTCCCACTTCGTACCGGTCGCAATGTTCTGCCGCTCCATAAGATCCTCCATGGTGGGCTCATTCTACACGGCGGGAATTGGCTCTCTGTTGAAATTGGCAGCCGTCTTCCTCGACTGCCAGCAAACTACAGAGAAATCCGCCTTCGCCTCGCTAACGAACCATAGCTGCCTAACGGATTCCATGCACAACTTCGCTTTCATGCCACATCTTCTAACTCATCGAGAAAACGAATCATGCCGATAAACAAAAGTCACTTGCGTTTCGGCATCAAAATAAGGTATCTACACACGCAGGTGGCTGAAACTCCGTGCCTGATGCGGAGTTCAGGGGGCTCAAAATGATTCCGGAATCGCATCCGCTGCAGCAGCTATTTCAGGATCTGGTCGGACGGCACTACGCGGAAGAAATCGGCATTCGCGATCCGCAAATCGTCGCCTACGTTTCTCATTTGTTGGCGGAGTTCTGCGAAGCTGATCAAATGTTCAAGGTGCACAACGCCTCCAATCGCCCGCTCGACGATGTGGGAGAGATGCTGCTTGAGTCGGACCCGGTCTATGGCCCCGCTCCGTCTTTCGACCGCGAGCGCCAGGTACGCAAACACATCGGTGACTACACGCTCTTTCTCGCGGGAATGTTTCCCGAGAGCATCAACCATTTCCGCCTGCGCCGCCAGCGCCTGGAAAATTTTGTCGAATGGGTAAAGGCCGGCAAAGAGAGTTACTACATCGTTTCCAAGTTCGAACACTTCGAATACGCGAAGGTGGCGCCCTTGTTTGCCAGTCTCTCGAAGAACTTCGAGGGATGCGTCTACGGACTCAACATGGTGAAGAACGATCTGGAAGAGATGCAGCACCCGATCGTTCGCCGCACCAACGACCTGATTATGTAGATCGCGGCTGCGCGAGCGCGGCTATACCCGCAAATCCCCCGTGCTTCCCATGCGGTAAAAGCTCAGCGCCGCGCTCCCTTGGGCCAGATGGCGGAATCTCCGCAGAGGCCCGAACTCCGCGCCCGGATCAAATCTCTTTTCATGCTCGGCGATCACCACTGACATCGCCCACACCAGCGATGATTCCGCCAGCGCTGTCAGTGTGTTCGCGTAAGCCTCCTGCATGCGGTACGGCGGATCGATAAACACCACATCGGCTGCCACATGCTGCCGCTCCATTCGCCAGAACGCACGCGGCAATTCTTCCTGCAGGATCTTGAAACTGTTGCCAATTCCCAGGCTTTGCAGGTTGCTCCGAATGGCATCCGCCGCATCCGCCGAGTGCTCGACAAAGTAGACCTCTTTGGCTCCTCGGCTTAACGCTTCAATGCCAACCGCTCCCGTTCCCGCGAACAGATCCAGCCAGACGCTTCCCTCAAGTGCTGACGGATTTCCCGCTGTCAGTACGTTGAACAAGGTCTCCCGCAGCCGGTCCGACGTGGGTCGAACGTCCATCCCTCGCAGCGCCCGCAGCGGCCGGCTCCGATATTTTCCCGCAATTACTCGCATGGCCCTGTACTTTCTGGTTCCCGCCTTCACTATATCCATCCATGTAGAATAAAAGTAGCGGAGGCTTATGCGAAGCTGGTCCATTCCGGTGGGACGGCTGTTTGGGGTGGACGTTCGCCTCCACCTCACATTCTTCGTGCTGCCGATGTTTATTTTTTGGACAGACTACGCGGCGCATCAGGACAACGCGACCGGCCCTCGCGACTTGGCCATCGTGGGCATCATCCTCGCCTGCGTCGCCATCCATGAATGCGGACACATGCTGGCCGCCCGCCGTTTCGGCCTCATTCCCAAAGCAGTAATTTTGTTGCCGCTTACTGGCGTCACTCTTTATGACGAATCCCGCACCGAGAAGCCGCAACCTGCGGCGCAGCTCTGGAAGCGGGAGATTCGCCTTGCACTGGTCGGACCGTTGGCGAGCCTGGCCGCAGCCTGCCTCGCAGCCGCTGCCGTGACCGCCTCAGGCCGGGGAATCGAATTGTGGAAGTGGCCCTTCCTCCAGGCTTCGAATTTGCCCAAGAGCCTGGTGTGGGCGAACCTCTACCTCGCGGTTTTCAATCTCATGCCCGCGTATCCCCTCGACGGCGGGCGAATTCTACGGGCCTTGTTCTCGCGCACTCTCGATCCCTCCATTGCGACTCGGCGCGCCGTCTCCATCAGCAATGCCATCGCCATGGTTCTGATGATCGCGGGCTTGTTCAGCGATAGCTGGTTGACCATGGTTGGCGTGATTGTTTTCTCCGCGGCTCAGCTCGAGGAACGCGCACTCGTCTTCCAGTCGGTGCTCGACAACGTTCGCCTTGAAGAAGTCATGCTCACCGACTTCGCGACGCTTTCTCCGGCAGACACTCTGGAAGACGCTTTGGAGAAAGCGGTCCATTCCCTGCAGGATGATTTCCCCGTAGTTCGCGGCAGGATATGGTGGGAGTGATTTCGAAGCAGCGTATCCTTGACGCGCTGCGAGCGGAAGGGAATGGCTATGTCCAGGCCGTGATGAACAAGATTTTCGAAGTTTCGTTGCGCCAGGATTCCCTGGGCTCAGCCTTCCGCAAACTGACGGCTCGCAATTCCAGCGTGATTCCAGTGGTCGAGGACCAGCGCCTGATCGGCATCGTCACGCTACAAAATCTGATGCACTCGATGGCCCTGCTGGCGGAAAGCCGCAAACTCCAGCGTGAAGATTCGGAATCCTAGGCAATAACCACGAAGTAACCTGAAGGACTTCGTTCTTGAGATTTCCTTCGTGTCCTTGGTGGTTGACGTTTTTCCTTTCCTGGCTAGAACAGCCGCACCGCCTTGGCCTTCTGCACTGCCGGAATCGTCCGCAGTTTCGCCAATACTTCCTCCGGCACGCGTCCATCCACGTGCACAACGGCGATTGCTTCGCGCGGCTGGTCTGATTCCTTCTGAACTTCTTTCTCCACCGCGCGCCGCCCCAAGGAAAAGTCCGCGATGTTGATCGACTCCTCTCCCAGGATCGTTCCCACCTTGCCAATCACTCCCGGCACGTCGCGATTCCGCAGGTAGATCAGGCTGCGCTCCAGCGGAGCCTCTACGTCGATGCCATCCACATGCAATAAACGCGGCGCTTCCCCGTGCAACACCGCGCCCTTTACCAAGTGCTCTTCCGTCGAGGTTTTCAGAAAAATCGACAGCACGCTTCCCGCGCCTCCGGTGGACGATTTCGGCTTATGCGATTCCAGCACCCGCAGCCCTCGCTCCTCGGCAATCGTGGCCGCATTCACCAAATTCGCCTTCTCCTCGAGCGCCTCGTTCAGAATTCCCTTGATCGCTCCGTTGCGGATCAACTCCGTCTTCCATTCGGCAATGTGCCCGCCGTAGCGGATCGAGATTTCTTCAATGCTCCCTTCCGATACCTGCGAGAGGAATGACCCCATGCGTTCTGCCAGCACAATGTAAGGCTGCATGACCGCGTATTCCTCCGCCGAAACCGAAGGCACGTTCACGGCATTCTGAATTACCCCGTGCTTCAGATACTCCTTCACTTGTTGCGCAATCTGCACGCCCACAGCTTCCTGGGCCTCGAACGTCGATCCACCCACATGCGGCGTGAGCAATACATTCTCCAGCGCCAGCAGCGGGGAGTTCTTCGGAGGTTCCTCCACAAAAACATCCAGCGCCGCCCCGGCCACTTTTTTCTCCTTCAGAGCCTTCGCCAAGTCGGATTCGTTCACCAGTTCGCCGCGGGCGCAATTCACCAGCCGCACGCCTTTCTTCATTTTCGCGATCGAAGCTTCGTTAATCATCCCGTTCGTCTGCGGCGTAAGCCCCACATGCAGCGTGATGTAATCCGCCGCCGCATACAATTCGTCGAGAGCAGCCAGTCGAATCCCCTGCTCCTTCGCCACTGCCACCGAAACAAACGGATCGTGCGCCACCAAATCCATCGCAAACGCCCGCGCACGCCGCGCCACCTCCATGCCGATCCGACCCAACCCGATAATGCCCAGCGTCTTCCCGCGCAGCTCGGTTCCTTGCAGGGATTTTTTCTCCCATTTGCCGGCATGCATCAGGGCGTCCGCTCGCGATAAGTGACGCGCCATGGCAAGCATCATCCCCACCGTCTGCTCTGCAACGGCCACCGCGTTCGCCCCCGGAGTATTCATTACCGCGATCCCTTTATGCGTTGCCGCATCGAGGTCAATGTTGTCTACGCCTACTCCGGCCCTCCCGATCACCCGCAGCTGTTTCGCATGCTCCAGCAGCTTGGCATCCGCTTGGACTGCAGAGCGCACAATGAGCGCGTCCGCCGTTTCCAATTGCTCCTCAAGCTTGCCGTCCAGTTGATCCGCCGTAAGCACAGTCCAGCCTGGTTCTTGCAGCTGTTCCACGGCTGTTGCTGAAATCTTTTCCGCTACGATGATTTTCACGTATGAATTCCTTTGAATGAGGATGCTGATACAGACATCTGCCCGACAACCAATTGACTGGAAAATGACACGACTCTGACATGCCCCTGCACTGGAATTTCTAGACTTACTCTCACTGGGCTCCAGCCCTGGGAGAAAAACGATGAAATCCGCTCAACTACCGAAACCCTTCACAACAGCCTTGCTGCTGGCATCGATGGCCCTCACCATCGCGTGCGGCTACAGCAAGAAAACCACTGCGCCGGTCGCCGGCTCGGTGCCCGCAATCAGTCAGCTCGCGCCCAATAGCGCCAATGCTGGCGCCACGTTCGTCTTAACAGTCGATGGAAGCAACTTCGGCTCCCAAGCAGTCGTGAATTTCAACGGTACCGCACAAATGACGACGTTCATCAGCGGGAACCAAGTGACCGCTTCCATCCCGGCGACCGCCGTCGCGACCTCCGGCACCGCATCGGTGACCGTCACCAACCCCGCGACTCCTGGTACAGGAATGTACGGAAGCGGCGGGACGACGGCTGCAACCTCGAGCCCCATGAGCTTCACAATCAACTAGGACTCGGCTTGTTCAGCCTCAGGCGCCGACCAGTTGTCGCTTTCTGGCCAGGGTGCGGGCATAGACTTCCTGTGCTGCCCGCACCGCCGCGCCATATTCGACGCTGCGTTCTGTCACCCGGGCCAACACGTGCTCAAGCGCGCCTAGAATGCCAATCGTGTCGAGATAGTCGTAATACCCAATGTGCGCGATGCGGAACAACTTGCCCTTCATCTCGCCTTGCCCGTTCGCCACCACCGCATCAAACGCCTCGCGAAATTCCTTCACGATCTTGCTGGAGTCAATGCCTTCAGGCGCGTTGATCGCGGTCAATGCGGCGGCCGGCGACGACGCATACAGCTTTAATCCCAAAGCCTTCGCTCCCGCTCGAGTCATCTCCGCACAAAGCTCTGCGTTGTTGACCAGTTCCTCGCGCCCCGCAGCGAGATCACCGTTACCCATGTTGCGGACAAACTCTAACGCCGCCCCCAACGCTGCAAACAGAGACGTCGCCGGTGTGTATGCCGACTCTCCCTTGGCCGCCGACTTGCGCTCTTTGCGCAGATCAAAGTAATACCGTGGCGAAGTCGTCGTATCCATATGCTTCCAGGCGCGCTCGCTCACCGCACAGTACGCCAGGCCCGGCGGCATCATCAAAGCCTTTTGCGATCCGCCGATGATCACGTCCACGCCCCAGCCATCGACATTGAGATGAGTCGTCCCTAGGCCCGTAATCGCATCCACGACCAGCAGCGTGCCGTCGCCCAGGCCGCGCACGACTTTCGCGATGCCTTCAATATCGTGGCGCGCTCCCGTCGAGCTCTCGGTCGCCTGCACAAACACCGCGCGCAAGTCGGATGTCACCCTTGCTCGAATCTCGTCCACAGAAAATGTCTCGCCATAGGGGACGCTCAGCACGTCAACGTTGCAGCCGAACGCCTTGGCCAGCCCCGTCCAGCGCTCGCCGAACTTACCTGCCGTCAGCACCAGCACCTTGTCTCCCGGCGACGTGAGATTCGACACCGAAGCCTCCATCACGCCGGTACCCGAGCACGCCAGAACCAGCACGTCATTCTTGGTGCCAATAAATTCCTTCATATCAGCCAGCACCCGCTGAAACAGCGCACGGAAGTCAGCCGTCCGGTGATGCGCCGTAAACGATGCCATGGCCGTCTGCGCCGCCGGCAGTAGCGGCGTTGGACCCGGGGTAAAAAGACGATTCTTGTGCAACATAGTCAATGTCCTTATGAGTCGGGATAGTTAAGTTTACCGGAACCGCGCCATTGCAGCACGTTGAGCTGAACAACTTTGTATCGCAAAATCAAATTCCGCGCCGTGACTCGCGTCACACAAAAACACGTAGCCCCGGACGAATTCGTCCGGGGTCGTAGTCAGTCATCCTGGTGCGATAGGAAGCGAATTCCGGAGGCGAGCTCTTGAACCTAGCGTCCGCCCTTCGATGCCAGAATCTCAGGCTTATCAACCTTGGGTGGACTCGCGAGCAAATCCTTCGCCTTAGCAAAAAGCGCCTTGGCGATCTCGCCGTTCAAATGCGCATTGCGCCCATTTTCATCCGCAAACGTATCGAAGATGCCATACTTCCCCGGCCCCATCTTGATCGCATACCAGGTAATAGTCCCCGGCTCTCGCTCCGCCAAAGGCTGCGCCGACTTCAAAAATTCCTCAACTTCCTTTTCTTTTCCCGGCTTGGCCTCAAGCTGCGCCCAAATAGAAAGTAGTGCCATGTGTGTGTTCCTCCTGCCCATCTGATGCCCAACGCACCAATGAAGTATCGCCTTTCGCCAGAAAAAACCGCGATGTCTGGGTGCCCCATTCTAGCCGCGTTCTTGGCGGCTAGAGTGGGGATTTTGACTTTCATTCCCAACCGCCACACACCCCACCACCGTCTATAATCCCCTCATGAGCCTGACCGAACAGATCCAGAAAGACATTGTCTCCGCGATGAAAGCGAAAGAGGAAGCGCGCCTATCCACCCTGCGCATGGTCAAGAGCGCACTACATCTCCGCCAGGTAGAAAAAATGTCTCCGCTCGACGAGAAAGAATCCCAAGCCGTCCTGGCCACCCTAATCAAGCAACGCAAAGAATCCGTCGACCAGTTCACCAAGGGCGGACGTCAGGAAATGGCCGACAAAGAAGCCGCCGAAATCGTCGTGATCGAATCCTATCTCCCCAAAGCCGCCGGAGAAGCGGAAGTAGTCGCCGGCGTTAAGGCGGCCATTGCCGAGATGGGCTCGCCCACCATGAAGGACATGGGAACGGTCATGAAGAACGCCATGGCGAGATTCAACGCCTCCGGCATGCGGGTAGACGGCAAGATGGTCAGCGAAATTGTAAAGAAAGAACTGGCGGGGAAGTAGGATGCTCATGTGGGGACAGCCGCCATCGGCTGTCGGTCGAGCGCAGCTCGACGATTGCTCACCTGCCCCTCTGTAACTCCCGGTAAGCCTCGCTCTTCGAAACCCCTCGCTCCTTAGCCACTTTCTTCAGGGCCGCCTTCTCGTCCACTTTCTCTTGGGCCATGATCTGCTCCACCCGCTGCCGCACCGGCAGACGGACGGATGCGGCCGTCGCCACATCTTCTTCACCGGCCTTCCCAATCAACAGCGTGATCTCACCCTTCACCGCCTCCCGCGCCTTCAAGTTCTGCAGCACTTCGCCCGCGCGCCCGCGCAGAAACTCTTCATGTAACTTGGTCACCTCGCGCGCCACTACCACGTGCCGCCCCGAACCCAAAACCTCGCAGACATCCTCCAGGGACTCGACCACCCGATGCGGAGCCTCATAAAACACCTGCGTCCGCGGAGAACTCTTGATAGCTTCCAGCGCCGCCCGCCGCTCCCCGCGCTTCGCCGGAAGAAAACCGCTGAAGCGAAACGAATCGGTTGGCAACCCGCTCGCTACCAGAGCCGCCAGAAACGCCGCTGCCCCCGGGATCGGCACCACCGGCACATGATGCCGAATTGCCAGCGTAATCAACCGGTACCCCGGATCGGAAATTCCCGGCATCCCCGCGTCGCTCACCAGCGCCACGCTCATCCCCTCCTGCATCTCTTTCACCAGCTCCGCCGACTTCGTCATCTCGTTATGCTCGTGATAGCTGGTCGTCCGCGTCCCGATCGCATAATGATTGAGCAACTTCTGCGTCTGCCGCGTGTCCTCGCAGGCGATCACGTCCACTTCTTTCAGCACTCGCAGGGCCCGCAGCGTGATGTCCTCGAGATTCCCGATCGGCGTGCCCACCAGATAGAGCGCAGGCCTCGACACACCAGTCTTGTCCGCGCCAGATTTCGTCTGCGGCACAGCATCCAAATCATCGAAGTCCGCGTCCACGTCCTCCATGGCCGGAAGTCTACCACCGCGTAACCTTTCCAGCGCCCCATCGGTTTAGGCTTTCTGAAGATACTAGGGGTTCCTTCGTGTACCTTAGTGTCCTTCGTGGTTAAATTGTTTTCCCAAGCCGGGAGCATTGATGACCCCAAACGATTTCCGCAAGCTGGCGCTAGCCCTTCCCGAAACCGAAGAGCACGCGCACATGAACCATCCCGACTTCCGCGTCGCCGGAAAGATCTTTGCCACCCTCGGCTATCCCGACAAATCTCGCGCCATGGTGAAGCTTCCGCCCGAGCAACAGCATTATCTGTCGAAGGATCATCCCGAAGCCTTCATCCCGGTGAATGGCGTCTGGGGACGTCGCGGCGCCACCAGCATTGTCCTGAAGGCAGCGGACAAAGACGTTGTGCGCAAGGCCGTCGAAGCCGCCCGGCGCAACACGGCTCCCAAGGGCCTACAAGAGAAAAAGCCCTGACCCAAATTCGGTCTGGAATCGCTGGATATTCGAAGCGTCATCTTAGTGCGACTTCGTGTCCTTCGTGGTTATGCCCTTGATCTCTCTCGCCTCTCGAATGGCCCCTCAGAATTGACGCAATTCCTCTCGCGCCCCTAGAATCAATATGAAACTGAGTTGTTCCTCACAACCGTCTCACACTCATGCCTCTTTACGAATACGAATGCAAGAAGTGCGGCCACCGCTTCGAGAAAATACAAAAATTCTCTGACAAGATGGTCAAGAAGTGCCCCGAATGCGGCGGCCAGGTCGAGCAAATGATCTCCGCTCCCGCCGTCCAGTTCAAAGGCTCCGGCTGGTACGTCACCGACTACGCCAAGAAGCCCTCGTCTGCAGGCTCCTCGAGCGGCGACTCCTCGAAAGACAAAAAAGACGACAAGCCCAAGTCGGACGGCGCATCGAAAGAAAGCTCATCCAAGGACAGCTCCTCAAAGGACGGTTCCTCGAAAGAGAGTTCGTCCACGGCCAGTTCATCCAAGGAGAGTCCGCGCAAAGGGTCCGGCAGACACAAATAAAGCGGCCTCGTTTGCTCGAAGCCGCTCGTGGTGTGTCGCTGACTCCTGACTCCTGACTCCCGCCTACTGACTACTACCTTTCAACTCCCTCTCAAAGTGATCCTCAATCATCGTGAACAGATGAATCCTGGCATCTTTCCCGGCGATGCTGTGGGTCTTGTTGGGATAAATCATCAGCCGGAACTGCTTCCCCGCTTTGATCAACGCATCGATCATCTGGATGCTGTTCTGGAAGTGCACATTGTCATCACTCGTGCCGTGCACCAGCAGCAACGCCCCATGCAGCTTGTCGGCGTTCACAGTCACATCTGATTGTTCGTAGCCGGCCTTGTCGTCCTTCAGCAGCCCCATGTAGCGCTCGGTGTAAATCGAATCGTAATTGAGCTGACTCGTCACCGGAGCCACGGCCACTCCCGCGCGAAAGCGATCCGAATGCGTCATCGCATACAGCGTCATCGACCCGCCGTTCGACCAGCCCCAAATCGCAATCCGATCCTTATCGAGTTGCGGATACTGCGCCAACAACTGATCGAGCGCAGTCAGTTGATCCTTCAATTCAACTGCGCCGAACTCATGTCGGATCGCCGTCTGAAACTTGCGATCCCGCCCCGGCGTTCCGCGATTATCGACAGCAAAAACCGCGAAACCCTTGCGCGCCAGAATTTCGTCGAACGGATCCGGCGTCGACTTCCTCACCATCTGCGCTGCCGGGCCTCCATAAATATTGATGATCAGCGGAATCTTCGCGCCCGCCGGTGCATCGGGAGGCAGCAGCAATCGTCCATACAACACAGTCCCATCATCCGCCTTGAACTCTAGATATTTCGGCGCACGCAGCCCGTAATCGGCAATCACATTCCCCGCCTGCCACACCGGATTGCACGCCCCTCCCACCGCGCACAGCGTAATGCTCGGCGAATTCTGCGGTCCAAAATACATGTGCGTGTAGTGCTTACCATCTTCACTGAAATCCCCAAAATGCATACCCTCTTCAGTGGTCAAGGCCTTGAATCCCGACCCGTCGAGCTGCACCGAATAAATGTGCAACTGCCGCGGATCATCCTTGTTGGCCGAAAAGAACACGGTTCCAGCCGTTTCGTCCACGCCCTCAATCCCCATCACTTCGAAATCACCCTTCGTCAGTTGCCGCTCCAGCTTTGCGTCTGCGCCCATCGGATTCTGTTTGTCAAAGCTGTACAGGTAAATGTGCATGTTCCCGTCGCGCCAACTCGGCCATAGAAACTGCCCACTGGATTTCAGAAACTTAACTTCCACGTGCTCGAAGTCAATCCACGCTCCTGGAGTCGTCTCGGTCAGCACAATCCGCGACTTGCCCGATTTCGCGTCTACGAAGTACAGGTCCATCTTGTCTTCCGTGCGGTTCAAGACTTCAGCCCAGATCACTCCATCGCGCACCCACCCAAACCGCGGAATATAAGCTTCCTCATCACTGGTCAGCGAAATCCATCGCACCTTTCCCTTGTCAGCATCTGCCACGCCCAGCTTCACCACCGGGTTCGGATCTCCCACCTTGGGATACTTCTCGTTATCGACAGTCGGGTGCGTGGTCATCCAGTCGGTAATGGGATAAATCGGCACCTTGGTCTCGTCCATGTGCAGGAACACGATTTCTTTGCTGTCGGGCGACCAGAAGTAGTTACTGCGCACGCCCAACTCTTCCGCATAGACCCAATCAATGTCCCCGTTAAACAGGTTCTCGCCGGTGTCCTTGGTCAGCGCCTTCTCTTCCTTGCCGTTAACGGGACGGACATACAAGTTGTGTTTGCGCGTGTAGGCAAGGTGGTTTCCGTCTGGTGAGAACTTGGGATCGCCGCTGGGTTCGGGAGCCGACGTAAACTGCACCGCTGTCTGCGTTTCCAGGTCGTAATGCCACAACTGTCCCTGCGAATCAAAAATGAGATGCTTCGAATCCGGAGCCCACAAATATGCCGCTACGTGATACCGCGTCAGCCGCTCCTTTTCGCGCTCGTTCTTCACCTTATTCACGTCGGGATCGAGCGATGCTAGCTTCGCCGAGCTGACCAGAACGCTCTTCTCACCCGTCGCCGCGTTCACATACCACAACTCGCCCTTCTCTCCTTTTTCATCGCGCTGCACAAACGTAAGCTTGCTTCCGTCCGGACTCCACTCAGTCGTCTCCGGACCGCGTCCGCCCAATCCTCCGGGCTGGTACAGAGTTTCAATGGTCAGCGGCTTGGCGGGCGTAGTCTGCGCTTGCCCTGGTGTTATCGAAACGACACTGAAAACAAGTACGAGCAGGGCACAACAAAGAAAGAAAGGAGTCTGTCTTTTCACGAAGCGACCTCACGGAAGAAGTAACCGCAGAACCACAACGGGTGAACGAAAGAGTGTACACCGCGCCAGCCCCTTTCGCGCTAGCGACAGGTCATGGCGTCATCCCGACCGGAGCCGTTTTCCAGGCGGAGGGAGGGATCTCGCGCGCACAGCAAGAAATGCATTCTCGAGAACGCCGAGAGCAATGCCCGCCCTCCGCTATAATGGCCGCTCACCAATGGCGCTCACCAGCGGCACGAAACTCGGCCCGTATGAAATCCTTGCACCGCTCGGCGCCGGCGGTATGGGCGAGGTTTATCGCGCCCGCGACTCCCGCCTCGATCGCATCGTCGCCGTCAAAGTTCTCCCCGCTTCCTTTGCCGCCGATGCCGATCGCTTGCGCCGCTTCGAGCAGGAAGCCCGTTCCGTTGCGGCCCTCAATCATCCCAACATTCTCGCCGTGCATGATATCGGAACGCACGATGGCTCGCCTTACATGGTCTGCGAGCTGCTGGAAGGTGAGACCTTACGGGAGCGCCTGCGCGGCGGCATCTTATCGACGCGCAAAGCCACAGAGATCGCCATTGAGATTGCCGAAGGCTTGGCTGCTGCCCACGACAAGGGCATCATCCATCGCGACTTGAAGCCGGAAAACATTTTCCTCACCAAAGAAGGCCGCATAAAGATCCTCGACTTCGGCCTCGCCAAGGTTGCGCGCACCAGCTCAGAACAAAACGCTGCCCAAACCCTCACCTCGGTCGACGTCGCGCTCACCGAAGCCGGACAAGTCCTGGGCACCGCGGGTTACATGTCGCCCGAACAGATACGCGGCATGGGCGTCGATCATCGATCTGACATTTTCGCCTTCGGAGCCATCTTCTTCGAAATGTTGAGCGGCCAGCGCGCCTTCAGTCGCGACACCGCCGCCGAAACCATGACGGCAATCTTGAAAGAAGACCCGCCCGAGCTGACCCAGTTGAATCGCAACATCTCGCCAGCTCTTGAGCGCATCGCTCGTCATTGCCTCGAGAAGAATCCCGAACAGCGCTTCCAGTCCGCCCGCGATCTCGCCTTCGATCTCGAGGCGCTGTCTCAACACTCCGGCTCTGCCGCGGGTATGGTCGCCAAACCCACCGCGATCCAGAGTGTGCGTCGGTTTCAGCTCCCGATCGTGGCTATGCTTGTTGCGCTAGGAATTGGCGTGGGCTACCTGCTCGGCCACAAGGCGAAAAAATCATCCGAGGTCACGTACCACCAGCTGACCTTCCGCAAAGGAACGGTGTTGAGCGCGCGCTTTGCCCCCGACAATCGCACCATCATCTACAGCGCTGCATGGGGCGGCAGTCCTCCGGAACTTTTCTCCACCCGCCAGGACAGCATCGAATCCCGGCCTGTCGGCCTCAGTCAGGTCGACCTGCTTGCCATCTCCTCCCAGGCCGAAATGGCCGTTTCCCTGAAGCCCGCCACGCTGCCGGGTCTGTTCGGAACCGTCGGCACCTTGGGTCGCACGCCACTCACGGGCGGAACCGCGCCCCGGGAAATGCTGGAGAACGTGGAATGGTCCGACTGGTCTCCGGATGGCGCCAGCTTGCTTGTCGTGCGAACGGTGGACAAAGACAACCGTATCGAATATCCCGCTGGCCAGGTCATTTACCAAGTACCCCAGCCCGCCTGGATCAGCCATCCCCGCATCTCGCGCGACGGCAAGCGAATCGCATTTTGTCGGCATCCGTCGAGAGGCGACGACCGCGGCTCCGTGATCATCACGAATTCCGATGGGACCAACGTGAAAGCCTTCGGAGATTTCGCCAGTCTCTACGGGCTCGCATGGTCTCCAAAGGACGACGAAGTATGGTTCACCGCTGACCCGACGGCCACCACCATCGCCCGGCGCCTCATGGCCGTAAGCATGTCTGGAGACTTCCGCCTTCTGGCTGCGGCCCCAGGCGATTTGACCTTGCACGACGTCTCCACCGACGGCACAGCAGTCATCGCGATTGACGATCGCGAACGAAAAATATTTTTTACGGATCCCAAGACTCCCGAGAGAGAGCTCACCTGGCTCGACCGCGCCGTGCTGGGCGCCTTTTCGCCCGATGGCAAGCAAGTCGTTTTTCATGAAGGCGGAAAGGGCGGAGGCTCGCTGGGAACAATTTTTATCCGCAAGACGGACGGCTCCGCTGCGGTTCGCCTTGGCGAAGGCTATGCCATTGCCCTTTCGCCTGATCAGAAATGGGTCCTCGCGATTACTCCCGCTGTGCCTCCTCGTCTCTGGCTGATACCGACCGGCGCCGGTGAAGCCCTTGAACTCAAGCCGTCAGGAATCGAAAATCTAACACCCTCAGGATTTTCTTCTGATAGTCGTCGCGTGGTTTTCGTGGCTAACGAACCAGGGCATCAAGCTCGCAGCTTTTCATTTGACCACGTTTCGGGCAAGCTTCAGCCGCTCACCCCCGAGGGCACCCGAAGCGTCGCAACTCCAGATGGAAAGTTCTTGATCGTGCGCAGCGACAAGCCCCTTCCCGATCTGCTTCCCCTCGACACCGGCGCGCCCGCACGCGAAATGAAGGGGATCCAGCCTAACGAGAGGGTGCTTCAAGTTTCCGATGATGGCAAAGTAGCCTTGATCGTCGATGTCAAAGGCCTGTCCGCGGCTATCTATCGCCTGCACACCGACAGCGGTCAGCGGCAGTTGATCAGGACACTCGAAATGCACGACCCCACCGGAGGTTTCGGTCTCACCCGTGTTGCGACGACCCCTGACGGCCAGTCCTACGCCTACAACACCCTTCGCCAGCTCTCCGAACTCTACCTGCTACAGGGGCTGAACTGATTCCCGGTACTAAACCGCCTCCAACCCTTCTCGTCCGAAGCCCGAAAATCACGCTCCCTCGCGTGTTAGAATCAACAGATAATCAATGCTTCCCGACATAGAAAACCTGCTCAAACTGCAAGATACCGATAAGGAAATCCGCCGTCTGCAGGACGAGGTCGCCGAATTCCCCAAGCGCGTCGCCGTCATCGAGCAGAAGCTGGCCGGCACCAAGGCCGAACTGGAAAAGGCGCAGGCCGCGGTCAAGGCTGACGAAGCCGCCCGCCGCAAGTACGACACCGCCATTAACGACCTCCGCGGCAAGATTTCCAAATACCGCGACCAGTCGCTCGACGTAAAGACCAACGACCAGTACAAAGCGCTGCTCCACGAAATTCAGTTCGCCGAGAAAGAGATCGCCGCCAACGAAGACAAGATTCTCGAGCTGATGGTCAACGCCGACGCCCGCGACAAAGAAGTCAAAGCCGCACAGGCCGAGCTCAAAGCCGAAACCGCCGAGATCGAAAAAGAAAAAGAAGAAGCCCGGCTCCTTACCGCGAAGGACGAGAAGCTCCTGACCGAATGGCGCGCCAAGCGCGATCAGATCCGTACCAGCGTCAACGAAGACCTGCTCCGCCACTACGAGCGCGTCTCCAAGTTCCGCGGCAGCGGCCTTTCCGAAGTCCGCGATCAAAAATGTATGGCCTGCCGCGTCATGCTTCGCCCGCAGACCTATAACGAAGTCCGCTCCGGCCAGCAAACCATTGTCTGCGACTCTTGCCAGCGCATCCTGTATTTCAATCCCGCTGAAGAGATGCAGGACGTTAAGCCTTCCACGACGCGCGCCAAACGCCATCATCCCAAGATCGATGCTCCCCAAGCCTGGTACTACCGCTCCGAGTTCGGCGACATCGGCGAAGTATTCCTCTGCCTGACCACCGCCCGCGGCCAGTCCAGCCGTCGCGTTTATGACGTCCACACCGGACGCCTCATCGGTGACATCCTGATCCGCGAAGGCGACTACCGCCAGGCCTTTCCCGAAGACATCACCGGGGCCATGCGTCTCAATGGCGGATGGAGCGAAGACGAACTCGACAACTTCGGCACCGAACTCCCCATGGTTGCCCTGGACTCCCTGCGCTTCGATCTCGATCTCGCCCGTCATGAAGCTGCCGCGGGATCGCACGTGAAGCCCTCCGCCCCGGTAACCTCCACCGAACAAGCCGCCAGCTAACAGTTTTTCGACCAACATGTGGGGTCGGTTTATGTGGGGACAGCCGCCATCGGCTGTCCAGGTCTGTCTTTTGCTTTGTTTGTGTAGGATCGGGCCCATTGGCCCGGTCGTCGAGCGCCAGCTCGACCCTGCCTGTCCCAGAGCGCAATCGATAATTTAAGATTTCTACTCCGCTTTCAGGAGAAGCCTTGATTTCCCCCGTCGACACCTATCACATCATCGCCAAGTACTACGACGGCGCTTACGCAGCCAAGCAGGATCTGGTCGACCTCCCCTTCTACCTCGATCTCGCCACTCAATCCCGCGGCTCAGTTCTCGAAATCGCCTGCGGAACCGGACGCGTCCTGCTCCCCATCGCCCGTAAGGGGATCGAAATCTGCGGTGTCGACAACTCCCTCCACATGCTCGATGTCCTGAAAGAGAATCTCGCCCGGGAGCCCGACGAAGTGCGCCAGCGTATCACCTTACAGGAAGGCGACATGCGCACCTTCCGCCTCAATCAAAAGTTTCCCATGGTGATGATCCCCTTCCGCCCCATGCAGCACATGTTCACCGTCGAGGACCAGGTCGCCGCGCTCAGAACCGCCGCAGCCCATCTCACCGATCAGGGAACGCTAGCCTTCGACGTTTTCTACCCGAAATTTGAAATGATCTGGACCAGGGTCGGAGAAGAAATCCCCGAGATGGAATGGACCCCTCCGTCAGATCCAACGAAACTGATCCGCCGTTTCTTCCGCAAAGATTCCATCGACAAGATCAATCAGATTTTCAGCTTCACCTTCATCTTCCGCACCTACGCTTCAGGCAAACTGATCCAGGAAGAAACCGAACCCTTCCGCCTCTGCTACTACACCTACCCCCACCTCCGCGCGTTGTTTCTCCTGGCAGGCCTCGATCCCATAGCCGAATACGGCTCCTTCGCCAAAACTCCCCTCGACAACACCGCCGAGCAGATGATCTTCCTCCTCCGCAAAACTTCCTGATTGTTTGGGATGTGCGATGTTTATGTGGGGACAGCCGCCATCGGCTGTCCAGGTTTTGCTTGTGGTTTTTGCTCGTGTAGGCCCTGGGCCCATTGACCCGGTCGTCGAGCGCCAGTTCGACCCTGCGGAGCGACTCGAACCCCACCGTTTAAGATGACACCATGCCCAAAGCCCCCGAAAGCTTCCCCACGGTCAAAATCTCCCCCCGCGGCACCACCCGCCTGAAATCCGGACACGTCTGGGTCTACCGCTCCGACATCGTCTCCGCCGACAACGTCGCCCCCGGCTCCGTCGTCCGAGTCACTGACCATCGCGGCAAGCCCATGGGCACGGCCCTCTACTCTACCTCCTCCCAAATCGCCGTCCGCATGATCTCAACCGACCAAGTCGCGGATTTCCCGGCCCTGATCCACCAGCGTATCGCCGCCGCTATCGCCTATCGCGAGCCCTTAGTCCGCAACACCGACGCTTACCGCCTGATCTTCAGCGAAGCCGACTTCCTCCCCGGCCTCATCGTCGACCGCTACCGCGACATCCTCTCTCTCCAAATTCTCACCCAGGCCATGGACGCTAGCCTTTTTCGCGAGGCCGTCACCTCTGAGTTAGCGAAGTCTCTCAAGCCCGGTTCAATCATCGAGCGCGTGGACCCACGCGTACGTGAACTGGAAACCCTTCCCGCGCGCGCTTCCGGCCTCCTACTCGGCAGCCAGACCGCTACTACTTTCAGCATGAACGGCGTCCAATTTCATTACGACGCTCTCCATGGCCAGAAGACCGGCGCCTTCCTCGACCAGCGCGAGAACTATGACGCCGCCGCCCACTACGCCCACGGAGAAGCGCTCGACGTCTTCTGCTATCAGGGAGGCTTCGCTCTCCATCTCGCCTCCCATTGCACTCAGGTCACCGGCGTTGACAGCTCCCGTCCCGCCCTCGAGGTAGCCGACCAGAACGCAACGCTGAATCAATCACTCTTGAACGGAAAAGAAATTGAATGGATCGAAGCCAACGCCTTTGACCTCCTCAAGGACTACTCCTCCTCCGACCGCCGCTACGACACCATCGTTCTCGACCCACCCGCGTTCGCCAAGAGCAAACGCGACCTCGACACTGCCCTGCGCGGCTACAAAGAGCTCAATCTCCGGGCCCTCAAGATGCTCCGTCCCGGCGGCATCCTCGTCACCTGCTCCTGCTCCTACCACGTCGGCCAGTCCGACTTCCTGGAAATGCTTGCCAGTGCCGCACTTGACGCCCATCGCACCCTCCGCTTGATTGAGGTCCGGGGCCAATCGAAAGACCACCCTGTGCTCCTCAATGTCCCCGAAACCGCCTACCTAAAGTGCTTGATTGCATCCGTAAGTTAATGAAAATAGGCATATATTTTATATTGACAATAATACACTCAACTTTTATGCTTCTTTTACGCTAACTATGCGTCTAACGAAGTGACTGGCCCTGTGAAGCATGGGCGCTTCAAGTGGAAGAGCGGCGCTTCAGCGCCGCGTTGGAGCAACGAATGACACGGGCTTTAGCCCCTGATGTCATTTGCCAAAAACTGCCTCGCAGCCTGGTCGCAAAATCAAACTTTCTGACTTAACC
Organism: uncultured Acidobacteriaceae bacterium; assembly: GCA_963840895.1. Taxonomy (GTDB): domain Bacteria; phylum Acidobacteriota; class Terriglobia; order Terriglobales; family Acidobacteriaceae; genus Sulfotelmatobacter. The sequence goes on from CAWJAR010000002.1 coordinate 1,079,803, forward strand.
AATTTTCTGAAGGAGGATTTCAGTCATGACCGTATTAACCCGTTGGGAGCCGTTCCGTGAGTTTGCCACCCTGCAGGACCGCATCAACCGCGTCTTCCGCGATTCCTACAGCGGTGCAGGCCAGGATGAGGCTCTGACCACATCGAGCTTCGCCCCTGCCGTCGACGTCTACGAAGATGAGCACAAGGTCTCTCTGAAGATCGAAGTGCCTGGAATCGACGAGAAAGACATCGACGTCCGCGTGGAGAACAACACCCTCACCGTGCACGGCGAGCGCAAGATCGAAAAGGAAGAGAAAGAAGAGAACTACCGCCGCGTGGAGCGCCAGTACGGCTCCTTCACCCGCACCTTCACTCTGCCCACGACCGTAGACACCGAGAACGTTTCGGCGAACTACGACAAAGGCGTGCTGAAGATCACTCTGCCCAAAAAGGCCGAAGCCAAGCCGAAGCAGATCAAAGTCAACATCGGCTCGGAAAAGACCCTCGAAAGCAAGGGTCCAAGCAAAGCCGCGTAAGCGCTGCTCATCTAGGGACAGCCGCCTTCGGCTGTCCCGCGACGGCGAAGAGGAGCGGCTTGGCGGTGGAAAGAGCAGTACGTGGAAGAGCGGCGCTTCAGCGCCGCGATCCAGAACGCAGGAATTCGGGCTTTAGCCCCTGAGGTCAGCGGGAGGCGGCAGAGGTGACCGCCTCCCGTCATTTTTGTAACTGCGAAATTTCGGAATCGACTAATTTGCACCCGAAGCCCACAAGCGCATAATCAAATTACTCAATTACTAAATTCCCCAATCACTCAATCCGAGGTTCCCCATGCCAATCCGTTGGGACAAATTCACCGTTAAAGCGCAGGAAGCCGTCCAGCGTGCGAACCAGCTCGCCTCCGAGCACGGCAATCCCGAACTGCGCCCGCTTCACCTGCTCGCCGCGTTACTCGAGGACAAGGAAGGCATCGTTCCGCCGGTCCTCGAAAAGATCGGGATCGGCCCGCAAGCTGTCTTAGCCGAGGTGTACAAAGAGATCGAGAAACTTCCCAAGGTCTCCGGAGAAGCCGCCCAGGCCACGCTCTCGAACGAAGTCAACAAGCTGCTGGAGCAGGCCTTCAAAGAAGCGTCCAATTTCAAAGACGAGTACGTCTCCACCGAGCACCTCTTGCTGGCGATCACGCAGCTCAAGCGGGACCCGGCACAGCAGATCCTTGCTGCCCATGGCGCTACCAACGACGCGATCCTGAAAGCGCTCGACAGTCGTCCGCGGCTCGCAGAAAGTTACTGACCAGAATCCCGAAGCCAAGTTCCAGGCTCTGGATAAATACGCTCGCGACCTCACCGAGCAGGCCCGCCGCGGCAAGCTCGATCCCGTCATCGGACGCGATGAAGAAATCCGCCGCGTGGTCCAGGTCCTCTCGCGCCGCACGAAAAATAATCCCGTGCTCATTGGCGAGCCCGGCGTCGGCAAAACGGCGATCGTCGAAGGTCTCGCCCAGCGCATCATTTCCGGCGACGTGCCGGAAGCCCTGAAGAACAAGCGCGTAGTCGCACTCGACCTCGGAGCGATGCTCGCCGGAGCGAAGTATCGCGGCGAGTTCGAAGACCGTCTCAAAGCCGTCCTCAAGGAAATCGAAGACTCGCAGGGCCAGATCATTCTTTTCATCGACGAACTCCATACGCTCGTCGGAGCCGGAGCAGCCGAAGGCGCCATCGACGCCTCCAACATGCTGAAGCCCGCGCTCGCTCGCGGAGAGCTGCGCGCCATCGGCGCCACTACGCTGAACGAATACCGCAAGTACATCGAGAAAGACGCAGCGCTCGAACGCCGCTTCCAGATCGTCTTCGTCGGCGAACCCAATGTCGAAGACACCATCTCGATCCTCCGCGGCCTGAAAGAGAAGTACGAAGTGCACCACGGCGTCCGTATTAAAGACTCGGCCATCGTCGCCGCGGCGACGCTTTCGCACCGCTACATCACCGACCGCTTCCTGCCTGACAAAGCAATCGATCTGATCGACGAAGCCGCGTCATCGCTGCGCATTCAGATTGACTCTCTGCCGACCGACATCGATCAACTCGATCGCAAGGCTACGCAGCTCGAGATCGAAAAGCAGGCTCTGAAGAAAGAAGATGACGCCAACTCTCGCGAGCGCCTCGCTATCATCGAGAAGGAACTTGCCGAGATTCGCGAAAAATCCAACACGCTGAAGGCGAACTGGAAGAAAGAAAAAGACCTCATCGCTCGCGTTCGCGCCCTCAAAGAGCAGATTGAAAAGCTCAAGGTCGAAGAGCAATCCGAGCTTCGCAAAGGCAACAACGAGCGCGTCGCCGAGATTCGCTATGGACTCATTCCGCAGGCTGAACAGGAACTCGCAAAACTCAGCAAGCAAATGGAAAACCAGGGCGGCAAGCGCATGCTCAAAGAAGAAGTCGACGAAGAAGACGTCGCGCGTATCGTCTCCAAGTGGACCGGCATTCCGATCTCGAAGATGCTCGAAGGCGAAGTCAAAAAGCTGGTCACCATGGAAGAACGCCTGCGCCAGCGCGTCGTCGGCCAGGATCCTGCGTTGGAGCGAGTCGCAAATGCCATTCGCCGTTCTCGCGCCGGACTCAGCGATCCCAAGCGGCCGATCGGCTCGTTCATCTTTCTCGGCCCAACCGGCGTCGGCAAGACCGAACTCGCGCGCGCGCTCGCCGAATTTCTCTTCGACGACGAGCACGCCATGCTCCGCATCGACATGTCCGAGTACATGGAGAAGCATTCCGTCGCTCGCCTGATCGGCGCGCCTCCGGGCTATGTCGGTTACGAAGAAGGTGGACAGCTCACTGAGCAGGTTCGGCGCCGTCCCTACGCGGTCGTTCTCTTTGACGAAATCGAGAAAGCGCATCCCGACGTCTTCAACATCCTGTTGCAGATGATGGACGATGGACGCCTCACCGACGGCAAAGGCCGCGTCGTCGACTTCAAGAACACGATCCTGATCATGACCTCGAACATCGGGTCTGCCTTTCTGCAAGGAGAGGGCTCGCGATCCGACGCGCAGTTTGAAGAAGCGTCGCAGCAGGTGATGAATGCGTTGCACACGCATTTCAGACCTGAGTTCCTGAACCGCGTCGACGACATCATCGTCTTCCGCCCGCTGGGCAAGGAGCAGTTGGTCAAGATTATCGAGCTTGCGCCTGGAAGATGTTCGTCGCCTGCTCGCCGATCGCAAGATCTCGCTCGAGCTGACGGACGCCGCCAAGAGAACTTCTGTTCACGCAAGGCTACGATCCAAACTTCGGCGCTCGTCCCTTGAAGCGCTCCATCCAGAAGCTGGTGCAGGATCCGCTCGCCCTCAAGATTCTCGACGGCGAAGTGCTGCACGGCGACCATGTCATCGTCGACGCCGATAAAAAGGCCGGCAAGATGACATTCGCTGTCAGCCAGCGCGTGGGCGAGAAAGAGCCAGCGAAAGCAAAGCGCTAAAACCGGGCCACGGATTTCACGGATCTTCGCGGATAAATCTTGAAAGAATTATCCGTGCAATCCGTGAAGATCCGTGGCAAAGGTTTATGATGTTCTTCGGTCCGAGGCGCCTCTGATGCGAAAACATTCACTGCTACTGATCTCAACTCTCTTTCTCTCTCAGTTTTCTCTGGCTCAAAGCCCTATGAAATGGAAAATCCACGATCTCAATCGCCCCTTACCTCCGATCGTCGATCCCGGGACTGCGAGCACGCAGGAAACGCCGGGTCGCGCTCCTTCAGACGCTGTCGTGCTCTTTGATGGCAAAGACCTGTCGAAGTGGGTCGACAAAGATGGAAAGCCTGCGCAATGGAAAGTCGAGAACGGCTACATGGAAGTCGTGGCCAAGACCGGCAACATCTCCACGCGCGACTCCTTTGGAGATTGCCAATTGCACGTCGAATTCGCCGAGCCTTCACCGGGCAAAGGAGAGAGCCAGGAGCGCGGCAACAGCGGCGTCTTCCTGATGGGCCTCTACGAGATTCAGGTGCTCGATTCGTATGAGAACAAGACTTACGCCGATGGCCAAGCTTCAGCAGTCTACGGACAATATCCGCCGCTGGTGAATGCTTCTCGTCCTCCAGCGCAGTGGCAAACTTACGACATCATCTTTCACGGCCCGCGATTCAGCGGCAACAAGTTGCTTCGTCCGGCTCGCGTAACCATCCTGCACAATGGAGTCCTCGTGCAAGACAACGTAGAACTCACCGGACCGACCGCGCACGGCGAACGTCCTCCATATAAGCCAGGTCCCGACAAAGGTCCGCTGCAACTGCAGGATCACGGCGATCCGCTCCGCTACCGCAACATTTGGATCCGGGAATTGCACGAAGAATAAGAAACGCCACGGATCTTGCGGATTGTCACGGGATAAATCCTTGGAGAAATTATCCGTGTTGACCCGCGCAAATCCGTGGCCGTGACTTAGTCAGGATTTCGCTGCGAAGCTGTCGATCACCGCGGGCGCTTGCGCGAGATACCACGCAGCTGCAGCGCGCAGGGCAATCTGCAATCCGTACCAGAACACAGGCACGCCCAACTCCGCCATCGAGATCTTCGGGACGAGCCACGCGACGCCGATGACCATCACCAGCATCGCGGCCCAACGCGCCCAATGGTTCATCCGGAATAATCCCACAGCAACCAGCGCATAACCGATTCCAATCAAGAACGCCATGTAAGGACCCGCGAGTTCCAGTCCATACGTGAACTGCACACCGCTCATCAGCGTGATCGCGTCAGGCGCGACCAGCTTCACTACACCAATCGTCCAGAGATAGATCGCGGCCGCGAAGAAGAGAATCGAAATGACAGTCACGCCTGATGGCCGCTGCATGGGGAAAGGCTAACGCAAACCATTCAACCACAGAGGACAAACAGAATTTCTCCGTGGCCTCTGTGTCCTCTGTGGTTCAGCTTTTGAGCCAGGAGATGCAGGAAGGTCCGCGCGATAACAAAAGTGAGAATTTCACAAAATTCTTTCGGGAATAGGAGAAAGTGGGTTTCAAAGGTGGAAAGTTTACTGACTAGTACCCCCACCCCCCTTCCCCCCTACGCTCTGAAACCCGCGACTGGCGCGGGGTGTACAAAAGGTGTCTGCAAAATCTTGAGCCTCAAGGTGTTACAGGTCAAAATCTTGGAAACAAAGCACTTGGCAGCGCCACTTCGAATTCAGCTACGGCGACGCCGGTCGCTATGATGACTTAATTCAGATCGTGAGGCAAGGTCAGATGTCACAAGATCGGACAAACCGGCTGTGGATTTCTAATAACTTCTTGGCCACGGATTTGCGCGGATTGTCACGGATCACATTCTCGGAATTCCTCTTTCGGAATCCGTGAGAATCCGTGGCCAATGAAGTCGGTGTGGCACACTAGCTTTATGCACAAGCTTCAGCTTGGAGATTTTGAGCTTAGCATTTTTTCAGACGGCACTTATCCGCTGGATGGGGGCGCATTTTTTGGTGTCGTACCCAAGGTGATGTGGTCGCGCAAGGTTGCGTCCGACGAGAAGAACTACGTCACGACCGGGCTCAACTCTCTGCTGATCCGCACCAGCAAACAGACTGTGCTGGTCGAGACCGGGATGGGCAACAAGCTCTCGCCGCGGATGGCCAAGTTTTACGGGCAACCGGCGCAATTGCTCGACAATCTCGCCGCAGGCGGGATCGCGCCCGCCGATATCGACATTGTCATTAACTCGCACCTCCACTTTGATCATTGCGGATGGAATACGTTGCGCGATGAGAAGGGCGGGGTCGTGGCAACATTTCCGCGCGCAAAATACTTTGCGCCTGAGGGAGAGTGGCAGTACTCGCGACACCCCAGCGAGAGGGATAGCATCAGCTTCATTTCCGAGAACTACGATCCGCTCGTCGAGAGCGGGCAGATGACGCTACTCAAAGGCGGCGAAGAAATTGCGCCGGGCATCTCGGTGAAAACCTATCCCGGACACACGGCGCATATGCAGGCGGTAATCGTGAAGAGCCAGGGGAAGACGGCTTGTTATATCTCGGATCTAATCCCGACGACAGCGCATGCCGACCTGACTTGGGGGATGGCCTTCGATCTGTATCCGCTGCAGACGATTGAGAGCAAGAGGCAGTACTATGCTGAGGCGATCCCGGAGAAGTGGCTGACGGTGTTCACGCACGATGCGAGAACACCGTGGGCGTATCTGGAGAAGGACGAGTTGGGAAAGATGGTTGCGAAGGGAGTGCGATGAAAATATCGCCGCAAAGGTTGAGTTTCGCCGAATGTCGGTGACTCGCAGTCACTTGAGTCACCCTTTATTGCACTTTCTTTATGGCTCGCACAATTTCAAAAAAGTCCTTTGGATCGTCCTCCCCATTGGCCTCAAACTCACCGGAAAAATCGCGTTTTGGAGTAAGACACTGGATAATGCGCGATTCCTCTGCGATCCAGCGATTTCGAGCATGAAATTCCTCACAAGTCAGGGTCAAACTGCCAAGCGAGTACGTTCGGGTTGTGACCGGTTTGTTGTTGTATGGGGCCAATGAAGGGCCGGCGAACTCGTCTTTCGGTGAAGCGCCATAGAAGGTGATCGAGGACATCGCGATCGACGGTTTCCGCCCAATGAAAAGATCAATACTGTTCCTCAGCATGCCCCGTCCCCGGATGGCGCGTACGTAAGACCAGGTATGCTCACCGCCAGCGCCGGGTTCGTTCATAACTACAGCCCAGTTCAAGGGGATCGGAACTTTGTAGCCGAGTAAATTACCGGCACTTGGATGGAACAATTGTGAAACAGGTGGCCAAGTTTCATCGAGAAACAGGCAGAAGAACAATACCGACACACTCGGAATCCATAGTGCCCATCGACGAAGAGATTTGCGTCGTTTGATTCCTTTCTGCTTTGCTGCGTGCCGCTCTGCAAGCCAACGTTCAGCCTCTGTGCGCAGAAATTCCTCGCGCGTCATCCGTTGAAACACAAGGTAGCTAAACGCACCAATCAGGAATGGGCCAGCAAAAAATAGAACGAGCAAAGTCCCGAGCAGGAAATAATTCGGATCCGGGATGATTTGGGATACTGCCCACAACAAAAGAGCAAGTAACGTCAATTGCGCGACAATGAATACACCGAAGGCGATACGGAAGAGGGTGTTCTTAGTGAGTGTGAACAATCGGTTCGGCTTTTGGGCGGCCACAAACTAGAGACACCCTACCTAAGGAAAATGTTCCGATTCGGAGCCTGAAAAATGCTTGGACGGTGGGCAGACGCGCCGCAATAGTAATGTGAATTGGAATGAATCTTTTACAGCAAACCCCATCGCCTAAAGCCGAACTAGATTTGCCGCGTTTGTGGCCGACTGAAGTCATGCCCTACCCGAGCGTGGCGACTTTTCCGACTGCTACTCTCTTTCCACCTTCGCGGGTGGATTCGTTCCCTGAGCCTGCCGAAAGGGCACCCGCACTGCTTAGTCTGGCTTCGAAGAAATCTTCTACGCGCTTCAGGACTTCCGGGGCGACCTTCGATTCGTAGATTTCTTTTCGGAGGTGTGCGCCGCCGGGGACGCCGTGGGTGAACCAGCTGGCGAACTGCTTCATCTTGCCGACCGCGTCGGGAAGTTCTTCCTCGATCAGCATCTGGAAGTAGGTGCGGATCATCTGGTAGCGGTCAGCCTCAGAAGGCTCTTCATAGAGCTTTCTTCCCAATCCCGTTTTCGGCAGGAGCACGGACGCGAAGGGCACGGCTTCAGCCGTGCCATTTGAATTATGAAAGTCTTGGGCTTTAGCCCCTGGGGGAATGTGCGAAGGAAATTGGCTCTCAGTGGCTAAAGCCTGTTCCTCAAGGTTCGCGTTTACGGCACGACTGAAGTCGTGCCCTTCCCGATTCTCGCTCTCCGCGGAATCTCTCATCCCTGCGCAATACTGTTCGATCTGGCGGAAGATCCACGGGTTCGAGGGGGCAGAGCGGCCGATCATGACTGCGTCGCATCCGGTCTGCGTGACCATGGCGCAGGCGTCTTCGGGGCTGCGGATGTCGCCGTTGCCGATCACCGGGATCTTCACGGCGTCTTTAATGGCGGCGATCCACTCCCAGCGGGCCTGGCCGCTGTATCCCATTTCGCGGGTGCGGGCATGCAGGGCGACGGCGGCGAGTCCGCAATCTTCGGCCATGCGCGCCAGTTCGACGCAGACGATTTCTTCGTCGTTCCATCCGGCGCGGAATTTTACGGTGAAGGGAATTGTCACCGCGGCGCGGACGGCTTCGAAAATCTTGCCGATCGCCGGAAGGTCGCGCAGCAGGCCGGAGCCTCCATTGCACTTGACGACTTTTTTGGCGGGACAACCGAGGTTGAGATCGACCAGGTCGAAGCCCAGGCCTTCGACGATGCGGGCGGCTTCAGCCATGACCTGCGGATCGCTGCCGAAAAGCTGCGCGGAGATCGGGTGCTCGTCTTCGTAGAAATGGAGATAGCGCTTGGCCTTCTGATCTTTCTTGCGCAGGACGCCATCGGCCGAGGTGAACTCGGTCATGATCAGTCCGCATCCACCCAGGTTGCGGATGAAGCGGCGGAAAACGGTGTCGGTGACTCCGGCCATGGGCGCGAGAACCGTGGCGGGCGAGATGGTGACTGTGCCGACCTGGAGGGTAGCTGGCACGGGTTTCAGGGACACGGTCTCGTGCTGACTTATGCCGTTGCCCGAGTTGTCCCAGAACTTACGCATCGGTCAAGAACCTTTCACCATACGAGAGCCTTTCACCACAGAGGACACGGAGAACACAGAGGAAACCGACTGGTTCTATTTTATGCGACGATGCAAGCGAAAGCCCCCGCCGGGGCGAGGGCTCGATTTCTTTCTCAATCCGCGTTGATCCGTGCAATCCGCGGGGAAGAAGTTACTTCTTCCCCGGCTCAGCCTTGGCATACTTGCGGCGGAAGCGCTCGACTCGCCCGGCGGTGTCCATGAGCTTCTGCTTGCCGGTGAAGAAGGGATGGCAGCTTGAGCAAATTTCAACGCCGATGTCGCCCTTGTGGGTCGAGCGGGTCATAAAGGTGTTGCCGCACGCGCAATGCACGCGCACTTCGTTGTAAGCGGGATGGATAGCTGCTTTCATAATAGTGTTGCCCCTACGGGGTCCTAACCTCGATTCGAATCATTAGATTCTACCGGATAGCGAGAGGATTCGGCAACGCTGAAGAGTCCTGCGTGGATCTTCTGGCGGTAAGCAAGCGCTGTGCAATCAGCCGTTTCCGGCGCAAGAGCCTGAATCAGAACAGCGAACTTTGCCGGCGAGTCGGCGTGATCTTGAAGTATTCATAGGCCAACTGTGTGGCCACGCGGCCGCGGGGAGTGCGGTTCAGGAAGCCCGCCTGCATCAGAAACGGCTCGTAGATCTCTTCAATCGCGTCGGGTTCTTCGGCCAGCACCGCGGCCAGCGTGTTCACACCCACGGGGCCGCCCTGGTACTTCTCGATGATCGTCAGCAGCAGGCGGCGGTCGACTTCGTCGAATCCATAAAGATCGACTTCGAGCATTTCGAGCGCGGATTTGGCTGTGGGCTCGTCGATCTTGCCGGCACCGCGTACCTGCGCGTAGTCGCGCACCCGGCGCAGAAGTCGGTTCGCGATTCTGGGTGTACCACGAGAGCGCGCGGCAATCTCTTTCGCGCCCGCATCGTCGATTTCCACACCGAGAATTTCCGCGGAACGCTCCACGATCACCTGCAAGTCTTGGGGATCATAAAATTCAAGGCGCAGCACGATGCCGAAGCGCGATCGGAGCGGCGATGAAATTAATCCCGCGCGAGTCGTTGCACCTACAAACGTAAATGGCTTCACCTCGAGCGTGTGGGTGCGCGCCGATGGCCCCTGGCCGATGATGATGTCGAGCTTGTAATCCTCCAGCGCCGAATAGAGCAACTCTTCTAGCACGGGCTGCAGGCGATGAATTTCGTCGATGAACAGCACCTGCTTGTCCTGCATGTTGGTGATGATCGCCGTCAGGTCGCCCTTGATTTGCAGGAGCGGCGCCGCGGTCGGTTGGAAATGCACTCCAAGTTCGTTGGCAATAATGTTGGCCAGCGTGGTCTTGCCCAGTCCCGGAGGCCCGTAGAGTAGCACGTGGTCCATGGCCTCGCCGCGTGAACGCGCGGCTTCGATCGCCACCGCCAAATTCTCTTTGACCTTTTTTTGTCCGATGAACTCTGCCAGCCGCTGCGGCCGCAGTTTCAGTTCAAACGAGGAATCGTCGCCGACCGGCGCCGCTGATACCAGCCGGTCGCGGTCCGGACCAGGTTTGTTTTCCGCAGTAGCCATTGCTTCGGATGGTAGAACGAAATGCGAAGGCGCGCAATTCCGCCTACCTGACCGGAATTCACGAAAGCTTCACTTTCGCGTCACCCCGCTGTAACAAATCCCCACTAGGGTTTCTGACTGACTGGCTAGATCTCGATCCCGGCACATTTGTGACCGCCCGGACACCGATTTCCAAGCTGGGGAATCGTATTGAAGAAATCCAGGAGATATCCATGAAGAAAACCTCTGCAGCTCTGGGTCTGTTGGCCGTACTGACAGGCATGGGAATCGCGCAAGAAGGCGCCGTCCCCAAGGGCATTCCTCATCTCGACCACGTTTTCGTCATCATGATGGAAAACCATGGTTATGGCGAGATCCTTCACAATCCGAACGCGCGGTTCATTAACCAGTACGCGAAGAAGGCCAACCTCGCTACCAACTACTTCGCCGTAGCGCACCCCAGCCTGACGAACTATCTCGAAACCGTAGGTGGATCGAACTTTGGCGTGCTGAGCGACAATTCTCCGGACTGGCACAACGGCAGCTGCGCGACCAATCTTTCGACTGGGATTCCGAACACCGACAACCCTCCCAGCCCCGCCATCTGCCCGATCGGGGGCAGCGGGACCGATGCTGCCACCCCGGCTCTGGACTGCACGAATGAAGTGACAGGGCCTCCCTGTGAAGTCAATATCGACGGCAAGACCTCGATTCCGGCGGCTAGCACGACGCTGGGAATCACCATTGCTGATCAACTGGCTGCGGCTGGCAAAAGCTGGAAGACGTATCAGGAAAACTTGCCGATGACTGGACCGGATCTGGTCGACTACAGCGACGGGAACTTCACGAACAATACCGACTTCACGAAGATCAACCCGCAACTGGACCCGCCGCTTACGACCGCCGACATTGTGCAGCTCTACGCCTCCAAGCACAACCCGTTCGCTTATTTCCAGACGGTGCAGCAAGGCACCAATCCGTTAGTGAGCTACTCCCAAATGGCGAACTTCGATGGCGGACACGGGTTGTGGAGTGATCTCGCCACTGGCCGGGTCGCGAACCTCTCATACATTGTGCCCAACCAGTGCAACGATCAGCACGGGCGTGGGAACTCCACGGCCTTCTGCAACTACGATCCCAACGACAACGGCACGCAAGCGGGTCTCAATCCGGCGCTGATCATTCTTGGCGATCAGGACGTCGAGAAGATTGTGACCGCCATCCACGAGTCTCCGGCTTGGCACAAGGGACACGCTGCTATCGTCGTGGTCTGGGATGAGAACGACTACGCTGTCCAGCCGATCATCAACCAGGTCGTGACCATCGTGGATACGAACTATGGCTTCCACGAGATTACGAGTGGGCAGTTCTATACACACTTTTCCCTGCTGCGTTCGCTGGAGGGTGGCTTCGGCATCCCTTGCCTGAACCATGCCTGCGACGCGAGCACGAAAGCCATGACCGACTTGTTCGACGAGAACTAGGGAGAGGTTCGAGTCTGAACATAAACGGCCGCCCGCAAGGCGGCCGTTTCTTTCGCTTCAACCGGTTTCATCCTCATCAAAATTCACTTGACGATATGTCAAGGTTGCTTTACATTTCAAGTGTCAAGCATGCTTGACTTGGAGGTTGCGGTGGACGCCAACGGCAAGCGATATCTGAAGGAATTCGGCGCGGCGATGGCCGGCTATACCGTCATGGTTCCGCTTTCAATCACGCTGTTGCGCGGCCATCAGCACACGCCACTCGGTTACGTGATCGCTTTTCTGCCGATCATCCCGTCGGCGCTGGCGCTGTGGGCCTTCATGCGGATGTTTCGCGGGCTCGACGAATTGCAGCGCCGCATTCAGCTGGAAGCCGTGGCTTTCAGTTTCCTGGCTACCTGCTTCATCACTTTGACCTGGGCATTCCAGCAGAACGCCGGCCTGCCCCGCTTTGATGTGAGTTGGGTTGCGCCTCTGCTGATTATTCTGTGGAAATTAGGTTTGTATATCGCGAAGAGGAGATACCAGTGAAGAACAGCGTCCGCGACCTGCGCGGCCAACTGAACTGGACCCAGGCCGACCTCGCCGACAAGCTTGGCGTCTCGCGTCAAACCGTGAATGCGATTGAGACGGAAAAGTACGACCCCAGCCTGCCGCTTGCCTTCAAAATCGCAAAAATATTTCGCAAACCGGTGGAGGAAATCTTCAAAGCGTAAAGAGTTCTTGCTTGATGTGAGGACATGATGTGGAAACAATATGTGGGGACAGCCGCCATCGGCTGTCCGTCGAGCGAAGCTCGACTGCTCATCTACTTCGGATACCACTCGAGCAGCCGAACCTCAATGCCAGTTCCCTCGAGTCCCTTCTGAAACACCGCGAGATCCGATCCGCGATAGTGATACGGGATCACAACCTTGGGATGGAAGGCTTTGACGGCCTCGGCGGCCTCTTCCGGCGGCATGGTATAAGGCAGATTCATGCAGACAAAGGCGACGTCAATGTTCTTCAGCGCGCGCATCTCGGGCACGCCTTCAGTGTCGCCTGAAAAATAAAAGCGCTTGCCGCCGTAGGTAATGACGTATCCGTTGCCGCGGCCCTTGTCGTGAAAGAGCTTGCCAGGCGCAGGACCGCGTTTCAGGTTGTAGGCGGGGATGGCCTCGATGGTCCAGCTCTGCCAGCTCTTCGTCTCCCCGTTCGCGATGGGCTTGGCGGCCGTGACCGTCTGGGCAACTGCCGGCGAGGAGATAATTTCCGTATCGCTCTTGCTGATTTCCTTGATGGAATCGGGATCCATGTGATCGCCGTGAATATCGGTGATCAGAATGAGGTCAGCCTTCGGAAGTCCCCCGAGCTTCGCAGGCTTGGCGGGATCGAGATAGATCGCCTTGCCGCCCGCCTCAATCAACGTGCTGGCATGGTTTAGAGGAGTGATCTTGACCGGGCCGGCGGAAGTGGAAAAGGTTTGGGTGTCGACAGCATGCACGTTGACCGAAAGTGCAAGAAACGGGAGGGTCGAGCAAATCACAAGTACGATCTCTTTCATTAGAACCTCGCAACGAGTCTTATACCTCAGGTATGTGTGAGGTGGTCAATCGACTAGAGGCTGTAAATACTTATATAATTATTTCTATTATGGTATAATAAATACGCTATGGCACTTAGTATCAAAAGCATAGAAGCAGAACGCCTCGCTAGGGAGATCGCTTCGAAAACTGGCGAATCCTTGACCACCGCCATTCAAAAAGCCTTGGAGGAACGGCTGGAACGGCTCCGGAACCAGCGCCGAAGTCAGATCCTCGCAAGCCAGTTGGACGAAATCCTTCGCCGCGTCGATCAATTACCACTCTTGGATAACCGTACCGAGGATGAAATCCTCGGTTACGACGAAAACGGGCTCCCTCGCTGAGCCACGTTCATGGTCATTGATACGTCCGCCCTCGTCGCCATCTTTTTCGCCGAACCAGAGCGCGAGAAATTTCTTGCTGCTATCACCGCTGCGGGAAGCCGGCTGGTATCGGCCGCGACCGTGCTCGAAACTGGAATCGTGCTAGAAGCTCGACAAGGTGAAGCGGCCGGCCGCGAGTTCGATCTCTTTGTTGTCCGTGCCAACCTTCAAATCGTCCCCGTCGACGCGGACCAAGCCGATCTCGCGCGATCCGCTTGGCGCAAATACGGAAAGGGTCGCCACACTGCCGGCCTGAATTTCGGCGACTGTTTTTCCTACGCGCTTGCCAAACTCACCGGCGAACCGCTTCTAGCCAAGGGAACTGATTTCGCCTGCACCGATATAGAAATTCACAAATAAAGGATGCGCCGGTCCCCTGACCGACGCAACGTAGGCTTAGACCACATCGCCGCTAGCCCGGTCCTTGAAAAAGAAGTCGTCCAGTCGTCGAAGGAAATTCCCGCCGCTACTCTTCTTCTTCCTTCACTTCTCCCCGCTCGGCCTTAGCCTTCTCGATGATCTTCTCCTGCAGTTGCCCCGGCACAACGTCGTAATGATGCATTTCCATGTTGAAGCTGCCGCGGCCTTGTGTCATTGAGGTCAACTCGACGCCATAAGTCAGCATCTCGGACATGGGAACTTCGGCCTTCACCACCGTGTTGCCGCCCTTGTTGTCCATGCCCTGAATGCGGCCGCGGCGGCTGTTGAGGTCGCCCATGATCGATCCGGCGAAGTCATCGGGCACGGTGATTTCTACGGCCATGATGGGCTCGAGCAGTGTGGGCTTGGCCACCTCCATCGCTTTCTTGAAGGCGATGCGGCCCGCCATCTGGAACGACAAGTCGTTCGAGTCGACATCGTGATAGGACCCGTCATAAAGGACGACACGAAAATCAACAACCGGGAATCCCGCCAGATACCCGCGCGCCGCGGCGTCGCGAATTCCTTTTTCCACCGGCGGAATGTAGTTCTTGGGAATCGCGCCTCCGAAAATGTCGTTGACGAACTCGAACTCGCCGCCGCGCGGCAGCGGCTCCATGCGTATCTTGCAATCTCCGTACTGCCCGTGGCCACCAGTCTGTTTCTTATGGCGCCCCTGGACGTCGGCCTTGCCGCGGATGGTCTCGCGGTAGGGCACCTTGGGCGCCTTCAGCACGACTTCGGTGTGATAGCGCTTCTTCAGCTTCGAGACGATGACCTCGATATGCTGCTGGCCCGTACCGGCAATCAGAAATTCCTTGGTCTGCGGATCGCGGAAGAAACGCAGCATGCCATCTTCTTCCATGAGCTTGTGAATGCCCGGCCCCAGCTTGTCTTCATCAGCGCGACTCTTGGGCTCAATGGCAAACGTGATCGCCGGCTCCGGCAGCTTCACACGCGGATACTGAATGGGCGCCGACTTGTCGCCCAGGGTGTCGCCGGTCAACGTGTCTTTCAGCTTGGCGACAGCGCCAATGTCGCCGGCATGCAGCTCCGGCACAGGAATGCCTGTTTTCCCCTGCATCGCCTGAATGTGCGCGAATTTCTCCTGCCCGTTCCGGCTGAAGTTCTGCAGCACCGCGTCATTCTTCAGCACGCCCGAGAAAACTTTGAAGTACGAGATGCGACCCGCAAACGCGTCGGACACGGTGCGAAATACGTAGAGCGAAACCGGCTCCGCGTCCGATTCATGCCGTTTGGGGGCGTCCCCATTGCCCGCAGCCTCACCCTGCACCCACTCGTGCTCCGAAGGGGCGGGCGTGTAGTCGACGATGAAATCCATGATCCGGTCGGCGCCGATGTTACCCAGGCCCGAACTAAAGATGATCGGAAAAATCTTGTCTTCGCGGATGGCGTTGTGCAGCGCCGGGACCAGGTCTTCCTCCCCGAGCGTCCCAGCCTCGAAGAACTTCTCCATCAGCTTGTCGTCACCCTCGGCGACCAATTCGACGAGCCGCTCGTGCGCCTCCTGCGCCTGCTCTTTCAGGTTGGCAGGGATCTCCGTCTCTTTCCCCTTGCCGTTCCCGCCCAACTCATAGGTGTAGGCCTTCATGCGCACCAGATCGATGACGCCACTCAGGCTCTTTTCGCTGCCAATGGGCAACTCGATGGGAATCACGTCGCGGCCAAAAGCATTCATCAACGATTCCAGCACGCGTTCGGCGTTGGCCCGATCGCGGTCCATGCGGTTCACCACGATCAGCCGCGGCGTCTTGTATTCTTCGCAATAATTCCACACACGCTGGGTGACGACTTCCACTCCGGCCACACCATCGACCACGACAATCGCCGCGTCTACTACCGGCAGCACCATCTTGGCCTCGTGTACGAACATGTTGAATCCGGGCGTGTCGAGGATGTTGATTTTGCTCGTGCCCCACTCGACGACCGCGGCACCCATTGAAATCGACATCTTGCGGGCGATTTCTTCTTCGTCGTGATCGGTGGTGGCGGACCCGTCGTCGACGCGTCCCAGCCGTTGTGTAGCTCCTGCGGTGTACAGCATGGCGGAAACGAGCGTGGTCTTGCCCGCATGCCCGTGTCCCACCATTGCGACATTCCTGATGTTTGTTCCTGAATAGACTTTCACGTTGGGCTCCCTTCGGCAGGCGTGGGAAGGAAACGACCCATGAAGAGGATAAGGACAGGAAGGCCAACCCAACATCCCCTGCCAAAACTATGGATGCTACCACGTGGGAAGCAGCCGTCTCAACCGGGGTCGGAAGGCCTTGTCAAAGCTCGTTAGAAATGCCCCCATGCTTAACTCATTAGAAATGTCCCCTTTGGTGGATGTCGAATCTTCACAATGATGCGTCATCCCTCACCCGGCGCAGTTCCGCCGGGTGAGGGATCTCGCGCGGATCATCGGACATGCCAATTCCGTCCCTCCGCCTGAAAAACGGCTTCGGTCAGGACGATCTCAGCAGAATCGCTTGGAAACATAGTGGGCTGCCTCACCGCTTTCCAAGCTATAATTTGCCACCCTCAGAAAGGCCTCCCGCCCGCGTCACCACCAACGGGAGGCGATCGGCTCAACCGAATCGGCAATCGGCTCGTGGAGGTCTCCGTGAAGTCGACCATGATGTCGTCTCCGCTGCTCGTGACCGGCATGCTCGAACACGCCGCCAAGTTCTATCCCGACGTTGAAATCGTTTCGGCACGCTGCGACGGCTCCCGCCACCGCTGCACCTATCGCGATCTACATCGCCGAGCCCGGCAGTTGTCCGCGGCCCTGCAGGGTGCAGGCATCGCCAACGGAAACCGGGTCGCAACCTTAATGTGGAACGAGCACCAGCACCTCGAAGCTTATTTCGGCGTGGCTGCGACCGGGGCCGTGACTCATACCTTGAACCTGCGGCTGCACCCGGAAGAACTGGCCTATATCGTTAACCACGCTGAGGACCGTATTCTGATTGTCGACGAGGTGCTGCTCGACGTCTTCGAACAAATCCGCCCACACGTCCGTTTCGAACGCGTCTTCGTAGTCGATCACGGCGGCGGCAGAATCCCCGAAGGTTGCGAGTCGTACGAAGCTTTCCTCGCGCAGTCGGGCGGCGCGCCAACCTGTCCGGATCTCTCCGAAGAAGACGCGGCCGCCATGTGCTATACCTCCGGCACCACGGGCAAACCGAAAGGCGTTCTCTACTCCCACCGCGCTCTCGTCTTACACTCATTGGCGATGGCGTTGCCCGATCATCTTCATTTCAGCCGCTCCGACACTGTTCTCCCCGCAATGTCAATGTTTCACGCCAATGCCTGGGGTTTTCCCTACGCCGCCACGATGACAGGATGCAAGCAGGTTTTTCCCGGAAGAAATCTGCAGCCGGAAGCGCTGCTCGACCTGATGTCCAGCGAGCAAGTCACACTGACCGGCGGCGTGCCCACAGTTTGGCTGGCGGTGCTCAATGCGATGGATTGCCATCCCGGCCGCTGGAAGCTAGCTCCCGGCCTGCGCATTGCTGTCGCCGGTTCCGCCGCGCCCGAGTCGATGTTCCGGCGCTTCGACACGCTGGGTGTACGCGTCATTCAACCATGGGGCATGACGGAAACCGCGCCCCTGGCCACCTTCTGCACGCTCAAGCCCCACATGGAAAATCAGCCCGACGACGAACGCTATACCGTGCGCGCCAAGCAAGGCCTGCCTTCGCCGTTTATCGAGATCAGAAGTATCAATGAGTCCGGCGAAACTCCGTGGGACGGAGTGACCACGGGTGAACTGCATGTCCGCGGACCGTGGGTCACGAACAGCTATTTCCGTGTTGAACGTGACGACCGTTGGACTTCCGACGGCTGGTTTCGCACCGGAGACGTTGTCACCATCGATGGCGAAGGCTACGTAAAACTCACCGACCGCGTAAAAGACTTGATCAAATCCGGCGGAGAGTGGATCAGTTCGGTTGACCTGGAAAATGCTCTGGTCGCGCATGCGTCGATCAAGGAAGCTGCGGTGATCGCAGTGCCGCACTCCAAGTGGCAGGAGCGTCCGCTGGCGGTCATTGTTTTGAAGGACGGCTGTCAGGTGTGCGACTCCGAATTGCGCGACTTCCTGTCGCAACGCTTCGCGCGCTGGCAATTGCCGGACGCCTTTGTGTTTGTCGACGAGTTACCGCACACCTCGACGGGAAAGTTGCTGAAGAGCAAGCTGCGCCAGCAATTTAACGAGTGGGTGTGGGATTCGCACTCGCACGCAACGCCGGTGCGCACAGAATAGTCGCGTCTCGAACGCTATTCCGAACGCAAGGTGCTCGCCGGATCGACCTGTGCGGCGCGCCATGCGGGCAAGCCGCAGGCGGTGGCTGCTACGCCCCCCAGCAGGGCGATCACCCCCAGATACGTAAACGGATCTAACCGCGACACCCCAAACAATAGCGTGATCAGCGCGCGACTCGCGGCGGCTGCCCCCAAAAGCCCGATCAGTACGCCAATACCCGTCAGCGTCATGCCCTGCCGAATCACCAGCCCGAGAATGTTCTGCCGGGTCGCGCCCAGTGCGACGCGTATACCGATCTCTCGCAGCCGTTCGGTCACGCTGCCCGACAAGACGCCGTAGATTCCTGTCGCCGCGAGTGCCAGAGCCGCAAGGCCAAACGCTTCAAACAGAATCAGAACGAATCGCCGCTCTGCTTCTGATGTGAGAAGCAGGCTGTCCATAGTGGCAACTCGCACGATAGGCTGGTCGCGATCCACCGACCAGATCGCATTCTTGATTGCTGAAGTCAAGCTCGCCGCGTCGCCCCGGGTGCGGACCACGAGCGACTGCGCCCGATCGACCCAGGTCCACTGGGAGGTCGAAGTGTAGAAAGCGTTTGGCTCGCCCAGAGCTAGCGAAGCCTGTTTCACATCGCCCACGACACCGACGATCGTGGCCCAAGGTCGATCTGCGTGCCCAATGTCAGGACCCAGACGAAGCCGTTTACCCAGCGGATCTTGGCCCGGGAACTTGCGTTTCGCAAACGATTCACTCAGCAACACAGCGAGCGGCGCCCCGGCGACGTCGTGTTCATCCAGCAAGCGGCCTCGTCGCAGCGGAATGTGCTGTACCTTGAAATAGTCAGGGCTAACGGCGTAACGAAGTCCGGCATCCGCGTTGTCACTCTGGTCCGACTCGAATTGCACGCCGTACGATTCGAAGTCGCCGCTGAGCGGCAATTGACTGGTGAAGGCGGCCGTTTCGACGCCTGGAATATGACTCACTGCTTCGAGCGCCTGGCGGAAAAACTCGGCGCGCGCAGGGTCATTGTCGAACCGATGACCCGATTCCTGCACCTGCATCGTGATCACATGCGACGAATCGAAGCCGGGATCGATCGCGAATAGATGTTGCAAGCTGCGCAACAGCAAGCCTGCGCTGACCAGCAAAACGAGAGCAATCGCGACCTCGGCGACGACCAGCGTACGTCTTGTCCATTGCTGGCCGGCCGCCATACGCACCGAGCTTTGTTGCAGCCCAGCTTGCAAGTCGCCGCAAGAAGCGTGCCGTGAGGGGATCAGACCGAGCGCGATGCCGATGACGGTTGTGATGCCGAGCGTGAAAACGAAAGCGGCGGTATCCAGCCGGATCGCGTCCACCCGTGGAAGCCCCGGTGGACTCAGCACCACCAGCGCTCTAACGCCGAACTGAGCCACCACCATTCCCAACGCACCTCCCAGCAATGCGAGCAGCAGGCTCTCCGTGAGTAACTGCCGGATCAGTCGCGGCCGTGCTGCGCCCAATGCGACCCTCATGGCAAATTCACCGCGACGTTGCGCGCCCCGGGCCAGCAGCAAATTAGTTACGTTCACGCACGCAATCAGCAGCACGAGCATGACCGCACCTGCAACTGCAAGCAACGCCGGCTTCACGCCGGCGGCGACGTCGGCTTGCAGGCTGTTTACAATCAGCCCGTTGCTCAACGATGCCCACGGCGGCCGGGGAAACTCCGCCACCCGGCTTCCTGCGATCGTGTCGAGATCGCTTCTCGCCTGGGTTATGCTCACCCCGGGGCGCATGCGCGCCACAATTCTCAGATGATGTCCCCACTCCCGCGTCTGCGTGGTCGTGATGTTGCTGCTGTCGTATTGCAGGGGCGACCAGAACTCTGCGGAGGGCGCCAGAATGTTGCTAAACGAGCTCGGCATCACGCCGATGACGATGTAGCTGTCTCCGTTGAGTTTGATGTCCCGGCCAACAATCTCGGGATCGGCCCCGAAGTGCCCGCGCCACGATGCGTCGCTCAGCATCACAACTCTGGGTCCGTGAAAAATATCGTCCGCCGCCAGAAAGTCACGCCCCAACGCGGGCGCCACGCCCAGCGTGCGGAAATAGTTTGCGCTGACCTGCTGCCCGTCCAAACGCTCGGGCTGCTCAGCTCCGGTCAGCGTCGGTTGCCACGGGCGCATTACCGCCACCTCTTCGAACGCGCGATTGCGCTCCGCCAACTCGCGATAGGTATGGAAAGTTTGAGGAATGCGGTTGCCGTCTTGCGTGGCATACCAAATCATCACGATGCGGCTGGGGCTCGGATAGGGCAGTGGCTCAAACAGGATCGGATTCACTGCACTGAAAATCGCCGTGGTGGCGCCGATCCCCAGACCTAGAATCAGAATGGCCGCGCCGGCGAAGCCCGGGTTCCTGCGTAATTGCCGTAGCGCGTACCGAAAGTCCTGCAACCAGGTGAGCATTGGATTACCTCGAGCCCGATCCTTCTCCTCATCATGAGCAAGGCTGTCGCCAAGAATCATCCGGCGCAACCCTTTGAAAATCAACCGCAAGTTCGTACACCTCTGATGGAGCTTGTCCGAATTCAGCGGCCAATGTCCGGAATTGAACATCGATCCAATCGCAGGAAGATCGCTAGCGCACTCCAGGCGCTAAGCACTTGACTCTAACCGGGTGTATCATTTCCCGATGCTAGGCGGACGCAGCAACGAGCAGTGGATCGCCCAATACTCCACCAGCCACCAGCATCCCATCAATCGGCTCTGTCACACCTTCGGCATTCCGACGATCCTCATTTCGGTCGCTGTCTTTATCGCCAGTTTCTTCGTTCATCGCCTGTGGTTTTACGCGCTCGGACTCTTCGTGCTCGGATGGATCCTCCAATTCGTCGGTCACGCCTTCGAAGGCAAGCCCCCGGAATTCTTCAGCGATTGGCGATTCCTGTTGGTCGGCGTCCGCTGGTGGTGGGCCAAGATGAATGGCAAAGCCTAATCACCGCTGCGTCCTCCTGCGCTGTTGTAGCAACTTGATTTTGTCACCCTAACAGCAACATGAAAGTGTCACCCTGGCGGAGCCAGGGTGTGTTGCAGGCGGGTGTCGCCGTAATAGAGCGAGACGCGCCCGTCGAGAGCTTGATAGATGTGGACTTTGGCTCCGGCAAAGCTGAAGCGTTGGCCTTGCTGGGGGATCTGAAGGCGCTGGCCGTCCCACTGCACGATGTTGTCGTTGCTGACCACGCGCTGGTGGACGAAGCAGCAGATGCGGTCGAGATTTTCCGGAGCCGGACGCCAGGCGGATTGCAGGTCGCGAGGTCGGCGGGCGAAGCGGCGATTGTAGTCGGCCATGAACACGCGCAGCACGGCGTTGGCGGAGTCCAGATCGGCAGCCTGCGCCAGTCGGAGTTCGCTGCACAACCGATCCTGGAGCACGCCCCAGAGGCGTTCGACGCGGCCTTTGGCTTGCGGGCTGCGGGCGGCGATAAAGGTGATGCCGAGTTGTTCGAGGGCACGGCCGAACTGAGTGGGCTGACGCTTTCCAGCGAGCTGTTCTTCGACCGACCAGAAGTCGTCGTTGCGGACGAAGATGCCGCTGTGATCGCCGTAGAAAGCGAGCGGGATACCGCGGTGGCGCAACAGTTGGCGGAGCAAGGTGAGATAGCCGGCGGCGGATTCGGAGGGGAAGAACTGAGCAGCCAGGATTTTTCCGGTGGCATCGTCTTGCAGGCCGAGCGCGGTGAGACGAGGGCCGCGGCCTTCGAGCCAATCGTGAGGCGAGCCATCGAGTTGCAGCAGTTCGCCTTCACGGGGGGATCGCAGACGGCGCTGACGATGGGTGGGAGCGCGGCGCTTCCGGGGAGACCCCAGACCGGCCTCACGCAAGAGACGGCGGAGCGTTTCGCGGCTGAGGGAGAAGCCCTCGACCTCGCAAAGTTTTTCGCAGAGATGGTGATCGTTGAAGCCGGCATAGGTGGATCGGGCCAGGCGAACCACGGCTTGGCGTACCCGGGCGGGCAGGCGGCGGGGGCTGGGGCGTCCGCGGTTGGCGTGCGCCAGAGCCGCCTCCCCTTGCTCCCGCAAACGTTTCTTAAGACGCTTGACCTGACGGACGCTGAGCGAGAGCAGTTCGGCGGCTCTGGCGCACGCCATGTCTCCCTTAACGCAACTGGAAATTACGCTCACTCGTTGCAGCTCCTTCTGACTCAACGCGAATGTCCTTCCTCTCATGGGGTGACATTTTCACGTTGCTGTTAGGGGGTGACAGAATTATGGAGCTAAGACAGCTGCGTCCTCCTGCGCTTGCGCCTCTTTCCATTGTGTTCTATGCTGACCTCACCCTGGGGCTTCTGATTTACATAACATTCATGCAGCGTTGGACCGCAAAATTACTGCTGTTGTTTGCTCTAGCCGGAACTTTTGTTCCTCTGGCGCTGGCGGTCACCGCTGCCCCGGCACATGCTTGCTGCCTTCGTAAATCGGTTCACCAGTGCCACGGCTCTGATTCGGAAACGGATCAACGCTCTGTCCGCACGACAGGCTGCTGCAGCCACGACTGCTGCCGCGCCGTAAGAACGTCGCAGTCGGCGCATCCGCAGCCGTCGTTAAAATCGGCCTTCGTGCCAACCATCGACCTCCGTGCGAGCGAGTCACGCCCCGCAACTCCGGTAAGCGAACTATTCGCAACCCAATCCACGCGCGCTCCCCCGCAAGTCTCCATCGCCTGATTCCCGATTCTCACTCGTGACTCCCGAATTCTGATTTCTGAAATCAGAACCGGGAAGGACACGACTGTCAGTCGTGCCATAACGACGTACACAGAGAATCGGCTTTAGCCGTTTGGGGAGATATCGGCCGGCTAAAGTCGCATCACGATTGGAGACTTATGCGCCGGCTTCACATTCCGCTGCTCGCACTCTGCCTGACCTGCGCCGCTTTTGCCGCGGTGGTCGGCTCCGTGCGCGGCATCATTCACGACCCGCAACATCGCCCCGTGCAAAACGCCATGGTCATGCTCAAGGCAAAGTCCTCGGACTGGTCGACCACAGCAATCTCCGATGCGAACGGAAACTTCACTTTCAACGCAGTGCCACTCGGAGAATATGTCGTCAGCGTCGCCGGCCTGGGATTCGAACAGACGCAGCAGAATGTCATGCTGGTTTCCGGCTCGCAGCCAGTCTTACATTTTGCGCTCAACGTCGCGACCGCGAAAGAGACGGTTAACGTCACCAGCACGCCTGATTACGCTCCCACCGATTCGTCTACACCAACCACGGTCATCGACCGCAATGAGATTGCGCACACTCCCGGCGCGACCCGGTCGAACAGCATGGCGATGATCACCAACTTCGTACCCGGTTCCTATGTCACGCACGATCAACTTCACATTCGTGGCGGACATCAAACCAGCTGGCTGGTCGACGGCGTTCCTGTGCCGAACACCAACATCGCTTCCAACATCGGACCTCAATTCGATCCCAAAGACATCGACTCGCTCGAAGTAAGTCGCGGTGCTTACGGCGCCGAGTTTGGCGACCGCACCTATGGCGTCTTCAACGTCATCCCGCGCACCGGGTTTGAACGCAATCGCCAGGCAGAACTTGTGCTGAGCGCCGGCAATTTTTTCCAGACCAACGACCAGTTCAGCCTTGGCAGTCATACCGAGCGCTTCGCTTATTACGCGAGCGTGAACGGGAACCGCAGCAATCTCGGTATTCAGACGCCCGTGCCAGAGGTGGTTCACGATGCCGCGAACGGCTACGGTGGATTCGGTTCGCTGATCTTCAACGTTGATCCTTCGAACCAGCTTCGCCTTGTGACATCGCTTCGGAAGGACTACTACCAAATCCCCTATGACCCGAACTTCAACGACCTTGAGAGTTCGCAGTACGACAGCAGCGGCCTGCGCGATGCGGACCACGAATCTGACGCGATCCTGAATTTCTCCTGGGTTCACACCTTCAGCTCGAAACTTCTGCTCACGGTTTCGCCCTTCTACCACTACACGGCGGCGAATTACGAAAGCGATCCTAACGACTATCCCACCGCCAGCACTGACCATCATGCGTCAAGCTATGCGGGCGGCCAGGTGAACTTCAGCGCGAATCTGCCGAAGAACACCTTGCAGGCAGGCTTTTACGGATTTGGCCAGAGCGACCACGACAATCTCGGAGTTCTTTTCAATTGCCCCGGTAATGGCGATCCGAATTTCCCTGGCTGCGCTCCCAGTCCGCCCCTTGCCGATATCGAGCACGCCTCGGGCAGTCTCGCAGCCTTCTTCATCGACGACACGTTCAAGCCCTTCTCCTGGCTCACGCTGTCAGCGGGGATGCGTCCCACCCGCTTTTCCGGGGGAGTCACAGAAACCGCAATCAGCCCGCGTTTCGGCGCCGCGCTCAATATTCCTCACCTGAACTGGACCTTCCGTGCCTTCTACGGCCACTACTATCAAGCGCCTCCCCTCATCACCGCCTCGGGTCCACTGCTGGAGTTCGCCAACGATGCCAATCTGGCGTTCATCCCTCTGCACGGGGAGCGAGACGAGGAATCACAATTCGGCGTCAGCATTCCTTGGCGCGGATGGGTTCTTGACGCCAACGTCTTTCGCACCAATGCGTCAAACTATTTCGATCACAATAATATTGGCGAGTCGAATCTCTTTTTCCCGCTCACGATTGAGGGTGCGATTGTGCGCGGATGGGAACTGACTCTGCGCTCGCCTCGCATTGCGCACCGCGCACAGATTCACCTCGCGTATTCGAATCAAGTGGCCTGGGCTGGAGGCGACATCAGCGGCGGTCTGACTGACTTTTCTTCCCTGGATTGGGGCCCGCTCGATCACGACCAGCGCAACACTCTCAACGTTGGTGCCGACGTCACACTTCCATGGCGCGCCTACGCCTCCACCAACATCTACTACGGTTCGGGCTTCACCAACGGCTTCCCCGGCGAGCCCTATCCAGGAGACTATTTGCCGCAGCACACCACGTTCGACCTGACTCTGGGCAAAGATTTCGGCGAGAACGTCTCCGCCTCCATCAGCGCCTTGAACGTCGCGAACCGGCGCGTGTTACTCGACAATAGCGTCACCTTCGGAGGCTTCCACTGGAACAATCCCAGAGAAATCTTCGTCGAGTTGCGCTACCGTTTTCATTTCTGACGTAGAGGACATACAAGCTTGGCCCCAAAAGAGAAAAGGCACGCGCGCGCGTGCCCTTCCCCTGTTTCGCCAAACACAACCGTTAGTTCAGAGTCCAAGTGTCATCGAACAGCGTTCCGGTATTGAATACCAATCCGCCGAAGATTACGAACTGCTGCCCCACCGGATCCCAGACAGTACCGAACAGCTCGCGCGCCGGAGGACTGTTGACCGGCGCCACTCGCCTCCGGTCGCTGCCGTTCCACTCCCACGTTGCCTTCTGGTCGACTCCCGCATAGCCTCCACTAAATACAAGCACCTGCCCAAGCTTGTTATCGAAGCCTCCGCTGGTGAAATAGAGAGGAGGCGGCTGCGTGGTCGGATTCTGCTGTGTCCAGTCTGTTCCATCCCAGGTCCACGTATTCCGCATGACCCAAAGATCAGACAGCCCACCGAAGAGCACAATGTTCTTGCGGATCGGGTCGTATGCGACCACCGAGCCGGCCCGCGGATAAGGCGTCGTCGTCGGGTTCAGCTGCTTCCAATTGGTTCCCGTCCACTGATACATGCTGCGCGAAAAGAATTGCCCCTGATATCCGCCGAACATGTCGACATGTCCGCTGACCGGATCGCGGAACAGAATTGGATTGGTCGCGCCCTTGGGAACAGTCCTCGGCAGGGCTTGCGTCCAGGTTGAGGTCGTACCATCCCACAACCAGGTCTCATTCAAGAAAGCCTGCCCCTGAAATCCCCCGAACATGACGAGTTTGTGAATTCGCTCGTCGTAGGCCATGGCCGCGTCGGCGCGATTGCTCGGGCCGCTGGTAGCCACTTGCTCCCACGTGGTTCCATCAAACGTCCATGTGTCGCTGAGTTGTCCTGTGGAATCCAATCCGCCAAACAAAACAATCTTCTTGCTGACGGGATCGTAAGCCGAAGCAAAGCCTGCTCTCGCCGTAAAGCTCGTGGCAGTATGCAACCTCTTCCACGTGATCGACGAAGTATCGCCGGCAATTGATAGGGTTGAAAACACAAGCGCAAGCAGGACAGGGACTGCATTGCGCAGGATGGCAGAGTTAATACGTTGCAAACGCATTCTCGAAATGGTCTCCTTGCAAAATAGCCGCCGCATCCTAACAACCTCGTGACCAGAGCGGATAGCGCCCGAAGTTAGATCAGGCACAACCCCTCCCCGCAGTGCGGAATCCAATAGCCACTTCAATGGAATCACGCGGAGGCCGCATGGACCAGCAGCAGTGGACAATCATAATTGCGGTGATCGCGGGAGTTGTCATTGTGGCCGTCGGCGGTTTTTTCGTGGCCCGCAGGCGCCGCAGCCAACAACTTCGCGAGCGCTTCGGACCCGAATATGACCGTGTCGTCAAAAAAGAAGGCGCTGTACGCCGCGCGGAAGGTGTTCTCGAAATTCGCGCCAAGCGCCGGGAAAGATTCCCCTTACGTCCGCTCACTGAAGAAACCCGCGTCGACTTCGCGGAACGCTGGCGGATCGTGCAATCGAATTTTGTTGACGACCCCAAAGCTTCTCTCGCCCAGGCCGATCAACTGGTCAACCAATTGATGGAGACCCGCGGCTATCCCATGGCGGACTTCGATCAGCGTGCCGCCGATATTTCCGTTGACCATCCAGTCGTCGTGGAAAACTATCGGATCGCTCACGGCGTTGCTCTTCGCCAAGGCCGCGGCGAAGTCAGCACCGAAGACCTGCGCAAAGCCATGGTTCACTACCGGACGCTGTTCGAAGAACTGCTCGGAGATGCATACCCCCAACGAAAGGAGGCACGAGCATGAGCGTGCCAATGAGGAAAGAGGAACCGGAATTCGAGGAAGAAATAACCACGGCCGATCTGGCTCAGGGCAAGCGCCCTGTGTCTGAAGATCTGCCAAAACAAGATGTGCGTGAAGGTCGGCTCAAACTGAATGAGGATCGATTCAGCGACGATCAACTCAACGACGATCGGCCAAAACCAGTTCTTGCCGGGCGCCCGTCGTCAGCTTCCGGCGAGATCGCGCAGCAAAATGTCAACGCAGCGGCCAGCGACATTCGTAGCACCACCGATGAAGTTCGCAACGCCGCCAGCACCGGCCGAACTGCCACTGATTCGACCCCGTTATTCCCCAACAACGAACTGGAAGAGCTGCGCAATCGCTGGAGCGGTGTGCAGACCGCCTTCGTCGATGAGCCTCGCAGCGCCGTCGAGCAAGCAGACAGTCTGGTCGCGTCGGCGATGAAACGCCTGGCAGAAGTGTTCGCCGAAGAACGTTCCCGGCTCGAGCAGCAATGGGATCGCGGCGACAACGTCTCGACGGAAGACCTGCGCATTGCTCTGCAACGCTATCGTTCTTTCTTCCAACGACTGCTCTCTGTATAAAACCAGGGCGGACCCGAGCGGTCCGCCCTTTTCAATCCACTCGTAACCCCGAGCGGGCTGGACTCATACGCCCCGCTGCTTTTCACGCAGCAACTCTTCCACGTCGCCAATCTTTTCTCCCAGCATGTTCAGCTTGCGCGCCAGGCCCTGAATCTCTGTTTCGGCTCGCCGGTTGACGTCGTAATCCAGTTCGCCGCGCAGTCGATCCTTCGTGTCCTGACGGTTCTGGCTCATCATGATCACCGGCGCCTGCACCGCGGCCAACATCGACAGAAAAAGATTCAGCAGAATAAACGGATACGGGTCCCATGCTCTCTTGCCCAGCAAAATAGACAGGCTCACATAACTCACAAGCACGAAGCCGAACGAGAGAATAAAGGTCCACGACCCGCCAAAACCCGCGACTTTATCCGCGATGCGCTCGCCAAAGGTTGCATCCTTATCAATTACTTCATTGGGATGACGATTCGCCCGCAGCCGCACCAACTGTTGCGAAGAATGAAACTGCCGCCCCAGCACGCGAAGCATATCCATTCCAGCAAGCGGCTTGCGCTGCAGCAGCACGGCAATGTCCTGCTGGTCCACTTCGATACACACCGCTTCATCGACCGCTACCGCTTCGGTCTGATGCGGAGTCTGCTCTAGCATCGAAGCGAAGCCGAAGAACTCTCCGTGCGACGGTTCGTCGATCACCACTTCCTGGTGCTCGTGGTCCACGGTCGAGACCCGCACCCTTCCCGACACCACAACGTAGGCCTGTCCACCCGAGTCTCCGATCTTGTAGATCCGTTGCCGCGGCGCAAAGGTCTTCACCTGCACCTGCCCGGCCAGCACTGCTGCCTCTTCGTCATCCAGCAACGCAAATAGTGGAACGTGTTTCAATACCTCTGGGTCACATGCCATGAATCGCCTCGTCGTGTGAAATCTGGATCGGAAGACGCGTCGAGGATTTCACAAAAGCGGCCCGCGAACAATACGGCACGCATGGCACCCAAGCCGCGCTCGGAGTTAAAGTGGTTACAACGTGAACAACCATACTGGCCGTTTTTATCGAATCGCTCTCATTCTGATTGCCGCCGTTCTTGGATCCTCCTGCCATCGCAGCAACACACCGATTGTCAAACGCTATCCTTTTAGCGGGCATGTCGTTTCCATTGACACCCAATCAAAATCCGCTCTCGTGGATGGCGACGCCATTCCCGGCTTCATGGACGCAATGGCCATGCCCTACAAGGTCAAGCCAGCCGCGACGCTAAACCATCTACTTCCCGGCGACACGATTTCCGCCGAGGTTGTCGTCGTGCCGCGCGACACCTCGAACGACGACACCGAACCCGCCTATTGGCTGGAAAATGTAAAGGTCACTGGTCACGCCGACAACACGCCCGCAGCGGCCGCGAACTCGCTGCACGTGCCCGCCCCCGGCGAGGAGGTGCCAGACTTCTCCTTCACCAATCAGGACGGCAAGCGCATTTCCCTCAAGCAATTTCGCGGGAAGACTCTGCTCGTCACTTTCATTTACACGCGCTGCCCTTTTCCTGACTTTTGCCCCCGCATGAGCAGCAACTTCGCAGAGATCTACAAGCAACTCGACAAGAATCCAGCTTTGTCAGCCACGCAGTTGCTGAGCATCAGTTTCGATCCCGAGCATGATTCGCCCAAGGTTCTTCGCGACTATGCTCACCAGGTGGCTCACACGCGAGACTCGGCGCTCTTCACTCGCTGGCAATTCGCCGCGCTCAGTTCCGCCGACTTGCCCAGCATCGCCGACTTTTTCGCATTGACGGTTAAACCTGAAGGCGGACTCATCACTCACAATCTCAGCACCGCCGTCATTGGCCCCGACGGTACGATTTTGAAGTGGTATCACGGCGGCGATTGGCAGCCTTCTGATTTAATAAAGGATGTGGCCAGCTCTGCCCCGACGAAAAATTAAACGTGGATCGATCGGACGGACACGGCTTAAGGAGCGTACGAATCATGCCTGGAAAAGGCATGACCTGGAAAGAACACAATTTTGGGAAGGGTTCAGTTTTGCAAAGGGCACGCTTGCGACAGCCACAATTTCGGGACCGCTCGATTTTGAGAAAGACACGGCTTAGGACGGGTACGATTTTGGGAAGAGCACAATCTTGGGAAGGGCACGACTTCAGTCGTGCCATCTGAGCGCAAAGAGATCGCGCTTTAGCGCCTGAGGCGTCTGTCGCGGCTTGATGATCCCGCTGAACAGCCTCACTCGTCGAACGGAAAGAGGAATAGATAGATGAAATATTTGTTATTAATTCTCGCAGTCCTGGGCGTCGTCGTGTCTTCTCTCGCGCTCCGCGAGCACTATCGCACTTACGGCGATTCTCCCTGCTCCATCAACGAACGCTGGGATTGCGGCGTCGTCAACCACAGTCCCTACGCCATGCTCGTCGGAATTCCTGTGGCCACTCTGGGCATCGCCGGCTATCTTCTCATGGGCGCGCTCGCATTTTTGCGCTGGTTCCGCCTGCTGCTCATCCCCACCTTCGCCGGACTCGCCTTCTCTCTTTATCTGGCCAACATTGAAGCTCACGTGCTGGGTGTCTGGTGCATCTACTGTGTGATCTCTCTGGGAATTATCTCGCTGATGTCGCTGCTTACGCTGGGAGCCGTCGTAGCACAATCCGTCCGCAAATCGTCGGCAGCATAACCGTATTCGCGAAAGGACAAAGGAACGAGGCCTCGGAGAGAGACACCGGCCCGAGGGGCGAGGGATTCCTATTTCCGCTTGACCCCTAGCTTGCGGTTGATGTCGGTCGAAAATTCGATGAAGATGTTGAGCAGCACTCCGTATCCGGCCTGCCCGAGCATGGCGCGGCCCCCTTCCGCAAAGGCATTGCGCGGCTCCGGCTTCCAGGCCGTCGAAACCAAGCCCCCTACGAAGGCTCCTCCATACAACGCCCACTGCGGACGCAACTCCTGCTCGGTTTCATTGTAGGTAAGAAAATTCCGCATGATCGCGTGCCTGGTCCGGGGCCAGAATCCGCTGCATCGGCACTGGTCGTATCGTGGCTCGTATTTCAAACCCGCATTTCCCAACCAGGCCACGGTATTCGCCGTAATGAATTGCCCTTCCCGCGACGCGAATCGTTTGGAGTATCCGCCGAATCCCCCGCCCCATTCGCTCGGCGCTCCCCTCGCCTGGTCGATGCCCGCTGCGAACATGCGTTTCAAATACGCTCCCGGGGTCGCCAGCGTCTGATCTAAATAGATGGTTCTGCGCTGTGACGCGTCTAATGGGACCATCGGACGGTCCTTTCCCACAAAAACTCCAGTGACCAATCCACTTTCCCAATCGCGGGCTTTGAGCAGGGCAGCCGTCCCCGCATTTTTCGTGGCCACCGCCGCCTGCGCGGTGACCTGCTTGGTCATCTCCGCGGCCGCCTGCGCGGGATTCGGG
This sequence comes from uncultured Acidobacteriaceae bacterium, assembly GCA_963840895.1. Taxonomy (GTDB): domain Bacteria; phylum Acidobacteriota; class Terriglobia; order Terriglobales; family Acidobacteriaceae; genus Sulfotelmatobacter. Next base: position 1,111,115 of record CAWJAR010000002.1, read on the forward strand.
TTGTCGTCTTTCTTTTCTTCTGGCTTTTCCTCCTGCTTCTCGTCCTGTGGCGTTTCGTTCGGCGATGACTGCGCTGCCGGTTCCCCGGCTTGCGGTGGAGGCTGCGGCTTGGTTTCGTCCTGCGCGAAAGCGATCCCGACTTGCAGCGCGAGGAAGGTCCATAACAAAACAATCGAACAGAGGGTTGCGCGAGTGCAGTCTGCCGTCCCCAACGTCATCACCCTTCGCGATTCTGCGCGATCTTTCGATTATGCGGAGTGGCCTGCCGCTTCCTTGCTCAACTGCCCGCAGCCATTAGATTCAGTTCGATGCACTCCCTCTACAACCGTGTTGCCGACAAAGCGTGGAACCTCTGGGCGCCCTCAGTGAAAGGTCACGATGAAAATGGTGCAACGGGAACGGCACGACTTCAGTCGTGCCATAGAATCTACCAGCCATGAGGTCTTTTAGCTGCTGGGGTAGCCAGGTTTATGTGGGGACAGCCGCCCTCGGCTGTCCAATCGAGCGAAGCTCGACAGCTTTACGAGAACAGTCTCGTGAACGAATGCAGCCGATTTTCCTCGCCACAACTCCTAAAGGCCTTGCCTTTGCTGCCGCACCTTCTTCAGCGCTGATGGCGTGGCTCGCGACCATGGCGTCGATTACTTCATTCCGTCGTTGAAGAGCGCGATCTGGGTGTGCAAAGGGCGACAAGTGCGCAGGAGCTCGGATCAACCCCACCAGCAGCGCTGCTTCTCCAATCTGCAACTGATTCGGATCTTCTTGAAAGAAATATTGTGAGGCGGCTTGCACACCCACTTGACCGTCGCCGAACCAGGCCCGGTTGGCAAATATCGTGAATAACTCTTGGCCGGAAAAACGTCGCTCCAAGCGCGCAGCCATCCGCAGTTCCGCGACCTCACGATTCAACGCTTTGGAAGGCGCGCAGAACATGCTGCGAGAAATCTGCGACGAAATCGTTGCCCTGCGGAAAGCGCGGTCTTTGAATCCCAGATATAGGTTGGCGAGAACCCCCCGATCGTCTCCGTGGATCTCAGCCGCGCTCAGAGCCGCCCGTAGGTTATTTCCGATGGACTCATAAGGAATCGCGATTGTCGCAGTTGTCAAGCATGGATCCGAAACGGGAACGACCTGAGCTGGTGCAAACTGCGCTAGGCCGTTCATATCAGGAAGATCGCGGGCGTAAAAGAAGAACCAACCGATTCCGCTGCCGCAGGCAAGCGCACTAACGACCAACCCGATCACAAGGACCTTCACGAATGCGCGCGCAAGATTAATGTCGACCTCGCCACTCTCAACCCGTTCTTGCCTGCCTACCCTCTCTCAAACGCGTGTTTCTTTTCCAACTCCTGGACCGCCTGCTGCCGCGCGCTTTCAAATCTTTGCGCTTGCCCCATCAGGCCTTGCGTCGCCTCCGCCCATTCGCCCTCGATCCGCAATAGTCCCTGTGCCGCGACCAGACGTGCCGCGATCTCGATCAGATGCCCCGGAGCCGTCTGCAAATATTGCGCCTCCGTCGGATCGCCAATCCACACTCGGTTCTCGCTTCCCAGCGTCGTCTGCCAGTACACTTTGCGCTCGATAAATTCCGCCATCACATCGTCCGCGGCCTTGCCAAACACCCACTGCTGCCGCTTGAAATCATAGTGACGGCTCGAGAACGGCACCGGCAGCAATTTTCCCGACTTCAAGAATTCAATCTGCCTTCGATCCACTTCCTTACGCAGCGCGTTGATTACCGGCGCCTCCGCATCTTTCGGATCCAGCGACGGCAACACCTCACGCACAGTCTGCGAAAGATTCACCGCCACCGGCGCGTGCAAGCCCTCCGACCCTTCCAGCCCGATGTCGCCATGCAGCACGAAAAAATCCGCCCCGGACGTCGATTGATGAAACGGCCACTCCAGCCGAATCGTCAGCGGCAATCCCCGCAGCGTCACCCAAATCTTCTTATCCGCGGGGCTTCCCGTCCCGCCCTGTCCCGTCGTCATAATCCGTACCCCTTCCCTGGGGCGCAACTGCCGCGCCACTCAATCCCAATGTGAAAGTATTCTGGAAATCGTTCGCTCGAAGATCAATCTGTAATCTTAAATCGAAAAGCCGAACTGTGTTGCCAGCTACTTCCCATCCAGCAGCCCTCAGCGTCGGCTCGCTTTTGCCGAAAGGTTTTGCAGGGCATCACGCCGGGTTCTGGCTGACTACGGAACGAGATGCAGTCGTTACACCGAATGCACCACCCCAGCCTCTCGTATCGCCCAAATCGTTCCCTCGGTATTCATAAGCCCTCCAGAATTCCTCTGTGTCCCCTGTGTCCTCCGTGGTGAGGGGTTTTAGCATCCAGATAATGCCGCCCTACTTCCGAGGCATACTCTCTGCCTAATCCGGCCGAATTCTCCAGCAACCACTCACTCAACCGCGTCTCTCCGGTAGCGGGTCCTCCAGACGCCAGCAAGTTGTCCATCAGCCCGCGGTATTCCTCCCAGGTCAGCACGACATCCTTCACGATCCGCCCCGCCAAAAGAGTCGACAAATACGCGAGCACCGTCGGCACATGAACCAGCCGCACGTCACGATCCACGCTCCGTCCAATCAGCCTCACCAGTTCCTCAAAACTGAACGTCTCGGGCCCCACTGCATCCCTCACCGAATTCCCCTCCCGCTCCACCGATTCCACCAGCAATTCCGCCATGTCCGCGACATAGATCGGACGAATCCTGTAACGTCCATCCCCCGGAATCCCGAACACCGGAAGATGCCGCACGAACCACGCGATATTGTTGATGAGAATGTCTTCCGCGCCAAAGATCACCGTGGGCCGCAGAATTGCATATGAGAGCCCAGAGGTCATCACCGCTTCTTCCACTTCAGCTTTGCCTTTGTAGTAGCCCAGCGGAGATTCGATGGAAGGATTTGCGATGCTGACGTGCACGATCCGGCTCACCCCAGCGTCCTTGGCCGCTGCAATGAGAATCCGCGAATTCCGAACCGCGGTTTCGAAATTCGTCTTTCCGCGTGGGAAGCGAACCCAATAAGTATTAATCAGTGCGGAGGCGCCTCGCAGATTGCGCCGCAGTTCGTCCGGACGATCAAAGTCATATGGGAAAGCCCGCACGCGCTCGCCAAAAAGGTTTGGTCGATCGCGAGTGCCCGAAGGATGATTCGTGAGCGTACGAACCTTGTACCCGCGATCGAGCAGTAGCCGCGTAGCGTACTTCCCCGTATAGCTGAACGCCCCGGTGATCACGACACTCGCGGCCATCGCCCTCCTCCTTACCTAAGCGCGTCACGTCGTTACATAAACATCAGACATTTCTGTAACAAGCGAACTATCTAAAGAAAAAAGGGGACTCACCCCGCCTTCTTCCGCACCTTCGTTCCCATGCGCAGCAGCTTTCGCACAGTCCCCGTCGGCAGCCGTTTCATCTGGTCGTACAACTCCGTCACCGCCTCAAAAAATCCCGCCATCGCGACCAGCCTCTCTCGCGTGTACTCCGCGCCTACTTCTTTCGGATCCAGGTCGGCCAGGCACTGCCGCAAGATCTCTCGCGTCGGATCAATTTCCCGCCGCTTCCTCTGCTCAATCACCAACCGGAACATCTCCCAAACATCCTTCATCGACTCATAATGTTCCCGCCGGTCTCCCAGCACGTGCACTGCGCGCACAATCCCCCACGTTTCCAGCTCGCGAATCGAAGTGCTCACATTCGACCGCGCCACACTCAGCGTCTCGGCAATCACCTCCGCCGGCAGCGCCGTAGGCGACAGGTACAGCAACGCATGAATTTGCGCCACCGTCCGGTTGATCCCCCACCGCGTCCCCATCTCGCCCCAGTGAAGGATGTACTGCTTCTGCACTCCGGTAAGTTCCGCCATAACGTTTATTTCAGTACAAACTGAATATACAGAATAATTAGTCTTTTGTCAACGAGCCCGCTCTCAAAGCGTGATCAAAGGGGAATCAATGGGAGGACTGTCACGTCGAGATGACCTTGGAACAAGCCCGACTCCCACCTCAGCCTACGTGGAGACAGCCGCCTTCGGCTGTCCCGCCAGCGCGAAGCGCGGCGGACCCGAGCACAAAGCCGGAACCAACAAAGTAATCACCCCGACTTCCCACTAGCGCCCCTCTTCAGCCACGCTAGCTCTATCCAAGCGCTTCGTCAGCAAGCAAATACGCGATAATTCACTCCACCGAGTAACGTCTTTGATTCCCCCACGCAAAAGAAAGGCCGGCCCCCAAGCCGACCCAAGCTAGTAGCTAGTAGCTAGAAGCTGCCTCTCTACCAGCTGCCTTTCTTCATCCGCATCGCCATCCCACCCCGAAACTCCGGACTCCGCACCATCTTCTCTCCACCACCATGCTTGAAGCGCACTTCATCTTTCACCACGCCACTGGTCACATCCACCCAGCGCAGCACATATTCCCCGGCAAGCAAGCTGAACGTCACTTCCGTCGGCCCATCTCCGTCGACATACATCGCATACTCGCCCCCCGAGCTCGAGAGCATGTGCGTCACCACTCCGCCTGCATGCTTCACCGTGCTCATATCCGGAGCCAAATCCACCAGCGGCAACCCTTGCAGAAACTCACTCAAGATCCGCAACCGCCTCCGCAACTCCGCACTCCCGCCACCCGGCCCGTTCGGCTCCGTATCCGTCCCGTCCTCATGCCCCACCGAGAACGAATAGTCCAGAGAATCGAACACGCCGCCTCCCGACAACATAAAATTCCACGCCTGCCTTGCGTAGGTTTCATCCGCGCGCCCCAGGAATCCATTCTCGTCATACGACAGCGCCTTCCCCAATCCGTAGTTCTGCAACGCGGCCTCCGGATACGCGTAGTGAAAGTTCACCACGCTCACACCCGCAATCACCGAGCGCATCGGATACACAAAGTTGCAGCAATTCTGCGCGATCAAATGCCGCTTGGGCAGCGTCGCCTCTTCACTCGTGATCCACTCCGCCACTCGCGTCTGCCACGCGATCGACAACTCATCTGCCAGCTCAATCGAATTTGGATACTGATCTCGTCCCGAGAACAAATAAGGATTCACCACGTTCTCCAGCACCGGACGATCCGACCACGGCTCATTGGCGATCTCAAAAATCAGATTCGGATACGCATTCGCCTCCCGGACCAACTTCCGCACATACCTCTCCTGGTACGCGAGAATGTTCTCGTTCTCCAGCGTGTTCACTTTTTTCCAGTCGATCGCGTCCGTCTGATTGATATTGTTCGCGCGATTGAACGGACTCAAGTCCCACTGCAACTGCCCATACTGCGAAGAGAAAAACGTAAGCTCCACGACGATCCCGCGCTTCGCCGCATCCGCCAGAAAATCATGCAGCCGCGAAAAATATTCCGGATTCCATTTCTCCAGATCCAACTTGTTTCCGCCACCCGCATACTCTGCCGTCGAGCTCCGCGCCCACGGCGCCGCAAATCTCCCCCGCGCCGGAGCCAGATCGTTCCGCAGGATTCCAAACGATTTCGCCGGAGCCTCCACATACGATCCGCCAAACACCCGCGTGTAATTCATTCCTCCCGCCGCGAGTGTCGCCAGATATTTGTGATAATCAAAATCCGCATTGAACACCGCCCCATAATGTTCTCCGCTGGTAACCAGTGCCACCGCCTTCCCTTGAAACAGGAAATAATGCGGATTCTTCGGATGCAACCGAATCGGCTCCGTCTGCGCAATCTGCGCTCCGGCCCACGTGCCAATCCACAGAATCAATACAAGCGGGGTGATAAGGACAGAAGAATTTCGAAAGCTTCGGACACGCATGCCGCTTCCTCCTGATTGAACTACATCCCTGATGGGTCACTTCCGTTGACGGCTATTCCGCGCGCAGCGCGGCGCACGGGTCGATCCTTGTCGCGCGGCGCGCGGGCAGCCATGCCGCCATCAGTCCCACCGCCATCAGCAGCAGTGTGACCATCGTGAATGCGATCGGATCGGTCGGCGTCACCCCGAACAGGAACGTCTGCAGCACGCGAGTCACGCCGACTGCCCCAGCGAGGCCGACGATCAGGCCGGCGACGACGATACGGAGCGCGCGCGTGAGCACCAGCCGGAGCACGTCGCGGCGTTCGGCGCCGAGCGCCATGCGCACACCGATCTCGCGGCGGCGCTGCGTCACCGCGTAGGCCATCAATCCATAGATGCCGCAGGTCGCGATCAGCGTCGCGGTGATCGCGAACAGCACCAGCAGCAACATCCGGAAGCGCGGTGGCGCCACCGATGCCGCCACCGCTTCGTCCATCGTCAGCGTGCTCTCGATCGCCAGATCGGGCGCGGCGCGGCGAATTTCCGCGCGCATGCTTTCGACCACGCTGGCGGGTGAGGCCGTGCGCACCACGAACGACACAAACCGCAATACGAAGAAATCGCCGCGCTCCTGTGCGAACGGAACGTAGATCATGGGCTGCACTTCCTGATCGAGTCCCATCTGACGAATGTCCGCGACCACGCCCACTACCGTCAGCCACTCGCCGCGATCGCTCAAGCGCACGCGCCGGCCGAGCGTCCCGCCCGGACCACCCGGAAAATATTCGCGCGCGATGCGCTCGCTGACGATCGCCACTTTCGGCGCTGCCGCCGTGTCCCGTGCGCTGAACTCGCGTCCCGCCAGCAGCGGAATTCCCATGGTCTTGAAATAGCCTGCGCCGATCTTCGGCTTGCCGGCATCGAGCTCCGGTTTCGGCTGTCCCTCGATGTCGAAGTCGCCCCGGATGAACATCATCCCGAACGGCGCCGAGTTGATCACACTCGCGGAGGTCACGCCCGGCAGGTACTGGATGTGATCGAGAACGCCGCGCGCGAACGCATGGATGCGCTCGGCCTTGTCGTAGAGGCGTTCGGGCAGCGTTACCTTGACGGTCTGCACGACGCCGTCGCGCCCGCTCAATTCAAAGCCGGGCGAGACCGACGTGAGACGCACGAAGCTGTGAATCAGCAGGCCCGCGCCGATCAGGAGCACGAGCGTCATCGCGATCTGAGCGGCGACCAGCAGCGTCCGCAGCCGCTCGCCATGACGGTCACCCGTCGCGCGCGCTTCGCCGGCATGCAGCGCGAGGCCTTTGCCAAACGCAACCCCGCTGAAGCGCAGGGCCGGCACGAGGCCGATCAGCAGAGCCGAGACCAGCGACAAGCCGAGGCAGAACGCCATGACGCGCGCGTCGATCACGATGCCGCCCAGACGTGGAAGCGCGAATTGCGGCACGAGCGGCAGCGTGACGTCGATCGCGATCCGCGCCAGCATCACCCCGAGCGCCGCGCCCAGCAGCGACAACACGACGGCCTCTGTTAGCAACTGATGCACGATCCGCCGGCGTCCCGCGCCGAGGGCCATCCGTACGGAGAGTTCACCACGGCGCGCGCTAAGGCGTGCCATCTGCAGGCTCGCGACGTTGACGCAGGCGATCAGTAGTACGAATGACACCGCCCCGAGCAGGATCAGCAGCAGCGTGCGCACCGATTCGGTGCCATACTCCCGCAGGCCGACGGCGCGTGCGAGCGCGCGGAAGTTGGGCGCGAGTACCCCCTCAGTCGCGAGTGCGCCTGCGGGCATGATCGATGGATCGTTCGCCAACGTCGTTAATTCCGCTTCCGCGCGTTCCTGCGTCACGCCTGACTTCATGCGGCCCAGCAGGAAGAGGAACGCGTTCCTGCCGGTGTCGCCGGGCCAGCGATTGAGCAGAAAGATGTCCGCCTCCGGCAGCGCGCCTAGCCGCGGGACCACCGGCCTGAAGCTGAAGTCCGGCGGCAACACGCCGACGACGGTGCGCGGCAGGCCGTCGATAGTGATGGATTGTCCAACGATCGCCGGATCGGCCTTGAGCGACATGCGCCACAGCCGGTCACTGACGATCGCGCTGCGATCGTCGTCTGGCGCCGCGGCGCCGGTGAGGAACGAGCGGCCGCGCGCTGGCTCGACGCCCAGTGTCACGAAGAAATTCGGACTCACCTCGAGCCCGTGCAACTGTATCGGCTCGCCGCGTCCCGTAAGCGGCGCGTCGATCGAGTTGTAGGCCGCGAGATCATCGAGCGTGGCGACGCGCGGGCGCAGCCCCTCGTACGACACGGGCGCCCAGGTCGAGAAGGTCCTGGGGCCTTTCTCGGTCTGTTGCGCTGACGAGATCATGACCAGTCGATCGGGATTCGGATACGGCAGCGGACGCCAGAGCACGCCGTATGCGACGGAGAAAATCGCGGTATTGAGGCCGATGCCGAGCGCGAGCGTCGCGAGGGCGGTGAAGGTAAACGCCGGATCGCGCCGCATCAATCGCAGCGTGTGACGCGCGTCCCGCGCGAACGTTTCGACCATCGCGAAGGTCCACGGTTCGCTCGATTGTTCGCGCAGCCGCAGCGGATTGCCGATCCGCCGCCGCGCGGCCGCCCGCGCCTCGTCACCGCTCATTCCATCCGCGTCGGCGAGGGCGTTCGCCTTCATCTCCTCGTGAAAGCGCAGTTCGTCTTCCAGATCCCGATCAAACTGCTTCCGGTGGAAGAAGAACAGCAGACGTCGGAGCACAGAACCCATGGCACCCTCCTGAGAGTCACGACATTACGTCGTCTTCATCACCCGCATGATCGCGCCGAACATCTGGGAGAATCGCGATTCCTCGACACCGAGCTGTTTCTTCCCCACAGTCGTGAGCCTGTAGAAGCGCGCTCGCCGGTTGTTCGCCGAAATCTTCCACTCGGCCAACACCCATCCCTTGACCAGCATCCGCTGCAGCGCCGGATACAACGATCCCTCTTCGATCGTCAGCACATCCGCCGACAGCATCTGGATATGCTGCGCGATGCCGTAGCCGTGCATCGACTCGATCGACAGCGTCTTCAGAATCAACATCTCGAGCGTGCCAGGAAGCAGCTCGTTCTTGCTCTTGGTCTTGGCTTCTTTCATCAGTCTCTCTTTGCATAGACTAACTATGGAAGTGGAAAGTATCCTCCCTTCGGTGAAAGGCTGTCAACTGTTGGCAGCAGACGGCTCGAAATTTTCCGGATCATATCCCAGCACCCTGCGAAGGGGGATAGATTTCAGCCCTGACGCAAAGGCTTTTCGGCCACGAACGCGCAAAAAAGGCGGCCCATAGGCCGCCCGGTTGTAGCTAGGAGCTAGAAGCTAGGAACTAAGAACTCCTCCCCCTCAACATCTCCACCACCCGCTCATAATCATCCACCGTGTGGTACTCGATCACGATCTTGCCCTTTCCCTTGCGATCGCGAATGCGCACCCGGACTCCCAACAATCGCTCCAGATCCGTCTGCGCCGCGCGCACATTCGGATCCACCCATCGCGCCCCGCCTCCGGTTTTCTTCGTGACCTGTCCCGGCATTCCAGGGAACGGATCCAACAGCCCGTTCATCGAGAGCACCATCCTCTCGATCTGCTCCAGGCTCAGCCCCTTGTGCACTGCGTACAGCGCACCCTTCGTAATCTGATCTTCGTTCTCCAGCTTCAACAACTCTTTCGCCTCGCCGAACGTGATCTTCTTCTCCGCCAGCAGTTGCATCACTTCCCGCGGAAGCTTGAGCAGCCGCATGTAATTCGCGATGGATTCGCGCGACAATCCAACCCGCTCTCCGATCTGCGCCTGCGTCAGCGAGAACTCCTGGCTGAGTACGCGAAACGCTTGCGCCTGTTCGAGCGCGCTCAAATCTTCGCGCTGCAGATTCTCGATAATCGTCATCTCCGCTGCCTGTTGCAGCGAGACGCGTCGCACCAGTGCCGGGATCGTCGTCTTCCCCGCCTTCTTCGAAGCCAGCAGCCGCCGCTCACCCAGTACTAATATGTAGCGCCCGTCCTCGTCCCCCGGACGCACCATGATCGGCTGCACCACTCCATTCGCCTTGATCGACTCCGCCAGTTCCTCCAGTCCCTCGTCATCATCCACATACCGCGTCTGAAACGGATTCTTATCGATATCCGAAATGGCCAGGTTGATCACCAGATTTCCCGGTATCCGCGACTCTGCCTGCGCCGAAATCGTAATCGGCTCGCCACCAAAAACTTCCGCGCCATCTTGTGTCGGAATAGCGTGTGTTGGGAAGGTTTGTGTGGAGACAGCCGCCCCCGGCTGTCCGGTCGAGCGAAGCTCGGCTGCCTCTGCTCCCTCCACGACAGCCTGAATCGTCCCGTCGAACGCCTCCCCAACCCCCTGATCATTCCGGGCCTGAGCCGGCGGAGCCGGCACTCGTGGAGCAGCCACAGGTGTCCCCGCGGGCCGCACGCCCGCTCCTACCACAACCCGCGGCCCCGGCAGCAACGACTCCAACCCTCGCCCCAACGCCCGCCGCTTTTCAACCTTTTCCTTCTCCGCCACCCGCGCCGTTCCGTCCGCCGCCGTATTCGTCATCCAGTCCTCTCTCTTATGCCCTCACCGGTAACCATATCGACGCTCATCAATATAATATATCGATGGCTATCGATGTATGTCGAGCGGCGCTCAAGCCGTCTTATCCATCTCATCCGCCACCGCAGGAATCTCTTCCACAGCAGCCTGTCCGCCGCTACCCTCAGCGCTAACGGCTTCAGCTGAGAGCTCAGAGCTGACAGATGACAGTTGCCCAGGCTGCCTCTCAATGATCTCCTTAGCGAGCCGAATGTAACTCTCCGCACCCTTCGATCGCGGATCGTACACGAGCGCAGCCTTGCCATGACTGGGCGCTTCCGCCAGGCGTATGTTCCGCGGCACAGTCGTGCGGCACAGCTTGTCACCAAAATAATTTTTCAGCTCAGCCATCACCTGTTGCGCCAAATTGGTTCGCTCATCAAACATGGTGAGCACCACGCCCTCGATCCCTAATTCAGGATTCAGCGCGGCGCGAATGCGCTCGATCGTGTCGAGCAACTCGCTGACTCCTTCAAGGGCAAAGTACTCTCCCTGCATCGGAATCAATACAGCGTCTGCAGCGACCAGGCTGTTGAGCGTGAGCAGGTCAAGTGCAGGAGGACAGTCGATCACGATGAACTGAAACCGATCACGCAAAGGCGCAATCGCATCGCGCATGCGATACTCGCGTCCCTCTGCATCGACCAGTTCAATGTTTGCCCCGATGAGATTCTTGTGCGCTGGAATCAGCCATAGCTGTTCGAGCTCAGTCGTGAGCAGCGCTTCTTCCGCAGAGGCTGCGCCCATCAGAAGATGGTACGAGCTCACGCGGTCGGGATCCTTTGGGAAGCCCAGGCCACTGGTGGCATTGGACTGCGGATCGCAGTCGATGAGCAAGGTGTTGACTTCTGCAGCCGCAAAAGATGCGGCCAAGTTGATGGCGGTTGTGGTCTTGCCCACGCCACCCTTCTGGTTGGCAACAGCGATAACGCGTCCCATTGAATTGTCAGGAGAAGCAGAGCTAGTCGCAGCATAATGCTGTTTAGTTTTCGAAGCAATCAAGATCTGCTGTGCATGTCATGAATTTGTGTGCAAAACACGTCCGAATGTTCCTACAGGAACATTTCAAGAGTGAGTGTTCCTATAGGAACACTCAGCGCATTTGAGTACGAATCGGTTGCAGTGTTCCCACAGGAACACAACTTCGGTTCGGAGTAGCCGGAAGATCTTCCGGTCAGCAGAATGTTCCTATAGGAACATTTGGCTCAATCAGTCATACAGGAAGTAAACTGACAAAACTGAGTAGTGTTCCTATGGGAACACTTTGTCGGCTTGCTCTGAAGCGGACGGCGCAAGTCCTAACAACGGAAATAATTTCCACTTTATTTGACTGGCGCTCGACTATTACCACATTAAACTGCTGCACTGACCTAAATCTAGTTAAGTATTTCCACTTTTTACTATCTCGTTACCTCCAAGTGAAGCGTGTAGCCGCATTAGGCGGGAGTATCGCAAACTAAATAACTGTAAACTATTGATTACACTAAGAATTTCCACTTTATCGCATAAATTATCGCTCAGCTGGATTAAACTGCTTGCCTAAAAGCTATTTTTGACCACTTTTACCGTTCCTGGTTATGAGGAGCACCCTTGAAGTTGCGCGCGGGACTCGGAATGGCTTGGACCAAGTGCAGTTCGGCACGAGAGAGTGGGCTATGTGGACTTGCGGGGTGGCGATCAATAGGGCCAGGCGGCCGGTGGGAGACACGAGGGCGGCAGCGATGGGGAGTATCTTTTCGAAGTGCTCGACGGCGCGGAGGGTTACTACATCGAATTTGGTCTGGATGGATTCGGCGCGGGTGATTTGTATATCGACGTCGGTCAATGTAAGGGCGCGGGTGATTTCGCGAAGGAAGGTTGCTTTTTTGTGGTTGGACTCGATCAGGGTCAGGGACAGAGCGGGATTCCAGATTTTTAGGGGGAAGCCGGGGAATCCTGCGCCTGTGCCTACGTCCGCTACCGTGCGGCGGGAATCGAACTCTTTCAGCACAGGGGTCGCAGGGGAAACACAGGGGAACAGCCGGCTCGCGGCGAAGAGGGATTCGCCGAAGTGACGGGTTACGATTTCTTCTGGAGTGCGGATCGCGGTCAGGTTGATGCGAGAGTTCCAACGGACTAGTATATCGATGTATATCGATATACGCTCCAGCTGCGCGGGGGAAAGGGCACAAACGTTATTTGTGATGTTTAGATCGGCTGAATTGTCCTGATTCTTAATATCTTGATCTTTAGTATTCTGATCTTCATTTTGCTGGACGGGCGCGCGCAAGAAGGGGTCGAGGAGTTCGGCGATGCGGGCGGTGTCCATAGGGAGCAGACACCAGATTGTAGAGGGGAAGACGGGAGATTGGAAAAGAGGATATTCTGGAATTAGAACTGGGCCCGCAGAAAAAATCATCTTAGCGAAAAGGCAGGGAGTCGCCGGCGAGGGAGCCGGCATCCAATCGACCTATGAAGACCACAGGCGGAGAACTATTCGACGAGAAATATCGTGTGGTCGCGGTGGAGGGGCAATCGCTGACTATTCGTGGGGTTCGCAGCGGCAAGGTATTGAAGATTGTGAATCCTGATCCGAGTACGCCGCTCACGTCCACGGAATATCCGCCGGGCAAGTTGATTAAATTGAGTGATCCGTCTGGTTCGCCGACGAATTAAGGGATTCATGCGATCACAGTTGCTGGGCACGGGCGGCCGTGAAAATCGTCGAATCCATCATCTGCTTCCATCCTGCTTCCCCCAGTGCCGCCTGCAATTGCCTTTGGGCGGATTGCCAGTAGCGCAGCGCATTCAGGTATTTGCGTTTCCCTTCTGCGGTTAGAGTCGATCGAACCTCTCGCCGGTCTTCGCCAGGCTTCGTGTGAATCCATCCGTTTCTTCGCAGCAATGCGAGCGTTCGCGTCAACGTTGTGCTGTCAAGCCCCAGCAGCTCCCCCAAGTTGCCCTGCGAGATGCTCCCAACGGTCGTTAGGGCCTGCAGCAAGGTGAACTGCGTCGCCTTTATGCCGGCGCGTTGCAGTTCTTGATCGTATCTCTGGGTCACGAGACGGGCAGCGCGGCGAAGATTCGCGCAGGCACATGGCAAGGACACAATTTCGTTTCGAGGGTTCAATGCCGGCTGTTTCATAATCTGTATATACATCCATCTCGCATCCCTTAGCAATATTCCTGCACCCTCTTAGATGCATATACATCTATTTGGAACTGAAGAGGAGGGTTCTATGAATTATCTGGTTCAACTAAAACTCGCCAAACGGCCCGAAACCCCACAGGAGAGCAGAGTATTCATCGAGCAGTCCATTCTGCCGACGTTGGAGATGTGCAAACGGCTCGAGGCGGAGAAGAGGATCGTGGCCGGAGGGCCGCTGAGCGGAGCGATTGCTCTCGCCTTGATCGTGAACGCCAAGTCAGCCGAGGAACTGGACGGTCTCATTAGCAGTTTACCGGTGTGGCCGCGAATGGAGACGACGGTCACCCCGCTTTCCACATTCGACGTCCGCATGCAGGCGGTTCGCGCCCGGCTCGAAGAACTGAGAACCGAAGGAGGTGGCCGATGAACGCATTCGCACTATTCGGAGGCAGCATCCTTGCGAGCCTTGTGAGCTCTGTGGTCGCGGCCCGACTGGTCGCATGGCCGCGCCTGCAAGGCGCCGATCACAATCGCGCGCTCACTTGGCTGGTCGCGCCTCACATGTTCCTTCGCTTTATCGGACTGAGTCTCCTGGTGCCCGGCGTTGTTTCTCCGTTGCTACCATCGGCGTTCGCCAGGCCCGCAGCTTACGGGGATTTCATCGCCGGCATGCTGGCGATCTTGGCTACGATCGCGCTCGTGAGCCGCACAACCTGGGCCATCCCGAGCGTATGGCTGTTCAATCTGTGGGGCGTCGCAGACTTCCTGTTCGCTTTCTATCAGGGCCCACGGGTCGGGCTTCAACCAGGAATGCTCGGAGCGGCGTTCTTTATCGTGACTGCGGTGGTACCGCCGCTGCTAGTCACACACTTTCTGATCTTCGGCTTGCTCGTTCGGCGGCACACCGCAAGCGAACCTGGTCGCAGCCGGCAACTGGAACATGTTGCACTGCCAAGCCGGGCGGCACGGTAGCGAAAACGAGTTAAGGAGAATACTCGCGATGAGACGGCAAACGGTTCTGGTGGGAGGCGCGATCGGATAGAACGGACGTGAGGTGGGTTTGCGCCGGTGGAGACCCCCGGAAGGAGCTTTCGGGGTATTGCTCTTTGCATCCCTGACCACTTGCGACGTGCGCGGGCGGGGGCGCCCGCGCCACATAGAGTCAAGATTTCCAGGTCAGAGTCCCCACCCTCTTTTCGCAGAAAGCGCGAACAGAAGGGTGGGGCAACCGTTTTACTTTTTCAACTCTTCTCTGCTTCTCTCTTAACTTACGGCTTTGCGGCATGTTGCTTTAGCCGGGTGATGATCGGCGCATAGTCGACTGCGGGATCTCCGTTTGCGGCTGACCAGAGGGCTTGACCCAAGGCCGTTCCGCCGTACATGTTTCTTGCTTCCAAGTTTGCGCCACGATTTAGCAGCAAGGTGACAGTGTCCGCTTGTCCACCGATTACGGCCCAGTGGAGCGGGGATTGTCCTGTGTTGGCTTGGGAGTCGATGTTGACGCCGCGGTCGAGGAGGAATTCTATGACTGGGTTGCGGCCGTATTGGCAGGCCCAGAGCAGGGCACGTTCTCTTTGCTCACCTCTGCGCTGCTCACTTGCGGGAGGGGCATTCGTTGCGGGTTCATCGAAGAGAGTTTCCACTTTCTCGAGATCGCCGAGGCCGGCGGCTGCTTCCAAGTCTAGTTTTGCGCCGTGCTGCGCCAGGAATTCTGCGGCTGGCAGGCGTCCGTTAGCGAGGCAGGCGGTGACCAGCGTGGTGCGGGAGTTCGGGGCGTCGATGATTGCTCCGTGATCTAAGAGCACTTGCAGCAGTGCGGTTTGGACTCCGGCGCGCTCGGGGTGGAGGCTGGTGGCGACGAGGGCGAGCGTAGTGGATCCACCGTAAAGGTCGGCGACGGTGTTGACGTCAGCACCCGCGTTGAGCAGGAGTTCGGCAATGGGCACGATGTTCGCGGGAGTTTTCTGGCGATAGCCTTCGATGCCGTTGGCGGAGACGTAGTGGAGGAGCGTGGCTTGGTGACGGCGCGAGGAGCGGGCGCGGGCCAGGTCGGGGTGTTCGCGCAACAGATTTTCCAATGCGTTGAGGTTGCCGGTAACGATGGCATCGACGGCTTGCTCGAAATCGCTGACGGGAGAATTCGCGCGGGCAATCGACTCGAGGTGCTTTGCCAGCTTGGTCCAGCTTTCGAAGCCGTGGGCGCGGGCAATTACGAATTGAGCAGCGGTCAGGGTAGCGGGTTGAGATGGCCGAGCTGCGCTCGGCGGGACGGACGAATGCGACCGTCCCCACGTGGTCTGGGGCAGTTCGTTGCGCGCGAATGTTTCGAGTTCCTCGGTCCAGTGTTCGATGCGAACGGGGAGTTGAGGCGTGAGCGTGATGACGGAGAGGCGGAGGAGCGAATCGATCCATCGGGCGGCCCAGGCGCGGAGGACGGCGGGGTCGGAGGACTGGCTGGCTTTGAGCAAATCTTTGGCGCGCTTTTTGTATTGTTCGAGGCTAGGTCGCGGCGGGAGCGGGAGTGCGTCGTGAGGATTGGGAAACATACGAAGCTCCTTTCAACAGCGCCTGGAGTCCGCACGCGATCAGGCTGAAAGAAGGTTCGTAGCCTTCAGAAATTGTAGAACAGGTGGGCACGGCCCTTTCCGCGGACTGGAGGCGCCCTTCGCGCTCGCGAAGGTAGGATAGGGAATTTGCGGGCGCGGGTCAAATGGGGCGGGAAGAAGTTCGCGTGATTGCAATCTGGAGTCACAGCCGCGGGTCGGCGTGAAAGGCCCGTCCAGAACCTTCTTGCTTGACCAGTTCATAGTGGTCCGGAATTGTTTCGTCGCTCCAATATGCTGACGCAGTGTAACCACAACTAGCGCGATTGTAAGGGCACGTAAGGGCGGATCTCGGGGCCGATCGATCGGCGTCGGAGAATTTCCAGGGATGGCTGGGGGTACAGAGGTCCTTCGCGTCGCTCAGGATGACAGTTCTTTTTTACGGCGGGTTGATACCAACTGCATCTGTCTGATTTGAAAGCAGAAACGCTGGCATTATTGACAGTTGCCGAACCTGCTTGCCCGTATTCAAGTGAGGGTGCATTTCTGGAAGCCCAACCCATGCTTGAATTCATCTTCGATCTCCCACTGCTAATCACGGGGCCGATTATCGTCGGATCATTGTGCCTGTTTGCGATCGGTGGACTGCTTTTGGTTCGCCGCCTCGTGCTGCCACGTCTGCGGGTTCATCACGAGGACGCCCACTTTAGCGGAGCGATGGTGCATAGCGTGATGGTCTTCTACGGACTGGCGCTCGCGTTAATCGCGGTGAACGTCTTCGAGACCTACGCCGATGTGTCAAAGATCATTTCGCAGGAGGCGACCGCCTTGGCCGGGCTGTACCGGGATGTAAGCTCTTATCCCGAACCAATTCGCTCCCAACTACAGAAGGAACTGCGTGACTACGTCGACTACACCATCCACGAAGCCTGGCCTTTGCAGCAGCACGGCCAGGTTCCGACCGCTGGCATTGAGCGGGTGAACCGTTTTCAGAGCATGCTGGCAGGTTTCGAGCCTGCGACCGAGGGCCAGAAGATCTTCCACGCTGAGACACTCCGGGCTTACAACAACATGATCCAGGCCCGCCGGTTGCGGCTCGATGCCGTGAGCATCGGTTTGCCGGGTGTGATGTGGGCCGTGGTGCTGGCGGGCGCGATCATCAGCCTGACGGCCTCCTTCTTTTTCCAAGTCGACGATGTGTGGTTGCACCAGATCTTGGCGGTGCTTCTGGCAATGTTCATCGGCCTGGTCATCTTCATGACCTTCGCCCTTGATCGTCCGTTCCGGGGGGATCTGGGAGTACGACCAGATGCCTATCAGCTGATTTACGACCACCTGATGAAACCATAGCCAGACAAGGCGATCAGCGACACTCGGCGAACGCCTCGTGGATGACGAACTCTGATTCAAGGAACTCTGGGTCACTGGCAGTCCCCCGCCAGAGCGAGTTCTGAATTGCCTTCCCGCTCGTCATCGGAGGTTCCCGTGTCTCGCGTTCTGCGTAGGCTTCACGCGGTTTTTGTTCCCTTCTTGCTTTTTGCGAGTACCCCAGTCTGCTTCGCTCAACTTGAGACCCGTGCCACCCGCCGGTGTACGACAAGCAGTAGCGAAGGGACCGTTCTTCAATCAATCAGAATGATGCCATTCGCGGAAGGTATTCAGATTTCGGGTGCGACTACGCACCCATTGGCGATATTCCGTAACAGCGCGCCAGGTCATTGATGTTGTTCCGCAGGGCTGCCCAATATTTCTCTGCCTGGGAGCCATAATTGCCCCGAACCATCACTTGATTGATCCGTCTGCCGTCGTCCATCACCTGTTGCATCTGCGCCTTGGTTTCCATCCACTTGTCGAGCGGATCAAACTTGCGCCGCAAGCGGTTCGTGGAGCGATTCAAATCGGACAGTGCATCATTGAGATCGTCTTTGGTCTGCTGCGCGGTTTGCTTCTGTGCATCGGTTGGTGAGCTCCCGCGACGGCGAGTACGACCGCTATCCTGTGCGGTTTGGGCATTGCTTTTGGCGGTGTTACCCTTCTGCTCCGCCCATTTCTGAAACTCGTCTACACCGTCTTCGACTCTGCGAATACGGTCGCCGACTTGCGCTTTGGAGAATGTCGCCTGGGCGAATGTTGGGACGGTGCAGGATACCGCAATGAGACTGAGGCAAAAGCAGCGGGCAATATTCTTCTTCACTTCCAAACTCCGATGTAGAGATGCTTCGTTTCTCATTACGAAGTCGAGTTCGCCCCTCGGTGAATCCGTCTTCCTCGACGCGCTAATGACGTCATCGTGGATGGAGTCCGAACCATACGGCAGGAAACGACAGCCCACAACTGGAAGAACTGCCAGTTATTTGCCGTGGTTAGCTGATTGGTGAGGCGGTTCCGCTTCGCAGAGAACGCGAAAGAGAGGGGAGCCTTTTTCGTGGTTACTGCAAGGCGGATCCAATAGACAGGAATTCTTCAGGTTGCGCGAGTCTGACTGGCAATTCTCCTGGGCGCGCCCGAGAATTTTGTCGTGATAGCTGGGAGTGCAGAGGTCGAGTGCAGAGGTCCTTCGCGTTGCTCGGGATGACAGGGCTTTTGGGAGGCGTGGGATTGCGCCGAGGGCAGAGGGCTCCGTGGATGAGCCGGGCCGAGCTGAACTGAGCTGGTATTTTTGACAGTGCCCACGAACCCCCCGGTTCTTGACAATCATGAACGGGTTGGGTGTCGATAGATTCTCTCGTTTCAAAACTGTTCTGGCGGCATTCCGGCCGATGTGGGCTGCGGAGGCGGAATCTTATGTCTGAAACGAAGCATCATCGGCGATGGATGTGGCTTCTGCTGATTGCAGTCGCTTATCCCGCGTTTGGCCAGAAAGTGGAAGTCGGATATGACAAGACCATCGACTTCTCGCGATACAAGAGCTACACCATTCCCAAACCCTCCATGCAGCCCACTAAGCCGGTGCTCTACTCGACGGTGATGGGAGCGATCTACAACGCCCTGAAGGCGAAACACTTCGAGGCGTCTGACTCTGGCGGCGATCTCGTCTTGATTTGTACTGGAGGGATGGAGTTCGGCACAAATGTCGCGGCCGGGGCCCCCATCCTGCCCACTTATAGCGGCCCTCCGCCGTCGGCAAATGCGACGATGTGGACTGGGTCGGCAGGTCCAGACAATCTTCGTTCGGCACCTTCGGTTCCGGAAGGGAGCTTGATGTTGACTTTTGTTGATCCGAACTTGCACAAGATAATATGGAGCGGCACGGTCACACAGAAGTTGGATATTGAACAGAAGAACGACAGCCTGAAGAGAGTCGAGAAGGCGATCGCCAAGCTGCTTAGTAAATTCCCGCCAAACAATAAGTGAAGAACCGACTGCAGGTCAGTCGCGGGTCGGACCGATTGCTCACCCTCATTGAGCGAATCGATCTCCGGAATCGATCTCAGAACGAGTTGCACCGACAGCTGGTCAAATCAGAAATGCAGGCTGCGTTCCCATTTCAGAAATAGGCTGGCCAAGATTCAAATCCTGGCGATGGAATGTCGACTGGAGACTGGTCGGGCACGATTTCACTCGCAGGGAGGTGCGCGGATGCGAGGTGGACTGAGCGGACGTCCGCGCGGCGAGCTGACATTTGGCGGAATGTCCTGGTAGTGGCTACGGTTACACGAAACATCGCATAGATGGAGTTGGCGCGCAGAAGGTCGCTACGAACTGTAAGAATCTCCTTGCGAAGGTAGCGGGAAAACTTCGAGCCTGGCCGAAAGCGCGGATCGGTCAAATCAGAGTCTGAAGGGGCGCCGCAGGCCTTTACACGCAAGACCATGACGCTGCCATCCGTGCGCAGCACTTCGCCAGTGGCATTGATCACGGCCTTATCCATCCCAGGGCGCTCAACCTTACCGGCGGAATCTACACAGTCGGCAGCCAGTAAATCACGCTGGATTGCACGCTCCTCTCCCGCGAGATCGTCCGAGACGTGGTGCACAAATCCGACATGGATGACGGAAAGGGTCGCGCCGGTTTCGCGGACGGCGGCGCCAACCCAAACGGGCTGGTCATCAATGGTGGATTCCAATTTCCAGATACGCAGGTGGTCGCGCTTGCTGTAACTGTCGAAAGTTTTTTCCAGAGTCAGATCGGGCGGTCGTCCATCGAAGAGTTGACGGGACATCGGGGCGGTAGCGTAACTCGATTTGTCGAGGAAGGAGTGGAATTGATGCTCGACCGATCGCCAGGAAACGGAGTCGCTCTGCTTCCAGCCGGAACCCTGGAAGGCTTGAAGCAACTCCTCCCTGGTGCCAATGAATGCCATGTTAATGAGGTCTGCCGCGCGGGACTTCTTGTCGAGTGTGCGAGTCGGCAGCTGGCCCAGGAGTTCCGCCATGCTTTGCTGTTCGTCGTCTTGAAGACCGGGGAGCGGCAACGGTGGTACGAGTTCTTCGGGCAAGGGAACGTTGTCTTTGAGCCGGACCAGTAAATCGGTTCCCGGCGGCAAGTAAATCTCGGGCTCCGGAAATATGGGGAATAGTAGTTTGAAGCCCAGCAAGAACGGGTCGGGATATAGGCGCAACGATGGAAGGTATTTCAAGCGGCTGCTGATTTGGCCTTGCGGAGTGTCGGTACTGCGAATGCCGTGAATTACGCCGGTCTTCACGACTTCGCGAGCGTTGTCAATTTCAATGACTTGACCGCGGATGCTAATGGGTGAGCCGTGTGGAGGTATGATTCGAGAAAATTCGATTTCCAGCCTGGCGGTTTCGTGAACCAGGCCCAGGCCGACACGGTGTGCGGAAACAATCCGGCCGTCAACTCGAACCTGGATCGGCAATATAGAAACACCCTCGCAGATAGGGGACTCGAGGAGGTACCCGGACACGGACATTCCGGGTTTCGCGCTGTACGAAGAGACCGGCTGGCTGAGACGAACCCACAATAAGGTTCCGGCCGGCAGCTGCGTGCAACCGAAGGCAATGCCGGATGCGGAGCACATCAAGAGAAGAGTGAAAGCAATGCGATACATGAATACAGAGTTTTAAGGTACCACGGACCGGGTTGGATTTCGGGTCTGCGACAACTGAAGACTACTAGTTTTGCCGCCCGGTTCAGTTACCGGGGGCCGAACGGCTTACAGGCAGTTCGCCAACGGACCATTAGTGCGTACCAGTAGTACAATCGAGTCTTCATTTTTTCGGCCTGGGAAACTCCGCCTGAAGGCGGCCGATTGCACAAGCCTCCGCCAGGAGGGGACATGTTAGGACGAGATCGACACCGTTGCGCACCAAAGTGGTGGACACGCGGGCTGCATTTGTCGGGATGCGTATGGGGTTTGCAATGGGGTTTCCTGGTGTTGCTGTTCGTAGAGCTGCCCACCTTTGCGGTCGCCGCCCCGTGGCCCACTAAGCTTTTGCACCGCCTGGTTGCGCCCTTCCGCTCGAACCCCATTTGGCAGGACCGGACAAAGCCTTGCGAGCTAGGTTTCGCCAGTTGCTTCCTGCCGGATGATGCCCCGCAGGCGGACAACCAGGCTTCGGAATTTGAACCGAGCTCGGCGACAGAGAATTCCGACCGGGCCGTGACTCTCCAACTTCGCGCGTTGCATGGAGGCCCCTTCGCGCATCACTGGCTACAGGTGGAGAGTTCGATCGGAGCGGTGACTCTCGGCTTCGGACCCGCCACCGTGCCGTTCATCGACGCCGGCCAAATTTCTCTGCAGGACCGATATGGCAACATCGAGCGAATTTCGGGAATGCATCCGGTGCCAGTCTTGGGCCTGCCACCCCTGAGTTACCGGTACGCAAAAACACCCGGGGCCGGGCACCCTCTGGGCAAACCGATCCCGCTAACGGTTGCGCAGGCGGATGTCCTCATCCAAAAAATACGCCATCACAAGTTCGTCGGCCCCTACATCCCGATCTTCCACGACTGCAGGACATTCGCGTGCAGCGTGCAGGCAGCGGCCCAGGGACGGTCGTCCCTACCCTGCTATTTGCTGTTCAAAGGCTACTGGTAGGAGGGCTCAGCGAAGAGGGCAAGTGCACGACTTCGTTCCTTCATTTATTGAAGGGCGTTTATCAATGGGACGCCCGGCCACCCTCCCGCCCAGATTCCACCCGATTGCAATTTACGAGCGTGGCGGCGTATCGTGCGGGTGGCATGCGGGATGCGGCTTCCCGCGCTACTTGGCCGGGCAATTCTCGCGGCTGGTTCGGCGCCGAGAATGTGTAGTGATGGCTTGGAGTGCAGAGGTCCTTCGCGTTGCTCAAGATGACAGGGCTGCTCAGGGTGACGGGGCGCTCGTAATTTTATTTTTATGTTTTCTTTAGCCACTTGGGAGGATTCATGAATCAGAGATGGATGCGGCGAGTGCAGGTGGGCGGGCTGGTGCTGGGATCGGTGATGGTGTTGACGGCAGCGGATAACGCGACGCTGCCGGCGCCGCCGGTGGCGAAGAAAGTTCCGCATACGGCCGAAGTGAACGGACGCACGATGGTGGACAACTATTTCTGGCTAAGGGACAAGCCGAATCCGGAGGTGCGCGCGTACCTGGAGGCGGAGAACGCATACACCGATGCGGTGATGAAGCCCACCGAAGCATTCCAGAAGAAGTTGTATGACGAGATGCTGGGGCGGATCAAAGAGACCGACGTTGAGGTTCCCTATAGAGAAGGAGACTACTTCTATTACGTGCGGACAGAGGCGGGGAAGCAGTATCCGATTCGCTGCCGGCGAAAGGGCAGCATGGAAGCGCCGGAAGAAGTGCTGCTCGATGTGAACGAAATGGCCAAGGGGCAGGCGTTCATGTCGATCGCGGCGTTTGCGGTGAGTCCCGATGGGAACCTGCTGGCTTATTCGTACGACAACACGGGGTTCCGGCAGTTCACACTGGCGGTGAAGGACCTGCGGACGGGGCAGACGCTGGGGGATCATGCTGAGAGAGTTGGGTCGGTGGTGTGGGCCAACGACAATCACACGATTTTCTATACGCAGGAAGATGCGGTGTCGAAGCGGCAGTACCGGATGTACCGGCACACGGCGGGGTCGGCGGCTGCGGATGCGCTGGTGTATGAAGAGCCGGACGAGCGATTTGAGGTTGCCGCATTCAAGACGCGCAGCCAGGATTTTCTGTTCCTGATTTCGGGGAGTCATACGACCACCGAGGCGCGGTATCTTCCGGCGATCGATGCGATGGGCGAATGGAAAGTAATGGAGCCGCGAAAGCAGGGTGTGGAATATTATCCCGACCAGAATGGGGATTCGTTCTACATTCGCGTGAATGATACGGGGAGAAATTTCCGGCTGGTGCGGACGCCGACGACGGATCCGGGAAGCAAGAACTGGCACGAGGTGGTGGCGCAGAGTCCGGACACCATGCTGGACGATATCGATCTATTCCGGAATTTCTGTGTGTTCTACCAGCGCGAGAATGGACTGCCGCAGATTCGCGTGACCGATTTGCGCACCGGGAAGTCGAACCGACTTGTGTTTCCGGAGCCGGCGTATGCGGCGTATTCGTATGTGAACCGCGTGTATGACACGACGGAGTTCCGCTATGGGTATCAGTCTCCGATTACGCCAGCGTCCGTGTTTGCGTATGACATGGAGAAGGGGACGACGGTGCTCTTGAAGCAGAAGGAAGTGCCGGGAGGATATGACCCGAAAAAATATCAGGTGGAGCAGATTTATACGGTAGCGGCCGATGGAGCGAAGATTCCAGTTTCGGTGCTGCGCTTGAAGAGTGCAAAGCTCGACGGGACCGGGCCGCTGTACCTGTACGGGTACGGATCGTATGGCGTTTCGATTGACATGTTTTTCAATTCGAATATTTTCAGCATGGTCGATCGGGGAGTGGTGACGGCAGTGGCGCACATCCGCGGCGGTGGAGAAATGGGGAAGGCGTGGCACGACGCGGGACGCATGATGAATAAGAAGACGACGTTTACCGATTTCATCTCGTGCGCGGAAGACCTGGTGAAGCGCGGATATGGATCGAAAGACCGCCTGGTGATTGAAGGACGCAGCGCGGGCGGGTTGTTGATGGGAGCCGTGTTGAACATGCGTCCGGATCTGTTTAAGGCGGCGCTCGTCGGAGTGCCGTTTGTGGATGTGATGAACACGATGCTCGATGAAACGTTGCCGTTGACGGTCGGAGAGTTTGAGGAGTGGGGCAATCCGAAGGAGAAGGCGGCGTTTGATTACATGATTACGTATTCGCCGTATGACAACATCGAGGCGAAGAATTATCCCGATATGCTGGTGAAGACCTCGTTCAATGACAGCCAAGTAATGTATTGGGAGCCGGCGAAGTATGTGGCGAAGATGCGGGCGACGCGGACGGATCACAATATTCTGATTTTCAAAACGAATCTGAGTCCGGCGGGACATGGCGGGGCGTCGGGGAGATATGACCGGTTGAAGGATTCGGCGTTTGACTATGCTTATATTTTGAGAGAGATGGGGATTGAGAACTAGGGGCCCCCGCTTCGATTCTCGCGCAAAAGGGCAGGCAAAGAGAATTCCGATCAGGGCCGGTTGAGTTCCGGGTGCGATAGGGATCCTTCGACTGCGCCGTGACTCTGCTTCGCTTCGTCACGGCTTCGCTCAGGATGACAGTGCTGGTTGGAAGGCTTCGCTTAGAACGACATCGCTGTTTGGGAATTCTTCAGTTAGATCAGGCCGGCGCGGACTCGGCGGAGGAAGTCTTCGCCGTCGGCTTTGGCTTGAGCCAGAACTTTTGGATTGTTGCGGTATTCGAGGGCGACTTCCTGCAGGAAGAGTTCGACGGCATCCTTGGGCTTGAAGCCTTGCGAAACGAGCTTGCGGATGCGAGGAGTGAAGCTGTCGGCATCGTCTGCAGGTGCGAGGCGCGAGTGGTGATCGGCGCACTTGTGATCGCGGAATTTGGCCGCTGCCAGGCGGTCATAGGCGGTCTTGGCTTCGGGATCGTTCAGCAGAGTCGGCAGCGGGTAATTCCATTCACATTGCGAGCAGGTCCATCCGTGGAAAGAGTGGTTCGACGTCCAGAGTAATTCCCTGGCGGTCTTGGCCTGCAGCGAGCGGTGATCACTACTACTGTCCATGAGCGGCGCGACTCCCAACTCACGCAATTTGCCGGGCCCATGAGAAACGAAGAAACGATTACCAAAATAGTAGCTGGCTCAGGCGACCTTGGGGCGTGCCTAGAGCGGTTCGGGGGCAGGGTACGAACAGCATGGACATCGTGATCCATGCGCCAGAAGCGTATCCCGCGCCAGTTTACTCGCCGCCCACCGTGAGGCCATCGACGCGAATGGTCGGCGCGGCGACCGAGCCACGAAATTCCAGGTCACTGGCGATTTCGGAAATGTTGAAAAACAATTCCTTCAGATTGCCCGCGACGGTAATTTCTTCGACCGGGTACGCGAGCTCTCCGCCTGAGATCCACATGCCCGAAGCGCCGCGCGAATAATCGCCGGTTACGAGATTCACGCCCTGCCCGAGAAACTCGGTCACGTACAAGCCTTCTTTGATTCCAGCGATCAGGTCTTTCGGAGTTTTCGAGCCTTGCTGCAGAAAGTAATTTCCCGGCCCGATGCCGGGCGTTCCCGCAAGTCCGCGCGAGGCATTTCCAGTAGTCTGCAACTTAAGTTTCTTCGCCGTGTAGGTGTTGAGCAGATACGACCGCAGCACGCCGTTCTCGACGACTACTGTGCGGCGCGTGGGTACGCCCTCGCCATCGAAAGGGCTCGTCCCGAATCCGCCAACAATCGTGCCATCGTCGATGATGTTGACGTTGTCGCCGGCAATCTTCTGCCCCAGCTTGCCGGCGAGAAACGACGCGCCGCGATAAACAGAGTCTCCGTTGACGCCCTCGAAAATGTGCTCGAGGATCGAGGTCGAAACCATGGGATCGAAAATGATGGGCACTTGGGCGGTCTTTGCCTTGCGTGCGCCCAAACGGCGCAGCGTGCGCTCGGCGGCGATCTTTCCTACTATCTCGGGCGCATCCAGCTTTTTGAGCGTGCGCGCGACGGAGTACCAGTAATCGCGCTGCATGGCGCCAGCTTCCGTTTGGGCAATGGGGACGGCCGCAACTGAGCAGTAGGATCGTCGGTATTCGCCGACAAATCCGTGCGAGTTGGCGAGAACTTTGTGTCCGGTGGCGGCGTCGAACGATCCGCCTTCGCTGTTCTTGATGCGCGGATCAAAATCAAGCGCGGCTTTTTCCGCGCGACGCGCGTAATCGATGCGATCGGCGCCGGGCAAAGAATAAACATCTTCGTGATAGAGATCGAGGTCGCCGGAAATCGAACCGAGTTGCGAAGGCTCGGGGATGCCGCCAAACGGATCTTCCGAGGTGATTTTCGACAGTTCCAGCGCCGACTTCACCATAAGGTCGAGGCCTGCGCGGGAAAAATCGCTGGAGTAGGTGCTGGCCGCGCGTTGTCCGAAGAACACGCGCACGCCAATCGACTTCGATCCGGATTCTTTCAGAGTCTCGACCTGGCCGAGACGTACCAGCGTGGAGAATTCATCGCCTTCGCGGACCACGCATTCGGCGGCGGTGG
This sequence comes from uncultured Acidobacteriaceae bacterium, assembly GCA_963840895.1. Taxonomy (GTDB): domain Bacteria; phylum Acidobacteriota; class Terriglobia; order Terriglobales; family Acidobacteriaceae; genus Sulfotelmatobacter. Next base: position 1,137,725 of record CAWJAR010000002.1, read on the forward strand.
CGCCACCGGCCATGGCGCGGCGGACGATATCTTGCGCGATTTCGCGGAGATCGGTTTCAGTTTTCGGACTTCCAGGTACGACTTGAGTAGAGGACATAGATTTCATTCACCACAGAGGACACAGAGGACACGGAGAAGAACTGGACCACGAAGAAACCTGTCGAGTAGGAGTTCCAAGAATTGGCTTTGCTTTCTCCGTGACTGCGCGTCTCCGTGGTGAAAAGTCCTATTGCATGAACCCGCCAGGATCTTTCCTGGCGGTACCGCCGACCGTGAGGCGATCAATCTTGAGGGTCGGAATTCCCACGCCCACGGGCACGGCTTGTCCATCTTTGCCGCAGGTGCCGACGCCTTCGTCAAGTTTCAGATCGTTACCGACCATCGAAACGCGAGTGAGCACGTCGGGGCCATTTCCAATCAGCGTCGCGCCCTTGATCGGAGCGGTGATCTGCCCATCTTCAATCATGTAGGCTTCGGAGGCCGAGAACACGAATTTTCCGTTGGTGATGTCGACCTGTCCTCCGCCGAAATTTACGGCGTAAATGCCACGCTTCACCGAACGAATAATGTCCCCGGGATCATCCTGGCCTGCCAGCATGTACGTGTTGGTCATGCGCGGCATGGGAATGTGCTCGTAACTTTCGCGACGGCCGTTGCCGGTGTCGGAAATTCCCATCAGGCGCGAGGAGAGCTTGTCGCTGAGGTATCCCTTCAGAATTCCGCTTTCAATGAGCACGGTTTCCTGCGTCGGCTCGCCTTCGTCGTCGACGTTGAGCGATCCACGCCGCCACGGCATGGTTCCGTTATCGACGACGGTGCATTTTTCGCTGGCCACTCGCTTGCCGACCAGCCCCGCAAACGCGGAGGTCTTCTTGCGATTGAAATCCGCTTCCAGCCCGTGCCCGACGGCCTCATGCAACAAGACTCCCGGCCATCCCGGACCGAGAACCACTTCCATTTCTCCCGCCGGAGCCTCGCGCGCGTCCAATTGCAGAATGGCCTGCCGGGCCGATTCCTTGGCAAAAAATTCCGGCGTCTTCTCGCCGAAGAAGAAATCGAGGGCTACGCGTCCGCCACCGCCCGAAGTTCCACGCGCCGAGTTGCCTTCTGTCTTGGCAATGCATGAGACATTCATGCGCGCCAGCGGCTGGGAATCTTCCGCAAAAGTTCCGTCTGATCCGACGACCAGAATGTTTCGCAGCTCGTCGGCGTAGCTTGCGCGCACTTCCTGAATGCGCGGATCGTAGGCGCGCGCCGATTTGTCCGCCCGCATCACCAGCTCGACTTTGGCGCTGATCTCGGCATCCACCGAGGGCAGAGTTACCGGATACAAACTTCGCGCCGCAGCTTTCTGAAATCCCGCAACTGTCGCCTTCGCCGGAGCGCTCGCGATCAGAGCGGCAGTGCGAGCGGCGTGCAGAATGCGTGCGGAAGACAAGTCATCGGTATAGGCGTAGCCGGTGCGCTCGCCTGAAACGACCCGCACGCCGCATCCGGCGGAGATGCCTTGGGAGGCGGACTTCACCATCGATTCGTCGACACTCAGAGAGGTCGAGGAAAGGTACTCGAAGTAGAGGTCCGCATAATCGCCGCCAGCCGAAAGAGCTGCCGCCAAGTAGCGCTCGAGGTCGTGCTCGGTCAGACCGTAGTGTTCGAAGAAAAATCGCTGTTTATTATCCACAAGATTTAGATGCCCGCGAGTTCCAACTGGACTCGGAAGCTAGCTACTCCATATTGATTCGGAAGCCTTTGAATAAGGGGAGGCTTCAGCCACGACGTTAACACCCATTCATCCCCGGACTTCAGCCCCTGCGGGACGTCACCTTTGCCCACCCTTTTTGCGGAGATGCGACCGGTCTATTCATTATCCCATACGCGATCTGCTGCAGGCTCGTTCTGTCCAGTCTTGCACATGCCCATCGATAACGATGGTCACTCGTCACAGACCCCGGGCCGTCGAATGTGGACAATGCTAGAGTGACCCCAGATTCCCTTACCCGCACGGTGCAGGATTTTCTCAGCGAGGCGGCGGGCGCGGTCGTCCTTGAAGATGGCGCGGTGGCCTTCGACCTGAGCGAGGCCAAGTATTCGATTTCCGGAGAGTACGAGAAATGCTTGCTGCATCTCTGGTCGGGCGAACGGAATACGGTGCGGCGCGTGCTCGACGCCGAGATCAAGCATGGCACATTGAAGCTGATGGTGCAGCGGCTGGGCCAGTCGCGTCCCACCAAGCTTGAAATCTGTCGCGAGCGCGATCGCCGTTCGCCCTCCGCCAAGAAGGCCGCCCGCGCCAGTTACGAGCAGAAGCTGCGGCGAGCCCTGGAACGGCACTTTCCCGGCTTCGCCATTTCAAGTCTGACAACGTCGGTCGATCTGTCGAAGTCTTTCGGTCCCATCTATGCGCGAGGAGTGTTGCGGCAAGGGCAGACGGCGTTCGCGGTGCTCGGAGTCAATGCCTCGGAGACGCAGGCTTCCATTGATGCGGCGCTAACGTTCGGAATTTTGTGGCTTGACGCCTGCCGCCAGTCTTCTTCGGGAAAGTTCCTGGTCGAGGGACTTCACTTATTTGTGCCGCATGGGTGCTCGGCGCTCACGCGCGAACGCATGGCCAACCTGAATCGCGCCGCCGCCAAGTGGAGCTTGTTCGAACTCAACGAGCGCCACGACGCCGTGATTGAAATTGATTGCAGCGACCGTGGGAATGTGTCGACACGGCTGGTGCATGCGACCAATGAATCGGCTGCGCGAGAGAGGTTCGCGGAGTCGATCGCCAGAATCAACGGGATCCTGCCGAATTGCGAAGTTGCTGTGCTGTCGCCGGCGGAACTTGCCTTTCGGTGGCGGGGGCTGGAGTTTGCCCGAGCCCGCATAGGCGCCGAGGCGGTTACTTTCCGCAGCAAGCAGGAAATTGTCTTCGGCGTGGGCGCGGAGGAGCGCGTCCTGGAAGATCGCAACTTTCCACTTTTTGTGCAGTTGCTTAATGCGATCCGGGATACGCGCCATCCTTATGGACCGCGCCAGCACCCTCTTTTCCGCCTGCGTCCGGAGCGCTGGCTGGAGTCGCTCGTAGTGGCGGACGTCAGTGTGATCGACGAGCGGTTGGAGTCTAGCACGCCGTATTCGCAGGTGCCGGCCTTCTCGGCGTCCGACCGCGCCATGCTCGACGTTCTGACCATTACGCACGAAGGGCGGCTGGCAGTCGTCGAGCTCAAGGCCGACGAAGACATCCATTTGCCGTTGCAGGGGCTTGACTATTGGTCGAGAGTGGAGTGGCATCGCTCCCGCGGAGAGTTTCCCCGCTTTGGATACTTCGCTGACCGTGAATTGTCGGCTGACAAACCGCGTCTCTATTTGGTGGCGCCGGCATTGCACGTGCATCCCGCAACCGACATTTTGCTGCGCTACATCTCGCCTGAGATTGAATGGGAATTCGTGGGCATTGACGAGCGCTGGCGCGAAGGAGTAAAAGTCGTGTTCCGGAAACGCCGGAAGACTGAGCGTGGGATCGAACTGGCCAATCGCGTCGCAAGTTGAAGTAAAAGCTCTGCCGCGTCCCGGCTTTCTTCTTCAACAGGTCCACAGCCTGTATCGAGCTCAATTCCGTCGGTGGTTGGCCATCATGGCGCCGACCTCAGTGTTGGCCTCGCTTGTGATTCTCCTGTCAGATCAACAGGTCAAAGCGTTCTTCCGTAGCATGCCACGAGGCGAGACACGTTATCACGCCGGCGAAGTCGTTCAGGCATTGGCATTACGCTTCGGAGGATTTTTCGTCAGTTGGCTGCTGGGATGTTTCGCGTTGGCGGCAATTGCGACCGTCGTGAACCGGCTGGACGCGGACGACGACGACTTGGCTTGGAAGCACGACAGCCATCAGCGCGCGCGCGAGCATTTAGGAAGCATAGTGCTCGCAGCCGCGTTTACATTCTGTGTTTTCCTGCTGGGCCTGACTGTGGCCCAATTTGTCGAGTTTGCCGCATTCAAGTTGGTCGGCTGGTCACACTTTTCACGATTCATAGTTCCTGTGACATTGGTCCTTTATGTCATGGTCGCCAGCATCGTCAGCTGGCTCGGAGCCACGATTCCAATTATCCTCGGGGGAAGCACCACAGTCTGGGCGGCGCTGAAGAGGAGTGTGGAGTCTAGCGGCGGATACGAAGGAGCGTTGTTCCTATTGGTCGTCGAATCGCTAGTGGGCTCTTACCTTGCATGGTATGCGACTTTCCATGGCCTGCGAATGTTGGTTCCTGACCAACTCAGAGACACCTCGTTCTACGGGTGGGGCGTTTACTTGCTGGCGGTGTTGATGACCGCCTCGGTCGAACCGCCACTCTTCATCGGGTTCTCACTTCTCGCAGATCCAGAACAACTAAACCTATCGCTACCGCCAAGCTCCTAACATTCGCCGCACATCGACCAACTGCGCAACGTGATAGGCGTTGTGATCCGCGGCCAGCAGGGCTTCGCGCAAGATCGTCTGTCCGTCACCCCAGGGAATGGGCACGAAAAGATCAGTTTTGGGATTCGTCACCAGACTCTGCATCGCCTTCAAGTCGCGGCGAAACTGCTGCACACTCTTCGTCCAAGCACTCGCGTTCGCAGGGCTTTCTTTCTTCGGCCAATATCCTTCGGGCCACTTTGGGGAAACGTGCTTGGCATTGCGGCTGAATTCGAGAATGTCCCACTGCGCCAGGCGCAAGTGCTCGAGCAACATCCAGGGCGAGTGCGGAAAGCCCACCGGCTTTGCGCCGCGCAACTTCGGTGGCAGGCCCTTGATGGCGTCCTCGAACTTGGCGTGAGCTGACCCACCAGTAAGCAACTCGACCAGATGTTTGCGAAGTGACTGCTCGTGATCGTTCGTCATCTGATTCCCTCCCACATATGGCGTCACTCAAGTGTAGCTCGCGAGCAAGAACACAAATACAAGGGATGAGAGAATGCTCGGTGAGGTTGGCCCGCGCGAGATCCTTCACTTCGCCGGAAAAGCGGCTCCGTTCAGGATGGACTCCTGTTAACTTTCGCGCTTATTTGTTCTGCGCCGCCGAAGCAGTCTGGGAGGGCACGTCATCCGTCACACTGCCGATCGCATCGCCGGAGAGCACCAACTCCACCCGCCGATTTTGTTGACGCCCTTCAGACGTATCGTTCGTCGCGATGGGCTCGCTCTTACCGAATCCACGAGCCTCAATGGTGCCGGCCGGAATGCCCTGCTGCACAAAGTAATCGCGCACCGATTGTGCGCGATGCTCGGAGAGCTCTTGATTGTATTCGTCGCTGCCCACGCTGTCGGTGTGTCCTTCGACCGCAACGTGCAGGCTGGGATACGCCAACACAATTCCGGAAACTTTCGCCAGCCGCTCGCGCGCTCCTGGCAGCAATTCGAAGCTGCCGCTGCGGAACAGAACATCGGACATGTTCGCGATCAGCCCGCGGGCGGAGTCGCGCGTAGCCAGAATTGAATTCAGTTGCTGCAGCAGGCGCGCTCGCAGTTCCTGCTTTTCTTTTTCTGCTTGTTGCCGCAGATTCTCCGATTGCGCGGCGGCGGCGCGAGCCTTGTCGGTCTCGGCAGCCAGAACCTGCTGCTGTGCTACGGCTTCCGCCTTGGCCTTCTCGGCCTCATCCTTTTGTCGCGCGGCTTCTTGCGCGGCGGCGAGCGCTTCCTGCTTCATGCACTCGGCTTCGGCTTTGGCCTGTTCTGCCTCGGCGCGGGCTTGCTCCGCCTGCGCACGCGCAACTTCAGCATCGGCTCGGCGTTTCGCTTCGGCATCCGCATCCGCGCGTGCTTTGGCTTCGCGCGCCGCAGCGGCGGCCTGCGCTTCATCTTCGGCCTTCTGTTTCACCGCCATCAGCCGCGCTTCTTCTGCGGTCTCGGTGGCTTCCTTGGCGGCGGCCTCTACTGCTGCTTTGTTTTGCTTCTGGCGGTAGATTTCCTCCGCATGCATCAACTGCTGTCCGGCTTTCGACACGATCGACGCCGCATATTTGTCGGCTGCCGCGATGCGCGCGATGCGTACTGCATTGCGCGCTTCAAACAACTCCAACGGAGTCTTGCTGTCGATTCCAAAAATCGCGTCCTGAATGTGGGTGTTGGTCGACGAATAAGTGCCTCGCGTTACCAGTTCATAGCGGGCGTCGATATTCTCGCCTCCGCCGCCGTTGACCGCCGCGCTTTCCATCACCACCATGTTGCCGGGCTGCGTGACCGCGAAATACGGTTCGGCGGTCACGATCATGCCGAAAGTCTGCAGGTCGGTATATGCCTTCACATGCGCGTTGCCATTGTGATCGAGAGATATTTCCCCCAGGTTCACCGGGCGGCCTTGTGGCGAGACTGCCCAGGCAACGTAGGTCAGGAATTCGAGTCCGAACTTGGTGGCGTCTTCCATCCCCTGGAACTTCGCGTCGATCTCGAAGTTAGTCTTCTTGCCTTCCACTTTGGCTTCGCCGGAGGCGCGCTGCAGTAGATCGGTTCCCTGGAAATCCACCTTGGTCGTTCCACCTTGCAACCGATAATGAACAGCCTTGGTGGTGCGCGACACCGTCGGGGCGTTCGCGGAGGCAGTGGTTTGCATCTGCGCAAATGACAGCGTTGCCATAGCAAATACACAAATCGCCAAAGAGAGTTTTTTCACCGAGTTCTCGATCTGGGGGAATAAGAACAGACTAATCTGCTTAATAATCTTCGTTGATGTCGCGCGGAATACAAAGAACAGGAAGGGATAGCACTTTCGTCACATTTGAGCAGAGGTAAACCGAGCTAACCACAGAGGACACAGAGGCCTTCAGAGGACTCGAGCTGCCGGTTGGCTACTGTTCAATCAGGGGATATAGACCATCGTCCCTTTCGCTCCCACTATCAATACGCCACCCTCGGGATACGCGCTGGCGGCATTGAACTGAAGCTTCATCTTCTTTTTCCCGTTGATCCGGTGCGGGTTGATCGGCGGGCGAAAGTCGAAGACAAAATCCTGGCCCACAATAAAGATCCGTTCTGGCGGAATCGGCTTGATCCGCCCCTGTTTCTGGCTCATGCTTTCGCGGATCGCCGCGGCATTCGCGCGTCGGTCATAGGCCACCGCCGAGAAGTAGGCCAGCGGATGCAGTGGCGAAAGCGTCCACGTCTTTCCTCCGTCGTCAGTGAACGCCAGGTTCGGCCCGTCGTCGTTGGGCTTCTTGTAGTCTCCGCCGGCAATCACCCCGTGCAGCGGATCGCGAAAGGCAATGGAAAAGATTCCAGTCGAATCGGCACCGTGAATCATGGGCGTATCGAAAACTTCCCAACTCTTCCCGCGATCGCCCGAATGGAACACGCGCGCCGCCTTTCCGCCAGTGGCAAACCACAGGTTCGAATCAGAGGCTCCGGACAAAATCGCGAGGCAGGTATTGGACGCCGCGAATGCACCCTCGCCTTCGATGGCAACCGGCAATTGCGCGGGCGGCAAAATTCGCCAGTTCTGGCCGTCGTCCGTCATGAGCAACTCGAACTTCAGCTTGCCCGATTCATCGGGAATCGGATCGCCCAGCACGACTCCATGTTTCGAATCCCAGAACACCATGGAATCGAAAAATCCCTTGGGATTTGTGTTGGTGAACTGCAGGAGCCAGTGCTTTCCGCCATCGCTGGTGTAGTAAATCCGCGACTGGTCGCCGGGCCCGGCGGACATCAGAAAGGCTTCGTCCGCTGAAAATGCTACTACTGCGCGAAAATCCAGCGCGCTTGCATCCGGAACCTGCGCCGGAGTCCAGGTGCGCCCGCCGTCGAGCGTGCGCAGATAAGTGCCATGCATCCCGCTGGCCCACGCCACTTGTCGCGACACAGTGCTCACCCCGCGCAAGCTCTCCGTGGTATGCGAAAACTGGATTCGCGGCGCGTCTTGAGCCGCGGCAATGTCCATCAAAGTAAGGAAGAAGAGGGTGTAGAAAAAGGTAGACCACCGCATGCAGAGATTGTAGCGCCGGCATCGCGCCGGCCGTCGTTTAGGTTTGGCGAAGAGAAACCCGCGGCAATGCCACGCATCAGCACCGGCTTACTTTGCCATGAAGTCCACGAACGAGGCGCTCTTGCCGGCATAAATGCGCAGTGTGCAACGCGACCCGACATGCGCGAAAGCCACTTCCAACGCCGTCGACGCCTGATCGACTTGCGCGGTTTCCATTTGCGCGTGCGCGATATCCTGCTTCTCGTCGTAGGCCGCACCCGGAGCGACATTCTTATTCACGACCAGGCTCCAGTTTCCTTTCGCCGGGATGGGATACACCGTGTACGCTCCAATCGGAATCACGGAACTCCCCAAAGCCAGTTGCGTCTCGGTGAATAGAGTCATGGGCGCACCGCCCGGAGCCCAGGGCTTGCCGTTGGCCGGCTTCTCTTTGTTCGCAACTGCGTTGTAACGAACGTATACCTGGCGTCCGTCGTCCAGGTTGCACGTGGTCGTGGAATTGGGAGTGCCCGATTGCGCGGCCAGCCAGGGTGTCCACAATAACGATATGAGTACTGCTCTCCAGACGAGTGTCGCCGACATGAGCGGAAGGTCCTCCGCGCAGAAGTGTATCGCCGCAGAGCCTTAAGGGGAAGCATTTTGCGCGGTTCGACCTTCTTCCGGGCTTGATAGTCCCGTTCGTCATGTGTCTTCGGTGACGTTTCCCCGGCGTCCGGCGGTTGCTACCGTCACTTGCAGGTACTGGTGCGTCAGGTGCCTGGGAGCACGAGGACTTGAGAGGAATCAATGGCGAAATCGAAATTGCGAATTCTTTATGGCGAAGGCGATAGCGACGTTTTGAGCGCGCAAGCGGCGGCGATGGAAAAGGCTGGACACATCGTCCAGAGCGCGGAAGGGCGCAAGGCCGTGACCGAGGCTCTGCAGAAAAACCGGTTCGACCTCGTAGTGCTGGGCGCAACTTTGACCCGCAACGATCGTCATCACCTTCCGTACATGGTGAAGAAGGCCAGTGCTGAGACCAGCGTTCTGGTTATGCACGCCGACGGCAGCCGTCACCCTTACGTGGATGCCTGCACCGATACCGGCGCCAGCCTGGAATCGGTTCTGAACCGTATTGAATCCATGAAGATTGCTGGCATGATGCCCGCTGCGGCTGCGGCAGCCGCCGGTCGGTAGAGAGCATCGGCTTCTGGGAAGTTGGTTCTGGAAGAAGGATTCGAGAGAGGGGCTTTGGGAAGGCCACGGCTTCGGCCGTGCCGCTTTCCGGACCAACTGAACTCGGGTGCATCCCTGTATAAGTGGAACGCGGCCCCTCAGCGCCTGTTTTCGACTGCGAGACTTGGTCAGCTGGCTCGCTCGTGAGCGCTTGAAAGTCTAACCAGCTTGGCTGGCGGTTTTGAGCGCTATGGTGATAACGTCAGTTCACTTTTCGCCTGTGCACAGGCGGGCGTACAATCCGTGTGACGAAGCACCATCCAGCACTGTATGGGAACAATTGGCGAGTGGCTCTCGGTTCTGCTCTCAGGCGGTATTTATGGTGTTGCGATGGCGTTGTGGAACCCACCGCGGAAAGTCGCTGTCGGCGCGCGAACGAGTTATGCTCTTCACGTTGTTGGATGGATGTTTGCAGGACTTCTATTTGGAATTGCCACAACCTTGGGCTGGCGTCGGGCGCTTCCCACCCCGATCGTTTTCATTACTGTCGCGGCGCTTGCCGAAATCCTCATCTCAGGTCTGATTGAACGTAGGCGGACACGCGATCGCACCCAAGTCGACTCCCACGATTCACTTACGATTCCTTCACACCTTCGTTAACTCTGAGTGTTGACGGATCGCCATTTCACTCAGAACCCCTCAATGAGCGAAACGGCCTGATAACAAAAACCATCGTCTAAAATCGGGAGGTAGAGGAGCGCCAACGTGCCTGAGGAGTTAAAGAAGCGCTTGTTCTTCTGGAAGAGGAAGTCCCGACTCGAAAATCTTCCGGCGGAGCAACAGCGTCACATCATCGCCGAGTCTGACCACATCTCAGCGGCAGTGGCTTTCAACCGAGGGGTTACTCAAACCTGAGGACATGGAGCGAACAACGGCGCTCACTCGAACGCTGGAAGAGATTAACAAGCGCTCGAAATGAGACACTGGGATTTGAACGAAATCACCTGTTAACGACAGTAACCTTGACGCTTCCTCTGGATGAGAGACAATCGCTAATCCAAGACTGGTTGCTGTGTAATGCTTCCTCCCGATGAATCCGGCGCCATTTTCTTAGCAGAACTGGCTGCCTTTGGGTTCGTACGGCTCTGGATAAGGGGTCGCCAGACGTCGCAAGAGGAGCTTGGAAATCGTCCCAAGCCTCCCCATGACGGTATACATCTCATTCTCACTGGTCTGGGGCTGGTGACGAGTCTTGTCCTGCTGATGTTTTGGCTCTCGCATCCCGCCATCCTTCCAAGTTTCGTAGGAAGCAGCACCTTCTTGCCGCTGGTTGCCTTTGTGATTTTCGTCTACGTCGTGTTCGTCGTCGGAGTCAGTTCGAGCCACCATACGAGTGGAGATAAGTCAAATCCGTGGTTGAGTAGCCTTTCTCTGTTAGCGGCGGCATTTCTGCTACTCGCGGCGATGGTGCTTCCTTGGTTCCTGCTGCCTCACACCCAAGTCCCTCAAAAGTACCAAACGTGGCTTGCGGCGCTGATTGGACTGACAGCGGTTGTTCTCTGGAATGTGGTAGAGACTCGATTGCAGCACCGGAAACCTAAGTGTCCAGTTCTTCCGTCGGACAACTGTTGAAACATCCCCATATCGCTCATTGACCAGCGGTCAAAACGTGTAATGCCTGATTTCGTCAGTTGACCCCCAAGGCTCAGTTCACAATCGAATAGAACCACGAGTGCATCCACCAGAATGCGAGAGCCCCTAGCGCACAAACGGGCGCGAGCCATCTCAGCGAACTTTGCCGCCAGACACTCAACACGCTAAACAAGATTGCCGCAAACGAAGTCAACACTCCACACCGAGACATGTTCCACAGCAAGGGATAAAAGATCGCAAAGCGCGGATTGGGGTGACCGTGATCGTACACCAGACATGAGACCGCCAAAGTAGCGGAGGCCGTCGCAAAAATGATCCCAGCAGCGAGAGGATTGAAGGAATGGTTCTGAGTTTCGGGCGTTGTGCCCATCGTATCCATCCCCAAACCAACATCACTGGCGAGACGCCATACATGAAGATCGTCACTATTGCGAACTCGAGCGTTTCGGTCATGCTCATGCGGAGTTTGTTCTCGGAATGGCCCATTGTGGGCCGTTTGCTGTGCTCAGACTCACACCCCCCTCAAATTCATTGCTTACGCCTGATGAAGTTGTAGACCTTGGAGACGAGGACCAGAAAAGGAACGGCATACCAATATTTCTTACGGATGAAATTGGCATTGAGTTTGCTTGCCCATTTGTCTGCTACGTCCTCCCTCTCAGTGTGTTCGGGACGAATTGTGTTGTGAATGTGATGTCCGACCTCATGGAAGAGCACATGTCCAAACCAGAGTTCTCGCAAGAATGCGATGCGAAGAGGAACGGCAGGTAATCCCCGCACGATTTTGTCTACTCGGAGTTCTATGTACGGCAAAGAACTGCGTGAGCGTCCGTGGTACCGACCAAGCACTCGTGACTTGTCAGCCTTACGTTTGCGAGACCAAACCTTACCGACGCGGTCTTTGCGAGGCAAGCCTTTCTCATTCGTCAAGAGAATGCAATCTAGCCCGTTTAGGAACTTGTCGGGCACCGTGAGCAACAGCTGGTACACAGTTGCTGATGCATCGAACGGAGGAGTGTAGTCTCGATATGCTTCTCTGATTTCGACTTTGGTAGGCTCAGACAGTTGTGAACAGTCCCCGGCCCAGCCATTCTAGCGGACAGGTGGCGTAACATCGCGACTACGCTCAGAACCCCTGCTCTGAGGTCCGTAGTCGGTGAAATCGCTTGTGGCTGATGTCATAACGACGTCGGCCCCACAACGGACCGAGTAGACTTTGCGGTATCCAACCAAAAAGGCTCGGACGAAGGAGGCCGAGATGAAAATTGTAGGCTGTGATCTGCACGCAAGACAACAAACCATAGCTATGGTGGACACGAAGACCGGCGAGTTCACCACCAAAACCCTTTCCCACGAAGGGAATGCAGTACGAGCGTTTTATGCAGCCCTGGAAGGTCCGGTGGTGGTGGGCATCGAAGCCACGGGATCCATGCAGTGGTTCTTGGAGCTGCTGGAAGAGCTGGGAATCGAATGCCGGGTAGGACATCCGGCCAAGATCCGAGCGAAAGAAACCCGGAAGCAGAAGCACGATCGAAGGGATGCAGGGTTGATATGGGAACTGCTCATGGAAGACCGCTTTCCGGAGATTTGGATGCCCTCGACCGAACAGCGGGACTTGCGAACTTTGCTGCGGGATCGACACCAATGGGTGAAGATGCGAGCGCGATTGCAGCACACCTTGCAAGCGATCGCACTCAATCACGCCTTGCGACAAGGGCGTGCGCTCTGGAGTGCAGCGGGGCAAAGCGCACTGCAGGCACTGCCTCTGCCGCCCTATACCGATCAGAGACGGACAGCACTACAGAGGTTGTATGTACAGTTGCAGAAACGAATCCAGGAACTGGATCAAGAAGTGGAAGCCCAAGCCGGACAAAGGCCGCAGGCGCGCCGGCTGTTAACCCATCCGGGCGTGGGACCAGTGACGGCCTTGGCCACCGAGGTGTTTCTCGGAGACCCGAGTCGCTTTGCCACTGGCAACCAGGTGGCCAGCTACATCGGGATGATTCCGTGTGAGCACAGCAGCGGGAAGCGACAACGACTGGGAAAACTGACCAAGCAAGGCAACTCACTGCTGCGCTATTTGTGGACCGAAGCTACCCTGCACGCGGTGCAGAAAGATCCGGAGCTGAAACGCTTCTACCGGCGCAAGCTCATCCAGAAAGGGATGGGCAAGGCCAGGATCGCAGCCGCACGTAAACTGGGTATCCGGTTATGGATCATGATGCGCGATCAGATTGACTACAAAGAGTTCTGCCGCCGTGGAAAGTTGCGGCAGAGTGGGGAAGCCCAAGCGGGGATGCCTGATTTCAACAGTGGTCCTGCACAGCAGTGACCGGGTTAACTGAATAGGCTGCCCGCCTCCCCGATGGGAGGGGAGTTTGCACAACACATCATGATCGAGCGTGACCGAAGAGATGTCTGGTGGGCTACGCCACCTCAATGATGAAGGAAACGGGCCGAGCCATGCGGTTGGATATAAATCATCGAAGAAGCAAGATTCTTACTCTCTCGAAAGGAACCAGTGCGTCTGCGCTGTCGAGGAAGTATGTCCGGACTTACAAAAACCTAAGCCCAAGTCCCTTGACAGGACCGTCGTCGTTAGAGATGTTGAAAAACTCACTCACCAAAGAATGCCCGAAAAAACTTTGCAATAGGAAGCCCTACAAACGATTTTCTCGGCTTGGGTAGACATTTTCTATCCCGCAAATTTCCGCGATTTAGAGGAAAATGGAGTTTTTCACCAGCCACGCTTGTTGACGACAGCAACGTCCCTCAGTCTGACTTCGCCACCTGTTCAGTTAGTCTTGCGCTTTCTCTTTTCCATCCCCACCATCCTTCCCGACGGCGGGTCCTTCTTGTTCAGCTTCGCTGCCTCCGCAATCAATTTCTTCACTCCCGGCCTCTTCACATCGGCAACACTCCGCAGTTTGACATGTCGCACGCCCTTCCCCGTTCCCTCCAGCATCTTCTCCGGGTCCGGCAGCGCGGCACCGCGCATGAATGCAAACGTCACATGCTCTTTACCGACCATGAAGCAGCAGAGTGGTCCATTGGAATCGAACGACGGAATCTTCCACGGATTCACGTATTCCTCCACTCCCTTGACCGCCTTTTTCACCAGCGCCCGCACCGCCTTCGCTGCGTCCTCACACTTCCCCGCTTTCTTCACATAATCATCAATCCATATCCCTGCTTGTTTCCCCTCAATCGTCGGCATTGGTTGCTCACCCCCGTGCGCCATTTTATTCTTCCGTTCCTTTTCCCGTCGCGCTGTCTACTAAGCCAACTGTTCGTGCCTTGATCGCGGCATGCTTTTAGGGGCTGGCCAACCGCAGACGAACGACCTTCAGGTGGCTGGTGGGCTACATGAAAACTTCCGAAGGCACTTTACGCTGCTATGATTGCGGCCATGTCGAGCGCACAAACCTGGGACCCGGCGTCTTACGCTCGAAACGCGAGATTCGTATCCGACCTAGGATCGCCCGTGGTGGAATTGCTTGCACCGAAGCCCGGAGAGAGGATTCTCGATCTTGGTTGCGGAGACGGTGTACTCACGAAAAAGCTGGCCGATTTGGGTTGTGAAGTCGTGGCCGTCGATTCGAGCGTTCCGCAGGTCGAAGCCGCAAGGAGGCTCGGGCTGAACGCATTCGCGATCAGCGGCGAAGATCTGCCATACAACGAGGAATTCGATGCCGTGTTTAGTAACGCCGTGCTGCACTGGATTCGGCGTGCGGATGTGATGCTAGCTGGCGTGTATCGTTCGTTGAAACCTGGCGGCCGATTTGTTGCAGAATGCGGAGGCCACGGTTGCGTCCACAAAATCAGGACTGCTCTGGTCCAGGCATTAAACCGCCGTGGGTTTGACGGCGAGGCTCGCGTGCCCTGGTATTTCCCGACGCCCGGCGACTACGCCACCCGACTGGAGCGCGCGGGGTTTCGCGTCGATAGCATTGCCCTCATCCCGCGACCGACCCCTTTGCCGGGTGACGTCATTAGCTGGTTGGAGACTTTTGCTCTCAACTTTTTTCAGGGCTTCTCCGACGAAGCCCGCAGCGAGTATCTGGAGGAGGTGCGGACCGTCCTGGAACCGCAACTTCGCGATGCCGATGGACGCTGGGTGGCCGACTACGTACGACTGCGGTTCGCGGCAACCAAAGCTCGTGAACAAGAGCAAAGTTGAGGTTGAATCGGCCTGCTGTCGTCCGCTATCTCCACAGTGCAAACTCGCTAGTGCACGACTTGTGTCACAACCGCCGAACTTCCTGCGATATTCGAATTTCCGTTGTAGGTCACTTTGACCGCATTCGAACCTGCGGGCAGAGTCGAGGTTTTGAATATCGCTTTGCCGATACTGAGTTGAGCCGTCCCTAAGACCGTCGTTCCGGCCATGAAAGTTACAGGACCTTTCGGTATGACTGTTGGCGACGTTATCTTCGAGGTGAAAGTAACTGCCTGTCCGACCTTGGACGGATTCACTGACGACGTGATCGTGGCTGCGCTCGTCGTTTGAAGCACGGATTGATTCAACAGCGGTGATGTGCTGCCAAGACTATTTGCGTCGCCGTAATAAACTGCGGCCAGTTGGTAAGGGTCGGCATTGAGATAGGGGCTGCTCAGTGTCGCCACTCCGCTGCTGTTGAGCGTTGCCGATCCAATCGAATATGCCTGCCAAGTAAAGAAAACGGTTCCGGTCGGCGGGATCGTGCCAGACGTCGAAACTCTTGCTGTCCAGGTGATCATCTGTCCGTAAATCGACGGATTCAAGCTGGAAGTAAGCGTTGTGCTGGTCGGGTAGCGATTCACAACTTGCGCAATTGAACCCGAACTGCCTTTGTGAAAAGGGTCACGTGAATAGATGGCTTTGATTGTGTGGTTTCCGGCCGACAACGAAGACGCGGTTACGCTTGCCATCCCACCTTTTGTTGAACCGGTTCCAATCGCAGCCGTGCCGGCGTAAAACGTCACAACTTGCCCGTCCGGGACAGATGAAGTTGCTGTCACCGTGGCAGTGAAGGTTACCGGTTGTGTGATGAGCGATGGGTTCGGCGACGACGTCACTTTGGTACTCGTAACGGCCGTAAAGTCATTCAAAAGCACGCTCACCAGGTTGGAGCCCCAGTTCCCAACTACTAGGTCAGGTCTGCCCTCGCCGTTGAGGTCGGCGATCACGATAGAATCGCCGGGCCCGTTGTTGGAACCGGAGCTGTAGGTAACGGGAGACCGGAAGGTAGCATCTCCATTGCCAATCAGCACGCTCACGTATCCGTTGGGGCCTGAGCCACCAGCCACGGCCAGATCGAGATGGTTATCGCCATTCACGTCTCCGACCGCGATGGAACTACCGGTGAAAGCACCCGAACTGTAGCTCATTGGCGGTTGAAACGTGCCGTTACCATTTCCCAGCAGCACGCCGACCATTCCGCTTCCGCAAGCACCGTTCGCACCACAATTTGCAACAAGCAGATCCGGCCCACCATCTCCGTCCACGTCGGCGATCGCGACCGATTCAGGATCAAACCCGCCCGAACTATACGTGACGACGTCCCGGAAAGTGCCGTTGCCGTTGTTCAACAGAACGCCCACCCCGCCGTTGGCGACAACCAAGTCAGGGCAGCCATCGCCATTCAAGTCGCCAATGACGACGGATGCTACATGGGATCCGCCCGCGCTGTAAGTGGCCAATGTTTGAAAGGTCCCATCACCGTTGCCCAGCAGCACCCCCACGGTGCCGACGGTACACAAGGCGACGGAGTTCAAACTGCAAGTTCCCACCACTAAGTCGGGGTTCCCGTCGCCGTTCACGTCACCGACTGCGATCTCCCAAGCATGATCTCCAGAGCTGTAGCTTAGGGGTGCCTGAAATATGCCGTCACCGTTTCCCAGAAGCACGCTTACACTTCCGTTATTGCAGTCGCTGGTGTCGCAGAGGTTAGCTACAACTAAATCCGGATCGCCGTCGCCGTTTACATCCCCGATCGACACAGCGTACGAGTCAAAGCCACCGGAATTGTAAACGATGGTAGGCTGAAACATGCCATCGCCAGTGCCCAGAAGCACTCCTATTTGGCCTATACCGGGGGGCTCCCAGAAGGGGGAATCGCAGTTATAGAAGCCGCACAAGTTTGCAACGACTACATCCGGATGGCCATCGCCGTTCACGTCCCCCACTGCGACTGAATAGACCCAATCTCCGCCCGAGGGATAAGCAACCGCCTTGGCAAAATGTACGGGTGGGTTTTGGGGGATCCAATTCGTGGATATTCGCGCCGACTGTGGGCCAGCTGATGTTTGTGCCAACGCTACCAAACTAACTGACAGGATCAGAAGAGTGATGACCGCAGGAATGAAACCGCGAGAGTAAGTGCGACTGTGTTTCCACGTCATAACGGACATCCTTCAGGAAAGTGGGGCCATGGTCGAGGTCCATCATTAGCCGCGTACGCTTTGATCTCGAATTGCCAGGCCCAGAATATGACCGACAAACCGACCGCTTAGGGCTCGAAGTTCTGAGGTTCGCCTCAGGGGGTGTGCGTCTCAACTGGCGGGGACTACGCTTCACGAAGGCGAAATCTTTACCTCGAATCTTGCGACAGGTCTGAAGAAGTGTCAGTGATGAGAGTCACGTCACTTCACTTAGCACAGTTGGAGTCGCCAAGCTACCCGGAATCGCGCCGCGCACCTTGCGCGACCGTTCTCTCGGGCTTTAAGCCGCTGAGGCAACCCAATCAGTGGCAATCGCTCCCAGCCGGTATTTTCTTTCGCCCCTACGGGGCTAGTTCCAGATTTAGTTCATCAATCTTGCGTCCTACTCGACAAGCTCAGGGCAGGTTGTGGCCGCAATCTTTTGCCGCGATGCGGCTGGAGCCGTCTGGCTCTCCGAACGTTTGCAATTTCTCAAATTCAGCTAAGGATCGCGGCCTTCTGCCTGACCGATCCACTTACGGCGCTGACTCCGCGGGAACATGAGCGAGAAACTATGCGTTCTGGAGTGCTCATCCCACTTGTCGATCAGATTGATTCTTGACGTCGCTTGCTCGCGGAGTCCTTCGAGCATGAGAAAGGGCGGCTGATTAGGCCGCCCTTCCAAAGCTGAGGATTCGAGATCGCAGGAACCTAGTTGGTAATAGTGGAAGATCGGCCCGCGAGCGGGCCCGTCTTTCAATCGCGAGTTGTCGCAAACCCCCCAAAAGTGGGATTACGACCGAATTCGCGGAGCCGATTTCGCTGCCGACTTGTAGTCCTTGGGATACACCACCAAGCATCGACGCATGCCTTCGCCTTCGCTCTCGGTGCGCAGGTCGGCTTCGTCGCGCAAGGCAAGATGGACGATGCGCCGCTCCCGCGACGACATAGGACTAAACTCGTAGGGCGCTCCGGTTCGGCGCACCTTCTCGGCGGCCACGGTCGCAGCGGTCTTCAATTCCTGGATTCGCAGGGACCGCTGGTTCTGGCAGTCGAAAGAAACCTTCTCATGCTCGCCCGAGGGCAGGCGCAACATCTCGAGGGCAATCAATTCGAGAGCCCGCAGGAGTTCTCCGCCGCGATCCAGCAATAGGGCTGCGTCCGGACCGGAAAAATCGACCAGGATCTCCGGTTTCTCCCAATCGCGGTTCTCGGGCAATGGCGGATCCACAATGATCCGGTACTTCAAGCGCAAACCGCCATGGGTCACGACGGCTGTCAGAAACTCGTTGATCTTCTTTGCAGCAGCGACTTTATCGGGAATGGACATGAATTCAGCTCTCAGCTATCAGCCGTCAGCTTTCTGCGGGCTGATTTTAGTTTTGATCGTCAGTGCCAGAAGTCTAGAGCAACTGCTGCAGCCGCTACCGCCGCACTCGCTCCAAGCTAGTAGCTAGAAGCTTACTTTTCTTTCTTTCGCGCGCGCTTCGCCATCATCTCGCGCATCTCGCGACCCAGCGCGGTTCGATTCATCACAGCTTGTTGCGCAATCGAAATCAGGTTGGCTTCGGCGTAATACAAATTCAGCCCAGCCGCCAAGCGGAAGAAGATGAAGCCCATCATCAGCGGCATCATGACGGTCATCATTTTCTGCTGAGCCGGATCCATCCCGGCCTGCGGCGTCATCTTCTGCACCACCAGCATGCTTACGACCATCAGCACCGGCAGCACGTAGGGAAATGGCTCGGCCGCGGACAGGTCATGAATCCAGAGCCAGTGCGCGTGGCGCAACTCAAGCACCGCGCCCAACATGCGGTAATACGCGATCAAGAACGGAAACTGAATCAGCATCGGCAAGCAGCCGCCCGCCGGATTCACTCCTTCTCTCTTATAGACGGCGCTGATTTCCTCGTTCATCGGCGCCTTCCGCGGATCGCGCAAGCTGTACTTTTTGTATTTCTCCTGGATGGCCTTGATCTGCGGCGCCACGCGTTGCATCTTGAGCATCGACTTCATCTGCGTGATGCGCAGCGGCAGTAGCGCCACACTGATGATCAGAGTCTGCAAAACGATCGCCCATCCCCAGTTGCTGACGATATGTTGGTGGGTCCACTTGAGCCAGACGAACAGCGGCTTCGCAATGATCCCCCACCAACCAAAATCCACCAGCCCGTTGAGGTCGTTATCGGCGCCCGACACGCCGGGTACGGGGACTTTCTGCAGAGCCTCGAGCTCTTTGGGCCCGACAAACACGCGCTGCTTTGTCGGACCGTGCAAGTTGCCGACGGCGGCTCCGAGCACGTCCACGTTCGTCGTATCTTTCGAATCCTTCTGCGGCACGGCCAACTGGTTATGCAGCGTGACCATCGAAGCCGAGGACGGATCATCAGGAATAAATACCGCTGCGAAATAGAGGTCGGTCGGCCCGGCCCAGTGGAAGGGTCCAGAAACAGTGTCCCCACCTTTGACCTTCTTGATGGGCACGCGCTCGATATTCTTGTTGTATTGGTAGGTGATCAGCCCCGATGCCCAGAATGCCGGCGTTACCTGATCCCCGAACCCCGAGGGCCATGCCGGCAAAGCGCTGACGTTGGCACTCTTCGACGTGACGGAAGTCTCGACATTCACCACGTAGCTGTTATCGAAACCGAAAGTCTTGCGCACCGCCAGGTCCTGATCGGCGTACTCAAACGTGATTGTGGTAGGCGACGTCAACTTGCCTTCGCGTGAAGCTACGTAGAGCGCCGAACTCAGCTTGTTGCGGACCCCTTCGTCGTAGGTCCACAAGGACAGCGGGTAACCAAACTTCTCCGCCGCGGCGGGATTCACCAGGTCGAGTGGACCGTTCCCCGCATCGTTGTCGAACTTTTTCAGGATCCACGACTTCACCTGCGCTCCGCGGTTGGAGAAGGTGATGCGGTAGAGATCGTTCTCAATGACGGTTTCAGATTCACTGGCGGCCTGCTTGGTCACACCGGCCGCGGGAGTTGGGGCAGCCGAAGGGGCCGTCGGCGTTGGAGTCGTGGGAGCCGCAGGCTGCGTCTGGGTTGCCTGATTCTGCTGGGCCGGCGTTACCGGCTGCGGCATGTACTTCTTGAGTAAGGGCTGGAACAACAGCATCACGACGAAGGTGAGCACAAACACCAGCAGCAACCGCTTCTCGCTGCCGGGTTCGTGTTGTGGATTCTGAATGTCTGGCAAAGTTACCTATTCCTCAGAGTATCTTCGGTTGCCCGACTTCGTGTGTGCTCCGCGTGAAGCTTGGCCTGAGCGAAGTCGAAGGGTGAGGATTGTGTTTCACGACGGGATCGTATCCCCCATGCGCAAAGGGATGGCAGCGCAGCAGCCGCCACAGAGCCATCAATCCGCCGCGCGCCGCGCCGTACCGCTCCACCGCTTCCATCGCGTAGTCCGAACAGGTAGGAACGTAGCGGCATGCGGGCGGAAACATGGGCGAAATCGCCCACTTGTAAGCCTTCAGCAGCCGTAACACGACGAGTTTGGCGAACTGGCGCATGGGAATCGCTCTCAGGCTCTCGGCTTCCGGCTTTCGGGGTTCTTTCGCTCCCCAGCCGCCGCTTCCATCTTGCCCGCGAGCTTCTGTTCTATCACTACGAAAGCCCGGCTCACTTCGTTCACCACCGCCGAGAACTCAACGGTGAGCAATGACTTCTTCGGATTGATCACCACATCCGCATCCGCGCTTGCCGCAGGGCGCGTCAACCGAACCGCCTCGCGCAATCGCCGTTTCATGCGGTTGCGCTGCACCGCGCCGCCCAGTGCCCGGCTCACGGTAAATCCGATGCGCATTCCCGGCGCTATGAGCGACTTCGCCGCCGAACCTATGGTTCCCTCCGGCCGCTGCCAATAGAACACTGTCATCGATGCCGAAAAATGCCGCCGGCCCAGCTTGTATACACGCTCGAAATCGGCGTGACGCAAAAGCCGCGCGTTGCGGGGAAAGGTGCCCTGGCCGGCTCGCGGCGTAACCTCATGGTTCGATCCTCCAGGCACACTGGCAGTCACAGGGACTCAAAAATTCCAGATCGCTATTCCCCAGATGACTGTGAAAAATCACCGGCGCAACAGCGAATGAGCGGACTCTTACGCCCGCGTCACTGGACTATTCGCGGAAACCTGGTTTCACTGAGACCCGTTTACGCCCCTTGGCGCGCCGGCGGGAAATTACCTTCTTGCCGCCCTGGGTCTTCATGCGCGTGCGAAATCCGTGTGTCTTGGATCGCTTGCGCCGGTTGGGTTGGAATGTACGCTTGGGCATGAAAAGTACGTGCTCCTGATTCGTTCGACAGTCTTAGGGCAAACCGTAAGTATAAATCACCCTGTGCAATACGTCCAAACCGCGATTTGGGGTCGAAAGATCCGAAGGCGCAACCACGAAGGACACGAAGTTACACGAAGGAAAACCCTGAACGAGTTCCTTCGTAGTTCAACATTTTTCTTTCGTCCTATTCTTCGTTTTCTTTTTTGTGCTATCGCAGCGAACCTACGCTTGCACCTTCTCCGCGGCAGTTACCATCGCGGCACTTGACAGCGCACTGCATCCGGGTTCTGAATAGTGCTTCGCGAAAAACTTCCAGCCGAAGTTTTCTACACAACAAAATTTTTTGTGCTAGTATGCCGGACTGATCCTGCTTTCAAAATTCTTTTTGCTTTTTGCATTCGCGCACTGTAAATCGAGCGCATTCCGCAGTAAACTTGATGTTCCAGCAACTTAAGTAAAACGGCACTTTTGAACAGGCGGCCTCAACCAGCCACTGGGACGCCGCGGTGAACAATTCATATATGTCAGTCCCCAGCACAACTCTCTCCCCGAATCCGTGGGCGCGCATTCTCGATGCGTTGGAAAAGAAAATTAATCGGCACTCCTACGACACATGGCTCAAGCCCACTCGCTACAGCCACTCCAGCGGAGGCATTCTCTTTGTCCGCGTGCCTACTGTTGAATTTCGCCACGCCGGCGACAAGTACGCCGACCTCATCCAGGAAGCCATCGATAATCTCGGCCTCGGTTTTAATGACGTAAAGTTCGTCACCTCTGAGGACGATCCGGCGGCTACTCCTGTTCGTCACGATGGAGGTCTTACTGCGGTGGCTGCCTCAAATCCATCGCAGTCTCGTTTCGACTGGGACGGCGCCGCGCAACTGAATCCCCGCTACACCTTCGATGCCTTCGTGATCGGCAGCGGCAACCAGTTTGCCCATGCCGCCTGCCAAGCCGTCGCCGAGCGTCCTTCCAAGGCCTATAACCCGCTATTTCTCTATGGCGGTGTCGGCATGGGCAAGACGCATCTCATGCAAGCCATCGGGCATGAAGTCAAGCGACGCATGCCTCAGGCCGCCATCTGCTACGTATCGAGCGAGAAGTTCACCAACGACATGATCAACTCGCTGCGCTACGACAAGATGACCAGCTTCCGCGACAAGTTCCGCAACGTCGACGTGTTGCTGATCGATGACATCCAGTTCCTCACGGGCAAAGAGCGCACGCAGGAAGAGTTCTTCCATACCTTCAACGCCCTGCACGAGTCGATGAAGCAGATCGTCATCGCCAGCGATCGCTCTCCCAAGGAACTCGCTGAGATTGAAGACCGCCTGCGCAGCCGCTTCGAGTGGGGATTGATCGCTGACATCCAACCGCCCGACCTCGAGACCAAAGTTGCGATCCTGCAAAAGAAGGCCGAGCAGGAAAAAGTCACCCTGCCCACCGACGTCGCGCTCTACGTTGCCTCGAACATTCGTTCGAACGTGCGTGAACTCGAAGGCGCGCTCATTCGCCTGGTGGCGCACTCGTCCTTGATTGGCGCAGAGATCACATTGCCCTATGCACAGCAGGTGCTGAAGAATTTCATTGACTCGCAAGCCCGCAAGGTCACCATCGAGTCGATCCAGAAGATGGTTGCCGAACAATTCGGACTGCGCCTGGTTGAGATCAAGGCAAAGAACAACTCGCGCGCCATCGTCTACCCGCGCCAGGTTGCCATGTACCTGGCCAAACACATGACCGAAGCCTCGCTGCCGGAGATCGGACGCCAGTTCGGTGGCAAGCATCACACCACCGTGCTGCACTCGGTCGAGAAGATCGAAGAGTTGCGCAAGACCGACAAAGATTTAAACAGGCTGATTAATAAATTGACTGAGCAATTAGGCGGATGATTCGCGTGCGTGATTGAGTTTTCCACGCATTCGTCCAGTCTTCCTTGGCAATGCCTGTGAATGAGATGTGGAAGTTGTGTAAGGCAGGGATGAAATCGTTAGCACGGCTTGGTTTCACTGCCGTCTCCGCAGAGTTCGGGACCGATTTCTAACATCAAGGGTAGGCCGGGAACCCGGTGACAACAGGCGAGTTGCCCCGGTTTTCCACTTGTTCGCAGCCCCTTCTGTTACTGCTGGTTTTATAGGTTTTGCATTTGATATAAGGTTAGTACTAAAAGTAGCAGGCACGTAGCGTCGTATCGGGGAGACGGACTTATGCCGGTGGAGGCCGCTGTTGCCGCGGGCACGATGGAAATCACAGTCAGCAAGTTCGAATTGCTGCGGGAATTGACGGCCACCCAGGGTGTGGTCGAGCGCAAGACCACGATTCCAATCCTTTCCAATTATTTATTCGAGGCCGCAGGCGACCGCCTGTCGCTCACCGCTACCGATCTCGATCTCAGCCTCCGCACCTCGTGTAATGCCAAGGTCAAAAAGGAAGGCTCCTGCACCATCCCCGCACGTAAGCTTCACGACTACGTAAAGCTGCTGCCTGATGCCGACATCACCATCAAGTTATTGGAAAATCATTGGGTCAGTATTCGCTGCGGCCGATCGAATACGAAGATGGTCGGGATGGCGAAGTCTAATTTTCCCAGCCTCCCGGCGTTTCCGACCGCTGGCTCGGTGACGATTCCAGCTCAGGTTCTACGCGGCCTGATCGCCCGGACGGGATTTGCGATCTCGAATGAAGAATCGCGCTACACGTTGAACGGCGCCCTGATGCTGCTGAAGCCCGAGTCGATCACCATGGTCGCCACCGACGGACATCGTCTCGCGCACTGTGAACGCCCTGGTGAGAAATTCGAAGGCGTGAGCGGTGAACTGAAGACGTTGGTCCCGAAAAAAGCGATGGACGAGTTGAAGTCGCTCCTCGATTCCACGGACGCGGAGACTATTGAGTTCGCGAAAGACGATTCCACCCTGTTCTTCCGCATCGGATCGCGCTTGTTGACCTCGCGACAACTGACGGGACAGTTTCCGAACTTCGAAGCGGTGCTGCCGAAGGACAACAGCAAGATTGTCCCGCTGAACTCCGACGAACTGAATTCGGCCATCCTGCGCGTAGCCCAATTCGCCGACGAGCGCTCGCGCGCCGTCCGCCTGCGCCTGGAAAAAGGCGAACTGAAAATTTCCGCAAGCTCTACCGAAGCGGGCGAGTCGGAAGATTCGATCGAAGCGCCGTACACCGGCGATCCCCTGACCATCGGCTTCAACGCCCAATATTTGGTGGAGTTTCTAAAAGCCGCCGGGACCAGCGAAGTCCGCCTGGAGTTGAAAGATCCGCAGTCGGCCGGCCAATTCCGCCCCGCCGAAGGCGACGACTACAAGTACCGGTATATCGTCATGCCGATGAGGATCTGACGAGGGCCGATGTGGCGCGGGCACCCTGCCCGCGCTCGCTAGCAGTAAAGTTTCTGTTTCCACGAGAACTCCAAAATCGCGTTCTGGCGCCCTTCCTCGCTCGCCAATTTTGCGTTCCGGATTTCTTCCGTAAACCTCCGGGTCTGCCCGTTTCTCTTGACCTACCGTCCCCCCTGCCTTACATTGGCGGCACCCAGACTTTAGGGAGGACGACGTTATGTTAAGTGGATTCAAGAAATTCATCCTGCGTGGAAATGTTGTGGATATGGCGGTAGGCGTAGTCATCGGCGCCGCGTTCGGCGGAGTCGTTACCGGACTGACCAAGGCATTCCTTACGCCATTGATCGCGGTGATCGTTGGTAAGCAGGACTATTCAAGCCTGAAGTTCTTCATTCGTGGTACTGAATTCCCGGTCGGTGATCTCATCAACGCCTGCATTTCCTTTATTCTGATCGCAGCGGCAGTCTACTTCTTTGTAGTCCTGCCGGTAAACGCTTTGATTGCGCGGATGCACCGAGGTGAGACCCCCCCGGATCCCACCACCAAGAAATGTCCCGAGTGCCTCAGTGAGATTCCAATTGAAGCCCGGCGCTGCTCTCACTGTACCCAGCCCGTGATGGGCAGGGCCGCCTGACGATGTTCAGCTGCGCGCAAAAATCGTTATTTACCATGCTCGCAGCCCTAGCGCTCAACGGGCTAGTACTGGGTCAGACTAACGAACAGGCTAGCCCGACCCAACCGCGATCGAGCCAGGCTCAGCCGGATTCCCCCGAATACGTGCGTGTCGAAGTAGGTGCGACGCGCGGCATGCTAATTAAGAAGGTGCCTCCGAAGTATCCCAAGAAAGCGCGCAAGAACCACATCGAGGGCACTGTGGTTCTGCATGCAAAGATCAGCAAGGAAGGTGAGATCGCTGACCTCTCCGTGATTTCCGGCGACCCCATGCTCACGCAAGCTGCCTTGGATGCAGTAAAACAGTGGAAGTACCGCCCCTACCTGCTTGAAGAAAAACCCGTCGCAGTGGAAACCGACATCCGGGTGAACTTCCAGCTCGCGGCAAATTGAGCCGCCAACCTCGGCTAACAATCTCGCGTAACATGGAGAGATGATTCTCCGCCGCCCTCGGCGCTTTCATTGCTTGCTGCTAAGCCTCGCACTTCCGGCAACCACTCTTTGCTCGCAGACCCAGATGCAATCTCCTTCGTCGTCCTCCACTAAGCACCTCAAGAAGCCCGCCGCCTCAACCGAGTCCGGCATTGATAACGGCACCGTCGCCAACGGCGTTTACCGCAATAAGACGCTCGCCTTCTCCTGCAAGATTCCCGAAGGTTGGGTGCTGCGCACCGAAGAGATGAACGCGCGAGACGAGAAAGAGAAGGAAGACAAAGGGAGCAAGGATAGTACAGCTCCTCAGACCGCAGCTTCGAGCGCGGGAGCCAAAGTTCTTCTGGCCGCTTTCTCCCGCCCGCCGGAGGCCCGCGCTGAAGACGTGAACGCGTCGATCCTCATCGCTGCCGAGAGCGTAGCATCGTACCCGGGATTGGAAGAGGCTGCGCAATATTTCGAGCCGCTCAGCGAGGTCGCGAAAGCCCAGGGCTTCACCCTCGATGAAAATCCCTACGACATTGCCATCGGCACAAAAACTTTGGTTCGCGGAGACTTCCACAAAGATGTCGGCAGCCGCGTCATGCGTCAATCCACGCTGACTATGCTCTCGCACGGCTATGCCATCTCAATCACCGTAATCGGCGGCACCGACGATGAAGTGGAAGACCTGGTCGACGGCCTGAACTTCGCCCCGGCCGCCAAATAGGTTCGCCCGATTGCGCCAGCGATCTCAAGGCCGCCAACTTAGCCTTTGACGACTTCCTCCGCCACCGCCTCTTTCACGACGATCTCCATGTGCGGCGGATGCAGCAGCGTATTGTGAATCAGGCAATGCTGCACAGACCGCTCCACTCCCGCTCGATGCTGATCGGTCAACTCGAGTGGCGTGTCGATTTCAATGCGAAAGTTGTCGATGCGCGCCGGGTCCTTCAACTTCTCGGCCGTGACGCGCACCCGCGTCCCCTCCGTCGCGAGCTTGTACTTGCGCAGATACTGCGCCGCATAAAACCCGGCACACGATCCCAGTGACGCCAGCAGCAGCTCGGGCGGCGTCATGCCTTCGTCGTACCCGCCATTCTCTGCCGGCTGGTCGCACGAAATGGTGTGCTGCCGCGCGTGAATTTCAAACTGTACTGCTCCCAGATGGTCGACTGTAACTTCCATGAGTGCCTCCAACGAAAAGTTCGATTACGGCCTGTTCCGTGTTAAAGCTGCATCCAGATAAGTCCTCACCAGATCCCTTGCCCGGTGCAATCGGGATTTCATCGCCGCCCGCGAAATCCCCAGCTTCTCCGCGACTTCGTCTCCGGGCCGGTCCTCCATGTCGCGCAATTGGTACACCTCCCGGTAAACTTCCGGCAGTGCCGCGATCGCATCGTCGAGCTGTTGCTTTATCTGCCGGCGCGCCAGTTGCCCCTCGGGAGTAAGTTCTCCCCCCGGAATTTCCCGCCCTTCTTCTTCCAGTGCCGACAGTTGCAGCAGCGGCAACAGCGCCTCGCGCTCTTTCAACTGCCAGCACACGCGCTTCGCAATCTGCGCCAACCACGCGCGAAAGGCGCCAGAATCTCGCAGTTGATCGAGATGCCGGTAGGCTTTCAGCAGCGCCTCTACCAGCACATCTTCCGCGTCTTCGCGGTTCCCGCAGACCCGCAGCATCTGGCGATACACGGTGTTCTGGTGCTGCCGCGACAGCGCATCAAAGTTCGGTGAATTCGTCTTAGAGTCCGGCAAATCAACGTCCGGCGAATTAACGTCCGGCGCCTCAGGACTCTCGCGATCCCCATCCATCCCAGTATTCTGTCACGCTCCACTCGACGTCGCTGTGCTCACGCTCACTGGGTGCATTTCGAAGATCCGGTCTGGGAAGACCCAACCTGGGAAGATCCACTCTCCGCAGGCGGGACTCTGCATTGGCTTCGTCCGTTCCACGGCATTTTCCCGAGAATTTCCGCCATAGGGCAGATATCGGTGAGCCCGGCAAAGGTCAGCCCGCCCCCGACAAACGCTGAAAGGAAGAGCCAATTCACATCGACCGTGAAGGCCAGTGCGGCTCCAGTCAGCACCAGCAGCCCTGCGCCCAGCCGCACTTGCCGTTCCAGCGACCATCGATTTTTCACGCTGGTCACAACGGGCAGCCCTGCTTGAATCCAAGCGCTGGTGCCACCTTCGAGAACCGAAATCTGGCGCTGACAGGGCTCCAGCAGTCCGGCTGTCATACGCGCCCGCTTGCCAGTCTGGCAAATTAGCACGATCGGAATCCCAGGCCGCAGGTCGTCCAGACGCACCTCAATCTGGTCCATTGGGATATTGACCGCGCCGGGAATGTGCCCCGATGCGAATTCTGACCCAGAACGCACGTCGACCAATTGCACTGGCCCCGGGAGTTGATGAATTTCAGTTAGATGAATGGACGGATTCAAATTCCCTCCTACACCAGGGAAGAGCGCCCGCTGAACAAAAAGGATTCAAGCCAAATTAGGAGGGATTGCGATCGCGGGTAGGGAGGAGGTTCTTAAGGTTCTTTGTGATCTTAAACGTTGTGTGAGTCCGGGTCTCAGACCCGGACCGGCCGAGCAAAGCTCGGCTGCTTGCTGAAGCCGACGCCTTAGATAGAACTCATTCCAGCGGCTCAGGATGCAAACTCAAATCCTTCTCCCCCGCCGCCTTCTTCTCAGCGTACTTTTTCATCCAGGCTTCCCAACTCTTGCCCGCCGCGGTATCGCGCCCGGAAAACACGAGCGCCCCGATGTCTGCGTAGGAAATCGAAACCTTCTCGCCAGAATTCTTGGGATACAACCGCACTACAGAATCTTTGAGTGAAGCCCCCGTCCGCCGGTCGAACAGATACCCTTCAATTTTCGACCCATCCTTGCGCGTAATGGTCACGTCGCCGCGATAATCGAACGCTTTCTCCAAAGCGGCCCGAAGCTCGTCTTCACCGGCCAACTCAGGGATCCACCCTTCGAGGCGTTCATGCGCCGTTCCCGGCGCAACTTCCAGCGTGTCGGGATTCACCACGTTCGCGTGCGGAGGAATCGCTTCCGCCGACGCGTGATCGATATGTCCGCCTTCTTTACCAGTCATAGTCTTCTCGTGGGAGTGCTCCGCAGAACTGTCATCCTAAGCGAGCGGATGATTGATTGAAATTGTCATCCTGAGCGAAGCGGCGGCAAGCGAAGCGCAGCCGCCGCGTAGTCGAAGGACCTTGTGCTCCGGACGCTACCATCGGTTATGAACGAACTTTCTACGGCCGTGGTGTCAGCCCCTCGGACACCCATATCTCGGTTCCCTCGCCGATCTCGTCCCTCGTGATCGCGATTTCGCGGCTCAATAGCAACGCGATCCGACACTCACCGCGCGTCTGCTTCAGTAATTCCACGGCGGCGATATGTGTATCTTTCACTCGACCGTTTGGAGATCGAAGTTGGACAGGATCGCCCGCTTTGATCCTAAAATCCGAAAGCCAGATCGGCACAATCACCGCCCCGCGGCCGCTGAGCATGAAGAAACTCTCGACCTTCGCTATCAGCGGCACAAGGGTTACGCCCGCGTCTCCTGCAACGACTCCGCCTGATCCGTCGTCTCGATTTGCACCAGTGGATGCACCGCAGCCGTCGGCTCCTCGAGCATGCGCAGCGCCTCTTCGTCGCGGTAAGCAGGGAACAGCGTCCCCTTCACCGTGGCCAAAAATCCGCCCAGCGAACTAAACGTCGCATGCACCGCCGAGGCCTCATACCCGCTGTGCACCATGCAATTCGCGCACGCCGGATTCCCTGACTCCGTCCCGTAATTGCTCCACTCGGTCGTAGCCAGCAACTCGGCGAAAGTCTCGGCGTACCCGTCCTGCAACAGATAGCAAGGCTTCTGCCACCCAAAGATGTTGTACGTCGGCATGCCCCACGGCGTGCACGGATAGGTCCGCTTCCCCATCAGGAATTCCAGGAACAGCGGCGACAAATTGAACTGCCATTCCCTTTTCCGGTTCGACAGAATCGCCCGGAACATCCGCCGCGTCTTCGCGCGTCCCAAAAAGTGCTTCTGATCCGGCGCCTTGTCATACGAGTATCCGGGCGAGAGCATCATGCCTTCGACGCCCAGATCCATCATCTCGTCAAAGAACGCCCGCACCGACTTGGGATTAGCACCGTCAAACAAAGTCGTATTGGTCGTCACTCGGAACCCGCGCTTCAGCGCCTCGCGAACCGCGTCTACCGCAATGTCGTACCCGCCTTCGCGGCACACCGCCAGGTCATGCTCTTCCCGCTGACCGTCCAGATGCACGCTGAAGGTCAAATACTTGCTCGGCTTGAACAGGTCGATCTTCTCCTTCAGCAGCAACGCATTGGTGCACAGGTAGATGTATTTCTTCCGCGCCACTAGCCCCTCGATGATCTCCCCGATCTGCGGGTGCATGAGCGGCTCTCCGCCCGGGATCGACACCATCGGCGCGCCGCACTCCTCTACTGCCCGGAAGCACTCCTCAGGCGTGAGGTCCTTCTTCAGAATGTGAGCCGGATACTGGATCTTCCCGCATCCCGCGCAAGCCAGGTTGCACCGGAACAGCGGCTCCAACATCAGCACCAACGGATACTGCTTTCGACCGGCGAGCTTCTGCTTCAGCACATAGCTCGAAACGGTCCACATCTGTGAGACAGGAACTGGCATGAATGAAAGGTAACCCCTTTGTCCTTATATTTTATCAGGCCGGGGCCCGCTTCGTCGTACCGCCAATCTCTCGGGGGGTGCTCATGTGGAGACAGCCGCCTTCGGCTGTCAGGGTTTTGACCTTCCCTACCCCCGACGCGGCGCCCCCAAAAACTTCCTGCAACCCAGCCGCCCTGACCTTTCTCTAAAGGTCATGCTCCACTGACCCAAGCCAGCCCTCCGGGGCTCTTGTCGAGGTTTCGGAAACGGGATACCCTATTTCCCTGTCATCTGTATGTTTAACCCCCACCCCAACCTGGCGGATGAAGTCAACCGCGGGATCATCCAGTCGGAAATTGAAGGTGGCGTTTTCCTGAACGATCTTCCTCCAGACACAGTTCTTCAAATCCAGACCATGCATCACTGCTATACCGCTGTGCTTCTCGGAGGAAGCGAAGCTCTCTTGTCCGGCCATCCCGAGTTCTGTCCCCAGCCGGTGCAGGTTGCTATCGCCGGTTCCACCTGGGGAGGCTCCATGCTCAAACTCCAATATGTGGGCCGCGGCATGCACCTGGAATTCCGCCATCCCCAATACGCCACCCCGATCATTACCTCGCCCATCCAGGAAATTCGTGACTGCCCCATGGCCCCGCTTGAGTTAGACTCCCGTCCTCACGGTGCCCACTCGTAGCTTGGGTCGCCCCCTCTGTGTCCCCCGTGTCCTCTGGTGAATGGTTTTGGTTTTGTTTGCCGTTCCTCCCATTGACTTGCCCCTCGGCACCTACTACCATTCCCGCCATCGGCCAAACTGCGGGCACCGAACCATGGCTCTGAAGATTGCATCTCGCGAAGTCGCGCACGTGACCATCCTTGACATCCAGGGCCGCATCGTCCTGGGCGATGAAATCGGCGATCTCCGCGATGCCGTCCGCAACCTTCTAGCTGAAGGCAAGAAGAAGATTATTCTGAACCTCGCCGGCGTCGACTACATCGACAGCTCTGGAGTTGGAGAGCTCGTCGGCAGTTTCACGACCGCCCGCAAAGCCGGAGGCGAGCTTAAACTGCTCAGCCTTACCCAGAAGGTCCAAGACGTCCTCTACGTCACCAAGCTCTATACGGTCTTCGACATCAAGGACGACGAATTCACCGCGGTTCGTTCCTTCGACTACTTTTTCGCAAAATAGCTTGCACGCGAAAGCATGACCAATGCCGCCCGAATCGTGCGGAATAGCGCACTCAGTTACCATGCTCCTGCCAAGACTCACGGCACATCTTCCAGAGGTAGCACGATGAAATTCGCCAAGATTGTTTTCTGGATTGCAGGCATCTGGGGCCTGCTGGTTCTCACACCTCTTTATTTCATGTTCGACCTCATCGGCCGGCAGGATCCTCCGGCCATCACACATCCCGGCTTCTACTACGGATTCGTCGGCGTGGGGCTGGCGTGGCAGATTGCATTCCTGGTCATCGCGCAGGACCCAGTGCGCTTACGGATAATGATGATTCCTTCGGTGCTGGAAAAGTTCGGTTATGGAGCCACATTGCTCGTCCTTTATTTCCAGCAGCGAATTCATCCGACCGACCTGGTGTTGGCCGCGATCGACACAACGCTGGGCGTGTTGTTCCTGATTTCATTCTTTCGTACCGCCCCTTAGACGTGCTTGTTCAGATTCAGCCGCGATGTTGTGCGGAAGAGCTGCTAAAGATCACACAGGGAGATTCCATGAATCGACGATCATTCTTGAAGTGGGCTAATCTGACCGGACTGGCTGCGGGATTCCCTTCCGCCTCGGCTTTCGCGGCTACTGCACCGGAGAAACAAGCAGGTGCGCATG
Organism: uncultured Acidobacteriaceae bacterium; assembly: GCA_963840895.1. Taxonomy (GTDB): domain Bacteria; phylum Acidobacteriota; class Terriglobia; order Terriglobales; family Acidobacteriaceae; genus Sulfotelmatobacter. Next base: position 1,170,096 of record CAWJAR010000002.1, read on the forward strand.
AGCAGGCTTCGACCGCGAACAATGCCGCGTCGCCGAACACGATTTTGTTGAAGGACTACCGGCCGGTTTCGATTTACAAGATTCCGGTCACGCAAGTTGCGAAAGCCAAGTTCCCGATCATCGACATGCACTCGCATCCTTACGCCAAGACTGCGGCGGAGATCGACGAGTGGGTCCGCAACATGGACGAAGTTGGCGTTGAGAAGACCATCATCCTGACGATGGCAATCGGCGCCGAGTTCGACGGCATTTTCCGCAAATACTCGAAATACCCGGAACGCTTTGAAATGTGGTGCGGCTTCGATCTGTCGGGCTACAACCAGCCCGGATTCGGACCCGGGGCCGTCAAGGAACTGGAACGCTGCCGGCAAGCGGGCGCGCGGGGCGTGGGAGAAATCCACGACAAGGGGAAGGGGTTGGTCGCGGGCAAGTCGAAGGCGCCGGGCATGCATCCCGATGATGCGCGCATGGATCCGGTGTGGGAAAAATGTGGAGAACTCGGAATGCCGATCAGCCTGCACGTGGCCGATCCGATCTGGATGTATCAGAAGATGGACCGGCACAACGATGGGCTGATGAACGCCTACGAGTGGCGGCTCGACAATCAGCCCAACATCGTGGATCTGTCGGGCATGATCGACATTCTTGAACGCACGGTTGTAAAGCACCGGAACACAACGTTTGTCGCATGTCACTTCGCGAACCTTGACTACGATCTCGCGCGGTTGGGCGAAGTGCTCGAGCGCAATCCAAATCTGTATGCGGATATTTCTGCGCGCTATGCGGAGACCGGACCGATCCCTCGCTTCGCCTCTGCCTTCTACGAGAAGCATGCCGACCGGCTCGTATACGGGACGGATATGGGCGTCGACAAAGCGATGTACCGGGTTACGTTCAGAATCCTGGAATCCCTCGACGAACACTTCTATGAGACCGATCAGTTTTCGTATCACTGGAGTTTGAATGGATTCGGATTGAGTGATGCGATCCTGAAGCAGGTGTATCACGACAACGCGGCGAAGTTGCTGGCCTCCCGAAGGGCGTAACGGGTGATCCCTGACCTGGCGCTCCGGTGGTCCTTCCCCTGTGGCGTTTTTCTGTGGCCTCTGTGGTGAAGGTTCTTCGCCGCAAGAATCGACAATCAAAAACCAACAGCCTACAATTCCAGTCATGAGCAGCCTGGGACAACCTCCGGTCGCTGAAGAGCGCGACTCCAGCCGTCTGATTATTGGGGTTGCAGTGCTCGTGGTCATCGGACTGGCGCTCGCGGCGGCGTTCCTGCTGCGCGAACCCCCGAAGGCTCCGAAGTCGGTCTCGCCCTACCTCGCCAGCCTGAAGTTTTCCGATTTCAAGATGAGCGCTGCCGAGAACTTCATTGGCCACACCGTCAGCTACATCGACGGCTCCATCACCAATACCGGCGACAAGACTGTGACCCATGTCGTGGTCGAGGTCGTGTTCCAGGATTCGATGGGGCAAGTGGCGCAGCGCGACGAAATGCCACTGCAGGTAATCAGGACGAATGGAGCGTACGCAGAGCCAGTCGATGTCAGTGTCTCGCCGCTGGCACCGGGGCAGACCGAGGCCTACCGCCTGACATTTGACAGCATTTCTGCGCAGTGGAGCCACGAGTATCCGCAGATCCGGGTCACCGACGTCACGGTGAAGTAGCATCTTCGTTGGGCCGAGGGCCTACAATCGGGGAGCAATGCCCGTCTCACCCGCCCGAGCCGCTGCCTTCGACATCCTTCTGCGCGTCGAGCGCGAATCGTCCTATGCCTCCGAGCTTCTCCACTCTTCGGCGTACGAGCGTCTGTCTACGGCCGATCATGGCTTAGCGACCGAGCTCGTGATGGGAGTGCTCCGCTGGCGCTCGCGACTGGACGCTGCCATCGCGACCGCGTCGGCACAACCGCTCGCCAAACTTGACATCGAGATTCTGATTGCATTGCGGCTGGCGGTCTATCAGTTCGGATGGCTCGATCGCGTGCCCAAAAGCGCCGCCGTGAATGAGAGCGTGGAGTTGGTGAAGCGCGCCCGCAAGCGGTCCGCGGCTCCTTTCGTGAATGCAGTCTTGCGCAAGCTCGCTTCCGCCGCGCAGGTCGTGAGCGAAACACGGGCCGCGTCGCCCGATGTTCTGGCACGCGAGTACGCTCATCCTCTTTGGATGGTCGAACGCTGGGGCCGCGAATACGGGGCGACGGCCGCCGGGCAAGTCTGCAAATACGATCAGGAAGTTCCGGCGACCACGATCCGTATTCGTGCCCCGGAGGCCGAAGCACAGCTGAGGCAGGAAGGAATCACACTCAGCCCGGGAGGTCTGCTCGCATCAGCGCGACATGTCGTTGCAGGAGATATCACGAAGGCTAAGGCTCTGCGCGAAGGCCAAGTCGTGATTCAAGATGAAGGCTCGCAACTGGTCGCTAAGCTCATAGGCTCGGATGTTCCTGACGAAGGGCGCAGCATACTGGACTGCTGCGCTGCGCCCGGCGGCAAGACGCTCGCGATTGCCGACCAGAACCCGAACAGCTCGATTACCGCGGTTGAACTGCATCCCCACCGTGCACGGCTGCTGCAAAAGCTCTTACACCCGCACGCGTCGCGCATTCAGATCGTGAACGCCGATGCCCAGCATCTCCCGGTGTCTTCAAGGTTTGACCGCGTTCTCGCCGATGTCCCGTGCTCCGGCACCGGGACGCTCGCCCGCAATCCCGAGATCAAGTGGCGTCTCACGTTCGATGACTTTGGGGAGTTGGCGCAGCGGCAACTTGCCATTCTCCGTTCCGCGCTAGCCCAGGTCGCTCCAGGAGGACGGCTGATCTATTCCACCTGTTCCTTGGAACGGGAAGAAAACGAAGATGTCATCGCGCAAGCCTTGGCCGAGAATTCTGCCTTTCGCCTGATCGATTGCCGAAAGGAACTCGAGCTCCTCAAGACGACAGGCGACCTGACTTGGCCTGACGCCGAGACGCTCACCCGCGGTTCCTACTTGCGCACGATTCCCGGCATGCACCCATGTGATGGATTCTTCGCGGCGATGCTGGAAAGACCCTCAGGATGATCTTGGATTGATCCACTTGGGTTGAGCCGCGGTGATCCGCGCGAATCCCTGGCACTACCTACCGTACGTCGAAATTCACTGCGGTGCCGGCATAGACTTTCTGGCCGGCGGCGGGTGACTGCGCCACGATGATGCTGGCGGGCGTCGCTTGCGGCGGAGGGGGAGCCTGCACTGGCGGAGCACCGGATGCGAGAGAATCCAATTCGGCTGCGTTCGCTGCATCCCCGGGCGCCGGGTTCGCGACTACGTTTACATTCCCCAGCTTGAAACCTGAATCCTGCAACGTCCGGCTGGCGCTTCCCAAGGGCTGCCCAACAAAACTGGGCATAACAAAAGCTTGGGGCTGTGACTCCGCGGATACCAACAGGCTGATCTTGGGCGCCGCAACTTGGGTTGCATTGGCAGTGGGATTCTGCGCCAGCACCTGATCGGCCGGGATGCCGGGCGCTTCCATCTGCGCCATCGACGTGACATCGAGACCGCGCCGTCGGATGTTGAGCTCGGCCGCGTGTTCGCTCTCTCCGGTCACGTCGGGAATTGAAACGCGCGTTGGGCCCAGACTTTGGGCGACTCGCACCTGCCAGCCATGACGGACTTTGGTTCCCGGCAAGGGCAGCTGCGACATGATTCTGCCTTCAGGAACCTGCGGACTGTAATACTGACGTTCGATCGACAGCTGGAGGCCGAGTGACGCGAGCGCCCGCTCGGCTTCCGCCGGAGTAACCCCGACCAGAGGGGGCACGGCGACTTCTTGGCCGTGGATCGCAAACCGCATCGCTGTCAGGGCCGACACCATGGCCACAATCACCAGCACCAGAGCCAGCATCGCGAATCGGATTGCAGATCTCATTTTCCAGGAGGCAGCAGAGGCATGGCTTCCCTGCTACCAACAGCATAACTCAGCTTCACTCAATAAGATGAGGCGGAGGCTGTCTGTGGCCAGATTGGGCATCCAGCAAGGCTTTGGTGCAATCTAAAGGGGTACGAACGTTCTGCCTTTGAGGTGCGCCATGATTTGCTCGTTGGAGTATCATAGTTCTGTGCGGCATTCGATTCCGGCCTCGCTCGCACTTCTCGGTCTACTGGCGCTGCCGGTGACCCTCGTCTCAACCAGCCATGCGCAGATTAATGGAACGCCCGCTTCGGTGACCTCTCCCGGATTCGGTGGGCGCGCGATCAACGGCACTCCGCCGAGCGTCACGTCTCTGGGCCCTCGCGGCCTCGTACCCAATTCGCGCGTTACGTTCAACACCTTCAACAGCCCTCACATTGGTACGGGTCATCATCACCATCGGGCCGAATTCACGCCGCCTCCGGTGGTGTACGCTGTGCCCGTTCCTTACGCAGTCGACATGAATGCGCCTTACGATGTCGAGGACTCGAATGCGGAGGAACCGGACGCGAGTTATCAAGGAGGTCCCACGATCTTTGATCGCCGCGGCGCTGGTGCGGCGTCGTACATACCGCCCGTGACGAACAGCGCAAGGCCTCGTCCTGCTGCTCAGGAAGCGTCAGCTGATGCTGACGTCGCTGCCCCTGATCCCGATCCTCCGCAGGAACCGACACTGCTCGTCTTCAAGGATGGCCGGAAGTTGGAACTGGGAAACTACGCCATCATTGGCGCGACACTTTTTGATCTGACTCCGGGACACGCCCGCCGAGTTGCCATCGCCGATCTCGATCTAGAGGCCACACGCAAGCAGAACGACGATCGCGGCGTAGCCTTTCAACTGCCGCCGCGTCCACAGGCGAATTAAACATGCTTCGGCTGGTGCTGGTTCTCGTGGCGTGTTTGGCTGTCCTCGCGCCTCGTGGCGATGCGCAGCGAACGGTTGCGGGGCCTGCGCACTTCGGTCCTCATTTTGCACGCGGTGAGCATTCGCGAGGGTTCTTTTATCCGCTCGCCTATGGCGACCCTTTTCTTTCCGACTATGTAACGACTGCTCCCGTCGCCAGCCAACCGCCGGTTGTGATTTTGCAACCTCCACCAGCGGCTGCGCCGATTGCAGCATCTCCCGAGCCCGCCCCTCCGCTCATGATCGAACTCCGCGGGGACCGCTACGTTCGGATCAGCGGTGAAGAATCGTCGGGAGCGCAGATGATCGATCCAACGCTGGCATTGAGCAGAGAGCCGTCAAGCCCGTCGGCTGCAATTAGCCACGCAGCAAATAATGAGGTCCGGTTGCCCATCGCTGTTCTTCTGTTTCACGATGGCCACCGCGAAGAGACGACCAGCTATACCATCGCCGACGGAGTGCTCTACATCAATGCCAGCCCGTACACTGGCGGGCCCTGGATCAGAAAAATAGAACTCGCATCGCTGGATCTAGCCGAGACCATCACCTTCAATCAATCCCGCGGCATAAAATTCCAAATTCCTTCCGCACCAAACGAAGTTCTAGTCGGCCCGTAGAGACGTCCTCAACGACTTCTTCACTCACCGGCAATTCGATTCTTCGCCAGCCCACAGCGCCTCCATAAACTCGGCACGCCGCCTCAAGGCGATCAATAGCTGCGCCCCAATTCTGCGTGTTTGCGTGCTATAATCATTACAGCTCCCAAGGCACATAACGCCCTGCAATTACAAGCAGTTACAAGCGTTTCACAACATACGATTTTCGTTTCGAGCTGACGGCTGAACCGCTGACAGCTGAGAGCTAAAGAATGGCTGACGATCAAAACCCAGAACTACCCCTGACTCCTCCTCCGGGCGGCGAAGGCCCCGGTGCGTTGAACATTCAACCCGTCAACATTGAAGAGGAGATGAAGCGGTCGTATCTCGACTATTCCATGTCGGTGATCATCGGCCGCGCGCTCCCCGACGTCCGCGATGGCCTGAAACCCGTCCACCGCAGAATTCTTTTTACAATGCAGCAGATGGGTTTGCAGCCGAATCGGGCGACGCGCAAATGCGCTCGCATCGTCGGCGATGTCATGGGCAAGTACCATCCGCACGGGAACCTTGCGGTGTATGACGCTCTCGTTCGACTGGCGCAGACGTGGAGCATGCGGTATCCGCTGATTTTTGGGCAGGGAAATTTCGGGTCGGTGGATGGAGATCCGCCGGCGGCCGATCGTTATACGGAAGCGAAGCTCGCACAGGTTTCCACCGCGCTTCTTGAAGACCTCGACAAAGAGACTGTCGACTTTCACGATAACTACGACGGGAGCGAGATCGAGCCCGACGTCCTGCCCGCACGCATTCCGAATCTGCTGATCAATGGATCGGACGGAATCGCGGTTGGAATGGCGACGAAGATTCCGCCGCACAATCTGACGGAGATCGTCGACGCCACCATCACGCTGGTGAACAATCCCAACGCGCAGCTGGCCGAGATTCTGAAGTTCGTGCAGGGCCCCGACTTCCCGACCGCCGGCATCATCCACGGGCGTTCTGGAATCTTCGAAGCCTACCGCACCGGCCGCGGCCGCTTCATGATGCGCGCCAAGGCCGCTATCGAGGCCTTCAGCAAGGATCGCGAAGCCATCATCATTACCGAAATTCCGTATCAGGTGAATAAAGCCCGACTGGTCGAGCGCATCGCGCAGCTGGTGAACGACAAAGACATCGAAGACATTTCTGACATTCGCGACGAAAGTGATCGCGACGGCATGCGCATTGTGGTTGAACTGAAGCGCGGGGCCGAGCCCCAGATTGTTCTGAACCAGCTCTTCAAGCACACGCAGATGCAAGAGAGCTTCTCGATGATCCTGCTGGCGGTGGTCAACGGACAGCCCCGCGAAATGGGCCTGATCCAGACCATCAAGTACTTCATCGAGCACCGCGTCGATGTGGTGCGGCGGCGCACTGCTTACCTGCTGCAGAAGGCGAAAGACCGCGAGCACATTCTCGAAGGCTACCTGACGGCGCTCGATCATCTCGACAACGTCATCACGATTATTCGTGGCAGCGCCAATCGCGCCGACGCCCGCGAGAACCTGGTGCTCTACTTCGGCGGCAAGAAGATCGACATCAACACCACGGGTCGCGCGCCGAAGCTCGATGCTGAAAAGCCGTTCACTGCGCGGCAGGCAGATGCGATCCTCGAGTTGCAATTGCACCGCCTGACCAAGCTCTCCATCGATGAAATCTCGAACGAGTTGAAGGACGTGCGCAGCAACATTGCAGAGTACGAATCCATTCTCGGATCGGAGACGAAGCTGCGCAAAGTCATCATTAAAGAGCTGGAAGAAGTGAAGAAGCTCTACGGTGATGAGCGCCGCACGCGCATTGAAGACGAAGCGGCGGAGATCGTTCTCGAAGATCTGATCGCCGACGAGCAGGTTGCGGTCACCGTCAGCCACTCGGGCTATCTGAAGCGGACGCCGATCTCCACTTACCGCATGCAGCGCCGCGGGGGCACAGGCCGCACGGGCATGAAGACGCGCGACGAAGATTTCGTCGAGCATCTCTTCATCGTCTCGACCCACGCCTACATTTTGATTTTCACAAACACGGGCCGCGTCTACTGGCTGAAGGTGTACGAAATTCCTGACGTCAGCGCCGCCGGACGCGGCAAGCACATCGGCAACCTCGTCGGCCTGCAACCAGGCGAAACACTGAAGACCACGGTCGCGGTGCGCAACCTTGAAGAAGAAAACAAGTACGTCTTCTTCGCCACCCGCAACGGTCTGGTGAAGAAGTCTTCGGTACGCGAGTTCATGCACGTGCGCTCCAACGGCATCAATGCGATCGGCATTGAGCCGGGAGATGAACTGGTGGCCGCGCGTATTACCGACGGGAACCAGATCATCTTCATCGCTTCGCACGAGGGGATGGCCGTTCGCTTCGACGAGAGCCATGTTCGGCCGATGGGCCGCGCGGCTTTCGGCGTCTGGGGAATTGATCTGGAAAAGAATGACTACGTGGTCGGCATGGCGACGACGACAAAGCCGGGTGCGCCCGCGGCAGCCAAGGAAAAGACGGCTGAGGGCGAGCCCGAGGTGATTGACGCAGCGGTGAAAGGCGACCTAATTCTTTCGGTCACCGAAAACGGCTACGGCAAGCGAACTGCCGCCGACGAATACCGCCTCACCAACCGCGGTGGCAAGGGCGTAATCAATGTGAAGACCACGGAGCGGGTTGGAAAAGTGGTCGCGATTGCGCAGGTCGACGAAACGTCGGAGGTCATGCTGATCAGCCACTACGGCAAGATCATCCGCATGGACTCGACGACGATCCGCGAGTCTGGACGAAATGCGCAAGGCGTCCGGCTGCTGAATATGGAGCCGGGCGACCGTGTGGCGGCGGCGGTGGTGATTGCACCTGAAGCAGAGCCCAACGGCAACGGAGGCACGCTGATTCAGTAAGAGAATGAGTAGCATGTGGCGCGGGCGCCTCCGCCCGCGCTTTTTTATTGCAAAGAATGTTCGGCGGAAGTCACGGCTACATAGTGCGAGGCAGGAAACTCGTATCTTGCTGCGTTGTGAAAGGGTCGGTTCTTATCGCGTCGCCAGTTGATCAGAACCTACGAGGCTCTAGCCTAGAACTTCACTTCCGCTAGGGACGAACAGGTCCGATTTTCCCACCCTTGCAAAAGACGCAAGGATGGGGCACCCGGTCAGACCTAACTTGAAAAGGACTCTTAGGATGTGACGCATCTAACATTGTCCTACCCGCACGTCGGGCAGCCTGGTTAATTGGGCCGGCTCAGCGGCTAAAGCCGGGACTCATTTCAAGGCGTTTACGGCATCGCTAAAGCGATGCCCTGATACGAATCTGGAGTTTTTCGGCAAGTTGTAAAACCCTCGCACGGGTGACAGACTTTGTCGCAGCGCTTAAAGCGCTGCGCCACCCAAAATCGAGTTGTTCAGACTTTGGGTCGGCGGGTGGCCCCCCCTTTCAGCCTCGATTTATTTTCTGCATCCGAAATTGTGGGCACGATGCTGTCGACCCCATGAGATTTTGATCTTAAGCCGCTCCATCTCGAAACGAAATTCCCCCCCAACCTAGATCGACTTGCACGAGCCCGGCCTCGTCCAGATGATGTTGGCGATAGCTACTCCATGCCCATAACTCCGGAGACTCCACCAGTCCACGTTTCACGGGATTGCGATGCATGTGCCGCAACTTCTCCAGTCGCTTCTTCGTCCTCCAGACATTGAAGTCGTAGAAGCGGGCCTGCCAGAATGCTCGCCCCACTGCGCAAGGCCAAATTGTTTACTCACCGTTTACAGTGCAGTGACACGTTTTAAAACCCTCGCTGTTACGTTGGCACTGTGCTCGGGGCAACCCGGCCTTCCGCTGACAGGCGGAATGAACTTCAAGAAGCAACACCAATTTAAGGAGTTAATGTGAAAAACACACTATTGGCGGTAGCTATGGCTGTCGCTCTCGGTTTTACTGGCCTCACCCCGCTCGTAAGAGCGGCGGCGAACGATAGCACCGTCTTCAACATGGTGAAGTCCGCCGGTGCGCTATCTTGCCTCAATCCCAAAGCTGTTGGACGAGTCTCGATCAGCGACCTTGGACCAATTCAAAATATGCACCTCGAAGTATTCAACCTTCCGGCGAACACGGACTTCACGCTGTTTGTTATCAATACTCCGAACGCACCTTTTACGCCAGCGTGGTACCAGGGCGACCTAACAACGAATGCGCTCGGCAACGGCGTCCTAAACGTGACTGGGATCTTCAGGGATGAAACCTTCGTCCTGAACCCCGGCAGCCCTGCCGTCCCGGTTGAACTGCACCATCTGGGGCTGTGGTTTGCCGATCCGACACAGGCGGGCAACGCGGGATGTCCGGCCACCGTGACGCCTTTCGACGGCGACCATAACGCGGGCATTCAGGTCTTGAACACGAGCAACTTCGTCGATGCCAAGGGACCCTTGGGTGGGATTCAATAATTGGCGAACATTCGCAGGAGGTGGGGTGCTTTAGGCCCCACCTGCAATTGGCTTCGGCAGCATCGTACCCACCCTGCGAAAACCGCGCAGGGTGGGGCAGCCTAGTTAACTGGGCCACCCCAGCGGCTAAAGCCGGGACTCATTTCATGCTTACGGCATCGCTAAAGCGATGCCCTGATACGAATCTGGAGTTTTTCTGCCTATTGATAAGATTTCGGCGGACGGGCGCGTCCGTCGGATTTTTGGGGTCGACCCCGCCTTTTCTGGCCTTATCTGCGAGCCAATCTTCCGCGGCCCTTCCCCGGGGTCTACATCAGGGATGCAATCCGCCGAGGGACTGCAATGTGACCTGGAAGCTGCCGGAGGCTGTTGCATAGGTGGATGGCCTGCCATTGCGGTCGAGCTTCACGACTGTCCCTTGAAAGAGTCCGCCAATTTCGCCCGTCTTGGGATCGTAGGAACTAATCTTCGTGTACCCCGGTGTTGGCGTCGGCTTGCAGTCATTGCTTCCGTGCGGCAGACAATCTCCGGTGGAGTACATTTCGGCTCCTGAACCGCCTGCAATGGTGAGCATGACCGTGGTCGCCGAACTTCCAGGCAAGGTCCAGGGAAACTTGCCGGGAGAACTTCCGGCGATGGTCAAAACCATCGTACCGTTGGAATGGGACTTCACTCCTCCGCCAGCGCCTCCGGGCTGCATGGCACTAACATTGACCATTAATTCAGGCCCTGCTATTGCTGCATGCGCGAGCATGTTTCGTACGGCGGGCGCTGAGAAGCGATCGTCCAGTTGAAAAGAGTCCTCCGATCCACCTCTTCCCGAAATCTGAAAATTGTTGCTTCGGTCCACCACGGTGATATTGCAGACCACGGTTTCTTTGGTCTTGCTTCCGCGAGTCGGATGAAAGGAGAGTGCGACCGCCACCGGATTAACCTTCGGTACCGTATGCGGCGCCGTGTAAGTGCCGGTTGTAGGTGGCATCCCTGTCCGGAACTTACCTTCCGACGGGTCAAGCTCACTACTGTCTTTCCCGTTGATGGTCCAGCCCTCGGCATCAGCCAAAGGCTGATGAGTCATCCCGTCAACATCGAGCTCGATCAGCGACAAGTCTATTGAATTGTCAACTGCAACCGTCAGCCTGTAACCCGGAGCCATATAGTAATCGTCCTGCTGTTGACCACACGCAATCGAAGAAACACCGAGCAAGACTGCCAGCATGCAAATCCCCGTGAATGTTTTCACGCGAGCCTCCCCTTTCGTCTTTCTCCGCTAATTTCCTCTCGATATCCTCTAAGGCTTTTCAGTCAGCGCACTATTGACGTCATCCCATTTCACCGACTTGAGCAGCTGCTCGATTCGCTCCGGTGATCCGTCGATCTGGATCACGACGTTCTCGATGGCCGGTTGATGTGCGGCGTGCTTGAACTTGTAGCGTGCGCAGCCATTTTCTGCATTCCACGTCGCGGTTTTCCAATTGCCAAACATGAGCACAACTGCTGCCCCTCTTCCCAACTTGGCGGGCTTCATGTGGTAGGCCATGGCGGTTCCTGGAATGTGCAGATCCGAGCCGGTCGCCGGGGCTGAATCCAGTCCCACACACAGGTGGTTGAAGTGCACTTCAGTGACCAGGTTCGTAACTTTCCTCTGCTTGGCGAGACGGGCCATCTCGTTTGGGTCGGTGGTCGCAGTCAACTTTTCGGCAAGCGGTGCGACTTCCTTCTGGTACAAGGCCGAGCCCGGGCGGATCGTGTACGAGCGCTGGATCATCTCGTTGACGTCGAGGGGCACGTCCGGGTCGCCGCTCACCGACACATCGTCCGTAATCTCGTAATCGACCTTCTCTTCCCAGTCATCGCTTTGAAATTGGTCCAGGACCTTGCCGATGACTTCGCGATAGTGCATCAGGATTTGCCGTTCCTGCGGGTTCGGATCCCGCAGGTCTCCCTCGCTGGCCGGCTGGCCGTCCGCCTGGAGCGACGAGATCAGAGCCAGCATTATGAGCGCTGTTCCGAAATACCGTGGCATCCGCATTGCGATTCCTCCTTGGGTCACTGCCTTAAGCAGTTCTGCACGATTCCTGGCGGATCGTAAGCGGGTCACGCTGACTGCAGTAAGCTTCTGAATTTGCGGGACAAATGTAACGGCTACCGCGTTACAGCTTGGCTAGTTCCACACGCCGGTTCTTGGCGCGGCCATCTTCAGTGGAGTTGTCGGCGACCGGTTTCGTCTGGCCGAATCCTTTCGCGGTGAGACGCGCGGCGGGAACCCCGTGGGCCGTGAGCCATGCGACCACTGACTGGGCGCGTTTCTCCGAGAGTGCCTGATTGGCGCCGGCATTGCCCTGGTTGTCGGTGTGGCCTTCGATGCGGAGCTGGAGGGCGGTATCTTGCTGCATGAGTTTGACGATCTGGTTCAGCGTGCTTTCCGAGTCGGGAAGAATGTCGGCCTTGCCGGTGTTGAAGTGAATCCCGTAGACGGCGACGTGACCGTTCTGCTTGATTTCGTTGTCCATCGTGGCGGCATCGGCGACGACCTCTTGCTGCATTTCCTTTAGATGGACGACGGTCTGGTAGTAGAAGCCGGCGTTCATGTTGTCCATGAAGATGTAATCAGAGCCTTTGTAGGCGGTGATTTGCCCGTTGGGGCTCTGGAAGTCGATCGACCAGGGGGCCTTCTGCAGGGCATTTAGAAAGTTGCGGTAAACCTGGACGTCGCTGAGACCCTCGCGATTGGTGAAGCTCCAGGACCAGACCTCGCCTTCGATGTTTTTGGTGACCGGATCGCCGTCCGCATTTTTTCCGACGGGCATCTCAACGGAATCGAATTCCTTATGGTCGCAGGTCGAAATGGTGCTGCCCGGCATGCGTTGAATCAGAGGCGAGTCTTTGCAGCCTTCGGCATCCTGGCCGAAGGCGAATGACAGGCTAAGCGGCAACGAAAGTCCGAGTACCAGGGCCCAATGCCTCATGCGCGAAGTTCTCCTTGGAAATGGTGTAACCGCACAAGCGGCATAGGATACAACATTTCAGCGTTCACTCGACATTACGGAGGTGATCTGCAAGGTACTCTTCTGATTCGTTCTGGCGGGCAGGCCCTTCGGCGTTGCTAAGGGCAAGCTGCGTCCGCCGCTACGTGATTTGGTTCCAAGGAAAAAGGCGCGACCTGGAGGGGCGCGCCTGCTTGGCATTGAATTGCTTCTTTTTCGGCCTACTTGTTCACCATTGCCATCATGTGCTCGGGATATCTTCCGCCCGCGGCGGCCTCCGGCGGGAAGACTTCGTCGATTCGCCGCAGATCTTCGTTGGTGAGCTTCAGTTCGATCGCGCCGACATTCTCCTCCAGGTATTTTCGGCGCTTGGTTCCGGGAATCGGAACAATGTCGTTGCCTTGCGCTAGCACCCACGCGAGGGCAAGTTGCGATGGCTTGCATCCCTTTTTGCGGGCGATCTCTTCCACGCGACGAACCAGATCTAAATTCTTCTGGAAGTTTTCTCCCTGAAAGCGAGGACTGTGACGGCGATAATCGTCGGCTGCGAAGTCTTCGAATTTCTGAAACTGCCCGGTCAGAAATCCGCGGCCGAGAGGGCTATACGCGACGAAACCAATTCCGAGCTCGCGGCAAGTTGCCAGAATCTCGGTTTCAGGATCGCGCGTCCACAACGAATATTCCGTTTGCAGCGCTGCGATGGGATGGGTTTTCACGGCGCGGCGGAGCGTTTGGGCGGAAGCCTCAGACAGGCCGAGATATCGAACCTTGCCTGCTTTCACTAACTCCGCCATGGCGCCGACGGTTTCTTCGATGGGAGTGTTGGGATCGACGCGGTGCTGGTAATAGAGATCGATGGTTTCGACGCCCAGGCGGCGCAAGCTGGCTTCGCAGGAGCTACGCACGTAATCCGGCTTGCCGCTGACTCCGCGCTTGGCCGGATTGCCGGGATCGCGGACGATCCCAAATTTTGTTGCAAGCACGATTTTGTCTCGCTTGCCTTTGATTGCTTGACCGACCAGTACTTCATTCTTGAAGGGACCGTAGACGTCCGCCGTATCGAGAAAGGTGATGCCGAGATCCAACGCGCGGTGAATGGTTGCGATGGATTCGGCGTCGTCGGACTCTCCATAAAACTCCGACATGCCCATACAACCCAGGCCGAGGGCGGAGACCTTGAGACCGTTGCGTCCAAGCTCACGAATTTGCATTTTGGTACCTGCCTTGATCTGAATGCGAGCGGATACTTACTAGATGTGTGAGAACGGGGATGGGTGCGCGGATTTCGGGCATGCGGAGCGATCGTCCACTGCCTAGGTGGACACGTAAATCCTCGGCTTCACGTTCGGCATAACCGCGCCGATTTCAACGGCTCCGACGGCCGCGTCGTTGAGAGCTTGAGTAAGCGACGGGCCATTGGGGGTGGAGATCAGGAGACCTCCCGCGGTTTGAGGATCGAATAGCAGGGCGCGCACGTCGTCGGGAACGCCGGTGTCATATTCCACCAGGCACTCGGCAAACTCGCGGTTGTTCTTAAGCCCTGCAGGAACGTATCCCGCACGAACGCAGTCGAGCGCGCCTCTCAGGAGAGGAATCTTGCCGGCGGAGATTCGGATGGAGACATCCGAGGCCAGCACCATTTCGCGGGCGTGGCCGATCAGGCCGAAGCCGGTCACGTCGGTCATGGAATTCACGCGAAAATTTCCGTCCGCGATTACTTCTGCGGCGCGCTTGTTCAGGGTGGTCATTAAGAGAACCGCTGCGTCGATCCACGCGGGCTCGGCCTTGCCTCGCTTGATCGCGGTGGATATGACGCCGGTTCCGATCGCCTTGGTGAACACCAATGAGTCGCCCACCTTGGCGCCTTTATTCGCGAGGACATTCTTGGGATGAATCGTACCGGTGACGGAGTATCCGAACTTGGTTTCTTCGTCGCGAATGCTGTGGCCGCCAATCACGGTGCATCCGGCTTCGATCATCTTGGAGAGGCCGCCCGCGAGGATGCGCTCCAGAATTGCGAGATCAGCTTTCTCAGGAAAGCAGACGAGAGCGAGCGCGGTAAGCGGCTTGCCGCCCATGGCGTAGACATCGCTCAAGGAATTCGTGGCCGAGATCTGTCCGAAGATGTAGGGATCGTCGACGATAGGGGTGAAGAAATCGACGGTCTGCACGAGGGCTTGATCGGGGGCGATGAGATACACTCCGGCGTCGTCGGCGTGATCGAAGCCGACCAGAACGTTGGGGTCGTGTTGCCGGGCTAATTTCCCAAGCACCGTGTCCAGCGCCGCCGGACTCAGCTTGGATGCTCAACCCGCAGCTTTTACCGACTCCGTTAGCCGAAAGGGCTTGGTCTCAGACATGGATTCATTTTAACGGAACGGTGTGGAGGAACTTCGCGGAACGTCAACTCGGGGGCTAAAGCCCGCACTGATTTGGCGCGCTTTACGCTGCCCTAAAGGGCCGCTCTTCCACGGTTCTGAAAAGAGTCCTTTTCCTCGGCGAGCGGCGCATTAGGCTGTACGTGTGGTTGAAGTGGGAGCTCTCTCAAGGCGCGGACGCTTCGGCGCGGTTGAACGAGCTTCTTTCGCGGCGAAGGATGCATTAGTGATTGTTTTTCCAGTCTATGGCTGTGATATTTCCAACGCTTTCATATGGGGAGGCCCAGCCTTTCACCTTCGCGGGGACGATAGCCATGGATGAAGTCGCGGGCGGTGGTGCGCTTTTTGGCTTCGAGCTGAAGGTCCAGGAGTTCGAGCGAAGTGCTGTGTCCGCAGCCGACTAGGAGACGATCGGAGAGGGCGCGCAACTCGGCGGGTGGAACTGCGTCAGAAGCAGGATGCGCTTTCAGGATCTGCAGAGTCTTATCGCGGAATTTTGTGTGGGCTCCGGGCCAAGGCTGGAAGCCACGAACGCGATTGAAGATGTCGGTGGCCGAGCGGGTGAAGTCGACCAGACCGTCTTCTTTTCTCAGGATGGGGGCGAGAGTGGCTTGCGAGTTGTCTTGGGGGCGCGGGTGGAGCGAATTTGCTTGAAGGCGGCGCAAAGTTTCTATGGTGAGATCGGCGCCGATTTCAGCGAGGCGCGGAGCGAGGGTTTCGGCGGTGTCGTCGGGGGCGATTGCAAGTTCCTGCTGGAGGAGGATATCGCCGGTGTCGAGGCCGGCATCGATGCGCATGGTGGTGACGCCGGTGACGGTCTCACCGTTTGCAATGGCCCATTGAATGGGAGCGGCGCCGCGATATTTCGGGAGCAGCGAGGCGTGCAGGTTGATGTTGCCGAGTGGAGGGAGATCGAGCATCCACTGGGGAATGATGCGCCCGTAACCGACGACGATGATGGCGTCGGGCTTAAGGGCAGTGAGTTGGGCGCGGAATTCGTCGTTAGTCTTGATGCGGTCGGGCTGAGTGATGGGGAGATTCAGTTCGAGCGCTGATTTTTTAACTGGTGACTGGACGAGTTCGAGGCCGCGGCCCTTGGGACGGTCGGGTTGGGTGACCACGAGATGAATGCGGACTCCAGCCGAGGCGAGCTTTTCAAGCGTGGGGACGGCGAAGCGCGGGGTTCCGCAGAAAACGAGATTAAGAGATTGAGTCATTGAGTGATCGGGAGATTGAGTCATTGAGTGATCGGCGGGCTACGATCTGTTGGCGGCGCTCTCAATCCACCAATCTTTCAGTCACTCAATCTCTCAATTCTTACCATTCCCCGGCTTTCATCATTTTGCGGATTTTCCGTTTCATGAGGTCGCGCTTCAGGGCGCTGATGTGGCTGATATAGAGTTTGCCGTTCAGGTGATCGGTCTCGTGGAGGAAGGCGCGGGCTAGTAACTCTTCTCCGGTTTTTTCGTAGATTTTGCCGTGAACGTCCTGAGCGCGGATGGTGACTTTGTTGGAGCGAGTGACGTTCTCGCGGAAGTCGGGGATGCTGAGGCATCCTTCACTCTGGGTGTGGCGACCTTCGGTGTGGATGATCTCGGGATTGATGAGGACGAGCTTGGCGTTGGGATCTTCTTTGAAAGTCACATCGATGACGGCGATGCGACGGCCAATGCCGATCTGCGGGGCGGCCAGGCCGACGCCGTGGGCGGCGTACATCGACTCAAACATGTCTTCGGTGAGCTTCTCTAACTCCTCGTCGAAGACGGTTACGGTTTCGGAAGGCTTTTCGAGAACCGGGTTGCCGAATTTTACGATGGGGTAAATCATCAATAGTTTTTCAGTTGCTGGCAGTAGCCTTGAAAGTTTCTTAGGGTTTCAGTCATGGAATCGCCACCAAACTTTTGGAGGGCACAGCGCGACAAGGTGAGGGCCACCATGGCTTCGGCCGCGACTCCGGCCGCTGGCACGACGCATACGTCGGAACGCTCATAGGCGGCTTTCACGGGCTCACGCGTCGAAAAATCTACCGACTGTAGAGGGCGACGAAGAGTGGAGATTGGTTTGAGGTAGCCGCGGACACGAATTTCCTGTCCGTTGGAGACGCCGCCCTCGATGCCTCCGGCATTGTTGCGAGTGCGGGAGAACGCGGTGTAGCCGGAGCTCGCCGTATAGCCGATCTCGTCGTGCACGGCAGAGCCGGGAGCGAAAGCGGCAGCGACCCCGGCGCCGATTTCCACGGCCTTGACTGCCTGCAAGGACATGACGGCGGAGGCGAGCATGGCGTCGAGGCGCTCGTCCCACTGGACGTAGGTGCCGAGACCGGGAGGAACCTGATGGGCCACGACTTCGAAGACGCCGCCAAGGGAGTCCCCGGTTTTGAGAACCTTGTCGACTTCGTCTTTCATGCGCTGCTCGACGTCGGGGTCGGCACAGTTGAGAAGAACCTCCTCACGATTGTGCAGGGCTCGAATCTTTTCCCATGGGACTTGATCGGACAGGGTGACGCTGCCGGTGGTGACGACATGACTGAGGACTTCGATGCCGAGTGCGCGGAGGAAAAGTTTGGCGATGGCGCCTAAGGCGACACGAGCAGCGGACTCGCGAGCGGAGGCACGTTCGAGGACATAGCGAGCCTCAGGGAAGTTGTATTTCAGGGCTCCGGCGAGATCGGCGTGGCCGGGGCGGGGAGAGGCAACACGCTTGTGCTTTGCGGGATCGCCCTCGCCGACGGGCAGGGACTCCTGCCAGTTCTTCCAGTCGCGGTTCTCAAGCTGAACGGAAATGGGTGAGCCGATGGTAAGACCCTGACGGACGCCGGAGAGGATGTGGGCAGTGTCGCGCTCGATCTTCATGCGGCCGCCGCGTCCATAGCCTTGCTGGCGACGCCAGAGTTCCCGGTCGAGGAAAGCCTGATCGATTTTCAATCCGGCGGGCAGGCCGGAAAGGAAGGCGACCAGAGCTTCGCCGTGGGACTCGCCCGCAGTGAAGTAGTTGAGCATAAACGGTCGATTGTACCTGATGCGAGGTGGAATCTGGATTGTGGATTGACAGCGGGGCGGGGCGGATTTTATAGAAGAGATGCAGGAAAGTGGATTTCGATGAGCAAAATGCCGGCATAAGAGGTTACAATTAATAGCTGTCCATCCGTATCGGGTCCAGACCGGGCCCGTGCCGCTCGTAAAGTTTCTCTGGCCACGAAAAAGGAGATGCCCTGTGTGTCCCCCCGCACAGATTCGCCAAGACGCTATTGGCAAGAAGGAAATTCGCTGCCTTCTGGTGCACGACCATGTCCTGCTACGCCAGGGCCTGAAGCGGCTACTGGACGACGAACCGGACATGCAAGTCGTGGCTGAGGCCGGGAATGTAGCGGAAGCGTTGCAAAAGGCGTTTGAGCACCGTCCCGAAATCGTGATCACGGACGCGCACATGTTTGAGGGTGCGGCCGACCGAACCGAAGGAATGATTCTGCGCGAGTCGCCTTACAGTAAAGTGCTGTTTCTGACTGCCTATAAAGGTGACGACGCGCAAGCAGCGCCCACGGATACGAACAGCTTCGCGGTGCGACACACGTCCGCGGAAGAGTTAGTGGAGATGGTGAGGCGAACCCATACCGCCCAGAGGATGGTGCTGGGGGATATGCCGGAGAGACGGCGAGGGATATGGCCGTCGGAGAATCTGCTTCCGCGGAAGCGGGTGTTAACGTCGCGGGAGCGCGAAGTATTGAAGTTGCTGGCCGAGGGCCGGACGGTGCGATCTGCGGCCGACGTTCTTGGGCTCAGCATGAAGACAGTGGACGCTCACAAGTTCAATTTAATGAGGAAGCTGGGGATCCACAACAAGGCCGAGTTAGTGATGTGGGCGATCCAGAAGCGAGTTGTGAAGTTGCCGGTGAATTATTGATGGTTAGTGGTGGTGCCCTTCCTCGAGGTTTTGTTTCGTAGCCTTCCTGTTGCCCCTCCTTCGCGTCTCCTTCAGCCAACGAATTGTTTAGTCCTCGTCGCCGACGGCGAGGGCGGCGAGGTCTGCGAGGCTGGAGACGGTGAGATCGGGTTTTGCTTCGGCGGATTTTACGGCGCCGACGCCGGGGCGGGCGGAAGGACGGTTGACCCAAACGGCGGCGAGGCCTAGCGACTGTGCGGGAATTACGTCGTGGTAAATACTTTGGCCGACGTGCAGCACGCGATGGGCGGGAGCGTTGATCCGGCTCAGGGCGAGTTCGAATAGTTTTAGCGAAGGCTTGTAGGCGTGGGCTTGCTGGGCGGTGATGATCTCGTCGAACTCCACTTCCAGCTGAGGGCGGGTGCGAGCGAAGAGATCGTCGTCGACGTTGGAGAGAATGGCCAGGCGAAATCGGGATTTGAGCTGACGGAGAGCGGCGACGGTGTCGGCCCAGGGCTTCCAGGTGGGAAGAGAATCGGGCAGGGAACGGACTTCCTCCATCGTTGGAGTGAAGTGAAGTTCATCGCCGAACTGGCGGACTACAGACTCGAGAACTTCACGATAGGGGCGAAATGGAGGCTGTTCGGCGCGCAGCTCGAAGTCACCATAGAGTTTGAGCAGGGTGGCGTCGTCAATTTCCTTGTTGTGGGCGGAAAGAATGGGTCGAAGAGCCGAGAAGATACCGGCTTCCCAGTTAATCAACGTGCCGTAACAATCAAAGGTGAGAACCTGGAAGCGTTTGAAGTCGAGCATGGGCCGATTCTGATCAGCAGAGATAAGAGTTAAGGTCACCTTCAGAACAGGGCTGAAGGTGACCTTATTCTACGCGAGACTGGTTTGCCGATATTACTGGCGCACATCAAGCGGTTGAGACAATTCGAAGCTGACAGCAGACTCCGCGGGTAGAACGATTTCTTTGTTTCCAGTGAGGGCAGAGCCGCCAGCGCCAGCGCCTGCGCCAGCCGCCAATCCGATAGCGGCACCTTTGCCTCCTCCAGCGAGGCCGCCGATGATGCCACCTAGCGCAGCGCCGCCACCAGTGATTAAGGCGGTGCGCTTGCCCTTGCCTTTTTCAGAAAAGGTCTTTGCTTCAGCCTGAACCGGCATATCGGAACCGTTCACACTGATGGAATCGAGGCGCACTGTGAGAACCGCGCCGCCGGCGAACTTTCCCAGGGCTTTGGCATCAGTGACCGTGCCGCTCACGTTGGCGCCTTGGGGAATTGCTACCGTGCTGCCGACCAATACATCCTTGGCGACCGACCCGGTGAAGGTTTCTCCGGCTTTACTCAGTTTCGATCCGAGGGCCGATCCCAGGCTTACGGTGACAGCTGTTCCAGCCGGAACAACGAGTGGCTCTCTCTTAACTGCTTTGACTTCCTTCAATTCCCGACGTGCTTTAGTTTCGCGGCTGCCTTTCTTGGCGGCCTTGGGAGCTGTGCTACTTGAATCCGAGCTGTCGGAGTCGTTGTTGGCTGTGCTGGTGTTGTTGGCGTCGGCGCTGTTGTCGGCCGCGGGCTTGCTGGTACATCCAGTCGCAATGAATGCGAGATAAAGACTCAAGGTGAGAAGAACGGCGCGAGAGCGCATAAGCCTCCTAAAGTATTGTCAGGGTGATGCTGCCAATGTATCGGAATGGGTAAAGAGGAGCAACGAAACAGAGGTCGGGCAGGAAATCGAAAGTGTATGAACGAATGGATGCAAGCCGAGGCAGCTCAAGAGGTATCAAATTCCCAACGAACGGCATTGTTGAGGGAATCTTTTTCCGCCAAGGCCAATACTCGAAGAGGTGATTACTCTTAGCGTCGAGGATCGGCGTCGGGCAAGGATGCAGCAGGCTCTGCGGCGTCCAGGTCGGCATCGGAAGCGGGCTCTTCGGGCGGAAGAACTTTCTTGGGGGCCAGAAACTTTTCAGTATTCAGGAGCGGACGGCCGAGAGAGGCGTTGTAGCTGGTCCAAGGACTGTCGAATCCTGATTCGCGTTCGAACTGGGCGCGCATGGCTTCCATCTTGGAGTCGAGGTCATCGAGGTAGTGCAGCATGAGAGCTTCGGGGAACATGGGAAGTTTCGGTGAGCCGAAATCGTACTGGCCGTGATGACTGATGATGAGGTGCTCGATCATGGTTTTGAGTTCGTCGGGGAAATTTGGTTGGAGGGCGAGCTTAGCCTGCAACATTTCCAGTTCGATGATCATGTGACCGAGAAGCTGGCCTTTCGTCGTGTAGGAGAACGAGCGGTTGTAAGTGAGCTCGTGAATCTTGCCGATGTCGTGCAGGAACGCGCCGGTGAGAAGGAGATCGCGATTGATCTGGGGATAGTTCTGACACATCAAGTCGCAGGAGCGAAAGAGGGAGACGACGTGATCGAGCAGGCCGCCGATGTAAGCATGGTGCAAGGTCTTGGCGGCGGGTGCGTTGCGATAGGCGGCAGCAATTTCAGGATCGGCCATGAAGGACTGGACGAGCGATTTCAGATGGGGATTCTGAAACGAAGAGATAAAGCTGGTGAGGGATTGCCACAACTGGTCGACGTCTTTGGTAGTCTTGGGAAGATAGTCCGCAAAGTCGATTTCGGATTCGCCCAGCTTGCGTAGCTTGTGAATCGTCAACTGGAAGCGATTCTTGTACTTGTTGATGAGGCCTTTGATCTTAAGAAAGTCATCCTGCTCGAAGGCGTCGAGGACTTCTTCAACGTTGTCCCACATTTTGGCTTCGAGTTGGCCGCTGCGGTCGCCGAGAGTAAGAGCCAAGTAAGGCTCACCAGTCTTCTTGGGCTTGATCTGTTTGCCCACAACGACAAAGCACGAGGTGATGACCTTATTTTCCTGGCGCGCGCAATCGCAGATGTAGAACTCTTTCATAGAGTGTGGTCCCTGAGTATAAAGCACGCGCTGGCGGCGAAGGTCAGAGGATGCCCAGCTTCTTATGTTTCTTCTTGCCGAGCTTTTTGGCGTCGGCTTCTTTGGCAGCTGCCGTTTCGACGGGCTGAGTCTGGTTCGGGCTGGCACCAGTATCCACATAACCGGGCGCGTATTTGATATAGGCTTCCTCGCGCAGCTTGGTTAGGTAGGCGCGGAGCGCGGGCTGCAATTTCTGGTAATACAGTGCGTCCTGAATTTTTGGGAGAACATCTTTCATGGGTGGGATGCCGGCCTGCTGATGGTCGACAACTTTCAGGATGACGTAGCCCTGCTTGGTCTGAATCACGTTGGTGACTTCGCCGGACTTCATAGCAAACGTCTGGTCCTCGATCGATTTAGCGAGCTTGCCGCGCTCGAAGGTGCCGAGATTGCCGCCATCGGCAGCGGAGGGACCGTCGGAGTATTTCTTGGCGATGTCCTCGAAACTGGCGCCATCGTGAATCTGCTTGAGGAGATCGTTCGCCTTGGCTTCGGCAGCTTTGAGCGCAGCTTCATCGACAACGGGCTGAGCGGCGGCGGGAGGAGCGTTGGGATCGGCTGCTGGCGTGGGTGCTGGCGCTGACGCGGATTGAGCGGTCTTGGGTGCGACCAGAATTTCACTCAGGCGGATGTACTCGGGTTGCGCCATCTCGTCTTTGTGATCGTCGTAGAACTTCTGCTCCTCCTCCTTAGAGACGGAGAGATGGCCGCTGACCTCTTCGCCGATCACTTTCTGAGTGATGATCTGGTTGCGCATGTTCTGCTTGAAGTCTTCCCAGGAGACACCCTGCTTGGTGGCTTCCTTTTCGAGGTCTTCGAGACTCTCAAGCTTCATGTCTTTGCGCATCTGGTCGAGACGCTTGATCAGGTCCGTATCGCCTGTGATGCTAAGGTCTTTGGCCTTGTCCAAGAGAAGTTGCTGGTCGACGAGGTCGCGCAGAACGTCTTTTTCGCGTTCGGCAAATTTCTTATCGGGGTCCTTGGAATCCTGTTGTTTGACCTCGTCGCGGAGCTGGTCTTTGCTGCGATCGTATTCGGAACGCGTGATGATCTGGTTGTTGACGCGCGTAATGATCTCTTCGACCACTTGTCCGCCGGTTGAGGCAACCGCTGGAGCAACCGCCTGGGGCGCCACTTGTGGGGTGGTTTGGGGGGCGGAGGGCGCAGCGGGGGCTGCGGCCTGCGCAACCGCGAAGGCGGCAAGGGAAACGAAAGGAACAAGAACGAGGCAAAGTTTCTTCATAGGGTCTATTGGGCCGCCACGCTTCCTGGGCTTGCGGGCAAAGGTGGGCTAAGGCCGATAGGATATTTTACTCCTTTAGCGCCAAGCCAGAGCGTTCCACCTCTTGGTTTGACGCTGGTGTGGGTTGGAAAGTTGGCCCCCGGGGTCAGGCGGTCCGGATCAAGGCCAAGGCAGTGCGGTCGTCGCAGATGGGGGCTTCTGCGCCAAATTCCCCCGCGGCTTTCAGGATGGAAGTACAGAGTGCCTGGGCTCCCGAGGTTGGCAGGGCAGTGAAAAGGCTCTTGACCCGATCCAATCCGAATTCGTCGCCGGAATGTCGGGCGTTGGATTCGCACTCAAGGACTCCACGCGACACGAGTAGCAGAGTGGCGCCCTTCTCCAAACCGACCGTGGGAGCATCTGCGGTGGCGTGGGAGAAAAGCCCCAAAGGGAGGCCTCCGGAGCCTAGTTCGGCGACGCCATTGCCGTCGCGGAGAAGTCCGGGAGTGTGTCCCGCATTGGTGTAGCAGAGTGTGCCGAACTTCTCGTGGTAGCAGGCCATGAAGGCGGGGCAGGAGCGAACTCCGCTGGAGGCCTCAATGATGGCGCGATTCATGCGGAGACTGAGCTCCGTCATGGCGTTGGATTCGTTGATATCCGGGCGAGCGAAGAGCTCCGTTCCGAAATTGCGGAAGATCTCCTGGGCGGCATTGAGAATGCTGCGGTTGTTCTCGCGGCGTCCGGCGACGTCGAGCATACCGACGAGAACGCGCTCGGGGCTCACGCGAAGCGAGTCATAGAAGTCTCCGGCCACTCGGTTTCCAACGAAAACAGCGGCGATGTCAGCGCCCTCGATCTTCGGGAATGTGGTAGGGATAGGCTCAACGATTGGCGAGTCGTCGGGATGGTGGGATCTGAATAGGGATCGCATTTGGCACGCCCAAAGGGAAACTAGCACAGGAATGGATGTGGGGCAAACGGCGCGTGGTGAAGCTGGTTGGGGCTACTGCCCGTACCTGTCGGAGAGATATCTGGCTAGATCGGATTCCAATTGGCCATAGTCGGAATGAATGGTGGCCCGAAGAGCGGCCTCGGCGGAATTGCCCTGGCCGATGCGCTGCAGGATCCGCTGGATATCACTAAGGCCGTAGGAATCGTTGATGTACGAGACGGCGGCCAACGATTCTGCGTAGGCGACGTGAGCCTGAATGCCCGACAAGTTCATGAAACCGCCTTCCAGGGCATTCAGGGGAATATTGCTGTGCGACTGGAAGAGCAGGGAAAGCTGGTGTCCTTCATTCAGGTTGCGGGGTTCCAGGAGCTGGGCGATGCCTTCGTGCAGCCAGGAGGGGCAGCGACCGCCGGAAAGCTGAGTAATAAAGGAGTGAGCCAGTTCATGTTTCAGAACGTGGGCGAGATCCGTGGTCATAGAGTTCAATCCGCTGACCGGGATTCGCAGCTTGCCGTCATTGATCGCGCCGGTCCAGGAGGGTGCGTGGGTGACATCGAAGAAAGCCTGTTCGGTATACAAAGTGACGAGGATGTTATCGCGCGGCGGGCTGCCAAGATCGCGAACCAGGTCGTCATAGTCGGATTCGAGGGCGGCGATGATCTGGGAGCGAAAGGCTTCGGAAGTTTGCCGGCCCTCATAGTGCAGAGTGAAATGGATGCTCTCCCCCTGGGAGAAGTCAGTCTCGACGGTCTGTTCGCGTTGAGCCTTGGCGAGTAAATTCTGGACTGCGGAATCGGGACGCAACTCGAGAGAACGCTTCCAGGAGGCGACGGCTTCCTTGGTGTGGTCCGAAGCGAACTGGGCGTATCCCAGCATGGTATAAGCGTCGGGCGAATTGGGGGCGGAGCGGGCGGCGCGCCGGGCATAAGGCAATGCCTGGACTGCGTTGCCGGTACGAACCAGCACGGCCGAATAATAGATAAGGATGGTGGAGTTATCGGACTGGAAGCGGAGCGCGCTTTCGAAATATTGCCGAGACTGGCCAATGTTGCCGTGTTCGAACTCGAACTTGCCGGCAATGAAATCGGCGGTCGCGCTCAACTCGGCGTTGCCTTTGTTCTCGAGACTGGCCAGCACTTCAGCGTTGACCTTTCCGTCCTTAACAATTTTGGTAACGAGATCACCCTCATTGCCAAGACTGTCGGCGGGAGTGAAGGAAGGGAGATCGCCGACTTTGGCGGCAGCCGACCCTGCACGGGCCGGCATACCTCCTTCTTCGATGTGGTCCACGACGGACTTGGGGATCGCGTAAGAGTCGTCACCGATGTCGTATTCGTAATGATTGCCGTTTTCGCGAACATGGTCGGCCAGGATGCGACGACCATTCTTCAGATGGATGGTGTCCGCCCAAGTACTGTGGGCAAAAACCACTGCTATAAAGAGGATGATGACACGCAGCCGCATTCAGGCGCATTCTAGCAACTGGGGGCATCGCTACTACGTGACGAAGGTACTACTCAAAATGCGGGGCTTGCGAGTCGTGTTCGCTACAGGACTGGTGATCTGCGCATCGCTATTAGGGCGCGCGGTAGCCGAGAATCCCCCGGAAAAACCGGCTGAAGCGCTCTATCTGCAGCTTGGGCAGGTGGGATTGGATCCGACGCGGGTCTATCAGGTGCGGGGTGCTTCGCTGGAGCGATCTGCGATCCACATCACGTTGGAAGATGGCACCATCGGGTTCACGCAGGATGTGCTGGGTCACGTTACCGGCGCGTTTTTTGTGGGCGACGGAGAAGTGTTGTTGACGCCTCCGGATAGTGTCGAACGGAAGTCGATGAGCCTGTTCACGGGAATGGCAATCCTGGAAGAGCACTTTGCCAGCGCGTATTTCCGATTCAATGATGATGCAGTGAACGATTTGCGGAATGATTTGCGTGCAGCGGACGGCCAACAGGCATTCGTGGAACAGTGGGGGGGCACAGCGCGCAATCTGGCACAAACCGACGCCATGAGATTGCTGGTGACCTTCAGCAGAATGCTGCCGTTCAGGGGCGCAGCGGCTCCGGCGGAGAATACGAATTTGCTGGGCCGACTTCCAGACCGCTTTTTTCATGCGCGGTTGCAGGGAATCAAGCTGGGAGTCTTTGACGTCCTTTTCGATTCACTGGCCGCGGAGCAAGTGGAAGCGGGACAGGCAAAGGCAGCGGAGGATGGCACTCTCTACTACGACGTGTGGACATCGTTTTCGCCCAATGCACCCGGGAGAGAGGACAAGAACGCCGGCGGTGCATCGGGGCCAGGCAATCCCAGCCCACGGGAGGACTGGATTGCAGCTCAACGGTACACGATTCGGACCGAGGTGCAGCCTCCAAAGCAGATTCACGCACGAGCCCAAGTGGAACTGAACGTGAAAGAAGGCGGGACGCGCGACCTGGTGTTTGAATTGTCGCGATTCCTGAATATCGAAAGCGTCAAACTCAATGGTCAACCGGTCGAGTTCATCCACAATCCGGCAGTCGAAGGCACTCAGCTTTCGCGCCGGGGAAATGACATTGTCGCGGTGATACTTCCGGAACCAGCGCAGGCCGGACAGAAAATTGAGCTGGAGTTCATTTATGGCGGGGAAGTTCTAGCAGAGGCAGGAAACGGATTACTTTACGTAGGCGCGCGTGGTACCTGGTATCCGAATCGTGGAATGGCGATGGCGGACTTCGACTTGGAGTTTGAGTATCCGCAAGGATGGACTCTAGTGGCGACCGGGACGCCGACAAACGTTCTTCAGCCAGGAACGGCTTCGAATAGCTCCGGACAACCCACGGCACGCTATGTATCGGATCGACCGATTCCAGTGGCGGGATTCAACTTGGGAAAATACAAAGTGGCAACGGCGCGCGCAGGCGACGTGACAGTGGAAACCTATGCGACGTTAGGAGTCGAGCGAGACTTTCCCTCTCCGCCAATTCAGGTGGTCGCGCCGAGTCCGTCGGATCCCACTGCCCGACGGGGTACGATGATTGTTCCCAGCCGGCCATCTCCGGCGCAAAACGAGGCGAGCGTTGCAGAAGCGGCCGCCCACGCGATCCAATATTATGCCGACCGGTTTGGGCCTTATCCCTATAGCCATCTTGCACTGACACAAATGCCGGGCAGGGACAGCCAAGGCTGGCCGGGATTAGTGTTTCTCTCGTCCTATGCGTTTCTTGATCAACAAGAGCGCGAACAAATGCATTTTGAGCCATACCGGATCCTGCTGCAGGAGTCGATTCCTGCCCATGAGGCAGCGCATCAGTGGTGGGGAGACCTGGTTACCTGGAGCAGCTACCGCGACCAGTGGTTCTCGGAGGGCCTGGCGAATTATTGCGCGTTGATGATGCTGCAGGAAAAGAATCCGGCCGGATTTCGGGATGTGATGGACAAATACCGCCGCGATCTGACGGCTACGAATAAAGATGGAGTGTCTCCAATGGAAGCGGGCCCGGTGACGCTGGGAGGGCGACTCCTTTCATCGCGATTTCCCGGAGGATATGAAGCAATTCTCTACGGCCGCGGGACATGGTTGTTTCACATGCTTCGCACCATGATGAAAGATGCCGCGATACAGGAAAGTGGAGGCAAGGGGCACAGCGGGACCGATGAGCCCTTCGTGCGTGCGCTGAAAAAAATCAGACAGAGGTACGAGGGCAAATCGATCAGCACACGCGAATTGTTCGAAGTGTTTGCAGAAGAGCTTCCGCGCCCGCTTCGATATGAAGGCAAGAGTTCGCTGGATTGGTTTGTCGATGGATGGGTGAATGGCACGGCATTGCCAAGGCTGGAACTCAAAGGAGTGAAGATCACTCCGAAGGGAAGCGGGGCGGTAGTGAGCGGCACGATTCTGCAAAAGGAAGCACCGCAGGATTTGGTAACGTCGGTGCCGGTTTACGCAATCTTAGCGGGAAAGCAGGCAGTTTTGCTAGGAAGAGTTTTCGCGGACGGGGAAGAGTCTACGTTTCATTTGCCGGCTCCGGCGGGAACACACAAAGTCGTACTCGATCCCAACGAGACGATCCTGACCAGTCCAAGGTAGTGCTTCGAGTACAGGTCAGGAGTTGTACTATTCCGATTCGGTCCTAAATTCCAGATGCGGTTCCCGGAATGGTCCGTGGCGTGAAGTTGTTGAAGTCTGCCCTCCCCTAAGTGTCCTTTTTCCTTTAGCGATGCCTAAGGAATGCGCGTACCTGATGTGGAACACAATGTGCTTACAAGGGAATGTCGATTGGAATAACGGATTGCGAACGGCGAGGGAACTACGATGTGCGTTCGAACGGTTGCGAGGCTGGAAGAGGCAAGCGGGTGGAGCATTGTTGGCCACGAGCAAGGTTTCGAGAGGACGAAGACCATTTTACTGGTCGAGGACGAACCGTTTGTGCGCGAGGTGACTGGCGAAGTGCTGCGAGCTGCGGGGTATCGCGTGCTGACGGCGAAGAATGCGAAGGAGGGAGCAAGCCTTTACGAGGCGCAGAGTGGCGAAGTGGAGTTATTGCTAACCGACATAATATTGCCGGGAGAGACGGGGCGCGTGCTAGCGGAAAGGCTGCGGCGAGAGGATCCCACGCTCAAGGTGTTGTTTGTCAGCGGATATTCGGAGCAGATGGTTGTGTCAGAGACAATGCAGGAAGAGTGCTTAGGGAAACCGTTTTCCAGCGAAGTGCTGCTGCGAACCGTGAGGGAATTATTGGAGTGCGTGGTGTTGACGAACGAGACGGAAGGGCAGCTTATGCACGCCTGCGGTAGCGAGTAGCGTAAAGGATCAGGGTGGGGATTTGGGAAAGCGGAACGATGCGAGTGAGCACGCCCAAGTCGGCGCAGGCTCGAGGCATTCCGTAGACGGTGCAAGTCGATTCGTCCTGACCGATCGTGAAGCCACCGCGGCGATGAATGGCATTCATTCCTTCTGCACCGTCCGAGCCCATTCCCGTCATGATGACGCCCAGGACAAGATTTCCGAAGACTTCTGCCACCGAGTTCATCATCACGTCGACTGAAGGCTTGTGAAGAGCGTCTTGGGGTTGAGGGTCGAGGCAGAGAACAGCGTGGGAGTTGGAGGGTCGCTCGACTTTCAGATGGATTCCGGCAGGCGCGATGTAGACGACGCCAGGCCGAAGGGGATCCCGATGGGCTGCTTCGCGCACGCTAACCGAACAGAGCGTGTTGAGTCGTTGGGCGAAAGGAGCGGTAAAGCCCAAGGGCATGTGTTGCACGATCACAATGGGAACCGAAAGGTCGCGAAGAAAGAGCGGCAAGATTTCCTGCAGCGCTTTGGGTCCGCCAGTCGAGATTCCGATGGCGACGATTGCCGGAGTCGGGAGGGCACATCGAGGGGGAGCATCCGAGAGGCAGGACTGCGAAGGTTTTCGAGCCAAGGCGAGGGGCGAGTGCGAAGGGCGTGATTGCGCAGCAGCGCGAATTTTTGTGATCAGATCCTGGCGAATGTGGATGATATCAAGCGAAGTAGGAGACAGTTGTTTTGGAACGTAATCGAAGGCTCCGGCAGCGAGAGCCTTAAAGGTGTTGTCTGCGTCTTTCTCGTTGGCACCGCTCACCATGACGACGGGTCGCGGGAATTGAGTCATGATGTAGCGGAGTGTCTGCAATCCATCGAGTCCAGGCATCTCAATGTCGAGAGTGACCACATCAGGATCGAGAGCCGGGATTTTTTCGAGCGCGTCGGAGCCATTGCAGGCGGTGGCAGCCACCTCAAAGCCGGCCTCGGCGGCGATCATGCGGGAAAGTGCCGTACGCATGAAAGCGCTATCGTCGACAATCAGCACCCGCACGGGCGGACGGCCTTCGGCAATTTGAGTCATGTGCGGTAGATCGTGCGCACGAGCGCGTGCACCTCATCCATGTAGGAATCCATTTCAAAGGTGAGGCGAGCCCAATCAAAATTGTGCAGTCCCTGGTACTGTCGCGATAGAACACCGAATCCGGTCTGCTCGAGAAGGTTGACCTGGCGGTTCTCGAGGTAGCCGTGATTCAGACCACTCATGCGGCACAGTAAATCGCTGGTCTCGACGAGCGCGACGAGAGTGGGGTAGTCGTGGGATGCTGGAAGGTTGTGGTGGTGTGAAACCACCTCGCGCAGGTCGGGAGCGAGTTCCCATTTGTCCGCCAGCAAGCGTCCGCTGTCGCAATGAGTAAAGCCGAGAACAATTTGTTCCGCTTCATGAAGAGGTATGCCCTGGGTGCGCGCATACTCGAAAGCTTCGCGGAATTCTTTCGGTAGGATCCACAAGTTAACGATGATGCCGAGATCGTGAAGCAGGCCCGCCAGATATGCCTTGCTGGGATCGGGAAAGGAAATTTTGCGGGCCAAATGACGGCAGACGATGGCGCAACCCAGGGAATGCTCCCAAAAGACGACGGGGTCAAGATCGCCAAGATTCTTCGGCATGATGTTGAGGACGCCGCACGACATGGCGATATCACTAACGCGGTGAAATCCGAGGCCGATGATGGCTCCGCGCAAAGAGTCGACTTTCTGCCAGCGCCCGAATAAGGGACTGTTCGCCATTTGCAGACATTGAGCCGCAAGAGATTTGTCCTGGGCAATCATGTCGGTGACTCTCTGAACGTCGAGCTGCTCCACGGGTTGGTCCAGGTAGCGAAGCAGCGGTGCCAGCACCGCGGGGATGGTGGGAATCTGTTGCAGATCTTCGATCCGAGAGAGCAAGCTTGTTTTGATGGCAGCCGTGTTCATATATCCACCTACTTTCCCGCCGTGCGTTCGCCCTTGATGTACGCGGTGGCTCCCGGCAAATGGACCAGGCGAAATTCTTCGGATACTCCGTAGAGAGACTCGGAGTGGCCGAGGAAAAGATATCCGTGAGGGAGAAGATTGTTGTAAAAGTGCTGAATCACCCGGCGCTTGGAGACCAGATCGAAATAAATGAGCACGTTGCAGCAGAAAATGACGTCGAGGCCCTTCATGAAGGTCATGCGACCGTCGTCTGAGAGATTGAGACGGCTGAAGGTGATGCTGCTGCGAACCGCCGGTTGAACCTGCAACTGTTCTCCGGCAGGCCCGAAATACTTCTGGCGGTAATACGGCGTCAGGTTGCGAGTGCTGTAGGAGCCGTAAATCGCGTTCTTGCAATGCGCGAGGGAGCGTTCGTTGAGATCGGTGGCGAGGATCTCGATGGTCCAATCCTTGAGACGGCCGTGGGGCTCTTCGAGCAGAAGCATGCTGAGGGTGTAAGGCTCCTCGCCAGTCGAACATCCAGCGCTCCAGATGCGGAGGCGCCGGAGCGGGAGGTTGGACTTCGCTTCCAGAATTTTGGGAATGACAATTTTGTGCAGCGCGTCGAGTTGGGGCTGATTACGGAAAAAGCAGGTTTCGCCAATCGTGATTTCGTTCAGCAGCGCGATCAACTCGGTTTGTCGCGTGGGCTTGATGGTGAGGCACTCGAAATATTCGCGTATGGCGGTGATCCTGAGCTCTTTCATGCGGCGGCCACAACGGTCCAGAAGCAGGCGCAGTTTGTTGTCCGGATGAAAGATGCCCGCCACCTGGTACACCAGATCGCGGATGCGCAAGAGATCAGGGTCGGGAGGCCCTTCGAGGGCGGCGGCAGATTGTACTGCAGCGGTTGTCATGCCGAAACCTTTCCGGTTGCATCTGCGGAGCAAAGAGTGGCCGGGATCGACGCGTGTACTGGCAGTGGGACGATTCTTCGTGTAATCGGGGCCACGGGACTAACCAATCATCGGCTGAGAAGAGCCGCAACTTTAGTGAATCGCGGCAGACGGCTTGGAAGGTTTGGCATCGGCGAGGAGGTTGCTGCCAGCGATGTGCTCGGTGAGGATCACGACATCGACGCGGCGGTTTTGAGCCCGGCCTTGAGCAGTGTCGTTGCCGGCGATGGGGTGAAATTCGGCGTATCCGGCGGCCGCGAGGCGGTCAGGAGAAAAGCGGTAACGCAGGATCAGGAGTCGAACCAGTTCGGTAGAGCGGGCAGTCGATGGAGGCGATGCGATCGAGAGCGGGAAGGGCCGATGGTTTCAAGGCGGCTGAGCCGCTGTCGAAGAAACCAAATTCACGCAAGCTAATGACAAGACCTTCGGTTTCACGATGCAGGGCGACGGTATGCTGGGCGATTTCGTGTTGCAGGGCCTGCTGCAAGTCGGTTTGCAGCGTAGCTAGGTTGGCCTGCTCAGAAGCTGCGCGAAGAGCGTCTTCCGGAGGGGAGGAGACGCGACCCAGTTCAGTATTATGCTTGGCGTTTTCAATTGCCTGCACCGG
The DNA here is from genome assembly GCA_963840895.1 of uncultured Acidobacteriaceae bacterium. Classification (GTDB taxonomy): domain Bacteria; phylum Acidobacteriota; class Terriglobia; order Terriglobales; family Acidobacteriaceae; genus Sulfotelmatobacter. Next base: position 1,202,665 of record CAWJAR010000002.1, read on the forward strand.
GCTGAAAGGCATGGGCTCACTGGTATCGATGGGAATCTGTGTGGTAGAGGCGGGGAAGACTCCGAGTTCCTGAAAGGCGACCTGGATGGCGAGTGCCAGCTTGCCGACCTTGCGCTGATCGACCTGCGCCGAAGCGTAATTAATGTAGACATCGACGACATTGGTGGTGGTATCGAAGGTTAGATTCCAAACGTGTTCAATAATCATGGACCGCGTGACCCGGCGGCCGCTATTGAGCATGAGGTATTCCAGCAAGCAGAACTCTTTCGCCGTCAGTTCGATCCGACGTCCGCCGCGTTCGACCTGTCGCTGTACCCGATCGAGTTTGAGATCAGCGGCTGTCAAGACCGACTCGGAGGGGAGATGGCTGCGTCGCAATAGAGCACGGACCCGGGCGGAGAGTTCGCTGAACGAAAATGGCTTGGCCAGGTAGTCGTCCGCACCCGTGTCGAGACATTGCACCCGGTCTTCCACGCGGGTTCGCTGGGTCAGGACGAGGACGGGGACACTGGGCTTCTTCGTACGTAAGTGTCGTAGAACGCTGACCCCGTCCAGCTTCGGCAGGTTCAGGTCGAGGATGACCACGTCGTATTCGAACTCGGTCGCTGCCGTTCGAGCCTGCTCGCCATCCGACAAGACATCCACGGAATAATGTTCGCCTTCGAGGCCCTGCCGAACGAACTTCGCCAACGCCTCATCATCTTCAGCAATAAGAATGCGCATAGAGTGAACCGTCCTTAATCCAACAGCCCAGTCTAGTTAGAAACTACTCAATTGCAGCCAAAACTGAGACCACACAAAGGTAGGTAGTTGCAGAAATGGAGCGCAGTCCCAAACGGGGAGACTTTGCGTCAGAACCCCCGCGATACGTTCCGATCTGGTACGAACCTTCGCGGCCAATTCCTTTGCGCCCGTTCGCCAGAGATAATTCCGCAGGGAGTTTTCCGATTGGAGTCCGATCTTGCGGTTGTGGAGCAAAACCACACTAAAGTCGCTGTTGGTGCCTGGCGGAATTTTGCTCCTAGGGGTCGCGGTACTTCTATATTCCGGCTGGCTGACTCTAACCTTACCTGCCCTCAGCTTCCTTTATTATTGCGCTCTTATCGGTGGGATGATTCTGGCATGGCGATTTCATTCCAGCCGCATCTTTTTCGCGCTGGTTGTATTGTTCTTGACGCAGGAGGCGATTGCGCTCTTCGGGGGCGGACACTTCGCGCCCGGAACGCCTGGTTGGACCGCTGCACAGGCCGCCGCCGTCTTAGTGCCGCTAGACTTCATTCTCATCGCGCTCATGCAAGAGCGAGGGTTTACGGTTGCATCGACGGCGCCGGTGGGCATGTTGTTGTTCGTGCAATCGGTCATCGTCGCGGTTTTGTGTCGAGTGGCAGAGGGGGCGCCATCGTCTTCCGTTCGAGCCCATCACCCGCCGGTGAGCGTGCCTTTGCCAGGCTATGCGCTGGCGTTTTTTGTTGCTGGGAGCGTTTTCCTCCTGGTCCGGTTTCTGATCAACCGCAAGCCGGTTGACAGCGCGTTGCTGTGGTCGCTCAGCGCCTTCTTCCTCTCGTTGCGATTCATAGGGACGGCGCGCACTTCGACCGTTTACTCTGCAACCGCCGCATGCATTCTGGGCGCGTCTATTATCGAGAACTCGTACCTTCTGGCCTATCACGACGAGCTCACCACCTTGCCCTCGCGGCGTGCTTTCAACGATGCCCTCTTGCGGCTGCAGAATCCGTATTCGATTGCGGTGGTCGATATCGATCATTTCAAGCGCTTCAATGACACGTACGGCCACGACACCGGCGACCAAGTCCTACGATTAGTTGCTACGTGTTTGTCGCGCGTTACGGGTGGCGGGCAGGCCTATCGGTGTGGTGGCGAAGAGTTCAATATTGTGTTTCCAGGTAAGACGACAGCCGAGGTCGTGGACCACCTGGAGCGTTTGCGAGTGGCGGTTGAAACCTCTGAGTTTCGGATGCGAAGCGGTGACCGGCGCCAGACGCCCCGAGGGCCGGATCGGCGGAATCAACGGACTGCTGGCCGGGCGCGCAAAGGTCACGCAATTCGCCAGCTCGCTCAGGAGAATGCTCCGGAACCACTTTCGGTGACTGTGAGTATTGGCGTGGCGACTTCTGATAGAGCAGGGTTGGATCCCGACGCGGTATTACAGGCAGCCGACAAGGCACTCTACCGCGCCAAGGCCAATGGTCGGAACCGCCTTGAAACAGCTTCCGTAGATCGACGCCGAAGCCGCGTCAAGACTGCTGGAATTGCATAAACCTCCAAAGATCGGAGCAAATCAAAGGCACACAAGGTGAGGATTCTCCATCGGCGGGATAGCGCGCGGTCCGGACTGTCAGCGCAAAACAAGTTTGTGTGACCGTCCGGTTCCGAACGCTGTCGCAAGCACCGCGGGCCGTGCGGTCAGCCGGCGGTTTTAGGTGAGACGATGCGTTTCCGGCCGGTGCCCCCGCAAACAGGGCACTTCGAGCGAATGAATGCGACGCCTTCGGACTTACCATTCATGTCCACGGGCTTCGCAACGTATCCACTACCGCCGCAATTCGGGCAGTCGTCCGGAGCCACTCCTTCTCCCCCTCAAGTTAAAAAACATTCTCTACGACAATAGCTCGAAAATCTCAGCCGATTTTTTTTCGTTACGAATCACGAACAAACCTTGTCAGCAGGGCCGGCGGTACGTTGGACAACGGAATCGCCACGGTCGGATGACAAAACAAAACTGACGACAATCGCCTTCGATGTGGGGGTGTTGCTCCCCTCGGCAACGCTGTCAATGGGGACCAGGACATTCGCCTCGGGGAAATATGTGGCTACGCAGCGCCGGGGAATCTCATAAGGCACTGCCAAGAAGCAAAGTGCCATCCGTCGTTGCTCGTTTCCATCGATCCGAAAATGACTCGTGATATCCAGACGGTCGCCTTCTTTCCATCCATGCTCATTCATCTCGTCTGGATTGATGAAAATGACGCGGCGACCGTTAAAAATACCTCGATAGCGATCGTCCAGGCCATAAATCGCAGTGTTGTACTGGTCGTGACTGCGGAGCGTGGTCAGGAGGAACTGATCTGGTAGGAGATGGACCGGTTCAACAGCGGATACGACAAAATTCGCACGCCCAGTTTTTGTCTTGTAGTGGTCATCGCGCGCAGCATTGGGCAAATAGAAGCCGCCGCGGTTTTGCAGACGACGGTTCATATCCTCGCAGCCCGGAACAACACGTGAAATAAGATCGCGGATGCGGTCATAGTCCTTGATGAGGTTCAACCAATCCACAGTGGTCCGGCTGCCCAAAGTGGCGGTGGCCAGTCGGGCTACGATGGCAGGTTCACTCAAAAGCTGATTCGAGGGAGGCTCAAGGTTTCCGCGCGACGTATGCACGATGCCCATAGAGTTTTCGACGCTAACGAACTGGAGCCCACTCCCCTGCTGGTCTCGATCCGTGCGACCGAGACATGGCAAGATCAGCGCCTGTTCCCCGGTAATCAAATGAGTTCGATTGAGCTTGGTCGAAACTTGAACGGTCAACCGGCAACGCGAGAGAGCTTCGGCGGTAAACTCGGTGTCGGGTGTTGCCGAAACAAAGTTTCCTCCCATGGCGAAGAATATTTTCGCCTCGCCCCGGTGCATGGCTTTAATGGATTCCACGACATCCCAGCCAAACTTGCGCGGCGGTTCGAACCTGAATGTGTCGCGTAATCGATCCAGAAAACTGTCGGGCATCCTTTCCCAGATGCCCATGGTACGGTCGCCCTGGACGTTGGAATGCCCGCGTACGGGACAGACTCCAGCGCCCGGGCGCCCCATATTTCCCCCGAGCAGCAACAGGTTCACAATCTCCTGGATCGTGGCAACAGCCTGCCTCTGTTGCGTCAGGCCCATCGCCCAACAAGCGATCACGGATTTGGACCGTACGATGACCTCGGCGATTTCCCGAATCTGAGATCTCGAGATTCCACTTTGTTCGACGATATCGTTCCAGGACACGCCGGCGATGCCGGCGCGAAAGTCCTCGAAGCCGCTTGTCTTTTGCTCAATAAACGCACGGTTGACGATTCGACCCGGCTGCTTTGCTTCTTCTTCCAGGATCTGCTTACACAGGCCTTTGAAGAAAGAAAGGTCTCCGCTTAACCGAACCTGGACAAAATGTTTCGCGATCTTGGTGCCCGATCCGAACAGGTGCAGGAAATCCTTGGGATGTTTGAAGCGGGTCAGCCCCACCTCTGCCAGCGGATTGACGCTGATGATCGTCGCTCCGCGCCGGGCTGCTCTTTGCAGGGTGGCGAGCATCCGTGGATGGTTCGTGCCTGGATTCTGCCCAATAATAAGGATAGTGTCCGCGAGATCGAAGTCCTCGAGTTTGACGGTTCCTTTCCCAACTCCAATGACTTCTTTGAGGGCTAGCCCCGATGACTCGTGGCACATGTTGGAACAATCCGGCAAGTTGTTGGTGCCAAATTGCCGCACGAACAACTGATACAAAAACGCAGCTTCGTTGCTGGTTCGGCCCGACGTATAAAAGACAGCCTGATCGGGAGTTTCCAAAGCGTTAAGTTCGCTCCCAATCATGGCAAATGCGTGGTCCCACGAAATGGGTTGGTAATGATCGCTGCCGCGACGCAGAACCATCGGAGTCGTCAATCTTCCTTGGTGGCCCAGCCAGTAATCCGATTGGCGAGAGAGATCGGTGACACTCCAAGAGCGAAAGAACTCAGGTGTGCAGCGCTTGGATGTCGCTTCCTCCGCAATCGCTTTGACGCCGTTTTCGCAATACTCATTGAGAGAGCGATCGTGATCCGGATCGGGCCATGCGCAACCTGGACAGTCGATTCCGTCAAATTGATTGAGACGAGAAAGAGCGGCAATGCGGCGCACGAGCCCAGGTTCTTTGAGGGTCACTTCGGCGGCCTTGAGAACAGACTGCAGTCCGGCTGCGACTCGTGGCGGGGTAGCAATGCGAACGCCATCAGCCTCGATAGGAGGTTGAGCATGTGGAATTCCGCTGGAGCGATCGCGGGAAGACTTGGCGAACTTGGCGGCGTCATTGACTCCAGGTTTGTCTTCGGCCACAATCCTCCCGCGCGACGGCGACCAGTGTACTGAAAACCACGCCCATCATTATCATCGCGTTCCCAGGCCCCAGGTTTCTGGGCGCAGAATTCAATAGAACTCACTCGGCGCTCAATCGATCGAATTCTCAAACTTCTTGCGACGGTCCGTTTCAGAGTACCTCAGCTCTCGCTTCTTGAAAGGAGATCATCATGATTCTGGGGATGACAAGATCGACGTTCACCCTTCTGCACGTGTTGATAAGCCTGGCGGGAATCGGCTCGGGATTCGTCGTCCTGTATGGATTACTAACCAGAAGGCCCCTCGAAGGGTGGACCAAGATTTTTCTCGCGACCACGGCCTTGACCAGTCTGACAGGATTCTTGTTTCCCGTTGAACATCTCTTACCCGCGCACGTGGTAGGTCTGATACCGCTTGTGGCATTGACGATTGCCATCGTCGCTCGCTATGCCCTGCACCTGGGCGGGGCGTGGCGGTGGATAGTTTGCGCAGTTCTGGCCCTGTATTTGAACTGTTTTGTGGCGGTGGTCCAGTCCTTTTTGAAAGTGCCCGCACTGAAAGTACTAGCTCCGACGCAAAAAGAGCCGCCATTTCTGATGGCCCAACTAGCGGTGATGGCGATTTTCGTTGTGCTGGGCATGCTTGCCGTGAAGAAATTCCAGGTGGGACGAGTCGCAACCGCTTGATCGGAACGCTTAACCTATACATAGCCCAGCATGTTGCCAGGTGCAGACCAGGGCCTTCGCTGTCGTACTCGAAATAATCACGAGGCTTTTCGCGAGCCCTGAACTGAGTAATTTCCCGTGGTAAACTGTAATTCCGCACACCGGAGAGGTGGCAGAGTGGCCGAATGCGGCGGTTTGCTAAACCGTTGTACGGGCTAACACCTGTACCGAGGGTTCGAATCCCTCCCTCTCCGCCATTACCTTTGTTATCTAGCACTTGCAAGCTGGTGATACCTACACTGATATCGAATCGTGGAGGCGTCACCAGTGCCAACCGCCAAGTCAACCTCACCAAACGAGTCCAGACCAGCAAAGGGCTGCGCTACTGCCCCGTGGTGCTGTCCGCCAATGGGCGAGTCAAGCCCGATGTGGTCTTCGTCGAAGACCGGGAAGAGCGCCACCCCGAAGGGGCGTATTACTCTCGAATGGTCGAGGGAAAGCGGCTGATCCGGCTCTCAGTGGGCAAGGACGCTGCGGACTGCCAGCTGCCCGACGCCTGCAAAAGGAAGCCGAACTGAATGCCGTGAACAACGGCGTCACTGTCCTGCCTGACGGCCAGAACGGACACCGGTCAGTCGCCGCCGCCGTCGCCGAGTTCCTGGACGAAACGAAGCTCACCAAGAAGCCGAAGACTCTGGCCGCGTACACGACTGCTCTCAACTACTTCACCGAGTCCTGCCCCAAGCTCTACCTCGAAGACATCGACCGCAGAGACCTGCTCAAGTTCTGCGGCCTTTCTGCGTGACGAGAAGGAGCAGGCACCGCGCATCTGTCTACAACAAGTTCGAGAACGTGATGACGTTTCTGAAGGCGAACGGGATTCGTGGTCTGGCGGGCAAGAACGACTGGCCGCGCTACACCGAAGAAGAGCCTGAGATGTACGAGCAGGAAGAACTCGACAAGCTGTTCGCAGCCTGCGATGCAGAGGAGCGGCTCTGGTATGAGTTCTTCCTGATGACGGGCATGCGAGAGCAGGAAGTCATGTACACGTACTGGTCGGACGTCAACTTCGCCCACGCGACCGTTCGCGTCAGCCACAAGCCCGACCGAGGATGGACACCGAAGGCGTACAAGGAACGCGAGATTCCGATTCCTGCGAAGCTGGTGAAGAGTCTGAAGGCGTGGAAGGCGAAAGCGACAAGACCTGCAATCTCGTCTTCCCGACTGCCGGATGCAATCCGAAGCTCGATTTTCTCGACTGCCTGAAGGCCGTTGCAGAGCGTGCGAAGCTCGACCCAGAAGACTTCTGGCTGCACAAGTTCCGAGCGACGTTTGCGACGCGGTGTCTCTGGGCAGGCGTCGATCTGCGCACGGTGCAGCAGTGGCTCGGTCACTCTGACATGGAATCGACGATGCGGTATTTGAAGCCGTCACGCAGTCAGCAGGTGCGGGATAAGGTGAATGAGATTTTCGCTTAGGCACATCATCGTTGACGGTCCGAACGGGTTTCGATAGTCAGCAAATTTCACCCGCAACATGGCAATGAGTGCTGCCGCGATTTATCGCCAACGATCAATATTCTGAGCAGTATACTTGCAAAACCGTTGACAGCCAGTCTCCGCGGGTGTAACAAGGCATGTGCTACGGTCTATTTTCCCGTATCGGAGGGCGTGGCACTACGTTGAATCATCTCTCGATCTGCCTCAAGGCTCAACCGCGTCTACCGGCCTTGGGTTTCCCCACGAGCCCATCCTTTCTTGCTTCGTTCCAACATCCTCATGCCGAGGGCGGTAGCTCCATGCGACAGAAGTACTCTTGGTTCACGATCAGAGAAATCTTGGCGGTCCTAACATTGGCCGTAATGCTGGCGGCGCCGGCTGTGGCGGTCAGTAAATATAGGGTGTTGCATGAGTTCAAAGGCAAGGACGGGGAATATCCTTATGGCGACCTTATCTTCGACACAACAGGGAATCTTTACGGCACGACCTACTTCGGCGGCGCGAACAACGGAGGCACCGTCTTCAAACTGATACCGCATGTGGACGGAAGCTGGACCGAGAGTGTTCTATACAGCTTCTGTTCCCTGAAGAACTGCACCGACGGATACCTCCCCACAGCCGGCCTTATTTCTGACTCTTCCGGAAACCTTTATGGCACGACCGACGAACTCGGGGGGGTCTTCAAACTTGCGCCAAACCAGGATGGAACTTGGACGGAAAGCGTGCTGGCACGCATGTTCCGTCCCTCTCAGGGAACCGACCTAGTCTTCGACTCTGCCGGGAACCTTTACGGTGAGACCGAGGTCGAGGGTGCTTCTGGTGATGGAACGGTCTTCAGACTGACACCAAACTCGGATGGAACCTGGACGGAAGAGGTGCTGTATACCTTTACCGGCGGATCCGACGGGGGCAATCCTAGCGGTCGCCTAGGCCTCGACGCAGCCGGGAATCTTTACGGCACCGCCAGTAGTGGTGGCGCCGGCTACGGCGTCGTCTTCGAGCTGACACCGAACTCGGATGGAACTTGGACCGAGAACGTGCTGCATAGCTTCACGTTGAAGGACGGATCCGACCCCCTTAGCGGGGTGACATTGGACACGGCCGGAAACCTCTACGGAACGACTTCATTGGGCGGTATTCTCAACTGCCAGAGCCGCGACGGCGGTTGCGGCGTGGTTTTTAAGCTAGATACGAGCCGCAAGTACAGCGTCCTCCATAAATTCGCAAACCATCCAGGAGCCAATCCTTATGTTAGTCCGATCTTGGACGCGGCTGGCAATCTTTACGGCGCAACCCATGCGGGTGGCCCTGCGGATGCCGGCGTAATCTTCAAATTGGCACCCGCGTCGAACGGAACCTGGGCCTTCACTGTGCTTCACGTGTTCCTAGGCAAACCGGCTGAGCAGCCGGATGCCCGCCTCGTCCTCGATAAGGCCGGTAATCTCTACGGCACGACCAGTAACTCCAGCGCAAACGGAAGTGGGGGAGTAGTCTTTGAGATCACCCCGTAGTTTGGCTTCATGGTCGCTCCCGGCCTAGGAGTGTTGCCCAGTCGAGAAAACATTCTCTGTTCACAATGCTGTTCGAGATCGCGGCGCGTCACGAATGGTTCAACGCGAGCTAAGCCCTTGTCCTTCTCGAATCGGGGATCAGGCGTTGCTCCCTAGGTGGCAAACGCCTTGTAAGTTCTATCAGTTTCGTGGGTGCTCTCTGTTGTACTTTTCCAGTGCCGCTGTAGCTACTTTTAGCTCTTGTTCCAGTTTGGCAATCTCGTCTGCGTGAGGCTTAGGCCGTGCGCGTGCAGTAACAAGCATAAGCTCCAGGGTTGCTACCCGTGTCTCTAGTTGATCGCGCCTTAAATCCACGTTAAAACTATAGGCTTGATCTAGATGTTTCGCCAACAAATTAAGCGTTCTCACTTCCGCGGTGCAACGAAGCACATTGCCTCTGTGGCTTCTGGGACAGCTTTCAGATCAGGCCCTTGCGGACTCTCATAAGGAAATCCTCGGCATCAGAACGCGCCTTCTCCATGATCCTCGGATCGTTGCGGTGTTCGATTTCCATCTCATGAAGTACAAGCTCCACTGCGACCTTCGGTTTGTATCCCCGCTTTATGAGCATCCGGGCACGCTCTGCGAAAGCAGTGTCTGCATCGCGCTTTGTCACTTCCTTAGCCACAGCCACGGAAAGACTGTTTTCGACCTCACACTCGTGCTCGCGGAACTTCACGGTGGCTAGGCGGTCGTAAGCAGCCATAGCTTCTTCTCCGCTAAGCAGCGTTGGAACGGGGTATCTCCATCGACAATTCGAGCAGGCCCATCCTTTTGCGCCGCCCTCGACCCGGAACAACGAGCGCTCCATATTTGAAACCTCAACCAATTACACAATGAACACTGCCATGATATAGCGCAACCGTCGCCGGAAAACCATTGGTGCAGTTAGAGAGACGCGTGGAGCGAGGGATTAAAAGGAAAACGTCCGGGATTGAAGGCAGAGAACGACCGTGAGTGTGCCTGTTGCTCCCTCCGGCAGGTCATTGAATTGTTTCATAGAGCACGTTTTCGCCGCTGGTCGATTTGATATCAGGATTACCGCCGAACTACCCGACAGACAGCGGCATCGGACCTAGATAGAAGAGCGGGAGTCGATTCAACCGGGAGGGCGCTTGGACCACCCCGCCGAATCTCGCACAATCCCAGAACAAATCGAAGTATCAACACGTGCCGCGTTCGACGATTACCAATGCGACCAATACCCACGGGGAAGTGTACGGAGGGCATCCCGACGGAGTAGCTGATTCGTTGAAACATCCCCTTGCCCCGTAGTCTGAGTCAGCGGTATGTACGTAACGAAGAAAAGCGCCCGAAACTCATTTGGAGTAACGGACGCTTTATTTGAACAGCCTCCCCCGAGTGCTGCTCAATTTCAACCTAGTCCTCGCAACAGGGTTCGTGAATGGCTCCCGCGCGCCACAGAGTGGAACTGCCGGGCCAGGTTGTCGGAAGATTGCCTGATTACAACCGCAATATCAAGCGAGCTCATTCGAGGCGCTTCTACCGGTCTGACATTTTGATCGGCTGGCGTTGCAAGTCGATCCAGCCGGCGGGCAAAGGGTTCGCCTTGTTCTCCCTGCATTGACTCACCGCAGCTTGGGCACCTACCATTGTCGCCAGACCCTCCCCGTGATCGGCCAAACCATTTCGCATTATCTCGTGGTTGAGATGCTCGGCGGTGGCGGGATGGGTGTGGTTTACAAAGCAGAGGACACCTCGCTTCACCGCTTCGTCGCACTGAAGTTCCTGTCCGAAGAACTCGCCAAGGATCCCCAGGCGATGGCTCGGTTTCAGCGCGAAGCGCAGGCCGCTTCCTCGCTGAATCATCCCAACATCTGCACAATCTATGAAATCGGACAGGAAAATGACAAGACGTTCATCGTCATGGAGTACTTGGACGGCGTAACGCTGAAGGACATGATCTCTGCGCGCCCGCTGCCTACGGATACCCTTCTGTCCTTAGCCATCGAAATCGCTGACGCGCTGGATGCCGCTCACACGAGCGGCATTATTCATCGCGACATCAAGCCTGCAAACATTTTCGTCACGAAGCGCGGCCACGCCAAGATTCTCGATTTTGGACTGGCGAAGATCGAACAGCCGCGGACCACGTCGGGATCGAGTTCCGACGATGTCACAAAAACTCTCCAGGATCTCAGTACGAGTGGCAGCACTATGGGGACGGTGACTTATATGTCTCCAGAACAGGTTGCCGGATTGCCGCTCGATCAGCGCACCGACTTGTTCTCGTTCGGTGTTGTGCTGTACGAAATGGCTACCGGTCGCCGGCCTTTTGAACGAGCAACGCCCGGCGCGACCTGCGGAGCGATTCTGCACGAAGCGGCCATTCCGCCCAGGTCCTGGAATGCAGAACTTCCGCGGCAGGTGGAAGAGATCATTGACAAGGCCTTACAAAAGCCGGAGGAATCGCGCTACCAGCACGCTGTGGAGATTGGAGCAGATCTCAGAGTACTGAAACGCCATAAAGAGTCGGGACGTCATGAGGTTATAAACCATGAAGCTGGCGAGTCGACTGCATCAGTCTTTACGAACCGACCGCATCCGACCTTGGAGCCTGCTCGCTCATGGTGGCGAACCTGGCGAAGCCGGATCGCCTGGACCGTGTTAGCCACAGCCCTCGTGCTGGGCGCTTTCTTCTTGCGACGGGGCTGGGGGCCAGCAAAGCTGGGCGAGAAGGACACCGTCGTCCTGACTGACTTCGAAAATAGAACGCAAGATCCTGTGTTTGACGACACCCTTCGACAGGCATTCACGGTCAAGCTAGAACAGTCCCCGTTTCTCAATATTCTCTCCGAGCGCAAGACTGAGCAAATGCTCCGCCTGATGGGGCTTCAGGTCGATCAGCCCATTACAGGTCAAATCGCCCGGGAGCTTTGCCAGCGTGTGGGAGGCAAGGTTACGCTCGGGGGCTCCATTGTGAACCTCGGTGGAGAGTACGTGGTCGGCCTGACCGCCACGAACTGCGCCACCGGAGATTCGGTCGCTACCGAGCAAGCGCGGGCGTCCAAAAAATCAGATGTGCTCAAGGCCTTGGACAAGGCCGCCTCTCAACTTCGCGATAAACTCGGCGAGTCACTCGCTTCGATTCAGAAATTCGACACCCCGCTTGAGGAAACCACCACCTCCTCCCTTGAAGCGCTCAAAGCCTATAGCCTCGGCCTGAAGGCGCATCGAGAAAAGGGAGACACCGCCGCGCTGCCATTCTTTCAACACGCCATCCAGCTCGATCCAAGTTTCGCCATGTCCTACCGTGCGCTTTCGGGTGCATACATCGGTCTGGGCGAGTCCGAGCACGCTCTCCAGTCCGCCCAGAAAGCGTATGACTTGAGAGACCGCGTCTCCGAAAGAGAGCGGCTCAATATAGAGAGCAACTACTACATGATCGCGACCGGGGACTTGGTGAAGGCGTCGCAAGTGTTCGAATTGTATGTGCAGACCTATCCTCGAGACTCTCGCGCGTACTCCAACTTGGGTTACACCGACTGGTACCTGGGGCGCTATGACAAAGCGTTGCCGGAGTTTCGTGCGGGCCTTCAGCTCGATCCGGACGACGTGCGCAATTACACCAACGTTGCTGGTTGTTTGATCAACATGAACCGCTTCGATGAAGCCCGGGACGTGCTACAGCAGGCGCAACAACGCAAGCTTGATGACGAACTGCTGTGGATCAATCTCTACAGCATAGCGTTCAACAAGCGTGACACGGAAGAGGTGAATCAACTGGTGCGCAGCGCGCCGGTCAGACCCGGATTGACTGACACGTTGTTCGGGCTACAGGCGGGAACCGAAGCCTACTACGGGCATTTGAAGAAAGCCCGTGACCTCACGACTCGCGCGCGGGAGTTCGCTCACCAGAACGGCGATGACGAGACAGCCGCTGGATACGTGATGAGCGGTGCCACGTGGGACATCGAAACCGGCGACCGGGATAAGGCAGTGCTCGGCGTCACCGAAGCGCTCGCGTCGGCGAACGCTCGCAGTGTGCAGCCGGGGGCCGCGTTGGTTCTGGCAAGAGCGGGGAAAGCGACTCGCGCACTGGCCATCGCCGCCGACCTCAAGAAGCGCTTTCCATTAGACACGCTGCTCAACAGCCTTTGGGTGCCGACCATTCAGGCCGCGGTCGAGATCGATCGCGGAAATAACGACCGGGCACTGCAGTTGTTGGAAATCACGTCTCCTTACGAACATTCTTCGGCGATGTATTTCTTTTCGGTGTATTTGCGGGGGGAGGCGTACCTCAAAACGGGGCAGGGCACGCATGCAGCCACCGAATTCCAGAAAGTGGTGGACAACCCCGGCATCGTGGACAACTCGATAATTGGTGCGCTCGCTCATTTGGGCCTCGGTCGCGCCTATGCTCTCGATAAGAACGCTGAAAAGGCACGTTCCGACTATCAGGAGTTCTTCGCGCTGTGGAAGGATGCCGATCCTGATATTCCCATCCTGAAGGAAGCCAAGGCAGAGTATGCAAAGGTGAAGTGAGCAGGCCTAGTGCAGCGGAGCCGAGCAATCTACTTTCTTTGCAATGGCGGCAACCATCGATGGGTTGCGCGCCGGGTATCTGGCGAAAAATCGCTTCTCTAACCAAAGCTCGCGCGCGGGATGATCGGCGCTCGGCATAGTGCCCAAAATTGCCGCAACGTTAGTTGGTCAATTTCTAACCCTTTCTGACGCGGGACTGCCTGGAGTCGGTAGTCCCGAAAGAAGGTGGCGAGAAAAACCGCCAACACAGAAGTGGCTTATGCCCCTCACAAACTGAGGTGATTCTGATCACAGAACCCGCCTCCCTTCCCTATGCGATCGTCACAAGAGGTCTCGGGAGAGGTGGTAGCCATGAAACGCGCAACCCCGATAGCAGCGATAGCCAACCTAGCGGCCGCTGTCGGAGAAACTGGATTTAGCCTGGACCACATGATGGAACTTCTAAAAGCAGGTCTGAGCGTAGAAAGTCTCATTAAGTTAATCGCTTGGCGCTTAGAGAGGAGACGCGAACCTAGGCCGCTGGCAGCATCGTCTTGCTGGACTATGTAGTCCGCTCGTCTCACGTTCCTAGGCCGGGTCGATTCAGGGCTACGTTTTCGATCTCGTTCGCCGTCCAGAAGTAAGCATCCCTGAAAGCTGGCGGACGCTCTCTCGCAAGGTTTCGAACGCCGCGTCGATAGCTGTTTGTCTCTGTCCGACGTCCGAGAAGTCTGGAGTTTCCATTTGTTCCACGGCCGTTTTGAAGCGTTTGCTGCTTACCGCATCCATCGCAAGGAAGGCGAATGCCTGCGCGAGTGGCATACCTTCCGCCGGTATGCAGAAATTCAATGTGTGCAGTCACCTTCCCGAAAACAGTACCTAAAGCCATTTCACCGAGTGTGCCTTCAGGAATAGGCCCCTTAACAAGCAGAGCCGATCCCCCGGTTAACGAGAGACGATGAACGATACCAACGAACCTCTGGTTATCAACTGTGAAGAGCGCTTTTTGTTGGTGAGGGACGCGGATTCGAGGTGGTCGGTGCTTGCGGGGCTTGTCGACCTTTCTGGGCATTTGTCAGCAGGATTACAAACAGGCCCGAAGGCGTCAATGTTACCTCAGTGTTTCAACGCAAAGATGCTTGCCCTGCTGCCTGAAGATCAATCTGAGCTCAGTGAGGAATCTCAGCGACGTGATCGCAGCCTTCCGACGACCCCCAATAACTTCGGATCGGCCGGTCACTCGGGAGCCGGCGTGAAAGGTCGCCGCCTTCGGTTGGTAGTAGAATATCTCCCCATCGCACGCCAGTTAGTAGATGTGCGGTCTGAGACTCATTCTCGAACCTGGAGGTAGCGGTGGCACTGACGATCAATGGTCTTTCTAAGACCTACCCGAATGGTGTTAAGGCGCTCAAGAACCTCTCGCTCTCCATCGGCAACAGCATGTTCGGCTTGGTCGGTCCGAACGGTGCTGGCAAGAGCTCGCTGATGCGTACCATTGCGACGCTTCAGGATCCCGATTCCGGCATGATCAGCCTCGACGGGATAGATGTGCTTCGCCAGAAAGACGAGGTCCGCCGCATCCTCGGCTACCTACCGCAGGAGTTCGGCGTCTACCCCAAAATTTCCGCGGTGGACATGCTCCACCACCTCGCCGTGATGAAGGGCATGGCCTCATCGGCGGAGCGTAAGGAGACGGTTGAAGCACTGCTGCAGCAGACTAACCTGTGGGATGTTCGAAAAAAGGCTCTTTCAACTTATTCCGGCGGCATGAAGCAGCGCTTCGGCATTGCCCAGGCCTTGCTCGGCAATCCGCGCCTCATCATTGTCGACGAGCCCACCGCGGGCCTCGACCCGGCGGAACGCAATCGCTTTCTGAACTTGCTCTCGTCCCTGGGCAGCGACCGCACCGTCATTCTCTCGACCCATATCGTGGATGACGTGCGGCAGCTCTGCCCGCGCATGGCCATCATCGCCTCAGGCGAATTGCTGCTGGAAGGCGCGCCCGGCGACACTCTCGCCGCCCTCGAAGGCAAGATCTGGTCGAAGGTGGTCCCTAACGACGCGGAGGTACGCACGATCGAGGCTCAGTTTCACGTTATCTCCACGCACCTGGTGGGCGGGCAGCACGAAATTCGCGTGTATGCGGACACTTCTCCGGGTGACGGCTTTCACTCCGTCGATTCTGGACTGGAAGACGTTTATTTCCTCAACCTGTCGCAGCAGGCCAAGCGCCAGCTTACTAATTAACTTCTCGCAGGTAATGCCTCGAACTATGGAGGAATCTGATGGCACTCTTTTGGGAGTTCTTCACTTTCGAGCTGAGGATCCGCTTTAAGAGTCTCTCGACTTACATGTATTTCCTCGGGTGGACTGCGTTTTCCTTTCTCTGCGTTGCGTCGGAGAGCTTCGGTCCAGTGGGCAGCGGCAATGGCAAGATCCTCCTCAACGGGCCTTACGCCAACACCCTCGACGATATGTTTGCAGCGCTTTTTGGCATCATCGTCATCGCCGCCATCTTCGGGACTTCGGTACTCCGCGACTTCCAGCGTGACACTTACCAGATCCTTTTTACCCAGCCTATTTCCAAGTTCGCCTACCTGGGCGGACGCTGGGCCGGCTCCTTCGTTACGACCGTATTTGCCTTTTCCGGCATGATGCTCGGAACCTTCCTTGGCACATTTGCGCCGTGGGCAGACCACACTCGCATCGGTCCGAATCATCTGTGGATGTACCTCCAGCCGTTTCTCTCGATACTGGTCGTCCAGATTTTTTTCGTCGGCTCCGCCTTCTTCGCCGTCGCGGCCCTCACCCGCAAGATATTCATTGTCTATCTCCAGGGCGTGGCTCTGTTCATGATCTACCTCATTGGCATCACGGTCTTCTTTGCTACGCGTTCGCTCGAGCGTTTCTGGTCGGGCATTTTCGATCCCATCGGATTCATCCTGATCAACAACGTCACACGCTACTGGACGGTCATCGAGAGGAACACTCAGTTAGTGACCTGGTCGCCGACCCTCGTCAATGGCGTCTTTCTCTACAACCGTCTGCTCTGGCTCAGCGTCGGCTGTCTAGCGCTCGGCACAGTCTGGGCGCTGTTTCCTATGTCGGTGGAGGCCCTTACCGCGCGTTCCCAGGGCCGCCGCGCCGCCAAAGCGAAGGAACAGGAGCTCACGGAGGCTCTGCCAGTACGTTCTCTCGTACCCGGTCGCCTGCCCGTCGTCCATCAGACATTCACTTCTGCCACTACCTTGGCACAGTATGTTTCGCTGTCGCGGCTTCGCATGCGAAACATTTTTCGCGACATACCGTTCTGGGCGCTTGTCGCCCTCATCGTTGCGTTCGGCATCAACAATGACTATTTTGCCGGCCGGGTTGCGGAACAGAACGTCTGGCCAGTCACCTACCTCATGGTCCAATCGGTCGAGGGTAGCGCTCTGCTCTTTCTCTTTATTGTCGCTGCCCTCTATGCCGCGGAGCTGCTGTGGCGCGAGCGCGACACGCATTTCGACGGCATCCACGATGCTCTGCCCATGCGCGAGTCCACCGACTGGCTCTCCCGCCTCACGGCGGTCGTGGTGGTCGAGCTCGTCCTTATCACGTTCGCCATGCTGATCGGTATCGTGATGCAGACAATCTTCGGCTACTACCACTACGAGTTTCTGCAGTATTTCAAGGAGCTCTATGTCGTGACCTTCCCGCAGATCCTCATGTTCATTCTTCTCGCACTCTTCGTGCAGACCGTCGTGTCGAACAAGTTTGTGGGCTACGCCATCCTGATCGGGGTTTTCGTGATCGTGCCCATCCTCTACAACTTTGGGTGGGAGAATACTCTCTACCTCATCCTCCAGACCCCCGCCTACACTTACTCCGACATGAACGGCTACGGCCACTTTGTCCCAGTCTTGTTTTGGTCGACCACTTACTGGCTGGCGATCAGCGCTGCGCTGGGTGTAATTTCCATCGCCTTGGCCCGCCGGGGAGCCGAGGACTCCCTGCGCGCCCGCGCCCGCCTCGCTCTTCAGCGCGCTCCGCGGCTCGTACCGGCGGCCCTGCTTTTCGTTCTCATCGCCGCCGGCGCCGGTTCCTGGTACTTTTACAACGCTCACGTCCTCAACGAGTACCTCGATTCCAAGGCGCGCCGCGGCATTCAGGCTGACTACGAACGCCAGTTCAAACGGTACGAAGACCTCCTCCAGCCCAAGGTTACGACTGTCGACGCCACCATTAACATTTATCCCGAGCGGCGATCCTTCGACGGCAACGTCCGCCTGACGCTACAGAACAAAACCAATCAGCCGATCCCTCAGATCCACGTCACCGATCAGAAGCAGTCGGTCACCAATGTCCAATTCGACCGCCCGTTCCATCTTGTGAGTTCTGCGCCGCGCAACCTTTACTCCATCTACGCTCTCGACCAGCCGTTGGCGCCCGGCGAAACCATCACCCTTACTTGCAACGTGGGCCACCAGACCCGTGGCTTTCGCGACGGCAATGAACTCGCTGAGTTCGCCTACAACGGCACCTTCTTTGACTCTGATTATGTTCCCTACATCGGCTACAACACCAACATCGAGCTGGACGACCCGCGTCGCCGCCGTGAAGAGCATCTTCCGCTTCTGGAAGAAATGGTTCACCGCGGCGATCCCGTTCACTCGGTGAACAACGTATTCTTCCGCGGCGCGTCCGACTGGGTCACCTATCACACCGTGGTGAGTACGTCGGCGGACCAGATTGCCGTCGCGCCCGGATACCTGCAGCGCGAATGGCAGGCGAACGGCCGTAACTTCTTCGAATACAGCATGGGCTCGACCCACATCCTCGATTTCTTCGCCTACATCTCTGCCAAGTACCAGGTCAGGAAGGAGACTTACCACGGGCCCAGCGGCGACGTTTCGCTGGAGGTCTACTACGACCCCGCGCACACTTACGACGTCGACGACATGCTGGCCAGCTCGCGCGCCGGCCTCGACTACTATCAGCGCGTCTACAGTCCCTACCAGTTCACGCAGTACCGCATCTTCGAGTTTCCGCGCTACCGCACGTTCGCCCAGTCCTTCCCCAACACCATTCCGTACTCCGAAGGCATTGGCTTCATCGGCCGCGTTCTCAAGCCCACCGACATCGACTTCACCTACTTCGTCACCGCCCACGAACTCGGTCATCAATGGTGGGCGCACCAGCTCGTCGGCGCCGACGTGGAAGGTTCCAACATGATGTCGGAAAGCCTGGCCGAGTACTCCGCCCTGCAGGTGATGGCGCACAAGTACGGACGTGATCTGATGCATCGGTATCTCCGCCACGAGCTCGATCGCTACCTGCGTGGGCGCGCCGGTGAGATTCGCCACGAGCCGCCGCTGGCTATGGTGCAGCGTGAGCCTTACGTCTGGTACCAGAAGGGCGGCCAGATTCTCTACACCCTTGCCGACTACATCGGCGAGGACAAACTGAATCTGGCACTTCACAACTTTCTGATGCAGTACCGCTACGCCAATGCCAACAATCAGGTCGACGCCAACAGCGCGGTCCGCGTCGCCAATACTTTCGACGATCCCTACCCCGATACTCGAATGCTGATAGATGCCATCCACGCGCAAACCCCGCCCGAACTCCAGTATCTAGTCGATGATGGCTTCAACCGCATCGTCCTTTACGACAACAAGACCGTCTCGGCCACATCGCAGAAAACTCCCGACGGCAAATATAAGGTCACGCTCGATGTCCAGGCTCGCAAGATGCAAGCTGATGGCAACGGAGCGGAAACTCCGATGCCGCTTGCCGACTACATCGAGATCGGAGTCTTCAGCGGAAAGAAAGATGAAGAGAAGCCGCTCTATCTCAGGAAGGAAAAATTCACCGAGGAACATCGGACCTTTGTGATCATCGTCGACCAACCGCCTACGTTGGCGGGTATTGATCCGTACAACAAGCTGATCGACCGGAATGCGGATGACAACATGATCGACGTCACAAAGCAGTGATCGCCCCGAGTTGTGCAGTAGGCCGTGCCAGCCGGAAGCTACCTTTAAACGGCCCTGTGGACATCGCGGGATTAGTCCTGGGAAGCGCGACTGGCGCCTGCCAGACAGGGTGCAAAGGAACAGGGGTAGACCTCTGATTTGGCTCCTTACGAGTCGGCGTACAAGGAAGTGATCGCGATTGCTCCTGTTGACCGGCTACTCGGACGCTGCGCGGCGGCATGAAGGAATCAACCTTCGGCACCGCTCCATCGTGCTGGTTCTGCCCCAAGGACCGGCGAATTATATCCTGACAGCCGGGTCGCCAGAGACCGTGCCTCAAAGCGGACGCGACCACCGATTCTTAAACAGGGTATACGACCAGCTTTCGCCAACTTGAAGACTGTAACGCCTTAGACCAAGGGTAGTTCAACGAGTTAAACGGTTCGGAGCGCGACCGAACTGTCCAATGCGATCAGTCGGATTGGCGCGAAGAGTCCCCACATTCACTCGTTGTCATGGCAAGTGGGCTGCACTGACAAGACCTTCGACCAAAGCTTTGATTCCGGTTTCCCGATCATCGGAGAGAAGGCGTCAATCACCACACAGGCGTCTCTCGAGGCCAATCCGGTCCTTGCTTCCAGATTGCACGTATCTCGATCACAATACTGTGCTTCCCGATTACTCCAACTTCCAGTATGTTTCGTAGACCACTCTTCGTTGAAAGGGAGATAGAATCTCATTCGAAAAGCCGATCACTGATGCACTCCGTACGCCGCAAGATCGCTATCCGTTTGTTGCCCTTTCTTTTCACCCTGTATCTCGTCAATTATGTCGACCGCGTGAACGTGTCGTTCGCAGCACTGCGCATGAGCGCCGATCTCGGCTTTTCGGATCGTGTCTACGGTCTAGGTGCTGGCATTTTCTTCCTGACATATGTCCTCTTCGAAATCCCCGGAGCCATCCTCGTTGAGCGCTGGAGCGCTCGCAAATGGATCGCACGCATCATGGTCACTTGGGGACTCGTCACCATTTTCACGGCGTTCATCCACACTACACACCAGTTCTATACAGCGCGCCTCCTCCTTGGCGCTGCGGAAGCCAGCTTCTTTCCTGGAGTGATTGTGTACCTCACTCGCTGGTTTCGGGTTGAAGATCGCGCAAGAGCCATCGCCGTGTTCTACGCTTCCATCCCCATCGGCATGGTCGTCGGTTCTTCCGTCGCCAGCTGGCTCATTGGAATTCACTGGTTTGGTTTTCCTGGTTGGCGCTGGCTCTTTATCCTAGAGGGAATTCCTGCAATCCTCCTCGGGATCGTCACACTTTTCTACCTGACAGACCACCCGTCTGAGGCCGGCTGGCTGTCTGCATCCGAACGCTACTGGATTATCGCCGAGATCGACGCCGAGCGCGCCGCAAAGAAGAAACATCGTGCTTTCACTTTTTGGGATGCGTGCCGCGATCCCCGCATCCATTTAGTCATTGGAGGCTACTTCTTCTTCCAGTTGGCGATTATCGCCAATTCATTCTGGTTGCCTACCTTTCTCAAGCGTTTTTCGAGTCTTCCTCCTACTACCGTCGCCAGACTTGTGATCTTCCCGGCTATAGGAGGTCTGGTGGGCCTAATTGTCAATGCTTGGCACTCTGACAAAACCGGCGAACGAAAGTGGCATGCGGCCATCCCTGTCCTGTGCGCCGGCGTTGCTTTCCTGCTGATAATTGCTGTCCATCTGCATTTCGCGTTGGTGGTGCTGCTCTTTACTCTGGGCAGCGGCTTCTACTTCGCCAGTATTCCGTGCATCTGGTCTATTCCCACCACGATCCTGAGCGGTACTACCGCGGCGGCGGCGTTTGGACTGATTACTTCCGTGTCACAGATTGGCGCGTTCGTCGGCCCGTCTCTCATCGGCTACCTAAATGACCGTTCACATTCCATCCTCCCAGGCATTGCTGTG
>CAWJAR010000003.1:0-141792 GCA_963840895.1 uncultured Acidobacteriaceae bacterium
AAGCAGATTTATTCTCCTTGACAATAGTTCGGTTTGGGCGCATCGTCGCAGACACGATGTGGGAGGCTTTTTCCTAGCTAGTTTGTTTTCCCTTCGTAGGCCCTCTTACTACCATAGGTATAAGTCTATGTTCCTCCACCATGCGAGGGCAATTCGACTTGCATCCGTGTGAACCTGCTTTTCGCCGTCCCATTGCTAATGTTGCCCAAGGCAGATGTTCCAGAAACGCCCTTCGACGAAGGCAACGCTCAAACAAGTGAGATGGTAGTTGTGACTGCTGCTTCTTCACAGGAACGTCCACAGTCGGTCACGACGTTTGTGCCAACAATGATTGCGCAGGCGCCGAAGATCAGTGTCCGCATTATCTCGGCGGTTTACGCAGGTCAGTTGACTGACTCTTGCAGGTTTCAGGAACTCTTCTGTTCTCTCCTCTGCTAACTCAGCTCTCTCTACCCTGCTGCTTCTTGGCTTAAATCCAGCGCTGATAGTCATCGTAGGCTCGTGAGGAGGTGGCTCCGAGCCCGCCTTGGGCAGTACTGCGGGATGAACGACCTAAACAGTCAACTAAAAGGAGATCTATGGAAACTATACGTACTCAGAACCTCTTCAACCTCGTAGTCAGGTTTGCTGCCTGCATGGTCATAGCATTTGGACTCAGCGCCACAGCATTCGGGTCGTGCGGCGACTCCCTATCCGCGATAGCAGCGGCGGCTGCTTCCGTCCATAGTCAATCTCGCCCGATCGAACCGAACTCTGCTTCTGCCGGAAACAACGTCGGCAAATCCATGGTTGGCCTTTGGCAGATCCAGTTCACGATCGGCGATCAAACCATCCAGGAAGCGTACCAGCTCTGGAATGCTGGGGGGACCGAGGTCCACAACCCGAATGTTCCATTCCGAGAGGAGGCAACGTCTGCCTGGGGGTGTGGAAGCATACTTCGCATGGGGCCTTCAGGCTCGCTCACCGCGTGTGGAGCTACGACACGAACGGAAACTTCCTGGGAACCATCCACCTCAGTGAAACCGTTACTGTGGGTCAAGGTGGCAATACGCACAGCGGTTCCTTCACTTTGGCAATATCTACGATCCGTCCGGCAACTTCGTCACTGAGGTAACCGGCAACGTCACGGGAGAACGCATTTCGGTTGACTGATCCGAGGCGTTGAGCACGTCTCAGGGCGAGCCGCAGCGAGCGCCTGCGGTTCTTTTCGGAAAAGATGGATCGTGCGCCCATGAGCCATCAAAGCGTCCAGTAGAAGTTGCCATGTCATGGGTTGGTTCGGGGAGTGCGTCAAGTATCAATTCCTAACTTCGGTGGCGAAGAGACTAAAACGCCACCACTCACAATCAAAAAACTTTCGAGGCAGGCTTTGATCAACAAAAGCAGCCTCGCATGGAACGAAAGGAAATACACAATGAACTCCTAGGTTAAGGACAGACCCTTTGATCAAGCTGTTCAATCAATCAGTCGGGCGTTTGTGTCGGAGGGAACACCAAGAGCTTGGTCCTCGCTTCTTTTCTCGTCGGGGCGATGGTCGCGATGCTTTCAGCACCTGTGCAGGGTGCCGCACCCTCATCGTCCGAACGAGATGGGCAACCCGCCGACACCTTCTCCATCCTGCTGGAGGGGCCTTATACGCCAGTAGTACATGGCCCCGACTTGGGACTGACCACGGTGAACCTCAGTGATGGTTCGTTCAGCACAACAAGATCTTCGCTGTCAGCGGGCTTCCCGAAGATGTCATCGGACATGGGAATGGTCAGACCAAGAAAGCGATCGGAAACTTTTACGTACAGTTCGCTGGCAGTTCCGTCGCCTACGACTCTCCCCGAGGGCGCGATAGCGATGGTCTTCACGGGCAGCAATACTCAAAATGTTCCCGATGGCCAGGGTGGGACGTACATTGTAGGAACCTTCGAGCTGAACATAACGGAGGCGAACGGGATTTATCAGTCTTTTGTCGGTGGTCACAACACCATGGTGGATGTACTACATCAATTAGCTGACGGCAGTTTCGTTGAACGATGCATCTGCATTATCAGTCGCAAAGTGTGAGGTCGGGATCGTGAAAGGCCAGGTGACAAGCGACATGGCCTCGTTAAAGGTCGTGCCAGCCTCAGGGGAATTTCTGCGCGTACCTTTAGCAGAACGCCCTGTGGGGCAGCACGCACTCTGGGGATCATCAAGCGGCGCACAAACGCAATCACTGTCGGTTGATATCAACGGAGAGAACTAGTACGCGAGCAAAGAGCCAAAGCCCCTGGTGTGCGACTCGTGTGCGGCAAATTGTCGATGTCGCAAGAGGCATTGCGTCGGATACACGACGGAACAAGGGCAGGTGACGACTGGTAAAATCCTGCAGCATTTTCGTGGGGTCTAAAGTAAATATCGAGAAGTTGCTGTTAAGGGTTGCGACTTCTGAAGCGAGACAGCCCTCGGGGGAGAGGTTGTCTCGCTTTTTAGGTTGGTAAAGATTCGTTCCTGCGTTCCGGCGAGTCGAAGCGCGCGCGGGTAGCCCTAAAAACGTCGAACGAATACCTGCCTGTGGGTCTGGCGGCGAGGATCAGTTGACCCTGGGGAAGGGATTATGAGTGTAATCGCCGCCCGGGTACATCAATGGTCTGGTTGGCCTATTGAACAGCGCCGGGCAGGATGCAATAGCACTCAAACCCGGCGCGCTGCTTGGGCATCGCCTAATCGGCGAATTTCCTCCGGTTCGGGTCTATGCTGCTCTCTTGGCGCCAATTTTCTCCGCTATGTCAATTTCGGCGATCCTGCGCAGCCACAGCTGCGTCCGCTCCGCTAACGCGAGCTTATCCGCGAGGCAGGTTTCCAGGAGTGCGGCGACTCCATAATTGCCAGAGACGTCAGCAGCCGCGATGAGCGTCTTGAACTCGGCAGCGCGGAAATGAGCAAGGTTGTTAAGTTTCGCGAGGATGTAGAAACGCCGCGTCGTCGTATCTTTAATGTCCGCTACTTCTTTGCGGAAGTCCTCGGTAAGCGCATCGTAAATCCGAGCCCTCGTTTCACTCAGTTCCACCGGCTCCTCACCGATGACTTTGAAACATTGATCGAGGGTCTCGACGTCTTTTTGCGCGACAAAGGCACGAGCTTCCAGGGCCTGCTTGATATCGGGATCTTCTGCGAGCTGTGCCAGGTTCTGGAAAATCTTTGTCGTTTTTTCACCGCCCTGCCGTAGATCGCTGAGCATGAGCACGAAAATCTGTTTCGGATTCTTGATCGGCATTGAAAGTCTCCTTGGATTGTTTGTTGATCGCTCTTGGTTGAGGGTGAATGCGGGCGGAACTAGCCGAATATACGCAGCGTAACGTGTGCTAGATCTGTCAGGCAACTGGGAAAACTACCAGAGATGACCTTCAGCATGTACCAGCCGAGGTTTCGCAGAGGTTATGCCGTCAGTTACCTGCGCGGAAGTTGCGCATCTTGGCGTTTGCAGTGCATCCTCTAATTGAATTCTCGGAGGACCACCCGCCGAATGATTTGACAAGAAAGGGGGACAGCCGTAGGAGCCACCAGTGCCGTCTGCGAGCACCAGCCCATGACTGTCCCGAGATCATGAAACGTGAATTTCAGCTTAGCGCCAACGACCCCGTAAGTGAATACAGCGAACTCTGTACCCTAGCGTACAAAGCCCCTTAGTTGCGAAAGTCACGGTCACGATAAATTTATCGTCCCTCGCCTAGTCATTCTCGGGACCTCTCGGTTTATTAGTCACATCGGTGATATTGCCATCCTGATTTCTTTCTTCACGAAATTGGGCGTTACAGGGCGGGGAGGGTGGCGCATTCTGAGATCACACTGTTCGGCGTTGTGAGAAGCGCGCACCCAAAGAGAGGAAATTCTAGGCAAGTAAAATTCCCCGTGTAGCCCCTGTGCTCTGGAATTCCAAACTAGAGCGCGACTAGTGAGAACTGTCAGAAGTGATAGTCGGTTGAGAACAATCACAACCCTTAACGGATTCCAGCTCGCCAGCCTGAGAGCGCACGCCCAAGGTTCGGCAGAGATGGTGCCCGCTGAGAACGGTTGGTTCACGTGTTGCGGACAATGTGATGAAGGTTAGTTGAAGCATGTTGGCGTTGCGTCGGATACGCGTCGGAGAAGCCGCTAGTAAAACCCTGCAGCATCTTCGTGCGCCTCGATACCACCTTCGATCCATTGATAACTACCGTGCGCAGCGTAGAGTGATTAGTGATAGGTCGCAGTAAGCTGTGCGGCTTTTAGGGGCGGGACCACACTCGGGGGAGGGCGGTTCCGCTCTTTTGGATACTAGGCAAACCGCGCACCTGCCCTACGAACGCAACCGTACCGAACCTAGATGTTGTGCTAGCATACGGGCACTTCGCGCCAAAGAGCCACTGATAGATCCGGGAGTTGAGTGAATGGCCGTCGTCGTTACCACAGATGAGGATCGCACTCTCCTCCGCTCTTCCCGCACAGGTTTGGGACTACTCAACGCAATGTTCTCCGAGATCTATTGCTCCGAGCTGGCGAACCGAAGCGAGTGGCTTAACAAAGTATCGATTACGACAACGGCCGTATTATCAACGGCAGCAGCAGTGTCGCTGATTCAGGTCACAGCTCCGGGAGCTGCCCCGTACTTCGCGGTTGCATCGGCCATTGTGTCGTCGGTGGGAAGCGTATTCGCGTGGCGCAGTCGGACGCTCGTCCTCGTTAAGGCCAGTCGCGCCTATGGCGACCTCGTTGTTGACTGGACTGAGGCGTGGGAATCCTTTCGCACGACGAAGACAGCAGATCCGGCTCGCCTTGGGATATTGGAGCGTCGGAGCAACGAGATCGGTGAAAGTGTTGCGCCTATTCGAATGAAAACTCGGCTAGGCCGCAAACTGCAGAGTCGGGTTAGATCGAGAGTGGGCTTGATTTAGGAGGAGAGACATGAAGCCAGCGAAGCCACGACCACGACCACCAGTGCCAGAACCGATGCGAACGCCGAAGCCGGGACCGATCGAACCACCCGACCCGTGGTAGATCATCACTGGGCTTCATCCCGTTCTAGGTGGACGCTCAGTCTCATACCACACATAGAGATGGCTCTGGTCGCGCGTGACCTAGGATGATATCTGTGCCGTCGTCTGGATCACGCCGCACCTTAAGTCTGTACTTCTCTGCGAAGTCGGTGATAGTCATCTATGCGAGCACTCCAGACAGTCGGCGCTGGAACGAGGCCGCATAACTATTCAAACCGCTTACGGATCGTCTCGTTCGGCACTCGTGTCGGAAGTGTCGGCACTGTGAGGTTATCGCCCATCCTGGTGAGCGTCGCCGAATCCGGCGAGTTCCATCATGCGGCCTTTGTGATCTGCCTTCGCGCATGACGTGTTTGAATTGCCCGTCGTTAATTATCAATACCGTTAGCGTCAGTCTTGGATAAGCCGGTCGATGTAACCGGCAGGGATAACGATGTCGAATACCTGGTGTTGCTAACTATTGGTTTATCGGGCGAGCCGCAGTGGGCATCATGGTGTGCCAGTAGAGGAGAAGAGTTTTTAGAGGAAGTAAACACGCCGATGATTGCGGGCGGAAACGAAGGTGAGGAAAGTAAACTTTACTGCGGTGCTGGTTGAGCTTTACCGAAGTCAGAATCAGCGAGCCGTTTGCGCGCCTCTTTCACCCGAGCTTCCTTGTCGTCTAATATCCGGCTAATTTCCTGCGTAAGGGCAAGTAGCTTTTCTGGATCTTGCTCCTTAGCCGCCATCTTGCATAGTTCCATCCAGCGTTCTTGTTTTTCGTGTTCCATGCGCCTCCGGAGAGCGGGAGCCAAATAATAGACTCAGGGAAGCACGGGGTTCAAGATTTTTGTGAGGGGTTAGTCCTTCCGTAACCACCCGCGAACTGCAAGAACGTTTTTCTTTCCCGAGTCTGTAAATTTGCGCCATGGTGAACGTTCAAGCAGCCTAAGCCGCTCGTTCGCAGCTTCCGTGTCGTTCACGTGTTCGGCGCGCAGCGTGTCTAATTTCTCTTCGAGCGCCGCCTTCTGCCGATTCACTTCTTCAGTGAGCTGCCAGGTCTTGCGCGCGCGCCATCGAGCCAGAGGGCTGAATAAGCTTCTCGCACAGCCATGTCGTTAGCTGCTTTGTTGCTGGTGACGGTGGATTCGACAGCCGCAATGTGCTCGATGTGATCTGCGTTGTGCTGGGATTCGAGAGCGGCTAATGCGGCACGCTTGGCCTGTTGATCCGCCACGACATCAATAAGGCTGGGAAGTCTGAGAGCTTGTACGGCAGCGGATGGATCGACCTTTTTTAGGATCAGCGGATTCTCAAGGATCAATGCACGCGCTTCATCGGCAATGTCATCACGTCCCGCGTAGAGGCTGCTTCTTTCGACTAGAAGCTGGAGGGCTATTCGGCGATGGACGGCAGATGGATTTCGAGCAACGTCATAGAGATTCGGGTCGGGTAAGTTTTGAAGACTCGCGCGCGGGTCGGCGGATATTACTGGTTCTGGGATGGCGGGCATTCGTGATCCTGTACGGTATCGGCGCTCTTTGGTGGTGTTACGCGGGCCAATCGGAGCCATTACCGAGGGTATTCGACGGGGACCACGGTTCAGATTAACGTTGCCATTATGCCAACGCCAGACTCAACCGATTCCGCGCTCTGGTCTACGGATAAGCGGCGATGCCCATATTGTTCAGAGGGCGGCAACTTCAAGAAGATGACTAGAGGAGAAGGCCGGGACTGGTATCGCTGTGACCGTTGCAATCACATCGTTATGCCGGAGAACAGACTGTTCCAATGTCCCTGCTTAAACTGCTACGAGCAGGCATCTCCGGATCTGAAACGGAAAGTCCTGCACAATCATCTGTAGAGCTTCCAGCGAATGCAACCGCATGATGTCAGCGCGCTGAGCCTAAGGCATCGGTGGGAAAGTCAGCTCCCTCGTGGTAGTTCTTGAGGCAGATCAGAAGTAGCGGGCCCAGAATATGTAGACGAGGCCGATCACGGAGATGGTAATCAAGGCGTAGGGCCAAACCCAGGCGATCCACTTGAGCACAGTTACCTTCGACACTTTCAAGGCTATGGTGCGGCTGGCTCAAGTCGAAATACAGTTTTTATTGTAATCGCCTCGTCGAATTCCCCGATCCGCTGGTTAATGTACGAACAGTCAAATGCTTCGTTTTCCAGGCCGTTGCTCGTAGTCATGGTCATATGGCTTATTTTGGTTTTCGTCAGCTTCGGCCTCTTCGCACCGCGCAACCTAACCGCAGTCGCTAGCCTCTTTGCTGCTGCGTCTGCGGTTTCCGGCGCGATTTTCGTTATCCTGGATATGTACATGCCTTTCACCGGACTCATCCAAATCTCAAGCGCCCCTCTCCGCTCTGCTCTAGACAATCTCGGCCAGTAGCAAAAGGAACGTATTACAACGGCCATCCCAACACTCTCCTCTGGAAACGGATGGGGCGAGCCGAGCTGTCAACTGTTGAAATATCGCGATTGCGCTCGAAATGCCCGGAACAGGGATTCTGTTAGAGTCATCATTCGTCCCGAACGTGCTCTTGCAAGTGCTTCGACGATAGTGTCGACGTCACTTGCGTCGTTGTAAGGGGCGAGCGAGATCCTAATGCGTCCGCCACGTGTACCGCACACAATATTCTGACTACGAAGTCTTTCCACAATTGCTTGTACGCTTTCACGAGGGCGGCCCAGTGAAATGATGTGGAGATGCAGCAGGATCGCCAACACTGCGAAACGGTTGCCAACCATACTTGCTGGCTTCGCTAGCCAACATTCCTGCCAAATTCCGTGCATGCGCCTCAATGCGAGTTTCATCCAAGGACAACAACTGATCGATTGCTACCACGAGACCCGCGATAGAGACGTATGACATTGTTGACTGCGTGTAGCGCCGCGCATCATTCGCTAGCGACACAGAGGTCGCATTAAATCCAAAGGGGTCCGACGCGCCCATCCAACCCGGCAAAGGGGGGATTTGCTCAAGCAAGCGTGGCGACATGATTGCCAGTGCAACGCCTCCATGTCCACCAAGCCATTTGTAGCCGCTGGCAACGACGGCATCAGCATCCCATGACGCTGCGTCCACGCGCACTGCACCTGCCGCTTGCGTAGCGTCTACAATCAAACGTGCACCAACCTGGACAGTGCTTCGCCGCAGGCGAGAAATATCCACTACCGTACCCGTAGCGTATTGCACACTGCTCACCGCAACCACAGAAGTATTCTCATCAATTGCCTCAATGAGTGTATCGGTCAAATCGCTCGTTGGCTGGTCATCAACAAAGCGCACCCGATGGTCTTTTAGAGCAGCCAGACGAAGCCACGGACGAGTTATCGCGGGAAAGTCTGATGAAACGGCCAGAATTATGCTCTTTAGTCGCGGCTGAAGCAGCATCGGCAGTTGACCCAAGATCTCACTTGCGCTGGCGACAATTGCGACTTGCGCGGACTCGCAATGAAGCAATCGCGAGGCGCGTTCGCGGAGCGTTTCGAAGTAGGCCACCTCATCCCTATCGGACATGTAGAGGTTGCCATGCCTAGCCACGTTTTCTATGAAAGTGTGCATTGCGTTTACTGCTGGTTGACCAATCAATCCCAAGGATGCCTGGTTCAAGTAGACACTTTGAAGGAGGCTGGGATAATCCAAGCGATCAAAAAGAGACGAGATCATCACGGATGACATCCTGGTTGTGAGCGACCAAATCCTAAACGGTCCTGCTGCGGATGATTGGCGTTATATCCCCGATTACACTCAAAATGCCCGAAACAGGGATTCTTGAGTGTAACGGCTCTTTTCGACAACCGCTCCGAGCTGCCCCATTAAATTTCTCGCGGTGGATGCACATGCGCGTAGAATTGGCTCGGGTGACGGGGCGCGAATATGAGTTATCTTCTGCGCAAGCTGTGGGACGACGAGGGCCAAGACATCGCCGAATATGCAGTCATGCTGGCGGTGATTCTGGTGTTGGTGGTTGGTACGATTCGCCTGGTCGGAAGCAATGCGAACAATGCGTTTTCGTCCGTAGCGAGTTCGCTTCAATGACTCCTCTCGAATGAGCGCCCGCTCTTAGGGGGATCGGCGAGTTCTGCGCTGACGAATTTTCCTCCCCAGAGAACGGCTTCAACGGCGGGGAGAAGATCTTTTGTAACCTCCCACTTGAGAACATAGCCCTCGGCCTCGTTGCGCAAAACGGTTTGCATCGCATCCGAATCACGGTAAGCGGTGATGAACACTATTTTCGTCGCGGGAGCAATCCGGCGAATGCGATTCGCAGCTTCGACTCCACTGAGCTTTGGGAGACTCAAGTCCAGTAGGATCAGATCAGGCTTCAATTCCTGGGTCTTTTGAACAGCTTCCAGGCCGTCAGATACCTCGCCGATGATCTTCCATTCGGGCTGCCTTAGAAGCAGCGAAGACACACAACGACGCCAAGGTTCGTAATCGTCCGCCAGGAGAACGCGAACTTCTCGCAAAAAGCCTCCTTCGTGGACTTTTCACCGTACGGGGTGGAGCTACGTTGAACACCAGATAGTGATGAGAACCTCTGGGCGGTCAAGTTTCCGTGCAGCATACTGCTGCACACGGAACAACGCAACTGTGAACAGTGACAGGACGTATCCAACTTATTAGCCGCAACGATGAGAACTCACCGCGACGGAAATCATACGCGCTACTCTGGTAAGAGGTTGCTCGCAATTACCAACCGAGTTGGCGCATCCGCTCAAGGATGCGCGCGCTGTAGTTATTCATGCGCTCGGGGCGTCGCTTCAGGGGAGCCGGCAGAATCGCAGCGAGCCGCGCCGCCTGCTCCCGGCCGATATTCCGGGCCGCGACTCCGTGGTAGTAGCGACACGCCGACTCTGCACCATAAATACCAGGACCCCATTCGACCACATTGAGATAGATCTCCAGAATGCGCCGCTTGCCGAGGCCAAATTCGGCCACCGGCACCAGTGTGAACTCCGCACCCTTGCGGAGCACTGATCGGCCGGTTCCGAAGAATAGGTTCTTTAGGAGTTGCTGCGTAATAGTCGAAGCTCCGCGAGTGCGACCGCCTTCCAAATCGTCTTCGGCAGCGATTTGGATCTGGTGCCAATCGAATCCATGGTGCTGGTAGAAACGTGCGTCCTCTGCGGCGATTACTGCGTGCTGGAGATCGGGCGAGATTTGGCTGAGGGGAATGAATTTGTAGCGTTCATGATACGGAGTGTGGTGAATCCAGGCCTGCAAGCGGCGCTGCATGTGTACCGCGGTTGACGGTGGGTCGATCCACCGGGTGGCCAGAAGGAACAGCGCGGCAAGCGACCAAGCAAGTACCACGCCGATGACAAGCCATCGAAGAAAGGATCGGAGAAAACCCTTGCGAAGCAGTGTCTTGGGGTGTGTGTCTGGCTTTTCACTCACATTCCAGAATAATAGCTTGAGCGGGTTTGCGATTATGGCTGATCTTGCGCGCGACCGAGAGTAGTTACACGAGTTCAACAGCTGAGAGCGCGACCGATATCCAATGCGATCAGTACGGATTGGCGTGAAGAGTCCCACATTCACTCCTTGTCACGGCAACTGGGCTGCACTGCAAAACCTTCGATCAAAGTATTGATTTCGGTTTGCCGACCACACACGCAGGAATCGTTCGATACATCGTGTCCGATGGCGACCGAACCAGGGCTCCGCATTTCGAAAGTCGGCCGTTCATCTCACTGAGGCTTATTGGCAGAATACAGATACCTCAGTAAACGCCTTTCCGTCGTCAAGCTGTGCACGCACGACAGAAACCGTTGCAGACCTTCGAAGTTGCTGTTGCCTTCCACTGCGATCAGTTCCTTCGTCATTTTCTCCCGCGCGTCGTACCACTGCTTCGCAATTTGGGCCGCGCTGTCAGTCGTATCCGTCACGCTGATCCGGCGAAACCCTGCTCTCGCAATCAGTCGTTCATTTTCTCCTGGCGGACTGTAGACGTAGAACCCGATCGAGCTACGCGTGGCAATTTCTTCATGGGAAAGCATTCCGCCTACTACCAGCGCGTCGCTAAACAGCATTCGGCCACCGGCCTTCAGAATGCGAAACATCTCGCCGAGCACTCTGGGCCGTCCTGCAAGATGGCACAAGACATCATTCGAGAAGACCGCATCAAAAGTCTCGTCCTCAAAGGGGAGAACCTTGGAAGCGTCGCACCGTTCGAAATGAACCTTTTCACCGAGACCTCTTGCCGCAGCAAGTTGGTTTGCGTTTTGAACTCCAGGTTCATTAATGTCCAGGCCCACAACTCGGCAGCCCACAGTCTCCGCTACGTATAAGGCATATCCACCAGAACCGCACCCCAATTCCAGCACTGATGAATCAGGTTTCAAGACAAGCCGATGAGGAATTTCCCTTGACTCTTCCGTGGTTGCCCAGCTTGTTTGCCCAAAATCCTCTCCATATGTTTGCATTCGTACTTCTCGGTACACCTCAGACGCGTAGTTTGCGTATGCGCTGTCGTAGAGATCCACTCTCGCGGACATGGGGTTACCTCCTGCGAAGGCTTGGCCGAAGGGCTAGCTTAATCCAAACTGAACAATGCATAAGATGTTTGTTCCAAGCCCTTAAGACGAAGGGGCTTCGGATGTCAGATCGAACAACCCGTCTCCATTAAGTACGGGGCGAGTGACGAGCAACTCTGACGTAACGCGAGTAGGTGAGGTTTGCCGACCATTCACGAATAGTAGTTAGGCAGTGATTTCCACCAGATTCCCCTCGGAGTCTGCGATCACGGCTTCATAGTATCCGTCTCCCGTAATTCGTAATCCGCTGACAATCTGAACGCCCGCTTGTTCCATTTCCTTGACCAAACGATCCACCGCCTGGCGCGAACCAACCGAAATGGCGATGTGAGCGTGGCGTGGGGTTTCCTGGGGAGAGACCATCAGTTCAAGGCGTGAGCCTCCGTCGAGCGATATGAACTGGGATCGAAATTCGCGCTTTGTACTCGAATACTCGGGAGTCGAGGCAGCGTCAAACCAGCGCTCGTAAAAACTGCGAGCACGATCAAGATCGAGAACCCAGGCTGCAACGTGTTCGATGCGTGCTCTTGACGCCAACAACCTAAGCTGCACCAGTTCCTGACGCAGCGAAGCCGGATCACTAAATCGAATCGCGTGCATGCCAATCGTGCGGGCCGCTTCCACGTTGTGCTGTAGGTCATCAACGTAGATGATTTCCTCCGGCCTCAGAGCAAACTTTTCACAGAAGTACTTAAAGATTCGCGGGTCGGGTTTGATCAAACGCACCTCGGCAGAGAGGAAGATTGCACGGAACCACTGCAGAAACTCGAATCTTCTCTGCGCAAAAGGGAAGGTTTCCGCTGACCAGTTGCTCAGGGCGTAGACGGGAATTTCCCGCTCCCGGAGCTCAGCCAGAATATCGACGGTACCCGCAATCGGTCCTGCCATCATTTCATCGAAACGCTCGAACCACGCGTCGATCATGTCGACTTTATCGGGATGCTCGAGTTTTAATGCTGTGCAAGCTTCTGTAAAACTGCGCCCAGCGTCTTGCTGCAGATTCCATTGTGCCGTGCAGATGTTCGCGAGAAAATCTTCCATTTCGGCTTCATGTTGGAACAATTTTCGATAGAGATGGCGTGGGTTCCAATCGATTAGTACGCCGCCAAGGTCGAACACCACTACGGAAAGGTGAGCTGTCATGCAGTGATTTTAGCGAATGAGACCTCCGTGAGCGGATGACGGGCAACTCTGAAGTTATGCTTGGCCTATCGCAAAGGAATAAGCATCCGTTTTCTGCTCCATCGGAGTACTGCCTCGTCTCAAGATCTGATCGCTACATCTTGCGCAGCCAGGTCGCCACCGCTCGGGGATCGAACCAGAAGCAAAACGGACGTGGGTCGGCCTGATAGATGCTTGAACCAAAGCATTTCAATTGAGCTTGCTCTCGGATTCCACATGAGCACCGACCTCAGTAGACGGCTGAGGCGTTTACTAGCGGTTACTCGTAACGCAGCGCCACCATCGGATCGACCTTGGTCGCACGACGCGCCGGCAGCAGACTTGCAAACACCGCGAAGCCGATTAGCACTACAGCGGCGGCGACGAACGTGGCTGGATCGGCCGGAGAGATGCCAAATACAAGCTCGGCAACGGTCTTTCGTAGGATCCACGCGCTGGCCAGCCCCACAGCGGTTCCCATCGCCGCCATTCCCAGACCTTGTTTTAGAACCAACCAGAGGATTGCTGGGCGCTGCGCTCCCAATGCCATGCGCAGACCGATCTCACTCGTGCGTTGGATCACCAAATACGAGACGACACCGTAGACTCCCGTAGCTGCCAGGCCAAGTCCGAAGACCGCAAACAAAATCAGCAGAGCGGTGGTGTAACGCCGGTCGGAAGTCTGCTGCTGCATGATCTCGTCCATGCTCGAAACTTCCGCGAATGGCAAATTGGCATCCAGCAGGTGCAGTTGTTGGCGGATCGAAGGCGCCAGCTGCAGCGGATCGAGCGCCGTGCGAACGATCAGATTCTTGAAGCCGTAGTTTAAGTCCGGAGTCTGGCGGAACAACGCCGTAAGTTGGGGTAAGGGTGGAAGGTCCAAGCCTCGGTTCATCGTGTCGCCAATCACGCCAACAACTGTCAATCGCAGGTTTGGTGCGGTCGATGAAACCATCGGCTGGGGCAATCCGAGCTGAATCTGCTTGCCGACCGGATCCTCGTCCGGAAAGTAAGTGTTGGCGAATGTGCGGTTAATCAGCGCGACGGGTTGACTGCTCTCGGTATCCGCATCGGAAAAGTCTCGGCCCTTCAATAATGGAACCGCCAGAGTGTGCAGGTAGTGCGAGTCTGTCACGTTCAATGTCGCCGAAGGCATATCTTCGAGGCGCGATACAGGCCGCCCTGCAATTGTGAAAGGCTGCACCCACTGATCGTCCGGTGGATAGGCTGCGCTGATCACTGCGTCGCTCACGCCAGGCAACTGGCGCACCCGTGCGGCGTATTCATCACAAAAGCGCGTGACCGCCTCAGGCTTCGGATAGCGGACCGAGGGCAGAAAAAGATGCGTTCGCAACAGGTGATCGACGCGAAATCCCGGCTGTTGCTCCTGCAAACGCAGCAAGCTTCGAGTCAAAAGTCCGGTACCGACCAACAGCATTACGGCGAGTGCCATCTCACTGGCCACAAATAACCGACCAAGCCTTCTTCGGCTGGTCGATGTGGTTGTGCGTCCACCCTCTTTGAAAGCGTCCGAAGGATTTACATGCAGGCCAAGCCATGCGGGAAGCGTGCCAAAGAGCAGGCTGCTGAGAACGGAGATCGCGAATCCAAACGTTAATACGCGTAGGTCGATGTTAACCGCAGCGAGTTGCGGAAGCTGGCTGGGATGAAATCGCACGATGAGCGCACGGCCGCAATACGCCAATGCGCAGCCAACCGCTCCTCCAAGCAATCCAAGGGTCAGATTTTCGACCGCAAACTGCCGAATGAGGGCCCACTTCGCGGCCCCGATCGCCACTCGCACCGCGATCTCGCGTGTGCGGCGGGAGTTTCTTGCCAGCAGCAGATTCGCAATGTTCGAACAAGCAATAAGGAGGATGAGAATCACCGCGCCCATCAAGAGCAGCACCGTCGGACGCAAGCCGCCCTCCTTATCTTCCTGCAATGGACGCAGCAGGACACTTACGGCGTGATCGGCCGGATAGCGAACTGCAAGGTTAGCCGCAATGCTTTCGAGATCGGCCTGCGCTTGCGCAAGAGTTACGCCTTCCTTGAGGCGGCCAATCGAGTTAAAATCACGATTCCCGCGCGATGTTTCATTCCAAAGCGTGGCGTACGGCGTGAAGGGAGCCCACAATTCGATTTCACCGTGCGGCCCGTTGAACCACTGAAGTTCGAAATGTTCCTTTACTTGGTCCCAGGTCCAAACTTCGGTATAAGGCGGGGATTGCGATGGCGTTTGCGCGCACAGGCTTCCCGCCATCAGAGCCAGTACTAGAGTTGGCTTTGGTAGTGTCCAC
Source organism: uncultured Acidobacteriaceae bacterium (assembly GCA_963840895.1). GTDB lineage: Bacteria > Acidobacteriota > Terriglobia > Terriglobales > Acidobacteriaceae > Sulfotelmatobacter. Next base: position 15,002 of record CAWJAR010000003.1, read on the forward strand.
TGCATCAGGGGTACCCTCTACAGTCGATTCACGGCAGATGGGGAAATCGTGATAGCGGGACGCCGGGCGACAAGTCTTCGTCACCCAGACGGCTTTTTCCTACTATCAAAATTTCAAAAGATATTTGGATCGCCGATTCTTCCAACGATGCGGCGAGCCGGAAATTAGCGGAGGAGGGGACTAGGAGGAGAACGGCCCGGCCTTAAGTCGACGCGGGCTTCCAGCGTGGACCGGCGTGGAGCAGGTGTGCTGTGCCAGCCCGGATCGCCAGTGAAAGAAAAGTTCGAAGAGAAAATGAGGGCAGGCTGAGTGTGCCACTTGGAGGTGGAGAGCCGTTCATTGCTGTGCTGGCGGATGCTGTGTTTGTTGCAAGGGGATTCTTCGAACTCCGCCCGCATGGCGCAAAGATCGTCAGTGGCTGAAATCACCGGGAAGAGGACGACAATCACGCATCCCAGGGCGAACAGGCACTGCCATGCGGAAGGCTTGCGCGCGGCAGAAGCGACACTGCGGCTGCATCACAGCCAGTAGGCCGGCAAAGCCAGCAGCAGCCACGCGAGATTCAGGAGCAGTTCCATCAAGTGCCGAAGGCCAACCGAGCCAGAAGTCTTGAGTCGTCAGTTTTGCAGAAATCCCAAATCCGAGTCAATGTGGCTTCCGTTGCCTTCTGCATCGTGGAAGGCTGAAACCGATTCTCTTGGCACGATTTTGGTCGTGGTAAACCGGGGCAAGCGGTGTAAACTGTGGGCCGTTTCTGAAGTATGAGCAGCGAGGTTGTGCATGATATCCAGAGCCCTTACGGCCACAGTGATGTCAACCGTGTTCACGCTGGCGATGATGATCGAGTCCCCACCTGCGGTCCAGGCACAAAGCTTTGGAGTTCTCTACCACTTTACAGGCGGAGCCGACGGAGCAAATCCGTACGCGTCTGCTTTGGTCCGAGACTCGGTCGGTAATCTCTATGGAACTACAGAATACGGTGGCGATCTCAGCTGCACGGGCGGGTTATCGCCCGGCTGTGGAACCGTGTTCAAGTTGAACGGCGGCAGCGAGACGGTGCTGCATAGTTTTGCTGGATCCCCAGACGGTGCATTCCCGCTGCCGGGTCTGATTCATGACTCGGCAGGAAATCTATACGGTACCACTTTCGAAGGTGGTACAGGCTCCGGCTCCAGCGGGACCATCTTCAGAGTAACCGCCACCGGCAATGACGCGGTTCTCTACAGCTTTACTGGCTCTCCCGATGGAGACAGTCCTTTCTCGGTCTTGACTCGGGATTCATTCGGGAACTTCTACGGCACCACCAGGTCTGGTGGCGCCTTCGGTTTCGGATCTGTGTTCAAACTGAGTAAGCGCGGCAAGGAGACCGTTTTGTACAGCTTTTCCGGTGGGCCGGACGGCGGAACCCCGTTCGGAGGGTTAATCCTTGATTCTGCAGGTACTCTCTACGGCACTACCTATGCGGGCGGGGCCTCAGCTGGCCACGGAGTTGTGTTCAAGTTGGACGAAGGCGGGACCGAGACGGTACTGCACACCTTCACGGCAAGCTCGGACGGAGCTAATCCCTACGCGGGGCTGACCCGTGATAACCAGGGCAACCTGTACGGAACCACATATTTCGGGGGCAAACTTGGCTTCGGGACCATCTTTAAGATCGACACGGCCGGAAAGGAAACCGTGCTTCACAGTTTTGCCGGACCGGAGGGAGCGAATCCATACTTTGGCAGTTTAGTCATTGACGGGAAGGGAAACGTCTTCGGCACTGCTTCGACGGGAGGCGCATCAAATCTTGGGACGGTCTTTGCTTTGAACCTGATTTCTCGAAAGCTGAGGGTGTTACACACGTTCGACGGTGCCGATGGAGCAAGTCCCCTGGGGGCTTACTCCGCGATACTCATGGCAGACTCTACGGTACTACCTACCAAGGCGGAACCTTCGGTGCCGGTGTTGTCTTTATACTTGCACCTTGATTTCAGGAGTGCGAGCAAGATTCTGGTCTACTCCTGTGACCCTGACAGGGTTCGATCGAAGTTCGAGGTGCGCCTACGGTTTTCGATGTTCTCGACTGATACCACTGATACCGTTTTCCGCGGAACTCCAGCGAATAGGAGAAACTATAGAAACTGTAGCTGAAGATAGGAATCGCTTGTAAGCCTCTAAAACACAAGGTATTATCGCGGAAGTGTAGGATTCATCGGCACTTGCTGGAAATGGCAGTAATAGAATCCCACTCTCTCCGCCATTTATCTTCACCTCTGTTCGAGTTCCCTGCTTTGATTTCCTTCACCACCCGACACTCTAAGAAACAGTCTCTGCGATCCCCCCTAGAACCCTGAAGCGAACAAATAGCGAATATGCTAAAATCCGTCGCCTATGGCGCGGCGTCCTGATCGCGAGAAGCCAGATATTTTGAGCGAGAGGGATCTCAACGAACTTCGCTACAACCTTGCGCACCTCAGCGTCGGTGCTGTCCGCGAGTTTTACGAACGAGCCTATCGGGAATGCCGACTGATCTATACCCAACTCCCCAGTCCCCGCCAAATGCAGACTTTGGTACAAGTTTGGAAGCAACTGCGGAAATGGCGCGTTAAGTAAGCCCTAGCGGATCTCTCCTTCTAGCTTTATTTCTCGAATGGCGGCGTTCTTTTCGGACGATATCCCGCTTCCCGTTATACTGTCCGCCGAGCGAACGAGACAGTAGTGTCATTGTTCATTCGAGGAGCTTCCATTGACGGCTGAAACTACCCGCCCTGATGCAGATCCTCAACTCCGACGGAATTCGCTTGGCCTTGCGGAACTGGTGTTTCAAGGCGTAACGCATATCGCACCTGCGACCAATATTGTGTTCACGTTTCCGATCATTGCCCTCAAGGCCGGGCCGGTGATGCCCCTGTCGTTTCTGTTCTCCACGATCATCTGCTTTTTTATCGGGAACACGGTGTCGGAATTTTCTCGCTACATGCCGTCGAGCGGCGGCTACTATTCCTTCGCCACCCGCGGACTTGGAAGTCGCAGCGGATTCATGGCGACCTGGAGCTATTTGATCTACGAAATCCTCGGCTCCGCCGGGTGTATCGGCTTTCTGGGCTATCTGGTTTCAGACATGCTGCGGGAGCAGTTTCACGTAAACATCCCGTGGTGGTTGTTTGCGCTGGCGACCTCCACCGTTATCTGGGCGTTGACGCATCATGGCATTCAGTTGTCGGCGAGAATCACGGCGCTGCTGGGCGGCCTCGAACTGGTCATCATGCTGGCGCTCGCGGTTACCTTCCTGGCTCACCCTGGGACGGGTTCCACATATCTTGCGCCACTCAAGCCTTCATCCTCGCCGCATCACTTCGGCGGCCTTCTGGCGGGTATGGTTTTCTCGATGCTCGCGCTGAGCGGCTTCGAGGCGCCAGCGCCGCTTGCGCAGGAAGCCCGCTTGCCCGGCAAGTTCATCAGCCAGGCGATCATGCTCTCGCTTGGCAGCATTGGGATCTTCTACATTCTGACTTCCTATGCGAGCGCCATCGGGTGGGGTACGGGAGATATGGGCACCTTCGCAGCCAGTCCCAATCCTTACTACGCACTCGGTCATCGGTTGTGGGGCGCGGGCTGGTGGTTGGTTGTCCTGGCAATTATCAATAGCGCAGTCGGCGTGGGTCTCGCGTGCGCCAACGCTGCATCGCGCGTGATGTACACGATGGGCCGGGCGGGTACGCTCCCCGCAAGCTTCGGACGCATTCATCCGACGCACCGGACGCCGACAGTCGCGATCGGCTTCGTGCAGTTGTCGGGGATCGTAGCGATCCTGCTAGTGGGCTGGTTGTTGCAGCCCGATACCATCTTCGGATTCCTGGAAACCGTTGCCACGCTCGCGGTCATCGTGCTCTACGTAATGGCTAACCTGGCTTTGACGCCCTATATGCGTCGCGAACAACGAGACAACTTCAGAGTTTGGAAACACCAACTGGTTCCGTGGATTGCGACCTTGGCCCTCCTGCCTGTGCTCTTTGTGACGATCTATCCCGAGCCGTCCTGGCCCTACAACCTGACGCCTTACTTGTTTCTGATTGCGCTACTAGTGGGCTTCGGCTACATGAAATGGCTGGAAACGCGCAATTCTGGAAGGCTTGGCCGCGGCGCTACGATTGCGACTCCAACCGTAGAGGGCGAGGCAGGAGAAAACGAAACTCTCTAGCACGTGCTCATGAATTCATCTCGGGAATAGACGTACTGTAGTCGTCGGAGCACGTCTCAAGGATGAGTTTCTCTACTGTTGCTGCTGTTGTTCCTGTTCCGAGCGGGTCGTCGTCCTCACCGCTACAGGCCGCGATCGCACAACAAAGGTCGGCATTGCTGGCTCGGGCGGAACTGTATCGGCAGGACTGACCGTTACCGCCACGCTGAGTTCGCTCTGCGCCTCTCCTTTGTACACGCCGCGGGTCGGAGGAACGTCGGCGTAATCGCGACCGATAGCCACGCGAATATGGCGGTCAGCTCCGACGAGATTGTTCGTGGGATCAAACGCGACCCAGCCCATCCTTGGCACCAACGCCTCTACCCAGGCATGCGACGCACCCTCGAGCGAGCGGTCTTTCTCTGTGTCGTCGCGGTGATACATGTAGCCGCTTACATAGTGGCAGGGGATGTTAAGCCGGCGTACCAGCGCAATCATGATGTGGGCGAAGTCCTGGCACACACCTTGTCGCACCTGTAGCGCTTCCTCAATCGGCGAATCCACCTTGGTGCTGTTGGGCACGTAGGCAAACAGCTTGTAGATCGTCTCGTTAAGCTCTGTCAGAAGGGCCAGAGGATTTCCCCGGCGCTCGCATCGCAGTTCCTTGGCAAGGTTCTCTAGCGGCTCACTCGAATGTGCGAAGTGGCTGGGCAAAAGCATTTCCAAATGATCGTTAGCTGCAATGAGAGCATCGAGGTCGGCCCAGTCTCCGCTGTCGGCGGCACGAGGAGCGGCGGCGGATTGGACCTCAACCGCAGATTGCGCGGTGACCTTCACGAGGCTATGAGTACCCGCGATGTCGAAGTGATGCACCGTGTTCCCGGTGAAGTCACGATAGTGCATGACCGTCGCCGCGGGATCGACATTAAGAGTGAAACTGAGGCAGCGCTGTTCTCCGTCGCTGCGCGGTTGCAGGCGGACCTCCATTACGCTCTCGCGAATCGCGGGTTCGTAGCGGAACGTTGTGGTGTGGCGGACGGAATAGATCATGCATCCTCTTACGTGGTGAAACAAGATCTCAACGGCTAAAGCGGTGCCCTTGCCAGAACCTGTACGCCTGAAGAGCCTTTCGCCAGCGATCGACTCCTCTCACGATCAAACTTCCTCTTTGCGGCCGCTGCGCGAGCGAGACGCCCACGCCACAGCCGGCAGGATGCCGCTACTCACACCAGCGCCGATTCTACTGAATAGTCAAAATATACTTGCTGGATTGCCGTGTGCACTTGCGCGCACTGCCAGCGCGCACTATCAACGTAGCCGCCCGCGCCTTGCGTCATGATCTCCTCGATCTGACTGAAACTCAGCGTAGCGCAGAGGCGTCCTGATAAACGTACCGGTTGCTCTGCTTTACGATCGGTCAACTCTCCAATCGCAATCAGCGCTGCTTGCACGCGATCGACCGAGAAGCGCACGGAATGCGGGAACTCGGAATTCAACAGCAGGAACTCGGCGACTCGCAACGGCCGGATTTCTGCCGTATATGTTTTGCAATAAGCCTCGAAGGCCGCGCAAGACTTGAGCAGGCCAACCCACTCGAGGTATTCCTCGCTCTCAACTGCTTGATCGAGTGGATGCGGGAGTCGCCCGAAGTGCGTTCCGATCAGGCGCGCCAGTTCATCGGTACGCTCTACAAAACGGCCGACCTGGATGTATTGCCAGCCCTCGCCATGGGACATCGTGGAATCCGTGACTCCCTGGAAGAGATGTGCTCCTTCCTGCACGGCGCGAAAGAATACATGGGACTGGAGCAGCCACGCCTCGCTTTTGATCGTGCTGTTCACCTGCAGGTAAAGGCGGTTCAGTTGCTCCCACATTTCAGTGCTGCACTGTTCCCGCACCTGGCGCAGATTTTCACGAGCAGCGCCAACACAGGACAAGATGGAAGATGGATTCGTCCGATCGAGCGTAAGAACGTGTGTGAGTGAAGCTGCGTCGATCTTGCCGTCTTCCGGGACGGGAACCTGCGAGGCCTCCAGCAGCCGAAGCCAACGCCCAGCGCCTGCTTCCGGTGATTGGTCGAGGCGAAGCTGCAGGTCCACATCGATCAGGCGCGCGGTATGTTCGGCACGTTCCAGGTAGCGGCTCATCCAATACAAGCTGTCCGCGACCCGCGAGAGCATGGCCGTTTGCCGTCTGCCATTCATTCCGGCGCCCTCATGCGCGGAGAACCCAGGTGTCTTTGCTGCCGCCACCTTGTGACGAGTTGACTACCAGGGACCCACGGCGCAGCGCCACCCGCGTGAGCCCTCCGGGTACCAGGGTCACATTTTCGCCGTACAAAATGTAGGGACGCAGGTCGACATGTCGGGCCTGGACCTCACCCTCGAGGAAGCAGGGTGCGCGAGAGAGACTGAGGGTTGGCTGAGCAATATAGTTCCGCGGCTCGGCTTCGATCCTGCGGCGGAAGTCTTCCCTTTCTTCTTCGGTACTATGTGGGCCGATCAACATGCCATATCCACCGGATTCGCCGACGGCCTTCACCACGAGTTCGTCAAGATGCTCGAGTACATAACTTCGTTGTGAGCGGTCACTGAGCAGGTAAGTATGGACATTGGCGAGAATGGGATCCTCGCCCAGATAGTAGCGAATGATTGCCGGCACGTAGGCGTAGAGTGCCTTGTCATCGGCAACTCCGGTACCAATAGCATTCGCAAGCACGACGTTTCCCGCTCGATACGCGTTGAAGAGTCCTGGCACTCCCAGGCTAGAGTCTTGACGGAAACAGAGCGGATCAAGGAAATCATCATCAACCCGGCGGTAGATGACGTCGACGCGACGCAGTCCCGCGGTGGTCCGCATATAGACAATATTGTCGTGCACCAGGAGATCGCGGCCTTCCACGAGCTCGATGCCCATCTGCTGGGCAAGGAATGTGTGCTCGAAATAGGCGGAATTGAATACGCCCGGAGTCAGGAGAACGACTTTCGGTTCGTGCCGTGCAGAAGAACTAACGGGCGTCAAGGCGCGCAGCGTCGCCAACAGGGCCTGCGCGTAATGATCCACCGGACTGACGCCGTAGTCGCGGAACAGGGTGGGAAACACCTTCTTCAGCACCTTGCGATTGGCCAGCATGTACGACACTCCGCTGGGGACACGAAGGTTATCCTCTAGCACCGCAAAGCTGCCATCGGGCAGGCGCACGAGGTCGGTGCCGCAGATGCTCACGTATATGCCGCGTGGAACGGTGAGGCCACGCATCTCGCGCCGGAAGTGGCGGCAACTGTAAACCAGTTCGCGCGGGACGATGCCATCCGCCAGAATTCTCGCATGGTGGTAGATGTCTTCGAGGAAGAGATTCAGGGCGGCGATGCGCTGCGTGAGTCCGCTCTCAATCTTGCGCCATTCTTGGTGAGGAATGATTCGCGGCAGCAGATCGTTCGGAAAGACGCGCTCCGTGCCCTCGTGGTTGCCGTACACCGTGAAAGTAATGCCTTGGTGAAGGAACGAAAGGTCGGCTGCCTGTTGGCTCTTTCGCAACTGTTCTGCAGGAAGTTCGAGCAGATTCTGGAACAGAGCCTTATAGTGTTCGCGCGGAGTTCCAGGCGATGCGAACATCTCGTCGTACGCTGCGTCGAATTGGTAGTTGCGAAATGGGGGACGAAACAGGGAGAGCGGGGACTCCAGCGAGTTCATCCGGCGCACAAGTCCGCGAGTTCGTGTACGGCTCGACTGCACCCATAGGACTTTATGGGGCGGTCATTCATGAGTCCAATCAAAATTGTTTATAGAAGGCATTCGGATTTTACCTGCTGGAGGGTGAATCCGAGCAACGTGCCCTAACTATTTCGGCCTCGCTCTTTTCTTTATCTGCTTGAAAGGAAGAGTGTAGTACACTCCCTCCACCGCAAGAACAATCTCACTTCCTGAAAGACCCTTGTGCATAGTGTCGATGCACGAGCGGAGCAAGCGCACGCCAAAAACGGGGGCTTTTTATGAATTCAATGAGGCTAGGGAGAAGTGTGTCCGTAGCCATCGCACTGGCAATCGCTACTGCGGTGGCATTTGCGCAGGTGCCTACTTCGCAACGAGTGGTGCTTGTGATCGATGAGAACAGCAGCTTCAGCGATGTGATGGCGAACATGCCATGGTTGGTGGCACAGGGCAAGGCGAACGGATATGCCACGAATTACGAATCCGATAACGGGGGTTCTCTGCTTGATTATCTTTGGCTAGCTTCCGGCAGTTGCGAATCGAGCGTGAACTGTACCCTGCCGCGGGGAACTCACGATTTCAATTGCAACGGCAGCAACTGTTTCTATCCAGGAACCTCGAGTAGCGATCCCATTACCGACGACAACATCTTCCGAGAACTCAACAATGCAGGGATTTCCTGGAAGGTCTACGCCCAGTCGTACGCTAAGGCAGGCGGCAGGGTGACGACGCCCGACAACAGCAACGGCACCTCGTACTACCGAAGGCACAATGGAGCGACCTGGTACAGCGATGTCCTGAGCAATGTTCAAGGCTCGGCAGGCAAGATCGTTGATCTCTCCCAGTTATCCACGGACTTGGAGAACGGCAGCTTGCCCCGGTTCATGATCATCGTCCCGGACGGAAATCATGATGCCCACGATTGCCCAGTCGGGATGTCTTCCTGCTCGGAGGCGCAAAAATTGGCAGCGGCAGACAGTTTTATGAGCGGAACACTGGATCCGATTCTGAGCACGTCGGATTTCCAACCGGGAGGCGACGGGCTATTACTCGTCACCTTCGACGAATGTGGGGGCGGCACCAACAGCGGGTGTGGTGCTGCTGTCTACACTGCCCTGATTGGGCCCCAGGTAACGCCGCATACGATCTCGGCGATCCCGTACAAGCATGAGAGCTCGCTGCGCACGATCCTCGATAGTTTAGGGATCAAGAAATATCCCGGAGCTTCGCCGACGGCATCGGATATGACTGATTTCTTCACTACGAAGAATACTAAGCCCGAAGTGATTGTCAGCTCTCCCGCAGGTGGAGCGACGCTGAGTGCTCCAGGAGCCATTCAAGCCTCAGCGTTTCCACCCACGGGCCATTCCATCACCGGATGGTGGGTCTATGTGGACGGAGTAGGCACCTACAATGCGGGGTCGCAAAACGCGATCGATGCACGGGTCGAGATGAGCGCGGGTAAGCACACCCTACTGGTTCGAGCCTGGGATGACTCGGGAAACTATGGCGACCAGAGTGTCACAGTCACTGCAAAAGATCTTAAACCGACAATCACGATTTCGACGCCCACCAATCACGCGAACGTAGGTACCCCGGTCAACATTAGAGCGTCGAGTTCGCCGACAGCCGGTCAGTCGATCACGGGATGGAAAATCTATGTCGATGGCACGACCGCTTACAGCGCCGGATCTATAACCTCGATCAACGCCAATGTCACAATGCACGTCGGAAGCCACTCGGTCGTAATTCGTGCCTGGGACACCTCAGGTGCTTACGGCGACCAGACCTTAGGCCTGACCGTTAGCAACAAACCTGCGGTGGCGGTGTCCACGCCGACGCCGGGAGTTAACGTCATCTCGCCCACGAAAGTTCAGGCTTCAGCCACTGCCAGCAGCGGTCATTGGATTACGGGATGGGCCATTTACCTGGACAGCATCCCGGTCTATAAGGCTGGAGGCAGCGCTTCAATTAACACGAACGTGTCCGCGTCAACAGGAACGCACACGCTCTTAATTCGAGCATGGGATTCCTCTGGTGCTTTCGGAGACCAGACCTTCTCCATCGACGTTCAGAAGGTGGCAGTAAACATCAGCACTCCGGCGGATGGAGCCTCGGTGACTTCCCCAGTCAACGTCGAGGCGGGAGCGTCGTCTGCGAACGCAATCACGGGATGGCAGATTTATATAGACGGCACATCCTGGTTCGGACAAAACGATGGAAACACAGTAAACGCTAACCTGAGCATGACTCCTGGAGCGCACACAGTTTTAGTGCGAGCCTGGGATAGCACCGGCTCCTATGGGGATCAGACCATCAAAGTAACGGTTCCGTAAACGACGAGGCGGCGGAAGGCTATGTTGCCTTTCGTCGCCTCGTGCTGTCTTCGCTCGCTACTGGTTCTCTCTTTGTCCGGCGGCAAACACGGTCCATGGGCCAGCCTTCATATCGCGTAGCAAGGGTTTTTGCCACGCAAACTCCGGATGGTGGTCAAGGAATTCTCCGGCGAGGAAGTCGGCTCCGCAAGGATGGCCTGCTCTCGCGATAAAGCTCATCTTCGCGGCCATGGTGCTGTCGGTAGCCTTTCCTTGCACAGCGCCGCCTGGGTTGTAAGCGTCCCAAGCCCACTCCTTTACCCCTCGCGAGGATGTATCGACGTGTCCGCACAGCCCTCGTTCGTTGGGCTGGTCTTTTTTCTCAAAACTATCGAAGTGGTCCGATAAGAACTGCTGGGCCATGGCAACATCGATCTTGCCCTTCGCCTGCTTCATAATCTCTTCCCAACGGGCATGACGGGCATTCGGAGAGGACGAAGCGTCGTTGGGATCAAATGTGGTCTCTTGGCGAATTACTTTCGGATCGCGGGCAAAATTGGAGCTGACGTAGTAACCATCTTTGGTGCGCCACAGCGGGGTGTTCTTCAGGCCTAACTCCAGATAGGCGATCTCTCCCGTCTTGCGGTCCCCGATGAGCCAATCGTTGGCGTATCCGCCGTTATTCCCTTCTTTGATGATTCGCACATAGTCATCGATGCTGTTGGCATACTGGAGCGCTTTTCGCGATCGCATGAATTCGGGTTTTCCGTTTGGATTCCATCCTTCGAACTGCGTGATGGTAGTTTCCGTAATCATCATGCCGGCGGAATTCACGCCGAAATCATCGTCGCTCGTAATCACGCCGGGAAAGCCATCCATGAGGATACGATTTCCATGTTCCGGAGCAATGTCGAAGATCACAACCCATCGAGCGCCCGCGAGATAGCTGGTCCAATTATTGTGAGCGATCACGATCTGGTGATCTTTCGTAGCACTACCGGTAGCAATGAATGCGCTGCAGTTACCGGGGGCCACCAGCTTCGGCGCCTTCGCGGATTTCTGCTGCTTGTTGAGCCAAGGAAGGTAGTAGTCGGGCACCTCTTCAAACGCATTGAGGGCGACAATGTCGTAGACGTCGAGATCGACTCCGTGGGCCTTGGCCCCGTCGGCAATGCCCTGAAGTTCCTGCTGGTACTCCGTATCGATATGGGGCCAGAGCATTTGCCGCGCAGTTGTGCGGAAGAACTCCCAATCGCGTTGCGTCTGGTGCGTGTCGAATAATTTGATGGCTTCCAGTGCGTCGGAGATTTCCGGCGCTAGAAGATAACCGTGTTGAAACCCGAGGTCGGACGGCGATCCTTCGAGGTGAACGTACGTCCATCCACCTTTCTGAAATCGATAGGCCTTCTGCAGCCTGGCGTCGTCGGTCGCAGCAGCGGCTTCCGAAGTCATCGCCGCCGAGCAGATCAGGGTCAGGGCTATTCCGAACAAACATCCGGCACGTAACAATCTCTTCCCCATGGTTTCCTCGCGAAGTTCAGCCTAAAGAATCGAGGACACATTCTAGCGTGTCATGCGTGTCTCTAGATATCGGTCCTCTGATCGGGATGTCGAGTGAGGTACCAGCATGGCAACGATCCGGCGTGCGGAAACAGTGCGTGTACGCAGGTCTGATCTTGCGGCGGGTCGAAGATGAATTGCGTTTTCCCGTTTTTCTGAAGGACCGCGTAATAATGATTCACCCGAACCGTGCCATATGCGTTGCGGTCAGTGGCTGCGCGAATCCGAAATCCAGCATAGTCCAGACTAAAGGCAATCACTCCTGAGCCAAGCACAGCAAGCAGGGCTGCCAAAAACAGTCGACGCAGCCGCATCCTCAGGTTCGGCACAGGGACCAGAGTCACAGGAACAGATTATAGGCTTTCGCCTTCACCAAAGATCCGACGCCGGATGAAGCCAGATTTGAAGCGCTGTTGAATCGTTGACAATGTATACATAATGCACTATGGTTATTCCGGTCTTCCTAAGCGTTTTGGGGTCTTTCCCGGTTCACTGTGGTCCAGCCCGGACTTCCCGAGAGAGCAAGGTAGCCCACTAAATTGTGCCCGTGACTGCCCGCGGGCTTCCAAGGGGAAAATTCAATATGAAGAAATTGTTCACCGTAATGGTGTGGTGTGTCCTTCTTTGTGTCTCCGCTTCGGCCTGGGCTCAAGTGACGTTCAGGCAGCTTCAGAGTCCCATTCAAACGTGGTCAAACTACGCCCTGTCGAAAGATGGCAAAGTCATGGCAGCAAATTTCGGAGGAGAGATTTTTCGCTGGACGTCCGGCGCAGGCTTCCACGACCTGGGACTGGGCGACACTTTCAACTCATCGATCGGAATCTCGGCAGACGGCGAGACGATTGTGACGGGACGGACGGGTGCGGATGGGAACACGAATCCGGCTATGTGGCAAAGAAGTACCGGCTGGGTCGATCTTGGACACCCGGCCGAAGGCTGCGTCCTTGACGGTGGTTGGGGCGATGCCTGGAGCGTGAGTGGCGATGGTTCGGTCGTAGTTGGCTTGGCCTGGTATTGCCCCGGAGCGGAGGGTTTCCAGTGGACCAAGGAAGGCGGCATCGTTGGTCTTGGACATCCGGCAGGCGCCAGCAGTCGTGCGACTGCGATCTCGGCCGACGCATCTACGATCGTTGGTTTCTACGAGGATCCAACCCAGGGATTTCGGCGTCCCGTCCGGTGGATCTCAGGAAGTACCGACCTCTTCCTGGGTGACGAGATGGCGGGAGAAGCCATTGGTGTCAGCTCCGATGGATCACAGATTGTTGGTCAGGCGGCAAACAGTCGCGGAGTAGGCACAGCGTTTTACTACACTCCTTCCGGCGGCTTGGTATTGTTGGGCGTGCTCTCGGGCAACAAGACGGATGAAAGCGTGGCCACTGGCGTCTCCGATAACGGTATCGTAATCGGTGCAAGCATCAGTACATTCAGCTGGGCGAGTCATCCCTTTATCTGGAGCGCTAAGACAGGCTTGCAGCGCCTGCAACCGCTGCTAGTGAAGAACGGCGCAGTTATCCCTAAGGGCGTCACCCTCACGAATGTGCTGGCGATTTCCGCGGACGGCTCAACAATCGTGGGTCTGTGGATGGATCAGAACTTCAACCAGGGTCCATGGATCGTGCGGCTAAAAGGAAAAGGCTCTCGCTTAAACTAGCGGTTGATCTAGACGTGTGCAGCGTGGGGCGGGCCCGAACAGGCTGCCCCATTTTTTATGACCCCATTCGCCGGTGCGGTGCGCGATACCCCAACTGCATCGAAATGTGTCGCGCGGCATCCTTTAGCGCTTCCAAAATGCGCGGCATCGTTTGACCGTTGACCTGGTTCGTCGTCCCGCTTAACCCCACACTGGCTTCAATGGCGCCCTGTTGGTTAAACACTGGAGCGCCCACGCATCTCGCTCCCAAATTGTTTTCTTCGTCGTCGACGGCGTAACCCTGCGTACGAACCTTTTCGAGTTCCTTCAGAAGACGAGGAAGAGTCGTGATTGTTTTTGGGGTGCGCTTTTCCATAGCGCGCTCGCCCACGATCTTCTCCAGTCGATCCTGCGGAACATAGGCAACCAGAGACTTGCCCACGCTCGTGGCGTGAACTCTCATCCGGCGGCCAACCCAGGTGTCCATGCGGATGAATCCCGGCGGTTCGACCTTCTCGATATAAACCGCTTCCGGGCCGTCGAGGATTGCGAGATGGCAAGTGAGCCCGGTTTTTTCCACCAGATGCCGCATGATTGGCAGAGCGACTTCGCGAACATCAATTCCGCTGAGAGCACCACGGCTCAAGCTCAGAATCTTCAAGCCGACCCGATACTTCCCGCTGTTTGCATCCCGATTCAGGTATCCCCGGGTCTCAAGTGTCCGCAGGATGTAGCTCGCAGAACTCTTTGGAATCTGGAGCTTGCGGCTGATCTCGGCATTGCTTAAGCCTTCAGGTGCGTGCGCAATCGATTCGAGAATCGTGAGCGCTCGCTCGACTGCGACCGAAGGGGAATCGTCCTTGGTGGGCATCGCCAAATCGTTATGGTAGCAAAACCCTACTTGGACAACAAAATGAATGTATGTTCCGTATATTGAACAAGGCGCTTGACCGGCATTTGAGCGCATCGTACGATCCGCCAGTATTACGAAGTGCTGTTCAGTATGCTGAACGCTTCCAAACAAGAAAAAGGGATCCGCAACTCTATGACACCTACGGCTACCGCGACATCGGAAACAGGAACTTCGATTAATCCGATCAATAGCGCGCCCACTGGCTTCGACCCGGCGCGTGACTTGCCTTCCGGCTTTATGGAATTCCTTTTGCCGCTTCACCAGGCTTTTACTCCGCGGCAGCGGGAACTCGCACGGAAACGGATTGAAGTGCTGCAGAACTCGCTCGAAGGCGACAAGCCTGCGCACCACTTCCCTTCCGACACGGTCCGAAACGGCTGGCGAATCACGTTGCCGGAGTGGTGTAAGGACCAGCGCAACCAGATGACCGGTCCCGCTGACGATGCGGAACTGTGCGTCAAGATGCTGAACTCGGGCGCTCCCGGTGTGATGCTTGACCTAGAAGATTCATGTGTCAACGAGTGGACGCATCATGAAGAAGGCGTGGCAAATATTCTGGCGTGCCTGCGCGGGACGCTCAGTTATTTCGACAAGAAGCGCAACCGAACCGTAAGCATCCAGGACAACGGCACCGTAATTTTCACGCGCCCACGCGGACTTCATCTGAATCAGGCGGGCGTGATCCCGGGAGAATTGGTTTCGGCCTCTGTGATCGATGTGGCGCGCATTTTTTATGGCATCGAACCGGGGGAGTTGAAACACCCTCTATGTATCTATATTCCGAAATCCGAATCGGCAGAGGAAGCTTTGTGGTGGCGAGATCTCTTCCAGGCATTGGCCAAGTGGCGCGGCCTGCCGCACGACTACATCAAGTGCATGGCCCTGGTGGAGTCGCATCCTCTCGGGTATCAGATGGAGGAGTTCGCGTACAACCTGCGCGATCACATCATCGGATTGAACCTGGGCCGGTGGGATTACATGGCCAGCCTGATTCATTTCAACCTCGACAATCCCGACTGGGTTTTGCCCGATCGCAACACGATTCCACACAACGTGCCTTTCTTTCAGAACTTGCGGGAACTGATGCCTGAGATTTGTCATCATCGCGGCATTCTGGCGATTGGTGGGATGACGGCCCTGTATCCCAGCCGCGAAGACACGGAGTTGAACGCGCGGGCCTTGGCCATCCTCGAAAAGGACAAGAAGAACGAAGCAGATTGCTTGATGGACGGAGCGTGGACGGGACATCCCGATCAGAACGCGATCGCGGTCGCGCAGTTCCCTTACCCCAATCAACTGCAGGCTCGGCCGAGGAATGCCAGCCGCTATCCCAACCTGCGGCCGGTGCCGGAAGGAGTCGGCGCACGCACGGTGAACGGGACGCGCGCCGCGGTGCGCACCGTGATTCGCTACCGGCACGGCGTGCTCAGCGGAAGAGGAGCCAGCTTGCTCGATGGATACATGGAAGACCTGGCCACGGACCGCATCTATCGCCTGATGATTGCGCAACGTGTTCTGCATCGCGAACTGGTTCCGGTGCATGACGAGAACGGCCAACCGGTCAAGCACTCGCCGGCATTCATCACGCGATTGTTCGACGAAGAACTTGAGCGATTGCTGGCGGGGCTGCCCAACAAGTCCGACCCAGAGGAGGCGGAGCGTTTCCGCCGGGCTCGCGACATCAGCGAAGCCATGATCGTGAACGGAGACTTCAATCCCGCGTAAGCAGTGCACCACCTAGGACCCTAATCACCAGGAGAGAAAGTACATGTCGGCCACAGGAAACCGAAACCACGCGCAACCCACAACCTCAAACCAGATCGAGCACCCATTGAGTGACCGGGAACGCATCGCGCAATACGCTCTTGCCCAAGCTGCAATGAACCAGGATTGGGTCTCCAATCCGCGGTGGAAGGGTGTCGAGCGTCCCTACACGGCTGAAGATGTACTGCGCTTGCGGGGCTCGATTCACATTGAACATACCCTCGCGCGCATGGGCGCCGAACGCATGTGGGAACTTCTGCAAACGGATGCCTATATCAACGCGCTGGGAGCCATGACCGGCAACCAGGCGGTACAACAGGTGCAGGCGGGGCTGAAGGCGATCTATGTCAGCGGATGGCAGGTTGCAGCCGATGCCAACAACGCCGGAACGATGTATCCCGATCAGAGCTTATACCCGGCGGACAGCGTCCCAAATCTCTGCCGGCGGATTAACAATGCGTTGCAGCGGGCGGATCAGGTACACCATGCGGAAGGCAAAGTGGCTCCGGGACAGACGTGGTTTGCGCCTCTGGTTGCTGATGCCGAAGCGGGCTTCGGTGGCACGCTCAATGCTTTCGAACTGATGAAAGGGATGATTGAAGCGGGTGCGGCCTGCGTTCACTTCGAAGACCAGCTCTCGTCTGCAAAAAAATGCGGGCACCTTGGCGGAAAGGTGCTGGTACCGACGACAGAAGCGATTCAGAAACTAGTCGCTGCAAGGCTTGCGGCAGATGTAATGGGTGTACCCACGTTGATCATGGCGCGCACAGATGCAGACAGCGCCCACCTGCTGACTAGTGATATCGACCCACGCGACCGCGAGTTCTGTACGGGTGAGCGCACTTCCGAAGGATTCTTCCAGATTCGCGGCGGCATTGAGTCGGCTATCGCGCGCGGACTCGCGTATGCACCCTATGCCGATTTGATCTGGTGCGAGACTTCGCACCCGGACATCGAAGAGGCGCGCCGTTTCGCAGAAGCGATTCACGCGCAGTATCCCGGAAAAGTCCTGGCGTACAACTGCTCGCCGAGTTTCAACTGGCGCAAGAATCTGGACGAAGCGACGATCGCGCGCTTTCAACCCGAGCTGGCGCGCATGGGATACAAGTTCCAGTTCGTGACTCTTGCGGGCTTCCACGCGCTGAATCTCAGCATGTTCGAACTCGCGCGTGGATACAAACTCGCCGGAATGACCGCATATTCCCGTTTGCAGGAAAAAGAGTTTAGCCGCGAGACCCAGTACGGCTACGAGGCGGTAAAGCACCAGCGCTTTGTCGGCACCGGATATTTTGATCAGGTGCAGCAGGTGATCAGTGGAGGCTTGGCATCGACAACTGCGCTGGCTGGATCCACCGAGGCCGATCAGTTTGCGGAAAAGAAGCCGTTGCTGCGTCCAGAACTGGGTCCCGATGCGGCATGCCAACCGATTCTCGGCAACTGTCCACACACTCCGGTCAATATCGACTTGGGACCCGAGGAGATGTTGCTGCCGTCTGGCGACTAAACGCGGGAGCCATTCGGCGAGAAGGGCCGGAAGGGGGATCCGGCCCTTTTCTATTGCGCGTTTTCGGATGCTGACGATTCCGTGCGCAGCAGAGAGTCCAAGCTCCACAATACTGCTTTGCTATAATTAATTCGCTGCTTGCGTTTGCATTCGTCCGTGCGGAAGTGGTGGAACTGGCAGACACATCATCTACAACCGCTAATTTAGACGTTTCCGGTAACCTCCTGACAACGAAGCAAATACCTTTCAGTTCATTCACTTGCGCATTGGCCTGACTCGCCGCGGTTAATAGAGAGCAAGCCCGGTGTGCAGAGAGTGCGCACAAAAACGCATACAGTCCAAGTCATCTGTTTCAACGTGAATCCTCTATTATATTCCGCAAATCAGTTTCTGTTTGTCGCCTTACTCTGCATTCGGTCGATCTGCGTCGTTGCCGGGGGTGGATTTGAACCACCGACCTTTGGGTTATGAGCCGTTCAAACTTTCGTTGATCTGGCGCAACTTAACCCCCGTTTTGGCTCGAAAACGACGTTCTGGTTGGACCCAACTTTGGACCCAAGTCTTCCACTCGAGATTATGGGGAGCGAAATCGTGGTGCAGCACCAGTTGGCGCGCGGGACAAGGAAATGAGCTTTGACATTGGCAGGGCCTAGAATGGCGGAGCACGTCGTCTTGGACTCTACGTGTCAGGGCGCCCGACGCTGAGCCCGTTGCCATCAAACAAGGGTTTTTGCTCCACAACCTTTTCGCGAATACTAGCGTTTCGGTTCCGGAAAGACTTCCTGCTCGGACGAGTTCTGCAAGAATTGGATCAGGTAACGGGGAGTCAGTGGCTCGCCCGTGCCGCTCCGCATTAAGCTATCCATGCTCTGTGCAGCCCCGTGAGAGTAGAAGCTGTTTTTCAGGTATCCGCCTGCCGTTTTACCCCAGTTTTTTCCGAACTCGACGTCAGCCTTGTGCTGAATCTGGTGCGCAACCATCTCGCCTACGACAAAACTTTGCAGGTAAATGGGATCGGAACCATACATGGGGTTGAAGGCCCACACTGCGGTTTCATGCATATCGACTCCAAGATATTCGGTGTGGATGCGGTTATAAACAGCGGAGGGATCTTGGTCGGGATCTGCATACGCTTCAAATTCCGACAGAGAGTCAGCTATCGTACCGCGCACAGTCAAGAGCGTCTTCAGTCGATAGGTTTCCCCGACAATGCTTGCCTGCTCTGGAGTTAGCGCGAATAGTTTTGTATTCACCTCTGGGCGATACAGCATTAATGCGATCACTTGTGCCAGGCCTTCGTCCATCGGTTCGGCATAATTGTTACGCAGCAGGAACGATGGCTCTGCCATCATCTGATAATGCAGTGCATGCCCGGTGGCGTGCAACAAGCGGTCATAGAAGTATGTTCCTGAGTATCGGTTTGCCAGGATCTTCACTTCTCTTCCATAGAGGATCGGATACGCTGCCCCGCCAAAGCTCAGGTCGGCGACGTGCATCTCCACGGGATCGACGTTATACCCTAAATCTGCCGTGAGTTCCTTGGCCTTGGTCCAACCATCCTCGGTCGAGAACTTCTGGGATTCAAATCCGTTGCTAAAGTGTGAGAGGTAGAACTCCAGATCCCAGGGCTCGATCTTGGCAACGCCTAGTTCGCGGCGCATGCGCTCTAGCAAGCGTTGGTATTCGGGCTCAGTCTCTTCCCTAATGTCCTCGAACCACTCGAACAGCGTCTGGACCTCCATACCCTTACGCTGCAACATAAAAGTGGAGAAAAGTTCGGACGAATATTTTCCGGCGAGCTGGTTGCGCAGCTTGATGGCGCTTTGAATGTGCTCGCCGTTTGCACTAGTAATCTGGCTGGTGGCCCGCCAGGCCTGCTCACGCAACTTCCGGTCCGGATTGTGCGCCAGAAGGTCGGTGAGTTCGGCACGGGTCAGCTGCTGGTCGCCAACCTTATAGAGGATGGTGTTCTCCTGCCGGGTGATCTGCTCCACAATAGCTGTCAAAGCGGGATCATTCGTGATCCTGGTGTAGACAGCTTCATTGAGAAAAAGCTTGCGCCGTGCCTTCAGGAGCACGTTGCGAAAACTCGTGCGGTCGAGGTCTCGGAGAAAAGTATCATCTGAGAAAACGGTACGAATTTCTTCTTGAATCGGCCGTGACGAGAGTTTGTGATCTCCCATGGCGATCTTGTACTCGAGACGCCAGTAGTCGGCGTACAGGTTCTCCAACTGCTTTTCGCACGTATCGAGCTTGGCTGCGACCACGGCGGGACCCCGCGCCACCGTTGGAGACAACAACACTAGCGACATCAATAGCCGGGCAAGCATACATTCGATTGGAGCACATATGTATGGGACATCGGAAAGAGGAAAAGGCGGCATGCCGTTACATAAGTCACAAAATCAGCGCTCCTCGTTCGGCTCAGGTTGAGTTGTTGCTCTCATTGGGTCACGGCGGTTGCGCCAAAGTCACGAGCAAGCGCGAAGTAATCCCAAAGTAAGGCTAGCGACCAAACGTCCGGAATCAGCGCATCCGCGGCAACGTGCTCCGCAGGAATATAATGACGCGCACGGATGTCCCTCATCTCTGGTACCAGACTCGGACCGTACGAAATTCAATCACCGCTCGGAGCTGGCGGCATGGGCGAGGTTTATCGCGCGCTGGATACACGGCTCCAACGCATCGTCGCCGTCAAGATTCTTCCCTCTCATCTTTCCGAAAACCCTGAGGCCAAGGAGCGATTCGACCGCGAAGCACGCACGATCTCTTCCTTGAACCATCCGAACATCTGTACTCTCCACGATGTGGGCCACCAGGATGGAGTCGACTATCTGGTGATGGAATACCTGGAAGGAGAGACTCTTGCCAGCCGCTTGGACAAGGGGGCCCTTGCCTCCGATCAAGTGTTCAAGTATGGAATTGAGATTTGCGAAGGGCTCGAAATGGCTCATCGCACCGGCATAGTTCATCGCGATCTGAAACCGGGCAACGTTATGCTGACACAGAGTGGCGTCAAACTGATGGATTTCGGTTTGGCGAAGTCTTTGCCCTCAAGGGCGTCAGCCAGTTCAAGTTTGACTGTAAGTCTGTCCAGCCCCGCCGCAAATTCGCCGCTCACCGAAAAGGGGATGATCGTCGGAACATTCCAGTACATGTCGCCGGAGCAAGTACAGGGAAAAGAAGTGGACGGACGCAGTGACATTTTTTCGCTGGGCGCGGTGCTATACGAAATGGTGACAGGAAAGCGAGCTTTCGAAGGGAAGAGCCAATTGAGCGTGGCGGCCGCGATCCTCGAAAATGAACCGCCACCTATTCGTTCCGTGAAGCCAATGACATCACCAGTGTTGGATCACGCGATCGTCTGCTGCCTCGCTAAAAACCCGGAAAACCGCTGGCAAACTGCTCGTGACCTTGCGCTCGAATTGAAATGGACCGCCGAATCGGGCGCACACACAGGGACTCCCACAGCCGCGGGCCCGCGAAAGACTCGCCGAGAGGGGCTTGCCTGGAGCTTGGCGGTCTTGCTGGCCGTCATTGTTGTACTGACCACGTTCTTGTTTCGGGGCCAGAGACCACCGGTGGCCCCACCGGTTCGCTTCGAGGTGCACCTGTCGGCAGGCACTCTCAACTTCACCCTCTCTCCCAATGGACGCCAACTGGCGTTTCCGGCGTCAGGTACCGACGGACGCAATCTGGTGTGGATTCGCGCTCTTGATTCACTGAAACCGCGCCCGTTGCCTGGCACGGAAAACGTTCTCGGGCCGCCGGTCTTCTGGTCCCCGGATAGCCGATTCATCGCATTTCAAGCGGGAAACAAGTTGAAGAAGATCGACATTTCCGGTGGCCCGCCCCAGGACATATGCGATGCCTTCGCCACGGTCATCGGCGGCGCGTGGAACCGGGACGGCATAATTATTTTCGGCACCGTCGGAAATGGCATTATGCAAGTTCCGGCTGCAGGCGGCGTCCCCGCTTTGCTTACGACCACGGGGGGCGCAACGAGATTCACACATTTCCGTCTTTCCTGACCGACCAGCGGCATTTTGTTTATCTGAGAGCATCTGAAAGTCCCGGTATTTATCTCGGCTCGCTCGACGGTTCGGCCCGAACAACAGAGCTCCAAGCGAATCGTCTCTACATCACTGATGGCGGCGTATGCGCCTTCCCCTGACGCTGGGATGGGACGCCTGCTTTTCATGCGGGAAGGCAGCTTACTGGCCCAGGCATTCGATGAAAGGAACCTCGAGGCGCGTGGCGATCCTATCCCTGTTGCCGAACGGGTTGGGAGCGCTTTCCTTTCCGCAAATTTTTCCGTGTCGCCCAGCGGCGTCTTAGCCTATCGTGCGGGAGAGGCGTTACCTTGGCTTTCGCGACTCAGTTGGTTTGACAGGCAGGGCAAACAGTTGGGCAATGTGGGAGAGCCTGGAGCATATTCATATACCGATTTTGCTTTGTCGCCCGATGGAACGCACTTGGCCGCCGCTAGAGTCGACGCGAAGGTGGCAGGCGGTGAACTCGGCATCTGGCTTCTTGACTTGCTTCGAGGCGGAAGCACCCGCTTTACATTTGATCTGTCCCCGGATTCCGCACCGGTCTGGTCACCGGATGGCAGCCGAGTGGCATTCGCCGGATGGCGCGCGGGCGGTAGTGGGATTTATCAGAAAGCCGCGAATGGCGCCGGAAAAGAGCAAGCACTAGTCGATGCAACAGGCGAGCCGAAGCTCCCGAATGATTGGTCGAGCGACGGACGTTTCCTGCTCTACACCCAGCAGAATCCGCGATCCCATTCCGACCTTTACGTTTTGCCTCTGGCAGACAACGGGACGCCGTCCGGCACAGCGACACCTTTTGCAAATATGGAGTTCAGCGAGGAACAAGGCCGATTCTCTCCCGACGCACATTGGGTCGCGTACGCTTCGGACGAGTCCGGTAGATCGGAAATCTATATTCAACCTTTTCCGGCGCCCGAAAACGGCGGCAGCAAGACGCCTATCTCCCATGATGGTGGCACTCAGCCCCGATGGCGGAGGGATGGCAAGGAATTATTCTATTTTTCCCTCGACGGAAAATTGATGGCTTCGGACATCACTCAAGGGCCGACGTTCAAAGCCAGTGTCCCCAGGGCCTTGTTCCAATTGCCTGTTGCTCAGGTCGGCCACAATGAACAGGCCTTGCGGGTTTTTGGCTGGGATGTCGCTCCCGACGGCAAGCGGGTCCTCGTCGACACGGGCACCACTTCATCCGAACCCATTACAGTGGTGCTGAACTGGACCGCGGAGTTGAAAAAGGAATAGCCTCGCGGCCGCAGCAAAACTTGATCGGCACTAGGTGTTAGGGCCACGTGGCACGTGCGTGCCTCCGATTGTGGACAGATTACTGCAACTCTTCCCTAATCATGGAACGTAAGGGTAGCCCTACAGGGAATCCAGCAGGAACTTGCCCAACTCGGTGGCCTTGGCGGACGAGTGCGCTCGGAGGAACAGATGAAAGAACAGCACGGCTTCCGTCTGCATCTCGTCAAGAAGGCTTCGTAGCCCTCTTTGGATTTTTTTTGAACAATCAGCAATCGAACCATCAGCCAATAGAACGACCGCATTCAGGTCGCCCAATACGCTTCTGCAATAATGGCAATTCGGGCGGGCTTCTCTGCAATTGACCTTTGCTCAGCCGCAACCTACCATCCTTGCCAATGGTCACGCCCTTCCAACTCGTCGGCCAAATCATCTCCCACTACCGCATCATCGAGAAGCTGGGCGGCGGTGGGATGGGTGTCGTTTATAAGGCGGAGGACACTCAACTCGGGCGCTTCGTCGCCCTGAAATTCTTGCCGGACGACGTGGCGCAAGACCCGCAGTCGCTAGAACGATTTCGTCGAGAGGCCAGGAGTGCGTCCTCTTTGAACCACCCGAACATTTGCACGATCTATGAAATAGGATCACGATGGTCAGTCGTTCATCGCCATGGAGTTTTTGGATGGCTTGACGCTCAAGCATCGCATTGCTGGACGACCGCTGGAAACTGAGTTGATTCTCTCGTTGGCCATCGAGATTGCGGATGCGCTCGATGCAGCGCACGCCGAAGGCATTGTTCATCGCGACGTCAAGCCGGCGAATATCTTTGTAACCGTACGCGGCCACGCGAAGATCTTGGATTTCGGGCTGGCGAAGACGATAACGTCGTCAGGCTCGGCACGTGAGAGAGCAGCGGCGAAGACGCAGACGCTGTCGGGCGAGGAGCCCCACCTGACGAGTCCTGGTACGGCAGTAGGCACTGTAGCCTATATGTCGCCGGAGCAGGTGCGAGCAAGGGAACTGGATGCCCGCACGGACCTGTTCTCCTTCGGCGCAGTGCTC
The DNA here is from genome assembly GCA_963840895.1 of uncultured Acidobacteriaceae bacterium. GTDB lineage: Bacteria > Acidobacteriota > Terriglobia > Terriglobales > Acidobacteriaceae > Sulfotelmatobacter. The sequence goes on from CAWJAR010000003.1 coordinate 38,917, forward strand.
TACGAGATGGCCACTGGGATGCTGCCCTTCCGGGGCGAGAGTTCCGGCGTTATCTTCCGCGAGATTCTCGATCAGGCTCCGATTCCTGCGGTGCGACTGAATCCCGATGTGCCGGCCGATCTGGAACGGATCATCAGCAAGTGTCTGGAGAAAGACCGCAATCTGCGGTACCAGCACGCGGCCGATATGCGAACGGATCTGCAGCGGCTGAAGCGCGACACCGATTCAGGGCGTAGAGCCAGCGGCGACTCCGTTCCGGCCGCTGTTGCGGCCCTGTCCCGCTCCCGCAAAGAAGACGGACCACAACAAGGCGAGACGCCCGCGCTGCTTCGCCGCTGGTCATTCGCGGTGGGCGGAGTGACTCTCATCGTCACGGGAGGTCTCGCATTTCTGTTCAGGCCCACTTTGCCGCCGCCTAGGGTCACAGGCTCAACTCAAGTGACGAGTGATGGCCGTGCAAAGGCCGCGGTGGTCACGGACGGCTCTAGGATTTATTTCTCTTCGTGTGCCTACTTCAACTGCTCGCTTTTTCAGGCGCCTGCGGTCGGCGGTGATGAGGTTCCCATCCAGACCTCCTTCTCAAGTCCCATCGTCGAGGACATTTCACCTGATCGCTCCCAACTTCTCGTTAGCAGTGCTTGTCCGCAGATGCGCTCAGAAAATGCCGGAGCCGAGTTACAGGGCTGTCCGCTTTGGGTCTTACCCACCCTCGGCCGCTCACCTCGGCCTCTGGGCAACATTCATGCCACAGACGCGGCCTGGTCTCCGGATGGGAAAGAGGTCGTATACGCCCAAGGGAACAGCCTGTTCCGGGCCAAGGTTGATGGGAGCGAATCGAGAAAAATCGTCAGCGTTGGCAAGGATGCATCTCCCTTCTATCCACGCTGGTCGCCGGACGGGAGCCGTCTGCGGTTTAGCGTGCAGACCGCTCACACCCCTCGCACGTCACTTTGGGAAGTGGCACCGGACGGAAAGGACCTCCATCCACTTCTTCCTGGTTGGAACAACCCACCTTCGGAGTGTTGTGGCAGTTGGACCCCCGACGGCGGGTATTTCTTCTTCCAGTCCCAACGGGATGGAGCCACGAACGTCTGGGCGATCCGGGAAGGGGGAAGTCTTTTCGACAAGATCAGCCACGAACCTGTGCAGTTGACGACCGGTCCTACATCCACTTCCACCCCGGTGCCAAGCACTGACGGCAAGAAGATGTTCGTCGTGACTCTCCAGTTCCGGGGTGAACTGGTGCGCTATGACGCTGCTTCGCAAAAGTTTGCGCCCTACCTTTCGGGCATCTCGGCTATGGGAGTAAACCTATCGCGCGACGGGAAATGGGTGACGTATGTTGCCTATCCTGAGGGCACTCTTTGGCGCAGCAAGGCGGACGGCAGCGAGCGGCTCCAACTGACCTTCCCGCCGCTGTTTGTCCTTCAGCCACGCTGGTCGCCTGACGGGAGTCGCATTGCTTTTTACGGGCGACAGCCCGACAAGCCGTTTAGGGTCTATACAATTTCGGCCGGTGGTGGCGGCCTCGAGCCGTCGGTGCCGGGAGACCGCGACACATGTGATCCAACCTGGTCGCCCAACGGAGAATCGCTGCTATTCGGTCGTTACCCGAGTGACGAGCCACCTGATGTCGGTCCGATGGATCTCGAGATCGTGGATCTGCAGACCCATGCCATCTCGAAGGTCCCAGGCTCGGAGCAATTGTGGTCTCCTCGCTGGTCGCCGGATGGACGTCACATCGTCGCATTTGCGAGAACTGAAAACCGCTTGATGTTGTTCGATACCAGCACCCAGAAGTGGGCTGAGTTGGCGAAGATTGGCGTGGGCTGGGAGGAGTGGTCTCACAATGGATGACTACGTCTATTTTCTTGGCAATCCAGAAGGAGGCCGATCAGCTGGTGTATTCCGTGTTCGGATCAGCGACCATAAGCTGGAGCAAGTGGTAAGCCTGAAAGATTTTCGCCAAGCCCCTACTTGGGGCAGTTGGACGGCTCCGGCCCCGGATGATTCTCCCATCCTCGTTCGCGACGCGGGCACGCAGGATATCTACGCCTTAGATTTGCAGCTCCCATGATTCACCCTCCCCACCCCGACCCCCCGACACCCCATCCTGAGGGAGGCCAAAGCCGAGTACCCGAAGCTGCAGTGATTAGACTTAAGCTGGAGGGGTGGAGGTTTTGTTAGGCGCTCTTAAGGATCTCCGGATTATCTACCTTCCAGGCTCTTTGGTCGGTGACGAACCTCAATTTGTCACCACCTTCCTGAACTGTACCCATGATGGTTGTCAGCCGAGTGTTCGCGGCAGCCTGAGCGTTCCGTGGCGCCTGATTGGCAGCGTCCAGGGAGAGAGCGTCGACGACGCTTAGGCAAAAGCACAAAGAGAGAACGGCCCATAAAAGAGTTCTCATGGCAGGAGCCTCCGTTCCAGGTGATAAATGCGTGTGCTTTGTAAGCCGGGAAGGCGGAGTTACCCACCTTCCCGTGCGACATACTTACAAACCTTACGCTGCTACAGCAATGTTATGGAAAGTCGACGTGACGGACTCAAACGTCTGAACCTTGGGCGTTCCATCGATCATTCTTGCAAAGGTTTTCAACACTTCTGGGTAAGTATTGGTGTTGTAAGCTTCTGCAAAGGCTTTGCTCTCCCACAGACTGATCGCAACTACATCTAGGCTGCCGGGATTTGACAATGTGATTTCGTCCTTGAAACCCTTCTGCTTGCGAAGTAAAGGAAGAACGTCGTTCTCAAAGGTCCGGCTGTAATCGGAAAGCATATTGGATTTCAGATGAATCGATACATTGCGTGCAAACATGGGCAACCTCCTAGGTTGGGGCTGCTAAGAAAGAAAACTTCAGATGGGCTGACTTAGTTCAGGGAACCTGAAAGAGTAAGAAGAGGTAACTCGCTCACTTATAATGCTAGGCTTGTGCGGTACAGTTGTCAAGCTACGCGGGGAGGGCTGGAAGTTCTTCCCGACTACGAGGAGCCGCTCGCGCATTACTTTTTATCCAGATACTCGCCGGGAACATCATCCTGCGGCACCTCATGTGTGCGAACCTCCTTCTCGTCAGTGTCACCAGCGTGTTCTACGCCACTAACTGCGTCGGCCTCGAACGCGTTTCCTTGCTCGATCAACTCCGACACACTTTCCGAATCCGCACCTTCGATGTTGGACAATCCCTGTAGATCTCCCGATTGCCCGCCTCTCGCTCTCTGTCCTTCGAGTGCAAATGCCTCCGTATCCACGCTCTGGCTTTTTTCCCGAGCCTGTGTCCTGCGTGCGGCCGGCGTCTTCGCACTAGTTGTCTTCTTGCCGTGGGCCTTCGTCGTTTTCACCGCCGGCTTTTTCAAAGCGGGCTTCTTCTTCGCCAATTTCTTCTTCGGAGTTCCCCTCTTCTTAGCCAGATTCTTTTTAATCGTCTTGTTGATCGGCTTCCTTTTCTTCCCGGCAGACCCCTTCGGCTTCGTGCGCTTCTTATTAGTTGTGTTCTTGGCCATACGGGCAGTCTACCACCGGCACACCCGTTCCCACGAAACCGAGCTAGATGCAAAGTCCTTCCATCTACATTTTCGCGTGTTGCCGTTGCAACCTCTCCGAGCCGCTTCCTGTCTTCTGAAAACTCGTCCCACACTACCTCGTCTCCAGCCCCTCCATGAGTAAGTCCTTTTTCCCCGTAGGAGGGATCAAACCTCAGAAAATTAGAGAGTTTGGTGTAAACGCCATTTTCATTCCGAAAACGAACTGCATCGGGTCGGTCCTTGTGGATGGGAAGCGCGTTGAGCAGTTCGCTGATTATGGAACGAACTAGTCCGCCAAGCAAGGAGTCGGTATCTGACGGGGTTCTGCGGGATGGGCGGAATGCTTGTCGATTCTATTCCCGGCGGACCTTATACAGTAGGGACTGATGCGTTTAACTGACGCCGACGAAGCCGAATCGGGAACCGTCCAGCCTTTGGTAGAGCCATCGGCCTTCCCGCGAAACTAGCAAGAAACAAAATCGCTTTCGATCAATGTTGCAGAGTGCGGCCCGGTGGCGGCTGTCTTGAAATAACTGGTAGGCGGCGGGTGGGATCAAGTTGGTTCAACTCCGTCACGAGAGCAGAAAAATTCTCTACGTTGCGCTCGATAGCGATCAGAAAGCATAGCTCTTCGAATCGCTGCTTTGGGTCACCATTCATCACTACACTCAGTTGCGACAGCCCCGGTATGCAGTTGGCGCAAGTCACGCTTTCGACGCTACTCTACTGCGTTCAACTTCTGGTAGATCAACATCCCCACGAGCACCAGCAGAAATACCCCAGACCCGATGCTGAACACGCGCACCGGGATGGTAAGCCGGTTGACCTTTGCCAAAAGGTCCGTCTGCTCCTCGTGCATGTGCGAACTCGTGTCATCCAGAAACAACTGGTCATCCCTGTGCATGGTGAGTGTGCTCTTGTAGATCAGGAGGACGATCAGACCAATTGCGAAAACTCCGAAGATGACCGCCACGATTGTCAGGGTCATAACCCCCACCTCGGCCCGATTCCAACTAAGTTCAGGCGTCATTCCAGCCCGAATAGAAATCACCTTTACGTCTACAGTGTGCCGCCGCTGCGAACTGATTACTGGTCAGTTTTGACCAAGCTGGCCCTTCCATTTTAAGAATCAGACGGTTTGAGGTAGTGTACGGTTGACCGAAATCAGGCGATTACACAAAACCCAAGGCTAGACGCCACAGTGCCTGACCCCGGGAAATCAGACCTTTCGTCCTTGCCAAATTCAAAACAGGTCAGGCTCGTTGGAATACAGCAAGGCACTGCGAAGATGTTGGAACGCTGCGACAATAATCCTGTCATGAGGGCTCGCATGGACAGGGCCCAAAAGAGTAGCAGGAAGCGATGGACAACCGATGAGCGACATCATTGCCTTTTCTGAACTCAAAGTGGTGTGGGACGTTGCTGAGTAACTCGGCTGACGTACAAGAGCGCTTGTTTGAGGACGTAACATTCCTCATGGACAGGCCGGCCAGCAGCATTAGTTTTAGTGGTCTTGAGATCGACGGGCTTGTTGCAGATGGGGCAATTGTGTTCTGATTCAGCGGAACGGACCATGCGGCACCTCTGGATGGAGCTGGAACTCCCCGGACCGCGAACATCCGTTTCAAGATTTTAGCACCTCACCGTACGGTTGCGTACCAAATCCCATAACCTTGGTGCCAGCCCGGAAGGTGCTTAAACAACTTAGGCAACCCATTCAAACGGTTGGGCAACCAAATCGTTATTCTAGGCCTTCCTCATGGTCCTAAAGCGTCGTCTTAAAGTTGTTCAGTGGTTGAGTGCAACTCCAGTCGTCGGAACCTGCGACTACTGCAACAAAATCTTCAAAGTACCTATGAGTGCCTTGACGAAGACCGTTGACGCTCAGGCCAATTTGCAGGAACAATTTGACCGGCATGAGTGCAAAGACAAAGGCAGCGGTCAGGCCGCGTGATGGGTGTTGGAAATTTCCACTACGCTGCGCGATCTTCCCGCAGCTGACACAATTCACGTTCTGGAAGGGTATAGTGCATGAATCCGCAATCTAAGCAGATAGTAAGTTTTGGGAATACCAACACACTAGGCTTGTTCAGATTCTTTAGTTCGGGAAAATGGATGTTAATCTCTGCGACAAACGTTGACTCATTGGATGACCGACACGATACGCAACCCAAAATAAAGACCTCCCGAAGATTAAAACACATCCGGCTGGTGGGATAAGTAGAGTCACTGTAAGGCACGTACATAGCATTGTCCAATAACATCTTTGCATTAGAGGAATACAAATTTTGATGTCGGCCGGGTTGCATCCATCGGACCACCGCGCCATCGGACCCTTGCGTATGATCCTAAGCCGTGAGTCACGTCGTAGCCGTCCGACACGCTTTTCCAGAGCAGACGGGGTTCTGTGGCCGATGCGGAAAACTTTTCGATTTTGAAATCCGTTTGTCCCGTACAGCAGTACCTCCGACATCGCGGTTGCGTTCCGGGAAGCTGCTCCGTCCCGCTTGCCGTATTCCGACTGCTGCGGCACTGGAGGCCGTCGTCATGGGCAAAGCGAGAATCAAGCCGAAATACCGTCGCCGAGTGCTCCGCCTTCCTCCGCAGCAAAGGGGAAGAGTGATTGAGTTCCATCTGCCTACGACGAAATCTGCTTGATTTTCGGAGACAATAGGACGGGCGGCTGTAACTCTCGATTAAGAGTCTGACTTCTGCTTCCCGCGCGGAGGGCTGCGAAGCAGGGCGGTCTTCATTCCGAATACCCTTCTCCTTCTTCTTCATCCTCTTCCTTGTCGTCCCTTTCTTCATCCTCGTCTTCATCGTCCTCAGGCATTTCACGAAGCGAGGCGTTTACCATCCTGCGATCCACGGGAACTGCTGAATACATTCTGCTCATTGCCCAATGGTACGCGCAATCGGACCGGAACTTGCAGAGCGGCCAGGCTTGCAGAGAGTCTCAAAAGCCGGTCGGTTCGAGAGCTGGATTTCTAAGCCACTACCAGAGAGGCCAACGACTCTTTTCCATGGGTCCGCGCGCGGCGCTATACTCTTAACCTACCAGCGAGATTTGGTCCCGATGCTCTCCAACCGGGAGGGAGGAGAGGTTCGGGGCCTTTTTCATTTTCAGTTGTCCTTGCGCCGATCCCGCGCCGACGTGCTAATCCTGGCATCTTCCAAAACCGCACGCAGGTTTGCCGCGATCCAATCACGGCATTACCAAAGTAAACTAGCGAAGCCGTGGGCGCGTCCGCTACTTTAGCGGCAGTGATCGGAAACGTCATCGTCGTAGTGTTAGCTCTGCTCATCGTGGTCCGCTTCTTCGAGAAGTACGGGCACTGAGCACCACCCTGTCCCGCTGCCCCGGTACGGTGCCTTAACTTCCAGCCGCCATCTTGTCTGCAACGGTACGTCTTCGGACTGACACGCGCTGATTCATCGACCAAAATAGAGCCTGAAGCATCTTCCTCTAGGGTCGCCCCCGTCATCCTACCGAAATGTTCCCAACCGGCGCGGGCGTTTTTGAGATGCGCCATGTCAACCATCTGCAGTGGAACCCCATCGCCCAGTCAGGGCGCTAATCCTTCCCACCTTCAATGACGCGCGCGTTCTCCGCGATCGGGCCGTTCCTGCTCGCCGCCTGCTGATCGCTCGCCTGTCCTGACCTGCCCAACTCCACGTTTGTATCCCCGATATGTGGACAGTCGTTTCTGCTGCTTGGCGAGGATGTGATTCCGAGAGAACCATCTGTTCACAACAACCCGTACGACGGTGCCAAAATGTTATTACTTGGCAGGTCTGCCGTTATCGATGCACAGGGCGACAAGGTCGGACACATTCGCCTCGCCCACGCACATAACCGTGTCTGCGCCTCCCCAGTAGAGTTTTACTGTTCCATCGGGCTCCGGAACGGCGCCGCAAGTGAAGACCACATTATGAACGTATCCAGTTATCTCCCAAGGATCCTCCGGTTGCAAAATCCACGAGTCGCCGACGCCGATGATCTTTGCTGGGTCCCTGAGGTCATGAAGAGCAACCCCCAAACGATAGACCGATCCATCCATCGTCTCGAAAACTCCGTGATAAATGCAAAGCCATCCCTTGGGTGTTTTTATCGGCGGCGCGCCAGGACCGATCTTCATTTCATCCCAGTGATACTGCACGGGTCTCATGATGAGCTGTGATTGGCCCCAATAGCATAGATCCGGAGAGTAGGAAATCCAGATTGACCAGGGGGCGATTTCAGAATGAGGACGGTCAAGCCGGGCATAGAGCCCGTCAAACTTTTCGGGAAAGATCACCACGTTCCGATAATCCGCCTCAGTGATGAGGGAAACCCTTTCCACCTGACTGAAGTCCTTCGTCTTGGCCAGGGCGATCCGCACTCCATTTCGCGAGTATGCGCTGTATGTGATGATGTACTCCCCATCCAGCAGGGTGATGCGCGGGTCCTCCACACCGAACTCTTCATAGGCAGCGAAAGGGCCGTCCCGGTCAGGAGTCAGAAAAGGCTGTGGATCGGCGGTGAAGCGGAACCCGTCGGCACTGCGTGCCAAGCCGATGATGGACCGTCCGGTGCGGAGATGGGAGCGGAAGAGCATGATGTATTCGCTTCCGTGCTTCACGACCGCCGCGTTGTGAACAGTCTCCACGGGATAGGGAATCTCGGCCTTGGTGAGGATGGGGTTGTGGCTGTACCGTCTGACAATGTCCGGCCTCATGATCGTTTCTTCGCCTCCAGATCAAAAATCGTCGAGTAAACTCGCTCGTATCCCTCCACCATGGTTTCGATCGAAAAGTGTTGTCGGACTCGGCTTCGGCAAGCAGATCGGTCGATCTCTGAGATTCGTCCAACGGCCCGAATTGCTTCAGTGGCGCTATCAACCAGAAAGCCGGTCTTCCCGTCCTTGATCACCTCACGGCAAGAACCGAGGTCCATGGCGATGACGGGCACGCCGGCGGCATTGGCTTCGACCAGCACAAGTCCGAATCGTTCCGGGATCGTGTTCAGGTGCAGTAGCGCTCGGGCTCGAGCAAAGAGGTCGTTCTTTCCCCTCACACCTATTGGACCTATATAAAGGATGTTCCGACTGTCGAGATGGGGTTGGACCTGTTCCCGGAAATAGGCTTTGTCTTGGACAATACCAGCGATGATCAAACGCATTCCGCTCAGACGAGCAACCTCGATCGCGAGATGAACACCTTTATCTGGATGTATGCGACCAAGGAAAATGAGGTCATCCCCACCGTATTTCTGAAGGGGGTATAACGACAAATCAATGCCGTTGTAGACGGTCGCCAGGTAATTAAGCCCTGGCGCTCGGTCGGCGTCGCTAACGGAAACGAAATATCCATCACGATACTTCTGATAGATGGGCATGATTTTGGCTGATGAGAATCCGTGGATAGTGGTGAGGACCGGTGTTTTGACCAGCCGCGTGTAGCTCAAAGGCATGAAGTCGTAGTGGCTGTGGATGAGATCGAACTCAGCCGCGTGCTCGAACGCTTCGGAGATGTGAAGGTATTCGGCTACTTTGGAATCAATAGTGGAATCCTCTTCATACCCCCTGTCCAGTACGGCATGCAATTGAGCCCGGGTGACAGAATCCCCGCTCGCGAACAATGTCACGTCCCAGCCGCGGGCGACGAGCCCTTCGGTGATGTTACTGGCCACCGTTTCCCAGGCGCCATATTGCCGAGGAGGCGTTCGCCAGGCTATGGGCGACAGGATCGCTACTCTTTTGTTGGGGTCTCTCATGCTTCTCGACGGCATTTCCTAGTCCATGGCCGCCAAGACTTCACCGAGGGGAACGGTAGCGAAACCGGTGGCGTGATCGGCCATAGCATAGGGAATGATCAGTTCGCCATTGTGCACGAGAGCACCGCAGGTATAAACGACATTCGGGACGTACCCCTGCCGCTCGCTTTGATTCGGCTTGAGCAAGGGTTCATGGAGGCGGCCGATCACTTTGCCGGGATTGTTGCGATCGAGGAGGAATGCGCCGATGCAGTACGTTCGCAGCGGGCCGACACCATGGCTGAGGACTAGCCAGCCTGCTTCAGTTTCAATGGGAGACCCGCAGTTCCCAAGCTGGACCAGTTCCCAGGGGAACGTCGGCTTAAGCAGCACTTTGCGTTCATGCCAGAAGTGCACGTTGTCAGAAAACATGAGGTAGATGTTCTCATTGTCTTGGCGAGAAAGCATGGCATAGAGGCCATTGATCTTCCTGGGGAACAGAGCCATGCCCTTGTTTTCGGCTGCGGGACCATTCAAGGTGATGAACCGAAAGCGGAGGAAGTCCGTAGTCTCCACCAGTTCGGGCAAGATCAACTTGCCGTCGAAGGCTGTGAAGGTTGCATAGTAGACGTGGGATCCGTCATCATTCTGGAAGCACACGAACCGGGCGTCTTCGATACCGTTGCGTTGCGACGGCGTGGCTGGGAAAAGAACCCGTTCAGACAGCTGCTGCTGGGGCTGAAACTGAACCTCATGGTTGGACTGGGCCAAAGCCAATATCCCTCGGATTGCGTTCCGGTCCGACACGCGCGACTGATTCATTTCCAGTACGAGACTGGCGCGTAATTCTTCCAATCCAAACGACTCTCCAAACTTGTCCATCGTTCGGCGTGTAAATTCGTTGTTCAATCCCAGCTCAAAGAGTTTTCGCTCAAAGAGCGCTTTATCGTAACTGGGGTTCGGAATTTGACGCGGCTCGGTGAGGAAGCCTGCTGGGAGCTGGACTTCGATCCGATGGTCGGCGTGGATGATCCCCGTTCGAAAAGTGATGGAAGAAATATGTCCCTCCCCTGTGGCACGCAAGCTGAGGATGAAACGCAGAGCGCCGGAAGGCAGGTCAGACTGGTCAGGGTGCGTGACGATGGAAGGATTGAACAGTGCAGCAGATTCTAAGGAGTATTCGCAAACAAAATAGGAACCTATCAACAGCTGTCGCTGTTCGGAGACGCTCTTATCGGTCAGTAGGAAATCGCGGACCTGTTCGAAACGTTCTAGAAAGGATCTGTGGATTTGCTGGTGTCGCTGGGAGAATTCAGCGGATACTTCTTCGAGCAGTGGCTCAACTTCTTCTTCTGGGAGCGACATGATCCTGGCGATAATCCTGCGAGATCGCTCGGGATCCTCGTGTCTGAACGGACGGAGAAGAACGCGGGATTGGTCAGGGCGGAGGATCGTGGACGTCCGCTGGACACGAATCGAGGAGATGGTGATCATGGACTGGTTAATCCGGAGAAACGAGCCCGGAAGCCGCAATTTTTTCCAACGCGAGCTCTCTTCCTGCCCGGGGCGGCGTTACGATTCTTTCGACCGACTTGAAGAGTCCAACGGGGGACATAAGTATCGCCTTGCCCGCCCTTGTGGATGTCGGGACTAATTCTTAGTACCCATCTCCCATGCCGCCACGCCCGCCGACCGGGACGCCTATTGCTTCTTCCTTAATGTCAGCAACTAGAGCTTCTGTGGTCAGCATCAGCGCTGCGATGGATCCAGCATTGGTGAGAGCGGTACGCACTACCTTGGTCGGATCGAGTACCCCTGCTTTAACCAAGTCTTCATACTCTCCCGTCAAGGCGTTGTAGCCGAAGTTCGGGTCCTTCGATTCAAGCACTTTGCCCAACACGATGGCGCCTTCTTCGCCGGCGTTTCCGGCAATCTGGCGGAGCGGTTCCTGCAGAGCGCGCTTCACAATGTTGATGCCGATCTGCTCGTCGCCCTCCAGTTTCAACTTATTGAGGGCCGTCGCACACCGCGCCAAAGCGACTCCGCCACCTGGGACAATGCCTTCCTCCACCGCTGCGCGAGTCGCGTGCATGGCATCTTCGACGCGAGCTTTCGTCTCTTTCATTTCGGTTTCGGTCGCCGCACCCACTTTAATTACGGCCACGCCACCCACGAGTTTCGCCAATCGCTCTTGCAGTTTCTCGCGGTCGTAGTCACTCGTCGTCTTTTCAATCTGGCCACGAATTTCCTTCACGCGGCCCTCGACGTCACCCTTCTTGCCTTTGCCCTCGATGATGGTGGTGTTGTCTTTGTCGATGGTGATCTTTTTTGCCTGTCCAAGATCCTCAATCTTCACATTTTCCAGCTTGATGCCGAGATCTTCGGTGATGGCTTTCCCGCCGGTGAGGGTTGCGATGTCCTGCAGCATGGCCTTACGCCGGTCACCGAAGCCGGGAGCCTTGACGGCAGCAACTTGCAGTGTTCCGCGCAGTTTGTTGACGACTAGAGTCGCCAGAGCTTCTCCCTCGATGTCTTCGGCGATGATGACCAGCGGCTTGCCACTCTTGGAGATCTGCTCAAGTAAAGGGAGGATGTCCTTCATCGAACTGATCTTCTTTTCGTTGATTAGGACGTAGGCGTTCTCGAATGCGACCTCCATACGCTCGGGATCAGTGACAAAATAGGGCGAGAGATAGCCGCGGTCGAACTGCATGCCTTCGACAACCTCTAGCTGAGTTTCGAGCGTCTTCGACTCTTCCACGGTAATGACGCCGTCCTTACCGACCTTCTTCATCGCGTCCGCGATGATGTGGCCAATGGTGTCGTCGTTGTTGGCGGAGATACTGCCGACCTGCGCGATCATGTCGCCCGTAACTGGCTTCGAAAACTTGTCCAGTTCGCCGTTCTTGCGTTCGCCGGTCGTCGGATCGATGTTGCCGCAAATCGCGTCGACAGCTTTCTCAATCCCGCGCTTCATGGCCATGGGATTAGCGCCGGCTGCGACAGTTCTGACGCCTTCACGATAGATGGCCTGAGCCAAAACGGTTGCGGTTGTCGTACCATCACCGGCCACGTCGGACGTTTTGCTGGCGACTTCGCGGACCATCTGAGCGCCTATGTTCTCAAGCCCGTCTTGCAGTTCGATCTCTTTCGCAACCGTCACGCCGTCCTTGGTGATAGTGGGAGATCCGAACTTCTTCTCGATGACCACGTTGCGACCCCTGGGGCCGAGAGTTACCTTCACGGCGTCCGCCAACAAATTCACGCCGCGCAAGATCGCCTGCCGCGACTCTTCTCCGTGTACGATTTGCTTTGCCATGATTATTTCTCCTTAAAATAATGTCGTTAGAATCTGTGCGCGCATCGAGACTGCACCATCGCAAGAGAACAGGGGACAGCGATCCTACTTGCGTGCACCGACGGTTTCGCGAGCGCTGACGCTCTCTTTCGTGGCCGTACCCGCAACGATGCCCAGAACTTCTTCCTCTTTCATAATGAGGAAATCCTCTCCATCAAGTTTGATCTCGGTTCCCGAGTACTTTCCGAACAGAATACTGTCGCCTTCCTTGACCGCGAGTGGGAACAACTTGCCTTCCTCGTTGGTCTTGCCCTTCCCCACAGAGATGACCGCACCCTCCTGCGGTTTATCTTTTGCGGAATCGGGGATGATGAGGCCTCCCCGCGTAGTTCCCGCTTCTTCTACGCGGCGCACCAAGATCCGGTCATGGAGTGGAGTAAATTTCGTTGCCATAATTGCTAACTCCTTTTATTCATGTTGTGATCGAGACATAGGACCAGCCAACGGAAGCGAATAAGCGAGTCGTTCTGAGATCTGTGTGTAACCGGTGTCCTCGCTTAAACTCGTTCGTTACGGTCTTTCGAGGACCGGAACGAACTAACCCGATCCGAAAACGTTCTTTAGCCAGTATGGTCCTCGTGGGGATACGAAACTGATCAAGATTGACCACTGCATGGTCGAATTGACGGTCCTAAGGGATCAGCGTAGTCTCAAAGGTGAGTGAGTTAACTCCTTTCCTCTTTCAGATCCTCTGAACTAAGTCAGCCCTTCTGAAGTTCGCTCCTCTTAGGTGCGACAACTCAGGAGGTCGACGTGATTGATCCAAAAAACAACATTCGCTCGAAATCCACCCATTCTCCACAACCAGAACCCTCAACTAAGGACAATGCGTTCATCGCCCTGGCAGACTCGGCGGTGCAAACCCGCGCTTACGAGCTCTACGAGCGGGGCGGCAGAGTGGATGGCCGGGCAGAACAGGATTGGTACCAAGCAGAAACCGATCTGAGAGCCAGAGCATAAGTAGACACAAAATATGCGCAAGAACCTTAGCAAGGCAAGCGTGAAACTCGCCCTGTCTAAACGAGAGCTGTTTTTATGGTTGCCCACAGTTAGATCAACTGGAATGGGATTTTATTGAGGCAAGGGCGGAAAGGCGGGATATAGATTCGTCGGGGTGGACGGATCGTGAGCTTTCATGCCTTCACGCGATACTGGATCACAAGCGGGAGGGACATCAAGGTGAACCCTGCCTTCGAGATTAAGCACGTACACTAGGCAGTTAGCTTTCACGCCGTCGTAGGCTTCGCCTCACATCCGGACTTGCTGGTCAATTCAACAGTTCTAGTATACATGGGAAGCGCTCCTTTCGGTTGGTGGGAAGGGATGAAAGGAACGTCGCGCATCTTGCGCGGCGACCACTGGCTTTCTTGGAATGCCACCAACCTACGCTGGCTCGTGGAGAGTGTCAATTGCCCGGAATCGGTGCAACGGGCTGTGTAGATGCGTTTATCAGGCGCTCTTCTTCGACATGATGGCGCTGAAGGCCGACCAGCACTGCTCGACTTCCTTGCTGCCGCAGTGCGGGCAGAGGATGCCCCCTTTTTCGTAGTCGACGAGGGACAAGATCGTTGAGAAGAGTCTCTTGCAATTGCCGCAGAAGAATTCATAGCGGGGCATACGGACCTCCCCAGGAAAGGAGTGGCTGGGGAGATTCTAGAACTCGCGACGGCGGAGCACAACTTGATTAGGAGACAGAACTTCTGGTTCCACCTGCCGCTCTCGGACGTACAATCACTGGCATCGGGAGGAGGCCGCTATGCCCGAACCACGCTATCGCGCTCTGCGCATTTTCCTGCGCGCGTTCTCACTGTTGGCTGCACTCGGAGGTCTGCTGATGATCTTTGCGGAGAAGCCCCTCATCGTGCGGATCCTTCTGCGACCGCCCGAAGGAGAGGTGTCCACGTTGTTATTGTCGCTCCTCAAGGAAACGGGCGGCATGGCGCTCATGCTCAGCGTGCTCCTGTGGCTCGCTTCACGTAATCCGGTACGCAACGTGGCCATCGTGGACGCGCTGATTGCTGGGCTCTGCATTCTGGCGGTGACGCCGCTGCTCTCGCTGTGGATGACAGACGTTGGCAGGGTGTACCCAGCGTACTTCCTGTGGGGGAGGTCTGTCGTGCGGCTCGCGATAGCCGCTTTGCTCTATCGGCTGCGGCCGCACGACGCGCGCTGGGAACCTGCCGGGAATTTCTGAAGGGTGAACTCTACGGCAGGGTAAGACGTGGTCCAGCCTGACACCGTTGCGCTTTGGCCGGGCCTAAGACAGAGGAAACGGTGAAAACCCTTGTGCCGTCCGCACCCTGCCGGCGAAGCAACAGCATAGTCCCGTTCGCAGGTGGGGCGCAACGAGCTATTACACTACGCCCCGCAACCCAATTCGTCGCAAACGAAGGTGGGACCTCGGAGGGGAAATAGCCTGTTGAAGTGCGCATCGATCATGGTTTTCAATTGGCAATCGAAAATTGCAAATCTTTCGCGTCTCTGTGTTTCGGTGGTGAAGTTGGCGTCGGAGGTTTATCCTTGAGTCGCACTTGTGGAGGCATTGCCATGAAGCGCGCTATTGCCTTTACACTCTTTGCTTCGGCTGCGGTTGGCTTCGCGCAGCAGAACAAAGATCCGGTCTCGAGCGTAGTGAAGGAGATCCTTCCCCACCAGGAAACAAACCTGGTCGCTGCAGCCGAGGAGATGCCTGCGAACAAATTCGGTTACAAGCCCACGCCGCAGCAGATGAGCTTTGCCACCCTCGTACTGCACATGACGGAATCGAACAACTACCTCTGCGCCAAGGCTGGCGACGTCCATGAGCCCAAGGCTCAAGAACTAAAAGAAACCGACGGCAAAGACAAACTTGTTGCGGCACTCAAGGCTTCATTCGACTTCTGCGATACTTCGATGCGGAAAGTAACGGACGCCACGCTGGGCGATACGATTGAGGTCTGGGGCTACGCAAAGCACCGCGGGCTTTCGCATTGATCGCCCTCACCAACGACTGGGCCGACCATTACAGCGCCGCCGCCATGTACCTCCGCCTCAACGGCCTGCTGCCGCCAACCGCGAAGAAATAAGCGACGATTGCTTAGGGGTGGGTTTCTGAGTGGAGTCGTACGCATCGGAGTAGAATCAAACTCTCCCGAGCAGTCTTCCCAGGGGGTTGCACTCATGGAAACGCTCAAAGCGCCGGATAATACCCGCGGGGAAATGACCCGCATCGGCAAGTCGGTTGTGATTAAAGGGGAACTCTCGTGCAGTGAAGACCTTTATATAGATGGCCAGGTAGAAGGAACCATCGACCCGAAAGGAAACCGTCTGATCATCGGACCGAACGGGAGCGTTAAAGCCAACGTCAGCGCTTGCGCTGTAATCGTGCAGGGTAAGCTGGAAGGCACTATTCATTCGAGCGACCGGGTCGATTTAAAGCAGTCGGCCATTGTCGTGGGTGATATCACGACTCAGCGCATCTCCATTGAGGAAGGCGCGCACTTAAAGGGAAGTGTCAACATCCAGAAAGAGGCACCCAAGAAGGAAGTACTGGGTGGGATTGCTCTTTCCCCAAGTGAGACTGCTCAGCCAGAAAAAAGATGATCTCTTGAAAGATTGCGGGGGGGCTTGCATGTGTTTTAGGTGGCTGCACGGCAAAAGCAAGTAGCGTTGCTTATTTGCCTTTGTTCGCCTTCCAAGCCCTCCATCTAGTGCGTTGCGCGGCTGCAATCTTAGCCCTCGCCGACGCTGACATCTTGCGCCGTGCGCGGGTTGGTTTGGTTCCTGCGTACGCTCCGACGAAAGCGTTGAGTGCAGCGTTCAATCCTGACACTGCCGCTCTACGCGGTCTCGTTCCTTCCTCAGCTGCTTAACAACGGCAGACAGGTTTGCCATTTGGGTTGGTTCCTCCTCGGCTCCGTATAATAACAGGCCTCATCGAGTGTGGCATTATAGTTGGCATGAAAGACAACGAGAGCGCCTCCGAGCGACTTCGCCGCGAAGCCGAGGAACTGCGCGAGACAGCCGTGGACCTGGTGGAACATGCGGCCCGCAAATCGCAAAGAATGGCAAAGCGACGCAAGACCGGAAGAAATGAAAGAGAGAGCGAGTTGGAGAGGCTGCGTTGAGTTTTGCCCCAGTGAGCTTGGCACCCGTGAGGCGGCTGACCTGCCCAGATCAACAGCAAAACTCCAGAACGCGGCAGAGGACAGTCTAGCAAGCGAATGTAATAGCTAGATCAGAAATCTTGGGCGGCGAGGTGATGAGTGGATTCATTCACTCAACAACGGGTGTTGGAACTGAGACGAGAGATCGCAGCGCTTCAGTGTGACAATGAATCGTACCTACACCAGAAGCGCCACACTGATTCAGAGTTTAATACCAATGAGTTGAGAAGGCGTCGTCTCTGGGCGATCAAAGAAGAACTGCTAAGACTGAGTGGACGCTCAAAGAGAATTCAATAGTGCTACAGCGCGGCCATCGCTTCCTTCAATGCCTTTGCCTTGTCCAAGCCGTCCTTTCATCACAGGATCACCATCGCAGCGGTCCAACATCTCGCGCAAAGCTTGGTTGGCAGCTTGCTCCTGAGTCTGGCTTCTTAATCATGCAGTAGTAGGACAGGCGTTCACGAATTTTCTCTATCAACTAAGATCGTGTTCTCTCCCTCGGTTGAAGCAAATGACTTAGTAAGCCAAATTAACAACCATAACCACAATCGCACTATGTTACTTTCCGACCTTACTTGGCGAGAGACAGTCTCTCATCGCCTCATCGTTGTTGAGGGTATAAGATTGAACAGGTAGAGGTATTTAAACAATGACCATACTTGTTTTCTTGCCAGAAGGCAGAACGCGGGAATACCCGGACGCTTCAGGTTTGCAGTTGCAAAATGGTGTGACCACGTTCTTTTACCAACCCGACGCAGGGAAACGGCAAGATCCTAAGACCAAGAAAGTAACAACCACTTTACCAATCTTGGTTGAAGAAGAGGTAGGTGCGCCACGCGGCTAGCGTTCTGTGACTTTAGCTCTTGCTGTTAGTGTTCAACCTTGATTGTCGTGGTCAACCCAAGCATCATTTGCCGTGTCTGCACACTTCGTACGCCACAACTCCAACGGCACGCGCACCTGGTCGATGATGGGGACAGGTGCCATGCGCTCCTTGGTTTTTGGTGGACCAACCTTGCCGTGTGAGGGTTTGTTGCGTCTGATGTGAATCCAATCCACGTCAACATCACCCCATGCAAACCTGCAATCTCTGCCGGTCCAAGACCAAGGAAACATGGCAAGGCAATCACCAATTGAGCATCAACGTGGTCAACCAACGTAGTGATGAGGTTCTCGGCCTCTTCCATCGTGTAATGCTCTGTGGTCTTCGTCTCTTTGCAATCTTTTGGGAGCTTCACGTGCCAAGGGTTGTCATTTCGCCACTCGCGCGAATGCGTTGCCTTCAATTCCACAAGGCTATCTTCCTCCGATTAGACCGGGATGGATATCTCATATTGACGGTCGGCGAGTCGGCGAAGCTGCCCAAAATCCCTCTCGCCACCAACTTTGCAAGTACCTGAATCTATGAAGTCACAAACCGGGGCTGTCGGCTGCCCGAAAACAGATGTTTCTGGGCCGCGCCTCGTTAGTTTAGGGCACAAAGAAGGAAATAGCTTAGCGTTGGAGAGCTGCCCTCAATGACCGACTATCTCTATTTCTGGACGACTCTTCAAAATCGCCAGCCCCGTCAGTGGATCCGGTCATCTAGCCCCAGTTCACGCAGGGCGCTTCTTATCTCTTCCAGTCTCTGCGGCGATAAACCTCCTTCAGGTCTGCTTTCGACCTTGACCGTGAGGGTGAGGCCGTTGCCGACTCCCAATTTTGTCAGGAACTTGGTGTAGAAGTTCATCCATTTCTGAGATGGGATTTCGCCGGACCATGTGAGCTCTGACTTCTGCTGAGGAGTTCTTGGGGGGCTTTGACCACCGCCAGCCAGCTGGGCGATTCCTTGTGCGGGAAGGGAGGTTTGACCCAACCTCACCGTTGGGCCGTTTTCGTTGGAGTCTAAGCGTATAATTCGGGGCACCGTGCCTACCCCACCTACTAACAGAGTCTACGTGCTAGAGTGTCGCGCTGATCGCTAAGTGCCCTATACTTCGATCCCGCATCCCAGCCGATTAAGAAGATCTTGAGGTGAGTTTAGCCACAATGATAAGAGCGCAGACGAAACAGTCAGATGAGACGCAGTAGTTGCGCGGACCGCGAGGGGCTCTACCATGATCCTCAGAATCGGCAAGTAAGGCGGGCGCTTAATTCCGTTCTAAGCTTGCCGTTTATTGCGGATTACGGCAGCCCTTCCATAATCCGGTAAGGGAAGGTTTGCCGACAAACCGGGAGCTATGCGTACTCCGTTAAGGAGAGTTTATCGGTGCATCTGACGACCGGGCCCAGGTGGAAATCGAAGCCACAGCGGTCGTGCCGGAATGAGTAAGCTCATCGGCCCGAAAGTGCGCTAGTCTTGTTCTAATCCGCATGGCCACACGCTCCCTCGACCGGCTGCTCACGCAACTAGAACAATGCCGTTACCGTTTTGGAACCGGTGAGGGAACCCGTGTCGTAAGGCTCTTTTCTCAGCTAAGCAGACAGTGCTTCGCGGATGTTCCCTCTCTGATTCGTTTCCACGAAGCGCTCCTGTTCCTGCGCGCTTTTCCTCATGGCCAACGCGTCGTCCGCAAGTCGGAGGAATTGCTGCGTAGCTTTGCGCAAAGGGTGGAACAACTTCAGCAAGCCGGGGCCGATATGGCGCAATTCGATCCGCTGGAGGTTTCCGGCATCGCGGGCAGCTGCATGGAAGATGCTCTCAGCTTCGACGTTCTTCGCTGGCTAGTGCGTCGTCTGCCCGGCAAGGTCGAAGTTGTCTGGAAGGGCTACGACGAAGAGCGCGCTCTGGCCGCCATCTGGCCACGCTTCATGCCGCTGCTGGAAGAAGATGGCTACGTTGAAGCCAACGTTCCCTGGAGGCGCTGGCTCGCCACGGCCAGCAGAAACAAGAACGCCGAGTGGCTGGTGCGGCGCTTCGAGGAGTTGCCCGTGCCGGAGACAGAAAAATCGCAACTCTACGACGCGTTGCGCCTGCCCTTGCGCTGGAAGCTGAATAACCTGCCTCTTTCGCGCACACGTAACTGGAAGCCAGTGCGGCGTGTCTTCTATCACCACGGGCCGCTGATTACGCGCAGCGAGGTCTCACTCGCGCAGGAGTTGGCCCAACAGCCGCCGGAGCTGACGCGATTGCCGCGAGCGCAGGGCGAGGCTGTGCTGGATACGGTCCGCGAAGTGATGCTCGTCCGCTACCGTGAACTCTACGGCACCACGCTGGGCGATCCCGACACCGTTGTGCGCGCTGATGTGGGTCGCGGCGTTTCGATCTATCTGTGGGGCCTGCCTGCGGCGCGGCGCCTGCCTCTGCGCTTCTATGTTGCCGGATTCACCCTGAAGAACGGTGTTCCCATCAACTACATCGAAGCCATCGGACTCTGCGAATGGATGGAGGTCGGCTTCAACACCTTCTACACCTTTCGCGGTGGCGAAGCTGCCTGGATCTACGCGCAAGCCCTGCGCTGCCTCTGCGGCCTCACAACCGCAAAGTGCATTTCTGTTTACCCCTACCAGTTAGGCGAGCGCAATGAGGAAGCCATCGACTCCGGTGCCTTCTGGTTTTATCGGAAGCTGGGATTTCGTCCTGGCCGCGCGGACTTGCTGCGGCTAACTGCACGCGAAGAACAGAAAATTGTGTTCGATGCAAAATACCGGACCTCTTCGCGCACCTTGCGGCGCCTGGCCGCGGGACACGTCTTCTTTGAGCTCCCCGGAAGTCAAGCGGGCGCCTGGGACAAGTTCTCCATTCGCAACCTCGGACTCAAGATAAACCGGCGCATGGCTGCGAAATTCCAGGGCGAGAGTGCTCGCATACGCCCAACTGCTTCGGCATGGCTGGCACGCCTGCTTGGAGAGAAGGTCTCCTCGCTGAGGCCGCAGCAGCAAGCCAGCTTCGAGAACTTCGCGCTCGTCCTTTCTCTCGTGCCCAGCCTGTCATCCTGGGGCCGCGAAGAGAAGCGCGCCTTGCTGAAGATCATCCGCGCCAAAAGCGCGGCCAATGAGATGCGCTACGCGCGACTTCTCCAGAAGCACCGCCGCCTGCGTGAGGCGCTGCTGGAGCTAGGTTCATAGGGCGTCCTCACTTGAGGCGGGTTCCGCGCGAGGGGTTGCGAGATCCATGTTAGCCATTGGAGATAGCGCCATCGGCTTGGAGACCATGACTGCAGTTCAAGATGCATTTGGTTTGGCCGCGACTCTCGGGATTGCGCCTGGATCACGAGCAACCCTTCCATAATCCGGTAAGGGAAGGTTTGCCGACTATCCAGTGCTTAACTGATGAGGGTAGGCCCCTCGGAATCGGTCTGCAGGGACAGGTTCCAAACCACCTTCGGCGGCTGTGGACAAAAGCCATGGTCGTGAGCACAGAAGGAAAAGGCCTGGCAAGGACCAGGTCAGGTGACAGGCAAGAAGAGGACCGCAAGGGAACCACTATGGAAGTGTCGAAAGCGTAGGGACGATGTCAAAACCGCGGGGGAGTCGTTACTGCGGGACCAAGCTCCGACGAAACCTGTTTACGGGCGGAGCGGCATCCGGCATGAGAGGTGGCCTGAGCTTGCCAAGGAGGCGGTTGAGCGGAACGTGGGAACCTGAGACTCCGATGCGAACGGAGAAGCCACAAGTGGAAGAACCACGAGGGCGAGAGTACGGATGCGGAGACTCAGGGGCGGAACAGCGCGTAGTAGCGGGGAAGTCCCCGACAAAGGGATGGAGCGAAGGCGCTGTGTCAAGGAGCCTGATTCAATGAGCCAACCAGCAATGGGAGGAGCCCGATGAATGAGGCAAAGCCGTTTTGTATTTCGAAGAAGGAGGTCTGGGAAGCGTACAAGCGGGTGAAAGCAGAATAAGGGAGCAGCAGGGGTCGATGATCAGTCGATCGAAGATTTTGAGAAGAGACTGAAGAAGAATCTTTACAAGATCTGGAATCGGATGTCATCGGGCAGCTACTTTCCACCACCGGTGAGGACGGTGAAGATACCAAAGAAAAACGGTGGGGAAAGAAAACTGGGCATTCCCACAGTGGCCGATCGAATTGCGCAACAGGTGGTCAAGGCAAGACTGGAACCGGAGGTGGAACCGCTGTTCCATGCAGACTCCTACGGGTATCGACCGGGGAAGTCGGCATTGGATGCAGTGGGTCAAGCGCGAGAGAGATGCTGGCGCTATGACTGGGTTCTAGACCTGGACATCAAGGGCTTCTTTGACAACCTTGTCGCAAGATCTACTGCTTCGGGCAGTGAAGAAACATGCTCCGGAACGGTGGATCGTTCTCTACATCGAGCGCTGGCTGAAAGCGCCAGTGCAAGAAGAGGACGGGCGGTTGGTTCCACGGGAGAAGGGCACTCCGCAAGGCGGAGTGGCCAGCCCACTGCTGGCCAATCTGTTTCTGCATTACGCGTTAGATCGATGGCTGGCGGCGCACTATCCTCAGGTGCCATTTGAGAGGTACGCCGATGATGTCATCGCGCACTGCAGGACGGAGAAGGAAGCCCAGGAAATGAGGAAGGCCATCGCTGAACGATTGCAGACCTGCGGACTGGAACTCCATCCGGAGAAAACGAAAATCGTCTATTGCAAGGATGATTTTCGGAAGAAGACGTACCCAAACGAAAAGTTTGATTTTCTCGGCTACACGTTTCAGCCCAGGAGATCAAAGAATCGCAAGGGGAAGTTCTTCATCAATTTCAGTCCGGCGGTCTCGAACAAGGCAGCGAAGGCGATCCGCGACACATTTCGAAGCTGGAAACTGCCTCAGCGCAGTGACAAGGCGATCGAAGATCTGTCGCGGATGTTCAATCCGATTATCCGAGGCTGGCTCCAATACTACGGGCGATATTATCGCTCGGCGCTTTACCCGACGATGCGCGAACTGGACCGAGATCTGGTCCTGTGGGCCAAGCGGAAATACAAGAAGCTGCGTCGCCATCTCCGGCGAGCGACACACTGGATCGCGCGCATCTCGCGTCGCGCTCCGGAGTTGTTCGCTCACTGGCAGATGGGGGTGCGGCGTGGCTCCATGATGGGAGCTGTATGAGTCGAGAGGCTCACGTACAGTTCTGCGAGAGCCTGGGTTATGGTTCAGGTGGCTCGAATCAGAATCCAAGGTATACCCCGGAACGCTCCAGCGCCGACACTCCGTTGCTCAAAAATCCAAGAACTTAGGTGATGGCCGCAAGTAGGGATTTCGAAACGTGTACAGAGAGTCGGTCCGTGACCGCTAGACGCAGTGCCGTGAACTGATTCACAGGTGTCGGAAAAGCAGGAGGGCCGAAGTGAGAGCAGAGTATCGCGGCGGGTTATGAACTGGTTCGCAGTATGCGCTGGATGAGCGCTGTACGGCGCGGCTATGCCCTATTGACGCCCGGATGCTGAATTCACGTACTTGACGAGCAGGACCTCGTTACCGATTTCGTTGTAGATCAACTCATCCACCGTGCCGCCCGCCAGAAGAAGACCGTATCCGCCGGGGCGCATTCCTTCTGCTTCGCGCTGCACGATGTGGGCCGCGGGATCGTCCGCCGGATTTGCAATAGCCGCGTGGGTAAGTGATTCGGGGCGGAAGCCAGCCCCGGGATCACGTACGTAAAACACCATTGCTCTTCCAGTGCGAACGGCGGTGACCTCAACCACCTGCTCGGGATTAAACGCCGCTCCGTGCTCCATTGCGTTCAGCAAAATTTCTCGCAACGCCTGCATCATTTCCTCCCGCGTGTCCTCAGGTAGTTGAGCACTCAACTCTTTCGCAAAAGTCATGAGGCGCTCAGCCGTGATGAGGCGGCAATTTACGCGGACTGACACCCAGCCGGGCTTGGCCGACAGCACTTGTATGTCGTCTCGCCATTGGCTGTCGGATGCTGCGCTACGGGCGAGGTTTGCGATCTCGTCCGGGTCAAACGGAGGTGTGAAGCAGGCGAACACCCGGGCACGCAGGGCAGCAATGACTTCGTCCGGGGTGCTGTGACGAGCCAGGACGATGCTCTTTACCCCAGGCCTGATGGCGCGCATCTCCTCTAGCAGGGCCAAGTCTTCCTCGACAGTGCTGTCGGGATTGGTGATTACGACCCCAAACGAGCGCATGCGCAACCGCTGCAGGGCGTCGGCGTGCCCTGCCGAGTACTCCATGGGGAAATCGGCGGAAGAGAGTGCATCGCCGATCTTCCGGCTCACTTGAGCGTCACTTCCAATGACTAAGACCCGGCTCATGTTGTGCTCCGCGGCAATGAACTCGGTAGTTGTAATGGAAAACTTCTACCGACAGATCATAGATTAAGGGCTCGCATTACGCTTTGAGAACGATTCCCTCCGGGCGACGGTAAACCTTCCAGTGAAGTCGGTTACTGCCGCAAAGTAGGAGTCGGGGAATGGTGGCAGCTTCCGAGTTCGCTCGGATTTTGTGAAGATCGCTTGCTAGAGGAATAGCAAGACGGCCAGAGCACTGAGAACGCTTCTTTCTGCATGCGAGGCTCAAGTGTGTGAGTAAATAGCAAGTCAAGACAAGCGCAGATTCTTGAGCGAAGCGTGAGCCATCCCTCGACTGATGTCAGGCACGATGATCAGTTCAAGCACGGTGACATCGGATAATTCAAACCTATATTCCTCGACCTCTCGGGTTGAGTTAGGGGGACTGAAATTCCATTGCTGCCGCACAATTTCTAGAAACGAGCGTCCGCCATCCCCAGACCATCGCAAGACGAACTCTTGGGTGCGCTCGGTATCGGTTTCTTCGAAGACGAGCGCGATGCGTGTGAGTCTTTGCGGCTCGTCGAAGATTAGCCGGATGGTCTGACTGCCACAATCGGCGGCACGCCAACCCCGCACTTCCTCTGCGGCCAACGCAGACTCCACCGGGTAGTCCTTATCTTCCGATGTGACCTCGACCACGGCTGCATCGTCGAGGTCCAGCCAGCCTTCGTCGTGAGCCGAAGCGTCCTGCGAACTCGGGGTGATTAGGCGCTTGCGCATACCCTAGTTTACCTCCGGCCTGCTCAGGTGATCGCCGATGACAGCCTCAAAGACCGCCTACCGCGCTACCACCAGATCAAGATCAGGGAAGGAGGATAATAGTTGCCTTACGAGGAGTTCTGAAATGAGCAGCCTAGCCTTTCTGCAATCACTGAAGGAAAGCATTCTAAGCCAAGCGAACGTGAAAGCCATCTACGGCGAACCCATCGCTGCC
Organism: uncultured Acidobacteriaceae bacterium; assembly: GCA_963840895.1. GTDB lineage: Bacteria > Acidobacteriota > Terriglobia > Terriglobales > Acidobacteriaceae > Sulfotelmatobacter. The sequence continues at coordinate 63,829 of CAWJAR010000003.1, forward strand.
CATGGCAAAACGGTCATTCCGGTGGCAAAAATCATGTATGGCTACGGAGCGGGGGCGGGTACGGGCGGTGTGGGCAATTCCAGTGCGAGGGGAGAAGGCGGGGGCGGCGGTGGAGGAGTACGTGATATTCCCGTAGGAGTCATAGAAGTAAGTGATCAGCAGACACGTTTCGTTCCGATTACCGACCGCAAGAGATTGGCTGGAGCCGTTCTCGCGGGAATCGGTCTCGGCATTTTGCTAGGTTGGCGCAGGCGGCGTTGAAAATCGCATCTATTGGACGGCACTGGCTGCGCCACCGCCGATTGCGCCCAGACTCGTTCAACAACCACGCCTGTTTGCGCCAACTACTTTACGTACCCGTCACACTTTGACAATCGCCAAACTGAATATGGACGGCATTCCGGAATGACCCCGACGTAGCCGGCGAAGGAGCAGGCTCGTCCCCAATCGGCAGAAACTTAGTTTCCTGTGCCCGCCAGAGTAACTTGCTGCGGGCTGCCGCCTCCATTGTCGCTGATTGCAACGAAGGCAGACCGCGAGCCTGCGGTCGTGGGCGTAAAGGATACGGTGACAGTACAGCTACCCTTGGCTGCAATATTCTGGCCACATGTATTTGTCTCCGAGAAGTCCGCCGAGTCTTTTCCACGCGCAGATTGTTTGTCCCTAGTTAGGGCCGTCGAACTGGCTGCGCACCCACGTGGAGCCTCGGAGTCAGAGCAGTTTGCGCGAGATTACCACTTAGATACTGTGTGCAATTGTGTATGAGCTTTATTGACCATCCACGCCAGATTCCCGAGCCATATGATTTAGCCTCTTTTTCTATAAGAAGGACGGCAGCTCCCAATTGAATTGATCGTGCCGAGGAGACAGATGGCGATGAACAAACTCTCGGTTTCAGTTCCACAGTTTTCCGCAAAAAGTTCCGTTCTGGGATGACTGTGCGGACCTACCGAGACAACGAGATCATTTTTTCGCAAGGGGACAAAGCCGATGCAGTTTTCTATATCCAGAGCGGCACGGTGAAGCTCACGATGGCCGCTACGCGGCGCAAAAAAGCGATAATCGCCGTCCTGCTGCGGGGTAGTTTTTTTGGCGAAGGCTGTCTGGGAGGGCAATCTCTGCGGATGTACACGGCGAGATCAATTGGGCCATCCAATATCACTCGCTTGGGGAAGGAGAGCACGCTTCGCACGCTCAAGCACGACCCGCAGTTTGCAGCGTTGCTTAATGCATATCTGCTTTCCCGAGTTATTCGAGTCGAGGAAGACCTGGCAGATCAATTCTTCAATTTCAGCGAAAAGCGACTGGCACGGGTTCTGTTGTTGTTTGGGCAAATAACCAAGGAATCAAAGCCGGAGAACCCCCTGAAGGTGAGCCAAGCAACCCTCGCGGAAATGGTTGGTACTACCCGCGCAAGGGTAAGCAAATTTATGAATGCGTTCAAGAAGAAAGGCTTCGTCAGCTACAACGGCAGCTTGCAAATAAATAGCGCACTCATCAGCGCCTTTCTGCAAAATCGACCGATGTCCGTTGTCAGGAGGGCGTAGACCATCCAGATGGGCTTCCCGGAACTGGTCTAGTTGACGACCCTGTTGTACGTGGAGGTTTGTGTGACAAAAGAACTCCGCCCAAAACAGATACTCGCTGTCCGATGTCCGACCTGTGGGGCTGCTCCGGGTGAGAAGTGTGAACTTAGCACTGGGCAACCGCGCACCAGTCCGCATCGCGACCGGGTATGGATCGCAAAGGATCGACCGTAGCACAACCCGTAATCCCCACCCGTTCATCCTTTTCAAGCGAGTGTCCCGCACAGAAATCAATCGGCAAGCATGGCAGAGGGACTGCCTTGTGGGTTCGCGATCCGTTGGACGTAGCACTCCATGTGTACGGCCTTGCCGTTTTCATCAGCAGACAGATCGACCTTCAAATCTACTGGCTTGCTGCAAAGTATGCAGGATATTTCTGGGAAAGGGTGACCAGCCATGAATGCCTCCTTTGGACGGTCGCAAGTAGCTTAGGCCCAAGGCGGAATCGCGACTGATCAATATTGATCACTGAGATTTTGCTGCATATAATCCGGCCATGCCGCGCGTGCTTGTGTGGATAGACCAACCGCGAAAGCGAGGTTGGGGCTGCTCCCAATGTACATGGCTCTTCAACCCTACTGATCCGCCTATCGGCCGCCCGTACCTCCGTTGTAGCTCACGTGGGTTTCGGTGACGTTCGTCACTGTCGTATTGTAGGTGTTGTGAATGATGGTGGTGTTCACGTGAGTCACGTAGGTATTGTAGGAGAAACGACTACCTTCCCAACGGCCGCCCTCATAGCCGACACCGCCGTAGCCGAAGCCGTAGTTGATGCCTCCGTAGAAGCCTACGGAGCCCTGCGAATTACGGCATTAGTGCTTATTCGACGCTGGGATTTCCGACTCGGATACGGGCGGCGCTAGGCGCAGCCTCCGATTGACTTGTGGCCAGTACTGGCGCATCAGGTTCCCCGCAAACTTCCAACCGATGTCGGAAGCATATCGTGCGAAGGTGCTGCCGACTCCCTGGTTCTCCTTGGGCCAGTAAGTATTCGCCAGGGCTTCGCCAGCCAGAGGGCCCAGCAGTCCGGCAAAGTTAATCACTCGGCTTCCCGAGTCGCCGCGAGTGCGAACGATCCTAGCGGCACTGTATTTCACCGCCTGTTTGAAGGTGAGGTCCTTCTTCACATAGAAGCGCGGGTCTTCACGCAACACGGACGCGATCAGGAAAGTTCCAAACACATTGTTCGAAGCGCCGCGCGCCATGCCAGCTCCAAAGCGCTTGCCATATCCTGAGCCGCCTTGGCCGTACCCAGACGGGCTATTGATCGCTTGGCCATACCCAGCGCCAACCAGCGCTGCGCCGACGGTAGACAGCGCAACGCTGTTGTTTGCCGCCAGCTTCAACTTCTCCCAGCTGGTGAGGGGTCTCGTGTCTGTAGCGAGATCAGGAAAGACCAGCGATTTCCGCTGCAGCAGTTGGACGAAGTCCACCCCGCTCGTCAGTGGGTTGGTCCCCTGCGACGCTGTTTGCGATGGTGGGGTCGCAGAAGGTGCATCGGGTGCCGCGCCCGATTGGCTTTGTTGTGCGACGCTGGCTGCGCATAGGAAACAGCAACTGGCTGTCATCAAGATCAGGCGTAGCCTCATGGACCCACCGCTGTCGCCGATCACACGGGTTGTGAACGTCATTAAACGGAGATCCCTGTCTGGCGCAATTTATCGACCAGCGCCTTATCAATCATCATGCCGGGTTCGCCTTTTCCTTCTTCTGTTTTTCGCGAGCCGCGAGCGCTTGAATCAGGGCCTGGTCGTCGCCCCACCTTGCGGCGCATTCCCTGCAGCAGAAAAAGGTGTAAGTGCTGTGTGCGTTGATTACGCCCTTGCATTCCAGGCAGCGCGCGGGTCGGAGACGGTCGGCGGTTTTCTCGCCGGAGGTCACGCGGACCTCCTTTCCTTGTTCTGCTCAGCACGGAGCACCTTGAGCGCTCGTATCATGGCTTCATCGTCACCCCATTCTGCGGCGCAGTCCTTGGAGCAGAAAAACGTGTAGCTGCTGCGCTTCGAGATCGGGCCCTTACACTGGAGACAGTGGGTGGGGCGGAGGCGCTGCTCGACGGTGCTCTTAGGCGGGGTCACGCCGATTTCCTTTTCCTTCTATGACATCACCGGGGATGCTTTTCGTCTTAGGCGTCGTCGTGGGCCATCTTGTCGTCGAGCCGCTTGCAGCGCGCCTGATTCTGTCGATTCGGTCTAATGCTGATGAGGCAACATAGACAAACCCTGTTAAGTCTAACGCCAATCGAATGGGTTTACAGCCCTAGAGCAGTAACTATCGCAGACAGGCGATTACGCTCAAAACCCCTTCCTGCGGTCAACGAGTGTAAACGTTCTCAACAGCTAACCGCTGATGTTGTAACCCGGCGGTGATTGGCCAGCTTTTTCGTAAAATTCGACCGCTAATCCCGCATTCTGGATCGCAACGGTCCTCAAGATTGCCTCTAGGGTGTCGCCCAATACCCGCTCCTCTTCGGTCAGCATGCTCGCCATCTCCTCTTTGGCTTCGGTGTTGCCAACCATCCCGCTTGCCGCACTTTTTCTCGCTGCTCCGGTGTCATTGCGCAAATCTCATCGAACGAGAATACCGGAATCTTATTTCCCTGAAAATCGTGCTCGCCATCCAGTCTCTACGCCTCCCCCACCATTCCAGGGGCTTGGTTCGGTATTGCTCTATCGCTCGCGCGCGACGTAGGTTCCACCGACTTTGACGAGTGATCTGCCGGCACGTTGCTGCGCCGGACGCCAGTTTGCAATGCTCGATTAGGGAACTCATGTTCCGGCTGAGCGCGTGCCTTGCACCGACGGCGTAAGGGATGGTGTCTTCCCCCCAGATCACTTAGTCGACCCCCATTTGTTTCTCACATTTTTTTGATAGCTGGAAGCAACACACGAGCGGAGAGGGAGGTTAGTCAAGGCCGCATTCTTTGCGCCGCGTAGTGGTCGGAGCGAAGCGCAGAGCCTTGACTAGCCTCCCGCGCTCAGTACACTCGCCAGCGGAAAAAATGGGAGATCACCCGTTCCCATGGCCGCGGAGTTTTTCCAGCTGCGCTTTCTTTCTGTCCGCCGCACGGTACTCGGCCACCGAGGCTCAGCGCCGCGCTTCGTGGTCTTTGAGCCGGTCCCGAGCCACACGCGCCTTCTGCTTTTTGACCTCGTCCACGATCCCGTCGAACCCCTCTTGCGTTATCGCCTGCCCCTTCGCCATCGGACCCAACAGATTGACCAACAGCAGCCGGCACGCCGTGATCTCCACCATCTCCGCACTGGGTCGAAGGCCTGTCTGGTCCTGTTCGATCTCGCACAGCACCAGCCCACGGATCAGCTCCGCCTGCGTCTGCTTTCGCTTCGCCGCCAGCATCTCCAGCTCGTGCAGCTCCGCCTCGTTCAGCTTCGTCCCCACGTGATGCACTCGGAATCGCGCCCGCTTTGCCGCCTCCGCTGCCAGGTTCTTCTCATCGAGCAGCGCCATCGCTCCCCTCCCGACACCAGCGTTTTACGCAGGTCAACGGGTTTCCTCACGGAACCCCTTAATACGCTATCTATCGGATGCCAACATGGTTCCTCGATAGCACTCGCAGGTTTCCCTACAGTTCCCTCCCAGGGGTGGAGTGTCAAACTTCTTCCGGTGCGAAGCACCGTTCTTGCAGCTCCACGAAATTGAATGGACGATCATGGCTTCACTGCGCGCACAGAAGCCGTGGACTCCACCCCGGCTGCAAGCTTCTTTGTCGGCTGCCCCGCCGCACCATTGCTCGGGCCTTTTCGCACACGCAAAGCGGGGGCAACCTGCTTGGCGTGTGCCGTCTTCAGGAAGTCCTGGAAGTCGCGGTCCTTTTGAGAAGACATAGTTGAGCGCTTTGTCCACAACATCATCCGCAGATGCGTGGATGAAGGCGGCATACTGATCGACCTGCGTGGCGGTGACCTCATCGAGTCGGACAGAAGCACAGATGTGGCGGCTCTGGTTGATCTCAAGCAGTGGCATGTGGGTTTTCCTTTATAGGTAGTGAAATCAAGGAATCGTTATGTGCAGAATTGGTTAGCAAGTCGGCAGCAATAGGCGCCGCAGTCCGTACCAATGATGTGGCAGGTTGTACCTCGAAGACGGGCTCAATAAGGAAGCGTTTCGCGTCGCGGTCATAGCCGCGAAGCGCAAGGACCTCGCGGACAACGCGGCGGCCTGGCTGACGTTCAACATGGACGACAAAATCGACAGCTTCTGCGATCTCGGCTTCGGTATCGGCGAACGTGCTTTGCGCGTGACTGCGCATCACGAGATTGGCGAAACGGTAAAGGGCCTTCTCCGCCGAGTTGGCGTGGATCGTAGCCATTGAACCCGCATGGCCCGTGTTGAAGGAATCGAGCAGCGTTCGTGCCTCGATTCCGCGGACTTCCCCGAGAATGATGCGGTCCGGTCGCCAACGGAGAGCGGACTTTAGAAGGTCGTCGAAAGTTATCTTGGCCTTAAACGTATCGGTTTGGCATTCCGTCGGCAGAATGTTCGGCTTCTGGATCTGAAGTTCGAAGATGTCCTCGATGACAACGAGGCGATCCTGTTCGGGAATAAAGTCGGCCAGTATCCGCAATAGTGTGGTCTTGCCGGTACCGGTTCCGCCACTGATAAGGAGCGTCTTACCGCTGCGAGTCTGCTCGGCTAAGAAGTCCGCAAGCGCCCGCGTCAGCGTGCCGCGAGCGATCAGATCATCAACTGTGTAATGGCGGCTTGTGAATTTCCTAATGATGAGCGCAGGTGTACAGCGCACAACCGGCGGGATGACTGCCGCCAACCGACTCCCGTCCGGGAGTTGTGCGTGCAGGAGTGGGTTGTCCTCGTCGAGCTTCTTACCGAGTTGATTAGCAATAACTTCGAGGCCGGTTTGTAGCTTGCCGGCGTCGAACGAAATGTTCTGCTCTTGAAACATGATGCCGTCGCGTTCGTACCACCATGAGGCGTCGGGATTACCCATGATTTCGCTAACATCTTCGTCGAGCAGCAGCGCCTCGATGGGCCGAAGGAACGGAAGGATCAGTTCGAAGCTCATAGCGGGAACCTCACAGCGATGGAAGCCCAGCGGATAGCCGGGCTCCCGAGAGTGAAGAGCGAGGGCTTATGCTGCAGTTTCCTCCTGGGGCACTTCATCGTGATCCTGATCTTCCGGGGTGGCCTTTTCGGCGCGGTCCAGCTTCAGGATCGAAGCGACCCGAATTTCCCAGACGCGTTGCTTCGCGTCCGTCTTCTTGCTCTCGTACTCCCGGCTGCGCAGCTCGCCTTCCACCTGGATATGTGCGCCCTTGGTGAGCGTCTTGGCGAACTCCGAGAGCTTGCCAAAGACTACGCAACGGTGCCATTCGGTATGCGAGATGTACTTGTCATCCTTCTTGTAGGAGGACTTGGTTGCGAGCGAGAGTGTCGTGAAGCTGCGGTTGTTGGCGGTGCGAACTTCTGCGTTGCTGCCGAGAAAGCCGATGAGAGTTACTTTGTTCTGGTACATGAGAGTGTCTCCGTTTGTTGAATTCGCCCGTTGTTGCTCGGGTCACACTGGGCGGAGCGTAGCGAGTGGGCCCGGCTCCCAAGTGCCGAAGGCCTGCTTTCTGGGAGGGGCCCGAAAGAAGTTTGCGCGGCGCACCTTGCCGTGGTTTGCAAACTTGTTTTGGGAGGAACCGAGACCCCGAAGGGGCGCGCAACGCGAAGCAGAAGACCGAGTGCCGCTGGGCGCTGGAAAGGCCCCGAAGCTGTGACCGAACAAAAGACGGGATACATAACGGCAGACACGCGCCAGAGCAAAGTTTTCATTTGCGCATTGGCTGCGGAAGTTCACAGCAATTGCAGCGCGAATCGAGCTGGCATGTCCGCCGTAGGAAGGGCGCATTTCGCCTCCGTAGTTGCGCGTCGCAAGGCTTTTGTTCGCCAACTTCACCAGGCGCGGGGACAGGTCGGAAAAGCCAGCAGGATTAGCAATATGAAAGGACATGAATAAGCCTCTCGGCAGGTCGATCAATCCCTAGCTGAATGCCTGGTCGGCCCGGAAGCGCACGATGGCCAGACCGAGGAGGTTCACGGCAAGCTCATTGTTTTTCACATTCACGCGAAACACATAAGTGACGCTGACCGTCCATCGCTCCCGCTTGAATTCGGTATGATCCGACAGGTCGGAGTAACGCCTTTTCGAGGATTGCGCGAGTGAAACGGAATTTCAATGGACGTGACATGTGCACCTCCCACAGCACTTAATGTGGCGGCCTTTTGGGCAAAACTAACCTCACCGAATCAAGAAGTCCAACGGCCTTCCCGCGGTCAGGTGCTCTGGAGAGGCACGGCTAGGAGGATCACAGCGAATCTATGGAAAGCGTTGCTGTCGAAGTATACGTGAGAGAACTCTGTAAACAATTCGCAATTAACGACAACGACCTGTGAGACCGCTCGGCACGTGGTCTTCGTGGTCGCAAGGCAAACCTCCGCAGCTTTTTTGATCTGAGAACAATACGGGTGGTGACCCGCGTCCACGACCGTCTGGCAACTGGACTTGCCAGTGGTGAAATGCAGAGTTCCACTATGATCTGCAATAATTTCCTCATGTTTGCGGGCGGTCTGGCCTTCGCACCGTTCTGTTTACCCTAATGTTTTGCAACCCATCAAACGGGATGACTCTTGGTTCAAAGTGGGCGAGCCCGCTGGCAAGAGGGAAATAACATTTTCCTGTTCCGCTGGAGAATTCTTTTGCCGAGCGCAATTTGGGTGGTGACACTCCGCCTGTTTTGGTTGCCGGATTATGGCTGACGGTAAGATCATGTACCCACAGTGGGTTATCGTCGCGTGCTTCCCTACTAAGGCGAGAATTGAGCACTCGCTACGAAGCCCGTTTGACTGGAATCCGTTTCCGCTTTAAATAGGATTCACGGACCAGCCCTGCTGTCGACTCGTGGCCCTTGCGACTGGCGTGACAGAACGCTCTCGAAAAAGCCACTGGAGGTCGAACTTGAGGTTCCGCAAGGAAGACTACGCCCATGGCCACTCTACCAAGATCAGCCGAGCCGGCCCCATCGCCGTTGCTCGAACTCCTAGAGCCACTTCTCAACATTCAACAAGCGGCGAAAATCCTCGGCATTTCCCAATGCACGCTGAGGAATTGGGTCCAGCGGAAGAAAATCTCCCGCGTCAAAGTCGGTGGACGTGTGATGTTTCGTCCTGATACGATCCGGAGGTTTATAGTCCACAACACCTTTCCAGGGTCCGACTGAAAGTCATGCGCGTCTTCAAGCGTCCGGGCAGCTCTTACTACTATTTTGATTTCGATCTGGACGGCCAGACCCACGTCAAGTCTACGCGTCTTAAGAAGGAACGGGACGCGATGGACTATGCCGCCGCCTACCGGATGCGGTTGGTGAAGGGGGAGGTGGGTCTGGCGGAAGCGGACAGGCCGGTCGTCCCCACGTTCCAACAGTTCCAAGCCCAGTTCGACGCCTGGATTGAGACCCAGCACGCCGACCATCCGGGTACCCTGAAATTCTATAAGGGCAATTACCAGATCATGCTGGAATTCGACGAGATGCGGGATCTGCCCCTCGACCGTATCGATGAGGCGGTGATTGAGCGCCTGAAATTCTGGGCGCTGAGCAAGGTGGGAAAGACGACGGTCAATCGCTACCTGGCAACCCTAAGAAAGGCACTGCGGTACGCGTGGCGGAAGCTAAAGATCATCGACCGGGCCCCCATCATCGAGCAATACGAGAACGAGCGGCAGGTCGAATACGTCTTCGACGCGAAGTCCTACCAGCAGTGGATCGAGAAAGCAGAGGAACCCCTGAGATCGGCGTCAATCTTGGCGCGCAACTCGGGGATCACGCGGGTCGAAATGCTGAATCTCGAAAAAGATTGCGTGCTCATCCGCAAGCGTCCCGACGAGGACGGCAACTGGGGAGACCTGGTCATCAAGCGCGGGATTGAAGCGGCGGGCCAGGAAGCGCGTTCTGAAGATCAATGCAGAGGCCAAAGAAGTCCTCGAACAGTTGGCCGTGGAATCGAAGGGCCGGCACGTATTCAGCCAGCCCCGTCATCCAGACAAAAAACTCGAGCCTTGGGTCTTGGAATCCCAAATGGGACGGCTGCGTGATAAAATCAAAACCGATCCGGATGCCGGACTTCACACTCTTCGCCACACGTTTTTGACCGAGGCTGGGGAGTATACGGACGCTTTTACGCTGCAGTACATCGCCGGGCACGATACCATCAAGACCACGATGCGGTATGTGCACCCTCGGGCGGAGTCAGTCAGCCGGGCGTTCGGTCGGATCAATCGGAAGAAGAAGCCGGCACAGTCGGCGTAGGTGCGGATGCGAAAGGTGCATACAGAAACGCATACAGTCGACATAGAGGCAGCTTGAAGATGTTGATGTAAGTAATTTAAAATAAGATAGTTTTTAATGTGCGGAAGTGGTGGAACTGGCAGACACACCATCTTGAGGGGGTGGCGCCGAAAGGCGTGGGGGTTCAAATCCCCCCTTCCGCACCAGCTTTCACTCCCACTCTAGCTATACTCTCCGATCTGTTTCAGATCGTCTCTGCACAGCTTCTCCTTACTCTCGGATCGGGATTACCCCTTCCCCAACTCTGCCAAATTCGCCTCCTCTGCCAACTTAGATTCGGACTCCCGGACACAACTGCCAACCCTTGTTATCGTTCGAGCCCTCTGTTGTTTGCACCAAAGGAGTGACTCTGCGGCGGGACGTGCGGTGCATTTATTGATTTTCGTAACTGTTCTCCGAGAAATCATGATGCTTCGTGTCACACATAACTCTAGACACTTACGATTTTGCAGACAACTCTGGGACTTACACCCGCAGATGTTATGGAGATGAATTTGCCTCTCTGCACTATGTACCACGGTTTCTCGGACGTCGCGGCTTAACACGAGACAGCTCAAGACAACTGTGTCGAGCGCTTCGTTTGGTGGTCAAGGAGAGGAAAGTGATGAAATCTGTTTTTGGCTGCAGGCTTTCTCTGTTCGTGACGTTCGTCGCCGTGCTTTTATGCGCGACATTTACGCTGGCACAAGGAATCGTAACTGGCTCCATCTCAGGCGTGGTGCAGGATCAACAGGGCGCAGTCGTGCCGAATGCGAATGTTACGGTCACGCATCTGACTACGAACCGAGTATTCACGGCGCAAACCACTTCCGCGGGAATCATTGCGTTGCGCGACTTGCCGACCGGATCCTACAACGTAAAGATCGAAGCCGCGAACTTCCGCGTTTACGAGGCCAAAAACTTGACGGTGAGCGTCGGCAAAGACACGGGCCTGGGAACGGTACAACTGCAGCTTGGCGCATCGAGCGAGTCGGTCACCGTAGAAGGTACTGCGCCCCTGATTGAATCCACTACCGATCAAATTTCCGACACGATCGGCGCGGAAAAAGTAACTAGTCTCCCAATGGGTAATACTTTCGACTCTCTGGCGCTTTTTCTTCCTGGCGTAGTTACAGTTGGAGACGCCAGTTTCAGCAACAACAACGGCGCAGAAATGTCGGTCAATGGACTGCGAGCGCGCGCCAATAATTTCCAGATCGATGGTCAGAGCAACAATGACAACTCCATCGCTGGACCATCGATTTTCTTTGGCAATCAAGACGCTATCTCCGAAATGCAAGTCGTGACGAACTACGACGCGCAGTTTGGTCGCAACACCGGTGCGGTGATCAATTACGTCACTAAGTCTGGAACGAACCAATTCCACGGGACGGCCTACGAATTCTGGCAGGGATCGACGTTCGATTCGCTGGAGAATAATGAAAAGAATCCGCTGCTCGGGTTTTGTTTGCCAGATCAGACGGCAGCGGATGGATGCATCGTTCCCAAGGTCCCCGGATTTGTGGACAACCGCTTCGGCGGCACCGTGGGCGGCCCGATCAAAAAAGACCGAGTGTGGTTTTTCGGTTCAGGCAACTTTGAGCGCCAACGCTTCGAAGGCTCTCCGGCTTCGACTGCCGGAGGACTAGTGCCCACGCCAAACGGCGATGCTCAACTGACAGCGGCCTTCCCTTCCAGCCCCATCGGGTTGATTGAGAGCACAATCGGGCCGAATGCGGTTAAGTCTGGAAACCCAACCTTCACTAATATTCAGAACGTGCTGGTAACCAATCAGATCGATCCGACGACCGGTTTTGCATTCCCGTGTGTCACTCAGGGCGTGAACGGTTGCACGCCGGTCGAATTTGGATCGCTCACCCGATTCGTTCCGGGGCCATTCAACGATTACGAGGCCACCGCACGACTCGACTTTAAGCTTTCCGAAAAAGACAACTTTTTTGGCCGCTACGTATACCAGAAAACTGATTCCGGTGGCGTCAATTTCGGGAATGGAATCCAAGTGGGCGACTGGCAGCAGATTCCTGGATTAAGCCAACAGATTGGCTTGGACTGGGTGCGGAACTTCAGCAATGCCTTTGTGAATCAGGTGCGCTTCAGCTACTCGCGGGCCAGTAGTTTCTTTGACGAGCAATCATTTTCGGGTTGCAATTCGACTAACCCCACGAATTGCCCGGCAGACATGGTCTTGATTGGCTCCGCCCCGCAGGATAGCGTGAGCTTCGGCGTGTCGGCAGGCTTTCCGCAAGGGCGAATCATCAATGTGTACCAACTGCAAGACAATGCCTCGATGCTGAAGGGGCAGCACTCGCTCAAGTTCGGCGGCGAAATCGATCAGCAGCGGTCGCCGAACGTGTTTCTACCTGGCAACAATGGGATTTTCCTGTTTACCTCGTACAGCGACATGATTGCCAACAATCCGTTCGGAACTCAGATCGCATTGGGCAGTCCAACATTGCCGTTCAGTGAATGGGACTTGGGCTTCTATGTGCAGGATGATTGGAGAATCAAGAGCAATCTGACGCTGAATCTAGGCATGCGCTGGGATTGGTATCAGCAGGCGATTAATCTTGCTGCACGATCAGAGCGTAAAGCAGCAAACCGGGTCAAATCCGCTCTGGTCGACTAGTCTACCGCTTAGTCAGACAACGGTGCCGTCCGTTCCGCAAGCATTGAAGAACTTTGCTCCAGTGATAGGCTTCGCATGGACTCCTCACATACTGAGTGGATTGCTGGGCCAAGACAAGACCGTGATTCGTGGCGGCTTCCGCATCGCGTACGATCCGGCGTTCTACAACATGTTTCTGAACGTGGCGACGGCGGCACCGAAAGTGAATTTCGCTACGCTGGGTCCGCTCGTCGGAGGACCACCGACCGGCGTGCCGTCGAACGGCCTTTTCGGGACGCAGGTTATTCCGTTCCTGACGCCACTTGCAGCGGGGGGAGATCCGGGAGTCGCGAACCAGGTGCAGGTGCCCCAGAATTTCCGCAATCCTTATACGGAGCAGTGGAACCTGGGTATCCAGCATTCGTTCACGCCGAGAATCGTGGCGGAGGTTCGCTATGTGGGCAATCACGCCGTGGGACAATTCCAGGAACTCAATGGAAATCCTGCGCTGCAACCGTTGATCAGTGCCGGCTTCCAGAATGTGATCCTGCGGGATTGACGCCCTGCAGCGACCCGGCAGCACCAGGATCCAGCGCCGGATACGCGAATTGCAACTTTACCAACGTGATTCAGTACATCAGCGCAGCTTGCAGAATCTGATCCCTGCCGGATTGACGCCCTGCAGCGATCCGACAGCTCCAGGATCCAGCGCAGGATATGCGAACTGCAACTTTACGAACGTAATCCAATATGCCAATACAGCGTCTTCCAGCTATAGCGGCCTGCAGAGTGAGTTGCGGATCGCAAATTGGCGCGGACTGACCGCTACGGCTTCCTACACGTTCAGCAAAACGATCGACAACGCGAGCGAGGTATTCAGCACGGTCGGTGGTGGAAATACGCTGGCGTACGCGCAGAATCCGTTCAACTCAGGTGAGGCGGAACGAGCTAACTCGGGGATCGACTTTCCCCATGTCGTGGGTGTCGCTGTCGTTTACGACTTACCGTTCTACAAGGCACAGCGTGGACTGCTAGGTCATGTATTGGGCGGATGGCAGGTTAACACCACTTATCGATACACCAGCGGCCAACCGTACACGACCATCCAGCGGTACGTGAATGGAAGCTTGTGCGACCCAACTGGAAATTTCGGTGCAACCTATGACGCCTGCCGTCCGATCGTTTCGAATGCAGGTGCGCCGTTGGACACCGTCGGGCAGTACACATGCACGGGGTTGACCGCTTCGACGTGCAGCCTGTCGGATTTCGTGACCGGGCTGCCGACCACGGCCAGCGCGGTGCACTGGATTCAAAACAGTCCGGCCGCGGCTATCGTTTACGGCACTCCATTCGCGGGAACGAATCGCAATACACTGCGCGGACAGGACATCAGCACGGCGAATCTGGCGTTCTTCAAGAACATCAAGATCACCGAGAGACTGACCGCGCAATTCCAGGCGCAGGCTTTCAACGTGTTCAACACTCAGTTCCGTGGCGTGCCCGATCCGGTCCTGGACCATGTGACCCGCGGCAGTTTCCAGAACACGACTTCAATAGCAATGGCGGGCTGACCTTTGCCGGCAACAACGTTACGGATGGAATTGGCAGAAGGCGTCTGTTGTTTGGAATGAAACTGATCTTCTGATCGTCCATCTTTCATCCTCAAGTTGCAGGACAATTGAGGGGGCCGGCTCTGCGAGCCGGCCTTTTTTCTTGCTGCCATCGGCGCACACAATGGCATCGAAGGCTACCAAGTCGTGCTGCTATAGCAACGTGATTTTGTCACCCTAACGGCAACATGAAAATGTCACCCTGGCGAAGCCAGGGTGTGTTGCAGGCGGGTGTCGCGGTAGTAGAGCGAGACGCGCCCGTCGAGCGCTTGGTAGAGATGGACTTTGGCTCCGGCAAAGCTGAAGCGTTGCCCTTGCTGGGGGATCTGGAAGCGCTGGCCCTCCCACTGCACGATGTTGTCGTTGCTGACCACGCGCTCGTGGACGAAGCAACAGATGCGGTCGAGATTTTCCGGGGCCGGCCGCCAGGCGGTTTGCAGGTCGCGAGGGCGGCGGGCGAAGCGGCGGTTGTAGTCGGCGATGAAGCGTCGCAGCACGAGCGTTGGCGGAGTCCAGATCGCAGCCTGGGCCAGACGGAGTTCGCTGGTGAGGCGATCCTGCAGCACGCCCCAGAGGCGTTCGACGCGGCCTTTGGCTTGCGGGCTGCGGGCGGCGATGAAGGTGACGCCGAGTTGTTCGCAGGGCGCGGCCGAACTGAGTGGGCTGGCGTTTTCCAGCGAGTTGTTCTTCGACCGACCAGAAGTCGTCGTTGCGGACGAAGATGCCGCTGTGATCGCCGTAGAAGGCGAGGGGCGTGCCGTGGCGGCGCAGCAGTTGGCGGAGCAGAGTGAGATAGCCGATGTGCGGATTCGGAGGGGAAGAACTGGGCGGCCAGGATTTTTCCGGTGGCATCGTCTTGCAGGCCGAGGGCGGTGAGGCGAGGACCACGGCCTTCGAGCCAGTCGTGGGGCGAGCCGTCGAGTTGCACCAGTTCGCCTTCGCGTGGGGAACGCAGACGGCGCTGGCGATGAGCGGGCGCGCGGCGTTTGCGAGGAGACCCCAGACCGGCCTCACGCAAGAGACGGCGGAGAGTTTCACGGCTGAGGGAGAAGCCCTCGACCTCGCAAAGTTTTTCGCAGAGATGGTGATCGTTGAAGCCGGCATAGGTGGTGCGGGCCAGCCGGATCACGGCTTGGCGGACACGACTCGGGCAGGCGCCGGGGGCTGGGCCGTCCGCGGTTGGCGTGCGCCAGAGCCGCCTCCCCTTGCTCCCGCAGACGTTGTTTGAGACGTTTGACCTGACGGATGCTGAGCGAGAGCAGTTCGGCGGCTCTGGCGCACGCCATGTCTCCTTTAACGCAACTGGAAATTACGCTCACTCGTTGCAGTTCCTTCTGACTCAACGCGAATGTCCTTCCTCTCATGGGGTGACATTTTCACGTTGCTGTTAGGGGGTGACAGAATTATGGAGCTAAGACACGTGCTGCTACATCTGTTTACAGTCCGATCAGGGTGTCTTACAATAGCTGAGTTAGAAAAGAGTGTCGCAATTCCCAGTAAACTAGTCGAAGAATGCGCATAAGCGTGCATTGCGCCGATCAAGCACTCTGAGGAAAATCACAGCACGCTATCAGGAAAACACACATCATGATTTATGGTCTCATCGTAACGGTCCACATCCTGGTTTGTTTCTTCATCATCATTGTCGTGCTGCTGCAGAGCGGCAAGAGCGGCGACATTTCTGCGGCATTCGGCGGTCAAGGCAGCCAGACGGCATTCGGTCCGCGGGGCGCGGCCAGTGCTCTCTCCAAAGCCACGACGTGGTCCGCTGTAGCCTTCATGATTACTTCCATCACGTTGTCGGTTTACGCTGCGAGGCGTGGCGGTCCGTCGTCCGTTCTCCAGGGCCTGAAGTCCCAGCCGGTGAAAACGCAACCGGCGCCCGCGCAAGCGCCCACAACCCCTACAACGCCGCAGAAATAATTACTGTTTTTTTATTTTAAGCGGACTCCAGGGCCGAGCAGTGAAACACTCGGCTGCAGCGGGTTCCCCCGTCTCGTCCTGCGCAATCTACAGATTCTCCAGTAATTGTATTTGCCTGACAGAGGATGTACCATCCGTGTTAGGCACTCTAGAGGGAGGCATTGCATGTCGGATCGTGATGGCAACAGCTTTGTGTGGTTTCTGGCAGGATTGGGTTTGGGAGCGCTCGCTGGGGTTTTGTACGCTCCTCGCTCGGGAAGCGAGACGCGCGAGCAACTGCGCGCACGCGCCGAGGAAGGCCGCGAGTACGTTCGGAATCGGGCCAAAGAGGCCAAGGAACAAGCGGCGCAGTGGGCCGATCGTAGTCGCGATGCCGTGACACAACAGAAGGAGCAGTTCCGCGCTGCATACGAGGCAGGTCGTCAGGCATATCACGAAGCCACGACGGAGACGGGCGCGCCTAAGAACTTGTAAACCTTGCCGGCCCCGGTTATCGGAAACCGGGTATTTGAGGTCGTTGCCCGGAGCACGCTTATGGAAAATCTGACTCCAGTGTTTGTCGGGATGACCGCGCTGGCATTATGCGTAGAAGCAGTAGTTTTTGTGCTCATCTACGTCGCTATTCGCAAAAGCGCTTCGCGCATGGAAGTCTTGGTCACCGAAATAAAAGGCAAGGTCCTGCCCGCCGTGGAACAGGCCGAAGTCATCTTGACGGAAGTGCGTCCGAAGCTGCAGGTGATCGCTGAAAACCTGGAGGAGTTAACGACCTTACTGCGCGAGCAAGTGAAGCGCGCGGATGCGACGGTAAAAGATGCCATGGATCGGGGACGCCTGCAGATTATCCGGGCCGACGAGCTTCTGACTCGAACCTTGGACCGGGTTGAGCAAACCTCCGATATTGTCCACAGTACAGTGATTTCACCGGTTCGACGACTCTCGGGACTGGTGCAGGGACTTACTGTTGGACTTGAATTTTTGTTCAGTGGACGTGGCCGCAGAAACGGGGGCAGTCGCGAGCGGCGCCCGGTCCCGCAGGATGAAATGTTCATCTGATTCGCGGCACAGACTTACTGCGTTGATTTTCTCACCGGCTCGGAATAACCGAATGCTTTCACTCCCTTCTTTCCTTCACCACCGATCGAGTGTCTACGCTGTAGTGGTTCTCCTCGCCACGGGCATTGTCGCGCAAGAAAAGACTGTTTGGAGTGAGCAGGAGAAGCCCATTGTCGAGCAGTTGCGAGGACTTCGTAAGCTGGATGACACGGTACGGGCGCTTACCACCAAGGAACTCGCCCTCGAGATCCGGCAACTGCCGGTCGTGCCGAATAAGCTGAAATTAGCTGGCGCTTTGGCGGGCCTCTCGACGGAAGGTGACTTCGGTCGCGAAACCTTACAAGAGGTAACCACAACGCTCGCCACCGCGCTACGTGAGCAGCCGCCACCTGCGGGTGAATCGGGCGAGCCGGATTTTCTCTACGTGCAACTAGCTTCTCTGGTCCGCTATGAGCACATGCAGGTGTCGTCCGATAACCCACAGTTTGCCGCAGCAATGACAAAGTTGGAAACAGACGACGCGGTCCGCCAGAAGGCTGATTTCACGCTCAACGATTTGCAAGGCAAGCCATGGCATCTACAAGACTTGCGTGGCAAAGTTGTCCTGGTGAATTTCTGGGCGACATGGTGTCCGCCGTGCCGCAAGGAGATGCCGGACTTGAATGCTTTGTACAACCGGTTTAAAGACCGAGGATTCGTCGTGGTGGCGATTTCCGACGAAGAGGCCACCAAGGTTGCTCCATTCATCGAAGAACGCAAGATCGACTACCCGATCCTGCTCGATCCTGGACGCAAGGTGAACGATCTTTTCCAAGTGGAAGGAATTCCCAAGAGCTTCGTCTACGACCGCAGTGGCAAGATGGTGGCCCAGTCGATCGACATGCGCACGCGAAACCAGTTTCTGGAAATGCTGGCGCTGGCGGGGCTGCAGTAGGGGCATTCATGCGTTATCTGGTTCGAGCCCGACTAAAACCCGGTCGTGAAGCGGATCTGCTTGATGCCATCCAACAAGAGACCTTAGGACAGGGATCGGTCGCCGAAGGTGAATATCTGCGTAACATGCAAGAGGCACGTCTGTGTGCGGATGACACCGCGCGTTGGGTCGAGGTGTGCTATTGCCCTACTCCCTTGCAGGAAGAGCGGCCTTACTGGGAACAGTATTTCGACTTGACACGTGTGCAAGATGCGCACGACCGCCGCAAGTGCAAAGACGAGAACGGGACGGAATCATGGGCCTGCAGCAACTGCGACTGTACGGCGCGTCTCGAACTGAAACTGAAAGTCACAGGCAAGCCGTTCCTGGACGAGTTGCAAAGCATTATGCCGGCGGATGCTCTCGCCAAATCGCGCCAACGCTAATTCGCCGCTCGCGAACGCTCGACAATCTCTTCGTTGCGGGCTTCTGGGTCGATACGCTGAACGACATCGCCGCCTTCCAGATGGGGCTGCCGTACAAGGCTGAGGTACCAAGGCTCTACCACAACAATCATGACGGTACATTTACCGATGTCACCAAGAAGATGAAGTTGGACCGCGCCATTCTGGTCATGGGTTCGAATTTCGGAGATCTAGATAACGACGGATGGCTCGATGTGTACATGGGAACGGGCGACGTGCTTATGAGTCGCTGCTACCCAACCGCATGTTCCGTAACAATCAGGGCAAGAATTTTCAGGACGTGACCACTTCAGGGGATTTCGGACATCTGCAGAAAGGTCACGGCGTTGCCTTCGGGGATATCGACAACGATGGCGATCAAGACGTGTTTGAAGAAATGGGTGGTGCCGCCAGTGGCGATAACTATCCCAGCGTGCTGTACGAAAACCCAGGCCATGGCAACCACTGGCTGACGCTCGAACTCGAGGGTGTGAGGACGAATCGTGCCGCATTTGGAGCCCGCATAAACGTGACAGTAAGAGCCGCGAGCGGCATCCGGCATATCTATCGCACCGTGGGATTCGGATCGAGCTTCGGCGGGAATCCCCTAAGGCAGCATATTGGTATCGGGGACGCGGAACGAGTCAACGAGATTGAGGTAACGTGGCCAGCGTCCAAGCTGGTGCAGCGATTTCACGATCTCCCGGTCAACCAGGCGTTCCACTTGCGAGAGGGAGCGTCGACCTTAATGCCAGTTCAGTACAAGAGCTTCCACCTGCGGCATCTGCCAAGCACAGCACATGAGCACTAGAGGGCAGTCTGAGCTCGCGTGAAATTGAGTGGGGGAGACGCGACCTTCGCTGAACCGTCTCGAGTCACACCAGCTTCGGCAAGATCGACTGCAGCTGTCTCAAGTCCTGAGCCACTTCCCTCAAATTGAATACTAGCGCCCAGAAAGGCAGCATGCGATCAAGTGCAAGTGGCGTTGTTGCCCTTTGCTCGCGCAGTTGGGCGAGATCCGCTTCCAAGGCGCGAGTCACGGCATCGAGTGCGCCAGTATTCGGGACCTCACCGGGATTGCGAACTGCAGTCGCCAAGGAAGTGAAGAGTTCCGCGGTTGTTTCGACAAGAGCGGGCAGTGAGGCCACGAACCCCGGCTGCAACTGCGCATGCACATAGAGCGTACTGTCTTCCGCCATGGCAGTGAGGCGACGGCGAACCTGATCTGCCATATCCACGAATGACTGGTATTCACCCTGATTGAAGCGGGAGAAAGAGAGCTCACTGCGGGCTTCGTCCATTTGCTGCGTAACTCCTCGACGCAGAGCGTGCAACTTGCGGTCTAGTTGGCGAACGCGATCTTCATTGTCAATTCCTTGCAAAGCCGCACGGGTGACCTCGCGATACAGAGCCCCGGCGCCATCCAGAATGCTCGCAAGCTTGTATCGCAAGCCAACCCGGGCGTGAACGGGCCAAATCAGAGCGCCGACGGTAAAGGCGATCACTGCTCCCAAAATCGTGTAGAGCACCCGCAGCCAAGCCATGTGCCAGGGCTCTCCCTGGCCGCCGAAGACCAGGATCAAGGCAGCCGTGAACCCAGCCGCCGTAAAACTGGGATGAAGCGCGGTCAAGTATCCGAATAGAGTAGCGAGCAGGAACAAGGCAATGCCGACTCGCGCTGTGCCGTTGCCCAGCACTGGCATCAACAGCGCCGCGGAGACTGCTCCACAGGTGGAACCGATCGTGCGGTATAGCGCGGCCCTCCAAGACGCTCCGAGATTTGCTTGAGTCACGACCAGCGCCGCAAAGATCGCCCAATACCCTTCGGGCAGATGCCATCCAGCGTAGATCGTATAGGTGATAGTTCCTGCGAGACCAGTCTTGATTCCCTGCTTCACCGAGCCTGAGTAGCGACTCCACAACGATGGTGCGGGTCCGCTGGACGGATTTTCAGAAAGCGACAGTGAAGAATTTGCTGATGCCATGCGGGGGATTATATTCGGGAGACGCGGATTCGATTCTTTGGAGCAGTTTACTACGGCTGCTTTTCAGCAATGTAGGTCATCGTCGAACCTCTGAGCTGGTCGGCAGATTCGACTTTTCATCGATTTGCCATCTTTGGAAACCGTCATAAGAGTGACGACAACAATTTTTCCATCTTGTTTGTCGGTTTCTTCAATAGTGAATTCATCGATCAATCTTAGCGACGTCGTGGCGTGGCCGGGATCCCCGCTCATCGGATAGTCTTTGCCATCGAATTTCACGTCATAGGTCGGACCACCGTCCGAGATGTTTAATCCCCCTGGCGTAATTCGATAGGTCGTAATCGTACCGGCGCGAGTAGAGTTCTTGACTGTCTGCATCTGCCACGCGCCGGAGAGCGCGTGCGAGCCAGCCGGACCTTTCCTCACCCGCACGAAACCAGCCTTCCCAGCGACGGTCTCTGCTCCCATCGTATTGGTGAAGTCCTCAGTCATCGTCTGATTGTCGGGCGACACCGTTTCGATGACTCGGAAAGTGACCTTACGGTCCTTCTTTTGAATGAATTCGACCGATCGCGGGTCAATCACCCGCACCGCGATCGTATCGAAGTAATGCCCGGTGACTTTTTGATCCGTCCCATCCGCTTTCACGTCAACTCTTGGAGCGCAGGTCGCGCAGTGATACATGCCTTTCTCCAGCAAGTATTCCTCCGGTGTTCCGGAGAATCGAAGAGTATCCATCTTCATCTGCCAAGTTCCGTCGAATCGACTCTGCGCGAACAAGAATGGCGGCGCAAACAACAGGAATACGAAGAAACTTCTCACCGATGCCTCCTGTTGGGAAGAATTTGCGGTGGGTATGTGCAGCGGCTTCCTAAGCGATCCACCCGCCGCCAACCACGATGTCTCCGTCGTAGAAAACTGCGGCTTGGCCGGGAGTGATGGCGCGCTGCGGTTCGTCAAACGTGACAACGATCTCGTCAGGACCCGTTCTCTCGATCATCGCCGGGGCAGGCTCGTGGCGATGCCGAATCTTCACGGCCACGCGTATGGGATCGTGCAAATCGTCAACCGCAATCAGGTTTATGCGTCGGGCGCGCAAGGTGCGCGAGTAAAGATGCGCTTCCCCGCCCACAATAACTTGCTTGTTCGCGCCGCTGATCTGGATGACGTATAGCGGCGAACCGGTAGCAACGCCGAGTCCCTTGCGCTGACCTACGGTGAAGTTGTGAATGCCGCCGTGCTCACCGATAACTTCGCCGTTGGTCGTAACAAGTTCGCCGGCTGTTTCCGGCAAGGCTTCGCCCTGCTCGGCAAGATAAGCATCGATGAAGCGCTTGTAGTCTCCACCGGGAACAAAGCAAATCTCCTGAGAATCGGGCTTCTCCGCCAGCGCGAGGCCGTGATGGCGCGCGAGTTCTCGCACCTCGGGCTTGGTCATATCGCCCAGCGGAAAGATGGTGCGGCTGAGTTGCTCCTGCGTCAGACCGAAGAGAAAGTAAGTCTGGTCCTTGCTCGCGTCGGCAGGACGCTTAAGCAGCCATCGGCCTCGGGCGTCATCGAAGGCCACACGAGCGTAATGACCCGTAGCAACCCGCTCGGCCCCAATCTGCTGTGCCACAATGAGTAACTGATCAAACTTCAAGTGATTGTTACACAGGCTACAGGGGATGGGGGTGCGGCCCGAAACATACTCCTCTACGAAGGGACGAATCACGTCGCGCTCAAAGCGCTCTTCGTGATTGACGACGTAATACGGGATGCCGATCTGCTGGGCGACCCTACGGGCGTCATAAACGTCGTCGAGCGAGCAGCAGCGTCCCTGCACCGACTCAGGCATCCCCTCCTTCCCAGCGAGGCGGCGCTGGTTCCAGAGCTGCATCGTCAGGCCGACCACGTTATGCCCGTCCGCGCGCAGCATGGCCGCGACAGTGGAAGAATCCACACCGCCCGACATGGCTACGGCAATGGTTTGGGTGCTCAGTTCCAGCTCCTGATTTCCGGTCTAGTTTCTACGAGCTAAGAGCCGACCTCTTATATACCGGCGAGAGTTCGCGCAGTCGCGCCACGGTCTCTGGCACGAGCGCAAGCGCGATATCAATATCCTCGTCCACAGTCTGCTTGCCCAGGCTCAGGCGGATGCTTGCGCGTGCCTGATCCGGCCGCAGGCCCATCGCCAGCAGCACGTGAGAAGCTTCAATCGCGCCCGACGAACAAGCTGCGCCGGTCGACACCGCCACTCCCTTTAGGTCCAGTGCGATCACCATCGCTTCGCCATCGATGTGGTCAAAGTGAATATTCGTAGTGTTCGGTACGCGGTGTGCACCATCGCCATTCACGCCCGCCTCGTCTACGCGCGCAAGGATACCTTGCTGCAGGCGATCGCGCATGGCCGCCATCTTCTTGTCGTCGCCGCGGTCAAAAGCCGCTCTTGCCAACTGCGCGGCCCTTCCCAGGCCAACAATTCCGGGGACGTTTTCCGTGCCAGCTCGCAGCGAACGCTCGTGCCTGCCACCGTAAAGCATTGGTTGCAGCCGAGTTCCCTTCTTCACGAAAAGGGCGGCTACGCCCTGCGGAGCATGAATCTTGTGACCGGAAATCGAGAGGGCATTGCAACCGATTTGGGCAACATCAATCGCGACTTTGCCGGCGGCTTGCACCGCGTCAGTGTGAAAACAAATGCCAGCTTCGGCTGCGATTTTCGCGATTTCCTCAACCGGCTGCAAGACTCCCGTCTCATTGTTCGCCATCATTACTGAGATCAGCTTGGTGTTCGGCCGGAGAGCGCGGCGAACGTCATCCGGATCAACCAAGCTGCGGCCGTCCACCGGCAGAACTGTTACCTCCGCACCCATGTCCTCCAGATGCCTGCAGGCCAGCAGCACCGCATGATGCTCAATGCTCGAGGTGATGATGTGGTCGCCGGGGCCTGCCAGGCCTGCGACCGCAAGATTGTCGGCCTCTGTCCCACCGCTGGTGAAAACAATCTCTGACGCGCGACAACCGAGCAAAGCGGCCACGGATTCGCGAGCGTCCTCGACTGCGGCCCGCGCCTGCTGTCCGTGATGATGGATCGATGAGGCGTTGCCGAACTGGTCGCTAAAATAAGGGCGCATCGCTTCGAAAACGTCGGGCAGGACCGGCGTCGTGGCGTTATTGTCGAGGTAAATGCGATGCATACAGAACCCGCTTCTATTCTACATTGCAATCGTAGAGTCGTAGCCTGCTACGTCTTGCGGCTAACGTCTCTACGGCTAACGCTGGTCAATGGGAATGTATTGGTTGGGATATTCCGGGCCCAGGTATTCGGCTCTTGGGCGAATCAGGCGGTTATCGTTGAGCTGCTCAATCACGTGCGCCGCCCAGCCACTGACTCGCGAGACCGCGAAAATCGGCGTGAACAGATCTACATCGATCCCCAGCGTGTGATACGTCGAAGCCGAGTAAAAATCGACATTGGCATTCAGCTTCTTGTCAGCCTTCACGAACTCCTCAATCTTGTGCGAAACCTCAAACCATTTGGGCTGACCGCTGGCGCTGCCAAGATCGCGCGACATGGCGCGAAGGTGGGTCGCACGCGGATCTTCAGTGTGATATACGCGATGGCCAAATCCGGGAACTTTCTTCTTTTGCGCCAGCATCCCCTTAACGTATTCAATGGGATCGACTCCCGAGGCGTCAATTTCCTCCAAAATCCGAAATACAGCTTCGTTCGCGCCGCCATGCAAGGGTCCCTTCAGCGCGCCGATCGCCGAAGTAATCGCAGAATGCATATCGGACAATGTTGCAGCGGTGACCCGAGCTGCAAAAGTTGACGCATTGAGCTCGTGGTCTGCATGCAGGATGAGTGCAATATCAAGAGCTCGCTCCGCGGTCGGCGACGGATGTTTGCCGTTCAGCATGAGCAGAAAATTGGCGGCATGAGAAAGTGCTCGATCGGGCTCCACGATCGGCTGACCCTTACGAATTCGGTCGTAGGTAGCAACGATCATCGCGAGCTGCGAGGTGATGCGAATCGCCTTGTCTACGTTTGCTTTGCTGTCATTGCTCCTCTCTTGCGGATCGTAAAACGATAACGCCGACACGGCCGTTCGCAGCACATCCATCGGCAAGGCGTGCCGGGGTGCATTGCGCAGCAGTGTGATAATCGACGCATCCAGCTTGCGCTCTTCTGCGAGGCGCTCATGCAATTCACGCAGTTCGCGGCGCGTAGGCAGCTTGCCGAACCACAAGAGGTAGCACGTCTCTTCGAAGTTAGACTGGTGGGCCAGTTCGTGAATGTCGATGCCGCGATAGGCTAGGACCCCGCGATCTCCGTCGATGTAGCAAATCTTGGAACTAGTGGCAACGACTCCCTCAAGTCCTTTAGGAGCTTGGTTTGTGGTCAGGCTGGACATTGATCTCTCGCTTCGATCGCCGGATTTGTTGCCGGACCACGCGAGCCGGAACGCGGTGTGCAACCTTTTTTTATACCTGAAATAGTTCGATCTTTCCAACCCGCTCCGGCCACCCCTGGACGTGGCGCTACGCCATTAAATTAGCCAGAAACACGGTTTGCACCGCATGTTTGGCGGGTACAGACGCCGACTGCCTCTTTGCAGGTGCCTCTCCCAAGGGCGTATAGTAGAGGGTTCTTCTTAAGATCGCCGCGGTAGTGTAGTCGCTCTTCATATTCCTCATGGAGGAACCACCTTAATGAACCGCTTTTTCTCAGTCTTGCTGACTGTCGCCTTCCTCTTTTCCACTTTTGCCCAGGCCGACGAGGGCATGTGGCTCTACAACGCTCCACCCAAAGACAAGATTAAGGCCAAATACGGCTTCGAACTCACCCAACAATGGCTCGACCACGTTCGTCTGTCATCGGTGAGATTCAACAACGGGGGTTCTGGTTCCTTCGTCTCGGCCGACGGCCTGACCTTCACGAACCATCACGTGGGCGCGGGATGCGTCCAGCAACTTTCCAGCGAGGGTCACGATTACATCAAGACAGGCTTCTACGCCAAGACCCAGGCAGAAGAGGCCAAGTGCCCGAACCTGGAACTCAACCAGCTCGTTGGAATTCAGGATGTAACCGACAAGGTCAACGCGGGCGTGAAAGCGGACATGTCGGCCGCCGATGCCGGGCAAGCGCAACGCGCCGCCATGTCGCAGGTTGAAAAAGACTGTTCGATATCCACGGGTCTGCGCTGCGATGTGGTGACTTTCTATTCGGGCCAGGTCTACAACCTGTATAAGTACAAGAAATATACGGATGTCCGACTGGTGTTTGCTCCGGAGTTCGATATCGCTTTCTTCGGCGGCGATCCCGATAACTTCACTTATCCCCGCTACGATCTGGATATCACATTCTTCCGAGTCTACGAAAATGACAAGCCGGCGCACGTCGACAACTATCTGCAGTGGTCGCGCACGGGTGTCAAGGATGGCGATTTAATCTTTGTCTCCGGCCATCCAGGAAGCACCGGGCGCCTGCTAACCATGGCCCAACTGGAATTTCTGCGGGACGTGCAGTATCCCGCATCGCTGAAAATGTTCGCGCGACGTATCGCCCTTCTGCAGAGTTTCAGCAAAGAATCAGAGGAAAATGCGCGCATCGCCAAGGAAGACATCTTTGGATTGCAGAATTCACAGAAGGCGATTACGGGGTATCAGTCGGGTCTGCTCGATAAGTCCATCATGGATTCTAAGGCCGCTGATGAAGCCAAGTTGCGCGCCGCGTTTAAGGCTGATCCGAAGAACTCGGGTGAAGCCGATCCTTGGGACGAGATTGCCCAGGCAATCAAGGTACAACAGTCGATTTATCCCAGCCTGACATACCTGGAACGTATGCGCGGCTTCGCCTCGCATCTGGCCCAGGACGCACGGTCGCTGGTACGCGTAGCGGCAGAAAAACCAAAACCGAACCAGGAGCGCATGCGCGAGTTCCGCGATTCGAATTTGCGGTCGTTCGAGCAACAGCTATTCTCCACCGAGCCTATCTACAAGAGTCTCGAGACCGCTTTGCTCGCCGATTCGTTGAGTGAGATGCAAGACGCGCTCGGCAAAGACAACCCGGATGTTCAAAAGGTGCTGCAAGGTAAAACACCCGCGGAGGCTGCAAAAGATTTGATCGCCAATACCCGACTGGACGATGTCGCCGTGCGCAAGCAGCTTTATGAAGGTGGCGAGCCAGCGATTGAAGCCAGCACTGATCCGTTGATCGTCGCGATGCGCGCGATCGATCCTTCCGCTCGGTCAGCTCGAAAGCAATTTGAGGACAAGGTCGATTCCGTCGTACGTCGCGATGGCACCACCGTTGCCAAGGCGCGCTTTGCCCAGAGCGGGTTTGCCCAATCACCGGACGCCACGTTCACCCTTCGCCTCAGTTATGGCGCGGTGAAGGGCTATCAGGAGAATGGTAGGTCGATTCCTTTCGCGACCAACATCGGCGGAGCTTTTGAACACGCGGCCGCGCATAACAACCAGGCGCCTTACATCCTGCCCGAAAGTTGGATGAAATCGAAAGCGAGTCTGGATCTGAAGACTCCCCTGAACTTCGTTTCCACGGCCGACATTATCGGAGGAAACTCCGGATCGCCGACAGTAAACAAGAATGGGGAGGTTGTGGGAATCATCTTCGACGGCAACATCGAATCCCTGCCGTGGAACTTTGCGTTTAGCGACGTGCAGGGACGAGCTGTGTCTGTGGACTCGCGAGGCATACAAGAAGCCCTGCGCAAGATCTATGGAGCAACAGCTCTGGCGGATGAACTGATGGGAACCAAGGCAGAGGGGGCGAAGGCCGGCAAATAACTCTCGCTTTCAAGCAAGAACGATAAAGGCCCGCATTCACATGCGGGCCTTTTCTGTTTTGGGGCGAAGGTCAAGCAGGCCACAGCGTTAACGCGGTCTTGGTGAGAATTTGTTGCTGAACCGCTTCGCTCAACGGCAGCGCTCTGAATTCATCAAGATTCTTTTTGATATCGGGAACGCCCGGCCCCGGCCAATCCGTGCCGAATAACGTCTTGTGAGCGATCTCTTCCAGGCGCGGAAAGTATTTCAGCAGAGTCTTCGGCGGAATACCGCTGATATCCAGATAGACGTTGGGATGACGCCGCACCAGAAAGAATGCGGTCTGCATCCAAAGCGGCCGCCCACCGTGGGCGAGCAGGATCTTCAGCTTCGGGAAGTCGACTGCGACGTCGTCGACATAAATTGGGTCGCCATACTTGTTGCGCGCGCCAGGAAAGATGGAAGTCCCGGTGTGGAACATAACAGGCACACCATTTGCTTCTGCTGCTCGGTAGATGATTTCCAGTTCCTTCGCGCCACTGAGATAGTCATTCGGAAATAACAACTGGTGCGGAGGATGGATCTTGATCATCTGCAATCCCAGCCGCAGAATGTGTTCCACGTCGGCCAATACGTTCGTGGTGTGCCTGGGATGCAGGCTGCCGCAAGACAATAAGCGCTTGGGGTCTGCCTTCACGTAGTCGGCGACGAACTGATTAACCCCATTGGTAAAGCCAATCACTTCGGGGGCAACGTAGTTGATGAGCATGGCGCGGTCAATGCCACTCTCGTCAAGGAACTTGAGGAAGGCTTTTGGCGAACGGCAGAACTCCACGATCTGGTCGAAGTTGGCGCGCTTCTTTTTCATCAGTTCCAGCGCGTGGGGCTTGAACATTTCCATCGGCTGGATGTGGATGTGGCAGTCGGTAATCATTCGTCAGTTGATCTGTTGTTGACCGCCTGAAGGATACCAGAGGATTCAGTTAGCTGCCGCGAGCACGGCCCTCTTGGTGAAAACGCGAATCATCTCGCGACGATATTCGGGCGTCAACGCAGAGGTGGTCAACGGCTTGGCTGTCTTCGCAGCTAAATCGCCCACGGCCTCGGCCAAAGCCTCGTCCACGGCTTTGCCGGCCAGCATCTCGCTGGCACCCCGCACGAGTAGTGGCGCGGGATTGACCGCGGTGATTCCGATCCTTGCGTCGGCGACGTGTCCGTTGGATCGTTTCATCACGACGGCTACGCCAGCCAAAGGATAGTCGATTGATCCGCGAACCCGCAGTTTTCGATAAACACCCTGATAATCTGCCGCGGATGCTGGCAGGAAGATGCGAGTTACAAGTTCATTCGGCTGCAACTTGCGATAGTTGTCGCCGAGCCCGGTGTAAAAGTCGCGAAGCGAGACGCGCCGGATTCCAGTGGCGTTAGCGATTTCGATTTCTGCGCTCAGGCACAGCAACGCAGGAGGAGTATCTCCCGAGAATACCGCCCAGCATTTTGTTCCGCCGGGAGCGACATGGCAGAGATCGCCATCCTTCTTGATGCAGAATCCGCAGCCCTTGCGCCACGTCAGAGACTGGTTGTACCAGAGGCAGCGCGTGTCGAGGCAGATGTTTCCGCCGATTGTGCCCATGTTGCGCAGAACGGGCGAGGCCACGGTGGCTGCTGCTTCCGTCAACACCGGGTAGTGCTGTTGCAGGAAACTCGATCGTTCAATTGCGCGCAGGGTGGTGAGAGCGCCAATCTCGACGCCTCCATCGGGCCGTGGCGAGATCCCGCGCATCGCAGTAATCCCGCTTAGGTCCAGAACGTACTGCGGCTCAAAAAGCTTTTGCCGCATCGAGGGAATGAAATCGGTGCCCCCGGCGAGAATCTGCACGGTGCTTGCGCTGGAGCCATGCGCGCCTAAGAACTCGACAGCTTCTTCCACAGACCGAGGCCGCACCAGCTTGAAGACAGGGAGGCTCAATCTGCACCCTTGGCGGCAGAAGGATTCTCGCGTCGCGACGGATCCAGGGCATGTCGCTCCGGCCCTTTCCCCTTGAAGCACAACGAACCGCCGTGTTCCCGGAAGCGGGAAGGCGCAGTTGGGTCAACACCCTCCGTCAGATTCAGCACCTTGGCATTCTTCTTCGCGCGCAATGCGGCCAGCACCCGCTCGGGCGTAAATGGGGACTCATGCAGGCGCACGCCGACGGCATCGTAAATTGCATTGGCAATTGCTGGAATTGTGGCGGCCAGCGATCCTTCGCTGCACTCCTTCGCCCCAAACGGACCTTCCGGATCGACGCTCTCCACAATGATCGGCTCGACCTCGGGCGACTCCACCGAAGATGGACTCCGGTACTCAAGCAATCCGGGATTCATCAACATGCCGTCTTTCCAGACCATTTCCTCGGTGAGCGCCTGTCCCATGCCCATCCAGACGGAACCGATGATCTGTCCCTCAACCGAAACTGGATTCAGCGCGCGACCACAATCGTGAGCTGCCCAGACTTTATGCACTGTGACTTCGCCGGTTTCCTCGTCGACACTGACGTCGGCGACCTGTGCCGAATAGGAATAGGCTGGCGACGGCCCCACTCCCGCGCCCTTGTGTTTGCCGCCACGAGCTTCCTGCGGAGGAGCGTATGAACCGGTTCCGGTGAGCGCGCCGTGAAAGTCGATGGCGGCGACAACGGCTTCTTCGAATGTCATCCAGTCTTTCGGCCCTTCTTCCTTGCGCTTTTGCTGCAACGATCCCCGTAGGATTTGGCCTTCCACGCGTCCGCTGACCGATGCCCCTGCCTGTGTCACTTCAACTTCCTCTGACTCTTTCTTCACCCCAGGCGCGGCGCTTCCCTGCTTGAAGACCAAGTCATCTCGGAAGTTCAAGTCGTCCGCCATACAGTTCATCTTCTTTGCCGCGGCGGCTGTGATCAGCTTCTTTACCTCAGTGGCCGCCCGCAACGTCGCATTTCCAGCCATGAACGTGACCCTACTGGAGTAAGAACCGATGTCGATGGGCGTCAGGTCGGTATCGGCAGCAATCACTCGCACGCGGGGGAGCGAGCATCCCAATACTTCGGCTGCGATCTGCGCGGTCATGGTGTCCGACCCCTGGCCAATTTCAGAGGCGCCGGTATACACCACAACGCCACCATCGCGGTCGATCTTGATGTTGACGGTCGAGTGCGGCATGTCCGAGCGGATAATCGAATTGGCCGCGCCACTCACATAGTGGCTGCAGGCAATCCCCAACCCACGCCCTCTGGGCAGTTTGCCCTTACGTCGCTTCCAGCCGGAGCGCTCGACAGTCTTCTCGATGCATTCGGGAAGGCCGTAGCTCTGAACTCGTAGGCCGTTGACGGTAATGCAGGGCGGTTGCAGCAGATTGCGCTGTCGGATTTCCGCCGGGTCCATCCCAATCTTTGCGGCGAGTTCGTCCAGTTGCGATTCAAAAGCGAAACGCACGTTTACCGTGCCATGGCCGCGCATGGCGCCACAGGCAGGCTTGTTGGTTAGCACCCGGTAGCCGTCATACTGAATATTCGGGATGTCATAAAGCGCGCCCAGCAGCGCACCCGAGTACAGAATCGTAACGACGCCATAGGAACAATAAGCGCCGCCGTCCTGCACGACGCGCGCCTTCACGGCTGTGATGCGGCCATCCTTCTTGACACCGGTCTTGAGATCAATAATGGTGCGTGGCCGCCCGCGATGTGCCCAGAACACTTCCTCGCGCGTATAGGTGATTTTGACTGGAGCTTGCGCCTTCCGTGCAGCCACGGCCACGATAATCTCCAGGGGAATTACTTCGCTTTTCCCGCCGAATCCCCCACCCACCAACGGCTTGATCACCCGAATCTGCGCCATCGGCATTTCAAGCACCAGCGACAACTTGTGCTGCAGGTAGTACGGAACCTGGGTTGAGGACCATACGGTCAGGCGTCCGGGCTTACCCGTGTGCGGGTCGATTTCAAATGACGCCAAAGTGGAGTGCGGTTCCATCGCCGCATGCGTGACTTCGTTCGCGATGAATCGTGCCTCCGCAACCTCGTCGGCCTCAGTAAAGCCTTTCCCGGGGTCACCAAAGACATGGTGATAGTCCTTTTCCAGATTCCCGGGCTTGGAATCGTGAATCAGATCCGTCTTGGCCTTCATCGATTCTTCGGGATCAAAGTAGGCGGGCAGGACCTCGTATTCGACATCGATCAACTCGAGCGCTTTCTCAGCGAGAGCCTCGGAAACAGCAACGAGGCAAGCAACGTTGTCACCTACATATCGCACTTTGTCGAGAGCGAGTGGATATTCGTCATGGCCCACGGGCAGGATCCCGTAAGGATTGGGCGCATCTTTTCCCACAGCGACCGCAATTACCCCTTCGGACTCTTCAGCGCGGCTGGTGTCGATGCGCAGGATGCGCGCATGAGGATAAGGCGAGTGCACAATCTTACCGACGAGCATGCCCGGCAGACTGAGGTCGTCCGTGTACTTGCCCGAGCCGGTCGTCTTCTCCGCCGCGTCGATCATCGCGGTGGGCTTGCCGATTATGGAGAAGTCATCACTCATTGAGTCATTCCGAGCAAAGCAAGCGACCTGCTTTGAGCTTGCATAGCGATTTCACTTAGCGACAGTAGTACCCTGCCGCTCAGCATCAATTGCCGATCGAATCGCCTCATACATCTGGTTGTATCCAGTACAGCGGCACAGATTGCTGCCCAATGCCGCCCGAACTTCTGTCTCAGACGGCTCCGGATTCTCAGCCAAGAGCGACTTCACGGTCATAATGAATCCCGGCGTGCAGTAGCCGCATTGCGCGCCGCCCCAATCGCCGTATGCCTTCTGAATCGCGGCCAGGGCGCCATGCTCGGTCACTCCCTCGATGGTAGTAATCTCCCGCTCCTCACAACTCGCAGCGAGCAACGTACAAGACATCATCGCAACCCCGTCCACCAAAACCGTGCACGCCCCGCACGACGAATCATCACACCCGCGCTTGGAGCCCGTTAACTGCAACTCCTGCCGCAACACGTCAAGCAGAAGAGCGCTAGGCTCGGTGGCCACCTCGTGGGTGCGACCATTGATGCGGAGTTCAATGAGTTCTTTCTTCATGAGAAGCTCTTCGCGCTTAGCCGTTGGCTCTTAGCCGGCAGATTTGCCTGAAGGCCAAGAGCCAAGAGCTTCCTTCAGTACATCGGCACTTTCCCATCCACCCGCTGCGACCATGCATTGATCCCACCGCGCATCGATTGGACTTTCTCGAATCCTTGTTGTCGTAGCCAAACGGTCACGTTCATCGATCGCACGCCGTGATGGCACATCACAACAATGTGTTCCTCTGGATCGAGTTCCTGATGCGCCCGCGAGGGCACATCGCCCATCGGCATCAACTTCGCGGAGTCGATTCGCGCGGTCTCAAACTCCCAAGGTTCCCGAACATCGAGCAGCGTGAATGGCTCGGTCGCATCAACCTTGGTCTTCACTTCTTCTGGAGTAATTTCGTAATCCATCTAGCAATCCTATTTCCCAGTCCACTTTGGCGGACGCTTCTCCAGAAACGCGCTAATGCCTTCCTGTGCATCGGCCGTTTTCATGAGCTCTTCGAAATACAACTTCTCGGCTCGAGCCAGGCCCTTGTCAAAGTGCATCGACTCCCACGCATAGTTCGCCTTCTTCGCAACCGCCAGAGCCGCCGGACTGAGCCGTAAAAGTTGTCCCACACACACATGCAGGGCAGAGTCCAGTTGCTGCTCGCTCGCAGCGCGCGTTGCCAATCCAATCGCGGCCGCTTCCCTGCCATCGATCGATGCTCCGGTGAGAATCATCTCGGCCGCTCGCTTGTGACCTACCAAAGCAGCCAGGGCCGTACACGCGACCGGCGGGAAGCAGCCCAGTTTGATCTCTGGAAATCCCCACTCCGCGTCGTCGCTGCTGTAGACGAGGTCACAGACCATCGCCAGTTCCGCTCCGCCGCCTAAACACGCACCACGAACCGCCGCGATCGTAATCTTTCTGGTCGCCACCAGCGAACGGATCAAACCGTGAAACTTCCTGAGCATCTCCTCAATCTTGTCGGTTGTGTGGGCTGCGATATCCACGCCCGCGGAAAATGCCTTGCCTGCGCCGCGCAAGATGATGACTGCCACGTCACTCTGTGACTCGACCTCAGAGACCACCTGCGCCAATTCCTCCATCATGGGAATGTCGATGACATTCAGCGGAGGATTCCGCAACGCGATGCGAGCGACGGCGCCCTCGATGTCCAGCAAGATGCGCGTCAGCGAAAGGCCTGTGGAAGTCGTCCTCATACGTCAAATGTTAATTGCGGATTTTCTGACCTCGCCGATGCTCGCCAGAGGATCACGCGCACCCGTCTTCTCTGCGATCCACTTTTTCTCGTTGTTGATGATGTCCAGCAGAAGCTTCTTGTCTTCCGCGGACGGCAAGTACTCTTTTAAATGCGCCTCGTAGGCCCTATCGTCCAGCGGTTCACCCGTCTGCGCGTGGAATTTCTGACCAGCCCACTTTCCGATCGCTCGATTGAACCTGATGTCCGGGGCATAGAGTCTGGCCTCGCCCGCCTTAAGCGCGCTATTGAACCGTTCAATCAATCCGGCCACTTCGTCGCGATAGAGATTCCGGTTGTAATCGTTCAAGTCGTCAAGGTCAGGAGCCTTATCGTTCTTGGGTTCGTCGTAACGACCCTTGACGCCCCACACGTACGCCCAATGCGCCGACGAGGAATGGTCGGTCCCGAACAAGTCGTAGGAACTCGAGATCCACTTATTCAGATACTTCTGGATTAACCAACCCGGAATCACGCCCGCCTCCACAATGCGGCGAAGACCGTCGTTGCCCGTCCCCATGTGGAAGGCTTCTTCGCGCAGCATGTAGGACATAGAGCGCCCCAGCGGCGCGAACGCCGAATACTTCAGCATCTGCAACTGAAACTTGCCGTCGCGGTCCACGAAATCGGTATACGTGAAGAAGTCCATCCAGTTATCCACGTCGACGTTGAAGGCCCCCAGCAGACGCTTGTTCTCGAAAGCACGACGCTCCAGCATCTTCTGTGCCTCAACCTTGCCCGAGTAGCCAAAATGGTCGACCAGCAGAGCGCACATCTGCCAACCATGGCGCATCTCTTCGATCATGACACGGGTAATGGCGCGGCGGTCCCACTCAGTCGGCGCATTCTCCAGCAAGTTGCGCTGTTGCTCGACGCTGGCAAACTCAGTGTCGCCCTGGTAGACGATCATGTTCATGAGCGCGTCACGCATCTGCTGCGTAGGAATCTGTCGCAAGTTCTCCCATTTGCGCCGGCCTTTGTACGAACCAAATTCAATTTCATCCGTATCGATAGCGCCATAGAGCGTATCAAAGTGAAACGAATCGATATCTTCCGTATTGACGCCAATGTCTTTGCGCCAGTCGTTGAACAATCCGATCCAGTCGCTGAAGGTTCCGATTTTTGCTACTTTTCCCGGCATAATAACCTCAGGCCATATTCAGCCAAACTGTTTTGAGTTCCGTGTAGTGCTCCATCGCATGCGCTCCGAGTTCGCGGCCAAAGCCAGAACTCTTGTATCCACCAAATGGCAGCGATGCGTCCATCAAGCCGTACGTGTTGATCCAGACTGTGCCTGCCTTCAGTCGCCGGGAGACTGTGTGGGCCTTCTTCACATCCCGCGTCCAGACCGCCGCGGCAAGCCCATAGGGATTGCTATTGGCCTGCTCGATGACTTCGTCCACATCATCAAACGTCAGAACAGAAAGCACCGGTCCGAAGATCTCTTCGCGCGCGATTTTCATGTCGTTCTTCACATCACCAAAAATCGTCGGCTCAAGAAAGAAGCCCTTGCTGCCATCGATCGCCACGCGATTGCCGCCCGCGATTAACTTCGCGCCGTCTTTCTTTCCGGCCTCAATGAAGCCGAGCACCGTCTGCATCTGCTCCTGGCTGACAATTGCTCCCAGCCTGGTCTTCGGATCCAACGGATCCGCCGGCCGCAGCTTCGATGCACGCGCCACGAGCTTTTCAGTAAATTCGTCTTTCAACTTGCTCTCAAGAAAGAGTCGTGACCCGGCGTTGCAGACTTCGCCTTTGCCATAGAAAATGCCATTGATCGCGCCCTTCACAGCGCCATCGACATCGGCATCGGCAAAAACCATGTTTGGCGATTTGCCCCCAAGTTCCAAGGTCACGCGCTTAAGGGTATCGGCCGCCCCTCGCATAATCTCTTTTCCCACCGCGGTCGAACCCGTAAATGCGATCTTGTCGATTCCAGGGTGCGCCACGATCGCCTTCCCCGTCTGCGGGCCGCCGGTAACAATGTTGACCACGCCAGCGGGGAATCCCGCCTCAACCACAAGTTCGCCAAACTTCAGCGTTGTGAGCGGAGTCTGTTCCGCCGGTTTCAATACGATGGTATTGCCGCAGGCCAATGCCGGACCCACTTTCCACGACGCCAGTAATAACGGAAAGTTCCACGGCACAATCAAGCCGACCACGCCAACTGGTTCACGCAACGTGTAGGTAAACGCGCTTTCGAAGGTGTTAACGGTTTCGCCATGGATCTTCGTCGCGAGGCCGGCATAGTAGCGCAGAACATCGATCACCATCGGCATGTCGACGTAGCGCGATTCGAAGATCGGTTTGCCATTGTCGAGCGTCTCGAGTTCGGCAAGTTCATCAATATGCTTCTCGATCAGATCGGAAAGCTTCCAGAGCAGCCGACCGCGTTCACTCGCGGAAAGCTTGCGCCATGCACCGTTGCGATCTTCAAACGCGCGGCGTGCTGCAAGTACCGCGCGATCGACGTCCGCCGCCGACGCCTCGGCAACCTGCGTTAGCACTTCACCCGTGGCGGGATTGATAGTGTCGAAGCTCTTCGTTCCATCGGCCCACTGGCCGTCGATCAATAACCGGCCAGGCTCAATCTTCGCTTTTGTAGCTGCAAGCATTCTTCTTCCTCACATCCAGCACAAGACGCGCCCGGCGGACGGGCAAGGCGCCCGTCCCCAAGCGTCGTAAACTACTTGGCTTTGAACTGAGCCGGACGCTTCTCCACGTAAGCCGCCAGGCCTTCCTTCGCGTCTTCGCTCTGGAACAGCAATTGCTGATTCTCGCGCTCGACGGCCAAAGCCGACTCCATGGGAATTTCCCAGCCGGTCTGTACTGCGCGCTTGATGCGTCCCACAGCTTTGGAAGCTTTGTTCGGCGGGCAGAATTGCTTCGCGTACTCCATGATGTTTTCCATGAAGCTGTCCCGCTCGAAAATGTCGTTGACGATGCCCAGTTCCTGCGCCTCTTCAAACGAGAAAGTATTTCCCGTCACCATCAGTTCGATCGCTTTGCTCTTGCCAACCATGCGCGAAAGCCGCTGCGTTCCGCCCGTACCCGGAAGCACGCCGAGGTTCACTTCGGGCAGCCCAATCTTGCCCGCATCTTTGCGCGCAATTCGCAGGTCGGCGGCCATGGCGATTTCCAGTCCACCACCTACACAGTGGCCATTGATAGCGGCGATCACCAACTTCGGCGTGTGCTCCAGCCGCAGGAGCATTTCGTTAGCATGCAAGCAAAAGTAATACTTGAAGGTTGGGTCGACACTCGACAGCATTTTGATATTCGCGCCCGCGGAGAAGAACTTGTCCCCAGCACCGGTCATGACGATCACGTACACGTCGTTGTCCATCCGGGCCTTAAGGATCGCCTCATCCAGTTGCCGATTCATTTCATAGGTGTACGTATTCGCGGGAGGGTCGCACATCTCAATCACCGCGACGCCGCCGTCGGTGCGATAGTTGACCAGTTGTTTCGTAGTTTCGCCGCTTGCGGGCTGCACTGTAGTTGCCATGTCTCGCATCTCCTTAAGCTTCTTAAGATCCTTGTCATTCCCAGCGAAGCGAGTAATCTGCTGTCACTGGTTGCCAAATCAGTTCCGGTTCAACGTCCCTCTCGGCGTTTCTTCCCGTCCGCCATCACGCCTCGCAAAAACACGTCACCCATTTCCCGCGCAATCTCTGCTGCGTCCGCGTCTACGCGCGGATTGTGCCAGGTGTAAATCCAATTCATCATGCCAAACAGGCTCAGCACAGCAATGCGCGTGGAAAACTGCAGGCTGCGATCGCCCTTCAAATCGTCAAGTAGGCCCACGCAAATCCGGTAATACTCCCGCTTGATGGCCGCCACTTCCGAGGCAAAGCCGTTCTTGAGAGCTTCTGCCTCATGTGAGAGCACCTTCATGGCGGCCTGGTTGGCGAGGAAATATTCCAGGTGATTGAGGATGAAAAGTCGAATACGTTCTTCCGGGTCGGTCACGCCTTCTAAACGCGCCTTCAGTCGCTGCACAATCGTCGTGAACGTATGTTTCTGGATCAGGTACAGCAGCCGCTCTTTGGATTCGAAATAGTAGTAAAGGCCAGCCAGAGACATGCCGCTCTCGCGCGAGAGGTCGCGCATCGAAGCCCCTTCATATCCCTTTTTGCAAAAAACTTCAGTGGCGTGAGTGAGAATCTCGGCCAGACGGCGGTCATACCGAGTTGCGGGGGCAGCAGTAGCGCGATGCCGACGCGATGCTACGCGAGTTGCTGTTGAAGCGCTCCCCATAGTGCTGTAGAGAAATTCACTAATTCGAACGAACGTTCGAATAGAAGTATACTCCCAGCGTGATCCTAATCACAAGCGCGGGAAGTCAAAGCTTTGCGGCATCGTAGGCGGCTGTCAAAGTGTCGCGGACACCATTAAGCCGGTGTCTACCTTGGGCCGGCCATTGACGGCAATAGGGAGCGTAACAGACCAGACTTTCATCGAATTTAAAACGGCAGGACTTGACCGACGTTGAGGTCTACTGCAATCACTGGGTTGTCTGTGGCTCTTCTCTCTCCACCAGCAGAATGCGCTTCACTTGATTACGATTCATACGCTGGTCTGTGCCGCCGACTTTGATCACGATCTCCATGCCGGCCACCGAAATGACGTCGCCGGTGAGTACGCTGCCATCTCGAAGTTCGATCGTGTCATGAGCCGAGGTGCCAAGTTCGAAACTGACACTTCCGCCAGAAGCGTCGTCAGGTCCTATTTCGAAGGGAAATTTCCCCGGATTGAATCCGGCTCTACTGAACTCGAGAACGTGCTTTCCTACGCCCACCTGTATGATTTTTGGAGTCGTTCCGACTTCTGCTCCATCCAGTTTCGCGATCGCCCCCTGCGGGTCAGTGTTGACCGTGATGGAGACGGCGCGTGGAGGCGCCAGCGGCGCCAACTCTTTCGGTAGATATGTTGCGATCACGGACAACGACGCTGGCGGCCCCGAAGAGGCGATAGTTGTCTGAAATTTAATCGCCTCCCCAGGGTTGACATTACTGACGCTTATCATTGCTTCGGCAATGCGGACCTTGTTCTTATCGAACAGATAGAGCGAGAAGTTCGCATTGCTGATGTGCTTGGTCCACAGATTCTCAGCTTTGGTTTCAGTAACGTAGGATCGTTGATTTCCGACCGATCCCAACTCTTTGAATTTCCCAAAAGTAAAGCGAAAGACGGGCGTGCCGTTCTCCGGCCAAACGATCACCTGCGCCGGCGGGTCTTTCGCGTAACCTGGCACCGGCAAAAACATCAACAATACGGGAAGCAACAAAAGCGCATGTCGCTTTTTCATGTGGCCGTGAGTTGTAACACAGACCGGATCTCGAAGCAACAGTAGACGACTTGGTCTGTTAGTTCCTGACGTCTGCCAGCAGGCGCTCGATCTCGGCCTTCAAGTCGGCAGTCAGCGGGAGGAACGGCAGTCTTGCAGACCCACCGTAGTAGCCGTTGAAGTCCATTCCATATTTGAAGCCCGGAACGCCAAGATCGCCGACGCGCTGCGCTGCTTTTACGATTCGTTCCTGCTTCAATCGTGCCAGTTCGGCGTCGCCTTCTTTCCAGGCGGCGTATATCTCATAACACGCGGTTGGCGCGGGGCAGGCGAAGGCGAGAATCGCTCCGACGGCACCGGCATCGAGCGAGGGCTGCAGTTTGTGCGCTGCTCCTACCAGAACTTGAAATCCCACTTCCTTCCGGCGAGTTTTCATCTTGCCGACCACGGTGACAGCAGACGAAGACGACTTGCTGCTCGGAGAGCCCGAGATCCCGCCTACCTGTACCAGTTCGCCGCCCTCAGCGCTCGAGCCCGAAGCTGCGGCGGCAAGCATGCGCGGCGTGACCGCCTCGAACGTGTCAGTGACGGTGGCGCTCCGCTTGATATGACGTGTGCCTTCCACCATCTTGCGGACCTTTTCCACGTCGCCGCTCGATTCCTTAATGCCAATCAGGTTAGGATGTCCGGCCAGTTCGATCACCACCTCCGCCGGCATGTCGTATCCCGTGGCTTGCGGAAAGTTGTAAATGATGATCGGCAGCGGAGAGCGATCAGCCACCGTGCGGTAGAAAGCCAGGAGGTTGGCCGGGTGCATCTGTTTCTTGTAGTAGTGCGGGGTGCGCACCATGGCCACGTCGTAGCCAAGTTCAGCGGTATATTCGGTAAGCCGCAGCGTCTCAATTGCCGACTCGACGCCCGTGCCGGCAATCAGAACTTTGCTTGGCGCGGCAGCCTCACGCGCAGCCTTGAACACGTCACGCCGCTCCTGATCGGATAGCATGATCGCTTCACCGGTAGAACCCAGTACGACTATGCCGGCGACGGGCGTGCGCGAATAGCGCTCCACGTTTGATTCAAGTTTTTTGTAATACACATTGCCGTCGGGATAAAACGGCGTGGTGATGGGAGGAAAGATTCCGTGCAGCAGCATGCTCAATTCTAACCGGAAAACTGCGTGGTAGAAGAGGTTATCCCGCCAAACGCCCGGCACCCGCGCCACGTTCGGCATGCAGGTGTTGCAGCGCCTTCACATTCACTTCCCCGCGCTGCAAGGCGGCGATACCCTCTGCTGCCGCGCGTGCTGCAGCAAGCGTTGTAATGGTTGGAATACGCGCTGTCACGGCAGCCCTGCGAATCGCTTTCTCGTCGAACCAAGGCTCAAGTCCAGTCGGCGTGTTGATGATGAGTTGAATGCGCTGGCCCTTGATGAAATCCACGACGTTGGGCCGCCCCTCTTTCACTTTGTACACTCGCTCCACGTTCATGCCGGCGGCTTCGATCACGTCCGCCGTGCCCGCTGTGGCTACGATTTTGAATCCCATATCGACAAACTTGCGCGCGACCGGTGCCACATGTTTTTTATCGTGGTCGGTCACGCTGATGAAGATCGCTCCCTGCGTGGGCAACTTCTGACCCGCGGCCAGCTGAGCCTTGGCGAATGCTTCGCCGAAATTGTCGGCCACACCCATGACTTCGCCCGTCGACTTCATTTCCGGGCCCAGCACGGTGTCGACACCCGGAAATTTGTTCCAAGGGAACACCGGGGACTTCACGTAATAGTGACTACCCGTATCAAGGTCCGCTCGACGCTCGATGAATTCCGGCAAGAACTCGCGCAGTTTGCGGCCGGTCATCAGGCGCGCCGCAATCTTTGCCATGGGAACCCCCGTCGCCTTCGACACATACGGCACGGTCCGCGAAGCTCGCGGATTCACCTCAAGAACATACACTTTGCCAGCCTCACTGCCGTTGCCGTTTCCTCGCGGAATCGCGAACTGAATATTCATCAGCCCAATCACTTTCAGAGCGCGCGCCAGCTTAAAGGTATACTCGCGCATGCGATCCATGAGATCCGCTGGTATATCGACCGCAGGCAGCACGCAAGACGAGTCCCCGGAGTGGATGCCGGCCTCCTCAATATGCTGCATAATTCCGCCGATCACTACGTCTTCGCCGTCGGAGAGGGCGTCGACGTCGACTTCAATCGCGTCTTCGAGGAAGTGATCGATCAGCACTGGGCGATCGTGGGAGTACTCGACGGCTTCTTTCATGTAGCGGACGATCGACTCTTCGTCGTAAGCGATCACCATGGCGCGGCCACCGAGCACATAGGAAGGCCGCACGAGCACGGGAAATCCGATGCGCCGCGCGCCTTCGATGGCCTCGTCGATTGAGGTTGCCATCACTCCGGGCGCTTGTGGAATCTGCAACTCTTCGAGCAACTTATTGAAATGCTTGCGATCTTCGGCCAAGTCGATCGATTCCGGTGACGTGCCAATAATATTCACGCCGGCGGCCTTCAGCGGAAGTGCCAGGTTGAGCGGAGTCTGCCCGCCAAATTGAACAATCACTCCCACCGGCGCGCCTTTCGACGTCTCATGCTGATAGATCGCCCAAACGTCTTCGAAGGTCAGTGGCTCGAAGTAGAGGCGATCACTGGTGTCGTAGTCGGTCGAGACGGTTTCAGGATTGCAATTAATCATGATCGTCTCGTACCCGTCGTCGCGCAGTGCAAACGATGCATGACAGCAGCAGTAATCGAACTCAATTCCCTGCCCGATGCGGTTGGGTCCACTGCCAAGAATGATGACTTTCTTTTTCTCAGTCGGCGCTGCCTCGTCTTCGTCTTCGTAGGTGGAATAGAGATAAGGCGTAAAACTCTCGAACTCGGCCGCGCAGGTGTCCACGCGCTTGTAGACGGGCATCACGCCATGCTTTTTGCGCAGGTGTCGGACCTTTTCCTGTCCTTCGAGTCGCCAAGCCGCGGCCAGCCGTCCGTCGGAGAATCCCATGCGCTTTGATTCGCGTAGCACCTCTGTGGGAATCGACTCCATCGGGTGCTTCTCGAGTTCCAGTTGCTGGTCGTTAATTTCTTTGAGCTGATACAGGAACCACGGGTCCATCGAGGTCATCTTCGCGACCTGCTTCACCGTGTGTCCCTGGCGCAGCGCATACTGCACATATGCGAGTCGCTCAGGATGCGGGGTCACCAGACGCTTGGTCAGAATCTTCGGCTCAATCTTCTCGCCGCCCACGCGTTTGCCGGTATCGAGCGAGCGGATGCCCTTCATCAGCGCTTCCTTGAAGGTGCGTCCGATGGCCATGACTTCGCCCACCGACTTCATCTGCGGGCCCAACGTATCGTCGGCTCCGGGAAATTTTTCGAACTGCCACTTCGGAATCTTCACGACGACGTAATCGAGCGTCGGCTCGAAACATGCCGGAGTTTTGCGGGTGATGTCGTTGGGAATCTCGTCAAGCGTGTAACCCACGGCAAGTTTCGCGGCAATCTTCGCAATTGGAAACCCCGTAGCCTTCGAAGCCAGCGCGGAAGACCGCGAGACGCGCGGGTTCATCTCGATCACCACCATCCGCCCGGTTTCAGGATTCACTCCGAATTGAATATTCGATCCGCCAGTGTCTACGCCGATTTCGCGGATCACTGCAATCGATGCGTCGCGCATTGCCTGGTACTCGCGGTCCGTGAGGGTCTGTGCGGGAGCAACCGTGATCG
Organism: uncultured Acidobacteriaceae bacterium; assembly: GCA_963840895.1. Classification (GTDB taxonomy): domain Bacteria; phylum Acidobacteriota; class Terriglobia; order Terriglobales; family Acidobacteriaceae; genus Sulfotelmatobacter. Next base: position 106,453 of record CAWJAR010000003.1, read on the forward strand.
AATCGCCCGTGTGCACTCCCATGGGATCAAAGTTTTCGATCGAGCAGATGATGATGACGTTGTCTTTGGTATCGCGCATCACCTCGAGCTCATATTCCTTCCACCCAAGCACCGACTCCTCAATGAGCGCCTCGTGCACCGGAGAGAAGTCGAGGCCGCGGCTCAGAACTTCCACCATCTCCTCGCGGTTGTAAGCGATACCGCCACCCGATCCGCCCAGGGTGAACGATGGCCGGATGATGACCGGAAATCCGATCTTGCCCGCGAACTCAAGCCCGTCTTTCGTATTGTTGACCAGCGCCGACTTGGGCACGTCGAGCCCAATCCGCTGCATGGCGTCCTTAAAGACGAGGCGGTCTTCCGCTTTCTTGATGGCCTCAACGTTCGCGCCAATCAGGGTCGCGTTGTACTTCTCAAGAACGCCGCCGTCCGAAAGTTCAATTGCGAGATTCAACGCGGTCTGTCCGCCCACGGTGGGCAGCACAGCGAAACCAGCTCCCGGCGCCATCTCCCGCTCGATGCGGATGATTTCTTCGAGATATTCCAGCGTGAGCGGCTCGATGTAAGTGCGGTCGGCCGACTCCGGGTCGGTCATGATGGTCGCCGGGTTTGAGTTCGCCAGCACCACTTCGTAGCCCTCGGACTTGAGCGCCTTGCAGGCCTGGGTGCCGGAGTAATCAAACTCCGCCGACTGCCCGATGATGATGGGGCCGGAGCCGAGGATCAGGATCTTTTGAATGTCTGTGCGTTTAGGCATTCGCTCCTTGTAGCGCCGGCATCTTGCCGGCTGTATGGCGGGAGTTTCATCCGCCGATTGGGCCGCCGTGACGGCGGCACTACCCCTTCCACTCTTCCATCATCTTCGTAAACTCCTTGAACAGATAATGCGAGTCATGCGGCCCCGGCGCGGCCTCCGGGTGATACTGCACGCTGAACAGCGGGAGATTCCGATGGCGCAGGCCTTCGAGTGTCTGGTCGTTCAAATCGACGTGCGTTAGCTCAACCTCGCTGTCGGCCAGCGAATCGGGATCGACGGCGAAGTTGTGGTTGTGCGCGGTGATCTCGATCTTCCCGGTCTTCAACTGCTTCACCGGATGATTCCCGCCATGATGTCCAAACTTCAGTTTGAAGGTCTTGCCACCGAGCGCAATGCCTGTGAGCTGATGACCGAGGCAAATCCCGAAAATCGGCTGTCGCCCCATGAGCCTGCGAATCGAATCCACCGCATATGTGCAGGGCTCGGGATCTCCAGGCCCGTTTGACAGAAAAACTCCGTCCGGCTTCAAAGCGAGCACATCCTCCGCCGGAGTCTGCGCCGGGACCACCGTCACCTTGCAACCTTCGCCCCGCAGCTTCCGCAAAATGTTCTGCTTGATGCCGAAATCGTAGGCAACCACGTGGAATCGCGGAGGCTCATCTTTTACCCCGACTACGGCCACCGGCTCGTGCGAGCGCTCACCGATTTCCCACACGTAAGGACGCTTCGTGCTGACCTCTTTCGCAAGATCCATCCCATCCATCTTGGGGATCGAACGTGCCTTCGCAATCAACTTGTCGGCATCGCTCTCGATGGTCGACACCACGCCACGCATCACGCCATGGTCGCGCAAATGCCGCACCAGCGCCCGCGTATCGATGTCAGATAGCACCGGCACCTTGAACTGTTCCAGGTATTCCTCGGCGACCTGCTGCGAGCGCCAGTTCGAGCTCACTTTCGAGAACTCGCGCACGATCAGACCTTCGATCCACGGACGTGTGGCTTCGTTGTCGTCGTGATTGGTGCCGTAGTTCCCGATTTCCGGGTTGGTCAGAACAACGATCTGCCCCGAGTAGGAAGGGTCGGTGAAAATTTCCTGGTAGCCAGTGATGGAAGTATTAAAAACGACTTCGCCGTAGCATTCGCCTTTGGCGCCGTAGCCTTTGCCTCGGAAGACTCGGCCGTCTTCGAGCGCAAGGATTGCTTGCATTCTCGCTCCAAGGAGTGGATTTTACGAATCTTATCAGGGAACTCCGCAGGGGCCAAGAGCGGAACGGGCTTTCCAAAAAGAAATCTGTGGATGTTTTCGAAAATCAACGCGGCCAACCGCCGTTCAGGGCCCAACTGCCGGCAGGATGTAATCGGTCAGAAGTTTCTCCGTCTGCTCGTGCATGCCCCGGGTGCCGTAATTCGTGCTGGTGATGACAACCGTAAGATCCAGCCCGGGGAAAACCGCGATCTTGTTCCCTCCATTGCCGCTCATGAAAAAGGCCGGGTAGCCCTTTCCTCCAGACTGGAAGCTCTTCAACCACCAGAGGTATCCGTATTCGGTCTGATCGTCGATTTGGGCGTGAGCCTCTGTCGAAGCTTTCACCCACGCTTCGTCGACAATGGATTTTCCCTGCCAACGGCCGCCCGAGCGGTAGAGTTCCGCGATCTTGACCAGATCTCGGCTGCTCAGTCGAAGTCCACCCCCGGTTTGCGGAACATTCAAGGGCGAATACACCCACTTTGCATCGGAGATTCCCAGCGGTCCGAAGAGCTCTTCCTGCGCATACCGATCGGTACGCTCGCCTGTCGCCTTCTGCAGAAGTTCGCTCAGGGTGAAGACTCCCCCAGTGCAGTAGCTAAAGAATCGGCCATACTTCGGCGGATCGGCCTGCTCGCCCACATGCATCCGACCTCGCACCGGCAAATCGAGGATGAACTGCGCCCAGTCCTCGACCAGATACATGCGCTCTTCGTTGCCGCGGGAAGCATCGTTCCAGTCGTCGCACTCCAGGGGCGATGACATGGTCAGAAAGTCCTCAACAGTGATCTTCTCCTTACGCGGATCAGGATTCTGCATCTTTCGCTCCCGCTCGGGAAGCAACGCCAGCACGCGCGCGTCGAGGCCGCTCAGCTTCTTCTCGCCGATCGCAATCCCCACCAGCACATCCGTAATGCTCTTGGTTGCCGAGCGCGTATCCCTCAATGTGCCGGCGTCGCCATCGAAATAGTCTTTCAAAGACCAATTTCCCGTGTCGAGCCACAAGCACGCTGCCGATCTTCTTGAACTCCCCGGCTCGAACCGCGGCATCCATATCGTGGAGTGGCTTGGCTGCTACACCGACGGATTCCGGCGCGGCCGTGGTCAATCCGTCGTTTCTGTTTTCAGGACTCGATGACGATTGGGGAGTAGCTGGGCATCGCCCCGCAGCTGCCAGCAGAAACACCAGATAAATCGCGAACGCTCTTGGCATGGGAACGCGCCTCGTCATCACTCAGACGGATGAGATAAGAAAAAGTAGCGGTCTGAAAGAGTTTGGGGATTCCGGAGGGGCTTAACGGACGCGTCCGAGCTTATCCATCGGCCAGTACCCGAAAACCGCCTTGCCGTAGATAAAGCTCTGGTTGACCGGACCGAAATCGCGGCTGTCGTTCGACATCGACCGATGATCCCCGAGCACAAAGTAGCTGTTCTCCGGCACCACCATTTCGGGATACGACCGGGAATCGGTGTAAGCCGGCGGTACGTAATCCTCGTCGAGCGAACGGTCATTCACGTAAACCTGTCCGCCGTCGATACGGATGCGATCCCCCGCCATTCCAATCACCCGCTTGATGTAGCTCTTGGAAGGATCTCGTGGGTAACGGAAAACGACAATATCCCCTCGCTCGATAGGCTCCAGGCGGTAGACGAACTTGTTGACGAAAATCCGCTCCTGATCCTCCAAGGAAGGCATCATGCTCGTCCCTTCCACTTTCACGGGCTGGTAGAGAAAGATAATGATAAAGGCGGAAATGGCCAGAGAAATGATCAGATCGCGCACCCACACGCCGATCCCGGACGCCATACGGACTGGCGTGACTGCAACGGGTTGTGCAATCACCACCGGCGGCGTCTCTGCGACCGCTGGACTGGCTGAACTTGGATCTGGGGACATCCCTGGCATGTTGCTCTATTGTATACAGAACCGGTTCTGCCGACATCGGGTTGTATGCGAATCATCGGTAACAAACGATCTTCGCTGGCCTCCCACACTTCCGGGCTTCTCGAAGCTCGGGTTACAATAACGACATCCGAGGACACTCATGAACCGCCTTTTAATGCAAAACAAGATCGTGTACCGCAGCCTGACCCTCTGTTTCCTTTTCCTGGTCACTCTAACCATGTCGGCCGAATGGGCCTCGCCGCAGGAAGAAGGAGGCGTTCCGGCGTATAACGCTGGACCTCCGCCGAAGGGGACCAAGCTGCCTCCCCTGTTGACCAAGGCCGATCTTTGGGGGGCCGACGCCCAGAATCCGTATCAGACGCATGCCTATGAGTTGGCGGCCAAGATTCCGAACGTCCTACATCAGCAACCCTGCTACTGCTATTGCGACCGCATGGGGCACAACAGCCTCCACAGCTGCTTCGAGAACACGCATGGAGCCCAATGCTCGACTTGCTTGAAGGAGCTTTACTATTCCTACCAGCAGCACCAGAAGGGCAAGACCGCGACCCAAATCCGCGCTGGCATTATCAAGGGAGAGTGGAAGCAGATCGACCTGATATCGGCGTCCACGATGAACTGATGTCGACAGAGCCATGAGTACTCTGGCGGTCAACTGGACCTTCACCCACTGTTTGAGTGATACTTTATTGCTCGGTTAAGAACGCAAGATTCCAAGGAGTTCCCCATTACCAAGAGCACAGGAAGAGTTTTGCACATGGCTCAGAAACCCACCGCGAAAAAGACCGTGGCAGAAGATCCGCGTTACACGCAGGCCCTGCAGAGCTACGAAGCCGGGCTTCGGGCGATGCAGGAACACAAGTTCGACAAGGCGAAGCCGCATTTTCAGAAGGTGATTTCCGGTCCCATCAAGGAACTGGTCGACCGCGCCAATGTCCATCTGAATATCTGCACCCAGCATCTGGAACGCTCTGCGGCAACTCAATTCAAGACGCCCGAGGAGCATTTTGACTACGCTGTTTCGCTGATGAATGTCGGCGACTACGTTACCGCCCGGGAGCATCTGGAGAAACTGTTGAAGCAAAATGCCAAGTCGGATTACGTGGTGTATGGCTTGGCCGCGCTCGATTGCCTCACCGGCCATGTCGAAGATTCCCTCCGGCATCTGGATGAAGCGCTGCGTCTGAACTCGCAGCTGCGTTTTCAGGCACGCAATGATTCCGACTTCCAGAATCTAGCCGAGGATCCACGCTTCACGGAACTGCTCTATCCGGATCCCGGAGCGGAAGCCGGGTTCGCGGATGGAGAACTCGGCGAAGAAGAGCCAGTTTAAGCAGGCCTGAGGGTACACCCTCGATGGAAACCAAAGCCGCCGAGTCCTCACCGGAGAAGTCCGCGCGCGAGCGCGGACTGCGTGTTGTTGCTATCGGCGGCGGTACAGGTCTTTCCACGCTGCTTACGGGCCTTAAGCGCTTCGTATCCTGGCCCTCGGAAATTCCGGCCAAACTTGACTCTCCGGTCATTCGAGATCTGTGCGCCGTGGTTACGGTCAGCGACGATGGTGGCTCCAGTGGCCGTCTGCGCAAAGAACTCAACATGCTTCCCCCGGGCGACATACGCAACTGCATCGTCGCCCTGAGCGAAGACGAGGCCTTGCTCTCCAAGCTCTTCCGCCACCGTTTCGCTAAAGGATCGGGACTAGAAGGGCACAGCTTTGGAAACCTGTTTCTTGCCGCTCTCACCTCCTTGACGTCAGACTTTTCCGAGGCCGTGCGGCTGTCGTCCGAGATTCTGCTTACCCGTGGCCACATCTATCCCGCGACCACGTCGAACATTGAACTAGAAGCGCTCATGGAAGACGGCACCCGCGTCCGAGGCGAAACCAACATCACCGCCAGCAAGGGCCGCATTCGCGAACTCTTTCTCGTGCCACCCAACGTGGAACCCATGCCTCAGACCCTGCAGGCCATCGCGACCGCCGACATGATCACCATCGGCCCAGGTTCCCTTTTCACCAGCCTCATTCCCAACATGCTGGTGCGGGGTATCGCTAAGGCCATCGTCGATTCTCCGGCCACCAAGGTCTACATCTGTAACCTGATGACCCAAGCCAATGAGAGCCTGGACCTCACAGCCGCCGACCACATTCGCGCCCTCAATCGGCATGCGCAGAAGCAGATCTTCGACTATGCACTCATTAATCGCACCCCCGTCTCCGAAGAACTTAAAGCCAAGTATGCGGGGGAAGGTGCCTGCCAGATCGTCAACGATCTGGATGCCGTCGAAGCTCTGGGCGTGATCCCGGTTCTTGGAGACTATCTCGACGGGGGCGGAGTCGCACGTCACAATACCGCCCGCGTCGCCGCCGACCTCATGCAACTCGCCGCCCAGCCCGCCATTCGGCTAACCAAGTCCTCGAAACGGAATTGCGTTTAGATCCTGCAGTTCTCACTACGGTATCCGTTCCCGGCGTTGTCGGGATAACAGCATTTCCTGTATCGTGAGTCGTTGCTTCGAGACGTAGCAATCCACTCAAGACATGCGACCCATGCGCTTTCTCGCAGCTCTTTCATTTCTTCTATTAGCGCCCATACTGGCCTTTTCCCAGGTCGGCCCCGAAAAAGGGGGCCACGAAGTCCAGATCTGGGCCGGGGGCGGCCACTCGGTTAGCGGAGGACGCGGCAATACTGGCGCTTTCAATGCCGGATTGCGCTACGGTTGGGTACTTACCGGACCGCATTTGCCCAGCTTTCTTCGCGGTCGATTCGAATATGCGGTGGATGGCGTTCCGGTCTTTCTAGTATTCCAGCCCGCGAACACCGCCTATGGCGTAGGCTTCGATCCCCTCGGCCTGAAATGGAACTTCGAGCGGCATGGACGCTTCTCCCCTTATCTCGAGCTCTGCGGCGGCACCCTATTCACCAACCATGACGTTCCTACCGGAACCAACACCGTGAACTTCACTGACCAGGCGGCATTCGGTGTACACATCCTCGGCGCAAAGCGCAATGTCAGTCTTGAACTGCGGTACATGCACATCTCCAACGCGGGGCTCGCCACGCCCAACCCCGGAGTCAATACTGTGCAGGTACGGCTCGGCATCGGAAGGTTTTCGGGACGACACAATTAGGACATGGCGTGAACGTATGAGTGATAGCTGATCCAGAGATTTTCGGCTTCCTGACGCGGACGCAGCATCGCGGATCCTCCCTTCGTAACTTCCCAAAGCGACTCTCGAGTAGAGTTCCATGGCGCTTCTCCTTATCGTGGGTCCCGGCGTGCAACCACTTGCACGCAGAAGAAGTCCGGCCTGCTTTTCTTAGTGGTTGTTAATACTGTTTTTCAAGAGGGCCGGGCTCATGATCCCCAAAAACATCAGGAGCGTCTTCGTGAACACGCGTCTTAGGAATCTCAGACTTTCCCATTGGCATGGCCTTCTACTCGCTTCGTGCATCATGGTTCTTTGCGGATGCGCTGGCGTTAGCCACAAGTCGAGCCCTGCTCAGACTCCGGCTCCAACAGCACTCACGTATGACGACAGTGCCGCAGTTTACACGCAAGGCATAGCGATTGCAGAAAATCGGCCGACCATCACTGGCGGAGTTCCAACTTCTTATAGCGCGACTCCACCACTTCCCGCGGGAATTGTGCTTAACAGTACCACGGGGGTCGTCACGGGAACTCCCATCAAACCGACGGCTTTGACCATTTATACGATCACGGCATCGAACTCCGCCGGAAGCACCACAACTGCCTTGAGCATCACCGTCAATATCGCGCCGCCGACCGGCCTGGCCTATTCGACCCCTAGCGCGTACTACACAGTCGACATCCCGATTCCAGAAAATTTCCCGATCGTCACCGGCGGGTCACCGACAACTTACAGCGTCACCCCCACGCTTCCGGACGGCTTGACTCTGCGAACTGACACGCCGCCCTACGGCCCCTATGTCGGCACATTGAGTGCGGGGGTAATCAGCGGAACGCCCACTGCGACCAGCATAGGAACTTACATGGTGACGGCGACCAACTCAGCTGGAAGCACAACTGCCAAAATCACCGTCACTGTGCTTGCAGCGGACTCCGGGTTGGCTCCGTCAGGCTTGAGTTACAGCGCTCCGGCTCCTGTATATGTCGCGGGGGTGGCGATCACTCCGAACATCCCCGTCCTTCGTCGACCCGGCCTAGCTCCTATCTCTTACAGCGTCTACCCAGCTCTTCCAAGCGGTCTCAGCATGAGCAGCGCGGGCGTCGTCAGCGGAACTGCCGCCGCGATTCCCTCAACCATCATGCCCCCACCGCCCGTCACATCGACATACACCGTCACCGCTTCAAATGCATCGGGACGCACCACCGCATCGTTGACCATCACTCTCTACAATGCCCTACAAGCCGTTCCCAATCTGGCGCAATCGATTACTCCTCTGGCCGTCTCGGGCTCCACCTTTCAATTTCTCGACACCGGCATGGTGATCACCGATCCAATCGACACCAGTGTGCCACCCGTCGAATGGCTTGCCGGATATGGCGCCAGCACCGTAGTCAGTCCCGATGGCAACACTTGGCACACCGCGCATTTCAGGTCGGATTTCCCTTTTTCGACCCGATGTACTCGAACGAATACGTATTTATCTACGACATTCACGGCGGTCCGCCGGTTTTTAAGCAGGCTGTGCCAATTCCCAACACCTACCACGGGATTGTGTGGGATACCGGAATAGACAGTCATGGAAATTACAACCAGGCCTTTTACGTTTCGGGGGGCATGGGAGACGCTCCTTATGGAACCGACCCTATTCCCTACCTTTATCCCGACGGCTATCCCGGGGCGTCCAATAATGGTGACAACATCCATATCGTTCAGCGCGATCCAGTCACCGGCATTTGGGCGCAGACCGCGGAATTGGAATTAGGCCAGGTTCCGGCGGGCCAGACTCTCACTTCATTCGAAACCCAAATGGCAATCGCTTCGGGCCACCCTTCCGGCAATGGTCTGCCCGTTCCCAACAGCGGCTTCGCTTCCATGAACGCCGCCGTCTATGTAGCGCCTTGTGCCGCGGGATTGGGGGTTTCACGCGATGGCAATGTGTTGGTCGTGGCGAACTACTATAACGACTCGATCACAATCTTCACTGGAGGCTTGAAGAGCTGGGTGCGGCAATTCCACCAATGGCCGGTAACCAGCCCGCCCAAAGGCACGTTGCAGGGATACGGAGACATGCAAGGCGCCGAACTCGATCTGTGCCCCGGCAACGGCTTGCCCGGAGGTGAATATCCGTTTTGGGTGGTTGTGACCGGAAACGGAATGGCCGCGACACCCTACACCGCCTATATCTCCAGCCTGCGCGATCGAGAGATTGATGTCGTCAGTTGGATAGTCGCTTGTAGTCCGTACAACGCCCAAACCTGCCCGCATCCGCTCGCCGTCAAAACCCGCATCCCGGTGAAGGGCCAACCCAACAAAATGACGGTAAATCAGGCCCAGACGCTTCTGTATGTGGCCGAAGACCAGTCCGATTCGGTGGACGTAATCAACTTGCAAGCCAACTCGGTGGTCGAGAGCATCCCTGTGATTGCGCCCCCATCTGTACTGCAGAACTTCGCTCTTACGCAATATACAGGTGCCAACACCAACAGTGTGACACTGCAGGAGCCAGGCGAGCACTACCTCTATGTAACAAACGGGAATCTGAACAATGTGGCGGTCGTGCAACTCGGCGGCTCCAACAGCGGCGATCACGTAGTTGGACTCATTCCGACCGGCTGGTATCCCAACTCGGTGACCCTCAGCAAAGACGGATCATGGGCGTACGTCGTCAACGCGAAATCTCCGACCGGCGCCAAATCCTCACTGGTGCTATACCTACGGCCCAGCCGGCTACCCCACGTGTTCTCCCTCGAACGAGTACAATCCGCAACTCACCAAGGCTGGCTTGCAAAGCTTCCAACTCTCCAGCGCAATGGCAAAGCTGCCCGACCCTGACATCGCAGGTCATCTATCAATAACCGGTTCTCCAACACAACCGCCACTGGTGGAGTGATGGCCGCAGTGCATCAAGGCGTCCAGCACGTGATCTACATTCTCAAGGAAAACCGAACCTACGATCAGATTCTGGGCGACCTGCCTCGTGGCAATGGAGATCCCAACCTGGCGCTGTTTGGGCAGGCAATCACGCCGAATCAACACAAACTCGCGGAGGACTTTGTCACCCTCGACAACTTCCGCGCCAGCGCCGAAGTCAGCAATGACGGCTGGCCGTGGAGCACATCCGCTCGCGCGCCCGACGTCGTAGAGCATCAGTATCCCGTGAACTATGCGCAGCGTGGCCTCAGTCTCGACACCGAGGGCAACAATCGCAGCGTGAACGTTGCGCTGCCGACCGTGGCCCAGCGCCAGGCCTCCCAACCACTGTTTCCCGGCGGTGCCCTTTCGCCCGACGTTCCGAACGGTGAGAATCTCCTACCCGGTCAGGCAGACGTCGATGCTCCCGACGGCCCGAACAATGAACTCAACACTGGATACCTTTGGAACAATGCGCTGCGGGCTGGTCTCACAGTTCGGGACTATGGCTGGTTCATCGATACAACTTGCTACAACGCGGCCCCGTGCCAGACTCCCCTGGTGCGCGATCCGTTCTCCACAAATACGATCGTCGCGCCTTCAACCAACGTCGCCCTCGCGCCCTTTACCGATCCCTATTTCCGCGGATTCGATCCTTCGTTTCCAGACTATTATCGGTTCAAGGAATGGGAGCGAGACTTCGATACCAACTACGCGCAGGGTGGACTTCCTAACCTGACACTAGTCCGCTTCATGCACGATCACACCGGAAACTTCGGAACCGCTATTGAGCTGGTCAACACTCCCGATCGCGACCAGGCGGACAACGACTACGCAGTGGGTTTGCTGGTGCAGAAAATCGCCAACAGCGCGGTCTACAAAGACAACACTCTCATCTTCGTCGTAGAAGACGATGCCCAGGACGGCGGCGACCACATCGATTCTCACCGCACCATCGCATTCGTCGCAGGAGCCTACGTGAGAAATGCACTTGTCTCCACCGAATACAACACCATTGACTTCGTGCGCACGATCGAGGAAGTGTTGGGCCTGCAGCCCATGAACCTGAACGACGCGCTGGCGACGCCCATGGCCGACATCTTCAATACGGTGCCGAATCGCCAGTGGACCTTCACGGCAACTCCCGCTTCAATTCTCTACTGCACAAACTTGCCGCTGCCACTTCCCAAGCAGCCCTGCAATAATCCCGTACCGAATTCGGAATATTGGGCGCGGGTCACGCAAGGCATCGATTTCACGGATGCCGACCGAATCGATGGAGCAGTCTTCAATCGCATTCTGTGGAAGGGCATCATGGGGAGAAGCCCTATCCTGCCGCTCCGACTGGCATTGATTTACGCCAGAACCGCGACAAACTGCTGGCCGACTTCTGGCAGTCACTCGCGCAGGAAGCGAAGCTGAAATTAATCAGAGACTAACGAGCAAAAAGAAAACCGGGTCAGGAGATACGCTCGTTCGCTTCTCTCCTGGCCCGGTTTTCTTGAGCACCAATCGTTGGTGAGGGTCAGTACGAGTTCACGCACTCGACGAATTCGTCGCGATGAGTATGCCCGCCCAGGCTTAGCGTGATCACGCCCGGATACTTCGCCAAAATTTGCAGAAAACTTTCCTGATAGGCCGGCATCCACATCATCGCAGCGTTACTACTCGTTAGGGACCCGTCAGCGGCAAGATTTGCCGCCGACGTACACGTATCTGCGCCCGGCGGGACGTGCATCAACAGCCATACTTTTTGCCCGGCGGTTTGGGCCGTCGCGAGAGTCGTATCGAACCACGCAAGTTCCGCGTAGGCTGCACCTTCATTGCTGGGAATGGTTGGAGGTAGCGCCGCAAACAAGTTCGTATTGAGTGAGATTATCTTTAAATTGGATCCCAGCGGCTGTGCAGAATAATATCCACCGTTGGTGAAGGTGTTGAAAAATGCCGGATAATCCGCCGCCGTCCCGTTCACAAAATTTGCGTAATAGGGTTCCACCGTATTCCCAAGAAAGATGCTGTCCGGTCCGAGGCCGGTATACGAATCGTTGTTGCCAACCACAAACATGACCGGGACCCTTCCGACCGCAGCCCTCGTCTGCTGCATTACGAACGTAGCCGTCTTGTCGGCAAAGGCCTGCATGGCGAGAACCTGTTGCGCGGTCGGAGTCTGTCCCGCCGTCAGGCCGTCGCAACTCTCGTAATACAACGACGAAATCTTGTGCACCAGAAGGTCGCCAGCAAAAATGACCACCGGACTCGCGCCCAGGTTCTGTTTGATGCTCGACAGCGCCAGCCCGAGCAACAGGTAGTTGGTATCAGTGTGCAATGGCGGAAGGGCCGGCGGTTTCAGCGATCCCTTCAGAATTTCCGCCCAACCGCTCGGATCTGCGGCATCAAGCGAATGGCATAGGGTCGGATCATCGAGTGGATCGAAGTGAATATCCGAAAAAACAATCACCGGGAAAATAGGTTCGCTCACGGGGGGCGGAGCAGAAGTCGAGACCCCGCACCCACCACTGAAAACGACGTTCACCAACACCAGAAACGAAATCAAGCGGGAAGTTCTTAGCATGAAAGCCTTCTCCTTTGCTGAGTCACGCAAGCGGCGGCCTTCGAGGTTTTGCCCTCGAATGTCGAGCTACAGTTCCCACATCGGCGGATTGCATCTCAGACGTGAGGGCCCGTCAAGCCTCGCGGCCCTTCCCGAAGTCCTCAGCAGAGTTGCGGCTCTCGCATTCGCCAGCTATTCTTCTCGGTTATGTCCACGCTCGTCGAATGCGTTCCCAATTTCTCCGAAGGCCGCGATAAAGCCAAAGTTGACGCCATCGTCGACGCCATGAAGATGCCGGGCGTCTACCTGCTTGATCGCGAGATGGATTCCGACCACAACCGCTGCGTCATCACCTTGGTCGGCGAACGCGAGCCGATTCAGGAAGCCGCCATTCGCGGCGTCGGCAAAGCCGCCGAACTGATCGATCTCACGTCTCATACCGGAGCCCATCCGCGCATGGGCGCCGCCGACGTCGTTCCGTTCATCCCCATCGACGGCGTCACCATCGAAGACTGCGTCGCCATGGCGAACCATGTTGGCGAAGAGATCTGGAAGCGCTACAAGATTCCGGTCTATCTCTACGAGCCGCCGCCAGAATTCCCGAACGTCAGGGCCTGGAGAATATCCGCCGCGGTCAGTTCGAAGGCATTCGCGCCGAGATCGCGACCAATCCCCGCGCGCTGCCCGGACATCGGCGACCCGTGCGTCCATCCCACCGCAGGGGCGACGGTCGTCGGCGCCCGCAAATTCCTCATTGCCTACAACGTCTTCCTCAATACACCCGACGTCGACATCGCCAAGAAGATCGCAAAAGCCGTTCGCTTCTCGAACTGGTGGCATGCGCTTCGTAAAAGGAGCGGGATTCCTTGTTCGCGGACTGGCCCAGGTCTCGATGAATCTTACTGACTTCGAGCAGACACCGGTCCACCGTGTTTTCGAGATGGTGAAGCGCGAGGCCGCCCGCTATGGCGTCATGCCGGTCTCCAGCGAGATCGTCGGCCTGATTCCTAAAAAAGCGCTGGAGCAAGCCGCAGAATGGTTCCTGCAGGTCGAGAATTTCGATTCGTCATTGATCCTGGAAAATCGGCTCGCCGCCGTCATGGGCGGAAAGATGGCGGTCGGCGGCCTGCGCGCCGGAGTCGAACCTTTCGTCGAGCAACTTGCCGCACCCACGGCCACGCCTGGTGGAGGCAGCGCCTCGGCTGCAGCTGGCAGCCATGGCCGCCGGCCTTGCCGTCATGGTCGCATCCATGTCGCGCGGCAAGAAGGCTTACCTGCAATATGAATCGCAGTTAAGCGCAGCCATCGCTCGCCTCACACCGCTGCGCGAAGAACTGAAAGCTGCGGTCGACGCCGACGCCGAATCCTACAACTCTGTGATGAAGGCCTATAAACTGGCAAAGACCGCAGTCGATGAAGCCTCTGGCGAAGCCCTGATCGAAGCCGCACTAAAACAAGCAACGGCCGTTCCGCTCAGCGTCGCCGAAAGAGCGAACGAAATCGCAAACATCGTCAAATCCCTTGAGCCCATCACCAATCCCAACATGAAGTCGGATCTGACCACGGCTGTGGCGCTGGCCGGTGCCGCCAGACCGGAGCGCTCGCCAACGTCGAGATCAATCTCACATCCCTGAAAGATCCGACGTTCAAGGCCGAAATTGACCGTAGAATCGCGACCCTATCGTAGGGCCGTCGCTCGCAACATCTCTTCTGAACACGTGTACATCCGCCACCCCGTCGATTCGTTATTCTTCCGATCTCCAGATTGGGACTCCAACCGGTCAACGGCCATGTACTTTTGTTCCATTCCCTTACCTTGCAAGTAAAATAGAATGAAACGATCTATTAACGACAAGGGCTGATCGTGCATCCAACCATGGGTATACGAAACCCTAAATGCTTTTGATTCGAGGCGTTATGAAACTTTTCAGGATTTGTCTGGCTTCTTTGCTTCTGGCGAGCATGGCGTACGCGATGCCGCTGAACTCCTCTGCCCGTTCCTGTGTTCCCGCGGAACTGCTGCAACTAATCTCGGTTGACTACCGGGCTCTCAAGGATTCGCCGACCGCGATGGCTCTCAAGCAGCAGTTAATGCCCGACAACATCAAGCAGTTTGAGGCGGCCCTCAAGAATATCGGCCTCGACCCGGACAAAGATGTGGATACGCTCGCTTTTGCATCGTTCCACGCTGGCAAACAAGGCGTGAAGACGGTCGGCGTTGCGGCCGGACCTTTCAATATGAAGGCTGTGTTGAAGAAGATGAAGCTGCAGAAGTTCGTGCCCAAGAAGTATGGCAATGCAGACATTTATCCCATGGACGGCGGCTTCGTCATGAGTTTTCTCGATGACAGCACGCTCCTGTTCGGTGATTCGACCTCCATCAAGTTTGCCCTCGATACCAGAGATGGAAAGGTCCTGGGTCTGGACACCAACGGCAACATGGCCGACATGATGTCCAGTGTCGACTCTGCTCCAGTGTGGAGCATCCTTGACCAGGCAGGCACGCAGAATATGATGCGCTCTGCTATGGGCGATGCCTCCAAGGTCGCAGACTACGACAGCGTTAAGAAGCGCCTGCAGGGCTCGCGTTACACTCTAAGCTTCAACAGCGGCGTCAACTTCGACCTTGCCGTTCTTACCTCGGATTCCACCACTGCAGCTACGGTTTCCTCATTGCTGAAAGGCTACATGCTGTACAAGAAGATGAGCGCCACGCCCGCGGAAAAGATTGCTGTGGAGAATACGACTGTCGATTCCGACAGTTCCACAGTGGGGGTGCACTTCAAGGCCAACGATCAACAGTTCCAGTCTCTGATGCATTCTGAGCTGTTCGCTGCGGTAACGCACTAGGCTTCTCGTCAACTGAGACGGGCACCGACACTCGGATCACGGCGTCGGTGCCTTGTTTCTTCGAGGATACAGCCCACTCACTCAGGTCGCTCGATCTCCAAACAACCCTGCGTAAAGACAAAGGGAAAGCCTCCTGGCTGGTTTACCTTGGTGTATCCTCCGTCGAAAAAAACAAACATTTGATTCGGATTGGTCTCCCCGTATCGAACCGACGGCTTCCACGGTCCGGAATGCCAGCCACAGTCCCGGGCGGTCATGATCTGGCGAGGCGCACTCCAGTCTGCGAAATTGGAAGACGGCTTCGGACACGCGCACGACCACAGGCCTGTGGACGGCGGAGCTTGCGTCTTACCGAGCCACACCTTCGAAAAAACAGCCTCGTAATTCTTGTGGCCTTTGATCACGCAGAAATCGAAAACCTTCTCGTTCGCCGCGATGAATATCTTGTGTTTGGTCCAATTCGTCCGGCCATCAGCGCTCTCGGCATAGCCCTGAACTAAATAGTCTTCCAGGTTTGAACCGGCAACGTACCACATCTTCCACTTGCCCTCGGCGTAAATGAGATTGGGTTCATAGACGCTTCCATGTTCCCAGTCCTCCTCCGCCACAAGAACAGGATGCGACTGATCAAGCCACTGATCTCCGTCCCATTCCAGATATCCGATTGTGTAAGGCCCCCACAGATTGGCCGCGCCACCCGCATAGTAGATCCGCTCTACCCAGGTTCCCCTCTCCGGATCCCAGCCGCGCACAAAAGCCGGACAGTGGCGGCCGCCCTTCAGGTCCCATGCTTTGCTGGACTCATGCCCGGCCAATAGTGCAACGTGGGTGGGATCATCGCTATCTGGAGTCAGCAGCCAGCCTTGCGACGCAAGCGGCGCTCCCCGGGGGAGAGACGCGCTGAACAGTTGAATCCCCTCGTGTCCGCTCACTTCGCCGGCAAGGTACATCCACCAGCGATCGCCACGCTTCGCGACCGTTGAGTCTGTGAGTTCAATCGGATCGGTGAAAGGGGCGAAACCGTCTGCCGGGTCAAAAATCTTGATTTCTTTTGCGTTCATCCAATTGCGTTCATGCTCGCTATTTCTTCCGAGTTGCGCGCTTCTCGCCGGCCCATCCCTCTTTTACCACCTGCCGCGCGCGCGCCAAGGCCAGCGCGTCCTCGGGAACATCGTCGGTGATGCACGACGCCGCCCCGATATATGCTCCCTTGCCGATTCTTACCGGCGCAACCAGCGTGCTATCGCTGCCGACGAAGGCTCCATCTTCGATCACCGTTTTATGCTTAAAGACTCCGTCGTAGTTGCAGGTGATCGTTCCTGCCCCAATGTTCACCCCCGCGCCGATCTCGGTGTCGCCCAAATATGTGAGGTGGTTCGCCTTGGATGCTTTTCCCAACTTGGTTTTTTTCGTCTCGACGAAGTTTCCCAGGTGTGCCCCTTCACCAATCTCGCTGCCTGGACGCAGATGCGAATAAGGGCCAATCACGGCCCCATCCGCAATCTTCGATTCCCTCATCACGCATCCCGGCAGAATCATCACTCCATCCCCGATTTCCATGTCCCGAATCACGCAATACGACCGCACACGGCTGGCCGTACCGATCCGCGTCGTACCCAGCAGTTGTACGTAGGGCTCGATAACGGTATCGGGCGCAACCGTAACATCAGCGTCGATCACGCAAGTTGCCGGATAAAATATCGTTACTCCATCCGCCATCAACTGCTGGCACTTCGCCAACCGCATCTTCTCGTCAATGTCCGCCAGCTCTGCCCGCGTATTTCCCCCGAGCACTTCACTGGCATTCCCTGTCTTCCATGCCACTACGCGCCGTCGCGCCTTCCGCAGCACCTCCGCCATATCGGTCAGGTAATATTCGTGATGCGGATTGGCCGTCGACAACTTTCCGATATTTCCGTACAACTCCTTTACGGCGAAAACATAGAAGCCCGAATTAATCTCTCGAATTTTTTTCTCCGCAGTGGTTGCTGCCTTCTCCTCAACCACCGCCTGCACCTCGGCGTTGCGTGGACTTTTCCGCAACACCCGTCCATATCCAGTCGGATTCTCAAGGTCTGCGCTAAGAAGAGTCATGGCGGCCTGCTCTTCCAGATGAAAATTGCGCAGCCGTCCAATGGTTTCCGGCGTAATCATCGGAGCATCGCCGGAGAGCACGATGACGTGGTCATACCCGGCAAGTGCTTCGCGCCCAACGATCAGCGCGTGGCCAGTTCCACGCTGCTCGGTCTGCAGCACAAAATTAATTCCCGTATGGGCCATCGCGGTCCTCACCCGATCTGCCTCGTGACCGATGATGGCGTAGATGTCGCGAGCAGGCACAACCCTCATTGCCGCGCGAATCACGTGCTCGAGCAGGGGCTTTCCTCCGACTTCATGTAATACTTTAGGAAGTTGGGATTTTAGCCTGGTTCCTTTACCCGCTGCCATGATCGCCAGGGCAATGCGCGGACCCGAAATGCCCTCCTGAAAAGGATCGTCCCCGAGAAAACCTCGAGCACTGGTAGGCTTGCCTTTCGATTTCTTCATTCGCCTCAATATACTGCTCCCTCCAAAACGGTTGCTACTTGCCGCCTCGCAGTAATCCAGCCCTTAAATTCAAGGGAAGAACTAAAACTCCTAAAGCCCAAGCCCTCCATCCACCGCCAGAATCTGGCCGGTCACAAACTGCGGCGCGGTCGCGAAGAATAATACCGCCTGGGCAATTTCCTCCCCTCGGCCGTTTCTTCTCATAGGCGTCTGCTTGGCCATCCGGCGCATGAAAGCGGCCGCCGATTTTTCTCCCAAGTCGATCATCCCTGGTGCGACGGCGTTGACGGCAATCTCTGGCGCGAGTGCCTTCGCCATGACTTTGGTTAACATGTGCAGAGCCGCTTTCGACGAGCAATAGTGCGCGTGCGTTGCCCAAGGTCGCAAACCACCCAGAGATCCCATGTTAATAATCTTCGCTTCGAGGCTAGGCCCCTGTCCTTTACCGCGCTTCCGGCGCATCCATTTCAAGGCCTCGCGGGCCACCAGAAACGGCCCCCTCGCGTTTGATGCGAAAATGGCGTCCCACTGGCGCACCGTCAACTTTTCAAATTCCACGGTTTCATAGTTTGCCGCGTTATTCACCAGCACGTCGATACGGCCCAATTCTCGCCCAGCCTCCTTCATCATCGCCCGGACACTGCCTTCATCGGTCACGTCACAACGCAGTGCGAATGCTCGCACCCCATACCCCGACAGGTCCACCACCGTCTCCCGTGCCTCTCGTGCGGACTCCTTAAAGGTAATTGCAACATCCGCACCTGCCGCCGCCAAAGCCAGCGCGGACGCCCGTCCTAGCCGCCGGGCCGCTCCGGTAATCAGGACAGTCTTCCCACGAAGAGGTTTTGCCTGGGGTTCTTGCATGGAGGGATTCTACAGCCTCTGCACGGAGTCGAGGCAAAGGCGGTGCGCTATGTGATCGAGGAGTGACTTCCCGGTGATTCTAACTACTCAGGCAGCAACTTTCGCAGAACCTGGATGAGCGTTTGCGCTTCTTGCGATTTCACGACTACGCTACTCGCCTGTTATGTAGCTCCGTTGGCAAGCTCTCTCTCGTCGGTCACGACAATGACGATGGGCACCTCTGGACGCAACCTCTTGAGCTCCCCGGCGATGAGGGCAGCTTCCGCACCGTCATCGTCCAGATCGATGACCACGGCATCCACCGCTTCCCGAGTAAAGCGGATAACTCCTTCATGTCCGCTGCCCGCGCTGAGTGCATTCCAGCCGTGCTCCTTCAACAAAGAACAGCGGAGGTTTAAACTGACAGGATCATTTCCGATGCAGAGGACAGCTATCTGCCGATGTTTCAGCACAGTCCCTCCCGCCCCAGACCTTTCAAACACGGCCGACTAGAAGTGAGTTGTGCCTAGTGATTAGCAGAACAGCCGAAACCACGCAGTGATTGGAATCACGCTTGTAAAATGAACGAATTGTGGAATTTAGCTTGGTCTAGCCACCCGACCCCCGAAAACTGCTCCTTTTTTTCGTTATTTTTTGCTGCTGGATAAACCCCATTTCTTCGCGCTAGAATCTTCCGCGCATGCCCGATCCTCGCAGCGTCGTGGTCTATTCCCGCAAGGGATGCCATCTGTGCGAAGTGGTTAAAGAGAGCCTCTCGAAGCTCTCTCGTCGCGGCGGTTTCACCTGGCACGAAGTGGATGTCGACCTCGACTCCGAACTTCGCCGCCAGTTCAACGACGAGGTTCCGGTTGTTTTCATTGACGGACGCAAAGCATTCAAATACCACATGGACGAACAGGAATTTCTGCGCAGACTCGC
The DNA here is from genome assembly GCA_963840895.1 of uncultured Acidobacteriaceae bacterium. GTDB lineage: Bacteria > Acidobacteriota > Terriglobia > Terriglobales > Acidobacteriaceae > Sulfotelmatobacter. Next base: position 126,156 of record CAWJAR010000003.1, read on the forward strand.
AAGTTGAGCCCCACCCTTTTCTCTTTCGATCCTTCATTTTTCCGCTACAATTCCAGCCGGAATGCAACGCACCGAACTCTACGCCGATCCCCACGATCTCTTTCTGCACAATCTCGTTCTCGACTCCTGCCGCCGCAATGCTTCTAAGACCGCCTTGGTAGATGCTTGCTCCGGTCGCCGAGTGACCTATGCAGAATACGGAGACGCCATCGAGTCCGTTGCGCGCTCTCTGATCGCCGCCGGAGTCAAACCCGGCGACGTCGTGGCTGTTTTCCTTCCCAACTCGTGGGAATTCTGCGTCGCGTTTCACGCCACCCAACTTGCCGGAGCCATTCCCACTCTGCTGAACCCGACCTATCGCGAGCGCGAAGTCCGCTACCAGTTAGATAATTCCGGCGCCGTTGTCCTCATTACCGATGGCGAAAACATTGATGGCATCAATCTCGCTGGATTACCGAATCTTCGCCGGATCTACACAACGCGTCAGCCTGCTACCGGCGCTGAGCCCTTTGCAAACCTGCTCAACCCGGTGACAGCATCTTGTCCTACGCCCGATCAGTCATCCCAGCAGACTCTGGCAGCTCTTCCCTATTCCAGCGGCACCACGGGCTTGCCCAAGGGAGTCATGCTTTCTCACTACAATCTGATCGCGAACGTCTATCAGATTTTGGGCCCTCACGCGACCACGCTCAACGCCGCTGACAACATTCTCTGTTCCCTCCCCCTCTACCATATTTACGGCTTGAATGTGATCCTCAATCCGTCTCTTCTCCTCGGCGCGACACTCATTCTGGTGCCTCGCTTTAACGTCCCGGCGATAACGAAACTCATCGTCGATGAATCGGTGACGATGATGCCCCTAGTCCCGCCTGCCATCAATGCTCTGTGTCAGGCAGCTGAGGCCGGACAATTCCCCCGCGATCATAAAGTTCATTGGGTCAAGTCCGGAGCTGCCCCGTTAGCGCCCGACCTTGCCCGCCGCTTTACCGCCCTGACGAACATTCTCGTTTGTCAGGGGTACGGGATGACCGAGGCGTCGCCCGTCACGCACCTCGGATTTCTCGATCCTTCCCTTTACCGGCCCGACTCCATCGGTCATCCCGTGGCGCAAACCGACTGCCGCGTTCTCTCGCAGCCAGAGATCGACCCCGCCGATACTCCAGACGACCTCACGGAGGCTCCCTCTGGACAACCCGGCGAACTGGTCATGCGCGGCCCGCAATTCATGCTTGGCTACTGGAACGAGCCACAAGCTACCGCCGCCGTCCTGCGCGACGGATGGTACTGGTCCGGAGACATCGTCACCCGCGATCGAGAAGGCTTCTACCGGGTAGTCGACCGGCGTAAGGAAATGATCAAGTACAAGGGCTTCGCCGTTGCCCCCGCGGAAGTCGAAGCCGTCCTGCTGGAACATCCCGCCGTGAAAGAATGCGGGGTAGTGGGTCGTCGCGATGACGCAGCAGGTGAGGTCCCCGTGGCTTTCGTCGCACTGCGCGACGGCTTTCTCGATAGCCACAAACTCGGAGACGAACTCTGCGTCTTCGTCGCCGATCGCCTCACTCACTACAAACAGCCGCGTGAGGTCCACTTCGTCGAATCGGTTCCCAAGACTGCTTCAGGAAAGATCCTGCGCCGCGAGCTGAGAAAATCCATCAGCTGATGGTCTCGCGATCCCGCTGCTTGTTGGGACTCGAAAACTGAAATCTACTGCTGATCTTTGCTCGGCGCCGGCAGTTTGCGCGTCACAAAAAAGCTCCAGATTATTTCATTTGCATTCGGATCGGGACTCGTCTTGCCGACCGTTTTCTCCACTTCATACTGCTCGCCACCGGGCCATGTATTTCCTGCGCCTTTCAAGCTGTACAACACGACCTGTGCGTTCTCGTGGCAGCCGTTGTAGGCGTCGACTTTGGTTTCCGTTCCGCCCTTCGCACCAGCCATCAATTTGCTCTTCTCCGGCTTTTCTTGACAACGATCGATCCTCGCCCACGCTTTGGCGCTGTCTTCCACCGAAATCGTCGCAAGATTCAGGTTGTGCTCGGTGCCCCCGCCGTACGGAACGATCGGATCGGATGTGCCATTGACCATCATGAGCGGAACCGGACGCGTTGGCAGACAAATCATGGTCTTCGGCATTGCCGCACCCACGGCGGCTACGGCTGCAATCCGGTCGCTCATCGCGCATCCCAAGCGCATGCTCATGAATCCGCCCTCCGACAGCCCCACAGCGTAGATGCGCGACGCATCCACCGAAAACTTGCCGCCCAGTTGATCCAGCATCTGATTGAAGAAACCAATATCATCCGTGGGAGTCGGCCTTCGGTTTTCATTCGGATCTTCGCCTTGCGGTTGCTGGCCGCCGCCTCGGGGATATCCCCCGCCGCCTCCTCCCGGATATCCGCCCCCGGGATACCCGCCGCCGTAGTGCCCACGCCGGCCCGGCCCCATCGTCATCGCCCGGTGCTCCGGTGCGTGCACCCCGACATTCCATCGTCCATGTTGCGCGACCGGATAGATCGTGATAATTCCGTCTTTGTCCGCCACTTCATCAAACCGGGTGAGCCGCTGCATGTCATCCGCATCCTGATTCATGCCATGCAACAGGATCACCGCCGGATAGTGTCGTTGTGCGTCGTAGCCTTTCGGCAGCCGCACAATATAGTCCCGATCGACATCGTCGACGGTAACTCTTTCCTTAGTTTGTTGTGCCCAGAGCCCTTGAGTGATCCCGATCACCGCCAAGCAAGCAGTCGCCGCAATCCGGCGCTTGTTATCACAGCGTCCTAATCTCATCCTGTCTCCAAACGACGCCCCTGTCCTTGCTGAAAGCCGACCCTTCTCCCTTGGAAGCACCCACCACGCTGGGAGTTGGCCGCCGACGGAACTTTCCCCGCACCCCCTGCGTATCTCTTGTTGTAAGCGATTTCAGCTAAGCTACACGCCCAGAACCATAGGAAGGAGAACTACCATGGGAGACATCACAGGCCTTGCAGCAGTCATCATGATTTTCGGAATGCCCACCGCGATACTCGGAATGTACACCTTCTACCGCGTACGCAAGTTGCGTACCGAGGAACGGCTCGCGGCCATGCAGCGCGGTGTCGCCGTCCCCATGGAGCCCGATCTTACCGAGGCAGCACACTCTCGTCGCGCGGGAATTCTGCTCATCGCCGGTGCCGTCGGCTACATGCTGACCTTCACCATCATCGCGAGAGTCGAGCCCGACGCCCTCATCGCTACCGCCTTCGGCGCGATCCCCTTCACTCTCGGTCTGGGATACTTATTGGACTCTACCCTGATCCGCCGCGAAGCCCGCGCCTCGTAAGCTTCGCCGGGCTGGGCGGTCTTGGCCCTGAAAAAGAGTTGCCCCACCTTTCTCGCGTTCTCCGCGAGTGGGTGGGGATTTTGACTTTCACTCCCCGGTAAGAAACTTAAACTGCGTCTCAGTCAGCGGCACCACACTCAGCCTACCTTGCCGCGCCAGCGGAGAATCCGCAAATAACTTGTTCGCCTTCGCCTCCGCGAGCGTCACTGGCTTCGCATTCGCCTTACCAGCTTTAATCTTCACCTGCGGGTTCTTCGGATCCGAATCATCCACCGAGACCACGGTCGCCGTCCCCACCGCGCTCTTTTCATCGCCCGTGTGGTAGATTACCAAACGTTCGCCTGGCTTCATCCCGCGCAGATTCTTCAATGCGACCGGATTCGAAACACCATCCCAGATCGTTGTCTTTTCCTTTTGCAGGTCTGCAAACGAATATGTTGACGGTTCTGTCTTCAGCAAGTAATCCATTTCCAATCCCCAATCGTTCAGAATTAATGTCGCTCAAAAATTAAACTTGGTCGCGTACGTCAACTCCTCGGCGCAGTGGAACTTTCCAATGTCGACGATCCGTTGATAATAGCGCCGCGCCATCGCATCTTCGCTCCTCAGTTTCGCGAACCACATAGCCTCAAAATATGCCGAGCAACGTTCGCCCTGCGACTTACCGGAGCTCATCGCCGCATCGAACCCGGCCTCATCAATCGCCCCCGACATGAATTGAATCACGGCCTTCGTTGTGGCAGAGTCATCGTCCAACCGGCTGATGGCATCCTGCAAGACGTTCTCGTCCTTGTGCCCGCGGCTTAGCTGAAACAGAAAATCTTCCACCTCAAAGTCGACCCGGTGGCACGCGTTTCGATTGTTCTCCATCGTTTCCAGTTGATCCAGCAGTCCTTCTGCCTTTTTGGTCCATTCCACCTCGTCGTCTCCGGGTCGGCGGACGCCGGTAAAGTAATTAATCTCCGCAATCGCCAATGCCGAAACTGCACCCGCGCAGTGATATCGAAGCCCCGAGTTGTACACGCCAGTGTGCAGGTTGAGTGCCTCCTGCACGTCCACCCTCTGCCCGCCTGCGCCCGTAACTCTTGCGCTGGCCAGATTGTTCACGCATCCCTCGTGCCCACTCGCCGCACATTTTTCCCAGTACAAATACGCCGATGGCTCATCATGCAACTGATTACGCGCCACAAGCCCGGCCCAGTACTCCGCATTGGTCTTGTCCACCTCCGGCACGTACGTAAGCACAGATCTTGCGCTGATGATCCGGTCGAGATCCGCCCGCGCTGTACGGGCGCCTGACACATCGATAGCCTCGCCCTCATGCTCACGAGTGAAGTTCAGCATCGCCAGAGCCACAGCACGGTAGTAGTGCGCAACCAGGGCATCCGAGGGATCCAACTTCCGCGAGCCCAGAACTCCACTCAGTACTCGCACATCCTGTCGGAGATTCGGAATCTCCTCTTTCGTGCGCTCTGACTTTCGTTGCACGCGTTGCACATCCTGCACCGCCGTGCTTAAGTCTACGGCCGCGATGGGCGATTCTTCGCTTGGTTGGAGACGATTCAATTCGACAGGCGCGGGCACCGTGGTGGACGGTTCGTTGGAAGCCCTTGCGCGTCTACCCGGCCAGGTTGACTCCACTGCTAACCCGATCAGCACCAGCAACGCGAAACCGATCGGAAGAACGCAGGCCAATACCACCGGAACCTGCAACGGCAGTCGAGATGCAGCCACAGAGCTCACAACTGGCATTACAGGCTCCGATCGCAACCGCTCCTTCACTTGCCGCTGAGCGATGCGATAAGCATCTACGGCCACCGCTACCTGAATCGCTGCGACCAACAGCCCGATACCGACTCGCCAAAACACTGTGCCCGGAAAAATAAATCGCGAAGCCTGTATTACGACAAACAGTGCGAGTCCCTTGGTGCGCTCGCCGAGGTAAAAATATCCGAAGCCCGCGGTCAGGAGGTTCAACACGACCGCCACGCGCGGATTCTGCCCGTCGATCAGGCTCTCTTGTCCCTTATTGATTTCGATCGCCGTAAGGTATGCGTCGAGAAAGGAGAAAATCCACAGCACCAGCATGACCACCAGGGCTTCGCCGACCACTGCCCTGGAGTCCTGCGCGAAGCACAAGACCAAGGCGCCAAACCAGCAACCCAGCGTAAGCACTCCTCGCGCCGTCTTGTCGCAGTAGAATTGGCCCAGGCCCGGGACCAGAAGGGACAGCACAAACGCCCATCCCGCGCTCTTGTGCCGCGGTTCCGGGGCGAAGGCTCCCGCTGCCAGATTAGCGTTCAGTCCGAGAGACACGGGATCCTATTCGCTGTTCCCATCTTTAGTTTGATTTCTTGTTCGGATCCGGCGGCGGGGGGTCCTGCTTCGGCGCAGCGTTGGGATCCTTTGCATGGTCGTCGTAGACTGAGAACTGGCCTTGCGGCCGCTTCAGCTTGATGGTAATTTCCATCTTCGATTTTTCGACGTCGTAGTCTTCCCCAAACGTTTGAAATCCGTGCGCCAGCACCTGCACGCGCAGCGTCCCATACGGGATCCCGTCAAAATTCGTCTTGCCTTCTGGATCGGTCTTCAATTCCATGCCACCGCGTTCCTGCTTGCCCTTTGGATTCACCGGATGCATGATCACGGCTGCATTACGCACCGGCTTGCCGTTGTCATCCTTGATGACGGTGAAATACACAAAGCACGTGGGTTCATCCTTATCCTTTTGCCCCACCGTGGTTCCAACCAGCGCAAGCATCCCCAGCACGATCCCGATTACGAAAATCTTCTTCATGCGAGCCATTTTAAGCAGCTCCGCGCTCCCTGTCACCAACGTTCGCGGGAGCACCGCCAGCCCCTCGGCTCTTTTACAATGCCGGAGTGAAGGCTTGGGACGTGATCATCATCGGTGGCGGCATCATCGGCCTCTCGCTAGCCATCGCCTTGCGAAAACGTGGAGCCACGGTTTTGGTCGTCGAACGCGGCGAACCCGGTCGCGAGGCCTCCTACGCCGCCGGAGGCATGTTGGTAGACTGCCCCCTCGAAACGCCCTCGGTTCTGCAAGCACTGGCCACAGCAAGCGCCCGCCTCTACCCTGAATTCGCTCACGAACTGGAATTAGAGTCCGGATTGAAGGTGGACCTCCGCGACCAGGGCACAATCCTGTTCCCCTCGTCGGAGCACGCCGAGCGAGATGCTGCATTTGTCGCCAAACACCCGCTTCCCTGCCTCTTTCAAGAATTGGAGCCAGCACTTGTTCAGCCTCGCGATCCGGCTTTGTACCTGAAGGAGCGCAGCGTCGATCCTCGGGCACTTTCAGCAGCAGCCTGGAATGCTGCCAAGCACCGCCGCGTCGATTTCTCCTCCGGAGACGAAGTCACCTCCGTGACCATAACCAAGGGCCAGGCAACCGGAATCGAAACCACAAAAACTGCCTTTCATGCCGCCAAGATCGTCAACTGCGCCGGAGCATGGTCAGGCCAAATTCCGCCTCATGCCTTCCCTACCCGTCCAGTCAAAGGCCAAATGTTATGCCTGGTCATGTCATCGCGAGACCTGCTGAAGCATGTCATCCGCTCTCCGAAGGCATATCTCATTCCTCGCAGCGACGGCCGTCTGCTCGTCGGCGCCACAGTAGAAGAAGCCGGATTCGACAAACGGACTGACCTCGCGACGATCCAGCGCCTACACCAATCCGCCATCGAGCTAGTACCTAAGCTGGCTGATGCCAGAATTCTCGAAAGCTGGGCCGGTCTCCGCCCCGGAACGCCCGACGCACTCCCCATTCTCGGCGAGACCTCGACTCCCGGCTATTACGTCGCGACGGGCCACTTCCGAGACGGCATCTTGCTAGCTCCCATCACTGCGGAAGTCATGACCGCCGTAATCGAAGGCCGCACTCCAGGACACGACCTAACCGCCTTCTCGCCAGGAAGATTCTAGGGAAATAGGGCTGGCGGAACTTCTATTGTAGTGTTATCCGTTCCTCCACTACGCTCTTTAACTAGAAGCTAGGAGCTAGGAGCTTTTCGTTTGCAACTCGCCATCGAAAATGTCAGCAAGCGCTACGGCGGCGGCAATTGGGCGCTGCGTAACTTCACTCTGCAACTCGGCCCCGGTGTCCTAGGACTGCTCGGCCCTAACGGCGCCGGCAAGACGACGCTCATGAGCATTCTCGCCACGATTACGCGAGCCACCGAAGGCCATGTTGTGTGGAACGGCGCCGATCTGGCTACAAGTCCAGACTCCTTGCGCTCCACCCTCGGTTATCTTCCCCAGGATTTCGGCATTTATCCCAACCTGAACGCCATTGAATTTCTCGAATATCTCGCCGCCGTCAAAGGCCTTGACGCTAAAGCCTCCAACAAACGCATCGATGAACTGCTGCACCTGGTCAACCTCACCGACGTCCGCAAGCGTCCTCTGGGCGGCTTCTCCGGCGGCATGCGCCAACGAGTCGGCATTGCGCAGGCGCTACTCAACGACCCGCAGTTGCTCATCGTGGACGAACCAACCGCCGGACTCGATCCCGAGGAGCGCGTGCGTTTCCGCAATCTCCTGTCAGAACTTTCCGGCGAACGCATCGTCATTCTGTCTACCCACATTGTCTCCGACGTGGAAGCGACCGCTACCGACATCGCCCTGATCTCGCAAGGCACTCTCGTTGCGCACGCATCGCCAGAACAACTTCTCCAGCGCGTGGAAGGCCGCGTCTGGGAATGGACCTTGCCCAGCGCCGACCTAATCTCTGCGCGCCAGAGGTACTTGATTAGCAATACCGTCCGCCGCAGCGATGGAATCCACGCTCGCGTCTTGAGCGACACGCCACCGAACGGCGCTGAACCCGTTACGCCTAATCTCGAAGATGCCTATTTGTTCTGTCTCTCCCAACACCGTGCGGGCGTGGCTGCATGAACGCACTACATGTGCTGTACCACATGATCCGCGCGGATTTTCTCGAGCGCGTTCGCCGCTACAGTTTCCTGGTCACGCTGGCGGCGGCGCTCTTCCTCGCTTATGGTGTTGCGACGGAGCAAGTTTGGATCGTTGTCGGCAACGGTTATCGCGGCGTTTATAACTCAGCGTGGATCGGCATGCTCATGACCGTGTGCTGTTCCACGTTCCTATCGCTGGTCGGCTTCTACGTCGTGAAGAACTCTGTGCAGCGCGACACCGACACCCGCGTCGGCCAGATCCTCGCCGCGACACCCATGCGCAAGGACTTCTACACCTTCGCGAAGACGCTCAGCAACTTCGCGGTCCTCGCCTGCATGGTGGTAGTCCTCATGCTCGCCGCCGTCGCAATGCAACTCATCCGTGCCGAGGGCCACTCGCTTTCTCTCTGGAATCTGTGGTCGCCATTCCTCTTCTTCGCGATGCCTTGCATGTTACTGACCGCCGCAGTAGCGCTCCTGTTCGAAACGCTTCCAGTCTTGCGCGGAGGTACAGGCAACGTCATCTACTTTTTCCTATGGACCTTTGCGCTCGCGCTCGGCGCGATCGGCATCGACGATCCGACAGGTCTGCAACTTCTGTACCGCAGCGCGCGCTCCACTTTGCAGGCCCTCGATCCCGGCAGCTCTGAAAATTTTCACTTCAGCCTTACCATCGGCGGCGAGCACGCCGTCCGAACCTTTCCGTGGAACGGCATCGACTGGACAGCCAATGTATTGTTGATGCGTCTGCTGTGGGTCGGCGTCGCTCTCGCAATTGCACTGCTCGCCTCAGTTTTCTTTCACCGCTTCGATCCCGCGCGATCGTGGCGCAGGCAGAAGCCGCAGGTTGAATCGAAGGCGTTCGAACCATCCTCCGAAGATGGTGCGATCTTTGCCACAGCGGCGGTTTCGATGGGCGCGACGCATCTTACGCCGCTAGTCCGCACTTCAAACAATTCACGCTTTCTTCAATTGATGCTCTCCGAATTTCGGCTCATGCTCAAGGGCCAGCGATGGTGGTGGTACGCAGGGGCCATCGGACTGCTCGTCGGCCAAATCGTCTCTCCCGAACCTGAGGTGCGCGCCGGATTTCTGCTCGTTGCCTGGATCTGGCCGATCCTGCTCTGGTCGCAAATGGGATGTCGCGAAACTCGTTACTCCATGGGCGCCTTGCTCTTCTCCTCCGAGCGTAGCCTCTCGCGCCAACTTCCTGCTCTCTGGACTGCCGGTATCTTGGTCGCGGTTCTTACCGGATGCGGAAGCGGCCTTCGTTTGCTTCTCAGCGGCGATTGGCACAGCTTGACGGCGTGGTTTGCGGGCGCTCTCTTCATCCCGAGCTTCGCCCTCGCACTCGGCGTCTGGAGCGGAGGCTCACGCGCCTTCGAAGCGATCTACACGGTGTGGTGGTATCTCGGGCCTGGACATCACTTGCCCGGACTCGACTTCATGGGAACAACCCGGACTTCGAGCACTCCCGCATCCTATGTCGTCATTGCCGGAACCCTGCTTCTACTTGCCTACTGGGGACGAAGACGAACCCTTGGCTATGCGTAGCATTTCCCCTGGGTCCTCCGTGTCCTCTGTGGTGAAAGGTTTTTCCTGCCGCAGCGCTCCGCGTCCGTCCGCGCTATACTGAGTGGTTTCCGCGGCACCCTGACTCCGCAATCATGAGTTATCCGCTGAGATCACAAGAAAGGACGCACCTATGGCTTCCTCTGCAGTTGACTTTGCCCGCAGTAATCAGCAGCGTTTCCTGAACGAACTCAAAGATCTTCTCCGCATCCCCAGTGTCAGTACTCTCGAAGAGCACAAGCCCGACATCAAGAAAGCTGCCGACTACGTCGCCAATGAACTGCGACGCATCGGCATGGAAAACGTGGAGGTCATCCCGACCAAGGGACATCCATTGATTTATGCCGATTGGCTGCACGCTTCGGGCAAGCCAACGGTACTCTGCTATGCGCACTACGATGTGCAGCCTGCCGAACCGCTCGATGAATGGAAGAGTCCACCTTTTGAGCCTACTGAGCGCAACAACAACATCTACGCGCGCGGAGCGGTCGACGACAAAGGCCAGCTATGGATGGAAGTGAAAGCCCTCGAAGCGCTCATGCAGACCGGAGGCGGCAAGCTTCCCATCAACGTTAAGATCATCTTCGAAGGTGAGGAAGAAGTTGGCGGCGAGTCGATTGCCGAATACATCCGCAAGCAGAAAGCCAAGCTGAAGGCCGATTTCGCGCTAGTCTGTGATACCGAACTCTTCGCTCCCGACCTTCCGACACTGTGCGTCGGCCTTCGCGGCCTGGTCTATACCGAGATCGAAGCCTACGGCGCCAAGACTGACTTGCACTCCGGCATGTACGGTGGAGCTGCGCCGAATCCCTTCTTCGCCCTGATCGAGATGATCAGCAAGATGAAAGACTCCAAGGGCAAAGTCTTGATTCCCGGTTTCTATAAGGGCGTGAAAGCGCCGACCGCCGCGGAACTGAAAGCCTGGAAGCGATTACCGTTCAACGAAGAGCACTACCGCAAGACCGAAGTTGGCTCAAAGGTTCTCACGGGCGAACCGGGATTCTCCGTGCTTTATCGCACTTGGGCGCGACCTACGCTTGAGGTTCATGGCATGCCAGGAGGCTTTGTCGCGGACGGCGCCAAGACAGTGATTCCGGCGAAGGCCAAGGCAAAGGTGTCGATGAGGATGGTTCCCAACCAGGATCCGGACGACATCTTGAAGAAGTATTTGGCCTTCATCAAGAAGAACACTCCGAAAGGGATCGAGACGAAAGTCAAGGTGTGGAGCAAAGGTCCGGCGTGCGTGGTGAGTACCGATAACAAGTACATCGAGGCCGCAACCCAGGCGCTGCACGACACATTCAAGAAAGACACGGTCTTCATCCGTTCCGGCGGGTCGATTCCCATCGTCACCGACTTCCAGGATGTGCTGAAGATTCCAAGCGTGATGATGGGCTTTGGGCTACCCGACGACAACCTGCATGCGCCGAATGAGAAATTCCATATCCCGAATTTCTATCGCGGGATCGAAACCATTTGCCGGTTCTTCGAAAAGTTGGGCGGCTGAATTCAGCAATTAGCAGTTAGCAATTAGCAAAGAAAAAAGCGCCCTGCGGGGCGTTTTTTTCTTGTGGTCGCGAATCGGACGTTCGATTTTGGGAAGATTACCAATTAGTACACTCCCTCCCCCCTCCCCCTCCCGGTCTACTCGAATCATAGAGTTAGAGGGAAATCGAAAAGTAATCCATGGGGCACAATCACTTACGGGCAAATCTTGTTTTCAAAGAACTTAGCGGCCCGCCCTTCGGAACCGCGTTTCAAAACGGGACCGATCTGCGTTTCCCGCACTGTCACGGCCTCGACGATGATTGCGCGATTGGAGTGTGGAGCGCAAGGGCAGATGTCACAAATGCGTTGTGGAAAAGCACAATCCCTCTGGCAAAAAGCTCATAAGGAAATCCACGAGGGTCAACCATGTGCATCGCGCAAATCCTAGCATTTCTTACAGTGGTGAACGGAGTCGGTGGGACTAGCCTCACTAGAGGAGGCTGAGGATGGTTCATGTGAGTGATTCAATGTCCGTCGATGCTTCGCCCGAGACAAGACCATGAAGAGCATTTTGGAAGCACTCATTCTGGGCTTGATGATCAGCGTCTTCCTAACTCTTCTAAGCCTCGGAATGCGCGCTAGCCTAAACGACCTGGTTTGTTTGTTCCGCCGTCCAGGGCAGCTCGCGAGGGCACTGCTCTCGATGTATGTGATCATGCCAGTTGTCGCGATTCTGATGGTCAAGTCCTTTGACCTGGATCCAGTCATCAAGGTTGCGCTCTTGACCCTGTCGGTTTCCCCGATTCCGCCAGCCTTTCCCAAGAAAGCCTTCAAATCCGGCGGCGAAGCGTCGTTCATCTTCGGGTTGTTGGCCGCAATCTCTCTGCTGTCGATCATCGCGATCCCGCTCGTCTTCGTTTTGTTCAATGCTGTCTTTACCCGGGAGGCGAAACTTTCGGAATCCTGGATCGTGCAAACGATTCTGACGAGGATACTCCTGCCATTACTCATCGGAATGGTATTCAGACACTTCGCACCCGCGCTGTCAGAGCGCTATGGGCACATCGTGGAAAGGGCAGGAGGAATTTTGCTGCTCGCTTCATTCTTGCCGATCCTCATCTTGATCCTGCCGACAATCTGGTCGCTGATTGGCATGCCTACGATACTAGCCGTTGTCTTTTTTGCGTTGGTCGGGGGAGCAAGCGGTTATTTTCTCGGCGGACCCGATCCGAACGAGCGGTTTGTACTGGCAATGGCGACGGCCACGCGCCACCCGGGAATCGCTATCACTCTTGCCATTACCAACGCGGGAGAAACTCCCAAGAAACTGCTGGTCGCCGCAGTTATCCTGTACCTGATCGTGAGTGCCATTGCGGTGACACCATTCTTAAAATGGCTCTCAGGCCGCAAGACCAGCATAGGAACGATTTCGCGCAAGTCAGCCTGAGCATTGTAAGAGAAACCGTTGCAGCCTCTCGACCACCAGACCATGTTGAGAATATTTAGCGAGCGCTGCGACTGGGTAGGAGTTTGAAGTTGATGTCGGTGCGCGATTCGCCGTCCCCGGCCTGTTAGAAGTCGTGAAATACTGCCATTACTGAAAATCCACCGGGGGATTTTGAGTGCGAAGACCTTGATTTCAACAGTAGTGGAAACTGGAACGGGAGAATGTTCCGCAGTATGAAGCGAATGCCTGTCGTCCTCCTACTCGTTAGTGGAAGCTGGCTTGCGGTTGTCATCTGGGTCATCGTATCCAACGTGACTCTGAGGAACACGCCCTTCGGAGTGGTCGCCGTGTTTCTTGATAAGCTTCCACCCAGTCTTGGAGCACACCTATTTATTTTCTTCTGGGTTACCTTTCTGCTTGGCTGGGCAGTCCTTGCTGGCGTCGGGATAAAAGCCCTGCTGCACCGAGGACCTCGCAAGTAGTAGGACGCTCCAGTGACCGACGGGGGTCAATGAGCGCAAATGGCGCCTGGTGACAATAGTTGCAAAGAAGGGGTTATTTCTTTTTCGATGCGGGGACTTCGGTCAGCATGCGCGACTTGGCGCGAAACATGTGATATCGCTCAAAAGTGACATCGTTCAGCATCGTCGCATAGGGTCCATACGTTCTGAAGCTTTCATCCCATTCCGTTAGAAGTGTCACGGATCTCCCTCTCGAAATGGAGACGCTCCTCACAGGGCAAATATAGGTCTTCCCTCCGATCTCCACCGGGCCATATTCGATCATGATGTCGGACCGGACAAGTGGTGTGGTTGATTTCAGGTCTGCCACCAGTTCCATGCGAAGGATGGCTCCGCTCGTCGGATCGATCGCGACCTCCCCGTGATACCCGACTGTCTCTTCGAAGGAAATGTTTCCGTCTCCGTCTGGAAGACAGCAGGCGCCCACTTGATAACGAGATCTCTCCGCTGGAATTTCGTAGCGAAATACCGCATGACGTCCGCCCGCACCAACTTCCCAGTGGCTCCAGGCCAAACCACTGGCGATGGCATCGGTTACAGCGCCGAGAAGGGGTCCGAACACACCATAGGTGACTAAATACCCGTTTTCCGCTTTGCCCCTTTTTCCCTTCGCTCCGCCCGAATCGACGACCTCCTTGCCATTGCGGTAGAGCACTGTTGCTTTGGAGTTGGCCGCGACGCGCAGTGGCCGATATTCGACCGGGGCACTTGCCTCAAAGGTATTGGGAGTTTCGTCATAGCGAAGCGTAGTCCGCGTCGCATAGAAGTCCGGCAACTGGTGAATCGTTTTATTCAGGTATTCAACGGCTAGAGAGATCATGCTCATCTGTGCACCTTCGTCGGGCGAAACGTCGGCAGGGACCTCGGCCGACGGAGGATCTAGAAACGACGAAAGATCGGCAAGAGCAACCAGCGCCTGTCGTGCCCTTTTTCCGCGCAAACTCGCTATCCAGGACGAAAGTTTTATGTAGCTCAGTCGCTCGGTTAGTACTAGATCAGAGAGTTGTCGTGCCAACTCAGCGTCCGACTCAATGCGGGCCGACGCCAACACCTGCTCCAACTGTTCGATCGTGACGCGTCTGATCGCAAGATTCGGTTGGTCGGAATAGTATGGTTGATCGTAGTACCCGGTGTTGGTGCGGACAGTCAAACCCGTTAGGCCGACTTGCAGCTGCAGGCTGTGATACTCGGCAGGGTGATCCGCATGAGAAGGGTCGAACGATAGCGTATAGAAAGTGCGGGCCTCTTGAATACAGTTATCGATCTTACTGACTAAGTCGTTACCCGGGCCCAGCACACGCCCCCCACTCTGCACGGCAAGTACCCTTCGATCCAGATTCTTGAGGCTTGCTTGCTGGACCGATTCCACACCTTCCAGGAAATTCAAATAGAGGAGCGAGCGAGGATCAGGATCGGTTTGCCCCACCGAAAAGCTGTAAAGAGAAATGCGAGCTTCGCGCAGCAGCGTGGAAAACCAGTAGATCGTATTGAAGGTGACTTGCCTAGCTCGTTCGCGTTCCCTTCGTTGTACGCTGTCATAGTCCGGCAAGCTTTCAAAGACCGCTCCGCTCCCAATACCCCAGCCGGGTCCGACCCAGACCAGCAGCTTTCTGCCAGGCTTTCGCCTTTCAGCCGTGGCAATATCGCCGAGCGCCTTGAGGGCTTTCAAACCAGCAGGATCTTCGCGGCCTGAGTCGACAAACTCTCCCGTTCCGTTGCCCAAAAGCTGGCGACGGCGGACAAACACTAGTCTGTCGCTAGCGATTTCCGCGGCTAACGCGTTTCCATCGCCGGAAGGCTGCGCTAGCGTCCAAAAGCCGGTATCGGAAAGTCCGAAAATCGAAACGGGCTGCGCCAGATGCCCGCCGTTCCGCCTCAGGAACCTCTCAACTTCCTCCCGCTCAAAGGCAGCCAGATCAAATGGCATCTTGATCGTATCGACGACCAGAATCACTTCAACCGGAGGTTCGGGCTTAGCAGAGACTCCATCGAATGAGCGAAAGGAAAGGATTTTCTGCGGCTGGTGGTTGTCCAGCAAAGTAAAGTCCTTGGGGCCGAGGCCGGGTATTGCCTTCCCTGAGTTGTCGGTCACTACGACGTCGAGGTTAATGAGGCCCTGCACGGAATCCGACACGCGCGGGCGCCCTTCGCTGAGTGCTGGGACCTCAGGTGCGGACGCCGCCCCAGACCGTGGCGTGGGGTTCGCTCCCGCATCAGTCTGCGCGCACAAAGAAGCCGCGCAACAGAGAACCAATACTGACGGGAGGAGAATCGAACCTCGCAGGTGCAGCAACCCCTCCTTGAGCCGAAATCTTGATTTGCAGAAGCGCAAGTCGTCGCTGTTCTC
>CAWJAR010000004.1:0-346435 GCA_963840895.1 uncultured Acidobacteriaceae bacterium
TCCGAAGTTGTACGCGACATAGACGACGGATGGGTTCGACGGATCGACGGCGATTCCACCGGCACGCCAGACGGTGCGGTGAACACTCGAGTCCACGTGGCTCCGCCGTCGACGCTCTTGAGGACGCCATCGGTTGACCAGTCACGATTGACGGCGTGAGCGGCGCAAAGGCGAGGTACCCGCCGGTCGTCGAGCCCTGAGTCCACGTCGCGCCGCTGTCCGTGCTTCGGAAATCCCGCCGGCGTCGTGTTGGACGCCGTCGCCAGCAGCGTGCTCGGCGTGGCCGGATTGACGACGAGGTCGACGACGCGGGTGTTCGCGCCGAGCGTGCTGCTCGCGATCGTCCAGTGGGCGCCGCCATCCGTCGTCTTCAGCACGCCCGTGTCCAACGTGCCTTGGTAGACCGTTGACGGATTCACGGGGTCGATCGCGAAGGCGGAGGATGATTTGCTGCGGGTGTTGGCGTTCGTGAATGTCTGTCCACCGTCGGTGCTCCTACACGGGACCGTTCAAGGTCCCTGAATGACCTGGCCATTCGTGCCGCCGATGGTGTTCCCGGCGATCGCGTCGAACGCATCGTGTGCCGGCGACGAACGCCGTGCCGTTGCCGGTCGAGGCGACGCCGACGCGGCGTCGCCGCCCGCTGCCGACGTACAGTCCGCAGATACCGCTCGCCCGATGCGCTGAACTTCAGCAGGAAGGCGTGCTGGACGCCGAATGGCTAGCGATGGAATGGATTGCCCGGGAGACACCGGAGGTTGCTGGCACACGTCAACCCGGCAACGTACGCGTTGCCGCCGCTGTCGACGGCGACGCTGTTCGAGACCGTGTTCTGGTTCGCGCCGAGGAAGGTAGAGTAGACGAGCGCGCTGCCGGAGCTGTTCAGCTTGGTCAGAAACCCTCCGCCGCCGACCCAGCGCCGGTCGTCGCCCCGGTAGGCGCCGCGCGTGGCCGGGAAGTCCGACGAGCTCGGTGTAGCCGGTCGACGTAGGCGCTGCCGCCGGCGTCGACCGCGATGCCGATGGCCTGGTCGTCGGGGCTCGTGCCGCCGAGGTACGTGACGTAGTCGAAGTGCGTCCCCGCCGGGTTGACCTTGGCGACGAAGGCATCGCCGGCATCGGCACGTGTTGGGGTCGCCGTGCCACGTCGTCTGGATAGGCACCGGAGCGTGACCGGCAGGTCGGTGTAGTTCAGACGTGCCGGCGACGTACGCCGCGCCGGTCGAGTCCACGGCGATCGCGCAGGCCGATGTCGGCGCCGCTGCTGCCGAGGTAGGTCGAGTAGACGAGCGTCGGGATCAATCGTGAGCGGGCGCGTGTCTTGATACGGTAACTCGCCGATCGGCGAAGGCCACGTCTCGCGCTCGAGCTGGACGAACCGGACGGGAACCGTTGACCGGTGCGGCCGCCGATCTGCTGCGACGCGACGGGCCTGCGTGTCGACCGATCGTCGCGCCGCCGGCGTCGAGCCTCGAGTCTCGCCGGCGGGCGGTGAGCGTCGATGCGAGTCGTGCGCCGCTGTAGCGGAGGTGTATTCGCACGCGGGTCGGCGCTCCGGGCGCGACTCTCGAACGTGTACTTGAGTGCCGCTCCGCCGCCGCGCTGACGCGGGCGTCGATGTCCGCGCCACACGCTGTCGATAGACGACGTCGCCGATAGATGGGCGTCGTCGGCGGCCGCGGTCGCGTGCCGCAGAACGGTGACGCGGCCGCCGGTCGGGGCACTCGCCGTCGAGCGTCGCGGGCGGCGCCGTCGACGAAGGATCAGCCAGAGCGACCGCTGCCGGCTGCGGGTCGACGATGCGGACGTCGTTCGGCCGTGAAGAAGATCGGCTGTCCCGCCGCCGACCGAGACGAACCGCGCGCCGGGCTGGCTAGCCCGTGTTGCGCACGAACGCCGGCGCGATCGCGCTCCCCGGGCGCGACTCGAACACGCGAGCTGGGCCCGCGAATAAGCCCGAAGACTGAGCAGCGAACACCACGAGAAAGAACAGAAGAGATCGCAGTTGGCCCGCATCGCGACGGCTGCGAGGCATACCCCGTGCCCGCCGTACAGGCAAGCTGTCGCTCGACTATGGCGCAATTAGTGGCGCGAGATTCTCACGAACCGACCGCGCCGTACCACTTCAAACGAAAAGAGAGAATAGCCCCACTCCGTGCCGCGCCGCGTCCCGTACACGCGGACATACCGCCCCGTCCCGCTGATCGGCACATCGTTTGTGCCGCCGGCGTTGCCCGTCACGCTCGCAACGGTCGTTCCAGTTCGCCGCGTCGTCCCAGAGCTGAATATGGAAATCAGCACCGAACGCCGCCTCCACACGAGCCGCACGCCGTTGAGGATGAACGGCTGGCCAACATCGACGTAGATCCACTGCGGATCGCTGAATGCGCTCGACCAGCGCGTCGACGGATCGCCGTCGACAGCACGCGAAGCCGCGAACGACGCCGAGAAGACGCTGCTCGACACGACAGGCTGATGCACCGCCACACCCCCCGACTGAACCACCGAGTCTCCGTACACCTCGAACGAAAAGAGCGAGTACCCCCACGCCGTCCCCCGACGGGTGCCGAGAATCCTCATCGTCCCGTTCCAGAGAGCCCAGTCAAGTCGTCGACGCCGCCGCACCGCCCGTCACAGCCCGGATCGTCCTGCCAACTCGAGGCGTCGTCCGACACCTGCACCTGATAAGCAGCGCCGAACGCCGTCTCCCAACGCAGGATGACCTCCTGGACCGCATAGATAGCCGACAGGTCAACGCAGATCCACTGATCGTCGCTGAACTCACTCGACCAGCGCGTCGCCACATCGCCGTCGACGGCATTCGCAGGCCCAAAGGACGCGGAACCAAAAGCCACGCTGCTGGCGACGGCCGCATGCAGCCGCGCCAGGTCGGACAATGGCAGCAAGTCCTGGGCGCGCCGTGCACACTTCGAGCTCCCAAAGCGAATATCCCCACGCCGTTGCTCACGCCGCGTGCCGAGAATGCGCAGATCGTCCCGATCCCGACAACCCCGCCAGGTCGTCGACGCCACCGTCGCCACCGGACACGAAGCGGATCGTCCTCCACGTCGTGGCGTCGTCCGACAGCTGCACCAGATAATCGGCGCCGAACCCGCACTCCCACCGCAGAATCACTTCCCCGACGGCGATGGTCTGCCCCAGATCGACGTAGATCCACTGATCATCGCTGAACTCGCTCGACAACCCGTCGACGGTCCGTCCACAGCGAAGCCTCCCGCAAACAGCGCCGCGAAATCGAGCGAGACGAACACCCGCTTGTTCAGCGCGAAGTTCGGCCGAGGCTGTGCGACCCGGCCGAACGAGACCTTCGACAAGAACGCGTCGCTTGCGCCGCTCCCGAACAACCGCTGCGGCGCACCGGGCGTCGTCGGGAAATCGAACGACGTCGTGCTACCCGTGACAAACACGTCGCCCACGGCCGCACCGAGCGCAATACCGGCTGGAACATCTTCAGCGAGTCCAACGTTGCTGTCGCTGCCCCGCAGCGTAAACGTCGCGGTCAGCAGTACCGGATTCATCGACGCGGTCCATCCAGATGCCCCGAATCCATTCCGGCGGGCCATAGGCGCCGACGACATACGCGTCGTAGCTACGATCGACCGCGACACCGGCCGGCACAGCAGGTCGAGGCGCTGAAGCGCCGACACACGTCGAGCTGGTGACTGGTCCCATCAGAAGAAAGCCGAACAAGCGCGCTGCCCGAAACCGGGCCCGCGGCAGTCGTCGGAAAGGCCACCGAACGCGATTCAACCGCGACGACCGCATTCCCCGCGGGATCGACCGCGACGGCGACGCCCGCGTCGTCGAGACAGCCGCCGAAGTTTAGGGTGAACATGATCGGCAGCACCCCGGCGTTTGAATCCAGCTTCCAGACGAACGCATCCCGGTCGCCCAAGAACGATCGCGTCCATCCGGTCACGAACGCGTGGCCGCTGCTGTCGACGGCGACGCTGGTGGCGGGACCGCCGATGTAGGTGCCGATGTACGCTGGCGCGCAGGTCGGTTCGAATTTCACCGAGAAATCCGTCGCCTTGCTGGTTGCCATTGAAGAGGCTGCTGGCTCCCGGAGTAACGCAGGTCAGGATTTTTCCGGCAACATCAGCGAATACAGGTAGCGTACGCTGGTTTTCGTGCGCCTGGCGTCCACGGCGACACCAGCCGGATGGTTGCTAACGTGCGCGAACGTGGCGTAGACGGCGCCAGCGCGCCGCCGTCCAGCTTCGGCCAGAAAGCCGTCATGGTGCGAGGGTCCGATCGCGCGCTGAAACGCGCCGCTGGTCGTCGAAATCGTTCGACTCGGTGTCACCAGTGACGTATGCCTGCCCGGCGGCGTCGACGGCCACGCCGAACGCCTCGTCGTTGCCGCTTCCGCCCAGATACGTCACGTAGTCGATCGCCGTCCCAGCAGCGTTGAATCTTCGCGAGACAACGCGTCGCTCGCGACGTTGTCTGTGCCGCCCCGGAACGTCGTGTGGTCCGCCCTGAGTGTGGCCGGGAAGTCGGATGCGCGCGTCGTGCCGGCGACATACGCCGAGCCCGACGCGTCAACGGCGATCGCATGCCCAGCGTGCATCTGACTACTACAGAGATACATGGAGTCCGGCGAGCGTCGGATCGATGACAAGCGGTACGTAGAGATAGATCATGCCCGAGTGAGAGAATCGAATATGAGAACCACGTTGCACAAAGTGAACGTCGACAGGCACGATGCGGCCGTCGACGTACTGATGGCGGATCGGCGCGGCGTCCGAAGTCGTCCTTCTCACCCACCTCGATGGCCGGCTCGCCCGCTGTACCGTCGAGAGCGAGGCGATAGGCGCCCTCGTAGCGAAGATGAATGGCTCCGATCGCCGTACAGCACGATGAAGGAATACTTCAGGCCGCTGCTGGCTCCGGTGATGCGCGCGTCGATCCCCGCCGAGGCGCTGGTATACGACGTCGCGATATGCGACTCGTGAGCCGTCCGCGCCGGCAGGGCTATCGACGTTCTTCCGACCATGCAGAAACGTGACGAGACCGCCGGTCGGAGACTCGCCCTCAAATCCGGGCCGCGTCGAGCATCCGCGAACGTCAGCCACAGCGATCGCTGGTGTAGGACATCCACCATCCGCACGCCGTTGTCGTGAAAGCACAAGCAGGCCACCGCCGACGGACAAGAAGCGAACGGTCGGATCAGTCTCGCCGGCATTCGACACGAAGGCTGGTACCACAACATTCACGAAATCCTGACGGCCGGTGGGAGCAGGCGCGGCGCCCGTCGACTACTGTCGAGACCCAGTGCACCGAGGAACGATCGCGGCAACGCTGATAAAAGCCAGAAGACTGTGCCGAGGCAAGGTCCGAGGACGTGAGCCACTCCAGAGCAGAAGTAAGGTGGAGGCTCGTCCACCCTGTGCGAGCACGATGGTCGCGAGCGCGTTTCCGTACCCCGGTAATTCATGTCATCGCCGCTGAAAAATACGCAGCCCGATCGCGCGCGAGTAAATATTTTTTTCTATTTTCCAGTGCAGTTCGATTCCCGGTGACGTGAAGTGAGTCGCCGGTGATCGTACTGCTCGAGCTCGCGGCGATCCGCGGTGGCCGCTTTCTGCTCCAGCGCGCGCGCGTGGTATGTCTGGACCGAGACGCCGCGCCGTTGCAGCGGCGTCCTGCCCGCTTCGTTCTTGAT
The DNA here is from genome assembly GCA_963840895.1 of uncultured Acidobacteriaceae bacterium. Taxonomy (GTDB): domain Bacteria; phylum Acidobacteriota; class Terriglobia; order Terriglobales; family Acidobacteriaceae; genus Sulfotelmatobacter. The sequence goes on from CAWJAR010000004.1 coordinate 5,689, forward strand.
CGTCTTGTCGGCGCCGGCCCGCCAGCAGTGCACTGAACGTGAGCGGTGTCGCCGAAATTGGAATCGTCGCCGCGTACATCAGCGGCGTGAAACCCGCGTCGTCGATCGCGTTGATGTCCACGCCCGACCTTGGCAGCTCCGCGACCACGTCGGCGCGATTGGTGATGGTCGCCCAATGCAGCAGGTTGACGCCGGTCCGCTCGACGAGGTCGGTCTTCGCGCCGGCCCGAATCAGCGCGCGGACGACGTCGGCCCGGCCGAAGGTGATGGCTTCGGAAATCGGCGAATTGCCGGACGGATTCGGCCGCGGGTTTGCGCCGCGCTCCGCGCGAGAGCAGCAGCGACACCGTCTCCAGATCGCCCGACATCGACGCCAGCAGCAGGGGCGATATCTGGCCTTCACGCTTTCGGCGGCTCCACATCGGCGCCGGCATCGAGCAGCGCCCGAATGACGCCGCGCTGCCGCGGTACGACGCGGCGGCGGTCGCGGCGTCGTTGCCGGCCGGCGCTCGAAAGGTCGCGTCGGCGCCGCGGGCGAGCAAGCAGCCTGACTTTGTCGACGTGTGTGCGGCCGCCATCAGGATCGTCGTGCCGTTTTGTGTAGCGACGTCGACCTGAAGCGTCGGCCCTCGAATCGGAGAACAAGCGCTCAGCCGTTCCGAAAAGCGCCGGTGCGCATCACGGCCGCGGGATCGACGGGCACGGCTCCGCGACGGGCGCCAGCGACGGCGTGTTCGACCGACGGCATTCCGCTGAGCAGCGCCATCGTCGCCCAACAGCTCGCCGCGTACGACAGGAACTGATCCTTGCGATACGGAAATCCCGTCGTCGAAGTACGGCGGGCTGACAACGGCGGGCGAGACCATGCGGGTGCGAACGCGCCAGGTGCCGTCGTTCGCCTGCGTCGACAAGAGGAAGTGGACCCCGCGCCGCCATCGTGTGTCGCTCGCCGCCACGCCCGCCTCGTGCAGCGCGTACCAGTGCTTCACCCGTGGAGTACGCATCGGCGACGTAACCCGGAAGCTGGGGCCAGCCGCCGCTGGGCATCTGTCGCGCGAAGAGCTCCCGACTGGCATCCGCCTGCTCCCGCAGCGTCGCATGCGCCCAGGCGAGGCCCATGACCCGGAATGACGCGTCTTCGGTCGATTGTGGCCGGGCGGACCACAACCATGCGCGCGCCCGACTGAAGGCCTCGTCGCGTTCTTGACTCAGCTCGGCCGGGACGTACGCGCGCATCGCGCGCACCGCCGTGGCCGTCGCCGTGAAGTTGCTGCTCGAATGCGGGGGACGGAAATCCGACGTCATCCAGTGGCCATCGCCGGCCTGCCAGCTCGCGAATCCGATTCGCCATCACCGCCATCGTCAGCGAGGGGAGCATGCCGGCCGCGTCCGCGGCCATCAAGAGCAGCGCGTCGTTCGGCGTCGGATCGCTCACCCGGCTCCCCTGCACCGCCTCGTCGAACGCGGCAGGCTGATTGAGCACGCGGAACGTCTTGGCTCGACCGCGCGCAGCACCGCGTCGTCGACGCGGATGCCGCGATCCTTCGCGAGATGCAGCATCAGGATCGGCAGGGTGTTGTGATGGCAGGAGACGCAGCTGCGCTGCTCGACGAACGCTCGGCCGATCGTTCCAGCATCGGCAGCGCGCGGTCGACGGCCGCTCGCGGAGTTGAGTAGCGTCACGTGCGCCGATGAGACCTGTGCGAGGAGCACGAGGGCGTTTCGCGAGCATGCCGGCGGCGATGATGGCGTTCGAAGGTCAGATGGTCAGTGGTGAGGTGGCGGTCGGTGGTCGGTGGTCGGTGGCGGCAGCCGTGCGGTCGCGGAGAGTCACGTGTGATCGCGGAGCAGTCAGCCGTGGTGGCGTGCGTCGCCGCGTCACTGGGCGCGCAGAGCGCCGAAAAACGTACACGCCGCCACGAACGGCGTGGGGCGATCCCGATCTTGCAGGGGGTTCGCCGGGCACGGCCATGGTCGGCGTGCCGTTCGAACAGCCAGCGCAGTTCGGCGACCGTCTGTTTCTCACGGACGAAGAATTCAGGCAGCGACAGAAGGATCGCGGAGAAACGGTCCGATCTCGACGACGGATCGTTCAGCGTGGACGACGTCAAGGCGGACGTCGTCGCGATGGGCGACGTAGGCGGCCAGACGTCGCCGCCGCCGTTCTGGCTCGAGCGCGGTGAGCCGTCGCGGCAGTCCTCGCTCGTCGTCGATCCGCCGGACGGCCATCTGCCGCCGATGACGCCCGACGGCCTGCGTCGCGTCGCGACGACGAAGAATACCTCTGCTGCGGTCCCACGCGGATTCAACGCGGCCTCGGAGCTCGGGCCCTACGATCGGTGCATTTCGCGCGGAGTCCTCGGCTCGATGTTTCCGGTCGTCTACAACAACGGCAACCAGTTCATCCAGATTCCCGGCTACGTCGTGCTGCGCAACGAGATGATTCACGAGACGCGGGTCGTCCCGCTCGACAACCGGCCCCAGCTATCGCCGGAACTGCGAGTCCTACATGGGCGACTCGCGCGGTCGCTTCGAGGCAACACGCTCGTCGTGCACACGACGAACTTCAACGGCGCGACCGGCGCGCACGGCCAACGGCAACCTCGTCATCGTCGACGACGCGCTCGAACTGACGGAGAAGTTCACGCGCACGGGCCGCGACACGATGCGATACGAGGTGACGGTGAACAATGCCGAGACGTGGACGAAGCCATGGACCGCGTCATTTCCGCTCAGACGAGAGCCCGGACTATCGAGATCTTCGAATACGCCTGCCACGAAGGCAATCACGCGATGTCCAACATCCTGTCTGGATCAAGAGCCAGACGGAGCCGCGACAGATGAGGTGCTTGTTGGGATCAGATAGGGTGCTTGATGTGATCAGATAACGTGCTTGGTGGGATCATCTAGCAGGGTGCTGAAAAAGTGAGGTTCAGCACCCGATTTCCTTCTTCGTTGATGGTGATGCGTTCATCGCGATGATTCGGAATCCATCGGTCGCCGTCGTCGTCACGCCGGTTGCGCCACGAGATTGCGCCAGCGCACCAGGTTGTAGGCGGCGGCGCCGAAGCGTAAACATCCAATCGACGAGACGTCCGCCGCGGTGACGCAGTTTGCGGAACAAGCGCGACGGTCTTCATCCAGCCGAAGGCTTGCTCAACGAGCTTCCGCTTTCGTTGACTGATCGCGTACCCGGCGTGTCGCGTCGTGCGCCCGTCGATGGCACTGCCGCCGGCGCCGAATCGTTCTGCGCGACGTGCGGCGTGATGCGCATCGCGCGGACGGCGGCGACCCAGGCGCGCGTGTCGTACAGCTTTGTCGGCGCCGACCGTGACGCGACGGCGTCGTCAGCGGCAGCTCGCCGAGCATCACGATCGCGGCGTCGCGTTCGGCCGTGCCGCTCGCCGCCGTGACCGCCGTGTCGACGATCAAGCCGTGGCGATTCTCGGTCAGCAGATGCCCGAGATAGCCGAGTTTGGCTTCGCGGCCGACGGCTTTCTTATAGAGCCGCGCGTCGGGATCGGTCGTCGACTGGTGCGTGTCGTTCCGCCGCGTCTGCCCATGAAAATTCACGGTCGGATTCTTCGGATCGTCGGGCGGCGGTCCGGTCGGTGCCCTTCGGTTTGAAACTCTTGTGACTCGCCCACGCTTCGAGCAGCGTGCCGTCGACCGTGAAGTGCTCGTCCGAGAGCAGGCCGTCGGCCTTGATCGCCGCGAGCACTTCCGCGAAGAACGCGTCGGCGATGTCGCCGTCGAGCAGCCGATCGCGATTCTTCGTGAACGTCGTCGCGTCCCAGACCGGATCGTCGAGACTCAGGCCGACGAACCACCGATACAGGATGTTGTAATCCAGCTCCTCCATCAGCAGCCGCTCGCTGCGAATGCTGTACAGCATCTGCAGCAGCAGCGCGCGCAGCAACTTCTCCGGCGGAATCGACGGCCGACCGATCGTCGAATACAGCCGATCGAAGCGCGGCGACAGTCGCGCAGCGCCGCGTCGGTCATCTGGCGAATCGGTCGCAGCGGATGGTCCGGCTCGGACTCGCGCTTCCGGCGTGACGTAGCTGAACATCGCGTCGTGGCGCGGATCGTCGCCTCGCATCGGCACGCTCCCTTCCGGATGGTCGGGAGCATCGTAGTACGCCGGGATCATCGTGTCGATCCCTTTGAAGTCACTTTTTCAGCACCCTGCTAGAGTGCTTGGCGGCCACGGCTCTAGGGGCCGAGCACCTTATGCGATCGCCCCGAGCACCCTATGTGATCGCGTCCAGCACTCTGTGATGGCATCCAGCGCTCTAGTGATCCGTCCAGCACTCTATCTAATCCCGCCCAGCCCCTATCTGATCCACCGAAGCACGTTACTTGATCGCATCGTCTGCGCGTGCTCCGCTCGGATGTCGCGGAGTCCGTAATTGCCTTCGTGCACGCGTATTCGAAGATGGGCTGCGTGTCGTCTTGACGAGCGTCATCGCGAACGTCCACGGCCGGGTCCACACGTCGGGGTCGTTCACCGTCACTCCCAGTTCAGTTTCCCCGGACCGATGGGCGTGAACCGCTCGACGAGCTTCAGCTTCTCGCTGTTGTAGGGTCGTTGTAGCCGAAGTGCGTGCGATTGGTGAAGTTCGTCGTCTCGACGATGAGCGTGTCGCCCTCGAGCGGCGCGTGCGTCGCCCGTCGACAGGTAAAGTCGCGCGCCAGCGTGCGGCAGCCATCGGAGCGGGATGATCCGGGTTTCGTCGATCATCTCGTAACGAATCGCGATCGCGTTCAGCGTCTGCACGATCTGATAGCGGTTGCCGTAGATCGCCGGCGTCTTCGGCCGGGTAGCCCGCGCGTGATGCAGCGGTCGAGTACATGCTCCGGTCGATCAGGCGAATCAGCACGTCCTTCACCGTCGCGTGCGTCGTTCAGCAGCGCGATGGCGGCTTCCCGGCGCTGCGCCTGGGGCGTCATCGGCGGCGGTCTGCCCGTGCGGAGGATCGGTAGATGAAGCCACGGACGGCTGCCCTTCGCGGCGAGGTGGTCGAGTCCCGAGTGCGTCGGCCCCGCGCCGGTCTCCGCGCCGCCAATGCCTCCGGCGGATCTGGCTCGCGCTGGCGGATCAGCTCTTGGCCAGCCGCGTCCAGTCTGCGTCGGTGAAGTCCTTCAGGTCCTTGCCGGCGAGCTGCCGCGGCCGTTCGAGCGGGGTGTTCACCTCGTCTTTGTTCGTGTAATCGCCGTGAATGTCGGGCTGACCCCATGCGGTTCGCGGCGCCCGATAGGCCGGCTTTCGTACGGTGGGCGTTGCGCCGCAGACGCGTGAACCAACGCCACGACGATGGCAGCGTGTAAAGAAGGCGAGTCGTTACTCATGGGGCGTATTTTAGCGCTTCTGCGGCACCGTAGGTGATCGCACCACGCACGTTATCGATGGCAGCAAGCACTCTTTCTGATGCACCGGCACCCTACCTAACCCCCCGAGCACCTGGTCCAATCGCCACGAGTGAAGTGGGTTAGAGTGTATGTCTCGAGGAGTCGTCATGACGCGTCCCGCTGCCGTGATCACCGGTTTGATTGTCGCGTCCGCCGTGGTGTCACTGGCGCGCAAAGCAAGGCCAAACCGTACGCGGCGAAGACGCCATGGGGCGATCCCGATCTCCGGGCGTCTGGGACTACAGAGCGGTCACGCCGCTCGAGCGTCCGGCGAACTTCGGCGACCGTCAGTTCCTGAACGACGAAGAAGTTGCGCGCCTCGAAGCGGACGCCGCGAAGCGGCTCGATTCGCCGCCGGACGACACGCCGACGAACCTGGTCCACGCACCGTCCATGACGATCCCGGCCGCAAGGTCGACGAGGACCATCGCACCGTCGCTGATCGTCGGATCCGCCGGACGGCCGCGTGCCGCCGCTGACCGCCGAGGCGCAGGGCCGGGCGGCGTCTGCGCGCGCCGCGGCAGCGGCCGTGACGGCGGCGCAGACGGTCCCGAACCGCAGCTCGCTCGAGCGCTGCATCACCTGGGGCCTGCCGGACGGCCATCCTGCCGGGCTCTACGACGACGACGTCCGCATCTGCAGGGCCCGGGTTACGTCACGATCACGCACGAGATGGTCCACGACACGCGTCTCGTCCCGCTCGACGGCCGGCCCGGCGCTCTCGCTTGAAGTTACGTCGATCGTTCGGCGACTCGCGCGGGCACTGGGAAGGCGACACGCTCGTCGTCGACACCGCGAACTTCAGCGACAAGGCGAACTATCGTGGGTCGTGCGCACCCTTCACCTGGTCGAGCGCTTCACGCGCACGGCCAGGAACAGCCGTCGAGTATCGCCTTATCCACCTTTACGAGCAGGAAGGTCCCGACTGCGTGAAGCGGTTGAACGGAATGTTCGCATTCGCTATTTGCGACCTTCGTTCCGCCACGCCCACACTGTTTGTCGCCCGTGATCACTTCGGAATCAAACCTTTTTACTATTTCCATAACGGCGAGCGATTCGCCTTTGCCTCAGAGATCAAGGCCCTACTACAGGTCCCTGGAATCGAAGCAAGACTCGATCCACAATCTCTTCACCAGTATCTGACGTTTCTCTGGGTTCCAGATCCCAAGACGATGTTCCGGAGCATTCTGAAATTGCCCGCAGGCCACTATGCCACGCTGCGCAACCGCGAGTTGACAATCACGCAGTATTGGGATCTCACGTTCCCCCCGGCGAATCAGACGTACGGTCGGTCAGAAGCGGATCTGGCGGAGGAAGTTCGTCAGCGGATCCGCAGCTCGGTGGAAGCGCAGATGGTCAGTGACGTTCCCATTGGAGCATTTCTCAGCGCCGGCCTGGATTCTTCCTCAATCGTCGCTATGATGCGCCGTGCGACCAATCAGCCGGTTCGCACCTATACGATTACGTTCCCGCCAAAGTATCGAATGGGCGAGAACACTTTGGACGACCCTGAAGTGGCCACGCGGCTGGCGCGACACCTGGGATGTGAAAATCGGCGGATCGTGGTAGAACCCGATGTGATCGACTTGCTGCCAAGACTGGTCTGGCACATGGACGAGCCCACCGCCGATCCTGCGATCGTCCCTGCGTATCTCGTATGCCGCGAAGCCCGCCAGGAGACGACGGTTTTGTTGTCCGGTGTTGGCGGGGACGAGTTGTTTGCCGGTTACCGAAAATACTGTGCGCACTACTGGGGAGAAATGTACCGTGACGTTCCGCCTCTCCTTCGGAGTGAGTTTATTGAGCCCCTCTTGGCACGCACGCCGAGCTTTCGCGGGACTCCACTGAAGGGATTCGTGAGGCTTGCCAAGAAAATGGCCCGCAGCGGATCTCTCTCACCGATCGAACGATTCTTGATGAACTGCACGTATATGGATGTGAAGCTGCAGAAGAGTCTTCTCACACCTTCGGCTGCAGTGGAAATCGACGGCCTAGACCCCTATGAGCGCCATCAAACCTACTTCGACCGGGTTCGTCATGCGGACTTTCTAAATCAGATGCTCTATTTGGATACTAAGATTTTCATGACCAGCTTGAACCTGAACTACGCTGATAAAATGGGCATGGCGTCGTCGGTTGAGGTTCGGGTGCCATTTCTTGATCGAGGTCTTGCCGAGTTCGTAGCCAGCAGCGTGAGTCCGCAGGCAAAACTTCATGGAAGGTTCCAGCCGGTTACCAAGCACATCCTTCGTAAAGCAGTAGGCGAGCTGTTGCCGACGGAAGTTTTGCAGCAGCGTAAGGCGGGTTTTGGCGCGCCGGTCGACTATTGGCTCGCTCACGAATTGAGGCCAATGGTGGATGAATTGCTTTCCACGAGGCGATTGAAGGACCGGGGTATTTTTCAACCTCAGGCGGTCCGCTCTTTTGTCCAACAGCACCGAAGCGGCGCGCAGGACTGGTCGATGCAAATTTGGCAATTGTTGACGCTTGAAATCTGGATTGAACAGTTCATTGATAGGGCAGTACACCCTATTGATTCCTCTGAAGTCGCGGTGGCGAGAATGCCTAATTGAATGGGTGTCTTGCAAGACAGCGATATCGAGTAGATTCTTTGTAGGGAAATTTGCATTCGGGAGGTCAACTTGAAGAAAGTCCGTGCAGCCGTTATCGGCTCCGGCTTGATTGCCAGGAAGAAACACATTCCCGCCTTCCAACGGCTCAGCCACAAAATAGAACTGCTTGCGATCTGCGACTTGAACCTAACCGCCGCGACGGATGTTGCGGTTCGGTTTGGGATACCGAAGACTTACAGTGACGTCACAGAAATGCTCGAAAGTGAAAAGCCCGAACTGGTTGATATCTGTACGCCGCCACAGACTCATACTCGGTTAGCTATTGAAGCCATGAGGCACGGATGCCATGTATTGATCGAAAAACCGATGGCGCTTACTGCTGACGACTGCGATCAGATTGTGCGAGCGGAAAAAGAATATGGTGTAAAGGTTTGCGTGGGTCACAGCGATCTATTCTACGAGCCCTTCATGAAGGCAAGACGGATGGTGGAAAATGGCGCGATTGGAAAAGTACGTGGAATGCGCATCTTTCTCTCCACGCCGACGACTTACATAACATCTCGGTCCGATCACTGGGCGCATCGGTTGCCCGGCGGCGTGATCGGGGAAACTGGGCCCCATATCGTATACATGACACTGGCCTTCATCCCACAAATTCGAGCCGTCAGTGTCAACGCTCTGAAGGTGATGAATGAATACCCGTGGTCTTCGTTTGAGGACTACCGAATTAACCTCATCGGGGACAACGCCATCAGTTCAGCCACAGTGGTTTACACCAGTGACGAGTGGGCTGCGAAGGTTGAGGTTCTAGGCGACAAGGGTTTCTTAATGATGGATCTTGAAAGTATGAATGTGGTGCAGTACCGACGTACAGAGTTGAAGCCCGTTCCGGTGGGCTTGTCATTGCTGCGGGAATCGGGCCAATTACTGGGAGCTTTTGTGTCTAACGCAGTTCGCTTCGCAACTAAGAAGGTACGAAGCACGCACGAAATCATCATTTCTGAGTTCGCCGACAGCATTCTTTCGGGATCCGCACCGCCTGTTTCGGCGGAAGAAGGTCGCGAAGCGGTCAGAGTTTTGAATATGGTTGTGGAAAGCATCGAAGGCGAGTACGCGACCAAGACTGCCTGATTGAATTCGTGGCTTACAGATTCCGAAGGTCTCTTCTCTTCGACAATGGAAGGCCTGTAGAGATTTTGGACAGAAATGAAAATTCTCGGACTTAACGCGTTCCACGGCGATGCTTCAGCGGCGTTGCTGCGCGACGGACAGCTGGTGGCCGCGTTGGAGGAGGAACGGCTGAATCGCATCAAGCACTGGGCGGGACTGCCCGTTGCTTGCGGCGAAGGCATGTCTCGAAGGTGCACAACCAGACCATATCGCGATTTCGCGCGATCCCAAGGCTCATCTGACGGACAAACTGTTGCGGGCGGCGTTGCGGCCACATCGCTGGCTGAACCTCAGCTTCCCGTGCCGCGAACAGTGTGCGCATCGCGCAGGTAGGCGAGCTTGCTCGCCGCAGAGGGAATTGTGGCTCGGGAAGACGCGACCGGTGCACTTCGTCGAGCATCACCGGGCGCACTTGGCCAGCGCGTTCTTCGCGTCGCCTTTTGAGGAGGCCGCTGTCGTCTCCATCGACGGCTTCGGTGATTTCAGCAGCGTGATGTGGGGCGTGGGGAAGGGCAATCAGATCGACGTACGAGGCTCCGTCTCCTTTCCGCATTCGCTGGGCATTTTCTATACCGCGTTCACGCAATTCCTCGGCTTCCCCAAGTACGGCGACGAGTACAAGATGATGGGCCTGTCCGCCTACGGGGAGCCTCGGTTTGCCGAACAGGTGCGGCGCGTGGTCCGCACCGAGGGAGATCAGTGCCGGCTGAATCTGGACTACTTCACCCATCACAGTAAAGGCGTGGAGATGACTTGGTACGGCGGGGAACCGGTGCTGGGCGCGGTCTTTTCGCACAAGATGGTGGAGGAGTTCGGCGATCCGCGCGCGCCGCGGTCCGAGATCCAGCAGAGGGACATGGACCTGGCGGCTTCCGTGCAGCTGGTGCTCGAGGAGAATTACTTCGCGCTGTTGAATTTTGTCCAGAAGCAGACGGGTACGACCGCGGTTTGCCTGGCAGGCGGCGTGGCGCTGAATTGCGTGGCCAACGGCATGATCTTCGAGCGCACGAACTTCCGGGACGTGTACGTACAGCCGGCGGCGCACGACGCGGGGACCTCGATTGGCGCGGCGCTGTATGTTCAGCATCAAGAGCTGAAGCTGCCGCGGTGCTTTGAGATGCGCCATGTGTACTACGGTCCCGAGTATACGGACAGTGAGATCCTCCGCGATTTGGAGGCCGCCGGATGCACGTACCACAAGCTCGCGGAGGAGGATCTGATTGGTCGACACGGTGGAGGCGATTGCCCAGGGGAAGATCGTGGGTTGGTTCCAGGGCCGCATGGAGTTTGGACCGCGTGCGTTAGGGAACAGAAGCATTCTTGCGGACCCGCGCCGCAAGGATATGAAAGAGATTCTCAACAGCCGCATCAAGTACCGCGAGCCATTCCGGCCGTTCTGCCCGTCGATTTTGGCGGAAAGGGTAGGCGAGTATTTCGAGACGGACTACCCATCGCCATTCATGGTGATGGCATACAAGATCAAGCCAAAGCAACGCGACCGGATTCCAGCGGTGACGCACGGGGACGGGACGGGGAGGCTCCAGACGGTGGAACGTGAAGTGAATCCGCTGTATTGGAAGCTGATTCACAAATTCGAGGAAGTGACAGGCGTGCCGGTGCTGCTGAACACGTCCTTCAATGAGAATGAGCCCATCGTCCAAACGCCGGCCCAAGCGATCGACTGCTTCCTGCGAACGCGGATGGACGTGCTGTCGATCGGTGGGTTCGTATTGCACAAGGAAGAAAACGCTAATCTGAGCGAGAATCGAGCAGCATTTGCGGAGCTACAGAGCGGTTGAGTGCATTTATTCCGAGCTGCGGCAGCCCCGGTGCAGACTCTGCTCAAGAGGCTCTATAGAAGTGTTACGCTTCGGGAAACACTGCGGTGCTGATTGAAGTATTAGCTAAGCATCCCACCAATCATGAACATCTTGCTTCTGAACCAAGCCTTTTATCCGGACGTTGTCTCGACCGCTCAGCATGCGGCTGACTTGGCAAGGGGCTTGACGCAGGCTGGACACAAGGTCACGGTCGTGTGTAGTTCCCGAGGCTACGACGATCCGCATATTCGGTTTCCCCAACGGGAAACTTGGAACGATGTCAATATCATCCGCATACGATCGACTGGATTCGGCAAAGCCTCGAAATGGCGTCGTGCGACCGACTTCGGCACATTCATGGCAATCTGCGCGCTTCGTTTGTGGTTGCTGCCGCGCTTCGATGTTGTAGTGGCAATGACGTCTCCGCCCCTCATTTCTTTCCTTTCGAGCTTAGCTGTGCCGAGCAGAGCGACCCGACTTCGTATTCTGGTCCATGGATCTCAATCCCGATGAGGCAATTGCTGCCGGATGGCTATCGGAAAAATCACTCGCTGCACGTGTATTGTCACGCGATGTTGTTGTACAGCTTGAAACGGGCTGCTGTCGTTGTTGCCCTCGATCGGTTTATGAAAGACCGCATTCAGGCGAAGGGCATTCCTGCGGAAAAAGTTGTGGTTGTGCCGCCCTGGTCACACGATGACATCGTCAGGTTCGATCGAGACGGGCAGGGAAGAGTTCCGTGCCAACTATAAGCTCTCGGATAAATTCGTCGTTATGTATTCGGGGAACCATAGCCCGTGCCACCCATTAGAAACCCTCCTGCAAGCGGCTGAGCGACTGGCGGGGAATGAGGGCGTTGCTTTCTGTTTTGTCGGAGGCGGAAGCGAATTTGTCAAGGGTGAAGCAGCGTGCCCGGGACCGCGGTTTGCGCAATGTGGTGTGCCTTCCTTACCAACCGATAGAGAAGCTATCGGGATCGCTGTCGGCAGCCGATCTCCACGTGGTCGTGATGGGGGAGCCGTATGTAGGTATCGTCCACCCCTGCAAAATCTACAACGTGCTGGCCGTGAAAAGACCATTCCTCTACATCGGTCCCAGTGAGAGTCACGTGACAGACATCATCGGACAATCCGATGCTTATGTTTCGGCTCATGGTGACGTCGAGGGAGTCGTAGCAAATATCCTGTCGCGCAGTGAGCAACACCGTACTGGTTCGCCGCGCGGTATTGAAGTGCAGAACATTGTTTTCGAAAGATCGGCTTATTCCGCACATGATCAGCGCCATTGAACAGGGTGAGTGCCATGCAAAATCAATTGGCAGTCACTGCGCAGCGTGATCAGCTTCTGTTCGGAGTTTCGTGGCGGGAGTGGCTGCGAAAGTGTTTGTGATAGACCTCATTCTCCCACCGCTTCCTGCCCAAACCTCAGAAGGGCGGTTTGCCAAACGAAGCCACCAAGTTATTTCTTTTGAATAGGATCGTATCGGTCAGGCTCAGGCTGTCACGAGAGCGACAGTTGTAGAGGTGGTCAGGAGCGTATCAGCATTCATCGCGGTCTTGATCGAACTACTGGGAATGAAGAATATGTCCTCGTTCCGGACGGAGACAGCGTGAGCCTTGCCACGTAGAAGTTTCCTCAGGTCTAACCGTTGCTCTTGGAACCCATTCTCCGTACGACGAAGCAGTTTTTCCGGCAGAGGCGAAGTGAGTCGACCCTCCGGAAAGCGCCAAGACGCGGGTACCGGTATCTTCCTTATTTTTCCTTAATAAACATGGTATATAGCGGCGGTAGCAGCGGCGGTAGCAACCACTGTAGTCATGGTGACGATAGTCTTCAAATGGCTGCTCGGGACAAACAGTATGTCGTCGCCCGAAACGGGCATATCTGCAGTTTTCCCACGCAGGATGGCCTTCAGTGGTACCGGTAGTTGCTGCAACCCGCTCGGGGTCCGCCGCACCATCTTCGTGCCACCCACAGACGCAGCGCGTGTCGGTCCTCCCGCGGCGGCCACCACCCGCAACACTGTCATGGCGCCGGTCGAGTTTAGGACATATCCACCTGGTTTATTCACTTCTCCTAAGACATAAACCATCGGTGCCCTGGCAGCGAACACGGTGTCACCAGGATGCAATTCAACGTTGCTTCGTACCATTTCCGCCGGGTCTTGCGAGAGCTCGACTTTAACAGGGTTTTCTAAGTCGCCTTTGTGCGAGATGGTAACTGAACCCGAGGCTCTTTCCGAAAGCCCGCCAGCGGCCTGCAGCACGTCAAACAACCGGTGCGGGCCGAGAGCGGAATAAAACCCGGGCTTGGCGACCTCGCCTGCCACCGAAATTCCGCTGCTGGTGAATTCCTTAGCGTATATCGAGACTTGCGGGTCGTTAACAATGTTATGCTGCCGCAACTGAGCCTCGATTTCGCCTTCCGCTTCACTGCTACTGAGACCCGCCACTCGAATATAACCAATCAGCGGCATCGAGATATTTCCGTCGCCGCTCACTCGCGTGTGGCCGGAAAGATCAGGCGCCCCGTACACCGTGATGTCCAATTCATCGCCCAGGACCGAGGACGAGTGCCGAGGAGTTCGTTTCAGTCGGAGTTGCTTTGTCCGTGGTGGCGTGAAGCTGAATGGGGGGCGCCTGCGGATCCTTTGAAGTGTCTTCCTGGCGCGCGGGGTCTGGCTGACGACCAAGATCATGCGAAGGGCTGCTGTTTTGTGCCACGGCCACCTGGAGAAAACCAAAGACCGCTGGTACTGCCGCCAAGCTCAAAAGTCGAAGAGACTAGATTCGAGACACGATGCATAGTGTAAGCGATTCTAATGCGGTGAGGTTCACACGCACAACCCGAGTTCAGTTTTTCTGCAAGGAAACGAATGCTCCTATTGCAAAGCGCAGGCTCGTCTATTAGCTTGTCCTGGCCATTCTAGCGGTTGTTGAACCGCGGTCGGAGGTATCCGGTGATTCGAGTTCTGTTGGCTCTTTTGCGTTACGTTTTTCGAGGTACGTTCATGTCGTCCGCAGAAACCACAACGTTGGGCGACTTCGCGTTCTTGCAGAACACTGATGGCGCGACGCGAGAGCTCTGCAAGTACAACTGGCGTCTGCTTGGATCGCGGCACAGATTTGAATCTCAGGAGACTGCGGATATGCGGAACAAAAGCGAGTATTGGTAACGGGCGCCGGTGGCTTTATTGGGCACCATTTGGTGAAGAGACTCAAATCGGACGGGCATTGGGTTCGCGGTGTTGACATCAAGATCCGGAATACGAGCTCGGCAAGCGATGCGTTTGAGATCCTGATCTGCGCAAGGCAGAACTGTCTCCTGGCCACGCGCGGCGGAATTGATGAGGTCTACAATCTCGCCCGACATGGGTGGCATTGGCTACGATCACCGCGTATCTCGCCGAGATCAGTCGCAATAACATTCTGATCAACGCCCATATGCTCGAGGCCAGCCGTCAGAATGGGGTCCAGCGTTTCTTATTCTCCTCTTCGGCTTGTGTCTACAACCAAGCAAGCAGCAAGATGCGGCGGTCACTCCTCTGCGTGAGCAGGTGCCGATCCCGCGATCCCGAGCCGGGCTACGGCTGGGAGAAGCTTTTTGCGGAGGAACTCTGCCGTTACTACTACAAAGACTCGGCTTGAGACGCGATTGTCGCTTTCACAATGTTTAAATCGGCTCCGCTCTTTGGACTCTGATGGCTGGAAGGACTACATCACGTGCGATCAGCCAGTCGACCCGCTCAATTTGTGTCAGCTTGGAGTCGCGGCGCAGTCGGAACATCGTCAATACTCGTCGGCGATGCGCTTCGGGATCATCTTGGAGCAGACTGCCGTGCGCTTCAGGCAACATCTGTGCGGTCGAGCGGAGGCTTTGACCTGCAGCCTGACGGGTCGAGGGACGCAGGCGACGTCTAGAATAGCTTTGGAACCTAATTTCCGTTGCTGAATTGTAAAGGAAAACAAATTGAGCACCAAGGTTCGGAGTTTGGTAACCGGCGCGGGTGGGTTCATCGGTCGTCATCTCGTTTCTTTTCTTCGGGCGCAAGGCCATTGGGTCAGGGGAGTTGATCTGAAGCATCCGGAGTTTTGTGGCAGCGATGCCAACGAATATGAGTTGCTAGATCTACGGAGGTCTGAGGACTGCCTACGGGCAACGGCAGAGATCGACGAGATGTACGCATTAGCCGCAGACGTGGGTGGGACGGGCTGCGGCACCCCTGATCACGCCCAGATCTTCCATAATAACCGTCTCATCAATCTCCATTGCATAGAAGCAGCCAGAAAGAATCGTGTCACTCGATACTTGTACGCGTCGTCGACATGCGTTTACCCAGAGCTCTGCGAAAACATAACGAATAATGTTCCTCTGGACGAAGAAGATGCGTATCAAGGAGCACCTCAAGACGCTTACGGATGGGCCAATCTCATCACCGAACGCCTTTGCATTCATTATCGGCAGGCTTACGGGCTTGAAACCCGGATTTTGAGACTTCCTGACGTTTTCGGCCCGCTCGGACCTTGGCTCGGTGGACGAGAGAGCGCACCCGCCGAATTATGTCGCAAAATTGCAGCGGCCCAACTTGAGGCTCTTAGAGAAATTGAAATCTCAGGTGACGGCGAGCAAACGGTGTCTCTCTGCTATATCGATGATTGCGTTACAGGGATGTACAAGTTAATGCGATCTGATTGTTTCGAGCCTTTGAACCTGAGCCAGGATCGAATGGTGTCGATCAACGAACTTGCTGACATGATCGCAAATATTGCTGGTGTTCGCGTGAACAAGACGTACGTTCCAGGTTCTCAAGGTGTACGGGGACGCAATTCAGATAACACCCGTCTCAAAGAAGTATTGCGATGGGCGCCACAGACATCGTTGGAGGAAGGGCTCAGGCGCACCTATTTGTGGGTCGAGAAACAAGTCCGGGAACTCGCTTCGGAATACAGTTTTGGGATAGCGACCTTTCCGCTCCGATCAAACAAGGAATCTTAGGCGATGTCTGAGCTTCAGAGAAGGTGTGAAGCTGGTTCTCTCCGGTTTCGGTACCGTCGCAGACTTCCTTTCCCCCACCTCTTGTCGCCGTACCAAGTCACCCTCGTTCAGCGCCAACTTCGTCGTGATTGTCGCGAGTTCGTAATTGGCCTTTCCCCACGCTCTAACGGTGACTGGGGCTTCCGTTGGAGTGGATATTTGCTCATCTTTCCTTTCGTCCGCGCCGGGTCCTTTCTTTACTTCTATGGATCTTTTCCACAGATTGCCGAGAAAGAGAATTGCAACTCTGGGATAAGAGTTGCTATAGTTCTCCCCTTAAACCGCTTCGCGAAAAAGTTTTGATCTGTGCAGTTGTGCTCGAACGAGTTGTTTGCTTCGGTGAAGGAGTCAGTGTGTACCCTGCTGTAGCCTTTACGTGCGGAGAGTCCAGTTGACCCCGTTTTATCTGATCAGTTTTGCCGTATCTCTGTTTTCCTCCTTCGTCCTCACCTGGGCAGTGCGCAATCTCGCAATGGGCCGCGGCTGGGCAGCCCCCCCGATTCAGGATCGTGACCTACATAAGACTCCGTTGCCACGGTTGGGTGGAGTTCCCGTATTCCTGTCCTTTTTGATTGCCGTTGGAATTACATCGTTGGCCAGTCTGCGTTTTCCGATATTGGCTGCTGGCATTTCAATTCGGAACGTTCTGATCGTTCTTCTGCCTGCCACTCTTATTTTCCTTCTTGGCCTCTACGACGACATCCATTCCGTTGGTCCGTACACAAAGTTCGCAGTTCAAGGTGTTGCTGCCATCCTGCTTTTTGCGGGTGGTTTGAGGATTCTCGACCTGCCCGTGTTGTTTGGTGCGCGGCACTTGGGTTGGTATATCGGGCTTCCCATTACAGTTCTGTGGGTCATTGGGATTACGAATGCATTCAACCTGATCGACGGTCTGGACGGCTTGGCCGCTGGTTCTGCACTATTTTCCACCTTCGTTGTTTTTGTGGTGGCACTCTCAAGTGGTTCGTCCCCGGTGTCGCTGCTGACAATCGCCTTGGCTGGAGCCATCCTTGGGTTTCTACGGTTTAATTTCAATCCGGCGACAATCTTTCTCGGTGACTCCGGGAGTTTGTTCATCGGATTCATGCTGAGTGCTTTAGCCTTGGAAGGTGCCGAGAAGGCGCCCACCGTCGTTGCCGTCGCCATTCCAGTCGTCTCCTTCGGCCTTCCGATTCTTGAGACCCTTTTGTCCGTTCTGCGGCGCTTAATTAGCGGTCAGCCCCTATTCCGGGCCGATCGTGAGCACATTCATCACAAGTTGCTGCAACGAGGCATGTCGCCTCGGCAGGTCGTAATCGCGCTCTATGCGGTGTCGGCTCTTTTCGCCCTGCTCAGTCTATTTCTGCTCTGGCCTGCGGGACCCACGCTGGGCTTGGTGCTGCTGGTTATAGGCACGGTCATCTGGTTTGGCGTTCAGCATTTGGGATACCTGGAATTTGGGGAGATCCGCCGTGTCGCGCAACGGACAGTCGCACAGAGAAACATATTCGTCAACAATCTTGCAATTCGCCGGGCCACCGAGGAATTGAAAAGCGCTAGGGATTACGCTCAGGTGTGTGACATCCTGAGATCCGCATTTTCTACTAACGATTTTGATGGGTTCGAATTGAGAATTAAGGCTCGGGCCGACAAGCCTCTCGCCGCTGGCGAAAGACGACCCCATCCGGGACGAGAAGTGAACTTGCATTTCGAATGGAATAAGCTTGGCACTTCCGCTTTTCGTACTGGTTGGGGAGCTTGGGATCTTACGTTGGAGTTGTCTACCAGTGCCGATCGATGGTTAGGCTCGATGAAAATCTATCGCCTTTATTCTGACCGCGATCTACTCGTGGATACCAATCTACTGACCATGGTCTTCCCGGTTGTCCTTGCAGATGCCCTGGATCGCGCTCTCCTCTCTAAGGAGGGCAGCGATGCCGACGTGCCGCCGAGTACGGAGTTTACGGCAGCCGAGGCCAGTTAACGCTCTGCGCATTCCGCTGCGCCATAGCAGTTGCAGGTCACAAACGCATTACAGCGAAAAAGAGCCAGAGTAGTTCACCATCAACCAGATGGAACTCAGGAACTCAGCATTCTGCGGTGTGCTGTTTGTGGTCTCGGTGGCGAGCACAACGTGCGATATCGGCGAAGTTCAGTGCGAAGACGGCAAAGCCGTTGACGCAGGCACGGCCAGCATGAGTTAGTCCCGTTAGTCCTCTTAGTGTTTGCTTTGCGCCGCAGTGCAGAATTCGACAGTTTTCCGAGAAGGACTCTTGTCTCGAGCTAGCGGCTCCCGATCTCGCTAAGAACGACAGGAAGTTGGACAACCCAGAACGTCGTGCGCTATCCTCGCGAAGATGCTCAAGCTTTTAGGCGTTGTTTCCGTCTGGGTCTCCGTCCTCGCCGCTGTAGCAGCGGCACAGTCTGCTCCAAGTGCTGCCGACCGGAGCGCCATTGCCCGCGCACGAAACATGTACTACAGCTTGCAGCGCCAAGGCGTGCGAGAACTGCGGTGCAATGCCCACCCCGACTGGCCGCAGATTCTTGCAAGCATGGTTGGGAACGAATGCAGATGCCAGAGCACGCGCTTTGCCCTATCTGTCAAAAACTAAGTTTAGCGTCGTGATGACGGAGTCGAGCACAGATGTCACGGTTGAGCGAACGGACGAACAACCTCCGGAAGGTCTCGCCAACCTCGGGAAGTTGGTCGAATTGGTACGGGTCAGTATCCAACAGCCTCTTGATGACTGGCGGATGTTTACATTCAAGCCACTGATTCCGGAGTCAGAAGGAGACTACCGTCTTGAGCATCGGAGTGGTACATACAAGATTACGCCGAATGGCGTCAATGACGGGCAAATTGAATTGGACGAGAATTGGATCATCCGGGAGATCAGGATGCCGGAGCCAGTGAATGTCACGATATCGATGCAACCGCAGTATGCCAAGAATCCTGACGGGCTGTTGCTGTCCAGTCTCGATGAACGGAATATCGATGAACCTGCGCAGCAGATACAGATGACTTTTGAGTATCTCGAACAGGAAGGTGTGCATTTGCCGGCAGCGTTCGGTTCCAAAAGCCAAGATCCCGGCGGCGCCGTCAGCATCCCCGTAAAATTCGACCACTATCAAATAGGAAGGCCCTAACAACCCACGCCGGGAACACCTGTCTATTAAAGCGAAAACCAGAACTGGGCTTTTCTTGGAAGTATCGATCACGGCATTGCAAACGCCTGTACAAGCTCTGCCCTGCGGTATATTCGGAGAAAACTGCATAGTTGGTGGCCGCCTTTACTGTGGCGGTCCCTAACCTGCTAGGATTCTGCCTCCGTGACCACCAAATGAGTTCCATCTATGAGATTCTGATGCGGCGCCGGATGCCAGCCTCGCGCTCAGTGCTCGCATGAGGGTCGCGATCTGTCCGCGGCGAGTTACCTCTGATCAGAACGAAAACTGCAATTTGGAGAGACTGCATGGAGTCTTTCGCGAAGCCAACCGATCGCGAAAGCCGACTTGCAGGCGACAGCGGGGTCCACAGAGCTCTACGTCAGGGCGAATTCCGTCGTCACTCGTTGCGTGGCCGGGGAGACGCTCGTTCTTCCAGTGAGGGGGGACATCGGCGACTTGGCATGCTTTTACAGCCTCAATGGCACGGGAACAGCGATCTGGGAAGCTCTGGAGAAGCCCAAGAGCTTCAAAGATCTCTGTGAAGTGATCGACAGCAGGTATGACATAGGCAGAGAGAAGACGGAAGAAGACGTTGCGCTTTTCGTGCGCGACATCTGTTTGCTTGGCTTGGCGAAAGTCGTGGTCGACTCCGAAAACGGGTCTGGGACGGCGAACCAGAGAAGCGCCGACAACCAGACCGCTCGCGTGTAGGCAGGGCGAGTTTCGGTTTTCTAAGCCACGACAGTTGCAGGCGAGGGGACGATGATGGACGCACGATCGTACGGGGAATTCAGCCGCTCGGTTCATGACCACTATTCTGGCCAGCGCGCACCACTGAGTGTCTCGATCGAAGTGACCCGCCGGTGCCCTTTGGATTGTCTGCACTGCTATAACAACTTGGCGATGGCCGACCAAGAAGCTCGCAGCCGAGAGCTGAACAAAGAGGAACACTTTCGGTTGTTGGACGATCTAGCGGATCTGGGTTGCTTGTGGCTTCTCTACACCGGAGGAGAGATTTTTGCGCGCAAGGATTTCCTGGAAATTTACACGTATGCGAAGCAAAAAGGGTTCCTGATCACTCTATTCACCAATGGAACATTGATCACGGAACGCGTCGCGGATTACCTTCAACGATGGCCCCCCTTTGCGATTGAAATTACGCTGTATGGCCGTACGAAGGAAACCTACGAAGCTCTAACCGGAATTGAAGACAGCTACGAGCGCTGTCTGCGTGGAGTGGTCCTGCTGCGGGATCGTGGGCTGCCACTCAAGCTGAAGACAGTTCCGACGACCGTCAACAAGCACGAAGTCGTCGCGATGAAGGACTTCGCAGAGCAGGAGTTGCATCTCGATTTCCAGTTCGATTCGCTCATCAACCCGCGCATTGATTGCTCCCAGAGTCCTCTTGCGGTTCGGCTATCGCCTGAGGAAGTGGTCCTTCTCGATCTGCACTGGCCGAAACTCGCAGCCGAGCGCCGGGAAACGGCGCAGCGGGATTTGAAGCTATCCTCCGCGTCGGAACAAAGCGACACGGTGTATTCCTGCGGTGGGGGCATCAATTCCTTCGCCCTCGATCCCTACGGGCATATGAGCATTTGCGTGCTGTCCCATCAGGATACGTACGACATCCGCTCGGGATCGGTGAAGGAAGGCTGGGAGTTATTTCTCCGGAAGGTACGTGCCCGGGAACGGAGGCGAATTTCCAAATGTGTGAAATGCCGAATTCGCTCGCTGTGCAGCATGTGTCCCGCCAATGGCGAACTGGAAAATGGTGACGCGGAATCGCCCGTCGACTTCCTCTGTGAAGTCGCACACTTGCGCGCGATGGCATTGGGTCTCGATGTGCCGGGGCACGGAGAATGCGATTTCTGCTCGGGTGGTCGACACTATGACTCGGTTAAGGAATCGGCACACAAAATTGCGTCGAAAGAAATCAATGTGAGCGAATGGACCAGCCCCAAGGTTTTGCTGCCCATCCTGAATAACTCGTCCGCGCCTTCCTACGGAGGTTGCGACGGATGTGGAGGGCGGTCGTAGTCGTGATGGAGGAGGATTGATGTTGGAAAAGGGAACTCCTGAGAAGAAGGAACCATACGAACCGCCGCGAGTCACAGTCATCAGCTTGCGTCCCGAGGAAGCTGTGCTGGGAGCATGCAAGAACGTGTCGTCGGCGGGGCCAATTGCCTCGTCGTGTACTGCAGTGGGCCCATGCATGAGTCCCGGATCCTGATACGGAGAAGTATGGAACTCTGCGAGGGCGGTGTGGGAATGTACGCTGAAACATCTGGTGTGTCGAGTGCGCATCCGGTTGGCATGTGTCGTTCCTGTGTCCGAATCGGGAACGTGTCGATCGGTCTCAGGGCGGATTCCCCAGACGATATCGAACTAACCCGCGAAATGAAACGATTCCGGACTCCTCCCACGGATTGCGATATCGACATAAGCGTTCAGTGGACGGATCGGTTACAAAAGACGGGTGGCAGAAAGCTCTTTGACTCTAGATCGGTCTGGGTATTGCATGAAGAGGATGACGGCTTTGTCTTCGACCTTTCCACGCCAGTATTGGGCGACCAGCCTTATAAGCGGCTCTCGGTCGACAGGGGATTCTCCGCCGCACGGTTGTGGTTGAATCGGGAGTGCTTGCCCGGGGGGAGGCGGGTCTATCCGCTTGAGTATCCCTTGGACGAATTGCTGGTTACCAACTGGCTATCAGCTAGGGCTAAGGGAGTCGAGGTTCACGGCTGTGGCCTGGTTGATCGCGGAACGGGCGGCCATCTCTTTCTGGGCCACTCGGGTGCCGGAAAGAGCACGACGGCAGGCCTTTGGAGATCCCTTCGAGCGGCGCATGTTCTGAGTGACGACCGGATCATCTTGCGGGAGCAGTCGAGTGAGCTTTGGATGCATGGGACTCCCTGGCACGGAGAAGCTGGTTTCGCCTCCCCTGAAAAGACGAAGGTCCAGAAAATTTTCGTGCTAGAACACGGAGACAGAAACGAGGTTCTTCCGCTCCCCCAGGCTCGAGCAGTGGCCGAACTGTTCGCGCGTTGCTTTCCACCCTTTTACGACCACGGCCGACTGACGTTCACGCTTTCCTTTCTTCATCAGATCACGAACCGTGTGCCCTGTTATCGCTTTCGCTTCGTTCCTGACGAAAGCGCGGTATCGGAGATCTTGAATTTCCATGGTTGACGACAAAGAACACTCGACTCTGTTTGGCGCCCTCATCGGGTCCTTGCTTTCCGAAGGACTCGGTTTTCGTTTCCGTGCACGCGGCCGAAGCATGCAACCCACAATTCAGGACGGAGAAATCCTCCACGTCAAGCCGGTCTCGGCCGAAACACTGCGCAAGGGAGACATCGTGCTGTTCGCCGAGGGCAAGCATTTCCGGGCGCACCGACTGGTGGTCGTGGACCCGAACGGAGTGTCTTCCTCACGCGCGGAGATGCAGGAGGGCCGACGGATGCACCGCTGTGTTTGGAGCAGATTTTAGGACGAGTTGTGGCCAAGGAAGATAACTCAGGCTGCAAGCCGCATGTGGTCCAGTTGTGTGGGACCCGCGCCAGAACAGCGTTTCTTGCCATGCAATCGCGAAACGCGTTTTCTCGATTGATACGGCGTTCTTCATTTCTTATGGGCGCAAGAATGTTGATTCAGAAACGTATTCTCGGAGCGGCTGGGCTTCTTTGTATTGCTGACAACTTTGTTCGGCGCGCAAGCGTTTGGGCAGGTGGCGGTGGACAGCACGTCTACTCCGGGAACGATGACAGCCACGGCCACGACGACAAGCCTTACCTTCACTCATACGACCGCAGGAACGAACCGGCTGCTCGTGGTTGGTGTTTCCCTGAATGTCGTGCAGAACCCCACGACGACGGTCACTGGCGTGACTTATAACGGCATCCCCTTGACTCAAGCCGTTGCCCATAATAATGCGGGTAACACTCGCAGGGCTGAGATATGGTATCTGGTGGCGCCTCCGACTGGGACAAACCTCAATGTGGTTGTCACAGTCAGCGCGCCTACTGGCACGAACGCGGTGGGTGTAGTTGCCGGACGCAATCACATTTACCGGAGTTGACCAGATCTTGACCAATCAGGGCATCTGCTTCCGCTGACGGGACAACATCTCCCTCCACTCTCAACGTGGCCAGTGCTGCCGGCGACATGGTGCTTGACACTCTCGCCATTCAAGGAAACACCACTGCGGGTGCTGGCGCCGGGCAGACGGCCCAATGGACCGCGAGATCGTCAAATAACGCAAGCCCAGGCGTGAGAGGATTTGGTTCCACCGAAGCTGGAGCCGCACCTACCGTCGCAATGTCGGAAACCCTCACCGGCGCTACGAGTTGGTCCCAAGTTGCCATCTCTATTAGGTTCGCGGTTGCAGCCAATCCAGTCGTTAGTTGACACTACGACCACTGGCGGAGGAGACGTCACTGGCGCAACCCCAACCGTTACTTTCAGCCACACGACGGCGGGCACGAACACTCTGCTGGTAGTTGGCGTCGACATGAACATCACGGGCAATACGGGCGCCACTGTCACCGGCGTCACATACAACGGTGTGGCCTTGACGCGAGCGGGTTTCCACAATGACGTGGGCCTCACCCGACGGGTGGAGATGTGGTACCTGATCGGGCCTGCCGCCGGGGCGCATAACGTGATTGTCACGTTGAGTCTGCCCGGAGGAACGGGTACGGTCGGAGTAGTCGCAGGCGCGACCACGTTTACTGGTGTGGACCAAGCCGTTCCCGTGAGGTCTTTCCTTTCGAACGACGGGCCGGCTGTCGCCTGCAGCACAGGAGTGTTCTGCTCGCAACTCGATGTGGCAAGCGGACTCGGCGAAATGGTCATAGACACGCTGGCGATTGCGGGCAATGTAACGGCCACGGTCACGAATTCTCAGGTTCAGCAATGGGCCCGCACCTCGGCGGCTGCCAATGCCAATCCGGACGTCTATGGGCTTGGCTCGACCCGTACGGGCGCAGCGAGTGTCCCGATCTCTGAGACGTTCTCCGCCGCCTCAACATGGTCCATTGGCGCACTTTCGGTTCGGCCCTATCAGGCGGATTTGTCGGTCGCCGTCTCAGGAACATCAGCATTCAACCCGGCACCACTCACCTATACAGTTATCGTCACGAACAATGGGACGTCTTCGGCAACTGGTGTCGTGTTGAATGACACACTGGCCGCTGGACTAACGTTTGGTTCGGCCACACCCAGCCAAGGCACTTGCAGCGGGACGGCTCCGATTTCTTGCTCGCTTGGAACTCTGGCCTCCGGCGCAAGCGCGACGGTCACGGTGGTTGGCAACCCGACGGCCAGCGGAGGTTACCCGAATACCGCGAGCGTGACCTCCGGCGTGCCGGACTACCAAATGGGAAACAACTCGGCCACTGGCTTGGCGTTCTCGCAGGCGAACGTATGCACCCTCACGCCAAACAGGTCAGCAGGTGGAACCCTGACGGGAGTCGTCAACACCTACTTTCCAGGCACGGCGAATTTGGCTTCCGGCGCAACGTCTATCACCCTGGGAGCGGCTTCAGCCACGGGTGCGCAGACTCCAATTGCCGCGAATGATCTGCTGCTCGTCATACAAATGCAGGACGCCGCGATCAGTTCGGCGAACGACTCGACTTACGGTGACGGAGTCTCTGGGGCAGGCTCCACAAACCTGAACAATGCCGGCGTCTATGAATACGTAACGGCAACAAATGCAGTGGGCGTTGGCGGCGGTACTGTGAACATCTCTGGTGCTGGACCGGGCGGCGGTTTGATCTACCGCTACACGAATGCGGCGGCGACGGCCACGCAAGGGCAGCGCAGGTTTCAAGTGCTGCGAGTGCCTGCATACTCGACTGCCACACTGGGCGCTGCCCTGACGGCAGCACCCTGGAACGGCACAACTGGAGGCATCCTTGCGCTTGATGTGAGCGGAACTCTCACTCTGAACGGCGCTACGGTCAGTGTGGATGGACTGGGCTTCCGAGGCGGTGCCGGCCTGCAACTGCAAGGTGACACTTCCGCCACGAACGCTGATTACCTGTTTACTGCGCCCACCACTTACGCGGGAGCTGCCGAAGCTGGGGCAGATGCATCCAAGGGTGAGGGCATTGCAGGCACTCCACGCTTTGTGGCCCTCACCGCCACGCCTTTCTTCTTGAACACCGGAGTTGAGGGCTACCCCAACGGGAGCATGGCCAAAGGCGCGCCCGGCAATGCTGGCGGTGGTGGTACAGACGGAGACCCGCAACTTGCTTCTCCCGCGCGGCAATGACCAGAACTCTGGCGGTGGCGGCGGCGCCAACGGTGGGAACGGCGGCTCGGGCGGCGATTCCTGGAACAGCAATTTGAGCAACGGCGGTTTGGGAGGTCATGCATTCCCCGCAACCGTTGGTCGCGTCGCGCTGGGGGGCGGTGGGGGCGCCGGGACCCGCAACAACAGTACCGATCCAGCCAGTGCCGGCGCGGCCGGGGGCGGGATCGTCATTATTCGTGCGGGCGCCTTGAGTGGCACTGCGACAATCAGTGCAAACGGGTCGGACGCTACGAATGTTACGGCAAACGACTCTGGCGGCGGCGGTGGCGCGGGTGGCAGCATCGTCGTTCTCTCGGCCACCGGCGGCGAGAGCGGCCTGACATTATCGGCACACGGTGGCCGGGGTGGAGACGCATGGGATATTCAACCGTTCTCTCTCGCCGACCGCCACGGGCCAGGAGGCGGAGGTGGTGGAGGCGTGGTGCTGCTCACCGGGGCCGCAGCGAGCGTCAGCGTGGGCGGCGGAGCGAACGGTACCACACTGACTCCGGGAGTTCCTTACGGCGCGACGCCAGGAGCGGCTGGTTTGGCTCGAACCAACGCCGTGTTTAACCAGCAGCCGGGCACTCAGCCGGGAGCAGAATGCGTTCCTGATCTCACGATCACCAAGACCAATGCTCCCAGCAGTTTCGTCCGCGGCCAAACCGGGACGTACACTCTGACGGTTATCAACATCAGTACCGGTCCAACCGCATCCACAACCGGAACTGTGACCGTAGTGGACACTCTGCCCGCCGGACTCACGGCTACGGCGATCAGCGGGACGGGATGGACTTGCGTCCTGGGCACGCTGACTTGCACCCGCTCGACTGTTCTCTCTCCGGGCGCCAGTTACCCCGCCATCACCCTGACTGTTAACGTGCTGCAGACTGCGGCCAATCCGGTTACGAACACGGCGACGGTTTCCGGTGGAGGCGAGGTCGTAACCACGAACGACACTGCTACCGACGTCACACCCGTTGTTTCCAGCGCCGATTTGGCGATCACCAAGACGGCATCGCCAACTCAGGTCAGGCAAGGAAGCACGGATACCTATACTTTGACGGTCCGAAATAACGGGCCATCGAATGCGACCAACGTGGTGGTTACGGATACTCTACCCACCGCATACGTTTCTTATGTCTCCGCGACGCCGAGTCAGGGGTCGTGTTCTCAGGCAGGTGGCGTGGTCACCTGCAATCTGGGCGCATTGAACAGTGGAGCGACCGCCACCATCGCGATCGTGGTGACGGCGGTGACACGAACGGGCGCTTCGACAGCCGTCAACACGGCCAGTGTGACCGCAACCGAACCGGATCCGAACTCAGCCAACAACACAGCTACCGCGGCAATTACTATCATCTCGCCCACTCAGGTCAGCCTAGAGTCGTTTACTGCCACTCAGACGGGGGAGGGAGTCCTTCTGTCCTGGAAAGCCGGCAGCGAAACAAGGAACCTGGGATTTAATGTGTACCGGGAAGAAAACGGAGCGCGCGTCCGGGTGAATCCCGGGTTGATTGCCGGTTCTGCCCTGACTTTTCGGCACTCATTACCACAGCACGCCGCCAAGACTTACGCTTGGATCGATCATTCTCCGGTCGCAAGCAACTCCTATTGGCTGGAAGATGTGGATTTGAACGGCTCGCGTACTTTCCACGGTCCGATACTCCCGCAGCGCGCTCTGGCGCCAGCCGCACCGCAGGCCATGATGATTCAGGAACTGAATAGCGTCGTCGGTGCGAGCCAGGAATCCGAAGTCTCCTCAAGTCACATCGTTGAGGCCAGAGCGGTTTCCCGCTTTAGCTCAGACCAGCGGCAGACGCAGTTCCAATTGGCCGGAAATCCTGCAGTCAAAATATTCGTCCAGCACGAAGGATGGTACCGAATTACCCAGCCGCAACTGGTGGCTGCAGGATTGAGCGCATCGGTCGACCCAACTCTTTTGAGATTGTTTGCTGAAGGCACAGAACAGCCGATCAGTATTAGCGGCGTAGCCGAAGGCGTTGGAGGATTCGGCCCGCAAGCGACGATCGAGTTCTACGGGACCGGCATCGATACTCCGTATTCTGACAAGCGCGTCTACTGGTTGGTGGCGGGTGACCGACCCGGCAAGCGCATTCCGCGGGAGTCGGCCAACGGCGATGGCGGGTGGCAGCCGTCGAGCTTTCCGGAAACGGTGGAATTGAAGCCGCGCACGACATATTTCGCGGCGTTGCTCAGAGAAGATACGGATAATTTCTTTGGGGCGCTGGTTTCTTCAACCCCTGTCAACCAGATCCTCAGAGCACCCGGTATCGCATCAACATCCATAGCCGAGGCGGCGCTCCAGGTTGTCCTGCAGGGCGTAACCGAGGGCGTGCCGCACAACGTCTCGGTGACGATCAATGGAGCAAACCTCGGGGAACTGAACTTCACCGGCCAAAGCCTGGGCACCGTTACGCTGCGAATTCCTCGCGGTATCCTGCAGCAAGGGGTGAACACAGTTACCCTGACCGCGCAAGGTGGCGCGAACGACCTCAGCCTGGTGGATCGCATCAACCTCACTTATCCCCGGACCTACACCGCGCAATCGGATTTGCTGAAGTTCACGGCCGAGGCCGGGGAACAGGTTGTGGTGCATGGCTTCGACCAACCACCAAGCCGACTAATCGACATCACCGATTCCGCTCACGCCCAAGAGCTTGAGCCCGAAGTCGACGCTGAAGACGGTGGCTACAAGCTTCGGGTGAAGATTCCGCAGTCGGTTCCCGGGACACACATCCTGCTCGCGCTGTCCGACAAACGCATTGCGAAGCCATGGCAGGTCATTCGCAATCACCCTTCCAGTTGGCACAGTGCCCAACCCGGGGGTGAGGTCGTAATGATTGCGCATCCGAAGTTCCTCGGCGCGCTCGGCCCACTCGTTCGGTTACGACGCGACCAGGGAAAATCTGTCGCGCTCGTCCAAGTCGATCAACTGTATGACGAGTTCAATTTCGGCGAACGTAGTCCGAGTGCAATTCGGGACCTCTTGGAAACGGCCACTAGGAGATGGCAATACAAACCCAAGTATCTTCTGCTCGTGGGAGATGCATCGGTGGATCCACGGAACTATCTTGACTTCGGATTCTTTGATTTCGTCCCCACCAAGATTATTGTGACCTCCGAGCTTAAAACGGCGTCGGATGATTGGTTTTCCGATTTTGACAACCAAGGCCTACCACAGGTTGCTACTGGCCGGTTGCCGGTGCGCACGAGTGATGAGGCCAACACCGTGGTGAGAAAAACCCTCAGCTACGAAAGTGACCGTGATCGCGGAGACTGGACAGAGCAGTCTTTGCTTGTTGCTGACCGAAACGACGCGTCCGATTTTTCGCAGGATAGCCGGTCTGTTGAGGCCCTACTCCCCAAATCGATGACGGTCACAGACGTCTTCGCGAGCGACATGGATGCTAGTGCGGCGAGACAAGAGATCCTGGATGGCATCAACAGTGGGAAACTCCTGGTTAATTACATTGGGCACGGGTCAGTGGAAATCTGGTCGGGCGATGACCTGCTAGACGATACGGCGGCGTCAACTTTGTCCAACGGCGCACATCTTCCTTTGTTCCTCGTTATGAATTGCCTGAATGGCTTCTTTCACGACGTGTACACCCAGAGTCTGGCGGAGGCGCTGCTGCTTTCGAAGAACGGCGGGGCGGTAGCAGTCTGGGCTTCTTCCGGATTAACCCAACCTGAACCACAAGTGCAAATGGATCAGAATGTCGTCAGGTTGCTCTTCAGCAAACCCTCTTTGACTTTGGGAGAGGCAGTTCGGAAAGCCAAATCGACGGACATCGATCCGGACGTGCGGCGAACCTATATTTTGTTTGGTGATCCGATGCTACGGTTACGGACGTCGTCTAAGCGCCCTTAGCCAAAAGTGCGTACTACAGCCGGGCTCATCAATGGTGGTTGAACCTTGTGGGCTATGAGGCCGATGGGATCTCAGCAATGCCCAGTGGAAGTTGATCTAACCGATGTTGCGTCCTCAGCGGCGTGCCGACGGTCGTGGTCGGCCGTGGCAGGACACGCGGGCCGTACTTAACGGAATTCTGTGAGTCTTGGGTACAGGCGCCCAGTGGCGCGAACTCCCCAAGAAATATCCGCCGTATCAGACCTGCCACCGCCGCCTGCACCAGTGGGTGCGAAGAAGGCAAGCTGGAGCGCATCTTGCGGATCCTAGCCAAGAAGTTGCAAGCCCGAGGGAAACTCCAACTAGAGGAGGCCTTCATCGACGCCTCCTTCACGGGGGCGAAAAAGGGGGCCTCGCGGTCGGGCTGACCAAACGCAGCAAAGGCACAAAAATCCTCGCTCTCGCCGATGATCACAGGTCTTCTTCTTCCTGTCAGTATCGAAAGCGCTTCGCCGCACGATAGCCAGCTTGTCGAAGCGTCCTCGGACACAGCTTCCTCGACGCTCTCCCGAAACGTGACAGAGCCTATGACAGTGACTTCTTCGGCATGGTCCGACTAGGGTGCCTGCAGATCTTGCTCAGGTATTTATGAGCGATCACTCGTAGCGTAGTGCCACCATGGGGTCGACCTTCGTAGCCCGGCGCGCGAGGATATAGCAGGCCGACAACGCGACGCCGACAAGCACGACGGATACGACCGCATAGGTAACCGGGTCTGTTGGTTTTACATCCACTAGGAAATCAGCAATCAGGCGAGTCAGGCCGACAGCTAACAGGATTCCGATCGCAACGCCGATCAGCGTGAGCCTTAGTCCCAGCTTGCCGACGAGTGATAACACATCGGAAGGCAAAGCGCCTAAAGCCAGGCGGATGCCGAACTCGTGCGTGCGCTCGTTCACGAAGTAAGACAAGACTCCATAAATGCCAACCACCGCCAGCAGGACGGCGACGCCGGCGAAGATCCCGAGAATGCGCGCGTAAAACCCCCAATCGCCGATGGAATCGCTCACCACCTGATGCATCGGCATCACGTCCGTGATCGGGATACCGGGATCCAGATCTGCTACCGCTTTCTTCAAGGCAATTCCCATATCCGCCTCATGGCCCGATATGCCGCGAGCGGTCCGGATCACTAGATTCTCGTCTAAATGATCCATCGCTGAGCCGCCGGGGAAAATCACGGAGTGTTGGAGATATAAGGTGTAAACGAACGGGTATGCAGGCCGCCCTAAGCTCCACTGCCTGACATCGCCGACGACACCCACGATCTGGCGGGGATGATCTTCATCGATCGGCCAGGGCTTATATCGTATGCGCAGTTGCTGACCGATGGGATCTTCGTTCGGGAAATAGCGGTGCGCAAACGCCTCATTAATGACTACCGCCCAGGGCGCAGTTTGAGTGTCGTGCTCGTCCAGACATCGGCCCTTTCTAAGCGGAATCCGCAAGGTACGGAACAGATCCGCACTCACCTCGACGAATCCCGCGTCGGGCCTTTGGTCGGGCGGCGAGGGCTTCCCCAGGATGGAAAAGGAGTATCTCTCTGATCCACGCAGCGGCAGGCCGCTTATGACTGCTGCCGACTCTCCTCCCGGCAGCGCCGAAACTTTCGCAAGCAATTGCCGATAGAAAGCATCGACGACCGGAAGCGGCTTTTCCATGTCTCCGCCGGGTATTCTCGTCAGATATTTCCCACCTTGTTCTGGAACGTGCGGCGACTAAAGCGTGCGGTGCGTACATTTTCAATACCGGGGTGAGTCTGGATTTTGATACGAGTTTTTTGCTCACAGTCGTAGCAAAGAATTTTATTGCGAAAGCCCTGCCCAGTTTGTAGCGTTGTGTTTCAAAATCTCAACTTGATAACTCCGCCGAGGTGAGGACCAATCGCCTCTTAATGTTCCGCTAAACAATCTTGCTGGCCATCTGCTGTCCTGACCGTTGCGTAGCAACCGAGCTAAGGGCAGAGAGCTTGATGCACGTGATGTTTCTCCTCTAGCCTGGAGATTTTGGTTGGCGCCGTCTTAACTTAGTCATTTTCGGAGTGTCGCTTCTGCTGTCATTGTGCTGACCAGAAGTGTTCGCGAATTTTGCACTGCTCGGGGCGCTTTGCAAGGGGCAGGTCATGCGATCGATTCCCTATAAATCCGGGCCAGACTGTCCGCCTGATGGGCCAGCGTGAGCCTTTCCAGGATAGTGTCGCGCGCAGCCGTCCCAATGTTGTGCCGGAGCGAACCGTCGCGCAGAAGCATTGCAGTCGCCAGAGTCAGTTCTTTCTCGTTATTCGGTCCTACGAGACAAGCCATTTGAGCCGTGCTGAATAATCTCTGCGATCCCCTGGGAACGGCACCCGATGACCGGTTTGCTCGTCGCCATCGCGTCCAAATAGACGTTCGGCAAGCCTTCCTGACGGCTGGGCAGCGCGAATACCGTATATCTTCGCATCGCTGTGGCAATCTGTTGGCGAGGTCGGCGTCCAAGAAAACCCACACGTGTGTCGACTTTAAGTTGCTGAGCCAATTTTGCAGGCGAGAGCGTTCCGGCCCGTCGCCGATGAATTCCCAGTGAAGGGTCGGAAATTCGGAAGCCAGGGAAGAAGCTCCGTGCAGCAGGAGTTCGTATCCCTCAATTGGAAGCAGGTCCCCAACGCTGAGGATGAGAAGCGACTCGGAGTGTGCCTCGTCGCTAGGATGAAACAACTCGGGATCTACACCGTAGTACACGACCGACGTCCGGCAACGACGGCCCATCTCTTCCTGCACCTTTCCGCGGATGCTTTCGCTCACGCAAATCACGCGACGCGACGAAGCGTGTACCATCCGGGAAATGCGGCGACACCATGCCCCAACGCGACCGGTATCCTGCGCCCTGGAAGATGCTATCAAGGCCGTGGACAGAAACGATGTACGGGATGCCCACCTCCTGGCTCAGTAACATCGCTGCGTGGCCGCAGGGCAAGGATCCGTGGGCGTGGATCAGATTAATGGGTTGTAAGCGATGAAGTGCCCGTACTCGCCCGACATGAGCGCGAAAACGAAAGCGCCGGCAATGGGAACACTGAAGGCTCCAGGCAACGCGAAGCAATGAAGCCAATCAGCCGAAACCCCAGAATCGTTCGCTTGATGTCTTCTCCGATAGAGCGGTTGCACCGCAAATACCGTATTGCGGACACCCATTTTGGCGAGCCATGCAAGCGGTTCGGAGACAAAACAACCAATTGCATCGTCGTCACGCGAGGGATAAAACGGTGTGAGTGTTAGAACGTGGAGCGGCCTACGGGAATCTGTTTTCATTCGGTTAGATCGCAGATGTAATCTGCCAGTAGAAGAGTTTGTATCGCTTTATTACAAATTCCGAACAGACCTTGATCCTGGTGAGCACTGGTTTTCGTGGTGTGTACTATCTTGCTATCGCCACAATCTCGTCAAGAAAAAGCTACCGCTAGACCGTGACTGTGAAGCATCTTTACCAGTCATGCGCGGAAGTGTCGCATGAACTTTGAAAGGATTCGACCTGTGCATTTTAGCAGTGCAAATGACGCGAGTGGCCGAGATGACGGCCGCCCATCAAAGAAGAAACAGCCGTACATTCGACCGAAAGCGACCGTGGTCACCCCCGATCAGGCCGAAGAACAGCTAAAGGCCAAGGCGGCACCGCTAAGTCAGGAGTTCGAGGCCTGTTCCGAGCTCATTGCGGAAGCTCGAAAGCGACAGGAACTTGGCCGAGATTCAGCGAGGTGGGGCAAGCTCCACCGTGCAGACGTAGCTTGATCCTGACCCCGAACATGATGTTCCTAGTGTTGACGGCAACCAAGACTCGGCGCCGCCTCCTTGCCGTCAACATTGACCAGTCTCGACGGTTCTCCTTACCGTGCTGTCGCCAGGCTCGTCAACGCCGTCGTCACCGTCTGGATCTGCTCGTCCGTCAGTTCCGGAAACACTGGCAGGGAGAAGACCTCAGCTGCGGCCTTCTCCGACTCCGGGAGAGACAGCGGCATCTGCACAAGCTCGGCGTAGGCCGGTTGGAGGTGCACTGGCATCGGATAGTGAATACCGGTTTGAATGCCTTTCTCTTGTAGGGCCGCTTGTAGAGCGTCACGGTCGTCGGAGCGCAGTGTGTAAGCGTGATAAACGTGCCGGGCCCAAGGCATCTCTGAGGGTCGCACTAGCTCGGAGTCGGCTAGGAGTTCGTTATATTTGGCGGCGATTGTGCGTCTAGCCTCGGTCCACGGCTCGAGGTGGCGGAGCTTAACCTGCAGAATGGCGCCCTGCAGGCCTTCCATCCGGTAGTTGTATCCACGCAGCACGTGATGATATTTGCGGTCCTGTCCCCAGTCGCGCAACATGCGGACCGTCCGCGCATACTCGGCGTTGCTCGTGGTCACCGCGCCGCCCTCGCCGTACGCGCCCAGATTTTTTCCTGGATAGAAACTGAAGCAAGCCATATCGCCGATGCAGCCCACAGCCCGCCCTTTGTATTTCGCTCCATGGGCCTGCGCAGCGTCTTCAATCACAACCAGTCCATGTCTGCGCGCCACTTCCATGATGGGATCCATGTCCGCCGGCTGACCGTAGAGGTGTACGGGCAGGATCGCTTTGGTGCGCGGCGTAATCGCCGCTTCAATCGCGGCGGGATCCATCGTGAACGAGCGCGGATCAATATCCACCAACACCGGTCTCGCTCCGGCGTAGATGATCGCGGCAACGCTAGCTACAAAAGTGAACGGTACCGTGATGACTTCGTCGCCCGCACCGACTCCAGCCGCGAGCAAGGCAAGATGCAAGGCGCTTGTACCGGAGTTCAGGCCAATACACTCCGCAGCGCCGCAGTAGGTCGCGAATTCTTGCTCGAACCCCGCCACCTCAGAGCCGAGCACGAACTGGCAACTATCCAGCACACGCGCGATCGCGGCATCAATCTCAGGCTTGATGCTCTGATACTGTGCTTTCAAGTCGAGATACGGAACCTTGATGTTTGCCATAAACGCTTGGAACCGGGATCCTTATTTTCTCACCCGCCCTCAGGCGGCAGCTTCAAGAGCGGTCAGGCGCAAATCCACTGGGCGGCCATGTTGCGCCATCGACTGCTAAGCAGCCTGCAGAATTTCCACCACTCGTAGTCCCGTAGCACCCGCGGTCATCGGCTCTTCGTGTTCCCCAATGCAATGCTGGAAGTGATCGGTCTCGCGGCGCTCGCAGATCACTGACGCAGGCAGCTTGCGCGGCTGAGGCTCATAACAATTCCGCACCAGGTTTGAACCCAGTATCCGTAACCGATCACGCCAATCCGAATCAATCTGCCTCCTCAAGAAACTCTTTATTCTCGCGGGACGGCACGGCCAAGACGAGCGGGCACGCCCTTCGCGATCTGCTGATCAGGCACGTCATGCGTTACAACGGCGCCCGCCCCGATAAGAGCACCTTCGCCAATGGTTACACCGCCGAGAATGACCGCGCCGCTTCCGATGGACGCTCCGCGCTTCACTCGCGTCGGAACTACTTTCCAGTCCGCTTCGGTTTGTAAGCGCCCGTCCTGCGACGCCCGAGGATACAGGTCGTTAATAAACATGACACCATGTCCAACAAAGACATCATCCTCGATCGTGACCCCCTCGCAAACAAACGTGTGCGACGAAATCTTGCATCGCTTGCCCACCGAGGCATTTTTCTGAATCTCGACGAAGGAGCCGATCTTGGTCTCATCGTCTACCGAGCAGCCATACAGATTGACGAGATCCGGATGGAAGATCTGTACTCCCTGGCCTAGGACAACGTTGGCAGAAATTGGCATGAAGACTATTTTGTTCGATTACCAGGTAGAACGGGAAGTATCAGGACGGGCGCGTGTTTTGCCCCGTCTCAATTAGAGCAAATCGCACCATACAACAGAATTGTGTCGGCATCAACTGCCGCCGAAATGGTTCACGAGTCGTCACGAGCACAGGGAAGCCGTGAGTCGGTCATTTGAGATTGGCAACATCTGCCAGCCATGGAACGAGAGGAGTTCGATGTCCCCTATCATTTTGATTCGCAACGGGCCCGATGGAACTTGATAGATGCGTGCCGTCAAAGAAGTCGTCTTTTCGAGGAAGACTTCCATTACCGATCCGTCTATGAGCAGGTGCAGGCGTAGGGGCGATCCACTATTTCCCGACAGAGGCGCCTTGACATTGTTGACCAGAACTTCGCGGCCTCCCGAGTTTTCGGAGTAAGTGATGGTCGCAAACACAGTTCCGCTCTCGGATTGCAATTGGATGGAGAACCCTGACTTCGGGCGTACGTCGACGACCAGTTCCGCCGCAAGGTCATGAATCCGGAATGAGTCCAAGATCTTTTTCCGCGCAACAAGCGGAGTTTCGGTAGTGAAGCCCACCTGCGTACCGCGCAATTGCTGCGCGACCAGCGCGATTTCCGTCTGCAGTTCGTTTTCCGAACTCAGCGACAATACGCGAGGAAGCGACATTGCCCCTGCCCATCCCGCGGCGATCAACTCCTCGTCGGGACGCGTTTCAGGAATCCATCCCCAAAGAATGCGATTGCCTTTTGCGTCGAGCATGGTCTTCGCCGCATAGTACGAGCCCCAATCGACCACGCCTTCCTTCTCAGGCGTGAAACGCTGGTTCGCATACGTGCCCACTTTCCAGCGAACTTTCCCCACCGTGGAGATCAGCAGCACGTGCTTGTTGCCGAGAGGGAAGAAGTCAGGACACTCCCACATATCTCCGGAGTCGACCGGATTGACACTCTTGATGTCCGAGGTTGTGCCGTCGATCAGGTGATGCAGATAGGACCAATTGCGGAGATCCGGTGAGCTGTATAAGAGGATAGACCCGCCCCTATGCGCCACGCCGGAACCGAGAATCAGCATCCAGAGCTTGCCTTCACGCCAAAGGCACGGATCGCGAAACCCAGTGACGGCCAGACCCGCGGGTGGCGCGGCGATCACAGGTTCGGGAAGCTTCTTCCAATTGCGAAGTTCGTTGTCTTGTGCGACGGCCAGGCATTGCGTTTCGCGCCAGGTATGAGCGCCATCACGCAGCGTGGCCTCATCCGGCGTTGCCGGCGGAGCGACGGCGGTATAGATCACGGTGGGCTTACCTTCGTCGAGGACGGCGCTGCCACTGAAAACGCCGTCACGATCTGGTCCGCCGGGTGTGGGTGAAAGTGCAATCCCTTCGTGCTTCCAGTGAATCATGTCCTCGCTCGTGGCGTGCGCCCAATTCATGTTGCCCCACACGGCAGCCTGCGGATTGTATTGGTGAAACATGTGATAGCGTCCGCGATAGTAAATCGGCCCGTTGGGATCGTTCATCCAGTTGTGCGCGGGAAGCAAGTGATACTGCGGACGAAGCGGATCAGAAGCGAGTTTGCGGCAGAGGTCAGCATTAGAAGCGTCGGTCTTCGTCGGCAAGAGATGCGTCCAAGGCGCGGCGCATGCGGCAGCGCTCGAAAGTTGCAGGAAACTTCGCCGAGAGAGTCGCATGAAATGCAGCCTCCGAGGCTGCGCCCAACTTCACGACTTGCAATTCGTCTTATGTCATACCACACGATTGCTTCCGCGTGCGTTGGATATAATTTCGAAAAGCAAAGAACACTTCATTCATCGTGCTTTCACACCCCTCCAGATTCGGTAGTTTTTTGCTCTTGGCGATAATCTCCACCAACGTTGGACTCTGGGGGCAGGGGACACCGGTTACTCCGGCATCCAAGTCCGCGGTTCGCCTGGCGCTACAACATGGGCAGGAAGCACTCAAGAACGGAGACGTTACCACTGCGCGCTCTGAATTTGAGAAGGCGGTTCGGTTGGCGCCAAACGACTCAGAAGCGCAGTCGGCCCTCGGCTGGGTGCTGGCTCAGCAAGGCCAAACCGACGCAGCCGTCACTCATCTTCGCGCCGCCATCAAACTCAAGCCTGGATTCGTAGAACCACGACTCACCCTTGTCGGAGTGTTGTTGCAACAGGGAAAGTCAGACGATGCCGAGCAGGAAGCGCGTGCCGCCGTGAAGATCGCTCCCGGTAACGCCGAGGCTCATCGTACTCTAGCCCGCATTCTGAGCCAGCATCCCGGGGACGAGGCCTTAGCAGAAATGCGCCGGGCAGTGGAACTCGCCCCCGAACGAGCCGACCTGCGGGATGATCTCGGAAATCTTCTCGCGCAGCGAAACCAGTTCGCGGAGGCGGAATCGGCATTCCAGGAAGCGTTGCGCCTCCAACCCAATCTCGAACCCGCCCATTTTCATTTAGGTGTCGTGCATTTGCAGAATCAACAACTCGATGAAGCCGCTACCGAGTTACAGAAGGCGCTGGAACTGGTTCCGCAGGATGCCGTGGCTCATTACTACTTGGCAAAAACGCTCGCCGCACAATCGAAGGCTCCCGATGCCTTGCAGGAATTACGCAAGGCGGCCGCCCTGAAGCCCGATTGGTTCGAATTGCAAATGGAACTAGGACTTGGCTTGCCGCCGCAGCGGCGACGCCGATTGCGCGGTGGCGGCCTTTAACCAGGCCACCAAGCTGCGTCCCCAGGACGCGGAAGCCTATAACAAACTGGGGCTGGCACTCATTCAGAAAGGCGATGCCGAAGGTTCGATCGCGAAATTCCAAACTGCTATCCAACTTCGTCCCGACGACGGAACCCTGCACGGGAACTTAGCTCTCGCGTATATGCAGCGCGCAGATTTCGATGCCGCCATCACCGAACTGCAGACCGGAATGAAATTCGCTCCAGACGATGCCTCGCTGCATTACAACCTGGGCCTCGCATACAAACTCAAAGATCAACTCGATAAGGCCGTTCCCGAGTTTGAGATCGCGATCCGCTTGCAGCCGGATCTGGCCGATGCCCACTACACCCTCGGAGTCTTGTACTGGCAGAAGGGCGACTTCGATAAGGCAAGCGGAGAACTGCAAAAAGCGATTCAGAATCAGCCCAACTACCCCGAAGCGCACTACACGCTGGGAACGGTTCTTAAGCAGCAGGGAAAACTACCGGAGTCAGCGGCGGAATTACGCGAAGCGATCCGACTGCAACCGGATTTCGCGGGAGCGCACACCACCCTCGCCGGCGTCCTCCGTCAACTGGGCGACGCTGAAGGAGCAGCCCAGGAAGCCAAGGCAGGAGCCAGGATCGCCGCCTCGAGCAACAGTCTGCAAACCGCCACCTTTTCTACAAATTCCGGAAAGCGAATGCTGGAGGCTGGGGATGTAAACGGAGCCATTTCACAATTTCGCTCCGCCATTCACTCTGAGCCGAACTACGCCGCTGCCCATTATCAGCTCGGGTTGGCCCTGCAGCGAAGCGGCCAAAAAGATGAGGCTAGGAAAGAATTTGAGAAGGCGACGGAACTGGATCCGCACCTAACCGCGCCGCAATAAATCGGAACCGAAGCGGCAGGCTTCTCCAGCCTTCGTCAGTTGCCGCGGTTCCGCACCGACACCAGGTCCGTCATCACGGGCACGCCGTGAGCGATTCTCACATGGAGCAGAGCTTCGAACGGCTTCAGTTCGCCCGCCTTCGAAACCTTCAGGCGCTGCAGCAATTCCTTGAGCGAAGTTTCCCGGCAGACATACTCCACCGCTGCCTGCGTGCCGAACGTTGAATTGCCGGCAAGAATCAGAATCGAGCGCGATGGATCCAGTCCCGGCAGCAAACTCACCACGGCATAGTCTTCGGTGGTCGGTTGGTTCGCCGGCGTTGCCAGGAAAATCTTCGGCTCCCCGGGCAGCGGATGCACATTGAGTACACCCAGATCCCCTTTGCGTGGACCGGAATCCAGTCGTTGAAAAATAAATTCCTGGGTGCCGGGGATATCGAGCAGTGTGAGATTTTCGGAGGGCGAACCGACGAAAATCAGATCGCTGTTCTTGGCGTCATCCAGGGAGAATAAAGCTCCCCGCTTCACCCCAACCGGTCGATTCAGAAGAGAAAACACGTGATCCAATTGGTGAATGGCCAGAACTTCTCCCACGCCTGTGTAGTGATCCAGAATAAAAGCTCGCGAGTCGGCCTTAGGGTTGAAGTACCGCATTCCGGTCTCAGGCCTTCCCACAAAGCTCCCGTTGCTGAAGATGACCCATGGCTGCTGCGGGCCGGTGACGAAAGGACTCCAGAAAATCTGATATGCGAGCGGCACCGCTTGGCTGGCGGCCACTGGCGTGCGCGCCCTCTGCCACAGCAGGCTGACGATCGTCGAAATCGTCGCCGCCAGCAAAACCGAAAGAACAAGAACGGTGATCGCCCATCCGCGAATCGAACGAGCCGGCTCTTCTCTCTTTTCTCCGACGTCAGCAATCAGACTTATGGCCGGTTGGGCGCCGCCCTTCGAAGGTCGCACATGGAACGTCAGCGCATACGAGCCCTTGGGAATCTCAACGACAATAGGATCCTCGGTCCCCTCGTGTGCGTAATATTCCGCCAGCTTGACCCGCAGGCGTCCCGCCTGCACTCGAACCGTCGAGTCACTTTGCGGATCGAAGCCAGCCGAGCCGCCCGAGCACTTCTGTCGCAATCTGGTATTCCTTCAGCGCGACGCCCGGGTGATCCAGCGAGTGTTCAGCGAGGTACCGGAGAAGTTTGCACAGCGATTCCGAGGTGTCGGAGGCTATGGCTTTTAATAAGTTTATCTATTTGCTGGAAGCATTGCTCCCGGCCTATTGCGACAGTGTGCGTGACAGCCATATCACAGGGAAGTAACGGAAGCCCGTATCTGCTTGCGATATTAGGACTTTACACCAGTAACGGTATCAAACCTAGTGAAACTTATTCCAGATAATTGTTTTGTACTACGACTGCACGAACAGTGCTGACAATCCCACCTGCATTTCCGGGGCACATCGTTTTGTTTGGCAAAAGTTCCAGGAGGAAGTTCATGAAAAGGTCACTAGTGGATCTCAGTAGCTTTGCTCAGTCTACTGTGCATTCTGTGGGTGCCTGGCGCACTCGGTCAGGCAGTATACGGAAGCATTCTCGGCACCGTAACCGATCCGTCTGGCGCAGCCGTCTCGGGCGCCAAGATTACGGTGACGAGCCAAGACCAAGAACGTTTCCACCGTAGCCACCAGCAATGAGAGTGGCAACTACGCGGTTACGCACTTGATTCCAGACATCTACACCGTCCGGATCGAAGGCACTGGCTTCAAAGTCCCTGGAATACCAAGAACGTCCAAGTCTCCGCCGACACGAGTACCAAGATTGACGGCCAGTTCCAGGTCGGCTCGACCAGCGAGCAGGTCGAAGTCACGGCCGAGGCCCCGCAATTGAAGACGGACCGCGCGGACGTCTCGGTTGAATTCAATGGCAAGCAGTTGGCGGAACTTCCCATCTTCAACCGCAACTTCCAGAGTCTGGAACTGCTTACGCCAGGAACGCAGGTCATCGGCTGGAGCCACGCGGCCACGGAGAATCCTCAAGGCAGCAAGCAGATTTTCGTCAACGGCCAGCACTTCAGCGGCACCGGGTACGAACTGGACGGCACCGACAACCAGGATCCCATCCTGGGCATCA
This sequence comes from uncultured Acidobacteriaceae bacterium, assembly GCA_963840895.1. Lineage (GTDB taxonomy): Bacteria > Acidobacteriota > Terriglobia > Terriglobales > Acidobacteriaceae > Sulfotelmatobacter. The sequence continues at coordinate 46,577 of CAWJAR010000004.1, forward strand.
TCATCGTCAACCCGAGCCTGGATTCGGTCGATGAGACGAAGATGACGACTCAGAACTACGACGCCGAATTCGGCAAGGCGATCGCTGGAATCATGACCGCCCAGACCAAGTCGGGCAGCAACGAATTCCACGGCAGCGGCTACTTCTACGATTTGGATCCTGTCGACCCGGCCAAGAATCCATTTACCGGCAAACCCTCGCCGAATAACTGGAAGCAGTATGGCGGCGCAGTCGGTGGACCGATCATCAAGAACAAGTTGTTCTTCTTCGGCAACTACGAAGGAACGCGCCGAACTCAGGGCAGTAGTCTTCCAGGTCACGGTTCCAACCAACCTCGTTCGCTCGACCTGTCTTGACCGCCAGGAAGTGCGAACTGCGACCTAAGCGAATACCTCACGGCGGGCCTGAGCGGTGGCGCTGGCCAGGTGTACAACCCGTATGAGCCCCAAGGATCGCGGCACCGCGTACGCTGGCAACATCATTCCGATGAGCTGTGCTTCCAGCACGTACTGATCCGAACGGCGTCGCCGAGCATATTCTGTCCTGTTGCCGGCGCCGAACGCCCCTGGCACCAACAACGGAACAGTCGACAATTATTCCGCCAGTGGCAGCGGCAGCTTTAACGACTACCAGTACACCGGCCGCATCGACTACTCCGTCAATCAGAAACTGAATGTTTTCGGCCGCTACACCCACGCGCACTTCTCAGCTCTCCGGCGCTCCGGTGTTCGGAACCCAGATTGGCGGACCGGGACTCGGTCCGATCGGCTTGGCAGGCAATCGCTGATTCAGAACTACAGCTTGGCAGCCGGATTCAACTACACCCTCAGCAGCAGCTTGCTGACGGACTTCCGTTTCGGATGGTTCCGTTACAATCCGCACTCCACCAAGTTCGATCAGAACAACAGCACCGCGGCAACCGATCTGGGACTGCCCGGGTCTGAACACTTCCGATCCCACCACCAACGGTCTGCCGGCATTGATCTTTGACCAGACGATTGGTCAAAACACGCTTGGCAACAATGGTATCGGCGAAGGTCTTGACATCGGCCGTTGCAACTGCCCACTCACCGAGAAGGAACAGGGTCTACCAGTTCGTCAACAACTGGACCAAGATGTTGGGCAACCACCAGTTCAAGTTTGGTGCTGATATCCGCCATGCGACGAATTTGCGCGTTCCCTCGGATCAGAACCGTACGGGCGTCATTAACTTCAACCAGCAGGGCACTTCCGACAACAGCACGGGTGGCTTAGATCTCGCCACGTTCCTGTTCGGCGAAGTGACCTCGTTCAACCGCTACGTCGGTTCGCCGTCGGAACCGACGGCGATGGAAACCCAGAATCGCTATTTCTTCTACGGCCAGGACACTTGGCGCATCACCCCGAAACTGACCTTTAACTACGGTTTGCGCTGGGAGTTCTACACTCCGGAAAGCGTCAACGGTAAGGGCAACGGCGGTTTCGCAGTTCTGCCGGAAGGCGTAATTCGAGTTGCTGGCTACGGCGGTATCAGTGATAACGGAAGCACCAAGAACAACTGGACACAATTCGCGCCGCGGCTTGGAATTGCTTACCAGGTAACTCCAAAGACGGTTGTCCGCATGGGCTACGGACGCAGCTACGACATCGGCGTGTTCGGATCCTTATTCGGTCACACGGTCACGCAGAACCTGCCGGTTCTGGCCAACGAGCAACTGAACTCGCCCACCAACGACAACAAGACTGCCGCCTTCAACTTCACTGGAACCTGTCTGCCAGCTCCTAGCAATACGATTTGCGGTCCGACTCCAAACCAGTTCCCGGTCATTCCCGCCAGCGGGATCCTTCCGTTGTTTGGACCCACGGGAAACGTATCTCCTCGCATACGGCCGGACAAATTGGTCGCTCCCACTCTGGATGCATGGAACGTCACCGTGCAGCGTCAACTGACCAACAAGACCAGCATTGAAATCGGCTACGTCGGGAACCACGGCACCCACGTGTTCAAGGGCAACAGCAACACCTACAACGCAAACCAAGCAACCGTGGTTGGGTTCTTGCCGCACGGCGGAGTGAGCTTCAACGACCGTTCGCCCTACAACACTGCGTTCACCACCAGCTACACCGATGCGAACGGAGTCACCAGTGCTGTGGTTTGTTGCTCTGGGCAAGGTTTGAACTACAACGGCAACGACGGTGTCAACTCATACAAAGCGTTGAATATCAAGGTCGACCACCGACTAGCAGCCGGTCTAACTCTGACGGCGTTCTGGACCCTTTCCAGGGCCTACGACAACGACGGTAGCTATCAGCCGGATCTGAGCCAAGGCAATGGACGCGGCGACTTCAACCGTGACAGCGTGTTCGTTTTGACCTCACTCTACGAACTGCCGATCGGTCGTGGCAAACACTTCCTCGGCAATGTCAGCCGTGGACTGGACCTGTTGGTCGGCGGATGGCAATGGAATACAACCTTCACTTTGGGTAGTGGTTTGCCGTTCTCGCCCAGTTACAAGAATTGCAATCTGGACAGGGATACCGGACCGTGCCGCCCGAGTCTCGATGGCAGCTTCCACTGGGCTCTAGCGGCTTCAACAACCAGACTAGGTCTGTGCAGTACTTCACACCAGAGTCAACACCTCTTTGCGACAGTCCCTACAGCAGCAGCAGTGGTCCCGACTGCCCAACTATCGTGACCCAAAGCGGTCCTTTCACCGCACCGGGCGTTGCCCAGTTCGGCACCGTCCGTCGCAACCAGTTCACCGGACCGGGAGAGTTGATGTCCGACATGTCCCTCTTTAAGAATTTCACCATTACTGAGCGCGTGAAGGCCCAGTTCCAGGCGGAATTCTTCAACATCTTCAACCATGCGGTGTACGCAAATCCGGGCAACACTTGTATCGATTGCGCCGGCGCCGGCGTCATCACCGGTTTGTTTGGCGACAGCCAGATGCGCCAAATGCAACTCGGCGTCCGGGTAACCTTCTAACCGCAGCGGTTAACCAAAACTAACCTGGGGGAGCCAATGGCTCCCCCAGATTTTCTGATACGCACACGGACCGTCATTCCTACTTCGTTTCCGGTTGGCACCGGGAAATTGTTTCAGGACTCATACCACCGGGAATCGAACGATGAAAAAGAAAGTGGTTGGGCTTGGGGAAGTGCTCTGGGATCTGTTGCCCGAGCGAACGTGTCTAGGCGGGGCCCCGGCCAACTTCGCCTATATCACGACGCTGATGGGCGATCAGGGCATTGTGGCAAGCCGCGTCGGCGAGGACTCGCGCGGGCTGGAAGCTCTTCGGCGCATGGAAGAGTTGGGCCTCAATATTGATCATGTCCAGACTGACCCGCAGCGTCCCACCGGAACTGTTGCCGTCGAACTCGATGCCAAGAGGATCGCACGTTTCGAAATTGCTCACCCTGTAGCTTGGGATTCTCTGGCTTGGACTCCGGATTGGCAGACTCTGGCCGCAAAGGCCGACGCTGTTTGTTTTGGTTCACTGGCGCAACGCTCGGACGAAAGCCGCGCCACGATTCGACGATTCCTACGCGCCACAAGGCCGAGCGCAATCAAGGTCTTCGACGTAAATCTGCGTCAGTCTTTCTACTCATTCGAAGTTCTCGCGGAATCCATGAAACTGGCGGATATCGTCAAACTCAATGACGAGGAGTTGCCAAAGATCATGAAGCTGGCGAAAGCCCCGAATCATAAAGACCAGCTTTCATCCGCTCAGTTCTTGATCCGTACCTATGACTTGAAGATGGTCTGCATCACTCGAGGCGGGAGCGGTAGTTTGCTGGTGCGCGAGGCGGACTGGGGCGAGCATCCCGGCTTTCGGGTCTCGGTCGCCGATACCGTTGGCTCAGGAGACGCTTTCACCGCGGGCCTCGTGCACGAGTACCTACAAGGCGCACCCCTCGATCTCATGAACGAAGTGGCCAACCTCGTGGGAGCCTGGGTGACAAGCGAAGTGGGTGCCATGCCCACTCCCAAGCGCGGCGCCCTGGAGCACTCGCTCGCCGAGATTCGCTAATCAACCATCGCAGCCTCGCGCGGGGTGTTGTATAGTTACGAAAGATTGTTTTTGCTTTCGTTCTAACAAACAAGCCCGTGAGAGGGAATCATGAAGAGCATCCGCAGTAGCGGTCAAAGCAACCTTCCTTATTGCTGCTCCATTGTTTTGGCGATCGCGTTCTCCGGGCTTGTCGGCTCGATGCTGAGTTGTTCGAAACCGCCTGCGCAGCCCAAGCTCGCTCCCTCGAAGCCATCCGACATCAAGGTCGTCGTGCACGATGGTGGGCCTTTGACCTTCACGACCAGTGCGGCGGAGTTCCAGATCCTGCCCTCTGGCTTTCTGCAAGGGACTCTTCTCAAGGATGGCAAGCGTCTGACGCTCGATGAACCCGGCGAGGGCTCGTCGGGTGGCAGCGACTCGATCGTGCACCAAGGCAAAGAACTGGATTTTGTTCCCGACTTCGGGCGAGCGAACGTACAGGAAAGCATCGGCAAACTCGGCCGCGGTAAGCGCGTGGAAATTCCCGCCCGTCCTCTGGCGCCAGGCGGGCTGGAAATCGAGCGTACCCTGATCGCAGAGGTTTATGACGATTTTCCCAACATCATCCTCGTCAGCTCTTCGTACAAAAACGTTGGGACCACGGATTTTCAGATTGATCAGGTGTGGATGCAGCAGCATCGCTTCAACGCGAAGCTGGTGGATGATAAGGCGCAGCCCTATGACATGTGGGCGTTCGAAGGTTCGAGCTACGACTGGGGAAAAGATGACGTGCAAAAACTATCCCGCAAATCATCTCAGCCCAATGCCATGGGAGAAGCGGTGAAAGGCGGCTACGGGGGCGGCATTCCAGTGGTCGCCTTCTGGACTGGATCTGTCGGCGAAGCGATCGGCCATGTGGAAACACTGCCCTGGACCCTCTCCATCCCGGTGAAGGTCGATGCCGACGGACGCGTGAACGCAAGCGTGGACATTCCTGCAAATACTGCTTTGAAACCAGGTGAGAGCTACTCCGCGCCCCGCAGTTTTCTGGCGGTGTACAGCGGGGACTTCTATGAACCGCTTCGCCTGTGGTCGAGCGTACTGCAGAAAGAAGGATGGGAAATTCCCAAACCCTCGAACGAAGCCTACAACGTGAGCTGGTGCGGATGGGGCTACGAGTTCAATGTGACGCCGGCGCAAATGCTGGGCACGGTTCCCAAGCTGAAAGAACTCGGAATCAAGTGGGCGACTCTCGACGATCGTTGGTTCGATACTTACGGCGACTGGAACCCGCGGAAGGATACCTTTCCTGGCGATTCCATCAAGCAGATGGTCGACGACTTTCACAAGCAGGGAATCCTGGCGCAACTCTGGTGGCTGCCCTTGGGTGCCGAAGACGGGCAGGGAAAATGGGAGTCGCACAAATATATCGTTTCGAATGTAGCGAAGGAGCATCCCGATTGGTTCATTCTTGACAAGAATGGAAAGCATGCGCGGATGACTCGCGATCTCGCAACCTTGTGTCCCGCGGTCCCCGAGGTGCAAAGCTACTTCAAGCAACTCACCGAGAAATTCATTCGCGACTGGGGCTTCGATGGTTCGAAGCTCGACAACATCTACAGCGTGCCCGCATGCTACAACCCGGCACATCACCACAAGTCCCCGCAAGATTCCGTCAATGCGATGGGTGATGTGTACAAGACCATCTTCCAGACCACGCGATCCATCAAGCCCGAGAGCGTGACGCAGGCATGCCCCTGCGGTACTCCTCCGTCGCTGGCGTGGCTGCCATTTATCGATCAAGCGGTGACAGCGGATCCCGTGGGCGCCGTGCAAGTGCGCCGCCGCATCAAGATGTATAAGGCCCTGCTTGGGCCGCAAGCCGCGGTCTATGGAGATCACGTGGAACTCTCCGAGATGACGCCGGTTGGCAAAGGTGGTTGGAGCGAGCATGGCACCGACTTTGCTTCGACGTTGGGAACCGGAGGCGTTTTAGGGACGAAATTCGTATGGCCCGATCCTGGCCCGAAGTTCAAGCCTGTCGCCTTGACCACCGAGAAAGACGCGCTCTGGAAGAAATGGATTGCTCTCTACAACGAGAAAATGCTTTCGCGCGGCGATTTCCGCGATCTCTACGTCTACGGATATGACGAGCCGGAAGCTTATGCCATCGCGAAAGACGGCAAGATGTACTACGCGTTTTTCGCAGACCAACAGAACGGCACTTTCACCGGAGAAGTTGAACTGCGCGGGTTGAAGGCCGGCCACTATCGCGTATCAGACTACGCTGATGGAAAAGACATGGGAACGGTTGACGCCGAGGATGGGAAGGCCCCCAGATTGAAGACTGAGTTTAAACAACATTTACTTTTGGAAGTGTCGCCGCAGTAGCTGCGTGCCCGACTAGGTTCGCAGGAATTGTTCGCGATGCTTGACCTCGCGGAAAGCTTCAGTGCCTCCGGCGCGTGTAGTCGAGAGCGCCCCGGTCCGATTGCCGCTGTCAAGACATGCTTGCAAATCCGATCCTCGCACGTACTCATGCAGAAAGCCGGCGTCGAAGCTGTCGCCCGCCCCGACGGTATCGACAGGCACCACATTTCGCGGAGAACTGGTGAAGCGTTCTGTCGCCGCGCCGGGCCATCGCGCCTCGGCTGCCAACCTTCACCACCAGCAATGGTACGAGCCGAGATAGCTTCTCAACAGCTTCGTTCAGGTCTTCGGTGCCTGCCGCTTTGCATGCCTCACGTTCATTCGGCAGGAACACATCGACGTTTCGCAAGACGTCCCGCAGATCGTCCCATCGGTCGTCGGGATCATCATTGGTGTCAAGAGACACCGTCAGACCTTTCGATTTCATGAACTGAAACAGTTCATTGATTCTTGGACGCAGGCCCTTCTGCAGGTAGTAAGACGAAAAATGAAAGTGGCGCGAATCGGCAAGATAGTCGAGGTCGAGATCTTCCCAGCATGTTTCCGCAATCGTACCCGGATACGTAAGGATGTTGCGCCAGGCCGCATGGTGCAGGATTACGGTCAGTCCGGTTGTGGTTGTGCCCGGAACACGGCGTACGCTCGCTACATCCACCCCGCCTTCTCGCAGGCGGTCGAGCGCGATTTGGCCCAGCGAATCGTCGCCGATGCGAGATTGGAATCCGACCCGGCTGCCGAGTGCTGCCAGGTTGTGAGCGACGATTGCCGACGAAGAGCCGAGCGTCAGCATCATGCTCTCGGCGAGCAGTTCTCGCTCTGGCAAAAGCTGTTCGGGAAGCCCGTAGAGGATAAGGTCCAGGTTCAGTTCGCCGGCAATGGTAACGTCGAAGCGGGGCATGGATGGAGTCGGATCCAATGGTGTCAGACCAGCGTCACTTCGATTCCGGCTTGCCGCAGGGCTCGCAGATCGGATTTTGGAATGCCGCGGTCTGTGATCACTTCCTGCACTGCTGACGGAGGCGCGATCAATGACAGGCTGCGCCGGCCAAATTTACTGGAGTCGCAAACCGCCACCGTTTTCTTCGCCACCTCGATCATCACCCGATTGACTTTGGCTTCCAGTAGATTCGGCGTGCTTAATCCAAAGTGAGTATCAAATCCATCGACTCCCAGAAACAGCGAATCCGCGCTGAGGCGTCGTAGTGTCTCTTCGGCGATCGGACCGACCAGCGAAAAGGAATTCTTTCGCAGTGTCCCGCCCGTCAGGATTACCTCGACGGCAGTCCCGGAGAGTTCAGCGGCAATATTGACGGCGTTCGTTATGATCGTGAGATTCTGAAAAGATCGCAACGCCCGCGCGATCGCCGTCGTCGTCGTCCCCGAGTCCAGAATCAGAACCTGCCCCTCCTTCACTTTCTCGCCCGCAGTACTTGCGATGCGCAATTTCTCCTGATGATGAAGCTTTTCTTTTTCACGCAGCGTCGGATCTTCCAACGCCCCATCGCGCGAGGGAAGCGCTCCCCCATGCGTGCGGTGGACCATTCCGTGAGCATGCAGAATTTCGAGATCCTTGCGGATCGTGACTTGTGAAGTCTCAAACTGCCGCGCCAGTTCAGTAACTAGAACCCGGCCGTGGCTGTTGAGTAGATCGAGAATGGCGCGACGACGTTCTTCGTTAAGCACGGGAATCGATTCGGTCGAAGCGTCCATCCCCTGCGACAACTTCGAGACCGGATTTCTTTTTATAGCGTTTCGTTTCGTTTGTCTACTGTAAACGTTTGTAGTCGAGGCACCAGATCGTCGCAGCCTGACACCCGAAACCGTGGTCGCCAATCCCACGATCCAACTCCGTTCGGTCGCGTAACCCACTGCTTTCCATGCGTTTGGGAACCATCCGGGATGATAACCAACCGAATACCCTGACCCGAATGCCCGATTGCATATAGGGGGTACAGATACCGTAATCTCATTGTGGATGAAAGCGGGATCGCTTTCGAACCGCCAGTTTTCGATTCCATCCGAAAAGGAGCCCAGTCTAGTGACGGTTAACTCGGAAATGGAGACTCTTGTTCGCTCGCAGGCAGTGGTAGCCCGCGTGGTCGCTGGTGAAATGCTCCTCGTTCCGATTCGCGGCAAGGTCGGAGACCTGGCCTCGATTTACAGCTTCAATAGTACGGGTTCGCTGATTTGGAATCTGCTGGAGACCCCGCACACCATGACTCAACTGGCCGCTGCGATTGCGACCGCTTACGAAATCGAACCCGGGCAAGCAGAGCATGACGTCACAAGGTTCGTCACTGAGATGAAAGCGGTCGGTCTGGTCGAGGTACCTGTGGCCGCGACCAGCGAATTACGCTGATCACCGTTAAGGCACGAGCGCAGTGCAGACATAACCACTGCCGCTGCTTTCAAAATGGGGGTGTGCTTTGGAGCAGTTGAGCTATGGCGCGTTTAGCGCAGATCTTCACCAGCGACACACTGGTGAACGGGTGCCTCTGCAAGTTTCGATCGAAGTGACCCGCCGCTGCCCCCTGGAATGTCTGCACTGCTACAACAATCTGCCCATGGCTGATGTGGAGGCCAAACAGCGGGAGTTGAGCAAGGAAGAACACTTCCGCATGCTCGACGAACTGGTTGCGATGGGTTGCTTTTGGATTCTCTATACCGGAGGCGAGATTTTCGCGCGCAAAGACTTCCTCGAGATTTATACCTATGCGAAAAAAAAGGGCTTCCTGATTACGCTCTTTACGAATGGCACCATCATCAACGAGCAAATCGCGGACTACCTGGCGGAGTGGCCGCCGTTCGCCATTGAAATCACTCTGTACGGGCGCACGCGGGAAACCTACGAGGCATTGACTGCGATTCCGGGATCTTACGACCGCTGCCTGAACGGTATTAAGTTGCTCAAGGACCGCGGGCTACCCCTTAAGTTGAAAACCGTGGCCACTAGTGTGAATAAGCATGAAATCCTGGCAATGAAACATTTCGCCGAACACGAACTCGGCATCGAGTTCAAGACCGACGGCCAAATCAATCCGCGCATCGACTGTTCCCAGAGTCCCTTGGCAGTAAGACTCGCCCCCGAGGAGGTCGTCGCCCTCGACCTGCATTCGCACAAGGAAGTGAGCGAGTATCGCAGGCTTGCCAAGCGCGACGCTGAAAATCCGCCTAACCTTGCAGACAACCAGAGCGTGTACTTCTGTGGCGGGGGCATGAACTCCTTCGCCATCAATGCGTACGGCGAAATGGGAATTTGCGTCATCTCGCAGCAAGAAACTTTCAGTGTAGCCGGAGTCGAGTTGAAGCATGTATGGGAAGGGTATCTGGAGGAAGTGCGAAGGCGTAAACGCACGCGCGTAACCAAGTGCACGCAGTGCCGCATTCAGTCGTTGTGCGGAATGTGTCCCGCGAACGGTGAACTGGAAAACGGCGACCGCGAAAGTCCAGTTTCTTTTCTTTGCAACGTCGCTCATCTTCGTGCTGCCGTGATTGGGGCAGAGATTCCGCCTCATGGCGACTGCGAATTCTGTGCCGGCGGAAGCGAGCATCTGGCTCTGCTGGAGTCGGCCCGCCGCATCACGAGCAAGGAACTCGATGTGGAAAGTTGGGCAAGGCCGCAGCAGATTCTACCGATTCTCAACAACTCAAGTGTCGCCATAGGGGGCTGCGGGAGTTGCGGTCATCATTGAGCGGACAGTTTGCAGGAGGCTGAATGGATCATGAAGTGAATACGCCGGACGCTAAGAAGCTGTATGAGCCACCGCGTCTGACCACAATCAGCCTGCGTCCCGAAGAGGCTGTGCTTGGGCATTGCAAGACTTCCGGATCGAGTTTTCCGGGCTTTCCTTGTACTGCGTTTGTGTGCAGCAACGTCGGATCTTAATCGGATGAGCACTCCACAGGTCGGTCAAGCTACAAACAGCGTTCGCGGAATGATGCTGCGGGACGTCCTCGAAGCGTTACCCTTCGAACATCGCACTTGGTTCCGGATTGGCGGAGTGTCGGTAGAAGTTGCGGCGCAACGTGGCATCGATGCGGCTCTCGTGCCCTCCCTCATTCCGTTTCGCGTCGAATCGCAAGAGTCCAATATCACCATTCAGGTCGAGTGGGCAGAAACGCTTCCTCCCCGCGCTCACCAAAAGCGCTTCGATTCCGGAACCACCTGGCGTCTTTACGAAGACGCTGCCGGATTTCAGTTCGACTTTAATGCGCCCGTTTTTGGCGAGCGACCTTACAAGAGACTTCTTGTCGATAAGCATTTCCGCCAAGCCACTCTTCAGATGAGCGAAGCGGCTTTCTCTGGCTTTCCCCACGTGGCTGAACCGCTCGAGTATCCCCTCGACGAACTGCTGATCATGCACCGGCTCACCCAGGAGAATGCAATCGAGTTACATAGCTGCGGCATCGTCAGGCAGGATGGCATCGGCAATTTGTTTGTCGGACACTCGGGAGCAGGGAAGAGCACCACGACGCGTCTCTGGGCGGCCTGCGAAAGCGTCGAAATCCTGAGTGACGACCGCATCATCGTACGGCGAGATAGTGTGCGGCGAGACCCCGCTCAGAAAACCGCCAGTATGCGCATGTACGGAACGCCGTGGCATGGCGAGGCGGCCTATGCCTCTCCGGGCAGCGCGGGCCTGGCAAGAATCTTTGTCCTCGAGCATGGTCGCAGAAATGTGCTGACGCGCCTCTCTCCCTGCCAAGCCGTTGCGGAATTGTTTGCCCGCAGCTTTGTCCCCTTTCACCGTCACGAGTATGTAGATTGTGCGCTCGCATTTTTGCAGGAGTTGGTGAGTGTTGTTCCCTGTTACCACTATGCATTCGAACCAACCGAGGCTGCCGTCGAGAGGATTCGGGAATTCCGTGATTGAAACATCGCATGTTTGTCCGCGGGTGGATCATCATTCAGTGGGACCGATAGAAGATCGCCCGCAAACCAAGATGTTCGAGGCAATCAGCAGGGAATTGTTGGGAAGCGGGAACGCCATCCGCTTTCAGGCTCGCGGTGCCAGCATGTCTCCCGCGATTCATGATGGCGAAATTGTGCACGTCAAAGCGGTGCTGCCCGCAGATTTACGCAAGGGTGACATTGTTCTCGTGAAGGGTGAAATGGGGTTCCGCTTGCACCGCTTGGTGGTGGCTGACGTCAGAAACGACGTTTTCATCACCCGAGGCGACAGTGGGTCACACAATGACCCAGCGGTAAGTGCGGAACAGATTGTGGGAATCGCTGGGGACAAAGAGGTGCGCGTGGGAAACAAGACAGTGCGCGCAAAGTTGAACGGAATGAGTGGACGGATCTTGACCTGTGTAGCGCGGGGGCAGCGAGTGCTCACGAAAAGGTTGAGCAGAGCGTTGTCTTCGTCGAACTCGACAGCGAACAACGCCAGTCTCCTTCCAGTTCTCTTGGCCCTGTTGTTTTTGTTATTTGCTGCGACCCATTCGATTGCCCAGGTCGCGGTGGACGCTACCACCAACTCCGGTGGAGACCTGACAGGCGCCGGAACAAAAGTTCTTCCTTCTTTTAATCACCGGACTGTAAATGGGGGCGTGAATCTACTGATGCTCGTCGGTATTTCGATGAACATCACGAATGCGCCTACTACCGGGGTTGTCGAAGTGACCTACAATGGCGTTGCGTTAAGCTTTGTAGGCGCTCATAATGACGCCGCTAATACGCGTCGCGTCGAAGTGTGGTACCTCCTCGCCCCGCCCACGGGTCAACATGCTGTTCTGGTCTCCGTAAACATCCCGGTGGCTCAAACTGTGGGAGTGGTTGCCGGGGTAACAACCTTTACAGGCGTCGATCAAACTGTCCCGCTGGGGACGTTTGTCTCTTCCAACGGCGCTGCCGGGACGAACTCGTCACTCGATGTCCCCAGCGTCGTCAATGGTCAGATCCTCGACACTCTTGCAGTTGGCGGAGATCGCACCGTCACCATTCCGTCGCCACAAGTGTCGCAGTGGAATCAGGTGAGTTCAGGTGTAGTCGACCCGCCAGATGTTACAGGAAGCGGCAGCAGTCGCGCAGGCGCGCCCAGTGTGCCGATCTCGGAGGCCTTCAGTGGCGCTTCCAACTGGTCCCTGGGAGCGGTGTCAGTCAATCCGAGTACAGCGGATATTGGTGTCTCAACGAGCGTGACAGCCGTGCCGCTTGGCCAGAATTCCACCTACAACATCACGATCAAGAATAATGGTCCCTCAGCGGCAAATAACGTCATTCTGACTGACACCTACGCCGCGACAGGGTTAGCGATCGTATCGGTGACCCCGAGCGCTGGAACGACATGCGTCACGGGTGCGACCATCACCTGCACGCTTCCTGCAAGTCTTGCCAGTGGCGCGACCGCGACGGTGGCCGTAAAGGTCTCAACGACGACGGCGGGTTTTTATCAGAACACTGCAAGCATCGCTGATTCAGGGACGCCCCCCGACCCGAATACCGGCAACAATACTTACGTTGCGCTCGCGCCGGTTGTGAGCGTGGTTTGTTCCACGACGACATTGACCGCGGGTGGAACCCTGAGTGGAGTGGTGAACACCTACTATCCGGGAACTGCGAATGTGGCCAAGGGCGCAACCTCCATTCCAGTAGGTACAGCGACTGGAGCCGGAGGCACGATTGTCAACGGCAGTCTGCTGCTGGTGATCCAGATGCAAGACGCCACCATCACCACGACGAATGGCGTTACCTATGGAAACGGGAGCACCGGCACGGGCTTCACGGCGATCAATAACTCCGGTAACTACGAATTTGTAACCGCGACAGGTCCCATTGCGGCGGGTTCCGTGCCCATCAAGGGAGCTGGCCCGACTGCGGGTTTAGTGTTCGCATACAACACGGCTGCCGCAACCGGCACCCGGGGAGTGAGGACCTTTCAGGTTGTCCTGGTTCCGCAATATTTGTCCGCAACGTTGGGCGCGGTCACGGCCTCTGCATGGAACGGATCCACGGGCGGCATTCTCGCGTTAGACATTGCCGGTCAATTAAATTTGGGTGGCGCCACCGTCTCGGTCGACGGCCAAGGTTTTCGAGGCGGCGCCGGAATGCAGTTAACCGGCGGCACGGGGGCAAACACCGATTTCCGCCAAATTTCCCCCACAGCCTATACCGGCGCCGCCGGTGGTGTGGCTGGAGTCGACGCTCCCAAGGGAGAAGGCGTCGCCGGCACGCCGCAGTGGGTCGAGTCAGGAGTCACCTTCCTGCACACGTTGACCGGCTATCCCAGCGGCACAACTGGAACCGATGGCAGCATGGCGCGTGGTGCTCCAGGCAATGCTGGCGGTGGTGGGACTGACGCGAATCCAGCAAACAACGACGAGAACGCCGGTGGTGGGGGCGGGGCGAATGGTGGCTCAGGCGGATTCGGCGGCAACTCGTGGAACGCCAATCTGAGTTCGGGTGGCGAAGGCGGCTCTCCGTTTCCGGCGACGATTGATCGCATCTCCATCGGCGGCGGAGGCGGTGCCGGAACTCGAAATAATTCTGACAGTAACAACCAGGCGAGTAGTGGGTCGGCCGGCGGAGGAATGATCTTCATTCGCGCCGATAGCCTGACCGGCACTGCGACTCTTACTGCCAGCGGATTGAATGCCTACAACGGAACCGCCAACGATGCCGGCGGAGGCGGTGGCGCGGGCGGCACCATTGTTGTCCTCGCAGCTAATGGCGGAGAGGGTGGGCTCACCCTGCAAGCGAACGGCGGTCGAGGTGGTGACGCCTGGGACTCTCAAGCCTTCAACCTGGCCGATCGACACGGCCCTGGGGGCGGTGGCGGAGGCGGCGTAGTCTACACCTCAGGAGCTGCAGCCAGCATTAGCGTGTTGGGTGGAAGCAATGGCACTACTCTTACCCCGGGGGCTCCCTATGGCGCAACTCCAGGAACCGCCGGACTAAGCGCGATTAACGCCACTCTCTCGCAAGTCACCGGAATGCAGTCATCGGCACTGTGCTCTCCGGACCTTTCGATTAGCAAATCCCACGTAGGCAATTTCACCCGCGGTTCGGCCGCAAGTTTTACCGTTACAGTCTCGAACGTGAGCCTCCTCGGAGCGACAAACGGCGTTGTCACTGTTAACGATACCTTGCCTCTCGGTCTCACACCGATCAGCGCTTCGGGAACAAGTTGGACCTGCTCCGTTGCAGTCCAGACGTTTAGTTGCGTACGCGCGGACTCGCTGGCCATCGGCGCCAGTTATCCGTCGATCACGATCAATGCGAATGTCATACAGTCGGCTCCGGTCACGGTCACTAATACCGCCGTGGTAGGCGGTGGTGGCGACGCGAATCTGCTCAACGATACCGCTACCGACACAGCCAATGTAGTGTCCAGTGCCGACATGAGTGTCACCGACGCAGGCGCGCCAAATCCGGTCACCGCCGGCTCCAACATTACTTATACGCAAGTCGTCACCAACAACGGACCCAGTGCCGCGGACAACGCCACCGTGGTCGAGAAGATTCCCGCGAATACAACTTTCGTCTCTCTCATCTCAGCGGCAGGATGGAGTTGTCTCAAGCCCCTCGTTGGCGGAACCGGTAACATCGTCTGCAGCAATGCCACTCTGCCTGCTTCGGCCTCCGGCACGTTCACTCTCGTTGTCAAGGTCAACAATGGCACAGCCAACGGAACGGTCATCACCGGCACCGCGTCGGTATCCTCCTCCGCCATCGATCCCGTTTCGACGAACAATACTGCCACGGTCACTACGATTGTAGGTACAACCGGCCCAAACCTGTCGGTGACAAACGTCGCATCACCAAATCCCGTGCAGGCTGGACAGAATATTACTTATACCCAGGTAGTGAAGAACACCGGCTCTTCCGCCGCAACCACGGGTACATTTACCGAGGCGACTCCCGCGAATACAACCTTCGTTTCTATTACTCCTCCCGCAGGATGGGCTTGCGGAGGATTCCCCCCGACCTGTACCGACCCAAGCCTGGGTGCAGGCGTCTCGGGAACATTCACCGTCGTCTACAAAGTTGGCGCCGCAGTCGCAGCCGGAACTACCATCACCGACACCGTGACGGTGAACGCATCCAACCAGTCGTTTGGCGCGAACTCTGCCATCGCGACCGACGTCGTTGGAAGCGCGACCCAAGCCGACCTTGCTCTCAGCACTGCAGCAGCGCCGCCCACGGTCCTGCCGGGCAATGACATCACATATACCCAAACCGTCACTAACAACGGTCCAGCAGCGGCAACGGCCGTCAGTTTCAGTGAGGCGACGCCGCCCAACACGACGTATCAATCCGTCATCGCGCCGGCCGGATGGACCTGCACCACGCCCTCCGTCGGTGGCACCGGCACTGTCACTTGCACCGATCCGACCCTCGCCTCTGGAGCGGTTGCCGACATCATTGTCGTCGTGAATGTTCCGCCAACCGTTGTGGCGCCCACGATCACCGCAGCTTCGACGGTCTCTTCCACCACCTCAGATCCTACGGTCGCCAACAACAGCACGACAGTCGTCACTGCCACGAGGCCCTCTTGTGATCTGAGCGTGACCAATAGCGGGCTCCCAAATCCCGCAACCGCCGGATCGAACATCATCTACACCCAAACTGTCGTGAATGGCGGCCCGAGCAATTGCAATACCGCCTCGTTCAAGGAACTGACTCCCGCGAATACCACTTTCGTATCCGTAGCCGTCGTCACCACCGGCGGAGGCACCTGGACCTGCCCCAACGCCGCCCCAATCAACTGCACGAATCCCAACGCCCCGCCGGGTTCAACCGCAACGATTACGGCGACCTATAACGTTAACGCGGGCACGACGGCTGGAACCATCATTACCGACACCGCCCAGGTCATCGCCGCGACTCACGATACCAACCTCGCCGATAACGCCGCCACCGTTCGGATCGCCGTTGCGTCTGCCACCCAGTCCGACTTGACCGTAACCAATTCAGGCTCTCCGAATCCCGTGACCGCGGGCAACAACATTACTTATGCGCAGAGCGTGACCAACCTCGGACCGGCTACAGCGAACGCGCCTGTCTTCACCGAGACCCTTCCCGCCAACACGACCGCCGTGTCTCTGCTCGGGCCCGCGGGATGGACATGCGTTTTGGGAACGCTTACCTGTACCGACACAGCGACGCTGGGCGCCGGTACCACAGCAAACTTCACCTTTGTCGTGAAAGTGAACACCACCGTTGCCTTCGGAACCACGATCACTCAAACAGATTCCGTCTCGTCCACCAGCAGTGATCCCAACAGCGGCAACAATACCGCTACGGTCAATATCCAGGTTTCCGGATCGGCTGATCTGTCCGTAACTAACACGCCAGCGCCGGTTCCAGTGCTGGCCAATACCAACATCACGTACACGCAAGTCCTAACTAACAACGGCCCGAGCGCCGCGGCCTCGGTGACTCTGACCGACGTGCTGCCGGCGAACACCAGCGCAGTTTCACTGACCGGCCCCGGTGGTTGGACATGCACCCTAGCCACGCTTATCTGCACGAACGCAAGCCTCGCGCCCGGTGCGCCTGCGACCATTACATTCGTTGTGAAGGTGACGAACGGAACAGCGGCGGGCACGGCGATCAACGAAACCGTGAATGTCACCACGACGACTGCTGACCCGGTCCTGACAAATAACAGCGCCACTGCGTCGGATGTGGTTGCTCTCGCCTCTCAGGCCGATCTCATCACCACCAATTTCGCATCTCCCACGTTGGTCGCCCCGGGAAGCAATGTTACCTATACCCAGACCGTCACCAACAATGGTCCGGCTGTCACCACTGCTGGGATGACCATTACTCAGACGACTCCGCCAAATACGAACTTCCAGTCGATAACTCTTCCGGCGGGATGGACTTGCGGAACTCTCCCCCCGATCGGCGGAACTGGCACCATCACCTGCACCGATAGCGGCACGCTTGCCGTCAACGGCACGGCAACCTTCACTCTCTTATTGCAGGTCAATGCAGGAACAACGTCGGGAACCAACATCACCGACACCGTCACCGCAACCGCGGCCAACATCGTACCCGGCATTACCACGAATACCGCCAGCGCAACCGTCGTAGTTGCCAGCGCCAACAGTGCCGACGTGGCAATCGTGAAGACTGGCTCGCCCAACCCGGTAACTCAGGGAACTCCGCTCACCTACACTTTGACGATCACCAATAACGGCCCCGCGTCGGCCACGAATGTGACTGTGACCGACACGCTGCCTTCGGTAGTGACGTATCTGTCGGCGACCGCAACGCCATCAGGTTCCTGCTCCGAAGCGAACGGAGTCGTAACCTGCCTGCTGGGAACAATTGCGAACGCGGGCACCGCCACGATCTCAATCTTGACCCTGCCCGGCGCGTCCAGTGTGGTCTCCAATACCGCGACTGTTTCCGCAGACCAGAGCGATCCGATTTCCTCGAACAACACCTCCACCCAATCCGAGACGATTACCGCGCCAACCAGAATCACACTCCAATCGTTCTCCGCGCATTTCGGAGTCGACAAAAACGGTGCGAACCGGGTCATCCTGACGTGGAGAACCAGCGGCGAAGCTCACAATCTGGGCTTCAACGTGTATCGTGAACAGGCCGCAAATCGCACTCGCATGAATCCGTCGATCATCGCGGGTTCAGCTCTGCTGATGAGCGGATCGCTGCCCAAGCATGCCGGTCGCACGTACGGATGGATCGATCCCTCGGTTGGACTCAGCGGTGCTTCTTACTGGCTGGAAGATATCGACGTGAACGGCACTCGAACTATGCACGGACCTGTCTCACCGTCGACCGCGGTTCAGGCAGCCGACACCACGGCCGCGTCTGAAACGCGGATGATGAGCCAGATGAACCAGGCCGTACCTGCAACTGCGGGTACTCAGGAAAGTCATCCGGTTGAATACTATCCCCCAGCCCCCGTGCCGACCCAGAGCCAGATTCAGAAACAGTTTGAGTTGGCCTCGCATCCGGCGGTGAAGATTTATGTGAAGCGCGAGGGCTGGCATCGCGTCACGCAACCGGATCTGGTAAAAGCGGGGCTCGATCCGAACGTCGATCCGGCGCTGCTGCATCTCTACGTTGAGGCGACTGAGCAGCCCATCGAAATCACGGGTGCCACCGCAGGTCCTGGCGGCTTCGGCACGCAAGCCGCCATCAATTTCTACGGCACAGGAATTGACACCATTTTCTCGGGCACCCGAATCTACTGGCTCGTCGCCGGAAAAGCGCAAGGCGCCCGCATCCCGCAGCTTCCACTCTCGTCCGGCTCCAACCAGCCTCCGGCGAGCTATTCCGCAACCGTGGAACTGCAACAGCGCAGTACTTACTTTGCTGCCCTGCTGACGCCCGACGGGCAGAACTTCTTCGGCCCCCTTGTCTCGCCTACCCCAGTGGACGAGGTCCTTGAGATTCCTCACCTCAGTACCGCCGCCACTCAGGCGGCGCGTCTTGAGGTGGTGCTGCAAGGCGTGATTGCCGGCTTCCCCCATGATGTGTCGGTCGTGCTGAATGGCACACCGCTCGGCAACCTCATATTCACGGGTCAGCAGAAGGGTTCGCTGACCGTCACTATTCCTGCGGGCGTGCTCAAGCCCTGGAACAACACCGTCACGCTAACAGCGCAAAATGGGGACTACGACACCAGTCTCGTCGACTACATCCGCATTACCTACCCGCATCTGTACATGGCGGACGATGATCAGTTGAAGTTCACGGGACGGGCCGGCGAGGAAATTGATGTAACCAACTTCAATACGGCTCCGACCGTGCTCGATGTTACGGATCCCAATGCTCCCGTTCAGTTGACGCCTGAAGTGACGTCGACGAACGGCAAATATCAAATCGCACTGCAAGTGCCGTTTACCAGCACTAATCCCGCAGCGTCGTCGCGCCACACATTGCTCGCTGTCACCGATGATCGAGTCGCTGCCTCAGCCGGCGTCTGGCCCAATCATCCGTCGCAGTGGCATAGCGCTCAGGCCGGCGCCGACATTGCCATCGTCACCTATGGTCCGTTCACCAGTGCCCTTGACCCGTTAATCAAGGCTCACCAGACGCAGGGAAAATCCTCGGTAGTGGCGCATATCAACGATCTCTACGACGAATTCAACTTTGGCGAGCGCAGTCCGTTTGCCATACGCCAGTTCCTGCAAACGGCGACTAAGAATTGGAAGAAGTCGCCGTCTTACCTCCTGTTGAATGGACGCGCTTCGTTTGACTCACGGAACTATCTGGGTTTCGGCACGATTGATCTGGTTCCGACTCGCATCGTGCGTTCGCCCAGTCTCATGACTGCCTCGGATGATTGGTTCTCGGACTTCACCGATTCCGGCATGCCGACCATTGCAACCGGACGCTTACCCGTCAGCACCGTAGACGAAGCCACCACGGTGATCGGGAAAATCGCCACCTATGAAGGACAATCCACTAATGGGGCATGGACCGCGAACGCCCTTATGGTCGCTGATCAGGACGACACGGAAAGCTTTACGCAGGACACTCAAACGGTCCAGACGACTCTGCCTCCGACCATGAACGTCGTCGACGTATTTGCCGGAGTCGTGGGTACCGCGCAAGCCAGAACCGATATTCTCAACTCCATCAACTCCGGCCAGGTGCTCGTGAACTACCTTGGACACGGCTCTGAAGAGCAGTGGGCCGGCACCAATATTTTCGACACGAGTTCCGTTGCTTCGCTGACCAATGGATCCCAGCTCCCTGTCTTCCTCATCATGGATTGTCTGAATGGATTCTTTCAGGATGTGTACGCGCAGCCCCTCGGAGTGACTCTTATGCTGGCGCCCAATGGCGGAGCTGTCGGAGTATTGGCTTCGAGCGGCTTGAACCAGCCTTCCCCGCAAACCAAGCTCGATGCACTGGTTCTGCAGAATGCAATGACTGGTCAGGGAACAACCCTGGGAGACGCGATGGTGAAAGCCAAATCTCACATCGGCGATCCCGATGTCCGCAGAACATTTGTTCTGCTTGGCGATCCCGCTATGCAAGTAAAGCGACCGAACCAGACTGGGTCGAAGCACTGAAACGTGCCCAACACTCAAGAATCGCGAGTCTTAGCGGAATTCTTGACTTTGATGTCGCCCCCAATCAAGGGGCTCAGCCGAGGGCTCGGAAATTGCCGATCCGTGTGACTCGGAGCAGGATGATCCACTCGCGACAAACGGCCCTCCGCGATGAGTCGTTAATGCGCCTCAGTCCACTCCGGAATCGCGTCGTCCTCGGGGACCAGTGCGCATACGCTGCTTCATCACACCACTTTGGCAGCCGGAACATTACGCGAGCGTGCGCGCCGGCGCCACGAAAGGCCTTCATCGCCTTTTCGTTTTCCCACACCGTTAACGTCCAGAATGTATTCTTGCTGTCGACCAGAAGTCTTCCACCAACGAAACCAGGCGCCCTCTCCACCTGAAGCTGGGTCAGAAACGTGTACCACAGGAACGATGGAAGAAATCGAATCAAGCGTACCCGCAAGCGCGTGACCGACGAGAACATAAGTTTTGGATGCCAGGCGATCCGCAGAAGAACCAATCAAATCAATTTCGTGGCACCCACATCGTCCTCCCACATGGAGTCGGCTGCAAGCGTCGGCCAGCATTTCGAAATCTATGATGCTGCCGAGACCGCCGCAGGCAAGCTTGCCGTCCGTCGCAATGGTTCCGCCAGCGATCGCATCACCTTGCCGAATCCCGCGAAGTCCAGGGACTGCGGTCCATCCGACAAAGCACGCTCCGGACAAGGGTGAACCTCAATGATCAGCCCATCCGCTCCAACAGCCACGGCCGCACGAGAAACCGCCGCAATCAGGCTCTGCTTACCCGTACCATGCGAAGGATCGGCCATCACCGGCAAATGTGACAAGTCGCGCGCCAAGGCAACTGCCGCCAGGTCAATTGTATTGCGCATCTCCGTTTCGAAGGTCTTAATCCCGCGCTCGCAGAGTACAACTTGCTGATTGCCACCAGAGAGCAGGTATTCGGCCGCCAGCAACCACTCCTTCACCGTGGCCGACGGGCCACGTTTCAACAAAATCGGTTTATTCACAGTCGCCAGACGGCGCAGCAGCGCAAAATTCTGCATATTGCGTGCTCCCACCTGCAGCATATCGACGTGCTCACAAATGACATCCACGTCCTCAGTGCTCATCACTTCGGTCACGACCGGCAAACCGGTCTCTTCGCGAGCTTCCCGCAAAATCTTGAGCGCCTCCAACCCTAGACCCTGAAAATCGTAAGGGGAAGTACGAGGTTTGTAAGCTCCTCCGCGCAACATCGCTGCCCCTGCCCGTTTCACCGCATGCGCCGTATCTAGCAACTGCGCGCGCGACTCGACGGAACACGGCCCCGCAATCACCACAACCTCAGGGCCGCCAATTGCCACTCCATTCACGTTCACCACGGTTCGCTCCGGCCTCACTTGCCGGCTCACTAGTTTAAAAGGCTGGGCGATCGCGACCACGTTGTCCACTCCCGGTGCAACCTGGAGTGCTTCAATCTCGTGTCGCCGTCCACTGCCTACCGCGGCAACAATGGTGCGCTCGGTGCCGCGCGTGATATGAGGTTGGTATCCGGCTTCGCGGATCCGCTCAATCACATGGTTGATTTCCTGTTCTGTAGCCTTTTCTGACATGTTGACAATCATGGGGTGATTCTCCTTGGGGTAGATCTTCGAGCAAAAGAAAAGCCGCGATCTCTCATCGCGGCTTGCGGAATGCTTGTTAGTTTAGGTGGCCTTTACCGGCTCATCCTCTCCCCAAGCAGCTCCGCAGCCGCTGCTTCTGTAAACCAGAAGTAAGCAGTAAATGCGGTGCCTGGAGTAAATCGCGTCATAGAATTCTTCATGTTGCGTACAGACTTAGACGAAATGGCCTCGAAAGGACGGAATCCTGACCTACTGGAGTGAACTGGCGACACTTGAAAATGCGTTGTTTGCATTTGATCCGATCAAGCGAACCGTTCCCACCACTAGGACTAGAATGACCGCCAACATCACCGCGTATTCGGCGATGTCTTGTCCCGCATCTTCCGACCACAGCCGATGCATCATTTTGGACATTTGCTCTCCTCCAGGCCGCTTCAGTTCCTTGAGAGTGAAGGACTGAGTTGAACTCGGTGCAGACATGATGCACGCGCGGTTACCTTCTTGTCAATGCGCCTTTTGCAATTTTCCGCCTGGAAATCAGCGTCCCGGAATCCCTGCTGGAGGCTGCTTTTGCAACGTGTTAGATACGATCGATGCTGGCGATGGCGGCAGCAACTCCTGCGCCGATTGCTCCGTATACTGCAGAACTCGGCTGGGCAAAATGCCAAGATATAACGTAGCCGCTACGCTGATCGCGAGAGCCAATCCGAGTCCAGCCGGAACCGGAGTCACCGCAATCTGCTTTCGCGATTCCCGCATGTACATCACGACCACGATGCGGAGATAGTAGTAGGCGCCGATCGCACTGTTGACCACGCCGACGAGCGTGAGCCATATCAGGTTCGCTCTCATCGCCGCGCTGAAAACATAAAACTTGGCGAAAAACCCGCCGGTCATGGGTATGCCGATCAGCGAAAGCAGAAAGATTGTGAGCGTCGCCGCCAGCAGAGGAGAAGATCGTCCCAGTCCTTCATAATCTTCCAGCGTTACATAACGCTCGCCTGCAGAGGCGAAGTGGCTGACCACAGCGAATGCGCCCACATTCATCGCCGCGTAGGAGGCGGTGTAGAACATCGCAGCGGATATTCCTGCGACGGAATTGTCCGCCCCCGTTATCGCAAACGCCACCAGCAAATACCCCGCGTGCGCGATGGAAGAATATGCCAACAGCCGTTTCACGTTTGTCTGAACGAGCGCACCCACATTCCCCAGGGTCATCGATAAGCCCGCCGCCACCCACAGCAACCAGAAACGTCCCGGCGCGTTGATCGTGAAGACCACTCGCAGCAGCACCGCGAACGCCGCAGCTTTTGGGGCCGTTGACATGAAGCCGACGATTGGCGCCGGAGCCCCTTCATAAACGTCCGGCGTCCAGACGTGGAAGGGCGCAGCCGCTACTTTGAACCCGAGACCTACAAACATCAGCGCCATCGCCACGTAGACGAGGAGTCCGACGGGCCCTGACTGCAGCGTCTGGCTGATGATCCCAATGTTGGTCGATCCCGTGGCTCCGAACATCATTGCCACGCCATACAGAAAAAATGCTGTGGCGAACGAGCCCAGAAGGAAATATTTCAGCGACGATTCACTGCTCGAAGCTTCGTTTCTTCGGAATCCCGTCAGGATGTAGGTAGAAATCGACGAGATCTCCAGCGCAATAAAAATCAGCACCAGTTCCACCGCCGACGACATCAGAGCCATTCCGACCACGCCAAAAAGTATCAGCGCGTAATATTCGCCGGCGCGAATCCGTTGGACTGCCATGTACTCGAACGAACTGAGAATCACGACCGCAGCAATCGCGATCACCAGAAAATGAAAGAACACGCTGAAGCTGTCAACTTTCACCATGTTCGAGAATGCAAGGCCGGGCGACTGCGCCATATACAACGTGGCAAACAGCCCAGCGACGGTGCCCCCGAGCGCGATAAAGCCCAGCAGTTTTTGACTCTTCTCTTCGTCCACCAGCGGATCCAGCAACATCACCACGATGCCCACCGCAGATAGGATCAGCTCCGGCAGGATGCGGATGTAATCCACGCCCTGCGGAATCACCTGCAACAAAGCGGTGGTCGTCATTGTCCGACCACCTTGCTCACGATTTGCGTGAATGGCGTAAGTGCGGCCTGCGTTGCGGGATCAATCGCGCCCAGCCACAGGATCGGAGCCACACCCATCACCAGTGCCGCCGCCGCGCAGGGCCATACCGCCGCTTTCTCGAATCCAATCAGATCGCGCATCGAGTTGTTGATCGGATTCGTCACTTTCCCGAAGAACACTCTCTGGTACATCCACAGCAGATATCCCGCGCTCCAGATTACTCCCGTCGCAGCCAGCACTCCGTAAATCGGCTTAGCTTGGAATGCGCCGCTCAACACCAGAAACTCCCCAATGAATCCATTGAGCAGCGGCAGTCCCACCGACGCCAGCACGATGAATAAATAAGATGCTGCATAAACCGGCATGGGAGAAGCCAATCCCCCAAACTCCGAGATCTCGTACGTGTGACGGCGCTCGTGCAGAATTCCCGCTAGCATGAACAACGCTCCGGTGGAAACTCCGTGCGCCAGCATTACGAACATCGCCCCGTTCAAACCCGCGGACGTGAAGCTGAAAATTCCTAGCACCACGAATCCCAAATGGCTGACCGAAGAGTAGGCGATCAGCTTCTTCATGTTCGGCTGCACCATAGCCACCAGCGCGCCATAAATAATGCCGATCAGCGCCAGCGTCATGATCCACGGTGCATTATGTCGAGCCTGCTCGGGAAACAGCCCGAGGTTGAAGCGCAGCATGCCGTAGGTGCCCATCTTCAGCAGCACGCCCGCCAGCAGCACAGATCCGGCGGTGGGAGCCTCCACGTGGGCGTCCGGCAGCCACGTATGGAACGGAAATAGCGGAACCTTCACCGCAAATGCCAGGAAGAATCCGAGAAACAGCCACTGCGCTGCGCGTGGGAAGCCGGGCACGCCGCCGTGCGCAATCTGATCGCGAATGGTCACAAAATCAAAGCTGCCCGTATGCGCGTAGAGCCAGAGAATCGCCGCCAGCATGAACACCGAAGCGATCATGGTGTACATGAAAAACTTCACTGCCGCATACACCTTGCGCTCGTGCCCGAACACGCCGATCAGCAGCGCCATCGGGATCAGCGTGGCTTCCCAGAAGAAGTAGAAGAGGAACAGATCGAGCGACGTAAACACGCCGATCAGCGCCGTCTCCATGATCAGCAACAAGATAAAGAACTCTTTCACCCGGTCGTGTACCGACTTCCACGAAATCAGCACGCACAGCGGCGTCAGGAACGTCGTCAACACCACCAGCCACAGTGAAATCCCATCCATGCCCATGTGGTAGTGAATGTTCGGAGTGGAAATCCACGGACGGTCAACTTCGTACTGAAATCCCGCTAGCCCGCGGTGGAAGTAAACCGGCAAGTGCAGCGAGAGTAAAAATGTGAGCAGAGAAAAGACGAGCGCAAAGATTCGGATGTCCCGATCCCGCCGCGGAAACAGCACCAGCAGCAGCGCACCCACCAGCGGCGCAAAGGTCACGAACGTCAGAATATAAGGGCCCCAGCTATCGGTGCTCATCGCACTCCCATCCAGATCATGTAAGCAATCACCACGGCCGAACCCGCGGCAATCCATCCTGCGTACGATCGCAGGTTTCCCGACTGCATCTGTCGAACTTCGTCCGAAACATGGCGCGCGCCATCGGCGGCATTATTCACGGTATCGTCGATCACCTTGCGGTCGACCCCTTGCCACAAAATGCTGGTTGACCCGTCCACCAGTGGCTTGACGAACAACTTCGCGTAGAGTTCATCCACGTAGTACTTGTTGACCACGGCTTGGTATAGCCCGCCGAAACTGTCGGCGATTTTCTGCGGCAAGTAAGGCTTGCTCACATAGAGCACATACGCGAGGACGAACCCCAGTACCGCGACTGTCACCGAGATCCCCATCAGCAAGAGTTCTGTGCTGTGACTCACGGCCTCTCCCACGGCTTCGGTCGCCCCGGAACCGAACACCGGTTCCAGAAAATGTTCGAACCGGTTGCCGATTCCTACGAGTCCGCCGACGATCGAAAGCAACGCAAGGATCATTAGCGGAACCAGCATCACCATTGGGCTTTCATGCGGCTCGCCGTGGCCGTGGGCATCGTCTCCATGTGTTGAGGTGCTATGCCCGTGAGCATCCACCTGCGTGCCACGATAGTCCCCAAAGAACGTCATGAACAGCAGTCGGAACATGTAGAACGACGTGATGAACGCCGTGATAACTCCGACCAGCCAAAATACCCAGCTTCCGTGCTCGCTCGAGAATGCCTTCCACAAAATCTCGTCCTTGCTCCAGAAACCAGCGAATGGGGGGATTCCCGCGATTGCCAGTGTCGCGATTCCCATTGTCAGAAACGTCCAAGGGATGTATGAACGCAGCCCGCCCATCTTCCGCATGTCCTGTTCGCCGCCTACTGCGTGAATTACCGAGCCCGCCGCCAGGAACAGCAGACCCTTAAAGAAGGCGTGAGTCATGAGGTGAAAAATTCCGGCAGAAAATGCCCCAACTCCGCAAGCCATAAACATGTAGCCAAGCTGCGAAACCGTGGAGTAGGCCAGCACCTTTTTAATATCAGTCTGCGTGATGCCAATGGTTGCAGCGAATAGCGCCGTGAGCGTTCCAATCACGGCGACCACCATCAGTGCCATCGGCGCACGCTCAAAAATCACATGCGACCGGGACACCATGTAAACGCCCGCGGTCACCATCGTCGCCGCATGGATCAGCGCGGAGACGGGCGTAGGACCCTCCATAGCGTCCGGCAACCAGACGTAGAGCGGAATCTGCGCCGACTTGCCGCACGCTCCGACCATCAGCAGAATACCGATCGCGGTCAGAAGCCCGGCGCCTCCGTTCTCTACCGCGAGCGGTTGCACTTGCGCAAACACCTTCGTAAAGTCCAGCGACCCGAAATGCTGGATGATCAAAAAGAGTCCGATCAGAAATCCAAAGTCGCCGATGCGGTTGACGATGAACGCTTTCTTCCCGGCCGATGCTGCCGAATCTTTCGTGAACCAGAACCCGATTAGCAGATACGACGCCAACCCTACGCCCTCCCACCCGATAAACATCAGCAGGTAGTTATTGGCCAGGATCAACGTCAGCATGAAAAACATGAACAGATTTAAGTAGGCGAAGAACCGGTAGAAGCTGGGATCGTCCCACATGTATCCGACAGAATAAATGTGGATCAGAAATCCTACGCCGGTGACCACCAGCAGCATGACTAGAGAAAGTTGATCGAGATACAGCGCGAAATCAGCGATAAAACTCCCCGACCGGATCCAGTGAGCGACGTACTCCTGATAGGGAAGATCGGCTGCAGAAACCCGCAGAACCACCGACAGCGCCCATGCCAGTGACGCACCGGAAAACACGAGGCCGATGGCGCTGACTGCGGTCCGCGAAGACTTCTTCCCGAGAAAACCATTGATCGCAGCTCCCGCCAGGGGCAGTACCGGGATCAGCCAGAGATTGAGAGAAGACGTCATAGCTTGAGCAGGTTCACCTGGTCCACGTTCAAGGTTTCGCGCGTACGGTAAACAGCAATAATGATCGCCAGTCCGACCGCAGCCTCAGCCGCCGCCACCACCATCACAAAAAACACGAATACCTGTCCCGCCAGCGAATGCCAGTGTGCCGCGAAGGCGACGAAAGACAGATTGACACCATTGAGCATCAACTCAATCGACATGAAGATTGTGATGATGTTGCGCTTGATCAGAAATCCGGCGACGCCACAGGCAAACAGAATTCCACTGAGCACGAGGTAATAAGAAAGGGGAACCATCAATCCACCTTCCCGGCTGGCGAGGTTGGCGGCTTGCTGGCCAAAACCACTGCGCCCATGATCGCAATCAGAATCAGAACAGAAGTAATCTCAAATGGCAGCAGAAATTCATGGAACAACAATTGCCCAATCGTCCTCGGATCGCCCAGCAGCGCGCCCGCAGAGACTGCTTCCGTTCCCGAATGCCGCAGCACAACCCATCCCACCAGAATGCTTCCCAGCAACACTCCGGGAATGCCGAACAAAACGGCGACATGGCTGCCCTTCGTACGATCTTCCACTCCGGCATTTAGCAGCATAATCACGAAGACGAACAGCACCATGATTGCGCCCGCATAGACGATCACCTGCACCGCCGCCACAAATTCCGCGCCCAGCAGCAAGTACTCTCCCGCGAGCGCGGCCATCACCGCGATCAACGACAGCGCGCTGTTAATGGGATGCGTCTGCGCCAGCAGGTTGACCGCCCCCGCCACGCAAACCGCACCAAACGCCAGAAACAGAATTAGATGAATGTTGAGCATGAACGTTTTAGTACTCGGTACTCAGTACTCAGAACAACCCGCCGCACGATCACAAACCACTCGGTGACGCAGCAATGCGTTACCACCGAGTACCGAGTACTGAGTACTGAGTGCAGTTCTTATCACCAGGCCACTGCGATCGCCGTAGCAATAACATTCGCCAGTGCCAGCGGCAGCAGAAACTTCCAGCCAAACGCCATCAACTGGTCATAACGGAAGCGCGGCAACGTGCCTCGCACCCAGATATACAGAAAGAGAAATGCAAAAACCTTAGCCACGAACCAGAACACCGGCAAAATTGCTGTCAGGATCTGCGAATGGCCAAACACCGGACCATGCCATCCGCCAAAAAACAGCAGCGTCGCCACGCACGCCACCGTGATCATGTTCGCGTATTCCGCCATGAAGAACATGGCAAACTTCATCGCGCTGTACTCGGTGTGGTACCCGGCCACCAGTTCAGTTTCGGCTTCCGGCAAATCAAACGGGATGCGGTTCGTCTCCGCATACGCCGCCATCAAGTAGCAGAAGAAGCCGACAATCTGCCCGGTGAAAATATTCCACCGTGGAATGAATCCCCAGAAATGTCCGCCCTGAGAATCCACAATCGCCCGCAGGCTGAAACTGCCAGACATGATGAGCACGCCCACCAGCGAGAGCCCGAGTGAAATCTCGTAGCTCACCATCTGCGCGCTCGCACGCAGGCCCCCCAGCAGGGAATACTTGTTGTTCGACGACCATCCCGCCAGCGCCACGCCATACACGCCAATTGACGTAACGCCAAGAATCAGGAGAAGTCCCGTATTCACGTCCGTCGTAATTTGCAGCGGGATGCTGTACCCGAAAATCCAAACTGGGTTGCCGAATGGAATCACCGAGATCGAAGTCAGCGCAAAAATCACTGCGATCAGCGGCGCTGCCAGGAACAACGGCTTGTAGACGTGCGGAGGCGTCAGATCTTCTTTGAACAGAAACTTCAGTCCGTCGGCCGCCGGCTGCAGCAGGCCAAAGGGCCCAACCCGCGTGGGCCCCCAGCGATTCTGCATGTGGCCCACCACCTTACGCTCCAGCCAAACGGTATACGCGACAGCGGTGAGCAGCACAACCAGAACAATTGCTGACTTGATCACCGACGCGAGTATGAACACCCAGATTGGCAACGGCACGCCTGGCTTCCTCTCTTACGGACAACTGGTTTCCAAAAGCTGTAATTCGGATTAATCTGCCGCGACTTCCGCAGGTTTTACTTCGTGACTCTCCATCACTGACTTCAACGTGCGCGAGTAGCGTCCCAGCGTACCGGACGTAAACAAGCCATCCTTCGCCGGAGCAATCGAGTCCGCCTTGTGCACCGCGCCCGGCCCGCTCTTTTCAAGCGATGTGTGTTCAGTATTCCCGGCCAGCAGATTGGTCCGCGAGACGTCATAACCAGGCACCAATCGCTGAATCTCATCCAGAATCGCCATCGGATCCAGCGGACTCAACTTCGGTTCCAGCCCCTGCATCTCAAGCCAAACCGCATGACGATCGGCCTCGCCCGATTGCGCTCCGCGCGACTGCCCCATATCGGCCCGCGTGCCTCCACCGAATGGAACGAGCTTGCGAACCTCAAATCCCATGGCGTCTGCGATCCTGACGATCAACTCGAAATCCGTCTTCGTCCCGGAAATCTCACCGGCCTTCTTCACCAGTTGCACGTCGCCACAGGTATTGGTCATCGACCCAGACTTTTCGTAGGCGTTGGCCGCGGGCAGAACCACATCCGCCATGACGGCCGTCTCGGTCAGGAACATATCCTGCACCACGACGAAGGTATTCGAGAACGCAAACGGATCAATGCCCAACCGTCCAACAGGATTCGATCCGACCACATAAAGAGCTTTCAACTTCCCGCCCTTGCCCGCCTCTACCATCCCCGGGAAGTCGAGCCCGGCAGTCTGCGGTACGACCCACTCGCGATGGACGTCACTTCCTCCGGCTGTTGGGTGATAACCCGGCAGCAGGTCAGGATAAAGGCCCATGTCCGCGGCCCCGCGCGAGTTGGCATAATCGGCGAGGCACACAACCTTCGCTCCAGAAATGCCAGAGCCAAAAGCTACCAGATTCGTTAAATCGCCTCCGCGAATCTCCGATCCGAAAATGATGACAAGATTCTGTTCCCCGCGGAGTTTTTCGCGGAGCGCAATCCATGCATCCTTATTAGTGTCACTGCCGCTGACCACAGCGTCCGCCGCTCCGTCGTCGCCAGACAGAAAGCTCGCAACCTTGCCTTCCATCCCAACTGGAATCTGCGTAAAGCTCGTAGCCTGCCGCCGCAACTTGATCGACGCGGAATTCACCACGTAGAGCCTGGCGCGGTGCAGCCGCACATTGTTACGAATCTGCCACGCCAGCAGTGGATGCTGCTCCGTCGGATCATTTCCAATCAACAAAATCGCCGGAGCCGCGAATACATCGGCCATGCTCGCCGTCGCGTCGGGCTTTCCGCGAAGCGCAGCAGCCAGGGCAGGGAAGTCCGCCGTTCGATGATGATCAACGTTGTTCGTCTTCAATACCACTCGCGCGAATTTCGATAGCAGGTAAGCGTCTTCGTTGGTCGTTCGCGTCGAGCCCACGACGCCAATCGCCGCGCCACCATCCTTATCCCGCACTTCGGCAAATTTCTTACCCACCAACTCAAACGCCTCTTCCCATGTCGATGGCGTCAGCTTCCCGTTCTTCCGAATCAGCGGCTGCGTTAATCGCTCTTCGTGATTGGCGAAATCGAACGCATAGCGTCCCTTGATGCAGAGAAAGTCTCCATTCGTACCGCTCTTGTCGCGGTTGTCGCCGCGCACGATCTCCATGCCGGTGTCTGACCGCCGCACGCCTAGCGTGGTCTTGCATCCGTCGCCGCAATGCGTGCATACCGTGCCGACGTGAGTCATCTCCCAAGGCCGCGTCTTGTATCGGTACGCGCCAGAGGTGAGCGCGCCTACCGGGCAAATGTCGATGCACATCCCGCACTCTTCGCACTCCAGATGATCTTCTTTATTCGGAGCGATCAGCGAACTCACGCCGCGGTTCTGCACGCCCAGAGCCCAAACATCCATGCCTTCGCCGCACACCCGCACGCAGCGATAACACAGAATGCAGCGCGGCCGGTCGAAGAACACCACCGGAGACCATTGCTGCTCCTCCTTGTGGTTCTTCGCCTCCATGAATTTCGATTCGGCGGCGCCATAGGAGAACGTCATGTCCTGCAGTTCGCATTCGCCACCTGCGTCGCACACCGGACAATCCAGCGGATGGTTCCCCAGCAGCATTTCCAACATCGACTTGCGCGCCTGCTTAATCTCTTCGCTCTCGGTGGTGACGATCATGCCCTCGCTGACCACGGTCGTGCACGCGGTCTGCAGCTTCGGCATCTTCTCCACTTTTACGAGGCACATCCGGCAAGCGCCCTGCAGCGAAAGATTGGGGTAGTAGCAGAACGAAGGCACCTCGATGCCCACGCTCTTGCAAGCCTCAATCAGCAGCGTCCCCGCAGGGGCCGTGAGCTTCTTACCGTCAACTGTGAGATTTACATCAGCCATGGTGAAATTAATGTGTGAATTCCGGAACTTCTTCTGCCGCGCCCGCCTTCTCATACGGGCACGGTTTTCCATCCAGATGGTCTTCAAATTCTTTGCGGAACTTCTTCACAAACCCAATCGTCGGCATCGCCGCCGCATCGCCCAACGGACAGAACGTCCGTCCCAGCATGTTTTCCGCCAGGTACTGAATGTTGTCGATGTCTTTCCTCACGCCGCCGCCAGCATGAAAACGCATGAGCGTCTTCTTAATCCAGTCCGTGCCCTCGCGGCAGGGGATGCACCATCCGCAACTCTCATGCTGATAAAACTTCATGGTCCGCAGAGCAAATTTCACGATGCACTGCTGGTCATCGATCACCACCACGCCCCCGGAACCTAGCATGGATCCAGCCTTCGCAACCGAATCGAAATCCATGGCGACATCGACCTCATCGGCAGTCAGGCATGGACAGGATGCTCCGCCCGGCACGACCGCTTTCAACGTGCGTCCGTTGGGAATCCCGCCGCCAACTTCGTAGACCATCTTTTTCAGGTTGTAGCCCATGGGCAGTTCGTACACGCCGGGCTTCTCGATATTTCCGCTCAGGCAGAACAGCCGCGTCCCGCCGTTCTTTGGCGTGCCAAGCTTGGCGTACCAGTCTGCGCCGCCCAGAATAATGTGCGGCACGTTCGCCAGCGTCTCTGCATTATTAATGACGGTAGGCCCGCCCCAAAGTCCAACCACAGCAGGGAAGGGAGGCCGAATGCGCGGAATGCCGCGCTTGCCTTCGAGCGATTCCATCAGCGCCGACTCTTCGCCGACTTCATAAGCTCCCGCGCCGCCGTGCCAGTAAATGTCCAGATCGCGCCCGCTGCCAAAAATATTCTTGCCGATAAATCCTCTGGCGTATGCGTCGCGGATCGCCTTCTGCATGATCACGGACAGATACCGGTACTCGCCGCGAACGTAGATGTACCCGCTCTTCGCGCCCACAGCCAGCGCGCCAATCATCACACCCTCAATCACCGAGTGCGGATCATGCTCAAAAATCAACCGATCTTTGCAGGTCCCAGGCTCGCTTTCATCGCCATTGCACAGCACGTACTTCGGCTTGGCCGACTGCTTGGGAACAAACGACCACTTCATTCCTGTCGAAAATCCCGCCCCGCCGCGCCCACGCAGCCCCGAATTCTTGACCTCATTAATAATTGTGTCCGGTTCCATGGCGAGCGCCTTCTGCACGGCCTTGTAGCCGTCCAGTTCGAGATACCGGTCAATATCAGCCGCACCCAGGCCAAAGCGCCGGGAGACGACCTTTACCTCGTCGGGATGTGAGACCAAGTCAGCCATGAGGATTGAGTAATTTTGTAATTTGGTAATTGAGTAATTTAGAACCGTCCGCGCCGTTGGTTTTCAATCACCAAATTACTAAATTACACAATTACCAAATTTCCCTTACTGCGTTCCCTTCTTCCGATACTCGTCGAGAATCCGATCCATCTTCTCGGCCGTCAGGTTCTCGTGGAAGTCATAATTCACCTGCGCC
The DNA here is from genome assembly GCA_963840895.1 of uncultured Acidobacteriaceae bacterium. Classification (GTDB taxonomy): domain Bacteria; phylum Acidobacteriota; class Terriglobia; order Terriglobales; family Acidobacteriaceae; genus Sulfotelmatobacter. The sequence goes on from CAWJAR010000004.1 coordinate 80,078, forward strand.
GCCGGAGCCCAGCTGCAAGCCCCAATACACTCGACTTCCTCCAGCGTGAACAGCCCGTCCGGCGTGGTCTGCTTATGCCCGATGCCCAGCTTCTTCGCGCAGTGATGCAAAATATCTTCTCCACCGCGCACCATGCAGCTGATGTTGGTGCAGACCTGCACGTTGAACTTCCCGCGCGGCTTGGTGGTCAGCATCGAGTAGTAGCTGATCACGTTGCGCACTTCGAGTTCAGTCAAATCGAGACGCCCAGCGATCTCCGCGATGACTTCATCGGACAAGAATCCAACTTCGTCCTGCGCATAAAGCAAAGTCGGCACAAGTGCAGACCGCTTCGTCGGATAATGCGGCACCATCTCCGCAAACCGCGCCTCGAATTCTTCCGAGAACCTCATATGCGTTTCCCCTGTGATCCTCTGTGTCCTCTGTGGTTGAAAGCTTTTCTCTACAGAGGCATAGATGATCACGGTTCACCGATCAATTTCTCCCAGCACAATGTCGATCGACCCAATCGCCGCCACCACATCCGCCAGCAACCGTCCTTCGCACATCTTCGGCAGCGTTTGCAGATTCGCAAAGCACGCCGACCTCATATGCACTCGATACGGCTTGGCCGTCCCGTCGCTCACGATGTAGTACCCCATCTCGCCCCGCGGCGATTCCACCGCCTGGTACACCTCGCCCGCCGGCACCGCAAAACCTTCCGTGATGATCTTGAAGTGATAGATGAGCGATTCCATCTGCGTCTTCATCTTCTCGCGGTCCGGCAGAACGATTCCGGGCGCGTCTGCCTTGGTCGCACCTTCCGGCATTCCATCCAGCGCCTGCCGCACGATTGCAGTCGATTCGCGCAGTTCCTGCACCCGGCACATGTACCGCGCAAAGACGTCGCCTTCCTGCGATACCGGCACTTTGAACTGGAACTTTTCGTAGCTCGAGTACGGCATATCGCGCCGCAAGTCAATATCCACGCCACTTCCGCGCAGCGTCGGCCCGGTCGCACCCAGCGCAATCGCGTCTTCCGCCGTCATCCGCGCCACGCCCTTGGTCCGCATCGTCCAAATCGGATTTCCCGTCAGCAGGTTCTCGTACTGATCAATCCTCTCGGGAAAATAACCCGCGAAATCGCGCACCCGATCGAAGAATCCCAGCGGTGGCTCCAGCGCAATCCCGCCCACGCGGAAATAAGACGTCATCATCCGCTGCCCGCTCACCATCTCGAAAATCTTCAGGATCTCTTCCCGCTCGCGGAAGCAATATAAGAAGACCGTCAAAGCGCCTATGTCCATGGCATGCGTGCCCAGCCATACCAAGTGCGAATTAATCCGCGTCAGTTCGTTGAGCAGCACCCGCAGCCACTGCGCCTTCGGAGGAATCTCCAAACCCAGCAGTTTCTCCACCGCCAGCACATAGCAGAGGTTGTTGGTCATCGGGCAGAGATAATCGATGCGGTCGGTCAGCGGCACCACCTGCTGGTAGAACTTCGCCTCGCAGGTCTTTTCAATCCCCGTGTGCAGGAAGCCAATGTCCGGCATCATCCGCACCACGGTTTCGCCGTCAATTTCCAGCAGCACGCGCAACACTCCGTGGGTTGACGGATGTTGCGGCCCCATGTTCAGGATCATCGTTCGATCCTGACCGGGCTCCAGCACGGGCGTGGGATTCAGGTGGGCCATCGTTATCTCGACAATCTAGCGATAGCCCTCCACCGGATAATCTTTTCGCAGGGGATGACCTTCCCAATCTTCAGGCATCAAAATGCGCCGTAAATAAGGATGCCCGGTGAACCGTACTCCAAACAGATCGAACACTTCGCGTTCGAAGTAATTCGCTCCCGGCCATACCGACGTAATCGACTCAACCGCCGGACTGCCGCTGTTCAACCGAACTTTCAGCCGAATCCGCTCTTTCTCCGGAATCGACAACAGGTGGTACACCACCTCAAACCGCGGCTCCGCCGGATACCAGTCCACACAGGTAACGTCTGAAAGGAAGTTGAAAGGGCAGGCCGGATCGTCCTTGAGCAGCCACACATGCCTCGCGAATGTGAGCCCGATCGACATAAATCGTCATCTCATCCCGATCGAACTTCACGCCCGTAACGGCCTCGGCATTCCACCCCAAAAGCCGCGCCACGGCCGGATGGTTCTTCAACTGTTCCAGATCAGTAATGGCAGGCGCCAGCGGCATCTAGAAATTCCCCCGTTTCGGAGAAGTTTCGCCCCAGTCCAGTACGCCCTTCTTCCAAACGTAGAAGAAGCCGACCAGGAACACCCCGATGTACACCAGCATCTCCCACAGCCCAAAGCGCTTCAGATCGCGCAGAATAATGGCCCATGGGTAGATGAAAACCGCCTCAACATCGAACAGAATGAACAGCATAGCCACCAGGTAGAACTTCACCGAAAAGCGCTGCCGCGAGTCTCCCACCGGGGTCATGCCGCATTCATATGGGGAAAGCTTCGCGCGAGTAGGCTTACGCTGTCCAATCAGCCAGGAAAGAGTCACAATCGCACCCGCAATCCCGCCCGCCATAAGAATATGGATCAAAAACGGGAGGTAGCGTGCGAAGTAATTGTCGGGCATAGGACGAGCTATATATAATTCGCGCCAAGTGATACTTAAACATTCTAGGTTATGGGCTTACACTCAACAGTGTCAAGCGAACGGCGCCACATCTTGTGGAAATGGAGAAGAAATTTTGCGGTCGAGTAAAACGGTAATTCTGTAGAAGAAAATCGATGCGGCCAGCACTCGAATCCTATCGATTCAATGACTCAATTACCTAATTACATGATTGCGCAATTGCCCCAATCCCTATGATTTTCGGCTTCAATACCGACGTGAAGCATGGCGACACCATCTACCACGTGCAGAGCGAGGCGCGTGAAAGCGAACTCCTACTGCAGACCCAGGTCTTCGTCCGCGGCCGCTGCATTGGCAAAAAGGCGACCTCCTACGGCAGCAAGAACAGCGAAGTCCAGACAGGCGACTCGCAAAAAGAGCAGCTCCTTCGCGAACAGCACCGTCTCGTTCTCGACGCCATCCGCGAAGGCAAACTCGACAATGTTCTGGACCATCCCGAGCCGGAAGTTCTGGCCACGGTGAAAGAGCTTGAGGTGCAGTGGCTGAACTCCGACTCGGTTCACGTGGATCGCAATCTGACGATGCAGTTGCGTGTCACCGAGGGAGGAACCGCAGCCTCGGGAGCCCGACTAACCTTCCGCTTCGCCCGTCCCGGCGCCGCCCCGTTCTACACCCAGGCTGTAGCCGACTCTACCGGAGCCGCCGAAATCAAGATCGAAGCCGAAGAAACTGACTTGCCCGACTCCTCCTTATTAGTACAAGCCAACTTCGAAGGCCGCACGGCCACCAGAAAGTTCGCCCTCCGCAAAGCAGAGTAGGGTTAGCGCGGAATAGAATTATCGTAGCGAAGTGAGTGCTCATATCATCACGGTCGCGTCATCCCGAGCGTAGCCGCCCTTCAGGCGGAGCGAGGGATCTCGCCTGTGCTCCTGCGCGCGGCGGTGGATTTCATACTCCCATGACCCTTCAAATCAACGGCGAATCCCGCCCCTTCGACGACGCACCGATGCCCTTTACCCTGGCCGCACTCCTGGACCGCCTGGCCATGAAGGCCGACCGCGTCGCGGTCGAACTCAACCTCGACATCGTCCCCCGCGACCGTTGGTCGACCACCGAACTCCACGAAGGCGACAAGCTGGAAATAGTCCACTTCGTAGGCGGTGGCGTGAGCCCCGACTACCGATAACTGAACACTGACTCCTGACCACTGACTACTGCCCCCGGGAACTCCCTTAGTCACCCCCTCTGCTCAGATTCCTTGCTATGATCCACAGCCCGCATGCCTAAAATGTCTCAAACATTTAGCAATCCAATTGTTTCAAACATTTTCGGGGGATCATGCAAGAGCAAGACCGCTTCACGTCGCAGCAAGTGATTGCTCTAATCGGCATCACTCCCCGCCAGCTCCAGTGGTGGGACGAGCGTGGCGTCGTGAAGCCCGAACGCGAAGGTCATCGCCGCCTGTACTCCCTGAACCACCTCACCGAAGTTGCCGTCATCTGGGAACTCCGCCGCAAGGGCTTCTCGCTTCAGGGAGTCCGCAAGGTCATGCGATTCCTCGACCGCGAACTCGGTAAGGGATTAGCCGATACGGTAAATCGCAACTCCGACGTTCACCTGCTCACCGACGGAACTCACCTTTATCTCGAGACGTCGGCGCGCCAGATCGTGGACATCCTGAAGAATTCAGACCAGCCGATTCTTGGCGTCTGCCTCAGCGACGCGGTGCGCCAAGTCCGAGCCGGGGTCGTCTCCGGAAAGGCGAATACTTCGGTAACTTCGCCGGATTACCGCCGGCGTGCTAAAAAAGTTTCGTAGGGACAAGTTTGTACAGCAGCGCGAACAGGCACTTTCGAACACTGGAGGAAGACATGGTCGGTGAACTGGACCTTCTCAATGAGTGGATTCCGGAACAAATGGAACCGGGTACCGTCTTCGTGCTGGAAAATGCCGGCGAGATCGGCGAAAAGGAAGATCCCTACTGGGCCGTATTGGCCTGCCCCTCATGCGGAATGCTGGGCCTGATCACCCGCAAACAGATCAACGGCCTGCTCCCAGTCATCTGCGGCTCCGAGCACTGCTCCGCCCAATTCTTCATCCGCGACAACGAAGTCGTAGTCCGCAAGCCGTTCTAAGAGTTTGCTCTTGCCGGTTGGGTATTTTACTGCTCTGGTTGCCTCTTTAATTACGCTTGCCTAGCGTCGCATATCGCGCCGCCTCGGACAAATCTCCTATACGCTTACACGTGTTTGAAAGCCAACCATAGACGTCAATAATCGGGAGCGGATGCATCCTTGCAAGTTCCTCACATTGCTGGAATTCTCGTTTTGCTTCTAGAAGCATGTCCGTGTGGTAATAGGCGATGCCGAGGTAAAAATGACCCTGCCATTTCCAGTCCTTTACCAGACCCAGTTCGAAGGACTCAAGGAAGGAATCTCTCGATCGCTCGTACTCTTTGAGTTCCAAGTAACAGAGGCCTAACCACGCAAGAACTTCACTTCTCAATTGCTTCGAAAGGTCGAACGAGAGGGTCTCCTCTAGCAAAGGGATGGCATCTTTGAATTTGTTTAGAGTGACTGATAAAAAAGCCCGCCGTGTCTGAACATCCTCGTAGAGTTCTGCTCGCTTGAGTTCTTCCAAATGTACAGTCAACACGGTGGTAAATCTTTCTAGCGCCTCTGCGTTTTTTTCCTCACGTTGGCAAAACAGAGCTTGCATGAAATCAAACGTTGTTTGACTGGACTCGTCAGGCCTTTCCCGCAATGCCAAAGCGAGGTGCATTCGCGCTCCCTCAAAATCGCCTAAGATTTCATGGCAGGATGCCCTGCTGAAAAGAAGGTATAGCCTGTCCTCAGGATCTGAGGACGCGCGCAGCAATGCTTCGATTTCCTGCAACGCTTCCTTGGCGAGATCGGGATCATTGAGTTCGACCGCTCGTTGGATAATCGGATGGTTCATAGAAACTAAGCGCCACAGGCGAATGCGCTTAGACAAGCGGATACTTCAGGAAGCTAGCCCCAACTATTGACGCTTTATCCCGGCCTCGGAGAGTTCGACCGGAACCTGCTCCACAATCTCAATCCCAAACCCCTCCAGCGCCGCCACCTTCTTCGGACGATTGGTCAGCAACCGAATCCTGTGTAAATTCAGGTCCGACAGAATCTGCGCCCCAATCCCCACTTCGCGCTGAATCTGCTTCTCATTGTCATACAACGCCGGAAGCCTCTGTCCCCGATGAAACCCAAGCGCATTCCGCTCGCCGACCTTCTCCACCGAGAACCCCTGCGACGTCTGATGCAGATAGATCAGCGCCCCGCATCCATCTTGCGCGATCCGCCGCAGCGCGCCTTCCAGCGTAGCGTGACACTCGCACCCGGTCGCCCCGAATACGTCGCCCATCAGGCAATGCGCATGCATGCGTACCAGCACCGGAGTCTGGCTGTGCTCAATGTCGCCGCGAATCAGCGCGACATGCGACTCGCCGCCATCCACCTCGCTCTCGTAGGCGATCATCCGGAACTCGCCAAAGCGCGTGTCGATCAAAGCCTCGCCCACGCGATGCACATACCGTTCGTGCGACATCCGGTAGCGAATCAGCTCCGCGACCGTCAGCATCTTCATCTTGTGCTCGCGGCAGAACTCGATCAGGTCCGGCACTCGCGCCATGCTGCCATCGTCCTTCATGATTTCGCAGATGATTCCCGCCGGCACCATCCCCGCCAATCGCGCCAAGTCGACCGACGCTTCCGTCTGTCCCGCACGTACCAGCACTCCACCCTTGCGAGCCCGGAGAGGAAACATGTGTCCCGGACGAGCCAAATCCGAAGGCTTGGTCGCCGGATCAATCGCCACCTGAATCGTGCGCGCCCGGTCATGAGCTGAGATGCCGGTCGTCACCCCCGTCCGCGCATCAATCGCCTCGCAAAACGCAGTCCCGAACTGCGACGTATTCTCCGAAGTCATCGGACCAATATTCAGATGCTCGAGCCGCTCCTCGGTCATCGCCAGGCAAACCAGCCCGCGCCCGAACTTCGCCATGAAGTTGATCGCCTCCGGCGTAACCTTCTCGGCCGCAAGCGTCAGGTCGCCCTCGTTCTCGCGGTCTTCATCGTCGACCACCACAATCATGCGGCCGGCCCGAATTTCCTCAATCGCATCTGGGACGTCAGTAAATGGCAACTGGGGGCTCATATTGAGCCGATTCTAGCAGAGGACATCATTCCCAAGCAGCGGTCTATGCGGTCAACATTAGTTGTTGCGAAGTGCTTCCATCGGGTTGATGCCTGCCGCCCTCCGCGCCGGGATGTAGCCCGAGACTACCGCCACCAGCAGCAGCGCCAACGCCATTCCGAGATACGTCGGCAAGTCCCACGGCGAGGTCGCAAACAATAGCGACGCAATCACCTTGGCCACGACGAATGCAAGCAATGTGCCCACCGCCAAGCCCGCGCCCGCCAATCGCAGCGTACTCCCGAGCACCTGCCGCTGTACTCGTCCGGTGCTCGCTCCGAGTGCCATGCGTATGCCGATCTCCGGCGTCTGTCGCGTCACCGAATAAGAAATCACGCCGTAGATCCCCAGCGTCGCCAGAATCAGCCCCAGCCCGGCAAACGCCGCCACCAGCAACATGAAAAATCGCCGCGGAGAGACCGCCCGATCCACAATGGCCCGGATCGGCCGGAACTCCGCAGCCGGTTGATTGGGATTCAGTTCGCGCAGAGCATGCAGCACGCTCGCAGCCAGCGCCGCCGGCGGCAGGCTGGTCCGAACCACCAGTTGCGCGTCATCCGGCCCCTGCTGCGTCGTCGGATAATAGATCTGTGACCCCGCACCGCTCTCCACGTTCTCTTCGTGGACATCGTCCACGACCCCGACCACGTGGTCTTCCTCTTTTCCGCGCATCAGGATCTTGCCCACCGCATCTTCTCCCGGCCAGTACACGCGAGCCGCGGACGCATTGATCATCACCGCTTTCTCGCTATGCGGCCCATCGGCCCAGGTGAAGTCTCGCCCATGCAAGCGCATTCCCATCGCGCGCACGAATCCCGGCGTGATCACATACACCAACGGATCGGGCAGCGTGCCCGGAGCAAAAGTCTTTCCCTGCGGCTCCGGCGTATCCCATTCGCGGTTGGGCCCGAGTGGAAGGAAATCAGCAATCCCCGCCGCCTCCACCCCAGGCAACGCACCGACTCGAGCCAGAATTTCCTGGAAGATCACGGTTCGCTTCGCTACTCGCGCATCATCGGATGGCGCACTATCGTCGTAAGCAACTCTGATCGACGCCGCGCGGTCGGGCTGAAAGCCGAGGTCAACGTCCAGCACCTTGAGAAAGCTACGCAGCAACAACCCGGCACTCACCAGCAGCACGCAGGCCAGCGCAATCTCAGAGATCACGAGCCCGGCACGAATGCGTTCATGCTTCCGCCCCAATCCAGCACCTGCGCTCGAATCCTTCAGCACAGCCTGCAGATTGCCGCTCGCCATTCTCAACCCCGGCAGCAAGCCGAAGATCATCGCCGTCAACACCGCGATCAGGACCGTCCATCCCAGCGCCTGGCCATCGATGCGCAAGCTACTCAACAATGGCAGTGCCACGGATCCTTGGTGCGCCAACCCCGCAATCAGCATGAGTGCCAGACCGAGCCCGAAAGCCGCGCCCACACTGGATAGCACGAGGCTCTCCATCAGCAACTGCCGCACGATCCGCCCGCGGCTCGCACCTAACGCGCCGCGCACCGCAAACTCCTTCGCGCGTGCTGCAGCCCGCGCCAACAGCAGGTTAGAAAGATTCACTCCGGCGATCAGCAAAATCGTGCCCACCGCGAACCATAACGCAATCAGCGACCGGCGCAGCTTGCCGATCACATAATTCTTCAGCGGCACCGGAACCAGCGAGCCTTTGTATCGCCCCAAGGTCTCGGGATACTTCACGCTGAAATAGATATTTGGCGCCACGCGGTTGGCGTCGTCGAGCGCTTGCGCCACTGTAACTCCTGGCTTCAGACGCCCCATGAGTGTCACGATGTTTCCCCATGTACGTTCATGATCCAGATTGAGCGGCACGAAAAGATCGACCTTCGCCCCGGGAGCAAACACGGCGCCGTAGTCAAAGCTCGCAGGCAACACTCCCACTACTGTCACCGGACTTCCATTCAGTTCAATCGCCTTGCCCACGATCCCAGGATCGCCGTCGAATTGTCGCCGCCAATACGGATTCGCCAGCAGCGCGACATTCCCTCCCCGAGCCTCGTCCTGAGTAAACACGCGCCCCATGGCAGGCTGCACGCCGAGAACTTGGAAGAAGTTGCCGATCACCATGATTCCCGTCGCCGACTCCGGTTGACCACGCCCGGTTAGCCGGAAATTATCCGTGATCGTGAACGCTTCATATCCCGTCACGTCCTGATACACGCGGCTTTGATCGCGGAATTCCTCGTAAGCATCAGCGGAGTACGTCGCGCAAGACCACCCACAGCCAGACGGCGGCGGCGCTATCCACACTAACTCCTGCGCGTTCGGAAAGGGTAGAGGCCGCAGCAGCAGCGTATTGACTACGCTGAAGACTGCAATGTTGGCTCCAATCGCCAGAGCCAGAATGAGGATCGAAACGACAGCAAATCCCGGATCGCGGCTGAGTGTCCGGAATGTGTACCGCGTGTCCTGCACCAGGTCGGCCCAGTAATCCCCCAGCCGTCTCCGCCGTTCTGTTTTCTCTCCAATGCGTTGCCCGATGCGCTGCACCCTGCGCAGGTCTCCGAACTGACGCTCGGCCTCTTCCCTCGCAGCCTTCGCATCCCACCCTTGCCGGACGAGGTCATCCGTCTTTGCTTCCAGGTGGAAGCGCAACTCGTCCTTCACATCGGCCGCTGGGTCCGGACCAAAGAAGCGCGCGTATCGTCGCCAGAAGGGAATCATCCAATCTCCTCCGCCACCGGCAGGCGCGTCGCACCCAGTACCTTGCCCACCGCGGTCGCATACGCTTCCCAAGCCTTTACTTCATGCCGCAATCGGCGCCGCCCCTCTGGAGTCAGCCGGTAAAACTTTGCCTTGCGATTGTTCTCGGAGAGTCCCCACTCCGCTTCCAGCAGCCCCTTGTTTTCCAGTCGCCACAGCGCTGGATAAAGCGTCCCCTCTTCGACCAGCAGCGTGTCGTCGCTCTGCCGCCGGATGAAGTTGGTGATGGCATACCCATGCAGCGCTCCCCACATCAGCGCCTTGAGAATCAGCACATCCAAAGTCCCGCGCAGAAATTCCAGTCTCGCCGAGTCCATTCGCTCCCCTTGTATTCCAAGGGAAGTCTCTCATGCTCTCCCCTGGGAATTCAAGGGAGCGCTACCAAAGGAGAATGAGTGATTCGCTCAAATATGCCTGGCTAGGGAATTGTGACTTGAGCAGTGATAGCCGCATACCAGCTCGGGCACTTGCTCCAGCTCAGCACCCGTTGTTCCGGCGCATCTCGCGCGTCGGCATCTGCTTGCCGAGCTTCTTCCATCAAAGCGTAGATGGGCTGAAGCGTGCTTTGTAATCGAGTTTTGATCTGATCTGTACCCTCCGCAACGGACCCGACAAAAATGGGTCGCTCGATTGTGGGAAGGCCCGCCAGTCGAACAGCTTCCAGTACGCGAGCCCGGTAACGTATGAAGAGTGCCTGCATATCTTGATAATGCAGCATCTCGTGATCGCGTATCACGTTGTACTCGCAGCTTCCAGGAGAGTATTTACTGGCAAGCAGAATCTCTATCGGCGTGAACTCTACCTGAACTGATTTCACCCAGACACAAAACCCCGGCCGCAGAGATGCGTCTTTGCTAGCAACCCGAAAAAAAGCAACGGGAGGATACGGCCTACTGGGGCGAGTCGCTCCGACCACAGCCGCGGCGCTCGGGTCAAGTGCTCTTAGTTCCGCCGGAGTCTTGCTATCGTCAAACAGCAATGGCCACGGAAGCGTTTCAGTAGGCAAGACTGAAATCAGCGGTTCACTTTCGCTGACCACAAATCTCACCGGGCAAGCAAGATGGAGCGTGATCTTTCCAGTCAGCTTGCCGAGGTGCAAGGCATCCTCCACCGTACGCTCATCATTGCTGCCTTCAGCAATGGCCAGCGAGAACTCCGTAGAATTCAGATTGACGTTATCGACCATAAACTCATAAGTTGGCTCCATGGGCTTGTCGTCGTTACAAGCTGGCCGCAGAATTTCCGGTGTGAGGCTCAGTGCCACGGTAAGCCGATCGTGATCCCTCCTTCCGGCTACCTCTAATGTGATGAAATCCACGTTCGACTTGCATTTACGGTGCACGGAGGTGATGCTCCAGTAAGATCGCATTTCTTCTTTGACAACAAAGGTCCCGTCTCCGTCCGGCAGTTGCAGAGGAATTGTCCCTTTGAGGTGATGGCCGAGTCCCTCCTTCGTGACCCGACCGAGGCTGATCTCCAACTCGGCTGGCATTTCGCCCTCCGCTTGAGCCCCGCCTACGTTCAGAAATGCAACCAACAACATCGACGCTACGGTGAGACTGTGTTCCAACATTGGGTTGCTCTGCTTCTCGCTGGTGTTTCTTTTGCCGTGATTCAGTCAGCAAGGCTGAACACGTGCTCCCACGCTGCCCCGACAGCGCAATCTCTAAACAATCCAGCTCTTGGTATTGATGACCAGACTCGGCCCAGACTTGTCAGGCATGATCTCTCGTGATTGGAATCTAGAAAACTGTCACTTCTCGTAGTGGCAGACAGTGCACCGCATGGCTGGATTTGTGTTCCGCCAAAAAAGAAACTGATGCGGATTGAGGGACTACACTGTAAGTAGCCAGTCGGCGCGACCTGCGCAGCTGTTAGGAGGGTGAGACCATGGCGCCATCGGTTCGCCGCTCGATCCTCAAGGAATTCCTCATCTTTGCTTGTGTAGCCACTCCCCTGGCTTTGGCACAGCACCCCATCGGCCGCCCGACTGGGGGAGTCGTACATCCAGCGGCCCCGCCGATTCTTCGCGCGCCCACCTCACCAGCACCGATGATTCACGCGCCAATGCTTCACCCACCCATGATCCCCTCATCGGTCTCAGCTCCGCGAAGCTGGGCAGCTGGGTCTGCGGCCACACTCGCTACGCCCGGCTTTCGACCGATTCGGCGTCCCATCCGTCCATTTCCGCCGGTGCTGGTCATCTACCAACCAGTATTTGTTTTCGGCGGACCCTTCTGGGGATTGCACTCCTGTTGGTGGGCGAACTGTGACTTTCTCTGGCTCGGGACGATTGGTTACACTACCGTCTCCTCATCGGGTCCCACAAACTACGTTCCGCAGGTGTACGCGACTCCCGTCTTTGCCTATGGTGACGAGCGAGCGGACCTGCCGCAGCTCTTCTTGAAAGATGGCACCATTCTCAACGTGACCGACTACTGGCTCGTCGACGATCAGCTTCATTTCATGATGGCCGACGAGGATGGCACGAAACCAACGGAACATGTGATGCCTTTTGAGGCGCTGGACCTGCAAACCACGGTTGATACAAATACCCGCAGAGGATTCCGCTTCCAACTGCGCAACGAGCCATTCGAGCAGTATCTGCGCGATCACCCCGAAGGCCCTCCGCCCACCGTAACGCTCCCCCGTGAATAAAACGTCGATTTCGCGTTTTCCACAGCCATTTAGCGCCAAGTTGTGACGCACAACCTTTACTGAGGATGTAGAAGGCGCATACTTGCCTCGTGCCTACAGAATCTCTTGAAGATCTCGGCGTCAAGCTAGAAAACGTACGAACTCTCCAGGGACTGCTCTAAGTCCTTATTCCAGAATATTTTACATATAAGCTGTTTGCTTTCAAGATTTTGGCGGCCGACAGGATATGCAGTATCCGCGCAAGCTACAGAAAACACATATTTTAGCGAATTCCGCAGGAAAGAATGCCATCGCTGAAATCGTTGGGGGGCGGCCTGTTCCATAAGATGCAGCTACATAAGTCTTTGTTTTTGAATGTTTTGGCTGTAAGTCATTTACCCTCAAGATTTTGGCGCCATAAGAGCCTGTCAAGTCTATGCAAAGTAAAGAAAACATGGATTTTAGGCAGCTTGTCAGAGAAGAATCGGGTGGAACCAGCACACTGCAAACAGTCCGAATTGCTAGCTAACTCCTTATTTATGAATATTTTACTCGTAAGTCGTTTGTTTCCAAGATTTTGGCTGGATCACAATCGATCTCAAGCGAGCAACTCTAATGGAATGAATATTTTGCGATTTACGGCAGAAAAAAATTGGCGAGATCTACAAGCAAGAGTTGCAGCCCTGGTACTAGCGCGCCAGTTCGCGTTCGGCGCCCACAAACAGAGCCCTCAGGGCACGAATCACCAATCGCACCAGCAGCACGATGATCACTACAAAGATCGTTGCCAGCACGCCCGCCACATAGGGATGTCTCGTCGCCAGCCACGTCAATCCGATCGCGATCGCATCTTCTCCCAAACTCAGAGAAATGTTCGACAGGGGTTCGGGTGACGGTGTCACAGCGGCCCGTGCCGCCATCTTGCCGCCATGTGCCGCCAATGCAACCGCCGCCCCCACCAGCGTCGCCAACAGTTGATGTTCGGGCGAAAGCTGTCGTGTCGCCTGGTACGCGAGCAGTCCTGCTACCGGCACGCGGATGAACGTGTGCAGCGCATTCCAGATCAAATCGAATGCCGGAATCTTGTCCGCAAAGAACTCGATGACAAACAGCGCCGTGCTCGCAGCAATTACCGGCCATCCCGCCAGCAGCAACAGCCCGGGAGGCAACGGGAGATGGCCGAATCGCGCCAGTAGCCCAAGAACAGCAACGGTCGCGTACAGGTTCAGCCCCGCCGCGAAGCCAATCGCGGCCAGCAAAGAGAACAGTTCAGCCGGCGGAATGTGAAGGACATCAAGCATCGATCTTCAAAAGATAGGTCTCAATGGTTGAGCCGTCGATCGCTGCAACGTGGTTCAAGTTCGCCTAACACCGACCTCCTCAGACCCAACCTCTCGTGCAGAACAAAGGGTCGCTCCTTCGTTGAAGGAGCGACCCTGAAAGACACTGTCCCACTTGTGGTTACAGCGTGGACTCAATCTCGAAACCCCAAGCTTCCAAAAGAGGCTCAGGAATGTACTTCGAGTTCTTGTTGCGGCGAGCCCATTCGCGCAGACGTGTCGAGCGCAGATATTGGTCGGGGGAGAGCTTGTACTCGCGCACAACTTGTTCAAATTCGGTGATAGTCGGGGTAATCGGCCCAATCGGTTCGGGCTTGCCCCAGTTCGGATTTCCGCGTCGCTTGGCCATGAAAAATGCCTTTCCACTTAAGGAGATGAAACTGCAAACTCGCTTGTAAAACCGTATAACTATATGATTCTCCGGGTCGTCCTTAGGATGCAATCTAGAGCACAAGCCCCTGTAGACAGAGCTTGGACCTTGGACTGATCCGCACCTAAAGCTAATCGGAGACTCAACATCTTACAGTCACTTTCGTCGGAAAGTCAACGGAAATCTGACTGTAGAGGATGTGGAGGTCCTGACTAAGTAGTTTAAAATAAGCCATTTACGTTGAAATCCGAAGCCTGATGAAGGATCTCCATACCGTCAACCGACGAACAAGAACCACGAACGAGGAGAGAACGACAGACCGTCCTCGTCTTGCGTATCGGAGCGTGGTTCGCCAACCCGACTTACCGCAGTCGGTGATTACGGCCGTAACCCTCCGCTGAAGGACAGCCGTTGATCCCACCCGTCGATAGACATAGAGTGCAGAGAGGGAGTTCCGGCAGCGCGGCGCTGTGCTCTTCGGCAAGGCGTCCGCACCAGTTCCATCGCCCATCGGATTCCAGAGTTTTAGGTCAGAAATAGGCAGGCTATGAGTTTGAAATCGTTGGTGCTCTGTTCGGACGAAAAGATCGTCCGAGTCTTGCGGCGAGTGCTGGGCGATTTGGAAATCGATGTCGAGCTGTGCGCCAGTTCCGACAGTGCTTTGCGCAAGCTGACCCGCCAACGGTTCGAGGCCATCATTGTCGACGTCACCGACGATGGCGCTTCCGATGTTCTACGCAGTGCCCGCAGCGCTCCTTGTAACAAACAGGCGGTCGCGGTCGCGATCGTCGAGCCCATCATCGGACTGAAGGCGGTGTTCGAAATCGGAGCACACTTCGTCCTGTACAAACCAGTGTCGAGCGAGCGTGCTAAGTCGAGCTTCCGGGCCGCGCGAGCCTTGATGAAGAGCGAGCGGCGACGCAACGCGCGAGTTGCGGTACAGATTCCAGTGGTCATGCGCAGTCCCGAAGTCGGCGCCAACATGAAGGTGACTACCATCGACTTGAGTGAAGGAGGCATGGCAGTTGCCCTGCCGAACCGCCGCCGTCCCACCGGCCGCTGGCAGATCGCCTTCACCCTGCCCGGAACGGAAACCTGTCTTGAACTTCCTGCTGAATTTGCCTGGGAAGGCGCACGCGCGCAAGCCGGTCTGCGCTTCCAGCAGATCACGCCAGAAGCTACGCGCCAACTGCAAGACTGGCTCAAACAGAATTCCCCCGACGTCGAGCAAGATGATCCACCGATCCGTTGTCAGCTTACGGACCTCAGTCTAGGCGGATGTTATTTGGAGATCTCGTCGCCCTTCCCGGCTTCGAGTCGTGTAACACTGTCGATGCGCGCGGGCGATGTGGAAGTGCGCGCCCAGGGAGTGGTGCGCATCATGCACCCGGAGAAGGGCATGGGCGTGGAGTTCACCCAGGCAACACCGGAACATCGCGCGGCAGTCGAGAAGTTCCTGGGAGTACTCACCGACAATCGCTCTCTGTTACCCGAATTGCTCGTTCAACCAGATGGACTCGAGTCGGAATCGAGCGCGAAAAAGCCGTCCCAAGATTGTGATGATCCCTTACTACAATTGTTCTATGGTGAATCGCTCACAGCAGAGCAATTTCGTGAAGCAATGCACAAGCAGCGACTCACCACGCCCGCTTCCCCAAACTCTTCGTCCGCCGCACACGCCTGACTCCAGTCTGCTTTTCATCTGACCCGGTAATCGCCATCCCCGTGTGCGCGGGGTCCAGCTACTATGTCTCCCGAACTCCCGCTCCCAGCTCGACCCAATCCGGCCGACGCTCACCGTTATCACAACGACTTCGCTTTTCAAGTCCACACCATCCGTTCTAGAGAGCCTTCGACTAGATGAGCTCCCGCACCTGATCGGAGATCGTGGTCAGCGCGATTTTCTTTCGGTTCGGTTCGCCCCTCGCCAGCGATTCCGCGAAGTGCAAAGCCTGTTCTGCCTTAACCTTTGCGGGCATGGGCGGCTCGAAGGGATCGACCGCAGCTTGCAGAATGGCGGGTCCGGGAGCGGCGAGAAATTCGTCGATTGCCCGTCCGCAATCGGCAGGATCTTCCACGCTGAAACCGATCCCGCCACAGGCATGGGCGAAAGCCGCGAAATCGATGGGGTGGAGATCCACACCGTACTCTGGATTTCCCAGGAAGACCATTTGCTCCCACTTGATTTGTCCAAGAGTGTTGTTCTTGATGATGACGACTTTGATCGGAAGCTTGTACTTCACCGCTGTCACGAAGTCTGCCATCAGCATGGAGAATCCTCCGTCGCCGACAAAAGCCACGCACTGGCGGCTGGGAAAGGCGACTTGTGCAGCGATGGTATAGGGCAAGCCTGGCGCCATTGTCGCCAGATTTCCTGACAGCGTGTGCATCTGGCCACGACGCGCCAAAATGTGCCGTGCCCACCAAGTTGCGATGGTTCCGCTATCGCAACTCACGATTGCGTCGTTCCGTAACCGTTTGCCGAGTTCCCATGCCACGACCTGCGGTTTCATCGGCTTTTCCGGTCGGGTTGCGCGCTTCTCCATCAGTTCCCACCAGTCTTTCATTCCGGCTTGAGCAGCTTGCAGGAACTTACGGTCCTCTTTGCGTCGCAGAAGTGGAATCAGTTCGCGCAAGGTGTTTCTGCTGTCGCCCACCAGCCCGACTTCGACTGGATAACGAAGGCCAATCCGTTTTGGATCGAGCTCAATCTGCACCCCCCTTGCCTGACCCGGTTTCGGCATGAACTCGATATACGGGAAGGAAGTACCAACCATCAGCAACGTGTCGCAATCCTCTAACGCTTCTTGGGATGGCTTGGTTCCAAGAAGACCGATTCCGCCCGTGGTGTAGGGGCTGTCGTCGGGAACGGCTGCTTTTCCCAGCAGAGGTTTCACGATCGGCGCGCCGAGTAGTTCTGCCGTCTTTTCCAGTTCATCGGTTGCGTCCAAAGCGCCGCGACCGGCGAGTATGGCAACCTTCTTTCCTTCATTGAGAATTTCGGCCGCGCGTTGCAGGTCCGAATGGTCTGGAAGCCGAGCACTACGCGCATAAATATCGGATGTGTGATGAGCGATATTGCGGCTCGAAGCCTGTTTCTTTTTGACTTCTTTCTCCTGCAGGTCTACTGGAAAAGTAAGGTGCGCTACCCCGTGGTACGCAAGAGCTGTTCGACACGCCAGGTCAGCCAAATTCTCTACATGGGTGGGACCCATGATGCGTTCGTTAAAGACTGCGACATCCATGAAGAGCTTGTCGAGCGCCACATCCTGTTGGGTGAATGTGCCGATGAGATCGTGGAACTGAAGGCCCGTGATCGCCAATACCGGCTGGTTGTCCAGTTTCGCGTCGTAGAGACCATTCAAAAGATGAATCCCGCCGGGCCCCGAAGTGGCGAGACAGACACCCAGCCTGCCGGTGAACTTCGCATAGCCGCAAGCCATAAAGGCAGCGGCCTCTTCGTGGCGGACCTGAATGAATCGAATCTTCTCTTGGTGCGTACGGAGGGATTCCATGATGCCGTTGATTCCGTCGCCCGGAAGCCCGAAAATGACTTCCACACCCCAATCCAATAGCGTTTCCACTAACACATCGGCCGCTGTCATAAGAAATCCTCCGCGCGAAATCAAAAATCGGTTGTCATCGTTCTGATGCAACTTAAATCGAGGCGGTACACCGGGAGCGGCGGTTTCTTTCGGCAGAATCAGCGTCGAGCAGTCGGTGAAAAATGTTACGGAACTTTGTGGCTTCCCAGCCACCCTCTTGCCCGAAAACCCCTCTCTACATCATTAGGTTCGAACGTGTGTTGCGATAAATCAATACCGTGTTCACTGCACCGTAATTCCCATGTCGCTTGAAGGAGACCATTGGCCGCGTTGTCGCGCATAGCGATCGACAAAATCGAGGTGTCCACGCACGCAGTGCCGACGTACCTTCCCGAGTCGGGTGGCATCCTGGAGTGGAATTCGACCACGTTGGTATTGGTCCACTCTCATGGCGGAAACGAACACGGATTGGGGTACACCTATGCGGATACCGCAACGGCGAAGCTCATCCAAGAAGTTTTGTCGCAAGTGGTGCAAGGCCAAGATGCCATGGCTCCAGCATCGAGTTGGAATGCTATGGCTTCGCGCATTCGCAAGTTTTGGCGGCCTGGAGTTGTGTCAGTGGCAATTTCCGCGGTCGATATTGCGCTGTGGGACTTAAAGGCTCGTCTGCTGAACCTTCCCCTCATAACTCTATTAGGAGCGGTGCGCGACTCAGTTTCCATCTATGGCAGTGGCGGATTTACTTCATATACGGATGAGCAACTCTAAAAGCGGTCGTGGTGAGGCTGTCAAAAGCATAGGTCTCCTCTGTCTTTCGACGAATCGATTTGGCGCGGATTTCCTTCAAGATTTGTGCAACCCAGCGGACGGGGCTCCTATCCAACCTGAGTGTGAGTTGTATGGCGGGGTTACGTTGGTTACACCGGGGCACTTGTTTGCGTAGGGTCAGTTTTATATGTTAGAAGGAGAGAACGGGTTCTGTAGAATCTGCAAGTGACACCACTGACCAATCTCGGAGATCGACGGCGCAGGAGTTTCGGTGCGGTGGTGGTGTTGCTGGCCGTGTTTTCCCTCGCCGTGAGCGTCGCGACTCGTTATTGTTCTCCGGACAACCTTTCGCCTTCCGTCAGCACGTTACACAAAAGCTCGTCACACGAGCCGGGCCGGCAACGACTCAACAGCAGCACCGCCAACTGGATGCCATCGGTAGTTCGCTTTTCGGCTCTGCAGGCGCCTACATCTTATCCGCGTATTGCTCCAGCCGGGCCTCCAATTCCCGGGATCATTCTGGAAAACAGTTTGTATAACCGGCCTCCTCCGTCCTGCTAGTTTTTCCCTCAGCCATTTCATAACGACGTCGGATCTTCCTCATTGCGTGAAGGGAGGATTTGAATCCGTTCGCCGGAGAGTGCTGGTTGCGCGTGCGTCTGAGCACGCAAACTCAAAATGTCTGGATCGCCGCTGTTGTAACAACGGCGCATGCAGGATGAGAACGATTCACGAAAGGAAAACGTGATGGCCGCTGCGTCCTTGTTATCTGACGAGGATCTTGACGGGCTTCGCCGGTTTGACACGTGCATGGTCGCCAACGCTGTCGAAACCTTCAATGTGCGACTGCACAACACCGGTTTTACGGATTCGCGCATTCGCTGCATGTTCGAAGATGCTCCTCCCATGGTGGGGTACGCCGTAACCGCGAGGCTGCGGAGCGGCGCGCCACCAATTGTAGGCGGGACTTTCCACGACCGGGGTGAATTATGGAACGCCATTCTTGAAGTACCACCGCCCCGCATCCTGGTACTGGAAGACCAAGACAATCCGGCGGGCCGGGGTGCCTTTGTGGGAGACATGCACGCCGCCATTTTGAAAGCGCTGGGCTGTATCGGCTATTTGACGAACGGCGCCGTACGTGAACTGCCGGGCGTACGTGCAATGGGAATTCAGTTATTTGCCGGCAATGTCGCGGTCTCGCATGCATACGCCCACATCTTCGACGTTGGTGCTTCCGTCAACATCGGTGGGATGGAGGTTCGTCCGGCAGATCTGTTGCACGGAGACCGTCACGGTGTGCTCACTGTGCCCACAGAGATAGCGGCTGCGGTTCCGGCAGTTGCGGCCGAGTTGCATCTGGCGGAGCAGAAGGTGATCAATTTCTGCCGGTCCAGCGCGTTTTCCGTGGCCAAGCTGGGCGAGATGATGAAGACGAAGAGTTAAGCCGGAGACGGCGCAGACGAAATCGCAGGGAAGGCTGGTCCAAGACACCATGATTCAGAACCGCACTCGGCTTAGCAGGACGCGCGCCAGCAGCTGGCGGAGATCGATTCCAATTGCGCTCGCGGCTCCAGGGCTCGCGATCGTTGTCACACTGGTTTCCTGTTCTGGGGGCAAGAGCAATCAGGTGCAGGCCAGCGGTCCAGCGATTACGGTCGGCGTCACCAAGGTAGTGAAGAAGTCGCTTGGTCGGCAGATCACGCTTTCGTCGGAACTGGTGCCGTTCCAGGAGATTGACGTTTACGCCAAGGAATCTGGCTACGTGAAGAAGTTGATGGTCGACTACGGAACCCGCGTGAAGGCGGGCGAGGTGATGGCCATTCTCGAGATTCCGGAGTTGGAGGCACAGCTGCAGGAAGATCGGGCGGAAATCAAGAACGCGCTGAACGAGGTAACCCGCGCACAGCACGAATTGGCGAGATATCAGGCGCAATACAAAGCACTGCATCTGCAGTACACCCGATTGAATAGTGTGTTTGAAAGCCAGCCCGGCATCGTGGCGCAACAGGAAGTGGACGATGCTCAAGGGAAAGATCTGGCTGCATCCTCTCAGGTGGATGCCGGACAAGCGGCTCTGGAAGCCGCTCAGAGCAAGCTTTCCGTTGCCAAGGCGAAGATGGTTCGGGATCAAAGTCTGTTTGATTACTCGAAGATCACGGCGCCCTTTCCCGGCGTTGTCACGGAGCGTTACGCGAATCTCGGAACCCTGGTGCAAGCCGGCACCAACTCGCAGGCGGCGCCGATAGTGAAGCTCTCGGAGGATGATCTGTTTCGCCTCGTGATACCCGTTCCTGAATCGTATGTTCGCTACATCCACGTTGGTGATCCTGTGGATGTCCGAGTTCCGTCATTGAATAAGACGTTTCCGGGGAAGGTTGCGCGCTTCTCGGTCGACGTGAAGGAATCCACGCGCACCATGCACACCGAAGTCGACGTCAAGAATCGCGATCGAGTGCTCATGCCCGGCCTCTATGCTGACGCTGATGTGTCACTCGAGCATCGCGATGATATCCCGGCCATTCCGTTGCAATCTGTGAATCATGAGGGAAGCAAGACGACGGTATTCGTGGTGGGCAAGAACAATGAAATCGAAGACCGTCCGATCACATTGGGGATGCAGACCGCGAACGACGCGGAAGTCGTCGCGGGGCTAAAAGAGGGCGAGGAAGTGGTGGTAAGCGACCGCAGCGGCGTGAAGCCCGGTGACATTGTTCGTCCGCAGATCGTGCAGATCATGCAATACCAAGAAGGCAGCCAGCAATAGCATTTGCGTACACAAGAGTGAGATGAAATGACTCGTTTTTCCATTCGGAATCCGTACTTCGTCGTCGTGGTCTGTCTCCTGCTCACCGTTATCGGCGTAACCAGCCTGGCACGGATGCCGATCGATTTATTTCCGACGATCAATCTGCCTGAGGTTGTGGTGGCAACGTTCTATTCAGGAATGCCGCCGGAGGACATCGAGACGGACATCACCGATCCGCTCGAGCGCTTCTTCACTTTGGCTAGCGGCATCGACCACATGGAATCGCGCTCGCTGCTGGGAGTGAGCATTATCAAGGTGTACTTCCAGCCTGGAACGAATGCCGATGCGGACGTGACTGAGTTATCGAACCTGGCCATGGCGGACTTGAAGCGTTTGCCGCCGGGCACTCTTCCGCCGGTTGTGCTCAAGTTCGATGCCTCCAGTCTCCCCGTCTGCCTAGTCACGCTAAAAGGCGAGGGCCTGAACCAGACGCAGCTTCACGATATTGGCCAGTTCACCATCCGCAACCAGATCGCCGTGGTGCAGGGCGCGGAGATTCCGCCGCCGTTCGGAGGCAAGTATCGCCAGATCATGGTGTATGTCGATCCTTACAAGCTGGCGTCGCGGCAGTTGAGCCCGATGGATGTCGTTACTGCGGTGAATAATTCGAACCTGATTCTTCCCGCAGGCGACGTCAAGATGGGACCCTTCGACTACTACGTGTATTCCAACAGCCTGGTCGATGACATGGATCAACTGTCGAAAGTTCCAGTCAAGACCGTCGGGAACTCGTGGGTCACAGTTGACGATATCGGTAAGGCCGAGGACGCGAACCAGATTCAGTACAACGTAGTGCGTGTTGATGGGCAGCGGTCGGTTTATCTGCCCATCATGAAGCAGGGCGGAGATACCAATACGATCGCCGTGGTGCAAGGCATTCGAGATGCCATTGAGCACCTGTATGACATCCCAAAGCAGTTGAAGTCTGCCGTGGTGTTCGATCAGTCGGCATTCGTGAAAGAAGCGATCAAGACTCTGCTGCATGAAGGCGTCATCGGACTGGCGCTGACGAGCCTGATGATTCTCATCTTTCTGGGCAGTTTCCGCGCAACGTCGGCGGTGTTTCTCTCGATTCCACTCTCGGCGCTCGCGACCTTCGTCGTTTTGTACCTAGGCGGCAGCACCATCAACACGATGATTCTTGGTGGGCTCGCGCTGGCATTCTCGCGCATTATCGACAACTCAGTGATCTCGCTGGAAAATATCTACCGGCATCTGGAGCATGGCGCCGCACCTATGGCTGCTGCGGAGGCGGGAGGCTCGGAGGTGAGCCTCGCCGTGCTGGCTGCAACGCTGACCACGGTGGTTGTCTTCTTTCCGGTCACCTTTCTTTTTGGCGTCAGCAAGTTCCTGTTTTCGGCGCTGGCGCTCGCGGTTGTCATCTCGTTGTTCGCGTCGTACGTAGTTGCGATGACCGTGATTCCGCTGTTCTGTTCGCGATTCTTGCAGGCTGTTCCGCATGCTGATGGCCCCGAGGGAAAAGAATACGAGATTGAGCCTACAGCGGCGGAGGGGAAATCCTGGTGGGAACGATTCACGGCTGGATTCAACCGGCACTTCAATCGCATGCTCGATGGCTATGAAGTGTGGGTGAATCGTGCCTTGGTTCGACCCGGCGTAACGGTAGCGGTGTTGAGCGGTGTGTTTCTTTTGAGTCTCGTGATCTATCCGTTCCTCGGGTTGGCATTCTTCCCCAGCACCGATGCGGGGCAGTTCACGATCAATATGAAGGTCCCTACGGGTACCCGCCTGGAAGTGACGGAACAATACGTCGCGAAAGTCGAAGACCTGATCCGCAAAGTCATTGGCTCCAAAGATCTCAAGATGGTCGTGTCCAACGTCGGCGTGGTTCCTGACTTCTCTTCACTTTACACAACCAACGCCGGCCCTTATACGGCGACGATCCAGGTGGCTCTGCAGGATGATCATCATTTGAGCAGCGCTGAGTACATGGACCGGGTACGGAAGGAAATGTCGAACGAATATCCGGATATTCGGACCTTCTTCTCCAGCGGTTCGATGGTCGACGCCATTTTGAACTCTGGCATGCCGGCTCCGATTGATGTGCAGGTGAGCAGTCGGAGCCTGAAGCAATCGTATGGTGTGGCGCAGGATCTGGCGAGTCGCATCCGGCAGTTGCCCGGAGTGGGTGAGGTCTATATTCCGCAGGACATGAATTATCCGGGACTGCGGTTGAACGTGGATCGTGTACACGCCGGAGAACTGGGGCTGACGCAGAAAGAAGTCGTCGACAACGTCATCACCGCCCTCAATTCCAACTCGATGATCGCGCCGAATTACTGGGTCGATCGCAAGAGCGGCAACGACTATTTCCTCACGGTGCAATATTTCGAGAATGGCCGGGCGGCAATCCACAACTTTGCGGATTTGACGAACATCCCGATCCGCGCCCCCAATCTGAAGCAGCCCACCACGCTGGATGCGGTGGTGAAGCTGGAAGACATCCGCACTCCGACCGAAGTCGATCACTACCAGATTCAGCGCGTCACCGATGTGTATGTAACTCCGGTTGGCGAGAGCCTTGGCAAACTCTCTGACGAAGTGCAGCGGACAGTGAACGACACGAAACTGCCAGAGAATGTGCGCGTCGATCTTCGCGGCATGGTGAAGGGAATGAACTCTTCCTTCCGCAGCTTCGCGATCGGGCTCTCGATGTCGGTGATTCTCCTTTATCTGATCTTGGTTGCGCAGTTTAAGTCGTTCAAGGATCCGCTGCTCATCATGCTGGCAGTGCCAATGGGCTTCATTGGCGTGCTGATAATCCTGCCGCTCACGGGGACGACGCTGAACGTAATGTCGCTGATGGGAGTCTTGATGCTGGTGGGCATCTCCGCGTCAAACAGCATCTTGATCGTGGAGTTCGCCCATCGTCTCGAAGACCAGGGAAGCTCGGTGAAGGATGCCATCGTCACATCGTGTCGAGTGCGGTTACGGCCGATTTTGATGACGTCGCTGGCGACCATCATCGGAATGGTTCCCATGGCACTCAAGCTCGGAACCGGAAGTGAACAGTATGCGCCGCTGGCACGGGCGATCATTGGTGGGCTGACGTCCTCCGTGGTTTTGACCATCTTCATCGTTCCGGCCGCCTACCTTTTGGTTTACGGCAAGAAATCACAGGAGCAAACATCGAAGAGCATCGCCTGAGGACTAATGCAAACGGATACGGAGAACCATAGCGAGATGAGGAATTGGTTGCAGATTATTCTGATTTTGGCGCTTTCTGGGTGCGGCTTGGCCCAAGACAGCCTGAGTGCGGCTGTCTCCGCCAGGCTTCCTGTTGCGCCTTTGCCTCAAGCGGCTTCACAACCGGCGAGTTCGAGCGCGACTCCGCAGGCTCCCGCGCAAGCTGCTCCCGGTACTCCCAAGTCTCTGTCGGTTAAGGACGCGCAGGGTCTAGCGCTGAAGAATAATCCCCGGATCTCGGTGGCGCGGCTAACAGCACTGGCATCGCAACAAGTCACGCGGGAAGTGAGATCGAGCCTGTGGCCGACCGCGCGGATTGATCTCACGGCGGTGGACGCAAATCCTGGGACAAGGCTCACGGCAGGCGCGCTGAACAATCCCATCCTGTACGAACGTGCCGCAACGGGTGCGTCGGTCAGCCAGCTCATCACCGACTTTGGGCGTACGTCGAACCTGGTGGCCAGCGCGAACCTTGCCGCCAAAGCGGAGAATCAGAACGCCTTGGCGACGAAGGAACAAATCCTGCTCGCGGTAGATCAGGCGTTTTATAACACGCTGCAAGCGCAGGACGTACTGACGGTGGCTCAACATACCGTGCAGGATCGGCAAACGGTTTCCGATCAGGTAGGCGCTCTTTTCAAGAGCAAGCTGAAGTCACAGCTGGATTTCAGTTTTGCCAATGTCAACTTGGCGCAGGCGAAGCTCCTCTTGCTGGATGCGCAGAACAACGTCAACGCCGCCGAGACTACGCTGTCCGCAGTGCTTGGTTTTCAGAATCTGCAAAGCTTTCAGTTGGTGGAGGACTCCACTCCGATCATTCAACCACCCGACAACGTGGATGATCTGATCACGAGTGCATTCACGATGAGGCCGGAAATCCTGGCGCTGGAGTTCCAGTCGCAGTCGGCGCAGAGGTTCCAGAGGGCGGAACGCGACCTTCTCTTTCCCGACATCCGTGCGCTCGGCGTAGTCGGGGTCACTCCTGTGCGGGACCCCGTGATCTCCAACTGGTATGGCGCGGTCGGTGTAAACGTCGACATTCCGGTGTTCAATGGCTTCCTGTTTACCGCGAGATCTCGGGAAGCATCGTTGCGAGCCGAAGCGATGCGGGAGAGGCTTCGTGACGTTCGCACTCGCATTGCGCGGGACGTGCGCAACAGTTGGCTCAACGCCAAGACCGCTTACGACCGTCTCGCGGTGACTCAACAACTACTCGATCAAGCCAACCTTGCGCTGAATCTGGCGGAGTCGCGTTACAAGCTTGGCCTGGGTTCGATCGTAGAACTCAGCCAGGCGCAGTTGCAGCAAACGCAGGCACAGATCAGCAATGTGGGAGCTGGGTATGACTACCGGCTGGCTCTAGCGATTCTGCAATACCAAACGACAGGAATATAGGAGAAGTTCTGATTTTCGTTCGCGTAGCCAGCGCGTGATTCTCAGTGACGCAAAGTAGTGCATGAGGCGCAGTAAGAAGAATCAACAATCCGCGTTCACGACCCGGAGCGGAGTGCTCTTGACCCTTTCCATTGGAGCATTCATCGCCCTCATTTTTATTCTGGTGTACTACGTTTATGTTATTCCGATGCAGAGGTCGCTAGAATAACAACGCGCTTCACGGTACTTGCCATGTTGCCTTTCCTTTTGTATTTCGTGACCGGACTGGTCACCGGCTATCACGTTTACACATTAATGTTCGCGGCCTATGGCGCGCCGACCAGCCCATTAGAGCTCATCTCTTTGTTGGGATCATTCTGCCTTGTAATGGCGGCTTATCTGAGCCTCTTCAAACCCTGTGCTGCATCCCGAGTGGCGCTGCTGGCCGCGCTCGCCATCTGGTGTTTCTATGGTCCTGCGATTGCGAGGCGGGTGCGAACACGTGGGAAGCCGGTTGCGGTATTGCAACGAACGGTACCGCTGGACGTCGGGATGTCAAATAGCTTGTGGCTGCCTTCACATGATGGGCTCTGACTCGAATGATCCTGCCCTACCTCGCTGTCATTGTTCTCGTTCTGGCGACTGTGTATGCCGCGCTAGTCGTCTTCCGGCAGAAGACGGAAGGCGAGGCCTACGCCTGGCTTTTTCCGGACGGTACCAGGCGGTCGGGCCGACTCTTAGCGGTGATCACCACGCTCCTATTCGTGATTGGCTGTGTGGTTTGGTTCCACATGAGTGTCCGGGATACGGCGCGTCGCTCCTTGCGATTCTTGATTCCCGAAGGCTATAGCGGTTGGGTACGGGTCGAGTTCGAAGTCCCGGGCGAACCGGTTCTGCCATTGGAGGGCGGTCAAATCGTTCTCAGGATTCCGGCTACGGGATCGCTGAAAACATCGTCACCCGAACAATTCGGCTGGGCGAGAGACACGTACGCGTTCTACTCCTCTGGCGGACTCCAAGCTATCCCAGATTCCGGCGCTAGAAGACTGATTTGGGGCAAACTCAACGGAGAACGGTCGGGTTCTTCCGGCAAACGAGAGTATGAAGAGTTCTTCGTCGGAACCGGCGAACAATATCGCGACCAGATGAAGACGCGGGAACCGCGAGAGTCAAGCAAGGACGATCGCAAAACCAGGATTCCGTAGTCTGCTGCCGCAAATAAAAAGGTGGCAGGTGCGATCGAGCCGCACTGCCACCTCGCGTTGATTGCCTCGTTGGACTACTTACGCTCCCGCACTCGCTGCCCGGGACATCACTTGCGGATGCAGAGCTTCCACCATCCGTCCAAAATACAAGCGGTATGATCGATGGATCACATACATGACTGGGAACACCGCGAGCGCCAGTCCCCAGCCCATGTGCGAACTGACCGACTGGACCATCGTGGTGATTCCCGCGCTAACCACGTAATACGGGAACGACAGGTGCGCCAAGGTTAACCAGATCTCTCGCGCCGCCTTGCCTTCGCTGACCGCCACGATTGCGGCGACTGGAGCGGTTTGTCCCAGGAACAAGGTGGCTGTTGCCAGCGTGAGTCCCAAGGTGCTGAAACCAGTTTGCATCCCGTGCCAACTGGCGTGGAATATGAGGCTCGCCATGCAGCTAGCGAAAGCCATCATGCTGAGGTTGAAGGTCATCTGCTGCGGATTGAATTTCGCGTCCTTCCGAGGCCAGCATTGCACCATGGTTGAAACGCAAGCAATCACTGCTGCTTCGGCAGCACTTAGACTGACGACCGCTGTGAGCAGGAACGGCAAGTTGACCGACATGTTGCCGTTGATGCCGGGCAGTTTGACTTTCATTCGCGATGTAACCGCCGCCAGCCCGAGCACAGCCAGGGCAAAGTAGGTGTGCAGCGTATGGCTGATGAAGGTTGCGTAGCCTGCGGTGATGGCTGCGGCCAGCATCATTGCGCCGATAAAGGTCCTGATTCGCCGTGTGTTGTTCATGATCCCGTCTCCTTTCTTTGAAATCACACGGCTAACTATTGCTCGTCGTCTCCGGCGTCGGAGAAGGCGCTGTTGTTACCCAGCAGCGAGGTTCCCCAGACCACACTCGTGGCAGAAGTTCCTGTACCGGTGCTTGTTCCCCAGACTACGCTGAAGGCACTCGATGTGTTGTCGCTCCAAGGCAGGGAACTGCCCCAGACAACCGAGGTGCCCCAGACCACTGACGTGCCCCAGACGACTGAGGTGCCCCACACGACCGACGTGCCCCAAACAACTGAGCCCGACTGAACCGTGGAGTTACCGTACACCAGCGTTACCGTTCGATTCGACGGGTTGTAGGCCACTGAGGGTGACAGTGCCGAACCGGATGTGGCAGGTGCGAGGTCGGTATTCGCGAGGGCTGCCTGTACGTCCAGGTATCCGGAACCGACGGAGAACAAATCGGAGAACTCAGTAAAGTTTTGGAACAGGTGCGGTACCCATGCGACGCTGCTGGTGGGAAGCGCCTTGTACGCGGATTTCATGAGTCTCGCCTTCACTTGATCCGGGGACAACGAGCTGTTCTGCTGCAATAGCAGGGCCGCAGCTCCGCTGACGACAGGCGTTGCCATGCTGGTGCCGCTCAGACGGAAGTAGTCGTTATTTCCGTCGGTGCCGGCAACCAGATCACTCGGATACGCGGTTTCCAGGGTCGTCCCGGGAGCCGACAACGAAATCACTCCGTTGCCATCGGCCATAATGTCGGGCTTGACGACGTGATCGTAGGTGGTGGGGCCCTTCGAGCTGTAGCTGGCCTTTTGGTCGTCGACGCGGGGATAGGTTCCCATGCTCTTCATGGCGCCGACCGTAATTACATAAGGATCGTTGCCGGGAGCAGTGATGGTGCCAAAGCCGTTACTTCCGTAGACGCTGAGGCGTCCATAGTTACCCGCGGCGACGACCACCACAATCCCGCTGTTCCACGCCGCTTCCACGGCTTGGCACAAAGGATCCTGGGTGTAGCTGGACGGGATGCCGCGGCCCAGCGACAGGTTGATCACGCGGATATTGTAGGTATTCTTGAGAGCAATGGCGCGCTGGATGGCGGCGATCACAGTGCTATCGTTCCCTGAGCCGTAGGCATCAAGGGCGCGAAGGTCGATGAGGTTCGCAGCGGGTGCTACGCCCGCCAGACGGCCGGCAGAGAGGTATCCGTTGCCGCCGATGATTCCGGCCACATGCGTGCCGTGCCCGTAAAGGTCGTAGCGGCCACCGTTCGAGTTGGTGATCGGTGTACCGGTGAAGTCCTGGTGGTAAACGACGCGTGACCTGGTCTGGGTAGAGTCCTGAAGGTCGGGATGGCTGTCGTTGATGCCGCTATCAATCACCGCGACGCCAACTCCCGCTCCGTTGTAACCGGCGTTCACGGCCGCGCTTACGTTAGCGGCGGTGTTCGCATAGTCGTCCATCAGTTGCATCGGATGGTCGATGGTTACCGAAGCGATCTCAGGATCGGCCTCTAACGCAGCCAAGGCGCTCACCGGAATGGTGAAGGCGGCTCCCTTGATCATGTGCAGCTGGGCATGGAGGCGGCCACCGCGGCCTTGCATCGTGGCGTAGTGTGCGGTCGAGGGCACCTGTTTATATTGAACGATAACCCTCACGGTTTGGCTTTTTGCGGATCCCTGATGGGCCTTCGCCAGAAGTCCCGAGAGCTCGGGCGCGATTCGTTGGAACCGGCCACTGGTTTCGCTGTCAGGATTCTTCCAGCGTTGTCCGAACGCCATCCCCGTTGCCAGGAGAACCACCAGACTCAGGCGCTTACCCCAAGCGGCGCTGTGCCGCTCGCCACGCCTGACTGATTTTGGTGATTTCTTCTTATGCTGCATAAAATCTCACCCTTCTTTCTCAATGGGGGAAAGATCAAGCTTTGTACCCACGTGTCGTGTTGCAAGGGAGCGGCCAATCAGTAGCTTGTAACTCATTGTCTTCATTGGGGATCGCGGAATTTTTGTAAGGCCCGCTGGGTCACTATGTCCCATTGGCAGGGGCGTGGGACACTCTGTCCCAACCGCATCGTGACTTCAGTGCCCAAGGGATCGGTTACAGGAGTGAGAGCGTGAGAGGGTTCTTGAGGGTGATGAAGGATAGCAGCGAAGTCTAAAGGGCCGCAGCTTTGCTCAACGCGAGTCTCTGCGGCATCATGGGCATCGCCGCCATCAGGCGCTGAGTGTATTGGTGGCGAGGATTGGTTAAGACCTGCTCCGCCGTTCCAGTCTCGACGATCTGGCCTTCGTGCAGGATCGCAATGCGATCGCAGATTCCGGCCATGGATGCGAGATCGTGCGAGATATAAAGAATCGACATTCCTGAACTACGGTTCAATTCGCGAAACAGGGCCAGAATTTCAGCCTGCGTAATCACGTCGAGGGCGCTGGTCGCTTCATCGGCAATCAACACGGCTGGGCGATGCATCACGGCCATCGCAATCAGAACGCGTTGTGCTTGGCCGACACTCATCTGGGCGGGATATTTCCGCAGGAAGTCGTCACTTGAGGGCAGACTCACGCCTTCCAGCGCCGTCCGAATGGCATTGTCGCAGTCAACCTCTGGTCCCGAAGCGTGGGCCCGCCAGGCTTCCTTCAACTGCGTGCGAATCTTCAGCGCCGGATTGAGCGACGACAGCGGACTCTGCAGTACGAGGGCAATCTTTCTTCCGCGCAGCCCGCGCAGTTCCCGTTCCCGCAAGGTTAACAAATTGATGCCGTCAAATTCGACTGTACCTTCCGCGTTGGTGCTCTTGCGATCGAGAAGACCCAGAATTGCCATCGCAATCGTGCTCTTTCCGGAACCGCTTTGCCCGACGAGTCCCAGCACTTCGCCGCGACGGATTGCAAATTGCACGTCGCGCAAGACAGGAGGCTTCTCGCCGTACCGAACGGAAAGCTGTGCGGAAAGGAGAGCGTCGGATTGCAGGTTGGTGCTCATCCTCAATGTCCGCAGTATCCTCTGTGGTCAAACATCTTCGATTCCTTACTTCACGGACAGTTGGTCGACGTTCCAGTAGGTCTGTGGCACTAGAATTACGGGTGCCGCACCCTGCACCGTCCCGGCAACCGCCGAGAGCGCATTGCGATTTACCAAGTAGAGGAAGGGAGCCTGGTCAACCGCAATCTCCTGCACGCGGTCGAAGCTCTCTTTTCGTTTCTTGAGATCGGCGGACGAAGCCTGGGCGCGCATCAGGCGGTCAATCTCGGCTTCCCACGCGGTCTCTGGAACTTTCTCCGACGGATTCCACTGGTGATTTTCCGACGAACTCAGCCAAACGTTCATCTGTTCGTTGGGGTCGAGTCCTACGTTGGTGAGGCCCAGCAAGATTGCCTCGTAGTCGAAGGTCTGCGTCATGCGCTCGATCAGAGAAGGGAAGTCGAGGGTCACTACGTTCACATGGATTCCGATCTTTTGCAGATCTTCTTGAATCATCGTGGCCATGCGTTCGCGGTACTTGTTTCCGGCATTGGTGATGATCGAGAAGACCACCGCATTTCCTTCTTTGTCTTTGAGTGTGCCATTCTCCAGCCGGAAGCCGTCGCCCTGCAACGCTTTCAAAGCAGCATCGGGCGAATAGGCATCAGCTTTGAGCTTGGCGTTGAACCAGAACTTGTTCGCCGGTGAAACGGGACCAATGGCAGGCTGTGCGTGTCCGCGAAAAACAACCCGGGCCAGGTCCGCGCGATTGATGGCCTGGGAAATTGCGCGCCGGAAGTTAGCCGAGCGGAACCAGTTCTTCTTGTACGCCGGCAGCGGAGACTTGCTCACCTCGTTGAACCACATCTGCTCGCTGTCGAGCGATGCACCCGCATCGTGCACGAGCTGAGGAGAGGTTGAGGCGAGCTTATCGAAGTACTCGCTGTCGAGGGAATTGATCAGGTCGATTTCCCCGCGCTTGAAGCGCAGGACTTCTACGTCGCGATTCGGCTGGATATCGAGCTTGATGGAATCCAGGTATGGCAGTCTGTGTCCCTGAGCATCCGTCTTCCAGTAGTTAGGATTGCGTCTTAACAGCAACGTTGCGCCAGGCTTGTAATCCGCCACCATAAACGGACCGAGTACCGCCATCTCTTTCTTCGCAGAGTGTGCTGAGAGAATCGCCACCTGATCGAATTGCCGGTCGAGTCCAGCTACGGGCGCTGGAAAGGTAATGGAAATTTGGGTTGGTGAAACGATTTTGATTTCGACACTCCCTGGTCCCGAGCGGAAAGCATCTCCCGTCGGAGAGTGCAACGCGGGGTCCATGAGTTGCTTTACGGTATAGGCCACGTCTTCGGCGGAGAAGGGTGTGCCATCGGAGAAGGAGACTCCGCTGCGCAGCTTAAATGTGATCTCGCGCCCGTCCTTTGAGACTTTCCAAGATTGAGCAAGGGCTGGCTCCAGCACCTGCGTCTGGCGGTTCATGCGAACCAGCACGCCCCCAGTCAAGTACCGAATCGCCACCGAGGCATCGTCTTCCACCTTCAGCGGGTCAAACGTTTTTGGTTCGGAGCGAAGACAAAACCGAAGTTCGCCCTGGGCCATGGCCAAGCCAGCCAGAAGGCCCAGGCAGACCACAGAGACCATGAATGCTTTTTTGCACGTTGTTTGCATCACTGCCAGCCTTCCCTGGAGGGCCGTCATGCGGACGCCTCTTCCGGCTTCGAAAGCACAAGTTGAAACGACGTCACTACTACCACCAGTAAAATCAACGGAACAAACTTCCATGGCTCTTCGCCCACGGAGACCATGCCTTCCAGTTCCTTCAGGAGGCTTCCCCAAGAAGGCATGGGCTCAGCAACTCCGAGCCCTAAGATTCCCAGGTTGGCTTCGCTCAAAATGAATGCCGGAATCGAAATCCAGAACTGCGCATACAGCACTGGTTTCAAATTCGGCAGCACGTGAATCCAGAACAGCCGGACCCCGCGAATCCCGGAAGCCCTGGCCTGGCGCACAAAATCTGAATCACGCAACGATCCAGCACTGGCGCACAACACTCGCGCCGCGCTTGTCCAACCCAACAGGCCTAACATCAGAAACGTTACGAGCACCGAAAACAGTGGCGACACGTTCAGGGGCATCACCGCGCGAACCGTTATTAGCAAAAACAACCAGGGCAGCGACAGAAACAAATCCGTCACGGCCATCGCAGCCTTGGCCCATGCACCGCCCAAGATATCCGGCAAACCCGCCCACCAACGCCGCCATTAGCGTTGAGAGCAGAGCAGCTGCCGGGGCCAACAAGAGCGAAATGCGCGTTCCGTACAAAACGCGCGCAAACCGGTCCCGGCCGATCTCATCGGTCCCCAGCCAGTGGTCGTGCGATGGCGGGGCGCCCGCGGCCTCGCGATACTGCTTCGCATATCCCGCCGGAGCCAGCCAATTTGCGGCCAGCGAGATGCCGACTACAAGCACCAAAACTACACACGCCATGGTGCGCCGAACGTTGTGGTGACGGAGCCTCATGCTTCCTGACCTCGAAGCATATGTCCGATTACATCTGCCCCTGAATTAGCCAGCAAGGTTACGAGCGTCACCAGAATGGTTAAATTCGTTAGCAAGGGAAGATCGCGGGCCAGTGCCGCCTGCCATGCCAACTGACCGACACCTGCCAGTCCGCACAATGCTTCGACTGGAATGGCCGCTCCGACCGCGATACTTACCGACACGCCGGCAACCGCTAACAATTGCGGCCCAGCGACCGGGACCACGTGCCAGAACAGAATTCGCAACTCGCTAAGACCCTTGGCGCGAGCGGTAATGATGTGAGGCAGGGAATAGGCCTTGGACAGAAGATTGCGGGCGTAACGATAGACCCGCGGAAATACGATGAGCCCGATGGCCAGAGCTCCCGGTACATTCCAAAGAACGGATAGCAGCGCCAGTACTGCTGCCGGAATGCACAGAAAAGTTCCGCTGATCACCGTGGTGAGAGCGTCGTACGTCGATACGCGGAAGCATGCCGCGGTGAGCGCCAACGCCATTGCGACAGTCCAGCTTAGAAGCAGTCCGATCCCTACCAATCGCAGCGTAAGCGGAGCCCGTTCGCGTAGGAGAGTGCTGACTGGTTGCCCGAGAGAGAGTGATGTCCCCAGGTCCCCGTGGATGGCCCGCTGCAGGGAGTGCAAATAGAAGCGAAAGATGTTGTGCTGTTCCAGACGAGTCTGGCGCAGGGCCTGCACGCTGGCTGAATTGAGATGAGGGTCGAGTTGCGCTTCATCGACATCAAATCCGGGCGCGAGCCGCACCAGGGCGGTCGAGAGCAAGCCTCCGAGTAGCACGGTAGCGACGATGGCGAATCCATGCCGCGCAATTCTCCGCCACAGCATGGTCGCAGTTCTCCTATTTGGCACTCGCACCGCGCGTCTGTGTATCTTGTTCAAGCGTGACGGCGGCTGCATGATGGCGTTGTTTCATGGAATACATGCGGCGGTCGGCTTCGGCGAGCAAACGCTCCACATCGAAACCATCGTCGGGGCACGATGCCATCCCCACGCTCAACGTGATTACGTCTCGTCCGCACACATGCCGCCCTGATTCGATGGCGGCCTGATTCAGGCGCTCGGCCTTCTCGGTAGCAGCCTCAGGCGTCAGGCCGGGAGCGGTAATCACAAATTCGTCGCCGCCCATGCGGGCCACGTAGTCGTATCCGCGGCACACATCTTTCAGACGCGTAGTGAACTCGCGCAGGAGTTTGTCGCCTTCCAGATGCCCGAAGGAATCGTTGATTGCTTGAAGCCGTCGATGTCGCACACCAGCACGGCCAGCGATGTCTTCATACGGCGGCAGCGCGCCACTTCCTGCGCCAGATGTACGAACAACGATCGCGCATTGGGCAAACCTGTCAGATAGTCGGTGGTCGCTGAGCTTTCCGCCTGCTGGTACTTCAGCGCGTTCTCTACTGACAGCGCGACCTTGGAGGCCACCGCGAGCAGAATTCTCAAATGATCAGGGGTGAACGCATCGCGACTGGACTGGTACATCGCCAACACGCCGACCACGCCATTCAGACCTTCCAAAGGCACCACCAGAGCTGATTGCAAGGTCGTATGCTTTCCAGGGTCAACTACGTATCCCGCCTCGACCTGCGGATTGCCGTTCACGATGGGTTTGCAGTTCGCGGCCACCCATCCGCACAAGCCCTCGCCAACTTTCACCTTCATCGACGACAACATGCGGAAGTTTTCACCACTCACCAATTCTGGCAGTAGCCATCCGTTGCGGTTCACGAATACGGCGATGGAATCGTAGGGAATCATGCGGCGTAGACGCATCGACAACACCGAGAGCGTTTCGCTCAGACTCAGCGACACCCCTAGATCCTGGCTGAGCTCAAACATGGTTTGGGCTTCCTGGCGGGCCGATGCAATCGATGTCAGGAAGTCAGCGTTGTCTACTGGTCCGTGAGTTGGCTCAGTTCGTTCGAAGCCTGTTGCCGGTGCCAGCCCGCGCTCGACGCGAACGCTCTTGGATAGTCCTTGGGGAGCCGCGGTTTCCTCTGACATGAGCGCCATGCGCTCCAGTTCCACATAGCGCCTCTCGAGTATTGCGACGACATGGGGATCGAACCAGGTTCCGGCTTTTTCCTTCACCTTCGCCATGGCCTCGCGAAGCGGCACTGCAGGCCGGTATTGACGGTGAGAGGCCAGAGCATCGAGGCAATCTACCGCGGCCAGAATGCGGGCACCGATCGGAATATTTTGAGCGCTCAGCCCCTCGGGATAACCAGTGCCGTCCCAGCGTTCGTGGTGGGAGCGGACGATCGGTGCGACTGGATAAGGAAATGCGACGCGCTCCAGAATTTCCGCCCCGACCAATGGATGTACCTTCATCTTCTCGAATTCTTCTGGGGTGAGTTTGCCGGGCTTGTTGATGATTTGTTCGGGCACTGCCAGTTTTCCGATGTCGTGCAACAGGGCGGCGGCCCGCAGAGCCTCAATCTCATCGTTCGGCAAGTTTAATTCGCTCGCCACCGCGACGGCATAGGTTCGCACCCGCTGCAGATGTGTATGGGTGGTGTGGTCCTTGGCTTCGATCGCGAGTGCCAGCGCCTCAATGGTGCGCATATTGAGCGACGCGATTTGCTCCACGTGCCGCTTCTCGACCTCGACGCGTTCTTTTTCAGCCTCCAGCCTGCCCAGATACAGACGGTAGGATCGATACACCCAATAGATCAAAGGGAGCACCAGCAGGGATGTTTGCCATCCTGCCGAGCGATTCACAATTCCGACGAGACCTACCGCGGCGGCGCCGACGAGGTAGTACGGGAACGACCAGAAGTAGCATTCCGACCAAACCTTGCGGCTGGATTTTCCCTCGGTCAACGCGATCACGACCGAGATCGGCAGGGTATTGGCGAAGAAGAACACGAGGGCCGCGACCATCAGCAGAATCGGTTTGTTCGATCCAAAACGCGTCGCAAGCCAGTGGTACGTCAGGTACGTAAGCGCGCTGGCATTGGCCATCATGCCCGCGACATTGAACAGAACCTTGACCGGATCCAACCGCTTGCGTGCCTGCCATACGCTCTGCATCAGGCTCGCCGTGCAGCCAATGACCAGCGTTTCAGGGAGGCTCAACTCGAGCACGCCCAGCAAAATGAACAGGAAGTTCACCGACATCGTGCCGTCGATTCCCGGCAGTTGCACCTTCAATCCCGATGCCAGCAAGGCCACGGCCAGATAGCAGGCGAACCGGACGAGGTCCTGCGATTGCCAATGCAACAAGGCGTACCCCAGCACCACCATCCCCGAAGAGGCGGTGATGCCGACGAAAACCTTCGTCTGGATCGATAATCCGTCGGTCTCTGGTTTCATCTACTAGCCTGACGACTGCGGTTCTTCCCAGTCTGGAAGCGCGATGTCACCGATGAAGTCTCGCCATCCTCCCGCGCAGACACAAATATTTGTTGCGCGGGCGTTTCAGCCCGCGCTCGGCCCTTATGGAAGACATCTCTCCCGGTTCGCGCCTGCCCGAATCGTATGGCAAGGGTTAGATCTTCTGAAGCTTACCGAAGTAACCTGCCGACGAATCCCGTGGAGTGGGCCCCCAGCCAGGCGGTGCTCCGCGAAGCCATAATCCCCCCACGAATGTGCTATTACCTTCGTTACGCTTGCGGTAACACGCTTCTCGGTGGAACAGCCGCGCCTGTGTCACCATCTTCCCAAACATCCATATATGCCGACTCCGCACCGCACCTCGGAGCAACAACAAGCGCTGGCCAGCGTGGGTGAGCCGAACTCCACGTTGTCGCAGTCTCCGTTGGCGGTTTTCTCTACTGATCTGCAGGGAGAATTTACCGGATGCAGTTTGGGTTTCACTGCACTCATGGGCTATTCACCCGCGGAAGTGTTGGGTCGCGACTTTTCCGCTCTGTTTATCCAGGCGGAACAAATGGTGGGCGGGAAGCGCGCACCTTTATGCCAAGCGATTCTTTCGACCGCTTCTAACGAAACTGAATATCGGGCTCATCTATCTGCCCGGCCAAAGACGGGTAGCAGTTTTCCCGTGCAGTTTTCTGCCACGCTGCTCAGGAGCACATCCGGCAAAGCCACCTCACTGATTGCCGTGGTAGTGCCGGTTGTGGAGGCCGCCGGGGCTGCCAAGGGTGCATTCCCGCCGCAAGTTGCCGCCGCGCAGGGAGTGGTTTCCAGAAAGATCGAGGGTACGCAGTTCATTCTTGCCAGTCCCATCATGCACCAGTTCATGACACTGGTCGACCGCGTTGCCGGACACACGGAGACCGTTTTGGTGACCGGCGAGACTGGTACCGGCAAAGAGTTGATCGCTCGCACGATTCATGAGTCTTCGTTGCGTCGCGGCCGCCCGTGGGTCGACATCAACTGCGCTGCTCTTCCCGAAAATCTAGTGGAGAGCGAGTTGTTTGGGTATGAAAAGGGTGCGTTTAGCGGCGCCGATTCTTCCAAGCCAGGCCTGTTTGAAATGGCCGACAGAGGGACTTTGTTCCTCGACGAAATCGGCGAACTGCAATTGCACACTCAGGTAAAGCTGTTGCGCGTGCTGGATGGGCAGCCCTTCTATCGTCTCGGGGGGCATCGGAAAATCAAGGTAGATGTCCGTATCGTGGCTGCGACCAACCAGGACCTGGAAGCCGCGGTTCGAGAAGGCCGCTTCCGACAGGATCTATATCATCGTCTCGGCCAATTTCAGCTTCGCGTGCCGCCGCTGCGGGAACGTCCCGAAGACATCGTCGCACTCGCCGAACATTTTTTGCGCTTGAAGGCTCCGAGCAAGAATTTCTCAACACAGGCGATTTCCGCCTTGCTTTCGCACGGCTGGCCTGGCAACATCCGCGAATTGCGCAATCTTGTCGCCAAGATGGCAATGGAGTCTTCGAGTTCGGAAATTGACTTCTCGCGGCTCAGCGCGGCCCTGACCGGCGAGCCGACCGCACTTCGGCAGACCGCCTCCATGCCGGTCAGCAATCTCGACAGCATGGAAGAGCAGATGATCATCAAGGCGCTCGAGCGTACAGGTGGCCAGCGCACCCTGGCAGCAGAGCAACTCGGCATCTCGCGTCGCACCTTGAGCCGCAAGCTCAAGGAATACAACATCAACTTTGCGCCGGGGGAGAGTGTGGCCTCACTGGGATTCATCAGCAACGAGCAACAGAAGTTCTTCCGTGCTCGCGTTGAGACCGCGGTCACGGTTAAGAATTCTCAAGGTGAAGAAATTCACGTGCAGGGCGTCAATCTCAGCACGGGCGGCATGGGCCTCGACGGCATGAAAGAGCCACTGCGGTTTGCTGGACTGCTCGACGTCAGCTTCCTTCTGCCGGAGAGCGAGGTGCTCTTCAAGGCGAAAGCGCGGTTGATGTGGATTGGCGATGAAGGACGCGTCGGCATTCGCTTTGCCGTGATTGAGCCTGCCCTCTTTGAGCAATTGCAGTACTGGACCAACAAGAAGATGAAAGAAGAAGGCTGGGA
The DNA here is from genome assembly GCA_963840895.1 of uncultured Acidobacteriaceae bacterium. Lineage (GTDB taxonomy): Bacteria > Acidobacteriota > Terriglobia > Terriglobales > Acidobacteriaceae > Sulfotelmatobacter. Next base: position 118,635 of record CAWJAR010000004.1, read on the forward strand.
ATTCCCGATCTAGCCCAGGGATTCAGGCCTTCGAATTGCGGTTTGCGCTACGGGATTTGCCAGACCGTGTCGAGTACCGTGCCATCGACCCATTTCACAATAGCCACGGGACGATCGCAATGGACGGGGCGCTGCGCTTTTCCGCCGCAGATTCGTTCGACTTCCTCCTTGATTTCGCGCAGCGGACGGATCGGAAGCTTCGATCCCTTGATCGCATCCAATAGATCCTGACGCCGCGGATTGATGGCGATGCCTCGCTCGGTTGCCACTACGTCGATCAACTCACCAGGACCACAGAGCGTCGTCACTTCATCGACAATCACAGGAATGCGATCTCGAAACGAAGGCACGGCAAGGATCGTGCATCGTGACGCGAGGCAATTCTGCCATCCGCCGATACCGTGAAGAAGTCGTCCATCGGAATGCGTGACCACGTTAGCGTTGAAATTCCTATCGACTTCCGTTGCGCCCAGTACAACCGCATCGACCATTGAGGCAAAATTGCCCTTGCCGTGATAGTTGTATGAAGTGAACGGCGAAGTCGCGACATGGCGCGGATTATTCGCCATGGATCGTATGCCGTCGAGGTCAAATGTTTGCCCGTCGAGGATGTAGTCGGTCAGTCCCTCTTCCAGAAGTTCGACCAGATATTTCGTCGATCCACCGCGCACGAAACGGGCTTTCACGCCAGACTGCTTCATCATTTGCTTGAGGTAGCTGACAAAGGCCAGTGCGATGCCCCCCGCGCCAGCCTGAAACGAGAAGCCATTGCGCATGATTCCCGAATCGCGCAGGAATTGAGCGACCAGTTCGGCGATGCGCAGTCGATCTGGTGAGCGTGTAATTTGCGTCGTGCCTGAGACGATCTTGGCAGGATCGCCGATGGAGTCGACTTCGACGACGTAGTCGACGTTGTTGCCCTGGATCTGCCACGGAACGCAAGGGAAGGGAACGAGATTGTCGGTCACGACGATTACGTGATCAGCATAGATCGAATCAGCCAGAGCAAAGCCCAGTGATCCGCACGCTGACTTGCCGTGTGAACCATCGCAGTTGCCAAATGGATCCGCCGTTGGCGCCGCAATGACCGCGATATCGATGTGGACCTCACCATCTTGAATTGCCTGCCAGCGCCCGCCATGCGAGCGTAAAACGCCCATCCCGCGCATCTTGCCCTGCGTGCAGTAGTCGCCGAGGGGTCCGTTCATACTGCCTTCGATGTGGTCGATGACGCCCGATTCCATTAGTGTGATCGCACTTTTCTGTGAGGGAAACGATGCGCTCGGGAACCACATCAGATCTTTGACGCCGATTTTCGTCGCGGCTTCCAAAGCCATGAGCGCAACGCGGTCGCCATCGCGAAGATGATGATGCGAGGAAATGACGCTACCACTGCGCAAGCCGCACTTCCGCAGCGCGGATTCCAGATCAGGCACGCGCTTATCGCCGTTCGTCGGAAAATCGGCCGAAGTGCGGATTTCCGGTGTGGCCTTGCCATTGATCGGACGATATTTCCCCACGCCCATGAAAGGAACTTGCGGACGTCCATTGACCATCTCTGGGACATTGCGCCCCGCAGCGTTCGCGACCAGTTCGGATTTCTCAAGGATTGCCATCAGACCCCCAATTCGGCTGACAACTTAATATTCCCGTCTCTTCGACGCGCTCAGACTTTTGGTATTCCCATCGCCTGCGCACGCGCCATCAGTTTCAGTGCGCGCTGGACCACAGGAGGATCAATCATCTTCGAGCCCAGGCTGACGACTCCAAGTCCCTTCTGCTGGGCGTCGTTATAGGCCGCGACAATCTTGCGTGCGCGCTCGATCTCTAGGGGCGTAGGTGCGAACGCATCGTGGATGACGGGGATCTGCACAGGATGTACGCACCCCATGCCCTCAAATCCGAGGGCGCGGGAATTCAATCCCCAGACGCGCAAGCCTTCCAGGTCGCCGACGTCGCCAAAGACGGAATCGATAGCCTGTACACCAGCGGCGTGTGCGACGTTTACGACGCGCTGACGCGCATAGAGTGACTCCGCTCCCGTGGATGTTTTCACTACGCCAAGGTCGGACGTGTAGTCTTCCAACCCGATCGTCAACGCGACAATCTTTTCGCTTGCTCCAGCGATGGCTAACGCATTTTCGATCCCAAGAGCGGATTCCAGAATCGGCATCAGCCAGATCGGCCGCGTGATCCCGTAGTCGGCCTTGATGTCAGCAATGCGAGCGCCTGCTTCGACCATCTGCTCCGGGTTCTCGACCTTGGGAATCAGGATCAGGTCGGGAGACTCAGGGACGATTTCGTCGAGATCTTCGAGGCCGAGTGGAAGCTGGTTGATGCGCACCATGCGTTCGCAGCGCAGAAAATCAACCGCACGCAGCGCATTGCGAACCAGCAAGCGGGCAGCATCTTTCTCGCCAGGGTGTACTGAATCTTCGAGGTCGAGGATGATTGCATCGGGTCCGTGAAGGGCTGCGTTGATGAAGTACTTGGGCTCGCTGCCCGGGACGTAAAGGCGCGAGCGCCGTAGCCGGTCGCGCGATGAAGCCTCGGGAAGGGGGACTCTGTCAGGCAGAACGCGCGTGCCTTGTCCCCGACCGGCGCGCTTGACAGCAGCTTCGATGCGCGCTGCAATCACGAAGGGCAGAGCGCCCTCATCGTGAATCTGCACTTGGGCATGGCGTACGCCGAGCGCTTCCAGCCCTTCTTCGGCCTGCCGCTGGATTGAATCGCCGTAGTAGGGTTTCACGCGTGACTCGAGTTCAATCGTGATGCCGTCGCGGTCACGGGGCTCGATATGCACATGCAAGTCGGACCGGACTTCTCTACCGGAGTGCCCAGCTTCGCCGCTGCGAGTTTCGACCGCGACTGTCATGTTTTTCCGTTCTATTTGTGGCCGACTCCGGCGAGTTCCGCGCTGTTCCTCGATGCATTTGCTGATTTCGGCAGCGCACTCAGTTTGGCCAAGACTGCATCGGTCATCTGCACGGTGCTCGCGGCGCCCTGACTGATGGCTTTCGCACCTCCGGAAAGGCGCATCATGTCGTAGGTGCGGACCTTCCCCTCTTTCACCACGGCTGCGATGGCTTCGCGGATCCGGCGGGCTTTCTCGACTTCACCGACGTGCTCGAGCATCATGACCGCAGAGAGGAACATCGCGATCGGGTTCACGATGGGCGGATCCAGTTCCGCATACTTGGGCGCAGAGCCATGCGTCGGTTCGAATACGGCAACTTCGTCGCCGATGTTGCCGGAGGCAGCAAATCCGAGGCCGCCGATCAATCCCGCGAATGCGTCGGAGATCACGTCGCCGAACAGGTTCGAGGCGACCACGACTCCGTAGTCCTCTGGATTCTTGGTCAGCCACATAGTCTGCGCGTCGATGTTGGTCGACCACAACGCGACGCCTGGATATTCCTTCGATACTGCCTTGGCTTCGTCTTCCATCAGGCCGGATGTTTCGCGCAGCACGTTGGGCTTTTCGCAGATGGTCACGGATTTGTAGCCGTATTTCTTTGCCCATTCGAACGCCCCTTGGCAAATCTTGCGTGCGGCTTGGCGTGTAATGATGCGCACTGAGATGGCGAGGTCAGCTCCTGGAACCGATGTGAATGGCTTGAATTTTGAGTGCGTCGCCAGTGCGGCGCGGACTTGTTCCGGCGGATTGGTCCACTCGACGCCCGCGTACAGCCCTTCAGTGTTCTGACGGAAGACGACTACATTGACCAGTGGCTCGTCGAAGCCACCCTTCGCATTTTTGCGGATGAAGTTCAGCGAGTTTCCGAGGAACGAAATGCACGGACGAATGCAAGTATCGAGGTGAAAGCGCTGCCGCATGGTGACGATCGGGCTGAAATAGGAGTAGCCCTTGCCGCGAAGTTCAGGAGCGAGTTCCGCTTCCGCCTGCTTCTTGGGCTTGGAGGTGATGGCTCCAAATAATCCTAGCTTGTGCTTGGCCAGCAGATCGCTGGTGCGCTGCGGGAGAGCGTTGCCTTCCTTGCACCAGCAGTCCCAACCGATGTTGGCATGGATATACTCGGCATCGAACTCGACGGCGCGCAGAATCCGCAGAGTCTCGGGAAGAACCTGGTTGCCAATTCCGTCCCCGGGCATCGTGATTACGGTATGTTTCGGCATGATTGAGTTAGTCTCCTGAAACGACGACAGCCTCGTGATGGTGGTGCTTGCGCTGCAATCCCAGTTTCGCCGCGACTACGTTCTCGGCTCCGCCAGCGATCACCAAAGATTGCGGGACGTTGCCGAGCGGCGGAAAGGAGAAGCTCTCCTCGCGCCACGCGACTCTGCAAGTTGTGAAGTCGATCTCGACGTTCTCGCCGGGGATGATTGTTTTTTCTTTCTCGGAGATCTCGTTGGCGAATTGTTCGCGCAGTCGCCTGAACAGCGCTGGGACCTCGATGCACAAGAAGCCGTTGTTATAGGCATTACGCAGGTAGGTTTGCGAGAAACTAGCTGCAATGACCAGCGGAATACCTTTCGCCTTCAGGCAGGTCACGGCCTGTTCGCGGCTCGAACCGGTACCGAAATTGAATCCGCCTACGAAGACATCGCCGGCGTGGGTGCGGGGGGCGAGCGTCGGATCATAGTTTTCCATGAGCACGCGCGCCATCATCTCGGGCGTCATGTCGTCACGATAGGTGTAGTCCTTGCCGTAGATCGCATCTGTATTCAAGTTGTCCGGCGGCATGAATACGAGGCGGCCCCTCACTCGCTCGGGGAATCCGGGCAGGATCTTTACGAGTTCGGCGCAGTGTCCATTGGCCGCGAACTCGTGATAGTTGCGAGTGAGTGCGTGGTCTGCGAATCGACGAGGACCTGCGATATAACCAGCGATAGCCGATGCGGCAACGACTTCGGGACTGGCGAGATAGCACTGCGCATCCCGCGATCCCATGCGCCCCTTGAAGTTGCGGTTGGTGGCTGAGATCCCGACCTCGCCTTTTTCCAAGAGTCCCGTTCCCAGACCGATGCACGGGCCGCAACTCGGTGGCAGAGGAATTGCTCCGGCATTGAGAATAGCTTGCCAAACGCCGCGCTTCTCAGCCTCTTGCTGCGTCCATGCGCTGGCGGCTCCCACATAGAGCTTCACGCCGGGCGCTACTTTTTTCCCGCACAAAACCCAAGCCGCAGACTCAAGATCATCGATGCGGGAGTTGACGCAGGAAACGAGGTAGGCCTTTTGAATGGCGATCCTCTTCTGCTCGATTCCAGCGAGCGATTGCATGGTCTGCACGGTGTCGGGTCCGGAAACATGCGGAGTGATCTGGCTGAGGTCGAGCACGATGCGGGCGGCATAAGTCGCGTTCGGATCAGGCCTTGGAGGGCTGTCGGTCCATCTTTCAATGTCCTTGACTGTGAAGCGCTCGACCCCTAGCTCTGCGAGGCGCTGGTGCAAGTGCCGAAGATAGCGGATGGTGACATCGTCCACCGGGAACCAGGCTACGAGTGGTCCCCACTCGGTGGTCATGTTGGAGATGGAGAAACGGGCGTCCATCGGAAGGCTGGCGACGCCAGGACCGAAAAATTCGATAGCGGCGTTCAGAGCCTCGTCATGGTTGTAGAGCCCGCAGAGAGTGATGATGACGTCTTTGCCGCTGACGCCTTCGGGCAGTTTGCCTTCCAGGACCACCTGAATCGTGCGCGGAATCTGCCACCAGAATTCTCCCGTGGCCCAAACTGCGGCGGCGTCAGTGCGGACGATTGGCGTGCCAATGGCGCCGAGAGCTCCGTACATATTCGAGTGCGAATCGGAAGCAACGACGAAGCTTCCGGGTAGCACGTAACCGCGCTCTACCATGAGCTGGTGACCAATGCCCGATCCGGACGGATAGAAATCGATTCCGTGCTCCACGGCGAACGACTCGATGGAGCGATATTTCTTCAAATTGGACTCATCGCGGTTCTGGATGTCGTGATCGAGGGCGAAGACGAGTTGCCGGGGATCACACACTCTCTTCGCGCCAATTGCCTTGAACTTGCTCATCACCGCCGACGTGTTGTCGTGGGTCATGGTGTGAGTCGGACGGATGGAAACGAAGTCTCCCGTGCGCAGCAGGCGCTGCGGGCCATCGGTGAGGTGAGCTTGTGCGAGCTTTTCGACAATCGTCTGCGGCATAGGTCAACTCCAGTCGTTCCGGCGAGCGCGTGTCGCCCCGAGCGAGGTATTCAGTACACGTTTCCGAGTTATGCGAGCACAGGCTTGCGGCGCTTCTGGGACTTGGAACGCGGGCGCGAATTGCCGTTGGCCTTTACCGACTTTGCTTTGCGAACGTCGGATTCCATCAGCGACATCAGTTCGCTGACCGAACCGACCCGTTCCAGGTTCCAGATCGCGTTTTTTACCCGCTTCTGCGCCCGGTCCGTGAGTACGCCTTCGGCCAGTGCTGAAAACTTTTCTTCTACCTCCTGATCCGTCAGCGGATTGCGCGGATCGCCTTTGGGATAGTCGAGTTGTTTGTTGAAGGAACGTCCATCTCTGGTATCGATATGCACAATGACCCTCTGTAAAGCTGGAAAAACTCTTTCGATCTCCGGATCCGCGATGACCTCGACCTTTTGCAATTGGGCCCGGATGGCCGGATCCATGATCTTCTCCATGGTGAATTGCGTCGGCGTAACTTGGCGATCGACCAGCGCGGCGGCGATTACGTAGGGCAGGGAGTGATCGGCGGTCTCTTTGGAGCGCGGGTCGTATTTGCTTGGATCGGAGAGAATGTCGGCGGCGCGGGCCAGGGAGCGAATCTGAATTTTCGTGATCTGATCAGGATGCAGATCGTTGCTCTTGACCAGATCAAGTACAGCTGAGATGGGCGTGTGCGTGAGGGCCTCCGTGGGAAAGGCCTTCATACCGCATTGCGTGATTCGCCAGGACTCGCCCAGGCGATCGGTCAACAGATCAAGCTTCCACATTGGTTTAAAGACTTGTGTCAGCCCCTCTTTGCCGTCAATTACATGCTCGGGGCCGGTGTAGCCCTTTTCGGCGAGGAGCGCGGCAAGGACTCCGCTTTGCGTTGCCAAAGGATCGACGGTATTTTTCATCATGGTGAGCTTGCCGGCGGTAACTGCGCCTAATGTGCAGTGACGGCTGGCGGAGATGCCGATTGCGTGTTGAATCTGTTCCCACGAAAGATGTAAGGCGCGGCCGGCGACGATGGGCGATACGAATGCAGTCAGAGTTGCATGATGCCAGCCGCGCTCGCGAATTCCGGGAAAGGCCGCCTCGCAAAAGCGCATCTCAAATTCGTGGCCTAAAACGATGCCGACGATGAGTTCCTTGCCGCCGCTGCGGGTACGCTCGCAACATGCGAGTGCTGCGGGAAAAATGTCCGACGGATGCGAGGGATCCTGCTTCCAGTAGATGTCGTTATAGTCCATGCAGCGGATCATGAGCGCATTGGCCAGCGACGCGGAGACAGGATCGAAGCGGCGGCCGCTGCCGAAGACGGTCGCCAAGCCTCGCCCGGCAATTTCGGAGAGAACGTCGAGAGCCATAGTTACGTCGTGTTGCTGATAGCCGCCCAGCGCACAACCAAGAGAGTCGAGCAAAAAACGTTTTGCCTGATAAACGGCTTCGGGAGCAATGTCTTTGAATTGAAGAGTCGATGCCCAGCGAGACATTTTCTCTGTTACGGCTTCTTTGGCGGGAGCAATCGGATTGGACGCGGACACGGGGTCTCTCCTTAGGTTTTGACCTTGATGTTTTTCGGGTTCTTGAAGGGAAGAAACGCCATGAAGTCGGCGTGATGGACGATGAAAGCTTCGGTGGTGCGTTTGACGAGATCGCCCTCGGCGGCGTGGGCGGCGATGATGTGGCAGACGGCGTCGGGGACGCCGCATTCGAGGGCGAGAGCGACTCCAGTGAAGGGATGACGAAGAGCTTCGCCGCGTTCGCTCTGGCAGGTCTTGCCGTCAGTGCCGATTTCGTATTCCAGCAATTTACCGACGTCAGCGAGAATGGCGCCAGCGATGACCGTGTCGGCATTGATGGGCAGCGCACGTCCCATGAAATCGTTCATGGCGCGAGCGCTGTCGCGAGCAATGTGCACCACGCAGCGCTTGTGCTCCATGAAAGTGATGGGGCAATTCGGAACCAACAGGGTGAAAGGAATTCGGTTCAGGTCGTCGGCCGCAAGCGGGCTGCGTTCGAGCGCGCGGATCCAAGTCTGCGTAACTTGTTCACGCAATTGGAGATCTGCAATCCAATCGATCTCCGGCCACAGGCGCTGAATGGTTTCGCGCATACGCGTACCCGTGCAACCTAATAAGGCTAGCTCCGGGTGCAGCGGGATGCGGCGATTGGGATCACAGGGAGCTGTGATTTGACCACAGCGAGGGCGGGTCTAAGGAATCGCGATCAGATGAGTGATCTCCCTTTCGAAGACGGAGGCCTCGGTAGCTCCGATGTGCTTCGTGTAGATGCGGCCATCGCGGCCGATCAGAAATGAGATGGGGAGTCCCAGAATTCCTCCGTAAAGTTCGCCCGTCGTGGCAGTTCCCATGACGACAGGATAGTTCATGTGAAAGCGCTGGTAGAAAGGGCGAACGGGCTCGGGGCTGTCGTCCATCGAGACGCCGATAACCTGCAGCCCGCGGTCGCCATATTTCTGTTGCAGCTCCACGAAATGAGGAATTTCTTCGCGGCAGGGATCGCACCACGTTGCCCAGAAATCGAGGAGAACGACTTTGCCTCGATAGGAGGACAGTTGAAGGTCTTTGCCGTCTGGCGTACGCAGAGTGAAGTCTGGCGCGAATTGATGGTTGGTTGTGCCGGAGCAGGCCGCACTGGGCGTCTGAGGATGCCGCACGAAATACACCGCCACGACTGCACCAAGCACCAGCGCAATCGTGCCAAGAGCTAGTCTTGTCGTCGGGCGCAAGGAGCTATTCTCCCTTCGCGACGGGATAGCCCTTATCTACCCAATTCGTACCGAAATTGTTGGAAATGTAGAGCACCTTAACGTTGGTGAAACCCAACCCGTGTAGCGCGTCGTCTGCTGGCTTCACGTTGGGACAGTGGTCCCAGGGGCAGCAGCCGCAGTAGAGGACGATGAGCTTGGTGCGCGGCAGGAACTCGACACGCTTGCGGAGTTGCTGGAGTCCTCCCTCACTCGAGGCAGGACCGATGTATTCCGATCCTGGGATGTGCGCCTGCGCGTAGAGGACGTGCGAGCCTACCTGGATCATGAGTGGTTTTTCTTTCCCTGATGTCTGGAGAAGTTTTACTACATCTTCAGGATTGATGAGTCGTGAGATCGGAATGGAGGAGGCTTGAGCGGCTGCTTGGATCGTAGATAATACCGCAAGCGAAGCGAAGATTAGGGCGAACTTCATAGATGAGCGCGCGATTTTCATGAGTTCTCTCCGGGAATTTGCTTTCGGAGTACCTGAAAGAATACACCGATGACTGTTCGTCATCGAGTAACACACCGGCAGTATGGTGCTCAGGCGATAAATTGCAAAGATCCTTCGCTTTGCTCAGGATGACAATGCGGTTGCCAGTTCGCGCAGGCGTTCGGCGGCAATCTCTGGAGTGATGTCGCGCTGTGGAGTTCCCAGCATCTCGAAGCCTACCATGTGCTTACGGATTGTTGCCGAGCGCAAGAGTGGCGGATAAAAATGTGCGTGGAAATGCCACTCAGGATGATCGACGCCATCGTTTGGCGACTGGTGGAAGCCCATTGAGTATGGAAAGGGAACTCCGAACACTTTGTCGTAAGTGGACGTGACACGTTTCAGGATATCGCTCAAGGAATGGGCCTCGCCGGCCGCGAATTCGTTCATGCTTCCGAAGTGGCGACGGGCGCAAACAAGGATTTCGAAGGGCCACACTGCCCAGAAGGGCACGAACACAACGAATCCGTCGTTCTCACAAACTAAGCGGACTTGCTGGCGAGCTTCCAACGCAACGCAGTCGCAGAGCAGACATCGCGTATGAGACTTCAAATACGCGCGTTGGGCAGCGAGTTCTTTCGAGGGTGCCTCGGGAATCGAGGATGTCGCCCAGATCTGGCAATGAGGATGCGGGTTGCTGGCACCCATCATGGCGCCACGATTTTCGAAGATCTGTACGTGGTTGATGGCCGGCAGGCCGCCTAGTTCCCGGAATTGTCCAGCCCACGTATCGACTACCAGTTTGATCTGGTCCAGGGGCATGGTGGCGAGCGTGAGATCGTGACGCGGGGAGAAGCAGATCACTCGGCAGATGCCGGGTTCCGACTCGGCAACGAGGAGGCCCAGGTTGTCGACGTCGAGACGAGACGGAATCACTTGCGGCTTTAGAGCTGCGAAGTCGTTTTCAAACACAAAGGTCGAAGCGTAGTTGGGATTTTGAATTCCTCCGGCGCGAGAATTGCCTGGGCAGAGGTAGCAGGTCGGATCGTAAGCTGGTTCTTTTGCCGACGGAAGCTGGGCCACTTCTCCCTGCCACGGACGCGTTGCACGATGAGGCGAGACCAGCACCCACTCGTTGGTCAGGGCATTCAGGCGGCGATGCGGATCTTCCGTCAGTTTCAAAGTTTGACCTCGCAGCATTTTACGACGAGCGGGCAGATTCCGTGTTTTCTCCACCTGGCGCGGTCCACAACGCTTCGTGGCGCGCACTCAGGCCTGTGATTCGACTCACTGTCAGCGAGATTTGAGGATCCTAGAATTTTTGTTGATCCTTGGAGGGAGCCGCCGTGGAATCCTCGCAGAAGATTCGCCTGCTCGTGTTTTCTCTTTTCTTTGTCGGCCTCATTGTCTTCGCCATCCTTTATAGCCCTGTAAACGCGGTGAGCCGCCCGGCAGACAAAAGAGAGGGGTTCTCTGATGCCTACGGGAACACCTCTCACGATCAAGGCGCCGTTGGGGCTGCCGCCAGTTCCGATCCCGGTCGACAATCCTCCCACGGTGGAAACAGTTGCTCTCGGCCGGTTGCTTTACTACGACCCTGTTCTTTCTGCCGATGGGACGATTTCGTGTGCGTCGTGTCATTCCCCGGAGGCGGCGTTCGCAGATGCGCGGCCAGTTTCGATTGGGGTGGACGGCAAGAAAGGCACACGGCATTCGCCGACAGTGATCGATTCAGCGTATAACTTTTTGCAATTCTGGGATGGGCGCGCCGCCAGTCTCGAGGAACAGGCCAAAGGGCCGATTGCGAATCCAGTAGAAATGGCGACTACCCATGCCGAGGTTGTAAAACGGCTCCAGGCCGATCCCAAATATGTGGCCCGGTTTAAGCAGGCGTGGGGTACAGAGCAGATCACGATCGATCTAGTTGTGAAGTCGATCGCTTCATTCGAGCGGACGGTGCTGAGTGGCAATTCTCCGTTCGACCGCTTCTATTACGGACACGACAAGAAGGCGCTTTCTGCATCCGCGCAACGGGGACTGAAGCTGTTCGTGGATCCCAAGAGGGGGAACTGCGAGGTCTGTCACACGATTAGCAAAGAGTATGCGCTGTTGACTGACAACAAGTTCCACAATCTTGGAATTGGTGCCGACACTCGGGGCAACATGGTCGACCTCGGTCGCTACGATCAGACCAAGAATGAGGCGGATTGGGGAGCATTCAAAACTCCTACCTTACGCAACCTGGCGCACCGCCAGCCGTACATGCACGATGGAACGTTTCCGACTCTGAAAGATGCTCTGGGGCATTACATCGGTGGCGGGAATCTGAATCCGCATCTGGACAAGGAGATTCGCGCGCTGGATTTTCTGACGTTTGACGAGCGAGATGACCTTATGGCCTTCCTGGATTCGTTGACGGCGCCGTTGCCCGAAAACCTGGGACCGCCGGAAGAACTGGCGAGAGGCCTAGATTTCATAGCCGAGCGGCTGGGATGAGTTGATTAGGGCTTTAGCGAATTGCCCATCATGAGCGCGAAGAGCAATGGTAGGTAGATCACCGTAGCCTGCAGCACGTGACGGGCGCGCATTTTCGAAGGCGCGCTCGACAGCGGCTGCTCCAGGAAAGCCAAGCGGATCCCGAAATAAAGAAGCGCAACGCCGAGAACTACGGCTCCCACAAGATAAATCTTTCCCGCCATACCCATGAAGCTTGGAAGCACGCTGATCGGGATCAGCGCAACCGAATAGACCAGAATGCGGCGAGCGGTCGAGCGGCCGTCTTCTTCCACCACGGGCAGCATCTTCACTCCGCCTTTTGCGTAGTCGTCGCGATACAACCATGCGATCGAAAAGAAGTGGGGAAACTGCCAGATGAAGAGAATGGCAAACAACACCAGCGTCCCCAATTCCAACTGGCCGCGAACGGCGGTCCAGCCGAGCACTCCTGGCATCGCGCCGGGGAAGGCTCCGACGAAAGTGCAAATCGGCGAGATGCGCTTCAGCGGAGTGTAAGCGGCGAGGTAGACGACAGAGGTCAGAAAGGTCAGCAGTCCGGTCAAGGGATTCGTCGCCAGGGCGAGATAGATCGATCCGCCAACCGCAGCCAGCACGCCCACCGCAGTGGCATGAAAGAGGCTCATTCGACCGGCGGGAAGCGGGCGAAGAGCGGTGCGCCGCATGAAAGCATCGACATCATGTTCCATCACTTCGTTCAATGCCGCAGTGCCGCTGGAAACCAGTCCAATACCCAACAGAGAATGAAATAGCCCCCAGCTAATCCACGGAACGCCAGCCTGGTGAGCACCGAAGAAATAGCCGCACCACGCTGTCATGACGATCAAAGACGTTACCCGCAGCTTCGTCAGTTCGGCATAGTCGCGGAGAAGGGAAGTTGCCCTGGTCCGAAAAGCAGAGAGAGGCAGTGTCATCGAGCTCATTGTTTGGCCGTTTAAAGCGTCCCGGAAAACCGTTCCTGGCTATTACCGAAAAAACACGCACGAACCCCACTCCGTTACGTGCTCAAGGACTGCATAGGTACTCTGATCAATTTCGAAAGTCAAGGGAAAACAAAAACGCGTCCTGAAACAGGCTAACACAAACACGATCTCCAGCGAGGGAGTACGGTCATTGGCTGGCCGAAGATCCGGCCGTGTCAAAAGTTTCCGGTGGATCGAAGAAGCACTTGTGCCAAAGCGCGGCATCCGACAGCGTGCCCGCTTTCCATTGCTGAAGAGCAGGAGTGGTCACGGCAATCATGCCGCCATCGGCCGAGTCGAAGATTATTACGATACCGGCCAGACCTTGTGACTTTTGAGCGATTTCCTTGAAGCCTTTCTCCAGTAAGAATTTGGCGTACTCGAGACGGGCTCCGGATCCGGCGTCGTTGCTGTTTTCGTCAACTTTTTGCACGGAGAAGATTTTCACATTCTTGTTTCGCAGGGGAGTCCAGTCTCCGGGGAAGGTCGATGTTTCTTCACGGATTACGTGGAACAAGTCTGCTGCCGGCGTCAGGGATTGGGCGACCCCGGGCCCGGTGTCGCGCATTCCCTCGGGCATTTCGACGCTATTGCGCCAGATCCATCCACGGGAGAGTCCCGAAACGCGGACATGAACCCAGTCTGCATTGAAGTCGAGCATTTCGAATTCATCGTGCATGCTCGCCAAGAACTGCGGCTTCGCGGCCAGGCTGGGAGTTGCGACAACGGGTGTTCCAGACTTTTTCACCGCTACAAGATTCTTGGGATGGGCTTGGTTTCTGAAGGTCTCTTCTAGACTGTCGGCTTCCTTTTGCAGAGCGATCGCCGACTTGTCGGCATTCTTGGGGTCGGGAGCCGGGATATTCGTATGTTCCGCCGCGAGACCATCGCTCAAAGAGGTCGAAAATCTACGATCAGTCGCGGGAAATTTTGAGATGGGCGACGGAATTGGAGGGTCGGCGATGGTATTTGAAACCGTCGAGCTACTGGGAACCGCTACAGCTTCGGTAGGCCCGTGGCCGTTCGACAGGTTTTTTGCCAGCTGCTCGGTCAACTGATCCAGTAGATCGGATTCCAGACGGCCGTTGGAAACCAGCAACTGATATCCGGAGCGAGATGCCACCAAATCCGCATACCACGCCGTCACTTTTGTGCTGATTCGAACCATTGATCCCCCAGCCGGGACTGGATTCACTTGGACCGTGGTCTGGTAGTAGCCGCGCTGATAGCGGTCGAGAGGATGTTCTCCGGGCTTGGCAAATCCGTCCAACGTGGGAAGGTGGCCAGCCAAATTGGTTTGCAATAAGCCAAGCGCCTTTTCAACGGCAGCTTTCGATTGTGGGAAGGTGCGTTCGTACGGGACGGTTTGGGTTTGAACCGTTACTACGAGAATACAGACGACCATGCTCGTTGCCGCTGCCCACAGTGTCTGGTTCGGTCGCTTGCCGACGATCCTCATGGCAATTGCTCCAACTCGTCGCGCAAAATCCAGCCGTGTTGGCCTTCGTGGGTTTCCACACCGAGCCAGTATGGCGTCGAGATCTCCACCAGAACTTCGGTCCCGGCGGAAAGAGACTGTAAGGTGCTCGCAGTGTGGAATGGTGCCGATTTCAAGGGTGCGCCAGGGGACTTTACCAATCGCTGGACCTGCCGTCGAAGATCCTGTACGCGCTGCTCCAGGGTCTGTGGTGCAGTTTCCGTGCCTGCCGGGACGACTGGTGTTGGACTTGAGTTGACGGGTACCGAAGGAGCAGGATTGGAGACCGAAGAAGACATTTCGACGGCTGGAACATCAGTAAGCTGTGTAGCGGAGTTGTGCGCTAACTTTTCGCGCTCGGCATCGGCAGTCTGATTTTTCATTAATGCGAGTGCTTCGAGGCGATCGTGAATGCTCTTGTATTCCGCTCCTTCGACCGACCCATTGGAGGCATGAGTGACATGCCGAAAATCCTCGACAAATACCGCGTCGATATGCAGCACCGTGTGGTTATCGGCTTGACCCTGTACAACATAGCGCACCGCCAGCGTCCCAGAGTCGTTGGTATTTTTGAAGTTCTGCGGGTCGAGCGTCTTGAGACGCACTTTGTAAAAGACCTTGCCGCCGTCAGTCCATTCCTTAAAGGCCCGGGTTGAATCTGCGGCGGTCGCGCCGGTGATGTATTCGTCCTTGTTGTATTCCTTGCTGCCTCGGATGATTCCGTTTTGAATGACGTCCTGAACGACTTGCACAACTTCGTTCTCTGCGAACGGAACATTCACAATAAGGCCGGAACCGTATTGGACTGCGTCCTTTTCCCGAGCCGCCAAGGGAAGAGTCGCGAGGAGTATGGCAAAGAAAATTCCGCCCTTCCTGCGAAACCAAGCTAGATTCTGTTCCGTATGGATCGCCGGAAGGGGTGGTAAGTGCGATTTTGCCGTTGCCAAGTCGGTGCTCCCCCGCAGGCAGAAGATTCTCAGCTAACGGCCGGCTCTGTCAATCATCAGTTTCCAAAACTTTTAATGCCAAAAGGCAACTTGCCAATGTTGTCTTTGTAAAAACATTGTAAAAAAATTGTCTCCAACCCTCTTGCAAGTTGTCACGATGCCGTAGTAGGATGCCGCCCGGTACGGTGGTAGGACCTTCGAGCGTGAGAAGTCGAACTGAAGAGGACCTGCCTCGAGGTGGTCTATGGAAGGGGTTTCCATCGACTTGCTTCGTGTTTGCTCTCGCCATTGCATTGTGGGAATGCAGTTTAAAAAACTTGCCTCAGGAGTTCGGCATGCGAATGGGGACGCAGTCTCGCATTTGTGGAAAGCTGCCATGGTTGCAATCGGTTGCAACTGCGGTTTTGGTTGTGGTCTTCCTGGTCTTGAGTGCCAGCCAATCGGCGAATGCCCTCCCGGCCTTCGCGCGCAAATACGGCCTCCGCTGTTCGGCCTGTCACGAATCATGGCCGATGCTGAATTATTTCGGTCAGAAGTTCAAAGACAATGGCTACCAACTAATGAACGATCGGGATGCTCCGATCTGGCAAAATGCCTCGTATTGGCCGATCACGCTCCGTATCACCCCCTTCTGGAGCCGCGAGAGCACCAATAAAGTAGCTGTTGATACCACGACCGGCACTGGTGAGACTAGGCTGACGACAACCGGCTTTAATCTCAGCGGTTTAGACATCCTGACCGGTGGCACCCTGGAAAAGAACATATCGTTCCTGTTAGTTCCTTCCGCGGATGAATTTGGTTCTTTCCACTTCGAATCGGCCAACGTCCGCTTCGATAACCTGTTCCACAGTCCGTGGTTGAACGTGAAAACAGGCAAATTTGAACTAGATAGCTTCATTTCGGAAAAGCGGACACTGACGCTCTCGGCCAGCGGCGGAGAATACCAACTCTTCCATTTCATTCCGGTGAACGATGGAAACATCTTCGGCCAATTGGGGGACAACCAGCTGGGCGCCGAGTGGATGGGGCACTCCGCGGATGATCGCACGCGCCTCTCCGCCGCAGTGTTCAGTTCCACCGACGGCAACGTCGATCTGCCCTACGGTCAGAATTCCTACAGCTGGTTCTTCGCCGGGAGCCAAGCCTTTGGTGCAGGGAGGCTGGGCGTCCAACGAGTGGGCGGCTATGCCATGGTGGGCATCGCTCCGACCACATATCTAACTAGTGCGGGTGTGCCCATACCTGGTTCGGGTATCGGCAACAAGAGCTTCAGTCGTTACGGTTTCGAAGGTCTCTTTTACTTGGGAAGCCACCTGGACTTCCAGGTGTTCACCCAGCACGGCTCCGACAATGCCTTCTTTGGAGCTTGCTACGGAGACATCATCGACGGAGCGACTCCGTGTACTGCCAACAACACCACGGGTACCCTCCCGCCGGAACCGTCAATCCAACCTGGAATGGGGCCTTTGTCGAAACCCACTACGTTTGGAACCCGCAGTTCACCATCTTCCAGCGCTCGGAGTGGGTCCGAATGTCGCAACAGGCGATTCCCGGAACTCCATCCAACCTGGGGGATATTGACAACTACGTATTCGGGTATCGCTACAACCCGTTCATGACGAGCCGCGCTGGGTTTGCATTCCACAATGAATACTCGTGGATTCGCCAACGTGGAACCTCGCCGGTAACGGGCACGGACCTGAGCAGCAGCAGCCTGATGCTCGGATTCGACTTCGATTTCTGAGAGACAACAATCATTCGGCGGGGGACGAGTTTCCCGGCGCCGACGTGGTTTGAGGATACCGACGATGAAAACCTTAAAGACATCGCAGTTTCACATCCTGTTTCTCCCACTGGTTCTGGCTGCGTTCTTCGTAGCGCAAGGGGCGGCCCAGGACTCGGCACCGGACGTGGGGCCTAGCCAGCCTCATCCGCTCGAGGCGAATGGAAAGTCACGTCGACAATGTAGTTGGCCACTCCAAAGATGCCAAAATGCCATACCGACGGTATTGTGCAGGCTGCCACGGGGATCTGGGCGACGGCAATGGCGAGAACGCCGTTTGGCTCGATCCCAAGCCTCGTGATTTCACCACTGCCACGTTCAAGTGCCGCTCGACCCCGACCGGCACCCTGCCCACGGATCAGGATCTGTTCAACACCATTGGTCGCGGCCTCACCAATTCCAATATGCCGATCTGGAGTACGTTCAGTAGTCAGCAGCGATCCGATCTGGTCGCCTATATCAAGACGTTCTCACCACGCTGGGAGAAAGAGAAGCCCGGTGAGGCAATCAAGATTCCGGCCGAGCCGCCTGTGACGATTGAGAGCATCTCTCATGGCAAGGCATTGTTTACCAAACTCGAATGCTGGAAGTGTCACGGGCCACACGGCAATGGGGACGGTCCTTCGGCGGCGACTCTAACCGATAGCAAGGATCAGCCGATTCGACCGTACAATTTTGCGGCCGGTGGGGACGATTCCCGATTCAAATGCGGATCTACGAATTCGGATCTCTACAAGATTTTCATGACCGGCCTCGATGGAACTCCAATGCCGTCATTCGCGGATGTCATTCAACCCAATGATGCTTGGGATCTGGTTCATTTCCTTCGCGTGCTGCAAGTCAATCGTCACAGCAAGGAGAACGACGTCTTGAAGGCTGCGGGCGGGAAAATTCCTCCCTACGTCGAAAAACAAGCTGAATTGCCGGCCGTCCAGTCTGAGAACCGGGTTGCCGGCGGCGGAAACTAGAACCGACTTATCCAGGAGGCAAGAAGATGCGTACCAGCAGGCTCTGCATTGCGGTGCTGATAGCAACGCTCTGTCCCGCGCTGATGTTTGGCGGCACGATCAGCGGCAAAGTGACGTATACCGGTACCCCGGTGAAGCAGAAGGCGATTGATATGTCGAAAGAGCCGAGTTGCGCCAAGCAGCACGCGACTCCCGTGACGACAGAGACGGTCGTGACCGGCGCCAATAACACTCTCGACAACGTAGTGGTCTACATTTCTGCGGGCGCCGATGATGCTAGTGCGCCAGCGCAAGCTGTGACCTTCACCCAGAAGGGATGCCAGTATTTGCCGCACGTCATTGCGCTGCACGCGGGCCAGGAATTGCAAGTAGTCAATGCGGACCAGACATCACACAACATTCATCCGTTAGCAAAGGTGAATCGCGAGTGGAATAAATCGCAGCCCCCGGGTTCTCCAGCGATTCAGGAGAAGTTTGATTCGCCGGAATTTATCTCGGTGAAATGCAACATCCATCCCTGGATGCATGGCTGGTTTGTGGTTCTCAAGACCAACCACTACTCGATCAGCAAGGATGACGGCGGATTCACGTTGCCGAATCTGCCTGCTGGCAAGTACACCGTCACTGCTTGGCATGAAGATTACGGAACGCAGACGCAAGAAGTGACGATCACCGGAAACGAGACGAAGTCGGTCGACTTCAGTTTCAAGGCAAAGGCGTACTAGCGTTTTACTTCTCTTCACGGCCGGCGTGGACGCCGGCCGCCATTCCATACATCCGGAAGACCGGGTGCTACCGGCAGATGCGAGGGAACATGGGCGGGAAGCTATTCGCAGTGATTGTGATCGTGATTGCGTTGGCCTCGGCGGTTCCGATCCTGAACCACTCTTTCCTGGGCGCCTCGGTCAAGCCTCCCGAGGACATCTCGACGCATGGAGCCGAGATTGACAGGCAACTCGACGAGACCATGCTGGAGGCGGGCTTGTCTTTCCTTGCCGCGCAACTGGTACTCGGTTTCTTTGTGTGGAAATTTGGTGGAAGGAAGAACGGTCCGTTGAAGAACTTTCCCGGCGGTGCTAAGTACCTCATCGTCGCGGCGATTCTGCTGGTCGGAGCGGAGGCAATTGCGCTGGGAGCGCTGGGAACTAAGGCGTGGGGCAAGGTCTACTTTGAGCCGGCGTCTGCAGATGCATTGCCGATCCAGGTACAGGCGGGGCAATTCGCTTTCTACTTCCGCTATGCAGGCCCGGACGGGAAGTTTGGCGGCATCCATCCCGAAAAAATAGATGAGGGCAACTCGAACTTCTTTGGACTCGACCCGGAGAACGATATTCCGGCTCGGGACGACATCACTTCCGCGGAACTGGCTATTCCGGTGAACAAGGAAATCCATCTGATGATGCACGGCAAGGACGTAGGGCATTCGTTCTACGTGCGCGAATTGCGCATTCAGCAGGATTTTGTTCCCGGGCTCGATCTCTCGCTTCATTTCACAGCAACCAAGATCGGGAAGTACGAAATTGTCTGCACTCAACTCTGCGGCCTGGGGCATTACAACATGAAGGCGTATCTCAATGTCATGTCGCAAGATGATTTTGAGAAGTGGCTGAAGTCGCAGTCTAGTTAGTTGCGCAGTTTGTGCCGGGGCGAAGGCAGGACGGCGAGTGCCAACTCTATCCAGAGGTGAAGGGCAATGTCTGAGGCATCTGCACAGGTAGTTCATCACGGACCACCGACTAGTTTCATCCGCAAGCATGTTTTCAGCCTTGACCATAAAGTGATTGGAAAACAGTACTACGCGCTGGCGCTGGTCGCGGTGTTCACCGGGATGGTGCTGTCGTGGATCATGCGCATCCACTTGGTGTGGCCCAATGCGCCGATCCCGCTGCTAGGGGCACTCTCGAAAGTGGGTGCGCCAGGTGGCGTGGTCACGCCGGAATATTACCTTTCGCTGATGACCATGCACGGCACGCTCATGGTCTTCTTTGTTTTGACGAACGCTCCCTTTGCGGCGTTCGGTAACTACTTCCTACCGATCCAGATCGGTGCGGAAGATATGGCCTTCCCCCGTTTCAACATGATGTCGTTCTGGACCACGTTCATTGCTTTTTGCATTTTGGTGACGGCGTTTTTTGTGCCCGACGGCCCTCCCCTGGCTGGCTGGACCGCCTATGCTCCGCTAAGTGCAGTCGGTAAGGATGCCGGTCCTGGTGAAGGTCTCGGGCAAACGCTCTGGGGCCTCTCGATCTTCGTCTTCTGCATTGCATCGCTCCTCGGATCGTTGAATTTCATTGCCACGACGCTCGATCTGCGGACCAAGGGTATGACACTGGCTCGCATGCCGATCGTGAGTTGGGCCTGGTTTATCACCTCGTGTATCGCTCTGCTCGCGTTTGCGGTGCTGATGCCCGCTTGCTTGCTTCTAATTCTCGATCGCGTGGCAGGAACCAGTTTCTTCATCCCTTCCGGGCTGAACGTGAGTGACCATCTGCAACCGCACCAGGGAGGATCCCCGCTGCTCTGGCAGCACTTGTTCTGGTTCTTCGGACATCCCGAGGTTTACATCGCCATTCTGCCGGCGATCGGAATCGTCAGCCACATCTTGATCAATAGCATGCGCAAGCCTATGCTGAGCCACAAAGCCATCATCTATTGCATGATGGGCATAGGATTTCTCAGCTACATGGTCTGGGGACATCACATGTTCCTGAGCGGGATGAATCCGTTCTCCGCCTTGGTATTTTCATTTCCGACGCTGATGATCACGATTCCGGCCACGATCATGACTCTGATATGGCTGGGCAGTTTGTACGGATCGAACCTGAGAATCAATGCAGCGTCGCTGTTCTGTCTGGGCTTCATCTCAATGTTCGTGAGCGGCGGCGTCAGCGGATTTTTCCTGGCGCAGCCCTCAATCGATATTTACTTGCACGCGACCTACTTCGTGGTCGGGCACTTCCACATGGTCATGGGTGTGGCCGCAATCTTCGGCGTTTTCGCCGGAACCTATTTCTGGTTCCCAAAGATGACCGGACGCATGATGAGCGAGAGGTTAGGGCGGCTGCACTTCTGGCTCACATTCATCGGGACGTATTGCATCTTCATGCCTTTCCACTACCTCGGACTAGCAGGCAATGTGCGCCGCTACTCCGCATTCACCGATGACTTCTTGGTGCCTCTGATTCCAGTGCACAAGTTCATTACCTATGCCGCTTTGTTCACGGGCGCGGCGCAATTGATCTTCATCTACAACCTGATTTACAGCCACTTTAAGGGAGAGATTGCGGTGGAGAATCCGTGGGAAGCCACCTCGCTGGAATGGTCTACCCCCTCCTCTCCTCCACCGTTCGACAATTTTGGTGGTGTGCATCCGGTGGTGTATCACGATCCCTACCAGTACGGGGTGCAGAGTTCCACTGGAGACTACCTGATGCAGACTTCTCCGGAACGTGCTGGAGAAACTCCGTAGAGAACGAGCAACACGAACAGTTTTGGGGCGAGAAACGGAACATAATGGCAACCACGCTTCCACCACCACACATCGACGTCGAAAGAGAAATGCCTGCGCACAACGAACGCGGCGGCGGTCCTCGCGGCTTGGCTCCGGCAAGCGGCGATTTGCGGGCGGTGAAGGATGCCCGGGGCGAGCCGACCCGCACCGGAATCTGGGTGGGCTTGTCGGCGATCGCTATGATGTTTGCGGCTCTGACCAGCGCCCTCTACGTTCGCGAAGGCTCTGCTACTACTGACTGGCACCACATAGTCCTCCCCCCAATTTTGTTTTTCAATACTTTGGCGCTCGTCGCCAGTAGCGTTGCTCTTGAACTGGCTCGCCGTCGGGTCGCGGCTACCATGCGCGGTCAAGAGAGTAGCCGATCCTCGGCCACGCTGTGGCTCAACATCACGATGTTGCTCGGCTTGGTATTTGTCGTCGGCCAGTACTTAGCTTGGCTGAAGTTGCGGTCGCAGGGACTCTACCTGCCGACGAATCCCAACAGTTCGTTCTTCTATGTGTTCACGGGTGTACACGTGATTCACGTCCTCGGCGGAATCGGTGGCTTGGCCAGAGTCATGGTGAAATTTCGCAGCACGACTCATCCCCTACGCCGAAGTACGATGGATGCCACGTCGTATTATTGGCATTTCATGGGGATGCTGTGGTTGTATTTGCTGTTCGTTTTGTGGGTGAAGCTGTGAGCGGGAGCAAATCAACGGAGGTAATGTGAGCGAAGCCAATCTAACCATGGGGCATGGCGCGGCGGTGATGGAAGAACGCCCGTTTGCCATTCCCTCGAAAAAGCTGGTGATGTGGCTGTTCATTATCTCCGACGCGTGCACGTTCGGGGCAATGCTCTTTGCCTACGGCTACGTTCGGAACGCCGCTCCAGACTGGCCCCATCACTTCGAGGCCTCAAGCATCATCAACGTGGCGATCATGACCTTCATTCTGGTCACCAGCAGTTTGACCATGCTGGTCGGAACCCGCGCCGCGAAGGTTGGCGACAAGTCCCGGGCACTGAGATTCACCTTTATCACCGTAGTCCTTGGACTGGTTTTTGCCGCTCTTCACCTGCGCGAGTGGGCAAGCATGATCCACGAGGGGGTGAGCCTTTTCCAGAATCCGTGGGGAGCGCCCTTATTCGGAGCGTCCTTCTTTGGCATTACCGGACTCCACTTGGCGCACGTGATTAGCGGCGCGATTGCGTTGACGGTAGTGGCTCTCGGCTACAAGCGCGGCCGCTACAACGCCGACGATATCGAAATCTGGTCGCTATACTGGCACTTTGTCGATCTGGTTTGGATGTTTGTTGTCCCCATGGTGTACCTGTTGAACGTCGCCCAGTAATACGCAAAAGCCTAGGGAGAACGCTTATGAGCGCAGAAGGCAGCTTGAAGACGGACTTGACGGTGTACGTGGGCATTCTTGCGATAGCAGGGGTGCAGATCTTCCTCGCCTACCACAGTCCCGGCGTTATCCGGATGCTGATCGTGGCAGCTATTCAGGCATTTCTAGCGGTCATGTTCTTCATGCACCTGCGGGATGAGAAATCGAGCTTGCGTCTCGCCCTGATTCCGGCGACACTCTTCGTGCTCGTGATGATGAATATGGTCTGGGCCGATAGCTTTCGCCTGGTCCAGTTTCGTTCGTTTCCGAAGTAACGGAGAAAACGTGGCACACCTCCGAAAACTGCAATTTATCCCCCGGGCGAAGGTAGCGCTGACCGGTGCACTTATTTTGGCGGCCAACGCGGCGTGCTACGCGCAAAGTTGTGCCCTCTGCTACACCCAGGCAGCGGGATCTGGGCACCGATTCATCCAGGCCTTGAAGACGGGCATCCTGGTGCTGATCGTCCCCCCTATGTTTATGTCGGTGGGAATTACAGTCCTCGCCTACAAGAAGCGCAACCGCACTAACGACAAAAAAGAATCAGACAAGTCCGACAACGATTGGTAACCGCACTAATTCTTCATTCACCACAGGGGACACAGGGGTTCACAGAGGTTCACAGAGATCTGATGTAGTGGTGTTTCTGTGGCCCCGTGCGTCCCCTGCGGCGAATGAATTTGCGATGCCACTCATATTTTCCCTGCGACCGTGT
This sequence comes from uncultured Acidobacteriaceae bacterium, assembly GCA_963840895.1. Classification (GTDB taxonomy): domain Bacteria; phylum Acidobacteriota; class Terriglobia; order Terriglobales; family Acidobacteriaceae; genus Sulfotelmatobacter. The sequence goes on from CAWJAR010000004.1 coordinate 142,234, forward strand.
CATAATCTTCCGCAACATTTCCCAAAATCAGGTGCCAACCGATGCGTCTAGTTCTGACTGCCATTCTGAGCCTGTGCCTCTGTTTCCTGCCTGCAATGCCGTGCTCCGCTGCCGCCAGCCAAAAGTCGCTACAGATTTACTTCATCGACGTCGAGGGCGGGCAGGCGACCTTGGTCGTGAGCCCGTCGGGCGAATCTCTGCTGATCGATACCGGTTGGCCAGGCTACGAAGGTCGCGATGCCGACCGCATCGTCGCCGCCACCCATCAAGCCGGCATCAAGCAACTGGATTACGTCCTGATTACCCACTATCACCGCGATCACGTAGGCGGCATCCCGCAGTTGGTCGACGGAATCAAGGTGGGCACCTTCCTCGACCACGGTCCCAATCTCGAAGACTCCGAAGTAACGCGCACCGATTACGCGGCGTATGAAAAAGCGATCGCTGGCCATGCCCATGTTGTCGTAAAACCGGGTTGGGGGCTTCCGATTAAGGGCCTTGAGGTGAAAGTGCTGAGCGCAGCCGGAGATCACATTACGAGTGCCTTGCCCGGAGCCGGAGAGGCGAATTCCTACTGCGCTGCTGAGCCCGCCGCAGCTGTGGACAACACTGAGAATGCTCGTTCCGTCGGCGTTCTGATTACCTACGGGCAGTTCCGCTTTCTCGATCTCGGCGATCTCACTAAGAAAAAGGAACTGGAAATCGCGTGTCCGAATCATCTGATTGGCAAAGTGGATCTGTTTCTGGTGACGCATCACGGGGGGGATCTTTCGAATCCGAAGCCCATGGTATGGGCACTACATCCGCGTGTCGCCATCTTTGACAACGGCCCACGCAAGGGAGCGAGTCCCGCTGCCTGGCAGATCGTTCACGACTCTCCCGGGCTGGAAGACTTGTGGCAGCTGCACTATGCCGCTGAATCAGACAAAGATCACAACATCGCCGACGAGCGTATCGCCAACGTGAAAGAGAACTGTGAAGGCAAATATCTCAAAGTCGCAGCAGAGGCCGACGGTACGTTCACAGTGATCAATAGCCGAACCGGTGCCCAAAAAACGTACCCCAAGAAGTAGCTAGAATTTGTAGCGCCGCCGTCCCGGCGGCTGTCGTGGGGGCGTCTCGCCCCACATGCTGGTGGCGATCTCCGGCTACAATCTTCCCCGATGATCCTGATTGTCATGGGAGTGGTCGGCGCAGGCAAGACAACCGTTGGACGCCTTCTTGCCGAGGAGTGCGGGTGGGAGTTCGCCGATGCGGACGACTTCCATCCGCCGTCGAACGTGGACAAAATCCGCCACGGCATCGCACTCAACGACGACGATCGCGAGCCATGGCTGGCACGACTTCGAGCCGCGATTTCCCAATGGATCGGCGACAACCAGAACGTAGTACTTGCCTGCTCCGCTCTGAAGCGCAGCTACCGCCGAGAACTTGAAGTCGGTCCCGAAGTGCGATTCGTCTATTTAAAGGGCACCGCCGACCTGATTGCGCAACGACTTCAGACGAGGCAGGGACACTTCGCCGGCCAACAGATTCTGGCCAGCCAGTTCGCCGATCTGGAAGAGCCCGAACAAGCAGTGACGATCCAAATCGCCTCGACTCCACAACAAATCGTGGCTGAGATTCGGGAAAAGCTCGGGTTAGCGTAGAATCCTCGCACCACAAAACACGGAACCACCTGGATCGAAACTTGGATACCGCCCCTAACCGCCTGGAATCTGCCGTTGTCTCCCGACTCATGTGGCGGCTCATGCCGTTTCTCTTCCTCCTTTATATTGTGGCCTATCTCGACCGTATCAATGTGAGCTTCGCCTTCCTGCAGATGCGAGGGGAGCTTGGCTTGAGTGACCGCGCCTATGGCCGTGCCGCGGGAATGTTTTTTGCCGGCTACTTCTTCTTTCAGCTTCCTAGCAATCTGGTGCTGGAGAAGTTCGGCGTCCGGAAGTGGATTTCAGGCCTGATGATCGTCTGGGGGGTGATTTCCTGCCTGATGATCTTCATCCGCGGTCCGATCAGTTTTTACGGAATGCGCTTTCTGCTGGGCGCCGCCGAAGCAGGGTTCTTCCCCGGCATGATCCTTTATATGAAGCGTTGGTTCCCAGCTAACGCGCGCGCCCGTGCCGTGGCCTGGTTCATGACGGCGAATCCTCTCGCAGGCATCGTCGGCAGTCCCATCTCGGGGGCGTTGCTCGGACTCAGCGGCAAAGGACTTTCGGGCTGGCAATGGATGTTTCTGATGGAGGGAGTTCCGGCAATACTTCTTGGGGCGAGCGTTTTTTGGGCGCTATCGGATAGCCCTCGAGAGGCGAGTTGGTTGAAGGGCGAAGAGCGCGAGTGGCTGCTTGAGAGGCTGGCGCTCGAACAGCAGGCCGAATCCTCCTTGAAAAAAGAGAATCTGTGGCAGGTTCTTATTAGCCCGAGAATCTGGATGCTCTCCATGGTGTATTTCGGTGTTTCCACCACCATGTACGGGCTCACATTATGGCTGCCCAGCGTGATCCAGTCGTTGTCGAAGCTCAGCTACTTCGTTACCGGGATCGTGTCGGCACTTCCATTCGTTGTGACTGCCGTTGTAATGGTAGTGGTCGGAATGCTTTCTGATCGCTCGGGAGAGCGGCGCTGGCACACCGCAATTCCAGCCTTTGCCGGCGCCGCCGCCGTGGCTGGGGCGGCTTATGGCCGCTCGGCGCTCGTCGTCGTAGCGTGCATCGCCCTTGGGATGGCTTTCGCGGAGGCGATGGTTGGACCCTTTTGGGCGATGGCTACGTCCCGCATGGCGGGCCTTTCCGCAGCTGCAGGCATCGCAGTCATAAATTCCTTGGCCAATCTAGGAGGATATTTCGGTCCTGACATCATTGGATTCTTTCGCAAGCTAAACGGCGGGTTTCGCGGGGGACTGCTGGCGATCGGCGCGACTCTGGCCTTGAGCGGCACAATTGCATTGATGGTTGGCCGTCCCGGGTCGGCTAGTGCGGAGAAGTAGAGCGTCCGTTCGACTCCGGTCAGGGTAGGCTGCGCCGGTTGTCTCGATGGGGTGTCTCGCCACCGAACCTACAAAAAGCTGTAAGAACTACCACTTCCACTTCGCTCAATCCGCTCTATTGTTTACAATGGTAGCTTCGCCTGACTACCATTACCGGAAGCCTTTAGAGAGACATACGGCAATTGGAATCGACAAACCACAACTCCAGTGCGGCCCCCACCGTCTACTGGCGGGTAGAGGGCAGCCTCCTCGACCTGACTGTGGTCCAGCCGGTGGCGTTTTTCACTTGGAACGCCCAGACCTTCAGCGAACGCTTCCGGCGTCGTGGGCTGATCTTTCTGATGGCCGTGTTGCGTCCCTTTCTTTACTCCACCAATCGCAAATTTGCTACACGGGCGGTGCATACGGTCCTGCGAGGCGTGACCCGTGACCGCTTGGACCTGCTGGGCGAGGAATTCTTCCACTACAAGCTGAAGCCGCAGCTCAAAGAACGAGGCGTGCGCAAAGTGCAGGAGTTGGTGCAAGCGGGGGCGGACGTTGTGCTAGTCAGCCAGGGCTTGGAGCATGTAATGCGGCCCTTGGCACAGCATTTGGGCGTCAAGCGCATTGTCGCGAACCGATTGGAGTTCCGCGACGGCGTTGCCACCGGCAGGTTAAAAGAGCCAGTGATCCGTCCACGCGGAGCATTCGCGCGTATTCGCGAAGAGAATCCCGACGGCCGCCGCGCTCCAAAGACACTGGCGCGGCAACTGGACATTACAGTCGAAGAATTGCGCGCGGCGGTTATTCCAGCAGAACGCCAATCCGTGGTCCTGCCACGCCCCATTGTTCACTTCGAGGGGCACCGGCAGGCACAGAACTTTTCCGTGCGCCACTCTTTCGCGGGAAAACACGTGATGCTTATCGGTGTCACTGGCTTCATCGGCAAGGTCTGGCTGGCGAATACGCTTCTGGACCTGCCAGAGGTGGAACGAATCTACCTGCTGATCCGCCGCCAGAAGTCGAATCCGGCTGAGCGCCGCTTTGAGAAGATGGTAGAAGACTCCCCCGTGTTTGATCCGCTATTTGAGCGGCACGGCGACAGGTTTCTCGACTTTCTGCGCGACAAGATCGAGGTCGTCGAAGGCGACGTCACTCAACCGGGCCTCGGATTCACCCCCGAAATCGCGCGCCGTCTACAAAAGAACCTCGACCTCATTATTAATAGCTCGGGCCTGACCGACTTCAATCCCGACCTGCGGGACGCGCTCGCCACCAACACCGATGCCGCCGTAAACATCCTGGAATTTGTTCGAACCGCGGATCACGCCGGACTCGTGCATCTGTCTACGTGTTACGTGGCGGGGGAGCAGGACGGGCGCGTCAGCGAAAAGCTGACACCCAACTACAGTCCGCGCGGACTTGCGGACTTCGACGCCGAAACGGAGTGGCATTCCCTCCAGGAGCTTGTGAAGCAGGCCGAAGCGCAGGCAGAAAGCGACGAAGTCACAGCCGAACTGCGAACGCAAGCACAATCAAAAGAACATGCTGCCAAGAACCTGCACGGTGCGGCCCTCGACAATCAGATTCGCAAGAACCGCGTCCGGTGGCTCAAGACGTATCTGACCGATGCGGGAACTCGTCGCGCCAAAGAACTCGGCTGGCCCAATACCTACACCCTCACCAAGAGCTTGGCCGAGTCGTTGGTCGCGAAATATGGGGCGGGATTGCCCGTCGCTGTGGTGCGCCCGGCAATCGTAGAAACCTCGGTATCCAAGCCATTCCTCGGATGGAATGAGGGCATCAACACTTCCGCGTCGCTCTCCTATCTACTGGGCACATACTTCCGCCAGTTGCCAACCAACAAGAGCAAGCGGCTCGACATCGTTCCGGTCGACGCAGTTTGCAGCGGCATGACCTTGATCGCCGCCGCGGTCATGGATCGCAGACATGACGCGATGTACCAGCTCGCAACGTCGGTGACGAATCCCTGCGATATGGGAAGGTCGATCGAGCTAACGTCTCTGGCCCATCGCAAACATTATCGCGCGCAGGAAGGCCTGGAGTCGTGGCTACGGCTGCGCTTTGATGCGATTCCGGTTTCGAAGACTCGCTACAATCGCATGTCCGCCCCGGCGCAGAAGGCGATTGTGAAGTCGATCCAGCGCATCATGTCGCCTCTACCTCTGAAGAAGGCTCCTCTAGTGAAAACCGAGCGCAGCCTGGAGCGCCTGGAAAAACTGATTGAGCTGTTCGAGCCGTTCATTTTGTTCAATGAGCATGATTTCGCTGCGGAAAATATCGAGAAGCTTTCCTACGCGCTTGTGCCCGAAGAGAAGGAAACTTTCGGATACGACACGCGCTCGCTCGATTGGTGGGAATATTGGATCAACATTCATATTCCTGCCCTGCGTCGCTGGACCTATCCGCTGATTGAAGGACGGCCGCTGGAAGCGCGGCCTCCTCGTACCTTTCAACTTGCGCCCGCTAACGGAGATGCCGTGAAGACCGGGACCGACGGAGCCACGTGGCGATATTCCTGACCGGTTCAACCGGATACATCGGCGCACATGTTGCCGCCAATTTGCTGGAGCAGCACGGTGCCTCCTTGAACGTTCTGGTGCGCGCGCGTGATCCGCAGGAAGCGCAGTTGCGGCTGTGGCGCGCCCTGCAGTTGCACCTGGATTTCCAACGCTTCTTTGAGTACCTGCAGACGAAGGTCCGCATTTTTTGCGGGGACTTGACTTCTCCCGGCTTTGGCCTGAACCGGGATGAATACGATCGACTGGTGCACACGACAGATTCGGTGATCCACTGCGCTGCGTCGTTGAACCGTAAGTCCGAGAAGAGTTGCCTGAACGTGAATCTCCGGGGGACGCTCGAAGTGCTCACGCTGGCGCGGCAGGCCGAGCACTATCACGGCCTGCGACGCTTCAGCGAGGTCAGCACCGTCGCTGTGGCAGGCAAGCGCAGCAACGAGGTGGTTACTGAAGATCACTCGATCGAGTGGGATCGCTCTGACTATGATCCCTATGCGCGTACCAAAAAGTTTTGCGAGCACATGACGCGGGTATTGCTGCCCGATACTCCGAAGACGGTATTCCGGCCGAGCATCGTTCTGGGTGACAGTCGTCACGCCGAAACAACGCAGTTCGATATGGTGAAGGCCTTTGTGTTTCTGGCGGGACTGCCCGTCCTGCCGTTCCGTCCCACTGACAGAATCGACATTGTGAATGTGGATTTTGTCGCGGATGCGATCGCGACCTTACACCAGAAAGATCAGCCGCAGTACGACACCTACCATCTGTCGTCGGGAACCAGTTCGCAGACGTTTCGCGAGTTGACGACTGCCCTGGCAGCCGTTCAACAAAAACGTGGTCCAGTGTTCTTTCCATTCGCTGAAAAGCCGTTCTCCGGTTCGGTGAACTTTCTTGCTAACCGGAAAGGAGCGGCCGCCAAGGGTGCATCGCTGCTGAAGGTATTCATGCCCTACCTCGTTTGGAACACGGTGTTCGATAACACCCGAGTGACCTCGGAATTGAAGAAGAAGCCGGTTCCATTTTCGCAGTACAGCTTTCCATTGCTGAAGTTCAGCCGCGAGAATAATTTCCAGTACAACTATGCGCCCTGGCCCGCGGCTCGCGGAGGAACTGCCGCATGATGGATTTCGTGTTGGAGGCGTGGGTCAGCAGTAATATCGAGCGCGCGCGGGCCCGATGGATGCTAGGTGGAAACAAACCCTGGCAGCCGGGCGAAAAACTGAAGTTGCTCTTTGCTGGATACAACGGCACTCGCAATATGGGCTCCGATGTGCGTGTCGAAGAAATGCTGCGTCAGATCCGGCATATCCTGGGCGCGGAGCGCGTTGCATTCAGTGTGATGACTCAGAACTTCGAATTCTCGAAGGGTTATTTCGAAGACACAAGGCAGGTACACCTGCCCGATATCTTTCCGCCATTCTTGTCCGACGAGGTTCCCCGGCATCACGGCGTCGTCGCGTGCGAAGGTTCTATGTTCAAGAGCAAGTTTGCCAATGCTCTGACCACGATGATGATCGGTTCTCTCGGCATTGCCGCGGTCGAGAACAAACTCTCTGTCGGCTATGGAGCAGAAGCCGGCCACATGGATCCCATGGTCGCGAAGATGTGCAGCCGCTATTGCAGGAATTCCATGGTCATTACGCGCAATGAAGAGTCGCGGACTGTGTTGCGCGAGCTCGGCGTTCCGACCGAACTCGGTACCGACACCGCGTGGACTTTCGAGCCGCGTCCCGCTGAATACGGACAAAGCGTCTTGCGTCAAGTTGGCTGGGATGGACGCACGCCCGTGCTGGTCGTATGTCCGATCAATCCCTTTGAGTGGCCCGTGAAAGCTTCGGTGGCAAAAGCCGCTCTGCACAGCCTGACCGGCGCCTACAAGAACAGCCACTATCGCGGACCTTATTTCCACAACTCAGGCCCGGCCGCGGATCGCGCCTATCAGCATTACCTCACGTCGATTGCCAAGGCAGTCGACGCATTCCGCAAGCAGCGGAAAGTGTTCGTCATACTGGCGGCAACGGAGCGTCTGGACGCGCGCGCGGCGAAACCAATTTCAGACCAACTGGGTGGAGTGCCGATACTCTCGTCCGATCAGTACAACATGTATGAACTGGTCAGTATTCTGCGGTGCTGCCACATGATGGCCTCGTCACGCTATCACGGCATCGTGACGTCTATGCCAGCGCTCGTTCCTTCTGTAGGCATCACCATGGATGAACGAATTCGCAACCTGATGCGCGAGCGCGGACATCCGGAATTACTGATGACGGTTGACGATCCGGATCTCGAGTCAAAGTTGCTTGCAGCTCTTGAAACTCTGGCGACGCAGGGCGAACGCATCGCCGACGGCATTGCCCGCACGGTCGTCAAGAATCTCAAAGTGATGGCGCGTATGGGCGTTTTCTTCGAGGAAGAAGTCCAGCGGCGGTATCCGGATTTCTCCACGCGCACGGGAGATTGGAGTTGGGAAGATTATCTTCCGCCGATGAACGCCTCGCTGCGCCAGTTGGTGTCGGCCTATAACTGAAGCCGCCGGGCCTCCGGTACGAAAAATCATGCCATTTGTCGGAGAAATCTTTGCGCAACTCAAAGCCTCTGCGAAAACTCCGGTACTGCAGGAGATTCGTGACGGCGAAGTCACGGGAGTGACGGGCGACGAATTCCTCGAACTGGTCCGTAAAGCCCGCACATTTCTGGCGTCGAAGGGATTAAAAAAGGGCGACCGCTGCGGACTGTTGGCCGCCAACAGCATTCGCTGGATCGCGGTTGACTTGGCCGCAATAGCCGAGGGCCTGATCGTTGTTCCGCTGTACTTCCGGCAAGCCCCCGCCGAACTCATCGCCATGATGAAAGACAGCACTGTTTCATTGGTCTGCTGCGGGGATGCAGCGCTCCGGGACGGGATCCATCAGAACTGGACCGGCGTGAACTGGCCCGAACCGCCTCCGCATTTCCTCTTTGACGAGATATTCGCGGGAGTGGAAGGAATTTCGCTGGACCGCCCTCAGGTTCGCGAAAGCGATGCGGTCACCATTATCTACACGTCAGGAACATCCGGTGAAGCCAAGGGCGTGGTGCTGGCAGCCGCGAACGTGGGATTCATGTTAGGGTGCACTTCCGCTCGACTCGACCAATTGATGGGAGGTCGATCGGGGCAAGACCGCGTTTTTCACTATCTACCATTTAGTTTTTGTGCCTCATGGATTGCGGTACTGACTTTCCTGCTTCGCGGGAGTCTGGTCACCCTCAACACCGACTTGACGAAAATTCCCAACGATATGCCGTCGGCGGCGCCACACTACTTCCTCAACGTGCCCCAGTTGCTCGAGCGCATGCGCCGCGGCGTGGACGAACAGATCGCTCAAAAAGGCGGCGTCGCTTCCGCGATTTATTCACGGGCCAAGGCTGCATGGACGCGCCAGAAAGAGAATCGACTGCGAGGTTTCGATCCGCTCTGGCTTTGGCTAGCGAACACCATCGTCTTTCCGGCGATCCGTAAGAAAATGGTCGGGGAAAATTTCAAAGCCTTGATCTGCGGATCGGCGCCGCTCATACCCGAAACTCAAGACTACTTCAGCATGCTCGGCATCTCCGTCTTGCAGGTCTACGGGCTGACCGAGACGACCGGCATTTGTACCATGGACGATCCCAACCACTTCACTCCCGGGCGAGTTGGTCCAGCGATCCCCGGCATTGAGATGAAGCTCGCCGAGAACGACGAAATTGTAGTGCGCGGCCCAAATGTTTTTCCCGGGTACTGGAACCGTCCGCAGCAAACTGCAGAAGTTCTGCGCGACGGCTGGTTTCACAGTGGCGACCAGGGCGAGATGGACGCCTCCGGCAACTGGCGCATCGTCGGCCGGCTCAAGAATTTGATCGTCTTGGGCTCCGGCCACAAGATCGCGCCCGAGACCATCGAAGAAGAAATCTCGCGCCATCTTCCGGGCGCACAGCAAGTCGTGATCATTGGAAACGGTCGCGGGTATCTCTCCGCCATCGTCACGGGAAATGTGACGGCGGAACAGGTGCAAGCGGGGCTTGATGCAGTCAATCCCCAATTGCCGCACTACAAGCAAGTGCGCGCATTTCACGTGCAGCAAGAGCCTTTCTCGATCGAAAATGGAACGCTCACAGCCAATGGCAAATTGAAGCGCGACGTGATCTCGTCGCGTATGAAGAACGAGATCGAAGAGATGTACCGCGTGAAGCAAGCGGTTTAGGTCGGCGAACTTCAGAAGGGAACTGTGTCGGAAGAAAACCAATTCAAAGGGCAAACGCTCTCCTGGGCTCTCAGGGATGGCATCATCGAACTGGCTCTTCACCGCGAGCCGCTGAATGAGATCAGCTCCTTGACCCTCGAGGAACTGGAGAAGTTCGTCAAAGCGCTGGAAACCCTTGGCCGCGAAGCGCATGCTCTTATCCTGCACAGCACATTGAAGGGGGGCTTCTGCGCTGGCGCTGATCTGCGCGAACTTTACCAATGGATTCAGGAGTACGGCCAGGAGGAAGTAGGCAAACACGCTCGTGAATACCTGGAGCGAATCCACGCGGTGATGAATGCTCTCGACGCCTCGCCCCTGACAACAATCGCCGCCGTTCACGGTGTGACATTTGGCGGCGGCTTCGAGTTGGCACTGACCTGCGACCTGATAATTGCTGACAAAATGGCCCGGTTCTGCTTCCCGGAGCTTCGCTTGGGCCTCATCCCCGGATACGGCGGAATACCTCGCCTGAAGCGCGATCTGGGCAATGCGACGGTGCGAGACCTGCTGCTTACTGGGCGCAGCTTCAATACGACCAAGGCGCAGCAGATCGGTCTCGTGAGTCAGGTAGTTGCCGAAGGGGAAGCTCTGCGCGCCGCCCGGGCCACTGCCATGCAGATGGCGAAGTTTGATCGCACTACTGCCGCCGCGGCCAAGCGATTCATCAAACCAATTCCACGCGAAGAACTGCGCGAGGAAATCGACATTTTCTGCCAGTTGCTGCTGCGGCCCGCGGTGCAGGCCGGACTGAAGAAATTTGTCGAGAGCTCCAGCGCCCAGCCGTATCTGCCATAGACGAAACTGAATTAGAATAACTGCCTATGGAAACAGCCGAAAAGACGCTCGACGAGATACTCACGCTAGCCGCCGCGCATTTCAAAGTCCCGCGCGAGAAGCTCTCTCCCGACGAAGATTTCTTCAAGGCGCTTGGCATCGACAGCCTGCAGACTCTCGACTTGCTCACGAAGTTGGAGAATCACTTCCGGGTGGAACTGCCGGACTACGAATTGCAGGGCGTCACCGATTTTCGCACCCTGGCGGCCAAAATCCAGGCACGCTTGTAAGAGAATTCGCGATTGAAAATGTCGCCCCAGCTGCGTTAATTCGGCGCTGGCAGAACTTGAAGTCATGATCGAGATTCAGTAGGTAATGAATTGATAACTAAGCTTCTTGTCTCGTCCTGTCGCCTCTGTGGTGAAATAAACCTTTGATGCTCGATCTCCGCCAATACACCTGTCTCGGCGCCGCTCTGCGCGATGCTCTCGACCGCTTCTCCGCCGAAGTCTGCCTCATCGAAGCAGAGCGCGACCGCGAGAAGTTGCGGCTCACGTATTCCGATTTCAAAGAGATTGCGCTGCCGCTCGCGCGCGCTCTCGAAGACGCCGACTACGATGCCGGCGACAGAGCCGCGATCATCATGACGAATCAGTCAAAGTGGCTGATCTCGGCCTACGCCATCTTTTATTGCGGAGGCGTCCTGGTTCCACTGGACTACAAGCTAACGGCGGCGGAGCACCTGCAGCTATTAGCTCACTCCAAAGCCAAGGTGCTTATTGTTGAGTATCACTTGTGGCGGGCAATTATGCAGTCGCCCGATTTCCAGAAGATTCAAACCAAGATTGTCCTGGTGACCGAAGCCCCGCTGGGCGTGGATTTGGCCGGCGCCTTTCGCTGGGAAGATTTCAAACGCAAAGGCGCCCCTGATTTCATCATGCGCGAGAAAGACGACGTCGCTTGCATCGTCTACTCCTCGGGAACCGGCGGCCGTCCCAAGGGTTGTGTCCTAACTCACGAGAATTATCTGGAACAGTGCCGGGCCTTGACCGCCTGGTATCCCTTTTGGCCAGGGGTTCGGTATCTGAGCATTCTCCCGACAAATCATGCCATCGATTTCATGGTGGGCTTTATAGGACCATTCGTCTGCGGAGCATGCGTGGTGCATCTGCGTACCTTGCGTCCAGAGTTTGTGCGTGATGCCTTTGTGCGCTACCGCATCACCTATGTATCGCTCGTCCCGATGATCGTGAAAAATCTGGAACGAGGTTTGCGCGCCAAGTTCGACGAGTTGCCGTCGTGGAAGCGGGCCTACCTCGATGCCATGATCGCCATCAACCGCTTGCTGACGCGCCGCAGGCCGAATGTGAAACTGAGTCGCATGTTGCTCTCGAACATCCACCGTGGGTTTGGAGGCGAGGTGCTCGCCTTGATCACCGGCGGAGCTTTCATGGAGCCCTCGACCATGCAGTTCTTCTACGACCTGGGCCTTCCCGTAGTGAATGGTTACGGCCTTACCGAAGCGGGCACTGCGCTTACTCTCAACGATCTCAAACCATTCCGCGCCGACACCGTCGGCAAGCCTTTGCCGGGAGTCGAACTGCGCATTCTAAATCCCGATGCCGACGGAGTGGGGGAAGTGGCGGCTCGGAGCAAGACCGTCATGTCGCATTACCTCGACGATCCTGAGCTCACTCTGGAGACGATCGTCGATGGCTGGCTGCTGACGGGCGATCTAGGCCGGTTTGAGACTCACGGCCATTTGCAACTGTTCGGGCGCAAGAAGAATATGATCGTGACCGAGGGTGGCAAAAATATCTACCCAGAGGATATTGAGACCGTGTTCGACGGCATTCCGGTGAAGGAATATACGATCTTTGCAGCGAATTACGTTTGGCCGAAAAAGGAACTCGGGCGCGAGACCCTAGTCTTGGTGTTGCGGTTGGAACAAAATCAAAACTTCGACGACAAGTTGATGGAAGATATCTCGGCGCGCAATCGCCGCCTGCCCGACTTCAAACGCGTCGGCGGATATTTGATCTGGGAGAAAGATTTTCCGCGCACTGCCTCCATGAAGATCAAGCGGCAGGTTCTGGCTGAAGAAATCGGCAAGTCCGTTGGACGGGAAGCAATCGTGGGCTTGTAGCCGACAACTGAGACCAATTGTGTCGCGCGCACTCTCGCTGCGTATTCCTTTGTTGTATCCGTGGGTCAAGAATCTTGGGACAGACATATCTTGCAATTGTGAATCCGGTGGCGGGAGGCGGGCGGACCCGCAAACTGCTAGGACCTGCTCTGGAACGCCTGCAGGCGGGAGGCCTGGTGGTCAACGTCGCAGAGACCCACGCGCCCGGTGACGCAACCCAGATTGCTCGAGAAGCATACGGACGCGGCGTCCGCAACTTCATTGCGGTTGGGGGCGACGGCACTTCGTATGAAATCGTGAATGGCCTATTCCCGCAGGCGCTCGGTGCTGATCGTCCAACCCTCGGGTTCTTGCCACTAGGGACCGGAAACTCCTTTCTGCGCGACTTCAGTGATCGCGGCGTGGAATACGCAATCGAGTCGCTGTTGGCCCATAGGAGCCATCCCTGCGACGTGATGCGTTTGCGTCACCGCACCGGTATCATTTATTTCATCAACCTGTTAAGCATGGGCTTTTCTGCGGACGTCGCCACGCTGCGTGCCCGGCGATTTAGTGCATGGGGAGAAATCGGCTACCAGGCGGCGATTTTTCTGACTCTCGCTCGTTTCAAGCGCAGACCCTTCCCGGTGCGAGTCGACGGAGCGAAAGGCTTCGATGAGCGCCGCTGCCTGTTTCTAACTTTTAACAACAGCAAGTTCACCGGCGGCACGATGATGATCGCTCCCCAAGCCGAGATCAATGACGGCATGGTGGAATACGTTCGTTGGGGCCCGATTGGCCGGCTGGGATTGATCCGAAATCTTCCGGGACTTTATGACGGCACGCATGTCGAGCATCCCCTGGCCGAGCGCAAGGGTTCGCAGCGAATCGAATTCAAACTGGATGCTCCCGTCGATGTGATGGTCGATGGCGAAGTGCTGACGCTCCATTGCGAGGAGATCGGCGTGCTTTCCGGAGCTCTCAACGTCGTCGCCTGATCTCTAGCACGGGATTCCCGTGATATAAGGATGAGTCATGTCTGAAGAACGAAGGAAGCGGCAGTCGCAACGCGAAGGCAACACCGATCAAGGCATATCGAAGAAGACGCTGACCTACGGTGTCGTCATATTCCTGCTCGCAGCGGCATTTGTTGGAGGGCGCTACTACCGCAATCATAAGTACGATTCTTTCGCGAAGTGCCTGGCTGCCAAGCAAGCGAAAATGTATGGCCTCTCCTGGTGTCCGCATTGCATCGATCAGAAAGAGATGTTCGGAGATGCATTTCACTACGTGCCCTATGTGGAATGCGGGATCAATGAGACAAAGGAAGAGACTCCGGAGTGCAAGGCTGCTGGATTGAAGTTGTTTCCCAGTTGGCAGTTCGCCGGAGAATCCCCGAAGGAGGGAGTGTTGTCTCTCGAAGCCTTGAGCGACAAGACGGGGTGCAGCCTGCCGTGACGGACTCCGCGATTGTTCAAGCTTCAACGGTGTCGCGTGTCGACCGAATACTCTTCGTAGCGATCGCGGTTCTCGCGTTGGCGGGTGCCATTGTTTCGGCTGTGTCCCTGCAACGCCACTACGCCAAGTCTGCGACCGAATTCTGCGATTTCAGCCAGCAGTTCAGTTGCGACATCGTGAACCGCAGCCAGTACTCAACCATCGAGGGGATTCCCGTTGCTGGAATCGGCGTTGCCGGGTACGCAGCATTATTCGTGCTGGCTACGTTCCGCAGAGTTCTCGATGAAACCCCAAATCAACTTCTGGGTACTGCGATTGCCGGATTAGCCTTCGCTCTGTATCTGACCTACATCGAGGCCTACGAACTAATGACGTGGTGCATCTTGTGCCTGATCTCTCTGGTACTCATCTCTTTGATAAGCATTCTGGCGATCGCAGTTAAAGTCAGAAACGCCAGAGCGTGAGGCGGGATCTCCGTTATATCTTGATATTGCGTTCGTCTGATGGAAGAAATCCAGCAAACTGAAGACGTCGGCCATCCCGCGGTGATCCGAGTGCAATCCGCTACTGGAGACTTGCGGCTACATGAATTTCACAGCCGCATCTTCCGGAACACCCGTTTCCTGCGTGTGTGGCTGCCGCCTGGGTACGACGACTCAGAGAACTCCGATCGGCGCTATCCGGTCCTATACCTGAATGACGGTCAGAACCTCTTCGAACCCGCGACGTCCTTTAACGGGGTGGAGTGGCAGGTCGATGAAACTGCCGACCGCCTGATTCGCGAAGGTGTGATTCCGCCAATGATCATCGTGGGCATGGACAATGCCGCCCGAGAGCGCATCCGCGAATATATGCCGCACCGCTCGCTGCATCCGGTGATGTTACGCGTATACGGCACGCGCTATCCCAGTTTTCTCTTCAAAGAGGTCATTCCGTTCACGACGCGCAACTATCGCGTGGCGACCGAACCGGAGAACACTGGACTCGGCGGTTCTTCCCTCGGAGCGTTAATCGCACTGTACACGGCGGCTGTACGTCCAGGAGCGATAGGGCGTTTGCTACTCGAGAGCCCGTCCCTCTGGGCCTCGAACCGGCAACTAATCCGGCAGAGTCGTGCTGTCAAGCGTTGGCCGGAACGCGTTTTTCTCGCCACTGGAACCGCTGAAGCCGGCCGCAAGGATAAAGACCAGAGCATGGTCGATGATGTCCGCGAACTGGCATCAATCCTGCGCCGTGCTGGATTGGACGACCGGCGTCTCCAGTTGGTCGTCGATGAGGGCGCTTCACATCACGAATCAGCCTGGGCACGCCGTTTTCCGGATGCCCTATCGTTTCTGTTTAGCGAGCGAACCTAGATCCCTCTTGTCGTCACGGGCGTTCGCACTTGCTACAGAAGTGGAGATCCTCCAAATCAGATACACACTCAGCGCCATTGCGACCACCGACGGCTGGATGTGCGTCCAGCGGGCAAAAGGCCCAATCAGCGGCAACATATAAATCAAGTAAAGCAACGTTCCCAACGCCTGCGTAGAGGGCGTGGGCGGCTGAGCCACGAGCCAGTCGGCGAGCAGAATTAGCGCAGGCGCCAGAATCACCAGATCGTAAACCGTGAGATGCGGCGCCACGAGGGCGCTCGCCAACAACAGCGCTGCATAGCGCAGAGGCAGAGGCGCGGACTCACTCCGCTTCCAGCACGCAATCATTAATCCAAGCACAACCACGGCACTTACGATGTACAACATGAGAGAGAGGCCGGGCCACGGAACGAGCATCGACCAGAACGTCCGCAGCGAGTGGGTTTGATACAGCTTGGGTTCGAGCATGGGCAACACCGCGTGCACGTTCCACATTGTGCGTACCCATTGCCATACTGGCTCGATGCCATAGTAGAGAATTCCCAGAAAGAGCTGCGCCGCCGCAGAGATAGACGCTCCCGCCAGGGTCTTCCACGCGCCGATCGACAAGAATAAGATTGCCCCGGCCACTCCTAGCTGTGGCTTGAAAATCAGACACCCAAAAACAAGTCCAGCCAGAAACTCCCGCCTGTCGCGCAGCAGAAAAAACATCAGCACGAAGCAGGCAAGAGCCATCACCGACGTCTGGCCCCAAGCGATCAGATGAAAGAATGCGGGGAACGCCGCGGCGAGAATGGCGACCGTGCCTCTGTATTCGCGGAGGCCCGGACACGCGCGCCACACAGCATAGCAGCAGAGTCCGTAGAGAATCGCGCTCCACACCCACCAGCAGAAGAGCGCCCAACCATACGAGAGATGAGCCAGAGGCGCGAAGACGATGGAAACCTGTGGCGGGTACAGAGGCAGGTATCGAATACCCGCGGCTTCCGGCACTCGTCGTGCTGCGAGCTGGGCCTGGGCACTGATGTCGTATAAGTCCGCTCCACGGTATTCGTCCGCGAGCGAACCCAGAGTATAGAAGTGCAGAAAGTCCGTGCCCTTGAGATTGCCGTTGCGGTCGCGCAGTCCTGGTGTCGCCAGGTTCCATGCATAGAACGTCCACACGCAAAGCGCAAGAATCGCGCCGTGAGTACGCAACCGCCGCGCCGTGAGCCACGTCGCTGGTGTGGCTGGGGTGTTTGTTGCGAGCGTCAAAGCGCGCCGGCTCCAGCCAGAGACGCATCCTCACGTTTGTCCGGAGACTCAGCCGCCAAGGCGCGGCATAGCAAAAGCAAGAATAAGAACACCACCACCGGAAACCCAAAACTCGAGTAGAGCGGGGCCGACCACATCGCCAAATACAATTTGTCATGCATGTTTGGCCGCACCACCATCAAAATCCCGGCCAACATCCAGGGCAGGACTCCACATCCGAAAATTAGGTAGAAGATAAGTTGGTTGAGGCGGCTTCCTTGCGTCAGAAGTCTTCTATATCGAATCCCAAGCAGAATCGCAGGAAACAATAGCACCTGATTAAACAGGGCATTCACAGTCGGCAATACACTTACCGTAAGCGTCATTACGAAAACCAGTGCAATTGCAAACCAGACGGAATTCCCCGGCGCTTGTCGCACACGCCAACAGAAAACCGTCACACCCAGTACCGCGAGAGTTGAACTTACCCAGAACACAGCACGCGGCAGCAACGTGCTTAGCAAAGGCGGCGCATATTGGTACTCCGAATAGGCCGCAAGCGCGCTCGGATAACGCATCAGCCAACCCGGAAGAAGATACTCCGAAGCCAGCACAAGTACTAAGAGCCCCAAGCCAAAGCCCCAAGCCAAAGACTTTCTCGGTCCCCACGCACTCAGCGCCCAAAGTAAAAACCACGCAATCGGGAAGAAAGACATCTGTGGCTTGATGGTGGCGATCGCTAACAGGGTCCCGGCAAGAAAGAAATGCCCAGAGACCACGCACAACGAAGCAGCAGCGATTAGGCCGGCAACAACGACACCCAGTTGCAGCAGGCTCAACCCTTGCAACATCGGCAGGCACGTCAGGCCCAGAGAAAATACGGCGACCAATGCAGTTCCCGCCAAGTGCAGACGCAAAAATCGTAGCCAAAACCATATACTGCACGCCGCGACTGCTGCCAGCAACCACCAGAACACAATCTGCACGGTAGGAAACTCCATGAAGACTGTCGGAGCCATGAGAAAGACGACATACGCTGGATAGGCAAATCTCTTTTGATCCAGCCGATCGCTCTCTAAAGCTGGATTCAATACCCGGCCATAATAGGCAATCTGAATTTCCCGGCTAACCTCAGGACCGTACGGATCACGGTGATGCAGCAACAGTTCCCGGGCTCCATACCAGCGTGGATAGAGGTCTGTTAGAGGCTTAGCTTTTGTCGATCCGGCGTCGGCCGTCGCCATTTGCAGCGCACCCGGCACATCACGCCAGTAGAGACACAGGCTGATCGAGCAAGCCAGCAGCATCACCAGAAGAGCCTGTTGCTGCAGTTTTGCCGTGATCGCAGGCATGATCTCCGCGGAGAGCTCGCGTTCCTCTCAAAAAGTAGAGTTCAGTCGAAGTACGGTAACAGCTTCGGCGACGGGCTATCGCCGTCGATCAACCATACTTTCCGGTCCCGGAAATATTGGAGCAATTCCCCGTTTTCCTTGCCCATATCGCGCGCCCATACAACCTTGGCAGCATCAATGTTCGACTCGTTGTAAACCCACTCCCGATCAACATCGTGGTGCGCCCCGTAGCGTACCAGCACCAGATGACGGCCAGGAGATCGTCGAATCTCACTCAATACTCTTGCGCGTTCCAGATTGCCTCGAGGCCATGCCGGTTCAATCTGTGTCCAGCTCACCGCTGCGCCCACGCGCAACAGAATCATCCCGCACGCCAGCAAGGGGATCGCCCGAACTATGGCCCGTCCGAGACTGCGCTTCGCAGGCCATCCGCTCAAGTGTCGTAACCCTTGCACCAGAACGATGTACAAAGCGCCGGTAGCTGGCGAGAAGTAATGCGGTAGACTCCAGGTCTGCACTGAAAAACCAACTACCATCGCCCCGCAAACCAGAAGCGGCAGAGCCGTCTTTCGCCTCCGTACCACCCACGGCATAGCCAACAACGGGATCGTAAGCAGCGGGCCAAGATAAAATTGCCACCAGCTTTCAAGCTTCTGAGCGGCCCGTCCCACATATCCCGTCAGAGTAAGGTTCCGATTGAATTCCCCCAACTCCCATCGATAGTAATCGCGTATCACCTCATGGTGGTATACCGGCTCGGGACGTGGGGTCCCCCAGATGAAGTAGGGGGCGGTGGCGTACTGTCCGCGATTCACTTGATAGGTCATCTCAACCGGGGATCCAGTCACGCGGTAATAGTAATAACCGGTGGCCACGCCGCCCAGGATAAGCACTATAAGAATCGGAAGGACGACGCGCGACACAGTCAGACGAAACTCTGAACGCGTCGGGCCCACCATCCATAACAGCATCGCAACCGCAATCGGAATGGAGAAAACAAACCCCTCATACGGCCGGCTATTGGCCAGAATGACCAGCCCGCATGCCAGAATCAGCGATAGTCCAACTGACGGATGCCGTCGCAGCCGCGGCCACGCGCCCAGCACCAGCGCTCCTCCGAGCGCTGCCACCGACGCACACCAATAACTGTTCATCCAATAACTGAGAATCCCGAGCCTGAGCGCGGCGAGCACTCCGCCGAACAAAGCCCATCCCGGTGGAACCCACCCTTGCAGCATCCAGCACATGGCGGAGCACATGGCTGCGGTGATCAGGAGCTGCCCAATCCACGGATGCCCCAACAATTGCCCGACCGCAAGCACCAACCCCTGCGCCGGAGGATACATCGACATATAAGTAGGCTGCTGGATGATGTGGAAGCTCTCAAAATGCACCCACATTGGGTGGGTGGGATTCGTGATTCTTCCATGCGCGAAGGTGTCTGCCGCGAGCAGGTAGCTGAACTCATCGTTCCATCGCGGCTGAGGGATTCCGAGGATCGGAATGAATGCGACTCGAACGGTCAGAACTCCGACCCCCACGGCCAATACCGCAAGCTTCCGTCGCCGTGCCAGCCGGCTCAATTCGCTATGCAACGCTTGAAATGCGGATGATCGGGCGGGTTGTTGCCTCGACGAATGCGAGCGCCAGATCAAGAGGGCGGCGCCCATTATCAAGACTACTTCGATAATTGCAATCAGCGCGGGAGCGAGCCGGACGTAAAGGGTCTGCATCTTGGTGAGGGCGAGCCCCGCTCTAATTTACGCCAGCCTGAAGCCGATAAAATACGGCCTCCACGCCGAGCAGCATGGAGGCCCCACTCTACTGGCTGGCCGTTTCCTTCTCGCCAATCTCCTCGAACAGGCCGTCAACGATCTGAATCATCTCGTTGTCAACCACACGATTCTTGGAGATGGCTTCTTTCAACGGGATGGAAACAATCTTGTTCGACCGCAGCGCAGCCATGCAGCCAAATTCGCCGCGATGCACCATATCAATCGCGCCTAGCCCATACCGTGTCGCCAGCACGCGATCGAACGCACTCGGTGACCCACCCCGCTGGATGTGTCCCAGCACCACCGCGCGGGTCTCGAAACCGGTACGCTTCTCAATCTCGCGGGCGAGAATGTTTGCAATCCCACCCAGCTTCGCGTGACCAAATTCATCCTTGCCCATGTCCTGGAGGATCGGTGCGCCCGATCCGGCGTCGGAAGAAAACTTTGCGCCTTCGGCAACCACCACGATCGAGAAATAACGTCCGCGCTCGTGCCTCTGGCGAATCGACTCCGCAACCTTATCGACATCGAACGGCCGCTCCGGAATCAGAATCACATCCGCGCCCCCCGCGACCCCGCTGTACAAGGCGATCCAGCCCGCATCGCGGCCCATGACTTCAACCACCATCACGCGGTTATGGGCTTCGGCGGTGGTGTGGATCCGATCAATCGCCTCGCACACGACATTGCACGCCGTATCGAACCCGAACGTGTAATCGGTTCCGCCCAAATCGTTGTCGATTGTCTTTGGTACCCCAATGACTTTGATGCCTCTTTCGTGAAGCTTCTGCGCGACTGAGAGGGTGTCGTCGCCGCCGATCGCAACAATGGCGTCAATCTTATGCTTGTCGATCGTGGCCATGCAGCGGTCGATTCCGTCTGGACGCTTGGATGGGTTCGTGCGCGAGGTCCGTAGAATGGTTCCGCCGCGGGGCAGAATTCCCCCGACCGCGTTCAAATCCAGCGCCATGCTCTTGTCTTCGATCAGACCGCGCCATCCCTCCAGGAACCCCACAAATTCATCGTGATAGTGGAACACGCCCTTACGCACGACCGCGCGGATCACCGCGTTCAGTCCAGGGCAATCGCCCCCCCCAGTTAACATCCCAATTTTCATCGTTCGCTCCTATTTGTGTATGAGTGCAGCATGAAATCCTCCGAATGCACCCCTGGCATAGGGGCGACGAAATGGCCCGACACACGAGGCTGAACATCTTTCGGAATAAATAGATTAACACTAAATCGACACGCGCCAAAGCTAAAGAACCCTGAGGAAAATCGTTCAGGCATGGCCTTGCGCGCCTGTGCTACATGGGCATTGCACTCCCGCTCAGGATTCGACACAATGCTCGTCGGAATGAACAAGACGCTATCGATCTTTGCCTGGGGACTAGTGGGCCTGCTTGGTTTTGTGGCGATTGCCGTTGTGGCCATTCATCGCGGTGAACCGATTAACGCGCTGTGGCTGGTCGTGGCCGCTACCTGCTGCTATGCCCTCGGATATCGCTTCTACAGTAAGTTCATCGCAGCAAAGATTCTTGCTCTCGATGCCCTCCGCGCCACGCCTGCCGAGCGCTTGGAAAACGGGCGCGACTTTCTGGTAACGAATAAATGGGTGGTATTCGGCCATCACTTCGCCGCCATTGCGGGACCGGGACCCTTGGTCGGGCCAGTGCTCGCTGCACAGTTCGGATACCTTCCAGGAACGCTCTGGGTGTTGGCCGGTGCCGTCTTCGCTGGCTGCGTACAAGACTTCGTGATCCTCCTTTTCTCCGTCCGCCGCGACGGCAAGTCCCTCACTGAAATGGCGAAAGAAGAGATCGGACGCATCGGTGGTTTCGTGGCCTACACAGCAGTCATAGCGATTCTTGTGATCCTTCTCGGCGTCGCGGCTCTCATCGTCGTCAACGCGCTGAAAGATAGCCCGTGGGGGACATTCACCATCGCCATGACGATTCCCATCGCGCTCTTGATGGGACTCTACCTGCGCCGCATTCGGCCTGGCAAAGTTCTGGAGGTCTCCGTCCTCGGATTCATTCTCGTACTGCTGGCGATCTGGGGCGGACGCTGGGCCTCGCTGAATCCCACCATGGCGCACACCTTCACTCTGCAAGGAACGACGCTCGCAAAACTCATCATTGTCTATGGATTTGCCGCATCTGCTCTGCCGGTATGGTTGCTGCTCGCGCCGCGTGATTACCTCAGCACGTTTGTGAAGCTCGGGACGATCGCTCTTCTCGGGATCGGCATTGTCGTGTTACATCCCACGCTGCACATGCCGGCGCTTACGCGGTTCGTGGACGGCACCGGGCCGGTATTCGCCGGCAAAATCTTTCCTTTCGCTTTTATCACCATTGCCTGTGGCGCCATCAGCGGCTTTCATTCGTTAATCTCGAGCGGAACCACGC
Source organism: uncultured Acidobacteriaceae bacterium (assembly GCA_963840895.1). Taxonomy (GTDB): domain Bacteria; phylum Acidobacteriota; class Terriglobia; order Terriglobales; family Acidobacteriaceae; genus Sulfotelmatobacter. Next base: position 164,478 of record CAWJAR010000004.1, read on the forward strand.
CCAAACTCATCGCGCGCGAAACCCAATCTCGTATGGTTGGTTATGGCGCCATGATGGCGGAGTCCGCAGTCGCGGTCATGGCCATCATTGCTGCGTGTGTACTGCAGCCGGGTGTCTACTTTGCGATCAACAGTCCTGCGGGCGTCGTCGGACAGACCGCAACCGCCGCGACCGCGACCATCTCTTCCTGGGGATTTCCCGTGACTGCGGCTGATATGCAGGCACTGGCCCACGCGGTCGGCGAGCAAACTCTGTTCAATCGTACCGGCGGCGCTCCCGCATTCGCGGTAGGCATGGCGCACATCTTCTCGCAGAGTCTCGGAGGCGCCACGGTGATGGCGCTCTGGTATCACTTCGCCGTCATGTTCGAGGCTTTGTTCATCCTCACCATCCTCGACGCGGGCACGCGCGTAGCCCGTTTCATGATTCAGGACGCGCTCGGGCATATCTACAAACCGTTAGGCCGGACGAGTTGGTATCCCTCTATCCTGGCCACCAGCGCCCTCATCGTCGGCGCCTGGGGATACTTCCTCTGGCAAGGTGTGAAAGATCCGCTGGGCGGGATCAATTCTCTGTGGCCGCTGTTCGGGATCGCAAACCAGTTGCTGGCCACCGTCGCACTCTGCGTCGCAACTACGATCATTATCAAGATGCACAGAACTCGTTACGCTGCCGTCACTCTGGTTCCGCTGGCGTGGCTGGTAGCGGTCACATTTACAGCGTCGTGGCACAAGATTCTTGACCCGGATCCGCGTATCGGTTTTCTGGCGCAGGCGCGCATCTTAGCCGCTGGCCCGGCGACGAATGCATCCGCGCGCCTCATCTTCAACAATCGCCTCGATGCCGCTGTGACTGGCATCCTGGTGGTGATGGTAGCCCTGGTCCTGATCGAGTCGGTGCGCCAATGGGCTGGAGTTCTAACCGGAAGGGAAGACGCGCGCGTAAAGGAGACGCCCTTTGTAATGACGCGTCTTGCGGAGGAGAGAGGATGAACGGCATCGTGAAAGCGGTACGAATTGTGGTGGCGACGCTCCGCGAGATTTTCGATGAGGCCGCGTACGACCGCTTTTTGCTTCGAAAACAGATGGCATCATCTCCGAGGGCCTACGCTGCCTTCCGTCAGGAATCCGAAGATGCCAACATGCGACGACCCAAGTGTTGTTAAGCGCATGACTGACTTTGTTTTTAGCTAGGAGAAGGCCGGGTGCGCCATCTTTCGCGCCTTTTGCGAAAGGTGGGATTGCACAAATCCAAACATCCTCGAGGTGAGAAGAAACCGATGTTATCCAAATCGTCTGTAACAACGAAGATTGTGTTTTTTGTCCTCGTCGCGGTTGTCCCGCTAACCTTCGCCCAGAGCGAGGACTCCGGCCAAACCATGCGCCCCGTCATCCGCGGACGACACGCCGCCGTTGCCTCCATGAAAGCCGAGGCCACCGAAGCCGCGCGCCGTATTCTCGACGCAGGCGGCAACGCCTTCGATGCCGCCGTTGGCGGTCAGGCTGCGCTCGCTGTCACCGACTTCTCCCTCAATGGCATGGGCAGCGATGCGGTCCTGCTCATCTACAACGCAAAAGATAAGAAGGTCTATTCCGTCAACGCGGAGCCTCGCGCCCCCAAACTCGCCACCATCGAGTGGTACCAAAAAAATAATGGCGGCAAGATTCCGCAGAGCGACGGACTCCTCTCGGGCGGCATACCCGGCGTCGTCGACGCCTGGTATACACTGCTCGACCGTTGGGGCACGATGAGCTTTGAGCAGGTTCTGCAGCCTGCCATCGACCTCGCCGAGAACGGGTTCCCGCTCAGCGAATACGGTGCTTCCTACATTGCCGAGACGAAGAAGATTCTCAAGTACCCGACAACCGTCAAGATCTACATGCCCAACGGCCGCCCGCCGAAGGCCGGCGAGATCCTCAAGAATCCTGACTTGGCGCGCACCCTGAAGAAACTAGTCGAGGCCGAAAAAGCAAACCAAGCCAAAGGCAGACATGAAGCGCTTAAAGCCGCGCGTGATCGCTTCTACAAAGGCGATATCGCCAAGGAACTCGCCGCATTCTCAGAGGCGCATGGCGGCCTCTTCCGCTACGAGGATTTCGCCGAGTACACCGCGGAAGTCGAGTCTCCAGTTTCCATCAACTATCGTGGCTATCAGATTTACAAAAATCCATCCTCGAGCCAGGGACCAACCGAACTCATCGCACTTAATCTCCTCGAAGGCTACGACCTCAAAGGGATGGGCCTGAACAGTCCTGACTACCTCCACACCAGTGCAGAAGCCGTAAAACTCGCCATGGGTGATCGTGACAAATATCTCGGTGACATGGACTACATCAAGATTCCCTACGACGGCCTTCTCTCGAAAGATTACGCCCGCGAACGCAGAAAGCTGATCGATCCCACCAAAGCGTCTCTCGAACTGCGCCCCGGCTCGCCCGAAAAATTCGCCGACTCCTCGCCCTTGGATCGCCCGGTGCACGAAGTCCTCGACGGCGATGCCCGCCACGACGGCGACACCAGCTACATCGCCGTGGTCGACAAAGATCGCAACATGGTGAGCTTCGAGCCCAGCCTGCACGATCTGTTTGGCACAGGCGTCGTCATGGGAAACACAGGCCTCATCTTCAACTGTCGCGGCGACTACTATTCTCTGGTTCGTGGCGAAGCGAACGCCCTCGAACCCGGTAAGCGCCCGCGCAGCACGCTGCAGAGCACATTGATCATGAAAGACGGCCAGCCTTACGCAATCCTGGGAAGCCCCGGCGGCGACGACCAGGTAATTCGAACTATCCAAACGCTGATCAATATGATCGATTTCGGCATGAACATCCAGCAGGCCATCGAGGCTCCGCGCTGGTCATCGCGCGCTTTTCCGGCGTCGCCATTCCCGCATACGATGCATCCCGGCGACTTGGCAGTTGAATCCCGTATCCCTGAGTCCACGCAGCAGGCACTCACTTCGCGCGGTCACAAACTCCGCGTAGATCCTCCATGGTCGCTCGGCTCGAATGCAGGAATCGTTCTTGACGTGAACACGGGCGTCCTCAGCGCCGGAGCCGATCCCCGCGTCGATGCCTACGCCTGGGCCTGGTGAATGAAAAACCAAAGGTGAAGCCGAGAAGGGCACAAAGGAACACTAAGTAAATCTCCGATCAAGATTTCCTTCGTGAACCTTCGTGCCCTTAGTGCTCTATGCGTTTTCTTGACGTATCCGCCTCGGCAAACCACTAGGACCGATCCCATTTCCGCGATACACTTCCTTCACATGCGAGTCCTGGGCATCGACTGTGGCGGCGAATATACGGGCTTTGGCGTGGTCGAGATGTATGACAGCGGCAAGCTCTGCTGTCTGACTTGCGGCGCCATCAAACTTTCTCCCCGCGAAGCTCTGCCACGCCGCCTATCCCGCATCTTTACCCAACTGGGGGAGATTATTTCTCGGCATCAGCCCCATGAAGTTGCCATTGAAGACGTCTTCTACGCCCTCAACGTGAAGTCCGCTCTCAAGCTTGGCCAAGTTCGTGGGGTCGCCATGCTTGCCGCCGCCGCCGCAGGTTTAGAAGTCGCCGAGTACTCCCCCCTGACCATTAAATCGTCGGTCGTCGGCTACGGACGTGCCGAGAAACAGCAAGTGCAGCACATGGTCACACGTCTCCTCGACCTTTCCCAGCCCCCCGAGCCCATGGACGCCTCCGACGCCTTGGCAATTGCGATCTGTCATCTGCACACCGCTGGCACCTTGACCCGCCAGCGTGCGGCGGCACGATAGAATTCCAACCGCACTCTTTTTTGGCATAATGACGTGTTCCAGTTGTGGGCGAGACGGCGAGAGCGAATCTGAGGCGGATGACCGGAACCAGACAAGCGGGATCACGGGGGATCAGGCTCAAGCGGAGCTTCCGCTGTTTGTTCCTGATCATATTAGCCGGAAGCGTGGCGCTACTGGGGACTCTCCCAGCATGCGCCGCCGAATCCGCCACGGTCACCTTCTCGCTAGACTTCCCCAACTCCGATCCGGATCACTATTCCATATCCGTGCAGTCCGATGGCCACGCTCACTACGAGTGCTCGGCAGTCATCTCAGAGGCTTCCGACGAACGCGAGACCTACCAAACCGACTTCACACTCTCGGACGCAACCCGCGCCCGCATCTTCGATCTGACCACCCAGTCTCATTATTTTTCCGGTAAGGTCGACTCCGGCAATCGCAAGCTGGCCTTCACGGGAGCCAAGAAACTTGCTTACAAAGACAGCCAGCGCGAATCCGCGGCGGAATACAACTTCTCCCCGCAACCCGTGATTCAGCAATTGACTACGTTGTTTCAGAGTATCGCTGCCACGCTGGAATTCGGCCGCCGCCTCGCCCATTATCACCGATACCAGAAGTTGGCTCTGGATGACGAGTTGAAGAAGATGGAAGATGAGGCCCGGCGCGGAAATCTTATCGAAATTCCGGCTGTAAAGCCCATTCTGCTGGAGATCCATAACGACAGTTCTGTCATGAACGTAGTGCGCGTCAGGGCACAGCGAATCATAGACATGGGATACATCGCGCCTGCACCGCGCTGACCGTACCCGGAGTACCTGTTCAGAGAACTAGCAGTCCCTCAGCCGCCGCCCTCCGAAAATGGCCCTTTGACCCAAGTTTTACAACTCCCACGCCAGAACCGTGTTCTAATAGGCAAAGACAGACCCCGGGGGTTGCCATGTCCAAGCTCTCGCACTCCAGATTCAGTATGTTTCTTCTAACGGTCGCAGCCTGCGCGCTACTGGCGTTGCCGGCCTTGGCTGATTCGCAGGCCCGCATCGTACGCTTGAGTGACGTTCAAGGTTCGGTTCAAATCGATAAGAATACCGGCCTCGGATTCGAAAACGCGTTCCTCAACCTGCCCGTCACGCAGGGTGCTCAAATCAAAACGCACGATCGCGCCCGCGCTGAAATTGAATTTGAAGATGGCAGCACCCTTCGCCTTACCCCCAACACCACGGTCCTGTTCAGCACTCTCGGCCTCAGTGACGCTGGCAAACGGATCTCCGTGATTAACCTCGTGGAGGGCATGGCCTACGTGAACTGGCTGGGCAAAGACGAGGTGACCCTGAATTTTTCTCGCGAGAAACTCACCCTCGATCACGCTGCCCACTTCCGCGTCGATACCTCGACCGAAGTTGCCAATCTCGCAGTCTTTAAGGGCGATATCAATGTCGACGGGCCCGCCGGTGCCCTCGTTGTTCCGAAGAAGAAAACTGCCGCGTTCGACGCCGCCGACAACGACAAATACAAGCTTGCCAATAATATTGAAGAAGCCCCGCTCGATTCGTGGGACCAGGAATCTAATTCCTACCACGACCAGTACGCCAAAAATAATTCAGCTCCCTACGGTTACGGGATGAGCGACTTGAACTATTACGGCGCGTACAGCAACGTCCCCGGCTACGGCATGATGTGGCAGCCCTACTTCACTGGCGTCGGATGGGATCCCTTCATGAACGGCGCCTGGTCGTTCTATCCCGGCTATGGCTACATGTTCGCCTCGTCCTATCCTTGGGGGTGGGCGCCGTACCGCTATGGCAACTGGATGTTCGTGCCTTCCATGGGATGGATGTGGCAGCCCGGTGGATGGAATTCCTGGCTGGCCGTGCCACGTTATAGCGGCGCCGTTCCGTCCAATTTCCGCCCGCCCGTTGTCCCCGTTGCCGGAACCGGGGGAACCGGAAGTGCGGTCATCGTCGGTCGAACTGGAGTTGGTACCGTCGTCACCCCGTCTCGAGTCGTCGTAAATGCCGGTTCGGCAGGCTTGGGAATTCCGCGCGGTGCTTTCGGAAATCTAAGTCATATGAACCATCAGGTCGCCAAGTCCGGATTCGTCGAAGTGCGTCCCGCGCCTCAGTATTCAACGACTTCACCTAGCACTTCGAGTTGGCCATCAGCCAGTTCCAGCCCCAGCGCCTCAGGAACAACGTCTGGTGCAAGCGCACCGCGAAGCACAATGTCGGCGCCCGCGAGCCGTAGCAGTGCACCATCAGGTCATGCGTCCAGTGGCCCGCATCGTTAGAAGGAATGCTCGATTGATTGTAAGTAGGGCGGCGAAAGCCGCCCTGTTTATTTGCCAGTGGCACAATCGTGGGAAGTCTGGAATAACGATCTGGAGACACCCGCCTTCGGCTGTCTCGCCTGGCGCGAAGCGCGCCGAATCTGCTACGAGCCTTTCAAACCACCACAACTCCCGCATAGCCCACAACCATGTCGCGATCTCCTGAAATGTCTCCCGACGTCGCATACTTGACCAGTTCAGCTGACTTTGCCCCCAATTGCCGAGCCGCGGTTAACATCACGACCGCCGGCCCGTACCCGCACATGCTGATGTCCTGCTGCGTCACCACATCGAAGAGCCCACGCGGGTCCAACGTCAGAATCCGCTCAATCGCGCGATGATCCTTCGCCCGCGTTACCACGTCTGACTCGTAATGGTTCATGTCGCTCGAGGCTACAATAAGAATGGGATCTTCGTGCGCCGCAACGACGTCGGCCAAAGCCTTGCCTAGCTGCTCCAGCATTTCGAAGTGCCCCGTCCCCACAGCAATCGGTACAAATCTCAGCTCGGGCTGTCGCAACAGCAGGAAGGGAAGCTCCACTTCAGCCGCATGTTCGGCGCGGTGTGCGGCGGCATCCTCCTGTAGCGCAGGGAAGCGCGCTTTCAAGGCCGCCGCTAGCTCGGCATCAATAGGGACGTCACCCAACGGCGTCTGCCACCCGCCTTCACTCATTACAGCCAGGGCTCGACCCATGCCCGTATGGTTCGGGCACAGCACAATGCACCGATTCGGTACCTCCACACGCGCAAATACCGCACCCGCGACGTGGCCGGAATACATGTAACCCGCGTGCGGCGCAATACAACCTAGAGCCCGCAACGGAACTTGCTTCACGGAACTCGCTTGTGAAAGATAACCCTGCGCTTCCGTGCGCAGGTCGTCAGGATCACCAGGATAAAAACGTCCCGCGACCGCGGGATGACGCAGAACGGTGGTAGACATGGCCCCTCCTCGCCCGAGCGGGTCCGGCAACATTAATGCTAGGACTCGGAATGCGCTTCGCGCAAGGCGCGATAGATCGCCGCGCTCTCTTCTAAGCTCAAAGTCTCGGCCCGCGCGGTAGCCTTTACCTTCGCCTCCGCCAGCGCCCGCTTCAACTCTGCTCCTTCATACTTCAATTTCAAGTTGTTCCACAGCGTCTTGCGTTTTTGTCCAAATGATTGCCGCAAAAAATCGATGAAGCCATCGCCTGCCACACCTAACTTCTCCTGTTGCGGATCAATGGTCAACCGCAAGACCGACGAATGCACTTTTGGCGGAGGCACAAACGCTCCCGGCGGCAGCGTAAACAAGTTTTCCACGCGCGCATACAACTGTGCCGTAGCCGAGAGTATGCCGTAGTCGCGACCGCCTGGCTCTGCCGCGATCCGATCGGCAACCTCGCGTTGCACCATGATCACAATGCTGTCGAAGTACTTCGAGAACTCAAACAGCCGCAGCAGAATATCGGACGTAATGTAATAAGGAAGATTTCCCACGACTTTCACAGGCTGAGGCTTGAGTTCGATCCCCGGCTGGCTCAACCCAGGCTTTGGTCCGAAAAGAGAGTCGAAGTCGATGGCCAGAACGTCAGCCTCAATGACCTCTACATTGCGCACCATGCCAAACTTTAGCCGTAGCTGTGCTGCCAACACGCGGTCCAGTTCCACCGCAATCAGCCGTCGTGCCCGCTTGGCGAGCAACGACGTCATAATGCCTCGGCCCGGCCCAATTTCCAGCACCGTGCTCTGCGAAATGTCGCCTAGCGTCTCGACCACGCGTGCCGCGAGGTCTTCGCTGGCCAGGAAATGCTGTCCCATTTTAGGCTTGCTTTGCGGACGGCGTGTAGATGCTACCTTTGGCACGTTGACCCTCACTCACTCGGGAAGTAGACTTTGAAGTCGGTCCTGGCATCCTAGCTGCCGGACCCTCTGGGCCCAAGACACACTGATAATAATAGCGTGCGACGCCAAAAACGTGCGCGCTCCTGGGAGGTTCCGCACTCATGAACATCGCATTTGTGGCTTCGGAAGGCGTGCCGTTTTCCAAAACTGGCGGCCTCGCCGACGTCGTTGGAGCTTTGCCCCGCGCCTTGGCATCCCTGGGACATCAGGTTAGCGTCTTCCTCCCGCGATATCGGCAGACCAAGCTCAGCGAGCCCGTCACGGTCGTTCGAAGCGTAACCGTTCCCTTCGATGACCAGTACCGCTTTGCCTCCGTCGTCAGCGGCGGCTCTCAAGGCGGCGTGAAGTTTTATTTCGTCGAATATCCTCCCTACTTTGATCGCGACGCCCTCTACGGTACCCCCTCTGGAGACTATCCCGACAACGCTGAGCGCTTTGCTTTGTTCTCCCGTACTGTGCTCGAAGCCACGAAAATCCTGGGCGTCCCCGATATTTTTCATTGTCATGACTGGCAGTCTGCTCTCATACCGGTTCTGCTCCGCACCGTCTACGCCGAAGATCCCGCCTTCCGCGATGCAGGCACAGTTTTCACCATTCACAACATGGGATATCAAGGGCTGTTCCCTCCCGATACCCTCCCCCTGTTGATGTTGCCGTGGGACCTCTTCACTATGTCGAAGATGGAGTTCTTCGGCCAGGTAAACTTCCTGAAAGGCGCTCTTACGTATTCTGACTTCATCACCACAGTCAGCCGGAAGTACAGCCAGGAGATTCAGACCGCGGAATATGGCTTTGGCCTCGAGGGTGTCCTCCGCGACCGCGCCTCAACCGTGACTGGAATTCTGAATGGTGTTGATTACGAGGAGTGGAGCCCGCAAACCGATAAGTTCACAGCCGCGAAATTTTCGCCGCAAGATCTTTCTGGCAAGGCCAAGTGCAAGCAAGATTTGCTGGCCGCCTTTGGAGTCAAAAACGCCGATGTCAAGCTCCCCGTAATCGGAATCGTCTCCCGCTTCGCCGCTCAGAAAGGTTTCGACCTGATCTCGCAGATCGCGGACCGCCTCGCCCGCGAAGATATGATCGTCGTCGCCCTCGGCGCCGGCGACAAGACCTACGAAGAAATGTTTGTTCGCCTCAATAAACAGTTTCCCAACAAGATTGCCGTCAAAGTGGCTTACGACAACGCCATCGCCCACAAGATCGAAGCCGGCGCCGACATGTTCCTCATGCCCTCGCGCTACGAGCCTTGCGGCCTGAACCAGATCTACAGCCTCAAATACGGAACCGTGCCCATCGTCCGCGCCACTGGCGGCCTCGACGACACCATTGAGCCCTGGGACGCCCGCACCGGGAAGGGAACAGGTTTCAAGTTCACTGAATACAACGGCGAATCGCTCCTGCTCACCATCAAGCAAGCCCTGACGGCCTATCGCGACCAGACATCATGGCAAGCGCTCATGCGCAACGGCATGAATAAGGATTTCTCCTGGAATGCCTCGGCCCGCGAATACGGCAAGATCTACGACCGAGTGAAGCAGATGCGCGGAGTTTCTGCCGCGTCGGAAAAGGTCTTAGTCTAGAAAGCCACCCTTCTCATGTGGGGACAGCCGCCTTCGGCTACGCTGACGCGAAGCGAGGCGCCATACGCTTTGTCCCCGCTGCTAGAATTCCCTTGGCATGTCCGCCGCTTCCCACCCCGCTCATCCCCGCACCATCTTCCACGTCGATATGGACGCTTTTTTCGTCTCTGTGGAAGAGCTTTTCGATCCATCTCTAAAAGGCAAAGCGGTCGTAGTGGGCGGACAGCGCGACGAGCGTGGTGTCGTCTCCGCCGCCTCCTATGAAGCCCGCAAGTTTGGTGTCCATTCCGCCATGCCCTTGCGCACCGCGGCTAAAATGTGTCCCCACGCGATTTTCGTGAATGGACATTCTGAGCGCTATCGGGAATGTTCCGAGAAAGTCCACAAAATCCTCGGCACGTTCACACCTCAGGTAGAAATGGCCTCGATCGACGAAGCCTACCTCGACATGACCGGCACCGAACGCCTGCACGGCCCTCCGCTCAAAGCCGCCCACGCCCTGCACCTGCGCATGAAAATCGAGACCGGCCTCAATTGCTCAGTGGGAATTGGCACATCTCGCTTGATTGCGAAAGTCTCGTCCGCCCAAGCCAAGCCCAATGGAGTGCTCTACATCGTTCCCGGCGAAGAAGCCAAATTCCTAGCCCCTCTCGACGTCCGCGAAATCCCCGGCGTCGGCAAAGTCATGGAAACTCACCTGAACGCCCTCGGCATCAAGAAAGTAAGAGATCTGGCCCGCCTCGAAGAATCCGACCTCGCCGATCGCTTTGGAAAGTGGGGTCTCGCCCTCGCCGGCAAGGCTCGCGGGGAAGACGCTGGAGGATGGTTCGATACCGAAGTCGGAGCTGACGTCGGCGCCAAGTCCATCAGCCACGAGCACACCTACAATGAAGACACGGCCGACATCAGCCAGCTCGAATCCACGCTGATGCGCCTTTCCGAAATGGTCGCCCGGCGTCTTCGCGAATCCCAATTCCACGCGCGGACCATTCAGCTCAAACTTCGCTATAAAGACTTCACGACCCTGACCCGCGCCCATACGCTCCCGGCACCCACCCAACTCGACACAGAAATCTTCGAGCAGATCCGCGCTCTGTTTCGCAAGAATTGGAAAAGGGGTGTCCCGGTTCGTCTCCTCGGTGTGCAGGCCTCCCAATTTACATCACAACCCGATCAGATCAACCTACTGGAAGGCAACCGCCAGCAACGCTGGAAAGACGCCATGGCCGCTGCCGATCGCCTGCGCGACAAATTCGGCGAGTCCAGTGTCGGTCTCGCCACCGGCATGCGTGGAGGCTTCCGCGAGCGCATCCACGAGAACCCCGCGAGCCTACCAGGCAAGAAAAAAGGAACAGACAAATCGTAGCGCCGGCGTCCCGGCCGGCTGTCGCGGACGCGCCTCGCCTGCGCACCCAATCCTTATCACGTAGGTTGTAGAAATCTGTGACGCCGAACGTTCTTCCAACACCTGATCTTTTCGCCATGCCATCAAGCCAGACCTTACGGCATCTCGCCTTCTTCCCGAGATCGGATCTGAACCAGCGACGTCTTCTCCCCCACTAAGCGAACGCTGTTTCCCCATCGGTTGGGTGCCTCAAAACCAAGTCGCAACTTTCTCATCACCGCGCCTGCGGAAAGCGACGCCTGCACTAGATGTCCCACCTTAACCGGTCCAGCCACCTTCACATCTCGAATCCAGTGCAACGCACTGCTAATGCTGCATCCGCACTGGCTGCAATCTGGATTGCCCCCAAACACACAGGGCTCAACGCGAGTCCGCAAGTCAGCGGAGTAGTTCATAGACATCTTCGAGAACAGGCAATCATTTGGGTTTTTTGGCGGATTCACGAAGGCCCGCGCCATTCCCTCCGGCACCAGCAACTTCCGATACACGCGGCCCAACCGCGGCAACTCCCGCGCAACCCACTCCCGATCCTCCTGCATGAGTCGCTCCGCGCTCTCCTCCCCCATCTGCGGGCTATACAAGCTCACCCAAATATGATCAACCTCGGCTCGCGCACTCCAGAACGAAACGTACTCCTCGAGATACGACGCCCGCGACAACATAGGCCGCGTAATCACCCAATGCACGTTGATCGAGAGCCCTGCCACATTCTTCAGGATGCGCTCATAGGTCGCCGGCTTGCGGCGCTCATCGTGATGCTCGGGAAGCCCGTCTATAGAAACAGCGACGCGGAACCGAGGAATCTCCATCCACTCACGCGGAATGACGATTACTCCGCTGGTCACTACCATTGTAAAAACGCCCATCTCGCTGAGTGAGGGTAGAATTCGTCCCAGTTCACGATGCCGAATCATGGGCTCGCCACCCACCAGCGACACATGCAGGGCCTTATGGCGCCGCACGAGTTCGAGCACTCCATCCACGAGCGCGTCCCCGCGAAAATCGCTGAGGTCCCGGAGGGTTGTCTCTCCGCCCAGATGGCTGTCCCCGTATGCGTAACAACCAGGACAACTCAGCGGGCACTCGCGCGTGATCTCAATCGACAGCATTGGAATGTGACCTTTGAGAACACGCCAACCGGCCCACGCCAGATCGCGGGGCTTCAGACTTGGGCTCGACTGTGCGGCTGACATATACCCGCCTTAGATGCGCTGTGCCCTCCTGCGATGCCATCTTTACACCATGAAATTTCGGGCTTCCCGCAACAATCTTCATGACCCGCTACGAAACTGCACAACTTGACCACGTTCTGCCCCCAGCACTAAGATTCCCCTTCACTTAACAGGCCTGCTTCGGAGCCCTCATGCGCAAACTTCTTGTTCCGCTATTCGTCTTCGTCTGTGCATTGCTACAAACCACTTCAGCCCAGTCCAATCCTCCGCTCCTGCTTCGTTTCCCCACCGTCAGCAAGACGCAGATCGCTTTCAATTACGCCAACGATCTCTGGATCGTCAGCCGCGACGGCGGCGACGCTCACCGCCTCACTTCCGGCGTGGGTATCGAGGCCCTTCCATATTTCTCTCCCGACGGCTCCCTGGTCGCCTTCACCGGAGAATACGACGGCAACCGCGATGTCTTCGTCGTTCCCGCCACCGGAGGCGTGCCCCGCCGCCTCACCTATCATCCCGCGGAAGAGTACGTCGCCGGTTGGACCCCCGACGGCAAGCAAATCCTCTTCAACTCTTGGGGCAACAGCTTCATGCACTTCGAGGATCAGCTCTACACGGTGCCCGTCGAAGGCGGATTTCCTACCCAACTTCCTCTTCCCATTGCCGAGGACGCTTCTTACTCACCCGACGGAACTCACCTCGCCTACGTCCCTCACCCCAAATGGCAGCAGGCCTGGAAGCGCTACCACGGTGGCCAGACTACTCCCATCTGGATCGCCGATCTCAAAGACTCCAGCGTGACAAAGATTCCCCGCGACAACTCCAATGATCACCACCCCATGTGGATCGGCGACACGATTTACTTCCTCTCCGACCGCACCGGGCCCGTCAGCCTCTTCGCCTACGACACCAAGACCAAACAGGTTTCCGAAGCTCTTCACAGCGATGGCCTCGATTTTAAGACCGCCGCCGCCGGTCCCGACGCCATTGTGATCGAGCAGTTCGGCGCCATCAAGGTCTACGACATCAATACTCATCAGGCCAAGAACGTAACCATCCGTGTCGTCGGCGACATCGATGCGGTGCGGCCGCACTTCGCCAAAGTCGAGCCCAAAAGAATCCAGAATTTCGGCATCTCTCCTACCGGTGCCCGCGCTGTTTTCGAAGCTTGGGGAGATATTTTCACAGTTCCCACCGACAAAGGCGACATTCGCGACATCACGCGCAGTCCCGCCGTCGCCGATCGCGATCCTTCGTGGTCGCCCGACGGCAAGTCCATCGCATACTTTTCTGATGAGTCCGGAGAATACGAGCTCGCCATCCGCGATCAGAATGGCCTAGGGGCCGTTCGCCGCATCAACCTCGGCAATCCTCCGACGTTCTTCTATTCCCCCGTTTGGTCCCCCGACAGCAAGAAAATTGCGTACACCGATAAACGCCTGCAGTTGTGGTATCTCGACCTCGACAATCCCACACCGAAACTCGTAGACACCGACTACTATTGGACCTTTGCCGCTAATCAGATTGGCCAGACCTGGTCCCCAGACAACAAGTGGATCGCCTACACTAAGCAACTTCCCAGTGGGCTGCATGCGGTCTTCGTCTATTCCCTCGAGCAAAGCAAAACGTTTCAAGTTACCGACGGCATGAGCGACGCGCTCAACCCGATCTTCGACAAGAACGGCAAGTATCTCTATTTCACGGCATCGACTAACGTCGCCCTCACAACCGCGGGTCTCGACATGACCAGCGACGAACACCGCGTTTCTCGCAGCGTCTACTTGGCCGTTCTTAATAAGGACGACAAGTCTCCGCTCGCGCCCGAAAGCGACGAGGAGAAACCGAAAGACGAGAAGAAGCCGGATCAAGCGAACGAGAAAGACAAAGCTGCAGATCAAGCCAAAGAAAAATCGAAAGATAAGAGCAAGGCAGACAAATCGGTCGGCGACAAAGACAAAGACAAAGACAAGAAAGACGAACCCGTCGTCGTCAAGATCGACATCGATGGTATCGGTCAGCGCATTCTCTCGCTCCCGATACCCGCAAAGAACTACCTCAACATGCTTCCCGGTAAGTCAGGCATTCTGTTCCTTTCCGAAGGCCCGATGGTCTTTGCTGTCGACGACGACAATGCTAGTTTCACCGCCACCATCCAGAAATTCGACCTCAGCAAGCGAAAGGTCGACAAGTTAATGGATGAGGTCAACGATTTCACCGTCTCCTTTGATGGCGAAAAGATTCTCTACCGCAAGGGGGATTCATGGTCCACCGCCTCGGTCGATGATGGCCCCGCTTCTGGCGGCGCGCCCCCCAAGCCCGGTTTTGGACCACTCAAATTCGACGGATGGGAAGTCTATGTCGAACCACGAGCCATGTGGAAGCAGATTTACAACGAGACGTGGCGCATTGAGCGTGATTTCTTCTATGACCCGCACTATCACGGTCTCGACCTCGACAAGGCCAAGAAAAAGTATGCTCCCTATCTGGATGGCATTGCCTCCCGTGAAGAACTAACCTACCTCTTCCAGGAGTGTTTGGGCGAAATGACGGTGGGCCACATGTTCGTCGGGGGCGGCGAAGCTCCTGAACCCAAGAAACTGAAAGGCGGCCTTCTTGGCGCCGACTACAGCCTGGAGAATGGCCGCTATCGCGTCGCCAAAGTCTACAACGGTGAGAATTGGAATCCCGGGAATGAGGCCCCGCTGACCCAACCCGGCGTCAACGTAAAAGCTGGAGAGTACATCCTTGCCGTGAACGGCCGTGACCTGCATGCCTCCGATAATATCTTTACCTTCTTCGAAGAGACTGCGGGTAAGCAGGTCGTCCTTAAGGTGGGTCCGAACCCCGATGGTAAGGAGTCACGCGAAGTCACAGTGATTCCAGTCGAGAGTGAAGAAAACCTGCGCCACCTTGCCTGGATCGAGGACAATCGCCGTCGTGTTGATCAGGCTACTGGAGGCCGCATTGCGTACGTGCACGTTCCCAATACCGCAGGTGGCGGTTACACCAGCTTCAACCGCTACTTCTTTTCACAAGTCGGCAAGGAAGGCGCCATCATCGACGAACGGTTCAATGAAGGCGGGCAGTTGGCCGACTACATCATCGACTACTTGCGTCGTCCCATGATGAGCAAGGTCGTGACTCGTGATGGCCACGACTGGTCGAGCCCATCCGAGGCGATCTACGGACCTAAGGTTATGATCATCAACGAAATGTCCGGGTCCGGCGGGGATGCCTTGCCTTGGTATTTCCGCAAAGCCTCCATCGGCCCACTAATCGGTAAGAAAACCTGGGGTGGCCTCGTCGGAATCGGCGGCTATCCTGAACTCATCGATGGCGGCCGCGTTACGGCTCCACGTGCCGCCATCTATGGCCTCAACGGCGAATGGGAAGTTGAAAACCGCGGCGTTGCCCCTGATGTCGAAGTAGATCTCGATCCAGCTGCTTTCCGACAGGGGCACGACGCTCAACTCGAGAAAGCCATCGAAGTAGTCATGCAGCAATTGAAAGAGCACCCCCTCCCCGAAATCAAGCGTCCCCCATATCCCAACTACCACGAGCACGACGATCTCGGCGTCAAGTGAGCCGGGACTACCTTATACCCACAGCACGACCGCGCTCCTTTGGTCAGTCACCCATTTATGGGTGACTTTTCGTTTGTCACCCAATTTTGGGTGACTACTTGAAAATCACCCAATTTTGGGTGACAATAGCGTTTGCACTCACAGAGGGCAAATGAATCGGGCTTCCCAGCGCTATATCGCCATCATTGCCGACATGGTTCGTTCGCGCGACCTGTCCAGTTCCCAGCGGCGGGCTCTCCAGCGACGATTCAGCCACCTGATCGACAACCTCAATCGGGAATACCGAAAGGCGATCGCCGCCAAGTTTGTCATTACCCTGGGCGATGAATTTCAGGGAATTCTGCATTCGGCAGCTTTGGTCCCGGATCTGATCTGGCATCTCGAGCAGAACTTTCCCGAGCGCGAGCTTCGTGTCGGCATCGGATTCGGAACGCTCGATATTCCTCTGCAAAGAGTTGCAATCAACGTCGATGGTCCCGTACTGCACGCCGCTCGGGCTGCTATTGACCATGCCAAGAAAGCCAAAGCCCTGGGTGGCGTGTTCCATGGTTTTGACGATCTGGACGACATCTTGAACGGCATCGCTAGGCTTCTTTGGTTTCACCGATCGCGCTGGACTCCTGCGCAACGAAGCATCGCAAGCCTTCTTCGCAATGGGATGTCACAAATTCAGGTTGCGGAAAAACTGAAGATTGCCAAACAGGTGGTTTCCCGGCAGGTTCTCGCCGCGGGCTGTTTTCAATACATCGCTGCCGAGAATGCATGGCGTATGATTCTTCAACAGCAAGTCGATCCCTTGCTGAGCTTAAAACATGGCCTCTCCCGTCGTTATTAGCGACCAGTTCTTGCTGTGGTCCCAGTTGCTACTGCTCTGGACTCTTGCCGCGTACGCAGTCACCGCCGATCCTCTGCACGGCGAGACGACGCGTTTTCGCTGGACCCGTTGGATCATCCTGCTGGTTTGCCGCGTCATTGTTTCGGCTGCGCTGGTATTCGTCCTGTCTGGCTCGCTGAGCCTGTCTGCATTAATGCTCTGTATCGTTTTGTTGCACCCGCTTCTTCGCTATCGCTTGCCCATGCGTTGGCTCGCCGAGTGTGAAGGCTTCTGGATGTTTGCGTACATGCTCTCTAGCCTTGTTGTAATTCGTGGCCTTGACCTTCCTACAAATTGGGTACTGTCGTCGATCTCTCCGGCGCAACAGGCTGCCCTTTGCATTCTGGGGGCTGCCTTGTTGCTCGTGGTTCGTGGAGGGACGTACATCGTTCGTGGAGTGCTCAGGAAATCTGGAACTTTGCCGTCGCACGAACCGCCTGACTCTGTTGAAATCTTTGTTGAGGTGCAACCTGTTCCATCAGAGCCGGAAACGAGTGATGCCACCACAGCGGATATCGCAGCGGTTGCCGAGGAGCTGTTGCCCAAGACTGTCGACGTCGAGGAATACAATCGTGGCCGCCTGATCGGCAACCTGGAGCGAATCGTC
This sequence comes from uncultured Acidobacteriaceae bacterium, assembly GCA_963840895.1. Lineage (GTDB taxonomy): Bacteria > Acidobacteriota > Terriglobia > Terriglobales > Acidobacteriaceae > Sulfotelmatobacter. Next base: position 181,673 of record CAWJAR010000004.1, read on the forward strand.
CTCACCATCGTGGTTGCGGCAGGAAGTTACGCTGCTCTTGCGTTTCTGGTGGCCGCCAAAGGAGTGGTTCGTTCCGACGAATTCGAAAACAATCGGGACTTTACCGAATACTTTCTGATCGGTTCTCTCTCCAGCGTCCTCGTTGCTCTCTGTGCTGGAATGGCCTTGCGATTTGCCTTGATCCGTCTATGGCCAGACTTGCTTACGCTACAAATTCAGTAGGCCACTAGTTTCGAACGGAAATCTCAATAGCAGATTGTGTCCGCGAATTTCAGTGCGCCAATGCTAGCATCGATCCGACGCCAGGCTTGTACCCGTAGTAGTCGCCGACTCGCTGGAGATGCTCGATGATCTCCTCGTCGTAGCGCTGCTTCAACATCGGACTCAATATGTTGTGCTCCGCATTAGGATCGGTCTTAAGGTCAAAAAGATAACTTTGCGCTGGCGAATCGTAAGTAGCGTAAAAGTACCGTCCATCAGCGGTTAGAATGCCATACACCGCGCGCACATCTGACGCCAGCAGAAGATCCTGAGGTTGATACAGGTCGAGCTCCTCTCGTGTCTCGGCAAACAGAGGGCGACCATAAAGCGGGTGGCTCACGACGGGCCTGTGTCCCAGCAAGTAATATAGGGTCGGCGTGAGATCAGTGAGTGTTGAAAGGCGCTGGTCATCGTACACCAGATGCTCTCGCATCTTCGCGGGCAGGTGCACAATCAGCGGGACCCGCATGATTTCCGGCCAGATCGAGGTCGAATGACTGCTCCGTCCGAATTCCCCGGTGGCATCCCCGTGGTCGCTGGTTACGATGATGATGCTGTTGTCGTACATGCCCCGCTGCTTCAGATAGCGAAAGAACTCCCCAAGGCACTGGTCGACCCAATGAACCTCGTACGAAATCCGGATGCTCATTCCTTCTGGCGCCTGCCAATGTTGTGAGGTCGGCGACGGCACCTCGTTTCTCGCAAACTGATGCACGTTCTTAGGCTGAGCGTAGAGAAATACGGGCTGCTCAGTGTTCCCCTTCAGGAGATCCATTTCAGCCTGTGCCTGCTTGAGGGTTTCGCCCAGCTCCAGTTGGTTCCATAACTTCTTGTCCGCATCCAGCCTTATGATGTGATCGTCCGCAGAAAGTAACGTGCTCAAGACCTCGTCGACGCTGACCATCATTTTGTAGTCATCTGCGTGAAGCATGCGGTCGAGGCTGTTAAGCCGCGAGAAGGGTTGTGGATAGTGCGCGTGCAACATCATGGCTCCCGACCAGATTGCCGGTTCGGAAAGCGAGGTCCCGGCGTACTGTGAATACACGTTGTGCACCACTACGCTGTCGCGAGCGAATGCATCCAGATTCGGCGTGTAGTTGACGCGAGGATTGTATGCACCCAGATAATCTGGCCGCATCGAGTCGATCACGAACAGGAAGATGTTCGGCCGTGAACCTTGGGCGGGGACGAACTTGTCCACTAGTTGCACATCCACGCGCGCCTGCGCATCGCGGATGTTAGTGTAGTCGCGCAGGATGCGGCAGAGATCGCCGCATACTTCGCTGCGGCCGTTGCCAAGGATGTGATGCGTCAGTTGAAATGAAGTGTCCTGCTCGCCATAGGACTCGAGAGCGAGCGAGATCTCATCGTCGGTGGAACCGAGCGGCCTGCTCCAAAAGATTTCGCTGGCCTGCAATAGCTTGTACGCTGCGCCGCAACCCACCACGACAAGTACGATCGTCAGCGCTGAATACTGAACGCGCGCAGGCCGCAGGCGAAGCAGGCAGACTGAAATCGCCACCCAAACGATAAGCGTGAGAGTCCCTTCAAGGAATCCACTCCAATCTGCTCCACCGATCACAAAGGGAAACAAGATGGCGACCGCGATTGACACTGCCAGCAATAACGACGGGACCGTGTGCGCTCGATAGCTGCTGGTGGAAGTTCGCGCCAGCTTGAGGAAAGGAAGGACAATCGAGAATCCCCATAGCGTCAATCCTAAGGCGAGTGCTGCGGCGTAGGCTCGCGCAGACCACCCTGCGAAGCTCAGAGCATTCTCCAGGAAACGCGAGAGGGCAATCCAGAGCGAGGCCAACACGAGAGCGCTTACACCGACGCGTCGAAAACGTGTTGGATTCGCGGTCCTGGCTGCGATCAAGAAGACCAGGTTGATGACGGACACGATTGCGACCGCAAGCACCAGATGTGAAAGCAGACTCCACAACGTGAGTTCAGCATCTGCTAACCGAAAGCCGATGGTTCGTGCTTGATGGTAAACGCGGATGCGCGAACCCACCGCATAGATCACCGAGATCGTGGAAGCGATCAGAACCGCAGACGAATATCCCAAGCCGTGGTTGGCGCTGCTCCGTGTTCCCGTCGCGTCAGAATCGGTTTGTCTCCAGAGCGCAAACAGAAGTAGGGGCACGAGAGCGATGAGACTCCACCAATAAGCTCGGCGAGTATCTTCGAGCGTCGCTAGGAATGGATGAAAGACAAGATATGTTCCGGTAGCTACGAGGGCCACGACTCCTGCGACGAACTCGCGCTGCTTATTTCTCCATGCGGCGCGCGCATTCCAGTTCGCCGCGACTGCCGCAGCGGCAGCCAACCAATACAAAGAAGCTTGGTGTCGGACGAACCATGGCATCCAGGCATAAGGCGGTGCTTTGATGAGAAAGAAGAACGTGTAGGGCAGAAACGCGAGCAGGCAATAGATCGACGTGAGAACGAAATAGGTTCCCGAAACCAGCCGCAACAGCGAGTTTACCCACAGCTTCACAGTGACCATTTCGATGGCGACACGAATCCCATGGAACCTGACGGACGATCCGCCTCAATTTTCAGCTACATCGGCAACGTCGGCAAGTTACCGTAGCGCGGACCTGCATTTTAGTGGGCAACCAGATTGCCTTCGAATCAGCTAGGCTGAAGACCGTCAGTCGCAGTAATCTGATGGTTGAGGTGATCGTTCGGGATGGCGAACCGGGCTGTCAAAAGAGCTGCAGTGGCGACTTCCGCGGCGTCATTGTTTGCCCGGAATTTCTTTAAGCATCCGTCGATGCTGGGTTCTGTGATTCCCAGTTCCAGGTTCCTGGTGAAAAACCTATTGGACCGAATCGACTGGGATCGCGCGCGCGTGGTTGTGGAATTTGGGCCAGGAGTTGGCACTATCACGCGCGAGGTGCTCAAGCGGATGCGTTCCGACGCGGTGCTTCTGACCATCGAACTCAACGACGACTTTGTGGAATACCTTGGCGCAACCATCCATGATCCGCGCCTGCGGGTAGTTCACGGATCGGCTGAACATGTGCGTCGTCTACTTGCCGAGCAAGGGCTTGCATCGGCCGATTACATCATTTCCAGCATTCCCTACAGCTTGCTTCCGGGATCCTTGCGGCAGCAGATTGTTGACGAGTCGCGGCAAGCGCTAAAAGCGCATGGTTCGTTGTTGGTCTTTCAATTCAATCGGGCTTTGTTGCCTTGTCTCAAGTCCAGTTTCGGCTCGGTCCAACTGAATTTCCATTTCCTCAACATACTTCCTGTACTCATCTTCCATTGCACGCCTTAGGGTCTACAGGGGTGAAAAACTGAAGCGTCCGCGTCGCGAAATTTGGAACCCAAAATCCTGAAACCACAAAGGGCACTAAGGCGCACGAAGGAAAATAGGGTCAGAACATGAAGGTTCATCGAGCATGGCCGACTCGATCTTTCCGCTCGAGATTATGGCTACATTGAGCTTTGATTTCGGGACCTTGAATTCCATTGGGCTTTGTTGCCTCGTCTCAATTGCACGCCTTAGGATCTACAGGGGTGAAAAACTGAAGCGTCCGCGTCGCGAAATTTGGAACCCAAAATCCTGAAACCACAAAGGGCACTAAGGCGCACGAAGGAAAATAGGGTCAGAACATGAAGGTTCATCGAGCATGGCCGACTCGATCTTTCCGCTCGAGATTATGGCTACATTGAGCTTTGATTTCGGGACCTTGAATTCCATTGGGCTTTGTTGCCTCGTCTCAATTGCACGCCTTAGGATCTACAGGGGTAAAAAACTGAAGCGTCCGCGTCGCGAAATTTGGAACCCAAAATCCTGAAACCACAAAGGGCACTAAGGCGCACGAAGGAAAACAGGGTCAGAACATGAAGGTTCATCGGGCATGGCCGACTCGATCTTTCCGCTCGAGATTATGGCTACATTGAGCTTTGATTTCGGGACCTTGAATTCCATTGGGCTTTGTTGCCTTGTCTCAATTGCACGCCTTAGGGTCTACAGGGGTGAAAAACTGAAGCGTCCGCGTCGCGAAATTTGGAACCCAAAATCCTGAAACCACAAAGGGCACTAAGGCGCACGAAGGAAAACAGGGTCAGAACATGAAGGTTCATCGGGCATGGCCGACTCGATCTTTCCGCTTGAGATTATGGCTACATTGAGCTTTGATTTCGCGACCTTGGATTCCATCGGGCTGAGAGTCCGCTGAAAATATTTCTGCCGTATCCCTGCTCGGGGATGATTTTTTTCATTATGAGGTCAGTTTACCTTTTGGTAACCCCCCCCTTCCCCCGGTCTATTGAAATCATGAACTTAGCAGGAAACTGAAAAGTAATCCTAGGCCTGTAATCACTTAGGGGCAAAATCTTGAGTCCTAAGGACTTACAGTCCGCGGAGGGGCCCTTGGCCAGACCGCGCACGGTGCTATGGTCCGCTAAATGGAGGTCTGTGCGCAAGGTTAGATGTCACAAGGGTCTGTGGATCGCCCGTGTCCGTGGACAAGCAGGGGATGACCCTCAGCAATGGAGCTGGGGATGGCATCAAGATCACCTGGCGAAGCGCCGCACGCTGTAGGCGATCGGCAACCCGATCACGATCATGTGCACGACCAGGCCGAGAATCAGGTCGTAGAGTTTGTAAGGGCCTCGCGCATGGAGCGCCGAAAGGGGTAGCACGACAAGATTCATCACTTCCTCGACCGCAGCGCCAAAGAACAAGCCGCAGACGATTGGGTGCTCCGTCATAAACTCCAGCTTGCGGCTTGCGGCGTAGTAGACCGCGGCTGCCGAGCAGGCAATAAAGAAGTGCAGGCACACTCCCAGAACATAGGTGCCGGCGCCGCCATGGAACGCTTGCCGTCCGATCAAGCCCGCGGCGATCGCCAGGGGAATGTCCCATCCAAACAGAATGCACGCCTGCGTAAGATCCAAAGCTCCGGCAACCAGGCCACCGACTCCGATCGCTAGCAAAGCGTTCGGCTTTTGCCGAACCGCAACAAGTTCTGTCATCGCGATCCCCGCAATCTACTCTCCCTCAGACGGCAGCCAGGCAACACGGTGAGCTAAAATTTTTGCGGTCAACAGTTCTCCTTGCCGAAGTCACAGATTCGCCATCTCCAAAAAAAAGTAAGAAATCGCTTGCAAATTATAGTGATATAGTTAACTATAGCACTATACATCGGTCAGCCTGATCGCCCGCAATGAACTGGGCGAGGGAAGAACCGAGACCGTTAAGGAGAATGAACATGAAATCCCTTCACTTAGTGATGTCCGTTGCCCTGCTGTCTCTTTCCACCGTGGCTTTCTCGCAGTCCGACGCGCAAAAGGCCTCCTTGGCATCTGTTCCATCCGAGGGGCAGAAGTCGTTCACAACTATGAAAACCCTGGCCGGAGAGTGGGAAGGTCCCGTCACCGTCCCGGAAATGCCGGAGATGTCCGGCGGCAAACCCTTGCACGCCTCGATGCGCGTGACCTCCCGGGGACACGTCCTGGTGCACGAGTTTCAAGAGGCGGGAACACCATTGGATGCGACCAAGTACGACCATCCGGTGACGATGATTTACCTCGATGGAGAAGAGCTAACACTGGTTCACTACTGCGACGCGGGGAACCGGCCACGCATGACTGGTAAGATGTCGCCCGATGGGAAGACGGTGGAGTTCGAGCTCAAGGAAATTAGCGGGAGCACGCAACAGCACATGCACCATGGGATATTTACCATCATCGATGCCAACCATCACACCGAGGATTGGACCTTCATGATGAACGACAAGCCGATCCACGCACACGCCGACCTGCACCGGGTCAACTAAAGCGCGAGGTACTTTTGCTAACGTCTACGTGGAAACTCTAATGGACCGTGAGTGGAATGACAGTCAGCCGATCTACCGCCAACTGCGCGACCGCGTGGTGGCGATGATACTCGACGGCGTGCTGAAGGAAGGGGATCCACTTCCTTCGGTGCGCACGGTCGCGGCCGAATATCGCGTAAACCACCTCACCGTTCTGAAGGGATATCAAGAGCTCGTCGACGAACAACTGGTCGAGAGCAAGCGAGGTCTCGGCATGTTTATCAATGCCGGCGCGCGCAATCTGCTGCTGCAGGGCGAGCGCCAGAAATTCCTGGCCGAGGAGTGGCCGCGGGTCTACGCCAACATTCAGCGACTGGGATTGAAGCCGGAAGAACTGCTGACGGCCGGTGCACCGCAGCGGTCGAAACCGAAAGGCAAAGAGAAAGAAGAGGAGCGCTGAACCTATGGCATGCATAGACGCCCGCGGCCTGCGTAAGGCGTTCGGAACCACCGTCGCACTCGACGGCATCGATTTACGGATCGAAGAAGGGCGCATCCTCGGGCTCATCGGTCCTAACGGCGCAGGCAAGACCACGGCGCTCAATGCGATTCTCGGTCTCACGCCCTATCAAGGAGAGCTGCGAGTTATGGGGCGCGATCCCTGGCGTGAACGCGATCAGCTGATGCGTGATGTTTGCTTCATTGCGGATGTGGCCGTGCTGCCACGCTGGATCAAAGTTTCGCAGGCGCTCGATTACGTGGCCGGCATCCATCCCAGATTCGATCGCGCGAAGGCGGAAAGTTTTCTGGCGAAGACCAGCATCCGGCAAGGCAATAAGGTCAGGGAACTGTCGAAGGGCATGGTAACCCAGTTGCACCTCGCGCTGGTCATGGCGATTGACGCCCGGCTCCTGGTGCTCGACGAGCCGACGCTCGGTCTCGATCTTCTGTATCGCAAGCAGTTCTACGATTCGCTGTTGAATGACTACTACGACCGCAGCCGCACGATTGTCGTGACCACTCACCAGGTGGAGGAGATTCAGAATGTCCTCACCGATGTGATGTTCATGCACCGCGGACGAATCGTGCTGAATTGCAGCATGGAAGACTTCGAGTCGCGATATGTGGAATTGAAGGTGAATCCTGATCACGTGGCGGCAGCCCGGGCGCTGAAACCGATTCATGAGCGACAAGTTCTGGGGGGCAGCGTTCTGTTGTTCGATCGCGTCGACCATCAGCAACTGGTTGAGCTTGGCGAAGTGCGCACCCCGAGCGTGGCGGATCTGTTTGTTGCGGTGTTGGGAGATATGTCGGGAAATATGTCGGGCAATCACGCCGGCCCGGCTCAAGGAGTTGCCCTATGAACACTCAGTCGAACGCCGTGACACGTTCGCCCCTAGAATCGCGTGCAGATGCGCCGGCGGTCATCTCGGAGGGTCGGCGCATGTACTGGGCGGTGCGACGGGAACTGTGGGAGGCCCGGTCGATCTACGTCGCGCCTCTGGCTGCTTCCGCGGTGTTTCTTCTTGGCTTCCTGATCAGCACGGTGCATATGCCCTCCAGGATGCGTGCATCGGGGCAAGGATCGGACTACGTGCATGAGTTCATGCTCCAGTCATGTGGCATTGCGGCACTTGTACTGATGGGGACCATGATTCTCGTTGCGTTCTTTTACTGCCTCGAGGCACTGCACAGCGAACGACGCGACCGCAGCATCCTTTTCTGGAAGTCGTTGCCGATTTCCGATCTGACAACGGTGCTTTCGAAAGTGTTGGTGGCGGTCGTTCTGCTTCCGTTATTCGCATTTGCGATGACCTGTGCCTTGTGGTTCGTAATGATGTCGTTCAGCAGTGTGGTGCTGCTGGTACGGGGAACGAGTGTCGCCACGATTGCGAGTCAGTTCTCCATTTTTCAACTCTTGCCGCCATTGCTATATCACCTGTTGGGCATTCATGGTTTTGGGTATGCGCCAATCTACGGATGGCTGTTGCTGGTCTCGAGCTGGGCGCGACGCGCGCCGTTTCTGTGGGCTACGTTGCCACCACTGGCCATCGGGGTTGTCGAGAAGATTGCCTTCCAAACTTCCTATTTCGCTGGCATGTTGTCATACGTCTTCAGTGGCAGCATGGACGACGGAATGAAGTCTAAGGCGACTGGTATGTATGCCACTTTGATACCGCGGCTAGGTATAGGTGAATTTCTTACCAGCCCCGGCCTTTGGGTAGGACTTGCGGTCACAGCGATATTCCTCGCCATAGCGGTACGCATGCGCCGATCGCAAGGACCGATCTAGTTCGCGAGCAGTCTAGCAAGAGAAGAGGCCGGTATGAGTACAACCGTAAGGATGGAACGAAGCTCAGGGATGTCGCCGCGCCGGAAGGCCAGGATTGTCGGCGGTTTTTATCTTCTCACGATTGTGGCGGGAATATTTGCCGAAGCTTTCGTGAGCGGAAGACTCGTGGTAGACGGCGACGCTGTCGCGACGGCAACCAACATTCTGGCGCACAAGGAACTGTTTCAGTGGGGTTTCGCAGGCTATCTCGTCGAGATGGCGTGCCAGATTTCTATGACGGCCCTGTTCTATGAATTGCTTAAGCCGGCGGGCAAGAGCATCTCGCTGCTGGCCGCGTTCATAGGCTTTGCGGGCTGCATCATTAAGACTTTTAGCCGCGTGTTTTTTATTGCCCCCCTATTCGTTCTGGGAGGCGCGCACTACTTGAGCGTATTCAGCACGGAACAGTTGCAGGCCCTGAGCCTCCTATTGCTCAAGGTGAATGATCATGGCGCCGCGACTGCCTTGGTGTTTTTTGGATTCTATGCATTGTTGACTGGCTTCCTCATTGTCAGGTCCACGTTTCTGCCTCGGATTCTGGGCGTGCTGGGAATCTTTGGAGGCTTGGGCTGGCTGACCTTTCTGTATCAACCGCTGGGCTACCGTCTGTTTCCCTACGTCGCTGGCCTCGGCATTCTTGGGGCGGCTTCACTTATCGTTTGGCTTCTCGTGTTCGGAGTGAACGAACAGCGATGGAATGATCAGGCCAGCGCAGCAGGGCGACGGCCGATGCAGGAGTAAAACCATGCGATCGCCAATATTAGTTCTTCATATTATCGCGGGCACATTGGGCATGCTGTCCGGATTTGTGGCAGTGTTTCTGCGCAAGGGATCCCGCCGCCATGGTCTCGCGGGGAACGTGTTTGTTATCGCAATGCTCACGTTGTCGGCGAGCGGGGTGTTTTTGGCAGTGATGAAATCGCAGCCGGGCAACATCCTGGGTGGCACTTTCACCTTCTACATGGTGGCAACGGCGTGGATGGTTGCCAGGCGCGGAGACGGAAAAACAAATGCTTTCGACTGGGGTGCGCTTCTGGTTGTGATGGGGCTCGCCGTTGTGGAGTGGACTCTCGGTTTTGAGGCGGCGACGAGTGCGACGAGATTGAAGTATGGATATCCCGCCGGCCCTTACTTCTTTCTTGGATCCGTGGCGGTGCTTGCGACACTAGGAGATGTTCGCATGCTGGTGCGCGGAGGCACCACCGGCACCGGGCGGGTCGCGCGGCATCTTTGGCGGATGTGCTTTGCGCTCTTCATCGCTTCGTCGTCGATCTTCCTGGCGCGGCAGCACTTGTTTCCCGCGATACTGCGCAAGACTGGTGTCCTGATCTTCCTGAGTCTTCTTCCGCTGGGGTTGCTGATTTTCTGGATCATCCGTGTTCGCTTCACGAAGGCATTCCAGCGAACGATGATGGCGCAGGGAAGAGAAGTGAATTCCGTGCAGACATCGCCGGCCAAATTTGCACCTGTAAGAACGCATTCGGGCGTAACGATGGAACGTCAACTCGGAAGTCGAGCATTATGAACCACCGCTCGGGCCAGCTATAATCACGCCCGCGCGATGATCACCGTTTCCAAAGAAGACTATCTGAAGGCGATTTTCGAGGCCCAGAGCGAAGGCGAAAATGTCATCTCGGCCACGCTGGCTAACTGGCTCAAGGTGTCGCCTCCCGCAGTCACCATGGCCTTGCGCCGTTTGAGGCGCGATGGCCTTGTCAACGTTCGCAAAGACGGGCGCGTCGTGCTCACCCCCCAGGGAAGCCGGATTGCAAAGTCGATTGCAGTACGCCACCACCTGATCGAACGCATGCTGACCGAGATCTTCGGCATGCCCTGGTACAAAACCCACGAAGAAGCGGAGAGGCTGGAGCACGCCGTCTCAGCGGAGTTTGAAGCGCTGCTGGTGAAGAAACTGGGGCGTGGCGGATCTTGTCCGCATGGCAATCATGCCATCGTCGATAGCCCTGCCAAGCGGCGCAAGGCCGGACTCACACTGCTTTCTGAAGCGGAAGCTGGCGAGAGCTATAGCGTCGCGAGCGTGTATGAACGGGATGCCGTGCTGTGCGAGTTGCTCGACCGTCGGGGCCTGCGGCCGGGAAGCGAATTCCATTTACGCGAACGAAACTACGACCGAACCCTGTCTCTTGAGACCACCCAGGGCGCGGTCGTGCTAGGAACGCCAGCGGCAGAAAAGATCTGGGTGCGGCCAATTCGGCGTGGGAAGCATTAGTTAGCTATAGTTAACTACTTGTAGTATACTTGCGCTAATTAATGGGGGGGGAATGGCAATCAAGGATCCACGCGCCGGCCACGTCTCGTTAGAGGGCGTCCACGGCACCGTCGAGGTTCCCCACCACCAGGCAGGGTTCTGGGAGCAGTGGCGGGCATTCGTGGGGCCAGCCATCCTGGTCAGCGTCGGCTACATGGATCCAGGAAACTGGGGAACGGATCTGCAGGCGGGCGCCCGCTTTAAGTATGAATTGCTGTGGGTGGTCGGCGTCGCCAGCCTGATGGCTATCTTCATGCAAGTCATCTCCGCCCGGCTGGGAGTGGTGACGGGCAAGGATCTTGCCCAGTGCTGCCGCGATTGGTATCCGGGGTGGACCCGCTATCCCAACTGGCTGATGAGCGAGATGGCCATTGGCGCCTGCGATCTGGCGGAAGTTCTGGGCAGCGCGGTCGCCCTGAATCTGCTGTTCCACATCCCGCTGCTGTGGGCGGTCATCATCACTGGAGTGGATGTGCTGCTGCTGCTGGCCTTGCAGGGCCTGGGCATTCGCACGATCGAAGCCGTGGTGCTGATCCTGATTGCGACCATCGCTGGTTGCTACTTCATCGAGATCTTTGTTCTTCCGGAGACGCAGCCGAGCTTCCTTGAAATGGGGCGCGCGCTCGTGTCGCCGCACTTCCGACAGATGGGAATGATCTACGTGGCGATCGGGATCATTGGTGCGACCGTAATGCCCCACAACCTTTATCTGCATTCCGCGCTCGTCCAGAGCCGGCAGTTGCAGAAGGATGAGAAGTCGATACGCCGAGCCATCCAGTTCAACACCATCGACTCGACCGTTGCCTTGACCATTGCCTTCTTCGTGAACGCAGCCATTCTGGTTCTCGCGGCGACCGTATTTTTCGGGAAAGACAGCATCACGGTAGCAGGCGGACAACTGGTTAAGTTCACCGCTGACAGCGATTGGATTCGCGTCGCGTATCTGACCCTGGCCCCGTTGTTGGGAACCGTGGTGGCGAGCACGTTGTTTGCCGTGGCTCTGCTGGCCAGCGGACAAAGTAGTACGATCACCGGCACTCTCGCCGGCCAGGTCGTCATGGAAGGCTTTATGCACTGGCGGATCCAGCCCTGGGTGCGGCGGCTCATCACCCGGATGCTGGCGATTTTGCCAGCGGTTTTCATTATTGGATTGCGAGGCGATAGCAGTGTTACGGATCTGCTCACCCTCAGCCAGGTGGTGCTGGCCTTGCAACTTCCATTTGCCATGTTCCCCCTGCTGCAGTTCACCAGTTCCCGGAAGCGAATGGGAAACTGGAAAAACGGCTGGTTTTTGTTGATTACCGGCTGGACCAGCGCGATTCTGATTACAGCGATGGATATTTATGGCTTGCCGGATTCGCTGAAAGCTGCATGGCAAGTGATTGCCGGTGGATGACTCTGATGTCGAACGGACAACTTTATGTATGACAAAATTCTCGTGACCTTAGACGGCACGCCGCGAGACCGGGCAATTATCGAACACGTCAAGCAGCTTGCAAAACTTGCCCACAGTCGCCTGGTGTTGCTACACGTAGCCGACGGATGGGCCGCCAGAACCTACGGCAAAGATGCCGTGAGTCCCGAGATTGCCGAGGACACTGCCTACCTGGAGAAAGTACGCTCTGAATTTCAAGTCATGGACATTCCGACGGAAGCTGAACTCGCCTACGGCGAACCGGTCAAAGAAATCATCAGGTGGATTGAGCAGAAGGGCTGCGATCTTGTAGCCATGAGCACTCATGGGCACCGCTTCCTGGCCGATATTTTTCTTGGGACGACTGCGAGCCGGGTACAGCACAGGATCAGTGTGCCTGTGCTGCTTTTGAGGGCGAAGTGAGCCTGCGATGAGGCGAGCCTGCCCGATGCTGCTGTTGGCGTCGTTGATGGTGGTCACGAATTCAGCCGCAGCCCAGCAAGAGCCAGGCACGCCGAGAATGTCTGGCGAAGAAACCGAAGAGCAGGAACCTACCGCCAATCCAGGTCGGCCGACGATTGCGACGCCCGCTACCCTCACGCCAGTGGGCTACTTCCAATTTGAAACTGGCTACCTGGGTGCGTGGCGCTCTCCGGAATTCTCATCGCAAACCAGTTTCAACGAGGTGGTGAAGTTTTCTTTGACGCGGTGGATTGAACTGATCGTCGAAGCCGGACCCTTTGCCCGTTCCATCGTGCAAAATCAGACCGGGAATGGCGCGGGAGGTCTAGCTCTGGGGTTACAAGGGGTGGTTTACCAGGGAGAAGCCGCACGGCCGACGATTGCGCTGAGTTACTTACGCCAAGTGTATGGCGGAGACACGCCTGGCCTCGATATTGGAAGCGCCACGAATTCATTTCTGTTTTTGGCTAGCGCGGATCTAAAAGGCTTTCACTACGACGCCAATTTGTTTTTCAACGACGTCGTCGACAACGAGATTCACCATGCCCAGTTCGGGCAGACGCTCTCGGTTTCGCACGCCCTCACAGAGAGGTTAGGCCTCTCCGGAGAAATATGGCATTTCACCCAGCCGTTGCTACACGGCGATGCCGTTGCGAACCTGTGGACTCTGAATTACAACTTGCGAAGAAATTTCGTGATCGACGGGGGATTCAACCATGGACTTACCAGCACCTCTACCCGGTGGGAGATTTTCTTCGGATTCACTTATTTGCTGCCTCATAAACTGGCGCTAGGGAGCCATGTGAAACACGAGTCACGGAAGGAGCCCATACAGACTGCCGATCGTCGCCACGATCGGATCGGCTGGTAGATGGAGCTTGGGAAATGGTTTTAGCTCGAAGGAACGCACCAATCTCAATGCCCTAGAAGGTAAGAGTGGCCTGCAGGCCGAGAACGGCCGCTCCGCTACCGTTCGTGCCATTCGTGTCCCAAATGTATTGGAAGTCCGGGACCAGAGTCAGATAACGCTTTGCCACCCACTGATAGTTCGCCTCAAAAAGTTTCGCGGCTGAGGCGCCCGGAATGTATTTGCTGGTCTTCCCATAGATCCAGCCGACGTTGACGCTATCCTGCTTGCGTTTCTTGATCAGGCCTTCGTAGCTGAGTCCAGCACCACCGAAGACTGGCATCGAACTGACCAGTTGTTTCGAGCTATAGGCCCAAGCTCCCCAGATCGTGAGTCCCTCAGAAGTGCCCGGCCCTCCTGGGCGGTATACCATCTGTTGCCCCAGCACAAAGACTCCTGCGTTGCCATCGCTTTGAGATGTTCCATCGGGAAGCGTGGCAAAAGAGTTGTTGTCGGCAAAGAAGCCGGCCGTATATTGTCCGGGCTTTCCTTCGTCCTTCGGCCCTTGGCTGCGCAGATAGCTTGCCTGGGCCGTAACCAGCACGCCCTTGTTGCCTTGCTGAAGGGCGAAGACGTTTCCATTGGTAGCGGAGTACGGATTGGTGTTGAAGACGCCTCCCGCAACCTGAACGACGGGGGTGATGTTGTATAGCGCCTGTACGCCCCACTCCAATCCGGGTGGCGGTCCCGTATAGCTCAGGTCGTTGGAAACCAGGGACACCGGGGTCGGATTCATCGCAAAACTGACGTAGTTCTCGAATACAGGCAAATTGGCGAAAGCGAAGCTGGCAGCGAGGTGACCGACAGCAAGAATTAGATCACCATGGAGAAGTTTTTGCTGCAGATAGAGCTCTCCTATGTAAGCGCCAACGGCAAAATTTGGATTGACGGGAAACACGCTGTCGAGCGTCCCCGTCATGTTGCTGCCTGTCCCCCACGAACCGGAGAGGTAAAGGGAGACGCCAGGAAGCTTGAACAACTTCTCGAAATTGACATCGAGTGCGGCCGTGAATTGACCGGTATATCCCCAGATCTGATGGGGACCGCCGCTAGCGTTAGTCTGTAGGGCTGAATAGTACGAAGCGCTCGGTGTGAGCCCTAGCCTCTTGGCCTCCTCGCGAACTCCGTTCCAATTCGAGGTCAGCGTCTCTTCCCAATCAAAGTCCTCATCCTTGCAGCCAAAGCGCCGTTTGCCGGGATTCGCCGCGCGGTGACAGTTCAGTTTTCGGGTCTTAGGCGATGCTGGTGCCGGAGTACCGGGAGCGTTCGCCGCCGGAGACGGAGCTTGCTTCTGGGCGGACGGAGTCGGCGTTGGGGCAGGAGTTTCGTTCGCGTCGGCGGCCTGCTGCGCGAGCGCCCGAACTGGCCACCCCAGGGCCAGCATGGTTGACAGACATGTGAACGACGCAATACGGCAAGCGATACTGCCGAAATCGCTTTGCAGAGTGGCTTTCGTAGCGTACTTCACCGGTTCCAACAATTATTGTTGCATCACGACCTGCACTCTTTATCCTCTCGTCAATGCCAGGATGGCCGCACCTGTCAATACCGACAGTTGTGCCAAACTCGGCCCGCGCACATAGTTTGGGCGTCCGTGTGACGCAGCAGAACCTGGGGGTACACATTCCGACACTCCTCGACCGAATTCCCGATGAGTACAAACCGTTGGCGGCGATCAGCGTGGGCGCGGTGGTGCTGGTGTTTATCGCCCTGTTCCACGGAGCGGGTCTGCACTGGATTCTCGTTCAGCAGACGCGCGCCGAAAAGCGTCTGCGACTAGGAAAGCCACGACTCTTTGCCGCCGCAGTTCAGTTCGGATGGTCTGTCTTCCTGATGCTCGACCTGCATATTGCGGAGATTTTTATCTGGGCTTTTGCCTTGAATCGCGTTGGTTTGATCGTTCGCGCCGCCGATGCAATCTACTTCTGCGCCAATTGCTACACCACCCTTGGCATGGGCAGGGTGGACGTCGGAGAACATTGGCGGCTCGTGAGCTCCATCATCGGCATTTCCGGACTGTTTACGTTCGCATGGACCACCAGCGCACTCGTAGAAGTTGTTGCTTCGAATCGGCGACTCGTCGATCAAATGGAAGAAGAGCGGATACAGCAGATACGGATGCGCTTCGCCTTGCAAAAGCAGCAGTGGGTAACCATGAAAACGGAACGACAGGCGGAGCGCTCGGAGAAAGCAAAGGAACGGGTCGCCGCAACTGGCGTGTCGCTGCGTCAGAAGTTCAAACTCTGGCGGGAAGAAAGACGGAAGATAGCGGAACTCCGGATCGAGAGGCAAGCCGAGCAGGAGGATCTTCGCCGTCAGGAGCGGATAAAAGAAAGGGAGCTTTGGGCCAAGAGCGCTCCACATATCGAGGAGACGGATTTGCAGTAGTGCTTCCTCGACAAAACAACCTGTGTTCAAAACGGCCAGAAAACGAAGGCCGGGTATCCCGGAAGCAAGTTCCGGATCCCGGCCCACGTTTTAGTTCAACTTGACGGAAAGCGCTGCTAGTTGCCCGAGCCTGAGTTCGACGCAGTGGTCGGAGCCGCCGGAGCGTTGACGCCCGTACCGTAACGGATCAAACGCGGAAAGAAGGGCGTGACTTCAAACGGCATCTTGTCGCGCGCCGAAGTGATGGCGACCGGAGCCGTCTTCACCATCTCCGCTTTATCGTCCCAGGGATTGATCTTCACGCGGCCGCCCAAGGGCAGAGCCGCAATCTGATCCAGTTTCGAGTTGTCGAGCGCCGGGCCTTGCGTAGCCAGCGCCGACAAACGGTTGACGGTACCGTTTTCTGCCAGTGGATTGCCCAGATGCGTGGTCAGCAAAGCGTTCAGCTGCGGAGCGCGCAGTTGCAGCGCCTTCAGGAACAAGCCCACGTTATCCAGTTTCTGCGCGTACGGCGAGTTTTTCAGAAGATCGACAGCCTTTTTGTCGGCGGCCTGTTCTTCTTCTGGAATGTGCTTGAATCCGAGGTTCTGATAGGTGCCTTCATCGGAAAATAGCATGCGATCGTTGAACGCATACTTGCTGCCCAGGTTGTGGCCGAGCACGATGTGCGCGAGTTCGTGAGAAAGCACCGCAGCCAGGCTGGCCTCATCCGGAAGCACGTCCACCAAACCGCGGCTGATCACGATGGTGTTGCCGACGCTGAACGTTTCCAGCGGGGAAGTGAGCAGCACGCGCGTGCGTACCGGACGCGGCAGGTCAATATTGTTGGTGACTTCCAGGTTGTTTACCACCGTCTGGAGAATCCGGTCGACATCGCCCGCCGGCGCAAGCAAGCCCGCGTTGGTCAAGCGCTCAACGACGTTGTCTTCCGCCTGCTGCTGCCAGACTCTCTCGGCTTGCAGTGGGGATGCGTCTTGCGCAGCGGCGCTCTCGTCGGTCACGCTGTCAACACGAATCTGCGTCAGTTCGTCATCCTTGCCGCCCTTCTTCAGGTCATAGCCCCAGATGCGGGTCTGCGCCTTGAAGGCCAGCTTGTTCTTTACGCCAGCGCTAAAGTCGCCTTCTTCGCTGTAGATGAACGAGGGCACCCAGTAGCCCGGAATCAGGTTCAAGCGCCAGCTGTCCATGTGAAAGAAATAGGAATTGCGCGGAGCCGGAACGTAAGTTCCGTTCAAGCGCACGATGTTGAAACCCTGATCTTCCACCCAGATGCGGCCGAGGAAGCGGCCTCTGCCGGCGCCTTTCTTGGGAGTTACATCGAACACCAAACAGCGGACGTCGCCGAGAAATTCGCGGCGTGCGTAGCGGAAGTCATAGTGCTCGCGGTCGAAATCGCTGCGGTCGGCATAGACCATCCACGAGAAGCCCATCGGCTGATACTGGACCTTGTAGAGCTTCTGGAAACCGCCAAGCAGACGGGCCTGCATTCCCTTGTCTTCTTCTTTCAGATAATCCTTACGGTCGATGGTCTCGCCCATGTCCAAGCGTCCCAGGAAATAGTGGTCTGCGCTCGGCACCGGGCCGAGTTGTGGATCGGCGGTCAGGTTCTGCAGATAGGTTTCGACCACTGGGGTCCGGGTAGCAAGCGCCTTGATCAAACCGTGCTCGCGCTCAATGAAGAGGTTCACCACCTGATCCATGGTGGTTGGAGTGGGCACAGCGGCCGGTGGTGCAATCTGTGCCGCCGGCGCCGCCTGCGAGGTCTGTGCCTGGGCGGATTGTTCCGTTGCCGGGCTCGCCTGCTGAGACGGCTGTGACTCGGCCGCCTGTTGTGCCGCCGCGCTCATCGATGCCAGCAATACCGCCGTGAAAATCGCTTTCGAAGTACGCATGACTCTTTTCTCCAAGTTCTTTTGACCCTTTGCTGTACCGCTAAATGCCCCAAACTACTTCGCCAAAACTTGTTAGTACGCCATCTGGAACGTCACGTGAACCACAGCCGTGGAATCCATCGGCTGCCCGTTGCGCAATGCGGGCTTGAACCGGATTTTGTTCGCCGCTGCGATGGCAGCCTCGTCGAGTCCGTGCCCCAGGCCGCGGACGACGCGATTTACGTGTAAGGTTCCATTCGCGGAGAAGCTGACCTCAAGAAGCACTTCGCCTTCCAGCTTCAGGCTGCGCGCTTCATCGGTATAAACCGGGTTCGGCTTGAAGGTAATCTCCACCGGAGTGCTTGCCGGTCCGGAATCCGCTTGCGCGATTTTCGGACCGCCATGCACTACCTGCTCTGATCCAAATCCGCCTGTCGCTACGCCACTGCCTTTTCCGTTGCTGCGTCCGTCGCCATTACCGCCAGTGGCAATGCCGTTGCCGAAATCGGCGCTCGCCACGGTGCCCTTAATTCCTTTGGCGCCGCCCGATCCATTCCCTTGTCCTGCACCCACGGGCATGTCAAAACCGCCAGCCTGGGCTGCGTAAAGCTTCGCGCCCTGCTTGCCCGTTCCTGTCAAGCCATTGGGATCGCCGAATCCGCCGGTCTGTACCTTGTCCACGGCAGCATTCACGGTTGGTTTCTGAGAACTTCCACCGAAATCTCCGGTGTGCACGAGTTGCGGACGGGCTCCACCCACCGCGATTTTCAACTGCGGAGCCGCAAACTGGTTGACCACCACTTTCGGCGCTTCGATCGGTTGCGGCGCTTCGCGGCGAACTTCGTGCGGTACCACCAGCTTCGGCTGCTCGAAGACCGGCAACTTCACGGCGGGCAGGAGCTTTGGACGCACTTCGGGCGCAACTTTTATTGGCACCGGCTCCGGCCGCAACGCCGGCATGGGAATCAGTTCGGTGACGTGATATTGCCGCAGCTCCAGCTTTTCCGGCAGAAGATACCCCAGGTTGATGACGATCAGCAGGACCAGCGCCACCAGGCTATAGCTGGTCGCGAGAGCCCGTTTGTTGATCTTCCGTTCGGGCAATAAACCGAGTTGAAATCCGCCGTAAGCCGTTGCCATCAATTTCGCTCCATAGGGATCCCGGTCTGGGGAGATCCGCCGGGACTTGGAGTTTTAAAAATACGGGAGATAGGACAGGGGGTAAACGTGTCAACGGCTCTTGACCTTAGGTAACCTTTTGCCGTCCCTTTCGGGGAATGGGCCCGAAACGGGTACGGGACGCCAGTTCTGGCCGCATCGATCCGAGGAAACCAGTACGAAATACAAAAGGAAAGGGAGAAAACGGGGAGGATACACGAAGGTTATTCTCAACGTTGTTTAGGGTGATTAGCAGCGTTCTCCCCGGCGAAACGTACTAGGAGCTGCGCCGCCTTACGGCAGAGAAGTATCCAAACACTGGGATCCCAGCCAGAATCACCAGCATCCCGTATCCGGAATTCGGCCAGTCATTCTTGAACGTGTAGCACAACAATGCCGCCGCCACCGCCACAAAAACCGCCGGCACGAAAGGATAGCCCCACATGCGATATGGACGCGTCGTCTGTGGCTCGCGTGCGCGAAAGACAAAGATTGTGCTGCCGGCGATCATGTAAAAGAGCCATTCGGCGAAAATCGCCAGCGAAAAAAGCTGCCGAAAATTCGCACCCAGCAGCAACAGCAGAATCGACAATAACGCTTGCACCAAAAGCGCCACGGACGGAGTATGAAACCGCGGATGCACCTCGGCGAGCGCGCGGAAGAAATATCCGTCCCGGGCCACCGCGAACGGTACGCGAGCACCGCTCATGATGGTGCCGTTCAAACCCACAAGCATCGACAGCGCCATGCCCGCCGACACAATGCTCGCTCCCACTCTCCCCATCACCAGCGCGACTGCATCGGAAGCCGGGCGTGGAGATGCCGCGATGGCGTCGGCGGGAAGCACGTACTGGACTCCTGCGTTGACCAGCACGTATAGCAGTCCCACGGCCGCCACGCCCGCGATCAAGGCGACAGGAATGTTCCGCTCGGGATTCTTTACTTCGCCGGCCACCATGTTCAGATCATTCCACCCGTCATAGGCCCACAGGGCGGCCACCAATGCCGCCATGAAGCCGGCGATTCCGCCCTTCGCCCCGGCGAAGGTTCCGGCGAAGTTGCTCCATCCGCGGCCGGCGGAATTGCCGATTCCGCTGAAGCACACCACCACGATTCCTAAAATGATGGCGACTTTCAGTAGGGTAAAGACGAGTTGGAATTCGCCCGCCTTCTTCACCCCGAGGTAGTTCAGGAACGAAACGAGAACGGCGGCGGCGATGGCGAATATCTGCCCCCAGGTCACGGCCAATGGAGCGTTGATTGCGTTTAGCGAGAAGAAGGAGAAGATCGGGAAGGTTCCGAGGATCCGGACCAGCCCTGTAACGATGGTCGCGATCGACGCAGGCTTGGCGATCACGAACCAGGTCCACGCATATAGAAAGCCGCCTAGTGGACCGTAGGCATCGCGCACGTACACATACTCGCCGCCGGTCTGCGGCTTCATTGCACCGAGTTCGGCGTAGGTGAGCGCCCCGGCAAACGAGAGCACTCCGCCGACGATCCATGCCAGATATACGAGCTTGGCAGAGCCCACCGCCTGCATCATTTCCGCAGGCACCAGGAAAATTCCGCTGCCAATGATGGTCCCTACGACCACTGCGGATGCGTGACTTACTCCCAGATCGCGGGAGAGTTCTGGACGGGAAAGAACGGGCTCAGGCATGAAGTGAGCCAGTATACGCGAGCGCATCAATGGCACAACTGCAAAAGTTCCCTTTAGTCGCTAAGAGAAGTGGACTGATCCCGCGCGGTGAAGGTCGCAAGGTACCCGACTCCAAACGTCACCGTTGCCCCGATCATCACCCACCATGTCCACGGCACCCGCGTCCCGAGCCACAAATACAAGTCCACTGCAAAGCCGCAGGCCATTCCAACCATTGCGCCGCGCTGATTTGCCCGGCGCGTCAGCACGCCCAGCAGAAAGACGCCGAGCAACGCTCCGTAAGCCACTGAAGCAATCTGCAGGCCCACTTCTACGACTCGCCCAACCTTATGCAGAGCGATCAACGCGAGCCCAAACAGCACAAGTGCCCATGCGAGCGTCGCCAGTCGCGAGAGACGCATCTTGGTCTTCTCATCGGCCAGCGGCCGCAGTCGCACATAGAAATCCATGATCGAGGTCGACGAAAGGGAATTCAGCGCAGCACTCAAATTCGACATTGCCGCCGCCAGGATCGCCGCAATCAGGAGCCCCGAGATTCCATGTGGCATGCGCGTGACAATGAATGTCGGATAAATCCGGTCCGGCCTTCCAAACGTTGCTGACGGCACGCGATAGTAAGCCCACAGCATGATTCCTACTGTCAGGAACAGCGCAAACTGAAAGAGCACGGCGAACCCGCTCGAGACTAAAGCCGTCGCCGACTGTTTCTGCCCACGCGCCGCCAACAGTCGCTGCACAATCAACTGATCGGTGCCATGACTTGCTACCGTAAAGAACGCTCCGCCGATCACCCCCGCCCAGAACGTATAGGGAATCCAGACGCTGGTGCTGAAATCGAACAGCTGCAACTTGCCTGCGCCAGCCGCGGCTGCGTGAATGGCCGACCATCCACCGGGCACGAGGTGCAGAATCGTTACCAGGCCCACCAGCGTTCCACCCACATAAATCGCGGTCTGCACCACGTCGGTCCAGATCACGGCTGCCAAGCCGCCCTCAAATGTATAGATAACGGTCAATGCAGTGATGATCGCGATCGAGGTCACCTCGCCTGTCCCTAACGCGATCGAAACTACGATCGACACCGCATATACGCGTACGCCCTCGGCTGCGCCCCGTGTCAGCAGAAACAGGCCCGCTGTCAGCGAACGCAGCCCGCGCCCGAAGCGGCGCTCAATCAGTTCATACGCCGTGTAAAGATCGCCGCGGAAGTAGTGCGGCAGCAGCACAAAGCTGATGACGATGCGGCCTACGACGTATCCCATGACGACTTGGAGAAACGTGAAGTTTGTGTCGTACGCTAAGCCCGGGATGCTGATGATCGTCAGCGTGCTGGTCTCGGCCGCGACGATCGACAGCGCAATTGCCCACCACGGAATATCGCGCCCAGCAAGAAAGTAGTCCCGCAGAGACCGCTGCTTCTTGCGAAAGCGCAGCCCAAACAGAGTGATGCCTGCCAGGTACAGCCCGATGATCACGAAATCAAGATGGTTCAAACCCATAGGCTTTTCTTCGAGGCCACATCAGACAACCTTGCGTGGAATGCTGTCCGCCGAATCATAGGCCTCGGAAGAAATAGTGACGATCCACAAATCACGGTCGCCGTCATTTCGCACTGCAATCGAAGGCCCTGGCGGCAGCAACACTAGCACCGAGCCACCACCGTCGAACTCCCGGTGCTGCGCCGGCGATCCCTCACCGTCGTCCCAATGCAACGACCATTTCACTCCAGGTAGAGCCATGATCGCCTGCCGCCTCTGCAGATGATAATGATTCCCGCGCACCGCCCCCGGTTTGGTCGACGCCAGATGCACATCTCCCATGCGCCCCACAAATGTCAGCGCCTCGGCCGGAGCTGTGAAACTGAATCCACGCGGATCGCCGCGGCTGGTGAGTTCCGTGATTTGAACGTTGTCTTTCATGTGATGGTCCGCGAGCAATTCATTATGGAAGCAATCCTATGTTTCCGCGAGTGAGACTCTGGGGTCCCCGGTGACGAACCTTTACAAGTGACGTAACGGGCCGCGGCTCTGTGTTAGAAATATTCCTTGTCCTACTATCTCGGCATCGACGGCGGCGGCACGAAAACCACCTGTGCGGTCGGCGATGAATCCCGCACGCTCGCGACGGCAACCGCCGGGCCCAGCAATATCGTCCGCGTCGGAGAGGCGCAAGCCCGCGAGTCGCTCCTGCAGTCAGTGCGTCAGGCATGTGCTGCGGCGGGCATTACTACGGCGCAGGTTTCCCGGACCTGTGTTGGAGCTTCCGGGGCCGCTCGCCCGGAACTAGCGGAATTCGTGCGCAGCGCTCTCGCCGAACTCCTGAGCACGCCCATCGACGTGGTCGGTGACATGCAAATCGCGCTGGAAGCCGCTTTCGACACGGGCCCCGGCGTGATTGTCATCGCTGGCACCGGTTCCATTGCCTACGGCCGCGACGAGCAGGGAATGACGGTTCGCGCTGGAGGCTGGGGATTCGCCATTGGCGACGAGGGCTCGGCTCACTGGATTGGCCGCACCGCGGTCAATGCTGTGTTACGCACCGCCGATCCTCGCGCCGCGACTCCCTCGAACCACGCGCCGAGCGGCTCGCCGCTAGCCACGGTTCTTCTGAAGGCATGGGGAGTCAGGTCGCTCGACGATCTTGCTCGCGCCGCTAATTCGATTCCTCCCCCCGATTTCGCCCGTCTCTTTCCAGCCGTCGCCGCTAGCGAGGACGAACTGGCGACCCATGTTCTCACCCGCGCGGGCAGGGAACTCGCTGCTATAGCCGCGGTTGTCATCCACGACCTCTTCGGCAAGGATCACGCTGCCACCGTCCCGGTGGCCATGACCGGAGGCGTCTTTCGTCACGCGCCGCTCGTGCGCCAGGTTTTTTACAATGAGCTTGCCGCCATGAAGCCTAGCGGCGAACTTAATCTGGAAGTCGTGGAGCCGGTTGAAGGAGCTCTCCGGATGGCGCGTCGGGCCGCATCGAACAGAGACTAATGTCGGAGTCGGCTGATTTTAGTTCTTGCTCGGATGTCCCGGAACTCAGATTTCGAATGTCATCCAGATTCACCAGCAGCATGAATTCGGAAACCGAGAACTCGACCAAGTCATATATGCCGTTGGAATCCGCTGCCAATGAGGCGGCGCTAACACGTCCGGCTGACGACGCATCTCTCACGGCAGACCTTGCGCTCGCGATCGTGAAAGACCGGGACCTCTCCTCGGAGGTCGTCGAACAAATTGCCCGCAATGCGGCGGCGATGAAATCGCGCAAGCTGCGTGTTGCCCTTGCGGCCCATCCTCGTACTCCACGTCGCATCGCGCTGCGTCTCATCCGCGAACTCTATACGTTCGATCTAATGCAGTTCTCACTGATCCCCGCGGTCGCTGCCGATCTGAAACGCGTAGCCGATGAGCTCCTAATGGCTCGCCTCGCTTCGATCACTCTGGGTGAGCGCCTCGCTTTGGCGCGGCGCTCTTCCGCAATGGTGGCCTCCGCTTTGCTGCTCGATAAAGAAGCGCGTGTCTGGCAGGCCGCACTTGAAAATCCTCGCGTTACTGAGAACGCCATTGTGAAGGCCCTCTTGCGGCCGACGGCGACTCCCACTTTCGTCAAGGCCCTCTGCCACCACGCCAAGTGGTCCCTGCGACCGGAAATTCGAATGGCACTCTTGCGCAACGAATACACTCCGCTGGCCCGCGCCTTGGAATTCGCCAAGCAACTCCCGCCCGCACAACTGCGCGATATCCTGCATAACTCGCGCCTGCCTGAAAAAATCAAGACATATTTACGCAGGGATTTGGACAGGGACAAGAAGAGAATCTAGCTTCTGAGAACTGAGAACTGACTTCTGACTACTGTACTGCCCTTACTTACCGCCCGCCGCCAATCGGCAGAATCGCTCCCGTTGTATACGACGCCGCAGGAGACAAGAGCCACAACACTCCCTCCGCCACTTCATGGGGCAGCCCCGCTCGTCCCATGGGGATGGTTCCCATCATCCGTTGCAGTCGCCCAGGTTCGCCGCTCGCAGCATGAATTCCAGTCTCCACCAATCCGGGCGCCACGGCGTTCACCCGAATCCCTTCCGTCGCCACTTCCCGAGCCAATCCAATCGTGAAGCTGTCAATCGCGCCCTTCGATGCGGCGTAGTGAACCCACTCACCCGCTGCGCCAGTGTGCGCCGCGCGGGAAGAAATATTCACAATCGCTCCGCCGGACCCGCCACGTCGCGTCGACATCCGGCGCACTGCCTCCCGCGCGCATAAGATGGATCCCCGGACGTTGACCGCGAAAACTTGATCAATGGCCGTACTCGATACTTCTTCCACGCGCGCAAACCCGCCGGTGATTCCAGCGTTATTCACTAGCCCCGTGATGGGACCCAACTCACGCTCAGCGGTCTCAAACATCCGCACGATGTGATCTTCCTGCGAGACGTCGCCGTGAATTGCAATCGCACGCCCGCCGCCCGCAACGATTCCTTTGACGACTTCTGTGGCCTCGCTCGCGCCGCGACAGAAGTTCACTACCACCGCGTATCCGCGCTTCCCAGCAAGGGTAGATACCGCCGCTCCAATCCCACGACTTCCCCCAGTCACGATCAGCGTTCCCAGTTGTTCAATGCTTGACATAACGTTGGAGGGACAGCAAAAGCAGAAGACTCAAACGAAGCGCGAAAGCCTAAATTCGAAACTCAAACTTCTACGCCTTTACTGGCACGCGCTTGCCCCGCAGTAACTCCAGGACCTCGGCGTATAGCCTCTTGCGGGTCTCATGCCGTTCATAAGCGCGCGTAATATAACGCACGCTTACTTCAATACTCGATCCCGTCGGACGCACATTGATCGACGGTTTGGCCGACAGCGATTGCACCCGGTAACGCGTCGTCGAATGCGACCACTCCGCTTCGGCCTTGCGCGCATTCTCCTCCGTCTCTTTCTCGACCACCTTCTGCAGAGCGTCGATGATCGCATACGGATCCTGGTCGTTCGGAATTGCCAGTTCCACCTCGTCCCACATCCACTGCCCCGAAGTCGTGAAGTTGAAAAAGTGCCCCTCGATCGCAAACGTATTCACGAACGAAACCCTGCGACCCGTAGGATGTCCGGCGTCGGTCCAGTTGCCGGTTTCCAGCAGCACCGTCTTCAGCAGTCCCACTTCAATCACTTCCCCTGTTACGCCGTTGATCTCGACCCAATCGCCCACGCGCAGGCCATTCCGACCCATCAGGACGAACCATCCAAAAAACCCGACGATGAAATCTTTCATCGCGACCGTGAGGCCCGCGCCTGCCAAGCCGAGCACCGTAGTCGTCTGATTCGGCATGCCGAAAATCAAGAACGCGATCAGGATCACGCCAAGCGCCTGCGCAGCAAATTTTGCCACTGCCCGCAGCGTGTCGATGCGCTTATTCTCGGTCTTCATTCCTTGGAACAGCTGCTCAATCAGCCGGTTCGCCACGTATACGGCCACCAGCACCAGCAGTATCCACAGCACCGACTCAATCATTCGGTGCAGGGCGGCTCGTTCGCGATTCTCTACCAAAACAATCCAGCTGGAATAAATGTCGCTGAGCGACTGCTGATCCTGCAGCCGCCTCCCGAGGTCCGCCAGATTCTTCTGATCGCGCGTAAACTGCTTCAGAGAATCGAGCGCTGCCGTTGCCGCCGCCCTGGAGTCTTCGCGGTTCGCCGCGGCGTTGCCCTTGGCAAATCCCTTCGCCTGCTGCTTGGCCGCCTCCCGGCTCTCGATCTCCTTGTCGACCTTCGCCTGCAGCGTGGTATGGCGTACCGCCAGGCGCTGCTGTTTGGCCATCGCTTCGTCTCGTGCCGCCTCCAGTCGCGCTTTCTTCTCACGCAGCGCATTCCACGCCCGGAAAACGTTCAGGAATGTGCGGGCCTGGTAATCCTGTTCGTACGGGCTGACGTTCGACCCAGCCGCCGCTTTGGGCGCCTGATCAGAAGCATCGTGCTCCGCCTTCAGGCGCTTGATCTTTGCTTGCGGATCGCCGCCAGCTTGCTCTAAATCTTCCGCTGCATCGTCCACCTCGTCCTGGTCCAGATCCATCTGCGCCTTGGCAACATCGATCTGATCCTGCAGGTTATCTTTCTGCGATTCTGGCGCGGCCGCCAGTTTGCGCGTCAGGGCTGCAATCGCCTCCTGATCCTCTTTCAGCGCCTGCGCGGCCTTGTCCTTGCGCTGGGCAATTTGTTTGGATTCCGGCGAGAGTGCTGGAGGATTTTCTTCAGCCGTCCGTAGCGCATCAAAGAACGCCAAGTCGACTTCGTGATCGCCGACTTTCTCGGCCTCGTGCGCCAACGTCTGCTCTTCCGGGGTGCTCGCGAGCGCGGTCATTCGCTTGGCGGTCAGCAGGGGGCGCTGGTCCACCAATGGACGCTGCGTAGAACCTTTTTTCCGCCCCAACAATGTCTTGTTGGTTATGGTGGGCGAGTCCTCGCTGCTCACGGCCGCAGGCTCCCGTGTCCACACGATCCCCACGATGGCCGCAGCCACTAGCAGAAGCAGCACACTCGCGGTTATCCACTGCCGAGCTTTCATCGCCATTTCAAAATCCGTTCGCCGAGACGTAGCTTCCTACGTCGCGGCTGGCATGTCAGATCACTGTAACAAGAAACGCCTTTCCACGCGAAGGCCACAAGTCGTAGTCCTTCCTGGGAAGGCCGCTGGATTCACCCTGCAGTCGACGTCGCTACTCCCGTTCGTAATCTCCACGGCATCGACCGTTGTCCCTAAAATCACTGCAGGTGGAAATGCTGGAATATCTCCAATCGATTTTTGAAGAACCATGGAAACCCGTGTCGCGGCCCGCCCTCGTGGCATGGATCATTTTCTATGTCGCCTTCGTGGCATACGCCCTTTCAGCGCACGGCGGCTTCCTCTTCATCGACAGCGCCAACTTGATCGTTCATGAAGGCGGACACAACCTGTTCGGCTGGTTCGGACCTACGCTCGGCCTGTGGGGAGGCACGTTACTTCAGTGGTTGGTCCCATTTTTGCTGGCTGTCTACTTTTTCACCGAGCGCCAGACGTCAGGCTTTGTCTTCTGTCTGTTCTTCTTCTTCGAGAATTGGCTTTACACAGCCACGTATATGGCCGACGCGCGAGTGCAACAACTTCCATTGGTCACGACCGGCGACCCGGATTTTGTGGAGCACGACTTTTTCGCCATCTTTACTAGCCTCGGCGTTCTCAACCACGACACGCAGATCGCAGCCGTCGTACGGCTGGTAGGTTGGTGCGGTATGCTGGCCTGCGTTGCGTGGCTGGCGACTCGGATCCGCGTTAGCGAATCCGAATCCTGAAAATCCGCCCACCGGACCGCGCCTACGGCACCCAATCCCCAATAAAGATGTTGGTCTCATGTGGTGCCTTGGCGTTGCGGTTGGAAGCCCATACCAGCTTTTCCCCATCCGGCGAGAACATGGGGAAGCCGTCGAAGCCATCGCTATAGGTAACCCGCTCCAATCCGCTGCCGTCGGGATTGATTAACCACAGCTCGAAATTTCCCATGCCCCCGGTGGCGTGCGTCTCCGGATCGTAATTCGATGAAAAGATAATGCGCTTCCCATCCGCCGTATAAGCCGGACCGAAACTCGCTGCGCCCAGGCTCGTAACCTGCTTTTTGCCACTCCCATCAGCCTTCATTGTCCAGATTTCCAGCGATGTCGGACGAATCAGATTCTGCGCCAGCAACCCTCGATAATCCGAAATGTCCTTCTCTGTTTGAGGATGGTACGCCCGGAAGACAATTGACTTTCGGTCCGGTGAAAACGTTGGTCCGCCGTCGTAGCCGAGTTCGTGAGTCAGTTGCTTGACGTGGGACCCGTCGGCGTCCATCGAATAGATATCAAGATCGCCATTCCGCATTGAGGTAAACACAATTTTCTTACCGTCGAGCGAAATCGTAGCCTCGGCGTCGTAGCCCGGAGTTTTCGTTAGCTGCTTGAGATTCGATCCATCGGGATTCGCCGTGAAGATGTCATATCCCGAATACACCGCCCACACATAGCCTTTCGAGAAGTCAGGCCGCGGCGGACACTCCGGACTCGCCATGTGGGTCGATGCATAAAGAATCTTCTTCCCATCGGGATAAAAGAAACTGCAGGTCGTGCGTCCCTTGCCGGTCGAGACCATGTGCTGGTCCGTGCCGTCGATATTCATTTCAAATATCTGGTCGCACTTCACGTCGCCATGTGACGATTGATAAATCAGTTTCTTGCTATCCGCTGAGAAATAGGCCTCCGCGTTTTGTCCTCCAAACGTCAACTGGTGCACGTTGCGCAGATGCTTCTCCTGCGCGGTGGCCATGTCGGCAGGGTTGGAGGTCTGTGCAGAAATCGCCTGCCAGGAACCTGCTTCCAGCAACGCGAGCGCGAGAATGCAAAATAAGTTCCGTCTCATGAGAGTGCCCGCTAGTGTAACCCGCCATTACGGCCACCACAAAGGTTATGAAGTCATGGCACGATTTCCTTCGTGAGCCTTCGTGTCCTTTGTGATGATTGAACCTCTTGATCTCGGCGGAAGCGTAGAATACTCGCGCCATCCACGGAGGCCGCATGAGATCATTCCTGTTCGTTCCAGTCGTCGCCTTCGCAGTCGCAATAATCATCCTGTCCATCGCGCGGCCCACCGTCGCAGCTTCCCCGAAAGCGACTGCCGAGACGCTCAAACAACTTGAAGCGGAATTGATGAAGACCGCCGCCGACAGAGGGTCGCAGGGATATATGTCGTACTACGCCGACGATTCCGTCGAGGTCCCGAACGGCGCGCCGCTAATTCAGGGCAAAGCGGAGATCGCCAAAGGCATGGGCTTCCTCGACGACAAGAACAATCGCCTCATCTGGACTCCCGTCGGCGCTGATATCTCCGCTTCGGCTGATCTCGGTTACACCTATGGCACCTTCGAGTTCCACAGCAAGAATAAAGAAGGCAAGCCGACTGTTGACTATGGCAAATACACGAGCATCTGGAAGTTGCAAAAAGATGGAAGCTGGAGAGTAGTGCTCGACATGGGGAACGCCAGCCCGCAACCCAAATAGGCTGTGCTCGGCCGCGCAGCTTCCAACAAGTCTTTTCTGCGACTATGCAAAACTTCTTTGCCAGCTCAATGGTGTGCTTTCCCCAAGCCACAAGCTCTATCTCCGGAAGTGATTCCGGATCGCCTCCGCCTGCGTCCTCGTCACCACCGCCGACAACGCCGCGGGATCTGCCTGTTTCACGGCCTGTACGCTGCCGAAGTGTTCCAGCAGCCTTCGCGTGGTGCTGGCCCCCACGCCCGGAATCTCCAAAAGTTCTGTAGATCGGTCCCGCATCTGCCGCCGCTTTCGGTGAAAGGTCACTGCAAACCGATGTGCCTCATCGCGAATCAACTGGATCAGGTGGAGCACCGGAGAATGATGATCCAGCGCGACCGGATCCTTCTCTTGCCCGTACACATATAAAATTTCCTCACGCTTCGCGATCGAAGCCAGCGGTTGGTTAATAATCTCCAAGGCCTCTAATGCCTGCGCCGCCGCGTGCAACTGTCCCAGCCCACCGTCAATCAGCACCAGGCTCGGCATTGGCTTCTCTTCATCCCGAAGACGCTTATACCGGCGTGTGACAACTTCCCGCATCGATGCGAAATCGTCCACGCCGTCGACCGTGCGAATAATGAACTTGCGGTAATCCGATTTCTTTATCTTGCCGTCCTCCCACACCACCATTGAAGCAACCGTCTCTGCCCCCTGAATGTGGGAGATGTCGAAACACTCAATTCGCTTCGGCAGTTCTGGCAAGCTGAGCACTTCCTGCAACTCTTCCTGAATCTTCCTTGCATTCGGCTTCAACACGCGGAACCGCTGGTCGTAGGACTGCTTCGCATTGTTGCCAGCCAAGTCGATCAGGGACCGCTTGTCCCCGCGCATTGGTACAAGAATATGCACTCGTGCTACACGAACTCCCTCGCCCGCGTGTTGCTCCGCGAGCAAGTCTTCCAGCGCCTCGCGATCCTCAAAATCAACCGGTACGTAGAGATTCCGCGGCACATAGGGTTGGCCAATATAAAGCTGCTTCAGCAGCGCCGAAAAAAATTCTCCGGGATGAAATTGCTCGTGTGGAGACGGCCGCTCGCGACCCTCGGTGTCGAGCGAAGCTTGGCTGTTCGCGTCGCCGAGCGTTTCCATGCTGTTATCCAGATGCGGCGGAGAGCCTTGATCGTCCGGACGGCCGATGGCGGCCGTCGCTATATCGTCCGAGATGTTCACGGCATCGGAGGCAAATTCCGGTAACTCTTCCCAGAAAAACTCCCGCCGGTCCACCATCTTGCCGCCGCGCATGTGAAACAAATTCACCGCCAGCATCCCGTTCTCGAAGTGATACCCAAACACGTCGGCGTCATCGCCCTCAGCCGCTGCAATCCGTTGCCGCTCCTGCAACTGCTCCACTGTCGAAATCAAGTCGCGATACCGTGCCGCCCGCTCGTACTCCTGCTCAGCCGCGGCGTGCTCCATGCGGGCATGCAGCGACCGGCTCAAATCCGTCGGCCGCCCTTCCAGAAACAACTTCACATCCCGCACGGCCTCCTGATAAGCCTCAGGCGTGGTCAACTCCTGCACGCACGGTCCCAGGCATCGCTTGATGTAGTACTGCAAACACGGCCGCGGATGGAAGCGCGTCAAATCCACCTTGCACGAAGGAATCAGAAAATTCCGGTGGATCAAATCAACAATTCGGTAGGCCAGATTGGCAGGGAAGTACGGTCCGTAGTAAGCGCTACCATCCTTTCGCAGTCGCCGCGTCACGTAAACTCGCGGCCAGCGCTCGCCCAATGTCAACTTCACGTACGGATACGTCTTGTCATCCCGCAGCAGGATGTTGAAGCGCGGCTTGCGCTGCTTGATTAAATTGTTTTCCAGTGCCAGCGCTTCTTTGTTGTTCGCGACCACGATGTAGTCAACATCCACCGCCTCGCGAACTAGCGTTCCGGTCTTCGCATCCTCCCACCGCCCTTCGTGAAAGTAGCTGGCCACGCGGCTGCGCAGGTTCTTTGCTTTACCAACATAAATCACTTCCCCCTCGGCGTTCTTGTACAGATACACGCCGGGCTCGGTAGGAATGGTGCGGATTTTCGCCTGCAAATCCATGGCGCGAGGCATCTATTCTATTGGATGGAAAAGCCAAACATTATGTTACAAAAAGGACTGATGAGTTCTATGTCGGTGTTTTCAGCATCTTCCTCTCGAAGTCTCCACGTTATTTTTCTGCCGGTCTTGTTCACGGCGATTCTTGCCTCGGCCCAGAGCATCACGTCAGCGCCACCGATCCAATCCACTCAGCCTCAAGTGACGAAGTCCCCCGCCGGCAAGGAGGAGGAAGCCGCTCGTGCCGCGGCGCGCGCCACTTCCCGTCATTTTGATCGCGTTCTCATCATCGTGCTTGAGAACGTCGACTACGAAGTCGCGAGCCAGGACAAGAGCCTTGCCGCCCTGGCTGCAGGTGGTGCCAGCTTGACCAACTTCCATGCCATGTTTCACCCGTCCTATCCCAACTACCTGGCGATGGTGGCGGGAACCGATTTCGGCATCCATCGCCGCGGTCGTTTGCTTGCCGACAACCAAGTCAACTATCCCGCGGACGCTGCTCACCAGACCATCGCCGATCGCCTCATCTCCTCCGGCCTCGATTTCAAGCAATACGCCGAAGAGTTACCCGGCGGAACTTGCCCATGGAACATTTCTTCGCAGCATGTGGCCGAGAAACGCGGCAACTACACGCGACGCCACGTCCCCTTTCTCAGTTTTCGTGAAGTGCAATCGAAGTGGTGCGACCGCGTGGTTCGCGTCGACTCCAGCAAGTCCGACAACTTCTTCGTGCAAGACGCCCGCAAGGGCCTGGTCGCCTATTCCTTCTACTCTCCCAACATGAACCACGACGGCCACGACACGAACGTCCAAGTCGCCGGCGCGTGGGTGAAAAAGTTTCTGGATGATAGCTTCTCTGAGAAGCTGCGCAAGGGAACCTTGGTCGTCGTCACCTTCGACGAATCCGGCGGCAATGCCGACAACCGCATTTACACGTTGCTCCTGGGGGACATGGTCAAACCCGCGAACCAGCAGGATCCCAAGGCACTCGCCATGCACTACACGCACTACAACCTCTTGCGCACCATCGAAGACAATTTCGGCCTCGAGCCTCTCACCGCCAACGATCGAGGGGCAGCCCCAATCACCGACATTTGGAAGTAACCTGACGCCTCTCTATGCGGTCTTCGCGGCGCTCTCTCCGCGTCCCTGCGATAAAAGGGTGGGTTGCTGAACCACGTAAGTCGCTTGCCTTGAGACTTACCGTATAAAATTTCCATCCTGTATGTGGGTTTGCATAGTTTCGCCCCGCTATGCACTTTTCTGCGCCTTCGCAAAATAACCGCAAAGCATTGAAAACGTATATACTTATTGCCGCCCTTGCCAGGCTGGGAAACTGGCATGTGCCGTGCACAAGTAAAGCCCGTAGTCGAGCTGTGGAATCATTTCCCGGTAATTGGAAATAACAGATTTCCGGTCGCCAGAAAGGCGTCCGACAAGTTCTGAAAGTTCAAGAGACTTACCAAGGAGCCTCACCCTATGAACCGCACTTCGTTAGTGATTTGCCTGGCAGCCAGCATGGTGGCAACCGTTGGCTGTTCCAGCAAGAACTACGTGAAGTCACAAACAACGCCACTGATCAACAAGACCAACGAGCTCGACGATCTGACCGCGAAGAATTCGAAAGACATTAAGGACGTTGACGCGCGGGCCCAGGCGGGCATTCAGGCCGTGAATGCCAAGACCGCCGAAGTCGAGCAGAAGGCTCAAACCGCCGGACAGAACGCAGCGTCCGCCCAGCAAATGGCCGATGCCGCGAACACCCGCGTAGGTACTCTGACCAACACCGTAGCCAATCTCGACAACTATCACGCCGTCGCCGAGACGTCGGTGAAATTCGGATTCAACAAGGACAATCTGACTCCTGAGGCGCAGCAAACGCTCGATCAGCTCGCTGGCCAGATTGCCAGCACCAAGGGATACATCATTGCGCTGGAAGGCGGAACGGACTCGGTTGGACCGGCCGACTATAACTATGATCTCAGCCAGCGTCGCGCTAACTCGGTGATCCAGTACCTCGCGACCAAGTACAACGTGCCCGCGCATAAGATCTACGTGATCGGTCTGGGCAAAGATAAGCCAGTGGAGTCTAACAAGACCTCCACGGGACGCGCGGATAACCGCCGTGTCGATGTCCGCCTGATGACGAACACCGTGGGCGACACTACGCAGCCAAGTGCAGCGCCGGCCACGAACAATCCGTCATCGATGTAGAAAAAGTTTACCCTCCTCCCCGGAGGACTTCGCCAACCAGGCCGCTCAATGCCTCCCCCTGAGCGGCCTGCTTTTTTTGTTCAATATCGGTGTTGACCTGCAAACTCCGTGGCTCTCGCTCTGCGTCCTCTTGTGGTTAAAATCTTTCTCTACGAACCGGCGTAAAGAGTTAGGATTTCACGCATGCCAATGAGCGCACTCTCCCGCCGCACCTTCCTTGCGATGTCTGCCACCTTGCCCTGGGCCTTCAGGAGCGCAGCTTCTGCCACTACCATCCCGGTCGGCCTCGAGCTTTACTCCGTTCGCGACTCCCTCAAGCAGGATCCCGATGCCACGCTCCGTGCCGTCGCGAAAATGGGCTACCAAGCGGTCGAGTTCTACGCTCCGTACTTCGAATGGACCGAAACCGAGGCTAAGCAGACTCGCAAGTTGCTCGATGATCTCGGAATGCGCTGCTATTCCACGCACAACGATGCCGATTACTTCAATGCGAAAAACATCGACCGCGCGCGCGACTACAATTTGATTCTCGGCAGCAAATACGTGGTCCTCGCCTGGAGCGATCCTAAGACCGGCGTCGATGGCTGGAAGGCAATTGCCGACACGTTGAACTCCGCCGCCGACACGCTCGCTCCCTCTGGTCTTAAGACCGGGTATCACAACCATCAGGCCGAATTCACAGGCGCGCCCGGCACGCGCCCCATTGAGATCATTGCCAAGAACACTAAGCCATCCGTGATGCTGCAGTTGGACGTGGGCACCTGCCTGGAAGCTGGCGCCGATCCAGTAGCCTGGATCCGAGCCAACCCGGGACGCATTCGCTCCATCCATTGTAAAGAGTGGTCGCGCGATCCCGGCAAAGGCTACAAGGTCCTCTTTGGGGAAGGCGTCGCCGACTGGAAAGGTATTTTTCAAGCGGCCGAAAGCGGGGGTGGCGTCGAGTACTACTTCATCGAACAAGAAGGAAGCCGCTTCCCAGAACTTGAGACCGCGCAGAAGTGCTTGCAGTCGTTTCGCGCCACTCACGGTTGAAGGTAAAATAATCCTATGCGTAGTTGTCTTGTTTTAATGTGCATTGCATGCACGTTGGGTGTGCGGGCGCAAAACTCCACTCCCTCCAATTCCTCCCCTTCGAGTGCGCAAACGCCCAGTTCGAAGTCAGCGCAGGATTCCAAGCCGTTGACTCCACGGAATCCCAATCTGACCCCGCCACGGTCCGATCGCGTCAATGCCGACACCCTCGAAGATGCAGGAGGGCAAAGCTCGAGCAAAGATACTCTTATCGATTTGAGCCCCCCGCCCGGGGATGACAAGGCTCACCCGGAAAGTTCAGACCTATTGGTAGACGAGACCGCCGCGCCCGGCAGCGGCAATGTTGCCGAGTTTCACACCTGGAACCCGCACAAGGCGGCGAAGGATATTGAAGTGGGAAACTTCTACTTCAAGCGCAAGAACTATCGCGCCGCTGCCGACCGGTATCGGGAAGCGTTGTACTACAAAGACAACGACGCCGAGGCCACGTACCACCTTGCCGTGTGCCTGGAAAAATTGGATCAGCCCGACGATGCCGGCAAGGCATACGAAAGCTATCTAAAGATCCTGCCTCATGGGCCGCAAGCAGAAGAAGCTCAAAAGGCGATCGACCGGCTAAAGGGCGCCGCTGCAAATGTGAAGCCTGCTCCGTAAAACGCCACCGTGAACGTTTACGCTCGGAGCCATTGTTCCTGCGCAAACTCGCAGGCTGGAGTTGGCTCACCTATGTTTACTGCTTTTGATTTTGGCCTTCCGGTCGTTGACTTCGCCATTGCCCGCACGACTCTGCTTGCCTTCGCCCAGAATTAGATTTGATGGCCATTTCGGACCGGAGTGGGCCAGGCCTTTCGATCGCGCCGCCGCATCAAGAATGTCGTCAAATGCGTCCAGGCACGCGTGCACCATCTGGTCTCGCAGTACGCCTTCAAATCCGCCGCGAATGATCAGCATAGCGGCCCCGTGCATCAACGACCATACTGCGAGCATGAGTCGCGTATGTTGCCGGGGACTGCCGCCGAGACGTATGGCGACGCGTTCACGCATTAGATTGAACGACGGCCAGGGTTCGTGCAGGGAAGGAGGCTTGGCCACACCGTCAAACAGCATCTCGTAAGCGTGGCTATGTTTGAGGGCAAACTCGAGATGCTGTTGAAAGGCCTCGCGAAGAGTCTTTGTGTCACTGAGCGCGGCAAATAACTCCCGTCGCGTTTCCATGCGCAGCGAACGAAGAATGTCCTCGCGGTCGCGATAACGCTCGTACACCGTCGGCGTAGTGGTGCCGGCTGCCTTGGCCACCGCGCGCATGGTCAGAGTCTTTTCGCCGCCGCGCGCCCACAGGCGCGATGCCGCCCCTAAGATACGTTGCTCCAAATCAGGATCGGGATGCCTCGGCACCATCGCCTCCAAATAGCGCTACTGCTTATTTCTTAAACCACGTATAACTAACGT
Organism: uncultured Acidobacteriaceae bacterium; assembly: GCA_963840895.1. Lineage (GTDB taxonomy): Bacteria > Acidobacteriota > Terriglobia > Terriglobales > Acidobacteriaceae > Sulfotelmatobacter. Next base: position 218,005 of record CAWJAR010000004.1, read on the forward strand.
CGTACAATATACTTACCGCCACTATCGACGACCTCGCAGGGTAGTCCCGATCGAACCGCGTACTGACGCAGTCCTCCCCATTACGGTTTTTCGGGATCCACCTGCGTTTACCCCAGGACAACGAATTGAGGAGCGGTGATTGGTTCACGGACCTAAGCGGGCAATCGCATCGGCCGAACCGTTGTACCGGTTCTCTTCCACGATCGACGGCCGGACCTTTCACAAGCAAGGCCCGAACCCCTAATTTTCTTCCAACTCCAACTGCATAGCCAGCCGCATCACCGGTGCGGCAAGCTATTTCTCAACGCGAATAAATTCGCCGGTAGACGCATTAACCGCCACCGTGAGCTTGGCTCCCTCCCGACTTGAGCCGTAGATCACATGCCAGGTCAATTCATTTGTGTTGTGATTCCAGTCGCAAATGTAGGTCACGGGCGTGTCGGGCGTCTTCTCCAGAACCTTGTCGCCGCCGTGCTTCTGGGCGGTCGCGAAAGCCTGATCCGAATCGATTTTGAGGAACGCCATATCGAACACTTGCGTCGAAGAGTTCGATGGACTGTAGCTGTCTTCTCTTCCTGGATCCACCCCGCGCGACGGCGCCCCATCGGCCGCACTTCCTGACCAGGTATATGCCTTCGACGAGCGCTTGCTGGGCGAGGCAAAGCTGCATCGCCAGATGGCCCACTTGCCATCGTGACCGTTGCCGTCGCTGGTTGCCGTCGACTCAATCCGGTAGGGCTGCGCATCCTGATTCCAACCGCGCGCCGCCACATACAGTTTCTGAAATGCAGATCGAGCCGTAATGAGTTCCGGTCCCTTCACTTCCGGCTTCGCAGATTCCGCTGGTTTTTCGGGTTCCGAGGAGCACGAGCTTAACAGCGCCAGAAGCGTCATGACCAGCGCAGCCAATAAACCTGCATAAACGTTGCTGCGAAACGCGCTTCTCCGATTGAATGATGGCTGAGTCCGACTGCTGTACAACGCCGTTCCCGACATCTTCGCTGCCATTGCGTGCAACTCCGTAGGGGCAGGGCTGGCCGTCTTCATGACATCCTTCCTGTGATAACGTGAATGAGTTTCTTGTTCGCGCAACATTCTAACCGAAAGGGCGGAAAAGGTAAGTAACCTCGTGGACCCTCGTCTGCAAAAATTGCAAGCAGAGATTGCCGCAGCCGTCGCGCCCATGTCGACCGCGCAGCTGACCGCCCACCCACCCGGCAAGTGGTGTGCCGCCGAGGTTCTGGAGCACTTGTATTTAACTTATACGGGCACCATCAAGGGATTCGAGCGCATCGTCGAAGCCGGCAAGCCCCTCGCGACTACTCAAACGTGGGCCCAGCGAGGCAGAACCCTTGTGGTTGTGGGACTCGGGCATCTGCCCTCCGGCAGGGAAGCCCCGCCCGTCGCTCGCCCCCGCGGAGTTCCACCCGAAAAAGTGCGTGCCGAAATCGGCCCGAAGATCGGAGAGATGGACGACATTATTCGCCGCTGCGAGGAGAAACTCGGACCGCGCCAGAAACTTCTCGATCATCCCATCCTCGGTCCGCTCACGGCAGCCCAATGGAGGAAGTTCCATTTGGTGCATGGCCTGCATCACGTAAAGCAACTTCGCCGCCTGCGTACGCAAGCGTAGCGCCGGCGCCTCGCTGCCTACGGTAGCAAAAGAATCGAGCGCCGGAGCAAGCTTCGGCGCTCGAATTGTTTGCAAAACTGAATTTACGGCTCGCGGACCGATGCCGGCACTCCTGCTTTCCGTGCATCTTCCTGCGTGTCTTCCAGTTTCTGCTTGGCGTCTTCGATCGCTTTCTGCTTGTCCGCAATCTGTTGCTTGTACTGTGCGTCCTGTTTATCCCAGTCGCCGGAGTTGCGCATTCTGTTCCCCGCGTCCGCATACATTGCGGCGGCACGGATTTGATATTCGCGCTGCAGTACATCCAGTTCACGGGTCAGCAGATCGATTTGATCCTTCTGCGCCGCGAGCTTGTCCGCCCATTGCTTCACCGCATTCTCCTTGGTCTTGTCATCGTCGGGAGCTTTGGGCGTGCTGGTCAGCGGGGCTTTCTCGGGTGACGCAGTTTTGTTATCCGCACCTGGCTTGGCGTCGCTCGGCGTGGAGTTCTCCGCCTGAGTCGCCTTGGCGTCGGTGTCGCTTCCGGCCGCCGGTGCGGCCGGCTGCCCTACGATGGAGAGTTTGTCTTCCCTGGGCAAATTGTCGTTGTCGAACACTTTCGGCTTGGCGGTGCTGCCGGGATCCTTTCGAACCTGCCGGGCGTACTCGCCTAAAGACGAACCGGAGGAAGAGTTTTGCGAGGCTATCGAACCCTGATTCTGCGCACCGGCCGGAACGCCGATCAAACCCAGAAGCAACACGAGACCAATTCCACTGCATGCAATATGTTTCATCATTCCACCTTTTCCTTCACGATTGCGTCTATTTCGCCCTGGCGGCTATCCGCCGCCCTGGCCTGTCCTTCGAACTCAATTTGCGCCGCTAGCCGCGGCCGCTCCCTGCACGGCTTGAGTTTTGGTCAAAAATCCGCCAATGCTGCGGTCCAATTCCGTGGCTTCGTGCGCGATATCCTCTGCCAGTCGCTGCGCCGTTTCTGCATCGCGGCTGCTGCCCAGTTGCTGCGCGCAGCTGGATATCGTGGCCAGCGACGAACGCAGTTGCAGCGCCTTCTCCGCCGAAATCTCTCCGTCCAGTTGCTGTTGGCGCCGGATCTGTTCCAACTCGCTCATGTCGTTGATCAGGCAGGCCGCGCCCAGTAGACTCCCATCCACCGACGGCACCGGAGAAATCGTTACCGCAATGAATCGCTTTGCGCCGGCCGGAGTTTCGTACTCGGCTTCCACGTTGCACCGCTTACTTTCTTCCTGCAACACTTCGCGGATCTTGTCCGCCATTCCCACGGCTTCATCGCCGTTGTCCTCCGAGCCCGTACTTGTTGTCTGAACGCCGGAACTGACTAGAGCTCCGCGAAAAATATCTTCCGCTCCCATCCCTGTGGGAGAAGCAAAACCAAGAATCGCCTTCGCCGCCGGATTGGCGGTCTTGACCAGCCCATTCATGCCGAACACGAGCACTCCGCACGATAGATTGGAAAGCACCGCCTGGCTGAAATTTTCCGTGGTACGCAATCGGCGCTGCTCTGCTTCCGATTGCACCTGCAGTTCATGTTTCTGCTGCTTGAGCTGCTGAATCACGGTGTTGTAGAGGTGAAGCGGCAGCGTCTCCAGCGTCGGTTGTGCGGTGGCTGAAAAATTTCGTTCTTCTGATATGTTTTGCTTGAGCAGCCGCATGAAGAGCAAACCGAGTAGAAACGCAAACGTCGCGCAGAACAACACGATGGCAGCCCGCAGCAACAACGGATTGGCTAGCGCTCTCACCAGAGCCCTCCATACCAGTGCAGGAATCGGTTGCCGAAGAAGAATGCGATCATCGCCATGCAGCCCAAAAAGACGCCAAAGGGCATCTGATAGTTCCGATAAACCACCTGCGCCGATTGCCATCCGCGCCGTCGCGCCGCCTGCAAATTTGCCAATCGTTTCATAAAGCGGTGCGTACGTTTCACCCATACCACGAAGACGGTTGTGAGTCCGAAGAAGGAACCCGCCAGCGACGCCGTGAAAATCGTGAAGATGGTAAGCTTCATTCCCAGGAATGCGCCCACCATGGCCATCAGCTTGACGTCGCCAAAGCCCATTCCTTCGGTGCCGCGCCATCGCAAGTATATTGCGCCCGCTCCATAGATGAACGACGCACCCAGAGCCGCGCCCAGCAGGGAATCCAGCAGAGACAGAACTCGCAAGGAAACGTCTCCACTGAACGGCAAACTCACCACGCCGGGCAAGAACTGCGATGCCAGATCATTCACGGGAACCAGAACGCTGAAAATCACGCCCAGCGCCAATCCGGGCAAGGTTAACTTGTCGGGTAGCAACTTGGTTTCGGCGTCGGTAAAGATCAATCCCAACAACAAGAATGCGAAGGCGCAGAACTTGAGCGTGGCCAGCGTCAGCCCGAAATACCAGTAGCACGCCAGAAAGAGCACGCCAGTCAGCAACTCAATCAGCAGGTAGCGCGGTGAAATCTTGCTCTTGCAATGCCGGCAGCGCCCGCCCAGAATCAGCCAGCTCAGCACCGGAATGTTGTCGTAGAACGCGATCGGTTCTTTGCATGTGGGGCAGGCCGAACGCGGCGTCACCACCGAGCGCCCCAGAGGCAGTCGGTGAATACACACGTTCAGAAAGCTGCCGAAGGCCAGCCCCGCGAAAAAGATCAACGATGCTATGACCGGATCCACGTTTTCTCTCAAGCTCTCCCAGTTGGCTCGCAGCCGCGCGCGCGTCTCCGGAAGAACGCTAATATTCTTTCTTCTTGACTGGATTATAAGTCGATCAATCGGCGGGGACTAAGGTACTGAAGTCACTGGCCAAACGGCCAGTGGGCGGTAAGACATTGACCATCCTGAGCTTACCGTCCAACTTACCAATAGCGGTACAGGTTCCATCGGATCCGCTTCAGTGCGGTCGCCCGGTGGGCGGCAAAACTGAAGACGGGGCCCGGAGCGCGCTCATCGCGCTCCAGAGCCATCATCTCCCAAAACTCCCAAGCGTCAGAATCCTTACTTTGCCTGCAGGCCTTCGATATAAGTTACCAGGTTCGCAATTCTCTGCTGCACCTGCGAATCGTGGCCCTGGCTAATGCTCGAGAACAGTGGTCCCCACACTGGCATATCCAGACTGCCGTGAGACGGTGTCATAGCCTGTCCGCGGATCACCGCGGCCACATGCGATGCCGGATACTTTCCGCCACTCTTCTGCGCCAGGGTGGTCAGGTCCGTGGGAGAAGTTTTCATCGCAGAAGCTGCCGGCCCGTTACCCTTGCCGTCTTTTCCATGGCAAACTGCGCAATAGCTCGAGTACATCTCATTCCCGGCGTTGGACGGGATGTTGCTGATGGGAACATGCTTGACCGTCGGTGCAGTCTGCGCCGGGGCCTGCTGCGCCACGGCCAAAGTCGAAACTACTACTAGAATCACAGCCAAACTGATGAATTTCATTACACGCATATCCTTCCTCCTAGGCCTTTCCGGGCCAAAACTGCCACAACCATGCAGTCTAGGCGCGTGTCCAAGAGTGGAATGTGACTGGAATCACAACTATTTGTGACTCCTGAAGAGCCTGCTGGGAAGGTCTGATTGGTAAGGCTTTGTTGGTCCGTGCGTGCGAATGGCGTGATTGTCTTAATCTTTAGTTCATTGTTCTGGACGGCCTCTATCTCCGGCTGCACCGAGACAAGATTACGGAAAAGCGAAGCGCAGTAACTCTCCCTCCAGAGTGATGGCCGAAGGCTCATTCACAGGAAACGTTCCCTTCCAATCATTCCAGGTGTGCGGCACCAGTCGGGTCTCCGCAACAGGCACTTCTACCCAACCGCCCGCCGTCTCTTCTCGAAGCAACATGGAAAACCCCACCCCGGCCGAGCCCTTCACAGGTGACGATTCGAGTTTCCATTCAAACAAACTCGCCGCCAGTTTCTCGCTCAGAGACTCCCTGGGAGCGAGGCACAAGATCCATCCGGGATTGGCGACCGCATCTGGGTGGATTCGGCGAAGATAATACCGCGCCGACGCTCCGGGTACCGCGTCCACAACGTGTGCTCCGTACTCGCGGGCTACCCGCACGGTCGCGTCGCGCGAGCCATGATCGACTACGAGAATGTCATCGCAGGCGTACACCGTCTCCAGCGCACGCCCCAACCGCAAGGCATCATTCTCGGTGTGCAGCACCGCCGTGATCCGAGCCATAAGAAACCGACGAATGGAGTGTACGCGAATCAGGAAGGATTGTGATGGCCAGCTTGCGTCGGAGTGAAAGCTTTGCCGCCCGGGCAGCTCTCATTCAACAAGCTGTGTCATCCTGAGCGGAGCCGCTCTTCAGGCGGAGCGAAGGATCTTGCGCGGATCGCTACAATTCTCGTTGAGCACCCAAGCCACGCCGCCCTTACTGCGAATTCCCCAACTTCTCTCGGGTCGCGTCCGTCGGAGCGGCCTGCACCACCGTAATCGGAGCCTGCAGCGTGAAATTCAGCACAGTCTCCGACGGCAATTTAATCTGCTGCCCCTTGGTCGCCGCCTGCACTCCGCCGCCCACGCCCGCGCCCGCGGCCGAGCCAATCGCCGCGCCCTTGCCACCTCCAGCAATGGCCCCGATGATGCCCCCAATGATCGCGCCCCCGCCGACCTTCTCGGCAGTATTCTTCCCGCGCGAGCTTCCTTGCTTTTTGTACTGATCTGTCTGCAGGCCGTAAGTCTTTCCGCCCGACGCCAGGCTGTCAAGTTGCAGCACGACTTCTGACTGCCCTGCAAACTTACCCGCGCTCTTTACCGACACCAGGTGCCCCGTCAATTCAACGCCCGCGGGTACGGCTTCTTCTCCATCCGAGGTGAGCGGGGCGTTCAGCGTGGCGCGAAAGGTTTCACCGGTCTGATTTTTCTCGCTGTCAATTGGATCGATCAAGCGTACCGTCAGCTGCGTTCCCTGATCGATGATCAGCTTCTTCGGCGCCGGAGGCGGAGGAGGTGGGGCCTGCGTCATAGAATGGTCCGCCGCGGCATCTGCTGGCTGAGTCGCCGTATCGGCAGCATTCTGATTGCTCGCACTCATCCGGTTCGTATTCGCGTCATCCGCAGAATCCGGCTTCGTCTTCGAACCCTGAGAGCCGCGCGCCCTACTGCTCTTCTTCGCCACGCTGGGCTTTGGTTTGTCCACCGCTTGTGCGCTAGCGGTTGGTGTGGGTGGCACCGATTCACTCGCCGACGGAGCGACCGCAGTCGGCGCCACCGCCGCATCCCCAACCCGCAGGTTGTTGATGACCGTTCTTACTCCGGCAATCGATGCAGCCTGTCGGCCCGCCGCCTCCCGCTGGGCTTCGTTATCGACTGTGCCCTCCAGCGTCACGACCCCGTCATTGGCCTGCACCGCCACTTGTTTGCTCGAAAGGCCGGAATCCTGGCTGAACTTGCCTTGAACATCGCTGGAAATCTTGGCGTTGTCAGGCTTCTTCGCACACCCCGAGCCCATGCCCAAGACGATCGCCAAAATGAAGCAAAACAACAGGGAATTGATTTTCATGTTCGACTCCTGACACGTATACACCGGGCCGCCCCGGCCCATGCACACATTTTAGATGCGGCGAAGTTTTCCTGCAGATGTAAACCGCAAAAGGAATTCACACAGTAGCGAGGCGAAAAACGTAGCGCCAGCAGACTGCCCTGAGCAAAGCCGAAGCGTCCCGCCGGCTGCAGCGGGACCGTCCCGCTCGCGCACTCTTGCTTAGTGAATGAACTTGTAGTCGACGATCGATGCCGCCAGCGCCCCGTTCTCTTGTTCTTGCGCGGGTGCTTCTTCCCCTTTGGCCGCGTCTTTGGCGCGCATCACGCGCCCCTGGCAGACGACGTTGCTGTTCTTCTGACCCGAAATTTCTTCCGGCATCTCAAACACCATCTCGATCAGCGCGTTCACCGGCAACTGTTGCGGCCCGTTGAACAGGACGCCACTCTGGCTGATGTTTTCGATGATCCCTTCATGCCACGTGCTGGTCTTGTTCACGCGATAGCGCAAAGGAATATCGAGCTTCAACCGGCGCGCGCGAGGCACCCAGGACTGCCGCTTCTCCCGGGTGTGGCTGCGCCGCACCGTGGTCTCGGGCTTGGCGTGTTCCACGCGCTGTGTCCGGCGCATGGTCGTCCAGTCATATTTGTATTCCGCGGCGCACAGCAGGCAGACCTGGTAATAATCGCCATCGCCACCACGACGCGGCCAGGAGAACTCGTGAGAGCAGCGCCCAAGCATAAGCACATCCATGAATTTTTGCGGCATGTTATAACGTCCGGGTTACCGAACCCTCGGATGCAGGCCCATCATCTCCCGAAGCCTTCACTTTGGGTAGGTTACTTTCGTGCACATGCCGCCCCGCACGCGTTCCTAACTGCCGTGGATGCAAGATCTTACCCTGTGGAAGTTTTGTGCCCTGCCATTCTGAACAGACTCCTATTGTTTATGGGCGGTTGCAGTTCCTGTAAAGAGAACGACCTTTGGGGTACCCATTTCTCGCGCGGTCTCAGCCCGAACAAAAAAGGCAAGAACCCACACTAGCCGCGAAGCGGCGGCACATGAAAGCCCGCACGGCAGTGCCGGGGAAGCAAAATAAGGATTAACGGAGTCCCGTCAGGGACGGCACCCGCGCACAGACTCCATGTATCATCGCCCCATGCCGGCCTCGATCCCGGACGTCTCCGCCTTCATCCTCGCCGGCGGCAAAAGCACGCGCATGGGCACAGACAAAGCCTTCGTCACGCTCGATGGTCGCACCCTGCTAGCCCGAGCTCTCGATATTGCCCGCTCCGTCACACACAACGTGAGCATCGTAGGGGACCCCGCAAAATTTGCCGCGCACGCCCCGGTGGTCGAAGATATCTTCCCCAACTGCGGCCCCCTGGGAGGCATCCATGCCGCCCTGCGCTCCTCCTCGACAGACCTAAATCTGATCCTCGCCGTGGACGTCCCCTTCGTATCTACTGAGCTCTTAGAGTACTTAGTCGAGCGCACGCGTAGGAATACAGCAGTCGTGACCGTCGTGCAAACCGCCGGAGGCTACCAGCCTCTCAGCGCCATTTACCGCCGCCAATTCGCAGACCTGGCCGACAAAGCCCTGCGGTCCGGTCGCTGCAAAATTGATTCCCTCTTCCCATCCACCAATACGCAAACGATCACCGAAGAAGAATTGAACGTGGCAGGCCTCTCACCAACAATGTTCCGTAACCTGAATACACGAGAGGAACTGGCCAAGGCGAGCGAAGAAAAGAACGGTCAAAACGTGTAACGGCCTTCCATGAAGAAGGCCGGTCGGAGTCAAGTCGATTCGTTTTTTTGTTGGTCACGTTGTTTCTTCCAAGCCACAGCCGCCACTGTCGCCACCCTTCCATCCGCACTCTGTGATGAGCGATTTTGATTTCGCTCGGTGCCAGTTGGGTGTTCTCGTTTCAGTCGGTGCTGCCACCTGATTGTCGACCTTGATTTCCATCCTTACGATAGAAACCGGGCCAGGCCATTAACGCAGTCACCGGAACTCGGCGCTCTGGGCTTTTGTTTTTTCCTTCCGAAGAAGATGTTGACTTATGCGGCCGCCGGCATCGCTACCTGGTGGCAATTCCGCAACGGTTCGTAAACCTCTCCACTGACCCACAAACGATGCAGCAACACCGCCAGCTTTCGCGCGGTCGCAATTACCGCTCGCTTCTTCCCATTCTTGCCGCCACGCTCCGCCGGCTTCAGCCCCCAGCGCCGCAGATCGCTGTCCGCTCCAAACGGACCCAGAATGTGGTGCGCTCCCTGCACCAGCAGTGTGCGCAGATACGGATCCCCTTCTTTGCTGATGTGCATCTGTGGCTCGCTCTGCCCGGAGTTTCTCCGTCCTGGCTGCAGACCCAGGTAGCAGCCCACGTCGCGGCTCTTGCGAAAGCGATGCGCATCCTCCAGCGTCAGCAGGAACGTCAGCGCGATCAGCGTGCCTACTCCTTTGATCTGTTTCAGCAGCGCCACCTGCGGATAACTTTCCTGTGCCAGTTTCTCGATCCGTTCGTTACATTCGCGGATGCGTTCGCTCAGCGACTCGATGCCTGCCAGCAGCGGCTGCAGCGCCCTTTGCAGTTCCGGGCTCAACCCTTCGGCTTTCTCCGGATTCATATTGCGTACGTTGCATCCGCGCAGCCGCTCGCCGTAACTCTTGGCCAACCCGCGGGCCGTGTTCACCAGCGACGTCCGCGCTCGTACCAACCCAGCTCGTGCCCGGATCACCGTCAGATCCGCCTGCGCTTTCGCGCTGCGATGCTTCACCGGACTCAGCAACTGCGGATCAATCCTCGCCAATCGTGCCAGGGTCCGCGCATCCAGCCGATCGTCCTTCTTCCGACTCTCTCCAATCAGCCGTACGTTGCGGGCATGCGCCACGATTACTTCGTGCCCCAGTTCACTCAGCAGTCGACTCACCCAGGGCGAATGCATCCCCGTCTCCAGCGCGATCCGACAGCGCGGCATGGCCCCAAACACCTCTCGAATTGCTTTCGGAGTCGTGCTCACTTTCTGTTCCAGCAGCACTTCGCCCGCTTCGTCGAGCAGGCAATACCAACTCGATCGATCGCCCAGGTCCAACCCAATCGTCAGCTTCGGTTGAGAAAAATTCTTCGTCGCCGTTACCACAGCAGTGCTAACCTTCTTCATTGCCGGTCTCCTTTATCTCTTGCGCTTCGAGCGCGTCGATAACTTGGGAGCGTACAGCATCCCGCCGGAGACCGGCCTTCTCATCCCATCTGCTTTCGCCAGTTGAGCAGTGTGAAACTCTACAACTCGACCGTTCTAAACAAGGTAAGTTATTCCAACATGATTTATCAAAAACTGGTTGGGCAAGCCACTGCTTGAGGTTGATAATACGAGCGACCGATTGGAAGGGGTGGCGCTAGAGAACGCTGATCTGCCTGAAGCCGAGTCGCCTGGGCAGACTTGTACGAAGCGTATCTTCTAGGAGCAAACCTCAAGGGCGACGATCTTCGTGTTGTCCGATCTTCGTGAGACCAGCCTGCAAAATGCCAATCTGAGTGGAGCTGATTTTTCTCTCGACAACATCAATCACGCCGCGGATTTGTGCGGAGCCAACCTTGCGGAAGCCGGTGACGTTCTATTCAAAGATGCTTGGTTGGTTGATGAGAAAGTGACAGCTGCGTGATGGCAGCCCTAGTCGGACGGCGCGGCGACTGGTTCCTTCCGCTTTTCTACGGAGTCGACCGAGTACAGCATGTAGTGATCGAAGCTGTGGCGGCGATGATAGCGATGCTTGCGGAAGTCGAAATAAATTTCCGCGCTCTTGGGCAGCCAGAGAGAGACTTGCCTCTGTGGGAAGGGGACAGGGCCGTAATCCACGATCTGGTGTTCACTGAGCAGCAGGATCTCAGGCATTGGCCGGACCATCTCCGCTTCGATCTGCACGATTTGGAATTTGTCGGGGGTGATCCAGGCGCGTCCCTTGAGTTTGACAGGATAGATCTGGCCGCCGATGTCGTAGCTGTGCATCCGGTTTGGGCGGTCGTCGCGCTGTCGGAAATGTATCAGCCAGGTTGCTTGTCCGTTCCAGTCTCCCAGCCCTTCACAGCGCAGCTCGAAATTGTCACGGACGTGGGGGTGAAAGACCAGAGCGAGGCTGGAAAAGCCAGTGCTGGCGATGCCGCCAGGAAAATCGTAGAACTTCGTCACCGACGAACGGTATTCATTTACGGAGAGGAAGCCGGGCTCGGTTTCGGCGATGGATGCGACGTAGTCGTATTTGCGGCTTTCTGTGCCGATGGGATTGCCCACCTCGTCGAGTGTCTGATGGGTGAGATTCTCGATCGCAGCGAAGCGGGCGACGTCGTCCACGAGTTCTTCGACGCGCTTTCCGGATTCGTAGATGACTTGGCCTGCTGGACACTCAACACCCTGCGCGAGCGATAGTTTGACATCGTCGACGCCGGGCGGTTGCCATCCGGTCACTGCAAGCCGGGGCGCTGCCACGGCGTCCAATGCGTTTACGCTTGTGAACTTGACCTTTGCGTCAGGATCAGCCTCCGCGAGCTTCGTGGTGGCGGGCATGTTCTCAAACCGCGTGACGAGATCGCGAACCTGCCCGGCAACTGGATTGTGGGGCGACTGATCGAGAAATATCTTGAGAGCCTGAGCTCCGTCGTGAAACTGGCCGAGATTCAGCAAGGCCTGCCCCAAAACCAGTTGGGCGGGACTGGCGGCTGCCTGGCCCTTGGTCACAGCCTTGTTCGCTTCGACCATTGCACTCTCGTAGTTCTTCTCATGCAGGTATGTATCGGCCAGAAGATCGTGCGGCAGCCAGTTCTCCGGGTCAGCCAGAACAGCCTGCTCCAGGGCCGAGCGGGCGGCCGGATAGTCCTGTCTTTCCATCCCGGTGCGTCCCAATAGAGTCAGCGCCTGAGCGTTGTTTGGATTCAGGGTCGACGCGCTCGCAAGGTATTTCTCGGCTTGGGCGTAATCTCTTTTCTCGAAGAAGAGATAACCCAGAAGGAAGTTGATATTCGAACTGTTGGGCGAGGATTCGTGGGCTTTGTTGAGGTGTTTCTCGGCCTCTGGGAGGGAATGGGATTTGAGCGCGGAGACTGCGCGTTTGAGTTCCTTGCGGGTCTTCGGTGAAACCGCCCCGTCGGTGACGTCGAGATTGACGGCCGATGGGTCGCGTTGAAGAATTACTTCGAAGCGTTCCTGGGCCAGGCTGGTGCTAATCCGTACTGGCTGATGAGCGCTAAGGAACCCAACCGCCGTGATCTCGGCGTCGTACACACCCAGAGGAACGTCGATGAAGACAGCCTCGGATCCAGTTTCAAGGTTCTCACCGGCGGGATCCCGGCTGGTGGTTTGCCAGGTGGAGAACTGAGTCACCGGATTCGTGAGTTTCAATACCGCTTGGCGATCGAGAAGATGTCCCTTGCGCTCTCCGAACACTTTGAAAATCACCACAGCTGTGTTGGGCGCGGTGTTGTAGTCGCGGAGCATGTCGGCGGTGAGTCGGCGGTCGTTGAGTCCGAGGGGATCAGAGGGAACCTGGGCATGAAGTGAAATCAGCAGAAATGCGTTCAAAAGGGGCAGGGCCAATGTCAGTCGCGGCACAAATGTGCGCCACAACTTTTTGAGAAAGCCCGACAGTGCGATCACAGGCAGCACCCCGAGAAGCCATAGAAACCAGACGAGCGATGCCGTTGTTTCGGATTGAGCCACGAGAGTCAGAATACACCCGCCAGAAGCAAGCTGTCGTAACATCTCCATCTCTAACAATGTCGCCCCGTGTCAAGCAGTATCTGGGCACACTACCTCGTGCACTCGAAGAAGAGCGCCATTTCGCTCTCGTAGTAGGTTTGCGCGTTTCCAACCTGGGCTCGCTTTGAATCGTTGGGGTCAGGAACTCAGTCCGACCCAGCCATCTCTTCGATCCCTAACCGCGATCAAGATTCCTTTTATTCGAACTCCCTCACGAACAAGGGAGCGGGATGCCCAATCATTACGTCGGTGATTTACTGCACACCATGGGGATTTCCGGGCTCTCCCGCGTGCGAACCGAGCTTTTGCCACGGACCGTAGTCGCAGCCCTGGCGCCACATCCAGTACAGATGCACCGCCAGTTTCCGCGCCATGGCTACCTTGGCAATCTTCCGTCCCCGCCGCTGGGCGAGGTGAAAGAACTTATGGCGCCACGCCGGGTGACTGCGCACCGTGACCTGCGCCGCTTCCACCAGCAGAAACCGGAGTAGCACGTTGCCTTGCTTGCTGATGTGTCCCAACCGGCGCCGATCCCCGCTGGACTTCTCCTCGGGAACCAGCCCTAGGTAGCTGGCGATCTGTTTCCCGCAGTGAAAGCATTCGGGAGTTCCGATCACCAACTCGTAGGCCAGCGCTGTCAGCGGACCGACTCCGGGATGCGTCATCAGTCGCCGCGTCACCGGACGCTTCTCTACTTCTTGTTCCAGCGCCCGCGTGAGTTCCTGGATCTTCGGCGTCAGTTGGTCGAGTAAGTTGAGCAGGTCCTGGCGTCGCCGGCTCGCCCACGGTGCCAATACAATCGACTCCAACTCTGCCCGGCCGGCTGGCCGCCACAGCGCCTTCTTGCGCCGCAACCCTTCGTTCAGTGCCACCACATGCAACTGATTCACCAAGCGGTGTCGCGGTGTCGATGCCACAGCAGCTGCCGCATGTCCCGATTGGCCGCGTCGGGTGCCCAGAATCCGCGGAAGGCCCCAGTAGAACTCGGGCGCTTCCCGTTCGTGCAGGTGTCGGCAGTTTTCGGATCTACTGCTCGTAGCCTCCGATGTCGATGTTCGAGCCCTGGACGCGGGCGTTCCCGGCAAAGTCGAGTGTCCCCACCACCGCCGAGCCCAGATTGATTCCCGCATTTACCGCCGGCGAGGTTGACTGGACATGCAAGTCTGGCGTGGTTCCGTTCAGGAATTGCGGGTCGGAAAATTTCCCATTTCCGTCCTTCCCCGAACCGGATTGATAGGCCGTGAATGTGCCGTAGGTCTTGTTGTTCCAGACGAATGTCGTGCCGGTGGCTCCGCCGGGGGAGAAGTAGAGGTTGTAGTCCACATCTGCTGGGTTGGCCACCGATGTGGTGAAGTTGTGGATGGCGAGGGCCTGTGCACCTGCGTACACAATGTTGTTCTTGAACACGTTGTTGGTGGCGTGGTACTGAATCTGAAATTCGCCGCTGCCCGTGTTCTTGCCATCGTTCTTGTACAAGGTGTTGTTGACGATGGTGACATGGTCGCTGCCGCCGACCTTGCTGGCGTAACCACCAATGGAAATTCCGGCGGAGTTGCCGAAGTAAACGAGGTTGTTGCGTGCAGTCACGTTGGCGGTGTTCCTGCCGGAGTGCTCGCTGGCCATTTCGATGCCGATGTCGACATTGTGGATCAGGTTGCGCTCGATCAGGATGTTGGCGCCACCGTCGACGTAAACCCCGTTGGCGCACCAGCAGTTTTTGGGATAGGAAGGATTTCCGTTCGAACTGATGTTGTAGACGGTATTGAGGGTGATGGTGCCGTTGCGGGCCTGATCGTACGCGGAATTGGGCGAGACGCCTTCAAAGCCAATCGCGTCGATGCCGATGTTGTTGTTGTCGTGGATCAGGTTGTTGGTAATGGTAAAGGTATCGACGTTGCCGTCGACGGTGAGGGACTCGCTGCAGCCCGTCTGCAGGTGGTCGATCTCATTGCCGCTGATGGTGATGTTGTTCAGAGAGGCCGGCGCTTGCGTGCCGTAGAAAGCGACGCCCAGCGCATTGGCATTGCAGCCGGATGCAGTCGTCACGATGTCGTGGATGTGGTTGTTCAGCAGTTGTAGATTGCTTCCGGCGCCGGTGACCCAGACCCCGACCGGAACCTTGGTTCGGGAAGTGGTTTTGTAGTTGCGGATTTCCAGTCCCCGGATGATCACGTAGCTCTGGCTGGCAATGTTGATCAGGCCGCCCTGGGCGGGAGGCGTGAGTCCGGTGCCGTCGATAATCGCGGCTTGGCTGGCATAGTTCTGGAAGGTGATGTAGCCGGCGGTAGCGGAGCCGGAGGCAGGAATGGTCACTACTTCGTTGTAGGTTCCGCCCAGCACTTGGACAGTGTCTCCTGCGACGACGTGATTGGCGGCGTATTGAATGTTGCGCCAGGCACTGGTCGTGGTCAGGCCGTCGTTGGTGTTGCTGCCCGTGGTGGACACGTAGTAAGTGGTGGCGGAGGCGAATAGGGCCGGCAGAAAAATGCAGAGCCCTACGACCAGCCGGACAAGGAGGCGAACGGCAGGGATCTTCATGGGGATTGCTCCTTTGCGGATTTGCGTTTCTAGGGTCTTTCGCTCTATTGCTTGTGTCTTTTTCGTTAGATTACGTCTACTTGCGTTTCATTGAGATCAGCGGAATGTACACCTGTCCGCGCTGGCCGTCAACGGAGATTTGGCGGACTTGGTTAGGAAGCCATTCCTCGATGTCCCATCGACTCCTCCGCCTGCGCGAGTAGAGGATAGCCCAGCACAAAGGGCAACAGACGAAGTGCTCATGAAGCTCTCCTGGCGCGAATATCTCACTTCGCATTCCAACCCTGATTGACGATAGATCCGATTCCGCTCATGAACCGGCTCGTCGTAGTATTCTTCGCAGCATGGAAGCTCTTCACAACGACGAGGGGTTAAGCTAGTAACTGGAAGCTGATTCATGTCCGACGCTCCCCAACCCGCCTCCCCCTACATCGAATTCCGCGACGTCTCCAAAGCTTTCGGCGACAACGTCGTCCTCGATCACGTCTCCTTCGACGTGCTCCCCGCCGAAACCGTCTGCATCCTCGGACGCAGCGGCGTTGGAAAATCCGTTTCCCTGCATCACATCATGGGATTCCTGAAGCCCGACTCCGGCCGCGTCATCGTCGCCGGCCAGGACATCACTGACTACACCGAAGAGCAGCTCGAACTCATCCGCAAGAAAGTCACGATGGTCTTCCAAAACGGAGCGCTCTTCGATTCCCTCACCGTCGGCGAAAATGTCGCCTTCCCACTGCGCGAAAGCCGCGAGCTCAGCGAAGAGCAGATCTATCAGATCGTCGACGGACTACTGCAGATGGTCGGCGTGCAGGAGATGCGCGACCTGCTTCCCTCCGACCTCTCGACAGGAATGAAACGTTCCGTCGCCATCGCGCGCGCTCTGGCTGCCCGCCCCGAATGTGTCCTCTACGACGAGCCCACCACGATGGTCGATCCCCTCATGGCGCAACTTCTCGGCGACCTGATCAAGCGCTTGAAAATTCAACTGAACCTGACCAGCATCGTGGTCACCCACGACATGCGCCTCGCCAAAAAACTGGCCGAGCGCGTCGTCTTCCTGCACGAGGGCCGCGCCATCTTCTTCGGCACTTACGCCCAGATGGAAAAATGTCCCGAACCGATCATTCAGGAATTTCTGGAGCTCGACGAGTTGAAACTTGAGGCGTAGAAAAGTAATCAGTAGCTAGTAGTCAGGAGTCAGCAAGATCGACCAGCCTGACTCCTGACTACTGACTCACGACCCGTGCCTGCCAAAACCAACGCCGCCCGACTCCTTGACCAACTCGGAATTCGATACGAACTCCGCGCATACGAAGTCGATCCGAACGACCTCGCCGCCGAAACGGTGGCGGCGAAGATCGGATTGCCCCCAGAGCAGGTCTTTAAAACCCTGGTAGCTCGCGGCGACCGCACGGGCGTCTCCATGGCTGTGATTCCCGGAGATCAAGAATTGGATTTGAAAGCCCTGGCGACCGTCACAGGCGAAAGAAAAATTCAGTTGGTTCCCGTAAAAGAATTGCAATCGCTAACCGGTTACATTCGAGGAGGAGTCACCGCCCTTGCCGCCAAACGCGACTTCCCTGTATATGTCGACGAAACGATCGAGCTCTTCGATGTGATCTCGATTTCAGCCGGTCAACGCGGCCTACAAATTCTACTAGCCCCCGCCGATTACCTCCGCGCAGCAAAAGCCAGACTCGCCGCCTTGAGTCAGCCCAAGATGGGTTCCTGACTTACCCCACACTGCTTGTACGGTCCTCCCGACTGTGGTAACAAAGAGGCCCATGAAGCACGCAGCCGTCGTCGCCCTCCTCACGCTTCCCCTGGTCGCCCTGGCACAAAATCCCGCACCGACGCCTCCGGCCTCCACCGTTCTGAAAGCTGCCCGCCTCCTCGACATCCGCAAAGGCGTTTATCTCGAAAACGCCGCACTCTGGATCGAAGGTGATCGCATCAAGGAAGTCGGCAAAGCCTCCGACATCCAATCGCACGCGCCCAAAGCCGCCAAGGTCATCGACCTCGGCCGCGTTACGCTTCTCCCCGGGCTCATCGATTGCCACACTCACATCATGGCGCGCATCCCCGAAGGCGACGACGGCTACATCCTTAATCTCGCCACTAAATCGCAGGCCTTCCGTGCCCTCGAAGGCGCCTACAACGCGCGCATCACGCTGCAAGCCGGATACACCACCATCCGCGACGTCGAGAGCGAAGGCTCCGGCTACGCCGATGTCGCCCTGCGCGATGCCATCAATCAGGGACTCGCCGAAGGCCCGCGCATGCAGGTGTCCACCCGCGCCATCGCGGCTGTCGGTCAGTACAACCCCTTCGGCGTTTCTCCAGACCTCACGAATTTTCCCACCGGCGCACAGATGGTCAGCGGCGTCGAAGAGGCCCGCCGCGCCGTCCGCGAACAAATCGGCCACGGCGCCGACCTCATCAAGGTCTATGCTGACTGGAACCATCCTACCCTCACCGTCGACGAAATCCACGTCATCGTCGAAGAAGCCCATAAGCAGGGACTCAAAGTCGCCTCCCATGCCACCACCGCTGAAGGCATCAAGAACGCCGTCACCGCCGGAGTCGATTCCATCGAACACGGCCACCGCATCGACCGCGCCGATCTGGAGTTGATGAAATCGAAGGGCACCTTCCTGGTTCCCACAGTCGGCGTGATTGATGCCGTCGTCGAGCGCCACAAAAACGATCCCGTAACTCCAGAGCAGCAGAAACATATCGACACCTTCCTGCAAGGCAGCCGACAGGAAATTCAAATGGCAATGAGTCTCGGCGTGAAAATCGCGGCCGGCTTCGATGCCGCCGAAGCCGAAGGACAAGGCAAGAACGCAAACGAACTCATCGCCCTGACCAAGTGCGGCATGCCCCCGCTGGAAGCGATCCGCGCCGCCACCACGAACGCCGCCGAATTGATGGGATGGGAAGACAAAGTAGGCGCGCTGGAACCAGCTCACTACGCCGACGTGATCGCCGTAGATGGCGACCCGCTCACCGACATCACCCAACTACAACATGTCCAGTGGGTAATGAAAGGCGGCGTGGCAGTGAAAGAATCGCTCCCCTTCGCGCACTGAGGGCATATCGAGGAATCGCGGCCGGAGGAGTTCTTTCGGGTATCGCAGTTCGTTCAGCGCTGCGATAGAAGGTCTTTTTTTCTCTCAGGCTTTAGCCCCTGGGGTGCCCGACTGACGATTGGCAACTGCCCTAAAATCCCTGCTGCACCAAATCCTCGACCGTCAAAGAACTCTCTACATCCCCGCGCATCATCTTCTCCACATATTTCGCAATCAAATCCGCTTCCAGGTTCACCGGATCCCCCGCCTTAAGCGAATGCAGATTCGTCATCTCGACGGTATGCGGAATGATCGCGATCGTGCATCGGTCTCTCTCTAACTTTGCAACCGTCAAGCTGATTCCCTCAATCGAAATCGATCCCTTGTACACCGTATACTTCGCGACATCCTCTGGCATTTCGATATCCAGCCACCAGTTTTCCGACTCCGCGATCCGATCAAATGCGATGAGCTTGCCGACCCCGTCCACGTGCCCTTGCACGATGTGGCCGCCAAAGCGCCCATCCGCCTTCATCGGCAATTCCAGATTCACCAGCGCCCCTTCATGAATGCGCGAGAACGAAGTCCGCACCCAGGTCTCCGGCGCGAGATCCGCACAAAACGATCCCGGCTTAATGTCAAGCGCCGTCAAGCAAACCCCACTCACAGATACGCTGTTCCCGGTCTGCAATTCTTTCGGCGCGTTCGTCGCTGAAACCGTAATCCGCCGATTCTCCCCGCGCTGCTCAATCCGCGACACGCGCCCAACCTCTTCCACAATGCCAGTAAACATGAGTCCCTCCAAATGAACCACCCATCATAAACCCGCAAAGCAACTCGCCACCGAAGCATGAAGTGGGGGGAAACAATCGTCGTACTCTGTGTTCCCCTGTGTCCTCCGTGGTGAAAGCTCTTCACTCCCCATACGGATCCCGCAAATACCCCTCGACCGCGAAATCCTCCCCGAACCGATGCAGATGCAAATGTCTCACCTGTGCCGCCGAATTCATATGATGAAACCCCGGTCCGGCCGCAAAGGGAATCGATCCTGTCCCCGCCAGAATCTTGGGCGCATAGTAAAGAAAAACTTTGTCCACCACATTCGCCGCCAGCGCCGTCCAATTGACGGTCGCTCCCCCTTCAATCATCACCGACGTAATTTCCAATTGTCCCAGCCGTTGCAGAATCCCCGAGAGATCGGGCCGCCCGTCTGGCATCACCGCCGGAACCTTCTCAAGTCGAATCCCCAGCTCTTCCAGTTGCGTCTGCTTGTGCGTATCTGCCTCTGAGAAGAAGACGAGGACGTCCGACTTCCGTGCTGCCGCGACGCTCTGCACCAGCCGCGAGTCCACCGGCAACCGCAGCCGCGAATCCAGAATCACTCGCAGCAAAGGACGCCGCCGCGCCCGTCCACTGCGATCGGTCAGCAGCGGATTATCCGAAAGAATTGTTCCGGCCCCCACCATCAGAGCATCATGCTGATGCCGCAACTCCTGCACGTGCGCCCGCGCCACTTGGCTGGTCACCCATCCACCCGCAGGAATCCCCGCCGACCGGTCCAGCGCCTCCGTCGGCGGAGGCGCAATCTTCCCATCCAGAGTCATCGCCGCCTTCAACGTTACCAGCGGCGTACCATGCCGGATGTAGCGAGCGAATCCTTCATTCAGCCGACGTGCCTGCTCTTCCAGTCTTCCGACTTCAACGTGCACGCCCGCCGCCCGCAGCTTCTCAAATCCCACTCCGCTGACCTTCGGATTCGGATCGTTCATCGAGGCAACAACACGATGAATGCCCGCGGCAATCAGCGCATCGGTGCACGGAGGTGTGCGACCTTGATGTGCATGTGGTTCCAGATTGATGTAGAGCGTCCCGCCCTGAGCCTTTTTCCCGGCGGCTTCCAGTGCCAGCACCTCGGCGTGCTTCACGCCAGCGTAGGTGTAGATGCCAGTGCCAACGACGTTCCCGTGAGTATCGGCAATCACCGCCCCCACATAAGGATTCGGTGACGCCAATCCCACCCCTTGGCGAGCAAGTTCGAGTGCGCGCAGAAGATGCTGTTCGTCAGCAGAGTGTGCAGACATGCAAAGATGGAATGACCGTAGAAGAGCGGCCCTTCAAGGGCCGCGTAAAGTGACTCAAAAATAACTGGGGCTTTAGCCCCGGCGTGCCTTATCCGCGCGGAGGAAAGCTCTTATACGAATCCTCTTCAATCTCCGCCACCGCTGCCCCACTCCGTCCACCAGGTCCGCGCTTCACCGGAACCATCACATAAGCAAAAGGATCGCCCGGAGGCGCGGCCTTCTTGCCCAGCATCCGTTTCAAGAAATCGAGTACCACCCGGAACCGCGAATGTCTCTCAGCATCTCGCATAAGCCTCTCCTACTCAAACAGAGAATCCACAAACTCCTTCGGATCAAACGGCAGCAAATCCCCAGCCTTCTCGCCCACCCCCACGTACCGCACCGGGAGCCCGAGTTCGCGCGAGATCGCCACCACGACTCCACCCTTTGCTGTGCCATCCAGCTTGGTCAAAACAATCCCTGTCACTCCCGCCGACTCGGTAAACATTCGCGCCTGCTGCAATCCATTTTGCCCCGTAGTCGCGTCCATCACCAGCAAGGTTTCATGCGGAGCCCCTGGAATAATTCGCTGCGCCGTCCTCCGCATCTTCTCCAGTTCCGACATCAAGCTGCTTTTCGTGTGCAGCCGCCCCGCCGTATCGACCACGACATAATCCACCTTCCGCGCTACCGCTGCCTGCAATGCGTCAAACAACACCGCCGAAGGATCTCCTCCCGGCTTCGTTTTGATCACTTCCGTCCCGGTCCGAGATCCCCAGATTTCCAGCTGATCAATCGCCGCTGCCCGAAATGTGTCCGCCGCGCACAGCAAAACATTCTTCCCCTGCGACCGAAACACCTGCGACAGCTTCCCAATCGTAGTCGTCTTGCCGGTCCCGTTCACCCCGACCACCAGAATCACTTCCGGCGTTCCATCCACGGCCTTTACTGGACGAGTATTCGCCGAACTCAAAATCGCCAGCAGTTCCTCCTTCAGCAGCCGCTTGAGTTCCGCCACATCCTTAATCTGTTTGCGATCCGCCTTCTCCCGCAGCTTGCCCAGCACTTCCTGCGTAGTCGTGCTCCCCAAATCCGCGCCAATAAGCGTAGCCTCAAGGTCATCCAGCGTATTCCGGTCGATTTCTTTTCCAAACGAAACAACTTCCTCAATCCGCTCCGCGAGATTCTCGCGCGTGCGCGTGACCGCCTGTTTCATGCGGTCCATGAAGCTAGGCTTCTGCTCTTCGGTAAGGCTGCCAAACAAAGTCTGAATCATAAAAAGCTCAGAGTAGATTATAAGGGCAAGAAGGGAATACAACGGAGGGTAGGCCTATCGGCTCAATGAAAGATTCTTACCGCGAACGCCAAAAAGTAGAAGAAGCAAATATCCCCCAATAATTTTCCTTCGTGATCCTTAGTGTCCTTCGTGGTTTATGGTTTTTCCGCCGTCTTTGCAATCAAAAGCTCCTCAGGAGCGTGAACCCACCACTCACTCTCCCCGGCCTCGAGCGATCGTACACCCCGAGCACCCCGCACTCTTCAAATACCGATAAAACCGCGCCTCGCCCCGCCCCTTCCAATACCGGTTCCGGTAATCATCAATCCCCGGCCCCGCATGCAGGAAACTAAAAAACGCATGTCGCGACGGACGAATCACAATGCCCACATGCCCTCGCCAGACCACCAAATCCCCAGCTTTCGGCCGCGAAATGCGCTGAAATCCCTCCACCCCGTCGTACAAATCATCCGAAGGCGCGTACGCATACGGAAATCCTGCTCGCTGATAAATCGCATGCACCAGGTGGGAGCAATCGCGCTCTCCCGGCCGCGGATTCTTCGAGCGCAGCGCCACCCCAATCAGTGCCTGCCGATCCTTCGAACTTAAGCCGCGCGCGCTGCTGCTTCGGGACTTCTCCTTCACAGCCGTTCTCGACAGCACCGCTTCCGGCGTGCCTGAAGTCTGCACCCCGAGATCGCGACCATCGCCGCGAACGCCGTCCTGGGCCCACAACATACCAATCCCCAGCCACCACCCCAGCACCATCGCGAGTTTGGGCGGTCTCCGCATGCCCCATTTTGATGCCGATTCTGCGTTCCATGCTGGTTACGATTGTGCAGGTACCAGATAGCAGATCAAGCGGAATGCTTAAACCTGGACGGATTCTTCGGAGGCGTCTCCGTCCTGTCGGTGACATCACCCCTGGGGCAATATCTAGAAAATACCGCCCGCATTTAGATGTGCAGAGTATCTCTGGTCGGTTTGCCGGATGTGGTTGAGCAGCCAGTCATTCAGAAACACCACCACCGTGAGTGCTTGCCCGCCCTTCAGGGCCGCAAGGTCCCGCTGCAGTCGTCTCGCCTCGTCCGTGAAGATCAGATGCTCGCGCCGGTGTGAAGCCAGTTGGGGATACTTCGTTTTTTCCAACATCGCTTCTTCCGTCGCGAAGTGATAGGTCGCGTAATCCGTCAATTCATCGATCACCTGAGCTACAACGGCTTTTCTGTCTCGCTCTGACATTGCGTTATGCAGTGTATTAATCAGTTCGAACAGCTTCTTGTGGTCAGCATCGCATTGCGAAACCTTCACGCTGTAAGACTCATCCCAGGTCGTCAAAGACACGATCGCCTCCAAGAAGGATCAAGGACCCTCAATCTGCTCTCATCGGCAACCTCGCGCAATATCATTAGGACCCGCGCCTGGCATTGACGCAGTCAGGTTTCTCGTCCGGCCTTTACCGCAAGGGCGGTCGATTTCGACATCCGGCCGTCTTGTTAGTCGCAGATTGAAGCCCAGAAATTTCAGCGGGCGGAATTCACAGCGATATAGGCCAGCCCTACAATTGAAACGGCAACGAAAACGTAAGGCCACAGGTCGAGAGCGCGTCTCCAACCCGATAGTGATGAAGAGATTTGCGTTAAGCGTCTCTGCAAGGCACACCCCACACTGGGACAAATTCATGCGCCCACGTCTTGCAAAGACGGCGACCGCTGATGGTAGGAGCGTCGCCTTGCAAAGCCGGAGCGACGCGAAGTGGTTGGGTAGCACTATACCCAGCTTCTCGCCTCGCGGCAGCTACAATTTCTTGTATGTTCGGAATTTGTAACTAGTTGTCTCTGTTAAGTCCAATTCTTCGGCTGTTGGCTCGGTGGCACCAAAGCAGTAGTGCCCTTTGCCAGCTCCACATCGCTGACATTCGATCGTTACTGGGAGGACAGTCTGCAGTTGACCGGCTGGTGCACCATCGTTGCAGAGTATCCCGACGTCGAAGGAGAGTTCCGAAGTGGCTAGTAAATTATCTCTGAGGTTCACCTCGAAGCCCCGCAGAGTCAGTGCTGCGGCTTGACCTTCGATGCGCTCGCCAGAAGAGCAATGCCTGCGTTGGGCAAATGTCATTCGCTACGAATCCCCAAAATCGGGACAGGTCGAGCGGAGGGCATAACTCCGTAGACGAGTGCGCCCTCCGAGCTCATCTTGCTAGGTCTTGCTATTCAGCACCGCAACCAGCGACTGGCCTTCGCCCGATGGCTTGACATCGGTTCCTCGCACGATATCGGTCGCGGTCACCGTCTTACCGTATAGCCGGTAGTTCGCGTCGTTGTCGGGTTCCACCGTTGCGCCTCCCAGGGACACGCCAGCGAAGACTCCTTTCGCCCGCCCGTAGGTCAGTATGTCGACATCAGCTGCACCGGCCGCTGTGGCGCCTGGGCCCGCTGCTGCCGTTGCATCTGAACCCATCTTCGTCTTGCCGTTCAGGACCTGATTCACCACTTTCGGATTCATCAGCAGCAGCACGAAGTCCGTGGTCGACCCTCCTACCTGCAGACCAACGCTGGCGCCGCCGATTGAAAACATCGCAGGCGCAGACCATTTGCCCTTGAAATCTTTGCCCCCGCGGCACAGCAAGGGACCGCGCCCGCCGCTGCCACCTACTCCAAACCCAAACTTCTTCACACCCGGCAGAATGAGCACGCAGTCCGCCTTCGACAACAGATCCGGCGGAATGCTCTTGCTGTCGACCAGTCCTTGTAACACCAGGTTGGCCTGCCGCAGAGTGTCTTCGTCCTTCTCCTTGTCCGCAGCTAACAAAGGAAGTGTCACCAGCAACATCACGAACGAAGTGAGAAAGCAGCACAGAACCTTCCCCGTCATTCGCTCGGTCATCGTTTCAAACATATTTTTCAGCATTGCGTTTCTCCTCCGATTAAGGGTTGCTTGCTGGCCTGGGCGGAATCTTGACTGAATGCATGCGACCGCATCATCCAGCTTGAGCCAGAAATTGACGGAGGGAAACTGTCAAAAGGCATAGGGGCTACCGCAGCCCTGAGACTCTGTAACGGAAGGTGTTGGAAGTGTGGCGCAGTCGGGGCGATCATGCGAGTTGGTGCTTCGATTCGACCGTTGAGCACACCTCAATATTGGGTTTTTCCGGATCACTGACGACCCCACTAACCCGAGTACGCGCGATTGCGCAGGTGCTCGAACAAACTAGGAATGCTTCGCTGCGATGTGTCCTCTATCTCCCGAGAAGCGGCAGTACCGGTGGTCGGGCATGTCTCGGCCGCTCCGCCTCGCGTTGCCCGCAAATAGTGCGACTTAAAGGATTGTTTGGCGCGATGAACCAGGACTCTGAGGTAATCACGGTTTACGCCAAAATCGCGGCATACTTCATCCTTACTCCGCTCGTCCAGGAACACAGCCTTCAACAGACAGCGATCCTTTTCTGGCAGTTCATCGAGAGTCTGCCGAACCCGTTGCTGCATTTCCCGCAGCCCGATAGCATCGCACGCTCCAATGGCTCGGTCGGGGATGGCATCGACGAACCCCTCGGGAGCCGAAATCTCCCGTTTTTCCAATCGACGATGCTCGGACAATACGTTGTTGCAAACAGAATTGACGAAGGCTCCGAGACGGTCCGGTTCATGGATACGTTGTTCTGCGAGAATCCGCAGGACGCGCGTGAAGGTCTCTTGCCGAACGTCGTCGACTGCCGCAAGCGAGCGCAAACGCTTGCCCACCTTCAGGCGAATCAATTTGCCAAAGTAGGCTACGAAGTGCTGTTGCGTGCTCAAATCGCCAGAACGAAGCCGATTTAGATAGGAACTGTCGAAATCCTCAAAATGCAATGGCATGGCTCCTCCCATGGTCTGGGTGAATGGGCCCGGGTCCCCTCTGCCTGTTTTCCTCGCTGTTTCGAAAAAGCGGACGTTCTGCGTGAAAGTGCTCTGTTCGAAATACGGACCATGTTGGCCAGGGACACGGTCCATTCGCTAGCAGCGCTACGTCTCACCAGAACGACCTTGAGACCGCTGCCTCCCAAGAGGAAGTGTTCGCGATCATGCCTCTGAAAGGAAAAAACGTCCATGGAGAACGACTGAAGCTGTATGAATTGATCTGAAGAATTGTTCTGGGCTAGAAATGCACTTTGTTAGCGGACTTTGCACGTCGCCCGCAGCACTAGTCGCTGTTCAATGCCTGCTGGTGCGGAGCTGACTCGTATACCCTTGGTCGGAAGAGCAAGGTCCTCTCTGAGAAATATCTCGGTACCTCGGGTCAGTGTGTACTGGTCAGCACGACTTCGGAGCGCGAAGAGTACGCACTCGCGTCGGCCATCCTGAATTCCTTGGCAAAATCCAGAAAGACTTCGTCGGACTGTTGGTCGTTTTCCAGCAAAGTGATCACCACTGTCTTTGGTTTCCGCCCACATCTCTTGGGCAGGTTGGTGAAAATGGAACTTTGCATGGTCACGAATTCGATTGGAATCCGGAAAGCGCCGTCTTCCACCGTCACCTCTCCCGATTCACCCGGCTTTTCTTTGGGATAGACAAGCTGCACACGAACCTTGCAGTTCGCTCTAGCCTTCCCGGAGACGCGCCCCTTTACGATGACGGTTTCGACCGGGCATTGCGCGCGGGTAACGATGCAAAGGATAAGAATGGCGCCCACAATCCCAGCGAGTGGCTTCGTCGGGGCAGGCAGCATGCGCACCTCACATGATCGCGACAGAATTATCCCCCGGCGCCTCTTCCGAAGCAAAGCCGAAACGAAAGTTTCTGACTGATCGCGATCACCCGGTCAAACGTGCCGGACGGCCCGCTCCTCCTCGCCCGGATTCCACCTCGTTATTACTAGCGCCGCGCCACGACCAGGATCATAAAGCTCCCGGGCTTGGCGGCCGGACGCCCGGATGCTCCCGGCTTCTGTTCCTCAAATTCCGCGGTGGGCAGATAGATCTTCTGCGTTCCGGGATCAACATCCATTGTCTTCGCCCCAACCGCGGTGGTGACAGTCTGTACGATCTCGAACTTGCCAGACATGTTCTCGGCTGCGACATTCAGCTTTCCATCTCGGCAACTCGCGAATGCCTCCCCGCCGTCGAACCTAGTCGCGTCCACGCCCGCGCCGATCGGCAAGTCTGCAATCACCTTGCCGTCGTCGGTGCTCATCACAATCAGCTTCTGCGGATTTCGACATCCAATAAACAGTCGCCGCTTCGTGGGATCGATCGAGAGCCCTACCGGTGCGCCACCCGGTGACACCGGCCAGTGCGCCAATACTCTCCTCCCCTTGATATCGACGACCGCGACTTGGTCCTTATCCTCTAAATTGATATAGACCTTGCCCGCACCATCGGACGCAAGAAACTCAGGCTTGCCGCCCAACTCAATCGGCGGATCGATCGACCCTGTTTTCGGATCGACATCCGGCTTCAGCGTCATCAGCATTCCGTTGTCCCCTGAAACCACTAGCACCAGCCCGCTGGCCTTGTCGTAAATAATGCCGTCCGCATCGGGCTGTGCCGTGATCGTGCCCAGCACCGCATTCGTCTTAAGATCGAAAATCACGACTGCACCGTTACCGTCGCTGATGAAGCCTCGACCGGCCTCCGGAACCACAGCCACTCCATGGTTATGTTTCTGTCCGGGGATGTCCCCGATCGTCTTACCCGAATCGGCATCGATGACCATCGTGTGCGTGCTTCTCGGAACGTACAGGCGATGATTCGCGCTGTCCACCGTGATATAGTCCCACCCGCCCTCACCGCCAATATGAAATGTCTTTTCGACCACCCATTTGTTCTGCGCC
Source organism: uncultured Acidobacteriaceae bacterium (assembly GCA_963840895.1). GTDB lineage: Bacteria > Acidobacteriota > Terriglobia > Terriglobales > Acidobacteriaceae > Sulfotelmatobacter. The sequence goes on from CAWJAR010000004.1 coordinate 245,631, forward strand.
GCAACCTGTCCGCTCAACGTAAACGAGATTGCCGTCAGCAGTAACGCAGCCAATAAACTCCGAACGTGCATTTGAGATCCTCCACAAGACGTACCACAATGTCGGAATAACCCTAGAGCCGGAACATGAAAAATACCTGAAGGAATAGTTGCACAGCCTCCTCAGATGTTTCTAAAACTATCCATGTCTGACTTGACTTCTGTCGTGGTTGGACTATGGTGGAATTAGAAGACCTCTACCTACCAAACAGCAGGTGAGTTTCCGTCTAAAGTTCTCTAGTGGGAGTTTCAGTTATGACCACGGCATTTCCCCCATGCCCGAAGCGTATCGGTTGGAGAGTTCTGTACACGGCTGCCATTCTCGAAACCAACCAAAGGGTTCTCCCGCAGCGAGTTTCGGAAGCTGAAACTTCTGTGCTCGCGAGAAGAAGAGAAATCTTCTATGCTGACGGAACACCTGAGGAAGAGGAAGAAAAAGAAGCCTTGGAAGACGCACTATATGCCCTACATGCGTTCCGAACAGCTTCGCGACACGAAGCTGCGTAAGCCCGTTCCGATGCGGGTCCGGAAACAACAGCAGCCTGCTTTTTAGACCGTTGCCGCCACCACCATCGACGGAAGGTGACACTATGACCACCCTATACGAACTGGTCGACTGGGAAGATCTTGGATATAACTTGCCTCAGTCTCTCCCGTACCCCGCCGCCACGACAATTGTCCAAATAGTCTCTAACATCCGTTCTGCTCGCACGTTCGTTGTCGCAGTCGAGGATGGCCTCAGGCGACCATTGACGCAAGCAGAGCGTTTGGAATTTCAGTCCGCTTATCGCGACCACATGAGCCGCTTGAAACGATCCGCTGCATAACGGTGATGAATCGTAACTTTACACACTGCTGGTTTCCGAATAGTCGCATGGTTTCGGCAACAAGCCGCATCGCATGAGTCGATGCCGATTCGACCAGCTGAAAAAAGAGCCGCCCGCAGATCGGCCGGCCCTTCGCTTCGACAGACAGGGACTCAGGGCAGTGAACCGCAAATCTTGCGGTAGTCTGCTTCAGGAAATGCCTTCAACGTCTCGGTGGAAATATTTCCCAGTGCTCCCGCTGACAAAGTGAACCTGGCGCACGCTTCATCACTAGGAAACTCGGAAATCAAAACGGCGTCGTAGTGTCCCATGGTCAAGTACCACGCCTGAATCTTTCCACCTACTGCTTCAGCCGCTTTCCTGGCGGCATCGAGTCGCGATGGACTTTCCTTGATTTGTGAAATTCCCTGATGGGTGTAACGGACAAGCGTTACAAAGTGTGGCATAGGGCCTCCTCTCTGCTTGAGAGGCAAACACTACGCTTTTGGAAGCGCCCCGGTCAACGTGGCATCAACTTTCTCGTACCCGTTGCAAAATCGCCACCGCAAATCATTAGGGGAGATACGGTTGAGGTGCGCCTTTTGCTGTGCTTCGTGATATAAGCCAATGGCGGCAAAGATCGAGGGCGTGTGGCTGTTTCCTTTTCCCATTCCGTCGTCACAACTCTTCCTCGCGACCGGGTCTGGAGCCTTCTCACCGATATCAACAACTGGCCCATGTTCTCCGATATGTATTCCGACCTGCGCTGGGACGGAACTCCCTGGGCCGAGGGAAGTGCGCTCGTCGGCCAGTTGAATTTCCCAATCGTGGTCTCCGGCCGGTACGTAATCAGGAAGTGCAATCCTCCCGCTTTGATTCGATACTTATCGCAAACACTAGACGCTGGATTCGCGACAGAGAGAACGATCAACTTGGAGGAAGTGCAAAATGGCACCCGAATTCGGGTGGAAGCCTATGTTGTCGGCGAACCCGAGATGCCGGGCGGAGCCTCAGAGTTTTTGAGGAGTCTCACTTCGCGGTGGTTCGATGAGTTTGCTCGCTTCTGTGACAACCATGCTGCCAACCCTCTTGACTCTGACGATTCAACCCGCTGATCTCCCCAAATAAGGATAGTCGCCGCATTTCAACCAAGCGGCGAGACGTGCAACAATGGTCTTAACTAGAAGTGGATTGGACAATGGAGCGCTTCCGCACAACGGAGTCGAGCCATGTATCTGCAGCGATCCCGGGCCAAATGCAGGCTGGCGTTTCTTGCCCGGGGACTCCTCGCGCTCTGTGTTGTCTCAAGCCGCACGATAGCCTCGAACCAGACATCCGCAACTTCCTCGCAAGCAACGCAGTCTCCCCCACTCAGTTTCGTGCGCGCATTCTCATCAGCGGACGATGTCAGACCCGAACACCCCGTTCTGGACCGCACCCTCAACATCATTGCCGGCCCCGCGGATCCTGAAGTTCGCGTCGACGCGCTGAAATCACCGTCGGCCGTCGCGACGGACTCCAGCCATCGGATCTTCGTCGCCGATCCCGGCGCCCATACTGTGCACGTTTTCGACTTTGTTCACTCGAAATATGATCGCTTGGATCGACATGGCGACCGTCTTCACACCCCTGTATCGCTCGCTGTCGACAGTCAAGATAACCTCTACGTCCTCGACCAAAGCAGTAGAAGCGTGCTCGTCTACGACTCCAATGGAAAATTCCATCGTCGTCTCGGAAAGCTGCGAGGAGGAGAATCGTACTTCGAAAATCCATCCGGGATCGCAGTCGATAAGTCTTCGCGACGCACCTACGTCTGCGATCGGCAAGGCCACTTGATTTATGTAATGGACGAGCGGGGAAAACTGGTTCGCAAACTAGGCAGCCGGGGCGGCGGTACCGGTCCCGGAGAGTTCCGTTTCCCCACCGTCGTCGCCGTTGCTGGTAATGAAGTCTTCATTCTCGATACCGGCAACAAGCGCATTCAGGTTTTCGATACCGGCGGACATTTCCTTCGCGCCCTGAACCTGGCCTATGCGGACCGACATACCGGATTGGCTGCGGACAGCCGGAGCAATATCTACATTAGCGATTCCAGTCTGGACCAGATCCAGGTGCTTGGTCACGAAGGGCAAAAGCGCTACACGTTTGATCCCAGCACGGTGAAAGGCGCAAACTTCAGCCATCCATCCGCCATGTGGATTGACGCAGCTCGCTCCCTCTACGTGGTGGATTCTCAGCACAATCTTGTGGGGCTATTTCAAATCAACGGCGACAACGCTGCTCCATAGCACAGTTCGCTAGCGAACGCTCAGTTCCGCGAGACAGGGGCGGCTTGCAAGCCATCCTTTGCTTGTTCGTTTACGAATGCTGGAAGGTCGTCAAAGGAATCTTCAGATTGGATTGCATCTTTAGTGACGCTGCACCGGATGCTCCCGGCCCAGAATTTTGCGCAAGTCACGCACTACATCCCCTGTGTGAATTCCCAGTCGCGGCTTAGCAGACCTGACAGTCGACGTCCTCGTCTTTTGGACCTATAGTTTGCTTCTCCACAACGTGCAAACGATTCCAGCCTTTCACAGAAGGAGCAAACTATGCCTCTTACGCCCGAGCTACGCGATTCCATCACTAACGAATTGAAGAGAATCGGAGCCGATTTGAATCTCTCCGACGATCAAAAGCAGAAGGTTCAAGCCTTCATGACGGAAGCATCTGAAAAATTGCAGGAGTACAAGCAACAGAACCCGAATGCATCCAAGGAGGATCTGATCAGGAGAGTTGCCGAGAATCGTACTGCGATTCGGCAACGCCTGGTAAGTTTCCTGACACCCGACCAGCTCACAAAATGGGATTCCGAAATAGCGAAGGCCAAGGAGTTCCTGGGGCAGAAGCTCGCAGCCTGAGTGCACGCTGACGACTTGATGTTTCTTGACCCGCCGGGTGGCCGCTCGGCGGTATTTTTTTCGCCTATATGACGACCAGTACATTCCAGCAGGGAAGTGCGCAGCGAGTCAGCAGGGAAGTCAGGCAGCTTTCGTCTCGTTTTGCGCGCGACAGATCATCAACTGCGTCTGAGTCGACCGAATCACCCGTTGGATGCAAACGATTGCTTCATCAATTCGCCGTTGCGCATCGCGATCAAACAATTCGGGATTCGTGAAGACGTCGCACCTCATCCGCTGTAAGACCGCCAACACGTACTCGGCCTCATCCACTGTCCGTTGCATAAATATCCTATTCGTACCGCAACGCCTCAATCGGATCAAGACGGGACGCGCGTATCGCCGGAATCATCCCGCTGACCAATCCCACCAACGCCAGGATTGCGGTAGAAACCAACACGCTGACCGGAGAAATAATGAGCCGAATGTCGCCCGCTTCTCCGTGCTGCGCCAGCGCACTATAAAAGGTGAGTTTCCCCACAGAAAACGAAATAACGTAAGCAAGCACAATTCCCAAGAAGCCGCCAAAGAAAGTAATCGCAAGCGCCTCCGACAAGAACTGCACCATCACATCGAAGCGGCGAGCGCCCAATGCCTTCTCCACTCCGATCTCACGCGTTCGCTGAGTCACGCTCACCAGCATGATGTTCATCAGTCCTACGCCACCAATCCCCAAAGTCAGGGTTCCAATAAAGGCGAGCATCACCTGCAGCGCAAGAGTAATGATTCGAAATTGAGAAAGCTGCTCCATCATGCTGAAGACGAACAGAGCCCGCTTATCGTCGGCACGGAAATTGTGTTGTGCCGCCAGCGTATTCCGAACCGACTTCTCCACGCTGCCATAGTCGTTGCCGACAAAATCTAACCAGATCATGTCGATGAAATACGTATTGCGGAAGTCGCTCATGGTGGGGAAGGGAATATAGACGACGCGATTGATGCTGTTCTCGGCGCCCTCCTGCGGTCGGGGCTTCAGCACCCCGATGACTTCGTAAGGAATGCCGCTGATTCGAATCTTGTCGCCTAGAGGGAAGCGTCCGGAAAACAGCTTTTCCCTGGATTCTGATCCCAGCACGCAGACACGCGCGCGCAGTTGCAAATCTCCTGCGCTGTAAAAGCGACCAAGATCCAGTTGCAGGTTCTGAATTTCCTGGAGCGCGGCATTGCCACCATGCACCGTCCATGTGTACGAACGTCCCTCGTAGCTGATGGGCACATCGATAAACGATTCGGGAGTAATGCGCGTCACTTCCGGCACATTCACCACGACACGATCAATGTCGTCCGTCGTCAAGCGGATACTGGTGCCGGCCTTGTTTCCTCCCGCCTGCATCGACGTGCGCCCGCCCGCGACGCCCATCGCTGCCATGCTGGCATAGCTCCGGAATATGTTAACGATGGCCGTTGAAAAACCCGTGCCATAAGCCAGCAACAACACTACCGTGGCGATTCCCCACGCCATCCCCAGCATGGTAAGCGCACTTCGCTGCCGGTTGTTCTTGAGGGATCGATACGCTTCCGAAAAAACATCTTTCGCCTGGATCATCCTTTACTCCTGACGAAGGGCCTCTACGGGCTGGAGCAAAGCTGCCCGCCGCGCCGGATACAGTCCGGCAACAATGCCTGCCAAAGCAAGACTGCCCATGGCCAGCACAGCCGTCGCCGGATAAATGTGCGGCAATTCGAAACCATCGATCGGCGGCGCCAGTCCGAATAGTTTGGTGGCCACGTAGGCCCCGCCTACACCAATCGCGCCGCTGATTCCGGTGAGCATCAACCCTTCCAGGAAAAACTGGAACAAGATGTTGCGCCTGGTCGCGCCCAGCGCCTTCCGCAGCCCAATCTCTTTCGTGCGCTCGCTCACCGACACCAGCATGATGTTGATCACTCCGATTGCCCCCAGACCGAGCGTCACCAGTCCGACGGCTCCCAGGAACGTATCCATGGCATCGGAAATTTTGCCCACCATCTCCGCCGTGGCGATCGAATCCCAGTCGTCAAAAGCGTCTGGCGTCTCGGGATCAAAGTTGTGATTTCTCGCAACAATACTCCGCACGGCTTTCTTCGCTTGTTCGTGCTGCTGCCGTGTAATCGGCTGGTAGGCTACGTACTTAATCGCCTTCGCGTTGCCGGAGCCCTGCATCGGGAAATAGATCGCCATTGTGGTATAAGGCATGATCAGGCGCATGTTCTGGCCGTTGTTGTTCCCGTGCCCAACCTTCTGAAGCGTTCCGATCACCTCGAACGGCACGCTATTGATCAGGATCGTGGCTCCCACGGCTGGCCTGCCGGGAAACAAAAGGCGGACGAATTCGCTTCCAATCACGCAGACGTTATGGCGCTCGCGTTCGTCGTTCCAGTTCAACCAGCGCCCTTGCTCAATCGGCTGGTAGCGAATCTCTGAGAACTGCGGCTCCGAGCCGTCCACATAACCGTTGCTGCTGCCATACTCACTCACCAGGCGCAGGTCGCCGCGGTAAATGATCGGCGTGGCATTCCGCACAAACTGCGAGCTTCGAATATCCAAATAGTCCTGGTAGTTCAGGTAGTACTGCCGAGAGGAGAGTTGGCTGCTCCCAATCGCCGGAACCCGTCCGTTGTAAATCTGCATGAAGTCTTCGCCGAAACTCGCCAGATTCTTGCTGGTTCCTGCGCGAAAGCCCTCGCCTAATCCCACCAGCAGCAGCAGCGATCCCACTCCCCACGCAATCCCAAACATGGTGAGGAACGAACGGAGCTTGTGCGTCCACATGGCGCGTAACACTTCGACGAAGCTGCTGGCAAATCTCCTCATAATAGAAAGTACGAACCTTGGAACCGCAAAGTTCATACTTACTCCCTAGTACGCGCTGTGCTTCGTATCATTTCCGCATGCCGTGATCCTGATCACAGCTACGCGTGGGCTCTATCAGTGTCCTCTCCCAGCGGCACGATTCGCTTCCTATCAATTTTCTGCGCTGGGATTGCCCGACCTAAGACCTGTCAATTGGCGGGCTCTTCGGAGAGGCAAGAACGTGCAAGACACATTCATGCTGCGCGGATCAAGGAGGGACTGTCAGTGACGTTAATCACACCGCGAGTTACCTCGGCTACGAACCGTCAGTCCACCTGCGGAACACTTGAAATCATCAGACACTCTACAGCCCAGCTTCCTCGGCCGAAAGCTGTGGATCCTTTACAAATCCTCTACAAACTGCTGACAACACCTTGACACAATTCTGCGCGCTGCTTGCGTACTCTGACTGTGGGTTTCGCGACGCAGCCTGGCCGCGACTGGGCGAGATTAGCATCGAGCTACTCTGAGCCTGTCGGCTGCGATACGGTGTCGTAATAGATGGATGTTCCTTGCATTTGGCTTCGAACCTCATGCTGTTACTTCCGAATCGGCGATCCTTCTAAGATCCTGGATCGAACCAGCTCAAGCCTTGTCGTCTAAAACGTCTCAGACTGAATGATTGGAGATCGCATTGTCTTTATCTCAATTTACCCGTTCTACTCCTCAAGTCGAATACGCGCTCGGTCATTCTTCCCGCGAATTAGACCGCCTCACATTTCAAGCCAGCGTCTTCGCACCCTTCACCCGGCACCTTTTTACTCAAGCAGGAATAGAGCCTGGAATGCGTGTCCTCGATGTCGGTAGCGGCGCCGGAGATGTGAGCTTTCTGGCTGCGGACCTGGTTGGCGAAGGCGGCCACGTTGTCGGAGTGGATCGATCCGAGGCAGCCGTGCAGAGGGCCACAGCGCGTGCCATTCGCCGCAATCATCCCAACGTCACGTTTGTTGTAGGCGATCCTGCAGCGATGTCGTTCGATCAGCCTTTTGACGCAATTGTCGGCCGCTTCGTGCTGATGTATCAGGATGATCCTGTCTGGAGTCTGAGACAGATCACAAAACACCTTCGCGCCAATGGTTTGGTGGTGTTTCAGGAGGTGGATACCAGCGCGTGCCGCTCCCTCCCAGCTGTTTCTGCCTTTGACGAGGCCGCGTCCTGGCTTGCAGAGGCCTTGCGCGGCAGCGGTGCACGACCCGAACTCGGGTTAGAAATGCACTCGTTATTTCTTGATTGCGGATTGCCTGCGCCGGATATGCGCATCGATGCGGTCGTCTCCGGTGCGCCGGAAAGTCCCGTGTTCAAACTACTGGCCGAAGCGGTACGAAGCTTGGTCCCGACTCTACACAAACTCAAGATTGCTTCGCCCGCGTATATACAGATTGAGAGTTTGGCTGATCGCATTCGCGAACAGGTCGTAGCCAGAAGAGCCGTTGCGGTGTCGTACGGATTGGTCGGAGCTTGGGCCAGCAAACCGGTTGTGGCCGACATCAACAGATAGTGGCCTCTGCGGCAGGAAGCGAATCCTTTCAGGGTTGCTACGTAACTTTGAGGTGCCCGAGCTGATGCAACCCATACAGATTGTCCCACTCGGCCCAGGCTTCGGCAATGCGGCCTCCTTCGAGACGACAGATCGCAAGATATGTCGCGGAGAGCACCTTGCCCGATGACGGGTACGAACCCGTGCTGCCCAATTGCGTGCCGCTAAAGTGAGAGCGTACCGCTACACTCTCAACCTCGGCGACGAGATCCAGCAAAGTCTCCTTCGCATCGGGAGACGTCACGTACTCATTCTTCAGATAAGTAATCAATTCCTCTGCGGAACGAACTGCGAGTACGCCGCCTGCATTACTGTGCCGAACGAATTGGGGTACAACCAGTTTGCGTACGCTGTCCCAATCTTGCGCGTTCACAGACTTGACGAAGCTGCGGATCACCGCCTTGTTTGTTTCGGATATTGAGATGCGCCTCGATGTCTGCTATTGGCCCACATTCCCCCGGCTTTAACGGATCGTTGGCACAAGCATGAAGCCAATCAATGGCGTCTGAGTTTTGGGCTTCTACTTTTGGGGCTCGAATCCCCGGCCAACCCGGAACACGTGGCCATCCGGATGGCGAAGGTGCATCTCGCGGACATGCCACGGCATATCGGTGGGCGGAAATGTTACTTCCAGTCCGGCGGCGACGCAGTGCCGGTGCATCTCGTCCACGTCGTCCACCCAAACCGACATCCAGACGCCCTTGTCGCCCTCTTCGTCTCCGTCTTGCTGAAACGTGGTGGTGTTCGCTCCGCGACCCCGGCCTCCCTGCGCCCCCTGACAAAGAAAGATGCAAGCTTCTTTGCCCGATCCAACTGCGCCAAACGTCGGAGGCGTGCCCCAGTCCCACAATTTCTTCCATCCCCACTTCTCAAACCAGGCGAACGTGCTGGCGATGTCAGACACGTTCAAGATGGGTGTCAATCCTTTGGCTTCCATAACCGAAGCAGGATACCACCCGCGGACCAAGGCATGTCGCTGCGGTTGCAAAGATCGCCAGTTCAATCATCGTGGGTCAACACGGTATTTGTGGTAATACCTCGGTCGGGGGTGGGATTATATTGATCGCAACGTCCTTCGGAGGACGTTCTAGGAGGAATCCATGAGGCGGAAGATTCTCAGAGCGATCATCGCAACAAACTTCGTTCTGGTCATGATGCTTGCATCGTGGCCAGCGCAAGCAGAGGCCGCCAAGGCATCGTATCCCGCCATGGCCCCCCTTGAGCAATACCTGATGCCGAATCGCGATGCCGAGATAGCCTTGGCTCGGACTGCGGCCCCGGAATCCATCTCACGCGATGCCGAGGTTTTGGTCCTGGGACGGACCGGCTATGAAACCGCAGTCAAAGGCAAGAACGGTTTCGTATGTATTGTGCAACGATCGTGGACCGCAGGAATCGACGATCCGGATTTTTGGAATCCCAAGCCGCGTGCTCCCATCTGTTTTAATCCGTCCGCCGCACGAACCTATCTGCCACTAATCATCAAGAAGACTAATTTGATATTGGCCGGACAATCCAAAGCTAAAATGGTCGAGAATATGAAAGCTGCTCTCGACAAAAAGGAATTGCCCGCGCTTGAACCTGGCGCGATGTGCTATATGCTGTCGAAAGAAGGGTATCTAAGCGATCGCGGCGGCCACTGGCATCCCCACCTGATGTTCTTCGTTCCCGCAACGGACTCTGCGACCTGGGGAGCAGATTTGCCAGGCTCCCCGATTCTCGCAGCTGCCGACCCTCTGGATCGGCTGACCATATTCATGGTTCCGGTCGCCAAGTGGTCTGACGGTACGGCTGATTCCTCGGATAGCCCCTGACGTGAGCCTGGGGGTGGAAGTTCTCAACCTTTGGGGTGCTGCAACATTGACCGGCGGCAGACTTCCCACGAAACCCGAACTCATCCGCCAGTTGCATGATGTCGGCTTTCCAGATGTTCAAACAATTCGCCTGATCCCGCGCGAGGAGTTCTTTGCGTTCAAAGCACTCCACCGGTAAAACGCGTGTATTACGGGCAAACCGGAAGTGAACCATTGCAAACAGTAGGAGTGCTCATTGCCTAGCCCGGGTGAGGTCTCGCCATGAATAGAAACAGCGCTGCCATGAGAGCCAGGGTCAGAATCTCGATCAGCAGCGCATAGAAAGTCAGACGTTTTGCCTGGTCAAAGCGCGCCAGCAGCCGGCTGAATCCCAGCCCTACGATCACGATTGGCGAGCCCAACAACCGCCCCAGGCAGATCCATCCGAGGACCATCGTCCCTTGGGCGACTGCGGGAATACTGAGAACTCCCAGACAAAGCGGTGCTGTGAGGCTCAAGCCGAGCATGATTTTGGAATACCGGATGTACAGGTTCTCGGAGTTGCGGATAACCAGCGCCAGGAGAAAAGTGGGAACGAGTAACATACAGCCGAAGAGGATTCCCAGCATCCAGTCTCCGGCAGCATACATCCCGCCCGACGCTGCTACGTCTTGCGGATGGCGGACATACAGTATGTAACGCCCAAGAACCAGCAGGGTCGCAGTCGCCAACACTGCGGCGTAACTTGCGGCCACGAGAATCAACTGAACCCGCAAAGGGATTGCTTTCATGTCGGCATTCTACCTGTCGTTTGGCAAATTTATGGCGGCGATGATTTCGTTCTACAATCTAAGCCCTAGATCCACGCTCCCACAGGAGGGATCGGTGAAGAAGAGTTTGGCATTCGCATTTGTCTTACTCTTGACCACGGCTCTGTCTGCATTCGTCGCTGCGCAGGCCACCAATGACGATTACGATCGCCGCCAGGGCTTTCCGTCGGAATCGCGAATCGAGAGCAGCCAGGGACAGCCAGACACACCCGATGTGATCAGCCACAAATATGTATCAAAAGGCACCCGTATGAAATGTATTCAGGTCGAGCATCATCCGAAACAGGAGGACGATGGAGCAGCGTGTGTGGCGAGGCTCAGAGCGTATGCCAATTACACATTGAAATTTGGGGAGGTCATGCGCGCTCCCAACGATAGCGAACTATATGTGGAGTGCGCTGGCGACAAACCGACACGTTGCACGTTGGAGTGTGGTAGAAAGCAAGGTCTTCGGCTAACTGGCGAAAATATCCAGGTTATGCTCATCGAAGAGCGGGGTAGCATTGATAGCGCTTATTTGCTCGGCCACGCGCTCGATAACTTTTGAAAGAAACCGCTAGGAACACTACAGGCAGCGCACCAACAAACCACAGCATTAATCCCCTTGCTTCGAGCCTCGTCATGAGGCCCAGATGCACTCCTCCGGTCTAACTGTTGTAATATCGCTTGCGCGCAATATAAGAAGATAAGGCTCTTGCGCCGCTACGGCGTGGGGCTTTTGTGCAAATTTATCGAGTGATCCGAACTGATACCGTTCTGACCATGAACCGCGGAACCGCAGAATCCTCGAAGGCGAAACCTGGCCTGGCCGCGAGGTTCTGTATTTGTTGTGGTGGAGCAACCGTAAAAAGAACTGGACAACCACGCTCAGGTTGCTGGTACCAACTATCGGCATTGGACTCACCTATCTGCCCTGGCTGTACTTGGTTGGCCGCACCCTACGGAAACATGGTTTGAGCGAGAAGTTGTCGGTGTTGGAACGGCCTCGATTTCGCGATCTCTTATGGTTCTACGAAAGCCTGAAGGGCCAGCCACCGATCCGCCACACGGCGTTTCTGGGGCTGCTTCTGTTTCTGATTCCAGTTCTAGTTGCGCTGGTGTACAGACCAGAACGACGTGATCTGACTGTGCTCCTGACGTTGTTTGGTTTTTTCCCGCCGGCTGTCTCAATTGCGGCAAGTTACCTGATGCAGCAATCGGTCTTCGGTGCGCGGTATCTCATCACAGCGGTTGTGCCTTGCCTGCTGCTGGTCTCTATGGGTATTGCCGGAATGTCAGTGCGTCCGAGAAGGGTTATCGGCTCTTTATTGTTAGCATGGGCGGTTCTATCCGGAGTGTGGTTCACTCTTCTGCCCGACAGGAAGGTACCGTGGGATACCCTGGCGCATTATCTCGCAGCCTCGAAGAGCTTGGTGTACACATATGAGCGCCACGAACAGACGCCGCTTCAGTATTACGGCACATCCACAAACCTGATAGACAAGCGGGAGGTCGAGCATATTGAAGACCTGGACTTCTATCTCGTATACCGTCCGGACACCGTAGGGGCAGAACTTCAAAATCTGGAAAGTCACGGCTACGGTGTGATGGACAAATACGTTGTCCATGGCAATGAGGAAATCATTGCGGTTCACCTGCGGCGGCAATGACCTCTTATCATTCGGGATCTTGACTCGGGAACGATCGACGATTGTTTTTCTCGCCGTTCTTGCGGCTGAGCCAGACTCCTGTAAGACCAGTGCCGCAGAGAAGTAGCGATGCGGGCTTAGAAACTGCCGCTTCTTAGACGAATAAACAGGGCGATTGTTCTAACCAGGAGTTGCCTGAGTTCTCAGCGTGTTGCCATCGCGCCGTCACTGGAGTTCGGCGTGACCGGGCTGCGGGCCCCTCTAGGCGCGGGGTAGCGTAAAGATGCGGTAGACCGGAAAACACACCAGTACCGTAGCGAGCAGAAGCAATCCAACGCGCACCGCACGAGTCGTGAAGCGCTGGCTGATCGCGATCAGCAGTAGCACGGTCGCCAGCGTCACGGTCACTCGCACATATTCGTCGGAATGTTGCCGGTCGCGAGTGCCGTGATCGAAAGCCTCTGTAGCCTGCTCGTTCAACTTGGCCGCCTCTTCCAACTTGGAATTCTTATATTCCGCCATCAGCTGAGGACCCGGCGGAGCATTGGGGTTGTTGAGCGGGTCCGTCTTGGTCCACGCTTCAAAGGCGGGACGAAACTCGGGAAGGAAACGACGTTCAAAAAGGTCAGCGAGTTTCTTGTCGCCATGGGCCTTGGCATTCAGCCACTCAACCACGGTCGACGCGTTGTACAGACGCTCCTGATTCGCGAAGTTGGCGGCTCCCTCGGCCTGAACTCGCAGCTTGCTCGCCTGGCCGTAGAGTTCCGCCTGATGTCCGGTCCAGAGTGCTGCCTGATAGCCGCTCCAGGCAGTAGTGATGGCGACAACGGCGAGCACCGCCGCTTCGGCGATCTCCAGTATCTGGTGCCCCAACGATTGCGATGGATGGCTATGCTCGCTGAGGTGCTGAGCGATTTCGATATTGGAACCTCCAGCTTCGGACATTAAGAAGGCCTCCTGGGCAATCAGACAGAAAGTGCGGACAAGCAATGATTCACGCGAGCAGTTTCAGTCTCGAGGCTTTTGGAAAGTGACGAAACTGTCAAAAGCGACAGCTGCCAGTGGAGGGTAGTCTTCAGATCAGTGTTCAGACGTCAATCCACGGAATTGCAGTTCTCGATAGCTCTACGCAAGCACTGCTCCGAGGTTGTCCGCGGATTCAGGAGGCCCGTTTCAGCGGGTTATGTTCGACTGCCCTCGGTTGCATCCCGATGGCATAGAGGCAATAGGGGTGCCCTAAGCATTCACCTTCTCTCACTCTGTTCAGGGCTTCAGCAAACACGTCCTTGTGAGGAGTCACATACAGTATCCACACTTCGCGCGGACGCTTGTTCAGTGAGCGCATAAGGTTTCGCGCTACGACGTTTGTGAGGTAGGGCGAGGCTGGGTTGTAGAGGAAAATAAATAGAGGCGCTTCGGGAAACTCGAATTTGGTGAAATCCATGCAGACCGGATGAATATCACTGCACCTTTGCTCGCCCTTGTAAGAAGCTATATTTCGGCGGGAGAGGGCATGGAGTTCCGGGGAAATTTCCACACCAATGATTTTACGAAATGAAAATTCGGACGCCATGAACAAGACTCTGCCCTTCCCCGACCCGAGATCGACAAACGTGAAATCCTCGAATCGAATGTCCAGTCCCGCAAGCGCTTCCTTCAGGAATCGGCTCGGCGTCGGGAAATAGGCTGAAGCATGAATCCAGTTTGGATCCGCGATTTCAAGATCGGTCTCGTGAATTCTCGCGCTCGTTTCGATGTTGTGTTCCAGATCAAATCCGTCACCCTCCACGATTTTGCAGACGGCCAAGCTTCGACGATATCTCTTGACGATCCGGTATGGTAAAAGCAACGCATGCCTGGCCGTTCTGAGTACTCCTCCACCCGCTTCAGAGAAGGGAAACAGCCGTAACTGTTGTTCAATCATCTTAAAGATTCGTGGCATTGGCAGCGACCTCTCGGATCGGCGCTGGTTAGTTCCCGAGGGCCAGAAACTTGTTTGACACACGAGTCGAAGCAAGGGTGCTGTGTCCAACTGTTGCCGCCGTTGCCGCCTCTCTCGACGAGTAACGCCCAAAAGGAAGGTAAGAACAACGAGAAATTCTCTGACTTGAAAAGAATTTTGCTCCCCAAAATCCTCCCTGTCAAGATTCTTGGAGGCGGCGGTGACGCCAACTACTGCGGCACCTCCGCTGTGGCAAAGACAGTTCTGGAACCCGCACAACCCCGCGTATAGTCTGATGACGACCAACCATGGCTGCTAGCGAAAAAGAAAAGATGCTGGCGGGCGAGCTTTACCGCTCCACTGACCATGAACTTCAACGCGCCATGGCCGACGCTCAGCGTCACTTGCGGCAGTTGAACGCTATTGCAAACGAAGATGGCGATCAACGCTTCGCTGCGTTGCGGAAACTGCTCGGTCAGATCGGCGCTAGCACTCAGATCAAGTCCCCCTTCATGTGCGATTACGGCACGCACATCCGGATTGGTCGGAACGGGTTCATCAATTATGGGTGCGTATTCCTTGACTGTAACTTCATTTCTATCGGCGATGATGCGCAGATTGGGCCGGGCGTTCACATCTACACCGCGTTTCACCCGGTTGATGCGGAAGTGCGCCGTAGCGGACTGGAATTGGCAAAACCGGTGACGATCGGGAACAACGTGTGGCTTGGCGGAAGCTGCGTCATCTGTCCGGGCGTGACCATCGGAGACAACACCGTGATCGGAGCAGGCAGCGTCGTGGTGCGGGATGTCCCTGCAAACCGGGTGGCCGTCGGAAACCCTTGCCGGGTCATGAGGGAGATTCCGGCTAAGTAAGGATAGAGGCGACTGTTAATTGTGACAGTTCCCATGGGTCCCGTCCTCGTGTCTACTTCGAACATAGCGTTCAACACGGGGAAATTGCTCAACCCACGATTTCCCCTCCTTGGGTGGCGCAGCTCTCTAATAACCCCACAAAGTTGTCAGACTGCGCCACTTTCTATCTCCCATCGAAAACACATTCACACCGTCACGGCAGTGCGGACTTCGCGGGCGATTTCTTTTGCCAACGCTTTTGCAGCTAACAGGCGAAATAGGACCTGCCCGATCGAGTTGACAAGCAATCGGGAAAGGTGGGATAAAGACTCTCACACAACAGAGGTCAGCTCAATCGACTGGTCCCCCTGCTGCAGCTGACACTGTTCCCTGAAGTAAGCGGCTCCTCAATGTTCGGTTCGAATTCTCTTCCTATGTAGGAGTTTCCATGCGACAAAATATCCTTGCCTTGGTCGCGGCCTCCGCGGCCTTCGTGTGCCTTTCTGGCACCTCTGCCTTTGCACAATCCGGTTCCGCACAGTTCCCGGTAACAACCCCGCACCGATTTCAGGTCAAGACCCCTCCGCGCATCGTCCACGGCAATCTCTCAACCGAAGCAAGAAGAGCGCTCGTCACCCGTAACGCCACAACGCCAGGCATCCAGCAGTTGCCGGTGTGGAATTACCAAACGGTTTCTACGCGGGACGGATTTCTTTACCAGGGAGTCATTGTCGGCAGCAAACCAGACCAACGCGGTTCCAGCGCAAGTACCAACGTTCCCATGCAAATTGTTCCGGTTGTTCTGAATTTTCATCAAATCGGCACTGCCGTTAATCTCAACACCGGCGTGATCACGACGACCAGCGGCGACGCCTCCTCCAACCCCACCGTGGCCGACACTGGATGTTTTGCAGGTTCCAATAACGTGCCTCTGACACTGTTCGCCCAATCGCCCATTCTCAAGAGCGCTGATTTCAATTTTGGCGGCACCGATGTTGGCACCGCTCAATATACGGATGCTTTCCAGCGAGCAAATTTCTGGACTCTCATCGACAAGAAGAACTATCACGTTCACCTCAATGCGCAGGTTCTTCCTACGCTCGTGGTCGACGTCCCGGTAGCGAGTGGATTGTCGCTGGCGACGGACGTGTTTGCTCCCGCTTTCACTCTGTGCAGCCCGGAGGGATTGGTCGATATCAATTTTCTGGACGCAGTTGTGGTGAGCGAGTTGACGCAGATCAAGGGGATTAATCCGGGCACTTTCCCCACCTTCATGATTTACAACACCGGAATGTCCTTCGGCGATCCAACCAATCTCAACAACTGCTGCGCGGGTGGTTACCACTCCATCAATCCCGCCGGACCGCTCACCTTCCAGACGTACTCCCCCTTTGATTTCGATGTCAGCGGTTTCTTCGTCCCTTCCGCGAACGACACTGCGATCGTGTCGCATGAAGTCGCTGAATGGATGAACGATCCCTACGTCATCAACAACACTCCCGCGTGGGGGCACACCGGGCAGGTTAGCGGTTGCCAGGGCAACCTCGAAGTTGGCGACCCGCTCAGCGGAACGGAGGCGCCCCGCATTGTGGGGAAGAATGGATTCACTTACCACTTGCAGGAACTGGCGTTTTTCTCCTGGTTCTTCGGAAATCCATCGCTCGGCATCCACGGCTGGGACTCGGACAATGGAACCTTCCTGACCGACGCAGGACCGCCTTGCCAGTAGCGTGAAGAAAAGGTCCAACCCAGTCAACGTCGATGATGCTTTGCGCCTTTTTATCGCCAAATAGGCGAAAGGAAGGCGCAAACTTGCCCCACAGGGTCATTGCGACAGTTGACTTTCTGGCTTTGAGGTGTGAGCGAAGTACTCATACCCTAGGGATTCCCCTAGTAGCAAAAAGCCGCGCACTGCCATATGAGTAAACTGCAGGAGGATGTCCTCACGGTGCGAGAACGATGGCAAAAGAAGTTGCGAAAGCCGCTTGGATGCTTCGCAATGGTCCGCCGATATTATTAGCGCGCGTCAGATTCCGGAAGGATGTGCTATGCGCAGATTGATAGCAGTACTGCTTTTGACGATGGCGTCCTCTCTCACCTTGAGTGCGGCCAAGAAGGATGCCGGAACGACAACTCTTAAGGATCTTCAGCCCGCAGGCACTACCGACGATCAGAACAAAAAGAAGCAGCAGTACGATTTTATTTTCGAGGCTTCGGGCAACAATTACACCTGCCGGACCAGTCCGAAAACGTCGGTGAAGGCGACTGACTTCGTGGTGGGCAGCGATGTGAAGTACGAGGTCGACGGTGATAAGGGCCAGTTGAAAACCACGGCCGGAAAACAGGTGAAATGTACAGTGGTGCGCGTCGAGAAGGCTTCGGCACCCAGGCAGTAGGCGGATTCCGCGTCGTGGCTTAACTCTGGGAGGCCGCTGGTGTCGCACTGGCAAGTGCGAGAATCGCTGCGCCAAACAATAGCGTGTCGGCAAAATAGTTGATCCCCTCGATCTTGACCGCATTGCTCGGGTCTAACAGCGAAGCGATCAGCATCGGGCCATAGATGAATATGACCAGCAACACGATCCAGGTGCCGAGATAAGTTGCTGCCGTCCGCGTATGCCTCGCTAGTAGAATCGCCGCTCCGGCAACCACTAGAATTGCGCCCGTCAGGTAGCCAATGAGAAGGCGCCCGGGAATCCACGCCGGCGTCAGCTTTTCCAGTGGTACTCCAAGCGCGCCCTCCGGGTGCAGAAAATGTTCAACGCCATAAAATATGGCCGCGATCGCAATGACCACGCGGCCTAGCGTAATGAGCTTGCTTGCGCCTGGCCCGCGGCTTTGCTCTCGCCATGCCTTTCCCGCCAGAATCCAGCCCCCGGCCCCAAACGTCATTTCACGCAGGACAAACGTCCATGCAAACCTGTCTCTGGGGTGGGCGAGCGGTCCTCGTATGTCCATCGTGGCCACAAAAACAAACATCATGATCCCGAATAGCAGGCCGGACCACCGCACCTGAATCTTGGTAGCCATGCTCAAGGACGCCGCCAGCAGGGCAAAGCCGACGAAGTATGCCCAAAACAATCGCCACGGCATAAACCGGGGCACTAATGGCGCGACTAATTCGACGCCCGCGAGATGCAGGGCGCCGAAGACCGCCAAGGGGACGGCAAAACACAAGTTGCTTAAGGCTGCGATCTTGTCCAGGCCGCGAGCCTGCGCGATATCGGTCTTCGCGGACCATAGCGCAACCAGGAAAAGCAGGATGCCGGCGCCGCACATCGAAAGCACCGTGCCGGACGTCCCGAAGAATATGGCGAGAGTGGTTGCGTGCATGTGGGTGCCTGGCGTTAGCTCGCGTGCTGTCTTGAGGTACGTTCTTGCCGGGGCAATATAGCTGCAAATTGTACAACGAAGAGTCGGCGCGGAGATTCCATGGCCCTTCCTTTGCATTCGGAACAAGGGACTCGGGTGCTACGTTCGCGCCACTCAACGACTGTCATTCTTCGAACTGAAGAGCTGAAATTCCCGGATATGCGCTTCGGCAGACGATGAAAGAATATTCAGGCGCACCCTGGAGGCAGTTACTGACGCGAAACCATCAATCTTCTTATGACCGACCGCCTGGCCTTGGCTGACAGCAACCCATTTTCCCTGCCGGAAAACTTCGATGCTGTAACGCTCAATGAGCTGTCCAGTGTTCAACCATTCCATCGTCACTGCCCGGTCGAACGAAATCGGCTTTTCGAATTTCACTTCGAGCACTGCATGATGCGATCCCGCCGGCGCTGACCAGAATGTATCGGGATTATTGTCGAGCGCGAGTTCCTCTTCCGGTGTTCCTTGAATATGCTTTACCGCAAGGTTGTTCCCGTATCGCCGGCGAAGTGCGTCTCCAAATTCTCTCAGCCGCTGCACATCAGAATCGGGCAGCAAACCCCTGCGGTCGGGCGCGATTCCCAGGATCAGCTGCCCACCATGACCGACCGTTTGTTCGTAGGCGGTCATCAGTTCTGGCAAGCTCTTTACGCTGGATTCGTCGTTGGGATGCCAGAACCATTGCTTCTTGCGCAGCGGCGTGTCTGACTCTACCGGACGCCATCGAAGATACGCGTGGCGGTCGATCACATTCCAGTTCTCGTTAGGGATCACCCCATCTTCATTGCCGACCCAGCGGATGTCCCCGTACTCGAAGAGTCCGACGTCGGCAAAAACCAGGGTGTTGGGCTGGTAGGTGCGCAACTCTTCGATGATGCGGGAAAAGTTGTACACATGGCCGGCACTGCCCGCACCGTCGAGCCAGAATTCTTCGAGTTGCCCGTAGCCTTGCGCTAACTCGTCAAGTTCGGCTGCATAATATTTGTCGTACTCCGCAGGGTTCGCATAGCGAGGCTCGTGTCGATCCCAGGGAGACAAATAAATCCCAAATCTCAATCCGTATTTCCGCGCCGCCTCTTCTACCTCTCTCACCATATCGCCTTCGCCGTTTTTCCACGGGCTGCTCTTCACGCTGTATTCGGTCTGCGAGGTTGGCCACAGACAGAATCCGTCGTGATGCTTGGCGACGAATATTACGTAATTAATGCCAGCCGCTCGTAGAGCCCGCATCCACTGCTCGGGATCAAATTGGGTTGGATTGAAAACCTTCGGATCTGCCGTCCCGTCTCCCCATTCGCGATCTAGAAAGGTGTTTGGGCCAAAGTGGATGATGGCGCCCATCTCCAAATCTTGCCATTCCACTTGTTGGGGCGAAGGCTTAAGGTCGCTTGCGTTTTGCGATAGAGATCCACCGGTTACGGCGACGAGTAACCAGAGCAGAACTATGGCGAATCGCAAATCTGTAAGTCGGAGCATGTGTCCAAGACTAGCATTCCCGGCTCAGCATTCTCACGACCAAGCAGCCATTACTTCGCTGGTATCTCCGGCTTCGTCGGTTCGGCGGGCTTCGCCGCTTGCGGCTTGGCCAGTGCTTCCTCCACGCATTTCTTTGAAGTCGCCCTGGTCGTTGTGCGAAAGCCCGCTATACATCGACACAACGCTCTCGCACGTGGTGCCAACGGGCGCCAACGATCACGAAGCCGGTGATCAGCGGAGTCGGAGCAATCGCCGAACCCCGATTGCGACACTGTTGACGTAATGCATATTCAGGTTTTTCGTCCTTCGTCCGAAAATTCGCTCAAACCTTGGCAGTACCGCCACGTCTAACCCCCAACGGACTTCTGAAAGCGACTCAACCCAAGGAGTAATCCACAATGAAAATGAAACGGTCTTCTCTTGCGCTGGTTGCGGTCACCCTGCTGGCTGCCTTTGGTACCAGTCTTCACAGTCAGGCTCAAACGCAGAACAAAGCTCCCAGTCCGGCGCGCTCTCGATCGGATGAGATGTTGGACCGGTGGAACGACATTGGGAACAAACTCGTCGCCATGGCGAAGGATTTTCCGGAAGACAAATACGACTTCAGGCTGCAGAAGGACCAGCGCACCTTTGCACTGAATCTTCTCCATGCCGCCGCACTCGATTTCGTCGTGATCCGCATGATTTCCGCATCGAATATCGGGCCCGACTTCGGCGAGGGCGACAATCCTTCGCGCGATGCCTTCAAGACCAAAGCCGACATCGTGAAGTTCGTGCAAGCGGCCGTCGCCGATGGAGCGCAAGTGATTCAGCAACAGGGCGACGCGGGCCTCGACAACACATCAAAGTTTTTTGGCAACCGCATGGCCCACAACTCCTCCATTTGGACGTTCACAATCGAGCACAGCGGCGAGCACTATGGCCAGCTCGTGGTCTACTATCGTGCGAACAACTTGGTGCCTCCGGACTCACGGCGCTAGTGCCGTATTCGGCCCTTGAGATTTCAAGCCCGACACCTCCGCGGTGATGATCAACGCTCTGTTCCAAACGGACCCAGAATGCCCCACTCTTTTTGCCGATGTCTCTCAAGCCGGTCTTATAGAATGGCCGCAAACTTCGAAAGCGGGAATCGTCCACCATGAATCTGACACGTAGAGACTTCGCCAAGCTGAGCACCCTCGCCCTGGCATCCCGGTTTGCTCCGAATTTACGTGCCCAGACATCCGCCCCTCGGAAGACCGGCTACTGCGTCATCGGCCTCGGCCGCATCGCAGGACACTTCATGCCCGCCGTGCGCAACACCACCACTTCCCAGATCACCGGGCTCGTAAGCGGCCACCGCGACAAGGCGGACCGCATAGCCTCCGAGTATGGCGTTCCGTCCAACTCCATCTACAACTACGAAAACTTCGATGAGATTGCGCACAACCCGGCCATCGATGCGGTCTATGTGGCACTGCCCAACTCGATGCATGCCGAGTACACGATCCGCGCGGCCAAAGCCGGCAAACACTTGCTGTGCGAGAAGCCAATGTCAACCAACGTGGCCGACGCGGAAGCGATGATCGCCGCCTGCAAGGCAGCCCGCGTCAAGCTGATGATCGCCTATCGCTGCCACTACGAGCCGACAAACCTCAAAGCGGTCCAACTCATCCGCGACGGGTCGCTGGGCCAGGTCCAGGCCATCGAGAGCACCTTCGGCTTCAACATCTCTCCCGGCGAATGGCGCCTCAACAAGAAACTCGCCGGCGGTGGGCCACTCTTCGATGTCGGAATTTACTCTCTGAACGCATGCCGCTACCTCACGGGCGAAGAGCCGGAGCACATCATGGCCAATGCCTCCGTCATTGACCACGACGGCCGCTTTAACGAAGTCGAGGAGAATGTCTCCTGGACCATGAAGTTCCCCTCCGGCATCGTCGCCAGTTGCAACACTACTTATGGCGCCAACATGGAAGGCTTCTATCGCGTCCATGGATCGAAAGGCTGGCTCGAAGTCGATTCGGCCTTCGTCTATGAAGGACTGCGCTTGCGCGCGGACTGTGCGGTCGGGAAACTGGACGAGCCCAACCCGGCCCGTGATCCCTCGCACTTCCAGGCCGAAGCCGAACACTTCTCGCACTGCATTCAAAATGGATTGGAGCCGCAGTCCCCGGGTGAAGAAGGCCTGCGCGACATGCGCTACATCACGCAGATCTATCGTTCGGCAGGAATTGCCATCTAAAGCAGTGTCCCCAGATGCGGGTCAGGATCGATGTGGCGTATTGGGTTTCGAAGTGGATTTATTGCAGACGGATGTGCTAGAATGTTTACTGCGTGTAGCGTTTCGGCCTCCCCATTTGATCAGCTAATCGTCCAGATTTGCGAAGACACCCGCCGCTGAGGTGAGTTTGAGCTCAGTCGCGGAGGTTTTTCGTTCCCCCAACGGGCGGATTAGCAGGTAATGCGAGCAAAAGAATCCGTTTGGTTCTCGTAAATCTGTATGCCCACAATGCTTGATCACGTATCATCGCTCATCCGTGCGCTGACGATTTGGTTCGCGCTTTTGCTGTGCGGCTTCGCCACTTCGCTCTGGGCCCAGGATTTGTCGGTGGTGGGTCAATTCTCGCCGGTGTTTAGCACGCCGTGGGCTCCGGTTCACTTACATCTTCTGCCAACCGGCAAAGTGATTTTCTGGCCGGGATACAATTTCGGCGACAACGCTCAAATCTGGGATCCCGCTACTCAATCATTCACCAGCACTCCCTTTGCGGGCTACAACCTGTTCTGCGCCGGACACGCATTCCTTTCCGACGGGCGGCTGCTGGTTACGGGTGGCAATCTTTCGATCAATTACGGACTAACGAGCAGCACGGCATTCGATTCAACTTTAGGCACATGGGCCTCCCAGCCGGATATGAGTTTTCCGCGCTGGTACCCCACCAACACTGCCCTCTCTACGGGCGACATGTTGGTGACATCGGGCGAAATCGATCCCACGACGGGGAATGCCAGTACCCCGGAAATATACCAATTGTCGACTTCCACTTGGCGATCGCTAAGTACCGCCCAACTGCAACTGCCTCTGTATCCCATGATGTTTCAGGCCCCAAACGGTAAAGTCGTGAACGTTGGCCCGACCACGACAACACGTTATTTGGACACAACCGGCACGGGCGCTTGGACTGCGGTAGGAATGCGAGTCGGGGGCGCACGCGACTACGGCTCGGCAGTGATGTACGCGCCCGGAAAAATATTGGTCGTCGGGGGCGGAAATCCTCCAGTGGCAACTGCGGAGATCATCGACCTTGGCGCGCCCGCTCCAGCCTGGAAGTTCACCGGCAGCATGGCCTATGCACGCCGGCAACTGAATGCGACGCTACTACCGGACGGTCGCGTGTTGGTCACCGGTGGCAGTAGCGGCGCGGGGTTCAACAATGCGAGCACGCCCGTGCTTCCCGCCGAGGTTTGGGATCCGGCAACCGGCTTGTGGACCCAGTGGGCTAGCCTGAGCGGTTATCGTGGCTATCACTCGACCGCTGTTTTGCTCCCGGACGGGCGAGTTTTCTCCGGAGGCGGCAGTACCACCGCGCAAGAGGGAGGGGGGATCAGTTCGGCGGAAATATTCTCGCCGCCATATCTCTTTCAGGGAGCACGCCCCACCATCACGTCGGCGCCGATGGGTATTATTTACGGACAGAAATTTACGGTGACCACGCCCGATGCCGCGAGCATAGCTCAAGTTACTCTGGTGCGCCTGGGGTCGGCGACCCACGGTTTCAATCAAAACCAACTTATCAATTTTCCTGCATTTACGCAGGTCACGGGCGGCATCAGCGTCACGGCTCCAAGCGGCGGGAATCTTGCCCCTCCCGGACACTACATGCTCTTCCTGGTGAACGGAAACAAAGTTCCGTCCGTAGCTTCAATCGTGCGATTGGACTCATCGCTGGAGCCGCCTCCTGCGGCCCCCAGCAACCTGAGCGCCAGCCCCGTCTCCGACGATCAGATTAATTTGGCTTGGACAAATGGCGGATCTCAGGACGGCACCAAAATTGAGCGTGCACTCGACGGAATAAACTTCACCCAGATCGCTGTCGTTTCCGGAAACGCTTCCACATATTCGGATACCGGTCTGACCGCACAAACCCAATACACGTACCGGGCGCGTGCCTACAATATTGACAATAACTCGGCGTACTCCAACTCCATCAGTGCCACGACCTTATCGAATGCGCCAGCTTCGCTTTCTCCTGCAAGTTTGACGTTCGCGCAACAAGTAGTTGGCACCTCTAGTTCTCTGCAGCCCCTCACTCTGACAGCAGGCTCAAGCCCCCTCGGGATCACAGGTATTGCGGTTAGTGCCAATTTCACCCAGACTAACAATTGCGGGACGCGACTGGCGGCAGGCACAAGCTGCACGATCAGCGTTGTCTTTGCCCCTGGGGTCGCCGGCAACCTTACGGGAACCGTGACGATCACGGATGATGCGAGCAACAGTCCTCAGAGTTCCAGCCTCGTTGGTACGGCGGTGGCAGCCGTTTCGTTGTACCCGGCCGATTTAGCGTTCGGTGCGGTCTACGTCGGTGCGACCATGAAGAACACCACGAAGCTCACGAATAATCAGGCTGGGCCATTGACGATCAGCAACGTCGCGACTACTGCCGGTTACACACAGAGCAACAACTGTGGCACGACGGTGGCGGCCGGTGCCGGTTGCACATTTACGGTGACCTTTGCGCCGACAGCAGTCGGAGCCAATCCCGGAACTCTCACGATTACAGACAGTGCCAACAACAGTCCACAGATCGTAACGCTCGGGGGAACCGGCCTTGCGCCAGTGATTCTGAGTCCCGGATCACTGCACTTTCCCAACACTGTAGTTACCACCGGCAGTGCGACGCAAAATCTCACTCTCACCAATCGCGGTGCGACTACCGTGAACCTGAGCTCGATTGTGGCCAGTGCTAACTTCACGCAGAGCAACAATTGCGGATCCAACCTGGCCTCTGGCGCAAGCTGCCTGATCTCTGTGTCATTTGTGCCGACTGCTCTGGGAATGCTCAGCGGCAACGTCACCGTGACGCATAATGCCTATGGCAGTCCGCAGTCAGTCGCGCTCACCGGAACCGCGCTTGCCCCGCTGACCCTCAGCGGCTCGCAGCTCACCTTCGGAAATCAGGCTGTGGGCACTACGAGCGCGCCAAAAATCGTGACCCTGAATAATCGCGGGGGAGCCGCCATTGCGATCAGCAGCATTACGAGCGCCGGGGACTACGCACAGACAAACAATTGTGGATCCTCATTGCCCGCGGGATCGACCTGTACGATCAACGTAACTTTCACTCCCACCGCGAAAGGAATGCGTACCGGTTCCGTAACGATAAATGACAATTCAATTAACGGGCCGCACGTGATCACCACGAGCGGGAACGGAACCTAACAGAGACTGGACCATGACATTTCAAGGTAGATCCTTAATGCGGCTTTGTTGCCTTTCGCTTTTGTGTATTGCGCTGGCCATCCCCGTCGCTAGCCAGAGTGCTGGATCCTATCGAGTGATCGATCTCGGGTCATTGCATGGCGGGAGCTCTTCGGCGAACGCCATCAATCTGGCTGGGCAAGTTGTGGGCAATTCGGGAATCACCCATGGCACTGAGACTTTCGCTTTCTTGTGGTCGCAGGCGGGCGGCATGAAGAAGCTAGGGACTCTACCCGGCGGCGAGCACAGCCGCGCTATGAATTTGAACGCGGCTGGAGATGTTGTCGGGGTGTCGAACACGGCCACGAGCGCGCACGCATTCCTTTGGCGCTCCGTTACCGGCATGAAAGATCTTGGAACTCTGCCCGGGGACAACGGCAGTTCAGCATTCGCCATCAATTCCTCCGGAGACGTAGCTGGGTACTCCAGCGGACGCCGTGGCATGCGTGCGGTGGTTTGGATCGCAGGCACGCCGCATAGCCTTGGAACTCTGGCTGGCGGACGGTCAAGTCAGGCTTACTCGATCAATGATTCTGGCATAGTAGCCGGTGTGTCCAACAGCAGTAGCGGAGAACACGCCTTCCTCTGGACACGCGGCAGCGGGATGATCGATTTGGGATTGCTGCCCGGTGACAGCTCCAGCCGTGCCACTCACGTTACCCAGAGCGGTCAGGTTGTCGGCAGCTCGCGTAATGGTGCCAACGCTCGCGCTTTCCTGTGGACAAGAACCGGCGGCATGCAGAACTTGGGCACCTTGCCTACGGGGAAATTCGCCGAAGCTCAGGACATGAACAACCTGGGCCTGATCGTGGGAAGCTCCGACACCCTGCTCGGCTGGCGAGCCTTTATCTGGACCTCGGCAGACGGTATCCAGGACTTGAACAAGCTCATTCCTACGAGCTCCGATCTGGTACTCACAGCGGCTCAGTCGATCAACGACCGCGGGCAGATTATCGCCATCGGAGTGCCGAAACATGACCAGACACGAGATCGCATGGTGGATATGGACGACGAAAATCATGCCGGTCCTTCTCACGTTTACCTGCTATATAAATGGTGAATCTGGCGCCGCCGAAGTCGCGCATGTCCCACGCCGCATTCCGACAAGGCAACGCTAGGCGCCTGCCTGTGGTGGATGATCGCGTCGAGGTGGTCATCTCCGACGGAGTTGTCTCGCTTTGACCGCGGTCGCTGAGCGAATTTCTTCCTGACGATCAGCCGGAAGCGCTGCCCCTTCATTGCAGCTCTTGCTCACCCGCAGACACCGGGTTACACTCGGCAAGTCGCATTTGCACGGTGTTCTCCCCTGTATTGTTCCTGCCTTGAGGTGGTTCGAATGTCGCAGCGTTGGCGCGCCTTACTTCTCTGTCTGCTGAGCGCCAGTGCGGCTGCTCAGGGGCGCTTCCCCACACCTCCCAACAACGCCACCACTAACTCGGGCCCCATTGATGCGGTCCAGGCCGGGATGGAGAACTTGAAAGTGTTCACCATGGATAGTCCCGGCAACAACCTGACTTCTTTCGGAACTCCCAACAGCACCGTCTCCAAACTCGATCTCAAGGCCCCCGGTAAAGCCCGCCACGAATACGAGAAGGGTCATGAACTCCTCGTGCGGAAAGATTGGCAAGGGGCGATCCAGCATTTGACCAAAGCGACCGCCATCTATCCGAGCTTTGTGGCGGCGCATAGCGCGCTAGGGGCGGCTTATCTGAGGCTGGGAAAGAACGAAGAAGCGCGCGCTGAATTTGCCCAGGCAGCGGTACTCGACGACCACCTGCCCCACCTTTATCTGAACCTCGGGTGCGCTGAACTGGCGCTCAAGCAATATCCAGCGGCAGAAGAGGCCCTGAAAAAAGCATCGTCCATCGCACCCCTGGATGTGCCAACACTCGCCGCCCTGGCCTATGCGGAATATCTGAACCGCGACTATCCCGCAGTGATCGCAACCGCCGAGCAGGTTCACCAGCGCAAGCATCCGAGCGCGGTAGGTGTTCACTATCTTGCCGCCGCGGCGTGGGAGGCAACCGGCGATCTGGCGTCCGCGCAGCATGAGATGGAGACGGGCCTCGCGGAGGATTCCAAATCAGGCTCCTCCGACCGCTATCGCAAAATGCTGGAGCAGATCAAAGCCGAGCAAGTCAGGCGCGCACAGGCCGACCCGCATCCCACGCCGTCGGAGGCCGTCACCGTCTCCTACACTACCTCAGCTGCGGAAACGACGGAGCAGGGGTCGCGGCAGGCACAACGACTTCTCCAAGACCTCAAAGAAAAAAAGCAGATCGCCGAGGCAGAAGTCGAGCCAGATTCCGTATTCCTGAAATGCGGAACAACGGTTGCCGACGCAACCCTTGCGTCAAATTCGAGTGTGCATCCCAATCCCCGCGCCACGAACCTTCCGCCGACAACGTTTCGCTCGACGGTCGATGAGGTCGCCGTGTTCTTCGCAGCCACCGATCACGGCAAGTCCGTGACCAACCTTAAAATTTCGGAAGTCGGCGTTCGTGACGACGATAAGCCTCCGGAAACCATCCGCGGCTTCCGCAACGAGTCGCAGCTCCCCTTGCGCCTAGGACTCATCATCGACACCAGCAACTCCATCACGGACCGATTTTCGTTCGAACAGGCCGCCGCGATCGATTTCTTGCGAACCGTGGTCACTCACCAGAACGATCTCGCCTTCGTGGTAGCAGTCAACAACTCCGTACTCTTGGTTCAGGATTTCACCGCCGATCAAACCCTCGCCTCGAGCGCCATAGGTCAGTTACCGCCTGGAGGCGGAACCGCCCTGTGGGATGCCGTCGCCTTTGGCGCGGATAAGCTAGCCAATCGTCCCGAAGTAGAGCCGGTCGCCAGGATTCTGGTTGTGATTAGCGATGGTGAGGACAACTCCAGTGGCATCACGCTCAAACAAGCGATCGAGAGCGCTCAGCGTGGCGAGGTTTCGGTTTACACGGTCAGCACGAGAGAAGAAGTCCAAAAAGAATCGGCCGATCCCACCGGAGACCGTGCGCTGAAAACCGTGTCGGAACTCAGCGGCGGCGGCGCCTTCGCTCCCGGTTCTGTCAGAAGGCTTAACGGTAGCTTGCAAGCTCTTCAGCAAGTGATTCGCGGACGTTACCTCGTGTCTTACAAGCCCGCTTCCTTTCAGCGCGACGGCCGCTATCGTCCTATCGATATCAAAGCCGAGAAGGACGGTCACCGGCTGAAGGTATACGCGCGCAAGGGCTACTACGCCGCCGCCCCGCAATCGAGCTCTAGCGAACGTTAAGGCAGTGTCTCTATACTGCGCGTCGCCCGCGCCTCCGAACCTCTGCCCCGTTCTTGGCGCCGGAATACCCTTTGGCAACTCCTGCGAACCTATCAGTTCTGCCAGTTTGTTTTGAGGCTCGTGCCTCGTTCTCATTAACTCCTGTCAGATTGAAGCCTGTCAGTCTCAACCTCAAAGGTCTGCCACGAGCCTTATTTACCAATTCAGTGAGGAGCACTCAAAATGCCGGAAAAGGTGAAGACCATGCAAAAGAAGCCCAACATCCTCTTCATCATGGCTGACGACATCGGATGGTTCAATGTCAGCGCCTACAATCACGGCCTCATGGGATACCGCACGCCGAACATCGACCGGATCGCCAAAGAAGGCGCGATGTTCACCGACTTTTACGGCCAGCAGAGCTGCACCGCAGGGCGCGCGGCGTTCATCACCGGACAGTCGCCCATCCGCACTGGCCTCACCAAAGTGGGGATGCCGGGGGCGACCCTGGGGCTCAGCGCCGAGGACCCGTCGGTCGCGCAGTTCATGAAGAATTTTGGCTATGCCACCGGTCAGTTTGGGAAGAACCATCTCGGTGACCGCAACGAGCATCTTCCGACCGTACACGGCTTCGACGAGTTCTTCGGCAACCTCTATCATCTCAACGCCGAGGAAGAACCGGAATACCCAAACTACCCGAAGGACCCGAAGTTCCGAAAACAGTTCGGACCACGCGGCGTGCTGAAGTGCAAGGCGACTGATAAAGATGATGCCACTGTGGACGACAAGTTCGGCAAGGTCGGCAAGCAGACGATCGAGAACACCGGTCCTCTCACCCGGAAGCGCATGGAGACCGTTGACGAGGAGTTCATCGGGTCGGCCCTCGATTTTATCGATCGGAAGTCGAAGGAAGGCGCTCCGTGGTTCTGTTACTTCAATCCCACCGGGATGCACGTCTTTACTCACCTCAAGCCGAGTTCGGTCGGCAAGACCGGCTTAGGACTCTATCCCGATGGAATGGTCGAGCTCGACGGATACGTCGGACAGTTGCTGAAGAAGCTCGACGATGTCGGCGTCGCCGACAATACCGTTGTTGTCTTCACCACCGACAATGGCGCCGAAGTGATGTCGTGGCCGGACGGCGGCGCAACCCCCTTCCGCGGCGAAAAAGATACCAACTGGGAAGGCGGCTGGCGCATACCCTGCGTCATGCGCTGGCCAGGTGTCATCGAGCCCGGTCGCGTCATCAACGAAATCTGTTCTTTGCAAGACTTCATTCCGACCTTCGCGGCAGCAAGTGGCGAGCCCGACCTGGTCGAGAAGGTGAAGAAGGGCTATCCCATCGCAGGCAAGACTTTCAAAGTCCATCTCGACGGCGTCAACTTGCTGCCCTTCCTTTCCGGCAAGGAGGAAAAGTCGCCCCGGGAGGGCTTCATCTATTGGAGCGACGACGGCGACTGTATGGCAATCCGGGTTGGCCGGTTCAAGGTTGTCTTCGCCGAGCAACGAAATGTAGGCCTGGATGTCTGGCGCGAGCCGTTGTCAACGTTGCGCGTTCCGAAGTTCTTCGACCTGCGCGCCGATCCCTTCGAACGCGGAGAAGAAAGCTTCAAGTTCAACGACTGGTTCATGGAAAACATACCTCTCCAGTATCTTGCGCCACCGCTCCTCCATAAGTGGCTGGAGAGCTTCAAGGAGTTTCCTCCACGAGCCAAGGCTGCCAGCTTCACCATCGACCAGGTGGTCCAGCAAATGACGAATCGGGCAGCCTGATTTACCCGATCGCCGTATTGCAGTCGCGCGGAGTGATTTTGTTGCCGTCCTCACTGCCCGGAGAGGACGGTCTTTTTTGTTGGTTGGCGTACCCACCGCTAGGATTTCCCACCTCCTCTAAGTCGAATTACCACCACTGTCTCGCACACTGATGGGTTCCCGCTCAAAACCCCCGAAGTTAGAACGGTGACTCCTTTGTTTTGAAACTCGTCGCGGAAGACGTTATCGTTAATTCGAGGATTCCTAGCGTATGACAGACTGGTTCGCACGCCCCGTCCTGCACGTGGCCGACGTTGAGGTCTCACTCCGCTTCTACGTTGACGGGCTCGGCTTCACCAGCCCCTGGCGCTACGAAGATGGCGGCAAAGTGCATGTCGCACAGGTCGATCGGCAGAGCTGCGCACTGATCCTGGCCGACACCTGGCCGGAGAAGGTTGGCAAGGGCCTGATGTTCATCTCCCTGAACGTCGAGCCGCAGACGCCCGAGGCGCAGGCCGCCGCGTTGGACGCCCTCCGCGCGGAATTCGAGGGCAAGGGCGTTCCCGTCAAGGACGGCTCCTGGGGCTACCGGCTCGTGGTCGTCGATGATCCCGACGGCAATCAACTTTTCTTCAACTATCCGAGTGACACTACATCCGGCAAGAGTAGTTCGTAACCCTCTCCACTCACCCACAGCCGATGGCGGGAGTGGTCCAGCCTTGGATCTTGCTTGCGCTGAGCACGGCGCTGTTGCCTCGTTTTTCGCGTTTTTGTGTGCGAAGGGCGTACGCGACGCCGATGCTATCAGGAGCCTTTCTCTCTGAAATGAGGAATCAGCAAAAGAACGAAGAGAGAAATTTGCTCCGAGAAAAAGGATTTGATTCTCCCACCGCCTGCTCCCCCACAAAGTAGAATCAACGCCGAATGCTGATCCTGAATCGCTTTAGAATTCCGGCCGCGTCTGAATTGCACGCACGCACTCAAGGCGCTGATGCGGTCGCTGATCTGGTCAATAAGCGCGATGGCATGGTTCCAGCAGTTATGATGTTTCCGTCGGTTGCAGAGCCCGTCTTCCTGAAAGTTGTCGACAAGAACGTCATCCCGAGGTCGAGTGGAATGCGCAACACTCCTTTGTGAATCGGAGTTACGGATTCCTATGCATTGAGCCACGCTGCTGCTCACTGCGAGAGCCTCCCCGCACCGCTGTAGGTTTTCGTAGAGTTGGCAGGCAAAGAAACACGAGATACACGAAAAGCGCTGCGCCGAGTAATGACGGACCTACAATGAACGAGGAGGATTGCCTTTTATGAGTCGACGCGCTAAGGATTCTCTCGCTTACACACTTATCTTTGCCATTGGTTACTTCGTTGCCTGCAGCACCACAACCACGACACGCGGCACAATCGGCAGTCCATCCGCGGCGACTTCCCACATGCTCAACAGCACTGTTCGCAACACAGCGATCTTTCCTTCGAACGCGGGGAGCCAGCCGGTCGTTGCTTCGATCTTTGGCTTTCTTTCGCCGGCCCATCCGGACGCCACGATCACTAATCCATCTGATTTAGGGCAAAGTTTCGAAGCCCTTTGCACTTGGCAGGGTGCCAACGCGTCTGGGATTCATGCGCAGTTCGGGAACTCAGGTCTCGTCCCCATGCTGCCCGCGAGGAGTGACGCGAGCATCGGTATTCAAAATTACTGCTCCGTGTCCGCCTCGATTGCCTCGGTTGGCGCTGATGAGAACGGCATCCCCACTGGTTTTCCCATCCTTCTTTCCGGAACCATCAACAATCTCGTGGCGTACGGGACCTTCGTCAGTGGAAACCAATTTCGATGTCTCGACACTAACAATACTGGCGCTCTCCAAGACAACACATTCGTTCGCCCATACTACGACCTTGCCCATGACTCCGTCGTCCTGGGCAGTGGTACAACTCAACTGGCTCTTACCTGTTCGATCTCTATTCCCGCCGGTGACGATGTAGCCGAAATCCAGGTACAGTGGGTAAAGAGCTGAGCATGGCCAAGCAGAGCCAGCGCAATTTAGAAACCCGTCGACACCACGATCTTAGGCACTTAGGGCAAGCTCGGAGTCTTCCTTCTACTCGCACCGCGGAATCCCGCGCTCTGGCTTGCCGGCATTCTTGCGACGGAAAATCGTGGCACTGCGAACATGGATGACTTGGTTCCGGATAAGGTCTGAGCTGCAAAACTGCCTTGTGCTTGTTGTTCGCCGCTAATGCCGATGAACACAGCGCTCGTATCATCAATCAGGTAGAACTCCAGATCGGGGGATGAATTACTTGAGATCGATCCTCGTCCCGTTGCTGAATCCAAGGAATACGTTCCTGTGAACGTCTGGCCAGATGTTTGTGTCCAAGGGCCATCGCTTCTTCCAAACGTATTCGAATCAATCAATCCGCTGAAACCTGTTCCTGAGCTTCCAGTTGTAAATTGTGCGGTATCGGAAAAATCACCACTGTCGTTCCATCCGGAAAGAGACATTCCGAATGGTTGGCTCGTCGGGAGAGAGGGATTGGTCTGAACAAACGCTGCTCCCATCAGACCCGCAATTCCATCGATTTCCAGAATGACCAGGCCGCCGCTGGAAGGGTACAAGACGAACTGAGTCGTCGTATTGGAACCAATGGACTGAAGCTGTGGGTTGAACCCGATCAGCGTCATCGTCGCTCGTCCGTTGCTATCTAGGGCCGAATAGCTTCCGGCAAAGGGCATCGACAGATCGATGTTGCCGGAATCATTGAGGTCTTCCAAACCTCCTGTAACATTGCCGGTGCCGTCGAATGTCATGAGTCCGCCAACCTCTGTACCGCCGCCCCCACTAGCGTCCTCGCCGGCCATGCTGAAAACCTGGGAACCCGAAGGCAAGGCTGTTCCCTGTCTGAATGCCTCCCCGAAGAAAACTAGGTCAGTTCCAATCAAGATGAGATGGGTGGCATCAATGGGATAGACGTCAAATGGCAATGGCGCAGTGCCTAGGAAGGTCGTTTGGAATCCTGCTTTCCCGGGAGAATTCCCGGAGCCAACTAGCAACGAACCGCTCAGAGGTTGCGCAAGGTAAGTGATGACTATGAACGAGGGGGTTCCCACTCCATCCTGAATGCCAGCCGTGATATTTCCGGAGGCATCCAGGGTGAAAGCTCCTGCAATAATCAATGAATTTGCGTTCTTCATGTACTCACCAACGAGGGACACGACGTAGGACCCAGCGAGATTGCTCTGAGATGTCGGGGCCTGCAAATCAAGAGTGCCGGACCCGCAGCCGTTGTTGTCGAATTCCACAACGTATCCATGGGTCTTCGAGATGAGGACAAAGTTCAGAGTGATGATTGCGGAGTTCAGATCGAAAATTGCGGGAGTCGGGGTCAGTGAGGCTTGTCCTCTGCCGTCCGACGTCATCGTGTAAGATCCCGTTAACGTCGCACCAGAGGTTGCAACTCCAGTCACGATTGAATTTGACGTGAGAGAGCCGGCCGTAATGTTGCCCTGAGAGAGCCGGCCGTAATGTTGCCCTGTCCATCTGCCGTGAACTGTCCGCCTAACACGATAGAGTTTATGCAGCCCGATACACCAAAAACATAGGTGCCGCTCAGCAGGGCATCCGCAGGGTCCGTGGCAGGTGGAGGAGGAGGGGAGGAAGAAGGCTGCGAGTTCCCGCAAGCCGACATCGACAGAAGAAGAAGAAACGCTGCAGCATAAGAAGATAAACGCAGCACGCCAGTGGAACGAATACTGCAATGTTCCTCATCGGGATACCCCATCAGCGAACCTCCCTGGGCACGCCTCTAACTAGCGGTCGCCCACAATGATACGCCGACCTGATGGTGACGTAATCTCGATTACGCTAACTGACGATTATGTAGTGGGGCGATGCTTGTGCCAGCCAGTCCAATAGCGTGCGTCCCAGTTCATTGGCAGAATTAACGACTAACGGAAGGAACTCTTCCACGCGGGACACCTTCCCCAGCACTTAGCATCCATGAGCATCTATTGCGCCCATGGTAAGTCGTGGCCCGTCTCACCGAAATGCGAATCTGCAGAACATTTGTAAAAACCTGAAACTTCTTTTCCACTCACCACTCCTATCCCCCACGCGCGACTGATCCACCAGACAAATGTTCTACCGGTTTGTCCAGTTCAGCCCGCGACAAAAATACAGGAGTTCGAAAATGCGCAACGCAGTTCACATCCTCTGGATGGTCGCGCTCGCCATCAGCGTCGTTTCCCCAACCTACAGCAACGCACAGGACGAGCATTCTAACCATGCCGTCTTCGTCATGACCAATGCCGCCGACCGGAACGAAGTAATCTCCTACCAACGAGCCGCCGATGGCTCCCTGCAAAAAGCCCACAAATTCGCCACCGGCGGTCGCGGCAGCGGCGGCAACAACGATCCCCTCGAATCTCAAGGCTCCTTGACTCTCAGCCAGGACCGCACTCTGCTCTTCGCCGTCAACGCCGGCAGCGGTGACCTCTCTGTGTTTCGAGTCCATGGCGCCGACCTGTCGCTCGCCGACCGACAACTCTCCCAAGGCAGTGAACCGAACGCGGTAGCCCAGCACGGACACCTCGTCTACGTTCTCAACACCGGCGGCAGCAGCAGCGTAGTCGGTTTCTGGGTGAGCAATGACGGAAAACTCCGTTCCATTCCCCATTCCCTCAGGTTCCTCAGCACCAACACCTCGGGAGCCGCGTCGTTAGCCTTCAGCCCCAACGGTCAGTTCCTGCTCGTCACCGAACGTGAAACCAACAGCATCGACGTTTTCAGGGTGCACGAAAACGGAACCTTATCCCCCTTCGTCAACAATCCCAGCGCCGGCCCCGGAGTCTTCGCGGTCGCATTCGCTCCCAACGGTGCCGCTCTGGCGGTTGAGACCGGCCCCACCGGAGGCCAAAACGCCTCGGCCATTTCGTCCTACTCCGTCAACTCCGACGGAACCCTCACCACCATCAGCGCCAGCGTTCCAACCCTTGGCGCCGCAACCTGCTGGAACGCGGTCACTCCCAACGGCAAATGGGTCTATACCTCGAACGCCGGCACCTCCAACGTCTCCGGCTTTACCGTCGGAGCGAATGCATCCCTAACCGCGCTGGCCGGAACCATCGTTGGGACCAACCCTGCAGGAGCCACCAATCTCGACATAGCGATTACCGCTGACGGTCAGTTCCTCTACACCCTCGATGCCGAAGTAGGCATGATCAGCATCTTCGGTATCCAGTCCGATGGCACCCTAACCAATCTCGGCACGGTCGACGGTCTCCCACCAAACGTCGGCTTCAACGGTATCTCAGCCAACTAACCTCGTAACGTGGGTTGCGGGAATCAAACCGCAACTCACTACAGTAATCCGCAAAGCTGAGCTTCACTTCTCTAGATGGGAAGGAGATTACTCGATACACTAATGCATGCAAAGGCTCAATGCGGCTAGTGCAGTGTCACCCTACCCGCGGGGGAGCGAGAACATCATGATGCAGATTTCTGTGCGCAGCTTTGTCATCGCATTCTTAGTCGGCGCAACGGCCTATTTCGTTTTGGTCAGCGCGTCTGCCGCAAACCCTCAATCCGTCGCGGGGCTCGACCAGTTCATCCCGCGCGAGAAGTGGGATGAAGCTGGCCTGAACAAACTCACGGTCTCTGAGCAGCAAAGGCTGGCGGGTGACATTACGTTGCTACTTGCAACCGCACAAACGGCGGAGAGCAGCACTGCAGGAACGAAAGACCGGAGCCAATGGCGCAAGTTGCAACGTCACATGACCAAGGATGATGTAAGGAAGTTACTGGGAGAACCGAAGGCGATTTCTGTTTCGAAGTTCGCTGAATCCTGGTACTACGCAGATGGAAACGTTACATACGACGGCAAGGGCCGCCTCGACATGTGGAGCGAGTTGTAACGGTGAGCAAGCGCCGCGTTGTGAAAGCAGTTTCTACGATGGACGCGAGCCGACCGTCTTGAACATTCGTTTGAAATGTCCCCTTCGCTCATAGAGTGGTTCTGAAGTGCAAGAAGGGCGGATCGAGATGGGACAGCGGACGAAGTGGACTAGCTTGCGCCAACGGTAATCTCTTCCCGCCATTTTCCCCGCCGTACTTTGCCGGCTAAGTCTGGCCTGCCCACGGAGTGTAAATCCACAACAATTTTGGCTTCCGGCCAGAGACCTCCGATATCGTATTCACCGCGATTGGCTTTTTGAGCGAGATCGTTCAATTTATGGGCAGAAAGAAAGTCGGCTAGATCCTTGCGAAGCATTGGCGTGATTCATCTCCCACATTTCGTTGATTTGCATGGTCCTCAATCATTGAAAGTTATTCCCATTTGCCTTGTCACCTAGGACATCTACTAGGGGGCGGCAAGCTTTTCGCCCAGGCCAATGCGACAAGCGCTGCCGAGTGGATAGCGTGCCCCTGCAAGTCCGACCTGTTACTTCTGCCAGTAGTAGCGATAGCCCCCACACATAAGATGCAATCTGAGGCCGCCTGCCGCTTGGTAGCAGGACATCACTCCCATGCCTGAACCCCGGATCGCAATAGAACCTGCAAGCCTGCTGGCCGCTAATTCCGCCGAGGCTCCCGCAATAACCAACCAGAACTCATTCCGACACATAATTGCCGGCGCTTTCCTGCTGAGTTTGTTTTGGGCAGGCGTTTGTGTTCTGCAGGCGCAACAGTCTGGGAGCGCGGCCGTGGAGCAGAATCCAAAATTTCAGCCGCAACTTGTAACGAAGACTGTGAGCGTCATCAATCCGCCGGCTCGCGGGTCTGTAACCACGACCCTCAAGGGAACCGAACTAGCGCCGAACGCAAGCGGGCAGGCTAAATTGAAAATGGGAGAGATGGAAGTCACGATCGAAGCGCAAGCCAACGGATTGGCTGCGCCGGGCAGCTTCGGGGCTCAGTATGACGACTACGTTGTGTGGGCCCTTACGCCAGCAGGAAAGGTGATCAAATTGGGAGTCATGGAAGCCAAAGGGAACCGGTTCGAGTTGAAGACGAAGTCCGCCGTACGCAGCTTTGCCATCGTGGTGACTGTTGAGCCATACCAGCAGGTGACACGTCCGGCAGATATGATCGTGCTGGAGGTTCCTGCAGGAGGCCAGACGGTCGCCGCAAGTTGCGAGTTTCTCAAAGATGGCTACGCACCGGTTGGATATCGATTCCAGCCGATCGATACAGGAGCCGGCTACCCGCCGCAAGTCTTGCAAATGTACAATGCCCGCCGTATCGCAATGCTTGCCGGTGCCGAGGGGAACGATTATTTTCAGGTTGCCGACGAGTCGTTCAACTCTGTCCTCTCTTCCGCTCAACGACAAAAGAAATTCACGGACGCCATCCTGAAGCAAGCGACCAGCGCGACCAAATATTTTGAAGCGGCTCGGGCCAAGGCACTCCAACCTCTGGTGCAATCGACCAGTTGAACAATTCCCGAGGCGAAGTATCTGCCGTTCTTCTCCAGCAGCACTTCGCCCGCTTCGTCTAGCAGGCAATATCCACTCGACCGATCGCCCAGGTCCAACCCAATCGTCAGCTTCGGTTGAGAAAAAAATCTTCGTCGCGTGTACCGCAGCAGTGCTAACCTTCTTCATTGCCGGTCTCCTTTATCTCTTGCGCTTCGAGCGCCTCGATAACTTGGGGGCGTACAGCATCCCGCCGGAGACCGGCCTTCTCATCCCATCTGGTTACATCAACCGAACTGGATGTCGTCCCTTATAATCGGCTTCATGCATGACTTGTCTTCAGGATCGGCTGCTGCCACTATTCAGCTCCTTAAAGGGGTAGGCGCAGCCGTGGTGTTCATCGCCATCTATGCGTACTGGCGATGGCTCCCACAACCCCACTCATTCTGACTCCGAGGATTCGCTTCGTCACTTTGAAGGTCAATGAGCGCTATGGCCTGCTTACAACAGTTGACCTTTGAGCAGATAGTAGACTGAGAGTATGGCCATCTCAATAAGCATGTATGTTCTAGCCTTGAACGGCGCTGGCTTGGGGGGAGGACTGTTGTTAACGTCGGCTGTAATAATGCTAAGCGTTCACCAAGATTTAGGGCTGAAAGTTTGGATAGGCGCGTTCTTTGGTTTTTTCATGGCCCTCGTGTTCGGCATCTCCGCTCTAGTTGAGGCCATTCGCGTGAATCTTCGGGGCGGTGCTGCGTTCTGCGCTGTGGTTCTCTGCTGCGAAATTTTGCTAATCCTGTGCTGGTCTCTTCGGAGAACTTCGGCCTCTGGCGTGTTCACTAACTCCCGTGCGCGTTGCCGGGCTGGTTCATCCATGTGGATGGCAAGAAAGCGAAAGGCTCCGCTCGTGCATTGGGCTTTTAGCGGACACCCACCGCAACGTTTGCGAGTCCCGATGTAGGCATAGGTGCGGTTCCGCATGTTGCGACCACCGTAGTTGAGGGACTGGCCTGCAGGACAGATATAGCGATTGTGTTCGGGCTGGTAAGTGAACCGCTCGGGGCCGTAGAACGGGCTGTTCTTTCTGTGGATGCTGTCGCGGGTTCGCATATAGGGCGTGATGCTCCGATCCACCAACCAGTGCAAGAACTCCCCGTTGCCGTAGGTCGTGTCGGCCGCTACCGATTCTGGGGTTCGTTCTTGCCATTGCGTGAAACGAGTGAGCATGTCTTGCGCGGCGACCGTTTCCTGACTCATCCGTGCTGCCGTCGCTTGCACCCCGACGATCACGCAACTGGGATTGTCGATCAGATAGTTGTCGTAGTACCCCAGTCGGGCCGGTGTCCCACCTTTGGTGGCATAGGTCGCATCGGGATCCGTGGTCGATACTTGATCCTGCTGATGCACCGGCTCTTCGGTGGGATTCTGCTGCTCCAGTTCCACCAAGTACTGGCGCACGCTTTGGTTCACTTGCGCCGCTTCCGCTAACTGCTGGCGCGGAATCCGGCTCTCCTTCGCGGCATTCGCCTCCACGAAGCTTCCATCCACCGACAGGTGCTTGCCCTGCACCAGTCCCACTTCCACACACTGCTTCACGATCTGCTCAAACAACTCCTCGAACAGCTTCGATTCCTGAAACCGTCCATGCCGGTTTTTCGAGAACGTGGAGTGATGCGGGCTCTCCTGATCGAAGCCCAGACCGGTGAACCAGCGCCACGCCAGATGCATGCGCAGTTCTTCCACCAGCTTGCGCTCGCTGGTGATGCCATACAAATAGCCGATCAGGAGAATGCGCAGCAGAAGCTCGGGGTCAATGGAAGGACGGCCGGTATCGCTGTAACTCGCTTTCAGCTTCTCCCGCACAAAGGCAAAACTGATGTGCTTTTCGATCAGCCGCAGCAGGTGGGTCTCAGGAACATGATCTTCCAGCCGGAAGTAGTAGAACAACGCTTCAGAGCGGTCGTGTTGTCCCATCACGATTAGCAGGCCTCCGACGATCAGAATCAAACAGAGCATGAGCAGATACTCTCTTCTAGCATGCTTCTGCTGAATCTTATCCCGCTAATCGACGTGACTTTTTCAACACCCACTCCCTATTTCACTCATCAACCTCGCGGGGCGGGTTCTGGCATGTTGCGGCACCAATCTAGCTAGGTTGTAGGCTACTTGCTCAAGAGATTGGATGCCTCGCCCTATTCGCCTCATACAGGTCCATCAGTTGAGTACCGCGCCCAGAACGGACGATATAAAGGCAGCCGCGCTCTGCAGGATGCGATTCGCATTGTCGGCAATACGGCACACCCAACATCACATTCCTTACCACAGCGCACGAGTCACCGAGGCGCCTATCATGGATCGAAAAGTAGACTCTGGCAAGCTTGACCTCGGTGCGGCAGGTCCGGCAGCGTTGCAGCTCGCAGTGTTCCATCACCCAATGATCGCGCAGGGCGAGGAAATCGTCGAGCGAGACATTGGACGGAGTTTGCATAGTAGCTATGACTTACACTTGTGCTCAGCAGTCCCCCTTACCCACGAACAGTATCACTGTCGCCGACGGCTTGCAGTAAAACAGGGATGACTTTGGTCACAGGGTTCTGAGCGCTAAGCCCTGTTTTCTTCAGTTGGGCCGCATTGGCCCACATTCCGCTCCTGATCGCTCTTAGGGATTTCCCTAGTTGCCCAAACATCGAGTCAACTCTAGGGTGATCTTTGTCTGGTGGATTGGAGTGAATTGAGTCACACGCACGGGGATCAAGAACCGGAATAGGAGACTGAGATGCCCACAGTAGCGCCCGCAACACCCTCAAAGTCCACGGAGGATTGGACGAAACCACAGGCGATGGCGATTCCCAAGGGGGGATTCTTCAAGGACAAGGTTGAGCAAGGCAGATACGGTCCGATCTTTCCCCAGACTCCAGCTTGCTACGGCTTCAGCGTCATTGCGAAGGTCATCCCTGGAAGGGAAGAGCACATCTACAACCACGCCAAAGTCATAGAGAAAGCAATCGCAGATGATCCGACCACGCTCTCGATCCTCAAGGCACACTACTTGAGGTGGCTGATCTTCACCATTAACGGGGAGAACTACCTGATGTACCAGGCCATCTTCGATACCGATTTCGATAAATACTGCGAGGATGCCTCTTACCTCTTCGGGAAGACGGGCATCAAGTCGGCCTTTGAGGCCCTCGAAGGGTGGCCCGCAGACTACGCGACCAATCCTGCGTCCATAGTCAAGTTTTTCCGCGAACACCAATGTCCGAGCTTCCTCGAATACAGCGAGCATCCCTATGTGACTTGTGAAGAAATCAAGAAGGCCCTGAAGCTCAAGGCAGCCTTCAGCGACGCGCTCGACTTAATGCAGTAGCAGGATTATTGGTTACTCCCGACGGAGAAGGCCGTGGGATCTTGCATTAACCACGGTCGCGAACAATCGCGTCAACTGACGCAACATCGCCATAGCGCTCATCAAGGCCGAAAAGGCGAAGTAAAAGCGCAAGCTTGTGATAAGACCTGCTTACGACAGTTATCAATATCCCGAGTCGTTATTTCTCTTTAAAATGAAACAAGTTATGCCCACCGCTTCTTGCATCTTCGCCGCACTGATAAGCCTACCATCGCTCGCACAGACAGCCGCACCCGCCCTAGCCCGAACCTCCACCGCGACGATTCGGGTAACGGATCGGCTAGGTGCGGTCGTAGGAAAGGCATTCGTGTTGCTTCATGCAGACGCTCTCGAGCGGGAAAACCCGAAGCCGTTCAGCATGGAGGTACGCACAACCTCAGAAGGCGAGGCCAAAGCGGGCTGCCCCGCGTGCGGACCGAATTTTCTCACCTGCTCGTAATCCCATCCCTTGCGCAGCATCCAGAACAGCTGAATGGCTAGCTTGCGGGCCATGGCTACCTTGGCAATCTTCCGCCCGCGCCGCATCGCTAGGTGAAAATACTTGTTCCGCCATTCCGGCAGGCTGCGCACCGTCACTTGCGCCGCTTCCACCAGCAGAAAACGCAGCAGCGCGTTGCCTTGCTTGCTGATATGTCCCAGCCGTCGTCGATCTCCGCTGGAATCCTCTGACGGCACCAGTCCCAGATAGCTCGCGATCTGCTTGCCACACTGAAACCGTTCCGCTCTCCCAATGATCAGCACAAAAGCCAGCGCCGTCAGCGAACCGACTCCGGGATGTGTCCTTAATCTCTGCGCTTCGGGACATTTCTCCGCTTCCTGCTCGATGGTTTGCGTCAGCTCCGCGATCGTTGGGCTCAGCCGGTCCAGCAACTCCAGCAGATCGCGTCGTCGCCGGCTCGCCCACGGAGCTAACGAGAATGCTTCCAGCTGCTCTCGTCCTGCCTCCCGCCACAACCTC
Organism: uncultured Acidobacteriaceae bacterium; assembly: GCA_963840895.1. Classification (GTDB taxonomy): domain Bacteria; phylum Acidobacteriota; class Terriglobia; order Terriglobales; family Acidobacteriaceae; genus Sulfotelmatobacter. The sequence goes on from CAWJAR010000004.1 coordinate 287,916, forward strand.
TTCTTGCAGCGTAGACCTTCGTTGAGCGCCACCGCTTGCAACTGGTTCATGACTCGCGTGCGCGCCTGCACCATGCGATGCCGGTGCCACAGTAGTTGTCGCAGATCCCGATTCTCCCAGCTCGGCACCCAGATCTGCGGAAAATCATCTTTCAACATTAATCGCAGAATCAGCTGCGCATCCTGGCGATCCGTCTTCTGCTTGCGTACTCGCCTGGTACGGATCTCCGCGGCATCTCCGATCCACAACTCGAAGTGCAGCTCCGCTAGCAGCCGTTCAAACCAGCGCGCATGTCCGCTGGCTTCCATTCCTACGCGCACCTTCATTCCGCTAGCCGCGAGATCGCGGTAGAACTTCTCCGCTTCCTCCCGGTGTTGCAATCGACGCTCCCCGCATTCGCCAGTTTCGGTATCCACAAACGCAATCTGTTGGAAACCCGGATGGTAATCACAACCTATAATCATCATGTTCGGCTCTCTCCAGAAACTACGCGGCCGGAGCTTCGATGATTTGGAACCCAAGAGTGGCGGCTTTGCGCTTGAGGTAGTTAATTTGCAGGTTCCGGTGCTGGCTTTCGTAAAACTCCGCCCCCCGGTCGATGAACGCCATCCCGTAGCGCAGCATGCGATACACCAATCGAGCCAGCTTGGCTGCCATAGCTTTTATGGCAACCGGAGCCCCGAGCTTAGTTCTGAGTCGGCGAAACTGCGCTCCAAGATAGGTGTTGCTCAGACGTAGAGTACTAGCTGCCATCCTCAATGCATTCGTGACTCGGTTGTTGGTGGGCAGTCGCCCTTTCCCAATGATTTTGCCTCCACTGATTCGATTGTCTGGACACAGCCGTAGCCAGGAAACAAAATGATGTTCTGTCTTCCACTTGCTCATATCCCATCCTGCTTCACTGAGAATGGTCATGGTCGTGGTGACGTCAATCCCGTCGATTTGGGTGAGATCGGTTCCAGTCATGCGAAAGAGTTCTGTGCGCAGGTCGAACTTTGGCGTATTCCCCTTCTTTTTCTTCCTGAGCCGTTCCTTCCGCTTTTCTTCCGGCAGACTGGCACCCTGGCTTCGGTCCTCTTGCTGCCGAAGATATTGCTGCAGCCGCTGATCGCACTCGGCCATCTGCTTCAAGCAAAACTGGTAGCCATCCTGCTCCTGCTGCAGCACAAACAGATGTTCTTCTTGCCAGTTGCCTTCCAGACTGCGCGCGATTTCTTCTTCGCTAGCCTTCACCCTCCAGTTTCGGAGCGCCGCTAGCTGATAGGGATCGCGTTCGCCAGCTAGAATGGCGTTGACGATCGCCTGCCCCGTCATTCCACTCACGTCACTTAACACGTTGGCTAGTTGGATATTCATTTGCGTTAGCGCCTTCTGCATTCGCTGAATATGGCGCCCCGCTGCGCGCACCAGATCATTGCGCTGCCGCCAATAAGTTCGCATCGTGCGGATTTCTTGAGAGGGCCGAAACGAGTTCCGCAACAGACCGTAGGTGTGCAGCTTCATCAGCCATTGACTTTCCTGCACGTCGCTTTTGCGTCCTGGTAAGTTCTTCGTCTCGTTGGCATTGACCAGATAGACTTCGAAACCAGCTTCTTCGAGGATGTCGTAAACCGAGACCCAATACACCCCCGTCGATTGCATGGCGATGGTCTGAATCTTGCATTGCTTCAGCCAATCGGCCATCGCCTTCACTTCGGCAGTGGTGCAACCGAAGCGACGTACTGATTGGCGATCTCGTGCACATGGCACAGCCACGTAGTGCGATTCGTTGCCGATATCAATCCCCGCGGCGTCGGGATGCACGACTTCCAAACTGAGATCTTCGCTCTGGATTTTCCGTAGCATCTCCCGCCGTTGTTTGTGGTTCATTTTGTGCCAGCGGTTTGGTGTTGGGCGGCAGCTTGCTTTCTTGTTGCTCTCCACTTGCTTAGGTTTCATGCTGGTCTTCCCACAGTGAATTCAACTCGGCTCGGCCCGGTTGGCGACCCTTACACAGTCTCTCCATCGGGGTCGGACGGTTGTTCTTTTCAGAGCAACGCCGCCACCATTTACACAATCGCCAGCACCAGAGCCATGCTCCTTTGTCGGGCAGAAACGCGCCAGAGACGATATGCGGCCTTAGCTGCCGAGCTTTGTTGTGTGGCAGATTTTAATTGGCAGGAAGCTGCTTGGCACTCACCACGCCTTTGCTCACCCAGTTTCTGAGTTATACAACCACCCCAACGGGGTGGGTCTTGCTCCTTTCTCCCGAGCTCCTTGGTTGGTTGGCACCACCAAAGTCTACTCGGGGCCGGGAGCCGACATTGTTATGGAATCAATTGCGCTCTTCGTCCGTTGAACCCAATGTCTCAAGCCGTTTTCCACAGCCTTCCCATGTTCATCCAACCTTGACCGAGAAATCTCGTTCGCCAATACTCGGCATGTGAACCAGCAATCATCTCAGTCGCGGTCGAAAGATCGAAGGGGCAGGGCTTTCTACACAGAGAATCTCGAATCATCGAACCTTCAGTTCTTAACTCCTTCCCCCTCAAGATTTTGCCCGCAAGTCATTGCAGCTCACAGATTAATTCTCAAATTTCCCCTAACCCGATGATTCCACTAGATCACCCGGGGAGAGGGAGGGGCCTTCATGGCAAATTATCCCGACCGCTGTCAGCATCTCAAAATCAATGGCACCCAGTGCGGGTCGCCCGCTCTCCGCCGCAACCGCTTCTGCTTTTTCCACAAACGCTTTCAGGACGAACGCATCAAGCTCAGCGCCGACCGCGCCCGCCGCGGCGTTGCCACCTTCGTTCTTCCCGTCCTCGAAGACGCCAACTCCATCCAGATCGCTCTCATGCAAGTCATGCGCCTGCTTGTCTCCCAACAGATCGAGCACAAAACCGCCAGCCTCCTTCTTTATGCTCTGCAAACCGCCAGCACCAATCTCCGCATGACCAATTTCAAGCCGCTCACTAACGACGTCATTCTCGATCCCCGAGACGTCGCCAACACTCCGCTCGAGGAGCACATCTGGGAAGATGACGATTTCGACCAGGACAAAACCGAAGCCGAAACCGCCGCCGACCGCGCCATCGAGGAACTTGAGACTGTCCGCCTCGAGAAGGAAGAGAAAGCCAAATGGCGCCTCTGGGCCGAAAGGCAGTACCCCGATCCCTTCAAAATGCCCCCAGCATCAGTCACTGCCGCCGGAAGCGCCGTCATCGCCTCCGAAGCAACCCACAACCTCCCACTCCCCAACCTGAGCAAGCCCGCGTCCGATCTGAAGCCAAACCAAATCCGCGCGGAAATCTCCGACATGGTTCGCAATCAATTCCTCCCCGCCATGGCGAAAAAATTCGCCCCCGCCTCGCAACCCAACCAGCCAAAGGAGAAGACAAAAGCCAAATAAAAAAACAAAGGGACGAGACGAGAATGCGCAAAGAGGTGCTGGGAAGTGTATGTGTTGGGAAGGGTACGGCTTCAGCCCTACCATCGAGACCCAAATGCATGAACACTCAGGGTTCGTGGAAGGGTACGGCTTGAGCCGTACCGTTAAGGTCCCAAAAGGAATCGGGCTTTAGCCCCTGAGGGCCGCAAATGTTGGAAGATCATCGCGCCAAAAAAATTCTCAACTCACACAACCATCGCATCGCTCGAGAATAAATCGCCGTTCGCCATCGATTTTTCTTGCGCCTTACGCGAAACAATTTTCTTTGCCGACCCCGCGCTCAACATTCTCCACAAATACATCGCCGCATACGCGCGCCAAGGTCTCCACGCTTCCGCCCGCTGCTCCAACTCCCGCGCACTTCCCAGAGAAAGCGCGCGCAACAATCCGAGATCGCTCGACGGAAAGGCGTCCGGTTCGCCCAACGCCCGCATCGCCACATATTGCGCCGTCCATTTGCCGATGCCCGGAATTTCACACAGCCGTTTCAGAAATGCGTCGCTATCAATCACTCCTTCGAAGTTGATCTTGCCCGAGCAAACCGCACGTGCCAGCGCGCGAATGGTTTCCGCTCGCGCTCCAGTGAGTCCAACGTCGACGAGCTTGGCACTCGCCAAACTTTCGGGTGCAGGGAAAAGATGTGTCAGCCCACTCGGCCCCGCGAACCGTTTTCCGAAGCGGCTCGCAATGCGCCCAGCCAGCGACGTCGCTCCCTTCACCGTAACCTGCTGTCCCAGAATCGCGCGAACCGCAAGTTCAAACCCATTCCACGATCCCGGCAATCGAACTCCCGGATCCGCTTTCACCGTTCTTGCCAAAATCGGATCGATGTTCAGCACTGGCGCAATATCAGCCCAGTCCGCGTTCAGATCGAACATGGCGCGAATGCGCTCCACAATCAGGAAGAGCGAATGCGGATCACCGAACTCGATCCGCACCAGCAGCGCGTCGCGGCTATCGTCGAGCGCAACCTCAAAATATCCTTCCCGCCCGTGGAGACAAATCGTTCGTCGATAACTGCCGCCTTCCACCACCTCAACGCCCGGAGTCGCACGAGCCGCCAGAAACTCCAACATGCCTTGCCAGTGATATGGCGGACGAAAGTGCAGCCGGAACAGATATTGGTTTCCCGGTTGGATCTTCGTCTGGTGCGCCAGCTTCCGAATCTGCGTCGGCGTTCGGTGATACACCTTGCGAATCCCCGCGTTGAAGCGCCGCACGCATCCGAATCCCGAAGCCAGCGCCACCTGGCTCATTGGCAAACTGGTCTCATCGATCAGCTTCTTGGCGAAGTGCAGACGGCGAGTTTGCGCGACGGCCATCGGCGTCGCGCCCAAATGCCGCAAGAACAACCGCCGCAGATGCCGCGATCCAACGCCCAGTCGCTCCGCCAGCACTTCAACTCCACCGTCCTCGAGTCCGCTTTCTCCAATCAGGCGCAGAGCCCGCGACACTGTGTTCGATGTTCCCATCCACGCCGGAGTTCCCGGACAACTCTCCGGACGGCAGCGCAGGCACGGACGAAACCCCGCTTCCGCCGCCGCAGCCGCGCTCGGGAAATACCGCACATTCTTTTCCTTCGCAGTCGGCGCAGGACAAATTGGACGACAGTAGACTCCGCTTCCCACCACGCCAATGTAGAACTTGCCGTCGAAGCGCGGATCCCGCGACAGCCGCGCCCGCGAACATACCTGCCAATCCAGATTCATGGGTTCTCGAGTGATCGCCTGCTCATCATAGTCGACTCGGTGCCTCCTCATGGACGTTTTCGGACCGAGATCAAATCCCCTGATTTCACGCCCGAGAGAGGTCCGCAAACGTCCAGTCCGTCGGGATCAACGTCCGCGAACGTCCAACTGGTCGTCGTCCGATTCGCTATGGTCGAAAAACATCGACGCATGATACGTCGCAAGCGAATCGTTGCTTCGACCGCATCTGCCGCAACGACGTCGATCCCCTGGTATGGCTTCTCGCGTTCGCCATTGCGTGGAATGTCCCAAGTGCCTGACCCGGTACTTGGTTGGATTCAGTCCCTATCGCAACGGATCCTACCTTGTGCCCATTGCCCATGGACTCTGGGAAGAATGGATCCTGCACTGCGCCTGCCGCACGCCTCCGGTCACCAGCCGGTGGGCCTGGAGAGAGTTGAAAGTGTACGAGGTCTCGAGCGAAGCTCATCAAACCGGGTTCGGCCCACCCGAAGAGATCGTGTCGATCACCCGCAGGCCGAGATATTCGGCCTAGACGCCAGGATCGCAGGAAAGAAACAAGAATTGCTTCGTTTCTTTCTTCTCTCCTCGTCCGGAAACACAGAACAGGCACGCTCGTGCGAAGATAGACGTCGGACAACAAAACCGCACGGAACCCATGCCAACGTCGACGCTGCGCCGAGTTTTCAAAGCATTTCAATATCGCGATTTCCGCCTGATGTGGATCGGTGCCTGCACCTCCAGTGTCGGCACCTGGATGCAGATCGTCGCCCAAGGCTGGCTCATCTATCGCTTGAGCCATTCGTCTTTTTTGCTCGGATTAGATCAGTTCCTGGCTGGGATTCCGATCTTCCTCTTTACCCTCATCGGAGGCGTTGTCGCGGACCGCACCGAGCGGCGGAAGATTCTGCTGATCTCGCAGTACATCCAGATGGCGAGCGCCGCGGCGCTCACTCTCCTGGTCACTTTCGGTGTTGTGCATGTATGGGAGATTTTATGTCTCTCGTTCGTCTCGGGCTTCGCTCAGGCCTTCGGTGGACCCGCCTATCAGGCGCTGATTCCGACGCTGGTCGATCGCGAGGACATGCCCAACGCTATCGCGCTGAATTCGATCCAGTTCAATCTTGCGGTTACGGTTGGTCCCGCGCTAGCTGGCATCACGCTGGCGAGATTCGGCGAGAAGTGGTGCTTCGCGCTGAACGCACTTTCATTTCTCGCTCCCGTCATTTCACTCTTGATCATTTCCGCGCGCTTCATGCCCGAGAGCACCAAGGAAACGATGTACGACAGCCTCAAGCAGGGCATCCGCTTCATCTGGCATCACGGATCGATGGTCGGCCTCATCATTCTCGCGTTCCTTATGACCTTCCTCAGCATGCCCATGCGGACGTATATCCCGGTATTCGTGAAAGACATTTTTCATCGCGGCCCCGAGACGTATGGCAATTTGCTTTCGCTGATGGGCGTGGGATCGATCTGCGGGTCGCTGGGTGTGGCGAGCCTGGGCAACATCTCGAAAAAAGGCCGCTTCGCGCTCTTGATGCTGATTATTCTGGGCGCAGGAATTGCCGGATTCTCGCTCTCCAAGCGCTTGCCCGTATCGTACGCGATGCTGCTCCTCGTTGGTGCATCGATGATGGCGGTGTTCGCCACCGTGACCTCACTCGTGCAGTTGATTGTGACCAACGAAATGCGCGGCCGCGTGATGAGCGTCTACAATTTCGCCTTTCGCGGCGGCATGCCAATGGGCAATTTGGTGTCAGGATGGCTCGTGCCCGCCTACACGGCTCCGCTGGTGTTAGCAGTCAACGGTTTCTTGTTGGTGTTGGTAGCCGGATACTTTCTAGTGGTACAACGGCGAGTCGCGGCGCTGTAGTTGATCCTCGTGTTGACCGTCGGAACTCGGGCAGGGAAATCTGGCGCGACGTCCTTCGTTCGACCCCTTCCGTACATGCAAAATTCTGCACGTTGACAACCCTACCGTTGGAGTCCATGCTTCTCGCGAACTTGGGGAGCCGGTAATGAACCGGCTAAACCTTCTCACGCTCAGAACACCTTGGTGAGAAGGTGGATGCGAACAAGAGCAAAGTCATCCTTTGTTTTTGAATTCCGCTGGGGGCAGCGGAGCGTTCGGCAAAACTCAAAAATGAGCTGCAAGAAGAGGTCAGCATTGTGACCGCGGAATTCCAGCGGTTGCAAATGCTCGGCGACTGGTGCGCAAAGCCCAGCGATGAATGATGAATGGAGAAATCATGATCGTGCGACCGCTGAACAATTTATCTTCACTGGCCTTGGCCATGACCTTGGCTTTCGCTGCGCTGGGAGTTTCCGGCGCGAGCGCTCAGACATATTCCGACATCCATGATTTCGCGACATCCACCCTCAGTTCTCCGCTGTACACGGGAATTCTCGCGCAAGGACGCGATGGCAATGTTTATGGTACGGCTCCTTCTGGCGGAACGCTGGGATTTGGCGGGGTTTTTAAAATCACGCCTACGGGCACATACTCCGTCATTTATAACTTCGACGGCACGGCTCACGGAAAGACTCCGCGAAGCGGACTGACGCTGGGAACGGACGGCAGCTTCTATGGCACGACGTGGCAGGGCGGTGTTTCGAACTATGGAACGATTTTCAAAATCACTTCCACCGGAACATTAACCGTCCTTCACAATTTTGCGTACACCGATGGAGGGAATCCGTATTCACCGCCGATTCAGGGCGCTGACGGCAACTTCTACGGTGCCACGGAAGCGGGTGGAACTGGATCAGGGACGGTCTACAAGATCACGACGTCAGGAACGTTTACTTCGCTCCATTCCTTCAGCTTTTCTGAATGTGCCACACCAATTGCTCCATTGATCCAGGGGACGGATGGAAATTTCTACGGAGTCTGCGAGAGCGGCGGAGTGGCCGGAGGCGATGGTTCGGTGATCAAAATTACCTCCGCAGGAGCTGTGACCGTGATGTACAGCTTTGACTTCACGCACGGGTCCCATCCCAATGGACCGCTGGTGCAGGGCAGCGATGGAAATTTCTATGGCACAACCTCCGGCGGCGGAAGCCTGGATGGAGGAGTTGTCTTCAAACTGACGTCCGCAAAGGTTCTGACCGTTCTCTACAATTTCAACGCGAAGCCCGGTTCCACAGATGGCAATCTGGTCGATGCCGGAATCATCCAGGCTAGCGATGGCAGTTTCTATGGAGTGACCGATGCAGGTGGAACGAATGGATTTGGAACCGTCTACAAAGTCACTTCTACTGGCGTGTACTCAGTTTTGTACAACCTGGTGAAGGCAAGCGGTTCGGTTCCAGAAACTACTCTAAGGCAGCATACGAGCGGTAAGTTCTATGGGGAGACGAACTCTGGAGGAGCAAACAGTTTGGGCGCTCTTTTCAGTTTTGATGTGCACCTAAAGCCGTTTGTCAGTGTGCTCCCCACGTCAGGGAAAGTTGCCAAGCCTATTGGCATTCTCGGAAGTGGCTTTACTGGAACGACGGCCGTGATGTTCAACGGCACCAGCGCCACCTACAGTGTGGTATCTGACACCTACATTTCTGTGACTGTTCCGTCTGGTGCGAGTACGGGCTTTGTGAGTGTTGTCACTCCGGGTGGCATTCTAAAGAGCAACGTGAAATTCCGGGTTACGCCGACGGTGACCACCTTCAGCCCAACCAGCGGCACGGTTGGAACACAGGTGACCATCACTGGAATGAGCCTGGCGCAAGCCAGCAAAGTGAAATTTGGTGGCGCGAAACTTGCGGTCTTCACAGTGAATTCTGATACCCAGATTACGGCGACGGTTCCGGCAGGAGCGGTTACCGGGAAAATCCAAGTTACAACCGCTGGAGGCACGGCAACCACTTCAACAGTTTTCACCGTGAACTAAACGGGTCTGCTTATGACGCCGCAGAGTCTTGATGTTGCTGGCGGGGAAGTTTTATGGGAATGAAAACGATTCTGGTTGCTCTTCTGCTGGGTTCCGCGCTGGCGGCGGACAATCTGGAGAAGACTCAAAAGAAGGAGCTCGAAAATCAAGTCAAAGCCATGGCTGCGGACGCGCAGCGGCTGGCGAAAGCAGGGCAGCTTGCGGAGGCGCGGGCCATGTACTCTGAGTCGCAGGCTCTGATCGAGACGAAGGACGTCACGGATGCCATCAAACATCTGGACGAAGAAATTCACAAGCGGGTGAAGGACAATCTCAGCGAGTCTCGAAAGCTTTACGATTCCCACAAGTTCAAGGAGGCAGCTGCTGCGCTGGAGGAAGGCATGAAGCTCCAGGCGTTTCAACAGGTGTTGGCCTATGATCTTGCGCTCTGCTACTACCAACTCGGGGATCGCAGCAAGGCTCTTGAATATATCGGAAAAGCCAAGGCAGGGACGGCAGACCCCAAGCACAAACAGAAGCTCCTGCAATTGGTCACATTCTTCACCACAGGCGAGAACGGGACGGCGGCAAATGACAATGACAAGAGCCGAATCACGCAGGTGAACCGGCTCTCGGAAAGCATCGGCGTGGAGGCGTCGCTGGAAGACGCAGAAGGAAGTGAGGATCCGGAGTTTCAGGATGATGTTTCTTCCTCCGAGCCACCGAGAGCGCAAACGGTATCCCTCGCGTCGCAGAAATCTCCCCCGCCACCGAGTAGCCATAGCAATGCCAGTGCCAGCCGCAGGTCTAGTTTGTGCAATGCATTGAGTGATTTGAAAGGCACATTGGCCAATCGTCCGTCCGGTGTTTTCGATCTGGCGAACTGTGCCGAGTCCAATGGGCGAGCGGCGGAAGCGGTGCGGTTGCTGGAAAAATATCTGGAGATGTCTCCAGGCGCCCTCGATGGGGATGAAGTGCGGACTCGCATCGCCGACCTGAAGGCGCAGCTGACATTGCCGGGAACGAGCGGGATCGAGATTCGACGGCTGTATGCGTCTATCTATGATTCTCTCGCGGAGAGGAAGTACGATCGTGCGCTTGCCGATCTTCAGAAGGCGAGCGCTCTGGCTCCGGAGTTCGCGCTGACCCAATGGAACCTCGGGTTATTGTATGAAGCGATGGGCAATGTGGAGAAGGCCCGAACGAATTTCACGACCTACCAGCAGTTGGTTGCCGAGCAAAAAGGGAAAGACGAAGCGGCATTGCATCTCAGCACGCTGGATGCGAAGAAAAAGAAGTACGACGAAGAGATCGATGAAGCGGAGGACATCGTCTCCGATCTGTTCGCGCGCGCGATGAAGCTGAGTTTCGATGGGTCGGAGAAGCGCAGCGCCTTGCGGGTCAGGAGGGCGCGGGTGAAGAAGAAAGAGGAGAACAAGGCGCGAAATCGAGTGGGCGGGTTTGCGATTCCGTTTGCGTACGCGCAGCAGCAACTGGGGCGGGCGAGTGAGCACTTGCAAATCGCTCTCGCGCTTTTTCCATTGGGCGCCGAAGCCAATGAATTGATGGGCTTGGTTTTCTTACAGGCGAATGATGGGCGTTCGGCGATCAAGAGTTTCGATGTGGTGGCCAGCCAAGGACTGCCGGTCTCGTTTTACGCCGAGATGCGCGGACATAAACAAGACCAGGCGGTGAAGTGCGAGTTGCATCATGACGGCTTACGTTTGATTTCTCTGACGTCGTACGACAAGAAGGGGAACGCGACGCCGCCCAGCAAGCCGGCCGGCGAAGACGGACTTGGGGACATGGTGATCGAAGCCGATGCCGAACGACTGCAAGCGTTCGAGTCGCTCGAGTTGAGCTTGTCAGATATCAAAAAAGTTGAGACCGACAAAGGTGTACTCAAACTGAAACTGACTCAACAGGAAATTCATTTATCCCCGATTTACTTGCCGTCGTTCACGCCTGTGGAAGGTCCTCCGGCGCGAAGGTTTGCCAACAACTACACGCGACTGTTTGTGCGCTACCCGGGGCTGGAAGATTCGAAGCTGGGGAGCGAAGGCATGACCGGGGGAGAGAAATTCAAGATGGGATACAACATCGCCACCTCGAGCGTCGATATCGCGATGTCGGGGTTCACTCCCATCAGCGCGATCAGCAGTGTGCAGGACGCGATTAGCATTACTCGAACCATTCATTCCGCGATGGCCTCTCTGAGCGTGAGCTATTCGACGTGGGAGCGAAGCGTAGAGGACCAGCAGCAACTTCTGGCGGGTAAGGAGTTCAAGGCGATCCCAGTGCAGCCGGCGAATTTGGCGTTTGTGCAGGAACTCAAGTAATGAGTGAAAAAGTTGGCGGCGGCGGGGTGGTGACTGACGAATACGATTTACGGTTCGACCACTGTGCCCATGTACAGAGTTTGGTTGGTGCGCGTGTCGACGACCCAAAACAAGAACGGGCGATTCACAACCATGTGGAAAGGCGGCGGAGGTGGAGGGCAATTTCCGCAAATTCCGCCAATTCCGCCCGCAACTCCCCCGATGACTCCGTGGGACAAAATTTCTGCGCCGGTTTCATCGACCTTCATCGACGCGCCTTCCTGCACGCGAGTCAGCTTGCCACCGACTGGTCCAACCAAGGGAACGAACGTGCGCATGCTCGAAAAGGGCAGGGTCAGGCCCATCTTCTCAAGTACATTCATCGAATCTGATTGCTGTTCGATTTCGAAGTGCGGCAGTTCGAGATAGCCTTCGCGTTTACCAAACTGTCCGCTCCAGCTTTGCCAGGTCTCGATTGTCAGAGTGTCGACCACCGCTTGCAGACTTGAATCCTCATCGGGCAATACAACGACCATGGCCGCATCGTAAAACCCAAGTTTCACCGCTTGAAAGTTCGCCCCTTTGAAATACTGAAATTCCGGGTTGTGCTTGGGCATCAAGCGTACCGGCTTCTTCGCGCCTGATAGCAATGTGAAATCGCCAGGATGGGTTTCCGCAGCCGCAAAAGGCGAAAACCATTTGGACTTGAAATCGACCACGGTGGCAAGCACAAAGTCATCTTGGCCGACAGTCTGAACGATCTTCTGGACCTTGCCGTGAGTCTGGAGTGAAGCCCAGTGATTGAGCATCGCGGGCGTGGGACGTCCCGGAAAGACGGTGTATCCGTAGGAGCGTGTATTCACTGTTTGAAATGGCTGGGAGAATGCTCCCTTTGGAAACCATAGCGCGCCCGCCATGGCATAGGGCTGAAACGTCCGGCCATCCGCGCCCACGACTCCGGAGAACCCGAAAGGTTGCTTGGAGGGGTCTTTTGGCACGGGATGCGACTTGCGGATCGCCCGTAGAGCTGCGTTGCCCAGGTTAATCTGATCCGGAGGAATGTTCTGGAAATCGAATACATCGGCGATTTGCTCGCGCGCTGGACTCGCAGCTCCGTTTAGAAGCAGCGCAAAGGCGTATGACAGGGATGCGGGCGCCGTGAGGACATTATCGCGGGATCGATCTTCATACACCGCCTTGAAGAACTTCACAGCGAATCGATTGTTCGCGGCAACGACGGGTTCGTAGACGTCTGCTGGATTTGTCGGTTGCGCCGATGTCTTCTTTGCAGGCTCTTCCTTGTTCTGAGCCGAGCACGACAGTATGCAAGGCAGGAACATGATTGCGGTAAGGAAACATCTGACGACCCGATTCACCGCTTCGTCCTCCATGCCGCAAGTCAAAGCCGCGGATCTAGACCGGGGTTCTTTCCAAAGGTGTGGTTGGTGCGGGAGCGGTCGGCGATGTAGCGACCGCTGCTGCGGTTGCGACCGCCGGAGTTTCCGCCGGCGGAGGGGCGATGGGGCGCTTGATGGTGAAGCGCTGAATCTTGATATCGCCGCGCGTATAGACCGCGAGCAGGGCCGCGACCGCGGTTGGATCGAGGCGCTTGCCGGCGAGGTTCTTGATGATCTGCAGTGCCTGTTCGGGCGTGTGGGCTTGCTGGTAAGGACGATTCGTCGTGAGCGCGTCGAAAGTATCGGCGACGGCGATCACGCGCGCCAGCAATGGAATCTGATCGCCCTGCAAGCCGTAAGGATAACCGCGGCCGTCGAGAGCTTCGTGGTGCAGCTCGATGCCGGGAAGCATTTCCGCCAGCTGCGTGACCGGGCGCAAAATGTTGGCGCCCTTGGTGGTGTGCGTCTTCATGACTTCGAATTCTTCTTCCGTCAGAGCGCCGGGCTTTTTGAGAATGTGGTCTTCGATTCCGATCTTGCCTACGTCGTGAAGCTGGGCTGAAACGCGCAGGATCTCAAGAAAAGATTCGGGCTGATTCATCTCCTTGGCGATGAGCAGGGAATAGCGGGTAACGCGGTCGGAGTGACCGCGAGTGTAGGGATCTTTTTCGTCGACGGCTCCGGCGAGCATTTGGATGGAACCCATGAAGAGCTCACGGTTTTCGTCAGCGGCGCGTTTCAAGTCTTCCACGAAATGCTCGAGTTCGTCCGACATAGTATTGAAAGTGTGTGCCAGTTCGCCGATTTCCGTGCGGCTCCAAAGATTAACACGCTGCGAGAAGTCGCCACGAGCGAGGGCGCGGCTGGACTGGGTCAGCACGTGCAGGGGATTGGTGATGCGGCGCGCGGCAAAAATGCTGACCAGGATGCTCAACAGCACTGCGACCAGGGCAAGCAGGCGCGCGGTACCCTGCATCTCAATGACGTCGCGATAGGCATCACTGAGCGGCTTTTGCACGACGACTGCCCAGTTCAGCGACATCACGGGACTGAAGGTTCCCAGCATGGCGACGCGATCTGAGCCATTGTCCACAGTGAACTCGCTGGTCTCGGCAAAGCGCGCTTTGTTTCCACGTCCGACAAAGGTGTGCACGATGTCGAGGTTCTTCATGTCCTGGCCGGTGGCAAATCCGGGAGTGGCTGCGGCGACGAGGCGCCCTTGAGAATCGACCACGTAGGGCGTGAGGCCGCCACGGGCGACTTCCTGCAAGCGCCGGATCAGGAATTGGAGGTCGACGACGGTCGCGATCATTCCCAGAAAGCGATCGCCGTATTTCACGGGATAACTGACTAAAAAGACGGTACGCGCTGATTTTCCTTCGCCGACGACGAGCGCCTGACCGTTGTATTCGCGGCCCTCGCGGGCGGCAGAATAGGCACGCTCCAGTTCGCGGTTCAGGAAGGCGTCAGGAACGATGGTTCCGCTGTAGATTCCCTTGGCGTCTGAATTGAGGAGGGTCGCATAGGCAATCTCGTCGGAGGAAGATGCGAAATTTTCCAGCAGGGCGCGGAGTTCGGGGGAATGGATGTTGGTTTCGCCAATGTCGCCGCCGCTGGCGATCTGAATGGCCGACGACAGATTGGCGAGCATCATGTGCAGGGAGCGCTGGTGTTGGACGAGATCATCCGCCAGGGAGCGCGTCACCGTGTTCTGCAGTAACTGCTCGTTGGTCTTCAGACGTTCCCCGTTGATGGCCTCGACCTTGGCCGAGTAGAAATACATAGGGACGATGCTGATTACCAGAAGCACACCGAGAATCAGGTACAGAATCGGGATGCGCGCGTGATTCGGTTCGCTGGTAGACAAGTCTCTCCCTTCACTCGTCGCAGACGCCGAAGGCGAAGTGGCGGCAGCTTTCCAAGGTATCTTTAAAAGTTTACTGGGGAATGGAGCTGGCGAAGGGAAAAGCTGGGGGGAGTGGCATTACTAAAGTACCTCGCGAATGTGGCTGCTGGCGCGGGTTTTGGCAGGAAAAACGCGCGGGCGTGACGCCCCGCTACAGCCGCCGGGACCCTTCGGCTTCGCTCAGGGCAGACTGGGCTACTAAAAGACGGCTACTGTACTAGTTGTTTTAGATCCTTCCAGTGAATGAGGATGACATGGTTTTCTTCAAGCGCCTTTTTGAATTCTGGACTTGTGACCACGTCGTAATCACGCTGGCGCCAGGCTGAGCCGTAGTCGGGATGATCGACGGCGACGGCTTGAAATTCGGCATCGTCGTAGGCCAGGTGGACGATGATCTCGGTCAGGCCGGGCTTCAGGTTCTTAATCGCATTGGTGTAGAAAGCATTCCAGTTGGCGGGGTTCACGGAAGGATCAGCCATGACGAGTGAATCCAAGATGACATCCTTCTCAGTGAGCATGGAGAGAAGGGCCGGAGGAGCTTGCGGGCCGCGTAACGCCAGGAACGGCAGTTTGTAATCATGAGCGACCTTGACATAGACGGCGAAGAGTTCGGGCTTCGCGAAGAGCACGCCCATGTGGCTGTCGAGGTGCGTAGGACGAATTCCAGCTGAAACCGCGTGTTCGATTTGGGCGCGAATCTCGCGCTCGGCTTCGTCGGGCTTGATGCTGCGGACTGCGGGTTCGACTTCGGGCCAGAGGTATCCGGCGGGATCGAGAAGGCTGGGCACTTTGTCTTTGGATTCCACGGGACCCCAGCGGTAGGACTTCCACTCGGCGGAGAGCGTGAGGTGCAGGCCAAGGTCCGCGTCGGGATGAGCTTTCGCGTAGTCCGCAACTTCAGTGAGCCAGGGGCAGGGAACCATGATGCTGGCGGACGTGGCGGCGCCCTTGTCGAGGGCGTCGAAGGTGGCGGCATCCTGGGAATGAGCGACGGCGAGATCGTCGGCGTGGATGATGAGGAGTTTCGAGTTGGCGGGGTAGCCAAGGCGCTCGGCGATAGATTTGGTTTGGGCAATTAACGGCGATGTGATCAGCAGGATTGCCAGGGCTAGATTTCGTATGTGCATCTGGGGCTCCGGAGACTCATACCTTACGAGCTTTAACCACTAGGGACACTCTTAGAACCTTCAACCACCAAGGACACTAAGGTACACGAAGGGAGGGTCTTGTTTCTGTGATTACTCAGCACTGGATGCCGGTTGCAGCCGCCAGGGCCCTTCGGCTGCGCTACGATTGGGTGGATTCACTTTTGCCGGTGCGGGACATTAGATGCTGAATAGCTTCGCGGGGAGATTTGCCGTGATGCAGGATGGCGTGCATTTGTTCGGTGATGGGCATTTCCACGGCGCGGGCGTGCGCAAGGCCGACGGCGGCGGAAGTGGTGAAGACTCCTTCGGCGACCATGCCGTGCATGCCGGCGATGATCTCAGGAAGTTTTTTTGCGCGGCCTAGTTCGACGCCAACACTGCGATTGCGCGACAGGCCTCCAGTGCAGGTGAGCACGAGGTCACCGAGACCGGCGAGTCCGGCCATGGTTTCGGCGCGGCCTCCGCAGGCGACGACAAGGCGGGTCATTTCTGCAAGACCGCGGGTGATGAGGGCAGCGACGGAGTTGTGGCCGAAGCCGAGTCCATCGCAGATTCCAGCAGCGATGGCGACGATGTTTTTCAGGGCTCCGCCGAGTTCAACGCCGATGACATCGCTGTTGGTGTAGACGCGAAAACTTGAGTCGCTGAATTCCTGCTGCACCGTACGCAGGAGGGCGGCGTCCTGCGAAGCGATGGTGATGGCGGTGGGATCTCCACGAGCGACTTCCTGGGCGAAGGATGGGCCGCTGAGGGCTCCGATGCGGAAATCAGAATCTCCATCCTGTCGCAAAGAACGCGACAAGGACGGGGCACCCGCTTTGTTATTGGTTAACACTTCCTGAATCACTTCTGTCATACGCTGGAGCGAGTTTTCTTCGAGGCCTTTGGTGGCACTGACGATCAAGGTTCGTGGCGGAAGTAACGGGCGCATGCGTTCGAACAGAGCGCGGCAATGCTGCGAGGGCATCACGCTGACTACGATGCGCGCGTCTTTGAGGGTGGCGGCGAGATCGTTGCTGGCGGTGACAGAGTCGGGGATTTGGCGGCCGGGTAAGAATTTCTCATTGACGTGTTGCTGGGTGATCGATTCACAGACGTCGGCCTCGTGTGCCCAAAGGCGGACACGGTGGGTGCCTTGGCGTCCGAGGACGATGGCGATGCCCGTGCCCCATGCGCCCGCGCCGATGACAGCGATTTCGCTCATGCGTGCTTCGATCCTAAACGGTTTTCGGTTCCAGTGAGAAGTCGGCGGATGTTGGCATGGTGCTTGACGACGATGAGCACCGATGCCGATGCCATCAGGACGAGCGCGAGCGGGGACCGTCCGTATTCGTGCATGACCAGCGCGATGTTCGGGAAGACCGCGACTGCGGCGATCGATCCTAGCGAAACGTAGCGAAGGATCAGGACGAGGATGACGAAGATGCCAGCAGCGAATAGCACGGATTTGGGGGCGATCATGAGGAAGGCGCCCAGTCCTGTGGCGACACCTTTGCCTCCGCGAAAGTTTAGCCAGATCGGGAAGATGTGTCCGGCCACGGCGAACAAGGCGGCGAGGGCGGCCCAGAAGGCAAACTCGCGCGAGTCGGGGGGGAGAAGCTGGCGCCACGGAATTGCGGAGGTCGTGAACCGATCGAAAAAAGGCGGCGAGAGCAAGATTCCGACGGTGACGGCGGCTGATCCTTTAAGCGCGTCGAGTAAGAGCGTCAATACGCCGAGGGCTGGGGACTTGCGGGCTACGTTGGTGGCTCCGATGTTGCCGCTGCCGGCGAGGCGAACGTCTTCGCCGCGGAAGATGCGGACGAGCAGATAGCCGAAGGGGATGGATCCCAAGAGGTAGGCTGCGGCGGCGATGAGGGGGAGGCGGAACATTGGTTGAGGATTCTAGCTTTGTAACGATCGACTGTGCGCCCGGGACGGCCCCGCTGCAGTCGGCACTACTTCAAATCAAAACTTGCCAGCTTTGTGTATTTCGATCCTTTCGGGGAGAGTTGGCTTTGGTATAGAAAGAACGCGCGCGCCATCATGGTACCGAATTCTGGAGCGGGAAGCGGGGCTAGTTTTTCCTGCAGATGGTGGAAGACACGGTTGGGACGGTCGGACGGGTTGCGGCGGGGTGAACCGGATCCGCCGCCGGCGCGCGCAAGCGTCAGGTGCGGACTGAAGGGACGGTCTTCTTTGGGGATTCCGAGGGATGCCATTTTGTCGTCGATTATGGCGGCCAGGATTGCGAGTTCGGGGCCGGCTTCCATGCCGATCCAGAAGACGCGAGCAGATTTTGTGGTGGGGAAGAATCCGTAGCCGCTGAAGTGGATTTCTGATTTGCTCGCCTCGACTTGGGATAACGCCTGTTTGATTTGGTCGACTGCGGGGTCGGGTTGTTCGCCGATGAATTTCAGGGTTGCGTGTAGCGATTCGGGTTTGACCCAGCGGGCGTCAGGGGCGAAGTTGGTGACGCCTTCGACGAAGCGCGAGAGGCGGGAGCGGATAGCGTCGTCGATATCGAGAGCGATGAAGAGGCGCATACGGGCAGCTGCTAGCTTCTAGCTCCTAGCTTCTAGCTTGAATCTTTCGCCCTGGGTGCTCAGATTTGTCGTCAGCGTTTTCAAGTGTGCCCTCAGGGGATGAAGCCTTGTTTCAATCAAACCTTTTACGGCACGGCTGAAGCCGTGCCCTTCCCGAATGTACTCGACCTGCCATTCGTGGCGGGGTCGGGAAGCTAGACGTCCTCGGCAAAGATTCAAGAATCCAAGTCACAATCAAGAGTCCGAAATCTAAAAGCAAAAAGTTAAAAGCCGAAAGTCGAGGCCAAAAACCAAACGCCTGAAGCCAACAGCGAAGGGCTCGCTAGAAGCTAGGAGCTAGCAGCTATTCGTCACATCAACTTTTTTCTCAACATATCGAGCGCCATGGTGGAGGCGAAGCGGCGGATGCGTTTGCGGTCGCCAGGGAAGTTGCGCTGGACGACTTCGGTGCCGCGGTCGCTGGCTACGGCGTGGAACACCAGGCCTACTGGTTTTTCAGATGTGCCTCCACTGGGGCCGGCTACTCCGGTGATACCTACGCCCAGCGTCGACTCGCAGCGGTAACGGATGCCCTCAGCGAGAGCGGCTGCAACTTCGCGGCTGACGGCGCCGTGGCGATCGATCATTTCTGACGGAACTCCGGCGAATTCGGTTTTCAGCACGTTGGAGTAGACGACTGCGCCGCCAAGAAAATATCTTGAACTTCCGCTGATCGAGGTTAAGCGTTCGGCCAGCAGGCCTCCGGTGCAGGATTCGGCGACGGCAACCGTGGCGTTGCGCATCTGGAGCCAGTAGCCGACGATCTGCTCGAGCGATTCGCCGTTGCGGGAATAGACGGCGTCGTCGAGTTCATCTTCGACGAGGCCGGCGACTTCGTCGACGCGGCGTTGGGCTGCGTCGTGAGTGGCGGCACGCGTTTTGAAGTGAAGTTCGATTTCACCGGCGCCGGCGAGGATGGTGGTGTCGACGTCGGTGTAACGCTTGTAAATCGGAGAGACACGGGCGTCGACCTGGGACTCTCCCAGCATCGCAATCTTCAAGGTCCGGATTGCCAGCGACGCGGGAGGAACTTTGGCACGCAGGCGCTCTCGCACTTCGCATTCGAAGAGAGCCTTCAGTTCGTGAGGCGGGCCAGGAAGCAGGACAATGATGTGCTCGCGGCCGTCGAATTGTCCGCTGAGCCACTGGCCGGGAGCGGTGCCGTTGGGATTCGGAAGGACGGTGGCGCCTTCGAGAACGTCGGCTTGCTTTGTATTGTTGGGTGACATTTTCCATCCGCGCTCGGCGAAGCGCTGCTCCAGGAGGGCGAGGACTTCGGGATCGCGGCGCAGGGTGACGCCGAGCGCCTCGGCGACAGCTTCGCGGGTGAGATCGTCTTCGGTGGGGCCGAGGCCTCCAATGAAGATGAGAATATCGGAGCGGAAGAGGCCGTGCTCAGCGGCTTCGACCATGCGACGCAGATCATCGCCGACGATACTCTTGAAAATTACGTCAACGCCCAGCAGGTTGAGTTGCTCGGTGAGGTAGAGCGAGTTGGTGTCCATGCGGAAGGGCGTGAGCATCTCGGAGCCCACCGCGATGATTTCGGCATTCACGTATAGGAAAGTTTAAATCAAAAGCGGCAAATCATGACCACAGGGGACACGGAGGACACACAGAGAAGACAAGCGATTTATTCAGGCGGTAGAGAAACGCCTTGGATGTTCCAGGAGAGATGGTGGACCGTGCTGGTGGTGGCCAGGATGACGGAGCGGCCGGGGGCGAAGGCGAGGCCTACCAAACCTTGTCCGGCGACTTCGAGGTTGGCGAGTCCGTTGGGGGCGATCTTCACGATACCGCGGGTGCCGGAGAGTGAGGCGGCAACGTAGAGATTGCCGTCGACATCGAAGGCCAGGCCTTGCGGCCTTCCAAGGCCTTTGTAGAAAGTGCTCACCGTTCCAGCGGGATCGATCTTGTAAACGCGATCGTTAGGACCGGTTACGAGGAGATCTCCTTGCGGACCGAATGCTAAGTGGTAGGCGGAAACGCTGGCCTCGAGCGTAGCAAAGACAAAGACCTGCTGATCGCGAGAGATTTTGAAGATGGTGCCGTTGCGGTCGCCGACGTAAAGGCTCTGGTCGCGATCGAAGGCGATGCCGGTAGCGACGCCCATGCCTTCGGCATAGGTCGAGGTGGTGCCGTTGGGAGTGACGCGGTAGACGGCACCGTCGAAGCGCGATGAAACGTACATCTGCCCGGCGCGATCAAAGGCGATGGCCGTGGCATTCATCATCTCGGTGACGAAGGGCTTGACGTTGTAATTGGTGTCGATTTTGAAAATCGCGACGGGAACTTTCTGGCCGCGCGAGCCGGAAAATGTGACGTAAAGATTGCCTTCGGGATCGAGGGCGGGGCTGGTGACGGGGTGAAGATTTTCGGCGATGGGAACGGCGACCTTCACGGTGTGAGGATTGCTGACGTGTCCGTTGGTGGCGACCACGACGGGACCGGAGGTTGCGCCTTCGGGAACACGCGTGACCAGAAAGGCGTCGGAGCTGACGACGATGGATCCCTCGAAGTCGCCAAATTTCACTTTGGGGCGATGCAGTTCATGAGGACGCAGTCCGGAACCCGAAATGCGGAGTTCACCTCCCGCAAGTGCGCAAGAGGGCGCGACCATCTCAATGCGTGGTCCGCCATTGACATTTTTCTTGCCGAGAATCCGGTCGGAAATTCCCATGAGAGTGAACGAGGAGCTAACTGTTTAGTAGCCGAAAATGCAGCAAGAGATGTATGGAAATGCAGGCCAAGATCCCAGCTGCAACGTCGTCGAGCATGATTCCAGTGCCCTCTGGGAGTTGCTCCAGTTGCCGCACCGGAGGCGGCTTGACGATATCGAACGCTCTAAAAAGTATAAGACCAACCAGGAAAGTTTTCCACGAGAGAGGAACGGCGATCAGGGCAATGAGTTGTCCGGCAACTTCGTCGATGACGACGAATTGGGGGTCTTTGCCTCCGGAGGCTCTGGAGACGCGGGTGGCGGCGGGGATGCCGATCAGGATGATGAGTACGGTGAGCGCGACGGCTGCCAGGGCGCGCTGGGACGGGGGGAGTGCGTAGGCGATAGCTGCCCAGAGGAGGACGGTGGTGACGGAGGCCCAGGTTCCGGGGCCGGGGTGGAGGCGGCCGATGCCGAGGAAGGTGGCTATGAGGCTTGCCCAGATGGGGGTGCGCGGCCGGGACGGCCCTTCGGCAAGCTCAGGGCAGGCTCCCGCTACAGCCGGGGGGACGCTGGCGCTATGGTTCGGCGTATCCGGCTTCACGATTCGTCCTCGGGGTCTTCTGGGTTGCGGTCGCGAATGGCTTCCTCGGCGTCGGTTACGGGGGAGGAGATTACGTATTGGCCGCTGGCCCATTTGCCGAGATCGATGAGGCGGCAGCGGTCGCTGCAGAAAGGGAAGTCGGGGTCGGCGCTCTTGACTGATTTTTTACAGATAGGGCAGCGGAGTTTGACGGTGCGCTTGCGGGGCATACGGTTCGAATTGCGGTCAGACGGCGGTTACAGAATCTTTGCTACCAGATCGTAGTCGTGTGCTTCAGTAATCTGACAGCGGTAGAACTGGCCGGGCTGCGGGTCGATTTCCTCCGGAACGTCGTTCACGAAGACTTTGCCGTCGATTTCGGGCGCGTGCATTTCGGTGCGGCCTTCCAGCAGGAGTTCTGTTTCTTCCGATTCACCCTCGAGCAGCAGGTCGAACTCGCGACCTACCAGGGATTTCTTTTTCTTTTTGCTGATCTGGCGCTGGACTGACATTACGTGTTTGCGGCGGCGTTCGATTTCGCGGGGTGAGAGCTTCTTGTCGAGGGCGAAGGCTTGAGCACCGTCCTGATCGGAATAGGCGAAGGCGCCCATCCAGTCGAACTGGGCTTCGCGCACGAAGTCGCAGAGTTCTTCGAATTCCTTTTCGGTTTCGCCGGGGAAGCCGACGATGAACGAAGTGCGCAGAGTCAAGTCTGGGATTGTGCGGCGCATTTTGGCGATCGATCGCAGGAAGACATCCGCGCCGCCGCCGCGCTTCATGCGCTTGAGTACCGAAGCAGAGGCGTGCTGCAGGGGAACGTCCATGTAAGAGCAGATCTTGTCGTGCTGCGCAATCGTGTCGAGCAGCTTGCCGGTGATCTTGTTGGGATAGGCGTAGAGGAAGCGCACCCAGTGGAGATCTTCGATGGCGGCGAGTTTCTCGAGCAAGAGTGCAAGGCCATCCTTCAGGCCGAAGTCTTCGCCGTAGCAGGTGGTGTCCTGTCCGATGAGAGTAATCTCGCGGACGCCGGACTGCGCCAATCGCTCGGCTTCGGCGATCACAGATTCGAAGCGGCGGGAACGGAACTGGCCGCGCAGTTGCGGGATGATGCAGAAGGTGCAGGGATGATCGCAGCCCTCGGCGATCTTGATGTAGGCCATGTGTCCGGGCGTGGCGAGGATGCGAGGCGTGGCGTCGTCGTAAAGATAGTTGGGCAGATCGCCGACTGCGCCGGACCATGATTCGGTAGCTCCTGATTCGCTAGCCCATGCCTCGCGGGAGAAGCGGCCCTGTGCAACACGGGCATCGCCTTCGGGGCGCGAGGGGAGAACGACAAATGGGGAATTGCTCGGTGCGGGAGCGGGCGCAAGGCCGGTTGCGGCGAGAATGTTTTCCAACTCGCCGGTGCCTACAACGGCGTCGACTTCTGGAATGTCTTTGCGGATCTGGTCGCGGAAGCGTTCGACGAGGCACCCGGCGACGACGAGCTTTTTCGCCTTGCCTCCGGTCTTGTGCGCGGCCATTTCGAGGATCGTGTTGACCGACTCCTGCTGGGCGCTTTCGATGAACGAACAGGTGTTGACGACGATCACGTCCGCGTCTTCGGCGCGGCGCGTGAGTTCGGCGCCGGAGCGGGCGAGCAGGCCCATCATAACTTCGCTGTCGACCAGGTTTTTGGGGCAGCCCAAGCTGACGAAGCCCACCTTCTGAGGGCGTTCGGCGGGCGGATTCTCCACAGAATTCTCTTTCCTGAAAACTGGTTTGCGATCAGGCTTGAGATCAGGGGGACCGCTAACAGTGAGGTCCTTCACAGGCATGCAATCTTTCTATTTTAGCATTTTGCTGATGGATTGGTTCGCGACAGCCCGAGTCGAGCAGATTTGTCGGCACCACAAAAGATAGTAGCGGTCAATCCAAAACGATCGGGGTCGTGCTAGGCTAGCTCATACCGCCGTAACATTTTTTTGGAGTCACCTCCCAGGAGGGGCAATGTCTGGCAAACGTCTTTGGATTGCGGTCCTTACCGTGATAACCATGCTCGCGGCGTCGGCGGTTGCACAAGATGAAAAGAACGAGCTGGGCGGCACCCTGGGGCGCACGTTCATCAGTAATCAGGGAATCAAGAACGCCACATTTCCCAATCCTATTATTGCTTTCGGGAACGGCCTGAGCTTCGGTGTTGAGTATGGTCGCCGATTCTTCGTGGCCCCTGTCTGGTCGATTACGGGGGAAGTGGTGATGATGGTGAACCACGACCAAGATGTGAATGGCGGGGCTTACCTGAATGCGGTCGTGCCCACGCAGATCAGTGAGTTCTTCGTGACCCCCGCGGCCCGGTTGAACTTGTTCCCGACCACGGCGGTTTCACCATGGGTCAGCCTGGGAGGTGGTTTTGGACACATTGGTCAGAGCTCCATCCTAGCCTATGGCGGTCCCAACCCGGGCAAGAGCACGACGTCGGGCGTCATTCAGGGCGGGTTCGGTCTGGACGTGAAAGTGTGGCGCAAGCTGAGCATGCGGGGAGAGGTTCGCGACTTCTGGTCTGGCGAACCGGATTTCCCACTGGCGGATACCGGGAAATCGCGCATGCACAATTATTATGTGGCGGGCGGAGCCTTCTGGCGGTTCTAGCGGCTTTAGCGACCGCGCGTCGCCAATTCTACTTCTTCGTATAGCTCCGGCAAACGCTGAGCGTCATCGGCGGAGCTTCCAAAGCGAGCGGATTCATAGACTGCGGTAAAGCGGGCGACAGGCTCGCGCAGGCGAGTGTCTTCAATCTTCCGCAAAAATTCCTGAGGGGTTTGCGACGCGGGTTTTTCCATTCCTTGTCGTTCCAAGGCACGGGCCATCCGGCGATACCACATCGCCGCAGCCTGCTCGGGAGAACGTTCGGGATAAGCACGCAGCCACTTTTCGTGTACGAGGCGCGCGACCCGGCGCAAATTTCCCAACAGAAGAATAGTAGCCGCGAGGGCCACGGCGAGGATCGCCCATCGTTTCGGGGCATGCTCCACGCGATCCTGACTGCGTTGCGCCCATTTCAGCATGGACGCATAGTGGTCGCGAGCCCAGTTGCGGGCATTCTCGAACAGACCGCGAGTACCGCTGAAGGCGGCCTGGCCGAGGGTGTATTGATGAGAAGTATCGTAGCTGACAATCCAGTCGCGCCAGAACGACGACATGGCATCGATATAGAGGGCGAGACGACTCCAGCCCTGGGGCGTGCCGCTGTAGCCGGCGGGAGTGGGATCGAAGGTTTGCCAGCCGTAGCTGGGGAAATAGGCTTCCACCCAGGAGTGCGCGTTCTTGGCGCGCACCACGTAGTTGCCGGTGAGGTCGTTGAACTCGTCGCTGCGAAATCCGTTGACCACGCGTGCGGGAATTCCCAGCGACCGTAACAAGACGGCCATGGAGGATGCGAAGTATTCGCAGTGTCCCTGTTTGCGCTCGAAAAGAAAATTGGCGATGGGATCTTTTACCGCGGTTTGCGGAAGTTCGAGGGTATAGCCGAAGCGGGTGCGGAGATAGTTTTCGACGGCGGCCGCCTTGTCGTAATCGTTGGTAGCGGCGCTGGTGATTTTTTCTGCCAGCTGGGGCACGCGCGGATCAAGGGGCGGCAAGCGCAAGTAGGCTGCAAGTTGCGGAGGATAATTGCGGCCAGCGGCACGCAGCTCCGCGGGCGGGATCGGTGTGATGTCGGAGTCGGCTTCGTAGCGGGCGATGGGGTGCTGTGAATCGAAATCGTAGACCGCTCCGCTGGAATCGCCTGCCACCAGGCGATAGTCTCCGGAAATGCTACGGGCCCAGGGTGCAAGGAAGAAAACGTTGGTTCCGATGGGCTCCATCAGCACGCGATAGTGAATCACATGCTCACGAAGGGATGAGGTGTGAGGCTGGAGAGGTCCGTTTGTCCTCGGAACCATGAAGCTGTTCGCTTGGTGACGCAGGAAAAACTGTTCTTTCGGATTCGACCAGGTCTTCCCATCGAAGTCGGCGAGAGCGACACCGCGCCAATGCAAGTCAGAGCCTCCGAGGTTGTCGCCGTCGACCTGGATGTGCATGACGACAGCGTTGGAGAGTTGGATGGTTCCAATTTTTCCCAACTGCACGCGATCGCTGAATCCGGAAGAAAGGTCCGGTCCGAGCGAATAAGCGCCCAAATAACCGGCCGCCGAACGGCGCGGCATGATGAAGAAGAGCGCTCCGCCGAAAATAAGAATCATGAGCATCAGAGCGGGAGCGATGCGAGCCAGCGCGAATGCGAGATGACGATGTTCGTGGTCGTCGTTGGAATGGCGGGCGTGAATGTTGGCAGCATGGCCGGAGCGGCGCATCTCCATCAACACGAAGGTTCCCACGGCCATCATCATGAATGTGGCAAAGCAGAACAGGAAGGTGCTGTCGACGGTGAGGACCGCGGATGCAAGCACCATCAGGAAGGCGAGGATCGCAAGCGTGATGTGATCGCGTTCACGACGCAGCGAGAACATGCGTACGACTACGCCAAACAATGCCAGATGAATCGTTGCAGGCAAGAAACTGCGGGAAAAAAGAAAATAGTCGGCTGCGAAGAAGACGAAATAAAGGATGGAGAGTGGAGTGGTCCAGTTGTCGGAAATAGTGAACTGACGCCGCTTGGCCAGAAGGTAGCCACGGATGGCGAAGGCGGTGCCCACGAGAATGATGGATGGGAGATCGAGGGCGCCGGTCGTGGCCAATGTTGCAAAGCCCGTCAGGACAAGAAGATACAAGGCCAGTTCGAAGTAATGGTCGATGGCCTTCGTGAGCGGGATGATGCCGTGCTGTTTGGGAGGCAGCATTCTCGAGAGCTTTACGGCCGAATGGCGGCCTTTTCACCATTGTTCGACAAGTGTGATTAGAAAGGAAGGGGCAGAGTGGGGAATCTTGCACCGAAAGTCACATGGCCTTCTGGGATCGTAGTCTCGTACGGGTGCGAGGGCAAGGTGCCTCGTTGCAGCTAGCGGGGCTCGTCGACTTCGCTCAGAGCGGGCTGCTGGCGCCAATTGTGGATTGCGGCGTGCGAGCATTCGAATTTCGGATGCTAGAATGATTCAGGTCAGGCATCGGTCTCACGCGACGTTTTCCCGCCAACCCCGCCAGGTCCGGAAGGAAGCAACGGTAACGGGCTCTTGCGTGTGCAGTGAGTTCCCGGTGCCTGGCTTATTTTCTTACTATGTAGTTCCTGCCCTCCCGACTACAGAGATTTACCAACCTTTTACCAACTCTTTGCGCAAGAAGCGCCTTTTTGAGCATCAAGTAAGGGTAGGTTGGCATTTCCGTTCCAGTTGCGAGGAGAACAATGAAGAGTCGTGGTACCGCTCCCAAGCTTGCTCCCCAGATCACCATTCGCGTATCCGGGAAATTATTTGAGGGACATCTGCCTTATCTGGAGCAGATGGTTCAGTCGGCGGCCGAATGCAAGTTATGGCCGCTGCTGAATTTTGCGCGCCTGGAGGAATTGGATCATGCCGCCTTGTCGTACCTGATTGACGGGGAAGATCGCGACTTCAGCATTGTCTCGTGCCCGAGTGAGATTCGGGACTGGATCGATCGGGAGAAGAAGGGTGCGGCGGCGTAAAAGCATAGCGCCGCCTGAGTACACTTTTGAGGCCGGGCCGCCCGGCTTCGCCTTCGCGGGACAGCCGGAGTCGGCTGTCCCCAAATGAGTCAATTAGGTTAGACATTCTGCTCTCAATCCTTGAAAATGATCAGTTTCATATTTCAGGGAGCCCTCATTGACGAAAGCGATCCGCGCCAAAATCAGCGCCCTCGGCACCTATCTTCCGCCCCGAGTTCTTAGCAACGCCGACCTGGAAAAAATGGTCGATACCACCAATGAATGGATTATGGAACGCGTCGGGATTCGCGAGCGCCACATCGTGGACAAAGGCGTGGCGGCGAGCGACCTGGCGGTTGCAGCGGTGAAGAATTTGCTGGAGTCGCATCCGCTTGATTTGCAGCAGGTAGACCTGATCGTGGTGGGCACGGTGACGCCTGACATGATGTATCCGTCGACGGCATGCCTAGTACAGCACAAACTGGGGATCGAGAATACGTGGGGCTTCGACGTTTCCGCGGGGTGCTCGGGATTTCTGTATGCGTTCAATACGGGCGTGAAGTTCGTGGAGTCGGGGCAGTATAAAAAAGTGCTGGTGATTGGATCGGATGTGAATTCGTCGATGACCGACTACACCGATCGCGCGGTGTGCATCATTTTTGGCGATGGGGCGGGTGCGGTTTTGCTGGAACCGTCGGAGGATGACAGTGTCGGGGTGATCGATCATGTGGCGCAAGTTGAGGGCGTAGGGGGACAGTATCTGTTCATGCCGGGCGGGGGGAGCTTGCATCCGGCAACCCATGAAACGGTTGACCAGAAGATGCATTACATTCATCAGGATGGGAAGAATGTCTTCAAGTATGCGGTGAAGAAGATGTCGGAGATGACGGAGCGCATTCTGGAGAGAAACAAGCTGACCGGGAAAGATATCGATTGCTTCATTGCGCACCAGGCGAACCGGCGAATCATCACGGCGACCGCCGACCGGTTGGGGATGCCGTTGGAGAAGGTGATCATCAATATTGATCGCTACGGCAATACGACAGCGGGGACGATTCCGATTGCGATGAAGACGGCGCTCGAAGAGGGGAAATTAAAAAAGGGAGACTGCGTGCTGGTGGCGACGGTGGGGGCGGGATTTACTTCGGGGGCGACGCTGCTGCGGTGGGCGTACTAGTGAGAGCCTTCGGACTTCAGCCTTTCGGCATGGCCTCGTGAAATCGCTAACCACGAAGGACACGAAGGTTCACGAAGGAAAAGACCAGAATTAGCGTTTTAGGATTCGTGTCGGTTGCCTGGGTCTGAGGTTCGGCGAGTGGTGTTAGACATTCTTCTATTTATCCTTCAGAATACTTGAGCTTTATCCCATAGGAGCTTTTGTTGACGAAACCGATTCGCGCCAAAATCAGCGCCCTCGGCACGTATGTGCCGCCTCGCCTGCTTACGAATGCCGACCTGGAGAAGATGGTCGACACGAATAATGAATGGATCATGGCCCGCGTGGGGATCCGCGAGAGGCATATCGCGGAGAAGGGTGTGGCGACGAGCGATCTTGCGGTGGAAGCCGCTAAGAAGGCGTTGGCGCAGCGGGGGTTGGCTCCTACCGACATCGACGCCATTATTGTGGGAACCGTCACTCCTGACATGTTTTTTCCGTCTACTGCTTGCCTGGTGCAGGACAAGCTGGGTGCGAAGGGAGCGTGGGGATTCGATTTGTCGGCGGCGTGTTCCGCCTTTCTTTATTCGCTGCAAGTCGGGGCGCAATTCATTGCCAGCGGAACGCACAAGCGCATATTGGTGATTGGCGCTGATGTTATGTCGTCGATCATTGACTATGCCGACCGCGCGACTTGCGTGATATTTGGCGATGGCGCGGGCGCAGCCATTCTGGAGCCGGCCGAGGACGACTCAGTCGGGCTGATCGACTTTATTCACGAAGTGGATGGCTCGGGCTCGCAGTTTTTGTATATGCCAGGCGGGGGTAGTCTGAATCCGACGAGTAAAGAGACGATCGAGAAGAGAATGCATTACGTGCATCAGGACGGGCAACAAGTGTTCAAGTTCGCGGTGCGCAAGCAGACCGAGTTGTGCCAGAAGTTGCTCGAGCGCAACGGGCTGAAGGGATCGGATATTGACGCCTTTATCCCGCACCAGGCGAATCTGCGGATCATCAACGCGACCGGAGACCGCCTCGGCTTGAGGCCGGATGCGATCGTCATCAACATTGAAAATTATGGAAATACCACGGCGGGCACGATCCCACTGGCGATGAATACGGCGCTGGAGCAAGGCAAGCTAAAGAAGGGAAGCTTGGTGATGCTGGCCTCCGTGGGGGCGGGATTTACCGTAGGGGCGACACTGCTGCGGTGGGCGTTCTAGGCCGAAGTCGATCTTGTCGGGACCATGGCTTCGTGGTCGGAGGCAGGGGCTTTCATCGCTAGTTTCCGCTCGCAGATCTCGCTTTGCCATTCCTTCCAACTGTCATTGAGACGCTTCTGCACTTCGTTTACGGGTAGCGCCTCGATGAAGGCGCGCCCCCGCTCCCATGCAGAGAGGGCGTGGTCGTATTCCATTCGGGCACAGAGCAAGGCCACGTCTGCCCTGGTTCGTTGCAATTGCGGAATAGCTTTGAGCTTCTTGATCTGCCCGACCCACTTCTCGGCGGTCGCCACATCGTTCCGAAACCACGCCGAGAAAACCGCGGCTTCCAGAGCCACAATGTCCTGAGTCACCACTCCGAGTTGGTTCATTTGTTCAAGGCACTTTTCCATATTCGAGGCGGCGACGGGAGCATCCTTGCGGTCATTCGCGTATACGTAGGCAATCCAGTGACCTGCGAAGTCATCGACATCACCGTCGTGAAGAGAGCTTGCGCCAGGCACCCATGTGCTTCTCCAGTTCCTCGGACGGACTCCTTGTTGGCTCTGGTTTCCGACCGCCATGAGACACATCCATCGTTGTGACCGTGCCGGCGAACGGAGCAGCATCGCGATCCGTGCGCCGTCCGTAAACAACACTCCGAGCCGAAATGGAAGTAGATTCACAAAGCCAGTAATCAAGGAAATCTGAAAGAAGATATGTGCCGGCAAATAATGCCAAACGCTCCTAGCCACGGGAAAGGGGTAATAGAGAAAAATCGCGGTGACGCCTGCCGCGAGCAGGTTCGACAGTGGTCCAGCTACGGTAAAAATGAGAAGGCGGCGCCGCAATCGCCGAACTCGATTGATGTGCATCCCGGCGTATCCGGCAGCGGGCATCGAACTCCGAAAGTGCAGCTTGAGCCTTCCATATTCAAGTTTCAAAGACAAGGGACCAACCGCAATAAAACTGAATCGAAACCCGACGAGCCAGCCAGCAGTGAGATGGCCGAGTTCATGTACGGTAACAACCAGCGCAATGGCCAGGAAATAGAAGAACACGGCAAAGTCGGCAATGGGATTTCTCGCATCGCGCGCGCTGTTCGACGATTGAATCAGCACGCCCGCGAACAGCAAGCCCAGCACCAAGCCAAAGAGTGTGTTGCCGAGTCTCTTTCGCTTGACTCCTTTCGGACGCAATCCGGAATCGAGAATCGGAGTGAGATCTGAGATTGACGAACTGGAGCCGGCTGTCATTTCGGAGGTCGATGCTATCAGATAGAAGTTGCTCGGAGCGGTTCCGGAAGGAGCGTTCGACGCAATGACGTTGGTAACATCTCCAGCGTGCTTTTCCGTGGCTTGGACGCGGGGCGGCTGCTAACGTTGTCGAACGAACGCCTGCACGTAGGGATGTCGGCGATCGTGTAAGACCATGAATCGCATCACATTGTTTTGCTGTCTTCTGCTGACTCTGGGCCCGGGCCGACTGGTGGCTCAGCAGGCCGATCCGCGCGAGAGCAAACTGGTGGTTCTGGAGCGCCTGTGGAATGAAGCGCAGGTGAATCGGGATTCGTCAGCACTGGACGCGCTGGTGTCGAGCCGGTTTGTGAACACGGAATGGGACGGCGAACTCAGCGATAAGCAGAAATTTCTTGCCGACATCAAAGACCCGCATTTCAGACCTTCCCTCGCCAATATTCAGGACGTCAAAGTGAACTTCTTTGGCGACACCGCGGTGGTTACAGGTATCTATCACACCCAGGGGACCTACCAAGGGAAGCCCTATGACCATGTCGGACGGTTTACCGACACGTGGGTGATGGATCTGGGAAAGTGGCAGTGCGTTGCGAGTCATACCAGCCTGCTCAAGAAATAATCCCTCCGCAAACCAGCGCCTCCGCTGCAGTCGCTCAACCGTCTGCGTTATAGACCCATAAAATCTTTTTATGCGCGAAATTCGCGTCCGTTGCGGAAGCCGGCAATCTAGATGGGCCATGGGTGTTGGGTCTTGAGCCTTTGATGCAGACCTCAGACCTAGCTCCAAAGATCCAAGATCGGACAACTACGGCCTAGATCAACCGTCGGTCGGAAAGCGGATTCGTTTCATGCATGTTGATGCTCAACCTCGGACGTGGAAGGTCTTGCTGGCCTTCGCGATTATTTATTTCGTGTGGGGCTCGACGTTCCTGGCGATTCGCGTGGGAGTGCGCGAAGTACCACCGTTTCTGCTGGCGGGGATGCGCTTTCTGGTTGCCGGTCTGGTGCTCTACATCTGGACTCGCGCCCGAGGAACTCCGTCTCCAACGGTGCGGGAGTGGAGCGGGGCGTCCCTGCTGGCCGTCCTGATTTTCGTGCTCGACTATGGGCTGCTGTTTTGGGCGGAGCGGCGCGTGCCGTCGGGAATCGCGGCGGTCATGATGGCGACGATTCCGGTGTTCATGACGCTGGCAGAGATTGCTTTTCTTCGCACGCAACGGTTGACGATACGGCTTTCATTTGCACTGTTAGTGGGGATGGCCGGCGTTGCTGTCTTGGTGGAACACACGGTGAGTTTGGTCGAGGCGCCGGTGGATACCGCTGGGGCTTGTGCTTTGATTGTGTCGGCGATCAGTTGGTCCACGGCGGCGTCGCTCAGTCGCAAGGTACCTTTGCCGGCTGCCAAGACCATGAGTTCGGGAGCGCAGATGCTGGCTGGCGGAGTGTTGCTCACGATAACGGCAGCGATGCTGGGAGAATTTCGCGGCTTCCACGTGCAAGCGGTGTCACGCGGAGCGTGGCTTGCGCTGGTCTATTTGATCGTGGCGGGATCGATTGTGGGATTCACGGCGTACGTCTGGCTCATTCATCACGAATCGCCGACCAAGGTCGGGACCTATGCCTACGTGAATCCCGTGGTCGCGGTGTTGGTGGGATATTTTCTGGGCGGGGAAGCGATCGGCCCGCGCACGATTGCGGGGACGGCGTTGGTGCTGGTGAGTGTGGTGGTGATTACGACGACGCCGAAGAATGAAGCACCCCGAGAGTTGATCAGAGAGGCAGAGGCCGCGCCGGCCTCTGACGCGTAGTCTCAGGCGATCTGCCTACTCCGATGCGTCATCCCGAAGTCCCGCGTTTCCCCAGCGGGACGAGGGATCTCGCGATGATTGCCGAGCACCATCGGCGTATAGACTTCGCTCCAACGCTCCGCCGAGTCGTCCCAATGCGGATTCATCGACTCGATGAGTCTTATCTTCTTGGCTCGCCGCCAGCCTTTGATTTCCTTCTCACCAGCGATTGCCGCATCGGGATAACAGAAGCGTTCGAAGTACGCTAGCCGAGTCAGGTTAGAGCGACTGGTGAAGCGAGGGACCAGTTTGTTCTTGTGCTCGAAAACGCGGCGGCATAGATCTCCGGTGACGCCTGTATACAAGACGTGAGAGCGGGGACGGTTCGTCATGATGTAGACGTGGAAGACTTTTGGTTGCCGCATATCTGGCCCTTTGCGACGTCATCCCGAAACTCGACGTAGTTCAGCCGCGTGCGGGATCTCGCCGGTGCCTACTGTGCTGCGAGTATCCTTTACCACTCGGAGTGGATTCGCGTCTGTGACGCATGAACATGGCGCGTGTGGAGAAAGCGCATAATCTGCCCGCGAGATCCCTCGCCCCGCTGGAGAAAGCGCGGGGCTTCGGGATGACGCCGTCAGGCTAGAGGGTCCTGGTCCGGGAAAGAACTCCTACGGATGCGTCATCTTCTCTGGCTTCACTAGTTGATCAAATTCTTCGCCCGTAAGATAGCCCAGTTTCAGTGCTGCCTCGCGCAGGCTTGAGTGTTCGACGTGGGCAGTGTGCGCGATCTGGGCGGCTTTGTCGTATCCCACCTTTGGCGCCAACGCCGTGACAAGCATCAGGGAGTTCTTCACGTACCAGTCCACCTTGGCGCGGTCGACTTCGATGCCCTTCAGCATGTATTCGACGTAGCCGTGGCAGGCGTCGGTGATGAGCGTGACCGAGTGCAGAAAGTTGTAGATGATCACCGGCTTGTAGACGTTGAGCTCGAAGTTGCCCTGGGATCCGGCGAATCCGACAGCGGCGGTGGCGCCATGCACCTGGACGCAGACCATGGTCATAGCTTCGCACTGCGTGGGATTCACTTTGCCAGGCATGATGGAAGAGCCGGGCTCGTTCTCGGGAATCGACAACTCGCCCAATCCACAACGCGGGCCGGAAGCCAGCCACCGGATGTCGTTGGAGATCTTCATCAGAGAGGCGGCGAGGGTTTCCATGGCGCCTTGGGCGAAGACGATCTCGTCATGGGCTGAAAGCGCGGCGAACTTGTTGCCGTGAGAGCGGAAGGGAAGCCCGGTAAGTTCAGCGATCTTCTTGGCAGCACGCTCGGCAAATTCAGGATGTGTGTTCAGGCCTGTGCCCACGGCAGTTCCACCAATAGCAAGGTCGTAGAGGCCGTCGAGCACCTGCTCCAGGCGCTTGATGTCGCGATCGAGCAGGCTGGCCCAGCCGCCGAATTCCTGTCCAACGGTGAGAGGGACGGCGTCTTGCAGGTGAGTGCGACCGATTTTTACGATGCTGTCGAATTCTTTCGCCTTAGCTTTGATCGCGCCGCGCACCGTTTTGATGGCCGGTATTAATGCGTTCTTCACGCGGTCGGCGGCGGCGATGTGCATGGCCGCGGGGAAGGTGTCGTTCGACGACTGCGACATGTTGACGTGATCGTTGGGATGAACGGGCTTCTTCGATCCCATCACGCCTCCGGCAATTTCGATGGCGCGGTTGGAGATGACCTCGTTCACATTCATGTTGGTCTGGGTTCCGCTGCCGGTCTGCCAGATTCGCAACGGGAACTGATCGTTGAGCTTGCCGGCGATGACTTCGTCGGCGGCCTGGACGATTAACTTTGCAACGTCCGCGGGAAGTTTGCCGAGATCCTGATTCACTAGGGCACACGCTTTTTTGAGCGTTCCGAAGGCGCGGATCAACTCTGGCGGCATGGTATCGCGGCCGATATTGAAGTGCAGCAGAGAACGCTGCGTCTGTGCACCCCAATAAACATGGGCCGGGACATCGATTTTTCCCATGCTGTCAGATTCGGTGCGAGTCTTGATTTGGCCGTGGCTCGCGGCTTCGATGAGGGTAGACATGATGACTCCTGGTGACGGAGGAGGATTAGGGCAACGTTGGATTATATATCTGGGGCTTGAGGGGAATTGGCTTAGTGATGAGCAACCGTGAGCGAGACGCCCACGGTACTGCCGGCTAGACGCCTGCGCTACAGTCGGCTGGTGCCAGCATGCGTGCGCGACTCACGTGCTAGAATCATCCGTTTCGGGTTGCGCTCGAACCCTCGTCGCCTCGACCGACTCTTCTACTTGTCCCATGCCCGATTTCCTCGCCGCCGAAGAACTCGATACTTTGACAAAAGCCAGGGTGAAGCCTCGCCCGGACATGCGCTGTGACGTGATCGTGATCGGAGCCGGGCCGACGGGGCTGGCTTGCGCGATCGAGGCGCAGAAGATCGGATTGAAAGTTATCGTCGTCGACAAGGGATGCCTGGTGAATTCGCTGTTTCACTATCCGGCGAACATGTCGTTTTTCACCACGCCGGAATTGCTGGAGATTGGGGACATTCCATTTACGACCGCACAGCAGAAGCCAACGCGCGAAGAGGCGCTCGAGTATTACCGGAAAGTCGCCGAACACTATCACCTTGATGTGCGACAGTACGAGTGGGTGAAGACGGTGATGGGTGAGGATGAAAACTTCAGTATCACCGCGACGGATCGCGCCGGCCGGCCGCACGATTATCACACCCGGAAAGTAATTGTTTCGACGGGCTACTACGATCTGGCGAACCAGTTGGGCATTCCCGGCGAGGAACTGCCAAAAGTTTCACACTACTACGGCGAGCCTCATCCTTATTACGATTGTGAAGTGCTGGTAATTGGCGGCAAGAATTCGGCGGCGATCGCAGCGCTCGATTTATGGCGACACGGAGCCCGCGTCACGCTGGTGCACCGCGATGCCCAGATGCACCATCACGTGAAGTACTGGATTAAACCCGACATTGAAAACCGCATCAAGAACGGGGAGATCGAAGCTTACTTCAACAGCTCGGTGCAAGAGATTGGCATCGATCATGTAGTGATCAACACGCCGCACGGGCCGGTCCGCCTGAAGAACGACTTCGTGCTCGCCTTGATTGGATACCACCCTGATTACGATTTTCTGCGCAGCATGGGCATCGAGCTTTCAGAGGAGCAGTGCCGGCCGGTGTGCGACCCGGTGTCGCTGGAGAGCAATGTGCGTGGAATTTACGTTGCCGGCGTGATTGTCGCGGGATCGCGAACGAATGAAATCTTCATTGAAAACGGGCGATTCCACGGTAAGCAAATCGCAGAAGACCTGAAGAAGAATCTGCGGCCCGGTTCCCAGCAGGACGATTTCACTTCACAACAGTAAAAGCCAAAAAATCAGCGCACAAAAACGAAAACCCCGGGCGGGATGGCCCGAGGTTGTGCGAGCAAATCGCAATTTTAGAGGCGGAGCTTGCGTCGCACCTGGGATGCAATTCCGAGTAAACCGGCGCCCATCAAAGTCAGTGTGCCAGGCTCAGGAACACCAGGGATACCGCCCTTGCTTACGCCGGCTTCCGAGTTGGGAGTGATGTAGACAATCTGACCATCCTTATTTACCAGCTCAGCATAAAGCACGGTGCCTTGGGGCACGCCACTTGCGGTGATGCTTAAACCGGTGGCGCCGAGCGTACCCAGCGTGACATATCCATACGATAGGTTGGCTGCGGTGCAGCCAGACGGACAAAAGCCCAAGCCCTTCAATGTGTCCAGGGTTGCTCCGGTGGATGCGCCCTCGAATGCCCCTGAGTTGGCGGTGAACGCGACTCCGTTTAATGTGCCGGTGGGAGTGCTGTTCAGAAAGGCGCCCAGAATGATGACCGTGTCTCCAACCCCTTTACCGTTGGCTGTCATGACGTTAAAAGTGTCGCTGTTTATCAGAACCCCTACGGATTGACCAGTGGAGCCTTGGCCATTTAGGTGAACGACGTTCGGCGTGCTGCCCTTGGTTGGACAGTTGTATGACGCAAAACTGTTGCAGGTATTGGCGAAAGCCGCGGGTGCGAGAACCAATAAGGATGCCAGCGAAATCAGGGAAAGTTTCAGCGATCGCATGGTGGGGGACTCCTCTAGGTGAGGTGCAGTGCAAGGCGCGTGCCATGTCGAGGCTATTCAGCGGAAAAACAATAGCCGCATGCTGTCTCAAATCAAAGGCTTGGCCGACCCGCCTCGATAGGCTAGAGCCGTTCGTCTTTCTTGAGTGCAAAGAATTGCACATCTCGAAAAAGTCGATCAATCGCGAGCACTGTCTACCGAGGGACTGAGACCTAAATTTGCCTCCGGTTACACTAGAGCCCGCATGGAAGCCGAGCCTGAACACAGTGTCCCAGCCATCTCGCTTGGTTCCTACACCCAGCTGCT
Organism: uncultured Acidobacteriaceae bacterium; assembly: GCA_963840895.1. Taxonomy (GTDB): domain Bacteria; phylum Acidobacteriota; class Terriglobia; order Terriglobales; family Acidobacteriaceae; genus Sulfotelmatobacter. The sequence goes on from CAWJAR010000004.1 coordinate 324,923, forward strand.
GAGAGGCAATCGCAATTTCCGCCGGTTATGGCTCGCGCAAATTGTGAGCGAAATTGGCGACTGGTTCTATACGCTGTCCATTTATACGCTGTTGTTGCAGTTGACCGGACACGCGGGTTCGGTGGCGTTGGCCCTGATGCTGCAAGTGCTGCCGCAGACTTTCGTGGGGCCGACGGCCGGAGTGGTAAATGACCGGTTGAAGCGCAAATACGTGATGATTGCGGCCGACATCGTTCGGTTTGCGGTGGTGATGGCGATGCTGTTGGTTCGATCGCGATCCACCGTGTGGCTGGTGTATCCATTGCTGCTGGCGGAAACAACCATGGCGGCATTTTTTGAGCCGGCCCGTAGTGCGGTGATTCCGAACATCGCCGCGGAGCAGGAAGTGCTGGTCGCGAATACGTTATCTTCAGCGACGTGGTCGGTGAATCTTCTGATGGGCGCGGCGATTGGCGGCATTGTGGGTGCGTACTTTGGCCGTGACACGGTCTTCATTTTGAACGCGCTGTCGTTTCTCATGTCGGCATTTCTGATTGGTGGCATGCAGTTTAAAGAACCCCACGCGGAGGCTGCCGCGCCGCTTCGCGTGCGCGATCTTGTGGACTTTTCTCCGGTACTGGAGGGGATTCGCTATATCCGTAATCACAAGGCTCTGCTACCGGCTGTGTTTGCCAAGGCTGGAGAAATCATGGTGGGGCCTAGCTGGGTGATCTTCACGGTAATGGGGGCTGGTGAGTTTGCTTTTCACGGGCATGGCATTAGTGCTACGGGAGGATCGATGCTGGGCATGAGCATTCTGCTCGGCGGACGAGGGCTCGGGGCGCTAGCCGGGCCGCTGGTCGCGGCGCGCTGGGCAGGGCAGAACGACCGTCGTCTGCGGCTCGGCATTTTATATGGCTACCTCACGGTTGCGCTCGGTTACGGGATGCTGGGCGCCAGCCGGAACGTATGGACGGCCGCCACCTGCGCCATGCTGGCTCATATGGGAGGCTCGACCGTCTGGGTATTTTCAACAACGCTGCTCCAAATCCATACGGAGGACCGGTTTCGCGGACGAGTATTCGCGGCAGACCTGGGGCTGGGCAGTCTCACGTTCGCAGTAACTGCTTATCTGGCGGGACGATTCTTGGACACTGGCATCTCCGCACGCATGGTCGCGATTGTTACCGGAATACTGATGCTGATTCCATCGGCGATCCTGGCGTGGGCGCTGCGGCCTCTTCGACAGCGCGCGGTTTCGTAATAGCCCTTGGTTTCCGACCTGTCGGCGGTCCATCGTTTACCTTCCGCCCTCTGCGCCTGCAGGCTGGAAATTCTTCACGAAGGCCCACTCGTAGTCATCGGTCGCGGGTTATGGGGACTGTCTGTTTTGCCAGTTATCAATTGTCGTTTTTGCCAGTAATTAATCTGGTGCTGATGTTTTAGTCTTCCGAGGGGGATATCTTGGTTAGGCAGGTGTATCGTTAATGTATCTCTCGGATCTCCAGGGAATTGCTTCCTGGGGACGGTGAATGGCCGACTCGAGGCTGCCTTGAGACTCAGTGTTTTCGGTGCTGTTTTGTTGTTGTGCCTGGGTGCAAGTCCCCGAGCGCAGGCTGGGGCAACTCTGTTCTTAGGCGAGCCGTACGGGCATGACGCTGCTTTTGCGGGAACGGGTCATGCTGCGGTTTATCTCAGCGGCGTTTGCGCGGCGTCGCCTGTGAAGCTGCGTCCCTGTGCTGCCGGTGAAACTGGGATCGTACTCAGCCGCTACCGTGGCATCGGAGGATATGACTGGATTGCGATCCCTGTTATTCCCTACCTTTATGCGGTAGAAAAGACGGAGGACATACCCCTTTTTGCAGACAAGAAGGTGGTTGCATTCTTGCGCGACCAGTACCGTCGCAGGCATCTGGAGTCGTTGGTTCCCGATCTTCCGGGAGGCGGTACGCCGCCGGGTGACTGGTACGAGTTGACCGGAGCGTCGTACCTGCGCACGATCTACGCCTTTGAGGTTGAGACCGAACCGGAGAAGGATGCGGAGTTGATTCGCATGCTGAACGACCGGACGAACCGGCAGCGGTGGAACCTGGTCACGGCAAACTGCGCCGACTTCGCACGCCAGGTTATCAGTTTCTATCATCCCCACTCGGTACACCGTAGCATTATCGGTGACTTGGGGGTCACGACGCCGAAGCAACTGGCAAGAACGCTCTCCCAGTTCAGCAAGCAGCATTCTGAGTTGGAGGCATCGAGGTTCGTGATCCCGCAGATTCCGGGGACGATTCCACGGTCCAAGCGCGTGAAAGGTGTGTTTGAAGTGATGCTGACGGCCAAGAAATATATGTGGCCGATTTTCTTGTTCCATCCTTATGCAGCGGGGACTGCGGTTGCGGTGTACGTGCAGCACTGGCATTTCAACCCCGGCAAGAATGCGCCGATTCTCGATGCCAAGCACGAGATGAGCGCGCCGATGACGAGTGCGGACCGCCGCGCGAATCAAGATAAGCTGGTGGAGTTGGAACGGGACAGGGCGACGACGGTGGATGTCGAGGCGGATACGCGGCAATGGACGTCGCTGCATGCGGCAGCTGAGCCGGCCCTCGATGCTGCCGGCGGACCGATGTTGCGCATCAACGACGGAGGGGAAGTGACCTCGGTGGGCATTGCGCGATCCAATATCCTGATCGTATCGGAAGGGTCCGAATTCGCCACGGGGCTGGTGAGAGCACGCTTGCGAGAAGAATTGAAATCGTCAGCCACGCGCAAAACAGCGCGGGACGATGTGGAAAACGACCTGACCTTGCTGCAACAACTGCTTGGGTCACAGCCGCGAAAGATGGCGAGCACCGGCGGGGCGCGCTAAGGACCGTACCCACAGACGAGAGCCACCCTCGCAAGCCGCGCCGACGCATTTTTCCTCTAGTTTACTGAACGATCAGCGTGATTGTTACCGGATGCTGCAATGGAACGAAAACTCCTTTCACGGTGATGGGGAAACTCCCTAACGGAGTCATGGAAGTAGTCGAGATTGTAAGGACCGCTGTTTCGGAATGTATGCCATCCATTGGCACCGGGTTAGGAACGATCGTACAAGTCGGATCGTGGGCAAGCCGCTGCAATTCACGCTGATCGGCTGACTGAATTCTCCGAGGGGCGTCAACGTCAATGTGGAAGTGCCGGAGTTGCCTTTCGGTACAGTAATCGTGGTTGGCGATGCGGAGATGGTGAAATCTGGTCCCGAGCCGGCCAAGGATACGGTCTGCGAGCTGGTGGGTCCGTTGTCGGTGAAGGTCAGCGTAGCCGTGCGCCGCGCGTAATTACTCGGTGTAAAGGTGACCGAGACGGTGCAGGTTGAATCCACTCCGAGCGAAATCGCGGGAGGCGGATTGCCGCACGACGCGGTCTCGGCGAAGTCGGATGCATTGGTGCCGGTGATTGTGATTCCGGTCAGACTCAAATCTACCCCGCCCGTGCTAGTCAGTTGGACCGTGAGCGGCGTGCTGGTTGTGTTCAGCGGCCAGTTGCCGAATGTCAGGGACGTGGTCGACACCGTTACATCCGGCGTCAGATGTACGAAACGAATACGGTTGTTTCCGTAGTCGGCGATGTAGAGGTTGTTCTGGGCATCGACACTGGTGCCATTGCTGGCAAGGCGCGCGTTTGTGGCCAGGCCGCCATCTCCGCTATAGCCGCCAATGCCGGGCTGGGACGCGATTCCTGCGACCGTGCCCCACGTACCGGTTACGGCGTCGACCCGCTGCACGACTTTGGCATTGCCGCCTGAGATAAAGACGTTGGCGCTGGGATCGACTGATACTTCCAATGGATTCCACATGCTGCCATCTATCGCAGGTCCACCGTCTCCGCAGAGGCAGGTGTTACCGTTCAGAGCGTAGGGGAAATTATGTCAGCGAATCGAGTGCTCGGATGCGGTTGTTGTACTGGTCTGCGATGTAGATATTTCCATCGCTGTCCCGCCAACGGAGGAGGGATGATTGAGTTGGACATGGGTGCCGAGTCCGTTATCGCCGTTATAGCCGGCTTTGCCGGTACCGGCGACCGTGCTGATAATTCCGGCAGAGTTCACCATACGAATCTTGTGAGCAAAATAGTCGGCGATGTATAGATTCCCCGCGCTGTCGAGAGGCAGCGTGTGTGGGAAATGAAAGGTTGGCCGCTGGTAGCGAGACCACCGTCGCCACATATGGATGGAGGCGGGGGACAAGAAATGCCATCGCCAGCGAATGTGGTGATTTTTTCGTGGAGGCATCCACCTTGCGGACACGCAGGTTGTTGGTGTCGGCAATGTACATGTTTCCAGCCTTGTCCAACACGACGGAACTCGGTCCGTTTAAATCGCTTAGTCGCAGGTCCTCCGTCTTGGTCTTTGCTGTAGCCAGCGCTGCCCGTGCCAGCCACGGTGGAAACTGCCTCCGCCCTTGGTCAAGAGTCGAATTCGATTGTTGGCCTGGTCGGCGAAGTAGACGTTGCCGGACGCATCCTCGAAAACTGTGTAGGGACCGGCGAGGATGGCGTTGGTGGCGACAGCATTGTCGCCCAAGTCCTCCGCCCGCCAAGGTTGTTATGGTGCCGGTAGTATCGACCTGTCGAATGCGCTGGTTGCCGGTGTCGGAGATGATGAGTTGCCGGTGGAGTCGATGTAGATGCCTCCCGGCAAGTCCAATTCAGCAGCGGTGGCATGCCCCCGTCGCCGCTAAAACCTTGAACACCGTTTCCGACCACGGTGCAAATGTGCCGGTCGTATGCACAAAGCGAATTTGTGGTCGCCTGCGTCCGCGATATAGAAAGTTGCTCGAGGCGTCGTCGCTACCGCCTGTGGTAGACGCAAGTTGGCACCCGTTGCCGCCGGTCATCGCCGCATTTTGTGTGTAGTCGAGGCACGCCCCACCGTTGCCCGCGATGGTGGTGATATGTCCGTCGTGCATTTACGAAGCGGATCCGATGATCCTTGGTGTCGGCGATGTAAACATTTCCGGCTGCGTCGACGGCCACACCTTCGGGAAAGTTTAGGTGTGCGCCGTAGGTGGCGGGTTGCCTCGTCGCCGCACACGTGGTCGGGTTGGAGCAGGGCTTACCCGTGCCTGCAACGGTTGTGATTGTATGGGGTGGCATGATCTACGCGGCGAATGCGGTTATCCGAGCTGTCGGCGATGAAGATATTTCCCGCGCTGTCTACGGCAATCCCTTGGGGGAGGTTTAACAGTGCATGTTTGGCGGGTCCATTGTCACCGCAACTGGCGGTCGACGAAGCACATTTCTTCCCGTTTCCGGCCACGGTGGTGATCTTTTGCGTGGCCATGTTCACTTTGCGGATTCGGGTGTTTCCGAAATCGGCGATATACAAATTGCCATGGGTGTCGAAGGCAAATGCGGCAGGCTTGCCCAGGACGACAGCGCTCACCTGAATGTTGTCGGCGTTGAATCCGCCCCAGCCCTGGCCCGCCCATACCGTGAGCACGCCATTGCTCAGCTTGAAGATGTTGGCGGAGAAGGGAGCGGCAATATAAAGATTGCCCGATGAGTCTTTGATCGTCGCCGTCGGTCCGGGAATATCGGCATTGAGCGGCGTACTGGGGATTTGTCCGCCTCCCGCCACTGTGCTGATGATGTTCTGGGCATTCACCGCCGGGATCGCTGACAGCATCAGTGCCGCGGAAATCAATGTGCGCACCATCCAGGCGGTTGCGTGTGCAGTTCGCGCGACATGGAGAGGGCAAGTTGTTTCGTTGAGAAGCGAGTCAGACTTCGGGCGGGTGGGAATCGCGAGCGTAGAGTTCACGAAGGAACCTCCTGCAAATTGTCGAACCCCAGGGACAGAGCATTCGAGAAAACTCACAACAAGTGAATCTTCGCGCGCTCAAAGCCAGATATGTGCGTCGGCGTCGGTACCCGGTGGGAAGAGATTAGCCCGCCATTGCGGATGTGGGCAGTAATCGACCTTCCTTGCCGGTCCTTGAATATGCTGAATCAACCGTCAGGTGTCAAGATGAAGAGAATTGCATACACCCCGAGGAAGGTGGTTAGTCGAGGGGAACATCGAGCCGCAGACACGGCTATTCCTAAGGCCAAAGAGTCAGTCATTCGAGGCAGTTACTCGCCTTGCAATCGGTCAATCTTCGCTGCCATGATGAAGTCACTTTCCGTCAGGCCGTCGATCTTGTGAGTCCACAGGGTGAACCCAGCCTTTCCCCAGGCGAGCAAAATGTCGGGATGGTGTCCCTGCTCCTCGGCCAATGCCCCGACCTGATTCACGAAATCCAGAGCTTGCTTGAAGTCCGGAAACTTGAACTCGCGGTGTAAGTGATGCTCTTTCGAGACGGTCCATTTAGGAACAGCCCTGTGCAGTTGCTCCAGATCCTTGCCATGAAGTGGCGGAACGCCCCCGCGACACGGCACGCATTTCTTGTCGGCGAGTAGTTCGGTCATGATTCCTCCGCAAATTCAACCGAGTGAAACGGGCAGCATTTCGGATTGAACGGGCGTCGGCGCTTTGAAATAGCGCTTCAGCCATAAGATATAGGCGAAGAACAAGATCATCGAGATTAGACCCCACCACAACAAGATGTGCCCGCGGAACATGGGATTCGAGTTGAGCATCTTCAATTGGGTGTCGGACATTCTCACCTTCGAATAAGCCTGCATCATGTCGGCAGTGGCGTAAGTGAGAGCGACGGATATGAGGCGAAGAGGAACTACGATGGCGGCAGTCCACCATCCGGAAGCCTGCAATCGGAAGAAGGCGATTGCCAGGTAGGTGTCGATGGCGGCCATTGCGACGAAACACATCGAGCCAGCGATCCCGGTGAGATATCGCCCGAAGAAGGGGAACATCGGAAGGGTGATCCCGGTTAATAACAAATACAGCGCGCCTGTGAAGAATACGACGGAGGCTCCTAACACCGGCAACGGCGTTCGATCCGTCCATCGCTCCACGGGATCACGACGGCGGCAGGTCTCGGCGACATCTTTGCGGCCATAAAAAACTACGAACGCGATTGGCACCACGATCAGGAAAAACGCCATAAAAACAATCATCAGCGTGAGGATGACCGCCATGATCCCAGCTGACATTTCCGGCGAGGGCGAATTGGCGCTGTTTTGCCTCATTTGCCCAAGCACACTCCTCGTGAACACCGGCAGCACAGCTGTGATCAGTATCGTGACGAGCACACCCATTACCAGCCAATACCAGGAAGTGACCAGGGTCAGGGCCCGGGCCCATCGCTTCATTTGCACAGAGCCGATCCCGAGCGCGAGCAGTGCCACAGAAATAAAACCGTAAGTCGCAACCGAGGAGGCGAACTGTCCCAATCGCATTGATCCACCCGGCGCGAGACGAGACATAAATGCTCCCAGAGCAGCCAGAGGAACCATGAGCGCGGCCAATAATCCCAGAATGATCTGGAAGACTCCGAAGACGACTAAGCCCGTGCCTCGGTCGGGGAGAGGAGTCGCATCTGGAGGTGTCGCGACGGGCGCGACAAGGGCAACCGGCGCGATGGCTTCTGATGGTTCCGGTACAGGCTCAGGCGTGGTTGCCAGCGTCGGTGCGGGATCTGGTGGCAGCATGCTTTCCACGAAACCTCCAGGAAGAAGGGAGTATCTTAGCAGGCGCGGAGAGACAAACTGTGGCGAAGATCTGGAGTCAAGATCGGAGTTGCTGACCTACTTCGCGAGGTGCAGTCTTTGGCGAAGCAACTCAAAAGTCAAACCGATCAGTGCGTAAGTAGCTGCATTCGCGAGCATCACCCACTCCAGACGAATGGGGAAAGAACGCAGAACGGCAATTGGGCAAGTGAGTTGCACGACGACCATCACGGGATCGGCAAAGGTCATTGGGGCGGCGGCAAGCGCATATAGGGCCCAACCGGCTGCAACCAGAAAGCCCGCGCTCGCCCAAAGCACAATTCGATTTTTCATGCTGCCCTCCTGATAACCCTTGAGGCAATCGTCTCACCGATTCGTTCAAACTCCAAACGAAAATAAGGGACTCTTGGGTGCGTGCGGGCCGCGAGGCTAAGTCCCGATTAACTCTTGTGTGTACAATGTTTGATCTGCTCCGGCCTGGCTCTGGAAACACTCCAGCGACCCTGAAGCTATTGAACAACGCCGCGGATCATAGCGATTCTGCGTGCTCGAAGCCGCGAGGCGGTGACGGAAGAAAGGAAAACGACGTGGTCGTTCTGGTAATTGGAGGGGCTGGATACATCGGCAGTCATACCGCACGAGCCCTTAAGCGGGCGGGACACGAAGCGATTATTTTCGACAATCTCAGTACGGGCTACGAGTTTCTGGCAGCGGGCTTTGAATTGATCAAGGGCGATATGCTCGATCCTGCCGCCTTAGCACGCGTACTGCCGAGGGTGGACGCGATCGTGCACTTCGCGGCGCATGCCTATGTCGGCGAGTCTGTGACCAATCCCAGAAAATATTTTCATAACAATGTGGAAGGCGGGCTCTCTCTGCTGAATGCAGCCCTCGATACGGGAGTGAAGAAGATTATCTTCTCTTCGACGTGTGCCGTGTACGGAGAGCCGGCGAAGGTTCCGATTGAGGAGAATATCCCTCGTCAGCCCGTGAATCCTTATGGAGTGACCAAACTGTTCTTTGAGCAGGCATTGGAAGCTTACGACCGGGCCTATGGGTTTCGCTTTGCCAGTTTGCGTTATTTCAACGCTGCTGGTGCGGATGAAAGCGGCGAAATCGGCGAGCTGCATGATCCTGAAACACATCTCATTCCGCTGGCACTGCGCGCGGCCGCAGGACAGGGGCCGGAGTTGCAAATATTTGGGACGGATTACCCAACGCCCGATGGAACCTGCGTTCGCGACTATATCCACGTGAATGATTTGGCCAGCGCGCATTTGAAGGCGCTCGATCACCTGGCGGCCGGGAAGGACAGCTTCGCGGTTAACGTTGGGACCGGGACCGGGGCGTCTGTGCAGGAAGTCATTTCCTCAGTGGAAGAAGTGACGGGAAAGCGAGTGCCTCACAAGAAAGTGCCGCGGCGCCAAGGAGATCCTCCGATTCTTGTGGCGAATCCGGCGAAAGCGGAAGCGCTGCTTGCACTGGAAGGCGACGCGCGGGTTGGGCGACGTGGTAAAGACTGCTTGGAATTGGATGGAACGGCAGCGGAAAGCGAAAAACATCTAACCACTGAAGACACAGAGTACACAGAGGAAACTCTTGGTCTCTGGATTTCTCTGTGCACTCTGTGTCCTCTGTGGTTAAGACTTGGCGCTGTCATACCGGTAATTGAGGAAGACTATGGGAAATGATCTGGCGGGAAAGAAAGTTGCGTTTCTGGGCGCGGGCAAGATGGGCGGCATTATTCTGCAGGCCTTGTTGAAGAACGGGCTGCTCTCCACCAAGTCTACGTGCGCCACAGTGGCCCATGAAGAGCGCGCCAAGGCGCTGGCTGCAAAGTTGAAAGTGAAAGTCGGAACCAACAATGTGGAAGCCGCGAAGGGCGCTGACATTATTGTGATCGGCGTGAAGCCTCAAGTGGTGGAAGACGTCATACGCGAGATCAGCGGTCACATTACGTCGAAACAAGTCATCGTGTCGGTGGCGGCTTCGGTGCCGACCTCGATGATTGAGAAGAATTTGCCTCCGAATGTTCCGGTGATTCGTGCCATGCCGAATACCCCTTGCCTGCTGGGTGCGGGGATGACCGCAATCTGCAAAGGCAAGCACGCCAGCGCGGAAGATGTGGCGATGACCTGCCATATGTTTGACGTGGTGGGGCGCACCGTGGTCGTCGACGAAAAGCACATGGATGCTGTAACCGCACTTTCCGCCAGCGGTCCAGCGTATATCTACATCATTCTCGAGTCGCTCGCGGAGGCTGGTGTGAAGGTGGGATTGCCGCGCGATATTGCGACATTGCTGGCGGCGCAAACCACGCTCGGTGCGGCGCGAGTGGTATTAGAAACTGGCGACCATCCGGCGCTGCTGAAAGATGCGGTGACCACTCCCGCCGGCTGCACGATCGACGCGATCATGGAATTGGAAGAAGGGAAGCTTCGCGTGACGCTGATCAAGGCGGTCGTCAAGGCGGCGCAACGAGCCAAAGAACTGGCTTACGGATAGATCGACGTCAGTCCTGCACGCGGTCCTCGGAACTGCCAGTCTGGGGCGGAGCGCCATTCACAACCTCCCCTTGACTGAAGCAGGTGGAACTTTTTCTGCCTGACAGCTTCTTCAGCATGCCTGATTCGTCGGCGCAAAACATCTTTGTGCCCGTATCTGACTCGATCGGCACCGCGCTGACTCGGTACCGAGACGCTGGAGTTCCGTTGCATCCCGATAACGCAACGCGGTACCCACTCCACTCATCGGTGGTGAGACTCGGGTCAGTCATGGCCCCGCCATCACCAGGCGACGCGGCTGTTTCAGGGGCAAACAAGGTCGCAAGCGAACATGTGTAGCCACGGTCCGGATGCCGCTCCGCGTAGCCCTTTTCAGCTGTGATGATCGTGGCCAGGCGGTTCTGAGCCGCCAACTCGTTCGATTCATCCTGTTGCTTGCGCAGGCCTTGGAGATAGTCTGGGTCGGTGAGTGGTACGTGAGCCGCTACCGTCACCTCGGTGAGCCGCCAAATTTCCGCTTCCTGTTTGAACGCAAAAATCAGTCGAGGCACAACGGGAATGAATTCCGGTTGGCCGTCTTTATAGTCGTGAACTGACAGTTCGATCTCATCTTCCTCTCCTGCCTGACTGTCATGCTCAAGCATGACTTCGAACCTCTCATGACCGTCGCTCTGATCGGTCTTTAGAAGCATTGGGCCCACATCGAAGGTCTCAATATGTTCTCCTTGTGCGACCATCTGTCGACCGATGGTGGAAATGCGGAGTATCGTCGAGGTTTCCGGACTGTCCCCTTTGTGAATCAGAGCTTGGCGCGCCGCCTCCGGGAGATGTTTGGTGAAGTCCTTGTCGCCTTTGCCCAGAAACATTTCGATCAGCGCTTGGCGCGCGGTTTGTGGTGGCGGTGGGGTTGTGGAAACTTGAGCTAGGACCGATATACTGCCGACCATCAAGATAAGCGGGAAGAACAGGCGAATCCGGGGCATTGTGCCTCCATTGAAGCGCCGGTACTTAGACGCGCGACAAGATATTCTACCTTTTGTAAGACTCCGAAGGCCGCGCTGAAGTTCCTGCATCGTTAGAACGCGCCTGATCGCAAATCTTGCGTGGTGGTCCTCCCAGCACGATTCTGTGGTTAAATTTCACAAACATGAAGCTGCTGATCGTAGTGCATCACCGGTTTGCGTTGTGGAATGTGCCCTCATGGTTTGGGGAACGATTGTCGCGCGAGTTTCCTCAACTGGAGATAAGGCAGCGCACAAGTTACGACGGCATCGAAGAAGACCTGCGAAATGCAGAGATCCTCTTCACGATTTCCTTGCGCGCGGAGCAGTTCGCTGCCGGACAGAAGCTCCGCTGGGTTCACGCGCCTACGGCGGCTGTCCATCAATTCTTATTCCCGGAACTAGTGAATAGCGAAGTGTTGCTCACGAATTCTCGCGAGGTTCACGGCCCCGTAGTCGCAGAGCACGTGCTGGCCCTGATCTTTGCGCTGGCAAAGAAGATTCCGCAAGCCGCGATCTTCCAGCAGAAGCGCGTCTGGGCTCAGGAAGCGATCTGGGGCGAGGGAGTACATCCTCGTGAGATCTCCGGCGCGACCTTGGGGTTGATTGGCGTGGGGAGCATTGGGCGGCGCGTTGCTCAGATGGCATCGGCGCTGGGCATGCGCGTGATTGCGGTTCGCGAGCACGTGGAGAAGGGAAGCCCCGAGGGCGTGGAAACTGTCTACGCTCCGGCAGAACTCGATGAACTGTTGCGGCAGTCCGACTATGTTGTTCTGGCCGCTCCGCTGACCGGCGCAACGGAAGGTCTGATCAATGCCGACCGGTTGGCTGTGATGAAGTCCGATGCTTGCTTGATCAATGTGGGCCGCGGCGCACAGGTGGATGAAGGTGCTTTGGTCGAGGCCCTGCGCGCGGGCCGGATTGCCGGAGCCGCGCTCGATGTTTTTGCGCATGAACCTCTTCCGACTGATTCACCACTGTGGAGTGTTCAGAATCTCCTGATTACGCCGCACACTGCAGGCCTTACCGAAAAGCTCTGGCTCCGGCACTACGAGTTGTTCTCCAACAACCTGCGGCACTACATTGCGCGCGAACCGCTGGAGTTTGTGGTGAATAAGCAGAAGGGATATTGATCGTCACGCTTCATGCTACAGTTTTTGAGTCGGTGCTTCGTGGGCGTGAACTGCCGATTCACTAGAAAAGGACCCTATGGAACCGCGGCTCATCCTGATCAATCTGCTGGTCAAGCTGGGCATTGCTGCAGCGGTATCCAGCAGCCTGGTGCGCTCCAAAGAATTCAAACGCCTCTTGTTTCGAGAGGAGCGCACGTTTCGGCAAAAGCTGTTCCTGGTGCTGTGGTTCGGAATTCCCATCGTGCTTGGGGTTGGGATCCGGATTTCGCAGAAAAGCTTTCAAGCCAGCGACATGAGTTTCGAGACTGTTCTACTGCTGGGAGTGATCGGCGGACGGTGGGCGGGGGTGCTGGGTGGTGTGTTGATCGGGTTTCCCGCTCTGCTGCACGGCGAGTGGGCGGCCATGCCGTTCGACGTGCTTTCTGGTTTTCTGGCTGGCCAGCTGCGCACCATGGCCGCCGACAAGCAGGACATCTGGTCGTTTTCTCCTTTCATTGACCAGAGCATCTTCCGCCTGATCAAGCGCAATCTGCCGCGACCCCGCCTGTTCGATTGGCAGTTCGTGTTTTTCTGGACTGTGATCGGCTTGCGTTTCGTGCAGACGGAACTGGCGCAATACTTTCCGCATTCGATTTTTAGCATCGAGAGTCCCGATAACTATTGGATCTACAGCGCGATCTATGCTGCATCGGTGACGGCGATCGGAATCGAACTGAAGATTTTTAACAGCGTTCGCATCCAGATCAAACTCGAGGAACAGGAGCGACTGCTGCTGCACGCTCGCATGGAGGCGCTGCAGAACCAGATCAATCCGCACTTCTTGTTTAATACGTTGAATTCCATTTCGTCGCTGGTGCGCTTTGACCCTGATATGGCGCGGGATGTGATCTTCAAGTTGGCGACGATTCTGCGTCGACTGTTGAACACCAGCGATGCATTCGCGCCCCTGCGGGACGAGTTCGAATTTATCGACAATTACCTGGACATTGAGGTAGTGAGATTCGGGCGGGACAAATTACGTGTAGTGAAGGACTTGGATCCGGCATCGCTGGATGTCGTGGTTCCCAGCATGCTCCTGCAGCCGCTGGTCGAGAACTCCATTAAGCACGGCTTGGGACCGAAAGTCGAGGGTGGCAGCATTTACCTGCGCAGTCGCGTCGTCGATTCTCGCTTGATCATCGAAGTCGAAGACGACGGTGTCGGGATGGGTGGCGCACAACTCGAAGAAAGCAGCAGTTGGTCAGGGATGGGCATCGGAATGGCCAACATTTCCGAGCGCCTGCAGGTGCTCTACGGGGACACTGCGCGGATGACCATCGACAGCCATGAAGGGAAGGGAACTCTGATTCGCATTCGTCTGCCGCTGGTAGAGGCGGCGAGTTCTGTGCCGGAAGGATTCTACGCCGAGCGCTCGACCACGCGACGATAGAAATCTTCATACTGCTTCACAATCTTGGTAGAGCAGAAACGTTCCATGGCGACCGCGCGGGCTTGTTTCGCCATCTCCCGCAGGTGATCCTCGTGGGTGAGCAGTTCGATGGCATAGCGCGCCATGGTCTCCACGTCGCCGACATCCGCCAGATAGCCGCTCTTGCCGTGATCGATCACTTCTGGCACCCCGCCCGCTCGCGTCGAGATGGGAACTACTTCGCATGCCATGGCTTCGAGCGCTGCCAGGCCGAATGATTCCAGTTCGCTGGGAATCAGCATGATGTCAGAGATCGCCAGCTTTTCCTGAATCTGATCCTGCTTGCCGAGAAATAAAACGTCTTTGTGAATGCCTTTCTGCACTGCCAGCCACTCCGCGACTGAACGGTCCGGACCGTCTCCGATGAGCAGAAGCTTCGACGGAATCTTCTTGTGTACACGGTCGAAGATTTCAATGACGTCAGTAAGGCGCTTGACCGGTCGAAAGTTCGAGAGATGGACCAACACTCGCTCTCCGTTGGGCGCGTACTCCGCGCGCATCTCGTCATTCGTTTTCTGATCGCGGGTGTAAACGTCGCAGTTTACCGAGTTGTAAATCACCTCGATACTGTTCTTCACGTCAAACACGCGCTGGGTGCGGTCTTTCAAGTAATTCGAGATGGCAGTGACGCCATCACTCTGCTGAATGGAGTAGCGCGTAATCGGGAGATAGGATCGGTCGAGGCCAACCAGGGTGATGTCGGTGCCGTGCAGAGTGGTGACGAACGGCAATCTCCGGCCACGAGGTCCATCGGCCAGCATTTGGCGCGCCAGCAGTGCGCTCACCGAATGCGGGATCGCGTAGTGCACATGCAATAGATCTAGATCATAGAGTTGCGCCACTTCCGCCATGCGTGTGGCTAGCGCCAGGTCGTACGGAGGATAGTCGAACAGCGGGTAACGAGAGACCTCCACTTCGTGATAGTGGATGTTTGGCTCCTCGCCCCGCAACCGGATGGGTTGCGCATAGGAAATGAAGTGGATCTCGTGGCCCCGCTGCGCCAGTTCCAGACCAAGTTCCGTGGCAACAACTCCACTACCGCCATATGTCGGATAACAGGTGATGCCGATCTTCATGTGCGAGGGGCCGCCTTCTCGATGTTCCTGTCATTCGATGGCTGGAATGTGCAGTGGTTGCAGATTTTACACGAGTGGCGGGCAATCACAGCCAAAGGGGTGTTATTGGCCGTCTTTAGGACCGAAAGTGTTTCCGGGGTCAAGCTTGTCGAGATGCGCCTGGAATCGCTTTTTCAATTCGTCGGTAAGTCCGGTAAACTCGATTCCCATTCCCACGCCGGGATCGCGCGTGCGCACGACCGCGCTGGGCGTGAGACGTTCCTCTTCAATCCACAGGTCAACCCGGAGAGCGGTGGCGACAGCCAAGGGCATGACCGTCTCAACATAACATCCATTGCCGCTGATGTCGGTCGCGTTCACGCGGAGCGGAGTATTGACGCGCTCGTCGCGCAACTCCAAGGGGTAGGAGATTCTGTGGCGCAGGAACATTCTTCGATTGTCGTGCCGCGGTTGTGTCCGCTCTTCCACTTTCATGTCGGAAGGAAGGGCTGCGGTCCACGGACATTCCTGATCGGCGACGAGTTGCACACCGACCTGGGTTTTCTTCAGTGCCCCCGCATCGACCACCCAAACAACCTTGCAGCGTGCCTTCCTGGTTTCGTACTGCACGCCAATGACATCGCCCACCTTCAAATCAACTTCAATGCCGTAGATGCAAGCCCCTGTCGCGCTTATATTTTGTGCCATGGCATTCTGAAAGAAAGGCTGGTTATTGGAGCCCATTCCCCACACTCGGACCTTTAAGTCCAGAGTCGCGCGCGGAGCCGACGCTTGGGCTGACATGAGCTGAAATGCCTCCACTTCAAACGGTAGAAATTAGTGGCTGTAAACAATGATACTACTTGAGGCTATTCTGGCAGGTTACGAGGGTAACGGAAAGCTTGAACGACTCCACCGCGGTCTGAACTTCAAAGGTCTGAGATCATCTATGCCCGTTGGCGCGTGTCGACAATCGTCTTAAGTTCGCGATACGAAATCAGCTCAATCCCTTGTTGTTCAAGCACATGTCGAGCTGCCGGTAGGGTCAAGACGTGAAGCTCCTTCTCCCGGGATTCACGCAGCCGTGTCTTGCCCGCTTGCAGATCTTGATCGTTGTACCCGGGATGGCAAACAAACTCCCATGTGCCTTCGGGAATGCTGCGGGCGATCGCGTAAAACAATGTCTCATCGAGCGCACCCGTTACCACGATGCCCAGTGTACCGTCGGGGGTGGTGAAGCCTTCCCGATCTACCGCTTCGCGGAACTTGCCGGCGAATCCACCGAGAATGCGAACTTCGACATAACGCGCCCAAAGGCTCGGACGGGCGAGCAGGTGGTCGGATCGCAGGGGCAGCCGGGGCCCAAAAGGATTGCGGATGGCCCGAACCCCACACTCTGCGGCGGCGCGTAAAAGAGGGCGAAGAATCTTGGGGAACAGGTGCGTGTGCTTGTGGGTGTCGATGTGCGAGACGGAAATGCCGGCAGATTGAATCTTGCGGATCTGCGCCGCGGCTTCGGCGGAGACCTCCCCGGCGTCCATGCGTCCAGTGATCGCACGCGCGGCGAAGGTCGCCATGCCGTCGCGGAAGTTGGCCGCAGTGGTGATCGAGAGAAGGTCTGCTGCCGGAAGAATCGGCCGACCATCGGTGAGGACAACATGGCAGCCAACGCTCAATTTCGGAAGGTTTTTTGCCAGTTGTGCGGCTTCCAGAAAAGCCAGGCCGTTCGCCATCAGGGTTGACGAGGTTACGATACCGTGCGAATGAGCCTCCACGATTGCCCGGTTCACGCCAGAGGTGTAGCCGAAGTCGTCCGCATTGACGATCAAGCGCCGCACGCAGTCAGTCTAGCAGCAGGAAGATTGAAGAGCGGCACGCGCAAGAACCATTTGTAGGCCGTAAGCCTTGCGACTTGCCGCGTGACGGCGCACGCATGTGGTTTGACCCCTCTTTCGACGCTCCCGTATACTCGTTCAAGCGCGGCTCGCGCGGATTCCCCTCAAACGAGATCTGGCTAGTGCGGCCGTCTGGTCGCGCGTTTGGGCACGAGGGGCGGTTAGCTCAGCTGGTTAGAGCGCCTGCCTTACAAGCAGGAGGTCGCAGGTTCGAGTCCTGCACTGCCCACCATTCTTTGATGGTCCGGCCCGGACACATGGGTAACAGAATGTACCGGCTACCGCCGGCGTACTGCTCTCCTACCGCTTTGCTATCGACTACTCGACGCAGAACAACCCTCGCAACCCGAACCAGAAGCGCGGCCAGCCAAGCCGCCGAATCCACTTTGGCGCTGTCCCCAATGTGGCGGCCCCATGGTGGTCATCGAAAGACTTACTGCGGCCCAGCTCCAAATTCGTTCTCCGCCCTGGCTCGCTGGAGTCGCGGCATGACACTCCCATTCCGATCTCGCTCGCTGGTGTCTCCCAACACCTACAGGCTTCGTGCGCTTTCGTTGCCCACCCACCTAGTTTCTGGCTTCGAGCTTCCGCTCGCAAACTACAATCGAACCAAGCCCGCTGGCGCTCCGGTTCGCTCCATCACCGATTCCCCGAGTCTTTCTCATCACGGCAACACCATTGAAACTGCATAGACGCTTCCTCACCGGCGCGGCCTCCTTCAAACAGCTCTATCGGACACGCCCCGCACACCGCCTGAAATCTACCTGGCACTCCCTATGGGGCGCGTCCGATACAGCACTAGCGTTTCTGGATAACTTCCCGGTTGGCCGACAATCCAGAAGTGATCGCATGGTGGCTCAAAACGAAATCTCGAACCGCACCTGTGCGACCGTTTCGACCGCGACGCTCAGATGTACCCTTTCAAGTGAAGAAGAGAAAGTGCGGCAGGTCGCGAAGAGGGTCAGACGCGACAAGAGTCGTTCAAGCACGACCGGAAGTGCGGTGTTTATTGCAGCGGCGCGGGGCGCGCGGAGACTCCCGTATCCGCATCAAGTCTGGGCAGCATCTCGTTTGCGGGGGCGTAGCCTCGAGCGGCTGCCTTCTGTAGCCAAGCTCGAGCAGTCCCCAGATCTTTCGAAACACCGTAGCCGCGGTAATAGATCATGCCAAGATCCCATTGTGCAGCCGGTAGACCCTCGCGAGCCGCTTTTCGAAACCACGCCGCTGCTTCCGTGAAATCGCGTATTACCCCTTTACCGTCAAAATAGAGTCGACCGATCATCCATTCTGCCATTGCCGATCCCTGGTCAGCCGCTTTACGGTACCAATACATCGCTTCGCCGTAATCTTGCGACGTGCCTTGCCCGTCGCGATACATCGAACCCAGATTTACTTGAGCTTGCCGGTTTCCGTGTTCAGCCGCTTCTTTCATCCAGTGCGTCGCCTCATCGTAGTCCAGCGGCACGCCCTTGGATTGCAGGTATGCATTCGCCAGATAAACGTCCGCCGTCACCCATCCTGCCCGTGCACCGGCGGTCGCGAGATCCACACCGCGCTGATACCACCTCTCCGCTTCGCTTGTGTCCTTGGGAACGCCTCTGCCATCGGCATACATGTCACCAATTCGGAAATCTGCGCCCGTTATGGCCCAGGCCTCCGACCGAAGATCGCTCCACTGATCCAACAAATCCGGACCCGGCATGGATACGACCTTCATGTACCAGCGCAAAGCTTCACTTGGATTCTTGTACACACCGATGCCGCGTTCGTGCATTCTCGCAATGTTGTATGCTCCCCACGCCGAGCCCATTTCCCAAGCCTTCAGGTAATGCATATATGCTTCGCTCGAACTCGGATCACCGGTCAAACCACGCTCTGCCAATTGACCCAAGTAGTCCTCAGCATACGCATCACCGAGACGCGCGGCAGCCTGAAGGTATCGCAAGCCATCGGCGCGATCTTGCGCGATATCCAAAGCACTCGTCAGCATTACGCCCAGATCGCACTCGGCCCGAGCGTTGCCCTGACGCGCTGCCTTCTCCAGCCAACCGCGTGATCCCGCGGGGGAGCGCGCCACGCCGCGCCCATCGAACAGAGCCTCGCCAAATCTGGTCTGCGCCTCCGCGTTACCCATCCCGGCTGCCTTGTGATACAACTCGGCAGCTTTGCCCTCGTTCCGAACCACACCGGAACCAGCCCGGTACTTGTCGGCCTGGGAGAGTAATTTCTTTGCGGACGTCTCAGCGTGCGATCGGGTCGTATTCGCCGGCCCGTGTGCGCGTTCAACGACCGTATGTCCAGCTGGCCTTGCGGTTTTCTCCGCTACGCGGGATCGCGAATGACTGATCTGGAGAATAAGATTATCGCTCGCTCCCGCACTTCGAAGCTCTTGCTCGACCGTATGGGTCAACTCGAAATCAACTCCATATTGTTTTACGAGCGCAGCCATGCGCGCGTTCGGTACTGCGGATTTGAGAGCGTGTTCGACGTCGGCGGCGGAAAGGGGCCGGGGAGCGTGTTGTGTCCGTGTCGCCTTGCCCTCCGTACCGCCCACCATGAACAGCAATATGCCGGCGAGTAGCAGTTCCGAAACGCACATTTTTATCTCCGACTAGCTATGATCTGGTTTTCAGCTTGCATCGCTCGGCGGGCGCGCCCCAGGCAAACTTTCGCAGCGCTGCTGTTTTTGTCGACTTGCAACGCACGTTTGCAGTTGGCGATCGCCGCCGTGTAATTGCCCTTGTCCATCTGTCGGGTCGCCGAATCGATGTAACTCTGTGCGGCATGTGCCTCAACTCCACGAGATCCCGCTGCGAGTTTCGTCGTGCGGTGTGTCGATGTCGTCGCCGGAACCTTCAGCGCCACCGCTGAATGCGGGTTCCCGTCCGGCGTCGACGCCGCACGTGTCTTAGCACCACGATACGCAGGCGCCGGTGTCATCGTTCCGCGTGTCGATTTCGACATCCCCAGACTCGACGCCCCCGGAGATGATGCGGTGCGCAAGCCTGCCTCCGGCTCAGCCCTGGATCTGTCCTCACTCTGCGCATCCTTCGTTGGCTCGACCGTTCTTTCAATTGCGTTCTTCGGGGCCATGGGTCGCGCCGTGTCGGCCGAATTCAACTGCGTGACCTCCCGAACCGGAACCAACCGGCCAGTCCCCGCGATGCTCTCCTGTATCTGCGCCGCCTCTTTATCGAACGACTGCGGAGCCGCTGCCGGCTGCCGCTTCGTGAAATACTGCTCTTGTCGTCCGCCGCTCAACAGCGACGACGCCGTCCCCGGACGATTCGTCGCCGAAAGCATTTCTTTGGTTGGAACGATGGGCAGATTGCCGGTGATGATGCGCGCCTCACGAAAAGCCCGGCGGCTCACAGTTTTCGGCGCAGAGAGTCCGGTGCCAAAGCGACCTGCCGGAAGAGCCGAGATCGCCTCGCGAATCCGCCCATCGACAGCGGCCAGAGTTACATTGGAGAACTCATTGTCGTCGCGCAGTGGAGCGACGACGCGAGTGAGTCTTGTGAGGTTGGTCGCGTCGGTGACGCTAGCCTCTTTCAATTGCGATTCGTTCCGTCCGTACCACGGATAGAACGAATCACCCGGACCAAGTGGCAGCCAGCCCACCGATCCGAACCCGACGGAAGCAGCCGGATGGCCGCCAAATCCGAAGAACGACACGTAGGCCGGAGCCCACTCCGGGCGGTAGGTTCCCCCGCCGTCAACCGGCCCAGGCCACCACATCCAGGATTTTCCAGAGAGGAACCAGCGGCCGTAGTGATAGGGCGTCCAGCCCCAGGGTTCATGCGAAACCCACGTCCAGCCCCAGTACGGCTCCCAGACCCAGCGACCGGCGCGATAAGGAGACCAGCCCCCGCCCACCGTCGGCGACCACACCCGCCCGTAGTCGGGCACGTTGACCCAGTGTCCGTAGACATCGAGATCTTCGCTCCCCACGTAGTAGCGATTCGTGCAGTTCCACGATTGAGCGTTGTTTACCACTCCGTCGCGGTCAATGTTCCAGGAATCCCAGCTGTCCATCGCAGGCGCGCCACCGAGCACATGCCCCGCCAGCCGGGTTGTGCCTTTTATCGTCGCGTCCTGTCCCGTCTCCACGCGGGCGCTCCCTTGCGGTGTAGCAATCTCGACCGCTCCCGCGCGCACGATCAAGTGCGTCTCAAAACCAGTCACCTCGATGCGGTAAACGCCGTCTTTAGACGTCGGCCGGATGGCCGCATTCGGCGTGTCGATCTCGACTTCTGCGTCGGAATCTTTGAAGACCGAGTAGTAGGCAAGCCCCTGCCAGATCTGAACCTGAATCTGACCCCGCTCGTTCTGCACCCGCTCCACGGTTGCGATCTTTAACAGCGAGTGGTGACCGAGACGAAGGATGTTCCCGTGGTCCAGTTGCAGTTCGGCCTTGGAATTGTCTCCGGTCGAAACCCTGTCGCCGCCGACCAGAGGCTGATTCAGCGCCGCTGCTGCCCAGTCCTCCGTGTCGCCGCGCTGCGTCGAAACGTCGCCCTGAATCAGGCTGAGGCGGGCCATCCCAGGCGAAATGTCCGCCTGCGCGCTGGAAAAAACAGACAAGAATACGAGTAATAAAACCGGCACCAGAAAGTTGCGTTTCATGCCCACCTAACCGGGAAAGCGGCGTTACCGAGGGAGTTGCAATAACACCTTTGCAGGTTCCCTGCCAGATGTGCAGCTCTGAGGGCCGCGCAAGTCCTTTGCTCGCATAAACCGCACCATGTCGATGTTGTGTTCCTGGAGGATGAACTGGCCTACCTCAGCCATGAGTGGTGGTTTTCGGCCGCCGGGCTTGGCTCAACGCATAACTTGTTCCGCACCCCCTTCACGTCGGTTGTCGAGT
>CAWJAR010000005.1:0-522422 GCA_963840895.1 uncultured Acidobacteriaceae bacterium
CTTGAAAGAAGCGCGGGATCAGTTTGCGGTCGGCAACCTGACTGATTCCGAATTCAAACGAATCGAAGACCGTGCCGTCGACGAATGTGTCGATCTGCAAGTCCAAGCAGGGATAGAAGTCATCACTGACGGTGAGATGCGGCGGTATGCGTTTTATGGTCATCTGATCGACGCCGTCGACGGTTTCGACAAGTATGGTGGATGGGCCATTCCCTTCCGCGACTGAAAAAGGCGAGCAGTTGGTACTGCCGCGGCCTGTTGTTGTCTCAAAGCTGCGCAGGAAGCGACCGCTTTGCGCCGAGGAATTCACCTACCTCCGCGCGCGCACGAAACGTGCTGCCAAGACGACGATGGTGAGCGCGCAGCAAGCAGCGGCCTACTACGACCGCAACAAGTCTTCGTCGGCATATGCCACCGTGGATGCCTACCTTGCCGATCTAGTCGATATTCTCCGAGACGAAGTGGCGGAGTTGATTCGCCTCGGTTGTACATACATTCAGATCGATTCCCCTCAATACACGGCTCTGCTCGACCCGCAGCTGCGCGAAGGTTACCGGCAGCGCGGGAGCGATCCCGACCGGCTGCTCGATCTCTCCATCGAGATGGACAATGCTGTCATCGGCGAGTACCCGGGCATCACTTTTGGGCTTCACTTATGCCGGGGAAATAATCAGAGCAAGTTCTATGCGGCCGGAGGCTATTCCCCGATCACGCGGGTATTTCGCAACACGAAGTTCCAGCGTTTTCTGCTCGAGTTTGACGACGAAGCGTTCCGGCGGCTTCGAACCCTTACGGGAGGTCCCCGAAGACCGCATCGTCGTACTGGGTCTGGTCAGTTCGAAAAAGCCGCAACTGGAAAGCAAGGAAGAACTTAGAACACGGATCGAGGCCGCTGCGGTCTGTATCCCAATGGACAGGCTAGCCATCAGCCCACAGTGCGGGTTTGCCTCCACGATTGCGGGCAATCTTGTAACGCCCGCAGACCAACAAGCGAAGCTGCGACTGGTCGCCGAAATGGCGCAGGAGACGTGGGGCAGTTGTCTACCCACTGGGTAAAGCAGATGACGACGCGCCTGTAGTGTTGAATATGGACTCGAGAGACAGACGATGAATCCGATCGCGCCATACAGATGGCCCGCCCCAGGGACTCAACCCGAACATCTCCATTCACCGTATGTGTCTTCGATGAAGCGTGCTCCGACTCGGCCCCTCATTCGAATTCCTCACACTCTTTCGGAGATCACCGGGCCGTGCTTCGAACCGCAGTTGGTTTCTCCCGCCGCGCACGATCTCACGTGCCAGCACAAGGGGGAGCCTTTGGGTGAAAGGATCATTGTTAGCGGCCGGGTTCTCGACGAGAACAGCCGTCCGTTAGCCGACACTTTGGTTGAGATTTGGCAAGCGAATGCGGCGGGCCGCTATCTCCATGAAGTCGATCAGCACACGGCACCGCTCGACCCCAATTTCACCGGATGCGGTCAGGCGATTACCGATTCTGAAGGGCGCTACCGATTTGTGACCATTCGTCCGGGCGAGTATCCGTGGCGCAATCATTACAACGCGTGGAGACCAGCGCATATTCATTTCTCTCTCTTTGGCCCAGCCTTTGCCACAAGGCTGGTGACGCAAATGTATTTCCCCGGGGATCCTCTGATTCCTTTCGATCCAATCTTTAATTGCACGGCCGATGAGAACGCGAAAGGCCGGCCGATTTCCATGTTCGACTGGGAATCTACGTTACCGGACCATGCCTTGGGATATCGCTTCGACATTGTCCTTCGTGGACGAGAGGCAACTCCGATGGAGGAACCTAAGAAATGAGCCTGCGTGGCCACGCCATCACAGACGGTTGGACCATACTTCAGGATTGGGCTGCAATGGCTGCACTGTGACAATCTGGCGCCGACGTGGCTGGCGGCGAACGCGTAGTCGTTCAGGGCCGCGTCCTTGATGGCGACGGAGTTCCCGTCCCGGATGCCGTACTCGAAATCTGGCAAGCCAACTCCTATGGAAAGTACGCACATCCCGAAGACCAGCAGGACAAGCCCTTCGATCCCGGATTCCGAGGATATGGACGCGTTCCCGTGAATCAGGATGGCGTCTTCCGATTCGCTACGATTAAGCCCGGGACCGTGCCCGGACCGGAAGGAAGGGAGCAGGCTCCGCATCTGGTAATCTCCCTATTCATGCGAGGTCTACTGAAACGTCTGGTGACGCGCATGTATTTCCACGGGGACGCTCGCAATGTGGCAGATCCGATTCTGAATCTGGTGGAGCCTCAGCGGCGCGCGACGCTCGTGACGAGTCAATGTGCGGACGGCTCAGGTTTGCTTGAGTGGAATCTGGTGTTGCAAGGAGTGAACGAAACCGTATTCTTCGACATCGGCCTCTGAAGTCCTATGCCTCTACTTGACGCACTCTTCGGCTCACCGCTCGTCGACGCTGTTTTTTCCGACGAGTCTCGCCTGGGACGCATGCTCGATTTCGAAGCCGCTCTTGCGCGTGCGGAAGCTCGTTGTGGAGTCATCCCGGGTGCGGCTGCTGAAGTGATCGCGGGCCAATGCAAACCAGAGTTGCTTGATGCCGCGGTTTTAGCTCAATCCACTAAGTTGTCGGCGAATCCGGCGATCCCGATGGTGAAGCAACTCACCGCTCTTGTCGCGAAGCAAGATCAATATGCGGCGCGATTCGTGCATTGGGGCGCGACCAGCCAAGACGTGAATGACACCGGGCTGGTTCTCCAAATCAGGGAAGCTTGGCATCTTGGAATCGGATCTCTCTGCATTTTGCGCAACATTGGCCGTAATGGCACAACAATATCGCTCAACTGTCATTCTCGGCCGGACCCTCATGCAGCATGCCCAGCCCACGACATTGGCGCCAAGGTCGCGGCATGGCTGGACGCGATGCACCGGCATCGTGTGCGCTTCCGAAAGATCGGCCACCACGTGTTCGTGCTGCAGTTTGGCGGAGCTGTCGGAACTCTGGCTGCCCTAAGAGAAAAGGGTCTCGACGTCTCGGAGGCGTTGGCGCAGGAACTGAAGCTCGAATTGCCAGATATACCCTGGCATACTCAGCGGGACCGCTTGGTAGAAGTAGCGACAACGCTGGGGCTTTGCGCCGGGACACGGTAAGATTGCGCGCGACATTTCAATCCATATGCAGCCCGAGATAGCCGAGCTTTTCGAACCTGCTGGTGAGGGACGCGGAGGTTCGTCCAGCATGCCGCACAAGCGCAACCCGGTATCGGCGGCGCGGATCTGCAGCAGCCATCCGCGTTCCAGCGTTGGTGTCTACGATGCTGACCGCCATGGTGCAAGAAGACGAACGGGGATTGGGGAATTGGCATGCTGAGTGGGAGACGTTGCCCGAGATTGTTCGCCTGACCGCCGGGGCTCTTCATGCATGAAGAGGTAATGCCGCGACTGGAGGTCGACGTTAAGAAGATGCGGAGCAACCTCAATCAAACTCATGGTTTGGTGTTCGCCGAGGCAGTTAGCATGGCACTCGCCGAATCTATGGGTAAGTCGGAAGCGCATGGGGTCGTCGAAGCCGCTAGCCAACGCGTTCGCACAACTGGCAAGACTCTCAAAGAAGAACTCCAACAGGACCCGTCCGTTAAGCAAGCCCTGAGCTCTGAGGTGTTGAATCAGCTATTCGTTCCGGAAAGGTATCTAGGATCCGCGGAAGCATTCGTTGATCGAGTCATCGCTTCCAGTCAACAGCTGTAGCAAACGAGGAGAGTCCGATTCGTGCCGTTCGCAACTGTTGGGGAATTACGGATCTGTTACGAGCTCAGCGGACCGGAAGCGGCTCCGCTGCTTGTCTTCTCGAATTCGCTCGGCACCGACCTGTCGATGTGGGATTCACAAGCTAAGACTCTCGCACGGGAATTTCGCATTCTTCGCTATGACATGCGCGGGCAAGGCAAGTCCTGTGTCATCCCTGGCGACAGCTCTATCGAACAGTTTGGTCGGGATTTTATCGGCTTAATCGATGCGCTAAACCTAAAGAGCGTGATTTTTTGCGGCTTATCGATGGGAGGCATGATCCGGCATGTGGCTCGGAGCGAACTCTCCAGAGAGACTGGATGCACTTGTCCTGTGCAACACGGCGGCGATGATTGGCACAAAAACGACATGGAATACTCGGATTTCAACTGTGAGGCAAGGGGGAATGCAGTCTGTGTCGAGCGCCGTAATCGAACGCTGGTTCACGCCGAAGTTTCGGGTCGTGCTCTGCAATTGTGAGTCGCGCCAGAACGATGCTTGAAACCTCTCCGGTAGAAGGTTATGTCGCCTGCTGTGCAGCCATTCGGGACATGGACCAGACGAATAGCATTTCCCGGATCTCGGTCCGTACACTCGTGATCGCCGGGAGCGAAGACGCTGTAACTCCTCCGCAAGAAGGACGTTTCCTAGTCGAGCATATTCGTGGCAGTCAATATGTCGAACTTTATGCTGCTCATCTGTCGAATGTGGAGCAGGCAGGTGCATTTACGTCGCAGTGCGTAATTTTCTTCCAAGCAAGGGGCAATCTCATGGATGACGAACAGAGACGCGAACAAGGAATACGTGTTCGCCGCGCAATTCTCGGCAAACAGCACGTCGAGCGGGCAGTGGCGTCGACTACCGAATTTACTGCCGACTTTCAAGACTTCATTACCCGGGTGGCGTGGGGCGATATTTGGAGCCGACCCGGCCTTCCACCAAAAACGCGCAGCCTCCTAACAATCGCGCTCATGGTTGCTCTCAATCGATCCGACGAGTTCGGTATGCACGTCCGGGCTGCCTTAAACAACGGAGTCACGCAGGACGAGGTCAAGGAACTTCTGCTCCACTGTGCGATCTATTGTGGCGTTCCGGCTGCGAATTCCGCTTTTCACATTGCGTCAGAAGTCCTGGCAGAGGGCGACAACACGAGTCCATCGATTCGAAAAGTAAAATGCATCTGTTCAGGACAGTGAGACCGAATGACGCTGGATGCCGCATCACGCGGTAGTGTCTCAAAACTATAGTCGAACCACTAGGACATGAGACCTCCACAGATTTCCAACAACCACCGGCAGGGAAAGTTATTAGTATTCAGACGTCCTAGGCAGGCAAGGCAAGTCCATATTCGCGCCGTTAGAAAACCCTTACATCAGAACCGTGGACATCAGCGCGGTGATCGACTCCAAGCCTCTACGAGTGGAGGAACTCGCAGAGATTGCCAGCATGGGCATATCGACCCTACATCATCATTTCCGGATGCTGACAGCGATGAGCCCGCTTCAATATCAGAAACAACTCCGGCTTCAATCAGCGCGGAACTTGATGCTGAATCAGGGTTTCGATGCGGCCAGCGCGGCTTTTGAGGTTGGCTACGAAAGCGCCGTTCAATCGCGAATACAGCCGCTTCTTCGGCCAACCTCCTATACGAGACGTTCGAGCGCTTCTATCTCCTGGTGCTCCACAACTCCAATCGGTCGGTTCTCTCTAATCAGGTTATTCCGGGTCGCATTGTGTTCTTCCTGAATAATGGGCAAACAGGAAGTGATCCGAGCTGTCAACTCCGGAAGCACTCACCTCAATTGGCGCAAAATCGCTATTTCACTCGTTGACTTCCAGTGTTCTTGATCAGCTTCCGCAAAAGTTAATCTCCGCTTGACAGGCAAGTCATCTACTTGCCTATCATCGCAGGTGTGAGTGATGTGTTCGAGGCAATCGCTACTCCAGCGCGTCGAGCAATTCTTGACGAACTGGTTGAGCGGGATGGCCAGACCCTTTTCGAATTGTGCAGTCGATTGGCTATGAAGCATCAGCTTGGGCTGACGCGACAGGCAATCTCGCAGCACCTAGAAGTACTGGATTCGGCGGGACTGGTAACCACGGTTCGGCAGGGTAAGTACAAACTGCACTATCTACACACGACACCGCTCAAAACGATTGTCGAGCGATGGCTAAAGCCGGCGAAGAGGGGAGCAAGGAAATGAGAATAATGGTGAGCAGCATTTTTGTCATGATCAAGACAAAGCGTTGTCTTTCTACACAACGAGACTAGGCTTCGTGAAGAAGAGCGACATCCCATTAGGGGCTGCGCGGTGGCTGACGGTAGTTGCGCCAAATGATCGCGATGGAACCGAACTCGTGTTGGAGCCCGATAGCCATCCGGCTGTAGGACCATTCAAGAGTGCCCTGGTGCAGGATGGTATTCCTTTCACTTCGTTTGCCGTTGAAGATGTACGCGCCGAATACGAACGTCTCCGTTCTGCCGGCGTGGTGTTTACGCAGCCGCCAGTCACGATGGGACCCGTTACGACCGCCGTCCTAGATGATACATGCGGGGATCTGGTTCAGTTGGCGCAAAAGGGCTAGAGGACATCCCATGCCGCAAGGTCCATCAGCTCCGTACAAAAAGTTGTTGGAAGATCTGCGTTCGTCAGTTCCAGATCGCCGAGAATTACGCATTCCAGTGGCTGCTCAAAGCTACCGACAGTCCTGTGGGTTGGGCTTATGAAGTCTGGGAGGATCTGCTACGTACGCTCGTGGACGGCGACAATATGCAGCGGTCGATTGCCGCACAGGTGCTCTCCAATTTGGCCAAGAGTGATCCCAAGGAGCGCATGCTAAAGGACCTGGCCGCACTAGTGAAAGTCACCAAGGATGAGCGGTTCGTCACGGCACGGCATTGCCTCCAATCCCTGTGGAAAGTCGGGGTAGCTGGCGAACCGCAACGCAAAGCGCTGTTGAGGGGTTTGGAGGCTCGATTCAAAGAGTGCAAGGCCGAGAGGAATTGCACGTTGATTCGGTACGACATTCTGGTCGTTCTTCGGCGCGTTTTCGATCTCGTCAACGACGAACAACTTCGGCTGACGGCCGAGCGCCTCATGGCTATAGAAGAAGAACCCAAATATCGGAAGAAGTACGCA
The DNA here is from genome assembly GCA_963840895.1 of uncultured Acidobacteriaceae bacterium. GTDB lineage: Bacteria > Acidobacteriota > Terriglobia > Terriglobales > Acidobacteriaceae > Sulfotelmatobacter. The sequence continues at coordinate 6,911 of CAWJAR010000005.1, forward strand.
ACAGTTTGGCGCACGAACTAGCCCAGTGCGATCGACAAACATTGCATCAAACGCTCTTGTGGTGACCAAAATCCCGGATGGTTGGTAAACCGGAAGTTATCCGCGCGGCCCTGCCTGAGCAAATCTCATCAATTGGCGTAACATCACCATTTCACTCGTTGACTCCAGTATTCTTGATCAAGAACAAGAATTGAGAGAATTGCGATTCATAAATTTCTGTGGCGGACCGTTCGCAGAAAGGCTCTCTTTTTCGAGGGTGCCGCCGCAATTTCGGGGGTGGGGGTCCGCCGTTTCATGGAAGAACCGAGACCTTCAGCGTCGTGTATCGAGCCAGTCGCGGTGGTGGCCTAGGCTGGAGGTCCAAACAATGTTATGCAGGGAGACGTGGGGCAGCGACCATCTGACTCAGTTGGTGATCTGCGGACAGGGTGAACGAGTTCCCCATCGCTGTGATGCTGCCTTGTTCTTCCTCGCAGGAACGTGCCTTGCGGTCGCACGAGATAAACTGATGGCCCCGCCAACTTCGAGTCGCCCGTAGCAACCCAATGGCCCTGCACCGACACAAAATCGGCATCGATACGCAATGCGTCGCCTAACGGCTCAGGAGGTATCAACGTTTCAAAGCCTGCCTGTGCGAATGCCGACGCCGACAGAATGACTAGCCGGACGAAGTGTTTCATTTCATTTCCTGTTGAGGTGCGATTGTATCTCACTGGCTTGCGCCGACGCGTGTCTTCGACGAAGTCCCAGCGAAGCAGGCGCACCGATTCGACGAGTGCAGCCCTGCGGGCAGCAGGCATCGAGCCGACCCTCACCAAGTGGCTGGAGCGGAATGGCGTCACGGATGTCTACGACGACGCCGCCGAACTCCTAGAAGTCCTGCCAGTGGAGTTCAGGAACGAGTACGAAGATTGGCTCCGGCTGAACTCGGAATATGAGTCGAGGTTCACTCACCTCTGCGATTCCAGACGCCATCTGCGTTGAAGTTCGGTGAAGAACGCCGTCCGAACATTTGGTGTGCTTGGTCGCACAGTGGACGGGTGATCCAATCGATCTCGACGAGGTTGTCAGCCTCCATCACGGGGAAAGAGTAGATTCCTGCCCCGATCTGGCCGCCATTTTCTTCTGCCATCGGAAGTCCGACTGCCGGATAAAGAGACTGAGTGTTTCCGACAGTCCGAAGAGCCATTGAAAGCAAGAACGGCCCGTTGATGGCCGCCGAGGAGTACACGTGTGAGCAGTGTTCGACGAAACTTCTAAGAAATTTGTCTATTGCTGTCGGACGAAACTGGTGCAGATTTCCGTTCATCGATATTGGTAATTGGACATTTGCAACAATCAGACCGTCTCGGTGAATCTGAACAAATGAGTGTTGCTCTCCTCGAATCTGTCGCTGCAATCCATCAAAGGTGAACTCCGGTTGCACGATGTTCCCGTTACCCATATGGAACTGAATCACCGTATCAAGGATAGCCCGCCTTCGAACATCCATCATGAAGTTCTGCCAGAAGACAGGAACAATCCCTATGGCGAGATCGTGGGAGCCGTACTTGGCCACCATTGTTTGCAAGGCTGCTGCGACTTTGTCTTCTGCCGCTTCGAGACGACTCGCCGTTCGCATCACCATTTCCTTGATCTCTCGGACATCCATCTCATATCGCTGTCGCTCTCGCCGTGACGGAAAGTAGACGTGTCCTTGATGACTGGCCCGATGGGGCTTGGACATGCTGTTGGGTACTCGAATAGCAACGACGTGACGATTGTTTGCGACAGGTATTGGATACGACTCAAGAGGCAGGCGCTCTTGGATGTTTGCAATTACACGGGCGTCGTATGCCAGTAGCACCGCTTCAGGATTGGGAATTTCGAGTCCCAGTTGAGCATTTGGATCGGGCAACCCAGTCGGTTGACCATTCGCATCTCGCTGCTCAGAGATGCCAATCAGGAGGATGCCGCCCCCGGAGTTGGCGAACATGCAGATGTCGAGAAGTGATTCCTTGCTCCCCTGATCGTTGCCAGAATACAACGCACTCTTGTACTCAAGCTGGAGGTGCTCCTCCAACTGGGCATCAATGATTTGCCGAAGGTCTGCTTCGGTGATGTCTCTTAATCGTCGGTCTTCCCACATGATTGCCGCATCTTACGCCCGTGCGATCTAATTAGTCTGCTTGATGCAATTGAAGACTTCGCCGTCTTTCGTGCAGAGGACAGGGACGAAGTACTTGTCACTGCTGTGAAACGCCCGCTCCGACGTGTCGTCGAGTTTCACCGTGACCACATAAGTCAGCCGCCAATCGCCTTCGATGTTCCCAGTTGGACAGAGCATCTGTAAGTGGTCACCCGCTCCCATTGTTTTCGGCCTACTTTGAATCGCACGATTGCCTTTGAACAGTTGGCACGTCCGGGAGTCGTCGACCCACGGCAGCATCGTCTTTATGACGACATCGCTGTGACGATTTCCGCTCACCCATCTCGTAATCGTATCCCAGAAGGCGAAGATACGCTGGAGGTCGAACAAAGGTTACTCGCAGTAAAGTCTTCCCAATCCCGTAAACTGCTCTCCAATGACTGCGTGCCCGTTTTGCGGTGCAATTCTCGACGTGATTGCCGAGATTATGATCGCGTTCTCCATCCATGACAGGCAAGGATTGCCACACAAGTGCCTGTTATCGAGCCTGTTGGTTTTTCGAGTGTTGCCCGACTACGGGCATCGGACCGATAAAAGTCGGTAGACCCGAACCCTCTGAAACGCGATTGTTTTGAGGGGGATGGTCTTCAACTGGTTACTTGTGCGCTGCAGTTAATCGCTAAAGACTCGACCCTATCTGTACCTTTGGGAGACGGTAGTGGCCGAAGATGTTGTTGCCCTCGAGCGCGAACTGGAGCAAGTCACGAAAGAAATCGGGCGCGTCTCCCGCGATATTCAAAAAGGCGAGGAGGCACATGCCAGGGCGAGGAGGCCGTTTCCGCTTCTCGATAAATTGCGACAGCTCGCCCAAGTAGGGCCAATACACCGTTCAACAAAAAGGTTGCTTGACGAGCGAGATCGCGATCAGAGGGAGACACAGCGATGGATTAAATACGAGCGACCTAAGCTTGCCGCCGAACTAAAGCTCTGGAAGCTCAAACGACGGAGAGTTCAGTCACGACTCCGAGCAGCACAGGGCAGGGGCGAAGCGAGCCGAGCGGATATTGCTAGGGGCAGAGCAGCTCACACAGTCTCAGTACAGCGGTTCGCACCCAAGAAATACAGATCCAAAGTGAAGCTGGTAATCCGCCGGTTCCTCCTCGACAACCCCGAACTGGGAAGACTCAGCGTGCTTAATTTATGCAGTCTCATGGATGGCGATGCGGTGGACCTTCCCAATTACTGGAAACGGAAGAATGTTGAAACGTTCGAGGAGGCTTACCGCGACCGCAAGCTCCGTCAGCAGATCCACCGATTGGTCGATAAGGTGAAGGCTGACCTGAAACGCAGCGGCCTTCTCTAGTTCCACCCGCCTCACCACTCCCCACAACTCCCCAGTCACTCCCCAGTCGCTTCGAAGGCGGCCTGTTTGGCATCTGTGTTTACTTCGCAACCGGACCTCGTGATCTTTTGCTCCCCGCACGATGTGCAAGAGAAGCCTCGCGCTCATTTCTTGTACTAATCTGCACCAGAAGATCGCATGGGACGCTCGTAACCGAATTGCAGGGCGGGTCAAATGGGCCGAAGGAGGCGGCGGGCGGGGGACCAGCAGATCGGGTGGGGTGATTACCCCCGCGTACAACCGGGCGAATACCGAGCATATTGCGGCTCTGGGTCTGTGTACTTTGATCGGTCTTACAAGCGCTGGACGGCCATCCTCAGATTCGCTCTGATCGCGCCGAACGAAGTTGATGTAATCGCAAAAGTCCCAATGTGGATGTCGCTGGGCAGCGGGGAGAAGCCTCATGCATCGAGGCGTGGTCGGTTCTTCCAGGCGTGGGTCCGTGCGCACGGAGGGCCGCCAGTTCGCGGAGACCGTCTGTCGCTGCGGGTCTTTATCCGGCGTATGGCCCGTGTGGACGTGGGAGACACCAGCAGCCCGTCAGGGCCGTACTCGGTGGTGAAGCGAATTCTGTCTTGGGAGACCGGTCACTTAGTCAGCTAGGTCATTTAGTCAAGGCAGGCAGCTGGAAACGGCTGCAGCTAAACAGGTTGCGAGCGGTGGTTGGCAAAAGGCTAGCCGGGAAATTGAGGGCTTTCAAGCGCCCAGCACCCTCGTAGAAAAACGTGCTGAGGAAAAGATTCGGCCCGAGCCGGGGTCGAGGGTAGTCACTTCAGCTCATACCCAAGGGGCGGGCGTGCGCTTCGGCGTTCGCCCGCCAAAGGCAGGGTCGAGCATTGACTACGAGCAGTATAACCACGACGAGCACCACGCATTCACTGGTGGTTGCCCGAACGCTGCCCGGTTCGGGCCACGCTGAAGAACATGAACGTTTACCGATCCCAATTTCAAATTTAAGGAGAACCTATCTATGCAGGGCTTCAACTTAGTAATTTTGATTGGAAACCTCGGGAGTGATCCAGAAAAAGTGTTCGAAGACTCCAAGACCAAGATCGCCAAGCTCTCATTGTTCACTAGCGGTACCTTCGAGGACAGCGAGTGGGAGGAAGGAAATGAAGGGCACGAGGTCATGCTCCGCGGACGTCTCGCGGATGTTGCTCATAGATTCTTGAAGGCGGGATCGAGAGTGTTAGTCGTAGGCAAGTTGCGCACCAGTGACTGGCTTGCCCAGCTAACCTTCGAGGGGACAATCACGACCGAGGTGATTGCCCACGAGCTGTTCATCCTCGGCGATGGGCCTAGTCAAGGGGCGGCCAGCGCCGCACCTGTCGATGACTGTCCATTTTGACAGACGGGGACTAAATATCGGCGACTGCCCAGCGTCTATCGAGCGAGTCCTGACGGAGTTGGGAAACTGGGTGTTTTGATAAAACCGAAAATCTGGCAGGCGGTTGGGGCGCGAAGAGGGCTCTCTTTCAACGGCAGGCCCCCTTTTCTGAAGGGTGGGGGCCGGGGTAGGCGGGGGGAGTGGGAAAGTGTGAATGCGGTTAGCGTCGGGCCGGCAGCCGGGCGGCGCAATCGGCAGCATTAGCTGGACCAAACCAAAAGGAGATAAAAGAATGCATAAATCGAAGATGGACAACTCATTTGAGGCGTATTGGGAACCGAACGCCGACAATCACTGGCTCAGACCGATCGGAAATGTCGGCCATGTCTGGGAGGTCAATGGGTCTGGTGCCCGCGAATTGTCTGACTTCCATCCCACGAGGCACGAACTCATCACATTGGTGAAGTACTGGGCCGAAACAGCAATCGAGGAGGAGTACAAGATGCTCCTCCACAGCGACTCCCGCAGTTTGAAGATTCGTCGTTGGTCATTCGCCTTGGCACGAGTGGGAAGAATCTGCAGACTCTTGGGACAAGAAGGTTATGAGGCGCTCGACGAGTTCTATCGAGCCGTCAACGGGAAGGAAAACAATAAAGCTTGGGAGACATTTCTTCACGGGTCCGAGGCGGAGCAAGCCGCGCTGCAGGAAGAAATTCAGCGAAGAATCGCGAGACCGCGCTAGAGGCTGATAGAAACCTGCGCTGGTGGACTCGGAAAATTCTACTGCGGTGGGGACGAAAAGACAGCACCATTGGAAACGCCGCCGCCGACTTTTCGGGGGTGGGGAGCGGCGTATAAGGGACCACGCAATGCTCCCATATCTCCTTCGACGGCTGCGGCGGGGTGGGGGCACGGGGGTGGGCGGGGGAGTGGGAATGCTGTTAGCGTCGGGCCGGAGGCGGCCCGATGGGTAATTGCTCGGTAAAGTGCGCATGAGTAGTTGCGGTCTGTACTGCAAGCCTCATGCGGAGGCCGTGCGCGGGTTCCTTACAAGATAGAGAAAAGAATCAACGGCGGTTCATCGAACCGCCGAACATCGTAAGTTGCTGATTTGGAGGGTACAGAAATGCGTGGAGAGCAACTGTGCACCAGTGCCAACTCAAGCACCCACAGGATTGTGAATCCGGTGCGCTGAATCTGGACCAGTGTTTGTAACGGTATATAGGAAGGTCTGCCCACTCTATGCCCAACCTTCGACCGAGCGCACAACGGCTCATGCGGATGAAACCAGCGGCTGCATACCTGTCCGTGTCGCCGGGAACTCTTCGAGGGATTATCCAACGCGGGGAGATCCCGATCATCAAGCTGAACGAAGGGGGGCACGCACCTTGGCTCGTCGACACCAGAGACCTAGATTCATGGATCGAGCGGACGAAGACGACCGTCGTATGAGCAACACCAACTGCGTCCGTGCGCGGAAGCAGTTCAACGCCGACGCCGATCACGCGGGCCCAGGCTGAGGCTGGAAGAACGCAAGAACGGAAAGGTCGCGGGGGTCTGCCTACCGCATTCCCCAGAAAGATATTCGGTTCCGGAGACGGGCGTCGAAAAACAAATGCTCAACGGGCCGACTTGAGATTCTGCGAGTCAAAACACCAAAGCAGGACTAGAATCAAAGCGTGCCGGGCTTGGTGTTAGAGCACCAGCCCGGCACTGACCACAGCTCCTGCAGAGAGGAAACCGTGGCTCCCACCAAATTAAATCCACCCGGTGCACTCCGCAATTCTCCTGCAGGTTCTCCCTTGGTCAATTCTGAAAGGAGAGATGCATGCAAAACGAGAAAGAAAAACGAGCACGCGGGGGCGGTTCCATCTTCCAGAACGGCAGTAGAGTCTGGTGGATCAAATTTAGCGACCGAGGCATCCCCAGAAGAGAATCGAGCTCTTCAACGGATCGCTCCGTGGCAGAGAAACTGCTGAAGCGGAGACTGGCCGAAGTCGAGACCAAAATCTATATCCCTAAGGCCAATGTCAAGAGCGACGAGCTGGTCGCAGCGGTGCTGGCCGATTATAAGGACAACGCACTCAAGACGAGCGACGACGTGGCAACACGTTGGAAGCTTCACCTTGCGCCGTTCTTTTCGCGACTCAAAGCGACCGATATCGACACGGATCGGATTCGCAGATACATCAATCATCGGCGGGATCAGGGCGCATCCGCCGCCACCATCGACCGAGAATTGGCAATCCTGAAACGGGCGTTCCATCTGGCGCTGGAATCAACTCCTCCGAAGATCACTGTCGTTCCACACTTCCCAATGCAGAAGGAAAACAACGTCCGCACGGGATTTCTGCGCGACGAAGACCATGCAAAGCTGGCGAACGAATGTGGAAAGGAAGGGCTCTGGCTGCGAACTCTGCTCTGCCTTGCCTACTCGTTCGCCTTTCGCAAGGGTGAACTGCTGGCGATGCGGGTATGCCAGATCGATCTGGGGAACCGCATTATTCGGCTAGAAGTCGGTACGACCAAGAACGGTAAGGGCAGGACCATCAGCATGACCCAGGAGGTTTTCACGCTCCTGAGTGCGTGCATCGTCGGAAAGAAGCCGGACGACTATGTCTTCACCCGTCCGAATTCCAAGCCCGTCCGGGACTTCCGGAAGACGTGGAACTCAGTCTGCGTTCGCGCTGGTGTCGGTCACTTTCTCTGCGCTGATTGCCACACGGTCGTCACCGGCGAGAACTGTGACTGTGGAAACGAGAAGCTGAAGTACGAGGGGCTGATCTTCCACGACCTACGTCGCACTGGCGTGCGCAACTTGCGAAGGCTGGGAGTAGCGGAATCGGTGGCGATGAAGATCAGCGGCCACAAGACGGCAGCGGTATTCAAGAGGTACGACATCACCGACGAAGCTGACATTGCTGACGTGGCTATCAGACTAGACAAAAAGTCCGACGCTCTGAGCTTCGGGCAGAGTTTGGGCAGAAAGCTCCAAAACAGCACCACGGACAGTGCAGCAGGCAGCCTCGCAACAACTGTTGCAATCCTGCCTAACTGAAACCCTGAGAATGGGTTGGACTTTGGTGCCGGGAGGGGGAGTCGAACCCCCAAGACCCGAAGGTCGGCGGATTTTGAGTCCGCTGCGTCTGCCAGTTCCGCCATCCCGGCGTAAGGGAAGGTTTTTCTATTGTACGGCAGCAGTTGGGAATTTTGAATATCGATCAAGCCGGCTGGGGATTGCGGGCGGGAACCGCGATCAGGGGCAATTCTACGCGAAAGGTAGCCCCCTCCTCGGGTTTGCTTTCGACGGTAATCGAACCGCGATGTCGGGTAACAATCCATTTTGCAATCGCCAAGCCGAGACCAACGCCGCCCTGCGCGCGGCTTCGTGCTTTATCGACGCGATAGAAGCGCTCGAAGATCTTACTGTGTTCCTCGGCACTGATTCCAACTCCTGAATCCTGCACTGTGATGACTGCACCGTCGCTCTTCAAGTGTAGTGTCAGGTGTACACAGCCGGGCGCTGGTGTGTACTTGAAAGCATTGTCGAGCAGAATGTCGACCAACCTCCGCAGCAATGTCTCATCGCCCATGACTAAACAATCCGAAGAATCAAGGCTGGAGGAAAACTCCAGGTTGCGCACGACGGCAACCTGCTGCCAGTTGTTTACGACGCCGCCCAACGTTCGCCGCAAATCGGTTGGCTGCAGTTGCAAGATCTCGCGGCCGGAGTCAGTTCGGGCTAAAGCGAGCATCTGTTCAATCAGGACGGTAGTGCGTTCCGCCTCGTGCAAGATGTGGCGGAGGGACTCCTTGTATTCGGCTTCTCCCCGGGATCGGCGCAAAGCCAATTCGGCCTCCGTGCGGATAAGAGACACCGGCGTGCGCAATTCGTGAGAGGCATCTGCGGTAAATTGAGTGATCCGCAGAAAAGCCACTTCGATCCGGTCCAGCATTTCGTTCAGCGTGTCAGAAAGTCGCTGCAGTTCGTCGCCAGTTTCCAGTTTCTGCAATCGGCGATTGAGACTCGTGCCGCCGATCTCACGTGCGCTCTGCACCAAGGTGTCGACGGGAGACAAGGCCCTGCGGCTTAACCAGAAGCCGCCGCCCGCAGCCACAAGAAGCAGCAGCGGAGCAAACATCAACAAATATGAACGGAACAAGTGGAGAGTTTCCACCGCGTCATCGGCGGGCGTGCCCATTTCCACGGTGTAGACGCGGCCGTTGACCTCCAATTTCTGAAACAGAAAACGGAAGTGGTGACCCGCAATCTTGCGGCTTCCCTCAATTTGGCGGTCGACCTGATCGGGTGACAAAAGCGCAGCTGGATGCGATTTCAGAAATTCCGAACGATAGATCAGCAGGTTACTGTCCGCGTAGATCTGGAGGTAATCACCTGCATGTTCAACGGCATAGGTTTGACCGATCTCGTCCTGAAGCTCCCCAAAGGGACGGTCTTTCGGTTGAGATTGTAGAAACTTGGTGAGGTCGTCGACCTGCGCTTCCAGTCCATCATCGACCATGTCAAAGAGGCTCTCACGGAGGATCAACCACATGCCCGCGCCGAAGATCACTTGAGCGAGCGCAAAGATCGCCAGGTACCAGAGCGTGAGGCGTATTCCGATCGATAATTTTTTCATCTGCGCTCATCCGGACGGATCATGTAGCCGACCCCGCGCACGGTATGGATTAACTTCGATCTTCCAGGGGGATCGATCTTGTTGCGCAACAGGTGCATGAAAGCGTCGAGGGTATTTTCTTCGATGTCGCGATCGAAGCCCCACACCGACTCGATCAAAGAATGACGCGATACTACTTTGCCCGCGCGGTACATCAGGCGTTCCAGAAGGTTGTATTCGGTGCGGGTCAGGGATACTCGTTCTTCCCCACGTAGAACTTCCCTACTGGCAGGGTCAAGCACCAAATCAGCCACCCGCAAGTTGGTGTCATGCGCCGCCAAAGCGCGACGCTTCACTGCTCGGAGACGGGCCACGAGTTCATCAAAGGAAAATGGCTTGGTCATGTAATCGTCAGCGCCGCCGTCAAGACCGCGAACGATGTCGGGGACGGAATCGCGGGCCGTGAGCATCAGGATAGGCGTCGAGATTCTTTCCGCTCGCAGGCGCTTGGCCAAGTCATATCCGCTAAGTTTGGGCATCATTACATCGAGGATGATGACGTCAAACTCATAGGATCGCGCCAGGTTGAAGCCCTCTGCGCCGTCTGCCGCGCAAATCGCTGTGTGCCCCTCTTCGGTCAACCCTTTACGAAGAAGGTCAGCCATCCTTGCTTCGTCTTCCACGATCAGAAGCTTCATAGAGATCCGACGTGCTCGTTTAGACAATCTGCCCCAGGGCCATTGGGACCTGACCTCGACAGCCGAAGTGTGAAACGGAAGCTGTCCGAAGGACAGATCATGAATAGGCCTGAAAGGATTTTAAACGTCTCCGGTATCACACATCGCAAGTTTGTATCGTAGATCTTCCCCGTGAGGTCTTCCAGTACGATGGTTGAGATGTTCCTGCAGTTGCAACCCGCCGGAAACACAATCGGGCATGGGAGAATGGATTTGGGATCGGAACGGAGCCTATGTTTTTGAGACGGAGAGCATTCACGCAAGTATTTGCAATATTGTCCGCACTGCTGCTGACCCCAACCGGTTGCACGAAAAAGCACACTTTACTGATCGCACCTGGCGAATTGAAGTTGGAAGTGAAAGCGCCCTTCCGCTTCGTTGCCTATGGAGACGCACGCTTCCATGATCCCAGGGATTTTGAAGCGGCGAATCCCCCGGTCCGCGCGGCCCTGGTTCGTGCCGTTGCCGAAGCGAATCCGGCCTTCATTTGTTTTACTGGCGACCTTGTCTACAACGGTTACGACGAAAACGACTGGAAGGTGTGGGACAGCGAGACCAGCGTTTGGCGAGACAAGAAGATTCCCGTATATCCGGCGATCGGCAACCATGAATTGCATGGAGATCCGGCGGTTTCGCTAGGCAAGTACTTTCAGCGCTTTCCCGATTTAAAGAAGAGCCGGTATTACTCGGTGCGCACGGCAAACGCGTTGATCCTGACGCTAGACAGTTCGCTGGAGGAGAACAGCGGATCACAAGGGCTATGGCTGGCTGAGAAGCTTGACCACGTTCCATCGGACGTCAACTTTGTATTTGTAATGCTTCACCACCCGCCATATACCAGTTCTTCTGACGCGAATCCGCTTCGGGGAGGGCACGCGGCACGCACTCCTGAGCAGCAAGTGGCAAAGATGTTGGAGCAACGACAAGCGCAAGCTCCCTTCCGCATCATCGTAGTTTCCGGGCATGTGCACAACTACGAGCGCCACGAGCACGGCGGCGTCATGTATTTCGTTTCGGGAGGAGGCGGGGCGCACGCGTATCCAATTGCACGAGGGCCGAACGATCCTTTTCAAAGCAATACGGTGAACTATCACTATTTGCTGGTCGAAGTGGATTCTCAGCAGGTCAGTGTAACCATGAATCGCCTGGACCTGACCAGCGGTAAGGAAGTTTGGACAAAGCCCGACGCGGTGAACATTACGGTCCCGAATGTCGCCAAGCAGGCTGAAAGACGCTAAGTCTTCGGATTCGTGCAAGCACTCTGACAGGTATTTGCAATCCACGAAACCCCGAGCGCATGCAGGATCAAACGGTCGCGGAGGTTGAGCGTCTCAGGCTCCGCAACAGCACTGTAAGCATACTGGACCAAGGCATCGCGGGTTATACACCAGCGCTCGTGACGCACGATTCCACCACAGTGTTCACACGCGGACTGAGCGTTGTACTGATTGCTGTGATGCCAACTGGCTGCGGGATTGGCGAACATTTTGGGACCTCCTGTCTCGACCTCGAACAAATTCCCCGTAGCCAACCGAACAGCTCGGCGGAACTTCAACTGACCGGAGCTTATTGCGAATGCGAGAGAACCCCTATTTTGCGAGTCACTTAAGTGTGTGATTAGAATCACATACAGCCGCGTCGAGCCTTTCCGGCGGGTTCATGACCGCAAGGTTTGGGCAATTTCGGTCCAATCGTTTATCCTCAAGGGTTGTTTGACGCTCGGTGGAAGGCCCGTCGATCCCGTCCTGGAATTCAATGAAAGCAGCAACGAAAAAACCAAGAGCAAAACTTAAGAGCCATTTATGAAAACCGGCATTATCGGCCTGCCCCAGGTAGGCAAGACTTCGCTGTTCCGGATCCTGACCAAAGCACACCTTTCCGCCCAAGCTCATGCCAATCCGCGTGAGGCCCACATCGGCTTCGCCAAGGTTCCCGATGACCGCCTGGATCGCTTGGCAGCGCTCTACAACCCGAAAAAACTCACGCACACTTCGGTTGAGTACGTAGACGTAGGTGCTATTGGACAGGACGCACTGAAAGAGACTGCCTACATCGGGCATCTGCGCCAAGTAGATGCGTTGGCCCATGTAGTGCGCGTATTTGAAGATCCGGCAGTTCCACTGGTGGCGGAGATTGACCCTCTGCGCGACATCAAGAACGTCGAGTTCGATCTGATGGTCAGTGATTTGGGCCAGATTGAGAAGCGCCTGGAGCGCCTGGAAAAAGACCTGAAGAAAATGAAGACTCCTGAACTCGAGAAGGAGTTTGAGCTGCTAAAGCGAGCCAACGCGCATCTGGGATCGGAGAAACCGCTGCGCGAAATGGAAATGACGCCTGAAGACAAGAAGCGCCTGCGCGGATTCATGTTCCTAACCGAGAAGCCGATTTTTTATGTGCTCAACATCGGGGAGTCAACCGAACTTGGCAAGGAACTCGACGAAGCCGTCAGCAAATACAAGCTCACCGAGATTGCGGCGCGTCCGAACGCGGCAGCGACAGCAATTTGCGGCAAGGTCGAGGCCGAACTTGCCGAAATGGGCGACGCTGACGCGGCGGAATTTCTGTCGAGCTACGGACTGAAGGAGAGCGGGTTGGTTCGCTTGATCCGAACGACCTACAAACTGTTGGGTCTGATTTCATTTTTTACCGCTGGTGAGGACGAATGCCGGGCGTGGCAGATTCCCGCCAACACACGAGCCCAGGAAGGCGCGGGTGCCATTCACTCGGATCTGGAAAAGCATTTCATTCGCGCCGAAACCATTCGCTGGGACCAACTTCTGGAAGCGGGCTCTGAGGCCAATGCGCGCGCCAAGGGCACGCTGCGACTCGAAGGAAAGGATTACATTGTGCAGGATGGGGACGTGATGCACATTCGACACTCAGGCTAGTGTCTTTCTACCACGGAGTCACAGAGTCACGGAGAAATCCAATCACGTGCTTTCTTTGGACGTACTCAGCGGACGTCGCTCTGTGAGATCTTTACATGAAGCTGATATGATCCGCGCTATCTTCCATGAATCCCCTCATCACTAGTCTGGTCCTCGGACTAACCGCGGCAGCGGCCAACGCATTCGGTGGCGCCATTATCGTGCAGCGGAATTGGGAGCGGCGCTATCTGCGCTATTTCGTCGCGCTCGGCGCGGGCTTTATGCTGGCGACCGCTTTGGTAGAAATGGTTCCGGAAAGCATTGAACTCCGCGGAAAGCCAGCTGCCTTTCTGGTTTTGCTAGGCTACCTGATTATTCATTTTTTTGAACACACCGTAACTCCACACTTCCACTTCGGCGAAGAAACGCATCACGACGAGTTCGTTGACTCTCACAAGCAGTACTCCGTGCTGCTCGGTCTGATCATCCATACGTTTTTTGACGGGATCGCCATCGCTTCGGGGTTTCTGGTATCGAATTGGTTAGGCTGGCTAATTTTTCTGGCGATTTTTCTGCACAAGATTCCCGAAGGCTTCACCGTCAGTTCGGTAATGCTGGCCGGGGGACGCAGCCGGGGCACGGCATGGGGAGCATCCGTAGTGATCGGCGCGTCAACTCTTGCCGGCGTCCTGACGATGGCGTTGTTCCGGCATCATGTGGGCGCCGGGCTGCCGCTGGCGGCAGGGGTCACGATCTACGTCGCTGCTTCGGACCTCATTCCCGAGGTCAACAAAGAACCCGCGATGAAGATGGCGTTTCTGGTTTTCGTCGGCGCGGGAATCTTTTTGCTGCTTGATCATTTGCTCCGAGTGCACTAGCGCGCAGAGCAAAGCCCCCAGCGTAAGCCGGAGGCTCTGGGTTCGCAGGGAACCTTCTAGTTCACCGTGACGCTCACCGGCGCGGACGGAATTCCATTCGCCACAACTTCAAGCATGCTGGCACCGGACTCCATGGTGGCCGGAACATCGAAGTTGGTTGAGACGGTCGCCGAACCTGTCGCGACTCCCATGGTGCTGTGGTCATGCGTTCGGGCGTAAAAAACGTGCCCGGTAGCTTTGTTCGTGATCCGAACCAAAGGATAGTTCGTCGCAGTCTCGTACTCGTCGCCAAAGGCTGCCGCCTGTGACAGTCCGTTGAACTGAGTGCCGAAGATTTTGTAGGTCGACCCTCGAGTGACACTCGACAGCACCGACGTGATGGATGGCGCCCATGAGGCTTCATAGGTTCCAGTTGGGTTGTAGACTTCTGAACCTCCAACCAGAACCTGTCCCGTGGGAAGCATCATCAAGCTACCGGGCGTTGGCAGCGTTGGATTCAAGTTCGCGCCATCCCATTCGTAGGACGTCACGAATCCCTCGACCAAAACATTCCCGTTCGGCAGCAGCGCGGCGAACGAATCGCCGGCATTGTCGCCGTTCGGAAAGTCAGGTCCCACGCTCCAAGACTTCGTTTTCAGGTCGAAGATCGCCGTGTGCCCAGCGCCACTGCCGCTGCTGGTATACGATCCCGTCGCGAACACAGTACCGTCAGGTCGCAAAATTGCAGGGCCGATTTCTCCGGGCGGGTAGTAGCAAAGCGTGCCTCCGGGGCCGTAGGGAATACAGCCGAAGGGCGAGGGCGAATGCAGGTCTACGATCGTACTTCCTGCGGTCGTCCAAGCTTTCTTGGAAGTCACGAATCGCTCGGAGTTGGGAGCGTGCTTCACATCCATGGTGAGAATCGAACCATCCGGCAACAGCGTCCAACCCTCTTCTGCATTGAAGTCACTCTTACCAGTTCCGGGCAGCACGGTCCACGTCAAAGTCTTCGGATTCAGAACGGCCATGCTCTTGGCGAGTTTGTTCCCAACCATGTAGTTGCCGTTGGGCAGCACGACAGATGGCGAATCTCCGATGTAAGGCCAACTCGCAGGGGCAGGAAGATTTGTCCACGTATTTGCCTTGGGGTCATAAATAGCCCCGAGATTGGTGAGGGCGAAATTGTTATTCAGGTATTCGCCGCCAGTAATTACAAGACGGCCGTCGGCGAGCACGGCGGAAGCGAATGCATCCGGGACGTAACCGGCGGGCAAATTCGCTACCCTGCTCCAGGTTCCGTTCACATAACTCCCCGTGTTGTCGGGAGTGAGTTTGTACCAGTCGGATTCGCCATTGCCTTGGCACAGGACTGAGCCGTCCGTCATTTGAAAGCAGATTCCAGCCCCGTCGGGCGACTGATGGGCGAGGCGCTGAATGGTTTGCGCAACTGAAAGACTCGAAACAATGAGCCACAGGAAAACGCTGGCAAAGACAAATTTCTTGGGCACGAGGGCACTCCCTATTGTTTGAACTGAGAAGCGGGAACGGCGAAGTCGAGTCGAAAGGATACACCAATTCCGGCGGCAGAGTGGAAGAAGGCTCCCGCAGATTCACCCACACTTACAAATCGAGCTTAGTCCCTGGACCGCAGAGTCGAAGGAATCCGCTAGTCCACAGTATGTTTTGCGGTATACCCATCACGGGCTACGACATCGATTTTCACGTCCTTGCCCTTTTGGTCTTTCACTTTCAACGGGGCGCCGTCAGGTCCGACGACCTCAACTTTCAGTTTGCGGTAAGTGCCATCCAGTTTCGAGTTCGTGGGGGCATAGGAAATCGTGTACTGGTTGCGAATGTCGTTGGAGATGTCGCCAAACAGTTCAGGCAACTCACCTTCAAACCGCGGGAAGTAGGCGCGGCCACCCGTCATGGCGGCGAAGGTCCTCATCTCGTTGTCACCCTGCAAATAGTCCATATGTCCGACGGGAATGCCCATGCCGTGTGTGTAGCCGCAGGGATGAGTTTCGCAATACTCCCGCACGATGAATCCGACGCTAATCGGGAAGATGGTCACATCCTTTGTGTCCTTAATCTTCTTCATGATTTTGTCGAGCGTGAGCTTGCTGAATGTATCGACGCCGGTGGTGACCAGGATGACGTACTTCTTTCCTTCCACGCGATCGAGACGATCGAGCGTGTCATATAAGGCGTCAAACAGATTCGTCTCGGAGAACCCCGGAATGCGTAACTGGTTCAGCGCGCCGTACACCGCTTTTTTGTCTTGCGTGAAATCCACAAGAATGTGCGGCTGCATGTCGTAATAGGTGACGGCAACCCAGTCGTCTTTCTTCAGTGTGTTCGCAAAGGCATAGGAAGCCTGAAGAGCCTGCATCATAAACACATAGTTCGTGGAGGCAAACTCAACCAGCAGCACCGCCGTGATCGGAGCCTGCGACACATTGAAGTGCTTTACCTCCTGCGGCACGCCATCTTCGAGAACTCGGAAATTGCCCTGCTTCAGGCCCGGAATGAATTGCCCGGCCTTGGTAGTGACAAGCACGTCCACGTTGACCAGCGGTACGTTGACTTTGAGTGAATAGTCAGGAAGGTCATCGATCTTCTTTGGCGTAACGGGCGGAGGCGGCGGAGGAGCCTCTTCCGCCTTCTTCTTCGGAATTGCATACGGGCCGATGTTGTCTGTGGGACCACCCGCTTCCGCGGGAACCTCCTGCTTGGGCTTGCCATTGTCCGGCGCTTGCGACGTGGACGGCTGACTCGACTGATCCTGCGCGGCCATCGAACTAGAGCCACTTAGGAGGGCCAGGCATATCGCTCCCACCAGGAATCTTCCACCGAAACGGCCGTTGTTTCCCTTTAAAGTCTTATCTTTGCAACGATTAAACATGGTGAACCCCGAAAAGTCCCTGTGCTAGTATAGACGCAAGGATTCGCAATTGGGATGTTTTGCCCGGTCCCAGATCTTTCCCCTCCAGGCAACGAGTCGCAGTTGGTCTGAGTCCAATCGGTATTGGGGCCTGTTGGCGGGTTCCCTCTCGGGGCTTTACATGAGAAAAGTAGTTTTTGCGCCGCTAGTCCTCGCTCTATCCCTATCTGCAATTGTCCTGTCTGCACAGACCTCGCAGCCGACCATTCCAGTCGAGCAGATTCACGCCGGAATGCGGGGCTACGCCCTAACCGTTTTCGAAGGTGTTAAACCGGAATCCATGGGAGTGGAAGTTCTGGGCGTTTTGCATAACGTAAACGGGCCCAAGGGCAACATCATCTTGATTCGGCTGCACGGAGAGAAGGCAGAATATACGGGCGTAGTGGCGGGCATGAGCGGCAGCCCGGTGTATCTGGATGGCAAGCTTGCCGGCGCGCTCGCGTTCCGCATCGGCGAGTTCTCCAAGGAACCGATCGCGGGAGTTACCCCGATTGCCGACATGCTCGAGATCAATGCGCTGGACAAGTCGCCCGCCGAAGAGGCTGCAGCGACGAAGCCGGGTGTAACGAATGCGGCAGGAAAGACTGCGTCTCCCGGTGACGCCATCGCGCTCTCAAGCTCCACGCAGGATTTTGCGAGCTACCTGAAGCCGATCGAAACGCCTCTGGTGTTCAACGGATTTTCGGAAGATACGGTACGGCGTTTTGCCGGGCAATTCGCGTCCGCCGGGGTGATTCCGGTCATGGGTGCAGGTTCTGTCAGTGGAGAGAAACAGCCGGAGCCCCTCGAAGCGGGCTCGGCGGTGAGCGCGATTCTGGTGCGCGGCGATATGGATATCGCGGCCACTTGCACCGTCACTTACATCGATCCACAGCGTCTGTTGGCTTGCGGACATCCGCTGTTGCAGTTCGGCTCCGTCGATCTGCCCATGAACAAGGCGCAGGTGTTGGCCACTCTGCCGTCGCCGCTGAACGCATTCAAGATCGTCAATACGACTGAGGAAGCTGGAGTCTTCGTGCAGGACCGCCACACCGGCATCATGGGCGTGTTCAACAAGCAGCCGGACATGATTCCGGTCACATTGACGATCCACGGCGGAAGCGGCACGAAAGATTTCCACTACGAAGTGCTGAACAATGCGCGCCTGAGTCCTGTAGCGATCATGGCGACTGTCTTCAACGCGCTGCATGGCGTGAATGAGTACGGCGAAGAGATTACCTACCGGCTGAATGGCAGCATCAATGTGAAAGGCTTTCCAGAGGTAGGGCTGAAGAACATGTTCGTCCCGGCAGAAAACGGACAGCCTGCGGCTATGGCTGCGGCTCTTTCTCTGGGCGAGCGCTTCGGTCGCATCTACGATAATCCTTATAACGCCCCCGCCGTGAAGAGCGTAAAGCTCGATTTCGACCTGGTTCGAGAGCGCCGCTGGGCACGTCTGGAAAGCGCCCGCACCGATGTGAGCGAGGTCCGGCCAGGCGATCAGGTGATTGTGGAAACGGTTCTTGCTCCGTATCGCGGTGAGCGGGTAGTGCGTCAGATTCCAGTAAAGATTCCCACCTCGGCCAGCAAAGGAACGCTGCGCATTTTGGTCAGCGACGGTGACACCCTCGATCGCGTCGGCCGTACGAACCCGGCCTTTGGTCGCAAGCTGGACTTGGCCTCAACGATTGCGCTGCTGAACAAAGAGCACGCCAACAATCGCCTTTACGTTTCGTTGCTGGAAGCCGATCCGGAAGCCCGCGTCGCCGACAAAGTGATGCCCACATTGCCCATCTCAGTGATGAACGTAATGGAAGGCATGCGGGGAAACCAGGAGATGATTGTCAGCGGCGAATCCAACGTCGATGAAACGGCCACTCCACCGCTGGACTATGTTGTGAGTGGCGCGCAGTTACTGACGGTTACGGTGAAGTAAATCTCGGTCCTGCAGGATGGAACTGTTGTTGCCCCACTTCTCGCATCTCCACGCGAAGTGGGGCTTTAGAATTTTTGCGATCTATCTATTCTTCCTCGTCCTCTCCCATCTGCATCGACAGATAGCGTTCGTAGCCGACTTCTTTGATCAGGTGCATCTGGGCTTCGAGGAAGTCCACGTGGCCCTCTTCGTCTTTGAGCAGGGTCACAAAGAGATCACGCGATCCGTTGTCGCCTTCTTTTGTGGCGATCGCGATGGAGTCGTTGTACTGCTTCACTGCGCCAAGCTCCAACCCAAGATCGCTTTCCAGCATAGCTTTGACCGAACCCCCAACCGTCAACTCCAGGGGCTGCATCGACGGGCTGCCATCCAGAAACAGAATCCTCTCAATCAGCACTTCGGCGTGCCTCATCTCGCCGATGGATTGTTTCTTAATGAATTCGGAGAGCTTGCTGTATCCCCAGTTCTCGCACATTTCCGCGTGCAAGAAATACTGATTGATCGCAGTCAGCTCTTCCCTCAGTGCCTTGTTCAGTTCAGCAATAACTTTTGGATTGCCTTTCATGGCGCCCCGAGTATTGCAGACTCCCAGTCCCGGGGGCAACGGGGAAACGTCGCATACCGTACAGACCGGAAGACTATTGGGAATAGTTGCAACAATCACCATGGCCAAATCGGAAACAGAACCCGCGCCCCGCCTGAAATCTCGCGAGAGCTCGCTGCTGCGAGACTTTACCCCAGAGCGGCATCGAGGGTCTTCAGCAGATCGGCTCGCGTAAAGGGCTTTTCCAGAAGCCGTATGCCAGCGTCGAGTCCCTGGTTCGCAACCAGTTCTCCGGTGTAGCCCGACATGTAAACGATCTTCGTCTCCTTGTGTGATTCGGTCATCCGCAGCACCAGCTCGGGCCCATTCATCCCCTTCATGACAACATCGGTGAGAATCAGATCGATCTTTCCTTCCTGCGAACTAATCACGTCCAAGGCAGATTTCCCATCCTCTGCTTCCAGCACGCGGTAACCGTGCGCTTCCAGCATCTTCCGCGTCAGGCGACGCATCACCACATCATCTTCGGCCAGCAGGATGGTCATGCCATCTCGTCTGGGGGGAAGTTCCTCCGCATGAGCTTCAGGTGACGTGCCGACCTTGTGTTCTGCGCTAGGAAGATAAATCTTGAAGGTGGTTCCACGTCCCGGTTCGCTATAGACCCAGACATGTCCGCCGTTCTGCTTAACGATGCCGTAGACCGTTGCCAGCCCGAGGCCGCTTCCCTTCCCAATTTCCTTGGTGGTGAAAAACGGCTCGAAGATGCGGGATCGTGTCGCCTCGTCCATGCCGATTCCATTGTCGCTGACGGCCAGCATCACGTAGCGTCCCACAATGATCGCCGGATGCTCGCGGGCGAACGACTCATCGAAATCGAATACCGCCGTTTCGATGATCAGTTTTCCGCCGTGAGGCATGGCGTCCCGTGAATTTACTGCGAGATTAATAACGATTTGATCCAGCTGGCTCGGATCAGCTTCAATGATGGCGGACGAGGAGCGTGGTAAGAGCACCACCTCGACATCATCTCCCATGACGGGATGCACCAGCTTGCTGATGTCCTTGAGCCTCTCGTTCAGGTCCAGAAGCTGGGGCTGTACCGGCTGCCTGCGACTGAATGCCAGCAGTTGGCGCGTTAAGGATGCGCCGCGCTTCGCAGCTTCGCGAATGTTGTCGAGATACTCAAGGCCCTCGCCTTCGACGCGACTGCGCAGTAATTCCGAACACGCCGTGACAATGCCCAACAAGTTGTTGAAGTCGTGGGCCACTCCGCCGGCCAGTCGACCGACCGCCTCCATCTTTTGCGATTGCCGTAACTGGTCTTCGATCTTCTTTTGCGCACTGATGTTGCGCGCGATCGTGGATGCGCCAACAACTTTGCCTTCCGTATCGTAGATGGGCGAAACTGAGATAGACATGTGCAGAATTCGCTTGTCTTTGGTGACGCGTAGCGACTCAAAGTACTCGACCCGCTCGCCGTTGCAGATCTTCTGCAGGATGGTCGGGATTTCGTCCGTGAGCTCCCTGGGAGCCAGCGCCGTGATCGACCGGCCAATCATCTCCTGGGCCGTGTAGCCGTAGATGTGCTCCGCGCCCTTGTTCCAGTGCGTGATGATGCCATCGAGATTTTTGCCGATGATTGCGTCCTGCGAAGAATCGACGATCAGCGCCAGACGGTTTTGAGAATCTCTCAGTTCGCGGCTCTTTCTGCGGTCAAGCTCCTCGTTGACGCGGCGCAGTTCTTCCTCAATCCGCTTGCTATCGCTGATGTCGCGAATGACACTCAAAACCATCGTTCCATCATCCGTTGTCACAGGGCTGAGGCTGATCTCCACCGCGACCTCCGACCCGTCGCGACGCCTTCCATAGAGATCGAGTCCCGATCCCATGCGTCGAATTTTGGGTTGTTGGTGGAAATGCTCCCGATGGAGATGATGTTGTGGCCGCTGTTGGTCTGGGACCAGAATCTCGATTTTCTGTCCGATAAGTTCGTCGCGCGTGTAACCAAAGAGGGATTCCGTCTGAGAATTCACCTGAATCATGACGCCCTGCTGGTTCACCGCCACCACGGCGTCAGGAATCGCTTCCAAAATACTGAGCGATAACAGGCTTTCGGCCACCGTACGGGCCGGCGACAATCCTTTGTTTTCGCTGGGAACAGCCGGTTCACTCATGCTTGCGTTATCCCGTCCGAGGAGGTCTGCCTACTATACGTGAATCATGGGACGTGCGCTGCGAAGCGAGTCTAATGTACAAAATCAAGGTCCAGTCGCAACTAGACGTCGGTAGTAGACGATGCTTCTCGAATTTCAGTGTTGGTTGCGGGCCGGGACCTTCATCTCCACGAGAGTACGGCGCCGTTCAAATGCCGGAACCCATGTGTGTAGACGATCGCGACGATCATCTGAGCACCGTTGTACCCCACGTGGACCAGGAAACTCGCTGCCACCGAACCGGTCACGGCGCGTACGACCCCACACACCACACCCACAAGAACAATGACCAACGCGGCGCCCCATGCCCAGCCATATTGCGGTAAATGAATCAAGCCGAACGGCAGCGCCGTTAACACGATTGCCCAAACCGCTCCCATGCGCCGCGCCAGCACTGGGTACATGAAACCGCGGAAGAATATCTCCTCCATCAATGGGCCCAAGCTCACCGCGATAATCGACAGTAGATACGCATCGCGCGGTCGGTCAAACAAATGCTCGAACGGTGTGTCTTTCGGCATGGGCAACAAACTCTGCAGCAAGCCGAGCGTGAACATCATTGTCGCGCCGAGTCCCAGGAGTTTCCACTCAGAACTAGGCCATTTCCACCGAATCGCTTCCCAAAATGGGACATGGTATTTGCCCTCGACCAGCATGACCATGAATGCGGCGACCACGGCGTAAATCAGAAACTGCGAGAGCAGCAACAAAATCGGCTTTTGGGCTACTTCCGTCAGGTTCGCGTGCGGATACACAAACCATGCGGCCCCAAAAATCACGACCAGTTGCAGCACCAACATGGCAATCACGGTCAAGCCAGCAATCAACAAGACGTCCCAGCCGCTCCATACAGGGTCTCTGACTGGGGCCGCTAGCGCTTGTGGGGCGACCATCACAGGCCCATCGGGGCCGATTGTGAATGGGGCAGGCGTGATCTGAGCCGGTTCGGCGCTCACGGGTGCCTGTGGATCAAACTGCGGATTGTCGGAAAATGACAAAGAATGTTTCCTTAACTCAATACTTAAGGCTAGCACCGTTGTTTGCGAGTGCGCGTTTAGGTCTTCTTGCGGATATGCGTCACTATCTCCCAGACCTGATTCAAGTCGGGCTCGCTTCCCATAATCTCTAGAGCAAGCCCCCCAGACGATTTACAACTCCATGTAACCGGTTGAATGTCGAATACGTCTGGGATATCTGGCGGGAGTGGCATGGGTTCCCCACCGATACAGTCAATCATCTCGTCACCCACGCTAAAGTTGTGCTGCGGAACCGGGTCGACGCCACGCTTTTTCAACTGATCCGATTCCAACGTGAGAATGCGGTTCAGCGCCTCATCTTTCATCGGTCGGTGGTGAAGGATCATTATTCCGGCATGCTGTTTGTATTTTCGAGGAGACGTATAATCATCGGTGTCAAGCCTAATCAAGGCGAAGCTATCATTCCCCAAGTCCTCCACATGCCAATTTGCAGGAACTGGAAAGGACGTAATTGCCGACCGTAAGAGAGTCGCCATGACGCGCATGCCAAATCAACGTCTCAATACGAATGCGATAGCGGTAACCTTCCCACACGATCGCCAAAACGATCAGAACGAACGCAAGTTTCGTGGCCGTTGATCGCGTCATAGAGCCCTCTCAACTGACCACCGGCAATCGCGAACCGGTAGCCGTCTTTCCGAAGTATCCTGCCAGCGCCTGCCCTGTATACGACTTCTTTACCTTTGCAACCTGCTCGGGTGTGCCCTGCGCTACGATGCGACCGCCCTCTTCCCCGCCCTCAGGGCCTAGATCAATGATCCAGTCCGCATTCCGGATCACATCCAGATTGTGCTCGATAATAATGATCGAATTCCCCAAGTCGGTGAGGCGGTGCAGCACATCGAGCAACTTCTTCACGTCATCGAAGTGCAGCCCGGTCGTCGGCTCGTCGAGCAGATAAAGGGTCTTCCCGGTCTGCCGCTTGCTCAATTCGCGCGCCAGTTTGATGCGCTGCGCCTCGCCGCCGGAGAGTGTTACTGCTGATTGCCCCAAGTGAATGTATCCCAAGCCAACATCGACCAGCGTTTGCAGCTTCTGTTTTACCTGCGGAATGTTTTCCAGAATGGGCAGCGCGTCGGAAACTGGCATCTCCAGCAAGTCTGCGATGGAGTACCCATTAAATTTCACCGCCAGTGTTTCATGGTTGTAACGCCGACCGCCGCAAACTTCGCATAGTACGTAGACATCGGGAAGAAAACTCATCTCGATGCGCCGCTGCCCTTCGCCCTGGCAGGCCTCGCAGCGTCCGCCGGAAACGTTGAAGGAAAACCGTCCTGCTTTGTAGCCTCGCTCGCGCGCCTCCGGCAGCATCGCGTAAAAATCACGGATCTGCGTGAACACTCCGGTATAGGTTGCAGGATTCGATCGCGGCGTTCGCCCTATGGGGGACTGGTCAATGCGGATGACCTTATCAATATTCTCAGCACCGGAAATCGCCTTGTGTTCCCCCGCCTTCTCGCGCGACCTGTACAGTTGCCGTGCCAGCGCGCGATAAAGAATGTCATTCACCAGCGTCGACTTGCCCGAACCGGAGACGCCCGTCACCACGATCATCACTCCTAGCGGAAACGTCACGTCGAGATTCTTGAGATTGTTTTCCTTCGCACCCAGAATCGTGAGTGCAGCCCCGTTGGCATGCCGGCGTTCCGGTCGCATCTCAATCGAAGTCCGACCGGAGATATACGCCCCAGTCAGCGAGTCAGGATCGCGCATGATCTCTTCCGGCGTTCCATGCGCAACTAGATACCCGCCATGGCGCCCCGCTCCGGGCCCCAGGTCGACAACATAGTCAGCTCGCCGGATCGTCTCTTCATCGTGTTCCACCACCAGCACAGTGTTGCCGAGATCACGCAGGTTCTCGAGTGCAGATAGGAGTCGCCCATTGTCGCGGTGGTGCAATCCAATGGATGGTTCGTCCAGCACATACAAAACACCGCGCAGCTTCGATCCAATCTGCGTCGCCAGCCGAATACGCTGCCCCTCGCCGCCCGACAAAGTCGCCGCAGAGCGGTCGAGCGAGATGTATCCCAGCCCCACGGCATTTAAGAACTGAAGCCGCTCCACGACTTCATGCATGACGCGCCCGGCTATCGTCGCCTCGCGCCCCGCCAACTTGATCCTCTGCGCTACCGTTAAAGATCGGGCTACCGGCATTGCGGTGAAGTCGGCAATCGACATCCCATTCACTTTGACGGCGAGACTCTCCGGCCGCAGGCGCTTTCCGTGGCACGCCGGGCACTCCGTCGCTGACATGTGATCCATCAACCAATCGCGATAACCCTCCGAGGTTGACTCCTCCAGATTCTGTTTCAGATATCCGAAGATGCCATGGAAGCCGGTTCTCCCTCCGCGCCCCGGCTCGCCGTTGAGGAGAAAGTCCTGCGTCTTCTCGGGAAGCTTTTCAAATGGCGTGCTGAGATTGATGCCGTAGGCTGCTGCGGAAAGCTGCAGCATGTGAATCAGATTTTGCGACGCCGATCCCGGCCCAAGGCCACCCTCAAGCAAGGGCTTCGACCAATCGCTAATCACCTTCGCCGGATCGAAATCGTACTTGTTTCCCAGGCCGTGACATTCTGGGCACGCTCCGTACAAGCTGTTAAACGAAAAGGACCGCGGCTCCAGTTGCGGAACGTTGATCCCGCAATCCGGACACGCCAACTTTTCGGAATACAATTGCTCGTCGCCGCCAACCACCGCCACCTGCACCAGGCCGCCCGCCAACTTCATCGCCAGCCCAACCGACATCTCCAAGCGGTGCTCAATCCCGGGTTTCACCAGCAGGCGATCGATCACAACTTCAATCGTGTGGTTCTTTCGCTTATCAAGATTGATCACGCTTTCGTCGTCGAGGCTGACCAGTTCCCCGTCGATTCGCGCCCGGGTGTAGCCATGTTTGATGAGCGTCTCCATCTCTTTCTTGAATTCGCCCTTACGCCCGCGGACGATGGGCGCCATCACCATCACCCGATCTTCCGGGCTCAGCGCCATCACTCGCTGGACGATCTGATCTGCGGACTGGCGGCTGATCGCCCGCCCACACTTGGGACAATGCGGCACTCCGATCGAAGCGAACAACAGGCGAAGATAATCGTAGATCTCAGTGATCGTCCCCACCGTGGATCGAGGGCTGCGACTAGTGGTCTTCTGCTCGATCGAGATGGATGGGCTAAGTCCATCAATTGCATCGACATCCGGGCGTTCCATCTGGTCCAGAAACTGCCGCGCGTAAGCCGACAGGGTCTCGACATAGCGCCGCTGTCCCTCGGCATAAATGGTGTCGAAGGCCAGGGACGACTTGCCCGACCCGCTGAGCCCGGTTACTACAGTAAGAGTGTTCCGCGGAATCTCAACGTCGATGTTCTTGAGATTGTGCTGCCGGGCCCCGCGGACAGAAATCTTAGTAATCGCCATCATTCGCCGGGGTGCATACCCCTTCCGTAATGTCGACAGGCAACCAGAATTGTTGGAAAGTGGAATTGCACAGCTCTACTCCGTATCTTAGTCGTCAACAGCGCGGAGCGTCAACGCAGGTTAGATTGAAGATTCGCGCTCAGGCAAGTAAGTAAGGGTGGGAGACGCGCGGCAACAGACTCTGGGAATTTCTAAGGTTGGTCGATCGTGATTTCGCTATTCATGCCCGTCCTGCTCTTCGTCACCGTAATCGCATCCGTAAGCTTGGGAGTTTTCGCTGCTTACGCCGCTGTCATCTGCATCCTGAATGCGTTTGGCCGCTCGTCGAAGCAGGAGGCGGCCCGCCCGCGCCTGGTTCTGGTTCCTACGCAGAACCACGCCAGTGGCGACTAGCGGCTGACCGCAGAATCCTCGCCTGACGCGCTTACTCCTCCGCCTTCAGCGCCGCCAATTCTTCTTCGCGCATCTTCAGAGCTCGTTCGCGCACATCCTGAGGAAGCCGGATCGCCTTCCTGACGATCGCGTCGATGTGAACGCCAACGACGACTGTTGTCGCGGCGACTTCTCCGCTCGCGTCATCGATCATCTTATGCAACATGTGGATGGACTTGTCCTTGACTTCCAAAAGCGCCGACTGAATCGTGATGGCGTCGCCAGCGTGGAGTTCGCGCTTGTACTGGATGTGCTGCTCCACCGCCGCCATGCCGGTTCCACCCTGCGCAAAGCGAGAAGGAGTCAGACCCAACATGGAGAGCAGTTGCCAGCAAGCTTCATCGAACTTGCCCGCGTACCACATGACGTTCATATGTTTCATGTGATCGCAGTGCCATGGGTAAACAACTCCGCGGTACGTCATCATCCACTCCGACATGTTGGTCCTCTTCTCTACGTCTGCAGGCGAAACATCCGCCAAAGCTCGGCAACTTGAGAATCCCTGCCGGTTGGCATCGGAATCACTTCAGGCTCGCAGTCGCCTTCGGCTACGTCTTCATTCGAAACAGAGACCTGCAGTTGCACAAATTGTTTTTGTGCCTTCAATACCTCTTCCGGATCAAATCCCCATACTGCTTTAAAACTCATAACCGATCTCCCAGAAGAACTTGTCAACTTCTTGTTAAGAAATCGGCGATTTTCTGCCGACACTGTATTGTCATGAACGCCCCGAAGGGGCGGATGAAGGCACACTTCCAATTCGTGCCTCCCTCCGCACCCTCTAAGGCAAGTGACGACTACGGGTTGCAGCTGACAGGAACCGTATTCTTGTTTGGGTCGGTGCAAAGCGGCCCCAGGTTGGTGGTAGCGTTCGGAACTGAGATGAACGCCACAGGGCCGGCATTGTGCTCGCCATTGAACGGTGTCGGCTTGGTCACATCGAAGGTGCAGCCATCGGTGTTCGCGTCATTAGGGTCGTTAAACCAGAATCCCAGGTGAAAAGTATTGATTGGGTTGGGATTGCTCTGGTCCGGATCAAAACCAAAAATCTGATCGAGCAATATGGTCCTGATGGTGGCTGTAAACGAACCTTGATAATTTGCCTCCAGATCGGACTGATACCAAGCCATGCCGAAGTTCGTGAACGCCGGGTCCACGGTGGCGTCGGAGAGCAGGTTACTGCGCTCCACGGTGAACATATCGAACGCCAAGCCTGGCTTGAAGTTCTGACCAGAAATCGTCAAGGTGTCGTTCAACTTTCCTCTGGTCACAGTCACCTTCGCCGAGGGCGTCGCTCCCCCTTGAACACCGAGACAACTTAGGAACTTCGGGTTCGGGTGCAGAACAAAGGTCCTGACGTTAACTTTAGGAGCCAGAACATCGACTCCTGCATCCTGTGCGGCCACGGGTTGAGAAAGAACCGCCAAGCCAGCGCCTACAACGGCCGTCAGGACAGCGATCTTCAAAGACAATGCTTTTGTTGCAACAGAACAGCTCATTCCAGTGTTTCTCCTTCGTTTTTACAATTTTGTAATTTGGGCCTGAATTGCGAGTCCCGGAGTGTCGGGATCGATGGCATTCGGGGCGACGCTTCCCCTAGAACGCTTGCCGTGTCCAGCCAATTACACTTACAATCTCGCCAGACTTCAGCAGGCGGGCGCCGACCCGCAGCCAAGCCGACCTTACGTGAAACACTCCACAGCGTCCTAAGAGTGCTATTAAGATTTCGAAGGAGTTTCGCAAAATTTTTCCAAAGCCGTCATGCCCATGGAAACGCAGGTCTTATATGAGTTCGGCGAGTTCCGCTTAAATCCTGCGGAGCATTCCCTGCTGTGCGACGGCAAGCCCGTACCCCTCACTCCAAAGTCATTTGAAATTCTTGTGACCCTCATTGAGCGCCAGGGACGGCTGGTCACCAAAGACGAGTTGATGAAAAAGATCTGGCCTGACAGTTTTGTAGAAGAGGCCAACCTGAGCGTGAATGTGTCAGCCCTGCGTAAGGCGCTGGGCGACACACCCGAGCATCAGCAATTCATTGAGACTGTGCCCAAACTTGGATATCGGTTCATCGCTCGGGTGACGCCGATACGGAATTGGAGTCCCGGCGAAATAGCTTCCGCCTCGAGCGGTCCGGAGGAGCAAGACAAATCGGAAACCGGTGAGGCAAAACAATTGCCTGTCGTTTTACCCGGGGCAGGACTTTCACACACCAAACAGATTCGCGTAGGCCTTTTCGCGGTGGTTGTTGTGGCCATCGCGCTGGCGGGGCTCGGCTACTGGCGATCTCGAAAGGAGGTGCCGACGACAATAGTCGTCGCCGAGCCGCGTCGACTTGCCATCCTTCCCTTCCGAAATATTAAGAAAGATCCCGGCAGCGACTTCCTCAGCTATTCCCTCGCGGACGCAGTGATCACCAGGCTGGGATTCGTTCGAGCCTTGAGAGTCCGACCCTCTTATGCCATCGAGAAATACCGGGATCAAGTCGTCGAGATTCCGAAACTCGCTGCCGACCTGGATGTTGATACTCTGCTGATCGGCAACTTCATTCGCGATGGCGATGATCTCAGAATCACTTGCCAGCTAATTGATGTTAAGACCCGCAACATTCTCTGGAAGGGCGCCTTTGATCTTCGCTACCAGAAGCTGTTGACCGTTCAAGACCAGGTCGCAGAACAGATCATCCATGGACTGGAGTTAAATCTCTCCTCTTCCGAAGCGGCGCAACTCAAACTGGACGAACCGGGCAACCCGCTCGCTTATGAATATTATTTGCGTGGCGTCGATCTTTATTCGAGAAGCGATTTTCCACTGGCGATCCGCATGTTGGAGAAATCTTCTGAACTCGACCCTACTTTCGCTTTGACGTGGGCATACCTGGGACGTTCCTACAACGCCAGCGGCTCGTTTCAACTCGAGGGTCGTGACTACTATCGCAAGGCCCAAGCTGCTTTCGATCGGGCGCTCGCTTTGCAGCCGGCTCAGATTGAAACACGCATCTACCTGGCGAACTTTCTCACGGATACGGGCAGAGTAGAGCAGGCGGTACCCTTGCTGAGAGAGTCCTTGAAAACCAATCCGCATCACGCGGAACTTCATTGGGAGTTGGGATACGCATACCGATTCGCCGGCATGTTGCAGGAATCGGTTGCCGAATGTGAGCAAGCGAGACAACTCGACCCGGCCGTCAAGATCAACAGCTCAGCGCTGAATGCTTATCTTTACCTCGGAGAATATGACAAATTTCTGAGGAGTCTGCCGAAAGACGGTGAAATGGCCTTCCATCTCTTTTATCGCGGCTTCGCCGAGTACTATCAAAAACACTTCGAGCAAGCGGCAGCGGATTTCGATCACGCCTTCGAACAGAATCCAGCGTTATTGCAGGTGCAGGTAGGCAAGGCGCTTAGCGATGCTATCGGACATCAACAAGCGAAGGGGTTGGAGATCCTGCGCGCAGCAGAGAAGAGGATTCAGGCACGGGGGGTTGGGGACTCTGAAGCGATCTACAAGTTTGCCCAAGCGTATGCCGTCCTCGGCGACAAGCCTTCGGCGCTCCGCATGCTTAAGCACAGCATTGACAATGGATTTTTTCCGTATCCTTACTTCACGATCGATCCATTGCTCGATAGCCTGCGTAGCGAGCCGGAGTTTGGCGCGCTTTTGCAAAGTGCTCGCCAGCGCCACGATGCCTTCGTGAAAGTATTCTTCTAATCGACAGATGCCTGCTTCATTCGCGTCCGGGCGACGAAAAACATCGCTCAGCAATTGCTTTCAAGCCTAGAAATAGATCTTTGCGCCAAGTTGGATGACGCGAAAGCCTCCCGGCCCAGTTCCGTACGTATCCGAGTACGTTCCCCAATTGTCATTCTTAGTGATGGTCAACGGATCGGTTGGGCTCGCGTAAGCCCACGGTCCGGTCACATTCGCGCCAAAATTCCTGTCCTGAAAATTCGGATGGTTAAAGACGTTGAACGCCTCTAGCCGGAGTTGGATGTAGCGTGACTCCCTACCCAAGGGAATATTCTTGAACAACGACATGTCCCAAGTCTGCATGCCTCCGTTGCGCAATATGTCGCGCGATCCACGTCCCGGAGGGCCAATGGTTGGCAGCATCGGATTCCCGTGCGCATCCAGCGTGTAGTAGAACGGTAGCGCACCGTACTGGTCCGAGCCGGTGACACTACCCGGCGGGAATGAAAACGCGTTGTTCAGATCAACTGGCGTCCCGGTCATAAATTGAGTGATGCCGCTCAACTCGTAGTTGTCGGTGATGTAAGAAAGCCACTTCGGTCCACCGAAATGCTTGGTGATATTCGGCAGATCATAGACATAGTTCGCCGCGAATACATGCGTGCGATCCCACCCCGCCGTCCGATAATCGAGTAAGGCGTTAAACGTATCCTGCGTATCCTGATCGGAATTGGCGGTGGTCAGTGACTTCGACCAGGTATAGACCAACCCGAAGGTTAACCCTTTGCTGAAGCGGCGCTGCAACGACGCCTGCAATGCGTTGTAGTTCGAGGTGCCGTTGAATTCCAGGTACGGGATCTGACCGTAGCCTTTGTACGGCACAAGAACCGTAGAGGTGAAATTGTGGTATCCGAAAGTGCAGAATCCGTTGAAATTGTATCCAGCTGCGGCATACTGCGATTGCAGGCCGGGCTGAACATCGGATACAACCCCGCCTGGAAAGACGGGCACTCCATTATTGTCCACGCAATTCGGATCCTGATTAGCCTTCTGGAACGCCGCGCCATAAGGTATGGCGTTGATGTCACGCGACGTGACAAGGTGGCGAGACAACGAGCCCACGTACGCCAGATCCAGAGTGGTACCCGATGCGATCTCCTGTTGTACGCCCAGACTGAAACTGTAAACCGTGGGCACTTTGCCATCCCGGGCGGCGCCCAGAACATTGCCCAAGACGCCATTTCCGAACGATGACTGCAGCGAAGGCAGGTCGGCTATGTTGCCGGAACCCACAGTTGCGGTCTGAACTATCGCGGGATTGTTAAATACCGTATTGAAGATCAAATTGCCTTGGGTTCGATCATGAGTCATGCCGAACCCACCGCGCAGAATCGATCGGTGAGTACCGAGGAGATCGTAGGCAAAACCGAAGCGCGGCTCTGCCATAATGCCTCGGCTATCCCATCCTCCCTTCGGGATCTGGTTCTGATTCGCGAACCTCATGCCATTCAGAGGATCTCCACCATCCGCGGCGATAATGTTGCCGCTGTTCTGGTCTATGGTAACCGCGTTCGCCGGGTTGTAAGAGTAGGGATCGAACAGAGCAACTTGGTTGCTCGCATCGTACTGTGGTGGAATCCACGCAAAGCGCATTCCGTAATCCAACGTCAAACGAGGAAGAATCTTCCACGTGTCCTGGACGTAGAACTCGACCTGGTTATAGCGGAACTTGCCTAGCGGCCGCGCGGTCGACTGATCAAATCCGTCGAATTCTCCCAACAGAGCGCTGGCCAGCGGGTCGCCGCACGTTGTATTCGCAGGGCAGGGCGACGGGGCCGTGGGTCCCGTGCCAAACGTAAATTGCCCATTGATGTTTCCCCAGGCTGGCTGGTCCTTCCGGCTGCGCTGGTAGAAGACGCCGGCCTTCAGCGTATGCTTCTGCTTTACCCACGTCAGGTTGTCGTTCACGTTAATCGTGGTGTTCGCCTGCTTCCAGGGAGTGCCGCCGAGATAGCTTCCGGCGAAATTGGTATTGGTCAGGCCGTTGAAGCTCATATCCGGAATGGATTGGTCGGGAGTCAACGGGTAGAGAAGTTGCAGGTCAATCCCGTTCGCTGCACGCGAGACATTGCCATTCACGCTCTCAGCCTCGGAAAGACTGTGGCTCGGCCCGACGGAAAACTCGTTGAGGATGGTTGGCGTAATCGTGCTCACCAGGTTCACCGAAAGATTCCAACCGGGATGATTCTGCGTGCAGCCACCTTCAAAGTTGATAGCCGACGAACAGGCAAAGATCCCGAATGGGCCGGGAAAGTTTTCGAACGGAGCCTGATCCTTCTCGTAGTTGTGAATGTAGCGCCCGTAAAGACGGTTCGCACGGTTGAGTTGGAAATCGATTCGAAGGATGTCTTCGCGACGAGGAGCATCTGCCGAAAATGCATTTGAATAGTTGTAGTCCTGGTTCGGCCCGAATCCGCTCACATTGGGCAAGGGGAAGAGATTGAGAATTTTCTGTACCTGGGCAAACGCAGCCGCTTGCGCTGCCGGAAGTTGTGTCGGATCGATCTTGTTATTCGTGATTCCTGGGCCGGAAAGAAGGATGGGGGTTCCGTCTCCGTTGATGGACTGCGAGAAGTCTCCATTTCGCTCGAGCGCGGTTGGAGTGTAAAACTGCGTCGTGCCGCCGCTCGGAACTAGTTGCTGATAAAACTCCTGGCTCCAAAAGAAGAACAGCTTGTTCTTCAGTATCGGACCACCCAACTGGTAGCCCGCATAGTTGTAACGGTATAAGGGAGGAGTATTTGGCAGATCGCCCTGCAATTGATTCTTCTTATTGAACCACTCGTTGGCATTCAATCCCTCATGGCGATGAAAGTAACGACCGTCGCCGTGCCACTCGTTGCTACCGCTCTTGGTGACAAGTGCAATCTGTCCACCGGCTGCTTTCCCGAACTCGGCCTGATAGTTCGAGGTGAGCACCTTCACTTCCTCGATCGCGTCGGTATTGATGGTGACGTGGGTACCCCCGTTGTTCCCGGTGTCCACGTTCGAAGCACCGTCGATCGTCATTTCGTGCTCGTTCGCGCGCGTGCCATTAATATTGAAGGAGTCCAGCCCGCCCGTCCCTGAAGCATGGCCGTCAAAGACCCCGGTCACGCCAGGAATCAGTTTCATATAATCCAGCACGTTGCGCCCATTGATAGCGACATCGTTCAGCTGTTTGCTGGTGATCGAGTCGGAGCGCTCGCCCGAATCTGCCTGAAGTTGTACCTGACCGCTATCGGCCGTGACCGTTACTTCATTGGCGGTGGCCCCAACGTTGAGCACAAGATTACCGGTGTCCAGTTTCCCAGCGGCGCTGAGCACGAAACCGTTAGTTTCGAGTCTCTTGAAGCCTGCAGCATCCACACTGACGTTGTAAGTACCCGGAAGGAGGTTGGGGGCGACAAATTCTCCCGTATCAGTGGTTGTCAGCTGTCGGGTCAATCCATTGCTGGGATTCGAAACGGTGACCGTCGCACCTTTGACCATCGCCCCCATTGAATCTTGCACGCGGCCGGTGATGGTGCCGGAAGTGATCTGCGCCGATAAGGGCAAGCCGCACAGACCCATAGTAAGGGCGGCTAGGATAATGCGAAGAGTGCTTAGACGATGCGTTCCGGACCTGCGCGAGGACATACGTTCTCCTTCTTGGGGCAGACCGCGACTGCTGAGGGCCGCCTGTCCCGGCAAGATACTTCACCTGAATCACTTGAGGGTTCCCTGATTGACGACTGAGGGGCGCCTTGTTGAATACAAGAGCGCCATGCATAGATGCAAAATTAGGCAGGCGCGACCAGCGTCGTCAAGAAAAATCTGAGCCCCAGGAGCCCCAGGAGGCCAGGGGGCGATGACCCTGACACCACACAACCCCTGACATTTGTTGGTGGGGATATTTCAGGCCAATCGAGCGGGGTCCGGTGTCTTTTGACTCTAGTCAGCCGGTCCGACGACCTTCATCTTGCTTTCGACGCGGGTATGTTGAAAGCCTGAGTTCTGGAGCGAGACGGTGACTTCCCGGCTGATGAAGAAGAGAACGTGAAGTCGAAACTCCGTCCCGAACGTTTCCGGGAACCAGACTCCGTCTTCTTGCCGCTTGTATACGACGTTGAAGCCGATCCCAGGCAAGTCCGTCCCTAAGAATGTCCTGACGCCGAACGGGATCCGCCGCGACAGCTTCGTAAACACACGCACCGGCTGAAACTCGGCAGCGTCAATATAAGCCTCGCCCGCCCATGTAATCTCGTCTTTATCCTTGGGCCGGAAAGCAATGTGATAAACGTTCCGCCCTTGTTCTATCTCCTGCCCCAGCAATTTGAACTCGTAGTCCTTCTGTTCGTCCGAAGTCAGTGGGAACAGGTTTTTCGCCAGCCCGTCTTTGGTCTTCTCATTGGACAGATCCTCACGAAAGTCATGGATCAAACTGCCGTCAAGGCTGTCGGCCTCCGGAACCGGCTCTCCTTGGAACGTCTGGTACGTTCCCTTGTTCCAATAGCGACCGGTTAGTAGCTTGAGGTCTTTCTGCGTCCCATCTGGCGTCGGGACCACATCGTAATCCGCGGTTTCTTCACGCAGCACTCTACCCTTTGGTTTGTGCGTCAGGATGTGGGTATGCTGCCGGTAGACGTATTGCTTACGCAGTTCTTCGCTGCGGTCCTGATTCAAAGCGACGCGCGCCATGATCGCATCGGCGGTCAAGGCCGCCTGCGACGCCTCGGGGGCCTGTACTGGCTCCGGCGGAGCTGTTTGTGAAAGCGCAATCGAAGATGCCAGTAGAATCCCGAAAACCCGCAACATGAGCATGGGCACACCTCTCCCCTTGTCGACATTACGCATGCTGCGGTGAGAAAGTTCCTCAGGTGTGGGCAAACAGACCTGATGGATCTTTGCGAAGGACGGCGTGGACTCAACGCATCCCAGGAAATCTGCGAGGTGGACTCAGTAAATGATCTTCAGGGAAAACTGAATCTGCCTTGAGGTTCCGGCGGTCTTGCTAATGACACCAAATCCACTGCCACGCAAGATGTTCGACGGAAGGCCGAAATTCACGATATTAAAGATGTTGAAGAATTCCGCTCGGAATTCCAGCGTCCCCAGTTCGGCCCCGCCGCGATGTCCGAAGGGTGTGTCTTTGATCAGAGCAAAGTCGAAATCGTGATATCCGGGTCCCCTGAACGTATTGCGGCCCAGCGTGCCAAACCGTCCCTGATTCGGCCCCGTCCCGCCGGGAACGTTGATGGGAATGCTAAAGAATGACGGATTATCGGCGCCCAGTCCGAAGTAGTCGTCGCGCACCGGCCGACTCGTCGAGAAATGTGGCGTACCCACTTGATCTGGCCGATCCGCCCCGCCCGCACCAGCACCAGTCTGCTGAATTCCTGAATACACGCTAAAAGGTGATCCCGTCGTCAGCGTCGTAATATTCAGGAATTGCCAGCCCCTGGTCAGCGTTTTCCCCAGCGGCTTCAGAAAGCCGAGACGATCCAGCGGCAACAACTGAATCACGCTGGCAGAGAACACATGCGTCACGTCAAACGTGGACGGCCCCTTCTCCGCCGAGGGATTCCACGGATTCTGCGGCGCCGTCTGCAAAATTGTTCCAGATGAGCCGAATAGCCCGCCCAGCACGGAACTGGTGTCGTCCAGCGACTTTCCATAGGTGTAGCTCGCCTGCAGGCCCAGCCCGGCCCGCGCTGAATTCTTGGTAACGCTGGTCTGCAACGCGTGATAGGAGGAGTGCGATCCGCTGGTAATCAGGAGTTCTTGTCCATACCCTCCGGTGGCTTGCCCGGCCGAGTTGAACTCCGTAAACGGCGCGTGGGCTGGGTCCGCCCCGTTGTAACTGTTGGGATTGTAGACCCTCGCCAGATGAATTCCGGTGGTGGCGACATACGAGACATTCACTTTCACATCGTGGAAGTCATGGTCCACACCCGCCGTCCAACTGCCGATGTCCCCGTTGCCAAAATTCCTTGCGATCCCGGTGATCGTGAGCAACTGCACCTGGTTGCCCGGTGTCAGCGCCGTTAGATCGCTTTGGAATCGCGGCATATCCATCTCGGTGTTCGACGGAACGTCCGCGCTGTTCCCCGTTGCGAAAATGGGTTGCCCCTGCACGTTGTAGGCAGTCGGTAGATTCACCGGCACAAACGTATTTTGAAAGGGAACCGACACGCCAGGCAAGGCCGTAATGTACGGCGCGAAGACAAAGGGAATTCCAGCCGTCAGAAAATTGTCCTGCCACAAGTTCGGAATCAATGAGGTAATGGCACCTCCCGCATGCAGCACTGTGTGTGGGGTCAGTGCGTAGTCGATTCCGAGTCGCGGTCCCCAGCCGTTCCAGTCCTGGTTATACGGCGGTTGCGGATTGATTAGCATCACTTGTGTCGCGTTGGGATTGCCGTACGAAGTTGGTTTGCCGTCCGCTCCGAGAAACATGGGAAGAGACGTCCGCTTGGTTGCTTCGTGAATGCGGCTGTTCACTTCGTACCGCAACCCGTAGTTGACCGTGAGTTTGGCCGATGCTTTCCACGCGTCCAGAAAATAAAAGTTATAAGCCTCGCGCCGCACACCCGCTTCGTCAAACTTGTCGCCCACCGGAGTGATGCTCGCCGGCACCGTGATGCTGTAGGAAAAAGGTGTCCCAGTCAGCAGTCCGGTCAACGAGTCTGGCAATGGATCGCCCGGCTGGATATCGTGTGTGCCGCTTGCCGACTTGATTAGATAAGGTGCGTACGCCGTGCCTCCGCCGAACTCGTACGCCCCATTCGGATTTGTACCAAAAATTGTGGAGTCGCGATTCACTCGGACTTCAACGCCCCATTTGAACGCATGCGTCCCATGCACCCAGGCCATGTCCTCTTTGAACTGATAAAGATTGCTGTACGATCCGAAAATCGAACCTGCAGGGGCATTGAAACTTTGAAACAGGCCGTCTCCGAAACCGATTCCCGGCTGCGTATGATTGGTGGTCGGAAAGAACGGCGTGCTGCGAATGTAGCTCAGCGAAGTGTCGGAAATGAAATGCGAGGTCACGGCCCGCGAATACTTCACCCCAAAGTTGCGCTGATGATCAAAAAACTGGACCCCGAAACTCGGATTGATCGCGGTCTGATCGGGATTGGTCAACGGTCCTGTCACCTGGTTCAGGCTGAACCGCACTAGCAGTGAAGCTTTATTTGAAATCACTTGGTCCACGCGCACAGAAAACTGATCGGTCCGCGTGACGATCTTCGACGATGTCGCATAGGTCCGATCGCCAAACGCCCCGGATGGTTGGTTCGGTAAGGGATACCCATTGAGTATGGGAAGAACCGCCGGATTCACCGGAACCGTCAGCGTGTCGCCCGGGAATGTGAGGGTATCGATTCCCTGCCGCTCGTCCGCAGTCGGCACGGGAATTACCTGTGTAGTCCCCAGTACCTGGCGAAATCCCTGATACTCGCCAAAGTAAAAGGTCCGGCCTCGCCCGTCATAAAGGTGCGGAATTACTACGGGGCCACCATTGGTGAATCCGAATTCGTTGCGCTGGAATGGAGGGATACGGTGTTTTCCCGTTGGATCTTTGTAATCAAAATAGTTGCGCGCATCGAACGAGGCATTGCGGATAAACTCAAAAACACTCCCGTGCACCTGGTTCACGCCCGATTTCGTCACCACATTCGTAAAGCTCGCGGCCCCGTGTCCTATGTCCGCTGACATCACACCAGAATTATTTTGCACTTCCTGAATGGCGTCCACATTGAAGTTGGAAAATGTCGCTCCGCCCATTTCCGGGTCGGTGGTGTCGAATCCATCCATGGCAAAAACGGTCGTCACCCCGCGCTGCCCATTCACGGCGAACTGCTGCGTAAAATTGGCCGCGCCGTTGGCGTCGGTCATGGTGCCGGCGGCCAGTAGCAGGAGTTTGCTGAAGTCGCGGGCATTCAGGGGAAGGCTCGAAACCTCCGCGCTGGAAAGATGTTCGCCCCCGCTGGCCTGTTGGGAAATCTCTCCGCCGGAAGTTGCGACTCGAAGTTCCTGTCCGGTCGACGCCAGCTGCAATGACATGGTCATCGCGACGCCGTCCTTGGCAACGAGTGGCCCGGAAGCTTTCCATTCTTTGTCGGCGCTTTTCACCGAAAGCTGATAGCTGCCAGCGGCGACATCTGTAAAGGTGAACTGGCCATTTGCGGTTGTGGTTGCCCGATAGTCGCGACCTCCCGAAATGGAATGCAAGGCGACAACGGCCTGGCCCGCAGGCTTGCCTGATCCGTCGCTCAGCACCCCATTCCACGATGTTCCCGAAGCTGCAGCCGCCAGCGAGAGGCCAAGCACGAATAGAGCGGACCCAATAGAAAATCGATTTAGTAAGCGAGATATCATGGACTGGAAATTATACGACGCCGCGGTTGCGTTGGCTGCATGAAAGAATGCACCGAAAGTTCAATTGCCGGCCTCCGGTTCTCGAATGGGAATCTCACCCATAAGCCAGAAGGCCATCCGACGGCAATGACCCACGTGGTAGCATTTCCAAGAGAGCAGTTCCCGCACGGTCGTGACGCCAATGCGTTCCAGATCCATCTCGCTCAGCCAAACCTGCTCTCTCCTTATCGTTCTGCTGTCATCTATATTCTCGGCGGCGGCCGAGCCTCCGTGGCTGGAAGTCCATTCCACCCACTTCACCGTCATCACCGACGCTGGCGAAAAGAAGGGCCGCGAAGTGGCTCTTCGTTTTGAGCAGATGCGCGCCGTTTTCGCCTTACTCCTTACGAAGGAACGCCTGAACCAGTCTGTTCCCCTCACCATTCTGGCCTTCAAAAACGACAAATCCTACTACCAACTTGCGCCGTTGCATCAGGGTCAACCCACTACGTCTCCGGGATTCTTCCTTCCCGGGGAAGATCAGAACTTCATCGTGTTGAATCTGTTCGAGCCAGAACCATGGCGTGCGGTCGCACACGACTTCGCGACCATGCTGCTCACCTACAACTATCCTCCCGCCCAAGGATGGTTCGACGAAGGGCTCGCGGAATATTTCAGCTCGATTAGGGTCGACAACAAGCAGGTCGAACTCGGTGGCGATCCAGAGTTGCGCCCTTCCGTCAACGAGGATCTCCTCGGAAACCAGCGCGACTCCCACCCGCCCAAATCACTTGCCGAATTGCTGGGCGCTGAGGTCTGGCTGCCGCTGCCCGACCTCTTCACCATGAAGCATGATCCCTCGACCCATAATCAGGGATCGCACCACACCCTCTATTACGCTGAATCATGGATCGTCATGCACTACCTGCTCCACGAAAAGAAACTCCCTGAAACCGGCGCATACTTCGACCTCGTCCTGAACAAGCATGTACCCGTGGAAGACGCCATTCAACAGGCGTACGGCACGAGTTCGGCGCAAATGGAAAAGGCGGTGAAAGACTATTTTCACTCTCAGGCCGCGCTGTTCGCCGCCGTTGACAGTGCCCGTCAAACGAGTCCCGCTTCAGCAAACACCGCCGGCCCTGGCGAGACCTACCGCTTCCCAGTTCCTGTCGGTCCGGACGATGCGGTCATCACCGCCAAGCCGATCCCCGAACCCGAGGCCCTCGCCCTTTCCGCCGATGTTGCCGTCCGGATCCCCGAACGGCGAGATGCCGGCTTGCAGCAGTTGCGAGCATTGGCCACTTCGCCTACTGCCGCCGATAAAAAGTTCGAAGCGAAAAATCAGGAGAAACGTCCTACGGAAGACCCGGACCAATTGCCCACGAATGCAATGGGCAGTCCTCTCGCTCACCGCATCCTGGCATGGGACCACATCCAGCACGGTGAGTTCGAAGAGGCCACGACCGACATTGCGGATGCAACCGCGCTCAATCCCAAAGACATGTGGCTGCGCTATTATCTGGCAATTCTGAAGTATCGCGTTGCCCAGTCGAAGCACACAGATATGCAAGGCTTGCCCAACATGATGCTCGACCTGCGGGCAGTATTGGACTGGTATCCGGAACTCGCGGGAGCCTACGACTTGCTGGGCGTTGCCCGCAGTGAGGGCGGCAGTTCGCTGGCTGCCATGCAAGCCGAGCGCACCGCCATGAACCTGAGCCCGCGCAATGAGCTTTACACCTATCACCTCGCTCAGATTTACGTAGCCAGCAAGAAGTGGGAGGCATCGCAGGCCCTGCTCGAACGGCTCAAGGGCAGCAGCAATCCGCAGATCGCAACCATGGCTGCCGAGTTGCTGGATCGGTCGGCTACGGAACGCAAGTACGGCATTCCCTTGGGGACAGGCGCGGCGACACAGCCCAAGCTCGCTCCGCAGAAGTCTCCGTTCGATGTACTTGAAGAGGATTCCGCCAAGCGTGAAGCTGCCGAGAAGGCGACTCCATCGACCGCCTCGGACGGCAAACGTCCCACGAAATTCGTCCGAGGACGCCTGCTCACAGTAGATTGCTCGAACGCACCTTCTGCGGTGCTGACAGTCTCGGCCGCCGGTGACACGCTCAAACTTCATGCCACGGATTACAAATCTCTTGTCCTAATCGGCGCTGACGACTTTTCCTGCGATTGGCGCGACCGCCAGGTTACGGTGAACTACAACCCGGTCGGAGCCAAAGACGGCGAACTGGTCTCACTCGAAGTTCGCTGAAGTCCGCCCGGCTAGGCCCAGCCGAGGGTAGCATCTGCAATCCCTACAGAAAAGACCTTAAGGCTTTTTCGCGCGTGAGATGTTAAAACTCGGCGCTGGGTTCGCTCCGGCATGCCACTACCGGAGATTGGAGACCGCTCAATGCGCGCCAAAGAAAAAGTGAATGTGCTGATGGTGGACGATCAGCCTGCCAAACTGCTCACTTACGAAGCCATACTTGCCCCGTTGAAAGAAAACCTGATCCGCGCCAACTCCGGCGCCGAGGCGCTCGAACTGCTTCTGAAGAATGATGTCGCCGTCGTCCTGACGGATGTAAGCATGCCTGGGATGGACGGGTTTGAGTTGGCCGACACCATCCGCCAGCATCCCCGCTTCCAGCAAATGGCTATCATCTTTATCTCGGCGGTGTGCGTATCTGACCTCGACCGCCTCAAGGGCTATCAAACCGGAGCCGTCGACTATATCTCCGTACCCATCATCCCCGAAGTGCTGCGCGCGAAGGTATCCGTCTTTTGCGAATTGCATCGCCGCGAGCAACAATTGGAAGCGCTGAACCGCGAACTGCGAGTTCTCTCCAACAGCCTCATTGCCGCGCAGGATAGCGAACGCCGCCGCATCGCCCGTGCCATGCACGATGGCCTGGGCCAGGAACTCGCCGCCGCAAAAATGGTTTTGGACGGGATTCTCACCGACCACGGCACCGAGCCGTGGAAGAAGCAACTGGCCACCGCTGACGCGAGTGCCATGATTGAACGTGCGATCGTTCAGGTGCGCAGCATTTCCCATCTTTTACATCCCCCACTGCTGGATGAGGTTGGCTTAGCCTCTGCCATCAGTTGGTTCCTTGAAGGATTCAGCAAGCGCTGCGGGATCACGACGTCTCTCGAGATCGAACCACTTGAATTTCCCCGGATGCACCTTGATGTGGAAACCGCGGTCTTTCGCATCGTCCAGGAAGCGTTGAATAATGTCTACCGGCATTCCGGCGCGCGGGACTGCTGGGTAACGCTGAAACATGACCGCCGCCTGTTCGTTACGGTGCGGGACAACGGCAAAGGGATCAACGCAGCTGTGGTTGCTTGCCGACCCGACAGTATCGGCGTCGGCATCGGGGGCATGCGCCAGCGCGTTAAGGAATTTGGTGGCGAGCTGACACTCGAAAACTGCAGTCCTGGAACTCGGATCGCGGCTAGCATTCCCTCTGCGAGTTTTACATGTCAAGAAGTCGATACAGCTCACGTTCTGGGCCAGAACTTGCGCGGGACGGCGCCGGCCGAACCACTCAGTTCCACCTCGACTCCGCTCACAGTGCCAAGTCCCGCTTCCGCGGGAACCTCAAAGCCGGTATCAGTACCAACTCCCAACTCGAACGACGTGCCGAAGAGTAGCAGCGGAGTGCGGATCATGGCGTGACCAAGCAGGCTGACGATCAATTACCGAGAAAGGGACGACAGGCTTCGGGTCCGATCCCACTTACTGAGAGACTGGTCCCTTCACGTGCGAAGCCGGCACACGCCGGACAACGATTTCCAGACTCGTTGCGGCGTCTTCAATGTCCGCCCTCACTTCTGCAGGCGAGGTCACCACTTCATACACGCCGTTCGCGATGAACTCCTCCGGCGCGACGCTCAGCGCAAAGGGCCCATGCTTTGACAAGCGCACCAGGAAGCGCCCGGCACTGTCGCTGTACACCACCTCTTTACCGATATGGAGAGCCGCTCCCTCCACGGGATTGCCTTCGTTGTCCTTCACGATCCCCTGCACCACATATTTAGCGATCGAGAAAGTTTCCGACTGTGCCGCCATCATTCCCCGAAAGCGATACAGATAAGTACTTGCGCCAAAGGAATACCGCAAATGCCCGTCCGGCGCCACGTTCGATGTAGCCGTGAGTTGCAACGGCCCGGCCACGCGCAGCGCCACGTTCAGTGCCAGTGCCTGTTCGAACGGCCGGTCAGGACGAAACGGCAGATACACATTCTGATAATCAGCGCGCAGCATCAACCGGTTGCTGGTGAAATCTCCACCAAACGCAAATGTAGTCTGTCCATCGGTCCGTGAAATTAACTGCAGCAAACTGAAACGCGAAGAAAAGCTCTCTCGGACCGTGCCCGATAGGATAGTGCTGCTTTCGCCGTCCTTGGCCTTACTCTCAAACCAGTTCGTGTTGACTTCGATCCGGCGGCCGATGCGCCGCCCGGCGTATAAGTTCGTTCCCTGCGTGCTTCTACCCGCGGCGCTCGAGGTGAACAGGCCGGTACCGAAATAAAATTTCTCCACGTGAAAGTCAGTGGAGAATTGATTTACCGATGCCTGTTGCATGGCTCCGCCCAGCGTCACGGGCTCCAGAATGTTTTCGTGCCCGGTGGTGACGGTCACAAACTCCGCTGGCTTATACATCATCTGCACGTTGCCTTTGTTCACCTCGGAGGCCATCGGGCTGAAGACAGTGATCCGCTGAAACATGTCGCCGGTGAGTACATAGCTGGCTTTGAGCGCGAGCTTCTGCGTCTCTTGATCCACCGCGGCAGCAAAGTATTTCTGATTGGAGCCAGTCCCTGCCGTAACCGAGGCCTTCAGATCGTGGTTCGGTTGATATTCCAGGCCCTGCAAGAAAGTCTGGCGGTGCGAGAGAATGTTGCGCGAAAAGAATTTCAGCTGGTCATTAATCTTCCGCTCGTAGAAGAACATAGCGACTGGATCATCACTGGTCGCCGAGTTAAAGAATCCCGTTCCGAGCCATGTCGACGTGGTCCCGGCAAAGGCGTAAAACCTCGCGTCATCATATTTGCGCGTGGCGCCCACTCCGCGCGCCGAGAAATAGTGGCTGGCATCGAACACATCAGTCGGAAGCGTAAACGGGACCGACTCGTCTCCGGCCAAAACGGTATAGCCGCGGTACTGGTAGCGAGTCTCCGCTCCGTATTGGAATCGTCCGTCGAAGAAGCCCAATCCGACGCTGCCATCGTAGTTCGGAGCCTTGAACTCGACCGATCCGCCTTCCGCATTCATCAGCG
Source organism: uncultured Acidobacteriaceae bacterium (assembly GCA_963840895.1). Lineage (GTDB taxonomy): Bacteria > Acidobacteriota > Terriglobia > Terriglobales > Acidobacteriaceae > Sulfotelmatobacter. The sequence goes on from CAWJAR010000005.1 coordinate 50,696, forward strand.
TAGACGTTCCGCCCTGCACGCGGAACACTTGCGCGCTCGCGCTTCCAACCAGCACCATCGCCAGCAGAAACAGCGCGCATTTGGCTCGCACACCCATACGTAACGGCTAGGGATTCTTCCCGACGCTTCCTTCGGCAGGCGCCAGGCCTGAAACCACCGCGGGTTCAGCGTCTTTCATGCGCAGCAGTTTTTCTTCGACTTTAAAATTCTGGAATTGCAGGCTCACCTCGATCGGAACATTCTCCCCTTCGGCCTTTACATCGAGTGGCACTTCGAGAATGCGTTTGCTATGTGGAAAGATCGGGAAGCCCGGCGCATCTTGCTTCTTCTTGGAATACAACAGCTGGGTCTGCAGCACGCGTCCAAAGTTATTTCCCGTGTTTTCGACCTCCAGCACCACCTTGTTGTTTTCAACATTCAACTCGGCGCGCTCCACGCGAACCTCTGGCTTCTCCACTTGCTGCTTTGGCAGCAAATAAACCGTGTGCGGCAACTGCAACCGCACGTTCATCCCTTGCGACGTGCGGAAGGCAAATCCGGAGAAAGACGCATAGATCACAAACCACGTGGGACTCTGCGGAGCATTCGCCTCATAAAACACGTAGTACGTCTGCTGAGGCTGGATCCGAAAGCTGGTAGCCGAAAGCTTTAGATGAACATCAGGGTCGAGCGGACGGTAGCTGATCTCGCCGGTTTCTGAAACCGTGAAACTCTTTGCCTCCAGGACAACGTTGAGTGGAGTCAGGCCGTCATTCACATATTCCACGCGGCCCTTCGCCGGGTTCCCAAGTTCGTTGATCAGGGGCCGCACCGTCTGCGCCAGGCAGCCCAGCGACATGAGAAAAGCGCACAACGCTCCAATCAGAAGCCGGAACGCTGTTGTAAGAAGAATGTTTTTCGTTTTCATCAACTTCACTCGCAACGCATTCCTTCGCGTTTCAGATGGCCTGGGCCTGAATCGTCAACGTCCCCGTATAGTTGCCCGCCGGCAGGTTCGGTAGGGTCGAGAGGTTGATATTGAAATTCATAACGTCCGTGCGTTGGCCCGATGTGTTGTTCAGGAATATCAGGGTCGCGGCAACCCGGCGTCCTGCGTTCGCACCACCAAACGGCACCGTAGTGTTTAACGCATTGAAGGCACCGCCGTTATCCGAAATCTGGAAATCGGCGGACGGAATATTGTTCCCAGCGCCATCCGTCAATGCGGAAACAGAGCTTCCAAAGTACGCATACAGGCTGACGAAGCCGATGGCGGTATTCAAAGCCCAAGAGGTGGTCGCCGTAATCGACGTGTTTCCCGGATTGCTCGCGCTCCCAAAGGCCATGTTGAAATTCACGGCATTGCCCGAGAGCGCCACAGTAAGCGACGGAGCAAGCACGGCTTGCAGAGCGATCGTCTTGGCTCCCGAGTTGCGCGCCTGCCCGTGAGCGTGTGCGGACAATGCTGTCACCGCTAGCGCCAGCATCGCCGCCGTCCGCACGAGTTTTGCCTGCAAGGCCATCGATATTCTGTTTTGGCGATCCCTGCCCGAGCGATCAGATTGCCTGGGCCTGGATCGTCAATGTCCCGGTGTACGTGCCGGACGGTAAAGTCGGCAGCGGCGTGAGATTGATGTTGAAGTTCATCACATCGCTGTGCGTACCGGTCTTGTTGTTGCCCAGGATTGGCGTCGAAGATATCTGGAGGCCGGCATTGGCGCCACCAAACGGCACGGTATTGGTAAGCGGATTAAACGCTCCCGCATTTGCAGAAATCTGAAAATCAGCCGACGGAATGTTGTTACCTGCACCATCGCTGAGAGCGGATGTGGAAGAACTGAAAAACGCGTAGAGTTTCAAGCTACCCACATTCGGCTTGAGGACCCACGTAGTGGTGGCGGTGATCGACGTGCTCCCGGGATTGCTGCCGCTACCGCCGGTCAGGGTGAAGTTCACCGCATTGCCCGAGAGCGTTAGCGTGACCGAGTCGGTCAGCACCGCGTTCAATGCAATCGGGCTGGCGCCGGAGTTTCGCACCTGCGCTTGAGCCGGCGCCGCAAACATCGCCGCCACCAGAACAAGCGCCGCCAATACTCCGAGTTTTCCCTGTATCCGCATCGTGAGTTTCTTATCTGAGACGGCTGGTTAAGACGGCTAATGGGCGGGAACCCAAGCTCCCCGCCCTTGCCGATCAATCATCCCCGGAATTACGGAGTGGCCTGCGCCTGAATGTTCAGCGTACCGGTGTAGGTAGCAGCCGGAAGCTGCGGCAACGTGCCGCCCGTCAGGTTAATGTTGAAAGCCATCACATCGGTGCGGCTGGAATTCTTGTTCGCACCAGTGATCGCCACGTTCGCCATCTGGTAGCCCGCATTGGCGCCACCGAAAGCCACGGTGCTGGTCAGCGCGGTGGACGCGCCGCCGTTATCAGAAATGAAGAAGGCATTCGACGGAATATTGTCGCCCGCGCCGTCGGTCAAAGCGGCCGCTGCGCTGGCAAAGTATGCGTATACCCCAACTGCTGTCCGCCCGGGCTTCAAAACCCAGGTCGTGGTTGCCGTGATGTTGGTGCTGCCGGCGTTGGCTGTGCTACCCGCGGCCAGTGTAAAGTTCACCGCGTTCGCCGAGAGGCTGAGTGTGAGTGATTCTGCAAGGCTGGCGTTCAAAGCAATCGTCTGCGCGCCAGAGTTAATCGCCTGAGCGGATGCCATGGATGCCGCGATTATCATCGCCAGTCCTACCATCGCAACCCGCAAAAGTCGTCCTGTCGTCATTGTTCCCCCTAGAGAAATTTGAACCGCCACCGCTTGGCTTGCCTGTCCGCGAGGGCCCGGTCGACGCATCGCATCTCGTGACCTGAAACGATTGTTAGCGAAATCTAAGGGCCCGCCTACAGTACCGTGGTAACGACAACCGGTCCTATTCCGGACTGTCCCGAAACGGCAGCGCCCCAGCACTTTTGCTGAGTCTCGCTCGCGAGCAGTCAAGTTGTTGTGGATAGGCTACTTGGAAGGGAAAGCCTGGAAGCCACGGTTGGAGCGGACGTTACAGCAGTCACCACTTCTCAGGATACTTACGGTTGAGGCGGGTGTGGGGTGAACGCCCCTTCGTGCCACGAGAGAAAGCCACTGCCGTGAGGTTGTTGGGGCCGTACGAAGTCTCAGGCGGTCGTGCTGACCGCAGTCGATACCCGCGTCAAACTGATGGGAGGATGACTGATTGGCCTTCAGAAACTGCGAAACGAAGCAAGAGGTTCATGTCGACAGCAGTCGTCGCAGTCTGACGATAAGCAGCATCGAGATAAGCGGGGCGCAGAATCCTCTTCGAGGCAATCGTGTACTGACGGGACATGATCAATAAAAAACCCTCCCGCTCGGACCGGGAGGGTTCTCAAATAGTTCGCAGCTTATGCGCGGACGACGTTGGCCGCCTGAAAGCCTTTGGGGCCCTTCAGCAGATCAAACTCCACGGTCTCACCCTCGTTGAGCGTGCGGTAACCATTCTCCTGTATCGCGGAGAAGTGCACGAATACGTCTTCACCCGTGGAGCGCTGGATAAATCCATATCCCTTCGCCCCGTTGAACCACTTCACTGTACCTTTCTCTCTCACGGCTACGACTCCTTTCACCATCGCGATGAATTGTTCCCCGGCTCTCCCGATCGTAGCTTCGTTCGATTGAAGCCCCCCTCAAAGAAGCCGGTAGAACTTTCGGTTGCGTCGATGGTGTGTAGACGAAGTGCCCCAAAAAGGAAAAGACTCCTCAGTCCTCCGCGGCGGTGTCAATTCCGCTGCGTGAACTTTCGGAGCCCGAATATTTGGCGCGTTTCAAACACACCCAAACGTCAACCGCTACTGGTCTCACCACCGGACCAATCCCCGGTTATGAGCACCCGATAATACGGCCTATTAAAACGATTCGCAAGAAAAATTAGTAGGGAATTCTACTATGACCACTGGTCATTTCGCCGTTTTCGCGGATAACTTTAACGAGGATAAAGAAATAGCCCGGTAACCTCCGTGCGGAACTTCGGCTTGCCGAACCGAGCCTGGGGACAGCACTCTGGTACGATGAGTCGTCTCCATGGCCGACACTCCCACTCCGACCCTCGCCAAGTCTGACATGGTACGTCAGCGTACCGAACCTCCCGCCCGTCGCCGCTCTCCGAGTCTTGTCCTCTCCACCTTCCAATACCTGATGCGCACCGACGTTCACACTTTCGCCTTCTCGGTCGCCGCCAACTCGATCCTTTCGTTCTTTCCTTTCGTCGTGCTGTTAATGACATTGATTCGCCGGGTCTTTCATTCGCGAGTCATGTATGACGTGGTGCTGGAACTGTTGCGCGACTACCTGCCTGCGGGTCAGGATTTCGTCATCCGCAACCTCAACTCCATGGTCAACTCACGCCAGCGTGTGCAGTTCGTCTCGCTCATCATTCTGCTGGTCACCTCTTCGGGCGTGTTTCTGCCGCTTGAAGTCGCCCTGAACCGCATCTGGCGCTTCGAACGTAACCGTTCCTACCTCGGCAATCAACTGATCTCCCTCGGCCTCGCTTTTGCATGCGGTGTGCTTGCCCTGCTCTCGATCGCGCTGACAGCAGGACCAGTCGCCTTCATGGAGTTCTTGCTCCGCGGATATGGCACGGGGTTCGTGCGCGTGGTGGGGTTCCTGATGATGAAGCTGTTCGCCATTGCGGCGAGTATTGCTATCTTCTTCCTGATTTATTGGCTGTTGCCCAATGGCAAGGTTCCGGCGCGCGCCGTGTTGCCCGCGGCCATCATTATGGGGCTGCTGTCGGAAGCTCTGAAATACGCGTATATCCTCGCGCTTCCGTGGCTCAATTTTCAGGAGGTCTACGGACCGTTCTCACTCTCGGTGAGCATGATGTTCTGGGCGTTCCTGTCAGGGCTGTTGCTGTTGGCCGGCGCCAACCTGTCGGCCGAAGACTATCGGCCACGTAGTCTCTCGAATCTCTAGCGTGGAACGGGAACGCTGGAGAAGTCGATGCCGCGCTTGCGGTTGATGCGGCAAATCACGTTCTCCAACGCCTTCGGCAGCAAGTTCATTCCGCTGCTGGGCATTACCAGGTTCTTCTCCAGATACTCTTCCGCGCCTGCGTCCAGCAGTTTCTGCCGGTTCTTCTCTGAGAGGCTGCTCAACACAACCACAGGAATTTCGGCAGTGGAACGATCTCCCTTCAACCTTCGCAACACTTCGGGGCCGCTGACCTTGGGCAGAATCATGTCGAGCAAGACCAAGTCGGGACGTTGTTCACGGGCCATCTGCAGCGCGGTCTCTCCATCTTCCGCGCAGATCACTTCATATCCCGCTTGCTGCAGGACAGTCTCGTTTTCCCTTCGAATCGGTTTGCTGTCCTCCACTAAGAGAATCTTCACGTTGCTCTCCCTCGTCGCTTCCCTATATATCGGCGGCGCACGTAGGGAGCTTTAAAGTTCAACCGCCCAAGCAAAAGGCCGCCTGCAAATGCAGACGGCCCCGGTGATCGATGTGATCTTGTTGGAGCGGCTATTTCTTCTCCTCTCCGATGGAGACCAACTCAACTTCAAAAATCAATGTCTCTCCCGGACCAATGTCGTTGCCGGCGCCGCGGTCGCCATAGGCCATGTCGGCGGGGATAAACAGCTGCCACTTTGATCCTACGGGCATCAATTGCAGCGCTTCCGTCCAGCCCTTGATCACTCCACCGACCGGGAACGAAACAGGCTTGCCGGTCTTGTAGGAGCTGTCGAATTCCTTGCCGTTAATCACCGTTCCGCGATAATTGCAGGTCACGGTGTCATTCGCCGTGGGCTTCGGTCCCTTGCCTTCCGTCAGGATCTTGTATTGCATGCCGCTGGGAAGGGTGACGACTCCTTCCTTATTCTTATTCGCGGCCAGGAACGCTTCTCCCTCTTTTCGGGCGGCGGCTCCGGCTTCGTGCGCCTTTGCTTCCATGTTCCCGCGGACCTCGGTCTGTAGTTGCATGAGAGCAGCCTTCTCTTCATCTTCGGTCATCAGCGTTTTGTTGCCGGCCAGGGCATCTCTCAATCCGCGCGCGGTCAGAGCAGAGTCGACCGAGGCCCCCACGCCTTGCCGCTTCAGATCGCCACCGATCTTCATGCCGAGGGCGTAGCTGGCTTTTTCTTTCTGGGTCTTCAGGGTCAGAGGGGTCGCGGTTTTCGAAGTCACGGGAGCCTTCTTGGTTGCCGAAGTGGCTGGCTTCTTGGCTGGAGCGGACTGCGTGGGTTGAGTCGTTGCGGCTGGAGTGTCCTGCGCCAGGGCATTGCCCAGCAGCATCATCCCGGCGGCCAATAGTTGAAACATAATGGTGATCGGTTTTTGCATATCTTGTTATTGTCCCATTGAGCACTGAGATGGGCAAACTGAGGTGTACAAGTTGCTATCAGTGACCACCCTGCAGGTCGTGGTGACGTGTGTATCGAAATCCTAGGGTTGAGTTCCTATTCAAGGGTAGGCGAGGAATCCAAAGGATTGGCAGATCGAATTGGTGAAGGGGCATAAAGGAGCGAAGGGGAGTTTCCCTTCGCCCCGAATGAGACCTTCTCTAATCCTTTACGGACTTATCGGTAATCTCAAGGCCTTTGTCAATGATGGCAAATGCCTCCCGCAACTGCTGCTCGTTAATACATAGCGGAGGATTGGTATAGAACGAGTTCCAACGCACGATCGTATACAGCCCCTGTTCGCGGAAGAAACGCCCGAGCGCCGCCATCTCGTCGGAAGTGCCATTGAATGGAGCCATCGGCTGGCGCGTCTTGCGGCTTCGCACGAGCTCAACAATCCCGAACAGACCGATCGACCGCACGGCGCCCACCGATGGATGCTTCGCCTGCAACTCACCTCCAAGTTCCTTCATAATCGCGCCCATTTTCTTCGCGTTGTCGATAAGATGATCCTCTTCGTATACGCGAATCGTCGCCAGGGCCGCGGCGCACCCCATGGGATGCGAGTTGTATGTCAGCCCCCCATAGAAGACTTTGTCCTGGAAGTGCTGCGCAATGTTATGCCGCATTCCAACCGCACCTAAAGGAAGATAACTAGCTGTTAGTCCCTTGGCCATGCAGATCAGATCAGGCACGACCTTCCAGTGATCGATTGCAAACCACTCTCCCGTGCGCCCAAAGCCAGCCATGACTTCGTCCGCGATCATCAGAATGCCGTACTTGTCGCAAAGCTTGCGTACGCCCTGCATGTACCCATCCGGAGGAATGAGAATGCCGTTGGTTCCGACCACCGTCTCGAGAATGAATGCCGCGATCGTCTGCGGACCTTCAAGCTGCATCGTCTCTTCGATCATGGCCAGCGAAGTCTCCGCCGACTCCCATCCGCGCTCGATGCCGTGATAGGGATCGAGCACGCGTACCACGCCCGGAATGCCCGGCTCTGCAGCCCACCGACGCGGATCGCCGGTCAACGAGATCGCGCCCGCAGTTGCGCCGTGATACGAGCGGTATCGCGCCATGATCTTGTGCCGTCCGGTAAAGAAGCGCGCCAGTTTGATCGCGTTCTCGTTGGCTTCGGCGCCGCCATTGGTGAAGAAAAACGTATCGATGTCGCCGGGAGTAATCTCGGCAAGCTTCGCACCCAGCCGCGCACGCGGCTCGGTCGCCATAAACGGATTGGCATAGGCCAGCGTCTGCGCCTGCTCATGGATCGCGGCGATGACGCGTTCGTCGCCGTGTCCGATGTTCACCGACATCAACTGGCTGTTGAAGTCGATGAATCGCTTCCCCTCCGGCGTCCAGAAGTAAATGCCTTTGGCCTTTGCCACCGGAATAGGATCGACCTTCGATTGCGCCGACCACTCAAACAGTGTGTGCTTCTTGGTGAGATCAACGATTTCCTTGCCAGTCATTTTCTCGATGGAATCAGTCACAGTAGTAGTCATAGAGTCCCTCAATATGAAAACGAATTCACCACAGAGTCACTGAGACACGGAGGAAACAAGATTGGCATAGCACGACAGGTCATCTTCCCCTGCATTTCTCCGTGACTCTGTGTCTCCGTGGTGATGCTTAGAACTTGCGGCTGTGCTCTTTGGCCCAGCGTTCGACCACGACCTTCTTGTCGGTATAGAACTCGATGGCATCGCGGCCCTGACCATGCAGGTCGCCGAAGAAACTGTTCTTCCATCCGCTGAACGGGAAGTAAGCCATGGGCGCAGCAACTCCGATGTTGATGCCGATGTTGCCTGCAGGCGCTTCGTAGCGGAAGCGCCGCGCAGCCGATCCGCTCGATGTAAACAGCGATGCCTGATTGCCATACGCACTGCGCTCGAGGAATGCCAGAGCTTCGTCCATGTTGTCGGCATGCACGAGGCTGAGCACGGGACCAAAGATTTCGGTGTCGGCGAGATCGCTTGTCTTCGGAACGTCGTCGAGGATTGTCGGCTTCACGAAGTTGCCGGACTCGTATTTCGGGATCTTCGAATTGCGCCCGTCGAGCAGCACTTTCGCGCCCTGTTTTTCGCCGACTCCGATCAACGATTCCACACGCTCTTTGCTCTGCGCGCGTGATCACCGGTCCCATCTGCACGCCATCTTCAAGCCCGTTGCCAACGCGAAGTTTCGAGGCAGCGTCGGCAATCGAATCACGGAATGTCTTCTGCGCTTCGCCAATCGTGACCGCGACCGAGACGGCAAGGCAACGTTGTCCCGCACAGCCGAATGCACTGTCGCTGATGATCTGCGTCGCCATTGGCATGTCCGCATCGGGAAGCACGACGACGTGGTTCTTCGCGCCCCCTTGGCACTGGCATCGCTTCCCTTGCTCGCCCGAACGCGCGTAGATGTAGCGCGCCACCGGAGTCGATCCGACGAAGCTGATCGCGCGCACCTTCGGGATGATCGATCAGCGCATCGACTACCGCCTTGCCTCCATTGACCAGATTGACGACGCCCTTCGGCAGGCCAGTCTTCGCCAGCAGTTCATAGATGTATCGCATGGTGAGCGGCACGCGTTCGCTCGGTTTGAGAATGAACGTGTTCCCAGTAGCGATGGCGTAGGGCAGATACCAGAACGCGATCATGCCGGGGAAATTGAAGGGCACGATCGCGGCGGTCACGCCGAGCGGCTGGCGGATCATCATCTCGTCGATGCCGCGGGCGACGTCTTCGAGGTTGTAGCCCTGCATCATCATCGGAATGCCGCAGGCGACTTCGACATTCTCGATGGCGCGGCGCATCTCGGCCTTCGCCTCGGTGAAGGTCTTGCCGTTTTCGATGGTGATGATGCGGGCGATGTCGTCGATGTGCTCTTCGAGCAGCATCTTCAGCTTGAACAGCGGCTGGATGCGGTCTTCGGGCGGAGTGCGGCGCCACTCGGGAAATGCGGCGGCCGCGGCTTCGACGGCGGTGGTCGACTTCGGCGGCATCGGCCAGGGGAACGCTGGCCAGGATTTCGCCGGTCGCGGGATTGACGACGTCGCGCCATTCCGAGCTGCGCGAGTCGGTCCATTGGCCGTTGATGTAGTTCGTCAGCTTGGTGGCGGGAGGTGCGGCTACGGTCATGAGTGATGCCTCTGCTATCGCGAAGAATGTGCTAGCGGGAATTCATGGGCATGCAAAGGCGCTCGTGAGAATTCCCTGCTGCTGCCAGATAAATGATACCGCTTATAGGGATCCTTCGACTGCGGTTGACCTTCGCGCTTAGCGCGCGAAGACCAATCCTCGCTCAGGATGACAGATCCTATTTTCTACACCAATTGCGCCACTGCGCCTTTCTTGTCGCACACCGTCGGCCATCGCGGACTCAAGCACGTCAAGCGCCTCGTCGATCTGCTCATCGGTAGCAACCAGCGGCACCAGAACACGGATCACGTTGGAATACGTCCCAGCCGTGATCGTGATCAAGCCGTGCTCGTAACAGTATTGCGTGATCTTCTTGGTTTCGTCGGTGGCTGGAATCTTTGATTCCTGCGACTGCACCAGTTCGATGGCCTGCATGCCGCCCAGGCCGCGCACGTCGCCAATGATGGGCCAGCGACGCTGCCACTCGCGGGCACGGCGCTGGAAGCGCTCGCCCAGTTCGTTAGCACGTTCCAGCAAGTTCTCGCGCTCGAACAAATCGAGCACTGCCAGAGCTGCCGCGCAGGAAAGCGGATTCCCGGCAAACGTTCCACCGAGACCACCGGGGCCTGGAGCATCCATGATTTCAGCGCGTCCGGTGACCGCGGCGAGCGGCAGTCCGCCGCCGAGGGATTTTGCTGTCACGATAAGATCCGGCTCGATGCCGTAGCGTTCGCTGGCAAAGAGCGCGCCGGTGCGCCCGAAGCCGGACTGGACTTCGTCGGCAATGAAGAGGATGCCGTGCTTGTGGCAAAGATCGATCAGCACCTTGAAGTAGTCTGGCGGAGGAGCGATGAATCCGCCTTCTCCCATCACCGGCTCGGCGATCACGGCCGCGACTTCTTCGTTGGCTACCACACGCTTGAACGTGTCTTCGAGATGGCGCGCGCAGTAGAGATCGCACGACGGATACTTCAAGTTATAGGAGCAGCGATAGCAGTAAGCGAACGGAACGCGATAGACCTCGCTGGGAAACGGCGCGAATCCTGCCTTGTACGGATGCGTCTTGCTGGTGAGCGCCAGCGTCATCATGGTGCGCCCGTGGAACGCATCTTCGAACGCGATAATACCGGGGCGCTTCGTGTACGCGCGCGCAATCTTCACCGCATTCTCGACAGCCTCGGCGCCGGTGTTCACGAAAATGGTCTTCTTCGCGAACTTTCCCGGAGTCACTTCGTTCATGCGCTCGGCCAGGCGGACATAGCTCTCGTAGGGCGTGACCTGCACGCAGGTGTGCAGGAAGCGATCGAGTTGGTCCTTCACGGCTTCGACGACGGCTTCCTGGCGATGACCGACGTTGAGGCAGCCGATGCCGCCTGCGAAATCGAGGTAGCGGTTGCCGTCGACATCTTCAAGCCATGCGTCTTCGGCCTTGGCAACGTAGATAGGCGTCCCGTGCGAAAGGCCGCGGGGCACGGCCTTGGCGCGGCGCTCGGCAAGCGCCTTGGACTTGGGGCCAGGGATGGGTGTGCGGAGTTGAATTGTTGACATCTCAGTTCTCAGTTCTGGTTTTGAGTTAACGGCTCACGCCCACAGCGGCTAAAGCCGGCTCATCTGTCTGGCTCTTATGGCACGACTAAAGTCGCGCCCTTCCACCGATCCCTCAGTACCAGCCAATCGGCGCTTCGTTCAGGTTGATGTGGACCTGCTTGGTTTCGAGATATTCTTCGATTCCCCAAGGGCCGAGTTCGCGGCCGAAGCCGGATTGTTTGTAGCCTCCCCACGGCGCTTCGACGTACGTGGGCTGCATGTGGTTGACCCAGACGATTCCGGCGCGCAGCGCTTTCACCGCACGCATGGCCTTGAAAATATCGCGAGTCCAGACGGCTGCCGCTAACCCATAGGGAGAATCGTTGGCGATCTTCAGCGCGTCCTTTTCGTCTTCGAACGGAATCACGGCGGCGACTGGGCCGAAGATTTCCTCGCGAGCGATGCGGTCGCTGTTTTTCACGTCGTAGAAGATTGTCGGCTGGACGTAGTATCCCTTGGCGAACTTCTCAGGGCGTCCGCCACCCGACGCTACCTTGGCTTCTTTCTTGCCAATCTCGAGATAGGAGTTCACGCGGTCGTATTGTTCTTTGCTGACCAGCGGCACCCATCTTGGTTTCGCGATCGAGGGGCGGACCGAGTTTGATCTTCTTGGCCTTCTCGGCCATGGCGTCGACAAACTTCTTGTAGATCGATTTCTGCACCAGAATGCGGCTGCCGGCCGAGCAAACTTCGCCCTGATTGATGAAGACGCCAAAGAGAGCGCCGTCGATGGCGGCTTCGAAATCGGCGTCGGCGAAAAAGATATTGGGAGACTTGCCGCCGAGTTCGAGCGTGACGCGCTTTACCGTGTCGGCGGCCTGCTTCACGATGATCTTGCCTACAGCAGCGCTGCCGGTGAAGGCGATCTTGTTCACATCGGGATGCTGAACCAGCGGAGCGCCGCAGGATTCCCCGAATCCTGTAACGATGTTGACTACGCCCGGCGGAAGACCGCAGTCCGCGAAGTGCTTCGCGAATTCGAGAGCCGTGAGCGGAGTTTGTTCTGCGGGTTTGAGCACGCACGTGCAGCCTGCTGCGAGAGCGGGCGCAAGTTTCCAAGCCGCCATCAGCAGGGGATAGTTCCACGGAATGATCTGTCCGGCAACGCCGACGGGCTCTTTCAGCGTGAGCGACATCGCATTGTCGGGAACCGGATTGACGTACCCGACCACCTTGGTAGCAAGTCCGCCGTAATATTCGAAGCACGTGGCCACGTCAGTAATGTCGTATTCGGCTTCGACAATGGGCTTGCCGGTGTTGCGGCACTCGAGTTCGGCGAGCGCAGGCAGGTTCTGACGGATCTTGTCGGCGAGACGGAACAGGACGCGTCCTCGCTCTTGCGCCGTGGTGGATGCCCACGGCCCGTCTTCGAAAGCGGCTTTGGCAGCGGCGACGGCGCGGTTCACGTCGTCGGAGGCGGCGTCGGGTACCTGCGCGATGACCTCTTCCGTCGAAGGATCGTAAACCGGGAAGGTCTTCGCAGACTTGCTGGAGACCCATTCGCCGTTGATGAACATCTGATAAGTCTTTACGTCGGTCTGCACTCCGCTCGGCATCGTGGCCTCCTGCAGGGGCTAAAGCCCCGATCTTTTATGCGCCTCAAACGGCGCGGCTAAAGCCGCACCCTGATACGAATCTTCCCAAACCTAGCGAGCTGCGCTCGCGGGATAGCCGATAGCGGCTATCCCCACATGAGTCAAAATCAAAAAACATTCAACGGCGAACTTCGCTTGCCGGTAACGGTGATGCGATCGCCGCAAGCGGAATTCGCTTTAACGCTTTGCGGCGGCCGTACACGAAGAAGAAGAATGCGGCCAGACCGATGAAGAACAAAGTACCGCCGAACATCCACAACTCGTACTGCCACAGCGAAGTGATCTGCTGGGCAGGGAAAAATACCATTGCGATGCCGAGGATCGTCGTTAGAAATCCACTGGTCCCGGCGAGAAATAAAGTGACGCGACCGTACTGGCCTTTCGGCGCCGATTCCGTCACCGCAAACTTCACTAACGCGCCGAACATATAGACGAAGGGGACCAGTTGCAGCACCACAGCGAGCGACAGCAGCTTCTGAAACGTCTCCTGCACTCCGGCGCCAGCAAAGTTCAAAATGACCAGAACCGCGGAAACAATTCCCTGCACGATGAGCGCAGCGTACGGCGTTGCGTAGCGCGGATGGATGTTGCCCAGCCACGACGGCATGTAGGAATCGAGGCCGGCGACGAACGGTATGCGCGAGCACCCGCCGATCCAGGCCGAACCGATACCAGCAATGGCTAAGCTAAGCATGAGTGCAAACGGAATACTGATCCAACTGACGCCGACGCGATCAGCCATCCCGGTCACTGCCTGTACGACTCCTTGCAGAACATTCACGTTCTTGCCCACCGCGATCAGTAATGTCAGCGTCGCGGCGATGTAGAGCGTGCCGGATAGCAGCCCTCCCCATGCGACTGCGCCAGGAAGAGTGCGGCGCGGATCCTGAATCTCATCGCCCATCACAGACGCGAGTTCCAGACCAACCAGGCCGAAACAGATCACACCGAATGAATTCAAAACGAAACGCGGGTTGGCAGGAATCTTGAAATCCGCGGCGGTTATGCCCGAGCCAAAGCGCGACCAGATCACAACACCCAGGCCGACCAGAACGGCGGCCGCGATGAAAGTCCCAACGGCCCCGATGTTATTGATCCACTTCCCTACCCCGAGGCCGAGGATGTTAAGCAGGGTGAGTAACGAAAGCAGTGAAAGCGAAACGCACGCGGCGAAGAGCTTATTGTCTGGAAGTCCCTGGTGGCCAGGGCCCAGCGCATAGACCGACACCCCAACGAAATACAGCATGACCGTCGGCACGTAGAGCATGTTGTTGGTCCAGTAGCACCAGCCGGAGAGGAATCCGTGGAAGTCGCCGAAGACTTCTTTGGCCCAGAGGTAGACGCCGCCTTCGCCGGGATAACGGTGCGCGAGTTCGATGACCGCGATACCTTGGGGCCAGAAGAAGAGAAGAAGAGAGATGATCCAAAGCCAGATCGTGACACCACCGTTGGCGGCGATGGAGGGAACTACGTTCAAATTGAAGACAGCGACTACGAACAGCAGAACGAGATCGCGGCGGCCTAGGGCGCGGATCAGGTGCGGCTGGTCGGGTTGGGCGGCGGTGGACAAAATTCTCGATAAGGATGCGAACCAAACGCGCGATTATTGCGTCGCAAAGACCGCGACGCCTCGCGCGGTTCGCTCAGGTCCTTCGGCCCCAAAAGCAGGCGCCTCAGGATGACAACCATCAGTTGTGCAAACAGGGGCGGACGAATGCGTCCGCCCCTACGTGAACTCAGTGCGCGACTGCTACTGGGGCGGCGCGTTCTTGCTGCGCTTTCGCCAGCGAGGCTGCGATGTCGTTGAACGCTGCCAGGTGTTTGTCGATGTCGGCCTCGGTGTGCTGGACCGAAATCGTCCATTGCTCATCCCACCAGTAGGGCTGAGCCATCACGCCGCGATTGACCATGCCGAACCAGTAGTGGCGCCACAGGTCGATGTCGATCGCTTCCCAGTCGCGGTAGTTACGAATTTCCTTGGGATAGAGCATCAGCGCGCCATTGGCGCCCGCCTGCGCGATGTAGGCTTGCAGACCAACTTTCGCGATGGTCGCGCGATAGCCATCCGTCAACTTCTTACTGAGCTTGTCGACTTTGGCATAGTTCTCGCGGGTGAGCACTTCGCGGAACGTCGCAAGGCCTGCCGCCATCGAGACCGGATTCGTGTTGTAGGTGCCGCCGTGGAAGACCTTGTGCTGCGAGATCAGGTCCATCACCGACTTGCTGGTGCCGAATGCAGCCAGGGGCAAGCCTCCGCCAATCGATTTGGCGAGACAGATCATGTCGGGATGGACGCCGAAGTATTCGCTCGCGCCGCCCCATCCGAGCTTTGCACCGGTTTTCACTTCGTCGAAGATCAACAGCGCGCCGTGTTTGTCGCAGATCTCGCGCAGGCCCTTCAGGAAGCCAGGCTGCGGAATGCAGAGACCGACATTCATGAGAATCGGCTCGAGGATGATCGCGGCAATTTCACCGGGATTTTCCTTGAACCGACGCTCGACGGTGGCGAGATCGTTAAAGGTGGCAATGAGCACGTTGGCGATTGCGGATTTCGGGACTCCGAGGCCGCCGGTGACCGAGGTTGGAGCATGGATGTCGCCGTAATCAGGAGCATGCGGCTTGACGCTGACTAGAGCGCTGTCATGCAGTCCGTGATAGGCGCCCTCGAACTTGACGATCTTGTCACGCCCGGTCGCGGCGCGGGCCAGGCGAATCGCATGCATGGTCACTTCGGTGCCGCTGTTACCGAAGCGGCACATCTCGACCGGGAATCGCGTGCAGATTTCCTCGGCGAGTTCCCATTCCATATCGTGGGGCATGCCGAACATGGTGCCGGTAGTCAGGCGCTTCTCGACGGCCTTCATGACCGCGGGATGGCAGTGCCCGGCCATGAGCGCGCCGAAGGTCAGGTTGTGATCGATGTATTCATTGCCATCGAGATCGCGGAACTTGCTGCCGCTGGCCTCCTTTACGAAGATTGGCCAGGGATCGTAAGCGCGATAGTTGCTGGCGACGCCGAGAGGAATGCGTTTGAGATTTTTCTGGTGCGCTTCGGCGGACTTGGGCGTTCGCCGCTCGAAGGTGGCGAGTTCTTTCTGCAGATCGGGATACATCGAATTGCTCCGGGAAAACTCAGGCCGGCTGCTTCATTGAGCAGGCGGGCCATTAGATTGCCCGGGCGGTAGGAGCCGCCCGGGTTTTGTGTCCTCTTAACTCTACTCTTAGAAGAAGAACTTTAGTGCAAACTGCATCAGACGGGGATCCTTAGCCTGCGTGACTTGGCCAAACTGCGCGCCATCCGAGCTGCTCCCGTCAGGGTTGAAGAACTGCGTATGGTTGAAGATGTTGAAGAACTCGCCGCGGAAATCGATGTGCTTTGTCTCCGAGATCGTGAAAGTCTTCAGCACGGCAAAATCTGTGTTGCTGATGCTAGGCCCGCAGCAGAGTGTGCGGCGGCTGTTGCCGGTCGTGCCCAGCAGAGCTGGATCGTAGCATCCAAATACTGCACCGGAGCTGCATGGCGCAACGGTATTATCGGTAGCATTTTCGGTAAAACTGTTGGGATCGAAGAAATAGTTCCCGTTCGATTGAGGTTTCTGCGTACGGAATGGAGCAATCTGAGCCGGCTGACCGGGCAGTTCGAAGTCGAAGCTGTACATCAGCTCGTTATCCGCGAGAGAGGTAATGCGGATGGGGAATCCGGTCTGGTACGTCGTGATTCCAGAGAGAGCCCAGCCGTTGGTCATTTGGCCTGCGAAACCGCTGCGTTTGCGGAAAGGAAGTTCCCAGTAGTAGCTGAAAACGATGCGATTTCGGGCGTCGAACGCAGATAGCGACCGGCTGAGACGAGGATCAACTGGGTTCAGGATACCTTCAAAGCTGGAAGCTTCGTCGAACGATTTACTCAGCGTGTAAGCGACCGTGAACTGCAGGCCGTGGGAGAATCGTTTGTCGAGCGACGCCTGAAAGGAGTTGTATGCGGAGTTGGCGATTGTGTCCTGGGCGAAGATGCTGCTGAAGACCGGGATGCTATCCGCCGGACAGCCGGTACCGCTGAAGGGATCACAATTGGGCGACGAATACTTTCGAAGCCCCACGAGTGTGATGTTTGTCGGATTTGGACCTGTCACAGTCGGTTGAGAGCCGTATGGCATGTGCAGCGTCATCCCGGCGGGGATATCTCCAGGATTGATGTTAAAGGCGCTGTCAGCATAGTACGGACCGCAAGTGTAAGCGGAGACCCTTGGATCATTCGGATTCAAATTGGCGTAGTAATCTGACATCGCCTGCAGATCAAGACAGGTCTGCGGATTCCCATAGTTTAGGTCGTGCGTAGCGAGAAGGCGATGTCCTTGCGAGCCCACGAACCCGACCTGAATTTTCATGTCGTTGGTGAGTTCGCGTTGGATCGTGAGATTGTATTGCGCCGAATACTGGCTGCGCATGTGTGGCTGAAACTGTCCAAAGAGCAGAATCGGACGGAAGGTCGACCAATCGACCGGCTGGCCGCGTGGCGGGTTCAGGATTCCGTTGAATGGATTCGGGTAAGACGAAGGTTCCGCTTTGGTCCTCGAATGGTGCGTTAAACAAAGTGCCTACCGGGAAGGTGCTACCGCCGAACGGCGGTTCGGCACTGAACTGCTCCAGGACAAGCTGCTCGATCGGATTGTAAAAGAGCCCCCAGCCTGCGCGGATGCTGGTCTTGCCCGAGTCTCCCGGACTCCAAGCAATTCCAACACGAGGAGCAAAGGCCTTGTAGTAGGTCTGTGTCAAGCCGTTGGGTACACCGGCATCTCCAGGAACGACGAGCCCCGTTGGAGCTGTTCCAGTGTTGGTGCAGTCCGGATTCGCGACCCCAATTGACTGAAAACTCGCGATGCTTTCCGAATTCAACTGACAAGGATAGATGGTCGAGTTCTGTCCCGGGCGGAAGGTTTGCACGTGATGCCCGATGTCGGCGATGGGAGTGTTAAGCTCCCAGCGCAAACCGTAGTTCAGCGTCACGTTCCGTCTGATCTTCCAGCTATCTTGGGCAAACAGATAAACCGAGGTGCTGCGGACGTTCTCCACTTGCGCGGAACCTTGTCCATACGAACCGGGGAAACCCAGCAGGTAGTCGGGGAAAACTGTGTCGGTGCCAACTGTATTGGCAGAGGTGCCGTCAATGAAGTATTCGCCATTAACGTCGAAATACAGCGTCTGGTCGAAGCGCTGTCGGCGTACGTCTCCGCCGAACTTGAATGAGTGGTTGCCCATAACCTTGCTCAGACTGTCGGACCATTGAAATGAGTTACCCACCTGAGGAAGCTCGCCTTCGCCGTTGTTGCCGATCGTGAATCCACCGCTTAGCTGAACGAACGGCAAACCTTCGTGTTGAGGTCCGAGCCCCGGGTGAATGCCGGTCGCATTCCCAGGGGTGCCATCGCTGAAACAAGGAACGGGAGCAGTGAGCCACGAAGGCGCTGGTGGACAAGAATCCTGCACAAGGGACGTGCGCTGCGGATGTTGAAAGGTTCGCTGGGCTTCACGGTTGTAGTTGAAACGGAACTCATTGACCGTACTGTTGTTGATCGTCCAGGTATGGCTGATATTCCACTGTTGATAGAGTTCGTTCGTGGCGGAGGCAAAACCGGGTACGTTAGCCCCAGCAGCCTGAAATTGGGCAAACGGGGAGATCAGCTTGTGATGGTCGAAATAGTAATAGACGCTGAGGTTTTGCTTGTCGTTAATTCGTTGATCAAACTTTACCGTGAACTGGTCGCCGTTATCGGGCTGCACCGGGACCGTCACCAGGGTGTTGCCAATCGTCGGGGTTGGAACAAATTGAAGCAGGTCCACTGCTGTTGGGTCCATGCAGGCTAAGGGAATGATGTTGCCGGGGAAAAGATCCGAATAGGCGACTGCCATCAGGTATGTTGGGAGCCGCACCCGACCCGGTTGTACATCCGGTACGCTGATTAAGCGCGTATGCATTGACCAACGTGCCGGCGAACGGGGATTCTCCGAGAAAAATCCGAAAAGGCTTGCGTCGCGCTCGGGCGCTCAGCCAGCGTAGGCACCGTCACTGCCGGCGACTGAATTCCCTGCCGGATGCGGCGACCTTCATACGATGCAAAGAAGAAGGTGTGGTCCTTCACAATCGGCCCGCCGAAAGTTCCGCCAAACTGATTCTGGTTGAATTGTGGCTTCGGGCATCCGTCCGCGGAGAAGCAGTAGGCGTTGGCGTTGAGCACCTTGTTCCGGAAGAACTCGTACATGTTGCCGTGAAACTGGTTGGTGCCCGACTTCGTGACCACGTTGACGACTGAACCCGAGTTGCGTCCATATTCGGCGTCGAAGGTGTTGGTGAGAACGCGAAATTCCGCAATGCTGTCAGGCGATGGCTGCACCGTCGGCAGATTCACGAACTGATCGTTGGCATCTCCGCCATTCACGCTGAAGTTGTTCGACCGCCCACGTCCGCCGTTCACTGAAACTGCGCCAGCGTTATTGCTGCCGTAAACAATCGAGTTGCTGGAACCTACCGTAGACATCACTCCGGGCTGCAACTGAAGGAACTGGTAGGTGTCGCGCGAGTTGAGAGGAAGTTCGCTAACCGCGCGGTCGCCCACGACGGCACCGAGTTGAGTACTGGTGGTCTCAACGAGAGGCGCTTCCGAAGTCACGTCCACGACTTCCTGCGTGGCGCCCACCTGCATTGTCATGTTGAGCGTGATCACCTGGTTGATGTCGAGACTCACGCCGCGGCGAACGTTCCTTTTGAAGCCGGTGAGATCGAATTCCAGCCGATAGGTACCGACCGGGACCTCCACAAAATCGTAGTCGCCATTCTCGTTGGTCGTTGTATCGCGGCTGACGTTGGTCGCCTCGTTAACGAGCGTGACTTTCGTCCCGGGAAGGAGGGCACCGCTCGCATCAGAGACGCGGCCAACCACCCGGCCCGAGGTGCCCTGGGCCGACAGCAGAGTAGGGAGCGAGAGAGAAGCCGCAAGGGCAAGGCAAACTACATACCAGCGTGGTCGCAGAGAAACCATGGGACCTCCAAACATCAGGGGAAATTGTTTGATTTTTGCGTTGAAAGCGACAGCTTGTATCCAGTGACAACCTTGCTATAATCCCGCAAGGTTAGAGAAGGGGTACCGGAGCTGTCAAGGAGAAAAAAACGGGTTCCTCCCATAGAAATTTCTTATCGAGATTTCTGATCTCCTTCTGCTATGGATGCCAATCAGGATGGCTGAACCTTACTTGAAGATCGGAGACGTAGCCCGCAAGGTGGGCGTTTCGCCATCGGTGATTCGCTCGTGGGAAAGCCTCGGGCTTGCGCGTCCACGGCGCACCGAAAGCAAGTACCGTCTTTACACGGCAGACGATGTGAAGCTGTTGAAACGAGCGCGGTTTTTGCGCAAGGTGCGCGGATTGAACGCGGCCGCGATCGTGCAACTGCTGAAGCGTGAAGGTAAGGTTCGCCCTTCGGCGGAGGGAAATGCTGGCGCGATCGGAGCGCACCTGCGGCAATTGCGGGCTCGACGCCGACTTTCTCTGGCACAGGTGGCGGATGCGGTGGGAATTTCCGTTGGATTTCTCAGCGCGCTGGAACGCTCTCAAATGAGCGGGTCTGTGGGAACGCTGCGTAAGCTCGCACGCTTCTACAAAACAAACATTTTGGATTTTTTCGACGCTTCGGAAGCCAGCAAGCGCCGGGTGCGTCCATCGGAGCGAAAGGTACTGGAAGCGGGCGCGGGTGTCCGCATGGAACTGTTGGCCTGGGGCAACACCGTAATGGAGCCGCACCTATTTCGTATCGCTCCCGACGCAGGCAGCGGAGATCCTTACACGCACGAAGGTGAAGAATTCATTTACGTACTGCGTGGAGATCTTGAAATCACGGTGGAAGGCGAAGAATACCGGCTGAAACCCGGGGACAGCTTCTATTTCGAAAGTGCTACCCCGCACCGCTGGAAAAATCCCGGGCGCAAAGAAACATTGGTCTTGTGGATTAACACTCCACCCACGTTCTAGGAGGAAGGATGACGGGTCGACGCATTCTGCGCTTGTTGCCGGTGCTGGCCGCGACACTGCTGTTGAGTGTCTGTTCGAAGACGCCAACGCTCAACCTTCTCGTATGGGAAGGATATGCCGATCCGTCGTTCATCAAAGCTTTCGAAGAGCAGAATCATTGCAAGGTCACAGCGTCGTACATGGGATCGAGTGATGAACTGATGGCGAAGCTGCGTGGCGGCAGTGCCGGAAATTACGATGTGATTTCGCCGTCGAGCGACGTCGCGACATCCATCACGACCTCGGGACTGGCCGCGCCATCTCGACTTGTCGAAGATTCCGAGCTACAGCCAACTTTCTTCGCAGCTTACTTCCCTGCCTCTGGTGCGCGCGAACGGACAAGTGTATGGCGTGCCATTCATGTGGGGGCCGGATCCCATTATTTACGACACAACCGCTTTCGCGCAGCCTCCAGACTCGTGGAGCGTGATGTGGGATCCGAAGTACAAAGGAAAAGTTTCTGTGTGGGACGATTTGTCGACCGTGTACATGGCGGCGCAGGTGCTGGGCTACGACAAGCCTGATCCCTCGCAGCTCTACAACTTGAGCTGATCCGCAACTGGAGGCGGTGAAGAAGAAACTGCTGGAGCTGAAGCCAAACATCCGCAAGATGTGGGCCACCGGCGGGGAACTAACCAACTTGTTTCAGAGCCACGAAATCGTAATCGCGATGGGCTGGCCGCTCAACACTGCAGACCTGAAGAAAGCCAATTTTCCCGTGGGCGAAACCATCCCGAAAGAAAATACGACCGGCTGGATCGACCACCTGATGATCACGGCCGGGAGCCAGAATAAAGAACTCGCGCAAAAGTTTCTGGAGTACATGGTTGAGGCAAAGACGCAAAAACTGGTGACTGACAAGACGAACTATGTTCCCGCGAATCCGCAGGCGGCACAGTTCATGACGCCCGACGAAGTCAAGATCCGGCATCTTGATGATGTAGATAACTATCAGAAGCGAATCTATTTCTGGCAGGATGTCCCGCGGCGAGCGAAGTATACCGAGATTTGGAACGACGTGAAGGCAGCGCAGTAGCAACGTCGCTGTTCATGGAAGCACGCAAGGCTGTCAACAAAACTCCATGGCATCCCCCATCACTCCCGCCACCGCGCCGATCGCACCGGCTTCCCTAAAAACAGCCCTGCTCAGCATCCGCAATGTTGCCAAAGCGTTCGGTCGCCACGAGGTCTTGCGCAATATCTCGCTGGAGATCGCAGAAGGGGAATTTCTAACCATCCTCGGAGAAAGTGGATCCGGCAAGACAACCCTGCTGCGAATCATTGCCGGATTCGAGAACGCGAGTTCCGGCGAACTGTGGATGGGCGGCGAGCGGTTCGATCATCAGCCTCCATACCGCCGGCGCGTGAACACAGTGTTCCAATCCTATGCTTTGTTTCCTCATCTCACGGTTGAACAAAACGTAGCGTATGGACTGCGCGTGGCGAAACGGCCAGAGGAAGAGATTCGCCAGCGCGTCGCCGAGGCTCTGGACAAGGTGAAGATGACGGCCCACGCCAAAAAGAAGCCGTCAAAGATCAGCGGCGGCCAGCAGCAGCGAGTTGCGCTGGCACGGGCGCTCGTGAACCGCCCACGACTGTTATTGCTGGATGAGCCGTTATCGGCGCTGGACGCGAACCTGCGGCGGCAGATGCAAGTGGAACTGAAATCTTTGCAGCGCGAGGTGGGGATTGCCTTTGTCTTCGTGACTCATGATCAGGAAGAGGCAATGGTGATGTCGGACCGCATCGCTCTGCTGCGCTCGGGAGAATTGGAACAGGTAGCAACCCCGCGTGAGATTTACAGCCATCCGGCGACTGCGTACGTCGCGCAGTTCATCGGGCACACGAATCTGCTGGAGGGCGACGTGCGAGGGGGTGAGGCGCATTGTGGGCCTCTGACCTGGCGCACTTCGCTGCCAGACGGTCCCGTTGTTTTGTCATTGCGTCCCGAACACGTGCGGTTGGCTGGACCGGGAACTGCTACCAATGGCGTAGTGCGCGTTCGAGGTCGAGTGTTGCACCAGGCATTTCACGGGGCAACGGAATTGATTCGCGTGGAATGCTCCGACGGCCTGGTGCTGGTCGTGCGCACTGCAAGCGGAACCGGAATGCACAGCGAAGTGGAACTCGAGTTTTCTGCGGGCGATGCGGTGGCAGTGCGGGAGTCGCCTGAAAGGAACTGATGTTCTCGCGCGACGTACAAGACGGTTGTGACCGCACCGCCGCTCGTATGGGTGAGCGTCTTCCTGCTTGTGCCCTATGCGCTGATGTTTTGCTACAGCTTCTGGTCGGTCTCTCCGAATCAGACGATCGTGCATGCATGGAATCTGGAGAATTACAAAGAACTGCTGCAGAAGACCGTCTACTGGCAAACCCTTCTGCGTTCCATGTGGATCGCTGCACGGGTGATGATGTTCTCTCTGCTACTGGGATACCCGCTGGCATATTTTCTTTCGTTCTATGCAGGCAAACGAAAGGATCTGCTATATCAGATGGTGATCATTCCGCTCTGGGTCAGTTATCTGGTGCGAGCATATGCATGGAAAACGATCTTAGGCTCGGACGGTGTTCTCAATACTCTGCTGCAGTATGTACACCTGACAACGCATCCGCTGGACTTTCTGCTGTACAGCCCGTTCGCCGTAGTGCTCACGCTTACGCATATCTATACGCCGTTTACTTTCTTGCCGATTTACGCGGCGCTGGAGCACGTTCCGCGCAACCTGGTTGAAGCGTCGCATGATCTGGGCGCAACGCCTGCGCAGACGTTCTGGAAGGTGATCTTTCCGCTGTCGATTCCCGGGGTTGTCGCTGGAGCGACCTTCGCCTTCGTCTTGAGCCTCGGCGACTTTCTAGCTCCGCTGTTGCTGGGTGGGCCAAGCGGCATCATGATTTCGAACATCGTCGTCAGCTTATTCGGTGCGGCTTACAACTGGCCGCTGGGCGCCGCGATCTCGCTGGGGATGCTGGTGATTGTGGTGAGCCTGCTGTTTCTTTCGGAGCGACTGGAAAAGAAATGGAGTTTCTCGTGAGTAGCGCGAACCATGTTCCGCGCTCGCGGTGGCTGCTGGCACATGCGTTATTGGTGTTTTCATTTCTCTATTTGCCGATTGCGGTTCTCGTTCTTTATTCGTTTAACGGGCAGGGAGTGGGCGGATTTCCCCCGCATCACCTCACGCTCGATTGGTATCGCATGCTGTTCGCGGATGGCGCGATCTGGGATTCCGTTCTCAACAGCCTGCAGGTTGCGTTCGCGGCGATGGGTATCTCGCTGGCGCTTCGGAATTCCAGCGGCGCTGGCGCTCGACCGCGCACATTTTCCCGGCAAGGCTTTGTTTCGCCGGTTGGTACTGCTACCGCTCATTCTGCCTGGCATTATCACGGGACTGTCGCTGCTTATGCTGTTCAACGTGATGGGCGCGAACTTGAGTTTGATGACGCTCGTGATCGGGCACGGGACAGCTTTGATTTCGGTCGCGACCACCGAAGTCTTTGCCGGGTTGCAGAAACTCGATCGAGCGCAGGAAGAGGCATCGCTCGATTTGGGAGCGAACTACTGGCAAACGTTCTGGCGGGTGACGGTGCCCAACCTGAAGCTGCCAATCATCGGCGCGGCCTGCTGATTTTCACGCTTTCGATGGACGAGATTGCGGTCAGCTTCTTCCTGATTGGCCGCGACAACACGCTCCCGCTCGAAATCTGGGGACGGCTGCGGCGCGGCATCACTCCGGAGATCAACGCAGTATCGACCATCATCTTTGTGTTTTCGCTGGTGACGATTGTGGTGTGGTACCGGCTGCGCGTGCGCGCCGAAGGGAGCGCAGAGGTCGGCGCTGAGCTGATCGAAAGCGCAGCGCCGGTGAAGAACTAGCGTTGTGAACTGACGAGCTTCGCTCGACCGGACAGCCGGCGGCTGTCCCCACAAAAACGCAGTATCCATGGTCGTTTCATCCCCCTCATAGTAAAGTGGTAGTACACCATATTTTGGGAAGGAACCTTTTTGAGTTCAGGTATTCGCAATATCGCCATTATCGCCCACGTCGACCACGGCAAGACCACGCTGGTTGACGCCATGCTGCAGCAGAGCGGCACGTTTCGCTCCAACGAACATCACGTCGAACGCGTGATGGATTCGAACGAACTGGAGCGCGAGCGCGGCATCACGATTCTGGCCAAGAACACCGCCATCTTCTACCACGACGTGAAGATCAATATCGTCGACACGCCCGGTCACAGCGACTTTGGCGGCGAAGTCGAGCGCGCGCTCAAGATGGTCGACGGCGTGATGCTGCTGGTGGATGCCAGCGAAGGTCCGCTGCCCCAGACGCGCTACGTGTTGAGCAAGGCGCTGGAGGCGCAAGCTGCCTCCGATCGTCGTCATCAACAAGATTGATCGCTCGGACGCGCGCCCGCAGGAAGTGCTAAACGAAATCTACGACCTGTTCATCGATCTGGATGCGAAGGAAGATCAGATCGATTTCCCGGTGCTCTACACCAATGCCAAGACTGGCACGGCCACGCACCGACATCAAGGGCGGCGGCGAAGACTTGCGCCCGCTGTTCGATGCGATCATCAAGACGATTCCGCATCCCAAAGGGGATGCCTTCGGGTCCTCTGCAGATTCTGGTGGCGAACCTCGATTACAGCGACTATCTGGGACGACTGGCGATCGCGCGCGTGTTCAACGGGAAGATGTTTACCGGCGAAGAAGTTGCCATCGCCAAGCTTGATGGAACGTTGCACAAGACCAAGATCACGAAGCTGTTCTCGTTCTCGGGACTGAAGCGAACCGACATCACAGAAACCGAATTGGGCGACATCATCGCGGTCGCAGGCGTTGAAGGAATCACGATCGGCGAGACCATTACCGATGTCGAGAACCCCGCTCCGCTGCCGCACATCGCGATCGACGAACCTACGATTGCCATGCTGTTCACGGTGAACACTTCGCCGTTCGCCGGAAAAGATGGGACCGTACGTTACATCGCGCAATCTGCGCGAGCGCCTGGAAAAGGAACTTGCTGACCAACGTTTCACTGCGTGTCGAAGATACCGGCACGACAGATTCGTTCAAGGTGCTGGGGCGCGGCGAACTGCAGCTCTCTATCCTGATTGAAATGATGCGGCGCGAGGGCTACGAGCTCATGGTGGGTAAGCCGGAGATCGTGACCAAGCGCATCGACGGCAAGCTGATGGAACCGGTGGAACATCTCACGGTCGACGTGCCCGAAGATTTCGTCGGCGTCGTGATGGAGCAACTTGGATCGCGCAAGGGCGAAGTCACGAACATGCACAATCACGGCTACGGGCGCGTGCGCATCGAGTTCCGCGTCCCCAGTCGCGGGTTGATCGGCCTGCGCAGCCAATTGCTCACCGACACGCGCGGAACCATCGTGATGAATGCGCTGTTCGACGGTTACACCGAATGGCAGGGCGAGATTCCGCACCGGCTCACGGGCGCGCTCATCGCCGACCGCGCTGGAGTTTCGACCGCATATGCCTTGTGGGGATTGCAGGAGCGCGGTGAGCTCTTCGTCGGGCCAGGAATTGATCTGTACGAAGGCATGATCATCGGCGAGAACGCCAAGGACACAGATCTCGACGTGAATGCCGTGCGCGAGAAGAAGCTGACCAACATGCGCGCATCGACGGCAGATGAAGCCATTCGACTGGTGCCCTTCCGTCCGTTGAATCTGGAACAGGCTATCGAATTCATCGCCGACGATGAGTTCGTCGAAATCACGCCGAAGTCGCTGCGGCTTCGCAAGAAAACTTTGCAGTCGAATAAGCGTAAGAAAAGTTCGTACGCAACTGTCGAAGAGTCGTGAAACCTCGGCACAAGCCCGGAAAAGGAAAAGAGTGTAAAGAGCAAGACTCCGCTGCGCATGTTCCTCGTTCCCTGCAGCTGTGGAACAACATTTGCCGTGGCGGAGAATTACGATCACCAGGGAACCGCGTGGAGACGCTATCTCATCTGTCCAGGTTGCGGGAAGCGACACGATCCCAAGAACCGCCTGCTGCAGATGGGATTTCATCCAGAGGGCTACTGGAAGGTGGACGAGTGCTAGCTCGTCGCGGCGCAAGGCGCATTCTCACTTTGAGATCGAATTGACAAGTGGGCTTTCGAAAACCTGCTATACTCCTCCCCGCATTTGACTGTTCGCCAGCTCCGGTTTCGATTTTCAGGAACGGCCCTCCCGACCTGCCAAGTCCGCCGAATTGCTCGCACTTCCGACAGCTCAATGCAGAGGCAGACGCGTGAAGAATATTTTTGTGGGGAATCTGAGCTTCAACACCAACGAAGACGAACTCCGTCAGCTGTTTGAACCTTACGGGCAAGTGGATCGCGTAAGCATCATGACCGATCGCGACACCGGACGCTCCCGCGGTTTCGGATTTCGTCGAGATGACCAGCAATGAAGATGGTGAGAAGGCCATCACGGCTCTCAATGGATCGCGGTCGGCGGACGCACGATCAATGTCAATGAAGCGCGCCCCAAGACAGAACGCAGTGGCGGCGGTGGTGGTGGCGGCGGGCGAGATCGTGGAGATCGCGGCGGCCGGGGCGGCGGCGGCGGACGGCGCGATCGTTACTAGTAACAAATTCCACATTCAAATTTGACCGTGTCGTGTTCGCTGAGCTTCGGCGCTGCAGATGCGATGGTTTGCTGCGACTGCGGGCAGCTTGAGACTTAGCACGCCCAGTTTGTCCCAGAGCCATAACTACTATTTGACGGTCGTACTCCTCGGTGTGTGCCACGAAGGTTGTGATTGAAGCTGTTTCCTTTCCCCGTGTAAACTGTAATTACCAAGCGCCCGTAGCTCAGCTGGATAGAGCGGTTGCCTCCGGAGCAACAGGCCGGGAGTTCGAATCTCTCCGGGCGCACCAGTTTCCCCCATTCCACCGTCAAAGCCGCTTGGGTTTCGCACCGTCGGAAAGCAAAGTAGCCGTTTTCTAATCAGAGGAAAGCAAGGTACTGAGAACACCATGACCAAAGGTCTGCAATGGAAGATAGCGACGATCGTTTTGCTTGTAGTGGCGCTGGCAGCTTTTCCAAGAGTTTGTGCTGCCGCCGACGATGCCTCTGCGGGCGACGCTCCGAAAGCCGCGGCTGACTCTGGTTTGTATATTAAGGTGCAGCTCGCCCATCCCATCAAGATGTCACGATTGAAGGCTGGCGACGTCGTGGAGGGCAGTCTGTCGCGGGATGTGTATTCTTCCGATCGCAAGATGTTTCCCTCAGGCAGCACTGTCCGGCTCACGGTGGACCATTTGGAGAAGAGGAAGCGCGCTCCCAATGACCATTGGCCTTGGGTGGTGAATGCGTTCACTCCTCGTCACGAGAGCTATCCGGTCTTCCACAACGCCACAATCGTTCAGGCCTCGGATGAAAGTCCACTGAAGGTCTCGCTGATTTCTGTGAGCCGTATGCGTGAGGTCCATCCCAAAGCGAAGAAAGATAAGTCATCCCAGCAGGGCGGGTCGGAAACTGGCGCGGTCGAACTGCCCAAGCCGAGCGAAAAGAAGTCGGCGACCCCGATGATGGTGCTCGAAGCGTTCGGAGTTGAAAACGCGTCTTCCGCGGCGAACAGCAAAGACGAGTTGGCTTCGACGCCAAACTCTGAGCAGACGGAAACTCTTCCGGCGGGAACGCGATGCAAGATTCTCCTGTTGGGCAATGTGAGCGCGTCGAAGAGCAAGCCCGGCGATCCGGTGCAAGCGAGATTGCTCGAACCGGTGCTTCTGAATTCCAAAGTGGTCCTGCCGGCGGGCACATTGTTTGAAGGCAAGGTCATCAAGAAGACTCCGCCGCGCATGCTGAGCCGAGCCGGATCTTTGTATCTGGGCTTCACCGACATCACGCTGCCGGAGGGAAACCATCTTCCGATCGTCGCCTCGATCGCGGGGGCGGAACTGGACGAGAGATCGCACACGAGGATTGATGCCGAGGGCGGACTGCGCGGAGAGAAGCCCGGCAAGGCATGGATGGCGATCAATCTGGGCGTGACTGCCGGATTTGCGAAAGTCGCTGACGACGGAATGCAACTGGTGATTGAAGCCATCATCTCGACGGCAACGGACGTCTCTACGGCAGGGACGGGCCGTATCGTCGCGGGTTGCGTCTCGGCAATCTACCTGGCGACGCGTCATGGGCGGGACGTCATCATTCCGCGCTTCACGGAAATGGAAGTATCGCTGGATCGAGCAGTGTCGTTGAACGCCGTTGAAAAAACGGATCCGTCCGGCGTAGCCGCAGGGGGCAAATAGCGGCTGGCAGAGACCTCCATCTCATTCTTCAAGGGCAAGCGAGACCAATGAATTACGACGCGATTCTGGTTGTCTCCTTCGGCGGGCCCGAGTGTCCGGAGGATGTGATTCCGTTCCTGGAAAACGTTCTGCGCGGGAGGAATGTTCCGCGGGAGCGCATGCTGGCGGTCGCCGAACATTACTACCACTTTGGCGGCAAGAGTCCGATCAACCAGCAGACCCGTGAATTGATTGCAGCTCTCGAGAGTGAATTGGCACAGCATGGACCGAAGGTCCCCGTCTACTGGGGCAATCGCAATTGGCATCCTATGCTGGCCGAGACTCTGCAACAAATGAAGCAGGACGGCATTCGCCGAGCTCTCGCCTTTGTAACCTCCGCCTACAGTTCCTACTCGGGATGCCGGCAATATCGCGAAGACATTGCGCGTGCGCAGGATGAGGTTGGTTCGGGCGCACCAGCGGTCGAGAAGCTGCGCGCGTTCTTCAACCATCCGGGATTCATTGAGGCTACTGAGGACCGGTTGCGTGATGCGCTGCGAGAGCTTCCGGCCGAGGCGCGGCAGAATACTCAGATTGTTTATGTGGCGCACAGCATTCCGATTTCGATGGCGAATACGTGTGACTATGTGCTGCAGCTCGAGGAAGTGAGGAAGCTGGTGTCCGCGCGTCTGGGCATGACTAATGATGCGCTGGTGTATCAAAGCCGCAGCGGCGCACCGGGACAGCCCTGGCTGGAGCCGGACATTCTGGACTATCTGCGCGAGGTGAAGGCGCGCGATCTGGCAAGTTCGGTGGTGCTCGCGCCGGTCAGCTTTATTTCCGATCATATGGAAGTGCTGTATGACCTGGACATTGAAGCCAGGCAGCTTTGCGATTCGCTGCCGCTGCCGATGGCGCGAGCCAAGACGGTCGGCGTGCATCCGAAGTTCATTGGGATGATTCGGGAGCTGATCGTTGAGCGGACCAACCCGGGAGTCGAGAGGCGAGCGCTTGGATCTCTCGGTGCCAGGCAGGACGTTTGCGAGGAAAATTGCTGTCCGGCGCCGCAGCGTCCGGGGCCTCCGGAGATGGCGGCAAGGCTTGGCAAAGGTACATAGCCGGGGAGATATCCGCGGTGCGGCGGTCGATTCCACGTCAGTAAAGTAATTCCGGCGCATTTCGTCGCTTGGTAGGCCCCCCCCCCACATTTTTTTCGTGTTCCGTCTAAAATATTCATTCTGAATGACTTGCTGGATGGGTATCGGGATATGTCCCGGCAAAATATTGAGCCGCAAAGACTTACAGGTAAAATATTGTGGAATAAGGACTTAGCTCCCAGACCGAGGGCTCGGACGGGTGGAGTTTTGGGTATATCCTCTTACAATTTTTTTCTTACTTCCCGCTAAAATAATCATTCCAAAAGACTTACCAAGTGGAGATAGGCAGGTTGGTCGGCAAAATATTGAGCCGCAAGGACTTAGACGTAAAATATTGCGGAATAAGGAGTTGTGGTCTGCCTGAAGGCCAGTTTGGGTGTCGATCTCGGTCGACCTTTTGGGACTGTTCTCTAAAATATTGATTCTTAAGGGATTGCCTGGAAGGTAGCTGTGTGCATCGCCGCAAAATACTGATTCCAAATACGTTATATGTAATGTATTGCACAACAAGGAGTTAGGTGCGGAGGAGCGGCGGCCCAGGCTTCCAGGGATAAAACACAGGTTGGGGGAGTCCGCGCGCATAGAAATAGCGTGCGCTTTCTGAAATCCTCAGTAAAGGTTGTTTGTCACAAGGATGGGATTTATTTTGTTGAAGGCTTGTGGAAAAAGACGAGGTCGCGAACTTCGGTCGTCTGGTGGGTTTGTGATTCCCATCTTGGGAGAACTAATTGGGGTACGTCCCGTCTGTCCCGGGTTTCCGTGCGCTCACGGGATTGCGATGCATATAGCGGAGCTTCTGCACGCGCTAGTTCGTCGTCCATACGTTGAAGTCGTAGGAGCGCGGCTGCCAGAACGCTCGCGGCCCCAGCGGCTAAGGCCGAATTACGCGTAGGAGCCGGAACGGCACGACTCGAAGTCGTGCCCTTCCCGTTTGTGCGGATCTCAAACAGAACGCCCACGGCCTGCAAGACAATCGGAATCGCACAAGTCGGGAAAGCCAAGGGCGCTGACCAAGCCTCGCTCACGGGATTGCGATGCATATAGCGGAGCTTCTGCACGCGCTTCTTCGTCGTCTATACGTTGAAGTTTTAGGAACGCGGCGGCCAGAACGCTCGCGGCCCCAGCGGCTAAAGCCGAATTGTGCGTAGGAGCCGGAGCGGCACGACTCGAAGTCGTGCCCTTCCCGTTCGTGCCGATCTCAAACAGAACGCCCACGGTCTGCAAGACAATCGGAATCGCACAAGGCGGGAAAGCCAGGGGCGCTGACCAAGCCTCGGTTTACTGGATTGCGATGCATATAGCGGAGCTTCTCTACTCGCTTCTTCGTCGTCTATACGTTGAAGTCGCATGAGCGCGGCTGCCAGAACGCCCTGCGCCCCAGCGGCTAAAGCCGAATTATGCGTAGGAGCCGGAGCGGCACGACTCGAAGTCGTGCCCTTCCCGTTCGTGCCGATCTCAAACAGAACGCCCACGACCTGCAAGACAATCGGAATCGCGCAAGGCGGGAAAGCCAGGGGCGCTGACCAAGCCTCGGTTTACTGGATTGCGATGCATATAGCGGAGCTTCTCCACGCGCTTCTTCGTCGTCCATACGTTGAAGTCGTAGGAACGCGGCTGCCAGAACGCTCGCGGCCCCAGCGGCTAAAGCCGAATTATGCTTAGGAGCCGGAGCGGCACGACTCGAAGTCGTGCCCTTCCCGTTCGTGCTGATCTCAAACAGAACGCCCACGGCCTGCAAGACAATCGGAATCGCGCAAGGCGGGAAAGCCAGGGCGCTGACCAAGCCTCGCTTCACTGGATTGCGATGCATATGCCGGAGCTTCTCCACGCGCTTCTTCGTCGTCCATACGTTGAGGTCGTAGGAGCGCGGCTGCCAGAACGCTCTGCGGCCCCAGCGGCTAAAGCCGAATTTGCGTAGGAGCCGGAGCGGCACGACTCGAAGTCGTGCCCTACCCGTTCGCGCCGATCTCAAACAGAACGCCCACGGCCTGCAAGACAATCGGAATCGCACAAGGCGGGAAAGCCAGGTGCGCTGACCAAGCCTCACTTCACGGGATTGCGATGCATATAGTGGAGCTTCTCCACGCGCTTCTTCGTCGTCCATACGGTGAAGTCGTAGGAGCGCGGCTGCCAGAACGCTCTGCGGCCCCAGCGGCTAAAGCCGAATTATGCGTAGAGCTTGAACGGCACGACTCGAAGTCGTGCCCTTCCCGTTCGTGCCGATCTCAAACAGAAAACCCACGGCCTGCAAGACAATCGGAATCGCGCAAGGCGGAAAAGCTCTCCAGCGGTTAAAGCCGTCGAGAGTGTGGGAGCGTAAACGGCACGACTCGAAGTCGTGCCCTTCCCGTTCGAGGGTATGATCGGTGCTGTCCCAATAAGGGACTGGTCGGGGAAAAAACGAACGGGAAGGGTGCGACTTCGAGTCGCACCGCATTAGGCTGGCAGGAGATCGCGGCTTTGAGCCGCTGAGGGCCAGCGCGATGAAACCGACACGATTGATCTCTCCGCCGGGGACTTACTTCGTAACTTTCTCGACATTTCAGCGGCGAAGATTCTTCGTCGTGGAGTCTTACGCCCGACTGTTCTTGAAGACTCTCTATGGATATCGTCGAAAGCGCCGTTTCCAATTGCATGCTTTCGTTTTGATGCCGGACCATGTCCACCTTCTTTTTACGCCGGCGGATGACATCACGCTGGAGCGGGCGATGCAATTCGTCAAGGGAGGCTACTCGCATGCGGTGGCGTGGAAATCAGCCGTCGCGAAATTTGGCAAAAAGGATTCACCGATCATCGGATTCGCGACGCGCAGGATTTTTCCGGACATCGATTGTATATCCATCAGAATCCGGTGATGGGGAAGCTGGTGGCGAACCCGGTGGAGTATCGGTATTGTTCCGCGTTCCCGGGATTCAAGCTGGATGCGTGGCCCCCAGCGGCTAAAGCCGTCGAGAGTGTGGGAGCGAAAACGGCACGACTTAAAGTCGTGCCCTTCCCGTTCGTGCCACACGTCAACAGGAAGCCCACGATCCCAAACAAACCGCGAAGCGCATAGAAAGCGGTCGATGGATTACCGGGTTGCGATGCATCTACCGTGGTCGTTCCATCTGTCGTCCCTCCGGGACTGGTTCTCATCTTGGCCAGATGTCCCCGGGCTTACGCCCGGGGCTAAGTTATGCCGCCGCTCCGTTTGATTCTCTTCGAGCGTGGGGTGGCGCGCTTATGTCGCCGCTCCCCCTGGGTTGATTTGCTTCGAGCGTGCGGTGGCGGGCTATTGAGAGGATGCGGGGACTTTGGGACGCTCGTAATCCGTGGCTTTGGGGCGGCCTTCTACAAGATGCATGGTGTCGAGAATGGTTTGAATTACCGGGTCGTTCCCGACGGCGGTGTTGAGCATGACGTGGTACAGGGAGCGGGTGGGCCAGTCGGCATTGAAGTAGTGCTTCACGTAGGCGATGCGCTCGCGATCGACGGAATCGACCAGTTCGTCAGCTTCCGGCCGGCTGTGGCCTTCGGCCATGGTGCGGCGGATTTTTTCGGCGCGCGGAGCGTAGAGGAAGACATGGAATGCGTCGGGGTGCTCGCGCAATAGATATGGAGCGCCGCGGCCGACCACGACTGCGTTTCCTTCGCGCGCAATCTTCTCCATGATCTCTTGCATCATGGACATCATGCGGTCGGTGTCGAATACCTGACTGCCGAGGGCGGCGGAGTTGCGCTCGTAACTGCCGCGCCAGAAGGATTTCGCGAGGCGGTGCAGGCGGCTGTCCATGCGTTCTTCGCAGCGCATGACTGCCGCGCACTCCACGTTAGCGAGGCGGGCAATTTCTTCGGTGATGAGATGGTCCCAGAGCTTCCAGCCGAGGTGGTCGGCGAGTTGAGAGGCAATCGCGGCGGCGCCGCAGCCGTACTCCCGCTCGATGGTGACGAGACGAAACATGGCCCTGTTTAGTGTACCGCCATTCCTCCGCCGGGCCTGGATTTTTTGATCAGGAAGACCATGGGAACCATGGCCAAAATCGCCACCCCGAGGAACCAAAAACAATCGATATACGCGAGCATGGTGGCCTGCCGCTGAGCCGTGCCTTGGATAAGGGCATAGGCCTGTTGAGTTGCGTCGGCGGCGCTGGCTCCGTGGGCGATCATGGCGCGTGACGCTCCCTGAATCGCGGACTGAAGCGCGGCGCTGCCTGCGGTGAGATGACTGGCAAAGTCGTTCAGGTGGGTCTGGGTGCGGCGATCGAGCATGGTGGTGACGACTGAAATCCCCACACTGCCGCCAATGTTTCGGGCAAGG
Organism: uncultured Acidobacteriaceae bacterium; assembly: GCA_963840895.1. Lineage (GTDB taxonomy): Bacteria > Acidobacteriota > Terriglobia > Terriglobales > Acidobacteriaceae > Sulfotelmatobacter. Next base: position 85,147 of record CAWJAR010000005.1, read on the forward strand.
TTCATCAGACCCGAAGCGGCGTTGTTCTTATCTCGCGGGAGAAATGCATAGGCGGCGGTGTTAATCGGAACGAAGAGGAATGCCATGCCGGCAGCCTGAATCATGCGCGCGGTGGCTACTGAACGGAAATCAGCCTGGAGGTCGAAGCCGGTCATGTGAAAGAGCGAGAAGGACAAGATGATCAGGCCAAGCAAGAGCAGCCATCGCGGAGTGTAGCGCGAGAGCAGGAATCCGACCAAGGGCAGCAACAGAATGATGGTGAAGCCGCCGGGCATGAGCGCCAAGCCTGCTTGTTGCGCGGTATACCCGAGCAGGGTTTGAGAGAAGAGCGGAATCAGAAGAGTGCTGCCAAGCAGGGCGAATCCCAGCATGAACATCAGCAGGTTCGAGACGCCAAAGGTCCGGTCGCGGAAGAGGTGGAGATCGATGATGGGATCTTTGTGTCTCCACTCCCAGATGACCACGAAGATCAGGGCCGCCGCGCAAATGATCGAGAGCGTGATGATGAAGTTCGATTCAAACCAGTCTTCGCGCTGACCTTTGTCGAGAACAATTTGCAGAGCGCCAAGCCCTAAGGCCACAAATCCCAGCCCAACGTAGTCGATGTGAGTTTCGCTCAGTTTGCGGCGCTTGAAGTAGGGCGGATCCTGAATGAGCCGTGAAGTGAGGAGGATCGATAGAATCCCGACGGGAATGTTGATAAAGAAGATCCAGCGCCAGGTGAAGTTGTCGGTGATCCAACCGCCGAGGGTGGGGCCGATTGCGGGAGCGGTGACGACGGCCATTCCATAAACGGCAAATGCCATGCCTCGTTTCGCGGGAGGAAAAGTGTCCGCGAGAATGGCTTGCTCGCTGGGCTGCAAGCCTCCGCCGCCAGCGCCCTGCAGGATGCGGCAGATGATGAGCGTCGCGAGGTTGGGAGCGAGTCCGCACAGAAATGAACTTATGGTGAACAGGGCCACGCAGCCCATGTAGAAGTTCTTGCGTCCGATGATGGAAGAGAGCCAGCCGCTTAAGGGAAGAACGATGGCGTTGGAGACGAGATAGGAAGTCAGTACCCAGGTGCTTTCGTCCTGGCCCGCGGAGAGGCTTCCGGCAATGTGGGGCAGTGCGACGTTGGCGATGGAGGTGTCGAGCACTTCCATGAACGTAGCCAGGGTGACTGCCAAAGCGATGATCCACGGATTGACCGCGGGACGCCAAGCGTCGGCTTGATCGATGGTTGCGGTGGCCGCACCCATTAGCGAATCCAGGCCTTGGGAGTGACCGACATGCCGGGACGCAACTGGTGATCCTTGTTGGCATTGGGATCGAGAACGATCTTGACCGGAATGCGCTGGACGACCTTGACGTAGTTTCCGGTGGCATTTTCCGGAGGCAGCAAGCTGAAACGGGCGCCACTCGCCCCGGCAACGCTGTCGACCTTGCCGTTATAGGATCTGCCGTTGGCGTCGACGTCGATGGTGACGCGTTGGCCAACCTTCATATCGCGCAGTTGAGTCTCTTTGAAGTTCGCGGTGATCCAGATGTCGTCGAGATTGATGATCTTCATCAACTCCTGACCTGGGGCAACGTTCTGGCCAACTTCGACGGTACGATTACTCACGATGCCATTCACGGGAGCGACAATTTTCGTGTACTGCAAGTTGAGCGTGGCTTGATCGAGATCGGCCTTCTTGCGCTGGGCTTCGGCGAGAGCGGAGGTAGCCTTGGCGCGGGTGATTTGCATTTGCTTGGGTGCGGTGTTGGCATTGCTCCAGTTGGCCTGGGCTTGGACAAGTTTTCCCTGAGCCTGGGTTACTTGTTGCTGGGCGGCGTCGGCACTGGCGCGGGCGGCGGCAACCCCGGCGGCGCTGGCCCTGGCGGCGGCCGTGGCCTGGTCATACTGCTGCTGGGAAATCTCCTGCTTGTCGACTAGCTGTTTGTAGCGGCCGAGATCGTTCTGCGCTTTGACGTCGTTGGCTTCGGCTTGCTGCAATTCGGCCTTGGCGGCTTCATATTGTTGCCGGGCAACCTGGATGCCTGCGCGGGCACTGTTCACGTCGGCGGCGGTCGCTGAAACCTGGCTCGTCGTGCTGACGGAAGTGATCGGAACGTTCACGCCCGCGGCAACGGCGGCGGCCTGGGCATCTTCAAAGTCCGCCTTGGCCCGCTCGAAAGCGACTTGATAGTCGGCGGGATCGATTTCTACGAGCACCGTTCCCGCCTGCACGTACTGGTTGTCTTGAACGTTGAGCTTGGTGACATGTCCTGAGACGCGGGCGCTGACGGAGTTGACGTGGCCGTCGACCTGAGCGTCGTCGGTGGATTCATAGCTGGAAAAATAGCGGTAGGCGAAAAAACCAGCAACCACAAGCACAATGATGGCGATGGCGACCGCGATCCGAAAACCCGAACTCTGGGTGCGAGAAGGACGCCTGCGCAAATCTTCTTCTGTCGCAGGGAGCGGCTTTGTGCTGCTGGGCGGACGTTCGGGTGCGGCTTTATCTACGGTAGCAGGAGGACTTTGTGTGGTTTGCTCCATACGCTTATTGATTGCCTTTCAAATATCGCTTCACGCCGTCTTCCGCATTGCCAATGGCGTGCGCTAGTTCAACCTTAGAGAGATTGTGAAAATATAGACTCTGAATATAACTCTCATGAGCGCTGGCAACACTCTCCTGCGCCTGCACGACCTCGAGATTATCGGCGACTCCGGCGGTGAACCGGTCTTGCGATTGCGCCAGCGCCTGTTCTGCCAGTTCCACTGAACTGCGCGCGACTTCGACTTGCTCGGCGGCGGCATTCAGATCCAGCAGAGCGGTGCGCACCTCGTAGTCAATGCGACCGCGGAGATCCCCGAGTTGGGCGCGCGCTTGTTTCAGTTGGGCGTCGGCTTCGAGAACATCTCCGTGAACCCGATTGCCGGCGAAGATCGGGATGGTGATGCCGCCATTCACCTGCCACGTGCCGTTCGATTGGCTGGGATTGACCCCGATGGCGCCGAAATTGGCGTTCACATCGAGCGAGGGGTAGCGTCCGGCCTCGGCCGCCTTGCGCGACAACTCCGCCGCACGCACCTGAGCGAGCGAGGCTTGATAGTCGGCGCGTGAAGCATAAGCCCGCTGCAGGTAGGACTCGAGCGTGAGGGCCGTCAACGCCTGAAAAGGAGCCTTCTCGGTCAGAACAAATTCCTGCCCGGGAGGCAGGCCAATGATCCGCGCGACCGTCAATCTTTCCTTGGCAAGTTCGTTGCGCGCAACGATAAGGTGCTGCTGGCGGGTTTGAAGTTCGACCTGCGAACGCAAGGCGTCGATCGCCGGGGTGAGCCCGGCTTTCAGCTGGTCCGCGGCTTTCTCATAAAGCGCCTGTGCGCTCTTGACCTGAGCTTCGGTGGTTTCAACCCGGGCACTGGAAGCGATCGCCTGAAGATAGGCGTTGCCCACCGCCAGCACCACCATCTCGCGCGCATCCTTGTAACTAAACTGCGAAGCCTTTAAATTTTCGGACGCCGCCCGCTCCCTCTCAAGATTCTTAAAGTTAAAAACCGACTGAGTGAGACCGGCGCGGGCATCGAAATAGTTGAAAGCGGGGACGAGCCGGGGCAGGCTGGTCGTGGGGTTGCCTGGGGCGGCGAGCAGCGGGAACAATTTATTGAAGCCGAGGGCTGCCAGACTCTGGGTCTGCACATCTTCCTGCAGGCGGGCACCGACGTTGGGCAGCAGTTCGCTCAACTGTCTCCAACGCTCGCCACGCGCTATTTGAGATTGGTCGCTCGCCAGCAATAGGCCGAGGTTATTGCGTAAACCACGATCAATGGCATCGCTGAAATCGATCTGGAGGACCTCGGCGGTCACTCTTCCTTCGGGGGAGCTTCCCAGGAACGGATTTTGAGGGCCTGGGAGGGTAACGCTGGGAACAGAGGATGTTCCGCCGGTAGCCTGAGCCGGCAAGCTCGGAGCCGCGAGCAAAACAAGAATAAGACTGAAAAATGCCGTGCGGAAAGCTATCAATGAGCAGCGCATTCTTTGATCGTTGGAGCGCTCGGTATTCCTGAATGGAACCGGAACGTCCTTCCTCATCTCTAGCATAACTCGTCCGGTTTGATTCGTTTGCAGGCCGTAGAGATGCAAACGATTGTGGGTAAGAGAGGGAATCGAGTTTGAGATGGCGGGATCAGGAGAGTACCAGGCGGAGTCAACCTTGGGATCCGACTGCCCATCTGCACCCGAGTTCAATGTTCTTCGGTGCTTTGCCGCCAGCAGCATTGCCCAGTAAGGTAACTGCAAAAGGGGAAGAACCAAATGGGGAAAAGCCTTGTATTCATCGCAGCTTCGGTGCTGGCGATGACAAGCAGCACCATGAGGGCACAAAGTGCCCCCAATTCGAGCGACTCGGAGCGAAAGATCGTTTGGCGAGTTACACCTAAATATCCAGAGCTGGCAAAGAAGATGAACGTTCACGGAACGGTCCGAATCGAAGCCGTGGTACGACCGAACGGTTCAGTTAAGTCCACGCGAGTACTGGGAGGAAATCCGGTGCTGGTCGATGCAGCGGTCGACGCCGTAGAAAAATGGCGGTTTGCGGCCGCACAAGGGGATACGACGCAAGTGGTCCAGATCGTGTTCGAGACTATGCAGTAATGTGCGCAAGCACTGCGCGAGGAGATGTATCTACCGATTGCCTGCCAATCTTTTACAGAGCAATCGTATTGACCTGGATCTCCTATGACTCGCCCCATCGACGATGTGACCAAGGTCATCTTGAATAGTGGTGACCCCAGGTTCAACCTAATGGTTCAAGCTAACGACGGGCGCAAATTTCAGAACGGAAGATCTGCCATCGCATGAGTGCTGCAACAGGAACTGACTGGACACGAATCCTATCTGACCCGGACTTGGTCCGGCACGTGGGAAAATTGCTACAGGCTTACCGCGAGGCCCCGGCTGAAAAACGGGAAGAGACGCTGCTGGCAGCGATGCGCGAGATCAAAGCCGGCGGATTGACGTCAGGGAAATCGGCGTCCGCTTCAACTCCGACTCCCGCCCCAGTTCCGACTCCTACGCCGACTCCTGCTTCCGCGACGCCTCCGTTCGAACCCGATCTGTTCAGCCCGAACTGGGGTAGCGACCGGCGGCGTCATCCGCGCATCAAGTGTTTCGTAGCGGTTGAGCTTCGTGTCGACGAAGTGCCGGCCCCGATCTGGGGCAATCTTTCCAACACCAGCGCCAGCGGATGTTTGATTGAAACGGCGCATCCGGTAAAGCCGGGGTCGAAGGTGGAAATCGGCCTTTGGGTGCCCAATGGAAAGATTTGGGTCAAGGGCTTTGCGCTAACCGGGGTGGTAGCCCGCACAGGAACGGCCAACGGAGTTCGCGTGCGCTTCGAAGGAATGGTACCTGCCGAGCGCGACAGCCTGCGACAGTTTCTGAAATTCGTACAGGAAACTACCCGTACGTCGAAAACCGAAAACGGCTACTTCCAGTTTCTGAAATAGAGTAGCTCCTTCCATCCCTGCCAGTTTTTCACCTGGCTGCAATCCACACCCTCCTGGAAATTGATACACTTTCTGCGTATTGAACCCTTTCTGTAATCGGAAACTCTAATCAGGTAAGGCAGTTGCATCGACAAAAATTCCGGGCCGGAGGAGCAGAGTCGCATGGTAGCCAGTGAACAGATGGTAGTGACGGGACAACAACTGGAGACGCTCTGCATCAATACGATCCGTACTCTGGCCATCGATGCGGTGCAGCAGGCAAACTCGGGCCATCCCGGGGCTCCGATGGGATTGGCGCCCGTCACTTATTGCCTGTGGCAGCAATTCCTGCGCTACGATCCCGCCGACCCCACATGGTTGAATCGCGACCGATTCGTGTTATCGAACGGGCACGCCTCCATGTTGCTGTATGCCATGTTGAACCTGGCCGAGGTACGACGAGTCGATCATAGCGGCAAGGTCTTGAAAGAGCTTGCGGTTCCGATGGAAGAGATTAAGCGCTTCCGGCAATTAGGGAGCCTGACACCGGGACATCCGGAATCGCATATCACGTCTGGAATCGAGACGACGACCGGACCGCTGGGCCAAGGCGTTGGGAACAGTATCGGCATGGCGATTGCCAGCAAGTGGCAGGCGGCGAATTTCAACCGGCCGGGCTTCGAGATCTTCGACTTTAATGTCTACGCGATGTGTTCTGATGGCGACCTGATGGAAGGCATTGGAGGTGAGGCTGCTTCCCTTGCCGGACATTTGAAGCTGTCGAATCTCTGCTGGATCTACGATCACAATTCGATCACTCTGGATGGCCCAGCCAACTGGTCGTTTAGTGAAGATGTGGCGACGCGGTTTGTGGGCTATGGATGGAATGTGACGCGCGTGGCCGATGCCAACGATTTGGAAATGCTGGCGCGAGCCTTTGAGACTTTCCAGAAAACTACCGACCGTCCGACCTTGATTATGGTGGACAGCCACATCGGATACGGCTCACCGCACAAACAGGATACGAACGCGGCCCACGGAGAACCTCTGGGTGAAGACGAAGTTCGACTGGTTAAGAAATTTTATGGCTGGCCGGAAGACGCCAAGTTTCTGGTGCCTGATGGTGTGCGCGAACATTTCCGCGAAGGAATTGGAAAGCGCGGACACGATTTGAGAGCACAGTGGTCGGAGCGCTTCGCCGCTTACTCGCAGAAATTTCCGGAGTTGGCGGAGCGTCTAAGCCAGATGCAGCACCATGAATTGCCGGCGGGCTGGGATAAGAATCTTCCGACTTTTCCAGCCGACGCGAAAGGCGTTGCAACTCGGGAGAGTTCAGGCAAAGTACTGAACGCGTTGGCGCAGAATATTCCGTGGTTGATTGGCGGATCGGCGGATCTGGCAACTTCCAATAAAACGACGCTGAAATTCGAGGGCGCGGGAGATTTTCAGGCAGCGACTCCGGCGGGGCGCAACCTGCATTTCGGCGTGCGGGAGCACGTCATGGGGGCGAGCGTCAACGGCCTGAACGTGTCAGGAATTCGCGCATTTGGCGCGACCTTCTTTAATTTTAGCGATTACATGCGGGCCAGCATCCGGTTGGCGGCACTCATGGAGTGTCCGTCAATTTTCATTTTTACGCATGACTCGATTGGGGTGGGCGAAGACGGACCGACGCACCAGCCGATTGAGCAACTGGCGTCGCTGCGGGCGATGCCAAATCTGATTGTGCTTCGCCCCTGCGACGGGAACGAAGTGGTGGAGGCGTGGAAGATCATCGCGCAGTTGCAAAGCTCGCCGGCGGCGCTGGTATTGACGCGTCAAAATCTGCCCACGCTCGATCGCACAAAATATGCTTCGGCAGCGGGCACGGCCAAGGGCGCATACGTGCTCGCCGATGCGCAGGGCGGCAGACCCGACGTGATCCTGTTGGCCACCGGCAGCGAAGTTTCGCTCTGCGTCGAGGCGTATGAGAAGTTGAAGGCTGAGGGTGTAAAGGCACGCGTGGTCAGCATGCCTTCCTGGGAACTTTTTGAAAAACAGGATGCGGCTTACAAGGAGAGCGTTTTGCCGTCGGATGTGACGGCGCGGGTTTCGGTGGAAATGGCATCCACTTTTGGGTGGGCGCGTTATACCGGCCTCAAAGGACGTAACGTCGGTATGCATCGCTTTGGAGCTTCGGCGCCTTTAAAAGATCTGCTGAAATATTTCGGATTTACCGTGGAGACCGTGGTGGCTGAGGCACACGCGGCACTCTCGGGCAAGTAATCGCGCGCTGGGGATAAACATCGCAAGGATGAAAAAGCAGCGGAACAGATCCGCAACAGTTCCGTTGCTCCAGTCATCAAAAGATCAATGGAGGTCATCATGCAGCCAACTGGAGTTCTCGAAAATTCGAAAGCCACGAAGAATCCGCTAAAGGAATTGCTCAACTATGGTCAGTCGATGTGGCTCGATTACATCCGGCGCGATCTATTCACGACAGGGAAATTGACGCAGCTGATTACCGAGGACGGCCTGCGGGGAATGACGTCGAATCCGTCGATCTTTGAGAAGGCTATCGGTGAAAGCTCCCTGTATGACGACATGCTGGCATCGTTGGCCAAGCGGAAAGATCTCGACACCACTGCCAAGTTTGAGCAGATTGCCATTCGCGACATTCAGGACGCCGCCGACGTGCTGCGCCCAGTCTATGAGGAAACAAATTTCCGCGACGGATACGTCAGCCTGGAAGTTTCGCCGTATTTAGCCCGCAAGACGCAAGCGACGATCGACGAAGCGCGCCGGCTGTGGAAGGCCGTGAATCGTGAGAACGTGATGATCAAAGTGCCAGGTACCGCCGAGGGATTACCGGCGATCCGGCAAGTGATCGGCGAAGGCATCAACATCAACATCACATTATTATTCGCGCAGGAAGTGTACGAGAAAGTTGCCGAGGCTTACATTGCCGGACTGGAAGACTTGGCCTCACGCGGCGGGAATCTGAAAAAGATGGCAAGCGTAGCCAGTTTCTTTATCAGCCGCATTGACACCCTGATCGACTCGCAACTGGGCGACAAACTCAAGACGGCACAGGATGCTAATCAGCAAGCGCTGTTGAAAGGGCTGCTGGGCAAGGTGGCGATTGCCAATGGCAAACTCACGTACCAACGCTATCAAAAGATATTCAGCGGACCTCGCTGGCAGGCCTTGGCAGCCAAGGGAGCGCAGACACAGCGGGTGCTTTGGGCTAGTACGAGCACAAAGAATCCCGCCTATCGCGACGTTATCTATGTAGAAGAATTGGTTGGAGCTGACACGGTGAACACGATGCCACCCGCGACCATCGATGCCTTCCGCGACCACGGTGTGGTGCATAACAGTTTGACCGAAGATGTGCCGGGAGCCGCGAAGGTGATGGATGACCTGGGACGTGCGGGCATTTCGATCAAGGCAGTGACGGACAAACTCACTGATGACGGCGTCAAGTTGTTCGCCGACGCGTTTGACAAACTGCTAGCTGCGGTCGCGAAGAATACGCAGCCAAAAGGATAGCCGTGAGCCGACTGAAGACTTCCCTGCCGGAAACGCTTGCCACGACGGTAAAGGCGACGATCGCGGACTGGCAATCGCGCGGAAACATGGAGCGTTTGTGGCAACGCGACCCATCGCTCTGGACCGGGAGCGACGAGGCGAAGTGGCTGGGTTGGCTCGACATTGTTGACGAACAGATTGCGCAGCACGATCAGCTGATGAAGGTCGCGAAGCAAGTCCAGAGCCGCGGCTTCGAGCATGTGCTGTTGCTGGGGATGGGCGGCTCCAGCCTTTGTCCGGAAGTCCTGCACATGACCTTCGGAAGGACTCCGCTATTCCCCACTCTGCACGTGCTCGATTCCACCGATCCGGCGCAGGTGAAAGCGTTCGAGCACCAGATCGACATCCCCAAGACGCTCTATATTGTTTCGAGCAAGTCGGGCAGCACGCTCGAACCGAACATCTTCAAACAATATTTCTTTGAGCGAACCAAGCAGGCAGTCGGAGCCACAAAAGCAGGCAGCCAGTTCATTGCGATCACCGATCCTGGATCGAAGATGCAGCAGGTGGCGGAGTCAGATCATTTCCTGCATATCTTCTTCGGACGTCCTTCCATCGGAGGGCGTTATTCGGCTCTCTCGAACTTCGGCATGGTTCCAGCCGCCGTGATGGGGCTGGATACCAAGAAGTTTCTATCGCGAGCGGCGGAGATGGTACGCGCGTGCGGGCCAAGTGCGGCGGTGGAAGAGAATCCGGCAGCTGTTCTGGGAATCATTCTCGGAGTCGCCGCAAATGCGGGCCGCGACAAAGTCACGATTATCACATCTCCTGGAATTTCGGATCTGGGGGCGTGGCTGGAGCAACTGCTCGCGGAATCGACCGGGAAAGTCGGCAAGGGCATTATCCCGGTTGACCGCGAAACCCTGACCGCGCCTGAGGTTTACAGCAGCGATCGCGTGTTCGTTTATGTTCGGCTGGAATCGGGCCCGAACGCGGATCAGGAAGCGAAGGTTGCGGCGATCGAGAAAGCGGGGCATCCGGTGGTGCGCATCACGATGGCCGACACCTATGACCTGGGCGCGGAATTCTTCCGCTGGGAGATTGCGACGGCGGTCGCAGGCTCGATTATAGGCATCAACCCCTTCAACCAGCCCGACGTCGAAGCGAGCAAGATTGCTACGCGGAATCTGACTTCTGAGTATGAGAAGACTGGTTCGTTGCCTGCGGAAGAACCGATTCTTGAAGATGCGGGCGTCAAACTGTTCACCGACGAAAAGAATGCGGCCGAACTGGCGAAAGGCGCAGGGAGTGACCGAACGCTCGCGGGATATCTGAAGGCGCATCTGGCACGCATCAAGGCGGGCGATTACTTTGCCGTGCTTGGCTACATTCAGATGAACGCCGAGCATGAGCAGAACTTGCAAACAGTTCGACACCTGGTGCGTGACAGCAAACGCGTGGCGACTTGCCTGGGCTTCGGACCACGATTTCTGCATTCGACGGGGCAGGCTTACAAGGGCGGACCAAACTCCGGCGTATTTCTGCAAGTGACCTGTGACGATTCCGTGGAATTGCCGGTACCGGGGCAGAAATATACTTTCGGCATTGTGAAGGCGGCGCAGGCTCGCGGAGATTTCCAGGTGTTGGCAGAACGCGGGAGACGCGCCTTGCGGGTGCATTTGGGCAGCAATCTAAAGGCGGGGCTGGCTACATTGGAGGCCGCCGTTCGGAAAGCGCTGTAGAGCTCGGCGATTCTTACGGCGAGGGGCGTGACGCCCTCGCGACAGCCAGCGGGACGCCGGCGTTACTCAGGACCGGCATTTACTCAGGAGCAAAGACAATGCAATTGGGAATGGTGGGGTTGGGGCGCATGGGCGCGAATATGACGCGACGCCTCATGCGCGACGGACATCAGCTTGTGGTTTCCGATCTGAGCGCGGATGCTGTGAAGCAATTGGCGAGCGAAGGTGCGGGCGGCTCTTCTTCCCTCGAAGACCTGATTGCCAAACTAACTCCTCCGCGAGCCATATGGATCATGGTGCCGGCGGGCGGTCCGACCGAGGCCACCGTTCAGAAACTCGCACAGAAGATGCAGGCCGGCGATGCGATTATCGATGGCGGCAATTCTTACTTTAAAGACGACGTGCGCCGGGCGAATGAACTGAAGAGCAAGGGCATTCACTACATCGACGTAGGGACGAGCGGTGGAGTTTGGGGACTCGAGCGCGGCTACTGCATGATGATCGGTGGCCCTGACGAAGCGGTGCAGAGGCTCGATCCGATTTTCAAGACGCTGGCGCCGGGCAAGGGTGACATTCCGCGCACGCCGGGACGAGAGAACCTTGGCGGAACAGCGGAGGACGGCTACATCCACTGTGGACCGTCGGGGTCGGGACACTTCGTGAAGATGGTGCACAACGGCATTGAGTACGGAATCATGCAGGCCTATGCGGAAGGCTTCGACATCTTCAAGAACGCGACCAGCAAAGATTTGCCGGAAGGCATACGCTACGACCTGAACCTGCCGGACATTGCGGAAGTGTGGCGGCGAGGAAGCGTAGTCAGTTCCTGGCTCCTCGATCTGACGGCGATGGCCCTTACGGAAAACCCGACCCTCTCCGAATATGAAGGATACGTACAGGATTCGGGGGAAGGCCGGTGGACGATCCAGGCGGCGCTTGAAGAAGCGGTGCCGGCGGATGTGTTGACCGCAGCATTGTATGTACGGTTCCGGTCGCGGCAGCAACATACGTTCGCGGAGAAGATGCTCTCTGCCATGCGGCAAAAATTTGGCGGACATGTGGAAGCAGGCGCCAGCAAACCCAAGAAGTCCGCGTAAACGGCGATTTTTTTTACATCTCCAGAGGACCTACTGATGGCTGAATTAGCGGAAAAACCGACGGCAACTCCTCCGCGCATCGGCAAGCTCGGCGACCCCTGCGTCATGGTGATCTTCGGCGCTGCCGGTGACTTGACCGGGCGCATGCTGATTCCCGCGCTCTACAACCTGGCGCGGGCGGGACTGCTTTCGCGAGAGTTTGCGGTCGTCGGCGTCGCGCGCACGACATATTCCAATGATGAATTCCGCAAGAAAGTTTATGACGACGTCAAAGCCTACTGCGGGGAATGCGTCGACAATGATCTCTGGGAATGGTTCTCCCGGCGGTTTTACTATTTTGCCGGAGACTTCACCGATGACAAACTGTACCCGGAGTTGAAGGATTTCCTGGGCACAGTAGATCAAGAGCACTCGACCCATCAGAATTTTTTCTATTATCTGGCAACAGCGCCCAGCTTTTTTGGTCCCATTGTCCAAAAGCTCTCGGCAGCAGGATTGATGGAGCAGAACAACGGCCACTGGCGGCGGGTAGTCATTGAGAAGCCTTTCGGACACGATCTGGAGTCGGCCAAGGCGCTGAACCAGCAACTGCTGAACGAGGCCGAGGAAACACAGATCTACCGCATCGATCACTATCTTGGCAAAGAGACGGTGCAGAACATAATGGCGTTCCGTTTTGCCAACGGAATTTTTGAGCCGGTCTGGAACCGGCGCTACATTGACCACGTACAAATTTCCGTAGCCGAGACGGTGGGCGTCGAGGGGCGAGGCAGCTACTTCGACCATGCTGGATCGCTGCGTGACATGGTGCCCAACCACATCATGCAACTGATCAGCCTGACCGCGATGGAACCGCCGATTTCTTTCGACGCCAATGCGGTGCGCGATGAGCAGGCCAAGATTCTCCACGCCATTCAGCCCATGAGCGACGAAGAAGTACTGAGCCGCAGCGTCCGTGGGCAATACGGCGACGGCACCGAAGACGGCAAGCGAGTCGCAGCCTATCGCACCGAGCCCGACGTTCCCCCGGATTCGCGGACCGAGACCTTCGTCGCCATGAAACTGCTGATCGACAACTGGCGCTGGGCGGACGTTCCTTTTTATCTACGCACGGGCAAGCGGATGCCGGTGAGGAACACTCATATCGTGATACAGTTTCGACGGGCTCCTTTCGTGCTCTTCCGCGACACTCCCGTCGAACATCTCATGCCGAACCAGCTGGTGTTACATATTCAGCCTGAGGAGGGAATTTCTCTGCAATTCGCGGCCAAAGTGCCCGGGCCAGTCATGCGACTGGGAACCGTCGACATGAATTTTGAATACCAGGAGTATTTTGGCAAACAGCCAAGCACGGGCTACGAGCGACTCTTGCATGATTGCATGATCGGCGATCAGACCTTGTTTCAGCGCGCGGACATGGTGGAAGCGGGATGGTCGGTAGTAAATCCCGTGCTCGATTTGTGGAAGGCATTGCCACCACGGAATTTCCCCAATTATGCGTCTGGCACGTGGGGTCCGAAAGAAGCGGATGAATTGCTGGAACGAGACGGCCGGCGCTGGAGGAACTTCGAGAAATGATCCTGGCCGGAGATATTGGTGGCACCAATGCTCGGCTGGCTTATTTTCAACCCCAGAACGGGCACTTGCGGCTCGTTTCGGAGCGCATTTTCCCAAGCCGCGAACATAGTGAACTTGGCGAGATTGTCACCCGGTTTCTGGATGACTCGGGTACACGACCGGAGGCGGCATGTTTCGGAATAGCCGGTCCGGTCCGCAACGGTCGCGTAGAGACTTCAAACCTGCCTTGGGTAGTCGAGCAGGCGCGGCTAGCGAAACAGATTCATCTTCCTTCCACTCTACTGATCAATGACCTTGAGGCCAGCGCCTGGGGCATCGGTGCTCTCGCTGAGGAAGACCTCGTGTCGTTGAATCGTGTAACTGGGCCAGCGGTGGGCAATCAAGCAGTGATCGCGCCGGGAACAGGCCTGGGAGAGGCGGGTTTGTTCTGGGATGGCAGCCGCCACAACGTTTTCGCTTGCGAAGGCGGCCACACGGATTTTGGACCCCAGGGAGATTTGCAGATCGAACTCGTGCGTTACCTGCAAGCGCGCTTTGGACACGTGAGCTACGAGCGTATTCTCTCGGGGCCGGGTCTGGTGAATGTTTACGAATTCCTCCGCCAGAGCGGTTGCGGGAAGGAATCCGCCGAGTTTGCGGACGCACTTCACAAAGGAGATGCAGCCGCAACCATTTCAAAAGCAGCGATCGAGAGAACGCAGCCTCTCGCAGAAAAAGCGCTGGACCTGTGGGTTGCGGTCTATGGCGCTGAAGCGGGAAACCTGGCGCTGAAAGTAATGGCGACCGGAGGACTGTTTCTTGCCGGCGGCATCTCACCCAAAGTTCTTGCCAAACTGAAGGAGCCATTATTCATGCAGGCCTTCGTGGCAAAGGGTCGATTACGGCCACTGATGGAGGAAATTCCGGTGCAAGTCGTCACGAACGAAAAAGCAGGTTTGCTGGGCGCGGCGCGCTGCGCGGCAGTGCGGGGCAAAGGCTAGAATTAAGACAAAGAAGAATCAGCGTGAGTTCTAACGTCGAAATTCGAATCCTGACGACACCGCAGGAATTGTTCGAAGTAGCGGCAGAAGAGGTGGTGCGTGCCGCCACCGAAGCGGTGGCGCAAAGCGGCCGCTTCACGATTGCGCTCTCCGGCGGATCGACTCCCAAAAATCTCTTCAACCTGCTAGCCACCAATGCACGCACAGTCTTCCCGTGGGATCGCACTTATTTTTTCTGGAGCGATGAACGGCACGTCCCTCCCACTGACCCTGAAAGCAACTACCGGATGGCGGAAGAGATCATGCTCTCGAAGATACCCGTCAATGCGGGAAATGTGTTCCGAATTGCGGCGGAGAATCCCGATGCGGCAGCCGCTGCGGAAGCCTACGAGCAGACCCTGCGCAAGTTCTTCCAGCTGCAGCCGGGACAGGTTCCAGCCTTCGATCTCATACTTCTCGGCATGGGCCCAGATGGGCATACGGCTTCGCTCTTTCCCAACACTGCTGGGTTGCAGGAGAAAACGCGTCTGGTGATTGCGAACTGGGTCGACAAACTAAAAGCGAACCGGCTTACCATGACTTTACCGGTCCTGAATTCGGCACGTGAGGTGGCTTTTTTGGCCAGCGGTACGGATAAAGCCCAAGTGCTGCGGACCGTGTTAGAGGAAGATGCGCCGCCGGAACAGTATCCGGCGAAGTTGGTCCGCCCGACCGGAAGACTCATTTGGTTTGTGGATCGGGCCGCAGCCAGCCAGTTGACGAACACCAAGTGAAACTGGAAGAGTTCCTGGATTTGACTGATCTTGGAATGACTGATCTTGGAATGACTGATCTTGGAATGACGAATCGAACGAAACCGGGTTCGAAGAAGTGCTACCCGCGCCAGTCGCCGATCTCCTTCAAACCTTTGCCGCGCGCATGCTCAAACAGGCGCACGCGATGGCGGGAATGTTCAAACTCGTGGATATCGGCCCAGACCTCAGCCTGCCAGCCTTTTTCATGGGCGGCAGATTCGCCACAGGTGGCGCAACGAGTGTGCAATGTGATGGGGAGTGACTCGACTCCCACCGGAGGGGCCCCCGGCAGTTCCACGAAGATGCAGCGGACTTCCTGAATCTCTTCGTCCTCTCCCAGAAGATGTTCGTAGCGCAGCAAGTATCCGAAACCGAGTTTCTTGGCCTCAGCCTCGGCCTCTGGCCGGGTGTGAAAAGGACCGTACTCCGCCCGCAATTGTTCGGTGGAGTCGCATGCCATCCAGAAGATCTCTTTGTACGCCATCGCGGTTTCGCCCTTGGGTTGCGAAGCCGGCTCGTGGCTGCTGTTGAGCCCGCTTTTGTTCGAACCACTTCCTGAGGGCAATTCGTGTGCCGTTGGGGCGGCCTTCGTAATCAATTGTCGGACAAAGAGTTATAGTCTTCGCGGCCTGAACAGCAAACCACAATCGTGAAACGTTTTGCAGAGTTTAGGCTTACACTCCACAACTTACGAGAATGGCAGAAGTCGGCGCGGCTTCTGCCCGGGGTATGAAGGCATAATGAGTACGATAAAGGCGATAGAGGCGCGCCGGACTTATGCGGGTTGGCCGCGATAGCGCCACTAATCGGCCCCAACGGCTTGAGAGTAGGAAACGGGATGTTCGGACTCCGAGAGCCAATCCTTTCCGCCGTGGCTGGCAACGTACATGGCCAGTTCCAGCCGACTCCAAACCCCAATTTTGTCGAATGCGCTCCGCAAGTGATTCTTGATGACTTGCTCGCTGGTTCCCACAATCTTGCCGATTTCGCGATTGGTGAGGCCTTGCCAAACCAAAATTGCGATCTGGATCTCTTTTGGGGTGAGGCGTTCGCGTGGGGTCATGATTGCGCCCCTTCCTGGGTGAACATGGCGATGGCAAGCTTTACGCGTTTGCGGCCCTCGCGGATTCCCGCTCGCAAGAACAGCGTGCGCAGATGTTGCTTGACGGTGCGTGGGCTGATGTTGAGTTGGCCTGCAATCTCTTTATTGCTGCAGCCCTGCACGAGAAGGTTCAGGACTTGCTGGTCGCGCGGCGTTACCTTAAATTGTCCCTGGTCGATCATTGTTGCCCTCCATTGTGCTGGTGGATCAGATTCGCTTGTTCCCTAGCACGACTTTCGCCAATTCTTCGCAGCGCGGCAAAGAAGAACGTAAGTACTTTGGGGCGTGGCACTTTTAGCGACAAGCCTTTAGTTTCATGTGGCTTTCAGGAAGCACGTGGTAGGCTAGCGAGTTCCAAATTGGTCCTAGACGCGACCTATGAGAAACGCTTGCGATGCAAGTTTTCATTCGCAGCCCTTCGTTCCGCCCCTTCGTCACGGCATCCAAGGGTCGGGCTTCGCTTCGACTCAGTGCCTTGCGAATTCCTTTGGGCTCTGGCACTTTGATTAAAACGGACGACCGATCTTGATTTCGAGGTAACGGCGTGAAAACACATTCGATCGACAGGGTTGTCGTGAAGAAAACGTCATTCCAAATTGGTTCGGGACCGACTCCTTGGATTCTCATTTTGGTCCTGCTCACACTGGCGGGAGTGACTTTTGCACAGGTCACATCGTCGCGACAGACTCAGGGTGACAACGGCACTTCTACATCAGGGGCCCCCCTCACCATCACATTGCAGGACGCGCTGCAGCGGGCTCGGTTGAATGATCCCGAGTATCGGTCTGCGATTACGGACCTCGGGCTGGCTCGCGAGGATAGAGTTCAGGCGCGCGCCGGGTTGCTGCCCAGTGTGGACTACAACAATTCGTTCATCTACACGCAAGGAACAGGGGCGCTGCCGGCAAACTGCGCGACGAGTACGGCGGGATGTCCGACATCGAAGTTCATCGCCAACAACGGAGTCCACGAGTACATCAGCCAGGGGCAAGTTCATGAAGCCTTGTCGCTCACCAACGTTGCGGACTACCGGCGCTCGTCCGCGGCGCTGGCGCAGGCCAGAGCCAAAGCCGAAATTGCCACCCGCGGATTGGTGGTTACGGTGACGCAGGCTTACTACGGGTTGGTTGTTGCCCAGCGAAAATATTCAACCTCGCAACGCGCTGCCGCTGAGGCGGCGCACTTCCTCGACATCAGCCAGAAGCTGGAGAACGGAGGCGAGGTCGCGCACGCCGACGTCATCAAGGCGCGGATTCAGGCGCAGCAGCAGCAGCGCGACCTGCAAGAGGCTCAACTCGCCATGGAGCGCAGCCGTCTTGACCTGGCGGTGTTGCTGTTCCCCGATTTCAATCAGGACTTCGCAGTCGTTGATGACCTGCAGACACCGGAGCCGCTTCCCTCTTTCGCCGAAATCGAAGCGTCGGGCAAGAAAAACAATCCGGATCTGCGCGCGGCTCTGGCGGCATTCGAAGCTGCGAATCACGAGGTTACTGCGGCCTGGGGAGGGCTGCTGCCGGCTTTGAATGTCGATTATTTCTACGGCATCGATTCGAATCAATTCGCCATCCACACGGATGGGTTCCGCAATCTCGGTTACGCGGCGGTGGCCACTCTTCAGATTCCGATTTTCAGTTGGGGCTCCAATCGCAGCAAACTGAAACAAGCAGAACTGCGTCGCGATCAGGCGCACGTTGCCTTGACCTTTGCACAGCGACAACTCCTCAGCCACCTCCGCCAGTTCTACCAAGAAGCCGAAACAGCTCGATTGGAAATGGAATCGCTAGCCAGTTCGGCGGAACTGGCCGCCGATAGTATGCGGCTAACGACCTTGCGCTATCAGGCAGGGGAATCGACAGTGCTGGAAGTGGTCGATGCGCAGAACACACTGACTCTGGCACGCAACGCGTACGATGATGGGCAGGCGCGCTTCCGTATCGCCGTGGCAAACTTACAGACTCTGACAGGAACCTTCTAGCCGAATGAACTGCATCCAAACCGCAACGAATCCACAGAGTCATCGCGAGTTCAATCGCTTGCGTTCCTTCACGCTCGCACTCGCCTGTCTGGTGTGCGCCACCGGTACGCTCGCTACGCTGGGCTGCTCGTCTGACAAGGGAGATACCGAGCCAGTCGTCACGGTGCAGGTCGCTCCGGTTGAAAAGACTACGATCCAGCGCACCATTAACGCGCAAGCGGTCCTGTTCCCACACCAACAAGCGGCGATTGTGCCCAAGATCAGCGCTCCGGTGCAGAAGTTCCTGGTAAAACGCGGCAGTGCGGTGCACGAGGGAGAACTTCTCGCCGTCCTGGAGAATCGCGATCTGAGCGCTGCCGCTCAGGACACGAAGGGTTCCTACGATCAGGCGCAGGCCGCTTACGAAACCACCACCAAGACGGGTCTACCGGAAGAGATCCAGAAAGCGGAGGCCGATGCGCAACAGGCGCAACAGGCGCTGGATGCGCAGGAGAAAGTATTCCAGAGCCGCCAGCAACTCTTCGATCAGGGTGCGCTGCCACGCAAGGAACTCGACCAATCACGGGTCGATGTAACAACGGCGCGCAATCAGTATGCGATCAGCAAGAAGCATCTGGACGCGCTCAGGGCAATCGGTGAGCAGCAGGCGCTGAAGTCCGCAGCCGGGCAACTGGAATCGGCCAAGGGCAAGTATCTGGGAGCGCAGGCGCAGCTCGGGTACTCAGAGATTCGTAGCCCGATCAATGGCGTCATTACCGACCGGCCACTCTATCCGGGCGAAATGGCGGCGGCAGGCACTCCGCTGCTGACGGTAATGGATATCTCGTCGGTCATCGCCAAAGCTCATATCCCGCAAAGCGATGCTGCCGCCCTGAAAGTTGGAGACAAGGGTTCGATGACTGTGCCCGGGATCGAAGAGCCAATCGAGGGCAGAGTGACCGTCGTGAGTCCAGCACTCGATCCGAACAGCACCACCGTCGAAGTCTGGCTGGAGGCGAAAAATCCAAAGCTTGTTTTAAAGCCGGGAACAAGCGTCCAACTCTCCCTGACGGCACAGACCGTGAAAGACGCTCTGGTCGTGCCTGCAAACTCGGTTATTACCACACCCGATGGGACGACAGCCGTCATGCTGGCGGGATCTGACGGACGCGCCCACCAGAAAGCGGTCAAGCTGGGGATTCGCAACGGCGACGACGTGCAGATTGTTGACGGCGTAACTGCTATCGACAAGGTCGTGGCGAGTGGTGCTTACGGACTGCCCGACAAGACCAGGATCAAAGTGGAAGCTGCTGAGGCTCCTGCGCAAGGTTCTTCTGATGCATCGAAGGCCCCCAAGGAAGGATCCAAAGCTCCCAGTGAGGGTTCCGATGAAAAATAACCACTGCGGGGCATCTGCGTGAACTCGCCCACGACCGGTCTTACGAGCGAACAACGCTCGACGGGCCAGCATCCCACTGAGAATCACTGGATTGCCCGGCACTCCCGGCCGGTCATCTTCCTGATTCTGACGCTCGGTTTGCTGGGCGCCTATCTTGCCTTCACCATCCCGGTCTCGGTGTTTCCCTCGACTGATTTCCCTCGCGTGCTGATCGCGGTCGATAACGGCGTCATGCCAATCGATCAGATGACGGTCACAGTGACTCGCCCAATTGAAGAGGCGGTCAACAGCGTGCCGGGATTGCTCACTGTGCGCTCCACGACCAGTCGTGGATCGGCGGAAGTTGATCTGTACTTCCGCTGGGACGCGGACATGTTCCAGACGCTGCAATACGTGAACGCCGCAATTTCACGCGTGCAGCCGGAACTTCCCGCCACCGCGAAAATCGAGGCCCACCGGTTGACGTTCGCGGCTTTCCCGATCATCGGCTACAGCCTGACCTCTGACAGCATGCCTCAAACCAAGCTGTGGGAGATGGCGACCTATGAGATGAAGCCGCGCTTGAACCGGTTGGAGGGCGTGTCCACGGTGATCGTGCAGGGCGGACAGGAACCCGAGTTTCATATCACGCCCGATCCCGCCAAGTTGCTGACCGCGGGCGTAACTGTGTCGGACATTCTGGACGCGGTGCGGCGCACCAATCTGATCGACTCTCCGGGATTGCTCGAGCGCAATCATCAGCTTTATCTCGGCCTGGTCAACGGCCAGGTAAAGACGCCCGAAGACATTGCGAATGCTGTGATCAAAAATACTCCGGCGGGAATTCCGGTTCGCATCGGCGATGTTTCGACCGTGGCACCAGGAGTAAAGCCTGTTTACACCGTCGTCACGGCAAACGGCAAGCCGGCCGTCTTGATGAACATCAATCGTCAACCCGACGGGAACACGGTGCAGGTCGCGCAAGAGGTCCATGACGAAATCGAACGCCTGCGCAAAACGTTGCCACCGGGCGTTCAGATCCAGCCTTTCTACGATCAGTCGATTATTGTGGGCGAGTCCATCAAGAGCGTGCGCGACGCGATTCTGCTGGGGCTGATCCTTGCATCGATCATTCTCGTGGTCTTCCTCCGCGACTGGGGAACGTCACTCGTCGCTGGACTGGTAATTCCGGTGACCGTCATGGTCACGTTCATCGCCTTGAAAGTGATGGGCGAGACATTCAACCTGATGACCCTGGGTGGTCTGGCCGCGGCTGTCGGTCTGGTCATCGATGACGCGATTGTAGTGGTGGAGAACATTGTTCTGCATCGCGATGCCGGCCAAGGACGCCTCGAAGCCATCCGCAGTGCGTTGAAAGAAATCACTGTCCCACTAATCGGATCGACCATCACGCCAGTCGTCGTTTTCATTCCCCTGATCGTGATCACCGGCGTTACCGGAGTCTTCTTCCGCGCGCTCGCGGTGACCATGACCGTATCGCTGCTGACCTCGCTGGGTCTGGCGGTCACGTGGACTCCGACTCTGAGCCAGTACTTCATCAAGCGACGGGATGACAACAGCGAAGCGCGGTCTGGTGAATCGGAGATGGCGTCTTCTTCTTCAGAATTCCGCGACGAAAACGACGACGCCATGAAGTTGCTCGCCGCCGAAGAGAAACATCTCAGCGGCTTCTTCCTCCGCGTGGTGAACTTTCACGAACGCTGGTTGCGTCGCGCTCTCGAGCGTCCCCGATTGCTCGTCATCTTCAGCGTTGTGCTGATTGTTGCTTCGTATTTGTGTTATACGTTCTCCGGGTCCGACCTGCTGCCCGAGATGGACGAGGGCGGATTTGTCATCGACTACATCATGCCGGCGGGCAGTTCTCTGGCAGAAACGAATCGCGTTGTCGGTCACGTGGAAGAGATGCTGCGCGAAGTTCCCGAGGTGGAGAGCACGTCGAGGCGGACCGGCCTGCAACTCGGATTGGCCGCGGTCACGGAAGCCAATACGGGCGACATTCTCGTGAAGTTGAAAGCGAAACGGAAGCGGGCTATCGACGACATTATTTCCGACGTTCGCGCCGACATCAAACAACAAGAACCCGCCCTCGACATTGAGTTTATCCAGGTGCTGCAGGACATGATTGGCGACCTGACCTCTGCTCCGGAACCGATTCAGATCAAGCTCTTCTCCCAGGATCCCAAGCAACTCGAGGAGTGGGCACCGAAAGTGGCCGACGGAATTGCCAAGGTCAAAGGCGTGGTCGACATTCTGAATGGAATCGATAACACGATCAGCGGACCGGCGGTCACATTTCAGGTGGATCCGAGCGTGGCGGCCAGAGCCGGATTCACCGCCGAAGAAGTCGCGCTGGATGCATCGGCAATTCTTGAAGGTGAACCAGCGCCTACGCCGGTCGTCGCGAACGATCGCGCCTATACCCTACGGGTACGCTTCCCGGCGGCAAACCGGGCGTCACTCGAAGCCATGCGCGACACACTGCTAGTCAGCAGCAGCGGCCACACGGCCACCCTGGGAGCGCTGTCGTCGGTGGTGGAGAATCCGGGCCAGACAGAAGTTCGCCGCGAAAACTTGCAGCGGGATGTCGCCGTTACGGCTCGCCTGGAAGGCCGAAGCTTGGGCAGCGGCATGGCCGACGTGCAAAAGGTCGTCGCCGGTTTGCACATTCCTTCCAGCATTCGTGTGGAATACGGCGGCACCTATCAGGAACAACAGCGTTCGTTTCACGACCTGGTGATCGTTCTGATTTTAGCGGTGCTGCTGCTGTTCATCGTGCTGCTGTTTGAGTTTGGAGCGTTCGCCGCACCCATTGCGATTCTCTCGTCGGCTCTGCTCTCGACTTCGGGCGTGTTCATTGCTCTGTTGGTTACGCGGACTACGTTTAACATCTCGTCGTTCATGGGAATGATCATGGTCATCGGCATCGTGGCCAAGAACGGCATTCTGCTGCTCGACGCCGATCAGAAGATGCGGGTCTTGGGCCTGTCTTCCGAAAAGGCGATGCTCCAAGCGGCACGCCGGCGCTTGCGGCCGATCGTGATGACCGCGCTGGCGACGGTCGCGGGGATGCTCCCACTGGCCTTCGCCATCGGCGCCGGATCTCAGATGCTGCAACCCCTGGCAATCGCGGTCATTGGCGGCGTTCTCATTTCCATGGTGCTCTCGCTGATCATTACGCCCGCTGTTCATTTCTACCTCAGCGGCAAGGATGACAGCCTTGAGGGGCAATCCGCTGCGGCTTCTGAATAAGTGAAAAATCCGGAGACCGCCGTGCAAAGTTCTGCAGAATACGGTGGTTACTAATAGGTGGTTACTATTCGCGAACGCGGCTATTCTCAAGCCATAAGAACCCTCGCAAGACGGAACGACTGGCGGTAAACTAATGGCAGACTTGGCCCTGCACGCGAGGAGACCCAAGGTATTCGATCCCCCTGAGCTTCATCCCCTGTAGAGCTAACGTTAGACGTCTGTGTTGGCGTGACACATGCACTAGAATTAAAGCATTCCGGCGAATGGCCGGGCTGCAATGGGGCGGTTTCCAGGGTGGAAAAAGAAATCGTGTCCGAAGATAAACCCAAGCCAGTTCTCGACGAGGAAACGCTCGATAAGTTGCTGGAAGCGGCCTACGTCCTGCAAGAGCACAATCGCGAACTGCAAGAGATGGAAGTGGGACTTTCGCTCAAGAGAGATCAGCTTGAGGCCGAGGATCGATCTGCCACAGTCCCGCATCCGAGCGTGCCGTCACAAACCCCAGGCACCGAGCCGACAACCGATTACACCCTAATCCTCGCAAAAATTGTTGAACTGCAGCGCCAGATTCAACTGCGTCAACTGGAATTGAGCAACGCAATCTCATTGGTGACCGAGCGTCTAACCGAGATTGCGAGTGCAAGTGGTGCGGCGGTCGGCATTCTGGAGGGCAAGAAACTTCGCTACCGTGCGGCAACCGGGCTGCTGACGCTTCCCCCCGGCACAGTGGTTCCGCTGGAAAAAGCGCTCTGCGTCGCTTGTATCCGGACAGGACAGGCTTTTCGCTGTGAAGACGTGAATCCGGAATTTCTTCTCGATGCGGAAGAATGCCACCGCCGGGGCATCCAATCCCTGATTGCGGTTCCAATTTTTCACGACGGCACGGTGGTTGGGGCCTTGGAAGTCTATTACCCCACCGCGCATGCCTTCACCGATCAGGATGTACATACGTGTCAACTGATGGCGGGATTGGTGACGGAAGCGCTGGCGCGGGACGAAGAAGTCACATTGAAGAAATCGCACGCGACTGAGCGTGCGGCCATGCTGGAAGCCCTGGAAAAATTGAAACCCAACCTCGCGGCGCTCATGGAGAAGACGGCAGCAAGGGACTCCCTCGGCAGAGGCGGCGCAGCTTCGCCGGTGGCATCGTCTTCGGCCGATACCTGCCGAAAGTGCGGCCATAATCTTGTCGCGGGAGAGCAGTTTTGCGGAAATTGTGGGACGCCGCGGAGCAGCGACTACGAAGCGCCCAACCTGCAGAGCAAAGTGGCCTCATTGTGGCACATGCAGGAGGCAAGGAAACAGGACAATGCCGCTGAAACGGCGGACAGAAAATCTCCTGCGGACGAGACAGTCCCTGCCATGGATCTCGCGGACCTGGAGAAGTCTTTTGCCGATTCCCTCGAAGAGCAGATGCCTGAGCTATTTGAGTCGGCTGAGATGCACGGTGAGAGTACCGAAGAATCCAGCGAATCCGAGAAGGCTCCCATTCGTGCGGAGTTTGAAGACTCCGTTCTGCTGGACCTCGAAGCGCCTGTCGAAACAAAACTGGAACAAGCGGAAGAAGAAAACGAAACGCAAACATCGACTGCTCTCGTAAAATCGGACCGCGGCACGGCATGGAGTTCGGCTGCAAGCGCTCGCGATTTTCTCGAGCAACTGGCTCCCGCGCAACGCGCCGGTACACTTTCTCGTTTTTGGAGTTCCCGCCGCGGCGACATTTATTTGGCAGTCGCGGTGCTTCTCGTCGCCGCCGTCCTGCGCTGGGGAATCCTGTCGGAGCGATCTGTGAATGCTACGGGGGGAAACCCGAACGTAGCGGCGGGCCATCGCAAATCCTCACCGGACGCTGATCTGTCGATGTTTGATCGAATGCTCATCCGAATGGGCCTTGCCGAAGCGCCCCCGGCGCCGGAATACAAAGGCAATCCGGACGTTCAGGTTTGGGTTGATCTCCACACGGCGCTCTACTACTGCCCGGGCGCTGATTTGTACGGGAAAACGCCCAAGGGCCAGTTTACGTCTCAAAGAAACGCCCAACTGGACCAGTTCGAACCCGCGTCCCGGAAAACCTGCGATTAAGTCCCATTCGCCCTTTTCCTGGGCCCTTCTACATGGTTTAATTTGACAACCTCGCGCCAGCGGAGTGCAATCATACCTATCGGTTTCATCTTGATCTGGTCAATTTTCCATAAGCCGGAGAACCTATTTGCCCAATCAAACCGAACATTCCACCGAACATTCTGAAGACCATGGAACGTTGCCTGCCCCGGAACTGAATCCCTTGCTGAATCCAGTCTTAGGGCAAAACATGGGTCGCTGGGCCGAGGTCTACTTTACCAATCCCCCCGAGAAGCGTGAGCAGGCGGTCCTGGAACTATTGCGTGAGCTGGAAGCGAAGGAACCTGCTCAGGACGATCAATCCGGCGCTACGCCTGCATGGCCACAGGAAAGCCTGGCAAGACCCGTAACCACACCTATGCAGCCTGAGAACATTCAGCCAATGCCGATCAAGGTTCGTTGTCGCACGTGCGGCCGAGAACTGCCCGCATCCCAGAAATATTGCGGCATGTGCGGCGCTCGACAAGCGGTAGCGGAGACCATCGCGCCATTAGAAGTTGCCAGCTTTCAGCCGGTTGTTGAGGACCGGCAGACGCAGCCTGCGCCGCAGGGTTGGCGGGAATCACAGCCCAGCGCTGCCGCACGCGATTCATACGAGCCGAGGTTGCCTCGCAACGAATTTTCGCTATTTCAAACCGCCGATACAGCTGACTATCACGATGACGGGGATGACGAGATCTTCAGTTATGCCGCTCCAACTCGTTCGTATCGCGTCTATATTGGGACCGTTCTGGCGATCGTGATTCTGGCTCTGGGCTACATGGCATGGCGTAGTGCGCAAGCGACATCTCAAACGGCGCATGTCGAGTCCCAAGCTCCGCCACCGGTGGCTACACAGGCCGCCGCCCCGGCGACGCCAGAAGCGGCGCCGACTACATCACAACCTGAGGCGGCCGATCGAAAGGCGACTGCAGACAAAGAACCGGTCTCTGCCGCGCCCGGCGCGGCCGACGGAAGCTCGGCCCCGAAACCTCGAAGCGCAGAAAAGACATCTCCCGTAGAAAAACCAAATGCCTCTTCCGATGCCGAGAAGTGGACGCAACTCGACACCCAAGCGGGAAACGGGAGTCAAGAGCTCGCCATGGCTCTGAGGTATTTGAATGGCGTAGAAGGTGAAGCGGTCAACAAGGCGGAGGCAGCGAAATGGCTATGGAAAGCGATGGCCAAACACAATGGCGCTGCAACTCTCTTACTTGCGGATCTGTACCTTAAAGGGGAGGGAGTTTCGAAGAACTGCGATCAGGCGCGCGTCTTGCTCGACTCAGCGGCACGAGCAGGAATGAAACAGGCTGGCGAAAGGCTGAGGAATCTTCAGGCGTTTGGTTGCGAATAATTCAAGCAAATTGTATTTTCGCTTCGCGGACGCCGCTCAAAGTTTCCGGGCGGCGTCCGCTACAGCAAAGGTCTACTGGGTTGCGAGCATTACAGGGCTCCGCCGTGACTCGTACCATAGGGCGAGTTCGACTCGATTCCACAGCCCAAGCTTGTCATAAATGACCCGCAGATAGTTCTTCACGACGTGTTCGGTAGTCCCGATGGCCTCCGCTACTTCGCGGTTTTTCAGGCCTTCGGCAACAAGTTGGATGACTCGGTGTTCACGTTCACTTGGGACACGGGTCCCATAGCGTCCATTTGCAGACATGCTTGCCTCCGGTACAACAGGGTCGCGAGTTTGACTCGCTTGATACCGCCAGTAATTCCGAAACGAAGAAATAAACGGTTGAAGTGGGCTTTCACGGTGCGCCGTGCCATTTTCAGCTGTGTGGCAATCTCGGCGTTATCACAACCCTGTAAAAGCAGTTCCACGATCTGCTGTTCGCGAGGACCCAGCCGAACAGTCTGCTCCATCATTTCCATCCCTCCCCTTTTTTCTTTTACTTTTTGCATCGCCTTCGCCACAAGGGGCGTGGGGCAGTGGTCTTTCTATTTCCCATAGCATCCACAATGCCACTTTGAGACATTTCTTGTCTGTGATGATCGAACAGTAATTTCCACAGGCACTTGCAAGCGCCCGGGAAGCGATCTGGGAAAGTGCAAAACTCCTTCCAAAAACGGTTTGCCGCACTTTGGAGGGTCATTTTCGTGATCGAAGTGCGTAAAGACACCCTCAATGGATGGTCGCTCCGGCGTAAGCCAAATAGAAAGCGGCATTTCCCGTTCAGGGAGCACTCGCAGGAAATCGAAACCACGCGATGAGGCGACCGTTAATAAGGTGGCAAAAAATCGGAGCATCGGGTAAACGCCTTAGTCGAAACTTCACAACCGGAGTGAGTCCTCCGGCACAAATTACACGATGTCATCGGGGACTTTTGGTTCAAAATTGGCGCGCAGAGGCCCACGAAAAAACCATTTTCTAAGGGCAATTTTTGGTGAAGGCGGTACTTAAACCAGACCGCGGGTCAATCTTTTTTCCTTTACACTGTCATAGTTTTTGCAGGCTGACTGACTCGATGAATATCTCCGATACGACGTTTCAACTGGAGACGCGAATCGCTCTTCCCGAAGATGAGGTCCAACTCTGGCAGATTGACCTCGGCTCGGTAGCCCCCGCGGAACGACGATGGGAGCAGATTCTTTCGGCAGATGAACGATCGCGAGCAGCACGTTTTCATTTTGCCCGGGATCGGCAGTTCTTCACAGCGACGCGCGCAATCTTGCGGATGATCCTGGGCAGCTACCTTGATTCGAATCCTTCGGAACTCGTGCTGCAGTATTCCGAAAAAGAAAAACCGTCGCTGCATCCGTCTTCCTCGGCAGATCAGGTGGAGTTCAACGTGTCGCACTCGGGATCCATCGCCATGCTCGCGTTTTCGCGCGGACGCGCAGTCGGCGTCGACGTCGAACAACTACGCGACAATTTCGATCACGAGGCGATCGCGCGACGCTTTTTTTCCGCGGAGGAGCGGGGTCAGCTTGCCGCTCTTTCTCCTGCCGAGCAGTATCACGGCTTCTTTCGATGCTGGACCCGAAAGGAAGCCTACATCAAGGCGCACGGCGCCGGCTTGTCGCTTCCCCTTCACCAATTCGACGTCTCCTTAAAACCCGGCGATCCAAGCGCGCTGCTCGCGACCCGTCCTGACCCTACCGTCGCTGCCGCATGGTCCCTGCGCGACATTCCTGTCTGCGATGGATATGCGGCTGCTCTCTGCGTTCGAGGTCACGGCTGGAGCCTGAAATTTTAGGTCAAATCTATCGCAATACCTTGTTGGCGCCGCACTTTTTCTAATGACACACCAGTCAATGGCGCTGTCAAATTCTTCCGCTTCCGGAGTCGCGGTAATCTCTCCAATTGGTTCGTGGCTTGAAAGAGCTGGCGATTGATCGTTGTGTGATAGCGCAGGATACGGTCCATTGATATGCGTAGGCATCGCGAAATTGTTCTAGGGTACGACGCCAAATCCTTGCCAAATCCTTCACCACCTACACATCCTGCACAACTTCTTCCGATTGTGGTTGTTGGAGCTCGTGACAGTGTTCGCAAGAAGGCTCAGACGTGAGAACATCGTAGGGCAGTGCTCAACGTATGGGCATGAGACTGAGTAGCTTTGTCAAATATAAGTCCGCGGCCGGCATTGCCGAGCCGCCGGCTATAAAGACCCAAGTACTTTAGGACGTGTCCTACTGTTTCGCTGCTGACCTTCAGCGCCTCTCCATCTTCAGCCTAAAACCGGTTTGCCGTGGCCGCAATTTCTCGAACAAATGTCCGCTGGTCTTTTTGATGGCAGTGAAAAAGAACTGCTCGCAAGACTAGTCCGTTCACTCCAGTCGCACGATCAACTCGTGACTGCTCATCGCGGTCTTTCAACACTTCCATGATTCCACGTTGCAGCTCTACATCATCGACAATGGCGGCAGCAAGCACGTCTGCCACGATGCTGATCTCCGGTCGGAATCCAGAAACGCGAAAATTCGCTGCTGCAACTTGGTCGTGATTCAATAGGCGATAGGAAAGCAGTCGATTTTGAAAAGAGGTTATCTCTTCCTTTGCCGGCAAACCATGACTTGGTATCAAGGCACTCCCACCAAGGTTGATGCGTACACTATTGCTCGTGGCGGAGAATCTTTGAAGCACTCGCCGACGTAGACGCACTTCGGGCAGTAAAGCTGTTGGAACGTGTTGCCGCTAAAAAACAAATACCCAGGTTGGTTCGATGCGTTGAGCAACGCTGACATGTATCGATTCAATTGGGGTTCGACTGGCTTTGGAAACCCGCATCAGTGCGGAATACCGCATGGTCGAAGGTCAAGTGCGGCGATCGAAGAAACTGCTTTCCATTCGGGGCCTGAACAAGGACCACAACCATGATCTGAAAGGTCTCTTCAAAGCAGCGGCTACGATGGCCCTGGAAGGCCGCGAAGCGCCCTGTCGAATTCCATCTTTATGAACAGGGTGGCCATGGCTTCGGGATGTACCCGAAGGAAACTACGAGCACCGGTTGGTTCGATGCCTTTGTACGCTGGCTCGGGATGCATGGCATGCTGAAGCCGACAGGATCAGGAAGGAGCGGTGCTGCTACCTCTCCCTGATATGGAAACTGACGCGACGCGAACGCGTATAGATGCAGCAATCTGTAGAGCGCTGAGACTTCCCGCGATTGATTCCACCCGCGCCAGTTACTCGGACAGGAACACTCATAACTCTGGACATACGACCACTGACGGGAGCGTAACCTCCAATTCACCTCCCACCAT
This sequence comes from uncultured Acidobacteriaceae bacterium, assembly GCA_963840895.1. GTDB lineage: Bacteria > Acidobacteriota > Terriglobia > Terriglobales > Acidobacteriaceae > Sulfotelmatobacter. Next base: position 114,820 of record CAWJAR010000005.1, read on the forward strand.
TGATGCCCACCAGCCTCGCCAGCACTTGTGCCTCGGATGTGGCACCCGCCTTCCCTTTCGAGTTGTTTATCCCGAACGTGGTGCTATGCATGATGCATTCTGGAGCCACTTTTATCTGACTGACGACTTTGCTTACGAGCGGAGCTTCGGGAAGAAACTTCCTCAGCAGTGCCGATCCATCCACTAATCTCCCAGGTCAATTGGCGAAAAATCCCCATATCGCTCATTGACCAGCGGTCAAAACGTGTAATGGCCTGCTTTACATCAGTCAGCGAGACAGGCGGGCTTCAGATCAATTCAGACGGCTTTAGGCTTCCTCCATGGACACTTCGGGGAGTCGGGGACATGATCCACACAATTAGACGAGCCGAGGTGGAGGCCGCGAGCGGAATCGCTAAATAAGTTTCGCATCACCGAAGGAGACGCCTATGCATTCGAGACTAACGGCCTGTGTAGTGAGCAAGCAAAGTCAAAAGGCAAATCTTAAAGGAGCAAAAATGAAAACTGTGTGTGTTCGTCGCCTGCTGACGATCATGGTCGTACTCTGTGCGCTGCACCCGGCTTGGGCTGCGTGGACAAGCGCTGTTTCGATGGGAACCACCGTTGTGCTCTCCGATCCCTCCTGCGCATCTCCGTCAACCGGGTTGGCCGTCTGCGCGGCGCGCGGAGTGGGCCAAACTCTGATCGTGAATCAATGGAGCGGAACCAAGTGGGCTGTCTGGAAAACCATCGCTGGCACCGTCACCTCGAATCCCAGCTGTGCCGCAGATGGCGCAGGCAAGCGTCATCTGCGGGGTGCGGAACGCTACAGGTGGTCTTTCCGCAGCAGTCTATAACGGTACAACCTGGGGCGCGCTCACCAGCGTTGGCGGTACCCTCACCTCAGAACCTAGCTGCGCTCAGCTCACGGTGGGGAATGTGCTCTGCGTGGGCCGCAGTACTGCCGGTGGCTATACTTCGAGCTTTTTCAACGGCACTGTCTGGAGCGCCTTCAAAACTCTCGCCGGAACAACCGTCTCCGCGCCCGGTTGCGGCAGCGACGGTACTGGCGGCGTGGTCTGCATTTCCACATCGACGACCAATTCGTGGAATGTCGTTGCTGCGCGCTTTGCCGGTGCTGCCTGGAGCAAGTTCATCAATATCGGCGGCAGCTCTGGCGCCGATCGTTACTCCTGCACGCCACTGGGAGGAACCCTTGGCCTTCTGACCTGTTTTTCCCGCGGCAGCTCCGGCGGGCTGTTCGCGGAACAACTATAAAGGCGGCGCATGGGCTACCACGAGTTGGAGTGGGTGGGGCGGACTTGGCGGAAACGTCAATCCCGGCTCGTCGTGCGCGCAAACTGCCACAGGGGAACTCGCCTGCGGTTCGGTGGCCAGCGATGCCGGGCTTTGGGTAACCTCCTTCAACGGCACCAGTTGGTCTGGATGGTCGAAGATCGGCACCGCTACCTACAACGGCAATCCCGGCTGCGCCAGCATTGGGGGAGGCAAGGTTCTGTGCGCCGTGGTGGGGGTGAACGGCAAAGCCGTCAGCACCATCGGGCCATAACTTGATCCGGTAGGGTGATGGCTTTGCATTCCCGATTCTCGGGAATCAACATTTCTTTCTAGACGTGGCCCGCCCGGCTTCGGGATTTCAACAGCCGGGCGGGCGCAGCTCGCCATCCATTAAAACAGCTCAACGACCCGTGTTTACGTCCCAGCCGGAACCTAAGGCGTGAGGCCGGGGCGGAAATGAAGAAGATCAGCGCAAAACCGTAACTGTTGCAATCTCGCCATTACACTCATTGTCATGGGCACAAGCCGAGTCACGTTCGGAGATAGAGTGCGAATCCGCCTCACAGACGCCACAGAAGTCCTCGGGATCGCTGGTCAGACGGGGACTGTATTCGGACGCACCACTCCCTCGGTTACCGGCGTGGAGGTGATTGGTAAGTCTTCCGAGGACCTCGCAATTTCGGTCGCTCTAGATGGGCAGACCACGCAGTTGTGGTTTGCCGAGGAACTTCTAGAGTTTGTGGACCACGCGGCAGGCACTACCGTCGAGATTGCCGAGCGAAAACTGATTCGTGATGAGCGCGGGGAATGGCGTGAGGTGAAGCCGAACTGACAACTGTTGCAAAATCCCCATCTCTCCGAGTAGAGGAGTCCCGATAGGCTGTAGGCTTTCCTTGGCTGTGTCCGCCGTTTCCAGCTTCGTGCCCGTTTAGGTCCGCCATGGCACCACCGGGATATCTCCTCCCTCACAGATCCCACCGTGCAGATTTCCCGCAGCGGGTTCCTCAAGCTCGACTCACCGGTTTACATCCAGACATGGCAGATCCGAGGCGGCAGCAACGGATGACGTCGAAGGAGCTCGGTATATCTCTCCCACGTCAACCGGTTTCCGCGCGTGCGACGATTCAGCCACTTTCTCCAGATCCTAACAACACCCCGATAGAACTTCAGAAGGCTCTGAGAGTTTGTCGGTCGGCGGTAGTACTGGTAGTGGCCTCGGAGCTTGGCGTTGAGGGTCTTCTGCTGCTCGTCCACCGGTGCATGTCGGTGCTCCTGGCACCATGCGGCGACCGCCGTGAGGCTCCTGCGGAGCCGCTTGCGCATCGTTCGCACATGCACGGTGAACTTCCCTCGCCGGCTGCGTGCGCAGATGTGCGTCAGACCGAGAAAGTCGAAGGTGCCGGGTTTCTTCTTTCCCTGCCTCTTCGCGCGTTCCTCTGCATAGCGCCCAAATTCCAGCAGCCTCGTCTTCTCCGGGTGAAGTGTCAAACCGTATTTTGCAAACCGCTTCGATAAGACGGTCTTCACCTTCTCGGCGTCTTCCCTGTAGTGAAAGCAAAGTATGGCATCATCGGCAAAACGGATCTCATGAGCTTCACCCCGGAGTCGGGGTTTCACCACCTCCTCGAACCATTCGTCGAGCACGTGGTGAAGGTAGATGTTGGCCAAGAGCGGACTAATCGTCTGCCCTTGCCCCGTCCCCTTGTCCCTCACGAGAAGCTGTCCTTGTTCGATGACTCCAACCTTGATCCACTTCCCTATCAGGCGAAGCACGCTGCTATCGCTGACGCGTTTCTCGATCATCTCCATGAGTTGCTCTCTCACGATCGAATCGAAGTAGGCAGTGAGGTCTAACTCCAGGATCCATCCCGTGGAGCGGGTGCAGATGACTCGCTTCACTTCATCCAGTGCCTGGTGCTGCCCTCGTCCGGGTCGAAACCCGTAGGAGCAGTCGAGAAAATCCTGCTCGTAGATGGCGTTCAGTACTTCCACCATCGCCTTCTGCACGATCTTGTCCTCCAGGGCGGGAATCGAGATCGGTCTCTGCTTCCCGCTCTCCTTCGGTATGTAGACCCTGCGCAGCGGTTGGGCTTGGTACTTTCCATCTTTGAGCCGCTGGTAAAGCTCTTGGATCTTTCTCTCGGCGTCCTTTTGGTACTCCTGATACGTGACGCCGTCCACCCCTGCGCTGGCTTCCTTTCGTAGACTTCGAAATGCCACGGACAACGCCTCGGGCGTGATCAAGTGCGCGATCGAGAAGAACTGTCGCTTCGGTTCCTCCTTGGCTAGTTCAGTTAGTCTGTCGAGTTTTGTGGACATAGCCGTTCGAGTTCTGAGTCTCGCCTATGTTTCCTTCGGCACATACGTCAGCTTGTTCCCCCCTTCCCTCCAGTGGGTGCCGTGGCCGCTCCTTGCGCAAGCCCTGCGGTTCCCCACCTTCACAGGTACTATAGGGTCGTAAGACTGCTCGTCCATCTGTCCCGGCCGTCTCCGGTTTCCCTTGACGATCGGTACCTCCCATGATGAGGAGGCGATGGGGGAGTTCTCCTGGGTTCCTGGGAAATCCCTTTGGAAGCATGCCCCGAGCTAGGGACTCCGGCGACCCCGGTGCGACCTCGCATTATCGGTCGTCCGAGTGCTGCCTTCCGCCTTGTTAACGGCGTCGGCATCGCAACCCGCCGAGTTTTCGGAGCTGAATCTTCACGGCCTGCTTCCTTGCTGTGTACGCTTCGCATCCACCCGTCGCCCGGTGAATGGCAACACTCGCTTCCGGTCTGTCTGCTCGACTGTGACCGGGCGGGACTTACACCCGCTGGATTCCATCAAGAAGTTTCACCGTTTCATCTCGGTTCCCCCTCTTCCAAGCTTTTCCCAGCGCGATAACAATGTCGCCCCGTGTCAAGCAGTATCTGGGCACGGCGAATGCGGAATTCTCGTCCCGGGGTCATCGGCATATTCGCTTCCTCAGCGAGCTCCCGCTCGGCGGCAACGATCTGCTTCTTGATGTCCGCGAGAGAGGCGTGAATCTTTCCGAGGCTCTGATCTTCTGCCGCTGTGAGATCGCGGCCTTCGGTATTGCCGACCGACATGATCGACTTTGCTGACCGCACGAGTTCAACCTTGCGCTGACGCAGCGCGATGATATTGGAGGTTTTCATTTTTGAGTTTCCTTCTTTTTGAACGAGATGGGCAGGGTCACGCAGGATGCGTACGTCTGCCTTGTTTCCGCAGTCGCACGCGGCGTTCAATGGAACGTACAATCGGGCAGGCTTTACGAGCTTGGCAGAAGGCCCGTTCAATGGAACGGCGCGATCCCTCAGTTCATGCCGGATTGACGGAGATAAACCGAGTTGCCAACGAACCGAATGCATCACCGTTCAGTGGATCCCCGCCAGATTCCCCGGGAAACCCTCTGAATTACTGGATGCCTTCTGTCGGCGGACGAGGTTTCAAAAGTAACTCCATGAGACTTTCCCTTCCCTGTGTCGTCGCTTCGAGTGACAGCCTCCTTCGAGATACCAGTGACAAGCCGAGCTCCGCGACGAACGCTCGTACCCGTCGCCAGCAAACGTTCGAGACTGCAACGGCTGGACGCTTCTTCAGGACCGTGCCGATCTCTCCGGTCGTCCTGTCTTGAAATACTTCTTCGATCTCGCATCCATCCTTCAGGATCTCGTCCGCTTCGATCGCTCTGGCGTAGGCAACGCGCCTTCCAGCATCACGGCATCTGCGCGGTAGTCCTGCTTCATGATCTCCAAGTCCTCGCGCCAGATGTACCATTGCTGCTTCGCCAGCTCGCCGAGGTGCGCCGGAGGGTCAGGTATTCCGCGCGCTGCCTTCGGAGCAGCCTCGATTTGCGCGGCCAGCTTCTTCGCACCGACATGCCGCGTGTCGCCCTCTGCAAACTTGCGCTCGTTCGGTTTCGGCTTTCGTCCTCGCATTTTCCCTTTTACCCCTGTATTTATGCGGCTTTTCCCACCGCTTTTTGCCGAGCAGCTGCCCTGACGCCTTCCAGAGCAGGAGAACTCATGTCATCGCGCAAATGCGTGTAAACAGTGTCGATTACGACCTTTTTGACTGACTTTTCAATTTCACGGATTTTAGCAGTCGAGGCCCGCGGCCTCACATCGGCCGATCCATAGAGATTGCACCGGCCTACGACTTCACGCGCATGAACCGTGAAGTTTTCCCACTTCCAGTTTGCCGCAAGTTTCTAAATCTGATGAAGTTGATTCGGTCCAGAGCTAGCGTGGAAAGAATGACGGCAGTTGTCCAAGGGCAATCTGCACGCCTTCAAGTATGCGCCAACGAGTCAAAACTTCTCTCTACAATAATTGGAGTTTTCAGTCGTCATAGCCTAGGCCCCCACCTAAGAGTCTTCTACCGTCGATCATTTTGTTTCGCATCTCCCTCTCGATTTCCGGCCAAGGACAGGGCTTAGTCGTCATCGGCGGCGGGTTGTGCGGTCGGCCGTACTTGTTGATCGACGAGATGCTGTAGCCATAAATCCGTGGCAAGAAATAACTCGGATGCTCCCCCGGCTTGTGATCCTCGCTGGCGACCCAATTCTGCAGCCACCTGCCGAACTGCTGCACTGTCACCACGGCGTCAGATTCGAGCAACTCGTCAAGCTTGTCGTCTGTGCCCGGCGTCGTCCAATAGAACCGCCAGCCATTCTCTCGGAACACCTCAGCGACCGCTGCCTTGAACTCCGCATGTCGCGGGTCTCGCCTCAGCACCAGCGCCTCGCTCGGCGGCGCCGGGAGCGTCGGTGTTTCTTTCTCATCGACACTCAGGTTTACCGAAACTGTCTGCACTGTTTTTTTCTTCGAAGCCGAATCAGGTTTTGGGTTCACTTCATCAGCAGATTTTTGATCCATTCGCTCGAAGTGCGAAGCGCTTCGTGAGCGCGGTAGGAATCGAACCTACAACCTACTGTTTCCATGACATCAACTGAAAACGAATGGTTTCAACGATTTCCCGGCAGTACAAAGAGGCAGAATTGGGCTATTTTAAGCATGGTTGTTACAAAAGTTGTTACAAAGAAATCTTCGTCACACTTTGTAACAACCCAGCGCAAGGCCCCCCACCAATCGGCGGGTAGCCGCGCTCATCGCGCCCTTCCCTTCCCTTCGCATCGAATCGATCACTTGACCCGGTGGTCTACTGTGCGGGCCGCAAATCCGTCCGATCACGCCGGAACTTTCACTTGCCTTGCGGGCTTATAGTGAGAGGAAAGGGAGAATAGTGTGCCTAGCGACGATCGTCTTGAAACTCTCTGGAGTGAGGAGAAAGACTGGCTGGTGGAGGTCGTCGCGATGGACGTCGAGCAGGACTATGCCGAAGCCTTGGATTACATCGGCAGGCTCCTCGCGTTCGCCTTCGTGACGAACACGCGGGCTGTGGGCCAGGTCGGCAATAACGACCAAAGATTCCCAGCCTATGAATTGTGGTTCTCGTTCACATCTGAGGAAAACAAAAAAACCTTCCTGGACTTCGTGCGCGAAGATGGATACGCCGATCCTGACGAGGAGGCGACACTGAAACCCCCGCCGACTCTAGATGATCTCCCACTGCTTCGCGCCCTCAATGCAGTAATTCCCAAGGCGGCGATGGATCACATCTTGGCGGTTCAACTCCTAACTGTGGCGGCCCTGAACAACGCGGCGTAGCAGACCAACGGGATCGTATTAAACCTTGAAGACAAGCAGCGACTGCGACGGCAAGCTGACGAGCAAGATCGCGGAGAACGCACGCGACATGAGGAGTGGAGGCACTCCGCTGCGCAATCAGTTCCTCGCGCGCAGCCTCAGTCTCCGTAATTCATGTAGGAGCGGACCACGATGAGCAGAGCTAAAACTACGACGACGACGTTTGCAACTACTACCGCTAAAGGTAGCGGACGCGTCGGCGTGCCGTAACTCTTCCATGATCTCCTGCAATTTCTTCTCGGCGAATCTCACATCGGAGATGCTGGACATGATTTGCCGCCGTTCATTACCCGCGTCGCATAGGAACCATCCGCTACGGCGCGGGTGCCTCGGGGGAGTTTTGACGCGCGGAGTTTACTTCGAGGACCAGAGGTCGTCAATGGCCCACTAGGGCTTTGTACGCTGACGCACTCTCGTTCATTCCACCGTAACAACACCTTGAACACGTTCGCCGTGCGCGTAGAATTGCGGGCAGTAGAAGTTGGAGAATCAGCATGGACAAAAGTACAGACGATCAATCTGAGAAGCCGAGCACGACGCTGCCAGGCGTCGTCCAGAAGATCATCAAATCTCCCCACCCAACCGTCCCAGAAAAGGCGGAGATCGGGGTCAAGGGAGCTGACGATCTTTATCGTGAGATCCGCGTTGACAATGCCCTGACGAACAAAGATGGTGACAAGGTGCGGCTAAAGGTGGGCGCGGAAGTTGATGTCACCATCCAAGCGGACGAGGGAGATACCACCAAACATTGATGGGGTGAGGCGATGAAGCAGTCCCTCGACGCAATAGAGTTCATGTCGTCGGTAGCAATGATGGCGCGCAAGGCTGAGACCTATCCTCCAGAGACGTCTGTCATCGACCTCGCAGAATTGCAGCGGATCATCTGGCAGATGGCCGAGCCCGAGAAGAAAGCGAGCTGAGGGCGAAAAACAAGATGGCAGCCATGGATGAATTTATGTGGCTGCCCTTGACCTGGAAAGGCTCGTAATCAGACTAAGCGCACGCCGATGAGGGGCCAATCAGGCGAATCGCGTAGCGACAAGAGTCCGCACGAAGATCCGCTCACGGTACGAAACCGTACCGACAAAATGAACCGTCCGCACGTAGCATGTTTCACAGTCGCGACGCATTTTCTCACAGGAGAGTGCCGTGAGTTCCAACGACAATCACCGACAGATCTCACCTGTCCGGGTTCTTGTAGTGGATGACTTTGAACCGTTCCGAAGATTGGTGTGTTCGACACTCAGGAACAGACCCGAAGCTCAGGTCGTTGCTGAAGCGCCTGACGGCCTAGAAGCGGTTCAGAGGGCGTGGCATTTCCAGCCGGACCTGATCCTCCTTGATGTCGGACTGCCCAAACTCAACGGGCTCGCCGCTGCCCGCCAGATGCGCACTCTTGCTCCCAAGGCAAAGATAATCTTCGTGAGCCAAGAGTCCTCCGCCGATGTCGTACAGGAAGCTCTCGCCATTGGCGGCGCGGGTTATGTGGTGAAGACAGATGCAAACCGCCTACTGGCCGCCGTGGACGCGGTTCTTGCGGGCGGACAGTTCGTCAGCGCCGTATTATCGGGCGAAATGGTCAAGACGCAGGCTCTGCCCATCAGTGCCGACTAGGCAGCCGCCCCTCGTAGGAGCCATAATTCCTTGACTGGCGTGCTGAACCGCGATGCGCCACAGTCCAAACAGATCATGATCTTCGGGAACGCTAAGACTCCAGGATTGGCTAGATGGTCAGGACCGGAGACGTGGATCATCAGTTCCGAAGCAAATTCTCCTTCATTGAGCGACGAGCATAGTGCGCAAGACATAGAGCACACTCCTCTGCTGCCCGCATTGTACGCTACCGAACAAATGTCTGTTCGTTGAATGCTGGATACTCTTGGTTGTGGACCAGGCTGTTGAGGGCAGGCAGTTTGTCAGCGCCGCATTGTCGGCGCAATGTGTCGCGAGGCAAGTCCAGACCGTCAATCCTGGTTAAGCCGCCTCAGATCGTGCGGCACCATTTCGCAGTGACCACAATTCTTTGGTCGGCATGTTGAACCGCGACGCACCACAATCCAAGCAGACCGAGATCATCGGAAATACTTGGACGCCGGGCTTGGCATCGTGATTAGGAGCGGAGAAGTGGATCATAATCTCCGTAGTGAATTCCGACTGGTTGAGCGAAGAGCAGAGAGAGCAAGACATAAAGGAACACTCCCTAGTGCTCGACATTCTACTCTCCCCGATGGACAAGATGTCGGCCTGCGGTTGCGAAGAGCCGTTAGAGATAACCATCTGGGCGTAAAATCGACTGATGCCCAAACCCTTCGACGTGGTCGCCCTTCTCTCTTCCGCAGTAATGATGTCTCGCAAAGCCGAGAGCTATCACCCTGAGAGGCACGTCATTGATCTGGCGGAACTGAGGCAGATCATCTTCGAGATGCAGCAGGAGAGTGCGAAGGAAGTAGGTTGACTGCAAAAAATAAGAGGGCAGCCATGGAGGCGATCCTGGCCACCCTCGCCCTGTAGTACGCAATCAGACTAAGCGCAGGCCGATGAGCGGGGCAATCGGGCGATTCCGTTAGCTACTTTAACTTCGGAGACCTGCAGCGACAAACTCCTGAGCAGGATCGAAGCGATCGCGCGGAACGTGCGTGGCATTGAGAGTGCGAAGGAAAGCGAGCTGACCGCATCTTAAAAACGCCCGCGTCGGTCGGGGGACATCCGCTACACGACGCGGGCGACCCTAGAGGAAAGGAATGTGCTTTGGTAGCTCTATTCTAACGAGCGATTTAACATAGTGTCCAATGTGTGGCCGCTACCGACTCTCGCGCCGCAAGCAAATCATCGCCGATAATTTCGACTCCACCCCGTTCGATGACGACTGGAGTCCGCGCTACAACATCGCTCCAACGCAGCCAGTTCCCGTCATCCGCCAACATCCGAACGAACCAGAACGCGTGATGTCCCTGATGAAGTGGGGACTGATTCCTTTATGGGCGAAGGACGTATCCGTTGCAGCAAGAATGATTAACGCGCGCTCAGAGACGGCACACACGCTGCCAGCATTCCGCGACCCGATGAAGTTTCGTAGATGCCTCGTTCCGGCTGACGGCTTCTACGAGTGGCAGAAGACGGGCAAAGCGAAACAGCCGTTCTGTTTCGAAGTCAATGACTGCGAGCTGTTCGCGTTCGCGGGACTGTGGGATCGATGGAAAGACTCGAACGGGCAATGGATCAAGTCATGTTCAATCCTGACGACGACTCCGAACGCCGTGACCGCCGCCATTCACGATCGGATGCCCGTGATCCTTAACCGAGACGACTACGAACTTTGGCTCGATCCAGGCATGAAGGACGCTGTGACCGTCGCGGAGTTGCTTCGTCCTTTTGATGCCAGAATCATGCGGTGTTATCCGGTGAGCCACCGAGTTAATCAGGTACAGAACGATGATGCGGAATGCGCTCGCGCGGTCGCGCCGGAAGTACCTCCACAGCAGCAACTCTTCTCGTAAGGCTTGACCTGGCCGGTATACTGATAGCCCGATGGCGCGCAGACCCACCAAGCTGCAGTTCTACGAGCATTGCGTCACGTGTCCCTACTGTCGTACTGACATTACGATCACTTCCCTAATGGAGATCATCCTGGCGGGACGTAGAAGTTGTCCGGTCTGCAAGCGAGAAATGCTGATCGAAAATGGTAGAGCTGTGAAGCTTTCGGCGGAGGGGGCAAAGAGAGCGCCGAAGACCCTCTCCCGCATCTCGAAAGCCACCGGAACGAAGTGAGCCTCATAGAACTTGCGCGCTCTCATTCTCGTCCCTACACCTTGCTGGGATGAGAAATGTCGCCGGGGGGGTGTGTTCATGGTTGGCGCGAGAGGCACTGGGGCCGGGCGGTTCCCGCACCCCTCATCGGCTCCAGCGCGTCTCGCCCAGTAATTCTATGCGCGCACTGGCGCAGCGCTAACGACACGAACGTGCCGAGCAGTGCGACCAACGTGCTACATACAACCGGCTGGCCGCATCGATAGCATTCTCGCGCCGCACAGGACGAACACTTCCCCGAGGGGTTCACTTCAACAGTCGAGAGAGGGATCAATGGCAACATCTTCACCGGACCTTAGCGCATTGGAGCGGGAGTACGACAACGCTTGCGTTGCTTCTGTTATTGAGTGCAAGCGTCTCGGATACAACCCGAAGGTTTTCGTCAAGATGATGAGTGAGTACGGCGCACGAGAAGCATCACGACGGCTCCTCAGAGGGACTGAGATACCGGAGGGATTCTTCACCCTAGCAGAGATCGGTCGATTGGATCTGAGCCTCGAAGCTTTCGTTCGAGACAATCCCAGGTTCCAGTTGCTGTTCGCGGATGAACCGAGGATACTCGCTAACTGTATCTCTCGACTCCAGTCAGTCGGTTGTCTCTGAGACTCGTGGATTTCGATGCCGACTGGACGGAAATAACGAAACGGTAGAGGATGTAGTCGGAAGCATATAAATTACCCGCCACTCTGGGAGAGGCTAACATCCACCACAGTGGCTCTTGTACTTAGAAAGGGCCCGGTGACTGCCCACAACAAGGGGACCTTATCGACTTTACTACAATGGCTTGACCTGGGGTCTTCGGTCGCGGAGTCAGATACACGACTCGAAGCAGCCAGAATAGAGACCTCTGCGTTTTCCGATCTGCTAAACGACCGAGTTGACCTGATTCCCGGTACAAAGGGTTCCGGCAAGAGCGCACTCTTTCGAATCTTTGTTGACTTCCTTCCAGATGTTCTATTGAGGCAGAGGAAGGTTGTCGTCGCGCATGGTATAAGAAGCACCCGGCGATCCGGTTTTCCACGCCTTCATCGATCGCTTCTCGAATCTCTCTGAGGAGGAGTTCGTCAGCTTCTGGTGCATCTATCTCGTCTCCCTTGCACATGAGCAGTTTATAAAGGGTCCCAAGATATCGCGAATTCCTCGACCAGGCTAGTTCCGAGATAGAGGAATTCCGACGGGTGTGTGTCAGCGCTAGAATTCCTGAGATCGAGGCCAAGAAATCTTTGAGAGACATACTTGAGTGGTCATTGCATGTCCTCACATCTTGGCGTCCGAAGTTCAAGTTTAAGCCTCCGGGCGACAGCGGGGAGTTGGAATTGGACTTGTTTGGATCGGTTGTACCGATCCCCTCGAAGCAACTGGATGAGGTACCTGCACACTCGCTCCCGAAGTACGTAAATGACATCAAGCAAAGTTTAGAGGCCGTCCTCGCGGCAAGCGGACTATCTCTGTGGCTGATGGTGGATCGGCTTGATGAGATATTTCCGCGTCGCTCAGATGTGGAAAGAACTGCCTTGCGCGGGCTTCTCCGGGCAATGCGCTATTTCGCCTCTGCGAGTATTAGGGTAAAAGTATTTCTGCGAGATGATATGTTGGAGCAAGTGGTTAGAACAGAGGCTGGCTTCACTGCTCTCACGCACGTGACGGTGCGGGAAGCAGACACGCTTCGTTGGACACAAGATCAGATCCTTGCGATGGTCATAAAGCGGTTTTGTGCGAACGACGGCTTTGCAACCTACTTAGGGATCAATCGTGACCAGCTTGAGGCCAGTGCCTCTTACCGAATGGATTGCTTCGATAAAATATTTCCTCCCACCGTTTTCAAGGGAACAAGGCAAAGTCCGACAATTCGTTGGCTCTGCAACCGCTGTGCCGACGGACGTGGTGTTGTAACGCCGCGTGATGTGTTGGATCTCCTTATTCGAGCTAAGCAAAAACAGCAGGACGACTACGCTGCTGACCCCGAAGGCACATTAGATTGGATCATTGATGCATCAGCAATTCAGTATGGTTTTGAAGAGTTGTCAAAGCGGAAACGCCAGACCTACCTGCAAGCTGAGTTTCCACATCTGTGGAAACATATTGAGAGGTTCTCTGGAGGTAAGACCGACTACAGTGCCGCTACTCTCCAAGCACTTCTTGGCTTAGATTGGAAGCCTACAGCGGAACATCTGTTGGCAATTGGATTCTTTTCGAAGGGCAAGAAAGGAGGCGAAGAAGTTTTCTCGATCCCATTCTTGTATCGGCACGGGATGAACCTCACTCAAGGAAAAGCATAGGCCGCCGCTTTGGCTCCCTTGCGCCTACCGCACGCCTCGCGCACTAGGGTGCGTAGTAGCTACAGGGACTCAGGCTTCTACCGCGCTGGCCACCTAGTATCAATCTCCTTCATAATCTCCTCCGCCACATCGCACCGCATCCGCGATCGCGCCCATCGTGGCCGGAACCTTCTTCCCACCGTCCCACTGCGCCAGCTTCCGAGCTGCCAGGATCGTGGCCGCGATGAGGATTGCTTGCTTACGGAATTCGTCCACGAAGGGAGAAGCATCTTTCGCCTTCTCTTCGCCACTAGTAGTTCAAGCAGTAGCCGCACGATGAATTCACCACTAGCCTAGCATTGAGGATGTAGTTTGGTTGTTCTTGCGCAGAGAGGTCCCGACCCAGAAGCGGGGCTTCTCTTTTTTCTTGAGCGTCAATCAGAGAGTCCGACGCAACTCCGGTGCCCGTTCTTCCACACACCACCATCCTGTCTCCTGCGCTCTTGCCGCGTCTCCCTGAATACCTTCCTCACCTGTTCCGGCGTTAGAACCTTGCTTGCGGGTATGGCGGAGATCTCGCGCTTCAAAGCATCTAGCTGGTTATAGACCCCGATCCTGCGACGCTTCAGCCAGTCAGTCCTCTTCATCCGTTTAGGATCAGCCTGCGCCCGTCCCGGTGTCAATTTGAAATGATTGCAAAGTGAGGCGGGGAAAACGTGTATGTACAGAGATGATGTACGGGGAGGATGGAGTGGGCACAGGAGGGATGTACGTATAGAAAGGTTGTACGTACAGTAGTGGTGGACGGGGATAATTCATTCGTTCACTACTGCCAGGCGATAACGGTCACCAGGGATGGTCGAGGGGGGAGGGCGGTCCTCCTGCCCTCGGGGAATGCGTAAAGTAGTACTCGTCCTGGCGCGCGATCGCTGCTCTGCAGATCGTTCGCTACTCCCCTGCTAATTCGCTGCTGATTGCGTGCGGCGTGCTTCTGCTTGCGTCCAGGTTCGTTGCTCCAGCATCTCCGCTCTGACTTCGTTGCCGTCGAATCGCCCGACTGGCGCGGCATTTGCGGCACATCCGCATGACAATTTCCGCTCGCCGTTCTCCGCTTAATGCGTTCACATTCGCGAGTGAAATTCCAGAAACCTGTCAACGGATTTTTTCTTACTGCGTTCTCAGATGCTTAGCAATCGCTGCGCTGCAAGGTTTGCAAGCGTCGGGTGTATGGTCGCCGTGCAAATCAAACATGCACAGCACTGGCTGCGCATGACATCGACAGCCAAGGAGAACGCTATGGACAAGCAGAGCAAAGCAGGAGAACTCAACGCTGGCATCCGCAACACCATCGAACAATTAGCCAACGAGACAGACGCGGCACGACAGTCAGACCTGTTCCGTAACTACCTCAGAGCCTCAGCCGCCTTCTGGGACTACTCATGGCATAACCAGATGCTCATCTGGAAACAGAAACCAGACGCCAGCTTCGTTGGCGGATTTAATACCTGGCTCAAGTGTGGCCGGTACGTTCGGAAGGGCGAGAAAGGGATTGCCATTCTGGGTCCCATGTTTTTCAAGGACAAGCGAACGATGCCAGATGGCAGTGAAGGCGAAGCCAAGCGGATCTGGTTCAAGGTCGTGTACGTCTTCGACCTTAGCCAAACAGACGGCTCTGCCTTGCCTGAGTTGCCGACGAAGTCTACAGGCGAACACGGCGAGGACATGCTGGCTCGGCTCTTGCGCTTCGCTGAGTCTCGCGGCATTACCGTTCTCTTCGTCGAGAGCTGCTGTCTTAATGGTGCTGCCGGTACGTCTCGCGGTAAGGAGATCGAGATCCGGACGACTGAGACCGACATCGCGACGCAAGCCGCAACCCTGGCTCACGAGATCGCGCATTCGTTGCTGCATTGGACGGCGGACTGGCACAGGATCACCACGCGGGACGGCAAGGAAATCGGCAAGCAGCAGCGAGAGCTTGAGGCTGAGGCTGTGGCCTACGTTGTCGGCTCGTACTTCGGCGTCCAGTCCCCGTCTGATTTCTACCTGGCCACGTACAAAGTTACGCCAGCGATGCTGCTGGAGGCTGTGGAGGTCATAGCCAAGACAGTCAAGACAGTTCTGGAAGGATGTCAGCAAGTAGAACCGGAGACGGAGGGCGTAATGCCCTCTGTCCCGGTCGTCAGCAATGAGGCGGTGATGTATGTCTAACCTGGCCATGTCCTTCGCTGATGTCCAGCCTAGCTTCGCATTCCCCTGCGCTTTGACGGAGAAGTACCGGCCTAAGACTCTGGCAGACTTTGTCGGGCTCGAACGCCAGCGCACCATTCTCACCAACTTCGCTGCGAGGCCATTCCCGACCGCATTCTTGTTTACAGGTGCGAGCGGGACTGGGAAGACGACGATGGCCTTGGCCCTGGCTACTGCGATACCAGCAGAGCTGCATCACATCCCCAGCCAAGAGGCCAACCTGACCAACATCGACCGAGTACGCATGACATGCCAGTACGTCCCGATGGCTGGACTCAAGATGCACCTGGTACTCGTAGACGAAGCGGACCAAATGAGTCCAGCCGCGCAGGTTTCACTCCTGTCCAAGCTGGACGCTACAAACTTTCCCCCTGCCACTGTCTTCGTCTTCACATCGAACTCGACTGACAGGTTGGAGCCCAGGTTCCTATCACGATGCAAGGTGCTGGAGTTCTCAACCTACGGACTGGCGCGGGAGGCTACCGAGCTGCTGGTGCGAGTCTGGGTTCAGGAGAAGGGCGAAACCCCTGAGATGCCCAACTTCGCGCGGATCGTGAAGGAATCTGCGAACAATGTGCGGGAAGCTCTGAATCGGCTGGAAACGGAGATGCTCGCATACTAAGGCCGAAACCCGCGTCCACTGCGGGTCCGCTGGTAGCGCCAGTGCTGATGAGGCCATTGCGTTAGTGCTAAGCGAGTGGTAAGGTGAACGTCCTATGGAAAAACAATACTGCAAGATCCACCCGGAGACGGCAATGCGGGTAGTTATCTACTGTCCCGCATGTCGTGGCGCTGTCGGGGGCGCGCGGTCTGGCCAGGCGATGACTAAGGCGGAGAGGACCAAGCGCGCGAAGAAGGCAGCGAGGGCTCGTTGGAAGAAGGCGAAGAAGGCGTGAGCGCGGTGGCGCAAATGTCTTACCTTTTGTTGGCTGCTAATCCGTTGAATCTGTTGATGTGATTTTGAGCATTTTCCTGGCGCACAGCTTTTAACTTTTGAGACAGTCGGAGGCGTTCACTTTGAAGACGAAACGAGCAGCGATCTACACCCGGATCTCCACTGGCGAGCAGAATGCCGATCTGCAGTCCCGTGAGCTACCCGAGTTCTGCGACAGGCGAGGCTGGCAGGTTGGCGACGTGTACAGCGACGTGATGACGGGCGCGAAGGACAAACGGCCCGCGCTTGACCGGCTCATGGCAGATGCCAGGCGTGGGAAGTTTCAAGTGGTGGCCGTGTGGCGCTTCGATAGGTTCGCACGTTCCACCAGCCATCTATTGCGGGCGCTGGAAGAGTTCGCAGCGCTCGGCATTGACTTCGTTTCCGTGACCGAGGCGATCGACACGTCCACCCCAGCCGGGCGCATGGTGTTTACGGTGCTGGGTGCCGTTGCCGAGCTGGAGCGCAGCATCATCCGTGAACGTGTTATTGCCGGACAGAGAGCGGCCATGAAGAGAGGAGTAAAGTTCGGTCGGCCCACCGTGACCGTGGACGCGGCTCAGGTGCGCAGGCTGCGGGATGACGGCTTGAGCTGGCGCGCGATCGCTGCGCAGACCGGCATAACGAAGGATACGCTGCGGAGATCGCACGCTGTAGAATGATCCCAGAGACACGAAGAGCCGCATCGTTTGAGCATCTTGCTCATTCGGTGCGGCTCTCGTATTTTGGTGCGGCTAAGTTAGCCGCGCTGTGTCTTACGTGGTGAGATCTGCCTGTGCGCGTTCGCCACGATCTGCTTGGCGAGTATGTTGATCTTCGGACCCTTCGCTCTTGGGAATTCCTGCTTGACGATCGCGGCCAGGTCCTCGTGGGCGAGATCGTTGATGGCCCGATGCAATTTGCCGCGTCGAGCCTTGTTCATGATTCCTCCTTTTATGGGATGTGGAAAGGAGTTCTCCGTTTTGAGTGGCCCGTGAATTCACTTGGCGCCGGAGCCGTGTCTACTTTGTATTGCAAAGTGATGACAGCTATCCTACGCCGCGTAACCCGCGATCAATCTAATACCTGTCTTTACGAGCGCAGTCCGGTCTTCGGAGTGCCTGTGTCTAACTCCTCTCTGCGGCGGTTGTCTGCGTGATCTACATTGCCGTGGCTGACTTTGCTTGGGTCTTGGGAGGGTAATAGCCGAGTGCCAGGTAGTGTCCTATCTGGCTCTTGGTAAGGTCTTCTTAGGCCAGTGCCCCTCATACTGGAGGCCCGTCAGAGTAGTAGCCATCGGCGTGCGCAGCGCGTCACTATCATTTTTTCCAGTATCGCGTCTTTTCAGGGGATGTGCATTATAGAGCGCAACAACGACCGAAGCTAATCCGGAATCGAGTCGTCCAGGAACTGACGCGGCGCTTACCTCCAACGTGCTGCTCGTTCCTCCATGGTGGCGTAGCAGGCGCGGAAACACACTACGCCACCAACCTCGTCAGGTGGCGTTCTGGGCCGCCGCGATTCCAGGTCCGATTAAGTCCCGACGGTAGCGCACCATGACTTTCACAAACCCATTGAACGACTCTTCGAAGCCCCTCAAAAAGAACTCTCATTCCTGAGCTTGTCCCGAAACTCCTCGCATCCTAGGGATTTCCCTAATGGCCGAGGCCCGCGCATATGCATTATGAATGATTGCAGCCTGCTGTGAACGCACGATGGTGGAGGGTGGTTCCTCAGTCAGATCGATGGGCTTGGCTCAGAGGAACGGTCCTTCAGGGTCGATCATTATAAGAAGGATACTTCGCGTTATCTGCGAAATGATCTACCCCTGCGAGGTTCGTTGGGGATTTGAACAAACAATCAGGGAAATTTCACAGGAGAGTGCAATGAGGCTCCCGATAACAGCGCTAGATGCTTGTACAGAGGAGCAGTTAGATCAGGCTTTTGCTGCCCTACTCTCCCACGCGACCGAAAAAGTGTTAAGCGACGCTGAGGTGCAAGAATTCTGGCTGGTCTACCAAGAGATGCAACGGCGACGTGGCGCCGTCGCGTAACCGGTCCGCTCGCTCTTGCGCGTCGTCCTCAATGCAGCCTGCTGTGAGCGTCACATCACCGCGTCCTTAGGGATTTCCCTAGTAGCGCAAAGCAGGACTCAGCCGTATGAATAGCTGCAGGCTGTGAAAACTGCAATCTTCAAGCCGGAGCACCACGAAACGGGTATGACCTCTCCCCACTAGAGGCGTACTGACCGGATTCGCGCTGAGAATTGGCCGGATGATTCAACCGGCTTGACGCGAACGCAAGAAATCAGAGGGGACTGATGTGGCCTCCACGCAGTTCTTTCTGCGGTGGCGGATGCGACTCGGGAACCCTCCGCCACCTTTCTTTGTGAAAGGCCGAGCTGCTTGGACTCGGGAAGTAAGCGTTCGGCGGAGTGGTCGTGGCAGAAGCCACTAATTCGACATGCCCTATCTCTAAGGGAGTCATCCTGTGTGTCGATGACGACCCAATGATCTTGCGGTATGAGAAGACGCTGCTGGAAGTGTCCGGGTACACAGTTCTGGCAGCATCTTCCGGAAAAGACGCACTCCGACTCGTAACCACATGCGCATTCGACGTGGTGATCCTCGACTATGGTATGCCAGAAATGAGCGGACACGAGGTCGCACTCGAAATAAGACGGGTAAGGCCCGGCCTGGCAATCATCTTGATGTCTGGCGTCGATGTGCCAACCGATGTACTGGCATTAGTCGATGCTTTCGTTGTCAAAGTTGAAGCCTGGCAAAAGCTACTGCCGACGCTTGCGAATCTCTGTAGCCGGATTTCGTCCAAGACCCACGCGCAACAGTCACCGACGCGCGTGGCTTCTGACTGACCTATTTGCCGTGAAGCACGGTTTAATCTCAATCAGGAGCTGGAGCGATTGGCTCTACGGGTAATGTGCGATCTGTCGTCTTAGGGAGAAGACTTGGTTGCTTATCCGTAGGGGTAGGTTGTCCAAGGTATTGGCGGGTACCATCCTGACGGCGCATTGGATTTGACGAGCCAGGCGTCTCACTCAAAACGCTGAGGGGGGTGGCTTATCTTGGTTTTAGGAGTGTTTAGGCGTCGGGCTTCGCTCAGTTACAGAGTCGTTATCTCTGAATGCTGAGCACAGATCGAGGTGTACGCCTCACCCATTCGTTCCCCGTGGAAGCCACTTGCAGGGTAGGCACAACGCAGGTGGAAGCTGTGGGTTCTCGCCAGTCCATTCCAGAGCTGTTCGAGCTTGATGGTTGCATCTACTTTTTCTTCGGCCCAGAGGAGCGCAACCATTTCCCCGATGATCGTGACGCGGCCATGTTTTGCCACGGCTGCCGCCTCTGCGTGGCGGATCACCGGTCCCAGCAGCGACTCAAACTTGCTCTGGTCCGGCAGATCGGAACTCATGAATTTCAAGAGTGTGTCAGCCGCATCAAAAGGAATGAACCGACCAAGCTTCTCAAGCTGTTGCACCTCGATGTCGTGCGCCCGCATTCTCTGATGAACTGCGGCGACATGCGGCGGCGTGGCGCAAACGATTACGGATTTCCCTTCACGCACGCTCGTGCATAGGAATTCACCGACGTTGTCTTGCCAATAATTATCGTTGGTATAGAACTGAACAATATGCGCCTGCTCATTATCTGCACTGGTTATCGCGCAGGTAGGACCCACGCAATGTCGATCCGAGAGTCCGCTCCCAACAAATGTCCTGCCCTGGAGAACCGTCTTAACCGCAGCTAGCAAGTCACTTCCGGCGTGACTCTTCACTACATAGCCCAGCACACCCACGCTCAGAGCTGCTTGCACAAGCTCGGCAGAAGATTCTTGGCTGACAACCAGTATTTTGGACTTCGGGGACAGTTTGCGAATTCGCCGGGCCGCCTCGATTCCATTCAGCTTCGGGAGGCCAATGTCCAACAGAATCAAGTCTGGTTGCATCTCTTCTGTTTTTTGAACGGCTTCTAAGCCGTCCGATGCCTCGCCAATGATTTGCAGCTCTGGATGCTTCCGCAGCATCGACACGACAAGGTGCCGAAACGGATCATAATCGTCAACGACGAGAACGCGAATTGGTGAAGTAGTCAACGGAGTTCAGGATGAGTCGGAGAAATCAACAAAAAGGTTGCTGAGTCCAAACATCAAAGGATCGCATAACGCAGGAGTTCGTTCGTTGCTCTAGAGCAATGATGCGTCCCTGCATCCACGCCACCCCGTTGACTGGCAATCTTGAGGGCAGCCAAATCTAACAAGATTCGAGCTTGGACGCCAGCTCTAACTCTTCAAGGATCTCGAACAGCCTGGCCAATGCCCAACCTTGAGGCGTCTTCTCACCATTCCTGCCTGCCTCGCAGAGGATTGCACGCTGACTGGCCCAGCACCGACACGATGGTGGAAAGTGACGGCGACAGCGGCAAGTATTCTGCGCTTCTTAGCGGAGCACAGGGCCTCGATACTGTCCCTTGGATCAGCGCTGCTTGAGCGTTGTCGGCACAGTAGTCATCTGAGTAGCCATCAGCCGACACTTCCTGACTGGCAAATGTGACAACGGTCTGTTGTATGTCCTATCAGTTCTGCGAGTTTTCGTTGCCTTATCGGATGCTTAGTATTGACGCGTTCGAGAACGGCAGTGGCGGAGTTTCCTGCGACTCCGAGTGTCCATTTTGCGCCCTGAGTCACGGCCCGACATCACTAAGTGATTTGGAATCCGACAATGGACAATGCACGTCAGAATCCGTCCAGCGCCCGCATCTTGATAGCGGATGACCACGCATTGTTCGCTGAGACACTTCGTGTATACCTGGAGAAAGCATTCACCGTCATTGGGACGGTAGCGGATGGTCGGGCCATGTTGCAGGAAGCCATCAGGCTGAGACCAGATGTAATCATTGCCGACATTTCGATGCCTCTTCTGAACGGACTGGATGCGGCCCGAAGCATCAGAAAACAAAGTCCGCATATGAGGTTCGTGTTTCTGACAATGCACAATGACGCGAATCTTGCGGCTGCGATACTACTCGAATTTGGACGAGTGGGCTTTGTTCTGAAAAACTCTGGTGGACCGGAACTGCTTAAAGCGATTGATGAGGTCGTGCATGGCCGATCCTATATGACTCCTAGCCTAAGAGCTGATGATTGGTTCGCCGCAAGAAACAGAGCGCGCCAATTTTCAAAAGATCTGACAGCACGACAGCAGTACATCCTGCAACGGTTCGCCGAGGGACGAACTCATAAAGAAATTGCCGTCGCACTCGGCCTGAGTTCGAAGACCGTGGAATACCATAAGCAAAAGATCATGCGAACGTTCAATTTCAAGAACAACGCCGATCTGATCTTTTTTGCGGTGAGGCGTGGCTTGATTTCCGTCACTCCCGAACCTTATGTGCGCGCTCCGAGGGATTGGCGCTCAGCCGCATGAAGTTGGGTGCGAAGATCGGAAGGGACTGGCTTAACCTTTCCAAGTTCCTTCTGTGGTGGCGGATGCGAACCCGGAAACGCTCCGCCACCTTCCTTGTGAAGGGTTGAGTACTGCATTGAGGGTTGGAGAGTAATGGTTCGTAGGAGCGATTCGTGGCCGAAGACCCTAATGTGACCTCCGCTCACCCAATCTCGGAGAAGGTCATCTTGTGCGTCGATGACGACGAGGCGATCCTGCAGTATGAGAAGACTCTGCTGGAACTGTCTGGGTATGCAGTTCTCACAGCATCATCCGGAAAACAAGCACTCTGGGGAGAGGGTGATAAGTGGAAGTCGCTTGCGCGTACTAGCTCGACGTGCAACCTTATGACTTGTTGTAAAGCTTCTCTAGGCAATCCGGACAGCAGCCGTGGGTGACATCAGCCATAGATCTATCGAGTGTGTCGATCTCACTCCGTTTCCAATCGCCTTGTCCGTCGCTGATTCTCTTGCAAGAAGCGCAGACGACCAGTTGTTCGTGCTCCACCTCAGCATCTTTGCGTTCCGTGATGTCGCCTTCATCCGCGCTGGACATCTCTCCACGCGGCGGTAGAACGATAGCTCCATCCGCAGGAACACCTGTCACGAGAGTTTCCAATTCCCTCTCGGGAACGCGAAAGTCGGCATACCCGCATTCCAAACAAATACGCAACCTCGGGAAGGTCCATAGGATCGGCTTTCGCAGACCCTCAATTCCGGGGAAATGGATTGCAACCTCACTGCCGAACTCTTGGTGATTTTCGCACGCACACTGGTAGCAGGCCATGACTACAACCTCCACTCTAGAATTCTCCTGAGAACCCCAGTAAAGATCAGCGCCCGTGGTCACCGTTCAGTGTGATCACAAACATGACCCCCCAGAGCACGGTGGCTAGATTCCCCCCCCAGGTATCGATGACGACCAAGGATGCAATGCTGTATCCAATGCAGTACGCTTGCAGGCTTAAAGGCACTCATCGTGGAATCAACGACATAACTGATACGGCAGACAAGGAAGTAATGAAAGCGTTATGTGAAATCGCACAGTGAGAGCGTAATAACACGCTCCGTTCGTCATCTACGCAGCCGCGCAAAGTGCTAGAGACGACTAGTAAAAGTCCTGCAGCATGTTCGTGGGGTACGCGGTCACTTCCGTTCCATTGTTAATTCGCGCGGTTGGTCTAGAGTGAATATTGAGATGTCGCTTCCTAGGAGTTGCGACTTCTAAAGCGAGACAGCCCTCGGGGGAGAGGTTGTCTCGCTTTTTGGGTTGGTAAAGATTCGTTACGAGTGAGTCGAAGCGCTCACAGGTATCTCTAGAACGTCGAACGAAGAAGTGACATCGACTGAAGTTTGCGAGAAGGAAGGTGTCACGAAGGCCCCGACGGGGATAGCAGCGCCGGGCTGGATGCAATGATCGCACTCTAACCCGGCGCACTGTTTTGGCATCGCCTAATGGCGAATTTCCTCCGGTTCGGGTCTATGCTGCTCTCTTGGCGCCAATTTTCTCCGCTATGTCAATTTCAGCGATCCTGCGCAGCCACAGCTGCGTCCGCTCCGCTAACGCGAGCTTATCCGCGAGGCACGTTTCCAGGAGTGCGGCGACTCCATAATTGCCAGAGACGTCAGCAGCCGCGATGAGCGTCTTGAACTCGGCAGCGCGGAAATGAGCAAGGTTGTTAAGTTTCGCGAGGATGTAGAAACGCCGCGTCGTCGTATCTTTAATGTCCGCTACTTCTTTGCGGAAGTCCTCGGAAAGCGCATCGTAAATCCGAGCCCTCGTTTCACTCAGTTCCACCGGCTCCTCACCGATGACCTTGAAACATTGATCGAGGGTCTCGAGGTCTTTTTGCGAGACAAACGCACGGGCCTCCAGGGCCTGCTTGATATCGGGATCTTCTGCGAGCTGTGCCAGGTTCTGGAAAATCTTTGTCGTTTTTTCACCGCCCTGCCGTAGATCGCTGAGCATGAGCACGAAAATCTGTTTCGGATTCTTGATCGGCATTGAAAGTCTCCTTGGATTGTTTGTTGATCGCTCTTGGTTGAGGGTGAATGCGGGCGGAACTAGCCGAATATACGCAGCGTAACGTGTGCTAGATCTGTCAGGCAACTGGGAAAACTACCAGAGATGACCTTCAGCATGTACCAGCCGAGGTTTCGCAGAGGTTATGCCGTCAGTTACCTGCGCGGAAGTGACCCATCTTGGCGTTTTCTGGGCAGCCTCTAATCGGGCTCTCAGAGACCACCGAATGATTTGACGATAGATCGCCATTTCACAAGTTTGCGCTTTCCCTTCGCCTATCTTCGCGAACAAAACGCGCAAGTTTCGATAACGCTCGGTCACAACATCTGAGCCTGATGCCGGCGTACACCTCCTGTGAGGTCAGAAAGCAAGGGCATTTCTTATGTTGGACAACTCTGTGCGAGAATAGGCATGCTAGGGAGCATCGACGGTGGGCGGATGATAGAAGGCAAATATCCAATTCAACAAAACCTGGCCAACTTAAAAAGAACTCTCGATTCGGACCCCACCAATATTGACGCGGCAAATCATTATTGGGCCGAGCTTTCCTCCTTGGGCGGAAATGACGTGAGAAGCGGAGGGTTCGTCATAGAAACATTTCGAGGGTGCGCGGTAGCATCTCAAGAGGGGGCAGTCGCTTTCGCACGAGCATACCGGGAACTGTTCGAGAAGAGTGGAGAGAAACCACAGGCTAAACTCTTCGATGAAGAGCTAATTCACGCATTGAAAACAAGGCTTCCCGCCCTCTCGAACGAAGACCAAGCTATTGTCCAGTGGATTCTCGAATCACTTAAGTAAAATTGCTACGACTCATAGTTCCAAGGGGTTGTCGCCAACGCCAAGAATACAAACGGCGCAATCGGTGATCTTAACCTTCGGCACACCGTTGGTCCCGTTCACCCCAAACCAAGCTGCCTAAATGCTTCCAGAGAGGCGGGTAAGTCTATCTAGGTCGCTGCCCCTAGGGATTTTCCCAGTAGCGCTCCCTTCATTTCCCCAATAGCCTCAGCAAAGCAATGTGTCCCTGCCCGGTTTGCAATTGGACGGAGTGCACATCCATGCTAATGGCAGGCGGACTTTGAATCTTCCACGTGTACTGTTAGCTGATGACCACCCAGCACTGCTCAAGGCCGAAATTGCTCTCTTGTCTCCCGATTTTGAAGTCGTGGGGACAGCAGCGGATGGTGCGGCTTTGGTGTCAGAAGCCTGCAGGCTCCGTCCTGACGTAATTGTGTCTGATATCAGCATGCCGATTTTGAGCGGAATTGATGCTCTGTACAAGCTCCGGGATTTGGGTTCATCAGCAAAGTTTGTGTTCGTGACGGTACATTCGGCAGAAGAGTTCGTCGAGGCATGCATGGAAGCCGGAGCGCTGGGGTACGTGCGAAAGTCGTGGCTGACGCACCATTTGGCGCCTGCGATAAAAGCGGTGCTCGCTGGCCAGTCCTACGTTCGAAATTAGATCTGCCCAATCTCGCAACTATGCTGGATAGGCAGCTCATCGAACCTGCGATGTTTTCTGCCAGTGCGGCGCTCCACCGAGATCCCTGTGAACCAGCCTTGGGGCACTAGCCGTGCAACGCTCACTGACCGGGTGGAGGCGAGTTCTGGTGCGACGCTCTGTGTGCCGCATGCCGCAAACACCATTGCTTTTCGTCGTGCGTCACCGTGCCTTCTTCAATGCAATCCAGTTGGGCGCACGGGTCCAGCGCCCGATCTACGATGAGCTGTCTGAACTGTTCGGTGTTCTCGCGCAGCTTGCGATTCAAAGGTTGTCGTCTCGGGTCATCTTGGGGCAGCGTTCCCAGCAAGACGCGAAACTCGGACCTCTGGATCCGCAAACGTTCTTCCTCTAGGAGTCGGTCCGTCATTGCGTCTTCCTCAGACCGAAGCCGTCGTGTTACCAACTCTTCCTAAACATGCGGACATGCTGTCAAAGGTATTGATAGCGGAAATCGCATCTTCTTACCACTGGGGAAATCCCTAAAGGAACGAGTCCCAAATTGTCCTGCATCCTCCTTCCAGGAGGGCGTGTCGATGCGGTCCCTCGGTCTGCGGCGGATTCGTTCCTGGCGATGTCGAACACATTTTCATCGGGCAGTCGTTCCAGATCTATTCGAGGGTCGTGGGGCATGTTTGTTGGGGCGTTGCTTGGTCGGGTAGACGTCAGTCCAGAGGCTCGAAGCGTGGGGATTGTATGCCGAGCGCTCTTAACGCTTCCTCCAAGCTGCGCACGACTTGTAGGAGCGGTCGCTTATGCTCACCGGAAATTTGAAACATTCGAGACAAGGCGAAAAGATGGGCGTCCGGGGCAATGATGAAGCACGGGCGATTGATTGCATCAGGCATGGCCGGTTCCTGCTTGGCCACTCGCCGGATGGTTTCGGATGCCACGTTTTCTGTAGCAGAAGAGAAGTCCCAGATGCCCGCCCTGGCATCTGTCGCGATCCCATGCTTACGGATTGCACTATAAAACTGTAACCCGGATTCCTCTGTGAGCTGACCTTCAAACCGACCCAGCAGGATCTGATTGGTCACGTCGAACTCGAAACGGAAGACCATAGGCGAATGGTCAAGGCAAAGACCGTGGGGGGAAGGCTTCGGCTGCGAATAGTTTCTCTCACATCGCGCAGGCCACGTAGGATTCACCCTGCTTGTTACGAAACCCGGAAGGTCCCCCTCCGCTCGCCTTCTTCGTCCGGACGCCTTCTCAGCGCGTCCAGCGGCTCCAGCAGCGAGATGAGGTCGGGAAGCCTATGGCCGAGATCTTCATGCCGTCCCGAAAGCAGCAATGGTGGAGTGAGTTTACTTTGCGGACAAACCGGGCACGTTCTAAATGACCTCCCAAGACCCCAAAACTTTTTCCCTCGCGGTTGAGTCCACCGCCGCTGTCCGGCGCGAAATTAGAAAAGTTAGAGGGCATTTTGCGCCTGGCGCCCCGGCTTTAATCGAGTCACTTGACCAACCTCCGCGAGCTTAGCTCGGCGCACCGCCGACAGCTTCCGCAGCTTCTTAGCCTGGATTGCTTTGATGGCCGTTTGGGCCTGGCGCGAATTAGACGGGTCAAATACTGCGGCACCTTCCTGGTCGCCGTTCTGAGTAATTGTCAGTCCCACAGTCTCGAACTTCTTCCGACTATGCACCCACAGTCCGCGACGTGGCGGTTCCGACATCAGCATGACGGCCAAGGTACCGTCGCCATATTCATAGATCTCGCCGTGCTTGCCAACGATGTTGTCGGTGTCATCCTGCTTGGACCGCTTCACCCGCAGGGAATATTTCTGTGCGAATTCCTTTAGTTCCATCTCTTCCTTTATCCGTGTCCAGACACACTACGAGCATTCCCTGGTGAAATAGCCTTAGCTTCACCATCGAGCCAACTCGCGATTGACTCATCACAAACCTGTGTAGTGCCTGGTGTACTGAATTCACTGCACGCCTACTGACCGTGGTTTTTGGTACTTCACCTAAGGACCGGGGCGTATGCTCGTTTGCAGGATCAAACCACCTGCCCGTTGCCCGGAAAACCTCTTACGAGGAATCACGTTTCGGTTGGTTGAGATTGTTCTTACAGGTCCGTTGTTTGTGCTCGCCGGTTACGCAGTGCCTGGAGGATCCGGTCTTAGTTCTTTGAGCTGTTGCGAGATTAATTTTTGTCGTGCGCTCGACTAACGACTACCTCGATTGCACGTGGAAACTTTGAACTGGGCAGCGGTGGCAGGCGTACAAATGTCACCTGCTGACCGACCCATGGAACCGCTGGGAACGACAGGAAGCTGCGGCCGTATGCAAAGTGCTCGACCTTCTTCGAAGCCTTGATGATGGCCCAAAAGACAGCCGAGCGAGATTTGCCCACGTAGCAGATGTAGCCCGCCACTCGGTTCTGATTTGTCGGCCTCTTGGACTGATTTGCATGTTGTCTCACTCGACTCCTAAAAAGCCAAGGGCGACATCCCGGTTAGGACGCCGCCCTTTTTACTAGTGAAATGATCCGACGCTGTTCGCATCAGAAACTTGACGATCATAATCACTAGGCTGGCTCGCCCGGGGGCAGTTTGCCCGTGTCAGAGGGAGTCCCGTAAAAAACACCCTCTATAGTTCTTAAATTTTCTTGTAAGTCATTGATAACAGGTAGAAGGAGGTTCGACCCTCCATCTGTTCGCCCTCCATCATTGTTACTTCGTTACCTCGCAGTGGGAGCGCGTAGTATTAAACCGCGACCGTCTGAGCTGGCTCGGAAGCCCCGCTCTGCAGACCGGGCTTCTTTTTGCCCAAGTCGAGCGAACTGGACGGATCGAGTTTGGCAAGAGAATGAAAGAGGTGTAACCGGGCACGGTCACGGCCGGCATTGAGGAGATTGCGACTCGCCTCGGTTCCGACTCCCAGAAGGTCCGCGGGGCCCACTCTGCGCACTGGCGGTGGCGTGTTCATCATCCGGGACGATGGATAAAGTCGCAGCATCTTGGCTAACTCGCCATCAGCCATCCCCATGGAGTAGATCAAGCTGCCGATGCGACATTCACAGTTTGGTAGCGCTTAATGATGAGGCCGGCGACCTCTTCGTCTTCTTCATGGAGGCTGTGGCAATTCCAATGCAGGCATTCGTCGCACCACACGAATCTGTCGCACGTCACCCATCCAATTCGCCGCTGCCTGAGCAGCCCCCATGCAGGTTTAAGGAAGTCACTCACGCCAACGTGTCGCAGCAGACGCTCGTCACCGGTCACATACAACCTAACTTCACTCATTTCGATCATGCTGACTCCCTTCTGGAAATGTTTATCGTGTCCCGGTCTAGGTTCACAGAGCTCGATCCCTTCTTGCCGGCAGCACCGGTGGATGAATCTGCCTCCGAGGGGAAGGGCAGATCCAGTTGGCGCGGATCGGTTGCGGCGTAGCGCCGGTCACGGTCAGTGATGACACCATTCCACGCCCGATTAACTCGGCTTTTCTGATTCCGCGGCTCGTCCCTCATCTTGTTCTTCTCCTAGGTTAGATTCTTTCCCGCCACTATTCGAATTGCGGTCGGATCCCGAATATGAGGTACAACGCATATCGTAGTCTTTCGGAGAGGGGTGGCGGTTCTGGCGGTGGCTCTACGATCTTGGACTGAGCGCGAAATACCTCACGGCCCTCAGAGTTGTAGAAAATATCGAGGAAGAATTCGTCAAGCCGCGGGCCCTGGATTGGTTCCCATCCAAGGTAACGAACAATGACGAACTGACCCCGGACTGTGACGAAGGTTGGAACGTATTGTTCGCCATTGCGCTTTGTTGGCGGAGTGAACTCGGGAAGCATTGAACGGACTTTCTCAAGTACGAGGTACGCCTTCGTTGATGGCAAGAAATCCGAAAAGTTACCTAACTCATAGTCTTGGTCGTAGTTCTCTTCCGCCTTCCCAAAGCCTTCCTCGAAGCCGTCGCGCCAGAGTTGTGCCTCACGATCAGTTTTGAGCGTCATCCCAGAGTCAGTAGTGATCGGTTCAAATTCAACACCGGAATCATCGTTTCCTTCGACCATCTGTTCGGTCGTAACCATTTCTTTAGTTCCTTTTGCAGCATCAGCTGCTGGTGATTCGCCGGGACGCAGGGCTTCTCGAAGTTGTTGGTCATCCATTTGAGCGAGGTCTTGACTGGGACTCATCTTCATTGCTCCTTTGTATAGTTCGTTCTGCGGGCTAGAGCCGGGTGCGGGGTTAATAAATCGGGGAACGCACCGGCGTCCCCCGGCTGCAAGGTGCTGCCTAACGCGTCGCGATCTGCACACCTTCCTTTCGCAGCACTCCCACGAGGGTCGCGATTGCTGTCGTGAACTCCGGAAACAGGGCCCTCACGGCCGCGTGTGAATTGCCCGTCTTGAATAACTGCCGAGCGTTTTCCAAAACCTCCGAAGTTTTTGTCGCTCGCGGCTCTGCCAGTGCGCGTTCTTGCTGGAGTCGAACCTGGCTTGCGGCCTCTTCAGCGGCGATCCGCGCGGCTTCCACTGGGTCCCAGGGGAGGGCGATACCAAGCGCAGTGGCAGCTTCCTCCAGAATTTCCTCCTCTTGCTCCTCGAAGTCGCCGTGCAGCAGCGTTTGCCCCGCCTTCAACGCCGTTAACAAGTTCTTCGCGGCGGTGAGAGCTTCGTCGTGGAATTCCGAAAGCGCCGAGTCGGTGAACTCGGCGATTTCGTTCTCCATCTCTTCGTCAGGTTGCGGGCATCCATCGTATCGCCCCTCGCTGACTTCGGGCTCCGTCTGGATGTCTTCTACTTCTTTGAGGCTTTCACTGTTGGGCAGCAGCGTCGGAAAAAGCTCCTTGGCTTCAACGGCTCCGCTGAGTTCGTACCATTGTTCTACTGATTGTCTTTCAGTTACTTGTAGGGTCATTGTGAGTTCCTTTTCCCATTGTGGGATGTTCGATCAAGAGAGTTTTCGGGATCGCGACTCGTGCGATCTCCAGGTGGTGAGCGAGTTATTTACGGACGATCAACATGTTCGTACCTCGAAAATTTGCCCGCGCTTCCGTTATCGCGCACGTGGCCTTCACTGTGCTAGATAACTCAGGGCCCCGTCCCATCAGAAATCGATAGTGCAGGCCTGCTCTATCACCGGTGGGCCTTCTATCGGGGTCCAATCGGGCCACTCCAAGGGCGCGATTTTTGCGCCCCTTGGTGTATCCAGACCAACCAACCCAATCCAAACCAAACCCTCCGGGCATGTTCCCGGATTGCTCCGGGATCTTCCCGGAGTTGTCCGGGATTAATCCCGGAGCTATCCGCTTTCGATGCGGGAGCAGTTTTAAATAATCGCCGCATAGCTCGTGTAGGTCTCTTCGGGACTGGGCCCTGCGGGACAGTGCACCTGCGGCCACGTTGTATCCACCATCCACGTCGTAACTTCACGCGATTTCCGCTTCTTACACAGTCCCTTCTTCGTTTTCCTCAACTTCGATCTCGCTATCATCGTCGTTCTCGACGGGCTCCTCGCCCAGCTCCGGTTCGCGGTCTTCGGCGGATTCTTCCGGCGCTGCGATGACTTTTTCTTTTTTCTCCACCGGGAACTTCGGCGACGGGAAGGATTGTGCGAGCGCGATGATGTCCGCGATCGGAGTTACGAAATACTCGGCGCGCAGTTGCAGCGTCCGGCGCAGCTTGCCGAAAACGATCGTCGCGAGCCAGTTCCCACTGGCGCTGACGTGCAGAGCGACGATTTTTCCCTCGCCGAAACTTTTGTGGGTGACTGTGAATGACGGCGGCTTCGACCTCGCGCGTTTGACGAGCGCGGGCTTCGGTGGCGAGGGCAGGACTACGAACTTTGGGCGACGGCGGCTGTGGGTACTGTGTGTGCTGTGCAAGGAGAATACCTCCAGACAGAGCTTGGGCTTGAACTCGGCCAGCTCATTTATTTTTTCGCTTATCTACTGGGACAATACTAACGGCCTACGTCGGTCGCAACATGTTAATTCTGATAATTCTGAGCAGATTGATTTTTCTGTGCGTGGCTACTACGTTTGACAGAACAGGGTCCCGACGAGCTTGGGACCTAAAAGCTAACTCTCCAGTACCACTAACAACGGCAGTTGATGAAGGGCGCTGTACCGTTGTCATCTATCTAAGCATTGCGGGCGGAGAATAAACTTCCCCTTGTAACCGAAACGGCTGGACATTGCCGCAGCGGTTGATTGTTGCAGCGAGGATTCGGGAACGACGCCAGTATCCGAATATATTGGGCCGCTGCACAGTTGCCCCGGACTAGGGCTGACACCGGCGTAAATGAAGCGCTCCCCAAGGGGCGCATGAACTCCACGCCCTCCGTGCGAGTTCTCCCATCAATTCAAACGGATCTCGATGGCGCAATGACGATTGCTAAGGCTCTCGTCGGAGACGATTCCGACAGTCATGCGCGGTTCTTGGAGGTAATCATCAGGGACATCCGCATCGTCAATATTTATGTTCCCAATGGCAATCCGGTAGGGAGCGACAAGTTTGCGTACAAGTTAGCTTGGATGGATCGACTGACTCAGCAAATGATTAGATGGAAGCAGGACGATGTGCCGACGCTAATAGGCGGCGACTTCAACGTTATTCCTGAGGACATCGACTGCCACAAGCCGTCTTCGTGGGAGCAGGATGCTTTGTTTCAGCCGGAGCCGCGAGCCCGCTATCGTGCGATGTTGGGTATTGGCTATACGGATGCGTTCCGGGCGTTGCACGTGGGCGAAATCGGACATTTCACATTTTGGGATTACTTTCGGCAGGCGTTCCAAAACAATCGAGGGATACGAATCGATCACTTCTTATTATCTCCAACGCTGGCAGATCGACTGGAAGGCTGCGAAATCGATAGGGGACCTCGGGGGCAGGAAAAGCCCTCTGACCACACCCCTATAATCGTGACGCTATCCGATCTGCCATAATCAGGGACTAGCTCATATACCATCCACCGTTGACTGAAACCGTCTGCCCGGTCATGTAGTCATTCATCGCCAGCATCACCGCTACCGAAGCTACGTCGTCAACCGAACCGAAATGTCCCATCGGAATCAGAGCCGGGCTCGCGTTTGGATTGCTGGTCACCATGTCTGTCTCAATCAGCGCCGGAGCAATGGCGTTTACGGTTATTCCGTCTTTGACGAAAGCTGAGGCGCAGGAGTGCGTCAACCCGATGATCCCCGCCTTGGACGCGGCGTAGTGCGCCCCCACCGCCCCACCCGTTTGCGCAGCAACCGAGGACAAATTGATGATGCGTCCCCATTTTCTTTGCCGCATCCCGCCGACGACCGCCTGCGTCACCAAGAAGACAGACTTCAGATTCACGGCGAGCACTTCGTCCCACTCCGTTTCTGCAATCTCCTCCAATTTACGTGGATGAGCGATAGCCGCGTTGTTTACGAGGATGTCGATGCCCCCAAGCTTCGCCTCAACCTCCGCGACCATACGCCTCACGTCGGCGGCGACTGACACGTCCGCCTGAACCGCGATTGCATTTCGTCCCATCCCTATGATTTCGCCGGAGACGGCATTTGCGGCGTCGGCTCGCTCACGGTAGTTCACCGCGACATCGGCACCAGCCTTAGCGAGTGCGATGGCGACTGCGGCTCCGATTCCGCGACTGCCGCCAGTTACAAGAGCGATTCGATTCTTCAAATCTTTCATAGCTTCAAACTCCGATTCGTCCTGTGCCCAGTCAACCCGTCAGCACCCCACAACCCACACTCGCTGCTCCCGTCAACGGGCACAGAGTACCATGTGGACATGAGCAGAATATTCCCGCAATGTTCCGACGACACAGACTATTCGCGTCGCTCGGCAGGAGCCGATGTCTTTCTACGGGAACAGCCAGACGAGGAAGAAGACGAGGAAGAGGAAGACGACCGCCAAAGAAGATGACGACAATGACGACAGATGACGACGGCTACTCGGAGTGAGGGTGCCCCTTGTTTGTACAGGGGGTGAAGGATGAAGCGCGAAGATTTCGTCAAGGTTGCAGAAGAGACTTTGGATTCGCTGCCGGAAGAATTCCGTAGCCATATCCAGAACGTCGCGATTCTGGTCGAGGATTTTCCGCCGAACCAGACAACCACCCCAGCCGGGACAGCAAAGGCGACTGCTTCTAGGCATCTTTCACGGCGTGCCTGCGACGAAGAGGAGCGTCTTCAACCTCCCCACAGGACCGGATCACATCGTGCTTTATCAGAAGAATATTGAGGCGGTCTGCTCAAGCGAGGCCGAAGTGCGTCATCAAATTCGCCAGACTCTCATACATGAACTGGGGCACTATTTTGGGATGACCGAGGAGCAACTGAAGGATGTTTAGGGCTAATTGCTGATTCATGTTGAAGGTTGCGAGCGAGAGCTTATGGAATCGACCGAACTTGCGCGACTGAGGCAGGTAGCCGGAAAGCAGACGACGAGGCTGACCCATTACGGACGCAAGACCGGGAAGCCGCATGAAGTTACGATCTGGTTCGTTCTGGATGGCGACAGGCTTTACATCGGTACTGCGAACGTGAATCGCCAATGGGTGCAGAACGTGCAGAAGACGCCACAGGTCAAGCTGTCCATTGCTGGCGAGAACGTCGAAGGCACAGCCCGGTTCCTCACAGACCGCGCCGAGCACGAACGCGCCATGGCTGCCATTCGACGGAAATACTGGATGTTCCGGCCAATCATTGAGCTTGGGCGGTTCCTCGCAGCCATCGGCCTGATGCGCGACAAGACGGGGTCGTTCGAGGTTTTGTTGGCTGGCTAGAGGGATAAGAGTTCGGCGCTTGTAAGATTCTTTTGGGTCACGGTTTGGATTCGGCTTTCCTATGCTCGTTCTCATCGTATTGCTGGCAGCGTGGATGGTCTTTCGAGCGATAGGGGCGGCTGGTGTGCATGTTTTCGCCTCGTGGCAGCATTCCGCTCTGTACGCCTTGGCCCTGATGTTCATCTTCACTGCAACGGCTCATTTCAACAAGATGAAACACGACCTAGCTCGAATGATTCCCGCGTACTTCCCGCGCCCCCTGCTGATCGTGTACATCACTGGTGTTTTGGAACTTCTCGGAGCGGCGGGATTGGTGCTCCCGCAATTTCGCAGGCTTTCGGGCATTTGTCTCATTGCGCTTCTGATCGGTATGTTCATCGCCAACATAAACGCGGTACAAAAGGGCGTCACACTGCGCGGCAAACCGGCTACGCCTCTTTGGTTGAGGATTCCCATGCAGATTTTGTTTATTGGGCTGCTCTGGTGGTCCACTCGCGTCTGAAGATGTAGCCGCGTTGATTCACCGGAGTATTGTGTGTCAGGATTCAATCACTCTCTTCACTTCTTCCAGCATGTCCTGAGTCTCGCTGGCAATTTTCCATTTCGCAATCAGGTTTAGCAGCTTGGCTTTCAAAGTGTTGGTCGAGTAGTAATGGCTGATTTCTACCCGCGTCGAAGAATCACTCACGCGATGGAATGTCGTCTCGACCACGTAGTCAGAAAGAATTTTGCTGATGCCGAACGTGTCTTCGGGCAGCACTGTGACAATCTTCTCCACCGGCACGATTTCGATGTCTTTCTCGATGCACGTGTGCTTTCCCCCTTTGAGATGGCATTGATACGCAACGCCCGGTTCCCGCTGGGCTTTTCCGGAGAGCAAATCGACTTTGACGACACCTGGGTGAAAGGTCGGGATTTTCGTCAAATCCATGCTGAATGCCCACACCTCTTCCAGTGGCGCATTGATGACGACGTGTTGCCGAGAACGGAATGGTGGTCTCATTTCATATCAGTCGCGAGCGGAATCGAAGAACTTCCCGATCTCAGGCCAGTATCTCCGGGTGATGTAGTCCGTGGTGATGTGCCCGCCGCGCTTGAGCGTCTTGAGTTTGGCTCCCGTGATCTCGGCAAATTCCTTCGTTCGCTCATACGGCACATTCGGATCATCTTTTGCATGGAACATCAGCACTTTGAAACCATCAATCTCGTTTCTGTGGTGCCACGGGTTGTAGTAGGTTCCACTCCAGAGCTTCTTCCAGTTCACATCCGAGAGCCGATAGCCATTGCCGAACGCTTCACGGATATAGTTTGCGTAATTGTCTTTGGAAGTTTCCGCCTTCTCAGCCTCGTCCAGAATGCTCCAGTCCACGACCGGGCAATTCGCGACTACCCGCGTGACTCGTCGGTCTAGCGACAACAAGATCGCCGCCGCACCGCCGAAGCTACCGCCAATTACGAAGACCTGATGCGGTGCCAGCCGGAATCGCTGACCAAACGCAATTTCTTCCAGTTCCTTTGGCAATTCGTCGAGCACATCGAGGATGTCTTCATGCGGTGGCTTCGCCAGAAACTCACCGCCGCTTTCCCACGCACCGCGATAGCGCGGGTAGATCACCCAATAGCCTTTGGAAGCGAGAAATTCGGACAATGGCTGTTTGCGAGGAATTGAAGGCATCCCGTCGCACAAGATGATGATCTTGTGTTTTTTCCTCGGTCGCGAGGGAGGCAGAAATTCTGCGACGATTTCGTTCTTGAATCGGGTTCGGAACATGACTCCGCATTGTAAAGAAGTATCATTCGAATGAGGCTACGGTAAATTACTGGATGGTAGCTCTGAACGCAGACCGCTTGGGTTTTCAGCCATCGGTGTATTCCTGTTCTTTGGTGCGGTGATGGCAGGTCTCGCGGGGACGACCTTACTGTGGCGTGGCACTGTTCTCGACAGGGCATGGACGCTCAATCCAACGGCCTATCGGCAACTCTCCCCGCTGGGCAGCATGATCGGAATTCTATTACCGAGTGGTCACTACCTATGCCTCAGAAGGTATAGATGAAGGCTAGCAGCCGAACCGTCGAAACTGGGGGCGAAAGGCCGCCAAAAAATGGGCCGCTGCGCCGGGCCTTTTGGAACGCCGAGCTAAGAGAGGATCGCGGTTCAGTTGGCTACTTGCGGCCGCGTGCCAACGGCGATATTTCGCCAGCCAAGGAAACGTCGTATCCCACACTTTCGTAATGGCGCGATGTGAGCGGCGGCACGGCGGAATCGCTAGCCTGTGTTCGAATGACGGCAGGGGGCCGCTCATGCGCGTCCGTCGAACTTGGCTGTATGTCGCCGCAGTGATTGCCTTCAAAATCGGGGCTCAAGCCGCACCTTTCGTCGTGTTTCCGACGGCGGGACAGTTGGTCTCTCAGGACGGGCGCTTCGTGGTCCGCAACACCGACCCCGTGGCTCATCCCTCGGAGTATGTCGGTACCTTCCACTCCTTGTTTCTTGAAGAGATGGCCAGCGGGCGGACCCGCAAACTGTGCGACTACGTCGGCGTAGCAGCGGTGGCGTGGACGAAAAACGACTTCCTCATCGTGACGGAATATCTCAGCAAACGCACTTCCCGCGCAATGATCTTTGCTGCTGACAATTCCCGCGACACGGTCGTGATCGATCAGCCATTGCTCACTAACCTTGTCCCGGTCAGCCTTCGTCCTCAATTGCGGGAGAATGACCATGTGTTTGTGGAGGCCGTGCAAGTCGAGGGGGAGACGCTGATTCTGCGGGTGTGGGGATACGGAAAACACGACGCCGCCAATGGGTTCCGCTGGCTCTGCGAGTACAGCCTGCTCGGAGGCGCGATCTCCTGCGAGGAAACGACTCGGCCTTGATTCCTTTGCCTATGCGGAAGCACGTTGCAGAACCCGCAAAACCGACTCAATCGGTGAAATCTGCATTTTTTTGCCAATAACTCTGTCGGGCCTACGGCTCACGTTGACTCCACATTCGTAGCAACCTAACATTGCACTCTGAGTTCCTGCGTCCGCTTATGATCGGCCAAACCATCTCGCATTACCGCATCGTCGAGAAGCTGGGCGGCGGCGGGATGGGCATTGTTTACAAGGCCGAGGACACCGAGCTTGGTCGCTTTGTTGCTCTCAAGTTTCTGCCCGACGATGTGGCGCAAGACCCACAGGCATTGGAACGTTTCCGTCGCGAAGCTCGTGCTGCATCCGCACTCAATCATCCCAATATCTGCACGATCTACGAAATCGGCGAAGCACGAGGGCCAGTCGTTCATCGCCATGGAGTTTCTGGACGGGCTGACGCTGAAGCACCGCATTGGCGGGCGGCCACTGGAAACCGAAACGGTGCTGTCGCTGGGAATCGAGATTGCCGATGCACTGGACGCCGCTCACGCAGCAGGCATCGTCCACCGAGACATCAAGCCCGCCAACATCTTTGTGACCAAGCGCGGACACGCCAAGATTCTCGATTTCGGACTGGCCAAGGTCGCGCTTGCCATCGAGTTCGCGAGCCAAATTGCCGCACAGAATACTCAGACTGCCGTCGACGAGAGCATCTCACCAGTCCCGGGAACGATGCTTGGCACAGTCGCCTATATGTCGCCCGAGCAGGTTCGGGCGAAAGAGCTAGATGCGCGAAGCGATTTGTTCTCCTTCGGCGCGGTGCTGTATGAGATGGCGACCGGAAAGATGCCATTTCGATGGCGAAAGCTCTGGAGAAATCTGCGGAGCAATCCTTCACCAGAGGCCCCGTCCGGTGTCGCAGCTGAATCCGCAGACTCCGCTCGCAGCTCGAAGTGATCATCGATAAGGCTCTGGAGAAAGACCGCAATCTGCGTTATCAGCACGCCGCCGAAATACGAACCGATTTGCAGCGGCTAAAGCGGGACTCCGAGAGCGGACGCAGTTCTGCGACAAGCTCGGGCACGCGGGGTTTGGCAGAAGGTCCTACGGTTCCGTGGGCTGCGAAGTTCTGGAAGATTGCGGTTCCGGTCCTGTTCGTCGCCTTGCTGTTAGCAGGCGGACTCTATTATCGCTCTCATCAACAAAGCAAGCGCCTCACCGAAAAGGACACCATCGTTCTCGCTGACTTCGCCAACAGCACGGGCGATGCGATTTTT
The DNA here is from genome assembly GCA_963840895.1 of uncultured Acidobacteriaceae bacterium. GTDB lineage: Bacteria > Acidobacteriota > Terriglobia > Terriglobales > Acidobacteriaceae > Sulfotelmatobacter. The sequence goes on from CAWJAR010000005.1 coordinate 152,878, forward strand.
GACGACACGCTGAAGACGGCGCTCAACGTCTCGTTGCGGCAATCGCCGTTTCCTCAATGTGCTCTCCGACAGCGAGGTCGACGAAAACCTTGCAACAGATGACCCGTCCGGTCGGCACGAAACTCACGCCCGAGTTGGCCCGCGAGCTTTGCCAGCGGGCAGGCAGCAAGGCCTACGTCGCTGGATCGATTGGCAGTCTGGGCAGCGAATACGTACTGGGCCTGAAGGCGGTGAATTGCCAAAGCGGAGACACGCTGGCGACAGGAGCAAGTGACGGCGGCGTCCAAAGAGAAGGTGCTGGAGGCGCTGGGCGAGGCGGCATCGAAGCTGCGGGGCGAACTGGGCGAATCGCTGGCTACAGTGCAGAAGATTCGATGTTCCGCTCGAACAGGCCACCACGTCTTCGCTCGAAGCCTTAAAAGCGTTCAGCCTTGGCAACAAAGCCCGTGCCGAAAGGTTTTTCCGCCGCATCCCTGTCTTACCATCAACGCGCCATCGAGCTTGATCCGAATTTTGCCATGGCGTTCAGGGCAGTGGGCAACGACTACTTCAGCGCCAGCGAACTCGGGCGAGCCAGTGAGTACTACACCAAAGCGTTCCAGTTGCGCGAACATAGCAGCGAGACGGGAGAAGCTGGGGATCACCGCCGACTACTATCAAAATGTCACCGGAGAACTGGATAAAGCGGCTCGAACCTATCAGGAGATGATTGAGAGCTACCCGCAGAGAGTAGGCTACGGCAATTTGGGGGTAGTGCTCGCCTCAATGGGGCAATATGAGAAGGCTAAGGAGATCACGAGGGAAGGCATACGCCTAACACCGGATCGATTGTATTTGTACCCTAATGTCGCAAACGCTTCCCTTGCGTTGCAGCGTTTCGATGAAGCGCGGCAGATCATCCACGAAGCGCAGGCCCGAAAAGGGGATGATCTCGTGCTCCACAACGCACTCTACGCTCTTGCCTTGCTGGGAGCAGATTCGGCGGCGATGGCGGAACAACAGCAATGGTATTTAGGCAAGCCGGAAGAGCATTTTGGGCTGGCGCTGGCATCGGACACCGAGGCGTATGGAGGTCATTTGGGCAAGGCAAGGGAACTGACCAATCGGGCTGTGGATTCCGCCATCCGGGCGGACAGCAAGGAAAATGGAGGAATATGGCAGGCGATTGCTGCTGAGCGGGAAGCCGCTTATGGCAACACCGCACGATCCCGGCAGGCAGCGGCAAATGCTTTCAAACTCGTTCCCTCAAGTCAGGGTGTCGAGGTCGAAGCCGCTCTCGCGTTTGCGATGGCGGGCGATTCGACACGAGCCAAGTCCTTAGCACAAGACCTCAATAAACGCTTCTCGCTGGATACGCAAATTCAGTGGCTCTGGCTGCCTGCGATTCGGGCGCAATTGGCGCTGAATGGCAAAAATCCGGCTTTGGCCCTGACGACATTGCAAGCAGCCTCACCCATTGAATTCGGACAAATCAATTTCGTGGCCAACATTTCCTGCCTCTACCATGTGTACATACGAGGAGAAGCATACTTGGCAGCCGGGCAGAGCAACGCCGCCGCCGCTGAGTTTCAGAAGATTCTTGACCACAGCGGCATCGTGTGGAACTGCTGGACGGGAGCGTTAGCGCATCTTGGTGTGGCTCGTGCCAATGCGCTGCAATCGAGAACTTCGGAGGGCGCTGATGCGGATGCTGCTCGCGTCCGCGCACTCGCCGCCTACAAGGATTTCCTCACTCTCTGGAAAGATGCTGACCCCGACGTCCCCATCCTCAAGCAAGCCAAAGCCGAGTACGCGAAGCTGCAATAGCTAGACTTCTCAATCACTTCCCGCCATGACGTTCTACGATCTCGCACTCAATAGAAGGGATCGTTCGACCGCTTCCGAACCACCCAATCTCAAAGCCCACACATTCGCCTTCCCTCCGTGGCTTCACATATCCTTTTCCGAATACCGGAGGCTAGAATGAGCCTTTTGCGTGTTGCTGCCCTTCTTGTCATGTGTGGCATCGCCCTCTCTGCTGTCGGGAAATCTGGGACGCCACAAAACTCCGTAACGAAGGAAGCCGCCAAGCCTGATGACATCGCCAAGTCCATAGCGGAGAGCGTCAGCGGCACGCTCCAGTTCGCGGAGGAGAACTTTCTCGGCGTAGCTGAAGCCATGCCTGAGGACAAGTATTCCTATATCCCCGCAGGCGGCAATTTCGATGGCGTCCGCAGCTTCGGCGAACAGGTGAAGCACGTCGCCTGCGCTCAGTTCGCTTTCTTTAACGAATTTGAGGGTAAGAAGCCGCCCGACGACTGCGAAAAGGGCGGCCACGATCCGGCGAAATCAAAAGCCGAGTTGATCAAATATCTCAAGGACTCCTTCGACTACTCCAACCGTGTCCTCGCCGCGCTCACGGCGAACAATGCGCTCGACCGTGTTGAAGGCCGTTACGCCGGACCGAACACTAAACTGGGTATCTCCGTCATTGCGGTCTGGCACCTCACCGACCACTACGGACAGCTAGTCGAGTACCTGCGCTTGAACGGTATCGTGCCACCGATGACGCAGAAATACGGGCTGAAGGTTCGGTGAGTCGTTGGGAGACCGCGCTCCTACTTCCCGATCCTTCTGAATCCTCTTTTCCTTCGCAGCCGCGTTGCCGATGATTCTGTGATCGGCGCACCAAAACAGATAACGTCGTTCCTGTGCTGAATCGGCCTATTATCCAAAGAACAGTCAGTAGGAGTTACGCTCATGGCAGCAAATCAAGTGGTTCTTTACTTCGAGAAGCCCGAGGATGCTTTGCTTTTCACTCTGGCTGCCAGTTCCGTCATGTCAGCAGAAGGGGCGGTCCATAGCAACAAGGCAGCGGTCAAGGTTGCGCAGGAAATTTGCAAGGCCAATCGAATCACGACTGAGGGTGCATTCAACATCACGTGAAGGGCGGCAAATTAATGACTCGAAAAGCTGCGCTGCAAATAGGAGTCACCGCGCTGCTCGCTTTGATTGCATGGAATGCATACCTTGCCGTTACCCATCTCAAACGGGTGGAGAAGTCTGCGGCGCTCACACTTGAAAGCTCCGCGCTCCAAGCGGAACTGTCTGGCCTATTGAAAGATGTCACCGATATGGAATCGGGTCAGCGAGGATACCTGCTTACCGGAGACGCTGCTTACTTGCAGCCCTATACTGACGCGAAGAGCAGGATCGAAATGGATTTTGCCAATCTCCGCACGGGGCTCTCGAATCGGACGCAGCGCGCTCAATTACTGGAGCAGTTGGAGTCCTTGGCTAAATCCAAGCAGGCTGAGATGGAGCGTTCTATTAGTTTGCGCCAACAGGGGTATCGCCGTCGCTCATTCAAGCTAATTGATACGGACGAGGGAGAGGGCTACATGGATGAGATTCGGCACATTGCATCTTCGCTATCCGCAACGGAGAGAAGCAACTTCGCGAGATTGAAGGAAGAGAGGACTGCCGCACTGAAGAGGGCATTTTCTGTAACCATAATTTCCAATTCTTTCCTGCTGGTGCTAGCAGTATGCGCATTTGGGCTGATCCGACATCATGGGCGACTACTCCGAGAAGAAGCCGCCCGGAGCAAGAATGAGCTAGTGGTGCGGAATTTGCAGTTAGAAAAGTTGACCGCTGCCCTTTCCGGGCAAGCGCGCTCGAACATGGTTGCCCTCAATATGAACTCCCGGTTGCTGCTTGAGAATTACGGAGGGTTTCTGCCAAAACAGGGGCACGCATATGCTGAGCAGATGAAAGAAGCAGCGGCCGAAATGGAACGACTCCGGCAAGATTTGGTTGGTAGCCCATCATCGAACGGTAACGGAAGGCCAGCTTAGCAAGCATTATCGAGGGCACTCGCCGCATACAAAGGATTTCCTCACCTCTGGAAAGACGCCGACCCCGACATCCCCATCCTGAAGCAAGCCAAAGAGGAGTGCGCGAAAGCTGCAATAAAGGTATGCGGCATCAATGGTGATAACCACAGGCATCATCTTGTTTCTGGCAATTCTGCTGGCTCCCATCCTTCTGATCCGGTTCCGCAAACGCTGGGTAGCAGCCTTTACTTTGGCAGCTACGAACCGAATCACGAGCCGATTCGCCGACCGGAATTGCGATGTTTGTAAACCGCTGGGGTCGGGGCACCAGCGTCCATGATTGGAGGCTCGGTCCATTTGGCTACTTTCGGAGTCGCAGTCATGGCGCACATGATTGTAAACAGAGGATTCCAGGTTTGGCCCATGCGGCCGGTATTTTGAGTGAAATAGAGATGTTTCAACAACCATCTCGCGGACTCTGTGAGACCACTTCGGGTTGGCATTCGTTTATGATCTTCTGTGCAGCCCATAACCAAACTTCTTTGCAGGTTGACCAGTGACCTTAGCGGCTTCGACTGATGAGACGTTCCTCGGCACACTTGAGGACTGGCTGCGCGGTCAGCGAGAAATTCTCGTACTCATCCGCTACCCGAATGCTGGCGGTAAGAAGTCTTTTGAGTTCTTCTGTTCGCCTGCCGCGCTATTTGAAAGGTTGCGTCAGTTGCCGCCGCGCACGTCTGTGATTGCCTTTCGGCAACCTCAACTTCCTCTTCGTGGCATTGTCGACGATGGGTTCATTGAGAGTTGTGTACGCAGCATACCGGAAGGCTCAGAGTTCCTTGTGGTGGAGACAGCGCAGCGGACGTATGGCCGCGCATCTTGGTTCCACGACATGGCTGGAGAGACACATGCTGAATTGCGCGAGGCACTTGGGGATTCACGAGGCAATGCCGTCGCTGTGGGCCTTTATCCACCTTGGCTAAAGGACCATCCCGATGTGATCTCGAGTTACGTCCCAGACGAGGACGGCATGGTCAGGCTGGGCGCTTACTAAACATTGCCCCGCCGTGCTGGTTCGAGAACGCTCTAACTGTTGAAACCAGGCCATTTCACTCATGAGCTGATCCCCCACGCTTCTCAGGGGGTTGGCCTACGCTGAGGCGTGAAAAGGCCCACCAGACCGTTCAAGGCGAGTCGGTGGGCTCTATTCGGCTAGGGCCTTTGGACGAAGGTCTTAGCATGTCTAACTTGGGCCCGCTCTGGCCTGTCAGCAACTGCCAAAAGTTATAGTCCGTTTCGCCCTTTTTTCGTCCATGTCTCGCTGAGTGGTACTCGGGGGAGGCCGCTTGAATCTGCCGCCTGGTCTGTGGGCGGCCTTTTCTTTTGCATCCGCCATTGGTCCGGCTCGAAAACTTTTGGCCGTTTAAAACTAACCATGAGCAAACTACCATGTGTCGGGCAGTGCCATGGAGGACGCTGCAGAGACCTAGAAGATCTTCTAAGGAACTCACTAGCAACACTGACAGTTCAAACTATTACGGATAGTTGATAACATCCTCCTTCAAACACGCAAGCGAACGCGAGGGAGTAGGACACCCTCTCTCCTCCAGACGCTAGAAGGGCCTCGATAACGCAGACTCGGGGCCTTTTCCTATTCACCATCCCACCAAAAGGAGCAAGCCCGTATCGACAGCACCAATAGTGCAAAGCCACCATCGCCCTGCTAACATTTTTCGGCGGAGTTGGACTATGCGAACTTCGAGCTGTCAGGTCGAATTTGGAAACGGTCGCTGCGGCGCGCCCGTTGTTGCCGAATGCGCGGACTGTGGAAGCTCGATCTGCTCCGGCTGCTGTACAGAGTGCTGCGGCGATTCATTCTGCGATTACTGCTATGACTATCATGTAGCGCATCCCGGGCGGCATCGCCCGCGCGCAGCGCGAAGAGATCAGAACGCCGCTTAGTTCGTATCTACTCGCCGGAGGGCCGGGTCTTGAACCGGTCACCGCATTCGGGACACTCAATCTGCTCAAAGGCAACGCGCCGGATCCTCGTCCGCGAAATCGAACACCACACTCGGGGCATACTCGCTGCGCTCGTAGAGCGAACGATCTCATCAAAGCTCACTCGCCTTATCTCGGCAGGTTGAATGACTCTCCCGCACTTCGGGCAGAGCACCTTTTCGAGATTGATCTTTTGCTTCTTGGGCACAGGATGATTTTCTCACCTTGGCCGCGTCCCTCTGGGAAGACCCTTTAAACCGCAAAGGTCATCTGGCGGGGGTTGGGGTTGCGCTTGCCTTTGACCTGGTTGGGAACAGCGCCGCCCGGCCTTTGCGGGTGGGCGCGCGCCATCGTCTTGCCCTGCCACCGCATTGGCCCGGGAGCCGCGCTGCGCCTTTTTTCTAGCGCAGCTGCCTAACAGGTCATATCGCTCATTGAGGATCGGGGCCGTCCAGGGTCAATGAGCGAAATCGCGATTTTTCGCCAATGATCGACAGAGACCGTCGCCTCTGTTGACACTTGCCGTCCGAATAAATATGTTTCTTCGCAAAGGGGCATGCCACATGAGACAAATATTCGCGATAGCCGTCGTGGCTTTCTCGGCGGCCGCCATCGCCTCAGGGCAAGAGCAGGGCGTGGTCAGAGATCCAAAAAGCATGGCTGAGCAGGTCATCAGGAAACTGGACAACGAACGCATACAAGCACAGATCCACGCGGATGTGGCGGCGCTAGAACGGATCTACGCTGACGATTTCATCGGCGTAGGGCCGAGTGGGACAGTGCGAACTAAGCCGCAGGTGATTTCAGATTTCACGTCGGGTGATTTGAGATTTCAGTCCATAACCACCGATGACGTTCGCGTGCGCGTTTATGGAAATGCGGCGGTCGAGACTGGCCTCTCAACAATGAATGGGCAAGATAAAGGCAACGCAGTTCCCCGCGACACTCGCTTTACCAGAGTGTGGGTAAAGCAGCAAGGGCGCTGGCGATTGGTCGCCAACCACTACTCGTCCATTGTGTCGCATCAATAGGGGCTGATTGTCGCTAATGGCCCGCTGAACGACTTGCAGGAATGGCCCGCCCTGAGAGATCCGAATTCCTGACCTTCTGGGCAAGGTAAGTCGATTTTGAGGAGTTTCCAACTACGTAGCTGTCGAAACCAGATGGGATGAGAAGGCCGGTCTCCGGCGGGATGCTGTACGCTCCCAAGTTATCGACGCGCTCGAAGCGCAAGAGATAAAGGAGACCGGCAATGAAGAAGGTTAGCACTGCTGTGGTAACGGCGACGAAGAATTTTTCTCAACCGAAGCTGACGATTGGGTTGGACCTGGGCGATCGATCGAGTTGGTATTGCCTGCTCGACGAAGCGGGCGAAGTGCTGCTGGAACAGAAAGTGAGCACGACTCCGAAAGCAATTCGAGAGGTGTTTGGGGCCATGCCGCGCTGTCGGATCGCGCTGGAGACGGGGATGCATTCGCCCTGGGTGAGTCGACTGCTGAGTGAACTGGGGCACGAAGTAATCGTGGCGCATGCGCGCAACGTGCGCCTGATCGGCGAGAGCCGGAAGAAGGATGATCGGCTGGATGCGCGGACGCTGGCGCGGTTGGCGCGCATCGATCCGCAGTTGTTGTGTCCGGTGAAACATCGCAGCGCGAAAGCGCAGGCGGATCTGACGGTGATCCGGGCACGAGCTGGGTTGGTGCGAGCGCGGACGTCGCTGGTGAACACGGCCCGCGGGTTGGCCAAGAGTTACGGCGAGCGGCTGCGCGGATGCAATGTCCGCAATATGAATCCGGAGAAAGCCGAAGGGCTGAGCCCGGAACTGCAAAGGGCGCTGCAGCAGTTGCTGGCGGGAATCGAGTCGCTGAGCGAACGCATCCGCGAGTGTGGCGCTGCTGAAACAGATCAAAGGAGTAGGCACGCTGATCGCGCTGACGTTCCTGTGGCGGGAAGAATGGGAAGAAGCGAGCGGTAATTGCGACCGCACGAAAGCTGGCGGTGTTGCTGCATCGTTTGTGGGTGAGTGGAGAGGTTTACGAACCGTTGCGGAATTGCCACCACGTAGCGATGCCGGCGGCCGCATAAGTCAAAATCTTCTTAGGAAGGAAAAAACAAAAGCCCAGAGCGCCGAGTTCCGGTGACTGCGTCCATGGCCTGGCCCACGTTCTTGGTGTAGATGGAACGAGAGGTCGAAAATCAGGTGGCAGCACCGACTGAAACGAGAACACCCAACTGGCACCGAGCGAAATCAAAATCGCTCATCACAGAGTGCGGATGGAAGGGTGGCGACAGAGGCGGCTGTGGCTTGGAAGAAACAACGTGACCAACAAAAAACAAAACGAATCGACTTGACTCCGACCGGCCTTCTCATGGAAGGCCATTACACTCAGAATCCCTGCTCCGGTCATTTTGAGTGTAATGGGGATGTTTCGCCAACAATACCCCAAGGACGAACCAATCTGCGTTGGGCTCGCACATTTTTGTTCCCTGACTATCCCTATCAATGTTGACAGTTGCAATTAGTCCGCCCCGATGTTGAGCTACAGACTCGATCTTGCTCACGTGGCGCATTGTCTCCATCTCTCACCGGTTCAATCCGTCACGTTTTTACCTGGTCATTGGTGTTCTGGGCCATAAGGCGTCTGGTTTCGGACCAGCGGTTTAGAGAAGAACACTGGTGAGTCGGATGGGCCTGACGTTGGCAGGAGGCAAGTAGCTAACCAATAGTTTGTCCCATTTAGGGAATGTCACGCCGAGACCCATGAAGCAAATACCTTCATCAGTATCGGGTTTGAGACGCGCTCTCGGACTGTGGCCTTACTTGTTCGTTGCCGTTTCGATCACGGGCTTGGCCTACATCGCCTTGAATGCCGCCCGATGAGGAATTGCTCGGCTTCATTTTTCTGGAGGCCAAGCATATAGGCCCCGTTTTTGAGTAGCGGCCCAACGGGGCGAAACCAGGCGATTTATACTGACCGGAATTCCGACTAGGTTGCACTGTGCGAACTCCATTGCAGATGAAACAACAAATCAAGAAAGCGTTCCGCCATTTCGCTTACGACATCCACATAATTAAGTCTAGTGATCAAGCGCCCTTCGAGGAGAAAGAAAGAACCCGCATTGAGGAACCTCCATTGCTGGACCCGATTTGGCCTCTTCCACGGTGCTCAGGTGGACGCTCCAATGACCAAATTCGTGAGGAATTTACAAAGTATGATTTGTGGCATTATGCGTATGAGTTTGAGGGCGGTCTTTCATTTTCCGCTCGCCACAACGATCCCGGCTCACTAGCGGATGTTCCTGAGCGACCGTTGCAGCGCTTCAGGCATTTCATGCCATATCTATTGGCGGCTAATGGCGGGTGTGTTCGCGGGAAACGAATACTTGATATCGCCTGTAACTCCGGCTTTTGGTCGATCCAGTGCGCACTTTTGGGCGCCGAGGTCGTTGGCTTTGATGGTCGCGCGGAGCTTATTCGGCAAGCCGATCTGATAAAATCCATTGTCGGGGTGGACAATGTCCAGTTCGGAGTTCTAGATTTTTGGGATATGAGTCCTCAAGCTCTGGGTGGAACATTCGATACTGTTCTAAACCTCGGAATTCTTTATCATTTGCCTGATCCTCTCGAAGCGCTACAGCTAACAAAATCGATGGCGAGACAATACATTTTGCTTGATACAACGGTGTACCCATCGAGGGAGTCTGTCGTTAAGCTGCGCTGGGAAGAGCCCAGCGACATACGAAATACTACTGGTTCGGGTATTGCTGCGAATCCCAGTAAGGCCGCCATTGAGTTGATGTTGAGATATATTGGCGTTGCCAGCTCGTTTGAAATTCCTATGCGCACTCCGGATATGCCACGCGACTATCTCGACCACAGGCGCGCATCGTGGTTGATCGAGGTCGCATGAGATCACCAAGCGGCTCGCGATCCCGGAAGAGCCATAGCCTCCCGGAAGTCTAGCCGGAAGAAGCTGCACGTTGGTGTAAGCACGTTGATGTAATCAGGCCATCACACTCAAGTGCCCGGCCCAACGCAATGATGAGTGTAATGTCGAGTGGCTGTTGAAAAACTCACTCACCAGAAAATACCCGAAAAAACTTTGCAATAGGAAGCCCTACAAACGATTTTCTCGGCTTGGGTAGACATTTTCTATCCCGCAAATTTCCGCGATTTAAAGGAAAATGGAGTTTTTCAACAGCCACGCCCCAGTGCCGGCCGCTGTGGGCGATGTTTCAACAACTATGCAGAACGGAACATGTAGCTGGCATCTTGCAACTGGTCGCTAACGCGGGAAATCTTAACCCAGTACTGTCCGTTAAAGATAAGGTCCGGCAATTGCCTCACGAACATTCCGCGCGCTTCGACCTGTTCTTTGATCCAGCGGAAAGAGTGGCATACTTGGCCGGGTTTGCTCGATTGGTGGCTTCTGCCTTTCCATTGGTCGTCCTTGTAGTCGTGCTTGTGTATATTCCAAAAGGTCGCCGGAAGGTACGAAGTCAAGAAAAAGGCATCCGGATGGGAGTTAGCTGCGAAACCATCCAACATGATTTGCACCTGCGCCTTGGATGCATGAGTCCAGATCGAACGCGCCAGCACCACATCAAACTTCTCGCCAAACACCGACAAGTCGAAGCGATCATTGGTGTCAAAGCGCGGCTTTTTCTCCTCCAGCACCTCGGGCTCTAGGACGTGCTGAATTCCCTTCTGAAGCATGAAGGCAGCGGGCTCAATACCGAAATACCGACCTCGATCCAGAAAGTGAATTAGCCAATACCCGCCGCGCAGGCAACCGCAACCGAGATCCAACACTTTCGATTGTGGGTAAACACCCTCCCGAAGCAACGTCGCTAGTTGCAGCCGCCCCGCGATTTCAAAATGCTGTGGCGGACCTCCGGTAAATATGCCCTCCGAGTGAAGCATTTGACCAATTTCTTGCAGCCGTTTGCGGGGGGGAGGTGAGCTCTCAGGAAGGGCGGATGTCGAAGGATTCATATCGAAATCTCCGTTTTGACTTCTAAGAGTACTACGATTGTACAGCCCTAGAGCCTGTTCGTGGGATGGTGAAATGGCTTCTTATCTGGAGCAACGCGACAGCCGATTTCGTAGGAAAAGCAGATTCAGGCTGCTTGGCTGCGTCATGCCGTGCGAACTATTTATGAGGCAGCCTCTGGTTGGAAATGAGAGAGCCATTCTACTGCGGCTGGATTAGTTGGCGAAACCGCATTATAAAAGGGCGCCCCTTTAGGAGTAGGTTGTGATGGTCTGCATCATGACCTACAGAAAGGAGCACCCTCGTGAACGACGAAAAGTATATTGGGCTGGATGTTCATCAAGCAACCATCGTGGTCGCAGTACTGGATTCCACGGGTAAGTTAATCATGGAATCCATTCTGGAAACCGAAGCGGCGACGATACTTCAGTTCTTCGCCGGCTTGCGCGGAACTTTGTGGGTGACGTTCGAAGAAGGAACCTGGTCGGTCTGGCTGTACGATTTGCTCAAGCCTCACGTTGACAAACTGGTGGTGTGCAATCCGCGGAAGAACGCGTTGCTCAAAGACGGGAATCCGGCGGAAGGAGAACAATGTTCTTGACATCCCCTTTTATAGATCAGGCCATTTCACAAGCTTGCGCCGTCTGTTCGCATAAGCTTTTTTGGGCGGTCAAAGGTGCAATTATGAGAGAGGAGATCGGCCTTGTTGAGTGGATAGTAAGTCCGCGGGGATGTAGGGCAACTGAATCGGACGAGAGTGCGAGGTCCGGTGCAGGGAGATGCGGCTGAAGAATGGCGGAGCTGCTGGAGCTTGACGGGAAAACGATGCGTCGCGTTGTCGAGGAGCGCAAAGAAATCGCAGGGAAATCCCGTTGGCCCCAACGGATCGGCAACGGTGGGAATGAGTCGCGACATCAAGTATATCGGCATGGACGTGCACCAGGAAGCGATCGTGATCGCGGTGTTGGATGGCAGTAGGCAAGCTGGTGACGGAGTCGATTGTTGAAACCAAACGCCAGCAGCATTCTGCAGTTTATCCACGGTCTGCGGGGCGAACTGCATGTCGACATGGGAAGAAGGGACCTGGGCATCGAGTTGGCTCTACGATCTGCTGTGGCCAACCCCAGGTTGACGCGAGTGCTGGTCATGCGATCCGCGACGCAAGTGCCTTATTAAAGGACAGGCAACAAGAGCGACAAGATCGATGCGCGCAAGCTGGCCGACTTGTTACGCACGGGAATGCTGCGCCCGGTCTACCACGGAGAACATGGACTGCGAACGCTGCGCGAGCTGGGGCGCAGTTATCGGACTATCACGCGAGGATGCTGAACCGAGTGATGAATCGGATGCAAGGCTCGAGTTTGACTTCGCCGAAAGCTAAGGAGCATCCCTTGTGCGAGGCACGCCAGGTGCTATGCTCTGCGCGTTGACCGCGAAGGAATGGTTACATAAGATTGAACATGCCGGCGTGCGCCGAGCGAGCCGAGCTGCTGTATCAGCAGTTGGATGGATTGCAGACGTGACGACGAACTGCTGCGTCCTGAGTTATTGGCGGAGAGCCGGAAACACAAAGCCTCGAGAACTGTTGCGCCAGATTCGCCTGCAGTCGGTCCGAGTTCGAGCGGCCCGGGGCTGATCGCACTGATGCAAAGACCCCGGCAGCCGATTTCGTAGCAAACGGCAGACTCTGGACCTATAGTGGGCTAGGCATTGAAACGCGCGACAGTGCGCAATACCCCTTTGGTGCCGCGGACGAACTGCAACATGCGAAAAAACCGCATGCAGATTGCGGGGTCTGAGATCAGAATGCGACGAAGCCACGAGATGAAAGAGATCTTCAAGGGGGCCGCGACCCGAGCCAGCTGTGGGGTGGGTCCGTTACGCGACTGTCTATCTGAGTCCGCTGGCCAAGGGGAATGAAGCCAGAGATGGCGAAGCGTCTGACCTTAGGCCGAAAGATTGCGGCTATTGTTTTGACACTTTGGAAGAAGGAGGAACATTTCGACGCCGAACAACTGAAGCCACAAGCAGCTTGAGCATTGCACAGAACGCAGGTGGTCTCGGCCAGGTTTGCACGCCTCGGTTGTGACCCATCGGTTCCGGCGATGCTCGGGTTCGAGGGAGAGTATCCATTCACTCGATTAGGCGCTTCGGGTGCTGGAATCAGCACCCAGTCTCCGGGTCAATCCTATGCCCGCCTCGGATAACCCAAAAAAGCCATAGGCCTCGAGCCTCACATAGGATGACGGTTGGCACTTAAGCCAACGGTTGGCTTGCGCAGCTTCGCAACGAATGGTGTCGGGATCGCGGCATGAAACCACTCCAGGGACGACCCGCAAATGCGATCCGTATCTCTGTACTCTGTGGCGCTCCAGGCGTTAGCAACCAAAATCCTCTCCACGAAGAAGAAGGGCCTTGGATGCAACCGATCGAGGTCTCACAGAGAGGAGTGGAGATGTGTTTTTTGTTGACATCCTCTCTCATAGGTCAACGAGTGAAATGGGGATTTTTAGCCAACCGTTGCGCCCGAAGGGGAGGCACTGGGCTGGGGATGAGCGGGTTGTGTGACACTTGGAACAACATCACGGCCGGTTGAACCATAAACTTAGAAGGGTGTATAAGATTGACGAATAGGGCGCAGTCGCATGGAACTAAAGAATCAATTCTCAGCCGCTTACGATGCGGGCAAATCGGTAGTTCAGAAGGAAGCAACTGACCATGCATGGCCTTGGGAAACCACTATCTTTGTTGTTTTCGCGGTGGTGGGAAGCGATGCATTCAGGGCTCTCCTTGCACATTACACATCCCTGTCTAGTATTTTTCGTCATGGACTTTCGATTGTGTTCGTAGTTGTGATTGCGGAGGCATGCGTGTTGATACGGAAGAGCTTCCGCCGCGCAAATTAGCCACTCTCGCGGCTCCCTTTAAATCCAAGCCTCTCGGCACGGGGATAGATGTCGTTATCAGGGCCGTTACACTCAGAATCCCTTGCTCCGGGCATCTTGAGTGCAATAGAGATTTTGCGACAAATAAGCGTTGCCACGCAGCATAGAGAGATGACAGGAGCAGCATGTAGAACTCTAGAACGTCCTCAAAGCCGACCACAAAGGAAGGTGTGCGACGACCCTAACCTCGTCGTGCAAATAGCTTACGTGACAGCAACGATACCCCTACGAGTTTCATCGGGAGAGCCGCCCCGGAACGACCCGAGCTTGCTTTCGATCTCTTTGTCGCTGGGCGCTGTCCGACAATAGTTGGCGAAATAATCCCCATTTTTTCACTCATTGACCCAGATCGCCACGTGTCAATCGGGAGTCGTTACGTTCCAACTTCATCGCTACCAAGAAATCCGATATTTGCATTCCGGAGTCCAGCAATTGAATAAAATCAGCGGGAGTGATGCCCTGACGCCGGGCTATGTCCAACAATTCAACGATAGCGCATTCCACAACCTCCGGCTTGGGTTCTGCGGGCTGTCCAATATTACTCATTGCATCCTTATGCATTTTCATAAAACAAGCTCTCCCATCCCGAGATTTTGCGGGATCACCCTACTGCCGTCTGTTCAAAACTGCACACTTTCTGCTAATTGCTGATGTGGCGGAATGAGGCCTCCAAAGACGGCGACTGTTCTCCCACATGGTTGCGACAGGGTGAGGTGTGTGAAGCCGTAGAGCGGCCAGTGTCGCGATAGGGACGGCTTATTAGCGCGATGATGCTGAACGGTAAGGATGTGAGTGCAACAGGAGGCAGTCCTGCTTCGCGCTCAGCTAAAGTTAGCATGTCGGCCACGGGCTGCGATGCACTCCACACCGTTCATCAACGGGCATCACGCGAAACGGCCCGCGAGTGGCCCACTACGAAACCTTGAACACAGCGCCCCGCGCAACAATTAGGGAACGACCGCTTTGACGGCGGGCGTCTTGACGCTTTCCTTGCCCTTTACGTCGACAGCTGTCGCCGAATAGTAGTAAGTGGATTTATTCGCTACGGTGGAATCGGTGTAAAGGGTCGGACCAATTAGGCTAACGTTGATTTTTTTCCAGGTCGTGGCGTCGGGGCTGCGATAGACGTTGTAACCCACGACATCCTTCGAGGTGGATGCATTCCAGTCCAAGTTCACGATATGGTTTGCTCCGGCCTGGATGACGATCTTGTAGGACGCCTGCGAGGTTAATCCGCCGCAGCCGGTGACTTTTACGGTGAAGGAATCCGTAACCGCTTTGGTCGGTGTGCCGGTGAGGTTATAGGAGGTCGTGTTCGCGGACACCTTCGCGGTAATGCCGGAGGGCAGCGTGCCGGAGACGATAGTCCATTTATACGGAGTGCAACCGTTGGCGACCTGAATAGCCGCAGAGTAAGCGGTATTAACCGTGCCGTTAGGCACACTGGTAGTAATGATTTTAGCGTTTGCCAGGCATTGAACGCTAAATGAAGCTAGTAGGGGGAGGAATAGCCACCGTTTCATCACCTATATACTGGCGTGACTACGCGATTCCCGACAGATTCCGGAGGTTTGCGGCCTTCCTATTTTGCATTCGGCGTTCAAATTGAGGTCGCGTTTACCATGCACCGGTATTCAGCGTTGGGGATAGTTGATGTAACCGCATTATAAAAGGGCGCCCCTTTAGGAGTAGGTTGTGATGGTCTGCATCATGACCTACAGAAAGGAGCACCCTCGTGAACGACGAAAAGTATATTGGGCTGGATGTTCATCAAGCAACCATCGTGGTCGCGGTACTGGATTCCACGGGTAAGTTAATCATGGAATCCATTCTGGAAACCGAAGCGGCGACGATACTTCAGTTCTTCGCCGGCTTGCGCGGAACTTTGTCGGTGACGTTCGAAGAAGGAACCTGGTCGGTCTGGCTGTACGATTTGCTCAAGCCTCACGTTGACAAACTGGTGGTGTGCAATCCGCGGAAGAACGCGTTGCTCAAAGACGGGAATAAGAATGATCGCATCGATGCGCGCAAGCTGGCCGAGTTGTTACGCGGCAACCAGCTCAAACCGGTCTACCATGGCGAGAACGGCGTGCGCATGCTGCGGGAGTTGTCCCGGAGTTATCTGACCATCGTCAAAGATCTGTCGCGGGTGATGAACCGACTGAAAGCGGTGTACCGAAGCTGGGCGATTCCCTGCGCAGGAAGGGATGTCTACTATCGTCGGCATCGAGCGCAGTGGCTGGCCAAGATTCGGGAAGCCGGCGTGCGGCGACGAGCGGAGCGACTCTATGAGCAGCTGGACATGTTGCAACACTTGCGGCAGCAAGCGCGGCGGGAGTTGCTGGCGGAAAGTCGGAAGCATGCCATCACCGCGAAGCTGCGACAGATTCCGTATCTGGGACCGATTCGCTCGGCGCTGGCGGTGGCCCTGATCCAGACTCCGCATCGTTTCCGCAGCAAGCGACAACTGTGGGCCTATAGCGGACTGGCTTTGGAAACCCGCATCAGTGCGGAATACCGCATGGTCGAAGGTCAAGTGCGGCGATCGAAGAAACTGCTTTCCATTCGGGGCCTGAACAAAGACCACAACCATGATCTGAAAGGACTATTCAAAGGAGCGGCTACGATGGCCAGTGTGCGCCCCGGACCGTTCCAGGACTTCTACCAAGCTGCGCTGGCCAAAGGCATCAAGCCGACTATGGCGCGTCTGACGCTGGCGCGCAAGATTGCAGCGATTACGCTGACTCTGTGGAAGAAGGGAGAAAACTTCGACGCCGAAAAACTAAAATCGCAAGCCGCTTGAGCGTCTCGGGTGAAGAGCCCTTCCATCTCCGGTAGATCTTTCTGGTGGTGGCCAGTCGGTTCTGGAGACGCTCGGGTTCGAGGGTGAGTATGACTATGGCCTGTAGACGACACGGTGCCGGTGGCACCCAGTCTCTGTGTAACCCCTATGCCCCCTCGGATAACCCGAAAAAGCACTAGGCCCCGAGCCTCAGATAGACCCATGGTTGACACCGTACAACCGCACGGCTTGATTCAGTTTCGAAACGGATTGGCGTCGTCGCTACTCACGAAGATGCAGCTGCTGAGATGGAATAATCCAAGGGCACCACACCACACGAGCGTCTTCTATGGTGAGAGGGGCTGAATGTCGCGAAATAAACCTGCGCATCCGGCGGAGGGAGAAAAATGTTCTTGACATTCCCTTATATAGACCAGGCCATTACACTCAGAACCCCTCCGCCGGGGTCAGTGAGTGATATGATTCCATAAACGATGTCGGCTCCACAACGGACCGAGTAAACTTTGCGGAATCCAACCAAAAAGGCTCGGACGAAGGAGGCCGAAGATGCAAATTGTAGGCTGTGATCTGCACGCAAGACAACAAACCATAGCTATGGTGGACACGAAGACCGGCGAGTTCACCACCAAAACCCTTTCCCACGAAGGGAATGCAGTACGAGCGTTTTATGCAGCCCTGGAAGGTCCGGTGGTGGTGGGCATCGAAGCCACGGGATCCATGCAGTGGTTCTTGGAGCTGCTGGAAGAGCTGGGAATCGAATGCCGGGTAGGACATCCGGCCAAGATCCGAGCGAAAGAAACCCGGAAGCAGAAGCACGATCGAAGGGATGCAGGGTTGATATGGGAACTGCTCATGGAAGACCGCTTTCCGGAGATTTGGATGCCCTCGACCGAACAGCGGGACTTGCGAACTTTGCTGCGGGATCGACACCAATGGGTGAAGATGCGAGCGCGATTGCAGCACACCTTGCAAGCGATCGCACTCAATCACGCCTTGCGACAAGGGCGTGCGCTCTGGAGTGCAGCGGGGCAAAGCGCACTGCAGGCACTGCCTCTGCCGCCCTATACCGATCAGAGACGGACAGCACTACAGAGGTTGTATGTACAGTTGCAGAAACGAATCCAGGAACTGGATCAAGAAGTGGAAGCCCAAGCCGGACAAAGGCCGCAGGCGCGCCGGCTGTTAACCCATCCGGGCGTGGGACCAGTGACGGCCTTGGCCACCGAGGTGTTTCTCGGAGACCCGAGTCGCTTTGCCACTGGCAACCAGGTGGCCAGCTACATCGGGATGATTCCGTGTGAGCACAGCAGCGGGAAGCGACAACGACTGGGAAAACTGACCAAGCAAGGCAACTCACTGCTGCGCTATTTGTGGACCGAAGCTACCCTGCACGCGGTGCAGAAAGATCCGGAGCTGAAACGCTTCTACCGGCGCAAGCTCATCCAGAAAGGGATGGGCAAGGCCAGGATCGCAGCCGCACGTAAACTGGGTATCCGGTTATGGATCATGATGCGCGATCAGATTGACTACAAAGAGTTCTGCCGCCGTGGAAAGTTGCGGCAGAGTGGGGAAGCCCAAGCGGGGATGCCTGATTTCAACAGTGGTCCTGCACAGCAGTGACCGGGTTAACTGAATAGGCTGCCCGCCTCCCCGATGGGAGGGGAGTTTGCACAACACATCATGATCGAGCGTGACCGAAGAGATGTCTGGTGGGCTACGCCACCTCAATGATGAAGGAAACGGGCCGAGCCATGCGGTTGGATATAAATCATCGAAGAAGCAAGATTCTTACTCTCTCGAAAGGAACCAGTGCGTCTGCGCTGTCGAGGAAGTATGTCCGGACTTACAAAAACCTAAGCCCAAGTCCCTTGACAGGACCGTCGTCGTTAGAGATGTTGAAAAACTCAATCACTCAAAATTCGTCCGAAAAAACTTTGCGCTAGGAAGCCCTACAAACGACGTTCTCGGTTTTCCTAGACATTTTCTATCCCGCAAATTTCTTGCGGTTTAGAGGAAAATGGAGTTTTTCAACATCTCTAACGACGACGGTCCTGTCAAGGGACTTGGGCTTAGGTTTTTGTAAGTCCGGACATGCTTCCTGGACACATCGCCAGGCGCACTGGTTGCCTTTCGAGAGAGTAAGAATCTTGCTTGTTCGATGATTTATATCCAACCGCATGGCTCGGCCCGTTTCCTTCTCATCATTGAGGTGGCGTAGCCCACCAGACATCTCTCTCGGTCACGCTCGATCATGACTGTGTTGTGCAAACTCCGCTCCCATCGGGGAAGGCGGGGAGCCTATTCAGATAACCCGGTCACTGCTGTGCAGGACCACTGTTGAAATCAGGCATCCCCGCTGGGGCTTCCCCACTCTGCCGCAACGTTTCCACGGCGGCAGAACTCTTGGTAGTCAATCTCGATCGCGCATCATGATCCATAACCGGATACCCAGTTTACGTGCGGCTGCGATCCGGGCCTTGCCCATCCCTTTCTGGATGAGCGTACACCGAAGGAAGCAGCGTTTCAGCTCCGGAAACTCGGCGGGTTGCGATGCGACGCGCGTTAACAAGGCGGAGGGCAGCACTCGGACGACCGATAATGCGAGGTCGCACCGGGGTCGCCGGAGTTGCCTAGCTCGGGGCATGCTTCCAAAGGGATTTCCCAGGACCGATGATCGCTCCCCGCTCGCTGTGCTCATCACGGAAGCGTACCGATGTAAGGGAAACCGGAGACGGCCGGGACAGATGGACGAGCAGTCTTACGACCCATAGTACCTGTGAAGGTGGGGACACCGCAGGGCTGGCGCAAGGAGCGGCCACGGCACCCACGGAGGGAAGGGGGGAACAAGCTGACGTATCTGCCGAAGGAAACATAGGCGAGACTCAGAACTCGAACGGCTATGTCCACAAAACTTCGACAGACTAACTGAACTAGCCAAGGAGGAACCGAAGCGACAGTTCGTTCTCGATCGCGCACTTGATCACGCCACAACGGCGTTGTAGTGGCATGTTCGAAGTCTACTGAACGGAAGCCAGCGCAGGGGTGGACGGCGTCACGTATCAGGAGTACCAAAAGGACGCCGAGAGAAAGATCCAAGAGCTTTACCAGCGGCTCAAAGATGGAAAGTACCAAGCCCAACCGCTGCGCAGGGTCTACATACCGAAGGAGAGCGGGAAGCAGAGACCGATCTCGATTCCCGCCCTGGAGGACAAGATCGTGCAGAAGGCGATGGTGGAAGTACTGAACGCCATCTACGAGCAGGATTTTCTCGACTGCTCCTACGGGTTTCGACCCGGACGAGGGCAGCACCAGGCACTGGATGAAGTGAAGCGAGTCATCTGCACCCGCTCCACGGGATGGATCCTGGAGTTAGACCGCACTGCCTACTTCGATTCGATCGTGAGAGAGCAACTCATGGAGATGATCGAGCAACGCGTCAGCGATAGCAGCGTGCTTCGCCTGATAGGGAAGTGGATCAAGGTTGCAGTCATCGAACAAGGACAGCTGCTCGTGAGGGACAAGGGGACGGGGCAAGGGCAGACGATTAGTCCGCTCTTGGCCAACATCTACCTTCACCACGTGCTCGACGAATGGTTCGAGGAGGTGGTGAAACCCCGACTCCGGGGTGAAGCTCATGAGATCCGTTTTGCCGATGATGCCATACTTTGCTTTCACTACAGGGAAGACGCCGAGAAGGTGAAGACCGTCTTATCGAAGCGGTTTGCAAAATACGGTTTGACACTTCACCCGGAGAAGACGAGGCTGCTGGAATTTGGGCGCTATGCAGAGGAACGCGCGAAGAGGCAGGGAAAGAAGAAACCCGGCACCTTCGACTTTCTCGGTCTGACGCACATCTGCGCACGCAGCCGGCGAGGGAAGTTCACCGTGCATGTGCGAACGATGCGCAAGCGGCTCCGCAGGAGCCTCACGGCGGTCGCCGCATGGTGCCAGGAGCACCGACATGCACCGGTGGACGAGCAGCAGAAGACCCTCAACGCCAAGCTCCGAGGCCACTACCAGTACTACCGCCGACCGACAAACTCTCAGAGCCTTCTGAAGTTCCTTCGGGGTGTTGTTAGGATCTGGAGAAAGTGGCTGAATCGTCGCACGCGCGGAAACCGGTTGACGTGGGAGAGATATACCGAGCTCCTTCGACGTCATCGGTTGCTGCTGCGTCGGATCGCATGTCTGGATGTAAACCGGTGAGTCCAGCTTGAGGAACCCGCTGCGGGAAATCTGCACGGTGGGATCTGTGAGGGAGGAGATATCCCGGTGGTGCCATGGCGGACCTAAACGGGCACGAAGCTGGAAACGGCGGACACAGCCAAGGAAAGCCTACAGCCTATCGGGACTCCTCTACTCGGAGAGATGGGGATTTTTCGACAGTTATCAAAACAGAGGACGCCAAATCGCTACGGCTGCGCCGAATGCAAGGAACGAGGTTCCTGCATGGCTGTTGACTGTAACGAATTTCCATCGACGCCTTTAAATCCGCTTGACATTAAAGTGCATGGCAAGCACGGCATCTACCGTACCGACTTTCTGCCATGAAAAGCGTATTCTGTTAGACCATGGGGCAGCCTAATAAGTCGCCCAAAACGATCAGCCGCCTAATCGACCGACTGGAAGCCGCTCGGGAAGAACTGCTCACGATTCAGAGGTCTTTTGAAGAGCTTGAGGCTGTAAGCGAATCCCTTACCGGCCCAGGGAAGATCGTTTCCCGGCGCAAACTCATCCTACCCGTTCCCAAAGACTTGTCGCGCTAATTGTCAAAGGATATTGGCGCCGAGGTCCTGATTGGGAACATTTCAGCAGAGCCTTGTTCACCTATGTTGCCCCGAGCAAGGCCAGACGAGTGTAATTGGGGATGTTACGCCAACAACTAACCGGACCCTGCAGGCATTGTCCTCCTGTGGGCCTACCAACCAAACCTGCAAACAAAAGATTGGTGGCCGGCAGAGTCGATTGTCGACCACCCAAGGGTAGAAACTTCAGTACGAAGTGAATCCTTAGGCTGCGATCTTCTGGCCCAGGAAGTCCTTGGCCTTGGCTTTTTCGGCGTCCCACTTCTCAAGTTGCTCGGGACTAAGGAAGGCAACGACCCGCTGACGAATCGCATCGCGATTTGCAACAATCTTGCTGATGACGTCGGCTTTGGTTGTGTTGGGATTCTGTTGCATGTACTCTGCGATCTTTTCTCTTGCTTCCGTAAGAGCGACGCGAAGCTTTTCCTTTTGATCGTCGGTGAGGTTCAGGTCGCTAGCGAAACGCTTCAATTCGGTCGCCACTTCTTCGCGTTCTACAGTGCTCAGATTCATGATATTTCTCCTTGATCGTTTAGTGGATTCGCGGTTCATAACTGCTAAGAGGAGAGAACTTCAGATGGGCTGACTTAGTTCAGAGGACCTGAAAGAGTAAGAAGAGGTAGCTTGCTCAATTACGAGCCTAGGCTTCTGCGCAACCGATGTCAAACTGCGGTCGTGAGGGGAAATAGGCCATTTCGCCTCAGAACCGCTGCTGGCTAGGGTCAAGGAGTGAAATAGGGAGTTCTCGCCAATGACAGTCCTTGCGCCATGGCTGGGGCTGTCTTGGAATCCGAGGCACCCGACTAGGGATTTTGCTAGTTGCCGAGACCGGACGGCCATCAGATATTGTGCGTGTAATCGCAATCCACGACATCTGAGGCTCGGTTTGGGGGTCTGGATTCCTGCCTGCTTGAGAAATTGCGCAAAAGGATACGAGCCAGATCTTCGATGAGGCTCAACAGGGTAAGGCATGGGAAACGGTCCAGGGACTTGGCTCTCCCCGGAACCAAGAGTAGTCAGCGTGTGAACCTGCGCAAATCTTCGCAAGATCCACGTAACGGCCTGATGAACCTTAATCGAAAGGGAGACTATGAAAACTCTACGCATGTTCCTACTTTTGCTGCTGGCATTCCCCTTGCTCGCATCGGGCCAGAGCGTAGAACTCGGCGGTGGATACGCGCACATTTCAGGTGACGGCGGCCTCGATGGCTTCAATGCTGGCGCGGCGATGTGGGTCACGGACAGGGTTGCGATGGCCTTTGACTATGACAGCGCGTGGGACAACTCGCACCTGGGGGCATTCGAACTGACTGGGTCAGGACTGATCGTCACCAAGAGTCACTTGCAAGACTTTCTTCTCGGCCCGCGCATTTCTTTCCCTGGCCTACTCAAGGACAAGAAGACGTTTCTCCCACGCCTGTGGCCCTTCGCCGAAATCGAGATCGGCAGTTCCCATCTGAATTCGAGCCTTGAAAACCCATCGCAGAGTGTCAGCCAGTCGGCCTCGGACAACGCTTTTACATGGATGCTTGGCGGCGGAGCCGACTATCGGCTTTCGCCCCATTGGGTAAGTCGCTTCAAGATCGACTTTCTTCGGACTCACTTCGCCGACACGGGACAGAGCCGAGTGCGTCTCGGCATCGGTATTGCGTACACCTTCGGGACAAGGGGCGAAAAGGCGGCTGCCGAGGCCAAGCGGAAAGCGGACGAGGAACTAGCCAAGGTCGAGGCTCAGAACAAGGCCATGGAACAGGCCAAGTGCGAGGAGTGTAAGAAGCAGGCGCGAGGCGGAAGCAGCTGAAGCGGTAGCGGCGAAGCGGAAAGCGGATGAGGAACTGGCCGCGGCTCAGGCCCAGAAAAAGACCATGGAACAGTTCGATCGCGAGAAGCAGGCCGTGCGCATCCGGCTGCTTGAGCAATTTAATCGTGTTCTGCCCACTACCGACACGTCCCGAGGGTTGGTCGTCAATATGGGCGACGTGTCATTCGATTCTGGCAAGGCCAATCTCCGGCCCCAAGCGCGTGAAACCCTGGCAAAGCTCTCCGGCATCGTCTTGAACTATCCCTCTCTGCGTTTGACTATCGAGGGTCATAGCGACAATACCGGGAGCGCCGCGGCCAATCAGGCGCTGTCGGAGCAGCGCGCCAACACTGTGCGCGACTACCTCATCAATCAAGGATTGGATTCCGGCTCTCTATCGGCCCAGGGCCTTGGCATCAAGAATCCAATCGCCAGCAACGACACAATTGAGGGACGTCAAATGAACCGCCGCGTAGAAATTATCGTCTCAGGGGAGGTTATCGGAACTCAGATCGGACACTAAGACCTAGTGATTGCTATAAGGCTGCAAGTTTTTGGTCAAAGTGAGCGATTCTGATCAGTCCTCGGAAACTCTAATTGGTGGACTGAATGCGCCTTTGGGAAACCCAAGTATTCTCTGGTGCGATCCGTGGAACAGCAGTCACAAGCCGGACAGAACGATTGAGGATACTCCAGTGGCGACCTGCACGATATCCGCAGCTGCGACGAACGCTATTTTCCTTGAGAAAAGCGAACGAGTTGCAGACGATCTGACTTTGGTCCGACGCGCACAGCGAGGAGACGAAGAGGCGTTTGCCGCGCTCTTTCAGCTACATAGAAGGCGGGTTTACTCAGTTTGCCTGTCGATGACGAGAGACGTTCCTGAAGCAGAGGATCTGACGCAGGAAGCTTTCCTTCAGGTGTTTCACAAAATCGGAACCTTCCGTGGGGACTCGGCTTTTTCGTCGTGGCTGCACCGCGTCGCGGTAAACACGGTGTTGATGAAACGTCGCCGACGCAAGCCCCAGCCCATGCTTTCGCTCGACGCGCCGATGTCGTCGGATTCGCCATCGCTACGGCACGAACTTGGAAAATGTGATCCGAATCTCTCGGGCGCCATCGACCGCATCTCACTACATAGGGCGATCCAGACACTTCCTGCAGGTTACAAAAAGATCTTTGGTCTTCATGAAGTTCACGGGTATCAGCATCGCGAGATCGCCGAACTGTTGCACTGCTCGATCGGCACCTCTAAGTCGCAGCTTAGCCGTGCGAAGCTGAAGATCCGGGGTTTGTTGTTTCCCAAGTGGGGCAGCACCCGACTTCGTAATGCGGAACGCATAACGGATGAAAGCAACATCGTAGTGGCGACAAACAATCGCCGATCGGATACTGCGTAGCCAGTTTTCCCGACGTTACTGAGGAACTGATACTTTGTCCCATTTAGGGGGTGTGATGCAGAGACCCATAACGGGAACCCCTTCATCAGTATCGGGTTTGAGACGCGCTCTCGGACTGTGGCCTTACTTGTTCATTGCCGTTTCGCTCACGGGCTTGGCCTACATCGCCTTGAATGCCGCCCGATGAGGAATTGCTCGGCTTCATTTTTCTGAGGGCCAAGCATACTGTCTAGCCGACAAAGGGACCGATGGCCGCAGAATGAGACAGTCGCGACAAGCAGCGAAATAGCAAAGGGCCCCGAATCGCGAGTTCGAGGCCCTAGCACATAGGAAGGCTGTACCCGCTTCATTTCAGTGCCATGAGAAAGTTCAACTATCTTCGGTAGTTTGTCAATTAGGTGGTTGTCACTATCAGTTCTGACAGTTCCCATAGGCTGCGATACTGTGTTGACCTAAGTCCGACTGGAAAACAGAAGAACGGAAGTAATAGAACAACGCTTCGGAGCGGTCGTGTTGCCCCATCATGATCAGCAGGCTTCCGAAAATGAAAATCCAACAAAGCATGTTGACGTCTTAACATGCTTTCGCTAAATCTCACCTGCTAATCGACGTGACTTTTTCAACACCCACAGACCATAAGGCTCAGTGAGGATCCCTCGAATTCACCCGCGGCGCTGAGCACGCTTCTTTTTCGGCCTCGAGTTCTTTTCCACCCGCAGCCTCCACGCCGTTCGGAGCGCAGCGGCCAGCACATCCTCGCTCGCTTTCACCAGGAGAATATGCGTCATTCCCATCCTTCCCCATCCACCTGGAATCGGCAGGAAAACATTCGGCAGTTCCCGGACAAACTCCTCCTGCTGCTCGGGGTGAGCATCAAATTGCCGTAGCCCTGTTTTTCTGAGGCGAGTGTCGCGAAAATTCTGCCAGCTACACGGAAGTCGGCTGCGCCCATGTGCGAGCCTTCCTCCGCCCCTTCCAGGCTCAGAGCGATGCGACGGAAATCTGCAGCCTTCATAGTGGGTCACGCTCCAGAAAAGGCGAATCGCTACGCCCAGTCAATGAGCGATATGGGAATTTTGCAAAAGTTACAAACGCGAATACCCCGAATCCGGCGGTTCGTCACAAAGGACGGTTCCTTCCGTACAAGCTAAGATGCAATCCTAAGATGTAACTCGAAACCGTCACTAGCTCTTCTGCTGCCGCAACCCCGCCTTACGCATAGCTTCCTTCGACAGGGAGGTGAAGAAGCTTAACGACTGACGCTTAGGACTCGACGACAATGCATTGGTGCCGTCAGCCATAGCTGCGAAGGCCTCCCGATATTGATCGGAACTATACTGCGCTATGTTGGCCAATTGAACGCCATATGACCTGCCCTGGTGCCAGGCATCAAGACCTGCGCCTAGGAATACGAAGGTCCAGTTGCCCTCCTTCTCCTTCTGCTCGATCAGACTCCTCACGGCATCGTGAGTCCATTCCCGCGAAGAGTTTTCTTCGCCGTCGGTCATGATCACCGTAACCACCTTATCGACCTTTGGCTGATCGGCCTCGACCTTGCGCACTGTGATACCAATGGCATCATTCAACGCTGTGTTCCCTTCTGGTCGATACGACTTGCTATCGAGTTTCTTTACCTCAGATAACGGAATCGCCACGTGTCGATAGGCAACCTGAGTATCAAAAAGCGTGAGCGAGAAAAGATAGTTCACTTGATCTTCTTCGCCGAGTCCGGCGATGTAGGCATTGAATCCCCCAATTACGTCGGTGGTCTTGCTTGCCATGGACCCGGACTTATCAAGAATCACGTTTACGAGCACGTCCTGTTTTCTTTCGCGGTGGTTCTGCGACACTGGGTGCCTCCGGTTTGGCGGCGGTCGTTGACGGAATGTAGCGGGTCACCACTTTCTGCTCAAGACCGAACACGCCGGACACGGTATCACTCGGGATCTTGCGCCCGCTGTACAGGTCCCCCAGATACTGCTTCGAGATGCCGAGATGGGCAGCGAATTCGGTGTTGGTTTTTTCTCCCTGGATTTTCTTCATCAAGACCAGGAGTTCCTCGACGGTCAGCGCCTTGTACGCCATAACAGCGTACACGGTACGCCAGATCAGCGTACATGTCAAGTTCGAAAGGTCTCTTACCTGCAGTGGCAACGCACATCTTGGGATGCGCGGCACCGTTGTTATGTCGAGCTGTTTGACAGGAGGCGAGTCGAGACTCGATCCCAGTTTCAAGATCGAACAACGTCGCGTGATCTTGTTGCGATAGGTTGACTGACGAAATGCAGGCCATTACACGCAATATAAAAGGCGCCCACTTTGCGGTAGGTTGTGATTGTTGGAGATCACCACTGACCGAAAGGAGCACCGTTATGAACCAGGAAAAGTATATTGGCATGGACGTACACCAAGCAACGATCTCAGTTGCTGTAATGGACAGCTCGGGCAAGTTGATCATGGAATGCATCCTTGAGACGAAAGCGGCCACAATCCTTGAGTTCATCGCTGGGCTGCGCGGAACTTTATCAGTTACTTTTGAAGAAGGAACGTCTGCCGCGTGGTTACATGACCTGCTGAAGCCTCACGTCAGCCATCTTGTAGTCTGCGATCCACGAAGAAATGCCCTGTTGAAGGATGGCAATAAAAGTGATCGGATCGATGCCCAGAAACTGGCCGAGTTGTTACACGCCAACAAGCTCCATGCTGTGTACCACGGAGAGCACGGGGTTCGCACCTTAAAGGAGTTGGGTCGCAGCTATCTGACGATCACGAAAGATCTCACGCGGGTCATGAGTCGGATCAAAGCCCTGTATCGCAGCTGGGCGATACCCTGTAGCGGTGCCACTGTCTATGCCCCGCGGCATCGCGACGAATGGTTGGCCAAGATTCCACACCCTGGGGTTCGTCTGCGGGCGGAACGGTTGTATCAGCAACTGGATGTGCTGCAGCCGGTGCGCCAGGGAGCGCGACGCGACCTGCTGGTAGAGAGCCACAAGCACCGGGCCGTGAAATTACTGCGCCAGATTCCTTCGATCGGTCCTATTCGTGCCGCCTTGCTGGTGGCGTTGCTGCAAACGCCACACCGTTTCCGTACCAAGCGACAGCTGTGGGCATACAGCGGTTTCGCAGTCGAGATTCACGACAGCGGTGAGTACCGCTTTGTAAGAGGGAAACTGCAGCGCAACCGGGAGCGCATCACCGTGCGCGGTCTGAATCACAACCATAATCACGATCTGAAAAATCTGTTCAAAGGCGCTGCCCAGTCCGCCAGTACTCGGCCTGGGCCGCTCTGCGATTTCTATGTTGCTCTGGTAGAGAAAGGGATGCGGCCGACGATGGCGCGTCTCACCCTGGCACGAAAGATGGCCGCCATTGCATTGATCATTTGGAAGAAGGGAGTGGATTTCGACGCCAAACAATTGAATCGGCAAGCAGCTTGAGTGTCTTGCAGAATGAGACCTTTGCATCTCCGACGATTCTCTCTGATGGTGGTCGGTCGGGTTCTCGAGACGCTCGGTTCGAGGTGAGTATCAGTCAAAACGATCGGCCCTGTGTGCTTCGGCGCCGAGTCACCCATAACACGCTATGCCCCCTCGGATAACCAGAAATAGCGATAGGCCACGAGCCTCCGATAGAACTATGGTTGCCACACAAATACCGATCCGCTTGCCAAGTTTCAAGACTCGATTGGCGTAGTTATCACCGGATGATGAAACTCACGGGGAATGGAAGACAACTCAGACGCAAAACCTCTTGCAAAGTCAAGAGGCACTCTTACAGTGAAGTGGGCTGGATCTCGAGACAAAATCTTCTCGCCCTCCGGTCGAGGGAGAGCTTTTTTCTTGACATTCCTTTTTATAGAACGTTTTGACCGCTGGTCAATGAGCGATATAGAGGGATATTACGTCAAGCAGACCGGCCGTTTCGCCATTTGCCTACTCGGGTTCCATCACTCCCAGTGGTCCTCTAGCAGGCTGCTGAAAAACCACTCCTAATCCACAGCCGAGTGTGATACGAGAAAGCATGCGCGGAGCCGATCAGCAGCAGAATCACATCTTCAGTTATTTGTCGCCGGAGGAGCGGGTGCGGAAGGATCATCCGCTGCGCGCCATCCGGACCATGGTGGACGAAGTGCTCAAGCAGTTGTCGCGGCGGTTCGACACGATGTACGCCCGAGTGGGGCGTCCGTCGATTCCGCCGGAGAAGTTGCTGCGGGCGCAGTTGCTGCAGATGCTGTACTCGATCCGCAGCGAACGGTTGCTGATGGAAGAGATTGATTACAGCATGTTGTTTCGCTGGTTTGTGGGCCTGAACGTGGACGACGAGGTGTGGGACGCGACGGTGTTCACCAAGAACCGCGATCGATTGCTGGAAGCCGATGTGGCCAAAGAGTTTCTGGCGCACGTGGTGGAGCAAGCGGGGGCGAAGGGGCTGACCTCGGACGAACATTTCACCGTCGATGGCACGTTGTTGGAAGCCTGGGCCGGCGCGAAGAGCTTCCAACCCAAGGACAAAAAAACCTCGCCGCCACCGGACGATCCCGGCAATCCCACGGTGAACTTTCGCGGGGAGCGACGGTCGAACGAAACGCACGCATCGAAGACCGACCCCGAGGCGCTGCTGGCGCGCAAAGGCGAGGGCAAGGAGTCGAAGTTGAGTTACACCGGGAATCTGCTGGTGGAGAATCGCAACGGACTGATCGTGGATGCGGAAGTGTTTCAGGCCAACGGGACGGCCGAGCGCGATGCCGCGCTGATCATGCTGGAAAAGTTCCGGGCAGGCAACCGGTCACCGTGGGCGGCGACAAAGGATTCGACACGCGGGACTTTGTGAAAGAGTGCCGCAATCTGCGAGTGACGCCCCATGTGGCGCAGAATCATGCGCGGTCGGGCGGCAGCGCGATCGATGCTCGCACCACGCGGCACGCGGGCTACGCGGTCAGCCAGAGGAAGCGGAAGCGGATCGAAGAATGCTTCGGCTGGCTGAAGACGATCGCCCTGATGCGGAAGGTTCGTCATCGCGGGCGTGTGCAAGGTGCACTGGATGTTCACTTTCGCTTGCGCTGCTTACAATCTGGTGCGCGTGCGCAATCTGACCGCCGCGGTTCCGGCGGTGTAAGTCGAGGCGGACGTGTGCCCGCAGGAGCGTGCAGTCAGCCTCCGGCCCTGCCAAAACACCGAAAATCAAACTGTTCGACATCGCGAAAGACGAAAAATAGAAAGAAAAACATGCTGCCAATCAATTTTTCCGCAGCCTGCTAGGGAACAAACCTCTCCAATCGTTCGTATTGAGGGGTGCTGGCTCGCTAGTACCCATGCGAGCAGACTCCAGTCTTCTTAGATCCCCAACGAAATTGGAGGAAAGGAAAATGGCCTATGAGTGAAGCACGAGTGCAGCTTCGCGTACTCCGTTTTCGCTTCTTTCAGGATGGGGATGTCGGGGTCGGCGTCTTTCCAGAGGTTCAGGAAATTCTGATAAGCAGCTTTGGCCTTGGCGGTATCACCTTCGAGTGCGTAGGCGCGGGCGAAGCCGAGGTGGGCGAGCGCGCCAGTTTCGCACGTTCTTGTCAATCCCTGGTGGCTGAGGATCTTCTCAAATTCGATCTGTGCGGCCGAACCATTCCTGGCCGCGAGCAAGGCTTGTCCACGAATATACGCGGGATAATTGTTCTGAGCGTCCCCAGCGCTGCAAGATCCCGAGGTGCGGAAGCGGTTGCTCGAATCGATCCAAGGGGAGGACTAAAGAACTTAGGACATCTAATCTAAGCGTGCAGGGGCAGCCAATGGGTCCCTTCCGTCTATATGCAGCTTTACTCCTCTGTCCCGTAGCCTTCGCCCGGGTAGTCTTCACTGTGCCTCTCGCGAGGATACGATGACCATACTGCCTGACCTTGTCCGACCAATCTTTATCTCTTGTTCTTCTCTAGTTCCGCGGAGGAAATCTCCTGCTTCCATCAGCATCGCTCCCGTCCTTCGCAAAAGAACAAGAACCGCGAACAACGGGCCACCGGCAAATGCACTTCTCTTTGGGCGATGTGAAGAGAAACTGGCAATTGGAATTTAATGCTTGTTTGACCCTGCCGATGAGGAGACATTGAACATCGGGGTGATAGACACAGCCGACGCTCGCCAGTTACGACTGGTCAGGTAGGTTTTGGACGGTCTTCTAGCAGTTTCGCGCCAGGCACGACTTGGAGCTATTTTTCGTTCGAAAACGGGTTCTTCGCATGCTAGAGTGTATCTTGATCAGCTCGGTATCCGTCTCCTAAGCATTCTCCCCCAGGCGCAATCGTTCAACTTTGCAAAGGATTCTATGACGTCGTTACCCCGTGCGCTGGGTTCTCTCGTGCTGTTGTGCTTCTCAGGAGCTACCGCAAACCAAGCATGGCCGCAGTCAGTTACGACCTATCACTACGACAACCACCGAACGGGCTGGAATTCGACCGAGGCAAATCTCACTCCAACGAATGTAGGGAGTTCGTATTTTGGGCTGCTGCGGGCGGTATCGCTGGATGATCAGGTGGATGGCCAGCCGCTCTACATGCCGGCGGTAAATATAACCAGCGGGCAGTTTCAGGGTACGCACGACGTGGTGTACGTCGCTACGGAGAACAACACTGTTTATGCAATCGATGCGGAAAGCGGGGCGGTGCTGTTAAAGCCCAATTTTGGAACGCCGGTGCACCAGCCGCTTGGCTGTAACAACAATGGTCCGACTGTTGGAATCACTTCCACGCCGGTGATCGACCCGGCGTCGAACACTTTATACGCGATGGTGTACACGCAGCAAAGCACGGGGCCGGCTTATCTGCTTCATGCCCTGGATCTGGGGAGCCTGACTGACAAGGTTGCGCCCAGGCTGGTGACAGCTTCCCACAGCCTGAGCGATGACTCCACATTTAATTTCAATGCGAAATATCAGCGGCAGCGTCCCGCCTTGTTGTTAGCCAATTCCAATGTGTATGCAGCTTTCGGCAGCTTCTGCGACTACGCACCTAGCCTCTCCCGCGGGTGGCTGTTGGGATGGCAGGCGGGAACGCTGACGCCGCTCGCGGCCAACCACGTCTTCAATTCGCAGGCAACTTCGCCGCATAACTACTTCCTGTCATCGATATGGATGTCGGGTTTCGGGCCATCGAGCGACGATTTAGGAAATATTCTGGTGGTAACCGGAAACTCTGACCCATCGGGGACCACTTACGATGGCGTAACCAGCCTTCAGGAAAGTGTGATTAAAGTTTCGCCAGATTTGTCGACGGTGCTCGACTTATTCACTCCATGGAATTGGGCGACGTTGGACCAGTTGGATCGTGGACTTGGGCTCCGGAGGATTGCTCGTTCTGCCCGATCAGGCGGGTTCGTACTCGCATCTTGCGGTGGCTTCCGGCAAGTCGGGAACGATGTTCTTGATGAATGAAGACAACCTGGGGGGATACTCCAGCACGATGAACAATGTGCTGGGGACAGTATGTGGATCGGTGACTGCTGGTGTGGCCCGTCCTATTTTGTAGACCCCGTGGATTCGGTTGCTCGAGTGGTAAGCAGCGGTGGAAGGGTAGTGAGGGTATGGAAGGTTAACTTATCGCCAACCCCTTCGCTGAGTCTGGTGGCCTCCTCGGTTTCGATTGGAGGTGGACAGGATGGTGGTTTTTTCACGAGCATTTCTTCGAATGGCACGAGTAATCCGATCATCTGGGCATTGTCGCGGCCTTCGAGTACCGACCTGTCCATCTACCTTTATGCGTTCAATCCTGACTCGGGTACGACAATGAAGACTCTCTTCACAGGACCGGCTGGCACGTGGCCGAATTTAGGGGGGAACGCCAATCTGGTGCCAGTCGTCGCGAACGGGCAAGTATTGGTGGCGAGTCACAATCAGCTGGAAATTTTCGGCTTGACAGGAACCGTCACTGATACCGCAGTGACATCGAACCCGAACCCATCGGCCTATGGCGGGTCAGTGACGCTTACCGCGACTGTGAATCCCAAGACGACAGGGACGCCGACGGGAACGGTGGAATTTCAAGACGGCACGACGACACTGGGCACGGCGACGCTGAGTGCTGGGAGCGCCAACTTCACGATTGCAACGCTAAGCGCGGGAGTTCACTCCATCAGGGCCGTGTATAGCGGTGACACGAACTTCGTCACCAGCGCCTCGCCGGTGTTCGTGCAAATTGTCAGCCCAGCCGCCAGCAGCACAAACTTAACTTCGACGCCAAATCCTTCGCAGTTCCATCAGACCATCGTGCTCAGAGCGACGGTAACGTCCGCGAGCGGCGCGATACCCACTGGAAACGTTACGTTCAAGGACGGCCTCAGCAATATTGGAACGCTCGTCCTCACCTCGGGTGCAGCCAGCCTATCGGTTTCGAACCTGAACGTCCGCTCGCACTCGATCACCGCAGTCTACGCTGGAAGCCCGAGCTTTGGCGCCAGCACGTCCTCGCCGGTAAGTCAAACGGTCAACAGGGCGACGACGACAACGACGCTTGCTTCAACTCCGAATCCATCAACTGGCGGAACAGTGGTGACCTTCACCGCCACGGTGGTGGGTGCATATGGCGGGAATCCTACCGCCAACGTGACCTTGAAGGATGGAACCACCCTCATCGGAACAGCGGCGGTGAGCGCGACAACGCATCAGGCTACGTTTGCTATCTCCACATTGTCCGTTGGGACGCACAACGTCACTGCCACGTTTGTTGGAGGCGAAGGCTTCGCCCCTAGCAGCTCAGCAGTTCTCCAGCAGATCGTGCACTAGCGCAGGCAGGTTGTCGCGCGAAAAAGGACGCTATTCGGCAACCGCCTCGGCCTGCTACTTGAAGCGCGATCATCAGTTCCAAGAAGGTAAGCACGAGGAGCTCAAGTTTGCGTACCCAGTTAATTGCGCCTCACAAGCCCGATGTGGAGCATGAGAATTGGACCGTGGTTCCCTCCACTTTGGTCGGGTTGGTTTCTCGCTATCGCCGCAACCATTGTCGGACGCAGTGAAGATTGGGATAGCTGGGTAGGCACGGCCCTTGTGATGATTGGTAATGCCGCCTTCTACGCTTGGATCTTCTTCCTGGTAATCAAGGCCGATGTCGCTTGTCGTGGAAGGATGGCGACATTTCCTTCGATATCGGCACCTGAGCCCTGAGTGGAACTAATGGGTTCTACCGGTTTCTGACCAACGGGCATCTATGCTCAATCTTTGGAAGGTTCTATGGTGCTCGGCAGGATTCGAACGATAGTCCTCCTGATTCCTATCCAAGGATGTGAGCATGTTCTCCAAAATAGAGCACTTGGCAGCTTTCTCCAACTGGACCGGCACAAGAACGCAATCGTCAACATCAATCCTATTCGTTGCTCTAATGTTGCTCGTCAGCCTTAGTGCCCGCTCGCAGGTGGCGACTGCTCCGACTGCTGCTGGTGGCTACGACGGTCCAGCAGCTTTGCCCCGAGTGTTACTTCAGACCACTATGGCGGATACGCCGACTCCTGGGATTACGACCACGGTGAATAGCGGAGACAATCTGCAGACTGCCCTGAACAACGCCAAATGTGGGGACACAATCGAACTGCAGGCCGGAGCAAGCTTCAGCGGAATATTTACATTTCCAGCCAAGAGCTGCGACGCCAAGCACTGGATTATCGTGCGTACGAACACAGACGATTCCCTTTTGCCCGCGGTAGGCACCCGCCTCACGCCTTGCTATGCAGGTGTGGCATCCCTGCCGGGTCGGCCTGCGTTCTCATGCTCCTCCACGAAGAACGTGCTCGCCAAATTGGTCATGACTAAACTCGGGAGTGGCCCAGTTGTCTTCGCCTCCGGTGCAAACCACTATCGTCTGATCGGCCTGGAGCTGACACGTCTTGCCGGAACTGGCATTATTACCGCTCTCGCGTCAGTAACTGGTGGCGGCACCGCCAATAACCTCGTGCTCGACCGAATGTGGCTACACGGTACCGCGAAAGATGAGACCACTCGAGGCATCCAGCTGGGAGGAGGCACTTACGTATCCGTCGTAGACTCCTTCTTCACGGACTTTCATTGTACGGGAGGATGCACCGACTCTCAGGCGATCAATGGGGGTGTGGGTGACAATCCGATGGGCCCCTACAAGATCGTAGACAACTTTCTGGAGGCTGCCGGAGAGAACATCATGTTGGGCGGAGCTGAGAGCACCCACGTACCGGCTGACATTGAGATTGGCCGCAATCATATGTTCAAGCCCTTGACCTGGATGCCGGGCCATTCAGGATTCGTCGGTGGAACCAATGGAAAGCCGTTTATTGTCAAGAATCTCTTCGAGATGAAGAATGGCCAGCGGGTTCTGCTCGACAGCAACGTCATGGAAAACACCTGGGGCGGTTTCACGCAGGTGGGGTTTGGCGTCTTATTGACTCCCAGGAACCAGTCAGGTTTATGTTCCATTTGCCAGGTCACGGATGTGACCATCCGATACAACTACATCGCTCACACCGGTGCCGGAATGCAGATTGCCAATCCTGCAGACCCAGGCGCGCTTCCGAAGGATGGAGGACGCTATAGCATCCACGACGTAATCTTCGACGACATCAATGGTTCAGCGTATACTGGCCCGGACCATTTCTTACAGGTCTCCACAGGAGATAACGCGCCGGTCCTTCACGATCTCACGATCAATCACATCACTGCGTTCCCGAAGTCGACGTCATTCCTGATCGGCGACACGGTCTCGATAAATGGCCCGATGCAGAATTTCGTGTTTACGAACAGCATCTTCAATGCCGGTGTTTACCCGGTATGGTCGACGGGTGTCGATGGCACGGCCAACTGTGCCACTCATGATTCTCCGCTGGTCACATTTAACGCATGCTTTACCAAGTACACCTGGTCTTCGAACGCGGTTATAGCGACTCCAACGAGCTATCCTCCATCCACATGGCCAGCACATAACTTCTTTCCGGCAACCGTAGCGGCGGTCCAATTCGTCAACTACAAAAACGGCAACGGCGGGGATTACACCTTGCGGTCCACAAGTCCCTACAAGAGCGCAGGCAGCGACGGCAAAGACGTGGGGGCGGATGTCGCTGCCGTCAATGCGGCGATCGCGGGAGTGCGATAGGGCATCGGTGGCCGAAGAATACATTTTACAGTCGTCTGAGGATTACACAGGAGTCGCGGAATTGATGGGCCACTTACATCGCTGTGACTTGCAGGGCCGAAGCCATGCAGCTGTTGCTCTCGTTGGTTTCTGGGACCACGAGGGTGTCGTCAGCGCAGGCCAGGCACCGCTCGACAACTTTCCGAGAGGGTGCCAAGGTAAGGCCGGCTGGCCTGAAAGGTATTACGTAGAGGGGTCTCAACGGTCTTCGGAGACTCAGATCAGGTCCACCTATTTTAAGGATCGGCGGCAGGCCCACTAGGAGTTACCTGCCGTCGCTTTCTTGCGCCGCCACAGAGTTGCGCGAGATGCCAGCCGTGGCCGACCCAACCTCCGTCCCTGTTGGCACACGCGCTGCAGTCCCGCCTTCGTGCGCTCGCTCAGTCGGATTCGTTCGCTCCGCTATCTTAACGGACGAACGCTTTCGCCATTTCCATCTGAGGCGGGACACTATTTCCACTGGATCGCTATAACAACTAGTACAGTAATGTTTACTTTGCGACGGCCTACCTAGGTGATAAATCAGGGCGCAGCGATGGTGTAGGTTGCGGTCGCCACCGCGCTGTTGCTGTAGCCACTGGCCACGGCTATGGCCTTGAGCGTTTCGGTGGACGAGACCGTAACCGGTCCGGTGTACAAGGTGGAAGCGGTGGTTGGTGTGGTGCCATTGGTCGTGTAGTAGATCGCGGCTCCGGTCGTTGCATCGGTGATCGTAACCGTCTGCGCGGAAGTGTAGGTACCACCGTTGGGTGAGAAGACCGGGGTCTTGGCAGCGATGGTGTAGGTTGCGGTCGCCACCGCGCTGTTGCTGTAGCCACTGGCCACGGCTATGGCCTTGAGCGTTTCGGTGGACGAGACCGTAACCGGTCCGGTGTACAAGGTGGAAGCGGTGGTTGGTGTGGTGCCATTGGTCGTGTAGTAGATCGCGGCTCCGGTCGTTGCATCGGTGATCGTAACCGTCTGCGCGGAAGTGTAGGTACCACCGTTGGGTGAGAAGACCGGGGTCTTGGCAGCGATGGTGTAGGTTGCGGTCGCCACCGCGCTGTTGCTGTAGCCACTGGCCACGGCTATGGCCTTGAGCGTTTCGGTGGACGAGACCGTAACCGGTCCGGTGTACAAGGTGGAAGCGGTGGTTGGTGTGGTGCCATTGGTCGTGTAGTAGATCGCGGCTCCGGTCGTTGCATCGGTGATCGTAACCGTCTGCGCGGAAGTGTAGGTACCACCGTTGGGTGAGAAGACCGGGGTCTTGGCAGCGATGGTGTAGGTTGCGGTCGCCACCGCGCTGTTGCTGTAGCCACTGGCCACGGCTATGGCCTTGAGCGTTTCGGTGGACGAGACCGTAACCGGTCCGGTGTACAAGGTGGAAGCGGTGGTTGGTGTGGTGCCATTGGTCGTGTAGTAGATCGCGGCTCCGGTCGTTGCATCGGTGATCGTAACCGTCTGCGCGGAAGTGTAGGTACCACCGTTGGGTGAGAAGACCGGGGTCTTGGCAGCGATGGTGTAGGTTGCGGTCGCCACCGCGCTGTTGCTGTAGCCACTGGCCACGGCTATGGCCTTGAGCGTTTCGGTGGACGAGACCGTAACCGGTCCGGTGTACAAGGTGGAAGCGGTGGTTGGTGTGGTGCCATTGGTCGTGTAGTAGATCGCGGCTCCGGTCGTTGCATCGGTGATCGTAACCGTCTGCGCGGAAGTGTAGGTACCACCGTTGGGTGAGAAGACCGGGGTCTTGGCAGCGATGGTGTAGGTTGCGGTCGCCACCGCGCTGTTGCTGTAGCCACTGGCCACGGCTATGGCCTTGAGCGTTTCGGTGGACGA
This sequence comes from uncultured Acidobacteriaceae bacterium, assembly GCA_963840895.1. Lineage (GTDB taxonomy): Bacteria > Acidobacteriota > Terriglobia > Terriglobales > Acidobacteriaceae > Sulfotelmatobacter. Next base: position 190,388 of record CAWJAR010000005.1, read on the forward strand.
GACCGTAACCGGTCCGGTGTACAAGGTGGAAGCGGTGGTTGGTGTGGTGCCATTGGTCGTGTAGTAGATCGCGGCTCCGGTCGTTGCATCGGTGATCGTAACCGTCTGCGCGGAAGTGTAGGTGCCACCGTTGGGTGAGAAGACCGGGGTCTTGGCAGCGATGGTGTAGGTTGCGGTCGCCACCGCGCTGTTGCTGTAGCCACTGGCCACGGCTATGGCCTTGAGCGTTTCGGTGGACGAGACCGTAACCGGTCCGGTGTACAAGGTGGAAGCGGTGGTTGGTGTGGTGCCATTGGTCGTGTAGTAGATCGCGGCTCCGGTCGTTGCATCGGTGATCGTAACCGTCTGCGCGGAAGTGTAGGTACCACCGTTGGGTGAGAAGACCGGGGTCTTGGCAGCGATGGTGTAGGTTGCGGTCGCCACCGCGCTGTTGCTGTAGCCACTGGCCACGGCTATGGCCTTGAGCGTTTCGGTGGACGAGACCGTAACCGGTCCGGTGTACAAGGTGGAAGCGGTGGTTGGTGTGGTGCCATTGGTCGTGTAGTAGATCGCGGCTCCGGTCGTTGCATCGGTGATCGTAACCGTCTGCGCGGAAGTGTAGGTACCACCGTTGGGTGAGAAGACCGGGGTGGCTACGGTCGCCGCGGTGATCGCAAGGTTCACGGTAGCGCTCTGCTGAACGCCGCCTCCGTTGAGGGTAACGGTGATCGGATAGGTTCCCTTGGGCGTGTTCAAGCCGACGGCGATCGTCATGGTCGAGTTGCCCGCACCCGATGCGGGAATCGTGCTCGGACTGAAAGTCACCATCGTGCCGGGGGGGGCGCCCGAAGCCGAGAGACTGATGGAGTTGTTAAATCCGCCACTGACAGTGGTGGTGAGGGTCGAACTTCCCTGATTGCCTTGCGAAATGCTGACCGACGAGGGCGATACCGTCACACCGAAGTTCGGCTGGCCCATAATCTGCACGAATGTCGCAACGGAAGGCACACCGAAATTGTTCAAGAGAAACAGCATGTAGTATCCGGGCGGAGCGATGTTGCTATCCGGCGGAGCAGTCACGTTCAGTGATCCCGTTACGGCGGTGAAAGAGACTCCCACCTCTCTCTGGTCCATGCCGAAAGAGTGGGTCACAGCACCGTTGCGGACCAAAACGACCGAACTGATACTTGCCGCGTCTGGCGTTTGCACGGTGAACATATTGCCATAGTTGATATTGGAAGGCGCACTGGTGATGGAGGGTCGGGCAGCAAGGCTGCCGTCGGCATTAAACAAATATGGAGGCTGATAGATCTCCATTTGGTGAACGTATGTGCCGTGAGTCGGATTACCGCCCGCGAACCATACTGTGGCATCGGGCAGCAGCAGAGCGACCGAGTGGTACAAGCGCGGAAACGCATTCGCGCCCGCCGAAGAGAACGTGTTGGTCGCGGGATCGTAAAGATCCGCGTTCAAACTGGCGCTGCTCGTTTGCTCATCATAGAGAGAACCGCCGATTGCCAAGACTTGGCCATTGGGGAGGATCACCGCATTCATCTGAATCCGTGGCTGGCTCATGTTCGGCCCGTACTGCCATTCCGGCGTCGCTGCGCCCAGATCTATGACCTCGGTGGTCGGAGTCGCCGGGCCGCCGCCTCCCATGATGATCACTTTCGGGTCGTAATTGTTCGCAGGGGTCAATGGAAGCAGAACCGATGTCCCGTACGTTCGCGTGCCACTGTAATTCGTTGTAGCGACGTTAGTGGTCCAAGTGGTTGTCGAGGGATCGAAGAGCTTCGACTTGGTTTGCGAGCCAGAATAGAAAACCTTCCCGTTAGGCAGAAGGTGTAAGCGGGGATAGAGGTCTGGGGTCCAAAGTGCGTCGTATTCTGTGCTCCAACCGGATCCGACCGTGTAGAACTCGACCGCTGCGTTGGTTCCACCGGTCTCCTTGAGCCCGGAGAATGTCATCACTCTCCCATCACCCAACGTCAGGAGTGTCGGGTACCACCTTCCGTGAGCCGTGTTCTGTGTGTCGGTGAATGTGTTTGTCGCAGGATCGAAGATGGATGCGTTAGCCGCTCCGTAGAAGGAGGGGGAATATTGGATCGTGCCGCCGTCAATCAGCACGCGCCCATCCTGCAGGAGCACCATGCCGTTGCAGAACATGTCCCACGACAATGTAAATTGCTGTATCGTTTGCCCGGTCACGGGATCTAGTAGCAACGCTCCGGAGCCATTCGAAGGTCCGTAAGGCGGACCGGAGGGACAACCTGTTTGCGAGGGGCCGCAGTTTCCCGATCCAGTAACAACCAACACTTTGCCATTAGTGAGGAGTGCGGCATGGATAGGGTTGATGGGAACATTATTGGGCAAGGTGCTCCACTGCCCCTGCACATTGACCTGACCTACCGCCGAGACCGCTAGCAGGCTAAAAAGGACGGAGGACACAGCAGGAATAACTAAAGACGACGAAAATGGGCCCCGATACTGCATCAAAAAGTAGGCTGGCTTGCAGCAAGAGTATTAGCGGGTCGGGGGCGGCCATTGCTAAACCAGAGCGCTGTATTGCCACAAATTAGTAGCAGCTACTGGCTGGCCAAGATACCCTAGAAATCACCTTATGTCAAGGGGTTGTCCTCGGGGTTGTCTCGGTGTCGGTAGCACATGATATGTCCGGTTGAGATAGCAAGTGAAATGTCCGCTTTGCAGGCGGTGAGGGTAGGAGACCATGCGAAGCATGGATTTCTACCCGAAGGCCGCGATGGAGCGGGCCATGAAAGTACAGGAAGTGATTTTGCGGGCCATGGCGAAGAAGATCACGTGGTGGCAAGCAGCGGAGATCATCGGCATCAGCGACCGGCACATGCGGCGCTGGCGCGAGCGCTACGAGGAAGAGCGGCTACAACGGGTTGCTCGACCGGCGGCGGGGCCAGCCGTCGCGCCGCGGGTGCCGGTGGCGACGGTGGAGCAAGTGTTCGGGTTGTACCGGGACAAGTATTTCGATCTGAACGTGCAGCATTTTCACGAGAAGCTGCAGGCGCGAGCACGGGATCGAACTGAGCTACACCTGGGTGAAGCAGGCGCTGCAGGGAGCGGGGCTGGTGGCGCGGGGACGCAAGCGCGGGGCGCATCGCAAGCGGCGAGCGCGGCGGCCGTTGCCGGGGATGCTGTTGCACATCGACGGCAGCCGGCACCGTGGTTTCAGGACGAACGCTGGTACGACCTGATCGTGATTCTGGACGATGCCACCAGCGAGATTTATTACGCCCAGCTGGTGGAGGAGGAATCGACGGCGACGGTGATGGCGGGGCTGCAGGAAGTGATCGAGCGCAAGGGCGTGTTCTGCGCGCTGTACAGCGATCGGGGCAGCCATTTCTGGCTGACGCCGAAGGTGGGCGGCAAGGTGGACTACCATCGCTGACCCAGGTGGGACGGGCGTTGCGGGAGTTGGGAGTGCAGATGATCCCGGCCTACTCGCCGCAAGCGCGGGGCGCAGTGAACGCAACTTCGGCACCTGGCAGGGACCGCTTGCCGCAGGAGTTGCGGCTGCGCCGAGATCAGGACGCTGGAGGCGGCGAACGCGGTTTCTGCGGGAAGCACTACATCGCCGAGTTCAACCGCCGTTTTCAGGTCGCGCCCAAGCAGCGGGGAAACGCGTTTGTGCCCTGCCGGAGCCGTGATCTGGAACGGATTTTCTCGCTGCAGTTCGAACGCAGCGTAAACCGCGACAACACGGTGAGCTTTCAGAATCTGAGCTTGCAGATCGAGCGGGTGCGCTGGCGCGCGACGTTGGCGGGTTGTCAGGTGGTGGTGCACCAACACCTGAATGGAACCTTGAGTCTCACCCACGGACCGCATTGCCTGGGTCGCTATGACGCTCGGCGGGGCACCCCTATCCACCAAGGCTTCTGCGATACAGAGCTTTCAGGCGATTCATCACTCGGGAAAGATCTTTGACGATGGTTAAATAACTGCGGGCGAGTTCCCGCAGCATGCGTACGCCGGTCTCGCCGTGATAAACCGACTCCAGATCGTTGAGACACAACCGATGGGCCACTTTGCGGGCATCGATCTTGTCGCTTTTGTTGCCATGTTGGAGTAAAGCGATCTTGCGCGGGTTGCACACCACTAAGTTGGCCACACGCGGTTTGAGCAGATCGTAATGCCAAGCCGCCCAGGTTCCTTCTTCGAACGTTACCGACAAAGTTCCGCGCAGTCCGGCAAAGAATTCCCGAATGGTTGCGGCTTTCGTCTCCAGAAGGGATTCGATGATTACCTTACCCATCGGATCCATCACGGCTGCGTAGGTCGTTGCTTGGTGAACGTCCAGCCCAATATACTTTTCACCGCTCATGGAGGGTGCTCCTTTCGTAGGTCATGAGGGGAACGATCACAACCTACTCCCAAAGGGGTGCCCTCTTGTCACCTGCCACAAAAACCGGACATTTTAACTTGCTACTGACAGGGGTTGTCAAGGCCACAGTTGTAGCAAGTGCTTCAGCGCGATCGGGCATACGAATTGCTGTGAACCGCGTCGCGAAGAATGTAGCAACGTGATATGTGCCGGTTCTGAGATAGAAGAGACATCGTCGCCAGCTGTTCAGCCGGTGAGCGTAGGAGACCATGCGAAGCATGGATCTCTACCCGAAGGCTCCGCGATGGGCGGTCCATGAAAGTACGGGGAGGTGACTGGGCCAACGTACCGCGTGTGCAAGCAAGCGGCAATAACTCGAGAGGCCGCATGAGAGCGGGCCTGAAAGTAGCAGGCTGCTGAAAAACTACTCCTAATCCACAGCCGAGTATGGTACGAGAAGGCATGCGCGGAGACGATCAGCAGCAGAATCACATGTTCAGTTACTTGTCGCCCGAGAAGCGCGGGTGCGGAAGGATCATCCGCTGCGCGCGATCCGAGCGATGGTGGACGAAGTACTCACTCAACTGTCGCGGCGGTTCGACGCGATGTACGCTCGCGTGGGCCGTCCGTCGATTGCGCCGGAGAAGCTGTTGCGGGCGCAGTTGCTGCAGATGCTGTACTCGATCCGCAGCGAGCGATTGCTGATGGAAGAGATGGATTACAACCTGCTGTTCCGCTGGTTTGTGGGGCTGAACGCGGACGACGAGGTATGGGACGCGACCGTGTTCACCAAGAACCGCGACCGCTTGCTGGAGGCCGACGTGGCGAAGGAGTTTCTGGCGCGGGTGGTGGAGCAAGCGCGGGCGCAAGGGTCTGACCTCGGACGAGCATTTCACGGTGGACGGCACGCTGCTGGAAGCCTGGGCGAGCGCGAAGAGTTTTCAACCGAAGGAGGGCAAGCCGACGCCTCCGCCGGACGATCCGGGCAATCCCACGGTGAACTTTCGCGGCGAGCAGCGGTCGAATGAGACGCATGAATCGAAGACCGATCCCGAGGCGCTGCTGGCGCGCAAAGGCGAGGGCAAGGAGTCGAAGTTGAGTTACAGCGGGAATCTGTTGGTGGAGAATCGCAACGGACTGATCGTGGACGCGGAAGTGTTCCAGGCCAACGGGACGGCGGAACGCGACGCGGCGCTGGTGATGTTGGAGAAGATTCCCGGCACGCAAGCCGGTGACGGTGGGCGGCGACAAAGGATTTGACACGCGCGGATTTGTGGCCGAGTGCCGGAATCTGCGGGTGACGCCGCATGTGGCGCAGAACCTGGGACGGCGCGGCGGCAGCGCGATTGATGGCCGCACCACGCGGCACGCGGGTTACGCCATCAGCCAAAGAAAGAGGAAGCGGATCGAAGAATGCTTCGGCTGGCTGAAGACGATTGCGCTGATGCGGAAGGTGCGGCATCGCGGGGTCTGCAAAGTGGATTGGATCTTTACCTTCGCCTGCGCCGCCTACAATCTGGTGCGCATGCGAAACCTGACCGCCGCAGTTCCGGCGGTGTAAGTCGGGGCCGACGTGTGTCTCCAGCAGCGAGTTGCGCCTGGCCGGGATCACGACCTTGGAAGCGGCCAATGCGTTTCTGCGCGCGCACTACATCGCCGAGTTCAACCGCCGTTTTCAGGTGCCAGCAGCGCAATCGGGCAACGCGTTCCTGCCGCGTCGCAAAGGTCAAAACTGCAAAATGAATATGCAAGATCTTGCATACGGGGACCGCTCAAGAAAGAAAAATCTTCCTCCTGCGCAACAAATTGCGCATCAAACAACGACGCGGTTTGAATCAAGTTTGGGAAGTCAACGTTTTGCCTTTTATTCTTATCAATTTACATTACAATTTCCGAAACCTCTCCGGCATGGCACTTGCGACGCACGAGGGGTGCAATCTATTGGTGTAAACTGGGGCTCAACCAGGGTCATTGGCCCGCAACAATTTTGTAAGTCTCGTTAGCATGTCCCCCGAAAAGCATGTCCGGAAGTCAACACTGATTCCTTCTTCGAGACGCCGAAGTTACATGCCGTACATCCAAATCGAACCTTGGAGGTTCTCACGCTTGTCTGCTTCAACTAGTCATTTAATTGCTCCGCACGGCGGCGAACTAGTAGATCTGCTTACCTCAACGGAAAAAGCCGCAGAATTGAAAGCCCACTCCCGCGAGTGGCCATCCTGGGACCTAACCGCTCGCCAAGTTTGCGACTTGGAACTGCTCATGAGGGGAGGATTCTCTCCGCTGCGCGGCTTTATGACCAAAGCCGACTACGAGGGCGTTTGCCACAACATGCGGTTGGCCAGCGGTGTGCTTTGGCCGATGCCGATCACGCTGGATGTCACTGAAGAATTTGCCAAGAAGCTCACACCTGGCAGCAGCAAAGTTGCGCTGCGCGATGCCGAAGGCGTAATGCTCGCAGTATTGCACGTCGAAGAAGTTTGGCAGCCTGACCGGGCGGCCGAAGCAAAGGCCGTATTCAACAGCACCAGCAAAGCCCATCCCGGCGCTGACTACACGATGAACAAGGCCAACCCGTGGTACGTGGGAGGTCGCGTCGAGGGTCTGCAGGCACCGTCGCATTATGATTTCCGTACACTGCGTTTCACTCCGGCGGAATTGCGCGCCGAATTTGCTCGCCTCGGATGGCGCCGTACTGTCGCCTTCCAGACCCGCAATCCTATGCACCGCGCCCACGTGGAACTCACATTCCGTGCAGCCAAGCAGGTTGAGGCGAATCTGCTGATTCATCCCGTAGTCGGAATGACGAAGCCCGGGGATGTCGATTACTACACGCGCGTGCGCTGCTACCAGTTGTTGAGTTCGAAGTATCCGCAAGGAACTCAGAAGCTCTCGCTGCTGCCTCTTGCCATGCGTATGGGCGGACCGCGGGAGGCCATCTGGCACGCTCTCATTCGCAAGAATCATGGCTGCACCCATCTGATCGTAGGACGCGATCACGCCGGTCCCGGCAAGGACACCGACGGCAAGCCTTTTTATGGCCCCTACGAGGCGCAGGAGACCTTCAAGAAACATGAAGCGGACATCGGCGTCACCATGGTGCCTTTCAGCATGATGGTTTACCTGGAAGACGAAGATCGCTACGTACCCGATGATGAAGTCAAGAAGACCGACAAAGTTCTGAATATTTCGGGCACTGAACTACGCAGCCGGCTGAACGAAGGCCGCGACATTCCCGCATGGTTCACTTACCCCGAGGTCGTTCATGAATTGCGCCGGAGTTTTCCGCCACGCGCTAAACAGGGCGTGACCATTTTCTTCACCGGACTTTCTGGTTCGGGCAAGTCAACCATCGCTAACGTTCTGATGACGAAGTTCCTGGAAGTCGGTGGACGTCCGGTCACATTGCTTGACGGCGACCTCGTCCGCAAACACCTGTCTTCGGAGCTCGGATTCTCGAAAGAGCATCGCGACATCAACATCCGGCGCATTGGCTATGTGGCTTCGGAGATTACAAAGAACGGCGGCATAGCGATCTGCGCCCCCATCGCACCGTATGACGCGACCCGTAAACATGTACGACAGATGATCGAGCCTTACGGTGGGTTCATCCTCGTGCACATCGCAACCACGGTCGAAGTCTGCGAACAACGCGACCGCAAGGGTCTGTATGCCAAGGCTCGTGCCGGCATTTTGAAGGAATTCACCGGGATTTCCGATCCCTATGAAGTTCCAGCGGATGCCGACGTAACGATCAACACTGGGGAGTTGTCTGCCGAAGAAGCGGCTCAGGAAATTATTCTGCACCTGGAGCGCGAAGGCTTCATCGGAGTAAGCAACTCTGGAGAGTAAGGGAATACGGTAACGACCATGTCGCTGATAGTAGCCAAAATTCTAGTTGGCTTTGTTGTGGGGATCCTCATTGGCATGAGCGGAGTGGGGGGCGGCGTTCTGCTGCTCCCCGTTCTGATCTTTGGCTTGAGGGTACCGCCTATCGTCGCGGTCGGTTCCGACGCGTTATTTAACTTTTTCACCAAAATCCCGGCGGGCCTTTTGCACCTGAAAAAGGGCACCGTGCGGCGCAAGGTCGTGATCGCCCTAGCAGTCGGTAGCATTCCCGGCTCCATCTGCGGCGTAAAGTTGCTGATGTACATCCGGCACGTCTATGGGGATGGGGTTAACAGTTTTATCAAGACTGCGGTGGGCGTCTTGCTGATCGTCATTCCGACCCTGTTACTGTTTCAAAGGAAGATCGAAGAGAGCGTCGCCAACCGTCCCCCGACGACGAAGAGTTTCATGGGGATGGCGGTGATCGGGTTGGTTGCTGGTTTTCTGGTAGGCATGACTTCAGTAGGTTCGGGCAGCATCATTATGATGTTGCTGCTGTTGTTTTACAGTTATCCGCCCAAGGTCAATGTCGGAACCGACATTGTGCACGCCGTTCTGCTCACGGGCGTTACCGGGCTTCTTCACTTCCGGTTGGGGAACGTCGATTCCAGCCTGGTCCTCTCTCTCCTGATTGGTTCTATCCCCGGTGGGCTGATCGGTTCGCATTTGGCGACGCGGGTTCCCATGCTCTGGCTGCGACGGCTGCTCTGTGCCCTGCTGTTGATTACCGGGGCCCGCATGCTCTGGGCCTGATCCAGCCACTATGAATTCTGCCGACATGAATCAGAAAACAATGAAGTCTTCCGCTTACGCTGACATTCTGCAACGCATTAAAGCCGGATTGGAGGCCGCCCGCACCGTATTCGCACGCTTTACTCCAGGCGCGATTGAAACCGAATACAAGATCGGACACGATCCGGTCACCGAGGCGGATCGCGCGCTCGACACTGTCTTGCGGCAAAATCTGCTGCGCGACGGCGAAGGCTGGCTCTCGGAAGAAACCGCGGACAATCCGGCGCGCCTCGGCAAACAGCGAGTTTGGATTGTGGATCCTCTCGACGGTACGCGAGAGTTCGTGAAAGGCCTGCCCGAGTTCTGCGTCTCGATTGGCTTTGCCGAAAACGGCAAGCCCGTGGCTGGGGGAATCTACAACCCTGCCACAAAAGAGACATTCCTGGGAGCGATCGATACTGGGGTGCTGTACAACGGCCAACCCTCGCGTCCCAGCCAGCGCACGACTCTTGAGGGCGCGTTGATTCTCGCCAGCCGCAGCGAGGTGAAGCGGGGCGAGTGGAAGCAGTTTGAGAATGGTCCCTTCAAAGTGCAGGCGATGGGTTCGGTCGCTTATAAGCTCGCGCTCGTCGCAGCGGGTCTCGCGGACATAACATTTACTCTAACGCCTAAGAATGAGTGGGACGTCGTCGCAGGCGCGGCCTTGGTGGAGAGTGCCGGTGGGTTCGTCAGCACCCTCGAGAAAACCAGCCTGACCGCGAATCGGCGAGATCCACTTCTTTCGGGGTTGCTGGCCACCGGACCTTTCCTGAAAGACGAAGTGCTTGCTTTGGTGGCACCGAACATCCGGGCGGCCGAACAGGCTCGCGAGCTTCCTAGCCGCGGAGTTATCTGACCATCGTCAAAGACCTGTCGGGGGTCATGAACCGACTGAAGGCGGTGTATCGCAGCTGGGCGATTCCTTGTCCCGGAATCGATGTCTACTATGCCCGACATCGAGCCCAGTAGCTGGTGAAGATTCGGGAAACTGGAGCCCAAATATACTTTTCACCGGTCATTGAGGGTGCTCCTTTCGTAGGTGGTCATGCAACGATCACAACCTACTCTAAAAAGGGTGCCCCTTATAATGCGATTTGGTCAACCTGGCGGGGTTGTCTTAGCAACGAGCAGAGAGTCCGGCGAGGTGATCGACGGCCTGGCTCCCAATCAGGCTGCGTGCAGAGGTGTCCGATTCTTCCTCGAAATCATCATCCAATATTGTCCGTTGAACGGGGGCTCTTCCACATCCCTGAGGAATAAACCGCGCGCGCGACATTCGGCTTCGATCCAGCTGCGACTGTGGTGAATCTGTCCCGGCTTCGCAGAAGTATGACTTCTGCCGATCCATTCAGTACCACGGTAATCCCAGGCGCGAGCGAGGGTAAACCATCGTGCGGGATAGTAGGAAGTCAGAAAGAAGGCGTCGGGACTGGAGTGCTTGACGAAACCGTCGAGCATGGTCTGGATATGCGATTTTGGAGCGTGAGACCAAATGGAGCGTGCCAAGAAAACGTCAAACTGAACCCCGAAAACCGCGAAGTCGTACCGGTCATTAGTGTCGAAAGAGGGTCTTTTGACAGCCTGGAGCTCCGGACCATGACTTGTTCAATACCGGCCTGGAGCATTTTCGTGTTGGGCTCGATGCCGTAATAGCAGCCTGGGTCGAGCAGTCGAATAAGCCAATAGCCCGCTCGCAAGCAGCCACACCCTACGTCCAGCAGTCGTGAATACGGATACAGGCCCTCACGCACAAGCGTCGCAAGTTGCAGTCGCCCAGCGGATTCGAAAAGCTGAGGCGGGCCTCCGGAAAAGATTCCTTGCTGCCGCAGCGTTTCGCAGATTTCGGCCAGCGTCATAATTCTCACTCCTTGGGAGTGCGCTAGTTGAAACATGCACGGTCTCGAGGCAGCCCGCTGAGTAAACCCATTATAGCCGGAAAACGAGCCGTCGCCGAATTCCGCTGGAATCTTCTGACGGCACCAGTCCCAGAAAGCTCGCGATTCTCTTGCCATACTGAAACCGTTCAGCTCTCCCGATGACCAGCACGAAGGCTAGCGTCGTCAGCGAACCCACTCCGGGGATGCGTCGTCAACCGTTGCGCCGCGGGACATTTCTCCGCTTCCTGTTCAATCGCTCGATTCAGCTCCGCGGTCGTCGGGCTCATTCGTTCCAGCAACTCCAGCAGATCACGCCATCGCCAGCTCACCCACAGAGCTAAGGGGAACGACTCAAGCCGCTCGCGTCCCGCTCCTCTTGCAACGGAGTCCTTCGTTAAGCGCCACCGCTTGCAGCTGGCTCATGATTCGCGTACGCGCCTGCACCGTGCGATGGCGATGCCAGAGCAGTTGTCGCAGATCCCCGTTCTCCCAGCTCGCTACCCAGATCTGCGGACAGTCATCTTTCGCATTAATCGCAGAATCAGCTGCGCATCCTGGCCATCCGCGTTCTGCTTGCGGACTCGTTTGGTGCCGATCTCAGCTGCGTCGCCGATCCAAAACTCGAAGTTCATCTCCGCCAGCAGGCGTTCAGATCAGAGGGCATGTCCCCTGGCTTCCATTCCTACGCCTACCGTCATTCCGGTGGCTACCAGTTCGCGGTAGAATTTCTCCGCTTCCTCGCGGTGCTGCAGTCGGCGCTCGCCGCATTCGCCAGTTTCGGCATCCACAAACGCAATTTGTTGGAAACCCGGGTGGTGGTCACAACCTTGCATCTTGTTTGCATCTACTCGATTCGGTCTCTCTCTGTCGCGTGGGGGATTGGATCGGGATTCGGCGGGAGGCCGTTCACATCCATAGGCGCCGTGAGTTGGCAGCCTGGATTATAAATAGTGATCGGCACCCCGAAAGTTAATCCAGTTTGAGAGCGAGTTTTCGGCAAAATCCGACGAAGGAGGATTTTGCCGAATGAAGCGCAAGCGGTTCTCGGTCGAACAGATTGTGACCATCGTGAAGCAGGCGGAGATGGGGATGCCGGTTGCCGAGCTGATTCGGCGAGTGGGGATCAGTGAACAGACGTTCTATCGTTGGAAGAAGCAGTTCACCGGACTGGAGATCGACCAAGTTCGTCAGCTGAAGCAACTGCAGGACGAGAATGGCCGACTGAAGGAGCCGGTGGCGGAACTGACGCTGGATCGGGCGATGTTGCAGGATGTGCTGCGAAAAAATTGGTAAAGCCCTCACGCCGCCGCGCTGTGGTTACGATACCTGTGCGGCGCGTACCGAGTGAGCGAGCGGCATGCCTGCAAAGTGGTTCTGGTTGCCGCGAGCGACGCATCGGTACCAGAGGATCCGCGATCCGCTGACTGCGTTGCGGATTGCGCATGCGGGAGTTGGCGCAAGCGCGCATTCGCTACGGCTACCGCAAGATGCGGGTGCTGCTGATTCGGGAGGGCTGGCAAGTGGGCAAGAAGTTGGTGTATCGACTGTACCGCGAGGAAGGGCTCGGTTTGCGCAGAGCGGCGCAAGTCGCGAAGGACGGTGTCGCAGCATAGCCGGCAGAAGCCACGGGCGGAACGACCGAATCAGGTGTGGGGTTTGGACTTCGTGGCTGATCAGCTCAGTCGACGGCCGACGATTTCGGGCGCTGACCGTAGTCGACGTGTACACGCGAGAATGCATGGCCATCGAAGTCGACCAGAGCTTGAAAGGTTCCGACGTGGTGCGAGTGCTGCAACGGATCAGCCAGGAACGAGGAGCGCCGCAGATGTTGTTCTGTGACAATGGGAGCGAGTTCACCAGCCAAGTGCTGGACCTATGGGCGTACCACAACCAGGTGAAGATCGACTTCTCCCGACCGGGAAGCCGACGGACAACGCCTATGTGGAAAGCTTCAACGGGACCCTACCCGCCGAATGCCTGGATGCTCATTGGTTCAGTACTATGGCGGACGCCTGCCAGCTGATACAAGGCTGGAAATCGGAATACAATGCGAGTCGTCCTCACAGGGCCCTGGGGGAGCGCACGCCACATGAATTTGCAAACGCCGAACACTAACTCTCGATTTGGTACAGAAAAAGGGGTTCGATCACTGCAACTGAGAACTTACATTGGGATTGGTACAGCAAACGGGGGCACTTCGCCGCAATGGACCAACCGGACAGCCTCCCGGTGGTTTCATCGGCGCTGAGCACTTTCACGCGTTGCGAATCGTCACTTTCAATCGTTTGGGGCCAAGAAGAAGTCTGCAACCGCAATCTTAAAATGTGGACACAGTGAACGGCCTTCTCGACGATGACAAAACGCATGGGATCAAAGGAAACGAATGCAGAAGCCATATCTACTAATCACTGGGATTCCACGATCAGGCACGACACTAGCAGCGTCATTAGTCGACCAATTGGAGGATACGCTTTGCCTGAATGAACCGTCTCGCTACTATGAGTGGGCGATTCACTGCCAGAATCGCACAGAATTCGTCGCGAAGCTTGTTGCCGATTTGGAGGAAATGCGGACGTCCCTTCAAAGAGGAGGCACGGTGCTCGACGTTCGCGAGAGCGACGGGGGCGTGCCAACTAATTATTTCAATGACCGCGGAAAGAGACGCAAACTCGACTGTGTTCCCGTGAGCAAACCAAGCGCGGGAACGCGACTTCTGCTGGCTGTGAAGCATAACGAACCGCTGACGGCAGTGTTGCCGGAATTGTGCGAACTCGAAGGCGTGCAAGTCGCGGCAATCGTCAGGCACCCGATTCCTACCATTCTTTCGTGGCAATCCCGCGACATCCCTCTTTCCAAGGGCAATCTATCCCCGGGTTATCGATTTTGGGACGAAGCCACAGCTATTCGTGGGGCAGGAGGCCCCGCGGTCCATATCCAGGCGAAAATATTCGAGTTGTATTGCAGCAGATATTGGGCATATCGCGATCGTATCGAAATCATTCAATACGAAGAAATTGTCTCCAACCCTCGCATCCTGGAGCGATTGACCGGCAGGGAGTTTGCTAGTGAGATTACCCTAGACACTCAGAACCGCAAGCTGTCGAGTCGCTCAAAAGACGAGCATGTCATGGGGCTAAAGCGAGTCCTAAACACTTGCCTTAGTAACGCCTATCATTTCTATCCAGATCTCGATGTCTGGTGAGTTCGGAGTCTCTCCTCTTTCGTTGCCGGACGGTGTTCAAGTTCTTTGTGCGAGTGATCATCTGCGAACCGGCCTTCAAAGCTTATTGCACCAGCTACGGGAAAAGGCTGCGAACGACGACTCACCTTCCGTGGGTCCGAGGAATGGGCAGAATTGTCGTCGGGCGATGATGTGCGGATCAATGGTCGCATATTCAATCTCGTTTGCCGCTCGCTATTCCGATTCACGGACGCTGGAAATTGGCGACCGTTCCTCTAGCGGACATGACTGTTGCTTTGTGATCGGGAAGCATATTTCGATAGGCAAGGAGTGCATGATTGCCAACGACAGGCCAAGGGAAGCGGCTAGCAGGACGTGGTGCCACGTCTGGGATTACAGACAGCAAGACCTCCGTCTCCGCGCTACTCACTGCTGGTCTTCGCCGCGAATCTCGGCCACACGGCCCGCGTCAGCATAGTTGTTTCGGCTTGGCTGAACTCGAATAGCCACAGAGGCACAACATATAAGATGGTAGACAGGATTCCGATTGGAAACAAGACCTTGTAGCTTGGGGCCGCAAACTTCAGGGACAAGATCAGGGGAATTACGAGTGCCCCCGCCACCGCCGCCACGGTCTTGGCAAACCGTTGAATGTATTCTACATACGGGATATTCGCCAGCGCGGCAAACATACACCGGCTGAATAAACAGCTTGAACAGCACCATGGGGATGAGGGTTCCAAGGGCCACGCCAATCATCCCATAGCGCTTGGCCAAGATGATGCTCATCGCCAGGTTGGCAATAGCCTCGAGCGAGTTAGCCAGGGCTGTGTATTTATGCTTGGCGAGGCCGTAGAGCAATTGCGGCGCTGGTATCTGAGAAAGCGCTAAAATCGACGAGACGGTGAGGACTACGAGAACGGGATAGGCGTCGAGGTACGCTGGCCCCATCCAGACGCGAATGAAAGGCTTGCCCCACGCAATCAGCCCGAAACCCACGAAGCTCGCGATGCAGATGGTCAGCTTGGTGACGAAGAAATAGGTTTTTTTCAACCCTTCGTAGTTTGCCGCACCGTCCTGCCGGCTGAAGACGGCGGGGAAAGAACCGACCAATGCTTCCATCATTCCACCGAAGAACTGAGTGAGCGTACTGCCGATCCGGTAGTGGGTGACGGCTCCCAACTCCACATAGGATGCCACCACCAGCGCGTCGACCCGAAACCGAATGATGTTCGCAATGTTTGCGACAAAACTGTAGATGCCGAATGAAAATAATTTCCGCGCGGTGTCGCGACTCCAATATCTTGAATCGAGTCGCAAGAAGGGGAGTTGCTTGGAGATGAAATAAATGTAGAGAATGATTGCCGGTATTCCCGAGGCCACGGTTGCCAGCGCCAGCGCGACCACTTTGTACCCGCGAAGCAAAATTACGATAAGCAACGCGGTCTTCAAAACTAGAGTCAGCCAGTCGATGATGGCCGTCTGGTCATAGCGCAGTTCCGCTTCGAGGGTTCCTTGCAGGACTCGACTGGGAAACAAAAGTGCCGTGTAGACTCCGAGAATCACAATCAGCTTCCAGAGCACTGCGGCATCCGACGGATTCTTCGCAAGCAAGTGCGCGAGGAAAGCCAGAAGCACGGTAACAACGAGGGCAATAGCTCCTACCGCCGAGAGGAGCCGAATCGCTGTATTGAAGACCCGGTTGCACTCTTCGTGATCCCCTGCCCCCAGCGCCCGCGCCATATATCGGTTGATCGCCGGCGTTAACCCAATCTGTAGCGTTCCGTAATATCCTATGAGCGCCGCGACCAGCGCCCAGGTTCCGTACATGCGGTCGCCCAACGAGTGAACCATAAGGGGCATGATGAGCACCGACACCAACGCCGTCGCGAGTAGACTGGCGACGCGCAGGGCCGAGCCGGAAGCGAGTTTGCGTATCGTTGACATTTCTTGGGAACGGGGGAGAACTACGAAATTTGCATATTAACAGATCACGGTAAGACCTCGAACTCTGCGCGCCGTCTTGGCCACGCTCCTGGACTTCGCAAGGGGAGGTGCTGATCTGATCCGCCCCGCCAGCCCCGCTCGCGCGTGCCCCGGCCGTCCAGGGTCCCCACTACCACGGAACTTGGGTGTAGCATTTTCCCCTCGGTAGGTATAACCCCGTCTCGCTACCATCAGTGGGCGATTCACTGCCAGAATCGCACAGAATTCGTCGCGAAGCTTGTTGCTGATTTGGAGGAAATGCGGACGTCCCTTCAAAGAGGAGGCACGGTGCTCGACGTTCGCGAGAGTGACGGGGGCGTGCCAACTAATTATTTCAATGACCGCGGAAAGAGACGCAAACTCGACTGTGTTCCCGTGGGCAAACCAGGCGCGGGAACGCGACTTCTGCTGGCTGTGAAGCATAACGAACCGCTGACGGCAGTGTTGCCGGAATTGTGCGAACTCGAGGGCGTGCAAGTCGCGGCAATCGTCAGGCACCTGATTCCTACCATCTTTCGTGGCAATCCCGCGATATCCCACTTTCCAAAGGCAATCTATCCCGGGTTATAGACACGAGCCTGTCATGGGGCTAAAGCGAGTCCTGAACACTTGCTTTAGTAAAGCGTATCACTTCTATCCAGATCTCGATGTCTGGTGAGTTCGGAGTTCCTGATAAGGATAGTATGCAACCCAGCCTTTGGACCGAAGACCCCCGAGTCAGTGTCATCGTCCCCACCTATGACACTGCCCACCTTATTGGGGATTGCAGAGAGTCGTTCTTGGCCAGAGCTTCCGCGACCTCGAGCTGATCGTGGTCAACGACGGTTCCCCGGATTCCGCCACCCTAGAATCGGTACTGCAAACTACCTGGGAGAAATAGTCTATGTTCGCCAAGACAACAAGCGGACTGCGGGGGCCAGAGACACGGCAATCCGCTTGGCACGTTTCTGGCGTTTCGCGAGAGCGACGATTCATGGCTGCCGGACCATTTGCCGTGCCAGATGAGACTCTTCGAGGAGTATCCCAAGCGAGTTGCTTGATGCCGCGGCTAATGGCATCAGTGTTGCTGATGTGAGCGGCGATGGCAAACCTGACATTGAGGTGGCCAATGGGCACGTTGGAGTACTGTTGGGTAACGGGGACGGTGCCTTCCAGGCGGAGCGGACCTACAAATCGGGTGGATCTAGCGCAGTCGCAGTTACGGACGCCATTGGGGCGGCAACCCGACCTGCTCGTAGCTAATTATTTTTGCGGCAGTTCTTACAAATGCAGCCACGGCAGTGTTGGGGAGCTTCTGGGAAACGGCGATGGTACTTTTCAGGAAACCGTGACTTACGGATCGGGCGGGTATGGTGCATTTGTGCTGGCGATCGCAGACCTGAATGGGGATTTAGTGCCGGATGGTCTCGTGGCCAGTAGGACTGCGCCACGGCAGCGAATGCATCAGGTGAATCGTACGTGAACTGCGTCCACGGCAGCGTTCTAGACAAGACCACATTCGATCGAGTTGAACCTCTCGAAGAGCGGCCAGAAGATTAATGTTGGCGCAGACCCGAGCTCGTAGGGCTCCCCGGTTGCGACCGGACGGGTGCCCACAGCTAGACTTAGCCAGCAGTTGTTCGCGATCGGTACCGCGACTCTCGTAGCTCGGAGTGGCACCTTGTCCAGTCGGTGCACCGCCTATCCGAATCCCCTATGTACGTACTTGACGCGATACAACCCAGCCCGAGCACCGTACGGATCGAACCAGGTGGCGAACCAGACCATCAGTTCCGCCCACATAAGCTCTGCTCAGAATGCCGTCGGGTGTCGGTCAATCTGTGACCCCCGGTGGAGACTTCCGCCACCGACCCCAAGCCCACGGTCCTGTTACGTTTCTTGCGGAAAGGCAGTGCTGGGAAGCGCCAGCGTCTTAATACTGGGCAGTGCCAAAGCGGATTTCCTGATTCAGCGGCCGGAGCGTTTCTTCAAACGCCAGTTCAGAAGACGGGCTGTCAAGCGCGGGAAGGTATTGAGGCAAATTATCGTCGCGGTAATCCGGGGATCCCGATAGTATGTGTTCGCCTCATGTAAGCATTCCGCCGCCCTTTCGGACTCGTTCTCCGAAAGGTGATGATAGGCGTCGCTCAGCGCAAACGCGGCATCGGCTGCGGCAATCTCCTTCGCTAGCAATTTGCGGTGGCCTTCCGATAGATCAAGGGTCTGGCTGAGGCGGCGCAAAGCGTTTATCTCCGCGGCACTCCATTTTTGGCGGCGCGGATCATCCGTAAGGCTACCCGGGCGCTGGCGGTATTTCACCAGGAGTTCTCCGAGATAGCCCATGCTTTTGTCGGGGAAGCAGAGCCGCACACAGAATTCGACGTCCTCGGCGATGCGCAGTTGTTCGTCAAACATTCCAACCTGCACGACTCTCTGGCGTCGAGCCACCGTGGCGGACGGAATTTGTCCGCCCTCGCGCTTCAGTATTTGTTCGAAATTAAGGACAGGGCCGGCGCCCTCTTTCAGCATCTTCCGTACCGTTGGTTCTGGACACGAGCCGAAAAGCAGCACGTCGGCGATGCACGCGCAAACATTGGGATTGCGGTCAAGAAAATCGACCTGCGCGGAGAGATAGCCGGGCATCCAGATGTCGTCGCTATCCACGAAGGCCAGCAGTTCGCCCTGGGCAACGCGGATAGCTGCATTGCGCGCTCCGGCCACACCGCGATTCTCTTGTTTGAGGTAATGGATACGATCCGTATAAGGCTGGAGCGCGACTTCAAGATCCGGGGTATCGGGCGAGCCGTCGTTGACGACGATCACCTCGAAATCGCGGAAAGTTTGGCCGAAGACAGAATCCAGGGTTTCGGCGATGAAGGGAGCGGTGTTGTAAGCAGGAATGATGACGCTGACTTTTGGCATTAGACTTCGAGATGCTTCGCACTGTAAGAGTCAGTCATTGCCGGGCTCTTTCCTCGCCAGTTCACTAGTTTTTCCAATATCAATCGAAAACCTATGTGCTGGCGGTTTCGGGCAATGGGGGACGTGACCGAACAGGCTCCTCGGCAGAGGGCATGGCCAAGCCATAACCCAGAAGTTGCATGATTCGGCTCCATGCGCCTTCAATCTTTGCTATCGATTCCCGGCTTAGTGCGGTCCGCCATTGCTCAGCCTCTGCCGCTCGCACGAAGTTAATATCTTTGCGGGTGTGTTGCGTCATAAACCACTTGTCGCGATCCTTTTGTTCCAACTTGCTCATTTCCTTCGCGGAACTCTGCTCGATTGCGCGACTGATCTGGTCGTCACTCACAGTTAAGTTGAGAAAGGTCGCGATGCGGACAACGCTGCCATACGGGTTGGAAAGAAGGTCTTCATAGCGCAGGAGCAGAAACTGTCGCCCGTGATCGCAAGCTCCCAGGTCATCCAATGTAAATTTGTTCTCTGACCTCAGGGATAGGCCGGCGACCTCGGGAAAGATTCTTGGATTCAGCAACCAGCTTCCTACATGCTCGCGCCAAGTACGCCCGCTCCCCTTGCCTCGAATAAACCAATCGCTAGCATAGGTCTCAAGTGGAAACGTGTCATCAATGGTTTTGATCTTGCGCAGAAAATGATAGAGCGAAATGGCGACATCCCGCGGATCGCGCACGATGTAAATGATCCGGCGGTAGCGGGGATCGAAACATTCGTGGCTCTTGATGAGACGCGGGCTGGGGAGTTTCGCATAATCGTGGTACTGGAACTGGTAAATGTCTGGAATGGTGCGTTCGATGCTCTCGAAAGTGACGGGACGTTCCGGATTCAACAGGTTGGCGAGCAGAAACCTTGTCCAGGTGTTCCCGGATTTGAAGTAGGAAACAACAAAGATGTCATCCTCGCGGATTGGAATCGCTCTTTCCGACGGCTTATAGCGGCCGAACAGGTAACCCAGGTACATCTGAACCGTCCTTTCTGCGGCGAAGCTAGCGGAGATTGGAGAGCCGGTGTTCCACGTACATGACTCAAGGAACGCCTTCGGGAGACAATGCCCACTCGAAATACAGAACTAAAAACAAACAGTATGCTTGTGCCTTCTCCTCGAATTCCAGCGGCGTTCCCACGAACTCAGAGACGGGCCGCGGAGCGGCTTTCCACGGAGGCCTGCGTTCCATTATTGGCTGCCAGCGTGACGGGAGAATACCCTAAGACGCGCATCAACTCACCCCAAGCCGTCTCTATTTCCCGCACAGCATCGGATTGCAACTCCGTCTTCCATTTTCCTGGTGGCTGCGGCCACTCAGCGTTTACACTATCACGACTGGTTTTGACCGCGGTGCGAATGTTCTCCTCCGAGGATGGAATACCGCAGAAACTCGGAGACTTTCTGAAGGACATCTTCAGGATGGAAAAAAAGGTCTTCGTAGCTAACGGTTAGCAGGCCTTCAGGATCCTCCCCGCGCGCCCCCAACCAGCTCATAACGTTTTCGCCCCAAGAAGCCGGCGTTCCGAGGAATTCTTCCTTCAATCGGCTAAGATAGAAAAATCCGCTATTTTGCTCGATAACCCCAGCAAAATCTTCAGCCCAGCCGCCCTGAAATTGATCTGTCCTCATGAACTCGGTCGCCACGAATTGATGGAGGGGCAAAGAATCCGCTTTGACCATGCCCGTTCGGCGCTGTTCGTGCATCGAAACAGCAACGTCCCGCGGATCTCTAACCAGATAGACGACACGACCATGGCAATCTGCGTCGTAGCACTCGTGGCTGAAAATGACTCTTGGGCGGGTCATCTGCTTGAAGCTACGGCGCGATCGATGATAAAGATCCGGAACACGCTGCAGGATATTCGCGTCGGATATGGGGGCCCCAGGTTCGATCAAGTTGCCTACGAGCCTGCGAAGCCATTGGCCTCCAGACCCCGGGTAAGCTACCAGGAAGCTGTCGTCAGGGAATTTTGCGACACTTCGACCGGCTATGTCGCGGTTCAAATGGTAGTTCAGAATATAGCCAATCCGGATCAGTGTGCCCATACTTGAATCTTTCTACCAGGACGTAAGATACTTGACCGCCCGCAAGTGAAACTGCATTCTATCAAAGGCCAGGAAGGCGGGCTAAGCAGAGTAGGCAGCGAATTTCGTCGAGCCGGTGGAGCGATGTTGTCATCTATTTTCTTTAAATCCTATTCTTAACCGGTTATCCCTGAGACGTAGTTGCCTCCTGAACCAGCGTGAAAAATGGGCATCGGGGAACAAAATCTCGCGTCCACCCGGCTTTCAGCGCCGCGGGTGAGTGTCATTATTCCTGCGTATAATGCGTCGCGCTATATTCCGGAAGCGTTGGACTCGGTGTTTGCCCAATCATTTCAGGATCTCGAAGTGATCGTGGTGAACGACGGGTCCTCAGATACGCCCCAACTCCAAGCGGCACTCCGACCCTATGCGGGCCGATTGTTCTACATCGAGCAGCCTAATCGAGGCGTTTCAGCGGCGCGCAATTTCGCCATCCAGCGCGCTCGAGGCGATTTGCTGGCATTTCTGGACGCCGATGACGTTTGGCTGCCGCAATACCTCGAAGTCCAGGTAAATTTCCTCAATGAGCACCCGGGGGCTGTGGCCGCAGTCTCAGACGTTTTGCGCTTCGGGGAATCGGCGCCAAAGCCTTACGAACGCCGCATGCTGGGATCGGACAACATCAATCTGTTGAGTTTCGATGACATGCTCCGCAGGAAGGGCGGACAGCTCCCATCGGCGACCGTTGTTCGTCGTGCCAGCGCCCTTGCGTCAGGGTTGTTCGATGAAAGCCTTCGTGTCGGCGAGGACATCGATTTCTGCATCAGAGTCTGCTTCCCTGAAGGAACCATCGGATATACAAAACAGATGTTGGTGAAATACCGGTGGCATGGTGCCGGGGCGGGCACTACGCTGACTCCCCGTCAAATTAAGGCAAACGAAGCTGAATGTCTTCGCCGTGCTGCCAGAAAACTACCCTTGACGCCCGGGCAACGTTCCGTACTAACGAAAGAAGTTGAGGCACTGGAAGCAGAGCTTGCGATGATGGATGCCCATGAAGCTCTGACCCGTCAGGAATTCGACCGAGCTGCCTCCCATCTCGCGGAGGCAAACAAATACTATCGCCACCCACGAATCAGTCTGGCAGTTCAAGGTCTCAAGATGTTTCCCGGCTGGACTGCGCGCATTCTGATAGGCCGCATGAAACGTTAGCGGATGATTGATTCGAGGCCTGCGCCTCTCGCCTTCCCGACACCTTGCAAACGGCGTCGGGAAGGCCAACCCATACTCTACTGCTCGACCGTACACTCGTACCCGAGCGCCTGCATCAGATATCCCCAAGTGGATTCGATTTCTGCCACCGATTCAGGGGATAGAGTGCGTTTCCATTGTCGCCGATCTTGCTTCGCGAACAAAATTGATGCCCTTGCGTCCCTCTCTGGTGGTGCTCCACTGATCGCTCTGCTTCTGTTCCAGTTTTTTCATCCTGTCCGCCGAGCTCAAAGCTACAGCTCTCTGAATTCACAAGGCTCAGGATGCAGTCGTTTTCAGAGAGGCCATCCTGGTTCTCGGCCTGAATGTGGCCCTCAATTTTCACCTCAGAGTTTACCGCGGAGCTTCTACAAGCTCATCTGCACTTTGTCAACGTTGTATTCATCGACTTGGTTTACCTCTTCTTGAGGACGTTTCTAGCGGTAGGCCACGTTCTCTTGGGTTATAAAGTAGTCGGGCTGGCTGTGGCCACGCTAGTGGCCTTAGCCCCGTCGCTGTTCTCGTACCCGTACCTTTGTTTCGAGGGACCTTCCCTTCGTGAGATTGTCTGCCAGTCAATGGAGCCCGAAGCTGGCGAAGGATCTCTTCTCGTACGGTCTCTACACGTTTCTGGGCTTTCTCGGCAAGTCCCTCCGATCCAAGAGCAACCCCTTCATTATCGCCTCATTTCTCGGCATCACTATGGTTACCCATTTCCGATTTGCCGGAATGGCGGGTAACTACTACGGAGAATTGGTGGCTGCGCTGATTGGCGTTTTTCAGCCTCTGCTCAGCCAGCAACCCCCGAGCCACCGGACGCATCAGCTTGTTTACTTTTATGGAGATAGATCAACCGGAATTGGATTTTTTCGCAAGAGTAGCGAGGAAATTAACGTTTTCAGTCTTTCGGCGCGATAGCTTATGCTCTGCTCGCACGTAGATGCAATGTACCCTGTGGAACCTCAGCTGAGCGTGTATAGTTTGAAAGGGCGGAACGGGAATGGCTGGTTTGGACCTATGAAGGACGTACTCATCAAGGCTCTTTACGCGATCAATTATGTTTTTGAGAGAGACCAGGCTGGCCGGGGTTTTTTTGTCCTGCCCGACGACATCTTCCTCGTTTCCTATCCCAAGTCAGGCAACACTTGGACCCGATTCCTGCTGGGAAACTTGATGAATCCGGACGAACGTATAACTTTTGCCAACGTAGAGCGCAAAGTGCCGGATATCTATGCGAAGTCTAGGAAGGCACTCAAGAGAATGCCGCGCCCTCGAGTGATCAAGAGCCACGAATGTTTTGATCCTCGTTATCACCGAGTGGTCTACATTGTGCGCGACCCGAGAGACGTGGCAGTTTCCGCCTACCACTACGACCTGAAGGAAAGGAATATCCAGGAGGATTATCCGATTCACACCTACATCACGGAGCGGTTTATGAAGACCGACGAGTACTTCGGTACTTGGGGAGAGCACGCAGGCAGTTGGATGGTGAACTCCAAGAACATATTTCAGATTAGCCGCCTGAAGAATGGCTTTCTGGGCACGCCAGCCTCCTGGGGAGAGAACGTGATGAGCTGGCTCGGAGCGCGTGGCCATGGTCGCGAATTCCTGCTGGTGCGATATGAGGATCTTCTAGAGGACACGCATCGTGAGATGACACGGATCGCCGAGTTTCTGAATTTGAATGCTGCGCCGGAGAGGATCGCCAAGGCTGTCGAGCTCAGTTCGGCGGACAACATGAGAAAGCTTGAGGCCCAGCAAGCGCATCAGTGGGTCACCACCAAAGACAGTCGCAAGGACATTCCCTTTGTGCGCGCAGCGAAGTCCGGTCAATGGAAAAAGAAGCTTCCGCCGGAGTCGGTTGCCGTGATTGAAGAGACGTGGGGACCAGTCATGGAACTTCTGGGCTACGCCATGAGTCAGGAGTACAAGGCGGACCGAGGCCCTTTCGGATCACTTCTGAGATCTTCCCGGGTCGATTGATTTCATGAGCGAGAAGAAAATCGTGCTCATCGGAGGCGGGCCCACGGGTCTTGGCGCAGCTTACCGGCTGCATGAACTCGGCTACGAAAACTGGGTTCTGTACGAAAAAGCGGACTACGTCGGCGGCCACTCCTGCTCTCATTTGGACGAGCATGGATTTGTGTGGGACGAAGGCGGTCACGTCATCTTTTCGCACTATCCCTACTTCGACAGACTTGTCGATGACATGCTCGGACGAGAGGAGAACCACCTCGTCCGCGAAAGCTGGATCGTGAAGGGGGATTCCTGGATCCCATATCCCTTCCAGAACAATCTGCGTTATCTGCCAAAACCACAGCAAGTCAGTTGCCTGCTCGGCGCTGCAAAGGCGGCCGCCAACGGCAAATCTGGGGATGCGACAAACTTTCGAGACTGGATTCTGAGCACGTTCGGCGAAGGCATCGCTGAGGAATTCATGTTTCCTTACAATTCGAAAGTCTGGACTACTCCTCTGGACCAGATGTCAAGATCGTGGATTGCCGAGCGCGTAGCCACGGTGGACTTTCGGCGCCTGCTGGAAAACGTCTTGTACGACCGGGACGATGCGGGTTGGGGACCGAACAGCAAGTTCCGTTTTCCGCTGTACGGGGGTACTGGTGAAATCTATCGCCGCATGGTGAAGCGATTCCCAGACAAGATCAAAACATCCAAGAAATTGATGGCAGTGGACGACAGGCAGCGGCGCGTGTCTTTCGAAGATGGGAGCGGAGATAGTTACGACGTCCTGATCTCCACTTCGCCTCTCGACCTGCTGGTCGGAATGCTCGCATCCAAAGATGGGAAGTTGTCCGAGGCCGCTGCCGAGCTCTGCCACAACAATCTGCTGGTCATCGGCTTGGGGCTGGAAAAGAAAATCGAAACCGGCAAATGCTGGATCTACTTTGCCGATACGGAGATGCCCTGCTACCGCGCCACATTCTTTTCTCATTACTCCTCATTTAACGTTCCGGGCGGAGACACTGAGCGTTACAGCTCTCTGATGTGTGAAATGTCCTACAAAATTGACGAGTCCCCCGACCCGGCGAAGATTACCGACAAGGTCGTGGATGGGCTGATTCGTGCGGGCATGCTGGATCAGGGTGATCGGAGCCGCATCGTCTCTCGCTACCATCGCAAGGTGCAGTACTCCTATCCGATTCCGACTCTAAGGCGTGACCAGGCGCTTGCCACGCTTCAACCAGCACTTATAAAGAAAGGGATATACTCTCGCGGCCGGTTTGGAGCCTGGCGCTACGAGACCGGCAACATGGACCACTCCGTAATGATGGGCGTGGAAGCGGTGAACAACATCCTTGCGGGAGAAAAGGAAACGGTGTTCCACAGTTCTTAACGAGCAGACTATGTCACAGCAATCGCCGCAGCGGACTCCTGTCGTCAGTGTCATCATGCCGTCCTACAATACGGCGCCGTTGATTGGCGCCTGCCTGGACTCCGTGTTCCAGCAGACCTTTCGGGATTTCGAGATTGTCCTGGTAAACGATGGATCGCCAGATACACCGCAACTGGAACAGGTACTGGCGCCGTACCTGGAAAGGCATGCGGGCAAGATCGTCTACATAAAACAACCGAACAAGCGCTGCGCGGGAGCGAGAAATACCGCCATCAGAAACTCCCATGGCGAATTCCTGGCATTTCTCGATTCGGATGACGTTTGGCTGCCGGAACACCTGGCAGAGCAGATGAAGCTCTTCGAGCAAGATCCAACTCTAGATCTGGTGTACTGCAACGGCCTGGCGGTAGGCGATCCGGACCATCCTCTCGAGTTCATGAAGCGCTGTCCTTCTATCGGGGACGCGAATTTTCAGGCTCTCGTGTTGGAGCGCTGCCAGATTCCAGTATCAACCGTGGTTTGCCGCAGAACAGCGCTGCAGCGCGCAGATTTGTTCGACGAGGCCCTGATGCGCTGCGATGATTACGATATGTGGCTACGGGCAGCGTTCCATGGTGCCAAAATCGGGTACACGCGGAAAGTGCAGGTCCGCTTGAATGGCGGACGTCCTGGATCTCTGGGCGCTTCACAGGCCGCAATGAACGAGGCGGCTTGGATCATCCTCGAGAAGGCGCTCCGAACTCTGCCGCTCTCCCAGTCAGATCGAGATCTGGTTCAGAGCCGGGCAAAGGAGTATAAGGCCCTGTATTTGCTTGAGGAGGGCAGATACAGGCTCCACTTGCGTGAGTTTGATAAGGCCAAGAGCCTCTTTCGAGAAGCAAACGCCTATTTTCACCGGTCCAAACTAAGTCTGGTATTGGCTGGATTGGCCGTTGCGCCCAGAGCGACGGGAAAGCTTGCCGCACTGCTGAAGGGAGTTCAGATCTGGAGCCTCCGCTACCTGCCCGGCCGGCGGTATTAGGGCCCAGTGCGATGGGAAAACGCGACATCATAAGAAACCTTGGGTCGAATTGGTTCGCCCTGGGCATCAACGTCTTAGTATGTATATTTCTTTCTCCCTACATCCTTCATCGCCTGGGGGACGAAGCGTTCGGGCTGTGGATTTTAATCTTCTCTCTCACCGGGTATTACGGATTTTTCGACCTCGGCATTCGATCTTCCATCGTTCGCTACATCGCTAAATACTCCGCCACCGACGAGCGCGAGAATCTGTACCGGCTCGTGAATACGGCCATGTTCGGTTATACCCCCATAGCTGTTGTGACGATGACCGCAACTCTGATCATGACCTATTATGTGCATTCCATTTCCCCCAAAATCCCCGCCGGTTTCGTGCCTACTGCCCGATGGCTGCTCCTGATGGTGGGGACGTCGATTTCCCTGGGATTCCCTATGGGCGTCCTCAGCGGAATTCTGGAAGGGTTGCAGCGCTTCTACCTGCTTAATCTCACGAATACGTGTTCGACTCTTTTGCGCGCCTTGCTCAGCGTCGTCGCCCTGCAGCATGGACGCGGGTTACTGACCGTGGCTTTGATTACGACTAGCCTGCCGCAGCACGGCCAATTGATCAGAGCCATTGCCGTATTCCGCCACCTGCCACTGCGGTTTGGACCGAACTGTGTAAGTCGATCCAGCAAGCGCCGGATCGCGAGCTACAGGGGGACCGGGTTTCTGATTATCGCGGCCCAGCGCCTGCGCTTCAAGCCGGACATCCTCGTCATTGCCAAGTTTGTTTCGGCGACAGGCGTTACCTACTTCACCATCAGTTCTCGCCTGGTGAACTATGCCGCGGAAACCGTGAGCAGCCTGGCCCAGCTCTTCGTGCCCCGGTCGAGCCAGGCCCAGGCCGAGGGCGACCTGGATGGCCTGCGAAAAATCCTCGTCCTCGGTAACCGTGCCTGCGCATTCAGTATTTTCCCGATTACAGCTCTGCTCCCGATCTTGGGCAAGTCCATCATCGAAGCCTGGGTTGGTCCGAAGTACGTTGCGACTAGTTATCCAGTCCTGCCGATCCTCTTTTTTCCAGTCACGCTGATACTGGCGCAGGTCGCTTCCGGACGAACCTTATTGGGGATGGCCAAACACCGCACTTGGGCCTATGTGGCGCTAGCTGAAGGCGCCGCGAACCTGATTCTCAGCATCATTCTGCTGCGGCCGTACGGTATTGTGGGCGACACCATCGGCACGGCCGTTCCCCTGACCCGCTCAACGATTTTCTTCCTGCCCCGTCATCTTTTCCGCTTGCTGGGAATCAAGATCAGGACTTATCTCTGTCGCGCGTTCTCGTTGCCTCTCACGTTATGCGCCCCTGTGGTAGCGGTTCTTTTTGCTCATGCACCGCTGGTTCATTCCTCCTCGCTTGCACGAGCTTCTGATACAAGTAGGGATAGCGGGCCTGGTGTACGCCGCAGGCCTGCGTTGGGCATTCTGGGCGGGTCGAGCCTGGGGTGTAGGACATTTGGGTGCGAATGAAGAGGACGAAGTGACTCTCGTCCTGCTGGGGACGTACCAGGATGAAGCGTAAAGTGATAACCAATCGCGAAATCGCGAGCAGCTAAGGACGCATGGAATCGTTCCGGGAAACCGTTCGAAGAGTGCTGGGCGCGCTGGCAACGACTGGCCGCGTTCTCACCGGACGCCAAATTGCTGGCCGTGGAGTGACGGTCTTTCCCGATGACGTTTTTCTGGTTTCCTATCCCAGATCCGGCAACACTTGGACCCGCTTTCTCCTAGGCAATTTGCTCTGGCAGAAAGACCCTGTCACGTTTACCAATATCGAATCCAGAATCCCGGAAATCTATTTCAACCCCGATCGCTTCATGCGCGCGCTCGAGCGTCCACGTTTGCTGAAAAGTCACGAGTGTTTTCAGCCGCACTATCCGCGCGTGATCTACATCGTGCGCGATCCCCGTGATGTGGCGATCTCTTTTTATCACCACAATGTGAAGGCGCGAAACATTCCCGATGATTACCCCATGGCCAGCTTTGTCCCACGCTTTATCGCAGGGGAGTTTGATCGTCCCTTCGGCTCCTGGCGGGAAAATGTACTCAGTTGGACGGCGTTGCGCCAAGGGACTCCGGGGTTCCTAATGCTTCACTATGAGGACATGAAGCGGGACCCCGCGACCGTTCTGGCCGACGTCGCGGCTTTTCTCGAACGCTGCTTTTTCCACAACATCGACGCCAGCCCGGAAGCCCTACAGCGAACCATTGAACTGAGTTCACCGGAAAGAATGCGTGCCCTCGAGAAACAAGAAGCCGCCCAATGGGTTCTGACGAAGGGAACGCGCAGCGATAAACCCTTTGTGCGCTCCGCTATCAGCGGCGGATGGAAATCGCAACTCGCGCCGGAGTCTGTTGCCGCCATCGAATCCGCGTGGGGAGACCTAATGCGGCGCTTGGGATACGAGTTGGTTTCTGGACCGGTTGCTGCTACCACGGTCCCCCGGGGAGAGATCTCTTGACACAGGAGACGCCGCAAACCATCGCGGGCGCAGCGAAAGATGTGCTGCGAAAATTTGTACCGGACTTCCTGCTTAGAGAGCGGGACATCGTGCGTCGCCTCGGGCCAAGAGCCGGCCGAATCTATGCCCGATTGTATGTACTGGACTTACTGCGAATCCGGACGGCTAACCGGCGGCTCGTCCCGCCGGCCGCACGCTCTTTCGTTTTCGTCTGCTATGGCAACATCATGCGCAGCGCCATGGCGGAGTTCCTTATGAGGAAGGCCTTGGGCGATGTGGGAAGGGAGCAAGTCCGGATCGTGTCCGCCGGTTTGCATGCCTGCGCTGGACGCGCAGCGCATCCCTGGGCTCAAGAGGCTTCCACTGAACTGGGCATTCCTCTAACTGAGCACCGGGCCAAGCCTTTGACTCCACAAATGATAGAAGGTGCAGACTGCGTTTTTGCCATGGACTTTCAGAACAAGGCTGAGTTGCTGACGCTATATCCCGGGTTCCAGGAAAAATTCTACATGCTCAGCGCGTATGCGGAAGGGCCTTGGCGATACCGTGAGATTCCGGATCCCTATCTTGGGGATCTGGAGACGACCCGATTCTGCGCCCGGCAACTGCAAACCTGTATTTGTAATCTGATTAGCTCAGTGTTTCCCCCGCAGCTCGCTCCCGAAAATGGGAAGACTGTTAAGGCCAAAACGGTTCAGTGCTGAAACGTAAGGTTGCCTTCGGCCTGCAATTCCAGCACGGATGAACCACGCAACACGTTGGGCACCCGATCACGCGTAATTGGTTTACTTAGGTTCTAAACTGTAGCAGGAAAAATAATGTTCAACTTGCACATGCCTGGGCAATACTAGAACAAAGAGATTTGGTATCGGTCCACGAAGAATGGCAGAAGAAATGACCAAGAATGTCGTGTCGGTGGACGTCGAAGACTATTTCCATGCCGAAGTCTTCTCCGGGGTCGTGGACCGCTCTCGCTGGGATAGCTATGCAAGCCGGGTCGAGGCAAACACTCGCCGCCTGCTGGAGTTGCTGGGCAATCTCAACCTGCACGGCACATTCTTCGTCCTGGGATGGGTGGCGGAACGATTCCCCGGTCTGGTCCGTGAGATCGCGGCTGGGGGCCATGAGCTGGCGTGTCATTCGTACTGGCATCGCTTGATCTACAAACTGGATCCCGCCGAATTTCGGGAAGACACCCGTCGTGCCAAGAACGTCATCGAACAAGCAGCCGGCCAACCCGTATATGGATATCGCGCACCAACTTACTCTGTGATCGATCGCACCGTCTGGGCGCTGGAAATCCTGGCTGAACTAGGATTCACTTACGACTCCAGCATTTATCCCGATACGTCATGACCGCTATGGGATGCCGGGGGCGCCACGCTCGCCGTTCCGTTTTCAGACTGCCTTCTGGCCCCATGACGGAGTTCCCCATCACCACCTTTCGCCTGGCGGGACACAACATGCCGGTTGGCGGCGGCGGCTATCTGCGCCTGCTGCCCCGCCTCTACACGCGCATGGGGTTGAAAAGGGTGCAGAAAGAAGGGGTGCCCATCGTTATCTACATCCATCCTTGGGAGGTAGATCCCGAACAGCCGACTTTGCCTGTCGGTTTGAAATCCCGGCTCCGCCACTATACGAATCTGTCACGGACATTTGACCGTTTTCAGAGTGTGCTTCAAGCAGGAAAATACACCAGTTTCCGCGAAAGCGGACTCGCCGACTCGGCCAAGGAATTTGACTTCTATGCCTGGAACCAACACAAAAACTGACGAAACCCAACAGATCGCGCAATATTGGAACGACATTGCGCATAAATTCGATGCCATCTATACGGGCAAAAAGAACCCGCTTTCGCGCGGCCTGGACCGTTGGCTGCGCCGCGACATTTACCAGCGTTATGAATGGGTGATGAACCAGGCGGGCGATGCGAGCGGAACGAAGATATGCGACGTCGGGTGCGGTTCCGGTCGTTTTGTCGCCAGCCTCGCGAAACGCGGAGCGCAGGTTACCGGCCTTGATTTTGCGCCGGAGATGCTCAAACTGGCTAGGCAGCTTGCGGAGGAAGGAGGCGTCGCGGATCGCTGTAACTTCGTTTTGAGCGATGTGCTGGACTGGAAGACGAACGAAAAATTCGACATGGTGATTGCCATTGGATTCTGGGACTACGTCGCGGACCCGCTGCCTAGGTTGCAGGTCATCCGTGGGATTACTAAGAACACCTTCCTGTCGGCCTGGCCCCGTGCCGGCACTGTGCGCGCGGCCATTCGCAAGGTCCGGCTGAAGGCTGATGGCTGCCCGGTCTACTTCTTCTCCCTGCCACAGGTAGAAGACTACCTGCAGCGTGCCGGCTTCCGCGTGGATTCGCACGAGATCCTGGGCCAACTGCACTGCGTGCGGTCCACGGCAATCTAACGCGAATGGCCGGGCTCTGGTTCTGGATCGCCGTCGGATTTCCGGTCTACGTCTACTTTGGTTACCCCATTCTGCTATGGGGACTGCAGGCGGTTTTTCGCTCTTCGGTCAGCAGACAGTCGGTTGAGCCCTCGGTTTCGCTGCTCGTAGCCGCGTACAACGAAGCCGCAGTGATCGCGGACAAAATTCGCAACGGTCTCGCGCTTGACTACCCGGCCGAGAAGCTCGAAATTGTCATTGCCTCTGACGGTTCGAAGGACGCGACCGCAGAAATCGTCCGTTCTCTCGCCGACGCGGAATCAGGCGGACGAATTCGCCTTCTCAACTTCGAAACAAATCGCGGCAAGACCGTGGTTCTGAACGACGCCATACCGCAGTTACGCGGAGACATCGTAGCTTTTTCCGACGCCTCCAGTATGCTCGCTCCGAACTCGATTCGCGTTCTGGTTCAGAGTTTCAGCGACCCTCGGATTGGCGCAGCCAGCGGGGTCTATCGGCTATTGAAAAAGGATCAGGCCCGCCTCGGATCGCAAGAAGATCTTTATTGGAAGTACGAAACCTTCCTGAAGGTACAGGAGGCCAAGCTGGGCGCATTCACGGGCGCGCACGGATCTCTCTATGCTATCCGCCGCGAACTGTATCCGTTCCCATCGCCAGACACTATCAACGACGATTTCACGATTCCAATTCGAATCCTCGAGCATGGCTACCGCGTCGCCTACGAGCCCGCCGCAATCGCTTATGAAGAAGCCCACGAAATGGAAGGATTCTCTCGCCGGGTACGAATCACGGCTGGAAACATCGAACAAATGAGGGAGATCAAATGCCTGCTGTGGCCGCCCAGGCCCTTCGTGCTGTTCTGTTTGCTGTCACACAAGACCGGTCGGCTTCTAGTTCCACTATTCATGCTGGTGGCGCTCGCTGCCAATGTCGTTCTGCGCAGCCAATTCCCTTACAACTGGTTGCTGGTCGGGCAAGTGCTCTTCTACGGTCTTGCGGTCCTGGGAGGCATATTCAGTCTTCGACCAAAAATCCTCCGTCTCCCTTACTACTTCTGCATGATTAATTCTGCACTGTTTGCCTGGGTATACCAGGCTCTGCGTCACGGCCGTGCGATTCCTTCCCGCGTAGAGCTTGATCAACTGGGGAACCAGCCTCGTTCTCGCTAGAGCACGCCCGGATAGACGATGACGCTCTCCATTTCATCTGGAACGAGAACGGAGTCGATGGGGCTGTCCCGCCTGTCCACAATATGGGCTTTCTGTTAGTCTACAAAGAAAGGCTTCGCGCTCGTCATTGCGTCTCAGCCTTTTCAAAAACAGTTACATCCCATGAGGACTTGGTCTCATTTTCAGATCGGAATGATCAAGAAGCTGCTATTGCTTGCGCTACTCATTGGCGGCACTACGGCTATGGCGCAAGCCGACAACCGGTATTGCCAACCCGTCGACACTCCCGATTTTGGTGCCGGCAAAGACGGCCCAGCCGCGTTGCCC
Source organism: uncultured Acidobacteriaceae bacterium (assembly GCA_963840895.1). Taxonomy (GTDB): domain Bacteria; phylum Acidobacteriota; class Terriglobia; order Terriglobales; family Acidobacteriaceae; genus Sulfotelmatobacter. Next base: position 223,428 of record CAWJAR010000005.1, read on the forward strand.
AACCGGTGCATCAATACAGCACTGACTTCCTCACCGTCGCACGGCAAAGAGATCAAGGTGTCGGACCCAAAAGGTGTGGGGGCGGCACTGCAATCAGCCTCCTGCGGCGACACGGTCGTCCTGCAAGCGGGCACAACATTTGCACCTTTTACCCTGACCCCGAAGAAGTGCGATGCTGCGCACTGGATCACGATCCGTACGAGCGCGGCCTCTGACTTGCCGCCCGAGGGCACACGCCTGACGCCCTGTTATGCGGGGCAGGCATCCCTTCCGGACCGGCCGCCCTACGCTTGTCCCACGCCCAAGAATGCCCTTGCCCGGGTCGAGCTCAAGGCAGGTGCGGGCGCCATCACGGTTGCTGAAGGAGCTAATCATTACCGGATCATCGGGCTGGAATTGACCAGAACTGCCGGGACGGGCACGGTGTATGCCTTGATTCGGTTCGAAGACGGAATCGACCACGTCATCATTGACCGCTCTTGGATCCACGGAACGCCACTCGACGAAAGCGTGCGCGGTGTCAATTTGGGGGGCAGCAACTATGTTGGAATCGTTGATTCGTACTTCAACGATTTTCACTGCATCGCGAAGACAGGCGCGTGCACGGACGCCCAGGCCATCGTTGGTGGGAATAGTAATGTTCCTGCGGGGGTATACAAGATTGTGAACAATTATCTTGAGGGCGCCGCAGAGAACATAATGTTCGGCGGGGCAGCCGCATCGCAGATCCCCGCTGACATCGAGATTCGGCGCAACTACATGTTCAAACCCCTCAGTTGGCAGCCCGGCCGGCCCAATTTCATTGGCAAGAATTTCATCGTCAAGAATCTATTCGAGCTCAAGAATGGAGAACGTGTCCTGCTCGAAGGCAATCTCATGGAGAACTCTTGGGGCGGCTACAGCCAAGTAGGATATGGCATCCTCCTGACACCCCGTGGTACTTGGGCAGCGGTGCAAGACATTACGATTCGACAAAACCTCATTCGCCACACTGGATCGGGCATGCAATTCGCCGCTTCGAAAGCCGACCAGAACGACTCTCTGGCCGCTCAGCGCTGGAGCATACACGACGACTTGATGGAGGATCTGGACGCTAACGCCTACGCGGGGGATGGCATGGTCTTCCAGATTTCGAGCGGGTTCCGGAATAATGTGCCGCTGAACAATGTCGTTATCAAGCACGTAACGGTCCACACTCGAGGCAGGATCAAGTGTCTGATTATTGTGGGGGTAGCTCCGGAAAATCCACGTCTCCCCTTTGCCATCAGCTTCACTGACAATATTGTTCCTGCGGGCAAGTACTCCGTTTGGTCGACGGGGCAGGGGACTTGCCCTAAGTCCGGACAACCAGCGGCTACGTTCGAGAATTGCTGGAAATCCTTCCAGGTAACCAACAATGTCATTATCGATTACCCCAACGGCCAAGGCCCCTGGCCGTCGGGAAATTTCCAAGTGAAGGATATGGATGGGGTAGGGTTTGAGGATCTTAATCGCGAAGACGCAGACTATCGCCTCTCAGCGGCCAGCCGCTTCAAAGGCAAGGCTTCGGACGGTAAAGACGTGGGCGCAGATATTGACGCTATACGCGCCGCCCTTGCGGGCGTCCGCTGACTCTTCTTAGTAGAGAGTGGTTGTGCTCGCTGCACTGCGAACTGCAGGCCTAGGAAGTAAAGCGGGCCAAGATTTGCTGAGCATTTCGTCGCCAGGTTTGTTCACTTTGCTGCCAACTCCCAAGAGCGGGAGCAAATCCACTCGCGCAACACTCTCGGAGCAGCAAAAGTACCAAAGTCGTTTCCCCGCCGCGATTTCGGACATTTCCTGTACTTCTGATTTCCCACCTAGCCAGTGCCCATAGTTATCTAGCGGCTCTTCATCACGAGGCTTAATGTCGCTGAAGGACTAGCAGGAAGGTCCAAGAAACGACTTTTTGAGGTGTTCTTAATGACAGCCGCCCCCCTAAACTGCATTAGAACCGGATTCGATTCCCCACGTCTGCGCACACTGCACGTAACACTTGGTATTGTTCTTGTGGTTGCAATCCAAACTTCATGTGCAGTTTTTGGACACGGCGCCGACAGTACAATTGTTGTTTCTCCCTCCACCGCAACTCTACCATCTGGAGGAACCGAGCATTTTACCGCCAACATTCGCGGCACTAGCAATACGGCGGTCCAGTGGACCACGACTGCCGGAAAGATTTCGACTTCTGGTCTTTTCACGGCGCCGTCATTGACCACGACAGAAGTAACAATTATCAAGGCAACCAGTGTGGCGGATCCGAGCGTACAAGCTACGGCAACGATCACGATTACGCCATCATTGCCCGAGCCTCAGCCCCAGCCCACGCCAGTTGCACCTCCCAGTAGCGCAGACAACAGGTACTGCGCTTCTGGCGATCAAGCGAATTTTGGCGGGGGCGATGGTCCGGCCACCCTACCCCAAAGGTGCATCAATACCGCGCTATCGAGCACCCCGTCTTCGGGAAAACAGACTCTAGTCCCGGCGGCAGGCAATGTGAAGGTCGCTCTGAACAACGCGGCGTGCGGCGACGTGATCCTGCTGCAAGCGGGGGCGACCTTCGAGGGACCGATTACGCTCCCGGCCAAGAACTGCGACTCCCAACACTGGATTACCGTCCGCACCAGCGCAGCCGACAGCAGTTTGCCCGCCGAGGGCACGCGGCTTACCCCCTGTTACGCAGGAGTTTCGTCTCTGCCGGGCCGACCGGCCTATAGCTGCCCATCTACGCGGAAGGTGCTGGCAAAGATCGAGATTGCAAGCGGCTCCGGCGCCATTACCGTCGCTACCGGAGCCGACTACTATCGAATTATCGGGTTGGAGATCACTCGCAAACCTGGGACCGGCATTGTCTATAGCCTCGTCAGCACAACTGGTAAAGCGGATCATTTGATCTTCGATCGTGTCTGGATTCATGGCACGGCATTAGACGAGACGACTCGAGGAATTTACTTAGGGGACAGTACCAACTTCGCGGTGATCGACTCGTATCTCAACGATTTTCACTGCATATCGGGGAACACCGGTGCATGCACTGACTCCCAAACCATTAACGGAGGGAATAGTCTCTTACCAGTCGGCCCCTACAAGATCGTGAATAATTTCCTCGAAGCCGCGGCAGAGAACGTAATGTTCGGAGGAGCATCCGGTTCCACGGTGCCAGGTGACATTGAAATCCGTAGGAATCACATGTTTAAGCCGCTGACCTGGATGCCCGGAAGTTCCAATTTCATTGGCATTAGGTTTATCGCTAAAAACCTTTTTGAGATAAAGAACGCTGAGCGTCTCCTGTTCGAGGGCAACGTGATGGAGGATAGCTGGGGAGGCTTCTCCCAGGTGGGATGGGGCATTGTGATTACCCCCCGCGGTTCTTGGGCGGCGGATCGTGACATCACCATCCGCTATAACAAGATCAGCCACATCGGATCCGGGTTCCAGATTTGCGCCTCGCCAGATCAGCTACCGAGTGGCGAAATTGTTGACTCGCTCGCTAGCGAGCGCATCAGCATTCATGATGTCACCGTGGACGATATGAGTGCTTCCACTTACGACGGGGATGGGATTGGGTTCCAGATTTCCAGCGGCTTGGTGGTAAATCGGCCCTTAAACAACGTGACCATCGATCATGTGACGATGCTCACCGATCCCAATAAGACACTGCTCTTGGTCGGTGCCGATTACAGAAATCCCCTGCTCCCTTTCAATATTGTATTCACGAATAATATTGCAGTAGCAGGCGCGTATTCAGTCTGGTCAACGGGTGGAAAGTATATCGGCACCTGTGCGAAGTCTGGGCAACCCCTCACTACCTTCAATCAATGTTGGAGTTCGTATAACACTTCCAATAATGCCATCATCGCCTATCCGAAAACTCAAGGCCCGTGGCCCAAAGGGAATTTCTTCGACGCGAACGACGCTGCTGTCGGATTTACGAATTTTAACAACGGGAATGGCGGAAACTACCAACTGCTTCCGCCCAGTCCGTATATTCAAATCGGTATTCCGGACCAATCTCCTCTGGGCGCTGACATCAGCATGCTGAACGCGAACATCACAGGAGTTCAATAGCTGCCGCGCCGGCGGGACGGTATAGCTCTCCGCAACTGGTTGACATTTCTGCCGACCAAGGTCAGGCCTAGTGCCCAAGTGGACTTTTGCGGATAGTGTCGCGGTACGGACGACCATTGCTGATCGTCTCCCGCAGTCGGGTAGGACAGTGGAGCGTAGCGGGCTTCGAATGATGCCGAGGTGTCCACCGTCCTCCCGTATCAGTCCCTACGGCGCGTTTTCCCCAGTACGGGAAGGCTGGCACAACCGAACTCGATATCGCTTTCTGGCAGCACTGCCTCCGGCGGACGGCGACGATTCCTACGACTACCCATACCTCTGCTCCATCGCAAATGCCGACTGCTGGGCCTGGACCTCTAGCGCTTCTGGGGGTCTTTGTCGTAATCTGGAAACAGCCGCGGCAGTCTCGTAGGCGCGGCAACCATGACATTTCTAGAGGTTCCGCTCCTGAGTTGTGGAGGTGACGGCAGCGAGAAAGGAACCTCAGTTGGCGCCTAGCGGGACTACACGATCATCGTGACAGGAACCTCGGGAGCCTTTAGCCAGTTGCTCGACGTAAAGTTGGTCGTTCAATAACACGAGTAACCATGTGTACTCCCAGCGTCGATCAGACCTCTTTCCCTAAGTCCCCTTTCAATACAATTGTCTTTGCCCTCGCGATCTTACTACGCTTCATTTCTTTTTCCTTTTCTTCGAATACCGGAGGAGATGCATGGGCGCGCGAAGGTATTACCGCCACTTGGCTTCAGCATCCTTCGTTGCAATTGAATTTTGGCCCTTGGTTGCCGTTTCATTTTTGGTTAATGGGCGGCTTCGCCACAATCTTAGGAGGCAACGTAAGGATCGCGGGTCGGTTACTGAGCCTTTTGGCAGGGACGGCGTCATTATTCGTTTTTTATAAGCTGGTGCGCACGGTGTTCGATGATGAAGCAGCCCAGCTGGGGTTGGTAGTTTTCTCGCTATGTAGCCTCGACATCGCCTATAGCGCCACTTCCTCATCCGAAGCCGTCTACATATTGTTTGTCCTATTAGGCCTGCTGGGATACTTCCATTACCGTCAATTGGGCAAACCGCAAACCTTGACATTTTCCGGAATATTCTTTTCTTTCGCCGCAGCCACCCGCTACGAGGCCTGGTCGTTAATTTTCGCAGTCGCGGTTTTGATCCTGGTTTCGGTTTGGCGAACTAGCCGCCAGGCTCCATTCAGCAAGGCAGTGCGGCCGTTCTTCCTCTTTGCTCTGACCGCAGGCTTCTTCCCGGTCCTTATTATGATCAACAACTGGACCAAGTTTCACAGCCTGATTTATGGCGTCACGATGAATCATGAATGGGTAGCGGAGCAGGTCGCGTTCGCCCATGTCTCAACCCTTTACCGGCTTTCGTTATTCCCGGGCGTATTGCTTCTGACTCTCACTCCAATTGTGATTGTGGGCGCCCTATACGGCTTCTTTCTATCCTTCCGGACTGCCATTGGCGCCGAGTTTGCGCTCGTGACAGTTTTTTTTGGCGCCGTCCAGTTGTATCAGATTGCCGCCGGAGGCGAGATGGCCTTCGCCCGCTACACCATAACCTTGGGGACGCTTCTCATCCCACTGGGCGCTCTTGGACTGGCCGAAATCTTTAGACAATTCCCCGGTAAGAGCAGAGCGCTGCGGCAGGCATTCGTCGGAATTCTGTTGCTCAATCTTCTTGCGATCTGGACATTAAGCGCGACTCGGAATCGTTTCAGCGAAAAGTTTGCCGCGATTTCCCCGATTTTACGTTATCCCCATCGCATCGAATCTCTGGCAGCATTCCTGCGGGCACGCTTAGAGCCAGACGATCACATCGTGATCGACGACTACAACTCGGAGTCCAATATCGTCGCCCAGGCGCTCGGACTGCCCTTGCCTGCAACTTCCCGAACTTTCTTGGCCAGCTTAAGTCCAGCCTCCGAGCTTCGAGCGTACGTCGAGCAACAGCATCCCCGCTATTTCATTTACGCGCACCAAGGCGTGTTGGAGAAGAGCTTACCGCTCGGGGTGGGCTGCCTCCTGGTCTCTCGAGCGCCGATGTGCGTTGTACGTATCCAAATGACGTCTATCGCGTATATGAAGTTTCTTATCGATAGCCATCTGCTGTTGACAGGCATTCGTCGCCGCAGGGTGGATGAAGAAAAGTGATGTCGGAGCCGCTTCTACCTTAGATACCCGGCGAAACCGGTTTCCAGACTCCATTGCAATCCGTTTACCGTCCGACTGGGAGCAATGCGCTTCAACCGCAGAGGATCGTCGCCTTTTCCTGCCAACCCTCCATTTGTTGTGACGGCTGTTTCGTACCCTGCAGCACGGCTTGCAGTCACGGTTTGCTCCGTCCAGTGAGGCGATAAGGCAGGACAGGGATATGCAAAGTGTGAGACAGGACCTCCGAGTTTCTGCTCCAGACGCTGCTTGGACTCGGTCAATTCCCGCCGCGCGACTTCTGGATTTACATACGCCATGTTCGGATGAGTCATGGTGTGGGAACCCACGATATGCCCCTGCTTTACCAATGCCCGCATCTGGTCGTAGCTCATCATCAGGGCTCCCGATTCGACGGGTACCTGAGTATCCAGTTCCTCGCTGAGGTCGGCAACATACTTCTCCTGGACCGAGCCAGTCAGTTGGCAACACTCGTCGCAGGAACGTAGTAGCGCCTTTTCACGCTCCATGTCATTCGACAGCGGCCAAATTTTTCCTGAAGAGTCAGTCCAGCATTCCTTTTTAGTATTACGCAAGACAAATCGAAGTCGTGCCGGCCAGGGCAGCGTGCGCCGTTCCACGCTGTCCACAGTTACGTAAAAAGTTGCCGGAATCCCTAACTCGTTCAAGACCGGGGCAGCAATCTCGTAGTTGTCTGTATATCCATCATCGAACGTAACCACGACGGCGCGGTCTGGAAATTCCCCCGCTCCGCTTAAGAAGTGCCCAACTTGTTGGAGGCTCGTAGGACGGAACCGTCGCGCGACTAATTCCATCTGTGCGCGAAACACCTCCCGGGGATGGATAATCTCTCCGAGATAGGCCTCCTGAGACGCGGGATCCTCCATGACAGAGTGGTACATAAGAATGGCAGCACTCGCGCCACGCAGGCGCCCAGCCACTTGCAGCAGACCGCTCCGCAGCACTGCCCTTTTTACAAGGTTCTTCATCTTTGGGAAGAATAGTTGTTGATCATCGATGGTTTCAGCGAGCGCGCCTATCCAAGCGCTACAGCGCTCCCCTGAGGAACCAAATCGGCGCCACTCTCACCGTCCACGCAGACGCGCAGCCATAATTCCAGATTCAGCAGACGCCAGATGCGATTCCCATGGTCGCGCGCCCCGGCGCGGTGCTCGGCGAGAAGCCGCTTCAGAACCTGTCCCCGGAAGTATCCTCGTTGCAGACTTCGAGGTTCCATTAAAAGGCGCTCCAGATCTTCTAACTGCGGCCCGTTCAGCCAATGGTCCCAAGGTGTTGGAAAACCCATCTTCTTGCGGCCCACGATTGCCTCGGGCAGCAGATCCGCGACGGCTGACTTGAGAATGCATTTTCCCGCCATGCCTTTGATCGAGTATTTTGCCGGAATGCTGGCCGTGAATTCGACCAGCGCATGGTCAAGAAAGGGCACACGGCTTTCGACGGAAGCGGCCATGCTCATCTGGTCCTGTTTCATGAGCAGTTCCACCAGGTACGTTTTGATATCGGAGTACAACAGCCGGTGCAAGAGATCGCCCGAAGAATGTTCCCAGTGGTTCATTGAGCCGGCGTAGGCGTTGCCAGCCGTTTGCCTGGTTTCGGGAGTCAACAACTCCTGTTGCTCCGCTGCGGAAAATGCGGAATAGAAATTGTCAAAATAGAACGAAGCCCAGGAGGCACCGTCCCGGCCTAAAAACGTATGCTCCAGCTTCCGCTTTGCCGCCCCCGAGATGGGAGATGCGAGAATTCCCCTCCTCAACAAGCGGCGCAGAGCTACGGGAGTGAGCGCGCGATAAACGCTGTCCATGCGCGAGTTCAGAAGAGTCCACGGATAGCGAGCGTAGCCCCCCAGCGTTTCATCGCTGCCTTCGCCGGTAAGCACCACAGTCACGCGCTGTCTCGCGAGCCGTGCAACAAAATAAAGGGCCACACTGGAGGGCCACACAATCGGCTCATCTTCATGCCAGATCAATCGCGGCAAGGTTTGGAAAAATTCTTCGCGGCTGAGCCGCACTTCGTGATGTTTCGATCTCAGGTGTTCCGCGATGGTCCGGGCGTAAGGAAGCTCGCTGAATCCTTCTTCACCATAGCCCACGGAGAAGGTCTCGATGGGTTCTTTGCGGATCCTCGTTGTCAGCGCCGCCACCGCACTTGAATCCAGGCCGCCGCTCAGAAAAACGCCCAGGGGAACATCGCTCATCAAATGACTGGCAACGCAGGCTTCCAGTTGTTCCCGGTAGGAGCTGACGTAATGTTCGCGCGATAGGCTCCCATCATCGGATTTGACCGTCAAGTCCCAGTACGACGAAGTTTCCAACTGGCCCGTCTCGTCCACGGTAAGGATGTGGCCGGGCAGCAATTTCCGAATGCCGGCGTACATACTCTGCTCGCCGGCGATATAACCAAAAGCAAGATATTCCGCCAGGGTGCTCTGGTTGAACTCCGGCTTCACACCCGCATAGGCGAGGATCGTTTTGATTTCCGACCCGAACAGCAACGTGGAGCCATCGTAGCGATAGTAGAGAGGCTTGATCCCCAGACGATCCCGCGCAATGAATAATGACCGGCTGGACCGATCCCAGATGGCGAACGCAAACATTCCGCGCAAATGCTGGACACAGTCTCTTCCGTACTCTTCGTACAAATGGACGATGGTTTCGGTATCGCTCTGCGTGCGGTAACGGTGCCCGCGAGCCTGCAGGTCCTTGCGCAAGTCCCGGTGATTATAGATTTCCCCGTTGAATACGATCCAGATGTTGCCATCTTCATTGCTGAGCGGCTGGTGACCGGTCTGGATATCGATAATGCTGAGGCGACGCATGGCCAGTCCGGCGTTGCCGTCGACAAAGAAGCCGTCGTCGTCGGGACCGCGATGAACGATTTGCCGGTTCATCGCCGCCAACAGCTCACGATTCACTCGCTGAACCGGGTCGGAATGGAAAACGCCGCAGATTCCACACATCGCTACACACCTATCACATTTGGATCATTGCCCGGGCACGATCAAATCTCCGTCTGCCAATACACGATCAAGCGACTGCTGCAGCACAACGTGGTCAGGATCAGATGAAAACAGATCAACGTTGCCGGAAGAACTCAATACCTCAGCATAGCTCACCCGTCTGGCGCATGTGAGCACCCGCCTGCCCCCAACGGCCGCGTAAGAGCCATTGCACAGGACCAACGAATATTGCTCCTTTTCGCGATCAACAGACCAGCAGAGAAAATCAGCATCGCTAGCCCACACTCCCAGAGCCCATGGACCCGGCCGGCCACCGAAGAAAAAGCTGTGCTCTTGCCGCAGGTTGGAATATTGATAGCCGCAAACCGATTCGGGAGCAAAGTCATTAACTTTCACCAGCCGGCCGAGATTGGCGGGAGAGTTCTCGCCCGCCACCACGAGAGTGGCGAAATCCGCGGGGAGTTCGACTTGCGCACCGAAGTTGACTACACGCGCGCTTTCTCTGCGCCCATAAGCCGGAGACCAGGAATCGCGGCGCACGCTCTGCGACCATCCGTGACCATCGATCGTCAACAACGCCAGACTCTCTCGCTCGCCGGTGAAAAGGTATTGCTGTGACTTGGCGGGAAAAAGTGTCGGACCAATGTGCCATGCGATATCCAGCTGATGCAATCCTTGGCCTAAGGCCAGATCGCGCACCAACCAGAATTCCCCTTTTCTGTGAAACACCCACCTGCGGTGAATTACCGGACTCGGTAGGCGGGAATATCCGTCATGACTCCCTTGAAAGAGATTAAATTGCTGTCCTGTGAACCATTGTTCGACGTTGACCCGTGGGGGATTCTGCCAGGAGAACGGACCGCTTTGATCGGCCTGATCGCGTCCATCGACCTGCATGGTGTTATGGGCACCCGTGCCCCGCAAGCGAGCCCGCTCATCGCGGTCGCCCACATATTCGAAGGTTCCCGGATCGAGCAGAAGATTTCGCCCGTTTCGAACCAGCCAAACGCTCAATGCATCGGCGTGTCCATGCCCTCCTCTACCTGCTCCTAAGGGCCCGGCATCGATAACTAACTGTTGCCCGGACTCTTCCTCTGCCATGAGGAAAAGGCCGCTGTCGACGAGACCGGTCGAAACGCTCAGACGGTTCGGCGCTGGGCAGAGAATCAAATTCCGCCAGCCCCTTGACGCCCAACAACCACAAGGTTTCCTCCCGCGGAGCACCCGCGAGCGACTTTAAATCTCCACGCCGGTACAGAATCGCGCCCACGGCCAGAGGATCGAGCATATGCTCGGCCTGATTGCGACGGGGATCAAACAGCCTTCCGCCGTCGTCATCGCCCATGCTTGGCGCAACTCCGGCTCGGCCCAGCAGCAACAGGGCATTGAGCATGCGCTGCAAGATCTGGTCGAACTCTGACGAAACTGGAACTCCATTGAGCGCCGCTAAAATCCGGGCATGCAGGAACATGTCCAGCGCATAGACGTGGTAATACGTGGATTGTTCAAAGTACAATCCATCTTCGCGTACCTGGGTCACGGCCTCAGCTTCCAGGATTTCCCAGCCACGTTGTCGCCACCGTGCTGCCGATTGCAAGCCAGGGACGAGCGTCCCGATAAAAAATATGGCCAGAGCCTCGCCGATAAGATGCGTGTTTGGAGAAAAGTAGGTGGACAGGTAGGTCTCAAGGTGGCGGCCGTTGAGGCTCAGGGCATCCTGCCATTGTTCACGCAGTGCAGTTGTGAAAAGCGGGCATCCCAGCAGCAGAAAGTAGGTCCAAATCCAGGACAAACTTCGGAAGCCGACCTCCAGGCTGCTAGCCCAATTCACTCCCATCGGATACGAATTCTGTTTGCGCCAATGGGTCCATTGCGCAAGAATCTCGCGCACAAATTTTTCGTCGCCCGTGAGCCGGTAAGCCTTGGCCAGGGTGACAAAGTGCTGGTGACGATTCAGCTCCCAAGTAACCTTTGAATCTCCAACTTCGTTGAAGTCAAGGTACTTGATCTTGAACCATGGTTTTCGGGGCGCGCGCTTGCCGTGCAAAACATCGGTTTGCCAGTCGATCTCAGAGCCGTAATCCAGGTCTTCATAGCCGAGCAGGTCAAAGCGATGTCGGCAAATCCTTTCGGCGCGCAGCGCAATCGCATCCGCCTGCGCGGGAAACACCTGTTTCAGCTCAGCAATCAATGCGGGAATTTCCGCAGGCGTGAAGAAGAAACGTCCCTCTGCTGCCGATCCGCCGTGCAGCGCACCCAGGAAGTTGTGGCCGCATCGAAAGCGCCAAAGGTCTGCCCGAGCGCTCAAGAACTGCCGCAAGCGGTCAACCAGTTCCTGGCGCGGCATGGAAGTAATTCGCCCTAGGCGACGTTTCCATTGAGAAGGATTCGCCATCGCCTACTGATTTCTTCCCTTCCGCTGGAGAAGTTCGCTGTAGAGAGCGTCCACCTCAAGCACTAGCCTCTCGAAACTGAAATTCTGGACGATGAACTCTCGCGCGCTTAGTGCCATCTGCCGTGCTAGGCCATGCTCCCGCAAGAGTTTTAACAGGGCGCTCGAGAGCGCTCCTGAGTTCTCTGGCGGCACGAGTAGTCCGGTAACGCCATCCTGGACCAGTTCGGCACTTCCGCCGACCCGGCTCACGATCACGGGCAGTCCCGCCGCCATGTATTCCAGCACAGCGTTCGGCAGACCTTCCGCCCTCGAAGGCAGCACCGCGATGTCACAGCAGGCAAGAATCTCCGGAACATCCGCGCGACGGCCCAGGAACAGGAAATCGTCCTTCACACCCAACTCTGCGGCTCGCTGCTCAAAGCTGGTCCGCTGTTCTCCATCACCAACCAGAATGAATCGCGTGGATGGAAACTCCCGAAGTACAGCAGGCGCGGACGCAATCAGCCACGGATGCCCCTTCACATCGCTGTGCATGTTGCCGACCAGCACGATGAGCTTGCCGTTGCCTGCTCCGGGGAATAGATGCTCGCGTTCATTGTGGCGAGCGCTGAATTTCTCGATGTCCACTCCATTCTGAATTACGCACATCTTGTGCGGTCGGAACCCGTCCTCGGCAATCAAGGCGTCGCGGATGGGTGTGGCATTGGTTAGCACTGCGCCGGATAAATTCTGGATCCGCCGCAGCCAGCCTCGGCGTTTGCCCCGGTACCAGTCGGAATGCGCGAGATCGCGGCGACTGGAAACAATCGCAGGGACCCCAGCCAGCCGTGCCGCCGGAACGCCCAGCAAGTTCGACCACAAATCGTGGGTGTGGACGATGTCAAATTTCTCGCGCCTCAGGAACCAGCTTAGCCGCAGCAACTGGTAAAGCCCTGCTGGAGTGTCGATGCCGCCACGAGGATGGAATTCGCGCACCGCGATGCCAATTCCGTGAAGTCGTTCCAACAAAGGGCCTTCCGCACGCAGGCAGCCCAGCGTCACATCGTACCCAGCCATCGGAATCCGCAGCGCTAGTTCCACCGCCTGGGTTTCCGTTCCGCCAACATTGAATGAGTCCACCAGGTAGAAAACCTTGCGCTGGGCGTGCGGAGGGGGACAAGGCGCGGGCGCGCCAGGTGTTGCCGCCATATCAGAAGTTGGATTGCCAGCAGTCACGCTGTTCCAGAATAATGCCGTGCCCTAGTTTGACTGAGTCACCGACGTGCTTCCCCTCCGTAAATCGCATCTACGTGTTTAAATACTATCTGTAGTTTGGGTCTGGCGGGTTGAAAAGTGCAGACCTGAGAATGCCTTTTTCCATGGTGAACATTCGTGCCCAAGGACTAAAACGCTTGCATGTCATTGAACTGCATGATCTTATACAATTCGGCAGCTGCGGGGTTTGGTTTAGGCCGGAGTGCGGCTCCGAAATTCTTCGCTGGCTGCTGTAACCGTCAGAGCCAATGTTCGTTTGTCAAAAATAAGGAAACAGAAGCCCATGAGTCCCTCGATCAGCGTATTCGGACTAGGCTACGTTGGCACCGTCACTGCGGCCTGCCTCGCGCATAAAGGACACAACGTCATTGGAGTCGACCTAAGCTCGCCAAAGGTTGAAGCCATGCAAGCCGGGCGCAGTCCCATCGTTGAACCGAACTTGGGTGATCTCATCTCTGAGGGCCACAAGACCGGCCGCCTGCACGCGACTTCAGACTCCGAATACGCTGTGCTGCACAGCGACATTTCCTTTCTCTGCGTGGGAACGCCAAGTTTGCGCAATGGAAAACTCGATCTCGGTCACATCGAACCGGTTTGCCGGGAAATCGGACAGGTCCTGAAGAATAAAAACGGATTTCATCTGATCGTTCTGCGCAGCACCGTTTTGCCCGGGACCGCCGAGACTATCGTTGTTCCGACTCTGGAAAAAGCGTCTGGGAAGAAGCTTGGCCAGGATTTCGGCGTCTGCGTTAACCCCGAGTTCATGCGGGAGGGAACGGCCGTTGCAGATTTTCTCGAGCCTGCGGTTACCGTCATCGGGGCCTCCGAGCCGAAGCACAGCGGCACATTGCGCGAACTCTACGAGTGGGCTCCTGGACGGATTTTCGAAACTTCCTTCCGCTCCGCGGAAATGGTCAAGTACGTTTGCAACGCGTGGCATGCCGTAAAGGTTTCTTTCGCCAATGAAATGGGAACTCTGGCCAAAGAGTTGTCGGTCGATGCCGCAGCCGTGGTCGAAATCTTCACTGCCGACACCAAGCTCAACATTTCGCCCACATATCTGAAACCCGGGTTCGCGTTTGGTGGCTCGTGTCTGCCCAAAGACGTGCGCGCGTTGAACTATCGCGCCAAAGAATTGGACCTGAATCTTCCGTTGTTTCAGTCCATTCTTCCCAGCAACGACGAGCACCTCGATCGTGCCGTGGAGATGGTTCTCGCAACCGGCAAGAAGAAAATTGGCATGCTGGGATTGAGCTTCAAAGCCGCCACCGACGATCTTCGCGAAAGCCCTCAGGTGCAACTGGTCAAGCGTCTTCTGGGGGAGGGCCGGCAGATTCGCATCTGGGATGACAATGTTTCGCTGGGGCGCTTGATCGGTTCCAACCGTCTGTACATCGAGGAAGTGATTCCCCACATCGGTTCCTTGCTTTCGACCAGCCTTTCAGAGGTGGTCACGGGCGCCGAGGTCGTCGTCATTGCCACCCGCGGATTGAATGGCAACGAACTTCGCGCGTGCCTGCGACCGGACCACGTTGTCATCGACCTGGTGAACCTCGAACGCGGATCGCGCCCCGTAGTGTCAGGTGACTATGAAGGGATTTGCTGGTAGACACGGCGCTATGAAGATCCTGTGGGTAAAAGCCGGCGGCCTGGTACCGCCAGATACCGGCGGAAAAATCCGAAGCTACAACATTCTGCGAGAGCTGGCGCGCCACAATTCGGTCACCTTCTTCTCCTTCCATGCCGCACACCAGAATGACGCGCACCCCGGCTTGGAGAATACGTTTGAGCGCGTAGTCTCGGTGCCGCTCTCCCTGCCCGTGTCGAAAAGCCGCGCCGACATGCTCGATTATGTCATTCGTCTGCTCTCTTTCCAGCCTTACCTGATTACCAAGTATTGTCGTTCCGAGGTGCGTCACAAATTACGCGCGCTACTTCAACAGGAAACTTACGACGTCATAGTCTGCGATTTCGTGTCGCCGGCAGGCGTCATCCCGTGGAATAGTCCTATTCCCAAGGTGCTGTTCACCCACAATGTAGAAGCCGTTATCTGGCGGCGTCACTATGAAGTTGCAACCAATCCCGTCTGGAAGGCGATCTCGTGGTGGGAGTGGCGAAAAATGGAAGCCGCGGAACGGCGATATCTCCGCCTTGCCGACCGGGTGCTTACGGTTTCTGAAACCGATCGTGATGCGTTTGCGACTTTCCTCGACCCGCAAAAGATAACGGTGATTCCCACCGGCGTTGACGTCGACTATTTCCAACCCCTGCCGATGGAAGAAATCCCGGATTCGCTGGTATTCACCGGTTCGATGGATTGGCTTCCGAACGAAGACGCGATCTTCTATTTTGTCGAAGCGATCCTGCCGTTGATCAAGCAGCAGTACCCAGCGCGTGTCTCTTGAAGTCGTGGGCCGAAATCCTTCCCGAAAACTGCAATCTCTAGTCGAAACAGAAACGTCGGTACGTCTCACGGGCTGGGTCGAGGATATTCGGCCTTTCCTGGCACGCGGCTCGGTTTGTATTGTTCCTCTGCGCATTGGCGGCGGCACGAGTCTCAAGATTTTTGAAGCCATGTCCATGGGCAAAGCGGTCGTTTCTACATCGGTGGGCGCGGAGGGCCTGCCGGTACAGACCGGGGAAAACATTCTTCTGGCCGATGCGCCCAACGATTTTGCCTCGTCGGTGATTACCTTGCTGCGCGATTCCAACCAGCGGCGCCGATTAGGGACCGCTGCCAGGACTCTGGTTCACGAGAATTACAGCTGGCCCAAGGTGGCCGAAACTTTCTCTCGCGTTCTGCAAGACGTTCTAATTCCCTGATGTTGGTTTTGGCTTGGATCGTTGCAAGTGACTACCGAACCAGCGTGCCAGACCGGCGACCCCGGGATAAGGATCGCTGAACCAAACATCGGCGTAGCGCATACCGGGATACCACGGCACCGAAATCTTCAGCAAGGTTTGAAGGAAACCTGGATAGGGTACAGGCCAGCCCGGCGGTGTGCCGTGGAAGGTGTGTGCCAGGTGCGTAAGTTCGCTCACCAAACGGCGACAAGTAATACCCTTCTTGTATTCGATTTCATCGGGCGGCAACTTGCCGGTTAGCAGCCAATCCACCCAGAGTCGTGGATAATCGATCCCGCACGTGATCGGCAGCGGTATCGATCCCCAGGGGCGTGCGTTAATTTCCATCAACACAGGGGGCCCGCCATGGTGCGGCCGTTTGAATTCCACCATGCAGATCCCCTCCAGCCCTACCCGCCCGACCAGAGCATGGCTGGCTTCCTGGACCCCGGCCACCACTGAAATCGACCTTTGCGCACTGCTCCCCGAACCCCGAGGGTCTATCTCGCGAAGGCGCGACCACATAAAGGGGAGGTAGACGTTCGTTTCTGCCGCCAGACAAGCGAAGCCGATGCCTTCGCCCTCTACGAATTGTTGGACTAGCACATCCCCGGCTTCCTGCAGCCTGTGTTCCACCTTTTGTTTGAGGTCGTCCATCGAATAGGAGTAGGCCACGGATCCCATGACCCCACGATTCCCTTTCCAGCGCATGGAGAAACGATCTTTCACCACCACCGGGAAACCCTTGTTTAGAACTAAGCTTCCAACTGTCCCTTCGAGGTCGTCGAGCGAAGAAACCAGAGTTGACTCCGGGACGGGTATTCCCAACTCGCGCGCCAGGCAGACTGTCTGGAATTTGTCGGCTGCGACCTCAAGCGCCGCATGCGGGCCCAGGGCCAGATGGGACACTCCTTGAAACTGATCTCGGTACTTCGACAGCGGCCCGATAGTCAAGTCGGTTATCGGAATGATCAGCTCGATCTCGTTCTTGCGAGCAAACTCCAGCACTGTTCCGACGAAACCCGACGCATCCTCGGAGGGAACTGGATATCTTGTGCTCAGCCGGGAGTGGCGAGAGAATTCGGCGGGTGCATCGCTACCCTGATGCGAGCCCACCGCGACCCAGTGTCTTGCCCGGCCTAGCGATCGCGTAAATGCCAGGGTTGCTGGGCTATGGCCGTCCAGCACTAATATTCGCGCCAATCATTTCCTCCTGGCTTGGTTCGCGAGAGCCGAATGGACGGCATCGTTGACCTGCGATGCGCTCCCGGCAGCGGCAGGAACAATCTGCGAGGCTGCCTTCCGAAGCGTCATCAAAGCGCCCAGCCCAGTCAACCATGCCTCAAATTCAACCGCACTGCGCACCGATGTATCTACAAAACGGGGCAAGAGAAAAGGATTGCTTCGCTTGCTGGCCAAGCCGCTATCGCAGGTCGTGGCAGAGACCACGTTCTCCTTTTGCAGCCAGGTCGAGAATTCGGGCCGATAAATGCCGCTCGGATAGCAAAAATGGATCGCCGTCTCGCCCAACTGCTGCAGACTGCGCCGGTTGTCCTGAACCTCCTTGCGGAATAAGCCCTCCTCCAGAGGAGTTCGATGGCGGTGGGTATGCAGTTGGAAGTCGACTCCCACTGCCGCGAGCTCGGCTCTCTCGGACGAATTCATTAGCTGGAATATCCGGCTCGATATTATTTCGTCGTAGGAAATGTCGAGACTCTTGGCCACCATGGCAGCCAGGTCGTTCTTCTGAACTCCGGTCAGGTTGCTCGCATCTGCATCCAGAACCAATTTCCGCACGATCTGGGCGCGGCTGGTTTCAGTCCTCAGGTCCAGAGGCTCGGTGAGCCCCAGCTCTTTCGGATTCTGCAGAATACGATCCCTCCCCTTCCACAGAAGATAGGAGCAGACCAAATTAAAAATCGGCTTCTGATAATCGCCATAGTAGGTGGTTTGATAGACAGTGACAGGAAATCCAAAGCGCTTTATGATTGGAAAACCAGCGGCGTAGAAGTCATAGCCGCCATCGTCAAACGTAATGGCCAGGCTCCTCGGCGGCAGGTCTCCGGTCTGCAGGCGCTGCAGCGCTTCTCCCAATCGCAACACGTTGTACTGCCCTTGTTTCAGAATCTCCAATCGCTGCAGAAGAACCTCGGGGTGCATATACAAACTCGGCCGCCACACGTGCTCATCGTAGCGGGAGATTCCGTGGTAACAGAGAATCAGCAGCCGATTCTCCCGCCACTTACTCTCCGACACCAGGCGGAAGACTCCAGCGCTTCGTAGTAAATGTAATGCCGCACGCCGGACGGGTATTAACATTTTTAGGAGAAAAACTGATAGTTCCACCACCACTGTCCCGGAAAGTGCCAAACCCACAACCGCGTCAAAGCAAGCTTTGCTCAATCTTCCCGATAGACTTGGACCAGTTTCCCCTCCTTGCTCAGAGGAACCCGCTCCACCCATTGGAGATGAACCGGTATATCACCCAGGAAATGGGCAAGCAACTCGCGAACCGCCGCGTCCCGCTCTTGAGAAAAGCCCTCTCCCCGTAGAAGAATCTGAAGGCTGCGGTCTTTGCGCAAGATCACCTGAAATTGAGCGACTTCTTTTATTTCTTTGAAGAAATGATTCCAATAAATGTTGTTGATCTTCCGCCCCCCCGGCAGGTCAAGCAGTCCGCTGACCCGGCCATGCAGTGTGTCGATGGCTGCCACGCCGGACTCGTTCGCATCGCCGGCGCGAAACATACCCAGGTCTTCCACATCGTAACGAAGGAAGGGAGTTCCTCGGCAAACGGTACTCGTCCAGACGAGGCGGCCAACTTCTCCCGCTGCAGCCGGGCGGCCACGATCGTTCAGGATCTCCAGAAAAAGCCATGGGCGCAATACACTCAGTGGGCCACCTTCGCTGAATTGACACGCCATCACCGAAAGCTCACGTCCGCCATAGCGGTTGAAAAGCGGTACCCCGAAGGCCTGCCGAAAGAGTTCACACTGCTCGGGAAACAGCATTTCGCCACCGTTCCAGGCCGTGCGAACCACGCCAGGACGAATCTGTCTTTTGGTTTCGAGTACTCGTCGCGCGACAAATTCCAGCATGGACGTGAAGCCATAAATGGCAATCGGTCCGCGACCGATATGCGCCCACACGCGTTCGACCGTCTTGTCAGAAAGTTCGTAACCGTCCACCAGAAACTGGTTCCGGAGCCAACCATGCACGCGATTGCGCAAGGTCGTTTCTTTCTTGACGTCGCGTTCCGATCCCCAGACGATGATCGTAGGCATCCCCGGAAGCCATCCCATGCGAATGGCACTGAAGGTGGCGGCCGCGGTGATATTCTTCAGCATTTCCGCGTCGTGAAAAAAATGAACCGGCTCACCCGTGGACCCGCCGGTGCAGTTCGCCTGACCTGGAATCTTGAAACATCGCCCAATTTCCTCGGCCGGAAAGCGGGTACGAAGATCACTCTTGGTAACGACCGGCAGGTCGGGCCAGATGCGAAACAAATCCTCGGGGTTACCGATTCGGGCCGCCTCTCGCCATTCTGGTAGAGCGTCCGCCCGAGTACCAAAGTAACGAATCTGCCGCTGTAATCGCTCGCCCATTTGCTTACGTTGTTCATCGGGACGAAGCTGCGGGAAACGCTCGAGATCGGTCCACGAGGTTGCGTTGCGCCGCAGGTATCTACGCCACATCAGGCTGCTCATTGCGCGCGGAATCATGCTTTATTCGCTCACAGGAAGAAATACAGGTTTGGTGGGTTCTCGCGGCGGAATCCCACCTTCCATTAATTCGCAATGGCCCTGCCAGCCGCGGGGTGGCAAAAAGGCTCGCCCTTCGAATGGAAGAATGTCTGGCGCAGACTTCTCTGTATCGCCGATCCAAACCCGAATGGAGTCGGGCGAAAAATCCGCTAAGGGGTACTTGAAGCGTCCGAATGCCTCGCGAATCAGAGGTATCTTCCCGGGATCGAAGCCCATCAAGCGAGCGTGGACCCATTCTGTTGCCGCGGTATTTAATGCGCCGGTAACAAAACCACTGGGCACGGGCGTATTACCCAGCGGGCCTTCTCCTTCGCCGCCGATCATCGCGTCTGTGATTGAGATCACTGTTCGTTGCGGAGTCATGGCAAGGGAACCATCGAGCCTGCCATATCGAAGGATTCTCTGCAAGTCGAGACAGGTACGCCAAATCGTATCGTTTCCGTACCACGATCCCTCAAGGTTCTCGTCCGCTCCGAGCTTGGCAGCAATCCTTTCGGCGGTTCCAGCCATCCAGGCGCATGCCGCTTGAGCGGCGCCGGGAGGACGGCGATTCGCCGCGTCTAACAAGTCCTCCACAGCCCACTTCCATCCGGGCCGGCCGATGTAGCAGTCCCCGCCACTCTCCGAGCCACCCTTGCGGTGATGGGGCAAGTACTCCTTATTGCCGTTGATGCCGACCAGGTTCTTCAGAGCGCCCGTCACGCAAGCTTTTTTGTGCGATTTTAGTTTGGGAAGATTGATCACCACGTTGGCTTCAATGACTTCTCTAGCAATCAGGTACTGATGCCGGCCTGCTGCATGAGTGCGATGCAACAATTCCGGGTTGTACATGGTTACCCTGAACTTGGTCGCATCTTGGGCAAGCGATTCAAGCAGGCTGTCTTTCTTAAGATCAAAAAGAACAAAGTTCTTGACATCGCGCATTCCTTCAGATCTGTGGCCGTCGATAGAGTTGCCTGGCCGAATGGTGCGCCGAAAATCGATAATGCTGAATTGCAGCCCAAGATGTCGGAGCCGATCGGCTAGTCCGTCAATGCCTGCCTCTTTTCTCAACTGTCCGAAGTCGCATCCCTGTATTGGAGCATCACCAATTATCAGTTGAGCAGGGTTGGTGAGGCCGACGTATTTGACAACTGCCTCAATGACGCTGCTGTGCGTGACCAGACAATCCAGGCCGGCGCCACGCTGGTTCCTGTGGAATACCCAGTTCGGCTTAATCACAACCCTGGAACCGGCCGGAATCAAAGCTGATAGCGGGTTCCAAGTCGATATACCGTAACGTTCCAGATCCAGGCGCCAGGTACGAAATAATTGATGGAGAGCAATTTCCGCCGAAGTGGTGACCCCGCCGATCTCAGGAGCGCAGCTGCGATCATCGCAAAACTCGTAGCTGGCCTTCGTTCGCGCCACCGCGACTACATTTTCCAAGGAATGCACCCGTTTCCCCCGAGTATAACGCATCGCAGCAGCAGTCCTCGTGGCGAAACATTTTACGTCGAACGTGACGGAACGAACCCATGGGATCGCGTTTCAATCAGCAACGCGACGAGAATGTTTTTGTATAATGTCAAGAAGCTAGCGCGAAGCGAACACGCCGCAGCGCACGATTCTTCTTTGGCGCCAAGAAGAGCCAGAAGCCTCAGTGATTACTGCGACAAAAGCGCCGGGACTCACGCGGATGCAGTGACAAGCAAAAAGAGAATTCTTCAGATTGGCAATTACCCGCCTCCGATGTGCGGCTGGGCGATCCAGACCAAACTGGTTACGGATGAGTTGCGTCGTCGAGGTCATTTTTGCCAAGTGTTAAAAGTTAACGAGAACCGACAGATCAAGGATCCAGCCTACGTCGATGTTCAGGGGGGCTTTGATTATCTGTTTAAAGTATTTCGGTACGGGATTGCGGGATTCCGGCTGAACGTGCATGTCAATGGGCAATCGAAAAAGGGGTACATCCTGGCCTTGGTTGCCGTCCTGGTGGGTCGCCTTACATTTCACCCCGCGCTGGTTACTTTTCACGGCGGCCTCTCACAGGCCTATTTCCCGCGCCAAGATAGCTCTCGATTGCGCTGGGCCTTTGGCTTGGTGTTCCGCCTGGCCGGCGGGATTGCTTGCGATGACAATTTCGTCAAGCAGGCAATTACTGAGTACGGTGTTCCCGCCAAGAAAGTTGCGGCGATTGAGACCTTCTCGCCGCAGTACTTGAGCTTTCGTCCCACCGTTTTGGCCAGCGCGACAGAGGCCTTTGTAAACCGCCGCTCGCCAGTATTCTTCTGTTACGTTTCGTTCCGGCCCGAATACCAACTTTCAATGCTGCGGGAGGCTATGAGCCGATTCCGGCGCTCCCAACCCAATGTCGGCTTCGTTTGGTTGGGATTTCCGGACCGAGAGTTGCCCCGCGCTCAAGAGTTAGTTGGTGAGTGGCCGGAGGAAGAGCGGCAGAGCTTGCTGCTACTGGGCAACCTGGCCCATGACGAATTCCTGACCTTACTGAGCCGCAGTTTCGCCTGTATACGAACCCCGGCCTGCGACGGAGTTTCCGCCTCAGTTCTGGAGTCACTGGCTATGCGCATTCCAGTCGTGGCCAGCGAGAACGGCCGGCGACCGCCAGGAACCCTCACCTACGTCGAGACCGATGCCGCCGACTTGTGCGCAAAACTGGTTTCTCTGGTCGAGAACTATTCCGCAATCAGAGCGAGCCTCGAACGCATAGAACACGGAGACAATGTCTCCCGTATGGCGGACTGGCTGGCGAGTGAACCTAGTTCGGAAACGAAGCGCGAGGTTTCCCATGCTACCTCGTGAGATTAGGTAGCCTGGCGTCGCACGGCTGCCTGATTCGCTTTTGCTGCACGAAGGAGCAATATCGGGCTGCGTGTTCTAACACCGCTGATGCACCACCCCAGATCACGCGGGAGTGTACGCTCGCGGACGAAACTCAATCGGAGTCCTGACCAGGCCTGTGGTCTTCCGTTCTTGTTCCGCGAGGGTCAACCGGTACAGCAACGTCGTGTATACAACCATGTAATAAGGGAACAGCTCATATCCGGTACTGGAGAAAAACGCGCCCAACAGATACGCGCCGAACGACGCCATCAGAGCACTAGTGTAAAGATGCAGCTCTTCTGTATCGGGAGAGCGTGGCACCTTCCGCAAGTATCGGAGGTTGAGGAAGACTCGCCGCATCAGCAGAAGAAACAGAAGAAGCACCGGAATTCCGCACTCCGAACTGAATTGCGTATAAGTATTATGCGTGACGCGCCACAGACCGGTGTAGGAGGGGAAATTCCCTGGCCCTACACCAAATACGGGATGGGTTGCGGTTACTTTCAAGCTTTGGATCAGCAATTCATATCGAGCCTCAGCCGAGCCGCGGTCGTAATCGCCCTCCTGGAATTTGCCCAACAGCGTTTCCAGGCGTGCAATGTAGTTCCCGGGAGCCACTGCGACTGTAGCCATCAGACAGATGAATGCTACGCCCAGAACGTACACCTTTTTCCTGCGAATTCCAAACTCCCAGAGGCAAAATACAATGGCCACGATGAGAGCTAGAAATCCGGCTCTCGAGTAAGTCTCAATCAACGCGTAAATCATGACCAGCATACTAACCGCCCAGAACAGTTTCGCTGCCATCCCCCTGACGGTGATTAGGAAAAGCAGGCATAGCGGCCAATTCAATGCTACGTTGATGGCGAGATCGTTGGGGTTGGACAGCATTGCGTCGCCAACCCCAGCCAGGCGTCCTTGCATCCGGTTATTGGCAATGACGGCGGCGGAAGTCATCAGCGCCACTCCCAGGGCTTGGACCAGCATCAGGCGCCGTAACTCAACCTTGCGGGTTACGGTCACGATGAGCGTTAATGTGACAATCAGCGCCTTGGAAAATTCGAAGAACACCTGTTGAAAACTGCCGCCGCGCCAGCTGGCAAATGGAATCGTCAGAACCATCCATCCAAACATCGCGAAGATTATCTTGATTTCGGCAGGAAGTTGTTTAAGTCGGATTTTGTTCGCACCCATCAGCAACGCCATCACCGCGAACACAGCCGTAATTCTTGCAGGGTGCAATACAGCGACGCCTCGGATAGTGTCACCCGGCCGGAAGTAATACAGGAAAGAGAAGACCACCATCACCCAGTAGCCGAACTCCGATCGCTCGTACACGCGGGCGACCGGGATTCTCGGTTGGCTCGCCACCTTTGGCTGGCTTTTCTGGAGTCGGTCCTCCCAAATTTCTTGCATCATTGCGCTCCCCGGCCGAGCAGGACGATCTTGATGGTCTGAAAGAGAATCAGCAAATCCAGCCCCACGGCAGCATTCTTGATGTAAAACAGGTCGTACTGCAGCTTTTCCCTCGCGTCATCGATTGTGTTGCCGTACTTGTACTGCACCTGCGCCCACCCGGTAATTCCCGGCTTGACCATGTGGCGCACGCCGTAGTATGGGATCGTCCGGCTCAGCCATTCCACAAATTCCGGCCGCTCGGGACGGGGTCCTACGAAATGCATGTCGCCCTTCAACACGCACCACAGTTGTGGAATTTCATCCAGCCGGGACGTCCGCAGAAACTTACCTACTCGCGTGATCCGGGGATCGTCGTCAGTGGCCCAGGTCGCACCGGTGTCAGCCTCCGCATCCTGGCGCATGGTGCGGAATTTGTAACAAGTGAATCGCGAATTGCCCCGGCCCACACGTTGTTGCCGATAAAGGGCGGGACCCGGAGAATCGAGCTTCACTGCGAGATAAATGAACGGCATCAGTGGAAGAGCCATCATCAGTCCAATCAACGCCACTGAGAAACTGAGTGCCCGGCGCACCATCCCGAAGAATGAGCTTGCGCGAAATCCGTCGGTGAAAATCAGCCAACTCGGATACAGTTGTTCCACTTCAATTCGTCCCGAAATCTTTTCCAGCCACGACGTCGCTTCTTCAATCTTCACGCCAGCCAGTCGCATATCCAGCAACTCTTCGACGGGCAGCGTACCCCGCCGGTCTAGCATGGCAACGATCACTCGATGGACTCCCTTCTCCGTTGCAATTCCGATCAGATGCGCGGCGACCCCATCTCGCGTCAACTCGCCCTGTATATTGCCGGTCCATCCCACCACTTCCACGCCGAGTTCCGAGCGTTTTTGCAGGCCGTCAACCAGCCGTTGCGCACGATCACCTGTGCCTAATACGTACACGCGCTCGCGGAAATAATGCTGCTGCGTCAGCCAGGAGTACGCATAGCGCCAACCCAACAGAGTAAAGGTCAGAATGATGAAGCTGACCAGAGCGGATTCATGCGGCAGAAACTCGTGGCCCGGTAGGAAGCGATGGTAGACCGCAACCACGCCCGACAGAGAAAGTGCCACCAGTCCGAGCACCATAAACAAGCGGACGACTTGATCGGACTCTCCACCCAAGGTGGAAGAATCGTAAAGATCCAGACCGTAAGAAAACAGCAGAACGATTGCTGTGACCGCGAAAATCTTGATGAACCCACCTTCGATGATCAGTTCATTGTTGAGCAGAAGCTGCCAGTCCCGCCCGTTTCGCACCATCGTTCCCAGAACAAATGACATCCAGACGATCAGCGTCTCGACGGCCAGAAGCACCAGCGTGCGTACCGGATAATAGACTTTGAAAAGCCGGATCACTTTCCGCCTTCTTCCTAAACCTTGGTCGTGGCTGGCTTCTTCTGGTATGACTCGTAGTAGTAACGCGCGTAGGGAATCGCATCTTCGCGAGTGCCATTCAGGATTACTCCGACCAGGGCCTGGTCGGAGAACTCCTGTCGAGCTTTGCGCGCAATATCAAACGGTGTCGCATTCGAGCGCACCACCATCAGCACGCCATCACACGCCTTCGCCAGCACGCTCGCGTCCGAAACCGGAATGGCTGGCGGAGAGTCGATCACGATCCAGTCAAACAGAGGCTCGACTCTCTGCAGCAGCAGCTTGAGCCGTCCATTGCCGACTAGTTCTGCCGGATCGGCCGCGCCCGTGCCGCTCGGAATGAAGAACAAATTCTCCAAGGGACCGCGCTGCATGATCGAAAACTCGTCATTCTTTCCCAGCAGGTAATCGGACAGCCCCGGATCTGATGTCGTGCCCAGCATCATGTGCAAGCGCGGTGCGCGCAGATCGGCGTCGACAAGCAGCACCCGGCGTCCATGCTGCCGCACCATCACTTGCGCCAGGTTCGACGAGATGAACGACTTGCCCTCTTTGGGCAGCGCGCTGCTGACCAGAACTTTCTTGAGCGGCATCTTCTCGCGCAGATGGTACAGGCGCGAACGCAGCGTGCGGAATTCTTCCGTGCCTCGCGCACTATCGTCGCCATTCATGAACAACATGGTTGCCGTATCTGGATTCCATTCCAGCTGCGCGCACCGCGCCAGCAGAGTGTCGGTGTTGACGGTGCTCGCGAAAGCGGGCATGGCGGAGTGGGCCACCGACGGAGACGGCAGAACCGCCGCAAGCGCGTCCGTGTACACCGGGGGCTCGGTCACTGGCGTCGTGGCAAGGTTGGGCTGCGGGGGGACTCCCTGCGAGGCCGCCCTCTCCTGCTCAGCTTTTTTCAACGCTTCGTGAATTCTGCTCATAGTTTCCTTTCGTCGGGAGCGTCTTCTCTTCTTGCTCTTCTTGCCGCAAGCGATCCGCCAGCGTGGCCAGCGATCGCAGGGCCTCCACCAAATCGAATTTATCGCCGTTCGTACTTGGCGCGGGCCCCGGAAGCGCACCCGACGTCGTGTTGTCACCCAAATCGAAGTCCTTCGCCACGCTATCGACCACGGTCGGTGCTATCACTTTCTGTTGGTCCACGAACGCGCTGACCAGGCAGTGCTCACATAGCAGGTTGATGACTCGTGGAATTCCGGACGAGTATCGGTGAATCGCCACCAGCGCCTCCGGCTCGAAAATCTGCTGACCATTCGAGCCCGCAATACGAAGGCGCTGCTGCACGTACACCTTGGTCTCGTCCAATGTCAGTGCATGGGTTTTCGCGCGCAGCGTCAATCGCTGCCGCAATTGCCGCAGCTGCGGTTGTTTCAACTTCTGTTCGAGTTCTGGCTGTCCTACAAGAACAATCTGCAGCAGCTTCTCGGTGAAGGTCTCGAGGTTGGTCAACATGCGGATCTCTTCCAGCACTTCGTCGGAGAGGTTCTGTGCCTCATCGACGATCAGAACCGCAGTTTCCCCGGCCCGGTAACGGTCCAGCAGCCAGTTGTACAGCCGCAGCAGGATCTGGCTCTTTGCCTTAGAGTCGCATGGAATGCCGAAGTCCGCCATCATGTAATCCAGAAATTGCGGCACGTTCAGGCGCGAGTTGAAGATGAATGCCGTGGCCACTTGCTGCAGGCGCAGCCACTCGAGCAGCTTATTGATGAGCGTGGTCTTGCCGGTTCCCACCTCGCCGGTCAGCAAGACGAACCCTTTGCGGCTCTGGATTCCGTAGGTCAGGCATGCTAGCGCCTCCTCCGTATGCCGCGTCAGAAATAGATAGCGGGGATCGGGATTGACGTTAAACGGGTTTGCCCTCAGTCCGTAGAACTCTTTATACATAGTTGTTCCTAAGCCAGCGTCGCTTATACTTCCGTGTTCTTGTGTTCGTCGGAACTCTTGTTTCTGTTCCAGAACCTGAAGTTGCTGCCGTCATCGGTGGCTACTACACCCACCCACGGAACCGCCGCCAGCAAAGGCATTTCGAGAGCGGCTTCGGCGTCAGCCTCGGTGCGGATGGATTGGTCACGCAATTCCAGCCACATGGCGAGACCAATTCCGAGCGCCAACCCGGCGCCCAACCCAATGCCCGAAAACAGCCACGGATTTGGAAAACTCGGGGACTCCGGGAAATTTGCAGGATTTAGAAGAGCCATCTGCTCTCCTTGCGCCTGGTTGGTCATGTTCACCGTCAAATCCGCTTTACTTTTCTTGTTCAAGAGGTCTTGATAGGATTTCTGCGCGTTCTCCAGATCGCGCTGAAGAGCGTTGTACTCTCCTTCGAGGTCCGGACTTAGCCTTACGCGGCTTTGATATTCGTTTATCTCCCTTTGTAACCTGTCCTTGTCGTGAGTGGCGGCTGTAATTAAGTCTCCATACTGGTGAACCTGTGTCCGTAGTTGGCGAATTTCCGGTGGCTCCATCGCGGAAGCTGTATCAGGGGTGGCGTCTCCCGGATCGGTCGACGTCTTATTGATCTCCGCCAACTTCTTCTTGATTTCGGCGATGTCCGCTTTAGTCTTGATCACATCCGGATGATCCGCGGTGTAGCGTGCCTGCAAACTCAATAGTTGCGATTGCAGGTCCGACAGGTGCTTTTCCAAGGTCTGCGGATTGGTGGAAGACTGAGTCGATTTCCATGCAGCGACCTGTTGTGCCAATAGAGACTCAGTGTACGCCTTGTCCTGCTGCGCCCGGCTCAGGGTTTGGGTGTTCGCTTCCAACTGGGCATTCAAACCCATGAGAATTTTCATATTGCTTTCTTGGTCGCTGGGCAGTTTTCCCGTGTTCGCGGTCTTGAACGCAGCCAGTTTGGAATCGAGCTCATCCAGATTGCGTTTGGCGTCCTCGATTCCCTTGCTCAACACATCGCTTGTTCCTTTGGCCGCCGCCTGCACCGATTTTAGGTTTTCGCTCATCAGTAAGTTGGTCAGTTCGTTGCAGATCTGCTGAGCCTCCCGCGGCTTGGACGCGGTGTAGGAGATGTAGAAGCCTCCCGAGTTGCCGGTTGTGCCCGGCTTCCGTCTTGTACCCAGCTGCAACAGATCTGTTGGCACCTGTTCCAGCTTCATGTTCTGCCGGATAGCGTCAATCATCTGGCCAGCATCCTGGCCATTCGTGCGTGCGTATACGCGCTCCACGACCGGTTGCAGATTCGTCTGGCTCATCATCTGTTGCTGCAGTGTAGCCATCCGCGCGCCCAGATCTTCGGAGACCACCGGTTGGACCATATTCTCCGGCACTCGCTGTCCTTCCACCAGGATTGTGGACGTTGAGGTGTACTTGGCGAAATACCGGTTTACCACCAAGTAGGCCAAAAATCCTAGCAATGTGGCCAACAGCGCCGGGATAAAGATCATCTTGGCGCGCCGGCGCAACATCTCTAAATAATCGTCCATCGTTAATTCGCGATTTTGGATCATTCTCGTGTTCCCTCTGGCCGAGAGCTCAATCCCTACTTATGTGTAACGGCGAAAACTCTCTCTAGCCTATGAAGTCAGTCAATGCGGATGGGCCGTGGAGTCCAGTCCAATCCAAACGTCAAGGCGTTCCGGTTCGAAATTCGGTTACACGGAGTATTTGGCACGCAATACGAATGATCGAAAAAGAGCTCATTGAATTGATAGGTCGCAAATGCGTGGAACTTCCGTCCCAGCGCACGATGCACACCCACTCCTGCGAAGAGGGAGGTCGCCGTGTTCGCATCCACTCCCGGGCACGGGGGAAGGGCCGGGTTCGTCTGGCCGGGAAGATTGCACGTCGATTGCTCCGCCGGACTCAGATTCTGTAAGCTACCTTGCCGCGAATAACCGATGTCGGTGAAGGCACTCCAAACTCGCGACAGAGGGCGCTGAACCTGCAAGCGTACAATGTCACTCTGCGATCCTAGGAACAATCCCGATCCGCTGGTTAAGTAACGCTGGTATGTCAGATTCAACGAACTCTTCGTGAATTTATAACGCAACCGCGCCTGAGCGGCCACTCCAACCTCGGTGTTGGGAATCGATCCCACGGGTAGCCCACTCGGATTGATGCTGCAATGCGGATTGCCAGTTAGCGCATCTAACTCGGTGCAAGCCGACCCAATAAAGATAAACTGCGGTCCCGCTCCAATCAGCAGATCCATTCGCCCCGAGATCCGGTGTCCGTACAACGCCTGGATAATGTGGTTATGGAATCCCGTTCCTTCGAAGGAAAAATTGAATCCTTGATATCCGTATACCAGAGCGATCTGTGTACGCGGCGTGAAAATCCTGTTGTAACCCACCTGTGCGGAAGTCTGGGAACTATCGATAAACGAGGTGTTCGTTATAACGTCATTTCCGAAAAAATGCGTGAAAGCGTATCCCCCGGCCGCCGTGATAGCCGACTTGGGCGTAAGCTTCTCGGAGATGTCTACAAGACTCACATTCAGGATGCGCGGCTCCAAACCAAACGTCCCCAACGAACTACCGCCAAACATTCCAAAGGAAGAGCTGCCCAACGACCCAATTCCCTGCGAGCCCGTGGAACCGTAGGCTCCTCCGAAATTGCCTTCCGGCAAGTAGCTGAAGCTGTCGCGGAGCGATAACTGTCCTCGCTTCCAAGTAATCTTTTGGACGACATCCATCTGTTGCAGTAATTTAAGTCCTATCCCGTTCGCACTGTAGTACCCAATACCGCCGGCATAGTCGAGCGCCAAGTCGTAATTGCTCCACAACCGCCGTAGCGTAAGGCGGCCCAGCGCTCGGCCGACGGAGCTGACTCCCGAACCACCTGCGACGTTGCCCGCGTTCGTATTCCGCCGATTCGCTGAACGTCGCAGCCGGTTGCAAGTAACTCAACGGAGCGGCATGCGGTTCAAGCGACGGCAGATCTAATCCCGACAGCGGGGGATTCTCGCTAACTGGAGGCGGAGCATTATCCTGTCCATACGCCGGCATAGGCTGCTGCTGGCTGCTCTCCGGAGCAGGCTCGGCCGGTGGGGTGGAAGTCTCTTGGGCCCACGAGCCACTCGATGCGCAGACCAACATGCACAGGGTACAGACGCTTTGAAGTTTGCTCATCACTTTCCTTACGGGACCACCACCGTATCGCCTGGTTTCAGGACGATGTTTTGTTCGGGGTGATTGCCTTTGATCACTTCCTTGTAGTTGAACGGCAACTTCTGCTGCTTGCCATTCTC
The DNA here is from genome assembly GCA_963840895.1 of uncultured Acidobacteriaceae bacterium. Lineage (GTDB taxonomy): Bacteria > Acidobacteriota > Terriglobia > Terriglobales > Acidobacteriaceae > Sulfotelmatobacter. Next base: position 253,797 of record CAWJAR010000005.1, read on the forward strand.
GGTCCGCAGCAGGTAAATCCCTTTGGGATTGGCGAATTGCGTGAAGCCTGCCTGTGACAGTGCTTGCAGCATCGTCATGTGGGGCAATAACGTCATCGGTCCCGAGTGCACAACCTCTCCTGACACGAAAATTCGCCGGCTTTTCATCTCCGTCACGACTACCGTTACGCGCGGATCGGAGATGAACTTTTTCAGTTTCTCTGCAATCGAGTCCTTGAGTTGCAACGGAGTCAGACCCGCTGCTGGAATGTCGTTCAGCAACGGCATCGAAATCTTGCCATCGGGACGTACCGGCAGCGTCTCGGAAAGATCCGGTTCCTTCCAAACCGATATGCGCAGGATGTCGTCAGCTCCGATGACATAGTCCGGATCAGAAGAGGATGCCTCCGGTGCCTGCCCAGTTGCTGTGGGTTTGTCCGCGAACGCTTTGTCCGTACCACCGGTCTGCGCCAGCATTCCCGCTGTCAGAACCAATCCCATCACAATTGCTAGTTTCAACACTTTCTTCATACCTTCTCCGGGGAGTTATGACGCTCCATATCCTTCAAACCCAATCTGCTTCAGTTTGTAGAGTAAAGCCTTGTAGCTGATCTGCAGCTCCGCCGCCGCCCGCCGCCGGTTCCAACGCGTGCGCGTCAGCGTGGTCAGAATCAATTCTTTTTCCGCCTCGCGCGAGGCTGCCCGCGATGCCGCCTTCAGCGAAATCCCTGGCCCGTTGCTGCCCGCCTCCGGCCTGCGCAACCGGGCGCGCAACCCTTCCAGGGCCACGTGCTCATCGCCCATCGCCACAAGAACCCGGGCCGCATCTTCCAGCTCCTGCAAATTTCCCGGCCATGAATAATCTAGAAACAGCCGCAGCGTCTCAGCACTTAGGTCGGGAACCGTTCGACGGAAGTCTCGCGCATATTTGCGCAGGAAATGACCCATCAGGAAGGCGATGTCTTCTTTTCTCTGACGCAATGGAGGCAAACGGAGACACACTCCGCTGATCCGGTAATAGAGATCTTCCCGGAGCCGACCTCGTTTGACTTCAACTTCCAGATCGCGAGCGCTCCCACAGATCAGCCGCGCACGCTCGCTGCCGGCCATGCCCTTTCCTGGAGACTCAGGCAGCGCCTCCAGCAGCCGCGCCTGACAATCTGCACTCAGATCGGCCAGCTCTTCCAGATAAATCGTTCCCGCACTCGGTTGCGCCCCACGGCTTTCCTGCTCCTGCAACACGTCCAGGTCTCCGGAATCGAGATCTAAACACTGAAAGGAGCGAAAGGGCTGCGTACTTCGTTGCGACATTTGATGTATGCGTTGCGCAGTCGCATGCTTACCTGCACCCGACTCGGCCAGTACCAGAACCGGCACGTCACTCTGCGCCAGTTCGCGGATCACCGCCTCTACCGGACGCATGCTCGCGCTCACCCCGCCCACAAACGAAAGTGACGCTGGCTCAAGAGGCATGGTCTTCCCAATGCCTTGTTCAATGCTAGGCAGTGATTCACCCATTTTTGCGTTTTTCCGTGAAATGCTGACCCTACCCTCTATGCGCCAGAACCCTACCCCTCCGGCAGCACGAGAATTGCCACCGGCCCCGATTCTCCTGTGCAAGCGAGGCAATCTCATTTTATCCCATGTTTTCAATAGTTTAGAACTACGAAGGCACTACGGGAAACATTCTCCAGACGTATTGTCGTGCTTTTCACGCCCAAAGTCGCGGGAATTATAGGAAAAGTTTTTCTCACAATGGGCTGCTCCCACGGGCGTTTTCCAGATAGCACTTGCAACCGCTCCGCTACCGGACTCGGAATCCTCCTTCGAGTCGATTGACCCTATCCCTCCGCCAGCGTTACCCCGGCGAGCATCCTATCTGACGTGAGTTTGCGTTGCAGCCGCCACTCTGTTTCGCTTATTCTCAAAGCTCCCCAGACTTAGAGCTGGCTCTCGTGATTCAAGAGGTGCAAACCGAGCACGTGGAAACCGAGCCATTGAGCGTACGGGAGTCCCCGCTTAGAGCAGTTTCTCTCTGGCATATGGGCGTTTTAGCAGCTCTTTTTGTTTGGCTCTATTCGTCCACTGTCCGCCACTTAGTCGGCCAGTGGTGGCACGATCCCAACTTCTCGCACGGATTCTTCGTCCCACTCTTTTCCGCGTTCGTGATCTGGCAAGAACGTGATCGCCTAGCAAAGATCCTTCCCCGGCCCTCTTGGGCCGGCGTCGTCGTGCTTCTGACTGGCTTAATGATGCTCATCGTCGGCCGTTTGGGCGCAGAAATTTTTCTGGACCGCTCGTCCATGTTGCTGGTCTTAGCCGGAGTTCTGATTTTGTCAGTCGGCTGGAATTTTTTTCGCGCGGTCTTGTTCCCCTGGGCTTTTCTGTTGCTGATGATTCCTGTCCCCACCATCATTCTGAATCAGCTCACCTTCCCGCTGCAGTTACTCGCCTCGGAGGTCGCCGCCGCAATCCTCCCCGTGCTGGGAGTTCCGGTTTTGCGGGAAGGCAACGTGATGAACCTCGCGGCAATGCCTTTGGAAGTGGCTGTGGCCTGCAGTGGCATCCGCTCCCTGATGTCGCTGGTCACGCTCGCCATCATCTACGGATATTTGTTGGAGAAACGCCTCTGGGTGCGATGGGTCCTGGCTCTGGCCTCGATACCCATCACCGTTGCCGCCAACGATGTACGCATCGTCGGCACGGGATTGCTCGTCCAATACTGGGACCCGGAGGCGGCTGAGGGTTATTTTCATGCTTCTTGGGGATTGATCATTTTCGTGACCTCCCTGCTAATGCTTTACGGGCTGCATGCGCTGATTCGGGTTGTGTTTCCGGAGAAGGACGGTGGCGAGTGAGGAATTCCACTCTGCGTTTTGTCGTGGCCGCTCTGTTGATCGCCTGCGCCGGCGCATTCCTGCAATCCCGGGCTCGTGGCGAGGTCTTTCCTCCACGTCCTTCCTTGAAGGAGTTCCCTGCCCACCTCGACGGCTGGAGTGGTGAAGATATCGCGATCGATCAGGAAACGCTCGATGTGCTTGGTCACGGCGACTTCCTGCACCGCGTTTATCAAACCGAATCCCAACCAGCCAACATTGACCTTTTCATCGCCTACTTCCCGAGCCAACGCGCCGGCGACACCATCCACTCCCCGAAAAATTGTCTACCCGGATCGGGTTGGAGCCCGATCGATTCCCGCCATATCACCCTGTCGCAGCCCGGGCATGAGCCTTTTCCTGTTAACCGGTACGTCATTGCACAAGGAGACTCACAGCGAGTCGTTCTCTACTGGTATTGGGCTCACAACCGCGGAATAGCCAGCGAATACTGGGCAAAGTATTACTTGGTCGCGGACTCCATTGAGATGAACCGCAGCGATGGATCCCTAGTGCGCATCACTACGCCTCTATTACCGGGTGAAACTGCCGATGGCGCGCAGGAACGACTTCTTCCGTTTGTCGGCGATGTCTTCCCCTTACTCCAAACCTACATTCCCCGCTGAAATGCTTTTCGCTCCGTCCCTGAACGTACGCCTCCAGTAACTGTTTCCAAGAGGTTATGGGTGCAGTATCATGAGATATCGTGCGGTGGTAGGCTTTTGTGTGCCTCGCCCATCCGAAGCTGGAGAGTCCCATATGAGTCGTTTCGTTTCCGTGCGTCTGTTTTTGACTTGTTCTCTTCTCGTCGCGACGTTCGGTTGTTCCCGTGATCCGAATGTGCGCAAGCAAAAGTATTTCGACAGCGGCGAAAAATATTTCGCCGAGAGCAAATACCGCGAGGCGGAAATTCAGTATCGCAATGCCATCCAGATCGACTCCGGCTTTGCCCAGGCACATTGTCAGCTTGGCCAAGCCTACCTCAAAATGGGAGACGGGGCCCGCGCCTTTCAGGAACTCAACCGCTGTATTGACCTCGCACCCGATAACTATCGCGCACGCACCGATCTTGCCAATATGCTGGTAACCGCAAGAAACCCCGACGGTAGTCCCGCGCCGGACAGTCTCAAGCAGGCCAAGGCTCACCTCGATATTCTGCGGGATAAGCTGCCCAACAACCCGGAAACGCACGAGGCGTGGGCCAATTACTACGCCGCCCAAAACAATATTCCCGAAGCTATAAAAGAGATACAGCAAGGCATTGCGGACGACCCAAAACGCTCTGAGTCCTACCTCCTACTGGCGCTCATTGAGTTGCGCTCCAACGAGCCCGACCAGGCCGAGCTGAATTTCAAGAAGGCAATCGAAGTCGACCCGAAAGCCATAAACGCTCAACTAGCCCTGGGCGGCTTCTACCAGTCGCGGAACCGCCTTCCCGAAGCCGAACTACGGTTTAAGCAGGCCATCGGCTTGGATCCCAGGAACCCTACTCCACGTGCTGCTTTGGTTCGCCTGCTCATGCAGGAGGGGAAAAAGGAAGATACCGAATCCTTCCTGCGTCAAACCAAGAAAGATCTTTCCGATAATCCGGAAGGCTATCGCATGCTGGGCGACTTCTACTACGCCACGGGCGACCTCGATAAGGCCACCGCCGAATATGCTTCCCTTTACAGCGATCATCCCAAGGACCTTCTGGTCAAGAAGAACTACACCCAACTCTTAATTCTGAAGAACCGCCTCGAGGAAGCCACCAAGCTCGACAATGAAATCCTAAAGGCCAATAACCACGACGTTGAAGGCCTTGTCTTCAAGGCCCAGTTGCAGCTTCGTCAGCATGATGTCTCTGGCGCCGTGGACTCTCTGCAGAACGCTTTACGCCTCGATCCGGAAAATGCAGTTGCTCACTACCAACTGGGGCTTGCTTTGGCCCAGCAAAACAATGAATCGCGCGCCGAGGCGGAGATGCAGGAGGCGGTCCGCATCCGTCCTGATATGACCGATGCGCTGCGTGCTCTGGCTGGGTTGCAATGGCATCGCGGCGACATCGATGCCGTCATGCGAACTGCACAGCAGATCATTAACGCTCAGCCTTACGCAGCGGACGGATATCTGTTCAAGGGGATGGCGGAGCTGGCTCGCCTCAAATATAGCGACGCCGAACAGGACGCCCAGCTCGCTGCCCAGAAGGCCCCCCAGATTCCGGCTCCTTACATCCAAATGGGCAATATTCATCTCGCCCAGAAACACTTTCCCGAAGCCGAAAAGTTCTACCAGCAGGCGCTCGACAAAGATCCTTCTTCGTCGGAAGGTCTCAGCGGCCTCATGAATACATACTTCGCGCAAAAGCAGTATGACAAGGCAATTGCCGCGGCCAACACCCAAATCGCGAAGTCTCCCAATAACGCCAACTTCTACGACTTGCTCGGAACCGCGCTCTTCAACGGAAAGAAAGATCTGCCCGGCGCCGAAGTGGCCTTGGAAAAAGCGATCACGCTCGACAAGAACAACATCGATGCCCTGGAAAAACTTGGTAAGGTGCAGGTTCAGCAGGGCCAGCCCGACACGGCCCTCGCTCTTTACCAGCAATCGATCAAAGACAATCCGCGTGAAGTTACCTTCTACATTCTCTGCGGCGAACTATATGAAGCACAGAAGGACTGGGACCACGCCAAGGTCATGTACCAGCAAGCACTCCTTATTTCTCCCGACCATCCTCTCGCTTCCAACAATCTCTCCTACGTGATCCTGCAGCAGGGCGGAAACGTCGATGTCGCCATGGGCCTGGCGCAGACCGCGCGCCGCGGAATGCCCGACTCGCCCAATGCCGCCGACACTCTCGGCTGGGCTTACTATCAGAAAGGTATCTACCAGTCCGCGATCAACCAGTTTCAGGAGGCTCTGCGGCTCGGCGAAAAGCGGGGCGATCCTGAAGATGCGGATCTCCACTACCACCTTGGCCTCGCCTATCAGAAAGACAACAAGACCGCGCTGGCTCGCCAGCAACTGGAAAAAGCGGTGAAGATCAACCCGAAGAACGACGACGCCCGAAAAGCGCTATCGGAACTTCGCAGCTGACTCACTCCCGAAGTTTGAGCTTTTTCTGATGACCGGCATGCGGGAACGAGACGAGGTATCTCTGGGTCGCCGTTTTGCCACGGCAATCGGGTCGAGCCATACCCAAGTGCCGAGAAGCGAGGGAATGCGCCCCGCCTTCACTGTTTGAACATCGTCAACGTGCGAGACAGTCAAACGAACAACCCCGCCTTTCGGCGGGGTTCTGTTTTCGGTTGAAGGCAAAGACCGTTAGCCTTTCAGCTTGCGACGGACCACTCCAGCCAGACCGATCAACCCTGTTCCCAACAGGCTCAACGAGCCTGGCTCCGGGACCACGATGTTCGTATCACCGCTCGAGATGTTCGTGCTGCCATTGAAAAAGCCCTTGCCTGTATTGATTGTCAATTGTACCGTCACGCCAACTGTTGAATAACTGCCAGCCGTTCCCGACACAGTGCCCATCAGCGTGTAGTTGTGAGTTCCGTTGGCGAGAGTTATCAACGTCCAAGACACGGGACCATCGAAAGTTCCTGCGAACAATGCGCCGTTCGGAATTCCGTTGGTGCCGTTCCCGGTGATGGTGAATGACCCGCCACCAGCAAACGTTCCACCCATCTGAAGATCGCCGCTGATGAGTGCTCCAGTTGCGAAGGTAACGCTGCCCAGATCGTTCCCGGTGATCAGCCCACCCCCGTTTAACCCCTTGACCGCGATTAATGTCGATCCACTCAGCGTAAGTCCGCTGTTCGAACCTGCCAGCGTTCCCCCACTATTCGTGTAATCAACACCGCTGTCGGCAAAAACTGCCATTGGCAGGGCCAGTGCCAAGACCGCCAGCAAGAGTAGTTTCTTCATTGTACTTTCTCCTAGGAGTACACTGCCCGAGTCTCAATCGACTATTGACGCGTGGCAAGCACCTTATCGAGGAGACTAAGACGCCCAGCGTGCCAGTGCACGCTAAGCACCAAAGCTGAGGAACACCTAACTATTTGCGGAAGAATTACTTAAGTGCGGTCTTAGCATCAATGTGACAGGTGGAAGTTGCAAATCTCTGCACAACTACGCTAATCGCGGCAAGTTACGCAGCAAGTCGCACGCAGAAGTTATGTTTTAGTCGGCTGCGATTTCCTGCTTGGGAGAATCGGTCTCCCGCCGCTTAACCCCGCGGCTCGAGGGTATTCCAGCATCACGAATCTTGTATAGCAAAGCCCGATAGCTGATGCTCAATGCGCGAGCCGCCAGCTTGCGGTTCCAGTGGCAATTCTGCAGAACCTTCAGGATGACTTTGCGCTCTAGCTCCCGCACGGCCTGCCGGGTCAGCTTCTTCAGCGAAATTTGGCCGTCCACGGGAATTTCTGCGTTGAAGAAGTCGACGGCTCGCGGCGCCAGATCTGCCGAGATCACTTCTTCGTTGCCGAGAATCACATAACGCTTGATCAGATTCTCCAGTTCGCGAATGTTGCCCGGCCAGTGGTACTTGCGCAACTCCGCCATCAGTTCATTCGAAAGTGCGCGCGCCCGGCAGTTGTACTTGCGATTGTGATAGTCGAGAAAATACGCCACCAGATCCGGAATGTCGCTAGCCCGCTCCCGCAACGGCGGCAGATGCAGATTCACTACGTTGATGCGGTAAAACAGGTCGGCCCGAAACGTGCCGTTCTCAATTTCCTGTTCCAGCTTGCGGTTCGTCGCGCATACCACTCGCACTTCGACTTTCTTGTCTTCCTGGGCGCCGATGCGGCAGAATTGCCCGTCCTGCAGCACCTGCAGCAGCTTCGACTGCAGCGACATATCCAACTCTGAAATCTCGTCCAGGAACAACGTGCCGCGATGCGCCATCTCGACGCGGCCCGGCTTCATTCCATAAGCACCGGTAAACGCTCCCTTTTCGTAGCCGAACAGTTCGCTTTCCAGAAGTGTCCCCGGAATCGCGGGGCAATTCACCTTCACCCACGGGCCACCGCGCCACGGTGACGCCGCATGAATCATTCGCGCGATAATGTCTTTCCCGGTTCCGCTTTCCCCCTGGATCAGCACCGGCACGTTCGCACCTGCCAACTTGGTCAGGCGTTCGCGAACGGCCTGCATGGCCTCGGTCCGGCCAAACGTGATCGCGTCAGGCGGCATTTCCCCCAACGGTTGGACGAGCGCGTTCACACTGCTGCTTGTCATGGCTTGGTTTCGACTAATCGGGGGGAGATACTGTGCCTTGCATCCGGAGCGCCAAATACCCGCTTTGACCTTTTCCCCCGGACGGCTCAAGTCTAATTTATCTCGTTGAACGGTATCAACTTACCAAAGAGCCGGACCCGCGCTCCCTGGTAATCGGGGGATGGCATCGAGCGTAACACTGTCTTAGGGGAGATGCGCAAACATTTTCACACTGCAGTCGCAATTTTTCGACGGCTGCTGCGACCCAGCAACGGACGCGCAAACTTGAGGCCGAGCAAGTAATAGCCTTCGGCTGGCGTGGTTCGAAGTGCTTTCGCTCGAAGGGTCCGCGAAGCCCGTGGCAACAGGGCCAGCGCCGCCACCGGGGCACTTGGAATCTCCAGCTGAATCTGCGCAACAGCCGGCAGAATACGCCGAATCGCCACCAGCATTCCGCCCGCGCTCACGTTCAACGCTGTTGCAAACTCCAGAAATTCCTTCCCTTTTCCATCACGGCTTCGGACAAAAACGGGGATGGCTAGCGGCAACCTCGCCCACTCCCGCCGTTCATTTCCCGTCTTACCGCCGTTCATGCAGACCTCTCCGTAGCTCTAAGACCTTTGCGTATGAAGCACCTTAGGGGCCAAATCCACGGCAAATACAGGACGAAAACCCGCGAGCGCCCCAGTCCCCCACACGCTCCAACCACAAGACGGTCACAGAGCCCGCAATTCCAGGCTTTTCGCTTCGCTTTCTGTTCGGGCAGCGGAAACCCATCTGGTATACGCCAAGACTCGTCAAAGTGCAAGCTTTTGCTACACTTGGGTAATTTCCGTGCATTTTTCGTTGACAACGTTTTCTGCCTGACATACGATTTTTGTACTGACATTTCGCCGCAAGTGGCGATTGCAGTTTCCTCTCTCCCCGCATCCTGTGGTTTTTCCTCATGGCAACTGTCCAAAAGAACCTCTATGTTTCTGAAGCAGGAGGAACCTCAGAACCTATGCCAGCTACGGCAACTGCCCGACCGGACCAGGATGTACCGAGCCCTGAAAATCTGTTACAGGAATACAACGAACTCCGAGAGCGTTTTCGGCGCACTACCAATGCCTTGGGCTCGGCAGCTCACGACCTCAAGACGCCCTTATCGATCTTGAATGGCTACGTGGAGTTGCTGCAAAGCGAGAAGCTAGGCCCGTCTGAGCGAACGCCAGCAGGAAGTCCTCCGCGACATGCAGGCTAGCGGACAACGGCTGCAACAGTTTATCCAGGATTTCCTGACCTACAGCGCTCTTGAAACCGGCGGGCTGCGCATGCAGTTCGCACCCGGCAATATCAACGACTGCTTGTCCGAAGTCTGTCGCATGTGGTCCAATCGCTTTCAGGAGAAGGGCTTGGCGCTGTACTTTCTGGCCAACGACAAACTGCCCTCATTTCCCTTCGATTCGCCGAAGCTCGAACGTGTGATCTCCAATCTCCTCGAGAATTCGTTCAAGTTCACTCCACAAGGCGGAACCGTATGGCTGCATGCCGAACCGTACATGTGGGAACGCCGCGCCGCCGCGCTTCCCTCCGCAGCCGAACGCCGCCGCCAGAACGTCACTCAGCCCAACACCGTAAAGGTCAGTGTTTCCGACACCGGGCCGGGTATCCCCGCGGAATTTCATTTGGAAGTTTTTGACGACTTTTTTCGCCTTCCCGGCAACGAAGCTCAGGACGGTATGGGTTTGGGGCTAGCCATTGCCCGCCGCCTGGTGCAGGGCATGGGGGGCAAGATCTGGGTCGAAAGTGATTCAGGAGGCGGCTGCAAGTTTTCATTCCTCATTCCTTATAAACCGCCGATTGCCGCCGCCGGCAAAGGTAATAAAAACCGATGAAGCCTACTGCAAAAATCTTACTGGTCGACGACGAACCCGGAATGCTTCGCTACATCAAGACGCTGCTCGAGGTCGATGACTATAAAGTTGAAACTGCCACCACTGGCGAAGAGGCGCTGCAGCGAATCGAAAAAGGGTTGCAGCCCGATCTCGTCCTGCTTGACGTGCTCATGCCCGGCATCGATGGGCTGCAAACGCTTGAGCAGCTCCGCCAGGTTCAGCCTGGCGTAAAGGTCGTCATGTTGTCGTGCGTCAACGACACTCGCAAAGTCGTACACGCCATGAAGCTCGGCGCCCTCGACTATCTCACCAAGCCCTTTCAGAAGGCCGAACTGGATGCCGTCATCGACCTCAGCCTCGGCCAGGGCAAACAGACTTACAGCGGAGAGGTCGAAGAACTTTCCGACGACGTCTTCTTCATCGCAGCCAGTCCGCAGATGCGCAAGATCCGCTCGCAGGCCGCGCTTGTAGCCAATGTCGATATTCCCGTGCTGCTGCTCGGCGAGAGCGGCACCGGCAAAGAAGTTCTCGGACGTCTTATTCACAAACTTTCGCCGCGCGCGCACCGCACTTTTTTGAAAGTCAATTGCGCTGCCGTCCCCGCCGACCTTCTCGAGAGCGAGTTGTTCGGGTACGAACAGGGCGCGTTCACCGGCGCCACTCATGCCAAGCCAGGGAAGTTCGAACTCTGCAATCGCGGAACGATTCTGCTCGATGAAATCGGCGAGATGCCGCCGCTTCTGCAGGCAAAACTTCTGCACGTGTTACAGGATCAGCAGTTCTCTCGCCTGGGCAGCCGCTCGGTCATCAAAGTCGATGTGCGCATCCTCGCCGCGACCAACATCAACATTCCTGAAGCCCTCGCCAGCAAGCGCCTGCGTGAAGATCTCTACTACCGTCTGAACGCCTTCACCATGCAGATTCCGCCGCTGCGCGATCGCAAGGAAGAAATCCCGATCCTGCTCAAGCACGCAATGTCGCGCATGGCCGAACGCTACGCGCGTGCCCCGCTGCCATTGTCTCCCGCGTTATTGCAGGCCTGCCAGAATCATTCATGGCCCGGCAATCTTCGCGAGCTGAACAATTTCCTGAAGCGCTATCTCATTCTGGGCGATGAGAACCTGGCTGTCTCCGAACTTCTTCCCAAGAACGACGGCAACGGCGGAACCCCGGGAGATTCCTCATCTCGCGCGACGGAAGCGGGTGGCTTGAAATCGCTGGCACGTACCGCCAAAGATGAAGCCGAAGCGCAGGCCATCACCCAGGCTCTCGAGCAGACCAACTGGAATCGCAAGCAAGCAGCCACGATTCTCCAGATCAGCTACAAGGCTCTGCTCTACAAGATCCGGCAGTATGGTATCGCCGAAGCCAAGGGCCACCACAAGCTGTCGGCTGGAGCGTAGACCCAGCGACAACCTTTCTCTCTTCACAAAAATCAAGCCCACGGACGTTTCATCCGTGGGCTTTTTTCCTTCGCCGTGTCCGCAGATTGTCTACGGAACCGTCAGCGTAACCGTCTGGCTCTTCGTATCCGTGCCGGACGTTGCTGATACGGTTACCGTGTAATTTCCCGGGGGAGTTCCGCTCACCGGAGTTTGCGAACTGGAACTGCTGCAGGCGGGTTGGAGCAGCAGCATCGCGAACAGCAGACAAAACATCATGATTCCCACCATGCGACGGCGGCTCTTGCTGCTCGAACCCACGCCCAGCAACGTCAGTCCGGGAACCACCAGCCAGATCGCGTAGAAGTGTCGAATCCACAAACTGGCCGCCGGCGTCACCACCGGCCTCGCCGTGGTCGTAATGTTCAGTGTCGAGGTGGCAGGCCCAGGACTTTGCAGCGTCATCGACGCGCTCGTGAAGTTGCATGCCGCGGCTGTCGGCAACCCCGTACACGACAGGTTGATACTTGAAGGATAGATCGGGTGCGGCGTCAATTGCACGCTATAAGACGCCGTGCTACCTGCAACCGGCACGCTGAAGTTCGGTGGGGAGATGGCGACACTGAAATCGGACATCTGCGCTGGCACCGAGGTCTGCGCCAGCACGATGTTGCCCTGCCCCATCACCTGCGCAGTTCCACCATTGAACGTAGCCTGGTCCCCACTGCTGTTCGGTGTGGGCGTCACCACAACAGTCACAGTAGCGGTCGAGCCCGCCTGCAATGACGTAAGGCTGCAGCTCACGACGGCATTGGTCGAGCCACCTCCACACGAACCGGCGGTGGTTGCCGCCGAAACAAACGTCAGTGGCACTCCAGTGCCTAGCGACAGATTGTTCGTGAAGGTGAGATTGCTGGCCAGGTCTGGTCCATTATTAGTGATGGTGTAAGTAAACGTGGCCTGATTTCCGGCGCTGATAAACTGCTGATTCGTCCCTTGCGATAGCACCCCCGTAATCGACAAGGTGACGGCTGTTCCAAGCTGCGTAACGTATGCGTCATATCCGCCATTATTGGCCGCGCCGTTAACAGCACCGGTCAACGGAAGCGGCTTGTTGACCTGCAGATCAACCGAGTTCGTATCTCCTGCGAAGTACGAGTTCTGGTTCACATCCAGCGCAACGCTCGTACCCTGATCAACGCCAGTTCCACCAAAGTAGTTCGCCCACGACGCGGCCGTTGTCTGACCCACCACCGCGATCGTGTTCAACCGCGCCATGAACGCGTCTTGTGTACCCGCCAGCGCGCTCTGAATCGGATTGGATGCCGGGAATATCGGGAAGTCCGACGATTGGGTCCATCCCGTCACCAGCGCGCCACTGCCCGAATCGACTGCGATCGCCAAGCCGGCCTCGTTGTTGGCCCCTCCAAGATAAGAGAAATAGTTGAGAGCCACATTGGTCGGAACGCCAACTGTGTTCGTTGGATTCGTTAACCGTGCCACAAACGCGTCATTGGGGGCAGGACTCGTGATTGTCGGGCAAGGGGCACCCAGTGTCGGGTTCACCGCAGTATCCAGGCAGCGTTGGTAGGCCGCAGAATTATTCAGAGTCGCCACGCTCGTTCCAATGTCAGAGGAGTTGGTTGTGCCGACAACATAAACATTCGCCGCTCCAGTATCGATCGCGACACCTGCACCCCCGTCAGTACCAGTCCCGCCCAAGTACGTCGACCAGACGAGTTGTTGACCCTGTGATACGTTCGGATTGAGATTGAGCTTCGCGATGAAGGCATCCGGTTCTGTCGTCGAAGTCGTACTCAAGCACGTTGGCGCATTCCCGACCGTCGTCGGGGGCGATTGATCGAGACACGGCTGGTACGCATTCAGGATGGGAAAATCCGTAGTGCTGCATCCCGAGCATCCCGTGTACAGGAAATTCGTGCTTCCGGTGAAGTAGACATTTCCACTGGTATCGACTGCAATGCCTCCACCGACCGCAACCGGTGTCGTCGTGTCGAAGGAGCCACCGCCAAAGTACGTCGAGTAAGGAACACTCGCGATATTAGCCGCGGTCGTGTTGACCTTCGTTACAAAAAACTGAATTGATGCTCGCGAGGTGCTTTGGTAGGGCAAGCTCTCCGGCAGATTGCTGGACGGGAATTCTCCGGTCGTGTTCGTCGAGGTGGTGGTCCCAGTTACATAGATGTTTCCCGATGCGTCGATGGTCATGCCGGTCGCGGTGTCAGTTCCATTGCCCGATAGGTATGACGAATACAGCAGCACCGAGGCGTCGTACTTCAATTCGGAGACGAATACATGCGTCCCGGGCGTAGAGGGTGCATCCTGATACGCATTGGTGGCGGTCGTGGGAAAGTTGGTCGACGAAGTTGTTCCCGCAACGAATGGATCTCCCGCACCGTCAACCTGGATTCCAACCGGGCTGTCGGTTCCATCGCCGCCCAGATAAGTCACATAATCCAGAACCGCAGCCAACGAACCGAGGGGGGGCGACATCTTTGCGATATATACATTCTGCGCGCCGTTGAGCGTGGTCTGAATCCCGGTGGCAGGGAGATTCGGCGAGGTCGTCGAACCCGCCAGGTAAATATTGAGGCTGCCATCGACCGCAACTGAGGTCGCATGCTCGTCGCCGCTGCCCCCGAAGTAGGTGGAAAAGTTCAGCGTCGGATCGATGATCAGTTCACGCGAATGATCGTAATCTCCGATCGCGAATCCCGCCCGTTTCGCTCCCCGTAGAACGAAGCTACCCTCAACTGGTTGCTTGCGGCCCGCAATCTCCTGATACACGTACGGAGCCCCTAGCTGCACGCTGCCCGTTTCGCCCCGGATTACCAGGTTTCCGTCTTTCAATTCCAGTTGCTTCGCCCCGTTAAACTCAAGTTCCGCCTGCGCCGGATCGAACCCGGGCTTTACCTGAAAGTCATATTCGAGTCGCCCCTGGTTCCCGTAGAAAACCAGATCAATTCCGGGGTAAACGCCGTTGTAACGCACTCGAGCAAACTGCGGCACACCGGTCCGCCATTTTGCGGGATCGTTGCCGATAAAATAGTTGCTCTTGCCGGGCAGCAGATCTGCGCCGGTAAGCGCGGCATTCTGGTTCGCTCCCACCAGTTTCATTTGGATCGAATCCACGCGGTTCGGCCGAGAATGGCGCTTCGAATCACCCGAAGTCGACCGATCCTGGGAAACCATGCTCAGGATCGCACCGTCCGAGCCCAGAAAAAGGCTGTACCCAGAACCGCGAGCCACGAACTTCGCCCGCGGATCGCTCGCATCCAAATTCCCTTGCCCCTGGTTCGGTTCGAACATCAGCGGCAGACCCGCAAAAAGCGAACGCGCCCGGGATTCCGGCTCATCGCTATTCAACCCCGGCATCCCTGGAGCCGTCGATATCAAGCCCGACAGTAGCGCAGACTGTTCGACGATCGCAGGGCGTTGCGCCACGGCGTCCGCGGCGGCTTGGCGTGAGCGGGAACCCCACCCGAGAACTGCGCATCCCGCCCCGAGCATCACCAGCCCGGCTACCAGAATGCGAACCCGTACTACGGATGTTCCCAACCAACGGTGATTCACGTTCACTCTTTCCTCCGATTCACCCAAACCAGCGTTTTTCACCCGATCGGCTTCGTTCCGATCGCGCGTGCTTAAGATCGTTTTCGCTCAGAACAGTGGAGAGATTTAGGACGGCGCACAAGTCCATCGAGCCTCGCGCCGGCGAACCTGACCGCGGCTTGCTTGTCACTGAAACTGGCGGAAAAAATTAAATAACTACTTAAACATCTGAAGGATAGACAAGTCAAGCGACCCCCGCCCACCTCACTCGTCCACCACCCATGACGGGTCAGCTGATTTGAGAAGAGCATCTGTGGGGACAGCCGCGCTGGGCTGTCCGTCGAGCGCAGCTCGACCTCCACCTTCATGCCAAGATTGCCTCTACCCCGCCGCCGCTCCAAGATTCGTCTGATGCACCCGAGGCCGTGGAAAGATGCCGCGACTGGCACAAAAGTGGCATGAAGAAGATTGCCGATCACCGCCGGCCGTCACCCCGGACTCATCGACAGATGGAAAAAGAAAGATACTCTTTCCGCAATCGCTTGCATGCACCGCGCCGCGGCCCATTTTCGCAACCTCGCAACTTGCTCATTCTTTGCGGGAGTTTTTCCGCGCTCCGCCAATTTGCAATGGCAGTGGGATTGCTATTCTCAAAGTCGAGCCATCCCCTGGTGCGTCCTCCCTCGGCTCTGTACGGGTTCTTGTTACGAAATCCGGACGAATTAACCGACTCAGTTCCAATCGGTGATTTTACTGTTGCAAACTGGCGTTGTTTCTATACATTGAGGGCTGCAGGGCCGTATCCAGTTAAAACTCAGGCCCGTTTTTGGGGTATGTGTCGTATGTTGTCGCTTTTCCTCAGCACTACGCGCTCTTGGCGGAGCGTATCAAATGCAACCGAATTCACAGGAACGGCGGATGATGCGGCGCTTCGACATGCGCCTGCCCGCCATTGTCCGTCTTGAAGGCGCCAACGAGGTTCATACCGAAACGCAGAACGTTAGCGCCCGCGGAGTTTTTTTCTATCTCGACCGCGCCATCGAAGCCGGCACCAAACTCGAAGTCACCCTCACCTTCCCTCCGCACGTTACCCTGACCGACGCCGTCCGCGTCCGCTTCACCGCGCGCGTCATCCGCGTCGAACATCCTCTTCCGTCGGCGCGCGTCGGCACCGCCGCCATGATCGAAGACTACGAATTCCTCCGCTCCAACGGTAGCCCCGACTTCCTCTCTGCCCTGCAGAAGGAATGGAAAGCCAGTAACTAAGCAGATCAGCTTTCAGCTCTCACTCTGCGGGGAGCGCCGAGATTCCCGACCGACTCCATAGTTCCTTCGACCCACAAGAAACGCGGACCTCAGGATGACAAGAAAAAAGGCACAGCCGAAGCCGTGCCCTTGCGAGAAGTCTCCGCTGCCCCAGTCACTCCTACTTCTTCCCCAACTCCTTCCACTGCTGCCGCAGCCGCCCAAATCTCCGCACCAGGCTCCCCAAATAAATCCCGTGGATTGCCCACGTGGCAATGTACGCCGCGAAGAGATATTTCATCGTGAACTCCGCCCTAATGGCATGCTGGCCTTCGCCGCCACCCCGGTTCCCGCCAGCGATTCCATTGCATGCGCCTCTTCAATCTCCCGCTGCATCAACTCCAACCGATAACGCGACCAGCAGACGAGGAAAGCGAAGCAGGAAAATGCCAGCCAGTTGATTAAGAGCACGTGCGCCATGCGTGGATCGAGCGAACCTCCGCCCCCAATCACCGGCTGCGGATGCTGCGTGCGGAAGAACCAGATCGAGAAATATACCAGCGGCACATCCAGCGCGCCAAAGATCGCCAGCACTGCCGCCAACACAGGCGTCTGCGCGCTGTCGGAGAATCGCCGCAACACCAGATAGCTCACATAAATCAGCCACAGCACCAGGGTCGTGGTGAGACGCACATCCCATGTCCACCAGATTCCCCACACCGGCCGCGCCCAGATCGGCCCTGTAACCAGAACAATCGTGCAAAACACGACGCCCACCTCAGCGCAGACCACCGCCATCGCATCCGCTTTCGGATTGCGGCGTACCAGGTATGTCACCGATGCCACCAGATTCACTAAAAAGAGAAGAAACGCAGTCCACGCGGAAGGCACGTGATAGTAGAAGATCCGCTGCACATCGCCCATCGTGCGCTCGGTCGGCGCAACCACCAGCGCCTCATACAGGGCGTACGCCAACAGCACCGCTGTGATCACCGAGAGGATGGGGAACAGTCGTCTCATTCCGCGTGCAACACCGTTTGAAACAAGGCCAGACTAGCTGTAGTAAACACTACATCGTACGTGAGAAGCAATATGATCCAGAAGCGCGCCGTTCCGTCGCCAGCCAAAATGATTCGCGTAGCCTCGACCATCGATTGCACGGCCGGGATCGAAATTGGAAACAACAGCAGAGGCAACATGATCTCGCGGCTGCGCGTCCGCAGCGAGATGGCCGCGAAAAAAGTTCCATTCACCACCAGCGCCCATGTGCCCAACATCGCTACAGGAATCAATTCCCAGCTTGGCCCCAGTGACCTCAGGTTGTAGAACACAATGAATAGCGGCGCCATCACGGCTTCCAGCAGGCTCACGAGAAAAAAATTACCCACAGCTTTCGCCAGGAAGAGCGAGTTCGCGGGAGCAGGAGACACCCGGTAGGCGTCCAGCACCTGATTTCGCAACTCGCGCGCCCATGTCTGGTTCAGCGCCACTACCGCCGAAAACAAGAAAGCCACCCACACCAGCCCACCGGCAATTTCCCGCGACTCCTCCGCTGTCGGATCAAACGAGAAACTGAAGATCACCACCACCAGCAACGAAAAGAACAGCATGGAATTCAGCGCATCTTTCGAACGCCACTCCAACCGAATATCTTTCACCAGCGTCGCGACGGTCACCGCCCAGACGGAGTTCATTGCACGTCCTCGCGATTCAAGCTGGGCGTTCGGTCCACAATCTCTCCCGCCTGCATCCACACAATCTCGTCCGCCACGCCTTGCAACAGCAACGCCTGATGCGTAATCACGAAGACCGTCTTGCCCGTATCGCGCATGCCCTTGAGCAACCCGACCATCGCACGCGCGGAATGCACGTCCACATTCGAGAATGGCTCATCCAGCAGCAGCACCCGCGGATCATGCAGAATGGCCCGCGCCAGTGACATCCTCTGCCGCATCCCCTGCGAATACTGGCCCACGGCCCGGGTCAGCGTCGGATCCAGTCCAACACTTCGAATGGCCTCTTCGCACCGCGCATCCCCCACAATGCCGTAAAGACGCCCGAAGTACCGCAGGTTCTCCATCCCGCTCATCTCGTCGTACAGCAACGACGGATGCGCCATATACCCAATATCCCGACACGCCTGCTGCGGAGTCTTCCCGAAAATCGAGATCTCTCCTCGCGTCGGTTGCGCCAGCCCGGCCAGTGCTCGCAAGAGCGTGGTCTTCCCCGCCCCGTTTTCCCCGAGGATCGCATGGAATTTACCGGCATCAAATTCCGCGGTCACTCCGCGTAGCGCCGCAAAGCGCCCAAACTGCTTGATCACATTGCTGACAGTAATGACTGGGATGGGAGGGGTGGCCACAGGCGTCGAGTGACTTCGTTCCGCCAACGAGTGTACCGGACGCGAAGAATCCGTGCATCGTCAGCGACACCAGCCCGTAGCATCGCGTCGCGATCAAGTTGATTTGATGCCAGGTCGTCCTATTTCTCGCGTCCTGTGCGGGAGGTGGGGATTTTGGCTGCGAAGGAGTGCGAATTCGGCCGCGCCGAATCCTAGTTCGCTGTCCCCATCGGACTCGTCTGAACCTGCGTCATACTCTTGCCCGGCTCGGCCGCTGGTGTGGCGCCCGGTGTTCCCGGCTGCGGCGCATACTTCGATGCGCACTTCGCCTGCAATTGCTTGGCATGGAACACGCCATCGTGATCGAAACGCCCATCGGCCAGCGCCTGGGAATCGTCCTTAAACGTATCGGGCGGGGCCTCGGTCCCTGTGTAATCCACGTGAAGAGTCTGATCTTCTTCCATCAACACAAACTGCACGTGCGTACCCACTCGTTTGATCGAGCCCGGCTGCACATTTCCGGCAACGCGCAATCGCTTGGTATACGCGCCGTCTCCCATCTTGTGCAGCTCTTTAATGGTGACGTAGTAACTCTTGCTGTCTTGCACGCCCGTATAGGCCAGGTAACCCAGTAGCAGCAGAATCACCGCCGTCGCTCCACCGAATTTCAGATAGGTTGCAGCTTGGCTCGACATAACACGCCCCGAAGGGAGGATCCCCACCTAGACTCTACGCGCCACCGTTACGAGAAGCAAGATACGCGTGTGCTCGCAGGTCAGGCGCAAAAAATCGATGTTACGAATTGAACAAACACTATCTTGACAATCCGATTCCATTTATTTTCATCGATTTGCTGACATCCTGCGTCCGTGATCCACACCATCAATTGTTTCGATTTCCCTTTCCTCTCCGTTCTCGATACGTTGACTACAATTCAGCGGTCCCCACGGAATCTTCGAACCATGAATCCGATACCACAGGACAACAAAACCAGAACGCGTAAATTACAGGACGCGCCGCTCTCGGGAACCAGCCCCAAAGAGAAGCTCGATGTTCTTCTCGCCCTGGATCGTATGTTGATAGAAGTCTCCATGCGCCTCTACAACGTCTCTCAGAGCGATCAATTGACCATGCGTAAACACAACCAGCACCTGCACAACGCCGTCCGGGCACATCTGCCCCGTCTTATCAAGCGCTCACGCCGCCGGTTCTAAGAAGCCTAACTTCGTCTCCCGCCTCATTTCTTCCCGCGCAGACTCGTCCGCTAGAATGAACAGGTCAGAACCTACCCCTTCTTCTTATGATCCATCCTTGGCACGACGTGACTCCTGGCGACAAACTTCCCCAAGAATTCGATTGTGTGGTCGAAATCCCTTTCGGCTCCAGTGTGAAGTATGAACTCGACAAGTCCAGCGGCCTGATTCGCCTCGATCGCGTTCTTTATTCCGCTGTCTACTACCCAGCGAATTACGGCTTCATTCCGCAGACACTCGCCGAAGACGACGATCCGCTCGATGTCCTTGTTCTCTGTCAGGAAGCCGTCGTCCCTCTGACCATCATCCACGCTCGCGCCATCGGACTGATGACCATGATCGACGCCGGCAAACAAGATCACAAGATCATCGCGGTCGCGACCGAGGATCCCGAGTTCAATTCCTACCGCGAAGCCGCCGCCATGCCGTCCCACCGCCTCCTCATGCTGCGCAGATTCTTTCAGGATTACAAACAGCTCGAAGGAAAAGCCGTCGAGGTCGATGAGATCCGCCCGCCCGGAGAAGCCTACCCCATCATCCTCGACGCCCTGCACCGCTACAGCGAACAACGCCGCAAAGGCTTCAAAGTCTCAAAAGCGTAGTAGCCAACTGAAGGAGCGTCCCACCGCACTGAAGGAACGTCCCACCGCAACGTTTTCCTTCGTGAACCTTCGTGACCTTTGTGGTTGAAGATTTCCATCCGTTGAAGATTTCTCTTGACTTAATGTACTAGCATTGTAGTACACTGACACACATGGGAAGGAACAATACTCCCGCGGCGCCACGCTTCTCGATCGACCTGCACAGCGGCGTCCCTGTCTACCGCCAGCTCATCGACCAGGTGCGCAGCGGAGTCGCCGCCGGATCGCTCACCGCCGGCGATCAACTTCCTACCGTCCGTCAACTGGCCGTCGACCTCGAGATCAATCCCAACACCGTCATGCGCGCCTATCGCGAACTGGAACTCGGCGGCCTGCTCGAAACGCATCAAGGCACCGGAACTTTCATTGCAAACAAGAAGCTGGAAAAACATTCTGCCGAGCGTGATCGTCAACTTGGCCAGATGGCTGGAGAATTCGCGGCCCGCGCAGGCGCCGCCGGATTCGCCCTCGAGGATCTGATCGATCGTCTGCGCGACTTGTTGCCCAAAAGGAGATAGTCGTCATGGCAAGAATCCGAATGCATGAAGTCAGTGGCATTGCCCGCCTGCTCTTCGTAATCAGCCTAGTGATTGGCCTCGCGATCAGTCGAGCCATCAACCATCCTGCCCCGGCCATCATCGGAGCATTGGTCGGCCTCTACTTTCTCTTCGCGATCAAGGTCGTGCAACAGTGGGAGAAGGTCGCCGTCCTGCGCCTCGGACGCTACGTTGGACTGCGCGGCCCCGGCATGTGTCACATCATTCCCATCTTCGAAACCTTAAGCCCCTACGTGGACCAGCGCGTCCGCGTGGCCAGCGTCTCTGCCGAATCCACGCTCACCCGCGACACTGTTCCGGTGAACGTCGACGCCATCGTCTTCTGGATGGTGTGGAATGCCGAGAAATCCATTCTCGAAGTTGAGAACTTTATCGAGGCCATCACCATGAGCGCGCAAACCGCCCTGCGCGAATCCATCGGCCGCCACGAACTCGCGCAAATGATCACTGAGCGCGAGACCCTCGGTCGCGAGTTGCAACGCATCTTGGACGAAAAAACCAATCCCTGGGGCATCACCGTGCAGTCCGTCGAAATCCGCGACGTGAAAATTCCATCTGGCCTCGAAGATGCCATGTCGCGTCAGGCGCAAGCCCAACGCGAACGGCAGGCCCGCATCATCCTCGGCCAGGCCGAAAACGAGATATCCAACAGCTTTGTGCAAGCTGCCGCCGCGTATGCCGAAAACCCTATCGCCCTGCACCTGCGCGCCATGAACATGCTCTACGAAGCCGTCAAGGAAAAGGGTGCGATGGTGATCGTCCCCTCGTCCGCAGTGGAAACCATGGGCCTGGGCGGAACCCTGGCCACCGCTTCACTAGGCGGCGCCAAACCGTAGCGCCGGCAGCCTGCCCTGAGCGAAGCCGAAGGGCCCCGCCGGCTGTAGCGAGGCCGTCCCGGCCTCGCGGCGGCCAGCGACAACAACAGGAATGATCCACCGTCCCCGCACTATCAGAGATGGTGATGGGATAGCTAAGCCACCGAAAACGGTTTTTGAGAAGGGCCTAGCTTCAGCTGGGCCAAAAGAGAAGGTTTTGGGAAGGGCCCGGCTTCAGACGGGCCACTAAAACTCGCTCAACACCGGGCTTTAGCCCATGAGGGCAACGGCCCAAAAGGAGAACCCGTATGAATCCGCGCACAAGAAAGACTCTGAGAATATCGACTCTCCTCGCTCTAGCCGTCGCGCTACTCGCGACCACACAATTCGCTGCCAACTCAAACGCACAGCACCTACAACAAGGCGTCAGCGTCGAACTAGCCCCCACCACCAACGCCCTTCCCATGCCCGCCGCCGACAACGAAGACGCATGGATCGTCGCCATCACCGCCGACGGCAAGGTGTATTTCGGAGTCGATCCTGTCGACCCCGCATCTCTAGCCGACACAATGAAGAGCCGCCCCCGCAACCGCGAACAAATGCTCTACATCAAGGCCGATGCGCGCACTCCGTTCGCCAACGTGGTGCGAGTTCTTGAAGCTGGCCAGAGAGTATGGTTCGACACCCCAATCCTGTTGACGGCGCAACCGACCTCGTCGCAAAGCGGAATGGTCACACCGAGAGGCTTGCTCGTATCGCTTCGTCAGCCCGACGGGATGGAAACGGTCGGTGTGCAAGTGTATAGATCCGATCAGAATTCACCCGCTGTGAAAATCAATCACGAGCAGGTCTCTTGGTCTTCGCTGCAAACCAAGCTGGGCCAGATATTGCCGAACACGAACGATAAGATTGCTCTAATCAAAGCGGACGGCCAACTGCCTTTTGATCAAGTGGCACGCGTGCTCGACGCCTGCGCTGCGGCTGGATTTCGATCCGTCCTGGTCACGCCCGAGCTCTAAAGCCGTCACGCGTAGCTGGTGCAACCCCGGTTGCACCAGCTGCGCCAAGTGGGGCATGGCTGCCGTTGAGTAACCAACGCAGACGCTTTCGCGGAGTACCAATGTAACGACGATCCCCAGAATTGCGCCCAAACGGCATTAAAGTCAGCGTGGCAACCTGCCGATAGCAAATACATGGATCCCTCAGCCATTGCCCTTCAAGGACTGCAGCAGGCCGAGACTCAACTCAACGCAACCGCAACCAAGATCGCCAGCGCCGGCGCAACTTCACCCGATGGCAGCAGCCTGGACGTGGTCGATCTCAGCGTGGAAATGGTTGCGCTCATGTCCGCGCAA
Source organism: uncultured Acidobacteriaceae bacterium (assembly GCA_963840895.1). Taxonomy (GTDB): domain Bacteria; phylum Acidobacteriota; class Terriglobia; order Terriglobales; family Acidobacteriaceae; genus Sulfotelmatobacter. The sequence goes on from CAWJAR010000005.1 coordinate 276,896, forward strand.
GCCTCGTTCTCCGCTAACCTCGCCACCCTCAAGACTGCCGACCAGATGTTGCAGAGCCTCGTCGACGTCAAGGCCTGAGCCTTACCACACGTGGCAAGCGTTCTCGGCCACCATCGGCTGCCCCGCCTTGCAGTTCCACGCCTTCTGAAATTCCGGCATGTTCTGCACCACTCCGTTCACTCGGTACTTCCCTGGAGAATGCGGATTCGTGCTGACCTGCATACGCAAATATTCCGGCCTCTGCTTCTCGCACCACACCCGGCCAAATCCCAGGAAGAACCTCTGCTCCGGAGTGTAGCCGTCGATGCTCTGCCCTTCTTTCCCGGTCTTGTCTTCGGCAATCATGCGCTCCAGCGCGGCGAGCGCGATGCGCGCCCCTCCGTTATCGGCCGTATTCTCGCCTAACGTCAGGCGCCCGTTCAGCTTCATGTTGTCGACGGCCACGAAATTCGAATATTCATCCGCAACGCAGCTTACGCGCTTCTCGAATTCCTTTCCATCCTGCTCCGTCCACCAGTCGCGCAGATTCCCCGTCGGATCAAACTTGCGCCCCTGGTCGTCGAACCCGTGCGTGAGTTCGTGCCCGATCACCAGCCCGATCCCGCCAAAGTTCACCGCATCGTCCATCGACTTATCGAAAAACGGCGGCTGCAAAATGCCTGCCGGAAACACAATCTCGTTAAACGACCCGCTGTAGTAAGCATTCACCTCCGGCGGAGTCATGCCCCATTCCTTGCGGTCCAGCGGCTTGTCGATCTTCGCAATCTGCCGCTTCGATTCGAACTCATTGGCCCGCTCCACATTCCCGATCAGGTCGTCTGCCTTGATCGTCACCGAACTATAATCGCGATACTCGTCGGGATATCCAATCTTGTTGCGGATCGCCTCCAACTTCACCTTCGCCTGCTTCTTGGTATCGCCCGACATCCACGAGAGCCCTTGAATATCCGCATCCAGCGATTTTTCCAGGGCATCCACCATCTTCAGCATGCGCTGCTTGCCGTCCGCGCCGAACGTAGCCTCAACGTATCGTTGGCCCAACGCCTCTCCCAGCGATCCATCCACCAGATCGACGCACCGTTTCCAACGATCCTGAATCTGCTTCTGCCCGGTCAGCGCCTGTCGCATCTTGAAGTTCGCATCCACAAATGGCTGCGACAACCACGGAGCAGCACCTCGTAACACATGCCAACTCACATACGTCTTCAACGAATCCAGCGGCAGCGCCGCAACCACTCCGTTCACCTGGCGAAAGAAATCAGGATTGGTGACATTCATCGCGGTGAAGTTCGGCGCACCCACGGCGACGAAGTAGCGATTGAACGAGAACTCCGGCGCCATCGCTACCACTTCTTCGCGCGTCATCTTGTGATCCCGGTTCTTCGGATCTCGCATCTTGGTGCGGTCCATTGAGTTCGCCGCCAGCAAGGTTTCGATCATGAGCACAGTCTGGGCGGAACTCGTCGCCTGTTGCGGCGTCTGGCCCGCCAGCGTGAACACCTGCGTCACATATTCCGCCAGATGCTTCCGCATCTCGACTTTGTCGGCATCGTCCTTGATGTAGTAGTCGCGATCTGGCAGCGACAACCCGCCCTGCCCGATGTAAGCGATCACCTGATCCGCGTTGTGCAGATCCGACGCCGAATAAAAATTGAACAGGGGGTTAGGCCCAATCAAATGAATGTGGGCGATCTCTTCAATCAGCGCGCCCTTGTCCTTCACCGCCGCAATCCGAGCCAGTTCCGGCTTGAGCGGCGCAATCCCTTTCGCGTTCGCTGCCTTCTCATCAATGCATGACCCGTACAAATCGCCAATCTTCTGATCGATGGCGTTGCGTCCCGCACCTTCCGCCGCTCCCTTCTCTAGGATTTGCCGCTCCACTGCTAGATTGCTCTCGTTGAGTTCCGAAAAACTCTGCCACGAGGGCCGGTCCGCCGGGATCTCCGAATTCTTGATCCAGTTCCCGCACGCGTATTGGTAAAAGTCCACACACGGATCGACGTTCTTATCAATGTTGTCGATACTGAATCCCGGACCAGGCTTGGTGGAAGCGGCAGATTGCGAGAAACTGTTGGCGGTCAAAATCAAGACGAAGGCCAGCACCAGGCGCATGAATCGCATAAACAAAATTCTCCTTGAAACAAGCGGATCACAGCAACGTGCGATTCTATGCTCCACTCTCAGCCCTGGGCAAGAATCTTGCCCGGCCCCTGCGATTTGACCTGAAGAAACAAGCTGGGATTGTTTTGTTGAGTCGCGCCCATGCAGATCAATTCCCTTGTACCCATCCACTCCGCGATAACAGCCGCTGCGTCCCCTAATTCCACTAGGAAATCTGACTGGCATCCTCTGTGTCCTCAGTGTCCTCCGTGGTGAAAGCCTCCCTCTCCAGCTCTACGAACCCCAACGCGGTTATAATCGATGCTTACCGAATTCCTAACTCTGGGGCTCCCATGACTTCCAATGGCACCGGCAATAACGGCTACACCGTCCCCCAACCGCGCGCAGACTGGATAACCCGCCGCAAGACGGAAAACACCACCGGGAACTTCTCCCAGATGCACTACGCGCGCCAGGGTGTCATCACCGAAGAAATGGACTTCATCGCCCACAAGGAAAAGCTCACCCTTGAACTCGTCCGCGACGAAGTCGCCCGTGGCCGCATGATCATCCCCGCCAACATCAATCATCCCGAGCTGGAGCCCATGGCGATCGGCGTGGCCAGCCTCTGCAAGATCAACGCCAACATCGGCAACTCAGCCGTCACCTCGGAAGTGAACGAAGAACTCAAGAAGCTTCACACCGCGGTCCACTATGGCGCTGACACTGTCATGGACCTCTCCACCGGCGGCAATATCCACGACATTCGCGAAGCTATCCTCCGCCATTCTCCGGTCCCAATCGGCACTGTCCCGATCTACGAAGCCATCGCCCGCGTCAAACGAGTCGAGGACCTCAATGCCACGGTCATGCTCGAAGTCATCGAAGAGCAAGCCGCCCAGGGCGTTGACTACATGACGATTCACGCCGGCGTGCTGATCCAATATCTGCCGCTGATCTCCAAGCGCATCACCGGAATCGTCAGCCGTGGCGGCGCCATCCTCGCCCAGTGGATGGCCTATAACCACAAACAGAATTTCCTCTACGAACACTTTGACGACATCATCAAGATTTGCAAGAAGTACGACGTCAGCTTCTCCCTTGGCGACGGCCTTCGTCCCGGCTGCGTCGCCGATGCCAGCGACGAAGCCCAATTCGCCGAACTCAAGACTCTAGGCGAACTCACCAAGAAAGCCTGGGAACACGACGTTCAAGTCATGATCGAAGGCCCCGGCCACGTCTCCATGGACAAGATCAAGGAGCAGGTCGAAAAAGAAGTCGAGCTCTGCTATGAAGCTCCGTTCTACACGCTCGGCCCGCTGGTCACCGACATCGCGCCCGGCTACGACCACATCACCAGCGCCATCGGCGCCGCTATGATCGGATGGTACGGTGCCGCCATGCTCTGCTACGTCACCCCGAAAGAGCACCTCGGATTACCGAATGAAAAAGACGTAAAAGACGGAATCATCGCCTACAAGATTTCCGCCCACGCCGCCGACATCGCCCGCGGACGGCCCGGCGCCCGAGACCGTGACGACGCCCTCAGCTACGCTCGCTACAAATTCGATTGGGAAAAGCAGTTCGCCCTCTCCCTCGATCCCGAAACCGCCCGCTCCATGCACGACGAAACCTTGCCAGACGACTTCTACAAAGAAGCCGCCTTCTGCTCCATGTGCGGACCTAAATTCTGTTCCATGAACTATTCGTCGAAAGTCGACGAATATAACAAGCAAGTCCACGGCATCGAAAAGAAAGATTATTCGGAATTGATCGAAAAGCTAGTCTCTCTGAAATAGCAGCAGTGCTTCAGAGCAATGTTTATGTGGGGACAGCCGCCTTCGGCTGTCCGCCGAGCAGAGCTCGGCTCTCCCATGAAGCGGTCCCTACAACTCGGTGGATCATGGTTGAAACCCGAGATCTGGTCTCCTTCTGTTCTCTTGCCCCTCACCCCAACATCCACTGTAAGTTCTGCCAGTCGAAGTGGCGCCATTAGTCCGGTATCTGTAAGAAGAGCGGAATATCTTTCTGTCGGCTGGCCTCGTTACTTGCGTCGACAGCGAAGCCGCGTTAAGAACATCAACACCAGGAATTTTCGGGTGCGCCAAGGCCGCGTGCTCTAATCTGTTGAATCGAACCGTGGCCGTCCGGTCACAGAACGGTCGACGCACCTTTGAAAATCACATTTTCTAAGGAGGACCCATGCATAAGCGCCTGGCAATCTCTATCTCCGTAATCCTGTTGCTCACCACGTTCGCCTGCTCGAAACGTCCCAATGACGAGCAGATCCAAAAGGATATTCAAACCAAAGCTGCCGCCGATCCCGATACCCGGGACTCCGCCATCACTGTCGAGTCGAAAGACGGAAAGGTCACACTGACCGGCAAGGTCGCGACTCCGGCGGCTCAGCAGAAGTTGGAGCAGATCGCTAAGGACGAAGCCGGCGCGACCGGCGTCGACGATCAGACCGCTGTCGATCCTCAAGTCGTGGCATCCGAGCCAATGGCAGCCCAACCGGCCGCATCCCAACCACCTCCGCCTGCTCCTGTCGAGGCACCTAAGCCTCAACCGATCGTCGTCCCTGCTGGTACGGCCCTGACGATCAAACTGGGCCAGGCACTCGGATCGAAGACCAGCCAATCCGGCCAGACATTTCTCGCGACCCTGGCGCAACCAGTGAGCGTGCAGGGCAAAAGCGCCTTGACCGCAGGATCGACCGCCAGCGGCACGGTGGTCTCCGCCAAAGCGAAAGGCAAAGTCAAGGGTGAAGGCGAACTCATCCTCGCCCTTACGAGCATCACGGTTCGAGGACATACCTATCCCATCAAGACCGCCACGCTTGACAGCACGGTCAAGGGCAAGGGTAAGCGAACCGCAGTCGCGACCGGGGGAGGCGCAGCGGGCGGTGCTTTGATCGGCGGGATCGCCGGCGGAGGCAAAGGCGCAGCCATTGGAGCTCTGGTCGGAGCTGGCGCCGGATTCATCGGAGGATCCGCAACCGGAAACAAGCAGATCGAATACCCGGCCGAATCAGCGTTGACGTTCACGCTGGCCGCGCCTTTGACCCTGCCGCCTTCGGCCGACTAATTCAATCCCGCGGAAGCCCGCTGCCCGGCGGGCTTCCGATAACTAATCCCGCCCACACGTTCGGAAAGAAGCTGCGGATGCGTGTGGCTGCACGACATGCGCATTTTGGTATCGCCTATCACGTCAGCAGATCCTCCATCGCCTTGGCAATCTCCCGCGATGCATCCCGCCCAATGTGCTCCCCCAGCGCCCGATAGCTCTCGAATTGCAGTTCGTCGAACCACTGGTCCGCCGTGCTCTGATGCGGAAACGTCGGGTTCACTTTCCAGTAATGCCAAACATCATCGGGCAGTTTTCGCTCCACCGGGGTCCGTCCCGGCACTCCGTCCTTCGTCGGCATGCTCGCCTTGATGAAGATCAACGTTCCGGTATCGTGAAGGTTGTTGACGTCATAGTAGATAGTTCCAGTAACGTGGTTGACTCCACTCTCACGCTGCCCGGCGACGGGCCGGATTGGCTCGCAATTGATCTCGATGCGCACCCCAAAATCCGTGCGCGCCTTCTCGATCAGGCTCAGCAGATTGTCAAAATCATACTGCGGATCGCAATCCGCGTCGCAAGCCACGATCAACCGGCACCGCCGCCGGATCAACTCATACACCGCCAGGTTTTCGAAGTGCCCGCCGTCCGACAGGTAAACATATCCCTTCTGCTGATCGCTTTGCCCCAGCACCTCCGAAAGCAAATATCCCAGTCCCAGCGGCGGCCCCAGGCTTGCCCAGTTCTTTTGGTACCGCGGATTCCCCATCCACCAGCCCAGACGCACATCGAATAGTGCCATATAAAACGCCGTTGCTGGAGTCGTGAAGTAGCCCATATTCGGACTCGCCGCAGCGCCCGAGATCGCCATTGCGGTCCCCAGTGAAATTCCGCACTCGCTTCCCAGTTTTGCAACGCCCCCCGCCGCCCGTCCCTGCACGGTTCTCGAAAAGCTCGGCAGAAAGCCGTTGTCACAGGTGAACCGTCCATTCCCCTTCCCCGAAGCCCCCAGTTCGTAGCCCGCATACAACGGCGTGAATGCAAATGACTTTGCCCGCCGCGTGGCGTATCCCAACTCCTCCCCACCCGTAATATTCAAAGCTGCATTCAGAATTGGATAAGGCCCGGGATAGTCATCTGAAAAATCGCTCAGCGGCACATCGTCCGCAGGATCGAATCCCGTGAACGGCTCCGGCTTGCGATCGGGATTCGACGCTCCCAGATAGCAACGCACTAGCCGGTTGCGATAAAAGTGATGCAGCGAAAATTCGTTTACATCCACCCGCCACGACAGGCCCAGTCCCGCCAGAAAAAAGATCGCCCCCAGCCCCGCTAGCCACACCGGGGACCCCATTTCCAGCACTCTCCAATAGTCATCCGACAGGGCATGCCAGTCCATTCCAGTATTGAACTTCCACACTTCCGCAGTGTCGCCAACACTGAAAACCAGTCCGGTCGCCACCTGCACCGCTGTACTCAGCAGCAGCACCAAGCCAACGATGAAAACATACGGAGCCGCCTTCGCCAACGGGTTCAATAAGCGCGGCGACTTCAGCGCCGACATGATCCGCGACGGATTCTCTTCCCCATCCTGGCAAAGGTTCACCTCCTGATTGGCCTTCGCCTTGGCGACGCTGGTCGCAACCCCAGCGGTGCGGGCGCTGCTGGCCGCTTTCAACCCCAGGTAGTTGTGCAGTACCCACAACAGGACAGCGCTGATCGACCACCCTTTCAATTCGAATAATCCCCAGCGCACGGCCAGTGGTCCAAACGCGCACGTTCCGGCCAGAAGCAGCCAGCCCAGCGTCATCAGCGTCAGATATCCGCCCAGTCGCGCCCACCACTCCCGCACCAGGTCCATCGACCCACGGCCCACCAGTCCAACATGCAACGTTCCCACAATCAAAATGATCACCATCACGGCGCCGCTTCCGAAGACGACTACCACCCAACTAATGGCCGTCCAGGATGGAAGATGGCTCAGTTGCAATGCGTAGGCTCGCAACAGGCATCCCCCCGCCGCGCCAGCCAATGGTGAAAACACGACCAGCGCGGGAACCGAAACCATCGGTTTTCTCGGCTTGCCACGATTCTTGCGCCATAGCCGTCGAAGTCCGGCCATAATCGCCACCACACCCCACGCCACCAGATAAAATGCGGCACCGCATCCCATCCACACCCACACCGATTCCGCCGTTAATTCGGTTCGCCACAGTCCGCAATTCAGCAAAATGCACGACAGCACGATTGGCAGCAGCACCGTCGCCGTCACCTTGACCCTCTGGAACGGCGTCTCCAGGATGGTGGTCGTCTCCCCCTCCTGCGTTACATTGATAGCCATCGATATCGAGGCCGCGAGAAGTACCAGCCCTCCCACGATCAGAAATGCGGTGCCGTCGTTGTTCCCTAGCACCAGCGGCAACAGCGCGCTCTGGCACAGCACAAACGCGCTCATGAACATCAGCGCCAGAATGGTCTGGTTGAGCAGCACGTTGCGCATCCACGTGCCCAGCATCGCCCACGTGTCCCCGGAGATCACGCTCTTATTGGGCGTCAGATAATTGCTGTACAGCCGCAGCCAGTGAAACACCGACGGTTCGGCGCGCCGCTCCGTCTCGTACTTGTGCGGGCTCAGCGCCTTCTCTACTTTCGCGATAGAAAAGTCCGGTTCTCTCGTCAGTCGCCGGATGAACGCCGCCAGCCACGACCCAATGTAGCCGCCACCCGAAACCGTGGACAGGTAATCAAACCTGCGCAGCAGCCCTTTTTCCGCCAGCGCCTGCAGGATTCCCAGGTTGAACGTCGCACTGCGGATCCCCCCGCCCGAAAATGCCAGCCCAGTCAACTGTTTGGCGCAATCCTTGATGCCAACCCCGCGCTTCTCGCGCGAGCTCTGCACGCGATCAATTTCGTCGCGCAAGACTTGTGGGAAGGTTGTGGGTTTAGGATCGGCTGGGTCGTAGGGTCGCGGAGGCACAACGCTGCCTGATGTCATGGCTTCCTCGAAACAGAAATGAACCGCTGCCGGGGGGAGGCATCACGTTATCAGAGTGGCCAACCATGTCAAGCCATACTTCATTCCTGTTCGGAAAAACGGAAAGCACGCTCGCCCGTTCCTCTCGAATGCACCAAGGTTGTGCTGTGCTTTAGCGAACCTTGAGAGGAGATAGCTGCGACACATCTGCGCAGCTACGTCCTGAAACAGCAAAAACACCGCTGGGCCCTGGGGCTGCTGGGGCTGCTGGGGACAGTGCCGGTTTCATCTTGACCCAGCGGAGAAGTGTTACTGGATCAACATGACGGAAGCATCGCGCCGAGATTCAAACCACAGGGCAAGCTCTACCCGGTTCCAGAGCCCGAGCTTGTCATAGATGACTCTCAGGTAATTCTTCACGACGTGTTCAGTCGTTCCGATGGCCTCGGCCACTTCTTTGTTCTTCAGGCCTTCGGCAACGAGTTCGATGACTCGGTATTCACGTTCACTAGGGACACGGTTCCCATAGCGTCCAATTTCAGACATGTTTGCCTCCTGTACAACAAGGTAGCGAGTTTCACTCGCTTGATACCGCCAGTGATTCCAAAACGCAGAAACAATCGGTGGAAATGGGCTTTTACAGTTCGCAATGCCATCTTGAGTTGGGCGGCGATTTCGGCGTTGTCACAACCTTGCAAAAGCAGTTCAACCATCTGCTGCTCGCGCGGACCAAGTCGCTCGCGCGAACCGAGCCCAACGGTCGCGTCTTTCATTTCATTCTCCCCATTTTTGTCTCCTTAGCCGATCAGGCGCACGCCCGACGTTTTCGCAACATTCATTTTTGTTTTTTCCTGTAGATCAAGCGGGCAATCGACTATCAAAGCCCTGGAGAGTCTCTCGGGTAGACAGCCATCGAACTACTTCCGCCAGGTGTCGCTACACTGCGCCAGGCGCTTCTACAAGCCTCAATTTGGCTGGAGGCGGGATTGTGCGATACAGGCCAATGCGATTTCCAAGCTTGCACCTGCCTCCAAGAGCGGCAGAACCCAGAACTGACGAAAGTCCGCAAGATCCACATTGAGTGCCTGAATGAGGTGGCTCACTGCTCGCAGTCGCAATGTGGACTCGAGTTCTTCGCGAATTATTCCTCTTCGGAGCTCCCTCCGAAGTCTTTCCATTTGTTCTGTGCTTGTCCAGGAGGCGGCCTGGTCTTTATCCCATTGTTTCATTTTCAATTCTCTCTACTGAATTTGACTAGGCTTGTTATCGGTAGCCAACTGTATACAAGCATAGGCATCGACGCGGTCATTGTCGTTGCTTCAGCGCAATTATCTGCAGAGATTCAACCGTTTTCACTCGGAGTGAACGGCCGAATGTTCTGCACAGATTCGTTGGAAGATTTGGCTGTCCATTCCGCCCTGAACGCTACCCAGACTATAACCGCAGAGAATGTCCAAGTCGTACGCCTTGGCTAGCTGATTGCCGAGTTTTTCGACCTGAATCGCCGCCTCTGCGTTCCCTTGTGCCCATAGGAGATGCACACATTCTCCGAAAATCGCAACGCGGGCCTGTTCTCCCTTCATAGCCTCAGCCGCTGTCGCAATGAGATCACCCAAGAGTCTCAAGAATCGAACTGGCTCAGGAATGCCGTTTAGCATGAACTTCGAGATCGTGTCAGCAGCATCCAACGACATGTATCTCCCCTGCTCAATCGCGGCGGCAGTATCCAAGCCATAAGCCTGCAATCTTGGAAGAAGGCTGTTTCGGTGTGACTCGGTCGCGATGACGATCGCTGCATTCCCGGCCCTGAGAGCGGTCCCGATGAACTGAGTGATGTCATCCAAAAGACTGGCATCCCCAGAATAGAACCCCGCCTCGTGGCGGCGAGCGACTTCCCGGTTGTGCTCAAGCGGTGGGAACACCCTATCTCTTCTGGGACTCTGGTCCGCCAATCGCCTGCCCACAAACTGTCCGCCCCGAAGCACGGCGTCCACCGCAATCAGAAGCTCGCTTCTCGCATCCATTTTGACGACGTAGCCAGCTGCGCCTGTGGCAAGAGCTTCGCGCACCACATCGGCGGACAATTCCTGGCTCACGAATAATATTCTGGAGTCAGGAGAAAGCCTGCGGATTCGCCGGGCCACCTCGATTCCACTCAGCGTCGGAAGGCCGATGTCCAGCAGAATCAGGTCAGGCTGCAGTTCTTCCGCTTTCTGAACGGCTTCTAAACCGTCCGAGACTTCCGAGAGGACCACCCATTCTGCCCGCTTCATCAGTAACGACCGAACATACTGCCGAAAAGGCTCATAGTCGTCCACCAGAAGAATGCGCACGGGTACTGCAGAACTAAAATTGCTGCTATCCATAATCTTTCCTATTACCTACGACTTATTCAGGATAGGCGTTGCGCTTACGAACGTCGTTGCGTTAGCGCACTAAGATGGGTTAACAGAGGCGGGTTAGCGGAACCGAGGAGTCAGCAGGAGAGGAGACCTTCAGGGGAATGAATGTGAACTATGTTGCGTTCCTTGGTGACTACCCCAGCCTTGCTCCAACTGCTTAGTACGCGGCTGGCGGTGAACCTGCTGACATCGGCCAAGGATCCTAATTGTTCATTCGTGATTTGAACATCGATTCCCTGGGGATGGAGTCCGCCGCTTCGGCGGCCAACGTCAATCAGAGCCCGTGCCACCCGAAGATTCGCCTTGCCTTCGAATAGGTCGGCGTGTCGATCGGATATTGTGCCCAGGAATTGAAGGGCAATGAGCAAGCCGTTCGTCTTGATCTGGGGATAGCGATCAGACAGCTGAGAAGCCTGGTGGTGATTCCAGACGAGCAATTCTCCCGCAAGCACTGCCTCAGCTGTGCCTAGATAGTTCGGCGGGTCCGGTAGAAGAGTGGCGAGTCCGAAGGTTTCACCCGGCGTGAACAGGCGAAGGACGATTTCGTCCCCATTGGCGGCCAGCCGACTGTATTTGACTCGTCCGCTTACCACGACGAAGAGCTGTTCCGCCTCATACCCGCCCGTACAAACCGGCGTTTTCGGCATTACCTTTACAGTTCTGGCCTGAGCTAAGACATCCGCTTTCTCGGATGGGCTCAAGCCAGCCAGTAGCGGAATGGCCAGATTTCGCAGCGCTTCGTTAGGCACGGGCTGCATCCATCTCGCGTCTAGAAACGTTCTGCAATGACGCGGCCTTGAGCATACTGTTGGGGCGACAGTGTAATCGCGAGTTACAACCGCTAGGCACGCGGGCAGTTTATGGGGGCGGTCGACTGCATCAGCATTTGCCTGAGAACATAGCATTCCTCGTGCATGGCTTTGCTGGCGGCGGCGTTGGAAGCGTTGATATCAATCGGCTTGTCGCAGATGAAGCAATTGTGTTTTGTTTGTGAGGAACGGGCCTTACCGTTTCTCCGCGAGGGGATCTCTTCAGTCACAGCCAAAGGCAGTGGTCGGACGCCCATAATGGGATTCTCCTCCTGATCGGAATGAACATTGGAGTTGAGAGCCATGTTGGCAGGCAACTGTCAGAACTAATAGCCCCGAAATTGAGGAGACCGAGAGTGCGGCCCTCTCTGGAACAGGCGACTCACGTTTTGAACGAGGTCAATGAGCGTAGAGGATTTTACAAACAATCACAGCGTGCGGTTGCCGACTCGTCTGCCGCCTGGGGCACTAACGACGAGGGTGGAATGGCTTTTCGTCTCCGCTCTCACTTACAGGCTCAGGACTCTGGATGTCGAGGTTCACGACCACCGGATCCTGCCCGCTTCTGACGATCACCGCTTCACACGGCATATCTGGACAAGCGTTAATTTCCTGATGCGGGACGTAGGGCGGAACGTAAATGAAATCGCCCGGGTCCGCCTCATCGCAGAACTCTAAGCGATCACCCCAGCGCATGCGGGCACGGCCTCGCACGACGTAAATCACGGTCTCCAGCTCGCCATGATGGTGCGGAGCGGTTTTGGCGTGTGGCTGAACCACGACGGTACCCGCCCACAACTTGCTGGCCCCCGTACGCGCGTTCGTGATAGCGGCAGCCCGTGTCATTCCAGGGCTCTGCGGTGTGTTGGTATCAAGTTCCCCGGCCCGCACAATTTTCACTCCCTGTTGCTTCCAGTCCAATGTGTACCCCACTCCCAAATTGAGGGACTACGAACGGAGTATCCCAGCACTGCGTTTCAGATGCAAGTATGCTATGAGGGCAGGACCGAGAGCGTAGTCGAGAAGTTTTGTTTCGCCAACGCGAGACGATTAACCCCGCTCGCAGGCAACAAGTGTAGTCGCGATTTGTTACCAATTGACATCTGGTCGGTGCCGTTTTCTGTGTTTTGCTTCTTGCTCGGGCCATGAATAACGAAAACGAAAAAGACAAGGAACACGATCTCCGGCAACGCATCGTGAGCCTGGTTCGGGCGAACGAGCAAGCTGTGAAGAAGCCAGCCACGGATGATGAAGTGCGGACGCTGAAGGCTGCGGCGGCCCGACTCGATCAGATGTTGAAGGCCGCAGTGGACGCGGACGGGCAAGTGCTAAGGAGCGCGGCGACTCGACTCGATCAGTTATTGGAAGACATCGCTACCGGGAAGGATCTCACCGACAACCTCAAGCGGCGACGAAACTGGCAGAAAAGAGAGCACGGCTAGAAATTCCCAAGGTCAATGAGCGTAATCGAGAGATTTGTCGCCAACTGATTGCGATTCATGGCTCAGCCCGGTCACCTGGAGTACAGCGCGCCTCGCGGCACGCACCCCCTCAGCAGGTGGGGGGAGACCGGACTGAGCCGATTCAAACATCGCACGTGCGTAAGACAATGTCGTTGCTGTGGAGCACTCATCGGGCCGCCACGATGAGTGAAATGGCGATTTTTCAACATCTCTAACGACGACGGTCCTGTCAAGGGACTTGGGCTTAGGTTTTTGTAAGTCCGGACATACTTCCTCGACAGCGCAGACGCACTGGTTCCTTTCGAGAGAGTAAGAATCTTGCTTCTTCGATGATTTATATCCAACCGCATGGCTCGGCCCGTTTCCTTCATCATTGAGGTGGCGTAGCCCACCAGACATCTCTTCGGTCACGCTCGATCATGATGTGTTGTGCAAACTCCCCTCCCATCGGGGAGGCGGGCAGCCTATTCAGTTAACCCGGTCACTGCTGTGCAGGACCACTGTTGAAATCAGGCATCCCCGCTTGGGCTTCCCCACTCTGCCGCAACTTTCCACGGCGGCAGAACTCTTTGTAGTCAATCTGATCGCGCATCATGATCCATAACCGGATACCCAGTTTACGTGCGGCTGCGATCCTGGCCTTGCCCATCCCTTTCTGGATGAGCTTGCGCCGGTAGAAGCGTTTCAGCTCCGGATCTTTCTGCACCGCGTGCAGGGTAGCTTCGGTCCACAAATAGCGCAGCAGTGAGTTGCCTTGCTTGGTCAGTTTTCCCAGTCGTTGTCGCTTCCCGCTGCTGTGCTCACACGGAATCATCCCGATGTAGCTGGCCACCTGGTTGCCAGTGGCAAAGCGACTCGGGTCTCCGAGAAACACCTCGGTGGCCAAGGCCGTCACTGGTCCCACGCCCGGATGGGTTAACAGCCGGCGCGCCTGCGGCCTTTGTCCGGCTTGGGCTTCCACTTCTTGATCCAGTTCCTGGATTCGTTTCTGCAACTGTACATACAACCTCTGTAGTGCTGTCCGTCTCTGATCGGTATAGGGCGGCAGAGGCAGTGCCTGCAGTGCGCTTTGCCCCGCTGCACTCCAGAGCGCACGCCCTTGTCGCAAGGCGTGATTGAGTGCGATCGCTTGCAAGGTGTGCTGCAATCGCGCTCGCATCTTCACCCATTGGTGTCGATCCCGCAGCAAAGTTCGCAAGTCCCGCTGTTCGGTCGAGGGCATCCAAATCTCCGGAAAGCGGTCTTCCATGAGCAGTTCCCATATCAACCCTGCATCCCTTCGATCGTGCTTCTGCTTCCGGGTTTCTTTCGCTCGGATCTTGGCCGGATGTCCTACCCGGCATTCGATTCCCAGCTCTTCCAGCAGCTCCAAGAACCACTGCATGGATCCCGTGGCTTCGATGCCCACCACCACCGGACCTTCCAGGGCTGCATAAAACGCTCGTACTGCATTCCCTTCGTGGGAAAGGGTTTTGGTGGTGAACTCGCCGGTCTTCGTGTCCACCATAGCTATGGTTTGTTGTCTTGCGTGCAGATCACAGCCTACAATTTTCATCTCGGCCTCCTTCGTCCGAGCCTTTTTGGTTGGATACCGCAAAGTCTACTCGGTCCGTTGTGGGGCCGACGTCGTTATGACATCAGCTACGCCGGAATCTATGCCTGAATCATTGACCATTACGCTGCCAGATGGTGAATGTAATGGCAGTTCTAATTGGCTTCTGCTATCGCGCCTTCGCGCTAGCGACAATCGGAACATCAGCTCTACGACGCCTCAACCGCTCGCGCAGCACCAGAGACTCACTTGGAAGAAAAAGGAGGGTCCCTTCAGAAATTCTTCGCAGCTCCGCTCCGTTCCAATGAGGGGACATAATTCCATTCACGGCGTGAGAATTCGAACCGAGCAGCAAGTGTCCAACCTCGTGAGTTAATACATAGCCCAATACGGCAAAGCCGAGCTTCTGCTCCAAAATTCCGATATGGTCCTGAAAGGCGTATGCATAGTAGCCGGTGCCATCGCCAGCCAGGAGAGCGTTGCCTAGTACGTCTCCGCGATCGCGCATGTGCGCGTTTGTCTCGTCAGAGATCACCTTGAGCACGAGGTGCGTGGCATCGACGCGGGAGCAAATATCTGGTTCAAATTCCTCCAATTTTGGAGAACACGATACCCACTCTGTCTCCACTCCAGCCTGCCAAAAGATTCGCCGAGCCTCCGCTTCCGCCCCCATCAACTGCGAGGGAGGAACGTCGGCGTAGTCGTGCACGGAGATTGTAATCCCCGGTCGAGCAGTGGCGGCCTCTCGCGGCTCTTGTGCAAAGTCAAGACCGGTAGATATCCCCGTAAATATCAAAGCTGCGAAAGTAATTTGTTTTCGGTTCACGGTGTCACCTCGTGGGTGACCCCGACTCTGGCTTAGAGGGGCAGGTACCTCAATGACGCACGTATTACGCCGAAGACATATGTAGGTGACTTGTCTAATCGTCGTGTTATCAACCATTTGTGGAACGATTAGAGTGGGCGATACGGTCGAGAAAGGAAAGGCAATAAAAGGAAGGTTGAAGATCTGTCGCCAATCAGTTTGCCGCGTGTGACGTCGTACCCGATGACCGTGAATCGCAAGAAAAGTGCTAAACTTCGGCCACGACGTTTCCGTGTCAGCCACGCCTTCATTTCGAGTTATCCGTTTCAGTACGTTCGAACTGAATCTCCAAACAGGAGAACTACGCCAGGAGGGACGGAAGTTAAAGCTCCAGGAACAGCCCTTCCAAGTGTTGGCGGCGCTGCTTGAGCGACCGGGAGAAATAGTTACCCGAGAGGAATTGCGCAGCAAGCTCTGGCGGTCGGATACATTTGTTGATTTTGATCATAGTCTCAATGCCGCTATCAAGAGATTGCGCGACGCGCTGGGCGAATCGGCGGATTCTCCAGAGTTCATCGAGACGCTCGCTCGACGTGGCTATCGATTCATAGCTCCCGTCAATGGCTCTGCTGCTTCGAGCATAATCGAAACCGCTCCTTCTCGGGACCGAAGCCAATCGTTTTTCTTGACTCACCGGATTGCCATCGCCTGCCTTGCATCGATTGTCGCCGTCGCGGTACTGGTCTCGGCAATAAGGCGGCATCCATCGCCGCGCACAAACACTAAAGAGCAAAAGCTAACTTCGAATTCTTCAGAAAATAGCGTTAACAGCGCAGCCATCTCTCCTGACGGCAAGTACCTGGCCTACGCGGATAGTGCCGGTCTCTACCTGAAACTGATTCGCACGGGTGAGATTCACGCTGTGGCATTACCGGCAGATTTCTCCGCTCACGTCGACGATTGGTTTCCAGATGGTTCCCATCTACTCGTCTCCCGCATGGACCCACTGGGGAAGGCGAGCCTGTGGAGTGTTTCGGTCTTCGGAGGTCCACCCCGCCTTCTAGCGAGTGACGCTTCGGGAGGATCAGCGTCTCCGGATGGTGCGCGTGTTGCCTTCCATCGCGCCGACTTGACCTATGAAGGTCGGTTCGGACGAGAAGTCTGGGTCATGCGTTCCGATGGAGCAGATGCGATCAAGGTTGCAGCCGATAATAGTTCGCTTGTGGGAACACCGTCTTGGTCTCCCGATGGTAGACGAATCGCGTACGTCAGAACGGCATTAGCATACAACTCTCCGAGGAGCTCGGTTGAGGTGAATGAATGGGAGAGCGCAAAGGCCCAATCCCTCTTTTCAGATAATCGGTTAACTCCTGCCCTGGATTGGCTATCAGATGGCCGCTTGATCTACGCTATGAACACGGAGCAAACCGCAGGCCCGGGCGACTCCAGCGTTTGGACGGTAACGATTTCGCAATCTGGAGAGATTTCCGTAGCCCCTAGACGCCTCACTCAAGGAAGTGGTTCGATCACGCAAGTTAGCGGAAGCGCCAACGGTAAAGTACTTGCCTGCTTGAGAGAGCATTGGTTGCCCAGTATTTACATCGGTAGGCTGGCTGCGGACGGAACAACCTTGCTTGCACACAAGCGGCTTACGCTCGATGAGAACGCAAGCATCCCTACAGCCTGGACCCCAGATAGCACGGCAGTCCTCTTTTATTCCGATCGAAACGGCACTTCAGAGATTTTCAAACAGGCCACAGATCAGCCAATAGCAGAGAATCTAGTAACTTCGAACGAACAGCTCTCTCAGCCGAGACTGACGCCCGATGGTTCAGAGATCTTATATATTTCGACTCCTAAATCCCCCAACACCGAGTCTTCCTCCTCACTTCTCGCGATTCCAATAGAGGGCGGAGCCCCTCGCTTGGTCCTCAAAGATGTCGGCATCTTCGCCGTGGAGTGTGCGCGTTTGCCATCAACGACCTGCCTGTACAGCATCACCAGGGGAAATACTCGGGAGACCTTTCATTTCGATGTGCGAAGTGGCAAGAGTCCGGGCGCCCCGCAGACCGATCCTGAGGGCTTCTGGAGCTTGTCCCCAGATGGTTCGCAACGAGCTTTCGTCGCCGTCGGTTCGAACCAAAGAACGATCCAACTCCGCTCCACATCCTCGAACGAATCCCGCGACCTGGTTGTAGAAGGATGGAACGGACTGATGCACATAGACTGGTCCGCAGATGGACGCAGCCTTTTGGTCGGTTGGCATCATCAGCAACGGGAAAGTGCATTGCTGAAGATTCCACTCGACGGCAGAGTTTCAGTCCTGCTCCATTCTAGTAATTTCATTGGGTATGCGATCCCGTCACCGGACGGACGATTGCTCGCCATATTGGAAGTCAACCCCACCAAGAACGTGTGGCAAATAGTGGATTTCTGATGGCGCATTGCAGAGGACGGAATCGAGCCTTCGTAAGATTCGGAAGTAACTGTTGAAAGCAGGCCGTTACGCTCAGAACCCTGTTCCGGGCATTGTGGGTGTATTGGAGATTTATCGACAGTTTTGAGATGATGTCACTCGCAACAGATTCGACAAGTCCCGGGGGCTGGCCTTGCGGATACCCACACCAAGAACTGGCTGCCCCAGCCTTCGTGGTTTTCGAAGGCTGGGCATTCCTGCTGCCGGCACTACGGAATTTCCCTGACGGTCAACTCCGCCATCAACGCTGGGGTCAGTTAACTCGCTATCAGCCATGGCGTTCAAAATCCGCGCTTCAGGCTCAATAGTGTTAGTCGGATTTTTCGGCACTCAGAGTTGTGCCATAACCCCCGAGGCCCGAACGCAGTTCCATGGACCTTGACTATTGCGCGCCGCTGGGGCAGTCTTCAATGCCCAGAGGGATTAAGCTGACATTCAGAACGCTACTCTTGAGGCGGCTACGGCTCTGCTTGACGCGAGCGCTTCTCCGAAGAGCGTTGGCTGTTCTTTGCCTTGCAGGTTTCAGTTACGGACAAGGGAAGGTTGCTTCCGCACAGATGAGTTTCGCTGCTCCGGCGTCTCAACCACCGTCAGATGAACTCCTGCAGGTTGCCGCAGGCTTTGATCAGTTCTTCTTGCACGACGATTGCACTGCGCAATACCCGCCCCAGCCTGACACCTGCCTCCATGATCGGCTTCACCAGCAATCATTCACCTTTGGCGGAAAACCCGGAACCGTGTACGACGTCACGCTGCGCATTCGCGGCATTTTCGAGCCCACTACGATCACTGGTGGCGATACGCCGGACCCCGCTCACCCATACTTCAAGGTCGGTGGTGCGGTCAGCACCGCAGATTGGTCCCAGTGGGGAATCGAAGTCTCGGAACCCAAACAAACGTATTGGTTGAATCACTATCCCTCGGTCGGACACACCATCTACAAAGAGGACTTTGAGGCAACCATCGCTGTGGCCGCGGGTGCCACCGTTGTCATCCGGGTCGCCGACGGGAACGATCGGCAGATCGACAATGCTAAGATCGCCCCGGATCGGCAGCAGATCATTCCAGGAGTTCTGGACCATCCCCTCGCAGGCCAGATGTTGCGTATCGACGTGGTCCATGTCAAAACAAAATAAGCCATGTTCCATATCTCATCACGCTTAAGTCAGTCAGCATTCTCACTTCGTTAATCGCTGAGTGCTATCGGGGATGAAGAGATCTTGGCAGTCTTTGTACCTTTCCGACACGCGATTTCCACAGGCTTGCCAACTCTCGTGTGACATCTGCCCTTGCGGCCCGTCGTCGAGAAAGCAGAAGATGGTCAAGGCGTGAGCGGCAGCATGGGCTCCCGCCAAAAGCCCGCAAGTTCTTTAGTATCAAGATTTTGACCTCTAACCTCTAGAGGCTCAAGATTTTGCAGACCATTCTTGCGAACCCCGCGCCCAGCAAGGCTTTCAGAGGGGGTGGGGGGAGGGGGTACCGGGTGGCATCCGGATTTTCCCGAAACGAAACAGCCGAAAATTCAACTTTTCGAGCAATTCACCAATTTATTTTTGAGATTTCGGACGCCGACTACGCATAACCCTTGATCGTGCCGCAACCACTTCCCGTCGCTCGATCCTACTTTCCGTCCAGGTGAATATCGCCCACTCCCACGTGCGCTCGCAGTTCGTACTTGCCTTCTCCGTGATACTTCAATTTCTTCCCCAGCCAACCGCTGGTCTCACCGTAACCCTCGCCATGCACATCGCCAATCCCCGTACTCGCATTCACAATCCGGTATCCCGCACGCTCGCTGCCAATGCGGACATCGCCCACGCCCACGCTTAAGTCTTTGTCACCCTGCACATCGCCCACGGTAACGTCGCCGACTTTCACGTGCGCATCCAGGTTGGTGTTCTGAGGAACTTCGATCTCCACGTCAAACTGCGTGTTGCTGCTCGACGGCGAGTGGAACTCGATCGTGGCATCGTTCCCGCGAACGTCGAAGTCGACGCTGGCTTCCTTCACGTTCTTCTCGCGACTCGACTTGATCGTGTAATGCAAGCTGATTTTGCTGGTATCTCCGCGCTTCACATGCAAGTCGCCCACGCTCAAGCGCACATGCAAGTAGCCGCCAGTTGCGAAATCACGCGCATCACTATGCGTCTCCTCATAGTCCCAATCCTTGGCTGCGCAAAGCGGAACCAACAGAAGACAAAGCACCAGCGCTTTGTACAGAGCATTGAACCGGACCGGTGATCTTCCAGGCATGAAGCACCTCGCAGGCGCAAAGGCGCCTGTCTCAGGTACGCGAACGGAATGGACGAAGTTCCCGTGAATCTGGACCAAATCAGTTCTTGAAGTCGGCAATCCCGTTCCACACCAGTTGGACGGCAATCGCCAGAATCAGGAAGCCGAAGATCTTGTTGATCGCTCCTACTGCGCTCGGCCCCAAACGACGCACCAGCGGTCCGCCCATACAGAAGAACAACGCCACGCTGAGCGCAATCCCTGCGATGCCAATGACCATTCCGGCATATGCTGCCGCGTTTTCCACGTGAGCGGCGAGCGCCATCACCACGCCAATCGCCCCCGGTCCCGACATCAGCAGCATCGCCAGCGGCGTCAGCGAGATGTCCTCCTTCTCCACCGCTTCGTCGCTCTCTTCCGGAGTGATGCGCGAGTGCGACGTCACCATTCCCCACGCTGTATTCGCCACGATCAGCCCGCCGGCGATCTTGATGACTGGAAGGGAAATGCCGAAGAACTGCAGTACAAATCCCCCGAAGAAGAGAAACGTCACCAGGATGACAAACACCCACAACCCGGTTTTGTAAGCCGTTCGCCGCCGGTCCTGCGAACTCCACTTCGAAGTCATGGTGAAGAAGATAGGAATTCCGCCGAACGGATCGACAATCGGGAACAATGCCAGGAACGTCGCCGCCGCCGATGCCGGCAAAGTGTGCAGCAAGTGTCCCAAGACATAGCTCGACGTCATTGCTATCGGTATCCTTCCAGCGTCTTTGCCGCGCGCTCCAGCGCAGCCGCCAGCGTCGCCAGCTGCTGCCGCGCACGCTCGCTGTCGCCCTTGTCCAGAGCCTCATTCACTCCCGGAATCACCACCGCCGCGTAACCCGTATACTCGCCCGGCGCATAGATCACATGCCGGAACCACGAGCGATGCGGCAATCCCTGCGGCGTCAGCAGCGCACGCTCCGCCCCGCGCAAAGCCGCATTCATCCGCGCCGCATCTTGCGGCGGATTCTTCTGCTTTGCCAGGATCTTCACACCCGCGCTCTCAAAGTGATGAGCCGCCGCATTCACGGCTCCAAAGTCCAGCGCATGTTCCCCAAACTTATCCTGCGCCCGTCTCTGCGCCGCCTCCAGATAAGCCGCAATCTCCTTCCCGTATTCCTCGTAGTCATAAGGCAGCACGTCGGCGTCCGACATGCGCACCGCCTGCAGCCCGAACACGCGCGCCATTTGCTGCTCATACACGAAGTCCGGATCGCCAAACTTCTTGAACCAGGCAAAGTTGTCGAACACCGAGTGGTACACGCCATACGGACCACTCGAACTCACATCGCTCGACGGAACTCCCATGTGCTGCAAAAACGCCGTGTAGTCGGAACCGCTGCCCAGGTCTCCGACCGGAACATCGCCCTTCACCTGCGCCACCGGAGTGCGACGGCTGTCGCCAATCGCCTCCGTCGGAGATTGCGTCGCCGGCGCATCCGGTTGCGCCGCCTTCTGCCATGCCTCGTAAACCGTTCCACCTTTCGCGCCGGGCACAACTTTGGTTACATCGCGCAGAAACTGCTTCAGGCTCGGAACCGCCGACGCCCCGAACTTCGGCCCCGACACCGCAACGTCCATGTTGAAATACGCCGCCGCATTCGCCAGCTCAGCCTCGTGCTGCTCCACCCACTCGGTGGATCCCATCAAGCCTTCCTCTTCTCCATCCCAACTGCCAAAGATCAACGTGCGCTTCGGCTTCCACCCCGACTTCAGCAGCTCGCCGACGCCGTGCACCGCCTCCAGCATCGCCGCCGTGCCGCTGTTGGGATCCACAGCGCCATACACCCATGCGTCCCGATGATTGCCCGCAACCACCCACTCATCCGGCAGCGCACTGCCGCGAACCCGTCCAATCACGTCCCAGAGCGTGCGGAACTGGTAATCCTGCCTGAGGTGCATCTTCAGCTTCGCCGGCCCCGGCCCCACGTGATAGGTAAACGGCAACGCCCCCTGCCACTCCCGCGGCGTATCGGGGCCACCCAGGTGCTGCAGCACCGGCCACACGTCGTGATACGACATAGGCGTCACCGGGATGGTCGGGATCTGCGCCGACTTTTCGGGAGCGACGCGCTGCGAATCGGGCAGTGATGGCACCGACGCCACGCCCGGGGTCGTCGGATCTCCCGGGAACTCGAACATATACCCGACAGACCCCCGCTGCACGCCGGTGTCGGGCCGCCACGGACCGTCTGGATATTTGTCGCCGCGCTTCCACCCATCATCCGCGGGATCGGAGTAAATGATCACGCCTGCCGCTCCATGCTCCTGTGCGACGAAAACTTTGACGCCACGGAAATTTTGCCCGTAGCGGACCAGCACGATCTTGCCGCGCACATCGACTTTCACCTTCTGCAGTTTCTCGAAGTCGTCGGGCGTTCCGTAATTCGCGTAGACCACCTCCGCTTCGACGTCTCCCGACGGCGACATTCCGTTGAAGGGCATGACTACACGCGGATCGTCCTGGTACGGATCGTTGTCCACGTGCTCACGCGTGGGCCCGTGCATCTCCACTCCGGCCGGCGCCGTCAAATCAACGGTGATCTCGGTGGGATAGTTCATCCACACTTTGTATTCGACGATCTCGGTCTCAAGCCCCGCGTCGCGGAATTTCTGCGCGACGTAGTCGGCGGTAGCCTTGTCCTCGACAGTCCCCGCCATGTGCGGAGCTTGCGTCAGAATGCGCAAATGCTCCTCCGCGAGCTTGGCATCAGGCACCGCCAGAAACCGCGACTCGGTCGCATTTTCGGCGGCCGCATCGCGAAAACCAAAAATGGCGGACGCCGCATTCGAGGACGAAGCATTACCGCTTGCGGTTGGAGACGATCCCGATAGGAATAGGGCTGAAGAGAGAATGGCGGCTATGAGAAGTTTCATCAGGCTCCCGCGGTGAAAACTAGTAAGGTAGCACAGGCGCTCGACCTCAGGCGTCCGGCGTTATTTTGAAGTCTTTACCACGAAGGGCACGAAGTCACACGAAGGCAATAAACACAGTGTCATCTGGGCGAACCCCTACAGGACTGCCCGGCTAATTCGCCTAACATTCGCCTTTTCTTGCGGAGTTCACCAACTTCACCAGTTGGTGCTATACTCTTTTCATGAAGCGTGCGACAGTTACATTGCCGGACGATCTTGCCGAGGCAGTGGAGAAATACACGGAGGCGCAAAATGTGCCCCCTGCACTGACGGCCGTCGTTCAGGTAGCACTGCGCGAGTATTTGCAGGAACGGGGATTCTTGCGAACTTACCGGCCTTTGAAACTAGAACCCTTGGGGAATAGTGGTCGGAGCGATGTCAGCATCAACCACGATCTGTACCTGACGGGTCTCAAGAAGTGACACGTGCAGTCCTGGCTGACGCCGGTCCCTTGTACGCCGCAGTGGACGAGGCTGATCAACACCATCGAGAGGCGAGACAGCAACTCGAGACGCTCGACACCAAGCGATGCGAGGTCGTGATTGCCTACCCGACATTATTAGAGGCTTACTCGCTCGTGCTGTACCGCCTGGGCATTGCCGCTGCGCATAAATGGATCGGGTTCCTGGGCGCCGCCGCTCTCATCAATCCTGAATCCGAAGACTACGGGCGCGCAGTAATTGCCGTCCGAAATTTTCCCGACCAAGGAATTACGTTGGTCGACGCAACTGTTGCGGCATTGGCGCTGCGCCTTGGTCTTGAGGTCTGGACCTACGATCATCACTTTGATGTAATGCGGGTGCCGGTGTGGCGGTGATCGAAGCAGACGCTGCCACACTCCTTGATGCGGATGGCGTCGGGACTATCTTACTTGCCCGGTCCCGATAATCTCGTACTTCGACGAAGTCAACTCCGCCAGGGCGAACGGCCCGCGGCAGTGCAGTTTCTGCGTACTGATTCCCATCTCGGCCCCAAAGCCGAATTCCGCCCCATCGGTGAATCGCGTGGAGGCGTTCCAGTAGACCGCAGCCGAATCCACGCCTCGCAGAAACTTTCGGGCATCCGCTTCATCGCGGGTCACGATTGAATCACTATGTTTGGTCGAATAGCGGTTGATGTGAGCAATCGCGTCATCGACATCAGCAACCACGGCCACCGCAATACAGAGCCTCAAATATTCTTCGTACCAGTCCTGCTCCACCGCCGGTCCGACTTGCAATCCAGCGGCGAGGCTGCGCGCCTTCCCGTCGCCGCGTACCTCAACTCCCGCATCAATCAACTTCTTTACGATGCGTGGAACATATTCCGCCGCCACCCGCTCGTGCACCAGCAACTTCTCAGCCGCATTGCACACCGACGGACGCTGCGTCTTTGCATTGATCACAATCCGGTCGGCCATTTCAAAATCGGCCGTCTCGTCGACAAAGATATGGCAATTCCCCGCCCCGGTCTCAATCACAGGCACCGCGGAATTCTCGGTAACGAACGTGATGAGGCCCGCGCCGCCCCGTGGGATGATGACATCAACCAGCCCGCGCGCCTTGATTAATTCCTGCACCGATTGTCGCGTGCTCGAATCCAGCAATTCAACCGCACCCTCGGGCACACCCGAAACCGCGGTCATAATCTCGACCAGACGCTGATTGCTTTGCGCCGCTTCCTTCCCGCCGCGCAGAACAATGGCGTTCCCGGTCTTCAACGCCAGCACCGCCGTATCAACCGTTACATTCGGACGTGATTCGTAAATAATTCCCACAACGCCGAGCGGCACACGCACTTTGCGAATCCGCAGTCCGTTTGCCTTCGTCCACTCCGCCAAGGTTTCGCCAATGGGATCCGGCAGGGCCGCAACCTCTCGCACTCCCCGCGCCATGTCCTTGATGCGCGCCGAAGTTAGCAGCAACCGGTCGCGCATCGCGCCTTCGAGGCCGGAGTTTTCCACGTCCTCGCGATTCGCCGCCAGAATACTTTTCTCGTTAGCCTCGATGGCATCGGCAATCGCGAGCAGCAAAGCGTTCTTTTCACTGGTCGAAAGCAGCGCCAGTCGCGCGGACGCGGCGCGAGCCCGCAACAACTTATCCTGCGTGGGGGCGGTGGTAGTAAGACTGGCGGCCATGATCTCGATTATCGTTCCTTCAGCGGCGGAAAATAAGTCCCGATCTTGCGCTCCATCCCCGCGGTAATCGCCTTGGGATGCCTTCCATTCACAATCGCCACGTGGACTCCGCCCTCGCTCGCCAGCTTGGCCGCACGCAATTTGGAAATCATGCCGCCGCGCCCCAGCGAACTTTTCCCATTGCATTGCGCTTCAAGCTCGGGCGTAAGTTTGCGAATCACGCGCTGTAACCGTGGCTTCTTGCGCCCATTCGGAACCAGGAATCCGTCGACGTTCGTCAGCAGCAGCAGCCAGTCGGCCTTCACCGCCGTAGCCAGCAGCGAACTGAGTTCGTCGTTATCGCCAAACGCGCCTTCCAACTCCCTCACCGAGACGCTGTCATTCTCATTCACAATGGGGACCACACCCAGCGCGAGCAACTCGGCAAGCGCATTCTGCAGATTGCGATAGCGCACTGGCGAAGTGAAGTCGTCGCTCGAGAGCAGCAGTTGTGCCACCACTTTCTTCCCAAAGAACAGGCGTTCGTAGGTATGCATCAGCTTGCTCTGCCCGACGGCGGCGCAGGCCTGCATGCCGGGAACATCACTCGGCCGTTTCTGCAGCGCGAGCCCCGACATTCCCGCCGCGATCGCGCCCGAGGTCACGATCAAGTATTCGTTCTTCGAGAGATCGAATTGATCGACCATGCCGCGCAGCAAGTTGATATCGACCTGCCCGCCGGGAGCAATAAGACTGGTGCCGACTTTTATGACCACTCTCATAATGTTGGGCTACGGCCGGAGCAATTCACTCTTTTCGCTGCCGCGAAACTCCAGCCTGAAGACCCGGCGGGCGAACTCTGCGGACCCAGCGGGGAGGGACAACATCTCTATCCTGCCGTTAGAATGACTTTCTGGCAAGATGAAAAATCCTGCCGAGTGCCTCGCTTATGCCTGCTTCCAACGCCACCAGCCGCTTTTCCGATCGCGTAGAAAACTATATCCGTTACCGGCCTGACTATCCTCCCGAAGCCTTGGCGCTTTTGCGGAATGATTGTGGCCTTACGCCGCGCCACGTCATCGCGGACATTGCTTTCGGCACCGGAATCTGGACGCGTCACTTTCTGGAAAACGGAAACACCGTATTCGGTATCGAGCCCAACGCGGACATGCGGCAAGCCGGCGAGCGCTTGCTTGCGGCATTCCCCACGTTCAGCAGCATCGCCGGGTCAGCGGAGAAGACCACGCTTCCAAATCAAAGCGTTGATTTTGTCACCGCCGTACAGGCAGCGCACTGGTTCGATCGTGCAGCGGCGCGACAAGAGTTTGTACGAATTCTAAAGCCGGGCGGTTGGCTGGTTCTTCTGTGGAACGAACGCGTCACAGATGCGGCGCCGTTTCTTCGCGAATACGAACAACTGCTGCTTACCTACGGCACCGACTACCGAGAGGTTCGTCATGAGCGGACCACCGATGCGGTAAACGAGTTCTTCGATCCGGCGCTCTACCAGGAGCGCACGTTCGACATGCGCCAGGAATTCGACTATGCCGGCCTTGAAGGCCGCCTGCTTTCGTCATCGTACGCGCCGGGCACAGGGCATCCGAAGCATGAACCAATGCTGCGAGAGTTGAAGCGACTGTTCGAAGCTCATGCTGCCGAGGGACGCGTCGGGGTCGATTACAAGACTCGAGTGTACTTTGGACAACTGAAGTGACCTGATCTGGAGAAAACGTGTCCGACGAAAAATCCTTTCACATGACCCCCGAAGAATTTCGCCGTCACGGCCACGCCGTGATCGACTGGATCGCCGACTATCAGGCGCGCGTCGAAACCTTCCCGGTCCTCTCACAAGTGAAGCCGGGAGAGATACGAGCTTCGCTTCCCACCAATCCCCCAGCACACGGCGAATCGTTTGACGCGTTACTGAAAGATGTCGAGCAGTTAGTCTTGCCCGGTGTCACCCATTGGCAGTCACCGAATTTCTTCGCGTACTTTCCCTGCAACGCCTCCGGCCCCGGAATTCTCGGCGACCTTCTTTCGTCGGGTCTGGGCGTGCAAGGAATGTTGTGGTCCACCAGTCCCGCCTGCACCGAACTCGAGACCCATGTCATGGACTGGCTCGTCTCCATGCTTGGTCTGCCCGAGAAATTTCTTTCGACGAACACAGGCGGCGGCGTTATTCAGGACACAGCTTCCACCGCCGCACTCACCGCGCTTCTGGCTGCCCGCGAGCGTGCGACCAATTACCGCAGCAACAAAATAGGATGCGATGGACGCCTCATCGCCTACGTTTCAACCCAAACGCATTCCTCTCTCGAAAAAGCGGCGATGATCGCCGGCATCGGCGTTGAAAACCTGCGGCAGATCGAAGTCGATCAGAATCTCGCGATGCGCCCCGACGCTCTCGTACGCCAGATCGAGATCGATCGTCGCGCCGGGCTGACTCCATTTTTTGTTTGTGCCACCGTGGGCACAACTTCGTCCGACGCGATGGACCCCATCAGCGCGATTGGCGACGTCTGCCGCCAGCACAATCTCTGGCTTCACGTGGACGCCGCGAAGTCGGGCACGGCCATGCTCTGCCCGGAGTTTCGCCACCTGCAAAGCGGGGTCGAACTCGCCGACAGCTATAACTTCAACCCGCACAAATGGATGTTCACTAACTTCGACTGCAGCTGCTTCTGGGTCGCCGACCGCAAGGCTCTGATTCAGACGCTCAGCATTCTGCCGGAATACCTGCGGAATCAGGCCTCCGAATCGGGCGCCGTCATCGATTACCGCGACTGGCACATTCAACTCGGACGCCGCTTCCGCTCGTTAAAGTTGTGGTTCGTCATCCGCCATTATGGCGTCGAGGGATTGCAGCACCACATTCGCCAGCACGTGCAACTGGCGCAGCAGTTCGTGCAGTGGATGCGCAACGACGCCCGCTTCGAACTGGCCGCACCCGCACCGCTCAACCTGGTCTGCTTCCGGCACAAGGGCGGAGACGCGGCCAACCAGACCATCATGGACCGCCTGAACCGCAGCGGCGATTTGTACCTTACGCACACGAAGCTGAATGGAAAGTTGACCTTGCGTTTCTCTGTAGGACAAACCCACACGCAAGCGCGCCATGTGGAGAAAGCGTGGCGCCGAATTCAAGAGGAAGCAGAAAAAGTAGGATGACGCTCCACTCAGAATACAGGCATTTTTCGACTTCAATTTTCCCAGGGATTAAGAACCGCTGCGTGAGTATTGGCGAAGTCGCTTACGTTGCGCGACACGATCGTAAGGTTGTGTTGCATCGCGGTCGCCGCCAGAAGTCCGTCGATACTAGAGATCGTCTGGCCTTTTCGCTTTGCCTCCGCAGCTAGCAAACCCCACCGATCTGCGACGGCCGCATCGATCGGCAAGATTCTTCCAGCAAACCGGACTTGCAGATCTTGCTCCAACCAAGCTTCCAACTGACTTCGGCGCCTGCTTTGCGGCAGACAGGCTACGCCTTTCCGAATCTCTCCAAGTGTGAGCACACTGAGATAGAGAAGGCTTTCATCGGCCTCCTCCATCCACTTCAGGACGCGCGGCTCAGGTCCCTTGCGGACCAACTCAGAGATGCAATTGGTGTCCAGGAGGAAGGCGCTCACAGCTCGATGTCACGTCCGGTGTCGCGGTCCCGTTCCAGATCCAGATCAACTCCTACGAGCGGCGACTGCCGAAAAAACTGCACGATACTCTTCGGCTGATCTGCCTTGCCGACTAGTCGCGCAAACTGCTCCTCCGCGATCATGACCACGCCTTCCTTACCCTGACGTGTAATGCGCTGCGGCCCCTCGGTACGCGCGCGTCGAAAGACCTCGCTGAACCGGGCTTTGGCGGTTTGAAGCTGCCACGACCCTCCGGCAGACTTAAGGCCGACAATGGGAGTGGATAAAGCTCCGCGATTTGGCTTTTTGGCAGATTTAGCCATATTGACCTTCCAAATTCTTACTAGTCTGACTAGTCAACATGATGGCCCTTTTTTATTCATTTGGTCAAGAGAATTCGAACAATGCGAGAACCGGAAGGATCAATCTGCCACGATTTCTCGCCCTACGCCTTCGCTTGGTCCAATACCTGCCGCACCTTCCCCGCTAATGTCGACGGTGTAAATGGCTTGGCGAGAAAATCGATGCCCGGCTCGAGCACACCCTTGTGCACGATCGCCGTGTCGGTGTATCCCGACATGAATAAGACTTTGGTCTGCGGGCGCAGCTTTTGCATCACGCGCGCGAGTTCAGGCCCGCTCGTATCCCGCATGATCACATCCGTCAACAGCAGATCAATTACGCCGCTGTGTTGCTCGCAAACGCGCTCCGCCTCCGAAGGATTCTCCAACTCCAGCACCGAATATCCGCAAGCCTTCAGCACGGCGACCGTCAGATTGCGAACGTGCAGATCGTCTTCCGCTACAAGCACGGTCTCGCTTCCACAGATCGCAGCTTCTGAGTGCTGCATCCTGGCCGAATGTCCTGCGGACTCCTCTACACGCGGAAGATAGACCTTGAAGGTACTGCCCCGCCCCATTTCACTGTAAACGCAGACGTGCCCACCACTCTGCTGCACAATGCCGTACACCGTCGCCAGCCCCATGCCCGACCCCTTGCCCACTTCCTTCGTTGTAAAAAACGGTTCGAAGATGTGGGAGAGAGTCTCGGTATCCATGCCAGTGCCGGTGTCGCTGACCGCTAACATGACGTATTGGCCGGCGCAAACCCCGGCGTGCTCGTGCGCGTAGCTTTCGTCGAGTTCGACATTCGCGGTTTCAATCGTGAGCTTTCCACCGCCGGGCATGGCATCACGCGCATTGATGACCAGATTTACCAGCACTTGCTCGATTTGCCCCAGATCGGCCTTGACGGCGCCCACCTGCGGAGATGGCGTGGTCACGATCTCCACATTCTCGTGAATGAGCCTCTGCAGCATTTTGTCTACGTCCACAATGATCGCGTTGAGATTCAGGATGCTGGGTTGCAGTACTTGCTTTCGCCCGAACGCGAGTAACTGGCGCGTCAACGCAGCGGCGCGCTTCCCGGCTGTAATAATCTGCCTGGCACCGCCATGCACGCTGTCTGCCGTAGGATCTTCGTCTTCCAGCATCTGCTGGGCATACCCCATTACAACGGTGAGCACGTTATTGAAATCGTGCGCGACCCCGCCCGCCAGGCGCCCAATCGCCTGCATTTTTTCGGATTGCAAAAGCTGCTGGAAGAGCAACCGGTAGCGTTCTTCGGAAGCCCGCAGCGCTTCCACGTTCTCATAGTTGCGATATTGGCTCAGTGTTAAGTGCGCACCGTAGCACACCAGCGACACGATCACCGCGCCGTAGGCAACCATGCGATCGTGGTTCGCCGCGGGAATGGCCAGTGCCCACGCCGTTAGCGGCATCACCCCAAGGCCGATATTCTTGAGCAGCAACGCGCGTTTGTTCCAATGTTCGACAGGCACGCCCGCAGCGGTTTCGGCAGGCTGCTCAAATCCCGCCGCCAGAATCGCAGCCACCACAAAGGGAACTGTCCACGCGAGACTCGACCAACTTCCCGAGGTCGTGTGAATAAAGGTGAGTGCGTAGTCCCCAACTCCCGCCGCGAGAGCATAGACGATGAGGTACACCGACATTCTCCGGCATAAGGCGCGCACCAGTGGAGCGCGCGCCCAAATCGAACGCAGAGCGAACGCGGCCGCCAGGACAAAGTTGAGCACGTTGGTCAGACCCTGCTCCATCAGTTCGAGGCTGTGCTCTCCCGCCGGGAGCGCGCGCAAAAACAGGAAGTCGTAATAGATCAGAAACGCCACCATCAGCATCTGGACGAACTCGAGCGAGCGGTACCAGTCCAGGCCTGAGGGATCTTCGCCCTCGCGCAGAAACAGCGCCATCACGATGGGAGCGTCATAACAAAGATAGAGAAATTGCGAAATCGGAGAGGCAGGAACCGCTTGGCCGAGAAAGTTTTCGTAGTACGTCCAAACTACGTTGGAAACCGCGTAGGCCACGAATGCAACGGAGAAGAGTATCCAGAACGTGCGCGCCACATTGCGACTGCGCCTGAAGGCGGAAAAACAGAAGGCCGCCGCAGTCAGGCACGATGCGATCTGAATGAGGTTGGAAACCAGGTCCCGCGACGTCCCGGGTCCCAGCAACAGAAATCCTGCCACCTGAATAAGAACGAGAAGCCACGCGGCCCACGCGATTCGTCGCGACATAGCTGCGGATGGCGTCAAGACCTGCCTAAGCCTCCAATTTCGGCGAGTGGATTCCAGCCTCGACGCAGCAAGATCAACGGCTGACCTCCATCATGGATTGCAGAACTGCAGGAAGATTACCTGCTCGAGCGTCTGTCTTTTCAAGTGGTGTCGAAATGTTATGTCTTGACTCCTGTCAAGTCAATGTAAGCACCTGACACTACGCGCAAGAATACAGAGTGGAATCGCAGTGGCATCGCATGTGTCGAGTAATTGGCGGGCTTCCGGGCTCAGTCAGCCGGCATGGGTGCAACTCTGGGTGCTGCCCGACGTTCCGTCTCAGGATAGGACGTGATCGCAGGGCTCTCCAGCCACTTGCGTACTTCGGGAAGCGCCTTCCGCATAGCCGCTTCGCCTACGCGAACCAGATCGCCGGCACGCTTGAAGTCATCATAGGCAAATCCAGCAACATCGGGCTCGATCACGACGTCGGCAGCTTCGCGCCACAGGCACGACATCGCATCCTGCGCGATCGCGAATGACTGTCCGATCACATCAAACAAATGTCGCGGCGGGCCGCCGTTTGCCCACGTGCCCTTCAAATGCACAGCCAGCACTCTGTCCGCGCCCATGTCACGCAGCGGCCGCGTGGGCACGGGATGCGAAAGCATTCCATCCACCAGGTATCGTCCGCGAATCTGCACCGGCAAAAACATTCCCGGATACGCGCAGCTGGCACGCACCGGATCGATCATCGATCCGGATAGGAATACCACGCCTTCGCCTGTGTTGAAATCGGTCGCGGTCACTCCCAGCGGGATGCGCAACTCCTCAAAAGTTTTCACTTTCAAAATGCGAGTGAGAAACGAAACCATGCGGTCGTTCGAGGCAAAGCCGCAACGCGACAGCGTCCAGCGGGCGAAAGACGTAAAGCGCACATTGTGCGCCAGCGCTTCCAGTTCTGCGAGCGAGGCGCCACTACAATACGCCGCGCCCATCAGCGCCCCGACACTCGTCCCCGTCACGACACTTACAGGAATCTTTTCTTCTTCGAGAACTTTGAGAACGCCGATGTGTGCGATGCCGCGGGCGAATCCTCCGCCCAACGCCACGCCAATAGCCGGAATCCGGGAGGATGGACTTGGCCCTGACTTGCGGGAGAGCTCCCGCCCAAAGGCCTGCACAGACCGAATGATCTTCCCCAGACCGTTCACTTGCCGACCCCAGATCCGGCCGCCAGCTGCCGGAGTCCTACAACCCCTGCTTAATAAGATGCCATATTTCCACAGAAAGCTGCAGGGCACAACCGTGCCACGCAGGATTACCTTGAATAAGCCCTTGGTAACAGTAATAGTTACCGTAACGCCTTCAGCCGCGTGACGAAATTCCTGTATTCCTGCTAAGTTGCAGACAGTATGGTCCGCGAGATTTCATCCGGAGGCGTGGTCATCCGCAAGAAAGACGATGAGTGGTGGATGGCCGCCATCGAACTGCCCTCTGCGGGGCTCCCGGCGGTCGTGGTTCCCGATGCGACAAAGCGCGCGGTGCGGCCGAAACACAAACCAGTTCTGTGCCTGCCGAAAGGCCTCGTTGACCCCGGTGAGAAGCCGCTCGAAGCTGCCTTGCGAGAAGTTCGCGAAGAAACCGGCATCACCGCCGTTCCCATTGCCAAGCTCGGAGATAGCAAATATGTTTACGTCCGCTCGTGGGGCGACGGCGAGCGTGTCTTTAAAATTGTCAGCTTCTATCTTTTTCGCTACGAGTCCGGACGCATCGACGACATCGCCGAAGCCATGCGCGTCGAAGTCGGCCGCGCAAAATGGGTCCGTCTCGAAGATGCCCCCAAACTTCTCGCTTATCGCGGCGAAAAACAGATGGCTCGCCAAGCCTTGGATTATGTAACCGCCCACGCAGAACTGTGACTGTTCATTTTCTCTACAGGGCGTCATCCCGAGCGGAACCGTCTTTCAGGCGGAGCGAGGGATCTCGCGCGGAGCCCGAAGCCGTCAAACCCTGTGATCCCAGCCCTAGATAATTCATCCCCGATGCGATTACCATTACCAGTTCACAATTCAAATCCTCTGTGTCCCCCGTTTCCCCTGTGGTTAAAGACGTTCATTCCGAGGCCTGATCATGAAACGAATCAATAAAGTCGCCATCCTCGGCGCCGGAACCATGGGCGCCCGCATCGCCGCGCATTTCGCCAATGCCGGCGTTCCCAGCTATTTATTCGATATCGTTCCTCCCGACGCCGACGGTCCCGCACGCAATAAAATCGCCGCTGCCGGACTTGAAGCTGCCAGAAAATCCAAACCCGCCGCCTTCATGGACCCGTCCCTTGCCCGCTTCGTCACCGTAGGCAACTTCGAAGACGACATCAAAAAACTCGCAGACGTCGACTGGATCATCGAAGCCGTCGTCGAGAATCTAGACATCAAGCGCGCCCTGCTCCGAAAAGTCGAAGCCGTCCGCAAACCCGGCACCATCGTCACCACGAACACAAGCGGCCTTCCTGTCGGAAAAATCGCCGAAGGATTTTCCGACGATTTCCGCTGGGCCTGGTTCGGCACGCACTTCTTCAACCCGCCACGCTACATGCGCCTTTTGGAAATCATTCCCACGCCTGAGGCCGACCGCGCCGCCATCGACGCCATCGCCCACTTCTGCGACGTACGTCTCGGCAAAGGCGTCGTCATCGCCAAAGACACGCCCAACTTTATCGGCAACCGCATTGGCACCTTCTCTGTGCTCAACGTCATTCGCCTCATGCAGGAGATGGGCCTCACCATCGAAGAAGTCGACGCCCTTACCGGACAAGCCGTGGGATGGCCCAAGTCCGCCACCTTCCGCACCATCGACCTCGTCGGTCTCGACATTCTCGGCCACGTCGTCGGCAACATGACCACCAACGTTCACGACGAGCGCAGCGATCTGCGCCTTCCCGACTTCTTCACCCAGATGCTGCAAAACAAGTGGTTAGGCGACAAAACCAAAGGCGGCTTCTACAAGAAATCAAAAGCGGCGAACGGCAAGGAAGATGAACGCCTGGCCATCGACTGGAAGACGTTGGAATACCATCCCCGCCAGAAGCCAAAGTTCCCCGCCCTGGAAATGGCCAAGACCATCGAAGACACCGGCGCGCGCCTTCGCACCCTACTCGGCCTCGATGGCAGCGGCCCGCAGAAAGGCGACAAGGCCGGAGCGTTCCTGTGGTCCGCTCTTACCGATCTCTGGACCTACTCCGCCAACCGCGTCCCTGAAATTTCTAACTCCGTCGTCGAAATCGACCGCGCCATGCGCCTCGGCTTCAACTGGGAGCTCGGCCCCTTCGAACTCTGGGACGCCGCCGGCGTCGAGGCCACCGTCGCCCGCATGAAGAAAGAGGGCAGGCCCGTCCCCGCCAACGTCGAGCGTTTGCTGGCCAAGGGACAAAAATCCTGGTACCTCGACGACCCCAAATCTCCCTCTGGCCGCAAGTACTGGGAGATGGGCACCGAGAGCTGGGAATCGATTCAAGTCCCCGCGGGCGTCTGGTCGGTCACAGTCGCGAAAAAATCCAACGGTGTGGTGAAGAAAAATTCTGGAGCATCACTCGTCGATCTCGGCGACGGCGTAGCCTGCCTCGAGTTCCACAGCAAGATGAACTCCCTCGGCGCCGACATCATCACCTTGATCACGCAGTCGCTCAAGCCTGGCGGCCCGGGCGACGCCTTCGACGCCTTCGTCATCACCAATGACGCCACCAATTTCTCCGTCGGCGCAAATCTCATGCTTCTTCTGATGAGCGTGCAGGAAGACGAATGGGACGACGTGGACCTCGCTATCCGCCAATTCCAAGGGATGACCCAGGCCATCAAGTTTTCGCCGAAGCCGGTAGTCTCTGCGCCATTCGGGCTGTGCCTGGGCGGCGGCACCGAAATTTCATTACACGCCGCAGCCCGCCAACCGCACGCCGAGCTCTACACCGGACTGGTGGAAGTCGGAGTCGGCCTGCTCCCCGGCGGCGGAGGTTGCAAAGAAATGCTGCTGCGCGCCGTCGACAGCGCAGCCGCATCGCGCGGAAAAGTCTCTGGCGAAGCTCTCGCCGGTTCCGTCGAAATGATGGAGGCCATGAAGAAAGCCTTCGAAGCCATCGCCACCGCCAAGGTCGCCACGTCAGCTCATGAAGCCCGTGGACTCGGATTTCTCTCCGACTCCGACCGCATCACCATGAACCGCGAGCGCGTCCTCTCCGACGCCAAAGCCCGCGCCCTCGAACTCGTGCGCGCCGGATACGAGCCCCCGGTGCCTCGCACCGACATTCCCGCACCCGGCGAAAGTCTCATCGCCGCACTCAAAATGGGCGTCCATCTCATGCGTCAGGGAGACTTCATCACCGACTACGAAGTGAAGTTGGGTGGCAAAATCGCCGAAGTCCTCTGCGGCGGCAACGTCACCCCGGGCACTCCGGTCAGCGAACAATACATCCTCGACCTCGAGCGCGAAGGCTTTAAATCCCTTTGCGGAGAAAAGAAGACGCAAGAAAGAATTCAGTACACCCTGAAAACGGGAAAGACACTCAGGAACTAAAAAAGAACTGCAGGGTGCCCCATACTAATCTTGCCGCACTTTGGCGAGATTAGTGCCTGCCCTGAGCGAAGTCGAAGGGTGGGGACTTTGACCGCTGCAATGCAGAACGACTGACACTGCGGCTTTCTGCTTGACACCCGCATCGGATCAAGGCAAAATCTGCGGACTTGGCCCGGGTTGCGGGAATATCCCTGCCACCTTGGACTCCGCTCACGATTGCATAAGTCTTATCTAACATCCCTCTCTGCATGCCTGAAGCTCTTGCCAAGAAAGTCTTGCTCATCGGCTGGGACGCCGCCGACTGGAAAATCATTACGCCGCTTCTCGATCAAGGTCTCATGCCTACGCTGGAAGACTTCGTCAATCACGGGGTTATGGGAAACATCGCCACCCTCCAGCCGATTCTGTCCCCAATGCTGTGGAACTCCATTGCCACCGGCAAGCGGCCTGACAAACACGGAATCCTCGGTTTCATGGAACCTGATCCGCAAACCGGCGCAGTCCGTCCCGTCACCAGCACCTCTCGCAAAGTCAAAGCGATTTGGAACATCCTCACGCAGCGCGGATACAACGCCCACGTTGTTGGCTGGTTCGCGGGACACCCCGCCGAACCCATCCGCGGCATCTCGGTCTCAGATCTCTTCCCTTATGCAGTCGGTCCGCTCGACAAGGAATGGCCTCTCCCGCCCGGCGCGGTTCATCCCGAAAGTATGCGTGACCGCTTCGCCGCTCTGCGTATGCATCCGTCGGAGGTGACCGAGGCCGCCATTCTTCCCTGGATCCCGCGCGCCGCCGAAATCGATCAGGAAAAAGACAAGGGGCTGCAACAGTTCGCCAAAGTTCTCGCGGAGAACTGCTCCATTCACAACGCGGCCACCTGGATTCTGCAGAACGAGTCGTGGGATTTCCTCGCCGTCTACTACAACGCCATCGACCACTTCTCCCACGGTTTCATGCACTACCATCCGCCACGAATGGAAGGAATTCCCGAAGACAAATTCGAGATCTACAAAGACGTCATCAACGGCGCCTATCGTTTTCACGACATGATGTTGCAGACCTTGCTCGACCTCGCCGGCCCCGACACTACCGTCGTGCTCGTCTCCGATCACGGCTTTCATTCCGATCATCTTCGGCCTCGTGCCATTCCCAACGAGCCTGCGGGCCCAGCGGTGCAACACCGTCGATTCGGAATCCTCTGCATGAAAGGCGATCACATCCAGCAAGACGAACGAATCTACGGCGCTACCCTGCTCGATATAACTCCGACGATCCTCACTTTGTTCGGATTGCCCGTGGGCGAAGACATGGACGGCCGAGTGCTTGTGCAAGCCTTCGAAGAGCCGCCGCAGATCACGCGCATTCCAAGCTGGGAAACGGAGCCGGGTGAAAGTGGAATGCATCCCGCCGATCTCGGCATGGATCCCGCCGCTGCCCAGGCGGTCTTGCAGCAGTTCGTCGCCCTCGGCTACATCCAGCCTCCGAGTGAAGACCAGGCGCGAGCCGCCGAGACCGCTTTGCGAGAGCAGCAATACAACTTGGCGCGTGTCTACTTGAACTCACAACGCATCGCGGAAGCTCAAACAATCTTCGAGCAACTCACCATCAAGTGGCCCGATGAATCTCGATTCTTGCAGCATTTCGCCCAATGCGCTCTCGCGCAAGGACACCACGAACAATCGAAAACACTACTCCATCAGCTCATCGCTTTCAAACCGAAAGCGGCGCCCGCTAGAAAATCTGATCCGCTAACAGCTACAGAAAGACCGGGGCCCGCAAACGCAGCCACCAACTCCCAACCGCGCGCATGGGTTGCCTTGCTCATGGGCACGATTCACTTCGAAGAAGGAGACTTGGATGCGGCCCTGGCCTGTCTTCAGCGAGCTGAACAATCAGATTCGCATCTTCCAGACTTACATCTGAGAGTCGGTGAAACCTATCTGCGACAAAAGCGTACCCACGATGCCGAACGCGCCTTTCAACGTGCGCTTGAAATTGATGGCGACTGCGCCGAAGCTCATCTCGGATTGGCTCTCGTCCATCTACGGCAACGCCACAACGAAAACGCTGCCGAACGAGCGTTGCTCGCTGTGGGCTTGCAGCATTTTCTGCCGCTCGGCCACTTTTATCTTGGCATAGCCTTGGCCCGCCTCGGCCACCACGACCGCGCCGTCCTCGCCTTCGAAACTTCCCTCACCATGCACCCAGGCCTGATCGCAGCCCACCGCTGGCTGGCCGCTCTCTATACACGCCCTGGCGGCGACCTGGGAAAAGCCGTGCGCCACCGCGAGATCCTTCTCCGCATCCGGCGCCGACGCCAGCTCCAAGCGGAGAAAGGCTGACAGCAATTGCGACGCCTCCCGAAACTTCGCCGGCGTCCTGCTAGCCGGAGAGGCGGATGGTGAAAAACGCAAGCGTTCCCGAGGAAAGAGCGACGCCGAGATACCACCACCTGGAGGCGCGAATGGCAGCCACAAACGCAAGAACAGTGGCTAGAAAAGCCGTACCCAGCACGATCTTGTATTCGTGTTGCGCCCCCGCCAGGCTGTCTACGAAACGGTCGGCTTTTGGCGGGTTAAGCAGAGACACCCAGAGCAACAGAATCAAGATCATTCCGATAACGCCCAGCAGGTGCGAAAACTGGCGTCCCATGCAGTAACTGTACACTTCGGCGGTTGCTCAAATACCTTGGCCCCAAACAGCGGACCGGATCAGAGGACCGATCGCCAATGACTGCCTGCTTGGTTACTTTTTTTCGGGCGGAAAGACAGTCTTCCAGTCGTTCTTCATGCTGATAACGATCCAACCACTCTTCTTCGCCTCCGCCATGAGCGCGTCGGAAAAGGTGCCGACGTGGGTGTCAGGAAGACCTCCGCCAGGTCCATAGGCATACTCTCTGTCGCCATCATCGTGGTGCACCAGCATCATCAGCCGGGCACCGTCGCCCGCCTGCGTCCATTCGAGCATCTGCTGATCGCCTCCCGAGTTGCCGAAGGCCGCCTGCGGCCGCTTGCCGATGAACAGGTTGATCCCGACAGCCTTGCCCGGACCATCGTCAACGAGGAACACCTTCGGTTCCCTCATGAGCACGGGTTTCCCGCCGTCATCCTTATACGTTGTCACAAGACTCGACCCGACGACCTGCTCCGGCGGGACCCCATAGACTTGCTCGCTATAGACGCGCACGAACTCCTGTCCGCCGCCCGTCACAATATACGTCCTGAAACCGTTTTCGCGGAGATACCGCATCACTTCCAGCATCGGCTGATAGACGAGATCGGTATAGAGGCGATTGAAGCGCGGAGCTTTGGCGGTCGTGATCCATTCCCTCACCAGAGCCACAAACTCTTCCGTGCTCATTCCGGCATGTGTCACTCCTAGAATCTCCATCCAGTCCGACTCGGTGAACTTGCTCATCGCTTCCCGGTCCCCTGTTAGGACCGACTTGAACGGATCCTTCTCCTTCCATTCCGGGTGTTGCGGTGCCATCTTTCCCAATCGGTCCAGCGCGAACATCGCTTGTCCGTACAACGGATGTTCCGTCCACAGCGTGCCATCCTGATCAAAGGTCGCGATGCGGTCTTTCGGCTCTACAAACTTGGGGCTGGATTTGTCGGTTGTCTCCTTTACGAAGGCGAGAATGGCTTGTTTGGCAGGTCCATCATTCCAGGATGGCAAAGGATCACGGGCATGGGCATTCACCACTCCGAAGAGCAGAACCGTCGCGGCGACGGCCGCTCTCAAGCAGCCTTGGGAATGGCCGCTGACATTTCTCATTTTGCGTCCTCCGTTGAAAAAAACCCTGCAGCTCAAGGGAACACGCATCAAGTTATGTGAGAACTGTCACTTGTGACAGCGGACGAT
Organism: uncultured Acidobacteriaceae bacterium; assembly: GCA_963840895.1. Taxonomy (GTDB): domain Bacteria; phylum Acidobacteriota; class Terriglobia; order Terriglobales; family Acidobacteriaceae; genus Sulfotelmatobacter. The sequence goes on from CAWJAR010000005.1 coordinate 316,465, forward strand.
ATCCTGGGAAACTGAACCGCAACAAATTCGTGAAAACCGATTTATCGCCAGTCGTAGCTGATCGGTTGTACGATTCAATCTGCGAAAATGGATTGATGGTCTATTCGCGATAACGCAAACGGCGCCAAAGTATGCTTGGAAACGATTCGTCAAACGGCGGTGCTTCCAGATGGGAGACGCACGCGTGACAAAGTTCAGTAGCCGCATTCTTGACCGCGAACCGTATTTTGGTTCCCGTTCGACGTGGCTTGTGGTGGGCGTAACAGCCGCACTGTCGTACCTCGTCCCAAAGTTGGTGGGGACACTGATTTCGAATCCCCAAACGGTATGGCCCCTTTGGCCAGGTTGCGCGATTCTGGTAACAGGCTTGTTATTGGTACGGGCCAGTGTCTGGCCCTTGCTCATCCCTGCATCCTTTGCTGGATTTGCTCTGGCCGATCTGCAAGCAGGCGTGCCGTTGAGTTCGATTGTCCGGTTCATTCCGGGCAATACTCTCGAAGTGCTTATTTCGGCCGTGGGTCTCAGATATTGCTTCGACGGTGTGCCCAGGTTTAACAGCGTCAAGGCCTTGGCCAAGTATTCATTCTTCTCCCTCATGCTTGCGCCGCTCGCAGGAGCATTCTTCAGCGCGCATGGCGTCGCCCGTGAGTATTGGATGGGCTGGAAGATTGTCTTCTTATCTGAGGTACTTGCCTTCGTCACGGTGCCCCCGGCACTGTTGAGCTGGGTAAGCGAAGGACGCGTTTTGATGCGAAGATCGCGCGCCCATCACATCGAGGGCGTGATGCTGATCGCGGGGTTGGTTGTTGTCAGTTACATCGTGTTCACGCTCCCTGAGGGCAGCAGATCGCCTGCCCTGTTCTATACCCTGGTGCCATTTCTTCTTTGGTCCGCGTTGCGATTCGGATGGTTGGGGGTTAGCACTTCGCTGATCGCGGTTACCTCTTTGTCGATTTGGGGCGCAGTCGATGGCCGAGGCCCGTTTTCCAATTTGGTCCCACTCACCGACCCAATCCCCCTGCAAACATTCCTGATTTTCGCCTCGGTCCCTTTCATGGTTCTGGCAGCCCTCGCCGAGGAACACGAGCAAGCTGCACATGTAGTCCGTGAAAGCGAAGAGCGCTTCCGCCTGGTCGCCAACACAGCCCCGGTAATGATCTGGACGGCCGGAACCGACAGGCTTTGTACCTACGTCAATCAGCCCTGGCTGGAGTTCACCGGGCGACCGCTTGACGCGGAGCTAGGAAACGGCTGGGCGGAAGGAATCCACCACGAAGATCTGAAGCGCTGCCTGGAAACCTACGCCCAAGCGTTTGATCAGCGCCAATCATTTGCGATGGAGTATCGCTTGCGGCGTAAGGATGGAGAGTACCGTTGGATCGTCGACATCGGTGTGCCGAGATTCAACCCAGACGGCACTTTTGCTGGCTACATCGGATCTTGCCTCGACGTCACCGATCGAAAGCTGGCTGAGGAAGCCCTTGCCAGCGTAGGGCGCAGGTTGATCGAGGCTCAAGAAGAAGAACGTAAATGGATTGCAAGAGAGCTACATGATGACATCGGGCAACGCATCGCGTTAGTGGCGGTTGAACTCGATCGATGCGGCCAGCAGGTTACGAACGCGCCGACAATTGTACGCGACCACATCCGGCAAGCCAGTCAGCTCGTCTCTGACGTCTCGGACGACATTCAGGCAATATCCCATCGTCTGCATTCCTCGAAGCTCGAATACCTGGGCCTTGCCACTGCGGCCAAAACTTTCTGCCGTGACTTGTCCGAGCAGCGCCATGTTCGAATTGAATTCAAACATTCGGATATCCCGGCCACTCTTCCGAAGGAAATCTCACTTTGCCTGTTCCGAGTCCTTCAGGAAGCTTTGCAGAATGCTGTAAAGCATAGCGGTGCGGCGGACGTCTCAGTGAAAGTGCAAGGCACTCTGGACGGAATCCACTTGACTGTCAGTGACTCAGGAGTTGGTTTCAATTGGCGGCACGCGGTCAATGGTCGCGGGCTCGGCCTGATCAGCATGCGTGAGCGCCTCCGTTTGGTGAATGGCGAATTGTCCATCCAATCGGAACCCGGTCGTGGCACCACTATCCTTGCTCGCGTACCCCATGTACACCAAGATCATTCCATCGCAAGCGCGCGATAGAGCAACCCTCGCGCCAGCCAGACGAACATTTATTCCCTGCCGCACCGTGATTGGGGTAGTCATGGTAAGCAGCAATAAGTTCTTCCGTGCCTCGCCAATTAGCGAATCGTGGGTCTGCCCGCTGCTCATCTGAGTTGACCACAACAATCGAATTTACGGTCCGAGCACACCTCACGGATGCAAACCGTACCGTGAACCTGCCAATCCTATAACTCGGGGATTCCCTCAATTTCTTCTTTCTTAGCCAGTTTGCCGAGAAGCGTGAGCCCCCAGCCAATCGCGAAGAACCAATAACTCAAGCGGGTTGTCCAAAATTTTCTCTTCTCCGCGTCTTCCCAGACTTGGGATGCGGCAGCGAAAACCGCCAGCGCGCAGGGTTTGATTTGCTGCTCGTTCTTGCCTCCCAGGAAGATCTCCGCTCCTTCCGGATCGTTGTCCTCACCGTTCATTTGTGCTGCCTTTTCCACGAGCGCATCGAGGTTAGCGATTCGTTCATCCGAACAACCGCGATCTTGATCATGCGGGAGTTTTGAGCGCAACTGTTTCAGGATATTGACTTGCCCACCCAGAACGAATATGAGGTTGTCCACCGCATCCTTCAACCGTTCACGATCTTTTTTGAAACTGGATGGACTATGCTCGACCATGTCCTTCACCTCGTCCACCGCGAGCTCAATCCGATGTGCCGTGTCATTGATCACGATGAGCTCTGACTGAGTTTGATAATTCATCGCTGCGACCTCAAGCGATTCACCAGCTCTTCGCGCTCTATCGCCGTAGACCTCTTTCGCGAGAAATGCGCAAAAGATCACGAGTGCCCCCACGACCGTCAACAACTGATCTTTTCTTCTTGCCCAACGGAGCAATTCGCTCTTGTATTGATTGAAAGTCGTCACTTTGACCTCCACGGCTTGAACCTGCGGACAGACGGGTGGAATGCACCCCCGATGTGAATTGGTTGGTCCGTCAACGCCCTTGGCCCGACGTCCCGTCTGCTATTCCGTTCGAAAGTGCCCGATTCCTGCAATCTTTGCAAGTGGTGAATGGTAGTATTTGTGCCGGAACAGGGGACCGATCTTGTACAGAGATGAAAGGTAAGTGTGGCTAGCGCTCCAATTTCGAGAGACCGGTTGGCTGCTCGTATCGCGATTGTGGACCGTCATATTCGGCTGGAGAACGAGCATGATCTGGAAGGCGTGCTCGCAACTTTCGGCGATCATGCGCGCTACGACGACGAGCCGTGGGGAGAACACTATGAGGGACGGGACGGCGTCCGGTCGTTTTACCAGCAACTCATAGCGGCTCTGCCTGATCTTGTGATTGATGTGCAGCGGCGACATGTAACGGATGACGCGATTCTCGTGGAGGTCCTGATTCGCGGGACGCATCTGGGAGCGTGGCGCAGCCTTCCGCCCACCGGACGGCGGGTCGAGATTCCTCTCTGCGGTGTTTATACCTTCGATGGCGATGACCGCTTGGCGGGGGAAAAAATCTATTACGACCGGGGAACCGTGTTGCGACAACTCGGGGTGTTTCATGAGCCGCAGAGCCTGTTGGGGCAGATCTCGATTTTGGTGACACATCCGGTCACGATTGCGCGGGCTCTGGCGAGGAAGATTGTGCGCAGGTAGGGAGTCAAAAACCTTTACCACAGAGGGCACGGAGGACACAGAGTTATTCCCCCCTGCGGGCAGTCCTCACTTCAATCCGTCTACCACGTACAGGTCGGAGAGGATTCGCCCGATGGAGTATGCGTAGGATTTGCCATCGGCGCTGAAGCGCACGCTGGGAATGCTCTGAACACCCGCGGGATCGGCGGGAACAATTTCTTTCCAGGGCTCGCGCTTGCCGGTCGCAATGTCTACGCGGGTGATCTTAACCGGAATGGTGCGCGTGCGGAGCAACACACTCTTGCCGTCGGCCGTGAACTGCATGGTTCGTTCTTCGGGCGTAGGAACTACTTTGAATGATTGCGGCTCTCCGCCAGCTAAAGGATAAAGCCAGCGCTGACGTTTGCCATCCACTGCAAGAAGAGATTTGCCATCGGGCGTCACTAGGCCGCCAAACGTGCCTTCCGGTGTGATGGGCTTCGGAGTGCCACCCTGAATATTGAGCAAGTAGGAGCGTGGGGCGCGGCCTCCTTCAGCGGCGGCATAGACGATCGATTTGCTGTCGGGCAGCCAGGCAAAGTTGAAGTGATCGGTCTTGTCGTCGGTCAGTTGCCTGGGTTCGCCCACCCCGGTCGGAAGCAAGACCAGTTTCGCGGGAGAACCAACAGAGGATAGAACCCATTGACCGTCAGGCGATAGGGCGGCAAATCCACCGTCGCCAAGCCGCACCGCAGGCGAGCCATCGGTCTTGCGAAGAAAAATACTGTAGTTCGAGCCCTCGGCTTCCCCGCTCTCCGAGAAGACGATGGTCTTACCATCGCCAGACATATCGCCCAAGAGAGACCAATCAAACCACGAGAGGCTGCGCTCGCGCGTTTCACCGGGCGCCAGGGCAGAGATGCTGATCCTGGATTTGTCGGCGGTTAGGAGCACAAGGCCGTTACGGCTAATGTCGTGGATGGTCAATCCGCCCGGCGAGCGATAGATGAGGCGCTCGTTGCCGGAGAAGTTCAGCGCATAGATGGAGCGCGCCGATCCGGAGGGAACAGCCGAGAACCAAACTTCTTTACCGCTCGGGGCCCAAGCCAAGCCTTCGACGCTCGAGTAGAACGACGAACTGGCTTTGACGTGACCTTGAAGGTCGAGGATCAGGACGCGTCCGTCGTCGCCGCTGGGAACATGGTCGGCGATTGCGAGAAGATCGCCGCTGGGCGAAAAGCGCACGTGGCTCACCCAGCCCTTGGGAATATAAATCGCGTTCCCGACGGGGAATTCCAGTTGAACTTGGCCCGCCAGCGTGGGGCGGATTACCGCCATCGACTGGCCATCCGCCGCCCAGTCGGCCCACAGCACGTTCTCGAGCACTTCGCGCGGTGCACCGCCAGCCAGCGGAACTCGCGCCATGGTTCCGGACTGCGAGAACGCGCCATAGTCGACGGGATGGAGGGAAATCGCCATCTCGCCCTTGGAGGAAATGGAAAGAATTTGTGCGGGAGGCAGGTCGACGGAGCGCGAGTCCGAACTATCGAAACGGGTCGAAAAAATCTCTTGCGGCCTTCCGTCCCAAGCGGCGCCGTAGACAATGGTTTGTCCGTCGGGCGCAAAGCGCGCGTCTAGAATCGTCCCGTTGCGGAAGGTCACTTCGTGGAAGGTCGGATTCGACGGCGCAGCGCCGCGGCGGGCATACCGGTAGACACCGGCCCACGATGCCAGCAGCAGTACCGCGGCGATCAAAGGCAGAAGCCAGCGGCGAGCGGGCCTTTCTTCGGTCAGCGCGCGTACGCCGCCGCGACTGGAAGTAGAGATATCGGTAAGAGCACCGAGGTTGAAGGCAACGTCGCGCGCGGACTGAAAACGTTCCGCTGGATTCTTCTCGAGACAATGGCGGACGATGCGTTCGAGCGCGGGCGAGACGTTGCGATTGGTCTCCGCGAGGTCGGGCGGTTCCTCTTTCAGGATCGCGCTCATCGTGTCGACGGCTGAATCGCCATGAAAGGCTCGCTTGCCGGAGAGCATTTCGTACAGCACCGCGCCGAAAGAAAAAATGTCGGAGCGGGAATCGGTGGCCTTGCCACGAACTTGCTCGGGCGACATGTAACCGACGGTGCCCATCACGGTTCCGGCCTCAGTGCCGACTTGCTGCGTGGGGGCGTCGCCGGAGAGATCGGCTTCGGGCTGCGTGAGTTTGGCGAGACCGAAATCCAGAATCTTCACGCGCCCCTCGCTGGTCACGAAAATGTTTTCGGGCTTCAGGTCGCGGTGAACGATTCCCTTCTCGTGGGCCGCAGCCAATCCGCTGGCGATGTGCTGGCCGTAGTCAATCGCTTTGCGGGAGGGAAGAGCGCCGTTGCGCAGGCGGTCGCGGAGAGTCTCGCCCTCTAAGAGTTCCGAGACGACGTAAGGCGCGCCGTTGGCCTCGCCAATATCAAAGATAGAAAGAATGTTGGGATGATTGAGCGCGGCGGCGGCGCGGGATTCCTGCGCGAAGCGCTGCAGGCGCTCGGCATCCGCCGAGAACGAAGCAGGGAGAATCTTGATGGCGACGTCGCGGTTGAGACGGGCATCACGGGCCCGGTAAACCTCTCCCATGCCTCCGGCGCCGATGGGCGATTGAATTTCGTAGGGGCCTAGTTTGGTGCCAGAGGTCAGAGGCATGCGTGCGCGAAATTATAACCTAGTACGCCGGGCGCAGCCGATGCTTTCCCGTCAGTTCAATGCACAGGAGGAAAGGTTTTTGCTCCGACCCGCGTGTGCCACGCGCAGTAGCAATTCGCGCCGTATGCGAGTAGAGTATGGCGTTCCGGGTTCACCTGAAAAGGATCCTTCTCATGGTTCGGCGTTCGGTGGTAGTCATACTCGGCCTCCTTCTTAATAGTCTCTTCAGCGTCGCAGCAACAGCACCTCCGGAAGGCAACGGCTCATCGCAGCTACGGCTGCGGGAGAATTGGTTTATCCAGCCTTCCACCGATGTACGTGCAGACGGGGCAGCCATCTCAACCGTTGGGTTCTCAACGCGCGAATGGTATCCCGCCACGCTGCCTTCCACGGTTCTCAGCGCGCTGGTCGAGGATAAGGTGTATCCCGATCCTTATATCGGTACGAACCTGCGATCCGTCCCCGGCACGACCTATCCGATCTTCGAAGATTTTTCGAATATCAAGATGCCGCCCAACAGCCCGTTCCGGCAATCGTGGTGGTTCCGCACGGAATTCAAGCTGCCCCCCGAGTACAAAGACAAGACGATTTGGCTGGGATTCGATGGCATCAACTACCGGGCTAACGTGTGGATGAATGGGGTGCAGATCGCGTCCTCGGAAAAGTTGGCCGGGACATGGCGACTGTTCCAGTTTGATGTAACCTCGGCTGCGAAAGCTGGAGAATTGAATTCTCTAGCGGTGGAAGTGTTCCCTCCGCAGCCGCGTGATTTGGCAATTACGCTCGTCGACTGGGCGCCGATGCCTGCTGATAAAGAGATGGGGATCTGGCGCGATGTGCACATCACAGCGACGGGTCCCGTCACCTTGCGTTATCCGGCAGTGCTGACCAAGTTGAACTTGCCCTCCACGGACCGGGCGACTTTGTCGATAAGAGCTGAGCTGGTGAATGCGGCCGATCATCCAGTGGAAGCAGTGGTGAAGGGGCAAATCGAAAATCTTGCTTTCGAGCAGCCAGTACACCTCGGTGCTAAGGAAACCCAAGTCGTTCGATTCACGCCGGAGAAGTTCGCCCAGCTCAGCGTTTCGAATCCACGTCTGTGGTGGCCGGCTCAGGTCGGGAAACAGGAACTTTATCCCCTCGACTTGTCGGTTGAACTGAACGGGCAAGTGTCGGACTCAGCGCACATTCTCTTTGGCATTCGGCAGGTCACTTCGAACATCGATGAGAAGGGTCATCGCCTATTTCAGATCAATGGCAAGAACATTCTCATTCGCGGCGCCGGCTACAGCTTTGATCTGCTGCTGCGGTCATCGCCAGAGAGACAAGAAGCCGAGCTCAGCTATGTGCGCGATTTGAATCTCAACACGGTGCGCCTGGAAGGCAAATTAGAAAACGACCATTTCTTCGACCTTGCCGACCAGATGGGTATTCTCATCATGCCCGGCTGGTGCTGTTGTGACCAATGGGAGAATTGGCCGGCCTGGGACAAGGAAACCGAAACCATCGCCGCCGCTTCTCTGCGCGATCAGATCCGACGACTGGAGCGGCATCCGTCCGTGATCAGCTGGATGTATGGCAGCGACTTCGCGCCTCCGGCACGCATCGAGAAGCTCTATCTGGATATTTTGCAGGAGTTGGAATGGCCGAATCCGTCGATCTCATCCGCAGCCGGCAGAACCACCACGGTTGGTCCGAGTGGAGTGAAGATGACGGGGCCGTATGAATACGTCGCCCCATCGTTCTGGTACCTTGATACCCGCCACGGCGGGGCCTTCGGATTCAATACCGAAACCAGTCCGGGGCCGGCGATCCCGCCAGTCGCTAGCCTGCGTCGCATGCTGCCGCCGGACCATCTCTGGCCGATTGATTCGGTGTGGGAGTATCACGCAGGCGGGATGTCGCATACGCTGAACGTTTTCACCGAAGCGCTGAACGAACGCTACGGGCCAGCGAAGTCTGTCGAAGAGTATTCGCTCAAAGCGCAGTTGCAGGCCTATGAAGCCCACCGCGCCATGATGGAAGCTTACGGGCGCAACAAGTACACTTCGACGGGAATCATCCAGTGGATGCTGAACAACGCGTGGCCTGGCATGATCTGGCACATGTACGACTGGTATCTCCGTCCTGCGGGGTCGTATTTCGGCGTAAAGAAGGCGTGCGAACCGTTGCACGTGCAGTATTCGTATGATGATCGTTCCATCGTGGTGGTGAACTCTTATTACCAGCCATTTGCCAACGTCAAAATTTCGGCCCGAGTGTACAACCTCGACATGAAGGAGAAGTTTTCAAAAGAGGCCGTGCTCAATATCGGTCCGGATAGCAGTACGCGTGCCTTCACCTTGCCTGCGACCAATGGGCTGAGCCCGACTTACTTCGTCAGCTTGACGCTGGAATCGGCGGGGCAGATTCAGAGCAGGAACTTCTATTGGCTTTCCACGCGCGAGGAAACGATCGACTGGAGCCGGCAGGAGGAGGATCCTACCGGCGAATATGATATTTCGACCTGGTCGCCGACCAAGACCTTTGCCGACTACACCGCGCTGAACGGACTGCCACGAGTCAATCTGGATGCCACGGCGCAATACAAAAAGGCCGGCGAGACCAGTTCGACCACAATCACCGTGCACAATCCGACATCGACGGTAGCTCTGGCCGTGCATCTGACGGTCAACAGGTTCTCCAGCGGGCGCGTCAGCCGGGAAGGCGAGGAGGACAATGAGATCCTGCCCGTGTTGTGGCAGGACAATTATTTCGCCTTGCTGCCAGGGGAAACACGCCAGATAACGGCTACCTACCACGTAAGCGAAAAGAGCAAAACGGTCCCCAGTGTTGAAATTGACGGATGGAACGTTAATCGCACAACAGCCAACAGTCAGTAGTAAAAACCAGGCATATAAGGACGAATGCAATGAACTCTCGACCACCGTTTGAAGGGCACCGCGGAGACATGGAGAAAGTTCTCCGGATTTTGCAGGACACACCCGCCATCGACCGCGAGTACATGGCCCCACTGGAAGAATTTCAGGCGCGGGTTCAACGCACGAACCATGCATTGCAGAAGCATGGGCACACCGTAGGCCTGGTTTTTTCCGACGAGCACTATGCTGGCGATGTCCCCTATCTCGGCGGGAATACAAATATCTCCATTGAACAAGTAGCGGGCGTGATTGGGCCAAATGGCTTTCACGTGGTGGCCGGGCTGGAGGGCGGCTACGTCGCTGAGCAACTCGCCGAGCGCTCCGGCGCAACCGTGCACAAGGTTGAACTCTTGCAGTTGGCCGACGAGAAATATCCCATCCGGGCAGAGCGTTTGGAAGACGTGATTCAGGCTGCCGCCGGTGGCGAGGTCGATCACATCGCACTGCTGACTCCGCGCCAAGTAGTCCCTGCGGGTCTCGTTGAATATCTGCAAAACCTGTACGGCAAGGGCGGCGTGGTTGATGCCCAGGAACTGTACTATCGCGTGAAGTATGAAAAGAGCACGATCGAGATGCGCCTGATTGCCGACGCCTGCGTGATTGCCGATGCGATGTTGCGCGCGATGCTGGCAGTAATTCGACCCGGCCGACTGGAAACGGAAGTTGCAGCATGGGGCGCGTGGGTCGGACGCATGCTGGGTTCGGAGCGCGACGGATTTCAAATCATGGTGGGCGCCAACACCGCGAATCGCACCCTGATCGGCCCGGCCTTAAACCGGCCGATTCACGAAGGCGATTGGGTTCACGTCGGCGTCGCGCCGAAACGCGATGGGCTGACGTCGTGCATCCGCCGTTCCGTGATCGCCGTTGAGTCGCCGGCAAAGGTCACCGCAGAGCAGAAGTTCTGGTTCGATCTGGTGGAGCAAGGGTACAACGTGGGCGAACGGTGGTATCGCGACGTCGCCGCCAAGCAACTGCCCGCACGCTTGCAGGAGCAATCACTGGTGGACTTCTTTGCCGGACGATCGCAGGAAATATCCCAACGGATTGGGCGGGAGATCAATCTCGCGCAGCAAAAGCCCTACACCGGCACGCACAATTCAGGCTACACCGAGTGTCAGGAATTCTTCGGCGCCATCACGCTCGACAGCAACGAACCTTTAGGCGAGCGGATCGTCACCATGCTCGACGTCGCGCTGCGCGGGATTGGTGACCGCTGGAATGACGTGGTCATTCCCGGATTCGATTTCTGCGTGGTCGAGAACACGCTGGGCAAGTATGGCACGCGAGTGGAGAACCTGACCAAGGTTCCCATCAACGTGCAGGAACTTGTGGGACGCTGACTCTGCGGCATCCCACCTTCATCCTGGTTCGCAGAGCCAGGGTGGACTTCTGGCACATCGCCATCAGAATTGTGCACGCCGCTCTGTTAGTGGACGACCTGCGTAACCGACGCAGAACTTTTGGCGACGTTTGAGTCTCCATAGAAGGTTGCCGTGACTCTACTCGAGCCCACCGCAAGCGCCGATGTTGTGAAAGTCGCCTTCCCTTTGCTCAGTTGTGCTGCTCCCAGCACGGTTTTTCCCACGGCGAACGTTACTGGACCAGTCGGTGTCACGGTCGGGGAGGTAATGGTCGCCGTGAAGGTCACAGCCTGCCCGAAGACTGACGGATCGGACGACGAATTCAATGTGGCTGAGGTTGTGGCTTGCATGATTACCTGGTTCACGATCGAGGATGTGCTGCCCAGATTACTCGCGTCCCCTACATATACCGCGGTCAGCGGATAAATGTCAGCATTGAGGTTCGACCGGGTCAATGTGGCCACACCGTTGGCATTGAGGGCGACCACACCAATGCTGCGTCCCCACGTGAAGTTCACTTTTCCTGTAGGCGGCACCGGCCCTAAGGCGGTGACTGTCGCAGTCCAGGTTACTTTCTGCCCATACACCGACGGATTCAGGCTCGAGACCAAGGTGGCGATGGTCGCAGATTTGGTAGTCGAGAGATGGGCGTTCAGCAGCACACCCACAGTGCCGGGCGGAGTATTGTTCCCGCCATTGCCAGCCAGTGTTGCGATCACGTCAGGTTCTCCATCACCGTTGACATCTGCGACCGCAATCGCAGAAAAGCCGATACCCAACGCATAAGCTGAGTCATCCTGAAAGGTTCCGTCCCCGTTGCCGATCAGCAAACTTACACAACCCGAGTTTCCACTTGCGCACGCCAAGTCGATTGCGATGATGTCCGGGTGAGTATCGCCGTCTACATCGGCAACCGCCACCGCGAAATAACTGCCGGAGCCGTAGGTGACCGCCGGACTGAACGTTCCGTCGCCCTTCCCTCGTAGGACGCCGAGCACAGCGCCCGGTCGTGGGGGCCAAAACGCTCCGCAACCTTCGGAGCCGCAATTGCCGACTACGAGGTCAGGATTGCCGTCGCCATCGACATCGTGGATGGCGACTGAAGCGGTGCCCTGCCCTCCAGAACCGTAGGGCGCTACTGCCTTGAAAGTTCCGTCGCCAGTGCCGAGCAGCACGCCGACAGGCCCGGGAGTGGAGCAGAAGACAATGTTGTTATCGCCGCAATAGTTGGTTACAACCAGATCAATCGTTCCATCGCCGTTGAGGTCTGCGACCGCCAATCCGTTGGCAAAGTAGCCGCCCGTTAAATAGCTGGTCGGAGCTCGAAAGGTTCCATCTCCGTTGCCGAGCAATATGCCGACGGAACCTTCCAGCGGAGTCAGTGGATCGCATGTACTGACGCAGCCGTTCAGGGCGACCACGTCAAGCTGGCCGTCGCCGTTTACATCTGCGACGGCAATCTTGAGGTTGAAAAAACCATATCCACCCGAATTGAAGTTCACCGCTTTCCGGAAGGTGCCATCCCCGTTGCCCAGAAGTACGCCAACTGCACTGTGCGCCGAGCATGTACCGCGACGGATGAAGGCACATCCATTGCCCACCAGGATGTCAGGCTTCCCATCATGATTCACATCAGCCACGGTTAGCGAATTGAGGTAGGAACCACCGGATGCGAAGGTTCTCGCCGGTTGGAAGGTGCCATCGCCGTTACCCAGCAACACGCTTACGGTGCTGGCAGCAAATCCGGTGCTGGGATCGCTGGTCAGGTTTGCCACGATCAGGTCCGGCTTGCCATCTCCATTCACGTCTGCAACCGCGACCGAGTCGGGATCATATCCACTGGTGTCGTACATTACCGGCGGCAGGAAAATTGGGTTCACCGGGTTTGACTGAGCGACCGTCGAATTATCACCAGACACGAGAAGGACACCCCCCTGCTGAGCGGGAGCGGCCAGAGCAACCACATTGGCAGAGACTACGAGGAATAGAAAAATGTAATAGGACACACGAATATCCATACTGAGCAAAAATCGGCGAATCATGGAAGACCTCCCGAGGCAACCAACTGTTGTGGCCCTGACGCGAGTCCGAGCCGTGCCTTACAAAGTCTCTCTGGTGAAAGTTATCTTTGAATTGTGATCCTACGGCCCAGCGCTCAGGCGGAGAGGATTACAGGGGGAAGGAGACTACGATCAAAAATTAGCATCGATTCAAACGTTGGTCAATGCCACTCTCGCGCATGCCAATCGATTGCATCCGTGCGATCCAGTGGCGCGGCCGGGAGGCCGCACCACCGGATCGCCGGAAACCACTTTGTTGCACTCTTGCTGCACTTCAACCCGGAGGCAAAAAGTAAGTTGCGGGCGCCTCGAGAAGAATGTCAAGAGTGCTTCATCGGTCGATTTGTCGCACTTAGAACCCCGGCGGTCGCTCGCCTGTCCCGCCTTTAGGCTCTGCCTTCAGCACCGCGCTAGGCCTCGTATCAGGCGATGGCTTAAGCCATCGCAACCTGAATCGCTTGCATCGCGCCTTTAGGCGCTGCTCCACGCGCGCCAAGCGACTCTCGCGTCGCGCCGCGCAGACTGGCCCGATCGGGATCGTCAGCCGCCCTCTCGCGAGCATTGTCTGTGAATGAGAGGACCAGCGCTGCGATGCACTCTCGCACAATAGCAATCTTCATGAACCGCCTGCCCGTCCTCGTCCGTCTTTGCACTCTCCAGTTTCACTGGCTTGTTGCAAACGGAACAGATCGGAAGCTCTTCCGTGAATCCCGCGGTGAACATCACTCACCCCCCCGAACGGAACCGTATCATGATCATCGTTGTAAATCTCTCTAGAACATCCGTAGCCCTATGCACTTGGCGCACTCGCATTCAAATCGCGGGTCCGAAGGAACCGCCAGATGCCCGCAATGAGCGCACCTTTGCCCGTCGCCGCCTTCCACTGGCTTCATCTCCTTGAATGCTCCGCCTTCCACGCAGTAAGGACATCGCGACACCCTCTGTCGATCCTGCATCTCCGCTCTCCGGAAGCTGGAATCAGCCATGAAATATTTTCCGGCCGAAATGCTGTTTGATCCCCAGCAATCTACCCTCGCATGCCCTTGTCTGTTGGCCGGATATTACGCTTCGCTACAATGTCCGTCTGCACGCTGCCGTACATTTGTGCGTCTAGGTACATACAACCGTCCAAAATAGGAGTACCGTTAGATTGTCTCTTCCAGCATCGTTCCGCCATTAGGTTCTTGGCGACGGTTCCTTGCGAAATCAGACTGATTTCCGCAACGCAAGGAGCCCATCATGCCCAAAAACTCGTCTACCCGTTCCTCCAAGCCTTCCACCAATTCATTCACCGACGACGGACGCGATGGAAAGGAAGTCGGCAACCTCATCCTGCGCAGTCTTCCCCGCAAGGAACTTGCTCAACTTTTCCCTCTCCTGGAATTCCTCCGCCTCCAGCTCCATCAAGTGCTGCACGAACCCGGCGAAAACATCCGCTCTGGATACTTCCTGAATAACGGTCTCGGTTCCGTGCTCACCACGCAACCCGACGGCAAGACCGTCGAAGTCGGCCTCATCGGAAAAGAAGGATTCGTCGGTTTACCCGTTGTTTTCGGTTTCAAGACCAGCGGCCTGCGCGTGGTCACGCAAGGCGAAGGCACTGCCTACCGCATCGACGTCGACTCTCTGCTCAGAATTCTTCCCAAGTGTCCCGAGCTCGAAAAACAGCTGCAACGTTTTTCCCTCATTCTCGGCATGCAGTCCACCCAACTCGCTGCCTGCAACCGCCTGCACGACGTCGTCGAGCGCTTGGCACGGTGGCTGCTAATGAGCCAGGACCGCATCGGCGGCCAGACCCTCCCATTGACCCAGGAGTTCTTGTCTCAAATGCTAGGCACCCGCCGCGCCAGCGTGACCGTGGCTGCCGGAAGCCTGCAGAAGGAAGGATTGATTCGCTACTCCCGCGGCAGCGTCAGCATTCTCGATCGCACCCAACTCGAAACCGCCGCCTGTGACTGCTATCAAGTCATCGAGCGCCAAAAAGCCAAGTGGCACTCCGAAGTGAACTAACCCGCGGATTTACGCGTTTTGACCAACGTAGGGACGGACGCATTCGTCCGTCCGTCGGCTTCCAGTTCCGATTCACTTACTGAGCTCAAACACCACACCCATATTCCCCGATCCACCCATCAGCGTAGTCCCATACAGATTCCCCGCCTTATCGCGCAGCAACCCCGACTCGGGGAACTCCCCATCTCCCCGCGTAAACATATGGAGATCGGTCTCTACATATTTGCCCCCCGCGCCCGGAGTCAACCGAAACACCGACCCCACCGTGGTCACATCGTCTCCATTCGCGCAGGTTCCATACAGATTTCCATTACCGTCCATGAGCAGGCCGCTGTTCGGGTTAGACTCAACCAACCCATTGAACTCGTGCAGCACCTGCTCCTTCCAACCTTTCGTTAAAGACAGTCGGAACACGACTCCATAATTACTTATGCCTCCACCCTGCGTCGTTCCATAAAGGTTTCCCGCGCCATCAAGAATCAGCCTTTCCGCATACGGGTACCCGCCGTCGATTCCTCCCGTGAAGTTGTGCAGCACAATGGCAGTCCACTTGTCCCCTCCGGCATACCGGAGACCGAAGACTACGCCCGCTCCGTTTGTCCCGCCACCCTGGGTCGTGCCGAATAGATCGCCTCTGCGATCGAATACCAGCCCTCCAACCGGAGAAAGGCCGCTCTTGCCGTCAAACGTATGAATGACCTTCTCTTTCCATTCACCACTATTCTCATGTTTCAACTCGTACAGTGTGCCGTCACCATGAGCACCTCCGCTGTAGGTCGTCCCGTACAGATTCCCCCTAGGATCAAACAGCAGACCCGAGTAGGGATTCGCCCCGTCAACTCCACCGGCGAAGCTATAAAGAACGCTCTCGCTCCAGCCATTCCCAGTCGGTGTCAACTCAAACACCACGCCCAGATTGTGATCGCCGCCCCCTACCGTCGTTCCATACAAATTCCCCGCCTTGTCAAAAATCACATCTGCCAAGTACGGATTCGCTCCATCCGCCCCGCCAGTGAAGCTATACAGCACAGACTGCGTCCACCCCCCGCTCGTTTTGGGACTCAGTTCGAACACTTCGCCCGCTCCTTGTGCTCCGCCAACGAATGTCGTTCCATATAGGTTCCCCGCAGCATCAATCACCAAACTCGACAGCGGATTTCCGCCGTCCGCATATCCACTAAAGCTGTACAGTGTCCGCTCCGTCTGCGCACTTACTCCAGAAACCAAAATCAGCGCTGCAGCAACGATCAACCCCACACGAATTTCACGATTCATATCCACCGCTCCTCAATTGAATTCAGGAATCACATCCGGCCCCACCGCCGAACATCCAGCAGAACACCTTCAAAAAATAGGCGCCGGAAGGGCTCCGGCGCCATCGAGTGAGAACGTCTCGCGAGATGCGGTCAAGCGAGAAGTCAAAACTGATCTTGATTTTGCTAGTAGCTAGCAGCTAGGAGCTAGCAGCTCATTTACTCTCCGCCACCGACGGGCTCGCCCCAAAATCCCCCCGCCGATTATTAGCCGCCGTCCGAGCTGCCTTCGCGCTAGGCTGATTCACCGCCGCCGCTCCATACCGCTCCAGCAGGATCGGCGCCATCGTGTTCTCGGCTTCCTTCACAAAAATCATCTTGTTCTCCGAAGCCATGTCCACGCGGACGAAGTCTCCCAGCTTCACCTGCCCCGTCGCCACCAGATTGGCTAGCGGGAAAACGAGATTCCGTTCGATCGCGCGCTTCAAGTGCCGCGCCCCGTACCGCGGATCCGTTCCTTCCTTCAGCAAATAATCTTTCACCGCCTGCGTGCAGTTGAACACGAACTGGTTCGTGCCCGCAGCCATCAGCACGCGCTGCTGCACCATCCCCAACTCAATGTCCAGGATCTGCGACAGATGCTCATCCCGCAGAGTCTTGAACACGACGGTCTTGTCGATGCGGTTCATGAACTCCGGCGTAAACTTCCGCCGCGCCGCTTCCACCGCCGTCCGCTGAATCTTGTCATCGAACGATTGATCGACCTCCACTGCCTTCGGCGCAAATCCAAACCCGCCATCCACCAGGCTCGTCATCTCGCTCGCGCCCAGGTTCGAAGTCATAATAATGATGCACTGCGACAAGTCCACCCGCCGGTTGTCCCCCAAGGTCAACGTCGCCTTGTCGAGAATTCCCAGCAGCAACTGCCACAACGAGTCCGACGCCTTCTCGATCTCGTCAAACAGCAAAATCGAAAGCTTCAGCTTCTCCGTGAACCACTGGTTCAACGCTTCCTGCGTCAGCAGCGGATGCGTCTCCCGATGTCCCAGATATCCCGGAGGCGATCCGATCAACTTCGCAATCTCGTGCGAGTGCTGAAACTCCGCGCAATCAATCTTGATGCAAGCCCGCGAGTCCCCAAACAACGCCTCGGCCATGGCTTCCACCACCCGGGTCTTCCCTGATCCCGTGGGTCCCAGGAACAGCAGATTCCCTACCGGACGTCCCGGCGCATTCAACCCGGCCAGAAACATCTGATAGATTTCGACGACCTTTTCGACGGCGGCGTCCTGGCCCACAATGCGGCGGCGCAGGGCGGCATCAAACTCTCCAGCATCGTTGCTGCGACGGTTCGGATCGAGCACTGTTGCGAGATTCGTTCTCATAGAGTCGTTGCGCCCGGGGCTCCCGGTCACTTTCCCTTTCGGCCGTTTTCTTCGGCTCTTGTCTGTTTATTTCCGGACTTCGTAGGCCTCTTTCCGTGTCTTTAGCCCACATCCTGGAAGCGCCCCACTTTGTCGCCCTCGCTTCCCGAATCCTGCCGCATCCGGTTGCTACTGAAATAAGCAACCTGCTAGCCACGTCTCAACCAAATCCGCCACATTCCGCAACCCCAGCACCCATCAACATTTAGCGTCTTCTAACCCCATTTCCGCACCCCAAATTCCCTCCCCCCAAATAAGCGATGAGAAAACCTTTGCACCATCAAGGAAGGAACCTATACCCAATGACGCAACGATCCGATGAGAAGTTGCCTCAATCCCATCCATGTGGGGACGGCCCATGGGACGGCCCATGTGGGGACGGCCGCCTTCGGCCGTCCAGCAAGCGAAGCGAGCGCCCCCGAGCTACCGAGTACTGAGTACTGAATCCCGCTCCCAACCGTGTTACTCCACCCGTAACTAGCACTGTCAATAACTCACAGCTACGATCGCAATCAGTAAGTATTTCGCGGAGGATCGCTTGCGCCTTTCGTCGGTTCGCATCATTGCTGGAATTTCCTGTCTCTTTTTTGCCGCTGCCGCATGGCTCGTAGGCACGCACTCTTCATCCGACTTTACCGCTGAAGCTCAGACTGCCAAGCCCGTAGCCGCATCCTCCGCCCCCGCGAAGGCTTCCCAGTTGCATGCCGCCAGCGCGTCGGTCACGAGTGTTTCCAAGACCACAACGCTGCCCGATCCCAAACCGATCGCCGCTCCCGGCACCGAAATCTACACGGCCAAGCGCGGAGAAGCAATCCCCACGATTGCCCGCCGCTACCTGGGCAAAACCAGCTACCTGACGTCCTCCGAGTTAGCCGACGCCATCCGCTCTGTCAACCACAAGTCTGACAGCTCCAACATCCTCAAGGCCAACGAAGATATCGTCATCCCCGGAATCCTCTCCGCGCCCGTTACCGAGAAGACGATTGCCGTTCCCAAAGACTTTGAGGTCCGTGCCATCTACCTGACCGGCATCATGGCCGCCAGCGATCACGGACTCCGCATCATCAAGCACTGGCGTGAAGTCGGCGGAAACGCCGTCGTCTTCGATATCAAGGACTCCGACGGCAGCGTCAACATTCCCTTCGAGCACCCGCTGCTCGGCGAGCACAAGGTCTACATTCACGACGTCGCCAAGCTGGTCCGCTTCCTGCACCAGCAGAACATGCACGCCATCGCCCGTATCGCCATCTTCCGCGACGAGCGCCTGGTCAAGGAGCATCCCGAACTCGCCGTCCAGTCCCGCAAGAACAAACAGGCGTGGCGCGAAAACGGCAAGCTGGTCTGGACCGATCCCTCCCAGCCCAAGGTCCAGGACTATAACATCGCTCTCGCCAAACACGTAGCCCAATTAGGCGCCGACGAAATCCAGTTCGACTACGTCCGCTTCCCCGCCGAAGGCGACCAAAAAGACGCCCAGTTCGTCTTCCAAGGCCAGCAACCCGAAGCCGCCGCAGAAGTCGCAAGCACCACCGGAAGTGCAGACACCCGAAGTGGAGACAACTCATGTGGCGACGGCCGCCTCGGCCGTCCCGCAGAAGCGAAGCAAGGCGGAACCTCCACGAACGCCGATGCCAAGCGAGGCGGAACCTCCACGGAACCCTCGCCGTCCAGAGCGGGATCCTCCGATTCACCCAACTCCAGCCCCGAAGGGGCGGCATTCAATAGCCCGGGACGTAAGTCCCGGGTAGCAAAAGAAAAAGGAAACAAGTCCCGGAGGGACGGCACCCGCGCATGCACCGCCACTCCCCGCGGCCCGCAACGCACCGACGTCATCACCGCCTTCCTGAAAGAAGGCCTACGCCGAACTCCACCCCACGGGCGTCTTGCTGAGCCTCGACGTCTTCGGCGTGATGGCCTGGCAACGCCAGGTTGACCTCGCCCACACCGGACAGGACATCGTCGGCATGGCCCACTATTGCGACGTCCTCAGCCCCATGATCTACCCATCGCACTTCTTCGGCATGGACAACATCGCCCACCCCGGCGACGAACCCGCCCACTTCATCGGCGAGTCCATGGACCGCTTCGAGCTCATCACCAAAGGCTCCGGCGTCGTCATCCGCCCCTGGCTGCAAGCCTTCCACTGGCGCACCAAGACCTACTCGCCCGAATACATAAAGGTGCAAGTCGAGACCGCGAAGGAGAAAGGCGGCATCGGATTCTTGTTCTGGAACGCCGCCAACGACTACTCCAAGCCCTACGAAGCCATGCCCGAAATGAAAGCCGCCGACGCGAAGGAAGGCTCCAAAGACAAAGCCAAATTCTTCCGCGGCGACGAACTCCCTGTAGCGACAACGCAAGCCGCCCTTACCCCGGCAAAATAGATTGCTCACGTAGGGACGGACGCATTCGTCCGTCCAAGCGGCGCGGACTGATCGGGCCGCAGTCCCTTCCTCTCGTCCCAACGACAGCCGCGGATGCCCCACCCTTCTCGCGCCTTTTGCGAGAGGGTGGGGACGTTGACGTGTCGTCAGTGTGGGGGGTTTCGATTTGTCTCGGGAGAATTCCGATTTGTCTCGGGGATTCCCGATTTGTCACGTGGCAGAATTCGATTTGTCATCCTGAACCCGCCCGCTCTTTGCGCGACTGAAACCTTGCCGCGAGCGCAGTCGAAGGGACTTATGCTCTCGGCGTACCGCTCGCGCCCGCTCCTGAGTCTGATCGAAGGTCGCTCTTCCAGCGTGACGGGGAGTGCAGACGACGCAGATTGCTGAATCTGAAGTCCCCTGAACGGACTTCCGATGACACTGCAACAAATTGCGCTGCCCAATCATCATCACCACCGGTCGCGATGTGACGATTCTTTTACCGCGCCTTGACATTGTCGAACCACGATCAGGCTAGCGTTTCGGTGTACTCCCACCCGCAGACCCATCTAGGAGAATGTTCACATGGTTCGACAGATCCTCGCCAAACTCTTGCCCATCTTTTTGTTGCTTGTCGCGACGTTAGTTTTGTCCGTCGATCGCGCGCAGGCTCAATTCACCCTTACGAGTCTCGTCACCACGACAGCCGACCCGAACTTGCAAAATGCCTGGGGAATCGCCTATTTGCCCGGAGCCCCCTTCTGGATCTCCGATGAAAATACTGGTGTATCGACTCTTTACGATGCCAATGGCACCATCGTTCCGCTGGTCGTCACCGTTCCTTCGGCGACCACCGGAAAAGGATCACCTGCCGGGATTGCAGCCAATGCCACCTCCGGCTTCGTCGTAACCCAGAACGCCAAGTCGGGACCCGCCGCTTTCATTTTCTCTACTCTCGATGGCACAGTCAGCGGCTGGAACTCCACTGTCAATCCCACCGCGGCAGTAATCGCCGTGAACAATCACGGCACCGCAAACTACACCGGACTGGCGATTGGCAAGATGGGAACGCAGACCGCCTTGTTTGCCGCCAACCAGGCCACCAATAAGATCGAGGTTTACAACAGCAAATTCAAATTGGTTAAAACTTTTACCGACACCAGTCTCACCGGACTCAAGGTGTACGGCGTGGCCGTTCTGAATAACCAGGTCTTCGTCACCTTCAGCGGTGCTACCGCCGGCGCGGTGGATATCTTCACCACTGCCGGAGCATTTGTGAAAACCTTAATTCCCCCAACTACGACGTTGAAGGGTCCCTGGGGATTGGCTATCGCTCCGCCCTCCAACTTCCACACCTTCAGCGGGTCATTGCTGGTGGGCAACGTAAACGACGGCAGAATTCACGGCTTCAATCTGTCAACCGGAGCCCCGATTGGCACGCTGAAGGACAAGACCGGGAAAGTGATCAGCGTCCCCGGCTTGTGGGGACTGCTTTTCGGTGGAGGCACGACCACGAATGGAAATAAGAATCAACTCTTCTTCTCAGCCGGCACCTCCGGATATGCGACTGGAGAGTTTGGAGTGATCAATCCTTAGCTTTGCTTCGGAGAGATTCAGCAAACGGCATTCCGCGATTTCGGAGTGCCGTTTTTTTTCGCCGAAAATTGCTTCGCTCGAACTTGATTTATCGCCTGAGGTTGTGACCGTGTTTATTCCCACTAGACAAACACGCCTCATCCACGACGGTTGCCAAAGGCATGGATCATGGCTTCCGCCGCCGGTTTGGGATGCAGGTCTTCATCGAATGGCAACGGACGCACCGGTCTACCATCGCTCCGCGACTGCCGCTCCCTCAGCCAGCTGTCTCCGTCATAGAGGCCCCATGTGAGGACGGCCTCTACCGCGCGGTTTTCCAACACAACATCCAGATAGCGGGAATAAGCTTCCGCCACACCTCGATCCCGAGCCGATATATCGGCTGGCAAGTCTTTATCTCGAACATCAAGCTCTGTGACGAAAATTTTCAAACCCAGTTGTTCCACTTCTTGCAGGAAGCCGCGCAACTTGGTGCCATGCCATTGCGCCCCAATGTGGGACTGAATCCCGAAAGCTCCAATCGGCACATCTTTTTTCTTCAAACCTTCGAGCATTTTCAGAATCGCACGCCGCTTGACCTCGTTATCCGGAGCATCTCCCTCGACGCCAAAATCGTTGTAAGTCAGAATCGCCTTCGGATCGGCTTCCGCTGCGGTTCGAAACGCCAATTCGATATAAGCGGAATCCAGCAACTCCACCCACGGCGTTCTGCGGAAAGCATCGGAACGATCGGAAGTGGGATCGATTGCCTCATTCACTACGTCCCAGGAGTGCATCTGGCCGGCGTAGCGCTTCACCAGAGTGCCGACGTGCTCCACCAGCACCTTTTCCGCCTGATCTTTCGACGCCTCGCCCCGCACCCAATCGGGGGTAGCGTTTCCATAAATCAGGGCGTGACCACGCAATTGAATTTTCTTGGAGCGCGCAAAATCGCGCACCCGGTCGGGATTGGAAAGTTCGAAGTGTCCCCGGCTGGGCTGGGTCTTCCTCATGTAGACGGTGGCGGTGATGATCGAGGTTTGTTCCTCGTACAGATCGAGAAGCCGCGGCTTATTGAAGTCCTGCGGAAAAAGGGGCGAGCCATACAGCAAGCTAGCCTGCGCAGCAGCCGCTTTCAGGCTGTCTTCGCTCCGCGCGTGAAGCATCGAGCTTCCAAAGGTTGTCGCAGCCGAGGCTACGGCGCAGGATTTTACGAATTCCCGTCGAGTCAACATGGTTCAGAAATTAGATATGCGGGACGCGAATGCGGTCAAGCTAGGCCGGC
Source organism: uncultured Acidobacteriaceae bacterium (assembly GCA_963840895.1). Classification (GTDB taxonomy): domain Bacteria; phylum Acidobacteriota; class Terriglobia; order Terriglobales; family Acidobacteriaceae; genus Sulfotelmatobacter. The sequence continues at coordinate 339,140 of CAWJAR010000005.1, forward strand.
GAACGTCGACCATCTCGCGCGTCTCTCCTAACGAAAGTTCTGGCACACCTCCCGGCCAGCGTTCGGCGAACCCAAGCCGGAGGTTGTGGAATGCGCTATCGTTGAATTGTTGGACATAGCCCGGCGTCAAGGCATCACTCCCGCTGATTTTTATTCAATTGCTGGACCCCGGAATGCAAGTAGCGGATTTCTTGGCAGCGGTGAAGCTGGAACGTAACGACTTCCGATTGACACGTGGCGATCTGGGTCAATGCATTATGAGAGAGCGGCCCTGTTGAGTGGAGTATACCGCGGGGATGTAGGGCAAGAATCAGAGGAGAAGATAGGCAAATCGGCTGAAGAATGACACTTTACCTTGAGGGAAAGACTCCGTTGAGCGCGAATGATCTTTCCCCCAAGGAGGCAACTGCATGAGTCGCGACATCAAGTATATCGGCATGGACGTGCACAAGGAAGCGATCGTGATCGCGGTGCTCAATGGCAGTGGCAAGCTGGTGATGGAGTCGATTGTCGAAACCAAAGCCAGCAGCATTCTGCAGTTTATCCACGGTCTGCGGGGCGAGTTGCATGTGACCTGGGAAGAAGGGACCTGGGCGGCTTGGCTCTACGATCTGCTGCAACCCCAGGTGACGCAAGTGCTGGTCTGCGATCCGCGGCGCAATGCCTTATTAAAGGAAGGCAACAAGAGCGACAAGATCGATGCGCGCAAGCTGGCCGACTTGTTGCGCACGGGAATGCTGCGCCCGGTCTACCACGGAGAACATGGACTGCGGACGCTGCGCGAGCTGGGGCGCAGTTATCGGACTATCAGCCAGGATCTGAACCGAGTGATGAATCGGATCAAGGCTCTGTATCGCGGCTGGAGCATCCCTTGTGCAGGTACCCAGGTCTATGCTCCGCGTTACCGCGAGGAATGGTTACAGAAGATTGAACATGCCGGCGTGCGCCGGCGAGCCGAGCTGCTGTATCAGCAGTTGGATGGATTGCAGACGTTACGACGAACCCTGCGTCCTGAGTTATTGGCGGAGAGCCGGAAACACAAAGCCTCGAAACTGCTGCGCCAGATTCCCTGCATCGGTCCGATTCGAGCCGCCCGCTTGATCGCACTGATGCAGACCCCGCACCGATTCCGTAGCAAACGGCAACTCTGGACCTATAGTGGGCTGGGCATTGAGACCCGCGACAGTGCGCAATACCGCTTTGTCCGCGGACAACTGCAACGTGCGAAAAAACCGCAGCAGATTCGTGGTCTCAATCAGAATCACAACCACGAGATGAAAGAGATCTTCAAGGGAGCCGCGACCCGAGCCAGCTGTGGGGTGGGTCCGTTACGCGACTTCTATGTGGCGTTGCTGGCCAAGGGAATGAAGCCCGAGATGGCGCGTCTGACCTTAGCCCGAAAGATCGCGGCCATTGCTTTGACACTTTGGAAGAAGGAGGAACGTTTCGACGCCGAACAACTGAAGCCGCAAGCAGCTTGAGCGTTGCACAGAACGCAGGTGGTCTCCCAGGTTTCACGCCTCGGTGGTGACCCATCGGTTCTGGCGATGCTCGGGTTCGAGGGAGAGTATCCATGCACTCATTAGGCGTTCGGGTGCTGGAATCAGCACCCAGTCTCCGGGTCAATCCTATGCCCCCTCGGATAACCCAAAAAAGCCATAGGCCTCGAGCCTCACATAGGATGATGGTTGGCACTTAAGCCAACGGTTGGCTTGCGCAGCTTCGCAACGAATGGTGTCGGGACCGCTGCATGAAACCACTCAAGGGAGACCAGCAACTGCGATCCGTATCCCTGTCGTACTCTGTGGCGCTCCAGGCGTTAGAACCAAAATCCTCTCCACGAAGAAGAAGGGCCCTGGATGCAAGCACCGATCGAGGTCTCACGGAGAGGAGTGGAGAAGTGTTTTTGCTTGACATCCTCTCTCATAGGATGAGTGAAATGGAGAGCGGCTGTTAAAAGGTCCATTTTTTCTCAAAACAGCGGAAACGTGGGTGATAGAAAATATCTGCGAAAAAAGAGAACGTCGCTTGTAGGGCTTCCTATTACAAAGTTTTTTCGGCAATTTTCGGGTGAGTGAGTTTTTCAACAGCCACGAGATATTTCAAAAGTTACCGACCCAAACACTCTATTCGCGTTCATCCATACATTAGGGTTCACGCTACAACTTGCTCGGTGCTGCTTTTGGGCCATGAGAGGGGTGTCGGCAAAGGTAGAATCGCATAAACTTTCGTACCGGAGCCGTTGGAATCGACAATCAGCTCTCCACCAAAATGGCGCAGGCGTTCTCGTATTCCACTGATTCCCACACCGGAGCCTTGGGTCTGAATCTCAGCCAGCTTTTCCGGAAGCATTCCGCGACCCTTATCCTGAACCTCCACAATGACCCTATCGACTTCGCGAGCCACCCGGATGGATGCACTCTTGCTTCCAGAGTGACGATGCACATTCGTTATGGACTCTTGCACGATGCGGAAAATGACGAGTTCGACATCGGCGGGGAGCCTACCGAATCCCTCGGGAATTCTGAGATCGACGTCGAGTCCGCTACGTTCCTTCAAACCCTGCACATACCAGTTGAGCGCAGACGACAGACCACTTTCATCCAATAGTGGCGGGTGCAAGAGATAAGAAGTGGTTCGTATCTCTTTGTACAGGTGCTGAACCAAGTCTTCGGCATCTTGGATGTCTTTGGCAAGTTGAACAGAATTATTCTTCGGGTGTTGGGCAAGCTGCGCAAGACTCAAACCCAGCCAACGTCTGACCAGCACTGTCATGCAACTCCCGCGCTATGTGCCGCCGCTCCACATCCTGAGACTCCATGAGCCGCCCCGAAAGCTCACGTAATTCTGAGTTTCTTCTCTCAAGTTCCCGGGTACGAAACTGCACTTGAGTGTCGAGTGCATCCGCCAATGCTCGATAACGTTCTTCGCTTTCACGCAACTCTCGCTCAATTCGTTTACGTTGCGTGATGTCGCGGGCAATTGTCGACGCTCCGATAATTTTCCCGCTGGCCTCACGGATAGCAGACAAAGTGAGCGATATATCGAGCAGTGTCTTGTCCTTACGAATGCGAACCGTATCCAAAGGTTCGACTCGTTCGCCTTCCTTGAGTCGTTCGATACTGGCCGTGTCTTCGTTCTCAAGATTGACTGGGACGATCAATGAAATGTGCTGGCCAACAGCTTCGCTCGCGCTGTAGCCGAACAAACGCTCCGCACCTGCGTTCCAACTCGTTATGATGCCTTCCAGCGTTTTGCTGACAATGCCGTCCTCAGATGAGTCCACGATGGCGGCGAGCAAGCCGATAGCTTTATCAGCTTGCAGCCGCAAGGCCGGCAGCTCATCCAAGAGCGACTGGCTGATGCTGTCCCTGGCCTCCGGATCGTTGAGGATGCATTCCGCTAATGCCTCGTGTGTTGCCAATAGTTTGTCGATGTCATCTTCAAAAGCGATCTTAGGATGCGTTTCTGTCCAATAGTGCGCTGCCCTGACAAACGCCAAGAACAATAGGAAGTATTGAAGGCGAACGGGACCGAGGAGGCGCGTCAAAGCGTCAAGGCACAGCAAATAATCAGAAGTCTTCAAGAACACATGCGCAGCCAATACAAAGATGGCATCTTCCATCTGCGTGTCGGCCATCGGCATTTCAACAAGGGGTGCGGGGCATGATGCACAGAGCAATAGACGAGATTGAAGTTCTTGTCCTCGCGGAAAGGGCCGTTGAAGGAGTTTAACGACACTTGGGACAGTTTGCGCACGCGCAGTCGAATCGCCGGCGGGACGGCCGAGTCCGACCAAGAAACCAACATGGCGAGCGATGCAGTAGCGGACTGCGCAAAAGCGAGACAGGTGAACGAAAAGCCGTTCCTTAAAAACGGAGGGCAGCGGATTGTCGAGGTAGGCAGCTTGTGCGAACCCCCACAATTTCTCAATGATCTCAGGAGCCTCAGATGCGAGCCGGAAGAAATTTGGAAGAACCCCGAATCGCTCCCCTATGCGACTCTCAAGGTCTGACGCTGGATCTTCCACTGGTTTCACAACCTTTTGTTGGCAGCTTGATTATACGGCCGCGCTGGCGAGAAAGGCGATTTCGCTCATTAGGGGGTTTGAGCGCCATGGTCCATTTCAACCAAAACCCCCGGTCGGGCGTGGTGTCCTCGGTGCAATCAGATGGTGAGATCGATCCACCGGAGGCGGGTGGCGAGGGCCATGAGCGCTTCGTAGCTGGGCGTGGTGTAGCGGTGGCGCATTTCTTCGAGGGCGCGGGTGATAGTACGGGAACGCGGACTGCGGTGTTCGGCAGCTTGATTGTGGCTGTGGCGTTCGGCGAGCAGCGTGACAATTTCGCGGTCGCACTCGGTGCGATTGCGCGGCGCCATGGCTTTAGCCGCTGGGGACCTGCCCCCTCGACGCCGACTCCTTACTACTGACTCCGCGAACGGAACGGCACCGAAGCCCGCCCCATCCCACGTAGGGACGGACGCATTCGTCCGTCCAGGTTCTGCAGGGACAGGTCTTGTGCGGACAGATCCTGTGCGGACAGGTCTTGTCGGGACAGCCTTTGTGGGGACAGCCGCCCCCGGCTGTCCAGGCGGCCCAGAACTACCGGGCCGCAGCGCAGCTCTCCCGAAGCCGCAAGTGCCATCAGTCCCACCGAACCCAGCAGCCAAGCTCTTCGAAGCTAAGACCCGCAGGCCGCCACAAAGTGTGAACCCCGAAGCCGGAATTGTGAAAGCCCCAGCTCCGATGGAGCGCAAGAATGCAGCCCACCGCGCAAGCCGTGGGAGAGGCAGACGAAACTGACCCAGCCCCAGCGGGCCGAAAGAAAAAACTGCGGAGAGAGCGCCCGAAAGCAACTGGACGCAGTTGATGTTTCCAGCGATCCCTTCGACTGCGCTCAGGGCAGGCTTTCGACCGCGGTTGCCGTTTGCGCTCAGCGCGCCAATATCAACTCGCTCGATGACAACATTTGGGAAGCACCGTCTTTACACTGACGTTACATGAGTCCACTTCGGGCTCGGATATAATTATTGGGAACGCAGCGCCCATCAAGGAGTCCGCATGGCAATTCAGAAGACCGAGAAGATCTGGCACAACGGGAAGCTTATCAATTGGGACGACGCGACCCTGCACGTGATGTCGCACGTCGTTCATTACGGGTCTTCGGTCTTTGAAGGCATCCGCTGCTACGAATTGCCCAGCGGGCCGGCCATTTTCCGGGCCTACGAGCACATGCAGCGGCTGCTCGATTCCGCCAAGGTCTACCGCATGGAGCTCCCCTACTCGCTCGAAGAGATCGTCAAGGGGATGCTCGACACCGTGGGGCATAACGGCGCGTGGCCGTGCTACATCCGCCCAGTGGTGTTTCGCGGATATGGCGACGCTGGCGTCAACCCGCTGAATTGTCCGGTCGAGATGTACATCGTCAACTATCCGTGGGGAAAGTACTTGAGCGGCGATGGCGACGGCGTGGATGTGTGTGTCTCATCGTGGACGCGGCTGGCACCCAACACTCTGCCGGCGATGGCCAAGGCCGGCGCCAATTACATGAACTCGCAGCTCATCAAGATGGAAGCCATTGCCAACGGATACGTGGAAGGCATCGCGCTCGACAAGTCGGGCTTCGTCAGCGAGGGCTCGGGCGAGAACCTATTCCTGGTGCATCGCGACAAGCTGATCACTGCGCCGCTCGGCAGTTCGGTTCTGCCCGGGATCACGCGGGACTCGGTGCTGCAGATTGCGCGCGACCTGAATATCACGATTGTCGAGCAGATGATTCCGCGCGAGATGCTCTACATTGCCGACGAAGTGTTCTTTACGGGCACGGCGGCCGAGGTGACCGGGATCCGCTCGGTCGACAAGATCAAGGTTGGCAAGGGCACGGCGGGTCCGATCACCAAGGCGCTGCAGAAGGAGTTCTACGCTATCGTGCGCGGCGAGAAGAGCGATCGCCACAACTGGTTCACAGCCGTCCCGGTCAGAACCAAGGCGGGCAGCAAGCAGCCGGTCGGAGTATAATCACCCCGACCGATATCAAACTCGTTCCAGCGGAGGGGCGCCCCAAGCGCCCCTTCAGTCCATTTAGCCCGGAAGAAACAAAACACATCAAGGAGAAGATAATGTCCCAAATGACTCCTGAAGTTGCCCTCGGCTATCGAGCGATCACGCTCGACGGCTTCAAGAATGAAGTGGAGATCACCAAGAAGGTGATCGCTGCCGTACCGGACGCGAAGTCCGATTACCGTCCGGATGCGAACGCGCGCACGGCGAAGGAACTGGCGTGGCACATCGCGAATACCGACGTCCAGTTTCTGGATGGCATTGCCGACCTGAAGTTCAACATGGAAAACCCGGAGCACAAGCCGCAGACCTCGGCGGAAGTGGTCGCGTGGTACGACGAGAACATGAAGCGCGGCATCGCGCGCGTGGAAGCTATGACCGCGGAGCAGTTGCTGACGCCGGTCAACTTCTTCGGCGTATTCAATATGCCCGCGGTTGCGTACCTGGGATTCCTCAACAACCATTGCATCCATCATCGCGGAGAGCTCGCAACCTATCTGCGTCCCATGGGATCGAAGGTGCCGTCGATTTATGGCGGCAGCTACGATGAGCCGTTTCAACCGCCGGTGGCCGAAGAGACCGCCGCATAGGTGTTGCATGATGAGGTATAGCGAAGCCGCCCATGTTGGGCGGCTTTCTTATTGCGGGGTCGCGATGGCGTGAGGGCGGCCGTCGTCAGGGATGTAGTAGAGCAGGATCGTCTTCCCGATTCGCGCCGTCGGTTGATAGGACTTCAGCCAGTCGAATGTGCCCGCGGGATATGTCATGTGGAATGAGTTCCCCAATCGGAGCGCGCGCAGGCTGATGGCGAACCATCCGGTGACAGGGCGTCCTGCCTGCGGCATTTCGAAATCGGGCAGATGCATTTGCGTGGGATCTGCACTGGACCAGAGCGCGACTGTCACGTGGGCAATGTGTCTGGACTGCAGTTCGCGTGACAAGCGAAAGAAGTCCTGACCGCAGTCGAGGTCGCAGCCTGCAACCAGGACGCGGCTGGGATCGCTTCCGGCGAGTTCGTTGAAGTAGGCGATAAAGTCGCTGCTGGCGCGCACCGTTGAAATACCTTGCCAGCACAGCAAGGCGAGCAGCGCCACGCGCGGGAACCAACGCCGAGGGCCCTGCATGTTCCAAAGATCAGCAGATCCGCGGCCGGCTACGATCGCGAGCAAAGGGAAGACTACGAGAACGTGGCGAACTCCTGCGTTGTAACTGACTGGCATGGTGATGACCAGCACGGCGAGCGCGGCTAAAGCGGGAGCAAGGGCACGCCATCGTCGGCTCGGCTCAAACTTTCTCAGCGAGAGTACGCCGAGGATCGCCAGGACGAGCAGTGGCAGTGGCGCCTTCACGGCGACGCCTACGAGGAAGAAGTACCACCATCCGCCGGGCTTGGTGCGGCCCAGCAGGTAGGCCGTGGGCCGGGACTTGTTCAGCACCCAGGCGTTAGCCGCGCCTTTCACCACAGCGGGAGCGGGCATGAGTGGGTTGGTTTTGATCAGCCAGCGGGCGGCCCGCGCCAGCGGAGCTGGGAAGTGCTGGAACGAAGGCATGGATTCAGCCGAGAGGTTCATCCCTTCGCGCACATGCTGCACCGCAAAGCCGTACGTGGCCCAGACGATGAGGCTTGCGAGAGCGAGGGCGATTGCGATGTGCCGGACGATGAGGCGGGGAGAGGCATTCTCGCCGACGACCGTGCGGGTGCAGATCCATTTGCCGAGAAGGATCGCGACAGCTGCGGCGGGGAAGAAGATGAGGGTCGTCGCCTTGGAGGCAAGCGCGAGTCCCGCGGCCAATCCGAACCAGAGAGCGGACCGTTTCGTCGGCTTGTCGAGCCATTGGCCGAAGGCGAAGAAGAGGGCGACCTGGGTGGACGCGGCAACGATGTCGGTGTAGGCGATGCTGGAGAATGCGAGGATGTTGGGGAGCGTAGTGAATAACGCCACGCCCATCACCGCGGCAAAGTCTCCATACTCGCGGCGGGCCCACAGGAATACGATCGCGGTCGCGAGCAGGAAGAACGGCAGCACACCCAATCGTGCCAGCTTCAGATTGCGCAGGTAGTGTCCGGAGTTGTACAGGATCGCGTTTCCGACATCGTTGTAGGTGATGTCGTGATCGAGTTGCGGCAGATAAGGGTATCGTTCGCCGGCAAGGTAGAGCGGCAAGCCGATCGCAATCCGGGACAGTGGCGGATGGACGGGATCGAGAGTGTAGGTATGGTGATCGAGCAACTCGATGGCGGCGGCGACGTGACATATTTCATCGAACGCCTGCGCGGTCTGGGAGTACGCGACGACGATGCGGACGACGGCGATCAAGGCGAACAGCACGGCAAAGATCACGGGCCATCGTGAGTTGCGGGTCTCACCTGCAAATGCCATTGAGGATCAATTCGGAGATTGGAACGTGAGTATATAACAGGGGCTCGGCCAGTCGTGGTCCTGGGCGAGTTAGGGTGGAAGAGTGTTCGGGAACGGACACGGGATTTCGCTTTCGGACAAGTGGCTCGCACGGTTGCGCGATGCTGATGCCTTAACCTCCGTCTTTTCAGTACCCTCTTTCCACACTTCTTGGCAGGACGAGTGTAGGCAAGCCTAGTTTGGAAACCATCCGTGGGACTTCGTTTCGAGGTGAGGCATGGGATCTGTCGTGAGGAACCTTCGCTATGGCTTGCGCGGATTGCGCAAGAGCCCTGGATTGACCGCAGCCGTGATCGCGACGCTCATGCTGGGCATTGGCGCGACGACAGCCATCTACACAGTTGTTTATGCGGTGTTACTGGCGCCGCTGCCGTATCCCAATCCCGATCAGTTGGTTATGGTGTGGTCGAAGGTCAACGGGCACAACAATGGAATTTCGGCCGGCGACTTTCTCGACTGGAAAGCGCAGAGCACGTCATTCCAGCAAATTGCGGCGTGGACCGGGGGAAGTTTCAATCTGTCGACCAGTGCTCAGCCCGAGCAGGTCGAGGGGATGCGCCCGACGCCCGGATGGTTCAGCATGCAGGGCATTCCGTTTTTGATGGGCCGCGACTTTTTGCCGGAGGAAGGGATCCCGGGAAAAGACCACGCGGTCATTCTCACTTACAAGTTGTGGAACCGGTTGGGCGCGGACCGCAATGTGATCGGACAGCCGATGCGCATCAATGGCGAGCCCTATACCGTGGTGGGTGTGTTAGCGCCGGGAATCGCGGACCGCTTTGGCTTCCAACTGGCGGCTCCACTGGCGTTCCGGCCGGAACAGATCAATCACGACTATCACTGGCTGATTGCGATGGGGCGCTTGAAGAATGACGTCACCCTGCAACAGGCGCAGGCTGACATGGATGCGGTGACGACTCACATCGCGGCGGCGTATCCCAATTCAAACAAGGGATGGGGAGCATCGGTTGAGCACCTGAAGAATGATTTCCTCCCGCCGGAGCGCATCCACAATTTGTGGCTGCTTCTGGGGGCGGTGGGATTCGTGCTGGTGATCGCGTGGGTGAACATTGCGAATCTGTTGCTGGCCAAGGGAGCGGCGCGGCAACGAGAAGTTGCGATACGGAGTTCGGTGGGAGCCAGCCGCCATCAGATCTTTATCCAGTTTCTGACCGAAAGCGTTTTGCTGGCGCTGCTTGGGGGCGGACTGGGGATTGCGCTGGGAGCGGGCTTGCTGCGGGCCATTCTCGCGATAGTGCCGCCGGGGATTTTGCCCTCGGAGGCGGATTTCCGGTTGGACATTCATGTACTTGTAGCGGCGCTTGCTTCGACGACGCTGGCGGGAATTCTGTTTGGTTGTGCGCCAGCATGGTACGCATCGCGCGTGGATCCGGGAGAATCGCTGAAGGATGGCGGACGGTCGGGCACGAGCACGGGCAGCCACAAACTGCGGCGAGGACTCATCATGGGAGAGTTCGCGTTGGCGCTGTCGCTGCTGGCCGGCGCGGGACTTGCGATTCACAGCTTCTGGAACTTGACGCGGGTGGATCTTGGCGTACGCACCGACCACGTGCTGGTCTTTGGGCTGGAGCAACCTCATGGGAAGTTCTCAAGTCCGGATCAGATGAATACGTACAATCGGCAGATGTTGAGCGCGCTGCGCGGCGTGCCGGGTGTGTCGGCTGCCGCCACAGTAACGGGAATGCCTCTGCGCGGGACGAGCGACGGCATGCCGTTTCGTTTGGTTGGTGGGCAAACGTTCGCGGATCCGTCGCAGCGACCAGGGACCGGATTCCAGTCGGTCTCGCCCGACTACTTCAAGACCTTTGGCATCGAGGTGGTGAAGGGGCGTACTTTTACGGACCAGGACTCAGCGTCGAGCGTGCATGTCGCGTTGGTGAACCAGGAGTTTGTGAGCCGCTACCTGAAGGGGCTCGATCCGTTGCAACAGCGAGTGTTGATCGAGGAAATTATTCCCGGCCTGCCGAAATTAGGCCCCGAGATCCAGTGGCAGATTGTGGGAGTGTTTCACAACGTGAGGGCTGGAGATTTCCGGGAGCCGTTTCCCGAGGTCGATGTACCATTCGCGCAGTCGTTGTCTCCGAGCGTGAACATTGGAGTACGGACTGCGGAAGATCCGGCTGCGATGTCGAAGTCCATTGCGGCGGCGGTGCACTCTGTCGATCCGGAGATTGCGCTGGGGCGGCTGCGCACTCTTGATCAAGTGAAAACCGAATCGCTGGGCGAAGACCGTTACACGATGGTCTTGCTTGCCAGCTTCGCCTTGGTGGCGTTGCTGCTGGCGGCGGTAGGCATTTACGGATTGATGGCGTTTGCAGTGGCGCAGCGAACGAATGAGATCGGGTTACGGCTGGCGCTGGGCGCGAGCCGGAGCAATGTGATCTGGCTGATTCTGCAACAAGCATCGCTGCTGGCGGCAGTGGGCCTGGCAGTTGGGTTTGGAGGCGCTGTGCTCGTTGGGCGGACAATGCGTTCCACACTGTACGGAGTGGGCGCGATCGATGCGTCGGTGATTGTTGCGGTGGGCGTGATCCTGTTTGTCACGGCGCTGTTTGCGTCGTACTTGCCGGCGCGGCGCGCGGCGATGATCGATCCGATGAAAGCGTTGCGAACGGATTGAGGATCGCCTCGGACATTCCAACTCGAGGAGGTGCCATTGACTAACCTACGGATCACAATTCGCCATCTGTTGAAGTCACCTGGCTTTACAGCCACGACGGTGCTTATGCTTGCCCTCGGTATCGGCGCCACGACGGCCATATTCTCGATCGTTGAAGGAGTGTTGCTACGTCCGCTGCCCTTTCCACATTCCGAGAGGCTGGTGCAGCTTTCTGACATTCTGCAAGGCGTGGACGTGGGAGGGAACGGCGAGGCCGGCGTGACTGCGCCGGACGTTCAGGCCTATACGCGCGATACGCATAGCTTTGAGAGCATGGGCGGGTATACACAGACCGTCTACGAACTATCGGGCATTGGCGATCCGGCACAGGTGACTGCGGCCCGGCTCTCTGGCGGAGTACTCCCCACGCTGCAAGTTGTGCCCCTGATAGGCCGCTTCTTCACGCAGCAGGAAGATGACAACAAAGTGCAGGTTTCCCTTCTGAGCTACTCTCTCTGGCAGAGCCGCCTGCACGGCGACCCACACCTTCTCGGAAGCAAGATTCTGCTAGATCGCAAGCCCTACGAAATCATCGGCGTGATGCCGCGCAGTTTCGAGTTTCCACTCGTGCCGGGACACCTGAACAGCAGCCAGCTGTGGATTCCAATGAGCTTTGACCGAGAGGAAATAACGACCGGCGCAGACTCGTGGAACTTCAACATGGTGGGAAGGCTCAAGGCTGGAGTGACCCCGGCGCAGGCGGAGAGTGATGCGCAGCGCGTGGCCCAGGAGACCATGCGCAACTATCCCCCCGCTATTGCGAATGTACACATACGCCCAGTGGTGCGCTCGCTCCATGAGGAGACCGTAGAACAAGCGCGTCCATTGGTGCGCACTTTGTTTATGGCGATTGTGGTTGTGCTGATGATCGTCTGCGCCAATTTGGCCGGGTTGCTGCTGGTGCGGGCGATCCGGCGCCGCCGCGAAATCGCCATGCGCCTGGCGCTGGGAGCGCGCCCCTCGGTGCTGCTGCGGGAGGCTATTCTGGAGAGCCTGATGTTGAGCACCATGGGAGGTCTGCTCGGATTGGAACTGGCCGCGATGACTTTGCGGGTGGGCGTGAGCTGGTTGCCCGAGACCCTGCCCCGAGTTAACGAGATTGGCCTTGATTGGCGTGTCGTGGTGTTCGCCATCATGCTGGCGGTGATCACCGGAATCGTTTGCGGGCTGGCTCCGGCTTTTGCCGCCCTGCGAACGAGTGTGAACGAGGCTCTCAAGGAAGGTGGGCGTACGGGCACGGCGGGCGGAGGGCACGCGCGACTGCGTTCTGCGCTGGTGGTCGGCGAAATTGCCATCGCGCTGGCGCTGCTCGTCGCTTCTGGCTTGCTGCTGCGGAGCTTTGAGAAGATGCGTGCCGTAGATCTCGGCTTTCGCCCGGACCATGTCCTCACGGCTTCCTACTCGCTGCCGCAGAAGCAATATGCAACGCAGGCGGCTGTGGATGGGTTCAATCACGAACTGATTCGCCATCTTCGGCAGCTTCCCGGCGTGAAGTTTGTGGGCCTGACCTCGTTTCTTCCGGCTTCGGGCGGCGACAGCAATACCGTATTCGAAGCAGAGGGCTATGTCGCACCCAAGGGCGCCGCCATGAATCTCGCCACGAAGGTGATCGTAGAAGGTGACTATCTACAGTCGATCGGTGTTCCGCTGCTGTCCGGGCGTTATTTCAGTTCAGCGGACACAGCAGACACGCAACTGGTCGCGCTCGTGAACCGCAAGCTCGCCAAGCGCTGTTGGCCGGGTTCAGACCCGGTCGGCAAGCGTCTGCGCATGGGGTTGCAAGAACCGAAGATACCGTGGTTGACGGTTGTGGGTGAAGTTGCAGATGTGAAGGAAGCATCGCCCGACGTACCGAGCAAGGAACAGTACTACCTGCTGGTCGGACAGTATGAGAAGGCCGTAGGATCGCTTGCCTCTCCCACGGATCTAAATGGCGACGGGGGCTACATCGCGATACGTACGGCGACGGAGCCGGAGCAGATGGAAAATGTTCTTCGCGCCACAGTCCGCTCCCTTGATCCCCAGTTGCCGCTTGCTCAAATCCAGAGCATGGAGCACGCGGTCTCAGGGACCGAGGCTCCTCGGCGGTTCAACACAATTCTGATTTCGGCATTCGCGTTGGCGGCGGTGTTGTTGGCGGCGCTGGGAATCTACAGCGTGATGGCGTTTTCGGCGGCGCTGCGGGTGCAGGAGATGGCAATTCGACTCGCGTTGGGATCGCCACGGTCGGGAATCCTGGGATTGATCTTTGGCTCGGCCGCCAAGCTCGCGATTGCAGGCTGCGTCATTGGATTGGTCGGCGCGGCGACTGCGTCGCGATTGCTGCAGTCGTTTTTGTTTGGAGTGAGTTCGTTTGATCCGATGGTGTTAGCGCTGGCTGCGATTTGCGTATTGCTGCTGGCATTGGCGGCTGCGTACTTGCCGGCGCGGCGGGCGGCGACGGTTGATCCGATGCAGGCGTTGCGGGCGGAGTGAGCGATCCGGGTGCCACGGGGCTAAAGCCCGATCTGAGTTTCATAGCTCGGACGCGCGGCCCTGGAAGGGGCGCTTCCACTGCCACGGACGCGGCGGTGACATGAACACGATTCATAGGGAGTAAACATGCTGGCCAATCTGATTCAGGATGTTCGCTACGCATTTCGGCAGTTGCGAAAGACGCCCGGATTCACTGCGACCGCCGTGCTTACGTTGGCGCTGGGGATCGGCGCGAACTCAGCAATTTTTACGCTCGTCAATGCGATATTGCTGGCGAAGCTGCCGGTGACCGATCCGAAGACGCTGGTACGGTTGGGCGACGACGATGACTGCTGCGTGAACTCGGGGGCGCACGACGACGGCAATTACACTCTCTTCTCCACCGATACTTATGAATACATCCGGAAGAATGCGCCGGAATTCGAAGAACTCGCTGCGCTGCAGGCAGGCTTCACCTTTCGTCCCGTGGTGGTGCGTCGCGACGGGAACGGGGAAAGCGCCCGCTCGGTGATGGGCGAGTTCGTATCCGGCAATTACTTTCGGACGTTCGGGCTGCGACCGCGGATGGGGCGGTTGTTCTACGACGCCGATGACGTCACAGGCGCGCCGATCGTCGCGGTGATGAGCTACGAAACCTGGCAGCATGACTATGCGGGAGATGCTTCCGTCGTGGGCAGCACGTTCTGGGTGAACACGAAAGCGGTGACCATTGCCGGAATCGCGCCGCAAGGCTTTTTCGGGGACCGGCTGGCCAGCACGCCGCCAGATTTTTATCTGCCGATTGAGGCCATGCCGGTGCTGGCGAATGTTCCGTATGTCCACGACCCGGACGTGCATTGGCTTTACATGATTGGACGCGTGAAGCCAGGAACCGCGCTGGCGCCTCTGCAGCAGAAGGTAAGCGCATTGCTCCGCCAGGCGTATGCACCGAGCAAGGAGTTTTCATCCGAGCATGGAAAGGTGCTTCTTGCCAAGGCGCATATCGTGCTGACACCTGGCGGTGCGGGCATTCTGCATCTGCAGGACAATGCAACTCCGCTCTACCTGTTGATGTGGGTCAGCGGTCTGGTGCTGTTAATTGCATGCGCCAATGTCGCCAATCTAGTTCTTGTGCGTGGGATGGCGCGGAAGACAGAAATGTCGGTGCGCGCAGCATTGGGGGCGATGCGCAGCAGATTGATCCGGCAATTGCTGACTGAAAGTTTGCTGCTCGCAGGCCTTGGCGGAATCGCGGGGCTAGGCGTGGCGTATGCGGGCACGCGGGTACTGCTCACGCTGGCCTTCCCCGGGGCGCAGAACCTTCCGATCCATGCGGAGCCTTCTATCACGGTGATTGGGTTCGCACTGGGCCTGGCGATTTTGACGAGCATACTGTTTGGCGTGGCGCCGGCATGGATCGCCGCACGAGTCGAGCCAGCAGACGCACTCCGCGGGGCGCGTACCACCGCGACCGGAACATCTTTGCTGCAACGCGGGCTTGTAGTCTTCCAGGCGGCGCTGTCGTTGGTGCTACTGGTGGGCGCAGGACTATTCGCGCAAAGCCTGCATAAACTCGAGAGCATCGATATGAAGCTCGAGGCGAAGAACCGCTACATCGTGCACATCAATCCTCAGGCCGCGGGATATTCCCAGACGCAGTTAGAAGCGCTCTACCGCACCATGGAGGAGCGGTTCCACGCGCTGCCCGGCGTGATAAAAACCGGCATCGCCTCATACACCCCGATGGAGGACAACAACAATGGCTGGAGTGTTCAGGTGCAGGGACAACCTGACCTGAATATACAAAGCTCCATGATCAGGGCGAATTCGGAATACTTCGATTCGGTAGGAACGCATGTGGCGATGGGCCGGGGTATCACGATGCAAGATACTTCGACTGCGCCAACCGTGGCGCTGGTGAATCAATCGTTTGTGGCGCAGTTATTCAAGGCCGGTGAGAATCCGATCGGCCATCGCTTTGGCCCGGCCGGAACGGAGTTCGCGGGAGACTTCGAGATCGTCGGTGTAGTCGAGGATACGGCCTACACCGACGCACGCTGGACGAAGCACGCGATGGCCTTCATTCCGCTCATGCAGCGGCCGGCAAGCGACAAGAATGTGCCCATCGAAAAAGATGACGGGCTCTATGCAAGCGGGATCGTGCTCGAGACTGAGCGCCCGATGGAGGATATGGAATCACTGGCTCGAAGAACGCTAGCGAGCATCAATCCTAATCTGGCGCTAGTGAAGTTTCAGACATTTAACGCACAGATCGCAGATCGCTTTAACGACGATCGTCTGCTCTCGCAGCTGACCATGTTGTTTGGCGGGTTGGCGCTACTATTAGCCGCCGTGGGACTGTACGGCGTGACGGCGTATGGCGTAGCGCGGCGTACGCAAGAGATTGGTATTCGCATGGCGCTGGGAGCCGAGCGACGGCGCGTGGTGAGCATGGTAATCCAAGGGACGTTCTTGCAGACTGCGGTGGGGCTGGCGATTGGGCTTCCGGCCGCGCTGCTATGCGTGCATTTTGTGAAGTCACAACTCTATGAGGTAACCAGCGTGAGCGCTACCGTGCTTGCGGGCGCGATCTTGACACTGGGCGTTGCTGCTGGCGTAGCTGCAATAATCCCGGCGCGACGGGCGGCGACGGTTGATCCGATGCAGGCGTTGCGATCAGAATAAGCAGAGTTATGTTTAGCGGCTGAGCAGCTCGCACAGCTGGTCGAAGTCATCGACGATGTAGTCGGCGCCACTTTCGCGCAGCGGTTGCGCTCTAAACGAAGTGGTGAGAGCGGCAACGCGGCATCCGGCGGCCTTTCCGGCAGTGACTCCAGCGAGAGAATCTTCGATGACGAGGCAGTCGGAGGAGCTTGCATTGAGCCCGCGGAGTGCTGTGTGGAAGATCTCCGGATTGGGCTTCGGGTGGATGAAACCGGATGTATCGACAACGAAATCAAAACTGTCGCTGAGTCCGAGCAGGGCAAGTGCGACTTGCCGGTTACGGGGAGTGGCTGAGGTGGCGAGGGCGATTCGGAATTTCGTTTTTGCCCAAGTTACGAACTCTTTCGCGCCTTGGATGGGTTGAGCCAGATGTTCCACGGTCTCGAATTCCAAGTGCTTCAGGCGAAGCATCTCGTGCACATCGACGCTGAGGTTGGGGAGTGTGGGCACGACCTCGCTCATCATGGTTTCGTCGGGGCGACCTTTGTATAGATCGTAGACTGCTTCGGGCAGAGCGATTCCGAAGCGGCCGAAGGCGCGTTCTTTAGCGAGTTTGTGGGCGGGCTCGGAGTCGATGAGGACGCCGTCCATGTCGAAGATGAGGGCGGTGGGGTGCATGCGGTTCGCGGGTTCCAGCGGTAGATGCGGCCGCATCGTCGGACGATTCTGAGGTCGCGGATGTTTTAGCGATGGTGGCGGAAACTTTAGGGGCTGTCCTTGTGCAGCATCGAGGCCATTACCTAGGTCATCTTGGGCAAGGTGACGATTCGGAGGATCATGATAGCGAGATGTACCCAGGGGAAAAGTCCGCATGAATATTGATGACCTGCTTCGGATAGCGACGGAACGGCGAGCCAGCGACTTGCATTTGAAGGTAGGAAATTATCCTCACCTGCGCATTGACGGCGAACTGGTGCCGTTGACCGAACAGCCGCGTATCAGCGCCGAGGATATGTTGAACATGGCGTTCAGTATGATGTCGGCGCGGCAAAAGCAGAAGTTCAAAGAGACCACGGAAATCGATATGGCGTACGGCGTGGCCGGACTGGGACGCTTCCGTGTGAACATCTTCCAGCAGCGCGGCAACGTGGGACTGGTGCTTCGTGTTATTCCGACCAAGATTCGCGCGCTCGACGAACTGTTTCTGCCGAAGGTGGTGGAGCAGATTTGCGATATGCCGCGCGGGCTGATCCTGGTGACGGGCGTTACGGGTTCCGGTAAGTCGACGACGCTGGCGGCGATGGTGGATCGGGTGAATTCGTCGCGGGCGGAACATATCGTCACGATTGAAGATCCGATCGAATTTCTCCACCGCGATAAGAAGGGATACGTCAACCAGCGCGAGGTTGGGGTGGACACGCCAACATTCGGCGCGGCGTTGCGAGCTTCTCTGCGTCAGGATCCGGACGTGATCCTGGTGGGCGAAATGCGGGACCTGGAAACGATTTCTACGGCGCTGCACGCGGCAGAGACGGGGCACATGGTGTTCTCGACCCTGCACACGCTGGACGCGGTGGAAACGATTAACCGTGTAATCTCGATTTTTCCGCCGCCTGAACAGAAGCAGATCCGCATGCAGCTGGCGGCTGTGCTGCGGGCCATTGTCAGCCAGCGACTGGTTCGGCGTTGCGATTCGGAAGGGCGAGTGCCAGCAGTTGAGGTGATGATTAATACCGCTTACATTCGCGAGTGCGTGCTGGTGCCGGAAAAGACGCGGTCGATTCGCGACGCGATTGCGGCAGGTACTTCGCAGTATGGCATGCAGACGTTTGATCAGTCGTTGTGGGATCTGTTCCAGGCGGGGCTGGTAAATTACGAGACCGCGCTGGAGAACGCTTCCAATGCTGACGACTTCAAGCTGCGGATGGCGGGTATTGCGTCGACGGCGGACATTTCGCGGCAGTCGATGCAGTCGGCGGGGTTTGGGAACCGGTAGGCTCCGAGTTTTGCTTTGTTCATTGTGTTGCCCCCTTGGATGGGCGCGCCTGGGCGCGCCCCTTTTTATTTGGAACAAAGCCTTTTCACCACAGAGGACACAGGGGACACGGAGGAGGACTTCTGCGAGTTCCATTTAACGCTCATTTGCTTTGTGGTTTGGGCCATTTGCGAATATCGTGGGGGGATGGCGTTCTCGCGTCCAAAAAGAAGGCAGTATTCGGAGGATGAGCTTTACGAGTATGCCGTAGGTGCGCTGGGGCGGCGCATGCGGACGGTCGCGGAGTTGAAGCGGCTGATGCGGGCGCGCGTGGAAGAACCGGAATCGGAGTATGGGCAGACGCTGGTCGAATTGGTGATCCGGAGGCTGAAGGATCAGGGATATCTGAACGACTCGCAGTATGCCGCTTACTATTCTTCGCTGCGGCGCGACAATCAGAAACTGGGGCGGATGCGAGTGGTTACGGAGTTGAAGACGCGCGGCGTGCATGGGTCGGTGATCGAGAAGGCCGTGGAAGCAGCTTATGAAGGTGTGGCCGACGAGAAGCAGGCTCGCGAGTATCTGCGGAAGAAGCGACTGCAGAAGCCGAAGGATCAGAAAGAAACAGCGCGAGTATTCCGGCAGCTGGCGCGGGCGGGATTCGGGATGAAAACGATCTTTACGATCCTGAAGAAGTGGGATGTGGATGACGAGATTCTGAGTACGCTGGAGAGCGAGACGGCTTGAGGAAGGGCGGGCTTAGTCTCTTGCGTTGTGGGTTGCGATGTCGCATACTCGCATGCAGACTTCTGGGATTCGAAAATCGAGGAGGACCTTATGAAAAGACTTCTGAAGACTTTGCTGGTTGCGTCGTTGCTTGGCGTGGCGTCAATCGCGCTGGCGCAGGACGTTGCGACAGATACAAAAAAGGCAGCGGACGATACAGCTAAGGCTACTGATAAGGCGGCGAAGAAGACTGGCCACGCTACCAAGACTGCGGCGCAAGATACTGCCAAGGGCACTGAAAAGGCGGCAGACAAGACTGGCGACGCAACGAAAACTGCGGCTAAGGATACGGCGAAGGGGACCGAGAAGGCCGCCGACAAAACGGGAAAGGCCACTAAGACCGCGGCGAAGGATACGGAAAAGGGCGCGAAGGAAGCGGGCCACGACGTTAAGAAGGACACCGAGAAGGCTGTCGACGCGATTAAGTAAGTCAAGAAAACCATTTAGAACAGAGGGCACAGAGCACACGGAGGAAGGCCGCTCTTCTTCTTCGTCTGTCTGTGCCCTTGGCTATTTGCGGATGTGCTTCGGGCGCGTACTCCGCGTACCGAAGACTTCCCGGGCAACGGCAACGGGCCTGGTTCATTTAGAATGGCTTTTCCATGCTGACCGGTTCCGAAATCCGCCGCAAATTTCTGGACTTCTTTGTGCACAAGGGACACAAAGAGGTGCATTCGTCGTCGCTTGTCCCGGCTAATGATCCTACGCTGCTGTTTACCAACGCGGGGATGAACCAGTTCAAGGATGTTTTTCTGGGGCTGGAGAAGCGGGATTACTCGCGGGCGACGACGTCGCAGAAGTGCGTGCGGGCGGGCGGAAAGCATAACGATCTGGAGAATGTCGGATTCACGAACCGGCATCATACGTTTTTTGAGATGCTGGGGAATTTTTCGTTTGGCGATTACTTCAAGAAGGATGCGATTGCCTACGCGTGGGAGTTGATTACTTCGCCGGAGTGGTTCGGGATTGCGAAGGACAAGCTGTACGTAACGATCTTCAACGGTGAGGGCGGACTGCAGCGCGATGCCGAGGCGTATGACCTGTGGGCGGCGCAGGGCGTGCCGAAAGACCGCATCTTTGAGATGGGGTTGAAGGACAACTTCTGGCAGATGGGCGATACGGGGCCCTGCGGGCCGTGCAGCGAGATTTACTACGACATGGGCGTGGCGTCGTCTGATCAAGGGCATGCAGACTGTGCTTTCGGGTGTGATTGTGGACGATATGTCGAGATCTGGAATTTGGTGTTCATGCAGTTTGACCGCGATGCCAGCGGGAAGCTGAATCCGCTGCCCAAGCCATCGATCGATACGGGGATGGGACTGGAGCGAACCGCGGCGGCGCTGCAGGGTGTGGTTTCGAATTACGAGACGGATTTGTTTACGCCGCTGATCAAGCGGGCGGCGGAGCTGACTTTGAGTGCAGGAAAGGCTGCCGAGCTTCGCTCGGCCGGACAGCCGGGGGCGGCTGTCCCCACACAAACGAGCCACAAAGCGGCGGCTTCTCTGCGGGTGATTGCGGATCATTCGAGGGCGGCGACGTTTCTGATTTCCGATGGAGTGCTTCCTTCGAATGATGGGCGCGGGTACGTGCTGCGAAAGATTATCCGGCGGGCGATCACGCATGGGCGGTTGCTGGGGCAGACGAAACCGTTTTTGTACGAGATGGTGTTTGCGGTGCGCGATCTGATGCAGGATGCCTATCCGGAGTTGAAGGAGACAGCAGATCGAGTTTCGAAGGCGGTGCTGGTCGAGGAGACTCGATTCGCGCACACGATGGATGTGGGATTGGAGAAGCTCGAGACCTTGCTCAAGAGTTCACAGGAGAAACTCGCCGGTGAGGATGCGTTCAAGCTATACGACACGTTCGGAATGCCGCTGGACTTCATGCAGGATGCGGCGCGGGATCAGGGGATCGAATTTGACCGCGCTGGATTCGATCGGGCGATGGAGGAGCAGAAGTCGCGGGCTCGGGCTTCGTGGAAGGGCGCGGCGAAGCAGACGGCGAATCCGGTTTATCAGCAGCTGCCGAAGTCGGAATTTGAGGGATACCGGCAGACACGGTCGGATGGATGCGAAGTTCTCGCCATCATCCACAACGGGCAAGGAGTGCGCGAACTCAAGGCGGGTGAGTCGGGTGAGGTCATTCTCGACCATACGCCGTTTTATGCCGAGTCTGGGGGGCAGGTGGGGGATCGGGGATGGTTTTACTCGGACGATCACAATACTGTCGTCGCCGATGTGACCGGTTGCTATTACCCGGTTCAGGGTGTGCGTGCACATCAGGTTGTCGTGAAGTCCACCCTCAGGGTTGGGGATCGCGTCGACGCTGTGGTCAACACCGAGGTTCGGCAGGCGACGATGCGGAATCACACGGCAACGCATTTGTTGCATGCTGGGCTGCGTGAGGTGTTGGGAAAGCATGTGAAGCAGGCGGGATCGCTGGTCGCGCCGGGACATCTGCGGTTTGATTTTTCGCACTTCGCGGCGGTGGAAGACGAAGAACTGCAGGATATTGAAGACATCATTAACAAGGAGTTGCTGCGCAATCAGAAGGTGGAGACCATTGTTGACGTGCCGATCGACGTGGCCGTGAATGAGTATCACGCGATGGCGCTGTTTGGGGAGAAGTATGGGGACAAGGTGCGGGTGGTGCGCATTGGTGATTTTTCGACCGAGCTTTGCGGCGGGACGCATACTGGGGCTACTGGAGAGATTGGGCTGATCAAGATTTTGAAGGAAGGTAGTGTGTCGTCGGGGGTGCGTCGCGTGGAGGCGATCACGGGCGAGGGGTCGCTACGGCAGTTCCGCATGGATCATGAGTTGGAGAACGTGGTGTCGAGTTTCGTTGCTTCCCACCCTTCGAAAACCGCGAAGGATGGGCCACCCACGTCCGATTCGGCTACCGACAGTGAAATTTCTTTTTCTCCGGCTGACGCACTGAAGGCGGAACTGGAGAAGAAGGATGCGGAGATCAAGCGGTTGACGCGCGAGTTGGATCAGGTGCGGATGAAGTCGGCGTCGTCTTCGACGGCGAATGTTGGGGAGAAGATTAAGGAAGTGAAGGGCGTGAAGGTGCTGGCGCATCGCGTGGACAACCTGGAGCGGGGGCAGTTGCGGACGCTGGTGGATCAGTTGCGCGACAAGATTGGATCGGGCGTGGTGATTCTGGGATCGGCGTCGAACGGGAATGTCGCGCTGATTGTGGGAGTGACGAAGGATTTGACTTCGCGGGTGCAGGCGGGCAAGGTGATTGGGCCGGTGGCGCAGAAAGTTGGCGGCAAGGGCGGCGGGCGTCCGGACCTGGCGGAGGCTGGAGGGAAGGATGCGTCGGCCCTGGATGCGGCGTTGGACGGGGCTTACGGCGTGGTGGAGGAGATTCTGGGATGACAAACCCTGAACCGGTCGACGAGCGGCTGCAGTTCGTGAAGCACAAGGGTCAGATGATCTACGTGATTGATTTCAGCCACTGCAGCAGCTAAGGAGATGATGGTTCTGCTGGATCTGGTGCGGGCGGATATCTCGCGGCATGCTCCGGGGTCGGTGCTTACGCTTGCCGATTTCACCGGGGCGCACTTCGATAAAAACGTTGCGATGCACATGAAGGAAGTGCTGACGCTGGATCGTCCTTATGTGAGGCGGTCGGCTTGGGTGGGAACCGAAAGTGTGCCGCACGTGTACTACGAGAACTTCAAGACGTTTTCGCAGCGGGATTTTCCGACGTTTAAGACGCGGGAAGAGGCGATGGATTGGTTGGTGGGGGAGTAGGTTCGAATTTCGGGTTTCCAGTTTCGGGTTTCAAAAGCAAGTTTCGGTTTTGGGATTCGGGTTTCCAGCGGAGTTCGGCGCATTCTTCTTTCGCCCCTACGGGGCTGAATCACTTTATTTCAGGTTACCCACGACTTGCGCCGTGGGCTGCATTCTTTCGCCACTGCGCGGCTGGGCGGGCGGGAGTACCTCTCGACACCGGGAGGAGCCCCTCTTCACATGCCAGTGCGCGTGCGGGGCGCCCGCGACACATGCATCTGGTTGGCTACTGGTTCAACTTCTCCATTTCAGCGTGACCGGAGCTGACATTAGGGGCTTCATTTCCGTTCCCGTACGTTTCGATTCCAGGTGAGCGGCTTTTAGTTGGAAATACCATTTGGCGGGGCGGTCGGCGTCGTCGATCAGCATGAGGTGGGGGTTGTGCTTCAGGCCCTCGGCTTGAAGTTCCATGGTGCGGCGGTCTTGTTCGACGAATTTTGCGAAGACGAATTTCAGCAGGTCGGGAACGAACGGGACCCAGCGAAATAAATTCCAGGCGGCGACTACGTCGATGCGGCAGTGGCTGCGTGTGATGGGCGTGACCGTGGTGAGGCTCGAGAACCAGTATTTTCCGGCGCGAATGGTTTCGGTGCGGATGTTGGGGAGTACGAAATCGATGGTGGTGGTGATCGAATCGGCGTCGGCGTAGAGGCGAAGTAATTTGTAGGGCGCGGAGTTGGAACTGGGAGTGTGCGCACTCATGCGGAAGCCGTTGGGAATGGGCTCGAAGTTTTTCTGTTTCTCGTGAATGCTGTGCTGGGTGCGCCACCACCATGCCTGGTGGACGAAGGGGCCGTGGGCGGGATCCATGAGGCCAATGATGCCGTGGTCGATGCTAACCGGCATTTCTGCCTGCAGGTATGCGAGTTTGTATTTGCCGGTAAATTTTTCGATCTGCGGGGCGGGGTCGGGCGGTTCGGAGCGCGGGACGAATCCGGCGCCGGGCGGCGGCGGATCGGGAATGAATACCCAGATGAAGTCATCCTGCTCTTCGCAACCGTAGCTGCCGGCGTAGATGCGATCGACTTTGAGATTCTGATCGGCGGTGAGCGACGGGATGAGCTCGCACTGGCCGTCGTGCACGTCGAACTGCCACCCGTGATATCCGCACTCGAGATTTTCTCCATCGAATTTTCCGCAGTGAAGGGGCATGCCGCGGTGCGGGCAGGCGTCGCGCAGGGCGAAGGGCTGTCCGAGGCGGTCGCGGCCGATGACCAGAGGGATTTCGAGTAGGGTCGCTTTGTAGAGCTGGTTGCGGTGAACCCGATCGGCGGGTAGGGCGCGATACCAGAATCCGGTGAGCATGAGAGCATCGGTGGCCTGGCGTTGCGGGAGATCGAGGTCGGGCATGGGAATTCGATATTCGATTTCAGAATTCAGATTTCTGATTGGTGATTGAAACACATATGCTAGCATCCGCTGGACCCTGCAAGAAAACACTTAACCACAAAGGACACTAAGGTTCACGAAGGAAGATAGAGCCTCATGGAATTCATTGGGCATTTTCGGCGGCTTACGCCGGTGCAGAGGAATACGTTTATTGCCTGTTTTTTGGGGTGGTCGCTGGATGCGTTCGATTTTTTTATTCTGATTTTTTGCGTCAGCGCGTTGGCAACGCAGTTTCAGGCGAAGGTTTCGGTGATCAGCGAGGCAATTTTTCTGACACTGGCGATGCGTCCGATTGGGGCGGTACTTTTTGGGCTTATGGCGGACAGGTTCGGGCGCCGGCCGACTTTGATGGTGGACATTATTGCGTATTCGGTGTTCGAGCTGGCGTCGGCGTTTGCTCCATCGTTGAAAGCGTTCTTGATTTTGCGAGTGTTCTTTGGAATCGCGATGGGCGGGGAATGGGGCGTGGGCGCGGCATTGGCGTTTGAGACGCTGCCTGCGGAGGGGCGCGGATTTTTCTCAGGCGTATTGCAGGAAGGCTATGTCGTGGGTTATCTGATAGCGGCGCTAGTGTATGGCACGCTCTTTCCTATTATCGGATGGCGGGGATTGTTCGTGGTCGGGGCGCTGCCGGCGTTTCTGGTGATCTACATTCGCAGCAAGGTCGATGAGTCTCCGGCATGGATCCAGGGACGCGTATCGCGATCGGCCGAGAGCAGTCTGGGCAAAGACATCAGAGCGCATGCTGGCATCTTTGTCTTTATGGTGGTGCTGATGTTCGCGTTCAATTCGTTCAGCCACGGGGCACAGGATTTGTATCCAACGTTTCTGCAGAAGGATCATCAACTTTCGCCGCAGATTGTGGGATTGATTTCCATCATTGCCAATGTAGGAGCGCTGTTGGGAGGGATTTTTTTTGGAACGTGGTCAGAAAAGATCGGGCGGCGGAAGGCGATTGTGATTGCCGCGCTGCTTTCGCTTCCGTTAATACCGTTGTGGGTCTATTCGCGTACGCTGCCGATGCTGGCGGTGGGCGGATTTCTGATGCAATTCATGGTGCAAGGGGCGTGGGGAGTGATTCCAGCGCATTTGAACGAACTGTCACCACCAGGGGTGCGCGGGACCCTGCCAGGGTTTGCATACCAGGTTGGCAACCTGTTCGCGGCGCGCAATTCGGTGATCCAGGCAAAGCTGGCGGAGGGCAGGTTCGGCGGCCTTTTTGCGCCAGTCCTCGCAGGGACAGTGCTGCTGACGACCGGCCTGGTGGCGCTGGTAACGTGGAGCGGAAGCGAGCGCCGCGGCGCCGACATGTCGAAGACGAATTAGTGGGGCAAATCGATATTCTTCATGGTGTGCAAGTTTTGGCACACCGGGAATATGGCACGAAGGAAGGATTGTCAGAGGCGGTTTCCTGTGTTACGGTAAGGTAAATTTCACGCCTTCGTAGAATACTCATAGGGTCCCAGCGAGTGGTGGTTTTGCGCGAATGCGTGTATCCGAGGTAGCGCCACGATGAAGGAAATTATGGATCCCGTACACGCCGGGGAAGCCTCCGAAAAGGAGAACTTCGCCAACCGCAAACTGATTCGTCCCACACTGCCCCGCCTGGAGAATTACAATAGCCACAATCTGGCTTCGATGCCGCAGGAACGACGCGAGCGGCCGGAGCGGCACGACCGTGGAGAACGAATGGAACGAGCAGACCGGGGAGATCGCGGCGATCGGCATATAGGAGGCGGGAAGAAACCCTCGCCACCCGAGCAGACCAACGCAGAGAATTTCTATTATCAGAAGCAGATGCAGTCGCGAACGCCGATGGTGATTGTGCTGCGCGATGGAGAAGAAATACGCGGCATCATCGAGTGGTATGACCGGAATTGCATCAAGGTGAACCGGGACAACGGCGATGCGAATCTGATGATTTACAAGCCAGCGATCAAGTATATGTTTAAGGAAGGGGAGAACCAGCGGTAAGGTTCTCTCGACGCTTCTCCAATTCTCGTGTAGCGAGCGCGCGAGAGCTGGGGCATCCAGTTCAGCGAAGTTATGTCTCCCGCCAAAGTTGTCTCCCGCAGAACATTCTTGCAGTCAGCCACTCTGGCATCGGTTGCCAGCATTCTTCCCGGAACCCACGTACACGGTTTGTCGTTTCGTCCGGATGCAGCCTCGGCAATTCCATCACCTCTGGAAGAATTCGGCTATGGAGACGTTGTGCTCAACAGCGTTCTGCACGAAGAGCAACTGGAACAGACTCACGCAGTCCTGATGGACCTGAGCGATGATGCACTACTCAAACCATTTCGAATGATGGCGGGACAGCCCGCGCCGGGTGAAGATTTGGGCGGATGGTACCGATACGATCCGGCCTACGATTTTCATACGTTTGATGCGGGGTTCGCGCCCTCGGCGACCTTTGGACAATGGGTGTCGGCGCTGGCGAGGATGCATGCGATTACGGGATCGCAGTTAGCGCGGGAGAAAGTGCTGCGGTTAAACCGCCTTTACGCGCAGACCATTGATGGGAAGTTTTACGAGAACAACCGCTTCCCTGCCTACTGCTACGACAAGCTGGTGTGCGGACTGATGGATTCGCAGAAGTTCGTGGGCGATCCGGATGCGTGGTCGATTTTGCAGAAGACTACCGAAACGGCAGTACCGCATCTTCCGGGCAAAGCGATTGAGCATGGGCAGAGTTGGCGGCCCGGCAAGGATGAGTCGTGGACCTGGGATGAGTCATACACGATGCCGGAAAATCTTTTTCTGGCGTGCCAGCGAGGGGCGGGAGAGCAGTATCGTGCGTTGGCGGTGCAGTATTTAAACGAAACCTTCTTTGACCGGCTGGCGGCTGGGCAGAATGATTTAGCGGGGCGGCATGCGTATAGCCATGTGAATTGTTTGTCGTCGGCGATGCAGGCTTATCTGACGTTGGGAAACGAGAAGTACTTGCGGGCGGCGAAGAATGGGTTTGACATGGTGGCGGCGCAGAGTTTCGCGACCGGAGGATGGGGACCGGATGAAATGCTGCGGGCCACCGGGAGTTCGGACGTTTATGACAGCCTCACCAAGACGCACAGCGGGTTTGAGACGCCTTGTGGGTCTTATGCGCACTTCAAGCTGACGCGGTATTTGTTGCGGGTGACGGGGGATCCGCGATACGGCGACAGCATGGAACGGATGATGTACAACACGATTCTGGGGGCGAAGCCGCTGGAACGGGATGGGCGGACATTTTATTACTCGGATTACAACTTCAAGGGACGCAAGGTATATTCCGACCATCGCTGGCCGTGTTGCTCGGGGACGATGCCACAGGTGGCGGCGGATTATCGGATCAATACTTACTTCCGCGATGGGCACGGCGTGTATGTGAACCTGTACATTCCGTCGACGGTGCGGTGGACACAGAACGGGACGCAGGTTTCATTGACACAGCAGAGTGAATATCCGAACGAGTCGCATGTCGAGTTTGAGGTGAAGACACAAAAAGCGGTGGAGTTTGCGGTGAGTTTGCGGATTCCGGCTTGGGCGGAGGGGGCTTCGGTATCGGTGAATGGGAAGCGCGACGCGGCGTTGTCCGGGACGTTTGCGCGGGTGCAGCGCGAATGGAGAGATGGGGACCGGGTTGAGGTGGAGTTGCCGATGAAGACGCGGCTGGAGGCCGTGGATCCGCAGCATGCGGATACGGTGGCGGTGATGGTGGGGCCGGTGGTGCTATTCGGTGATCGGGTGCCGGGTCTCACGCGAGAACAGTTGCTAGCGGCGAAAAAGATGGCACCGGGGTTGTGGCATGTTTCCGCAGGTGGGCAAGTGATGAAGATGGTGACGTGGACGGTGTTGGAGGATCAGCCGTACACGACGTATTTGCGGGTGAGTTAGCAGGACAGCCGATGGCGGCTGTCCCCACATATCTGGTTGCCGCGGCCTACGACCGGCAACGACTCTCATAACTTCGGTAGCACGATTCCTTTCTGCGACTGGTATTTGCCTTTGCGGTCGGCATAGCTGATTTCGCAGATTTCGTCGGACTCAAAGAAGAGGATCTGGCATAGGCCCTCGTTGGCATAAATGCGCGCTGGAAGCGGCGTCGTGTTCGAGATTTCGAGGGTGACGAATCCTTCCCACTCGGGCTCGAATGGAGTGACGTTGACGATGATGCCGCAACGGGCATATGTGCTTTTCCCCACACAGATGGTCAACACGGTGCGCGGGATTTTGAAGTACTCGACGGAGCGGGCCAGCGCGAAGGAGTTGGGGGGAACGATGCAGATATCGGTCTGCACGGTGACGAAGGATTTCTCGTCGAAATGCTTGGGGTCGACGATGGAGGAGTTCACATTGGTGAAAATCTTGAACTCATCGGCCACGCGGAGATCGTAGCCATACGAGGAGAGTCCGTAGGAAATCACGCCCTCGCGGACTTGCTTCTCGGAGAACGGATTGATCATGTCGTGTTCCTGGGACATCTTGCGGATCCAGCGGTCACTTTTCAGCATGAAACTCCTTCAGAAATCGAGTCATTGGGTGATTTTGTGATTGAGTCATTGAATCGAGATGCGAGCCAATCACGCGATTTTTGCGCCGCACAGAACGCGACGCAACGCGCGGCACGCCCAGATCCCTCGCCGAGCAAAATGCGCCCGCCTCAGGACGACAATGCTGATTCCATGCTCAATCTGTGCAGGCTGGGTGCATGTCAGTTTACGGGATAGATGCTCCCGTTGACAATCTTACTTATCTCCCTTAGCATCAATCACTTGAAGCATTATCTTGCGCCTGCACCCGGGAGCCGCTTGTGATTAAGCTCGACATCATCAATGAAGTGGTGGCCAAGACAGGCATCACCAAGACCAAGGCCGAGTTGGCCGTGGAAACCGTCTTCGAGAGCATGAAGAAGGCGCTGGCCGGCGGGAGCCGCATTGAACTGCGGGGATTTGGAGTGTTCAACGTGCGTCCGCGCAAGACGGGGATTGGGCGCAATCCGCGGACGGGAGCCGAAGTGTCGATTCCGCCAGGACGAGCAGTTCGGTTCAAGCCGGGGAAAGAGTTGCAGTCGATCGACTAGAGCCGCGCTGGAGGGCCCCTCGCGGGCTGAAGCCCCGAGACTAGTCAAAGTGCTGATCGCAGCGCTTGAAGCACACCCAAAAGCCATACTTCCTAAGCATCCCTTCCTTCACAGCTTCATCGCGCATTCTGCGAGCTCAGAGCTCTTTTTCTCGCTGGGTCCGCTACGCAGCGATGGGGCGAATTTTTTTGGAGGCGAAGGAAGGACTGCGTGCCGAGAGGACTTGGGCTCGCAGATACGCGAGTTGGCGGACGACGGGACGCAATTGCTTCGCGACCGGGATTACGGCTTTGCACCACAGGCGAAACAAACTTTCTTTCAGCACAATGGTGAGCGGTGCGGGGTAGGTCTGCGGATATTCGCAGAATTGCTGCTTGAAGCGTGCGAGAGAGCCGGGGCCAGGGCCGAGGTTATAGCGGCGGGCGCCCAAGTGATACATGTCGCGCATCGAGTGCCAGTGGAGGAAAACGGCTGAGCCTCGATGGTCCGCGTCAAAGGCTGCGAGCTGGCAGTGTGCCGTGCTGCGGTCCCGAAAGACCAGAGTGCTGCCGACCAGTTTGTCCTTCCAGCGCACGCTGTAAAGACGAGCACAGTTGTGGGCACGAGCTTGACGCAGGCTTTCCATGTAAACAGAAAGTGGGCGCTCGAGACGGAAGTGCTTGCGTCCGGCGCACTGCTGGTAAAGAGGCCAGGCACGCACCAGGGATTCCGGAGAGTCGTCAGAAAGAAATTCGTATCCGGCCTCGGTGGCACGGCGGAGTTTGCGGCGTACCTCGCGGTCGAAGGTGGCTAATGTGGCGGCGTCGCTTTCGAACTGCTCGACGATATAGTCATTGGAGGTGACCGGGTAGTCGAGCAGATAGGGACAGGCGTCGATATCCTCCGCATGGCCTGCAGTTGCGAGTTGGCTGAGCACTTCGGGCTCGGAGTGGGTGAAGCGAATGAAGATGTAGTCTTCGGCGCGGGCCCAATCAAGCAAACTCGAGATCATTGTGCGAGAGAATAATTCTCCGTTCTGCAGTCGCGTGGGGCCACGGAATACCAAACCAATTTTTGCCCGGCCGAAGCCGAGAGTCAGAATGGTTGCAAAGGCCAGCGGGTTGGATTGTGAGCCCCATGCCAGATAGCGGGGCGTAATCCACAGAGGGCGATAGGGCTCATTCCAGAACGGATATTGATAGAGCGAGGTTTCGCTGCGGAGCAGAATGTCATTCCAAAGGGTCAAGTGTTGAGGACGCACCTCGAACCAGGCGGCGTGGGTGGCCGGGAACGAGCGAACCTCGATTTCGGAAATCGGGGCAGCCAAATTCATGGGCAAACCAATTTCGGGGGAGATGGTTTTTGCCAAGCAGACAAATTGCTGATTGTTTTTCGGATCAGGATGGACGGCTCACTCCGGGTATCGCGAGAACAGGGGCCCGGATGGGACGTCCTGACTATTGGGGAATCTTACGGGTTTTGGAATGCGCGTAACATAGCCCATTCGTGCCAGACAGAGAGTGCCATTGCCAAGGCTGCGGCACGGATGCGTGCTCCCGTGGGTTCGCGGCTCGTAGTAGCATCAAAGCAGCGGCCGTGATTTCAGGATCGCGGTGAAGCATCGATCGCATATAGCAATGGCGGAACCAGGTTCTCCGATTCCTACTTCCACACTCGAGTATTACCGTGCGTTGCCGAAACCGCTAGGACGGGCGCCGCGAGATCGCTATTGGCTGCATGCATTGCTGCTGTTGGCGACCTGCTTCACGACGCTGGTGACGGGCGCACGCATGCAGGACAACTTTGCTCGGAACCTACCCGCACTTTCTCTATCCGACGATGCTGCGATCTTTCCCATCAGTTGGTTCTTTTCGGATCCACACCACGCGCTGCAAGGGCTACCGTTCGCGGCGGCAGTGATGCTGTTTTTTCTGGCGCATGAAATGGGTCATTATCTCTACTGCCGCCGCTACGGAATTTATGCGACGCTTCCCTTTTTCATTCCGATGCCCACGTTGATTGGCACAATGGGGGCGGTCATTGTGATCCGGTCTCCGATTCGTTCGCGCCGGGCGCTGTTCGATATTGGAATCGCAGGGCCGATCGCCGGATTTCTGGTCGCGCTTGCATTGCTGGTGGTGTCATTAGGCTGGTCGAAGCCGATGCCGGCATCGCTCCATCCGGGCGTCGTCGACATTGAGATTGGCTACCCGCTCATTTTTCAATGGATACATGCATTCGTGGGAAAGCTGAATCCGGCGAGCGCGGTAGCTGGGCTTCCCCTGAATCGAATCCTTCTGCACCCGGTGGGAATTGCGGCGTGGGTCGGAATGTTTGCGACCGCTTTGAACCTGTTGCCGGGCGGTCAGCTGGATGGCGGACATATTTTGTATTCGATTTCGCCGCGCGCGCACTGGTACGTGTCGCGACTGGCGATCTTGATTCTGCTTCCGATGGCGTACTACTTCTGGGCGGGATGGCTGGTTTGGGCCATTCTGCTCCAACTCAGTAGCCTACGCCGTCCGCAGGTGGCAGAGTTCCCGACAGTGTCAGGAGCGCGTGCATGGTTGGCGGTGGGTGCGCTGTTCATGCTGGTGTGCACGCTGAGCCTTGCGCCGTTGGGAAGGCATCCGTTGCATGGTGCAGGGCCCGAATTGTGGCAGGCAGTGCGCGAGCTAGTGGCTTTCTTTCGAGATACGGTGTTGCATTGGTTTCGTCGCTAGCGAGCCCGCGGGACACTCCGCAAGCGGCTGTGGCCTCTGCCATAGCCAAAGTAGATCAGCATTCCCAGAATCAACCACACAAGCAGGCGAGCCATGCGCGGTCATGCGAGGCTCGGTGTTAACGAAGAAGACCGCGGTGTATGATGTCGGCTCGATTCCGGGAACATGAAAAGGTTGGTTCTGATCGCACTCATACTAGTCGCAGCCGGATGCGGTTTCATCGGCTACTCCTACGGTTGGAATACTTACGGCTCAGCTTGGCGCGTGGTTGTTGGCCCGCGGAAACGAGCGCTTCGTGACATCACGTTCGAGCGAACGGAAACTCGCCGGATGCGTGGACAGTACTTGGCGGAAGGAGTGCTCGCTTGCTTCCGATGTCATTCAGAAAGGGATTGGAGCCAGGATGGCGCGCCGGTGCTGGCCGGCGTGAAAGGCGCGGGGCACCGCTTCGACAAGGAGGATATAGCCAACCTGACCGCGCCCAACATTACGCCAGATCGTCAGACTGGCGCGGGGCTGTGGACGGACGATATGTTGGCGCGGTCGATCCGCGAAGGGATCGGACATGATGGGCGCGCGTTGCATCCGCAAATGTGGTCGGCGTCTTTCAGCAAGTTGCCGGATGAAGACGTGGCCGCGATCGTGGTCTATCTGCGGAGCATTCCGGCGATTCGAAATCCCCTGCCAAGGACTCGGTTGACGCTGGCGCAGCGATTTCGATTCAACGTGCTGCCAGAACCGATAACCGACGCGGTGCCGGAGCCGAGCTTTGCGAGCCCCAAAGATCGTGGAGAGTTTCTGGAATTCGTTGCGGACTGCGCGGGATGCCACACGGATTGGTATCATCCGGGGTCCGCCGTGAATGGCCAGCTGTTTGGCGGGGGTAATCTGATCGCGACTCCGACCGGAGAGAAGATATTCAGTCCGAACCTGACGCCAGATCCGAGCGGCATTTCCTATTACGACGAAAAGATGTTTATGCAAGTGATTCGCACCGGAAAAGTGGGGGCGCGGAAGCTGCATGCAGTGATGCCGTGGGCGTTTTATCGAAACATGAGCGACGAAGATCTGCGGGCACTCTTCGCGTGGCTACGCGCGCAGACGCCTGTGAAGCATCTGGTCGACAACAGCGAGCCGCCAACGTATTGCCGACTTTGTTTTCAGAAACACGGCGGCGGGGACAGGAATTGATTGGGTTACATCAACCAGAGGGCGTCTACGTCGACGATGACTTGGGTACGGGGAATTTTCTTTTGCGTGGTGTGAGCGAGCATGGCGCGCAAAGTTGTGTTGAGCTTCTCGCGGCTGGGAGATTTGAGAACGAAGTGGTATCGATAGTCTCGCTTTAACCGCATGATGGGCGCGGGAGCTGGGCCTAACACGCGCACACCTTCGTGACGAGTTGAGTCGAACCACTTTCCTAAAGTTCCGGACCACTGCAGGGCGTCGTCGAGGTTGTCGCTGCGTACCAGCACGTTGGCGAGCGCGGAGTATGGCGGGTAGTGCATCCAGCTGCGGAATTGTAATTCCTTTTCGTAGAAACCGATAAAGTCGTGGCGGGCGGCGTATTGCACGGCGTAGTGATCTTGGAAGTACGTTTGAAGAACGACTTTGCCAGGAGTTTGTCCGCGTCCGGCGCGTCCGGCGACTTGCGTGAGGAGTTGGAAGGTACGTTCGGCGGCGCGGAAGTCAGGGAGGCCGAGTGCGACGTCGGCTCCAACGACACCGACCAACGTGACGCCGTGAATGTCGTGACCCTTGGCGATCATCTGCGTACCCACAAGGAGGTCGAGTTCGCCCTCATTGAGGCCGTTGAGGGCGCGCTCAAAGTCTTCGTGACTTCGAACCGTGTCGCGGTCGAGGCGCGCGATCCGTGCCTGCGGGAACATGCCGTGGAGTAGCTCTTCGAGTTTTTCGGATCCTGTTCCGAGGAAATAAACATATTCACTGCCGCAATAGACACAGGATTTCGGTACGGGGGCGGTGAATCCGCAATAGTGGCAGACCATCTTGTGCTCGCGCTTGTGGTGAGTGAGCGCGATGGCGCAGTTCTGGCATTCGAGCTTTTTCCCGCAGGTGCGGCATAGGACGACTGGAGAATATCCTCGGCGGTTGAGCAGGACCATGACTTGTTCTTTGCGGTCGAGGCGTTCTTTGATTTCGGCGGCGAGTTTGCGGGAGATGACTTGCTCGTGTCCGGTTTCCTGAAACTCCTGGCGCATGTCGATGATCTCGACTTCGGGGAGCGGGCGCTGCTCGACACGATCGGGGAGTTCAACGAGTGCGTATTTGTTTTTCTTTGCGTTGAAATAGGATTCGAGCGACGGTGTGGCAGAGCCTAGCACGACAACGGCATTGGCCATCTTGGCTCGCATGACGGCGATGTCGCGGGCGTGATAGCGCGGGGTTTCTTCCTGCTTGTAGGAGGAGTCGTGTTCTTCATCGACGATGATGAGTGCGAGGTCAGTTGCCGGAGCAAAAATCGCCGAGCGCGTACCGACGACCATGCGGGCATCGCCGCGCTTGATGCGGTGCCATTGTTCGGCACGTTCGCGGTCGGAGAGTGCGGAGTGCAGGATAGCCACTTCGTCACCGAATATCTGATGCAGGTCGGCGGCGACTGCTGGGGTGAGGCCGATCTCTGGGACCAGAAGGATAGCGGAGCGGCCGGACTCGAGGACTCCGCGCATGGCGGCTAGATAGACCGCGGTCTTGCCGGATCCGGTGACGCCGTGGAGCAACATGCCGGCGAATTTGCGGGCAGCGACGCCTTCGCGCATACGTGCTAGGGCGGACTGCTGTGCGAGATTCAGGTTGAAATCGAAGAGAGTGGGGCGGGGCTTCGAGCGGGAAACCGTGAATGCCGCGGGGGCTTCCGCGATTTCGACAAGGCCGCGTCGGACGAGCGTGGAGAGGGTGGTGCGGGGAATTTCGAGTTCCTGCAGCGTTGGGACGGGGAGTTTACCCCCGGAGGCAGCGAGCGTGTCGATCAAAGCTTTTTGATTGGCATTGAGTTTGCCGTCGGCGGATTTCAGAATCGCTATTTTGATCGTGCGGGTCGCGTCTTGCGGGGCGGAGAGGTCTTGGCGCGTGAGCCATTTTTTGCGAACCATTCCTGCGAGTAGGACGCGGGAGACATGAGTGGCGGAGCGGATGGTTTCTTCACGGACGAAGGCGGCGGACTCAGGGGCTGAAGGTCTTTCTTCGGTGAGGGCTAAGGGCGCGGCGGAAACCGTACCTTTCCCGGGTCCGATCGCTGTGCCCGCGTCTGCTACGGAATCGTCCTCGGAAAAATATCCTGCGAGGTAGTCGAGGACACGGAACTCGGCAGCTTGCTCTTCCGGGGAGCGGCGCGAGCGGGTGGAGGATCCGGACATTCCAGCTAGATGCAGCGCCATCTGGCCCGGTTCTGTGAGGCGATAGCCAATGGAGCGTTTGAATTCCGCGGTTAAGGGCAGCATGGTGCGGAAAACTTCGCCGAGAGGAGCGAGATAGTAGTCGGCGATCCAACGGCCCAGTTGCAGCAGTTGCTCATCGAGAACGGGCGTGGTGTCGAGCGCGGAGAGGATGTTTTTTGTCGTGACGGAAGGTTTGCGATCGTGAAGTTCTACGACGATGCCCGTCATGCGTTGCTGGCGAAATGGGACCAGCACGCGGCCTCCAACGACGGGCGCGGCGTTCGCAGGGACACGGTAGGTGAAGACCATGTCGAGCGGAACGGGGACGGCGACATCGCAGAATTCGGGCATGGATTCAGAGGATAGCAGTGACGGTTGAGGAAAGGGGAACCGTGAACAGTATTCCAATTACGGCTTGGCCGGGGACTCGGGCTTCATCGACAAAGAGTCGAGCTTTGCTCGACGGACAGCCGATGGTGGCTGTCCCCACATGAGTTGTGCTTATTCTGCGGGCTTTTTGGGTGGCTCGAGGCCTAGATACTTCATGACCATCTGCAAGTCTTTCCAGGCTTCGCCTTTTTGACGGGGATCGCGCAGCAGAAATGCGGGATGGTAGGTCACGGCAAGTTTGGTTCCCTGCCAGGTGGGATCACTGCTGCGGGCGCCTGCGGGTATGAAATCGTAGAAGCGGCCACGGAGTTCGGCCATCGACGCGTTCATAGCGAGCAAGTTCTTCGCGGCTACGGCGCCGAGGGTGACGACAACTTTGGGCTTGATGACAGCAATCTGGCGCATGAGAAACGGGGAGCAGGTTTCAGTCTCATCGCGTTCTGGCGTGCGATTGCCGGGCGGGCGGCACTTCACAACGTTGGCGATGTAGACATCTTCGCGGCGGATGCCCATAGCTTTGATCATGTTGTTGAGCAATTGTCCGGCGCGACCGACGAAGGGCTCGCCTTGTGTGTCTTCGTCAGCTCCGGGGCCTTCGCCGACGAACATCAGGTCGGCGTGCGGATTGCCGACGCCGAAGACAATTTGCTTGCGGCCCTGCTTGTGAAGCTTGCAGCGGGTGCAGTCGCCGAGATCTTCGCGGATGAGTTTGAGCGCGGCGACGGGATCGGTAACGGACTGTTCCGGATTTGAAGTGAGGACCGGCAGGATATTTTCGGTGGCGACTTTCGCGACTACGGATTTTCTTGCGGGCATTTCCTCTCGCGGTTCCTGGAATGTGGGAGGCAAAGACAGATCGTCAATATCAGTTGCGGCTGTTGTGGATTCGGATGGCTGTGGTTCTCGCCGGTAGAAATCGTAGATGCCCATCTCGTGGCAATAGCGAATGCGTTCGGCCAGGGCGCGGCGGAGATCGGGATCGAGAACCTGTGGCATTTGAGCGGTGTGGAATAGGCATTATAACTGGTCGCGCTCGGGGATCGGGTGGGGTTCTCGAGAGAACTCCAGGACGGGCCTCGGGTGCTCGGCCGGTAGAAGGGGGTCGTTCGCTTCGCGAAGGATGACAGATCTGAGGGGCTGCCTGGATGACAGTCTGGTTGTGATGCTATGGACCAGATCTTCGAGTGAGCCTCAGGCTTTCACGGGGGACTTGCGATGCTGGAGGAGGCTGACGATTTGGTCGAGGATGCTCTGAGCTACTTCCCACTTTGTGGTTTCGGGGACTTCGACGACCTCGTCGCGGCTGATGATCGTCACCGCGTTGCGGTCGGAATCGAAACCGACGCCTTCGCGAGAGACGTCGTTGACTACGATGGCGTCGAGATTTTTCGAGACCAGTTTCTGGCGGGCATTCTCGAGGACGTTCTCGGTCTCGGCGGCGAAGCCTACGACGAGTTGTGCAGATTTTTTGAGAGAGAGCTCTTTCAGAATGTCGGGCGTGGCTTCGAGTTCGAGGGTCATGGGGCCTTTGCGCTTGATTTTCTGGCCCGCAGCAGCTTTTGGTCGATAGTCAGAGACAGCGGCGGTCTTGATAACGACGGTCGCCTGAGGAAGAAGCCTAAGCACGGCGTCGCGCATTTCTTCGGTGGACTCGACTCGCGTCAACTCAGCGACTCCCGGAGGAGTCAACGAGGTTGGGCCACTGACCAGAAGGATGCGCGCACCACGGCGTAGCGCGGCCTCGGCTATGGCATAGCCCATGCGGCCGCTCGATCGGTTGGTGAGATAGCGGACGGGATCAATTTTTTCGCGCGTGGGTCCGGCGGTGATCAGGACCGTTTCACCATTCAGATCTTGCGAGGCACCGAGGGCCTCCAGTACGGCGGCGACGATGGATTCGTTTTCTGCAAGGCGGCCCGCGCCGGTCATTCCGCAAGCGAGGTAGCCGGCACCGGGCTCGACAATCTTCACGCCGCGCTGCCGCAGGATCTGCAAGTTCGCCTGCGTGGCGGGGTGATTCCACATGTTGACGTTCATGGCGGGCGCAACGACCACCGGGGCAGTGGTGGCGAGATAAAGGGTGGTCAGAAAATCGCTGGCAATCCCTTGTGCAAAGTGAGCCAGAATGTCGGCCGTGGCGGGCGCGACCACGAGGGCATCGATGGATTGCGCGACAGCGATGTGCTCAATGGCGGACTCGATGTTGGGAGCGTTGCCGTCACCGGGAGCGAACATGCTGGTGATGACCTTTTCTCCAGAGAGGGCAGCAAAGGTGAGGGGGCGAACAAACTCCTGGGCGGCGTGGGTCATCACGACTTGCACGCGGATACCGCGATCCTGCAACTGGCGGACAATTTCAGCCGCTTTGTAGGCTGCGATTCCGCCGGTGACGCCGAGGGCGATTTTCATGGATTTATTGATTGTCGATCTTCGATGGTCGATTCAAAACGATTGTTGCCGGAACCCGCAGTTTCGCGATCAACCATTCCCAATCAGAAATCGGACGATTCCCCTAGTCCTGGCCCAAGGCCTTGTCGAGAGCCTCTCCGGCTTGCTCGGCGGCGCTGCGGGTTTCAGGAATTTCCCACTTCACCTTGCCGGCGCGGATCTCATCTTGCGCGATACGGCAGGGCTTGCGGGAATTGGTATCGACCACCGGGGGCGCACCGGACTGAAGCTGGCGCGCGCGCCGTGCTGCGACCAAAATGTATCGATAGTTGCTGTCAAAGCCTTCGATCAACTTCATTGGGACTCTCCCTCAAAAATCAGGTTTGAAGTCTATCCGTCTCGAACGTCGAACGATGCATTTCAGGAAACACAGCCAAATCTGGGGCTGGTCCGGTTGTTTCTACTCGCGGCTTCCGACGCCCACTTCGGCGCCCTTAAAATGATACCGCGAAATCTAGGTATGTGCCGAAGGTGGCATGGTACTAAAGGAACCAAGGATCGGGGCCACCCGCTCCCGGACATTTGCCAGTCTCTGACGATCGGCCAGATCCACGACTTTCTTGTCTTCCGCAGACAAAGGAGCTTTCGACCTCCGCAAGCGCTCCGACAACACGATGGCCTCGAGGCGATCGATGGACTCCTCGAGATCATCGTTGATCAGAATGTAGTCGTATTTGTCGTAGTTCTCAATCTCACGGGTGGCCGCAGCCAAGCGGCGCGCGATGACTTCTTCTGCGTCCTCGCTGCGCTTGCGGAGTCTCCACTCCAGTGTTTTGCGGTCAGGAGGCAAGACGAAGATCGTGACGGCCTGGGGCAGCTTCCGTTTGATTTGTGCGGTGCCTTGCACGTCGATGTCGAGCAGCAGGTCGTGGCCTTTCTCTCCGGTCTCCTGCAGAAAGCGGCGCGCCGTGCCGTAGTAATTTCCGTCGAACTCGGCGTGTTCCAGGAACTCGTCGCCCCGAATCATCTGCTCGAACTCGTCGCGAAGGACGAAGTGGTATTGCTTTCCATTCTGCTCGCTGCCGCGGAGTTTGCGCGTGGTGTAGGAGATGGAAAAGTCGAGGTTCGGAACCAGCTTGAGCAGTTCATTGACCAGAGTCGACTTCCCCGATCCGGAGGGAGCCGAAATAATATAGACGATGGGCGTATAGGGTGAACTCATTCCAGGTTTTGTACCTGCTCGCGCGATTTTTCGATTTCCGCCTTCATGGCCAATCCGGCTTCGGTAATCTTTAGCGCCTCGCCCGCCAAGCCGGATGTTTTCGAAAGCAATGTGTTGGCTTCGCGATTCATTTCCTGCAGGAGGAAGTCGAGCTTCTTGCCAATCTCGCCGCCTTGCTCGAGCAATCCTAAGAAATGCTGGACGTGGTTTTCGAGGCGGACAATTTCTTCCTGAATGTCGCTGCGATCGACGAGCAAAGCGGCTTCCTGCAACACGCGCTCTTTATCGACGGTGGAACCCAGCAGTTCCTGAAGTCGTGATTGCAGGCGCTCGCTGTAGTTCTGGAGGACGGCGCGTCGATGCTGCTGCACGGTCTTGCTCGCCTCGGCCAAGTGAACCATGCGATCGCGCAGTTCGCGGGCGATACCGCGGCCTTCTTCCTCGCGCATCTGGTTCAGGCGATCGAGAGCCTCGCCCACTTTTGCCATGACCGCCGCTTCAATCACGCCGTCGGCAGTTTCGTTGGCGGAGTCCAGGGCTCCGGGAATGCGCAAAACGGCATTGAGGTCAGGGGCTGCGGCGATAGAAAACTCGGCGGCTGCCGCGCGGAAGGCGGCGATGTATCCGCCGATGATTTCGCGATTGAGAGAGAACGTTTCACTGGTGGAGCGTTCCAGGCTGAGCGAGATTTCGACGTGGCCGCGGCCCATTTTCTCTTTCAGGAGACGACGGAGTTGCATCTCGAGAGAATCGGTTCCGGAAGGAAGGCGGAAATGAAGATCGAGAAATCGATGGTTGACGGACTTCAGAGAGAGCGCGAACGCCATGCGACCGTTGGAGGTGGCGGGCGGTGCGGTGGCAAAGGTGCTATCAGGGCGTTGGATCTCACCTCTGACCTGAGCAAAACCTGTCATCGAGCGTATGGGCATAGGGGAAGTGATCTCAAGTTTCTGCAATGGCTCTGGGCGCATCGGCGTTGGCGAATTGCAATTCGTAGAGACGGCGATAGGTGCCTAGCTTCTGCATCAATTCTTCGTGACGGCCGATGTCGGCGATCGTTCCGTTTTCGATTACCACGATGCGGTCGGCGCGACGCACCGTCGAAAGGCGGTGCGCGATTACGAATACGGTTCGGCCGCTCATCAGGTTGTGTAGGGCGGATTGCACCAGCGCCTCCGACTCGCTATCGAGGGCGGACGTGGCCTCATCCAGAATCAGGACTGGCGCGTCTTTCAACAGGGCACGCGCGATGGCCAGGCGCTGGCGCTCACCTCCGGAAAGCCGCACACCCCGTTCCCCGATGACTGTATCGTACCCTGCCGGCAGGTTCACAATGAAATCATGGGCGAGGGCGGCGCGAGCGGCGGCCTCGACGTGCTTCTGCGGAACCTGGGGTTGGCCGTAAGCGATGTTGTTGCGGACCGTGTCGTTGAACAGAACCGTCTCTTGCGTGACGATGCCGATCTGCTTTCGCAGGGATGAGAGAGTTACGTCGCGGACATCAAAGCTGTCGATCAGGATGCGTCCGGCGGTTACGTCGAAGAAGCGCGGGATGAGATGAACCAGAGTGCTCTTGCCGGCGCCACTGGAACCAACAATGGCGAGAATTTCGCCATGCTTCACTTCGAGATCGATGCCGCGGAGGATCTCGCGCGAGTCGTCGCCGTCGGCCTGGTAGGAAAAGCAGACCCCTTCGAACCGAATGCTCCCTGAAAACTTCGGAAGAGTCTTGGCGCCAGGCTTTTCGAGGACGACATCTTCCGCGTCCATGAACTTGAAAAGTTGCGAGGATGCGCCCAGCGCCTGCTGGAAACTGTTGTTGAAGACAGCGAACTTGCGAACTGGATTGTAGAGGGCTAGGACCGCAGCGACGAAGGTGACGAAGGCTCCCAAGGTGAATTCGTTGTGCACGATGCGGCTGCGACCCAAAGCTAGGAGCAGCGCGATTGCGATTGCGCCAAAAGTATCCATCAGCGGTGAACTGATGGCGGCCGCCGCTACGGAACGCAAATTGGCGCGGAAAAGTCGCTGCGCGGCGGTGCGGAAGCGAGCCACCTCCCACGATTCCATGCCGAAAGCTTTGACGATGCGGTTCCCCGTGATCGTCTCATGCAAGATGTTCTGCACGTCTGCCATCTGGTCCTGGCCCCGACGTGTGGTGGAGCGGACGCGCCTTCCAATGCGCACCGCCGAAAAAATAATAAAGGGGACAAACAGCAACAGGACCCAGGCAAGCTGACGACCCAGAACGATCACAACTATGGCGGTGAACAGGAATGTGAAGAGCTGTTGCAGGAATTCGGCCAGGACACTCGACATGGCGAACTGGACGCGTTCAATGTCGTTGATGATGGTCGAGATCAATGTCCCCGTTGTGTGTTTCTGAAAGAAGGCAACCGAGCGCCGCAGGACCGAGTTATAGAGATCGTTGCGCAGGTTGGTGATCATGCCGAAGCCAGCATGGTTGACGAGATAGGTCCCGGCGTAGTCCAGAATTCCCTTCAACACGGTCGATGCAACTAACGCGAAGGCGACGATGTTCCACGCGTTGTGAAAGTACGAAGGGACGAACTGCTGCAGGTAGATGGGTTTGTCGATCTTGGGAATAATAAAGAGGAGAATATTTTCCGAACCGGAGGCGGGATTCAGCACGCGATCGAGGATCGGCTTCAGCAAGACGAGGCGAAAGGCCTCGAGGAATCCGACGGCCGCTAGCAGGACGATTCCGGGGAATAGTTGGACCAGGAAGGGGAGCACGTAGCGGATGAGGCGCGTCAGTTGCCGCATGGAGCTCCTGCGCGGTGCGGCCTGCAACCGCTTGCTGCCGGTCGAATGGAAATGAGGTGCAAGGCCCTATTCTACTTGAGTCGCGCGTTGCCAGAGTGCTGTTTCCATAGTGAATTCAAGGGCCCGGACCTTTCGAGGCATCCTAGAAATCGCGCTCGGGCGGAGGCTGAACCGATAACAGATCGATAGTTTCGGAGCGACTCTTAATGTTCACTTGCAAATCGGTGAAACACCATGCGCCGCGGTTCCTGGTTGCGACGGCACGGATTGAGCCACTGCCGCGCGGACCCGAGATGGGGATCAAGAGATCGGCGTTGCCGCTGTTGCCATTTACGTTGAGCTGACCGGAAACGAGCCACCCCGGACGGATGGGTTCCTCAATTGCGTCGCGCACTTGAGAATTCTCAACAGCCCTGGCCACGGCCTGTTTGTACACATCGCTGTTGTGAAATGTCGTGCTGATGCTCGTCATGACGATGCTGCCGAAGATCCCGATCAGCAAAAACAGGATTAGACAGCCGAGAGGAATCTTCCAGAGCGGCCTGCGTTCGAGCCAGCTCTTCTTCAAGGGCTCGGGCTGCAGCGGGTAGGGAGGCGTGGTCATGGCTCGCCTACTTCGGACTGTCGCGGTGCACGATTTTCACACGGTATCCGGCGTGACGAAGATGCTTGCCGACTTCCTCAGCGATCATCACGGAGCGATGTTGTCCGCCCGTGCAGCCGAAGGCGATCGTCAAGTAGCTCTTCCCTTCGTGAATGTAGTGCGGCAGCAAGTAGACGAGCAGGTCGGAGATGCGAGAGATGAACTCGCGAGTCTGCGGGAAGGAGCGAATGTACTTGGCGACGCGCGGGTCGCGCCCTGTAAGCGGACGGAACTCGGGGACGAAGTGCGGGTTGGGCAGAAATCGGACGTCGAAGACGAGGTCGGCGTCCTCGGGCACGCCCTGACGAAATCCGAAGCTCACGCAGGAGACCAAGATGCTTTTTTCCGAGGACTGTTCCTTGAATCGCTCGGTGACGTGGGCGCGAAGCTCGTGAACATTGAACTTGGAAGTGTCGATGACGAAATCGGCGACGGAGCGGATCGCTGCGAGGTGGCGGCGTTCCGCTTTGAGCGCGGCTTTTACCGGTGAGTCAGTGCCCAGCGGATGG
The DNA here is from genome assembly GCA_963840895.1 of uncultured Acidobacteriaceae bacterium. Lineage (GTDB taxonomy): Bacteria > Acidobacteriota > Terriglobia > Terriglobales > Acidobacteriaceae > Sulfotelmatobacter. Next base: position 382,473 of record CAWJAR010000005.1, read on the forward strand.
GGACGGCGCGTCTCGCTGAAACGACGCATCAGGACCGAGTCGGAGGCCTCGAGGAAGACGACCTTCGTAGGAATCATACGGGCAACGGATTTCAGGATCTTGGGGAGCTCTTCGAGCTTGGAGCCTTCACGCACATCCAAGACGAGCGCGGTGCGGCGGATTTCGCCAGACTGCACAGCCAGGTCAGCAAACTGTGGGATGAGTTGGACTGGAAGATTGTCGACGCAGTAGTAGCCGAGGTCTTCAAAGGCCTTGAGCACTGAGGCTTTTCCGGATCCGCTCATGCCAGTGATGATCACGAGTTCGGGCGAATGCTGCGAGGAGCGAGAGGGCTTTTTCGTCGAATGCTTCTTTTTTTTCGGTGCGGGGCCAGAAGACGGACGGGGCGTCATGAATTGGATAGTAGCATCCGGGCAGGGGCGCTTGCTCCGTGTTACTGATTGTTCATTCAGATACCGCCGGGTTCGGCTTAGTGCGCACGGGCATTGTGCTGCAGTGCGCGCGGCAGGTAAGCTATGGCGTCATGAAAAAGTTCGAGGAACTGACGGAACGGGAGGTGTTGGCTCTTGCCATTGCCTTGGAAGAAGAAGACGAGCGGGTGTATGCCGATTTTGCCGAAGGCCTGCGTCCGGACTATCCGGCAACGGCTTCCATGTTTGATGGCATGCGGGAGGAGGAGTCAGGTCACCGGCGGCGTTTGCTCGAACTTTTCCAGAAGAAATTCGGCGAACACATTCCGCTGATTCGGCGGCAGGATGTGCGTGGATTTGTGGATCGTCCGGCATTGTGGTTGGTGCGTCCGTTGCGGATTGAAGCAGTACGCAAGGAGGCGTCGACGATGGAGGTGGAGACGCGGCGCTTTTACGAAAAGGCCGCGGTGCGAACGCAGGATGCAAGCATCCGGCAACTGCTGGACGATCTTGCCCGGGAAGAGCGAGAGCATGAGGAGCGCGCGCAGGAACTCGATAAGCAGAAACTGCCAGACAATGTGAAGGCGGACGAAGAGGTCGCACAGCGGCGTTTATTCGTGCTGCAGATTGTGCAACCGGGCTTGGCGGGACTGATGGACGGGTCGGTTTCGACATTGGCGCCGGTATTCGCTGCCGCGTTTGCGACGCAGAAAAGCTGGGATGCTTTCCTGGTCGGTCTGGCAGCCTCGGCAGGGGCGGGCATCAGCATGGGATTTGCGGAGGCGCTCTCGGATGATGGCAGCCTTACGGGGCGCGGCCATCCGTGGGTGCGAGGATTGATCTGTGGGGCGATGACGGCTGTGGGCGGCATCGGGCATACGTTACCGTTTCTGATTCGCGATTTCCGCGCGGCGCTGTGGGCCGCGGGGGCGGTGGTGGTGGCGGAGCTCGGCGTGATTACATGGATACGGAAGCGCTATATGGATACGCCTTGGGTTACGGCGGCGCTGCAGGTTGGACTGGGAGGCGTGCTGGTGTTTATTACCGGTGTGCTGATTGGGAGTTCGTAAGTGATTGCAGATTGCGGATTCTAGATTGCAGATTGAAGCGTCGAGCCGCGGGCGTTCAGGTAATCAGCGTTAACAATCTGCAATCTGGAATCTAAATTCGGTTTACGGCTGCGTGTCTAGCGGGTGCGTGGTCTTTTCATAAAACTCTTTCTGCATCTTCGGGCTGACGTCGTCGGCTTTTACTGCTTGGATCGCTTTCACGACTGAATCAATCCACCACTTCATTTGGAATTCGCCGAGTTCTTTGGTGGCGGCCGCGCCTTCGCCAGAATAGTGGTTCGGGAAGCGGGTGTACCACCAAATGCCGGTGTAGACGTCTTCGGGAAGCTTCTGCCGAGCTTGGTCGGAGCCCGATTCGCTGGTCGCGCGGTCAGGGTGTACGAGTTCGGGATGAGCGATCATCATCTTTGAGGTCTCACTCTCGCCGGCGTGCATATCGATCTTGGTCTTCCGCGCCGGACCACCTTGCTGTGGGGTGCGTTCGTCGAAGATGTAGACCACGTAGTCGTGGGGTTTGTCGAGCTGTGTCTGCGCGAAATAGGGAAGCAGACTTTCGTTGCCGCCGTGGCCGTTGACGATCAGAACTTTCTTGCAGCCATTGCGGGCCATCTCGTCGGTGGTTTCTTGAAGCAAGGCTAGTTGCAGGTTGCGAGTGTAGGCTATCGTGCCGGGTTCGTGGCGGGCTTCGGCGATCTGGCCGAAATAATATTCGGGGAAGACGACGACATATTCCTGCTCGGCGGCGTGCAGTGCGGCGTAGCGTACATCGAGCAAGTCGGTGCCGAGCGGAAGGTGCGGGCCGTGTTTCTCCAGGATGCCGAATGGCAGAACACAGGTTCCCTGCGAGCGGCGGATACCGTCGCGGAAGTCAGAGGCGGTAAGTTCTTCCCAATGCACAGAGAGTTTCGCAGTTTGCGCGTGGACGGAGCTTGGCAGGGCGAGAATTGTGGACAGAATGAAGGCGAGAGTGAAGAAGAAGTTTGTGCAATTGATTGTCATGGAGGAATCTCCCTCGGCGCCGAATTCTAGCACGCGAAAGCCTCTATTAAAACGTATCAATATAAGGCTCCGCCTGATCTGGCGAGGAGTGCCTGCAACACAAAGGACACGAAGTTGGGCGGAGGAATAGTGAAAACAATATCGGGCAAGTTCCCTGCCAGTTGGATTTTGCCGAATCAACGGAGAAGCTCACCCTGCTTGAGACGAAGGCGTTCCTGGACGGTCTGCGCGGGGAAAAATGCGCGACGCCCGTGCCGCCGGAGTCGATGAATGGGCTGACACCATTCGCGCCGAGGAAGCTTGCGACGATTCTGTCTCGTTGTCCAGCGCCGCTTGCTTATTCTAGTTCGGAGAATAGACAAAACGGACGAGCCGGTTCTTGCTCCAACATTCATCGCTAGTTTCGGGGCAAACGGGATACGACTCTCCCCAACCAGCGCTCACCTTGATTCGGCTCTCCGCTATACCCCGACTTACCAACGCTTGCTTTACCCAGTCGGCACGACGTTGGGAGAGCCCAAGATTGTAGAGCCAATCGCCCCTCGAAGATGCGTATCCGTCGACGTAGAAACGGACACTGGGATGATCCTTCAGCCATTGAACATTGCTTTCGAAAACGTTGGGATTCGAAGGATCATCGTGGTCGTCGTACGGAAACAGGACGATTTGCATGTTCTGGTAAAAAGCCTCTTCTTCGGGACCGAACACAATGACTGGTGGCCGGGACCAATGATCGACCCAATAAGCGACATCAGTCTTTGGTTCTGCGGATCCTGACTGCGCAAACGCCGCAGTACCAGCGAGCAGTAACGCTACGGAAAGAAGAAAGATGTTTCGTCTCATAGTATCCGTTGACCTCCGTCACATTCGCAGCCAGGCGAAGTCGTAATCAGGCGCGAGAGTGTGTTGGCAGACACGAAAGCTCCAGAATCCGTTTTCACTCTAGAGAAGAGAAATCGCTGAAGGAACTGGCAGAACTGCTAGAAAGAGCAAGTCCGGGTTGTCCTGCCTTCTCATGAATGGGGTTTATATTTAAAATCTGGCTGCATGGGAAATCTTTCGCCGGAGAATACGCAAGGCGCACATGGTCTGCGAGGACTCACAGATGGCCGATCAAGTCCTGAGGTTTTCGGATTTGAAATGAGGAAGGTTGTCGATGATTGTTATCGGGGTAGCGATCACACTACTGCTATTGCCCGTGTTACCTAGCCAAGAGGTTCCCGTCGGAACTGTCATCCCCGTGATGCTCCGTACCAGTCTGAATGCGTCGAAAGACAAGCCCGAAAAGCGAATTGAGGGCAGGGTAATGCAAGACGTACTATTGCCCTCTGGGCTCAAGATCCGGGAGGGAGCGCGCGTTCTCGGTCATGCTGCAAACGTAAAGACGGGGTCGTCGGGGTCGAGCATTGTCGTGAAGTTTGATGCCATTCAGAACGACGGTCACATGATTCCATTTACGACCGGAGTGCTGGCGGTAGCCTCCATGACCAGCGTCCACGACGCGCAACTTCCGATCAGTCTCAACTCAGACGCCGTACCCGAGACTCAATGGGCGACGCGCCAGGTAGGGGGAGACCTAGTCAGGCGCGGATGGGGCAAGGTGTTCTCTTCCGATGGCAGTGTCGGCAGGTGGGTAGGAGGATCTTCGGTCGTGGCAACGCCGACACCAAATCCAAAAGCTGGATGTAGTGGCGGTCCGGGATACGAGCGCGAACAAGCGCTATGGATATTTTCGAGCACGGCCTGCGGAGCGTATGGTCTCCGGTATCTAAGAATCGCAAGTTCCGGTGTCATGCCCCCACTTGGCGAAATCGATTTGACTTCGAGTCGCAATGTCAACATCCGCGGCGGAAGTGGTTGGCTATTGATCGTCGCGAAGGAATTTAGGCTAACCGACACGCGCTAGACTTCAATTGGCATTAGCCACCGACATTGCCCAGAGTTGGCGACGTTTTTGTGAATGGGGGCTGCCTCGGAAGCGGAAAGCATCCGGTGCGATCGACTGTCGTTCGCTCCATCACGAATCCCCATCTCCAGGCCGCAATTCTGCAATCGAGAGATGGGGGTTCTAACCTAGACCAGTTCGAATTTAGAACAGCGGCCGGCCACCTTCCTCAGAATAAAATCCGGTTCTAGGGAGCCTCGATCAACTCCATTTTGCCGTCACGGGTGCGGTGCAGGACCATTACTTTCCCTTTGGGATCGCGGAAGACAAAGACGTCGCGGTCGCGGAAGTGGGCTTCTTTGATGGCTTCTTCCAGCGTCATGGGGCGCATGGCGACGGCTTCGTCGGAGCGAACCAGAGTGGACCTCGGTGGTTTTCGCCACGGCGGGATATTTGTGAACCATCACCGGGACGGCGGTCTTTTCCGACGTGCCCACTACGGTCTGAGTGCCAGTGTCATCCAATTGCGCGGAGTGGCCGTTCCACTTTTTGACTTCCTCGGTCTTGCGGGCGGAACGCTTCTTCGACATCCAGCGAGTCTTATACTTGACGGCCTGTTTCTCGAGATGGTCGAGGGCTTCGTTGACGGCGATGGTCATGTCCTTGGCTTGCGCAAGGCCGACCAGCGGGCCATTGCGGGGGCTGATGGTGATTTCGGCTTTGTGCCGGTGCTTTTCGACGGCGAGGATGACCTTGGTTTCGAAGCGGTCGCCCAGAATTTTGCGGATCTTAGTAAGGCCGGTTTCGACTTCTTTGCGGATGGTGGAAGTAACTACGTAGTGTCTGCCAGTGTATTCCACGTTCATGAGCGCCCCTCCTAGAAATTCGAATGATGAGCTACATCGGGCACTGCATTTGGAAGCGAGCCAAACGCGCGATTTATGCGTCGCATAAAACGCGACGCTTTGCGCGGCTCGCCCAGATCCTTCAGCCGCGAAAGCAGCGGCTTCAGGATGACAACGCTCATTTCTTTACCCGGCGCTGGTGCGTGCTCGGGATGCGCATGTCTTCGCGGTATTTGGCTACGGTGCGGCGGGTCACCTGGATCCCTTGCGATTGCAGGATGCGGGTGATCTGCTCGTCGGTCAACGGGCGGCTGGAATCTTCTTCTTCGATGAGTTTCTTGACGCGGCGTTTGAGGATGAGCAGCGATGTGCCTCCGCCCTCAGGCCCCTGAACGCTCTCGCTGAAGAAGTATCGCAACTCGAATACGCCTTGTGGTGTGTGCGCGTATTTGTTGGCCACTGCGCGGCTTACCGTGGAAGGATGCACGCCGATTTCTTCGGCCACCTCCTTGATCATCATGGGTTTCAGTTGATCGATACCTCTTTCGAGAAAATCCTGCTGGCGGGCGACGATGCAATAGCAGACCTTGGTGATGGTCTGCTTGCGCTGCTCGATGTTCTTGATCAGCTGGATAGCGCTCTTGTAGCGCTCTTTGACGTAGTCGCGGGTACTCTTTTCGTTGGTTCCGTCGCGGGTGACAAGTTTCTTGTACGCGGGATTCAGGCGAAGTTGCGGCAGGTCTTCGTCATTCATGATAACCAGCCACTCGTCGCCGTGTTTGACGAAGGCGACGTCCGGTTCGATGAGGCGTGCCTGAACTTTGTTGTAGCGGAGTCCGGGGCGCGGATCGAGGGTGCGAATGTAGTCCAGCGCTACTTGCACGGCTTCGATGGGACGTCCGATGGCCTTGGCGATCTCTTTGTGCTGCTTGTTCTGGAGGCCGCGCAGATGCTGGTCGACGACGGCCATGGCGTCCTTCAGAACTTGCTCCGTGCCGTTGCCGTTCTTGTGCAACGCCAGCTGCGTCTGGTGATAAACCAGTTGGCACATCAGGCAAGAGCGCAAATCGCGGCAGGCTACGCCGGGGGGATCCAGTTGGCGGACGACCTCGAGGGCTTCCTGCAGGTCGACGGCAGTAAAGTTGGGCGCGTAGGTTGACGCGGGATGCGGTGCAGGCTCGGGCGCAGCAGCGACTGCAGCGGCGGAGTCTCCGGAGCGCGTGGAGAAAGATACTTCCGCACGCGGTTCGGTTCCTGCTGTTGCGACAGTCTCGACAAAGGCCGAATCGGAATTGTCTCCGGCATTGAGATCAACGATCTCATTAACATCGGTCGAGTCCGTCGCCGCGATGGGAGAAGTTTCATCCGCCTCAGCTCCGGGCTCGGGCACGACTTCCGTGAGGCCCAGGGCTTGGGCCTCGTTCACAATTTTCTTGGCGGTCTCGGCGTCGGCTTCTGGGGCTGCGGGCGGAGCCACGCCCAGCAACTCGTCGTCGCTGGCGATCAGATATCCATCTTCGTTCAGGTTTCCGATGATGAGGTCGGCAGCCTCGCGCACTTCGCTGCGCAGACTGAGCGCACCCAGCTGCCACGCGAGGTGATCGGTCAGGTTCGTCGGCTTGGAGAGGAAGTTCTCGAACGATGGACGCTCAATATCTTCCATCTCACTATGGGTGCGGTAGCCAGGGTCGAGATAGTCCTGGAAGAACGATCCGAAGTCGATCTCTTCGAATGGATCTTTCTTTTCGACGGCGGTGATGGGATTTTCTTCGTTGGTGGCGGCAGCGGCGCGCTCGCGGTCTTCTTCTTTTTTGCCAACTTCGTCGAGCAAGGGGACCGAGTCTTCGAGCTCTTCGAGAACGGGGTTCTCAACCATCTCGGCGTTGATCATGTCCTTGAGCTCAAGCTTGTTGAGCGCGAGGACGGAGACCATCTGAACCAGGCCAGGGGTAAGGATCTGGCGCTGCGAAAGCTTGACGCTAAGTTTGTGTTGCAGTAAGACCATTGGCCGACCGAATCTCCTTACAACCCACAAAAACCATCAACCACCAAGGACACTAAGGTTCACAAAGGAAATCCTTAGTGCTACTTCGTGTCCTTCGTGGTTTACGCCTTTAACTTCGTTACACCAGCGAGAAACTCTCGCCCAGATACACCCTTCTCACTTCCGGATCGCCTGCCAGCTGGCCGGGCTGACCGTGACGGAAAATTCTGCCGTCGTCGATGATGTACGCCCGGTCGGTCACCGAAAGCGTCTCGCGGACGTTGTGATCGGTGATCAACACTCCGATGCCGCTGGCACGCAAGCTGCTGATGATTTTTTGCAAGTCCAGCACGGCAATGGGATCAATCCCGGAAAACGGTTCGTCCAGCAAGATGAAGGTAGGGTTGATACACAGGCAGCGGGCAATCTCCACGCGCCGGCGCTCTCCCCCGGACAGGGCGTATCCGCGATTCTGGCGGATATGTTCCAGGCCAAGCTCGTCAATAAACTTCTCCATCTTCTCGCGGCGCTCGTGCCAAGACATTGGCTGGGCCTCTAAGACCGCGAGGATGTTCTCTTCTACCGTCAGTTTGCGAAAAACCGAAGCTTCTTGCGGGAGATAGCTGATGCCATACTGACGGGCCCGGAGATACATGGGAACGTCAGTGATGTCCTGACCGTCGTACAATACGCGGCCAGTATCGGGAGGGATCAGGCCAACGATGGCGTAAAACGTGGTGGTCTTGCCTGCGCCGTTAGGGCCTAATAAACCAACAACTTCGCCCTGCTCGACCGTCAGGCTGACACCATTTACGACGCGACGGCCACGATACGATTTGCCAATTTCTTCCGTGGCTAGGGTACGCATTTATCTTGCCAATCAGCGGGCCACTCGCGTCTGTGTTACCACAGGAGTACTTGTTCCACCTTCTACGAGCACCCTATCATCGCCCCTGAAGAAAGTCAACGAAACCCCGGTAATCTTGCCCTGTTCGGCATCAAAAATGCTGGGCGGTCCGCCCGTCAGGACAAACTTGTCGTCGGCGACGGTGTAGACCAGGTTCTGCCCGTCCGCACGGCGGTTGGCTTGCTGGATCACCACGTTGTCTTGGGCGACCAAACGGTTGAGTTGTCCGGGACCCGCAGGACCCTTAGGATTCGATGTTTGGCTCCGCGATAAGAGATAGGCATCGACGGTTTTCGCCGAGGCAGTGAAATCTGACCCCTTGGCTATGACGCCGCTTTCATAGTGCACTTTACGCTCAGAATCGGCGTAGGTGAGCTTTGATGCGGTGATCGCAATGGGGCTCGACCTGGAGAGGGGAATCGCTTTGTCTGGCCTTGGCGCATTTTTGTCGGTGCCGGGAGAGTTTCCCGGATTGGCTTTGCCCGATTGGATTTTCTCCGATTGGACAAGAATCGTCTGCACGGGCTGGGTTGGCGTGCCTTGGGCGGTTACGAATCTGCGATCGCGGTCGAACTGAATGGTGGGGGCCTCGATGATATTCGCGTCCTGCCATAGACGCGCGTTCCCGGAATAAAGGACTACTCCCGGAGCATGGTGAGCAGTCATGGCGTGCGCGGTAACGTGAATCGGAGAAGAGGATGCGAGCAGGGCACCGTCCGGTTGCTCTTTCAGTTCGTTGTAGGTGCTCTTGACGCCGCCATCGGCGAATGCGTCGCCAGTCGCGCGATTGATCCGGATCGACTTTGCCGTAGTCTCCATTCCCCCATTGTCGATCCGCGGACTGCCCGTCAGACTGAGCATCTGGTCGGCAGGTGTGTAGCGAGCCGAGTCAGCCCATGCCTGCATGCGTTTGTCGGCCGCTTGGCTGTCGGTGTAGACGACATGGCCTTGTTGAGTTATGGAATCAATGCCGCCCAAAGGAAGAAACCCGGCGTCCACCGAATCGCTTGTGCTGATGCGGTCAGACTGTCCGGGCGTGGAGTTGACGATACGGGCATTCGGTGCGCCGTGGATGCTGGTCAGGCGATTTCGGCCATCGGCAGCTGCAAATTGTGCCCGGAACTGGCCGGCGGTGACGATTGTTTTCTGCGATGGAGAGGCTGGATCAACGCTGGGACTGTTCTCCTGGGATTGAACCACTGTAATCTGCGCAGCACCTGAGGTTACAGCTTGCTGAAGGGTATGTCCGCCTGCGACGGTAAAGTCGATGACCGGCGCTGTGAGTTCGAAATCCTGGGGGCTTGGGGCGACGGTTCTTGGCGCTCGCTTGCTTCCGGGAGCTGCGTTTTGAGTAAGCCGCACTCCGTCGGCTGCCCTTACTTTCTGAAGCTGGTTCTTGCCCGCAAAATCGAGGATCACGCGCCCGGCGTCCCCCACCATGGGCTGAGTTCCCGTCTGTTCCATGTGGACACCTCCGGTCAGAGTGGCTGTGCGCAGCAAGTCTTCTTTGCCCGTCAGCAGAAATTCGGCTTGGTCAGCGCGGCCCTGCATTTCCGAGGGTTGCAGTGAGGAATCTGCGGCGACGTGATTTGGCGAGGACAATGCTCGCTTCGGGCCCTTCGTGCGAGTGACAGTGGTGACGTTTCCACTGGCGAGGATGCGCTCGACCTGATTCTCGCGGCCGAGTTGAAATCGTGCCTGATCCGCTCGCAGACTTCCGCCTTCGTGTGATAGATGAGGATGGTCGAGGACGATCTCGCGGGGATCGTTCGTAATGACACCGCGGTCGGCTTCGATCACCGCAGCATGAGAGCCATTCATCACGACGTGGATTTGCGACGAAAGGGTCAGGGCGTTGCTCTTGCCCGCATACTTTACGCCCACCGCCCATCCGCTGGCTTGGGGTGTTCGAAACTCGACGCGAGCATCCGTCATGGCATTGCCGCTGTCTTTGTTGAAGATGAGGTCTCGGGTCTTCAGGTGGATGGGATTCTTAAGTTCTCTTGGAGTGGATTGATCAGGGCTGACGAGTCCTGCTGGGTTCGCGACCAGATCGATCTGCACATCGCCCTTCGCAGTGACGTCACCGGTTTTCTGGTTATAGGCAAAATCGTCGCCATAGATCTGGTCGAAGCGCGTCGAATCACGGCCGTAGAGCACGATACTGACGTTGTGCAACTCGGCGTTGCCGTTGAGCTTGAACTCTTTGAAGTTGCTGGCCTGGATGGTAAAGAGGGTGCGTTTGCCGTCGGATTTGGAGAACTGAAAGCCGCTGGCTGTTTGCTTGATGTCGTATCCGATCTTGCCGGGAATCTGCTTCAAGACATTGGTCGCCCGCGAGCGAGCGTAGAAATACATCCCCGTGACCACCAATGCGAGCAGCACGGCGGTCGCGGCCAGCAAGCGTCGCAGACGGTAGACCTTGAGCGGCATCTGGGTTCAGTGTAATGCTAAAAGCAGCTCTCGGTTCTCAGTTTTCAGTTCTCAGTCTCTCATCGCTCAGGCTGGTGGCACACGAGGGACAATAGCGCTCCTGATATCCTCGTTGGGGCCGGGGTCACGGTGGCTGTCGTCTTTGCATCTAGTGCGAAGCGGCACGCCCCCGCGACAGCCGTCAGGACGCCGGCACTACGAAACCCTTTTAACAGCATGAATACTCCTTCTCCGCCCTTGCTCGACTTCCATAACTTGCGGGTGATGCGCGGGCAAAAGATTGCGCTTGATAACTTCAGCTTGCGGATTGGGACTGACGAGCATGTGGCGATTCTGGGGCCGAATGGATGTGGGAAGTCGACGCTGATCAAGACGATTACGCGGGAATGTTATCCCGTAGTGCGGGAGAACTCATGGATGAAACTGCTCGGCCACGAGAGTTGGGATGTTTTCAAACTCCGCGAGCACATGGGAATTGTCTCCAACGACCTGATGCTCTCCTGCACGAGCGAAGCCAGCGGCCGCGACGTGGTGCTGTCCGGGTTTTTCAGCAGCACCGCGATCTGGCCGAATCATACGGTCGACCATGGGAAGATCAAGCTTGCCGACGCCGCTCTCGACGAGCTTAAGATTTCGCACCTGGCGGATCGTCCGGTTTGCGAGATGTCTTCGGGAGAGGCTCGGCGCGTGCTGATCGCGAGGGCCCTGGTCCACAAGCCGCGGGCTTTATTGTTTGATGAGCCCTGCAATTCTCTCGACTTGTCAGCCCAGCAAAGCGTGCGACACACCATGCGCGCGCTGGCCGAGTCGGGTACGGCGATCATTCTGGTGACACATGAACTGGCAGATATCGTCCCGGAGATTAGACGCGTAGTCCTCATGAACCGAGGACAAGTCGTGGCTGACGGGCCCAAAGAAGAAATCCTGCAGGTAGAGCGGTTGGCGGCGCTGTTCGGAGTGCACGTAGAGATGGCGCGGCGTGACGGGCATTACCACCTATGGTAAGGGCCTCGGATTCATTAGTGCTCTTTGGAGCCGACTTCGATGAGACGTTTGGTTAGCAGGACGAGGCCGAGAATCTGGGTCCATTCGGAGACGATGTTGCCGACGACTTCACCCCACTTGCTTTCGGGATCCATGGCGCGGAAGGCAATAATCCATCCGATGCCGGTGATCACGAGAAATATGGTGAGGGAATGCTCGCGGAGGAATTCCATTACTCTCGAAGGCAGGATGCCTTTGGGCTGCTTGCTTTCGGCCGAGCCTTTTTCGTATAGAAATTTTGTCATCACAACAGTGACGAAGACACCCGTCCAGTCGGCAATTGCGTTCCCGAAGAATGAACCGAGGTGCGTCGCGGGGTCAGAGGATCGATAGAGGACGATCAAAAAGATCACGACCGCGAGGGCTGAGAGGCTGAGGGAGTGCTTGTGGAGAAATGGCCGTGACTTTGGGGTGGGCGTCATGGAGGTACTTTAATGGATCCGACGAATTGAGGACATCGGGTCTTTCGGTCGAGGCTCGCGACAATTCGATGGGTTCGGTCGAGGCTTTCTTCGAGGCAAAGGGCCGACATCAATACCGATCAGATGGAGTCTCTCACCCGTTCCACGAGTCGCTCTGGCGCGGTTAACGCTTAGCTTCCCGATAGAAGCTCCTTCACTTCAGGCCAGTCGATCTTGCCGACATCCAAGCTCAGCGCGATCCACCCGCGCGATGCGAGGTAAGCGGGAAGATAGAAGCGGCGGGGTTGCGTGTGGACCAGCGTCGTGTTGTCACCAGGCAAGACCTTGCAGGTCAGCCCGACGATGCCATCACCGTGATGGTTATCGAGGTAGTAGGCGAATGTCTTTTTCCGAACGAGGAATTGGGCATGTGATCCGTAGATCTGGCGGGTAACTTCAGGTAGAGCAAGAGCTAGTTCAGTTACGCGTGCGAGGCGTGGATCTACGGGAGATTTTCTTTTGCGCGCCATAAAATTTCCTTGGGAATACTTGCATGGTTCGCCGTTTTGAGGCCACTCCAATCAACGAACCGGAATCTGAAAGTCTCTCAGGGAAAGTTCGAGGCCGCCGTACTCGGGATGATCGTTGTTTCCTATGGTGAAGGCGACATCGATCGCATCGCCTGCGAGCAGAGGAGTCTTCTGCATGCGTTCGGCCATGTGCCAGCCGAGGGCGTCGAAGGTGATTTTATTTCGAAAGTCACTTCTCCAGCCTCGACTCTCAGTGCTCAATATGCTGCCGACTGCATTGATTTCGGCCACGGCTGCAGCCTTCTCTTCGCGACGAATGGCGGCGCCGTCGGGATGGCAGCTTGGGGTGGCGAGGATGGCGGCTGCAGAAAGTTCCCGCGCTTCTGCTCCTGCCCTGACTTTCAGCTTGATGTGCTTGTCTTTCAGAATGCGGGGAGGTGCGGCGAGTTGCACACCATGCGCTGCAAATATCGGCTCGGGATTTCCCATGCCGTAAGGTTCGAGCAACTCGAGAGCATGGAAAAGTTCGGGCGTGATCTCGGTCAAATCAAGTTCGGCATCCAAATCGAGAGTCGGGTCGAAATCTGCGAGCGTGAGACGAGTTCGAGCGAAGGCGTCCAACTTCACTCGCAGATCTTCAACGTTGGCTGAGGGCATGGCGAATCCGCAGGCGTGGGAATGACCGCCGTAGCGCGTAAAAAGCGGGCCGCAGGACTCGATCGCTTCGAGCAAGTGAAAGGCGCGGATGGAGCGGCCGGAGCCAAATGCTTCTGCACCGTCGCGAGAGATGACCAGCGCGGGGCGGTTGTAGCGTTCGACAACTCGGGTCGCAGTGATGCCGATGACGCCACGGTGCCAGCCTTCTCCGTCGACGACAATGCAGTAGGCGTCGCACAGGGTGGGATCACTGGTGAAGCGCTCGTCCACAGCGCGCAGGATTCTGCGCTCTTCTTCCTGGCGGTCGGTGTTGAGATGGTCGAGTTTGGCGGCCAGTTCACGGGCGCGGCCGGGGTCTTTCACGCTAAAAAGTTCGATGACATCGCGAGCTACGTCCATGCGCCCGGCGGCGTTGATGCGGGGCGCGATGCGGAAGCCGACCTCCCCAGAAGTGGGAGGTCGCTTGGTGGAGATCTGAGCAACTTCGAGCAAGGCCTTCAGACCCGGATTCACGGCCTTGCGCAGTGCATCGAGACCCAGGGATGCGAAGACCCGATTTTCGCCGGTGAGAGGAACGGCGTCGGCGATAGTCGCAATCGCAACGACTTTCATAAACGACATCAGCAGCTTGTTCTGAAGGCTGGGTTCGAGACGGCGTTTCATCAATCCTTGCGCTACTTTGAATGCAACGCCCGCGCCACAGAGCTGCTTGTAGGGATAATCGCAACCGCTCTGGTTGGGATTGACTACAGCCAGCGCGTGGGGAACACCGTCGGGGCCGGGGAGGTGATGGTCGGTAACGATCAGGTCGACGCCGAGGCGTTTTGCGGTTTCCGCCGGCGCGAAGGCGCGGATGCCCATGTCGACGCTGATAATGAGGCGTATTCCGGCGGCCGCGGCTCGTTCGATGACATCGTCGCGCATGTCATAGCCTTCGCGAATGCGGTGGGGGACGTGGAAGTCGGCGGAGCCTCCGCAGAGTTCAATCGCAGTCTTCAGAATGATGACCGCCATGGTGCCGTCGACGTCATAGTCGCCGTAGATGAGGATGGGTTCCTTGCGTTCGATGGCGGCATCGATGCGCTCGACGGCTGCGCGCAGACCGGTCATGCACTCAGGGGCGTGAAGATGGGAGATTGAGGGCGAGAGGTAGGCAGCGGCAGAATCTGCATCGATGATGCCCCGGCGGACGAGCAATGGCGCGAGGATGTGGGCAGCGTTCGCAATTCGGCGATGGGCAGGGTTCGAGCGCAGACCAGCAAGCAGAGGCGCGATCGCCGATTGATCGGTTGTCTTTTGAATCCAACGCATGGGTGAAGAGGCAGTTTACTACTGGTAACAGGGTGACGGGAGTTTTGATTGTCGCGCCGCCGGGACGGCAGCGCTACTGTTAGTTTTCTTCGTCCTGGTCGGGCTCGTCCATGGTAAGGCCACCGAATTCGTCGGAGACTTCCAGAAGGTGCTGGTATCGTTCATACCAGTCGGTGCTCACCTCGCACAGAAACATCGATCCCTGATAGGCCCAACCTAGCTGGAGAAATCCAACTTTACCGACATGGGCACGGAGCCAGCGGGCATCTTCCACATCGTCACCATCAGTGAACTCGGAGTTAGTAAGGCGCTGAACCATTTCGTCAAGTTCGTTGCGCTCGAGAGTCCAGGCGTGCATGGTCAGGAAGGGCGCGGCAGCTGCCTTGGCGAGTTCGACAAAATCTTTCCAGCCGTCGGCATTGCCGCCCATCTCCCACATGACGCATTGCACCTCGTCATAGTCCACATAGCCGTGGAAGCGGCGCATGCCATGACCTTCGATGAAGGCCACCATGTCATCTTTTACTGTGGAAAGGTCGTCTTGAGTGGGAGACATGTTGAGAAAAACTCGCAATTGTTTATTGTATGCTGTTCGCCCCTCCGTTGCCAGCATGAGGCCGAAAGATGTCTTAGCTCCATAATTCTGTCACCCCCTAACAGCAACGTGAAAATGTCACCCCATGAGAGGAAGGACATTCGCGTTGAGTCAGAAGGAGCTGCAACGAGTGAGCGTAATTTCCAGTTGCGTTAAGGGAGACATGGCGTGCGCCAGAGCCGCCGAACTGCTCTCGCTCAGCGTCCGTCAGGTCAAGCGTCTTAAGAAACGTTTGCGGGAGCAAGGGGAGGCGGCTCTGGCGCACGCCAACCGCGGACGCCCCAGCCCCCGCCGCCTGCCCGCCCGGGTACGCCAAGCCGTGGTTCGCCTGGCCCGATCCACCTATGCCGGCTTCAACGATCACCATCTCTGCGAAAAACTTTGCGAGGTCGAGGGCTTCTCCCTCAGCCGCGAAACGCTCCGCCGTCTCTTGCGTGAGGCCGGTCTGGGGTCTCCCCGGAAGCGCCGCGCTCCCACCCATCGTCAGCGCCGTCTGCGATCCCCCCGTGAAGGCGAACTGCTGCAACTCGATGGCTCGCCTCACGATTGGCTCGAAGGCCGCGGCCCTCGTCTCACCGCGCTCGGCCTGCAAGACGATGCCACCGGAAAAATCCTGGCTGCTCAGTTCTTCCCCTCCGAATCCGCCGCCGGCTATCTCACCTTGCTCCGCCAACTGTTGCGCCACCGCGGTATCCCGCTCGCTTTCTACGGCGATCACAGCGGCATCTTCGTCCGCAACGACGACTTCTGGTCGGTCGAAGAACAGCTCGCTGGAAAGCGTCAGCCCACTCAGTTCGGCCGTGCCCTCGAACAACTCGGCATCACCTTTATCGCCGCCCGCAGCCCGCAAGCCAAAGGCCGCGTCGAACGCCTCTGGGGCGTGCTCCAGGATCGGTTGTGCAGCGAACTCCGACTGGCGCAGGCTGCCGATCTGGACTCCGCCAACGCCGTGCTGCGCGTGTTCATGGCCGACTACAATCGCCGCTTCGCCCGCCGACCTCGCGACCTGCAATCCGCCTGGCGTCCGGCTCCGGAAAATCTCGACCGCATCTGCTGCTTCGTCCACCAGCGCGTGGTCAGCAACCACAACATCGTGCAGTGGGACGGCCAGCGCCTTCAGATCCCCCAGCAAGGCCAACGCTTCAGCTTTGCCGGAGCCAAAGTCCACATCTGTCAAGCTCTCGACGGGCGCGTCTCGCTCTATTACGGCGACACCCGCCTGCAACACACCCTGGCTCCGCCAGGGTGACACTTTCATGTTGCTGTTAGGGTGACAAAATCAAGTTGCTACAACAGCATGAGGCCGAAAGATCAGTGAGCGGGCGTAGGAGCCGTCATCAGAGTAGCGAACATGCGGTAAAACCTCTCGGTGTCGAGGTCGAATTGAATTTCGACGGGCTGCGACGCCGGTCGCATCGTGTCTTTGATTCCCCAAGTGAGCGTGTTTCCATAGCCGGCGCCGCGATCAAGATCGACGGCCATGTAACGCTTCTCGCTTTTGGTGATGAGCGAAGGATCAAGCCATGCGAGGGCAGCCAGTTCGTCCCACATGATATCGGCGCCCGGCGTGAGCATGGCGAATTTGGCGATGTAGCGTGCCAGAGGAGTGCCGCTGGCTTCGATCTGCTTCACGAGGGCAGCCGTCATGTGAGTCTTGATGGAAATGTCAGTGGGCGTGCAGACGATCTTTTTCCAGGGAGC
Source organism: uncultured Acidobacteriaceae bacterium (assembly GCA_963840895.1). GTDB lineage: Bacteria > Acidobacteriota > Terriglobia > Terriglobales > Acidobacteriaceae > Sulfotelmatobacter. Next base: position 399,245 of record CAWJAR010000005.1, read on the forward strand.
GCGCAGGACGATTTCTGCCGCCTCCGGATCGAACCAGAAATTGAATTCGTGGCGGGGGTTGTTCAGGAATTCGGGATTGTCCGTTTGCGGACTCAGGCTGCCGCCCATGAAAACGAGTTCCTGAACGAGTTCCGGGAACTGCGGGTCGAGAGAAATCGCGAGGGCAAGGTTGGTCATGGGGCCGCCTTCGTAGATGGTAACTTCGTGGGGATACTTGCGGACCATGCGAATGAGGAAGTGGGCAGCGTCTTCGTCAGAGGGTTTTGTGGTAGGAGGACCTTCGGGCAGCGCAGGCACCATGAACGGTTCGTGCCACCAGCGGTCGTCCCATGCGCCGGCGTAGGCGACTTTGCCGTAACGTTGTTGCCACATTTGGGATTCTGCGCGAGTGCGAACCAGCGGAAACGTGGCGCCGGGCACGACGGCGATATCGGTGCGGCCCATGATTTCGAGCAGGCGCAGGGTGTGCGCTACTTCTTCATCCCGCCACGCGTCTCCGCTTACGACCGTAATGCCGAGTACGTCCACCTGTGGGGATTGGATCAGAAGCGCGAGCGTCTGCATATTGCTGCCGCCGGGGCCGGAGCAGTCTTCGTTGATGATGATTTTGCGGCGGGTTTGCGCGGAGCAGAGGACGGCTGACGTCAGGAGTAGCGTCAATAAGAGAGATTTTGTTGTGAGCATTTTAGTTGTCGTCGGGGCCTAGCCTCAGGGGCTAAAGCCCAGCATTGATGAAGGCGTCAAGCGGCACGGCTGAAACCGTGCCCTTCCCAACAGAGAACTAGTTCCCGTTCATCGTTACGCGGGGCTCATTCTGCGCGAATGTCAAGAGTTCTTGGTTTCCGCGCCGAACCTCCATGATTCCCTTCCCAAACCTCGCCATACACGTACGGCGTCACCTCTTCCCGATCGGGCGGGTCATCAGGTCAAGATAGATCTTGTAGAACTTTTCGGCGTCGATATCGAATTGGACATTCGCCAGGCGCTCGTATGGCGGGACTTTGGCCGACGAGTCCCAGAAGAGAGTCTTGCCGTAGCTGGCTCCGTGATCGATGTCGATATCCATGTAAAGCTTCTTCTGGCCAGTGATAATCGAGGGATCGATCAGGGCAATGCCGGCGATCTCGTCCCACATGTATCCGGGCAATGAATATTTATCCAGATAATCGGTGACCGGTGTGCCCGCCTTGGCGATGGCGGCCTTCATGTCAGGGGTGTAACGAGTCTTGACCGAGATATCGATTGGCGTGATGGTCATTCTCTTCCAGGGGGCGCGCAGGACAATGCGAGCGGCCTCCGGGTCGAACCACCAGTTGAATTCGCGACGCGCGTCGATGGCTCCGCTATCAATTGCCCCCCTGTCGGAGTAGAGTCCGCCGCCCATGAGGACGAACTCCTTGGCGAGCGTTGCAACCGAGGGGTCGAGCTTCAATGCGAGCGCATAGTTGGTGAGCGGGCCGCCCGCCCAGAGCACGACTTCTCCAGGATACTTGTGGACCATCTGCACAATAAATTCGGCGGCAGTACCGGGGCGTGCCTCCAGGTGCGGTTCGCCTTCGGGCATGGGTGGAACAACGTTGGGCTCGTGATAGGGCTCGCGGAATTTGGTGGAACGATTGGGCTCGAAGTCGGTCCAGCATCCCTTGTATTCGAATTTGCCGTACAAAGCCTCCCATCGCTCGGTCTCTTCCTTGGAATTCAGCAGTGGATAAACGGCGCCCTGATACACAGGGACGTCGGTGCGGTTGGAAATCTCGAGCAGGCGCAGCACGTGCTGGGTTTCTTCTTTCACCCACTGGTCGCCACTGACGGTGGTTATGCCAAGGACATCGAACTTCTCCGATTGAAGGAAGACGAGGATGGCTTGTTGGTCGCTGGTTCCGGGACCGCGGGCGTCCTGGTCGACGATGACTCTGATTTTCTGGGCGGAGGAAGAAGCAACCAGGAGAGCTGCCAATAGGAAGATGCTCGGCCCCCTCCACGTCCATCGATCCACAAGTCCTCCTGTGTTGTGAGCAAGGTTAAGGGCAGACCGAGCATTCTCAGCCTGCCCTAAGGTCCGGAAGCGCATCACGCTAGAACATTAGCTTGAGTGCGAACTGAATGACGCGCGGGTTGCCTACGGTCGAGTTAATGACTCCGAACTGCGGCCCGGCATTGATATCGGGATTCGGTGTTCCGAACTGAGCGTGATTGAACAGATTGAAAAACTCAGCTCGGAAATCAAGCCGCATACCTTCATACGGCAACGGGAAGTGCTTAATCAGGGATAAATCGGTATTGACAAAGTGCGGGCCGCTCACAGGAGCCCGAGGTGCATCTCCAAGCTCCCCGACCGCAGCAGGTGTGAAGCAAGAGGTATTGAACCATTGACTCAGATTCTGAGGGCCGGTGTTGGGGTTGCAAATCATGTCGGGGCGGTTCTGATTGCTTGCATTCTGTTGAAAGAACACCCCGGACTGATTGTTGCTATTTACAATGAACACTGGAAAACCAGTAAGAACGCGCTCAATGAGATCCACTTCCCAGTTTCCGGCGATAGCGTTGAGAGGGCCGCTCCAACTACTGCCAAATTGCTTGCCCTTGCCAAACGGAAGATCGTAGGTGACGCTGGCAGTGAATTGGTGGTTCAGATTGAGTTGTGACAAACTCCAGTCGGCCTTCGTAGTGCCGGGAAGTGGCCAGTAGGTCGCACCAAGGTTACTCCCCAATCCATCGGAAAATCCGCTGTCGTAGGTTTTTGCGTAGGTATATCCAATCAGAGCATAGAGTCCGTGTCGTGAACTCTTGGTCTCCGCTTTGATCTGGAGCGAATCGTATTTAGCCGCTCCTACGTCGTTCGTGTTCAAGATAGTGGGGGGGAAACCAGGAAAGTATCCGATGTTTGTTCCCCATGGTGAACTAAAAGCAGTCCCGCCAGGACCGCAGCCAAGCGTGTACCCAGTAACGACGCCACAAGCTGCTGGCGATCCGACGTTCAGGTTCATCCCGTCTACCAGGATGTGCGAACTCCTAGACCCGGCATAACCCGCGGTGACGACGATGCTACCCGGTAGTTGGTGTTCAACATTGATGTTGAATTGTTGAACGCGACCCTGCTTGAAGTCCAAGTTTTGCGATTGCAACGTTCCCGGGAAAGACGGGGGCGTTTGAGGTGTGGTGACGGCGGGAAGAAAGCCGGTAGGCACGCCACACCCTGGCGTGCCCAGGTTGAGATTTTGGAAAGAGCAAAGCCCGCTGAAATTGTCGGACTCAGCGAGGTACGGCGGGTTCTCCCAATTTCCCTGAGCACCCTGGTTCCATGAAGAATCATGGAAGATCGCATATCCCAGGCGAATCGCCGTGTTCTGTCTTCCGAACGGTTTCCAGGCCAATCCGATCCTTGGTTCGAGGGCTGTCTTGTCTAATTGGATACCAACCCTTCCATCGGAGGGCACACAGATCGTGCAACCAGTAGTGGGAGCTGTGCCCGCGACCAGCAGTCGACCGGTCGCGAAATCGAAATTCGCCTGACGGTTCTGGTCCTCAGTAATGGGAGTCACAAACGCCCAAGCCAATCCGAGGTTTACCGTCAGGTTGCTCGTGACCCGCCAATCGTCCTGGACAAAGGGACGGAAAAGCTTCCAGCGACGCCCTGTAGTAGCGCCAAAAAACGTCTGGTCGTGGATTGCTCCTCCCATTTGACCGAGGAGCAGATCGGCGGAGGAGTCGCCAGTGTATCCGCCGAACTCGAGGATGAATCCGTCCTGGAAGGCGTTGGTTTCAACATTCATCTGTTGGGCGCGAATTCCGCCGCCAACCTTGATGTCATGCTTTCCCCGAATCATGTCAAAGGAGTCGGAAATTGAGAAAACATTGGTGCCGCCCTGGAACGGGGCAAATCCACGATCTCCGAGAGCCCAGTAACCCGACAACTGAGTCGAGGAGAGGCCACAACTCATACAATCCTTTGATGACTGGGAAACAACTCCAGCGGGCGCGCCCGGGCACGTGCTATTTAAGTTCGCTCCTTGAATTCCGATGTTGGCGGCTTCGCAGGAGCCATTTCCGAACGAGAGGATGTGATTAAAGATTCTGTTATATCCGGCATTGAACTGATTGATTGTTCGATCGGAAAAAACGTGAGTTTCCGAGATCGCAACATTCCGCCCGTGGTTCGTAATGTCTTGGGAACTCGCGAAGGCGCTCGCTTCGGCAAATCCGGGAGAACCGCCAGGCACGAAAGATGTGGCCTGATCGTAGCTGAAACGCGCAAAGGCGGAATCTTTGCTGGAGAAGTTATGGTCCAGCCGGATATCAAATTCGCCTTCATTCAACTTCCGGACGGGCACATTCGTATAGTTTCCAGCGTTTGAACCTGTTATGGAGTTGGCAACGGGATAGAGTTGCATCATTGCTAGCCCGACAGGATTGATCAACTGCTGGGGAATGATGTTGCAGGGAACACTGCCGACGACAGGGGCCTGAGCACCTGTGACTGGATCGGGCGTGACTGGTGTCGTGCCCACGCAAAGAAAAGGAGAACTGCCATACGGATTTGTCAGCTGTGTCGTATTCGGATTGCCAAAGGCATCGAGCCTGTAGTCGCCGCCGACCATGGCGGGAGTAGGTACCGTGCCAACAAACGGGATCCCGTGCCGCTGGCGCTTCGCTTGATAGTCAAGAAAGAAAAACGTTTTATCCTTTCGAATTGCACCGCCTAGAGCGCCGCCGAACTGGTTCAAGTTGAACTGTTCCCGAGTTGCGGCGAAGTAGCTTCGAGCATCCAGCTTCGTGTTGCGGAAAAATTCAAATAGCGATCCATGGAATTGATTGGCGCCCGACTTGGTCGTCACCAACACTGTCGGACCCGCACGAGTGCCCCATTCTGCCGAGTAGTTGTAAGTTAGAACCTTAAATTCCTGGATTGCGTCAATCGAGGGCAAAATCGAAATGCCCCCACCCGTCAGTTCGTTATTGTCATTGCCATCAAGGAGCCAGTCAGTGCTCTGCGCTCGTGACCCTCCGACAGAAAGCGAATACGTCCCTCGAGCCGAGACTTCACTGCTCGGGCCACCGTTGAAGAAGCTGCCGGGATTGGTCTCCTGAGTTGTTCCTGGTATCAATGTTGCTAATTGAACGAAGTCACGTCCGTTCAAAGGAAGCTCCGCGACTTGGTCGGACGTAATCACTTGCCCCAACGTCGGATTCGTTGTTTGCACAGCTATTTCGGTCGCGTTAACCTCAACGGTGGAACTGACCGAAGCAGGTTGGAGGGTGAAATTCAGCTCTCGGTGCTCATCGACCTGCAGCCGAACGTCCCGTTGCTCGGCGGGTCCAAAACCTTGGGCCTCGACTCGGATCGTATAGATTGCAACTGGAAGCACGGGAATCTGAAAGTGGCCGGAATCGTCTGTCTGGGCCTCACGCGAGACACCGGTGCCTTGCGACGTGAGTTTCACCGTCGCTCCAGAGATAACGGCGCCCGCTTTATCTGTGATTGTGCCGGAAAAACTTCCCGTCGCCTGACCGTGCAGGAATGGGCTGAACAGAGATACCAGCGAACAGAGAATTACCGCGAGGCGCGCCTTCTGGCTCGACATGATGGAACCCCTTTCGATGGTGACACCGCCCAAAGAAAAGAACTCTCCCTCTTCCCCCGAAGATGGAGGTCCCCAGACCGCAGACTCGGCTTATAAATTGCCCCTCAAGGGTAAGTCAAGAAGTTTCGTAGTGGAAAAGAGTTAGAGGCGTTCATTCTTCCGCATGGTCCGCTGCAAAAAATGTTTCGCGACGGGGAGTGCGTAATGCCCCTGTCAATCCTGTGGAAAAACAGCATAAAACTCCTGCGAAATGATCGGAGCGTTTGAATTAGAAGGGCACGAGCACCACTGAACCGTAGGAAACACAGACTGTCAGCAGGCGAGTGTTTCATGAGCGACTCGCCCATTCGGCATCGAAGCGAGCCCGGTCAAAAAACGATTTCTGCGTTCCGATGCCCGTGGTCGATAGACCTGCATAAAGATTCGCGCGGCGTACCGCTTCCCTCTCGGGCGCGCCTTCGCCAAGAAACACCGCGAAACTTCCGATGAACGCATCGCCGGCGCCGGTGCTGTCGATGGCGTTGACCGCGAACGGCGGAACGTGCTCGCTTCCTTCCCGTCCTGCGAGCAGAGACCCGTTCGCTCCTAGGGTAATGATCACCCGCCGAATGCCGCTGGACACCAGTTGCGCAGCGACCTTCTTTGCGTCTTCAACGTTTCTGACCGGAGTTCCGGCGATGGTTTCGGCTTCAGTCTCATTGGGTACGAAGTAATCGAGATCTTTGAGTGCGGCCAAGTCGACGGACTGGGCAGGGGCGGGATTTAGGATGCAGCGGATTCCGTGCTTGCGCGCGAAGGCGATCGTGTAATAAACCGTCTCCACCGGAATCTCGAACTGCAGCACGATGCAGTCCGCGGACTTCAAGGTCTCGGCGGCAGCGTCGACATCGGCGGCCTTGAGCGCATCGTTCGCACCCTTCACGACGAGAATTCGATTCTGGCCGTTGGGGTCGACGAAGATGGGCGCCACACCGCTCGACAGTCCTTCGACCTGTTTGACGTGGGTGGGATCGATTCCCTGCTTGCGAAAATTCTCGATTGTCGCGGGGCCGAATAGGTCGCTGCCCACGCGCGCGACCATAAAAACTTCCGCGCCGCAGAGACGCGCCGCCACGGCCTGGTTCGCGCCTTTGCCTCCAAAACCGAGATCGAACTTCTGCCCGAAGATGGTTTCGCCCGGTTTTGGAAATTGATTAGTAAACGTGGTCAGGTCAATATTGGCGCTGCCAACAACAACAATTCGAGAGCGTTTAGCCATGATCGTATTGTTTCTCCGAAAGCGTGAGGCAGGCCGAGTCTATTCAGCGTGCAAAACCGTGTCAACGGTCCGAGTTGCAGGCTGATCGCGGCGCGATCGCGAAGATCGGATTATTCGCCGTACGGGACCCAGATATTCTTCACCTGCGTGGCATGCTCAAGGAACCAGCGGCCTTCCGCAACTTTTGGGTTGAACCAGTCGATCGCGCGGCCCTCGTTCGTCCAGACCTGTTTCAAGTTTCCGGTCGACATCGCCTTCGCAGCCGAGACCATGGCCTCGTCCCCGTAACACCAGAGGCCGTCGACGTCGTCGTGTTCTGAGAGAGTCTTCAGCAGTTGCGAGGCGTAGCCGGTCACGATGTTCACGGCTCCACCGGGCACATCACTCGTGTCGAGGAGCTGGTAGAGGTCAGCCGTGATGAGCGGATATTTCTCGGAAGGAACCGCGACTACGGTATTACCCATCGCCAGCAGGGGCAGCACGAGCGACAGGAAACCCAACAGCGGAGCCTCCGAAGGACATATCACGCCGACAGTGCCGATCGCCTCGTTCATTGCGATTGCGATATTGCGGAAAGGAGGATTGTGAACAGCGCCATCGAACTTATCTGCCCAAGCTGCGTAGGAGAAAATACGCTCAATGCTCAGTTCGACTTCTGCGGCTGCCTGCTTTTCACCAACCGATTTCGAGAGACGTTGCGCGATCTCGCTCTGACGCTGGGCGAGGTTCTCGGCGCAGTAGTACAAGATCTGTGCGCGATTATGCGCAGTCGCTTTCGTCCAGCTACTGGCTTTGCGGGCCGCTTCGACGGCGTTGCGAATGTCTTTCCGGTTACCCAGCCCCGCTTCTCCAAGTAGTTGACCATCAGGCGACCGCACTTCCATGCTGTAGCCGGAGTCGGGACGCGCTTGTTTGCCCCCGATATACAGCTTGACCGTACGGTCGATAGTCGGCGCGCTTGCTTCCGGAGTGTGGTCTGACTCTGCCGCAGTGAGAGCCTTCGCTGCCGGAAGGGTTGGAGCATGCTTGAACCAGGCGGGCTCCATGTATTCGAGCAAGCCTTCCCGCCCGCCTTCGCGGCCGTATCCGCTCTCGCGGTATCCGCCGAAGCCGCAGGCGGCATCGAAGAGATTAGTGCAGTTCACCCAGACAACGCCGGCTTTAAGTTGCGCGGCGACATGCAGCCCCACATTGATGTTCTCGCTCCACACGCAGGAAGCCAAACCATAGACCGTGTTGTTCGCAAGTTCGACGGCTTCGCTTGGCGTGCGGAACGTCATCGCGGCGAGCACCGGGCCGAAAATTTCCTGCTGAGCAACAATTGATGTGGGATGAACATTGCTGAGAAGTGTTGGCGGGTAGTAGAAACCGCTGGATGGTAGGGCAACTTTCGGCTGCCAGCAGGTTGCTCCTTCGGCGACGCCTTGCGCGACCATGCGCTCGATTCGATCGAGTTGTACTCGAGCGACGATGGCGCCAATGTCGATTGCTTTGTCGAGCGGCGCACCAATGCGGAGGCCGCTCATGCGATCGCGAATTTTGGAAATCAAAGGTTCGGCGATACTTTCCTGCATCAACAGGCGCGAACCCGCGCAGCAAACTTGCCCCTGGTTGAACCAGATTCCGTCGACCAGGCCTTCAACGGCGCTGTCGAGGTCGGCATCTTCAAAAATGATGAACGGAGACTTGCCGCCAAGTTCGAGCGAAAGGCGCTTGTGGCTCGACGCAGTCGCGCTGCGAATCGCACGTCCGACTTCTGTCGAACCAGTGAACGCAATCTTGTCTATGTCAGGATGCTTTACGAGCGCCTCGCCGGTCGAGCCGTCGCCGGTCACGATGTTGACGACGCCCGCGGGCAATCCTGCTTCCTGACAGAGCTCTGCGAAGACCAACGCGGTGAGAGGGGTAAACTCGGCGGGCTTCAGGACCACCGTGTTTCCCGTCGCCAGCGCCGGGGCAATCTTCCACGCCAGCATGAGCAGCGGAAAATTCCACGGAATAATCTGACCTACGACGCCACATGGTTCGTAGTCAGAGAATTCCTGCTGCAGCAACTGAGCCCAACCGGCGTGGTAGTAGAAGTGCCGAGCTACGAGCGGAATATCGATGTCGCGACTCTCGCGAATCGGCTTGCCGTTGTCCATCGTTTCGAGAACCGCGAGAAGCCGGGAACGCCTTTGGACCAGGCGCGCGAGAGCATAGAGATAACGCGCGCGAACATGCGGAGTGAGAGCGTGCCATTTGGGAAATGCCGCACGAGCAGCGCGCACCGCGGCATCGACGTCGGGAATGCTGCCTTGCGCGATTGCTGCAAGCTTTTCACCTTTCGAGGGATCGATGGTATCGAAGTATTCTCCGGCAGCGGGAGGGTGCCATGCTCCGCCAATGAAAAGATTGAAGCGTCGTTCGTGGCGCTCCAGCCAAGCTACGGCTTCTTTGGGATCCTCAGGCGCCGGGCCGTACTCCATGCTGACGAACTTTTCGGCAATGCTCATTGGGCTCAGCTCGCTTTGTTTCAGTACGACGATTTCGTCGCAGTCAGCTACGCAATTGGATGACGATGCTCGGCCGAGTAGCGTCCCGTTGCGAAATGCTCTAATTGCCGCTCGATGTCTCCCAGCAAGCCACTTGCGCCGAATCGGAATAGTTCCGCTCGCGTCCACGAAAGACCTAATTCATCTTTCATCAGGGCCAACCAGTCCAAGGATTGCTTCGCCGTGCGAATTCCGCCTGCTGGTTTGAAGCCGACCGCCATGCCCGTCTGCTGCGCGTATTCGCGGATAGCGCGAACCATCACCAGACTCACAGGAAGCGTGGCATTGGTGGGCTCTTTGCCCGTCGAAGTTTTGATGAAATCGGCCCCCGCCATCATAGCAACCAGGCTGGCGCGTGCGACATTGCGAAACGTCAGCAGATCTCCAGTCCCAAGAATGACTTTCATATGAGCACTGCCACACGCCTGCTTGAAGGTCGTGACTTCATCATAGAGAGCCTGCCATCGGGCGCCGAAGACGTGAGCACGTGTGATGACGACATCGATTTCGTTAGCCCCTGCTTCGACCGATCGACGAATTTCCGCGACGCGCTCTGATAGCGGCGAAAGGCCGGCGGGAAATCCCGTAGAAACAGCCGCGACGGGAACGCCACTTCCTTTCAGGGCGTGCAACGCTGTTTCAATAAAGGTGTGATACACGCAGACAGCACCGACTTTAATGCCGAGTTCCTGGATTCCGAGTTTCTGCACGAGATCCTGCTGGATGGGTTGCCTTGCTTTAGAGCACAAGCGGCGCACTCGTTCGTCAGTGTCATCGCCAGAAAGCGTCGTCAAATCCATGCAGGAGATCGCTCGCAGAAGCCATGCAGCTTGCCATTCTTTCTTGACTGTCCGGCGAGCGACTTGCGTCTGCGCACGGCGTTCTACGGCGCTCGTGTTTACCCGAACGTCATGTACCCAGTTCAGGTCGAGGGGAATACCGGAATTCGAAAGCAAGGAACACCCTGCAAAGATGGCAATCGCGGTCGACGATTGGGGCATTCCGCCTGCTAGGTCGCCCTTTGCTTGAGGCGCGAAATCAGATTGATCGTGATCGACCGACATTGCACTTTTTCTGCCTTGCGATGGAACACCTGATACTGGAACGCAGCACGGCAATTGTACGGCACCCAATCTTGCAACGCGAAATCGATTCGCAATGCGGACTGGGCCGCGAGGGCCAGTAAGAAAAAATCTGGAAGCCGCCCCCAGGGTTTACAATGACGCACGATTCAGCGGATTTGAGAGATTTCCCCTACGCTGTACTGTCATTGCTATGCCCAAGAAGACGATCTCTAGCGCCGTGCGAAAGAAACTGGTGCAAGCGGCGATCAAGGTGATGAAGAACGCACATGCTCCTTACTCGGACTTTCACGTCGGAGCGGCAATCCTGCTGTCGAATGGCAAGGTTTTCTCCGGATGCAACGTGGAGAACGCTTCCTATGGCATGACCAACTGTGCCGAGAGAACCGCAATCTTCACAGCCGTAGCAGCGCTGGGTCCGAAGATCGAAATTCAGGCAGTGGCCGTCGCCAACGACCACGGGGTCGCATGCTCACCGTGCGGAGCGTGTCGGCAGGTCATCTATGAATTCGGGCCCGACGCGACGATCTTTTTTCAGGGCGCTGCCGGTCCCAGGCAAGCACACATTACCGAACTCCTTCCGGAAGGATTCCGCTTACAGTGACCGGATCGAGCGCACTACAAACTTTCCGCGCGATCGATGTAATTCGCAAGAAGAGGGATGGCATCGAACTGTCGCAAGCGGAAATCGAAGGCCTGGTGAACTCTTACACTGCGGGCGAGATTCCCGATTATCAGGTATCGGCGTGGCTGATGGCGGTGGTACTGAAGGGCATGAGTCGTCCGGAAACGGCAGCATTGACCGACGCGATGTTGCATTCGGGTGAGGTGCTGGACCTCTCGTCCCTGCCGCTCAGGAAAGTCGATAAGCATTCCACAGGTGGAGTCGGCGACAAGACTTCTCTCGTACTGGCTCCGCTGGCGGCCGCGGCTGGCGTGGCGGTTCCGATGATCAGCGGACGAGGGTTGGGACATACGGGCGGGACTCTCGACAAACTGGAGGCCATCCCGGGCTTCAACGTAAATCTTCCGGTCGCTGAGTTTCGCCGCGTCCTCGAGGTTTGCGGCTGCGCGATGATCGGCCAAACGGCGGAGATCGCGCCCGCCGATCGCAAATTGTACGCGCTGCGCGATGTCACCGGCACGGTTGAGAGCCCTTACTTGATTTGCGCGTCGATCATGAGCAAGAAACTGGCGGAAGGCATTGATGCTCTGGTGCTCGATGTCAAGACCGGATCTGGGGCGTTTATGAAGAACGAGAAAGACGCAGCCTTTCTCGCCCAACTGATGGTGGAAACTGGGGAACGGATGGGCAAGCAGGTAATCGCGCTTATTACCGACATGGATCAGCCCTTGGGAAACATGATTGGCAACGCGCTGGAAGTCGTCGAAGTCGTGGATGTATTGCGCGGCGGCGGCCCCGCTGACTTGAAAGAACTGTGTTTAGAAACGGCGGGATGGATGCTGTATCTCGGCGGCGTTGCGAAGACCGTTTCGGAAGGAAAGCAGCAGAGCGCGAGACTGATTTCCTCTGGCAAAGCGCTCGAGAAATTTCGTCAGATGGTAGAACTACAGGGCGGGGATCCCCGGATTGTCGACGACGCAAAGCGGTTGCCACAAGCACCCCACACCATGCAGGTGACTAGTTCAAGGGCCGGATGGCTTACCGCAATGCAGTGCGAACAGATCGGAACCGCCTGCGTCATCCTCGGGGGCGGACGTGAGCGCAAAGAAGATTTGGTCGATCCTGCCGTGGGCATCGTTCTGCACAAAAAGGTTGGGGATCGGATCGTTGCCCGTGAACCTATTGCGACACTCTATTACGAAGCGGAAGCCAAGGCAGCGCGTGCACGACAGTTGATCGAAGCAAGTTGCGAGATAACGGATTCTGCGCCATCGACCAAACGTCCACTCATCCATCGAGTCATCGGTAAATCCGCGGAGAAAAACTGAATGGGACGATTCACGGGAATTCTGGGTTTGTTGACCATGCTCGTGCTCGCCTACGTTTTCTCGACCAATCGGCGCGCCATTCGCCTGAAGACGGTGGCGTGGGGCTTGGGCTTGCAGTTTGTGTTCGCAATCTTCGTGCTTCGCATTGACGCCGGGCGAATCGCATTTCAGAAAGCTGGAGACGCCGTAACGACCTTGTTGGGTTATGCCTACGCCGGATCGCACTTCGTTTTTGGGGATTTGGCGAAGCCGGGATCACAGCTGGGATACTTTGCCTTTGGCGTGTTGCCGACTGTTATCTTCATTGCCGCGTTCTTCGCGGTGCTGTACCACTTCGGAATCATGCAGATCATCATCCGGATCTTTGCCTGGGTCATGACGCGTGTAATGGGAGCGAGCGGCGCCGAATCGCTCAACGTCGCGGCCAGCATTTTCATGGGGCAGACTGAAGCACCGTTGACCATCCGTCCATTTCTTCCGGATCTGACCCGCTCTGAACTGATGACCGTGATGACCAGCGGCATGGCTCACGTGTCCGGCGGAATCATGGCGGCATACATCTCGTTTGGAATCGACCCAAAACATCTGTTGAGCGCCGTCATCATGACCGCTCCCGGAACATTGTTGATGGCGAAGATGCTGGTCCCGGAAACCGAGCAAGCAAAAACCGCCGGCCGGGTGATCATGAGCGCAGAAGAAGAAAAAACAGAGAAGGAAGAGAATTTGCTCGGCGCAATTTCTCGCGGCACAACTGATGGTCTCCATCTAGCGCTGAACATTGCCGCTATGCTGATTTCGTTTCTCGCTCTAATCGCTCTGACGAATGGAATTTTCGGCGGCATCCACCACTACATCACGAGATTCCCAGAAAGTTTAGAACAAGTATTCGGAGCGATCTTCGCTCCCGTGGCATGGCTCATAGGTATTCCCAAGCACGACTGTGGGATCGTGGGTAACCTGCTCGGTACACGCATGGTACTGAATGAACTGGTCGCATTCTCTGTGCTAGGAACCCAGAAGGCCATGCTCGATCCACGCTCGGTGACGATCGCGACGTTTGCGTTGTGTGGCTTCGCGAATCTCAGTTCGATCGGAATCCAGATCGGCGGCATTGGAGCGCTGGCGCCCAACAAGCGAGGGGAACTCGCACGACTTGGTGTGCGTGCAATGCTCGCAGGAACAATGGCCAATTTGATGTCGGCCTCGATCGCTGGCATGCTGCTTTAGAATCACAGTCCATTCCACTTAAATGAGGCTCCAGTGACAAGACTTTTCAGCATGGGCAGTGTGACTCTCTTACTCGTCTGCATTTTTCTCATTCACGCAGTTGCGCAAGCTCCGCAGCGAGTAATCATTGATACCGACCCGGGAGTAGACGACGCCATGGCAATCCTATTGGCATTGAATTCTCCTGAGCTGAAGGTTGAGGCGCTGACCGTTGTGCCGGGCAACGTCGACGGGCGACAGGGCCTGGAGAATGCGCTCAGACTGACATCGTTGGCGGGGCGATGCGATCTGCCCGTAGCCGGCGGAGCGCAGCACCCACTCAATCAGAAGCTGATCACAGCGCAGTTCTGGCATGGAAAAAACGGCCTGGCTGGTGTCGAGTTGCCGCCCACGAAATGCAAGGCCGATTCTCGCTTCGGTCCCGACCTGATCATCGAACTAGCTCATAAGTATCCGCATGAAGTCACACTTATTCCAGTCGGCCCGCTTACGAACATCGCGCTAGCGGTCTCGAAGGATCCTTCCATCGTCCCTTTGGTGAAAGATGTCGTGATCATGGGAGGCTCGATCACTGGGGGAAATGTGGATGGAGCGGCCGAAGCGAATATCTATGGCGACCCAGAGGCAGGGGCGATTGTGTTCAATGCAGGCTGGATGGTGACGATGGTTGGATCCGACGTGGGCGAGCGAACGTTGATCACCCGCAAGTACCTGGCGGATCTTCAGTCCTTGCACGGTCCGGAAAGCGATTTCATCGCGAAACTAGCCGACTTCTACTTGACGCGCTCGGAAAAGAGCGGCTACCAAGGAGCCGCTATGTACGATCCGCTGGCAGTGGGCGTAGTAATTGATCCGAAACTGGTGACGCTCAAAGACATGCACGTCGACGTCGAAACCCGGGGCGAGTTCACGCGCGGCGAGACGGTTGCCAATCGAATGGGCTCGAATGAAAACAACGTGCTGCACGGAGATCACTACGAAATTGAGGGCGCGATCGAGTTGAAAGCGAACGCGCGAGTCTGCACGGCGTCGGATGCGGATCGCTTTCTGCAACTATTCATCAGCCGGATCAAAGGAAAATGAATTGTCTGCGAAGTCAGCCGTTGGCGCGGGCGACCAACAAAATCGCCAGAGCATAGAAGACGAACATAAGAGTTAAGTAAAGCTTGGCACGCGGTCCCGAGCCCGCGAATTCCTTCCAAGCTAGAACGCCCCATAAGGCTGCAACCATCGGCGCGGATTGCCCGATGGCGTACGAGATGGCCTGCCCCGTAAATTTCCCGGCGGTGAGATTAAAGACTGTGCCAAGGCCCCAAATGCATCCACCGAAAAGGCCTAGCAGATGTCCAGAGGGCGGACCGCTGAAGAATCCGGCGAAACTCACCGGTTCGCCAACGAGTGGGTGCTTCATGAAATATATATTCCACAGAAAACACGAGAGCAACGCACCAAGCGTCAGGAAGACCGCTGCGCTATATGGCGTGAGAGTATTCCCTCGCGTCATTGAGTAGGTCATAAAGGGACTCCAAAGTCCCATCAGCACGCCAGAAACCACGCAGGTGACGATGCTTTTTTTCGAAATAGAACGCCCGGCGCTGACCAGACTTCCGTACGCCTTTCCGTCGAGAATCACGGCGATGAATGCACAGGCAACCCCAACCGCCAGAAATATTACGTTGCCTTTCGGCTGAATGATGAAATTGAGCACGACTCCAACGACGAGCGCGATTCCGATGGAAACGGGGAAAGCAACTGCGAGTCCGGCCATGTCAATCGCAGCGACAAGCAGGAGATTCGCCAGATTGAAAATCGCACCGCCAACCAGCGTGGAAACGATGTTGGAATTGTCGGCAGAGTGAACATTGTTCAAGAAACTGGAGGCGTCGTTGCCACTACTGCCCATGGTGAAGGCGAGGATCAGAGAAATCAGAAAGATGCCAATCGCGTAGTCCCAATAGAAAAGCTCGAAACGATAATTTTTGACGCCCTTGTATGTATTGGCCCAGGAACCCCAGCAGATGGCGCTGGTGATCATCATCAACAACGCAATCGTCAGACTTGGCGGCGTGAACATTCGTGCTGTCTCCCTTGGAAAGTGTGAACTGTACACTTCTTTGCATCGCGCTACAAGTCCGATGAACTTGGGCAAAGTGCATCGGAATTGTCTTTCCAATCGTCTGCTATCCTATCGCCCGTGACTCGCACATTCTTAATCGACACCGACACGGCATCGGATGACGCCGTGGCGCTCATCATGGCTTTGCGCGCACCCGATGTTCGTGTGGCTGCGATTACAGTCGTTGCCGGAAACGTCGAACTACAACAAGCAACTCGCAATGCGCTCTACACGGCCGAACTGTGCGGAGCGAATGTGCCGGTATACTCGGGCGCCGGCAAGCCCTTATTGCGTACGTACGAGAATGCGACATGGTTCCACGGGCGCGACGGACTGGGCGATCACAACTATCCAGCGCCAAAACGATCCGCGGAAAAACTGCACGCTGCCGATGCCATCATCGAAACCATTGAAGCGAATCCTGGTCTAGTTGTAGTGAGCCTGGGCCCGCTCACCAATCTCGCCTTGGCGTTGTCGAAGACCCCTGGAATCGCGACGAAGGTGAGCCGCTGCGTTGTGATGGGCGGGACGCCGTGTTGCGAGGGCAACGTGACCCCTGCGGCGGAGTACAACATTTGGGTCGACCCAGAGGCAGCGCGCATCGTGATGCGCAGCGGTCTTCCCGTGGAACTGATTGGCTGGCAACTGTGCCGGGGAGACGCCGTGCTGCACGAGGACGAGATCCGGCAGGTTGAGACGCTCAATACGAAGCTTTCTCACTTCGTCATCGAGTGCAATAGCCACGCGCGCGCGGCCTACAAGGTTCAAACAAACGAAGATGGCATCTCGCTGCCGGATCCGGTCGCGATGTGTATCGCCCTGGATCCATCTGTCGGAACCTCGTGGAGCGAGCACTATGTCGACGTGGAGACCCAGAGCGAACTGACACGCGGACTGACGGTTGTCGATCGACTGAATGTCGCGGGCGACGAACGGAACCGTGCAGTCTGGGCTCCGACTCTGCGGGGGCCAAAGGCCAAAGTGTGTTGGAGCATCAACAACAGGCGTTGGAAGGAAGCGCTTTTCGCCGCGCTTCGTTAAGAGACTCAGCTAGCCGTTCACCTGCGCATAGGTTGCTCGCCGCAGAAATTCTCCCTGCCCCGCTCGCCCGAGAAATTTATCACCTTCGACGATGACGCGGCCGCACGACAGAACGACATCTGGCATCCCTGTTACCTGGATGCCTTCAAACATGGAATAGTCCACCCGCATGTGATGGGTTGCAGCGCTGATTGTATGGCGGCGCTTTGGATCGAAAATCACCAAGTCCGCATCACTGCCGACCGCGATTGTGCCCTTCCGCGGATACAGCCCAAACAACTTGGCTGGCGTAGTTGACACTAATTCCACGAACCGATTGGCGTTGAAGCGTCCCGCGGCGACGCCGCCAGAGTAAATCAGACTCATGCGGTGCTCCACACCGGGGCCGCCGTTCGGGATTTTCGTGAAATCATCGCGGCCCATCTCCTTTTGCTCCTTGAAGCAAAAAGGACAGTGATCGGTCGAAACGACCTGGAGGTGGTCATGTTTGAGGCCGCTCCATAGCTTTTCCTGGTTCCACTTCTCACGCAACGGCGGAGTGAAAACGTACTTCGCCCCTTCAAAGCCGGGTGCGTCCATGTTCTCTAGCGAAAGATACAAATACTGGGGACAAGTTTCGGCATAAACAGGTAGCCCGCGATCGCGAGCCTCGCGAATTTTTTCGAGAGCATCATTGCAGCTCAAGTGAACAATGTAGATGGGCGCGCCGGCAATCTCCGCAAGCGCGATGGCCCGCCCTACCGCTTCAGCCTCGGCCGTTGTAGGACGAGTCAACGCGTGATACTTCGGCGCCCGCTTTCCTTCTGCAAGTGCTTGCTGCACGATCACGTCGATTGCGCTGCCGTTTTCGGCGTGCATGCAAACGAGTCCGCCGTTCTTCGCAGTCGTCTGCAGAGCCTTGAAGATGCTGCCGTCATCGAGCATGAAAACGCCGGGATAGGCCATGAATAGTTTGAAGCTGGTAACACCCTCGTGCACCAGATCATTCATCTCCGAAAGTTGCCCGCCGGAGACGTCGGTCACGATGCAGTGGAACGCATAGTCGCAGGTGGCCTTGCTTGCAGCCTTGCTCATCCATGTGTCGAAGGCTTGACGAAGAGGCTGCCCTTTATACTGAATCGCGAAGTCGATCAGCGTTGTAGTTCCGCCAAACGCGGCGGCGCGAGTGCCAGTTTCAAAGTCGTCAGCGCTAGTGGTGCCTCCGAAGGGCATGTCCAAGTGCGTGTGAACGTCGATTCCCCCAGGAAGAACGAGTTTGCCCGTTGCATCGAGAATCTTCGTGGCATTTTGTGCGGGGAGATCGGTTCCGATGGCGGTGATCTTGCCGTTGGAAACGGCGACGTCGGCCGTAAACGTATCGCTTGCTGTTACCACAGAACCATTCTTGATGATCGTGTCGAAACTCATCGAACCCTCCGTCGCATCGGACCGCGCCCTCGTCGGTGAAAAGAATTCTATGCTACACTGCCGCACCTTAGCTCCTCGCAGCCCGTAGTTGCAATTTCTTCCACGAGAGGTCCGCCTATGCAATTCGGTATCACCTTGAAACCCGACATTTCGGTTGAGCGTGTCGTCGGCCTCACTCGGCAGGCGGAAGGCGCCGGATTTGAATACGGCTGGATTTTTGACTCTCATGTCTTGTGGAAAGAGCCATACCCGCTTTTGACGCTGATGGCGGCCAATACGAAACGGATGCGGCTCGGCACATGTGTCACCAATCCGGCGACCCGTGATCTCACCGTGACCGCGAGTCTGTTTGCAACTCTCAATCTGATTTCCGGGGGACGGATGGAACTCGGGATTGGTCGAGGCGACAGTTCGCGGCGCGTATTGGGAAAGAAGCCAGTAAGTTGGTCGCAACTGGAAGGGGCGGTGGAGGAGTTTC
This sequence comes from uncultured Acidobacteriaceae bacterium, assembly GCA_963840895.1. Lineage (GTDB taxonomy): Bacteria > Acidobacteriota > Terriglobia > Terriglobales > Acidobacteriaceae > Sulfotelmatobacter. The sequence goes on from CAWJAR010000005.1 coordinate 417,923, forward strand.
GCAACCTGACTTCGGGTAAGGAGGTACAGCATGACGGCCAACCCGCGCGGCTTACCTGGGCAAAAGATTCGCCGCGGGTATGGGTTGCGGGCTACGGCCCGAAAGTTCTGCACATGGCGGGGCGAGTGGCAGACGGGATCATTCTGCAGTTTGCCGATCCGGCCCTAATCGCATGGTGTATGGGCTTCGTGAAAGAGGGCGCGCGTGTCGCAGGACGTGATGTGAGTAAGATTGAAGTGATGGCCGCGGCTCCAGTATGGCTCTCGAACGACATGAACGTGGCGCGCGAACGAGTGCGATGGTTCCCCGCCTTGGTGTCGAACCATGTGATGGATCTGATCCGGCAGTACAAGCCGGAAGATCTGCCGGCTGCACTGACTTCCTTTGTGCAGGATCGCGGCCATTACGATTATCAGCACCATTGCGAGGTGAAAAGTGATAACGCGGACTTTGTTTCGGATGAGGTTGTGGATCGCTTTTGCCTGATTGGTCCGGCTGAAGCGCATCGGAAGAAGCTGCGCGAACTCGCCGGTGTCGGGGTCACCCAGTTCAACATTTACCTGATGTGCGGGGATGAAGAGCAATCACTGGAGAGTTACCAACGCGAAGTATTGCCTGAGTTTCTAGGAGCGAAGAGAGCGTGACGATAAGATTACGCGGCTTCCTGGGGAGCGATCACGATATGACGCTGCAACTTCATGATCCCGTAATAGACTACGAATGAAACCGCGAATCCTACGAACCATGAGTAGTCGTAGAGCGCGCGCAGGGAAGGAATTGCAAGTCCAGACAATGCCGTAGCCGCTCCGAGCGCCAACGCTGCCACTGCGCCCCAATTGAATCCTCGCGAGTATTCGTAGATCCCGCCTCGCAAATACAGATCATCCACCCGCAACATTCGTCGCCGAATCACGAAGTAGTCACAGATCATGATTCCCGCCACAGGGCCGAGAAAGGCCGCGTAGCCGCCGAGCCAGCCGAGGATGAACGTCCGATAGTTGGCCAGAAGCTTCCACGGCATCAGGACGATTCCCATGAAGCACGTGATGACGCCGCCAGTACGAAAGCTGATGCCGCGTGGCCACAAGTTGGAGAAATCATTTGCGGGGGAGACTACATTTGCGCCGATATTGACGTTGAGTGTCGCCAGTAGAATTGCGACCAGAGAAATCACGACGGCGAAAGGCGAATGGAAGCGGCTAAGTAGTTGTACCGGATCCCAAATCGAGGTTCCGTAAATCACGACGGTGGCTGAGGTCACGACGATTCCGACGAACGCGTACAGCGTCATCGTCGTTGGCAAGGCCAAGGCCTGTCCGATGACTTGTTCTCGCTGGTTGCGCGCGAACCGCGTGAAGTCGGGGATGTTTAATGAAACCGTCGCCCAGAAACCAACTGTGCCGTTGAGGGCAGGAATCAAGAACTTCAGGAAATCAGGGAACGTGGTGAACCTCGACGGCACTGACAACATAGGCCCGAAGCCGCCTGCCGCGTGATATGCCCACCCCAACAGGAGCAATCCGACGCCGAGTAAGACGGGCGCACTGATGCCTTGCAGAACGCGGATGTATTCAATGCCTTTCAGGACGACCGCAAGGTTGATCAGCCAGAAAAGAAAGAAACAGACGGCCGGTCCATAGGCGAAGTTTTTCCAACTGGGAGCGAGTGTCGCCAATAGTGTGCTGATGGCTTCGCCGCCAATCCACGCCTGAATGCCAAACCATCCGCAAGCAACCAGTGCACGCAATACGGCCGCAATATTTGCACCCAGTACTCCGAACGAAGCTCGCGCTAACACCGGAAAAGGAATTCCATATTTTGCGCCAGGATGCGAATTCAGCAACATCGGCGCCAACACGATCACGTTTCCAAGGAAGATGGTCGCAACCGCCTGCTTCCAGTTCATTCCCCCTTGAATCAGGCTCGCGGCCAGCATGTAGGTGAGGATGTTTACCGACATCGAGATCCAAAGCGCCGCGAAGTTGTAGGTGCCCCAATGTCGACGCTCGGGAGTTGCAGGGGCGAGGTCCTCGTTGTAGAGGGGGCTGGATTCAATGCGCGAGCGGATTTGAGTGGGGCTAGGGGTCGTCATCGTTCTTGATCCCAGAATTGAGAAGTCACTGGTCGTTCAATCTGCGGCGGCGGGTGCTCCGCTTTGTGTTGTGATCGGGCCGTAGGTTTCGGGCCGGCGATCGCGGAAGAACTGCCACACTTTGCGAACCTCGGCAATCATGTCGAGATCTAGATCGGCTACGACCACTTCGTCTTTGTTACGGCTGGCTTGGGCAATAATCTTCCCTCGCGGATTGCAGAAATAGCTCTTGCCATAGAATTCGCCGATGCTCCATGGCTTCTCGGTACCCACGCGGTTGATTGCTCCGACAAAATAACCGTTGGCCACGGCGTGCGCCGGCTGTTCGAGTTCCCAGAGATACTCCGACAAACCAGCCACAGTGGCGGAAGGATTGAAAACGATTTCTGCGCCGTTCAATCCGAGGACGCGCGCACCTTCCGGAAAATGGCGGTCGTAGCAGATGTAAACGCCCACGCGTGCGTATTTGGTTTCGAAGACGGGATATCCAAGATCCCCAGGAGTGAAATAAAACTTCTCCCAAAACCCGGGGTGACAATGCGGCAGGTGATGCTTGCGGTACTTGCCGAGATAGCGGCCGTCCGCATCAATCACGGCGGCGGTATTGAAGTAGACGCCGGGCATTTGCTCTTCATACACCGGAACCACAATCACCATGCGGTGCTTCGCCGCAACCTTGCGCATGAGTTGAATGGTGGGACCGTCGGGAACGCGCTCGGTCATTTCGTACCAGCGCGCATTTTGCTCGGCGCAAAAATACGGTCCGTAGAAAAGCTCCTGCAGACAGAGGATTTGGGTCTTCTTCCGAGCAGCCTGCTCGATCAATTTCAAATGCTTGTCGATCATCGCCTTCCGAATCTGCGCGAGGGGTCGATCGGTGCTGATCGCGTTGCTGGCCTGAATCAGAGCGCAGCGGACATTGCGGGGCATGGGACCTCCCTGGTTTGAACTGTCGAGGAACGAAACTATAGCAGATAGCACTCGGACGCTGGCATTGGGACGTTAGTCTACCCAAGGAGGCTGATTCAACAATCGTTCCAGCTTGGCGATTGCATTTGTCCTGCTCCAGCGCTAGCATACCCCGGTCGCCTTCTTCGCCCGGCATCATTCTGACTTGATCTAATTTGTTTGCACAAGGAGGAAGTATGGGCATCGCAGTTTCCCCTCAGATTCATCCGCGCGTTGCAGAGTTCATCGACAAACCGCGAAAGATGTTGATCAACGGCAAGTGGACGAGCGCCGCATCCGGAAAGAATTTTCCCACCTATAATCCTGCAACGGGCGAGGTACTTGCTCAGGTTGCAGAAGGCGATCGCGAAGACATCAATCAGGCCGTAACCGCGGCACGTAATGCTTTCGACAAGGGTCCGTGGCGCCGCATGTCCGCTTCCGAGCGCGGCCGCTTGATCTGGAAACTTGCCGATCTGCTCGAGCAACATACGGAAGAGTTTGGTTACCTCGAAAGTCTCGACAACGGCAAGCCGCTCAATATCGCTAAAGCCGCCGACGTCCCTCTCGCGGTCGACCTACTCCGTTACATGGCTGGATGGGCAACCAAGATCGAAGGCAACACGATTCCACTCTCGGTTCCGTATACACCGGGTGCAAAGTATCTCGCTTACACGTTGCGCGAACCGGTCGGAGTCGTAGGACAAATTATTCCATGGAACTTTCCCCTTTTGATGGCGGCGTGGAAGCTAGGGCCTGCCCTAGCGACGGGATGCACGGTTGTGTTGAAGCCGGCAGAACAGACTCCGCTCTCCGCGTTGCGTCTCGGCGAACTCATCATGGAGGCTGGTTTCCCCGAGGGAGTTGTCAACATGGTTCCGGGTTATGGCGAGACTGCGGGAGCCGCTCTGGCGGCGCACCCCGATGTCGACAAGATCGCTTTCACGGGGTCTACGGAGGTCGGCAAATTGATCGTCCATGCGGCCGCGGGGAACCTGAAGAAGGTTTCTCTCGAGTTGGGTGGAAAGTCTCCCAATGTGGTGTTCAAAGACGCCGACCTCGAGACGGCTATCCCAGGTTCTGCCAGCGCAATCTTTTTCAATCACGGTCAGTGCTGCTGCGCCGGTTCCCGGCTGTACGTCGAGAAATCGATCTACGATCAAGTGGTTGAGGGAGTCGCCGAACATGCTAAGAAAATCAAAGTTGGGCCTGGCCTGGACCCTGACACCCAAATGGGCCCCCTGGTTTCTGAAGAACAAATGAACCGCGTCTGCGGATATCTTGAGGCCGGATTCTCCGAAGGCGCCAAGGCTGTCGTTGGCGGGCACAAGGGCAGCGACCGTGGATATTTCGTCGAACCCACCGTACTCGTGAACACGCAAGAAAACATGAAAGTAGTGCAGGAGGAAATATTCGGTCCGGTCGTCGTCGCAATGCCATTTACGGATCCGGAGGAGATTATTCCACGCGCGAATGACAGCGACTACGGTTTGGCTGCCGCTGTATGGACGCGTGACATTGGCAAGGCGCATCGCATGGCAGAGCAACTTCGCGCCGGCACCGTGTGGATTAACTGCTACAACATCTTCGACGCGGCGCTACCCTTCGGAGGCTACAAGCAGTCCGGGTGGGGACGCGAGATGGGGCACGAGGTCCTCAACCTTTACACCCAAACTAAGGCGGTGTGCACGCGCATCGCCTGACGATTTATTTCAAACCAAAGAGGACGGTGGCGCACTCCACCGTCCTTCTTTTATATGCCAACTCTCGAAATCTTATCTCTCCATCAGTAGTACTTTTTCTGCATCGTCGACCTCGGTTAATTTGACCTCGATCACTTCGTTCGCGGTTGTTTGCACATTGCGTCCTACGAAGGTTGCTTCGACTGGAATCTCGCGGTGTCCGCGGTCAATCAAAACGCAAAGTTGGACCTTCCGAGGCCTTCCGTGAGAAAACAGGGCGTCCAGGGCGGCACGAGTGGTACGTCCGGTAAACAGAACATCATCGACCAATACGATGTTCTTGTCCTCAATTTCAAACCCGATTTCTTTTTCCTGCACGACCGGTTTAGGTCCCAGAGTAGAGAGGTCATCGCGATAAAAAGTGATATCCAGGGATCCGACGGGCACCTTTGCGTTCTCAATGCGAGTAATAATCTTGCCCAATCGTTCTGCGATGGGGACTCCGCGCCGCCGAATTCCGACGAGTCCCAGGCCCTCGACCCCTCCGTTCTTTTCGACAATCTCGTATGCGAGCCGCACCAAAGTGCGTTCAATTTCGGATGCAGACATGAGCTGCGCTTTCTGGCGTAGACCGGTCTTACGGGAAGGATTTTTAGCATTCATGAATTAATTGCCTCTGCGGCCATGAAGCCGGCAACTCAATGTAGTCAACGCAGTCGCGAAGGTCAAGCACCGGAGTGCAGAAGTATTGAAGAGGATTGCACACGGAAAACCCTTATGAGTCGGATCGATTGATCGATTCCGCAGGTTCAAAGGCAGGGTCAGCGGAGCTCTTCTCACTTGGACACTCAGTTCGTATGGTCCGCGCGAGCGGCGGATTTCCTTCTCGGATTGACACTAATCCAATGGCCTCCGGGTTTTGGCTCGCGACGTCTGTCGCCACAATCCCCACGCCTTGATTTCTGCCCAGATCCTTGGCCAGGTACAGAGCCGCATCGGCCAGGGCGATCGATTCCTCTGCACAGATCGCTTCAAATGCGCCGCGGGTCCAGGGATATGCCGCCCATCCTACTGAACAAGTTTTCTTGACGGAAATTCCATGACCAAGTTCGAACGGCTCGCCGGACATCACTTCCAGGACGCGGCTGCAAAATGCAGGCGTACCCGACGGGTCGGTGGAGCGGCTCATGATCAGGAATTCCTCTCCGCCCCAGCGCACCAGTACATCAGACTTGCGCACTACGGTCGAAAGCCTCTGCGCAACGAGTTGCAGCAGCCTATCGCCTGCAGGATGTCCGTGGCGGTCATTCACTTGCTTAAAGAAATCGACGTCTACCATGATGAAAACGAGGTCGCGATGATCGAACTTCCGAATGCCGCTGCCGCGGGCGCGCTGGTAATTTCGCAGCACTTGGCCCGCCTCTGCAGTGAGAATCTCCTCGAGATAGCGACGATTCCATATGCCCGTGAGCACATCGGTGAACGAAATCTCCTGCAGTTCCAAATTTTTCCGCTGTAGCTCCAGGCTGTGCCACCTTAGAGAATGTTCCTTATTTTCCAATTCGTCCTTTAGACGGCACATCTCATCGAGGTTGTTGCGCGATGATCGAAGAAGATTGAGTAGTTCCCGGTCAAGCAAATGTTGTTTCACAAAAACCAGAGCACCCATCACGACCATGACGGCCACGGTTAGCAGCAGCCGATAGGTGCGGACGCTCTGCGGAGCAGAGCCTGCAAATTCGGCCCATCCCACCATCAATGGAGTGACGAAGACCGCCACCATCGCGAGGCGCGCTTTCCAGATGCCATAGCCGCGACTCGAAGACCCCACTGCAGAATCCTCGTCTGTGGTTTCGTACGGCAGGAACCCTATCCGCATAAACCAGGCAATCCCTGCAATAAGAGGAACGTCGAACAAGCTTCCGGTGTAGTAAAGATGCAAATCGATCGCTTCGCTGGCCATCAGCGAAGCGACACAATAAATTAGGGTTGCCACAAATAGATCAAAGTAAATCCTTCTCCAGGGTCCACGGCTCCGACTCCACACAAGCACTAACCCCGCTGCAAGCACCAGTTCCTCGCTGACATAGAGCAGGTCAAAACTGCGCCCGTACACAGATTCCGCCGGGTTCACATATTGCCATGGAATCACAACAAACAGGTAAAGATAGAGCCACCAGGTAAGCAACAGAGCAAAATCGAGAGAACCGACTCGGACCGTGCGATCATCCTGCTGAAGATGGGGTTGGAGTGCGACCGCAGCCATCATTGGAACGATGTGCAGAAAAAGAATGACATCGCCGAAGAATGGATTCGGCGCTTCATGTCGCAAGTAGACTTCGACATACGTCCACATGAGCTGCGAAATAAGCCAAGTGGCGAGTCCCAGAGCTAAGAGCGCCCAGAATAGCCGCGCTCTTGGCGTAGCTCTCCTCATGTTGAGAGCAACACCAATAGTTGCAGCGAACAAAATCAGATTTTGGAGTATGTCGCCGAAGGCGGTGAGCGCAAATCCTCGGGGCGCCAGTAACGACACCAAAATATGAACGCCCACCACCGCAGACACGATGGCCGTCCACTTCCCTGCGAACTGGAGCGGAGACTTACCCACGGCTCAGATTGTAGTGTTCACCGCGCCCAAGGAACGCGTTACAAAAGTAACCCGTCAGCACCGAAGGACTGTTTATTGAAGCGCGGCTTCGAAGCGCGCCACAAAGCGGTAAACATCCTGGAATGAATTGTATAAAGGGACCGCTGCAACTCGGAAGGTGTCTGGCTCACGCCAGTCTCCGATCACTCCACTCTCAGCCATTCGGTCACATAGCTGGCGACCCGCACGTGCCGATCGGATGGAGAGTTGGGCACCTCTACGATCCGGCTCGGGTGGTGTGATGATTGAGAATTTATGAGAAGCGTGTTGTCGCAGCAAGAATTCCATGTACGCCGTGAGCGAGATACTCTTGGCACGCAATCGTTCTATCCCGGCTTCCGAAAAAATCTCCATCGATGCGCGTAAAGCCGCCAGAGCGAGAATCGGTGGATTGCTCAACTGCCAGCCTTCCGCTCCTGCCATCGGGTGAAAGTCGGGTGCCATCTGAAATCGAGTCTCCTCTTCGTGGCCCCACCAACCCGCAAGGCGCGGCAGCTTCCATGCGCGCCCATGGCGTTCGTGAACAAAACATCCGCCGATGCACCCAGGACCGCCATTCAAATATTTATAGCTGCACCACACCGCGAAGTCAGGCCCCCAATCGTGCAGCCGTAGTGGGATATTGCCGGCTGCATGCGCCAAATCAAATCCCACAACGCATCCTTTTTTCTGGCCCGCCTGAGTAATGCCAGCCATGTCGAAAACCTGGCCGGTGGCATAGTTCACCCCTCCCAGCAGGATCAAGGCAATGGAATCACCGTCGCGATCGATCAGTAAGTCGATATCTTCCTCGCGCAGGCAAGACTCGCCCTCACGAGGCGCAAGCTCGAACAACGACGTCGCCGGATCAAATCCATGGAAACAGATCTGCGATTTCACGGCGTACTGATCGGAAGGAAACGCGCCACGCTCGACCAAAATCTTGTGTCGAGTCTGGGTGGGACGGTAGAACGATGCCATCATGAGGTGCAGATTAACGGTGAGGGAATTCATCACAACGACTTCCGAGGGTTGCGCTCCCACCAACTCTGCAGTCTGCTCAGTCAGCAAACGGTGATATGGCATCCACGGATCCTTCGCGTGGAAATGTCCCTCGACTCCCAGGTTCGCCCAATCCCGCAGCACCTGATCCAAATGAGCTGGAACGGTTTTCGGCTGCAGTCCAAGCGAATGGCCGCACAAATATATGATCTCTCCACCAGCCTTCGTCTTGGGAAACAGGAAGCGAGCGCGAAAATGCGCGAGCGGATCACGGGCATCCATTGCCCTCGCAAAGTCCTCGCTGGCCTGAAAGGGTGTGCCCGTCACGATGCTGACTCCAAAGGAGTGAGTTGACTGCGAATCAATTGGTCCGCTCTGTTCCAGTCGAGATCTTCGATGCGGTTGATCGGATCACACAGTTCAGTGAGCATTCGATCCTGGACCTGCCCCCGCGTGAGCGCCGTAGCATACGGAACCCGATGGAATGTCACCATGGAGTACTTGGGCACAAAAAGCTCTGGATATTTCGATTCCAATGCCAACTCCACTTTCTTGCGGAACAAAAAACGTGGATCGGCAACCCGATCTCGCATCTCTGCAAAATTCTCGACTGCCAAGTCGGCAATCGCGTCGGTATTGACCTTCCGCGCATTTTCAAATTCGTTGAATACACGCTCCCAGTCGGCGCCGTGCTGGTCGAGCAGTTTCAACAACGAACTGCAATCCTCAAACCCGCAATTAATTCCTTGTCCGAAGAAAGGAACAATCGCATGAGCCGCGTCTCCCAGGAGCAGAGCGCGCCCCCCGACGTGCCAGGGCGAACATTTGACGGTCACCATCGCCCCTGTCGGATTGGCGAAGAAGATATCGGCCAATTGTGGCATGAGTGAAAACGCGTCCGAAAACCGCGACTCAAAGAATCGGGTCACATCTGAGTTTGTTGTCAAGGAAGCGAAGCTATCGGGTCCGTCGAATGGCAGAAACAGAATGCAGGCGAATGAGCCGTCAATATTAGGCAGAGCGATCAACATGTAGCTGCCGCGCGGCCAGATGTGCAGCGCGCCGATATCAAGCACATGTTTTCTCTCCGGGCCAGCCGGAATGATCAGCTCTTTGTATCCATAGTCGAGATATTGTTGTGAGAAATTAAATCGGCTGAGTTTCAACATTTCGCCGCGGATCGCTGATGCCGATCCATCACAGGCAATCACGACGCTTGAATCGATCGACTTGGCCTCGCTGGTCTGCTCATCGCGTATCTTAAGCACGCCTGTCTGAAGATTGATTCCAATACAACGTTGTTGAAAACGGATTTTGACGCCCTGCTGTTCGGCGGCATTGATCAGCGCGATATTCAAGTCGGCCCGGGAGATTGAATGAATAACCTCAGCCTCGTCCTTCCCGTATGGCTGAAACGTCAATTCCGAAGCGGCCGAGTGCATCATTCGACCTTTCATCGGAATGGTGATCTTTCGCATCTCGTTCCAGAGGCCGGCCTCGGTTAGGGCGAAGATGCCGCGCGTGGAGAGCGCGAGATTGATGGATCGTCCGGCGCTCATACAGACGTGCCGCATATCTGGGCGGCGCTCGTAAATCTCAACTCGGAAGCCACGCTTGACCAGGCCAAGAGCCAAGAGAGGTCCGTTGAGTCCGGCTCCAATCAGTGAAATCGTCTGGGCTCTTTCAGTCATGGGCAAACGACGAGGTTAGCTCTGCATGGTCTATTCTGTCAGGAGTGTCCGTGCTTCCCATAACTCCGGAAAGAACTTCTTGTCCAACGTCAGCTTCAAGTACGATGAACCAGAACTGCCGCCAGTTCCCATGCGAACACCGATCACGCGCTCGACGAGTTGAATGTGGCGCAGCCTCCAGCTCACAACGAGCTCATCAAACTCTGTGAGCCGTTCGCAGACGTCAATCCAGTCGCGGTTGTTTCGTTCGTCACGATACAGAGAAAGGATCGCCCGGGCGCGCGCGTCGAATCGCTCACGCTCGTTCGAATTCTCGGGGAGTTGCAGTTTACCGATCGCTCGCAACGCATCGAAGAAAACATCGTGCAGGGACGGCTCGCGCAGCCTTCGTTCCAGCAGGGCATGCGCTTCCGGTGTGGGCTTGTGATACCGCAGCATCTTCTCGTCCTTCAATCCGCACAAAAACTCAAGCTCGCGAAACTGTTCCGATTGAAATCCGCTGGCAGGTTCAAGCTTGCCGCGGAACGCCAGAAAGTGCGTAGGGAGCATCGTCTCAAGAATCGTGAACTGCTCGACCAAGACTCTCGTAATCTCCGTACAGCGTCGCAGCAATCTGGCAGCTTCGTAGACTTCGTCCCGCGATTGAGGATTTGATCCCGCAACCTTCAAATTTGCGACAACCGCATCCAGGTCATGCATCAATTCCTTGAACCACAACTCGTATGTCTGGTGGACAATGATGAACAGCAGTTCATCATGATGCTGCGGCGAAGACTGTGGATGCTGCAGGTTCAGCAACTCAGGAACTTTAAGATATGAACTGTATGTCAATTGTTCGTCGTGCGGGACGATCGGGGTACCAGACGCGATAAGCTCCGCAGGAACACTGCCCTCTTTCTGCATGCCAAGAAACTTGAGGGCATTGCCGCCCAGCAACCGATTCTTTGTATCAGCACTGAAAGAACTCGATCGAATCAACGAGCCCACTCGATGTTCTCCCAGCGGAAAGGGATAGTCCGAGCCCAGCATCACTTGCTCGACGCCCATCGTTTCGACAAGATAGCGCAGCGCGCGCTCGTCGAAGACCGCCGAATCTACATACAAGCGGTGCAGGTATTGGCTGGGCGGCAGTTCGCACACACCGTGTGCAACGGGATGATGCTGCCAGGCATTCTCCAATCGTCCCATTAGAAATGCGAAGCTTCCTCCACCGTGAGCAAAGCAGATGCGCAAGTTCTGCGGCAACTTGTCGAACGCTCCGCCCAAAATCATGGCGACGATTCCGAGCTGGGTTTCGGCCGGCATGCCCACGGTCCAAGGCATCATGTACTTGGGCATACGCTGCGGCGCCAACATATCCCATGGATGAACCAGCACGGCCGCTCCCTCATCCGCGCAGTGGTACAGGAACGTCACAATGCCGGGATCATCGAGGTTTTTGTCGCCGACGTGATTGCCAATCTGGACGCCAAGATGACCAGCCCGCATACACCGGCTGAGTTCTTTACACGAAGCATCTATGTCTTGCAGAGGAACCTGGCACAAAGACTTAAGCCGGCCCTTGCCTTCTGCGCACAATTTGAGCGCGGCATCATTGAACAATTGCGCGCAATCCAGCGCATGCTCGATCGGCCTCTCGTAGGCAAACAAAACGGGTGTCGCCGAAAGAACTTGCATTTCGACGCCATCCCGATCCATCTCCTGAAGCCGTACTTCGGGATCCCAGCAGGCGGAATAGATATGGCGGAAAAAGCGATCACCCACCATGATGTCTGCCTTCCCTGCCTCGGTGTGCTTGATCCAGGGCCAGTCTGGCGTCCCGTAGCGTGCCGCCAGATCAGGCCAGTTACGAGGAAAGAAATGATTATGGATATCAATCACAGGCATTACTGTTTGCCCGGGTGCATCGTCCCGCAATGTTTGCAGGTCCGAAGGCTCTCGCTGTTATGGAACTGCTCAAACAAAGGCGGGAGATCACGAACGATGCTCTTCAGTTTTACTTCCGCGCGGTGCAAGAGTTGGTGACACTTTGGGCAATACCACTCAAATCCATCCATCGCGCCCTCGGGACGCGGCATCTCAACTACCACACCGATGCTGCCCTCCTGCAGTCGTTGGGGAGAATGTCGCATGTGCTTCGGCAGCAGAAAAATCTCGCCCTCTTTGATCGGGATCTCGATCGGCGGCTTTCCCGGAGTCTCCATGATGCGAAGGAAGATGTTGCCCTTCAACTGATAGAAGAACTCTTCGGTCGGGTCGTCATGATAATCTCGCCGATTATTTGGCCCACCGACCACCGTGACCATCATTTCGCCGTCCTCCCAAACTTGCGCATTGCCCACGGGCGGTTTGAATTTCTCCTTGTTCTCATCGATCCAAGCTTGAAAGTTAAACGCTTTGAGACTCTTGATGGACGGCATTGTGGCTCCCTTATTTCATTTTCTCCGGTTTGTATGCCATCGCGCGGATCTCGATCAGCAAATGCGGATGCGGCAATTGGTGCACGGCCACGGTCGTTCGAGCCGGCCCGTCGAAGCCGAAGAATTCTCCGTAAACGTCGTTGTATCCACCGAAATCGTTCATGTTTATGAGGTAAGTTGTCACTTCGACAAGGTCTTCAAGGCCCGCACCCACACTCGCAAGGATGTCGCGCACGTTTTCAAGAACTGCCTTGGTCTGCTCTCGAATGTCGAGACTCGTCGTTCCAAACTCATCGACCTCAGCGCCGGCAATGGAGTTGTCGGCGCGGCGCGCGCTCGTCCCCGAGACAAACAGAAAATTCCCAGCGCGTTTGACATGCGGGTACTTGCCGCGCGGTCGCGCCTTCTCTGAGAGCACTTTGCTTTCAACCTTCCCCATGTTTCAGTTCTATCGATGCGACAACGCAATTCCTAAAGCCGAATGCATATGTTGTTCAGTTCGGAATAAAAATTCAGCGAATGCACGCCGCCTTCGCGCCCGATGCCGGAAAGGCCCACACCACCAAATGCCGTCCGCAGATCGCGTAGGAACCAGCAATTCACCCAGGTGATACCCACGTTCATCTGCTGCGCGACCCGGTGACCACGCTTCAGATTCGTCGTCCATATCGACGCGGCCAACCCGTATTTCGTGTCGTTCGCCATGCTTACCGCTTGCTCTTCCGAATCGAAGGGCGCGACATGGCAGACGGGCCCGAAAATTTCTTCCCTCACGCAGCGCGCCGACTCTTGCAATCCAGTATAGATCGTTGGCTGCACGTAGAAGCCGTGGTCGAGTTCATCCCCGAACTTGGGAACCCCGCCTCCCGTCACGGTCACGGCCCCTTCTTCCGATGCCAATTTATAATAGGAAAGGACCTTTTCGCGATGCTGCGCGGAAATCAACGGCCCTAAGTCAGTGCTCTTGTCCAGCGGCGATCCCAGGCGCAAACTCTCTGCCTTCCGCTTTAATGCTTCCACGAAACGATCGAAGATCATACGTTCCACGTAGACTCGTTCCGCGCACAAACAGACTTGCCCTGTATTCAGGAATGCCGCCTCGCTAATCCCGTTCACCGCATCTTCAAAATCGCAGTCGGCAAACACGACCGCCGCATTCTTGCCGCCGAGTTCGAAGGAAACCGGTTTCACCGAGGCAGCCACCGTCTTCATAATCGCGGCGCCAGTCCGCGATTCGCCGGTAAATGTCACCGCATTTACATCGGGATGCCGCGTCAGAAATTCTCCCACCGAATTTGGTCCGAACCCGTGAACCACGTTATAGACGCCGTCAGGGATTCCGGCGTCCTTCATCGCTTCAGCGAGCAACGCCGCTGTCGCCGGAGTTTCCTCCGAAGGTTTCACAATGACAGTGTTGCCGCAAGCCAGGGCCGGCGCAACCTTCCATGTCAGCAACAGCAGCGGCAGGTTCCACGGTGTAATGATCCCGACCACACCGAGCGGCTTGCGAACCGCATAGTTCAGCGCACTCTTGCCATCGGACGTTTCCGTGTGAAAGGACTCGATGCCGGCCGTCTTAATCAGATCAGCGAACACCCTAAAATTGGCCGCCGCGCGCGGGACATCAAGTCTGGCCGCAAGTGACAACGGCTTGCCCGTGTCGGCCACCTCCGCAGAAACGAAGGTATCGAAACGTGCCTCAATGGCATCGGCAACTCGATGTAAGCGTGCGGCGCGCTCTCGAACTCCAAACCGGCCCCACTCTCCTGCCAGCGCCTTCCGGGCTGCCTGCACGGCCCGATCCACCAAGCCTTGGTCCGCTTCCGCGACCTGCGCAATCACGGCGCCGTTTGCAGGATTCACATCGGGGAATTCCCGCAGCCCGCGCACGAACTGGCCGTCAATGTAATTCAGGATGGACTTCAATTGGCGAGGACCCCGCCGCATCGTAACAGCCCCGGGCAAAGCGAAGCAACGTCCGAGCGGAACGCTCAGCCCTTGCGCTCCTGCAAGTAACGCTGCAAAGCATCTTGCCAGGTGGCCATGGAAATTCCGTACCTCTGCAAACTCTTTGGTGAAAGAACAGAGTAGGGTGGACGCGGGGCCGGACGAGCCATCTGTTGAGTGCTTACCGGACGAACCTCGGTCGCGAGCCCGGCTCCTTTGACAATCGCGCGCGCGAATTCGAACCATGAGCACTCCCCGGCATTGGTCACATGGACGATGCCTCCGGCACCCGCGCGGCACAACTCGATAATTGCTTTTGCCAAATCGACCGAATACGTTGGGTCTCCACGCTGGTCACTCACAACTTCCAACGTAGGTCGGCTCGCCGCGAGTTTCAGAATCGTGTCGGGAAAGCACTTTCCCCCCCTTCCAAATAGCCACGAAGTCCTCGCGATGCAGACGTCCGGCAAAATTTCAAGCAAGTGGGTCTCCGCCTCCGCCTTCGACCGTCCGTAAATGCTCTGCGGGTTGCGCCGATCATCCGATTCGTAAGGAGTAGTTTTCTTTCCGTCGAACACATAGTCAGAACTGACGAACAGAAGCTTCGCGCCAATGCGCTCAGCGGTATGGGCAACGTTCATCGGCCCGTCGCGATTCACCGCCAACGCGAGTTCCGCATGAGTCTCGCAATCGTCTACGTTTGTGTAAGCTGCAGACAGCACAATCCAATCCGGCCGGATACTCTCGACAGCTTCACTCACTTGATGCGCATCGCGAATGTCCGCGTCCTTCGAGCCGAGTCCAATTAACTCATCCCCATGCCAATGTCGCATGAGTTCCTGGCCCAGCAGCCCGGAGGCGCCAAAAATAACTACTCTCATTAAGTTCCTCGAACTATTCGAATGTCTCGGCGTCCCGAAGAGAGACGCCGCGCTGATCTTTCGCCGACACAATCGGCTCCTCGTCGAGTTCCCATTGAATTTTCAGGTCCGGATCATTCCACGCCAGAGTGCGTTCATGTTGCGGCGCATAGTAGTCGGTAGTCTTGTATAGAACCTGCGCTTTCTCCGAGATAACGCGAAATCCGTGAGCAAAGCCCACCGGAATCCACAACATGCGCTTGTTCTCGCTCGATAGGCGCACCGCTTCCCAGCGGCCGAATTTTGGAGAACTCCGGCGCACATCGACGGCGACGTCAAGGATCTCGCCTTCTACGACACGCACGAGTTTTCCCTGTGGCTGCTTGATCTGATAGTGCAGTCCACGCAAGACATTCCGCCCCGAACTGGAGTGGTTATCTTGTACGAACCTCTCCGCGATTCCCACTGCCGCGAAGGTTTTCTCGTTGTAGCTCTCGAGGAAGAATCCGCGCTCGTCGCCAAAGACACGTGGCTCAAGAATCACTACGCCTGGGAGAGAAGTCGAGATTGTCCGGATCGCATCCATCAGTAGCCCAGCGGCTGAATTGGCCTCAGAAGACCCTCTCTCGCAACAATTGCAGGAGGTATGCGCCGTAGCTACTGTTTTTCATCGTGCTACCAATTTGTTCAACTTCGGCGGCCGTGATATAGCCGGAGCGATAAGCAATCTCTTCCGGGCACGCCACCATCAGCCCCTGGCGTTTTTCAATGGCCTGAATGTAATTGCTGGCATCCATCAAGGATTCATGCGTGCCAGTGTCGAGCCATGCCATTCCGCGTCCCATCACGACAACTTCCAATTGCTTCTGCTTCAAGTATGTCCGATTGACATCGGTGATCTCCAGTTCGCCGCGAGCACTGGGCTGCAACGACTTGGCAATCTCTACCACCTGGTCATCGTAGAAATAAAGTCCCGTGACCGCATATCGCGACTTTGGCTGCTTGGGCTTCTCCTCGATGCTCAACGCTTGTCCGCCGGCATCAAACTCCACCACGCCGTACCGCTCCGGATCATGGACCGGATAGGCGAAAACTCGCGCCCCGTGGACTTTGCTCGCCGCTTCGCGCAGATCCTTCGCCAGATCGTGTCCGTAAAAAATGTTGTCGCCTAACACAAGAGCGCACGGACTACCCGCCAGGAACCTTTCTCCCAGCAGAAAAGCCTGGGCAATGCCCTCAGGCTTCAATTGCACCTGATATTGCAGCCGAATTCCGTACTGGCTTCCATCCCGCAGCAGTGCCTCAAGCTTGGGAGTATCTTCGGGAGTGGAGATGACAAGAAATTCCCGGATGCCCGCCAGCATCAGCGTGCACAGCGGGTAATAGATCATGGGCTTGTTGTAGACGGGAAGCAAACTCTTCCCCATGGCCTGCGTCACCGGATACAGACGCGTGCCCGACCCGCCCGCCAGAATGATGCCCTTGTATTGCGTATTTCCTTGCATGGTGAGATTTGCTTTCGGTTCCCGTCGTCTACTTTAGCCGGAATAGTGCGTGGCAACCCACTGCCGATAACTGCCACTGGTCACGTCTTTCACCCAGGCTTCATTCTCAAGATACCAGCGAACTGTCTTGCGAATCCCCGTTTCAAATGTCGCCTTCGGTCTCCATCCGAGTTCCCGCTCGATCTTGCGCGCATCCATCGCATAGCGGCGGTCATGTCCCGGACGGTCTTTCACAAACGTAATCAGAGCGCGCCGCGAACGTCCGGCGCTTGGCGCCAACTCATCGACCAGATCGCAAATCATTTGCACGATTTCGATGTTCGGCTTCTCGTTCCAACCGCCGATGTTGTAAGTCTCCCCGGGTCGCCCGCGCTGCAGCACAGTTGCGATCGCCTCGCAGTGATCCTCAACGTAAAGCCAGTCGCGGACATTCTGTCCGTCCCCATACACCGGGAGCGTTTTTCCATCGCGCGCGTTCAAGATCATCAGCGGGATCAGCTTTTCAGGAAACTGGAAACGGCCATAATTGTTAGAGCAGTTCGTCGTCAGGGTCGGCAGTCCGTAGGTGTGGTGGTAGGCGCGCACCAGGTGATCAGACGCCGCCTTCGACGCAGCGTAAGGACTGTTCGGAGCATAAGGAGTGGTTTCGCAAAAAGGAGGATCCTCTGGCCCGAGCGAGCCATAAACTTCATCGGTCGATACGTGCAGAAACCGGAACGCTTTTCTTTTGTCCTCCGGCAGCCCGCTCCAGAAATTTCGAACCTCTTCCAGCAATGCAAAGGTCCCGTCAACGTTCGTCCGGATGAAGTCTTCTGGACCGCGAATGGATCGATCGACATGGCTTTCCGCAGCGAAGTGGACAATGGCGCGCGGCTGGTGCGTTTCCAAAAGCCGCCGCACCAGATCGCGTTCGCCAATGTCGCCCTGAACAAACGCGTATCGGGGGAGCGCCGCGACACTCTCCAAATTTTGCAAGTTTCCCGCGTAGGTCAATTTGTCGAGGTTTACGAGCAATGTCGACTCGTCCCGTATTTGCTGCAGAATGAAGTTGGAACCGATAAATCCCGCGCCTCCCGTGACCAGAATCGTATTTTGCATGCGTGTCTTGACTGGCTTCCAGCGGCGGCGGGCTACCCGTCGCGCCCCAACCCACTTGATTGTAATAAAAAAGGACGAGGCTCACCTCTGCCCCACCAGTGAAAGGTATGTTTTTTCTACTGTCGACTGCGATCCTCGTTGTACGAGCGCAGGAAGAGGCAGATTTTTAGCCTCGAAGACGAGAGAATTATGCTGAGCTCACAGGCAGGAAGGGCATGAGATCCCG
This sequence comes from uncultured Acidobacteriaceae bacterium, assembly GCA_963840895.1. Taxonomy (GTDB): domain Bacteria; phylum Acidobacteriota; class Terriglobia; order Terriglobales; family Acidobacteriaceae; genus Sulfotelmatobacter. Next base: position 436,023 of record CAWJAR010000005.1, read on the forward strand.
CACCGGTCCCAGGATCGATTCCTTTTCGTTCCCTGTGCGGGGGTCAGGCTACCCGGCGCGCAGGTTTACTCCTTGGCCCGCATCCGCCGCTTCATTCTTTGCGGGTGGCTTTTTGGCCGTCAGTTCCGGCGATTTCCATCCCATCACGTTGAAATATACTTCTTCGATATCGTCCGTGACTTTTTGCCACTGGTACTGCGCCTCGATGCGCGCCTTCGCCATCATGCCAGCCGCTCTTCGCACAGCAGGGTTTGCGATGAGGAATCGTAGCCGGTCGGCCAGGTCTCCCGAGTTTCCTCTCTTGAAAGTGAATCCAGCCCCGTCAACAACCTCCACGTTTTCCGGAACATCGCTCGTCAGGACACACAGGCCAGCGCCCATCGCGTCCAGAAGCGCTAGAGATAGGCCCTCGAGGTCCGAGGGCAAGACGAATATCATCGCATTGGTCAGGAGTTCGTCCAGGATTTCGCCCGAAACCCAATCGAGAATACGGATACGCTCGGACGCATGACTTCGCAACTGTTGGCTATATTCGTCGCAATAACTAGATGCCCCTGCCAACACGAGTTTCACATCGGTTTTAACTTGCTCAAACGCCTCGACCAGTAAGTGGCAACCCTTCTCCGGCGAAAAGCGTCCCAGGAACAGGACGTATTTCTCCGGTTCAAGGCCCCACTTCAGAATCGCATTCGGCTGGCTGCGCTCTCGAAGTATTCCGCCGTTGGGCACATAGAAGGTTTCAATTCCATGCAACTCACGGTATCGCCGTTGCAGCGCCTTCGACACCACCATTGTTCCATTCGGCAGCCGTACTGAGGCCCGTTCCCCCAGCTGTAGCACCGTCGACGCCAGGCGGCCCCACTTTTTGCGCTGCCAGTCCAGACCTTGCACAGTCACCGCGCTCTTCTTTCCAATCAACCGTGGCAAGAAGGAGAATAGCGCCGGACCAAGCGCGTGATAGTGAATCACGTCATATCCTTGAGTAAGGGCATGCGCCGTACTGAGAAGCGTATGAATGACCGTCTCGAGGTGTTTCGACCGGATTGTTGGCAGGCGCACCAGTCGCATTCCGTTGTGCTCGGCGAGTGCCGGAGTAAAGTAGTTGCGGCAATAGACAGTCACCGCATGCCCTTTCTGCACTAGACGGCTTCCCGCTTCTTCATAATAGGTTTCAATCCCGCTGTATTTTGAAATCACGCCACGCCCACCGATAAAGGCAACTCGCAGCGAACCGCTTCGTTGCGGACTGGAAAAGCGATCTTTTCGTTTTGCAGAATTCGAGCGCACGGAGCGCCACGGGGCGGGAGCGGTTGTTGTAACCAGTTGCTTTCTAGCTGCCGTTTTTCTCGTGATGAGGCCCTCATAGAGGCCTAGAAGTTTTTGATAATGTCCCTCTGGCGTATGGCTCTGGCGTACGGATTCCCACCCCGCGCGCCCCATCTTGGCCGCCATTTCCGGCCTCGACCCTAACAATTGAATCGCGCCCGCGAGTTGATTCACATCTCCGTTCCGATACAAAAGGCCGGTCTCTCCCTGATGAACGAGTTCCCGCCTTGATCCCAGATCTGACGCTATCACTGCACGAGCCTCGGCATACGACTCGAGAATTGTCTTCCCCAGAGTTTCGTATGCATGCGAAGGCAGCACCGTGAACTGCGACTGGGCAATCAGTGCATCCCGTTCCGCTAGTCCCACGTGTCCTACGAATTCAACATTCGAGAGATGCATCGCGGCCGCAAGATCCTGCAACTCGCCACGCTGTGGGCCATCTCCGGCCACGACTAACCTCATGTGTGGGAGCTGTTTCATGGAGCGCACTAAATCATCGACTCCCTTTTCGGCCGACAAACTGCCGAAGTACAACACCGGCCGGTCCTCGCCACTCTCTTCGCTCACAGGATGAGTGTTTTGAAAATGCTGGAGCACCTCGAACTTGTCTCCATCCCACCCGTGGTCCACGAACTTGTCTCGCACAAATCGGCTGGGAGCCAGGAACAGGTCCACGCATCTACGGTAGGTTCCCAGCCAGGCATGGACGTATGCTTCCGCGGTTAGCGTCGCACGCGCGCCCAATCCCGGATAACACTTGGGCCGCAGGGCATGCCAAAACTGCCCGCCCTTGCATGCCTCGCACGCCTCTCCCTCCGATACCAGGTTGTAACTCGGGCACAGCACCTTGAAATCGTTCACGTGATAGACCACTGGAACCTGCTGGGCCTTCAGTTCCCACAGAATTGAAGGCGATAAGTGGTGATAAATATTCCGCACGTGCGCTATATCCGGACGGAACTCGGCGATCATTGCCCGGAGGCGGCGTCTCGCATCTCGGGAATAGATCGCATGTCCAGCCTGTAGCGCCTTGAGTCCCCATCCTGACTTCGCTTTGAAATCGATGTGGGGCACGAAGTGACGGTCGAAGGGAGTTGGTTCCCCGCGCTCATCCTGCATCGAGAATAAGGCCACCTCGTGGCCTCGCTCGCGCATGAGTTCCATCAGCTCAAAAAGGTAATTTTCGGTTCCGCTGAATGGATAGTTATATTTGTTGCAAAACAAGATCCTCATGGGGAATGCTTTCTGCCTGTGATCTGATCTGACGAAGAAATACGTCTCCGAGGGACTCGAGATTTTTACAACGGTTGAAGTTGTTTCGAACGTGCTCACGAGCAGCTTGGCGAACCCAGTTCAGCTGTCTAGATGCCGTGACAATATAGGGACGAAGGTCTGGGGCGTCTGACGCCTGCATCAACCACCAGATGTGGAGCAACTGCGTTACAAAATCGTTGAGCGATCCGCCTTCGTAGAGAAATCCCGTTTTGCCAGCGATGACTAGTTCTGGAATTCCCGTTATAGCCGGCGCGAGTACGATCTTGCCGCGGGCCATCGCTTCCATGAGCACGAGCGGGATGCCCTCACTGCGGCTAGTTAGCACGACAACATCGGCGTCGTTGTAATAACAAGCCATTTGCTCCCGCGCAATGTGCCCCAGTAGTGAGACCTCCTTCTCCAGCTTCGACTCTCGAATCAGCGCTTCGAGATTGCGGCGTTCGGGCCCCTCCCCCGCGATTGAACACAGGAAAGCAACATTTCGGGCGCGTAATTGAGCACACGCCTCCACCAGAAATGCATGATCTTTCACTGCGTGCAAGCGTCCGACAGCCAGTAACCGAAGCGGAGGTTTGCCAGTCTTCCGGACGGAATCCTGGGATTCTCCACGATCAGAAATCTGCACCCCCATGCGCGCTACGATTACCTTCGCAGCATCCACCGTGGGGTAGCGCTCGAGAATGTAGCGTCGGTTGTATTCCGAGATCGTCATGCAGAAGGTGCAGCTTTCCAGCTTCAAGTCAAGGTCGGCGCCGTGGAGCAGTAAATCGGAGCCGTGGAGCGTCATGCTGAATCCCTTGTTCAGCAGCCGCGCGGCCACCATCGCAATCCAAGACCCAAAATAACCGTGATGCACGTGGATGTGGTCGACAGCTTTTCCTTCCAACAGCACTGCGTAGCAGGCTCCCAGCCACGTATGGGCCATTGTCTTAATGCGTTTGAATGGCGTTTGTTTGCCGCGTAGGATGGCCCGGCCGACCAGAGGCAGGATCGTTTTCCACTCCCTCATACAGAGCCAAAGCGCTCGAAGTAAAACAATTAGCGATAAGCTCTGCAATACGATCTCCGGGACACACCGGGCGGACGCGAGTTGATCGGCTTGCGGCTGGCGAACGCTCCCCGCGACCACTCGAACCCCCCGGCTTCTCAGCTCCTCAATCTCATCCGCCACGTAAGGTTCTACGGCGGCTGGAAACCGAATTGCCAGATAAGCAACGGTCAGCACGACTCGGCCCTCCGCTTCTGAGCGGCGAGCATTCCCGCCATCGTAAACAGCAGACCATTCACAAACTGATAGCTCATGACGACCAGCGCCGAATTTACCCAATACACCGCCATTAAGATTGGCCAGATCCTGTGAAACCGCCGATCGAGAAATCCGTTTTCTTCCGCTGCGGGGATCGCCGCACGCCCTAGCCGCCACATTTCCCACATCAGCCACAAATAAAAGACGAGCCCCAGCACCCCGTCCTCCACTAGCAATTCGAGGTAGGTATTGTGGGGATAGAGCACCCGTTCGTGATAACCGCTGACGTATCGGGGCAGTTCAGCCGGCATCTGATGGAAGCCCCATCCCGTCAATGGTCGTTCCAGAAACATCTGCCATCCTCCGGCATAAACCGCTGCCCGATAGTCCACAGGACCTCGTTCCTCCAAGCGATCACTCAATGTGCTCGTGAGATCATCCGAACTCAGAGTCACTGCCAGTCCAACACCTGCCATCAAGACCAAGGCACAACAGACGCGCAGCAGTTCGCGTTTCTTTGAACGGCGGTTCTTCGATAGAAGGACGAGCGCGATGACACTTCCAACAAAGGACAGCCACACCGACCGCGTCATCGTGGCAAGGATCGCCACAGGCAGCATGCCCAGAAGCACGGCCATCTTCAGTTTTCGCACACTGCCCCGTCGATAGGCGTGCAGAGCCAGCAGTCCGAGCATATTGAGAGACACGCCATTAGCCACTGCTTGCAGCAGCGGGCCGCGCGCCCGGGAGGCATGGAATCCGAGACTGGAATCAAGAATGAATCTGGGAAAAATCAGAGAGTGCGCCCCGCAGAGAAATGCGATCGCGGTGAAGCTGAGATATGCCAGCACAATGAGCGCAAATATTTCGAACTGGCGGAAGTGCCGCTCGTTGGTAAATACCAGCCCCGCAAGATGAAACAGCGCCAACGGAACGATCAGCTTCGAGCCCAACAAACTCCAGGTTTCGTGGTCGTAGGGCTGGCCGGTTACGCTAACCAGCGCCAACGCCATCAATCCGATCATGGGCCAAGTGACCCGTTCCACGAACAACAGTCGTTGCCGAAGGATCACCCCCCGCCCCACTACCCCGACAACAAGAAGGCCGAACGCGACACGGTCAATTTCGTAGAACGCCACATCCGGATGACGCAGCAGCATCGCCGTGAGCGCTCCTAGGAACAGCAGAGACGGCGCCGCCATCAGCACCTGCAGCGGACGAAGAAACAACTGGCCGGTCGATACGGACAAATCGATTGCAGCTTCCGACCATGGCAGGCGCGCCGAGACCGATTGCATCAGTCACCACTCCCACGCGCTACGGCCAGAACGGTCTTCAGCAGAATTCGCATGTCCGCTCCCAGCGTCCACGTCCGGATATACTCGCGATCCAATTCCATGCCGCGCTGAAACGATGGATCGCGTCGTGCCGTCACCTGCCATAGCCCGGTGATTCCAGGAGTCACATCGAGTCGCGCCAGGTGTTCGATGTCATATCCCGCAACATCATCCAGCGGATGTGGCCTAGGCCCTACCAGGCTCATGTCGCCCTTTAAGACATTCCAGAGCTGTGGCAGTTCATCCAGGCTGTATCGTCGCAGGATTCGGCCGACGCGCGTGATCCGTGGATCATCCGTGATCTTGAAGAACGGACCCGATCTCTGGTTGTTCTCCCGCAGATGATCTTTTAACGAGTCGGCATTGCTCACCATGGTGCGAAACTTGTAACAACGGAAGAGTCGTCCCTTCCGTCCCGCCCGTGGCGCAGCGTAGAGCATCGGCCCCCTGGAGTCCGTCTTGATCAGGACTCCGATTACGAAAAACAAGGGCGACAAGAGGATGAGGACTGCCCCTGCTCCCACCACGTCTACCAATCGTTTCAGAAGCAGGGCGGCCGCTGGCAATCGTTCCACGTGCAGGCAGATCACCGGCAAATCGCCGACTCTCTCCAATTCTGCTTCGGCTGGTTTGCATCCAAACAATTCGGGAACAATCTCCACATCAAGATGCAAGCGCTGCGCCTCGCGAACCACCTCAACGGTGAGCCCGCGATCATGCGGAGCAGCCAAAATGATTTCGTCTACGAATTCTGTGCGCGCCATTCGCGCGAGGTCGCCGACCCGACCGATCACCCCCTGGCCAAGTGGCCGCTTGTCGTCCAAAAACCCGCACACTGTCCGCCCCACTTCAGGATGCTGTTCTACGTAAGACGCTACGCGCCGTCCCACTCCACCCGCACCGATAATCAGCACCTTTCGGACATCGCCATTCGCTTGAGCGCGCCGGTTGTGCCAGGCGGTCTGCCGGCGCCAAGTCCACAACGCAGCGAAGTGGAGTACTCCCGCACCGCCGTACAATGCCCCGATGGTCCATGGAAGGCCTTGCAAAGCGAACGCTATGCATAAGACCATCGTCGCCCAAAGAACGGACTTGCCCAGAACGACCGCCTGCCGCCGCAAGTCTCTGCCAGTTTGCAGGCCTTCGGTGTAGCCCATCAGTGTGATTAACGAGGCATGCAGCAGAGCAATGCCCAACAGAGATACTGGCGCTCCCGCTGCGTAGTCGAATGACCTCACACGCGGGAATATCATTCGCAGTGGCACCAGTACGGCCCCGATCAACAACCAGTTCAGAGCCACCAAAGCGAAGTCCGCAGCCATGGAGCGTAACCATCTCGCGGCCGTCCGGCCTCGCATAGGCCCGGGCATTAACAGGGTGAGTGCGCTCTCCGGTTGGTTTCCCGGGGGCTCTGTGGCAATTTCGGAGATTTTTTCAGGCACGCAGGATCGAACAGAATGATTCGGCTTATTTCTTCGGTTGCGGAACCCGGGAGTGTCTCCCGGAATCAGCCGCGACCAGTCCACCACCTGCGGCTTATGCTGCTCCGGATTGACGAGAGGAGTCGACATTTCAATCAATTCCGCTTCATAAGACTGGGTATTGAAAACCGCTTACAATCGCCGATAAATTCGCTCCGGAATGGGGAATGCCCTGTCGCTCAAGATCGTTCCGAGAAAATGCACTCGTGCTGTTTCGAGCGTGTCCTTCACTCTCCGCGCTAAAATTCGTCGAGTACGGTGCGCTGACAAGACCAGGATGATTCCGTCGGTGAATTGCGCCATTGCAGCTGCGAGATTCGATTCGCCAGAGGGCGGTCCCTCTACGATCGAGTACTCAAATTCTTTGCGCATTTTCCTGAGATAGGAGTGCAACAAGGTAGCTCGAGCGGCGTACACCCGCGGGCCGGGTAAGAGCCACAGGTTGGCGCATCCGGATCGAAGATTGCGGCAGCGAAGACATCTCATCGTTGGATGGGCAAGCGATTCCTTCCGCACAATACCGATCGTTTTGCGGAACCTCCGTTGGATAATCACCCGCAACGGCGATGCTCGCTGCCGTCTCTAGCGCCAACTCCTCTCCGACTTGACGACAAATACTTCTCACGTCTGTCTCGCGGTCGACGGCGCTAAAAACGATCTGGTGTAACGGCTTGTCGGCATTCGAGAAGAAAAGGTGTCGCACGAGTCCGCAAATCTGCTCGCGGGCAAAGCTTTCCGGATCCCATCCGCCTGCCTCCGGTACATCTCTCGCGTGGGACACTGCTCTCTCCTGCAGCGTTGTCCCCGTAACCCACACCTCCGTGCTCATAATGTCTCCCTCATGCGGACAGACTCTCCCGCGGCCTTCGCGGCAGAGATGCCAGAACCGGAGCATTCAAAAACAACTGCACATCCTCGGGCGTACGGAATGCGGGGTCGAAATAATCAGCCGCGAATGCCGCGGTCGTACCCGCCGCTCCGGCAGCGGCTACTCCAATGACGAATACGGTCCATGCGGACCACATTGGAAGCGCAGGAGCGACGGGTCGCTCCGCAATAGCAACATTGACGATGCCACGCTGGTCCAGCGCATCGTCCATCCGCGCTTCCTCCTGCTTCCTTGCGTAAAGCAGGTAGGTATCCTGAGCGGCTTTTTCTGAGCTAACCAAATCATCCTGAGTAACTGCGTCCTCCCCCAGTTTCATTGCCATTTGCCGGTATGCATCCTGCTGCACGGATGTCGCGGCCTCCCGGGCCTGGAGCGCTCGCAATTGGACCTGTGCTCGCTGCAGCTCCGACTTCGCCCATTCGTAGTGCACATTCTTATCGGTCGTCTCGTCGCGCAGAGGCAAGGCATTCTCAGTGGCGATGGTTGCTTCGGCCTGAGCGATCTGCTGGTCTTCCTGCACGAGTCGGTGGCTGGGCTCGAATTTCGTTAACAGTTGCGTGCGCTTCAGCCGCAAATCGAGCAAGCTCGCCTTTAGCGCCTTCAATAGTTCAGGGTTATCCGAAATGCGCACTTGCGTGGTCGTTCTCTCCGGCAGTTTCGCCAGTTGGTTCCCGAGTTCCGAGACTCTCTGTTGCGTTTCCGCCAGTTCGATCCGCGTTTGGCGATCGCTCGCCTCGACTTCGCTCAATTTCTGTAAGGCCAGATCACGCTGCTGCGCCGCCGCCACAACCCCATGCCGGGTCGTAAACTCCAGCAGCTTCCCCTTGGCCTCTTCCAGTTGGAGCCGCGACTCTCCTCTCTGCTGCTCGAAGAAGCGGTACTCGCCGGTCGGGCGATGTACTTCCATATGCTTCTCCAGATACGCATTCGCCACCGATTGCAGTACCCTCGCCGCCACACTCGGATCGTCGGCCGCGTAGCTGATAGCAATCAGGTTGGTTTTCTTCACTGGGGCAACTTGCAGCTTGGCCAACCGCCGTGCCGCCCGCTCCACTCGTTCTGCATTGCCCTCATCCATGCGCAAGAAATGAAACCAATCGCGGCCGCCGATGCCGGTTTCTTGCACAACTCTTCGTAAGACCTCGTCATCCCGTAGCAGTTCGACTTCGGAATTCAGTTCCTCTTCGGTGACCGCCATGCGTGTCAGATCGAGAGGTACATTTTCCGAGGCGCTCATCGGCGCATCGGCACGCCCCCGACGCACCAAAACCTTCATGTTCGCCTGATAGTTCGTTCCCATGAAGGCATACAGGAGAGCGAGTGCCAGAACCACAGCCGAGACGCAGACGAAGACCTTTCGCTGCCGGAACAAGACCATGACCAGTTCCCGCATGGTCGGTGTTTGGTTCTGTTCTCGACTGCGATTTGGGTCTTCGTCTGATGGCATGCGAGTAAAAGAAATCTCTCTCTAGAATTGTGTTGGGTTGATGTACATGCTCAGGGACGGTTTCGGGAGGAAGCGAGCGATTTTCGAAATGGAATTCTGCGGAACGAAGACCAGGTCCCCGGGACGCAAATGAGCATCCTCCTTGAGATTGCTTTCGTTCAGCATTTTCTTCAGATTCAGCAGGCGCGTTTCCACTAAATCGTCGTTGACCCGGCGGAATAGCACCACCTGGGAGTGTTTCGACTGCTGCGTCAATCCCCCGGCAATCTGTACCGCCTCAGCCACGGTAGTGTCCGAACGCAATTCGTATTTACCGGGCTTCCCCACCTCGCCGCCCACTATGAAATATGGGCGCTCAAATTCCTTTAGGGACACCGCCACCTGAGGATCATGCAGATATCCCCGATACGCCTTCTGGATGGCCTCGCTGAATTCCTGAAGGGTTTGCCCTTCGGCCTCGACCATTCCGGCATCTTTCAGGGTGCTGTAGCCGTCCGGCTGCACGGTGAGGATCTGGTTGAACTCTGGCGCGATGGTGAAACTGATGTCCACTACATCGCTGGGGTGTAACCGGTAGAGCGGATGGCGCTCCCCTCCGAGTATGGGGTTTCCCAGGCTATCCGCTCTTCCGGCTTTTGCGGCCGTTGTACTGCTCCCTCCCGCTCCAGCTCCGGTAAAGCCGGATCGGGAAGTATCTTTGGTTCCGCCCGGGCCCTCATTCTTATCCTGCGCGAAACCGGCCGAACAACTCTCTAGAACTAAGAAAGTGATTGCGAGTAATCGGACGATAATGAACGAACGTTTCATGGACCCTTGCGCCAACTTCTTTGGCGCCGAGTGTCACTCCGTTGAGCAACTCTCTACTGCGTACGTTAAGCGCAAGCTTGCAATCGGACAAGACATGGGAAGTGTCGTACACAAAAGTGGACCCTTCTCCGTTTTTGGGAAATGACGGCAGAACGTAGCGTCGTTTTAGAAACCAACAAATTTCCGTATTCCGGCTCTTGAGGAAGAATGGAAACAGTCTCTATTTGGAGTACCCACAAAAGTAGACTTGCATGTTTGCTACGTCACAATGTTTTGGAGACCGGGCATGTAGCTTTCCCAAAGTGAACTTTCATCGCCAGGCGCAATTGTCAGAAGACCCTGAATCAACAGCTCTCCGCCGCCTCCTCTTTGCGTTTCATCTGGAATCGCAGGGTGAAGTTTCCACAGGGCGGTGCTCCACTCTCGTGATCGGATGGATACAGAATTCTCGATTCCCGATTTGAGAGCGGCCCTCGAATTTTGTGACTAGGTTCCTTGTGAACGCCACTTCCCCTCCCTACAATCGCCACATCGCTTCTCTTAGTATTTGGAGAGTTGTTTGATGCGCCCTTCGTCCGCCGCCACATCTAATGCCATCGGTGTACTCATCGCAGACTCCAATCGAATGCAAGCGCAGTTGTTGACCAGCGCTCTCCGCCGCCACTCCGAGTTTCGGGTCCAGACTTGCGAAATGGATACCTTCTCGATTCTCCAGGCCGTTACGGCCAAACATCCGGCCATTGCGATCCTGTCATTGAACCCGTCCACCCACGCCTCCGAAACCGTGATCACGCTGCGACGCTTTCACCTCTCTCACCCTGAGATTCCAAAGGTGCTCCTCGTCGACACCTGCGATCGTGAACTTGTGGTGAGTGCCTTCCGGTCCGGCGCGCGCGGAATTTTTCCGATCACCGATGCCAATCTGCGCCTGCTCTGCAAATGCCTTCTTCGAGTCGCCGCGGGACAAATCTGGGCCAACACTGAACAACTCAACTACGTCATCGATCTGATTTCGGAAGTCCCCTCGCTCCGCGTCCTGAACGCACTGGGCACCTCGCTCCTCACCCCACGCGAGGAACAAGTCGTCGCCCTCGTCGCCGAAGGCCTGGGCAATCGACAGATTGCCGGCGAACTCAACCTCAGCGAGCACACCATCAAAAAATATCTCTACCGGATTTTCGAAAAACTCGGCATCTCCACTCGAGTCGAACTGGTCCTCTACGCCGTCAACAACGGTGACCCACGTCATGCCGAATGGCTGGCCGGTGGCAGCCGCATTGTCCCCAACGCCTGAGCCTGATATGAAGGTGAAAGTAGAGGATGGTATGTCTGCGGACGAAAAGCCACCACAAAGCACGTTACAGAAGAGCTACTCGGCCTTGGGAATTTGAATGTCCCCCATCTTACGCTGTATAACTTTGGGCGGACCTGATTGCCAGACGCCGCTTCCAATCCGTCCCCGGGGCCGAGGTCTCGCCGCTGGACGATCGTCGCAGCTGGGTTGCTTCTGCTCGCGCTCGCTCTGGTGGTGATCTATACCAGTCGTTCCGCGTTTTCCAGTCCGCTTGCCCTGGTGGTGGTTGCGGCTATAGGGCTTGCCGCTCTCCTCCTGCAACTACGCCTCCGCAAAGACCTTACGACCCAAGTCCGCGCACCGCTCTGGATCAACATACTCGGACTCGTCTTCGCCATTGCGGCGGTCGTCGCCGACGGCTTTCACTTCAGCGCAAACCTCATGCTGGTCGCCGCATTAGGCGCCGTGGTCTGCTTCGCCATAAGCGGCACGGCGATCCTGCACAACCTTCGCAAGAAGAAGCCCTGATTTGCATTGCTGAAAGATATTAGACAGGACGCCTCCAAGAAGCTAAGAGACGGAGCGCCGCCTACCGCTTAAACTCCACAGCTACCGTCGTTTCCACGACGGCCGGCTCTCCATTCACACGGTAGGGCTCGAACTTCCACCAGCGCAATGCATCCATCGCGGCTCGTGCCAACACTTCCGGACCGTTTAACGGGTGCATGCTCACTACCGAACCGTCCCGGCCCACAATAATGTCCAGTGCGATAATCCCCTGAAGATTCGCCTTGCGCGCGTCGGCTGGGTAGGCCGGCTCAACTCTGTGAACGAGCAACTTCTGCATCACTTCCGCCGACACCTGTGCCTGTGGCTTTTCCGCCGACACAGTCTGCGAATTCTTCAGCCCCAACTCCAGTTCTTCCCAGCTCCGATTCCAGCGCCACCAGAACGCCCCGGCCCCAATCGCCGCCAATACCAAGAAACCAAGAAAGACAGACAATGCCCTCCGGCGCCGTCGCCTCTTCCTGCGCGGTTCACCCCCGCTGGGAGCACCGCTGGCAGCGTCCGCGCCCGGCGCCTTCTGCATCATGGCGTGGCCCGTCTCCGCTTCAGTCTGCTTCTCGGCGGTCGCCCCTTTGGCCCAATTCCGAATCGCCGTCCGCTGTTCCGCCGACAGCCCAACAAACTCGAGGCCGCATCGCAGTCGATCCTGATATCGCACCATCGCGCGAGTGCGCAGCGGAGCCGACACCGTCGGCAATTGCATCTCGATGCCAACAGTCTCGCCCGCAACCAGTTCACCCGCGAGCATTGCCGAGATCCCACGCTCGCACACATTGACCGAACGCCCCGGCACCGTATCCGGAATCCCCGATCGAAGGACGGTAATATCCAACGGCGCCTGCATCTGAAACCGCGGCACGCGCCGCCGCGACGGTCCACTCCATCCCCGCGTCTGTGCCCCAGTTGCCATAACAGATCGTGTCATTCCGAGCGAAGTCGAGGAACCTGCTTTTGCGCGTGTGGATCCGGGTCTCAGACCCGGACATGCCGAGCACAAGCCCGGCTAGCCTATCTTCTCAGCTCCACAATCTCACTCCCGCGCGCAAACAAGACAACACTCGCCATCCCGATAAACAACCCATGCTCCACCACACCCGGCATCTCGCTCAACTGTCGGGCAAGTGTGTCCGCATCGCGAATCTGGCCGAACCGGCAATCCAGAATGTAGTTGTTCTCGTCGGTCACGTAAGGTGTCCCATCGGCATTCTTGCGCACCGACACCGCCGCTCCCAGCGCGGTAATCCGCTTCGCTACCAGCGCCTGTGCGAAGCGAATCACTTCGACCGGCAACGGAAACTTCCCCAGCATCGGCACCTGCTTCGATGCATCCGCTACAATCACCAGCTGCTTCGTCGCCGACGCCACGATCTTCTCGCGTAGCATCGCGCCGCCGCCACCCTTAATCAAACGCAGTTGCGGATCGACCTCATCCGCGCCATCCACCGTGACCCCGATCTCCTGGCACTCGTCGAGTGTCGCCAGAGGAATTCCGAGATTCTCGGCCAGTTCTCGCGATCGGTCCGAAGTTGGAATCCCTCGGACCCGTAGCCCTCGTTTCACCTCTTCGGCGAGCAGTCTGATGAAGTACGCTGCCGTCGACCCCGTACCCAGCCCCACCACCTGCCCATCTTTCACGAACCGCAGACTCGCCCGCGCCGCCGCCTCTTTTTCCTGATCGTTTGCCATGATCTCCCGTGTGGGTCCGGGTCTCAGACCCGAACAGGCCGAGCGGAGCTCGGCGGATTCTCGAGGCTCACAGCGCCCCGATAGCCATGAACAAGCCGGCCTACCCCAGACTCTTCTCTGCGTAAATCAAATATCCCGCCAACGCCAACCCAAACAGCACTGTCAAAATCGTAATCAAATCCAGCACAAATCCCGCCGGCTCAAACCTCCCAGAATCCAGCTGCGATCGCGTCTTGCGATACCGCATTAATCCCGCCACTACTAACAGCACGCCAGAAGCAATCGTAAAGGAACCCAGCCAGACCGAAATCCCCGCCGTCCTCACCGGATGCCCCTGCAATGCCGACAACTGCCGGATAGCAATGGCAAACCGTCCAATCGCGAATCCAAACACAACGATCGCCGCCCCAGTCCGCACCCACGCAAGAAATGTACGCTCATTCGCGAGGTGATCGCGCGCTCGGTTGGGATTGAAATTCTCCGTCACGGATTCTCCGTCATTTCAGACCGACTGCATTATTCCACAGCCTTCCCTATCACAACGCCTGCGCCCGCAAGATTCTTGATCAACTCCTCCGGCACGCCATGCCGCTCTTTCAAATACTCCGGATCGTTGTATGTAACCGAAACGTTTCCTGCGGCATCCTCCGCAATGAGCGCCTTCAAAGGCAAATCAATCGCCAGGGTCGGAGCCGCCACCATCAATGGTGTCCCACCCTTCGGACTTCCAACGATCAGAACCTTGGTCGGCCTCATCTTCAGCCCGACTTTCTCTGCCTCGCCGCTGTGATCGATCAAAGCGAAGACCTGCAGCGCCTTCTCTACAAAAGCAGCCTCTAGTCGCTTTACCGTCTCGTCCACCGAATAGTGACTGGCAACCTGGATCAAACCATTCTCGTTCGCCATAGCATTCTCCAAAAATCCCGAAAAGCATCCGTCGCTGAAGAGCATCTCGGAGTGCCCCAAATCAGAATCCTACCTAAGCAACGGTCGCGACAGCGACGATGTGGGGACGGCCGCCTTCGGCAGTCCGTCGAGCGAAGCTCGGCAGTGCTTTCACCTCAAAGCTGACGTTCCCAATTATCTATCGTAGAATCGCAAGTTCACCAACCACAGCAGGAGGAAGAAATGCGAAACCTGCGACACCGACTAAGCAGCAATTTCATACCGGTACTTGTGTTGGCGATCACTGCCCTGCTCTCCTCGTCCGCATTCGCCCAATCCGATTACCAACCTTCCCCCGAGAACCTCCAAGCCCGCCGCGAATTCCAGGACATGAAATTCGGCATGTTCATCCACTGGGGCGTCTACAGCGTTCTTGGCGACGGCGAATGGATCTTCCACGATCGCAAGCTCAAGCTCGACGAATATAATCGCTTGCCGGCGTTCTTCAATCCCGAAGAATTCGACGCCAAGACCTGGGTCTCCCTAGCCAAGGCAGCCGGTATGAAGTACATCACCATCACGTCAAGGCATCACGACGGCTTCGCCATGTTCGATTCGAAAGTTTCAGACTGGAACATCGTGCAGCGGACTCCTTATAAGAAAGATCCTCTGAAAATGCTGGCCGATGAGTGCCACCGCCAGGGCATCAAACTCTTTTTCTATTACTCGCAACTCGATTGGCACAATCCCGACTACTATCCGCGCGGCGTCACCAACTGGCCCAACGGGCGCCCCGACCACGGCGACTTCAATGCCTATCTCGACAACTACATGGACGGCCAGCTTCGCGAACTCCTCACCAACTACGGCCCGATCGGCGGCATCTGGTTCGACGGCATGTGGGACAAGCCCGACGCCGACTGGCATCTCACCAAGACCTACGCGCTCATCCACCAATTACAGCCCGCCGCCCTTATTATTCCCAATCATCATCAGACGCCCAAGCCCGGCGAAGACGTCCAGACCTTCGAGCGCGATCTCCCCGGGCAGAACACCGCCGGCTTCAACACGAAATATGTGAGCACAAATATTCCGCTGGAAAGCTCCGATACGCTCAACGGCGCATGGGGATTCAACATCGGCGACAGCAATTACAAGAGCCCGGCTGAGCTAGTGCAGAAGTTGGTCCGGGCCGCAGGCAACAATTCCAACTTGCTGCTGAACATCGGACCCTACCCGAATGGCGAGATCGATCCCCAATTCGTCTCCCGCCTGCAGGCAGTTGGTGAATGGCTCTCAAAATATGGAGAATCCATCTACGGAACTCGCGGAGGGCCCATCGCTCCCGCAGACTGGGGAGCAACGACGCAAAAGGATAATAAGGTTTACGTACACGTCCTGAACTGGACGGCTCCCCTTCTGGCGCTACCACCCATCGTCACCAATGTTGCGGCAGCACGCTCTCTCCCCGACGGAGGAAAAATCGAATTCACTCAAAACCAGGATGGCGTGATCCTGAAGCTCGCGCCGCCTAAAACCGGCGAGATCGATCGTGTCATCGTCCTGACGCTCGCCAAGTAACCGAAGATGCCTGAAGGACGCCGATCTTAGCTTGCCCGGCTACTACTCTGAGGCTCTTTCGGTGGAAGAGCTGCCCTTCAGGGCCGCGTAGAGAACGGAGATTGATTGGGGCTTTAGCCCCTGCGGTCAACCCTCCTTCTAGCCACTTCCGCGTTCACCCACTCGAAAAACCTACGACTGGACAATCTTCTCTAGCGCGATGCGGCTGCGGATCACCAGTGTCGCACCCTTCAACTGCATCAGCTGTTTCTTTTTGAACTCAGAGAACAGACGACTCACGGTCTCGCGCGTCGTGCCGATAATCTCTGCCACTTCCTCGTGCGTCAAAGTCAGCTTGACCTGCGCCGAATCATCGCCCTGCGAGCTCTTGCTCGTCCACGACAGCAGCAGCTTCGCAAACTTTTCCGACGGCGACGCCGCCAGGCCGAGCGTGCGGATCTCTTCATACGCCGTGTAGTAGTTCCGGCTCAACTGCTGCGCGACGCGCACGGCCACTTCTGGAAAATCCTTCAGCATCATGAGAAATGAATCGCGTGGAATGAAGTTCGCTTGCCCCGGTTCCATCATCTCGGCCGTCACTTCATAGGGACGGTTCGAGATCACCGCGTTCAACCCCAGAATGTCGCCCGAGTCGGAGATCTTCGTGATGATGGTCTTGCCGTCGCGCGAAGACGTGGACAGCTTCGCCTTGCCCACGCACAGCACAAATACCCCGCGCGGCTGCTGCCCCTCGATAAACAGCATCGTTCCCTTGGGATAAACCGCCGTCGACTTAACGTCATTCAGCCGCTGCGCAGACTGCAGCGAAAGATTGCAGAACAGATGCTCCCCTCGAACCGGGCACGTGAGGCAGTTATCAAGAATGTTCAGACCATAAGGAGCTCGCATCACAACCTCCCGGGGTTCAGAGCCTTGCCGAATCGCTGGCTTTCGCTCGACCCACGCAAGGTAAATGGCACGCCGCGAGCCAAACCCTGGACTGGTCCCTACACCGACGGATCAGCGACTATGTGGCATAAAATAAAGGAGTTAAAGCGGGCTCTCCAGATTGGAATGGGAGGTGACACGACTTGGAACCGGCGAACTTGGGTTATTTCCCGCACACCAGTGCGTGATCTGAATCACGAAACCTTGTGATTGTTACCGATGTACAGTAGCGCCGGCGTCCCGCCGGCTGTCGCGAGAGCCTGCCCTGAGCCCGCCGAAGGGTCATCTTGCCCTCGCTGCGGGAGTCCTTCGGCGAAGCCTTCGATTTCCAGTACAACGCTACGGCCCGACCGTAATTTGCAACGCCCCTGGCGTCTCCATCCGCTCGCGATAGATCAGATTCTTCGGCGCCACTTCGCCCACCGCATCCACATGAACCACGTATCCACCGCTCGGTAGCGTCTCGCCAAAGGGCAATTCCTTCTCAATCGTGCCCTTTCGCAGCAGGAAGTGCTGATATCCGATCGCGGTTGCCCTCCCATTCCCTGCCACCGCGAGCACCACGAACGTCAAATCGATGTCGTCGGGAGTTGTGTTGGAAACCACGGCACTGCCATCAATCCGATTCCCGCTCACTCGTGCCGGATTCCGCCAGTTCAGACTCAACGCCGACCGCACGTGCAGTACGAATCCCTTCTGCACCGCCTGCTGCGGCTTGCCACCATCGGTCACCGAAACCGTGAATTGAAATTCGCCCGCTCGCTCCGCCTGCCCGTGGAGCAACCCGTCATCCTCCAACTTGATTCCTGGAGGCATCGCGCCCTTCCCCAATTTCCAATGCAACACTGGCACTCCACCGTGAGCCCGAAACCTCAGTTCATAGTTCGCGTGGGGAAACGTATCCGGCAGCGACGAATCGTTCTGGATCACAAGCTCGGGCTCATCCTGTGAAGCTTGCGCGCTCGGTGCGGTCTGGCCCTCCGCCTGCTGTTCGCCGGCTTGGACCATATCAATCTGGCAGCCTGCCATCCCCGCCACACAAGTCAGCAGGATAATCAGATCAAGAACTCCGCGAGCCTTCGAAAACTGCTTCATGTCTCCGCCTTGTTTGAACGCGAGCGACGAATCTATAACAGGCACTGTCATTCTGAGCGCGCAGTCTGCGCGATGGATCTGTGCACTCGCTGCTTGAATGGATGCGAAATCGGGCGGGCCAGACATCGATTTCGACTCTTCCACAATTACCTACCCACCGCAATAGGAATGTACAGTAGACGCAATCTTGCACGTCTGGTCGGAACCAAAGACACCTACAAAAGTAGATTCTAAAAGGAAGGCGAAGCCGAAGGTAGGAAGAGGTGAGGGCCGACGGCTGAGAGCTGAGAGCTCGTAGCTCCAAAAATTAAGAGTTCCGAGGTGGTGTAGGGTCCATTCGTCTCGGCCAGTAGCTCGCGTTTGACCCTCGCTCGACCTGCTTCGCCGCTACCCTTGCGGGCTGCCTGCAACGCGATCTTCGCTTGGGCTCCGGGCTCACCGCCAACCGGATAAACCTACCCTACGCCTCGGAACTCTATCTTGCCTTCAACATTTCTTCTTCGTTCTCCTCAACCAGCGCTTTGCTATAGACCCTTGCTCACCCTCCGTTCCAATCTTGCGATCAGAACAGTGACTCCGCTTGAGCCCCGGACGCCGCACCAACCGGAAAAACTTAAGAAGCTGTCAAAGAACGATCCTCTTGTACTCCTTCTATTTTTTTCGTCAACGAAAATTACGTGTTTGTAAGTACACGTGTTTTCAATCGAGTGCAGCCCGTCCACAAGCCGCTGACCGAATTTGGTGCAAACCCGCAACAACTCTCTCGCAAACGCCGCATCAGACCCGAGTTTGCGCATGATGTATTCATTGAGGTCAATACGAGCTGCCGGCCACCACTCGGCTTCGAATTTGTGAAAATCACGCACTTCCCGCGCCAGACAGGGCGTTTCATATTTGAAGCATGGCCACTCACTCCCCATGGAGCACAGATTTGTCGATTGACTTCAAACTCGCACGCGGTCGCTCGCCTAGCGTTTAGAATGCTCCCGAATCATATGCTCCCAAAATATTCTCTCCCGCTACTCGCCATCGTTCTCTCGCCTCTCCTCACAACAGGCCAAGATCAGCCGAGTCCAACCGTGATCGCGGTCGATGCCGCCCATCCCGGAGCAGCTATCTCTCCTACGATGTTCGGTATTTTCTTCGAAGACATCAACTTCGCCGCCGACGGCGGACTTTATCCCGAGCGCATCAAGAACCGCTCCTTCGAATTCGACCAACCTCTCACCGGATGGCACGCCAACATGCCCATTACCCCCAAAGGAGAACTTGGCAGTACGAAGGGCGAAATCGATATCCACACCGAAGGCGCGCTCAACCCCACCAATCCTCACTATCTGAGGGTGCGCGCCTACGAGCCGGGCTTCGGTTTGTGGAACTCCGGCTTTCGCGGCATTGGAATAGAAAGCGGAGCTGAGTATCGCTTCTCCGCATATGTCCGCACCGCGGGACCGAAAGCCGTTAGGGCCACTCATCACGGACGAGAGCGGCCGCGAAATTGGAACCGGAACGCTCACTGGCTTCAACCGCGAATGGAAGCGCTATGACACTGTCATCCACGCCAACGCCACCGCCCAGCGTGCTCACTTCAATTTGTTTCTCGACGAGAAGGGAGATGTCGATCTCGACATGATCTCCCTGTTCCCGGTCGACACCTGGCAGCACCGTCCCAACGGATTGCGCAAAGACCTGGTTCAACTCCTGGCAGACATGCACCCCGGATTCATCCGTTTCCCCGGAGGATGCATCGTGGAAGGCCGGCGCCTAGTAAATCGCTACCGGTGGAAGAGCACCGTCGGCGACATCGCCGAACGGCAGACCATCGTTAACCGCTGGAATGATGAATTCGACCACCGGCCCACGCCCGACTATTTCCAGTCCTTCGGGCTCGGCTTCTATGAATATTTCCAGCTCGCCGAAGATATTGGCGCGAGTCCCCTGCCGATTCTCAACTGCGGCATGGCGTGCCAGTTCAACTCCGGCGAACTCGCGCAATTGAGCGATACCAAGGAATACATTCAAGACGCGCTCGACCTGATCGAATTCGCCAACGGCCCAGTCACTTCACCCTGGGGCAAGCTGCGCGCGTCGATGGGCCATCCGTCGCCATTTCACCTAACCATGATCGGAGTTGGCAACGAGCAGTGGGGACAACCCTATGTCGAACGCTACAAACTATTCGCGGCGGCTCTGAAAGCAAAATATCCTGAGATCAACCTCGTCGTCGCCGCCGGCCCGGCGCCCTCCGGAGACCAATTCGAGTTTCTGTGGTCCAACTGGCGCACGCTGAAAGCCGACATCGTAGACGAACACTACTACATGAATCCCCACTGGTTCCTCACCAACACCGGACGCTATGACCACTACGACCGGTCCGGGCCAAAGGTCTTCGCCGGCGAGTACGCCGCCCAAACCTCCGGCGTGGCAAAACCCGACAACCACAACAACTGGAATGCTGCCATTGCAGAAGCCGCTTACATGACAGGCCTGGAGCGCAATGCTGACGTTGTCCGCATGGCATCCTACGCTCCTCTGCTCGCTAACCTGGACGCCTGGCAATGGACGCCCGATGCCATCTGGTTCGACAACCTGCGCTCCTACGGCACTCCGAATTACTATGTCCAGAGCGTATTTGCCAACAATGTGGGAACACGAATTGTGCCTGTCACCCCTCAGGCGGAGGGCGGACTCTACACCAGCGCGTCCGTCGACGACCGCACCCATGAACTGATCGTAAAAGCGATCAACGTCACCTCGTCTGCGAGAGTCACCGAAATCAACTTAAGCGGAGTCAGTGTGTCTGGGACGGCGAGGGTAACAACCCTGGAAAGCGCTGACCTAAACGCGGAAAACAGCTTGGACCAACCGAAAAATGTCGCTCCAAAGTATTCCGCTGTGGATGTCAAGGCGGGAAAAATCCCGGTGAAATTGAACCCCTATTCGGTGACCGTCTACCGCGTCCCGGTGCACTAGGATCGCCCGCAACTCGAAGGTGCGACTCCAACTCCTGCAGGCAGGCTACGCCCCGGCTTTCTTTTTCGCGGTTGCTGACGCACTCTTCGCGCCGGCGCCTTTTCTAGGCTTGCCATCGGCGATCAGGTCGGCAACGGTCGTATGCTCCAGGATCTTCGCTGCCGCGTCGCGTACCGCCAGGAACACTTCATACAGTGCCCGGTGGTCTGCGTCCTTGTCGATCAGTCCGCGCAACTGCTCGGCATCTCCCATCGGCGCCAGGGGACCATCCACCAGCCGGATGATGTCACTCAAGGGAATCTCTGAAGGATCACGACGCAACTGGTACCCGCCTCTTGCGCCCCGCACGCTGTCGACAATGCGCGCATTCTTTAACTCCAGCAGGATCAGTTCCAGGAACTTCTCCGGCAAATCGCTCTCCGCCGCAATCTCCCGGATCTTGATCGCGCCCTGATCGTGCCGACGGGCCAGGGTCATCATCGCCTGCAACGCGTACAGTCCTTTTTGCGAAATCTTCAAATTCCCCCACCCTCCGTACCGCCCTGATTGTGCCCCATTTCAAGCCCCTTGCCTAGCACCTTTGCAGGCAAGCACGAGGCCCGTTCCCATCCACGCAAAGTCACTGGTTTCATGGATGCGCCGGAAGTCGTTCTCAGCGGGTCAACGTATTTGGGAAGCTTCAATGATTGGTGGAAGAGCACGGCTTCAGCCGTGCGGTAAGAGTCAAGAATGGACCAGTGCGTTCGCCCTTGGGGAAACTCCCCTACACTACACTCTGGTCGTCGCGACATCTAAAACCTTATGGCTCTGAACCGCCACGCTCAACAGGCATCGTGCATAGGCTTCATACATTGCCTCGAAAATCTGATCCCAGGAAGTCTCTAAAGCCTGCGACCGCGCCGCCGCTCGCATCGATGCAAGCAAACCCGGCTGCTCCATCAATCGCGTCGTGTAACTCACAAACTCTTCGAAATCGCGCGCGATGAATCCGCTGCTCCCGTGACGCACCGAAAACTGCGGTCCCCCACGATCTGTCACCACCGCCGGTACTCCCGAAGCAAATGCCTCGAGCACCACAAGCCCAAACGTGTCGGTCTCCGAGGGAAACGCGAGCACCTCGAAGTCCGCGAATGTTCGTGAGAGTTCCGGCCCTCGCAGCACTCCGGTAAATTCAGCCTGCTGCATGTTGTTCCGCAGCCATTCCTGCTCCGCGCCCTCCCCAACAATCACAAACCGAAAGTCACGATACCCCCGGTCGAGCAACGCCCACTCCAGCCGCGCCAGGGAGCGCACACTTTTCTCTGCCGTAAGCCGCCCCACATAGCCAATGCGGAAGGGACCGCCCGTCCGGCTGCGAAGTTCAGGCCTGAACGCCGCCGTATCTACGGCATGCGACATCAAGTAGCACGGCTTTCCCGTCGCCGCCTCCAGCACCTGCATCATTTCTTGATTCGGAGCAAACAACAGCCGCGGAATCTTGTAGAACCGCGCCGAGGCACGAAAACTCAACCGCTCCGCGAGTTCCGCCATCTTTGCCCCAACGTCGTTTGGCAGAAACGAAACGCCAGCCGCTACACGCCGTCGCGCGTATTGATGCAGATTGGTCTGCCACGAAGCCGCCAGCGGGATCCCCATCTTGTGCGCGACGTATGCCCCCAGCGTTCCCACATCACTCGGCCCCGTAATCTGCACCACGTCAGGGCAGAACTGTCGCAACAATGGTTCCAGCTTCTGATAATGTCGAAGAAAGAGCAGGTCGTAGTCATGCGCTTGGTCCAGCGGAAACTTCATGGGACTACGCTGCAACTGCACTCGGGTCACATCACCTTCCGTCCTGATCTCATCCTGTGGCCCTGCATGCACCATGAGGAATGGCAACTGCTGCCGCCGGGCAAACGACTCGAATTGCCGGCTGGTCTCCGCCACGCCGTCCACTTCGTGGTAGACGCAAGAAAAGAACGCGACTCGCAGTCTTTCTCTCATTACGTCAGCGCCTCAGACGAAACAACTTCGACGGGAACCGCCTCTCCCGCAGCGACCTCACCCGCGATCGCAAGATCCACATCCTTGACTCTTCCCCGTCGGAACAGTAACTCCATTACGCGTTGCACTGTCGCATTCTCTAATAACCGGACGGTTCCCAAAATCTGTTCCACATACTCGGGCGGCCCATTCCACAACGAGGAGATCGGACGATCCCCGCCCCCATTCGCGTCGGGGTGGAAAATCCGCTCATCCCACCGCCGAAACCCGACCGGATTTTCCGGATAGTTGCGAATTACATCCAGCAGCGTCCGCGTCGTGCGAATACTCACAGGCTCAGTGTACTGCGGCATCAACAGCACGTGACTCGATTGCTTCTTCCGAATCTCGCTCACAAACTCGCCAAAGGTTTCTGCCGCCGTCAGATTCAGCGCCCCACTGGCCATGCATCCATGCCTGTCGCCGCCCGAAACTAGAGGGCGACCGTATTGTTCTGCAAGCTTCACCACGCGATCATTTTCTTTGACGCTGCGAGTCGCGTTGATTTCGAACGCATGTAGAAACTTCGTGGCACAGTTCAAAAACTTGTCCAAGGCCTGCGCGCCCCGATGAACGCCCACGCACGTCTGCGTCCATAGCGGATGGTTGAACACAACGAGCACATCCGGAAACGCATCGAGCATGGCCAGCAGTTCACACAATCGCCCTTCGTTCGGATTGCCCGTATATGCGGCCAGATTCTCCATGATCGCGCACCCCTGCCCGTGTGGCAGATTGTGCACACCCAGGTGAAAAATCGTTCCCGCAAAGGGCACGCTCCACTCGAGTGAGATCGGGGTCTTGGCCGTCTCCGCCACCGTGCGCAGCAGCAGCGGCGCTTCAATGGTGTCGTGGTCCGTGAGAGAGATCAGGCTGTTGAGTCCCAGCATATTCTCGATCTGATCTTTTTCCGTTTCGTAGGCAAGCCTCGGACTCAGCGGCGGAGTCCAGTACGCCCGCGAAAAATCCACTGGAATCGTCGACCTTCGGCATTGCCTTTCCAATGCCTCATGCAGCATTGGCGCCCGGCGCGCTAACTCCGGGATTAGCTGAAGACTCTCTTTGGAACAGCTCGTGTGCCCGTGGAGAGAAACCGCGGCGCGGGTATCCCGGCCAAGGTCTGGGCCATGCCAGAAGCAAGCGAGTTTGGTTTGTGCCATTAATTGGGTTTGGTGGGTTCCGACTATCCTGTAAACACGAGTTTGCGAAGTTTGATGCGTGCATCGCTTCTTTTCACGGTATACGAGCCGGAATTTTCATAGGAATCTAACTCGTCATCTCTCTTACCCAAGTAACCACATCAACAATTTCTCTGTGCTATACTCTTTTTGACGCTTTTGCCACGGTTTGCTCGTGACGCGGTGGTCCCTCGTTGGATCAGATTCATCTCCGCTTTTCCTGCCCGCCGTCTAGTTCCAGCGTGAATTCAAAAACAATTGTGAGCGGCATCGAAGCTTCACGTGTATCTCAGTGGATCGACGTGTATTTGAACGGGCCCCTCCAGAAAGAAACAACCTAGAATGACCACATTTACCGAACTGCCCTTGTCTGCGGCTTTGCAGCAGAAGCTCGCGGCAGCGCAATTCATCACCTTAACCCCGATTCAGGAACGCGCCATTGAGCCCGCTCTTGAGGGAAAAGACGTAATCGGCACCGCCCAGACCGGCACCGGCAAGACCCTTGCATTCCTGATCCCGGTCATTGAAATGCTTCGCAAAGAGCCCTCGGGCCAGGCCAACGCGCTGGTGCTTTTGCCCACGCGCGAACTGGCCATGCAGGTTCACGAACAATACGAACAGCTTCGCAGCAAGGGCATGCCAAAGGCCGCGCTCGTAATTGGCGGCGTCTCCGAAAAGACCCAGATTCAGGGCCTCCGCGCCGGATCGTCGCTCATCATCGCGACCCCCGGGCGCTTGCAGGATCTGACTGACCGCAAATTCGCCGACCTGCGTCACGTCAAGGTGCTGGTGCTCGACGAAGCCGACCGCATGCTCGACATGGGATTCCTGCCCGCCATCCGCCGCATCCTCGCCGTGCTGCCTAAGAACCGGCAGACACTGTGCTTCTCCGCAACCCTGGAGCAGTCCGTAGCCGGGCTCGTGCATGAATACATGCGCGATCCCGTGCGCGTAGCCTTGGGATCGGTTCTGAAGCCCGCCGAGAGCGTGGAACTGAAAGCCTACGAAGTGCGACCGGGCGAAAAGCTCGACGTGCTCCGGCAACTTCTCTACGCCGAGAAAGGTCAGACTCTGATCTTCACCCGCACCAAGCGCGGGGCTCAACGACTGGCACAAGAGTTGGCTCGCGACGGCTTCACCGCCACCATGATTCACGGCGATCGCTCGCAGTCACAGCGCAACGGCGCTCTCAACGGATTTCAGGAAGGCCGCTTCCAAGTACTGGTGGCCACAGATATCGCCTCCCGCGGCCTGCATTGCGACGACGTCGCTCATGTCGTTAACTATGACGTGCCCAAGATCGCGGAGGACTTCATTCACCGGGTTGGTCGTACCGGGCGTGCCGGTTCCACCGGCCGCGCCACTACTCTGGCAGCAGGTGTCGAAGTCGTGGAACTCCGCAACATCGAGCGCACTCTGAAACTGCGCATCGAACGCATGCAAATGGATTCGTCCGGCGCGGCGCAGCCCAAGCGTCTCATCCAGAACACGCTGGCCTCGCGCACGCTGACTGCCCTGCCCGGCGAGGTCTTTGTCTAGAACTGCGAAGGACCTGGAGTTTGGAACTACGAAGGACTTAGAGTTCACGCGAACGGGAAGAGCATGACTTCAGTCGTGAGGTAACTTTCCGGTTCATCCGCGGTTTTAACCGCTGAGGGAATTGAGCCCTACGAAAACACGAATCGCCGGAGCCTGTCGGGCCCCGGCGATTCTTTTTAAACGACTTCCTTAGCGTTCCAGTTTGCCAACGCCCGGAATAAACACTTCCGCCCCGGGCTCATCCTCAGCCCCAATGCGGAAAAGCGCAGCCTGCGCCTGGGCATGTTCCCTCAGTTCCTGCATCTCGTCGACAACCGCGCCCTCCGGCTTGTCCTGCTTGCGCTGTACCCTGCGCTCTGCCTTGTCGCGCTGTTTCTGTTGTCGCGTCTGTTCCTTCTGGCGTTTAGTAAACGTCGATCTTCCTCGTGGCATTCACAATTCCTCCCTGGTTTTATTGCTTGCGTTGCCGGATCGCACACCCACGCGTCCAGCTATCTTCCGAAAACAAGAAAACTACCAGCGCGGTTCGCGCGGCTGGCGTGCGTGTCCCTGATAATCGTCCCGGCCTCGTCCGCCACCGCCGCCACCGCCACCACCGCCGCTGCCAAATCTCTTCCCGCCACCGCCTCCACCACCGCCCCGCGGACGGTCTGCCTTTGGCTGCGCCTCATTGATCTTCAAAGCGCGTCCACCAAGCTCCGTTCCGTTCAATGCCGCGACTGCTTTATCAGCTTCAGCGGCATTCGTCATTTCCACAAATCCGAATCCGCGAGCGCGTCCCGTTTCGCGGTCGGTCACGATGCTTACTTTTTCCACCGCGCCGTGTGCTTCAAACACCGTCCGCAACTCGGACTCGGTTGTGCTGTGGGGCAGATTACCTACATACAGATTCTTCATCGCATTTCCTCTCTCAATCACTCACTCACGGCCAATAACTCGGTCGCGATCAATGGCACGATTAGGCCTTCGCCGGCTTCAACGCAGAACTCGCGGTTGCCTTCGCCGGTGGCACCGCATTCTTCAGCAGCAACCGATTACGCATACGCTTTGCGATGTTCTGTCGGCGTACGCGGTTAAATCTCGATTTGTCGCCATTCACTCCGGACATATTGCACTCCTGTCATTCGGGCAGGTTGATGAAGCGTTGTTTCTGAAAAGACTCTTGTAGGACTCGCTGGCGACCGTGATCGCAACACCCGAAGGGTTTGTCACAAACACGTCCTGGGATTAAACCGCTGCCCAGAGCAAACAGTTTAGGGCACACACCACTACAGAAAAAGACGCCTCTCGATCTCTCAATCGCGAAGGCGCAAATAGGGCCTGAGTCTTCGAGGTTAAGTGATTCAAGTATACGCTGTTTGCTCTCACTCCGCTCCCCCTGAAACGGATGTTCGGCGTCATGCGACGGCAGCCGTTGTTCAGGCGGAGGGAATCATCTCGCGCACACGCGCGCTCTACACAAGGCTGCGGCCCTCCCGCCGTTCTAAAGCCTCGGTCTCGCCCCGTTACGGTTCCCCTTGCTATTCTGCGCCATTCCACGTACCATGCATATGTACGTTGTCCGAGTCGGACGTGAGCAGTTCTCGCCTCAACAGCCAGTAACCTCTCGTAGTACTTCCGAATCTCTCTACGTAAAATCGATTTACAAATAAAGGAACACCTAACACCATGGCAGAACAAGGAACAGTAAAGTGGTTTAACGACGCGAAGGGCTACGGCTTCATCAGCCGCCAGTCCGGCGAAGATGTTTTCGTGCATTTCTCGGCGATTCAAGCAGGCGGCTTCCGCAGCCTGCAAGAGGGCCAAACCGTGCAGTTCGACGTGACCAAGGGCCCCAAGGGCTGGCAAGCTGAGAACGTCCAGCCGCTGTAG
Organism: uncultured Acidobacteriaceae bacterium; assembly: GCA_963840895.1. Lineage (GTDB taxonomy): Bacteria > Acidobacteriota > Terriglobia > Terriglobales > Acidobacteriaceae > Sulfotelmatobacter. The sequence continues at coordinate 463,453 of CAWJAR010000005.1, forward strand.
ACCATCCCCTTATTGCAAAAAGGCGATTTCGCAAGAGATCGCCTTTTTCACGTCTGTACCCAAATTGTTGATTGCTGATTTTTGATTGTCGATTGAAGAACCTCCCGTCGTGCAGGGGTTCAATCAACAATCAGCAATCACAAATCAACAGTGTGTTGGATCTTGGTGCCATCGAAGGGACTCGAACCCCCACACCCTTGCGAGTACATGGACCTGAACCATGCGCGTCTGCCAATTCCGCCACGATGGCAAGTGGACTTTCATTGCAGCGGCGACCAATCGTCGCCGTGTCAGGAAGACCTACGTTTCTATTCTACAGACGCGAAGCCGCCTGTCAAACCACGCAAGGTTTCCTTCGTGATCCTTTGTGCCCTTCGTGGTTAATGCTCTTGCAGTCCGGAAGCCGCTCTACTCCAATTTTGCGCTCATTGTAATTTTAGCGTTCAGTACCTTCGAGACCGGGCATCCCTTCTCCGCCGCTTCCGCATACTTCTGAAAGGTCGCCGCATCCGCGCCCGGCACCTTGCCCACAACATCAATGTGGCTCGCCGTAATCGTCCAACCAGAATCCAGCTTATCGAGCGACAGCGTGACCGAAGTCGAAATGCTCTCCGGCGTCAGATTTGCTCCGCCCAACTGGGCTGACAATGCCATGGAAAAGCATCCCGCATGCGCCGCCGCAATTAACTCTTCCGGATTCGTACCCGGAGCGTTCTCAAACCGCGTCGTAAATGAATACGGGGTATTGTTCAGCACCCCACCCGGCGCCGAAATCGATCCCTTCCCATCCTTCAACCCGCCCTTCCAAACCGCGCTAGCCTTCCGTTGCATGATTCTCTCCTAGTTATGATTTCTTCAGCTCGCCCTCAATTGTAGACGCAACCCCGCAAACCTGTCAGGACAAGGAATCGTTATGGCGAAAGCACACCCGCAGGACTCTGCACACAAACGACACCTGCAACATCGTGGAAGAGCGGCCCTTTAGGGACGCGTAAAGCGTATGAAATGTGTATGGGCTTTAGCCCCTGAAGCTTGCAACTTCGGAGCCGTGCGATCGCAACGACATGACCTGAAAGCTGATGGCTGACAGCTCTTTTCAATAAAAATCCGAGCAACTCAAATAAAACCCGCATTGCGGACATTTCAACTTACACCGGCTCTCCCGCAACTGTGCCGAGCAGTTCGGACAATACTGCCCCGGATCGGCCACTTTTGCCGGTTCCGTGGCACACCTCGCCGCAGACGTCGTTTGTTCCTGAATCATCACTCGACCGTACCGCCGTGCTTCACGCCTCACAAGTACAGATCTGGATTCCGCACCCGTAAAAGCTCGCCAAACTCAGCTCAAACTCAAGCCGCGCGCTCATCCACCACAAGCACCGTCCGGCTCCAGCAGTCCGCCATCAATCGCCACACTCCCAGCCGGTGCCAAACTTTTACGTACTTCCCGTGCTCTGGCATCAAAGTCCCGTCGGCTCGGTGCACAATGACGGAAAAACGTCCGACTTCCATTGCCATATCGCCGGAATGTTCTACCCGGGTCGTCTCCAGGCGCAAATCTCCATATCCGGCCTCGCCCAATTGGCGCAACAGTCGTTCCACCGCCTTTTGACCGTAGGCCGCTTCATACTGTGGCGCCATCAGCACGCCGTCACTCGCGAACAGCCCGGCGGCTTGATCGTAATTTCCTGTGTTGAAAGAGGTTTGAAAATCCTGCGTGAGGTCGCGAAGCTGAGATTCCACGTCGCGAAACGGACGAGAGTCCACTGAAGGACTCGTGTAGGGCCGGTACATCTACTACCTCCTGGGGGAAGGCACATGGCCGACTCGCGGGAAGCGAGTCAGCCAAGAAAGTAGCGCTCATTCTAGCGCAAAACTAAATGCTGGAAATAGAAAAGTTTTCCTCTGCCGTATCCGAAAATTAAATCGCAGGAAAATCGTTGTGGCAATCACCTCTCAAACGGAGCGGAGCGACTGGGCAGCCGCATTGCTCCGCGCGTCGTGTCGCTGGCACTCTGCAACCTCTCGTCGGGATTTTCCCGCTCCGCGATTTGCCGCTTCACGCGCTCCATCAGAACCACAAGCTTTTTTGACTCGAGGTCTCGTTCTGCCTGCTTGCACATTTTTTGAAAATCTTGTGGGGCGTAGCTGACACGATTTGTCATAGGGGATCTGATCCTCGCAACGGGAAGGCATAGCCTACCCTATTGCCTTGAACTTGCCAACCCCTTGAAACGGCGAGAACTGCCCCCTTCCCCTGCAACCCCATCCCCAAAATCAACCCACCCCAATCGGCGAGGGCTCAACTTTGAAACCGGACATTTCACTTGCTACAAAAACCGGACATTTTAACTTGCTACGGACACCCCTTGAAACGGCGAAAAGTTGGGCTTCCAAACTGGGTTTAATCCCGCCTGTTGCTCCCACAAGCCTGTCTACGCCCAATCCAGGCCTGACCTTCACCCAATTGGATGAAGAGCCTCCGACGGGAGTTTGCGGCGTTTGCAGCAAATTCAGCTGCCGGCACTCCTCTACGGCATGCAGGGTAGGGAATTCCCTGCTGAATTGTGATATCCCACAGATGAGTCATATTTCACAATTGGATTGTTTCTATGAGTTTGCGCGCTCGTCGGCTCGATGACCGCATCCGGAAACTTTGTACCGAAGCCATAGCCGCCGAGGATTCTGCCGGAGTGAAGTCGATTCTTCATGATCTTCAATCCGCAATTCATCAGTGCACTCAGCGTCTCCGCAACAGGGCGACCGCGATCCTTACCGGACACAACCTGCCGCCGGAGCGGCGCAAGAATTCTCATGACCGCCGCAAAGCCGCGGCTCCTTAGCTGGCAAGTGACGACCAGATTTGCAGAAAAGAGTTGAGCCTGCGAGACGATCGGCCAGAATGAAAGCATAGCAACCGGTGAAGGTGACTCGGTACGGCAGTCAAATGGAATTCCTGATACCACCACTTCCGTCGGTCTTTGAAAATACAAAGGAGTAAACGAATGTGGAAAAAACTTGATGGGATCGGCACACAACCCGATCCCGCATCCAAGAATGCCCCAGACCTGGCATCGCTCGGGGAGGCGTTAGTTCAGTCTCTGAGAGACGACGAGTCCGAGAACGACAATATCGGGGCCGTCTCACCGAACATTCCCGCCGAACCGACCCGGTCGCCTCTGCCCTCCTCCAGCCTCAAGATGTACACCGAGGCGGTGAGCGAGTTCACGGCAAACGCCTCTGCATTTCTCGAGCACCTTCCGCTTCTGACCAAGGCTCGCGCGGCCTTCGAGCAAGCCATGACGGCCAGCGCGGAAATGCGCAAGGTGCTTGATACCGGCGAGGAAAACCTTCGCGCTCTCATGTCCCAGTTGGAACAAGGCCTCGGCGTTCAAGGCGATAAGTCCCTTCCGGACAAGAAAACTTCGGCGCCCGCGAATTTGGAAAAAATGACGGGAACATCTGACAGCGGACGCCGCCCGACTCGATGGCCATAACAGCCCCGGGTCAGGGATTTCGGTATGCCGCGGTGGGAGTATCCATGCCCTAGCCCATCAACGTTTGTGCTTTACCGTACCAACAATTCTTTACTTGAAACAGCTTTTGACCTTGGCTATTCTTCGCTTCTGCATCACTCGTCCCGGGTGATGCTCAGCTCCGGAGATGTGCCATGCCAAACGAACGCACCGAACGGTGGAAAGAACTCTGCGCTCAAGCTGCGTCCGAACAAGATCCGGATAAACTGCTCGCGCTCGTGAAGGAGATCAACCGCCTTCTCGACGATATCTCCTTGCACGGCAATCCTTCGGGTAAACCTGAGGCAGCGTAATCCCTCAACCACGGCCCTAAGCAGCACCGCCCTCTTCCTTACTCTCTTCGTTTTCCCCCGACCCCATGGATACATGACCTTAGTTACGTTGAGTCACCACCCCAGATGCACGAAAATCCATTGCAGGGCCCATTCCGCTTCGCGGGAGAAAGCGTGTGTTCCACCGTAGAACTCTAACTGTGTGTTTCCTGCTCGCGACCAGCGCATCGCTGGCGGTCGCGCGCGATCTCGCGGTGGTCTCCAACAAGGCCAACTCCGTATCCGCTATTACACTGCCCGACCTCGTCAAGGTTTGCAAAGGCCAGAATAACCATTGGCCTGACGGCAAGTCGGTCACCTTCATCATGCGCAACCCCTCCGCGCCCGAAATGAAGGTCCTCCTGGAAAAAATCTATGAACTGCCGGAATCGCAGGTGAAGGATCTTATTACTACCGCAAATCATGGACGGGCGGGTCATCCCGCCGTCATGGTCGTCGATTCCGATGAAGACCTGGTGAACAAAGTCGCTTCCATTCCCGGCGCCATTGGCGTCGTCGACGTCTATGCCATCAACAGCAGCGTCGCCGTCGTTAAGGTTGCCGGTAAATTGCCGCTGGAACCCGGCTATCCTCTGCATGGGAACTAGCCTTGATGGTTCAGCAAGTTTTGATGGAAGAAGGTCCAAGGGGAAATAAGGTTTGAAGCACACGGTTGAAAAGGAAAACCCGAATGGCTAAGGAGGCCAAAGCGCGCGCTGCCGCCGCCGGTGCCGATAGTGGCAGCGGTACGCGCCTGCCCGCCAATCAGCCTGCGGGCAAGGTAACCTTCACCCGCCGTTTCCCTCGCTTTAGTATCGACGTGCGCCTGCAAGTCAAAATGTTTCAGGCGGGCGAATTCCGCGCCTGCTGGGGCCGCTCGACCGAAATGGGTCAGGACGGCATCGGCGCAACTCTTACCGGCAGCCTCGAACCCGGCGAAATCGTCACTCTCGAAATACCTTTACCCCTTACGCCCTATCCCATCAAAGTGCGAGCCATTGTCCGCTACCGCCAGGGGCTTCGTTACGGTTTCGAATTCCTTACCCTAAATGACGGCCAGCGTGACACCATTCTTCGCGTTTGCGAATATCTCGCCTCCAGAGCGTGATCTGGTTGTGTGGGTCCGGGTCTTTGATGCTGCGACCGCCGCTAGCCGGCCTGACTCCAATCTTACACCGCATCCTTGCTGCGGATATGGTGAATCAAATATCCCACCACTCCAACATTCACCACCAGCACCGCAACTTTCACCACACTTGGATGCCGGTAAATCTCATAAATCTCCACCGGCACCAGACTGCCGGTGATGATCACCGTCAACCACTCTCCCCACCTCTTCAGCAGCCAGAGGCCCGTCCCCTCGGCTAGAAACAGCGCAGCATACAAGAAACTTCCTAATCCCAGCTTCTTGATCTGCTCTGGACTCAGATTAGACGCCTTGGCAAGCGTCGCATCCACAAAGCGGTTCCCCGGATCAAGCCCCAGCGCCATAGTCCAGTGTTCCAAAAATCCACCCAAATCTTTGTACAGTAACTTGAACGCTCCGATGCCGAGCGCAATTAAGCTTGCCGCCTTCAAAAATTTGAATAGCGCGATGACCCGCAATAGCCTGTCGTTAGTTTTTCTCAAGTTTGGTTCAGAACGCAGCCCAACAAACCATTGGCGCTGGCGAACATCCGTGAGAGTGAGCTTCGGGCCGCCCCCTCAGTCTTGGGCGTGCGCGAAGTCTCGATCCTCGACTGCCATGACCAGCAACTCGACCGTGCAAACGCCAGCGAGGCTGTCGCCATGATTGCGCGACACATAAGAAGGGTCCGGCCGAACGTAGTCGTGACGTTCGGACCAGACGGTGCTTACGGGCACCCCCATATTGCAATCTCCCAATTCACCATGGCGGCTATCGTCGCCGCAGCCGACCCAGCGTATCAATGCGATGGAAAACAGAACCTTCACTCGCTTGCGGTGTCGAAGCTTTACTGCATTGCCTGGCCGGAATCGACCTGGAAAGCTTACCAGTCAGCTTTCCGGAAATTGGTCTCTACCGTCGACGGCGTTGAACAGCCGGCCGTGCCGTGGCCAGTTTGCTGTCACGAATCACAGGTGAGTGCATATGAGCAGCTGAAGCACTTGTCGCCAAACGATCACGAAGCGTTGTGGGGACGGCAATCATTCTATCGGGTATTCAGTACCGTGACTGGCGGGCGCGTGCCTGAGACAGATCTCATGGAAGGGATAAATACGTGCCTAAAGAACCGGCAGTAAAAGAGTCACTCAAGGCTGGTGATTCCAGCCGGCATGCGCCGCTCGCGATGGACGCAGCGACGTTCAGCAAATTAGGACATCGACTCGTCGATCAGGTCGCTGGGTTCCTCGAATCATTGCCGCTTGGCCCCGTAACCCATGATGAATCTCCGTCGATCGTTCGCGACGCACTCGACCTCACGGAAGCCGCGCGAGTTCTGAGGGCCGTAGTCAACGTAGTTTGTGGCCCGGCCTTAGTTCGGTTTGCAGTTGCCGGCAGCGCGAACTTCCTCGATCCGTTTAAGAAAAACATTCGTCCATTCGTCAAGAGCCGCTTCGTCAACATTCTGCGAGCCTGCGGCGCGCAATCTCTTCACCTGCTTTTGATCCATCATGTTGAAGCGAGCTACCCGGAAGATCGATTTCACGGTTTCACGATCCAGACGCGCTAGACGCTGGATCATGAGGTCCTGTGCCTCCTTCAAGACCTGCTTCTCGCCCAACAGCGTTGCCCGCAACTCGCAATTCCCGGGGTCCAGGAAAACGGTCTGCGGCTCATACGCTTCGAAGATACCGCGCGGATTGGTACCGAACAGATCGAGGCCGCTTCGCTTCTTGCCGAAGGTCGATCCGAGATCATGCACATAAATCATGGGTTTTCGACAAACTTTGGAGTGGCCCGCAACTTCCGGTTCCCACTCCGCGCAATCGAGCCGGTTCTGCTGCGGGAGTGCGTTGTAGTAGTGGATCAGCCCCAAAGCGAGCCGGTACGCGTCGTACTCCACTTTTTGCTGATGCGTCCATTCGCCATCGGAATAAAACTTGGCTGCATCGGTCCACGACCAAGTCTCGTCGTCCTGGGGATTGATTTGGTCCCACGGCAGCTCGCGTTCCGCAGTCACCACCTTGAAGATGGCTGGCGCGTCCTTAATAGACGCCTTGTTGTCGGCCAGCTTCCTTCCGAACGGATCGTCGCTACACCCAATGCAATTGGCCGCTCCGGCCGGGTACACGTGGTCGGCCGGAAAGCCCAGTAGCCACATAATTCGCGTGGTCGCGACCGCCGTGAAGACTTCATTGAATCGCGGGTTGTGGTCGGGGTAGGGTGGCTTAAGATACTTGATCTTGAAGCGGTCGGCCTTGATCTCGTGTTCGTTCTTGTCGTCGTTGCGCGGATAGAGTGACGCCGATTTCTCTCCGCTCTTGTCGTTTTCAACCACGACCTTCACGTCATCCACACGAATCGTTTCTCCCTTCCTGTTATAGAACGCACCGTCCGCAGTCATGTGCCAGCATTGAAATTTCATGCTGTCGCCCGGGACCTTCGCGAAAGCGTAGTGCGGACGAAAGTAGCACGTGATAGTGTCGTCGGCCGTGAAGTAGGCGAATCGGCTCTTCTCGGGCTCTGCCGCGTCGAAGTCCGGGCCATTCGCCAGTTGCGTCGCAGTCAGCGTAGGCTGATCGAGGAGAATGCTGGCCGCGCGGATACAAGGCAGCTTCTGCTCCTTGGTCATACCGGCGGGAACCTCGCAACCGTGGGTCTGCGCAACACCTCCGGCCACAGCAATCAGAACAACCGACAGGACAAAAACAGATCGTCGCAACATAGAACCTCCTTTGCGGATCGGGAATCGGCGCGCGCCCCTGTCAGAAAGGTTTGGCAGTGCAGAAGTTGGGTACCGTCGCCAGACCCATCGGATTGTCAATCGCGGTGAGGTCGGCTGGCTTTTCCTTCCACTCGCAGCGTCCGCTCGCGAGTTGCTCGCGCTTCTGCTTGAACGCGTCCACCCACTGCCGGATGACCGAAGCCTCATCCACTCCCGATTTGAAGCTGCCGTCGTGGTTGTGATACTGGGGCATCGCAGCTACACGGGAGGCCTTGAAGAGTTCTTCGATTTGATGGTCTGAGAGTTGGCACATCAGGCCGGCGTCAAAACGCCGCCCTTCTTCGCTGATCGGCGGATCACTCAGGCCGTCGTGTGCGGTCAGACTCTTACTCAAAGCGGCCTTGCACTGCTTAGGCGCATCATTGGTCCCGACATTGTTCCAAAGCTTCTTGCCTGACCACACTTGCAGATTCATCTTGGCGGAGCCGTTGCTCGTGAACCAGCCTCCGCCCCCGAACGTGGCGCCGACGTCCTGGACCATCACGACCGGTTTTTCGCAGGTGGTTGTGAAGGGCTGAGTCTTCTGATCCACATGTACCCTGTCGCACGTCACACGCTGCTGCGGCGGCTTGTTGTCGCTGTGCTGCACGAACACGGCCAGTAGTTTCAGTCCGTCTCGTTCGTAGGTGGGGCGGCCATTGGCGGTATCCAGTTCCTTCCAACTCCAGCCTTGTTCTTCGTTCCCGTTTTGGTACATTTTGTGGCCGGGATACTTCCGCACGATGGTAGCCGGGTCGAAGATCCGCGTTCCTACGGACCCAGAACCGGAGATCGGGTTCTCAGGACAGTTGTGACACTCGACGCGAACCGAGAACCACGCGTCGGCGTAGTAGCCCAGCGCCCACATCAGGCGCGTGGTGGCGACCTCAGCGTAGACTTCGTTATCATCGGCTCCGAATTTGACTTTGACCGGTTCTTCGTCCATTTCCGGAGTCAAGGTCTGGATCACGCCGTCGGTGCTTTCGACGCGGGTGATCTTACAGGAGAACTTGGGAGTCTTGCCGCCCATTTTCGAGCCTGGCGCATCGAAGTCGCAGATGACTTTGTCGTTGAAGTGTAGTTGAAACTCCTTCTTGTTCTGCGCGGGGCCCTCCAGAATGTTGGCTTCAGCTACGACCTTCGGCGTAAATAAGGACGCCGCGTGCATGGTATCCAGGCGGTCTTTGGCGGAGTAGAACACCTTGTTGACTTTTTGGTCGGCAGGCGCAGTGCCTGCAGTTTGCGCCCAGGTCGTGCGGCTGAGAAGCAAAATCGGTAGAAGCGCGAGGGGAAATGCGAACCGGTGCAGTTGGCGAACGATGATGCGATGCACAGACGAGACAGTCTTTGGAGCAGGCGGCGTCGGGAACGCTGATGTGCGGCTCACAGGGGCTTCTCCTTTATTTGGGTGATGAGAGAACTCTAGAGTCCAGTAGTTGCGGACAGAATGCCACACGAGCGGACTGTCTAGCTGCCAGACCTTGGATCGGCCGATTTTTCGGGCGCTGAGCAAGATTTTTCCTTGACGGTCGCCGCGAAAGGCCGACCCTCGATGTTATGGTGATCGGCATCGATGAAACGTTTCAACCAGCGAACGCCACTATATGGTGACGCGTTGTGACTCGTTTCCTCGCGCTGCTCGACAGTAGAATCTCGCGACTCTGAAGTCATTCGGGGAGGATCGCTATGCTGTTTGTCACGCTCCATGGCGGCAAGCCTGAGAAAGATCCACATAAGAACAACATCCATGCCTACGATAAAGATGGCAACAGGATCACTTCGTCCGTGCTGGACAAGAGTGAGGACGTGAACCTGAATGAACTTCGAGGTCTATACCTTGCCGGAAAATACCTATACGTGGCCAATGCGAACAAAACCCAAAACAGCTTGCTTTGCTACGAAGGGTCGGGAACGCACTACAGATTCCTAAGCCGGTTTGCGTCAAACCACACCTGCAACGGCATCCTGCATCCGTTCGACTTCACTTTCGATGGCCTCGGCTATTGCTACTTGTCCAGCCAGGATACCAACGTGGTTACGCGCCTGATGGTCTCCGATGATGGCAGGGTCGGAAGGCCGGCGCCCGTCGCGGCGGCGCTCCCCCCTTCCGGAACATTCTTGGCTGGAACCTTCGTGCCTTCCAGCAACGGCAACTTGGCCCAAACTGCGACTACTTCGATGGCGACTCCGGCTGGCCTGGCGTACTCGGACGTTGAAACCAAGAAGCACTCAGTCCGCGGCTTGGTATGGGCGAACGGAAGACTGTACGTTGCTGACCAGCCTGCTGGGACCGTGAAGATGTACGACATCACTGGCAAGTACCTGGGCCAGAGCAACGAACTGGAGCCGGGGGCCCCGGTTCATCTCGTCGTGCACAACGGTACCTTGTATGTCAGCGGTGGGAATCATGTACTTGCGGCGAGACTCCCAAGCTCTCCGGGCAAATTCGAGCTTCGCCCGATCGTGAAAGTGAAGAACTCATGCGGAATGGCCTTCGGAAACTCCGGCAACCTTTACGTGGCCAGCCGCACAGAGAACACAATTCTGAAGTTTGATCCCAACTTTAAACCCGTGAAGTTTAGTTGCGACCTGCCGGACAATCCAGAATTTCTGTTGCACGCTTAGAAAGGCCGCGGACCCGTTGCTCACTGCGTAGCTCCCTATCGGGATACAGGGAACGATCCCTGGGGTAGGGCAGTAACAATTTTCGCACCCATGATCTGCTGTCCAAATGGGGCAGAGAAATTGGCGCCATCCTCTATTTGAACAGCGGTGGCGAATCGTCAGAGGCGTTTTCGTATCTGAGAACGCGGAAAATGTACGACATCCATTGATTTGGAAATAGACTCTCGTGCATAGGTTCTAGTACTCCCTGAGAATCACGAATTTGCAATTCCAAGTCCCTCAGTGGCAACTGCCGCTGCCCTTGTCGGTAAAGGTCTTCCCGGCCTCGGGCACAAAATCCCAATCGTACCCGTTGGGATGCAGCGTCATCTTCAATATCCCAAAAGTATCGCCGTTCCACACTTCGCTGTTCGGCTTCGCGATACCCACCATGCGGTGGGAATTCTTCCCGCCCGATCCCACCTCAAACTCGCGGATACCGTGTCTTGTATCCTCGTGTCCTTCGGGATCTTGCGGGGCAATAGGGACACAGGACAGCTACAAACAGGACACCAATTCGCGTCATACGCATCGATTGCACTCCCCGCTCACCTGAAACTTCTGTGAAACTCCTGCTGTCAAGTCATCGCAGAATCCAGCTTCGCAAGACCTCTACTTTGGTTCGTTCGAGAACGTGTAGCACAATCCGAAGTTGTAGGTGGTCTTGTAATACTCCCGCTGGGTGGGAAACCAAGTGCTCCCATTATAGAAGCCGAATACCTCGTTGGTCAGGTTGAGTGCGACGATAGCTGATAAATAGAGTTCCCGTAGGGTACCTTGCGGGAGATTCTACCTTGTACGGGGCTCACCTTGAGAAGGGGTTAGGTTGCACACCGAGCCCGCGTGTCAGGTACTGTCCTCAGCGGCACGGCCGACGGTGTGCGCTCCACGGCCATGTCGTTGTGCACGACCTTCCGCTGGAGCCGTGGGCCGCCATCCTTGTAGCGCTCTCCCATGGGGCCGCATAATATAGTGAGATTCAGCCTCTCAAGACGATTTCGAAGTTCGCGAATGATCTCTGCAAAGAGGGCTTCCGATGAAATTTTCAATCCAACACCAACGCGCCCTCGTCGGAAACGACCTCGTAGTCGGGATCGAAGCTGAAGCAGAGGAACGAATTTCTCGTGTAACCATCACTCTTGACGGTTTCGACCTCGGTGATGACGCAATCGATCCACCCAGCGTTTCGTACGAACGCCAGTTCTTGCAGGTTGGCGATGCAAGCCCGCACATGCAGCATCAGTTGACCGTACTGGCCACGGATCCCGACAGTAAAACTAAGTCCGCCGACCGACGCTGGCAAGATGTAACCTGACAGCCCACGCCCTCACTCGGCATCGGTGCCCCAACACGGTTGCTGGTCAGACAGGCCTATCGTCGGCGAATCGGAAACTGTGCCTTTGGCGTGGATCTCCAAGTTCCGGTTTTGTCGGCGATGCGGAGGTAATCCGGGAACCCTTTGAATGCTTCGCGCTTGCGGTCCAGAAACGCTAGTGCTGTATCGGACGCGCCCCGCCGGACTCCCGAATCAACGGAGGGGGCGCGTCCGATACAGCTGTTTGAAGGAAGCCGCCGCTGAGGAAGCGTCTATGCAAATTCAATGGTGTTTCGGCGATGAGCGAGACTTAGGGAATCGGTGACGGAGCTGACCAGAGCGCAGGCAGGAGTACTTTGATCGTAATTTGCGTCGGAAGGTTCCAAGCCAGGAGCTTGGTGTGGGGCGACAAGGGCGCACCACGCCTGCAGGTGATGGGAAGCACCGGGGGAGTGAAATCGTGATTGGAGTTTCATGCAGCGGCTCCGGTGAGAAACGGTGGAGAACGGAGTTGGAGCTGGGCGGCGGTAAGTCTCTCGATGATCACCATGGGGCCGCCACATTGGGGACAGAGCCAAAGTGGGCGGAGCTGCGTAGCCAGCGAAGCTTCTGGTTCGGATTGCGATGGCTGGACTGCGTCGAGTAATCGAAAGCAAAGTGGCAGGAGAGCGGCGCGTCGTCGGTTGGCAAGAAAGCCAAAGTGGCGGATGCGGACGAAGCCTTTGGGCAGCGTGTGCAACAGGAAGCGGCGCAGGAACTCATCGAGCGCTAGGGTCATCAACTTGTGTTCGTTGTTGTGCGCGGAATCGCGCCAGCGAAAGGTGACTTGGTCATCGACCAAGGAGACGAGTCGGTGGTTGGAGATGGCGACGCGATGGGTGTACTGGCCCAAATAACAGAGCGCTTGCTCGGCACCTCCGAAGGGCCGTTTGGAGTAGACGTGCCAGTCGTTTCGGAACAGGGTTCTTAACCAGGCGGAGAAGACTTTGGGGTGAGCGAGAGGTTCCAGGTTGCCGTGGAAACCCAGCTTGCCCTGCCGGAAGTTGCGATTGAGAGCGGCCACAAACTTACCGCGAAAGACGCGACTGAGCACCTTGACGGGGAGGAAGAAGGGATAGCGTGGCTGAATCCAATGGGTGCGATCGAGCGACAATCCGCCGGCGGGCACGACACAATGCACGTGCGGGTGGTGTTCGAGTTTTTGATTCCAGGTGTGGAGCACACTGAAGAAGCCGATCTCCGCGCCGAGATGTTTGGGATCGCGAGCGACTTCGAGGAGAGTTGCGGCACTGGCCTGCAGCAAGAGATGGTACAGGAGCTTCTTGTTCTGCAAGGCGAGCGGCGCCAGTTCGTGAGGTAGGGTAAAGACAACATGGACATAGCGCGTGGGGAGAAGCTCCTGACGACGCGCTTCGAGCCAACGGTCGCGGGCGTTGGCTTGACACTTCGGGCAGTGCCGGTTGCGGCAGCTGTTGTAAGAGATAGCCGGACGGTAGCCACAGGCGATGCACTCATCGAGATGCCCGCCCAAGGCGGCGGTGCGACAGCGCGCGATAGCTCGCAGCACGGTAAGGTGTTGCCAGCTGATCCACCGGCGACTGCGTTCGATGAAGGCGCGCCCCGCGGCGCGAACCAGATCGGCCACCTCAAGTGGCGGCCGGTTCATCTACGGCTTCTGCGGTGACTTATCTTTCAGCTTGAGCGAGTCCAGGGGACTGGCGGTAGCGTGGAGATGTCGTCGCGAGAGATGAAGATAGATCGTGGTCTCCTTCAAATCGTGATGTCCCAGGAGTAGTTGAATAGTACGCAGGTCCGCTCCGTTTTCCAGTAAGTGAGTCGCGAAACAGTGGCGCAGCGTGTGGGGATGAACCCGGTTCTGCAGGCCTGCTCGCTGGGCAGCACGTTGGCACGCATACCACACGGCTCGGGGAGTGATGGGACGGTTGGAGGTGTGCCGGGATCCGCCCGGAAATAACCATTCCGTGGGTTTGCGCTTCAGCCCACGCCAGTAGTCGCGCAAGGCTTCGAGCAGCCGAGGGCTGAGCATGACATCGCGGTCCTGACGTCCTTTTCCACCGCGGATGTGGATCACCATGCGTCGGCTGTCGATATCGGAAATTTGCAAGCGCGCCAACTCGGCGCGCCGTGCCCCCGTGCCATAGAGCGTCATCAATACCATGCGATGGAATCGAGTCTGAGAGGAGTCGATGAGATGGCCCACTTCTTCCGGGCTCAGAATGCTGGGTAGGGGTCTCGTTTTTTTCGGGTACGGTGTATCGGCCACGCTCCAAGCTTTTTTGATCGTCTGCGTATAGAAAAACCGCAGAGCCGCGAGCCGTTGCGTCACAGTGGACGCGGCCAGCTTTCTCTCGCGGAACAGATACGCTTGGTACTCGCGGATGTGCTCCGGAGTGAGCTGGTCCGGAGGGCGCCGAAAGTGCCGCGCAAAATCCTCGATCGTTTGGATGTAGCAGTCGATGGTAGTCTGAGCGTAATTACGACGCTCGAGTTCTTCGAGCATCATTTTGCGAAGGTGGGTCATAGGTGTTCTCCTTATGACCCAACCTTATCCGCTCACACACAACCGCTGACACCGAGCACGCGAAAGCGTCTGCCGCTAAGGCTTCGTTCAAACGGGCTTGGAGGAAAGGTCGCAGCTAGAAGTCGAGCGGGGTTGGGAGAAGTGCGGGATAGATCTCCTCGAAGGCGACTTCTGGTCCGCGCACGTTTCTCCGCCGCGGCCTTTGCGGCTATGATGTCTGGCTATGTCCAAAGTCCGCTGGGGAATTCTGAGCACGGCGAAAATCGCTGTAACGAAAGTCATACCGGGCATGCAGAAGGGCGCGTGGAGTGAGGTAACTGCAATTGCCTCACACGACCGTGGCAAGGCCGAAGACGCGGCCCGCACACTTGGCATTCCCAAATCCTATGGATCCTACGAAGAGCTTCTGGCCGATCCGCAGATTGAAGCGATTTACAACCCCCTGCCGAACCAGCTTCACGTCCCATGGTCAATCAAAGCTGCGGAAGCCGGCAAGCACGTCTTATGCGAGAAGCCGCTGAGTCTGACGGTTGCCGAAGCGAGAAAGCTTCTGGCAGTGCGGGACCGCACAGGACTGAAGATCGGAGAAGCCTTCATGGTGCGCACCCACCCGCAGTGGCTGCGCGCACGCGAGTTGGTTGCGTCAGGCCGGATTGGCCAACTGCGTTCTGCCCTGGGTTTCTTCAGCTATTTCAACAACGACCCATCGAACATCCGCAACATACCCGAATACGGTGGGGGCGCGCTGATGGACATCGGATGCTACCCTATCACCACGTCGCGGTTCATGTTCGGCGAAGAGCCTTCACGCGTGTTGGGCTTGGTGGAGAGAGACCCGCAGATGAAGGTTGACCGGTTGACCTCAGCTATCCTTGATTTTCCTTCGGGTCAATCGACTTTCACTTGCAGCACGCAACTCGTGCCCTACCAGCGGAGTCACTTCCTGGGAACGCGGGGCCGTATCGAAATCGAAATCCCGTTTAACGCTCCCAATGACCGGTTGTGCCGTATCCTTATTGACGACGGGCGCGACGTGTTCGGTAACGGCATTGCTACCCAAGACTTCCCCATCTGCGACCAGTACACGATTCAAGGCGACGTCTTCTCTAGAGCAGTTCGCGGAGACGCTGACGTGCCGGTTTCGCTTGAGGATGCACTGAAAAACATGGCGGTGATCGACGCCATTTTCCGTTCTGGGGATTCGGGCGAGTGGGAGACGCCCAAAAGCGGAGTAGTCTGATCAAGGTTCTAGTGGAGCTGATTGGGCACTGCGGGCTGGACATCGTACTTCATACTTCCTCGAAGCCGACTTGAACTAAGCCGCGTTGCAGCGGACGCATATCGCGTGTTGCTGAGCCTACGGTCGAGGTGATCTGAGCTAGTTTGTTGTCGCAGAGGAGGAACTCTCTGTGACCCATCTACGCCAGATCATGCTTGAGGAACTACGGCGCCGCAACTACGCCGAGTCCACCATCCACGCTTACATTCACACAGTCGAGCATTTCAGTCGGCACTTCCATCGTTCACCCGATCAGCTTGGCCCCGAGCATATTCGCCAGTATCAAGCCGCGTTGTTCACGCGCTGGAAGCTGGCCCCGAACACCGTAACGCAGCGCTTAGCCGCTTTGCGCTTCTTCTATGTACAGGTGTTGAAGCGCGGCTGGAGCGTTGCCGAGACACCGTATCCGAAGAAGGTTCTGCACTTGCCGCAGGTTCTGAGCCAGGACGAAGTGGCGCGTCTGATCGACGCGGCAGAGTTTCCCTTTCATCGCATTCTGCTGATGACCCTCTATGCCACGGGCGCACGTCGCGCAGAAGTGGCGCACCTGAAGATCAGCGATATCGACAGCCAACGCATGGTCATTCATATCCGGGGAGGCAAGGGACGGAAGGACCGCGATGTCATGCTCAGCCCGAAACTGCTCGATGCCCTTCGCGTCTATTGGCACGGGCTAAAGCGCAAGCCCACCAACTGGCTGTTCCCCGGCAATCGATGGCATACGGCGAGTCATCCTGTCTCCACCAAGGTTCTCTGGATCGCCTGTCAGCAGGCCGCCGAACGCGCCGGCCTTGAACACAAGCACATCCATCCCCATACCCTGCGACACTGTTTTGCCACTCATCTGCTCGAAGCCGGTGCCGACCTGCGAACCATTCAGATGCTGCTGGGACATCGCGACCTTGAGGAAACGACGATCTATCTGCATCTCTCCCGGCGGCATCTCAGCGCCACCGGCAGTCCGCTGGATGCACTCACCGATCCGAACAGAAGGAGATCAGACGCAGAGCGCATGAACCGGCCTCCTCTGGAGGTGGCCGATATCGTTCGCTGTGCAGGACAGTCCTTCATTGAACGCAGTCGCAGGTGGATCAACGGCCAACACGAAAAAGTGTTGCTAGCCATCACGCGCTGCCGCACCGCAGCGCTCGGTGGACATCGCGATCAGTGCTCGAACTGCGGACATACTGCCATCTCGTACAACTCGTGTCGCAACCGGCATTGCCCACGGTGCCAGGGCAACGCCCGCGTGCGCTGGCTCCAGGCGCGGGAGCGGGAGTTGCTGCCCGCCAGCTACGTGCATGTGGTCTTCACCCTGCCGCGGGAAGTGGCTCCACTGGCATTGCAGAACAAGCGTCTGATCTATCAACCTGCTGTTTCAGGCCAGTGCTGCAACTCTGCTGGAGATCGCTCGCGATCCCCGGCACCTTGGAGCCGAGATTGGCTTCTTCAGCGTGCTCCATACCTGGGACCAGCGACTGCAACATCATCCTCATGTCCACTGCGTGCTGGCCGCCGGCGGCCTCGCTCCAGATCACTCCCGCTGGATCTCCTCCCGCCGCTCTTTCTTCCTTCCCGTCAAAGTGCTCAGCCGTGTCTTCCGCGGCAAGTTTGTCGCCGGACTCAAGACTGCCTTTCAGACCGGCGGCACTCCAGTTCCACGGACATCTCTTACCGCTTGCGGAACCGCGTTCCTTCGCTTCGTGGCTGCGGGTACTGTTCCGTCACGACTGGGTTGTCTACTCCAAACCGCCCTTCGGTGGTCCAGAACACGTGTTGCGCTATCTCGGCGCTTACACTCATCGCGTCGCCATCTCCAACAGCAGGTTGGTGCGTCTCTCCGAGGGCAACGTCACCTTCCGCTGGCGAGACTCTGCTTACGGCAACAAGAAGCGGCTCATGACCCTGTCGGTCGAAGAGTTCCTGCGCCGCTTCCTGCTGCATCTGCTGCCTCGCGGTTTTATGCGCATCCGCAACTTCGGCTTCCTCGCTAACCGGCGGCGAGCAGAACTCCTTCCGCTTTGTTTGCGGTTGCTCCAGCCATCCGCTCAGCCAGTAGCAGGCGCCACCTCGCCCGCGCGGCCCATTCACTCGCCGTGGCAATGTCCGCTTTGCGGCGGAACCATGCAGGTTGTCGAGCGCCTCTCCGCCGCGCAACTCCTCCTCCGATCTCCGCCTCATCTCAGCCGGTGCGCCGCATGAATCCGCATCTCCAGCCTCGAATCTCGCTCGTGCTTCGGCGCGCACACTGGTTCTTTGTCTCCCATTCCTCAGAACGCAGTTTGGTGGTGCACTCCAGACTCTCCGACGTGCCGGCCTACGACCATTCTCTCTGCCACCAGCAACTGAAACGGAAGCGCACCGACAGCAAGATCCACACTCGCAAACGACAGCGACCGCCTCATCGAGAAACAAATCCCATAGTCCCCCAGGGGCGGCTTCCTTCAAGTCGCTGTATCTGAAGCGCCCTCCACAGCTCTCTGACTCCCAACTTCTTCGCTCGTGGGCGCTTCAGATACAGCCCTAAGACTTATGGCCCGCATCGGTGGAAGTCCGTCCCGTGTCCTGCCTTCTAGTTAGCCCGTCACTGTGGAGCGATGTTGTTGGCCAATTTTGCGGATTGCATCTAGCCAGCTTAACGGTCTTCTACGGCCGTAGCTTTGCAATGTTCTCGTATTTCTGTCTGGCTTTTTGAAAGATCGCCAGCACCGCCTGCTGCTCAGTCTCGGTATTCCACGTCGTGCTGCTCTGCGCCGCCGTGATCAGCCGTCCCATCCACGCCACGAAATACGCTGCATCCTCCGTGTTGCGCTGCGGGGCACCAGCTATGTCCACATAAACCGGACTGGTCGTCGCATACGGGTACAGATCTAAAATCGGGTACTCGGCCTTGTCACTGAACGCGCGCAGAATGCACCAGCCACTGTTTTCGAGGGGCAACTTGTCTTCGACATAAGCGCTTGTGCGATCTGCACTGAGCTCGAGTTCGCGCGCGACCTTCCCGTTGCAGACGATCTGCAGATGATCCACCGGGACAATGGACCCCAGTGCCGCCCTAAAAAAGACATCCTGCTTCTTGTCTAGATGGACCTCCCCTCCTGGCGCCTCCCCTCCAAGTTCAAAGCGCAGCAACGGCCCGTTCGTGGCGAAAGTCCGTCCTGCTTGGATGGACTGGAGCCACGGCTCAAGCTTCAACGATCCAGCGGGAACTTCCGCATAGACGCGGTTCAACCCAATCGGCCCCCGCAACGAGGCATAGTTTCCCATGAAATCTGTTCCGGCGGCGGTCGGAAGCCGGAAACCGCAGTTCAGCAACTTATACCAAACCTCTGCCGTGGATTTATGGTCCGAAAAGCCGACAACCTCGATGTAATCCACTTTCCCAAGCGCCACATCAGCCGGCAGTTCAAGCGTGACAGCGTCTTTCGCCGGATTCGGTACGCTTTCCAGCGGATGAACATACCCCACCAGCGCTCCTTGTTCGTGTGCCAGATCAGCCACGTTGGCATTTGCCGGAAACAAACTGGCCGCCTCCGTGTTTGGGTACCCGGCATATCCTGGCAAGATCAAATTCCGCGTCAAGTTCAGAAGCCCGAGATGTCCCCAGTAGCTGGTATGAAATTCCTGCGCGTGCTGCAGCAAGCGATCTTCGTCGGAAGCCTGATCAAGTTTCGGCGAAAAGTACGCAACATCCGGGAAGCGCTCTTCTTTGTTGACGACCAGATTTTCAATGATCGACAGATTCTCGGCGGCGGCCTGCTCAATCAGATGCGAGGGTGTGTTCCGATATGTGCCCGCATAGTTCATGTGTACGTGAGCATCCCCACTGACCCACCGCGTGTCAGGACTCTTCCACTCGATTTGCCGAAGCGGAACCGTGGTTTCCAAGGTTTTGCCCGCCAGAACCTCTAAGCTTAGTTCTTCGAACCGGTATTCGAATCCGCGCATGACTCCCACTTGTACTCTTCCGGCTGGAACCGTAACCTCAGAGATTCCCTTGGTGACAAAGTAGTGCGCTTCAAACGGACGCTCCTTGCGGTCAAAACCGTCGTCCGCTTCCATCCAGGCGTCATCCGGTGCATAAGCCCGACCGTCTTCTCCCGTAACGAAGACTCGCGCTGTCACCGGCTTCCCGCCGCGGTCTGTAACTCGCAGAAGCAACTTCCCCATTGGCTTCAGGTACTTTCGCTCGCGGGCGACAACCTCGTTCTGCGCCCCGCCGGGAATGGTTTGGATCCACAACGACGTATTGCCGCTGCGGTTGGAAATAAACGCAATCTTTGATCCGTCCGGTGACCATCGTGGATTGATATTGTCGTACTCTCCATACGAAATCGGAAATGTGTCACCACCCGCCTCCGGCATCACCCAAAGGTGGTGCCACGACCGTCCTAGATATGACGCGTACACCATGCGCTTGCCGTCTGGCGAAAAATCCGGGCGGGCTTTCCAGGTCGTCTCCTCATAGTGGATCTCATGCGCTTCCGCGCCGGGTTGCGCCTTCATCCGCCAGAAGCCGCCAGTACCGTGGATGTGCCCCCGATTGGAAATGAAAAGGATTTCCGACCCGTCATGCGACCACACCGGGCTGATCTCGTGGTCGACCTGGCTGTAGTAATAGCGAGGAAGTGAACTGACGTTTTCCGGAGTGAGTTGCTGGACGTCGCTCAGTTCGCCATTCTCGAATCTCCCGGCAAAGATGTGGAAGTGACCTTTATAGGAAGTCGAAACAAACGCCAGCCGCTGACTGTCGGGAGAGAACCCCGGCTCGACGTTAACCGAGCCTCCGGATGTGAGCTGTCGCGTGCGTCCATCATGCACGTCGAGCAGCCATAACTCCATGGCGTCGTGGTCGTAGCGCGAAAAGACAACCCAACGTCCATCCGCCGACCAGTCCGGCTGATAGTCATAGCCCGGACCTGCCGTCAGTTGCTCGGCGACCGTGCTGGTCACATCCTGCCGCCACAGCGATCCGGCCATGGAGTAAATCAGCGTCCGGGAATCCGGAGACCATGCAGCCGCACCTGGTCCCGTAGTGAGCTGAGGCAGGTACATCTCGCGATAGTAATAAGCATGTGGGAGGTCAATCTGCTTGAGCACCGGTTCACGCTGCGCCACGCAACTCGCGCACAGGAAAGCAAAGATGAAAAGCCGAATCATTTGGAATCGGAACAAGGTTCCTCCGCAAACTCAGAAAGCAGGACAGATTATTCCGTGCCGGACCGAATCAGCAATTTACCTCACGACCGGGATAATGGGCAGCACTACCTGTGAGGGGTGCTGAGTGTCGTGAAATAAGCGAATGTGCGCCTTTTTCATCTCGACACTGTTCACCTCGGACTTTCCACTCTGGAGGTTGCGCGAAAAGTTCGGGGTGAAACTTGCGGAGATCTGTAGGCCGATCCGGTGTCCCTGCAGAAACACGTTGCTGGTGATCAGTTTCTCCAACTTCAGTTCATAGATTGTTCCCGGCGACAACAACTGCCGGCCCCGGCTGAGATCGCGATAGCTCGCGCGCAGGACATCCAGCCCCGGACTCATCAGGTTGATCGCCGTTCCATCCGGGAAGACGTCCTGAAGCCGGGTCCATAGATCGAAATCGCGGCAGTCGCAGGAGACAAATATGCGGGCTGTGATCGGCCCCGTTATTTCTGTATCTTCCTGCTGCGAAGCAGAATCGAAGGTCAGAACGTCGGCGCGATCAGCCAGTTTGCGATAGTCGTGGGCGCCGGAGGAGTCGTACACGTTCACCACGGGATTGGACGGATCGGAAACGAATTCGCTGAAGCTGTCCGAGTTGTCGAACGGCGAGGATTGCAGGCGACCTGTACTTGAACCGTCGCTCGCGGGGGCGAGGAACGCCGATGTTTCTTTCGCCGTTGGCGGCCACTGATCAGCGTCCCGCCACTGGTTGCGTCCCATCACGAAGTAACGCACCGGCTTTTCGCGGTCGACGCCGTTGTCCACGCCCTTCAAGTAGTGATCAAACCAGCGCAGGACCACCTCGTCGTAGTCGATCGCTGCGGTCGGGCCAAACTCACGCTCTCCAGATCGCGTTTTGGCGGTACTGTCCACACCATGAACCCACGGTCCAAGCAGCAGGTGGGTACGAGGATCTTTGTCGACCTGTCTTGTCTTGAGCAGGCCTGCAAAGTTCGTAATTGCGCCTTCAGGACCATAGTTGTCGTCGTACCACGCCGAAAGGTTTAGGACAGCTGCGTGCGTGCGAGAGTACTTGTCTCGCAATTCGCTCCAGTTCCACCACGGATCCTCCGGCGGATGTTGTAGCCAGTCGAAATAATACGGGGCGGCTTGCTGCAAAGGCTTCACGGCAAGCAAGGGCAGGGTATTTAACATCTTCGGCCCTTCTTCATTCCAGGCAGCGAGGGCTTCTCGGTAAGTGCGCGGGCCGGGCAGATTCTTTTTCGCGCGGGTATCCCATGCAATGTTGTCCCAGATCCAGTCGATCCATGACATGTCCCACGTTCCGCCCGCGTAGAAGAAATTCTGCGGCGTCGAGAATGTCATGGCCGGTACCATGGCCCGTAAGTGAGGAGGATTCTGAACCGCGGCGAGCCATTGCACCGCCCCGGGATACGAAAGACCGAAGGTTCCCACCTTGCCATTTGACCAAGGTTGTGCGGCGGCCCACTCGATCGTGTCGTAGCCGTCTCGTCCCTCATTTTCGTAAGGACGGAAATCTCCATCCGAGTGGTACCGTCCACGAACGTCCTGGATTACGACAGCATAGCCGCGCTCGATGCCATGCTTGAAAGTCGTGTACTCCTGCTGCGCAGCATCCTTACCGTAGGGCGTCCGATACACCAGGACGGGAAATTTGGCGGCCTCAGGTGGCCGCATTACGTCGGCGCGAAGAACCACACCGTCACGCATGGGCACGGGGACGTTTTTCTCCAGCACAAAATGCGTCTCGGAGTTCGGGGCGTCCTGCCCGGATATGACAATGGAAACTGCAGGAATCAGGAACAAGGTCCAGAGTTTCATCGGGCGTTGAGACTAACAGGGTGCAGGAGTGGCGGCAAGCCCGCCGCCATTTCCTCCTGCTGGGCGGGAAGTTGTGTAAAATCCTTACTCTACGATCGCGGCGAATTGCTGTCGGAGTGCTTCCACAGGTGCTGTGTGCCGAGTTCTAACGCCCAATCCGTTGCGACAACCCTACCGGCCCGCTACTACACGAATCCTGATCTCTTTCGCGACGAAGTCGAACGCTTCTACTGCCAGACGTGGATTTGCGCCGGGCGCGCAGATCAAATCCCGACGCCAGGCGACTTTTTTCTGCGAGAAGTTGCCGGCGAAAGCATCATCATTACTCGTGATGGCAGTAACTCGTTGCGCGCGTTTTTCAACGTCTGCCGGCATCGCGGCACCCGTATCTGTGCCAGTGCTGCAGGGCATTTCCCCGGACGTATCCAGTGCGGCTATCACGGTTGGACCTACGGACTCGATGGAAGTCTGATCGGCGCCCCCCATGTACATGACGGCTTCTGCCGTGAAGACTATCCTCTTAGTCGCGTGCATACCGACGTCTGGGACTGACACATCTTTATCAATCTTGGCTCGGAGCCCGCCCCGCTGGCCAGTCAGCTAGAGGATCTGACTCAGAAATTCCAGAATTGGCAAATGGCTGATCTGCGTGCGCATCGGCGCATCGCGTATGAGGTGAAGGCTAATTGGAAGCTGATCATGGTGAACTACAACGAGTGCCTGCACTGTCCTATTCTTCATCCGGCGCTCAGTACCATTACCGACTACCTCTCCGGAGAAAACGACCGTCCCCATCGCGGATACATCGGCGGCTCGATGGAGTTTCAGGGCGGCGCCAAGACCATGAGCAAAGATGGAAAGCTGCGGCGCAACTATCTTCCCGGACTCAATGCAGACGAGCGAGACAGAGTTTATTACTACGCGATTTTTCCTAATCTACTGCTCAGCCTGCATCCGGATTACATGATGACCCACACCCTCTGGCCGCGTGCCGTGGATCGTACTCACGTTATCTGCGAGTGGCATTTTCACCCCGACGAAATGGTCAAGCCTGACTTCGAAGCTGATGACGCGGTTGAATTCTGGGACATCACCAACCGTGAAGACTGGGGCATCTCGGAGCTTTCGCAGGCCGGAATAAAATCTCGTGCCTATAAGCCCGGCCCCTACTCCCGCTGCGAGTCGCTGCCCCACGCCTTCGACCAAATGGTACTGGAGCGTGAGAAACAAGTAATCAAGAAGCAGCCCCGCTAAACGGCCAATGCCCATCCTCGCTCTGCGGTCTTGTCCCCGGAACCATGTAAGGTGATAAGCGTGCCGCATCACCGAACCGCTAGCCGTCCGCTATGGGCCATCTTCGTTGAAAGTCCATCCTGGGCATAACTTCTGGATTGCCCGTTAGATCGGCATAGGGGCGGCGGTCACCCGCCGACCCCTGCCACACCACCGTGCGTACGGGTCCGTACACGGCGGTTCGAGTTGGTTGCGCTAGCACCCATCGATCAACGTCGGAAGCCCAAGCGATTTGAAGTAAGCATTGGAAAGCCCCACCGAGAGGGCTTTGGCCCGAGCGAGGTACCAGGGGCCGCGGCCACTGCCCGCCGTGTTGTTGGCAAGGCGCGGACGGACCCCCAGTTCTAGCAAAGCCGCGCGGCGACGGCGCGGAGTTTTCCATTGCCGCCACATCGCTGCCCGCAATCGCAATCGGACCCAGCGGGTCAGGTACATCAGCGCATCGGGCGTTTCGCAGAAGCCGAAATAGCTACGCCAACCCCGCAGATACGGAGCTAGTTCCGCTATTGTCGTTTCCATGCTGACGCCTTTGGCCCGTCGTGTGGTGTCCCGGATTCGGTGCTTGAACCGTTCCAGAGCTTTTGGTGCGATCATGCGTTTGATCTCTGGACCAGTGCTAAAGCTAAACCCGAGAAACTTCCGCTCCTGCGGTCGCGCCACTGCACTCTTCGTCTCATTCACTTTGAGCTTGAGCTTTTGAGTGATGAATCGCGTGATGCTTTCCATTACTCGTTGACCAGCCCGCTGGCTGCGCACGTAGATATTGCAATCATCCGCGTATCGCAGATAGCGGTGGCCACGTCGCTCTAACTCTTGGTCGAGTTCGTCGAGCACGAGGTTCGACAGCAGTGGTGAAAGTGGACCTCCTTGCGGAGTGCCTTCCACGCTTGGACTGACCAGTCCGTTCTCCATCACCCCGGCGTTCAAGAACGCCCGGATGAGCTTCAACAGCCGCTGGTCCCCGACTCGTTTAGCCACCTGGCCCATCAATTTGTCGTGATTGACTCGATCGAAAAACTTCTCCAAGTCGAGATCGACCACCCAGCTGTAGCCTCCGGTGATAAATTGCTGCGCCTGAGCTACCGCTTGATGTGCTGATCGTCCGGGTCGAAAACCATAGCTGTAGTTTGAGAACGTCGAGTCCCACCGCCGCTGCAGCACCTGCATCACCGCTTGCTGGATGAATCGATCCAGCACCGTCGGGATGCCAAGCTTTCGCACCCCGCCGTCCGGCTTGGGGATTTCCACCCGCCTCACCGGCTTCGGTTCATAGGTCCCGTTCAGCAGTTGTTCTCGGATCACTGGCCAATGCTGTTTCAGGTAGTCGGTGAGTTGGTTAACGGTGATTCCGTCCACTCCCGCGCTACCTTTATTACCCTTCACCTGCCGCAGTGCTTCCTTCAGGTTTTCTCGCTCACAGACCTCCTCCATCAGTCGATCGCTTCTAGCTGGGTTTTCGGGTCCACTCGTCGCCACCGACGATTCAGTCTCTCCTCCTGCGGCACCCCGGGCTGCACCCGTCAGCGCAGATGAGAAGTCCAGTTTCATCTGGATGTTCTGCTGCTTGTCGTCTTTGAGACTCATGGCCTACTCACCACTCCTTCTCGTGCGGGCCTTCTCCGTTGCCGGGTACTATGCCCGATGCTGACTTCTGCTCCGCGGTCAGATCGCCTTACGGCCACCTCAGTCGCCGAAGCGACACGGAGCAGATCTCCTGGGGTAAGCTCAGTCACTTTCCGTGCACAGTCGCCGAATCTACGCTTCGCACCTTGATGGATTATGGACTTCGCGGTAAGTTGCCCACTCGTCCGGTACGGGCGCCTTCTATTCAGTTTTTGTCCATCGACTCGCACGTTTGTTCCATGCTTCCTTCGGACCCCACCTCGCAGCGGTAGCCCTTGCATTATCACTAGGCCTTCACCTCCATCAGGTCGGCCAGAGGACTTTCACCTCCAAGTTACTGAGCATGCCCAGCACACAACGAAGCCGCTGGCGCGGCGGACGCTGCCGCGTGGGTGATGTCGGCAGTCCTTGATTTCCACCTCAGATAATTTGTGAGTCACAAGGAGGTGTCCCTGTGACCCATCTACGCAAAATGATGCTGGAGGAACTCCAGCGTCGTCATTACTCTGAAGCTACCACACAGCGTTACATTCGCTTCATCGAGCGCTTCGCCCAGCACTTCCACCGCTCGCCCGACCGCCTGGGGCCGCAGCACATTCGCGAGTACCAAGCCCAGCTCTTCACCGTGCACAAACTGACTCCCGGTTCGGTGACCAACCATCTCTGCGCCCTGCGCTTCTTCTACATCCAGACGCTCAAGAGGCCTTGGAGTATTGCCGACACTCCCTATCCCAAGAAGCGCTATCGCCTGCCCACCATTCTCAGTCAGGAAGAAGTAGCACAGCTCATCGATGCTGCGCCGACTCCTTTCTATCGCACCATTTTGATGACCCTGTACGGCACCGGTGCCCGCCGCACTGAACTCACGCGCCTGAAGGTGAGCGATATCGATAGCCGACGAATGGTCGTGCACATTCAAGACGGCAAAGGAGGACAAGACCGGGATGTCATGCTCAGTCCTGTCCTGCTCGAGGAACTGCGCGCTCACTGGCAACGCTTGCGCAAAAAATCCGTCTGGTTATTTCCCGGCAACCGCTGGCACAGCGCTGATCACCCCATGGATGACAAGACACCCTACCACGCTTGCGTCGAGTCTGCCCGCTGCGCCGGGATTAAGAAACGTATCTATCCTCACGTGCTCCGCCATTGCTTCGCTACTCACTTGCTCGAAGCCGGCGCCGACCTGCACACCATCCAGATCTTGTTGGGCCATCACGATCTGAAAGAAACCGCTCGCTATCTCCACCTCTCGCAACGGCATCTGCATGCCACGGCGAGTCCGCTGGATGCGCTGGTGCTGAAGAAAGGCAGGTCGTCCGAGGAGGAGTAGATGAGTCGGCCACAGTTAGAGGTGGCCGACATCATTCGCAGCGCAGGCACAGACTTCATTGAGCGCAACCGTCACTGGCTCCGCTGGACTCACCTCAAGATCCTGCTGGCCATCGCGCGTTGTCGCACCGCTGCCCTCGGCGGCCATATCGATGAGTGCACCAGCTGCGGACATCGTGCCACTATCTCCTACAACAGCTGTCGCAACCGGCACTGCCCGAAGTGTCAGACTGGTGCCCGCGAACGCTGGATCACGGCCCGTCGCCGTGAACTGCTGCCCACGCCCTACGTCCACGTCGTCTTCACCCTGCCGCCGCAACTGGCTGCGCTGGCTTTGCAGAACAAGAAAATCATCTATGGTTTGCTGCTCCGAGCCAGCGCCGAAACTCTGCTGGAAGTCGCCCGCCATCCCGCCCATCTCGGAGCCGAGATCGGCTTCTTCAGCGTGCTCCATACCTGGAACCAGAAACTCCAGCTTCATCCCCACGTCCACTGTGTCGTTCCCGCCGGCGGACTCTCCCGCGATCACGCCCACTGGATTCCATCCCACCCACGCTTCTTCCTTCCCATCGCTGTTCTCCGGCGCGTGTTTCGTGGTAAGTTCGTCGCCGGCCTGAAGTCTGCCTTCGAACGCCGTCAACTGCACCTGTCCGGAGAACTTGCACCGCTCACCCATCCCAAGTTCTTCGCTGCCTGGCTGCGTCCGCTCTTCCGCAAAGATTGGATCGTCTGTTCCAAACCACCCTTCGGCGGACCCGAATATGTCCTGCAGTATCTCGGCCGCTATACCCACCGCGTCGCCATCTCCAACCATCGCTTGATCTCATTGGCGAACCGCCAGGTTACCTTTCGCTGGCGTGACTCTGCCGACCACAATCGGCAGAAACTGATGACCCTCTCGCACGATGAGTTTCTGCGTCGCTTCCTACTTCACCTGCTCCCCAAGGGCTTCGTCCGCATCCGTCACTTCGGCTTCCTCGCCAACCGAAGACGCGCCGCTCTGCTGCCACAGTGCTTCGCCGCTCTCCACGCCACTCCACCAAAAAACGAATCGGAAACGTCGACCGCTCCTACACCGCAGCCGCTGTGGCGCTGTCCCAAGTGCGGCGGGCCAATGGCGGTCGTCGAACGATTCACGGCGGCACAACTCCAACTTCGTTCTCCACCGCTCCTGGCCACGGCTGCATGAAATCACTCGCCCACAGACCGCACAGTCGGCGCGCTTCAGAGCGTTTCGCCGAACTGTGTCTCGGTTACCCCCAGACATCTTCTTCCTGTTCCTGCCTATGCTCACTTCGGCCATCAACTCGTCTTTGCATCGGTGCGCCGGCTGCTACTCCAGCGGCCTTAACGGCTCCCGCGAACTTCTACACCCCTCGCTCACCCCATTCAATTTGCATAAGTCCCGCGTCCGCCACGCCAGCGGCTTCCTTCTGACGGCTTTTTCGAACGCGACGCCTCACATCTTCTTTTCAGACTTGAGCACTCATCCCCGCGTCGCGTCCGAAAAAGCACTAGCGTCAACCGGGAGTAATGGACGATGGCGGCGATCATGGAACGCTAGCCGCTACTTTTGGAAAGGCCCGTTTTGCGTCAACTTGGCCGGGTACGCACCGGAAGCACACCTCACTGGTTACCAAGGTGTTTGTAGATGCCCATTGTGTAACTGATGGCCCGGCTTACCTGAATTGATTCCGTTCCCCTAACCATTTCGCTAAAACCGGGCATCTGCTGCTACGCTTTCGCGGACTTGTTCCGGTACTGCCCGACCCGCTTCACCGCAAAGTTGTCGAATCAGCACACGATGGGAATCTGTACCTCTTATTACTATGGGACTCGCGGCTAGCCACTCCGGGTGTTCCAGTCAAGGTTTTAGGAACCTTATCATCTGGGCCAAGCTGAGTTGCTTGCACAGCGACTCCAACGGCGCGCCGTCCCCCACAGTGTTCGGATAGAGCCGATAGCACTCGTCCACGATTGCCAAGAAAGGCCGTAGCGGGAGAGCCCCCTTTGTAGTTTGCCGCACGCCCGCCCGCGCTTCCTGCCGCCAACGGCTCAGCGCGGAGCAGTTGCGCCAGCACGTCAGCATTGAATGGCTTGCTATCCAGGACGCTTCATTGGCTCCATGCGGAACTTGTAGCGATATTCTCGTGTTGCCGCGAGTCTGTATTTCGGCAAAGGACGTGCGCCCCAGCCGTCGTCCCCGCCCACTCCCATCTGCCGGTAATCGATATTGACCGTGATGTCCTTGGAGAGCTCAATCTCGGAAGGGTGCCGATGACCGTGTACTCCCGAGGGAGCAAAGTGGTCGAGTTCCGTCATGCGGAACGGCCACGCACTGAAGTCAAATTGAGGCAGGCCCGTGATCTTCCAGCCCTCGCCACGCTCGTTGGTGAAGGTGACCCAGCGGACGTCGGTGCGGTTGCCGGTCTCCTGCGGCTTGAGATAGGGGAACCACATATCGTCGACTGTTGCGGAATAGCGGCTCACTGGTGAACCTGTCTTGCGATCCCAGTAGTTTTCGCCTGGGCCGCGCCCGAACCAGGCAATGTTCTTGAACTCGCCTGGAATCTGAAACTGGGTACCTACTCGCGGCAAGTCTGGCAAATCACCCCTGGGCGAGAGAACGCTCTCAAGCTCGATCGAACCGTCACCGTAAACCTCGTATTGATACTCCAGGATCGACTCGGCCGCAGGCACGGCCAACTGCACTTCAATCCAGACCAATTGTGGCTGCGGCTGCTTGTGTGCGATTGCCTTAACCGTGGAGTTCGGTCCCGCATCACGCCAGACCGCCAGCTTCTGGGACATGCCGCTTCCGTTGTCGTCGGCGGTCGGCGGGCGCCAGTAATTCGCCGTGAGCCCTCCGCTGAGCAGTTCCTTCCCAGAAAGCACATACGATTCTAGTCGTCCCGAAATTTTGCTGATCCGGGCCGTGAAACGTCCATTTGAAATCGCGTACTGCGATTCCGATTCTGTGACCCGCAGCGCCGGCATGGCAGCAAGGTCAGGGGATGTTACGGGGACAGTGGAATTCGGCATTTCCAATTGCTCGAACGCCACAATATGGCCCGCTGGAGCCCAGGACGAATCGGCAGCAAGCGCAAATTCTGTCTTCAGGAAGTACTCCGCTCCCGGCTTCGGCGAGTACGCAACGCCCAGAGCCACTTCCTCGGCGTGACCCGGCGGTGTGTGCAGAGACGGGATCGTCCCCCGCTGAACAACCGCCCCATTCTCTTCGAGTTCCCACGTGCCCTTCATGAAGGAGAGATCGCGGAACAGATGCTTGTTCCTGACGCGGATCTTGCCATTTGCCAGATCGACGGGTTCGATCCGAATCGGTTGATAGACCTTCTTCACCTCAGCTAGCGCGGGGTGAGGTTCCCGGTCCGGCCCCACAATACCGTTGGCGCACTGGTCCTCGTCATTGGGGACGTCGCCGAAGTCACCACCATAGGCATAAAACCGCTTACCGTCGCTTCCGGTTTTGAGGATGGCTTTGTCCTGCCAATCCCAGATGAAACCTCCGTGCAGGTATGGTTGCGACTCGAAGAAGTCCCAATAGTCGTGCAGATCACCGGTGGCGTTGCCGCGGGAGTAGGCGTATTCCACCAGGTACATCGGACGGCCTTTGCCCGATTTGCGATAGGTAGCCGGAATCTGGGCAACCGTCGTATACATCGGCGCGTAGAAGTCACTGTCGGCGCTGCCGCCCGGCTCGTAGGAGACGGGGAACTCAGGATAGTGCGTCTTGATCCAGTCTCTTTCGGCGTCCAGATTCCGGCCAAAACCAGACTCGTTACCCAGCGAAAACGCAAAGATCGAGGCATGATTCTTGTCACGCTCGACCATACGGCGGCCGCGGTCAACCATGCTCTCGGTCCAGTCTTCGCCATCGGAAATGAGCTGCCGCTCCCCCGAACCGTATCCGTGCGACTCGTTATTCGCCTCATCGAGCACATAGATGCCGTAGCGGTCACAGAGCGCATACCATGCGGGAGCATTGGGGTAGTGGCTTGTGCGCACCGCATTGATGTTGTTGCGCTTCATCAGGAGGACATCCTGGAGCATGCGCTGCGGTGTCATCACCATCCCCCGAACAGGATCGAATTCGTGGCGATCGACTCCTCTCAGGTACAGTTTGCGGCCGTTGAATAGCAGCTGGTCTCCCTTGATTTCAACGGTGCGAAAACCGATACTCCACGGAATGCTTTCGATGACCTTGCCTCTGGCGTCTTTCAGAGTGATCAGCAACTGATACAGGTTCGGTTCTTCGGCCGACCACGCTTTCACCCGCGGGATCACCTGCTCGAACTCCAGCGCAGCTTCACCGTTCTGTGCCACCTGGATTCGTCGCGTTTGAGGCCTGGCAACTTCTCGTCCGGACGGATCGAGGAGCTTCGTTTCCACAGTCGCGGTCGCGGCAGCCTGAACATTCCGCAGCTTGAGGTTCAACCGGAACAGGCCATCGCGATATAGGGAGTCCAGTTTGGCCTGCACATGGAAATCCTCAACATGCAAAGGGGCCCGCGACACCAGTGTAACGTCGCGATAGATGCCGCTGAGTCGCCACGTGTCCTGATCCTCGAGGTAGCTGCCCGCCGCCCAACGATATACCTCGACTGCGATCAGGTTCTTTCCAGGTTTCAAGTATCTCGTAATGTTGAATTCGGCCGGCACACGCGAATCCTGGCTATAGCCCACCCGGTGGCCGTTGATCCATACGTAGAACGCCGAATAGACTCCCTCGAAGACGACGAAGACGTCACGCCCATTCCAGGACGCGGGTACCGAAAAGGTGCGCCGGTACGATCCCACAGGATTCCGCTCAGTGTAGGAGGTCCATGATTTATCGGGCTGGCTCATTACGTGTGGAGCATTCCGGCTGAACGGATAAGTGAAGTTGACATAAATAGGCGTGCCGTAGCCCTGTAGTTCCCAGTTCGAGGGCACCTCAATGTGCGCCCACTTGTCGGCGGGATAGTCGGGACGGTAAAAGTCGACCGGACGCTGCGACGGTTCCTTCACCCAGCTGAACTGCCAGGCCCCGTTCAGTGATTGCGTGAAACTCGACTTACCTCCGCTCAGCGCCTCAGCCTCGCTTGTATACGGCATCAACGTTGCGTGGGCCGGCTCCTTGTTGACGCCCAAAACACGAGGATTCTCAATCTCCGGTGGAAGCGGGACTTGCTGCGCAAAGCAGGCAGGAGCCATCAGCGATGCAAAGAAGAGTAGGATTGCGACGAATCGAGGCATTAGAAATATCTCGCGTAAGTAGATTAGTGATGGAGGATACTCAATCAGCAATGCAACGCGCCCACACCGGTCGAGCTTCGGAGAACGAAGCCACACTATAACAAAGAGGCGATCAGTGCACCTTAGCAACACCGCAACTTCATGTACAGCCAAAAGCTTCTGAATTGGTGCCCATCTTGCATGTGCGCTGTTCCGCAACACGAGGTAACCAAATGGCTCGACATCGAACTTTGCTGTGAAGTGAATTCCCTCAAGGAGTTTGAAGAATAGCCTTCGCAATCACCTTGTCGAAAAGGGGGCTTTGTTCTGTTTGAGCGCCGGCTTGCCTGTGGGGTCCCGCCAGACGCCATCCCAGAATCCGGCCACGGTTCTTGATCTTGTCCGAATCGTCGGCAAACCTTACCTTAGGGATTACTTCAGAGTCGCTCGTGACTCGGGAACAAGCATTGGCTGTTTACGGCACGGCTGGCTGACATTCCATAGTCGTTTTCTGATGTGGAGCTTCGAATGCGTGTCTTGTGACTCTGGTATTGTGCCGATGCTGCTGAATTCATACAATATGCCCCGAGAGTGTGTGAGTGGAGAAATTGGCGGGTTTATTATCGGCGTCTAGTACTCGCTAAATCTGTGCTAGGTGGCCGCATTTTTGGGCAGGTTTGCTCCCTGCTATCGGATGATTTACTCTTTTGCGGTCAAAAACCATGACCCGTTTCCTTCTCATCGGTCTCGTAGCCGCATCCCTCATCGCATCTTGCTTCGCTCAATCCTCCGCCGACCGCGTCTTCCGCAACGGCAAGATCTACACCATCGACGCGCGCGGCACTATTGCACAAGCGATTGCAATTCGCGACGGCCGCATCGTCTACGTCGGCACCAACGACAAACTAGCCCCCTTCATCGGCGCATCCACGAAAGTCACCGATCTGCACGGCCGCTTCCTCATGCCCGGACTGATTGACGGTCACATGCATCCGCTTGAAGGAGGCCTCGTCCTCCGTAAATGTGGCCTCAACTACGAGCCGCTGACTGTCCCGGAAATGCAGGGCCGCATTCAGGACTGCCTCAATAAAACAAAAAAACAGGAGCCGGACGGCTGGCTCGAAGTCGTCAGCTGGTTTCAGGAGAGCATGCGTCCGCCGGGCGTGAAGACTAGCCGCGCCACCCTCGACGCGCTTAAAACCTCGCGTCCCATCATCGTGCGCTCTTCTTTCGGACACACGGTGCTCGCTAACTCGCGCGCACTCGGTCTGGCAAAAATCACCAAAGCGACTCCCGATCCCCTCGGCGGAAAAATCTGGCGTGACCCCGAGGGCAATCCCACCGGCCTCCTCGAAGACGCCGCTTTCGACGTCTTCTCTGACCTGATCCCCAAGCCCACTCCCGAAGAAAACATCGCAGCCGCCAAAGAAGCGCAGCAGGCGATGCTTGCTCAAGGTGTGACTTCTTTCCTCGATGCCGCTGCCGCTCCAGAGAGCATGACCGCCTTCACCGCTGTGCAGACGAGCGGCGGACTCAAGGTGCGCGCGCATTTTGCTCCCGTGATCAACCCGCCGGAAGCCAGCGGTCCCGCCCAGGCAGTCTCAAAAGTGGTCGCGTATCGCAAGCAGTACGATCAGGGCGCTCTCCAACTGAAGCCCGGCATCACCGTGGGCAATGCCAAGCTCTTTCTCGATGGCGTGATTGCCGCTCCCGCCCTCACTGGCGCCGTGCTCGAGCCCTATCGCAAAAACGTCGGCACCCAGGAGAATCCCAACTGGGTTGACGGCGACAATCGCGGCCCGGCCGTCTACTTCCCGCCCAAGGCTTTGGCAGAAATTGTGGTCCGCCTCGGCCGCGCAGGCATTGATCCCCACATGCACGCGGACGGTGACGCCGCCGTTCGCGCCGGCCTCGATGGGATCGAAGTCATGCGGAAAGAACTGAGCGGTGCCGATGTCCGTCCCGCCATCGCGCACGACGAAATCGTCAGCCCCACGGACTTTCCACGCTTCCGGGCGCTTAATGCGCTGCCGGTGCTCTCTTTTCAGTGGGAAAAACCTGCCGGCGACACACTCGGTTTGATCAATTACCTTGGCCCGGCGCGCATGAAGATTCTCGAGCCTGCAGGCCTGCTGAAAGCAGCTGGCGCGCGAGTCGTGTTTGGCAGCGACTGGCCCGTAGATCGGCTCGATGAGTGGTTTGCCCTCAAAGTCGGCGTGACCCGCACGAACGCGCGCGATGCCGGTCTGCAATATCAGGGCAAACTGGGCGAAGATCCAGGTCTACGGGGTGATGCCGTGCTCCGTGCAGCGACGATTGATGCTGCTTATGAACTCCATGAAGACGATATCACCGGCTCCTTGGAAATCGGAAAGTTCGCCGATCTGATTGTGCTTGACCGCAATCCTTTAGAAATCGCGCCTGAGGATATAGCCAACGTGCGAGTGCTTGAAACCGTGGTCGCCGGATCAACCGTGTTTGCAGCAAAGGTCAGGTAGGTTTACAGGCGGGGAGCGAACTGCTCTCCCGGACCAAAGTGCTGCTTAGTAGCCGGAAAACTGGGCAATCTCTTCCACGTTGCTGTCTGACCGACTTCGGCCCGAATTCTTCACGTGTTGCACTGTCTCTATTGCAAAACCATCCGACTGCGATTGCTGTTGCATATCATCAGCAAGGCGCGCCAACGAACTTTTTGTCGTCAGTTTCCCGATTGCCCGTGATCCGCCCCGAGGAAGCGCTATTCGGGAGCGATCTCTCGGGTTCCACGCCGCTCGTGCTTCGGCCTTTAGAAAGGGTCCGTTGTCAGACTTCGACAGCAGCTTGTAAATTGGACACATGGCGCTCAAACGAATGGACAACGTAGGAATCGTTGTCGATGACCTCAGAGGGACGATTGATTTCTTTCGCGAGCTCGGCCTCGAGCTCGAAGGGCGGGCGATCATCGAAGGAGAATGGGCCGGACGTGTCACTGGACTGGGCGATCAGCGCGTCGAGATTGCCATGATGCGCATGCCGGACGGGCACGGCCGGGTCGAGCTCTCCCGTTTCCTCACGCCGCCTGCCGTCGCGCATCATCGCAACGCCCCGGTGAACGCTCTAGGCTACCTCCGCGTCATGTTCGCTGTAGACGACATCGACGAGACGCTTGAAAGGCTCCGCAAGCGCGGCGCGCAGCTCGTAGGCGAAGTAGTCCAGTATAAAGACGCGTATCGGCTCTGCTACATCCGCGGGCCTGAAGGGCTTCTCATCGGACTCGCCCAAGAACTCAGATGAGCGCAATACGTGGTAAGTTCGTCGCCGGCCTGAAGTCTGCCTTCGAACGCCGTCAACTGCACCTGTCCGGAGAACTTGCACCGCTCACCCATCCCAAGTTCTTCGCTGCCTCTTGGGAGCAGGATACATTTGCTTTCGCTGACAGCTACGATGAAGCGGGCCGCCGATATCGTGGTTTGAGATACGGGCAACGCGTGACTCTGACAGACACGAGTTCAGGAATGCTCGTGAAACCTGAGGCGGCGTCTCGGCAAATCGCGGCTGAAGCGGCTGCACGGAGTGCAGCCTCTGCCTCGGTAACAGAGCCATCCCACGCGAATGGGGGCGACGGAAAAGCCACAGCTCCTGTATCGACCTCAGGCTTACCTTTGGCGCCGACAGCGCAACCTAAACGCTTTCACGGAAACGTCGCGTTGGAGCCGACTAGGGTAGGACGCGATGCCGGGCGAATTGCCGACGAAGTCATTGCGCATCTAGCTGGCCTGGTCGGTTCGGATGTGACCGTGACGCTTGAAATATCGGCTGTTGTCCAGGGCGGAGTCCCTGATAAGGTGGTTCGCACAGTGACTGAGAACTGCAGAACCCTAAAGTTCAAAGATCATGGATTCGAAGAGTCATGATGTTGCCTCGTGGTGAGTACGCAGCCCGTTGGTTCTTGTATTCTTGCAGTCCGGCATTGCTAGAGACGCGCGAGGTCTCGCTGGATGCGGGCGAGGATTTTGTCGAACGGAATCTGCCCGCGATAGTAAAGTGTAGCTGTCTTTGAATACTCCGCCTCGAATCGCTTGCGGACATTCTCATCTTCGATTGTGAACGCTCCACTCCTTGCTACGTCGTGATCCAAAGATTTGAAGCGCTTTTTCTTGTGCTCCAAATATTCCGCGGTCCCGATGAATTTCTGCACCCCTTCTACGTCGAGAAGTTGGTGGATGTCGTAGTAGTGTCTGAGAAAATTCGTCGGGATTTTCCCCGTCACTTTGAACTGGCCGTATTTTCGAACCACAGCCTGGACCTTTTCCACGAAAGTGTATTCGGGGTTGTAGCAGGGGATGTCGAACGCTCGGTTGTCGGCGTATTGAAGTTTCTTGGCCTCTGCGAACTGGACGATCCAGGACGAAATCGTAACAGAGCGGTTCGGAGCCGTCTGATCGAAGCCAACTTCCAGAAGAATTCCATCCTTGAGGCCAGCGATTGAACCAAAATGGGTTTCGTAGCTTAACCTGAGGCCGGCATTCCTCAGCGTTTCGTCATCGTAGGTTGTATCCCTCTCGACGGTCGTAATCCCTGGAATCTTGATCTTGTTCCGCAGCTTTTCATAAAAGACTCGTCTGGACTCAATGTGCGTGGGCCTCTCGTGATTTGGATTGGTATCGACCTCAAGTCCGTCGAAGGGTTCGATGCGGATGTCGATGTCTTCAGAGAATCGCTGAATGATCCCAAAGCCCTTGGAAAGCGAAGTGCCGCCCTTGAGCTCAAACGTTAAGCCAAGCTGTTTGAGCCCAAAGACGGCGTGCATGATCCAGTAGTCTTTTTCCACGAGAGCTGGATCATTGATCTTCTCGCTGTCGGCAACGGTCGCGACAAGTGCCTTGAAATCGCTTCGCTCATGCAGAAAAGACTCAGGCATGTTGCAACATCTCCTGAAACTTTTTCTGTGTGGAGTATTTGCCGTAGAGAGAAACCGCGCGTGAAAGCTTTTTCGGGTCCATCTCTTTGGCTTTTTCGCGAACGCGAGAAAGAACAGCGTCCCGATCCTCCGCAAGGTCGCCTAGTTCATTAACAAGATCAACCAGCAGAAACTCGGGAGAGAGTTGCCTTGGAACATTCATGCGACGTTCGAAGGTGACCAGTCGATTGCCGAGCGGAAATGTCCCATGACGTTTCTGATTGTAGACAACCCGTTTGTTGTAGAGCTGCGTTGTGCCAAGTCCCAACTGGTTATAGGCATTCGGGGAGGTCACAACAAAACGGTCTGTCTTCAAAAACGCTTTCACCAGCTCGTGCTCCTCCGCGGGAGCCTCTCCAAATTCAAATTTACGAGGGCTGTAGTACAAGCCGGTACGGAGCTTCTGGAGGGTCCCATCGACGGTGAGTTCTTTGAGGTGTCGGTCAACACTGCGGGACCAGGGCAGAAGGTTTTCCCGGCGGTACACACGCCCAGGGCGCAGATGGCGCCTCAACTCTTCAAGTGTGCTCGGCCGCATTTCGTGACTCTCCACAGTTATGGTATTCGTCGCGACTTCCAATTGTCAATCACTTTATTAAATATTCATGCATAATTATAGTTAACTGCATCTTTATCTATACTTTGCATTATATATGTTGCTAACACCAGTGCTGGTAGATTCTGCAGATCGTGTCTGCAAAATCTAGGCCTGCGGAGTTGCGAATGCAGAACTCAGCGCAATTTTTCAAACGGATGGCATTGTTAGAGGCCCTATCACAGGGCCTCCAAGTAGGGGCGAATGACATTGCTGACCCGGCACACTTTGGCGTAGCGGTAGATTTCGTTGACACTGGCTTTCTTTTGGCGAAGACAATCCCTCAGAGCTTCTATCGCGACATCGAGTCCGATTTTGTTCCTAAATTTGAAACAGTCGGCGACAGTCTTCGCGGCTGAATAGACACGGACTGGGACGCCCTCGATCTTATGGTTTTCAATCCCTCCAGCCAGCGACGGGCCGGAGAGACGCACGATCCTGAGTGAAGGCGAAGCCAGGGCAGGCGTCCGTGCGCCTTTGGGGAGAGCAATCCAAACCGAGGCAGGACTCTGGGTCGTCATTTCGTGAAAGGCGAGAGCCGAAAGCAGGCAGAAAGCACCTTCGGGGACCCGCTTCGCTACTTCAGCGTAAGAGTGACGTTCCGTCACGCCGGCGTCTGGAAGTGTGTAGATTCCACGTGAAGGCCGATTAAGCTTGCCTCTCCGGTGTAGACGAACAAGATACTCCCGCGGGAGGCCGATGGCCTCGATATCGCGTGGCCTAACGATTCCGTGTTCGCCGACGTACTCCAGAATCCTCTGAAGGGCTTCCGCCATCTGCGATCTCAATACGTCATTACTTAATCATATCTAATGACGTATTGCAACATAATCATGGAACGTTATGCCACCTAGCGGCCGGTTTTTCATCATGTGCACTATGCGGTAGATGTTTTGAGATCGCGCCAATGATGTAGGGGCTTCGAAGACATAGTGGTGGTGGTAAACGATCGTGACATCCGTAAACTCAAGTCGCGTCATGCCTCGTCGGGCCGCAGTCCGGTATTGACGGCGAATAGCACAAAGTCGTGCAGATGTTCCGCCTCCCAATTGAAGTCCTTCTTCTCCGGTTCTCTTACTCGCTGTCGGGTCGCCGTGTAGAGGTGTTTGTATTCCTCTGCTGAGAACCACGCCCGGTGGGAGATTTCGGAAGGTCCACTCCAATTCGGTGTTCTTAGCCGAAGACGTTTTTCTTTCCATTTTTTTCCCCACTCAACCCGCGCCTTCTGCAAACCGGCGTTATTCCAGCGGTGCTCCCTGTCAAGGGTCTTCGATGAACGCGTGAGAAACCGCGCCCTTGACAGGTCCGCGCCGCTGAACGCCCCCAAAACCGTCGCGGGTTTCGCGAAGAAAAAAATTGTTTTTAAAGGGGAAGTAGAACATGCAGAACACAATCGAAAAAAGAGATGGTTACGGCGTGGCAAATGACTGGCTGACGAGTGAGGAAGCAGCACTATACCTAAAAATCGAACGCCGCACCCTGTTGCAGTGGGTACGGCAGCGAAAGGTACGCGGCTACATACTCTCTGGCACACAACGCCACGTCTGGAGATTCAAAAGCTCCGACTTGGATGCTATGCTGAGCGTGCCCGCCGTGCTCTCGACTGACGGGAGGATCAAATGAGGAGAGTACGGCACAATACTGGAAGTGTTCTATTCGACAAGGGACGTGGTACCTGGCGATTCCTGCAATGGGTGGATGGTAGGCGACGATCACAAACACTCGGCACGAAGCAGGAATTGCCGACCAAAGCAGCAGCGTGGAAAACGGTAAGCACGCTAATGCCGAAGAAACCTAAGCAAGCGACCGGGATCACGGTCAGCAGCCTGGTTGATGTCTATCGGGCAGAACGAATGCCGCAACGGTTCAGCACACGCTATAGCTGTGATCAGTGGTTGACGAACCACATACTTCCTCACTGGGGAGAGGGTTCGATCACTGACGTACAACCGCGCCCTGTTGAATTGTGGCTGCATTCTCTCACGCTGTCTCCCAAGAGCAGAGTTCACATTCGAGGTGTTCTGCATCAACTTTGGGAGTTCGCTATGTGGCGCGGTGACGTGCCGGCAGAGCGCAATCCGATGACTCTGGTCACTGTACGCGGTGCAACCAAGAGGACGAATGCTCCGCGTAGTCTTACGTTCGAGGAGTTCCAGAAGTTCGTTTCTGAACTCCCGGAACCATTCCGCACGATGGCTCTGCTGTGTCTGTGTTTGGGACTCTGGATCAGCGAATGCCTAGCACTCAAGTGGGCAGACATTGACTGGCTTGCCAGCAAGATCAG
Organism: uncultured Acidobacteriaceae bacterium; assembly: GCA_963840895.1. Classification (GTDB taxonomy): domain Bacteria; phylum Acidobacteriota; class Terriglobia; order Terriglobales; family Acidobacteriaceae; genus Sulfotelmatobacter. The sequence continues at coordinate 503,290 of CAWJAR010000005.1, forward strand.
CGTAGAACGTGCGATTGTCCGTCAACGAGTAGATGACGTAAAGACCGCAGGTTCCAGAAAGCACTTGAGCATAGATGGCAGTCTGCTGGAAGTGCTCAAGACGTGGAAGCAAACAACACAGTTTTCCGCACCGGGAGACTGGGTCTTCGCCTCCCCGACACGGCTAGGCCGTCTTCCGTGGTCCTATCCGCGAGTCTGGGGAGTTTTCCAGAAAGCAGCAGAAGTAGCGAAAGTCGGCAAGTTGGCGACTCACACGATGCGCCACAGCTATAGATCGTGGCTTGACGCTGTGGGAACCCCGATAGCCGTGCAGCAGAAACTGATGCGACATGCGGACATCCGCACGACGATGAATATCTATGGCGATGTGGTGACGAACCAAGAGTCAGAGGCACACAGCAAGATCGTGGGTTTGGCTCTGCCACGCGCTTAATGGATCGCGCTACGGATCACAGCTCAGCCAAGTGGTTGAAAGTATGGCGGAGAGAGTGGGAAAGGAACTCTCAGGCTACGGGCGACAGCAGGTTCTGAATTCTGAGACCTCTTGCATATAGGCACGAAGCCCTTCACAGGGCCAAAGCTGCCCACGACAGCAGGTTCTGAATTTTCCAGCCTGACCGAAGACCTCGTTTTTGGAGAGAAATGCCGGCTTTGGAGAGAAAGCCTGAGGGCCGCGTTGCGGCTGTGTCGCCAACGCGGATGCTCAAGGAATACTGTCAGCATCCCGACGGCCCAGTTGAGCTCGCAGACACCGATCCTGAAACGACACAATTGGTCCGCGACACTCTCACCGATGCAGCGCGAGGAGAGGCTGACCCGGACCGGTTCGCTCCTGAATCACGAGAGCGGCTCGCCGCATTTCTTCGCAACAATGGCCCGCGATTCTTGGCACCGAACGGTCCATTACAAGCGTTAGTTGTGCTAGCAGACGTTCCCGGTGGCGAGAACCGTAAAAAATGCTATCTAGCGTCCTTTGCGAATGGCCGCAAGATCAGAATCAACGTCGAGGTTTCGGTCGCACATCGTCTGCTGGCAATCGACGCACGGCCTGAGTAATCGCTTCAGGCCCATGTACGAGATTCGAGGTCGTCGATGTGCTGCAGTGCAGCGCGCTCAGCGGGCGGCACCATCTGCTGATGCAATGCAGAACATCTATTAGGAAATCTTTGAGGCGTGCCGAAGGGGTGCCATACGCCTCGCGCCCATATGAGCTAAGCCGAGCCTTTTCAATACCGCTCTAAAGTGCTTCCCCAGGTGAAAAGTAGGCCATGGATGTAAACACAAGCAGCCGCGAGACTTGTTCCACCCACAAACCACCGAAGTAGTTGAAACCAGCTCCTCTCCTTTTCGTAGCTTTTGTGCTGGCCCATGCTTCAGTTATGTACCGAATCGCGATTCAACTGTCGTAATCGCATTATAAAAGGGCGCCCTTTTGGAGTAGGTTGTGATCGTTCGCATCATTACCTACGAAAGGAGCACCCTCGTGAACGATGAAAAGTATATTGGGCTGGACGTTCATCAAGCAACCATCGTGGTCGCAGTGCTGGATTCAACCGGCAAGTTGGTCATGGAATCCATCCTGGAGACCAAAGCGGCAACCATTCTTCAGTTCTTTGCAGGCTTGCGCGGAACTTTGTCGGTGACCTTCGAAGAAGGAACCTGGTCGGCCTGGCTGTACGATCTGCTCCACTCCCGCGTCGACAAACTGGTGGTGTGCAATCCGCGCAAGAACGCACTGCTCAAAGACGGGAACAAGAGTGATCGCATCGATGCGCGCAAGCTGGCCGAGCTGTTACGCGGCAACCAACTCAAACCGGTCTACCACGGCGAGACCGGCGTGCGCATGTTGCGAGAACTATCGCGGAGTTATCTGACCATCGTCAAGGATCTGTCGCGGGTGATGAATCGGCTGAAAGCGGTGTACCGCAGCTGGGCGATTCCCTGTGCGGGCAGAGATGTGTATTACCGCCGGCATCGAGCGCAGTGGCTGGCCAAGATCCGCGAAGCCGGGGTGCGGCGTCGCGCCGAACGACTCTATGAGCAGCTGGACATGTTGCAACACTTGCGGCAGCAAGCGCGCCGCGAACTGTTAGCGGAAAGTCGCAAGCATGCCATCACCGCCAAGCTGCGACAGATTCCGTATCTCGGACCGATTCGAGTGGCGCTGGCGGTGGCCCTGATCCAGACTCCGCATCGTTTCCGCACCAAGCGACAACTCTGGGCCTATAGCGGACTGGCCTTGGAGACGCGCACCAGCGCGGAATACCGTTTTGTCGAAGGTCAAGTGCGACGCTCGAAGAAACTGCTTTCCATTCGGGGTCTGAACAAAGACCACAACCATGATCTGAAAGGTTTATTCAAAGGTGCGGCCACCATGGCCAGTGTGCGTCCCGGACCCTTCCAGGACTTCTACACAGCTGCGCTGGCCAAAGGCATAAAGCCGACCATGGCGCGGCTTACGCTGGCGCGCAAGATCGCAGCCATTACGCTGACGCTTTGGAAGAAGGGAGAAAACTTCGACGCCGAAAAACTAAAATCGCAAGCCGCTTGAGCGTCTCGGGTGAAGAGCCCTTCCATCTCCGGTGATCTTCTCGGGTGGTGGTCCAGTCGGTTCTGGAGACGCTCGGGTTCGAGGGTGAGTATGACAATGGCCTGTAGACGACACGGTGCCGACGGCACCCAGTCTCTGTGTAATCCCTATGCCCCCTCGGACAACCCGAAAAAGCACTAGGCCACGAGCCTCAGATAGATCCATGGTTGACACCGTACAACCGCAGGGCTTGCTCAGTTTCAAAACTGATTGGCGTCGTCGCTACTAATGAAGATGCAGCTGCTGAGATGGAACAACCCAAGATCAACGCAGGCACGACACCGAGCGTCTTCTATGGCGAGAGGGCTGGATGGCGCGAACTATACCCGCGCCTCCGGTGGAGGGAGAAAAATGTTCTTGACATCCCCTTTTATAGACCAGGCCATAGCGCTCAGAATGCTAGTCAGGCCGCGTCCTCTGCTAAGAATTTGACCAAAGATCGGATCGACTTCAGCTTGTCCTCGCCCAAGCCGTGCAGTTCTTCCTCACTGAGTCGGCTTTCGTACAGGAGTCTCCCAAACACGTGCGTGAGTTGCGAGTCGCGATAATCGTACTTGCGGTCGACCTCCTTACGACGTTGGGTCAGGTAATGTTCTAAGTCCCACAGGTCCGACGACTGCTCGATCTGGCTGGCCATCTTCTTTGCTTCCTGAATTACTTCGTGAAGCTCGCGCCCAAGGGCAGCGTCGAAGGCTTTGCGTGCGATGGTCTTTTCGGACCTCGACCAGATCGGTTCGTTTTGGTAGGGATAGTTGTCTTGCATCGCAGGCGGGTTGGTCATGTTCCGATCCTCCGTCGCGGCATTCTATCCCTATCTGGTTCATGGTTTCCACAGCTTCGCTGGCCGGGTTCGCCGCAATAGATTCGTCGTGTTTCGCTTGCTGCACGTCCGTTCTGAGGTCGAAAAGATCGTTCACTGGATGCCCGAGATTCTGTTTGCAGCCGAGATAGCGTTCCGTTGTCTGCACAGATGCATGCCCGAGCAGAAACTGAATCTGCTCCAGCTCACCGCCGCGATCGTGGCATAGCTTCGCGCAGGTTCTGCGTAGATCGTGCGGCGCAATGTGCTCTAAGCCCGCTTTCTCGCAGCAGGTTCTGACTACGTACCAGACAACGTTCTGCGAGATGCCGCGGCCCCACACCTTTCCCAGTCTGGCGACTCGCCGAAAGATTTTGCCCTCCCTGATATCGGCTGCGCGTGTCCACTGGTCGAGAGCGGCTTTGACCCAGTTCGGAATGGGCACGGTGCGGATGTGGCCACCTTTGCCGATCAGATCAACCACCGCCCAGTGCCCTTGGCGCATCTGGATGTCGTCCAACTCCAAGCCGACGAGTTCCGATCTGCGAAAGCCGCAACCGAACAGCATGGCCAACATGGCGTAATCGCGCTTCGCCCGCATACTGTCACCGCAAGCACGCTTCAGAACTTCCGAACTCTGTTCAACACTCAACCAATTCCCGGAACGGAACCCCAGCTGTTTAACGCCTTTGACTCGGCTGATCCCGGCAGCCAACTCGGGGCTCAGCAAACCGGAGTCGGCCGCTTCGTGAGCCAGGCGGCGCACGGCTGCAAGCTGCTGGTTGATGGTGTTGGCGGCCAGATGCCGCGATTCCAGGTACATGCGATAGCGCACGACCACGATGCGGTTGAAGGCCAGCCGAGGCTCCGAGCAGTACCAGGCGATGAATTGATCGATGGCGTACTCGTAAACACGGCGCGAGGCCGGCGAGCCCAAGCTATTGAGCACGGCAGTCTTACAATGATCTAGGTCCGGTAGGCGGAGCACTCGGCGACGGTAATTCGGCTTGATTCTCGCTTTGCCCATAGCGACGGCCTCCAATGCCGCAGCCTTTGGGACGACAGAGGTCGGCTGGACGTTGCAAAACGGTGGCACTTCGTTCTGGGCTGGAGATTTTGAGCGCTATGGCCTGGTTACAACAGTTGACTTCGGGTTTTGGCGAGATCCAAACGCAAGGAAGTCGCAATCTCCGTGGGAGCTATCAGCTTTACGGTTGTTCTCGCATGACACCTCACGAACGCTTCCCGTTACTCTCTGTCAACCCCTTGCGAGTGATGCAACGGAAGCCGATGTGGTTCATGCTCGTGTCAATCATTTGCGGCTGGCGTGCCGCGGGACGATAACGCAGGCAGTAGTTGGGCGCGCAAAGGTGCGATCCGCCTTTGACAACCTTGCGCGGAATTCGGAACTGCGCCTGCGCGGCATCGTAACTCTTGTTCGGTGATGTAATGCGCGGATTGACTGCCGGGCCGCAGCAGACCTTGACCACTTCGTCAGCGTGGCGAGGCACAAACCAATCGCAAGTCCATTCCCAGACGTTGCCTGCCATGTCGTACAAGCCGTAACCGTTCGGCGGAAAGGATCCGACTGGGGAAGTTCCCTCGTAACCGTCCTGGAGCAGATTCTGCCACGGAAACTCTCCTTGCCAACTGTTGGCCATCATCTGGCCGGCAGGAGAATGTTCATCGCCCCACGTGTACTTCTTTCCATCAAGGCCACCGCGAGCGGCAAATTCCCACTCGGCTTCGGTCGGCAGTTCTTTCCCCGCCCAGTGTGCGTACGCTTCGACATCTTCAAATGCGACGTGAACAACGGGGTGTTGCCCGAGACCTTCAAGCGAGGATCCCGGCCCCTGTGGATGACGCCAGTTCGTTCCTGGCGTCCAAGCCCACCAGTTGACGTAATTGCGTAAGTCAACCGGGCCTTCGGTTTTGTGAAATAGCATGGAACCAGGCACGAGATTTTCGGGAGGGGCGCCGGGGAAGTCTGCAGGATTGAGCGGGCGCTCGGCAAGCGTCGGATAGCTCGTCTCATCCACGAAACGCGCGAACTGTTCGTTCGTGACCTCGCAGCAGTCCATCCAGAATCCGTCCACGCTAACTTCGTGGACCGGACGCTCTTCGGGATAGAAGTCTTCCGCACCCATGTGGAACGCCCCACCAGGTATCCATGCCATACCGGGACGCCGTGGACTGCCCAATGTATAGATTTTCTGACTAAGTTGATCTGCCATAAGCGTCTCATTGTATCTTCGGCAGGCCGGACAGCCGGTGGCAAGAACATGCTCCGCCCAACAAAGTCGAAGCAGACGGAACACGATTTCTGTTTAGCATTGCACACCTCATTTACACCTCATCTCCCCAAAAGGAGCAAGTGTTCGAGAGGGGTCTTCGATGGGAATGCTTGATCTAATCGTCGAGTTCGATCAATTCCTTGAAGGACCGCCGAGAGTGGCATGGAAGAAGTCTACACCGCCCAAACAAAGCCTACTCAGGGTTTTGAGTGAAATGCCCTGTTCTCGACAGTTAAGCCACTCTATCATTCTCCTCTCTGACGGTATAATTTGCGGACTGTGAGGGAGGCAAATCAATGTTTCGTACGCTGCTGTCTACTTCCAATGATTGGATTGTGACCATACTGCGCCTGGTTATGGGCGTGATCTTTTTCGCGCACGGCGCACAGAAAGCTCTTGGCTGGTTTGGGGGCTACGGCTTTTCTGGAACCATGGGATTCTTCACTCAACAGATGCACATTCCCGTGATCTTTGCGTTTCTAGCAATCTGCGCCGAATTTCTCGGAGGAATCGGCCTGATCCTGGGTGCGCTCGGCCGGGTGGCCGCATTCGGAATCGCCTGCAACATGCTGGTCGCGGTGCTGATGGTGCATGTCCAAAACGGGTTGTTTATGAACTGGTCAGGACAGCAAAAGGGCGAAGGTTTTGAATTCCACTTGCTGGCTTTGGCCATCGCACTTGTGTTGATAGTTCGCGGCAGTGGACCGTTCTCCGTGGACCATGCCCTGAGTGGCAAATCGGAAGCCAAGACATCGTCGCGACAGGCTGCGTAAAGCTGGAGCACGGGGTTTATCCCGCGCATCGTTCCCCTCTAACAGCGCAGACCTTCGTTAGAGATGTTGCAAAATCGCCGTTTCACTCATCATCCCGCAAAAAAATGGCCTGATTACGTAAACTATCCAGATTCCTCTCCCAGCCTGGTTGAGGTGGCAAGATGGTCGTGCATAAGCATGTGACCCGGCCGCGGATTGAAGCAATTAAGGTTGTGCGCAAAACGGAAATGCATGGAACTCACTTTCAGAACCGGAGCGCTGCTGCTTTTGATCGCTGCTGTCGTCGCGATGCTGACCCGGCGACTTCGCCTCCCTTACAGCGTCGGCCTGGTTGCGGCAGGAATCATTCTCGCGATCTTGCCGTTCGCGCCGAAGGTCAGTCTCACCAAGGACCTCATCTTCACCGCACTGCTTCCCGCCGCTCCTTTTTGAAGCTGCGTTCTACATTCATTGGAATCAGTTGCGTCGCGACTTTCCAGTCATTGTCGTGTTGGCGACTCTTGGCGTCGTGCTCTCTGCGTGCGTTACCGCAACTGGGATGCACTATCTGGCTCACTGGCAATGGCTCAGTGCACTGGTGTTCGGTGCTCTCATCGCCGCGACCGACCCGGTTTCGGTGATTGCAACTTTCAAGGAAGCAAAGGCCCAGGGTCGTTTGCTGGTGCTCATCGAGGCCGAGAGTCTTTTTAACGATGGCACGGCTGCGGTGGTCTTCGGCGTTGTTGTCGCCCTCGCTTCAGGTCAGCAACTCACGTCACTTGAAATCACTGCAATGCTGTTGAAGACAATCGGCGGCGGCATTTTGTGCGGCGCGGCTGTCGCTCTTGGAGCGCTGTTACTCTTGGGACGAACCGACGATCACCTCGTTGAAATTACCTTCACGACCGTCGCTGCGTATGGCTCGTTCCTGCTGGCTGACCATTTCGGCTTGTCTGGCGTCCTCGCGACGATCACGGCAGGACTTGTCATGGGCAATTTCAAGTCGCTCGGCACGATCTCGGACCGGGGAAGAGGAGGCAGTCCAGGCATTTTGGGAATACGCCGCCTTCGTCGCGAACTCGCTGGTCTTCCTTCTGATCGGAATGCACGAAGCCCATCAAAATTTCGTGGCGATATGGCTTCCGGCGGTGAGGGCGATTGCACTGGTGACGCTGGGCCGGGCGGTAGCGATCTATCCCTGTTGCCTTATCTTTTCACGCTCCTCGCTTCGCGTGACGACGAAACACCAACATGCCCTGTTCTGGGGCGGCTTGCGAGGGGCATTGGCGCTAGCTCTTGCCCTTGGACTTCCCCCTGAAGTCCCGCACCGCGAAGAAATCATTACCATCAGTTTTGCTGTCGTCGCCTTTTCCGTCTTCGTACAAGGCCTGACCATCTCACCGTTTCTTCGCCGGATGGGAGAGCTCCCGCGCTAAGTGCCGCGGGTGTTGACGGCACCAACTCCCGCGTGGTCGGCAAACCGGAAGGCTATCAGAACCGCCACGCATTAGAAATCGTCTCAAGTGGCACAAAATCCCCATATCACTCATTGAGGGTCAATGAGCGATATGGCCTGGTCTATATAAGGGAATGTCAAGAACATTTTTCTCCCTCCGCCGGATGCGCAGGTTTATTTCGCGACATTCAGCCCCTTTCACCATAGAAGACGCTGGTGTGGTGTCGTGCCCTGGGTTGTTCCATCTCAGCAGCTGCATCTTCGTGAGTAGCGACGACGCCAATCAGTTTCGAAACTGAATCAAGCCGTGCGGTTGTACGGTGTCAGTCGGGTCGGAGGAGGCGCGCTGTCGCGCTAGCCTCCGTCCGCCGCTCAAACTGTACGTGCCGATTTCCGGCATACAGCTTTCACGAAGACGCTCGTGAACGGGAGTGAGAACCGAGCGAGGGTATCAGAGAGATGAGGTTTACCAAGCCAAACTCTTCATACAGCTTCGCCTTGGGGAACTGGATCCAACCCCGGGTCCGCCACCGGCAGAAACGGTGCGACCAAATGCGCCGCACGATCCAGCCGTCAAGTTTGTGGAAGAGCGTTCGAACGTGGGCTCGTTTGTAATACTCAGCCCAACCTCGCAGAGTCGGATTCAGCTCGTGTATCAGCTCCGCGGTCTTGCGCTGAGCACTGCGTCGCGTCAGAATCCGCACCCGATCTCGGAATCGTCGGATTGATTTGCGTGTGGGATATGCGATCAGCCCTTTTGGGTTCCATCGCTGAATCATGCCGCGGGGAATCTTGCTGTTCCCGCTGGTTCGCACCATTCGGTATCCCAGAAAATCAAATCCCTGCTGAATGTGCACAATCCGCGTCTTCTGCGGATTCAAACACACACCCAACCGTTCCAGTATCCGAGTCGCAGCTGCCAACGCTGCACGCGCTTCAGCCGCCGACTTACAGGTAATCACCCAATCGTCGGCAAACCGCGTCAGCTGATATCCTTTGCGTCGCATCTCCTGATCAAACGGCGTCAGAAGAATGTTACTGAGCAATGGAGAAGCTACTCCGCCTTGCGGGGTCCCGCGCTCGCTGGGAAAGAGTTTCCCTTGCCCGTAGCTTCCCGCTTTGAGCATCGCCTTAATCAGACGTAGCACTCGGCTATCGGCTACTCGTTGGGCGACCAGTGTTAGCAGCTTCTCGTGGTCCACAGACCCGAAAAAGTCTTTCAAGTCTCCGTCCACGATCCACTCCCCTCCACCGTCGATTTCCTTCCACACCTTGCGCATGGCATCCTTCGTCGATCGCCCTCGCCGATATCCGAAGCTGGCATCATCGAATAGCGGCTCGAAGATGGGTTCCAACCGATTGAGCAGCGCTTGCTGACACACACGATCATAGATCGCAGGAATGCCTAGCATTCGAAACTCACCCGGTTTCCCCTGCTTCGGAATCCGATGTTGTCGTACCGGCAGCGGCTGATAGGAGTCCTCTCTTAGCTCTCGATGCAACCGTTCCAACTGTTGCTCCAGTTGCGCTTCGAAAGTCTCCAGAGTCTGCCCATCCACCCCTCCACTGCCTCGGTTCGCTTTCACCTTTTCCCAGGCCATCTCCAGGTTCTTCCGCTTGTACACCTTATCCACTAATGAGTGGACCTTCTTGGCTCCTGTCGGGTTGATCCAGTCCGCCAGTCTCCTCGGGCGAAAATGTACGGGTATTTCACTCATGGAACTGATCCACCTTCTCGCCGTTACTCATCTGGCTTCCTCTCTCTTCCCAACCGTCTTCGCCGGCTGCCTTCCCCGATCCACTTCTGATCGCCGATTGCTCGGTCCCCCAGCTTTCACTGGGGTTGTGGTACTACACAGCCGTCCGTCTACTGGCAGAGCGTCGCTCGCCCCTTCGCTTGCGCTTATAGGTCCGCTTACTCTGGTGCCACCCAGAGACTCTGTCAGTCCTCCTGAGGTCACGCGCTGTTCTTCCGTTCCGTGCCGTCCGCAATCACCTTGGTACGGTGGGTGAATGAGAACGCCTTCGCCCTCATGGTGCGGGCTCGACCGAACCCACCTTTGGCCGACCGGTTCATCGCTGGGTGACCCTTTGATTACGGCCCGGAACTTCTCCTCATGCCCTTCGGATTCCATCTCGCGATGGACACCCTGCCCTCCGGAGACTGCAAGTGCTGGCTTCAGGTCCGCCTTGGCTGTATCCGACTTTCGTCTTCGTGCCCGTTTAGACGTCTCCATACCTTCCACTTCTCCGGCCAGCGAGGCTTTCAACCCCGCTTTTGGATACGGTGCTCCTCATCCGAGCACCGGAGGGACTTCAACCCTCCTGATCAACGCGCTGCTCAGCGCACACCATGGGTCTATCTGAGGCTCGGGGCCTAGTGCTTTTTCGGGTTATCCGAGGGGGCATAGGGGTTACACAGAGACTGGGTGCCACCGGCACCGTGTCGTCTACAGGCCATAGTCATACTCACCCTCGAACCCGAGCGTCTCCAGAACCGACTGGCCACCACCAGAAAGATCTACCGGAGATGGAAGGGCTCTTCACCCGAGACGCTCAAGCGGCTTGCGATTTTAGTTTTTCTGCGTCGAAGTTTTCTCCCTTCTTCCACAGCGTCAGCGTAATCGCTGCAATCTTGCGCGCCAGCGTCAGACGCGCCATAGTCGGCTTGATGCCTTTGGCCAGCGCAGCTTGGTAGAAGTCCTGGAACGGTCCGGGGCGCACACTGGCCATCGTAGCCGCTCCTTTGAATAGTCCTTTCAGATCATGGTTGTGGTCTTTGTTCAGGCCCCGAATGGAAAGCAGTTTCTTCGATCGCCGTACTTGACCTTCGACCATGCGATATTCCGCACTGATGCGGGTTTCCAAAGCCAGTCCGCTATAGGCCCACAGTTGTCGCTTGCTGCGGAAACGATGCGGAGTCTGGATCAGGGCCACCGCCAGCGCCGAGCGAATCGGTCCAAGATAGGGAATCTGTCGCAGCTTGGCGGTGATGGCATGCTTCCGACTTTCGGCCAGCAGTTCCCGCCGCGCTTGCTGACGCAAGTGTTGCAACATGTCCAGCTGCTCATAGAGTCGCTCCGCTCGTCGCCGCACGCCGGCTTCCCGAATCTTGGCCAGCCACTGCGCTCGATGCCGACGATAGTAGACATCTCTTCCCGCGCAGGGAATCGCCCAGCTGCGGTACACCGCTTTCAGTCGGTTCATCACCCGCGACAGATCTTTGACGATGGTCAGATAACTCCGGGACAACTCCCGCAACATCCGCACGCCGTTCTCGCCATGGTAGACCGGTTTGAGCTGGTTGCCGCGTAACAACTCGGCCAGCTTGCGCGCATCGATCCGATCACTCTTGTTCCCGTCTTTGAGCAACGCGTTCTTCCGCGGATTGCACACCACCAGTTTGTCGACGTGAGGCTTGAGCAAATCGTACAGCCAGACCGACCAGGTTCCTTCTTCGAACGTCACCGACAAAGTTCCGCGCAAGCCGGCGAAGAACTGAAGTATCGTCGCCGCTTCGGTTGCCAGAATGGACTCCATGATTAACTTACCCGTGGAATCCAGTACTGCGACCACGATGGTTGCTTGATGAACATCCAGCCCAATATACTTTTCGTCGTTCACGAGGGTGCTCCTTTCTGTAGGTCATGATGCAGACCATCACAACCTACTCCCAAAGGGGCGCCCTTTTATAATGCGGTTTCGCCAGCCAGCGCAAAATGTTCGGATGGTTCCCAAAGCGATGGACAGCCTCGATCTCGTTGAAGCTGTGATGCTCATCGAGGAAGTCTTCGGACCGCTGAGGATGTCGGTCGGTTCAGGCTTCTCCGCTGCCGGTGGCGTTTTTATAGAGCCGAAGGAGCCTGCCCTGTGTTCATCCCAGCGTGATATGGCCCAGCGCGTGCATTGCGGAGCCCAGCGCAAGCCCAGCAGCGCTAACCGGACTTTTCTGGAAGGGACGGCAGTTTGGGCTTCGGCAAAGGACTTCGTGGCTCCCTCATAATCGCGCATTGCCAATTTGCGCCTGCCCGTTCGCAAGGCCAATCGTGACTGACCCAAAGCAATTTCCCGGCGTACAAGTGAGGCCTCCCTCCCGGATGGTTCCAGGGTGGCCAAGAATTTCTTTAGCGCCGTGAGCGCGTGAGGAAGAACTACGCTTCGATCGTAAGTTAAGCTCTCAGGATGGATCCTGCGCTTGCCGAGAACCTTTCGGAGATACGCAAAGTGTCCGCCCCAATATACGAGTCTGAGCCAATAATGATAATCCTCCAAAAGGCGCAGGTCCTCGTCAAAAAAACCGACCTTCAAAGCGGTTGCTTTTCGAACCAGGACGAAGGACGGAAACGCGCCTCCGTGAGTTGGCAGAAGTTTTTCCAGGGTTACTGGACTCTCGGTCGGGTTACGGGACAGCCAGGATTGACCAATCAAGTGATGCCAGGAAACATCAATGACATTTGCGTCGCCGAAATAAATGCAATCGGCAGATGACATATCCAAAGATGGATTCTCGTCAAAGAATTTCACCTGATCGGCCAAGAAGTTCGGCAGCCAAATATCATCACTATCAGGAAAAGCGAGAAATTGGCCTTGTGCATTCCGCATGCCCGTGTTCCTGTCGCCGGAAACCCCTCGATCCTCCTGCTTGATGTAGTGAATTCGATTCTGGTACTTCCCCAGGACTTTCTCCAGTTGCGGTGTATCAGGCGAGCTGCTGTTTACTACAGTGACCTCATAATCGCGGAGAGTCTGGGCGAAAATCGAATTAAGGGTTTCTCCGATATAACGGGCATTGTTGTAGGCGGGGATAATCACGCTAACCAGCGGAGGTCGATTTCCCACGATGTTTGCCGAGGTGATAGACACCTCGCTGAATATCGCTCCTGCTGATTCTCGACGACAGCCAACAAACCGTCAACTAAGTTCGGGTCACCACCATCCGAATAGGCGATAAAACGCGAACCCGCACAGACGGTAAAACGGTTGCCAAAAAAGTGCTAGGCCGACAAACGATGGCACAAAGTTCTGCATCGCTGACCTTGGGCACGTTGGGCGTCGATTGCTGTCGCATTCGGTGGCAGTTTACACCGTGGGCGAGCAATTGTTGGCGCAACATCGCGATATCACTCACCATTGCCGAAACACGGATTCTGAGTGTAACGGCCTTCCATGAGAAGGCCGGTCGGAGTCAAGTCGATTCTTCTTGGTTTTGGTGAATCATTTTGCTTTGCCCAGCCGAGTCGCCACTGTCGCCACCCTTCCATCCGCACTCTTGAGTGAGCGATTTTGTTCGCTCGGTGCAAGTTGGGTGTTCTCGTTTCAGTCGGTGCTGCCACCTGATTTTCGACCTCTCGTTCCATCTCACGATGGAAGTTGGGCCAGGCCATAGACGCAGTCACCGGAACTCGGCGCTCTGGGCTTTGTGCTTTCCTATTCGAAGAAGATTTTGACTTATGCTGCCGCCGGCATCGCTACCTGGTCGGCTGTTGCGCAGCGGTTCGTAAGCCTCTCCGCTCACCCACAAGCGATGCAGCAACACCGCCAGCTTTCGCGCCGTCGCAATCACCGCTCGCTTCTTCCCGTTCTTCCCGCCACGTTCCGCCAGCTTCAGACCCCAGCGCCGCAGATCGCTGTCCGCTCCAAACGGACCCAGAATGTGGTGCGCTCCCTGCACCAGCAGCGTTCGCAGATACGGATCGCCTTCCTTGCTGATGTGCATCTGCGGCTCACTCTGCCCGGAGTTTCGCCGTCCCGGCTGCAGACCCACGTAGCAGCCCACGTCGCGGCTCTTGCGAAAGCGATGCGGATCCTCCAGCGTCAGCAGGAACGTCAGCGCGATCAGCGTCCCTACTCCCTTCACCTGTTTCAGCCGCGCCACTTGCGGATAACTTTCCTGTGGCCAGTCTTCTCGATCTGTTCGTTGTATTCGCGGATGCGTTCGCTGAGCGACTCGATGCCTGCCAGCAGCGGCTCCAGCGCCGCCTGCAGTTCCGGGCTCAGCCCTTCGGCTTTCTCCGGATTCATATTGCGCACATTGCATCCGCGCAACCGCTCTCCGTAGGACTTGGTCAGTCCGCGCGCCGTGTTGATCAGCGACGTCCGTGCTCGCACCAACCCGCGCGCGCCCGGATCACCGTCAGATCCGCCTGCGCTTTCGCGCTGCGATGCTTCACCGGACTCAGCAACTGCGGATCGATCCGCGCCAACCGCGCCAGGGTCCGCGCGTCCAGCCGATCGTCCTTCTTCCGACTCTCTCCGATCAGACGCACGTTGCGCGCATGCGCCACGATCACTTCGTGCCCCAACTCGCTCAGCAACCGGCTCACCCACGGCGAATGCATCCCCGTCTCCAGCGCGATCCGGCATCGCGGCATCGCCCCAAACACCTCTCGCATTGCTTTCGGAGTCGTGCTCAGCTTCTGTTCCAGCAGCACTTCGCCCGCTTCGTCCAGCACGCAATAACAACTCGATCGATCGCCCAGGTCCAAACCGATCGTCAGCTTCGGTTGAGAAAAATTCTTCGTCGCCTTACCACTAGCAGTGCTAATCTTCTTCATTGCCGGTCTCCTTTATCTCTTGCGCTTCGAGCGCGTCGATAACTTGGGAGCGTACGCATCCCGCCGGAGACCGGCCTTCTCATCCCATCTGATTTAAACAGCTATCGGGGGTAGCCCGCAAATACGCGGGGGGAAACAACCCTCACCTAAACGCGTGCCGTTCGCAAAAAGGGAAGGTACTCCATGCAAAGTCCAACACTGCTATCGGAGATTTACGAAAGGGTGCGGTCTGTGAACCAAGAGCGCTGGTTCCGGGCGATGGTGCGCTGGAAAACGCCCGCTCGCAGCAAGGGCTTCTTCGACCTGATTTAAACAGCTATCGGGGGTAGCCCGCAAATACGCGGGGGGAAACAACCCTCACCTAAACGCGTGCCGTTCGCAAAAAGGGAAGGTACTCCATGCAAAGTCCAACACTGCTATCGGAGATTTACGAAAGGGTGCGGTCTGTGAACCAAGAGCGCTGGTTCCGGGCGATGGTGCGCTGGAAAACGCCCGCTCGCAGCAAGGGCTTCTTCGACCTGTATCCGCGTTTTTTCTCCACGAGCGAAACCGCCTCTGCGCCAGATCGGCTCAACCAGCGGTATCGCGCCCTGATTCAGACCAACATCGGCATTATTTCTGGACGGCGAGTTCTGGACATCGCTTCCCATGATGGTCGCTGGAGCCTTGCCGCACACAAGGCGGGTGCGGAGTATGTGCTTGGCATCGAAGCCCGTCAGCATTTGACGGATGCGGCACGCGCCAACCTTGTCGAATATCGAGTGCCCGTAGGCAAAGTCGAATTTGTGCGCGGTGACGTGATGGTTGAACTGGACAAACTTGAAACCGGGAGTTTTGATACCGTGTTCTGCTTTGGGTTCCTTTACCATACGATCGACCATATGGCCCTACTCCGCAAGATTGCACGCCTCCAATCGGCAAACCTTGTACTTGACACTTCGATTTCTTTGCGACCGGGAAGCATCATCGAGGTTCGCGTAGAACAGACTGAGCATGAGAGCGCCGCGGCCATTGGCGAGCCTGGCAACCCAAAGCGGGCGGTCAGCGGGAACCCTAGCAGAACCGCACTGGAGTTGATGCTGAACGCGGTGGGATTCTTGACCTTGAATTATTACGACTGGCAGCACGCCGATATTAAGCGCTGGAACGGTCTTAAAGACTACTACCTTGGCGAACGCATTTCTGTGACTGCAACGAGGTTTGGCTCTCCCGCTTGGGCGTGTTCCGGCTCCGAGCGGCAACCTGCGGTATAGCATAGTTGACGTAAACTCCCGTATCACTCAATGACCAGCGGTCAAAACGTGTAATGGCCTCGTCTATAAAAGGGAATGTCCAGAACATTTTTCTCCCTCCGCCGGATGCGCAGGTTTATTTCGCGACATTCAGCCCCGCTCACCATAGAAGACGCTGGTGCGGTGTCGTGCCCTGGGTTGTTCCATCTCAGCAGCATCTCGTGAGTAGAGACGACGCCAATCAGTTTCGAAACTGAATCAAGCCGTGCGGTTGTACGGTGTCAGTCGCTGGCCGAAAGTCGGAAGCATGCCATCACCGCCAAGCTGCGACAGATTCCCTATCTTGGACCGATTCGCTCGGCGCTGGCGGTGGCCCTGATCCAGACTCCGCATCGTTTCCGCAGCAAGCGACAACTGTGGGCCTATAGCGGACTGGCTTTGGAAACCCGCATCAGTGCGGAATATCGCATGGTCGAAGGTCAAGTACGGCGATCGAAGAAACTGCTTTCCATTCGGGGCCTGAACAAAGACCACAACCATGATCTGAAAGGACTATTCAAAGGAGCGGCTACGATGGCCAGTGTGCGCCCCGGACCGTTCCAGGACTTCTGCCAAGCTGCGCTGGCCAAAGGCATCAAGCCGACTATGGCGCGTCTGACGCTGGCGCGCAAGATTGCAGCCATTACGCTGACGCTGTGGAAGAAGGGAGAAAACTTCGACGCAGAAAAACTAAAATCGCAAGCCGCTTGAGCGTCTCGGGTGAAGAGCCCTTCCATCTCCGGTAGATCTTTCTGGTGGTGGCCAGTCGGTTCTGGAGACGCTCGGGTTCGAGGGTGAGTATGACTATGGCCTGTAGACGACACGGTGCCGGTGGCACCCCAGTCTCTGTGTAACCCCTATGCCCCCTCGGATAACCCGAAAAAGCACTAGGCCCCGAGCCTCAGATAGACCCATGGTGTGCGCTGAGCAGCGCGTTGATCAGGAGGGTTGAAGTCCCTCCGGTGCTCGGATGAGGAGCACCGTATCCAAAAGCGGGGTTGAAAGCCTCGCTGGCCGGAGAAGTGGAAGGTATGGAGACGTCTAAACGGGCACGAAGACGAAAGTCGGATACAGCCAAGGCGGACCTGAAGCCAGCACTTGCAGTCTCCGGAGGGCAGGGTGTCCATCGCGAGATGGAATCCGAAGGGCATGAGGAGAAGTTCCGGGCCGTAATCAAAGGGTCACCCAGCGATGAACCGGTCGGCCATGCTGGCCGTGAACGTAACCGCCTGACCTGAGGCCGACGGGTTCGGCGATGACGTGAGCGTGGCGGAGCTAGTGGCCTGTATTATCACTTGGTGCAACACAGGGGATGTGCTGCCGAGATTGGCCGCGTCGCCAGCGTACACCGCCGTCAGTGGATAAGGGTCGGCGTTGAGATTTGATCTGCTAAGAGTAGCCACGCCACTGCTGTTGAGTGTTGCCGAACCGATCGAGTTGATGCTCCACCTGAACCGCACCTTACCTGTCGGCGTCAGTGAGCCGGAGGGGGTAACCGTCGCCGTCCAGGTCACTTTTTGGCCGTAGGTGGAGGGATTACGGTTAGAGCCAAGGGAGGTAGACGTAGCAGACTTGCTGTTGTTCAGAAGTACGCCGATTGCGCCCAGACTACAGCTCGAGTTTGCGCACGTTGCCACTAACAGGTCAGACTTGCGGTCGCCATTGACATCAGCCACCGCTACCGACGCAGCGCCGTAGCCGCCGGAGCCGTAGCTGGCCACTGACTGGAAGGTTCCGTTGCCGTTGCCCAATAACAGGCCCACTGAACTAGTACAACTGCTGCTGCCACAGGACACGATCAGCATGTCCGGCTTGCCGTCGTGATTTATATCTGCGACCACAACCGATCCAGCACCGAGGCCCGCTAGGTCGTATGCAACCGCCGGCTGAAAACTCCCATCGCCGTTGCCCAGCAAAACAGCCGCCAATCCGTGCCCCTGGCCTACACTGTTGCAAACGCTACCTGGGCTGGCCTCACAATTTGCCACCACTAAGTCCGGCTTACCGTCTCGGTTCACATCCGCGACCGCTACCGAGGCAGCACCATACCCACCGGAACCGTAGATCATTGGAGGCTGGAATGTTCCGTCGCCATTGCCCAGCAAAACCCCCACCGAGCCGTTCTGGGTATGCTGGAAGCTCTGCCACCAGTTCGCGACCAAAAGGTCAGGTTTTCCGTCACCGTTTATATCAGCTACCACGACCGACTCGGGAACCTCTCCGCCCGAGCTGTAGCTTACTGCGGGCTGGAAGGTCCCGTCGCCGTTACCCAGAAGCACGTCCAGCTGTTGAGAGAGAAAATTCTCTCCGCACCAATTAGTCACAACGAGGTCAGGCTTGGCATCGCCATTCACATCGGCAATTGCTACCGAGTCGGGACACGTCCCCCACCCGAGCCACCCGACGGGTACGTTACCGGCGGCTGGAAAGTGCCATCGCCATTGCCTAGAAGCATGGCGACATTATTGGCGTAGAACGTCGCGACAGCGATGTCAGGCTTTCCGTCCCCATTCACGTCTCCAACCGCTACCGAGAAGGCGGAATACCCGGCAGCGTTATACGTTGTTGCGTGCTGGAAGGTACCATCGCCATTGCCGAGCAGCACATCCACGCCGGTGTCGTAGTCCGACACCACCAAGTCAAGTTTGCCATCACCGTTCAAGTCTGCAACGGCTACTGACAGGTCATACCCACCCGAGTTGTAAGCAATGGCGGGCAGGAATAGAGGCGAACTTGGCTGCGACGATCTGCTTACTGATCCCTTCGCCTGCAAGCGATTCCCGGCACGAGGGGACTGCACGAACGGCTGCCCTACGCCACTCAGTGGGGCAAGCGCGACCAGGGCGATCAAAATAGTGCAGGTCGCGAAGAATAGAGCGACGCCGCTCTGAGCTGTGTGAGTCCGCATGGCGATCTCCTTCTGCATCCACGATGGTTGGGGTAGGTTCGGATTCGTGGACTGCGCCAAATAACAGGAAGGTCCTGCTCAGACAGAATCAGCTTCCGGGAAAGACTCTGGTGAGGCGTGTAGTGAGACGTACAAGAGGACAATGCGCGCTCCCGAAGCGGTTGTCAAGAATAGAGTCGGACGAAAACTGTACGCCTAGGCTGATAACTGGCGAAAAATCCCCAGATAAATCGCCATATCGCTCATTGACCAGCGGTCAAAACGTTCTATAAAAAGGGATGTCAAGAAAAAAAGCTCCGCCTCGACCGGAGGCGAGATTTCTTTCTCGAGATCCAGCCCACTGAAGTTTCACTTCTGGGGAGAAGTTTGGCTTGTTGTCCATTCTCGTGAGTTTCTCTGCTGCTGGTGACGCCGCCGTCGAGTTTATAGAGAGCAGCAAGCGAGTTGGTTGCTTCCGAGGCAACCATACTTCAGCGGGAAGCACTATTGCCACGCGTCCGACATTTGGC
>CAWJAR010000006.1:0-267722 GCA_963840895.1 uncultured Acidobacteriaceae bacterium
TTGCCACGCAGATCGCCATCGGGGCCCTGCGCTACTTCATGCTGAAGTACACCAAGCAGTCGGTGATCGCTTTCGATTTCAAGGAGGCGCTCAGCTTTGAAGGCGAAACTGGACCCTACGCGCAGTACGCGGTCGTCCGCGCCACCAGCATCTTCCGCAAAGCTGGGTTCGACCCCGGCACCTTTTTCCAAGAATCCGCTAGCAATGTGACCGCGGCTGATCTTGCGAGTTTCCTCAACGCCGAGGGCGTCAACGAAATTTGGGAGCTGTGGCTGGCGTCGTCCAAGACGTCGTCGGTGATCGAGCAGTGCATCGGCACCACCGAACCCGCATACCTGGCGAAACACGTTTTCCAGTTGGGGCAGTTCTTCAACACTTTTTACCATCGTCATCCAATTCTCATTGAGCCGGATGAGAAGCGAAAACAACTGCTGCTCGCGACCGTCGCAGTGGTTCGCCGCGAACTGATTCGCTGCCTCGCAATCATGGGCATTACCGTCCCGCCAGTCATGTAAAATGCGTGCCAGCGCGACTCGGACGGGTCGCGCATTTTCTCCAACCTATGCACACTTCAGCGCCTACGTCCGTTCCTTCTCGTCCGTGGCTGGGGAGAATTGTCCGCGGCGCGCTCCTGCTGGTACTGATCCTGGCCGTTGCCGGAGTGATTTACGAGAACATCTTCGAGGCACGTGACCGTCGCTTTAATCCCATGCCCGGGAGGCTCTACGACGTGGGCGGATTCAAGATGCACATCGACTGTACAGGAGAAGGAAGCCCAGCGGTCATTCTCGAGTCCGGGCTCGGGGACACTTACGTGTCGTGGCGCAAAGTGCAGCCGCAGATCGCGAAGTTCACCCGCGTGTGCTCCTATGACCGTGCTGGCATCGGCTACAGCGAATCCAGTTCGCAGCCTCGCTCCAGCAAAGTGATCGCCGGCGAATTACACGCATTGCTGCAGGCCGCGGTAGTAGCTCCGCCCTATGTGCTGGTCGGTCATTCAATGGGTGGATTTACTGTGCGCCTTTACGCCAGCCTCTACCGCAGCGAGGTCGCGGGCATGGTGCTGGTCGATGCTTCTCATCCCGATCAGGAAAACCGCTTCCCCCCCGAGCTTAAGAATATGGAAGGAACTTGGCAGCGCGAAGCGCAGTTCCTGGAATACACCACGCCATTTGGTATTCCCCGGCTGCTGGGCTTGTGCGATGAAGAGCCGGTGCAGCGCGCGGCCGAGTGTAACTTTCACAGTGCGCGCGAAGGCGTGGCCGAACTGAAAGCCTTTTCAGAAAGCGCGGCTCAGACTGCTGCCACGGGCACGCTCGGCGACATTCCACTCGTTGTGCTTTCCCACGATCCCGATAAACCGTCGGCCGAGCTTCCAGCAGATCTCGCGAAGCCTACCAACGAAGCATGGGAAAAAATGCAAGAGGAACTGGCACATCTTTCGACGCGGGGGACGCAGGTGATCGCGAAGAACAGTTCACATTACATTCAGAGCGATCGACCGGAAATGGTTATCGACGCTGTTCGCAGCGTGGTGGACCAGGTACGAACAGCGCAACCCGCGGCATCATCGGGAACAAATTGAGTCGTCCGCCTGGACAGTCGTGCTGACTCTGATCGCACAAACCTGCTAACCTTTTTTCCTCATCCGCGTTCCGCACGCGATTGCTATTGCCTCCGCATTCCAGGAGCACAGAATGAAGCGTACTTCTCCGCTCTCTCGCATCCCGACCGAACTCCCGATTGTGTGGAGCATTCTCATACTGAGTCTTGTCCTGTCTGGATTGATGCAGGCCCAGGACGACGCATCGGTTATGCAGCCCCCAGTTCCCGCGCACCGTCCACGGATCGGCTTGGCGCTCAGTGGCGGCGGCGCGTTGGGCCTGGCTGAAATCGGAGTCATTCAATGGATGGAAGAAAATCACATTCCGGTCGACCGGATCGCGGGCACCAGCATGGGCAGCATCATCGGCGCCATGTATGCCACCGGTATGACTCCCGCGGAGATTCAGGAGTTCGCCGAAAAGATCAATTGGGATGAAGCGTTTCTGCCCGGGACGGTTTACACGCAGCTTTCTTTCCGGCGCAAACAGGATCGCCGCGACTATCTGATCAATGCGCCTCTCGGCCTGAAGCACGGATTGAGTGGCCCCAACGGCTTCAACTCGGGTCAGGGAATTGGATTGTTACTAGACCGGATCGCGTTTTCCGAGTCCGGTGTCACAAGCTTTGACGATTTGCCGATTCCATTTCGTTGCGTCGCCACCGACATGCTTAGTGGAGAGGGCGTTGTTCTCCGTCAAGGAGGTTTGGCCCAAGCAGTCCGCGCATCGATGGCCATCCCCGGTGTGTTTACTCCAGTGGAAATCGATGGCCGCGTCCTGGCGGATGGCGGCATGGTGCAGAACATTCCAGTGGAAACCGTCCTTGGCATGGATGCGGACTCGGTGATTGCCGTGGAATTGCGGCTTCCGCCGGGTAATCCAAAAGAACTGGAAACCATCACCGGAGTTTTGACTCGCGCCGTCGACGTAATGATTACGCAGAACGAGCGCCACTCGCTGGCGCTGGCACGGGCCACGGTCAGCATTACGATGAACGGGTTCGCGATAACGGACTACGGGCGCGTCAAGGATTTGGTCAAACTCGGCTATAGCAGCGCGGCTGCCCAGTCTGCCGCACTCCTACCTTATGCACTACAGAATCCAGCCGAGTGGGGCGAGTATTTGGCAGCGCGTGCGGCTCGCAAGCACAAACCAAACGAGCACGTGGAAATCGTCGAAGTTGCCGGAGCCGACTCCGATACAGATCGCAGGCTCCAGCAACATTTGACGAAGGCGCTCAAAGGTCCGCTCGATCTCGCCCAGGTCGATACCCAACTCACCCGCATTGCCGGTGAAGGCCAATTCGATCGACTCGGCTACGAGGGATTTACGCAGAACGGAGTTCCCGGTCTGCGCATCACGACGCACGACAAATCTTACGGCCCACCGTTTGTGGACCTGGCCGTTAATGTTGACGGGTCCGGCGTGGCGTCTTTCAACTTCTCTGCTGGCGCGCGCGTCACCTTCATGGACGTTGCCCATCACGGTGGGGAATGGCGCAACGATCTTCTGTTCGGTTCCAGCAATCTGGCTGCGTCCGAGTTTTACCAACCGCTGGGCCAGTCGCGGTTCTTTGTTGCGCCCTATGCCTTCGCGTCCAAGTATCCGCGCAACTCATTCACTGGTTCAACTCGTGTTGCCGTTTTTGGAGAAGAACGCGCTGGCGGCGGCTTCGACATTGGTTACAACTCCGGACGCCGCAGTGAATTTCGCGTCGGCTATGAAATCTTCGACGGCAAGCTGAGTCCACTGATCGGCAGCCAGGGCCTGCCCATCATCGACGGAAGCACCGGACAATTCCGCGCGCGTTACGTCTGGGACGGTCAGGACAGCCCGTCGGTTCCGAGTCGCGGAACGCGCGTAGTCACTACTCTGTCGCGCGTGCTGCAAAGCCCGGGGCTGGCGCACCCCATCGGCCAACTCGACGTACAGACTTCCAGTTTCGTGCCTGTCAGTCCGAAGACATCGCTCTTCTTTAACATCGACGGCGGAACAACCTTCAATGGTTCCGCAGGTCCGTTTCAGGTTTTCGCGCTTGGCGGACCGTTCCGGCTCGGTGCCTACCTGCCCTACGCATTCGTGGGAAATCACTACGCGTATACCTCGTTCGGATTTCGCCGCGAGCTCTACCGCCTGCCTGCGCTGCTGGGAAGAGGGATCTACTGGGGCGGATGGTATGAAGCGGGAACTGCATTCGGAACGTCGGCTGACGATCCCGGGCCGGTTGTCGTGCGCGGCACTTTCAATCTCGGACTGATCGCCGACACGATCGTCGGTCCGATCACGCTGGCCGGCAGTGTCAGCCCGACTGGTCAAAGCCGCGTGAACTTTTCCATCGGACGCTTGTTCTAGTAGCGCCGCCGTCCCGGCGGCTGTTCGGCGGACGTCCTGGCCCGCCGTGCCAGGGTCAAGGTGCAGCCTCTTCTAAAGCGAAGCCATGTCAATCACAAACCGGTAACGCACATCACTCTTCAGAACGCGTTCGTACGCCTCGTTGACTTTCTGAATGGGTACGACTTCAATGTCGCACGCGACCCCGTGTTTGCTGCAGAAATCCAGCATCTCTTGCGTCTCGCCAATCCCGCCGATCTGCGATCCCGCCAGCCTGCGGCGTCGCGCTGTCAACGAAAATGCCCCGACGGGCACGTCCTTCTCAGGAAGCCCCACCACTACCATGGTCCCATCGAAGCTCAACAGCGACAGGTAATCATTCCAGTCCATCTTCGCGGAAACCGTGTTGATGATCAGGTCGAACGAATTCGCCAGCTTAGTGAATGTCTCGGGATCTGAGGTGGCATGAAAGTGATCAGCGCCCAGCCGTTTTCCATCGGCCTGCTTCTTCAAAGACTGGCTGAGAACTGTAACCTCGGCGCCCAGCGCATGCGCCAGCTTGACGCCCATGTGCCCCAGGCCGCCCATGCCGACGATCGCTACTTTCTTGGCGGGTCCCGCCTGCCACTGCCGAAGCGGCGAATACAGCGTGATTCCCGCGCACAGAAGGGGAGCGCAGGCATCGAGCGGCAGATTATTCGGCATGCGCAGTACATAGTTTTCATCGACCACGATCCGGTCAGAATATCCACCATAGGTTGGAGTGCCCTCCTTATCCCGCGCGTTGTATGTCCAGATGGTCTGCACGCTGCAATATTGTTGGAGGCCTCGCTTGCACTCAGCACAGGTGCGGCAGGAATCGACAAAACAGCCCACTCCCACCTTGTCGCCGATTTTGTGCTTCGTCACCTTGCTGCCCACTGCGGTAACTACGCCGGCGATTTCATGCCCAGGCACCATGGGGAAGATCGATTCTTCCTGGTAGTCGCTCCACTCGTCGCGCGTCTGGTGAATATCGGAATGACAGATTCCGCAATACTTGATCTCGATGACAACATCATGTTCCCGCGGTTCGCCCCGATCAAACGAATACGGAGCAAGCGGAGCCTTGGGTTTCAACGCCGCGTAGCCTTTACTCTTGCTCATGATTGCTCTCTTTCCGGAAATGTCGTAAGTGTGATGTAGCAGATGATGGCTCTAACGATCGGCTTCGCAAGAACAGACAAATCTCTTGAATTACCGCGCCGGCAGCTTCCCCAGTCTAGCGCAGATTGATATACTGCGCCCCTCAGTACATCTCATCGAACGAGCACGAGGAACTGTTGCGGCCATTCATCCTGCGTTTTGGACTTCTTTTGTCGATTGCGACGATTTGTGGGATCTCCTCTTCAGCTCAACAGACTCCCCAGCAACCCAGCGCCAAGCCACTGTTCAAACTGCAGGAAGTCATGATTCCCGTGCGCGACGGAGTTCATCTGCAGACTGCGATCCTCACTCCCATCGACCAGAAGGGCCCGCTGCCCATCCTGTTTCGCCGCACACCTTATGGCGTCCCCGATAGGGTCCCCGAACAGATGCCTTCCTCGCTCAAGGAATTCGCGCAGGATGGCTACATCTTCGTCATCCAGAATCTGCGCGGCCGCTTCAAGTCCGAAGGTCTCTTTAATCTCTCCTCCTGGGTCGACTTGAAAGATCCCAAGGCCACGAACGAAACCACCGATGCCTACGACTCGATCGAGTGGCTGGTGAAGAATGTCCCGAACAACAATCGCAAGGTCGGAATGTTTGGCGTCTCCTACGACGGGCTGACGACGGCGCTCACGTTGCTTCATCCGCACCCGGCGCTGATGGCGATCAGCGAACAAGCCTCGCCGGTCGACCAGTGGATGAACGACGACGACCACCGCTTCGGCGCGCTACGCGAAAGTTATGACTTTGAATACGCGGTCATGGAGCAGGCCGACAAGAACAAGAACACGCATTTCGATTTTGAGACCTACGACACCTATCAGTGGTACCTCGATCTGGGTCCCCTTTCGAATATCAATTCGAAATATCTGCACGGCTCGATTCCTTACTGGAATTCAAGTGTCGAGCATCCCGACTACGACGACTTTTGGAAGAAAGAAGCCTGGGTGAGCCAACTCCACGCCTCGACTGTTCCGAACCTGAACGTTGCCGGGTTCTGGGATCAGGAGGATCCGTGGGGACCGTGGCAGATTTTTCGTCACGCCGAAGAGAACGATCCTCAGCACACGAACTTCATCGTTGCCGGTCCGTGGTTCCATGGTGAGTGGCAGACGCCCAAAGGCGACAGCATCGGCATCATCCCATTCGCAGGTCACGAAACCGCCCGCGAGTTCCGCGAAAATATTGAAGCCCCGTTTTTCCGCTACTACCTGCACGGTCAAGGCTCAAAGCCAGCGTGGCAGGCCAGCACGTTTCAGAGCGGATCGAATACTTGGCGCACCTATCCAGCGTGGCCTCCGAAAGAAGCGAAGCTGACACGCTTGTATTTACATGCGGACGGAACTCTTTCATTCACAGCGTCCACGAAAACGGGTCAGGCTTACCGGGAATATGTCTCCGATCCAGCGAACCCAGTGCCGTATCGCCAGCGCCCGATTTCGCCCACGTATCCCGCCGGTGACTGGCGCACGTGGGAAGTCGCGGATCAGCGCTTTGTTGACGGTCGGCCCGATGTGCTCTCATTCGTCAGCCAGCCACTCGATCACGACCTCACGGTTACAGGTCCCCTCGCAGCGAAACTGTTTGCCTCAACGTCCGGAAGCGACAGCGATTTCATCGTCAAGCTGATCGACGTATATCCGGAGAACGCGCAAAAGAACGACTGGAATCCCGATGACGGGCCAAAGCCAGGTCAATACGCGCAGTCGCTGAATGGTTACGAACTGCCGATTGCAATGGAGGTGCGCCGCGGCCGTTCCCTCAAGAGCTACGAGAAGCCCGCTCCGCTAACTCCGAACCAGCCAGCCGAGTGGGAAATTCCTTTGCGCGATCACGACCATGTCTTTCTAAAAGGCCACCGCATCATGGTGCAAGTGCAATCGACCTGGTTCCCGGTGATCGATCGCAATCCGCAGAAATTTGTGCCAAGCATCTACCAGGCGGCTGCGTCGGATTTTGTTTCCGCAACCCAGCGGATCTATTGTTCGCCAGAGATGCCCTCGCATCTGATACTGCCCGTCGTGCAATAAAAAGGGCCCGGGAAAAAGTCCCGGGCCCTTTTTCACCTCAAACGGCTATTTTCCACCGGCGTTGCCGTGCTGTCCCAGCCACGACGCCAGCTTCGTTTCCTGTTGCGACTTCAGATCGACGCAGTTGTTGATTCGTTCGATCGATTGTTTGTACGTCCGCTCCGCGGCCGCGACCTTGTGGGCGGTAAAGAACTCCGTGACCTGATCGCGCGATGCCGTATCACAGAACACGCTCGTGGCTCCCACAACTTGTGCGCTGGCGAACGGCCCACCCGCCTTTTCAATTTCAGGCCAGTGCTGCCGAACGAAGTTCCATGCCAGTTGTTCCCCGGCCGGATTTCCCATCACGCTCGTGACTACTCCCAAGGCGTCCTGCGATCGCACATCAGGAGAGAGAGCAAAGTCGAGCGTCCGCTGCAACAGCTTCGGATCGCCAAACTGCGGCAAGGTGAACAGGTAAACATAATATTCTTCGGGCGATCTCGGATTCTTCAAGGCCGCCATCACCCGATCGTAAAATGCCGCGTCCCCATTCAGTGCGGCCAGGCTCAACGCAACTCCGGCGATTTCGTGATCCACCGATGCCGGATCCGTTAGAGCCTTGTCTGCAATCTTGCGTGCTTGCTCCAGTGTCTCCGGATCACGGGCGTCGTATCCCAAGGCATTGAACAGTCTTGCCCGCAGCGTTCTCTGTTCATCGGCTTCGCCCGGCTTCGGTTCGTATCCAACTTCTTTCATCGGAGGAGTTAGATATTGGCGGAGCCACATGCGGTAGGCGTCGCGATCACTGTCACTCACCACGTACTGCCCAATGTAGTTGAGGCGTCCCAGCACATCTTCCAGCACGGCGCGGTTACGATCCGTTTGCAGACCTTGCGCGAAAGCCAGATAGTCGCCAACCGGTTCGCGGCCAACTCGCACGGAAGCCCAGATGTCGTTTTGCAACGCAATTCTCTCGGCTGGGCTGAGTTTGGTCTCTGCATCTTTTGCCAACGCCCGCACTGCATCCGGTTGGTAACCCGTGCGGTAGTATCCGGTCGCGCCAGCATTGGTCAGAACCCACGTCGAGCAACCCGGCAGCGTGAAGGTTTCTTCCTTCTTGGTCATGAGTTCGCACTTCGCAGTGCTGCTCGCGGAACCCTTCAGGCACAGCGGAATCTGCCAGAGCTGATCATTGACCGCTTCGAACTTGGCTCGGTCAACGAAATACCTCTGCTGTTCCAGCGTGACGTTGGTTGAATTCCCCGAGCATTGTGCTTTCACATTGATGATGGGCGCGCCCGGCTGCTTTACCCACGTCGGCATGATTTTGTCGACAGGCTTGTGAGAAACCTTCGCTTGTGCGTCCCAGAAATCGTCGGCGGTCGCGTTGCCATACTGATGCTCTTTCAGATAGGCGTTGATGCCGGCGCGGAAAGTTTCTTCGCCGAGGTACGCTTCCAACATGCGCAGCACCGAGGCCGCTTTGCCGTAAGCAATTCCGTCGAACAGTTCCTGAATCTGTGCGGGAGTTTCGGCTGCTTGATGAATCGGCCGCGTATTGGCCAGCGAATCGACGTTGAGAGTTCCACCGGTTCCACTCACATCGTCCAGATCAAAATTCCATTCTGGCTTCCATTTCTGAACCGGCTTGCTAGACATCCATGTAGCAAAGCCTTCGTTCAGCCAGACATCGTCCCACCACTTCATCGTGACCAGATCGCCGAACCACATATGAGCGATCTCGTGAGCGGTGACCGATGCGATGGTCTTCTTGAGATCGACCGAACCCTCTTTTTCGTCGATCAGCAGAATCACTTCGCGGAAGGTGATGCAGCCCACATTCTCCATCGCGCCGGCGGAGAAGTCCGGCAGGCCGATCAGGTCCAACTTCCCATAGGGATACTTGATCCCGAAATATTTGTTGTAGTAGCCGACAATGTATTCCGCAGCGTCGAGCGCAAATTTGCCCATCTCTTTCTTGCCCGGCGTACTGTAGACGCGGATCGGAATGCCGTCCACCGATCCTTCGACGTATTCAAACTGGCCCACCACGAGCGCGGCCAGGTATGCCGACATCTTTGCGGTAGTGGCAAACTTTACGGTGTGCTTATCGCCCGGTCCCGGCGTGTCCGATACGATCTTGTAGTTCGAGATCGCAACCTGGTCCTTGTCGGCGACCGCTGTAATGTCGAAGGTCGCTTTGTAATCAGGCTCATCAAACGAAGGAAAGGCGCGCCGCGCATCGGTAGCTTCAAATTGCGTGGCGGCGTATTTGCGTCCCTTGTCGTCCTTGCCCAGATACAGGCCGCGCATTTCGTCATTGAGAATGCCGGTGTAGGTAATGTGCACGGTAGCGGCTCCAGCGGCCAGCGACTTCTCCACCGAAAGCACGACCATTTCCTTTTCTTTCTGAGGCGCGACTGTCGCCTTCTGCGTGACGCCGCCGCTTGTAATAGTCACATCGTGAAAGTCGATGTCGACTGCATTGAGCGTGATCTCGGAGGTGGATTTCAGCACCCGTATCGTGATCGTTTCATCGCCTTCAAATTTGGCCTTGTCGAGATCGGGCGTGAACTTGAGCTTGTAATTCTCCGGCCGTGCCCCTTCGGGCAGACGCTGCGCAGCAGCCAACGAGAGTGCGAGCACGAGAAAACTTACAACTGAAATAACTCTTTTCATTGGTTCCCCTCAGCAGATTGAATCGGATTGCTTCTTGTCATCGATATTGTGTTTCCCGGAGCGTCCACACCCAGACGAATACCTCACCCCGGTTTGATACGGATCGCGATTCGCGAAAGTTCAGTCGCGGGACGCGATCACTCCATTCAGAATCGTCACTGCACAGTGATTGGCGCCAAACCAGTACGGGATCTCGCGATAGTCCTTTGTGTCAAACACGGCGAAATCAGCATCCTTGCCCGGCTCGATGCTGCCCTTGCGTTCTCCTATCCTCAGCGCCCAAGCCCCGTTGATGGTGGCCGCCGCCACTGCTTCCGCCGGCGACATTTTCATGTGTGTACAAGCCAATGACATCGCCATGGGCATGCTCATTGTGGGGGAAGTGCCGGGGTTGTAGTCCGAGGCGAGAGCCACCGGCACGCCAGCATCGATCAATCGCCGTGCCTTCGGATATTCTTTCAATCCCAGGAAATAATTCGCTCCCGGTACAAGCGTGGCAACCGTATTGCGTTGGGCCAGATGCAGAATATCGTCGTCGTTCACATGATCCATATGATCGAATGATGCCGGATTGAAGCGCAGGAACGGCGACAACTTCGTTTCCGAAAGCTGGCCCATATGTGCTCGAACGCTCAACCCGTGTTGCTTCGCGGCCTCAAAAATTTGCTCTGTTTCCTTCGGAGTAAAGGCTCCCTTGTCGCAAAAAACATCGACGAATTGGGCAAGCTTCCGCTTGGCCGCCTGCGGAATCATCTCCTTACAGACGATCTCAACATACTTTTGTGAGCAGCCCTGAAACTCTTTTGGGACGACATGGGCTCCGAGCAGCGTCGCTACCACGGTTCCCGGCCACCGGGAGGCAGCTTGGTGGATTGCTTCCAGAGACTTGAGTTCGGAGTCGAGCGTGAGTCCGTAGCCTGATTTGGCCTCTACGGTGGTCGTGCCGTGCGCAGCCATCTCCTTCAGCGTCCTTACTACTTTCGCCGCAAGTTCGCTTTTTCCTGTCTTGCGAACACCCTCAAGGCTCGATCGTATCCCGCCGCCTGCGGCTGCAATCTCTTCGTACGAAGCACCTTCGATGCGCTTCTCAAAATCCACTAGCCGAGGGCTCGCGAAGACAGGATGCGTATGCGAATCCACGAATCCGGGAAGGACGACTTTACCCGTGCAATCGATCTCGTGCATTCCCTTGCGATGTTTCTTCAGCCAGGAATCGCGCAGAGCGTCTCTTACAGTGCCCACCGAGACAATTTTCCCGCCTAGGCTCAGAACCGCCCCATTTTCGACGATGCCCAATTCCTTCAGGTCAGAACCGCGACGTGGGCCCATATTCCCTGATGCAGATCGGAGAGTGAGAAGCTGGCCGATGTTAGTCAGGAGGAGCGGAGCCAAGGTCTTTAAAGCTTTGCGGGCTGTGGTCACGCTAGAGAAGTTTAGCAGCGGACGGGGCCGATCGCTTTGCAGTTCGGATTTCCAGCTTGCCAGAATATCAGACATATCATATAATCAGGCATTCAGGCTAGGAGTTTTTCGTCACCATGCAATCCGCCAGAGTCGGCAAACGAGGTGCCATCATTGTTCCGGCAAAGTTGCGCAAGCGCTTTGGGATCGAAGAAGGCAGCATCGTCATTGCAGAAGAGAAGGACGACGGCATCCTAATTCGCCCCGCTATGATCGTCGCGGTCGAACGATATACGCCGGAACGCAAAGCGGAATTCCTACTGTCCAACGCCATCGACGACGACGATTACCGCAAGGCGCGGAAAGAGGTTCGAAAACTCGGCCTCGATCCTGATTCGATTCCTCACCGGCGACCTGCCTAAATGGATCGGCTGTTTCTTGACGCTAACGTGCTGTTCTCCGCGGCGTACAAGACAGATACTCGACTCCTCCAACTCTGGAAACTCAAAGATGTTGCGCTATTCAGTTCTGGCTATGCGGTACAGGAGGCGAGAATTAATTTACCTCATGAGGATCAAAGAACGCGGCTGAACAAACTGACGGTACTGCTCGATCTAGTGGACACCAGCCATGGGACACTTCCGCGGGGTATTACTCTTCCAGAAAAAGATGTCCCCATCCTGCTGGCCGCAATCGAGGCCCGTTGTACTTACTTGTTGACAGGGGACGTTCGACACTTCGGGCCCTACTTGGGAAAGAAGATAGGAGGGATTCAGATTGCCCTTCCTGCGCAATACCTGCGTTTGCGAGATGCAATTGACTAGCCCGTTCACCAATTGCAATCAAGAACCCATCGGCACTCTCACTCCACTCTTCTTCGCGAACTCTTTCGCCTCGTCGTACCCCGCGTCAACGTGGCGGATGATGCCCATCCCGGGGTCCGTGGTCAGCACCCGCTCGATCCTCTTGGCCATCTCATCAGTTCCATCGGCAACAGTCACTTGCCCTGCATGGAGCGAGTACCCGATGCCAACGCCGCCGCCATTGTGAATCGAAACCCATGAAGCGCCCGCAGCCGTATTCAAGAGCGCATTGAGCAGCGGCCAATCTGCGACCGCGTCGGAGCCGTCTTTCATGCTTTCTGTCTCGCGGAATGGAGATGCCACCGAGCCGCAGTCGAGATGATCGCGGCCAATCACGATCGGCGCCTTGATCTTGCCTTTCTTTACCAGATCGTTCATCGCGAGCCCGAACTGCGCTCGTTCTCCGTATCCGAGCCAGCAGATACGAGCAGGCAGGCCTTGGAACTTGATGCGCTTGCGCGCCAGGTCAATCCAGCGTCGGAGAATCCTGTTCTCCGGAAACAAATCCAGGACAAGGTTATCGGTCACGTGAATATCGGAAGGTTCGCCCGACAACGCGACCCAGCGAAACGGTCCGCGACCTTCGCAGAACAAGGGACGAATATAAGCCGGAACGAATCCGGGGAAGTCGTACGCGTTCTTCACCCCGTGCTGAAACGCGAAGGTGCGAATGTTATTGCCGTAATCGAAGGTGATCGAGCCCATCTTCTGCAGGCGCAGCATGCCATTCACGTGGCGCGCCATCGCATCCAGAGACTTCTCTTGATACGCCTTCGGGTCGCGCTTGCGTAGCTCCAGAGCTTCTTCCAACGTCATGCTGTTCGGCACATATCCGTTCAGCGGATCATGGGCCGAAGTCTGATCGGTCAAAATGTCAGGGACGACACCGCGCTCGGCCAACTCGGGAATCACGTCCGCGCAATTTCCCACGAGCCCGACTGAAACATTTTCTTTCTTACGCACGGCATTCTTCAGAATGCGCAAAGCTTCATCGAGCGTGGTCACCATGAAATCGCAGTAGCCCGTCTTCAGTCGCTTCTTGATGCGCTCCGGATCAACATCAATCCCTAGAAACGCCGCGCCCGTCATGGTTGCCGCGAGAGGCTGAGCTCCGCCCATTCCGCCCATTCCGCCGCTGACGATCAACTTACCTGCAAGGTCGCCGCCGAAGTGTTTCTCACCAGCTGCAGAGAATGTCTCGAACGTTCCCTGCACAATTCCCTGCGAGCCGATGTAGATCCACGAGCCTGCGGTCATCTGTCCGTACATCATGAGACCGGCGCGTTCCAGTTCGTTGAACTTCTCCCAGTTCGACCAATGGCCAACAAGGTTCGAGTTGGCGATGAGCACTCGTGGGGCGTGATCGTGCGTTTTGAAGACGCCGACAGGTTTGCCCGACTGCACCAGCAGAGTTTCGTCGTTGTCCAGCTTCTTCAGCGTCTCGACGATGGCGCGGTAAGCTTCCCAACTCCGCGCCGCGCGGCCCGTTCCGCCATAAACCACAAGGTCTTTCGGACGCTCGGCTACCTCTTCGTCGAGGTTGTTCATGAGCATCCGCATGGCGGCTTCCTGCTGCCAGCCTTTGCAAGTGATGGAGTTGCCGCGAGGAGCGCGGATGGAAATGGAACCCTGGATTTCTGTATCGACGGGCATGGATAGATGTTAATTGCTCGCGGCGGCAGCGTACAACTTGCGTCCGCGACCGGGAAAAGCCGCGACACTGTCGGCCCTGAATGCTTCAGGATGAACTCTAATTCTTTTTGATTATTGCTTCACAAATGGTTTCAAGTTTGAATGCTCGACCAACATAAGTTTGACGCTTTCGACCCTGCTCTATCGCGTCGCGATCTGGGGATTTACGACAATTCTGTGGGGGTGTGGTTTGCGCCATCTGCTATTCGTTCTTTGCCTGGTTTCTGTTTCAGCGTTTTGCCAAATCAACTACGCAGGTTTAGGCGGTTCAATCACCGATCCGCAGGGCAAAGCCTTTGCCGGCGCGGATATTTTGCTTACTGCTTCCAGTACGCAGGCAGTTCGCCACGTGACGAGCAGCGAGCAAGGAATGTTTGAGATCACTGGGCTACAACCCGGAGATTACGAACTCAAGGTGCAGGCTCCAGGATTTTCTCCCCTCGTCCAAAGTCTGCGCCTTGAGGTGGCGCAGCAGATGGTAGTGAACCTCAGCCTGACAGTCGCTGCCGTGAAGAATGTAGTCGAAGTCGGCGCCATCGCTCCGTCGCTGCATCCGACCGACTCTTCGGTGGGCGAGGTCATCGAGCCGGTCGCGGTTCGCGACCTGCCGCTCAATGGACGCATGTTGATCGATCTGGTGCTGACGGTGCCCGGCGCCCACGTCAGTCACGGCGCGCAGACGGGCAACATGAATCCTCTTTACTGGCGGCCGGGGCAGCGGTCGGCTGTGAGCATTGGAGGAAACCGGCCCAATGCGAACTACTTCCTGCTCGACGGAACCACCAATACCGATCCCACGTTCAACACGCTGAATCTGAGCCCTTCGCCCGACGCAGTGCAGGAATTCAAGGTGCAGACCGGCAGCTACTCTGCGGAGATGGGCGGAGCCGGCGGCGGGCAGATCAACATCGTCACGCGCTCGGGATCTAACCAGTTTCACGGGACCGTTTACGAGTTCCTGCGCAATGGCGCGATGGACGCGACGTCATTTCACGCCATGGGAAACAACCATCTGGTGCAGAACAACTTCGGCGGCTCGTTCGGCGGACCGATCGTCCGCAACAAGACCTTCTTCTTCGTGAACTACGAAGGCTTCCGCCACGCGATGACCGACACCATGATCGACACGGTTCCGACGCCGGAAGAAATCGCGGGCGACTTCAGCATGAGCGGCGCTCCGATCACATCTTACGATCCGACCAACAGCCGTGCAGCAGTTCCAGTACAACGGCATGATGAACGTGATTCCTCCGACGCAGATCAATCGCAGCGGCTCAGACAGTTTCCTGCAGACGTACGTGCCGAAGCCGAACCTGGATGATGGGAATGGCGATGCCATGCGGCGGCCGCGATGATGGGCAGTCCGGGCGTCGTCGGCGCGGGCGTGGACTGCAACAACTACGTGGATGTGCGCAACGAACTCGCAGGTGAACGACCAGGGTACGATTCGCATCGATCAGAATCTGTCGCGCAACGGCGACAGCCTCACCGGGCGATACTCGCTGAGCGCGGAGACGGGATTTATGCCGGGAGAAATGCCGCCTGGAGGAGTCGGCACGCTGCTGCCGGGATTCGGATCGTACAACGACAACTTCTCTCAGCAGGGCAAGCATCGCGTGGAACACGTGTTCTCAGTTCCGCGCTCGTGAACACTGCGGCAATCACCGTCTCGCGGCTGTCGATGCATCGCTACGATC
Organism: uncultured Acidobacteriaceae bacterium; assembly: GCA_963840895.1. Classification (GTDB taxonomy): domain Bacteria; phylum Acidobacteriota; class Terriglobia; order Terriglobales; family Acidobacteriaceae; genus Sulfotelmatobacter. The sequence goes on from CAWJAR010000006.1 coordinate 15,468, forward strand.
GAGAATGCTTACACGAATGACATCGTCACGCAGCTGGGAATTCAGGGCGTCGGCTTCGGCGGTCCAGGCGCGTTCGGCGCACCGTGCTTCAACGTGCAGGGATATTCGCCGATGGGCGACAACTATTCGGCGACTCCGATGAAGGCCTGGGACACGATTGCGGAAGGGCGCGACACGCTGAGTTGGCAGCACGGCCGTCACAGCCTGAAGTTTGGCGGCAGCTACCGCAAGTACATCTGGCCGATGTGGGGATTCTTCCAGAACCGCGGCTACTACCAGTTCACCAACGGCTTCACCACCGACAACGGCTACCAATGACGGAACTGGTTCCGCACTGGCCAGCTTCCTGCTCGGCTTGCCGGCCGTGAAGCAGCGTCAGGCCGGCATTCCGCAGATGCAGCTTCGGCAGTGGTATGCCGACGGATTCGTGCAGGACAGCTTCCGCATGACTCGCTACCACCACGATCGAGATGGGGCTGCGTTACGAATACATGGATCCGCTGGTGGACATCAGCTACACCAATTCGAATCTGACGTTCAACAACGGAGTGCCCTCGGCGTTCATCGGCGGGCAGAACGGGTTTCCCAAGGGGCTGAAGTATCCGAACCCACACAATTTCGCTCCGCGCTTCGGAATCTCACAGGCGCTTCCGCAGCAGGGCTTGGTGTTTCACGCGCGCGTTCGGCATCTTCTTCACGCCGGTGGATATGAATACGTGGTGCAACCAGCGGCACAACGTTCCGTACGTCTTTCCGGAGACGCAGCAGAGCGACAACTTCACGCCATCCGCTCCGATCCTGGCGAGCCAACTTCAACTTCGGTCCTGCGGTGCTGGGACAGACCACGGTGAGCTTCACCGCGATGGATCCTCATGCGCCGTCGCAATACATCGAGCAGTGGAGCACTTCGGTCGAGAAGAGTCTCGGGCAGCAGACCACGCTCGAAATCGGATACCTCGGCTCTCACGGCGTGCACCTGCAGCGCGCGCACCTGATCAACAACGCGCCTCCCGGGACCGGGAGCGATTGGGCCGCGGCGTCCGTTTCCCAAGATCAGCTTCGTGCCGGGACACGATGTTGCCAGACGGCGTGACTTACGTTGCCCCTGCGACGGGATGCCCGAACGGATCAGATGTGCTTCCCGGTCAGCACCATCAATCTGCTCGAGAACACGGCGCAGAGCTGGTATGACGCGGGCTACGTCAACGTTCGCCGCCGCTATACGCGCGGGCTGACCTTTCTCGCCAACTACACCTGGGCGAAGGACCTGAGCGATGCTCCGGACTTCCGCTCGCCGATGTTCGAGTCATCGATTCCGCAGAACAACAGTGATCTTGCTGCGGAGAAGGGGCCCAGCGTGCGACATTCGGCATCGCTTTGCGCTGAGCGCGGTCTATGACATTCCGGGCTTGGAATCGTTCGGGCTGTGTGCGAGCGCCGTCACCAAGGACTGGCACGTTTCGACCGTGTACCAGGTGCAGACCGGATTTCCGTTTACGATTTCGGTCTTCGGCGACACGGCAAACTCGGGCACGGTGCTGGGAGAGAATCCGATCCGCGCCAATTCTACCGGGGCAGCCAGTCTTTCGCGTCGGGAACGCACACCGCTGCCGAGTTGGTTCAACCCGGCTGCGTTTGCAACGCCGGCGGCTTACACGTTTGGCGATGTGGGACGCAACTCCGTGTATGGTCCGGGACTGCAGACGCTGGATTTGGCGTTCGTCCGCGACTTCAACTCTGACGGAGCGGGCGAAGTTCCAGTTCCGCGGGGAGTTCTTCAACGCTCTGAACCATACGAATCTCGGAACGCCAGATCGCTTCGTGAATACGCCGCAGTTCGGCACCATCACCGAGGCGACGACGCCGGGACAGACAGATTCAGTTGAGCGCGCGGTTGTCGTTCTAGCAGGTTGATGTTTTGCGAGTGCAGCGCCTGAAGGCGCGATCGATTTTTCCTCCCTTACGCTGCGCCTGAAGGCGTGGCCTGATCCGCACCGTTCTTGCCACCAACCCTGTCTCGTAGTCCAGACAGCGTTAACTGCATTGTGGAAATTGCCGGAAAAAAAATTCGAGGAACACTGCGGAAAACGCTTGCGAGGGCTGGTTCTGTTTTGGGAATGGTGAGGTGGAGTTGGGTACCCCTCCCCCCACCCCCCTCTGGAAGCCGCGACTGGCGCGGGTTTTGCAAAACGTCGTTGCAAAATCGTGAGCGCCAAGGGGTTAGAGGTCAAAATCTTGACAACAAAGCAGTTAGCGCTGCTTTGACCAGGCTCTCGTACACCGCCTCCGCCTTGACCATGTTCTGCGCTTCTTACAAGCGCCGCAAGGGCAGATGTCACAAGGGCGCTGTGGAAAACATTTTCGCTATCACCAGATAACGGCACGGTCTTCGGGTTTCAGGTAGAGCTTATCGCTCGGCTTGACGTCGAAGGCTTTGTACCAAGCCGAGACGTTGCGCACTGTGTCGCTGCGGAATTCTCCGGGCGAGTGATGATCAGTTTTGATCTGCTGGCGCAGGCCTTCGTCGCTCTGAAGTTTGCGCCACCTTGTGGCGAACGCCAGGAAGAACCGCTGATCGCCGGTGAGGCCGCCGATCACAACATCGGGCTTGCCTTTCAGGGACAGGACGTAGGCGTCGTGTGCGACGAGCAATCCGGCAAGGTCGGCGATATTTTCACCGAGCACCTGCTTGCCATTCACGCAAAGATCAGGGAGCGGGCAGTAGCCGTCAAACTGCGAGACCAATTTCGCCGCGGATGCCTGGTAGTTGGCCAGATCCGAGGCAGTCCACCAATTGCCGAGGCGGCCGCGGGCATCATAAATATTGCCGAGTTCGTCGAAGCTGTGGGTGATCTCGTGAGCCATGCCGGCGCCGGCAGAGCCGTAGTTGGAGGCAGTGTCGCCTTGACTGTCGAAGTAGGGTGGCTGCAGGATTCCGGCGGAGAAGGTTTCGGTGTTGGGAGTGAAGAGGATAATGGCGCCGACGATCTGTGGATCGATTCTCCATTCGTCGGGATCAGAGGGCTGTTGGAGCTTGGACAGATTGAGCGAACGATTGAAAGCTTCTGCGCGGCGCATGTTGCCGAAGGCATCGCTACGCACGACATCGAACGTGGAGTAGTCGATCCATTTGTCAGGATAGCCGACGCCGATGCGAAGTGCGGCCAGCTTTGCCAATGCCTTTTCCTTGGTCTGCGGCGACATCCAGGTGAGATTGGAAATGCGGGCGCGATAGGCGCTGATCAAGTCGGCGACCATGGCCTGCGCCTTCTTCCTGGCTTCAAGCGGGAAGTAATGTTGGGTATAGAGTTGGCCGACGGCTTGGCCGAGAGCGGCGTTGGTGTCGTCGATGGCGAGCTTGCTGCGGTCGGGCATGTGCTGTGCACCTGACAGGATGGTGCCATAGAAGGCGAAATCTTCGGCAGCGGCTGACTTGGGTAAGACGCTGGCATAGTGTTCGATCAGGTGAAATCTGAGGTAGTCCTTCCACGCCTCGACGTCTTCACTGCCGATCAGGGCGGATGTTCCGACAACAGCCGAAGGCTGCCAAACGATGAATTGCGATTGGCTGGCGACTCCGGCTGCCGAAAAATACGCGTTCCAATCCATGCCGGGAGCATTGACATCGAAGTCGGAGCGTTTCCACGGATTGTTCTGCTTGAAAACGTCGGCGGCATCGGAGTCTGGGGCGTGGGATTGCGCGATCTGAATTTCAAGCGAGAGGATTCGTGCAGCCTTGCTTTCCGCGTCTGCAATTGCCGCGAGTTTCAGAATCGCGGCGATGTGTGCCTTGTACTGAGCACGCAACTCGGTCATTTTAGGAGACGGATCGAGATAGTCGTCGCGGTCGGGTAATCCGAGACCACCTTGCAGCAGGTGAAAAATGTAATGGTCAGAGTCCGTGAAACTCTGGTTCACCCACACGCCAAAGATGTGATCAGAGTTGGCGGTGAGGCCGTCCACTTCAGTATTTAGAGTGGCCCCGAGATAGGCGGACAGAGATGCCTTGTTGGTGATCGATGCGATTCGAGCCATGTCATCGGCCAGTGGGGTCAGACCCTTGGACTCGATTACGTCTTCATCCATGAATGCGGCGTAGTAGGCGCCGACCTTCTGAACAATGGTGCCGCGGGCTGGGTTGGCCGCGGCCGCTTCCTGAATGAGATCGCGTACACGCTTGCTTGTTTTCTCTACTAAGATCGCTCGGTTGTCGAAGGTGGTTTGGCCGGCGGGTATGGTTGTCGTTTTGAGCCAGCCTCCGTTGGCGTAGCGATAGAAGTCGTCGCCTGGTCTGACAGAACGATCTATTTCTTGATCCTGCGTGGCCACGGCTTGATCAACTTGTGCGAATGTAATCAGGGAGAGCGCAAGCGTGAAGAAAAGTGAAAGCACTGGAGTGCGAACCATGGGGCTGATTTTCGCATTCACGGTGAAGCAAACTAGTCGTTTTCGGACTCGAATGGAACGTTACGACTTCACAGATCATTGCCAGAGAGCAGTCGGGAGTTGTGATTTCGGTGGATGCTAACTTCATCAGGTTGGCGTCTTTCAGAGCTTGCACCGAACGTTATAATGGCGCGCACATATGACTCTGGCTGCTGCTACGAAACTCGGTCTCCACGAAATCAAAACTTCGATCGGGACGGGCGACAGGAATCGCGCCCGCGAACCACGACTCGGGCTCGACGTTTGGGCGCTGGCAAGGGATAACAACCGCCTTCGACGCTTCGCATGGGCGGGTATGTCCAAAGTAATTCGATGGCTGTTCGTATTGTGGTGGACAGCCGGGATTTCATTCGGTCAAGGCGCGACTGCGGTGGCGCCTCGGCAAACGGAAACGGATGAGTACACGCGGTACGAACTGTTGTCGCCGGAGAGCGCGAGTTTCGCGATCCGCTATGAGGTTACAGCTGCTACCGCCGGGGCGAGGTACTACTTCAATACGATCCGAAAGGGAAGTGTCGCCAGTGGAGAGTCGGTGGTTGATGAGATGACCGGAGAGCCACTGCGATTTGAAATTGTGAGCGGCGAGGAAGCGGTGAAAGACCCTTTGATGAAGGGCGACGATGCTTCGGTGGATTACATCAAGGTGCATCTGGCGCGTCCGGTGCCGGTCGACGGGCAAGCCCGGATGCTGATCCTGAAAACGTATAAGGATGCCAAGAGCTACTACCGCGAGGGCGATGCCATCGTTTTCAACCGGTCACTGAGCATTCCTCGCAACAGCGTGGTGCTGCCTGCGGGCTATGAATTGGTGGCGTGCAATGTGCCCTCGCAGGTTCTGGCGGAACCGGATGGGCGAATTGCCATCAGCTTCATGAATAGCAGTGGGGCGGAGGCGCCGCTAATAGTGAAGGGCAAGCCGGGCGCGCAGTTGAGCACTTTGGCGCAACGGCCGGCGAGTTCGGCAAAGAGTTGGGAAGCGCCGTTTGAGGGAGAAACGGAGCAGGAGCGCCTTTCGGAACGGGCGCACCAAGATCGCGAGATTGTTTACTTGCTGCAACAACCGGAGACGCACTCATTCCGTCTCTATCACGACTACACGGAGTCAAACCCGGGGATGGACAAGTACTTCAACGTGGTACGGACCGGCAGTAAAGTGTCAGATCCGTCGGCGTATGTGCTCGATACTGGCGAGAAGCTGACGACGAAGATCGTGACTGGCGCGGAACTTGCGGCGGCGAAGTTGGATGCGGGGGAGCCGGTCGACGCGTCGGCCAAAGTCGTCGTGATTTCGTTTGCTCCGGTGAAGGCGGGGCAGAGCGAACGGGTACGCATTTCGGAAACGTATACAGCCCCAGCGAGCTACCGACTAGAGGACGACACGCTTGTGTTTGACCGAAGTCTGGGACGTCCGCGGAATGCCGTCGTGCTGCCGGAGGGATGGTATCTGACGGCGAGTTCCATTCCGGCGACAGTCACACAGATGGCGGACGGCCGCAGCCGGCTGGATTTCTGGAATGGAGGGCCAGATCCGGCGGATGTGCTGATCAAGGCCAGGCGGCGAGCGCACTAGCAAGTTCATCAGAGAGCAGGCGGTTCACTCGCGAATGCGAGGCCAAGATGGCCTCGCTACAGTCGGCGGGACGCCGGCCTTAAAAATCTTTCACCAGGTGTTGTAGGCGGTGCCGTCGCTGGCGGTGCCGCTGGAGGCGGATTTCACGTCGGTGATGCCGGGTTCGGTCTGATCGACTGCCATCATCACGTCTTCCTGCACGACCTCCCAGTTGGTTTCTTTGGTCATGGGATCGACGGGAATTTGGCGGAGGTACCCAGCCTGGACGAGATCGTCGAGCGACTGCGGAGCTTTTTGCTTGTCGAGAGTGTATTGCGAGATGACGCTGCGCAGCGTGCTCAGGTTAGAGCGAAGGACAGATTCGCGGGACTGGATGACGGTGCGGTTGTAATTTGGAATTGCGATCGCCATCAGGATGATGATGATGCTGATGACGATCATCATCTCGAGGAGAGTGAAACCGCGAGCGTTGAGTAGGCGTCGACGGCGAGTGAGCGTGGGCATGCCTGGGTTTGTGCAGGTGGTGCGCCGCGCCAAATTGTTCAGCCTCCGTAGCATTTACCAGTCCTTGTATTTCGTGCCGTCGAGCGCGGTGCCTTCGGATTTTGTGTAGACGTCAAAGACGCTCTGTCCGCCCCAGGAGTCGGAGTCGGGATCGTCTTGCATCGAGCGCATGCCCCACTCTTTCGTTTTGGTCATGGGGTCTACGGGGATAGAACGCAGGAAGCGCAGCTTCTTGCCGCCTTGCACGTCGACGCCTTTGACGAGGGTGTCGAGGTCGGGGGGATAGCCTCCGCTATCAACTTTGGGCTGCACTAGTTGCCGGTCGGTCGCATCTTTGTAGCGGTCGATGGCGTCACGCATGTCCCAGAGCGCCTTGCGGAGTTCCTTCTCCTTTTCACGTTGAATGGTGACGCGCGCCAGCGGCAATGCCATCAACGTAAGAACGGACAGGATGGTCGAGGCGATGATCAACTCAAGGAGTGTGAAACCCCTTGCGGGCTTGGCGTTGGGCCCGTGACGGAATTTGTGAATCTTCATTGCCTTTGCTCTCGCTATCAAGCGCCGATCTTTGACTTCGCAGGGAAGACGCCCCTCAGGGCCTAAAGCCCTCATTTGACTCGCCCGATGACGGCACGGCTAAGAGCCGTGCCCTTCCCGTCCGGTTGCTATCCCGGTGGTTGTCCGGTGGTTGTCCCGGTCGTTGCCTCGCCATGTCGCTTAGCGGTGACGAGACCGAAATTGCAAACCTATGCTCTCACTGGATCGTGACCGACGCTTGCGCTCCGTTCACCGTAATGGCCTGTAAGCCCGGATCGCGAGCGCCGCCTCGTGTGATGGTCAGAGGGGTCTGGCCATCGGCTTTTGCCTGGAACGTAATGGAAACGACCGCGCCCTGGCCAGACACACCTCCGGCACCAGGCGGCCGCGTGGCCGTGATCTGTGATTGACCCACGGTCTCGTCCTCGCGATGCACCAAGGCCACGGCCTGGCCATCCTGCGAGAGGAATCCGCCATTCGACACATTGACCAGTTGCAGCATTTTCGGATCGTAGTTCAACTGTACCGGGACGGAGTACACGTTTTGCGCGCCCGATAAAAGCAGATTGACTACGAATGTATTTCCCTTGGTCGCCTGAATAGTGGGCGGATCAAAGAGGAAGCTGGCTGTTCCGCCGGTGCCGGAGTTTGAAGCCGGCGGCTGCGTGGCGGGAGCGGGAGTGATCGACGGCTGGGTGGCCGGTTTGTCGGACTGCGCGGGCGCCGGAGCGGCTTGCTGCTTGGCGGAGTGGCGCAGCGAGATTGTGGTCGACGTACCGATGTCGATCGGACGCTGGTTGAGTTCGTTCACATCGGTGCTGCGAATAATGTGCGGGACGATCGCGAAGACGATTTCGTTTTCGGAGTGATCCTGATTGACCTGGCCGAAGAGGTACCGCAAGATTGGAATCTGCGCCAGGCCCGGAATTCCGGCCAGGGATTTCGTCTGGTGATCTTCCATAATGCCGCCGAGCAGGTTGGCTTCGCCATCTTTCAGCCGAATTTCGTGCTCGATTTTGCGTTGGCCGATGATGGGCTGGCTGATACCGCCGATGTTGGACTGTCCGGTGACGGCGGAGACGTCCATCGAGATCTTCAGTGTGACCTCGCCGTTGGAATGGACGTGAGGAGTGATGTCGATATTGACGCCGACGTCGAGATACTGGAATTGCGTATTGACGAGGGGGTTGATGCCGACGCCGCCGATGCCGGGCTGAAAGGATCCGGTGGCGACGGGAACCTTGTCGCCGATTTTCAGCGAAGCTTTCTGGCCGTCGAGGGCGCGAATCTGGGGATTCTGAATGAGCTTGGTGTCGCTGTCGTTCATGACCGCCGAAAGATTGGCGGATGGAATGACGACCTGGAAATTGGTGGCGTTCAGGTTGCCGAGAGTGTTGAGATTGATTCCGTTCTGGCCAGTGCCTTGGGTGACGGTGGCGCCCGTGCCGGAGGTCGTGGTGCCAGTCGTGGTGGTGGTCGTGTTATTGATGTTCGACTGCAAGGTCACAGTGGCGCTGGTGGGTGGAAGTAATCCCAAGGTGCGCGACTTGTCTTTGCTGACCTGCATGATGGCGATGTCGACGATGACTTCGGGGCGCGCCTTGTCGAGGTCTTCGACAAGTTTTTCCGCGAGCGCGATCTGATCGGGAGTGCCACGCACGACCAGAGCATTTTGTGAGAGCAACTGCTGCACGCGCTGAACATCGAGCACGGCGCGAATCGCGTTCACCACATCCTGCAGTTCGGTCGGAGCCGACAAATTCGTGAGATAGAAAGTCTTGAGGACGCTCTGTTCAAGCTCCTTGCGCTTCGCGGGGTTGTCTTGCGCCACAAAGATGGTATTCGTCGTAACGGGGCGCCAGAAGGTCTTCGATTCGAGGGCAGTAATTTCCAGAGCATCTTCGAGGGAAACGCCGTTCAGATCCACGTTGATCGCGCGGGGCGTGTAATCGGGGTCAAACAGAACGTTGATGCCGGCGAGTTGTCCCACGGTGCGGTAGACGACGTCGGACTTCGTGGCAAGCATTTTGAGGGTGACAGGCACGTTGGAGATAGGAGTGAGTTCGACGGGACCAGCGGCTTCGTGAACCCTGCGCGCGAGGCCGGGAGGAATTCCGACAGCCTGGGGCGGAGGATTGTGCAGATCGTTAATCATCTTCTGCGTGCGGATCAGTTCCTGCTTGGCAATGAACAAGGAGGGATCAATGGCCAGGGCTTTCTGAAACTCGGCAACGGCTTCGTCGAGTTTGCCGTCATCGCGTAACTTCTGGCCGGTGTGCACCATGGAGGCGGCAGCCTCAAAGCGAATGCGTTCAAAGGAAGCTCGGTAGCGAAGATCCTTGGGTTTGAGGTCATAGGCCTGCTTGAAGAAACCGTAGGCGGTTTCATACTGCTGGCGAGCCTCGGCGTCCTGACCCTGGTTGAATAGATCTTTAGCTTTGTCGGCGATGGCGGGGAGCGTTACAGCCGCGACCAGCAAGAGCAAAAGGGCCGGGCGCTTCAGGCGTATCATTCGATAATCCTCACGACATGATCCTCTTTAATTTACGGACTTCGCCGGACTAGCAGATTTCCCGCATTTCGCCGCGTGATGACTGGATTTTGCGCGGGAAAATCCACTTAATACTCGAAAAATAGGCTTCGGTGAGGCGATTATAGCATCGCTCTTTCCGGCTCCCGAAGTGCTTGCGCACACGGGAGTTACACTCTTTGGTCGTAGGACTAATGGGGCCAGGCGCGGAGCTATGGCCTCGGACAGCAGGCCTCAGTCACCGCTGGTTTGAGGTCTGACGTCCGAGGTCTGAGGTAGCGCGCCTCTCCTGCTAAGATTGAATTCGCCTGGTATGGCTCGCCAATCCACACATCAGACGAAACCCAGCGCGGAGAAATCCCCGCGCCGTGATCCCACAGCCAGCGGCGATCGTGACGCCGCTGTTAATAGGATCGCTTCACATAACTACTTCTTGCTGGAAAAATTTGAAGCGGGAGTGGTTTTGACCGGAACCGAAGTCAAATCGGTACGCGGCGGGCTTGCCAACCTGAAGGACTCGTATGGGTTGGTAAAGGATGACGCGGTCTGGCTGTTGAACGCGCACATTGGGCCTTACGAGCATGGCAACATCCACAATCATGCCCCTCTGCGCACCCGCAAGCTGCTGATGCACCGCGAAGAGATCCGCAAACTGATCGGCAAGACGCAGCAAAAGGGACTGACGCTCATTCCCACGCGGTTGTACTTCAAGAATGGCCGAGTCAAGGTAGAACTGGCATTGGCCAAGGGCAAGCAGCTTTGGGACAAGCGCGAGACCGAGAGGCGCCGCACGGCCGACAAAGAAGCCAGGGAGGCGGTCGCGAGGGGAAGGAATCGGAAGTAGGGGCGCTCGGTCAGCAGCGATTTCCTTTTTGGGAACTGGATATTAAATCGTTTAATGAAAACGACGGGGATGAAGTTCGAGGTCCCAAACGGCCCGTCTAGAGCCGCATTCAAGAGCTAGCGCCAACCGACCGTCCGGATCGTCTGGCCATCACAGACGCTTGTTCGTTTTTCCTGCCTTCAAAAAAAACCTTAAACAAAACATAGAAGCTCCGTTATTATGCCAACTATTTTGACTAGTAGTCACGTTGGCGAAGGTCGCCGACGGTGTGCTACTGGCGGGTTCTAGCGCGCCGCGTCGTGGAATCAAATCTGATTCGGAACACTCAGGAGAGAATTTATGTCGACTCCCACCCCTGCGATCGCCATGCGCTTCGCGCTGGCGATTTCGTTGCTACTCACCGTTTCTTTATTTGGTCAATCGGGACCGACTACCGTGCGCCGCGATGTTCATCACGACGTTTCCCCGCCACTGTCGGAAATGATCAAACATGCACCTCCGCCATCGCTGGAAAGGCGTCCGGTCGAGCCCATGAAACAAATTCCGCTGCCTCCCGGGTTGGCCGAGCAGCAAGAGGATCCGGTGATTCAAGTCGGGACGGTGGCTGCTCCGACGCCGCCGGTGGCATTGAGTTTTGAAGGCTTGGGAAACGGACAGTACGGGTTCAGCGTGACCGGGGCACCGCCAGATACGGAAGGCACGGTGGGCGCAACGCAATACGTGCAGTGGGTGAATACTTCGTTTGCAATTTTCAGCAAATCGACCGGAGCGTTGATCGCGGGGCCGACCGCGGGCAACACGTTGTGGTCGGGATTTGGTGGAGGTTGCCAGACTAATAATGATGGCGATCCGATCGTAATCTACGACAAGATGGCGCAACGCTGGATTTTCAGCCAGTTCTCGGTTTCGACGACTCCTTATTTGCAGTGCATTGCGGTGTCGACCACGTCGGACGCGACTGGAACTTACAACCGGTACTCGTTCCAATATTCGAATTTCGATGATTATCCAAAGATGAGCGTGTGGTCAGACGCTTACTACGAGACCTTCAACATGTTCGCGGGCGGCACGACGTTTGTTGGGGCAGATGCTTGCGCTTACAATCGCGCGGCCATGCTCGCTGGCACAGCCGCCACCCAGGTTTGCTTCCAGCAGGGCACTTCGGTTGGAGGTTTGCTGCCTGCGGATATTGATGGCACTACCGCGCCGCCGGCAGGTTCTCCAAACTACTTGATGTATTTCGGCACGAATACTTTGAACTTGTACAAGTTCCACGTGGACTTCGTGAACACGGCGAACTCCACGTTTACGGGACCGACGGTGATTAACGTCGCTGCCTTCAGCCCGCTGTGTGCGGGCGGCACCTGCGTTCCACAGCCCAGCACCACGCAAAAACTTGATTCGTTGGCTGACCGGCTGATGTACCGGTTGGCCTACCGCAACTTCGGGACGCACGAGTCGCTGGTAGTGAATCATTCGGTGGTTGCGGGTTCGGGAGGCGGAGTTCGCTGGTACGAGATCCAGAATCCCTCGGGCACGCCCGTAGTTGCGCAGCAGAGTACGTTTGCTCCTGATTCCAACTACCGCTGGATGGGTTCGGTCGCGATGGACCAGGCGGGAGACTTGGCGTTGGGTTATAGCCTGGCGAGTAGCACGGTTTCGCCGTCGATCCGCTTCGCGGGACGCGTGCCGACGGATCCGGCGAGCACTCTGGAGTCGGAGGTAAGCATCGTCAGCGGGAGCGGTTCGCAAACCGGGAGCCTGTCCCGTTGGGGCGACTACAGTGCCATGCAGGTCGATCCCGTGGACGACTGTAGTTTCTGGTTCACCGAAGAGTACATGAAGACGACGGGAAGCTTTAACTGGAATACACGTATTGCGAACTTCAAATTCCCGGGCTGCGGCACGACGTCGACGCCCGACTTCACGATCGGAGCGGCTCCATCGTCGGTAACCGTGACTCAGGGAGGCAACGGAACCAGCACCATTACGATTACGAGCTTGAACGGATTTAATTCAGCGACCACGCTCAGCGCTTCCGGATTGCCGAGCGGAGTCACGGCGGCGTTCTCGACGAACCCGGTAACGCCACCGGCGAACGGGAGCGGAACATCGACGCTGACCTTAACGGCATCTTCTTCAGCTACGACGGGCAGCTCGACGGTGACGATTACTGGGACGTCGGGCTCGACGGTTCATTCCACGACGATTGCCTTGACGGTAAATGCGACGGCGCAGCCGAACTTTACGATTGGTGCGTCGCCATCATCGGTGACGGTGACTCAAGGAGGCAATGGAACGAGCACGGTCACCATTACCAGTCAGAACAGCTTCAGCTCGGCGACCACACTTAGTACAACGGGTCTGCCGAGCGGAGTGACTGCGGCGTTCTCGACCAATCCGGTTACTCCTCCGGCCAATGGCAGCGCTACCTCCACGTTAACTCTGACGGCTTCCGCCACCGCGACTACCGGGGCAGCCACTGTCACAGTAACGGGGACTTCCGGCACGTTGTCACACAGCACAACCATCGCTCTTACGGTCAATTCGTCTGTCGGATTGCAGACAGCTGTTTACGATTCGACGCTGAAGGCTCCGAAGTGCGTAAATGCGGCATCGGGATGCGATTCGGGTCCATCGCTGCTGCTGGGCCGCGATACGCTGTCAGGTGGGTCCGAGCCGAATCAGCCAAACACGATCAACAGCAGCTGCGCTGACGGCACATCGGGAACGTACCACTCCGATGAGTCCAATGATCGGCTGGTGATTGCGACTACAGACGGCAGCGGTCTGGCTGCCGGTAAGACGGTCAAGGTGAGTGCAACGGTCTGGGCATACAGCGGATTCACTTCAGACCATCTTGACTTGTACTATGCCGCGAACGCGAGCAGTCCTACGTGGGTGTTAATCGCGACGCTGACGCCGACAGCAGCGGGAGCGCAAACGCTTTCGGCAAACTACACGTTGCCCAGCGGGACGCTGCAGGCGGTGCGGGCACAGTTTCGTTACCAGGGAAGCGCGTCCTCTTGCACGACGGGAGCATATAACGATCACGACGACCTGATTTTCGCCGTGGGCGCCGGAACTCCTGGCTTCACTGTCTCGGTCGCTCCGAGTTCGGTCGGCGTGACGCAGGGCTCAACCGCCAACAGCACGATCACAGTCACCAGTCAGAACGGATTCAACTCGGCCACAACACTGACTGTCTCGGGCTTGCCCTCGGGAGTGACGGCAGGATTTGCTCCGAATCCGGTCACACCGCCGGCGAACGGCAGCGCAACTTCAACCCTGACGTTCACCGCATCACCGACCGCTACGACCGGGACGAGCACGGTTACTGTGACTGGGACGTCGGGCACAACCACCGCTACAGCGAACATTACCTTGACGGTCAGCACGACAGGCGGCGCGCAAACGGCGGTCTTCGATACGACTCTGAAGGCTCCGAAATGTGCGACGGCCGGTTCGTCCTGCGACTCAGGAGCGACGCTGCTCTTGGGACGCGACACCATGTCGGGGGGCGCAGAGCCAAATCAACCCAACAACATTAATGGCTCGTGCGCAGACGGTTCCTCGGGAACATTCCACTCCGATGAATCCAATGATCGCATTATGGTCGCATCCACAGGAGGCGGAACGATGACGCACGGGCAAACCGTGAAAGTCACCGCGACGGTATGGGCTTGGAGTACTGGATCGTCTGACTCTCTCGATCTGTACTACGCAGCCAATGCGAACAGTCCGACGTGGGTGTTCATTGGAACGATCGTGCCACCGGCGGGAGGAACGCAGCCGCTCTCCGCGACGTACACGTTGCCGACCGGCGCGTTGCAGGCGGTGCGGGCGAACTTCCGGTACCAGGGAAGCGCGTCTTCGTGCAGCACGGGAGCCTATGACGATCACGACGATTTGATCTTCGCCGTGAACTAAAGCGCTCAATACAGGGAGACGATTGTGGCGCCGCATGCGAATGCGGCGCCATTTTTTGTATCGAACGGACTGGTTACGGTCTCTCTTGAGGTCCCTATCCCTTCGACTTCGCGCTGTCGAAAATCCGCATTTCTCGCGCAAAAAAAACGCGCAAGAAATGGGGCACCCGCGGTCCAAGGTCCCAGTTCTGAATGAACCCTTACAATGAGCTGAAACGAAGCGGGGAAGAGTGATCAAGACAGTGAATCTCAAGTTGGATATGCCTCAGGTCGAAGAGGCACTGCAGCGTCTTGATCGCGAGCTTGCACTTGCGCGGAAGGGAGGCTTACGCCTGTTGAAAGTTGTCCACGGCTACGGATCGACAGGGACTGGCGGCGACATTCGCATCGCGGTGCAAAAGCGGCTGCATCAACTTACTGAGGCGGGGCAGATTCGCGGCTGCATCTTTGGCGAGAATTGGTCGAAATCAGACGAGGAAACATGGCGCCTGTTGCAGGCGCATCCGACCGTGAGGGGCGATGCGGACCTCGGCCGCCGAAATCAGATGGGATGAGAAGGCCGGTCTCCGGACGGGATGCTGTACGCTCCCAAGTTATCGACGCGCTCGAAGCGCAAGAGATAAAGGAGACCGGCAATGAAGAAGGTTAGCACTGCTGTGGTAACGGCGACGAAGAAGTTTTCTCAACCGAAGCTGACGATTGGTCTGGACCTGGGCGATCGATCGAGTTGGTATTGCCTGCTCGACGAAGCGGGCGAAGTGCTGCTGGAACAGAAGGTGAGCACGACTCCGAAAGCGATTCGAGAGGTATTTGGGGCCATGCCGCGCTGTCGGATCGCGCTGGAGACGGGGATGCATTCGCCCTGGGTGAGTCGACTGCTGAGTGAACTGGGGCACGAAGTAATCGTGGCGCATGCCCGCAACGTACGGCTGATTGGAGAGAGTCGGAAGAAGGACGATCGGCTGGATGCGCGGACCCTGGCACGATTGGCGAGGATTGATCCGCAGTTGCTGAGTCCGGTGAAGCATCGCAGCGCGAAAGCGCAGGCGGATCTGACGGTGATCCGGGCACGAGCTGGGTTGGTGCGAGCGCGGACGTCGCTGGTGAACACGGCACGCGGGTTGGCCAAGTCTTACGGCGAGCGGCTGCGCGGATGCAATGTACGCAATATGAATCCGGAGAAAGCCGAAGGGTTGAGCCCGGAACTGCAAAGGGCGCTGCAGCCGCTGCTGGCAGGAATCGAGTCGCTGAGCGAACGCATCCGCGAGTGCAACGAAGGGATCGAGAAGCTGGCACAGGAAAGTTATCCGCAAGTGGCGCTGCTGAAGCAGATCAAAGGAGTAGGCACGCTGATCGCGCTGACGTTCCTGCTGACGCTGGAGGATGCGCATCGCTTTCGCAAGAGCCGCGACGTGGGCTGCTACCTGGGTCTGCAGCCAGGACGGAGAAACTCCGGGCAGAGCGAGCCACAGATGCACATCAGCAAAGAAGGGGATCCGTATCTGCGCACACTGCTGGTGCAGGGAGCGCACCACATTCTGGGTCCGTTTGGAGCGGACAGCGATCTGCGGCGCTGGGGGCTGAAGCTGGCGGAACGTGGCGGCAAGAATGGGAAGAAGCGAGCGGTGATTGCGACGGCGCGAAAGCTGGCGGTGTTGCTGCATCGTTTGTGGGTCAGTGGAGAGGTTTACGAACCGTTGCGGAATAGCCACCAGGTAGCGATGCCGGCGGCCGCATAAGTCAAAATCTTCTTCGGAAGGAAAAAACAAAAGCCCAGAGCGCCGAGTTCCGGTGACTGCGTTAATGGCCTGGCCCGGTTTCTATCGTAAGGATGGAAATCAAGGTCGAAAATCAGGTGGCAGCACCGACTGAAACGAGAACACCCAACTGGCACCGAGCGAACAAAATCGCTCACCAAAGAGTGCGGATGGAAGGGTGGCGACAATGGCGACGCGGCTGGGCAAAGCAAAATGATTCACCAAAACCAAGAAGAATCGACTTGACTCCGACCGGCCTTCTCATGGAAGGGGATCACGCTCGTCCTGCTGTGAGGCCCGCAATCAAGCTCCTTGCGGGGCGGGAGGCAAATTCGGAATTACCGGCGAAGCTTCGGGGATCGCGGCAACTGGAACTGGTGCAGGTTCGACCGGCTCGACGACAACGACCGGCATCAGCATGTACTGCTGCCAGTAGGAAACCGCGATGCCACGCTGCCAAAAACGCGGTATCAGAAGCAGCAGGAGAGTGAACTGTGCCATTAGAAATGCGCCCCCTACGCTGGCGGAGGGCACGAGATGCTCCCAGAACAGCAGCCCTGCGGCCAGAATGAGAGTCGCTACGATGGCGGTGACAACATAGCTGCCGAGCAAACGAGCCAAGGCGCGCCACGTGTGTCGCAGGCCTGCACGAATCGATTTGCGGACAGCACGCTGATCTTCCAGAACAATGTCTGCCTCGGCTAAATCGAACCAGATGCGGAAAACCGTCATGATCAGGAAGATGACACCGAGACCAATGAAGAGTACCGCGGGCAGCAGAAGTTCGTTGGTGCTCTCGCCGGCCTTGCGCTCAAGAAATCCATGCAGGCTAAATAGCGCGATGGTGACAAGGATCATCACAATGCCTGAAATGATCAGCAGGCGGATGAAGCGCCAGAGATTTCTTCCGCAGGCGCGGAAGAAATCTTCCCGCGGCAGGCGGTAGGTGGATGCGTATCCCTGAAACACGCCGGGCAGGAAAAGCGTGGTCGCAATCATGAAAAGCAACGCAAAGAACATGGCCGGCCCGCGGGAGGCCATGGTCGGTCCGAACTCTGGACGCGCGAGCATCTCGATAAACACGCTGAGGGAAAAGCCATGCACCAGGCGCTGCGATTGCAGGCTGTGGTCCAAGATTGTGCCCGCCTGATTCACAAAGGCGACCGTGCCGAACAGGGCAAGAAAAAGGTTCAGCACATAGAACCAGACGATATAGCGCTTATTGCGTAGGACCATACTCAATCCGCTGCTCAAGAGACCTTTTTTCTCAGTCATGCGTCAGTGTCCTCACATCATCCACACAGTTCTTTAAGACGATTGCTTCCAAATACCGGAACGCTGACCCTTTATACCGCCCACCATCCCAAGGCCTGGCTTACGAATTGGGTGATGAACAGGAAGTAATTCGCTACTTTGTGCGAAGCTTTGCTGTTGGGTTCGACCCTGTAACTGTTATTGAAGTTGTTGCGATCGATCTGCACGGTGTGGTCGGGATCGATTTCCGCGGAGACCACTTTTGCTTTTTTCAGATAGCTGAACCGGGTCCAGCGGCTCTGTCCGTCCCAGTGCTCGCGAATGTTTTCGCCGTTATCGAACTTGATCTCCACCTCGACAGGCATGATGAAATCTTCCTTGCGGTGGACGGTTACGTAGGACTGGTAGAAGGTGTCATCCTTCCCGTTCTTCTTTGCGTCTTTCTTGTCTTTCTTTTCGAGATACCACTCAGCAGGGAAGGAATCGACTTTCAGGATTTCGTAGTCCAATACCTGCGAGCCGTATACGGCCTGGTTGAAGTACCAGCGGAGATCTTTGCCGGAGACTTCCTCGATGGTCTTCAGGAAATCTTCTTTTACGGGGTGAGTGAAGCGATATTTCATGAAGTAAGTGTGCATGGCTTTGGCCATCGTGTCCTGGCCGATGATGCCTTCCAGAGTCAGCAAGACGCTGGCGGTTTTGCCGTAGGTAATGCCGGCATAGGATCCGAAGCTGGAATAGTTGTAGGCTTTTTGAGCCAAGGCATCGCGATCAGCCACGCTGAGATAGCCGAGTCGCTGTTGTTCGCGTTCGCCTACCGTAATTCCGGCGATGTTGAGGATGGACGTATTCTGACCCAGAATTGAATCCAGCACTTTGACTTCTGTGTAGCTGTTAATTCCTTCGTCCATCCAGGCATCTTCGAATTCGTTGGTGGCGACCATCCCGTACCAATACTGATGTCCGAACTCGTGCTCCACGACTATCTCCGGCAAGTACAGGCCCGCTGGCATAAACCAATTGGAATCGCCGGTGATGAAAGTCGGGTATTCCATGCCGCCGGCCGCCGAGTCCGGTTCGGGATCGACCACGGTGAGTGTTTTATAAGGATAGGGTCCGTACCACTTTTCAAAATGATCGAGGGTTTGCCGGGTGATTCGCTCATGTCGTTCGGCTTGACTCCAGTGAGCGGGTTGCATGAGGAAGCGCAGTTTGATGGGGCCCATCTGCGCCTGATATTCGCTTTCAAGAACCCTGTAGCGCGGGCTGACCGTCCAGGCAAAGTCGTGGATGTCATCGCCGTGATAGGTAAGGGTCTTGGTGTTGTCGGAGTTGTTTTTCTCGTTGACGAGGATTCCGCTCGCACCGACAACTTCAAATTGCGGGACCGTAAGGCTCACGTCGTAGACGCCGAAATCGGCAAAGAATTCGGTGGTGGCGTGATATTGATGGCAGTTCCACGATCCATTCCACCAGACGCCGACCTTGGGAAACCACTGTCCGCCGAGTACGAAATCGCGCTTCCAGCCTGATCGCGCCTGCGTCTCGGGAAGCTTGGTCTGAAATGCAATCTTGAACTGTACAAATGCACCCGGAGGGATGGCCTTGGGCACATGGACGTCTACGACGGTCTTATCATCTTTATTACCGTCGTCTGGGGCGATGAACTGCAATTGCCCCGTCACGTCACCTTGGCCTACAACCTCAATGTTCTTGATGTCTTCTGAGCCATACAGTTTGTCTTCCCACTTGTCGTAGGCTACGTCGCGGCTACCCTCAAGCTTGGCCTCTCGAATCCAGGTGGACTTGGGTTGAAAGGCATTCTGATAAAGATGGAAAGGGAAGTGGTCGAGGGCCTGGCCAGTCAGATTGTGGTAGGTCAGAGTTTCGGTTGCATCGATAGTGTGTTTGCCGGCGTCATACTTGGCATCGATCTCGTAGTGCACGACGCGCTGCGACATGGGCTTGTCGGAGTTGATGGCTGTCGTGGTGTCGGGGATCGAAAGTCCGGTCGGCGCAGCGACGTTGCTCGGCGATGCATGGGCGACTGCGGGAGCCGCAGCCTGGGGCGTGGCTGCCGTGGTCGTGTTGCGGTTCAGGAATGCGGTGAATGCGAGGGCCAGGACGGCTGCACAAAACACAATCTTCCATCGAATCTGCATGAAACCTCACCTGTTCGGCTGCGGCATGAATCATATCCCACAGGGCTCGAATACTGCCACTTAGCCTCGGGAAGGCTTGCCTAATCCGTGCCTGGCCGACGATACTGGGAGTATTCCTAAAATTTATGAAGACAACAATTTCCCTCTCTACTCCCGCTGAACTCGAAACCGAATCGCTGGTTGCGGTGGTGCTCGATCACGCCGAGCCAGCACCGAACGAAAAAGAGAAAGACAAGAAGCCGCAACTGAGAGTCGCTACCAATGATTCTATCGTGCAGTCTGTCGCCGCTGACTTGCTGGCGAGTGGTGAAGTTGCGGGTAAGGCGTTCGAAACCAATCTGCTACACAAGCCCGCCAACGCGAAGGCGAAACGCTTGCTCCTGATTAGTGGCGGGGGGGCGAAGAAATTCTCCAGCTACGATTTGCGGCGCGTTGCGGGAGCTGCGGTGCGGGCGCTTAAGTCGCGCGGAATCCGCAGTTTCGCATTCATCGCTCCGCCTGGCATTCCCGCCGAGGAGGCCGTGCGCGCGATTGTGGAAGGCGCGCACGTTGGGAATTTTGATCCCGATTACTACCGCAGCGATCGCAAGGACCAGAAAATTGATGCGCTGACCGTCATTGCAAGTGGCGACAGGGCGGCGCTCGAAAAAGTCGCGAACGAAGCGCAAGTCATCGGCGAATCGCAAAACTTTACCCGCGACCTGGTGAATGAGCCCTCCAACCGCATGACGCCAACGATTCTTGCCGATCGCGCAAAGAAGATGTGCGCCGAAGTCGGCCTGAAGTGTGAAGTATTTGGCGCCGACAAGATTAAAGAGATGAAGATGGGGGCATTCTGGAGCGTCGCTCAAGGGTCCGACGAGCCACCCGCGCTGATTGTCATGAAATATGAACCGGCTGGCGCGCCCGAAAAACCGATGCTGGGACTTGTCGGGAAGGGAATTACTTTTGATACGGGAGGCATTTCGATCAAGCCGGCCGACGGCATGGAGAAGATGAAGTACGACATGGCCGGTGGGGCCACAATGATCGGTGCCATGCGCGCGATTGCGCTGCTGAAACCGAAGGTCAAAGTCATCGGCATCGTGTGCGCGACGGAAAACATGCCTTCGGGAAAAGCGCAGAAACCCGGCGACGTACAGATTGCCATGTCGGGCAAGTCAATTGAGATCATCAACACCGATGCCGAGGGGCGCCTCGTGCTGGCGGATGGTCTCTATTACGCGCGACAACTGGGCTGCACGCATCTGGTGGATGCCGCCACGCTGACGGGTGCGGTGGTAGTGGCTCTGGGTTACAACAACGCCGGAATTTTTGCCAATGACGACGATATGTACAACCGGTTCCACGACGCCAACGCCAAGGCGGGCGAAAAGATGTGGCGCCTGCCGCTGGACGACGAGTACAAAGAGCAGATTCGCTCTTCGATTGCCGACATCGTGAATTCCGGCGGACGCTGGGGAGGCGCGGTTACGGCTGCAATGTTCCTGAAGGAGTTTGCCGAAGAGACGCCGTGGATCCATCTCGACATCGCTGGTACGGCGTGGATGGAAGATCAAAAGCCATGGATCGCGAAAGGACCGTCCGGGATTGCGTTGCGGAGTCTGGTGGAGTTTGTGAAGAGCTTCGCCAAGTAGAGATCCGGCCACGGATTCACGTGGATGATGCTGGGTAGGTGAGAGTTCAATATTCACTGAGTCCAGTGGAGATCCCGAGAATCCGTGGTTGCCTCGGTGAGTTCACGGAAAAAGACAAAGAGAGCGTTGAGGGAAATCCGCGCGGTTGTTATAATCGAGTTCGTTCCAAACGCTTCTGAAGGTTAGGAGTTTTCTTCGGCAGCGATTCCCGCCACAAATAGCGTGAAACGAACACTCCTCGCAGCCCGGAGATAGCGGGTTTCGAAACGTGGCCAGGTAGCTCAGGTGGTAGAGCGCAGCCCTGAAAAGGCTGGCGTCGGCGGTTCAACTCCGTCCCTGGCCACCATATTTTCAATTACTTAGCTCCATCCCAAACCTTAAGTCTGTTCCATTCTGTTCCAAAATTCCAATTCAGGCTTGCCGGAGTTTGCCTCGAATTTTCGGCAATTTCTCAAGTTATTACATCGCTTTCAGGCACCCGTTCCAGCAATCGGTAGGGCAACTGGGAGAGATCGATCAGTCAGACCACGCCTTTCCGGCCAACAGCCATGGGACGCAGTCCGTGGGTCGCTGTTCTCGAGGGGAAATCATTGCAATCTGACGAACAGCTACGGAGGGGAACGGTCGAAGAAACAGACAACATTGGTGGCCGGCTGGTGACCCGTCGTTTGGACGAACTGCGTCCTCACCCAAGCTACTCCCGGCATCGTCTCACCGTTTCAGCTTCCCAATTGTCCGCGCTCGCGCCGCTAGACGACCAGTCGTCTGAAGAACGGATCGCAATCACGCGGGTGGGGTGGATTATTGACGGATATGCCCGGATAGAACGGGCTCGAAGACTAGGTCGGACAACGATCCTATGTGTCGAACACGAGCTGACCGAGGAGGAAGCTCTTCGGGAGCTACTCCGAAGGCACCTTGGATCCAATCGACTGAACGCTTTCTGTCGGATACTTCTGGCTCGGGAACTTGAGCCTTGGTTCAGACAGAAGGCGCTCGCAAACCAGACAGCCGGCGGCGAGAGCAAGGGTTCGTCAAAATTGACGGAAGCTGAACGGGTCGATGTCACAGCCAAGATTGCCGAGGCTGCGGATGTATCGGTAGGAAACATTAGCAAGGTCAAGCAACTGCTGCGTACTGCGATCCACGAAGTTCTAGAGGAGCTGCGCAGGGGACAAATTTCTATTCACCGGGCATGGCTATTGAGCAAGGAGCGACCCGCATACCAGCGCGGGGAATTGGCTCTTGCTCTGTGCAAGCGCAACATTAAGAAAGATATGCGGACACTCGCATCGCGGCACGGATCGAAAAACCTCCCAATCGTTGCCGCTCCCAGCAATCTGATTCAGCAATTGTCGACGCTTGAATCCCGAAAGCGCGGCTCGTTCCGAGTGTTTGTGAGCAACGCTCAAGGCAAAGCTGTTTGTCTGACCAAGGAACTACTCTTGGAACTCGATGCACAACAGGAGCTAATACCAGATGCTGAGAAATCAGTCGCTAAAGCAGATCTTGGCTCACACACATTCGTACTGGGGTCATAACGGTAACCGCCCCGTCGTGCGTGAGAATTTCTTGAAGATCATGAATTGTGGAACTATAGCTCTAGGTGCAGAAGAGTATGCATCCGAAACTGACCAGGTGATTGTTTGTCACACCTGCAAATCGAGAGCTTGTCCGAGTTGTGGGTATCGAGCTACGCGATTCTGGCAAGACGAACTGGAAGCCGTACTTCCAAATGTCTCCTACGTGGGCATCAACTTTACGATGCCGAGCGTTTTCTGGCCAATCTTCAAACAGAACCGTCATCTCCTCAACGATTTGCCTGCAATCGGGGCCTCTGCCATCCAGCGTTGGGTGGAGAACAAATACGGTGTCAGCGTGCTTCTAATCGTGGTGCCCCAGACCTTTGGTGGGCTTCTGAATTTCAATCCACACCTGCACATGTTGGTGTCTGCCGGTGGGTTCCAGGAATCGGAATGCCGCTGGATCCCCCTGCGCTTTGACAAATGCGAACTGATGCAGATGTGGCGTCTCGCCCTCATCGCCTACCTTTGGGTCGTACTACGGGTCACAGCGCCTAGGTCTGCCGTGGGTACTGAGCCGCTGAGAAGGAGTTTAGACGAGCAGTACAAACGGGAATGGATCATCTACATCAGCCCGTTCATGTCGAAAGCAAAGTTCTTGCGCTACGCAGGCAGGTACATTCGGCGGCCACCGATTCCTCTGAATCACATTGTAAAGATCACGGATAGAGAAGTGCGATTCTTGGCAAAAGACACGAGAGGGAAGCGCAAAGTGGAACTTCTTTGGCCGAAAGAGATGTTCGTCGACGCGCTAGGCGAACACGTGCCTGATCGCTACAGGCATGCAATGCGCTATTTCGGGCTTCTTGCACCCCGATCCAAACGACGGACATCTACCGCGCTATTTGCAGCGCTGAAGCAGAAGAAACGCCCCCGCCCAACACGTTTAGGCTGGGCGGATTCCTTGACGAGGGACTTCGGGGTGAATCCTCTCGTGGACAGTCGCGGCCAGCCAATGCTTTGGGTCGGGCGGCGGAGGCCATCGAGATCTGGCAAACAAGAGATTGTAGTGTGACAAAACTTGACTGGAGATTGACCAATGGACGAAACACGAGTGGTTGTGCGCAAGAAAGTGGAAGGCCGGGTCCAATATAACGATGGAGAGTTCGTAGAGGTTCAAACGGTTGGAATTGAAGGAATCGAAAAGGACCTTTTGCTTGAGACTATCCAGATCCACTGCGAGGACACTAACGATACGCCTGACGAGTTCGAGCGCAGGTTTCCAGTTGGCATGTGGTTGGACATATTCACCACTACCTACATTAGTGTCCAGACAGAAGAAACTTCGTTGCAGAACGACGGTGATAGAGGAGATGGCAAGGGGCCGCGCTCTGTTCAATAACCACCCGATTATTTTGGGGGCGGGCCGCGGGATTCTCCTCAGAGCAAACGCGGCATGACCCCATTTGTGTAGATAACGCGCAGATCTCTAGGAACCCTTCTTAAACCACACTGAATGTTTCTTAACAACCAAGCTCACACGATTCTCCGCGCCCGTTCCCATCCCGAAACGGATTTTTGTTTTTCCTATAGATCGAGCGACGCGATTCTGGCAAGACGAACTGGAAGCCGTACTTCCAAACGTCTCCTACGTGGGCATCAACTTTACGATGCCGAGCGTTTTCTGGCCAATCTTCAAACAGAACCGTCATCTCCTCAACGATTTGCCTGCAATCGGGGCCTCTGCCATCCAGCGCTGGGTGGAGAACAAATACGGTGTCAGCGTGCTTCTAATCGTAGTGCCCCAGACCTTTGGGGGGCTTCTGAATTTCAATCCACACCTGCACATGTTGGTGTCTGCCGGTGGGTTCCAGGAATCGGAATGCCGCTGGATCCCCCTTCGCTTTGACAAACGCGAACTCATGCAGATGTGGCGTCTTGCCCTCATTGCCTACCTTTGGGTCGTACTACGAGCCAGAGCTCCCAAGTCTGCCGTGTGTACCGAGCAGCTAAGGAGGAGTTTAGAAGAGCAGTACAAACGAGAATGGATCATCTACATCAGCCCGTTCATGTCGAAAGCAAAGTTCTTGCGCTACGCGGGCAGGTACATTCGGCGGGCACCGATCCCTCTGAATCACATCGTGAGGATCACGCGTAGAGAGGTGCGATTCTTGGCAAAAGACACGCGAGGGAAGCGCAAAGTGGAACTTCTGTGGCCGAAAGAGATGTTCGTCGACGCGCTGGGCGAACACGTGCCTGATCGCTACCGGCATGCAATGCGTTATTTCGGGCTTCTTGCACCCCGATCTAAACGACGGATATCTGCCGCGGTGTTTGCAGTGCTAAAGCAGGAGAAACGCCGCAGGCCCGTGCGTTTAAGCTGGGCGGACTCGCTCAGCAAGGATTTCGGAGTAAATCCTCTGATTGATAGTCGCGGCCAACCAATGCTTTGGGTCGGGCAACGGAAAGCAGCGAGATCTTGCGAATAACCGATTTCAAGGTGACAAAATTTGACGGGAGATTAGCCCATGGAACAAACACAATTGGTTGTCCGAAAAAGAGTGGCAGGCCGGATCGAATATAACGATGGAGACTTCGCTGAGGTTCAGACCGTGGGAATCGAAGGAATTGAAGAGGACCTTTTGCTTGAGACCCTCCAGATCCACCGCGAGAACACTAACGATATACCCGAGGAGTTTCAGCGTAGGTTTCCAGTGGGAATGTGGTTGGACATCTTAACCACTACTGACATTACTGCCCAGCCAGAGGAAAGTTCGTTGCAGAACGACGGTGATGAGGAAGATGGCCAGCCGCGAGGCTTTGTTCAATAGCCCCCCATTTCTTTTGGGCTGGCGCAGAATCTCGTCAGTGCAAATTGGAATCCCCGACTTTCACAAGTACCTGGCGCCCAGTCCTCCAGGCGTGCTTCTGTACCCAGTACTCAACAACCACTAATTGAAGTCACAGCCAGCAAAAGGATTCTCCGACTGTTGTCCTTCCGAAACGATTTTTTGTTTTTCCTATAGATCAAGGAGAGACAAGACTCGGTGCCCGGCTATTCCAAGAAGAGGACCTAGAATTTCCCATCGGCGATGCCTCAATCGGCTGTACGAGAGGTTTCTTTTCGCTGGAGCGCAGTCTCTAGTTTCTTTAACGTGGCCAACGAGTATGCAGCGGAGTCGCGTTCCTCAATGTTAGTTGTTGACTCGAGCAATTCACCGAGGCGGTCCATGACAGCCTTTTTAGCTTCTTTGACACGCTCTGAAAACTCATCGGTGGGTATGTCTACGAGCCCCACTTCCGAAAGTAGGCTCCAAACCTGTTGTTTCCCAGATTGATAAGCTTTGCCCATGATATAGCGCTCCGCTTCTTCTCTGACCTCACTTGGGATCATGCGAATTTTCATGTCCACTTAGGATCGGGCGGTTTATGCCGAGCCTCGTTGAACCTGAGATAGGTATACGCCAGATACTGATTCAGTTCGGCACGGAAGGGCTGTTCCTCATCGCGAGGGTCCAAACCGGCGTCGGCCATCGAAGCGAGCCGTCGTTCCCAAGCCTCCCGTTCGTCTTGGCCAATGTCCTGTGGCTTGCGCCAGACTGGCGATTCATGCTCACCCAGAATTTTGTGCTCGGGTATAACACGCCCATCCTCAAGAATGAAATCTCTCCACACGAGTCCCCATCTCACCTCTTTCACGACGCCCGTTGCCGAACCACCGCGTGATGTGAAGTTAATGACTTGGGCCTCTTCCGAAGGCCATTTCGGATGAACATCCGGTCGCTTTTCCGTGGGTCTCATCAACAGCGTCGGCGTTGCTTTAGTTACGCTCTTCTGGTTGCGGTTTACTGGCTACAATTTGAGATCCCTGCACAACCGGTCTGGGCCACGACTGCCGGGACAATACGCGGTCCACCATTTGCTCCACCATTGAAATAAATCTAGGGTCCCCGGCCTCAGTTGACCCGACCAACACCACATTCAGTGCACTGAGCTCCTCAGCCTGCTCAATCCCCAATGTCGATTCGTTTTGACGCCTTAGATAAACAATCCAGAGCACAGTGACGGCATTGTATGCTGAACTCTTTGTTAGACTGACAATCGCAGCCGGACCATCACCGAAATACATCACAAGGCTGACCAGCACCATCTCGATGCATGCAAAGATTCCGAATCCTAGCGCAATTCCGTATACGGGCTGCCGCCAGCAATTTCTGAGAAACCGGCAAAGAATCATCAAGAGTATGCAGAGCCCACATTGCATGACGCGCTCACTGCGATCGAACGCCAGCACCGCTGACACGACACGGTCGGCACTAGCCTGCTGCGTCGAGAAGGCATTCACGATCGAGAGCAAGATAAGCAGCCCACAGGCCCACCTGAAGATGACGGATGCCAATTTCTGAATGCCTCCATATTGTTTCAGGAGGTGCTGCAAAATTTCGTCCATTACAGCGACACCTAACAGCACGCTAATCGCGTTGCCCGCCCAGTATGCGTCGAAGTAGTTGTCCGGAGAGTAGCGATATACCACAAACAAAATCGCCGACTTCACAATCTGAAAAATGATGTAGGAGAAAAATCGTGGGAAAACTCCGTGCCATTTGCGCCGGAACATGAAGAGAAGAAGAGTAATCTGCAGCACCGGACCTGCAACCCAGCTCGCATACATCAGGACGCCCTTCATTGCTTCCACCCCTCCCTCCAGAGGTCAGAAGCATACTTCTCCTCAAGCATCCCCGCAAGTTCTTTGTCGAGGCCGCTCAGTCGCTGACTTTCAATTCACGTTTGTTACTTGCAAACTTTTCCGCGGCACAAGGGCATCGGATCGCTGCCGTCCGCCACTAACACCACTTGTTCTGCCCGTATCGTAGCGGCACCGGTCTGGGAAGCGTTCTTTGGAACTGCGCAGTAGATTGCGGCCAATGCTAACGCCGCGAGCAGGACTTCGCCTGTCGTTTTCATGGGGGAGGTTCTCCAAGGCGTAAATTTCGCGCCCGGTGAAGTATATGCCTAGGGAGTTATTGGGAAGCTGTGGAAAACTACAATGTTCAACTCGGCGCTTGAGACAAGGGAACTTAACTCTCCGGCCGGTAGAAAGGGATCACCCGGTTGGTTCTCGCCGCTGCGAGCGGCGTGAAGTCAGGCTGACGTATCCTCTCGCAGCTTCCCAGTCGGAGCCACTCCGGACCGCTGGAGCACCTTCGCGCCGGAGGTCAATGCCCGGTTCCACTACGGTAGGCATCGAAGCCATGGGATCCATGCAGTGGTTCTTGGAGCTGCTGGAAGAGCTGGGAATCCAATGCCGGGTAGGACATCCGGCGAAGATCCGAGCGAAAGAAACCCGGAAGCAGAAGCACGATCGGAGGGATGATCGATCTGCACCTGAATCCACTTACTGGTTCCGTCTCCGCGGGAATCCTCGGCAACGACCAGATACTCTGCGGCAACGTCAACACCGCGCGTATCAGGGTCTGATTGCAGACTGGCGCGACTGAAAGCTGCGAGGACCCGGCGTGAAGATTTCCAAGAATTAGTTCATTAGGAGAGGTGAACTCAAGTACTCAAGTGGTGGCGTGAAGAGCTTCGTTGCCCACAAACATCTGTTTTAGGGCAGCCAAAATGCCTAACCCACGACCTCGTCGATTCATATACTTGTAAAGCTAGCGGCAAAAGGGATTCTGGGCAGGTTCCTCGACGAGGCCAACTGCGATGTCTACCCCCGTCAGATGCTCCGGTAAGGATCGAGGGATGAATACATCGTGGGCTGGTGGTGCACCTCAGAAGCGTGCCGGTTGATAGCTGTAGCGGCTTGGGTGCGGAGATTGCCGTCCCGGGTGTCGAAATCTAATGTACTGACTCCGTATTCGCAGCGGATGCACTTGAAAAGTATTCCACCTTCGATCCGATTGGTGGTGTAGTGTCTCACGGTTTAATTGTAGTCCTCAGGTCAGAAGGAAGGTGGCACCACGGTGGGCTGTCGAAGGTAATCAGCGGAACCCTTCTGCGAAAACAACCGCTCACCCTCCGTGACTTTTGCCCTCAAAACTCCCACGGCAGGGTCAATGCACTATGAGAGAGCGGCCCTGTTGAGTGGAGTAAAGCGGGACGCAGGGCAAGAAGCAGAGGGGAAGAGAGGCAAATCGGCGTCGAGAAGGCGCGCCATGAATATCGGCTCTTACACTGTCGCTCGCGAGTCGGCCCGGGCGCAGAACACGCGCTGAACATTATTTTCGTGCTGAGAACTTTTGCACCGTGAAGGGACAACCAAAGGATGAGACACCTTTATTTTCGAATTGTACTGTCATCGATCTATGCTCTTGGCTCGTTCGGGGGCGGCATGGCTGTAGGACAGACTGCCCCGCAGGAGCACGTCGAAGCAATCAAGCCTCCCGCCACGCCTCTTCCGGATGAAGCCACCTCACGCGGAGTCACGAAGTTTTCTTTCATCGCATACGGCGATACGAGGGGGCGGCGCGATGGAGCCACCCTTCAGTACGAACACTCGCTCATCGTCGATTCCATGCTTGCCCAGATCAAGAAACTCCAGACTACCGACTATCCGGTGAGATTCGTCCTCCAGTCCGGGGATGCCGTGGAAGCTGGGGCGACGGTGTGGGCAGCGGCAGTATCCGGCTTAGTCCCAACAACGACTTCATCTACAATGTGGATACCTACTCCGGACAGGAAACTACCGAGAATCAAGCCGAATTACCGTCGCAGAGTGCTCCGCCTGCCGGACCTAGATTATTGTAAAACTGCCGTGCTCAATATCCTGGGCTTGCCGGCGTCGCGCCGCGTTTACGAGTACGCCATCGATCAATTCATTGCCTGGTACTTGCGCACGGCGATACTCCAGTCGGAGTGAAGGGCTCCAAGTTGGGCTCAGGGGCTCTCATTCGGCAGTTATTGTGCTCGGCTTTGTGCTCCGACAGCGATCCATTCCCCTCTTGAACGGAGTTGAGCTATGCGAGCTTCGAGCTGTCAGATCGAATTTGGAACATATTATTTTCGCCCTTCTGCCACTAAGCCAGAATCCCAAAGGTTGCTGATGCGCGATCATGCCCCGATACCGCGGATTGAGCGACGCCCGTATCGAAGGAAGGTGTGAACAATTATTGCCTTTGCCGTTGCTCCCTCCGTGCCTTCATGGTTTCTGCTCGAAGTGCCCACTCCAGCCCCTTATCCTCATTCTGCCCATACAACTCGGGATGGAGGTAAGAACCGCGCTCATTCTGCGGCTTTGGCTGTTCGACGATGACAGGGTGCGCCTTCGCGTAAGGGTCTTGTCTGATCCCAGTTACTTGCCAGGAGACCTCAACGTTCGGCTTGTCGGTCTTGATGGTGAAGCGGTTGTTACGGATCTTCGCGGCAACAATAGCCTGTGCGAACTGCCCGATCACCGTCAGTTGGTAACGGCAGTCTCGATTTAGGCTCGCGAAGTATACCGGCAGCCTAACCGTGGCTTCGCCGTTCCCATCGGTCACAATATTGCCGTTGTAGATGTTCATCATGTCGGGCGATTCGACGAACGAATGTGACAGATATTTGTTTTCAGGGTCGAGTGGGTGGTCGATCTTGAAGGTTCCTGAGGACTTGGTTAGCGTGCCGCCAACGTAGACATTCCCGCTGAAGAAGCCGGCGTAACCGCTGCCGCTTATTCCCCAGAGGCCAAAGGCAGTTGGTCCGTTTTCTGCCTCTGCGACGACACCAGTACCATCCGTTGAGAGAGCTTTGCCGGTGATCCCCACCGTGTTCACCGTGGTCCCATTGCCTGCTTCGGCGTAAATAGCATCGGAGTTAGTGCTGTAGGCGTATACACCACGTCCGTTGCTACTGCCCGACAACACGCCGTAGCTAGTGTCACTGTAGGCTGACAATCCGGCGTACCCGCCATTCGCGTAAACCCCGATATTGTTTGTGCTCGTACCGCCCACGCCGAACGCACCGGCAGACTCGCCGTAGACACCAAACCCGGAAACCGACGTGCCATACGTACCATAGCCGCTCCCGGTATTTTTGCCCTGGACCACTCCGGCGGCGGCGGAGCCGCTTAAAACCAGAGGCACCGCTACCGTGAGAGTCGAACCGGAGATGCCTTTTCCCGCCAGCGTTGCATTGTGCAACACGCCTGCGGTGGCCTGTACACTTCCGTCCGGGAATTTGAACCCGCCGCTGGTCGACTGGACGATGCCCGTAACCGTCAACTTGAAGGCCGGCGTGCTGGTTCCAATGCCAATGTTGCCGGTCTTTTCAGTCATCACAGAGTTCCCGATCACTTTTGTTCCAGTCCATTTGGTGATGTTGCCCACCGTGCCACTTCCCGTGACCTGCGCCGGGGCGGTGCTGATAGCAAACAAAACGAAGATGCAGGTCGTAAACCTGCGAAGAGCGGATAGGAAATAGCGGGCGCTGCCAACTGTAGCAAAAGGGGTAAAGGCGCAAGTAAGTGTCATGGGAGTCCTCCAAGAGTTGATTTATTACTTGGTAACGAGGAGCCCGGGGTCCGGGAGTGGTGCAGCAACACGCATGTGAGTTTGATGACCCACTCCCATTGGTTTCCATACTGCGCGAGACCGGCCTCTCTCGCCAATGGAGAGTGTCTGAAGATTCTCTGAATCTATCTGAAGAACTTCCACGGCGAATCATTCAGGACTCATTGCAAGTCGTGAAAGTGGCATCCAGACTTGTCAACCCCGAACTTCTTGAGCGTGTCACTTCGCTCAAAGAGCAGGTTCTTGAACTTAGCAGCACGAGTGTAGAACTTCTGGAGCGAGTTTTTCAGTTGGAGAAAGACCTTGAGGAGGCGAACGAAAGACTCTATCTGATCGGGTAGCATCGTAACGTGTGGCTCAAGTTCTAAACAACGAAAATCTTCCTATGCAGCGGGGGTGCTTGGGCTTCGCCGTCTAAGTGCAACGGCCCGTCGGGGCACTTGGGGCAATGGATGAGTGGTTGCGATGCAAGGATGTGACTCTTCCACTTGCATTCTCCTATTAATGATGGAATATGAATTGCGCAGGTAATCTCATTGAATCGTTCGGAGTGTAATACGTCCTTACGTGATCAAATTAGCTACACGCTTGTTCTATCCAAGCAAGTCCCGGACTATGCTTTCCCATTCCTCATCTACCGGCCCTCGGCAAACGGCTTTACCTGCCCGACTGTACCAATAGGCGGCGTTGCCTTCGTCGCCTTCTTTGCGATGAAGATAGGCGTGCACCCATGAACCCTCGGCGCCTTTCTCCTGCTGGGCGGCTTCATGTGCCCGCGTCGTTTCGCCCTAAGGGACTAGGCGGAACAATTCTGCCGCTCCCGCTCCAGCGGCTTTGTACTCTCGCCACAACCTCATCACTGGTCGCGCAGGTTCTTGTGTTGCCTTGCTAACGGAGCCGCAATGACACGAATTTTGATCGCAGACGACAGCCCGCCCGTTCGATCCGGGCTGCGCACTTTACTGGGAATGAATTCCGATTGGCAGGTCTGTGGCGAGGCTGTGGATGGTGCCGATGCCGTAGAAAAGGCGAACCAGCTTGCTCCCGACCTCATATTGATGGACTTCTCTATGCCGCAGATGGATGGCGTACAAGCAGCCCGTAAAATCGCCGAATCTGGCACACACGTCCCGATTCTGCTCTTCACTCTGAATCTCTCGCCTCAACTCATGGAATTGGCACGCAACGCTGGTTTGCGGGGCGCGATCTCAAAGTCGGAAATCAGCAGGTTGCCCTATGCAATCAAGGCGCTTCAGCGCGTCAACGCGAGTTTTGCAGGGATTTGACGGTGTCTTCGGCCGTGAGTCTGCCCATCACTAGTGCCAGCTTGCGGGTGGTTGTCATGTGGAGGGGAGTCGGATCAACGCGCTGAACATATTCAGGAGCGCGAGTGCCACGGTTCACTTTCACAACAAACTTGATGGTTTTCATAATTTTATGTCCTCAGGGTGCAAGGGCTAGGAGAATGGTCAGAATGACGGCGTCTATTTCATCACCGTCACACTTATGGCTTTGAGAAGCTGGCTACGCCGCACTCTAAGCAACGAGGATTTAGTCGAGATGTGATCAATCCGCAGGACGGGCAGATTCTCTGTGATTGCAACCCGGCTAACTGCGGTTTCAGCCTTCGCATCCAATAGGGCAGCAGGATCGTAAACAGCACGATCAGCAGTCCGAAGGAAATACTGGTTGCGTTCATGCATGCAGCACTAAAAAAACGCTCGAACGATAGGAGTGACCGTGGCAGCCGCGCCTCGACTGCTCACAATTGCTCACTATCTGCGATTCATCGGTTCAAGACCTCCTGATCGTCCAGCACCCGTTCTTCTGGCACTTCCCCGCTTTCACCCATGCATATGTTCTGCGCCAAGTAGAAGACTTTCTGGGGCACATCCCTAGGCGTATCATCTCGACACAATCGCTTGGGGGGGCGCTGCATGAGCGACGAATGGATCAAAACGCTCGCAGATCGTAGAAGAGTGAAATTCACCACCCAAGAACTGGACGAGAAGGCGTTTCTCACCGCTCAGGTCGAAGGCAGCAAAGTGGTGTATTCCATCATATTGACCAACGCGAAAAACCCGCTTAGTCGTGAAGAAGTTGAAACCCATTTCGAGGGTGAGCTTTCAAAGCGGTCACCGAAATCGAATTGAGCCTATCCATACTTCCTCCACAGCCGCCGAATCGACTGACTAAGCCCGCGCTGCTTTATCTGCTGCGATCAATCGGCGGTCGCGATGGGGCTCCGTGCGCGGTTGGCCCGTGGTAAGCTCGCAGTGCTTTCCCGGAGCAGCACCGCAAGTTGGACAGGGGACAGCGAGGGCTTGTTTTGGGCTAAGTTTTCTTTTCATGGCGCGGACAGATAATCCCTCAACACCCCTGCATAAGAATGGTCAATTTTGGCCACTGTTCGCTTTGACGGGGAATCCGAATAGTACGTCGATGGCGAATTGTTGGCGAGCCTTTCTGTGATTGTGAGCAGAATGGAGCAGCGATCACCATCATTTGTCGGCACAATTGAAATTTGCGGCGTCTTTCGCATCAGAATGGCTATTTATTTATGAAGCTTTCCCACTGGACCACGGGTAAAAAGAAAAGCAAGAAACAATCCGCCAAAGCGACACTCGCCGAAGTCATGAAGGAGATGGCGAAGCCCAGAGTGGCTATGTCGGCAAGAGAAGTAGCGTCTACGGTCTTCGGATCGATGCGCTAGTCCGTGTCGAGGAAAGTGCGGCTTTGCTTCATGTGATTTTCTCAAGCTATTCCAGAACTGCGCGAGATGAAATCCCGCCCCCCAGATCGGACCGTTCCTGTCCACCTTGCGAGCCGGAGACGGGGCAAATAGGACCCAAGTGTACTAATTCCCAGCTAGAGAATCTGCCAGTCAATTTCGCCACCTATACAAGCCTGCTGCAGCAACGGCGGTGGTCTTGGATTCGAAGGCG
The DNA here is from genome assembly GCA_963840895.1 of uncultured Acidobacteriaceae bacterium. GTDB lineage: Bacteria > Acidobacteriota > Terriglobia > Terriglobales > Acidobacteriaceae > Sulfotelmatobacter. The sequence goes on from CAWJAR010000006.1 coordinate 49,601, forward strand.
GTGGGATGTGCAGTGGTCAATCTTGATCAGTTTCGGATCACCACGAGGACCATACTAGGTAAGAACATTTTTGGATCGGGTTAATTCGTTTCCGTCCTCGAAAGACCATAACGAATGAAGTTTAAGCGAGAACACCGATTTCCCACAGATCTCAGAACGACTCGCTCATTCGCTTCCGCGGCTAGTCTCATGTCTCGATCACAAGATGAACCAAAAGGACGATGAACCAAAAGGGGCTGGCAATTATGGCAACGAAATTTACTCCACTCCATGACCGCATCCTGGTGCGCCGAGTAGAAGAAGCGGGAACTACGCGGGGAGGCCTTATCATCCCCGATTCTGCCAAAGATAAACCACAGGAGGGCACTGTGATCTCTGTGGGGAAGGGCAAGACGAACGATGAAGGCAAGTTGTTCCCACTCGCGGTGAAGGAAGGCGACAGCATTCTGTTCGGCAAGTACTCCGGAACCGAGATCAAGCTTGATGGAGAGGATTTCCTCATTATGAAAGAGGAAGAAGTTCTTGGCATCGTTACGGGGACGGCTAAGAAAGAGAGCGTCAGCGCTCGCGAGACCGTCGGTGCTCGCAAGTAGGATCGCTGTCCCCAGTTCTCTTGCGAGGATGCAGTCTCGATGCTCGTGGTGACAAATGCCGATGCCTGCCTTACGCAAATGCGAAGCTTCAAGCAACAGATTGTAACGACATTATTTTAAGGAGAGATAATCATGGCAAAGCAAATCGTACACGGGGAAGAGTCGCGGCAGGCGATCTTGCGCGGCGTGAACTTGTTGGCGGACGCCGTGAAGGTAACTCTCGGCCCCAGGGGTCGCAACGTGGTCATCGAGAAGAAGTTCGGATCCCCGACTATTACCAAGGACGGCGTCACGGTTGCGAAAGAGATCGAACTGCAGGACGGCCTTGAGAACATAGGCGCTCAGATGGTCCGCGAAGTCGCCAGCAAAACGTCCGACGTGGCCGGTGACGGTACGACAACCGCGACCGTTTTGGCTCAGGCCATCTATCGTGAAGGCGTCAGAACTGTCGCAGCCGGCGCTAATCCCATGGCCATGAAGCGCGGGATTGAGAAAGCTGTCGACGCGATTTGCGGCAACATCGATTCGAAGACCGGAGAACGCAAGAACGGTGAACTGGACAAGTTTTCGAAGCCGGTCACCGGTGACATGATCGCCCAGGTCGGGAGTATCTCTGCCAACAACGACGAAACCATTGGCAACATCATCGCAGATGCCATGAAAAAGGTTGGCAAGGATGGCGTCATTACCGTGGAAGAGTCGAAGACCCTTGAAACTCAGCTAGAAGTTGTCGAAGGCATGCAATTCGACCGCGGCTATCTCTCTCCTTATTTCGTCACAGATCCGGAGCGTATGGAGGTTGCATTCGAGAATGCCTCCGTCCTCATCAACGAAAAGAAGATCAGTTCGATGAAGGACATCCTCCCGCTGCTTGAGCAGATCTCCAAGAGTGGCAGGCCGTTGGTCATCATCGCCGAAGACATAGAGGGAGAGGCACTGGCGACTCTAGTCGTCAACAAACTGCGTGGAACACTCCAAGTTGCAGCGGTCAAGGCTCCCGGCTTCGGTGACCGGCGTAAGGCCATGTTGCAGGACATCGCAACCCTCACCGGCGGGAAGGCCATCACCGAAGATCTCGGCATCAAGCTGGAAAACGTGAAGATTGAGGATCTCGGACAAGCGAAAAAAATCACCATCGACAAGGACAACACCACCATCATCGAAGGCAAAGGCAAGAAGGGCGACGTCGAGGGCCGCGTGAAGGAGATTCGCGGCCAGATTGAAAAGACGACGAGCGACTACGACCGCGAGAAACTGCAAGAGCGATTAGCGAAACTCGTAGGCGGCGTGGCTGTAATTAAAGTCGGCGCGGCGACCGAGACCGAAATGAAAGAGACGAAAGCTCGCGTCGAAGACGCCATGCACGCGACTCGCGCGGCGGTAGAGGAAGGCATTGTCCCCGGCGGCGGAGTCGCTCTGGCGCGGTGTGCGACGGCTCTCAACAAGTTGAAACTGGAGGGGGACGAGCAGATCGGCGTCAACATTGTGAAGCGCGCTCTGCAGGAACCGCTTCGCCAGATTTCCGAAAACGCCGGTGAAGAAGGCGCCATCGTGCTAGGCAAAGTGCTTGAATCGAAGGACCCGAACTTCGGCTACAACGCCTTGACGGCAGAGTATGAAGACCTAGTCAAAGCCGGGGTACTCGATCCGACCAAAGTCGTGCGTACAGCTCTCACCAATGCTGGATCCATTGCGGCGCTGATGTTGACCACGGAAGCTCTAGTTGCCGACATTAAGGAAGAGGCAATAGGCGCCCCGGCCGGTGGACGTGGCGGCATGGGAGATGGGTACTAGAAAATAGAACCCGACATCCAAAAGGGCGGGCAAAGCGATACTTATGACTCTTGATCTATAGGAAAAACAAAAATCCGTTTCGGGATGGGAACGGGCGCGGAGAATCCTGTGAGCTTGGTAGTTACGAAACATTCAGTGTGGTTTAAGAAGGGTTCCTGGAGATCTGCGCGTTATCTACACAACGGGGTCATGCCGCGTTTGCTCTGAGGAGAATCCCGTGGCTGGGAAGGAACGCTTCCCCGTATCCCTGCAATCCAATGTTCCATTCCACTTCAGCTAAGCGGCGGCTTCCGTAGTAGGTGTTAGCGGTCGGCTGAGGAACCGCACCAGTCGTTTGATGTTCTGGGCCACCGCTGCCAGGAAGAACTGCTCCCGCACGAACTTCAGTCTGCGCAGACGCAAGCGCCGCAATCCGATCTGATTCTTCAGTTCCGCGAACAAGGCTTCCACCTTCTTTCTTTGCCGCTGTGCTTTGGCGAACTCTGGCGTATTGACCAACTCCCGCGCACGTTGTCGAGCTGGCTCGTTCTGGTGGATGATAAGCCCCCGGAAGGCAGCACTGGTGCATTGTGGCCGGAGCGAGCACGGGCCACACTTTTTGCGTGTCCCGATATAGTTGAAGGCTCGATTGCGATAAACCCGGCCACCGTAGTTGAGGAACTGGCCAGCAGGACAGATATAGCGATTGTTTTCCGGTTCGTTGGTGAAACGCTCGGGGCCAAAGAACGGGCTCCTCTTGCGGTGGATACTGTCACGGGTCCGCATGTAGGGAGTGACGCTCCGATCAGCTAGCCATTGCAAGAACTCGCCGTTGCCGTAGGTCGTATCGGCCGCCACCGATTCCGGCTCTCGTCCTTGCCATTGAGCGAAACGGGCGAGCATGTCTTGCGCGGCCACGGTTTCCTGACTCATGCGCGCCGCCGTAGCTTGCACCCCGACGATCACGCAACTGTCATTGTCGATCAGATAGTTGTCGTAGTATCCCATCCGGGCCGGTATCCCGCCCTGGGTGGCGTAGGTCGCATCGGGATCTGTGGTCGAGACCTGATCTTGCTGATGCACCGGCTCTTCGGGGGGATTCTGCTGCTCCAGTTCGACCAAGTACTGGCGCACGGTTTGGTTCACTTGCGCCGCTTCCGCCAACTGCCCGCGCGGAATACGGCTCTCCTTGGCCGCATTGGCTTCCACGAAGCTCCCATCGACCGACAGATGCTTGCCCTGCACCAATCCCACTTCTACACACTGCCGCACGATCTGCTCAAACAGTTCCTCGAACAGCTTCGATTCCTGAAACCGTCCATGCCGGTTCTTCGAGAACGTGGAGTGGTGCGGGATCTCCTGATCGAAGCCCAGCCCGGTGAACCAGCGCCACGCCAAGTGCATGCGCAGTTCCTCCACCAGCTATTCTTCTGGTGGCCGTTGTGGTCATTTGGAATGATCGCCCCTTCCCGAAGACGCTCCTCTTCTGGCTTCCCATTGTTCTCGGTCTCTTTTGCGCTTTCGTGTGGAAAATAACTGGCGAGGCTGTTTGGGAAAGAGTCGGCTTCGCATGTATATGCGTAAAAGCTGTCTATAGAGTCATTGACCGAGCGGCCGGGTGGCCCTCCTAGTTCACTTGGCGAAACTCCCCATTACACTCATCTGGCCGTGCGGCAGAAGATTATAAGCTGTCTTTTGGGCGCGAAAAGCGTAGATACAAGGTAACCGCAACCGCTAGCGCCCAGAGTGGCAGCATCCAGTGCCAGGCAACAACGGTCGCCGCAATGACGGCTGCCGCACCCGCCAAAACGAGACCTTGAATCTGGTAGCCGAGGCTCCAGAATGATGTCCACAGGTCGTTTCCTCTGAGTACGTCATCGAGCAGCCATAGGACCGGACCTGCGAGTGCCCAATAAGCGGCCTGATGCGCCGCGAGATTCACGGATAAGTTCTCACGATGGAAGGAGGGAACGTAGTGCTTGACGCCGATAAAATGCAGGTCGAGGAAGACAACAAGGAACGCGAGGTTGTAGCAAGAGAACCCTTCGCGGACCAGTTGTATTCGCGAAGCTCGATGACGAAGTCGCCGAGACAAAGACATTGTGTCGGAGAATACGAGAGCCATCGCCAGCTTTCAAGTATTCTTCCCGCGTCTCAGCCTCGTCCCTTCGGTTGAGTAAAGACGATGCCGCACAAACCAGTCTAGGAACCTCCGTTTATCCTCAAGCTTTTCCAACCGCTCTCGAATGGACATCTTTGGCATCTATAGCTCTCCTTCATGCTTGCGGTCGTCTGGGCCTGATTGCAGGATGGCGCGCTCCTGCGCTCGCAGGGTCGCCTCAAGTGCGTCTAGCCGGCTTTCGACTTCCGAAACCTCCAGTGCTCGCAAGTAACTCGCGCCCAGATAGCCGAGTGCATTCGCGACTCGGGGATCCAGCTTCCCGGCACGAATTTCGATGATCGACTCTGCGAGAAGATCACGCAGATCAGCCGCGGTCCTTGGCGCTCCGAAATCTCTGAGGTCACCTGAACTGAACAAAGCGCGACGCCGACCCCCTTTGCTGCCAAGTTCTGCAGCTCTGCCCGGCTCGGCATGGCACATCTCTGCTCGCGCAGCTCCTAGCTGAAGCTCTCGCAGGCCCATCGGACGAAGCGTCGGCTGGCGTCTGCCCACCGTTTCCGCCGCGCTGTCCTTTTCCCCTACCGAAAACTATGGTTGCCCCCGCCCTTGCACTTTTGCAAGCGAGGGCATCAAGCGAGGGTATAATCCTGACGACATCAGAGGTTTTGACATGCCTGCCGGCTTGCATCCCAGTTGCCGCTGGGAATTCCACCCGTTGCAAAATATGCAAACGGTAGGCTACCCGCCGATCAAAGAGTCACAAAGAAGAAGAAATCCTAAGGAGCTGGGACAATGCATTCGACACTCACGAACTCTGTGTGCAAAAGTTTCCTGATCGTTCTTGTGCTTGGACTGGCGCTGGTTGGCGAAGTGAGCGCTCCGACGGGTGGCCCACTCAAGCGCGGCTTTGGCTCGAATGGCGATTTTTCGTTGGCGAGCAGGTTTTCTAATGGGAAATTCTCTGCCAGCAAATCCGCGACCAGTCTGTCGAGCCTCCCGCCCGACGCGCAACGTCCTATCGCCGCGGCGTTGGGAAGGGACGACCCGACCTATTGGCTTCATCAAAATCCTCAGGGCTTCCGCGGAGAAAATTTGCAGCACGCGCTCGTGACCGAGTTCACTCGGCAAGGGGCCGAGTTACGGAGCGAAGCTCGCAGCGAAGTCCGCAGCCAGAGCCTGAGTTGGGGACTGCAGACACACGCTTATGGATATGGCGATGCGTTGCATTCGCTAAAGGCAGTGGCTCCGCACGCGAAGGCCAACCGCGTGGAGTACCGGCGGGATGGCATGACGGAGTGGTATGAGAACGGGCCGCTGGGGTTGGAACAAGGATTCACCCTGTCGCATCCGCCCGGGAAAACGCTAAATAAAGCGCCTCAGGGATCGAACGGCGAGCCGCTGACGCTGGAGCTAGTCCTGGCTGGAGACTTGGTCGCGACACTCGAGCCGGGCGGTAAGGGGCTGGAGCTCAGGCGCCGGGACGGTGAGCCGGCGTTGCGTTACACGGGTCTGCAAGCGCGCGACGCAACCGGAAGGGAATTGCCGAGTTGGCTGGAGGTGCAAGGCGAGAAGCTCCTGGTTCGGGTGAAAGATAAGGGAGCTCAATATCCTGTGGTAATAGACCCCTGGATTCAAACGGCGTATTTAACGGCGTCCGATGGTGATGCAAATGACCTCTTCGGCAGTTCCGTTGCGATCAACGGCAGCACACTCATAGTGGGAGCCCCGTACCACTCGGTAGGCTCGAATGGCGAGCAAGGAGCGGCGTATGTCTTTGTCAAAAGCGGCGGAACTTGGATCCAGCAGGCGGAGCTGACCGCGTCCGACGGTGCAGAACTTGACAAGTTCGGAACCTCCGTCGCGGTGAGCGGCAGCACGGCTGTGGTCGGAGCCTGGGCGCATGCTGTCGGCTCGAATTACGAGCAGGGAGCGGCGTATGTCTTTGTCGAAAGCGGCGGAACTTGGATCCAGCAGGCGGAGCTGATCGCGTCCGACGGCGCTATTGGTGACGAATTTGGCTGGTCCGTCGCGGTGAGCGGCAGTACGGCTGTGGTGGGAGCCTTTGATAAGGCGGTTGGAGCGGCATACGTGTTCGTTGACAGCGGCGGAACCTGGACTCAACAGGCGGAACTGGAGGCATCCGACGAGGGCGGGGACAGGTTCGGCTGGTCCGTCGCGTTGTACGGCACCACCGCCTTGGTGGGGGCACCTACGCACCAGGTCGGCTCGAATAGCCAACAGGGTGCGGCGTATGTGTTCGCCCAAAGCGGCGTAACCTGGAATCAGCAAGCAGAGCTGACCGCGTCCGATGGCGCGGCCAATGACCAATTCGGCAGTTCCGTCGGGATAAGCGTCGGTACTATCGTAGTAGGGGCGAATTTTCATGCGGTTGGCTCGAACCAGTTTCAGGGAGCGGCGTACGCGTTCACCAACAGCGGCGCAACCTGGATTCAGCAGGCGGAGCTGACCGCGTCCGACGGCGCATGGGGCGACCAGTTCGGCTCTTCCGTCGCGGTGAACGGCAGCACAATCGCGGTGGGGGCCCCTCATCATCCGAGTTCACCCCCGCCCCCGTATAATTCGGGGCCGGGAGCGGCGTACATGTTCGCCAAGAGCGACGCAACCTGGAGGCAGCAAGGGGAGTTGCTCGCGGCCGACGGCGGACAATTTGGCGTGTCTGTCGCTGTCAGCGGCAGCACGACAGTGGTGGGGGCCAATGATGAGCTTTTCTTGAGAGGAGCGGTGCACGTGTTCAGTTCGTCGGGACCGCTGTACACGTTGTCGGCTGCTCCCCGCAGTTTGAGTGTGCTCCCAGGTGGTCAGGCTACGGCCACTATCACCGTTACCCCGTTCAACGGATTCAGCGGGAGCGTGTCCCTCTACTCATCGGGCGGGCTGAATGGAGTAACAGCGGCATTCACTCCGAATCCCGCGACCAGCACCAGCACTCTGACGCTAACCGCGAGTGCGACGGCCACAGAGGGTACGGCCCTGCTGATCGTCAATGGGTCTTCGGGTACTTTGACCCAGACTACGCCGCTGATGCTCACCGTGTTACCGGCGCCGGAGGTCAAGATTGTGCCGACTGCACTGAGTTTCGGCTACGTAGTAATCAACACGACGAGCCCCGCCCGGCTGGTGACGATAAAGAACATCGGCCAGGCCACACTGAATTTCACCAGCGGCCCAGTCATCACACCGGGCACCAACTTCAAAATCTCCGGCAACACTTGTCCGACCGCCGTCTTCCCAGGCCAAAGTTGCCAAGTGAGCGTTGAATTCAAGCCGACGGCGCTCGGCAAGCTCGCGGCCTCACTCTCTTTCACCGATAACGCCTCCAACAGCCCGCAGAGTATGACTCTGTCGGGTGTGGGTGTCGAACCGGCAACTTTGATTCCTGCCAGCGCCACATATGCGACGCAGAAGGTAGGCACGACCAGCGCCGCCAAAACATTCACGCTAACCAACTATCAGTCGGTAGCGCTGACCAGCATCGCGATCTCGACGATGGGAGACTTCGCGTTGTCGACGACAACCTGCGGAACCAGTCTTGCAGCCAAGACTAAGTGCACGATTGGCATCACCTTCACGCCAAGCCAGACAGGGACGAGGACTGGGCAGCTGATCGTGAAGGACAGTGCCAGCAATAGCCCCCAACTTTCGGAACTCAAGGGTACGGGCAATTAAGACCTGGTGCCGCGGCCCCAGGTCGGAAGAAAGCCATTCGAGTCAGCAGCCGTTATCTGCCGGACGCTTTCAGGACGACAATCGCGCACACTACGGTCAGAGAGCAGGCCATGACCATCCAGCCATTCGATTTTGTCCTGGGAGGGATCTAATCTCATTGATCGGACTCGCATTTTTGCAACAGTAATCTGGAAGACAAATACCCCGCGATGCTATTTACAAATTGCCATGTTGCTCCCTTTGATTGCATTCGTCTTGGGTTGTGTAGTCTTCGCAGGTATCGGCCTAATTGTTCTGTCTCGCGGCATTCCGGAACTGCGCCTAACATCTGTGAATCTGTTCCTGTTTGTCGTTGGGGCATTTCTGAGAACGCTTGCCTTAGAGCTTCTCTATGGACGCATTTTTGCGGATGCGGGGCATCATCTTAGGAACACGGTGGCGGTAATGGGACAAATCCCTGCGACGGTGGTTGGAGCAGTCGGGGGCGGCATAGGCGCGGTCTGGTTGAAAACTCGCATTTCCCGAGCGGTTAGCCGAAGGGGTCCGCACTATAGCTGACGAAAACATCCCCATTGCACTCATTGTCCCACGGGGCGTCCTGAGTGTGCTTCACTGAGAGAATTGAAAGGTTCTAACTGAACCTCAGGGCGCGAAAATCGCTTGGGATGTCCGAGCGTTCGCGCCTACTGGTGCTTGTGCCTTCGCGGGACGAATCCCACAGCATAAAGATGGAGGGTCCAATGGAACCGAGACGTGTCATTTACTATCTCGTGATTCTCTTCCTGAGCCTGATCACGCTCTGTGGCTGTCAAGACCTCGTTCCACACGACACGCCGAGCTTACTCGACCCCAAGTTTCACCGGTCAGATGTCATCGGCATTGTGGCGGGGTTTGGAACGACCTTTGCCGCTGTGCCGGACTTGGTTGCGATGCTCAGGCGACGATCAAGTGCAGGCATGAACCCAAGGATGACTGCAATCATGGGTGCCTTTCAGATTCTGTGGGTTTACTACGGCCTGTTGATTCTTTCGCGACCGGTGATCGCTTGGAACGTGGTCGCGGTGTTGATCAATTTCCTAAGTGTCGGCGCGTACTTTCATTTCGTCCAAAAGGAAAAAGCCGAACCGAAGAGGGTGCTTGGGGGTTGACGGGCTGGAAAGTCAATGGGCGTAAACGCGTGACAGTTTATCGCAAGGACGCCGCTCCTGGAGGTTGTCAACTTTGCCTGGGTAACGATGATTCGCGTGTGTCTCACGAGCCTGTTGCTCCCTGGCTAGCAGGCAATGCTGGGGCGGACGGTTGCGATCACTTCACGTGATCCGTCTTGCTGGCGTGTAATCAGCGGCCTTTATTCATCGCCTGGCCCTTCAAGATCCGCACGATCGCGATCATCGTGTTCCAATTCCGTGTCGTGGCCGGCACACCGTACAGCTTGTCGATCTGGCCAAGATAGCTGATCGTCCTCATGTGACGACGGTACATGCCAAACACGAATTGTCCTTCCGACGCCATCACCCGCACCAACCACTCCCCGTCTGAAGGAAACGTGACTGGAATCGATGCACGGACGCCGGGTTTCGACAGGATGCTCACGAATCGAACAACATCCGGGGACGACGGCTCAGCTCCAAATGGATTCTCCGCCTCCAGGCGGATAAGATCGCGGCCATCGCACAGCACAAGTTCCGCTTCGAATGGCAGCTTCCGGAGCAGTGCACTACGGAACTTTGCTCGAGATCCAGGTTTACGAACGACAAACGTGCCCGCCGCACCCACATTCACCACATCATAGTCACCCAGTTCCCGTGCGAGGATGCTTGGGCGAAATGTCCTGTGCCCGCCAACATTGACACCTCGCAGGAAAGCAATGAGCGCCATACCGCGATTATCAAGAAAAAAGGTCGGGAACGCTACGGCACGCGTCAAGGGCCTGGAGCTTCACCCGCTGTTGCGGCGAAAATTGACCACGTGTTGGGATGGTCGCGAACCGATCGGGACTAACTCCTGGCCCTCGAAACTGGTGAATTCGTCGGGCGCAGCTCAGCATCCACCTCGCGCCCGATGCGCGCAACGATGTCCGGCACGGCTTCCACATCCGTTTGAGTGGTGTGAAAGTTGACAATGCAGGCGCGAAGTACGTAGTGGCCACCGACTACGGCGTTGGAGATGAATGTCTCACCTCCGCGCTGCAGCCGATCGACCAGCTCACGGTTGAGCGCGTCGAGATGAAGTTCAATCTCTGATTCTCGCAGTTTCGCTCGAAGATTGCTCGGCACGTAACGGAAGGTTGTTATGCTCAATTCCTGGGTCATGAGCTGCAGTTCCGCATGGCGGCTGACCGCCTGAGCCATTGCCTGAGACAGGCGTATATCCTCCGCGATCATGTTGCGATACCCCACGGCTCCTACGTGCTTTAGGGCAAGCCAGACTTTCAGGGCACGGAAGCCTCGCGAGTTCTGGGGACCATAATCGACATAGTTCGTCACCTTCTCCTCGAAATGGTAGTAGGGAGGGTGATACGCGAACGCCGCGCGCAGCATTTCCGGATCGCGTACCAGCGCGCATCCGGCCTCGAGCGGAGCGTAGAGCCATTTGTGCGGATCAACCGCGACCGAATCGGCCAGGGGCAGGCCACGTAGATCATCGTGCGCCTGGGGAACGGCAGCCGCAAAGCCACCATAGGCTCCATCAACGTGGAACCACAGGCCATACTCCTTGCAGAGCGCGCTGATTTCCGGCAGAGGATCGACCGCACCTGTGCTGACCGATCCCGCGGTTCCCACGACCAGGAATGGCACATCTCCCGCGGCGGTATCCGCTTCGATTTGACGGCGTAACGCGGAGACGTCCATCCGTGATTTGGAATCGGTGGCGATCCACCGGATCGATGCGGTACCGAGGCCGCCAAGGTCTGTGGCTTTTTGAATCCACGTGTGCGTTTCGCCCGAACAGTACACACGAAGCCTGCGTCCCGAATTTTCAGAAATGCCGTCCCTGCGTACATCCCAGCCCGCCTTGGCAGTACGCGCTGCTAGGAAGCAGACGAAGTTCGCCATATTGCCACCGCTAAGGAGTAGCCCGCCGCAATTAACGGGGTAGCCAATGAGCTCTGCGATCCATCTGACGGTCTGAGACTCGATCTCGGTGGCGGCTGGCGAGAGTGTCCATGCACCAACGTTCGGGTTCACCGCTGCGGCGAGAAAGTCCCCGAGAATCCCGATCGGCGCCGGCGGCGCGGTGATGTATCCGAAGAAACGCGGATGTCCGTTGAATAGCGAGTGAGCGAAAAGCAGCTGTGCCGTCTTTTCCAGCAGCGGCCCGGGGTCCATCCCCATTTCCGGGAGCGGCCCTGTGAGGTCGAGTGCGTCGCGCACGACCGACGGGGATTCATCACGGGTCACAGGACCAAACGGCAACGATTCCAGGAACCCCGCGAGCTGGTCCACGAGTCGATGCCCCAGCTTGCGGAACGTCGCGGCGTCCATCGCGAGCGGCGCATGCCGGCCGGAATCGCCATCCACGAATGACTCCTTTGCTGCCGATTCTTTCGTCATGTATTTATCCCTTCTAGGAGATCCGTCTCAGGCACTCGCCCGCCGGTCACGGTGCTGAATACCCGATAGAACGACTGCCGTCCCCACAACGCTTCGTGATCGTCCGGCGACAAGTCCTTCAGCCGCTCGTACGCGGTCACCTGTGATTCGTGGCAGCAGATCGCTCGCCACACTGTCGACCAGAAGCTGCGCGTATCAATCACTGTGGTAATCGCCCAGTCTGGCCACGGCACGGCCTGCCGTTCAATGCCGTCGACCGTCGAGACCAATTTTCGGAAAGCTGACTGGTAAGCTCTCCAGGTCGATTCCGGCCAGGCGATATAGTAAAGCTTCGACACCGCATGCGGCTGCACGGCCTCGATTCCATCGCATGGAAACGCGGGATCGGCTGCGGCGACGATGGCCGCCGTGGTGAATTGGGAGATCGCAATATGATCGGGATGCCCGTAAGCACCGTCGGGTCCGAACGTCACGACTACGTCGGGCTGGACCCGCCTTATGTGTCCCACAATGGTGGCGACAGCCTCGCGGGGGTTCGCACGGTCGAGTTGCTGATCGTGGTAGTCGAGGATTGAGACTTCGCGCACACCCAAGGCTGAGGCGGCGGCGCGCAGCTCACCCTCACGGATGTTCGCCAGCGCCAATGGGCCGGGATGCTGATGATCGTCCAGACGATAGCCTCGGAAGCGGCCACTATCGCCACGAGTGGCGGTTAGCAGAAAGACGTCAATGCCTTCGGATGCGTATTTTGCAAGCGTGCCTCCCACCCCCAGGGATTCGTCATCGGGGTGCGCGAGCACGGCCATTAATCTCGGTGTCCGCATGATTTCTGTGTTCCGTTTGGGCGAATTGGCTGCCGCGCCAATTCGCGTCGGAGTCTCGAACAAACCCTAATTAGTGATCAGGCACCGCCCGGCTGCGAAATCACCGGCCCAAAGCTGTGCGGATACGCGCCAAGTGGTGCCAACTGTGCCGTAGTGCGTGGTCCTCAATGACGAACTGCGCGGTGACAGGCGCACCGAAGCTCAGCGAAAAGGGAGCTGCGCGATCTAATTCTTCATCCGTGAACGCGCGTACTGCATTGGCCGCCTCACGACTGTTCCGACGCAAGAGTTCGAGCGCGGTGGCCTTCGTTTCCTCAGCATGCTCGTGGGCATGCTTGGCATTCAACTCGGCGACCACATCCCACGTGACGTCCGTAACGGCCTTCCCGCTGGCGATTGCTCGTGCGACATCAATCTCGATCGGGTACATGCTGGCAACATGGTGCACGATTAGGCCAACCGAACGACGGTCGGTAGCCGACACCGGTGCGCGCCATTCCTCTTCCGAGAGTCCTTCAGCAAAGGCAGCCAAGAGGGCAGCGCCTTCCTCGATGCGATCAGCCAATAATGCAGCGCGACGACCCACGGAACTCTCTGATTTTGGGAGTGGCGATGGTCTGTGATGACATATTTCATTTCCTTTTCTGCTTGAATTATGGTCGAGCAGCGATTCACTTCTTCGGCTGTGTTGACGAAGCCAGTATGCGGCAAAATGTGTGTGGTTACTTATCTGAGCGTCCGGCTTTCTTGCTCGCCTAATGGTTGTATGCGTTTCGCTTATCCCAGCGTCCGGGGCGATTTGCCGGGACGCTGACTCCGTCATTCGTCGTCGTATGATTCGAGAAAGGCTCATACACACCGCAATTGCCATCTCAGCACGATTCTTACCCTGCGAGAGGCTGGAAGGCGATTTCCGCGGAGTTCGACTGCTACACCGTCACTCGGCCATGCGGCCCAGACGCCGCTAAGCGGCATGGGATGGAGGCTCATCGTTAAGCGATCAGATACAGCAGAGTCTCCCTTCTGGGACAGGTAATAGAGAACCGGCACTGCCATCCGTGACAGAACGGTAGACGCCACTTCTCCGGCCATCAGCGACAGGGCCAAGCCCTGAAAAATCGGATCGAACAGGATCACACTCGCTCCTACAACGACCGCAGCCGCCGTCAGCAGCATCGGACGGAAGCGCACCGCGCCCGCGTCGACGACGGCATCCTCCAAGGACATACCTTGCGAACGACGTAATTCAATGAAGTCGACGAGGATGATTGCGTTACGCACGATAATTCCGGCGCCCGCGATGAAGCCGATCATTGAGGTCGCAGTGAAGAATGCCCCCGTCAGCGCGTGGGCGGGGAGGATGCCAACCAGGGTCAGCGGAATCGGCGCCATGATGACGAGCGGCGTGACGAACGAGCGGAACCAGCCCACGACCAGCACGTAGATCAGGACAAGCACCGCCGCGAAAGCCAATCCCAAATCGCGGAAGACTTCCACCGTGATGTGCCACTCACCATCCCACTTCATCGAGAAGCGGTCGGTGCGCTCGGGCATGGTCGTGCCCTTGTATTGCTTCACCGAGTAGCCATCGGGCAACTTGATTTTGTCAATCGCGTCGCTCATCTTCATGATGGCGTACACAGGGCTTTCCTCTCCTCCCGCGACATCCCCCGTCACATAGACGACCGGCTGCAGGTTCTTGCGATACACGCTGGTATCGATCGTCGTTTGCTGAAGGGTCGTTACTTCCTGCAGAGCAATCTGTCCACCGGAAGGGGTGGGCAGCTTCAGGTTGCCAAGGTCCTCGATCCCCGAACGATCCGGGCGCGCCAAGCGCACCTCGATGGGGATGTCTTCGCGGGAATGGGAATCATGTAGCAAACCGGCGTTGGCTCCACCGAGTCCTACCTGCAGGGTGCGCGTGACATCAGCAGGCGAGATGCCATGCAGCGCTGCCTTCTCCAGATCCACTTTCATGTCGTACTTGGTTTGCGGATCTTCGACATACCAGTCCACATCCACGACGCCCGACGTCTGCTGAAAGACCTTCTTGATCTGAGCGGCCAACTCGATCTGGCCTTTGTAGTCGGGCCCATAAACTTCCGCGACCAGAGTTTGCAACACGGGTGGACCTGGCGGAACCTCGGCAACCTTGATGCGCGCGCCAAACGGCTGGGCAATCTTGTCCAACTCCGGCCGCAATCGTCGCGCAATCTCGTGGCTTTGTGCCTTGCGGTCGTGCCGCGAGAGCAGATTCACCTGAATGTCGGCTTGATTGGGCTGATTGCGTAAGAAGTAGTGGCGCACCAGGCCGTTGAAGTTGTAAGGACCGGAGGTCCCCGCATAGATCTGATAATTGATAACCTCAGGCTGCTTGCCCAAATATTGTCCCAGTGCCTGAGCCACGTGAGTTGTCTGTTCCAGCGGCGTGCCGTCCGGCATGTCAATGATGACCTGAAACTCGCTCTTGTTGTCGAACGGGAGCATCTTGACGCGTACCCACTTTAAAGGGACAAACGTGATCGCGGCGAGCAGCAAGACCACGACACCTCCAAGAAACATCCAGCGGCGACGCGCGTTATGGATCAGCGGGTTCATCATCCGACGATACAAACGAGTGGTCCAGCCTTCGGTCTCTTGCCCAGAATGGCCGCCACCCCCTGCGTATTTCCTCAGTAGTCTCAATGCCGCCCACGGCGGAACGACGAAGGCCACAATCAGCGAGAACAACATCGCTGCCGACGCACCTACAGGGATCGGTCGCATGTATGGACCCGTCAGCCCGCGCACGAAGGCCATGGGCAGGACGGCGCAGATCACAGCAAAAGTTGCGAGAATCGTAGGGTTCCCAACTTCGTCCACTGCCTCGACCACGACTTCCGTCAGGGATCGCGCTCGGCTTTCCGGCAACCTCAAGTGTCGGACAATGTTCTCGACCACAACGATGGCATCGTCAACCAGGATGCCGATCGAGAAGATCAGAGCGAACAATGTGACCCGGTTCAGCGTGTAACCATACAGGTAGAAAACGGCAAGAGTGAGGGCCAGCGTTACCGGCACAGCCAGCAGGACCACTCCCGATTCACGCCAACCCAGCGCCAGCGCAACCAGTAACGTGACCGACAACGTTGCGATCAGCAGGTGCTTGAGGAGTTCGTCGGATTTATCTTTTGCGGTCTCGCCATAGTTGCGTGTGACCGTAATGTTTAGGTCGTTCGGAAGCACGTAACCGCGCAGGACATTGACCTTGTCCAGGAGCCGCGTGGAAATCTCAGTGGCGTTGGTACCTTTGCGCTTCGAGAACGTGATGGTCACCGCGGGATACTCCGCGCCAGCCGTCTGTTCTGCTCCACCACGAGCATTCGCAAACAAAACGTAGGTGTCCGGCTCGGCTGGACCGTCCTGGAGCTTCTCGGCTACGTCACGCAGGTAGACCGGACGTCCGGCGTGAACTCCGACCACAACCTGACTGCAGATCTTCGAGACTCGTAAAGAAAGTGCCCGCCTCGACCTGGAACTCGCGATTGTCCCGCGCGAAACTCCCGGCTTGGCCGCGGCTATTCGCGTTCTGGAGTTGTCCCACGATCGCGCCCGGCGTGAGGCCGTATGCTGTGAGCCGTTGGGTGTCGAGCACGACTCGTACTTGCCTCGGCTGGCCCCCGATGATCTTGGTCTCAGAAACGTCGTCGAGCGGCTTGAGTGAGTTTTCCAGTTCACCCGCGATTCGCCGCAGGTGGTAAGAGTCGTAGTTTCTTCCCCACAAAGTCAGGGCCAGGATTGGTACGTCATCAATCGAGCGGACCTTAATGATCGGTTGCGAGACTCCCGGCGGAATGCGATCGAAGTTGGAGTAGAGCTTGTTGTAGGTTTCTACGATCGCATCTTCTTCCTTAGTGCCGACGTAGAAGCGAACCACCAGCATGCTTACGCCAGGATGACTGATGGAGTAGATGTACTCGACACCCGGCACGTCGCGCAGCAGCTTCTCCATGGGAAGGCTGACCCGCTGCGCGACTTCTTCCGCTGACGCACCCGGCATCTGAACGAACACGTCGAGCATGGGCACCACGATCTGCGGCTCTTCTTCTCGTGGAGTCTTGAGAATGCTGAAAGCGCCAAGAAGTAACGCGGCAACGATCACCAGCGGTGTCAGCTTCGAATCGATGAAGCCGTGTGCAATGCGGCCCGCCAGACCCAAGGCTCGCGAAGACGGAATCCCCGGCTTGGACTCTTTGTCAGCCATTACTCGCCCTCGATGCGCTTGCTGTTCAGGTCTAGTTCACCCGGTTTGGCCACAAGCCACTCGCCGCCCTGAAGCCCGGTAAGTACTTCGATCTCGGACCCGGAGGACTTTCCCAAAGTGACGTAGCGCAGGCTCGCAACCTTGTTCTGGTCCAGCACGAAAACACCCTGCAATTGACCGCGTTCGACCACTGCCGAGCGGGGAATCAGCAGCGCCTGCCGCTCGCCGCGAGAAAACTGGGCCCGCCCAAACAGCCCCGAACGCAGCCGTGTGTCTGTGGGCAACTCGATCTTCACCAGGAACGCGCGACTCGCGGGGTCAGCGGCCGGGACGATCTGCACTACCTTGCCTTTCAGTTCCGCGTTGTCGAGGGCTTCGATCGCGACCGAAACCTGCCCTCCTGTTCGTACATACCGCAGATCGCTCTCGTTGACGGCGACTTCCAGTCGATAGCGACTCACATCCTCGACAGTGAAGATCGGCATGCCGGGTGAAGCTAACGTCCCGGAATCGGCTTTCTTCTCCGTAACAACGCCGTCGAACGGAGCTCGAATCCGGGTGTAATCCAGGGTGGTCTGCGCCTGTGTCACTTCTGCCTCGCGCGCGCTCTAGATCGGCTCGCGCGAGATCGCGCCGGGCACGCGCCGACTGCTCACGAGCTTTAATTTCGTCGAATTCCTGAGAGCTGACGATCCCCTCCTCGTACAGGCTTTGATAGCGCTTCAAGGTTGATTCCGCCAAAGTCAGGTCAGAATCGGACACTGTGACTTCCTGCCGGGCGGCAGCTGCCGCCGCCACCGCGCGGTCTAAGGCGGCTTTGGGTTGTGCGTCATCGATGACGGCAACGACCTGTCCACGTTGAACGCGATCTCCCTCGCGCACTCGAACCTCAACAATCGTCCCCATCACTTGACTCGCCAGCAAGCTGGTCTGCGCGGCATGCACGGTTCCCACCGCCTCCAGAAGATCCGGGAGCGTGGACATTTGCGCCGTAATGATGGGAAGCTTCCCAACGGTTTCGGGCGCGCCGGCGCTTACGCGCTGATCGTTTGAGCAACTGCCCAGAAACCCAATCGAGGTGAACAGGAGCGCGAGCACAATGGTCTTCTTGGCACTTGCGATGTCACCCCGAGATGAGAAGACGAGTTGGGGCAGGCCGATCACTGCGCAGCCTGCGAATCGCTCGCTGCTGACCGATGGCAGGGTCGCGTCCCCTGCAATGTGGTAGATAGGTTCTCTTGGTTCCATAGCTTTCCTGTCCTGTTCTGTCGCGTTTTAGGTCCGGCCACGCCTTCCGGAGAACCGACGAGCGCTTTTGCCACTGCGCTCCCCTTCTGTTCCTTCATCCCCAGCGCCACCGCAAAGAGCCATCTCACGCCAAGTCTCCTTTTTGTGCGATTCGCAGAGAAAAACCCGAACCTCAGGCGCGGATCGCAACCACCTCCAGATACTCCGATTGAACCACGGTGAGCTCATCCCCTCCGCGATTGTGCGCGGACCACAACGCTTCCAGTTCTTGCGCGGAGCTCTCGCGCGGCAGTTTCATCCAACGATGCGAATGCGCGATTGGTGGGCCCATAGTACTGACGAAAGAACTCCACTACGTCAGCCGGCGGGAAGGGGTAGGTGAAGCTATAGTGGCGCCGCGTCATCTTAAGGTCCGAAACCCCGGGACCCAGCCTCTCGCGCACCACAGTCTCATCGCCCCACAACACCGGGGCCGGCATGCCCGAGGGAGCGATGAACTTGGCGAAGGTTTTGAACATTTGTCCCACGAATCCTTCGCGCGTCCAATTTCCCATGGCGATGGTGCCTCCGGGACTGCACACTCGCAGCAGCTCGCGGGCCACGAGTTCCGGCCGCGGAGCAAACATGGCTCCGACCAGGCTGGTTACGACATCGAAGCTGGCGTCTTCAAACGGGAGCGCTTCGGCGTCGCCTTCCATGAAACGAGCGTTGAGACCTTCCGCCCTGGCACGCGCCTGTGCACGCTCTACCAGGTTCGGCGCGATGTCCACGCCGGTGACGCGCACTCCATCCCGTGCTGCCCATAGCGCGACTTGACCCGAGCCGCAGGCCACGTCGAGCAGCTGGCATCCAGCGGGAATATCGAGTTGTTCGTAGAAAATGCGTGCGCCCTGCTCCATATAGCGCGAGAAGCGGTCGTAGTCTCCAGCCATCCAGGTTTCTTTCAGCCGTGTCTTCAGACCGTCGATTTCCGGTACAGTCGTAGTAGTACTCATGGTTCCTCCTCAATTGTGTTTGTTTCTTATTTCTTGCCTGCAGCTGACATGCTGGACTGCTTGAGCATTCATGGCCTGCCGGTCGATATTCCCCTAACAACTTCAAGGCTTGCCAGGCTTTCCGGCCCACAGAACATCGGCTCTCCAAGCTGAATGTCGCCGCTTCGATCCTGGTCTCCCGCTCCAGCTTGCAGAAACATTTCCACTGAGCGACTCCCCCTGGTGCACGCATTACTTCTTCTTATTTCTTCCTCATGCGTTGTGCCTGAACCGTGACGGCGACCCCCTTGGTAATGGAGTCGAGCACGGGCGAGAACGTTGGCCCGAGCTTCGCGAGTTCCTGCAATTCCTTGTCGCTCAAGTCCGCGCAGATATCGAAGCTCATGCGGATATTCTGAAATCCGTTGCGCACGCTCTGGTCGGTCCCCAGGAACCCCCGCAAGTCGATGTCGCCTTCGACCTTCGACTCCACCTCTTCGATCACGATGCCTCTGGCAGCAGCGTGATAGATCAGGGTTGAGGTCACGCACGCGGCCAGGGCTTGGAGCAGATATTCCCCGGCATTCGGACCCTGGTCGCGGCCCAGAAGGATCGGGTGCTCGTCGGCATGGAGCTGGAACGATTGTGAACGCTCGATATCCTGCATGGCTCCGTGAAATCCGTTGATGGTCGAGCGGTTGTGGGCTCCATCGAGCCACTCATTTTTCACGTTGAAGCGAAACTTCGCGATCACCGGGTTGACTTTCACTGCCTCGACCGTCTGGAACAGCGCGGTAACATTGACGCCGTTGACGATATTTTCAGCCTGAGAGGCGGGTTCGAGGACTTCTGCGGTTGCTTCTTCTTGACGGGATGACATTGGTCTATCTCCTTGTGCTCGAAATTTGATCAATCCAGGACCAGCGATTCTCTGTTCGCCTGTCCTAACAGCCTCACTATCGCGCAGGTTTCGCCTGCATACTTACCTGCGCGTCCGGCTTTCTTGCTCATGGCAGCGTTGCCGTATGATGATTTGCTCAGGAGTCCGGAGAGATTTGCCGGGAGTCCCGCGAGAGGATATATGGATGTGCTTTCCGAAGTGCTGAAGGTGGTGAAGCTCCAGGGGGCCATGTTCTACAACGGAGAATTTTCCTCCCCGTGGAGTTTTTGCTCGCCGCCCTCGCACACGGTCGCGCCCTATGTCGCACCGGGCGCGGGACACGTGATCATTTATCACCTATTGACTGAAGGGCGCGCCTCTGCCCGGCTCGTGGATGGCGAGCGCATCATTCTTGACGCCGGCGACATCGTGATCTTTCCTCATGGCGACGCGCACTTCATCGAAAACGGCCCTCCGACGAAGGCTGTGGACATGGTGAAGGAGTTGGCCCGAATTTTTTCCCAGGGGTTGAAGCTGTCGCGCCAGGGTGGCGGAGGGGAAGTTACGAAATTCGTCTGTGGCTTCATGGCCTGCGAGCCACGACTGAGCCAGGTTTTTCTCAGCGGCCTGCCGCCGGTGTTCAAAGTCAGTATTCGCAACGATGCTTCGGGCAGATGGCTGGAGAACTCGATTCGCTTTTCTGTGAACGAGGCCGACGCTTCTCGCGCCGGCGGAGAAGCAG
Organism: uncultured Acidobacteriaceae bacterium; assembly: GCA_963840895.1. GTDB lineage: Bacteria > Acidobacteriota > Terriglobia > Terriglobales > Acidobacteriaceae > Sulfotelmatobacter. Next base: position 70,241 of record CAWJAR010000006.1, read on the forward strand.
TCTTGGCCAAACTGTCGGAGGTTTTGTTTGTTGAAACACTGCGGGCCTACATTGCGCACCTTCCAGCTGAGCAAACCGGTTGGCTGGCTGGCGCCCGCGATTCGGAGGTCGGAAAGACGCTGGCGCTAATGCACCGGAATCCTGCGCATCCGTGGACCATTGCTTCCCTGGCAAAAGAAGCGGGAGTGTCACGCTCGGTGCTGGCGGAGCGCTTCCGCCATTACCTCAACGAGCCTCCAATGGCGTACCTCACGCGCTGGCGACTTCAGTTGGGAGCGCAGATGCTTGCTTCGACCAGTTATTCGGTGGCACAGATCGCATCCGAAGTCGGCTATGAGTCCGAAGCCGCTTTTAACCGGGCGTTCAAACGCGAGTTTACAGTTCCTCCCGCGCGTTTCCGCAGTCAGTCGAGGTCTGCTCAGGCGAAGCTGCCCCGGCAAGAGAAATCTAGGCTGAGTGAATAGATGGCTAGGAAAACCATGGTCAACCCCTGTCTGACGTATAATTTCGAGCTCAGCAGGCCGTGATTTCCAGTGCTGTTTTCAGCTCGGGTTCCCCCAGCCTGTCTTAGCGCCAACTGAGGGTGCAGCCTACGGAAGAGGAACAGAGGAACCATCGCTTTTTAAAGGACCCGTTATCTCGTAACTTCGCTTAAGGCACCTAATAAAGCCTTCTACTCCTGCTTCAAATATCGAGTTGACCTCTTGCGAAAAGAGAAGCATCGCCTGCAACCTTAACGCTGATCCGCCCTTGATCGTCTTTTTGCGCAACCACGAATAGAAGGCTTGGACGTCCGACAAAACGGCCTTGCGAAATTTCGATTGTCTGCCCGGAACTCTCCAGTCCATGCGCAACAAGATAAGCTCCTGCGGGCCCCGCCGCACTACCAGTTGCGATGTCTTCGACTCGGCCATCGTTATCCCAAGTCCTTCCTTCTCTGCGGTTCACGTCGAAAACATATACGAATTTCGCTCCAAACCGGGCGAGTTGCTTTTCAAATTCCGGCTTCACGATGCGGGCCGAATCTTTACGAATTCAGGAAGCACCTCAACCTTTGCAAACTCCCGAATCCGCGGGTGTTTAACGGCGATTTCCTCCATTTTCTCGTGCCATTTTGCGGGATCAGCTATTTTTCCGCGCTCAGCCGAGACCTTCCTGTAGGCCTCTAGGAATTCCAACGCCCACGGGTCCAACTTGTTCCGCCAATCATCTTTCCGTTTCATTTCGTCCTCGCCAAGTGTAACGCCTGCATTACACGGCGGCCTCGCGAAAAACTACGGAATTGAAGGCACCTTATGCCTATATCTGAGGCATGACTCGACAATCTCCCAACGCCTCAAAACAGCAACGTGGCCCCGGCAAAAAACCGCGCTCTTCCGGCAAATCTTCGATACAGAAACGCGTACGTCAGGTGCGTCAGGATATGCTCAAGAACCCGTCTTTGAGCCTCGCACGGGCATCCCGTAGGCGCCGAACCGACCCACGCACGGTTCTTAAACACGATCCAACTGGGTTCCGAAAAGACACTTCTGGACGAATCAGAGCGTATGCCGTTCCGAGGACACAAAAGATCCTCTACATCCCTTGGTTTGAACCCGGTGAAGTGAAGCCAATTCCAACCAAGAGCAAGGCCGAGCGTCTGCTGGTTGGTCAATGGATGGCTGCATTGAATGCGGCAGGGCGTGACGTTTGGTCGAAGATGGACAAATTTCCAAAAGGCAAGCGAATTGGCGGCGTTCTACTTCCCACGAAACGTGCAGAAGTTCAGCAGATTCTCGTCAGCCTCGCCGACAGGGAGTCACCGTTCGAAGGTCTCTATCGCACGATTGTGAGGCGGTCGTGACCGGAGGGCCAGCGGAGAAAATTCGCAGATGTGTAATCTGCGGCAGTACTCGCAGGGTCGAAGACAACCATGTAGGTGGGCGCAATCACGTCGGGTGGTTCACCGGCCCGCTCTGTGGAGACCACCATGACAGGTTTCACGTATTGCTGCGCCAGATGAGACTAGACCTTCGATTCACGCCCGATAGAGTCGAGCGGGCAATCCGCGTGCTCAAAGCGATATTGGTGTTCGCATGGATGGTAGACGGCTGAATGGGATGGCTGCGGCTCGACGAATACGCACCCTCTCTCCGCAATCCAAGATCGTGTTCGTCACTCAGGAATCTGATGCTGACGTGGTTGAAGAGGCATTCAACATCGGTGCGTGGGGCTACATCGAAAAGACAAATGCTGGAACCGACCTACTGGCCGCCGTGGACGCGGTTGTCGAGGGCAGGCAGTTTGTCAGCGCCGCATTGTTGGAGCAACGGGTCACGATGCAACCTCTGACCGTCAGTGCCGACTAGGCAGCCGCAGGCAGCGCAATCTCTTCTTGTTGTACTTGTCGCAGTACTTCCTCTGGCGTGCTGAACCGCGATGCACCGCAGTCCAAGCAGACCACGATCTTCGGGAACGCTAAGACGCCAGGGTTGTCGAGATGCTTGAGGCCAGAGACATGAATCATCATCTCCGCCGCGAATTCGGCTTCATTCAGGGACGAGCATAGCGAGCAGGACATAAGGCACACTCCTGACGCTCGCAGGCTACCCAAGGCCAATAACGTCTGTCTGTTCGATATTGCTCACTTTCGGTGCGAGCATTTGCGCCCAGAAAATACGGAGTTGCCAACAATTAAAGAGCGTATGATGGCCTTGCACCTGGAGAGTTGGGCCAATGCAATGCCAGCCATCAGTTCTCGTCCTCCTCCTTCGCTTCACCGCATCGGTATCCTCTTGTCCCCCGTGGGCCGTTTCTTGCAGTGCGGAGACTGCAAGCTAACCTTTGTCTTTCCAGACGAGGTACAATACGGCGCACTCGCAAAACAGTTTGAATCTCATTTGTGTATTTCACCACTGCGCATTTCGGCTTGGCAAGTCAAGAGCCGCGTACCCGACAAACCTGTGCCAAACTCCCAACGTAGCTTCGTGATCCTGAGATACGATGGCAAAGTTCCAGCCATGGCCTCATGCGCGAAGTGTGCGCGTAAGTTCTTTACCCCGGCGACAATCGCGCGCGATGCCGTTGGAGCGCATGGGTATCTGGGGCAGAAGTTCGATCTGCACGTTTGCGGAGAGAATCGCGGAGAATCAAATGGACAAGAATTCAAACGACCAGAATGAGAAGCCAAGCACCACGCTGCCGGGCGTCCAGCATCGAATAGAGTTAGGCGTAGGGTTCAGATCGTTCAGCTCCGTGTTGTCGGAGCAAGCTTTGACTGGCGATAGAGTTTGAGTAAGACAGGGGAGTGCATGTCCCAGAGTTCTCCGCCGCTTTCTCTTCATCGTATCGGCGTCTTGATGTCCTCATCGGGCCGCTTCCTGCAGTGCAAAGATTGCCTACTCAGCTTTGATTTTCCGGTCGGAGGACAGTATGACGCGGTAGCCCAGCAGTTCGAATTACATCTGTGCGGTGTGCCGGGTCTCCTTCCAACCGCAGTCACGGTTCTCATAGTCGAGGACTTCCTACCTTTTCGGCAAGTGGTCTGCTCAGTGCTGACGGCCAACCCGGATGTGCGCATCCTCTGCGAAGTGTCCGATGGGCTGGAAGCGGTTCGGAGGGCCGAAGAATTGCAACCAGACCTGATTCTCCTTGATATCGGCCTGCCCATGCTCAACGGGATCGCAGCCGCCCGGCAGATCCGCAAGCTTGCCCCGAGGAGCAAGATCATCTTCGTCAGCCAGCAGACCTCCGCCGATGTTGTTCGAGAAGCCCTGCGACTAGGAGCGCTTGGCTATGTCACAAAAGGAAGGGCCTATACCGACCTGCTGGCAGCAGTAGAGGCTGTTTGTCGGGGCAGGCAGTTTATCAGCAGTGGATTGCTTCCTCGTGCAGCCGCCGACGAGACTAACCGGACCGCACCCAAACTCTCACCAGCCGCGTCCAGTAGCATAGCGACCCGCAGCCATGAGGCTCACTTCTATTCTGATGATGCGGCTTTTCTCAACGGATTTAGCCGTTTCATTGAGGGCCATCTGAGTGCCGGAGATGCGGTTATCGTTGTCGCGACCGAAGCACACCGTAACACTCTCTACCAGGAATTGCAGACACGCGGCGTAAGCATTGGCAATGCCATCGAACAAGGGCGCTACGTTCCGTTGGATGTGGCAGATACCCTTTCGACATTCATGCGGAATAATGTGCCTGACCCGGATCTGTTCCTCAAAGCTGCGAGCGATCTCGTGGCATCAGCGGCGAAAGCATCGAAGGAGGAACATTCCCGTGTTGCCGCATGTGGCGAGTGCGCGCCTATCCTGCGAGCGCAAGGCTACGCCGATGCGGCGATCCGCCTCGAACAACTATGGGACGAGGTTGCCAGGACACACGACTTGGATATTCTGTGTGGCTACAGTATGAAGGGCTTTCGGCGCGCAAAGGATAGACCGATCTTCGAAACAATATGCGCGGAACATTCAGCCGTTCATGCCTATTGAACAGCTTGCAGGTAGCGCAGTTAGTTCGGCGTAGAAGCAACAGATGCACAAATCCTTCGACGTGGTCGCCTTCCTGTCTTCTGCAGCGATGATGTCTCGCAAGGCCGAGACCTATCACCCTGAGACCCACGTCATCGATCTGGCGGAGCTGCGGCAGATCATCTTCGAGATGCAGCAGGAGAGTGAGAAGGAAGCGAGTTGACCAGAGAGGGCAGCTCCAGCGCAGCGAAATGCGCACTGTACGATAGCGGACTGACAGATTAATTCGCTCGCAGTTAGAACTCGTTCGCGCAGCGATCCGCCAGAGCCAGCGGGAAAGGAGAATGCAGAGTGGCGCGAGAGACGCTGGAGCCGGGCTACCCTACAACCCCTCATCGGCTCCAGCGCGTCTCGCCCTGCGATTCTATTCTGGTATTGGAGCTCCGCTAACAACACCAACGTGCCAGCAGCCATCCAACCAAGGTGCCACAGACAGGCGGCTGGCGCATCGGTAAGATCCTCGCGCCGCACGGGCCGAACACTTCCACCCAGGACGATCCAGCAGCGAGAGGACACATGCCACCAACGGCTGAGGAATTCCGGCAGGAGTTGTACAGGTTGATGTACGAAGCAGTTACGCAAGGCCAGGGATGTGTTGACATCAACGCCGGTGAGCTTCACCGTCGGTTAGACCACTACCCCGGCCCGAACCATCGAATGCCCAACTGCTGTCAGGTGATGAAGGGAGCTATGGATGCGGACTATGGCGATGTGATCGTACAAGAGCCCGCCAGCGTTGCAGTTGAGATCATCGCTGCGCGCAGCTGATCAAAAACTCCGTCTATAAATTCGGTTGTCGGGTCTCCTACTTTTACCTTCCCGTCAACCACCGGCAGCACCCACCCGGCTTTGAGTTCGTCCGCGATTTTGGCATCAGGAGGCTCGACAGTGGCTGTGCTTGTGCAGACCGCATCCGCGGACTCATGCGGTTTAAGGCCATCAGGATAGCCTTTGCTCAGCCGAACGGAGATCACCCTCGGACTATCGAAGCTGAACTCGACATCGCTCTTCTCTGCATACCGGGCCAGCCCCGTGACTTCAGAAGAGAACTGGAAGAACATGACGACGTACCTCGTCGAAGTATCGCCGATTATACTCACAGTGGGTCGATTCGGTGCTATCGCGCATCGATCTGTCCGATGCGGAGTACCCCAACCGAGAACGGAGTTCGTATGGGAGGAGAAAAACTCTCCTTGGCACAAATGGCATTTATAATCGCCGGTCCACGCATCGCCGGGTCAAAACGTGTAATGGCCTTCTATGAGAAGGTCATAAAAGTCAAGGCCGACGTGGCGGCCTACCTTATTAATTGCTTTCCATCTGCATCACCCTCCCGTGGTAACGTAGCTTCGTTCGTTAGTGGATTCGGTTTTTTTGTTCGTTCCCAGAAGTAAGCTGATCAGCGCCTCGTACCTATACGTTTCTCAAGGTTTTGCTTGCGACCACCACTCCTACCCGGCTTCTATCCGCACTCTCAAGGAGCCACAGTGGGCCCGGTGCACGTTGGGGTTCGATCTCAAACCAGGCCCCATCACCATCGTGACGAGGCCTGGCTGGTTGGGTGCTGCCATCTGATTGGCGATCTCCAAGGATCTGGCCATTTCCCGCAGTCACCCGAACAAGGCGAGTGGATGTCGTTGCTGCAAACCTTTCCGATAACGAATCGGCCTCCGCGTCATCAAAGCATCTTCTGTTCACCGGATTCGGTCTTTCGCGATTGCGTCGTTTTAACTTTTTGAGCTCGGCTTATGCTGCCACCGCTTCTGCTGTCCTGCTTCCTGCCCCCGTGTGGCGTAGCGGTTCATAGACATCCCCGCTCACCCACAGGTGATGGAGCAAGACCGCCAGCTTTCGGGCCACCGCCACCACCGCTCGCTTCTTCGCATTCTTCCCTCCACGCTCACACAATCGCAATCCGTACCGTCGTAAGTCGGTGTCCGGTCCGAAGGCTCCCAACATGTATTGCGAACTCCCCACCAGTAACCGCCGTAACATTCGGTCTCCGGTCTTACTGATTCCTAACTGAGGTTGACTGTCCCCCGAATCTTCCTGCTTCGGCACCAGCCCCAGATACGGCCCGACCTCGCGACTGCTGGCAAATCGTTGCGGATCCTCCAGGGTCAATACGTAGGCCAGAGAGGTGATCGGGCCCACCCCCTTCACTTGTCGCAGCAAGGTCGTGTGCCCGTACTTTTTCCGGCCCAGCTCTTCGATCCTCTGGTCATACTTCTCAATGCAATCATTCACTGTCTCGACCAACTGCACCAAGGGCAGCAGCGCTTCCCGTGCCTCGACTGGGATTGCATCCTTTACCTTTTCGGCGAAGCTCGGACTCGAACACCGCGGCAGTCGTGTGCCCATACTCTTCACCAGTCCTCGCGTGGTGTTGATCAACTCCGTCCGCACTGACACTAATGCGTCCCGAGCTCGCAGCACCACCAGATCCTGGCGCACTTCCCGACTGCGGTGCCGAATCGGGTACAACGACTGCGGATCCACCCGCCCCAATCGGGCCAGCTTGTTGGCATCGATGCGATCACTCTTCCGCTTGCGACGCTTCGACCCCTCCATCAATCGTGGGTTGGCCACCAGCACCTCGTGCCCCAACTCGGTGATCACGTCCTGCACCCAGGCCGAGTGAGTTCCTACTTCGATCACTACCCGTGCCGGCGTTAATGCCTGGAAGAACTCTCCGACATCTTCCTGCGTCGTCCGCAACTGTCCCTCGGCCAGCGTTTCTCCCTCCAAACCCAGAATGCAGTACTGACTCCAGCGGTCTCCCAGATCCACTCCCACCGTCAGACGATCTCGATTGGGGCCAACGGGATTTCCCCTGCGATTTTCTTTTGCGCTCCTCGACACCGCTGGCGCATCCAGTTTTCCCGTCAGCTTTCCCAGCACCTCCGCCATCACTTCTTTCGCATCTCGCTGCACCGGACCTCGCACTTTCGTCCGCTTCAAGGTTGCTTCACTCCGCTGGCAAGACTTGCTATCCTTCTTCAAGGTCGATCTCCTTATTCTCAGATTGCACCTTTGAGTGCGTTGATCAACGGTAGCTTATCGCCATCCGTGATCGGGGATCGACCTTCTCCCTCGAAAACAACTGCGGGAATCGGTGGGGTTAAGCAGCTTCCATCGGCTCTAGAGTTACCTTGTGGCCGAGTTGTTCGAGCCGCTTCACCAAGTACCGCTTTAGACCGTCGGAGTGAATGCGATCGAAGTAGTTTCCGCCAAGATCGTCATAGTTGCTCTGGTTCTTCTGCAAGTGATAGGCGATGACTATGAGGGTGTGCGCCACCGCGATGATGGCTCTTTTCTTGCCGCGTCTTGCCGCTAAGCGTCTGAACTGCGAGGACAAGTAAGTGTTCTTGGTGCGCGCAGCAGCCCAGGCGCACTGACAAACCATGCGGCACAACCAAGGGCTTCCCTTGACGAGTTGTACCGCGCAAACGCTTGCCGGCGCTCTCGTGATTGCCGGGGCATAGCGCGGCCCAACTGGCCAGATGCTGAGCGGTTGGAAACTGCGCCATGTTGTCACCGATTTCGGCTAGAAGCGCCCACGCTGCCACTCGATCGATCCCTGGTATCGTGTCCCAGCGAGCAACCGCTTGCGCCAGGTCCGGTCTTTGTCGGCCGATGTCCTCCAGGCGTTCGTCGAGCAACGCAATTTCGTGTTCCACGAACTGTATCTGATCGACCAAACGCCGCAGCAGAAAGCGATGATGGGAACGGATCTTTCCTTCTAGAGCAAGTCGTAATTGCGGAATCTTCACGCGCAGATGACCCAGGGCGAGGGAGGCAAGGTGCTCGGGATCATCTTCACCGGTGATGATGTCCTCCAGCATTGCCCGTCCACTCTTGCCGAGAACGTTGGTCGCCACGCTCGCCAGCTTTACGTTTGCGTCTTCCAGCACCTTCTGAATTCGACTACTAATGCGCGAAGCTTCCTGGGACAGACTGGCCCGCATTCTGGTCAGGTCGCGTAGATCGCGGATGATTTCGCAGGGTACGTAGCTGGGCCGCAGAAGACCATACTGCAGCAACTGCGCAATCCATTCCGCATCCTTCTGGTCGGTCTTGCGCCCAGGCACATTCTTGATGTGTTGCGCATTCGCCAACACTACCGTGAACTGTCCCTCCAGAATGTTCCAAACTGGCTTCCAGTAAACGCCGCTGGATTCCATCGCTACCTGAGTCACACCAAACTGCCGTAGCCATTCGGCAAGCGCGTGCAGATCTTGGGTCATCGCGCCAAAACGACGCTGGTGCTTCTGCACTCGTCCCGCTTCCCGCAGCAGAATGCAAGCAGAAATCGAGCTCTTATGTACATCCAAACCGCAACATCGTGGATGCAGCACGTCCATGACTACCTCCTTGACGTGGGATCCAGGACGCGCCGATAGGGTGAATCTCCCTCGCGTGCTCTCCCCTCACGAGGAGGCTACAGTCCGTTGTGCCAAAGCGCGTCCCGGGTCAAACTCATCCTCGGGCTCTCAAGCACCAGTAAGGTCGAAGACCTCTGGATCACACGCCTCGGCACAGCATACTGTCACCAAACTCCGTTTTCATTAATTGTTGTGCCGCTCTCCGCCATGCAGAACTCATCCCATCTGATTCCGACAGCTATGATTCCTGTATGCGCGACTACTTCTCCAACTTCCTTGTGAGCGCTGTGGTCTGGCTGTGTTGGGGGCTTTTTTACGAATTCATGTTCCGTAGATCAAGCGATCCTAAAAAACGCTCAGTTGCTCCTGCTGCGGGTCTCGGGTGGCTCTGCATCACAGGATGGATGATCTACAGCTTAGTCATGTGGAGGAGCTTTCATTGAACGTGGGTTTTGAGTGAAATGGCCTGCTTCGCCAGTTAGGCACGGCGAGAACCCATAAGGTGTGTAGAATGAAGCACGCCTCAGGAAATGACGCATGCGCAAAGCAAGGGAAGAATGGGAGCAAGATGTTAGTGCGCGGCAACGCAACGTTGTGTTCCCCGATACTGTCCGAAACGAGGGGAGATTATGGCGAAATCTCAAGAGCGGGAAACAAAAGCTCACCATCGTGCAAGCCATTGGAATTGCCTTGTTCTTCCTAGTCTGTGCCAGCATCTTCTGGAGCGACGCATCCATGAGGTTCCGCTATGCGGCATCAGGATCCATATTTAACCGGCTCGTAGCGGCTTTTGGCTGGTGGGTCATCATATTCGGACTGTTTGGACTCTTCTTTCTCCTCTTGCGTTGGCGAGTCCGCCGAGCTTTGCTTTCCGAACAGCGTCGAGATCGCCTCCGCTGACCAAGGTCGGTCCCTCATTCTGAAATTCTTTCGGTTGGCGAAACATCGCCATTTCACTCATCGTCCCAACGTGCCGATCTGAATCAAATCGAAAGCACCCGAAATTTGAGTGTTAAGGCCTGGTTACGTCAATCATTGACTATGTTTCGAATCGTAATCGTCGCGGCGCTTTCGGCTAGAACAGTATTTTGACCGTAAACTGTGCCGAGCGTGGCCCCCCGATCGCGTAGAGGGGGCTTTGCCCGGTTCCGCCGTGGCCGCCGCCTGCTTCAAGGTTCGTTGTCGACCCAGGACAGACCTTGCCGAAGGACGGATTTGGAGTTTTTCCATCAAAGGACCAGATCGGATCCGGGTTGCATTGCGATCCGGGCAGTCCGAACATCGGGTGGTTGAAGAGATTAAAATATTCGACGCGAACATCGAGTTTGACGCGCTCGGTCAGGTTGAAGCGCCGCCGCAAAGCGATATCGGTCTGGTTGATGGAATAAGGACTGCGGAGCCCATTCCTGGGAAGGTCTCCATTCTCATCCGGCGGTGGGGCTGTGAAGGCAGCCGGGTTCAGTGCACTCCCACTTGGTTGTGTTGAATCAGCGATCCAGAAGGGTTGGCCGGGAACGATTTCAGCCTGGGTTCCGAAAGGGCCGGGCATAAGCGGGTAACTTCTGACCGTCACGTCGATCGGCGGCGCAGACATCACTCGCACCAGCCCGTCAACCGCCCAGCCTTTGAGGATTGCGTCCCCAACTTTCCCCCACGATGGGGCAGGAACCTCGTAGGAAACAGCTCCGGCGACCGACTGACGCACGTCGAAGTCCGAGGGAGTCCGGGGCGAAAGTACGACGTCGCTCACGCTGGTCGCGCGAAGATCTGCTGAATCTGTCGAACCCATGTCGGTTGATTTAGCAAGGTTGTAGGACACAAGCGCCTGCAGGCCGTGCGACATGCGTCGCTGGAACTGTAGTTGTAATGCGTTGTACGTGGAATTGCCAGCGTTCCACGTGGTGTAGACCGATCCGTTGCCCAGGCTCACCACTGCGGGAGGGTAGAGTCGGTCTTCTCGAAGCAGGCGCCTGCCGGCTGAACCGACGTAGGTAGCCGACAAAGTCTGCTTCGTTCCAAGCTGTCGTTCAATCGTCGCATTCCATTGCAGGGTCAATGGAACCCGCAGATGCGGATCGACCGCGCTTATCTCATTCCAAGCCGAATCGAGAGCAGTAGAAAACGGAGGAGGCTGGAGCAAGGGGTTCGACACGTCGAAAGCAGACCCCGGAGGAATCGAGGGAAATTCAGACCGATAGTATGGAAACCCGAAGGCGGTAAGGCCGACGTCCCCGTAACCTAAATCATAGAAGAGGCCAAATCCTCCCCGCAGCACCGTGCGGGGATTGATCTGGTAGGCGGCTCCGAGGCGGGGAGCAAAATTTCCCAGCCTCGTGTGCCAGAGAGCCCCGGGAACTAGAGCGAGAGGATTCGAGTCGAAGATTCCGTGTACGGTGTAAAGCGGCTGTCCCGACGTCGCCGAGGTGGGTGCACCATCAATTTCCCATCGCAACCCGTAGGTGATGGTCAGGTCATTCCTTGCACGCCAGGTGTCCTGGGCAAAGAGCGAATAGTTGTTTATGTTCACAGAAAACGGATCGCTCGCGCTTACGATCACGCTGCTCATAGTTCCGGCCACCAGATCCGCGTAGGCCGGAAAAATGCCGTAACCGGTGGCTTCCAGAGCCGTGGGATTTAGCCGACGGTAGTCTACGCCGAACTTGAATTGATGCAGTCCGACGGCCCAGGAGAACGTATCGACAAAATTAAGCTGCCGTTGGACGTTCATCCTCTGCGTACCCGCTCGCACCTCCTGGAGTCCGAACGAGAACAAGGCCTCGCCTTTATCAAAGCCAAATAGGGACGATGGCGGGAACAGAACTGAAGTGGGTGGCGGAACTGCGCCTTGAAAGTTGGTGAGAGAGACAATGATGTCACCCGTGTTTCGACTCCAGTTCGCGCGGAAGTCGTTCACTTTCGTGGGGCCCACCAAGATCGTAGCTCCCGCTGTTAGTGTTTGCGTGTTTGAGTGGTTGTACGCTAATTCCTCCCAGTACCGCGTCGCACCATAGGATGGTGCGTAGTTGTAACGCGCAAACAGCGTGACTTTCTTGTTCAGGTAGTGGTCCACCCGGAGGCTGGTGGCGTTGAGAGACGAAGGATCGGAATAGGCATCGGTGAGGTTTGCCATGCATGGATTGGTAACGTTATCGCACGCAGGGTCCACCAGCGCTGCCTTCGGATCCGGAAGTGGCAGCGCATTCAGAATTGGCCGGTACGCCGGCGCAACCGCCGCTCGGGCCGACGCCGTGTAGAGGGCATCGGTCGCGGTTTGCGGCAGCCGCAACCGCAGACCTTCGTATGAGAAGAAGAAGAACGTTCTGTCTTTGAGAATCGGCCCGCCCAGCGTTCCTCCGAAGTCATTCTGGCGAAGCGGAGGCTTGGGAAGCGGCGGCACGTCGAAATAGTTGCGGGCGTCGAAAATATCGTTCCGCAGATAGTCGAACGCGCTGCAGTGGAACTGGTTCGTCCCGGACTTCGTGACGATCGAGATCTGAGCCCCCGGCGTGCGGCCGTATTCAGCCGCATAGGACGAGGTCTGGATGCGGAACTCCTGCATGGCATCGACCGACACCAGTCCGTTGGTGCCGCCTTGTGCGGTGAATGCGGGTATCGCGCCGCCCATGGTCTGACCGAGTCCGATGATGCTCACGGCGAAATTCGCGCTCACGCCATCCACCATGAAATAGTTCGTGTCCGTGAACTGTCCGTTCACGCTGAACTGTCCTGCCCCAAGGTTTTGCGACGTGAACACCACGCCTGGCGTTAGCGCAATCAAAGGCTGGAAGCTGCGACCGTTCAGCGGCATGTTATGGACAAACTGCTGGTCCACGACAGTACTCACCGTTACCGAGTCGGTTCGCAACAGCGGCGCAATTACGGTGGATGTCTCTGCAATAGAGCCGAGCGCCAGCCTGAAATTCTCATTGACCGCGTCCTGAACGTACAACTGCAGGCTGGGCTGAACGACGGTGCGAAAACCATCCTTTTGAATGGTTAGTCGATAGGTAGCGGGACGCAGGTCCGGAATTACATAGATGCCATCCTGATTGGTGGTGGTGACGACGGAAACGTTGGTTTCGAGGTTGGTGATCTTGCACTCGGCGCCAGCGATCACGGCATCGGTCGGGTCCGTTACCCGGCCCGAAATACGGGCGCTCTCTGTCTGAGCCGAAACAAACACAAAGGCGAACAGCAGCAACCCGACCAGTACAGGCGGCTTCACTACAATCTCTCTGCGTGGTCGCACGACATAATCGTCTCTGAATATGGGCCCTAGGGACGGTAGCTTGGCGTGCGAGGGGAGGCCTACTGGAGAAACTGATAGTTTGCGCTAAGAAGAGGACGGGACTTGGCAATGGTTGCAGAATCGCCATTTCACTCATTGACCTTCAGTCAGCCAATTTCTCAATGAGCGAACTGGCCTGGTTACATTAATCCGTGCTTATAACAGATTCAGTGAAATGGTGAATCAGCGCAATCGGCTACTGCGGACTCCCCAAGCCCTCTGGATGACGCCGAACAGAAAAGCGGTGGTCAGACCAAACAGCAGCATCCCGTTTAGCGCCTCTAGCGCCCCCAGAAGTTGCCAGTGTTCTTCCAAATCCAGATTCGCATGCCCGTAGCTGGTCATCGCGCTCAGCGAGTAGAGAATCGCGGATCCGTAGTCTGGTAGAGCGCCGACAAGCCGGTAAGCAACGGCCCAGATCGCTCCTTCTATACCGTGCAGGATAGTGGCCAACAACGCGACGCCACCGATGATCACCATGAACCCGACAGGGTACGTGTAGCGCACTCCAACATGCTTCTCAACGCGCTCAACGTTATGGCTGATTAGCAGGAGACCGTAGACGTGAATGACCACGGTAAACACAATCAACGGGAGGCCCCATGCCCAGTCGGCTGACCAACGGAAAGGAGTGACAACGACAAAGGTCAGGGCGGTGGTGACAATCTTCATCGAGACCTCCTTCAACTCCACATGTCCTCAGAGGACGAAGTGCCTCCATGAGAAGAGTTGGGGTTCCACGGCATGTTAAACCAAGATGCCGGATCTCTGGCGAAACATCGCCATATCACTCACCATTGCCGAATCAGAGATTCTGAGTGCTATGGCCTGATAACGACAGTTGAGTGTTTAGAAAACCACTAAGGCATGAACAGTTGTCTCAGCGGATAGGGAGAAAAATTGCAGATATTGACAGTAGCCGGGAATGCTCGAAGCTGTTTTCCTCCTCAGGGAGGTGAGTATGGCAACTCTTCCAAAAATTCCCAAGGCCAACAGAAAACCGGCTACCCCGATCCGAGCGGATCGGGTTTCGCGATTTGACGAACTGGCGAGTCTGCCGTTCGAGGAAAACCGTCCCACAAACGAAACCGCGCGAGTGCTGCGCGACGAACTTCTCTTCGAGCGGGCGACGCAGACCTATTTATGGGCGATGCCGTTGATCAACACGCTCGGCATGAAGTTCGGCTCCGAAAAGGTATTCGGAGCGGGCTACAACGTGCTGCCCGTCTGGAAGAAGCGTCTCGACGCCAAGACGTTAATTACGACTCCAAACTCCGATGTACTCTACGCGATGAGCTACGTGGATTTGGGGAAGGACGGCCCACTGGTGATGGACGCCCCGCCAGAACTGCAAGGCATCCTTGATGATTTCTGGCAGCGCCCGATCCCGGTCGAGGGCGGTAAGTTCGCTGGTGACGTCGGCTTCGCTGGACCGGATGGCGGCAAGGGTGGGAAGTTCCTGATGTTGCCGCCCGGCTACAAGGGAGCGGTGCCGGAAGGCTATTACGTCTATCGGTCAGCTACAAACAATGTCTTCGTCTTCCTGCGCGGGTTCTACGCGGACCCGAAGAATCTGACGCCGGTCGTCGAACACCTTGAAAAGACGAAGATCTATCCACTAAACGGCGAGGCGAGCGCCAAACCGATGAAATTCCCCGACGCCTCAGGTGTCCCCGCTAACATGCTGCCGGTCAGCGATGGCAGCGTTTGGGATCAACTTAAGCTGCTCGTGGACAGTGAGGGCGAGAACCTCGCCAGTCCAGATTGGCTCGGCATGCTCGCGGCCATTGGCATTGTCAAAGGCCAGCCATTCAACCCTGATGAGCACACACGGGAAATTCTCGATCGGGCAGCGAAGACTGCCTACAAGATGAGCCGTGTCATCGGCTTTGAGCAAGTGATACGTGGCTTCTCCGCGAAAGTCTACCCAGACCGTCAGTGGCTCAATCCCATGACTGACGGGACGCCAGAGAACCCATCCGGTGCCTTGAATCTTGCCTGGGTGAACACCGCCGGGCGCTTTCTGGAACTCGACCGTCGGATCTGGATGTTCACCGACTATTATTCGCTCAGCCCCGGCATGATCTCTCAGGTTCCGGGAAAGGGCGCGAAATACGCGATCACCTTTACCGACAGTGCCGGCACACCACTCTCGGGCGGTTCAAGCTACAAGATCAACCTGCCGCCGAAAGTTCCCGCTGCCAACTTTTGGTCGGTGACGCTCTACGAAGCCGAGAATGCCTCGGGCCTTGCCAACGGGCAACCATTCCCGTCGCTCGGCTCACGCGACAAGCCGGCGCAGAATCCCGACGGCAGCACTCATCTGTATCTCGCCCCCAAGGCACCCGATGGCAAGGCCGGCAACTGGCTCGCGACTGTGCCCGGCAAGGGATATTTCGCCATCCTCAGGCTCTACGGCCCCACCGCGGCCGCGATCGACAAGAGCTGGAAGCCCGGAGACCTGGAAAGAGTTGGGTGACCTGACATTCTGCCATCACTATGGCAGACACAGGTTCAGTTCGCTCTGTGTACCCGAAGAAGCCGAGTAGTGAAGACGTGAGTAGAAGGGTCGGAGAGACAAATTTCTAAGGAGATTTCCAAATGTCAGCAACTATCTTGAAGATTCCCGAGTCCGGTACTCAACGGCAGATCGCTGGTCCCGTTACCGGAATCCAGATGACACCTGAATACATTCGTGCCGTCGGCCGCCTTGCTTACCTGTGGGGGTGGACGATAGTCAACAGTTTCAATCGCCGCGTCGCCCTGACTTCGTGCCCGGAGCCGGGGCTGAGGGGCGGAGTCCTTCCCAACGCGCCTCGTGGTCAAGTGTGCATGTTGACCGACTACATCGCACCGGAGCAACGGTTTGTTACCTGCTCGAACCAAGATGTTGTGTATGGCTTTGGATTTGGTGCGCTCGATGACGAGCCCGTAGTCATGCAAGTGCCCGATTTCGCGGATCGCTTCTGGGTCTATGCGGCATGGGACGCACGCACAGATTCTTTTGCGGAACTCGGCCAACAATATGGGACGAAGCCGGGTTTTTACATGCTGGTCGGACCTAATTGGAATGGCAAATTACCATCCGGAATCAGCAAGGTATTCCGTTCCTCCACCGAGCTTGCCGCGCTTTGTCCACGTGTCTTCTTGAACGACACCGACGAGGATCGGAAGGCGATTCAACCTGTGTTAAACCAAGTCGTGGTCTACCCGCTCAGCCAGTTTGACGGAAAGATGAAAACCAAGGACTGGAAGAAGGTCCCACACTTTCCCGCTCCGGCGAACCTGGGCGACAAAGAAGTCCAATGGGTACGACCTGAAGGGTTTTTTGATCAGCTTCCCACCGTGATGCAGAAAGTCCCCCCGCTAGAAGGAGAGGAAGCTCTATACGCCCTCATCAACTCGGTGCTCGAAGCAGCGGCAAAAGATCCGGAGGTGAAGCAAACGCTGATAGAAACTGCTACTGAGGCCGAGAAGGAACTAATTGATCCTCTCAAGCAGTGGCGTCTCAACGGCCCATCCGCAGGTAACGGCTGGTACTCGCCCCAGAACAACTCCCAATTTGGCACGGACTATCTAACGAGAACAGCGATTTCCAAGTCGAACATGTACGAGAACGCACCGCAGGAAACCAAATATATCTTCACCGATACCGATACGCAGGGAAAGCAACTGGATGGCAAGTCCCTCTACTCCATCACTTTTCCCAAAGGACAAGTGCCGCCGGTCAATGGCTTCTGGTCGATGACTCTATATAACCAGAATCATTTTTTCCATCCGAATTCCTTCCGGCGATATTCGCTTGGAACGAAGAACAAGACTCTTCAGTACAACGCGGACGGTTCACTCAGCTTGTACGCTGGCGCGACATCTCCCGGACCAGATAAGGAGACGAACTGGTTGCCTGCACCAGGGACCCCGTTCTCACTCTACATACGTGCGTATTGGCCAAAGCCCGAAATCATTAACAGAACGTGGACACCACCGAAAGTGGAGGAAGCGTAATGGCGTGCGGGACAAATTAATGATGCGACCCACAACTTCGATGCGGCAGTGAAAGGGTGACGTGGAAAACATCATGGCGACTCTAAGACCCAAAGGGCCGACACAGTAATTTGAGTCGGCCAGCTTTGCCTGTGGATAGTTGTCATTGAATCCCTATTGCACTCATTAAGCTCCGATGGAGGATCCGCAACCCACAACGCAACCCACTGGCACGCCTTCGGTCCGCTGTCGGTCCGCATCTGAAGCGCGTAAAAAGACCGATGCGGATCTCTATGATCTTGAAGGTCCTATGTCTATCCTGCTCAGTCCGTTTTTGTCTGGCGCATGGCTGAGAATCGCGGTTAGCATCTTCCCCGCTGCGACCATGCGATCGCGGTTGACTGCGTGGGTGTAGAAGTGAAGAGTTAGCTTGACGTCGCTGTGGCGAAGCAGAGTTTGCACAGTCTTTGGATCGGTTCTGATCCGGATGAGAAATGACGCGAGGCTGTGGCGCAGATTATGAAAACCGAATCGTCCCGTGTCGTCATCCACGAGTCGGCCGTGATTGTCCGGGTGCGATGAAAGAATGCCTGCTTTGACAGCGACTGGCCGCCAGATGATCTTCGACAAGCATGTTGGCGACCCGCGGCTGTTTGCCGTTTAGCCGGGTTGACGGAAATACCCAGACACTGGTCTGGGAATACGTCGTCTTCTGTTTCAAGAGGCGCATGAAGTCGGCGAGCAACGAATGGAGTGGCACCGGGCCCTTCGATGCTTTGCTCTTTGGCAAACCTACTTGCCCACACGTCCAAGTGCGACGCATGAGGATCACTCCGTCATCGAAATTGACGTCATGCCATTGCAAGCCCAGGCATTCCGATATACGGAGTCCCGTGCCGGCCGCCAAAAGCGTCAGAGTGCCTTCCGGTTCTCGGAGGTTACACACGATTGCATACGCCTGTTCCGGGGTGAGAATCATCGCTTCGTATCCGCTAGTTGCCTTGCAGCGGACGAAGCGCATGGGGTTCGACTCCTGGTTTCGCGGAATTAGAGCATATTTTTGGCCATGCTTATACGCCAAGGACATGACGCGAAGAGTCTTGTCGAGCATGGATTGGCAAGATTTCCTTCCTTTTTCAAGGCCTTAGCCACTGCTCCACTTCCAACGGTTCGATGCCAAGTGCGATTCTGTTCCCCCATCGTGGGAGCAGGCGGCTCCGGAGAACTCGCTCGTAGCCTTTTATGGCTGTGTGCACCTTGGGGCGGATCGATTCGGAGCACTCAACCAACTCGTGCGCTGCGTAGTGCTGAGCCAAGTCTCCAAGGTCAATCCGCGTCGCACATCTACGCGCGCGCTTTTCCTTTTTTAGCCAGCCGCGTTGATGTCTGTGCGACATTGTCGTCTCTCCTTGATAGAGCGAATACTGCACAGATTGTCGAACATTCTGAAAGGTGAGACACGAGAGGGACGACAAGACCGTCAGATTCTTCCATCGATATTTGAGCGAGACCGGACGGCATTGACTCTCTCGCAATCAATGCTGATCACAGTTTGACGTACACCTCGGCGCGATCAGTATCCATTCCGGCGAACATGCTCGCGGGTGAAAATCCGAGCATCCTGACGAAAAGGTTGCGCGGGAATGTGGATTGGGTGGTGTTGTACTTCATGACTTCGTCGTTATAGCACTGCCGGGCATAGGCGATGCGGTTTTCCGTCGAAGTGAGCTCTTCCTGCAATATCTGAAAGTTCTCAACGGCACGCAGTTGCGGGTAATTCTCCGCCACGGCGAAAAGCTTTCCTAGCGCTCCGCTGAGTGCCGACTCGGCTGCAGTTCGCACCGGAATGTTGCTGCCGGCGACGATCGCCTGCGCACGGGCCTCGGTAACCGCATCAAAGACCGACCTTTCGTGTTGCATGTATCCGCGCACCGTCTCGACAAGATTGGGAATCAGATCGTGGCGTCGTTTTAGCTGAACGTCAATTTGCGCCCAGGCATTTTGCACGCGGTTGCGGAGAGCGACCAGGCCGTTGAAGACGGCGATCAGCCATATCAGCACAAGAGCTGCAAGGATGATTCCAATTACTACTGGAGAAATCAGCATCGTGTTCTTTCCTCACGCACTCGGGCTTCCAGCCAGGGCGAAGAGCTTGTGAATCACCGCGAGCCAGATCACAACAAATGTCAAGCTGGCCAATGTCATGACCGCGATAAGAAGCAGCAACAAGAGAATTGCCAGCAGGGCGAACGGCCCCAGCAGCAACGAGAACACCAATATCACGATCGCCGCCTTGCGATCTCGAGCAACCGGATCGATGTGCGCTCCCAAAAGTGCGAGACGTTTCAGTCGCCGCTTCAGGGAGGCATGAAACCCCACGAGACTGGGTGTCTCGGGCGAGGAAGGGGCCTGATCTTTTTGCTTGCCGGCTTGACCCAGGGCTGCCGGATTGCGTCGAGCGGCTCGCAGGCGAGACACGGCCTCAAGATCGCCTTTGCGAGCCGCGATCAGGTCGTCGGGATTGGGGAATTGTGCGGCCAACTCGGGATCCGCGGCGGACACTGACTGGTAAAGGGAGCGCAGACGAGCGGCCGCGCGCTCATCTCCTGCGACCGCCGCGCGCATGATCTCGGGTAATTGCTGGGAGATCGCTGCAAAAGCGGCGGAGTTGCTAGGCATCGGCGCTGAGGCTGCGGTCGCAGACGCGGCCCAGGCTTGAGCCAGCATCTGTCGCTGTTGTGCGTTGGCCGCAAAAGTGCTGCCGCTTCGCCTGGGGCGGACCAGAAACAGGTGCGATGCCCAATCGCCGCCCGGAATCTCTCCAGGCTCCTCGCTCAATTTTTGTAACGCACGCGCCAGACCATCGGGATCGCGCGTAAGCTGCACTGCGGAGGCGTCCGCAAGATATTGCCTTGTATGCCACAGTAAGCCCATCAATGGCCCCAATACGGCCCAGGAAAAGAACCACAGCAACAGCTTGACTGCGGTATTGGAAAGAAAAATGGGGAAGAAGATGAAATTGCGAATGGAGCGCAGCCGCGACTTTTTTCCCGTCGCATCAAAAAACCGATCAATATCGTCGACCTCGAGACCGGCGCTTCGCGTAAGAAGGTCCGCAACCACTGCCGCTTCCTGCGGGTCACCTTCTCGTCGTATCAACGAATAACGAACCATCTGCCAAAGAATTCTGCGAGATTGTGGACCGAAAGGTGCATTCAGGATCGTCGTTAACAGCCCGCAAGCCTCAAGTACTGCCGTCATCCGCATCGAGATACGCAAGTCACCATTGCCAATCGAGCCAATCAGGTGAGCGACAGCGCCCTCCAGTTCGTCACGGCTAAGGTCTTCGAGAAGGGGGCGCGACACAATGAGCCGCGCATCCTCGGGCGACGCGCCAATGATCCCGGCATTCGCGCCGGGTGAGTCAATGAGCATCACTTGTGGCGCAGTCAGGCCAGCGGCGATGGCCATCTCCTGAACCACATCGACAAGTTGTAGTTCTTTCAGTTCACTTTGGTGGGGCTCCCGCGCCTTCAGCGCTAGCACTCCACCGCCGGTCCCGCTGCGATGAAACATGAGGTTGACTGCTGCCCAAAGCGCCAGGGAGAACAAAATTCCCGGCAGGAGCATGACCGATGCTCCTATTGCGAGCGCCTGCGGATCAGCGGTTCTCTGTTGCAATAGCCAATCGAGAGCGACCCGCCCAAAGCGCGAGACTTCACCTGCCTGTCGCCAGAACTCAGGGGGGAGCGGAGAGAACAGATTCACCACGTCAGCAATGATCAAAGCCACTCCGTAGAGCAGCGGTGTGATGATCAACGCGAGCGGGATACCCATCAGCGCCGCGGCAAGCACGCATAGAACTGATATCCGCCATGTCGCGCGACGGTTTCGCGCCTGCGCAGCGAAGAAGCTCTCGCGATCGCGAGGCTCGAAGCGCTGCCTGGCGTTTGGTTCGGTAAGTTCGCCGGTCGGATGAGCATTCAACATGGGAATTCGTGTTTATGAAATGCTGTCTGCTATCGCCCCGGCGCCAGATTGGCCATGCTGGCGCATGCAGCATTGAAATCGGCATTGCGTCCCCACTCAAGGGTCACGGACGCCTGCTCGACTCTCAGGCCGGAATGGAACCGTTCGGACCATTCTCCGCGTTCGTCCATTCTGAGCTGCGGGCCGTGCCAATATCCGACGAGGTCGAAGTAGCCTCTGTTGTTGTTACCGACGAGCGCATCGTGGGCAGTTCGCCGCTCAAGCAGGCGAAAATCCATCAAGGCACCGTCGGTGCTCCGCCATCCGCCATAGATCGTGCCGCTCAGGTCGAAGTATTGCGTCACGCCCCGTGAAGTGCACAGCAACGCGTTGCCGTGTATGCCTCCTGTTGGTCGCAAGCCATCAAGACCAAGGCGGGAGAAGTGCGACGCAGGGAAGAGAGTGACCATCAGAGGGTAGGTTCCGTGCTTCGTAACCAGTTTGCCGGTCCCCGTCCAATACAACAGGGGCGTCCAGCGCTCACCGATGTGCAATGCCCATGGATCCAGCACCACAACCACGGCATAGACCACGAACACGCAGGCAATCAGTCCGAAGACGCCGAAGCGCCCACCCCGTTTCCTCTGGGCGCCGACACCTAAACCATAGCTGGCCCTCTCCAAAGTCTCTTCTCCTTATTTCGCATCGCCGCAGGTAGAACCCAGCCACTTCGAGGTCCACGTGCCTTCCATGTTCATGGTGTGATCGTTACCGTCCACCGTCGAGTGGTACGAGCCATTGACATGTTCTGAATCGACCGCTACCAGTTCAAGCGTGCCGGTTGCATGCATGCCCGCTGTCTCGCAGACCATCTTTCCTTTGAGATTTGTGCTTGTGGAATTGACCACGGTCGTGGTGCATTCCTTTGCTTCTGCGATCTTCAATCTGTCTCTCTCCAAGTCTTCCCTGGTGATACAGTGCTTCTCGGTTACGGTGCTCGAGTGCCCCCCGGAGTTCGCCTTCATTCTCTCCTCCATCCTGGCGCGTTGCTCTGGTGTCAATCGATTCAGCAATTCAGCAGGGATCGGCATCTCGCCTGTCCTCTTGATCGTTCGCGTGCTCTCCCAAAGGCCAGGCTTAATATTCAGGGATTGCAGCTTAACCGTGGGTTGCGCAGAGTTCTGGGTCTGGGCCCAGGCGGCGCTCGCATCGACAACTGCAAACGGCAAACCGAAGCCGGCCAATCCGAACAACATTGTGACGAATTTCTTCACGGTGCTCCTCCTTCGACAAAACTGGTCTCACTTCCAACGCTGGGCAGAATGCGTCAAAGCGGGCGAAGGGTCAAATGAAACGCAAATTAAACCGTTCTGACATGCCAAACCTTTTGTATTGAGGATGCTAGGAGGTTTGCTGACACGTGGAATCGTTCGGAAAACAGGACGCACTCCGGGTTTACCTGTAACGGACTTACGTGGCACGACACTACTTACTTACGTGGCACAACACTACTTAAGGCAGCGCTGTATTTTGTGGCAGACCGTTAACGTCAATGCTATTATTCCAGCCACATTCGTGGGGGACGGGGCTCATGGAAAGCACGGCCGAAGTCGGCGATGTCTTTCGTTTCGGGTTATTCGAGGCAAATTCCACAAACAATACGCTCACACGCGGCGGCCTTCGGGTCAAAATCCAGGATCAACCTTTCCAGCTATTGATGTTGTTGCTCCAGCGTCCAGGCGAAGTTGTGACTCGAGAGGAGTTGCGGCAGAGCCTTTGGCCCGAGGGAACGTACGTCGATTTCGACGGGAGTCTTAACGTCATCCTCAAGAGGCTTCGGGCCGCGCTCGATGACGACCCCGAGAACCCGCGGTTCATCCAGACGGTTCCGCGACGCGGCTATCGCTTCATCGCCCCGGTTGCCGTGGAGAAGATCCCAGAACCGGTTTCGGAGCAAGCCCTTCGCCATGCTACATCGCCGGTCGAAAGTCCTCAATCTTCCGCTCAGGCTTCAGCGATTACTGCATTTCCGGTTCCGAACTTGGAACGGCGCCGTTCTCCTTATATATACGCAGCCTTTGCCTCTGTCATCCTGCTGCTCTCGACGGGCGTAGCGCTCGCGTGGCACTACGGGCGGTTGGGGACCAAGCCGACTGTATCTTCGGTCCAGATGCGCAAGTCGGTTGCGGTGCTTGGATTTCAGAATCTGTCGGGCCGTGCGGAAGATGCTTGGCTGGCGTCAGCCCTTTCGGAGATGTTGAGCACCGAACTTTCAGGTGGCGAAAAATTGCGACTTGTTTCCGGTGAAGATGTCTCCAACTTGCGAGTCTCTGCACCATGGCCTTCAGCCGACTCGCTCGATCGCGGCACCAGCGCACGCATTGGCGACGCCCTGAACAGCGACGTGCTGGTACTGGGCTCATACATGATGATCGGCACAGCTGATCAGGGTCAGTTGCGGCTTGACGTTCGTATGCAGGATGCGAAGATGGGCGAAATACTGACGGAAACTGCAGAGGTCGGTAGCATGCAGGATTTGTTCCGGTTGGTCTCGCGAATCGGCGCCCAACTACGCAGTCGCCTTGGTGTCGAGCAGTTGCAGGGGACCGAAGAAGCAGGCGTGCTCGCTGCTTTGCCGCTGGATCCTGAAGCGGCACGGTTCTATTCCCTTGGAGCTACGAAGTTGCGGCAGTTTGACGCACTCGCAGCCAAGGACCTGCTCGAACAAGCCGCCGAAATCGATCCCAAATTCTCGCTGGTGCACGCCAAATTGGCGCGTGCGTGGTCCCAACTAGGGTACGACCAAAAGTACCAAGAAGAAGCCAAGAAGGCATTCGACCTGTCCACCGACCTGCCTCGAGCCCAGCGGTTGTTAGTGGAAGGCGAATATTACGAGAGCATGGGACGACAGGAGCGGGCTGCGTCGGTGTATCACGCGCTCTTTGAATTGTTTCCCGACAACGTGGAATACGCC
This sequence comes from uncultured Acidobacteriaceae bacterium, assembly GCA_963840895.1. GTDB lineage: Bacteria > Acidobacteriota > Terriglobia > Terriglobales > Acidobacteriaceae > Sulfotelmatobacter. The sequence goes on from CAWJAR010000006.1 coordinate 94,352, forward strand.
CTGCGCCTGGCCTCGGCACAGAGTTTGTCGGGTCACGGCACTCAGGCGATGGAAGTTATTCGTCAACTGAGGATCCTTCCGGCACCTTCGTCCGATGATCCGCGGATTGATTTAGCGGAAGCGCGGGCGATGAATGATGACAAACTGGCGGAGCTGGTCTTGGTACGAAGCGCGATGCGCAAAGCATCCGCCCGAGGACAGAGGCTGGTTTATGCGCTAGCGAGAAAAGAAGAGTGCATGCTTCTGAATTACACTGAACACCCCGATCAGGCCGCGCCGTCGTGCGAAGATGCGTTCAACATTTTCCTGTCTGCTGGAAACAAGGTTGCTGCCGCCGACTGTGTGCGCCAGATTGCAGACACGCTCGGCACTCAGGGCCATTACGAGCGCGCAATTGAAACGTACCAGCGAGCGCTGAACCTGCTGGAAGGTCTAGGAGAACACGAAAAAACAGGGTCCGTTCGGAATAACATGGCTATCGCTTATGAGAATGAGGGAAAGCTGGATAGCGCTGAACAGTTATACCGCGCGGCTAAAGCCGAATTCGAGCGGAGCGGCGATCTGAACAACGAGGTGACCGCGATGGGCAATATTGCGGACATCTACTACCTCCGAGGCAATTTGAAAGCGGCGGAGAAGTTGTATCAGGAAACGTTGAAAGTAGAGACCTCGCGGGAGAATAGCGATCCAGGCTATTTGTTGTATCGACTGGCGGACTTGAGCTTAACCGAGGGACGAGTTCAGGATGCCCACCGTCTGGCGCAGCAGGCAATCGATTCTTATCTATCGACCCATGGATCGTATCAGTACCTGACCAGTGCGATGATTGTCCTTGGCGAAGTGCTGGAGGCACAGGGCGATCTGGCCGGAGCGCGTTCACAATTCGAAGCAACGCTGGCTACTCGGCAGAAGATGGGTGCGCTGGAACTTGCCGCCGAAAGCCAGACTGCGCTCGGCGCTTTGGACATCGAAGAAGGTCGAATCGAGCAAGCTGGATCTTTGATTCGAGCCGCCCTGGCCGAATTTGAGAAGGAAAAAAGCGATCCGGATTCAAGCACCGCGTATGTGCTTTTAAGCCGGGCTTTGCTCATGCAAGGCGAACTGGACGAAGCACGCAAAGCGGCCCAGCGCGGAGCTGACCTCAGCCTTACCAGTTCGGACCCTGCGTTAAGGCTGACCGCCCAAATTCAGCAGGCGCGGGTGGATATGGCAAGTTCGAAGGATGAGAAAGCAGATTCAGCATCGGCCTTTCGGCGTCTGAATTCAGTCATCGCCACTGCCAAACGGTTGGGTTATTACGACCTCGAAAGCGAAGCGCGACTGGCGCTCGGCCAACTGGAGCTGAAAATCGACTCCTCATTAGGGCACAAGCAGCTGAAAGCCCTCGCCGCAGAAACCCGCAACCGTGGTTATGAGCTCGTCGCCCGCAACGCGGAAGAAGCGATGTCCAGCGGCACTGTGGTTGCTGAGAATCGCTCAACCCACTAGCAGGCGCCTGCGCAAGTTCTTTTCTCCTACGCCGCACCTGACCAGAGTTTCCCCGGGCCCCAATCGGACTGTTCGTTGCATGTCCCGCCAGCTGCTTCTGTGAATCGTCTTTCTGTGTCATCCGTCGCTACAACCCATTGAGATAGCAGCGCTTACTAAGTCAGGGTCTTTTAATCTGCATTTCCTTTGACGCTGGCACTCTGGAGCTGTATTTCAGACGCATGCGGCAGCGGGGAGGAAACGCAGAATGAACTTAATGAATTGCAGCAGACATAACTGGGTAATTAAAGGGGTGGTTGTGATCACTTGCTGGCTCTGGACAGGAGACACAGTTTACGGGCAAGCGACGAAGCCGACGGGCTTGCTCCATCCCCAGCGCACCACGATTTTGAGCGCAGGATGCACGATCAGCCAACTGCAACTGCGGTTCCGGACCGGAAACGATGATCTTCGGGGCGGGCAGAACAACCTGAACGTAGAGATACACTTCGCCGACGGCACGATGGAGGTTTCAAACAATGTGAACCACGGCGCAAATTGGGGAAACAACAGCACGAATTTCGTGACCGTTCCACTGAAACGGCCGGTGGCGCCGAACCAGATCAAGTCAATTGGGCTGGTCCACTTAGCGGGGGGCGGGTTCACCCCCCCTTCTGCTACAGGAGTGGGCGCATTGGCCACTCCGGCGGGCCCGGCGCTTGCCCCGATCTACGCGGCGCAAGGTGTGAAATCGGAAGACAACTGGGATATGGCGGAGTTCCAGGCGAGCGCGGTCGGGAATAACGCCTCCGGTGTGCCCATCGCCTCCTTCGGATTCCATCGCTTCACAGGGAGTAACCCGAACCTTTCGATTCCGGCGAGGCCGGATGTGAGTTGTCCCGCAGAGAACCAGGTGAGCAAGCTGGTCTTCACGTTCTGGACCGGAGACGACGACCTCCGTGGAGGAAATGACAATCTGAATATCACGATTCATTTCTCTGACGGCACGACGCAATCTGAGCCGAATGTCAATCACGGCCAGAGATGGGCGAATGGAAGCACCCATGGTGCTGAGGTCCTCCTTAACCGACCGGTAACCGTCGACCAGATCAAGACCATAACACTATCTGACACATTCACCGGCGGCTCCGGCGGAGACAACTGGAATATGAACTCCATGCAGGTTGACGCGTGGGTGAACTCGGTATCTCGGCGCATCGCCCAGTTCGGGTTTCACCGCTTCAGCGCGGACTGGTCCGGACCTAAGGCAAAAGAACTGACGATTCCGGTCCAGTAAATGCCGGCTCCTTGGCAAAGGTCATGAGGCCAACGATGAAGGGAGGAAGCCAAATGCGTAGGAATTTGACACTGAGTCTGCTGCTGACCGTGTTGTGCATTGGAAAATGTTTGGCCCAGCAAGAGAGCGACCGGATCCAAAGCAGGGCTGCAACGTCCCTGATGCAGGGCAGGGCGGCCAACCCAGCAGTGACCGCCGGGAAGTGGAAATCCAACCGGTTGATTTCGTCGGCCTTGGCTCGCTCCATTCTGGTGAGGCCAACGCGTACTATGCCGGGCGGCGATGGCGGCAACTCCGCTGTGACGGGTCTGCTGCGCAAGCAGAGTGCGGCAGCACAAACCATTTTGTCCTCGGGAGCGAGCGCTCGTACCTTCACAGGCGGTGTGCGCCCCGCGGGCACACCGCAGAACGGGACGCTGCTGAACGGCGGAACAAACTCGCAACTCATGGGAAACGGCGCTGCGCAGCCGATTGGGACAGGCCAGACGATGTCTGCGTCCGGTAGTCAGACAACACTGAACGGCTCTTCCACGACGACGTCAGCAGCTCAGAGCGGACCCACTCGGCACCAAGCTCCCGATTCGCCAAAGCCGCAAGTGATCGGCACTCGAGCTCCTAATCCGACACGGTTATGCGTGGGCGGAATCGCAAGCGTGGACGGGCAGAAATCGGGGATATGGTTCAGCCCCGTGCTCGGGCCAGATGGCACGTTCGTGATCCAGGGTTGTGGATTTGGGAACACGTCAGGCCAGGTCTATTTGAGCGGCCTGCATTACCTTTCAGCTTCCCCGACAGGCACCTCACGCGGTGTTCTGAGCTCCCCGGTATTTCGCGATCGAGTGTCATTTCAGATTGCCCCTGAGGGGTGGAGCGATCGGCAGGTCGTGGCGCAAATTGATTCGAACGCTGGTGGCTTCTATGACACGAATAACGTCACGCTGGTGGTAAAGACCGCCAGCGGGCAGGAATATCAGGCGGCCGGGATGAATTTCCTGGCGGCGCGCGAAGACCAGATGCTCCAGTTGCTCCCAAAACCGCCAGTTTGCGCCCAATCCACCGGCTACTCGTGCGTGCCCTTGGGAGTCAGTCTGGCCACGGTCAACGCGAATATGGCCGGCCCGGTTCAGCCCGAAGTTGAGTCGCCTTCGTTAGCCCTGCTGCAAGCCGGCGAGACGATTGCCGTGGCGCGTGAATCGGCAATCGATCAGTTTCCGATTCCCGCGAATCCAGGGCGCAGTTTCCCGGGCGGCACAGACACGTATCAATTCCATTTTGCGGCGGGATTTCAGCTGGACCCGCACAACGGAGTGCAGTTGCGCCACTCGAGCCCTGACGCCAGTTTTTGCCAAACAGTGGGCGGAGAGCCCTCCAAGAACGGCCACTGGAGTGTGAACTACATCTCAACGTCTTCCTTTCAGGTCTCCTGGGAGACAGATGACTGCTGGCCGAATTCGACCATGACCAGCGGCAAGTCACTGGACGTTCTCAATTATGCAAGCGTGTCGGCCTACGCACTCGAGATCACCGTCCTGGGACCGCGCGGCGTCAGTCCGTGGCTGAGCGGGAACATAGGCTCGCTGGCGCCACCGCCGCAACCTTTGCAGATGCTGCTGAAGCAATGAGAGATCACGGAATGGGAGAAGAGGACATGCGCAACTTTAGGTATTTCATTTTCGTGATTCTTTTGACCTGCACCGGCGTTGCGGCCCAGGTGTCCCCCACAATGCCCGTGCCGAACCGCAATATGACGGTACCTTCTGCGCATGGGTCACCCGGAGTCCGCCCGGAATCCGTCGCGGGAACGATCGAGGGCTTTGTGTACTGGGACGCAAACTCTGTCAGCCACATTCCGGCGAACAGTTGCAGCGGGTTGGCGATCACGGTGAGTGTCGGAAGTTCCTCGGGCCCGTTCACGGCATACACACCGCTGGGCACCCTCAGCAACAACTTCAAGTATGTCGGAGAGGTAAAGGAGTTTCTGGTCGGAGGCAAGGTCAACGTCTACGACGTGTGCACCTATGCGTATGACAAAGTGCCCGTAGGGCCGGATCTCCAGGTGACTCTCACGGTCGCCCAGTCGGGCGAATTCTTGCCCGGCGCAGTTCCGCAATTTGCGACTCTCGGCCCAATCAAGATTATTAACGCGCAATGCAACATGCTGCCGCGCATCGTGAACCCGACTGCTTCGGACCTGGCTACTCATTGGGGCTCGTGCCAGAACATGGCCTACGATGTGAACTTTGTCATGCTGAAGACGCCACGCCAGCAGCTCGGCTTGGCCTCTCCTCCCCCGGGGAGTTCCGGCATTCAAGGCGGAATACCTGCCAGCGCACCGCAGCAGGGAATGCTCTCAACGGGAGCCACTCCGGCTGGCACTCAGACGCCCTCCAATCCGGGATCGCAGCGCATGGGGATAATGCCTACGGACCGCCCCGGTTCAGGCGGAACGGTCGAGCTCAATCCGCAGCCCTTTCCACCTCGGCAACAGTTGACCAACGCCGACGTGATCCGCATGGTTCGAGCTGGAATCACGGAATCGGTGATTGTTCATTCGATTCAATCTGCAACGAAGCAATTCGACTTTTCGCCCGCAGGTATGCAAACCCTTCAGCAGGCGCAGGTGAGCCTGGCGGTTTTAGCGGCGATGTGTGATGGAAGCACGCACTCGTGTCCGCAAGGCTTGGGAAACACACCGGCCACTGCGGCAGGCACGAGTATGAAGGGCCAGGTGGATTCTGGTGGGCAGGTTTCATTGAATCCGCAACCGCTACCTTCAGGCCAACGGCTGAATAACGCCGACGTGATCAAGATGCTGCGGGGCGGAGTCCCAGAATCCGTCATCATCTCATCGATTCAGTCAGCGACTCGCAGCTTTGATTTCTCACCGTCCGGCTGCCGAGCGCTACAACAGGCAAATGTCACTGCGAACATTCTGAAGGCGATGGGTGACGGGAGCCGGCCGTGCTCTGAAATTCCGCGGAATCCGCCTTCCGCAACGCCGGGAAGCAACGTGGAATTGAATCCGCAACCGCTCCCGCCAGGATCTAAGGCGGCTCCAGCGAACCGCACGGCCCTGAAACCGATCAAAATGGCACCGCCGAAGGCGCTTCGAAAGACTACAAATCCGCGCCTGGCAGAACAGAACGCCAGCATAATTGCGATCCTTCAACAACAGAGGGCGGCTGCCCAAGAGGAAGCAGTCGCGATGAAGGTCGGCATACGGTCTGTAGCATCGGCAGCGTCAGTGCGCGCACCGGCGGCTGCGACGTTTCAGGGCAGTACCACGGTTCAGAATCTCGGACCGGAAACGACGCAGAGCGAAAAGGGGAACCTCGCGTCCTCGATCGTCCACGCTCCCGCTTTCAGATCCATTGCACTCACATGCGCGACCGACCCGACGCCCAGGATCATTCAACTCAGCGGCGGAGAAGGACATGGAATCCTCACGCCCGAGGCGAAGTACAACCTTTATACGATCACGGGTTGCAGCTTCGGTCCATCGGATCCTGGCAATTCCGCGTACATCTTCGGAGTCAACGGATTCAAGGCGAATCTCAACGTTGATTTCTGGAGCGATAACGGCATCACTGTCCATCTGGATCCATGGCTTGCGGGCGTGCTCGATCAAGACAACGTCTCTCTAGTCGTCGCCCCTACAGGGAAGCAACCATTCAACAAGTCCGGATACAAGTTCTACGCGGCGCGCGGCATGCCGGGGCCAGATGGGAACGACCAGGAAGTACAGTTGGCGTATAACTCGATGCCGCAATCGATGATGGCATTATCCAACGTCTCGAAATTCCTTGTCGGAGTCGATCAGCTTCCCGCAAACGCAACATCGAGGTTCCCTTCATTTTCGTTCCAAGGCACACCGGTGATGGGCTGGGTGTTTCGATACGCATACGGGCACAAGGACCTGACTTTGCCAGCGGCCGACTGCTTCATCAACGACATTCCATACAACGACGACAATTTCTGCTTAGATACCGTCGAAACCTCGGACCCCTGGAAACCTGAGCCGGACACTTGGGACCTCAGCAAACTTGCACCTGGATTTGCGATGAGTTCGTACGAACTGTTCTATGAAGATACCGATGCAAAACAGTTGTGCAGCGCCTGGGATAGCGAGTACCAAAGGGCGACCGCCCTAGGCAGCGCCTGGGATTCCAATTTCACGCCAAACCAGATTGTAGTTTCTTGGCTCGGGTACTTGTGCCTTGAGGAAGAGAATGCTGCCGTCAATTACCGAGATGAGATGACGGCTCAGTCAAGCTACGGTCTTGCAGTTTGGGTCTTAGGCCCGCGCTGCGTCGAACCCTGGACCGGACAGAAAGACCAGAGCTGCATGAATATCGTTAAGCAGACGCTGAGCTGACAAGCGGGAAAGATCAGGACACGAATCCATCTCAGGTCTGTTGTGCGTTGGATCCGAAGCGCAGCCAGGAGGAACGGTATGAAGCGAATTGATTTCCTAAAAGTGCTGGAGCTAACCATGCTTGTGACGATGTTAATCGGCGGTTGCGTGAGCGTAATGGCCCAGCAACCTCCCGCGAGAACTCAGGTTCAGGTAACGCCGCAGACAAAACCTTCGCCATCCGGAAGCGCAGCGAACGCAGCCGCGGGAATGAGACTTCCATCGGGCACAATCACCGGATTCGTGTACTGGCAGATGAACGTTTTTCAGCCCCAGGCCAATTGTCAGGGTCTGACGGTGAAGATTGTCACAGTCACGAAATCCGGAATGCCGCTGCAGTTGCTTTCGACGACGAGTACTTTAATGGCGAACGGCCCCATGACTGACGACTCGGCCCAGGGCACTCCGAAATACATGCTTTGTTCCTATGCGTTCCAGAACATGCCTGAGAACGTTTCCCTCCGGGCCCTGTTGTATGGTGCGCCGACCACTGCATCGGTGTCGACTCCATCAGTTCTTCAGATTCCCGGCGGCAACTGCAACTCAACCCCATCGAGCACGTTGAGCTTCATCTTAACCGGCGGAGAAATGCTTTGCGGCAACGGAGCATTCAACGTCAATTTCAAAGTCACTTTTTCGCCCTCAGCCATCGAACGTTCACCGGAAAAATCCACCCTCATACCGAACGCCGGTGGACCGCCTCACGGACTGGTGGAACAACCTGCCGCCCGGAACTCGAATGTCAGCAGTCCCACAAGTGGTGTAACCGGCGGACCGCCACTTCTGTCGTCAGCATCCGGCGTGGGCTCGCCAACTGGTGGTCAGTTGCTACAGCCGAGGCCTGTTCAGGGAGGAATGCCCGCTGGCGCGAACGCGACCCCGCCGACAAGGTCGCCCCCAACTACGAATATGGAAGTGCCGGGGATAGGTGCAGGCTACGTCCCGAAGATGCCGCCGATGACGAGCAATCCGAAAAGAGACGCTTCTCCGGTTGCCGATGCGGCGACGAAAACTGAAATCAAATCGAAACTTGAGGCCCAACTTGCCGCCCCCTCGCGACGCTCTGCATCGCCTCAAAAGGTCACCCCGAAACCGGAACAAAGCGACAGTCCCGAAGTCCAGGCATTGCAGAAGCAGAGGATCTTCTTCGAGTCGCTGCGCAGTCAGCCCAGCACCGCTAAAGATCGGCTCGTGTCTGCCCGCGCCCCGAATTTGGCGTTGCGCCCCGGACAATCCCCCACAGATCCGAAGCTGATCGCGCCGCCACCACAGTCTAAATTTTGTCCCGCTGCTCAAATACACAGCGTGAACGGCGCAACCTCAAATGTCACCTTCACGCAGGACCCCGCATACAACGACTACATCATCAGTGGTTGTGACTTTGGAAGTCAGCAAGGACAGGTGTATCTATCCGGCGCTTTGACCAGCGGCCAAATCAACCTGGTCGTGAAGCAGTGGACTGACACGCAGATCGAAGCTGTTGTGCAGCCGGGATTGACCGGGGTATTGGACGGGTGGCCGGACCTGATCGTCGCGCCTCCGAGCATGTCTCCTGCGAAGTTTCCTAACTGCCGCTTCTACGCGCAACGGCTGAGTGTGATCTTGCCGAGTATTCCGCAACAGTATGCAACTTTGGCAAATGTGACTGTGGGCGATGGCAAGCACGGATTCGGCACCATGTATTGTCCGGGACCCGACCTCAGTCACTTATTCCCCTGTGTTGCATACAATGCGGGGCCGCCTGTCGACGGCATCACCAACGGAGTGGATCATCGCAACGATCCCCGCAACGATCCCAACCAAAGAGTTTCGAATGCAGTTGATAGAGACGGCGGGCAACTCGATTTCGATTCGGGCGAGGACGTATATGACTTCAGCTTTATGGCCCCGGGATTCGAGGTCGATTATCCCAATGTGTTCTGGTACGCGTGGACTTCGGACGTCTGCGAAGGCTGGGCGAGCGATGCATTTCCCAAAAAGCCTGGTGACAGCGTCGGATACTACACCGAAGGGTACTACCGGTTTGGCAAAAAAACCAAAACCAAGGTGGTGGTCGACTGGGGAGTGGACCACTGCGCATGGCGTTGGCTGGGGGTGTTTAGGGTCGATGATTGGTACAACTCCGGATACAGCCTTCAGGTCTACGTCAAAGGCCCGATAGGAATCGATCCCTGGACCGGACATGCCGTTCACAGCCCAATCACGCTGGGCGAAAAAGTACCAGACCCACCAGTGCGAATGAAGTAATGCCCTGAACCAGTGCGTGGGCAGACGAAATAAAAGGAGCCTTTGTATGTCGAGCCACAAATTGAGCCTGACTCTGATAATGACGCTTCTGCTGACCCTGGAAGCGCTCTCGGCCGGTCAACAATCCCAAAAACCGCTTACGAATGACGACGTGATCGCAATGGTGCGCAAGAAATTGCCGGAGACGGTGATTGTCTCAGCGATTCAGGCCGGGCCAGGCAAGTTCAACACCTCGGCCAATGAACTGATCCGCTTGAATGCAGCGGGCGTGACTGAGAAAGAGCTGAACGCCATTCTTGCGGCTTCCGGCGAGGGAGCCTCTGGAGCGGCACGCGCACCGGCCACGAGCGGTTCCGATCAGAATACCGGCGCCATGCCACCCTCGAAGTCCCGCATGCCGCGATTGATGGTCACACAAGGAAACTCCACGCAGGAGTTGAAACTCGAGAAGACGCAATTAGCCGAGACCAAAACCAAACCTTCATCCATGAAGAGTCTTGCCGGCGACTCGGCCGTTACGCAGGCGATGCAGGCGGGAGTCAGTGCCGCGACATACAGCGCCGCAACCCACATGACCTCCGGCGTTGGAGGCTCGGCCATGCAAGAGGCGGGAAGCGTCTTCTCCGGAGTAATGGGCCGCCGCAAGCCAATGGTGACTTACGTCTGGGGAGTTCCGAGTCCTGCGTCAACGAACGTTTTGCAAACCGTCTCGCCTAGTTTCTCGCTGGATTTTTCGCGCGCCGTTGGCGTCAATGCCGATGACTATGAGCCGGCCATTGTGAAGCTGACACCCGCGCAGAATGCCTGCCGGATCGTGGGTGCCACGGAAGGCAAAGAAGACATCCGTTCGAGTCCCGCCGCCGATTGGCAGATGTATTCGCACTTCCTCGAAGAGCGAGTGTCGACACGCCCAGAGAAGCTGGGCACGGGAAAGTACAAAGTGTCCCCTGCTTCAGAGTTGCAGCCGGGCGAATATGCTGTCGTGCTGCGACCGACTTCGAAAGAGAAGAAATTCTCCGGTGGCGACGTGGCGCGAGCACAAGGCGATGGGCTGATGTTCGACGCCGTGTGGACGTTCCAGATCGCAGATTCGGCGGAGTAAATCGTTGCAGACGGGAGAGTCACGAATCACTACGCATTTCAATCTGATTGCTTCCGGCGGGGTAGACGCGAAGCTGCTGGGGTTCCGCAGCGATGGGAAATTCGAGCTTTATAAGAAGAATTGGACAACAACTGGTCCTCATGTGCCGCGTGCAAGATCAAGTAAAAGGAGGCGGCACTAGAGACCGGAAGACTGACGCCAAGATTAGGCGCTGGGGCCTTCTGGGGACAGTCGGTCCAGCGCAAGGAGCGAAGAGCATGTCAAGCTTTTCCCGATTCGGTTTGTTCATTGCGGTCGCCACGACCGCTTTGCTCGCGGGGTGCAAACACGGTCAGCAAGACACGTCCTGGCTAGGCGAACGGGCAAAGGCTCCGAGTGGATCCACACTCGGTATAGCTGGGCGGATGCTTGACGGAGCCGACCAAGCAACGATCCGCACCTATCTGCAGACTGTGCAAGACGTCAAACCGAAGAAATTCTCCGTTCAGTGGAGTCCCGACACGGTGCCAGTGACTCGTGATGAGGCGATCCGATCATTGCAGAGCATCGACGAGGGTGGCAGCTTGTACACCTTTGCCTCATCCGAGCCTGTCGTTGGGCGGCTAGCGTCTGGCCGCATCCTGTGGATCTGGGACGTTGCGATACGCCGTATCGACAGCGTGGCCAATCTCGGCGATGTGACTATCGTGCGCACCAAGCCCGTGGCATTGACCGAGGCACTGCCTGAGGCGGACATCGAATTTGAAACCGCGCCTAATTTTGCTGATGCCTACGGCGGACTTCGGCCGCATTCGCCAAAACAGCCGCCTCCCCAGAAGAGTTCGGAGTTCATCCGTCGGCCCCGTTATCGATTGGCGGCTCTGAACACAGACGAGCCAGAGCAGCCAAAGCCAGGAGAGCAGCCGGGGAACCAGAAAAATCCTGCTCCTGCCGACGAAGATGATAACGACTACGGACTGGTGGCCGCGACGCAGGACGGGTACAACGGTCGCGTCGGAGGCTTCGAGTACTCCATGGAGTACAAGGTCTCGCAGAGTCGTCTCAGCTATGAGTTCGAAGCCCGCAAGGAGGAAGAGAAGAGCGGTTCAGCCGAAAACAGCGAGATTCATCGTGACCAGCGCGACGAGTACTTCGAACTAGTGAAGGAGCAAAGGGACGCGGTGCATGAGGAGCGCGTGGCCGCCGCCCGGATTTTCGACCTAACGCAGCAAGAATGGGCTGCGACAGCCGGTTATGCCCACGCGGCCGACAAGACCAGCACCAGCATGAACGCATTGTCCGCACAGTACCGGCAAGAATTGGCCAAGGCGTACCAGGAATACAACAAATGGAAGGACGAGGCGAATGAAGACGAGGCCAAGATGAAGAAGCTAGCCGCGGCGGGTGCGCTCGCGAAGAAGGTTTTCTACATCATTTCGGACAACCTCGATGTGCGGCTCCGAAGCAAGGTAGACCTCGATCGCAGTGCTTTCAGTGGAAATATCCATACCGCAGGAGGCTCCCTGACGCAGTTCGCGGCGCATTTCAAGGACATGAAAGGAAACGTTGAACTGGAGTTCGTCGGGCGGCTAGGTCAAGGGGGCAACGGCGCCGTTAGCGTTCCCGTTGTGAACGTCCCGGTGGTAATGAACATTCCCGTACCCGTTGAGGGGATTCCGCTCGTCGTTCAATTTGCCACGAATTTCACGGTCAAGCTGTTCCTTGCTGGTAATCACGCAACCCAGCACTTCACTACCCACTTTCAGTTCAACGGCGGTGCAGGCCTGGACTCCACATCGAACGGTACGAATACCGAAGGCAATCTTTCCAGTTCGGAACCCGAAGTCGGGGAGAAGACGGCAATGAGCCCCGGAACATCCGGCTTGGTGCTCGCGGTCCAACTGCCGCGTTTCGGCCTGGGCGTGGGCTTTCTCGGCTCCCACGCTATGGCTTATATGGATCTTGTCCATGTACTGACCATGACCAACAGCGCTTCCGTTGCTGCCCTGAACCCGCAATGCCACCGTTACACCTTGGACACCATCGGCAGCGTCGGCGTGGATGTCTCAGTCGTGCCAATCCCGTTCCCGCTCATCCAGGCCGCGGCAAGTAAGGCCCTGAGTCAAAGGAAAGAAGTTTGGCGCGCCCCGCAATGGAAATTTATCGAACCGGACATCGCGATGTGCCGGCTCGGCAGCGACTGACGGTTCCACAACCTGACATCAACGTGTGTGGCAACGAGCATGTGGAGGCAGGACACACCAATCAAGAAGGAGACTCACATGGGATTCTGTGCGAAATGCGGTCCGTATTTCTTGTACTTGAGCCTTACAAGCGCGATCGCTTCGTAAGCTTCCACGCCATGCGATCCGTTCTGTTCTGCGTGGCGGCTTTTGTCTTCAGCATCGCGTGGGACATCGTCGTGAGAATCATGATTAGCATCAGCGGATGGACTGCGGTAGTGCTGACCCCGATCGGTCTGGTGATTTCGTTACCTTTTTTCTTATTTTGGCTTTTCCTGATGTATCAGGTGTACAGCCAGTGCGAGTATCGCATTCCGTTCATCGGCGCGATTGCAGCCAAGCAGGCGGCGGGTTAGCGAACCATCACAACAGGAGCATGCAGCTATGGAACAACTGAAGAAACATCCGGCAGTCAGGCGCGTTTTTGTCGTGATCGCCGCGGCGGCGATTGCCGTCGCTCTGGTATCGGCGTTGGGGTGTACTTCCAAACCAGGCTCCAAATCGCCGGAGGAGAAAACGACCGAGCAGGGACCGTCAGCCAAAACTGGAAACCATTCTGTGGCTGCGCAGTCCGACGCAGACCCAGGGATTGACCTCAACTGCATTTACGACCGCCTCCAAGATCCGCCGGAGTCTTTCCACTATGTTTATAAGAAGAACGACGGCGACGGCTCGAACGTCGACCAGGAAGCCGACGTTACGCCTCAAGCAATCGACGGTTTTAGACTTCAGCCGGATGGCACACAGCAGCCGATTCATGCACAGCGTTCTGACCAGCAGAGTTGGCAAGCGGCGCTCGCCGGTTTGACCGGCATTTCCGGCATGTCGGGCACGGTCAGCACAATCAATCACAACTCCGCAATGCAAGGCGAATCGGACGGCGGCCAGGTGAATGGCTATCAGACGATTCACTACTCCATTGACACGGCGAGATGGGACGCGACGACGCGGCAGATGCTTGGTGGTTTTGCTTTGGGTACGGGCGGGTCTGAGAAAGGCGACGCATGGGTGACGACAAAGGGTTGCCCTGTGAAACTCATTCTGGATGACGAGATGCACAACAAAGATGGCAGCCTCCTCGACAAGGTGCATTACGAAGAAGGAATGGTCAAGAAATGACTCGAGACGCCAACCTTTTTCTGCCTCCGAGGTGCTGCCCCATCACTGAGCAGCGAGAGTCTGGCAGTGGAGATATGCGATGGACATGACATGCGAGCGCTGTGGAACGTCTGTCAGCGAATCAACTGCGTTTTGCACAAAATGCGGTATGCGGCGAAACCTGGCCCCTCGCCCTGCCCGCCCCCGTCGTTTCTGCACGAAGTGCGGCTCGCCTTTGGGAGAGGCTAAATTCTGCACGAAATGCGGCGCGCATGCGGAGCAGCTTGCGGGTGAGGTTAGCGCTTCCGAGAAACAATCATCCGTTGTGCCGAGATCGCTGAAACCACCGTTACCGACCATACTCATCATCGCGGGCGTTGGTATTTTGCTGTTCGCGGCTGCAATCGCCGCCGGTGTGGTTTATGTGGCGCATCGCGCCAGGCAAAAAGCGGCCGAAATCGAAGCCAATGCTAGCGTTCGAAGAAAGCACGCGGCTTCAAAGGGGGTGGAAAACGCAAGCGAAGGAGGTTCTCCGAAATTGTCCTCCGCAGGCAATGCCCAATCTTCAAGTGGTCCTGCAGGCAGCTCGGCCAAACCTGACGCTCCTTATGGATGGACGCTCGAAAACGGCAAACTTGTCCCGGCGCCTTCGCCCACCGCACCCATGGTCTCGGCGCCTGCCTCATCGCCGAACGCGCCAGCGTCGGCCACAGCAGATCAATCGCACGATTGGGCAATCCAATATGAGCGCACCGAAGGCGGCCCGGAAGCCGATCTCGTTGTGCGCACCGGAGACATCAACAATCTGGGATTCGGATGGCCGAAGAACTTCGATCCGTTTTCCGGAGGGTCCACTCCGCCCCACCCGTTCCCGTGGTCTCCGAAGCCAGGGACACCCGACGGTACAGATCGATTACTGTTGGGTTCGGCCGTGACTCCAAGTGACTTCGCTGAGCATCCCTTTGCCGGTGACGGCTATACGAACAGCCTTCTGCGGCCCTGTATGGAATCTAACGATGCCTCGACGTGCAAGAACCGCCAGGATTCTATGCCGCAGCCAATTGTGCTCCCAGTAGGAGCCCTGCCGGCAAAGATCGATGCGGTGCTCTTCCAGATTTTCGTGGACGACTTTCAGGCGCCATCCTTCCACTCGCATTTCCAAGTGAGCCTGAATGGCACTCGCATTCCCAGCTTCGAGCAGGTGCTGAACGCTCTCGATCAGACCGGCCCGATTGGAAAACTGATTACGGTCAATCTGCTTCCGGAATATTTCCCATTGCTGAATTCCGGAACTGTGAAGCTTTTGATCGATGATCCCACGACACACGCGCAGGATGGATACGCAGTTGATTTCGTCCGGCTTCTGGTAAATCCGCACAAATTTCCGTACCTGGTTTCAGTTGCGATTACGGTGAAAGATTGGGACAAGAACACTCCCATCGCTGGGGCGACTGTAACCGCCGCCCTGCAATCTGCTTCAACTGATGCCAATGGAAATTGCGAGTTAACCGGATTGCCTGCGGGACTGGTGGTGGCCACTGCGGTCGCCCCGGGATACGACGCAAACTCGGCGGCGGCAGACGTCGTAGCGGGCCAGACCGGACACGCTGAAATCCAGTTGCACCGTCATGAAGAAGGCACCTCTGCGTTGGAAAAAGCGATCGCACAAACGGGATCGGCGGCCATCTATGGAATTCATTTCGATACCGATTCCGCTAAGCTCAGGCCGGACAGCACGCCCGCGCTCGAGGCGGTGCTCGGGCTCATTAACAATCATCCGGGATCGCGTTGGACAATCGCTGGCCACACCGACAACCAAGGAAACAGCGCGCACAACCAGGTACTGTCGCAGAATCGCGCCGTCTCTGTCATTGCATGGCTGAAGGCGCATGGTGTGGATTCGAGTCGCCTCGCTCCCCAGGGTTTTGGCGCGACCCAGCCGGTCGCGGATAACGCCACCGCGAACGGCAGGGCGCTGAATCGTAGGGTGGAAATTGCACCCGCGCGGAACTAGTTGGGCACTTTGCTCCGTGCTCACGAATGAAAGCAGGGGCCGTAAACGCAACAAAGCCGCAGTTCACGCAGGCATGGACGAACCGTATGCAGTGGAAGAGGCAGTCACTCGAGTAAGACCTGTTAGTCGGGAGAACCCGAAATAAACAATCTGTCGAATGGAGCAGAAATGGCAGGAGAAAGAAGTTATTCCGTGAGCCGGTGGTCGCTACTTTTCATGGGCCTTGGGCTGGTTACCATGTGGGCGTGCACTTCCGGTTCCGCCTCTAAGGATGCCGGCGGTCGGGCGATAGCGGCAGGCTCGCGCAACCCGGACTCCCACATTGACGTGATGTGCATCGGTGATCGCATCAACGATCCTTCCGAAGCCTTTCACTACTCGTATAAGTACACAGATGCGAATGGCTGGGTGGAGGATGAAGCCGAGATCACGCCCCAAGCCATGGATATCGCCATCAAGGACAAATCTGGTTCTCACACGTTCCATGGGGTGCGCTCAGACGAAGGCAGTTGGAGCAGCGCCGTGGTCGACCTGTCGCACCTGAACATAGCAGCAATGTCAGCCAGGCTGAACGCTCTGAACGATTCGTCGGCCATTGTTCAACAAGGCCGTGAATCCATCAATGGATATGACACGGGGAAGTATTCCATCGACACGGCGAGAGCCAATTCTTCCGATCGGCAGAACTTCGAAACTTTATTTGGCAAAGGTGCCTCCGAAAAAGGAACGGCCTGGATGGCGCCCGATGGTTGCATCGCGAAATTCACCCTGGATGAAACGATCGTGCAGGGTGACGCCCTGAACAAAGCCCATTATGAAATGGCCCGGATTAAGAAATGAGCGGAAACAGCAGAATCGGGAGAGTGGCTATGAGGCGG
The DNA here is from genome assembly GCA_963840895.1 of uncultured Acidobacteriaceae bacterium. Classification (GTDB taxonomy): domain Bacteria; phylum Acidobacteriota; class Terriglobia; order Terriglobales; family Acidobacteriaceae; genus Sulfotelmatobacter. The sequence continues at coordinate 111,091 of CAWJAR010000006.1, forward strand.
GTATTCCAGTGTGCACGGTTTGCCTTGATGATCGGCCAGATTTTGGGCACGGGGGGATTGCTGTCTCGGCTCAGTCCACCTCTATCCAGTGGACGAAAAATGCCGTCGTCGTCGACGGTAATACGGCCCAGAACGCGCTCAAAAGTGTGAGCAGCGACGGCCACGTCCTGGTCTTCAACACATCGGATCAGCGCATCGTGAACGTGGCAAAGCGACTGGAGGCTTGAGGTTACCCACCTGCCATCTGGGTGATGCCGACGGATGCGCCGCATGACGAGATCGCCACCCGTCGGCACATAGCGTTTCAAGACTAGCGCGCCCAAACGTTCATAGAGACGCTCAGACTCGAAGCTTCGCGGCCGAAACCAGAAGTTTATGGCGTTAAATTGAGGCAACAGCCACAAGGCTGACCCCTGTATGCCAATCCAAACGCTGTTTATGCGCTGTTAGAGATGCATCGAGAAGGAATCTGGCTGCAGTTTAGAAATCGATATTAGTCGATTTCGTTGTCGAAACTCGATAAGGGGTGATGTTGAGCGAGTCGGTCCGTTGACGTCCTCGAACTCACATGGGTATTATCGAAGTTCGACTATCATTCCGTTAGCGACATTACGATTGAAGAAGCATTCCAATAAACCTGGACACAGGGAGTTGTATTCCGGCCTAATTCGGCTCCACGTCCTGCACCACGCCAGCAACGAACCAATCTTCGGTTTGGAGATGATCGAGGAACTTGCGCGGCACGGCTACAGACTCAGCCCGGGTACGATGTATCCCTTGCTGCACGGGTTGGAGAACAAAGGGCTGTTGCGCTCGTCACGTACCGGACGCCGGCCCAATTCGCGCCTTGTATATCGCGCTACCGCTGCAGGGCGGACTGCTTTAGCAGTGGCCAAAGACAAGGTTCGCGAACTTTTTAGCGAGCTTTTTGAAGACGTGATGAATGTAGCGAGTGAGACGTCACCGAAACGGAGAAGACGCAGTTGAGAGACCAAGAAATGCGTTTTGGGCAGCAGGTTCACGCTATTGGCATGCCGAAGTACGTCCCGGAGCAGCATGGTCGATACGAGTTGGCAACGCAGCCCGCAAACTTGGTTGTACATGTGGTGGCGGTGCTTGTCTGGTTTGCAACCGGAATTGCGGTCGCTCAAACGCCGCCTGCCGTAGCGCCGCAGCCGAAGCTGACCCTGGCGCAAGCAATTGCTTTGGCGGAGAGGAATTATCCGCGCATCCGTGCCAGTCTGGAACAGCAGGTCGCCGCGCAGGGGGGCGTGTCTGTTGCGCGTTCTGCATATCTTCCACGGACCGATATTCTCTGGCAGACAAACCGCGCAACCGCGAACAATGTCTATGGATTGCTTCTCCCACAGGGAGTCGTTCCCTCAATCTCCGGTCCGGTGCTCGCGGCTGACGATGGTAGAAGCGCATGGAGTAGCGCAGGTGGCGCATTGGTTTCGTGGCAACCGTTTGATTTTGGGTTGCGTCGGGCGCAGGTCAACAGCGCACAGCAGGGGGCAGCGGCAGCGACTGCCGGCCTCAATCTGACACGCCTCGACGTAGAAGTGGCCGCCGCCAATGCCTACCTTGACCTCGTTACGGCCCAACAATTGCTGGGTATTGCGCGAGCGAATCTGGATCGTTTGCAGGTTTTCGCGATCTCGCAACAGGGTTTGCGCAGACGGAAAGCTGTTGCGTCAGCAGCATTGCACCTGCTTTTGCAAAAGAAACGCAAGGATGAAGGCCCGCGACATAAATGGCGTCCACGAACATCCCTATAAAAGGGTGTGCCGCGCGCTCACAGAAAACCGATTGAGCAAGTTCGGTGGCAGGCCCCTAGGGCTTTGCGGGCAGCGGTTCCCAGAGCTCAATTTTATTCCCGTCCGAGTCATAGATCCAGGCAAAGCGACCGTAGGATTCGTCCATTCGTTTGGCGTCAATTTTTACGCCCTCTTGTTTTAAGCGGTCGAGCAAAGCATCCATATCGTCGACGATGTAGTTAATCATGAACGGTGCGGGGCTTGGCTCGAAATACTTCGTGGAGGCGGGAAAAACACTCCAAACAGTGACGTGTTCCTTTTGCGGGTCGTCGTGCTCGCGCCACAGAAGCATAACGCCCTGGCCTTCGTCGGCGAGTCCGAGATGCTTCGCATACCATTCGCGCATTTGATCACGATTCGCCGATTTGAAAAAGACACCCCCGATTCCGAGGATGCGCCCGCGCTGCTCCACTTTTACAGGCGGCTTCGACTTTTCAGGTTGCGGAGATCCCACTTTCTGTCCTCCTTTTGACGCCGAGATCACTAGTAGCGAAGCTAGCGCAATGGTGCTCCAAGGTATTCCTTGCATGCGCGGCATTATACATGTGTCGATTCGAGTGGAGAAAACGGTTCGCTTCAGGTTCGCCACGCTTCAGCATTGCCAGATCGCGCATGAGGTCTCGAACTGGCTTGCATGAGCGGTTCTTCGACGGCGGTTTCGCTACGTTGCTTGAGATAAATTGTCCCCGAAAGGCTAGAAAGTTACCTTGAAAGACGTTTGCGATACGAATTCTGATTGGGCTGCGGTACTGCGTTATCAAAGCAGAAGGGGGGTTTGAACAATTGGACGATGGTATCGGTTGTATCTTTGTGCAGAAGACGCGGTTTGTCGCGCGGCAAACTAACTGCGCTTCCTGAACCATTCGAGTGCGATTTGAGTATATTGGCCGACCTCGATAAGGTAGCCGTCAGGGTCACGCATGTAGCAGCGCCATTCCCAACCGTCGGAATTCGTCAACGGCTCCGTAAGAAAGATCGCGCCTTTGTCGCTCCATTGTTTGTAGCAGGCCCAGATGTCGGCGACACGCAAATTAAGGAAGCTAGTTACTCGGTTCAGATCTGACGGTGTTTCAAGAAGGACCTCTGGTTTGTCGGGAGTCGGGCCACCGCCGGAATTGAGAATGATCCACGTATTCGCCAGCTTGATGTAACAGGGATTGTCTGGCTTGATCAATTTCCCGCCAAGAATTCGGACGTAGAAGTCCTTCGACTTTTCCTGGTCGCTCATGGTAAAGAAGTGAGTTGCGAAGAAGCCTTCGTGCGCAATCGGCGCGTCAGGCAGATTCATGCGGTGCCTACTCTCGTCGGTAAATTAGGATGCGGAACGACCGCGGTCTAAAAAAGGCCCTTCATCTACTAGTTACCCTATAACTGGCAGCTAGTTTAGAAGAGATTCCCAGTTGGCCGGCACCTTTCCTGCTGGTCCAGGTGCGGGTTGACTTTCGGGATGCGCGTGCGGCGGAAGCAATTCCACACCTTTGGTCATCCCCTGCTTCTCGTAATCGAAGAACCAGTCCTCACCCGGTTCAAAGCTAGCGATGATCGGGTGCCCTGTTGCCGCCGCGTGCTTGGACGCATGCTGACTCGGAGAACTGTCGCAGCAGCCGATGTGCCCGCACTCCGCACACCGACGGAGATGAAACCACCAACCTTTCGGTGACGCCAGGCATTCCATACACCCGTCGCCGCTCGGCTTCGAAGCGGGGTTGATTCCGCGCAGACCCTTTTTCATTTCCGATTTTCCTTTCGCATTCTCTGTTCGCAAAATAATGTCAAGCCACCAGCAATATCTTCCCTACGCCACCTTTTTCTGCCGTTGCTTGAGCCTCGGCCGCTTCACTGAGTGGCAGTTTCTGGCTAATCGGGATTACCAGCTTGCCATCTCGCACCGCTTCGGCCATGAACTCCAGCGTTTTTCTGTCGAATTTCGAGAATACCGAGACCACCTTTACAGACGGGTGCTCCGCGGCGTTCTGCGGTGTCCCGACAACCGACGCGAACACTCCTCGTGGCTTGACCTTGGCGATCAGCTTCTCGGCGGTTCTTCCACCGACCGCATCCGCAACCGCATCGAGCGGGGGAAGATTCGAAATTGCGGTGTCGTCGTCGGTTGCGACCAACTGATCTGCTCCGACAGTCTTCCCCTCACCCATCTGCCTCTTCAAAACCCCCGCGATCACAGTCGCCGCGCGTTCCTTCGCAGCGAACACCGCCGAACGTCCGACATTTCCAGCCGCACCTACGACCAGAACGGTCTGGCCCGCTTTGATTCCGGTGGCGGAAAGGAGTTGGTTGCCAGTCATCGTCACCAACGGCAGTGCCGCCGCCTGGATCAAATCGAGCCCCTTAGGAACTTGCGCCAGAATCGCGGCTTTCACGACACAGAGCTCGGCGTAAGTATTGTCCGCCATTGCGAACACTTGGTCGCCGACGGAAAAGCCTTCCACACCCGGCCCAATCTTGACCACAGTCCCGGCGATATCAACTCCTATGAGTCCCGGAAACTGGATGGGATAAAAATCCTTTGTTAATCCGGCACGCCGTTTGTAGTCGATCGGATTCACACTCGTGGCAGCGACCCGCACCAGCACCTCGCCCTGACCCGCGGCCGGATCGGGGTACTCCTCAAACTTCAATACTTCGGGACCGCCGTATTGGTAGACGACAACTGCTTTCATATTTCATCTCCTTTGTGCGGTGAGCGAGCCGTCACTAACAAAACTTAGATGAACGAAGCGAGAATCCGTCACTTACCCGAGGTCTTTGCGGTCCTTCCTCAATATTTGACTAAAGGGCCGACGCGACGGCCCTTGCGAAAAAGCGACTTGGCCACAGGCACAGGAGAGATGCCATTGGACATTGGTCTCGATCAATATCAAAGTATCGACGATACCATCGTTCAATTGTTCATCGCCCAAGCTTCTGTTTTGATGACCCGCGTCGACCGAATTCAATTGGAATCCTAACAGCCACGGATAGGATGAAACATATGAAATACGTAAGATCGGAAGATGACGATACCGTCCTCTATGTCGGAGTACACGGCCCGATGTGGGAGCTCGCAGAAAGTCCGGTTTCCATCGCTTTACTCGAATCCTTCTACAATACGGGCAAGCCGATCGCCCTGGTCTGCCATCTCCGGGCGTGCTTCGTTACGTGACCTATCAGGGCGCGCCGCCTAGGCGTCTGCTTTCGTCGACACCGGCATTTTGCCGTCGTCGGTGTCAGTTACGTCGGCCGAGGTGATTAAAGTTCGTATTGGCCGGTGGAATTAAGGGCTTCCGCAACTCAGCAACCAAATTGAAGGCTAAAGATGAACGATCAACAAAAGAATGAGCAGTATTCTGGAGTGCGAGATCAAGAGATTCGCGCGGCACTGAATCAACATTGGGCGGCTTCCGATATCAACGATTTTGAAACGGAGCACCTGATCTATCATGAGGACGCTGTGCTGGACTACCCACAGTCGGGTGAGCGAACTCGCGGTCGAACCAACATACAGGGCCAGCGCGCTAGCCAGCCGAGCAAGAAGCGGTTTACAGTTCGACGGATCATTGGCGGCGGTGATCTTTGGGTTACCGAATTCATCCTGACGTACGACGGCAAGCCGTCCTACACGGTGAGCATCATGGAGTTCACGGGCGACAAGGTTGCGCGGGAAACACAATACTTTGCGGATCCATTCGTGGCTCCCGCATCGCGCGCTCAATGGGTCGAACGGATGGACAGATGATCTCAAGGCGCGAGAATTCGCTAACTACATCGCCATTTGCGCGATTCGATACAAAGGTATTGGCAATACCAGCGTCCAATTGCGTGGCCCATTTTGTTCTGGCCTAATCGATCCTTGAACAGTCACTAGCTCTGACATCGAAAGGAGTACCAGATGGTCGTCACAAACGAACTGAAAGAGGCCGCGCGCGTGACCGCGCCTGTCGCCTTGAACACGCTTAGTGTGAACGTTTTTACGGCCCCGGGAAAGACCATGGTCGGCGAGCGGCCCAAGCCCTTCGGCGAAGCGCTCGCCTTTGACCCGATCACGTCGACTTTAATCTTCGGCGAGTACGACGCGGTGCTCGTGGACGCAATGGGGACAGTGGCTGAGGCCGAGGCTCTCGCGGATTGGGTCGCTCTGCACAACCGCAACCTGGAGACCATCTATATAACGCACGCCCATTTCGACCACTTCTACGGTCTGAGCATTCTGCTCGACCGTTTCCCCGGCGCTCGGGCGATAGCAACACCCAAGACGGTGAAGGCCATGCAGATGTCTTTCACTCCCACTGTGGAGCGGTTGGCCCGCCGTATGTTTCCTGGGCAGGTCGCCACCAAGTTGGTTTCACCCGAGCCCTATGAGCCTGACACGTTCACTCTTGAGGGTCACGAATTGCGCATTATCGAGCAGGGCCGCACCGATAGTCCCGATTCGACGTCTCTCTACGTTCCATCGATCGGCCTGATCGTCGCTGGCGACGTTGTATACAACCAATGCCGCATGTATGTCGGCGACACCACCCCCGAGAGCCGAAAGAATTGGATCGCGGACCTGGACCGGTTAGCGGCGCTGAACCCGACGATGGTTGTCGCCGGTCATAAGAAGCCTGGCGCGCCCGACTCTCCCTCGACGATCCAGGACACCAAGCGTTACCTCAAGGACTTTGATCGGCTGCAGAAAACCGCGACGTCTGACCAGGAGCTGTTCGATCGGATGACGGAGCTATACCCGCATTGGGTAGCCAATCAGTCGTGGTTAATGTTCGGATTCCCAGGGGCATAACTCACGTCAACCGAGGTAGCCGGTCCTTACCCACCTTGGAGGAAGCCATGGCCGATGAGCTAGCTCATATTCAGGGGCACAGAATTCGATTTCAAAAAGGAGAACAAAATGACAACTAAAGGAAAAGTCTTGGTGCTGGTCTCGAGCGGTCACGGCTTGCCCTTGAAAGATGGCAAGGTTTATACGGGCGCTGGCTACTATCTCAACGAGCTGACGGTTCCGGTTCGCGCCCTGATGAAGGAGGGCTACGAAATCACTTTCGCCAACCCAAAAGGCAACACGCCGCAAATGGATGTCAATTCAGCGATAGCCCAGTTCTTCGGTGGGGACGAGGCTAAGCTTCAGGACTATCTAAAATTCCGCGACACCCTGACTGGGCTCAAAAATCCAACTCGTATCTCGGATGTCATCGCATCGGGCCTGGATCAATATGACGCTGTTTTCGTCCCCGGCGGCCATGGCCCGATGATGGACCTGCTCGATGATCCCGACGCGGGCACCGTGCTGAGACACTTTCATAAAACATCCAAGCCTACGGCAGTGCTCTGCCATGGCCCGATTTCACTTCTCGCGGCGCTTCCGAATTCGACGGAGGTGGTCGCCGCGCTGGCGGCGGGCGATGCCGCCGGAGCACACGCAAAGGCTCAAGGCTGGATCTATTCTGGATATAAGATGACCATCTTTTCGACAGCGGAAGAGCAGCAGCGGGAACCGCTTGAGATTGGTGGTAAGGTTCTCTTCTACCCGGACTTCGCCTTGCGTACGGCGGGCGGTGACGTAAGTGTGCTCGCTCCATGGACGAGCTATGTCGTTCAAGATCGCGAGCTGATCTCAGGTCAGAACCCGTTCTCTGATCAAGCGCTTCTGAAACTTCTTCTACCGGCACTCGATGGGAAGAAGAAGTCGGTTTCAGCGGCATAAGAATCGGGGACGCCCAGAAAGAGCTAATTGAACGAAAAAAACTGGGGACAGACGGGATGTTCCCCGATACCTTGGTCCAATTGTTTTGCCTTTCCTCGTGTGGCTTATCGGCGGCAGGTATGAATACAAAAGAACGAGAATCAGCGGTTGATACTGCTTATCTGAATTGGAGATCGTCAATGAGCAACGTACAAATCGACCAGAAGAGCTATGAGATGCCCCCGCGAGAGGGAATCAGCATCGCGCATTTTCTCACCGTCGCCGACATCAACCGTTCGGCTCATTACTACGAAAAGGTTTTCGGCGCTCGCATTCTGAGCCTGGGTGACGGCAACGCGCCTGGGTACCTTCAGCTGGCGAATATTTGGATGATTCTGAACGTTGGGGGCGGGCCGACCCCGGATAAGCCGACGGTAACGCTCAGCGTCCCCGACCCGAATCAAATCAACAGCTTTATGAATTTCCGCGTCGCGGATATTCAAGCGTGCTACAAATTATGGAAAAGTCGAGGAGCCGAGTTCATCACGGAACCGATACGTAAGTACGGCGAGATACGCTGCTATATCCGCGATCCTGACGGCTATCTTATCGAGGTCGGACAGAGCACCGACGTCACGTACGGTTAACGCTCGGCCGGACGGGATGCGGATTTAAACGCCTGCGGAACTCCGCTTGGAGCCACGCTATTGGCGCGACGATACAGCACCGCTCGGCGGCGGTCAGCAGAGAAGCCGAATTTGCACGACACGGGGTATGGTTGGAGCACATCCTCGATCGAAGGGGCAGGAGTGATGGATTGAAAACGGTTGGTCCAGTTTGCGCTGCAGGGTAATAGAGACTTGGAACAATATGCCATCCTGCTGGTACGCGTTTCGCTCGGGCTGTTCTTTGCCATCTCCGGGGCAAACAAACTGTTTGTCGCCAGCAGCACGCAAACTATGTATGAAACGCTCGTTAAGGCCAAAGTGCCGTTTCCCCAAATGACGACTTATTTCGTGTCGGGTATCGAGTTCGTTGGCGGATCCTTGCTGACCGTGGGCTTTCTTTCGAGCGCGGCCTGCGTGGCTTTATTGATCGATATGACTGTTGCCACCCTGACCACCAAGCTTTCCGCCATACCTCAAGGACTCTCGCCTCTTAACAGGCTCGACGACTTGCTCTACCTTCCGGAAGTCCTTATGTGCTCTTCTTCATCTGGCTGCTATGCTCTGGTCCGGGAAAATTCAGTGTTGATTGCTGGCTCGCCGGCAAGGTACTGGGGTGATCGGCGGAAGCAAATCGATGCCGTCTCTTGGATGCTTGCCAAGCAGAAACTGACCCGATGCGACGAAAATAAAATATTCTAACCAGAGCCTGGCCTTCGACGAGGTACGACATGCCCCGATTGCTTTCAGTAAATGTCGGCCTTCCGCGCGACGTGACATGGAACGGCAAAACTGTCCGAACCGCAGTCTGGAAATCTCCAGTGGATGGGACGGCGAATGGTGCGCAAGCTCAATATCGATGGTGATGCGCAAGCCGATCTGGCCGGTCACGGCGGGGAGCACCGCGCCGTATTCGTCTACCAGATGGACTCTTACCACTACTGGGAGCGCTTTCTCGGCCGCAATGATTTCACTTTCGGCCAGTTCGGAGAAAACTTCACCGTCGAGGGACTTCCTGATGACGAGGTCTGCATCGGCGATCGATACCGCATTGGTGGTGCGATATTTGAAGTAACGCAGCCACGCGTAACGTGCTACCGCGTCGGCATTCGCATGAATGAACCTCGGATGGCAGCGCTGCTCGTAGCGCATCACAGACCAGGATTTTACTTTCGCGTGTTGCAGGAGGGAGAAGTTGGTGCAGGCGATGACATTGTAAAAATTGCTGACGGTCCAGAGCGAATCAGTGTGGCCGAGGTTGACGCCCTGCTGTATTTGCCAGGACATTCCAGCGAGCAACTGCAACGAGCGCTGCGGATTCCTGCACTTAGCAAGGGTTGGCAGAGTTCGTTCCAGGCAATGCTCCAACAAGACTTGAGCTCCAAAACTGCGATGGGGAATCCGGGACTCGCAAATGAGGAACAAGCGCCAGCATGGCCCGGATTTCGACAGATGCGAGTCGCGAATATCCATAAGGAAAGCGATAGCGTAACTTCCTTCATTCTGTCGCCAATCGATGGGCAACCTCTTCCTGTCTTCCAGGCAGGTCAATTTGTCGTCTTGCGGTTGCTCGTCGATCCGGACAAACCGCCGGTTCTTCGCAGCTATTCGTTGTCTGATCTGCCGGCAGCCGATCATTTCCGCATCAGCGTCAAGAGCGAATTGAACGGGATTGGAAGTTCATTTCTGTGCAACCGTACGCGAGAAGGCGATGTATTGGATGTCAGTGCGCCGCGCGGAAGCTTTACTCTGCGTCCCGGCCAGAATCCTGTGGTTCTGCTGAGCGCTGGAGTGGGCGCAACGCCCGTGATGTCGATGCTGCACTCACTCGCCGCTGAAAAATCGCAACGAGAGATCTGGTGGATCTATGGAGCGCGCAATCGCGTCGACCATCCATTTGCGGAAGAATCGCGTTCGTTACTGAAACAGCTCTCTCGCGGACGAGGATACATCGTGTACAGCAGGCCCGCTGCAACCGACCAAGTCGGGGCAGACTTCGATGCTCCCGGGCACATTGACACAGCTTTGCTGGAGAGAATCGGCGTGTCCCAGAGTAGTGACTTCTATCTGTGTGGCCCATCTTCATTCTTGCAGAACATGCGCGATGGGCTGCGAAACTGGGGTGTGCTCGCCGAGAATGTGCACACGGAAATCTTCGGTTCTCTCGAGGCCATTACCCCTGGCATGGCGCAGGTTGTTCACACTCCTCACCTGCCACAAGGGCCGCCCGGATCTGGCCCGCCAGTCTCATTCGCGCGTAGCGGGATTACCGCCGCTTGGGATCCGAAATTTGCGAGTTTGCTTGAACTGGCGGAAGCATGCGACGTTCCGGTCCGATGGTCGTGCCGGACTGGAGTCTGTCATACCTGCATGACTGGTCTGATTGGCGGATCGATTACTTATAACCCTGAGCCGCTGGAGAGGCCCGCTCCCGGGAACGTGCTCGTATGCTGTTCCCAGCCAAACGCGGGTGTCACTCTGGATCTTTGAGAGAAGTGAAAGGAGTTGAATCATGCGTTCTGATATTGTGCCTGGAGGCATTTTCCCCGACTACGAATTGCCCGATCACACGGGCACACTGCGCAAGCTCAGCGAGCTACAGGGCGACGATCCGCTGATCCTCACGCTCGCGCGCGGCCACTATTGCCCAAAGGAGCACCAGCAGCATTTGGAACTCGCCGCGTTCTATCCGAAGATCGCGGTGGCGTACACTCAGATCGCCACGATCGCCACCGACGATCACCATACTCTTCAGGAATTCCGTGCGTCAGTCGGGGCCCAGTGGACCTTCCTTTCAGATCCCGACCGAACGGTTCAGAAGGATCTCGACATCCAGGAGTACACCGACCCCGAGCACAATCCGATGATCCCACATACGCTCGTGCTCAAGCCGGGCCTCGTGATTTACAGCATCTATAACGGCTACTGGTTCTGGGGGCGTCCATCGGTCATTGATCTTTGGCACGACCTGCGCACCGTTACGAGCGAAATCCGCCCAGACTGGGATCTGAGTACTCCTGGACTCCGCGAGGCATGGAATGCGGGTGACTTCTCGCGTTTCCACGGGTGGAACAAGCAGGTCAGTATGGAAGCGGCCTCGATGGCAAAGAAGAAATAGCGGCGCCCCTCTGAACGAAGTCTAGCGCTCTTTGAACCTCAGCCCTTTGCGATACAAACCGTCGCTTCCCACATCGAACACACGGTTGGATCGCGCACGGAAGTTTTCGAGTGCTGCCGTTGCCGCGAGTTCGATGAGTTGCTCTTCCGAAAAATGCCTGCGCAACTCTTGATAAAGCTCACCACTGACGTTCGACGGGGTATCGGCCATAGCGTCGGCCATGCGTAATAAAGCGACCTCCGCCGGCGTAAATGCTTCGAATTGGGCTTCGCGGATCGCTGCAATTTCGTCGTCGCTCAAACCATACATTCTGCCTCCGGCAGAATTCGCGTCGATTCAAAATGGACACCCAACCCGCGCTGCAGTGCGGAGCGTCAACAGCATTCGCTGCCGTTGTGGAACCGTCGCTTTCTGGCCCAGTAGCCATTCTGCAAGTACACTTAACCAGAAGACGCGCGGCACTCGGGCCGCGATGGTTTGTGGGGTCAGATCCCGGCCCAACATTTTGCGGACTTTCTTAAAGACCTGCCGCATGGGGAATGAGGTCTGCCTTGGATCAACGCCTTCGACTCTTGCCATCATCTCCTCCTTGTTTATTTGATGTCAGGTTTGCTCACCAGGACTCGCCATCGGGCTGACGAATCGATTCGAAATGTTGTGGCAGAAAGCCTTAAGTAAATCCGCGGAGAACTGTGCGGCTCTCATGGCTGAAGCGAATCCTCCGACCCGCTCGGCAAACTCAAGGCGGCAAAACACGTCTCTCAAAACACTTGTGTCAGGACCTCGCGCGGTTTCGCAGGCTCTCTTCCTAGAGTGATCTCCTTATCCAGCGTATTCGGAAAAGGCATTCTTTGTCCGAATACCGATTCTGAAATAGCAATGGGTACAGTCGAGTCCGGCGATGCTTGCATGCCCTGGCATCAATCGATCCATTAAGATTCATGGCAGCGATTGACAGAGTTACAATTGCCGTGACCTCGTAGTCGTCCCCACGGAAATCAAAGTTCTCACGCCAAGGAGGCAGAAACCCCATGGCCGACCCTACCTCTGTTTCGAATCTCAATCTCGTTCCAATCGCCGGAAAACAGTACTTCACACTCGAACGAGAGTGGCGGGAAGAGTTCATTTATTTTCTGATGGTCGACCGCTTTCACGATGACCGAAATCGGGCGCCTGAGTTGAAAGCCGGACGTACCGCAGGAATCCTGACACCCGACGATTTTTATGGCGGCAAGATCAAGGGTGTTACAAACAATCTGGATTACATTGCAGGGTTAGGATGCACTGCGATTTGGCTGTCGCCGGTGTTTGAGAACAATCCGGGTGCGTATCACGGTTACAACATCAACAACTACCTCCATATCGATCCGAACTTCGGCACCAAACAGGATCTGATCGACCTGGTCGAGGCGGCTCATAGTTTCCGCAGGAATGGGCAAGTGTGGCCGATTCGCGTGATCCTCGATGTTGTGATCAATCATTCGGGCGACAACTGGGCCTATCCGGCCGACAACCCTTACTTCTATTTCCAAGATCAACAGTTTCCCTTCGGTGCGTGGCGACGCGCGGACCGTCCAATACCAACGGAGTTACGCGATTCGACGTGGTACCACCGCCGCGGAAGGATACAAAACTACGACGCCTATCCTGAAGTGGAGAACGGAGACATCGACTCGCTGAAAGACTATGCAAACGACGACGACGGGATCGGATCAGCAGTGATTAACGCTCTGATCAAGGCGCATTGTTACTGGATCCGCGAGGCAGATGTGGACGGATTCCGAGTAGATGCAGTGAAACACATGAACGCGGTTGCGTGTTCGAGATTCTGTTCGAACATTCGTGAGTATGCATATTCGCTGGGGAAGCGGGGCTTCTTCTTGTTCGGAGAGCTGGCCAGTCCCGACGACGAAGTTTATAACCGCTATCTCGGTCCGAATACCTCGGCTACCGACGACGACACGGTATTCTTCGGGCTCGATTCAGTGCTGGACTTCCGACTGGCAGAAGGAGTGTACGGGGACGAAAACAATGCTCCCCTGCGAGATGTGCTCAAGGGATTCAAGGGACCGCAAACTCTATTTAATCGGCTGGAAGCACAGAGAGAGCGGGCTCTGAACCGTGGCGAGATTGGACGCTATCTGGTTCGTTTTGTCGACAACCACGATTCGTTCTGGCAGCCATCGGGGCGATTTGCGAATGGCGCGCCGGACGATCAGGTGATCGCAGCAGTTGGGTTCCTGCTTTGCGGTCTGGGAACAGCCTGCATTTATTACGGCACCGAGCAAGGCTTTGCTGGGCAGGGCGACGACAACAACATCCGGGAGGCGATGTTCGACAAGTCAACACCGAGCAAGAATCTTCTGAATACGGATTGCGACATTTACAAGGAGATTGCGAAGATCGCGCAAGAGATGCGAAGCAACGAACCGCTGCGATTTGGCCGCATGTACTATCGTCAGATTTCTGGGGATGGGGAGAATTTTGGGTTCCCGTTCGGAAGCCAGTACACGCTGGCGTTCTCACGCCTTCTGTATGGAGAAGAGGTGCTGATCGCATACAACGTGTCGGGATCTCCTCGCACCGATTTCGTGGTTGTGGACGCGACCCTTCACAGCGATGGATCGACGATGAACTTTCTGTATGGAGGGACAGGAACGGCAAGCGTCCGCACGGCAGCAAATGGAACAAGGAATGTGCAGCTGAATCTGCAGGGATTTGGGTTTGTAATTCTGGCGTGACCGGCGGATCTCAACGTTCAACCTGAAAACTATGGAGGTCGATGCCTCTCATTGGGGGGCTTGAACGTTGCCGGACGTCTGCAACCTCTGGTACTCAAGCATCTGCTTAGCGGCCTCCGCCGTTTTCCCCTGTTTCCGATACAAGTTGGCTAAACCAAAATGAGCTTGGGCGGCGAGCGAACCGTCCTTCTCAATGCCTAATAAGCTTATCCAGGCTTTTTCTGCAGCGTTAAAGTTGTTTTCGAGCGAAGACGCTTTGCCTAGCGCGTACAGAGTCTCCGGCATCTGGGGCTGCAACTTGTCGGAGCGTTCGAGTTCAATCCGGGCCTCGTGAGCCTTGCCCTGATGCAGGAGAGCATCGCCGAGGCGATACGCCGCTTCGGCATTTCCCGGCTGCAGGCTAATCTCGGTGCGAAACTGCTCTTCCGCCAGGGGCCAGCGGGAGGTCGCGGCATATATCTGTCCAAGTTCGAGGTGAAGGTGGGGTGTGTCTGGTTGCAATGTCAACGCCTGTTCGTATTCTTTTTGGGCTTCAGCCATTTGCCGCAGCACAAAATAGTTTTCGGCCATGGACTGATGAGCCCGGGCAGAATCCGGATAGGCCGCCAAGAGAGTATCAACCGATTGTTTTGAGAGAAGGCCGGCCGCGCGACCCAGATAATAGAGCAAGTCCGGATCATTAGGCCTTTTCTGCAGAGCGGCCTGAAGATTCTGAATCGCTTCACTGAATTGGCCTGTTTCCACCTGGGCAATCCCAAGAGCACCTTCCTCGTGAACCCGAGCGAGATGCGGAATTGCCTCAGCGGCGTAGCCTTGGGCCAGCAAAGCATAGCCAAGAAGTTGGTGTGCAGGGGCGAGATTGGAGTCGATCTCGAGCGCACGCTTGAGGGGAACCAAGGCGGAACCATAGTCGCGTTGTTCCATTAGAGCCTGACCAAGGCTCACAAAGCCGGCAGCGAAGGTGGGCTCGAGTTCCGTGACCACACGGTACTCACGAACGGCGACGTCGAAGTGCTTCTGCTCCTCTGCACGGCGCGCGGCATCCCAATGTTGGGTCGCCTCTGGAGAGGACATCTGCAAGGACAAAAGCGCTGCAAGGAGAGTTCGAATGATTGCGGCGTGAATCATGGGCGCTCCGGCTCACGAATTTCAAGAAATTGATCGGCCGATACATCATTCAATAACTGATGAGTGCCGGAGGGCCAGAATACCTGTACCTTCGCGGTTTTCGCTGTTCCTAGTCCGAAGTGAAGACGTTTGTCGTTGGCCGATTCATAGCTCCCCGCAGTTGTCGCAAAACGAGTTTGTCCATTGACCTGCACGCGCGCTCCGAGGCCATCGCGGTTGCTGCTCGTGCCATGAAGTGTGATGGTGAGCCAATGAGCGGTGTTGCCGCGATTCATGAATATCCGCAAAGGGCCTCCAAGAACCGTGGTTACAACGTCAACAGAGCCGTCATTGTTCAGGTCGCCGAAAGCTGTACCCCGAGCGGCCATCAGATCTGTGCTGCCGGAGTCGGCAGGCTCAAAACGTCCGTTGCGGTTCAGGGCTAGCAGTGTGGGCTCGAGATAATGTAGGGATGGATCGATCTTTTCAACGTTGTCGAGAACATGGCCTTGTGCTACAAAAAGGTCTTTCTGGCCATCGTTATCGAAGTCTTCCAGGCCGACACCCCATCCAGCAGTTACGCCCGAGAGCATGGTTACGCCCGTTTGCAGTCCGCGATCGCTGAACGAGCCGTGGCCGTCGTTGTGGAACACGGCATACGTTTGGCGGGGAAGGGTGGTCACGATAACGTCAGGAAGGCCGTCGTTATCGTAGTCCTGAAAGACGACGCCCATGCCCGAAAGCGGGCCGCCGTCTAAATTCAATGCGGCGCCGGAGTCGAGGCCAACCTCTGAAAAGGTGCCATTGCCGTTGTTATGAAATAAGTATTGCTGCATGCCATCGTTGGCAACATAGATGTCGATGAATCCGTCTCCGTCGTAGTCGGCGAACGCTACGCCCAGGCCGTGTCCTTTTTTGGCGGCGATTCCAGAACGCTGACTTACGTCTTCGAAGGTGCCATCCCCGCGGTTGTGATAAAGGATGTTCGTCGTGCGTGGAAACTCGCCTGGGGGACAGTATGTGTGGAAGTTGCCGCCACAGTCCTTGCTGTGTTGCGTATCCCACTCCATGTAGCGAGTGACAAACAGGTCTAGCTTGCCGTCGTTATCATAGTCGAAGAAGCCCGCGGAAACGGACCACCCGCCAGCCGCGACTCCTTCCTTGGCCGTTACATCGGTGAAGGTTCCGTCGCCGTTGTTGTGATAGAGAATGTTCTTGCCATAGCTCGTGACATACAAATCCGGGAAGCCATCGTTGTCATAGTCGCCGACGGCCACACCCATTCCGTAATTGCCATCTCCGGCGTTTGCCAGGCCGGCTTGTTCAGTCACGTCGGTGAAGCTGCCGTCCCGGTTTTGGCGGTAGAGCCGATTCCAGTAACGGGGATCATGACGCTCAAACGTTTCGGGAGTTGGCATGGGGCTACTGATGCGACCGCCGTTCACAACAAAGATATCGAGGAGCCCGTCATTGTTGTAATCGAGCAAGGCGACGCCGCCCGGCATGGTTTCGATGAGGTATTTCTGCTGCGTGGGTGAATTCTGCAGAGTGAAATCGATGCCACGCGGAGAACTGACCTGAAACATTGGCGCGCCACCTGATGTGTCTGCCGCTGTCAAAGCAATGACCACTACGGACTGTAGGAATCGGCCCAGCATTCTAGAAGCGCCTGAAAATTCGATACTATGCCACATCCAGCGGCCAATCCGGACTGTCTAGAAAAAATACTTCAGCGCAAATTGGATTAAACGAGGGTTGGTTCCCGGCGCGGTACTAGTGACAGACCCGAAGTTGGGGTTATTCGTGGCGCAACAAGTTGTGTTCGGTGGAGCAAATTGAGTGCGATTGAACAGATTGAAAAATTCCACCCGGGTCTCGATCCCAGAACGTCCGTCACGGCCGAAGACGATCCTCTTAAAAACGGCGAAGTCAAAATTGACTCCGCCGTCGGAGCGCAACGTTGAATCCACGCGAGGTTCGTTGCCGAAGGTGAAATCCGCGGGTGCGACAAAGCAAGCGGTATTGAACCATCCATCCAGGCGCGATGGGACTCCTAACGCTTTGTCACATCCTGGCACTAGATTTGGACGCGAACCTGCTCCAAACAACGTCGCATCGTTGGCCTGCCCGTTACTGAATACGAGGGGAAATCCTCTCTGAAATATGGTCACACCGTCGACCCCCCAACCGTCGACGACGTTGTTCAGTGACCCGCTGATGTTGGAAAGATATTTCTTGCCTTGTCCAAAGGGGAGATCGAGTACGTAGCTGATGACCAAGCGTTGCGGCACGTCCTGCGACGATAACGAGCGCTCATTTCGCAGATTGTTGTTGTCCTGAATCGAGCCGACTCCAGTTTCCAGCCAAGAGGTTAGGGTGTCGGTATTACTGATAAGTTTGGAGTTGGTATAGGCAACGAGCAGGGAACCCGCGCCGGCAAAGCGTCGTTGTGCGGTGATCTGCGAAGAGTGATAGGTGCTGGCGAACGATCCTTGCCCCGCGAGCTCGACGCTGGTGTATTGCGGATACGGTCGAAGGAGTTGCCCGACCGTTGTAGTGGGAGCTCCGAGGGCTAGCGTCTGTCCGTTCACAAAAAACGGATTGGGTACAGACTTCAATAAGGTGACTGCCGCCGTACCGCCAGCGGCGAACTGCTGCGCGGCTTGCGACAGTAGCGCATCTGAAATCTGGTCGGTTTGCTGAGAATATTGCTCTAAATGAGTTCCCTTTGATCCCACATAGGCGACGGACAACAAGAACCCGGCTGGAAGTTGCCGTTCGACATTCAGGTTCCACTGCTGAACGTAGCCTTCTGGATGGTGAAAGCGATTGACCTCGGTAATCGCCTGGACGACTTGCGTCATGAATTGTTGCGTACCCGATGTCCCAAGGGTGCGGCCAGGCGGTGGAGAGATGCCGTTAGGGAAGGGAAGAGAGATGGAATTATAGGGATGAGTTCCGTCGACCGTCCCCGTGTAGGTAGTTCCGGGAGTGTTCACCATGTCATTGATAGGGTTCAGCGCGAATGAAACGTCGTCCGGAACCCAGAAGATCCCATAGCCTCCGCGGACCAGAGTCTTCGAGGTCAGGCTATACGCCACGCCAATACGAGGAGCGAATCCTTTTGCTGACAAGGGGACACTGCTGCGGATGCCGGCGGGCAACAGGAACACATCGCCCATGACCGGACTAGAGCCTGGCGGAAGATATTGATTGATATAGCTCGGCACACCTGAATCGAAATAGGAGAGGCGGTCGAAACGCTCCGACCATGGACTCTGCACTTCATATCGCAGGCCCAGATTAATCGTTAAGCGATCCACCGCGTGCCAGGTGTCGTTGAAGTAGATGGCGCGATAGGCCTGCTTTCCGACAGTGAATGCGGGGACTACAGCCTGCGCGAAGAAGTGATTCTCGAAATTGCTGAAGTTGTCGGCATATCCTAAGAGGAAGTCCGCGAAAGGAAATCCGCTGAAACACGGCTGGCTGGAAGCGCAAAAATCGAAAGCGCCGCTCGCTACATTGGTCTGGGCATAATTGTCGTAGCCTGCTTCATATTGCGCGCCAAAATGGTAGCGGTGATGTCCGCGCATCAACGTGACACCGGGAGAGAGATTGTATTGCGTGTTCCGATCCTGAATGAAGCTCTGCCCTTGAGTGCACATGATGTTATCCGCAAAATTGGCGACGCAGGGCGTAGGCGGAGTGCGCATGATGGAGGGCACCGACAGGTTGTATGCGGCGGGCCATCCAATGGAGGTCAGGTCGAAACCTGCATTCCTGGGCGAGCGGTTGTACTTGAAACGGCTAACGCTGGCATTGAAGTCGAAGATCGTAGCAGGAGAGATGTTGTAGTTGTATGCGGCCACGGCGGCCTTCGTTGAGTATTGTTCTGAACAGCGATCGGCGCACAAGCCGCTTCCCAGTGGATCGATGGGCAAGTCCATTACACTCCAATCACTGAATCGGACAAATACTCTCTGCCGGAGCGTGATGTCCTGGTCGACGCGCGCGACGACTTGATCTTGATTGCCACCGGTAGGACTGACCGTATTGAAGTTATTGACCGTGCCTGAGGGCGTCACGATTCCTGAAGTGCTAGGTAAAGGCCACAGGTTCAGTAGAGCCTTGGATGTCGGGTTGATCCGCTGTGTTGGAATCTTGTTTTCGGAAAATGGAGTTGGAGTCGCAGTGCTTCCGGGACATGCGCCTTGAGCGTCCACCGCACCTGCGCACGGATCCAATATCGGGGTACTGATCGCAGAGAAATCTCCCGCGCGCTCTGCAACTGTGGGAACAGTCGCCGTGAAGGGTTCGCCGGTACGAAGGCGAAAGCCTTCCCAACTGGCGAACCAAAAGGTGCGATTGCGTCCGTTGTAGTGAGGAAGGCGCAAGGGCCCACCTGCTTCTGCGCCGAACTGATTCTGCACCCACGGCGGCCGCGGTTTTCCGGCGGCATTCAGAAAGTAGTCGTTGGCGTTGAAGATGCGGTTGCGCAAGTATTCATAGGCCTCGCCGTGAAGATAGTTGGTTCCGCTCTTGGTGCTGAGGTTGGTCACACCGCCCGCAAAGCGTCCCCACTCCGCGCCGAGGTTGCTGGTCTGTACCTTGAATTCTTGGATGGAGTCTTGCGTAGGGATCAGCACAGGCAAGTTGATGTAGCCGATATTGAGGGGCTGGCCGTCGAGGTATTCGGCGCTCTGATTTCCAAACGAGCCGCTAACCTGGTAGTTATTCCATCCGAAGGGGTTGACGCCCACGGGGGTGCCGGTGGAACTCCCTTGAGGAATCACAGAGGGGGCAAGGACGATGAGGTTAAAAACATTCCGTCCATTGAGTGGCAGTTCGTTCGCCTTCCGCTGTTCGACCACTGTTCCCACGGTGGAGGACTCGGTATCGAGGGGCGACGACTCGCCCGCCACCGTCACACTTTCGGATGCCGATCCCAACATCATGTCGAAGTTCACTTCCACCGCATCCTGAACGTGCAGCACAACACCAGATTGAATGACGGCCTTGAATCCAAGCTTTTCGACCTCAATGCGATATCTCCCGGGAGGCAGGTTGGAGACGTAATATTCTCCCGTTTCGTTGGTAAGACCCTGATAGCGAATGCCCGTGCCGGTGTTGATGACGGTCACAGTTGCGTCGGTGATGATGGCTTTCTTCGGATCGGTAATGCGCCCGGTGATCGAGGCGTTGGTAGATTGGCAGAGAAGGGCGGTCGAAAATATAAGAACGAAAAAAATTGTGGGGATCACCTTGCGCGTGACGATCATGAGTTGCTCAGCCACCTTGCTCCACCACATTGCTTTCGCCGACGACGAAAGAAAAGCTAACACCGGCGAAGCCGGGGCGAAAAAATCGACCCAGATCGTTCGATCAAATAGATACGGCGCCGCTCGCCAGTTTGTACCATCTTTTTTAGAACATTTTACTGGTCCCTTGGAGTGCTTTTTGTTCTGGAAAACCGTCTAAGCTCTGATGTATGTTCGCGCTGGGTTCTGGATTTCGGGCGCTCAATTTGGGTTCAATCTGATTTGCCCGACATTCTTTTAGGTTTGCAGCGAGGCAGGCTGCGCTTCGACAGATGAGTTCTCCTCCGAACGGCCGCGCATTGGTGTTCCCTATCGTATGGAGATCGGCAAAGGAACGCCTGGTTGCCGCGACACACCCCGCCGAGGTTTCGTCGCCTAGCGACGAGGAGCTGATGGCTTGGATGCAAGCCAAAGATTCCAAAGGCCTCGATCTCCTTTACACACGGTATTCACGACTGGTGTTCGGTATCGCGTTCAGGATTCTGAATGATAAAAGCGAAGCGGAAGAAGTCGTGCAGGAGGTCTTCTTTGGCGTGTACCGGAAAGCTCCCCTTTTTGATCCGGCCAAAGGCAGTGCCAAGGGCTGGCTAGTGCAAAACGCGTTCAGCCGTGCGCGCGACCGGCGAGCACATTTGTTGCGTCGAGGATTCTACTCTGGTACAGATATTGAGTCTCTGGACGATACACTGCCAGGGAGAGACGACGTCGAGCGGGAAGTTGGAGTGCGTCTTGATTTCTCGCACCTGCTATCTGCATTCGAGGATCTGACCCAGATGCAACGTAGGACGCTCGAGTTGTTCTATTTCCAAGGCATGGAATTGAGGGAGATCAGCCAGCGGCTTGGGGAGCCGATCGGCAACGTGCGTCACCACTTCTATCGAGGTCTCGAACGGTTGCGTAAGAGCCCAGCAGTAAAGAGGCTGCGGGAAACACACAATGAATAAAAACGAACGACTGGATGAACACCAGAAGTTCAAACAAATGGCCGCACTGGCGCAACGGGGAGCGCTCAGTGATTTCGAACGGATGGAACTGAATCGCCATCTGGGCGTTTGTCACTCCTGCCAGGAAGCGTACGAGGAATACGCGTTGATCAGCGCGGAGGGAATGCCTTTCCTTGCGGCGACCTTTGATCACAACGATGCCAGCGAAGACTGGGATAATCGTGCGGTTCGAAATGAACTCATGGCTCGTGTTCAGGATGAGGATACGAACTCCGCATCATTCAGTGTAGCCGGAACAACGGCCGAAGTACTCAGGCTGGGGCATGAGCGCCCTAAGAAAATGGCAGTCCCATGGGCGGGTATTGCAGTTGCCGCTTGCTTGCTGATAGGCATGGGTGCTTACCATCTTGGAGGAATGGCCCACGATAATGGGCAGCAGAATGCATCACTTCCATTCGCGCAAGGCCTGAGTCCAGATTCAGAGAGGGAGGCGGCGGCGAACAAGATCGCTGATCAGTCGTCTCAAATCTCTCACCTGCAACGTCAGGCCTCTAGCTATCAAGCGGAAGTTGACCGATTGAGAGATGCGTTGCATGCTGCGGAAAGTCGTTCGGTCGCACTATCAGCAGCCAAGGCCGGGCGGGAAGAGGAATTCAGCCGCGTTTCGGAACAGCGTGACAGACTAGCCGAACAGCTACGCGACGCCGAGCAAGCGGCCCAAGTTGTACGAGCCGAACTCAATACTCTGCGAGCCGAACACGATCGTGTTCTGTTGCATACAACCTCGCTCGAGTCGAAGGTCGATGAACTTACCGTTTCTCTCCGCGACCAGGAACGTAGGCTAAAAGACGATGAGCAGTATCTTTCGTCCGATCGTGATATTCGTGAACTCATGGGCGCGCGCAAACTGTATATCGCCGACGTGTTTGACGTCGACAGTGGCAGCCGCACTCGCAAGCCGTTCGGCCGTGTTTTCTATACACAGAACAAGTCCCTGATCTTCTATGCGTTCGATCTCGATCACGAACCAGGCGTAAAGAATGCGAGCACTTTCCAGGTCTGGGGACAAAGAGATGCTGAATCTGGCGAGAAGAATCGCGCAATGAATCTCGGCGTTTTGTACATGGATAGTGAAACGAACCGTCGCTGGGTTCTGCGCCTGGACGATCCGAAACAACTCGGTGAAATCGACGCTGTTTTTGTTACGGTCGAACCGCATGGTGGAAGCCACAAGCCCACTGGCAAACCCTTCCTGTATGCGTTGTTGCGTAGAGAAGCGAATCACCCCTAGCGAGCGGGTGACCATTCTTATTTTTCTCCTTGTGTTTTAACCAACCGTGTTCCTTCGCAGATACTCTCCTCACGCCGCCAACAGATTTCGGACTGGTACAAATCTCGCATCACGCGCGTAATTGTCATTGGGGATACCTCTAGAAAAGTTGTCAGGCTTCGTGTAGCCCGACGAACGCTTCGAGGTGTCGATTTCGAAGTCATTCCAACTTGTGGGGGAGACCATGTCGTCTCGTCGCTTCTGTGCAGCGGTACTGTCACTAGGCGTTCTTCTCTTGATGCCGTTCATGGACGTGGATGCGCAATCCACGTACGGCTCGATCTCCGGATTGGTCACGGACCAGTCGGGTGCCGCGGTTTCGGGTGCGACTGTGAACTTGACCAACATAGGCACTTCCGAGAAGCGTACGGAGACCAGTAGCGATGACGGCCACTTCACCTTCGTGAACCTGTTTCCGGGGCAGTATCGGATTGACATCGAGAAGCAAGGGTTTAAACATTTCGGCCGACCCGGCATAACGGTACAAGTGCAGCAGGACACGCATATTGACGCGCCTCTCACGGTTGGGCAGGTCACTGAGACGGTCGAAGTCAACGCGGATGTGCCCTTGCTGCAAACGGAATCGTCTTCGTTGGGGCAGGTGGTCGAGCAGCGCAAGGCCGACGAACTTCCGTTGAACGGCCGCAACATTTTCAATCTCATCACCGTCTCGCCTGCCGCTGTCGCGCAGGGCGGTTCCGGCGGTTCGCCGGTAGGCCAGAATCCGTTCAGTTGGGGCAACTATCAGGTAGGGGGTTCGTTCGCAAACCAGGGAGCACAGTACCTCGATGGCCAGCCCCTGAACATCGGCTATATCAATTTGCCTATCATCATTCCCACGCAGGATTCTGTCGGCGAATTCAAGGTGCAATACAACAACCTGGGTGCCGAGTGGGGGAAGTTTTCTGGGGGCGTGGTGAACCTCAGCACGAAATCAGGCAGCAACAACTGGCATGGATCTGCTTACGAATACTTCCGCAACAAGGTTCTGAATGCGAACGAATACTTCAACAAGCAAGTACAACTGGCGAGTGGTGAAAAGAACGAAGCTCCGCCGTGGACGCAGAACCAGTATGGGATCCAAGTGGGCGGGCCCGTATTCAAAAACAAGACTTTCTTCTATGTTAGTTGGGAGCAATATCGTCAGCGAACGGGATCTCCGTTTACGACAACCGTCCCGCAGCCAGCAATGCTGACCGGAGACTTCTCATCGCTCTGCACGGCGCCGGTCGCCCAGGGTGGGGCGGGGGGGACGTTCAACGCCGGCTTGTGCAGCGTCGCAGCAGGACAGCTCTACGATCCTTACAGCGTGAACCCGGCAACAGGAGTGCGCCAGACACCGTATCTCAGCAATCAGATTCCAAGCTCGGAATTTAGCCAAGCTACGACCACCATGTGGCAGAAGTATTTCCCGGCGCCGAACCTTGCCGGCGATGTAAACAATTACTTGAGCGCGGCGCCTTCCGGCGGGAATACCAATGAGTTCGTAGTGCGCGGGGATCAAAACATCGGCAGCAACGACCGCCTGTTTGGCAGATTCGCCTACTTCGGATTGACAGACCTGCCGTCAAACCCGTTGGGAACCGGTCTCTGTCTGGATCGTTGCGCGGAAAAATATCACACCAAAATGATCGTCCTGGGCTATAACCACGTTTTCACGCCTAATACGATTCTGGATGTGAATCTGTCGGCTAGCCGGTTCGTATATGGGCGGCAGCCTCTTCTGGCGGGGTATGATCTGACGAGCTTGGGCTGGCCGACAACGTACAACTCTCCTCCCAGCACAATGCGGACCCCTCCCACTCCGGCATTTCCGTTCCCCAATGATGTAGGCAAGTCGCAAGGTAACAGCGCCATCGGGGACCACAATACTCAGTACAACATCACGCCGGCGTTTACTCTCATTCGCGGCAAACACACGATTCAGACTGGCGCTCAGTTTGAATACGGGCTGGATAACTACTTCCAGACCAATATCGCCAGCGGGGCATTCGCCTTCGGAGGAAACTGGACAACCTCTGCCGGCGGCACGGGGCTGGTCACGAATCCAAATTTTGCTTTCGCCGACTTCCTGCTGGGCCTTTCGCAAAACTCCGGGAGCTTCGTCAACCAGACCGAAGGCGTTGCGCAAGTTCCTGCCGAAACCAAGGGCCTGCAGGTCTACCGCGCGTTTTATGTGGATGACACTTGGCATGTTACCCCTAAGCTCGCGATTAATCTCGGTCTTCGCTATGAGTTGCAAGGAACATGGTCGGACGCATATGGGCGGCTGAGCTACTGGGATCCCTTAGCATCCAACGCTACGATCTCCGGCTGTGGCGGACCCGGAACTGGTTGTCTCGGGGACGCTTTCCTCGTTGGAACTGGCCGCAACTCCGGCCAGAACAATATCCCAATGGACAAGAAGGCATTTTCCCCACGCGTCGGCTTCGCTTACGGTTTCAATCAGAAAACCGTCATTCGAGGAGGATATGGCATTTTCTACATTCCGAACTATGTCTCATTCGGCCTGAACCCCGACAACGACGTAGTGAACCTCGCGAGCACGCCGCTCCACGCTACGAACGATTCGTTCATCACTCCCGCGGCCATGTTGGATGGGGCGGGTTGCTCATTTAATTTCGCAGGCACTTCCGTGTTTCCGGTGAGGGGTCCGAACGGGTTCGGTTGTGCGGAGTCGGGTCCATTCGGGAACGCTGGAATCATTTCTCCCCCAGGACGCGACTTCACCGGACTGGCAACCCCAAACATCTCGAGTTTCGTGGCCGCAAACGGCAGCCCTACGCTGGCTCCCTATTATGGTGTTAGCGGACATAGTGATCCGAAATACGGATACGTAGAGCAATGGAATTTCGACATTCAGCGTCAATTGCCCGGAGGATTCTTTGCCGATGTCGCGTATGCCGGCTCGCACGGCGTACATCTGCAGCAGTACTCCACCAATGTGGACCAACTCCCCGATTCCTTGTGGTCGCAGGCGGCTGCGCTCACAACGCAGGTCGCAAACCCGATGGCTGGAACCAATCCCAACCCGTCGTTGAACGGTCCCACGGTCGCCACTGGTCAGTTGGAGCGGCCTTACCCGCAATATAACGGACTGTCTCTGGCAGGCTACGGTTGCTGCGGCAGTACCTACAACTCCCTGCAGGCGACCGTGACGCGCCGTTTCAACGGAGGTGGCACGCTGCTGGTCGCCTATACCAATGCGAAACTTCTGACCAACACTGACACATTGACCAGTTGGCTGGAAGGACCGACCGGAGGGGTTGGCGGTGTACAGGATTGGAACAATCTTGCGGGCGAAAGATCCCTTTCATCCCAAGACGTTTCCCAACGCCTTGTGATCAGCTACGTTCTCGATCTTCCATTCGGGCATGGCAGGAAGTATCTGTCTGGCCTGAGTGGATTTGCCAATGGAGCAGTTTCGGGTTGGGGGATCGATGGAATCACCACCTTCCAACGCGGCTTCCCGCTGAAGATCACTTATGCTGGCTCGACGCCGCTCGAGGCAGCAAACCTTGGAGTCGGCAATATCCGACCCGACGTTATTCCGGGTTGCAGCAGAGCGGGTTCGCGGTCGCTAAGCGAGTGGTTTAACACCTCTTGCTTCGCCACGCCGCCGGACTGGGGCGCGGGTACAGAATCTCGGGTCGATCCCGTACTCCGCGGTCCCGGAATCAACAACTGGGATTTGGCTATTTTCAAAAGAACGAACATCGGCGAGAGGATGGGGATCGAGTTCCGGACCGAGTTCTTCAATCTGTTCAACCATCCGTATTTCTCGATGCCATCCACGGGCTTTGGCGCGGCCGGATTCGGGGTGATCACTTCAACCGTGCAAGGCGGCGTCGCTTCGCCAGAACGCCTGGTGCAGTTTGCCCTAAAGTTTATTTTCTGAGATTTCCTCTAATCGCCGGGTTGGGCATTTGCCCAGCCCGTTTTTTTTTGCGCCTACAAGATGCGCTTGGGGCCAGGGTTGACATTGATACACTTTGACGGTTCGTGGAATCGACTGGAGGTCGTTCGAATCAATGAGAAGCGTCAGTGTCATTGAGTACGTCGAGGCCCAAAAGATCGTCGGCTTTATCGTCAACAGAGCTTCGGAGATGAACAAGGCTGTAGCCGTAGCGGTCACGGATTCGCACGGTGAGCTGATCGCGTTCGCTCGTATGGATGGGGTGCCACTGCCGTCTGTGTCCATCGCTATGAACAAAGCTTGGACGGCTGCACGAACCGGCAAGCCAACCGAGGAAATTGGAGAAAAGGTCAAAGATCCCAATAAGGGGCACGACATCTCCTACTACGGAGATCCAAGGTTCGTCGGATGGGGCGGTGGCATTCCGGTTTGGAAGGGCGACGAAGTGGTGGGTGCGGTCGCCGTGAGCGGACTGTCGTCTAAGGAAGATGCCGCCTTGGCAGCCTGGGGGGCAGATTTAATCAAGATGGCGTGATCTTTGCTTCGATGCCTATTCACCGTGAACAATGCGGGTGGATCTACATCCGCGCTGGCATCTTTGCCAGGAATCGTCGGGTTTCTGGTCGGCGATTCTCACCGCTGTTACTTCGCTTCCAGATGTACGCGTCCAGCGATCCTCAGATCCGGAATTACGAACTCGGTGAATCCGTCACGCTGGATGGGAACGAGAGATTCGCAATCTTTATGTTCCGGACTCT
This sequence comes from uncultured Acidobacteriaceae bacterium, assembly GCA_963840895.1. Taxonomy (GTDB): domain Bacteria; phylum Acidobacteriota; class Terriglobia; order Terriglobales; family Acidobacteriaceae; genus Sulfotelmatobacter. Next base: position 138,482 of record CAWJAR010000006.1, read on the forward strand.
CGTAACGAATTGATGCAAACGAGCCTTTGACCTGAACCTGCAAGCGGAGTGAGTCTTCCGCGTAATTGACAAATTCGAGGGTCTTGATCGTTCCGCTATGGTCACGATAGGGTACGGCAATTGTCGTCAAACCGTTAAATAGACTTATCAGCGCATTGTCTTTTCCTAGAAGCCGACGGATGTCCTGGGCGAACATTTCGGGATCTGTGACCGGCTCTGATACCTCAAGTCACCCTGCCGTTTCCGACGGCATAAGAGACCGTGTGTTCATTCATCCGGCTGGCATGACCGTTTTGCCAGGGATAAGAGCCCCGCGCTTCCAGAAGGATGACAGTCTTGCCGCGTGCTGCAAGATCGGTCAAGTGTTCACAAGTGATTTTGTCAGGCTTTGCGAACACCACGACAATGTCGAAGGCACCGAAGTCGTTCGTTTTTAGGTCTGCGGGAAGCAACACCTTGAACGGGATGTTATGACGGGCCAGAAGATTCATGGCTTCGTCAGTAATGTCGAGATCATCGACGACCAGGGTGACGTTGGCAGCGGGTTCTAGTAGTGTTTCGGAGGCAGGTGAGTAAAAGTTCGCGTAGGAACGCACATGGTTCCAGAGAATCCAGGCTGCTGGGTCATGTTCACTGAGAGCTTTCTGCAGCTGATCTTCAAGTTCCAGGATCAAGTCAGCATGGAAGGCGCCTGACTCCGCTATCGCCAGCGAGAAGTCGTCCGCTGTAAGCGCTGGTTGTTGATGGCCGGAATCTGACAGTCCCAGCCACGAAAAGTTGTACAGAGGGATCTGCTGGGGCTGAGACCGCTGTTCAACCTTGATCAGGGCGAGATTGGTGTCAATCCAAGGCTGCGCGGTGGGACTCGACACTTCCAGTACCGATTCTCGCTTGATCACCAGATTGCCCCGCATCTGCGGCGGCTTGCCATCGGGATTGAGCACGAGGAATCTGAGCCTAGGGTGGGCCGATCGCAATTTTGAAAGAGACCGCTCCAAGTCTGGGCGCTCGGACTGGCGAACGGACAGGATGATGCCTTCCAAGTCGGCCGGGCCTGTCTCCGCAGCAGTTGTAGCTTGATTTAACGAAACTTCCGCATACACCCGATAGCCCTGTCGTTGCGCTGCGTTTGCTTGCGACGAAAAACGGTCGTTCCAAGAAAGCACCACGGTGTTCAGGCCAAGTTCTTTCGCCGGGGGCAAAGTGGAAGTTGTCCAATGTACGAACACATCGCTCCAAGCAGAAGTGGAGGAAACGGCGAAAGCCAATACGAAGATAGCGCGTCGAAAGCTCATTGAAAATGCCTAGACCAATCCGAACCTAAAACTTTCTTCCAAACAGAATCTGCGGGCCACCAGATACTGTTTCCACCCGCGAATCAGGTGAAATCCAAATCGCTGAAACGTTTGCCATAGTCTTGATCAGCGCCTTGCCCTTCGCTGGACCGAGCAGGAGCAACGTGGTCGACAAGGCGTCCGAGACCGTGGCGGTTGTTGAAATAGCGCTGACCGCAAATACTGTTTTCAGTGGCATTCCTGTATCAGGGTCAATGATATGGCCGCGAGAGTCGTTCCCTAGAAAACTAGGCGCTGTCTGCTCCGATGTGGATACGGTTGCATCCTTGAGCATGACCTGGGGATCCATCCGGTTGGATGGATCTCTTAAATGCACCAGCCATGCGGCCTGGCCGGGAGGAGATCCTATCGCGAAAATCGTGCTGCCACCTGCATTGATCAGGGCATTGTTAATTCCCATGGAGCGTAGGACTTCAGCGGCGCGATCCACGGCGTAACCCTTGCCAATGGCACCCAAGTCCAACTGCAGACAGGGTGAGCGGAAATTGATTTTGTCTGGGGGAGTTAGTTCGACCTTCTCGTATCCAACGCACCTTCGAACTTCTTCCTGGAGCGCCCGCGAGGGCGTATCTTCGCCCCGCAGAGCGGCCTTCCACAGATTCACCAAAGGCGCGATGGAAATGTCGAATTTTCCGTCCGATAGCCTGGAGAACAGCAGGGCCTCATCGATCACTCGATATAAATCGGCAGGAACCCTTTCTGAATGAAAGTGGGCGGAGCGGTTCAGGTTACTCAGAGCGCTGTCTGGTTTGTAGTTGCTCATCAGATCGTCGAGGCGAACGATCTGCTCAAATGCCTTCTCGATCGCATGCGTGGCATGTTCGGACGATTGATCATAGGCGGCGATTTCGAAGACCGTGCCCATGATGTACTTCTTTTTGTACACGAGAATTTGATTTTCCGAACTTCGGACGAAGGAAGTAATTAGAAGGAAAATGATTAGAGCCGACGCACGGCGGTTATCGCAGGGCATAAACCTCACCACTTAGGCCTGCCAGATAGACCGTATCTGCCGCGAGCACGGGAGCCGATTGAACCGCCCCTGCTAGAGCCGCTCTCCAAACCACATTGCCTGTGGCGCAGTCGAGGGCGAAGGTGCCTCCTGCTTGAATATAAACAACTCCATCGCGGATCACTGGAGGCGCAGTTACCACTTCGCCCACCAGCGTTCTCCAACGCAATCGACCTGTTTGCGTTTGGAGCGCGTATAGAAATCCGTCCTTGCTACCGACGACTACCAAGTCCTCCGAAACGGCTGGTGAGGACGAGATGCCCAGTCCTGTTTCGTATTTCCAGAGCAACTCGCCAGAGGCAGAGTTCATTGCATAAAACCAAAAATCTTGGGAGCCAATCATAACCATGTTGCCGGCGACGGCCGGAGATGAGTCGATGCCGTTGCCGGTGGGCGTAGTCCACAATGTCTTTCCGGATGAGGAGTCGAGACTATATACCTTTCCGTCGCCGCAGCCGAGGTATAGCTGATGCTCGGCGGCATAGATGGTGGAATAAATCCGACCGCCAAGTTCCTGGGCCCATAGCGTTCGCCCGGTACCTGCGTCAACTGCGTAAACTCGCGCGTCAGCACTTCCGAAAAAGACAACTCCACCTCGAACGACAGGAGACACCCAGACCTCAGCTTGAGTCGGAGCTTCCCACAGCTTGCTACCGGTGCTCCGGTCAAGTGCATACACGTTTCCGTCATCGCATCCAAACAAGACTCGATTTTCGGAAAGCGAAGGGGTGGAATGAATCTGACCTGCCGCCTGAAATTTCCATTTCGCTGTGCCGGTGAGCACGTCAACGGCGTGTAGTACTCCGTTGGCAGACGCTACGTACAGAATGCCGGCTTCAAGGATTGGCGCAGAGCGCACAGAGCTGCCGGCGCGATACTGCCAAACGGCACGTTCCGGTGAACGAACTGAATGTTGCTGATGCCCGCCGGTGCGGGCGTTATCTTTCAGCAGTGTAGGCCAATCTCCAAGAGCATCGGACTTGGCTGCTTCCGTCGTCATCAATTTACGCCGAGAGACTACGGTGATCGATCTGCTTCAGTTCAGCGACGCCAAGGCCGAGTTTCCCAGCGGCAGCTACATGCCCTGGCTGGCGGAAGAAGAGATTTTTCGTCGCGTCGTGAAAGAATTCGTTGTTATCGATTGTGATGCTCTTGGGATCGTGTTGCCAGAGGGATGGTGCATCGCGTTCGCGGCGCTTCTTTTCAATAGCCTCTAATTCGATGGTGTCCATAGCGACTGGATCGGTTGCTACGAGGAGAATGCCTGTCTGATCGATGAAATCCTGAACCTGGGTCAGCGGTCCGCCATGCCATACCTGCCGCATACCATCCATGATATGAAGCACGGCCTTGGAACGTAAGGGTTCAACCGTGCACATCAGACCGATCAGTGGGTTGGTAAAGGAATGAGGAGCGCGATGTGAGCGCGCCACATTGTTGAATGTGCCGTAGGCCAGATTCTTGAGAGCTCCAGTGATACCGGAGGCCGAATGGTCTTTCATTGTGGGCACGTTGATAATCTTGGTGACTGCCTGCGAGACGATATTTGCCATGTAGGAGCGGGTTTCCCACTCACCGAAGAAGGTCGCCGAGCAAAAGATATTCGGATCGTAACCGGAAGAATCCACGAACGCGTCCTGAATGCCTATGATCCGCACACCAGGAGGCAGCAGAGCCTGGTAGCTACCGATGTCCATTTCGTACGAATAGCGGTCATAGATCAAAATGTTACGAGCAGGAACGCCAATCGACTGGACTGCGGCGATGATCTCGCGCACGATCTCGGGAGAGGAGCAGCAAGCTGGCGCGCCCGATGGGTTGATCTTGATACCAACAACGTCATTCGGCTCAACAAACTTCGCCCACGCCGCCTGCGCGGACTTTTCTCCGGTCAAATCCTGCATCGCCCGCTCCAGCATACGGTGCACGATCGGCTGTGAGATGCGATTGCGTACGATGGCCTCGGGGTCGCGGATTTCGACTACTCGGCCGGGAAAAAGACCCGGCATACCAAGCGGAGATGGCTTGTAGCCCAGCAAACCGCGGAGTTCGATGGGTGGCACTGCGATGGGTGCCACATCGGCTCGCATCATCGGATCAAGTCCCTGAATGAGCAGCGAAGCGCTTCCAATGCAGCCGGCTTTCACGAAAGTGCGGCGATCCATGAACGGTTCCTGATTCGGAGTGTGCAGCCTGTCGAACCAAAGCCAAAAACAGCGATCAGATTACGATAGCGCGACCTTCTTTACAACCCTGCCCAAGTTGTCATGCTTGGGAGAGTGACAATCTCTCTCCTAATGGATACACTTTCGCTCGAAAGGCCAAGAGAAGTCCTATGCAGATCCGGACCAAATCGCCACTTGCACTTATTACTCTCATCGCAAGCTTCCTCATATTTCCACTCGCGATACTTGCTCAATCTGGCCAACGTTACGACCTGCTGTTGAAGGGCGGGCATGTAATTGACCCTGCGAATCACATCGATGAGATACGAGACATCGGTGTTCTCCAGGGCAAGATTGCTGCGGTCGAGAAAAATATTCCGGCGGATCAGGCTGGGAAGGTCGTGGATGTCTCAAATCTCTATGTAACACCCGGCCTCATTGATATTCACTACCATGTTGGGCATGGCGGGGCGCCGCTGGACTGGTTCGCGCCCGACGCGCGAGCACACGCGCTGCCGCTTGGAATTCCCGCTGATCTAGCATTGCAGTCAGGTGTGACCACCATCGTGGATGCAGGCACCGCCGGGGCAGAGACGTTTCTTCAGGAAAAGGAAGAAGTCATCGACCGCGCCAGAGTACGAGTGTTGGCCTTTCTGAACATCGTGGCAAATGGCATGAACGGTGGACTTGAACAAAGCCTGGACGAAATGGATGTGAAACTTTGTGTCGACACCATCAAGAAGTATCCCGACCTCATCGTGGGTGTCAAAACCGCTCATTACTGGACCAGGGGGCCTTGGGATGGAGAACACACTCCTTGGGCTGCGGTTGACCGTGCGATTGAGTGCGGCATTCTCACAAATAGTCCGGTCATGTTTGATTTCTGGCCGCGGCCAGAGCGTACTTATGAGGACCTGATACTCAAGAAAATGCGGCCGGGAGACATACACACCCATGTTTTCGCCCAGCAATTTCCTATCATCCTTTCCGACGGCAAGCTCAATCCCGCCATCGCAGAAGCCCGGGCACGAGGCGTGATCTTCGATGTGGGACATGGGGCTGGCAGTTTCTGGTTTCGGAATGCAGTTCCGGCTGCAAAACAGGGGTTCATCCCTGATTCCATCTCTACCGATTTGCACGTCGACAATTTCTTGATTCTCAGCATGAACAATGTGATGTCGAAATTCCTGGCCATGGGAGTGCCGCTGGAGGATGTCGTTCGCAGGTCTACAGTCAATCCGGCAAAGGAGATTCACCGGCCAGACCTAGGGACGTTGTCGATCGGCCAGGAGGCGGATATTGCTGTGCTGGAACTGACGCAAGGCCACTTCAGCTACATTGATTGCGGGGTCGCGAGAATGGATGGGAATGTAAAATTGTCGGCCCGCATGACAATCCGAGCCGGGCGCATCTCCTACGATCCTTCGGGACTCAGCATGGTGCAGTGGGAGAAAGCGCGTCCGCAGTATTTCACCATCCCAAGTGGGGATGGAGCGTTGCCGTCCAGGGCCGACGATTTCGCGCGCGACTAGATTTGCGAGTTCGAAGCTAAGGAAGTAAAAGATACGACAGATGAGGCTGCGAAAGCTCTTAGGCGAAGGGCCCCAAGCCATTTTGCTTGGGAGCCACCGATAGTACGATCGCGCTCCAAAGCACTCAATGCCAACCAATCGAACTCGGGCAGGTATTTTATTTGTTTTCGCGCTTGCTCTTGGGTTGGGCGCGAGGGCGCACACGAGGGCTTCTCACGGGAAAATCAGTATCCAAGATACATCCGCACCACTTCGCTCAGAAATCAACCGAGCGAGCAAGAGTCAACCTACATTTTTCCCCGTCGCTGTGTGGTATAGCGGAGGCAAAGCACGGGCGCCGATGTTGGAGACCGTCACGGCTGATTCCCCCAGGTCGTGGAAGGAAGACCTATTAAAGATCAAGGGCCTGGGGTTCAATACAGTTCGAACCTGGGTGGAATGGAACGTCGGCGAGCCTCAAGAAGGCCAATACCATCTCGAGAACCTTGATTTACTGCTTGGTTTAGCAAATGAAACGGGATTGAGAGTGATAGTGCAGGTTTACGTCGATTCTGCTCCGGAGTGGGTTGGACAGAAATATCCCGATGGCCGCTACGCCGCACAGGATGGCCAGGCCATTCCCTCCCAGGCTGCCCCGGGATATTGCTTCGATCACCGGGGCGTAAGGAAAGCTATTCTCGACTTCTTTCAGGAAGTGGCACGACACGTGGCGGGAAACTCCGCGTTTTATGGATGGGACTTGTGGAGTGAACCAGCCGCGCTGAATTGGGCTCGGGTCGGCTACAAGTCAGAGCCGATGTTCTGCTATTGCCCCAGCAGCATGGAACGTTTTCGCCTATGGTTGAAAAGCAAATATGGCACGCTCGACCGGCTCAACGAAGCCTGGCATCGCACATTCACTGACTGGAATCAGGTTGAGCCTCCGCGCTACGGGACAATTCTCACATACACCGATTTTATGGATTGGCGCGTCTTTTACGGTTACAAACTGGCTGAGGACCTCAAGTTGCGGAATGATGCAGTGAAAGCCGTTGACCCAGAACATGTGACCACTAGCCATGCGCCAAATCCTTCGCCGCTCGTACGCACTTTGGCCGATGCTTATGATCCCAGCGATGATTTTCTGATGAAGGACTCGGTCGATTTCTTCGGAACGAGCTTCTACCCGAAACTCACGGCGCCTGAGCACAATTGGAGCCTTGAGCGGCGCGTTCTGGCGATGGACTTGACGAACAGCATGACAGCGGGCAGAGGTTTCTATGTTGGAGAACTGCAGAGCGGCTACGGAGTGCATGGGACGGTGATTGGCTCGCCGGTTACGGCAAACGATCTGGAGTTGTGGACATGGGGAATGGTTTCACGTGGTGCCCGCGCCATTAACTATTACGCGTTTTATCCGATGAACGCCGGGTATGAGTCCGGTGGATACGGAATGATTAATCTGGACGGAACCCTGACTGAACGGAGCCGGCATGCGGGAGAGATCTCGCGACGCATTCAGCAAAATGCGGAACTTCTGCTGCAATCGCATCCGCAACGTGCTGAGGTGGCAATCGTGTTCAGCCCACTGGCTCCGTTGTTGGGCGGCTACGACGAGGAAGGCAGCCGAAACGCTATTCATGAAGCAGTCGCGGGATACCACAGAATGTTCTTCGAAAGAAATTTACCGGTTGACGTCGTCAGTTCGCGAGAACTTTCGCGAGACGCCGTGCGGAGCTACAAGCTTGTGATCGTTCCATATCCTCTCATGCTGACGAAGGAGGAAGCGGCGCTTCTGAAGGAGTACGTCGCGGACGGTGGACATCTTTTTGTCGAAGCGCGCCCGGGGTGGGTGGATGAAAGAGGCCATGCCGAACCCAAGATTCCGGGGTTTGGATGGGATGAGATGTTTGGGGTTCGTGAAAAACAGCTCGTCCCCGGTAAAGAGTTTGAAGTCACCTGGGGCAGCGCGCAATTCAAAGGTTCGAGATTCCAAGAACAATTTGAATTAGAAAATAAGTCTGCCCGACCTGTGGCTTTCTTATCGGACAGAACACCGATTGCATGGGAGAACCGCTATAACCATGGCGAGGCGATTGTATTTGGTAGTTTCGCCGGGCAGGAGAACTATGAGCACCCGACAGCTATGCATCCGCTGGCTGGCATCCTGAGTCGATGGGCGGGACTCGCGCAAGCCGATCTGCATGCGCCCCCTCTGCTCGAACTTCGACAAATGCAAGCACCCAAAGGCCGCTGGGTCTTCTTGTTCAATCACTCAGAGAAGCCGGCGCAGGTCGAATTCAACCGAGAGTTGGAACATCCGGCTTCCAGCATTCGGGAAATCACGGCCAATCAGCCGATCGCGGCTAGGGCGACTGTGCTGACGATAAAGACAGTGGTTGCGCCTCAAAGTGTACGTATTTACAGAATCGACTTTTGAGGTCGAGAATCTCTGATTGACGCAGGAACCTCCTTTATTGTGAATCTCGCTGTTTATGGAGCTCGTCCAACCGCTTCTTCAAATACTCCCGGTATTCTTCTTGCAACTTAGGATCCTTGGGTGAGCCGTAAATCTCGGAAGACTTGTATTTTCGTTCATCGAATTTCTTTCTTGTCCATTCATCGTGGATATGGGTTTCATCGGCGTGATCGAGGACTTCTTTGACGAATTGTGGAGGAATGAAATAGACGCCTTCGCGGTCACCAACCACGAGATCTCCGGGCATCACGGTGACGTTGCCGATTCGGATTGGCACATTGATGCCGGTGAGCATTACGTTGCCAATCGGCGTCGGATCGGCAGAACGAAAATAGGCGGGCATGTCCATGTTCGCAATGCCGTCGAGATCGCGAATGCTGCCGTCGACAACCAAACCGCCGCCGTTCGTGGCCTTCATCACGTAATAGAAAAGATTGTCGCCCACAATGGTGCCGTCCACTTTTTTGCCGAATAGATCAACGACGAGGACGTCTCCTGGCTGGAGCATATCAATGGCGGTTTGATTGCCTAGGTCCTGCAGTCCTCGTTGTTTGGCTTTGTTGCTGGCTACCTGATCGACGTCAGCCCGCATGGGCATGAATTGCACGGTGAAGGCGCGACCAACCATCGTTTTTCCGGGATGCAGGACCTGAAATCCATCGGCATACTGGTTCCGAAAGCCTTTTTCTGGGAGCCCCGCCCACACTTCTTCAGAGGACAGTTCGCGAGCGCGCTCGATCATGGCATCGGGGACCTTGGGGCGCCCATCGGCAAGCCTGTCGAATGGAGACTTAGCGGTATAGTCGATCAATTCTTGTTTGGAGAACGTGTACAACTGTGAATAGGCGGAAGTGGATGCAAACATGGCGACGACAAAGACTCCCCGGTAAATGGCGCTCCCAATTCTTACACGACGTGTCATTGCAGTTGCTCCTTTGATAGGTAGACTTTGGAATCATAGTTTGCCGATGAGTTTACAATTCTATTTCTCATGTTGTGATCTTTTCGCAAAGGGATGGCGGTTTTCATCTGCATGAGTCTTGGTGCTCACAGGGAGTAACGATGCCTAAACAGAGATGGGGGATGTGGGGACGTCGAGAAGTTTTGAAGGCGTCCGCGCTGGCGCTGGGCGGAGCCTGGCTGGGGGATCCGGTCGAGGCCTACCCGAGAACGGTCAATACGAATTCCAGTCCTTCAACTCTGAAGATCACCGATCTGCGTGTGGCCACCATCGTGAAGCCCGGGCCAAGTCCCTGCCCGATTATTCGGATTGATACGAATCAAGGGGTTTATGGGTTGGGGGAAGTCCGGGACGGCGCGAGTCCAACGTATGCTCTTTTCTTGAAGAGCCGGATCGTCGGCGAAAACCCGTTACAACTCGACAAGATTTTCTGCAAGATCAAGCAATTCGGCGGGCACGCGCGCCAGGGTGGCGGAGTATGCGCCATCGAAATGGCTCTATGGGACATCGTCGGCAAGGTCTATAACGCCCCTGTCTACGCGCTCGTCGGTGGTGGGAAGTTTCGGGACAAGATCCGGATCTATGCCGACACCACCGAGTCGAAGGATCCGAAGGTCTATGCGCAAAGATTGAAAGAGCGTAAGGACGTAATGGGTCTCACGTGGCTCAAGATGGATCTGGGCATCGAGATGGTGGCAGATACTGCCGGTACGGTCACCAATCCTACGGACCTGCAACAGTGGCAGCCGAACCAACTGCCTCATCCTCTGCTGGGCATGGAGGTGACTGACAAAGGCATCGCCATGCTCGAGACATACGTGGCCGCTGTCCGCGATGCTGTCGGGATGGAGATCCCGCTAGCAATGGACCATTTGGGCCATTTAGGAGTGAAGTCGATCATCCGACTCGGCAAGGCGTACGAGAAATATAACCTGTCGTGGATGGAAGACGTGATTCCATGGATGTATACGGATCTACTCAAGCAAATTTCGGACGAGAGCCCGACTCCTATCCTCACGGGAGAAGATATCTACCTGAAAGAGCCGTTCCGAGTGCTGTGTGATAAACACGCAGTCAGCAAGATTCAGCCCGACCTCGCCACGGCAGGCGGAATTCTCGAGACGCACAAGATCGGCGACATGGCTGAAGAGTACGGCGTTCCCATGGCTCTGCACTTTGCCGGCACCCCGATTGCCTGCATGGCAAACGTTCACTGTGCAGCGGCAACACAAAACTTCCTGGCGCTGGAGAATCATTCGCTGGACGTACCCTGGTGGTCATCTTTGGTTGTCGAGGGAACCAAATCTGCGATCGTCAATCATGGGTGGATTGATGTTCCGGACCGGCCCGGGCTCGGCGTCACTCTGAATGAAGAGGTGGTCCGACAACACTTGGCTCCGGGCACAGGATACTTCGAACCCACTCCGCAGTGGGATCAGGAACGCTCTTGGGATCGGTTGTGGAGCTAGAAAGTGGCTTTCGAGGTGAGGGATCGAGTGCCTCTATCTCAGCGATGGATCTCTAGCATTTCGCCAATGTGCTCCTGTGTCAACGAACGAAGTGGATCCACAGCAAGCCAACAAATGCCGCCTAACACGCACAAACCCCCGGCCACCAGGAAAGATGCGGCCCACCCATAGCGCACGGCGATCCACGGAGTCAGAGAACCGGTCAACGCTCCTCCGATTTGCCCGCCCATATTCATAAATCCGGATACCGATCCGGCGGATGCTCCAGCAATGTCCGCGGTAACCGACCAAAATGAACTTTGAGAAAAATACAGCGCGCCAGCGCCGCCTGCGAGAACGACGCTTGCCAGCCTGACACCCTGCACTTGAGAGCCGAGAGCGATGAAGACTCCGGCCACTCCCATGGCAACCGCGGCCAAGCCACAACGACCCAGCCGTGGTCCGCGCCACTTGGTAAGGCGATCGTTCACCGTCCCGCCGAGCAGGCAGCACACGAGCATCGCGAGAAATGGCAGCATGGAATAGAACGAGCTCGCTTTGAGATCGAGTCCCCTCACTTTTACGAGGTAGCGGTAGAACCAGCTAAAGAAAATCCACGCCGCGTAGCCGTAGCAAAAATAGCTGATCGTCACAGCCCAAACCTCGCGACTCCGCAGGACTCGCTTCCACGGCACGGGGACGTTGGCTGGTCCTTTCCCCGGAAGTGATGAAAGACTTGTAACGGAAAGTCCGGATTGAATCGTAATGAGCTCTGCCGCCGAAACCTTCGGGTGTTGCGCTGGATTATCGCGCGCGGCAACAAACCAGACTGCTCCGGCGAGTAATCCAAGGATGGCGCAAACCCAGAACGATGACCGCCAACCGTAGTGAATCATGAGATAAGTGATAAGAGGGGGAGTGAGGCCAGCTCCGGCGCCGACGCCAGCAAAGATCCAGCCATTGGCGATACCACGCTCGTGCACGGGGATCCAACGTGCAACGAACTGATTGGCCGCTGGATAGATTACCGCCTCCCCCGCGCCGAGAAGAAACCGAACCGCGACAAAAAGAATGAGGGCGCCGCTAACGTTAGCGGGAACGAGTGCGGTCAGGGCAGTGAAGATTCCCCACCAGAGAACTCCGGCGGTCAGGACACGTCGCGGACCAAACCGATCGGCAAGATGGCCGCCCAGCGTCTGAAACAGGGCGTATCCTGCGACCAACGCGCTGAAGACCTTTCCCAGTTGCACGTCGGTCAGGTGGTAGGAATCGACGATCGATCCGCCCGCAATGGAGATGTTAACCCTATCGAGGTACGACACGGCGCTCAGGACAAAAAGCCAGAACACCAGAAACCAGCGCACGTCGGGTTGTCTTCGCCTTGGGCATTATTGTGAATCGCGATCGCACCTAGGCGGAGTGCCCACGCAGGATGCCCGACAGCTGTTCGGCGACAATTTTGTCTTCGCCCGGCTGCAGCATAAACGAGCACATGGTGAGACCAGGCCTGCCTTCACCGCCGCCGATGACAATCGAAGGCTTGGAATTCCGCAACAACTTCGAAACCTGCTTCGGCTCCATCGGAACTCTGGAGTCCCATGTGATGTTCATATGGGGGACATGGTTCGCGATGTCGGGAACGAAGAAAGAAGTGCTCACGCCGGGAATTTTGGTTAATTCGCGTGAGATACGTTCGAGCCGGTCCTGCCATTCTTTCTCTAGTGCGGTGTGGTCTTCCTTCAAATAGAGCTCGACCGCTTTCACCATTCCGATAATTTCTTCTTTGCCTACCTTCTGGCTGCGGCCCAGTGTGTCTTCATGCGGACTGTTGTTGAGCAGGGCATTCGCGACTAGATCCTTTCGTCCGATCAGCAGGCCGGCGCACTGTGGGCCACGCATCGCTTTGCCGCCACTGAAAGTGATGAGATCGTATCCCATGTTGGCGTAATCCCAGAGATGGGAAACCGGGGGCGTGTCGGCGGCGGCGTCATTCATGCACGGAATGTTGTATTGCTTGGCCAGTTTGACCCATTCATCCACCTTGATTTGACCGGCGGCGTTCGCGAAGTTTGAAAAGTGCATCATCGCGGTGCGGTCGCTGACGGCCTGACGGAGTTGGTCGCGGGTTTCAATCTCGATCAGCTTGACACCCGTGTTTCGCAACTGGTGGTCGAACGGATTGCGATGCGATTTTTGAATGATGACTTCCGATTTCATTCCACTCAAATCTGGAATTTGGCGGATACGAGCTTCGTCATCACCCGTCAGAATACCTGCCAGCCCGGACTGGATCGCCGCCGCAGCACCGGAAGTCACCAGCACGGCGTAGCCGTCCGGAAGCTTCAGCATCTCTGCGATGCGCTTGCCCGCTGCAACTTCCAGGTCAGGGATACTTACGAAATGACGCCCGGCCATTGCCATGACGGCTTCGAGTTCTGGACGGAGAATGGAGCCACCCAGCATCGTCATGGTGCCTTCGCAGTTAATTACAGTCGTGACGCCCAATTCGTCGTAGGGATTGCCAGTCTGGCCGAAGCCGCTCACGGTCGCGCTGCTGGCCGCCGCGCGCGAAGTCGAAGAAAGCTTGCGAGGTGCGAGGGCAGACGCCACCATTGCGGCGGCAGTCCCCAAGAATCCACGCCGATTCCATGACGATTTCAATCGCATGAGGATCTCCTTCGCTCTGTTTTCAGCGTTACTTGCGCGTTACCGCAGCGATGCAGTTAATTTCGACCAGCGAATCGCCAGGCAGGGCAGCGACCGCAACGGTAGTGCGGGTTGGTCCACCGTGTGGGAAATAGCTGCCGAAAACCTTGGTCATCGCGTCCCAGTGCTCGATCTTCACCAGGAAGACGCTGGTCTGAAGGATGCTGTCGATTGTGCCTCCCCCGACTTCCACAAGCTTCTTCACTTTGTCCATGACCATGGTGGTATGGGATTCAATCGTCCATTCCTTCGGGTCTCGCGAATCGTGTGCGCCCTGGCCGGAGACATAAATCAGGCCGTTGTGAACGATTATCGGCATGATGACGTCTTTCTCACTGCCGGGCTTGCCTTCGGCGTTCAACTTGCGGACGGCGTTTGAGTCTTGGGCGGAACTTTGGGCCAGTCCACGCGAGGGCAGTGCGGCGGCAGTGAGTCCTAGTGCTGAAAGGAGGGAACCGAAACGTAGCGCGAAGGTTCTGCGAGTCGAGGTCAAACTCATAAAAGTGCTCCTTTTTGGTTGATATGGTCTGTCATCCACGCTGTCAAAAACGGAAGTGCTGGATTATCGAATGAATCACAGATTTATGCAATCCCGCCTACTAAAGCCGGCCGAATTTCTTCACTGCCTGCACGATCGACTTCAATTGTTCAATGACTGCGTACATCGAATGTTCCTTATAATCCATTTGCTGCGCGAGCGCGAGTACGGCCTGCGCCTGGGCTTTCGGCACAACGGCCACACCGTCACTATCGGCAACAACGATGTCTCCAGGATTCACAGGGACACCATTGCAGAGCAATGGGATCTGCGCTCCTGCAAACCGGTAGTGGTGCACCGAGGTGGAGGGAACAATTCCCGTGGCGAAAACGGGGAAACCAATCTTGCGCAGGTAGGCCACATCTCGCACTCCACCATCGATTACCGCCCCAGCGTAACCGCGTGCTGCCATGGCGGTGCCCATCAGTCCGCCCATTCCCGCGATGTCTTCTCCGTCCTCAACCACCATCACGTACACCGAGTCTGTTGATCCCTGATCGATCGCTTCCAACATTCCCGTGAGAGCCTCGGGATCTTTATTACCCTCGTCTTTCTTGAGTTGAACGGTGCGCGCATATCCAGCAAATTTGGAAGTAAAGATCGGCCGCATGTGATGGCTCATGTACATTTTCTTTCCGGTCGTCTGCTCGAGTGCATCGGAAACGGAAGCGACTTCCACACGCCGGAATTGAGCGATCAGATCGTCGTTGGTCCGTGCGGTCTCCACTCCTTGCGAATTGGATTGAGCGCGGGCGACACGGACTTGAACTGCCAAGGCTGGAATAAAGATCAAAGCTCCAAGAGTCACTAAGATGATGCGCAGTTTCGAATACGGACGAGATGGAAGCATTCTCTCCCTCCTCCTTCTAGATGTTTTCGCGGACTCTAACATTACCACTGCTGCGCTCAGAAAAAGAGATCAGACCAGGGAACGGAACTGTTTTGGCGCGAACCGCCGCCTTCCTGAGATAGAATGTGTCGGCTTGCCTATGTCGCCGATATGCAAATCTTCGTGTTGTTTGCTCGGAGCTTTTCTTTTCTTGTGGGCGTTTAACACATCCTTCTCTTCAGCACAGCAGACTTCATCAGTGCGTTCAAAGACTAACCTCGAAGCGGGAAAGACCACGTACAACACGTCGTGCGCTGGCTGCCACGGTCTGGATGGGCGCGGAAGCGACAAAGCCGCCAACATTTCCGGAAGCGCCAAAGTCCAGCATCTCTCCGATGCGCAACTATCCAGCATTATTTCGAACGGTGTACCCGGAACCGGGATGCCAGGGTTTCGCAATCTCAGCGACAAACAGACCCGCGCCGTAGTAAGTTACCTGCGGTCGCTTCAAGGGAAGCTTGAAGGGCGAAACCTGCCCGGTGACACAGGACGGGGGAAGCAAATATTTTTCGGCAAAGGCGAATGCTCAAGTTGTCATACGATTTCCGGTCAAGGCGGGTTCCTTGGACCTGATCTTTCCGGCTACGGAGCGACGGTGTCGGCCGAAGCGATTCGAGATGAGATCGTGCGGTCACGGAGAATGCCGGCACAGGGCTATCGATCCGCCGTGCTTGTTACATCGGAGGGGGATCGCCTTGAGGGTGTGATTCGTAACGAAGACAACTTCTCAATACAGTTTCAAAATAAAAACGGCGGCTTCCATTCCTTCCAGAAGTCTGAACTGCGCAGTATCGAGCGCATCGAAAACTCTTTGATGCCCACAGATTATCGAGAGCGCCTAAGCTCGGCTGAACTGAACGACTTGGCTAGTTATCTAATGACTGCGACTCCAGATGCGAGCAAGGCAGCAACTCCCCGCAAAAGAGAGGACGATTTCGAATGAAGCCCGGGCAGACAATCCTGACTTACCTGATAACGGTTTTCTGCTTGTCGCTCAGTTCTTCGGGCCAGAGAGCGAAGGAATTTAAGCTTGAGCCGCTCTCTCCTAAATTCGGGGAGATCATCGCGGGCGATACGAAATTGGAGGCCGTTGCGACAGGCTTTGGCTTCACCGAGGGACCGATGTGGGATCCAGCGGGGTTCTTGTACGTCAGCGACGAGACTATTAACAAGATTTACCGGGTCTATCCGAACGGCAAAAAGGAAGAGGTCATCGCATTGGGCGATCCGGACGGCAACACCTTTGATCGCAGGCACCGGTTGATCGATTGCGCGAGCGTCTTGCGAGCGATCATCGAGGTAACTCTTGATGGGAAATATAAAGTTCTCGCTGATCATTTCGAAGGGAAGCGATTCAACAGTCCGAACGATGTAATCGTCGGGCCGGATGGCGCGATCTATTTCACCGATCCGACGTTGGATCTTGTTGCCGGCGAAAAGCAAGAAATACCGTTTCAAGGGGTGTATCGGCTAGATGAGAAGGGAAATGTTCGTTTGCTGACCCGAGATCTGACGCAACCGAATGGATTAGCTTTTTCTCCAGATGGAAAGAAATTCTATGTGGATGACAGCGAGCGGCGAAATATTCGCGTCTACGACGTGAACACGGATGGAAGTCTGAGCAATGGACGTGTTTTTGGCGAGGAGCCTGGGGGCAAAAACGACGGCGTTCCGGACGGTATCAAAGTCGATACGAACGGCAACTTGTTTGTTACCGGGCCGAAGGGCATATGGGTTTGGGACGCGAAGGGGAATCACTTGGGAACGATCGTTATGCCAGAACAGCCTGCCAATTTGACCTGGGGCGAGAAGGACTACCGGACCCTTTACATCACGGCAACGACCTCTGTGTATCGCCTGGAAACCAAAACACAGGGTTTTGTGCCTTACCTGGAACACTGAAGCGGTGGTGCGAAATCGGAATCATTAGTGCGGAAGCGCAAAGGCGAACAAGTCGCTTCCCGCACAGATTGCGACGTACTGAACCCCTCCGACTGCATATGTCATCGGAGAGGCGTGGAATGATTGGCCAGTGTTGAAGTGCCAGAGGGGACGTCCGGTCTTTGCATCCACCGCTTCCAGAGACTCGGCATCATCTCCAAAGAATACGAGCCCACCTGCGGTTGTTAGGGTCCCTCCCCAGGAATTGCCGCGACCCGTTTGCGGATAGCGCCAGATCTCCTTTCCATCTACGGCGGAGAGTGCTAATAAAAGCTTCTGTGAGTGCTGGTCGACGGGAAACTTAGTCCCAGTATTGTAGTAAGTCTCACCTTGAACAAACGGTTGCGATTTCGCGAAATAGATATTGCAGTTTTCGAGAGCCATCACATAAAACAATCCAGTGTTCGGGTTGTACGAGGGAGAGAACCAATTCGTAGCACCGACGATGCCGGGGCAAATCAGGGTGCCTTCTTTTGTAGGCACGCGGTCCGATAGAACGGGACGGCCAGAAGGATCTATTCCTTTCGCCCAGGTTAGCTTCTCCACAAAGGGCTTAGCCCGCAAAAACTTACCATTCGTGCGATCGAGAACATAGTAAAAGCCATTCCGATTGGCTTGCACGAGCAAATGCCTGGTCGCGCCGTTCTCCTCCACATCAACAAGCACTGGAGTTTCGTTGGCGTCGTAGTCATATACATCGTGCGGTGTGAACTGGAAGTACCACTTCAATTTTCCAGTATTGGCGTCAATCGCCAAGACGCTGGCGGTGTAGAGATCATCGCCCGGGCGTGAATCTCCGACGAAATCGGGAGCGGCATTGCTGGTTGTCCAGTACAGGGTATCGAGTTCTGCGTCGTAGGTGCCGGGCATCCACGTGGTGGCACCACCGTGCAGAGTACGAATCTCCCGGCCAACTGTCAGAACCGAATTCTCCCGGACCGGGGATGGTCCACAAACGCCATCTGAGCTTTCCGGTTGCCTTATCGAATGCGGCGATGAATCCGCGTACTCCCGAATCACCGCCGGATGTGCCGACGACCACCTCATCTTTGATGATAAGTGGGGCGCTAGTCGACCCGTAGTGCTTAGCTTTGTCCGCATATTGTACGTCCCAGATCAGATTGCCCGAGCGGGCGTCGAGACATAGCAAGTGCGCATCGTCGGTTTCGGAATAGACAAAGTTTTCCCTGACGGCCACGCCACGGTTGATGTGGCCCGCGGAATCATCCAGCAATCCCGAACTTATGGGACGACTGTAGTGCCACAGCGCCCGTCCAGTGCGTGCATCGAGCGCGAACACGTCATTGGCGGACGTCACGTACATCACGCCGCGTATGACGACAGGGGTGGCTTCCAACCTTTGGGAATTGCCGGGGTGAAAAACCCAAGCCGCTCGAAGTTGGGTGACGTTTCTCGAATTTATTTCGCTTAGGCTGCTAAAGCGGCGGCCCGTGTAATCTCCGTTGTATGAGGGCCAGTTCTCGCCCACAGGCTTCGTCAGCAAATCTTCAGCATTTACCCGCAGATCGGGACTTGCGGATGTCCGCACTTGCGCATCCAGCCGCCCTGGTCCAGTACAGGCGGCGAGCAGGAAAAGAATGATTGCTGCGGCGTTCCGTTTCATTTTATTGATTGTTGTGGTTTCCCAACTTGAACTTCCTGCAGCGCCCCGCGATCGACTCCACTCTCGTCAACGAGGTGAATGGAAAGCCTTGAGGTTGTTGCCGGCGGAAGGATCTCAGTCTCAAGCGAAACGGCTTGGCTCGGATCGACCTCGATCAACTGCGCCATTCCGATCGCGCGCCCGTGTTGATCGTAAAAGTGCGCGAGCAGGTGGCCAGAATAAAAAACTCCAAATGAGCCAGACAGCTTGAGTTTGCCACCATCGAGGCTCGCTCTCAATGGATATATGACAATTCCGGCGTCGGTTGCTCCGCGGAACTCGCTTCCCGATCGAGTAGGAAACCACTCGGTCTCAAAGCTACAGCTCTCACTGGGTCGGAGGTGGCAAATCGGGCTGTTGAGTTCAGCTTCGAGGTAGTAAGGACTCGCATCCGGATCGGAGCTGACCGAAGCGACGCCTTCGTCGTTCAGCCTGACTTCCGGACCGTTTGTCCAGAAGATGACAGACGCTTTGCCCGGATATGGTCTGGTGGGTTCGTATTGAAAGCGCTCGACCATCGCGTATTGGCTCTTCCGATCGACGACCGCGAGCCATCCCTCTGTGGAATCGAGCCACAACTCGGCAGCCATGTGAACGTAGTGCACGGCAAAAAGATCGTCGTCCCTTACCGAAACCGCAGAATTCTCTGCTGGCCCGAAGCGAACGTGGTAGCGGTTGAGATAAGCGCTGGATTGATTCGCAGGAGTGAAGGTCCAGAAGTCGTGATTCATTTGCGAGTTCTGTTCCGCGGATTGTACGGGGGGAGTCGACGTGTCGTATTGCGACACGGACTGCATTGACCATTCGAGAGTGTGGCCCGTGATGTTCTTCATGGCCGCGTGGAATCCGATGCGTGGTGAGTCGGCATCAAGACGGATCGTCCGAATAAATTGAATTCCAGTCTGTGGGTCCGAGGGACCGGTCAGTTCGATCTCGCAGGTACGGCCTTCCGAAAGCTTTCGAAATGAAAACGGGCCATCATCCAACAAGTCAGAATTGCCGACCCAATGGTGTTCGTCGTTGTTCCCTTCAGGCAAGAGCCAGAGTTTGTCTCCGCCGTAGTTGAACCACTGGTTAGTGCTCGGGGGAAGGTATTTGCCTGCGAGCTTAGGATTCACGAACAGGTAAGGATGTCCGGCAAAAGTCACTTGCATCAGCCGCCCGCCATTCTGGGGAACGACGATCAACTGTACCCAGCGGTTCGAGAGTTGTTGCGCGTGCCAGCCTTTATAGTCAACGGCCTCGAGGTGGCAATCTGGATTCTTCGGCGAATCGGAGCGACCGAGTGCGGACAATCTGACGGTTGGCAGGAGTGCAAGTAGAACAAATCCTAGCCAGACAGTTCGTCGTCGCCTCAATGACACAGAATGGAGTGGCATGATCACTGTTTCCTGGGGGCAGCGGTTGCGAGGATTGAGAGTAGCACGCAGAACTTTCTCACGACGGCATTTGTATCCTCAAAACGAAATAAATGCTAATCAAACGAAAGATTTCGATTTGCGTCAAGCAAATTCTGTGATATACCACGGTCGCAAGTGGGGAAAAGCGTGAGCACACCTGTGGTGGGAATGAAACGGGCGATGGTTTTGTTTGCGTTGCTGATTTCGGTAAATCTCTCGGCCCAGGATCGCAGTGTTGATCCCACGTGGCTCCACCGGTATTTGCCCAGCTTGAGCGAAACGAAAACTGATCTCTCCACTGGAACCTGCCATTACAAGCCATTCTTCGGTGCAGGTGGCGCGGACGACCGAATTTTACGCAGCGTTTCTCGCTTCGCGGAGGTTTCGGTCGATCCCCAAGGCGCGTGCCAAAGTGTTCTATACGACCGTGAAGAAGAAATTGATTTTGTTCTGGAAGGTGCAGGAGCGCTGCAGTACGGTGACGATCCGCATCCGTTACGCGCGAATGATTTTGTGTACATGGCTCCAGGAGTCAGGCATTCGCTCTCCAGTAATTCCGGCCAGGCCTTGCGAGTTCTGGTCATGGGCTTTAAGGTCCCTGCTAGGGGCACGACAGGTGGCCCGCTACAACAGCCGAGAATCATCAATCTGAAAGACGTGAAGGAACAGACCGTCGGGGGTCACCCGACCTCGGTTTTGTACAAATTGTTGGTAGGTCCGAAGAGCGGGAAGCGTGACGCGATCGACGAAGCCTCGGTTGTGACCAGTTTTTTCTGGATGGATTTTGCGCCCGGAGGTACAAACTTCCCGCATCACCACGAAGCGGCAGAAGAAATCTACTTCGTCGTACAAGGTGAAGGTGAGATGGTCGCTGGGAGCGGAATGGACGGAATCGAGGGGCGTTATCCGGCCAAGGCGGGAGATGCTTACTACTTCCGCCCAAACTGTACGGTAGGTTTCTACAACCAGAACAAACCGGGAGCCAAGGCCTACATCCTCGCCGTGCGATCGAAGATTCCTTCGAACGGTGCAGAAGATTAAAGCCGAGCCACATCAATGCGTTTGCTGGACAAAACAGTGAGTCACCGTTGAACGAAGGAAAGTTCTTTCGGAGGAGGGATTAATAGCGATGCGGAGTTCCAGTCGGAGGTCATTTGTAAAATTCGTGGCAGCGGCACCACTTCTAAGCCAGATTGCTGTGCGGCAACTGTATGCTCAAGCTGCGACCGCTGCCGGACATGATCCGCGCCAGAACGTGTATACCCGCCTGGGTGTGAAGACGGTGATCAACTGCCGCGGAACATGGACGTATCTCAGTGGCTCGCTCGAGTTTCCTGAAGTTCGTCAAGCGCAAGTGGAGGCATCACAATATTTCGTCAACATGCTCGACCTGCAGCGGGCTGTGGGCCGGCGCCTGGCGGAACTAACGGGGGCCGAATCCGGAATCGTGACGTCCGGCGCAGCAGGCGCCATGGCAGCCGCTACGGCCGGATGCATGGCCGGCACCGATGACAAATACATCTGGCAGCTTCCAGACACAACGGGACTTAAGCATGAAGTGATCATGGTCGGGGGACGGAGCGCCTTTGACAGCGCCATTCGGCTCACTGGGGCCAAACTCGTTCTGGCATATTCTCCCGAAGAACTCGCCAACGCCATCAACGAAAATACGGCGATGATCTACACCACCAACCTTGGGGAAAAGCTTCAGAAGGAATTGTCGATCGCGAAAGACCACAAGGTTCCTATGCTGCTGGACGACGCTGCCGGAATTCCCCCCGCAGACAATGCCAAGCTTTACGCGCGCATGGGAGTCGATCTCTATTGTTTTTCTGGCGGCAAAGGACTTTCTGGTCCGCAATGCAGCGGACTGCTATTGGGTCGTAAGGATTTGATCGAAGCGGCACTACTGAATTGCAGTCCACGGGAGGGAGCCGTGTGTCGCCCGATGAAAGTTGGGAAAGAGGAAGTGATCGGGTGTCTGACCGCGCTTGAGACCTGGCTGAAGATGGACGAGAAGAAACTTTATGCAGAGTGGAACGGCCGTGTGGATCGCATTCGAAAACTGGTGGAGACTGTGCCCGGCGTCAAGACGGATACTTACACTCCTGACGATGGAAATCGTTATCCGACGCTGAAGATTTCATGGGATCAGCAAGCTTGGCGCTACAGCATCTCCGATTGTGTTCAGCAGTTGCGGGACGGGGACCCGGTCATCGAAGTTCTCGGAGCTGACAATCCTAGCCTTGTGAGAGCGGTTCGCGAGGGAAAGCCCAACCGCAAAGAGCCAAAAGGACCCGACCACATTGAGCTGGTCTCAATGACGATCAAGCCGGGAGAAGAAATTATTGTGGGACAGAGGCTGAGGGCCATTCTAGGCGCAGCGCAGAAAAAGTCGGCAGCCTAAAGGACGCGAGGGTGTCTTGAGACGGATTCATCCGAATCTCGGATTGCGATTGTTAGCTATGGCTACCTTGCTCCCATGGTCTCTCAGTGCGCAAAATCCCGTGCGCCCCGTCGATTCAGCTCAAGCCGCAGCTGCGAGGAATCGTGTCTACTGCCCTGCTGTGGATGCCGGAGATTACGTTTACATTTCCGGGTGTGGACCTAGTCGCTCGAACGGAAGTGTGCCGTCGACTTTTCGCGAGCAAGCTAGGCAGGCACTGGATAACGTGAAGGTCGCCGTCGAATCTGCAGGATTGACCATCGAGCACGTCGTTTACGTCCAGGTGTATCTGGAAGACATCAGCAAATATGACGAACTGAATCAGGTGTTCGCTGAATACTTCGGGAAGACTGCTCCGGCGCGCGCCGTGCTGGGGGTCGCCCGAGTTCCCGAGTCGCCCATTCAGATCAGCGCCGTTGCGGTTCGAAGTTTGGCAGAAAAGAAGCCTGTCTATCCGGCGAATTACAAATCGAGCGATCCTGCTCCGCCTGGGATGCTTACCCACGACAGACTTTTCATTTCGAGCATGCCTGGCATTGATCCGGTTAGCGGCAAAGTTCCGGATGGTGCGGCGGCACAGGTAGATCTGGCGCTGGACCGAGTTGAGGCTGTCGTCAAGGCGGCCGGCCTTGAACTTGGCAATATGGTGTTCGTAAATCCGTATCTGACAACCGATATTCCAACCCGCGTTATGAACGAGCACTATGCCCGGCGGTTTGAATTCGGAAACACTCCGGCGCGAGCCACAATCGAAGTATCGAGTCTTCCAGGCGGCGCGCACATCGAGTACACCGGAGTTGCCGTGCGAGATCTATCGCAGCGCAAGGCGGTGCGTCCGAAGAACATGCCGCCTAGTCCGACCGCCAGCCCGTGCGTTTTTGCGGGTGAAACTCTGTATTGCTCCGCGAAAGATGGCTTTATTCCTGGACCACACGGTGGCATCTACGCGACTAGTACACAGCATCAGTTGCGTCAGACGATGCGTAACCTTCTCGACAACCTGGAAGAAGCGGAAATGAATTTTAGTCAGGTTGTGGCCACAAATGTGTACCTGGATGATCTGTCAGATTTGCGTGTCTTTGACCCAGTGTACTCGGTGTATTTTGGCTCGTCCTTGCCGGCGCGGACCACGGTCCAACAGCTTGCGCCCACCGAGCGCAAACCGGATACCGACGACCATTTTCCAGGACTGGAACAGGTGTCACTGATTGCGGTTCGGAGTCGACCTAAGCGTTGAAGCACGACACAATTCTGCGACGAAAGCTGTGGGTTGATGACAGCGTGCGCAAGTACGCTTTGTTTTTCATGTTTTCGCCGGGTTTCGTTGGCGGCTGATTTGTGAAAAGGATTCTTGGATGAAAATGCGATCTCGTCTTGACTGTCGAGATGTTTCTCAGTAATTTATGGGGCACTTCCTGATCTGGCAACTTCCTGCATTGCGGCTGCCACGTTCTTTCAGGGTTCAACACGACGCCCTCGGTTTCGTAGCTACTTGATCCCTCAAGGCCCCAGAGTTTGGCTGTCGGCCTTTTGTCTACTGCTACTGCTCTGTCCAGCGACAACTACCGCGCACACAGCTGACGTCTGGATTCTGCTGTTTCTCACCTGCGATTGCGGCTTCCAGTTCATGCCGTATGTTTGGCGACATCTGGCTCATATCTCCTAGGTCACTGCTTCGTTATCCCTGTCCCGCTGCCAGCAGGACAAACTTAGAAACATCCTTCTGACATTCGTCTGCCGACATTTCGAAGCGGAAGTCTTCTCGGGCGGGAATAATTTCGTACAAGATGTGTTTTCCATTACGAGCGCAGGGCCTGAGCAAAACTTTCTTGGGTTCAGCGCTTAAGACTCGAATCAGGCGATTTGAATTCGAGCGAGTTGAACAAAAACAAGGACTGGCGCAGCCATGGTACATCCATTCAACCTTAAGACGGCCCTGCTGGCGAAACATGCTCAACATGTCGTGTTGATTCATTTTCCAATCGCTCTATTCATTACAGCAGTGGCCTTCGACTTTATGGGCCAGTGGTGGAAACGTGCCCGGCTTGCGGACGCAGCATACTACAACCTGCTGGTGGCAGCGATTTCCACGTTTCCCGTGCTTGTCACAGGAGTTCTGGCTTGGCAATTCCAACTTGAAGGTCAGAACCCGAAGGGAATTCTGCTGCTGCACATGGTCTTTGCTAGCGCTTCCACTGCAATTATCTGGTTGGCTTGGTGGACGCATCTGCGCGCGCGGGGTCGTCCCGCAGCCTTGCCAAGATATCGGCTGGCGATTGAAGTGTTAGGCGTTTTGCTCGTTGCCCTGACCGGGCACCTCGGCGGCTTTCTGAGCGGCGTAAACGGAACTGGCTAAGCCGCTTGCATTTGAGCGACCGGCAGCCCGGAGAAATCTCCGCGAGGAAAACCGGAACGTTCGGCAAATGGAGATGCTAGTGGCTCTTTTCAATATTGGTGGGAATAAAAGCAGCCCGCGTGAGTTATTCACTCAGAAAGCAGCAAATCAGGGAGTGCAAATGACAAGCAAGAAGCAAGATTTGATCGATGAGAAATCACAGGATCTTACCAATGACGGTGTCGACCGCCGCGGTTTTCTGAAGTGCATGACATGGGCGGGCACAGGCCTGGTTTGGACGATGAGCGGCGGGATTCCAGCGTC
This sequence comes from uncultured Acidobacteriaceae bacterium, assembly GCA_963840895.1. GTDB lineage: Bacteria > Acidobacteriota > Terriglobia > Terriglobales > Acidobacteriaceae > Sulfotelmatobacter. The sequence continues at coordinate 163,655 of CAWJAR010000006.1, forward strand.
GCGGGCATTCGCCAAGCTCCACGGTAAGGACGACCGGAAAAGTGGGGATTTCAGTTTTGTGCAGATCAGCGACAGTCACATCGGTTTCAACAAACCCGCAAATCCGGATGTTACCGCTACCCTGCAATTGGCGATCGACAAGATCAATGCCATGCAGCACAAACCGGACTTCATTATTCACACGGGCGACCTGACTCAGCTTTCAAAGCCGAGTGAATTCGACACCCTGGACCAGGTATTGAAAGGAGCATCGACGAAGCAAATTTACTTTGTGCCGGGCGAACACGACATGTTGGCCGACAACGGCGAGGAATACCTGCAGCGCTATGGTAAAGGGACGAAAGGAGCAGGTTGGTACAGTTTCGATCATAAGGGTGTGCATTTTGTTGGTCTCATCAATGTGGCCAATTTGAAGGCCGGTGGCATGGGTTCGCTCGGTCACGAACAGCTTGAGTGGCTTGAGGATGACTTGAAGGGCCGCTCAGACAGCACTCCAATCGTGCTGTTCGCTCACATCCCGCTGTGGACTATCTATCCCGATTGGGGATGGGGAACCGATGACAGTGAGCAGGCGTTGTCTTATGTGAAACGTTTCGGTTCCGTCACCGTGTTGAACGGCCATATTCACCAGATCATGCAGAAAGTCGAAGGACGCGTCTCGTTTCACACCGCAATGTCCACGGCATTCCCACAACCCGCTCCAGGAACGGCTCCATCGGCCGGTCCCATGAAGGTGCCGGCTGACCAGCTTCAACGGGTCTTGGGCATCACCGACGTGAACTACCTGATCAGCGGTCGCAGCCTTGCAATCGTCGATTCAGCCCTGCGAGACGCGGCCTCTGTGTCATCAGGGAACGGAGCCAGCGCCAGAAGAGCTGAGTCAATCGGTGGTGCACGGTAATAGACCGACCTCGACAACAGGATGGCTAACAACTCAATCACGAAGTCAACTTGAAAGGACAAGACAATGAAAAAGAAAATCTCATGGCTCGCCAGTGTGCCAGTACCCGTATTGCTCGCAATGTTGCTGCTGCTTCCCGGGTCCCGTAGCGTTGCTGCTAATAATGAACCTTCCGGGGCGAATGCAGAGGTAACAATCGGCAACTTCAGTTTTGGCCCGCAGACGCTCACGGTGCCTGTGGGAGCGACCGTTACTTGGACCAACCGCGATGATATTCCTCACAACGTTGTCAGCACAGATGGGGTGTTCAAGTCCAAGGTCAAGGACACAGACGAGAAATTCTCATACACGTTTACGAAGGCCGGAACGTATTCCTACTTTTGCTCGGTCCATCCGAAGATGACTGGAAAGGTCGTCGTACAGTGACGCAGGGGATTTCAAGGTGACATCGATGGCGATTCTTTTCGTTCCCGGAAAGGCCAACTTGCTGGTCGATGCTGTTGTCCATAATGTCTCGGACGACTGACTGCAAACGTAGCCTGTGCAGGCCCGTCGGTGGCTAACGTCCTTCCTACTCCCTGAGCGATTCGGGATTCGGGCAGTTTCTGCAACCGGCGAAATGACCGCAAACTAACCTGGCTTGCAGAAGTGTGGATTTGCCCTCGATGTCACCGGATTCCCCACACAGACTTTCGAGGCTGCAATCGGATTCAGACTAGAAGCGCACCTCGATCTGTTTTCCATCGAACGCAACGTGCTTTTTCATTTTAAGAAGTTCCACCTCGATGCTCCTTTGCGATGGCGGAAGCAAACGAGAGCCCGGCTCAAGGCTCAACGTAAGTGTGCTTTGAGCGTCATCCCAGCGCAGACGCAATCCCATCCACTCACCTCTGCGGTAATTGAAAGAACGGCCATCGTCCTCGTACAACAGGAATGAAGAATCGGCACCAGGAAAGATGGAAATGGATAGCGGCTGATCTGATTGCTCTGCCGTGTATTGCTTCACTGGACCAAGAGGCAAGATCGAGCCCGCGCGCACGTAGAGGGGAATAGTCTCCAAGTCTACCGGGCGCACGAATTCGCGGCCACCTTCGAGTCTCTCGTGTGTCCAGAAGTCGTACCAGACGCCGTGTGGCAGATAAAGCTTGCGAGAGTTTGCTCCTGGCTCTACCACTGGAGCCACTAGGATATCCCGTCCCCATAAGTACTCATCCGGACATGAGAGTGCCTTTGGATCGTCGGGATAGTGCAACCACAATGCCCGCATGACCGGCAACCCGGTCAGGGTACACTCACGCACAGCGCTGTAAATATACGGAAGCATGCGGTAGCGAAGTTCCAGATACTTGCGGCAGATTGGTTCCACCTGCTCGTTGTGCAATTGGCTCGCGTCTGGAATCGCTGCGCCGTCGTAGTTGCGAATCTCTACGGGACCGGGGTCACCAGTATTCCATCCCCAAGGGAGACGCAACTTCCATGTGCGGCCATGGGAGCGGAACAGGGTGCAGAAGGCTCCGAACTGAAACCATCTCAGATAAAGCTCAGCAGTGAAGTCTTTTGTCGGGACGAAGCCTCCTATGTCGGTTCCCCAATATGGAATGCCGGTAAGAGAAGTATTGATCGCAATCGGGACCTGCGTCTTCAGCGTCTCCCATTTGGAATACACGTCTCCCGACCAAAGAAACGATGCGTAGCGCTGCATGCCCGCGTAGCCGTTACGGTGCAGCGCATAGGGGCGCTCGCTGGGTCGGTCTAGTTGGGGACCCTCCCAGTGCATGCGGTTGCGGGCTAGCCGCGAAGGAATATCGAGTGGGTCGCCTTCGTCGGGCCACCAGCCATCGACACCCATCGCAAAGTCTTTGCGATGAGCGTCCCAGTAACAACTTGCCTGTGACGTGTCAAACTCGGACAACTTGCAGAGGTCATGAACGGAACCTGTGAGTTTGTCGGTTAGGATCACGTCGTGCAGCACGACGCGAAAATTATCTCTATGCAGTTCGTCGATCATCTTCGGCGGATCAGGGAACACTTGCTGATTCCAGGAAAATGAGCCGTTCTCCGTATTCCAGCCCGAGGGGCAGAAGCCCGTACCCAGGTAAATCAGGGCATCGCAAGGGAGTTTCTTATCGCGAAATGTTTTTGCCTCAGCGAGCACTTCGTCACGGCTTGCCAGGGTCCGATGGGATTGCTGATATCCGAGACTCCAGAGCGGCGGCAACTCTGCGTGTCCGGTAATGCGAGCGTACTCAGCCATGATCGTGGCGGGGTTTGTCGAAGCGACGAAGAAGATATCGAGCGGGGATTGGGTGTTTGGGTTTGCAGGAGTGAACTTCGATTGAGGCCCGGTAAAGTCGAAGGTTCCGAATGGTTGATGGAAGAACATGGCCCAACCAGCAGTCCCGATGATCCAAGGAATGGGAACGCGACCACCGTGAGTTTCTAGATGATAGCCGCCCTGCCCGCTGATCATGGTATCGACGGAACCTCGCCGATCGAACTGCGGACCGCCCTCGCCAAGACCGAGTAGAGGGGATTCACCGGTCGCGAAGGAGACGACGCCGGTCGCACGTTCGACTGACAGCGTCTGGATCTCGACTCCTGCAGCGGTTGATATCACAAACGAGAGAGGGTCGAGAGACGCGCGAACCCGGAGGTTGCCGAATTGAATCGTTTGCTCCCGGTCCCCGCGATGGCGGCTCGAGATCGGAGAACCCCAGGAATCGCGCACGAGCGCGCCATTGAGAGGAACCTCTACTACTTTTCCATCCTGGATCGGGAGGACCGACAAGCGGACGGTATGTGAACTCACGGTGGCAACTTGGACTTCGCAGTCTCGGCCAACCGCGGGGTTGGATGGCTCTCCAACAAACTTCTCGGTTGGCAACGCGAGTGTCGCGGATAAAGCAGCGAGTTGTTTTAGGAGACTGCGTCGACTCCACTGATTGTTCATGTGCAACCTGATCGATCTTGATTAGTGAGAGTCGCGAGCGACACGCGAGCCGCTCCGACCCACTAGAAAATCGAGATCGGCTCCTAGGTGCGCCTGTTGCACGTGCTGGATGTAAAGCCTCTGCCAGCCACGTTCAGGGAGTGCAGGTGGTTTCCACAAAGCGCGACGGGTTGCCAGGGTTGCGTCATCGACTTCCAGTTGAACCAAGCGTCGGGCGACGTCCAGGGTGATCGTGTCGCCGGAGCGAACCAAGGCGAGGGTGCCCCCGGCCGCTGCTTCGGGTGAGGCGTGCAGTACGACGGTTCCATAGGCGGTGCCGCTCATTCTCGCGTCAGATATGCGGACCATGTCTGTTATTCCCTTGCGCAACAGTTTTGGCGGAAGCGGCATGTTGCCGACTTCGGCCATGCCTGGATAGCCGCGTGGGCCACAGTTCTTGAGAACCAGGACACTACTTTCATCCACGTCGAGGGCTTCGTCGTTGATGCGCGTGTGAAATTCCTCAATCGATTCGAAAACCACGGCTCGCCCTGTGTGCTGCAACAATTGCGGACTCGCGGCAGAAGGCTTAATGACGGCACCATCCGGCGCAAGATTTCCATGCAGAACAGCAATACCGGCGTTGGACTTGAATGGACTGGCAAACGTGTGGATCACGTCGGGATTCCAGCAAGGCGCCTCGGACACATTTTCACCGATCGACTTTCCGTTGACGGTTAAGGCGTCACGATGAAGTGCGCCCGCTCCGTCTAGCTCTCGAAGAACGCTGGGCAAGCCGCCGGCATAATAGAAGTCCTCCATAAGATATTTTCCGGAGGGCTGAATGTTGACCAGGCAAGGTAATGTCGAACCCAGTTGGTCAAAATCGTCGAGAGCAAGAGGCACACCCACGCGGCCGGCGATAGCGATCAAATGAATCACGGCATTGGTGGATCCGCCGATGGCAGCGTTCGCGCGAATGGCGTTTTCGAATGCCTGACGCGTCAGGATGTGCGAGATTCGCAGGTCATCGCGAACCATGTCGACGATGCGCCGGCCGGTTAGCTGCGCAAGCGTGCTGCGCCGAGCATCGACCGCGGGAATGGCGGCGTTGCCGGGGAGGCTCATGCCGAGCGCTTCGACCATACTCGCCATGGTCGAGGCGGTGCCCATAGTCATGCAATGCCCCTTCGAGCGATGCATGCAGCTTTCTGCCTGAAAGAATTCCTCGACCGGCATGGTCCCAGCGCGAACCTGTTCCGACATTTGCCAGAGGCCGGTCCCTGATCCCAGATCGCGTCCCTGAAATTTTCCGGAGAGCATGGGCCCACCAGACAGGCCAATCGTAGGCAAATCGCAGGAGGCGGCACCCATTAGCAGGGAAGGAGTCGTCTTATCGCAGCCCATGAGCAGGACCACTCCGTCCATGGGATTGCCACGGATCGACTCTTCCACGTCCATGCTGGCGAGGTTGCGAAAGAACATTGCCGTCGGGCGAAGTTGGGTCTCGCCCAATGACATGACCGGGAATTCGAGAGGGAAGCCACCGGCCTCCCACACCCCTCGCTTCACAAACTCAGCAAGCTCACGAAAATGGGAATTGCACGGAGTGAGTTCAGACCAGGTATTGCAGATCCCGATCACGGGACGGCCATCGAAAAGATCATGGGGCCAGCCCTGGTTCTTCATCCAACTGCGATACATGAAGCCTTCGCGATCTTGCCGCCCGAACCAAGATTGACTGCGTAGTTTGGTCATCGAATCATCCTGATGTTTTTTTCTTTCCCGTTTCCGGTACTAGGAGCGTTTCGATCATACTGTAAAGCCGGGGAGTAAACGTAATCTCAAAGGAACTAATTGACCCAATCAGTCAGGCCGGCAGGATCATTTCACTAAGTGCAAACGATGGAACACAATGATGAGGGCTGAATCCAAATGAAATATACAACCCCCAGTAAACGATTACTGCTAACAGCGCTATAATTCCGAAACAATCGACTCGTCCCAACCAGGGGAAACGCTCATGAATATGAAAAGAGAGATGTCCCGCCGTCAGTTTGTGACCTCCGCGGCCGCGGTGGCCGCTATCTCATCTCTTCCCGCACGGAAAGCCGTGGCCGCAATCGCCATCGACGCGAGGGCAGGTACGGCTCAGAGCGAAGTCGCTCTAAACGATAAACCCGGCTGGCGCGACCAAGGAGTTGAGAATTTGGCGAAATCGCCTCACGCAAAGCTTCGAAACATCCCCGTGCGGGCAGTGACGATTGAGAGTGGCTTTTGGGGAGCCCGGCGCGAAATTAACGTTAACGCGAGTATCCCGACGATGCACGATCTGCTTGAAGCGAACGGCCGCATGACGAATTATCTTCGACTTGTGGGCAAGAGCGATGCAGCACAGCGTGGCCCGGTCTATTCGGACTCCGATGTCTACAAGTGGACAGAGGCGGTTGGATTTGTTCTGCAATCCGGCGATCGCCCGAAGCTGCGACAGAGCGCAGAGAAGATGATTAGCGAGGTAGTGGCGGTGCAGGAACCCGATGGTTACCTGAATACGTATTACGTTGACGATCGGAAATCGCAGCGGATGCTACCCCAAACGCAGACGACCGGCCACGAACTGTACAACATCGGACACATGTTGCAGGGCGCAATCGCCTACTACCGCGCAACCGGCGACCGCAAGTTACTCGATGCCGGCATTCGATTCGTTGACGACTTCCTGATTCCTAACTACGGTCCCGCACCCAAGAAGCCGATCGTGTCAGGACATCCCGAGATAGAGATGGCGCTGATCGAGTTGTACCGAATCACCGGCGACAAGCGGCAACTCGAACTTGCCGGGTACATCCTTCGGGGAGACAAACGGATCGACTTGCCGGAGCGCAGAACAATTTACATGTTCTCGGGCACGCCTTTCACTGATCGGACCAAACTCGAAGGCCATGCGGTTCGGGCCATGTATGCCTGCTGTGGGGCGACGGATTATTACATGGAAACCGGTGACGATTCGTACTGGTCGACTCTGAACAGACTCTGGACCGACATGACCACGACCAAAATGTATGTCACCGGAGGGGTGGGCTCTCGAGCGGATGGGGAGGCTTTCGGCGAGGCTTACGAACTCCCGAATTTCCGAGCATATGGAGAGAGCTGCGCCGCCATCGGCAACATGATGTGGAACTGGCGCATGTTGGCGGCAACTGGAGACGCAAAGTTCACGGATGTCATCGAGCGTGCCCTCTATAACGGTATTAACTCTGGAATGTCACTCGATGGAGTGATGTACTGCTATCGGAATCCGCTCGCGTTTGATCCGTCTGGCGGAGATAAGATTCGCAATCCCTGGTACGACACGACCTGCTGTCCTCCAAATTTGGAGCGCACGTTCGGTTCGTTGCCGGGGTATTTCTATAGCACGAGTGACGATGGGATATACGTTCATCTTTACGACAATTCGGAACTGAATTGGCATCTGGAAAATGGCACGGGTCTAAAGATTGCGCAGAAGACGAATTATCCCTGGGACGGGAACGTTGATATGACAGTGACGCCCTCGCAGGCTTCCGATTTTGTGGTCTATCTGCGGATACCGGGGTGGGTCGATAGTGCGCAGGTGAAGGTGAACGGCACCGCCGTGCCTGGCGCAAAGCCGGGTACCTATCTGCCCATAAGAACGGCGGTGGTCCGCTGGCGATCGCGTTCAGTTGCAGATGGAAATGGTGCCGCAGGTACTGGAAGCGAATCCTCGGGTGGCGGATGACACTGGTCGAGTCGCCGTGCAGCGCGGACCACTCGTTTACTGTCTCGAAGAAGTCGACCAGTCGAACGGGGTGATGTTGAGTGACGTGGCTCTGGAACTGGGAAAGCGTCCTGCTTCCGAGTTTCAGACCGAGATGAAGAGCGACCTTCTCGGTGGCGTTCTGCTGCTCCATCACACGGGGGTGTCGTACGAGAGGGGCACATCAGCCAACACTCTTTACCCGCGGTACTCCGGAACCAACGAGAGAACCAAGAAGGTTCCGCTAACTTTCATTCCCTACTATGCATGGGCAAACCGGCAAGCAACCGCGATGCAGGTTTGGACTCAGGTGGTCCGGTCTTGAGGAGTAAACCGCGGCATCGACATATTCCGGAAAGCGCAGCATAAGCGAGGAGCAGGTTCTTTGTGCGGTGGAGAATTGCTGTTTTGGTCAGCGCGGCGATTGCAATCAGCTATCTGGACCGCCAGACTCTGCCCGTTGCCGTAAAGGCGATTGGGAAGGAAATTGCCCTTTCGAACCAGCAGTTCTCTACGCTGCAATCCGCGTTTCTCTTCGCCTATGCTTTTATGTATGCTGGCGGAGGAAAGTTGACCGACGCGCTCGGAACCCGCCGTGGATTTACGGTAATCATGATTTTCTGGTCTTTGGCCTGTGCGAGTCACGCTCTGGCGTTGAGTTTTGCAATGCTTGTGGTGAGCCGTTTCCTGCTCGGCATGGGAGAAGGTGGAGGCTTTCCGGCGGCCACACGGGCAGTCGCGGAATGGTTTCCAACCCACGAACGCGCGAGTGCGATGGGCATTATCAATGCGGGAACGGCTGTCGGCGCTGTGCTCGCTCCGCCCCTGATTGCTGTCATCTTGAGTTTCTTCAATTGGCGATGGATATTCGTGATCTCGGGCGCAATGGGTCTGCTTTGGACCGCCTGGTGGCGGTTGTCGTACGCATCTCCGCAGCAGGGGCCTGAGACGAATGACTCGGAAGGTGGCGAGTCAGTAGCGCATCTTCGCTGGATTGATCTATTGCGCATCCGCGAGGTGTGGGGAATGGTGGCGGCGAAATTCCTGAGCGATGCTGCCTGGTATTTCTATCTTTTCTGGTTGCCGAAATATTTGTATGACGCGCGCGGATTCGACATCAAGGCAGTTGGCGCGTTTGCGTGGATACCGTATGCGGCAGCCGGCGTCGGATGTATTGTGGGCGGATGGTTTTCGAGTTACCTGGTGCGCCGGGAGTTCTCGCTGAGTCTGGCACGGAAGTTGGCGCTCGGGTTGAGCGCTGCGGTGATGCCCCTGGTCATTTTCGTTCCCTATGTGGCGGTGTCATGGGCCATTGTGATCTTCAGCGTGGCGTATTTTGGACAGCAAAGCTGGTCAACGCTGGTGATGGTGTTGCCAACGGATCTTTTGCCGCGACGTGTGGTGGGTTCGGTCGCAGGGTTAGTTGGGTTTGGTGGAGCAATGGGGGGAATCGCGTTTGGGCAACTGGTTGGCTATTTGCTCGATCATGGGATTGGTTACGGTGTGGTTCTCACGCTGGCCGGAATGTTTCACGTCGTTGCCTTTGTTGTAATTCTGCTCGCAATTCCGATGTTCCAGCCCGAGGATATTGAGCGGAGATTGACCTATCAAGGAGCACGATGAAGATCAAAGAGATTCGAACCCGCGTGTTCCGATGGCGGGGCAAGACCGTTCCGTTGCCGCCACATTTCTGCACGAACCCAATGGATGCTTTGCGGTTTCCACAGGCATCGATGGGCACATTCACCTTCCACGGATGGCTCGTCGTCGAGATCCTCACCGACGATGGTCTCGCCGGAATAGGAAACGCTGCTCTCGCTCCGCAGGTCACAAAACAGGCGATCGATCTTTATTTGAAGCCGCTATTAATTGGGCAGAATCCATGGGATATCGAATTCCTTTGGCAGCACATGTATCGCAAGACAATGGCATTCGGACGCAAAGGAATCGGGATGGTGGCGATTAGTGCTGTCGATATCGCTCTTTGGGATCTTTTGGGAAAGTCCGCCAAGCAACCCGTGTATCGGTTGTTGGGAGGCAAAACGAAGCAACGCATCCCTGTTTATGCCAGCCGCCTGTATGCCACGAAGCCCACTGAACTTGCAGCGGAGTCTGCGCGCTATAAGAATGAGGGCTTCAAGGCTATGAAGCTTCGTTTCGGGTGGGGCCCGGCGGATGGCGCGGATGGGATGCAGCGCAATGTCGAACTGGTTCGTACAGTGCGCGAGGCAGTGGGGGACGATATCGATGTGATGGCTGATGCCTACATGGGATGGACACTCGACTACGCGAAACGAATGCTTCCACTCCTAGAGCCATTTCAACTTCGCTGGCTGGAGGAGCCAGTTATTCCAGACGATATTCAGGGTTATGCCGAGCTGAAATCGTACGGGCGGATTCCGATCGCGGGAGGGGAGCACGAATTTACCTTGTATGGATTTCGGGATTTGTTGCAGGCGAGAGCCGTGGACTACATTCAATTCGATACCAACCGCGTTGGTGGTATTACGCAAGCGCGAAAAATTGCCGCCCTCGGCGAGGCCCACTCGATCCCAGTGATTCCTCACGCGGGGCAGATGCACAACTATCACGTCGTGATGGCTAGCCTGAATTCCCCAATGGCAGAGTATTTTCCCATGGTGGATGTCGAAGTTGGGAACGAACTGTTCTGGTACCTGTTTGCCGGTGAGCCGAAGGCCAAAGACGGTTTCATCGATTTGGATGATCAGATTCCAGGACTTGGTCTCACAATCGCGGAGACTGCAACGCAAGACTTTGAAGTGATCGGATAGATACGCGAGGAGCGAATCTGGATTCCATGACGCGGCTGGTTCAGATCAAGAAGGGTATCGTGCGACGAGTGGCGGTGGTTGAAGAGCCTCAGCTTCGTGTGCTCGACGGCTGCAATTCTGTCTACGAGTTGGCCCAATCCGCGATTAAGGAGCGCACGAGCCTCACCGATGTGGTGCGGAAGAGATTTACGAGCGAACGTTTGGACTATGACCGAATCTACAACGGGGAATCAGAATGGCGATTGTTGCCACCGATTGACCATCCGGACGAGTGTTCTCGTTGCACAATTTCTGGAACGGGACTTACTCATCTCGGTAGTGCGCGCGATCGGCAATCGATGCATGCCGTGGACAACAACGATATGACGGACAGTATGAAAATGTTTCATTGGGGAAAGGATGGAGGGCGCCCTGCACTCGGAGAGATCGGGACCGCACCGGAATGGTTTTACAAAGGCACAGGCGCGATGCTGCGAGGACATGGTCAGCCGCTCGAAATTCCCGGTTACGCCGAGGATGGTGGTGAGGAAGCTGAAATTGCGGGCGTCTACGTGATTGCTCCGGACGGATCGCCGTACCGCGTTGGAATGGCGGGCGGCAACGAGTTCTCGGATCATCGATTCGAGAAGAAGAACTATTTGAATCTGGCAGGATCGAAACTACGAACCTGCGCACTGGGCCCTGAACTCGTCGTCGATCCAGAGTTTTCTTCGGTGTCGGCGAAGGTCAAGATTGATCGCGAAGGAAGTGTGCTCTGGTCTGGCGGATTCCGGACGGGCGAGGCCGAGATGTGTCATAGCCTGCGCAACCTCGAGCATCATCATTTCAAGTTTGAGGCTCATCGCCGCCCGGGGGACGTGCACGTTCATTTTTTCGGAACCGACTGCTTAAGTTTCGGAGCCGGCGTCCAGTTGCGGGATGGAGATGTGATGGAAGTCAGGTTTGAGGGCTTCGGGCGTGCGCTGCGAAATCCAGTTCATGTCGCTAAGTCGGCGTCCACACCAATCAAAGTCAGTTCCTTAGGGTGAAAGGTTCGATGTCAAAACCACGGGTAGCAGTGCTGGGACTCGGCATTATGGGCGGAGGGATGGCGACACGCCTGCTGTCCGCGGGCTTTCCGTTGTCGGTGTACAACCGAAGCCGCGAAAAGAGTGCAGTGCTCGCTAAGGGTGGTGCACTCGTAGCGGCATCGCCACGCGAGGCTGCTGAGCGCGCCGAAGTCGTCATCAGCATGGTCGCCGACGATACGGCTTCCCGAAGCATTTGGCTTGGCGAAGGAGGTGCCTTGGCGGGTGCGTCTGAGGGCTCTTTACTACTCGAATCGAGCACTCTATCGGTTGAGTGGGTTAGGGAACTCGCAGCTGTTGCGGCTGGGAAGAAATGCGAATTTCTCGACGCGCCTGTCACGGGAACAAAGCCACACGCGGCAGCGGGCGAGTTGTTTTTCATGGTGGGAGGCTCGCCAGAGGGATTCGCCCGCGCCCGAGACGTTTTGTCGGTCCTGGGAAGGGAAGTGGTGCACCTCGGTCCGAACGGCAGTGGCGCGCTCTTAAAGCTAATCAACAACTTCGTGTGCGGAGTGCAAGCAGCCTCTTTCGCCGAGGCCATGGCGTTGGTCCGTCTAAGTGGCCTTGATCGGGAGAAGAGCGTTTCTGTCCTATCAAACAGCGCGCTCGCGAGTCCGCTAATCAAGAGGATGTTGACTGCCATGACCGCAGATGACTTCGTTCCGAATTTTCCGCTCAAGTTGATGGCGAAAGATATTGGATACGCTATCCACGAAGGAGAGCGGTGTGGTCTTCCGCTGCAAACTGCCGCCCCTGCACTCGAGGTTTTCAAACGCGCCGTTCGCCAGGGCCTGGGTGATCAGGATTTCTCGGCAGTTGTGAAGTCAGTTGCAAAGAATTGAGTTTGTGCAGGCACGCTACCAGGTGAGGCGGATCAGCGAAAGACTTTGCCGCGGCAACCCAAATTGCAGATGCACCGATCCGTTTTCCATCGTTATTGGCTTCGGCGAGTCAAGAAGTTGTAACTGTCCTGCCTTCTGCAATCGTTGGGTCTGTTCGGCCGATGGCAACTGAGGCGAGCCCATTTCGTTCCATGCCGCAAAAGCATTGCTGTGACTGGAGTCAATGCGAAAATGCTCGAGCACTGTCGGTATTGGTGGCAACGGAAGGCCATCGATTTGCACGTCAATCGAAGAAGGTAAAGAGGCGATGTCGTCGTCGTGATAGTTCCAAATCAAGAGGTCTACTTCGTGATTCTTTCGAGCAGCGATCACGTTAACGTCGGGATGGCCTCTAACGCCATCGCGCACCACATCTTCGGTAGGTAGAGCTCCTGTACTTGTTGCCTTCACGCGCTCGCTCCCCATCAAACCCAATATTCGGAAGGTATTCAGTACAGCTTTGTCGATACCATCGGTCGCCAACTCGCGAAAGCCTTCAAACGGCGGTTGATCCTCGAATTCAAAGGCCCACGTCACCGCGCCGAGAAAATTGATGTGAGCACTTTCGGCTAAACCATAAATCCTGTCGAGCACCTCCGCCGTGTAAGCCGCGTACAAGGGGCCATTGCGATAAGAATTCTGAGGGTTGTTTCTGGCCGAACAGGCAGCGCAACCTTCTGGGTCTGACTCGCCCAGAACAATGGGCGTATGCCGCCACTCAGGAAACGACTGCACAATCCTGAAGCCCTCTTCGATTGCAGCAAGTTGATGCGCAATACCCATTCGAACGTGACCGTTCTCCCAGGTCGGTGAACCTTTGGGATGAAATGCAATGAAATCCAGGCGGGAGCCGATCTCCCCGGTCACAAAGTTCTGCTGATGTGCGCAGTGCTCCAGAAAAAGACGCAGAAATGCCGCCGCCGTAGGAGAGGCCGGACCGGTGCTGTCGGGGCCACCAATCCGTGCATCCGGCAGCGCACGCGAGACTGCATCTACTGAGAAGTCATAGAGCTTGAAATACTCTTCCGGCGTTCCTTTCCAATAGCCGATGTCGGGCTCATTCCAAACTTCCCAGAGCCAGGATTTAACTTCGGCATCGCCATAGCGCTCGCGCAAATGACGGACAAGTTCGAAAACGAGTTGCGACCATTTCTTATAGTCTTTGGGCGGATACGCCCATCCAGTAAAGAGTTCACCTTGCGGAAAATTGTGGCGATAAGGCTCCGGGTGTCTAGACAGAGCTTGCGGCATGAACCCGATTTCCACTAAGGGCTTGATGCCAGTGGCGTGAAACGTATCGAAAATCTGATCCAGAATAACCCAGCTATAGACAGGGTGTCCGGCCGCATCTTCCGTGTAGACATTCGTCGAGCCCCATTTCAGAGATGCGGATCCATCGCCAGTCGTCAGAAGATTGTGCACGCGCACGTAAACTGGAGTCGGACTGAGAGCCGACAATTCTGCAAGAAGCTTCTTCCCATTCGGGGCATATGTATAGTTCGGTTCGTCGTATCCGAAGAAATTCCAGACTGGAGGCAGACTCCCATCGGATTGGTCCGCATGCACGCGAATTTTGATGACGTCTGCCGTGTCTTGGGTCCATGACAATGTCACCGCAACGAAAACAAGCAGGGCGATCACGACAAACGACGAATCATGTTGGCATCGCTTCGGGAGCGAGCAATCTCTAACGTCTCTAATCGGAATAGATGGTGCGATCATTTCGATGGAAACGACGCGATTAGATTACTATGGAGGCGGTGCCGCCTGAAGTATAAAGACGAGAGATGGTAGTTGAGAGCATCGCTTCAAAACCGATGATGTGTGTGTTTACTTGGAAGAGCTTTGGCCCGCCCCTTGCTGTCGTGATGCTTCTGTCCACCATGTTTGGGCAGGCAGCGAATGATCGAGTCGGTGCGATTACCTCGGCGCTGCGCGGCGGAGAATTCGACAAGGCATTGCAGCTTATCCAACCAGCGTTGCAGGAGTCACCGAAGAATCCCCAATTATGGATGTTGCAGGGGCTGGCTCATTCGGGAAAAGGAGACGCGAAGGCTGCGCTGTCTTCCTATCAGAGTGCGCTGAAGATTGCGCCCGATTATCTACCTGCCCTTGAGGGCGCCGCGCAATTGGAGTACGAGGCTGGCAGTCCTTCGGCTGTTCCATTGTTACAACATGTGCTGCGGCTGAGTCCCAATGAACCCACGAGTCATGCCATGTTGGCTGTTCTTGCCTACAAGAAGCGAGATTGTGCGACAGCGGTAGAGCATTTCGCCCAGAGCGCTTCAATTCTTGATTCGCAGCCCGGAGCTCTCCAGGAGTATGGCGCTTGTCTGATGCAGCTCAGAGAGACGGAAAAAGCAATTTCTGTCTTTCAGCGGATCTTGGTGTCTCATCCCGACGATCCACGCGCCCGACGGAGTCTTGCGGTAGTTCAACTTGAAGCCCAACAGCCGGAGGCTGCGCTCGCTACGTTGCAGCCTATTCTGTCGGCAGGCGAGCCCGATGTGAGCACAATGCAGTTGGCTGCCGACGCTTATGAAGCGAATAAGGACACGCCAAACGCCGTCAAAGCTCTCCACAACGCCATAGTTAAGGACCCGCATAATGTTGCTCTCTATGTGGACTTTGCAAATCTCGCGATGACGCATCAGTCGTTTCAGGCGGGGGTTGACTTGATGAATTCAGGCCTCACTCTGGAACCCAAAGCCGTAGACCTCTACCTTGCACGTGGAGTTCTGTATGTGCAGATGGCCGATTTCGAGAAGGCGGAAGCGGATTTCAAAAAAGCCGAGGAGTTAGATCCGCATCAAACCCTGAGTGCCGCGGCCCAGGGAATGATCGCAGAGGAGCAGAACCAGAATGATCCCGATCGGGCTCTGGCAACGGTTCGCTCAAAACTCGCGAAGAAACCTGGAGATGCGTTCCTTTGGTACCTCCAGGCGGCCATCCTGGCGCAAAAGGCCCCCGAGGCTGGGAGTGCCGAGTTTCAGCAGGCAGTGCAATCGGCGAAAAAGGCGATAGCGTTGCAACCCACACTTTCGGTGGCGCACAACGTTTTGGGAAAACTTTACTTGCAGGCAGGGCAAAACACCGCTGCCATAAAAGAGTGCCGGCTTGCTCTACAAGGGAATCCAGAAGATCAGACCGCCTTGTATCACCTGATCGTTGCGCTGCGAAAAACGAACGATCAGGCAGAGATTCCAGACTTACTGAAGCGACTGGCGAAAGCTCGTCAGGACGCGACCAAGCAAGAGGCTGAGCACAACCGGTACAAGCTCGTTGTCTCGCCGGGCAAGGAGTCCAATTAGCCCAGTAAACCTTTACTCAAACCCGTGTCGCCCTCGATAATCTTGGTGCGTACCAGTACACCGACCTATGGCCATCACCCGCCGTTCATTCGTCCTGTTTTCTCTTTGTGCATCGGCCCAGCAGTTACTTGGCCAGCAGCAGGGAATCGCTACACGAGATGTCAAGGCGCAAGCCAAACCGGCTCCTTCGGGTCGGCCATTCAATGCGCATTTCACCGACGTTGCTAAGGAAGCCGGCTTGCGTATGCCGGTCATCTATGGAGGCGTGGACGCCAAGAAATACATCATGGAAGCCAATGGGTGTGGTTGCGCTTTCATTGACTACGACAACGACGGTTGGATGGATATTTTTCTACTTTCCGGCACGCGACTGGAAGGTGATCCGCCGGAAGCGACCAATCGGCTTTACAAGAACAATCGCGACGGAAGTTTCACCGACGTGACGGAGAAGGCTGGTCTCAAGGCCGCAGGTTGGGCAAATGGAGTATGCGTTGCCGACTACAACAACGACGGCTTCGACGACATCTTCTGTACATACTTCGGACAGAACCGCCTCTATCGCAACAATGGCGATGGAACGTTCACAGATGTGACCAAGCAAGCCGGACTGTCGGAGCCTGGTCCAGCACGTTGGGGAGCGGGATGCGCCTTCCTGGACTATAACCGCGACGGGCATCTGGATCTCTTTGTCTCTAATTACATTCGATTTTCGTTTGAGCATGCCCCCGCTCCGGGCGAGAACTCAACCTGCAACTGGAAAGGCGTTCCGGTCAATTGTGGACCACGCGGACTCCCTACGGGCAGGCATTCTCTTTATCGCAATAACGGCGATGGGACGTTCACTGACGTTACGAAGCAAGCTGGCATCGCGGCAGCAACCGAGAGCTACGGGATGACGGTGGTAACTGCGGATTTTGACGAGGATGGATGGCCGGACATTTTCGTGGCTTGCGACTCCACTCCCAGCCTGCTTTTCATGAACAATCACGATGGGACCTTTCGCGAAGAGGGCGTAATGCGCGGGGTTGCGTTAAGCGACGACGGGATGGAACAAGCTGGTATGGGGGTGGGGATCGGCGACTACAACCTCGACGGGCACCTCGACTTGTTCAAGACGCACTTCATCGGGGACACCAGTGGTTTCTATCGTAATGATGGGAAGGGGAACTTCGACGAAGTGACCCGCTTGGCAAAGGTTGGAGTCGAAACCCGCTTTACGAGTTGGGGCGCGGGAATCGTCGACCTCGACAACGACGGAAATCCAGACGTGTTGTTCGTTACCGGAAGTGTCTATCCGGAAGTGGAACGCAAACTGCCGCAATATCCCTACAAGACTCCGCGTGTTTTGTTTCGTAATCTCGGAAACGGTACTTTTGAGGAACTTGATTCGCAGGCTGGTGATGGAATCACGACGCCGCACAGTAGCAGGGGATGTGCCTTCGGAGATTTTGACAATGACGGCGACTTGGACATTCTGATCGTCAACATGAATGAGCCTCCCTCGCTGTTGAGAAACGATCTGAAAGAGAAACAGAACTGGATCAAGGTCAAGTTGGAGGGTGTGAAGTCGAACCGCAGCGCGATCGGCGCCCGAGTCCTGGTTCACTATGGCAACAAAGTACAGGCGCAAGCAGTCGTCAGCCAGTCGAGTTATTACTCGTGCAATGATTCGCGGCTGCATTTCGGTCTGGGTGCATCTGTGCAGGCGGATGTGGACGTGTACTGGCCCAATGGGCTACACGAACAACTCAAGAAGGTTTCTGCCAATCAACTAATAACCGTGCGGGAAGGTTCAGGAGTCGTGAGCAACAAAGGCTGGAGCCGTTCCTAAGTCTTTTAGCACTTCGTTGATCTGCCCAGGGAGACAGAACTTGAGAGTGATGTTCGACGAAAAACTCTTCCAAGCATCTGTAACCAAAAAAGTTCTTGACAGTCTCCGGCGGTAGTATTTATACATTATCCGCTGAAGTAAACGTTTTCTCAGGACTCTGAAACCTGCGTTTTCATGTAAGACGCTTTCTGGAGGGGAATCCATGCCGAGAAGCATGATGTCTCGCCGTTCGATCTGGTTGTGCTCCACCGTCCTCGTCATTACCGCCAGTGCAGCTCTTGCACAATTCACAGCCAGCATTCAGGGAGACGTTAAAGATCCGAGCGGTGCGGGCGTGGCCAAGGCCAAGATTGAGCTCGTGAATACCGCGACCGGAGCTACCGCGGTGGCGACGAGCGACGAGTCAGGCAACTACAGTTTCGTGAGTCTCGCGCCCGGCCGGTACAAGATTACGGCGGAATCGGCTGGCTTCTCGAGATCTGAGGCGGATGTCACCCTACTGACCGCACAGAATTTGAACGTGCCTATCACTTTCAAGGTTGGCTCAACGTCGGAGTCGGTTGTGGTTACTGCAGAGGCTCCAATAGTTGACACCGCGGATAGCCGTACTCAGTTGACGATCGAGAATCGGGCGGTGGCGCAGTTGCCGATCATCGGCCGCAACCTTGTCACACTGGTGACCATGGCCCCCGGAGTCTCAGGCTTAGGAACCAGCACGTCCGGAAGTCCGGCATCGGGCGTGGACAATTACTCCACGGAAGAGCAAGTGGACGCCAGCGCCAACGGCCAAGGTCAAAACAACAATCAATACGTGGTCGACGGTCTTGACGTGACCAGCGGTATTCGCCAAGGTGTCTTGAATTTGACTCCCCAGCCCGAATCGATCCAGGAAACAAGTATTCAGGTCAATACGTTCTCAAGCGAATATAGTCGCGCTGCCGGGCTCCAAACGATGTTCACTACAAGATCTGGCACCGACAAGTTCCACGGTTCGGCTGCGGACTGGTTCAACTACCAGGGGATGTACGCGAACCAACACTTCGTCAGTTCGTCCGAGAGTCCTTACAAGCCGTTCCACTCGAACAACATGGACTTTGCGATTGGGGGACCGATCATTCCCCATCACAACAGCTTCTTTTACTTCGCGGTTGAGCCGTTGCGCTCCTCGTCGAGCGCGGGCGGATCGGTCACATTCGCGGCCCCAGAATTCATTCATTTTGCCCAAGCGGCGTATCCGAATACTGTGGGAACCCATGTGTTGAGTACATATCTGCCGAGTGGAGTTGGTGGTACAACTGTCCTCCAAACCGGACAAGATGTGTTCGGCTCGGATCCAGGTGGTTGCGGAATCACCGCCGGGCAAAATGGGGTGCCGTGCACGCTGCCGGTGATTGATCAAGGTTCCTTCGGCGCAACCTCAGTACGCAACGGCACACAGTACTTTGCCCGCATCGATCAGGGCTTCAAGAGCGACAGGATTTATGTCAGCGTGTTCCGGACTCTCCTGCTCACCGGTGCGCCGTCATCGATGCCGCAGTTCTCGGCGTTGAACAACACCTGGCAGGTGGCGGGGCAAGCGTCATGGACGCATACGTTCTCGCCCAACACTTTGAACGATTTCACGGCGGGTCTTAGCAGGGTCGAAGGTGTTCTAGGGAGTGGTGCGAAGGACTATACGGTGCCGTCCATTTCGGTGAACGGAATCAATGCCGATGCCGGACAGGCCTACGGCGTTGGTTTCGCGCAAGGCGACTTCATTCAGCACAATTATCACTGGCGCGATGTCCTCACGCACGTGAAAGGCACGCACACCCTGAAGTTCGGTTATGAAGGTTGGTACGGCGACGACGTGGAACCGTTCCAAGGACCGTGGTCGCAACCGAAGTTCTCGTTCAACAATCTGTTGACACTGGCGCAGGATGCTCCTGCAAACGAGAACGGCGTCATGTACAACCCGCGACTGGGCAACAGCAATTGTGGAATTGGGACGCAGCTTCCAGAACCTTCGGACTATTTGTTCAGGACACCTGGAAGGCGAGAAGAAATCTTACCCTGACCCTTGGGATTGCGGTATGACGATAGCGGCAACCCATGGTCCAAGAGCGACGCAACGGTGTTTGGAAACTTCTACCTGGGAACAGGCGATACCCAGCAGCAACAGATCGCGAACGGCTACGCGAAGGGCACGCACAATGCTCTATTGCACTCGGTGAACAATCTGTTTAGTCCGCGCCTCGGCCTCGCGTGGGATCCGACAGGAAAGGGCGACTGGGTCGTACGCGGCGGTTTTGGCATCTACAACAACTGGCTTGACGTCTGCGAATGTGCAGGAAGAATTCCGCGGTAGCCCTCCCGGTTTGGTGTTGCCGACCTTCTTCGCGGGTGGGACTGCAAGTGCGCAAGCTCCGATCTTTGGTCTGGGAAACAGCAACAAACCACCCTTCGGATTCACGTTCCCGACCTTCGGGCCTGGGACTGGTCCTAATCCACAACCGGAGGCGGACTCAACTCCCAGGGGGGAGTGGTTGGGGCGGGCTTCGCGATCGGCGGCATCAATCCGCTGCTGAAGTCCCCGAAGGCGAACGTCTGGTCGGCGAGCGTGGAGCGCAAACTTGGCAGCTACTTTGCCGCCACCGTCGGCTATAGCGGGTCTCACTCCTACGATATTGTCGGAAACGGCAACTCGATCGGCAATGTGTCTTACGGTGTGGACATCAACGTTCTGCCAAACGATCTGCTGATCCACAACAGCGTTGCTCCGACCCGCCTCAATCCAAGTTTTGGATCAATCAGCTATGCTGACAACGACCGCTACGGCAACTACAACGCGATCTACTTTGACGTGAAGGGCCGCTTCTCCCGCGGATACGTGGACGCTTCCTATACTCGTTCGAGTAGCAAAGATGACGGACTCGCTTATCCGTCCCCGCTGAACCCTGCTCAATACTACGCACCGTCGATCTTCGATGCGCCCAACCGCTTCTCCCTCAGCTTCAACTACTCCATAAAGGGGCTAAACGGCGGAAAAGGAGCAATCGGCTATATCACTGGTGGTTGGGGAATTAGCGGGACAAGCATCTTCCAGTCTGGTTACCCGATGACCGCTTCCAACTTTAACGCTTACGTGCCCGTCTGTGATCCGACAAATGCAAATCCTTGCCCATCGGCTGCCAATCCAGCCACTGGCTATGCACCCGGAAGCGGAGATTACAACGCCGACGGGAACAATCTCGATTACCCCGACGCAAATAGCTACCACCAATCGACGAACAACAGAGACTGGCTGACGGGAGCTATTCCCAAGAGCGACTTCGGGATTCCCTCTTTCGGTACGGGCGGCGGGAATGAGAAACCGATGCAGTTCCGGCAGCCAAACTTCATTGAGACTAACGTCAATTTCTACAAAGATACGAAGATTACGGAACGGGTTAATTTCCAATTCCGGTTCGAACTCTTCAATCTGTTCAATCGAGCCAACTACGCCAACGTCGACATGAATTTTCCAGATGGAAACTTTGGCGCTGCCACGGGATCGCATGAGCCCAGATTCTGGCAATTGGGAGGGAAGATCTCCTTCTAAATTACCGCAAGGCGGTATGGCGGCTGATGCGCATCCTCCGAAGCGCGTCAGCCGCTTACTGTTTGCGGATGAGGATCCCCACCGAAGTCTCACTCTGAGGCTCGCATTGCAATTCGGACATTCTGCCATCGATTACCATATTTCCAGTGCGGCTCCAGAGATCTGAGGGAATTGCTTGAAGATCCATGTGCCGGCAATGACAGAAATGTTTGCCATTCGAAAGACCACCGTCCATCTGGCCCTGATCCTCGTGGTTTCGATTGCGTTTGCTCAAACCACACAAGATCGAATCGCTGCCATCGCGGCGGCTTTGCGAAACCAGCACTTCGATCAGGCTCTCGAACTTCTCCGTCCATCGTTGCAGCAATTCCCCGGGAACGCAGAGTTGTGGACCATGCAAGGTGTGGCTTATGCAGGGCGAGGACAAAGGAAAGAAGCGCTCTCTTCGTTTCGCAGCGCGTTGAAGTTATCGCCAGACAGCATCCCGGCGTTGCAGGGAGCCGCCCAAATCGAATACGAGGGCGGCAATCCGGCAGGCATCCCCATCATGCAGCATCTGCTTCGTCTGCGTCCCAAGGACGCAACCACAAACGCAATGCTCGCGGTCTTGGAATATCAGCAAGGCAACTGCAGGGCCGCTGTTCAGCATTTCGCGGCGGCAGGCGCGCTATTTGAATCAAAACCGGAGGGACTGCACGCCTACGCTACCTGCCTGGTGAAGCTGAAGCGATTTGATGACGCTGCGGCGGTTCTCAAGAAGTCTTTGGCTCTCAATCCTACGGATCGATCAGAGCGGCAACTGCTGGCGGCTATCCAATTGATGGCACACAAGCCACAGGATGCGCTTGCGACCTTGGATCCGTTGCTCGGGCCGAATAGTGCAGATGCTGGTGCGCTGGATCTTGCGTCCGCGGCATACGAAGAGGCACATGATACGGAGAGAGCGGTCGAGAGCCTACGACAGGCGATTCTGCTCGACCCGCAGAACGTTAATCTATATCTGGACTTTGCCGCTATTTCGGCCACGCATCAGTCCTTTCAGGTTGGAATCAATGTCGTAAATGACGGGATCAACCTGCAACCCAAAGCGGCACCGTTGTATTTTGCCCGGGGCGTCCTGCATGTTCAGTTGGCCGAATACGATCAGGCCCAGTCTGATTTCGAAACGGCCTACCAGCTCGATCCGACTCAATCCTTGAGCACTGCCGCACAAGGGCTAGCGGCGGTCCAGCAGAACGATCTAGACCATGCTCTTGCAGGTGTCCAGGAAAAGCTTGCGCGCACGCCCAACGATCCGATTTTGCTCTACCTGCAGGCCGATGTGATTACGCAGAGAGGGGCGGAGCCGGGGAGCCCGGAGTTTCAAACTGCAATGCGTTCTGCCAGGAAATCGGTTGCATTGCGTCCCACGCTCGGGCCCGCACGTGGGGTGCTTGCGAAGCTCTACTTGCAGTCAGGACAATATTCGGACGCCATCGATCAATGCCGGAAAGCGCTCGAGATTGATTCCAAGGATCAGGCAGCGCTATATCACCTGATCCAGGCATTGAGGAAAAGTGGCAATAAGGCCGAGATCCCCGATCTCCTGAAGCAACTTGCTCTGCTTCGCCAACAAGCAACAAAAGAAGAACGGGAGCAATACCGCTACAAATTGGTTGAAGGAGACGCGCAAGCCAAATAGCTTGCGCCCCGGTTCAACTGTTTCTTAGGTCTTCAGCAACACGTAGGTGCTGTAGCTTTCCTTGTCGATGTTCATGAATGGACGCATCGAGACCGTGCTGCCATCGCTCGAACTCGCTAGCCAGTCACCGGATGCATTCTTCGTCGCCTTAGCCTGTAACAAGGTTTTTCGATCAAAGCTCGGTTGCGACTCCGCCAGGGCAAACAGGACGAGTGGACCTTGCATC
Source organism: uncultured Acidobacteriaceae bacterium (assembly GCA_963840895.1). Classification (GTDB taxonomy): domain Bacteria; phylum Acidobacteriota; class Terriglobia; order Terriglobales; family Acidobacteriaceae; genus Sulfotelmatobacter. Next base: position 186,632 of record CAWJAR010000006.1, read on the forward strand.
AACGCGACCATTTCAGGATGGTTCGCATCAACCGTCTCGAGACGGAGCGGCATCGGGAGTTCGAGTTCAACCAAATCGCCATCTTTCCAGGTATTCCGAATGCTGGCAAAAGTCCCCGGTTCGACTGGACTGGAGACTCTCTTACCATTGACAGAGAGCACCGGGTTCGGCGTGGCCCACCCAGGAATGCGGACGTAGAGTGTGTACTCTTTGGGCTGAGTAGCCGACACTTGAATCTGGATCCTGTTATCGAACGGATACTTGGTTTCCTGCTTCAGACCATACTTTCCGCCCTGATCGCTCCAGTGCACGCTCGAAGGCGTGAACAGATTCACGTAGACTCCATCTGCGGATCGGAGGTAGGTGCTGATGTGATAGTCGGCGGCAAGCTGAGGGAAGGTTCCCGAGCAGCATGGCCACTTTTGACCGTACCAGTCCTTCTTGCCGGTTGTGGCGTAGTCAGAATAGTAAAACGATGTTCCGTCCGCCTGAATCGGCCAAGCGCCGAGGATGGTGTTGTAAAGCACCCGCTCCATGCTGTCTCCGTAGCGGGCGTCCTTCGTAACGCGTAACAGGTAACGTGTGATCTTGAAGTGACCGTAAGCTCCGCAAGGCGTTTCAAAGCTGGCGTGAGTCGTGGTGAGACTGTTGCCCAACTGACCGGTCCCAGGCTCCCCAAACGCTTCGTTCGGGCCCCAGCCTCCGGTCGCAAAGCTTTGGGTCGTCTGGATCATTTCGAAGCCGTTCTTGGCCGCCCGCAGATGCTTTTCACTCCCTAACGTGATGTAGGCCTGCATTGCTGAACTGAAAGCGTTGACATGGCTGTAGGCGTGCTCGAACGGGAGAACGTTGTTGCCTTCGGAGAGAGGATTGAAATATGTGTCATCTTCCAGGAAGCGTTTGGCCATATCGCGGTAAAAAGGCTTGCCGCTGCGTTGATAGGCAAGGAATAGATTCTCGGGCAGAGTATAGGTTTCATCCCAGGTATAGGACGTATCCTTGTGCGGGCGCGAGCGCATCTCAGCACGGGAGAGTGCTTTCTCGGGCAGGTAGGCCACGATTGCCCGAGTGAGTTTCTCATGAATGTCCATCGCCATCGGGTCGTGGGCGTACTCGTGGGCATCAATCAGACCGCAGGACAGCTTGTCGTAGGTATATGCGGGAAGGCGATAGTCGACGAAAAATTTGGCTTTTGGGTCCAACGTTTCGCCGTATCCTTTGACGAGGCGATTGATCTTGGCCTTCGTCGCCTCGGATCCAGTGACCGCGTATGCTCGAGCCAGGGCAGAGACATATTGTCCGAAACTGTGACCGGCAATGAAGCCGTGAAAGTCATTTCCCTCCAGGCTAAAACCGGTGAGGTCGTACCAGCCGCCCATGTCTTCGCCTGGGGCTGCCAAGCCGGCGACCTGCCGAAAGACTTTCAGCATGCGATCGTCGTCGAGGTTCTGGAAGCGGGCGTAGTTTTCCTCAAACTGCCGTTTCATCGGTCCGTCAAGCAGTTGGACATCGCCGTAGGCAAAGGTCGTGAGAGGAGTGGAAACGGTAATCAGGCTCTTTTCGGAAGCTGCCCAGGCGGGTAGAACGCTTGCGGCATAGGCACCCGCTGCTGTGGCGCCCGTTGCCTTCAGAAAAGTTCTACGATCTAGTCCAGCCGCCATGTTTCTTCCCTCCGAAGTGAGCAATCGTTTACTACAAAAGAGGCTATGAGCCTTATCCCCTTTTGTCAATGAGGTGCCCTTAGCCTAAGAGGTTCGAAGGATTTCGTCGCGTCAGTTTGTTTTTGCCAGTTTCAGCAGGGGTTCAATCTCAGAAAGCTCGGTCGGATTCAGGCGGAATTCGGCCGCGCCGATGATTCCCGCAACTTGTTGGGCGCTGCGAAAACCTACGATCGCGCCAGTTACGGCGGGATGGTTCAGCGTCCAGGCAATGGCTACCTCCCCCGGGCTACGGCCGTGATGTTTCGCGATATCTCGCAAGTGTTCCACGACTTGTAGATTGCGAGACAGTGCGGGTTCCTGGAAACCCGGCAGATTTCGGCGCCAGTCTTCAGGAAGGAAATTCGCCACTCGTTCTTTGGTCATCGCTCCGGTAAGCAGGCCTGCGTACATGGGCGAATACACAATTACGCCGATGTTCTGGCTCAGGCAGAACGGAAGAATCTCTGCCTCAATCTCTCGCCGCACGACCGCATAGGGAGGCTGCAAGGAAGTAATTGGCGCAATGGCTTGCGCACGCCTCATTTGATCTACGCTGAAATTGGACACGCCAATCCAGCGAACCTTGCCTTCTTCCTTGAGACGAGCCAACTCCGTCCATCCTTCTTCGATATCCCGGTCGGGTTCAGGCCAGTGGATCTGGTAGAGGTCGATGGTGTCAATTTTCAAGCGGCGCAGGCTGTCTTCGCATTCCCGGCGAACGGATTCTGCTTTGAGACACGCTCCGATAAGGCGGTTTTTGTCCCAGACCCGTTCGCATTTGGTGAAGACGTACGGTTTGGGCGATCGGTCTTGAATCGCGCGTGCAACCATTTCTTCAGAATGACCGAGTCCGTAAAGCGCGGCAGTGTCGATCCAGTTCACCCCATGGTCAAGCGCCGCATGAATCGCAGGGATCGAGTCGCTGTCATTCTGCGGTCCCATGCTGCCATTCCAGCCGCCACCGCCAATGGCCCACGCGCCAATTCCGATCGGGGTGATGGCCAAGTCGCTATTCCCCAGAAGTCGAGTTTCCATTGTGTCCTAAGAGGGTCAATTGACTGGAAAATTGTAGCACTTGGGTAAGCAAACGTTTACCATGTCAGCGAAGATCCCAGCCTTAACTCATCCGAGGGAATCTAAACTATGTCTTCCGGTACCAGACGAAAATTCCTGAAGCAAGTCACCGGAGTTGGAGTAGCATGCTCGGCAAATCTTTTTGCGCCTCACCTCGAGTCCGGTCGAAGCCCGCAAAGCGCCCAAGCCGCCGCACCATCTGAGACCCTTTCGCGTATTTATATTGATTCGCGGCGAACGATCGGGGCATTGGACCGAAACCTGTTTGGGTCTTTCCTGGAGCATCTGGGCCGAGCGATCTACGAGGGCATTTATGAGCCCGGTTCATCCTTGTCGGACGCGAAAGGATTCCGCAAGGATGTGCTGGAGGAAGTGCGCAATTTGGGCGTTCCGATTATTCGTTATCCGGGTGGCAATTTTGTTTCGGGATACAACTGGCTGGATGGGGTTGGACCCAAGAAAGAACGTCCGCGCGTGCTCGATAAAGCATGGAACACGATCGACACTAACCAGTTCGGCACCAACGAGTTCATGGCTTGGAGCAAGATGGCCGGAGCGCGTCCACTAATGGGCTTGAACCTGGGCACTAACACCGCAGAAAAGGCGGCCGCGCTGGTCGAATACTGCAACCTCGAGAAAGGAACCAAGTGGAGCGATCTGCGGCGGAGTCACGGGGTTGAGGAACCCTACAGAGTGAAGCACTGGTGCTTGGGGAACGAGATGGATGGTCCGTGGCAAATCGGACACATGACGGCGACCGAATATGGACTGAAAGCGCAGGATGCGGCGCGTCAGATGCGTGCCGTGGATCCATCTCTCAAACTGATCGCCTGCGGTTCCAGTGGTCCCGGCATGCCTACGTATCTGGAGTGGGACCGTGAGGTGTTGGAGCAGTGCTATGAGTACGTCGACGCGCTCTCGCTGCATCGATACATCGGCAATACTCAGGAGGAAACCGGCAAGGACAGCGCCAAATTTCTAGCTATGAATCTGAGCATGGAGCGCCAGATCGCAGAGACTCTCGCCGTCTGCGACATGGTGCGCGGACATAAGAGGTCTCCTAAAAAGCTCTGGCTGTCATTCGATGAATGGAACGTCTGGTATCGCGCCCGTGATGCCGAAGCCATGAACGGACACGAGCACGAAGCCCCGCATTTGCTGGAAGAGGTCTATAACCTTGAAGATGCGCTGCTGGTCGGAGGAATTCTTAACAGCCTGATGCGCAACGCAGACCGTATCAAAATCGCATGTCTGGCACAGTTGGTTAACGTTATTGCTCCGATTATGACGAACGCAACGGGCCTGCTGCGGCAGACTATCTATTATCCCTACAGTTGGGCATTGCGATGGGCGAACCGTACGGTGCTAAACGCGCTGGTTGAATCGCCAACCTACAATGTTCCGGATCTAGGCCAGGTTCCATATCTTGACGTCACGGCGACTTCGAGCCCAGAGGATGGCAAGATTTCGGTGTTCATCCTCAATCGAGATCTATCCAAAGGTCAGACGGTTGAAATTAACTGGCAGAACACTACGCCTGGAAAGTTGCTGAACTCGACGATCCTCACGGGCAACGATCTGAAAGCGTCCAATACATTCGATTCGCCGCACCGTGTGGTGCCACAGTCATTCGATAAGCCCACTACTGCGGAAGGGCGCACTCGGTTCGACGTTCCGGCCCGATCCTATACGGTGCTTCAATGGGGCGGCTGATTCATTGGCGTGTCGGTAATATCCTTCTAAGAACGCTTCTTGACCGCAGGTGCCTTGATCTGACCGGCAACTAATCGCGTAGACTCGCGAAGGACGAGGTGTGTTTGCAATACGTATTCGGTTCCCGTTGGCGAGGGCGCCGTCCGCTGCAACTCCGCAAGCAGCGCGTTAAAAGCCAATCGAGCAAGCTCCGCCTGAGACATTTGCACCGTCGTAAGAGCGGGCAAGACAAATTGGGCTAAGCGAATATCGTCGAAGCCAATTACGGAGAGGTCAGAAGGAATTTGAATTCCTTCTTCATAAGCTTTTCTCATCACCCCCATAGCCGTCATGTCATTCGAGCAGAGGACCGCAGTCGGCTTATTCGGCCCAGCCAAGAGCTTGCCGAACGCCACGATACCGCCTTCGATGGTGTGCGTACCTTCCACGATCAAACTCTTGTCGACTTCCAATCCGATCTCTAACATCGAGTTGAGGAAGGCCTGCTTGCGCGCCTCAGCCGATCGCAAATGCAGGGGACCGGAAATGAAGGCAATGCGGTGGTGGCGAAGAGCGGCCAGATGTTGGACCGCTTGCCTAATTCCGTGGACGTAGTCGATACGAATATTGCTGACTCTGGAACGAGCGGGGCCGACATCCACGAATACCAGCGGCACTTTGCGGAGTTTCAGGTCCTCCAGCAGCACCTCTTCCATGCCGAAGGTCATGATGGCGACTCCCTCGACTCGGCGTTCGATCATCCGCCGCACAGCGATCTCCATTTGTGTCGGATCGTTTTCAGTAGAGGTTAGCATGATTTCGTAATGATGCTGGACCGCGATGCGCTCGAATACTTGTACGATCTCGGGAAAGAATGGATTCGTGATTTCGGAGATGATAAGACCGAAAATTCGGCTGCGTCCGGAAACAAGGGCACGAGCCTGTGTGTTGGGATAGTAGCCAAGTTCTTCAACGACGTTCCAGACTCGCTTGGCCAGTTGAGGATTGACCGTCGGAATCCGATTGATAGTACGAGATACCGTCGCAGTGGAAACACGTGCTCGCTTGGCGATTTCGCGAATATCCATGAGATGAGCCGCGGTGTGGCGCAGGCCGCGAACCGGAAACACCAGATGATATCAAAGGGGTAGCCATTGGGGTGGCAAACGTTTACTATCCCGAGGGATTTAGTTCATAGAAAGTGTGTGGCCATGATCAATCGACGTCGTTTTCTTCGTACTGGTCTCGCGGGCGCAGGGGCAGTCCTTGCCGCAAGAGCTACCCGTCCCCTAGGTTGGGCTCAGGCGAGTACTGCTGATTCCCATATTGAGGTCCTTCTGGACGAACCGCTAGGCACCATTTCCCCCAATATCTACGGACATTTCGTGGAAAACCTAAGTGGGGTGGTTTATGACGGAGTATGGGTGGGGCCGAACTCCAAAGTGCCGAACGTCGATGGAATCCGCAAGGAATTGATCGACGAGATGCGCAAGATCAAGCCCCCGGTGGTGCGTTTTCCCGGAGGCTGCTTCGCGGACAGCTACGACTGGCGTGACGGTGTTGGTCCGGTAAACAAGCGGCCAAGGCGCACCAACTTCTGGGCCGAAGGAGAAAGTAGTGCGGCCCCCGCGAGTCATCGATACGACCCCAACGAGTTTGGCACGAATGAGTTTGCGCACTTCTGCAAACTCATTGGCGGAGAGCCTTATCTGGCAGCGAATCTCCGCAGTCTTCCCGCTGAGGAATTCTATCGCTGGATCGAATACTGTAATTCGCCGGCTGGGAGCACCACGCTGGCCGATCTGCGTGCAGACGCTGGGTTTAAAGATCCTTTCAACATTCGCTATTGGGGTGTAGGCAACGAATCCTGGGGATGCGGAGGGGATTTTACGGGAGCGGAATACGCCGTCGAATTCCGACGATACACTACCTGGGCGCCTCGATTCGGACAAGACTTGTCGTTCGTCGGGTCAGGTCCAAATGTCGACAATTGGGCCTGGACTCGAGAGTTCTTTGAAGAGATAGTGCGCAAAGGAAAGGGCGAACTGCGCTCCCTCTATGGTTGGGCTCTGCATCACTATGCCTGGAACCTAAGCCGAGGAAAGACACAGGATTGGAATCAGGGGAAGGGCGATGCGCTTAATTTCGATGCGGTCGACTGGTATGAGCTGATGCGCGAAGGGGACCGCATGGAAGGACTGATTAACGGTCATTGGCAGATCATGGGGGAGGTTGACACCCAGCATTCCGTAAAGTTGGTCGTGGATGAGTGGGGCCCCTGGTATCGACCGGGCAGTGAGGCAACTCCTGGCGATCAACTGGAGCAGATGCCCACGTTGCGCGACGCGGTCTTTAGCGGCATGACCCTGGACATTTTCAATCGCCATCCCGAAAAAGTTGCCATGGCCGCGTGTGCACAATTGATTAACTGTCTCAATAGCTTGTACCTCGCGCATGAAGACCGATTTGTCGTGACGCCGGTGGGGCATGTGTTCGCAATGTATGCTTCCCATCAGGGTGGCCAGGCACTGCGCACAATCTTTTCCGCGCCCGCGATTCAGTACGATCGGGATGGGAAGCCGACATCTTTTTGGGGGCTTAAGGGATCGGCTTCGTTGCGCGAAAAGAATCTCATCCTAACAGTGGTTAATCCTCACGTAAGCCAGCCTCGTGAAGCGGAAATCAGCCTGCGAGGAGCGGGCTTGAGGTCGGGATCGGCCACCACGCTGACCAATTCCGATATCCATGCGCACAATACGTTCGAGCATCGGGACGCCGTAACTCCTCAAACGAAGAATTTGGATATCAAAGGGCGAATGTTGACCTACGTGTTTCCGCCAGCGTCGGTTACAGCGCTCGCTTTGACATTGACCTAATTTCTGGAGCGGGCCCGCCGCGGGACAGCTCTTGATGGCCCTGCCCTCGACTCAATCATGGGCAGAGCAGCCTTTCTTAGTGCAGTCGGAGCGGATTGCAGCGTATAATTCCAGCAAACGTTTACTCGTTTCATCTGCGAGGAGACCGTGATGAGTTGGAGTGCAGCTCTTGCGACCCGCGTTCCCCTATCGAACGTGCATGACGGATACTCAATCGGAACCTACCGCTATCGTTTTGCTTCACGGCCCCTCTCTGACTTCAGCAATTTCAGCGCCAAGTCGACTGCTGTAAATCGCGTTGGCCACGCCCGACTGTAAAGAAAAATTGGGTACGGGAAAGAGGACTGAGTGATCGATCTATCAAATCTGGAAGCTTGGTTCGTCACCGGAAGTCAGCATCTTTATGGGCCAGAGACGTTGAAGAAGGTCGAACAACATGCGACCGAGATTGCCCGGGGCATTGCTGCATCTTCAGAGGTGCCCATAAAAATCGTCGCCAAGCCAATAATGACTGGCAGTGAATCAATTTACCAGTTGTGCCAGGACGCCGACCGTTCGAACAGTTGTATCGGTGTGATCACCTGGATGCACACGTTCTCGCCGGCTCGAATGTGGATTGCCGGCTTGAAGTCGCTGCGCAAGCCGTTGTTGCACTTGCATACGCAGTTCAATGACGAACTGCCATGGTCCACCATTGATATGGACTTCATGAACCTGAATCAGTCGGCCCATGGTGACCGCGAATTCGGATTCGTCGGAGCCCGGATGCGCCTTAAGCGCAAAGTTGTAGTAGGCCACTGGAAGGATGTGGAGGTTCAAGCGGAGATCGGGGCTTGGACGCGCTCCGCCTGCGCATGGCACGATTCTCAACATCTGAAAATTGCACGTTTCGGCGACAACATGCGGAACGTTGCCGTGACTGAAGGAAACAAGGTCAATGCGCAAATCGATCTGGGTTATACGGTCAACGGCTATGGAGTAGGCGATCTGGTGCATTCCGTTCAGCAAGTCACTGAAGCAGAAATCAATCAGCTAATCGCTCATTATGACGACGCCTATATCGTCGCAGAGTCGCTTCGCAAGCATGGCGCGAAGCGGCAATCCTTAATTGATGCGGCCAGGATTGAAATCGGCCTGCGACGTTTTCTGCAGGAAACCGGTTCTCACGCCTTCACTGATACTTTTGAGGATTTGCACGGACTGGCCCAACTCCCAGGCATAGCCGTTCAGCGTCTAATGGCCGATGGTTATGGCTTTGGGGCGGAAGGGGACTGGAAGACAGCCGCTCTCGTGCGGGCGGTCAAAGTCATGAGTCATGGCCTTAAGGGCGGAGCCTCATTCATGGAGGACTATACCTATCACCTCAAAGATGGCGCTCAGGTACTGGGCGCTCACATGTTGGAAGTGTGTCCATCGATCACAAACGAAAAACCCTTCGCTGAAATCCACCCTCTCGCTATCGGGGGAAAAGCCGACCCTGTCCGCTTGGTATTCACGGCCGCATCAGGCAAGGGCGTCAATGCGTCGGTTGTCGACATGGGAAACCGGTTTCGGTTGATCGTCAATCAAGTGAATGTGATCCAGCCGCAGCATCCTTTGCCCAAGTTACCAGTCGCGAGAGCGGTCTGGGTGCCGGAACCGAATTTGAAGGTCGCGGCGACCGCGTGGATCCATGCTGGCGGCGCACATCACACCGCTTTGAGCTGTGCCCTAAGGCCGGAACACTTGGAGAACTTTGCAGAGATGGCGGGCATGGAATGCTTGCTGATCAATGCTGAGACAACGATTACCAGCTTCGTGAAGGAGCTTCGCTGGAATGACATGTACCATCAGATGGCGAATGGATTTTGAGCAGCCTCTGCGATCAAACAAGTCAGTGAGCAAGCATAAGGCAAAATCTCCGCGTGTGCGCTGCGTTTGCGTCGGGCCAACGATTTCAAAGTGAGGCTAAGAACTTGCAGATCCTCCGTTGTTTCTGGGCTTTCAGTATCAGTCGATTCTGGTGCATCGTCTTAGGTTTCTCCTTCCTGTCAAGTCAACCGTTTTTAGCGCAAGAGGCAAACAAAAAAGAGCCGCCCATTCCTGGCCCTATGCTCAGCCAGGGAACCGTTGACTTTGACACTCCCGAATTCAAGTTAACTCTGGTTCGTTCTTCGCAGACCGTGGCCGCTTTGCGGCCGAAAGGAGCTGAGGACTTCGATTTCACGCCCGGAGATCTGTTGGTGAGCCGCTCGCACGACGGTTATTTTCATCTTGGCGACATTACATTGCGTTTGCGAGTGGGAAATTCCGGAAGTTGGCAGAACTACTCGACGGCCTCAACTCGTGTTCCGGTCACAGTCTTGCCGGCATCCAAGGACGTTCTGACGGCTGCCGATTTGACTCCCACGCTACCGACCGACTTTCCCCTAGAGCTCAAGCGTGTCTGGACACTTGAGTCAGGAAAACTGGTTCTGCGGTTTGAGTTGAGGAACAAATCGACTCAGGCCGTCCAAGTTGCTGCGCTGGGCATCCCGATGATCTTCAACAACGTGCTGAACGACAGGTCGCTGGAAGAGGCCCACGCCAAATGTTCTTTCTACGATCCGTATATCGGAGAGGATGCGGGATATTTGCAAGTAACGCGCCTCAGTGGGCATGGACCAGCGTTGTTGGTCGTCCCGGAAGGCAAGACCCCATTCGAAGCCTACAATCCCGTTCTTGACCAGCCAGGTAAGTGGGGTGCAACGCCTGTCTTCACTGACCCAACACCTCGAGGGATCACTTTCGAAGGTTTTTACGAATGGATGGTGCATAGCCAAGCCTATGCGGAAAATGAGTGGAAGGCGGCGGAACCGTGGAATATCCCTACGGCGCTGACACTTGCTCCGGGAGAATCAAAAATTTATGGGCTGAGATTTTTGCTTTCCGATTCGATCCGCGATATCGAGAATACGCTCGCTAAAAATGGCCGTCCTGTGGCCGTCGGCGTTCCCGGTTATGTTGTACCTCAGAATATTGATGCTCGTCTATTTGTGAAGTACGCCAAAGGCGTGGAATCGATGAAGGTAGAACCTCTTGGAGCGCTAGTCATCAACGCGGACGGCCCCCCTGGCCACGGCTGGAGGGCTTATACGGTTAAAGGAAAGGTTTGGGGGCGCTCGCGTCTCACCATCACGTATAACGACGGTTCCGTGCAAACAATTCAGTACTTCGTGATCAAGCCCGAGTCTCAGGTGGTTGCCGACATGGGCCGTTTTCTCACCACCAGGCAGTGGTACGTCGATTCGAAGGATCCGTTCCACCGCAGCCCCTCTGTGATGACATACGATCGCGAAACAAACCGGGTTGTCATGCAGGACAGTCGCGCTTGGATTGCTGGCCTCGGAGATGAGGGCGGCGGCGGAGCCTGGCTTTCGGCTGTCATGAAAGAACTGGTTGCGCCCGACAGGGAAGAACTCGAAAAGCTACAACAATTTATCGACGGCACTCTCTGGGGTGGATTGCAATACAAAGATGGCCAGTATGCACACGGGGTGCGGAAGAGTCTCTTCTACTACCAGCCTGATCAAATGCCGCCGGGCTACTACCGCAGTGACTTCGATTGGAGCACATGGACGAGTTGGGATAAGAAAGGGTCAGAGCGGGTGGACCGCTCCTATGACTATCCACATGTGGCAGCGGCTTACTGGGTCTTCTATCGATTGGCGCGCAACCATCACGGCTTAGTGTCAAATCATCCTTGGGATTGGTATCTGGGTCACGCATATGAAACCTCGATTGCGATGAGCAGTTTTGCAGCGGAGTTGGCGGCCTTCGGACAAATGGAGGGAGACATTTTCCTCGAGATTCTGCGAGACCTCAATCGCGAAGGGTGGAAGGAGCAAGCCACTAATCTTGAAGCGAAGATGAGACGTCGCACCGAGCATTGGGCGAAGGAGGCATACCCGTTCGGCAGTGAGATGCCGTGGGATTCGACTGGACAAGAAGAAGTCTATGCCTGGACCAAGTATTTCGGATACGAGTCGAAAGCAGAGGTGACGCTCAATGCAATCCTCGCTTATGATCCGGCGATTCCGCACTGGGGTTACAACGGCAGTGCGCGTCGTTACTGGGATTTTATCTTCGCAGCCAAGGACAGGCGGCTGGAACGGCAATTACATCACTACGGTTCGGGACTCAATGCCATTCCGCTGCTGGCTGAATATCGCGAACATCCTGAGGACTTCTACTTGCTGCGCGTGGGTTACGGTGGAACCCTTGGCGCGCTCACTGACATCGATCAGGACGGATTCGCTTCCGCCGCCTTCCATGGATTCCCGGATATGCTGAAGCCAGACCCATTGTCTGGCGACTACGGCCCAAACTTCTTTGGCCACGCGTGGAACACTGCTACCTATTTAGTGGATCATCCGCAGTTTGGATGGCTGGCATTTGGCGGCAACATCAGCAGGGAGCATGACATCGTTAGCGTGAGTCCGCTTGATTCTTTCCGCTCGCGGATTTACATCGCCCCGATGGGGTTGTGGCTGACGCTGGATGCAGGGACCTTTGAACGCATCGAAGTGAATTCCAAAACCGGGGAAGTCCGCTTGGGTCTTTCAGCCGCCACGCCCTTCACGACCGTCGCGCGATTAAATGTGGAGCAACCAGTTCACTTGAAAGCCGAAGTCTATCGACCGAAATCGCCGCTTGTTGTGGAGCGGGGCGCTTTTATTGTGCCGCTCGGCAAAGACACTACTTGGATCAGCCTGGTCCCGAAAACCCAATAGACTTAACGCTCTCTTGAATTAATGATTGCTAACGATAGTGCATTACTTAGTTGCCACACGCGCCGCCAGAGGTCAAGCCGGGGTTTCAGTAGGGGACTGGTGTTCGTAGGAGAACCGGCAAATCTGATAGGAATAGCCCGCCGCGGATGGAGTTCAGCTCGCCGTAGCTACGTCGGCGGACTCCGAAAGCGGCACCTCTGCCGTGATTTCGGTGCCGTGACCGGGAACGGAGTTCACAAATAGTGCGCCTCGAACGATACGAAGCCTCTCGCGCATGCTGGCCAATCCGAGACCGGTACCGGCCAGCGACGCATCGAAACCGACTCCAGTGTCTTTGACTTGAAGCCGACCACGACGCTCGACTTGACTTAAGCTCACGGTGACCTGACCGCTGCCGCTGTGTTTGAGGACGTTGTTTAGCGCCTCCTGTGCGACCCGGTATAGACATAATTGAACGCCAGGATCTAGCGGCACGGAGTCACGAACCTCCAACGCGATACTGAGTGACCGTTGCTCCGCGATCTTGTGACACAGTTCATTTAACGCAGCTTTCAAACCCAAGTGCTGCAACTTTGTCGAGTGGAGCTCATGGGAGAGCTCGTGGATATCGGTGGTGATTTCTTCTGCCTCGTTCCGTAATTGTGCCAGCGCCGACAGTTGGGTCGTGGAGGCAGGCAGCGCATCCTTGAGACGCTCAAGCCCAAATACCAACAGCGACAGTCGTTGTGCAATGTCATCGTGCAACTCTCCGCTTATGCGCTGTCGTTCTTCCTCCTGTGCTTGAATCAATCGCGCTGTGAGCCTTTGCAGCTCAAGTTGAATATTTTCCAGTCGAGCATTGGCCGCCTTGCGTTCGGTGACATCTTCGACCATGGCGATCACTTGCGAGGACGCGCCAGGCAATTGCCCCAGCAACGAAACATGAAGGTCACCCCAAACCTCTGTTCCGTTCGGCCTCACATAACGCTTTTCAATCCGATAGCTATTGATCGATCCGGTCCGCAGTTGTTGAAAAAGATCCCACTCTTCGGATGAGTCTTCGGGCTTGGCGAACTGATCGCGCGTCATCCGTTGTATTTCCGCCTGCTCATATCCCAGCATTGAACAAAGTGCCGAATTAGCAAATAAGATTCGACCGTCCAAATCCTCTAACGCGATCCCCAATGATGCTTGCTCAAAAATCGCTTGAAAGCGTTGCTCGCTCACTTGTTTAGCGTCTTGCGCCCACTTGCGGGAAAGCGCAGTACCGAAGAGATTTCCCAACACGCCCAACCGACTGATCACGGCGCCCGGCCACTCTCGCACGCGAGAAAGGTGAACCAGGACGAGCAAACCTTTTGCAGCTGTACCTGAACTGGAGGGAACCAACGCAATGGACTTGATTCCGAGTTGATCGATGTATTGACGGTCGGTAGCCGCGTCGGACGGAAAATCAACTAGATCACGGATGGCAACCGGCTCCGCGAGCGATAGTCGCTCCGCAATCCAGGGTACGTCCATTACTTCGAAAGTCTCTGGGCCCGGCGGTATCCCAGGTCGATGAGCGGACCCAATTTTCTCGACGGTAGTACCGTCCTTCGGAATTGCAAACCAGCAAACGCGATCCGCCCCTTCCGCTTCCATGATTAGGTGAAGTCCCTCTACTATCTCTCGATCGATGCTTTCCGGCGGGCAATCTGACAGCGTTGTTGAAAGGGCTGAAACGACGCGTTCAAGTGCAAAACGTCGGGTGATGGACGCTTGCGCCAGTCTGCGTTGCTTGCTCTCAATCAGCAACACGCCGATCAGAGCGCCCTCCGCTAGAAAGAAGAGAATTCCGGCGATCGTGTAATACGGGTGAAGCTTCCAGAGGGAAGGTTCGAGAGCTAACGCGAAAAGCCCCGGTTGCATCCGGGAACGGTAGGTCACATGTCCGAAAATTAGCGAGAGGAATACCAAAGAGAGTTTTGCGGCACAGTGTTGCCAGGCATTCCAGACCAGTGTGCTGGCGGGAAGCACAGAAGAGACAACAAGGGTAGCGTAAGTCAGAATGCCCATGGCCTGAATAAAGTTCCATCAGTTCGTGACCCCAACTCTGACCTTACGCCCTCGATCAGATCCCACTTAGTGACACAGTTTACCGCCATCGCACAGGAGTTTCCACTGTTGGATCAACTCTCGGGCAATGATTGACGGGCACGATGAAGCTGTATTCGTCTTAAATCGGCTTAGCGGGACGGTGTGAATGGAGTGGGGTGGAGAAGAACGCCCGTCCGGCTAGCGCTTCTTCGATGGCTGTTAACAGGTCAGAGTACATTCGGGCCTTCAACACGTAACTCGCGCCCATTGCAGAGGCTGCTTCGAGGCAGTCGTCGTCCTGCTGCACCGTCAGAAAGACCAACTTCGGAGACAGTCCGAGATCCTTGATTAGGTGCGCGGCCTGGATACCATCCGTACCCGGCATTCCGATGTCCAGAATCACGACGTCTGGCTTGAGATGAGCTACGGCTCGCACTGCTTTGGCACCGTCGTCAACTGTTGCAGTCACGTCGAACTTGTCCGCGAGCAGCATCATGACTTCGGTCAGGATTCTTCCGTGATCATCGGCTAATACGACCGTAGGTTTGGTCATTAGAGACGTCATGGTTGCAGGCCTCGGTTTCGCGATCGTTCCCGCGAGTTTAAGTAGTTGATCGCACCAAGCCGGATACTGCTACTGACAGAACGACAAGGGTCAACCTGTCAGAACTAGCAGGATAGGACCGACTAGCAGTTCTGACAGTTCGCGGCAATGATGTCTATTTTCAGCTCTCCGAGTTATGCGAGGAACGGCGTTTGGGTCCTCGGCTGGAACCACCCAGACCCGCATAAGAGACAACGATGTGGAAGGCATGACGAAAAACCTCAAGGATGACACGAGCACATTTCGCTCCTCATGTAATTCCGAAGTGGGGAAAGCCTTTCACGGATAGGAAGAAGGCAGACGGCGACTTGCTGCGGTCCAAGGGCGTGCGGATCAAATCGCCAGGTTGGGTTCAAAAGTCCGCCTAGGCGAGATGATCGCGGCGAAAAACGACCCTGCAGGACGTTATCTATGCAGCCCTGTCGAGCGGGTCAATCTTGATTAGGCCGATCTTGATTGCATACTGCACTAATTGGGCACTCGTCCGGATCGCCAATAAGCCCATTAAATGATACTTGTAAGATTCCGCGGTGCGACTCGAAATATTCAGTTGAGCCGCAACTTCCTTCATCGTTTTCCCCTCGGCTACGAGTTGCAACACCTCGCGTTGGCGCCGCGTGAGCTGTGGTGCTTGGTCCACATGGGGCTTCGCTGCCTCAGCTAGAAGACTGACCAGGTCGCAAGAAAATTGCGGGCTCAGGTAGCATCCCCCATGGTAAACAACCTGTAGAGCTTTCTTGAGTTCGACGGTCCCGGTAGTCTTCAAAATAAATGCCGATGCCCCCGCCCGGAACACCTGTACCGCGAGGCTCACATCCAAGTGCATCGTCAGAACCACGAACTTACTGCGCAAGCCCATCTCAATCAGGAGTCGAATGGCTTCGAGACCGTTCAACAGGGGCATCGACAAGTCGGTCAATACCAAATCGGGCTTATACCGTCCGGCCAATTCCGTAAGTTCGCGGCCATCCGTAGCAATCCCAACCACTTCGTAACACGAACTCAACAACGAGGAAATGCCTTCTGCAAATAAGCGGTGATCGTCAGCGATGAGGATGGAGGGTCGCATCGTGTTTCCCCAATTAGACATTCTGGTTGAGTAAGCTCCCCGTTCGATGTCCGCAATTCGATCAGAGACTGGGATCTTCCGTATTGTGGAGGATTATAAGCAAGTGGATCAGCCATCCGCCACTTTAAATCTATGACCCGCCAGAATTCCTCTGGTGGGTATCTTTCCAATTAACCTTCGAACGCAACCCACCGTAGTTCTTCGGTGAATGAGTCCAGTAGTTTTCCGAGTAGGCTGCCAGCGAAATGGCAACTAACTTTCGAAACCAGAAGGCGTTGCAAGAGCATGCAAAGGGAGGATGGACTATGCAGAAGGACCTCGTCCCAAATGTTCCCCCACGACCGTCCGGAGTCATTGGTGCGGCCACGAGCGACGAAACCGCGACAGAAGCTGAAAGAGTTTTGAGGAAGTTGATTGAGCTACGGTGGCAACGAGAAGTAATTGAGCGGTGGGCATACTCATCGCAAATTACAGCGGAGTCGCGGGAGCAACTTCGCGAATTACTGTCTCGCGTTCATCGCGAGTTGCAGGCACTCGAGGTCTCAAGGGGAAATCGAATCGAAGAATCGCGAACTGGAACGGCCCTGGATGCAGAGAGCGATTCTCAGCGCCAAGAGAAATCGGCCTAACCACAGACGCCTCCTGTTGCGGGACGAGGTCTCACAACGACGGCGTTTGTTCTCTCGATTTGGGCAGTCTTAGGGCGATAGAAAGCGGGTAGTTCTTCGGGGGATGATTTATTAGTTTTGCCAGTACCTGATGGCGCGGTCCAAGACTACGATGCGACAACGGAAAAGTTTCTGGTAGTTTTATCCGGCACCCGACAAGCAGTGTCTCTTCACATTGTAACGGCATGGACGTCGGCTGTCATCGGCTGTCAGTTGAGGCGCCCCTGATCTCTGGCTGGATTCGCGGACTTTGCCGCTGGACGCGGAGAGATGGATTGGAGTGCACGCGCCACAGCAACAATTTGGGCATCCGCTGCCTTGCCCTTCACTGCTCACCTGATCGCGAGGCGTGTTGCATCACACTCACGCGCACAGGTTCGGAGGCAAAGAGTATTAGAGCTAAATACCGTCAAATCGACCCTGGTTGCAGGTCAAGAGATGAGCTACCGAGGAGGTCAACATGGCAGATCTGTTCGAACAACTGAAGCAAAAATATCAGCCCGTGTTGGACACGATTCAGAAAGATGGTGCCCAACTGCAAAACTTGAACCTCGATGGCAACCAGCTTTAAAGAGGGTGGCATGGAACTGGCAGCGGAAAAGAAGAAGGTCGATAATTAACTAGGGTGCTTACTCGGTCAAATATCCCTCATTTGTTGGCGATCCACGGGTCCACCAACGTCTTCGAAACCAGCAAGGGCCTTGAAGATGGCTCCCGCCCTGACGAGTTACGCGACTCTCTTATTCAGCATCGATTCCATCTTAGCAAATGCCCCCGCCTTACCCCCCGCAAGAAACTGCGCCGCGTCAAGGCGGCCGAACACCTCAATCAGCTTGGCAACGGTTCCCGTCCATCCGGTCTGATGGCTAGCGCCAAGGCCCGCGCCGTTATCTCCGTGGAAGTATTCGTAGAACAATATGTAATCCTTCCAGTAAGGGTCTGTTTGAAATTTCTCAGTCCCTCCGTAGACCGGGCGCCGCCCAGACTTATCCGGCAGAAAGATCCGAGTCAGGCGGTTGGAAATTTCTCGGGCCACTTCAAATAAGTTCATTAGCTGGCCCGAACCAGTCGGACACTCAATTTTAAAATCGTCCCCATAGTAAAGGTAGAACGAGAGTAGAGCGCGAATCAGGAGTGCATTCACCGGCATCCAGACCGGCCCGCGCCAATTGGAATTGCCGCCAAACATGCCAGTGTCTGATTCAGCGGGGAGATAGTTCACCCGATAATCCTCCCCGTTCACATTGAAGATGTAGGGGTGCTCGGCGTGATAGCGGGAGAGTGCCCGGATTCCATAAGGGCTAAAGAACTCATTCTCATCGAGCATGCGCGATAAGATTCTGCGCAGCCGTTGAGGATTCACCAGAGCAACGATACCGCGGCCACCATACCCCAGGTGTTCGGGTCCGGTTGGATGAATGCTGGCGCGCAGTTCTGGCATCCGTCGCAAACGTTCGTTCATCGCTTTCGTCACTCGTGGTACACGTTCACGCTGCCAGGGTTCAACGACCGTGGTAGCGCAGAGAGGTAATAGGCCAACCATGGAGCGGACCTTGAGCCGGGTTGCACTGCCATCTGGCAGACGCAAAACGTCGTAGTAGAATCCATCCTCTTCGTCCCACATGCCATCCCTGCCCATCTGATTCATGGCGTGCGCAATGAGAAGAAAATGATCAGCAAACTTGATAGCCATGTCTTCGAAAAAAGAGTCGTATGCCGCCAATTCAACGCTGATTTCGAGCATGTTCTGGCAAAACAAAGATACCCAGGAAGTTCCGTCGGCCTGCTCGAGGTGTCCTCCGGTGGGTAGAGGAGCGCTGCGATCGAAGACCCCGATGTTGTCAAGTCCGAGGAATCCACCCTCGAAAACATTCTTGCCGAACCGGTCTTTGCGATTCACCCACCAACTGAAATTCAGCATCAGCTTCGCAAAAGAACGCTTTAGGAATTCGAGATCACCCTCTCCCCTAAGAGCCTGTTCAGTCCGGTACAGGAAGATCGTGGCCCAAGCGTGCACCGGCGGGTTGACATCGCTGAAGTTCCATTCATACGCGGGAATCTGACCGGTGGGATGCAGGAAAAATTCCTGCAGCATCAGGTCGAGTTGTTCTTTCGCGAAATCGATATCGACGGTGGAAAGAGCAATCGTGTGGAAGGCCAGGTCCCAGGCGGCATACCAGGGATACTCCCACTTGTCCGGCATGGAGATGACGTGTTCATTGATCATGTGGAACCATTCGCTGTTCCGCATGGGCCGACTGCCAGGACGCGTCGGATCCACGTCATGTTCCTTGAGCCACTTGTCCAATTCGAAACCAAAGTACTGCTTGCTCCACAGCATTCCCGCCAATGCCTGTCTAAGAACCTGCGATTCGTCCTTGGTGGCACGGTCTGGAGTGATGCTTCTATAGAAGATGTCAGCCTCATCCTTTCGAGTCTGCATGACTTCATCAAAGGTCTTGAAGCGATTTCCGACGGCAGCAAGAGCCAGAGTTCCGAACCGCAAACGGATGGTTTTGCTCTTGCCACCTTCTACGGTCATGCGATAAAGGGCCGCAGCCTTCGTTCCGCTGAGTTCAGGATTGATCGCGTCTTGCTTTCCGTTTACCACATAGTTATTTATCCCGTCCTTCACGAAGGGACTGGGATTTGGGGTACCAAAGATTCGTTCGTTGTTTGTTTCGTTTTCGGTGAAAAGTAGCTGAGGCCCTCCCTCGCAATAGAGAATCCGCTCTCCCAATTGAGCGTGTGATGCCCGGATGACTGACGCGCCGTTGTCGGATAGCCCTTCAAGTTTCGGTTTGGTATTTTCAGGCCACCATGTCCAGGTGTTGCGAAACCAAAGTGTCGGAAGCACATCTATCGTCGCGGGCGCTGGTCCTCGATTGAAAACGCTGATCTGAATTAACAAGTCTTCTGCGCTGTCTTTGGCGTACTCCACGAACACATCAAAATAGCGATCGTCATTGAAGATGCCGGTGTCCAGTAGTTCATATTCCATATCCGCACGGGTACGAAGCCGACTCGTGGCGACCAGTTCATCGTAAGGAAAGGCCGCCTGCGGATACTTGTAGAGATACTTCATGTAGGAATGGGTCGGTGTGCTGTCGATATAAAAGTAGTATTCCTTTACATCTTCACCGTGGTTGCTCTCACTATTCGTTAATCCGAAGAGGCGCTCTTTGAGTATCGGATCTTTCCCATTCCATAGGGCCACGCTCAAGCACAGTTGCTGTTTGTCGTCGCTGATGCCGGCAAGACCGTCCTCGCCCCAGTGGTAAGCGCGCGATCGGGCCTGGTCATGGTTGAAATAGTCCCATGCATTTCCGTCGAGGCTATAGTCTTCCCGTACTGTTCCCCACTGGCGCTCGCTCAGGTAAGGTCCCCACTTTTTCCACGGAGCAATTTGCTTGCGCGCTTCCTGGAGCCGAAGACATTCTGCATTCAGCGTTTCGTCAGACATGGAAGTACTCCTCATCCCGCAATACGTCTGTACCGGAAAGGTGTGATGCTTCGTCGCGGCAGCTTTTTTAGCTACTTGGTACGCGACGAAGCAGCCGTCACGGTCAGGCACAGCAGCTCTGCCCAGCCGTTGGTGGCCTCAGTCGTTGCTATATGGTGGGCGAACAGACTAATGTTGGAATACTGTCAACTCCACTCGTCGGAAGTATGGCCGGACACCTTATGGTGCCGCGATGACCCGCTCCCGAATAGCAAATCTAACCAGGTCCGAATTCGTCTTGAGCCCGAACTCTTCCATGATCTTGTACTTATGGAAAGCGACAGTTCTAGGCGAGAGATGAAGGAGGCCGGCCGCTTCCATCATGGTCCGACCTTCGGCGAGCAACTGCAGGACCTGTCGTTGCCGTGGCGTCAGCTCCTTGTCGTGATCATGTCTCGGATCACGTACAAATCGATCGAGCAGCTGTTGGGCGATTTTAGGAGTTACGTAGGATTTCCCCTTTAAAGCCCCCCAAACGGCCTTCACCAATTCTGACCCGGCGGACTTTTTCAGCAGATACCCAGATGCCCAAGAGCGCAGGGCTTCGGCGGCCAACTCGGTATCCTCATTCATGGTAAGAACGATCAGTTTGGTGCGCGGCAAAAGCCCTTTCAGCTTACGTCCTGCGTCCATCCCGCTCAGGAATGGCATTCCAATGTCCACGACGATCACGTCCGGATTCAACTCGGGCGCAAGCCTGACGAGCGATTGGCCATCAGACACGGTGCCGACAATTTCAAACTCGGGCTCCAGAAGCTTCTTGAAAGCTTCCACAACCATCGTGTGGTCGTCAGCCAAGAGGATACGCGGCCGCCCCATTTGTGAACGCCTCCACGAGGGTTTTCGCTGCATTAACAACCAAAATTGATGCGAAGGTCAGCGCGAACACTGAATCCGGTCGGCTGGGACCTCCCGCTTTTCCGTCAGACTACAAATATCTCACCGGTCTGAAAACTGGTAAGAATAACAGTCATTGCAAGAGTCCGTTCCCAACGCCACAGTAAAACTACTAGGTCGCCTTAGGTAAAAATACCAGTGGTCGGGCCGCGTTAGCAGGGATACCATTTATGCAAAGGCGGGCGCGCCGCCCGCGAGATGCACTTGGGTACTGGTCCAAAACTACCGTCTCGAACTTATGAGGTGTTTATGTCTGCAACCAGCCGGCCTCGGATATTGATCGCGGATGATCACACTCTAGTAGCAGAAGCATTCAAAACGTTCCTCGCGACTGACTTCGATGTCATTGCGACTGTGCAAGACGGACGGACCTTGGTCGAAACAGCCCTGTCCCTTCGGCCGGATGTCATTCTTACCGACATCGCGATGCCGCTTCTGAACGGGCTTGACGCCGCCGACCGTATCAAGCGAGCACTGCCTGATGTAAAGCTGATCTTTGTAACCCTGCATCGTGATCCCAGTCTAGTTGCGGAGGCATTTCGGCATCGAGCATCAGGCTATCTGTTGAAGACATCTGCGGCTTCCGAACTTATGGTGGCGATTAGCCAAGCGTTATGTGGGAAAACCTACCTTTCGCCTGCACTCGGCGCTCTGTTGCCGGAACTTCTCACGCTGTTGAAGGAGTTCAATTCGACACGCGACAAGCTTACCGACAGGCAACTCGACGTCCTTCAACTGCTTGCGGAGGGCCGGTCGATGAAGGAGACCGCGGCCGTGCTAAAACTGAAAACAGAGACGGTTGCGTTTCATAAATATCGGATCATGAGCAGCCTGAACCTGCAAAACGATGCCGAGATCGTGCAATGTGCTATGCGAGAACACATCGTGTTTGGCTGATTTGTCCCAAGGTAGGACGGCGCTGGGACGGGCCCGCCGGGTTCATCGAATCCTATAAATTTTGCCAGTTCCTTCGAATTAGACGCTCGTTATATTGTGACGAACGGTTGGAGATTTCGTGGCAAAACGGCTTGCGATATCTGAACAAGAACGTAGGCCGTCTGACTCGCTGGCGACTGTTCTTAGTTCTGCCAGAACAACAGTCTCGCTAGAGTTTCATGTAATGAGCACGCGTGACCCACTATGTCGGACGAGTTGCAAGTTTGTGCGTGGCCAGAATACGACGAGTTGTCAGCCATGCTCGCCGTCGTAGATGCCATACCCGATGGGATACGGCTAGCCGAGTATCCCGGGCACTGTGTGGGCGCCGAATGCTGGTGTCGTCCCTATGTCTCCCTTGTTCCAGGCGCGATCGTAGTACGCCACAAAAACCTGGATAAAGGTGAGTTCGATTCCTGATGAACGTCATCTCAACCGCTTCATCGAGTTCATGCCTCCGGCGAGATCGGGAAATGGATCAAAACGTCCAACCGATGCTGCTGCTAATCCCCAGCCATTTCCCTTAGCGTTCCGGGGGGCGACTGTCATAGTTGTCCCAGAATGAAAAGTCGGTGACTGGGGCCGCAGTTTCTGCGCCTTCTACTGCTATCAGTGTTGACAGTTACTGCCTTACTGACTCGCTTGTTTAATGACAACCGTGCGCGCCTGAAATCCGCGCGCAATACGCGTACGAGTGACCGAAATCGTGGTTGTACTCAAGGTGCGAAGGTCCGCGTGGACGGTTTGGCCAAAGATTTCAGTACGGAAACGTCGCAACATTAGAAGATGGGTTGAGTTTCTGACGGAACGTTCTCGATGAGTTCCGACACATATTATCCGGAGGAAGCTCCAGCCCGCCAGGTGAAGGTGGAAGGATTCTGGATTGAAAGATACGCAGTGACCAATGAGGGACGGAGCTATACCCCGCAACACCCGAGGTTCGCATTCCGCGCGAGATGATTAAAGATGGCTCCTCTTTGTGTGCAAACTATTGCCGCGAATATCGTCGCACAGCCGATGGATGCCTCGATGTGCCACGATGGACTTCGGTTGATCGTCAGGGCAAAGCCAGAGTCGCAAATGTGCTCCTGCCACGACCTATCCAAGAGTCAATGACGAATGAACGAACTTAATTCAGGAGAAAAGCCATGACACTCGGTCGACGTGCAACAGCAGAATTCTTCGGAACGTTCTGGTTGGTATTTGGCGGCTGTGGCAGTGCTGTACTCGCCGCGGGTTTCCCAAATCTCGGCATCGGTTTTGTCGGTGTCGCTCTCGCTTTTGGACTGACAGTTCTCACTATGGCATATGCAATCGGACATATTTCCGGTTGTCATCTGAATCCGGCGGTTACGGCGGGATTGACCGCAGGCGGACGTTTTCCTGCCGCGGAATGCGTCCCCTACATAATCGCGCAGGTTGCAGGTGGTGCTTTCGGCTCAGCAGTCTTATACGTAATTGCCAGCGGCAAGGCTGGATTTGACCTGAGTGCTGGGTTCGCGGCAAACGGCTATGGCGCACACTCTCCTGGAGAATACTCTCTGCTGGCCTGCTTTGTAGCGGAAGTCGTGCTCACGTTGTTTTTCTTGTTCATCATCATGGGCGCGACGGACAAACGCGCTCCGCAGGGATTTGCTCCTATAGCAATTGGACTCGGACTCACACTCATACATCTGGTCGGAATCCCGGTGACGAATCTTTCCGTGAACCCAGCACGGAGCACAGGACCTGCACTGTTCGTGCGTGGTTGGGCTCTGGGTCAACTGTGGCTCTTCTGGGCCGCACCGCTCATTGGGGGAATTGTCGGCGGCGCCGTCTACCGCGCGGCCTTTGGCGAAGCCGTCACGCCGCAACTGGAGATCACGTCCACCAGGGATCGGCTTAGGGCAGGCGCATAGCCAGTTGCCTACTCCATGTAGGGAGAACGCATCAGTGTGTTGGCCCGCCGACGTAGTTTCCGTAACCCACGATGACGGTCGAACTCACGAGAACCAAGAGGCTGAACGCCACCAGCAGTTTGGTTCTCCTTCCGGCACCCCTCCACTCTTTCAGAGCGATGCCCCATAGGGTACTGAAGATGATGATGCTGGCCATGTGTAGCGTCCAACTGGAAAACTTGTAGCGTCCCATCTGAGTCTCGCCCATGGTGTAGAAGAAAAACTGCATGTACCAAGTTGTGCCGGCGAGAGCCGAGAACAAATAGTTGGAGAGCATGGGAGCTGTGACCGCCGAATCTTGCGCGACCGCGACGGCGATCGCCATCTCCTCACCGGGAGCATCTGTAGCCGATTCAAGAATGTGTTCTTCGTCTCGAGACGGAATTCTGCCCCGAATTTCGGCCACGAAGTACTGGTAGCCGGTGCGGTTACGGATGTTCAGGATGAGACACCAGATAAAGTTAGTGGTGAAGCCGCCGGCCAGCACGACCACAAGCACCGGAAGTCCCTGCCACAGCACTGGGGTGCCATGCTGGATGGTGATGGCCTTGATCGGATCTCCAGCCGCGAGTCCGTAAGCGAAGCAGGCACTCATCACCCCTGAAAAAGTGGCAACCAGCAATCCTTTCTTCAGGTCGAATTCCTTGATCGAGGCACGCTTCTGCTCGGTGGACATCTCGCGTTCTTTGGATACTCCGGCAGCGCCTGCGACCGCAATACCGAGAAGACAGACGGCAACGCCGCCGAGAATCACCAGCCCGGAGCGAGTGCCGAGTACCTCGGATGCGAATACTCCGCGGAAGATCGGGGGCATCAATGTCCCGAACGCCGCGGTGTATCCGAGAACCATTGCCATCCCGAGCGACATCCCCAGATATCGCATAGTGAGGCCGAAAGTGAGCCCGCCGAGTCCCCACAAGACGCCGAATATATAGGCCCAGAGCAGGCTGCTCGCTGGCGCTTCATGCAGGACACCCATGAGGTCGTGAGTCATCGTGAGCGCGAGGATCCATGGGGCAATGATCCAACTGAAGAATCCGCCAACGAGCCAGTAGGTTTCCCAAGCCCAGTGCTTCACCCCGCGGTAGGGAACGTAGAAGCTGGCGGAGGCGAGACCACCGAGCCAGTGAAAAAACACCCCCAATGCTGGGTTCATGGAATCCTCGCGTATGAATTTACAGGTGAAAGACTTCTTCTAACGGTTGCATCGCACGGTCAGGCGGAGCTCCATCTGGCTGAATGAAGAAATCACCCATTTCGCGTTGCCAGCGATCGTTGACTTCGCGCTTAGCCATTCCGGCACGAGCGCGTTCAAAGTTCTCAGTTTCTAGATAGCCAACGAGCAACCCGTCGTCGCGCAGAAACAAAGAATAGTTGCCCCATCCAGTTTCTCGCAGCGCAGCCTGCATTTCCGGCCACACGCTGCGATGTCGTTCTTTGTACTCCTCGAGCCGCTCGGGCTTAACCTGCAACACAAAGCAGATACGCTGCATAGCTGCTGCTCCTTACCGCAGGAAAGCTTCGGATAACCCACCGTCCACTGGAATTACGTGTCCCGTCGTCTTGGCACTCTGATCGCCGGCCAGCCACACGATGGCCGCTGCGCAGTCCTGAGGCAGGATGGGCCGCTTGGTCAGTGTGCGCTGTGCATAGAAGTCAGCGAGCTTGGTACGAAGGTCCTCAGTGGATTCAGACTCCGAAAATGCGATCTTATATTTCTGGAGCGATTGAATCACGCGATCGCGGGGGAACATGGTTGAACCGGCAACTACGGTCGCGGGCGCGATACCGTTCACGCGGACGTGCGGACCGAGTTTGATCGAGAGTTCTCGAATCAAATGATTAAGAGCGGTTTTACTGGTGTCGTAGGCTTCGCTGCCTTTCTTCGGAACCACTGCGTTCGCCGAACTGGTAAGCACCATCGCAGCGGGAAGGCCCTGGTCTTTGAATATCCACTCGGTTTGGCGGGCGAGATGATAATTTCCGGTGACATTCACGAGGAAGGTCTGCGCCCATTGGGCGTCGGAGAGTTCTCCGTCGGCGGCCGGCACGGGATAGATCGCGGCCGTGTTGACGACAATGTCGATGCCGCCGAACTGGGAAATCGTGAAGTTCGCAGCGTCCGCAAGCGATGCAGCAGAACTGAGGTCGACTCGCATGTGAGCAACAAACTCTGGCGATGAAATTGCTGCCGACTTCCTCAGCGACTCTCTTTGCACCTTGCTGGTCAAAATCTGCGACGACAACGTGAGCGCCCTTGCGTGCGAGCAGCAACGCGACCTCGCGACCGATTCCACTTGCTCCTCCAATGACGAGAGCGATCTTGCGGCTGAATTCTGCTTCCGCGGGCATGCGTTGGAGCTTGGCTTCTTCGAGCGCCCAATACTCGATGCGGAAGGCTTCCGAACGGGGAAGGGCAACATAGTTGTGGAACTGCGTGAACTGCTGCGATTGCGCAGCGTGGCGAGCTTGCGGCAGGGGATGAGAAGCCTCGCCATCTTCCAAGGCATTGGCACCCGCCATCACGTGAATCGCATTGATGAAAAACTCGGTGGTGATGCGCGCCTCTTTTTTGTTCTTGCCGAAGCCGAACAGACCCAGCCCCGGAACGATCACCACGGACGGATTCGAATCTCGTAGCTTCGGTGAATCGGGTTGCGCCCACTCG
Organism: uncultured Acidobacteriaceae bacterium; assembly: GCA_963840895.1. GTDB lineage: Bacteria > Acidobacteriota > Terriglobia > Terriglobales > Acidobacteriaceae > Sulfotelmatobacter. The sequence goes on from CAWJAR010000006.1 coordinate 213,064, forward strand.
TCGTAATACTTCTTGTAAGACGCTCGATACTCGATGGCTGCGCTCTGGATTCGCGCCTTCAGAGCGCTGACGTCCTCGTTTGCGGGATCCCATGGAAGAAATAGGGGACACACGCGAGTTCTGAGAAAGTGATCTGGACAACTGGTGCCGAGTGCGCCCAATTCCTTCGCCCACTTCGATCCGGCGAACGCCAATGCATCCTCATGATCTGTGTAGTGAGCCACCACACGGCGATTCGAGGACACAACGCCGCGCAGCGCGGGTAAGATCTGCGTTGCGATGTTCCTTCGATCTGAGACCGGACCATGTGCAACACCACCAAAGAGAGGGGCCCCTTTTGCTTGATGCTTTAGGATGAATTCGCCCATCTGATCGATCGTATGAATGCTATTCAAGTAACAGTCGCGCTGCGTCATGCCCCACGTGAACAGTCCGTGGCCGCCGAGGATAAGGCCCTCGGCGCCGGGATTTTCTTTCACCGCCCGTTCAATCATGAGCGCAAGTTCAAAGCCGGGACGCTGCCACGGAACCCAAACAATCTTGCGACCAAATTCTTTATTGAACTGTTCCAGCTTGCGCTTGCCGTTAGCGCTGGCCGCCAAAGCGATCGCCCAATCAGGATGCAGATGATCCACATGAGGGAAAGGCAGGAAGGCATGTAAAGGCGTGTCGATGGATGCGGCAACTCGATTTTCGCCGAAGGCCGAGAGTGGATAGAAGCGGACCATCTCATCTTCAAATTGCTCGCCGCGATAAAGTTTCTTCAGCTGTTCAAGACGATCCATATACAGCAAGGCAAACCCAGCCTCAGTGATGGACCCGAGATCTCCTCCACTCCCTTTCACTGCCAGCACGCGGACTGGCCTCCCAGTGAAGGGATCCGGCAACTCCAATTTGGAACTGGTGTTGCCGCCACCGAAATTGGTGATGCGCAAGTCGGCGCCCAGCAGGTTCGAACGGTAGCGCAAAAGTGCGAGTTGGTCGCCAGCTATCTTTTGAGCTTCGGCTTCGTTCCACAAATCCTTCAGATGAGTTGTCTCTTTGATCTCAGGCATAGATGCTCCCACAATATTGGTCAAACCGGTCTGAATGTTGATCCCACTTGTCGGTATCGAGAGGCTCAAACACTTCAGTCGGGAAAGATCGATCTACGATGGCGCGAACTTCCTGAAGGGACGACGCGCCTCCAGTTGCAAGAATCTGGATTGCCACGTTTCCTAATGCCGCGGCCTCAGCGGGCCCAGCTAAGACTCTTCTTCCAGTGGCGTCTGCGGTCAGTTGATTCAACAATCGATTCTTCGAGCCACCACCGATGATTCGGATCTGCTCGATTCGTTTCCCCGTCACATGTTCCAGGTGTCGGAGAACGACCCGGTACTTGAAGGCAAGGCTCTCTAGAATTGCGCGCACGTAAGCTCCGGGATGGCGTGGAACGGGCTGGTGGGTTCGGATGCAAAACTTGTCGATCGCCATGAGCATATCGTTCGGGCGTAAGAAGGATTCGTCGTCTGGATCAATGAGATGGAGAAATGCGCTCTCGTGCGCCGCCAGGTCGATCAGTTCGCGATACTCGTACCTGTGGCCTTGCGCGCTCCATGACTGTCGGCAGCCCTGCAGCATCCACAGGCCCATCACATTTTTTAGCAGTCGCGTCGTGCCGTTCACTCCCCCCTCGTTGGTGAAGTTCAGTCGAAGTGCCTCGGATGTAATGACCGGAGAGTCCAGTTCCGTGCCCAAAAGCGACCAGGTTCCAGAACTGAGAAATGCCGTTCCATCGCGAGGCAGGGATCGCCGCGACCGCTGAGCCGGTGTCGTGGCACGCGGGTGCAATCACCGTTGTCCGCCGAAGAGATGTTGGACCGGCAATATCGGGCAAGAGCGTTCCGACAATCGAGCCCGGCTCCACGATTGGCGCGAGGAAATGCGTGGGCAAGTTCAGTTGCTCCATCAGATCAGTCGCCCATGTTCGCTTCACAGCGTTGACCATCTGCGTGGTGGTGGCGTTGGTGAACTCGCATGACTGCATGTCCGGTCAGCCAGTAATTAAATAGGTCAGGGATCGTGAGCAGGTATTTCGCAGCCTCAAGCGCTTTGGGAGTGTTTCGTTGCGCCGCGAAAAGTTGATACAGCGTGTTGATCGGCATGAACTGGATGCCAGTTGCCTCGTAGATCTCTTCCTTGGTTGCTTTCCTGAGGACTTCCTCCATGATTCCTTCGGTACGCCGATCACGGTAATGGTAGGGATTCTGAAGTAACTCACCGCCTTCACCTAACAGCGCGTAATCTACACCCCACGCATCAATTCCTATACCCGCAAGCTCCACTCCGTTCAGTCGCGTGAGCGTCTTGCGGACCTCAAACCAGAGGCGAGCGACGTCCCAATGAAGAGAGCCGCCGTACTCGACCGGTTCATTGGCGAAGCGATGTACTTCCTCAGTCGTCAGAATTCCGGATTGAAGATGGGCAAGAACGGCTCGTCCACTTTCCGCGCCGAAATCGAAGGCGAGATAGGGTGTTCCATGAATGCTTTTAGGCATAGGAGGAAATGTTCTGCGAATTTCGGGCCGCCCGCTCTTTTGTAATGCGTTCCAGATAGCCGCTCTGGCGGAATGCCTCCATGGGATTTCCGGGCAATCCCTTAGAGGCCCGCCATTCTTGAATCGCTGGGCGAACGTCGGTGGAAAAAGCGTCCTGCAGCAAGGACTCAGCGCGCACAAGATCACAATTGTTCTGTCCTGCCGCCAAGGCTTGATGGTCGACCAGTGCTGCTTTAGAGAAAAGTTCCTGCGCCACGGTCACAGTCTGGATCATTGCTTCGATCTTTCCCTTTAAATTGTGGCTCTGATCGACCATATACGCGATGTCAGCCGGCTGGCCGGTTTCCCACTCGAAGTAACGAATCTCATGGAAGATTCGGAAAACCTGATAGGGATCGATCGAACCGATCGTCAAATCGTCGTCGGCATAGCGGCGATCGTTGAAGTGGAAGCCTCCCAGCATATTCTCTGAGAGAAGCCAGGAGACGATCTGTTCGATATTCTGCGCCGCGTAATGATGGCCTGTATCAACCAGTACTTTCGCACGTGGTCCCGCAGAGCGGCAGAGAAGCAAGGACATCCCCCAATCAGCAATATCGGTGTGGTAGAACGCGGGTTCGAATGGTTTGTACTCAATGAGTAATCGCTGCCCGGGAGACAAGACGTCATGGGTCTCTTTCAGCAGTTCGGTGAACCATCGCTTGCGGTGCCGGATGTTCGCAGTGCCAGGATAGTTCGAACCATCCGCAAACCACATGGAGATGTCTCGGCTATGCAGGCGCCGGGCAATTTCAATGCTGTCCTTGGTGTGGGTCAACGCACGCTGGCGAATCGTCGGATCGGGATTGCCGAATGAGCCGTATTTGTAATCCTGATCCTGGAATAGGTTGGGATTGATCGAACCAGGCAAAACGCCGTAACGCTCAGCGAATTTCTTGATGCTGTCGGTGCTGGCCACGCCGTCTGGAAAGTCCCACAGAACATGCAACGCGACCGTAGGACAAACTCCAGTCAACAGGTGAACTTGACCGGCATCGCTGAATTTTTCTTCAGTCGTAGTGGCCGCGGCCGCCTGGATGAATTTCCCGAATCGCGTTCCTGTATTTGCGAAGCCCCAGGATGGCAATTCGATGCGGAAGGTCTCGAGCGCATTAAAAATCTTCTCACTTTTGCGTGCGTCCATTGAGGACCTCTCTTAAACATTCGAAGCTATAATCCCTTACCATACAAGGTCACGAATTTATTTCGAGCATCGTTCTGTTACGCGTGCAGAAATCTGTAAGGCCCGAAGGCATGATGCCTGAGGTTACGGCCTTTTTACACCCTATCCTGCGGATGTATGTTCTGAATAAAACGCACCTTTTTTGGCAGTTTTGCGAGTAGGATCGTAACCTTTGTCGTCGGACCCTGCGATCTGAATCACAAAATTTTGCTCTACAAAATAAAGAGGAATATTATGCACCTTTTGTGAGCCCCAACGTTAAACCAACTACTGTTGACCACCACTATCCGAACGAAGGTTTGGCACAAATGGTGCGATCTGAGACGATCACTCTTCAGCGCATGCCCGGGGCCTAGTAGCAGAGACGGTTTGTACCTTGCAATCTGGGTTCGAGCCGCGACTAGCTACTAGACGCCTCTTTCACAGGCGGAACATGCACCCCTCAGACTTTGCCGATTGACACAGACGTTCTCCAGGTGAAAATATCCCCGCCGGGAGCGCCACCACTGCGTCGGGTCCATGTACCATCTACCCGCGAAATGTGCGCGAAGAATTATCATCGAAACCAGTTGTTAAGGAAGCACCAGTCCAGGAGGGTCAGGTGGAACGTTCGAGGTTACTCAGTCTGGTTTTAGCAGTCATCATCCTCGCGTCGGCTGCTTTTGCCACGCCAGTACGGCTGCGTTGCGAATACCTGGAAAATCCTCTGGGCATCGACATGGCTTCCCCGCACTTGTCTTGGCAGAGTGACAACACCGAACGGAATTGGAAGCAAATCGCCTACGAAGTGCTCGTTTCCAGCACTAGTACTGGCAAAGCTGACATCTGGGACAGCGGAAAAATCGATTCTGGGGAGTCGGTAGGAATTGCGTATAACGGCCCGGCACTCCACTCACGAAAGAGATATTTCTGGAGAGTTCGCGTGTGGGATGCCGCCGGCCAGGTCTCGGAGTCGGCTGAAACAGCATGGTGGGAGATGGGCCTTCTCGATCGTTCTGATTGGAAGGCGAAATGGATTCGCTGGAAGAACCCTGAGGATGCCGCCGACCGACAGGGGATTCGCTGGATTTGGGTGCCGGGCCAGGATGCACTTGCGGTCGTGCCGAAAACTGCAGCTACCTTTCGAGTCACATTCGATCTATCGCAGAAAACAAAAGATGCGGCGCTTTTACTCGCGACGCGAGGAGACTTCGTTGCCAACGTAAACGGTCGTGAGGTGGATGCCAAGGGCAGATGGACTACCTTCGATCGAAGCGATATTTCTGATGACTTGGTCGTAGGAAAAAATGAGATTCAAGTGACGGTGACTGCCCCTGAATCGCCCGAATTCGGCCCCAACAAAGGAGTGCCAACAACCACTGCCGCTCTGGCGGCGCTCGTAAAGATTACGACCAATAACGGAACCATCTTGCGCTTTCCTACGAATGCGAACTGGAAAGCGAGACTGGCGAATACTTCAAATTGGGATTCCGCTCACGTGGTAGCGGAATTGACTGACAAACGGGTTGGAGATCCGGGAGAATTGCCGCAGCCGGCCGCCTATCTGCGTAGAAATTTTGCACTCTCAAAGAACCTGCAAAGCGCGAGACTCTACGTCACCGCTCTGGGCAGCTATCGAGTCTTTCTGAACGGCAAGCGGGTCGGGAAGGATGTCTTAACGCCCGACTTTACCGATTATCGAAAACGCGTGCTGTATCAGGTCTACGATGTGACCAAGTTACTGGTCAGCGGAAGCAATGTAATTGGCGCCCTATTGGGCGACGGCTGGTACGGGAGCGGTTTGACGTGGGTGGGAATGCATTTTTTCTCTCCTCCGGACCGTTTTGTGGCACAGCTCGAACTGAACTACGCCGACGGCAGTCACGACACTGTTGTGACCGACCAATCATGGAAGACCGCCCCATCTCCCATTCTTCGGTCGGATATTTACGGGGGAGAATCGTACGACGCACGGTTGGAGCAGACCGGATTGGAGCATGCGGACTTTGACGACTCCAAGTGGACGTCTGCGTTGGTTGGCGATCCGCCAGCCATTGCTGTTTCCAGTCAGATCACGGCACCCGCTGGTGTCGTTGCAACTCTAACTCCCAAATCCGTAACTCCGGTTGCAAACGGTGCCTACATCTTCGACATGGGCCAGAACATGGTGGGCTGGGCGACCTTGAAAGCGAAAGGCGTAGCTGGCACCAAGATCCGGCTGAGGTTTGCCGAGATTCTCAATCCGGATGGAACGATCTACACCGCAAATCTTCGCAATGCCGATGCCACCGATGTCTACATCCTCCGAGGTGGTGATGAAGAAACGTTTTCACCCCACTTCACCTTCCACGGTTTCCGCTACGTCGAGGTGACGGGCTATCCTGGAATACCTGGCCTAAATGCGATTACCGGAGACGTCGTAAGCAGCGTGGCTGGCGATCCAGTAGCTAAGTTGGTGACCTCCAGTGACCTTGTCAATCAGATGTGGTCGATCGGCATCTGGGGCCAGAGAGGAAATTTTCTGAGCATTCCCACCGATTGCCCACAACGAGATGAACGACTGGGATGGATGGGCGACGCGGAAGTTTTCTGGCGAACGGGAAGCTATAACTTCGATATCGCTGCATTCTCACAGAAATTCATTCAAGACATTGTTGACGCACAGACTTCCCAAGGCGCATTCACCAACGTTTCCCCAGATACACTGCCGTTCGAAGGTGGGTCCACAGAAGGGACGTCGGCCTGGAATGAAGGCATGGTTGGCGCGCCCGGCTGGGGCGATGCCGGTGTGATCGTTCCCTGGACGACCTGGGTGCAATACGGCAACAAGGTCATCATCGAAGAAAACTGGAAATCAATGCAGCGCTGGATGGAATTCATCCAGAGCAGGAATCCCGATTTCCTGCGTACGAAGGGTGTGGGACCCAACTTCGCAGACTGGTTGGCCCCTGACGAACATACGAATAAGGACCTGCTGGCGACCGCGTACTGGGCGCTGATCGCAAATATGATGTCGCAGATGGCGCATGCTGTCGGGAAAGACGCCGACGCGAAACGCTATGAGGATCTTGTGCAGAGTATTCGCGCGGCCTTCCAGAAGGCTTACATCAAGGACGACGGAGAGGTTGGAACGGGAACTCAGACTTCCTACGTAGTGGCCTTATATACAAAGATGGCGCCCGCAGAACTTGAGCCCCTTTTGGTCGATAGACTCGTTAAAGATATCGAAACTCGTAACTGGCATCTGTCGACCGGATTCTTGGGCACACCCTTCCTGCTGTTCACTCTTGCCGATCACGGGCGCAGTGATGTTGCCTACCGCCTCTTGCTGAACGACACCTATCCATCCTGGGGATATATGCTCTCGAAGGGCGCAACTACCTGGTGGGAGCGCTGGAATGGGGATACCGGCGACCCTTCCATGAATTCTTACAACCACTATGCCTTCGGCTCGGTGATCGCTTGGGTGTATCGTTATGCGGCTGGTATCGATACCACTCCCGATTCGCCTGGATTCAAGGAAATCATCGTTCATCCGCATCTCGACTCACGGATGACTGCTGCACGTGCCGAATATGACTCGATCTACGGCAAGATCATCAGTGAATGGAAGGGAACTCCGGCGGGTCCGTTTCGCTTGAAGGTGACAATCCCCGCAAACACTTCAGCCAAGGTCTTCTTGCCAGCGATTGCCGGAGCCCATCCCTCCGAAGATGGGAGCCCTTTGAACGCACAAGCGGAAAATGGATCGTTCGTAATTCAAGTGGGTTCGGGTTCGTACAACTTTGAAGTGAAGTGATTGTCTTGAGGTAGGCGAGAATATGGTCGAAGTAATGAGGAATCCTTGGCTGACGATCGCAGCACCTCAATGTCCCGACTCACACGTTTGCTCCTGAGAAAAAACTGAAAAATGCGATTGTTCGAATTTGTGAACATCTCCTAAACCCAAGGTGAGATTCCGCGCTCATGAAAAATATCAATCCCACCTATAAGTTTGAACTATGAGCGCTGGGGTCCGACGCAACCCGGCAAGTTCAAACTGCAAGTAGCTGCGAACCCGTTCCACTCTTATCGCCTTCAACTTCTGAGTTTATGTGCGCGGAGAATGCGCCAAGAATGAGTATTGAATCGTGTCAATAGATTAATACCGCTGTACAGCGTGGGCTCACACGAAAACTCTTTCATAAGTTCCGTTTATCGCCACCATAAATTCCAGTTCTCGGAAAAACTTTCGATGCCTCGCAGCGAAAGTATGAGTTGGACTGTAATTCACTTCACCGCTAACGTCTGCGTGCTGGCAATGGACAGCGCTCGGGCTTCCGTTGCATGCACCAGGGGAGAAAAGTGAGAAACCTAGATGAACCGCTTCCATTCCGGGGCTGTGATTGCTTTTGCAGTTTTGTTGGCGGGGTCGACAAGCTTTGGGCAAAACCAGACTAGTACCGCTCCGCCTACTAACGATGCGATCGTTCACCACATGGAAGAACTGGAAGAACAGGTCAAGGAACTCCGCGCTGAGGTTGCAGCATTGAAAGACAATGACAAACCGGCGACCGCTGCCACGGCCACTGCGTCAGTAACTCCTGTGCCGCAAAATAACCTCGTCAGCAGCCCCGCAACTGGTGCGGCGCCTGCTGCGCCATCCCTAGCGGGACTCTTGGGGCCGACGTCGCTGAGCGGCTTCGTCGATCTCTACTACAACCAGAATTTCAACAATCCGGCGTCTCAAACGAACGGTCTGCGCTTCTTCGATCAAAGCACGCAAATGTTCGGCTTGAACATGGTGGAGTTGGTAGTCGATAAGACTCCGGAGGTCACCAACAGCCGCACCGGCTATCACGTCGCTCTGGGATTCGGGCAAGCGATGAACGCGGTCAACTCGACCGAGCACGGCGGCTTGGGCTTCGATCAATACCTGAAGGAAGCGTACTTCTCATACCTCGCGCCGGTCGGGAAGGGGCTGCAGGTTGACATCGGAAAGTTCGTCACGCCGGCGGGAGCCGAGGTCATCGAGACCAAGGACAACTGGAACTACTCGCGCGGCCTGCTGTTCTCCTACGCCATTCCGTACTACCACTTCGGCATGCGAGCCAAGTATTCCTTCAACGACAAATACGCTCTCACCGGATTTTTCATGAACGGCTGGAACAACGTCGTCGATAACAACAGTGGCAAGACCTACGGAGTCAGCTTTGCGTGGAATCCGAACAAGAAATTCGGGGTCACCGAGAACTACATGGCCGGTCCCGAACAGAACAATGTCAACAGTGACTGGCGTCAACTCAGCGACACGGTCATCACCTATTCGCCAACTAGCAAGCTGTCTTTCATCGTGAACGGCGATTACGGCCGTGGCGACCGCATTACCGATCCTGTGACGGCTCTCGTCTCTCCTCCGGTTTTCTGGACGGGTGTCGCCGGCTATGTTCGGTACGCCTTTAATGCAACCTCTGCCATCAGCACGCGCTACGAGTATTATGACGATCCCACTGGCTTCACGACTGGGACAACACAACATCTCAACGAGTTCACTGCCACTGTGGAGCGGTTAGTGGCACACCACATCATCAGCCGGATTGAATTCCGTCACGACGTCTCCAATCAGCCTGTTTTCTTCAAAGGCACCGCACCAGTGTTAGCGCAGAACACGCTCGCTGCTGGAATGGTCTTCACCTTCGATAGCCGAGAGGGGAAATAGGGATGGCGTGTCACGAGCGGAAGTTTCGCAGCTTTAGACGGCTCGAACCTGGGCTGTCTGCAATGGGGGGACAAGCGGCTTGGGCACAAACCCAACTAACCCCTGGTGTCAGCGTCCTCGCCGCCCCCCACCCAAATATAACAACCCACCGGGATGGTCCGGGTCAACAGGGTTTCGATCGAAAGGTGGGGACTTTGAAATGACCCGTACTAGGCTGGCGGGCGGGATCGCGAGCCTGTTGGCGGGAGGTGCGGCTTTGATGGGCGGACTCTGTTTGCTGGCTTCGATGCCGCTCATCGCGGTCTTAACCATCCTGGTCGCGATGGGGCTGGTGCTGAGTTCAGTTGCAAGGCTGTGCGGAGTGGAAGTGCGACGTTCATCGAGGGGGGTGGGAGCGAAACCCGTCTCGGGCATGGAGGGAAAGAGGGGCGTATGAAATTCTCAATTCAAAACTCACGACAAGGAGCTGTGACATGTCGGTCATTGCCAGACAAGGGAAGAAGTTGTCTCTATCCGAAAAGTTTTCCCGTCTAGCCTCGCGCCTGCGGGATCCAGAGTGGCGTCGCTACGGAGGCCTTCTCCTCGGCGGAAAAGCCATGGGTATCGGTGTAGTCTTCCTCTTCATCACCGTTATCTCCGGTCTTTTCTTTGGTCACGTGTATGCGCAAACTGCAGCGCCCGAGGTTAAGGCGTCTGATGTGGTCAATCCCGTCAACACGGCTTGGACCTTGATCGCCGCCTTTCTGGTATTCGGGATGCAGGTCGGCTTCACGATGCTGGAAGCTGGTTTCTGCCGCTCGCGTGAAACCGTGAACGTGCTCATGGAGTGCGTCGTCGACACATGCCTGTGCGGCATTCTGTTTTACGCTTTTGGCTTTGCGTTCATGTTCAGCCACGGTAACGGTTTCATCGGTTATCACTGGTTCTTCCTGCAAGGTGCGCCAGCGACCTATGAAACCACCGGCGTCGCGTTCCTGGCAGTGTGGCTCTTCCAATTTGCTTTCGCGGACACCTGCTCAACCATCACCTCCGGTGCAATGATCGGCCGCACCGCATTCTTCGGCGACCTTCTTTATAGCGTTGCCGTTTCCGGATTCATCTATCCCATCATCGGTCACTGGGCCTGGGGTCCGGACGGATGGTTGGCCACTATGGGCAGCGACGGTCATTTCTTTGCCTCACTGGGCACGGGTTTCCATGACTTTGCGGGCTCCACGGTGGTGCATACCATTGGCGGAATGATTGCGCTTGCCGGTTCCATCGTTCTCGGTCCGCGCTTGGGCCGCAGCTTCAAACGTGACGGCGGCGTTCCCATGCTCCCGCACGATCTGACCATTGCCGTCAGTGGCGGTTTGATCCTGTGGTTCGGCTGGTATGGATTCAATCCCGGTAGCACACTTTCCCTCATGGACTTTGAGGGAATCGGGCGCGTTGCCGCCAACACAACCTTGGCCGCCTGCGCTGCCGGCCTCACCGCCATGCTATGGGCCTACAAGTCGAGCAAGAAATGGGACGCCGGATTTACTACCAATGGATTCCTCGCCGGGCTCGTCGCCGTCACCTGCCCCTGCTACTGGGTCAGCCCTTTCGGCGCCATCATGCTGGGAGGAGTTGCGGGAGTGGTCGTGGTTCTAGGCGTTGAACTACTGGAGTGGATGCGCATCGACGATCCGATCGGCGCGGTCCCGGTCCATGGCATCTGCGGCATTTGGGGGACGATCTCTCTAGGCCTGTTTGCCTGTGGCAAGTACGGCGCTACGGGTCCTGCGGGTCCAGACAACTCGGTCGCTCTGAAGGGACTCTTCTATGGCGGTGGCACGCAAGTTCTGGTGGCACAACTCATCGGCAGCGCGACGGTCACGGTCGCGACCTTCGCAATTGCCATGGCAGTCATGCTTGCGGTGAATGCTGGCGGATGGCTGCGAGTTTCCGAGGAAGGCGAACTCTACGGGCTCGATCTTCACGAGCACGGCATTTCGGCTTATCCGGAATACGTGATCTCAGCTCTGGGTGCGCCGAGTGGGATGGCACAGCACCTCCCTTCGGCTCACTCGAAACCCGAACTGGCAACCGCGAAACTGTCGCACCTTGCGGGTTGACCCATGACCGGTGATTCGACTTCAGGAGGTAGAGGGTGTTCTGCCTCCTGACTCTTAACTTCTATCGCGATACGAGGACAAGATGACCAAAATCGAAGCAATCGTTCAACCCAACCGGCTTGAACAGATTAAAGAAGCTCTCATTGCCATCGGTGTCGAGGGCATGACGGTCTCAGAGGTCCGCGGGCACGGCCGGCAAAAAGGACATACCGAAACCTATCGTGGCCGCGAGTACGGCATCGATCTTCTGCCAAAGGTTAAGTTGGAACTGGTGTTGGAGGATAAACTCGTCGACCCCGCCGTCGACGCCATTATCGAGCACGCGGCCACTGGGAAAATCGGAGACGGCAAAATCTTCCTCTATAAAGTGGATGAGGCCATCCGTATCCGCAACCAGGAACGAGGAGTGGCCGCGCTCTAAATACTTGAGTCCAGCTTTCGCCAACCGCGTTGGCGGAAGCTGGACGTTTAAGTTAGAGGCATTGTAAAATTTGGGCTCGCATCCGGGGTGTGCCTTCCCGCAGTATTCACTTTTGGAATCATCGGCCGCCGGAACTTCGATAGCTTTCCCTCACGTTGTTGCTCGTAAAAGTCTGGCATCCGGTTTGCCGACAATCGATGTCGGCAAAATCTCTCTGATCTCACCAGACCCGGGCCCCCAATCGCATCCCTTTGTCAGGTATTTGTATTGGTTCACAGTCACGAGTAGTATTCTCTTCCCGTGAAAAACGGATGCATTGCCTCAGAGGTGACTTGATGAAGGCTTTTACCGCTCTACTATTGCTGATGTTCGTGGCGGTCATCATGCAGAAGGCCACTGCGCAGTCCAGCTACGACCTGCGGTCGCCGGACGGCCGGATCGAGGTCAGAATCCGCACTTCGGGACAGATCCAGTACGACGTCGTCTTGAAGGGCCGGGCCGTGTTAGAGAAGTCCGCACTCTCTCTCGATGTAGATCATAAGAAACTCGGTATGCAACCGAAGGTGATTGACGCCAAGCGGCGTTCTCACGACGAAGAGGTGGTGCCTGTCGTTCGTCAGAAGTTCGCGAAGATTCGCGATCACTACAACGAGCTAAGACTGAGTATGGATAGCGGATATGCCGTGGTGTTCCGGGCCTACAACGAAGGTGCGGCCTACCGCTTCGAAACTTCGATTCCACAGGAGAAGGTCAAGGTCTATGCGGAAGAAGCGGCGTTTAACTTCTCAGCGAATGACATTGTCTATTATCCGCAGGAAGACAGTTTCTTCTCGCACAACGAAAGAAAATATCTCCCGCAGCATTTGAGCGAGATCGCGCCGGAGTTCTTGGCAACGCTGCCTGCCGTCGTCGACGTGGGCGAGGGAGCAAAGGTTGCGATCGCCGAATCAGATGTAGAGTCTTATCCCGGCCTATGGCTACGAGGTACCGGTGGATTCGGCCTGACAGCAACATTTCCTCCTTACCCACTGAAAGAGAGCTTGACCAGCGATCGTGACTATAGAGTCGTCGAAAGCGCAGACTACATCGCGGTAACTGCAGGTACGCGTACGTTTCCGTGGCGAGTGATCGGCATCGCCGACCGCGACGGAGATCTGTTGACCAATCAGATCGTATACCTGCTCGAAAAACCGTCCCAGGTGCAGGACACGTCGTGGATCAAACCCGGAAAAGTGGCTTGGGACTGGTGGAACGCAAACAATGTTTACGGTGTGGATTTCAAGGCGGGAATCAACACCGAAACGTACAAGTACTACATCGATTTTGCGGCGAAGTATGGCATTCCTTACATCATTCTCGACGAAGGCTGGTACAAGCTTGGGAATCTGCTGGACGTCGTTCCGGAAATCAATATGCAGGAACTCGCGGATTATGCCAGGCAGAAAAACGTCGGCATCATCTTGTGGGTTGTATGGAAGACGTTGGACGATCAACTGCTTCCGGCTCTCGATCAGTTTGAGAAGTGGGGAGTGAAGGGCATCAAGGTTGATTTCATGCAGCGCAGCGACCAGATCCTGATCGACTACTACCACAAGGTTAGCCGCGAAACCGCCAAGCGCAAAATGCTGGTGGACTTCCACGGGGATCAGAAACCTGCGTCCATGACAAGAACATGGCCGAATTTGATCAGCACGGAAGGGGTACGCGGGATGGAGTGGAGCAAGTGGAGCGCAGAGTCTGAGCCGAAGCACAATGTGACGCTGCCGTTTACCCGTATGTTTCTTGGCCCGATGGACTACACACCCGGCGCCATGCGGAACGCAACCAAAGCAACCTTCGCGCCGATTCATGGCCAGCCGATGGCGATGGGAACGCGTTGTCACCAACTGGGGATGTATGTGGTTTACGAGAGTCCGCTACAGATGTTGTCCGATAGCCCATCGAACTATCTTCGGGAGCCTGAGATTATGGATTTTCTAGGACCGGTTCCGTCGGAATGGGACGAGACGAGAGTACTCGATGCGCGAATTGCTGAGTATGCGGTGGTGGCTCGAAGGAACGGCCGCGACTGGTATATCGGAGCAATGTCTGACTGGACGCCACGCAATGTTGACATCGATCTGTCGTTCCTTCCCGAAGGAAACTTCACGATGGAGGCTTATCAGGATGGCGTGAATGCCGATCGCAACGCGAGCGACTACAAGAAGATCACCACTCAAGTCACCAAAGCGACCAAGCTAAAGTTACCGCTCGCCAGCGGTGGAGGTTGGGCGGCAAGAATCCATCAGTAGCCAGGGAATCCGCGATCACCGAATTAGTGGGAGAACTCGCATCGCGCCCGGGGATTCCACCGTCGGCGTGTCACCTCAACCTGTGCATACCTTGACACTACTGCAATTTCCGGAAGAGAATGTGCGGTCTTAGCTTCACTCACCGAACCGATGCTCGTTCGGAAGGCGGGTCTCATCGTGGCTCTTATCAACAGGCGGACGTTTCTAACTGGGTCAGCAGCATTGCTTGGCGCTGCAAGCCTTCGATATCCAGGCTGGACTCAGGAGAATGGCACCAGTTCTCCCTCCCGACCAATGCTGTTGGGGGTTGACTACTATCCCGACCAGACCCCCGAGGCACTTTGGGAAGAAGACGCTCGGATGATGGCAGAGGTTGGCTTCACGAACGTGCGAATCGCTGAGTTTGCATGGGCGCTGATGGAGCCAGCAGAGGGGAAGTTCGAATTTGACTGGCTGCATCGCGCAGTTGACATCCTTCACAAACACCAGATCGCAGTGATTCTAGGAACTCCTTCCGCTGCGCCTCCGCCTTGGCTCACCGCCCGGTATCCTGACATTGTGGAAGTGAATTCGCAAGGGCAACGGTTGTATCCCGGCGGACGGCGATTTACCTGCCCAACAAACCCGACTTATCGGCGTCTTTCGCTTGCGATTGCGACAGAAATGGCGCGTGATTTTGCTAAAACGCAGGGCGTGATCGGATGGCAGATCGATAACGAACTCACGTTAGGATCTTCACCCCGTTGCTACTGCGATTTTTGCAAGTCTGGTTTTCAGGCATGGCTTCGCAGCAAGTACCAGAGTCTAGAGAAACTGAACCAGACGTGGGGAACCGTGTTTTGGAGTCAGACCTACACGGAGTTTTCTCAGATTCCAGTTACGCTGCCGTCGGGAGCGGATCCCAACCCGGGCCTGGCGCTCGACTACGATCGCTACCAGTCTTATGCCAACGCGTCTTTCCTCGAAGAGCAGTTGACGGTCCTACGGAAATTGTGTCCTGGGCATTTTGTGACCACGAATAACGTAGGGCTGCCACTCGATACCATCGACCTCCGCAGCCTGTATGAAAAGCTCGACTTTGTCTCGTTCGACAACTATCCGGGATTTTTCGAGATGCTGATTCACCAGGAATCGAAATCAAGAACCATACCTCCTGAGACTATTCCGACAGCGGTAGCGTTGGGACACGACTTCGCACGAAGTCTTAAGGGACGGAAGCCATTCCTGATCATGGAAGAGCAGGTCGGAAAGGCAGGGCAAAGCAGTTTCTCGCCGCAGCCAGAAAAGGGGAAGATCCGCCTTTGGGCGTATCAGGCAATCGCGCATGGAGCGATGGGAGTTAACTACTTTCGATGGGACACTGCTACTTTCGGCGCCGAGGAATACTGGCACGGCATGCTCAACCATGATCGCTTGAAGAGCCCTGGCTTTGACGAGATCAAACAGACTGTCAAGGAGCTAAAAGCCCTAGGGCCGGATCTACTGAACTCTCAGTGCCTTGCCCCAACGGCGCTCTTTTTCGATTACGACTGCAGTTGGGCGCTGAAGATTCAGCCGGGGCACTACGCTCTGAACTACGGCGAACAGGTCACGGCATGGTATGGAGCAATATCGGCAAGTCGAACGGGAATTGATATTGTCGGCCCCGGGGACGATCTCTCCGACTACCAGGTGGTATTCGCGCCGATCGTGTATATCCTCTCGGAAGCCCAAGCCGAGAGAATCAAGCAGTTCGTGAGTAACGGTGGAGTGTTCGTGACCAATTTTCGTTTGGGCGCAAAGACCGAAACCAGTCAAATGGTTCGGTCGCCACTGCCCGGACCTTTGCGCGAAGTCATGGGAGTCACAGTAGAAGATTACGTGCCAATTTACTCTGGCACCCAAAGCGTAAAGTTTTCTTCGTTGTTGTCCGGTCCGGATGGAGAGTGCGGAATCTGGGCAGACATTTTGCTTCCGTCAACTGCGGAAGTGTTCGGTACGTATGCGTCTGGTCAATACGCTGGACGGGCGGCCGTCACAATGAACAGTTTTGGGAAAGGCAAAGCGGTCTATATCGGCGCAGATCTGACTGGCGCAAGTCTAGGCCGAGTCCTTCAAACTTTTTCCGCAGTGGCAAAGGTCCAGAAACCACTCGAAGTGCCTGCTGGCGTTGAACTGACGGTCCGCAAAACGACCGCCAAGGAGTGGATATTCCTGCTCAATCACACGGCAAATACGCAGACAATCTCGATCTCGAAAGCCTTTACTGATCTCGTCACGGGAGAGAGCCAAACCGGCAAAGTGAGAATGATCCCGTATGGTGTCCGAGTGCTGCAGGCCACTTGATTCGCAGGACTCATTTCGCAGCGGGTTTCGAGGTTTCGATTCCACTGCCTTCGCGAATTGTGAGAATCTGGTTT
The DNA here is from genome assembly GCA_963840895.1 of uncultured Acidobacteriaceae bacterium. Taxonomy (GTDB): domain Bacteria; phylum Acidobacteriota; class Terriglobia; order Terriglobales; family Acidobacteriaceae; genus Sulfotelmatobacter. The sequence goes on from CAWJAR010000006.1 coordinate 229,710, forward strand.
GCTTTCACCTTGGTAAATCGCTCGATCTTTTGTGTGGTCGGCCACTGTACCTCGATCAGATCGACTGATTGCGCTTGGGCCAATCCAAAGTGAAGACGCAGGTCGCTTTGCGACATGACGCTTGAGCCGCTGCGGACCTCGTCCATCTGTACATGTTTGCCCGTGGTTACGCGAACTCGCGCGCCAATCGCCGTGCGATTACACTTCGTTCCAATCAATTTGATCTTGATCCAGTTCTGTTTGTTGCCGCCATCGTTTCGCAAGAGGGACGGAACGTCGTTCATGTTCAAGATCAATACGTCCACGTCGCCGTCGTTGTCGTAGTCTCCGAAGGCTGCGCCGCGGCTGGAGAACCTCTCATTAATGCCCGGGACCCATCGCGGCTGATACGTCTTTGAATTGCCCGTTGCCCATGTTCTTGTAGACCAGTCGCGGGTTCTTAAAGGACTGACCAATCGAGTGCCCTCCAATCTCGGGATAGACATGCCCATTGATCTGGATGAGGTCGGTCCACCCATCGTTGTCGTAGTCGACAAACCCGCAGCCCCAGGCTACGTACTGATTGTTGATTCCGATTCCGGATGCAAAGGTAACGTCGCTGAAAGTCCCGTCGCCGTTGTTGTGATAGAGGTTGCAGGTGTCGTCCGCGAAATTGGTTTTGAAAATATCAAACCAGCCGTCGCAGTCGTAGTCTCCGACGGCAACGCCCATTCCTGCCTGCTCGTGTCCGTTCTCGCTGTATGCACATCCAGCCATTACTGCCACATCGGTGAAGGTACCATCACGATTGTTGCGAAACAGAATACTGGGCTCCGAGTCGACGGCTACGTAGATATCGGGCCAGCCATCGTTATCGAAGTCATTGGCGACCGCTGTGATGGAGTATCGTGGCCCTGGTTTGAGGATGCCAGATTTCTGCGAGACATCCGTGAAAGTTCCATCGCCATTATTGCGATACAGCACATTGGTGTCGCCGGTCAGTCCACGCGGCCCGCACATGACCGGGATTCCTTTCCATTGGCACGCCGCCGCATCCCCTGGCGACGGAGTTTTTGCAGGATCCAGAACGATGTAATTGCAGACAAAGAGGTCCAGATGTCCGTCGCGATCGTAGTCGAGGAACGTACAGCCCGCTCCCCATCGAACGCGTTCATCGTACAGACCAGACTTGCGGGTTAAGTCCGTGAAAGTACCGTTGCCGTTGTTGTGAAAAAGAACGTTGTGTCCCCAGAAGCAGCAGAACAGATCGTCCCACCCGTCGTTGTCGTAGTCGCCGACGCAAACTCCGGTTTGCCATCCAGTGCGACCGAGTCCGGATGTCTCTGTAACATCAGTAAACGTTCCGTCGCGGTTGTTTTTGTAGAGGTGAGAAGTGGGCGCTTGCCCAGCAGGCCAGTTTTCGCCGAGGCGCGTTCCGTTCGTCAAGTAAATATCGAGCCAGCCATCGTGGTCGTAATCAAAAAAAGCGATGCCGCTGCCTTTGGCTTCGATGATATAGCGCTTGTGGTCAGCGCCACCCCAGACGTTTGGGATATTGAGTCCGGCTTCATGAGCAACGTCGACGAATTGCACGGGCGAAGCTGGACTCGTCGACGCAGTCGATTGGATGCTGAGACTACGCTTCCATTGCCACAACGGAGTTGCCAGAGCGTCAAGCAGCGTGCTGCCGAAAACTAGAAGCGAGGAACCAAGAAAATGTCGCCGGGGAAAGGTCATAGCCCTGAATTCCACTCTATCATTTCGACGGCGGAATCTTTGGGAATGAACGTGGGATGACTCCTACGCCTTCTTTTATCGCAACGATCTGGTCGACGGACAAATTCTTCAAGCGATCAACCTGGCCACTGGGCCACGTAATCTCTAATGATTCGACCTTTTCGCGTTTACCCAACCCGAAGTGAATTCGCGGATCGCTCGCCGACATATAACTCATGCCTCCCTTCGCCTGTTCGACCTGCACAAACCCTTCCGAAGTCAGCTTCAGGGAAGCGCCAATACCGTCGCGGTTCGATTTGGTTCCAATCAAGAGGACGGTCAGCCAGTGATTGGCATTACCGCCATCATTGCGCAGCAGGGAAGGATAGTCGCCTCGATTGTTGGTCACGATGTCGATATCGCCATCGTTGTCGAAATCAGCAGTTGCAAGTCCTCGGCCTACGATGGGACGAACAAAATCTGGACCGAGCGACTCCGAGACTTTGTCGAACTCTCCTTTACCCAGGTTGCGATACATCAGCAGAGGTTCCTTATACGACACCTCGCCGTGATATAGCGAGACGTTATCGAGCATGGCGCCATTGAGTTGCAAAATATCGTTCCAGCCGTCATTGTCGTAGTCCAGAAATTTCATGGCGACGCCGCTCAGCAAAACTGCTTTATTCCCGATGCGTGAGTTGAACGTGTTGTCTGTGAACGTTCCGTCCTGATTGTTGTGATACAGACGATTCAACTCAAAATCGAGATGCGTGATGTAAACGTCCTGCCATCCATCGCCATCGACATCGGCGGCGTCAATGCCCATACCCGCTTCGTAGCGGCCATCTTCACTGGCAGCCAGCCCGGAGACGAGAGAGACGTCTTCGAAGGTTCCGTTATGTTTGTTGATGAAAAGAAAGTTGGGCCATGAATCGTTGGCCACCGCGATATCGGGCCAGCCATCATTGTTGAAGTCCGCCAGAACTACACCCATGCCCTTGGCTTCGGGCTTTCCGACGCCTGATGCATCGCTGACGTCGGTGAAGGTGCCGTCACGATTGTTGTGATAGAGCTTAATACGTTGTCCTTTGTAGTTCCCGGGATGACAATACGACCGGTAGCCTGGCCGGCGTTCGCCGCACCAGATATTGTTCTTCGGCGTCCATTCGATATAGTTCGTGACGACTAAATCAAGCCAGCCATCTTTGTCGTAATCGAACCATCCGGCGCTGGTCGACCATCCTCCCTCATCCGCGACACCACTTTTGGTTGTAACGTCGGTAAACGTACCGTTCCCGTTGTTGTGATAAAGAATCGCTCGTCCGTAGCCAGTCACATATAGATCAGGATAGCCGTCATTGTCGTAATCGCCGACCGCGACTCCTTGACCGTAGTGGCCTTCACCTCCGACGCCAGCTTTTTCAGTGACATCAGTGAAAGTTCCGTCACCGTTGTTGTGGTATAACGCGCAGCGCATGGGATGAGGTGGCTTGTAAATATCGGTAGCCCCGGATTGAACGAAGAACAGGTCCATCAACCCATCCTGGTCGAAGTCGATCCAGCCCACGCCGGTTCCCATGGTTTCGAGATAGTACTTTTCTTCTGTTTGTGTGGAGTCTTGTTGGAAGGTAATCTTGGCGCTCTCGCGAATATCGGTGTATCGAACGGGAATAGCAGGCTGCGGTTTTGTCGAAGACTGAGCGGCGGATGTTCCGGTGTGAAATGCTGCGCTGATCGCAACACCGAGCGCTGCGACTGTTACCCGCCGGAAGGCGAGAGCAAGCCGCTGGTTCGTTGTCCCGGTTTTCTTGTGCATTCTCGACTTCGTGTGATTCGCTGAGCGCAGTCAGCGGATTGAGCGCTTGCAATTGATCAGTCGAATATTTTGACATCTTAGCATCGCGTGAAGGAGTTTTCAGATGCTCACAAGCTCCGGTCCGCGATCATCAAGGCCATTTGCAGAAGTTGCTGGCGGGCGACCATAGAGATTGGCTGGCCGACAGGAGAGGGATTCGCAGGAGCCTTCGATAAAACTTCTTCGATACGTTCGACGTTCAGACCACCGGCGTTGCTACCTTTAAAGCGGTCGAGTACTTCGCGAGCTTTCTCAATTTGTCCGGTCTGGTAGTAGAAGACACCCAGCGTCGAATAGCTGCCGACCCACTCGGGCAACAGTTCCACGGCTCGCTCGAAACGCTCGGCTGCTTGGGAGGTGTTCCCACGCAGTACGGAGATAAGTCCCATGCCCCAGAGGATCTTTCCCGAGCCCGGGATGCGTCCGGCGCCTTTTTGTAACGTTTGCTCCGCGCCGGCGAGATCGTTTTCGCGAAGCTGGACCAGTGTCAGAGAAAGGTAATACTGATCGTTGTCTGGGTTGCGATTTATCGCACTGCGGAAAATTTCAATCGCTTTTGCGGTTTGACCCGTATGCGCTTCGATGTCTCCCAGCAACGCTAGAAAAGCGTCATCCTGTTGGCCTGCTGCCGAAACGTTCTGCGCAACATCGAGTGCATCCGAGTAGCGACCTTTCCGGAAATACGCATCTGCGAGATCAAATTTGACGTCATCGGAGTCGGGATTCGCGCGCAGGGCGGTCTGGAAATGCTGAATCGCGTCATCGTACAAACGGTAGCGCGCCAGCAGAACGCCGATGCCGGTCTGTGTTCTATAGTCGTCTGCGCTCAGTCGATCGAGTTGTGCGATCGTTTCCCGCGCCGTGTCAAGTTGGCCCAGTTTTAGGTAGGTTTCCGCGAGCAAGTACAGATCTTGCGTTTGCCCAGGATGCTTTTGAACCTGCTCCTTCAGTTCCGTCACATCAAGCTGAGCGCGAGCTTGAGGAGAAAGCTGGGAGCGGTTGTCGAGGTAGTCAAAAAGATGTTGATAGGGATACGGCCCACTGGTTGAATTCTTTGACAACGTTTGAAAAACATTCAAATCTCGCTGTGCGGCAGCCGTCTGATGAAGGCTTCTTTCAACCATTGCAAGCTTGTAGTACCCCGTCGCAGGATCGTGGCTTACCTTCACGTATCGTCGAAGCAGTTCGGATGCCTCGACGAATTTCTTGTCCTTGACGCGTAAATTCGCCAGTTCGAGAAGCGCTTCGGAAAAGTCGGGGTTTGCACGGAGCGCCTGCTGAAATAGCTCATCCGCTCGTGCGTAATTGCCCTGCCTTTCTTCAATGTAACCAATGTTGAACAGGCATGAGGCATTGTGCGGGTCGAGTTTCAATCCCTCCTGAAAGTATTTCATCGCCTCATCAAATCGCCCGAGATGACGATACGAGAGCCCCATGAACGCGTAGGAACGAGCGGAGGGGTCCAAAGCAATGAGGCTCTTGAACTCGTCGATGGCTCGTTCCGCCTTGCCCGACATGAAATAGCTCTCGCCGAGTGCTGCGTGCAAGTCCGCCCGCTGTGGAGCAATTTTCAGACCTGCTTCGAGCAAGGGGATTGCATCTTCGAAGTAATTTTGACTCATGCTCACGCGAGCCATCAGGAAAATCACATCGGTATTCTCAGGAGCAAGCTTGTGGGCACGAACCAATAGATCGAGGGCATCGACGGGTCGAGACTGCTCTGAGTAGACCTGTGCCAACAGATAAAGAGTTTCAGGGGAATCGGGCTTCAATTTCAGAGCACGGTTGAGGGTGAGTTCGGCTTTGGCGTAATTGTGACCGCGCAGGTAGGCCTGCCCCAGGTTGTGGAGAATTTCGAATGTTTCAGGCTGCAAAGAGTTAGCACGTTCCAGTTCGAGCTGTGCCGCGTTGTATTGCTTCTCCGATGCGAGCAATACACCTAGCGTGAAATGTAGTTGAACGTCGCGCGTGTGCGCCGCAGAAAGTTCGCGGGCCGTTTGAAGGCCTTCAGAAGTTCTGCCTGCTTCAAGGTAAGCGCGGATCAGATTGAATCGCACCTCGATGGTTACAGGATGCACGCGCTGAAAATGTTGAATGGCGGCAACCGGCGTTCCCTTCGCCATCAAGACGAGTCCCAGATTGTAGTTCGCATCGCGATTCGACGGCTCTATACGAAGGACGTTCCTGAACTCCCTTTCGGCGAGGTCGAATTTCTTTTGAGCTACATACAAGTTGCCGAGGTTGTTCTGAATCTTCGTGGAGTCTTGCGCTAGCGTGAGGGCACGCTGGAAGGCATCGTCCGCGCGGTCAAAGTTCTTCTCGTTGGAGTAGACGATTCCCAACAGGTTGTACACGTCTGCATTTGATGGGTCTAGGGCGACTTGTTCTTCAAGAATCTTCCTGGCTTGTTCGAATTGGCCCTGTTGGATGAGCGCACCAGCATTTTGAAGAGGAGAGGCAACTTGAGCCGCTTGAAGATTAAGCAGCGGAAATGCATACCCTGGCGAGACGAACATCAGGACGGCCAGCGCCAAAGCGAAAAGCGATTCTGGGGCGTGATTGCCTTTCCTGAGCTGAACCGAAGCGCAATCACACCGCTGCACACAGTCCTCCGAAGGCCTCAATATAGCATCTGCAACATCTGCTGAGCCATCCTGTGTTGGGGTTGATTCCGGAGAAGTTCCTGCAGAACCGCTCTCGCCTTGTCGTTGTCTTTCTCAACGAGATAGAGTCGCGCGAGATTGAGATAAGACTGATCAAAGTTTGGAGCGATGCGTATGCACGCCTTAAACTTTTCTTCCGCCTCTGGATAGCGTTGCTGTTGAACGAAAATCACACCCAGATTATTGAGCGCATCTGCATAATCCGGTCGCAGGTTGATTGCGGTTTCCAGATATTGGCGAGCCTTGTCGTTTTGGCTACTGCGGGCGTATAGCATTCCCAGACTGTAGTTCACTTCAGGATTCGTAGGTTCGTTTTCAAGCGCTCGGTTCAAAAAAGTGGTCGCCTCAGCAACATTTCCTTGCCGCCGAAAAACGTTTCCAAGATTCAGAAGGGCGGTGGCGTAGTTGGGACGCAACTGCAGGGATTGCTGAAAGTCTTGGATCGCCTCCTGTGGTTGGCCCGCCTGCGCAGCGAGCATGCCTAAGTTGTTCCAGGCTTCGGGATAGTTCGGCCGCAATTTTAGGGCCTGCTCGAGATACTTTCTGGCGTCCTGTGTTGCGTTTCGTCGCAAGCAAAGCGTTCCTAAATTGTAATAAGCGTCAGGATCATCCGGCTTCGCCGCGATTACTTGCTGGAACGAGTCCGCAGCTTGATCGAGAAAGCCGTATTGAAAGAAAGCCACGCCATAAGTGAAATCGTTACGTTGAAAACTGTCTTGATGCAAGGTCCCTGGGAAGGGAAGCGCTTTGCGGGAGCGGTCTGCGAGATCCTTTGGAATCGACACCAAGTCCTGCGATAGCACTTCTGAAGAAAAGGCTCCTGGATACACCTTAACGATGTTTCCTGCTTCATCGATCAGAAACGACGTGGGAAGCGAGAGATCTCTGTGGCGGTCGAAAAGATATCGATACACGATGTTGTAGATGCCCGCCACCGCGGGCGTGGCTAACAGGACCGTAAACGGTAATTCTTCTTGGCTGGCGAAGGACTTCACTACTGCGGGATCGGACGGCGCGTCGATGTTGACTACGACTATCTGAAGTCCCTTGGAGACGAGAGTAGCATGGGATCTTCGAAGAACTTGCAATTGATCACGGCAACTGGCGCAGGCCGTCGACCAGAAGTTCAGTAAGACTGGGTTCCCGCGAAAGGAACGAAGATCTCGCAGATTTCCCGCAAGATCAGGAATCGAGAAATCGATCGACCTCACTGGATCAATGAGCCAAGTGCCTACCGCCGAGGGCGGACATTCTTCCTTCAGAGGATCGGTCGGTTTAGCCCATGATTGCGGCGGCGATGCAAACGGCTTTACAGCGAAGTTCTTAGTGCCTTCCTGAACTTCTATCCGACGGTTGACTGGAAGATCTTCGTAAGTCTCCGTGAGACCGCTCGGCCATTGAATCATCACTTTAGCGAACCCTTGATTCGTTCCTAAACCGAACGAGAGTTCCTTCGTATGCTGCGACAAGAAACCAGAGCCAGCCTGCAGATATTTTGTTTGCCGAAGACCGTTGGCTTCTACAGTCACTGCTGCCCCGATCGCGTCGCGATTGCTTTTGACTCCTCGCAATCGCAAAGTGATCGAGTTCCCAATATCGTTCATTGCGAGACGCAAGATTCGGATTTGCGGTGAGTTTCGGTTCTTCAGGACAATTTCGAGTCTGCCGTCGCCATCGAAATCAGCCAGAGCAAATGCCCGGCTGTCATCGCGAAAATCCAATCCAACAACACCGGAAACATCAGAAAATGTGCCGTCTCGATTGTTGGCAAAGAAAACATTTCTCTCGTGACCATTCCAGGTCGAATCGGAACGAACCAGTTCATTGATCGCGCTCCATCCGCGCTCGTAGCCGGGCGATGGTGCGGAATCTTGCGGTGACTTGGCAACGACCTGGCGCCAGAAAAAACTTGAGACATCGCGCGTGTCGATCCCGGAGATGTACCCGTTCGCGACATACAAATCCGGGTACCCATCATGATCAAAGTCCCACGAATCGGTGGACCACGACCAGCGGCCCATCTCCACCCCTGCTTGCATTGCTACGTTTTGAAACTTGCATCCGCCCTGATTTCGGTAGAGAGAATTGCCGGTCATATGTCGCCGGTAGAGAGACCGAATGTTTTCTGATTCGCCCCCGTGGAAATGGGAGTCTCCAAAAACTCTCATTCCTGCGGCTACCCACATGCCGGCGGCGTAGATGTCCTGTTTCCCATCGTTGTCGAAGTCCAGCCAGCAGGCACTCATACCGGCGCCGGGTTCGTCCACCTCGGCCTCTGCGGAAACAGCGTCGAAGCTTCCGTCGCCCTTGTTCCGGTATAAGACATTGCGACCAAAGTCATTGACAACATATAAGTCGGGCCATCCGTCTGCATTGCAGTCGCCCCAAGAACAGGCGAAGCTGTAACGGTCGTTTTCTGCACTTAAGCCCGCTAATTCCGTGCGGTCTTGAAAGACTCCGCCTCCTTCGTTGTGGAAGAGGTAATTTGGGGGCCCGTTTCGCGCGTCGAAGTAGGGCACAGGATAACGATACTGATCAAGTCCCCGATAATAGCTGTAGAGGCAAAAGTAAATATCGAGGCGTCCATCGCGGTCATAGTCGGCGGCAGCAGCGTGCGTGAAGGCGCCTTGGGGCGGATTTGCAAAATGAAACGCATCTTTCTTGAGCGAAAATGTTCCATTGCCATTGTTCCTGAAAAGCAACGGCCCACTTGCGCAGACGACAAGCAGATCTTGAACGCCGCGGTTGTCAAAGTCGGCGAACAGGGCCGATGCCGTGAAATCAAGTACATCAACTCCCGCTTTTTCCGATACATCTTCAAATGTTCCGTCTCCCAGATTGCGATAGAGGCGATTGGGAAGTCCCGCAGGTTGGCAGACGTACAAGTCGTCTACGCCGTCGTTGTCGAAGTCCCCAACGGCCACGCCGTTGTTTCCGTAAACATCCACCCCAACTGCGCCGTCAATCACGGTGCGCCAGTAGTCGGATCCGTGAAGGAGTTGTTCGCGGTATGAGGCGTTTTGCCCAAGGACCGAGGACGTGATGTCAACGAATATCGGCTGGACGGCGCAGCTAACATTTTCCTCTGTTGCAATCCACTCTACAATCCGCCAGTCGGTAGATTCACGCGACCACAGTGTGCGCCAGGAGCCGATTCTCTCTTCGCGCTTTTGATCTTTTCTCGTACCGACAAAGTCATAGCGAATTCTGACTTCGAGTGTAAGCGGCGAATCGTGGACTGGTGAGCAGTGGTAAATTTCGAAGTCGGCAGTCTCCAGACTCTGCAGTGGGCTCAGGTAAGCTCTGATGTCCTCGATGAGCCGTTCGACGCCAGGACGCAGGTCGGTGCCGAACTCGCGGCGCACGACTTCGATCACACCACCAGAGCGCAATCGGGATTCACGAATTGGAATAAACGAAGTCGATTGAATTGCGCGATCGACAAACCTGTTCAGAACTGCGGTTGCGGGTGGCTGCACTCGAAGGGCACGACTCCACTCCCCCAGCAGAGCGCCAATCTCGACCGCATATCGCTCGAAAGTGAATTCATCCCCGCCTGGAGCGGCTAGTCGAAGGACGTCGTCTAGAGGAGATTTCGCCGGATAATGCGGCTCAAAAGCCACATCTGCGAAAGGGAAGTGGGTCTGGGCCGTACTCAATCGGTGCAGCCCAGGTGCCCAAAAAAGAGGATTGCAGATCGGCGCGGGAACGAAAAGCACGGGCGCCCACCGCATCTGCTTCAGGAAAGTTCTTCGTGACGGATCGTGATTACCGTCTTTTGAACCAGGCATCCCCAAGGTATCCGCTTAATGCGACTGCGCGATTGCAACCCAGCGCTGTCGAGCAGTCTATCAAGCAAGGCATATTAACGGGGAGCAACCCCCGAGGAATCGCCGATCACCAACTCGGACTTGATCTTGTATTCCTTCCCTTGAGGGCTGGCAGAGCTCGAGAGTTCGTGCAGAGCGTCAGCCGCCAATTGCCCCAACGTCTCGCGATGAATGTCTACGGTTGTAATCGAAGGGTTGCTGTAATCCGCGAGACGAGTCTTGTCAAACCCCGTCACTGAGATATCTATTGGAACGCGACAGCCCGAATTGAGCAAGCCTTTGATAACGCCAACCGCGGTGAGGTCGTTTACCGCCATGACCGCGGTGGGCCGCGGGCTTAGCTTCGCGATGGCCTCGCCCGCAGCCAGTCCGCCCTCGAAGCGCAGATCGCCTGGCAGAATAGGCCCTGGCTCTAACCCCAGCAGCCGCATGTTTTGTTCATAGGCCTTCTGACGAACAAGGTTCGATTTGAGCCCTGATCTCCCCGCGACGAAGGCAATGTGTCGATGTCCGTTGGCATAAAGATACTTCACGATTTGCTCGATACCGGAGAGATAGTCGATGCGCAGATTGCTGGTGTAGCCGCGGACCGGCGCCAGGTCGAGAAACGTAACCGCGATCATCCTTCGCGCCAACTCATGGACAAGACGCAGGCTGATTTCCGATGTCATGATGGCCACGCCTCGAACTTTGTGTTCCATCATCCTCTCGGCAGCCTCCCGAGTCCTGCTCGGGTCATAGTTTGTGTCGCTGAGGATGACGTCGTACCCCAACTGGCGGGCCCGTATCTCAAAACTCTTGATCACCTCGGGGAAGAAAGGATTTTCAATGTCAGAAACGATCATGCCCAGCGTACGGCGGTCGTGCGATGCGAGATGGCGCGCATGAACGTCGCGAATATAGCCCAATTTCCGCACCGTCGACAGCACGAGACGCCGAGTTTCAAGCCCCACTTTCCCAGTGTTGTTCAGGACGTTGGAGACCGTCGCAGTCGAGACCTCGGCTGCCTTTGCGACGTCCCGAATCGTCACACTCATGGTCGAACTCCCAGGCTATTTTGGGCTGGTTGTAGTCAAGCTCTGAGAACAGCGCGGAGTATAGACCACGAGAAAAATCTTGACAATGCTGACGGCGCCATGGTATTTCGCATAAACGCTCGAATAGTACATTTGTGTTAGCCGTACTTAGGTTAAGCGGTTAATCAGCAATCGTACTGTTTCTGGCAACTGTGGGTAAATGGGAATCGCTCGAAATTGAATCTCCTGACAAGCACCCTGTTGGCTTGTTAGGTTCTGACAGTTTTGGCAGTCGAATGTGTGACGAGGCTTGCCGTGCTGCAAGCTAGAGAGGCTCAAAGGAGAGCTCATGAACCGACCGGCCTATACCTGGATCCTTCGAAATTCGTTAGCCTTGATGATCTGCTGTGTTGTGCTCGGCGTAATTTCGCTCCAAGCTCAAGTGGATACAGGCTCCATCACTGGGACGGTCACGGATCCCTCCGGTGCGGTGGTAAGCGGGGCGAAAATTACCCTCTTGAACGAAGGCACAGGCGCTAGCTTGTCCACAACGACTGGAGGTGACGGGGGTTACACATTCAGTCCGGTCCGAATCGGAAGCTACACTCTCGACGCCACTGCGCAGGGCTTCAAGACCGTCAGTCAAACTCACGTTGTCGTAAACGTCAGCGCAAACGTACTGGCGAGTTTCAAGCTCCAGACCGGAGCCGTAACCGAAACGGTGGAAGTCACGTCTTCGGTTCCGGTGCTGCAAACCCAGGACGCATCGCTCGGCCAGGTGATGGATACGCAGAGCGTTAACAACCTTCCGCTGAATGGACGGAATTTCACCTTCCTGGCGCAGCTTTCAGCCGGTGTGAATTCCCCCCAAGCCGATACTCGAGGCAATGCAGCGAGCGGAGCGTTCTCGGCGAATGGCCTTCGGCCCGCTCAGAACAACTACATGCTAGATGGAATTGACAACAATTCCGATACGGTCGATTTCTTGAACGGCACCAATTTTGTCGTTCTCCCTCCGGTTGATGCAATCCAGGAATTCAAGGTCCAGACCACTGACTTCAGTGCTGAGTTCGGTCGTTCGGGCGCAGCCGTACTCAATGCCACTATTAAATCCGGCACGAACCAGTTCCACGGCGCTGTTTGGGAATTCTTCCGTAACGATGTGCTCGACGCAGCTGATTATTTTGAAAATGCCAACCACGTACAAAAGGGTGAACTCAGGCAGAATCAGTTTGGAGTCTCCGGGGGCGGGCCGATTTGGAAGAACAAGATTTTTTTCTTTGGAGACTATGAGGGTTTGCGGAGGATTCAGGGAACTATTTTGAGTGGCTCTGTCCCAACGCTAGCAGAACGCAGCAGCGGCTACACCGATTTATCCGACCTGATTTCGGGGCAAACCGGCACATCGACGGATGCACTAGGTCGTACGATCCCGGTGGGTACAATTCTTGACCCCGCGACCACTCGACCCGTCACCAAAGGGGTTACTGATCCGGTTTCCGGGTTGGTGGCGGCGAGTACAGGATTTGCCCGCGATCCGTTTGGCGCCTGCGCCCCCAGCACCCTAGCATTCTCTCTCGCAGGTTGCGGTCTCAATCAGCTCCCGGCTGGTCGCTTGGACGCAAATGCGATTGCGCTCTTGAACTTGTATCCAAACCCAACTGGTTCGTCGTTGTTCGCAAACTATGCCAATTCGCCAAAGCTGAGCGAAAGCCGCAACGCATTTGACACGCGTCTCGACCTCAATTTGAGCGGAAAGGATCAGGTTTTCTTCCGCTTTAGCTATGTCGACGATCCGCAGTTCATTCCTGGTATTTTCGGCGGAGTGGCGGACGGAGGCGGGTTCCAACAGGGCGACCAGACCGCCCTTGCGCAGCAGAGCGCGTTGGCGTGGACCCACGTTTTCTCTCCGAACACGATCAACGTCGCGCGGGCGGGGCTGAATTACTTGCACACCACCCGCGTTTCACCAGAGTCGAACAATCTGACGGACCTGCCTGGCCAATATGGCATCCAGGGCATTCCTCAGCAGAAGGAGAATGGCGGACTTCCCGCTTTCGGAATCAACGGATTAGCCACCTTGGGCAGTAACGCCTTCCTTCCTTCTGACGAAGTCAGTTCCACGATCCAAGTAACCGACGACTTCACGAAGATCTACGGGAAGCACACGTTCAAGATGGGTTTTGAATATCAGCACGTGAAGTTCTCGACTCTGCAACCACCGTGGTCTCGAGGCGAGTTCGACTTTGGCAGTACGTACACCGATGTCCCGAACGTTAGGAATGGCAACACTGGGCGGGCGCAGTTCTTGCTGGCCCCAATTCCAGCGCAGAACGGTGGGACGATCGACTATGTTGGAGGTCCTTCGGACGGTTCCGGCACCAACAGCGTCTTCGTCTCGAACATCTCGCTGACCGACAACGGCAAGAATTATTACGGCAGTTATTTCCAGGATGATTGGAAGGTGTCACCGAAACTGACCATCAACTTAGGCTTGCGATGGGACTTTCTTCGGACTGGTCTACGAGCATCACTCGAACCAGGCGAACTTTGTTCCGAGTGGTCCTCCGACTGGGGGCCAATGTACATAATTCCACCTGGGCCTAATGCTGGCAACCTATCCCCCAGCTTCACCAGTTTGCTCGCACAGGACGACATCACGCTAGCAGTCACTAACAAATACGGCAAGGGATTGGGCAACTCACAGAAGACGAACTTCGCTCCGCGCTTCGGTTTCGCATACCAGGTCACACCCAAGTTAGTCGCCCGTGGAGGCTTTGGACTTTTCTACAATGGCTTCGAGAACCGCGGCTTCTCCCCGAACCTGGGTGAGAACTATCCATTCCAGTTCAATTTTCAGTACGCGGCGGCGGACGATGGTCATCCCATTACCTACCCCGGTTGCACGAGCAGTGGCACCCCGATTGGAAGCGCAACGCTGGAGACAGGTTTCGCATGCACCCCGCTCGATCCATTGCTGGTCAATGCCAGCGGGCTCGCCCTGCGCGGGATCCAGTTTGACTACATCACTCCTTACTCGATGGGCGGAAATCTCACCCTTCAATATCAGTTGACACCAACCTTGAGCGTGCAAGCAGGTTACGTGACCTCCCTAGCGCGTCATTTGGAGTCTTTCCCCAACTCCAACAACGTCACTCAGATTCTCGATACAACGCAATCGACGAACATCGCAGTTCCATTTCCTGACTTCGGGCATGGCTCGAGTTACGCCATCACGTCAGGCAGCAGTTACTACCATGGTCTACAGACCAAAGTCGAAAAGCGATTTGCCGGTGGCCTTAGTGTTTTGGGTACCTACACATGGTCGCAGTCGCGAACCGACGCAGGCGACCTGCTGAATGGCGGGAGTCTACAGGGCTACCGGGCTCCAAATGTTCCGGGCGCCGGAATCCAGTTTGATTACGGCCTCGCTAATTTCGACATTCGAAACGTCTTCCACCTGAGTGGCACCTATGAACTGCCCTTCGGAAAGGGCAAGCCTTTCTTGGCCAATTCCGGTGGAGTTGCTGACAAAGTACTGGGAGGATGGAGTGTCAACTGGGCCGCCGTTCTGCAAGGAGGCCAGCCCATTACATTGCCCTGTCCATCCAGTACAACCAGCGGAACCGGCTGCTATGATCTCGTGGTTTCTGGTCAAAGTGCGAAACGCGGATTGCATATTGATTCCAACGGGAAACTCAGCTTCTTCGGAAATCCCGCCGCCTTCAACCAGCCCTGCGTTTTGGGAGCCGGCGGCGTACCCGATCCTACAAAGGTGGTAGGATGTGTCCCCTTAACAGGTCTCGCTGCGTTGGGTGGATCTCCTGCCCAGATTGCCGGACCGACGTTCAAGCGGCTCGACTTCTCAGTCTTCAAGGACATGCGATCTAAGCGAGCGGTTTACTCTGCAGTTCCGTGCGGAGTTCTTCAATATCGTCAATCACCCGAACTTCAACGCTCCAGGATTTGGTGGGAACGGAGTTGTTGCCGTCTCCGGTGCGACCAACTTCACCAGCTCAAACTTCGGAGAAATCGGGTCCACGCGGGATGCTCCCTACGATCCCAGGCAGATCCAGTTCGCTCTGAAGCTCTATTACTGAGCAGACACATCTCATCTAGCGGAAGGCGTTCGAACGAGCGCCTTCCGCTGACCTTTTGACATAGAACTGCCGCGAACGGTTTGCTGCGGTGTTAAGATACGGAGGCCGTGACCTTCCGACGTCGGCTCATGTGCACTTTCTCCGCGGCTCTCCTCGTGTTGTCGCCGGTCCTTGCCGTCGCGAGTGGGCAGGAGCGTAGCGCCGCCGCAACCTCCCAGCAGCTTGATCGTCAGCTGCAGGCTGCCTCCGCTGAATACGAGTCGGGACATTTCTCCGAAGCAGCTTCGCACTTGGAGAGTCTGCTGCGCCAGGTCCCAGACAGTTTTGAAGTCCACGAGCTTCTTGGGTTGGTCTATTCCGCTCAATCCCAAGAGCGAGCGGCAAAAGAACACTTCGAGCGGGCCGTGCAACTAAAGCCTGATTCCGGAGTCGCCAGGACCAATCTGGCGACGAATCTCGTCCGGTTGGGGATGTACGGTCCCGCGGAAGAGCAATTCAAGCAGGCGGTCAAACTTGAACCCCAGAGTTTTGACGCCAACCACAACCTTGGGGAGTTCTACATTCAATCCGGTAAAATCTCAGAGGCTGCGCCGTTTCTGGAACGGGCGCAGAAGATCAATCCAGCTTCCTATGACAATGGATACGATCTGTCCCTCGCCTATGCTGAAATCGGCAGGCTTTCGGACGCACGGCAGTTGGTGGGCAGCCTCTTGAAGAGGAAAGATACGGCCGAGCTTCACAACCTGCTTGCGCAAATCGAAGAAAAGGACGAAAAATTTGTCGCCGCTGCCAGCGAGTTTGAACTGGCCGCCCACATGGATCCAAGCGAGAGCAACCTGTTCGATTGGGGCAGTGAACTGCTACTTCACCGAACGCTTGAGCCGGCGATTACAGTCTTCCGGGAAGGTACGGGACGTTATCCTAATTCACCCAGGCTCGCGATTGGTCTGGGAATGGCTCTCTACTCGCTCGGCCGGTATGACGAGGCAGTGCAGTCACTCCTGAAAGCCGCCGATCTGAGTCCGTCCGATCCCCGTTGTTATCTCTTTCTCTCCAAGGCTTACGACAGTTCTCCGGGTCAGGCCGACGAGGTCATCCAACGGTTTCACCGTTTTTCCGAATTGCAGCCAAATAACGCCAAGGCGTTTTATTACTACGCCATGAGCCTGTGGAAGGGAAGGCGGGCGCAGGATCCCAGCCTGGACCACCATCAAATCGAGGTACTGCTGAAAAAAGCGCTCACGCTGGATCCGAAACTCGCCGAGGCGCACTTGCAGTTGGGAAATCTCTACTCGGACCAGACTCAATATGCTGAGGCCATCCCCGAGTACCTGAAAGCTCTGGAGGACAATTCCGATATTCCCGATGCTCACTACCGCCTCGGCCAGGCGTACGTGCATACGGGTGAGAAGGACAAGGCACAGGCGCAGATCGCCGTTTACCAGCAACTGCGAGCGCAACACCTTGCTGATCTCGACAAGCAAAGAGCGGAGATTCGGCAGTTTGTGTACTCGGAGAAAAATGCAACGCCCGCCACCCAGTAGGTGAGTGGATCCTCGATGACTGGAATATCACAGAATCGACGAAGCTTGAGGAGAGAGGCATCCAACCCTCAAGAGATTTCGCGGGTTCTTGCCAGCACACGGCGGGAGTTCCTGCGCGGCGCTGCGGGCATGGCCGTGGGCGGCACCGTGTTGAAATCTTCCTGGGCTCGCGCCGTAGCTCCTCGTTCCAAGAAGAAAGTCGTAGTGGTCACCTTCGGCGGTGGGGCACGTGATCAGGAAACGTTCGCGCCTGAGGGACAGGAAAATATTCCGCACCTGATGCGCGAACTCATTCCGCAATCGACTTTTTTCACGCAGGTTGTAAATCACGGAATCCTCGGCCACTATGTCGCGACTGCCAGTCTGGCTACCGGGGTGTACGAAACCTTCAATAACTTTGCCGCGGTGCCCCCACCGTCTCCAACGGTCTTTGAATACTTTCGCAAGGATCTGAAGCGTCCAGCGTCTGATGCGTGGGTGGTCGCTCCCAGCAACGGTTTCAATCGGATCGGCGAAAGCAGTCATCGCTCATACGGTCCCGGCCTGGGGGCCCGGGTGATTCTGCCTAAACGTTTGCTGAGCGCGGCCACAGCAGGACGTAACGATGATTATCAGCGCCTGTTGCGCGATAACTACGAAACTCCCTTGTTCGCGCCGGAGTTGGCGGGAAGCGAATTCGAATTGCAGCAACTGGAAATGATCCTGAAACTCTCTGTCGACGATTTCAGGAAACACGCCCAGACGCTCTCGAGTCCAGACGAGCTTTCGGTATACATTGCTCGCCAACTGATGCGGCAGGTTGCGCCCAGTTTGTTGTGGATCACGATGCACGATATCGATATCGCCCATGCGGGAGCATTTTCGCTCTACATCGAGGGGATTCGCCGTACCGACCGACTCTGCTCCGACTTATGGAAGACGATCCAGAGCGAACCGGAATACGCAGGCAACACGACACTATTTATCTTGCCCGATTTTGGTCGCGATGCAGATGAGGATGCCGGGGGCAATGGCTTCCAGCATCATCGAACCGGTGACGCGCTTTCGCGGACCACTTGGATGCTGGTCGCTGGTCCAGGAGTTCATGAGGGAGTGGTTTTTGATCGAGCGGTCGATTCCACTGACTTGGTGCCCACGCTGGGGTCGATCATGGGATTCGTTCCGTCGCTTGCTCAGGGCAAACCAATTGCGGAGTTGGTCTAGGAATCATGCTTCCACAAGACCTCAAAGCGGCGCAGTTCTCTGGCTATCCGACAGAAGCGCAAAAGGTCGTTGTCCACTACTTGCCGACTCTGCAACAACTGCCGCTCAGCTTCTTGCCGGGCTTGCTTCGAGAACTGATCGAGTACGATTTCAAATTTCCTGCCGAGCGCAAAGCTCGCGAAAGGGAACTCGAGCAAATCAGCTCGCTGTCCGCGGACCAGCGTATAGCGTGGTTTCAAGGATTCGCACAAATCCAACTCTCTGCGCAGCTCGAAGAGTTTGATTGGGCGAAGGCGCCTGCTCAGTTCGTCGAGCGCCTTTCCGCTCACCTTTGGAGCACGCATCAACTCGACGCATTTCGCCAGGCCTCTACTGACTACGCTGACCGCCTGCGGGCTGCAATGCCGCCCGAACCTCCTCGGGTTCCTAGGCTCGGGATTACCGTCATTGGTCAGGGAGTGCCTTCGTATGATGAGGCAGTCTTTCGAAAGCTGCGCCCGCACGGCGCCTATTTCAGCCGGGTCAGGCCTGAGGGTGGGCTTCGCCAGTTGTTGGACCTGGTTGCCGTCCGGGCAAAAGCGCATCCGGGCTCCCTATGAACATTGGTACATCGATGGCGGGGAAGCAGTTGATCACTCCGAAGCGCTAACCTGCGTTTCCTACAACGCCCTCGAACCAGCTCGGGCAGCACTACTGCGAAAAATGCAAACTGAGATTGATCGTCCCGGCATGGGGCCCGAGGCGTTGCGGACGCTCCTTGCCCAGATGCGTCCAGCAGATCTCGGAATGGATCGCGAGGGTGGTAGTAAACCAAAGGACGAAGTGCTGGAGCGTTTCGAGATCAGCCTTTTGACCGAAGGTTCCGGAACTCAAATCTTCAGCACGAGTTTCGCGCAGTGGGCCGCACGCGAAGCGTTGAGACGGGCTCAACCCTTGACGTTGTTGGTACGATTCGCCCCGCGTCAGCGACAGAAGCCTATGAATGAGCTGTTATCGGCGACCGACGCTCGCCCGGACCTCGACTTCGTCGGTTCGCTGGTCGATGCCGATATGGGTGCATATTACAACTGGATCAATCAGCAACGGCTGCCCGGGGCAGAGCAATCGTCATTTCTAGTTTGGTTTGAAGGACACAATCAGGCGCTTGGCATAGGTCCATCGATGCCACGCGGAACCGAATCCACATCGGTTGCCGATCTAGGGCAGGTACTTGCCTGGATAGCCTGATCCGTCTGCGATTTCACAGTCTCAAGAACTGCCGCATTTCTTCAGTGCCATTGATGATCGAGGAGAGAAAAATGGATCGACGCAGTTTTATCAGGCAAACGGGCACCATTATTGCTGGAGCTGCACTCGCGCCCTACGCGCTTCCCGAAGCAGATGCTCAAAGCAACGTTTCGACCGCCAGCGGACGCCAAGTCTTCTCGATGAATCGAAATTGGCGGTATAGCCGGCATTTCGTTGAGGGTGGCCACGAAAAAGATTTCAACGACTCCGGATTTGACCGGGTCGTCATCCCGCACACAAACATCCCACTCCCGTGGCACAGTTTTGACGAGAAGAGCTATGAGTTCGTCTCTCTCTATCGCCGCCGCTTCAAGTTGCCGCCCGAAGCGCGAGGCAAGCGTGTCTTTGTCGATTTTGAAGGAGTGATGACCGCTTCCACGGTCTGGCTCAATGGAGTGCGTTTGGGCGAATACAAGGGCGGATATACGCCATTTTCGTTCGAGCTCACTCCGCATCTGGACTTCGGTGGAGAGAACGTTCTGGCCGTCGATGTGGATTCCAGCGAGCGCCCCGACATCCCACCCTTTGGATACGAGATTGACTATCTGACCTTTGGTGGAATCTATCGCGAAGTGTCGATTCGCGTCGTGCCCGCGACTTTTCTGGAGAACATCTTCGTGCAGCCGAAGAACGCGCTCTCCGGAAAGCCATCGGTTGATGTCGTCTGTTTCATTCAGCACTTGGAGGCATCGCCGGGCGGAGGAGCCGTAGAAGTTGAACTGCTCGATGGCGAGCACGTCGTCGCGAAAGCATCGCAGTCATTGCCCGCGTCGAGTCCTGCCAACGAGCCCGTCCCGCACACTCTCCACCTCGAGGGGTTAAGCGGAATCAAGTTGTGGGACATGGAAAATCGGAATCTTTATACGGCGCGTGTGCGCTTGCATGTGGGCGCCCAGATAGTTGACGAAGATTCTCGCCGTTTCGGTTTTCGCGAAGCTCAATTCACCGATCACGGGTTCGAACTGAACGGCAAGGTCATAAAGTTGCGCGGCCTCGACCGGCATCAAACGTTTCCATTTGTTGGGCAGGCTATGTCGGGCCGGGCGCAACGCCGTGATGCCCAGATCTTACGCAACAAACTCAAGTGCAATATTGTCCGGACCTCGCATTATCCGCAGTCCCGTCATTTCCTCGATGCCTGCGATGAACTCGGCCTTCTGGTTCTGGAAGAGATTCCAGGCTGGCAACATATTGGCGACGAAGCGTGGAAGCAAATCTCCATCGACAATGTGCGGCGCATGATTCGTCGCGACTGGAATCATCCTTCCATTATCCTTTGGGGCGTGCGCATTAACGAATCCAAAGATGACCATGATTTCTATACCCGTACCAACGCGCTCGCCCACCAACTCGATCCTACCCGCCAGACCGGAGGGATCCGTTACTTCCAGGAATCCGAATTTCTCGAGGATGTTTTCACGATGAACGATTTCGGCTTCCCGCTGAAGCCGCCGAACCATCCTCGGTATCTGAATACAGAATTTGTCGGGCACACTTATCCCACCAAAACCATTGACCAGGTGGAACGTCTGACTGAGCACACAATGCGGCATGCCCGTATCCATGACCAGCTTGCGTCGAATCCACAATACGCGGGTGGAATCGGATGGTGCGCCTTCGACTACAACACGCACGGCAATTTCGGTTCGGGCGACCGCATCTGCTATCACGGAGTCACGGACATCTTCCGGGAACCAAAGCCAGCTGCGGGATTCTACAAATCGCAGTGTGAACCGTCGGAAGAAATCGTGCTCGAACCGGCATTCCATTGGGCCCGAGGCGACGCGTCCATCGGATTCTCGAACGCGGTGGTCTGCTCCAACTGCGATCACCTCAAGTTCTATATCGACGATACGCTGGTGGCGGACGTCGACCCAGACCGTAAGCAGTTTGCCCATCTCCGCTACGCACCATTCGTCCTTGAAATGGGTGAACTGTTTCACAAATGGGGCGATCTACGCATTGAAGGCTATATTGGCGGCAAATTGGTGATCACGAAGCGCATGTCTGGAACGGGTGTCGATGCGAAGTTTCTGCTCCTTCCCGATGACGCCCAGCTGATCGCTGATGGTGCAGACGCCACGCGAGTGGTTTTGCGCGTTACCGACGAGTTTGGTGCAATACGGCCATTTGCCAATGATGCGATTAAATTAGAGGTGGCGGGGCCAGCCGAGATGATCGGCGACAATCCGTTCTCCCTAATCGGTGGAACTGGAGCGGTTTGGATTCGAGCTCAGGACAAGGCCGGCAAGGTTCAACTCAGAGCTGAGCATCCGCGTCTGGGCAGGCAACAGATCGAAATCGAGGTTGTCGGGAGCCCTCAGGAGGTAGTTTAGTCCCCCCCATCGCGGATATTCGCCATCGTCAATCCGTCCAGTGGCCGACGTGCTGTGGGCTAGCCCCTCCGAACCCCAAGTGTAAATGGGGCAACTCGGAGGCCCGTTGCGCTACAGAAGTAAGGATTGGCCTATTTCCTGCCGACTCAAAGGGACTAGAACCACAGGCATGTCCTTGCTATGTACCATCGATATCTATACTTAGAGGGGCTTAAAACCGCAGACTGGCGCAATGAAACTCCCCCAGAGACTTCATCGGCAGTCTCCTTTCCGTTTTCTTCCCTTTATCTTGATTGCAGTATTTGCTACCTTTCCGGTGTTTGCCGGAACTCGAACGCAACAATTAACATGCACACCGTGTAGCCTGCCGTTCGGCGCGGTACCGATCGGTCAAACCCAAACTCAGGTCGTAGTGCTGGCAAATACCGGGCAGACGGGCGTTACAGTGTCCGCGATTAGTCTGCGCGGGACCGATTTCGGCCTTCCCAATTTGACCCTCCCCTTAACCGTGGCAGCAGGGCAGAGCGTAGCGCTTCAAGTGTCATTCTCTCCAACCGCATCAGGTTTAACACAAGGGGGCGCCACCATCACCAGTGACGCTTCGAACTCGGACTTGGAACTGAGGATCAGAGGAACAGGTGCGAAAGGGGACGGCGTCGTCGCCAGTCCCTCCAGCGTTTCGTTTGGCTCGGTGTTGGTAGGACAGAGTTCTACAGTGCCAGTCGTACTGACCAATACTCGTTCTGCGCAAGTAACGCTCTCCGCACTAAAGACTACGGGAAACGGTTTCGCGGTCAGCGGGCCGACCTTACCCCTCATTTTGAACGGAGGGCAAAGTGTGACGTTCAACCTCACTTTTGCCCCACAGTCCGCCGTGACAACCAGTGGAAGCGTCCTGGTGTCCGGGGCTACCTTGAACATACCCGTCAGCGGCATTGGAACGCAGACGACCTCAGGACAATTGAGCATCACTCCATCGCTCGTAAGTTTCGGCGATGTGGCCGTAGGAACAACCGTTACGCAACCGATCACGATGAGCGCTACTGGTTCCAGTGTGACGGTATCCTCTGATGCGAGCAGCGATTCTCAATTCGTGCTGAACGGAGCATCCTTGCCATTTACCATAAGCGCAGGGCAGAGCGTGGCGTTCAACGTAGCCTTCACGCCCAAAAATAGCGGGACGACCTCAGGCTCACTTACGTTCATCAGCAATGCATCCGACTCGAAGCTGGTCGAGTCGCTCACTGGGAACGGCACCATTCAGCAGCACAGTGTCACCCTCAGCTGGAATCAAGGGACCGATGTGGCAGGCTACAACGTATACCGCAGCGCCAGCGCGAACGGCACGTATTCCAAGATCAATTCCTCTCTGGACCCCAACACTACCTACACCGATGGCACGGTTGCTTCTGGCGCTACGTATTATTACGAGGCCACGGCGTTGAGTTCGAGCGGACAGGAAAGCGTCCCCTCGTCGCCACCCGTGGTGGCCACAATCCCCTAATTGGTTTGGCAGCTTGAAAGATGGGGAACCGAATTTGCCGGCGTGGCAACCGCAGTCCGCTCTGGCACAACCGCATTGTGTCAGCCAATATCTGATCTTTCAGGCGATTGCCAGTGCTCGGCCGATTCTCTGCAATCCCTCGCGGAACATTTCCGTGTCCACTCCCATGCCGACGCGGAAGTGGTTGGGCAGACCGAAGAAGTGTCCGGGGACGACTGAGGTCTCGTACTCGGTGCGCAGCCGGGTTAGGAAATGATCAACGTTGTGCTTGGCCAAGCGCAGAATAGCGGTTGTCCCAAACTCAGTGCAGGGAGCGGAAACGCCTTCCTGCCTCGTAAGAAACGCTTTCAGCAGCGCGCGGTCGGCTTCTACAATCTTCCGTCCGCGTTCGCGGATATGGTCAAGATTTTCCAGTGCCACGACACTCAGCAGCTCGGCCGGATGCGCAGGGATGGACGCGAACAGATCGTTCAGTCGCCACATGGCGCGAGCCAGATCGGGCTTCGCCAGAATCCACCCACAGCGAAGACCGCTCAGGCCATAGACCTTGGTCAAACTGTGGTGACGATGAACTCCGGTCCCAGGTGATATGACGTCTTCGGCGTATCGGTGTAAACCGCGTCGAGGTAAACTTCGTCGACCAGCACCCGCGCGCCCACGCTACGGGCCAGGTCCCCGATTTCGCGCAGCACGGAATCGGAAGCCAGGACGCTGCTGGGATTATGCAGGTTGGTTAGCACGATTAGTTTGGTCTTTGGCGTAATTGCGCGACGAACTTCACGGGGATCAAGCGCATACCCGTTGTCTTCATCGCGGACGAAAGTCTTTAATGCCGCGCCCAAAAATAGGAGCGTGGATGTGAGCAACTCATAGGTTGGCTGTTCGATCAGGACCTCATCGCCCGGATCGATAAGCGTGGCCATGGCCAGATGGTTGGCCATGGAAGTACCGGCGGCGGCCACCACGCAATCGGGATCGACTCCGCATTTCTTCGCAATAGCAAGCTGCAGAGGAGCGTAGCCGTACGTGCTGTCGCCGTTGATCTCCAACTGATCGATGGTTACCGGAAGGTCCCTTAAAGGAAACGGACCCACACCGCTAGTGGCGAGATTGAACTTCGCACGCCCCTTCGTCTTTGCCCACAGCATGTAATCGGAATATCGATGTCTCATAGGTTCGGCGCCGGCGGGTTCCGCCGCGCACGACGGCTCCAGTACAAATATACCGGGAAGCCAGCCAGCAGAATGATCAAGCCGATGGCGGAATTCGCGGGGAAAGTGGCAACAGTGGTGATCACGATGCCGGCACAAGCCAGCACAAAGAGAGCTGTAGTGTAGGGATGGCCTGGGGCCAGATACAGCTTCTGCACCGAGTCTTGGAGTTCTTCGCCGGAACACAAACAGTGACGCGGCCGTCAGGCCGAAAGAAATGAAATCAACCGAGATGACGTAGTTCAGGATCTCCTCGTAGCGCCCCGAAAGCGCAATCACAGTCGCCGTCACGCCTTGCAGCACAATGGCAACAACCGGAACTCCGGTGCGGGGAGAAAGCCAGCCCACACTCTTGAAGAAGAGACCATCGCGGGCCATGGCGTAGTAAACCCGCGGTGCGGTCAGGATTCCCTGACTCAGAAAGCCCAGCGTTGAAATAGCGATCGCGAACGCAATCCACTGCGCTCCTCGCTCGCCTAGAGCGGCGCGCATTACCGCGGAAGCGGGAATACGGGTCGCGGCCAGTCCGTCTGGACCGAGCACTCGCAAGCAAACAAAGTTGACAGCCAGGTAGAGGACGATCACCCCGATCACGCCGATCACCAGTCCGCGGGAGAGATCGCGTCGGGGATCACGCATTTCGCCGGCCACGAAGCTTGCGGTCTGCCATCCGCCGTACGCGAACGCAACGGGAATCATCGCGGCGCCGATCGCGCTACCAAGTCCCGGCGAAATCGGACGGTCGAGCAGAGGCAAGGCGTGCACCGTGCCACCGCCCCAGAGAATTCCAACCACGACCATCGCAGCGATGGCGGATGCCTTGAGGAGCATGAGGACGCTTTGCACATTGCTGCCGGCCCGCACTCCAAAGCAATTGATCGCCGTCAAACCTAGCAGGGTTGCGGCCGCGATCGGCCCATCGCTTACCGAGAACCCGGTGATCTCACGATAGTACCGGCTAAACGTGACCGCGACGGCCGCCATCCCACCGGTTTGGGTCACCAGAAGGAGGACCCATCCATAGATGAACGCGACCGACGGATGGTAGGCCTCGCGCAGGTAAAGGTATTGTCCACCCGCGCCCGGCAAGCGAGATGCAAGCTCGGCCCAGATGAATGCACCCAGCAGGGCAAGGCTCCCGCCCAGAAGCCAGACACCCAGAATCAAAAAGGGGGTGTGCACACGGAGGGCAACTACATAGGGGTTGATGAAAATACCGGAACCGACAATGCCGCCCATGACGATCATGGTGGCGTCGAATACTCCGAGCAACTGGCGAGGTTTGACGGGATCCAAGAATTAGCCTTAGGAGCCGCTATTAGTCGAAAGACATCACGTCGAACCGCAGACGGGACCGGCGATCACCTTACCATAGGCTTGCGCACGCTGAACCTGCGGGATCACACAATCCGCCAATGCACTGTCCGAAAACAGGAGTTTCCGCTTCTTCCCGATGACACTGAGCAGATTCCACGGCAATCGTCTTGAGGAGTCACCCATGAGGGTGGTGCAGTACGGCCATCTGCAAATGATGCGATCTACTTTCGGTCCGGTTGAAAGCAATCGAGAGTACGTGCATATAGAATGATATTTGCTGGTTACTGGCCGGGGTTAACTGTCATGAGACACGTTGTCGAACGACTGCAGGTGTTGATTTTTCTTGTTCTCCTGAACGCTCTTCTATTCCTGTCTGGATGCGGAAATAAAGAACAACTGGTGACCAAGGATCGTCCAGCAGCCCCGGTTGTGGTAGCCGGTGTAGAACTCCGGAACATTCCCGTCCAGATCAAGGCCATCGGCAACGTTGAGGCCTATCAGACAGTGCAGATCCGCTCCCAAGTCAGCGGTCAAATCCAAAAGATCTTCTTCAAGGAAGGAGAAGATGTACGCCAGGGTCAACTGCTGTTCCAGTTGGACAAGCGGCCATTCCAGGCGGATCTTGATAAGGCTGTCGGGCAGTTGAAGCGCGATCAAGCCCAGGAGGAGCACTCGCGGGTTCAGTCCGAGCGCTACTCCGATCTGGAAAAGGATGGCATTGTCTCGCACGAACAGGCCGACCAGATGCGTATGCAGGCAAAGGCCGACGCCTCTGCAGTCGAGGCGGACAAGGCTGCGGTAGAGGCCGCGCGTGTGCAACTGCAGTACACCGACATCGTTGCTCCCATCAACGCACGCGCCGGAAACTTGATGATCAATCTGGGCAATCTGGTCAAGGCGAATGACACGCCCTATCTGGTCCAGTTGAACCAGGTAACGCCGATCTATGTCACCTTTTCGGTACCGGAAGCGAACTTGGACCGGGTGCGGAGGCACTTCAGTTCCGGGCAGCTTAAGGTTTTGGCTTACCCGAAAGGACAGTCGGACAATCCGACAGAAGGCCGGTTGACGTTCATCGACAATGGAGTCGATACAACGACGGCCATGTTTAAGCTGAAAGGCACTTATCAGAATAAAGATCGGCGACTGTGGCCGGGGCAATTCGTAGACGTTGCGTTAGAGCTGTCGATGCAGAAGGATGCTGTCGTCGTCCCGACGAGAGCGATTCAAAGCGGACAGCAAGGGGAATACGTCTATGTCGTCAGGACCGACAGCACGGCTGAGGCGCGACCCGTAAAAACAGAAGGGGCGTACCAGAGTCTGACATTGATTTCGGAGGGATTGAAGGTTGGCGAGCAGGTGATTGTGAACGGCCAACTACGCGTGGCGCCGAATGCAAAAGTGATCGTGCAAGCCGCACCGCCCGGAACTCCAACGGCCACGGCTCCGACCGGAGGCGGACTGTGAGCATCTCCGATCTCTTCATCAGGCGGCCCATCATGACCACGCTGGTCATGGCAGCCATCCTGATCTTCGGCATCTTCGCGTACCAGTTGCTCCCGGTCAGCGATCTGCCGAATGTTGATTTTCCCACCATCCTGGTGAGCGCGTCCCTTCCGGGAGCCAGTCCCGACACCATGGCTTCGTCGGTTGCGACGCCACTGGAGAAGCAGTTTTCGACGATCGCCGGCATCGACTCGATGACGTCGACGAATTCCCTGGGCCTGACCAACATCACGATTCAGTTCAATCTCAGCCGCAGCCTCGACGGGGCTGCACTGGACGTGCAAGCGGCGATCACCGCGGCTGGGGGGCAATTGCCTCCGCAGATGCCCACGCCCCCGACGTTTCAGAAGGTGAATCCAGCCGATTCGCCCATCCTTTATCTAGCTTTGAGTTCGCCGACCATGAAGCTGTCTGACGTCGACGAGGCAGCAGAGACCACCATTGCCCAGAATGTTTCGATGGTGAATGGCGTGGCGCAGGTGCAGGTGTTTGGCGCGCAGAAATACGCCATGCGGGCTCAGCTCGACCCGAGCGCTTTGGCCTCGCGGCAGATTGGGATCGACGAAGTGACTGCGGCCCTGCAAAACGGGAATACGAATCTGCCAACGGGCACCCTTTACGGACAGAATCAGACATTTACGATTCTGTCCAACGGGCAGCGCATGAATGCCGTGCAGTTCGGGCCCATGGCGGTTGCCTATCGCAATGGTTCCCCGGTACGCCTCAACGAACTAGGCCACGTGATCGACAGCGTGCAGAACGACAAGACCGCGAGTTGGTTCAACGGAGTGCGCGCCATCGTCCTGGCCATTCAAAAGCAGCCCGGAACCAATACGGTCGCGGTCGTCGACAGTATCAAAAAGCTGCTGCCCAGGCTCGAAGATCATATTCCCGCGGCTGTCCGCATCGATACGCTCTATGACCGTTCCGTTACCATTCGCGAGTCGGTGAACGATGTGAAGTTCACATTGCTGCTGACCATCGGCCTGGTCATCATGGTGATCTTCGTCTTCCTGCGAAACGTTTCTGCCACCATCATCCCGTCTCTGGCTTTGCCCATGTCGATCATCGGAACGTTCTCGGTGATGTACCTGCTCGGCTACAGCCTGGACAATCTTTCGCTGATGGCTCTGACGTTGTCGGTTGGATTCGTGGTGGATGACGCCATCGTCATGTTGGAGAATATTGTCCGGCACATGGAAATGGGCAAACGGCCGTTGCAGGCCGCGATGGAAGGCGCCAGCGAGATCGGTTTCACCATTCTGTCGATGACCTTGTCGCTGGCTGCTGTCTTCATTCCGCTGTTGTTCATGGGCGGAATTATCGGGCGTTTGCTGCATGAATTCGCAGTCACCATTGGCGCGTCGATCCTGGTTTCGGGATTCGTATCGCTTACCTTAACTCCGATGCTCTGCAGCCGGTTTCTTCGTCACCAGGAACGCACGGGCCACGGGCGGCTCTTCAACTTCGGCGAGCGGGTATTCGATGGGTGGTTGCGCGGTTACAACATCAGCCTGAAAGCCGTGCTGCGGCACAAGTTCGCGACATTGATCGTGTCGTTCTTCGTAATCGGCCTGACATTTTATATGTACACGATTTCGAAGACCGGATTTATTCCCGACGAAGATCAGGGCCTGGTGTTTGCGTTCACGGAAGCGCAGCAGGGAATCGCGTTCCAGGACATGATGCAGTTGCAGCAAAAAGTAGCGGACGTAGTACGGTTCGATCCCAACGTCATGAGCACGATGTCCTCGATCGGCAGTCCCATCAATCAGGGCCGAATCTTTTTTCGATTGAAAGACAAAAAAGATCGCGTCAATCAAATGGGCGCGATGGAGGTGATTCAGGAACTTCGTCCGAAGGTGTCCCAAATCCCCGGCCTGAATGTGTTCATGCAGATTCCGCCGACCATCCGCATCGGTGGATCGCTCACCAAGTCCCAATATCAATACACGCTGCAATCGCCCGACACGACGGAACTGTACCGGGATGCGCCCAAGCTGGAAGCGGCTCTCCGCGCCCTGCCACAATTGCAGGACGTTACCAGCGATTTACAGGTGAAGAATCCCGCAACTCACCGTGGACGTCGACCACGATAAAGCCTATGCACTGGGGTTGACACCCGCGCAGGTTTCCGATGCCCTCTATTCCGCTTACGGCACCCGCCAGATCAGCACAATCTACTCACCGAACAATGAGTACTACGTCATCGTGGAATTGTTGCCGGAGTTTCAGAACCTTCCGGACAAGCTGTCGCTGTCTGTACGTCCGCTCCAGTGCGGGCAAGTTGATTCCGCTCGATACGGTCGCGAAACTGGTTCCCTCCGTTGGCCCGCTCACAGTGAATCACCTGGGACAGTTGCCGGCCGCCACCATCAGCTTCAACCTTAAGCCTGGAACCGCATTGGGCGATGCAACAAAACTAGTCGAGGGTGAAGCCACTTCGAGTCCTGCCCGCCGATATCCAAGGTACGTTCCAAGGGACCGCACAAGCTTTCCAAAACTCGTTCACGGGGATGGGGCTATTGCTGGTGGCAGCGATTCTGGTGATCTACATCATTCTCGGAATCCTGTACGAGAGTTTCATTCATCCTCTCACGATCCTGTCCGGGTTGCCGTCCGCCGGCGTGGGCGCTCTTCTGACTTTGCGCCTCTTTCACCAGGAACTGAACCTCTACTCATTCGTCGGAATCATCATGCTGATCGGCATCGTCAAAAAGAACGCCATCATGATGATTGACTTTGCCCTGGAGGCGGAGAGGACACAGGGAAAGAGCCCGGAAGAATCGATCTATGAAGGTGCGCTCGTCCGCTTCCGCCCCATCATGATGACCACCATGGCGGCACTGATGGGAACGCTGCCCATCGCGATTGGCTTCGGCGCCGGCGCAGACTCGCGGCGGGGCCTGGGTCTGGCAGTTGTGGGTGGCCTGCTGTTTTCGCAGATTGTCACCCTGTACATCACGCCGGTTTACTACGTGTATCTTGATAAGCTGCAGACGAAATTCCGTCGGCGTCCCGGCGGACGAAAACCGGACGTTCTCCCCGAAGAGAGGCTCAACGAAGTTGCCTTGGTGGGGCGGGAGCGTTGATCCCCAGACTTCGCAAGGCCAAAGACCCGCATGAGCTGTCCGCAACCCCTGCCGCCATTCGGGTTCCACCGCGATCTGACGAGCTGCAATTCAATGTTTAATGTGCCCAAGCTGAGCACAGAATGTATCCGCGTTCGTGAGCAAAGCATCACCCGCAAATTCGAGACTGGCAATTGAGCGGTCGGCCGCATCGCGATGACCGAAACCACAGGCATCCTTGACAATCACTGGGATGTAACCAAGATCAGCGCCGTGCCGAACTGTAGGGTCAATACCGATTTCAATGGCGATGCCGATGATCGCAAAAGCCAGGATGCCGCAATCCCGCAACGCCATATTCAACGGTGTACCCTCAAACGCCGACATGCTGATCTTGTCGAAGATGGCTTCGCTGGGCAGTGGGTTCATCTCCGGAATCAGATGAAATCCCGGTGTGTCCCGCAAGAACCAAGGCTCGACTTCGCTTGGCGATTTCACCCGTTGCCAGGCCATTGCCATTCGGAACTGAGACACGCCCATGAGTTCCCTCGGTAGGGACATATGGCGCGTGAAGAATACACGAATCCTCGCCTTGCGGGCTGCTTCGAGAACCTGAACCACCTTGTCAGTGATATGCTGGCCATTCTCGATCTGCCTCACGATCCCGACCTGCATGTCGTACACGATCAGAGCCAGCCGCGCCGGGTCGCAAACATCTTCCAGCGTTTGAGGAATGTCTAGTCCGAAAACCCGCTGCATAGTGAATTCCACCTCCCAGATAATCGAAGCTCATTCTAGCTCGACAAGAAGCGGAGTGAGGTGGCTGGCTCAAGCTATCGTTCTGTCGGTGTTTAGCGTAGCGGGATACTCCGGTTCAGAATCACGGATACTGCTGCTTCTTTGTGCTACATCGAATGTTTCGAGTACCAGGCAAGGCATTGCCGACACGATTGGTTACGCCCGATCAGGTACATACACTAGGAACTCGGGCATGTCGGGGAGTCGGTCGATGAATGTCCCCTTTTTCTTTCCCTTCACCGTGAAGCGCCGGATCCGCTGATCGAAGCGTTCGGCCACGTAGAGATCGCCTTCCGGGCCGATCGCGAAGCCGGACGGGGCCTTGAGCTTGCCGTCGATCACCACGCGCGCCTTGATCTTGCCGCGCGGGGCCACTTTGGGGATGTCGTAGGCGAGGATGCTGCCAGTTCCCGCGGCGCCGATGTAGAGCGTCTCGCCGTGCAGGACGAGGTGCACGGGCTTGGCGAGCTTCTTCCCTTTCATGTGCGCCACGAGTCGCCCCGACTTTATCTCGAAAATTTTGATGACGTCCCCAGCCTCGTCGGCCACATATAGAAGCTGGCGGTGCACGATAATGCCACGCACCGAGTGACGGGGTCTGCCGTGCTGGTCGAGCACGACCGCGAGTCCCAGCGGTGAAGGCACGTCCAGCGGCACCTGATCGCCGACTTCGGGAAGTCGGCCCTGGCTGGACGCTACCAGCGTGCCGGGAAGGAAGTTTCCGTCGGGGAACCTCTTTTGGAGGTGCGGCGCCACTGGCGCGGGTTTGCGCGTCTTCGGCAGGATCGCAAGAACGGTGTTGGTGTCCTGGCACGAGACATAAAGTCGACCGTCGTCCCCGAGTTCCACGTCGAAGGGGTGGACCATCGCCGAAACATGCTTGCTGGTTATCACTACGTCATTGAAGCGGAAAGTGTTGCCGTGGCGGCGGTACCGGGAGACATAGCTATTCTTTCGCCAAGCGTTGGCAATATAGAGATCGTCGCCGACCAGCGCGAAGCCGCGGGCGATGTGCAAGGGGTCGGCGTCGGGCGACGGATCGAGCAGCAGGGGATGCTTCTTGCATGGACAGCCGTCATCCTCGAAGACACCTATGTTTTCGACGCCGGTCTTGCCTTCACCTCGATAGCTAATCCACCACACGGTTTTCTTCCTCGATTGCTTCGGCGCTTCCAAAATGCATCTGTCGCACGAGGACAAACCTTAGCCGGGTCTTCGGTGGACCGAAACTGTCAAAAGTTACAGCAGGTCCGGCAACAGGCGGGCGCCCTGCCGAATCTCCAACCAGTAGGGGCCGGGCGAAATCATAGGAGACGATCCATTTCTCATCGGTGGACAGAAGCAGTATGAATCCGAGCTGAGCAAAGACCCAGCAAGGCGCGACTCAAAGCCGTCATCCCCGGTTAGGAGCTTAGCAAGGCGAAATCAAGACAATCGCTGGCGCTCAGGAATTCCTGTAGAAGAGCGGAAAAGATTTGACTTGACACAAACTCAGTTACGCATACACTTGTGCCTCTCCGCGGTGCGGCGAATGAAACGATGTAATCGTCAGCGCTTGTCCACCCCTACTTGTAACCATCCTACTGGTGGTACTTTCCGCAAACTGTTATTAGATGCTGTTGGGCAACGCCTCACAGTCGTGCTGTTCCTTTCGCTGTCATTGGGATCCGGATTGGGCGCAGCATCGGCGCAGGGTCAGACACGTGCCTACGTGGCAAATTTGTCCGGCACTGTCTCGGTCGTCGACACTACAACCAATGCCGTGATTGCGACGATTCCTGTAGGGATATTTCCTTCTGGGGTAGCTATCACGCCAGACGGAAGCCGAGCCTACGTGGTGAATATTGTCAACTCCATTTCCGTTATCGATACCACGACTAACACTGTGGTTGCGACGATTCCTTCTGGCCAATTTCCTTCTGGGATAGCTATCACGCCAGACGGAACCCGAGCCTACGTGGTGAATCAATTCGTAGACAATCAAGGCAACAACACCGTCTCGGTCATCGAGACGATGACCAACACCATAGTTGCGACGATTTCTGTTGGCCGCGGTCCTTCCAAAATAGCCATCACGCCAGACGGAACTCGAGCCTACGTGCCCAATCAACAGGACTTCATCATCTCGGTCATCGACACTGCGACCAACACTGTGGTTGCTACCGTTCCTGCTAACGGTACCGCGGGGATTGCCATTACACCAGATGGAACCAAAGCCTATGTGACCAGTCCCGGGGCAGGGACCGTCTCGGTCGTCGACATCGCGACCAACACCGTGGTTGCGACCATTTCACTTGGTACAAATCAGAATGCTTTTGATGTGGCGATCACGCCAGACGGGACCCGCGCCTATGTGACGATTAATGCCCCCAACGTCGTCGCGGTCATCGATACCGCGACCAACACCGTGGTTGCAACCATTTCTGTTGGAGCGGGTCCGGTTGGGGTAGCCGTCACGCCAGATGGAACCCGAGCTTACGTGACGAACGATAACTCTAACACCGTCTCGGTGATCGACACCGCTTCCAACATGGTGATTGCGACCATCCCTGTTGGAGTGGGTCCCGTTGCAGTCGCCATCACTCCTGCGCCACAAACCCCGACTAACAAGGAACAATGTAAGCATCATGGGTTTCTGAAGTTTGGTCCGCCTGCCGGCCCCTTCAAAAATCAAGGGCAATGCGTCAGCTATGTCGAGCACCATTAGCATAACCTCTGTGTGTCGCGAGCCTACAGGCTGGGGCTCTTCGGATCACGAGCGACGTCTTCGCCGAGTACTCCATCATTCGATGCAGGGCCGCCAGCCGAAGTTAGGGTTCACTGCTCTCCCGGCACTCGAAATGCGAACCGAAGTTGAGGAACGCGAGAAGCTATTGTTCGACGTCATGCGTCATCCATTTTCGTGACTGGATCGCTTCTCTCGTATCGCCGTGGAGCAAACGACGATCCGGCTTAGTGCTGCATGGAATGTTTCGGATACGGCAAGGCGTCCCACGCCTGCCAGAAAGCGCGCATTTCCTCGGGGCGTCCCAAAGAAATACGGATGTATGTGTCGAGTGGCGGGAAGCGACGCCCGATCAAGATATTGTTCTTGCGGAAGTGCTCGATTACCTCGTCTGCCGGATGGAACGTATTCAGCATTACAAAGTTCGCGTGTGAATCGATGGGTTTGACCGCACGTGCCATCGCCTGATTGAAGAACTCCTGGCGGTCGTTTGTATTGCGCTGAATGAAAGTCTTCGGTTGCATCGACATCGTCCAGCGCGGCCGCGGCAGCTTGCGTCACGATCGCATTGACGTTGGCTTCCGTGGCGAACTTCTGCATCTGCGAAATTACTTTTGGCGAAGCGACAGCGTACCCTAGACGCAAGCCCGCAAGGCCGTAGACCTTGGAGAATGTTCGCGTCACTATCACCCTCTCGTCATTGAGTGGGCGATCGAGGAACGAGGCGTAGCTTCCTGACCGACCAGCGTAATGATGATAGGCCTCATCGATGATGACAAACGTTGAAGGAGGAAGATTGTGTATGAAGTCCTCAATATCCTTTCGAGGAGTCAGAGACGCCGTGGGATTGTTGGGATTGCAGATGTACACCAGGGTTGTGGAAACACTAGCATGGGCTAGCATTCCATCGAGATCGTGGGCAAAACCCGGAGTGAGGCGTACGGACAAGACTTGGGAGCCGGCCGAACGCGCATAGTGTTCGATGGCTTCGAAAGTGGGAGAAGCCTGGATCAATTGTTTACCACTACCGAGAAACGCAAAAGCGGCCATCCGCAGAATCTCAGTAGATCCGCAGCCCAGCAGTACCTGTTCGGGCGATACGTGGTTCATGCTAGCGATCTTCTCCAACAACCATCGGGATTGCGTCAGCGGATAACGGTTCGCGCCACTGCTGGCGCTCCTTATAACCTCCTCCACCTTTGGCGAGGGACCGAATGGATTCTCATTTCGGTTCAAGCGGGTGAAGCCATCATCCTGACTCGAAGGCTCGAATACAGCCGCTCGCGAGGGCGGTACTATTGGCCAGCGCAACGCGATGCCGGCGCCAGTGCCACCGCCTAGCAAACGAAGAAAGCCTCTGCGAGAAGTGATCACGAGAACTCCATAGGAAAAGTAGTATTCAACAGACCGGACCATTTCGGCCGTAATCTGAGTGAACCTGCGGCCGGGGCAGGAAGGGGCCAGAAGCGTCTACTGCATAGGCCCGGAAGCATGTAGCTAATGTTTCGCCAGATTGCCCGTGCCGCCATCCGTTTCGCACCGTCCCGAAGCGCTGCCATTCAGAATGTAATTGGCCTTCAGCATTGTGCCCGTGGCGTCGAGCGTACCTCGGACAGTGATGTTGTTGCCTTCCTCATCGCTACCCGCAAACGTGACCTGCGAACCCTTGACGGAAACTTCAAGGCGGACATCTTTCAGGCAGTCGGAATTGAGGGTCGAGGTGCCAATCACGCGTCCTTGCGAGTCGGGTGCAACAACCACTGTCATCGTGAAGGCCGCAACGTTCTCATGCTTCGAGAAAAAAGTTCCAGTCCAGGTACCGGCGAAGTCGGTAGTTGCGTGCGTCGTAGATCGAGACGGCTTGGTCTTTTCGTCGCCCGGACTGGCGGCGCAGACTGAGGCCGTTCCTATCGTCACGCCCAATAACAGGAGCGAGAGCAGTAGGACGCGGAACGGGAAGGATTTTGTCGTCATCGTGGCGCTCCGTTGAAATCAAATGTCTCGCATCAGTTGACTACCAGGGTGACTGTCGTGGAATGTATGAGAGTTCCTGCTTTCCCTTTGATGATCAAGGGATAGGTACCAATCGGTGTTTTCGGCTTTGTCGTTATGGTTAATGTCGTGGTGCCAGAACCTGTGACCGAGGTCGGGACAAACGAGGAAGTAACGCGAGCGGGTAACCCACTCACAAGGAAAGTGACTGAAGCAGAAAACGGTCCCAACGCCGCGACTGACACGGTGAAAGTCGTTTGTGAATTTCTACCAACAGTTTGACTGCTGGGAGAGGCGGAGATCGAGAAATCTGCCACCTGTAGGGAAATCTTTGCGGTGTGAGTAAGGTTGCCGCTGGTTGCCGTGATCGTTAACGGATAATTGCCTGGCGGCGTCGAACTCGACGTGGTTATAGACAGGGTAGAGGATCCGGACCCCGTAACGGAAGTTGGGTTGAAGGTTGCAGTCGCTCCCGAAGGCAAGCCGGACACGCTGAAATTCACAGTGCCATTAAATCCGCCAGAAGGCGTCACACTCACGCTGTAGGTCGTGCCTGTTCCGGGAGGTATTTTCCGGGACGACGGTATAGCCGTCACCGAGAAGTCCTCCTGCTGGGAAGTCACTTGAACAAATTTCGCGACCGAAGGCACGCCTGAACTGTTCAGCAGAAACAGCATGTAGTAGCCAGGAGGAGCGATGTTGCCGTTCGGAGGAGCCGTGACGGTGAGAGATCCACTCTGCGCGGTGAACGCCAACTCCACCTCGCGTTGATCCATGCCGAAGGCGTGCGTCACAGCTCCATTCCGCACCAGAACGACGCGGTTAATGGTCGCGGCATCTGGCGTTTGCACTGAGAATGCACTTCCGTAGGAGACGGCACTCGGCGCGCCAGTGATGGATGGCCGTGCCGCCAGTGCCCCTGTTGAGTCGAACAAATACGGAGGCTGATAGATCTCCATCTGTTGCACGTAGCTGCCACGCTGGGGATTGCCGCCCGCCAGCCACACCGTCGCATCGGGGAGCAGCAGCGCCACTGAGTGGTACAGCCGGGCATAGGAGTTCGCCCCCGCTGAAGAAAAAATATAACTGCCGGGATTGTTCGGATCAGGCGCCAGCAAGTCCGCGTTCAGGCTGGCAGTCGACGTGTCTTCGTCATTGACTGAACCACCAACAGCCAACACCCTGCCATCTGGCAAGATCACGGCATTCATTTCGATGCGTGCCTGGCTCATGTTTGGCCCTGACTTCCACGCTGGCGTAGCCGATCCGAGATCAATAATCTCGGTCGTATTCGTGGCCGGGCTGTGGCCGCCCATGATGATTACGTTTGGATCGTAGTTGCTGGCGAGCGTTAGAGGAAGCAACACGGACGTACCGTAGGTGCGGTTGCCGCTGTAGATTGTGGTTGCAACGTTCGTGTTCCAAGTCGTTGTAGACGGATCGAACAACTTTGACGTCGTTTGCGCTCCCGAGTAGAAGACTTGGCCGTTCGGCAAAAGATGCATCCGCGGGTAGAGGTCCGGCGTCCAGGGCGCCGTGTACTGCTGGCTCCAACCCGTCCCAACCGTGTAGAACTCCACTGCAGTGTTGGTCCCGCCAGTCTCGTTCAGTCCAGAGAATGCCATGATCCGGCCATCCCCCAGTGTCAGTACCGTGGGATACCAGCGTCCGTGCGCCATACTTTGGATGTCAGTGAAGAGGTTGGTGGCTGGATCGAAAACCGCTACTTTCGGCTGCCCATGGAAAGGATCGTACTGTATCGTGCCGCTGTCGATCAGCACGCGCCCGTCCTGCAAAAGCACCATGCCATTACAGAACATGTCCCAGGACAATGAGAATTGAGTGATTGAACCGGCAACCGGATCCCACAGCAATGCCCCCGAGTTGTTTGCTGGTCCATAAGGCGGACCGGAAGGACAACCTGATTGCGATGGCGGGCAGTTCCCCGATCCCGCGACAACAAGGACTTTTCCATTGCTGAGAAGAGCAGCGTGGACTGGATTAATGGGCATGAGATAGGGCAGAGTGTTCCATTGCCCCTGCACATTGGCTTGCGCCATGGCGATTGGTACCCATAGGGTGAGCAAAACCGACAAGGCAAGGGGACGACTCAGGGACGGGTAGACGGGTCGGCGCATGAAACACCTCCATGCAGCGTGGGAAGGGAACCGTTGTGGGAATTAGGGGGGATTTCCTACTCAACACTTCAACACACTACTGCAATGGTACGGCAGGGGCCGAAAAGCGTTCGAAGATTATCCTCATATGGCTGCACTGTCAAGATAAACCTAGCTTTGATAAACCTGAGCTTTGATGAACTATATGCGGCGATGTATCCGAGGAGGAACGCGTGGCCGCAG
>CAWJAR010000007.1:0-225493 GCA_963840895.1 uncultured Acidobacteriaceae bacterium
ATTGCTTGTTGAGCAGGTGGATGAACTCAAGGGCGGAACCGCGATCATCTAGATCCAAAGAACAGCGGACCCCAAGCACCCCGGCCTGTTTTCGGGTTGCCGCGGGGCCCTGGCCGTTCATCGCTTGCTTGAGGCCAGAAATACTCTCGCGGCAACGCCCCTGCTCGGCCAGGCTGAGCGCTTTGTCCGGGGATAGCACAGCAGACCTGGGAGCGGCAGGAACTTTCGCTTGCTGAGCCAGAGTGATTGGTCCGGACCACAAACAGCTCATCACGAGAACAAACGCGGCCTGCCCCGAGTATCTGAACATCTTGAATTGAGCTTGCGACGGTCCCTCTCTAAAAATTGCGCGCAAAGAAAAATGATGCAGGCGAGGTGCGCGCCTGCATCATTATACGTGTTTTGTTTTCAGTAATAGAGTTTCAGAGCCAGCTGTATGTTTCTTGGGGACTGGGCGCTTGTAATCTGCCCCATCGTGGCTCCCAGACTCATATTCGGTGCGTTGAGCTGGACGTGGTTGAAAGCGTTGACGAAGTCGGTTCGGAACTGCAATTTGAACCTCTCCGTAATCATGAAATTCTTATGCAAGCTCAGATCGACGTCGGTGTAGTGCGGTGAGCGTAACGATCCGAGTTGCGCTGCGCAATTTCCGAAACTCCCAACTGAAGGAATGGTGAAGTCTCCATTGTTGACGAACCACTGAATACCAACCCCCGGGATCGCCGCATTTGGAGTAACGCTCGGAATGCCAGTTGCAGTCTGCCCGCGATCCGCGAGAAAACGTGCCAGACTCATCCGGAGCTCCGTAAACGGGCAGTGGGAAGCCAGTGCGGAAGCTCACGATGGGGCTAACTTCCCATCCTCCGATCACCGCATCCACTACCTTCCCGACATTCTTGGCATACGACTTGCCGCGCCCAAACGGTAGATCGTAAACCGCATAGGCTGAAATGACATGGGTTGCATCGTAGTAGCATGGCGCCCATTCGGCCCTCTGATCGTAGACATTTTGCCAATATGCCGATGCACTCAGAGCGTTGTTCCATGCTCCGTAATAACCGGTGCTGTCGGACATGCACTTAGAGTATGTATAGGAAACCTGGTACTGCAAACCGTGCGACATCTGTTGTTGCAGGACAGCCTGCAATGAGTTGTATTTCATGTTGCCGTTCGACTTGGTGCCTGAAACGGTCGCTCCCTCGCCACCCTGAGCGGGGTTGCCCAAAACGGTATAGAGCGTGGGATTGGCAGCAAAGTAGGGGCTGGGAGCGGTACACGGTGGTGTGGCGCAAGCTGAATTTGGAAGCAGTTCCCTCTGCGCGAAGTCAAATGGCACCATCAAGTGAGTGCCTCTTTGCCCTACGTATCCAACCTGGAAGGTGGTGTTGTTCCCAAATTGGTGCTGGACGGTCAGGTTCCACTCATCCGCGATCGCAGGCTGCACGTTGGGATCCCAGACTCGAAGGAACGCCTGAGCGTAGCAAGCATAGGTCGGAGCATCGCAGGTTGCGGTCGGAGGCCGTCCCACAATTCCGTCGGTTGTATTGGTCAGCGGGAGGAGCTGAATTGTTGTAAACGGCATTGATCTCTGGCGAAGTAAACGGTGGATTCAATGGCAACCGAAGGTTTGTGCCTGTACCTTCCAGATAGGAGGAGATGCTGAACGCACCTCGAACCACGGTGTGTTGGCCAAGCATTGAGGGAGTCCATGCAAAGCCTATGCGAGGCTGGAAGTCCCTGCCCCCGTAGAAACCATTGTAGAGCGCCCGGCTGGCACCGCTCTTGCCGGCGAGATCGATATTGCCGGTGCTGAAATTGTAGTTGGCTTGAGCGTTGTTGGACTCAACCCACGGCGTATGGGCGTCGTAGCGCAGGCCGAGATTCAAGGTTAAGCGATCCGTTACGCGCCACGTGTCTTGGGCGTAGATACCGATGAGGTTGCTGGATTGCTGCCAGGTCTTGGCGGTGCTCACGCCACGACCGTATTGAAACGGGAGGCCAAGAACAAAATCTGCACCTCCGTCGCCGGTGTTACTAGACTGGTTAGGGTCCGATGATCTCGTGAATCTGCCATCGAAGTCCATAAGCCCCAGCTGACCATTGTTACCAGCGTAGAACGTCTTGATGATCTGACGCGACCATTGACCACCAAATTTGAAGTTATGCCGCCCATGGCTCCAACTTAGGGAATCTTCGGCCTGCCAGACATGGTCATCGAAGCTCTGGGTGCTCTCCTGCGTGCCAAAATTTGAAACGGCCGCATTGGAAAAGTTCAAAGCCAGAAGCCCGTCGAGATTGGCAGGATTGCCGTTCCCAATTCCAATCGTGTTGCCAAATTGTCCAACGCTTGAATCCCAACTGTTACCACTGTTGAGAGTCACGTGACTCCAACCGAAGCGGGCATCATTCAAAAGGTTGGCGCTGATCGTCCGCGTCCAGTCGCCTACGGTGTTGTAAATGGGCGTCGTTGAATAGGAGTTGGACAACAGTACCTGAGAGTTGCTCGACGGATTGTTCTGATAGGCCCTGGTGAAACGGTAGGAAATATTGTCCTTTTGGGTGGCCTTGAAGTCTAACTTCAGATCCCCTTGGTCGACGTTGAAGGCCGACGTAGTGATATTCACGGCGTTTTGCTGCAATTGGTTGTTGACCACTTGCGGATAGAGCGAGGAAGCGAAAAGGGCACTCGCTACTGGGCTAAGCATTGCAGTGGGGATTTGGTTGTTTGGGAAGGGATTTCGCGTTGTTGCTGGCAACGACGACGGAGTACACGGAGCCGTGAAAGACGCACAGGGGTTGTATAACTGAACCCCTGTTCCACCCTGGCAAACGCCGCCGACGAACGTACCGCCCTTGGTCGGGTCAGTACACAGGGCCGAAAAATCGCCCGCACGCTCAGCGGTCGTAAATGCCGTATTTGCCCCCGACGAACTAGGGATATCAAAACGCTGTGCCTGATAGTCCGCAAAGAAGAACAGCTTGTTCTTGAGAATCGGGCCGCCGAGGGTGCCGCCAAACATATTCCAGCGCAGTTTAGCCTTGGGTAGCGCAGGAGTCGCCAAATTATTCGACCAGCTGTTCGCGTTTAGGACGTCGTTGCGGAAAAACTCCCAAATGTCACCGTGGAAGCTGTTGGTTCCGGACTTGATGGTCGTATTGACAATGCCACCTTCGAAATTGCCGAACTCTGCCGGGGCATTGTTTGTGATGAGGTTGAATTCCTGGATAGCGTCCGGGGCCGGAGTGTAACCCAGCAGGTTATCCGATACCTGGTTGTTGTCCATGCCATCGAGCAAGAAATTGTTCGCCTGTTCGCGATTGCCGTTGATGAGCGGACGGCCACCATACCCGCCGGTGTTGTTGCCGTTATTGAAGCTGCTGGGATCGGTCGATACCGCGCCCGGCGCAAGCAGAGTCAGTTGTACGTAGTTGCGTGAGGCAAGGGGAAGGCTGTCGTTCGTTGTGGAGTTGATGACGGTGTCGACCTGCGTGACGTCGGTTTCCATCACCGGCGCAGCGCCGGTTACTTCCACCGTTTCACTCGTCTGCCCGACTTTCATCGTAGTGTCGATACGGGCGACTTGATTCAATGTAAGAACAAATGGCGGATGCGAGGCTACAGCGAACCCAGACTTTTCGACCTTGAGGCTATACGTGCCAACAGGGAGTTGAGCGATTCGATATAGACCTGAATCGTTCGTTGACGCGGTGTAAGTGAGACCGCGCTCCTGCGACGTTGCCGTAACCGTCGCCCCGGCTACGAGCTGCACCGCTGGGGTCCGTGACAGTTCCAGTGATGGATGCGGTTACTTCCTGACTCCAGGCGGATGGAACGGCGACCACAACGCCGTCATAAGAAACAGTACGCAGCAGAATGCAACGGACCGTCGTCCCGTCATCACAGAACCTCCTCTTTTCTGACACTTCCCCTAGCGATTAATTTCCTCGACTGACTTGGCCCACTAAACTATATGGGGTCATGCTATATAGCACATCGATTGCCCAGGTCAAGAAAAAAATGCATGAGCTTGTAAATTTCTTTTGGCGAATCTCTGAGGGCGGTCTAGTAGACCGTTTAAGTTTCGCCGATGTCCGGATGGAAAAGCGAACACAGACAGAGCATCCCGCTGTTATTCAATAAATTGCTCTGTAATATCGAAGAATTTGATGTCAGGCGGAGTTGTGTTTCGGGAACAAGTCTCGCGAGTCCGTGCAGGCGTATGGGATGCCTGAGATTGGCTCTCTCGAAGTCTTTCGGCGCCCAGGACTCTAGATGGAGAACAGATTCTTCAGAATTTCATATTGAGCTATGTAGCACTCTTGTAGTATGGTGCACGTGCCAAACGGAGACTTCATGCGACAATCCCGGGGAAACGGGTTGCCAGCGTACAAACGAATTCAGGGTGCGATCCTGAAACGTCTCGAAGCCGGGCAATTGAAGCCTGGTGATGCGGTCAACTCTGAGCGGGAACTGGCGAAGATTCATCGCGTTAGCCTGATGACCGCCCGCCATGCACTGGCCGGACTGGAACGCGAAGGCATGGTCGTGCGCCGCCGAGGGGCGGGGACATTCGTCGCTCCGCCAAAGATCCACTTTAACAAGCTGATGAGCTACACGGAACAGATGTCGGGCCGGAGTTTGTCGGTTACATCGAAGTTGTTATCTCTCGGCGTGATTGATACCGAGCAGGAGATTGCAGCCCGACTCGCTCTGCCCGCCACCGGTCGCCTCATTAAGGTGGAGCGC
This sequence comes from uncultured Acidobacteriaceae bacterium, assembly GCA_963840895.1. Lineage (GTDB taxonomy): Bacteria > Acidobacteriota > Terriglobia > Terriglobales > Acidobacteriaceae > Sulfotelmatobacter. The sequence goes on from CAWJAR010000007.1 coordinate 4,748, forward strand.
TTGCGGCAGGGTGCAGATGAACCATTTGCAATCGAGACGTGTTATCTGTCAGCGGAAGACTTCGCTGGCCTGACGGACAAACCTTTGGATCGAGTCTCGCTGTTTTCCATTCTTGAGCACGATTACGGACTTGATATCGCACACGCGGACGAAGAGATCGACGCCACGACCGCCGATCCCCATACCGCGCGGCTTCTGAATATTGCACACGGTGCACCCGTCCTCCGCATTCGCCAGGTGATCTACTCCACCAAAGGCAAGGCCGCGCTCTATGTGTTGGGACTGTATCGTTCTGATCGACACACTCTGCTGATTCGGCGGTTTCGCTAAAGGTCCCTGCCGAAGACGAGATCAATATCCTGCAGGCGGCGTGTTCCAATCGCGCTCTCCTCTTCTGGACTCCACTCATAGGAAAGCATTCGAAAGAATGGTAAAGTAAACGAAACCACGGCTTCTTAGTGGCGCCTTGACGTATGTGCTGCGAATCTACAGTCGGTAGCTTTGAGATTCCCGTTGTGTGATGGGAGGAAACTACGCAATGCGTCGCAGAGACCTTTTGAAGGGAGCCGCGTTACTCCCTCTGCTGAATCGAAGTGTCACGGCTGCGCCCCATCCCGATTACGGCCCAGAGCTCAGCTGTGCATGGTCGACCGGAGATCGGTTGGATCAGGGTCCTTTTGATATCGATCAAGATCAGGGTTGGCGAACGGTGCTATATACCACGCCGTCGGAGCAACCTCTTCGCAACTTTGGGCTTGGTTTGGTGGGCTACACCTGGGAAGAGAGTGGGCCGTCGCTGGCGGCGCGCGCAGGACGGGAGTCACTGGAACAGCACGTCGAGAAGATTTCGAGCCTGCCTTTCGTGGATGTTCTCTACATACGCTGTGATTGGCGCAACGTGCAATCGCGCCCGGGGCGACTCGACCTCGATCCGGTGTGGGCCCTGACGCTGGATGCCGCTAGACGCAAAGGTCTTCGGGTTGCTTTCCGGGTTCAGCTTTCTAACGAATCATTTCAACCGGAACAAATTGCACTGCCGGCGTTCGTGCGCGAGCGCGTACCGCTGGTCAACATCGGCCGCATTCCTGGGAAGAGCAACGGAGAATATCGGGAGCCTCGCTATGACCATCCTGAATTTCAGAAAGCCTTCGCGGAGCTAGTTGATTTACTCGCGGCGGAGTTTGATGGAAACCCTCTGATTGAATGGATGGACCTTATGCAGTACGGATTTTGGGGCGAAGGACACACCAGCAATTTTCCGAATCCCTTTCCCGACTATGTTACTGCGCAACGGACCTCTCTGATGATGACCGCAAAGCAGCTTGAGAGCTGGAAGAAGACGCCGGTCGCGGTAAACACACAGCCGGACATCAGCAACGTTGGAAACCGTGCAGTGATTGATATGGCGGTTCGAGCCGGGGCGTGGATGCGCTCCGACAGCATCATCGTAGAAGAGCCGATCCAAATCGACGAGCTGGCGAACCGGCCCGCGTGGACGGCAGCCATCATGGAGGATGGCTACTTTCGGCAGTACGACACCAAGAAGCTGGAACGCGACGCGGCCGGGATTAATATGCTTGAAAATTACATGCTGCATGTGCCGGACTTGCGAGCGAATTATTGGGCGCTGTGGACCGAGGCAGACAATCTTGCGCGCTACAACGAAATGTACCCTCGCGCATTCGAGCGTCTAAGAACCACGATTGGGTATCGTTTGCGACCTTCGTGGGTCTGGCAACGCAAACGGCATGACACCTTTGAAGTGATTGTGTGCGTGAGTAACCGGGGAGCGGCCGGAGTTCCGGGAGTGCTCTGGTTGCATTTGGAAAGTCCGGACAAGAAGATCAGCTTGGCCGGGACGTTGGACCCGGGATATCCGCAAGGCGGAGGGTTACGACAAGCTTCTTTTCTTCTTCCGAAGGGATATGTCGGAAAGATTCTACTTTCTGCGCAATTGGAAATCCGCCCAGGCGTGAAGAAGCCGGTGGCTTGGGCTTGTGAACAACCGGTCAACCCAGATGGCTCGATCACTGTCGAACTCAAAAGTGAGAATGATTCCGGCTGGCGCAAGGGCGTTTGAAAGACAACGCGCGTTGCACGAGGGCACCCGTTTACAAGCCTGCAGGAGTTCTATGACTGATCGCAAACCAAAACGCATTTTTCTTGCTCCGGCACCGCGCGCAGTGAACGAGATTTTTGATGAAGGCGATCTCTTTCGACTTCGCGATTTAGGTGACGTCGTTGTGCACGAGGACGGCCCGGTTACAGACCAGATATTTGAAGAAAAGGCTGCGAGTGCGGAAATTATCATCGGCCAGGTAGATCTTCCGGAGTCACGGTTGCGGCAGGCTTCAAAGTTGAAGGCTGTGTTCAATGTCGAGGGCAATTTTCTTCCCAACATCGACTACAGCTTTTGTTTTCGTGCCGGCATCCGAATTCTCAATATCAGTCCGGTGTTCGCGGAGCCGGTGGCGGAGGCTGCGCTCGGCATGGCGATTGATCTTGCTCGCGGCATCACACGATCCGATCGCCGCTTTCGGCAAGGCAAGGAGGAATACGGCTTCGCCGCGAACCGCCACGCATTCACTCTGTTTCGGCAAGATGTGGGACTGATCGGGTTGGGCGATCTCGGAAAAGCTATTCTTCCGTTGCTCCGCCCTTTTGGCTGTTGCATACGCGCCTATGATCCTTGGCTTCCCAGCGAATATATTCGCGCGTTGGGATGCGAGGCAGCTTCACTCGATGAGGTCTTACGACGTTCGCGCCTGATCTTTGTTGTGGCTGGCGTTACGTCTGAGAATCAAGGCTTCTTGGGAGTAGAACAGTTTAGCTCGATGCAGCGAGGGTCTGCACTGGTGCTGGTGAGCCGAGCAGCGGTCGTGGATTTTGACGCATTGCTTGATTTTGTCGAAAAGGGTCACATCGGGTTTGCAACCGACGTTTTTCCGGAAGAACCTTTGGCACCTTCCCATCGACTACGCGTCACCGATAATACGGTTCTCTGTGCACACCAGGCTGGCGCAATGGAAGCCACGATGAAACGCATCGGAAACATGGTTGTCGCAGACTCGGAGTTGATTATTCGCGGACTGCCGCCGATCTTGTGTAAACCTGCCCAGCCAGAGACGGTCGCCCTATTTCGCAGCAGGCCGGTCAGCAAGACTTGATACTGCTTATCTCAGATTGGCCGAACCAAGCCGCGCTTGGTGGCGTTGGTGTTGCGAACTAATAGCAGGACAAGAATCATCCCCAAAAGAGGAACCAGGCCAGCTACGATGAGGATGGGATCGAAGGAATGTCCGGCCATGGCGCTGCGGGCATCGGAAAAGTGTCCAATGAGTTTGAACGCGACAACGGTGCCTAGACCCGCCGCCGTTCCACTCAACCCACTTACGCTAGCGACCGACTCGCTGTGAAACAGATCGGAGGGTAAGACGTTCGCCATGGTTGAAAATGCTGCATAAGAGAATGTAGCCAGAGCAAAAAGGAACGCTAGTAGGTAGAGATTGGCAGTGAACACGGTCGCCATTAATACGGTGACGCCGAGGCCGCCAAAGACGACTACCGCCTTCCGGGCTTTGCCAACGGACCAGCCCAGCTTGATTAAGTAGCCCGATGCGATGCCACCGCAGAAATTTCCGAGATCGGCGGCCAGGAATGGAATCCAGATCGCAATCAGCCCGCTTCGTAATTCGATTCCTTTGGCCACCAGATAAATCGGGAACCAATCCGTAACAAAAAACCAGACCGGATCAGTAAACGCCTTGGCGAGGATCGCGCCCCAGGTTTGCGGCAAGCTCAACAGTTCTCGCCAACCAAGAGGCTTCCCGTCAATACTGCTCGACGGGGATTCGTGCTTGTCCGCCAGAATCATGGCCCTCTCCGCACCGCTGATCCGCGGATGAGTTTCAGGGGGGTGATAGAGCCAGCGCCAAACGAGCACCCAGACGAAACCGAGCATTCCAGGAATCGCAAATGCCGGACGCCAGCCCCAGCGAAAATAGATTGAGAGAATGAGCCACGAAGCGATGGCACCACCGACAGAAGATCCGCTGTCGAAGAGTGCTGTTGCAAGTCCGCGTTCGCGTGCGGGAAACCACTCGGAAACGGCCTTGGTCGCGGCTGGCCAGTTCGCCGATTCGCCTGCGCCGAGCAAGAAGCGGAATGTAGCGAAACTATAAAATCCGCGCGCCAGCGAAGTCAGCACAGAAACCAGCGAGTAAAAAACAACGGTAATTGACAAGCCGCGACGCGTACCGATGCGATCCATGAACCTGCCAAAGACGGTTTGGCCAATGGAGTAAGCCAGACGAAAACCAATTACGATATTTGCATAGTCAGTGTTGGTCCAGTGATATTCAATCTTGAGATAGGGAGCAAGTAGGGAGAGCGATTGCCGGTCGAGGTAATTAATGATCGTGGAGGCGAGCAGGATCCCACCGATCCACCATCGCAGGTTGGAGATCGGGCGACGTATCCGTAATTCGTCGCTCCGCGTTGTGATAATGGGCTCGGGAATAATTTTCCTCAAGTCAAGAAACTACAACAACTTTCTCGCAAATCAAAAACGCATGATCGCACATGTGGCCGACGCACTCCGTGGCGGTTCACACTCTTGCGAACCGCAGCCGCAGGTTCGCGAGATCGCGGCGCTCGAGGCGTAAAATCCCCTTCGAATTGGCGCGAATTCGCTCTGTGCCAGCTGCGACACCCGGCAGCACCGCGTTCGGTGAAGATGACACATTCAGGCCGCCAAGGTTGAGTTCGTAAACCGCGTTCGGCTGCAGACTCGTGAGAATCAGGGATTCACACGCCAAATCCGGTAGAGAGACTTCCCCTGAGTTTGCGACCGAACCCGTTGTACTGAATAACACGATGGGACCATGCTCGAGAGCAGCGCCCTGAACGTTAACTCCGTCGAGCAATTCAGTGCGGCGGTGTCCTGTGCTTCCCGAGCTTCCGATTTCAAGCACATGCAGAAAGAAATCTGTCTCCGCGGGCAACGCTGGTGATACCTCGACGCGCCAACTTCCCGGGACGACGTTCTTGCGGTTAGAGCTGAGAATCTTATTGAAATCTTCCCCCCAAAAGAGTTTCCAAGCGCGCCGGAGCTTGGGATCCTCCGGCAACGGCCCACCCTCGGCGGGTTCGAGGGGCCAATTTTGACCCGATCTCCAGGTTCCCCCCTGATCATCACCGGGAGTATAGAACTCGTTTCCTTTCCCTCCTCGTCGTGTGATCACTCGCTCTTTGGGCAGGAGGGAGTGCACCAACAACTCTCCCGATCCTTCGGTGAAACGAAAGGTGCTCGCCTTGCGAAAATCCTGAGCGGCCTCAGGCCCGGTACCGTCGCCCTGCTCTACGGTTGGCTGATTCACTCCGTGAAGCAGCCACGCTTTTCTGAAGGTCGGGTTTGTGCTGACGACGGCGTCAAAGATGAATAGAACACCATCGCTCGGAGAGTACAGAATTTCGCGCGTGAATCGCCGAAGTTTGTCGCGAGCATAGGCGTTGCTCGCGTCGCCCATCGCATAGTGATATTGACCACGAGCATGGTCGACGACAAGCATGGACCCAAGGTCCCAAATGTCACGCGTCCGATTCCAATCTTCTGGACTCCGGACGGTGTTCCAATAGCGGGAGGAATTCATACGCTGCCCACCATCGTTGGCGGCGGGCAAAACATTGTCAGACCAGAAGAACGTTTCTGCGGGATCGTAGACCAGGACGGAGTTGTGCGCCACAGTTCGACGGTAGTAATTCAGGTAGTGAGGGCTCTCCGTGTCGGTGTAGTCCGCACCGCTATCGATCGCCAAGTAACCGCCGCGGTAAATCGTGAACTGATTTTGGTCGAGGTGCTGGTGTTTGGAAAAATACGGACCGCAGTCGAACTCAATCCAGGTCGAATCCGGCTTCCAGCCATCTCGCATCACCAGGTGGCCCACGCCACCGAAGTAGCGTTGCCGCGGAAGTTCCTCTTCACTCGTCAAAGATGGATCGAGCGAGTTGACCTCCGGATCGTCCCAAAGAAACTGCAGGACCGGAAGCACCCACTGGTTGGGGAGGAATCCGCTCTTGCGCAGGAGCCATGCACTGTATGGATCCTTGAAGCGATTGACGGCATAACCCAGTACCGCCGTGTCGCGTGAATCGAGAACCGGATACTCATTGTCTCCCTCGCGCGAGGGGGTGCCATCGGGAAGGAGTTTGTAGAGATAGGTCGTGCCCATATTGCGAAACACAGAGAATTGCTGGGCAGGATCCACCCCCGTGGTCGTGCGCTGCAATTCTGCAATCAGAATCAGCGAGGCCCAGGTGATTCGCATGTAGTCCATCGACTCGTGATAGCTGCCATCGGGGCTCACAACATTTGTCGTCTCGAGAATGTTGGTAAGACCCTTCGAAACTTTGTCGAGCCAACTTCGATTTGAATCGGAATAACCGTTTAACGCGGCTGTTGTGAAGGCCGCCAATGCGAGGTATCGCACCGCATAATTGTGGTACGACAGCTCCGCTGGATCGGCAAAGTCCGGACTGGCGATCATGGCGGCAGCGCCATCCTTCAATTCGCCAGCTACCCGGTCTTTCAGCACGCGATCAAATCCACGGTATGGAAGCAGCCAATCGAATGCCAACGACCATCGGGCGTAGTCGACCCAGGAACGCGAAGGCTTTCCTTTGGCGGAAACATGTTTCGTCCGCATCTCCGCAACGGCACGCTCGCCGAAGGTGTCGTCCCGAGTGAGTTGCCAAGACAGTGCCCAGCCTTCCATGTCTTCGGATGGGCGAAGTCCGGCAGCATAGCGAGTCTTCAGCAGCGACAGCCCCGTGAACGGGTCTGAATCCGCAATCAACAGGTGCGGACGACGAGGAACTCCCTGCGCCCGTATCGGCCATCTGCCAGCGAGCATCGAGACTGCCACAGCAGAGATAAAGTCACGCCTTCTCATGATTGAATCAGTCTGTCATCGGTCCCGCGAACAAGTTTCGTCACGCATTCCGCCCCTCCTGGAAAAGGACAGAGAGTTGACTACGGCGCAGGCTCGGAATCCGCAAGACGCGTGAGGTGATAAGCCAGCATGCGATCCGGGAGCAACAAGGCATCTCGAAATCGGATCTGTGCCTCCGTATTTTGGCCAAGATCCTTAGCCAAAGTGGCGGAAGTGTATTTCCACCAACTAGGATACGCGCTAGTTTTGCTCCGACTTTCAGCCTGTTCGAGTGCCGATTGAAGGCGATCATGCCAATGCGCTTCGTTAAACGCCGGTAAGCTGCGGGCTGCCAGAAAGGCCCAGTTGATTTCGTCTGGCGCGGAGGCCGCGGAAGCGAGTTCGAACTTCGCTTTGGCCTCTTCTGCGTGCCCACATGCGGCAAACACAGTCCCAATCAGATAATTGGTTCTGGCCGATCGAACCATGGACTCAAGACCATCGCGAGTGAAGGCCAAGCCAGGAACTTCCGAGCCAAGGTGTTGGGCGGCTGATAGCGCCTCGCTGCAGTGTCCGTTCTTAGTCAAAGAAAGTGCGCGCAGCAACTGCACCTCAATCCACACCTGACGAACATTGGTCCCACCTTCCTCTCGCGGGAAGAAACGGTCATAGAAAAGATGAGTGGCGCGATCAAAGTCCCCGTTCTCCGCCAGGTTCAAGATCAACTCAAAAATCACTGCCGGAGGAGCTGAATCCATCTGGGGATATTTTTCCAGCGCTTCCACCCGCTCCCTTGCAGGCCGTTTCAGCAGGCTAAGAGCTTGGTCCATTCCCAGGTAGATAGCAGTGTTGGTGGGATCACTGCGCAGGCCATCTTGAAATGCCGCAAGCGCGCCCGCCGGGTCATTCTTCATATGAAGCAATGCCAGCCCCATACTCGCGCTTAAGACTGGAGGCACTGGTCCGATTCTGCGAGCTTGACCCCATTCGAGGAGAGCGGGATCTGTGAGGCCACGCGAGAAATAAAATGTTCCCAGCAGATAGAGCGCAGTGCTGTCCGACGGATTCGATTGCAGGGCTGCACGTAAAACAGCTAACTCTTCCGCCGTGCTGGGAAAAATATATGTGGTCGACAGCTTGGAGGCGGCGCGGTAATCTTCATATCCCGACTGTCCCAGTTTTTCAAGGCTATAACCGCGGAAGTACGCAACCATGGGGTGATTCTGTGGAGGTATTGCCCCCGGCTCACTTTGATCCTTCGGCTGCGCTGGATACTGCCGCGAAAGTATCTTCAGCGCTTTTTGGTAGAGGCCCAGACGCATGTACTCGGCCGCAAGATTCAGAATGCGGTCGGAGTCGTTGCCGAGATGAGCGAGATCGGGTTGTCCTACTTCTTCGCGAAGTAGAGAACTTAGCGGGAAGCGTGCCAGCCCTTGTCGCGCCATGGATTGCGCTTCCTGAGATTCGCCCGCGCTGTCTTTAACGGCGACCAATTCCTCCAAGGTTCGCAGATCGTCAGGAGCAGCGCTCAAGGCGCCGGCCAGGTGACGCTCGGCGCCCTGCAAATCTCCACTGCGCCCCAGCAGTTCACCAAGGGCGAGGGCGGAGGCAGCGTAAAAAGACGGCAGACGCTCAGCCTGTTCGAACGAGGCACGGGCGTGATCGGGTTCTCCGAGACCATCATAAGCAAGGCCCAGGTAATAGGAGATCTCCGTGTCGGTGGTATCTCGCTCATGAATCGGCTCGAGCAGTTTTTTTGCCTCGGCGTAACGCAATAGTGCGGTCGCAAGACGTCCTGCGGACTTACCTGCCTCGAAGCTGTCCGGGAATTTCGTGAGTGCTTCTGTATACGTCTCTAGAGCGGCAAGATTCGCCCCGTTCAGTTCATTCTCTTTTCCGAGCTGAATCCAATCGTCGAGGGATCTCTTGTCCGGCTCTGGAATGTGATGGGCCGGTTGCGGGCCAACGTGAATCTCAGACTCAGGAGTCCAATCGTATTTGCCCTCGGTCTGGCGCAAGAGCGTCGATCCCTTGTCGTCCTGAATGGCAATCGAGTACTTCGCTAGAGCGTCGGCGTTGGGGAATTCGTGCATCCAACTGTGTTCCGGTGTGAGATCAACGGTTTCGTGGAGTATTTGGTGTTCACCCTTAAGAATTGACACGGAAGCACGAGGAATGGGCTGGTTTGCATTAAATCCAATCGTCAAGCCTTGGTTTCTTCGGACAAGGCTCGCAACTCCAGCGAGATTAGCGCGAGAGATTCCGCCAATGTCGCGCACTGGTATCCAATACTCCGAGAAGTGGATGACCTGGCGTGGCTCGAGAAATGCATACGTTTCCTGGTTACGGAAGAGGCCGGCTTGGACTTCGAGATATGCGCTGTTATCGTCTGAGAGGGCCTTGCGCCAATCAAGCCCATCCGCGTCAACACCCCATGACCAGATCTTTCGCGCCGGGACCTCTTCATATTCCGCAAAATGCGCCGTGCCAGTATTCGTGTGCGGATTCCACACTCCCATGAAGTCCTCGCGGCTTCCATAACTGAACATAGAAACTGGTCCCTTGGTTTGATTTCGGACCACGCTGTAATCTATGCCATCTTGGTCGACTGGCCAGGGATGGATTTCCGTGAATCCGTGTGTAGCGACAAAGCGCATCGGGTAGGTGATTTGCGAGTCATCCCATGCCTGAACTCCAGCATTGTTCCACCAATAAAAGCGATGGCGTGTATCGCTCCGATTGCTGAGGGTTACACGCTGCTCCAGGACTGTCGAGCTCGGGTGAAGGAGCAACTCCACGGTCCATTCCATGCCGTACACGCGGTCGACGTTGCCCACAGTGACCGAAGCACTGCCGTCGTCATGCTTCGCAAATGCAAAGTTCACCGGCGACATCGTCACCCAGTTGTGCGAAACCGGGAAGTTGAACTCGATGCCGAATGCTGCCCATGCCCCGCGGTATGCGATCGCGGCCTTCTTGATCGAGGGGTTGGCATAAAACATCGACTTGCCAGAAATCTTGTCAATGCAGGTATAAAGATGTCCGCCGAGATCAGGCAGCACGGAACATTTGAGATATTCGTTCTCCAAGTAGATCGCGCGCCAAGCCTGGTCGGCGCGCCGACTGGTCAGGTTGGTGCGCAGGGTATAGGGATAGTTGAACCGTCCGCTAGTGTACTGATCAAACGGAGGGTTGGGGTCGGGAAGTCCCTCTTCGTAAGTCGGTAAGGTGAGCGTGCCTTGCCAGACGCGGACTTCGGATTGTGCGGCCCAAGCCGACGCCGCCAGTGCTAGTACGATGATTTGCGGAAGGAAGCGCATCTAGATTCGCAATAGCCGCGCAGCGTTTTCATAGTAAACCTTGCGCAGAGTAGTATCTGGCAAATCAATGCCGTAGATACGCCAGCGGCCCTGGGGCGGTATCTTCGCCGGAGCGTAGTCAAAATATTCGTCGGTCGTTTCGAGGAAGCGGTAATAGATCTCGTACAACTGATCGTTGAAGACCTGCTGAGGAAATTCATCCCCGTGCGGCGTCGCGTCCGTGCCAAACAAGATTCGGTCCTGATACTTGTCGAAGAACTTTCGGGCAGTTATCGGCTGGCGTCCGAGTTCACCGATGCGCGCTGCAAGGTCTACAGACATGTTGGGAAATCGGTCGAGACTTTCACCGACATTTTGCAAGTCTTCCGAGAAGTTGCCGACGTGCAGGGTCACAAATTGGGTTTTGTGATGCTTGGCAATCACGCGGTTGCGGGCCGCGAGCAATTCGTCATTGCTGGGAAAATCGTGTCCGTAGAAAGACCAATCAGGATGGTTATTCAATTCTTCGTACCGCTCGTTAAATCGATCGGTCGGAGTGAAAAACGCTACAGGATCGGAGACGTGAATGGCAACTGGCATGTTCAGTTGGCCACAGGCATCCCACATGGGATCAAAACGCGCATCATCAATCTTCACCAGCGTGCCTGAGGTGATGTTTTCGCGAAGATAAAGTCCGAGCGTCTTGAGAATCTTCAGGCCACGTGCACCGTCGCGGTGGGCTCGCTCGATGGCTTGCGCTTGCAGCGTTGGGTAATTTGGTTCTTTGAAACGCGAATAGCTAGGGCTCTGTGAAGGTGTAAAAACGGCCGGGATACGCTCGGTCATATTTTGCAACCGCTTCGGCAAGGCCATTGTCGTAACCGCCGGTCAAGTTAACCATGGCACGGATGTTCTTGCGATCCATGACGGCCAGCAGTTCTTGCGGAGTGCCCAGATACTCGCGATCGGGCGAGAGTTCGACCCCATTTTCCGACCGGGTCGAACCGGAGATGTGTGTATGAAAATCGATGATTCGGAAATTTTGAACGTTCAATGTGCGACTCGTGAACCCGAAGCATGCTTTTGGGCTCGTACTGCGACAGTTCCAATGGCGCTGGCGTGGTCGTATCTTTTGCAACAACGCTGATCGCGCTGCCAGCTTGAACGCCTGATCCTGCCACCAGACCCATTCCATACAACCATTGGCGCCGACTGATCACGCATCTCCTCCCACTATTGTCCAGGCTCGAGGACCGATGTATCGATGTCTACGGGGCCGCGGTTTTCCATTGATCGCACCGTGCCAAACGCTCCCACCAAACGTCGTAATGTACACCTCATCGTGGTTCACAGGATCAGGGATCACGCGGTGTCCCCACTTGAAATTAAATCCCGGAATGCGGGTCCAATGCAGGCCGCGGTCTGCCGATCGCCAAGCAGACGACTCAAAGCCGGTCGCATACAACACGTTGGGGTCCTGCGGGTCGACAGTGATGTCGTAGATATGACGATCCTTTTCTAGGACCTGCTTCCAACTCTTTCCACCGTCTTCCGAAAGAAAGATTCCGCCGCCATCACCATGCATTCCGGTCGCTCGCGCCCAGGATGCGAGGTAGAGTCGATCGGGCGACTGGGGATCAACGGCAAGTCCGTTGGGCCCGTTCGTGCCTTCGGGCAAAGAAACCGGCTGCCAGTGTTCGGCGCCATCCGTCGAACGGTACAGTGCACCATCGCCAGGATTGCCAATACTGCCATCCTCCGATCGGCGCGCAATGACCACATACAGCGTGCCATTCGAACTCCGAGCCAGCCGCCACGCAAATGGTTGCTGTTGCGTGATCCCATTGTTCTTCAAGGCCCAGCTGCGACCACCGTCTGAACTTTTATAAACTCCTCTACCAAACCCGGCCACGTATAACACTCGCGCGTCCACTGGACTTGTGGGATCAAGGAGGATGTGAGTTGCACCAGTCTCGTCCATTCCGCTATTCGACTTCGTCCAGCTCTTGCCGCCGTCATCGCTGCGACAAACGCCACCTTTATAAGTCAGTACGGATGTATGCCGCCACATCTTCGGTCTAGGAAGGTCGTGCGTGTAGCTATTCACACTCCACATCCGGCCTCGGACCTTGGGGTCGAACACAACCCAATACGTGGTGTTCATCCACTCGCTCGGAACTCCGGTGGTTGAACTTGTCCAGGAAACGCCGCCGTCCTCGCTGCGAAAGAGCCCTATATCGGTATAGGTAATGAACTGGCGTTTGGGATCGAACGGATCGAAGTGAATTCCGTAGCTGGTGGTGACGTCGAGACCGCGGCTGGTCCAGCCAGCGTCATCGACTTTGCGAGAATACTGGCCTACCCAGGTAGCGCCGCCGTCGGTGGTCCGCATCGTTCTTCCCAAGTCCGTTGCATAGGCTAAATTGGGATCGTGTTGATCTACTGTGAGAGCCAGAGGATTTTCTCCCCAGATCGGACCGAAACGTTCGGTGATCCAATTGTCCTTCACGTTCTTTGCGGCAGTGTCAGATTCCTTCCAGACCAACTGCCAGTCAGCTCCAGAGTTGGTGGTTTTTGCGACGCCCATCCACGACTTTCCGTCGAGCATTAAATGATCGTAGGAGACATAGGCTGTTTCAGGATGGAAGAAGCTCGTTGCAATGGCGGGCACCTTCGCTCCCTCGCCCGGCAGATTGCTTGGGTTCCAGTTGACGCCGCCATCCTTGGAGACGAGGATGCCCTGCTCTGAAGTGGCATAGATGGTGGGCTTCTCACCCGAATCGAAGCCCAGCGAAATGTCAGTCGCCGTGGCCGGAAGGGGAAGGTTGCGAACCTTGTCCGCGTTAACAATCGCGATCGTGCGGGCGCTCGCTAGAAATATTGTGCGTCCGCCTGGGGCTGAATGTCGGTCGATCCACAGACGTCGCGGAACATCGGGTAAGCTCGCTTGTTTCTGCCAGTTCTTCCCATAGTCACGCGACACGAACAGTGCGGGACTCTCCTTGGGCCCAGCGGCCACGTAGAGAATGTGAGAGTTGGCAGGATCAACCGCCATGGCTGAAATCGAGCTCAGCGGATCCGGATCGGCAAGGATCTGATTCGTCGGAATGATCTGAATTCATCTTGACGCCCTTCACCGCGGAAGGACTGGGGTAAACCAGATTCCAGTGTTCACCGGCATCCGTGCTGCGCCATAAGCCAGTGGCATGGGCATACATCGTTTTCGGATCGACTGGGTCGAATACAAAGAAATTTACGACGCCACGCAGGTTGAACATGCGCCAGGAACGGCCTCCATCATGGGTGATGTAGGAGCCGCTCATGTCGCAGGAAATCAAGATGGTGTTGGGGTCGTGCGGACTGATAGTCGGATTGAACATCGCGCCGCCGCCACCTGGTCCAATCACACGAAACCCTCCGGGTCGTTCGGCGAAGGCAGCGGTCAGGCAAACGATGAGCACAACGATCGGAAGAAAGCGACGGTTCATAGGTGTCCAGTTGAGAGCGGTGTCGTCACGCCGCCGTAGTAGCCGATTCTCTTCATTCCTCGTGAGTCAGAAACGCCGCGAGTCACATTTCTTGATTGTGACATCGCGGCGAATGAATCTACGACGTTAGAAGGTGATCCTTAGCAGCAAGCGAATCGTGCGACGACTATCGACTCCATCTTGTGTGAACGTCTGCTCAAGGCGACCGAAGTCGACATTGGGCGTGACGTCGGCTACAACCGGCCTCAAGGTTGCGGGATCAACTCCGATATCGAAGTCGCCGAGAAATGCGAATGGCCCGCCACCACCACCGTAGTCACTGTCCGGCGAGAACAATGGATGATTGAACAGATTGTTAATGTCCGCACCAAACGTCGCGGCTACGCGCTCGCCAAAGTGGAAGGTCTTGTGTACTCCTAGATTCACCCCCCACGTGCCGGGGCCATACAAAAGGTTCCGTCTGGCAATTTGAGCATTGCTGAAAAGATCGGCTCCCATGGGGGGGAGGGCAAATGCGTTAGGATCCCAAATCTGATTGCCGTTGCGGTGGTTATAGTTTCCGGTTACGACCGGCCTGAATGAGGGCTCGGAGTTGAAGTCACCAAATGCGTCAAGCGAACTGACCCCGATATTTCCCGGTTCAGCCGTACCGCAATCGTCACAAAGCCAGAACGGAGTGAATCCAGTTCCGCTCTTTGCAAACATCTCAAAGCTGGTTTGCCAGCCCCCCAAAATCACGTCCGCCCAAGTCGGGAACGACGATCCAAACTTCCTACCTCGGCCCACCGGCAGATCGTAAATTCCGTAAGCGACGAAGCGGTTCTTGGGAAAGAACGATTCCTGTCCGTAGTCATGGTTTGGATCGAACGCGTTGTACGCAATGCCTCCCAAACTAGAATTTCCAGTATCTAAGCCGGTCGACTTCTGGTCGTTGTACGTATACGAGATGTTTAGCATCAAGCCGTGGGAATAACGCTTTTCCAGTTGAGTCTGGAAAGCGTTGGAATGGCCGTGTCCGAAGTTGCCGTAACTGAGCAGGAAATCGCCGAGCCCGGGAAACGGCTGACGCGCTAAGTCCGCCGGCGAATAATCACAATCGGCGTTGTTGAGCGGATCGCAAGGAGTAACGCCATCACCAATCGTCGTGCCGAACGGAGTATCGCTGGCTCGTATTTCGTTCAAGTCGACTCCCGCGATCAGACCGCTCAGAGTGGTTCCCAAATAGGAGACTCGCAGCGAAGTGTCACGAAAAATCTCGCGCTCGTAGGTGGCGTTGTATTGCTGAATTCGAGGTTGCTGTAAACCGACTGGGACCGCGTTGATGGCAGGCAATCCGCCGAAGCCGGTTGAAACAAATCCACCATTCAGCGGACTGAAGCCATGTTGATTACCGGGCCAGCCGCTGAGAGGAACGGGATTGCTGTTGTCATCGAAACCTGTCTTCGTCAGCCCTTGGTTAAAGGGGTTAGTCGCGATTGGATCGCGAATTCCCTGAGCCGCCGAAGTTGGATAGTAAAAACCATATCCGCCTCGAAGCACGGATTTGTCATTGAGACGGAAGGCTAACCCAACGCGCGGGGCGAAATTGTTTCTGTCCATCCGAACCACCCCGCGGCCGATACCGAGGCCGGATTGGGCAGCAGTGACTACAGGGCGCGTGGTCAGGATTCTTGTGTCAAGGTAAGGCAGCGTCTTATCGGAAGGGATAATGAAGCGTCCCTTCTCTCCGGTATTGGGGTCAACATAGTTCGCGTCGAAGTTGGTCAGGAGGTCGTGGTTTTCAATAAACGGTGTAACCAGTTCATAGCGCAGACCGAGATTCAGCGTAAGCCGTGTCGACACCTTCCAGTCGTCCTGCACAAAAAAGCCTTGTTCCCAGTTGTAAACGTCCATCGGCGGACGGGGCGCGTTGATGTAGGAGACGCTGGTCGCGGGTTCGCCGAGGATGAAATTGGCGAAGGGATCCGTGCCCCCGCCTGTGTAGGCAATGGCCCCGCGAGGATTGCCGCGGTTCACCGCAAATCCGTCGACTGCCGCGTTGCGAACAAAATCGGCACCCATTTTCAGACTGTGCTTTCGGATGACCCATGTGAAAGTGTCTCCAAAAGTGACCAGGCCCTGGTTCTGCGGACGATCAGTATTTCGGCCACCGTTCTGAAAAGCGGCGAACCGATTTCGACTGAACGTGACTGCGGGATGACCGAATGTCGTAAGTTCATTCGTCCCGACGACCGCACCATAGGCAGCGATGTCGGTCTGGTCGAAGCCGATGCTTGAAAGGAAACCTTCAAGAGTCGTATTGCTGTGACGGTACAGATCCTGATGATTGAAGCCGCCTCGCGCTTCGTTCACCATATTCGTATTGAAAACGTGTGTGTAGGAGAATGAAAGGGTGTTGTTCCTGCGGATATTCTGATCGAGGCCAAGACCGGTATACGGTGTTTGCACGAGCGCGTTTGCGTAGGTCTGAGCGCCCGTGTTGTATGCACCATATAGGTGATCTTTTTCGCTAAAGTCATGATCTATGCGCAACGTGCCCAGGTCCTGGACCGATCGTGTGGGCAGGTTGCTTGAGATCTGATCACCGGGCATGCGACCAGTACTAGGAATCGATTGGAGCGCGAAAGGCCAATGTGCGGAAAATAAGTCGCGATCAATGTCTGAACGGTGGGATTGAGAAAGCGGGACGGAACTGTGATGAATTGTTGCCCAGACCTCCGACCGTATCACTTGCGATCTCTTGCGGAGTCATTGCCGCGGCCACATCGGCGGGAACGGTGGGTTTGATCGAGTCATCGACCTGGAAGAAATCACCGCCCCACATACTCGGGTGGGGAAGCGTACTGGATTGAACGTTGAGCGGCTGGACCGTCCAGTTCCTCTCGTAGGCCGCGAAGAACCAGGTCTTTCTTCAAACCCGGGATCGGCCCTCCGATCGAACCACCGATGTCGGTGATGTTGAAAAACGGATTGGGATAAGTGGGCTTTGAAACGGTGTGGGTGCAAAGTTCGCTTTGCCGGTTAGATCCTGAAGTGTCCACGCCGCAAGAGCTGAGTTCTTATTGTTGTAAAAAGCCGAGCCATGATATCCCGCCCCTCCGCGCTTTGTCGTTACTCGCACATTCGCAATGCCGGCATATTCTGCGCTGAAATCATTCGAAAGGACGTTAATATCTCCAACCGCCTCAAGAGACGGCTGGCTAGCGGTAGGCTCGCCGAAGATGCCGCCATTGGAACGCTGTCCATCCAGCGAGAAACTTGCACCGTAACTTTGCGCCCCGAGAAACTTGAACGAACCGTCTGTGCCTGACTGAGTGATGTTGGGGTTCAAATATAGAAACGAGTAGACGTCGCGACTGTCGCGGGGGAGTTCGATCACTGCGCGACTCGTGATGGTATCGCTGATAGTCTGGTCCTCGGCGTCAACAAGAGGCGCGTCGGCGGTCACTTCGACCGACTCCGATGCGGCTGACACTTTCAGCACGGCGTTGGCACTTACGGTATCACTTCCGTTCACGCGGACGCGGGTGATTTTCGCGGTCGTCATCCCCGGTGCGGAAATCACGACTTGATACGCGCCAGAATTTAGAGCGAAGACGTTGTATTCCCCTTGCGCATTCGTCTTGGTCTCGTGCGGTGTATTGGTGTCGAGGTCTAGAACAACAACTTTTGCATTGGGGACGACGGCACCTGTCGTGTCGGTCACAACACCGACTATCGTACCCAGATCGGTTCCTTGCGCATATGAAAGTTTGGTTGTTCCTAGTACTGGCAGGAGGAAAAAAAAGAGGGCAAAGCGCATCACCGATTTCATAAACATACTCCCAAATTGCGGTGAGTTTACGTTCGCCGAACTTTTATCACACCAGATACTAAAAGTAAATAAAGAACAGCAAATGAAAAACCGATATGAAACAAAACGCAAGCTTCGTTGAAGATCAAAAACGCGGTCCTTGCGTGCGACGCAGCTGGATTAATTCTCAGATGTCTACCCGAAATCGCGCCTCCCTGCCCCTCAGCGCGCAGAAAACGAGGAGAGAGTTTCGGGATGCAAGCGAGCTGCGGAATTGACGTCCAGGTACACCGTCGTATTCGGATGCGTGCGCAAGATGGATGCTGGGGCTAAGGGGCTGATCTCGTCCTCGAAACAGGCTTTCACCGCGGCGGCTTTGCGGGTGTCGGGGACGATGCACAAGATCTGGCTCGTTTTCAGGATCTGGCGGATGCTCATGGAGATGGCACGTTGCGGTACATCTGCGAGGGTGGCGAACCAACCTTCGCCAAGTTGCTGGCGCCGGCAAGCTTCGTCTAGCTTAACGACGAGATACGGTTCCTCGGTTTCGAAATCCGCAGGAGGATCGTTAAAGGCGAGATGTCCATTCTCTCCAACACCCACGAAAGCTAAATCGATGGGTGCAGAGAGCAATGCTTGCCCTACGCGGCGAATGACATCCGCCGGGTCCAGATCTCCGCTGAGCAAAAAGTATTTCTTAATTCCCGCCTTTTGGATCAACCTCTCTTGGAGAAAACGGCAGAAACTAGCCGGGTGCGAACCTGGTAGGCCAATGTATTCGTCCAGATGGAACATCTCGACCCGCTTCCAGTCGATTCCCGGGAGGCTGGTAAGAATCTCAAGAAACTCAAATTGTGCAGCGCCGGTGGCTGCAATGAGTCGAGCCCTTCCATTTGCCTGGATTGTTTCGCGTAAGATCGCGGCGGCCTCATCGGCTGCGGCGGTTGCCATCTCACGTTTTTCGTTGAAGCATTTAATCACCACGTCAAAGTACCTCCGCAGTCACAGTTCCTCGGGCGTTTAGTTGCTTCGCACTGTATCCAAGGTTTGGGCCATTTCGAAGCACAATTCGACGGAAGGAAATACCTCTTCAATCGTAGGATGGGGCGGTCTCTTGTGGGCAACAGCACTGATGAATTCGGCGGCTTCGTTAAAGCATCCGTTCAGAACATCCTCGGGCATTTGGTCCGAAACAGATTCTGCCAACTCGAGGCGATTGTCACGAAAACAGCGCAATCCTCGGTCAGGCCCAAAGGGACTTGTCACAACCGCACGAAAGCCTTCTCCAAAGAGTTCGTAAGTCTCTTCGACCGTTCCCGCCGTGGGTAGAATGTCGAGGCGTCCGGAAACGCCATTCCTAAAGTGCAAATCGATAGCGTACCACTTGGGAATTGCAGTTGGAGAGCCCAGAACTCGAATGCTAGCCTGGGCAACATCGCCCGCTATGTGACGCATGGCATCGACCGCATGAACCGCAGTCGCCCAAAGAAATTCGGATTCTCCGCGCGCGTTTCGCGTCATGGTGCATCGCAAGTATCGGAGAGGTCCCGCAGTGCGAGTCCATTCCAGCGCACGACTGAGAAAAGGCATGAACCGGCGGTTCACGGAGACCATGTTGAGGGCGCTCGTTGCCCTGGCTGCATCCAGCAGTGCCTTTCCTTCTGCCAGGGATGCGCCCAATGGCTTCTCGATGACGCACGGAAGTTCCCTTTGCAGCAACTTGATGCCAAGGTCGGATATTCGCTCGACGGGAACAACCGCAATGCAGCCGTCCAAGGTCTGTCGTTCCAACATGTCGTTCAGGTCCCGGTAAGCATGCATGAAACCATAACGTCGACAGAAAAACTGGGCGCGGTCCAGATTGAGATCGCAAGCTGCGGTCAACTCGATATCAGCAGGATGCAGACTCTTATACCGAGCCAGAGGAGTAGCGTGTCCGCTCTCAGCGTGTTCCCCGCAACCGATGAGTCCCAGTCGAATCATTGAACTTGAGGATTATTACTCAGTCTTCGATCCCAACGTACCGACACGGCTTGCCAGATCAGGCTCTTCACCACCAGGAGCACTGCCTCTCACCAGATATAAAGATCCTCCGACCAGCAGCGTCAAGCCGGAAAATAGCAACACTGTCAGCCGCTGATCCGGCGGAGCTGCGAAAATCAGCAAAAGGCTCAAAAGGCCAATACACACGATGGTTCGACTCAGGAAACGAAAAACCGGAACCGTGAAATCCGGAGAGTCTTTTAATTCCATGGTGACATCGATCGGAGTATTCAAATTCTTGAAGAGTCGTGCGCGTGCCGGCGTGTCTCCCCGATCAAACAACATGCTTAGAAAAAAGATCCCAAATGATGCCGGGATGATATAAGCGACCTGTTGCATGAGCGACCAGTGGTAATGAAATGCACCCAGGATGCCAAGAATAAGACCGACCGCGAACGAAGCGAGACCCGACCATGGTGGCGTTCGGCGAATTGCCAAGCCCAGCAGGGCTGGCGGTCCATAGGCCAACGACATGATCGTGTTGAATGTCAGCATGATCTGAAAAACGCTTTGTCCACTGTCTGCCATGATGGCAGCGATCACGGTTGTCGCGCCGCCCACGAAGAATGTCGTGGCCCAGCCAGCGATCAGCAGTTCGCGATCCCCGGCGTCCTTGCGGAGAAGGGCTTGATAGAGGTCCTTCGACAGGATCGCTGATTTCAGGTTGAACTGCGCAGACAGATTGGCCATGGTGGCGCTAAACATTGCCGCCAGCATGATGCCGATCAGACCATGCGGCAGCAACGTCAAACTGGCAACCGCATACGCGCCCTCACTGGGGTTCGACAGAGAAGGCCACACCGTGCGCAGGTCGGGATAGATGATGCGCATTGCCATCGGCGGAATAAACCATAGAAACGCGCCGACAAAAAACAGGCCACAGCACAGAAGAGCCACCTTGCGTGCAGAACGCTCGTTGTCGACGCTGAAGTAGCGCTGCGCCATGGCGCTAGTGTTGTATCCGAAAGAAACCATAATGGTCCACGAAATGATATAGAGCCATCCAAATTCGCCGGACACGTGCAACGTTTTCATCTCCGAAGGCAGCGAGTTCAGCAGACCCGTAACACCACCCACGCGAGTCAGAGAAATGATGCCCAGGACCAGGCAAAAGGGCATCAGGATAGAAGCCTGCAAGAAGTCGCTGACCACGACTGCCCACAGCCCACCCAGCACACAATAGAAAACAATAAGAGCACCCGCTCCGACGATGGTCCACGTTACCGGAAATCCCGTGGCCGAGGAGACAAACAGGCTCAGGCCATATAGCGTGCTGGCACTGGTAAAGAGTTGAAACACGATGGTGGTCCAAGAGAAGGTCTGGTGGGTAGCAATGTCAAAACGTCCAGACAAGTACTCCATCACCGTTGTAATTCGGCTGCGCCGCCAGCGCTGGGCAAATACGAAATACCCCAGCAGGAAGCTCAACGCGTTACCAATATAAAGTCCGGTCGCGGCAAATCCCGCCCGGTAAGCGACTCCGGCTGCGCCCGTAAACGTCCACGCGCTAAAGCCGGACATGAAACAGCTAAGGCCAGCAACCAGCCAGGGAACTCGGCTTCCTCCCCGGAAGTATTCCGCAGCGCCACGATTGAAGCGCACTACGTATATCCCGACGACAATCATCAGCAGCGCGTAAAGGCCAATGACCGCATAGTCGACCGTGTTTACGCTACTCATCTCGGCTGGACTCCGCCCAGTTCTTATACTGCGTTCCGTTGGAAAAGAGAAGTTAATAGATACTAAACGAAATGAATCGTAAAACGATGTTAGACTGTGCGGCATGTCGCGTCCGCAACTCATCGTTTGTGCCGGACAGGATCTGTTCGCGTCTTTTTTCTCTCCCGCACAGCAGCGACGGTTGTCGCAGCGATTTCGCTGGAGTCGAGAGGGAGCTCGGACTGTGACTTCTGCTTTCAGGCGAAAGCTGAAGACGACTGATGCGCTGATCACAACCTGGGACTCGCCACGCTTCTCGGAGGAACTGACGGATTTCGCACCAAACCTGCGGATCATCGCCCACTGCGGCGGTGAGGTGAAGTCGCGATTCGCGCGACCTTTGTTCGATCAGATAACGATCACGACTGCGCCAGCACCCATGGCCCGTGCCACAGCAGAAATGGGTGCGGCATTACTGCTTTATAGCGCTCGCAATCTGGATCTTTATAGGGAGGAACTCCGCAAACGATCGAATCGCATTTATGGAGATTTGCACCTACATGGATCAGCTGAATCTCTCATCGGTCGCGAAGTAGCCATGATCGGGTTTGGGCGAATCGGTCGCGAATTGGTGGATCTGATGCGTGGATTCCAACTGCAATGGTTGGTCCACGATCCTTATGTTCCCAAGTCGCTAGCCAAGCAATACCCGGTTCGCTTTTCGAACCTTGCTGCGTTGTTGAGGCGCGCACATCTGCTGGTATTGACTGCTGCGCTGACCGACAGAACACGGGGCCTTCTGGACCGACGCCGACTCGCAAACTTGCCGAATGGAGCGGTTGTGATCAACATCGCACGCGGAGGCCTGCTTGATCTCGAAGCACTGGCTAAAGAGGTGCGCCGCGGCAGGCTTCGATGTGCTCTTGACGTCACCGATCCGTTGGAACCTTTGCCGATCGGCCATCCTTTGCGCACCATGCCAGGGGCGATCGTCACACCACACATCGCGGCCAGCAATCGCCACGTGCGGCACGACATGGCTGACGTCGTTATGGATGACCTAGAGGGCTTCTTCAACGGGAACAGGGTCAAGAACCCTGTTACCGCAGCGATGCTCGATCGGATGACGTAGCTATGAAATTGTCATTCTCCACGCTCGCCTGTCCCGACTGGACGATAAAGCAGGTCATTGCGATTGCCGTGACGGCACACTATGACGGCATTGAATTGCGATTTGTAGAGAACGAGGACTCGCTGTGGAAACTGCCGGCGTTTCGTGGATCCGAACTCGCGGCGTCCAAGCGAGCCCTATCGGATCACGGGCTGGCCATCTCCTGCGTAGATACCAGTTGCCGGTTCCATTCCCCCGACCCAAAGGAACGGGCGCGATGGGCGGAAGAGGGCGAGCGCATTGCGGATCTGGCAGCTTCATTGTCTGCTCCTGGCATCCGAGTCTTCGGAGAGAAGATTCAGCCTGGAGCTGACCTAGCCTCGACTCGGCGGTGGATTGCCGACTCGGTTCGCGAACTTTCTGACCGCATTTCTGCAAGTGGAGTTGAAGTCTGGCTGGAGACTCATGGCGATTTTGCCAGCGCGGCCGCGACTGCAGAAATATTGCAGGAATCGCATTCATTGAAAATCGGCGCGGTATGGGATCCGGCAAACTGCCTGGTTGAAACTGGCGAGCGACCACAGGATGGAGCGGAACGATTGGGCGTGCGTATTCGGCACGTGCATCTCAAGGACTTGCGCAAGAGTGGTGATGGCTGGACACCTGTACTTACCGGCGACGGAGAATTCCCGTTGCTTGAGGTTCGGGCTGCAATGGGACAAATAAAGTACGACGGATTTATCTCATTTGAGTGGGAAAAGAAGTGGCATCCGGAGATCGCAGACCCTGAGATTGCTCTGCCGCACTTCACTCGCTGGTTTCGGGAGAAATACGCGCCATGAGCGGTTCCTCCAGCGTTGTCGTGCGCAGGTTGGAGGTTAGCGATATTCCGGCTGCGATGGAGTTGTCGCAGCAAGCCGGCTGGAATCAAACGATCGAAGATTGGCGTCTTCTGATTGATCTGTCGCCTGAAGGCTGCTTCGCAATTGCCGTTGACGGTGAACTGGCCGCGACTACGACCCTGATTCGATATGGTCGACGTTTGGCTTGGGTCGGAATGGTCTTGACCAAGGAATCGTATCGTGGTCGAGGCTTCGCGAAGCGCTTGTTGAGTAAGGTTCTAAACCATGCCGATGAGTTGGGAATTGAAACGGTGAAGCTGGATGCTACTGATCAAGGCCAGCCTCTTTACGAAAAAACGGGGTTTCGTTGCGAACAACCAGTGGAGCGATGGTCGCGGCGGGCATCCCCAGATGCCGGTGTCAAGGCGCCTCGCGTAGATATTCTACTACCTGAGGATTGTCGAATCGCTGATCAGCACGCGTTTGGAGTGAGCCGAACTGAATTATTACAACGGCTAGGCAGACGCGGCATTTCGCAAGTTAATGGGAGTTCGTACATTATGACGCGACCGGGGCGTGACAGTGATTACCTCGGACCGTCCGTGTGCGATGTGCCAGAGGTTGCCCGAAAGCTTGTAGAGCAGGCGTTAAACAGCGGGAAGGATCGGGGATGGTCATGGGATCTGTTTCCTCGGAACTCCAGCGCGGTGGCGATCGCCCGAGATCTTGGATTCAGTCCTACACGACACCTGCAACGCATGGTGCGAGGCAAGGGTTTGCAGGTTCAGGAAGCGCTGATTTATGCAATTGCAGGTTTTGAACTGGGTTGAGTAGGGATGATGATCAATAACATATTAGAACTGGAAGAGCACCTCTCGCGCCCAACAGATGCTGACGCTGCGGCCATGGCCGCATTGGGTGGCGACCTCTTGATTCTGGGTGTGGGCGGAAAAATGGGACCAAGTTTGGCCCGATTGGCGCGCCGCGCCGCAGATCTCGCCGGAACTAATCCTCGCATCGTCGCGGTCGCGCGTTTCAGCAATGGCGGCCTGCCTGCGGAATTGACTGCATGCGGAATTGAAACCATAACTTGCGACTTACTGGAACCGGGCGCGTTGCTCAACCTGCCGGAGATTCCAAACGTTGTCTTCATGGCTGCGCGCAAATTCGAAACAGCAGGCGCGGAACACTTGACCTGGTCGATGAATACCTTTCTCCCCGGCTTGGTTGCCGAACGTTGTCGCGCGGCTCGCATCGTGGCCTTCTCAACCGGCAACGTTTATCCATTGCGTTCGGCTGCGGAAGGCGGCGCGACGGAATCCACTCCAGTTGGGCCTGTCGGAGAATATGCTCAGTCTGCACTCGGCCGCGAACGAATGTTCGAGAATGGTTCCATGCGATGGGGCACGCGCGTGACGCTACTGCGGCTGAACTATGCGGTTGAGCTCCGTTACGGAGTATTGGTGGATATTGGGCGAGCCGTGTTCGAGCAGCGTCCGATTTCGCTCAACATGCCGTATGTCAATGTGATCTGGCAACGGGACGCCAATTCCTGGTGCCTGCGTTCGTTTTCTTACTGCCAGTCGCCGCCCTTTGTGCTCAATATTACCGGGCCCGAAACCCTCTCGGTGCGCGAAGTGGCGATGGCATTCGGCCAGCATTTTGGTTTAGAGCCGAATTTCTTGCCTGGCCCTGAGGGTACCAGTGCTCTGCTCAATAATGCTGAAAAGGCGCGATCTCTATTTGGGTCTCCCACGGTGACCCCAACAGAGATGATCGAATGGATTGCGGCGTGGATTCGCAACGGTGGGGTAACCTTGAACAAGCCAACACATTTCCAGACGCGAGACGGGAAGTTCTGATGGATCTGCGAGAGAAACTGCGGTCTGGTCTCGTGATTCCCGCTCATCCCCTTGCGCTTAACAGCAATCGCAAGCTCGATGAGCGGCGCCAGCGGGCTCTGACAAGATATTATCTTGCGGCCGGCGCGGGAGGCATCGCAGTCGCCGTTCACACGACGCAGTTTGAAATACGAGATCCGAAATTTGGATTGCTCGAACCGGTTTTGAGGCTCGCCATGGAAGAAAGTGGTAGCCGCGACGTGGTCAAGATTGCCGGAGTTTGCGGTCAGCGGCAACAAGCAGTTTCTGAAGCAGAATTGGCTCGCCGGTTGGGCTATGACGCGGTATTGCTAAGCCTCGCCGCATTATCTGATGGAACAATTTCTGAACTTATCGAGCACTCTCAGGCGATTGCCTCAGTCATCCCGGTTGTCGGATTTTATCTGCAACCGGCTGTTGGTGGTCGGATATTGTCGTACGAGTTCTGGTGTCGCTTCCTTGAGATCGAGAACGTGGTTGCCATTAAGATTGCACCATTCAATCGCTACCAGACCATCGATGTGGTACGCGCACTGGCCCATTCGGGGCGCGCCCAAGAGGTCGCGTTGTACACCGGAAATGACGACAACATTCTGACTGACCTGCTCACGACATTTGATCTCGACAATCAGCGGGTAAGAATTGTGGGCGGATTGCTTGGGCATTGGGCCGTGTGGACAAAGGTCGCAGTTTCGAATCTCTCGCTGGCGAAACACAATACCGAGACTATCCCAAGCAAACAACTCACTCTGGCCCAACAAATCACCGACGCGAATGCCGCAATCTTCGACCCTGCCAATCAGTTTCGCGGTTGCATCCCCGGGATTCATGAGATCCTGCGACGCCAGGGGTTGCTGCAAGGACGCTGGTGTCTCGATCCAAATGAGGAACTTTCCCCGGGCCAGATGGATGAAATCGACAGGGTGTGCCGATCCTATCCGCATTTGCAGGACGACGCCTTTGTACAGGAGCATTTGGATGAATGGCTTCGCTAAAGTTTTCGTAATCTTGCTGGCTGGCTGTCTTTCAAAGTTCGTTGTGGGACAAGCGGTGCTAGAGAGCACGCTTGCAAAAGAAGATGCCGCGTTGGAACTTGAGCCGACTTCGCCGTTCTGGAGCGCGGCACGCCCGGTGTACATGGAGAGAGATTCGTTTGGAAAACCCGTCCCTGAATATCGCACCGAGGTTCGCTCGCGTTGGACGAAAAGCAACCTTTACTTCCTCTTCATCTGCCCTTACGAACAACTGCATTTGAAGCCAGGACCGAATACCCGACAGGAAACGAACGAACTGTGGAACTGGGATGTCGCGGAGGCGTTCATCGGGTCCGACTTCTCGGATATCAAGCGCTACAAGGAATTCGAACTTTCTCCGCAAGGCGAATGGGTTGATTTGGACATCAATTTGCACGACCCTCATCACGAAGATGGATGGAAGTGGAACTCAGGATTTCAGGTAGCCGCCAAGATCGACACGCAGAAACATATCTGGTATGGCGCTATGCGCATCCCAATCGCAGCCATTGATTCGCGGCCACCATCGCCGGGTATTACTCTGCGGTTGAATTTGTTTCGCAGCCAGGGCCCCCCGAAGCATCTCCACGAGATAACATGGCAACCGCCCATGAGCAACAGTTTTCATGTGCCCGAGCAATTCGGCGTGCTCAAGTTGGTGGGTATAGAGAAATGAACAGGCAGCGTCGATTTTGTCGATTCTTAAGATAGGTGGACCGGATATGTCTTCTGTTCGCGAGATTCTTACCGCAAGTGTTTTCGCCGTGGCGTGCTCGATCGTATTTCTTGTTGTGCTGGGCGCGCGCGCAATGGAAACAAACGGAGTGAATGTTGAACATGGCGTGCAGGTCACCATGCGCGATGGAACAATCCTTCGTGCTGACATATACCGTCCAAAAAAAGAAGGCAAGTATCCGACTCTTTTGGAGCGCACTCCGTATGACAAAACCGGCTCTGCCGGTTTCGGGTTGAGGGCTTCGGCACTCGGTTACGTCGTGATTGTGCAAGACGTACGCGGACGCTATACATCTGACGGCGAATGGTACCCCTTCAAACACGAATCCAGCGATGGCTACGACACAATCGAATGGGCAGCAGCTTTGCCCTATTCGGATGGTCGAGTGGGAATGTTTGGAGGCTCGTACGTGGGAGCAACACAGATGCTAGCGGCCATTTCACATCCCCCTCATCTTGCTGGAATCTGCCCCATCGTAACGGCCAGCAACTATCACGATGGATGGACCTACCAAGGCGGAGCATTCGAACAGTGGTTCAATGAATCGTGGACTTCAGGGCTCGCGCAGGACACGCTCAACCGGGTAGTCCGAAGCAAGACGAATGCGCTCAACGGAATTTGGAAGCTGCCCCTCACGGAATATCCACTGTTCGAGTTGCCTCCAAACACGCCTGATCAGGCTTTGGCGCAGTCGTTGGCCCCTTATTTCCTGGATTGGCTGGCCCATCCCAGCTACGACGGCTTCTGGAAGAATTGGTCGATTGAGGAACACTACTCAGACATTAAAGTTCCTATGCTAACGGTCGCGGCATGGTACGACATTTTTCAGGGTGGGTCCTTACGCAACTATGTTGGGGTCAAAATGCATGGTGGAAGTGAGGAGGCGCGTCGCGGTCAGCGGCTACTTGTGACCATCGGCGGACACGCGGGCTCGTCTGCGAAAATTGGAGACGTGGACTTCGGGACGTCCGCTCCCTTTGAGGAAGATGATGTCATCATCAGCTGGTATGAGCATCTCTTCAAGAATGTGGCCAACGAATTTTCCTCTCCAGAGCCCGTCAGACTTTTCGTGATGGGCGCCAACCAGTGGCGAAATGAAACAGATTGGCCACTCCCGCGAGCCCGCCAGCTGAGCTATTTTCTGCATTCCGGTGGCAAAGCCAATTCTGTCGGCGGCGACGGAACACTCTCCTCGTCTGCACCGCATTCGGAGTCGTCGGATCATTATGTTTACGACCCGGCGAAACCGGTGCCCACGGTTGGTGGCCCGCTGTGTTGTGACTCCTCCCATCTCGAGCCCGGAGCTCGCGACCAGCGTCAGGTGGAGGCACGAGACGACGTTCTCGTCTACTCGACTCCAGCACTTGAGCAGGATCTTGAGGTCACAGGACCGGTGAGTGCCGAACTATTCGCCAGCTCCTCCGCCGTCGATACCGATTTCACCGCCAAATTAGTCGATGTCTGGCCGGATGGATTCGCGCAAAACCTGACTGAGGGAATCATCAGAGCTCGATATCGTGATTCTCAAGAGCGGGCTTCCGCGTTGAAGCCGGGGCAGAGCTATCGATTCACGGTCGACTTGTGGTCTACCAGTAACGTCTTTCGCAAAGGGCATCGACTGCGGCTCGAGATCAGCAGCAGCAACTTTCCTCGTTTTGACAGAAATCTGAACACGGGCGACGATGCGGCATCGCAGAAAATCGTACCGGCGACTAACACCATCTTTCATGATGCGGAGCATCCGTCGGCACTCATCCTGCCGGTTGTTTCGTCCCAGTAGTTTCTTGTTCAATCGATCTGCGAATCGTGACAGGAGCGGCAGACTTAATGAATGTAGGCTCCGCCGGGGAGCAGATACTGAATGGGCCACAGTTCGGTTTTCTGACTTACCAACTCAGACCACTCGATGATGTGGCCTGCTGATGGGAGTAGCTTGACCCCGGGCAGAGCCTCTGAAATTGCGCTGGCGAGCGTGTATCCGCTGTTTGTTCCCACAACTGTGATCTGGGCTCTAGAGTCTACTTTCGACTGCACGAAGCGAGTAGCAATCTCTGCATCCTCAATCATCTGCAAAAAGTATGGCCTTCCGGTCAAGATCGAATTGTAGACGTAGCCGGCGAGTACGCCGGAGATCGGACTGACATACGCTTCATCGAAAGCCAACCGCGCCAACGTGGGGTCGTCGGGCGATGCGGCTTTGTATGGCATTCGCGTTTCGCCCAGTCCACGAGGGTCGAAAGAGACAACGTCATAACCGGCGTTTATATATTTCATCAAGCTCGGCCAGTCCTTCGCCGTGGCTTTTCCGTTTTCTCCTAGCCACAAAAGCACGGGGCGCTGACCGCCATCCGCCTTGTGAATGTAGAGGAGCGGCATTTCCAAATATCGACTGTGGTGAAGCAAATACTTCTCAATCGTGATGCCTTCAAACTGTGAACTACCCTGAGCTTCCCACCGAATCTCCTCTATGCCCGGAATCTCTCCTCGAAACTGAGTAACGGACCATGACTCGATGCGTGGGTGGAGGTTGGAATTGTAGAGTTGCTGGAGCGTTGGCGCCAGCAAGCTTTTGTGCTCTACATAGTACTCACGGATCAGATCCATAAAAGAGCGCGCGTCCTCGAAGTCGAGCATGACCTGCCCGGTTTTCGTGCACTGCAGGGCCTTCTCATCGAGTTCTTTGACAGGAGCAAAACCGTGTTTTGCAGGTAGCCCGTTGAAGCGATCGAGAAAGTCGATCGCCGCTTCTTGATTCTCAAGGGAATATTCGTGAGCGTGGTAACCTTCCGCCATTCCGATGCGGTCCACGTGATGAAACATGCTGTAGAGTTCTGATACTTCACGAACCGCCTTGTGCGCACCCTCAATCGGGAAAAAATCGAGCACCCCTGCAGAGACAAATACCGGGCGTGGATACATCATTAACAAGAGCCCAGCATTGTCGACCTGGTTCGAGATCATCCCGTAGAGATCCTGTTCAGGATCGCTGTCGGGATCTTGAAATATTCGGTTGTACATACGCATGGGGAGTGCAGTGATGTAGCAGGAAGGCGCCGCGACTTTAATCCGCCGATCCAGCGCTGCGATGTGGGCGGCTTGAAATCCCCCCCCGCTCGTGCCCGTAATGTTGATGCGCTGAGGATCGACGTCGGGCCGCGTCAAAAGATAGTCCACCGCGCGAATGCCGTCCCAAATCTCCCATCGCGCCAGGTTCGTTCCAGCGAGATATGCTAGATTCCCCAAGATCGCGTGCTCCGCGCAGATGAGGTTGTAGCGGCTCTTGCCAGCTTTGGCATCCCAGAATTGGCTGCGTTCACCCTGGCCGACTGGGTCCCACGAAATGACGACGTAGCCGCGCTGCACCAACCGCTGGCAAAGCGCCTGGTAATGAACCTTCCCATTTGCGGCATGCCCCGCTGGTACGAGGATCGCCGGATGAGACTTATTTCCATCTTCAGGCACGTATAGGAGGGCCGAGACATATATTCCGGGCAGGCTCTCAAAAATCAGTTTCTCGATTCGAAAGCCATCCATCTGGATCGTTCCTGTGATTCGGGGATGGAGAGGGGTTCTCTCTGTCGGAAGGCCGCCTAGCATGGAGAGAAGATGTTTTTCGATCGTCCGCTGCACCGACAATAGCTCTTCTTCCGTTCGAATCCCTTCCCAAGTTCGGACGCGTTGCTCATCCTGTTTCCAAGCCATGTCCACTTGATACCGTAGATACGGCGTGATCACCGGCGCTTCTTTTCTTGGTGGAGGAAGTATGCGGAACGCGTCAGCAGGAGGAGCGTCGGATCCGAAAGCAAACGATACGCATACTGCCAGAAATGCCAGGATGGCAATTCTTCTCATTCGTCGGCCCTTGCGACAGAGTGTCATTGATTGACGCCACTGGCTAGAATGCCGCCGTCTACCACCAGCAAGTGGCCGGTCACGAAGCTCGCTGCATCCGAGGCCAGGAAGACTGTGGCACCCGCCAGTTCATCGAGCTTTCCGAAGCGCTTCATCGGAGTACGCAGCAAGAACTCGCGGCCGCGCTCAGTCCCGTCGAGCAGGGCGGCATTCAGGTCGGTGCGAAGGACTCCGGGCACCAGCGCATTGACGCAGACCCCGAACTTCGCCCACTCAACAGCCAGTGCCTTGGTCAAAGATGCGACTGCCCCTTTGCTGGCGCTGTACGCGGCAACTTCATAAAGCCCAACGAATGATGCTAGCGATGCGATGTTGATAATTCGCCCGTAGCGACGCTCGGTCATGTGGCGTCCAAAGATGCGACAGGCACGATACGTGCCAGTTAGATTTGTCTCGACGATGGCATCCCAATCTTCGTCCGCGAACTCAAGGGTAGGCATTCGTTTAGTACGGCCAGCACAGTTGATGAGGATCTCGACACTGCCAAAGGCGTCGCAAGCAAGCTTGAGAAGGCCCTCGAGACTGGAATTGTCGGTTACGTCACAAGTCGTGGCGAGCGACTTCCGTCCCAGTGATTCGATCATCGACGCAGCGGCTCGAACTTGCTCCTCGCGACGCCCCGTCGGCACCACATTTGCTCCCGCTTGCGCCAGACCTCGGCTGAGGGCGAGACCGATCCCGCTGGTCCCTCCGATGACAACTGCTGTTTTATCTTTCAGTTCGAGAAGTGGATGTCCCATGGAAAGTTCGCTCTGGAAGGCCTATCAGTCAGTCACTCGAGAGTGCATTGCCGGCACACGGTCGTTTTTATAAGGTATTCACCCACGAATAGCAAACAAAACCAACCAATCGTTGAGATTGCGATGATACACTGCCCAACGATGTTGCTGGGGCCGGTTGCGCGCCCGGTCTATCTTTACTCTTTTGTGTGCCATCTCGTCTCAGTTTCACGCGCAAAATCAACCTCAACTGCTTTCAGCAGTGAAGGAGATGTATGGGACCTCATTCGAATCGATCGATCGCCCTTCTTTTCGCCGTTACAGTTTTTCTTTGCGGCAACGCATTTTCGCAAGCCGGAACCTGTAATGGAATGACAGTTGGGCAACTTACAAGCCTAAATGGCTTTGTTCCGTTTCCATCCAACAGTCTATGGAACACCGACATATCCACCGCGCCAGTTGATCCAAATTCAGCAAATTACATTAACTTCATCGGGAGTACGGTGACGTTGCATCCAGATTTTGGCGCGGGTACATTTCACAATCAGACCCTTGGGATTCCCTATCAAGTCGTGCCTGGCAGCCAGGCAAAGGTCGCAATCAACGTTGGAGCTTACGCGGATGAGAGTGATCCGGGACCCAAGCCAATTCCTCCCAATGCCCTGATCGAAGGCTATCCCAAGCCGGGGAACGGCGATCGTCACGTGCTAGTGTTGGAAAAAGATGGATGTTGGCTCTACGAGCTCTATCACGCCGGTGTTAAGAACGGAAAGTGGAGCGCGGACGCGGCTGACGTCTGGGATATGACCATCAACGAACAGCGCCCCTACACCTGGACCTCAGCGGATGCAGCCGGCTTGCCGGTCTTTGTAGGCTTGGCGCGTTACGACGAGGTCGCCGCCGGCGCCATCAATCACGCTCTGCGCTTCACCGTGCCCTCCACGCAGAAGGCCTTTGTCCTTCCGGCTACGCATTGGGCGTCCACCACAACCGATCCGAATGCTCCGCCCATGGGTCTTCGGCTTCGACTCAAGGCGAGCTTCGATATTTCCAGTTATCCCGCAGACGATCAAGTGATCCTGACTGCGATGAAAAAATACGGATTGATTCTTGCCGATAACGGCAGCGCAATTTTTGTTAGCGGCGCCCCCGACAATCGCTGGAACAACAACAACCTCAATCTCTTGAAACAGGTGACGGCCTCGAATTTCGAAGTGGTCCAAACCGGTGTCGTCTATACTCCGGCAAATGTTCCTACAGGACCATCCCCTACGATCAGCAGCTTCTCAGCAAACCCCACAACCGTTACCAAAGGCCAGCCGACAACGTTGAGTTGGAGCACAGCGAACAGTACTTACAACACCATTGGTCCGCAGGCCGGACCGGTACGCGGAAACAGTATCGTCGTTACACCATCGGCAACCACCACCTACACCCTCTCTTCAACGAACCAATTCGGACGCACCACGGCGACCGTCCAGGTAACGGTTCACTGAAGAGAGCAGGTTTCTTATCGTACTGTTCGGCAAAGATCGGAAGCGTGAGGGACGTGGGTCTCGTGTTCTTACCGCTTCCCTGTTCCCTCAAGATGCTTGCGGCAGTTGCAGGCGTTGAGCACAATCTCGCAAGATTTGCGCTTCCCAGGCAGGGCGCGTTGCACTCTTCGGATGGGGAAGATCCGTCGGAATTCTGCCAGTGAGATGAAGAAAGGCGGCGGCCGAATGTTTGTAAGCGGGAATAGGTTCACGAAAGGCAACGTTGCCCAGATATTGCAATGCGTCTGAGAGTTGGTAGTAGCGGGCGTCGCCCGTTTCCCAGAGGCGATCGCGCTCGGCAAATTTCTCAGGGGTGAAGGTGGCCAAGCCGAGCAAATAGTCGGAACCGTACTCAATCATGTTGATGCCGAGGTCGTTTCCGGTGAAAATGCGAAAATCTGGTCGATGCGCATCCCGAAGGGCAAGGCGATCGAGTTCCAGCAAGCGGTCGAGAGAAGAATGCTTCATCCCCTTCAATTCGGAAATCTCCATCAGGCCGCGCACTGTGCTCTCGTCGAAGATCTCGCCATTGGGGGCGAACTTCGGACTTAATTCAAATGCAAGGACCTCCTCATAACCCTTGCAGACCGCTTTATATGTCGCCACTTTTTCTCCTGCCGATTTGCCGTGCAGTCTTGCGGTCTGAAAAAGTATGGGCACCGCACCGAAACTTACAATGCTTTCGAGTTGCTGACGGTAGAGGGACACCACATCGCCCTCCTGATTCTCGATATAGGCTCCCGCCACAAACTTCACGGCCTTTCCCAAAGCGGCGCGAGTCCACGAGAGAACATCGCGCTTTTCCGTCTCGGTGAGCAGGCTCACGTAGCCCGTATCCATATTCACTGCGTTGGTCAGTTGAGCTTGGTGGGTCGCCACGAGATGCCTTTGGAAAGACTCGACATCGATGCGTCCGTTCGTCTGGTACGGTAACAGCGCGGCGGCGATGCCGCGCACCTTGCGACATGGTTTTTGCCGTCGGGTAACAGCTTCAATGGTTCCGGGTTGGAAAACTCGTGCCACCGTTCTGATCACTCCTACTACTGCTTCTTTAATTCTGTCAGGCGGTTTGCCAGTTCGGAATGCTTGTAATAATCGTCGAGCGGGTAGCAACCAGACGGCAGTCCTTTTCGTGGTGCAGTAGTGCAGTCGCTGAAAGTTCTGCAGATCCGCTTGCGTTGTATTGGGCGTCCCTCCGTTGCATCCCAGAGAATCTCAGGATAGGTCAGAACCATTCGCCCGAGACCCACGCAATCAACCCAGCCTAGCCTCACTGCGGCCTGCGCCACGTTGGGCAAGAAGTCCTGCAGATAGCTGTAAGCGGATCCGACGATAATCAGATCAGGAAATTTTTCTTTCAGGAGGCGTGTCACCTCCATCTGTCGAGCTACCCCAATCAGCGGATCTTCCGGCGGCAGGTAACCGTCAGATGGCGGGTAGAGCGCCGGACGCTGAATGTGAGGATTGTAATAAGGACTTCCTGCGGTCAGATTCACCAGCTGGATTCCCAAGTCTTGCAGGACAGAAAGGAAACGAATTGTCTCCGTAAGATCCGCTTCGATCGGATTGGATTCGTTTACCGCAAAGCCATAACGATATGGAAGCAGAGCCTCGAAAGGCTCGGGAATTCCAGGTCCAGGCTTCCCGCTGGAGGATTGCTCAGGATCATGTCGGAATGGAACCGTATCAAACGCTGAGAGCCGAACTCCAATGTGGAGACCGGGAGCGTTTGCGCGAATCCCTTGGACAACTTGTCGCAAGAAACGCGTACGGTTTTCAAGGCTGCCCCCATACGCTCCCCTACGCGTGTGCGCGGCAAGCAACTCATGAGCTAGATAGCCGTGACAGTGCTTGATGTCAACAAAATCAAATCCCAGTTTCCATGCCCGGACCGCAGCAACCTTAAATTGTTCCACGATTGCATCCAAGTCTGCGTCCGACAGCAAAGCGAAATCGCTGGGCATTCGAAGCCGTCGATCCAAGATCGGATGGTGAAAGGCGATGCGTGGCTCGGTGCGGTCGTGTTTGTTTGGGCGGCAGTACCGTCCCGAGTGCGTCAGTTGCAACCCTATCAGCAAATCCTCCTCGGATCCGGTCGCAACCCGATGTTCTTTGATCAATTCATTTCGTAGCTGTGCCAGTCCTTTCTCAGTATGGTCCGCAATAATCAGTTGATTGGGATTCGCCCTTCCTTCATGCACGACCGCCACCGCTTCCCCGCCCCAGATCAATTTGGCTCCGCTGGCCCCAAAACGACGCCAGCGCCGCAGCGTGCTCTCGGTCGGGGAGCCATCTGAGGCGCCGTCCCAGCCTTCCATCGGTTGAACGGCGATGCGGTTGCCGATTTTGATTTTGCTGTTCCCGATCGGGAGTCGCAAAGGAGAGTCTGGCCCATGCAAAATCTCAAGATCGCAAGGGATGCTAACTCGAAGCGAGATCAAATGTTCCTGAAATCGCTTCACGTCCTTCAAAGTGCCGATCCGAAGAATGGGATCTCCAAGGTTGCCGATGTTAGGCGAGGAAAAACGCTGGGGGCAACTTGAAGGAATTGTAGCACTGCCAATTTGCTCAACTGCTCACCCATCGACTCGGAAACGGTGACCGCTACAGAGCAGAAGGGGCCTTTTGAGAGGCCGACCAACCGAAGATCACTAGTCTCCTTCGGTTGATCGCCTTTTCTCAGAAGAGTTTCCGTGTGTAGATATCTGAGAAATATTCCCTATGGGATAGGAATCAAAGCCTGAACCTGATTGGAATAGGTGCTTTCCATACCCGTGGAGTCGACAGCAGTCGTGACATAGTAATAGGTTTGACCTCCTTGCACTGTGCTGTCGGTAGAGTAGGGCGCCGTAGTCAAGCTTGAGTTGATTCGGGTGTAAGGGCCTCCGGAAACTGTTCCGCGATAGATGTTGTATCCCATCACATCGCTCGAGGTACTGGTGTTCCATGACAGAGCGACGCTGTGTTGGGGAGCCGTCGCCGTGCCGCTGAGCGATTGCACGGTGGGAGAATTAGCGGCGTTGCTCACAAATGTGATGTTCGAAGAAGCTGCGCCCGCCGTCTGAGGCGCAAATGCCACTTGGAACGAGACGCTACCACCGGAGGCAATCGTGACCGGCAGAGAGATGCCGCTTACGGAGAATTGAGATCCGCTGACTCCCACTGAGGACACGGTTATTGCCGAACTCCCCGCGCTCAATACCCCCGATTGGCTTTGGGTCGTTCCAACCACCACACTCCCAAAGTTCAAGGACATAGGACTAAGCGTCAACTGACCGGGAAGTGACCCCGTACCGCTCAAAGGCACCGAGAGCGAAGAATTCGAACCCGTGGAGGAAACCGCGAGGTTTCCCGCGAGACTGCCTCCGCTCTGTGGCGCAAAAGAAACACTGAAGGTTGTGCTCTGTCCCGCCGCCAAGCTAAGCGGTAGAACAATTCCGCTCATGCCGAATCCAGTCCCGCCGGGCGTGATTTGCGAGATCGTTAGTGTTGAACCCCCGGAATTCGTTAGCGTCTGAGAGAGCGATGCGCTGCTGCCCACCGCAACGCTTCCGAAACTCAAACTCGTTGGGCTGGCGACCACTTGACCTGGTGTGATGCCTGTGCCGGAGAGCGGCACGGTCACAGTTGGATTCGACGCATTGGATGTGATCGTCATGCCGCCAGCGACCGTGCCCGATGAGGTAGGCGAGAAGGTGACACCAAAACTCGCGCTTTGACTCGCGCTCAGCGTTATCGGAAGATTCAAACCGCTTACGACAAAACTGGAGCTAGTACTGACCGCGGAGATGGTAAGGCTGGCAGCGCCAGAATTGGTAAGCGTCGCCGCCAGGGTTTGAGAATTGCCCAATTGAACGCTGCCGAAAATGAGGCTCGTGGGATTTGTGGTGAGTTGCCCAGTGCCAACCCCAGTTCCCGACATCGGCACCGTTACGGTCGAAGTAGTCACCTGTTGGCCACCATGCCCCTTGCCGTTGCTTTGAGTGCTGTACCAAATCGAGAGATCGCCGCTGACACCGCTCGTCGACTGTGGACTGAACGTTACGTAACAAGTCGTACTCTGTCCACCCGACAAAGTAGTGGGATACTTCAGACCGCTCAGGGTGAAGTTTGTTCCTGACACAGTCGCTTGCGACACGGTCATCTTCGAACCGCCTGGGTTTGTGAGAGTGACCGCCTGTATCTGGCTGGTGCCGATAGTAACTCCGCTAAAGTTGATCGTTGAGGGACTTAACGTGAGTTGTCCGCCGCCCGCAAACGCGGTCGAGGACAGAGCGAAAATTGCAAAGAACAAGCAGAGACAAAAAGATCCAAAAGGAATGCTATTCTTCGAACCAAGGTTCCTCACAACACGACCTCAAAAAGCCGTACCAGAGCTGCGCGGCTGGGGGATAGAAGCCGCTGTGTCCCGAATGGCGCATCGCTCTTCTCGGAACACGGCGATTTCAGTGTGCAGCGAATCGACGATGGGAGCTAGGTATCCAGAGGGCGCAGCCAATCGAGAATGTGGACGACGGAACGCATGGCCGTACTCGCGCCTACTTCGGCCATGTCATTAAGGCTTCCGCGACGCTGTGCGCATGTTGAAATTTTCAACACTTATGTCACGAGGGACCATTGTCCTATTGGCGGCTCGTAACAGGTACCTCCGAAACCTGTTCCCAAATACGGTCCCAGCCGCACAATGATGTTGGAGTCATACGTCGACAAAGAACAATCGTGGGCTCCGGCTTTTAAATATCATGCGCACGAATTCGATGGCCGAAGTCTCAATGCGTTGCTGGAAGGCAGCGGGTCTCTCGCTGCTTGTGGCGGGTCTCACGGGGCTGTTGGGATGCCAGGGAGTAAGCACCGGCGCATCGGGCCGGCAACAGAGTCAGAGCGGCACACTCTCGCTTGGGGTTGTGAGCGTCGATTTTGGCACGGTGACCTTGGGAAGCAAGCAGACGCTGTCGGAGACAGTGACGAACTCTGGAGGTTCGAGTGTCACAGTGTCCGCAATCGGAATCAGCGGCAGCGGATTCGCCTTGAACGGCGTGACGACGCCGGTTACGTTGACGGCCGGGCAGAGCACGACATTTAGCATCTCGTTTACTCCACCGTCCGCTGGAACCGCGACTGGGAGCGTGACGGTCACTTCGACGGCATCCAATGCGACATTGACGATTGCCCTGTCGGGTACCGGAACGGCAAGTGTCGGTCAGTTAGCAGCCTCCCCGACCACCTTGGGTCTTGGCAACGTCGTTACCGGGAGTAGCGGAAGCGCTTCCGGGAGCCTGACCGCCGCTGGCGCGAACGTTACAGTCACAGCGGCGACGTCGAACAATTCTGTCTTCAGCGTGGGCGGGCTATCGCTTCCGGTGACAATTCCAGCAGGGCAAAGCACTCCGTACACGGTGACCTTCAGTCCCCAGGTTGCAGGAGCAGTGAGCGCAACACTCACCTTCACGAGCAATGCTCAGCCAAACACCACGACAGAAACATTGACAGGAACTGGCACGGCGGCGTCTAACCACTCGGTCAATCTATCCTGGAATGCGAGCACTTCGGCCAACATAACCGGCTATAACATCTATCGAGCGGTGTTTGCGAGCTCCTGCGGTTCGTATTCGAAGATCAACTCTGTCCTCAACACCAGCACTCTTTACACAGATTCCTCAGTAGCAAATGGGACATCCTATTGTTACGCCTCAACGGCGGTGAATTCGAGCAACGAAGAGAGCAGCTACTCGAACATCGTTTCCAACGTTCAAATTCCCCTCTCCTAGCCCGCACCAATCCAAGTGACAAAACCTGCGGAACCTAATTTGCCCGTCTTCATGCGAACAACCACACGAAAGGTCTACCCCAAAGACTTATCCTGCGACTCCCGTCAGCTGTCCTAACGACCCGAATCATTGGCATTCGAGCAGTCGGCAGGGTGTACCTCAGGTATCTACCGGAATCCAGGGAGTGGCTGCAGACTCATGCTGAGCCCTTCCCCGGGTCAAGACAGTTGTAGTACTGGGGACGCTCCAATGGCCGACAATGCGAAAGACCCCATCAAGAGCGATCTTCGAGAACTTCCTCGGTAGAGCGGCAGGCGCGCTCCTTCTTCTGACAAGCCTCAGCGTTCTGATTGGTTGCCAGGGTGTAAGCGCTGGCGGCGGCTCGGGCCAAAAACAGGCCAGCACCCTTTCGCTGTCCCTCGTAACCTCGACCTTGGACTTTGGCAGTGTTGCCGCGGGAAGCAGCAAGACCCTGACAATCACCGCCACCAACTCCGGGCCCGATTCCGTCACTGTCAGCAGCGCCGCGATCTCAACCCAATATTTTGCCCTTGTCAGCCCCAGTCTCCCCGTTTCCGTCGCCGCAGGACAAAGCGCGACCATCAGCATCGTGTTTACCCCGAATGCTGCTGGGGCCTTCAACGCGACGCTCTCTATCAACAGCGATGCATCGAATTCCGTCATGAACATTTCGCTGACTGGAACCGCAACCGGAATCTCGGCCGGCCAGCTCACACTCAATCCGACGGGCGACGATTTCGGCAACGTAACCGTGGGAACCAAATCATCGCAAACGGTAACCGTCACCAATGTCGGTGGATCGAGCGTCAACATCTCGCAGGCTTCCGTCAGCGGTGCCGGATTTCAGCTTAGCGGAATCAGCCTTCCACTGACGCTCAACGCCTCCCAAAGCACGACCCTAGTGGTTTCCTTCGCGCCCCAATCAAGCGGGAACGCGAGCGGCACGTTAACAATCACGTCCGACGCCTCGAACTCTTCACTTACCAGCGCATTGTCGGGCTCCGGAATATCCCCGGGAACGCTGGGATCGAATCCGGCAAGTCTCAACTTTGGCAGCGTAACCGTAGGCAGCAAACAGGCTCTGACCGAGACGGTGACCAACACGGGCGGTACGAGCGTTACGATTTCTCAAGTTTCAATCAGTGGCGCCGCGTTTAGTCTGAGTGGGATTACGGCCCCGGTGACTTTGACGGCCGGACAGAGTGCGACCTTTACTGTCACATTCACGCCGACATCGGCCACCAGCGCGAGCGGCAGCGTAAGTATCATCTCAAACGCTTCGAATCCGACTCTCACCATCGCTCTGTCGGGGACCGGTCTTGCATCGGGAGCCTTGGGATCGAGCCCCAGCAGTCTGAGCTTCGGTAACGTGATTGTTGGAAGCAATAAGTCTTTGTCAGAAACGGTGACCAATACCGGCGGTTCTAGCGTCACAATTTCTCGAGTCGCCGTAAGCGGCACAGGATTTGACTTTAGCGGCATCACGACGCCGGTCACACTGACAGCCGGGCAGAGTGCAACTTTCACGGTCACGTTCACTCCAACGTCCGCAGCCAATGCAACCGGCAGCATCGTCGTCACATCGACCGCATCCAATCCAACTCTCACGATTCCGCTCACTGGTACGGGCGTCACGAAGGGCACGCTCGGATCAAGTCCTACCACACTCAGCTTTGGCAGCGTAACCGTTGGCAGCAACAAGTCTCTTTCAGAGACGGTGACCAACACTGGTGGCTCGAGCGTCACGATCTCTCAAGTCTCGGCAAGTGGTACAGGATTCAGCTTTAGCGGAATCACCACACCGCTGACACTGAACGCCGGTCAGAGCACAACCTTTACGGTCACATTTACGCCCGCTTCCGCTTCGGGTGCGAGTGGCAACATTAGCATCGTCTCGAATGCCTCGAATCCGACTCTGAATATCGCGCTTTCTGGAACAGGAGTCTCACAAGGCACGCTGGGCGCGAACCCGACAACGCTCAACTTCGGCAGCGTGACCGTTGGCAGCAACAAGTCTCTTTCAGAGACGGTGACCAACACTGGTGGCTCGAGCGTCACGATTTCTCAGGCCAGCATTAGCGGCGGCGGGTTCAGCATGAGCGGAATCACGACACCGTTGACTCTGACGGCTGGGCAGAGCACAACCTTCAATGTTACGTTCACTCCAGCAGCGGCAACAGGTGCGAGTGGCAATATCAGCATCATCTCGAACGCCTCGAATACGACTCTAAACATCCCGCTTTCTGGGACAGGAGTCTCTCAAGGCACGCTGGCGGCGAATCCGACCACTCTAAGCTTTGGTACTGTAACCGTCGGCAGTAACAAATCCCTTTCAGAGACAGTAACCAATACCGGTGGTTCGAGCGTCACGATCTCTCAAGTCTCGGCAAGCGGATCAGGATTCAGCCTGAGTGGGATCACCGCCCCCGTGACACTGAACGCCGGTCAGAGCACAACCTTTACGGTCACTTTCGCGCCGGGTTCCGCCTCAGGAGCGAGTGGCAACGTCAGCATTATCTCTAACGCTTCGAATTCGACACTGAATATCACGCTCTCTGGAACAGGAGTCTCACAAGCCACGCTGGGGGCGAACCCGACAACTCTCAGCTTTGGCAGCGTGACCGTTGGCAGCAGCCAGTCTCTGTCGGAAACGGTGACCAACACCGGCGGTTCTACCGCTACGATCAATCAGGCTACGATTTCCGGTACAGGCTTCACTCTGAGCGGGATCACCACCCCATTAACCTTGGGAGCCGGTCAGAGTACGACCTTTACGGTCAAATTCGCACCTTCGTCCGCTGGAAGCGCGAGCGGCACCGTCACCATCACTTCGACCGCATCTAACCCAAACTTGACGATCGCATTGTCAGGTACCGGTACCGCGGCGACGGGACAATTGACCGTCAATCCCACCACACTGAATCTCGGAAGCGTCGCCGCCGGAAGCAGTGGAACCGCGTCCGGGAGCCTTTCTGCCACGGGTGCGAATGTCACGGTCACGGCGGTAAGTTCGAACAACTCAGTGTTCAGCGTGAGCGGGCTTTCACTTCCGGTGACCATTCCGGCGGGTCAAAGTACTCCGTTTACAGTAACCTTCAGTCCCCAGGTGGCGGGAGCGGTCAGTGCAACGCTTACGTTCACCAGTAATGCGCAGCCAACAACCACGACGGAAACCGTGACGGGAACTGGCACGGCAGCGTCCACACATACAGTCAACCTATCGTGGAACGCCAGCACATCATCCGATGTCACTGGCTACAACATTTACCGAGCGGTCTACACGACCGGGTGCGGATCGTATTCGAAAATCAACTCGGTGCTCGACACGAGCACTCTTTACACAGACTCGTCAGTAGTAAATGGGACGTCTTATTGCTACGCCTCGACAGCAGTAAATTCGAGCAATGAAGAGAGCGGCTATTCGAACATAGTTTCTAACGTTCAGATTCCGATTTCTTGAGCACGCTGGTCGACTAGAACAAAAAAGGCCCGCGTTGCGAGACGAAGTCTCCAGCGCGGGCTAATCTCTGTTTTAGGTTATGACAAGTTCGGTTTAGAGCTTCGCGAGCGAATATACATTGCCCCTAAGCAAGTCAGCCCCGCTCCGAGCAAGTAGATTGCTGCCGAGCCACCTTCCGGCACATTTTGCTTACATTTATGGCCAGGCTTGCATGT
The DNA here is from genome assembly GCA_963840895.1 of uncultured Acidobacteriaceae bacterium. Taxonomy (GTDB): domain Bacteria; phylum Acidobacteriota; class Terriglobia; order Terriglobales; family Acidobacteriaceae; genus Sulfotelmatobacter. The sequence goes on from CAWJAR010000007.1 coordinate 47,171, forward strand.
GTCGTGGCGCGGTTCGTCCTTAATCTGCTGGAAAGCAAAGGAAGAAGGTACCAGCCACAGCAAGAGAGCAGCCCCAAGCCACCACTTCCGCGCAACGTTAATCATAGAATCCACTCCCTGTTGCGAACACTTCAACATGTGAGCAGACCGCCGGGAGGGGGAGTTGCAAACCCGCTCAGTCTCGTCACGAGGGGCCCCAGTACAAGAACGGTCTTATTAAAGGCTCTGATGTCCTTGTGTGTCAAGATGATAGACATTGCAACAGTTGCAAGTGGTTGCAACTATTGTCCTCTCGGACGCCCTACGGCCTTGCGAATCACCTCCCCCGGTCTACTCGGGATCGGTAGGATCGTTAAACAGTACCGTCAGCTTGATGCTCCCGTGACCGTATTGCGGGAAGTTGGCCTTAGTCGGGTCCGCGGGATCCAAGGTAGACGCGGTGTCGTCGGGAGGAAACAGCACCAGTGAGTTCAGGAACATGATCAGGCTGCCTTGGTCGTATGGCTTTAGCGCCGCAAATGCGTTGCGGGACGCCAACGCTTCGCCGCCGTGGCGCAGAATGACGTCGTTCAACGTCATGCTCCGACCATCGTGGCCATAGGGTCTGGTTCTTCCGACGCCCCACAACGACCGAGTTAGAAACTGCGTTTGCAGCGTGCCATCCCAGTTGCGTTCGTAGAAGTTCGCGCCCAAGTCATGCCGTTTGAAGTCGGTGAAGATATCTTTCACGACGAAGGAATTTCCCAGGGGCAGTTTCAGTGGAGGCTGACCACTGCCGTCGTCCTTTGTGTAATACAAAGTGCTCGCGGTCGCAAACAGGCTATTGAATACGCCGTTCACCGGGTCGTAACCCGTCTCCACATCGGCGACTCGGCGATCGTGATTGATTGTCATGTCTGCGACGTGACAGGAATCGCAGCCGGTCTTGTGGAACACAACGCGTCCATGGTCGGTGGTCGAATTCTGCTGGTAGTGCGCGGGTTTGAAGTAGTTCAGCAGGTAGAACTCGAGATGATCGACCAGCGCGGGATCGATTTCATTTCCATTTTGTGAGTCCGGCGCGGGCGGCGGGCTGATCTTGTCTTTCGATCCGTCGAGCACCATGCCCGAGGGCGTCACAACACGCCCGCCGGCGCTTGCCGTCAGCAGGTCTGGATCGGTCGAGGCTTCGAGTCCCATCTCCTTGTGCAGTGCGCCCACCACGAACTCGCGAATCGAAATCGTCGAGCCTTCGGCAAAAAACGGCTTCACCCGTAGATCGGTATCGACGCCCACGACCTTCGAAGTATCGACGGAGCCGTCCGGCTTGCCGGTGATGCTGCCGTATTGCACGCCCTTGCTGCCAAGTTTCAGGGTCACGGATCTCTTTCTTTGCTGCGCCTGGGAGATCGCCAGATCACGCGTGCTTCGCAGGTCGGTGGTGATCTCGTCGGCCAGCATTTCCCTCAGCCCCAAGCCAAAGAGATGCGGGGAATCGCGACTGTCCGGCCGGGTCGCGACATTTCCGCCCGCCCCCCCGGATCCACGCGGGCGTCCATGACACAAGGCACAACTATCGGTCAACCCTGCGCCGATGGCGCCGTTGGTGTTGAGGTCGCCCACTCCATCGCCTTCGTTCGGTCCCTGGCCTTGCGCCTGCGTGAATTTGCGCTGGAAGAGTTGACGTCCGCGTCGAATCGAACGATAGGGATCGCGATTGATGATGTAGATCGACGAGCCTGGCGTCAGCACATTACCACGGCCCGCGCCGATTTCATCCGCCAGGGACTTGTTGATCCCCGCGTTAGCTGTGCTGGTGGCTTGCGTGTTGTCGATCATCTGCGCGCGCAACGCCGGAATTGACATCGCAGACGCAAATACAGCGACAAGGATCACTCTCGTTTGAGCTCTCATCAATAGTCCTCCCATTCATTTTGTTCTGACCGAATAGTGATGAATCATTCCAATACCGTTTTAGCCTGGTATGTGCCCAGAGCTAGCAGGAGACGTTTTTCCAGGAGCAAAGCTTCGCTGCCTGCCACGTCTGCCAGAAGATGCCGTCTGCTGTGCCTGCAGAACATGCACGAAAGCGAGAACACAAGAACAGCGCGCAATCACGAATGACACTCTTTACGGTGTAGAGGGCTGGATGCTGTTGGCACGACCCCTGCGAACTGGTGCGGCCGATCGTGATCTCTTTGCGAGATCGCCCAATTTTCCGGAGCCGGATGCAGGCCGAAAGTGCGGAAAAAGCGACACAGGCGCGCGGTGAAGCGTGCCCCATCTTTTTTCTGTAGTTGCGTAGCGAGCTTCTATGAAACGAAGCCGCGCTGCTGGTTTGCGGGTGGATGGCACGTGAGCTTCATCACTGGCGTTTGGGCCTTTAGTTCCGGAGTGATTCTTCATGACGTGCTCCTTGTGCGCGCAGTTTGGGTGCCTACGCTGTTATGCTTTTCCAATTATAGAAGAACGATTCCCGCCACAACAAGTGCGACCCCGGCGAACTTGGATACCGAACCGCCCTCATTCAGAAGAACCATGCTCAGGACAAGGGCTGTGATGGCTTCAATCCCAGAACCACAATGTAGGTAATCGCCATCTGCTCCCCTCGCATAGCGACCGTCTGCAGAACCGTCCCCACCGAAAAGAAGGCAAACATCAGTACCGTCGGGCGGAGGTGGGTGAGCCCAGCAAGTTTCATGAAGTACCCGCCGATGCTGAAGGACAATGCTGCCAAACCAGTGAGCGTTGTAAACATCGCTTCCCTCCCTACCACACCGTTGGTCGCGCGAACTTTCTGAACCCAAAAGTGCCTACTGCTTCTCCTCCGCACGCGAGTAATGGAGATGGACAGAGTCTCCACGAGTCGCCGCGACGGACCCACACTTCCGTTGACTGGAACGCGAACATTTCCATACCTGGTGGTGGGGCGGTCGGTCTCGGTCATGAGAGCGACGCCGTTGTAGAAGCGGAACTGCTGCGGGTCAATCTTGCGGGTAACGACTTCCGGCGTCCCGGTCCGGTGACGGACCTCGTCCAACTGCTGCTGCTTGCTGACGACTCCAAAATCGCCGGAAAGGGTAAAGTCCGCATCTTCAATGCGGTCGAGGGTGACCGCATCCCCGATGTCGTGCGCATGCAGACATTGTTCGTTGAGTTGGCGGATGGCTTGCACATCGTCGGCATGTCCGGCTGAAGGCGTCTTGCTGGAGAGTGCGAGTGCGCCCAAAACGAGCACTGAGAAGGACAGAACGCCCGAAATCCACCTTTGGCTTGCCATATGCTGCCTCCTGGAAATAGAAATTGCGTTTCTTGATTTCTCACCAAGTCGCCAACTGGAGTCATGAGTCCGTTCCGGTCCCCCGCTCTGATATCTGGGGGACCGGAACCCGCGATTCGTCAATTCGAACCTTGAACGGTGAGAGTGTTCGAACCGACGCTGAAGGTTACGGCTTTGCCTACACCTCCTCCACATACCGTGAAGGTGTTGGAGCCCGTCTTGAGGCCATCGGCGGGCATGACCACCCATTGGAATGTCCCGCTGATGAACGAACTGGCGGTTCCGTTGGCAAACAGGTTTGCCACCGATGGTCCATAAAACAGGCATGGCCCGCTATTGAGGCTAAGGGCAAACTGGACCGTGTCGAACACGATGTAGTCGGCGCTCCAAGTCACAATCACGGGTGATACTGTGGTCGGCTCGGTGATCTTGACCGTTGGTCCAAGAACGACGCAACACTCGGCCGTGGTCGTTGTGATAAAGAGGTTTCGCGCCACTTGTTTCGTGGCGGTTGCATAAGATGACGCTGGAGTCATCAGAGCAAGGGCGAGAGCCACCACGGACATGACGCTCGACTCGGTCAATCTCGAAAATACTTTCATGATTCTTCTCCTCGAATTCTTTGTTTGCTGTGTTTCTGAGCGCGAAGTGGTGCGCGAATGTTGCCTCAACCGGCAGTTTTCTCCAATAGCGGGGGAGTGAAGAACGTCTGAATTGTCATGAATGACCGTAACTCGCAGAAGAACATTGGGATAAAACAGAACCCGTGATTCGATGTAGAATGTTGCTCCCTTCGTCTGGGGACGGTGCAGTGATGGCATCGGGTGGGGCAATTTCTACAAACCTCGTCAGATTCGGGGACGAGTTTGAGCTCGATCTCCGCGCCTATGAACTGCGCCGCTCTGGCCAAGCCGCTGAAGCTCGAACACATTCCGATGGAGCTGCTTCTGCTGCTGATCGCGCAGCGCGGACAGCTCGTCAGCCGGGACCAGATCGTCGAGAAGGATCTGGGGCAAGGATGTCTTCCTCGACACCGACAACAGCATCAATGCCGCCATCCGCAAGATCCGCCAGGTGCTCAAGGATGATCCCGAGCAACCTCGTTTCGTCCAAACCTCGACCGGCGGGGATACCGGTTTATCGCCCCCGTGGAGGAAGTAGGTCCGTCCCAGCCCTGCGCCGAAGCCCCGGTCGCGGGAAGCCTGATCGGCAAGAAGATCTCCCACTACCGCATCCTGCAGGTCCTGGGCGGCGGGGGCATGGGAGTGGTCTACAAGGCGGAGGATCTCAAGTTGGGTCGCCGCGTAGCTCTGAAATTCCTGCCGAGCGAACTGGCTAGCGATCCCAAGGCACTCGATCGCATCCAGCGAGAAGCGCGCGCCGCCTCCGCACTCGACCATCCCAACATCTGTGCCATCTATGAACTGGGCGAGCATGACGGGCAGCCCTTCATCGTCATGCAATTGCTGGAGGGGCAGACGCTCCGCGAATGGATTGAGCCGGGTCGGCCTCTTCCGAGCCAGGCCGCCTGACAGAAATCGTAAGTTTTGGGGTTCAGATCGCCGACGGACTGGAGGCCGCCCACCGGAAAGGCATCATCCACCGCGACATCAAGCCGGCCAACATCTTTATTACGAACCGCGGCGAGGCCAAGATCCTGGACTTCGGAGTGGCCAAGTTCGTTGAAGCCGAGGCGCCAGAGAGCACCCCGGAAAACGAGAGCCGGGAGGAGACAGGAAAATATCCGCCAGCCCGGAGATCAGCCTGACCCAAACCGCCGATTCCATGGGGACGCCTTCGTATCTCTCTCCCGAACAGGTGCGACGCGAAGAACTGGATGCGCGAACTGATCTGTTTTCTTTTGGCCTGGTGCTTTACGAAATGACTCACCGGCCGCAAGGGCTTTTCAGGAAGCAGCACGACGGGAATTCAGGAAGCAGTTTTGCGCCTGCCCATCGTGCCGGCTCGTCAACTTCAACCCGGCATTCCGCCCAGACTGGAATCCATCATCAGCAAGGCGGTTGAGAAAGACCGCGCACTTCGCTACCAGACTGCCGCCGAGATGCGCCACGATCTGCAAACCGTGAAGGCGGAAATCGAGGAGGAGCAGCGATCCGCATCCGGCGTTCATCCTGTACAGGGAAGTCCAGACGGCAGTGTCGATTCCGGCCGATATGGAGTTTCAGCGAGTGCCCGCCGCACCCAAGCCAGTCTCCTCTACCATTCGTTGGAAGCCATGGGCGGTCGCGGCAACGTTGTCGCCGCTCTGGCGATTGCCGGATCAATATATCTGTCCGGGCGCCACGCGAACCGGCTTACAGCCGAGGACACCATCGTGCTCGGGGATTTTGCCAACTCAACTGGCGATCCCATTTTCGACGACACTCTCAAGGAAGCGCTGACGGTCACGCTGCGGCAGTCGCCGTTTCTTAACATTCTTCCTGAAGGCAAGATCGCCAAGACTCTAAAGCTGATGACGCGTGAGCCCACAACGGCTCTCACTCCGGCAGTGGCCAGCGAAGTCTGCCAACGCGCTGGCAGCAAAGCATATGTTGCGGGAGCAATCGGCAGCCTGGGTACCGCATACGTCGTGGGACTGAAGGCGGTCAACTGCCACAACGGAGAGACACTTGCCCAGGAGCAACTGACCGCGGGCAGCAAGGAACAAGTACTGGTTTCGCTCGGCGAGGCCGCCACCAAACTTCGCCGTCAACTCGGTGAGTCTCTAACCACCGTGCAGAAGTTCGACGTGCCGCTGATTGAGGCGACTACTCCGTCGCTGGAGGCTCTTAGAGAGCTCAGTCTCGGACAGAAAGCATGGAACACGAAAGGCGAGTCCGAGGCTCTTCCTTATATGAAGCGGGCTGTCGAGTTGGATCCCAAGTTTGCCAGCGCGTACGCCAATCTGGGCACGGTATACGAGAATCTGCAGCAACATGGCCTGGCTGCCGACAACTTTGCCAAGGCATACGAACTGCGGGAACGCGTGAGTGAACGCGAACGGTTTCACATCCTTGGTCACTACTATGCCGGGGTAACCGGCGAACTGGAAAAAGCGATTCCGATCTACAACAGTGGGAGCGCGAGTACCCCACCGACGCGACACCTCGGACGAATGTGGGTAACATCTTATGGACCTCGGGCAGAATGAAAACTCTCTGGCCGAGCATCAGGATGCCTTGCGGGTAGAGTCCAATGGTGTTTTGATTTACGAAAATCTCGCGCTTTCGTACTTCTCGCTGAATCGCTTCGATGAAGCCACGGCTACCGTAAATCAGGCGTTCACCCGCCATCTGGACGACGCTGGCCTGCACACGATTATCCAGGCAGATTGCTTTTCTGCACGGCGATGTCCAAACGACGCAGCAACAGCTGGCAGTGGGGTATGGGGAAGCCGGGCATCGAGGATATGTTTATGGCAGCCCAGGCTGACGTCGAAGCCGCGGCGGGTCATATCAGGAAGGCTCGCGAGTTCTCCCGGCGTGCCACCGAGTCGGCAGCCCAGAGTGGGTCGAAGGAGACTGCGGCGCTTCTGGCAGGTCGCTGGGCGCTTTGCACGAGACGGACGTCGACGATCCAATGGAAGCCGCCAAGCAAGCGGATGCTGCGCTGGCGCTCGCCCGGAATCGAGACACACTGATCCTTGCGGCTTTGGCTTTCGCGCGCGCCGGGAAAGGCAGATCGGGCAAGAACGATTGCCGATCAACTCGATCACGAGTTTCCCCTCGATACGCTCGTGCAATCCTACTGGCTGCCCACGATTCGAGCCGCAATCCAAGTGAGCCGCCGGGATGGGGCTGGTGCGCTGCAGGCTTTGCAACCAGCTCTTCCCTATGAATTGGGCAGCCCGCCGCCGATTGCAACTTTGTATCCCGTGTATCTTCGAGGGCAAGCGCTGTTGTTGTCGCACCAGGGCGCTGCCGCCGCCGTTGAGTTTGAGAAAATCCTGGCCCACCGGCCACTGGCAACGTTCGCGGTGGGAAACCTCGCCAACTTAGAACTCGGCCGGGCGTACGCGATGGCCGGCGAAACCACAAAGGCCACGCGCGCATACGAGGATTTCTTTTCTCTCTGGAAAGACGCCGATCCCGACACTCCCATCCTGCGAGAAGCCAAGGTCGAGTTTGCGACTCTAAACCCAGTTTCACGAATACCATAGACATTACGGAAGTCGAGATCGCGTCCGGCAGCGAAAACGGGCAGAGGCCCGCGGATGCTCGTACCAAGAACTCGCACGGTCCCGTAAAGGTCGACATGTATAGCAAGCGCACAACTCTTTAGGTTCCTGGGGATCCTGACCCTCTTTGTGTCAGGATTTGCGTTCGTTATTGCGCGGCCGTTTATTTATCCATTTGTAGCGGCAACTATTCTTGCCGTCGTCTTTTTCCCGGCCTATCAGAGAATCTTAGGGTGGACAAAAGGAAAACCCGGGAAAGCTTCACTGCTGTCTACGCTGGCGCTGCTTTTTCTTTTTGGAGTGCCCGTCTTCATCATCATCGTCTTGGTCGCAAGGGAGGCTGTCACCGCAGCCCAGTACTTGACGCGTCAGAGTGCGGAGCAGGGTGGATTCGCCTTATTCGTGACAACCATGGCGGAGCGGGGTCTGAAGTTCGTCGGGCGCTTTGTCGACCTCTCAAAGTACGACGTTAAGGCGATAATTACTTCTCACGTGCAGCAGGTGGGGGTCTGGGTGTTGGGATCGGGAGCGCTAATCCTCAGTAACTTTGCGAGCCTGATTGGGCAATCTCTTTTGGCTCTGGTAGTTGTTTTCTTTCTGTTCAGGGACGGTCGGGCGTGGATTCAACAGGCAGAGCAGTCGATTCCGCTGCCGCCGGGGCAGGCAAGAAAGTTATTCAGCAATATTTCGGACACCATTGTCGCGAACGTGTACGGTATAGCGTCCGTGGGTGTGGCACAGGGTGTGTTGACGGGCATCGCGCTGGCAATTGCAGGATTGCCCTCTGCTCTTTTGCTTGGTCTCTGCGCTGCGTTTGCCTCGATTGTGCCCGTTGCCGGCGCCGCCCTAGTGTGGATTCCTGCAGGGCTCTATTTAATTTTTGCCGGAACAATCTGGAAGGGTGTATTCGTTCTGGTGTGGGGAGTCGCAGTGGTGAGCGCGGCTGACAACATTATCCGGCCGTGGATAGTAGGCGGGAAGGTTCAACTGCATCCGCTGGTCTTGGTATTTTCAATCCTGGGAGGCGTCCAGGCCTTTGGCTTTCTGGGATTATTCCTGGGACCGGTCATCGCTTCGGTGCTGTCGGTGCTGCTCGGAATGATTCGAGAGGAAGTCCGACACGAAGACGGAAGGCTGGCGCCAATGATCGGCGGCAGCGCGGAGCGAACTTGATACGCCGCATAGACAGGATCCGGATAAGACAGCATCAGCACCAGCGCGCCGCTGAATTCGGGCGAATGCACCCGGACGCAACCCGTTGCGGCAGTCGGGCTTTCAGGATTTTCGTTTTTATGCGCGGACGCTTCGGCCGATGAAGCGGCGCGCGTTGCCGTACGAGGACTACGTCTCGGAAGTTGCGCGAAGCCGATTGCGGAATGGTCGGAAGATGAGTGCACACGGTAAGCGAATATTATTTTGCGGAGCGTGACGACGACGGCACGCTCTGAAGGCGCAATTGCCGGCGCTGAACCAGGGAACTGGACCGCCTTTCGAAAGATGGCGATCATCTGGTCAGCGAAGAAGCGCCGACTCGGCGTACGCCGACGTGCTGACGCGCGGAGTTTCGGCGCGCGCACGGAGCGCGTGCGCCCGGCGTACCGCACTTTCTTCCGAGCCCTGCCGCGGGAGCTCCGGGATCGTTGACGCTTGGCGGAATGGACGGTCAGCCCGGCAAATCCGCTGACCGCGCGCGTTACCGTGAATCGCATGTGGTCGGAAATTTTTGGCACGGGCATTGTGGAGACGACCGAAGATTTTGGCGTGATGGGCGCGCGGCCGAGTCATCCGGAACTGCTTGATTGGCTGGCGCTTGATTTTCGCGACACGGTTGGGACGTGAAGCGGTTCTACAAGCAGCTGGTGCATGTCCGCGACGTACCGGCAGTCGGCGCGGGCCACGCCGCGAGCTCGATGAGAAGGATCCGAAGAACCGATTGCTGGCGCACGGGCCACGATTCCGCATGGATGGCGAGATGCTGCGCGATACCGCGTTGGCCGCAGCGGCCTGCTGGTGGAGAAGATCGGTGGCCCAAGCGTAAAGCCTTACCAGCCGGCGGGAGTGTGGGACGGAAGCCACGACGCAGCAACACGCGAAAATATGTGCAGGATCACGGAGACGCGCTCTATCGGCGAAGCCTGTACACTTTCTGGAAGCGCATGGCGACGATGCCCGACATGGATACGTTCGACTCACCGGTGCGCGATGCGGCGTGCACCCGCCGCCAGCGCACCGATACGCCGTTGCAGGCGTTGGTATTGATGAACGAACCGTGGCGCTGGAAGCTTCGCGCCAACTGGCGGAACGCGTGATTCACGAGTCATCGAACGCCGATGCACGACTGGATGATCTCGGGGAGATCTTGCTGTCACGCCATTGGAGAACCAAGGAAAAGAGCGGTGCTGGAAAAGGCGTTGGCGAAATTCGAGTCGACGTACTCCAAGGATCCATCTGCAGCCGCTCGATTGTTGACTGTGGGCGAGAGCAAACGCGACAAATCGATTCGCAGCGCCTGAACTGGCGTCGTGGATGCTGGTTGCCAGCGCGGCCCTGAATCTGGATGCGGTGATGAACAAATGAAACTGACAAAAACTTCCAGACAGAACATTCATGTTGTGACCACGGCGGCGAGCGGACCGACGGTTTACGATTTGCCGGTCCCGCTGTCGTTGCGCGACGAATGGAAGCGGCTAGCGACGCGCCGGCACTTTCTGGGGCGCATGGGAAAGACGCTTGGATGGGCTGGGCTGGCTGTCCTAATGGGCGATGCACTTTTCGGGCGTGCGCGTGCCGCGGAGACTGCGTTGCCCGGACCCGGAGTCACCGCCTACCGGATTTCGCGCCGGCGGCAAAGCGGTGCATTTATCTTTTCATGTCCGGTGCGCCATCGCAGATGGATTTGTGGGACTACAAGCCGGACTGGCATACCTGTTCGACAAGGATCTGCCGGATTCGGTTCGCGGGAATCAGCCTCTGACCGGAATGACCGCCGGCCAGGCCCGTTTTCCGATTGCGCCGTCGCATTGGGGGTTTTCGCAGACAGGGCAAGTCCGGCCGCTACGTCAGCGATCTTGCTGCCTTGGACCGGCAAGCTGGTGGACGACATTACGCTTGTCCACACGATGCAGACGGATGCGATCAATCACGAGCCGGCAATCTTGTTGATCAATACCGGCAACATGGTTCCCGGCAAGCCGTCACTGGGCTCCTGGTTGGCGTACGGCCTCGGCAGCATGAACGAGAATCTTCCGACTTTTGTGGTACTCAATTCCGACATTGATTCCGGACACGGATCTTCAGCCCATTTCGCCGAAGTTGTGGAGCAGCGGATTTCTTGTCCAACGAATACTCTGGCGTGGCGTTTCGGTCGCAGGGCGCACCGGTCTTTACCTGGACGATCCGCCGGGGATGAGCCGCGAAATGCGGCGCGAACTGATCGACACCGTGAACGCGATCAATCAGATGACGTATGAGGAGGTGGGCGATCCCGAAACCCACGCGCGTATTCAGCAGTACGAGATGGCGTTTCGCATGCAGACCTCGCTTCCAGAGCTCACCGACATGCGCGACGAACCGGCAAGCACGTGGACGTTGTACGGCGAAGATGCAAAGCAGCCGGGAACCTTCGCCTACAATTGCCTGCTCGCGCGGCGAATGGCCGAGCGCGGCGTGCGTTTCACGCAGGTTTATCAGCGGGGCTGGGATGTCCATCGAGACGTGGTCGGCATTCTGCCGAAACTGTGCGCGGCGACCGATCGCGGATCGTATGCGCTGGTCACCGACTTGAAGCGCCGCGGCATGCTGGACGACACGCTGGTGATTTGGGGCGGTGAGTTTGGCCGCACGGTTTACAGCCAGGGCGGCCTTTCAAAAGACAACTATGGACGCGATCATCATCCGCGTTGCTTCACCACTTGGATGGCGGGCGGGGCGTGAAGACAGGAATCTGCATACGGCCAGACGGACGATTTTTGCTACAACGTCGTCCAGGATCCGGTGCATGTGCGGGATTTCAACGCCACCGTTCTTCGTTTGCTGGGCATGAACCATGAGAGATTCACGTTCAAGTTTCAAGGGCTGGACCAGAAATTCACTGGAGTTGTTCCGGCGAAGGTCGTGTACCGGTCTCTGTGGGTTGAGGTGGAAGGGTCGGCTACGAATAAACAAACTCGTCGATCGTTTTTGACTACCTGCTCGGCTGCGGCGGTGGCAACCGCTCTGCCGTCCGTCTTTCTTCCTTCAGACCTCCGACAAGTCTGGCGCTCGATTGCCGGTTGTAGGTTCCGGAGCGCACACCTACGAGTGCGTGCACGACTGGCTGGTGCCGCCGGCAGGCCTGGTTTGGGGAGATACGCATGGCCTGGCCAGGATGAGCAAGGACACATCTACGTCGGGCATACCGTACACAAGTCGAGCATGCGCGGCGAGGCGATCGTGGTCTTCGACGAAAAGGGCCGGTTCGTTCGCGCGTTCGGCGAGGAATTTCGCGGAGGCGCGCACGGACTGAGACTTCGTCGCGAAGGAAAAGACGAGTTTCTCTACCACTGCGACATCAACCGCTGCAGGATCGTGAAGACCACGCTTACGGGCGAAGAAATCTGGATGCACGGCTATCCGCGCGAAGACGCGAGTTACGCGGAGCGTCCCATCGATTTCGTGCCCACCAACGTTGCGTTCGCTCCCAACGGCGATTTCTACGTCGGGGACGGCTACGGCTCAAACCACATGCTGCGCTTTTCTCTCGCCGGGAAATTTCTGGGTGAGATCGGCAGACCCGGGCACGACGACGGCGAATTCGACACTCCGCATGGACAATGGGTCGATCCCCGCGGCGAGACGCCGCTCCTGGTGGTTGCCGATCGCGGAAACCGCCGCATTCAGACTTTCACCCTCGACGGCGCTCATCTGAAGACAATCAAAGACGAGGCGCGTCTTCGCATGCCTTGCAACTTCCACACCCAGGGCGAGTGGATGGTTTGCCCCGATCTGGACAGTCAGGTTTGCATTCTCGATCGACGAGTACAACGTGGTTGCGCAACTCGGCGACGGCAAGAGCAGAGAACGGTGAAGTCGGATCTCGCCGAAGCAGTCGCGCTCGCAATTCACTCCGGGAAAGTTCATCACGCCGCACGCCGCCATCTTTCTTCACAACGGCGACATTCTCGTAGCCGAATGGCTGCCGATCGGGCGAATCACACTTCTGCGCAAGGCCTAACGGGATCCGCATGCCACTTCGAATCCGGGTGTGGACGCTGGTCGGCGGAGCTGGCTGCGATTTTCCTGCTTGTAGTTCTGCTGGTTTTCGCTCCGCCGGATGGCCGCGAGCGCGTTGACCTAGCTCAGTTCCTGGGCCGGTTCCATCCTTTGATCGTGCATATCCCGATCGCCCTGCTCTTGCTCGTGCCGATGCTCGAGTGCGCAGGGTTTCTTTCAAGAACATCTCCGACAAGCGGTGGGCTTCGTGCTGGCAATCGCAGCCGCGACCGCGATCGTCGCTGCCGGGTTTGGATGGCTCCTCGCCTGGAGCGGAGGTTCTGAAGGATCACTGGTAACGCGACACATGTGGGGCGGTGTATCTCTGGCGGCAGCCTCTGTCACCTGCTGGCTCTCTATCGCTGGAAGCCGAGAGCCTATGTTGCCGCTCTGCTGCTGACGCTAGGTCTGCTGATCTGGACCAGCGATCAAGGTGGCAAGCTGACACACGGCGCCAACTTCCTGACCGAACGCATGCCTCAGCCATTTCGTCGCTGGTTCGGTGTGCGAGCGAAAAGTCCAGATCGACCCAACCAGTTTTTACGCCACGCGGGTGCAGCCAATCTTCGATCAGAAATGCGTTCTTTGCCACGATGCTGAAAAGTTCAAAGGCAAGCTGCGTCTCGACGGCTACGAACAGGTAATGCTCGGAGGCAAGGATGGCCCGGTGATTTCTCCAAGAGAACCAGGCAAAAGTGAAATGTATCGACGCATCACGCTTCCGCCGGACAGCAAGGACTTCATGCCGGCGGACGGCAAGCCGTCGTTGAGCGCGGAGGAAACGAAGATCATCGAGGTTTGGATTGCGGCGGGAGCCACCATCCACATTCCGGACGAAGCAGTCGAGGAACTGCCGCAATCCAACGGAAACAAAGTTGCGCGCCGTTGACTGCGGACTACCGTCCTCAATTGAAGACGATTGCTGAGCTTGAAGCGTCGCTGGGCATTCGCATTGTTCCACGTTCGCAAAATCCTACTGACGGATTGATTCTTCGAACCGCGAGCGCGCCGGAGCGTTGCACGGATGCCACCTTGGCGGGGCTCGCGCCGGTCGAGAGCCTGATCGTGGATGCGGAACTCGCCCGTACCAAGGTGACGGACAAGGGCATGCAGGCGCTCGCAAGCTTTTCCAACCTGAGATTTCTGGATTTATCCGACACCGCAGTGACCTCCGGTCGGAGTGAAAGAACTTCTGAAACTTGAGAAGTTGGAGTCGCTGAATCTTACTCAGACGAACGTGTCTCGCGACGGAGCCGCCGAACTGCAATCCAAACCTGGGCTGAAGCGTCTCTATCTATTCGAGGCACACTGAAACGTATGTTGTCAGAACACAACCTTGCCCGCCAGCCCTTCTGGTACGACGCTTCCCTGGGAAATTGACGTTTGTCCCGCGTACAGATGCGCAAGCTTCGGCAGCTTCGAGATTGCCGGTAAGGCCGCAGATGTAACCTGCGTACCGAACAAGTTCAGCGATTCGAGTTGATCCAAGGCGCCTAGCCGCTGCAATGTAGCGTCAGTAATCCCGGTGTTCGTGAGCCGAAGGACGCGCAGCCGTTTCATCGCCGCGATTGTGCCCGCAGAACGGTCGGTGATGTCCGGTGCGGGAAAAATCGGCTACTGTAATGTGCTCGGCGACAGCCGCAAAGTCCGCGAGATCGTTGTCACCGAACCTTGTTCCAAGAATCGAAGCATTCAATCGCAGGTCTGCAGAGCCTCGCGACTCGTAGTCCAATATGTTCGGAAATCTCTTTTGCAATTCGGCGACCGCGGGCGCAATTGCTGACCGCATTTGGGGACAGCAGCTGGATCGACTTCCTGAAAAGTTACTTCGGCAACAGCTCGACGCTCGAGAATCCGCCGGCGCGTCCTTGATTGCGTCTTTGGCGAGCGTTTCTGAAGCGCCAGCACCAATCCACAGTTCGATCAGCTTCACTTCGTCCGATGACAAGGCCTTCTTGCCTTTTGGCATGAAGTCATCGTGGTTGGCGGGCAGAGGTGATTCGACGAAATAGATCGCTGCCTTGAGTGTTCCCCGGCTTGAACGACGGGCCATCCTTGCCGCCACGCATGACTCCCTGGTACGTGTCGAGCCGAAGATTTGCTTTGTGCTTGTCAGGACCGTGGCAGTTGACACATCGAGCGGCGAAGATAGGCTGAACCCGCGCCCCATAAAACGTGTTTGGATCGGCCTTTGACGATAGCCGTTCGCTATCCTGTCAGACCCTAGAACATGACGCAACCCTGCCGGCATGTGCTCCGTGAGGTGATCTGCGCCGAGCGACAATTGTCCACCGCGGTATCCCGTCCACGCGACCAGCACAACCGCAATCGCAAGTGGAATTCCGAACAATGGTGTCGGACTGGCTGAGTCTTGCCCTTAGCACCCAACACAGCCAGCAGGTGAGTGTCAGCAGAACTCCGCCCCACATGTGCTGTGTAACCAGTGGGCCGGAATATCCGCCACTGCGTCCCAGACACCATCCAAGAATTGCAGCCGCGGTTGCCGCGAGCGTTGCCAGCCCAAGCAGGAAGCCGGTCGAGAGCCGCAGATACGAAAAGCGAGCGCTCCGGCCCACCAATTCAAAAATCGGGACGAGCAGAACGAGAGCAATCGGAAAATGGACCGCCAAAGGATGAAAGCGCCCGATGAATTGCATCCATTCCGCGCGCTCCTTCCCATCGGGCGGAAGAAACACCAACAGCGCCATCACGATCAAAATCGGCAGCAGAAGTAGTAGGCCGACGACGAAATTCCTTCAGGAGGCGACCGCCGGCGCTGTCATGAGCAATAGGTTGCCCTCAACGATTGCATGGCCTGAATGATCGGCGAGAAGCTCACGCCAAAATCTCCGTCACGACGCGCGCTGGTTTCACGCTGGTCAATTTCTGTTCCAGGCCCTGAAAAGAATAGTTGAGTTTGTGATGGTCGAAGCCCAGCAAGTAGAGCATGGTCGCATGCAGGTCGCGGATCTCGACCGGATCTTTTACGATCTCGTATCCCATCTCGTCCGTTTGGCCGTGAGTAATTCCGGGCTTGACGCCGCCGCCTGCCAGCCAGATCGTGAATGCGCCGGGATTGTGGTCTCTTCCCACATACTTCATCTCCTGGCCATTTCGGTTTTCCCGCATCGGCGTCCGGCCGAATTCGCCTCCCCAGACGACGAGCGTGTCCTCCAGCATGCCACGCTCCTTCAGATCGGCCAGCAGTGCCGCGGTCGGCTGATCCACTTCCCGGCAACGATCGGCAAATCCCAGGTTCAGCGCTTCCTTGGCGTCCGCCCCATGAGAATCCCATCCCCAGTGGTAGAGCTGAATAAATCGCACGCCCCGCTCGGCCAGTCGCCGCGCCACCAGGCAATTGTTGGCAAAACTGGACTCGCCCGGCTTCGATCCGTACCTGGCGCGAACGGAATCCGGTTCTTTATGAATGTCCATGGCATCGGTGGCATCCATTTGCATGCGGAACGCCATCTCGTATTGCGCGATGCGCGTGATGGTTTCCGGATTTCCGAACGTCTGGCATAGGTCTGCTGATTGATCTTGTCGATCGCGTCCAACATATCGCGACGCAGCGAACGGCTTGTTCCCGGCGGGTTGTCCAGATACAGCACCGGCTCGCCATGCGAGCGGCATTGCACTCCCTGGTAGACACTCGGCAGAAAGCCGGAACTCCACAGTTGCTTTCCGCCGTCAGGCGATTTGCCGCCCGAGAGCAACACGATAAATCCGGGCAGGTTCTGATTTTCCGTGCCGAGTCCCGTACAAGCACCCAGGAACCGAACGACGGGTATCCAAGCCGCGCATTCCCGGTGTGCACCAGCAACTGCGCCGGCGCGTGATTGAACTGATCGGTACGCATCGACTTGATAAAACAAATGTCGTCGAGTTGCTGTTCCAGATGAGGCAGGCGATCGGATATCCAGTGACCGCTCTCGCCGACCTGGTGAAACGGGTACTGCGACCCCAGCAGTTTCGGAACGCCGCTGATGAATGCGAAACGCTTGCCCGCCAGAAAAGATGCGGGACAATCCTGGCCGTCCAGTCGCTTCAAGTCCGGCTTGTGCTCGAACAGTTCCAGTTGGCTGGGCGCTCCGGCCATGTGCAGATAGATCACGCGCCGCACTTTGGCCGCAAACTGAGGCGGCAACTCGGAAAGCGGGCTGGAGGGATCGCGCGTAAAATCGAGCGCAGCAGACTCGGAGCGCGCGGACTCTTTACCGGGCTTGGCATATTGCGCCAGCGACGTTCCCACAAACAGTGTTCCGAGGCCGCTGCCCAGGGTTCGCAGGAAATGACGACGCGTTTGCGCCTGCAGTGCCGCCATTCGCAGTTCGGAATATATTTCGGCGCTGACTTCGCCCGCCTTCGGATCCTTCGGCCGAACGTTGGAATTTGACATCACCATCACCTGGTTAATGCCGCATCCAGATTGAACAGAACACTGGCGACCGCCGTCATGGCGCGCTGTTCATTTCCGGATGCTCCTCTGCCATACGCGGCCCTTTTCAACCCGCCCGCCCCGGATTCCGCAAGAGCTTTTTCAAACAATTCGCGTAGCGTCGCTAACTCAAAATCAGTCAGATCGCGCGACAAAACCAAACGCGCGCCGTATCGCAGACGGTCATCCGTTGTATCGACTAGCCTTCAGCATGCGCACAGCCAACGCTTCCGAGGCTTCCTGATAAACCGGATCATTCATCGTGACCAGGGCCTGTAAGGGCGTGTTGGTGGGTATGCGCCGTGCCAGGCTCACGTCGTGATCGGAAGCATCGAAGATAAGAAAACTCGGATATCCACTCGTCCGCTTGATGTACGTGTAAATCGCGCGTCGATACCGATTCGGGCCCTTCGCGTCCACCCACTTGCTGTCGTTATAAACGGAGTTCCAGACGCCCTCAGGCTGAGGCGGCATTACCGGAGGTCCGCCCATGGTTGCGCTCAAGAGTCCGCTGGCCATCAGAGCCTGATCGCGTACCATCTCCGCCGAGAGCCTTTGCTGTGGGCCGCGCGCCAGCAGTCGATTGCGTGGATCTTTCTCGGTCAGTGCCGGTGTCGATTTTGCGACTCTGCCGGTACGTCGCACTCGTTACCAGTTCGCGCAATAACGCCTTCATGTCCCAGTGAAGATCGTTCTCAAAGTGAAGCGCGAGCCAATCAAGCAATTCCGGATGACTCGGCTTTTCGCCCATACTTCCAAAATTCTCCAGAGTCTCGACAATTCCGGTGCCGAATAGCTGCTCCCAATAGCGGTTCACGGCGATGCGGGCTGTTAGCGGCTGCTGCCGGACTGAAAAACCATTTGGCCAAGGTTAAACGATTGCGAGGAGCATTCGTCAGGAAGTCGGGGAAACAATCCTGGCACATCCGGCGTGAGGGCAGGTCCAATCTTGGTGAGGAAATTTCCGCGCTCGAATTCCAACGTCTCCCGATCTTCATAGTCTGGTTGCTCGACCATCACGGGAGTTTCGACACTCGGAATCGCTTCCAACTTCCGGGTCAGCGTCGAAACTTGTGCCCGCTTGTCACGATATTCCCGATCGTGAATCAGTTCGGACCAGCGCGCATCAGAACTTGCTGACAAACGCGCCCTTCGCACATGCGCCGGCTTGTCGTTAATATTCTGAGTTTGTGTAAGCCGCACCTTTATGCGACTCCCCTGAGAAAGTCGCAGCGGTGCATCGGGCACCCCGATGGTCCAGCGCGGTCGAAAGAGGCTAGGATTTGCCGCGAAGCCGCCGGCCAGTTCAGAAGCAGGCCCGAATTTGATGGCCCGATCGATCGCAGTCTTGACATCGTCGTCCGAATCAGAAACGAAATCATGGAAGCGGATCTTATCCTGGTGACCATTCGGCCGGATCACCCAAGCTTCGCATCTGGTCGACAATGAAACCATCCTCCGGATTGTGACGGGCGGCATCCCCGGTCGATGGCACCACGTCGATTCGCAGGGCCGTTATGATCGGTGCATCTGCAGTTGCGATTACTTCGTAGACTGACTTCCCCGGTGTATTGGCTGCGGCCAGCATTTCTCCGTCTTGAACCTGGAAAGCGATGGACGGATTCGCCGCCTTCGATCGCGCCAGTTTCCTGCTTTCAGCAATCGTCGTGAGCAAATACTTCCGCTTTTCTTTTTGCTCTTTCGGGGGCAGCTTGCCCTCATTCAACGCGGCAAGTTCCCGCTCGGAATCTGCCGCCTCCCATTCCAGCGCCAGTGCCTCATTCGCTGACGCCGACGTAATGGCCAACGGAATCCATTTTGTTTGGGTCTCCAGGCGCCGGCCGGAAGTCACCATCGAATGAATTAGCTGCGAAATCTGCTCCTGTAGCCGAAACGCATCTTCGTATCTGCGCTTATCCTTTGGAACGTGCAAGACAGGAGTGTCCTCTGGCAGGTCTGCATCACGAGACGTGTTAAAGAAGGCCAGGGACTTGTAGTAGTCGGCGTGTCGAATGGGATCGTAAGGGTGGGAGTGGCACTGCACGCAGTTCATGGTGAGCCCATTTAGAACCGACCATGTCGTCGCCGAACGATCCATGGCTGCGATCAAACGGAACTCTTCGTCGTCGGTGCCGCCTTCGTCATTGTTGGGGGTTTGGCGGTGAAACGAAGTAGCGATTTGATCTTCAAAAGTCGCATCGGGTAGCAAGTCGCCGGCAAGCTGCGTGATCACGAATTTGTCATAAGGAATATTGCGATTGAAAGCTTGAATGACCCAATCGCGATAGGGCCACACCCCAGGCCGCTCGCGATCAGCTTCGTAGCCTTTGCTGTCCGCATAGCGCGCCAAGTCCAACCATAACGCCGCCCAACGCTCGCCATAGCGAGGTGAAGCCAGCAGTCGATCCACCTGTTTCTCGTAGGCATTCGGCGATGAGTCGGACAGAAACGATGCCTGTTCCTCAAGCGTAGGCGGAAGTCCGGTGAGATCGAAGGAAACCCGGCGCAGCAGTTCGCTTTTATCGGCCTCGGCCGAGGGCGCCAATCCTTCTTTCTCGAGGCGAGCGAGGATGAACCGGTCCAGCGGTTGACGGATCCAGCCTGACTGCTTCACCGCCGGCGGGTGCTGCGGCCTGGGAGCGACAAAGGCCCAATGATCTTCCCAATTGGCTCCTTCTTTTATCCACCGGCGGAGCAATTCGATTTGCTGGGGAGGAAGTGGGGGCGCGTGATATGGCATCCTCGCCTCCGGGTCAGACGAAGTCAGCCGCGCGATCAGTTCCGATTCATCGGGATGACCCGGCACGATGGTTCTTACGTCCAGACTTGCCCTTGCCAAGGGCGTCCTCGCGGAAGACGAACGACACGCCATTTTTCTGTCGAACGCCACCATGACACTGCACGCAGTTTTGATTCAGGATAGGCTGAATATCATTGCTGAAGGTAACCGGATCGCGAGACCGGCTGTGAGCGAACCATGCTCCCGCGACGACGCCAATGACGACGACTGCAACAAGCACCACGACGATGCGCGGTCGACGGGATGGGGATAAAGCATCGAGCATAACCGCCATATAAGTATAAGCAGCATGCATTCCGGGTTATTAGGATAAAGCAATTGAGGCCCGCCGATCAGACTCCTCTCAAAACAGTTCAAAGCGCGGATAACCGAGCATTGTCAGCGCGCAGGGGGTTCGTCATCGACCCAAAACGCCGATTTCGGTCCCACTATCGGCCATTCGAATATTACGAACTATTTCTTACACTTTCGTGTTATTTCGATTCTGAGGTACCATCTTCCGTTAGTTAGTTGCCGAACCTCGCCCTTGCAGGAGCGCTAATGGACCGACGCGGTTTCTTGAAGTCCGCCGCAGCAGCAGGAGTCACGGTTGGCTTGTACAAGGCCAGTGCCAACGCCTCCATCCCTGAACACAACTGGGACAAATACGATTGGGGATCAGGACCTACGGTTCTCGAGCGGCTTTATCAGGGTCCGTTTCCACAATATGGTCCCGGCGCAGTCGTTCCCGAGAGCGAGGTCTCGATGGTCACGTCGCCATCCAAGGACGTCGTTAGTAACTATGGCATGGGCCTCGTCGTCTACGCCTCTGACGACACCGGACCACTTCATGTGCCCGGTCAAACGCTGGAGCGGACCCTCGAAGATCTGATCAAGCTTCCCTTCGCCCAGAAGATTTATATTCGCCCCAACTGGCGCGATGTCCAAAAACAGCCGGGACGCCTCGAATTCCCCGAATGGTGGAAGATTACGTTCGATCTGGCTCGCCGCTATGACAAGCGCATCGGTTTCCGACTCATGCTGGAAAATCCTGACTTCCCAGATCCGGGGATGCCAGATTTTCTCCTCAACAAAGTCCCCTACGTAAAGCTGAAAGGCGAGTGGAAGGGCGATCCCGCACAGATGCGCTATAAGAAAGACAACCGCGTGCCGCGTTACGATCACCCGGCTTATCAAGCTGCGTTTCGCGAATTGAACGGCCTGCTCGCCGCCGAACTCAACGGCCATCCGCAGATCGAGTTCATGGACACAATGATGTACGGCTTTTGGGGCGAGGGGCATACATGGCCGTTCGAG
Source organism: uncultured Acidobacteriaceae bacterium (assembly GCA_963840895.1). Lineage (GTDB taxonomy): Bacteria > Acidobacteriota > Terriglobia > Terriglobales > Acidobacteriaceae > Sulfotelmatobacter. The sequence goes on from CAWJAR010000007.1 coordinate 68,391, forward strand.
GGCAATCCTTTCCCCAGCCAGTTAGTCGCGGAACAGACATGGGCGGCCATGTTCGAGATGCAACTCGAACAGTGGACGAAAGTCCCGCTCGCCACGAACACGCAACCCGACTTCAGCAACGTAGGCAACTCCGATCTGCTCGACCGCACCATGCGTTCCGGCAACTGGCTGCGCACGGATACGATCTTCATCGAGAATACTCAGATCGACGCCCTGAGCTACCGTCCGCCTTGGGCTGCCGCAATCTGTGAGGTTGGTTTCACCACCGGCGATCCGAAGGAACTTCAGATCGACGAAGATGGAATTACGTATAACGAGCAAATCATTTCCCACGCCGCCGACGTCGGAGTCAATTATTTGTCGCTTTGGAGTTGGCACACCCAGAACGCCGGCAACATCTTGAGTTACTACGAAAAGTTCCCCGGGCCGATCGACGAGATCGCCCGCCAAATCGGCTACCGCGTCCGTCCGTCGTTTATCTGGACCTTCAAGCGCGATGGAGTCACTGGCCTGGTCATCGGACTCGCTAACGATGGCATCACGCCTGTCCCTGGAGTGCTTCGCCTGATTGTGCAGAGTGGGGACAAGAAGATCAAGGTGGCCGGCTGCGTTGATCCCGGATATCCGAAACCGACGGGTGTTCATCAGGCCATGCTGATGCTTCCGGCAGGAGTGCAATGGGAAGGTCTCCGGCTGAAAGCTGAGTTGGAAGTAAAAGGTGTTCGTTATCCGGTCCGTTGGGCGTGCCGGCAGAAGGTCAATTCCGATGGCTCATTGACGCTGCGCCACAACCATCTCGATCAGGCTTTGGTGTAGAGGAGTGATGAACATGAACTTTTCAACTCTCTTTATGTTGTTGGCTTGTGTGTCAGCAGCCATCGGCCAGACCAACTCGTCCTTCTACGTAGCTACAACCGGAAACGATTCGAACCTCGGCACTCAATCGGCACCTTGGCGTACCATCCAACACGCCGCAGACACCGCGCGGGCGGGCAGCACCGTCTCCGTTCGAGGAGGAATCTACGAGGAACTGGTGAGCATCAACGCCTCCGGTAACGCAAGCGATGGATACATCACGTTCAGAAGCTATCCAGGCGAGACCGCGATCCTGGACGCAGGGCGTCTCACACCCTCGGGAAGAATCGGCATACTTACGATTCAGAACAAGAGTTATGTGAGAATTCAGGGTTTCGAAATCCGCAACTTCCGCACCGCCGAACTTCGACTCGCTCCCCTGGGGATAAACGTGATCGGAGCCGGTTCGCACATAGAGCTGCTGAAAAACAACGTCCATCACATTGAGAACAATTTCGAAGGTCGCGACGGTCCCGGACGAGGAGGCAACGCTTTTGGCATAGCCGTATACGGCACCGACGCCAAGACCCCGATCACTGACTTGATCATCGATGGCAATGAGGTGCATCACCTTAAAACCGGTTCGAGCGAGTCACTGGTGGTGAACGGAAACGTCACGAACTTCCGCATCACGCACAATATTGTCCACGACAATAACAACATCGGAATCGACGTCATTGGTTTCGAACGCACCGCACCTGACCCCGCGGTTGACCAGGCTCGTGACGGACTAGTCAGCGGCAATTTGGTTTACAACATCACCTCTCGCGGCAATCCGGCATACCGCAACGATGAATCTTCCGATGGCATTTATGTGGACGGCGGAACCCGGATCCTGATCGAACAGAATGTCATGCATGATGTGGACTTTGGAATCGAACTGGCCAGTGAGCACAAGGACCGCGCCACCAGTTACATCACGGCGCGAAATAACCTTATTTATCACTGCCACACGGCAGGGGTTTCGATCGGGGGTTATGCGCCTGAACGGGGGCATACGGATCACTCTGCGGTGGTCAACAATACGCTTTTCGAAAACGATACATCGGCAACAGGCTCCGGCGAATTCCAACTGCAGTGGAACATGGCGGACAATCGCTTTGAAAACAACATCGTCTACGCAGGATCCCGCTGCCTTTTCACAGTAACCAAATCTCAGGTCGACAGAACCCAGCCGCCAGCGATTATTGATCACAACCTTTATTACTGCGCCTCGGGAGCGCAAGCGAGCACCTGGGCGGGAGCCTCCGCCACAATGACGGGATTCGACAAGTATGTTGAGTCCACGGGAAATGACCGTCATTCCCGCTTTCTCGATCCTCATTTTGTTGACGCTGCCGCGAAGGACTTCCACCTGCAACCAGATTCACCAGCAATCGCCGCGGGGACGACGGACGGAGTGCCGGTTGGCGAACTGGACCTCGAAGGTTCATCGCGGGTCAAATCCGGCAATATCGATATCGGCTGCTACCAACGACAATAGCGGTCCACCAGAGCTGGTCTTAAAGGACAAGTCCGACAGACTGATGTATGCACTCGAATGCGTTGCGGGTTGCAGAACTTACAAATTGGTCTATTCTGTCCCAGATTGCGACTGGATTCGCAACTATGGACCTGGCGGACTTTTCTCATCATCGTCGGTGGTGGATTGTCGGTTTGCTCTTTGCGGCGTCGCTGATCAACTACCTGGATCGCGCCGCTATTTCATTTGCGCTGCCATTTATTTCCAGAGATTTCCACCTCACGGCGCAAGGTAAGGGCCTACTGCTCTCCTCCTTTTTCTGGTCCTATGCGCTGATGCAACTCCCGATCGGCTGGAGTGCCGACCGATTCAACTTGCGCTGGCTCTATGCCGGAGCATTCACCATTTGGTCAGTCGCACAAGGTCTAACGGGCTTGGCAAGCAGCCTTTCGGCGTTAATCGCCTTTCGGATTCTCCTTGGGATCGGAGAATCCATTTACCTGCCAGGTGGAACGAAAATCGTCAGCCTGTTGTTTGCGCCGAGAGAACGTGGTCTGCCCTCGGGACTCTTCGACTTCGGGACTCGAACCGGGCTGGTGCTCGAAGGCATCCTGGTTCCTTGGCTCTTAGTTCGTTTTGGATGGCGACACACTTTTCTTATTCTAGGGTTCACGGCTCTCCTCTGGATTGCGCCATGGTTCCGGGTTTTCCCGCGCCGATTGCGAGCCCTGAGCACGAGTGCGGCAGCACTGGACCTCCCCTGGCGCACCGTTGGTCGTTCCTTACTCAATCGCAACTTGCTGGGAATATGCCTCGGATTCTTTTGTTTTGATTATTACTGGTATGTGCTGGTCACGTGGCTGCCAGACTATCTGGTAACTGTTCGCCATTTGAGCATCGTACAAGCCGGCTTTTATGCTTCACTCGCGTTCTTCACATTCGGAATTGCTGAACCAATTGGTGGATGGATCGCGGATAGCTTGATCCGTCGTGGTTGGGACGAAACTGCTACCCGGAAGAGGATCGTCGCTATCGCTTTCACGATGGGTTTCTTTCTCATTGGAGCCATGCGCACCGCCCATACTGGAATCGCAATCGGACTACTGATTGGAGCGTCCCTGGTCGGTCTTGCGACTGGCAACCTGCTCGCGATTCTTCAGTCCTGTGCACCAGCGGAAGCGGTCGGGATCTGGACTGGGGCTGAGAACTTTGCAGGGAACCTCGCCGGAATCATAGCTCCCTTGGCGGTGGGATTCTTGATTACCTCGCACGGCTCGTACGTCCCGGGTTTTGAACTCGCATCTTTCATTCTTCTTGCCGGAGTGCTTCCCTACTGGTTTGTTGTCGGTAACTTGCAGCGGCCATAGTCGACTCGGCCGCAGTTTTAGCAGTGTGAAGGTATCTGCACGTACGACTCGTTCAAACCCTCAACGGACCGACATCCTAAGAGCTTGAGAGATCGCTCTAGGTCAGAGCGAAGGATCTCGATCGCGACAGTAACGCCCGCTTCGCCGCTGGCAGCTAGTCCGTAAGCAAATGCGCGTCCACAAAGGACTGCCCGGGCACCCAGGCATATCGCTTTGACGATGTCTGACCCGCGGCGAATTCCGCTATCCATCAGGACTTCAGCTTGATCCTTGACCGCTGCAACTACTTCCGGGAGCACCTGCAAACTCGCTGGAACACCGTCCAGTTGGCGGCCTCCGTGATTGGAAACAACCACAGCGGCAGAGCCATGATCGAGGGCCCGCTTCGCATCATCTGCCGAGAGTACGCCTTTGATGACAATTGGTCCTTTCCAGAGCGCACGCATCCACCGCATGTCGTCCCACGTGAATGCCTCACGCTTCATCGCAGTGTGCGCATCACGGACCCTCAGTACACCCGTTTCGGGGTTGACGATGTTGGGCATCTCGGGAAGGCCACCGTCGAGCAGAAAGCGTATCAGCCAGCGCGGACGACTTAGAACCTGAGGTGTGAAAGGGATCTTCGACCGGATGTTGCCCCGAAGAAGTTGGTCCATGCCGTCACGCGATTCGCGCTCCCGGTGTCCGATGACGGCGGAATCGATCGTAATCACGAGAACTTTGTATCCCACCTCCATAGCTCGCCGCATTGCATTCTCTGCAGCAGCGCGGCCACCCGTGAGATACACTTGATACCAAAGCTGTGCGACAGAGGATGCCTTCACGTCTTCGAGTCGGTAGCCCGAAACTGTGGACAAAATGAAGCCGACGCCAGCACGGCCAGCCGCCCGCGCCGCAGCGATTTCGCCGTCGGGGTGCATCACACGTAGATAGCCCACGGGCGCCAGAAGCAGTGGCATCGACAGTTCCGTCCCCAGAACGTGAGTTCGGAGGTCGCACGCCGGCACGGCAACGGCTTGGTGTGGGCGGAACGTAATCTTGTCGAAAGCTCGACGGTTCTCGCGAAGCGTCCACTCATCTTCAGCACCACCATCGATGTAGTTGAAAACAATTCTCGGCACGCGGCGTCGAGCCAGTTCGCGCAAATCGTCAATATTCACCGTTCGCGAAAGCCGTGTCACGGATGAAGTTTGGGTCATTCGGTGTACTCACACCACTGAATCGAAACATTCAGCAGACTGCACGAGGTGACTGGAATATCGTCACGTCAATCTGACCGCAGCCAGTCACAGATCGCAGGGTCCGACCGCCGCTTATCTCAAAGCGACTTGACACATCATGATTAGGTGTCTGCGCCGGGACCAATCGCAACGACAAAGTAGGTGGCTGGACCTGTTCCGACATTCTTTATGCCGTGCTCCTCATTCGAGTGTACGAACCCTAGCCCTCCAGGGCCTAGACGGTGGCTGGCATCGTTAATCGTAAGTTCGACAGTTCCCTCACGGATAAGCCACATTTCAGAGTGGAGGTGACGATGGGGAGGATGCGGATATCCATTCGGGGGCAGAGTTGTCTCATGTGCTTCGATATGCTCCCCAGTTGCCAGCTTTCCTTTCAAGATCTCTCGCATCTGCACGTGGTCGAGGACCTGCACGGGCATGCTCTCAAATGGATAGGTCGCCGATGGCAATGCATCATCTTTGGCTGCAAATGCGGGAATGGCGCTTCCTGCCGCTATCAGCGCGGTCAGACTAAAGGCTTCTCGTCGCGTAATTGACATGATCACCTCACGCTAAAATATCGCTGGAATTCTCGATCGTTCGTCAACTGAAGCCTGATCACGATGCGAGCAGGAGGCTTCAAGCCTTCTGTAAAATCTCGGACGTAGTATAGAGGTTCTTGCAATCGTGGATTATGTCGCAATTCGAAAAAGTCACGAATCTTGTTCACAAATGAGGACGAAATGAACCAGAAAGAGCAGGACCGTGAACTCGGCATGCACCAACAAATTACGCGACGTGACTTTCTGAATGGCGTGAGCATCGCAGTTGGAGCCTCGATGCTTGCTGGAAACCCTTTGTGGGCGGAAGCTTTCGGGATTCCGCACTCTCCGTTTGTTCCGGAGAAAGACCCTACCTACTACCCGCCGGCCAAGACTGGAATGCGCGGGAGCCACGACGGATCATGGGAGGTGGCTCATGCCCTACGCGATGGCAAGGACTGGCCCGACACCGTGGCTGACGCAGAGGCTTACGACCTGATTGTCGTCGGCGCTGGAATCAGTGGCTTGGCGGCCGCCTATTCTTACCGCAAGGCTGCCGGAGCGGATGCTCGCATTCTGCTTCTCGACAACCATGACGACTTCGGCGGGCACGCCAAGCGCAACGAGTTCCAGGCGGGCAATCGCTTGCTGCTCGGCTACGGCGGAACACAGTCAATCGAGGCGCCCGCCCATTACAGCAAAGAGGCAATCGGACTCCTCAAGGAATTGGGAATTGACCTGCAGCGCTTCTACAAGTACTACGATCAGAAGCTGTACGAGTCGATGAAACTTGGCGAGGCCACTTTCTTCGACAAAGAAACTTTTGGCGTAGATCGACTCGTGCCCGAAGCGGGCCTGCACTATTTTGGTCCGACGTTCACGCGAGAGACGGCTACGCAGCTACCCATCGCCGAGGCGGCACGGCACGACATCCTTCGGCTTCAGGAAACCAAAGTCGACTATCTGCCGGGCCTCACTGCGGAACAGAAACGCTCCAAGCTGATCAAGACCAGCTACAAAGATTTTCTGCTGAATTACGTGAAGGTGCATCCTGATGTTGTCAAGGTTTTCCAGAAAGCGCCACACGATTTGTATGGCGTTGGGGTCGATGCGGTTTCAGCGTACGACTGCGCGCGCTATAGTTATCCGGGCTTCAGAGGCATCACTCTCCCCAAACGGCATCGCGAAGACGATCAGGAAGAGGAGGAGCCTTATATCTTCCACTTCCCTGACGGTAATGCTTCCATCGCAAGAATGCTGGTCCGATCGCTGGTGCCTGGGGTTCTTTCCGGCAGCACCATGGAAGACATCGTCACCTCGCGAGCAAACTATGGTCTCCTTGACGATCCTGCCTCGCGCGTTCGTGTGCGACTGAACAGTACGGCCGTGCGGGCTAAGCATGTTGGCGATCCCGCGACCGCGAAGGAAGTGGAGGTCACGTACGTTCGAGGCGGACAGGCTCGCCGGGTCCGGGCAGGACAATGCGTGCTCGCCTGTTACAACATGATCATTCCGTATTTGTGCCCCGAGATGTCCGCCAAACAGAAGGAAGCGTTGTCCTATTGCGTGAAAATTCCTCTTGTCTACACCAACGTACAGATCAGCAACTGGAAATCGTTCCAGAAACTTGGGATTGAGGGTGTCTACGCGCCGAGCGCATACTTCAGCAACGTCACCCTGGATTTTCCCGTCTCCATGGGCGACTACCGGTTTCCCAGTTCTCCCGATGAACCCTGCCTGCTGCACCTGCTGCGAACTCCATGCAGTCCCGGCCTCGATTGCAAAGATCAATATCGGGCTGGGCGATACGAATTGGTCAGCACGCCTTTCGATGTCTTCGAGCGCAACGTTCGTGATCAGCTTGGCCGGATCCTTTCTCCTGGAGGTTTCGATCCCGCTCGCGACATTCAAGGGATTACAGTCAACCGTTGGCCTCACGGCTATGCCTACGAGTACAACTCGCTATTTGAACCGATTGACCGGCCAGCCTCCGAGCGTCCGTGTGTAATCGGACGCCAAGCATTCGGCCGCATCCACATTGCCAATTCCGACGCCGATGGCCATGCGTACACCAACATTGCTATAGACCAAGGCTATCGCGCGGTCTCGGAAATAGTCGGTAGCGGGAAGAAAGCGAGTCCAAAAACATAGAACTTCAATCAGCGAGGACCGAGTCAACCGCGATCCGAACTCGGCATGCATCGCGCCACTACCCGCAGCAGTCTTGAATGGAATCGCCGACAGGCCGGCAGGCGTGAGCATACTCAGCGACGGAGCTACCCTGGTGGGGTACAATGTTTGTCGCTGACGAGAGCTGCGAGGGCAGGCCATGACCACGAACGTGAGCACTCGCGCAAAACAACGGCTCTTCTCATCCTTCCTACTTATCTTTCTGTTTTGTGCTGGTTGTAACCGCACCGCCGGCGATAACTCAGCGACGCCGTCGGTCATTACGTTCATTGGCTGGGGCCCGGCGACACAGCGCGAATTGGCAATGGATCGGAGCGTATTCGGGCAGTTCAGCCGGGAAACCGGAATCCGTGTGGATTTCATCCCGGGCCCGGAATCAATGACAGAGCGTCTGGAGCTCTATCGTCGCTATCTAAGAGCGAAGTCGTCGACGCCTGACGTGTACTACATCGACGTCGTTTGGCCGGCGGTCCTGGCGGACCAGATGGTCGATCTGAAGCAGTATCTTGCCAACGAGTCTGCGGATCAACTCGAAGCCCAATTGCGGAACGATACGGTTAATGGGCGGTTGATCAGCATGCCTTTCAACACCGAGTTGGGAGTCTTGTACTACCGTGCGGATTTGCTGCAAAAGTACGGGTATCGCAATCCGCCCGCGACCTGGGACGAACTAGAAAAGATGGCCGCCCGCATCCAGGCCGGAGAGCGTGCCGGCGGAAACAACAATTTCTGGGGATATGTGTGGCAGGGCGCCGCTTACGAGGGCCTTACCTGCAATGCTTTCGAGTGGCAAGCATCGTACGGCGGGGGCAGCATAATCGAGCCCAACGGCTCGATCACCGTCAACAATCCACGAACGATTGAAGCGATGAAGAGAGCGCGCCGCTGGATCGGCACGATCTCGCCGCCGAGTGTCATTGCATTCAAGGAGCAGGATTCAAGAAATGTCCTGCACTCCGGCGACGCGGCGTTCGCGCGCGACTGGCTGTGGAGGCAGTTCAGCGGGGAGTCGCTGATCCCGAATCCTACGGCAAGGATTGCAATCGCGCTGCTGCCCAGCGGGCCGGCTGGCAGGGCGTCGACACTAGGAGGACAGTCTCTGGCAGTTTCAACGTATTCGCACCACCCTCGGGAGGCTGCGGCGCTGGTTAAGTACCTCACGAGCCACGACGAACAATTGACTCTGTGGAAGAAGCACGCCATGCTGCCCACTCGGCGGGAGTTCTACGCCAACCCGGAGTACTTGCAAGACCGACCGGGAATCGCACAGCTCTGGAAGGACGTAGGAAGTGTCGCAGTTGCCCGTCCGTCAACGGTATCAGGACAGCGCTATGATGAGGTTTCACGGGCATATTTCTCGTCGGTGCACTCCATTCTTGCAGGCGAGCAGGATGCCGACAAGGCGTTGGCCGAGTTACAGGCCAAGCTGGAGAAGATCATCGCAGGAAAGCCGGTGCCGCCGCCCGGTGGTAGCACGATTCCCTAGGCGATGTTTTGCGGAGCCATAAGCGATTGAACTCGAGCCCGGATCGGGGCACGTTCAAACCGGTGGAGAACCGCCCCAGCACGGGCCAGTTGCTCAGACACGCGTTCGTGCTACTAGGCGGGCTGAGCTTGCTCGGCGCCTTCATCGCCGTGTGGCAAATCAGCGTCATGCGTCAGCGTGCGCAACGTCTGTACAACGCGGAACAGCCCGCCCTTGCGGTGCTGATGGCCCATAACCACTTCCAGAGATTTCAAGCAGAACTCCAGTTATTGTCGGAGACCCACGACGCGCAACGGTTTACGGCCAAAGCAATCGAATTGCGCGGCGTCTTCAATGGAGACGTCGATCGTGCAATCCAAGCCTTGGGCGGTTTGCATCAGGGCGCTGAGCGCGAGCGTCAGTTCACGGGCCTGGAGGCGATCCGCACAATGTTCTCATCGCAGATGGACGACTTGGTGGAGCTGGTTCGCCTGGACGATTGGTCCGTCGTGCAGTTACGTTCTCAAAGCCGCGATCCAGTGCTCTCCGCCCTTTCCGAGTCCCTCGTACGCGATATCGACGAACTGGTCGCTGAGCAAAAAAGGCAGGAACTCGAAGAGATCGAGCGTGCCGGAGACCGGGCCATGGTTACGCTGTTGTCGATCGGGCTTGCCATATTCCTGATCACGGCCTTCCTTGGCTGGCGCGTAACGCGGACGATAGGCGGCAGGCTGCAACAGTTGGATACCGCCGTCCGCGCGCTCGGCCGGGGGGAGTTTCACCAGCGCGTCAACGTGAGTGGCCGCGATGAGATCGGGCGCCTTGCGCGAGTCTTCAACGAAATGTCGGACCGAGTCAGCGACCTCTACGAGACACTGCAACGCAGTGAGGCTCACTTCCGCTCTCTGATCGAGAATGTCTCCGATTTCATCGTGGTCCTGCAAGCGGATGGAACGGTTCGATATGCGAGCCCATCATTCGAGCGCGAGACCGGTGAGGGTCATCCCGTAGAAGGCCAAAATATCCTGAATCTCGTTACGAAGGAAGACCGCACTGAAGTTGAGAAGCTACTCGCCAGGGTTCAAGCAAGAGGGATGCCCGGGGAAGTCGAGACGACGCCGATCGAGTCAGAATTCCGACTTCGACAGCACGGCGGCGGGGTGCGCATTCTGGAAATGTCTGCCACTAACCTGCTGCAACACCCCGCGGTCAACGGAATTGTGGTCAATGCACGCGATGTGACCGAGCGCCGCAAACTGGAAGAGCAGTTGATGCGGGCGCAGAGAATGGAGGCGATTGGAACATTGTCTGGCGGCGTCGCCCACGACTTCAACAATATTTTGACCGTGATCCTCGGTCATGCCGAGGTCCTGATGCAAGCGTTGCGTTCATCGCCGGCGGAATACGAGCACCTCAAGAGCATCGACGAAGCCAGCCGTCGTGCCAGCGCGCTCACTCGCCAACTGCTGGCCTTCAGCCGTAAACAAGTACTGCAGCCCAAGGTCTTCAGCCTGAACTCGCTGATCGTGGATCTGGACAAAATGTTGCGCCGCTTGATCAGCGAAGACATCGAGGTTCAAACGGTTACCGATCCCCAACTTGGTTCCACCAAGGCCGATCCCGGACAGATTGAGCAGGTGGTCATGAACCTGGTGCTGAACGCGCGCGACGCCATGAAGAGTGGCGGCCGAATTACGATCGAGACCGCGAACATCGATTTGGACGAGGACTACGTGCGGGGTCATGCCGGGGCCCGTTCCGGTCCACACGTCATGCTCGCTGTCAGCGATACGGGTGAGGGCATCAGCCCAGATGTTTTGCCGCATATCTTTGAGCCCTTCTTCACCACCAAGGAGGTAGGAAAAGGCACCGGACTGGGGCTATCGACCGTTTACGGCATCGTCAAACAAAGCGGGGGAAACGTCGGAGTTTACAGCCATCCGGGAAGGGGAACGACTTTCAAGGTTTACCTTCCGAGATTGGACGAGCCTGCACCGTCCGCAGCGGAACCCACGCAGGGGACATTCACGTCCGGGGCTGAGACCGTGCTCCTGGTGGAGGATGAACCATCCCTCCGCGATCTCATCAAGCTCTCCTTGACCGGCTTTGGATTTACCGTACTGGACATGCCCAGTCCCGCAGAAGCACTCGCCTTCTCCAAGAAACACACGGGACCGCTCCATCTGCTGCTTACGGATGTAATTATGCCGGGAATGGACGGGCTGGCATTGGCGAAACAGGTGCAGAAAGAGCGGCCTGACATCAAGGTATTGTTCATGTCGGGTTACGCGACGAACTTCATCATGCACGACGGAGTGGTCGATCCTGGAACCAATTTTCTCGAGAAACCCTTCCATCCGCGCAACCTTCTGAGCAAAGTCCGTGAAGTCCTGGACAGCGATCCTCGCCGCGAACCGAAATGACGCGTGCTGTAGTCGAGCCCGAACGGAATGCAAACTCCATTGTCATCCCAACCAGGGGAGAGTGAGCGCAGCGCAGTTGGAGCAAGGGTCATTTCTGCTTCACGACTTCCGCTTAACGCCCGAAGCTTCTGAAACGAGCGGAGTCCGAGAAGCGCCTCAAACCTTCTTCGCCTTCGCAGGAGGAGCCAGTGCGACGGCAGCTTCGTTGGTGAGTAGAAGGAAAGTGAATGTCTCCTGCAGGTATAGGCGGACCGCGGCATCGGTGTGGCTGAGATAACCGAGGGAGACGTCCTGTCCGATGTGCAAGTCGAAATCGCCGCCACGGGTGGTAATCACGAAAGCGCCAGCAATGGCCGGTGCCCAAATAATTTGATCTTTAACCAGCCGCTTGACGTGCTCCAAAACCGGGTATCCGTGGTCGCTCGTCTCGGCGAGCGCCGTGTAGGCATCGGCGCCGAGCAGCACGGCATATGGACCGTTGACGCCGACGAGGCGCAGCCGGCTCAAGCTCTGGGAAATGGCGTCCGGGTATTCACGCACGTCGGCGGGGAGCGTCATGATTGGGTTACTGGTCCCCTGACGGATGCCCCCAATGCCGGCAGCAGCGTAGCCTTCAAATATGGCGGTGTCTTCGGCAAACGCGATCTGCCGCGCGGCGTCCTTCGCGGGTTGCCAATCCGAGTCATTCGCACCACGATCAACATCATCGATCGCACTGCGATCCAGTTCGAACGGAACACGGAGCTCGACCAGCGCCTTCACCTCTCGCTGGCTTGCAAGGATGCCTTTCGCTGGCCCGGCGATCGTCCGCAGGTGGCCCGTGCCCACAGCTGAGAGCGCGGTGCCTGCCGGCCCCTTGAGGTCGACAACACGTCGTCCGGCAAGGTAGCGCTTGAGCGTGCGCGACGTTTCTTCTTCGATCTGAGCCCATGCGGAATCGGAAATGGGGGCAAGCTCGCGATGGAGATTATTCATGTCGTACGTCTCCTTTGAGAGAACCGATGCCGAGCGAACCATCGCGCACCGATGGGATGGATGAAGATGGGATTGAGGAAGAAGTTTCGGCCACGGTGGGCGTCGCCGGGGCCTCCGCAACCGCAGGCTGGGTTTCAAGAGATTGATCTTCGGCCACGTTTTCCAGAAATGTCGCCGACGGCACGAAGAAAACGTTCCCGGTGACGGCGCGGCTGAAGTCGAGGAGTCGGTCGTAGTTGCCGGGCGGCCGGCCGATGAACATGTTTTCGAGCATCTGCTCAATTGTGCTAGGCGAACGGCTATAGCCGATGAAATAGGTTCCGAATTCACCATGTCCGGGCCTGCCGAACGGCATATTGTCTCGCAGGATCTTGATTTCTTTCCCGTTTTCTACGATGGTCGTGAGCGCGCTGTGCGCGGAGGATGGCTTGACCGAGTCGTCTAACTCAATGTCGGAAAGCTTGGTACGACCGATGATGCGTTCCTGCGCTTCGCTAGAGAGCGCATTCCATGCATCGAGATTGTGGAGATATTTCTGAATGATAACGTAGCTGCCGCCGCAAAAGTTAGGATCTTCCTCGCCAATCAGCACGGCGTCTGCGGCCGCCGCGCCGCGAGGATTCTCTGTTCCGTCGACGAAACCCATGAGGTCGCGGTCGTCGAAATAACGGAAGCCCTGCACTTCATCGACGGGGGAAACGGCATTCCCAATACGCGTCATAATCTGCGTTGCCAGTTCGAAAGAAAGGTCCATTCGCTTGGCGCGGATATGAAACAGCAAGTCGCCCGGCGTGGATACGGCGTGACGTTCTCCGGCTCGAATCTCCCGAAAGGCATGCAATTCAGCCGGCCGAGGCTGCCCGAAGAGGCGATCCCAGGCCTCGGGTCCAAAACCCATAACGCAGGAAAGACCTCCTTCCAAGTCGCGGAATTCCACGCCGCGGACTAAGCCGGAAAGATCTCCGCAAAACGACCGAAGGAGGTCGCGATTCCCGGAACCCGGCTTGAGCGTCACGACCAGAAAAATCGCGGCGCGGGTGAGGGGCGCGGCTACCGCCTGCGCCAGCGCGGGCGATTTATCCACCGCCTTGGGCGCGCTCATTGCAGTGGCGCTGGGATCGTGCTCCATCGGGGGGTCGTCCATGGTGTCGTGAGGATCTTGCGTTTCGAAATGCTACGCCCGCCTCGCGTTGAAAGTTTGTCATGACAGCTTACCATCGACACCCGAACCCGTGCCCGCCTCCCGGATTTCTCTACTAGTGAACAGGCTAGGAATTCGAGCATATCGAGTCTGCCGCCGGAACTGTTGGTCTTGGGTCGACCACAGACTGCTGGCTGGCTTGAATTGGAGCGCAAGATTTTGATACAACAATCTGCAAGGTTGGCCTCGCTTCGTCTGTGGGTGGGATGAGGAAGAAAGCTTAGGCAACTAGTTCACGAGTTGTCTGCATCCCAAGCGCAATATTTTGCTAATTCCGGCGCCTACGGAACTCCCTCGCAGCAGTTCCGCCGGTGTAAGACTTCGAACCTCCTAGCGAATTTTTGGAGTTCGGATGCTGTTCAGTAGAAAGTCCGTCGTAGCCGCGATGTCTCCTTACCCAGGACTCCGCGCGCACCTGTCTCGTGTCCATCTGCATCGACCTCGGTTCAAGCAGCAATTAGGCCACGGTCCCACCTTCCTATTTAGTGCCAAGGCTCAAATTTCACACACTGCCGGAGGATTGTATGGCGACGAATTTCGTCCAGATTGAAAATGATTCGGAAATCAAGCAACGATTGGAAGCAGAGCGCATGCGCTTGCGGAAGATTGCCGGACTTGACCAGCCGACCCACTTCCACCGTCCGATCGAACGAGCGTTTACGGCAGAGGAACGCAACCGCGTCACAATCTTATTCGGCGGCTTCACCTGGAAGCACGAGGATCTGATTCGCGCGGTTTTTCAGGGCTGTGGATATCGCTGCGAGAAATTGCCTGTGCCCGATGTGCCTGCATTCCAGATCGGCAAGGAATACGGCAACAACGGGCAGTGCAACCCAACCTATTTCACGGTGGGGAATCTCGTGCAGTATCTCCAGTTCCTGGAAAAAGAAGGCATTCCGCGCAAGGATATTCTGGATAACTATGTTTTCTTTACGGCAGGTTCGTGCGGCCCATGCCGCTTCGGTATGTATGAGGCGGAGTACCGTTTTGCGCTGAAGAATGCCGGCTTTGACGGCTTCCGAGTACTGCTGTTTAAGGACAGTGATGGAATCAAGGCGGCCTCGGGCGAACCAGGCTTGAAGTTCACCATCGATTTTGGATTCGGCATGCTTAACGCCATGCACTTGGGCGATGTGTTCAATGATCTGATTTATCAGATTCGTCCGTTTGAGGTGAAGAAGGGTGAGACCGATCGTGTATTCCGCGAAACAGTGGACGGGCTCTGCGAGGATCTGAGAAATCGAGACTCTTTTGAGGTCGAGGAGCGGGCTCCGAACTGGGCGAAGCCGAAATTCAAGAGCAATAAGATTCTACGGAACACGTTTAATGTGTTCGGCAAAATGAACGAGCACTTGCGCGGGAAAGACTATCTCGATGCCTTGGCCGCTGCTCGCGAGAAGATGGACGACATTGAAGTGGACCGTACCAAAGTCAAGCCCGTGGTGAAGATTACGGGCGAGTTCTGGGCGCAGCTCACTGAGGGCGACGGAAACTTCCACATGTTCGAATTTCTCGAGCGCGAAGGGGCACAGGTGCTCGTCGAGCCGATCGCAACCTGGGTGGCGTACTTGATGTACCAGGCGAAGACGCATGCCAAGGCCAAATGGCCGGCGAATCGTCCGCATCGCAATCCAAAATGGTGGGAATTGAAAAAGCTCGCGGCAAACGATCTCGGACTGCGCAAGAAGATGATGGGGCTCGCCGTCGGTGAATGGATGTGGAACGGCCTGTATCACCGTACGATCAAGAATCTCGGCGGCATCACGCATCATCTGGTGCCGCAGACCGAGCTAGCCGAGATGGCGCATCCTTTCTACAACCAATTTGCACGCGGTGGAGAAGGGCACCTTGAGGTAGGCAAGAACGTCTACTACACAGTGCATAAGCTTTGCCACATGGTGCTGGCGCTAAAGCCCTTCGGCTGCATGCCATCGTCGCAGTCAGATGGTGTTCAATCCGCAGTGATCAACAAGTTCAAGGACATGATCTTCCTCCCGATCGAAACTTCGGGAGAAGGTGAGGTCAACGCGCACAGTCGCGTGCAGATGGCGCTCGGTGAGGCGAAAGTAAAGGCCAAAACAGAGTTCGAGCAATGCCTGAAATCGACCGGAAAGAGTTTGGACGAAATTCGTGAATATATTGCCGAGCATCCCGAATTGAAGCGGCCGTTCTACCACGTGCCCCATCGCGAAGGCGTTGCTGGCACGGCAGCGCAGTTCATCCTGCATGTGAACGATCGCATGGACAGGAGCAACCGGCTCTGGCACCGTGCGCGCGTGCCCGGCGCTGCGCTTCCGAATGCTGCATAGCCGATCTGGCCGGCGGCGCTGGGTGACTGCCGGCCTTCATTATTCCGCAACCTGATCGGAGAGATGGAATGCATGACCACCTTGCTGGACATGAACAAAAATCGCCTCAACTACTCCAAATAGCCGCGGCTCCATATCAAAAACCGCACGACCATCAGACGCGTTTCTTGGTCGGGCTCGACGTGGGCTCGACCACGGTGAAGGCGACCGTGATCGACGCCGGAGCGGACCAGATTCTCTGGCAAGACTACCAACGCCATGAGACCAAGCAACCGGAGAAGACCCTGGAATTCCTGCGCCGCATGGAGGCGGAGGTCGGTATCAACCGGCACAACACACGTATGTTCATGACTGGCTCCGGGGGCGGCGGAATCGCCGAACAGATTGGCGCGAAGTTCGTGCAGGAAGTGACGGCCGTGTCTCTGGCCGTCGAAAAACTTCATCCCGAAGTGTATTCAGTGATTGAGTTGGGTGGACAAGACGCGAAGATCATCGTTTTTAAGGACGACGATGAGACCGGGCGCAAGAAGAAAATTCCATCGATGAACGACAAGTGCGCTGGCGGCACCGGCGCCGTCATTGACAAGATCAATGCGAAGCTGAAGATCCCCACCGCCGAGCTAGCTGTACAGGGCTACCACGGGATCAAATTGCACAAAGTAGCCGGCAAGTGCGGCGTGTTCGCGGAGACTGACATCAATGGCCTGCAGAAAGTGGGGACGCCATCGGACGAGTTGATGGCCTCCCTGTTTGAGGCGATCGTTCTGCAGAATCTCAGTGTTCTGACCCGCGGCCACACGCTTCGGCCACACGTCCTGCTGCTCGGAGGCCCCAATAGCTTCATTAAAGGCATGCGCGAGGCCTGGCAGGCGAATATTCCTCGCATGTGGAAAGAACGGAAAGTTGAGATCCCCGACGGAGCAAAGCCGGAAGACCTGATCAAGGTTCCAAACAATGCCCAATATTTCGCAGCTCTCGGCGCGATTGAATTCGGTAAGAGCGAAGACGATTGCGTTGGTTGCTACCAGGGCTACGAGAAATTGCTGTATTACATCGAGTTTGGCCGTCAGGAAGAGAAGGCCAAATCTGGCGCGAAAGGCTTAGTTTCGAAAGAAGGAGAACTCGACGGATTCAAGGAAGCGTACCGTCGGAAGAAGTTTACGCCAGCAGCGTTCCAAAAGGGGCAGACCGTAGGAGGCTTCATCGGCGTCGACGGAGGTTCGACTTCTACGAAGGCCGTGCTGCTCGATGAGCGCGGCGACATCCTCTGCAAGGCTTACCAACTCTCAAACGGAAATCCGATCCAAGACACGATCGAAATGTTCGAGAATTTGCGCGGACAGGTCGAAGCGCAGAATGCCAGGCTCGAGGTCCTCGGAGTTGCCACCACGGGCTATGCCAAGGACATTTTGAAAGACGTCTTGCACGCCGACGTGGCGCTAGTAGAGACGGTCGCTCATACTGAATCGGCCCTCAAGTTCTATGAGGATCCTCACGTCATTGTGGACGTGGGTGGGCAAGATATCAAAATCATTATTTTGCACAACGGGCGGGTAAAAGACTTCAAGCTGAACACTCAGTGCTCAGCGGGCAATGGCTATTTTCTGCAATCGACCGCCGAAGGCTTTGGATTGGGCGTCGAACAATATGCGGACCTAGCTTTTTCTGCCCAGTCCATGCCGATTTTTGGTTATGGCTGCGCGGTGTTTATGCAGTCCGACATCGTGAACTTCCAGCGCCAGGGCTGGCGGGCGGAGGAAATTCTGGCAGGTCTGGCGGCGGTACTCCCCAAGAACGTTTTCCTGTATGTAGCCAGCATTCCCAATCTCGCGGCTTTGGGCACGCGTTTTGTGCTGCAGGGCGGAACGCAAAACAATATGGCCGTGGTGAAAGCGGAAGTTGATTTCATTCAGAACAGCTTCCGCGCCGCCGGCAAAAAGCCTGAGATCATCGTGCACGAGTTCTGCGGAGAGTCAGGAGCAATCGGAGCAGCGGCTGAGTCTCTGCGTTTGTGGCGCAACGGCCAGCAGACCACGTTTGTGGGCTTGGATGCGGTTCGAAAGATTCAGTACCGCACGACACGAAACGAAGCCACCCGTTGCAATTTCTGCAAGAACAATTGCTTGCGCACCTTTATCGATATTCGAACTGCGCCGAAGGATGACATGGCAGTCGTTCCCGTTGAGAAGGTCACTAAGGTTCCGTTAATGCATGGGGAACAACGGCTGATCATAGCAACCTGCGAGAAGGGACTGGTTGAAGACGTCAATGACATGAAGGACATCAAAGCCGGTCTGGACGAAATCAAAGACAAGCACCCCAACTTTGTAGACATCGCTGCGCACGATGTCTTCCGGCCGGTGAATGCGAAGAGCGTGGCCGATCCCATTCCGGCGGCGAAATTCTGGAACAAGGCAGCCAAAGAACGCACACCGCTGATGCAGAATCGCCACAAGCTTCGCGTCGGAATTCCGCGCGTGCTGAACATCTACACATACGCTCCACTTTTCAACGGATATCTGGAGAGCCTGGGGGTGCAACCGGAAAACATCATTTACTCCGACTACACCACCTCCGACCTCTATCGCGCAGGAGCAAGTCGGGGAGCAATCGATCCCTGCTTCCCTGCCAAGATCGGCATTTCTCACGTCTACAACTTGATCCAGGAAAAGCATCGCAAGAAGCCGCTGAACGTTATTTTCTTCCCGATGTACGACGTTCTGACTTCGCCGCTAATGAAGATTGTCGGAGCGAATGCGTGCCCAACGGTGACCGCAACGCCGGAAACGGTGAAGGCGGCCTTTACGAAAGAGAATGATGTATTTGCGGAGCACAACGTCAAGTATGTAGATCCGGTGCTGAACTTTGCCGACCGCAAGCTGTTTGCGCACCAGATGCTGCAGGCATGGCAGGACATTCTCGGTCTGTCGCAGGAGGAGAATGATCGAGCAATTGAAGTCGGATACAAGGCACTTGCCAACTACGAAACCAGTATCCGTCACAAGGCTCGCGAGGTTCTGGATCAGCTTGAGCGTGAAGACCGTATCGGCATCGTCATGTTGGGCCGCCCCTATCATCATGATCCCGGTTTGAATCACGAGATCATGGAAGAGTTCCAGAAACTGGGTTATCCCATTTTCTCGCAGAACACTTTGCCGCTGGACGAGGACATGCTGGAGCGCCTCTTTGGCGACGAGGTGCGCGCCGGGATGATCAGTCATCCGCTGGATATCAGCGATGCCTGGAAAAACTCGTACTCCTGCAGCACCAATCACAAGGTGTGGGCTGCGAAGTTCACGGCGCGGCATCCGAATCTGGTGGCGCTGGAAGTCTCGAGCTTCAAATGCGGGCACGACGCCCCCATCTACGGCGTCATCGAGGGAATCATCGAGCAGTCCGGCACGCCATACTTCTGCTTCAAGGATCTGGACGAGAACAAGCCTTCGGGCTCGATCAGAATCCGCGTCGAAACGATCGACTATTTCTTGCGCCGGTATCGCGACGAGGTCATCCGCAAACGCAAGGCAGCGGAAGACATCGAGCTTCAACTGGCGGCGTTGGAAATGGAAATGCGTGGAACAGTTTCATCGCAGCCGCAGCAATGTCAGGCAGAGGTACAAGAGATGGCAGCCGATTGATTGTTGCCCGACGGCATATGCGAACGGCCCCTTCTGGATGAGGGGTTTCAATGTGCGAATCGCAGCGTTAAGCAGGCAGTTTTACTGAGCAAGCGTCAGCATAGACGCGCAGAACTCGTCGAATGTGATACTGAATCATCCGATCGGGAATAGCTTGCAACTCTCTGGCCCGGATTGCTTCGTATTCGAAGGGGAGATACTGGCTCACGAGAGTGAGAGGGATCGGTCTTCGGTCAAGGTTTTCGAATAGTCGGGAAATCTCCTTCTGGACCGTGGGCTGATGCCAATAGTATCGGCAGCGATCGCTAAAGCTATAGATTAGGTCGCGGCGCACCTCGTCTTCATCGCCTCGATAGTAAGACCGCCAGTAGCCCGTGTCTTGCAACATGGCTGCTTCCAAGGCTTCGCGCACGCGTGAGATGTCTGGCTTCGACGTCGTCGCTAAAAACTCGCGCTCAATGGCGGTCAATGCCAGGACTGCTTCCCGGAAGGCAAAGGTCAGCCAAGGACCCACCTTCAGGATCGCGAAATGGTCCTCGACCATCCGGGCTAAGGACCTCGAAGATTGGTAGTCAGTGGAATGTGCTTCAAATACGATTCCCGGGTGTTCTGCCAGTGCAGCAGACAATGGCTGTGCTTTGGCGCGATCGTATTCGAAGATCGCATCGGATCCGAAATCTACTCCAGATTGAACTACTAGCGCGATCACTCTCTGCCAAGCCGAGGACAGGCCTCTTTCTACAAACGCGAACCGAAAGGTTTCCAGTGTCCGATGAGCATCCTCGGCCTTTGTGACTACAGGAGAGTGTGCGTCGACAGATTCTCCGCCAGGCGCGGGAACCTCAGTTCCGATCACATAAAGTAGTTGCGGAGAGCCGGAAGGCAACTCCCGATGCGCCTCCTCTGCGGCCTGGCACAAAATGGCGGCCCGCTGCGCCACCGTTCGCTCGGTGAGGTTCCCGTCGTCGCCGCAAGGCATGCTCGCGTCCAGGTGGATCTTCTGGTATCCCGCACTTACGCAATCGTGTACCACGGTGCGTGCTTTTCCTAGGGCGGAAACCGATGCTTCCTGCCGCCATGGGAAGGGACCAAGGTGATCCCCGCCGAGCAAGACGCGCTCTGCCGGCAGTCCGGCGCTTCTTGCAGCGGAATGGACGAACTGCGCGAACTGGCTTGGCGTCAGACCGGTGTAGCCACCAAATTGGTTGACTTGGCTTGAAGTCGACTCCACGAGGAGTATCGAACCATCTTCTAAGGATTGCTGGATGGCGGCTTCGATCACTGCAGGATGTGCGGAGCACACTGCATAGATACCGCCCTTCCCTGACTGGCGGTTGCCATGCAAGACTTCGCGGAGCCGAGTAGTCGAATGTTCCTCTTGCGGGTTCAGCGACATTTCTTCCGGACTGCTGGAAATGCTTTCGTCACATCCACGAAGATGTGAGGAGGTAAACGTAACTACTCGTAATATAACGGAAGAATTTAGAAGTCAAGAGGTTTTGGTCTTTGGCCCCGCCTACCACGCGAACGGGAAGTAATCCGATCTCCACACAGCACGGGAAAAACGATATCTCCCGTTGGCATCCTGTCCGGCAAGCAATTTGGATGAGGTCCATATCCTTATTTCCTGACGCTCATTGTCCTTCGACTGGAGTGATGACCGCGGCTCGGGTTCGCACTATCTCACCAATCAGAAACAGATCGGTCAGCAATGCACGCAGATGGCTCGAAGCATTGAGATTGTCGATCAGTTGAGAGCTAATGGCTGGCTGCGCGAGCACCAATTCAACGGCTACCAGAGAATCCCTTACATTGTTTTCCAGCATTGAACAGAACGCATCGTACTTCCCTGCGGGTTCGAGCTGTTGGTCGTCGATCGCTCGTCTACAGCTTTCCTGCAATCCGACCAGCGCGTCACGCGCTTGTTGAAGTTCGTTGCGAACTCCACGACCCGAACTACCTTCATCGGTTGGCAAGCCTTGGGCAGCATAACCCAGCAAAAACTGGTAACACTCTTCGATCACATCACAGCGCTCGAGAAAGTCAATCGCCATCCGGCGTGCTCCTGGGGTTCGACAATCCATTGACCACCCACCGCGTCGGGTCGTGCTCCTTCAAGTAAAACTCCCGGCTCATGGACCCCACAATCATTGATGCAGTGATCGGCAGCTTCTCCGGCCGGACGGCAAAGTACACATGGACAATGGTCAATGTGATGAGTCCCACGCCAGCCAATCCATGCAGCACATACATCATGCCCCACGTCATGTCGCTAAATAGGTAAGGGTTCCGCGGGAGAAAGTTTGTGCGCACCCGAAACATCATGCAGACGCCGGTCAGGATCACGGCCAGGCCGCTCAACATGACCACCCCATGATAGAGCTTGTTCTCTAGCGGATATTTGGCGAACTTGCGCGGCAGAGCAGCGGACTTCCCCAGAAGGTGCTGGACACGCGTGCGGGCGTCTTCGAGATCGGAGCGGTCCGGCCAGATTGACCAGAAATCCAAATAAACGGTCGCGTGAACGATGTGAAAAAGAATCGAGATGGTCAGCACGACCCCGGCGATCCAGTGATACGTTACCCAATTGAACTGAACTCCGACCTTGGGCAAGAATGCCGTGAAGAGTAAAACGAGCATCGCCGCGGCCATAATCCAATGAAACAATCTCGCCGCCAGCGAGTGCCGCGGAATACGCTCTGGTAACTCTTGGACTCTCGGGGAAGGAGGACCGGCGGCAAAGTCTTTCTCTTTTGCGAAATAGCGAACGTAGATTGCATGCACCATCAGAAATGCCAGGCCTGCGATCAGCGCAACCCAAATCAGGAACCACGCAATGTGAATCGGAACTCGTTGTCCCCACGGACTGGTTGCCCACTCTAGGATGCCCATGCTGCCTCCTGTACTCCAGTGATGGCGCGCTTCACCAGGTTACGCATGAGCGGAATTTTGTAAGCATTGAACTGCAGGGGGACTGCACCTTGAACGGCCAGCTTTCCGGCCGTTTCGCCAGTGGCTGCATTACGCGGCTTACCACGGATGGAATCCTCCACGGACTTCAAACGTAGCGGGCGCGCCGCGACCGCATTCACAGCAATTCGAACATCCTGAATGGTGCCTCCCGATGACCGTATCGCCGATGCCACATTCATCAAGGGAAAATCCCAGACGTTTCTATCTCGAACTTTCTCGAAATAAAAATCTGCGTCTGCCCAATTCGACGGAATCCGGATCGACGTGAGCAAATATCCAGGTTGAAGAATGTTCATGCGGGTGATGTCGAGCTCCGGCCCGACAAAGTACTTCTCGGCATCGACCACCTGCTGGCCCTTCGGACCTATGACAATGAATTTTGCGTCCAGCGCGATGAACGCCGGTGCGGTATCGGAAGGATTCACGGCCACACAGCGCTCTGCCTGCAGGATGGCGTGCTCACGATTTCTGGCAACCGGCGTGTCGGCGTAGCAAATGTTTCCGCCTGCCCGGTAACACGGCCAGCCTGCGCGGTAATACCAACAGCGCGTGTCTTGTGAAACATTTCCGCCGATGGTGCCCTGATTGCGAATTTGCGGCGAAGCCACCAGTTCTGCCGCCTGCGCCAGCAACCCATACTTTTGCCGAATGACGGAATTTTGTGCGACTTCGGTGAGCGTTGTCATCGCTCCGATTTCCACGCCATCCGAGGCCTCGCGAATTCCCTTCAGTTCGGCGATTCCACTCAAGTCGACAATCACCTTCGGCTTCTTAATGCGGTCCTTCAGCCAATCCATGCTGTCGAGCCCGCCCGCGAGCACTAACGCATCGGACCCGTTTTGTTGCAGAAGCTTTTGTGCGTCGGCGACCGAACTCGGCTGATACAACTGGAATGCCGGCATCACGTCTCGGATTACTGCCATAGATCTCTCCGTTTCAAATCGGCTAGATGTGCGCAGTCAGCGGGTCTTGCATCGGCTTCCCCGCCTCGAGCGAAGTAAGAATCGTGTCGAGGTTCACGGGTGCACGGCGGAAGATCTCATCTCCGAGTGCATCCGACAGCGCATTCAAGATTGCTGCACAACCGCCGCCCACCGGGGGTTCCCCGATGCCGCGGGCTCCTACGGGCGTTTCAGGATCGGGAATATCCAAGGCTGCCCACTGCATGTTGACGGGCACATCCAATATTGTGGGAGGCTTGGTGTGATAGAAACGCAGCGAGATCGTTTGCCCATAGTGAGGATCGAAGACCCACTTCTGGCCAATGGCGTGGCCGATGCCCAGTGTTGATCGACCGAGAATCTGGCCAGCCAGCGCCTTGGGATGGATGACGGTGCCGACATCGGCGACGGCGAGAAAATCTGTGATGTCGTATTTCCCGGTTTCGACATCAACCTCGACCTCCGCGAAGACGGCCACATACGAAAAAGATTGTCCGTCACGCGGGTACTTGTCTTTCGCGGCCGCGACCAGCCCCTGCCCTGCCAAAGCGGCGATTGAGGCCTTGGTAAATTTATTCACATCATCGGGCGGTTCGTGGCCATCGTATTTGCCGCCGAGTTGAATCGCATGTTGCGCCGCCTGCGCAAGCGTCAGGCTTCGGCCGCCCCCTTTGTGAACGACATGTTCATTCGCGACTTCGTATTGCTCCGGCTTGCCTCCATGGGTCTTGGCTGCAATCTCCTGCAGCTTCTGTTTGCCGTCCATGGCGGCGGCGTGTGCCGCGCGGGTCATGGCGTGCGTCGTCTGGCTTCCTCCCGACACACACGTCCAAGGCAGATTCTTTGAAGTATTGCCCCAGGTCACATCGCATTTCTCCCAAGGCACTCCCAAGACTTCTGCGACGACACGGTGGACGTCAAGCAATGATTCAGTCCCCAGATTCCCAACGCCCGACTGAATTGCGATGCGGCCATCGGGTCGGATGACGAACAGGCCGTCGTATCCAATCGATCCGCCGACAAAGCAACTGGAAGAGACGCCCACTCCGCGCACCTTGGTCCCGCTCCGTTTCGGCCGCGCGATCCGTTCCTTCCATTGGAACTGTTCCGCGCCGCGGTCGAATGCTTCTTTCAGGAACGCACTCGTGCAGTGCCCCCGCGTCCCATTTCTGACCGGTCCCACGGGAGACTTGCCCTCGGGGCAATTCATGCGACGGATGTCGACCTGGTCAAGCCCCAGTTTGCGAGCCGCCTTGGAAACAATTGTTTCCATGATCACGATTCCCTGCATACCGCCAGGAGAACTTTGCGCGCCACGCGGGGGAGTGTTCGTCAATATCGTTGTGCCCCGCCAGCGCATGGCAAGAGGCTGATATAACAACGAAACGATCGTGCCCGAAGTGTTCGCGTCTCCCACGGCGTCGTACGGTCCGTTGTTGCAGATCACGAACATGTCGAGCGCGGTAATCCGTCCATCTTTGGCGAAGCCGACTTTCATTCGTCCATTGAAGCCGGGACGAGCGCGTCCGATGAAGTGTTCCTCCTCGCGGCTGATGCGCATCATGACTGGCGCGTTCGCCTTTTTTGCCAGCAAGGCGGGAATGATGGCGAAAATATAGCCAGTTGCCTTACTGCCGAAGCCTCCTCCGGTGTACTCGCTCACCAGCACGATCTGGTTCGCATCCATGTTCAACCAACGGGCCAGACTAGCCAACGTTTGCACGGTACTCTGGGTTCCCATGTGAACGTACACTTTGCCGTTCTGCCAGTACGCCAATGTCGTGCGCGGCTCCAGTGTTTCGTGGCTTGTATCAGGGGTAACGAATGTCTCGTCCAGAACGAGAGCAGCATTCTTGAAGCCTGCATCCAGGTCGCCGACAACCCACTCATCCTGCGCCTTTCCCAGCGGTAAGCGGCCGTGTTTTGCCTCGGCGAAATCGGCGTCAGTCCATTTCAGTTCTCCAATGTGGGGTGGAGGTGGACTCGGCGGTTTTTCTCCTGGTTTTGGTTGGGTCATTGGCGGTCGGACCCAGACGTTCCCATCCACCCGCGGGTTCGGCCCGCCCGGACGCAGCGTATCCAGCGGATCAACCGCGAACGGAAGTGGTTCGAACTCGATATCAATTGCTTCGATGGCTTCCGCTGCCGTGTATTCGTCCACAGCCGCAACTGCCAGCACCGGTTCGCCATGGTAAAGGGGCTCCATCGTCAGGGCTTTTTCGCCCAATGGGTTCGCCTTGATGGTGACGCCGAGGTCGGTCACGCTGTCGGCTGGAGCCGGCAGATCGTCCTGGGTGAGAATTGCTTTCACGCCGGGCATTGCCATGGCCTTGCTGACATCCAAATGCTTGACGCGCCCATGTGGCACGGGACTGAGAAGCAACTTGCAGAACAACATGCCGTCGACGCGGAAATCTTCAGCGTACTTCGCCTTTCCAGTCACCTTCGCGTACAAGTCCGTGGTGGGATAGTCCTTGCCGATGAGTTTGTACTGTTTTCCGAATTGCTGCTGATTGGGCTTCCACTCTGAGCTAGACATGTCGCGCCTTCCTCATATTTTCTGCGCCGCGCATCATGGCGGTGAGGATTTTGTCGTAGTCCTGGCAGCGGCAAAGATTCCCAGAGAGCCCGTGCGCCATTTGGAGCCGCGTCGGATCAGGATTCGTCTTTAGAAATCCGACCGCAGACATGATGAACCCAGACATGCAAAACGCGCACTGGAAGCCCTGTTCATCGATGACCCCTTGCTGGACGGGGTGCAGTGTGCCGTCAGGATTTGCCAGTCCCTCAATCGTGAGGATTTTCCTGCCGCGCACAGTGTGGGTGAGGATAGAACATGAATAATGAGGCACGTCGTCGAGAAGCACCGTGCAGGCGCCGCACTCGGCACGGTCACAGCCCAACTTGGTGCCGGTAAGTCCGAGTTTGTAACGCAGCGTCCAAGCCAGCGTTTCCTGCTTCATGACGTCGACGCGACGTTGCTGGCCGTTGACGTTAAGAGTGATCAGGCGATCGCCCAGGCCCGGGGATTGACCCAAAAGCGACGAAGCCCGAAAGAGATAAGTTGCTGACGAAGCTACGGTGCCGCCGGCGATGACTCCCTTGATGAAGTTGCGCCGTGTGACGCCCTTCGCCACCTCGTCCGGTATGACTACTGGATTATCATCCATGCGGGGTTACCTCTATTGCTTCTGATCCCCAGCCCCCACTACACGCCGCAGAAGAAGTGCGGAATGCAGACCCGAAAGAGACCCACAAAGTTACCCACAATTTTACTCCCCCTTCGGTGAGAAATCTTGTGTCAGCTCCGAAAATTCCTAACTACACACACGTACCGAGCTGCCTCTGGGTGCTCCTTCACAGTTCGATTCACTGCGGAGCTTCTTCTCGTCAAGAGATCTCTTAACCTCCGCACAAACTCTCGCGGCGTTCACTCGAAGATCGAGGGAGCGATTAAGCTTTTTCAGAGATTCGGACAAGTTTTCCGGTACGCACGGTTCCCGAAGTACGTGCTCCATTCCTTTGCCGTAAGGTTCCGATTCGCGATACGACAAGCGCGGCTGGACCAATCCTCGAAATCGAGTTCCCACAAAACGATCGAATCATCTTCGCCCACGGAAGCCAAGATTCCGCCTTGGGGATTAAACACGACACTCTTGATCTCCTTCTGTTGTGCGCCGAGAGTTCCGAGCAGTTCGTGGGTCTCCACATCCCAAAGCCGTATATCACCATCCGCACTGCCGGAAGCTAGTACTTTTCCGTCTCGTCGGAAGGCGACGCTGGCTATCGATTGTGTATGGCCGTACAGCGTCGGTGGGATTGGCTGGCCTCTTCTGAAGTTCCAGAGGGTCACCGAATTGTCGGGTGCGCCCATCGCCAGGAGTGTGCCATCTGGATTGAACGCGACTCCAACAGGCATGATTTCCTCATAGCGATCCTTAGGGGGAGTCCCCAGATTCTTTCTGAGTTGCGGTTGAGTACCAGTATTCCAAATCGCGACCACCCGATTATTTCCCGCCGAAGCCAGGAATTGTCCGTCGGGACTGAAGGCAAGCGACCATATTCGGTCTTTCTGGGATGTAATGGGAGGCCCAAGCTGCTTGCGAGTAGCAACATCCCAGAAAACCAATTCGGCATCGCCTCCCGAAACAACAGTCTTGCCATCGGGATTGCAGGCCAGAGTCCAGACCGGAGAGCGATGAGCTTTGACTTCCGGGCCCAGAGGCCTATGAGTAGCGAGGTCCCAGAAAATGACAGTTCCACCTTCGCTCCCAGATACCAGCATTTTGCCGTCAGGGGTATACGCTAAACTGCTTACCTGCCGATTATGACCCTCCAGCGGAGTGCCCTGCAGTTCACCACGGGCAACATCCCATTCAAGGACATTCCCAAACTCGCCACTGGAAGCGAGGAAACGGCCATCGGGACTGAAAGCGAGGTTGGACGAACCCACATCCGGGGCTTTGATGCGACGGCCGAGAGGCGGATCATCGTTCACGTCCATGACGACAACTCGATCCGACTCAAGAGCCAGTGATCTCACGTGATGATCCGGACTGAGAAAGATCGAGGAGATGGACGCACCGAAATTCTTAACTGGAGTGTCCATCAGCTTCAAATTCTCCATGCTCCACTGCATGATGGTGCCATCAGCGCTCCCAGAGAATAGGGCCGCACCGCTCGGGTCAAAGAGCAAACTGGTTACCGTCTCAGAGTGGCCTGCCAATGTTCCCAGCAGCCTCTGGCTTCGGACATCCCACAGGACCACCGTGTGATCCTCGGATCCCGCAGCTACGATCGTTCCATCTCGACTAAACACGATTGAAGAAATGTTCTTTGCGTGGCCTGTGAGAGGATGCTTGGCGATGCGATGAGAACGCAGATCGTAGAGAAGCAGATCGTTATATTGGCCAATCGCCAGGAGCGAGTCGTCCGGGCTGAAGGCGAAGGTCGCTCCTTCGATCGGTTGCCCGATCAGTTGCTGGCTAGTCACATCCCACACGACCACGCGACTCGGATGTCCGCCATAGGCCTCCGTGCTTGCGGCGAGCAGTTTTCCGCGCGCCGAGAAGGAAACATGAACAAAATGTTCTTTCGCGTAGGTGAATGGTGCGCCGACTGGCTGGCGAGAACTTGTATCCCAAATGACAACCGATTCATTTCCTGAAGAGACGAACCGAGAACCATCTGGATTAAAGGCTACGCTGACAAGACCCTTGGGCCCGACAATCGGTTGACCGATCATTTGACCCGTAGAAACGTTCCACAGAATGATGCGATCATCCCAACCTGCGGACAGGACGGTCTGACCGTCGGGACTAAACACGGCTCGTGTCACAGCATCAGTATGTCCCCACAGAAAGGTCGCAGCGTGAGGCACGCGCTGGAGCGCGGCGAGCAGAGATCGTTTGGACTCAACTGTGTCCGCGATTTGACGGGACTCGAGACTGAGCAATAGTGCCAGCGAACGGTCATCCAGGTGTGAGGATGCCTCCGAAGCCAAAGCCCGAGAAGCGGCAATCTTCTGGCGTTGGTGCGCAGCATTCATGGCCACTCCGGCGGCAATGCCGAGGACGGCAACAAAGGCTGCGACCGCCCAGGCAGTCCGCTGCGCTTTACGATGGAGGCGAATATCTTCGCCGTCCAAGTCGTCTTTCGATCGGCCCAGCAAGGGGGCAGCAACGTCGAGAAGAGCGTTGCGGTAAGCCTGATCTGAGTCGAGATATTTGCCATTTGATTTCGCGGCGCGGAAATCGGCGTAGAGGGGTTCGCTGGGAAACGTACCCTTCAAACATGAAGGAATTGCCGTTGTTGTTTCCCAGTTAAAGTCTTGGGCGACACCGTTCCAAGCGATGACTCCATCGGTCAAGACAATCAGCAGGTTCTCGATAGACCTGTTCTGCAACCACCATTGAATCTCCTGCTGCACCCATCGTGACTTTGCGGACGCCGGACAGGCTAGGAGCAGGAAATACTTAGACTCACTGAGGGCCTGTTCAATCGAATGCCAAAGCGCCGGGTTTGCCGACAGGCCAGTCTTGTCGCGAAAGATCCGCATCGTGCGGAGGCGGTACCAAGGCTTGGCGAAGCGACTGAGCGATGATTGAAGCGACTCGGCCAATCGCGCGTCGGAATCGTGACTGTATGACACAAATGCCTGATATTTCGGCTCCGTCAATCTCGATTCCTCCGAGCCTCGCTCACCACGGACTCAGTCTCGTCTTCCACAGGGTTTCTCCAATTTCACGAATGACATTCCAACCCGTTATTGGGTGTGGAAGCCCAATCATTGAGGCGCCCACGCACACCCTTTTAGAGCCTGTCAGCAGCCTCGTCTATGCAGTCGCATAGAACGCGACGGCTGGTTACGAGGGCGGAAAAATGACCAGCGGGAATCCAGCGCAGTGTGCTGTTCTTCCAGTGCTGATGTAGGCGCTCGGTCTCACTATTGAATACGTATCCATCGCGCTTGCAGCCGGCGATTACGGCGGCATCAGGACGCACCGGGAGTGGATACCGAGTCAGGTCTGCTACGTCGAAGAGTTGCGCCAGACGTGCCTTTGCCGATCTTCTCGAATCGGACTCGTCCACCAGAGCGTCCAGGTCGACCGACCAGGAGAGCAATCCCCGAAGGTAGATGCTAGTCGCCGAGGCCCCAGTGGCGAGCGCTGCGCACCCCACGGCGAACGGCGTGACCGCAGCGGTAATGGCTGACATGTGCCCGCCCATGCTGTAGCCCGCCACCACCATTTTCTGATAGCGAGATCGCAGGCTCTCAACCAGAGCGCGCGCCTCGAGCACCATCCCCAGCGCCATCAATCCCTGATCGCTGACGGTCATGTGCGAAGGTCCTTGCGATGTGCGGCGGGTACCGTAGAACGGATTTTCGAGGAAGTAAAGATCGAACCGCCGCGCGCTCAGTCCTCCGAAGACGTGCTCGCGCAAGCGGAAGCCCTCATCGCGCGAGGCAGCCAGCAATATACACGCGGCTTCGTGGCCTACTCCCGTCCACGAGCGAACGTGAACAGTCCTTGCGGATTCCGGCAACAATTCCAAGGGCGAGCGGAAGGTGCCGTCTCGGCGAGTAATACCGCGGTGCTCAGCACCCCTGCTCCAGTTGAGCGCGATTGGCGAGGGCGGGGCCGAGTACAAGAATCTATCGGACAATGTCGCGAAAATCGCCTCATCGCCCCAGCCCCGGGAAAACAGCTTGGAGCTGCGCGCCAGCCACGCAACCACCAGGTCGAGCGCATGCGTACCTGGGGGCCAAGTTGGAATCGCCAATTCTGAAGCCATTGATCGGTGCCGGTAACGCTCTTACAGATTATGGCTTAAATGCGGAATCCGATGTGGCGTCGGATCTGGGTTTCCACTCCAGCGAGTAGTATTGGCCGCGATCACGCCCCCAAGGATCGAATGCGTTGATCACGTGCTGCAATTCCGGAGTCAGTTCGGGGATATTTCGTATCAGTATTCGCTTGAGGGGCGAGACGGGCTGTCTGTGTCCGTTTGGAGTTCCCGTCTCCATCATTTCTGGTCCCGGCCCGTTGTGATTTACCCAGTCAACACCGAACTTCGTGTAGAACTCAGGCCGAAAGCTTGAAGTGAAAAAACGGTCGCTGTATAACCTGCGCGACGCGTTGAGAATAAAAACCACGAACTGCGTTTCCGAAATCGCGAAGCCGTGCGGCCTCGTGTACTCAGCCAGCCAGCCCACTACCGTATCCACATCTTCGATATTGTCCACGACTGACCCGTTCGGGTGCCCGAGACAGTCGTTGATTGGAGTTCCGTCAGGGTTCAGTTGCGCGTCGGTGATGACTTTCGCCGCATCGCAGACATGCGTGCCATAGATCTCTCGCAACTGCGCAATGGTTTCCACCTGCTGCTTGCGCGCAGGCGAATCCGCGGGAAGGGTCTGATCCACGAAATCGTCATAGCTGGTCAACTGCCTCAATCCATACTGGCGGCGGAATTCATTGAAGCGTGGCACTCCGTGCTCGCGATCGCGGATCAGGTCGAGAGCCGCGATATCGATCTGCCCGGTCGGACTGTCGAGGCGTGGCAGTCGAATGTTCTGCAGGAACTGAGGATGATTGTGCAGGGTGAGGAGCCCGAGCCGCTGGCGCCCCAGACTTAAACCCCAGTTGGCGATGCCACGCGAGCGCATCGCGTCGGTAGCCTTGTTTTCGAAGGTCTGAATTACCGCAACCTTCTCCACTATTTTGTTCGGGTCTTTGCTGGCGTCACGGTACTCGATCAGGTCGGGCACGAGCGGGTGCAACCGATAAACCGTCACGAACTCTTCGGGAAAGTTGAACGGGGCCCCGAAGTGATTTACACCTCCGTTAACGTCATTGGAGTTGGTGATTTCGTAGTGATCGACGTTACTTCCCAAGCCGATGATTCCAGGGCCGGAGGCAAAGGCGGAATACCACTGGGTGGCTTTCTTAACGTCTTCCGACTTGCCAAAGTTGTGCACCACAATGTCGGATAGGGCTTGGGAGACTTCGGGGTCGCCGGTTCCAAGCAGCCCGTTCCAGTTGGCGTTCATGCCTTTGTAAAGCGGTTCGTCGTAAAGCAATTGCGTTGTCCACTCGATGGTGTGAATCTTCGCAATTTCGGCCGCGATTACGAGCCGGGCCGCATTGAAAAGTTCATCCGGAGTGACTTCCTGATTGCGAATCACGTGCGAAGGGTCCGAGGGATTGCGGAGGCCGCTGTCGGCTGTCGGATTTTGCGCTGCCTGTCGACGAAATTCATCGACGAAGGAATTGTGCTCTCGCGCGAACAGGTTGTGATAGAAGCTCAATCCGATCGACCAGTTATCGGGAAATGCCACCGACTCCTGTCCTCTCCACTGAGGCTGCGCGGGATCGGAGGGCTGCAACACGGGCAGGTAGCCACCCGCGAATTGGGGAACTGATTCAAGCTGCATCTTCGCGAAATCTTGAGGATCACGCTTCACCCTCTTCACTGAGGTCTCGTCATAGCCGTAAAGCTGGGAGGCGTCCCACCATGCGGTATTGTTGTTTGCATAAGTCTTGGGCGCGCGGTTGAGATAAGTATGCCCGCTCACGGTGAATTGCTCTGGGGGCGAATCGTTCAACACATACGTCTTGTCGACGGCGTCGTTCGGGCGGCAACCTAGCTTCTGGATTACTTCAGCGGTTAGCGGCGTGGGAACGTTATTTACCAACTTACTCTTGCAGCCGACGTCCATCATGGGTCCCGGCGCGTTATGGCCATCGTCCATGTGCGAGAACCAGTCGTGTGTCATGAACTGGATCCAGTAGGCGGCCAGAACATTGAAGAAAGGTGCCTTCTCGTAATCGCAATTGGCGTCGACAGAGTTGTTGGGAAGGCCAAAACCAGAATTACACGCGGCTGGGGATGATTGCGGACGTGTAAACAATTTGCGGCTGATAAGTTGCGGATCGGGAGTCAGAAGATTGATCCGGCCGCCGTGACGGTTCCTGGTAAGCGTAGTTTGCTCGAGATCGGGAAACGTGGTTTCAAATTCCACGTTCCGCATAAATGGCATCCCCGTAGACCCCATGCGTGGGTTACGGATGTCGTTGCAGATTCCGGTCAGTGTGCGAGCGCGAATCAGATCGCCCTTGCATAGCTGCTCACCGTCGCCACCGACTGCGTCGTAGTCGGGACTATCCTTCGGAAGACGCATTTCCGGCCAGGTCTTCAGGGCCGGCCCGCCCACCCCACCTCGTCCGCTGAGGTAGGTTTGGTATGTGCCGGAATTGTCAAACAAGTTGAACTTGATCAGTTCCATGCGCTGGTACTCGAGGTCCGTGAGCGCGCCCGCGATGCCACGCAACTGCGGTCCCTTCACCGACAAAAAGCCAACCGGCAGCGAAGACGAGTCCCCCGCTCCCCAATATCGTGCCCAGTCAACCCACGGCGTGAATTGGAACTCAACTGCTTGCTGGCCCCCCCGACAACGCGCGGTCGGCGTCGTTACCTTGCCTTGGAAACGCAACTCTCGCGTGTCTGGGACCTTGAGGAACCCCCCTGCCAAATGCTGCAGGCACGCCTTGAGCTCCGCCGCTTCTTCTTGCTTGGGGCTGAGCTTTTTGTCGTCAGGCGAGCCCGAAGTCACTTGCCCTGCAGCAAGTCCCGCGAGTGCAGACACCACCGAACCGAGGAGGAAAATCAGGAAGGCGTTTTTCATAGACTGCTCATTTTTGTTCTAGTTCGAGACGTAGAAAGTTGCGATGTTGATGTCCAAACCCATCTAATCGTCACGAAAATCGAAGAGCTTTCGATCGATTCGGCGGAGATTTGAGAGTGCGAGTGCGCGACCCAGGAATTCCGGTTTGTTCCCCGAAGCTCCACGCAACATACACCCATACCCTCCGTTTGTGAATTCTTTTCACGCTTTGATCTTCGGCCCTTCCCGGATGCCGGGCTGCACACCGAGATGCCTCAGTTCAAGCTGTGGCGATCAGGCAGCTTCGGCTGGCAGTTTCGCCTCTTGCAGAGATCTTTTTGGCTCGACCCTGAAGATCAGACGCGGACGCCGCGCTCATTCACCCCAGCGCACTTGCTCAACGAGTATCTTTAGCGACGGGAGGCACATGCTGACTGGTGCTCTTCCAATTCTCTCTTGCCGCGCTCCATATCGACGTTCTTTTGGGCCGCAAGCTCCGCGCGGACTCAATAGTACGCAGCGGAACGACCTTCGAAGTACTTGCTGCTCCTAAGGTCCTTGTGACATCCGGAGGCGTCGACAGCTTTATGGCAACGTGACATTTTCAGTATTTCTCCTGCAGTGCCCACAGCTACCGACGCATTCTCGGCGATCACGCCTTCTCACTGGTCGACGCCACGATAATATCCTTCACAACCTGCACATCCTACATAACTTCTTCTGTTTGTTGTATTTGGACCCTGTAACAGTAGCCACAGGCTGACGCCGCAGAGAGCACGTCATAGGGATGGCATAGCTCATGCGTCTTCGACTGCACGGGGCTCGAGCTCAGTGTGCTCGCTCCTATAATTAATGATTGTATTTCGAGAGGGCAGCATCTAGACAAATGGTTCCGGGTCCGCGAACGGAGTATGGACGCGCATTCCCGGTTCGCCCAACAAACGGAAATCCCCAGATCTCCAATACGTATACGGCCCTTCAGAGGATGTAAAGACTCTGCAACTTGTTACGAATTCGGAACAAAAAAGTTCGTGACGGCCCCTTCTGTGCGGATTCTGGGATCATACTCCTCTGGGAGGACTCGACTCTCAGCTTGTTAGTAAAGAAAACTGCGCCGCGGAGCGGCACTCGGGTTCCTTGTGCGATTTCGGTCACCCTCAACAGTCTCGACCCCGTTCATCCTTTTTCCGAGCCATGCGAAGTAATCCTCGTCAACCTGCGTGGTTGTGCCGCTCGGTTCACTCGGGCAGTCGCAATCGGCACGGCGGTTGAATTGCGGGGACTTCCGACGAACTCGAGAGTCACCGGTCGGACAGTGAACTGTATCTCTCTCGGGGAACATGAGAAAATTTGGTTGCTGGGCGTGGAGTTGGATGAACCTGGCAATGTGTGGGGCATTCAGGCAATGCCAGCAGACTGGCTCTCTGCCCCATGACTCCAGCCCCCAGTCCGGCTATTCGTGGCTGCGAATATCGTTTGCGGTGAAACATAGCCGGCGCAAACGTCAGCTCCAAATACGGGATGTTTCAATTTAGTCGACCTGCAATCTTTGCGGTCTGTCGGACATCAATCTGACCTCTCCAATTGACACGAGGATCGTTCTCGTACTTGTATCCAATCCCCTTGACCGTTACGATGCGGCGTCGAAACTGGCCCAGATTCTTGCGAAGCGCGTAAATCTGGTACGTGACGTGTTTGTCCACATAATGAGATGCCGTAGTCTGCTGTTGTGAGGCTTCAAGGATTGCTTGGGCCAAGGCATCTCGCGAGACTACAACTCCAGCGTTGTTCACAAGCAGCTTAAAAACCACGGCAGTCGTCGGGGGCAAGAACCGTTCGCGCCCAGCGACGGTAACGGTCGACGATCGCAACGTAAATACAACGTCGCCTATTGCAACAACGCCATTGCCTTGCGGTTTGCGGTTCAAGAGTACTTCCGTCGCAATGTCACAGAACTCAGCCAGGGACTGCAATCGCCTCCCTGGTCAGCATTCGATGGCCTTCTCCAAAGATTTTGCAACCGTCAATGACGTCTCCGAGGTCTGGTACGACATAGAAACGAGTAATGCGATCCAAACTCTTAGCACAAGTACAGATCAACGTTGCGAGTCCCTTTTCTTTAGGCTGGGCACGCAGCACCCATCTTGGATTGCCAGATACGGTGGACTCAGACGGTCGGCAGATCTGTATCGCGACATACATATTGCGTTCTAGTTCCACGACTTGACGCTGAACCTGGCCAGGAAGGCGAATCATTCGTAATTGGAGTGGGAACAGTTTTTTTAGTTCCAAGATCAGCTCCGAGCGGATTTGCTTTATTTTTTCCTTCCGTTCCATCCCGCGGAGAACACGGGCGGGTGCATGATAGCCAACGATTTCGTATGCGCGAATCACTGATCCAAGTCGGCTGACATATCTGCGGTAACCGAAATGGCCATGTTTCTGCAGCAATCGCTCTGTGAGTTGTCCTTCCTTGCGCAGGACACGCTTCATTTGTTTGATCAGCAATTCGTCTGGTGTCTTTGGCCAATTTGCCCGTTTATGTATCGCCTTTTGTGCTTTCGCGAACTGATCGTGTGTGATCAAAGCAGAAAAGGCATTCGTTTTTCTGATCCAGTTCTCGGGTTGAACATACTCGATATTTATGGGTCTTTCCCCATGCCTGATTTCCCAAATATTTTTCGTTCTTGAGAATGCGATAGATGTTTGACTCGTTCCACGGCTTGCCGCCAATAAATTTCACTCTTCGGTCATTGAGTTCTTTCGCGATTCTCAACGGTGTGTTTCGTTTGTCGGCGGCTAGATCAAAGATTGTGCGAATGCATTCGACCTCGTGACGAGACCCCGGAACGAGAACAACGTTATCCGAAGAGAAGCTCTTCCGTTCATTGACATTGAGGATCCGTTTGTTAAGCCCATCCGCCGAGGTCAGCATTCTCCTGAAACCATCGCCGGGAGTTCCCCAACGCGAAAGCCGTTCGAGGCAATCAGACGTTGAGCTGCGAGAACCTTAACT
The DNA here is from genome assembly GCA_963840895.1 of uncultured Acidobacteriaceae bacterium. Lineage (GTDB taxonomy): Bacteria > Acidobacteriota > Terriglobia > Terriglobales > Acidobacteriaceae > Sulfotelmatobacter. The sequence continues at coordinate 105,136 of CAWJAR010000007.1, forward strand.
CCCAGTTCACGACTAAACTCAGCGGCCATCGCTCGCTTTAGGGCCTTCATGATCGCATTGGGCAATTTGCCATTATTTTCGAATTCCTCTGCACAATATTGCACCGGAACACCGGCGCTACGACAAAGGAACTCATAGTGAGCCGATTCATCGGTGTCTTGGAACCTTCCCCAGCGGCTTACGTCATAAACGAGAATGGCCTGAAAGCGTTGGTCGCCGCCGAGCGCATCCTGAATCAGTTGCCGCAGTCCCGGACGGTGCTTTATTTCTATTCCACTCCTGCCGGGATCCGAGTACGTCGAAACCACCTGATAGCCGTGCGTCGCTGCGTATCGTTGAATAGCTTCTTGTTGCAGAAAGATCGAGTTCGGCTGCTCCTCACTGGACATCCTCACGTACTCCGCAGCCGGAACCAATGGTTGTATTGGCATCGCATTATCCATTCCTCGCGCCGACTAGCCATACAAGAACACTACTCTTGTTCGAGTGATCCGGCTTAAGCAAGAGACTTGGTCGTGCACACACTTATCACAACCCTGCAGAATCCGCCCAAGTCGGCGAGCGCTTGCCCACGGTTCAGCCACGGATCAGCGACTGACACTCGGAACCGCCCTCTGCGATCAATATTCGGAACAACATGAAAGTCGAGAAATGATCGGTTTTCTTCGTCTAGCCGAGCCAGTAGCGTTATTAGTTCACGCTCATGACAAACAGGGTCGATATGCCACCTCACGGTCTGTTTCCACACTTTGACAGAACGAGCGACCAGCACTGAGACCATCCAGCCATTTCTCAATCGCAATCGGGTTCTCCATCTTCCGCCGCGTCTGACGATTGACACCTCGTTGGGGAACATGCCAGCGATCTGGGCGATGAGGCGCTCGCGGAGAGCCTGGGTTCTGCGCCTTAGATCAATCGCGCCGAATTGCTCGGGACGGCCATATCCAATCAGCTCATGAGCTCGGCGCAGGCTGCCGAAGCGGAGTCGGTATGTAGATGGAGACGGAACTCCCGGGGAGTTCTTGATCAAGCGGAGTGACAGTCTCACTTTGGAGGCAAGTAGCGTCCGCAAGCAGTCCAGCACTTCCTGGTCAGATTTGTTGATCGTCCGGTTCTCTAAGAGCCTCTGCGCTTCCGCGAATGTCACCGGATCGATGATTGGCTCGAAGGCTCCGGGTGTGAGGACCCATTCCGAACGGGGGAGTCTCACAGCTGCGGTGTAGAGTTTGCTGGACGTTTGACCAAAGACATTGCAGCCAGCATATTTTGGACTACTGAGTACACCGTAGACTGCTTCGTAGTCCCACCGGGAAGCGCCGAGATACTGGACGCTCTTCCGATTCAGTTCGCGTGCAATGGCGTAGACAGAGAGTTTTCCAGACGCAAGCATTTGATATATGTGCTTGACCACCTCCACTTCATTGGCCGGACCAGGAACGAGAATCACGCGGTCAGTTGCTATACTCTTTCGCTCCCCCACTGCGAGTTCCTGCTTGCGCGTTCCGGCCGCCGAGACTAGCATTCGCCGAAGCCCGTAGCCTGGAACCCCACCTTGTTTGAAGCCAAGGCGTGCTAGTCGTTTCTGCCCCGCCAAAACCTTTACTCCCAACTCTCGGCTGTATTCGCCTGCCATGGTTCTCTTGAGCGCCTTCATAATGAGGCTTGGCAACGAACCGTCGTTTGCAAACGTCTCGGCGCAATAGTGCACTGGAACACCCGCTGACTTACAGAGGAACTCGTAATGGGCGGACTCATCCGTGTCCTGGAACCGCCCCCAACGGCTGACATCGTAGACCAGGATTGCCTTGTACGGTGCGGCCCCAGCCACGACATCCTAGAGAAGTTGCCGAAGCCCGACCCTGCGTTTGAGCACTAACCCGCTCTTCGCAGCATCGGAATAGGTAAGCACTACTTCAAATCCGTGCGACTCTGCGTACTTCCGTATCGCCGTGGACTGGTTTTCGAGCGAGTATTGCTGGTGCTCAGTCGACATACGAAGATATTGAGCGGCTGGGACAAGCAGATTGGCCGTAGTCATGGTGCCCTCCTACCAGAGGACATCGGCCGGATCAGAGAAAACTTTAGAAGAATTTGGTAAAAATCTTCCTACGAGGCGCCGACAGCGGATCCCGCGCCGCGGGTACCGTCTCTTCGCGCCGCCCTCAGGCAGGGCCGGCATGTGCACTTATACTCGGCAACTGCGGGGCGTACCGTGTGGGCGCAGTCACGACAGACGAATCGCCCGTCCTTATAGCTAATCATCGGCCTGAACTCGATACCCGTTAAGCAATTGGGACAGCGAATGACTAGGATTGTGTCGGTCAGAGTTGTCATTTGTCCTCCGGCAGATTGATCGTCGGCACGCCAAGCTCCATCCACATCGACACTTGAGTACATTGGAGATAAAGGAACTTGGCCGCTCAGATCCAATCTGGTAACGAGTTCGCGCCGATATTTCGGCAGGTGTGCCGATTCGTCGGCGGAATGGTCTACGCAACCACCCTACACCTTCCCGATGACTGAGCCAGCAGGCCAACAGTCTTATCGCGAACACCGAGGTAATATTGACTGTCTGGGGTGTGTTTGCAATCCTGCATAATGCCGCGAAAGGTCGACAAGCCTCGCAAAAACCGACCACCGCGAATCCGCGTCCCTCACCAGCAAAAAGCAATCTTCACAGTTGATAACCAGAGGTTCGTTGGTATCGTTCATCGCCTCTCGTTGACCGGAGGATCGGCTCTGCTTGTTAAGGGGCCTATTCCTGAAGGCACACTCGGTGAAATGGCTTTGGGTACTGTTTTCGGGAAAGTGACTGCACACATTGAATTTCTGCATACCGGGGCGGATGCGTGTACCCAAGGAACCGGAAAAGAGAGAAGGCCGGAGTTGAAACAAGCGACAGGTCAGCGATTCCCGCTGCCCTCGGCGGTTTGCAGATCGAGACTTACGCGTTCCCCGTTGATCAGGACCGTGCCTGCATCAATCAACTGCTGTCCTGTGCAATCGTAGCGTTCGTAGCAGCGTAGGGCGGCAAAGGGAAAGAAGAACTCCACCGCCTGGGAATTTGCACTGGCACCGGGCTTAGTGGAGAGATGTAGCGTGCTGCTGAACCCCAGCCCGTCAAACTGGGAATCGTCCTTGAAGTAGCCGAGTACCGGACGGATCAAATGCGCCACGTGATCGTCGAAGGCCAGCGCCGCTAGCCGGTAGCGTGACGCAGTAGCGGACTCCGCAAGAGTCGTGTTGATCGACAGCTCAAGGTAAACCCCATTGCGGAACGCGATGAAGCTGGGCGACGCATACGGTACGAAGTGAGCTTGCTGCTCGACTCCCCTAACCATCCCGTCGAGAATTGGCTTGATCGCAGCCTGCATCGAAGCGAGCGCCTCCGGCGAAGTATCCCGTGGCGGTATTGGAGGTACAGCCGGCTTCCCAGGTTTCAGCGCAGGAACGTGCACGGGACTGGGCAGTTTCTCGATATCCTGCTCGCCCTCGTGAACAACCTCCACTGCAGAAGAAGTCGCGCTTGGCTTTGCGGCAGACGGATCTTCCGGCGGCGCCTCCTGCGCAAGTTGCGGTCCTTCGCCGCTCAACCAGATCGTCGCCGGCTTGGCGTTCACATACACTTCTCCTCGCATCAGTGCAGCTTGGCGACCTGTGTCATCCTTCGCCTCCACCATCCGGGTTGCCGCAGCCTGCGGCATAATCACCACCACATTCTCTGGCCGCTCAACCGCTACTCCCCCAACCTTCCCCAACACATGGTGCGAAATCTCTAACGCATAAGCCTGCATACCGGAGTTTTTCTCGAATTGCGGCACTGCCGCCTGCAGTATGGGCAGCACAATCTGCAGGAAAGTTTGTCGCGCCCGCTGGTCTGAGTTCATTGCTGCGGCAGAATAGGCTGCAAAGTAGTTGCCCGTAATCTTGAGCACAACCTTATCTTTGTACCGATCGAACTGAATCGAACGCTGGTCTGCCCACTTCTGTTTGTCCTTGTCGAGATCCAGTTTGCGGCTCAAGTAAAACGGGTAGTCCGTCGGCAGCGCGAGAATTGCTGCGCCCAGTTGCTTCAGGCTGTCCATGTTGCGCTCTTGCAGCGCACGCAATTCCGGGTCTTGAATTTCGTTCGGAGGAAGAACCTGCGCCCGTGCAATCGAGACAACCGCGCACACGCACAACAGAAGCAAGCTAGTCCTTCGCATACGCCGGACCAGCGCTGCGAGAGGGGGGATCTGAAATGGCACGGATATAGGATATCAGCGCCTGAATTTCTGACTTGCTGAGCGTGTTCCCCCAAGCCGGCATCAGGGCTGATTTGTTCAAAGCGGGCCCGCCGTGGCTGATGATGGCCGTCAGATCCGAGTCGTTGATCTTGTTCAGCGTCTCGCCTTCTGTGAAAGGATGCGGTTTGATCTCCAGGTTATCGAAATTCGAAACTCGTTCGACCGTCGACTCTGCGTTGTGGCAACGATCGCAGTACTGATCGTTGAGATTCCGTCCCAGCGTCTGCTGATAGCCAAGCCCAATCTCTTCAATCTTCACTTCCACTTTCTTGTGAGACTTATCCATTGTGGCCGCAGCAATCTGATATCGCCCAGCCATGCCTCCAAGTGATACGTTGACTGCAACTTGTCCGCTCGAATCCGTAAGCCCGCTAGAGTGGTCAAAGGCAACTCCGGGGGCCGCCGAGAATTCCACCAGAGCTCCAGCGACACCGGTTCCTTGCTCGTCGTTCACCTGCACGACGACCGGTTGCGGCAATAAACTTCCCGTCTGAGCGGTCTGCTTCCCTCCGCTCGATTCCACGATAGCCACCCCGAATGCCGTTGCCTTAGGCAGCGAGGTATCGTCTGACCCGCGCGAACAGGAAGCCACCACCAGAGCAATCAAAATGATGAAAACACCCGAGCAGTAGCGATTCATTTCTTGGCGACCTCCTGTTTGGCGCCGCCTTTCTGCGAAATCAAAAACGCGGTCAACGCGCTTGCATCTTCATCGCTCATGGCTCGATTCGGCTCCGCAGTCCCCGGTCGCAACGACTGCGGATTCTTCATCCAGTGATAAATCCACGCCGCGGTTAGCCTTGAACCAACCTGCGTCAGAGTCGGCCCGATGTAGCCTTTGTCGGTCTTCGTATCGACAATGTGACAACCCTGACACGCATATTTCCCATAGAAAAGCTGCCTGCCCAATTCCACCTGACCCTGTGCATATCCACTCAACGGCATCGCCTCTCGATCCACCGCCGGGCTCTGATATACCGTCAGGATGTAATCGGATAGTTCGTTAACTTCAGCATCGGTCAGGTTGAAGCGTGGCATTCGCCGAATCAGTGAGGGCCGCAGGGTTCCTGGGTTCTTGAAGAACTGCACCAGCCACTCGCGCTGCACCGAACTGCCCTCCCACGTGAGATCGGGAGCCATATCCCCGCCGTGCCCGTTCACGCGGTGGCAACTGAAACACGCCAGGTCCGCCATCAGCTTTCCTGCTTTACCTGCAGGTTGATAGTCCGATTCCGGCACGGCCGCCACCGCTAACGACGGCGGCAGTGTCTGAGAGCGGTCGTTCAGCGACAGCAGCGCCGTGGTCAGAGAATCTATCTGAGCCGGCGTGAACGCGTACTGCGGCATTTTCAGCCCCTGCCCGAAAGCTCGCGGCTGTTTGATCTTGGTGGCAATGTAGTCGGGCAGCGTGTGTTGCATTCCCGGCAAAAAGACTAGCTGCGTGACCGGCTTGCTTCCGATGCGGCTGAGTTCCGGCGCGAAGTTCTCCGGTTTTTTTATGCCCGCGATTTCGTGGCACGACGCGCAGCCGTAATCCGACACAAGGCGTTTGCCATGCGCGATCTGCACGGGCGTCGCCACATCGAGATGCACATTCGCCAGAAAATCCGGATCCGCTTTCCCCTGCAGAAATCCGGAGAGCGTGGCCAACTGCACTTCGTTGAAACGGTAGTGTGGCATAGCTGTACCCGGATCGTAGGCTCGCGGATTCTTCAGCCACGCCTGCAGCCAAGCAGGCTTGACCTTGGTGCCCACACGCGTCAACTCAGGCCCAACGTCTCCGCCCACCATGTTTCCAGCAGCGTTCTGCACAGCATGGCACGAGGCGCAAAAGGATTCTCCATACAGGCTCGCACCGGCCGCAGGATCAAAGGTCGTCTTCGCCGGCACTGGTGCCATCATCTCCGGCAGAGGCGTGCTATTCGCGATCAGAAATGCCGACATCTCTCGTGCATCTTCGTCGCTCAACTTGAAGTTCGGCATGGTCGAGGTGGCAGCGTAAGCCTGCGGATCTTTGAGCCATGCAAAAATCCATTCTCGCGTTGTCTTGTCGGCGATATGGGACAGCGAAGGCGGATCATCCGTCGCCTTCAATGTCGTTCCGTCCTGCAACTTCACCATGTGACAATGCACACAGCCTTGGCGCACGAGCAGATTGCGCCCTTGATTCAGTTGCGGCGTGCCCGGTAAGGCACCGCGGTGACACTCGCCGCACGACGACTCAATGTATTTTGCAGCAAGAATTGGCTGTTCCCATGCCAGCGTGCTGTTGTGTGCTTCACTCAGTGTCGTAGCCGCGCCCTGTCCCCTATGGCATACGGTGCATCCGAACTGATCGAGCTTATGCGGGATCACGGGATGCGCCCGAAATGGCTGGTTCGGAACATCCGCCAGGCTGGCTTCTTTCACGCCAACGTGGCAAGTTGTGCACCGGTCGACGACCCCCAGTTCAGGCAGCCAGATCTGCTGGATACCGCCCTGCAAGTGTCGTTGCAGCGTGTTCGCATCGCTGCGGTTGCGGACCATTCTCAGATACCCATGCTGGTAGTGCCGCCACTCGCTAAAGAAATTCTTCGCCGGCGCGATTGCCAGCGATGCCAGGAAGACCAGGCTGACCACCCCAAACGCGCGCACGCTGTCCCCGAATAATTTCTGCCAGAGCGACGTAAGTTTGTCTTTCATGAGCGCCGCATCCTTGTGAGCACCTTTGTCGACATCGTATCTATCAACCCTGCCACGGCCACACGAAGCCCCATCCCGGGCCGCGGAAAAATGTTCCGATCGCTGTCAGCACTACTAGTTCAAACAAAAACCAGGTCATCACCCAGTAGGAGAGTGGCCTCGCCGCCAGGTACCGGCGCACTGCCGAAGGGGATTGCAGAGAACTCTCCGCCGCCAGCAGCATGACTCCGGCCATGATGAGCGTCGGCACCAGTGCCGCATAAACCTTGAACAGCAACAAGAACAGTGAAAGCGCGGTCGCAACGATGTAGAAGATCCGCAACCGTCTCTTACGATCATTCAGAAACAACCCATCCGCCTCAATGTTGACTTTGAAATACGGAATTACGATCAATGCCATCACAACCAGGCCAGGCGCCAGCACTCCCGCCACCACTGGCGGAAAGTAATGCAGCATTTCCTGCAAACCGAGGAAGTACCACGGCGCCTTGGCGGGATTTGGTGTGTGTGAAGGATCTGCGAGGCCCTCGAGCGGTGCATTGAACATCAGGGCAATCCAGACCAAAACAACCGCCAGAACCATCATCGCGACTGCGGCCCGGAACAGCACTTCTGGGAACGTCTGCATCTGATCTTCGGTCTCAGCCTTGACCTGGGCTGAAGAGCGCCGCGTGATGAAAACAATCCGGCGAGGAGATTTCTTCGCGTTCGAGTCAATACCCGCGGTAAAGTCCTTCGAATCCGCCATGGCTATCGGACCTCCTTCGCACCCGCGACCGCGCGTATCGTTGCCGGCTCGCTGGAGTGCGAATACAAGCCACCATCTTTTCGAATCCGCCAGAAATGAATAGCGACGAAGAACATCGCCGCCAGCGGAAGAATCATGCAGTGCAGCACATAAAAGCGCAGCAGAGCATTTGCGTTCACGGCATTGCCACCCAACAGGAGGAAGTGAATCTTTTCACCCATGACAGGCACTGCCGAGGCGATATTCGATCCCACCGTGATCGCCCAGTAAGCCAACTGATCCCACGGAAGCAAGTAGCCGGTGTAACTCAGAAGAAGCGTAACCAGAAGAAGAATGACGCCGATCACCCAGTTGAATTCACGCGGCGTCCGATACGCGCCTCGATAAAACACCTTAAACATATGAGCGAATACCAGAAACACCATCGCATGCGCCGACCAGCGATGCAGGTTGCGGAGGAACAATCCCGACGAGACCACGAACTGCAGGTCTTTTGTGTCCGCATACGCTTGCGGCACCGACGGGTGGTAATAAAACATCAGCGGGATTCCGGTCGCTACCAGAATTAGAAATGTGCCCAGCGTCAGTGTGCCAAGGTACCACGTCGCACTGAAACTCAGCATGCGCGTGCGCACCTTGGTCGAGAAAAGATGCAGAAACACGTTTTGCTGAATGGCAAGCGCGCGCTTCAAGGTGCTGGAACCTGTGCCACTACGGAAGATCGAACGCCACACCCGCGTGCCGCGCAAATCGTCGAAATATTGGTCTACGGTTTTTGCCATGCCTGTTCTCTCTAGTTAGACCCTCACGAAGGAATCCCGCGCCGTCGGCGGCACGTCGGTGGACCGGTCCACAAGAAGATCGCCGTCATCGTTGAGCCAGATCCGCTTCCATGGCAGTGGCTTGGGAGCCGGACCTTCAATCTTGTCCCCGGCCTTCACCTTACCCTGGTCCGAAACAGAGAACTTGCTGCCATGACACGGGCACGCAATGATGCCGAGTTCCGGCTTCCACGCCGTCAGGCAGCCCAGGTGCGTGCACACTGCACTCAAAGAGAAGTAGCCCTCTTGGGAATGGATAATGTAGATCCCCGAATTCACGTCGAGCGTCACCGAATCGAGCGGATACCGGTCCGGCTTGCCGGCATTGACCACCGGCGACGGTTCGTAAAGTACATTCGGATCGAGATACTGATATGCGAACGCCGCAGTGCCTGCTGCCGCTATACCCAACGATCCCAGCCCAAGCTTTAGAAACAACTGCCGTCGGTTGACTTCATCCTTCTTCTTAAGGTCGTCTGTCATCGTTGCCTCTTACCTACCTCTGCAGCCCCGCGCCGATCGCTGCAATTGAGATCAACCCCGTCGGCTCCGCGGGGATCAGGTTGTACGACTCCATCGTGATAGTGCCCACCGGACAGCGCATGGCACAGAGACCGCACCGTATGCACCGGGTCTCGTCCTTTAACATCGCGGCGCCAGTGACGACTCCCAGTTCATCAGCGGCAACCTCGTCGAGTTCCACACCGAACAATTCCTGGTTGTCGCGAATGTGCTGCACGGCTTCTGGCTCGAACGCAATGCGATCGAGCGAGACGAGTTCTAAGCATTTTTCCGGGCACACGTCCACGCAGCCGCCGCACAGGATGCACATGCTGCCGTCCTCAGGGACGCCTTCAAAAATGGTATTGACCCAGCAGCGCAGGCAGCGCTGCGCTTCGACCATCGCGGCCGGTGCGTCATATCCCACCTCTACCTCGGTCACGCCAGTCCGGCGTTCGAGCGGCAGCATTGGAACAGGCTGGCGGTTGATGTCCAGATAATCGAGCGGCATGGAGTGCCGCTTCAGCAGCTCGACTTCAATGATCGGGTCGGGATGCTTCCCGCCGCGCAGGAACTCGTCAATACCCACCGCGGCGCGTTTGCCGTCGCCGACGGAATCAATGATGAGGCGTGGACCAAACACGCAATCTCCGCCTGCGAAAATTCCAGGAGCAGAGGTCATCAATGTCTGTGGATTCACCGCAATCAGCCCCCGGGGTGAAAGATCAACCTTGTCGTCAGGCGTAATAAAGTCGAGACGCGGCGCTTGCCCGATCGCCATGATGATCGTGTCGCATGGGATTTGGGTTTCGCTATTCTCGTAAAACGCCGGATTGAACCGCTTGTTCTGGTCGAAGACCCACTTGGTCTTCAGAGTCTCGAGTGCGGTAACCTTGCCGTCCTTGCCCAGAATGCGCTTGGGTCCCTGCCCAGGAAGCATCTTGATTCCCTCTTCCTCGGCTTCGACGATTTCTTCCAGCGCAGCTGGCATTTCGTCGCGGCGCTCTAGGCATACAAGGTTTACCTCGCGCGCACCCATGCGCAACGCGGAGAGCGAAATGTCGACCATCTCGCGCGTAGCCACAGAGTTGACGTTTTCAGTGGAAGGCTCCGCATCCTCGACGCCACCGGCATGCTGCTTCACCACCTCGCGTGCGGCCGAGCGAGCCACATCCATGGCGACATTGCCGCCCCCGATCACAATGACTTTCTTGCCGATGGTGAACTTGTATCCGAGATTTACGTTGAGTAGAAAATCGATGCCTTTGTGAACCCCATCGAGATCTACTCCCGGGATGCTGAGATCGCGGCTGCGGTGCGCGCCGACGGCTACCAGCACCGCATCAAATCCCTGGCGTCGCAAATCAGAGATCGTGAAATCCCGTCCGGCAGCATGATTGAGTTTGAGAGTGATGTCGCCCGTCTCCAGAATCTCTCGGACCTGCGCTTCTACCACGCTGCGCGGCAACCGGTACTCCGGAATTCCCAAATACAACATTCCGCCCGCGACTGGCGCAGCTTCGAAAATCGTGACTGCATAGCCCATCAACGCGAGGTCATGCGCCGCCGAGAGTCCAACCGGGCCTCCGCCCACGACAGCAACCTTATAAGGAAGTTTGTTCTGGCCGCGTCCCTCGTTGACGTTAATCGGACGCTTCGATTCCGGCCCGTATTGCTCAGTCAGGAAGCGCTTCAATGCCCGGATCGAAATCGGCCGGTCGATTTCACCGCGGCGGCAAGCCGTCTCGCAGGGGTGTGCACAGACTCGCCCGCAAATGCTGGCCAAAGGATTTGGGTCGCGTGCAAGGCGATAAGCCTCTTCAAATCGTCCTTCGGCAATCAAGCCGACGTAGCGTCCGGCATTGGTATGCGCCGGACACGCCATCATGCAAGGGAAGTTTGTGTTTAGCCAATCCCCGTCAACCTTCTTATTTTTGAATCGCTTCAGCATCGCGGCACTTTTAATCCGAGTCGGGACTGGAACCTCAACGCATTTGTGAATGCATGAGTGCTGGAAGAAGAGAACTCGAGGGGCGGACCCATGTTGCAGGCGCCGCTCCTCTTGCTTGGCAGTACTGGTTGCATTCCTTACTTTGTCAGGGTGAAGTCCGCTTTGCCCTCGCCCGCAACGGTAACGGGTTTGGACGAACTCTTTGCTCCCTCGTGCCACGCTGTAACCGTATAACTGCCATCAGGGACATTTTCTATCTTGTAGTTCCCAGATTTGTCAGTCACCGCGTAATAAGGTGTAGGCGATACCACGATGTAGCCGCCCATCTCCGGGTGAACGTTGCACAACAGCGGCACCGCGCCCGGATTATCGAACTTGAACGAGCGCTTCTCACCTTGCGGCCATGTGCCTAGATTGTGACCAAGCTTCTTGTTGCCGCCCACCGAAATCCAGAACACGTTGTGAGCAACCTTGTCGCTGTTGAGGAACTCGACCGTTGCGCCCTGTTGTACCGCCACGATGTGCGGTGTGAACATCAGTCCTTTCTGATCGATCAGTGGCTTGTCGGTTGGAGCCGGGAACGTTTTTCCAGCAATAACATCGACGTAGACGACCGACTCGCCCGTGACGCCGCCGACTTTTCCGCTGATCGTGCCCGCGCTGGCGGCGAGGCTTGACATCGCGATCGCTGCTGCAAATATTGTCAAAGTGCGTTTCATTTTGATTTTCTCCCAAGATTGTTCTTCTATTCACCGGGCCTAGTAAACGAATTCCAATGCGCCTGTAGCCGTATTAGTTCTGAAGGGACTGATCGCTTTCCCATTCGAGTCGTAGGCGAGTGCCTGCTGTGGGCGAATCGCATACTCGAAGGAAGCTTTGATGTTGGCGTGAATCAAGAATTGCACGCCTGGAGTTACTCGAATGCGCGTACTGCCAATCGGCGAGAAGTAATTCGCCGACCCGGCTTGGTTCTGGAAATCCGCCGTAGACTGAACCCGGTCATAACGCAGGATTGTCATCAACCAGGGCAATGCAAGGTAGTCGGCTTGAAGGAAACCTCCGTTGAAATTAGCGGCTGGTCCGGGAGTAAATCCGGTTGCCCCGGAGTTCAGCAGCAAATCGTTGTCGTGCCCATACATGAACAAGCCAAACAGGTTAAAGGTGCGATAGTTGAAGCTGAAGTCGCCGCCGACCCGATAGAAGGGCTCGCGAGCCGTCAGCACGGCAGCGTTATCAGCTGTATCGACACCGTCAAAACGCTGCACCGATCGTCCGCCGAAATAGAAGGTTCCTAGGCTCAAGTATGTGTGGTCGTGAGGCCCAGTCGCTCCTGCCGCCTGTATGTCGTGACGGCTTGCCGGATCTTTTTCCAGATTGAAACGGTAGGAGAAGCGGGCATAAACGTCTTTGTAGTTGGCGTCGGAGAAGAATCCCACCGGCGACGAGACGTTAGGCGCGGACGAAGTGGATCCGCTAGTGTTTTGGTTCACAATTGCAACAGAGTAATGGTAGCCACCATATTGATGTCCTCCACTGAGCTCGAAGCCTTGCGCCGCATCCTGTATGGCGAACACATTGTTTACATTTTGCGTGCCGGCGAAACCCATGTTTGCTTGGGCATAAATGTCCCAGCCACTAAGATTGATCGATCGTGCCTGGGAGAAAGGCAGGTCAAGTTCGAATTGTCCCACCCGCAGACTTAGCGAATCGGTCGGAAGTTTCAGGAAACGCCCGATGTTTACAAACTTCAGATAGCCGTCCCCCAACCCTCCGCTAGAGTTCGATCCCCCAACGTTCAGATCGGAATCCACCCAGAACGCGATATCGCTACCGAAGTTTCCCGCCATGAAAATGCTAAAGAGTCCCGGCTCGAAGTCCGTGCGCGGAACATTCGGCCCAGCCGTCGATCCCGCCGGCGTGTAGTTATTCGCACTCGGGCTCGTCGATTGGAAGAACGTGTTAAACCGCAACCCGATCGGCGGCAACCCGGGAATCGTTCCTGGAAACACCGTGTGAGGCCAAAGTTCCTTCTGCGCCGGAGCTCCCAGCATCACCGGAGGAACTTTTAGGAAGCTCTCGTCATCCTTCGGAAATTTGAAGCCGGCATCCTTGAACGCCTTGCCGAAATCGTTCAGTTTCGGGAAGTCCACATGGCAGGTTGTGCAGGAAGTCTGATACTGTCGTGAAAATGCGGGAATGGCAAAGCTGCTGGCTGTAAGAACAGAAAGCACGAGCAGCAAAAGACCTAGCATCAACATGGGGCCGCGGCAACGCATCTGGATCGCCTCCTAGTTATGAGTTGGAGAGGTCAGAAGGCCTCTGTCTTGCTGCAAGACTGACTGATACTATCGATGGTCGTAGTGGATTCGCAGGGTGATGGATCACAGTCAAATGTGATTTCAATCACAAATCTGCGGCGCCGTAGCAAGGGTGGCAGAACTGCCTGTCACGAAATTTTCAGCCCTTGCAGGTTCCCGATGGCTAACTGCGCGCAAGCGCAGAATCCCATCGAGAAAAGGTAGGAACAACCCGCCGTCGCCTCTGTTCAAAATTGCTCACTTCTAGGGACGGCATAGATCGACTCAGGAATGCAATTGGGCCCCGAAGCGCGTTGCTGGCATTCGCGTAAGCAAGCGATCCGCGGCAAACGGTTGCCGTAAGCGTCCCCAATGCGGTAAGAGTCCACATGAAAGGTCGGTCAGGCATTCCACCCCGGCGTGAACACGCGGGATGGCAGAACTACTGGCCATAAAGCGGAAAGCGTGAGCAGCAGCTATTGAGTTCGAGGAGTTTTGGCACCTCTAGTTTTCGTTCCAAGTTGGTCTGATACTGCCGACGCTTATAGCGGGCTCGCACGGTGGTAAAATCACACTCTAATGTGATTTCGGTTACAAATTTTCAGTCGCAGAAGCGGGGAGACTGCGCAGTGTCACGCAGCAGTTGTCGCAGATCGCGCGAGTCTCCCAGATGGCTACCCAGATACGCGGAAAGCGGTTCTCGAGCATCAGTTGCAGTAACAGCTGCGCGTCCTGACGATCTGTCTCCTGGTTGCGCACCCGCTTGGTGCGGATCTCGGCCGCGTCCCCGATCCACAACTCGAACTGCAGTTCCCAGCAGCCGTTCAAACCAGCGCGCATGCCCACTGGCTTCCATCCCCACGCGCGCCTTCATTCAGTGGCCGCGAAATCGCGGTAGAACCTCTCCGCCTCCTAGCGATGCTGCAGTCGCCGCTCTTGCAATTCCCCGTCTCAGTATCCACAAACACAATTTGTTGGAAACCCGGGTGGTAGCCACAAAGCTATAACCCTCATGTGCGGCTCCTTTCTCCCGAGTCTCTTTGGTTGGTTGGCACCACCGAAGTCTACTCGGGCCCGGGAGCTGACATTGTTATGGAATCAATATCACTAAACAAAGAAAGCATGATTCAGCAGACTGGCTACGACAATCCTTTGGCTGGATTCATCGTTGCCGGATATGAATCTGGCAGCACGGCTGTTCCACGTTATTTTGGAGATTGACTGGAATACTGGGTGGGCATGGTTGATGTAACCATCTCACTCAAGTGCCTCGGCAAGGCCAAATGAGTGTAATGGCGAGATTATCGACAATGACAGTCCTTCCGCCATGGCTCTAGGCTGTCTCGGAATCCGAGGCACCCGACTAGAGATTTTGCTAGTTGCTGAGACCGGATGGACATTAGATATTGTGCGTGTAATCGCAATCCACGCACATCTGGGGCTCGGTTTGGAGGTCTGGATTCCTGCCCGCTTGAGAAAGAACGCAAATATGAGGGCAATAGCAACGTTTCAACAGTGAAATTAGTCGAGTCGCGTAGGGCTGCAAGTTTTAGGTCAAAGTGAGCGATTCTGATCAGTCCTCGGAAAAGGGCACACTGAATGCGCCTTTGGGAAAGCCAAATATTCTCTGGTGCGATTCGTGGAACAGCAGTCACAAGCCGGACAGAACGATTGAGGATACTCCAGTGGCGACCTGCACGATATCCGCAGCTGCGACAAACGCTATTTCCCTTGAGAAAAGCGAACGAGTTGCAATCGAACTGACTTTGGTCCGCCGCGCACAGCGAGGAGACGAAGAGGCGTTTGCTGCGCTCTTTCAGCTACATAGAAGGCGGATTTACTCAGTTTGCCTGTCGATGACGAGAGACGTTCCTGAAGCAGAAGATCTGACGCAGGAAGCTTTCCTTCAGGTGTTTCACAAAATCGGAACCTTCCGTGGGGAATCGGCTTTTTCGTCGTGGTTGCACCGCGTCGCGGTAAACACGGTGTTGATGAAGCGTCGCCGGCGCAAGCCCCAGCCCATGCTTTCGCTCGACGTGCCGATGTCGTCGGATTCGCCATCGCTACGGCACGAACTTGGAAAGCGTGATCCGAATCTCTCGGGCGCCATCGACCGCATCTCACTACACAGGGCGATCCAGACACTTCCTGCAGGTTACAAAAAGATCTTTGGTCTTCATGAAGTTCACGGGTATCAGCATCGCGAGATCGCCGAACTGTTGCACTGCTCGATCGGCACCTCTAAGTCGCAGCTTAGCCGTGCGAAGCTGAAGATCCGGGGTTTGTTGTTTCCCAAGTGGGGAAGTAATGCGGTACGCATAACGGATGAAAGCAACACCATAGCGGCGACAAACAATCGCCGATCGGATACTGCGTAGACAGTTTCGCGACATTACTGAGGAACTGATACTTTGTCCCATTTAGGGGGTGTGATGCAGAGACCCATAACGGAAGCACCTCCATCAGTATCGGATTTGAGACGCGCTCTCGGACTGTGGCCTTACTTGTTCATTGCCGTTTCGATCACGGGCTTGGCCTACATCGCCTTGAATGCCGCCCGATGAGGAATTGCTCGGCTTCATTTTTCTGAGGCCAAGCATTACAGGCCCGTTTTGAGTAGAGGCCCAACTGGCGAAACCAGGCCATTACACTCAAGTGCCTCAGCGCGAGGCCATGGTGAGTGTAATGGCGATATTTCGCCAGTTGAGATAGCGGCAAGACGGAATATTCCTGCGTTATCGCCCAGTCGCGCCCGCCGCACCATGAGGGCCGGGTACTTCTCGGCCGTCCGCCTGTGTCGTTGCGCCAACATGTTCCATCACAACCTCGATGTCGAGACGCTTCGCGGTGCTTGGGATATCTATCGATCCCAGGATGAGGGGCTTGCCTGCGGTCAGGATTGACGTGCCTTCCAGTTTGGCTTGCCGCACGATCGGATCCTGTGTGCCAAGGCCGGACTTCTCTTCGGCGATGCTCGACTGCTCAACCTGTGTATTCAGCTTTACCCCATCGGCTGACTCCTCTATCGACGCGTCGATATTCAGGCCTATATCGAGGTACTGCACCTGCGTCTGAGCGCCGCCGGAAGTGGAAACCGACCCCGTCACAAGCGGTACCCTATTCCCTTGTTTGAGCACCGTTTTTCGCCCGGAAACCACAATCATGGCGAAGTGTTGGGTCCCAACGCGCTTGCCTTCATCCGTTTCCGTTAGTGTGTAAGTGAGGCGATAGGTCTTCGATCCGGCTTGGACGGGATTTGGAACGGAATTTGTCTGCCCTCGCGCTCCGGATCCGCCGAACGCCAAGGCCAAAGTGAGTCCGAGAACCATCTTCGTAGGTTTCAATTTCATCTCCTTCCACTGCGGTCAATTTTGGATTGAATCTAGAACGCCTGGGCGCGATTGTCCTTGCAATTATTTTTCGCAACCAAGAAGGTCGGTTAGCGAAAAAGTATGGGTCAACTGCTGTTAGCAGGCCATTTCACTCAAGTGCCAGGCTGACGAGGTCGCCGCGAGCGCCAAGGGAACGCGGCACGGCGGGTCAGCGCTTCTCACTCTGTCATGAAATGCTTTTCGAACAGACGCTTTGACCGCTCCGCGCCTTCGTCCGTGAGAATCACCGACTTCGCCTTGGTCGCCGGATCGTGAATGTAGCCGCTCTCGTGCAGGCGATCCAAAACATCCCAGCTATGACTCTTCCATGCTCGCAGCCTGTACTTGTCCTTGAACGTGGTCAGGTAGAGCATGGCCAGCGTCATCTCGTCCACTTTCTCGTTGTTGATAGCCATGATGTGCTCCTGCGCCGAAGCGGTGTTCTCCGCCGCCGCTTGCGCATCCGTGCTTGCGTCGTAACGCGGCCTGGCGTAGTCCCAAAGGCTGCGGCACGGGAGGCCGTCGCTATGTGCAAGAAAAGGACCCAGCCGAATTATCGTCGCAGAACCCCGGCTGCCAGACCTCGATCATTCTAAGCTGGCAGTGCTCAACAGTCTCGGCTCGCCAGGCTCGCGTCGCGTCTACGAATATGCTCTCGATCAGTTTATTGCGTGGTACTGCTCCGAACCTCGTCTCGCCTTCAACCGGATCGTGGTCACCCGCTACCGCATTCACCTGGAATCGCGCGGGCTGGCAGCCAACACCATCAACCAGCAACTGGCAGCTGTGCGCCGACTCGCCAATGAAGCCGCGGACGCGGGCCTGCTGAGTCCAGAACTGGCAGCGGGGATCAGCCGGGTCAAGGGGGTGAAGCAGTTAGGTTTCCGCGCCGGGACCTGGCTGAGTGCGGAACAATGCTCAGAGGTCCTGCGCAGCGCCTTCGGCACCAGCATGTGGGCGAAGCGCGACTACGCCATGCTGGCTGTGCTGCTTGGCTGTGGCCTGCGAAGGCCGGAACTGGTCGGAATGGATATGGATGAGGTCCAGATGCGACAAGGCCACTGGGCAGTCGTGGACCTGATCGGAAAGGGTGGGCACATCCGCACCGTACCGATTCCAGTCTGGGTCAAGGCTGCACTGGACGATTGGGCAGCGGCGGCGGGGATCACCGAAGGACGAATCTTCCGGGCCGTTGCTCGAGCCGGGAAAGTATGGGGAAATGGAATTTCGCAGAATGTTGTCTGGTATGTCGTTAAGACCTGTTGCGAAAAAGCGGGGTTGCAGCACATCGCGCCGCACGATCTACGAAGAACATGCGCCAAGCTGTGCCATACGAGCGGCGGCGAGATCGAGCAGATTCAGTTCCTGCTGGGCCATGCCTCTGTTCAGACCACGGAACGCTACCTCGGCTGCAAGCAGAATCTCGGGCACCCAGTAAATGACCTGTTCCGACTGGGAGACATAGACGGTGCCATGTATGTAGTGCTCGCAGGAACGGCGGTCCTCACGTTGAAAACCGGAGAGCGCACAGCCAGATAAAATGTCAGACGATGAAGGCAGTGGCGATCAAGAAGGGTCAGACGCGGGAGCGTGCACCCGGCTTTGCAGAGATGGGCACTCTTCGCTGTGACGACTGCGGCGAGGAATTTATCATCGCTCACGATCCCACATTTCTGGATAGGAGTGTCGCTGAGCGTCAAGCCTATTGGCTCGTAAAAGTTCTTGCCGAGGAGCACGAACGCGAACGGAAGCATCCAGATCGAATCCAGTTGCCGGAATAGCCGACGAAAGCACTTCAAGGTCAAAACGTGCAATGGCCTGTTCTCGACAGTTACCAATTTCAGGATTCGCAATTCACTTTCGACGTGGTCGCCGAGTCATAGCACTCTCAAGAATTCGGGGCGGTGCGGTCCGCCCCGAACGTCTTTCCTAAGCAGGCATCAGTTCATAGGGTGAGCGACCACATCGGGGTTTCCGCGGTCGTTGTTCATGACCTGGAAGCTGCCGATGAAACCGGAGTTGTGGTTCAGGAAGTCGCTGGTCAACACATCATAGTCTCCCATGTAAATCGGGTTGACGAAAATGTCGTTTCCATGGGTGGGCGCGAAGGGCTGCGCGTTGATGTCAGCATCCGACCATGTAAAACCGCTGTTGGTTGATTCACCGCAGTGGTGCCGAATCGCAAAATCTTCCGAATCGGCACGCCGATCATACCAACATGCAGCCACGACGCCGCGCTTGTCGACAGCAATGGCGGATTGATAGTGGTCGTGTCCACTACCCAGGCGTGATTGCGTGTCGCTGTTGATTTTGATGGGAGCAAACCCCCAAGTATTCCCGCCGTCGAAGGACTGCCGTAGAAGCACGTCGTCATAGGCGTAGAAGCCCTGAGTCGCGAGAGGATCAGGAACAATCTTGTCGCGGCCATCCGCCCAAGTAACGTAGAGTGTGCCATCGCTCGCGGTCCCCGAACGGTCGACTGCCATGGCCATATCGAGGAAATCGCGGAATTCACCCTGCAGAAAGAAGGAGTCTCCACCGGGTTGCAGGTTGGCTTCTACGATCACCGGGGGAGAAAGCATCCCACCCTTCAAGCTGGAGATCTGGATTTGCCTCGGGCCGATCGGGAAGTTGTTTCCGAGGTTGACCCACGAGATGAACAGGGTTCCATGGGAATCGACGGTAAGCTGCGAACCCTGAACTGCAGCCGCACCGCAGACCTGGATCGCAATCCGCGGAGTCGACCATGTGTTTCCGCCGTCATTCGATTTGACGAACTCGATCGCGGTTCGAACGTCATTGCCGCAGAAGGGACTGGAGAAGGTGAAATCGAAGTCGGTGTAAGAGACAAAGATTCTCTTCGGATTGGTGGGATCGATGGTCGACCAAGGTTTGTCGAGCAAGTGCGTAGAGCCGTCCTTGGCGATTGCCGAGATTGGATCGTCCCAGGTCTTGCCGCCATCGGTGGACTGGTTCACTGCGATCGCCGCGAAGAAATTGCCGCTGGTATCTGAGAAGTCGAAGATCTGCGAAAAATAGAAGGTGTCGGGATCGGAGCAGGTCACGCCCGGATCACCCCCGAGGAAGTTGCCGTCAGTTGTGCCAGGGTTCATCGGCCCAACGTCGGTAAACGAGGTTCCGCCGTTGGTCGAATAGGCAGCGCCGCTGAAGGCTTGACCGCCGGTTCCAGTAAAAAAGAAGGGAGTTTCGAACACGCTGCCGGAATCGTTGAATCCGGCAACCACGTTGTTGCCGCAGCGTGCTGTCGAAGTCTCGCTCTGTGTAAAACCACCGAACGACGAAAAAGCAATGTCATTGGAGGGATTCGACACCTTAACAATGCCGGCGGTTCCTGGCGCTCCGGCAGTTAGGGTGGCCGCCATTCGGGCGCGGCTAACAAAAGAAGGATCGGTGAGCCGCATGCCGAAGCTGTGCCATGTATCGGCTATGCGGGAAACGTTTGAATAACCGTCGAGCATCTGGCGATGTCGGGCGTCGAGTTTGGCGATGCTGGCCTTTACGTGTTGAAGAGTTTTGTCAATCGCAGCGACTTTTTGTGGTGAGAATTGTGCCTCAGCCCATTGCAATACGAGCACACTGAGGACACACGTGCCCGCTGCAAAGCGTGAAAATCGGAGGAACTTCATACTGGTCTCCTTATCCCGCAGGGACTTCCGGTGGAACAACGTGGGGTTCAAAAACGTGAATACTACGGAGGATAGTAGTTTAGTCCCGGCGGAATCCTATTCGTCAAGGAAATTTATCTTCACTTGCAGAGCCGCTGCGCAAACAATTGCGGACTTGTGCCAATAAGTCACGGCAATCTGGGGGACGGCTCGGTTGCCATGACCACTGTTGCAAAGCCGCGATTACATTCATCTTCCGACCAGTTCAATGGTCGACTCTGAAGTGAATCGAAAGAAGTCGAAATTTGAGTGAAAAGGCCGCTAACAATACTTGGTAGGATATGGGCCCTGATGGGTCGGCGGAAAGATGAGCAATGTCAAGCTACGACATTTTCGGCAAATTCTATGACGCGGTGATGGGCGACCGTGCGGCAGCGGCAGAGCACCTTAGTAGATACATCCGCAATGCGAGCACAAGGGCGAAAAGCGTTCTGGAACTCGGTTGCGGCACAGGCTCGGACTTGAAGCATTTGGCGAGTACCTACGATGTGTCCGGCATTGACCTTTCCAGCAAGATGCTGTCCATTGCGACGAGAAAAGTGCCGCAAGCCAAGTTGTTCCGCCAGGATATGGTCAGATTTCGCTTGAAAAAGCGATTCGACGTGATTTGTTGTGTGTTCGACTCAATCAACCACATTTTGCGATTCTCCGACTGGCGGACGTTTTTTTTCCATGTGGAGCGGCATCTAGTCAATGATGGCTGCTTCATTTTTGACGTCACCACGCAGAGAAAACTGGATCGCCACGTCCGTGAACCCGCCTGGGTTCACGCATTCGGAAAGAATCTCCTGATTATGAAGGTCACGGCTGCCCCAAAGCGTGCCTCCAATTGGAATATCAAGGTGTTCGAGCACGTTGGAGGCAACCGTTACCTGCTGCATGAGGAGAATATCGGCGAGGCTTCATTCAGAACGCGAAAGATCATCGCCGCATTGGGCATGCACTTCCGGCATGTCAACGTTATCGACCCCGACCGTAAACCTCCGTCATCGCAATCGGAGAGGTTGTACTTTGTCTGCAAGAGATGACCGGGCGGTGTAGGTCGCGTCGAACGGGTTTGGCGCGTGGTAACTGTTGATAAAATCGCCATCTCTCCGAGTAGAGGAGTCCCGATAGGCTGTAGGCTTTCCTTGGCTGTGTCCGCCGTTTCCAGCTTCGTGCCCGTTTAGGTCCGCCATGGCACCACCGGGATATCTCCTCCCTCACAGATCCCACCGTGCAGATTTCCCGCAGCGGGTTCCTCAAGCTCGACTCACCGGTTTACATCCAGACATGGCAGATCCGAGGCGGCAGCAACGGATGACGTCGAAGGAGCTCGGTATATCTCTCCCACGTCAACCGGTTTCCGCGCGTGCGACGATTCAGCCACTTTCTCCAGATCCTAACAACACCCCGATAGAACTTCAGAAGGCTCTGAGAGTTTGTCGGTCGGCGGTAGTACTGGTAGTGGCCTCGGAGCTTGGCGTTGAGGGTCTTCTGCTGCTCGTCCACCGGTGCATGTCGGTGCTCCTGGCACCATGCGGCGACCGCCGTGAGGCTCCTGCGGAGCCGCTTGCGCATCGTTCGCACATGCACGGTGAACTTCCCTCGCCGGCTGCGTGCGCAGATGTGCGTCAGACCGAGAAAGTCGAAGGTGCCGGGTTTCTTCTTTCCCTGCCTCTTCGCGCGTTCCTCTGCATAGCGCCCAAATTCCAGCAGCCTCGTCTTCTCCGGGTGAAGTGTCAAACCGTATTTTGCAAACCGCTTCGATAAGACGGTCTTCACCTTCTCGGCGTCTTCCCTGTAGTGAAAGCAAAGTATGGCATCATCGGCAAAACGGATCTCATGAGCTTCACCCCGGAGTCGGGGTTTCACCACCTCCTCGAACCATTCGTCGAGCACGTGGTGAAGGTAGATGTTGGCCAAGAGCGGACTAATCGTCTGCCCTTGCCCCGTCCCCTTGTCCCTCACGAGAAGCTGTCCTTGTTCGATGACTGCAACCTTGATCCACTTCCCTATCAGGCGAAGCACGCTGCTATCGCTGACGCGTTTCTCGATCATCTCCATGAGTTGCTCTCTCACGATCGAATCGAAGTAGGCAGTGAGGTCTAACTCCAGGATCCATCCCGTGGAGCGGGTGCAGATGACTCGCTTCACTTCATCCAGTGCCTGGTGCTGCCCTCGTCCGGGTCGAAACCCGTAGGAGCAGTCGAGAAAATCCTGCTCGTAGATGGCGTTCAGTACTTCCACCATCGCCTTCTGCACGATCTTGTCCTCCAGGGCGGGAATCGAGATCGGTCTCTGCTTCCCGCTCTCCTTCGGTATGTAGACCCTGCGCAGCGGTTGGGCTTGGTACTTTCCATCTTTGAGCCGCTGGTAAAGCTCTTGGATCTTTCTCTCGGCGTCCTTTTGGTACTCCTGATACGTGACGCCGTCCACCCCTGCGCTGGCTTCCTTTCGTAGACTTCGAAATGCCACGGACAACGCCTCGGGCGTGATCAAGTGCGCGATCGAGAAGAACTGTCGCTTCGGTTCCTCCTTGGCTAGTTCAGTTAGTCTGTCGAGTTTTGTGGACATAGCCGTTCGAGTTCTGAGTCTCGCCTATGTTTCCTTCGGCAGATACGTCAGCTTGTTCCCCCCTTCCCTCCAGTGGGTGCCGTGGCCGCTCCTTGCGCAAGCCCTGCGGTTCCCCACCTTCACAGGTACTATAGGGTCGTAAGACTGCTCGTCCATCTGTCCCGGCCGTCTCCGGTTTCCCTTGACGATCGGTACCTCCCATGATGAGGAGGCGATGGGGGAGCTCTCCTGGGTTCCTGGGAAATCCCTTTGGAAGCATGCCCCGAGCTAGGGACTCCGGCGACCCCGGTGCGACCTCGCATTATCGGTCGTCCGAGTGCTGCCTTCCGCCTTGTTAACGGCGTCGGCATCGCAACCCGCCGAGTTTTCGGAGCTGAATCTTCACGGCCTGCTTCCTTGCTGTGTACGCTTCGCATCCACCCGTCGCCCGGTAAATGGCAACACTCGCTTCCGGTCTGTCTGCTCGACTGTGACCGGGCGGGACTTACACCCGCTGGATTCCATCAAGAAGTTTCACCGTTTCATCTCGGTTCCCCCTCTTCCAAGCTTTTCCCAGCGCGATAACAACGTCGGCACTGTCAAGCACGATCTGGCTAGCGCGGGACTCTTGAGTGAAATGGCCTTCCATGAGAAGGCCGGTCGGAGTCAAGTCGATTCGTTTTTGTCTTGGTTGATCACGCTATTTCTAAAACTTACGGACGCTCAAACCGTTACCAGAGTACTCCCGCTGAGCTAGAACTCCAGCTCGTGGATCGCTGTTGTGTAGTCGTCGTAAACGTTACTCGTTCAGAGCTGAGGGGGCCGATGTCGTAAGTGGGGGCGTGCTTCAAAACGTTCAGAATTTCTTGCAGCTTGCGCTCGGCTGCTCCTACGTCTTCAATCGTTGACATGGCCTATGCCGGACTAAAAACACCTTGAGGGAGTATTTTTCGCCGAGGATTTACCGCTATGGATCGGCGCTGTCTGTCCGATGGCGTACCGTGACTCTCAGGGAATGAGTCACAGCGCTTGGTGATCTGAGTCACAGCCTCTCGCTCGAACTCAGGCGAGAATCCCATCAATTCAACTCAGCGGGCGTGCCCCATGTCGGACAATATCGGAAACTCCAATGTACGACTTGAGAAACTCGTAAGACGGATCATGAAGGAAAAAGATGCAGTGGAGTTCGACGAACTCTGCTCGGGACTTTGGCTGGTTCTCAATGAGCGTGAAGGTCTCTTAGGCGTGGAAAGCAGAGTGGATGGAACAACTAAGACGGCCGCATAATTCCGAATCGGACATCAACGTTGAGATCGAGGTTCGTTATGACTCAAGAAGGAATACATCATCAATACCGAGTGACCGCCTGGTGGACATCCGGACGTACTGGACTGGCTAAATCGGATACTGCGCCGAACGCCATCCACTTTACCGCTCCTGCCCAGTTTGGCGGTGTCGAAGGCCGCTGGACTCCCGAAGAACTGCTGCTGGCGGCGGTTGCGGGTTGTTTCACCACGACGCTGCGAAGCATCGCCAGTAGCGCAAAGTTCGACTACACCGACCTGGAAGTAGAAGCCTCCGCCACGCTGCGCAAGATGGACGCTGGCTATAACTTTTCCGAGATCGTGATTCGCCCCACGCTCAGGATCCCCAGTGAGGCGGAGCGAGAACTTGCTCTCGATCTTCTCAAGAAAGCGCACCGGCTGTGCCTGGTCTCTCGCACTTTCGCGATTCCCGTGAGATTCGAGCCGCAGCTTGAAGTGGCTGCCGCTCTAGTCTCGGTGCAGTAGAAAAGCGTACGCCCTTGCGAGAACTCGTCTGAGAGGCGAGAGTATGCGACCCCAACCCATTGGCTATGACTGTCTCACGTGCCCCGTTCGAGGAGAACAGTCTTTCTGTGATGTGTCCCAGAGCGCGCTGGAGGACTTGAATAAGGTCAAATGCCGAACCAGCTATCCTGCGGGAGCCAAGCTCTTCCACGAGGGGCAGCCGCCACAGGGAGTATTTGTACTCTGCACAGGCACAGCGAAACTTTCGACTTCTTCCTCTAGCGGCAGGACGATCATCACGCGGATTGCGCGCCACGGAGAAGTTCTGGGTCTGAATGCTGCTATCTCCGGTCGTTGCTATAGCGTTTCGGCTGAAATGATGGAGTCAGGACAGGCGAA
The DNA here is from genome assembly GCA_963840895.1 of uncultured Acidobacteriaceae bacterium. Lineage (GTDB taxonomy): Bacteria > Acidobacteriota > Terriglobia > Terriglobales > Acidobacteriaceae > Sulfotelmatobacter. The sequence continues at coordinate 130,182 of CAWJAR010000007.1, forward strand.
CTTCATCCCCCGCTCTTCCTTGCTGCAACTGATGAGGGATCACAGCGACGTAGCAGTGGGTGTCGGCGAACAACTGAGCGCCGTCTACTACACCGCACACGATGAGGTCCGTGCTTTGGGCCTTACAGCACACCCCGCAGAGCGGCTTGCCAAGCTGCTCCTATCCTGGACGACCAATGCCCGGCAGAACGACGGAAGCGACGATTCGCTGCCGGTCAGACTGAATCTCAACCACGAAGAGATCGGGCAGACCATCGGAGTCACTCGCCAAACGGTCACTCGACTTCTCTCCGAGTTCAGGAGGCGGGAGATGTTGCAGCTAAGAAAGTCGGTCCTTTGCATCCAAGACCGACCGGCTCTGGAAAAGGTTAGCGGTCTGACGTTTGAAGCTCTTCTCTGAGGTGTTCTCAATCGAACGAACTGGTCCACGACGGGGCTACGGATTGAAGGTTGTGCTTTATGGAGCCCGAAACGAAATCGGTGACACAACCGCCCGATTACAGACTGGGTGGCGTCGGAGAATGGATTGCTTCTCTCATTGTGTGGTTCGCAGCCATTGCTCTGTCGCTTGCGATTGTGTGCTTCTTATTGAGTCCGGCCGAGTAGAGTCTTCACCACCTCAATAGGAGGTGCTTCCCATGACTCCCGAAATCTATGCTTCAACTAGTGCAGATGACACCATTGATGTTGCACTCCATCATGAGATCAAGCGCCGCGCTTATGAACTCTACGAGCGGCGGCACACCGCTGACGATTGCGACGATCTGCGGGACGAACTGTGCCGCATTGCCTATGCCGTTTCCCAGATTCAGAAGAACTCCAATGGTGAGATTGGAGACACCAGAGCCATCAGAGCAGCTCGAGTCTACCTCAGTGCTCTATGCTCGTTTATCGGTGACCATACTGGGTCAAATAGTAGCTATCGGAAAGGTTAAGCGCGTGGCTACAGCCCCCGCATTATTCGGATTCTCATAGTGGAAGACTTTAAACCGTTTCGGCAGTTCAATGGTTCCAGGCTCGGGAAGAGACCTGAGCTTCACGTCGTTGCTGAGGCCTCAGACGGATTAGAAGCTGTGCGCCTTGCGAAAGAACTGCAAGCCGATCTAATCCTCCTCGACGTGCCTGCCCAAGCTCAACCGGATCGACTCTGCCCGACAGATACGCACGTTTGCTCCGAAGGCAAGAATAATATTCCTCACCACGGAGTCCTCCGTCGATGTTGTGCAGGAGGCGGGCTACGATGTGAATAGAGATGCATCCACCTACCAGCGGCTCTGGGACGCAGTTCTTGCGGGCAGGCAGTTCCCTCAGTTCCTTATTGTCGGGACAAATGGTGACGACACAAGGGCTGAGTCCCCTGCCCTAGCAGCCTTGTACTAGCGTTCCTCATGGCCGCATCTCCGTTGCTGTCCGTACAAACTCTGCGCGCAGCAAGTAGTTCGACGAACTGTGCGGGCGTTGTTCTTTGTAATCCTTCCGCCAAGTTTCAATCTTTCCCAGTGCCTCGCTTAAGCTGGTGAACCAGTTCGCTAGATATTCGTCGCGCAGCCGTCCGTTGAAGCTTTCGATGTAGGCGTTCTGTACTGGCTTGCGCGGCTGAATGAACTCCAGCCGCAATCCACGTTCATCGCTCCAGGCCGCCAGTGCCCGCCGGCGCAATCCTGCATGCTCGATCTTGCCCTACTGTTTTGGGGATGGTAGACCTGAACTTACCATCGATATAAGCTTGCGCCCCAGGTCCAGCCTGCACCGATCGACACGAGCAAGAGAAGATCGCCTGCGCGGAGGAGACCGCGTCGGTTTACCTGGTCCAGGAGCAGCGGAACTGTGGCTCCAGCGGTGTTCGCGTAGTGCTCCAAGTTTGTCTGTATCCGGGAAAAAGGAATATTCAGTACCTCGGCGATGCGCTTGAGGACCCCAGCGGTAGCCTGGTGCGGAACAATCATCGAGACGTCTTCGAGTCCCAGCCCGTTTATGCGGAGAATCTCCTGAATACACTCGGGCACTGCGGCTGTAGCCTTCTGATAAACCGATCTTCCGTTCATTGTGAAGTAGGCATCCCCGGGGTAGATAGTGAACTGATCTTTTCCTTCGCCCTCGGCGAGGAGAATGCTCGAAAAGAGCCCGTTCTCCCGGTCCTTCCTCTCAAGTACCACGGCGCCAGCACCGTCTCCAAACACAACGCAGTCGCGGTGGTTCCAGTCCGTGACCTTGGAGAAGGTATCGGCGCCGATCACCAGTACACGTTCGTACATACCATTCTGGATGAATTGGCCGGCGATCGTGATGCCGTAAACAAACCCGGCACACACCGCCGCCACATCGAATGCGGCGCAACGGTTGCAAATGCCCATCTTGGTCTGCGCAATGCATGCCGAGGAGGGCATCTTGCGGTCGGGTGTCGCTGTGGAAACGATGATCAAGTCAATGTCGTTTGGTTCAAGGCCAGCCGCAGCGATTGCATCCAGCCCGGCGCGGGCAGCAAGATCCGACGTGTATTCGTCTGATTCAGCGATGTGCCGCTCGCGAATCCCCAATCTCTCGACGACCCACTCCGGAGAGTTTGGCAAGTTTGCCATTACTTCTTCGTTGGTCAGTATCCTGGACGGTACGTAAGAACCGGTAGATTTGATGCAGACACTATCAAAGTGGCTATTTCCACTTCTCATTTCCCCCTCCAGTCCCGCGAAGAGAAAGATTCGCAGTGGTGGATTCACACCGAGGATTCCAAACACATTTTTCCATTTGGAACTCCAACCCAGTTAACGTGCGTCATTTTCGAGAAGCATAGAGTGTTCAACACGAAGAGTCGCGGGATACACTCATTCCCGAACCACGCGAATTATCAATAGGGAATCCAAATGGTCCGCGCTGAGTTTCTTACTTTTGATACTCCAGAAACTCCGTAGCCCAGTTCACCTCATCAGACTCTAAGACAACAGCAATACCACTCGCCTGCAACGTGCCTCGGTTGTATTCCACTTTGATGACCGCGTTTGCTCCCAGTTGCGAAGCCTTCTCCTGTAATTTGAAGTTGACATCTTCGAGAGTCGGAGTCTTGGGGAAAAGAGTCGCAGCTTCGACCTTTGCAGAGATTTTCGCCACAGTCCGGTAAGGGTGGTCAACATCTCCGGCATGTATTTCTATCTCGGTGACTTTCATATTTGAACCTTCCTTTTTTTCCAGTTTCGCCTTCATTCGCCACCGCTTACCACTGCGTTCGAAAGAATCGCTTCTGGAGGCCGGGAACGTATCGAGGGCTGTGTACTTGTAGTATTACGACTGCGCGCCGGGTGCCAATCCCATGGCTACAACGAACGCCCTCAGCGCAAGGCCCAGACTACGGAAGTATGTAGCACGTTTGCTGCCTGAGCGAGAGCAAGAACTTCATGTTGGGAACCTCCACAGATTTCTTGAGCTTCAGCGGGAAGAATGAGGCCGCGAGGAACGAAAGGGGCGGTTGGGCTCTGGCCTCTTTGGGAGAGTTCGGTGCGGACGGTTAAGTTCCAGCTAAAGCGGGTGCCGTGCGCCCAATGCACATCACTCTAGGCGCGATTTCGCAGACAGGCCGTGACGAGCGTCACCGGCACATGTGATCGCGACCTTTAGTGATTATGGTCAAGGGAGGCCGGGCCTAATCACATTGACCGGGGTTCCCGGTGGGTAGGTCTGAATTCATGCCAGGTGCATTTCTGAGAGAAGCCCCCCAGTCGCGCGCATTTACAGGAATGTCTTCCGCGTTCGCGAAGAACACATGCCCCACAAACGCCGCTCAGGCGTCGACCGTTGTGCATACCCTGGGTGAATTTTCCTCACACCATCCGTATGGGCCCGGGATACTTCGCTACCAAAGCGTCAATCGTAAGCAGCGTAATACCCTCGACAGTAGCCTGTGCTACTAAAACGCGGTCAAATGGGTCCTTGTGAATCGACGGCAAGCTCTCAAGCGCAACCACATGATCGCTGACGATCGGCAGTTCACCATACCCGTTGTCCAGCAGCCCGCGGCGCAGAAGTCGGACATCTACTTTAAAATCATCGCGGCCCAAACCGCGCTTGATCGCTACCTCCCATAAGCTGGCGGCGCTGAATAGAAGATCATTTTCCGGATTCTTAATGAGAGTACGAGCTTCTCCAGACAATCGATCTGGATGACCTGCAGCCCAAAGAAGAAGATGGGTATCCAGTAGCAGCTTCATGCGCTACCACCAAACATCCGTTCAATGTCTTCCCGGCCCATTATGTCGAAGTCATCTGGAATGGAAATCTGGCCCGTCATGAAACCGAGGCGCCGAACTTGAGCGCCCGTGGGAGCATTAAGCGCGGTGACTTTGGCCACGGGTTTGCCCGCCTTTGCGATGACGAATGACTCGCCTTTGGATACCTCTTCCACAAGCTTCGACAAGTGAGTTTTGGCTTCGTGTATGTTCACCGTTTTCATAAATGTTGGACTAAGTTTACTTGATCTAGTCTATCACAAGTTGAGTTTTCGCGGTTTGATCTCATTCCCTGCAATTTTGTCCCTGCCGCTGCTTCTTCAGAATTTTCTCAGCGAGATTTCAGGACCGCCAAAGGACATTCGCACCCGTGCGCCGCTAGTCTTTGCCTCAGTTCGCGAGGAATCTAGGCCGATGCCCAGGTCCAAAGAGAGGATGATAGTTATGGCAAAGAGACTAGCGGTATTTGTTTACGGATTGGTCAGTTATTTGGCGTTCTTCCTGACGTTCGTGTATGCCGTCGGGTTCATCGGGAACTTGTACGTTCCGAAGTCGATGGATTCGGAGGCCCGGATGTCGTTCTTGCCGGCCTTGGTCATTGATGCTCTCCTGCTGCTGATGTTCGCTGTGCCGCACAGCGTTATGGCGCGGCCTGCATTCAAAGAGAAGTTGACGCAATTCATTCCGGCGGCCGCCGAGCGCAGCACGTACGTATTGTGCTCCAGTCTGTTGCTCATGGCGCTGTTCGCCTTATGGCAGCCAATCGGCGGGGTCGTTTGGAACGTCACCAATCCTGTGGTTCAGAACGCTATCAACACGGTGTTCGGCTTGGGATTCGCACTAGTGTTCGTTGCGACGCTCTTGATCAACCACTTTGATCTGTTCGGCCTGAGGCAGGTGGCGTTGTATCTTGCGCGCAAACCGTACACGTACCTCGAATTCCGCACACCCCTTTTCTACCGCTACATGCGTCATCCGTTGTACGTGGGTTGGTTGATCGCATTCTGGGCCACGCCTACGATGACCGGCGCGCACCTTCTGTTTGCGGTGCTTACGTCCGTGTACATGCTGACGGCGATCCGCTGGGAAGAGCGGGACCTAGTCATAGTTCACGGGTCGAAGTACCAGGATTATCAAAAGCGCGTGCCGAAGCTGATCCCATCGCTTGCGCCGTATCGTGCCCCGGAGGATAGTGTGGCTCAGGCACCCAGTTCAGCGGCATAACCGACGGCAACAAGGAGGGCGGCTCACGCCGCCCTTTGCGTTTCCCAAATGTAAAAGTTCCTTACGAGGCGAAGACTCCCTCTACTTGTGCGGCGGCTTCCTCACTCCAGCCCATGAACACTGAGACCTCCTCGACCAACTGCTCCCGCGCGACGTCTCCCTCGGCGACCATGTGACTGCGGCTGGGCAGTTCGACGAAGCGCGCACCGGGAATTCGTGCCGCGATCAGCTTTCCCTCTTGGACTGGAACCGCGCCATCGTCGCGCGAATGCAGCACCAGCGTTGGACAGCCGATCTTCGGCAGCATGTCGAGAACCCGGATGTTGGGAAACTCCGCCATCATGCGCGCGGCGTTTTCGGGTGACGATGAGACACGCTGCAATTCGTTAAGCCAGGCCGCCTCGACTGAATCGGCGTCTGGCTTGAACAGAGTTGTCCACAACTGTCGGAACGCGGGATTGTCGCGTCCCCAGCCGGAACGGATAAGCGTGAGCATCGCGTGTAAGTGCTCCTGCGCTCCGGGACCCGGCGCCGGCCAACCGTTCGCGAAGGTTCCGTTGATGATCAGCCTCGTTACTCGCTCGGGGTGGCGCACGGCATACGCGATTCCTACCGCGGCGCCTTGGCAACCACCGAGAATGGCAAACTTCTCTAGGACCGCGGCATCTACAAGTTCTTCAAAGTCCTGGATCGTTCGTTCGAATGAGAAATCGCTGATGTTCCAATCCGAAAGCCCGCTGCCACGCTGATCGTACCGCAGCAGCGTGTTGTGTCTCATGATCTCCGACAGCCACTGCCGACGCGACGGGGTCTTCCACTCGAAATCCAGGTGATTGAGCCAGTGGGTCGTACGCACAAGCGCCGGCCCCTGACCAGCGATGTTGTACGCGATCCGCGCGCCGTCGCTCGTGGTGAAGAATTCGATCTGCTGGTGCGGAACGTCGGATGGATGTACGGCTGGCTCTAATCGGATCAGTCGACTCTGCGCCGTCGGCGTAGTCACCTCGGCAACGAATCGATAGCCATGCCGTGGCACGGTTTCGATATATTTCGACGGATGGAGCATTTTTCGTAGCTGCGAAATGCAATAGTCTAGGTTGTTGTCTTCAACGACGGAGTCCGGCCATACCGACTCCATGAACGCGTCTTTGCGTACAAGCTTGCCGGCGTTCTCTACCAGCACGCGCAGGGTGTCGAACAGTTTGCCCCGCAGACGAATTTCCTCGTTATCACGTAGCAGTCTCCGCTCGTCCACATCGAGGACGTAATTGCCAAAGAGATGGTTCGCCATTGTCAAACTGCGGCCCGCGTCGGTGGGCACAGGAAAGTCGCAGTTCCCCCACCATGGCTCAATATTCTACCAGCGGAGATGGAAAGGGAGGCACGTTTACATTCGGCAGACGAGCGCGGAGAGACTCTGACGCGAATAATTGGTATGAATAGGCCCCACCAATTTCGCGGACAACTAGAATGTAATTCGCTTGTTATGGCAGATAGGTCACCGCCGAGCGTAGGCCATTTCCGTAACCGCGAGGTTGCTCCCGGGGACAGCGCGTTGCACAATCTCCGCTTCGGCAATGGCCTCCTTATACATGTGCTTCTGGGCGTAAACGCGGGCCATCCAGAAATGGGTGCGATATTAGGCGGGATCGAGTTGCATCGCTTTCTGCGCCTGTACCAGCGCGCCTTCATAGTCGCGGGCGTAGTACAGGGTACGAACCAGTTCGGCATTGTTAGGCAAAGGCGCATCCATTCCCGATCTGACATCTGGCCAAAGTACGGGTGCGGTTGCCATTGGAAGTCCTTGGGCTGTCGAGTAAATCGGTCCATCAACGGGTCATTCTCTTCTCACTCCTAGCGATTGAATGTCGGCGCGGAGGATAGCAATTGTTTGACATCCGATTCTTCCCGGCGCACACTTTCGTTGAGGCTTGGGGTGCTGCAGTCCTGCTTCCTGCTCACATTCACTCCAATCCCCGAAACAATAACCATTCGCAAAAAGGGAGGGCTCGTACTATGCTCAACCTCGCAAAAGCGATTTGGTCTGACGAAGGCCAAGACATAGCTGAGTATGCAGTCATGCTGGCTGTGATCCTGATTATTGTGGTCGGTACAGTACGGCTAATAGGTTCCAACGCCAATACTATTTTCTCGCAGGCAGCTAGTTCCATTCAGTAGCGGCGTCGCGGCCTGGCCCTCCGACCTTTGGTCTAGCGTGAGCCTATGCCATTTGGTGCCGGGAGTGCAGTAGTGACGCAGGTTTCCGCTCGCGCCCGCGCACATTCGGGGCGCGCTTCATCCTTCCGCTGCCCCTTGTGCGTCCGGTGCACTGCGCGAGACTACCGATTAATTTTCACGCTCGGGCGTGCGTACGCAATGGGGATGAAACCGTCCGCCGTATCCACCGGAAACACTGCTCGGAGCCCGTATTCACCTGCATTGCCGGCGGAGCGCTATGGCGAAGGCGATTCGACCGGCTCTGACAATGGGGCAGTGTCTTATTTCCAGTTTCACAAAGCACAACAAACTCAGCATCGTTTTTAGCCCGCGCGCGTGTTTCGAGGAGACCATGAAAGATCCCTATCGCGTTTTGCGTGAGAAAGAGCAGGATGTCGAGCGGGTCCGCAAGGAAATTCAGGCGCTGCACACGGTGATTCCGTTCCTTTCTGATGACCAGCTCTCCTCCGATGATCTAATGCCGGCGCTACTCTCGTCTGTTTCCCGAGAATCAGTGGATTCTGACAACGGTACAGCAGATCTCGAACCCTTCGTTAGGCACTGGCGAAATTCGAGCGCGCCAAGCCGTGACCTCCATCAGAGATGTGTCGGGCCCGAAACATCTTAATCGCCAGTATCGAAAACCCGATCCTTTGAGGTTAGTCCTGCAGGGTCCCAGCAGTGAGTCACTCCGTGCCCAATGACTTTTCTTAGACGTAAACACAGTCGAGTCCTTAGTTCAGGATCCCCTCACACTTCGCCGCCCCGGCTGAGAATCGGCTTCGTGCGATTCGGAATCTGCCGACTGTCGCTGGGAACCCGACCCGCTTACGGGTCGTGAAGTCCGAATGTCGGTCGCCAATCCGTTCGAAGTTGGCACTAGTGTCCCACGCGCGGAAGAACTATGATTCTCGCAACGCCGGTGGCGTATGACCAAGACGTACCTTTCTCGTGATTTCAGAAGAAGCACTCGCGTTCCTCTGAAGGTAGTGATCGTGGCTCAGTCTCTCACTGAACCTCTCACCTGCGATGGCGAGACCATCGTCGTCAACCGTCACGGAGCACTGATTTCTAGCAGCATCCCGTTGCGTGTCGGAATGATGATCGAGATTCACGTCATTCTGACGGACAAACGTGCGCCTGCAAAGGTTGTCTATGTCGATCCTGAGCGGCCTCGGGTTTGTGGAATCTCGTTAGCAGACCCGGGAAACATTTGGGGCTTGTCTTTTCCACCGGACGACTGGTACGAGGGTAGCCATGAATCGTGAAATCCATGGGCGTCGGTCGCCAATCCACCGATGTTTCGGGCACGCAGTTCCCTTCCCCGAAACCTACGCCCCCCAACGAAAGGTTAATTCTTAACTGGTGGTTCCGCTTGCGCGATGTTGGTTTCCCAGAAGATCGCTTCCCAGGCACAACCAGTCCAGTCTTAACCGAACACGAATTCAACCACCGAAGACCCCAATGATCTAGCCGCGACAGGTCCCGCCTTGATTGGGTAACCGGCGGCAGCGCTCCCCCGAGCATCGCAACACGGAGCGCGTGAGCGTCATGGAATCCTCCATGAGTAATTCTGGGGCCTTTAGCGCGCTGCGCGCTTTGCAAAATGGCCCAACCACTGCTGCACCGTGCGGAGATCGACACCGCCCGGAGACGCCGGGTTGCAAATGTCGCACGGAACTTGTGTAGCCAGAAGTTGTCTTCGCCGAGCTTCGCGCGCTCAGGCATGGCCTTCAGGCAGTCGAGAAGGTCGAGCTTCGGATTGCATCCCGCGGCTCGGATGGAACCGTCCAGACACCGGAGTTTGACGCAGCAATTGATCTCAGCGATGACGGAAGCGGGAGCACCATTTCCACAAGCTCAGGGCAGGTGCTCAACCGCACTCTTAGTGGTGCTCCGGGCCAGGGGATATCGGCTAAGAGTAGAAAGAGAGCGAAGCCCAATCCGATCGTGAATCTCGGCTTCGACGGACTCAACCATCGCGATCAGCGCCTAGCCAACGCCGGAAACCAGTTCAGCTAGTACGGAAAAAGCGATTTGATTAGAGAGGACAACGCCCGCGCAGCGAAGATGCGCAAAGTACGATAGCGGACTGACAAATTAATCGAATCGCAGTTAGCATGGCGGGCAGAAGTTGCTGGCAAACACCTTGCTAAGACGAAGGGTGTGTATGTCCCAAAGTTCTCTGCGTCTTTCTCTTCATCGTATCGGCGTCTTGATGTTCCCAGCAGGGCGCGTCCTGCAGTGCAAAGATTGCCTACTCAGCTTTGATTTTCCGATCGGAGAACAGTATGACGCGGTAGCCAAGCAGTTCGAATTACATCTGTGCCGTGTGCCGGGTCACCATCCCGCCGCAATCACCGTTCTCGTAGTCGAGGACTTCCTACCCTTTCGGCAAGTGGTCTGCTCAGTGCTGACGGCCAACCCTGACGTGTGCATCCTCTGCGAAGTATCCGATGGGCTGGAAGCGGTTCGGAGGGCCGAAGAATTGCAACCAGATCTGATTCTCCTTGATATCGGACTGCCAAATCTCAACGGGATCGCAGCCGCCCGCCAGATCCGCAAGCTTGCTCCGAAAGCCAAGATCATCTTTGTTAGCCAGCAGTCCTCTGCCGATGTGGTTCGAGAAGCTCTGCGACTAGGCGCGCTTGGCTATGTGACAAAAGCAAGGGCCTACTTCGACCTGCAGCCAGCAGTGGAGGCCGTCAGTCAAGGCAGGCCGTTTATCAGTAGTGGATTGCTTCCTCGCGCGGCGGACGACGAGACAAACCGGACAACACTCAAACTTCCATTAGCCCCGTCCAGTAGCATAGGAAGCCGCGGCCATGAGGCTCACTTCTATTCTGATGAGGCGTCATTTCTCGCTGGATTTAGCAAATTTATTGAGAGCCACCTGAGTGCCGGAAAAGCGGTTATCCTTCTCGCGACTGAGGCACACCGTAACAGTCTCTACCAGGGATGGCAGATGCGGGGCGTAAAAGTTGACAGCGCCATCGAGCAAGGGCGTTACATTCCGTTGGATGCGGCAGATATCCTTTCGACATTCATGCGGAATGATATGCCCGACCCCGATCTATTCCTCAAAGCTGCGAGCGATCTCGTGGCATCAGCGACGAAAGCATCGAAGGAGATGCATTCGCGTGTTGCGGCATGCGGCGAGTGTGCGCCTCTCCTGCGGTCGCAAGGCTACGCCGATGCGGCGATCCGCCTCGAACAACTGTGGGACGAGGTAGCCAGGACACACGACTTAGATATTCTTTGCGGCTACAGTATGAAGGGCTTCCGGCGGGTGAGAGACAGACCGATCTTCGAACAAATATCCGCCGCACACTCTGCCGTGCGTGTCCATTGAATGGCTTGGACTAAGCGAAGAAGGAAGCGCGTTGAGGTGCGCTTGTTAGGCCGCTCTCTTCACCTTCGCCCACCTTGCTCTCTGTGCCTCTGCGATCCGATTCCTGCCCGCCGCTGAGACCGTGCGCTTCGACTGCGCCGTCCTCTGCTTCGCCCATCGTTCTTTCTGCGCTTGGCTGATTCTTCGGCGAGCGGCGGCAGACATCGTGCGCGATGCGCCATTCGAGCTGACACTTCCCAGAGCCGCGAGCGCCGCGTCTATGCGTTGGACCTCTTTATGTGCTCGTTCCCGTTCTATTCTTAACTGCTGAACTACACCAGCCAAGTTTGCCATTGAGACCCCCGGCTGATGATAGCGGGCGCGGTGAGTGAAACCTCCACCACCAACGTGCCGGTGTCAATCAGCTACTCAAGAAGCAAGCCGAGGTCCTTCAAACGCGGAGCGCCGGAGCAGCAACCGATACCGAACTCGTCGAATACGAAATCAGGCAAGAGATCGTTCATGAGATATGCAATCGACTTGCCAACTCTATCGCGGAATAGAGGCATCTTAGCCGCCGACGTTCCCAAGTCCGCAGATGCGCCCTGAGAAGCTCTTAGTCCGCCTCTTGCTGCCATTTGATCTTTCGCCGCTCAATCAACTGATAGCAATCGCAGACCGCCGCTTCGAGCTTCGGACGATCCAGAACGCTAACCGGGCCCGCGCCTGTAAGCAATCATGCCTGCTTTTTTGGAGAATGCCTGCCGGTGTGTAGAAGTTTTGCACACCGGAGACTTGCGAATCGCCGTCTATCTGAACTGCTATGTCTGTCTAACTCGCTAAGAAACAATGTAGTTAAAGAAATTTTTGCTGGCCGCTCGACATTGGCGCCAAGCCTGCATCATACAACGCTGAGGAGCCCCAGCAAGCAACGGGCGGTTGAGGACGGCCACAAGCAGGACCGCCAGTTTTCGCAGTGCTCGACGAAGGCAAAGACAAAATCTCGGTTTAGCTATGCGTATATCGCACTGGCTGATTACCGCTTCATTGCTGCTCACGTTGAGCGCGAGCGCCCAGCAGTCGCCGAACCCGTCTTCGTCACCTCCGTCGTGGCGGACGCCGGATTCAGCCGCGCAGTCTAGCCCCGCTTCCCCGCGCGGGCAGCCCGAGCCGCCATCACCGAGCGCTGCGGCGCAGCCGGTAGCAGCATCCGCGAGCGCCGCTCCCATCTCGGTATCGTCTGCCACGATGGACCAGGTAGTGGACCGGGCGATCGAGCGGGAGCACGCTCTGATGCAAATGCTGGCCAATCGCACACCTGTGGTCGAGACCTATTTGCAGAATCTGACCGCCGATGCAAGCCTCGGCCCTGTGCCCAGCGAAGACCATTATTTTCTCGGCCGCATGGATATGGGCGAGAACATCGATCGCAAGGACTATCTCAAGGACCAGAAACGAAGCATGCAGCAACGCCTGATGGGTGGCTTTCAGAAACTCTACAAGGTGCAATACCAGCCCCTGGGCTTCTCCTGGATGGTCTATGCCGACCGCACAGACTTTGATCGTGAGCACTATAACTTCCATTACGCCCGTCGCGAATTTCTCGGCGACGTTCGCTGCCTGATATTTGACGTTACTCCCAAGAAAGATGCTGGCAGGGGCCGATTCCACGGCCGTATCTGGGTGGAAGACCAGGACTACAACATCGTGCGCGTAAACGGAACCTACTCTCCTGCTCCACGAAACTCGTACTTTTTCCACATGGATAGCTGGCGTCTGAATCTCATCGTGGGCTACTGGGTGCCGGCCTATATCTACAGCGAAGAAGGTGATTTCCGCTACCGCTCGAATGACGAGATTACCTTTAAGGCCCAGACCCGGCTCTGGGGTTACGATCTACAGAAGAGCGCACAGAACAGCGAGTTGACCCAGGTGCTTGTCGACTCCACGGTGAAGGACGAAAGTCCGGCGGCGCAGGATGCTTCTCCGCTGCAAGCGCAGTGGCTATGGCAGCAGCAGGCAGGAGACAACGTGATCGAGCGGCTACACGATGCTGGCCTGCTTGCTCCCGCGGGCGAGGTGGACAAGGTCATGGAGACCGTTGTCAACAATTTACTGACCAGCAACAACATCGAACTGCCAGGGCCGGTGCACGCCCGTGTGATGCTGACTTTGCCACTCGAGACATTCAGCGCGGGCAACACGATCGTGGTAAGCCGCGGCCTGTTAGACGTGCTCCCGGATGAAGCCAGCCTCGCCATGGTGGTTTCACGCGAACTGGCCCACATCATCTTGGGGCACAACTTGGGCAGCAAGTACGCCTTCTCCGATCGCATGTTGTTCTCTGATGAATCCACCTACCAAAACCTGGGCTTCAGGCACATTCCCGAGGAGGAAACCGCAGCCGACAAGAAGGCCATTGAGCTGCTGAAGAATTCACCGTATGCCCAGAAGCTGAATACAGCTGGACTGTTCCTGCGCGAGCTGTCGGCACGAGGCCCGGCGCTTTCCGCGCTACTTACTCCACACTTGGGCACTGGCTTCACCGATCGCAAGGGTGCTGTGGATCATTTGGTCGTGTTGATGAACTCTGCTCCGGCCCTCGATCCCAGTAAACTGGACCAGATCGCAGCCCTGCCTTTGGGCGGACGCGTCAAGCTCAACGCCTGGGATGACCATGTGGAATTGATCAAGGTCACGCCGGTGGCCATCACATCGGCGCGCCACAAGATGCCACTGGAAGTAACGCCATTATTCCCCCGGCTTACCCGCTCCGGAGCCGTCGTCAACCCGGCGACCGCCGCGAACGTAACCCCAAGCAATTAGAAAGGAAAACGGTGCTTGGAAGTTCTTGCATCGTCACGCCGATCCGCTTGTCGAAAAAGCAAGCACCATCCACCTTACGCACTCACTGTCGCGCGATTAGGCTCACTGACGGCAAGAGGTAATCTCCCTTGAGCAACAATCGGCAGTCGGAGCATAGTGGCCTCGGTCTCTCCCTCCGACCTCTTCCGTGAGTTAACGCTTGCCTGACTCGCAATTGTAAATGCATCGTGACGGGCGAACCAATCGAACGATCAGCGCTCTAGCTTATAAATCGAAGTCCGTGGCTTTCTACTTCAGATTGCCATTCTGTAGATTCCGAGAGGTTAATAGTCCCATTTTTGGGGGATTGGGGAAGACTTGCCCGTCACTTTTGGGCAGGCTTCGGCGGTTGGCGAAAATCGGACTGGAGCGCGGGGGATCTCTGCGGACTAACGTCTCGATTCAGAGGTGGACAGTAGCCGATCCACGCTGGCCGGACCGGAGACCGGCATTCTTATCCCATTTTAATTTCGACCGTTATCGTGCTTTCCCCCTCGCGTGATGCGGATGTAACCCCAGACTTCGGGCATGTAACGAGAGCGAACTTAGGTAACCTTCTGTTCGTAACACTCCCGCCAGATAATGGTGCCTGATTATGATTATCTTCCCCCAGCCATGCCTGTCGAGGTGATTTCATTCCCGAATGGGCCAGCACATCGGGGCCAGTCGTTCGCAATCGCTTGGGATTTTGTTTTGCGCTTGAATTCTATGCCGCACGAACCGAGCCGGAAAGGGCGCTCGCTCGTTCGGCGACGGTAACCGTTCGGCTGGACTCGTAGTTATACCATTTCGCCAGTTATGAGGACGACCGACTTCATTCCGAAATGTCAGTCCGCCCCGGGGACAACGGGTTGTGTTTCCCGGCAAGGGGAAACTGGACGATGAGTACAGGAGTGACTCCGGCATTCTCGCAAGCAACTGCCTCCAAGCGGAGTGTCCCTCGCTATGAGCTAACGGTCCCTTTGGCTCTCACGGTATTGCGCTCGGGCATCCCCAACACTATCCCCGGACGCACCCTCGAAATAGGTGAGGGCGGAATGGGAGTTGTCCCACCGTCACAACTCATCGTCGGTGGGTCCGTCCGGGTCGAGTTTCTTGTTCCGCACATGAGCTCGGTGGTGCGGGCGACGGCGGTGGTGCGCTATCAGAGTGAAAGGTCCTTTGGCCTCCAGTTTCTCCGTTTGCCCGTTGAACAGCAATCGATAGTCCGTTACTGGACGCGACGGGAAGGCGAACTTGTATTGGCTGCACGGTCGGGCGCAAGCATGGGAAAGGCGGTAGCCAACCCTAAGTTGCCCCCGGACTTCGAAGACTCCGAAAATTCAACACACAAGTTCGGCATCCGGCGCATCGTTGCGTTCGCCGCTTCCGTCACGGTGATCGCGGCGGTGCTGGGATGGTGGCAATGGCAGCAAGGATGGGCGGAGTTGGAAGCGCAGCTTCCGGCAAAAGAAATCGTGGTCGTGCAACCAGAATTGATGGTGTCAGCCGACGCAATGGAGCGACGGCTCATCCACAAGGTCATGCCCCAATATCCGGAGTTTGCACGACAGGCGGGAGTGCAAGGCACAGTGATGCTGGATATCGTCGGGAGTAAAGGTGGGGTGACACAAGTGAAGTTTGTGAGCGGGCCCGAGGCACTGTCGCAAGCAGCCATGGATGCAGTGAGGTGGTGGCGCTTTGAACCCTATTTTATAAATGGTCAACCGGCGACAGTTGAGACCACCGTGCTTGTAGACTTCCGGCTGGTGAACTAGGAAATAGAATAAACTGGCAATGAAAAAAGATTAATACCCAGCTCCACCTTTCTCACCGATCCAGCTCAAATCATCAGTCCCTAGCCTGCAACTTTTCCGATCTCGTTTTCCGCTGCACTAAGCGCGGAAAGCCTCCCTCGAGCTGGAAGCGGTAACTGCTGCCTAGGTGAACATTCGTAATTTGAAGCAACCTTGCAGCGCAGTCAGAATCAGTCTGCCCACCACTTCGCAGATCAGCAATGGTTTGCTGCCCGTCTCTGGCGGCGGCGCCGCTGACAACAATCAGCCCTGGCCGGATCGGACCGTGAGCAGTCATGTCTCAGGCAAAGGCAACCCATCTCTGCACCGACGACGACTGGGACGGACTCATCACAATCACGAGGTAAGACAATGTCATTCTTGAAGCGATTATTCGGACGAAGTTGCTTGCATCGTTTCTCCTGGCCGCGTATCGACACAAATGGCCATCATTATCAAATTTGCTCCGATTGTGGAACCGCCTACGAATACGACTGGAAGATGATGAGGCGAATGGAGCGTCTGGTGATAAGAGCCATAGGGCACTGATAAGGATCAGACTCAACTTGAATTGAGACAAATAGAAAATGCCTCCCTACCAAGACACACGACGATGGCCGCGACATCAGGTCGATCTGCCCGTTCGCATCGTCACATTAAATGGGATTCTGACAACTCCGGTTCCTGCGCGCGGCAGCGAAATAAGCAGGGCAGGTATGGCGTTGCACGCCTCTGTTGGCCTCAAGCCCGGTGATTTAATGCAGATTCAATTTCCGACTTCTTCCACGTTGCGCGTCACAGCTGTGGTTCGCAATCGGACCGGCGATTGTTTGGGATTGGAGTTCCTCACCCAGCTGCCCCCGGACGATAGAGCGATGGATGGCTCGTCAGAATTCCGGGGGGCTCCGCGCGACTCATGCAGCCCAGAGACTCTGTACGCCGGATTGCGTCGAAAGCAGCAGGAACTGAAGCAGGTTCAAAGGGAGATCGAAGCCCTCCACATGGCAATTCTGCTGCTCGCTGATGATGAAAAAGAACTTTCGGATTGCCTCGGCCAAATCGTCTGCAACAAGATGAGGGGCCATGGCCACAGTGGTCTTGACGGCTCTGAGAAGTATTCAGAACGGCCGTCCTTGCCCAACAAGTACCGAACTCAACTTGCCCCATGACTTACCTCCCCCACCAAATGCGAATTGCCGAAGCCCTCGAGTACAGCTGGCAGATATGACCCATGTTGTCCTTCGATTGCCGGACGGCCGCCGCTCCCGAGGAAGACTGGAACCTGTTTCTCTCACTGGCGGCTTGCTCAGCGTGTCTCAAATGCTGGATCGAGGGTCTCGCATCAAGTTGATGTTCCTGACTCAGACGGGACCAGTATTTGGCACAGCAGAGATATTGAGTCCTATGTCCACGACCCGGCAGCCGTTCCGGTTCATTTCGCTCGAGAAAGGCGATGCGCGCAGGCTACGAGCGGCTGTTCAGTCGACCTTGAATCAGAACCCTGGGCAGAACCAGACGGAGCAAGCGTGGATTGAGAAATACAGAGCAACGCTAGGGCATCAAAATCCCCCACAACGGGGTGTCTTCGGAATCGTGACTGGGGCTCTCACCCTCCTTACATTTTGTTTGGGAACTGCCATCTACTTGCTTCACGTTCATTGGCTGAAGTGACGATGACTGTGATCCTCGGATCAAGCCGTAAGTGTCAGAGGAAACACACGGTTGATAGATTGAATCCGCAGCCGGCATGACTTCGCCACTTCACTAGCAAATTCGCAGCGACGCCCGATTTCGCCAATTATCCCCATCCGGCCGTTTTAAAACCAGCTTCGTCCAGGGCGGACTACGACTGGTTAGCCCGTCAGAGTGGCTGCGAGATTCTTAAATCTGACTTCTCAGTAGAATGTACAGAACCTTCGATCCCCGCAAAAACATCTTCAGCTCCACCTCCGTTGCTTGGGTCCATGAATGCCGGCCACCCACGCAGCGGGAGTAAGGTCTGGGAGGCACTGGATCGGGAGATCGAAAGCCCGGGCAGAATCGCGGAAAAATAGTCACGGACCGACCTTTAGCTCAGCCTACGGCAGCTTTCCACGACCGAGAAAATGGCTGCAGCCTTGGGTCCTGCCAGTGGACTGGCGATGTGAATCCAGTTCTTTCGACCCAGTGCTACGGGACGCATTGAATTCTCCGCCAAGTTAGTACTCAGCTCTAATTCGGGATACTCCAAACGACCATTTTGCATTTCGATTCGTGCTGCGTCAGCGACTACTTGGCTAGCTCCACCGGCAGCAACCGGCTGTCCGAAGAAATTGGTGTGCGCTTTCTCTTCCAACGCCGCTTTTTCAGATGACGATCCAGAGTGCTGAAGCTCAAACCTCGATTCTGGCAAAACTCGCTGCGCTGCATACCGCTGCTCACGAACTCAGCCACCAACTGCTGAACTTCCGCTCGTGTACGTAGCTTGGACACTGACAACTCTGTTTTTGCGGTCATCCGGACACTTCGACACAGACCCCGCCTGTCGAACAGGTGTGTTGGTCAGACGCTTACGATCAAGCTATCAGATCCGCATTCCACGAGCATGCGCGAGCACGCGAGCCAGCGCCTCCGCCAACTCCGCACCTGTGTAAGCGTCTAGGTCTGGTCATTGTCCGTCCGGCCAATCACCCATACTGCCCCACGAAACACATCCCCTAGTGCTTTCGAGACCTACCGACAATTCTCTTCCGTAGCAACAATGCAAGGAGTGCCGTAAGTGTGACGCGGTCCTGGCCTATCTGCCGCGAGAAGCAACGCTCTACCAAAATCCCCCGTCGTGCTCAGCGAGCACGTGCAAAAGAGAGCGAACGACATGAGCTGTCGGTGCAAGTTGTGGTTCCGTTTCCTTGATCTTGGTGTTATGAAGTGTTGGCTACTCTCCCTGCTGCTGGTCGTATTCGCATCCCGATGTGGAGCCAGCGTTGCGATTACTACCACCAGCCTACCCAACGGCACGGTCAATACCGCATATTCTGCGGTTATTAACGCCAGCCGCGGATGCACTCCCTACAAGTGGGCGATCGCATCCGGTGGCCTGCCAGCCGGCATCACTTCCAATGTGTCCATCGCGACGACGTCGCTGACCCTCGCCGGAACGCCGACCATCGCGGCCACCTACTCCTTCGCCGTTAAGGTCACAGGGTGCGGTGGACACATCTCGCAGGTGTCGTACAAAGTGATCATTCAGGACACGGCGTTCGGCTATCTGACCGCGCCTTCCGGCTTGAATCTAGGAAGCGTCACCGTGGGCAGCAGCCAAACGCAAGCGCTCATTGTGTCTAACTCAGGTGGGTCGAGCCTGACCATTTCCGGAGCAACTGTGAGTGGAACCGGTTTTAGTGTGAGTGGTTTAGCTTTTCCTTACACTCTACCTGCAGGCGGCAGCGCGAGTCTGTCTGTAACTTTTGCACCCTCCACAACCGGAACAAACAACGCCACCCTTTTCCTCAGCTCCAACGCATCTGATCCGTCTGTCGGCGTCGCTCTTACGGGCAGCGGGACGACTTCGAGCGGGAACCTGGGAGTGACACCCGGATCCTTGAGCTTCGGCAGTGTCACCATCGGGACCACGCAGACTCAGTCCGGCAGCGTAACAGCCAGTGGCGGGAGCGTGACCTTGTCCTCGGCTAGCTCCACCAACTCGGCGTTCACTCTCGGCGGACTCATTCTGCCCGTGACCCTTGCGGCCGGTCAGAGCATACCCTTCACGATTACATTTGCCCCCACGACCAGCGGCACGGCTTCCGCGAATATTTTCTTCTTCACCAGTTCATCCACTTCGGCCTTGGAGACTGCCAGCGGCTCAGGAGCGAACCTCCAGCACACTGTCGATTTGTCCTGGAATGCGAGCACGTCCACCTCAATCGTGGGATACAACGTGTATCGAGGAATCGTAAGCGGAGGGCCGTACTCGAAAATCAATTTTGCGCTGGCTACCTCGATGAGCTACAGCGACAGCACGGTTCAGTCTGGCCAAACCTACTATTACGCGACGACTGCGGTCGACTCCACCGGAATTGAAAGCTCGTACTCGAACGAGGTGCAGGTTGTGGTTCAGCTTCCTTGATCATGAACAGCTCCACATCCTAGTGCTAGGACAATCAGTCGAGTTTGCGGTATCGCAATAAACAATTAGCACGCATTGGAGGCTGGTGTGAAGACGATACATTTCCCAAACTGCTGGGTGTGCGGCAGAGCTGTTTCATTCGGAAACTCCAAAATCGACGAAAATCACTTGGCAGCGCACGAATCGTGCTATGTCGCCAAGATTGCGCTGGAACAATCCCAACCGGGCACAGTCGCAAGTAGGAACGATCCCAGCCAGGCACGCCGCAGAGTCGACCACGCTCCTACGCAAATCGGTGCAGTCAGGCTCAGGCCAAGGAGGACCTTGGAATACCCGGTGTAGAAGGCTCTCGGACTTCTGGATAACCAGCGATCCCACATCTTGGTTGATCTCCAGGCTACGCTTTAGGGTGGCTGGAGCCACCGGCTCCCTCTTCCTAGAACTTCATCGACAGGTCAATGAGCGCCCATCGCGGGATTTCAACAGTTGGGGTTTCAACAGTTTGGGAAAACTCAACGAATCAGCAATGGGAGTCAAGCAGCTTGAGCTTCGATGACCCCTAGGTTTTCCGCTTTAGAAGCTTCCAAAATGTTGGTCGCGGATTGGCGATCAGTGAGGAAAACAGACCGTCCGTTCCGGTTGCCTTAGGAAGGTCGTCGCTGTCACTTGCTTCCTCTGCTGCTGAACTCGCACGCGTTTTAGTCAGTTCATCGGAAGCTAAGTCTTCCGAAAGTAGAGGAGCGACGATTTTGAGGTTCTCAATTTCGTGGCGGACACGAGCAACGTCTGCTTCCTTTTGTCGCAAAAGTTCACGAGCATCTTTCAACGCTATTTCGTCGGAGAGTAGAGAGGAGACGAGTTTCAGGCTCTGGATTTCCTGACGGACATTGGCAACGTCTGCTTCCTTCTGCTGTAGAACTTCATAAACATCCTTCATCGGTACTCCTTGGGAGGGTGGACCCATCTCAGCGTTCCCGTTCGTGAAGGTTATGAGAAGAATATGAGCTTTGCTTCAGAAACTCAACGGGCAGGAAGTGCAGAATCCATGCCATCTTACAATCTGGGCGAGTCGGCCAAGGCCGCGATGGGTGAGCTTGCCTCGGGCCAACAAAAAGCCCCAGCTTTCGCCAAGCCGAGGCCGTAGAGAAAGAACTACGTTTCGCCGGAATCATACCACCGCAACCACAGCAGTCAAGTACCGCGGGCGATTGACAATTTCAACGAGAGCAACCCCTTCGCTGGGGTTCGGACGCGATTGCGCTCATTGGCTTCGTCAGACAAAACTCCCAAACAAAGGGCGCAAGGAAGCTTTACGATCACGCCCCCGCATCCAGGGCCCGGAACGGGGGAGATGGCCAGGGCATGCTCAATTCTTATCCCTCAGTGTCGATCCCGAGCGGTGAGTATCTCGGCGGGCGCGCAGGAATTGGTTGACTGAGCAACGGACTCCGGCCTATGATTTTCCCCCTCTGGGGAGGCTCATCGAGGGTTCTCGGATCAGAAGGAAGAACCCCGAAAAGCTTCGTTAGCCCAAGATCGAGCCCGTCGATTCTCTTCGGGGGAGGTGAGTCGGCGGGCTTTGCAAAGAGCGTCGTGATATTTGGGACACCACCCACGGAACCGCGATCCTTTAGAGGGCAGCACAACCCGTTCTAGTCTGTCTACGAAATCCGTAGCGAAGCCGCCGCCTGCAGAGCGACCAAGATAAGCCCACGCCGGGCATCAAAAGGTACCGAGAAAATTCTTGCCCGAACTCACTAACCTCTCGACAATTAGGCACGCCGTCTACGATGGCCCGTGTTGATCTAACTTTCCGTGCCTGGTGTCGGGTTCACGTCGGTGATCGATCTGGCTGCCGAACTGCCTTGCTCCTTAGCCGCCTGAATTGATCTGAAGAAATTAGCTTAAATGATAGGTCTTGAACTTCATTCTCACTATTAGAGGCGAGGTGATTATTATGGCGAAAATCATTGCGTTCTATGTGCCAACCAGCCACAGAAAAAAAGCAACGAAGTGGATCCCGTCGGAGCTGTACGGAAAACTAATCCCGTTCGGCTTACCACAAAAGAAGTCGGCCTAACGGTTCAGGGCGCGACCAAGAAAAAGGCGACTCCCAAAAGGAGCGCCCCCAATGGCTTCCACTACCGCTGCTGCGACCGAAGGTAGCACGCGCGGAGATGGCACGAACGCTACCGCGCTCAAACATGGAACTGGACAGCGCCGACCTTCCGAGCCGGATTGCTGAAACTCGCAGGGCGATTCTCGATAGGGCGAAAGAAATCCTGACCACGTCACGAGGTGAAGACTACTTCCTCAACGACGCGCTTCGATCCTTGCTCTACTTGAGGTAGTTGCCGAGAGAGAAAAACGAGCTTCCTAAGAGCGTCGGACCCACTCGATCCGCATTCGGCCCATTTCCAAGGCTTCCCCGACCTACGATGCTGGGTGTTTTCGAACACGAAAAACGAATCCCTTTTCCCGCAGGGAGGCATCGAACATCAAGAGCTTAGAACAGGAGGACTTATGTCTCGTTTGCGGATTATGCAAGCTTGGATAGCGACGGCGGTGCTGAGTACCGGAGTGGCTGTTGTGCCGGGCATGGCTGCGGGTACCCAGAGCTTCACCGGAAAAGTTAGCGATGCCATGTGTGGCGCGAAGCACTCCGAGGCGGGAATTGCCCCGGCAGATTGCGTTCGTGCCTGTGTGCAGAAAGGTGCGAACTACGCTCTAGTCGTCGGCGACAAAGTTTATACCCTTAAAACATCCGATAAAGCCGCGCTGGACGAACTGAATAAGCTGGCTTGGGAGCAAGCCAAAGTCACCGGTACCGCCGCCGGCGATACCATTTCAGTGAAGTCGGTCGCTGCCGCCAAGTAGGAGTCGGGGAATGGGGGCACCATCATTTGCGCTACGGAGGTTGTTCCGATTTTGTGAAGATCGCTAGGTAGAGGAATAGCAAGAGGGCCAACGCTCTCAGAAGGTTTTCCTCTGCAATGCGCTCGAGTGTCTGAGCAGATAGCGGGTCAAGACAAGCGCAAACTCTTGAGCGAGGCGCGCGCCGGTCCCCGACTGATGTCGGGCACAATGATCAATTCAAAAACGTTGACATCGGAGAGTTCAACCCGATATTCCTCGACCTCGAGGATTGAATTGGGAGGACTGAAATTCCATTGCTGGCGCACAATCTCTCGAAATGAATGTCCGCCATCCCCGGACCATCGCAAGACGAACTCTTGGGTACGCTCTGTGTCGGTTTCTTCGAAGACGAGCGAGATGCGCGTGAGTCTTTGCGGCTTGTCGAAGATTAGCCGGACGGTTTGAGCACCGGAAACGGCGGCACGCCAGCCCCGCGTTTCTCCTAAGACCAGCGCAGCTTCCACCGGACAATCCTGATCTTCCGATGTGACCTCGACCATGGCCTCACGGTCGAGGTCCAGCCTACCATCTTCGTGTGGCGTACCAGCCGGCGGAATCGGTGTGACTAGACGCTTGCGCATGACGCCAGTTTACCTCTGGTTTAGCTATGGTGATCGCCGATTGAGAACGCCGAGAGGTCATCTGACGCTCGAGTCTAGCTTTGCGCCACATTCGCCGCCATATTTTATATTAGCCCGTCCGGGCCATTCCCCGAGCGCGGGTAGCAACGTAGAGTGGTTGTGGGCAGACTTCGGGGGAGGGCTGTTTCAAGCGATGCGCTCCGTGATTCGATTGAGTCCGGGGCGCATTCGTTTGGACTCAATTTTCCAGTTTCTAACAATCCTTACTTTTCAATGTCAAAGTAAATTTTCGCTGTGGTGCGGTACTGGCTTATCTTCTTGCCATCGAGTTCCATTTCCAATTCCGCCACCCGCGCCCACTTCATGCCCCGGACAGTCTTTGCGGCTTCTGCCACGGCGTTTTCCGCCGCCTTTGCAAAACTCTCTTTGGACGTTCCCACTACATCAATAACTTTTTGAGCCATTTGCGGTTCTCCTTTGAATTTGATTGCTCAGTCTGGATTGTAACCACTAGATTGCGCCGTTATCGCCCATTCTCCCCGGCAGCGACCCATGTCATATTGGTTGTCAAGGATACGGCGTACCATTGATTAATTTTACAGAGACGAGCGAGCGTAGAACATGCCTCGATTTCGAGCAGGCAGACGACGGTCAACGAGAACCGTATCAGTCGTTCCAGTGCGACTCTGGATTGCCGGGAGGGAAGATAGCCATCTCGCCCATACTCTCGACGTCAGCAATCATGGTGTGAAGTTCGGTGGTTGCCAAGGCGAGTTTAAGGTTGGGGACAAGATCGAAGTTTTGTATCGCCACAAGCATACACAAGCCCGAGTTGCTTGGATCATTGCTTGTGAGGGCTCCTCAGAGCGAATTGGGGCTGAGTTTTTGGAGCCGGAAAAACAGGTGTCGGGTTTGGAGTTGCCCGAGCAAGCGGACGAATACGAAGAAAAGGATTGACCGTGATTTGCCGACGCCCCCGCTATTTTGAGAATAGGTTTCTCGCTGAACCTTGCGGTCATGGGTTGGCTTCAACGTTCGACCCTCACGACCGCGATTTCTCTTCTATACGCAACCCCGCACTTTTCAAGACGCTCGTGGAAACTTTACACGTTCAATTTCCAGTATCCGCTCAATGGAGCCCGCTGGACTCTCTGCTCGCTTAACAGCAGGTTCAACGCCGTCGTAACTGCATCGGGACGCTTTCTAAGCTGCTCTGCTAAGTCTCGCTCGCTGACGATCACGTCCCCGGTTGGGTACCGCCGGTGAACGGTACGCCCATACAACGAACTTCTCTCAGCAAGCGACCGCAATTCCTTCTTCTTGTTCCGCTCAGCACGTCTTAATCGCGCCTCCTCAGTTTCAAAAGCCCGTATACAGATCGCGGCGATCCCGGGAACCGAAATGATCAGTGCGACCCACCATTGCAGCGGGACTGACGAAAGAATATCTGGGAGGGAGTGCATAACTGGGGCGGTGTCTCCTTGATATCAGGTACCGACAGAATACTTGCCATCACCGACTGCGCGAAGATTACCGAAGTCCGCGCAGGATTCGCTCTGGCATCTCGGAATATGCGGAAAGCAAGATGATCGGCAGATTGGGAAACCGTTGCTTGATGTGGCAGGCTATGGCTTGCGAGTCCATACCTTCGTGTTTGTACTCCAGTAGGACCGCAGCGACCGACGATTCTTCCAACATCTTCATTGCGGTATGTCTGCTCGACGCGATCTTGACGCTGTAACCATGAGATTCCAGAGTCTCTTTGCGAAGCTCCAAGACTTGGGGGAGATCGATGCACAACAGACTGAGCGAGTCCATCGCCAGATCTTCTTCTGGATAGTCACAATTGGAAAGTTACAAGAGTCGTAGTCGGCTTGCCGCTACTGCACATCTGCACACGACTTGATGGGCCCATACGAGTTGCTTCTCGCGGCCCTATGACCGGAGGGGTATTGCGCGCGAAGTAGCAAGGGATTGCGAGTCGCGAAAACTCTTTGATGCCTAGTTCGGGTTTCGTAACAACAGCACGCCCTGTGTTACATTTCTCGGCGAAACGGATAGAGTTCAACCCCACTGGCCCTCCCCCAACCGAGCCTGTTTTAAAGGAAGTTCCCACATGAGAACGCCCAAGGCTACTTTGCTAATACTTACGCTTTCGCTCCCGTTATGGGCGTCGAACCATCCTGACAAACACAAGATGCACGATCATGATCCGCCGGCCACCGTTCCCGAAGGCGGAGCGCCCATCGCTTACCTGCTGGTTTCCGCGCTGCGATAGTTGGCGTCTTGATGCTTCGCAAGCGCAGTTTGTGCCGCAGTGGTCGGTAACTCCGATCCGGCTTTTTCTTGAACGACAAAATTCAGAGTGGAGGAAGTATTATGACGTCACGCCTTCTCGCCGCATGTCCTTTACTATGCGCTTTGGTGTGCATATCTGCCGCCGCGCAGAATGCCCAAGCTCCCTATCCCCCGTTTCGGGCGGGGAGTGTACCTCCCCTGGTTCAGATGATGCCAGCAACGGTCCCTCAGATCGTTCCGGCCACAACTGCAACTTGGACAAAGGCGAAGCATGCCCCGCCGGTGTCGGTAGGCACGATGCTCCTACTTACCGACGGCCGCGTCCTGGTACATTCTGAGCCAAATTGCGGCGGTTGCGGCGGCAACTACAACCACTGGTACACCCTCACCCCAGACAATACTGGGAGCTATGTCAACGGCACCTGGAAGCAGGTGGCTTCCCTTCCGAGTGGCTACAATCCGCTGTTCTTTGGTTCTGCCGTACTCGCCGATGGCAAGGTGGTGGTGCAAGGCGGGGAATACAATTGCCCGAGCGGGAACTGTTCAGCGGACTGGCAATCTGCGGGGGCGCTCTACGATCCTGCGGCCAACACATGGACGGCTACGACGGCGCCTGCCTCAAGCAACATCGGAGACGCCCAGTCGGTCGTCCTGCCCAATGGAACCTGGATGCTGGCCGAGTGCTGTGCCATCGCATTTGGTAACAGCAGCTTCCCGGTGTATTACACCTTCAACGAAAGCACGCGGAGCTTCACCGCCAAGTCGAATGCGAACGACGGGAAGAACGACGATTTCGATGAGGAAGGCTGGAACCTGCTGCCAAACGGCAAAGTGTTGACGGTGGATGCTTACACCAGCAATACGGTGCTCACAGGCATGAATTCGGAAACGTACAATTCCGGAACCAACAAATGGTCGACTGCAGGCAGCACAATCGTGCAACTGTGGGATTCAGGCTGCAAAACCGGTAGTGGCAGCTTCGAGGTTGGGCCGGCGGTGTTGCGTCCAAATGGCACCGTAATCGCTACCGGCGCCAGCGACTGCGCTGCGGGCCACAGTGCGATCTACACTACCACCACCGGAAAGTGGAGCAAAGGACCTGATTTCCCGAACAGCGATGCAGCCAATGACGCGCCCGCTGCACTCGAGATCAATGGCAAAGTTATTATCGAAGCCAGCCCCTTCAGTGGCACCTTCAGCCCGCCGTCGAACTTTTACGAATGGACAGGTACGGTACTGAACGCGTTTCCTGCCCCGCCGAACGCAGCAAACACACCTTCTTTCGTAGGGCATCTGCTGCTTCTGCCCAACGGCCAGATCATGTACACCGATTTCTCCACCGACGTTGAATTCCTTACATCAACAGGCACATTCAGCACGGCATGGCGGCCGACAATCACGACCGTGGCCACCACGCTCACCCATGGATCAAAGAATAATTCGATCTCTGGAACCCAGTTCAACGGCCTGTCGCAGGCCAATGCTTACGGAGACGACTTCCAGGACGCGACCAACTATCCGCTGGTGCGCATCACCAACAACGCTACTGGACATGCGTTCTACTGCAAGACGCATGGACACAGCACGATGGGCGTCGCAACGGGCGCTGCGATCGTCTCTACGAAGTTCGATGTGCCTTCGGGAATTGAAACCGGGGCAAGCAAGTTGGTTGTGGTCGCGAACGGTATTCCTTCGGTCTCCGTTGCGGTCACGGTCAACTAGCACGAGTACGTTGTGAGTTCTCTAGCGGCAAAAGGTCCAACCCCTCGATTGCGAGGCTTGGGCCTTTTGCCAGGCGACGCGTTAAGAGTGTAGAGACCTCGACAATCCATCGCGCCTCTCTGAAATTGGAACACGCACTTACAGCTTGGATGCTGTAGTGTGCCCGAAAAGTGCTTAACACTTCCGGCATTGTCAAGTGTCAAAAGCGGGGCCATCCTCCCCCGAGTGCGGTCCCGCTAAGAGCCGTTTAACTTTCAGAACGACATCTTAGTGATCACTCTAAGCTAGATGTTACCGTCAGCCAATTCCACGAAAGTGACATCGAAACGGCCCGAAGATGCTGCAGGATTCTACTAGCGGGCATCTGTTGCTTTATCGCGTATCCTACCGCGCGTACCTGATAATCGACAGTCGCCGTCTTGCTTGACTGGATATTCCGAAACAAACGGCTACGCTCTTGAGAATTAGTCATCTCAAGAGCTTCCCCAATAACACCGCGCCATCCCGCGCACCAGTGGGATTACTGCTCTTCGCGGAAGAGTCAACTGCCCGGTGCTGGTCGGGCGAGGTTACCTTCGGCGTTAGCGGCTTCTTCCTCAGTTGCTCCATTTGTTCGAGGTGATCACAGAGTTGATTGATTGACCAACTGGAAGAGCTTATCGCTGTCCACGTTTTTAAGAAGCTTGTGCCGCTAACTCGCACACGCAAGAAACCCTAGCTTGACAATCCCGTGCTAGAGGATATTCTGGTGCCGCTCAGCCGAACCTACGATTTTCTTCTTCTCGAAGGCAGTCCGACTGAACCGGCCCCCGGCTCCCGGTTTTCAGATTGAATCACGCTAAATCGTTCCCTGTCAGACTTCTTGCGTGAACGAGCTCAGGTTTACCATGGTTGCGAGGAACTGGGGCATTCCCCGGCGACTTAAAAGCACCCTCCCCCGTCCGCCGGGGCACAAATGGGGCGTGATCAGAACGAGATGACTGCGCCCTTTTGTGTGGGGAACTGTTTTGACAGGACTAAATGCTTCGGTTGGCTGACACGATCCTGACGTCGAAACGGAGCTTTACCCGTCTGCGGGAAGGAGCTGCGAAGTACTCTTCCCCCAGCAACCATGACGTAAATGAACTCTCCCCATCGACAGGAACGACGCAACATTCGCTACCCTGTGCATCTGCCTGTTTTGCTCAGGCTTGCTCACGAGGCAATACACGCCCGCTCGGATAACATCAGCGTCGGGGGCATTTTGGTCTCCAGCGCTCTTCCGATTCACGAGGGTTCCACCGTCGAAGTGGAGGCAAGCCTGCCCTCCCCCGGTGTGCAACTCAGCGCGCGGGGCAAGGTTCTTCGCGTGCTGCCGCAGGCCCCTGGGAACTTCTCCGTGGCAATCGCATTCGAGCGTCCCTTGGAGCTTGGTCGCAGCGGGCTAGACTCCGGCTTCGACGGGAATGGGACATCAACTCCCCCAAGAGAAGAATAGGGTTTCTGTCGCGAAAGCCGGTCGTCTCCGGATCCGCTCGGATTGAGTGTCCCAACTGTGGTTTGCGCTTCGTCCCCAAGAAGGGGGCATGGGTTGAGCAGATCAATCGGATGCTAGCCGAGCAGACTAAGCCACCCAAAAAAACGCAGCATGAAGCATGAAACTGACGGTGCGGAAACGTAATCGTTGGTTACATCAACTATATCGCGATTGCATATCAACTAACCCGAACGCTGATGACGCGTATATCGCAAACCACGAACTCATTTGAACTCGGAATGCAAAATAGGAGGGCCGAAAACCTCCGGAATCTGTTGGGAATCGCGTTAACCACGTCACTATAGAGCAATGAAGCCGTGGCTGTTCCTCTCCCTACTAGCTCTTTCCAGCGTTCCATGCTTGGCAAACATTAAGATCACCACTACCAGTGTTCCGAACGGCACCGTAAACACTGCCTATTCCGCGGCCATCAAGGCCGACAACGGTTGCACTCCTTACAAATGGGCAATTGTATCCGGCACACTACCCGCCGGCATTACCGCGAAGGCGTCCAGCAACACGACGTCCTTCAACCTCACCGGAAAACCGACCAAAGCGGTTACCGACTCCTTCACCGTAAAAGCCACCGGCTGCGGCGGAGGTGTCTCGCAGGCGTCCTTTAAAATCGTCATCCAGGCCGGGGCAAACCATGTCGTCAACTTAGACTGGAACGCTTCCAGCTCGAAGGATGTCGTCGGCTACAACGTCTATCGCAGCCCCGACGCCACGACCTGGAAGAAAATCAACGTCAGCCTGATTGGTCCGACGCTTTACACCGATTCCACCGTCGCCAATGGCTCCACCTATTACTACGCAGCGACAGCGGTCGACGTAAAGGGTAAGGAAAGCACCAAGACGCCTCCCGTCAAAGCGGTTGTTCCCTAACTCTGCGCGAGGCGCTGTGTTCACGGGTTAGTAGAGCGCCACTCCCGGCCCGTTTGACAGTGATACCCGTTCGTGAATGGCGTGGAGTGCATCGCAGTCGGTGTCTGGCCTGCTAACTGTCACAAAATCGCCACTGCTAAGGATCACCCATCGTCGCTCTTGACTGCTGCGGTTGTGGTGGTATGATTTCGGCGACAACGTGACCTCTCCTTTAGGACCCCAGCCTTGGGCAGCTGGGGTTTTTTTCTTCAGCGACTCAGTCGATCAGTGGGGCAAATGTGGATCTCACCGTCCTGAATATCGCAGGGCGCGGGCAAAGTTATCTCGGAAGCAAAGAATCAATCTCGAAAAGAGTTAAGGGCACTCAACACTGTCTGCCCCAAGTGCGGGCGTCCGATTGCGCCGGGCGAGAATCCGCCCGCATTAAGTGTCCCGACTGTGGTTTGCGCTTCGTCCCCGAGAAGCGTGGGCATTCGTTGAGCAGATCAATCGCATTCTAGCCGAGCAGGGTAAACCACCAAAAACAAGCAGAGCATAAAACTGACGGTGCGGAGATTGACTAGCTCTTTTTGGCCTTCGCTTTCGGCCCAGTCTCTCCTTCTGGCGTGTCTCGATGAGTACGCGCAGTTTCTTCGGAAACGGGTCATTCTCTTCTCACTCCTAGCGGTTAAAGTCAGCGCTGGAGGATAGCAATTGTTTGACATCCAATTCTTCCCAGCGCACACTTTCGTTGAGGCTTGGGGTGCCGCAGTCCTGCTTCGTGCTCACATTCATTTCGCGACACACTCAAATCCCCAAAATAAAACGATGGGCAAAAAGGGAGGGCTCGTAAGCCGTGGCAGCTCGTCAAATCGCCCCGCTAAGCCAGAATGAATCGAGTTAAAAGAGTCGCTTAGATCGCTCGGGGCCATCGGTAGTTCGCCAAGTAACACCGGCTGCAGTGGAAAACCCTTCTCTTCGCCTCTCCGCCAGCTGGGAAACAAGTACACACTGCTCGAACTGTTCGATACCGTACATACGGTACTCTATGTATTGTTGCCAGCCGATGGCTGCGCTATTTTGAATCAGGTTTCGCGCAGAACCTTGGCGGTCATGGGTTAGCGTCAAAGCCGTTCGACCCTCACGACCGCTTTGCTTCCATTGTGCTGAGATCCTTTATTCAACGGCCCAAGCACTTCCAAATGGCAACCGCATCTGCACTTTAGCCAGATGTCAGATTGGGAATGGATGCGCCTTCCTTGCGTACCTCCACGTGGACCATCACCTTCGGCAGTTCGGTACATGATGAGCCTACGCGTGTCATTACCGCACTGCTGAGAACAAGGCGATTTACACTCATCGACGCAGCCACAAAAGGCGAAAGGATAGAAATGCCCAGACTCATCTCTGGGTCTAGGCATTCAAGTCACGGCCTCGTTTCCTAATTGGTCAAGCGCTCTTCTTTGCAGCCTTTACCTTCGCCCACCGTGCTCGTTGCGCCGCAGCGATCTTTCTTCGGGCTGAGGCTGATAGCGTTCGTTTCTTCGGCATCGTGACGACGTTAGTTTTGCTGCTCTTTGCCTTCACTTTCGCCCATCGTGCTTTCTGGGCGGCCGCGATCCTCGCCCTGCCCGCCGTCGATATACTGCCCCGAGTTCCGTTCTGCTTTGTGTATGTCGCGCCAAAAGCCGAGAGTGCGGCTGCGATTGCCCTGACTTCTTTCGTCAAGCGATCATGTTCGTTCTTTAAAATTCTAACTACACCGCTCAGGTTGGTCATTAAGTCCCCCTCGCGGGGGATTGTAACAGGCGGTCCCGGCAATGAGTGCAATGGAGATGGTTCGCCACTGAACGAAAGGGCGAATACTCACTACGAAATCCAGTTTGTTCCTGCGCTGTTTACCATCCATTTGTCGCGGGTTCTCACGGCTGTAAATGAGATGTTCTCGCGAGGAACACTTGGTGGCGGAATGGGTCCCGGAACATCATGGGAACCGTTCACAGTTTCGGAAGACGAGTACGCAGCCTTGGTCGAGGCCATTCAGGATACGGCCCTTGAAGAGGTAAAACCGCATGCCCGTTTCGCATTCGTCAAATTTAAGTTCGACCACTCACTCGACGGAATTGAGACATGGTACGGGTGGGTCAGTGCGTGCTGTAAGAAGCATCGTGAATCGTTTCATCGGGAACTGAGGGATGCCGGAGCGACGTCCTAAAAAACCCGAAAACTGATAACCGTTGTTAGCAGGCCATTTCGCTCATTGAGGGGTTTTGAGTGAAATTGCGATTTCTAGCCAACTACCAAAGGGCTGATCCCGCCGTAGTGGTGCAGTTTGAAATCCACAGGGATTTCGACAAGGCGTAAATTACCAACATGGCAGAAGAAAAATGCCCCAAGCACAAGGTGCTGCTAAAACTGCGTCGCAATGTGAAAACCGGCGAGCTGCTTTGGCATGCCCATTTTGTGATGCGGAACAGCCACCCAAGAAGCGCGAGATAACTCTGGTCGGGCACAAGACAAACAAGACCAGTCCTTGAGGATTTTGAGCGTAATGGGATTTTTCAACAGTTAACGTGAAAAATGCCCACAATCACTAGCCGCCGCACTGTTACCGAGGACCGAGCTCCGCCTTGGGACCGGGCTCGGATGTGGAGCGGAGTCGTGCAGGCAATTCCTTGATCGCATATCCGGTAAGGGCAGAGATGATGGACCCGCCAATGGTGAGAACGAGCGAGCCGCCGTAACGCAAGAACCATCCAAAGCTGGAAGACGTTTCGACCGGAGCGATGCTTGTCCCTAGCCAAGACAGCGAGAGCCTACTTTGCTGAGCGGAGACGGAGAGCTCACGCTCGGAGTTATGGGCAAAGTCCCCACTAATGCCGTCTTCCTGCATCGTAGCGTCATCGGGCTCAATACGCACACGAACCTTACGCTGGCCAGAACGCACAGGAATTATCTCCGACAAGCTGCCCTGCACGGAATCGGTAGGAATCAAGCCAAATCTCTTTTTTGTGGAACCGGTGACCCTACCAGAATAGGCGAGGTCGCCATCCACCCAGACTTGGACCTGCGCGTTGTGGAAGCCGTGCTGCAGCTTCAAGTGCAGACTGGCATCCTTTGCGGTTAGCGCGGTGTGCACCGCCATGAGCAGGGCGGCGACCAAGAACAACCCAAGTACAACCCGAGCCTTGACAGGTACACGTGCGGCCCATTGGCGTGCGTGTTGGTAGAACAAAACCGTCTTGGCGCGTAGCTGTGCTATGTGTTCCCGCTTCATGGGGATTCCTCTATTTTCGCTCGGAGGAGGGAGTCGCCTCCAGTTACCAAGGTGTAAGTTCAAATTCTTTGCGCAGCAACGGGGCATTCGCTCCACTCTGTTGATGCGTCCTCCCGGCGTGAGGTCGCGGCGCACAATCCTGGCATACTCTCGCTGTCAGTGACTTAGAGAAGCGGGTTGTAGCGCTAGAAAGCTGCGTCCAAACGGAAGACGTCACCGATTTGGAGGGTGGCGCGGTTGTACATCACGAGGTTGCCACCGATAACAACGTGCACATAGTTTGGAGGCGGAGGCGGGAGCATCGTTTCCAGCTCGCGCGGGCACGGCTGCATCTTCTTCTGCAGGCCCGGAGGCAAAGTTCCATTCACGGCCAATTGGCGTTCTAGTCCGGGAGGAAGATGATCGCGTTTGGCAAGACCCGGAGGCAGATGATCGTAGTGAGATCGATACCAGTCGCGGATATCTCGGTCATGGTCGGCATAGCGGTCATGACCGTGACCATGTCCGTGCCCGTTGCCGTGGCCATGATTGTCGTAGGCGCTGTCATCGTCGTCACGATCGTGCTTGTCGTGGCCGTGGCCATTGCCTTGGGCCACGGCGATGGTGCTAGAGAGCACCAGCGTCAACAACGCACATGCGCCAGCGCGGAATAAGCGTATGAAGAACATCGAATCTCTCCCTCAGCGAGACCCAGTTTATAAAGGAATTCTCCGTAGTTGATAGATTACGGTTGGTCAACTCCTGACCGTACCTCCCTTGTGTCTGCCGGTTTGCGGAGCACTGGGCGTGTCCACAAGATTGTCAAATGACGCTAACAGGCCATATCGCTCATTGAGGATCGAGGCCGTCCAGGGTCAATGACTGAAATGGCGATTTTTCGACAGTCGGCGGCAGTCGTTTGTGGGGCACTTGATCCGGTTGCTAAGGAGCTTTGTGTTCCGTCACCTTAAAGAGCACGAACCCCTGCTTTGTATGCATCACCTCAGAGACCTCGCCTGCCCGCATGTTAAAGACTCGATCTTCAAGTTGCTCGGATAGTGTTCCCCGTTTAAAACAGCCGAGAGCCCCTCCTTCCGCTGCCGCAACGCCTTTAGAGTTGGCTCTGGCGAGATCAGCAAAGGAGCTACCCTTCTGAGCGGAGTTCCGCACCTGCTCGGCTTTGTGCCTCGCCTCGTTGACTTGCGCTGCGGTATCCGTCTCAGGGGCACGAATCAACACCATGCTCAGACAAACTTGCTCGGGCTGCTGAGTCTGAGAGCAGGCGAATGGACTTCCAGCAAGCAAAATGAGGATCGCAAAATGCTTCACTCCGCCTCCTAAGGGGATCATTGTGGGTTGATGCTTATCACACCTGAAAAGGTTTTACGAGTCAAACTGTTGAGAACAGGCCAGTACACGTTTTGACCGGATGATGAGTGAAATCGGGATTTATCGACAGTTATCTGGATGTGTCTCCGACCGTTCGCATCGCCCGTCGCGTCGCGTCGCATCGCGGTGACAGTTTTGGAAATGTCACAGCTAGGCCAGTCGTGTCGCAGAACAAGCCCTACGATTCGCTCATGTGGACAATCCCTGAGCGGTACGCTTCTAGACTACGAAGGGTCTTTACGGTAGCGGCGTCGAGTCTGATTTTGACGGTAACGGCACACGGCCAAGCGTTACCCGTTCCTCAAACCGTTGTATTGAAGCGCGGACAAACGATTGTGCTGCAGGTGTTAACTGCGTTGGAATCGGACCACTCGCAGGTCGGCGATGACATCTCGTTGAGGGTGTTTCTCCCCGTCGTTGTCGACGGCATGACCGTGCTCCCTCAAGGGTGGCCGGTACACGGGCGAGTGATCGCCGTCATCCCGTCCGGCAAGAACTGCAGGCAGGGAAAGGTCGTGTGGGCGATAAATCCAATCACAACTCGCGATGGTAGAGTGGTCGGCATTTCGATGGACATCACGAAGAAGAGGGCGTCGCCTGCTGAAGGACAAGGAAAGCACATCAAGGACGCAGTCAACGCCGCTGTGGTACCGCTCGTGGTTCTTACCTCGCCTTACTTAGTCCTCTTAGCGGCTGCAATGATGAACGAAGGCAGCTGCCACGGAGCGATTGGCGCTCAAGATATGCTGCCCGCCGGAGCAGTCCTCTCGGCTCAGGTTTCCAGTGATGTTCTGCTCTCGCCGCTTCCTTGAGACTCGGGAGGGAGGCTAACACGGCCCCCTCGGGCACCGATTCAAGGCTTCTAGGCCGTTTGTTCGCCTTTTTTGCGTGACAATGAGTGAAATTGCGATTTTTCACCACTTGAGCGCCTCAGTCTAGTTTGACGTGCTAGCCTGCTGGTCAATGAGTTCGCTTCCCTCCGTCATCCTTGTAAGCATCGCCACGTTTGCACTGACGAATATCGACGACCTTGTACTCCTGACGATGTTCTTCGCTCAGCGTGTTCCCGCACGAAATATTCTCGTTGGACAGTACCTAGGTTTTGCTGGAATTGTGGCGCTGAGCCTTGCGGGTTCTTTGGCGGCGGTAGCGATCCCACACGAGTGGTTCAGAATCCTTGGCATCCTACCGTTAGCAATCGGTATCAAGCGGCTTGTGCAGATGCGCGGGAACGAAAGGAATGCTGATTCCCCCAAGATGGATGTGCTCAGTGTCGCAGCAATCACGCTGGCAAACGGTGGCGACAACGTCGGCGTCTACATTCCTTTCTTCGCTATCAATCACACGCACATTTGGACTGTTTTGCTGGTCTACGGGGTGCTGTTGCTGCTCTGGAGCTTGGCCGGAAAACGGATGGGAAACCATACCCATGTGTTGCGTGCGGCAGATCGCTACGCCCACTTCATCGTGCCGTTGGTCTTTGTGGGTCTCGGGGTTTACATTCTGGCGGGCATCGAGTGAACTGGCAAT
Source organism: uncultured Acidobacteriaceae bacterium (assembly GCA_963840895.1). GTDB lineage: Bacteria > Acidobacteriota > Terriglobia > Terriglobales > Acidobacteriaceae > Sulfotelmatobacter. The sequence continues at coordinate 165,991 of CAWJAR010000007.1, forward strand.
ATTGCACTGACGCTACAAGCATTGACCATGAAAGGAAGGATGGTTCAGGCTCGTTCGTTATGCCAATCGTGAAAACAGTAACGACATTGCCGGGCAGTTGGGGTTCGCGCAACTTCTCCACATCGTGGGCAGCAGTTAAAGCTAAGTTTGTCGGCGTGCTCCCGAAAGATTCGCTCCGCAGTTCGCAGGTAAAAGGCTCGATGTCCATCGCTCGCGAGGTGCAACACGGATGGGTCATCGGAAATGTGTTGAGAATAAAACCTTGAAGATCGCCCTTCTTCTTGTCCCACTAATTCAAAGCGGTTGACTTCCTTGAACTGAGCAACTAGGTGATTGAAAGCTCGACGCTCTAGCTCTGTCAGGAAGTCAGACTGATAATTCATTATGTACGCGGCGACTGCGTCATTGAATTGCATCCAAGGGATAGTAACTAACGTAAGCAGGCCATTACACGTTTTGACCGCTGGTCATTGAGTGTAATTGATTCCATGACAATGTCGGCTCCGATACCCGGAGTAGAGTTGGTGGTGGCAAAACCAACCAACCGGCTCGGGAGAAAGGAGCCGAACGATGATTATTATAGGAGTAGATTTCCATCCCGAGTTTCAACAAATCGCTTTGCTCAACACTACGACCGGAGAGGTCGAGGAAAAACGGCTGGCACATCCCGACGAGGCGGAGAAGTATTACCGTGGTCTCGCGAGTGGGGGCGAAACAGTGCGCATCGGCATGGAGGCCAGTGGGCACGGACGCTGGTTCGAACGTCTCGTAGTCGAGTTGCAGTTTGAGTTATGGATCGGCGACGCGGCCGAGATCCGCGCGAAGCGGGGGCGGAAGCAGAAGACGGATCGCCAGGATGCGCAGCATATTCTGAAGCTGATGCTGAAGGATGACTTTCCGAAGATCTGGGTGCCGAACTGGGAAAACCGGGATCTGCGGCAACTGCTGTGGCATCGGCATCGCATGGTGCAGGCGCGCACGCGAGTCATGAATCAACTGCAAGCGGTGGCGTTGAACGAAGGTTTGCACTGCAAGAAGAAGTTGTGGCGCGAGCGCGGACGGCAGCAGTTGGAATCGTTCGCGCTGGCTCCATGGGCGAGCCGGCGACGACGCGATCTGCTGGACTTGCTGGACCGCCTGAATCCATCGATTGCGGAGCTGACGCAGGCCATCGAACGCGAAGTGGAGAACTACCCTGCGGCGCAGCGGCTGAGAACGCATCCTGGAGTGGGCGTGTTAACCTCGCTGGCGTTTGTGCTCATACTCGGCGACGCGGAGCGCTTTCGCTGCGGCAAACAGGTGGCGAGTTATCTGGGACTGGTGCCGCTGGAAGACTCCAGCGGGAATCGCCGGCGCCTGGGACACATCACCAAGCAGGGCAGTTCGATCGTGCGCTTTCTGCTGGTGGAGGCGGCGCAGGTGACGGTGCGCAGTCTGCCGGAGTGGCGCAGCAAATATTTTCATCTGGTGCTGCGGCGCGGACGGAAGATTGCGAAAGTCGCCATGGCTCGCCGATTGGCTGTGCAACTGTTCTGGATGATGCGCAAGGAATGGAATTACGAGCAGTTGAAGAAGTTCGGTTCGCACGCGGGACAGCCCGGAAATCGCCATGGTGTGCAGTCGAACACCGAGTAATTGATTGGGCGTCCCGCTCCTCATGAAGAGGAGTTCGAAGTAGTAATCATGATCGCAGTATGTGACCGAAGAGATGCATGGGTCGGACCGAGAGTCTGAACCTGAAAAACGATTACGAGCGAGCCTGTGGTTGGTACGGCCATTTCAACAAGAGCGAAATGGCGCTCTTCTCCGAGTGCACGGATAGGTATGCTCAAAATATGCTTGACACCGCCGACATTGTCAGAGAGGCGATTTTTCGCCAATCAAACGCTCTTTAATCAATTCACCCAATCTGTTTGGCCGCCGAGATGGGTTTAGTGGATTGCAAACTTGGAATGAGTAGCGTCCAGTCCGTCCGGGAACGAATCCTCCGGGTGCTCTTTCTGCTGAACAAATGCGAGCCACTCAAAAGCCAGAGAATGGCTTGGAAGCCACGCCGCAGGGACTTCATCAGCGGGAGGCTTCGACTTTACCCGTTTGAGCGATGCGGCGCACACGTTCCACAGATGTTCCTTAAAACTATCCGTCCGTTCAGTGGAACAGGTGCGGACATAGCCAGTCCATCCACGGTGCGTGTCGATCTTCGCATTGAACGATCCAGACGAGGGCATACGCGCCTGAATCACCTCATCCAGCCAGTCCAAGATCAACATCTTAACGTTAATGACGCAACAATGCGGAATCCCATTTTGTACCAGAAAGGTCCAAGGCGCTCCTCGCATCCAATATTTCCGAAAATATTCGTACGGTCCTCTAAGCCGGCTCTCTCGCAGCAGGTTCTGACCACGTACCAGACAACGTTCTGCGATAAGCCGCCGCCCCACACTTTTCCCAGTCTGGCGACTCGCCGAAAGATTTTGCCCTCCCTGATATCGGCTGCGCGCGTCCACTGGTCGAGAGCGGCTTTGACCCAGTTCGGAATGGGCACGGTGCGGATGTGGCCACCTTTGCCGATCAGATCAACCACCGCCCAGTGCCCTTGGCGCATCTGGATGTCGTCCAACTCCAAGCCGACGAGTTCCGATCTGCGAAAGCCGCAACCGAACAGCATGGCCAACATGGCGTAATCGCGCTTCGCCCGCATACTGTCACCGCAAGCACGCTTCAGAACTTCCGAACTCTGTTCAACACTCAACCAATTCCCGGAACGGAACCCCAGCTGTTTGACGCCTTTGACTCGGCTGATCCCGGCAGCCAACTCGGGGCTCAGCAGACCGGAGTCGGCCGCTTCGTGAGCCAGGCGGCGCACGGCTGCCAGTTGCTGGTTGATGGTGTTGGCGGCCAGATGCCGCGATTCCAGGTATATGCGATAGCGCACCACCACGATCCGGTTGAAAGCCAGCCGCGGCTCGGAGCAATACCAGGTGATGAACTGATCGATGGCATACTCATAGACGCGGCGCGAAGCTGGCGAGCCGAGACTGTTGAGAACGGCGGATTTGCAGTGATCGAGATCCGGCAGGCGGAGCACTCGGCGACGGTAATTCGGTCTAACTCTGGTTTTGTGCATTGGGGGCGGCCTCCCATGCCGTAGCAATGCAACTACGGTAGACCCCCAACAGAGAGAAATTCAGCTTCGGTGGTTTTGTGTGGGTCTGGTTGCAATAGTTAAGATGTACCGTGTTCAAGTCGCAAGCCGAGATGATTGGCACTGAGGGCTTCAGTGGAGGGAGTCAAAATGGAAGGAACACAGTTTCGATACGTGATCAAGTTCGTGACCGACATGAGCACAGCGGTAAAGTTCTACCGTGACACACTCGGTCTCCCTCTTAGGTTCGAATCGCCCAGTTGGAGTGAATTCGCGACCGGCGAAACCACTCTCGCCTTGCACCCGGCTTCGGACAAGAACCCGGCGGGAAAAGTCGAATTCGGGTTCACTGTCGCTGATGTGGAGGCCTTCTATCGGGACATGGCCGCGAAAGGCGTGCTCTTCAGCATTCCACCAAAGAAGCAAGATTTCGGCGGGTTGCTGGCGCAGTTCGTCGATTCCGAAGGTACACATTGCAGCGTGGCCGACAAGGCGGCATAGACTTCATCACACCAGGGGGAGGAGCCACTTGGTTCTGAGTGTTAAGGCCTGGTTTCAACAGCCAGCCTGCGGGCTACCCTTGAAGTATCTGGATCGATTATCCTTTGCTTCTCTCGGCTTGTTTTTGGCGGTCAGGAACAGGTGAACATAGCCGTACATATCGCCTTGGTGCTGGCGGCCCACGCCGCCCTAGGACAAAGTCCGACTTCAAGGGGCGAATCGTCCCAACCTACCATCAGGTCCGCTTCAGCTTTGGTAATTGTCCCAACATTGGTTCGATCCATCTCAGGGGAGCTTGTTGCAAACCTCGATGCGAGTCATTTTCGACTGTCGGATAACGGGATCGAGCAGAAGGTATCTGTTGAACAGGCGATGAATCAACCACTCGCCGTAGTCGTTCTCGTGCAAAACGGCGGGGCGGCCTCCAGCCAGCTTCAGAATTATGGCAAGCTCGACACTATTCTCGAATCCGTGTTGGGTAGTTCAACCCGCATGATCGCTCTGGTGACGTTCGACAGTCGGCCCAAGGAAATCTGGGCCTTCCCGCCCAGAGTTGATGGCCTCTATTACAGCTTGACGCATCAAGAAGGCGGCGACCATGGCGCGGCAATTTTGGATGCGGTGAAGTGTGCAACGGGGGTGCTCCAACAGCAACCAGCAAACTTTCGCCGCATCATCCTGTTACTCAGTCAATCGCAGGACGATGGAAGCACGACCCGCGAGGAGGATGTAGTACGGAGCTTGGCCGAAAGCGGTACTACGATCTACAGCCTAACTTTTTCGCCAGCAAAGTCACGATCTAGGAATCGCTCGACCGTCGCTCGCAGAACATCGATTTCTCTGTCCCCTGATAACGCCACTCTGAGTGAGACGTCTCGCCCTTCCATACCTCTTGAAATCGTGAAGGCGATGCGCGAGGACACGACTGCTGAGGTCGTAGCACTTTCTGGTGGAGAACAGTTTCGCTTCCGTGATGAACAAGAGCTAGAGCACAACTTGTCCATCGTGGCTCGCGACATCCAAAACGGCTACACGCTGAACTTTTATCCCAGCTCTCACGAGGCGGGATTCCACGCCATTACGGTTCAGGTCGTCCCGCAATCCCCTCATCTGGAAGTTAAATCGCGTGCGAGCTATTGGTTTGATGGAACGTCTACGAAATGAGGATGCTGGTCTTCTTCCCGCGCTCTGGCTGCGGTGAACAGTCGATGGCTGTCGCAAAATCCCCATTACGCTCAAAATGCCCGGAACAGAGGTTCTGAGGTGAAGTCGAGGGGTGGCGCGACGGTTTAGGTGAAGCCTAGCCGAGACCGGCCCTTTCGTTTGCCGGTGCCTCAATAACCTCACCGTGCCACGTTTCCACACCCCCGCTTATCGAACTGGACAGGCGCAGTTAACGCATCCAGCTCTCGGAGAAAGATTCACGCCGTCGCCCACGGAAAACTGGCGGTCCGCGCGGTAAGGCGAACCAGGCCAAACTTCTGATGCAAAGCTTTCTGGGGAAACCGCGTGTTTCCCCCAGCCCGCTCCTTGTGTTTGACACACAGCCACTGGCGAAGCCGCCGACACGTATGTTGCTCCACGGAGCGGTAGGCTTGGCTGACCGGCCCCAGACAGAAGTAGTTCGCCCAACCATTAATCCTTCGGTTGAGCGCTGCTACCAACGTTGCCGCATCCTGCTGGGTTTGACCCCGTCGGGTCATCTCGCTGATCGCCTTACACAAACGCTGCACTCGTTTCTTGGATGGAGTGGTGCCCCAATAGGCCCGCCCCGTCTTAGGCGAGTAGCATCGACCAAACGTATACCCGAGAAAATCGAACTTCTCTTCCGGCAGTCGACAGACCCGCGTCTTACTTTCGTTCACCGTCAACTTCAGCCGCGACATCATGTTCCGCATCCTGTCCAGTGCCTCATCGGCTCCGGCCCGACAGCAGATCACGAGATCATCGGCATAATTAATGATGTACGCTTTCAGACGCTCCTCGTGCCCTAACTTCTTCCACCCGAGCACGAATCGACGCATGTATAAATTGCTGAGCAGCGGGCTGATCGGAGCTCCTTGTGGAGTACCCCGACCTTCGTCCCGATTTCGCGTACTTCGATGTTTATTCCCGCGCTCGTCGGTTTCTTCCACCGGAGCTTCCAACCACATCTTGATCAGATGCAGCATGGCTCCATCCACCACCCGACGGGCTACCGACTGGAGAAGCTCGGCGTGCGGAATACTGTCGTAGTAGCTACTGAGATCTGCGTCAACAATTTCTTGATGGCCAGCCTTGATCAGTTCGCGGACGCGATTCACTGCGTCCAGCGCGCTGCGGTCCCGGCGATAGGCGTACTGTTCCGGTTGCAGATCAGCCTCGAAGATGGGTTCGAGAACCAAAACTGCCGCCATTTCCGCCGTCCGATCCCGGATAGCGGGCACTCCTAACGGCCGCTGCTTCCCGTCCGCCTTCGGTATATAAACCCGCCGCACGGACAGTGGTTGATAGGTTCGACTCTTCAGCTCTTGCGCCAGTTCGTCCAACCATCGCTCGACTCCATACGCTTCGATGTCCTCGAACCTCTGACCATCCACTCCTGCTGCTCCACCGTTGGCTTGGCAGCATTCATAAGCGTGGGTCAGAACGTCTTTCCGGTACACCTTGTCGTACACAGCATAGAAACGAAAGTTGGGCGATTCCTTCGCTTTCGCGTGCAACGCCGTCTGCAACTTCTGAACACTTGCGGGGGTTACTGGACTCATCGTCAATCCCTCAGTCTTCGTCGCTTCTTGCGTTTCCTTTCAACTGAGGCCCCTTCCCTCCACCGGCATTGCCCGGTTTCATCAGTACTGCGGGCCTCTCCGTCACCCCATACGGCCAGGCCTGGCTCTCGCGAGTTGCCGGTTGATCCCAACTTGCGATCACCGCTGGGGCTTCCCGTGTTGCGCCTGATCCACTATGTCTGCATGCCGTCGCCACTACCCCGGCAGGATCGATGGAACTGATTCGCTCATTGCTGTTCCATCGACTTCGGCCTTCCCCACATTACAGTTGGGTCAGCTCCTGCATTATCAGTTTCGTGGCCTGCTCGGCGTTTACTCACGTTACGACCTACAGACTCGCCAAGTCGCCTTATGCGACCCTCTACACCGGAGGCTCCGACGGCTTTGTTGCCTCTACCGTCGCTCCGATTGCTACCGGGTGGAGCGATCCAGTTCCCGGGCGGGTTTATCTCCCGCTGTGGTCCAGCGCCTTTCACGGCGCACTGTAACGGCCTGACTACGTCAGCGAATGAGAACCGTCCAATTCCTTCGGAACAATGCCTCGTGTCGCGGTGTCAGCAAGAACATGGGATTAAAGCGCTTACTTTGTGTGTTGCTGATCTTGTCGGGCACAAGTTTTAGCACAAAGGAAAGGCCGCACCTTCCTTGCGAATACTCAGGAGTAGTTTCGAGGAAATATCCCAACACGGCTTTTGCGATGTCCTCAGACGCCATGAAGGCTCGTGCAACACAACGAGTCGATCTTTCTGGCCCTGCCAAGCAGCGCGACATTCGCGGCGATGTAGGCGTCGATGTTCTTGTCGGTCCCGATGGAGCCGTCATCTGCACGACGGGATATTTAGGGCATCCGATCGTGTTAAAAGACGTTGAGGAAGCTGTGCGCCAATGGAAATTCAAACCGCTCAAGGAGAGCAATAAGCCCGTCGCTTTTGTGGGAAGCCTTGATTTTGCGCTGTGCAACATCGGATGCACCGAAGCGGGACGCTCGATGTCCCTTCTCGCTCAATGACTTTTAGTCGAGTTGACGCCTTCACAGATTTTTTCAAACTGGCGAAATATCTCGATTTCACTCATCGACCACGTTGCGGGTGAAAATGTCGATTATCTACAGGCGATTCGCGCCGCCGAACCTAGCCGAAAATCTCATTCACCTTACCCGACGGTTAAGTCGTGCACAGTCCTAAGATCCGTGGTTTTTCGATGAAAAGACTCCCAATCGCCGCCTTCGCAGATAGCAGCTCGCGGCAGTTCACGTCCGATTCCGACATGGAGTACTCCTGTTTTGTCTGATAGCACATTGACGGTGCTGCCAGTTCACGGCGTGTCTGCCGCATGTTGGATCGTGCGCCATGGTGCCGATTGAGCGCCGGCATTCGAATCATTCCCAGTCGTCGAAACGCAGAAGGAAGTATTGGACTGGCCAAGTGCGCGACTGGCGGATGCGCAGAGCATAAGAGGAGTGGTGAGTTTCAGATGTTCGTCATTTCGGCGTTACTTCCACCAGCAGATTTCCGGCGAACTCGACCGGCAGATGCGCATTGTGTCCCGAAACGGTCCCTAAATGTTTCCCAGTGACATAATTCACGATGCTGTAATCGCGGTTTTCAAGGCCACGCAGTTCGACCAGCCCCTTCCACTGCTTGGCAAAGAAAGCGTAGTACATCGTCTGGTCCTTACGGATGACATGCGTTTCCGGCACATCAAAGCCGATATCGTAGAGCTGCCCGAGATATTGTCCCTTTGACAACATCTTTTCCCGATAGATGCGAAGCCATTTGTCGAAATCCTTCTCGCGCGCCGGAGTCAGGTCGGATTTCCCGTGCTTGGTGACTAAAGAGGGAAGAACAAACTGGGTTCCCAACACGCCCCCCACGCCCAGCGTGGACGCAAAATCATTGGCGCCATCGCTTAGTTCGACGTGATCGCCGAAGAACGGAATGCTGTCTCCCATCAGGGCCTTTAACGTTTTCGCCTTGGAGCGAACCTGAAACGAACTGGTCGGATCGGAAGCCACTGACATGTTGAAGTGCGGCATGGTGAAGAACGAGAATGCCGTGCCGCAAGGGCAAAACTCTACCAGCGTCCCAGGTTTTACAGCCTGGGCGGTGTCATAAATTGCTTTGAAAAAGTCCGGGAGAGCCTCGACGGAGTCCTCGGGCTGAGCGTGATGATGAGCTGGGTTGTAGCAGGCGGGAACCCCGTTCATGTCCTGCCCATCGAGCTTGAGTCCGTCGAATCCCCAGTCCACGAGAATTTTTTTCACCAACGCTTTGTGATACTCGACCACGCGGCGATCGGCCGGACACAGATAGTAGGAATCCCACCACGACACCTTTCTCGTGGAACGATCGCGGTTCAGCAACTCGTAGTCGGGATGATCGCGCAGCAGTTGCGAGGCTGGCACCGCACTGAGCGGCGACCACCAGAGCTGGGCTCTGAATCCTTCCTGATGAATGCGGTCCACCAAGGCCTTCATGTCGGCGTCACCGTTGGGAAACTTCTTAGGATCAAGTTGCCAATCGCCGACATTGTTCTGCCAACCGTCGTCGAGCGTGACCCACCTGAATCCGAGTCGCTTCGCGGTCGGAAGGGAGTCGTACACCTGCTGCGGCTGAACTTTTCGTCCGTATCCCCAGGCGCACCAAATGGCGCCGAAGGCGTCATCGGGAGCGGTCGCCATTTGGAGACCTTGTTTCGCCATGAAAAGTCGGTAGTCAGTGAGCGCGCGGAAGTAGTCGCCCTGGTGCACCGCGACGAAGGTGCGAAATGTATGGAAACTTTCACCGGGGCTTAACGAAATATCCTTTGTGAAACGCACGGCGATTTTGGCGTCTGCAGCATCGGGCATCGATACGGGCAGTGAAACCAGTTTCGGCCGTGTCTCGACGTGCCCCACGGCCATGCCTACGTCGCGCCGCCAGACGTCCACAATCGGCGTGCCCCCGCCATAGTCGTCGGCGTTCATGCCTTGATAATTGTCCTGCTGAAAACCAGTGTGCAGCGGCAGAATCCAGTTAGGGCGTTTCTCATAAGAGCCGCCCTGATATGACCAGAAAGCTGGCGCCTTCGCCCCGACTTGTGCTTTTACCGTGTACGCGTTGTTGGTCCAGCTCTTGATGGCAAGCCTGGATGTTCCGGTATTTGTGTACTGGACGTCAAAGAACGCCATCGCGGGGAAATCGTCATATACCGTGACGATGACCGTCTTCGTTAGCGTTTCTGCCTTTCCTTCCACGATGAGCCGCTCACCTTCGCCAAACGTGTCTTTTGTGTGTTCGTGTTTGTGCGAGGTCAGGAGAAATGTGGCGAAGGGCTGGTCGGCTGTGTTTACCGTTTCAGAGGCCGTGAAGGGCCCCATCACCGTCTGCTTTTGATTGAAACGCGCAACGACGCAGCTGCGCATGTGATTATCGAACTCAACGCGGACATTGCCACCTTGAATCAGCTGCTTGGCAGCGTGAATGTCCGCGGCCAGTGCGAATGACGAAGCCGCAAACACAATCGTGGAAAAAATCCAAAGCAGGCCTGCCGTTGTACTCGGCCTTCGGAACGGGCGACTGTCAGGTTGCAAGATGGCTCTTTTCGTTGAGAAACACAGAATGGTCGCAGGCCAAACCACACCGGCATCGACAGAAACGGTCGATGAATGAAACGTAAATAATCGTAATACAAGCAAAGACTGGCAAAGTCAACCCTGTTGGAGCGCTCAGAACGGCCAGCATCTGCTGTTCGTCGGGAAAATGCTGCTTATGTCCTTGCCTGCCTGAAATCTTTCTTCAAAAAGTATTGCTGGACAGGCGTAATAGAACGATATAAATAGTAAGTTTCCGACAGCGTTGAAATGGTGGCAAATTGGAAGGTCCAATTTGTTTTGAAGTGCAATCGAGCCACGAGTGAGGAGAGAACTCCACATGCAGCGTAGAGATTTTCTGAAGAGCACTGTCGCCATCGCCGTAGCTGCAGAACTTGGCATGGGGAAGGCGCAGGCCAAGGTCCCCGCTCACAACTGGGGCAACTTCGACTTCGGCTCCGGTCCGCAGGTGACCGACCGGCTGAATCAGGGACCGTTCCCTCAATACCCACCGGACGCCGTCATTCCCACTGACGATGTGGTGATGACCACGACCTCATCGGAAGACGCCGTGCCGAACTACGGTAAGGGACTCGTCAGCTACATCACCGCCGACAGCGGCACTGACGAAATCAAGTCGGACAATATTCCGCAGGCGATCGAAGACTTGGTTCGTTTTCCCTTGAGCCAGCAACTTTATATCCGTCCGACGTGGAGAGAAGTGCAGCCGCGGCCCGGGCGCCTGGAGCTACCCGGCTACATGAAGCAAGTTCTTGAATTGGCGAGGTCGAACAACAAGCGCATCGGATTGCGAATTCAAATGTGCGCGCCAGACTATAAGCACGACGCGGCTTTGCCCGATTTTGTCCTGGAAAAAGTGCCGAAGGTTGATCTTGTCCAGCCAGCCGATCAAGAGGACATCGCTGCCGGGAAAAGATTCTTAGACAATCCTCACTCGGGTTATCAGCCTCGCTACGACCATCCTTTTTTTCAGCAGGCATTCAAAGATCTGGTCGGCCAGTTGGCTGCGGAGTTCGACGGCAATCCGCTCATCGAGTTCATCGACACTTTCATGTACGGTTTCTGGGGAGAAGGCCACACATGGCCATTTCCCAACAACCCCTTTCCTGACTACGTGACGGCCGAGCGCACCTGGATGAATATGCTCGAAGTCCAACTCGAACAGTTCAAGAAAACTCCTCTGCTGACCAACACGCAGCCGGATTTCAGCCGGGTGGGTAATGCAGAAATGCTGGACCGCACCGTCCGCAGCAATAACTGGATTCGCAGCGACACCATCTTTATTGAGAACGAACAAATTGAAGCCCTCAGCAATCGCCCGCCCTGGATCGCGGCATTGCTCGAGCAAGGGCTTCCGGGGAAGCCTCCTGATCCGAACGCCGCACACGAAGGCATATCGCCGGCAGAGAACATGATCGATCATGTGATCGATATTGGGGCGAACTACTGGTCGCTCTGGAACTTTCACCAGATCAGCGCAAAGAATCTGACCAGCTATTATCAGGCATATCCCGCGGCATTCGATCGCATCAATCGCCGCATTGGCTATCGCGTGCGGCCGTCTTTCATCTGGAGCTACAAGGACAATGGCTATCAAGGCTTGATTGTCGGCTTCGCCAATGACGGAATCGCTGGCGTGCCGGGCATCTTGAGGGTGACTGTCGAGAGTCAGGACAGGAAGGTGCTCAAGAGCGGTTGTCTGGACGCCGGCTATCCGCTGCCGGGAAGGATTCGTCAGGCGCAGTTCGTGCTTCCCCAAGGGATGGATTGGAAGGGAATAAGACTCAGGGCTCAGATTGAAGTAAAGGGAATGCGCTATCCGGTCCGCTGGGCTTGCCACCAGAAGCTGAACGATGACGGCTCGCTCACTTTGGGTCCCAACTTACGCTAGCAGGTCTAAGCTGCTGCGGTTCGGAAAGTGTGCCGGGAGCCGGCCCGGAAGACCAACACACTGTGTGGTCCACTATGGAATCGTTTGTGTGGGGCCACGTCGTTACTGCCGTCTGTGAATCCATCGTTGGGCCGCCGGCCCGAAGGCGGTTCGTAGCAAAGGCCGGGACCCGATCACCTTGACGATGAAGGGCAACCTTGCCAGCACATTGTCTTATCTCAAAGACTATAGAACCGCTGCAGACATTCAACGGCACGTCCTCGAGGTACAGGAGCGCGTGCTCGGACCCGATCATCCCGACACACTGGTGTCGCTGAAGAAGATGGCTGAAGTGCTTAGCTCGTGACTGGACGGGCAGCCGAGAGATGCTCGAGAGCGCCTTGGACCGGTTCCAGCGCGGGACGAAGGATCCCGGAATAATTGAGATGGCGCGGGAATTCATCGATCGGATCTGGCAGAAGGATCCTGCGGCGATGATCTCGCTCGAATGGAAAATCTTCAGGGCTCTCGAGCGGCGGCTTCCGACTGATCATCCTGATGTCCTCAAGGCGCATCTTTCTATCGTGTCCGCCTACATGCTGGCGGGTGACACAGACCGCGCGTGCAAACTGGGTGAGCATGTACTCCAAGATTTTCAAAAGGTATTCGGATACCGTGCTTCTGCCACTGTTTGGGCGTGCTTGGCGCGGCGCTTCCTTGAGCGAAAACCGTGCACAGAACAAGACAGGCTACAGTGGCGGTATAGGAGAGCTTCAAGATGGATGGAACCTCCACAGTCTGAAAGGGCATGCACCGGGGGACGCAATGTTCCCGCAGACAGGAGGGCATGTCAATTGACGAAACATCCCCATTTCACTCATAATCCGGCGTGCTGTCGTCGGCGTGCGTAGACGACTTCATCGCTGCCAAGAAATCCGATATTTGCATTCCCGAGTCCAGCAATTGAATAAAATCAGCGAGAGTGATGCCCTGACGCCGGGCTATGTCCAACAATTCAACGTTAGCGCATTCCACAACCTCCGGCTTGGGTTCTGCGGGCTGTCCAATATTACTCATTGCCTCCCTACGCGTTTTCATAAAACAACCTCCCATTCTCAGATTTTTCTGGATCACGGTACCCGACGCCTGTTCAAAACTGCACACTCTCTGTTAATTGCTGATGTGGCGGAATGAGGTCTCCAAAGACGGCGACGGTCTCCCAGATGGGTTGCGACACGAGGAGGTATGTGAAGCTATAGAGCGGTCAATGTTGCGATAGGGACGCCGGTGAGTGCTTAATTGTGGTCGGCTTTGAGGACGATCTACAGTTCTAGTTGCTGCTCCTGCCATCTCTCGACGCTGCGTGGCAACGCCTTAGGTGTCGCAACCCGTATCACTCAATGACCAGCGGTCAAAACGTGAAATGGCCTGGTTCGCCAGTTATCCTTGTAAGCCTCAAAGTTCTGCGCGTGGTTGTGTTGCGACCGGCTCGAACAACTTGAGGTTATGCGGGCGCTGAAAGTTTCACTAAGAAACCGTTGCGATGGTGAGCGATTCCGTTTTCGCAGCACATTTTTCCGGTGAAATTGCCAACCTCTAGTCTGTGGCTCTTCCGAAACATCCACTAGCGGATGACGCTAGTGCTTTTTCGGACGCGACGCGGGGATGAGTGCTCAAGTCTGAAAAGAAGATGTGAGGCGTCGCGTTCGAAAAAGCCGTCAGAAGGAAGCCGCTGGCGTGGCGGACGCGGGACTTATGCAAATTGAATGGGGCGAGCGAGGGGTGTAGAAGTTCGCGGGAGCCGTTAAGGCCGCTGGAGTAGCAGCCGGCGCACCGATGCAAAGACGAGTTGATGGCCGAAGTGAGCATAGGCAGGAACAGGAAGAAGATGTCTGGGGGTAACCGAGACACAGTTCGGCGAAACGCTCTGAAGCGCGCCGACTGTGCGGTCTGTGGGCGAGTGATTTCATGCAGCCGTGGCCAGGAGCGGTGGAGAACGAAGTTGGAGTTGTGCCGCCGTGAATCGTTCGACGACCGCCATTGGCCCGCCGCACTTGGGACAGCGCCACAGCGGCTGCGGTGTAGGAGCGGTCGACGTTTCCGATTCGTTTTTTGGTGGAGTGGCGTGGAGAGCGGCGAAGCACTGTGGCAGCAGAGCGGCGCGTCTTCGGTTGGCGAGGAAGCCGAAGTGACGGATGCGGACGAAGCCCTTGGGGAGCAGGTGAAGTAGGAAGCGACGCAGAAACTCATCGTGCGAGAGGGTCATCAGTTTCTGCCGATTGTGGTCGGCAGAGTCACGCCAGCGAAAGGTAACCTGGCGGTTCGCCAATGAGATCAAGCGATGGTTGGAGATGGCGACGCGGTGGGTATAGCGGCCGAGATACTGCAGGACATATTCGGGTCCGCCGAAGGGTGGTTTGGAACAGACGATCCAATCTTTGCGGAAGAGCGGACGCAGCCAGGCAGCGAAGAACTTGGGATGGGTGAGCGGTGCAAGTTCTCCGGACAGGTGCAGTTGACGGCGTTCGAAGGCAGACTTCAGGCCGGCGACGAACTTACCACGAAACACGCGCCGGAGAACAGCGATGGGAAGGAAGAAGCGTGGGTGGGATGGAATCCAGTGGGCGTGATCGCGGGAGAGTCCGCCGGCGGGAACGACACAGTGGACGTGGGGATGAAGCTGGAGTTTCTGGTTCCAGGTATGGAGCACGCTGAAGAAGCCGATCTCGGCTCCGAGATGGGCGGGATGGCGGGCGACTTCCAGCAGAGTTTCGGCGCTGGCTCGGAGCAGCAAACCATAGATGATTTTCTTGTTCTGCAAAGCCAGCGCAGCCAGTTGCGGCGGCAGGGTGAAGACGACGTGGACGTAGGGCGTGGGCAGCAGTTCACGGCGACGGGCCGTGATCCAGCGTTCGCGGGCACCAGTCTGACACTTCGGGCAGTGCCGGTTGCGACAGCTGTTGTAGGAGATAGTGGCACGATGTCCGCAGCTGGTGCACTCATCGATATGGCCGCCGAGGGCAGCGGTGCGACAACGCGCGATGGCCAGCAGGATCTTGAGGTGAGTCCAGCGGAGCCAGTGACGGTTGCGCTCAATGAAGTCTGTGCCTGCGCTGCGAATGATGTCGGCCACCTCTAACTGTGGCCGACTCATCTACTCCTCCTCGGACGACCTGCCTTTCTTCAGCACCAGCGCATCCAGCGGACTCGCCGTGGCATGCAGATTGCCGTTGCGAGAGGTGGAGATAGCGAGCGGTTTCTTTCAGATCGTGATGGCCCAACAAGATCTGGATGGTGTGCAGGTCGGCGCCGGCTTCGAGCAAGTGAGTAGCGAAGCAATGGCGGAGCACGTGAGGATAGATACGTTTCTTAATCCCGGCGCAGCGGGCAGACTCGACGCAAGCGTGGTAGGGTGTCTTGTCATCCATGGGGTGATCAGCGCTGTGCCAGCGGTTGCCGGGAAATAACCAGACGGATTTTTTGCGCAAGCGTTGCCAGTGAGCGCGCAGTTCCTCGAGCAGGACAGGACTGAGCATGACATCCCGGTCTTGTCCTCCTTTGCCGTCTTGAATGTGCACGACCATTCGTCGGCTATCGATATCGCTCACCTTCAGGCGCGTGAGTTCAGTGCGGCGGGCACCGGTGCCGTACAGGGTCATCAAAATGGTGCGATAGAAAGGAGTCGGCGCAGCATCGATGAGCTGTGCTACTTCTTCCTGACTGAGAATGGTGGGCAGGCGATAGCGCTTCTTGGGATAGGGAGTGTCGGCAATACTCCAAGGCCTCTTGAGCGTCTGGATGTAGAAGAAGCGCAGGGCGCAGAGATGGTTGGTCACCGAACCGGGAGTCAGTTTGTGCACGGTGAAGAGCTGGGCTTGGTACTCGCGAATGTGCTGCGGCCCCAGGCGGTCGGGCGAGCGGTGGAAGTGCTGGGCGAAGCGCTCGATGAAGCGAATGTAACGCTGTGTGGTAGCTTCAGAGTAATGACGACGCTGGAGTTCCTCCAGCATCATTTTGCGTAGATGGGTCACAGGGACACCTCCTTGTGACTCACAAATTATCTGAGGTGGAAATCAAGGACTGCCGACATCACCCACGCGGCAGCGTCCGCCGCGCCAGCGGCTTCGTTCTAACGGGCAACACGGAAGTTGGGTGTGCTACCCCGGGTTCGTACCTGCAAACGGCGCAGAGGGGGGCCGTGGGGTTGCACACGAGCCACAGAGGAGGATCATCGACTGCCATTAGCCAAAATCAGATTAGATTTAGGGGGCGTGGGCGGCAATGGCAGCGATGTCTGCAATGTTGTCACCTTTCTTGAGGGACGGGACTGCGTTGATGTGCAAGATGACGCCGGAGATGGGAGCGCGGGCTTCGAGTATGAGTTTGCCGAAATAGTCGGTGACGAAGCCGATTTTCATGCCCTCTTGAACATAGGTACCACGCTTCACAAGCGGGTACCAAATGCCGGGGCCGTCGGACAAGACATCCACGACTCTGTCGAGCCAGACGGGATTCTGGATGGGCCGAGGGTCCCCTGAAAGCATTTTGAGAGCGCGCAGGGTGTTGATCGTTCCGTCGACGAGGAGGGCGACGTCATCCGATTCGACGATACCTGCATAGCCAGCTTCCACGACGATGGAAGGTTTGCCGCGAGCGGTAGAGGTGTTGTCGAGGTAGCGAGTGGCGCCGAGGTCGGTGGGACGGTCGCGCCATATGATGATGTGGTCGAGTCCAAAGGCGAGGACCATCTCTTTGGATATACGGTCTTGGGCCTCCTTGCCAGTAGGGGCCCAATAAGCGTAAGGGCGGAGGCTCTCGTCCAGATCGCCGCCGTGGTAGTCGATAAGATAATCACACCGATCTACGACTTGTTTTGTGATAAGAAACGACGCACGTTCAGTTTGCGTCCCATCGGCTTTCCCAGGGTAAAAGCGGTTCATGCTCCTGTTATCGATGGGGTTAACATGGGGGACCTTTTGTTCGAAGGATTGGATGTTGACGAGGGGGACAAGGATAACGGTGCCGGCGATTTGAGAGGGATCAAGTAGGTTGATGAGTTTTTCAATCGCGATGATGGAGGTGTATTCAGTACCGTGCGCACCAGAGACAAGAGCTAGCACCGGACCACGTTTCTCGCCGTTGATGATGATGACGGGAATATTGGTAGCGGCGTCGACACCAACGGGGACTTCCAAATAGCCCGTTGATTTTTGGCCCGGAGCGGCGGTAGCAGTGCCGACAGAAAAGGATAGGGCCTGTGCCTGGACGAGCAGTGGGACTAAAAGAAAGACCCCGCACGAAGCAAAGGTGCGAGCAAAAGACCTAAGCATAGATCCTCCATGGGGTGGATGAGGATACCGCGAGGGGAGTGATTTGAGCAATGCAGAGAAACTGACCGAGACTCACTGGACTCGCCGAATTGGCCAAAACCATGTTTGTTGAGCGACCGATAGTCGCCGCTGTCATGCATGGCGCCGGTGCATTTGAAGCAGACCACGGTCGCACCGTTCCTCAGAATTCCAACCCTTCCTGGAAATGGATGACAGGCAGCAGGGGTGGGGACGCTCAGAAGTCTGGAGTTTGGCCCACATCTGGCTCACAGACAGCCGGAAAGACCCAACAAAACTGCAGTTCTCGAGTGAGTCGTAGTCAGTCGACCCAGATCGCGGGAATCACGGGAATCGAACGATCGAACAATCTCTTGGCGCACACTCGCGGCACACCGAGTGCAGCAAGAAAATGTAAAACGCCTGAATCTCGACGTGCCGACCGTCAGCCGATGGTTCTGTCCTACTGGCCCGTATCGTCGAGATGAGTGCTGCACACAGTTGGCACACAATGCGTGTTCATGGCATCGTTTCGTGGTCGAAGTAAGAATGCGCTCTTTCACTTCCCCGAAGCCCGTTTATCGGGACCAAGGCGAAGGCATTACTTCCCGATTGCCATCATCCGGCCACTCGCGTTTGCCCTAGCGTTTCGCTGTCGGCCGGACGGTACAAGGGTTCTAACCCAGTCTTCCATCCGCGAGGCGAGCCGCTTGGGTCATGAGGTAATTCCGTTCCGGGATGCTCGTTGTCCGGCTTGCCGCAATTCGGTAGTGTTTGATGGCTCTTTCATAGTCGCCGACCATTTCTAGCAAATGGGCGCGCACCGCATCGAGACGATAGTGACCAGAAAGCCGAGCGTCAGTATCGAGCATCCCTAGCAGTTCGAGACCTTTCGAAGGGCCGTGCACCATAGCGACGGCGATTGCTTGATTGAGCGTCACCATAGGGCTGGGAGCCACACGTTTCAGCAGTTCGTACAACGCCAGGATCTGCGGCCAATCTGTATCTTCCGCTCGCGACGCTTCGTCATGGACTGCAGAGATTGCCGCTTGTAGCTGATACAAACCGACGGAGCCTTTGGATAGCGCGGCAGTCAAGAGTTCGGTGCCTTCGGAGATCTCGGCCCGGTCCCATAGGGTTCGGTCTTGTTTATCTAAGGGGATCAACTCCTCGTCCGGGCCGGTTCGTGCATCCCGTCGAGCGTCGGTTAGCAACATGAGCGCCAACAAACCTGTCACTTCGGCATCATCAGGAAGTAAAGCCTTCGCACCGCGAGTTAACCGGATCGCCTCACGCGCCAGATCGAGCCGCTGCAAGTGTGCGCCGATGCTGCTGGTGTAACCCTCATTGAAGATCAGGTAGAGCACATGGAGAACTGCAGGCAGCCGTTCCGCGCGCTCCTGCAGGGAAGGCAGGCGGAATGGCACCCCGGAAGCCTTGATGCTTTGCTTCGCTCGGCTGATCCGCTGCGCCATCGTCGCCTCGGGAACGAGGAAGGCATTGGCAATTTCCGCCGTGGTTAAACCGCCGACCGCGCGCAGAGTCACGGCAATCGCTGAGGCAGAACTGAGGGCGGGGTGGCAGCACATGAACAGCAAAATCAGCGTGTCATCCGGATCCATGTCTAACTCGATTTCGACGGCAGGGAGGACGATCTCGGCCTCTCTGCCCACCGCGGTTTCCCTTTCGCGACGGGCAATTTCGCTGCGCGCCTGGTCGGTCATGCGGCGAGATGCGACCTGAATCAACCAACCGCGTGGATTCTCGGGAACGCCTTCGTGTGGCCATTGCGTGAAGGCCGCGATCATCGCCTCCTGCACTGCGTCCTCGGCGGAAGAGAAGTCGCGAAAGCGGCGTGCGACCGCGCCGAGCACCTGCGGTGCAAGTTCGCGCAACAGATGTTCGGAGGTCGCCTCCCACGGCTTTGTCATCGCACTCTCGTTACATCATCTCCGGTGGAGGCCCGCTCATAATTGGGCGCACTTCGATCGGCATGTTCAAGGGTTTCCCGCCGGGCCCAGGCGCCGCCGACACTTTTGCCGCGATCGCGTAAGCTCGCTCCGGAGATTCGACATCGACAATCCAGTATCCCGCCAGAAATTCCTTACTCTCGGGAAATACGCCGTCTGTGATGGGCACGCCATTCTTACCAGACCGCACTAGCTTAGCCTGATCGGGAAACGACAGACCTTCCGCGGAGACGAACTCGCCTGATTGGCGAAGGTCTTTGTTGAGACCGACCATAAATGCAATGTGTGCCTGCAGGTCTTTTTGGGGCCACTCGGGAACCCCGTGGCCGGCTCGCATCGTGTTCATCATGATGATGTATTTCATTTTCCTCTTCTCCTTTGATTTCATCTGAACGAGAGCTGCATTCTCAGCGTTCCGTCATTGGGACTTAGATTGCTCATAGATCGCGAACCGTCGGACTTCAATCGGCATGTTCGTAGGTGCTCCTCCGGGCCCCGGCGCCACCGAAATCCGCGCCGCGATGGCATAGGCGCGTTCGGGAGTTGCTACGTCAACAATCCAGTAGCCCAGCAGAAACTCCTTCGACTCGGGAAAAATACCGTCTGTCACCGGCATGCCATTTTTCTCCCCATGCACAACCTTCGCTTCATTTGGTCCGGTCAAGCCTTGTGTAGCTACAAACTCTCCCGATTCGGTCAGTTCATTATTGATGCGACCGAGGATTACCATATGCGCCTCAATATCCTTTTGAGACCAAGTGTGATAACTGTCAACTCCTGCCTTCGTGCCGGACATCAGCAAGATGTATTTCATATCTCACGCTCCTATTTCGTCTTGTTTGCCGAATGCGGTGTGGCTAAGACTTCTTGTTTGCCTGAAACATCCACCGAACCCCGAATCTGTCGTTGAGCGCTCCGTAGGTGCCGAAAAATTGCTCGTTCAGAGGGTCGGTTACTTCTGCGCCTTCCGATAGTCTTTCAAATAGAGTTTTCAGTTCCTCGTATGTTCCCCCACTCAGATAGAGGCAAACGGTGTTGCCGCGAATTGGGGTTTGGGCAGGACGGAGCCAGTCCGACGCTGAAATCTCCAACTTGCCGCTTCTGAGCCGGGCATTGACGATTTTCTCGTGCTGAAAGGCCGGCATGAAATCCTTGGCCGGAGAATCCTTAACCTTAGACGCGGTTAGTTCTCCGCCACAACAGGATTTGTAGAATTCCATGGCCGGCTGACATTTGCCCTCGAATAACAGGTAAGGTGTCAAAGTGGTCATTTCACGTCCTCCTATTTTGTGCATCTTAGCGTCTGCCATCGAATCAACCGGTAAAGCCGCCACCGCGGCTGCGGAAAGAGCGGAGCCAACAAAACGGCGACGAGATATCCCTTTGGCCTTTCCCATGGGCATTCTCCTTTTGTGAAGGGCCAACTTGCCCGACCCTAATCTGCATTTTCATGAGGTAGTCGGAGCCGTTGCGGCGTTCTCTACATCCCAGGAAAATATTTTTTGACAAGAAATCGTGCGTGGCTTGTCGATTCTTATCGCCCTGAACCGACATACAAGTAGAGGTTGAGAAATGACGACTGACGATATGGTAGTTGACGTTAGCCAGGACTGGGTGCTGGCCTGCGATGTGCAGCAGCGGTTTATGCAGGGACTGGTCCGGACGAGCGACTCAGCGGACTATAGCGCGCATTGCCGCCAAGTTCGAGCTCTCGGCGGCGATTGCTATGAGTTCATGTCTCTTACGAATGAGCACCTGGCGTTATTCGTTGGAGATGCCTCCGGTAAAGGTGTTGCCGCGGCGCTCATGATCGCCAGTGTGCAGTCCTCACTTCGGACAGCAGCGCTATTCACGGGAGAGGACCTGGCCACACTGCTCAAGATCGTGAATCTCCAGGCATACGCTTCGTCACTTGCAGACCGCTACACAACGGTATTCTACGGAGTCTTTGACAAGGCGACACGCACGCTACGATACGTGAATGCCGGCCACACTCCGCCGATTGTTCTTCGGCGTGACGGCTCAATCGATACGCTCGAGATGGGCGGAGCGCCGGTTGGAATGTTTTCCGATTCGCCATATGAGGAGGGAGTGGCGCAGCTTGACCCCGGCGATGTGGTCATAACCTACACCGACGGAGTCATTGAAGCGGAAAACCAATCGGGCGAGGAGTGGGGAGTTCAAGGCCTGTTGAACGCGGCCGCCAGAGCCAGACAAGGCGACGAAAATGCTGAACAGCTCGTCCGGTCGATTTTCAACTCAATGGACGGCTTCAATCAGGGGTGCCAGATGGATGATGCGACAATAGCAGTTTTGCGGGTGCTCTAACCGCATCCGCTCTTGAGGACCTGCTCATAATAATTTGGAGAAAAAGGAGAGATTCAAAAATGAGGTTAGATAAGAGATTCTCAGCCAAATTACAAAAGAGTCCTCAAAAGGGTGGTTGGACCTACGTCGTTTGGCCTGATTCGGTCAAGTTTCTTGGAACCCGGGGATTGGTAAAGGTCATCGGCAAAATCAATGGCCACCCCTTTCGGAGCTCGTTCATGGCTCTGGGTAATGGCACCCATAAACTGCCTGTACGCGCAGACATTCGCCATGCGATCGGGAAGGATGTGGGCGACACAGTGGCCATATCCCTTGAGGAACGGATTAGATAAATTCCTCCAACAATTAGTGAACCTCTGCGCTGGTTCTTGTTAGCGCGCCTTAGTCGTGCAACGTGTAGATCCACACTTCGGCGCCATAAGTCTTAGTGCTGTATCTGAAGCGCCCCGAGCGAAGAACTGGGAGTTGAGACGCTGTGTAGGGGCGCTTCAGATACAGCGACTTGAAGGAAGCCGCCCTTGGGGACTATGGGATTTGTTTCTCGATGAGGCGGTCATTGTCGTTTGCGAGATGACGCTTGCTGTCGGTGCGCTTCCGTTTCAGTTGCTCGTAGCAGAGAGAATGGTCGTAGGCCGGCATGTCGGAGAGTCTGGAGCGCACCACTTTAGTACATTCTGAGGAATGGAAGACGTAGAAGCAGTGTGCGCGCCGAAGCAGGAGCGAGATTCGAGGCTGGAGATGTGGATTCAAGCGGCGCACCGGATGAGATGAGGCGGAGATCGGAGGAAGAGTTGGGCGGCGGAGAGGCGCTCGACAACATGCATGGTTCCGCCGCAAAGCGGACATTGCCACAGTGAGTGAATGGGCAGCGCGGGCGAGGTGGTGCCTGCCGCTGGCTGATCGGATGGCTGGAGCAACCGCGAACAAAGCGGAAGGAGTTCTGCTCGCCGCCGGTTGGCGAGGAAGCCGAAGTTGCGGATGCGCATAAAACCGCACGGTAGCAGGTGCAGCAGGAAGCGGCGCAGGAACTCATCGACGGATAGAGTCATCAGCCGCTTCTTGTTGCCGTGAGCGGAGTCACGCCAGCGAAAGGTAACGTTGCTTTCGGAGAGAGCAACCAACCTGCTGTTGGAAATGGCGACGCGATGGGTGTAGGCCCCGAGATATCGCAGCACATGTTCGGGTCCTCCGAAAGGCCGCTTGGAGTAGACGACCCAATCGTGACGGAACAGTAGCCGCAGCCACGAGGCGAAGGTACGCGGTTCCGCGAGCGGTAAGAGATGTCCGTGGAACTGGAGTGTGCCTGTCTGAAAGGCGGTCTTGAGTCCGGAGACAAACTTGCCGCGGAAGACACGGCTGAGCACTTTGACGGGAAGAAAGAAGGAGCGGCGCGAGGAGATCCAGCGGGAGCGGTCAGGAGCAAGACCGCCGGCGGCCACCACGCAGTGGACATGGGGATGATGTTGCAGTCGCTGGTCCCAAGTATGGAGCACGCTGAAGAAACCGATCTGTGCACCGAGGTGACGGGGATCGCGAGCGATCTCCAGCAAGGTCTGAGCGCTGGCGTGAAACAGTAGGTTGTAGATCAGCCGTTTATTCTGCAAGGCGAGCGGAGCCAGTTCCCGGGGAAGCGTGAAGACGACGTGCACGTAGCTGGTGGACAGCAACTCGCGTTCCCGCGCCTGGAGCCAGCGCAGGCGAGCGTTGCCCTGACACTTGGGGCAGTGCCGGTTGCGGCACGAGTTGTAAGAGATGACGGAATGTCTGCAGTCCGAGCACTGATCGCGATGTCCACCCAGCGCGGCGGTTCGGCAGCGTGTGATGGCGAGCAACACCTTTTCGTGTTGGCCGTTGATCCACTTGCGACTGCGTTCAATGAAGGACTGTCCTGCACAGCGAACGATGTCGGCCACCTCCAGAGGTGGCCGGTTCATGCGCCCTGCGTCTGTTCTCCTTCTCCGCGGATCGGGAGTGCATCCAGCGGACTGCCGGTAGCGCTGAGATGCCGCCGGGAGAGATGCAGATAGATCGTGGTTTCCTCCAGGTCGCGATGCCCCAACAGCATCTGGATGGTTCGCAAGTCGGCACCGGCTTCGAGCAGATGAGTGGCAAAGCAGTGGCGCAGAGTGTGGGGATGGATGCGCTTGTGCTCAAGACCGGCGCGTTCGGCGGCCTGCTGACAGGCGGTCCAGAGGACCTTGGTGGTAACAGGATAGTTTGCCGTATGCCATCGGTTGCCGGGGAACAGCCAGTCGGTGGGCTTGCGTTTCAGGCCGCGCCAGTAGACGCGCAGCGCATCGAGCAGCTTGGGGCTGAGCATGACATCACGGTCCTTGCGTCCCTTACCGCCCCGGATATGAATGACCATCCGTTGGCTGTCAATATCGCTGATCTTCAGGTGCGCCACTTCTGCGCGACGTGCGCCCGTGGCATAGAGGGTCATCAACAGAATGCGATGAAAGGGAAACTCAGCCGCGTCGATCAAACGCGCTACTTCGTCCTGGCTCAGCACCTGCGGCAAGTGCAGAACCTTCTTTGGATACGGGGTCTCGGCTACGCTCCAGCCTCGCTTCAACACCTGGACATAGAAAAAACGCAGGGCGGCTAACCGCTGCGTCACCGTGTTCGGGGCCAGCTTCCAGCGCGTGAACAACGTGGCCTGATACTGGCGAATATGCTCGGGGCCAAGCTGATCGGGCGAACGATGGAAGTGCCGACTGAAATGCTCGACCGTGTAAATGTAAGCGTGGATGGTGGACTCGGCGTAGTTGCGGCGCCGTAGCTCCTCAAGCATGATCTGGCGTAAGATGGTGCTCGACAGAGAGTTCCTCCTCTGCGACAACAAACTAGCTCAGATCACCTCAACCGTCGGCATCCGCAACACGCGAATGCGTCCGCGGCACTTTCGGCGCCCTCCGGACCAGCTCACTCCGGAGCACATCCGCGAGTACCAAGCGTATCTGTTCCGCGAGAGAAAGCTGGCCGCGTCCACTGTGACGCAACGGCTCGCGGCTCTGCGGTTTTTCTATACGCAGACGATCAAAAAAGCTTGGAGCGTGGCCGATACACCGTACCCGAAAAAAACGAGACCCCTACCCAGCATTCTGAGCCCGGAAGAAGTGGGCCATCTCATCGACTCCTCTCAGACTCGATTCCATCGCATGGTATTGATGACGCTCTATGGCACGGGGGCACGGCGCGCCGAGTTGGCGCGCTTGCAAATTTCCGATATCGACAGCCGACGCATGGTGATCCACATCCGCGGTGGAAAAGGACGTCAGGACCGCGATGTCATGCTCAGCCCTCGGCTGCTCGAAGCCTTGCGCGACTACTGGCGTGGGCTGAAGCGCAAACCCACGGAATGGTTATTTCCGGGCGGATCCCGGCACACCTCCAACCGTCCCATCACTCCCCGAGCCGTGTGGTATGCGTGCCAACGTGCTGCCCAGCGAGCAGGCCTGCAGAACCGGGTTCATCCCCACACGCTGCGCCACTGTTTCGCGACTCACTTACTGGAAAACGGAGCGGACCTGCGTACTATTCAACTACTCCTGGGACATCACGATTTGAAGGAGACCACGATCTATCTTCATCTCTCGCGACGACATCTCCACGCTACCGCCAGTCCCCTGGACTCGCTCAAGCTGAAAGATAAGTCACCGCAGAAGCCGTAGATGAACCGGCCGCCACTTGAGGTGGCCGATCTGGTTCGCGCCGCGGGGCGCGCCTTCATCGAACGCAGTCGCCGGTGGATCAGCTGGCAACACCTTACCGTGCTGCGAGCTATCGCGCGCTGTCGCACCGCCGCCTTGGGCGGGCATCTCGATGAGTGCATCGCCTGTGGCTACCGTCCGGCTATCTCTTACAACAGCTGCCGCAACCGGCACTGCCCGAAGTGTCAAGCCAACGCCCGCGACCGTTGGCTCGAAGCGCGTCGTCAGGAGCTTCTCCCCACGCGCTATGTCCATGTTGTCTTTACCCTACCTCACGAACTGGCGCCGCTCGCCTTGCAGAACAAGAAGCTCCTGTACCATCTCTTGCTGCAGGCCAGTGCCGCAACTCTCCTCGAAGTCGCTCGCGATCCCAAACATCTCGGCGCGGAGATCGGCTTCTTCAGTGTGCTCCACACCTGGAATCAAAAACTCGAACACCACCCGCACGTGCATTGTGTCGTGCCCGCCGGCGGATTGTCGCTCGATCGCACCCATTGGATTCAGCCACGCTATCCCTTCTTCCTCCCCGTCAAGGTGCTCAGTCGCGTCTTTCGCGGTAAGTTTGTGGCCGCTCTCAATCGCAACTTCCGGCAGGGCAAGCTGGGTTTCCACGGCAACCTGGAACCTCTCGCTCACCCCAAAGTCTTCTCCGCCTGGTTAAGAACCCTGTTCCGAAACGACTGGCACGTCTACTCCAAACGGCCCTTCGGAGGTGCCGAGCAAGCGCTCTGTTATTTGGGCCAGTACACCCATCGCGTCGCCATCTCCAACCACCGACTCGTCTCCTTGGTCGATGACCAAGTCACCTTTCGCTGGCGCGATTCCGCGCACAACAACGAACACAAGTTGATGACCCTAGCGCTCGATGAGTTCCTGCGCCGCTTCCTGTTGCACACGCTGCCCAAAGGCTTCGTCCGCATCCGCCACTTTGGCTTTCTTGCCAACCGACGACGCGCCGCTCTCCTGCCACTTTGCTTTCGATTACTCGACGCAGTCCAGCCATCGCAATCCGAACCAGAAGCTTCGCTGGCTACGCAGCTCCGCCCACTTTGGCTCTGTCCCCAATGTGGCGGCCCCATGGTGATCATCGAGAGACTTACCGCCGCCCAGCTCCAACTCCGTTCTCCACCGTTTCTCACCGGAGCCGCTGCATGAAACTCCAATCACGATTTCACTCCCCCGGTGCTTCCCATCACCTGCAGGCGTGGTGGTTTCGAGGAGGTCATGAATCGATCTACCACAAGCCCGTTTGCCAGGACCTGAGGTCGTTCCTGGGATCGGTACTGTTGCCATACGGCTATACTTAGTGGAACGCCAGAGTGCCATCGGACCAATAGGGCACTTCGATTGGCACGGTCCGCAGCGGCGGCAGCTCTTTGTTCAGTGGACTATCTGGTTTGTCAGGGTCCGGGAACCAGATAGATGTCGAAGAAATGGGTGAGTTCGGATCATCGGCGTTCAATTCAGCAGGATCTTTCATCGGCAAGAAGAACATCACGTGGCATAAATTGTGTGAATTGCCCAAATGGGTAAGGTATGCATCCTTGGACATCATATAGCTCATTGCCCCCGGCTCCGCCGGCGGAATCTCCTTCTTCGCATACGCCTCTTGAATGCCCGCGATGCGCTCTTTTACGGAGGTCACTCCAGCGAGCGTCATTTCCGTCAGCTTACGAAAAATCGGCAGGATCGACCGCACAGCCGCTGGATTGAGGCAAATCGCCCCTCTCTGCTTCGGACTCCAGACGTCATAAAAGTCAATGCTGGCCGTCCATGACGGCCCCGCCATGCACACAAAACCGTTTGTACCTTTGACCGCTGTTTCCCAGCCTTTGGGCGTCAGCACCAAAACAGATGCATCCTTTGAAATGCCCTCCGGAGCAGCGCTTCGCGCCAGCGCGATTGCCGCATTCCGGTCCATTAAATACTGCGAAAGTGGCAGCATCTTCGGATAGGGCCTCTCTGCCTCCTGTGCCCGCGTGCTCACAGTCATGCTCAGCAAACTCACGAGCGCAAGCGCTCCCACTGCAACTCTGGCTTCAATCTTTTCGATCTTTGCAAATCGCATCATGCTCCTTTTCGTTTCCTTCCTGCCGAAGATGTGTCCGCAACTGCTCAAGGCTCGATGCTTAGCTTGCTTGGCGCGGAGTATTGCCCTGTAGGTTTCCCCCGCCCCCGAGTACTCCCCAGGAGCCCGGGCTTAAGATATTGAAGGCCGGATCGCTTGGCTGCGGACTCTACTGCTGCTGAGACGCAGCGCAACCGAAGGTCCAAAGTCAAACCCTTTCATTTGCAGTGGCTTAGGGCGGCGTTGATCTGCCGAAATTATGGGTTTCTGGATAAGTCCCGGTAAGTCTTAGTGCTGTATCTGAAGCGCCCCGAGCGAAGAACTGGGAGTTGAGACGCTGTGTAGGGGCGCTTCAGATACAGCGACTTGAAGGAAGCCGCCCTTGGGGACTATGGGATTTGTTTCTCGATGAGGCGGTCATTGTCGTTTGCGAGATGACGCTTGCTGTCGGTGCGCTTCCGTTTCAGTTGCTCGTAGCAGAGAGAATGGTCGTAGGCCGGCATGTCGGAGAGTCTGGAGCGCACCACTTTAGTACAAGCGGTCAGGAGCAAGACCGCCGGCGGCCACCACGCAGTGGACATGGGGATGATGTTGCAGTCGCTGGTCCCAAGTATGGAGCACGCTGAAGAAACCGATCTGTGCACCGAGGTGACGGGGATCGCGAGCGATCTCCAGCAAGGTCTGAGCGCTGGCGTGAAACAGTAGGTTGTAGATCAGCCGTTTATTCTGCAAGGCGAGCGGAGCCAGTTCCCGGGGAAGCGTGAAGACGACGTGCACGTAGCTGGTGGACAGCAACTCGCGTTCCCGCGCCTGGAGCCAGCGCAGGCGAGCGTTGCCCTGACACTTAGGGCAGTGCCGGTTGCGGCACGAGTTGTAAGAGATGACGGAATGTCTGCAGTCCGAGCACTGATCGCGATGTCCACCCAGCGCGGCGGTTCGGCAGCGTGTGATGGCGAGCAACACCTTTTCGTGTTGGCCGTTGATCCACTTGCGACTGCGTTCAATGAAGGACTGTCCTGCACAGCGAACGATGTCGGCCACCTCCAGAGGTGGCCGGTTCATGCGCTCTGCGTCTGTTCTCCTTCTCCGCGGATCGGGAGTGCATCCAGCGGACTGCCGGTAGCGCTGAGATGCCGCCGGGAGAGATGCAGATAGATCGTCGTTTCCTCCAGGTCGCGATGCCCCAGCAGCATCTGGATGGTTCGCAAGTCGGCACCGGCTTCGAGCAGATGAGTGGCAAAGCAGTGGCGCAGAGTGTGGGGATGGATGCGCTTGTGCTCAAGACCGGCGCGTTCGGCGGCCTGCTGACAGGCGTGTCCAGAGGACCTTGGTGGTAACAGGATGGTTTGCCGTATGCCATCGGTTGCCGGGGAACAGCCAGTCGGTGGGCTTGCGTTTCAGGCCGCGCCAGTAGACGCGCAGCGCATCGAGCAGCTTGGGGCTGAGCATGACATCACGGTCCTTGCGTCCCTTACCGCCCCGGATATGAATGACCATCCGTTGGCTGTCAATATCGCTGATCTTCAGGTGCGCCACTTCTGCGCGACGTGCGCCCGTGGCATAGAGGGTCATCAACAGAATGCGATGAAAGGGAAACTCAGCCGCGTCGATCAAACGCGCTACTTCGTCCTGGCTGAGCACCTGCGGCAAGTGCAGAACCTTCTTTGGATACGGGGTCTCGGCTACGCTCCAGCCTCGCTTCAACACCTGGACATAGAAGAAACGCAGGGCGGCTAACCGCTGCGTCACCGTGTTCGGGGCCAGCTTCCAGCGCGTGAACAACGTGGCCTGATACTGGCGAATATGCTCGGGGCCAAGCTGATCGGGCGAACGATGGAAGTGCCGACTGAAATGCTCGACCGTGTAAATGTAAGCGTGGATGGTGGACTCGGCGTAGTTGCGGCGCCGTAGCTCCTCAAGCATGATCTGGCGTAGATGGGTCACAGAGAGTTCCTCCTCTGCGACAACAAACTAGCTCAGATCACCTCAACCGTCGGCTCCGCAACACGCGAATGCGTCCGCTGCAACGCGGCTTAGTTCAAGTCGGCTTGTGTTTATCGATAGTTGTTGTTAACAGGCTTTACACAAGCATGCGCTTTTCCTTCGCCTTTTTGGCGGGATGATGAGTGCAATCGAGAGACTTTTCGCCAACTGCTGGCTCAGGCAGCCCTAGTCTTTCGACCACGGCGGGGTTACGCCTGTCATGCGGGCATAAGCGACAAGCTGCCCCATGTGCTCGTTGCAGTGAATGATCAGGCGGAGATAGACGGCATCGGCTGTAGTGCTTCGCTGGAAAAACTCAACCCCTCGCTCCAACTCTTTGGGGGTTTCCTTGGCCCGCGCGTCGCGCGCAGCATCTAACGAACGCTTCAGCCAGGAGATAACGTCTGCTTTAGCGGTTACCGATTTCTCAAATCCCGGTTTGATCTCAGCTGGCATTATCTGTTTTCCGACAACGCTCACATAATAAAGATTGGCGACGGCGATGTGCATGTACACCTCACTCGTAGAGCGCACACCGGGCGATGGCCGCCACGCAAACTTATCTGTGGGCGTGGCTTCCGCCAAGTCCATCAGCTGACTGGTTACATGCTTTAGCTCGCCATCGTAGCCCTGTCCAATTCCACCTGGAAGGGTTTGGGCAATTGCTGGTGAAATGAGACAAACCAGTAACAGCAACAATTTCCTCATACAAGCTCCTCGATACGTGCAGCGTCGAATTGTACTTGAATGGCGGAGCAGTACGCATCAGGCTCGAGACTAAGTAATAACTCGATTTTTCAACTGTCGCCGTGCATCTGGGTGCTAGGGCGATATGGCCGGTGATGCCAACCAACGAGACACCGAAGAGGCCGCGGCTACAAGCACTTCTCCTCTGGGGGAAACAATCTGGGTCACGGCGATACATTTGCGTAACCCAGGTTGTCCCGCAGAAGCTTTATGCTCGCTCTCTTTGCGCTGGAATGCGTGGTCCGGAAATTAGGAAAAATACTTTATTCGACTCCGCTGACCCCAAATCTTTGGAGAATCTGTCTGCCGACCTTCGCGGGCAAAATGACTTTCGGCAGTGTGCGTGCGAGGTCTGCCATCGACCTGTCTATGCTTTGGTTTACAGGCGTTGCGATAAAGGCGTGGATGTTGCCCGCATCCGGCCCGCTCTGAACGATTGCCATGCCCGAGATTTGTCCGCTTTCGTTGATCTTGTTCGCCATCGTGGCGAGGAGGTTGGAACCGCGAGGAAACAGCGAGTTGAGGTCGGTCATAACGTTGTTCTGCCAGATGAAAGCATGGTTCCAGTTGCCCTGCGAGTCGAAGTTGCTTCCCACGACTTGGCCCTTGTCGTTGATACCGCTGGCTATGCCGCCAGCATCTCCTGGCAGAAGACCGAGGTTGATGAGCATGTCATTCTGCCAAAGCGCGGCATTCGGGATTCCGCTGTCGGGGGCGCCGACGAATCCAACAATTTGGCCCAGGTTGTTATTGCCGAAAGCCTCAGCGCCAGTTTGGTTGTCAGCAAGGGTGCTTACTTTGTCGTGGTCCCACACAACGGCGTGATTCGTCGCAGCGCAAGCTCCCGTGAAGCCTACGATTTGGCCTCGATCATTGATCCAAAGCGCATTCCCGCTTGGATCGTTACCTGTAGGAAGAGCTTTGGCATTGGCTTTGCTGTTTTCCCACAACACCGGCAACTGAGTCCGATTATTAGTTGTGCCAGCAGGGCATGAGGAGTCCACGGTACCGTCTTCTGCAAATCCTACGATTTTTCCACGGTTGTTGATGGCGCTCGCCTGTCCGTTATTTCCGCCGAGTGTCGGGAGAGCGCGCATGTGGAAAAATTGCCAAATAAACGGGCGACAAGTAAGGTTTGTGCCGAAGGTGCAAACGTCTTCGCCGTTCGGGTCTAGGGCAGCCGTTTCGGAATAACCGACTATTTGCCCGAAGTCGTTGATCTCGCCCCAGTTCATCCAACTGTTCTTTCCTCCGAGCGTGCCGAGGTCGAACTGGGATCCGTTGATCTCTATCGCATCACGTGCTTTTAGAATTTTCCCACCCGCGTTATCCTGCTGCCCCGGTACCATGCTCGCATCCTGGATCACCACCCAACCTTCATTATTGATGGACATGGCACAAGACAAATTGTCATTCCCCAGAGCGCCTAAATCGGTAACTTTGTAGCTCACTTGTGAGAAGGCATTGCCGAAACAAACCAAAACAATCGTCGCAACCTGCAGTAACCAAGAACCCCGCAACCGCCATAGTGTGCTCATAATCTCTCCTTTTTTTGGTTTTTGCTCTGCTGCAAGTCGCCGTGCGGAATAACGCGGTATTTACGTCACATACCACTCGGCGCTCTAACACTCAGTGTGCAATTGAGAACAGAATCGGTACGACGTTGTTTTAGCAATTGAGGAACCAAAGCGTGGAGGTTGAGTTTTCAGTCGATTACATCGATAACGGTACCCGCGATTATGAAATGCTGGATGCGAACTGCACGAGGCCCACAGCGTTCGCTCTGCGGGCGACATTGCGTTTCTGTAGGGCTGTGCTCGTGTGATGTAGAGCTACATCAAACGGAAGCTAATTTTCCAAGGTTCAGATTTCCATCAACTCCTTTCGATCTTGGCGGCGATACTAATACCTACTAGTCGGTATGTTAATACCAGCCTCAAAAGACGACAGTTGCTACCAGAGCAATATTTCGGACCATCATTGACTCCGGTGGTTTCCAAGATGCATACTGGTAGGAATGCTACCAACTGATTTATGGCCGAATGATCGCACGTCCAAGTTGCGCGATCCGGCGCGCACACGACAGCGTTTGTTGAGAGCCGCTTTCCAGGAAATGCACCGCTCAGGATTTCGGGGCGCTGACATGAATGCAATTATTGCGGCAGCTCGCGTTACGAAAGGCGCCTTGTACCATCACTTCGATAACAAGGAAGCCCTAGGCTATGCGGTCGTGGACGAAGTCCTTGCGAGTATCTCCCGCGAAAAGTGGGTATGGCCTTTGCAGAACGCGAAGAATCCCATCGATGCCTTGGTCGCCATCGTTCAGAGCACGTCGTGTAGGCGAGAAGATCTTGAGTACGGTTGCATACTAAATAACTTGTCGCAAGAAATGTCCCCCCTTGATGAGGGCTTCCGGAGAAGGACGGGAGGCCTTTTCAAAAACTGGCACGACGCAATCGCGCTAGCATTGAGGCGGGGACAAAAGCTCGGGCTCGTGCGGAGTGACGTAGACGCCAGTGAAACGGCTATATTCCTGATCGCCGCCTATGAGGGGTTCATCTCTTTAGTAAAGAATTCTCAAGACTTACGAATGCACCAAGCAGGACAAAAAAGCATTATCCGCTTTTTGGAGTCGTTGCGTGGGAGGCGCGGCTCGACTAAGAAGAGGCAGGATAAAGCTGGTTAACGACGGTATGAACTCAATAAGCTGCCTTGTACACGGAGGTCAGCAACTTCGAACGGGCTGTAGTGGAGGGCTTTTGCACAATGGCCATCCCCATATTCGAGAGGGTTCTAAAGGCTACGCACGAAGAACTAGCGCTGCCAAAGCATGTTTCCGTTCCCGAACCGACACAGCATGCGACTGCAATTTTGACGGGACAAGAGATTGATAAGGCGCTCGAACCCTCGGAGGAATGCGTTCGTGCGCCTCTGAGCGCTGGGTTCCGACAACAGGTAGCAGGGCGATCAACAAGCCCGCGCAAACATTCATGCCAGACACCGCCTGCGGCGAGCAAGTCTGCGCGGATTGGGATCAAAGCCAAAACGAAAATTCTTTTCATTGATGCAGCAGACCTTATCGCAGTCGAAGCTAAAGGAAACCATGTCCTGTTAGTACATACTTCAAGCTCGCACATTCTACGAGGCGCAATCTCGAACATTGAGGAAAAACTCAATCTGCACGGGTTTGTCAGGATTCACCGATCTGTGCTCGTTAATGGGGCATTGGTTGAGGAGATTCATGCCCGGCCCTCGGGCGACTATGTGCTTCGCGTGCGGGGGGGCAGAGAGTTCACAGTCACTCGCACTTACAAGAAGAATCTGCGACTCTTGGCACAGTTATGGATCGGTATGGAGGGTTTTGATGCCGAGTAGGAGAGTTTTTTCAATTGGCGCGTTAAGGAACTTGCGTGAATCAGCAGAAGGTAGTCTTGGCGCCATTCTGGAGCGGTACGCCGCAGGAATCTACGTGTTCACCGGTGCAACCTGTCCTCCGATTGCTGAGACCTGAGCCAGCCGAAAACTTCCAGCGTACTTTTCCGGTGAAGTAAACACGCATCCCTCCCACATCCCATCCACATCCCACACGTCACATCATCCACGCCAAATCCAACGCCAAATCAACGTTAGCGTGTCATTTTGTCTACGATATCGCCACATGTTTATCAATTAATTAACAACATGTGTCGTTTCATTTTCTCTATCTCCTAACCCGTCAACCGCGAGAGGGGATAGGAGGTAGGAGAAAAAAAGTCCGTCCTCCATAGTAACGAACTAGTAAATGGGGAAGCTAGGCGAGCTGCGGGGCGAGCGAGGGGACAGGAAAGCAGGGGTTTTGAGTTTGTAGGGGCCTAGGGCTCACCCATAGGGATGAAAGCGCATACCTAGGGCTAATTGATTCCAAATAGATTACGCCGCGACTTTCGACGGAGTGTAATGGCCTTCCATCAGAAGGCCGGTCGGAGTCAAGTCGATTCGTTTTGGTCTTGGTTGATCTCGTTGAAACGATTTCTTCGTTGGTCGCACTATATCTGCGAAAGTGATGAGATTCGAGTTCGCATAGGGTGCAGGATGATGTGGGGCGCTGTGCATGTTGGGACCGTCGCTGGTCCTCCCAACAATCTGCCCGAGAGTCAAACAACTTCACACAGCGAGCTCCCCGGGTCTGTCTTGAGCTCTGTCCTTTGCTCAAAAAGGGGGCAACAATGTCAGCCATACGCAACTTTTCATTCACATCCCGGAAAAACCTCGCTTGGCTTGTGCTTTTCGTACTCGGGGCGGTCGTGTCGTCGCCCGCGCCTATTCGTGCGCAGGCCCCGGGTTCCAATTCTCCGAAAAACATTTTGGGACCTGGCCAGCCAGGGCATGGTAAAGGCCGTTTGGTCAATCCACGCAAGCTGCCGAAGCCGACCGGCAAGCAAAAGCCAATGATGGTGGAATCCGAAGAGCCGGAGGGCTACGCGCAAGCCAAGGAACTCGCCAAGACCCAGTCCTTGCCAATAAAGGGCCCCTTTTCGCACCCGCGCCTTATCAGCAAGGGTTCTCGGAGCCCTGTGAAACTCGGCTCCAAATACGGTTCTCCAGCACCACAGCACCCGGGCGACCGCCCGCTCCCGGGCCAAGAACAGCCCACCTTCGGCAACGGCTTCCTACTCGATCAAGAACAGTTCGTCGGTAACCAATTTTGCGATGTCGGTTCCTCGTGCTTTGCGCCGCCCGATACGCAATTGGCAGCCGGCTTCAACGAGGTCGTGGAGCTCTCCAACGACACAATGCGCGTCTTCTCGAAGGGTGGCGCTGTGCTTCAGACCAACGACCTAACTCCCTTCTTTTTCGCGGCTGCCGACCAAACGGCCACTGACGGCAAAGTTGTCTTCGATGCGGCTAATGGCCGCTACTACATGGCGGACTTGTTGGTCAATCGGACTGGAACGACTGTTACGGGCAGCCAAGTCAAGTTGGGAGTCTCGCAGAGCTCTGATCCGACCGGGTCGTGGTGCGTCTACAGCTTCGGCTTCTTCACAAAAACAGATGGAACGGTGTTAGATCAACCAAAGCTCGGTTTCAGCGACGACAAGATCATGATCACCGATAACGAGAACGGCGGTACTCCGGAAGATCTCGACATCCTCCAAAAGAGTGACGTCCTGGCAGGTTGCGGCGGCGTGGGTGGAACAGCGTTCACGAACAGCGCCTTCAACCTAATGCCGGTAATCTCGCTTTCGTCGACCGCTGATATGTTTGCCGTCTACAACTTTCAATCCTGTTTTATCTTCTGCTTCGCTCAGAATGCGGGTATCCTCGACATCACCGGGACGCCGGCGGGGGGCAACGTCAGCATCGCCGAGACTGACAAGGGAATCAACTTCCTGAATATCCCGCCTCAGGGCGTTCAGCCACCTTTTTCGGGCGGTGGCACGGCGCCGATCGATACCAGCGATAATCGCTACCAAACAGCGGTCTTCCAGTTCGGGCAAATCTGGGCCGCTGCCGATGATGCGTGCAACCCGGGTGACGGCAACCACGCCTGCATGCGCTTCGATGAGTTTGACGCGACCAATGGCTTCAACGTTCTAACCGACATCGAGATCCAAAGCCAGGGCCAGGATCTCTACTATCCCGCACTCTCGCTCGACTCTTCAGGAAACCTTTTCTTCGTCTACACCGTTTCCTCGTCGACAATGTTCGCGACCGTGCAGACCGGTGCCACCAGTCTGCCGTTCGGTGGTTCGTTTGCGGCGTTCAACAATTTCTCCGGCGACTCGACCTATCAATGCACTTTCTGCTTTCAGAGCGACGGCGTAACCCTTCGTCCGCGCTGGGGCGATTTTTCGGGTGTTGGCCAAGACCCAAATAACCCTTCGACGATCTGGCTCGCCGGCGAGTTCGGTGCCACCAGTTCACTGTTTCAGGGATCGGACGGCTGGAGCACAGGCATCGTGGCACTAACCTTCGACATACCCTTCGCTGTTTCCGCCTTCCCATCGGTAGGACCCAGCAGCGGCGGCACGTTCGTAGACATTCGTGGCGGCGG
Source organism: uncultured Acidobacteriaceae bacterium (assembly GCA_963840895.1). Lineage (GTDB taxonomy): Bacteria > Acidobacteriota > Terriglobia > Terriglobales > Acidobacteriaceae > Sulfotelmatobacter. The sequence goes on from CAWJAR010000007.1 coordinate 202,037, forward strand.
TTTCGTCAATGGCGGTACGAGTGTGTTCTTCGGCGGAGCGGCCTCGCCGTTCGTGAGCTTCATCTCGACCGACGAGGTCATTGCGGAAACACCGGCCGAGGCGGCTGGCCACACTGGTGTTGATCCTGACACGGCCAACGGCTTCGGTTTCGACTTCACGTTCGGGTTCGATTTCCAACCTAGTGTGACCGGAGTAAGCCCAAACACCGGACCCACGTCCGGGGGTAACTCTGTCACGATCAGTGGATCAGGATTCACGGGGGCCTCTAACGTCAATTTCGGGGGCGTTGGAGCCGCCTTTACGGTTAACAACGATGGGAGTATTAAGGCCACTGCCCCGCCGGGTGCGGCAAGTACGGTCGATGTGACCGTCATTACGAATGGGGAAACGAGTCCAACCTCGTTCTCCGATCTGTACACCTACGTCGTCAGGCCGACAGTGACCGGGGTCAGCCCGAATGCTGGGCCCACATCCGGCGGTAATGCTGTCGGGATCACGGGAAGTGGCTTTTCCAGCGCCTCAATCGTAGCCTTTGGTGGCCTCGGGGCCGGTTTCTCTATCAACAATGACGGGAGCATCACCGCGATTGCGCCCGCACATGCGGCCGGCACCGTCGACGTGACGGTGACCACGCTGGGTGGCACGAGTGCGATTGTGGCTGCCGACCACTACGCCTATGACGCCAAGCCGACGGTCAGCAGTTTGATCCCGACGGCAGGTCCGATTGCAGGTGGAAACACGGTAACCATCAACGGCACAGGCTTCGTGTCGGGCGCGGGAGTTAAATTCGGTGCCACTGCGTCCGCCACCGTCACCTTCGTATCGGCAACACAGCTCAAGGCAGTTGCGCCCGCGCACGCGGCCGGCATCGTCGACGTGACGGTGACCACGCCGGGTGGCACGAGTGCGATTGTGGCTGCCGACCACTACACCTATGACGCCAAGCCGACGGTCAGCAGTTTGAACCCGACGGCGGGTTCGATCGCAGGTGGAAACACGGTAACCATCAACGGCACAGGCTTCGTGTCGGGCGCTGGGGTCAAATTCGGTGCCACTGCGTCCGCCACCGTCACCTTCGTATCGGCAACACAGCTCAAGGCAGTTGCGCCCGCGCATGCGGCCGGCACCGTCGACGTGACGGTGACCACGCCGGGTGGCACGAGTGCGATTGTGGCTGCCGACCACTACACCTATGACGCCAAGCCGACGGTCAGCAGTTTGAACCCGACGGCGGGTCCGATTGCAGGTGGAAACACGGTAACCATCAACGGCACAGGCTTCGTGTCGGGCGCTGGGGTCAAATTCGGTGCCACTGCGTCCGCCACCGTCACCTTCGTGTCGGCAACACAGCTCAAGGCAGTTGCGCCCGCGCATGCGGCCGGCATCGTCGACGTGACGGTGACCACGCCGGGTGGGACCAGCGCCATCGTGGCTGCCGACCACTACACCTATGACGCCAAGCCGACGGTCGGCAGTTTGATCCCGGCGGCGGGTCCGATTGCAGGTGGAAACACGGTAACCATCAACGGCACAGGCTTCGTGTCGGGCGCGGGGGTCAAATTCGGTGCCACTGCGTCCGCCACCGTCACCTTCGTGTCGGCAACACAGCTCAAGGCAGTTGCGCCCGCGCATGCGGCCGGCACCGTCGACGTGACGGTGACCACGCCGGGTGGCACGAGTGCGATTGTGGCTGCCGACCACTACACCTATGACGCCAAGCCGACGGTCAGCAGTTTGAACCCGACGGCGGGTTCGATCGCAGGTGGAAACACGGTAACCATCAACGGCACAGGCTTCGTGTCGGGCGCGGGAGTCAAATTCGGTGCCACTGCGTCCGCCACCGTCACCTTCGTATCGGCAACACAGCTCAAGGCAGTTGCGCCCGCGCATGCGGCCGGCATCGTCGACGTGACGGTGACCACGCCGGGTGGCACGAGTGCGATTGTGGCTGCCGACCACTACACCTATGACGCCAAGCCGACGGTCGGCAGTTTGATCCCGGCGGCGGGTCCGATTGCAGGTGGAAACACGGTAACCATCAACGGCACAGGCTTCGTGTCGGGCGCTGGGGTCAAATTCGGTGCCACTGCGTCCGCCACCGTCACCTTCGTATCGGCAACACAGCTCAAGGCAGTTGCGCCCGCGCATGCGGCCGGCACCGTCGACGTGACGGTGACCACGCCGGGTGGCACGAGTGCGATTGTGGCTGCCGACCACTACACCTATGACGCCAAGCCGACGGTCAGCAGTTTGAATCCGACGGCGGGTCCGATTGCAGGTGGAAACACGGTAACCATCAACGGCACAGGCTTCGTGTCGGGCGCTGGGGTCAAATTCGGTGCCACTGCGTCCGCCACCGTCACCTTCGTGTCGGCAACACAGCTCAAGGCAGTTGCGCCCGCGCATGCGGCCGGCACCGTCGACGTGACGGTGACCACGCCGGGTGGCACGAGTGCGATTGTGGCTGCCGACCACTACACCTATGACGCCAAGCCGACGGTCAGCAGTTTGAATCCGACGGCGGGTCCGATTGCAGGTGGAAACACGGTAACCATCAACGGCACAGGCTTCGTGTCGGGCGCTGGGGTCAAATTCGGTGCCACTGCGTCCGCCACCGTCACCTTCGTGTCGGCAACACAGCTCAAGGCAGTTGCGCCCGCGCATGCGGCCGGCACCGTCGACGTGACGGTGACCACGCCGGGTGGCACGAGTGCGATTGTGGCTGCCGACCACTACACTTATAACGCCACGCCGACGGTCGGCAGTTTGATCCCGGCGGCGGGTCCGATTGCAGGTGGAAACTCAGTAACCATCAACGGCACCGCTGCTTCAACCGTTGTCCATGTCTCGGCGACCCAACGGATGGCAACCGTGCCTTCCACAGCGACGACCGGCCCGATCACTGTAACCAACACGACTGCGCCCACCGGAACCGTCCGCAGCGCAGCCAACTACACCAAGACGTGGGCTACTAGCGCATCGGGCAATTCCACGCGGCCCCAGACACTTTGCCAGTGCTGGGGGCCGTCTTTTATCGATATTCAAACATCGTGTGCCGTACCCTACAGTATCGACACCTCTCGCCATTCCAATCCGAATGCACTTCCCTCAATCATCTCGGCAAATCACGGCAGTATCCTGGCGACGCGGAATCCCATGATTACGTCGTGAAAATCGGCCGGATTGCGGGAAACATCTCACAGTGCACTCCCTCTAGTTCAAGAAAAGCAAGTATGTTATGGCATAAGCCATCCCTGAGATTATCGTTGAATCATGGTGGCCAGGGACGGAGTTGAACCGCCGACGCCAGCCTTTTCAGAGCAAGCTTAAATAGAACAATCAACGACTTACAAGTTCACGTGAGACCGCTAAGTACCTGTAAAGTCGTGCATGACACATCAAATGCGGACTGGGATTGCGGACTGAAAAATTGGTGCCGAGGTTGCTTTAAAATTTCCGATGAGAATGTCCCACCCTCAACCCGCGGCCTCTGCCGTGACAGCCTATGGTTCAGAGGTAACTGCGTGAAAATCACGGCGCCGATCGCCAGTTTTGGCGCTCTGAGGAAGTGGCGGAAAGTCTTATTGCACCCTAATTGCACCCGAGTCAAACTTCCTTCAATAATCCTCAGATAGAGGCGTGCTCCAATCGTGGTCGTGGTAGGAACGATCATCACGGATCGCCCCGCACACAGAATCGTACGAACGCGTTTACGTACTAGGTCGAACTAGGCCATAAAATGGTCCAAACGCTCAGGAGGACTTCATGCTGCAACATGCCTGCTGTCTCCTCTTTGCCTTCGTCCTCACCGCTGCCGCCCAGGTCCCGCAGCCGCAGTACCCCCCGACTCACTGGCCCGTCAGGAACGGAAGCTTCGACATCCATAACTTCCGCTTCGGCACGGGCGAGTCGCTCCCCGGTCTGCACCTGCACTACCTCACGCTCGGGACGTTGCACCGCGACGCCGAGGGCCATGCCGACAATGCCGTCCTGCTGCTGCACGGCACCGGCGGCAGCGCCCACTCACTCCTCAACCCCGTATTCTCCGACGTCCTCTTCGGCCCGGGCCAACCGCTCGACATCAGCAGGTACTTCATCATCTTCCCCGACGACATCGGTCACGGCGAGTCCAGTAAGCCGTCCGACGGCCTCCGCATGAAGTTTCCCCGATACACCTATGACGACATGGTCCGCTCGCAGCACGAGATGCTTGTCGACGGTTTGCACGTCGACCATCTTCGCCTCATCCTGGGCACTTCGATGGGCTGCATGCAGTCCTTTGTCTGGGGCGAGACCTACCCGCACTTCTCCGACGCGCTGGCGCCCTTCGCCTGCCTGCCCATCGAGATTGCCGGGCGCAACCGTGTATGGCGCTACATGGCCATGCAGTCGATCCGCGACGATCCCGCCTGGGACAACGGAAACTACACGCATGAGCCAATCGAAGGACTCCGCGGCGCCGCCGACTTCCTCATCGTAGCCGGCTCCGCGCCGCAGCAGATGCAGAAGGATTTCCCGACGCGACAGCAGGCAGAGGACTACGTCAACCGTATGGTCAATGCCATCGTCGCCGATACTGACGCCAACGACTTCCTCTACTACTTCAACGCGTCCCGCGACTATAACCCTGAGCCAAAGCTCAGCTCCATCACCGCTCCGGTCCTCTGGATCAACTCCGCCGACGACTTCATCAACCCGCCGGAACTGGACGTCGCCCAGAAGCTCGCCACCCGGATGCCGCAGGCCCGCTTCATCTTGGTTCCGGCCTCGATGGAGACCCACGGCCACGGTACCCACACCCACGCAGCCGTCTGGGAAAACTACCTCATCCAGCTCCTGCAACAGTCCGCGAAGAAGTAGCTGGCCTGAGCAAGCGATTAAGCTCATCGACCCGCATTTCGCCAGTCAAGGAAATGCCCTATCACCAAACCATGGTAACGTTGCCTGTGAGCGGCGGCACTGCAAAATCCCCGACCTATGTTCGAATAACGGTAGGGTCCACTGGTGCGCGTCCATCGAGCATTGCTATGTGCCGCTGCAGTCGTTGCTCTCAAAATCGTAGCTCATGCCGCACCATTCGTTGTATTTCCGAAGGCCGGTCAGCTGCCTTCTGAGGACGGTCGCTTCGTGGTCCGCAACGCCGACCAGGTTGGTCGTCCCTCGGAGTATGTCGGTACGTTCCACTCTTTATTCATTGAAGATACAGCCAGCGGGCATACCCGTAAACTGTGCGATTACGTTGGTGTAGCAGCGGTGGCGTGGGCGAAAAACGACTTCCTCATCGTGACGGAGTATCTCAGCAAACGCACTTCTCGCGCACTGATTTTTGCCGCAGACAATTCGCGCGCCCCAGTCGTGATCGATCAGCCGTTGCTGACGAGCCTTGTGCCGGTCGACCTTCGTCCTCAACTGCGGGAAAACGACCACGTATTTGTGGAGGCCTCGCAAGTCGAGGGGGAGACACTGACGCTCCGCGTGTGGGGATATGGAAAACACGATGCCAATGGCTTCCGCTGGCGTTGCAAGTACAGCCTCCTCGAAGGCGCGATCTCCTGCGCGGAAACGACTCGGCCTTAATTCCATCACCCGCACAAAAGCACTACGGGAGAATCGTCAAACTCGCACTACTGAGTGCAATGGGGATTTTGCGATAGTTACCGACGAGCCGAGGGGTGAACTCGGGCTGTGAGCGGCAGCCACACTGCAAGCATTTTGGCAGCGGCTCTTGCACTGGTTCGGTCAGCGCAATCAGGTGCGCTCAAACTTGGGACGGTTGTTAGAATCCGCGTCATGTCCGGACGCGCTATCAGGACTACATCCCGCATCGCGTTTTTCCTCTGCGGACTGATTTCACTTCTCACGGGCGTTCCTTTTCTGATGCTGCGGGGCGCCGAGCTGCCGGTTCAGAGCGAATGGGTCATATTTGTGGCTGCCCTGGCACTGGTGGGCCTTTTCAGCGTGACGCTTGCGGTGCTGCCCCGCTCGTGGATCGCGAAAGCGTGCAAGAAAGATCGAGACGATGGACAGTTGTTTCTAGCGCCCCTCAAATGGCTCGGTGGCTTCGCGGCGATTTCGTATCTCCTAGCTCTCGTCGCCTATCTCGCTCCGCACCGCTGGAATCTCGATCCCCAACTGATGTTTTCGCTGTGTCCGTTGTATTTCGTGAAGATGACGTTCGATCCCTCGCTGGTGACCACCTTTTTCTTACTTGCCCCGATGAACGCGGCGGTGTACGGCTCACTCGGCCTCACCTTGGGATACGCATGGTTGGCTTTCGGTAAACGAACATCAAACTGATGGTTGACGAAATCAGCTCTTTTACGCAAGTGAGCATGAGGAAGAATATTTTGACTACGGGAAGATGAGTGAAATGGCGATTTTGCAACAATTGACGTCCTGTCAGCGCGATCAGTGGGTGTGACGCAACCCTTCGGAGACCTTTGGCTAATATGCGGTATTACTCCAGTCGGTAAAAGTAGGCGAGGCATACCGGGCACAACCCATGGCTGACTCTGGCTGTGTAGTTTAGCGCTGGTTCGACGTATTCCGGCACGAAGTCCCATCCTTCCGGGTTATCTGTGCGTTTTGAACAGCGGCAGTGAGCACAGACGGTGATGAAGCCGTTTGCATCAATGTACTCGTTGGGATCGGCCCTCCGCATCACTCTCGTGTGTGAGCGTTCGGCCGCAAGTAAATTCGTGACTACAAACCAGTCCGGCGGCTTCACGAGATGAATCCTCATGCGGAACATCCGAAACAACGTCGGGCTGGAGCACTCGTATGATTTCTCCCATACTCTTCCGGTAGCCATGACCTCCCGAAACGCGTCTGCGTAAAACGACCTGAGAACTTCCGGAATGACATCGAACAGATCAGACCCGATCACTGACTGGCTTGTGAGCTGCGGTGCTCCATTAGCTTCCGCGAACCGCTTCCACGCCGGGTTGAAGTACATGATGCGGAACTCCGAGCTGAGCATGTAAGCAACCGATGAAGTGCGGTGCAGGGCTTGCATAATACGCGAGAGGTGACCATGCACCAAGCTCGTCGTGTCCGGACTTGAGCCGTCCAGTGTCATCCCGAGATTCTCGACAGAATCAAACAGCTACGCACCTTGCATGGCATCACGACCTCCGACTTCGCCCGTTGCAACATCGCACTTGCCGCCTGAAACTGTCGTTGGGTGGGAGCAATCACGATGAGCGTAATGGCGATTTTGCAACAGTTGCGACCAATTCAAATTCAGCGGTTCACAAATTCGAGCACTAGAAAGAAGATGCAGAGTAACAGAAACCAGAGAGCAAACCGGTTTGGGTTGCGCACCTTCTTTCGTCCCGCTATAGCGTAGGCAATGGCTCCGGGTATCATGGCACCGGCGAGGGCATAGCCGAATACTTCGGATGTGAACAACCCTTTTGACCAGACTAGGGCCTTCGCAATCGCCAGTATGACGCCGACTATGATCCCGACATAAGCCAGAACGCTAAAACCCTGACCTGGGCCATCGATACGCTCTCGATTATCCATTCAGCAGGACTATACGACGAAATGAACCGCTTGCGAAGGGTCAGCAGACACAGTCAAGTCAATCAGTGCAATGGGGATTTTTCGCCAATTCCTTACCGAAGGTCAGGTGAATCTGTAATTTCAATCACTGCAACCCTTTCCTCCACCGCCTTAACATGAACGATGTCGAAATAGGAGATCGTCATGGCTTGCTTTTCCTGGGGATCAGACAACGTGAAGGCGTTTTACTAGCGAAATCAATATTCACTTTCCCCGGAAGGCAAATCTGGCAAAAAGCCTCGCCGGAGCTGACTGCACCTCCTGCAGCACGACTCTCCGCCTCGACTCTGGCTGAGCGTAGCCCGCGTGCCGCGTGGTGCGAGCATCGACCGCGCTGCCGCGGACCGCGCATGATTCTGCGCATGGTCAACTTCGACTCCTTGCCCTCGCCTTTGCGCGCCAGCAGGTCTGATGCGTGCGTCGTTGCGCTCGGAGCCAGTCCCATCCAGCGGCGGCCATCCCGGCTCACACGGACGGCGGGCCTCTGCGCAAACCGCCGCGGCCTGTTCAGCGTTCGTCTCACGGTAGCGGCCGGATGCATGCTCGCCATGATCACCGCAGCGGCTTCCCGTGCTGCGCCGGCGGCTCCGCGGACATGCCACTAGTGTACCCGAGGCTCCTTGTTTGTTTGGACTGCGGCTTGGCTGATGCTTTGCTGAGTGAGGACGAACTACGAAATCTCAGGGAAATGTATTCGTCGATGAGCCGTGAGAACCTCGCGGATATGAATGTAGGTCTTCCGCCGGAATCCCCGCTCCGGGATCAATAAGTGTAATCGAGATATTTCGCCAACTGAGCTTTTCTTCGCAGCTGTGAGCGACTAGCATGGCAACGTTCATGAGAGGAACTTTTCTATGCATGAGCTCGACCGTCGTTCGATGCTGAAGGTATTTACTGCCCTTTCATTGGCTCCTTATTCTGTTTTTGCGGACGAAAAAGGGGGCACCATTCACGTCGTGGAAGCGGGTACGGATCGCACAGGGCAGCCGCACAAGGCCGCACGTGCCAACAGCCATCTGGACTTCAAAGTCCTCACCCACGAGACCAGCGGCGCTCTGTTCATCATGGAGAACCGCAACATGGTTCGTGGCGGACCACCGCGACACGTCCACTATGAGCAGGAGGAATGGTTCTACTTCGTCGAAGGTAGTGACGAAGTGCTGATGGAGGTTGGTGAAAAGAAGTTGCGGCTGAAACCCGGCGATTCTGTTTTGGCGCCGAGAAATGTGCCGCACGTGTGGGCTTACCTCGGCCAGCAGCCCGGACGGATGCTATTTGCCTTCACACCGGCGGCTAGGATTGAAAGCTTCTTCGAGGAGACCAACAAGCCGGACGCTAAGGTGAACGACCCAAGTCGCTTCGAGAGGCACGGCATGAAGCTCGTTGGCCCACCGTTGCTGGAGAGTTAGTCGGGCTTAGGGCATGAACGTCAGTGAGTGATATGGCGATATAACAACCGAGGGTAGAATTGCCGCGTACCCTGAAGGGTTACGACGATGAACCTACTTGCCTGGATTGCTTGGTTGAGGAAGTTCTCTCCGCAGGACCTTGGAGAGCGCTACGAGGACTTGCCGCCACACGGCCGGATTCTGTTCCTCGGTTTGCAAAACGGCGCGTTGAAGCCCAAAGGAGATGCGATCGCGCGCAAACTTATGAAGTTTGTCGAGCGCACGACGCCGTTCGTGGCTATTGTGATCGATCTGAATGGCATCGATTACGTCTTATCCAGTGCGGACCTTGGGATTGTTGTTTCGACGATGGCAGCCTGGGTAAGAGGGTGGGTGGCTCCATGTGCAATAGTGATGACGGGCCATTCTGCGAGCCACTTGCAGAAGATGTTAGAAATTACGAAACTCAGCGGGCTTGAACAGCTTCGAGTAGTAGACACGAAAGAATCAGGACTGAAGCACATCCGGACCCAACTGGAGGGAGTGCGCAAGCTGAAGCTTGGATAACAGTTGTCGAGCCGCCATTCGATTTTCGCGTGAGCCACACACCGGGACTTACGACGGGGTTGGAATAGTTCATCACGGTGAGCACACTTAATCCGGCACGGAACTGAAGCACCTGCCGTGGAACTTGAAGTCGAATGGATACTGGATTTTCAGATCCAGGACGACGAAGGTCCGAAAACGCCCCGCCTGGTTCTCCCTTCCAATGTAGTTCCAGTTCTCATCCAGCTTGGAAAACGGAAAGCCCGTGTGCACCTCCAGCACGGGAATGAAGTCCAGCTTGTGAGGCATTCGATGCTTCGCTCTACGGTAAGTTGTAGCGCACCTGACCGAGGACCATGCTGGAATTAGCTGCGCTCGGGCCAGTTCCGGCGACCCACGGATGCAGAAACAAGTAGGCGTACTGGATACCCAACTGAACCGACCCCAGGTTTTCGTGCCTCCAGAAAGTACGAGAGAACCCCCCGGTGACTTCCTGAATGTATCGATCCGCCACGTTTGACGCCCCCGGATAGCCCCAACCGATAAAAGTGCCATCGGTATCGAGCGCCGCATTCTTCTTCCCGTAAACGCCACTGTAGTAGACGTAGAGTCCGGTCAGCTTATTGGGCGCAGCCTCGAATCCGCTCACCCATGAGTAGGCCTTGATCGGCGAGATGTTGCCGTTGGCACGCACAATTACATCCGGGACTAAGCCACCGATGTAGCGTCCTGCACCGCTACCGGCAAAAGCATTGGCCACCAGGCGGTACCCTGTCGCAACTTCAAACGTCGCGTTGACGTTGCCGCCGCCGCCGAACGCGTAGTTGTGGCTGGAGACGCCGTTCCCCTGATATGGAGTGTAGTTGCGAAACACGCGCATTACGCCTCCCAGATCAAGGTGAGCAGCATGGCCGCCGAGCTTGCCGTCAAACGACGCCTTAATGACGAAATCGGGAGCCGCGTTGGGAACTCCCAACTCGTTCGTTCCCACGTTGTATTGCGTTTCGAGAGTCGGCGCAAGCAGGGTTGGAAACACCACACCGCTGCCGACCTGCTGCTCGGGATTTTCTAGGGAGAATCCAAACGACGCTGCGTCCGAATACCGATAAACCACACGGAGTTGAGGGTAGCGGCCCCACACCAGGCCGGCGACGTAGTTCTGATCGATTACCTGCGTTATCGATACGTCACCTGGCCACGGCAGAATGTCTTTCTTCACCGGCGTCATGAGGGAGAACAGCTGCCCACCTGTAAACTCCCACTTACTTTTCGAGTAGTCGAACCAGGCTTGCCTTATACGGAAGCCGTAACTGCTGCTGGTGACCGCTACATTGCCCGGCACTGCTCCGCCAAAGTCCATTTCGAAATATCCCGCAGCCTTGCTCGACTTCAGGTCCGCATCGGCTCGCAGGGCCAGCCGTGTACTTTGGGCCGAAAGTCGGAATTCGCTGGTGTTGCCAGGCACGGTATTGTCGAAGGGTAAGCTCGCGAAGCTAGTTCCGACATTCCCCCCCGAGTTGGTCGTCCTAAACAAACCCGTGAAGGCCGTGTAACCGATAAGGCGGATCTTCGCGGGTCCGAGGTTTAGAGCGGGCGTATCCGGCGTCAGATCGGCGATTTCCGGTCCTCTCTGTAGCTCGTCTTGCACCTTTTGAGCTTCTGGCGACAGTGGTTGCTGTTCTTGCCGCGGCACCAGGCCGTCCTCCGTCCCTATCACAGCCCGTACCGGCACGGCTCCCTGTGCCTTAGCTTGGATGACGTTGACCAGGATTCTGTGTTGTTCCGCCAAAGCGGATTCGAGCGCGTCGATACGCGCTTGCTGCTTCTCGATCATTGTCTGCTGGGAATTCATTTGCGCTTTCAGTTGGTCGATGCCGCTCGCCGAAATCTCTTGTCCCAGCACAGAAATTGAGGATGTCATTGAAACTGAAATGACGATCAGAAAGGACAAACAAGATGCAATTGCAGCTTTCATTGGCAACTCCCTTCGTTGAAACTACGGACGACCAGAATGGTAGCGAATGACCTCCTGAAAAGCAGAAGGATGGTCCGACAGGCCATCACACGTTTTGACCCCGGAACGGCGAGGCTCGGTCAATGAGCGATATTGATTCCATAACAATGTCGGCGATTTTTCGTCAAGTGACCGATCTGTTGGGAAGTCATCGCCCAATCAGTGTGCTCAGGTCTGGGCCGAACGGTTCAGTTCCGATCAGAAAACCGGTGGAGTGTATAGTTCCAACTGCCTGGGAAGCCAAGAAGGGAAAACATGCCAATTGCGACCTTTTCCAGTTTCACCGATGGCCTCGACCGCGCCGAAAGAAGCCGCGACCATTTCATCACCAACACTAACCTAGAGAACGATCGGCTATGGGTGCCCTACGCGGAGGGCGTCTGGTTCCAGCCCTGCCACTTTAACGTTACGACCGGAGGATTCAGCGTCGTGCTCAAAGGTCTCCCCGGTTCTAAGATAGGAACTCACTACCACGTTGGCACGGTTCACGGCTACACTCTGCACGGTCACTGGCGATACCTGGAACATGACTGGATTGCAAAGCCTGGGACGTTCATCTACGAGCCCGCAGGCGAGGCCCACACGCTAGTTATCACCGACGACTCGCCAGAGCCGATGGTGGCCCTCTTCATCGTTGCAGGCGGATTGATCTACCTGGACAAGGCGGAGAATGGTGGCTTCGCTGCCTACGAGGACGGATTCAGCATCCTGGAACTGTGTCGGAAACACTACCGGCAAGCCGGTCTGGACGTCCGCCAGCTAGACCTGCTGGTTCGCTAACTTGGGACATGGTTGGGTAATCAGGGATTACTGTCGAAATACGGTCGATGAGTGCAACGGGGATTTATCGACAGTCATCTGGATGTACAAAAAAAGGGCGAAACAGAGATTAATTGAGTCACTATAACTTTTGCCAGTTGCTGACAGGCCAAAGCGGCTCCAAGTTGGTAATTCTGCCTAGCCTGCGGGAAACTTGGCCATGCCGCAAATGCAAAGGAAGCTGTCGCGTTCGAAGAGTCTTCCCGGCTGGATTTGTAAGGGCTGCTCTTGGGCCTTCCCGACTGGCGAGGGCAGGTTCATCGACCGGGAACAGTCACTAGAGGACAACGCCAAATCGGCCTTCAATAAGCACAAGTGCAAGGATTATCCCCGCAAGAAAGTGGCGGTGGGTTCTCGCTAATGTCCTGAGAAGCAGAAAATCAATCTCGAAAAAATTAAGACATCCCTCACCACTCTCTGCTCAATGCGGCGGATCATGGCCGGATAAATCGGGTGTCCCGACTGCGGGGCGCGATTCGTCGCCGCGAAACGAAAAGAATCAGGTCAATGAGCGGAAGGGCGTGGGTTCAACACTTATCTAGCATCTGGTCTGAATTGAAGTGCTAGACTCTAGAAAGTCCCTTTACACATCCCTCCGCCGCGCCCCTTCTGGGCGTCGGTCTCTTGTGCAATCTGATAATTCCGCATCGGAGACCACCCTATGCTGCTCAACAGTACGCGGGGCATCCCCAGTTCGCAGGTGGAAGAAGAGTCTTCGCTGTTGCAACGCAAAATCGAAGAAGAGTCTTCATTGTTACGGCGCAAGGTCGAGGAACTGAACCAGAATACTGTCCTGTTGATCGCTGAGGCTGGGAAATTGATCCAAGAATCGAGACGGCTATCGGATCAGCTCAGGTCCTTCGAAGACTCCTAGAACGAAGCAGAAGGCTCAAACAGGCGGCCCAACATCGCCATAGCGACCGCGATTCTGAGTGTAGTGGCTGATTTCGTCAACTGACTTGTGAGCTTCCGGTTTGCCCTTTGCCTTGCTTTATTATCATCAGTTCTAAAGCCGGGTAGGCCGCGACCCATTTTCCAACAACGCAAATCATCAGCGGAGAGGTAACCATGCGCCCGCTGTTCGTCTTCGCTCAGTGTTTCCTGACCGTCGCCTCGTTGATGGCCCAGGCTCAGCCAACTCCTGATGGGTCGATCCAGGCCAGGAACAAAGCCGTGGCGATGCGCGTATTTGATGAGATTTTCAACCAGGGAAAGTTCCAAGTGGCGGACGAAATCTACGCGCCGGATTTCCAAAACCACGGACTTCACCGGTCGGTGGACCTGAAGACAGACCAGGAGGCGGTGCACGCTGAACGGAAGGCATTTCCAGACCTCCGGATGAGCGTCCAGGAAATGGTCGCGGAAGGGGACAAGGTGGCTGTGCTCTGGACATTGCAAGGAACCCATACCGGCTCCGGTTATGAAGGTCTTCCTCCCACCGGAACAAGGGTGGAGATTCGTGGCATCACCATTTGGCGGATCGTGGACGGACGGATCGTGGAGGAGTGGTCCAGCTTCAGTGAAACGGGGGCCTACGTCCGAATGTTTGCCCATCTAAAGTGGTGGTTCGTGTTTGCGGGGTTGCTCGTCCTGACCATAGTGATCGCTATCGAACGTCTTGTTTGGAGGATGGTCCGGAAAATGTTTGCCTATCGGCGCCTCAACTAGATCTCAATCGGGACCGATGATTGGCGTAACTCTCTATTACGCTCATCTGGCTGCTTTTTCCTGTTTTCATCGCGGGGAGACCAAGGAAGCGCCTTCAGGGTTGCGGACGGTCGCGTTCTGCCAAGAAGCGGTCACGGCACAGCTTGGCATCGTTGAGCACGGTCGCATATTCAGCTGACTTTCGGAATGAGTCCATTGCCGGATCGATCTGCAGATAGTCATAGGCGCAGAATCCGCTGTCGATAGCGGATTTCACCGTGCGCGCAGTGAAATCATTTCCCAGGCAAGGGTTGAACAAGGCGGCTTGCGTGTATCGCGGTTCGGGGTCGCGGTAGACACTGAGCTCCTTCTGGAACTTGTCCAGCAGTTGCCGGGTTCCGGGAGCCTTCGGTGTGGAGTAACAAGCCTCGAGAGCGCGTGTATGAAAAAACGTGCTGTCCGGGAGCTGGTGCAAGCGAGCGAGCGCCTCGCTTGTTCTTCCCTGTCGCAGAAGGGAGAAAGCCTCCACGTTGTTCGACCACTCCGAGCCTGCATCCAGTCTCAGAAAGTCCATGGCCCGGTCGTACTGCCCGAGCATGTAAAACAAGCCTGCGCACGAGCGGAACTGATAGTTGCCGGGATCGAGGCGCATGGCCGTGTTGCACTCGTTTTGCCCCTCTTTGGTTAAGCTTGCATAGCGTAGAACATACGATAGTGTGAAGTGAGCGAAACCGCTCTGCGGACGTTTCTCCACCATGGCGTTCGCTTCCTGGTAGGCTTGGGCCAGTTTCCCGGCATCTGTGTCCAGGCTGACAATCTGCGCCGCCGCATCTTCCAGGTTCGGATCGAGAGACAGCGCACGACGCAACGCTGGCCCCGTACGCGACATAATTCCGGTTGCACCAACTCCGTATTCCTCTTCGTAGTAGTAGCGCTTGCCCAGTGCAGACCAGGCTGGCGCATATGTCGAATCTAGTCCGACCGACCGCTCCAGCATCCGGATCGCTTCACGATTCTGTTCGCCGTCGTGCGCAACTGCGACGCTGCGCAGATAGAGGTCGTAGGCCTCTTCGTTGGTGGGGCGCGTCCCATTGTCTCCTGCCCTCGTGGATGCGCCGAGCGCCGGAATCAGGCCCTGCCTCACTTTTGACGTCACGTGCTCACGCATGGACACGAGATCCTCGGAGGGGACGTTCATCGTCTCTTGCCAGAGAACACGATCGTCGCCCACATCAACTGCCTGCATGGTCAGTTGCAGTTGGTCGCGAATCTTCTGGTAATGCCCCATCACGATGCGCCCGACGTGCATATCTTTTCCGGCCTGCTGAACGTCCACGTTCCCGGCGGCGTATTTGGTGGTGGCGGCGAATGGACGAATCGATAATGTGCGCACCGAGCTTAAAGTCGTCGCAACTTCATCCGGTAAGGCCATGCGCAGGAAATCGACTTGGTTGTCGCCGCCCAGATTTTGAAATGGCAGGACGGCGACTGCGACCGGGCGTGCGGTGGCCTCGCTTGACTGGGGCCGCGAAGAGGTTTCTAGGAATCGCCAAACCAGCAACCCGGCCACGACAAGCATCCCCAGCACGCCGAGGACCCAGCTCCATCGCCTTAGCGAAACCGCCGCGGGCGCTGCGGCCGGCACAGCCATTCTCACGGATGACAATGCAGAAGCCGTATCGCGGCGGGCGCGCGCCAAATCCGCTCTCATTTCCGAAGCGTGCTGGTAGCGCACTTCGCGGTCCTTCTCGAGAGCCTTCTCTATTATCCGTTCGAGATCAGCGGAAACTTCGGGATTCAGTCGCCCCGGCGTCGCCGGACTCCCGTGAAGGACAGAATCAAAAATCGCCCCTGACGTCTCGCCCTTGAAAGGCAACGTGCCTGTAGCCATTTCGTAAAGAACAATGCCAAAGGAAAACAAGTCCGTTCGCGCGTCCAAAGCTTTGCCCAGCACCTGCTCAGGCGACATGTACGCCACTGTACCGAGAGTGGATCCCGGACTGGTGAGGTGATCGCTCCCGGACAGCGTGTTCGCGGCGGCGATACGGCTCGCCGAGGAGTTTCGCTCGTCTACTTTAGCAAGGCCGAAATCCAGAATTTTGGCGTGTCCGCGCTTAGTGGCGAAGATATTCGCGGGTTTGATGTCGCGATGGATAATGCCGGCGGTGTGTGCGGCATCCAACGCATCGGCGATTTCGACAGCCAATGAAAGCAACGTATCCGTTTCAATGTGGCGGCCCGCGATGACGTGCTTTAGGGTCATGCCTTCCAGGTACTCCATGGCAATAAAGCGTGCATTTTCGCTTTCGCCGATTTCGTATATCGTGCAGATGTTGGGATGGTTGAGTGCGGAAGCCGCGCGCGCTTCGCGGTGAAAGCGCTCGAGCGCCGCCACGTCCTGCGCGAGATCGTCTGGCAGGAATTTAAGAGCGACGAATCGCCCGAGCGACAAGTCCTCGGCCTTGTATACAACGCCCATACCGCCGCCGCCGAGCTTTTCGACGATGCGGTAGTGCGAAATTGTCTGGCCGATCATTGGCCTGAAATCTTAGGATTGGAAGTAGTGCAAGTCAATGAAGCCGGAAAGTTATTCGGCTTCTCCTCCTGACCGTTGGCGAAAAATCCCCATTGCACTCATCTACCGTGTTTGAAAGCATCGAAATAGTGGTTTTGGCCTTCATCCTCGTACTCACTAGAAACAGAGAGACCAACTGCTGAGAGCTGCCTCCGGTACTCCTCGTCTCCAAGGGAGCGTGATTCCAATCCCGTCATCGCATCGTTCCAAACCAATGGTTCCGCAGGCGAGGTAAACAGCAGGCGGCCACCCGGCACCATTATGTCGGCGATCCTCGCGATCAGGCGTCGCTGATCTTCGGGACGAAAGCAGAAACATGAGGCCCCATGCCAGGACGCCATCGAAGGTTCGATCAAAAAATCTCGAATCTTGGACGGCTTCGCAAACCACGGGTGTGTTTGGGAGATTGCGTCGGAATGCCTGGACGAAAGATGGTGCTGCATCAACGCCAAAGACATTAAGGCCTTCGGCGACCAGAACCTCGGTAATGGGGAAACCGGGCCCGCAGCCCTAGATCAATTACAGCGGCTCCGTGTGGTAGCGTTCGGGCCCACTTCCGCACCGCATTCACGCCGACGCCAGTAGAACGGCCACTGCCACGGCGGGCCAGAAACTCCACTGCGACATCTTCGTATCCATTCGATCGATCCATCATGGATACAGTATCAAGGTGGTTCACCCCTGCACCAAGGTCACTTGGCGCAACATCGCCATTTCACTCATTGTCCCCCAAAACGCGAACAGACGGCGCAAGCTTGTGCTATGGCCTGCGTTACAACAGTTATCGAGAGATCAGCCCGTTTGGCCAACCTCAACGTGAGACCGTTGATGCGGGAGCAGTGGAATCGAAGAGTTCCACGCGACGCCGAAAGATGCTCAACAAGATCAGCACCGCCAACGTCATCACTAGGTTGAAGATCAGTTGCGCCCATGCCACTGCCATGCCGGGTTCGCCCGCGAAGGCCACCACCTTTGCCGCGAACCATCCAAGAAACGGAAGGAACAGCACTACCCCGAACGCGTTGAAGCCGAGGTTCGCCAGCGCTACCTGTCGCGCGGTCTTCTGCATCTTGATGCTGGCTACCAGCGCGGTAGCTGTTGTTCCGATATTCGCGCCGATCACGATAGGAATGGCCGCCGTTGCTGGCAAAATTGCCTGCTGTACGAGAAGGATGCAGAGTCCCGTCGTGATACTACTCGACTGAACGATCCCGGTAACGACCATTCCTGCCAGCACACCCATCAGAGGTGTGCTCGATCGACTCAGTACCTCCACGAATAGCGGACTTTGAGCCAGAGGCTTCAGGGTAAAGCTCACTAAATCAAGACTGAAAAAGATAAACCCAAAATAGAAGGCAGCTTTGCCCAGTACCTTGAACCGAGTCGGAATTGCGCTCAGCACAGCACCAAGAACGATGAAGAACGGACCGATCCCCGTCAACTTCAGCGAAACCAGCCATGCAGTGGAGGTCGTTCCAATGTTTGCTCCAAGGAGGAGGCCCAGGCTCGAGCGGAGTGTTATAGTGCCGGCATCCACTAGCGCCACAGTCAGTGAGGTAACGGCACTGCTGGATTGAATGATCGCGGTCGCTACAGCACCCAGCACCACTCCCCGCAATCGACTTCCCGTGAGGCGACTTAGCCATTTTCGGAGCGTCTCACCGCCAACCGCTTGGATCTCACGACTGAACGCCTCCAGGCCGTACAGGAACAACACGATCGCAGAAATAGCGGCGAATAGAATCCTGAGGTTCGACATACGTGAGCCTTTGAAGAAAAGACTCCTGCTGTAGCAGCTTCATTCCCGGAAGAGGCGCAGTCGACTGTCAGTTGCAACAGTGTCAGTTGGCGAGAAATCGCCATATCGCTCATTGACCAGCGGTCAAAACGTTCTATAAAAAGGAATGTCAAGAAAAAAGCTCTCCCTCGACCGGAGGGCGAGAAGATTTTGTCTCGAGATCCAGCCCACTTCACTGTAAGAGTGCCTCTTGACTTTGCAAGAGGTTTTGCGTCTGAGTTGTCTTCCATTCCCCGTGAGTTTCATCATCCGGTGATAACTACGCCAATCGAGTCTTGAAACTTGGCAAGCGGATCGGTATTTGTGTGGCAACCATAGTTCTATCGGAGGCTCGTGGCCTATCGCTATTTCTGGTTATCCGAGGGGGCATAGCGTGTTATGGGTGACTCGGCGCCGAAGCACACAGGGCCGATCGTTTTGACTGATACTCACCTCGAACCGAGCGTCTCGAGAACCCGACCGACCACCATCAGAGAGAATCGTCGGAGATGCAAAGGTCTCATTCTGCAAGACACTCAAGCTGCTTGCCGATTCAATTGTTTGGCGTCGAAATCCACTCCCTTCTTCCAAATGATCAATGCAATGGCGGCCATCTTTCGTGCCAGGGTGAGACGCGCCATCGTCGGCCGCATCCCTTTCTCTACCAGAGCAACATAGAAATCGCAGAGCGGCCCAGGCCGAGTACTGGCGGACTGGGCAGCGCCTTTGAACAGATTTTTCAGATCGTGATTATGGTTGTGATTCAGACCGCGCACGGTGATGCGCTCCCGGTTGCGCTGCAGTTTCCCTCTTACAAAGCGGTACTCACCGCTGTCGTGAATCTCGACTGCGAAACCGCTGTATGCCCACAGCTGTCGCTTGGTACGGAAACGGTGTGGCGTTTGCAGCAACGCCACCAGCAAGGCGGCACGAATAGGACCGATCGAAGGAATCTGGCGCAGTAATTTCACGGCCCGGTGCTTGTGGCTCTCTACCAGCAGGTCGCGTCGCGCTCCCTGGCGCACCGGCTGCAGCACATCCAGTTGCTGATACAACCGTTCCGCCCGCAGACGAACCCCAGGGTGTGGAATCTTGGCCAACCATTCGTCGCGATGCCGCGGGGCATAGACAGTGGCACCGCTACAGGGTATCGCCCAGCTGCGATACAGGGCTTTGATCCGACTCATGACCCGCGTGAGATCTTTCGTGATCGTCAGATAGCTGCGACCCAACTCCTTTAAGGTGCGAACCCCGTGCTCTCCGTGGTACACAGCATGGAGCTTGTTGGCGTGTAACAACTCGGCCAGTTTCTGGGCATCGATCCGATCACTTTTATTGCCATCCTTCAACAGGGCATTTCTTCGTGGATCGCAGACTACAAGATGGCTGACGTGAGGCTTCAGCAGGTCATGTAACCACGCGGCAGACGTTCCTTCTTCAAAAGTAACTGATAAAGTTCCGCGCAGCCCAGCGATGAACTCAAGGATTGTGGCCGCTTTCGTCTCAAGGATGCATTCCATGATCAACTTGCCCGAGCTGTCCATTACAGCAACTGAGATCGTTGCTTGGTGTACGTCCATGCCAATATACTTTTCCTGGTTCATAACGGTGCTCCTTTCGGTCAGTGGTGATCTCCAACAATCACAACCTACCGCAAAGTGGGCGCCTTTTATATTGCGTGTAATGGCCTTCCATGAGAAGGCCGGTCGGAGTCAAGTCGATTCTTGTTTGGCTTGGTTGAACAAAGTTTGTTTCTCCCGCCGAGTGGCCACTGACGCCATGCTTCCATTCGCACTCTCGAGGAGCGATTCGTTCGCTCGGTGCATATTGGGCGTTCTCGTTTCAGCCGGTGCTGCTATCTGATGGGCGCCCTGTGGTTCTGCTCTTCAGAGTCGAACCTGGGCCAGGCCATTAACGCAGTCACCGGAACTCGGCTTTGGGCTCTTGTTTTTTCTCTTCCTGGAACGGTTTTGATTTGGTTTTGCCTTTTTGTTTTATGCGGCTGCCGCCACGGTCGTTCGGCTGCTGTTGTGCAACGGTTCATACACGTCTCCGCTCACCCACAAGTGATGCAGCAACACCGCCAGCTTTCTCGCAGTCGCAACGATCGCTCGTTTCTTTCCGTTCCTCCCACCTCGCTCCGCCAGCTTCAATCCCCAGCGCCTGAGATCACAGTCGATCCCGAATGGTCCCAAAATATGTTGAGCTCCCTGCACCAGCAACGTACGCAGATACGGATCGCCTTCTTTGCTGATGTGCAGTTGCGGCTCGCTCTGCCCGAGTTTCTCCGTCCCGGCTGCAATCCCAGATAGCAGCCCACGTCGCGGCTCTTACCAAAACGATGCGGATCTTCCAGCGTCAGCATGTACGTCAGTGCGATCAGCGTGCCCACGCCCTTGATCTGCTTCAGCAGCGCCACCTTCGGATAACTCTGCTGCGCCAACTGCTCGATGCGCTCGTTGGATTCCACGATGCGCTCGCTCAACGATTCGATTGCGTTCAACAGAGGTTCCAGTGCGGCTTGCAGTTCCGGACTCAAGCTTTCGGCTTTCTCCGGATTCATATTGCGCACGTTGCATCCGCGCAAACGTTCCCCATAACTCTTCGCCAGTCCGCGAGCCGTATTCACCAGCGCCGTTCGTGCCCGCACCAGCCCTGCCCGCGCCCGAATCGTCATGAGATCAGCTTGCGCCTGCGCGCTGCGATGCTTCACCGGGTATAGCAACTGCGGATCGATCCGGGCCAGTCGCGCCAGTGTCTGTGCATCCAGCCGATCGTCTTTCTTGCGGCTCTCCCCGATCAGCCGCACCTTGCGCGCATTCGCCACGATCACTTCATGCCCCAACTCGCTGAGCAAGCGGCTGATCCAGGGCGAATGCGTCCCAATTTCCAGTGCAATCCGACTGCGCGGCATCTTGCTGAAAACTTCGCGCAACGCTTTCGCATTCGTGCGGACGCGCTGCTCCAGTTGTATCTGGCCGGATTCGTCCAGCACGCAATACCAGCTGTTGCGATCGCCTAGATCCAATCCAACGGTTAACTTCTGCCGAGAGTTTTTCTTGCTCGGTTTTGCCGTTACGGTGCTAACCTTCTTCATTGCCGGTCTCCTTTATCTCTTGCGCTTCGAGCGCGTCGATATCTTGGGAGCGTACAGCATCCCGTCGGAGACCGGCCTCTCATCCCATCTGTTTACATCAGTTACCAATTTTTGCTCCGGGCTGTCGCAGAGCGGCGAGCAGGAATTATCGCGCCTGCCAATCGAGAGCGTAGATATCCTGGGTGCCGGTGTCCCGAAGCAGAAGAGGGGATGGACTCGGGAGCCATGCCGAGCCAGCTACTCCAAAAACCTGCTTGCCGGAAGTTTTTCAGATCGGCCACCCGCTCCAGCTTGCGGTCGCGAATGCGCATTCGCATCACTGACGGCTGATCCTCTTCATGTAGAAAGTACACATATTCTCCGCTTTTTTGACCAATTAAGGAATCCTAGGGTGATCTTGGCGATCTCCTCCCACTTTTGGTTTTCAAAATCGAAAAGCATCAGGCTGCGCGACTCGAAACTCATGGCGGCGATATAGCGCCCGTCGGGTGACCAGGTGCGCCGAAAAGAGGCCGGTTGATCCGGGCAGGGTAGATCGTTGATGAGTTTTCATGTCGAGCAACTGGATGGTGCTGTTGGGAGTGTCGCAACGCGTTGCTAAAGAGGAATCTTTGTGCCGTCAAGGGACCAGGAGGGGTCCCATTTGTCTTCCGGGTCTTCCGGAATCTGTTCGCTCGGCGCCCCTCCATCCGTCGAGACGGTGTAAAGCTTTGCATTCCGACCTGGCAAGAATCCATCGAACCGAGCTGCTTGCCATCGGGAGACCAGCTCGGCAACACAGCAACGAGTGGGGGGTCGCTCAGCTGAATTCGCTGGCTGCCGTCTGACTTGCTCTTCCAGAGTGTCCCCTCAGGGAAACTGACATAGGCGACCCACTGCCCATCTTTGGAGAAGCTGACGCTATCAGCGGAAATTCCGGAAAGAAATGGAAGGAACTCTGCGGGACTTAGTATCGTAGCGCGTCAGTTCCCCACGCCCCAGAGCCCCCACCACGAATAGTTTCTTGCCATCCTTGCTGGGGCAGAGGGGAGAAGAACCTCATTGGCCCCGAGGTTAGCTGGACAGGTAGGGCTCCGGATTTTCCAAACCACTTTTCCTTTTCGGCAAGTGCCCAGACATTGCCTCCTGACCCGAAAACGAAATATTTCCGTCTGTGGTCCAGTTGCCGCAATATTCGGAGAATGCGCCAGCCGGGCAACAAGGGATGTAGGTTCGTGCCGTCTACCGAAACCTGCCAAAGCGAGCCTTGTGGGGTGTTGATAGGAGCCGACTCTGAATCGAATCAGCGTCCCGTCCAGCGACCACGCAGGGTCATAAACTACTCATCGGGCAAAGAGATCAGCTTGTGGAGATTCGGCTGCCATCGCTCTTTGCCGTGAACAGGTCCTTCCCGTCGGTGTAAGCAATCAATAGACCGTTAGGAGAGTAGGCGGCGGCCTGTCCAGCGGGTCGCTCCCAATCGGCGAGGCTGACCCGCCGAGCACCGGCAGAGCCCAGAGCGGCCCACTTAATGAAGTCTGGCCCACTTCGTCGGGCGACGAGCAGAGCTTGCCCCATCCGGGGAAACGGCGAGCAACAACATAGTGGGGGCGGGAACGGGCACATGCGCCACAACTCCGCCGGAGGCGGATACCTGCGCGATGACCGGTCCCTCGGAAGGAAATTCACCAAAGTAAAGCCGCGCTCCGTCTGTCCCGGCGAGATATTTTGGATTGCCGTCGTGAGTAACGGGGACGTAGCCCGACACTGTGGGCACAGGAAGAGGACGGGATTGAAGATAAATGAGCGACGCGATGACAACCAGAGAGAAGCCGCCGACAGTGAGTGCCCACCGTTTCCATCGAGGTCGCGCGGGCTTGGGGACCACCGTCTTACCCGAAAGACGGTCTGTCGTGCTCACCGCTGAAAATTCAGAGCTCGCTACAGGCGCGGATCTGGTGGCAGCAGATCGTCCCGAATCCGTGTCCCGCTTCAGGCGTTGCAGATCAGCTCGCACCTCCGCTGCACCCTGATAGCGATGCTTGCGG
>CAWJAR010000008.1:0-51574 GCA_963840895.1 uncultured Acidobacteriaceae bacterium
ATTTCGTCTGACGCTTACCTCAAACCGGGAAGCCGGAGGTGCCGTCCTGGAACCTCCGGCATGAGCCTCAAACCTTGTGCTGATGATCTATCTGAACGAGGTCTCTTTGTGGAACCCGCCGGGAACCCATGTCCACCTCTTTACCCTTGGCGTAGATAGGATGCCGGCCATGCGACCTATTCCACTCGGTCAAGCTCGCCGTCTTGTGGAGGTGTTCCACGATCCTCCGCCAGCGGCCCCCGTTATAGGCACAGAAGTTGATTTCACCTTCCTGCGTCGCCACTGGCGTACTCGAGTTGGAGATCAGCGACAGGTCGTAGTTGTAGTTATCTTGGAAGGCCATTGGGCTGACCATCACAAGCCTCCATACGCCCTTGTAGGCATAGGCCCGCTTGGACCAGTCGGGCCCGCTGCCAGCTACCCGGTAGACGCAGTCTGCAAGCAACTCGCGGAGCTGCCCGATACCAAAATCTGGAGGTGCTTTGTCAGGATCGAAGTTGCGTCCCAAGGATAGGAGAACCATCGATTTGGTGATCGCCGGCCGCTTGGCAGAATCAGCGATCTCGATGATGTCTTTGAGGAACTGCTCCACGTCAAAGAACCTGGCAACCGGCACGATCTCCTTCGTCCGGGCGTTGACCAGAATCGGGGAGAACATGCCATGGTCCGGATGTATGTCGTTGAACAGACTTCCCAGTTCAGCATCCGGGTGGAGAATGTCACACAATTGGGCAAAGGCTGCGTAGGCAGAGACGGGAAACCAATCGCGCATCGGCTCCCACCCGAACGAAGTTTGAGTCTGCAAGTCATATGCGATCTGCGAAACCGGGTACCGCTTCGCGTACCGCTCGTCCGCGGAAATGTCTTCATCTCGGCCGCAGAACATCACCGGCTGCAAAATGACACCGTGGATCTTCTCGATGTGATCTGCAACGAATCGAATGATGTCGCCAATTCCATCATTGTTCAGTCCGTTCACGACGGTCACTTGGAGTGTGGTCTTCATGCCGGCAGCTGCGATATTGTCGAGGGCACGGAGCTTCAGCTCCATGTAGTTGCCGATTCCGCGGTGACTGTTCTTCTTTTCCGTGACCCCGTCGAACTGCAGGTAAACCCCGTGAAGTCCGACAGCCCGTGCCCGGTCAGCAAAACCTCCCTCTTGAGCGAAGCGAATTCCGTTGGTCGCCACATGGAGCCGATGGAAACCGACGCTTTTGGCGTGCTCGACGGCGTCCAGGAATATCGGCGATAACGTTGCTTCCCCGCCGGAGAACAAGACGTTGATCTCTCGCTGAGGCTTGAAGGATCTCGCCCTCTCAAACAAAGCCGTTACATCCTGCATGTCCAATTCATGGACGTAGCCGGCGCCGTTGGCGTCCATGTAGCAAGGCGAACAGAACATGTTGCAGCGGTTGGTGAGGTCAACGATCAGATATGTGCCGCGACCTGTCCTGATGCTGTTCACGCCGTGATCGTGAACCGCTTCGTCACCGGCGCAATCAAAGTCCTGGCCAAACCCAAGGCTTTCGATCCGTCTGAAAAACGCGGGATGGTTCGAAAGCACGTCTTCAAACGGACCATGCTTCCCGCAGGCCTTGCGCATGAGGATGCGCCCTGCTTCCTCGAGAATCTCCGCATCGACGATTCCAGGGCGATCTCTGAAATCGGCGAGGCTCGAGTCTCCGCTTACCGTGGCCTCGACTGCCTCACGATTGCATTCGGGGCAGAGGGATAGCGTTCTCCTTGGAACACCCATCTTCATCGGAACCCTCTCCGAACTCTTTGGAAGCGGAGCGGGCGCCCAAGATGGCTGAGGCAAATTGCCAGCCGGCAAGATTGAATTGATGTTTCTAGCGAAGGACCATGCGGCGTTCGACGCGGACCGAAGAAGATTGGCTGTTTGGGCGGACATCAGACACCTCCAGTGGGGACTAGCTCAAAGGCGGGAATAAGGGAAAACTGCAACAGCATGGGAGGAACCCTGCGGCGGAAGTGGTTGGCCTATTGTACTCTGAAGTCAAACAGGTGGGGGAACCTGGAGTTCGCACTTCCGAGGAACCCTGCAACAGGTAGTACCACCGCATGGGGGAGAAACCGGCTATGCGTCTGAGGAACTCGTTGCAGAGCTTGGGTCTGCTTTTCTGTGTGCTGACCTAGAGTTGCACCAGGAACCTCGAGAAGACAACGCAATGCATACATTGCCGATTGGCTGGGAGTCTGAAGAAGGAAACGACTCCCATGCTTCGTTGCCAGAGAATCTTGGCAATTTCCGGCAAACGCTGCGTGCGGCGGACAGTGGAGTTCTTGGATCGCGCGGAGATGGATGAGTTGTTGGCGGCGCCTGGCAGCACCAAATACGCTACCTGTAACTCATGCAATGGTAAGCACATCCGCTCAAAATATGCGCTGATCGCAACGCTGTGTGCGTCGGTAGTTGAGCCTTTTCGCCAGCCTCGATACTCTCGTGGTTTGCGCTACTCCTGACGCTTTCCAGCCAAGCGCCCACATGCGAGAGACTATGTCCGTTGCGAGGATCGCCGAGTCCATCACAGAAGTCGTTGATGCAATTGAAGAGGAATTACGCATTGCGTCCAAATTCCTCAGATTTCGAGTGAGCGATCTTTCACAGCAGGCAAACATTTGGAAGGTTGTTGTCAAGCCGATGAATGCCTCCAGTTCGCTGGACGAATCGCTCGAAAGCGCTGCTGCTTGGTGGGGAGGGCCGCCCTCCGGCACCGCCGACGTGCTTTCAGTCATTCCTGACACCGATCAATTGAACATTCGGTACTTGAGTAGCCCACCTCCTCAGAAGGGGCAGGAGATTCGTATATACCCGCCACGCTATCTCGAAGCACTGCGCGATTGCTGGGAGAGTTCGAGTTGGGCAACGCAGGGTTTTGGATGGCTATCTAAGGTAACCGAAGCCCAGTTATCCGATCTAGAGGAGGTTGATCGAATCGAGGGCTTCCCGAGGCTTCGCGCTGCCCAAGCACAAGCATTCGGGCTGCTAAAGCGAGAGCATGGTTTTCTGTGGGGACCACCGGGAACTGGGAAGACCTATACGCTCGGCGCGATGGTTTCCCACTATCTCTGTCAACGACCGACAGCTAAGGTTCTCCTTCTATCCACGACGAACGTTGCTGTCGATCTTGCACTCATTTCAGTGGATGAGCATCTTGAGAGGCTCTCGGCGTCGAACCGCGTGGCTGCGAGCCTGCGGAAGAAGTGCTTGCGCATTGGCAACCACTTTATTGCGTCCAAATACAAAAAACGCGAGCACCTCCTTCCCACCCCGGACGAGAACTTGATTCGCCGCCTAGCCGATCTCGAAACCAAGATGCCGGATCCGACAGATGTTGTGGCTTATGCGGCATGGAAGGATCAGGTGAAGAGCCTCAGATCACAAATTCCGAACCCAATCGACCGAGCGCAACTTGCCGCAATGACGACGACGGGCGCCGCGTACAGCTTCGAGGCTCTTTACGTCCGTAGACCCTTCGATCTGGTAGTTTTTGACGAAGCCAGCCAAGCGAGCCTTGCTCACGCTTTGGCGCTGGCTCCTTTGGGCAGGCAGGTGATTTTCGCGGGGGACGACAAACAGCTTGATCCTGTTGTCCAATCCGAGCATCCGATGGCTAGAAAGTGGCTCGGACGGTCGATGTTTGTCCACAAGAGTGAGCGTGGAACGTGCCTATTAAACGAGCAGGGACGAATGGAGAAGTCAATCTGCGATGTTGTAGGCAACGTCTTTTATGACGGCAAGCTCATGGTCGCCGAGGACTGCGAAGCCAATCCCATCTGGCGTGCGGAAAGAGTTGTGGGCGACGTTGCGCCGATGGGACGGAAGAATGTACATCTCCATCTCTGCCAGCATGAAGGAATGTTCAATAGCAATTACGGTGGTCCGGTACGGTTCGAATCCGCCGATTTCATTGGCGAACTGGTCACCAGACTACTCAAGACGCTATCTCCTGATCAAATCTCCGTCGTTTGTCCTTTCCGAGCACAACGCAGCGTTCTGAAGGGCAACTTGCGCAGGAAGGGCATCTCGGCGGTGAAGGTTAGCACGGTGCATCGCGCACAAGGATCAGAGTGTCACACCGTCATTTTCGATTGCGTTCTCGCCAGCACTGAATTCCTCAATAACGACGACAAGGGTCCGCGCTTGTTAAACGTTGCCCTGAGTCGGGCGCAAGCCCGTCTGGTTATCGTGGCGTCTCGTGGCGACTTGCAGAATCGCTGGTTGCAACGGATCGCAAATGCGATTGGCAATGGCGACGGCACTGGTGATTAGGCTATCCCCAGACAGGAAATCGTCTTTCAATGCGACTTTCCGGCGGGTCAAGTGGACCCTGTTGTGCGATACTGCGACATAGTGGGCAAGATTCAACCTGCCCCAACGAGTGACGCACTTACGTCATAGATTTTCGTGCTGGACAAAATAGAGCGTTCAGATTGATCTCGTTCGCAAACAATGCCAGTCCAAACAGAGATGATCATGTCCTCCCGATCCGGTGCGGAGGAGTGACCCGCTGCCCGCCCTTCGTCCTGCGTGGATTCGTGCGCCCGCTGGCAATCGCCTTTTGCGTCGCACCACAATCCGACGAACGCGCGGGTGAAGTCCGGCTGGCGGTTCGGCCGTCGACGAGGGCTTGGCGGAAGTCGTCGGGGGCGCTGCCAAGGAGAGTCTTTTGCGCCAGTTGACTAAGGCAAAGCTGTAACGACCGGGAGGCGATGCAGGAACTAGATCGGGAAATACAATCTCGATCTGGGAGGACACCGCTTTATCGCTCACGACCAGGTGGAGCTAGGCCACCACGAGGAGGGACGAGTTTCGGCAATGTCCGCTTTCCGTTCCGGATCAGACGAGCCTATAATCCGAAATAGACGAACCACCAATCCGAACTGGACGGAGTCTTCACCCGGCATCGACGATACCGATCACGCGCTGTTTCCTCGCTTTTCCGCCGAATTGGTTGCCACCGCGCTCAAGGACACGCCTGTCGTTATGGTTACGGGGCCGCGCCAGTGCGGCAAGACCACCCTGGTCCGCGATTTGGTCACTGGCAATCGCGAATTCATCACCATGGACGACGACACGGTGCTGGCTGCGGCGCGCAGCGATCCAACTCGGCTGGTGCGCGCACTGGATCGAACCACCACTGGACGAAGTACAGGAGTGCCCGACCTTCTCCGGGCCATCAAGAAGTCGGTCGATGATGATCGCCGGGCCGGCCGGTTTCTGTTGACGGGCTCAGCCAATATCCTGACTCTGCCTCAGGTCTCAGAGAGTTTAGCTGGCCGCATGGAGATCGTGAGCGGTTCTGCCCCTCTCGCGGGCTGAAATCTGAGGCAAAAAGCCGGGGTTCCTCAAAGCGGCATTCGATGGAAAACTCGGCAAACCTGCCGAGCCAATGATCGGCAAAGATCTAGTACAAACCGTGCTGATCGGCGGCTACCCCGAGATGCTGCGGCGTGAAGATTCAAAGCGACGCCAGACATGGGCGCGGGATTACATAAGAGCCATCGTGCAGCGGGATGTACGCGAAGTTGCCGATCTGGAAAAGCTTGACCAATGCCGCGCCTGCTGCAGGTTCTCGCGCCGTCTTGTGGCTGCGCCAGTGTCTTGCTTGTGAGCATGACTCGATTTTTGTGGTCTTCGGGGCGCCGTGGCGGACGTAGGGCGCTTGCAAAGCGTCATTAAAGGGGAGTGATGCGATAACTTGAATGTGTAACAGATGTGTCAGTCATTCTCTCCACAGCATTGTGTCAGTAAACATAATTGTTTCAGTTTGATAGACCTAACAGCTCGTTGGTTATCGGTTTGCGAAAAGTCCGCTGCGTCTGCTGCAGAGGGCAACGCAGTGCGGAGAACTAGCCCAGATATCCCCGTATTTTGTGGGTTCTAAGGTGGTGCCGGGAGGGGGAGTCGAACCCCCAAGGTACCAAGTACCGGCGGATTTTGAGTCCAGCCCATTCAGTTTTATCGATGCTCATTTTCTTTGGGTTACAAGCACTTACGCAAAGCAATTGTGTCAATCTATGTGTTCCTGTTCGCTCATATTTCGAGCTGTCGGGCAGAGTTTGGGCTGAGATTTCCCGCCTGCTCTACGCCTGTATTGACGCTCTTTTTATGCCTTCCGGCAACATTTTCGTCCTTGACTGTCGGCAACGAACGGCGCATAAGGAGATATGAAAAACTTCAATCCCGATATCGGTGCATCGACTCGCTGGAAAAAGGGTGGGCCATCGCCGAATCCTGGCGGCAGGCCGAAATCCCGAACCATCAGCGAGGCCCTTCGCGAGAAATTATCCGCGATCAAAGAGGACGATCCGCAGCACCGGACGTTTGCGGAAGTGCTCGCCGAGAATCTGGTTTCTCTCGCCTGCGCGCAGGAACGAAACTCGGTCGCCGCCGCCATTGAAATTGCGAATCGCGTCGAAGGCCGGGTGCAACGGATCGAGTTTGCAGATCTCACGCAGCAACTGACAACGAAGTCGGACGCGGAGCTGGAGCACTTTCTGGAATTCGGATCCTGGCCAGAGGACGTAAACGTTTCGCATCCGCCCGGCGGGAAAACCAAGGCCAACTAGGTCGAGCGGCTGCCACAGCAAGGCCCGAACGTGATCAGCAACAACTGGCAGAGCTGGCCTGACAACCAACCCAAGCCGCCGAAACCGGCACCGCTTGTGACCGGGCAACGCACGATGGCAGGCGGGCCATTGCTGCCTGCGAACCCGTTCCTCAACATCATCCGGATGCGGCAATTCTGGAACAAGTATGGAATCACTCAGGAAGGGAAATCTACCGACGACCCCAAGTGCCGAATGCAAAAAGATGGGTCTGAATGCAACCATCGCACTGCGATGCTAACATTCACCAGGGGAACGGGCCTTCAAGCGTCGCATGTTCAAGAATCGGTGGAACAAACATCCGTGGCTGACTGCATTAGCCGCACTGGTGTGTGGCTTGGTGAATGGGTTGCGAAGCCGTTTATGTTCGTCCGGATAGTCCGATGGCCATCGTGGACGGGGCCTTTGCGATAGGTGGCTTCATCGCGTTCTTGGGGCTGTTTCTAAGCGCGCTTTCTGACCATCTTTATAAATCAGAAGATTAGGACTGCTGAGCGGCATTTTGAGTGAAATCGAGATTTCTCGCCAGTTAAGACGATTGCCTGCCGAATTGGAGGCTAGGATAACTTCCGCTTTGCCGACCACACCTCCAGAATGTAGTTTTTCGATTCCAACAACCATCTTTTCCGGCCTATGATTGGTGATTAAAGGCGGAACAGTTGCCCCGCGTTGCCGTGGGCAATTTTGAGCCGATCAGGTTCGCTGATGGGAGCGTTGTCGAACCACTCAGTCGCCTCAGCCATATCCTCATACGGGTAGTCCACCGAGTACAGAACGCGGTCGGCGCCGACTTCCAGTATCACGTCAGTGAGCGCCTGTGTGCGAAAGGCGCCGCTGGTAGTGCTGTAGAAGTTGTCTCGCAGATATTGGGCTATCGGTAGCTTCGCATTCGGCCGAACACTTGTCCTCGAGATGCGATGATCGACGCGCCATATGCCGAATGGCAGTCCTTCGCCGAGGTGGCCGAGGATCACTTTGAGTTTGGGATATTCATCGAACAGGCCGCTGCCCATCAAGCGCAGGGCATGAATCGAGGTCTCCACCGCGAACCCCCACGCCGAGCCGGCAATCCAAGCGCGTCCTTCAAAAGCCTGCCGACGCATGGCCAAGGGGAAGCGGGGATGAAGATAGAACGGCACATCAAGCTGCTGGACAGTGGCCCAGAAGGGCCGATATTGTGGCAGATCATAGAAGACTGCCGAATCCGCTTCGCCAATCTGTGAGAATCCATTGACCAAGGCGCCGCAGAAGCCCAGATCTTTAACGCAACGTGTGAGCTCCTGAGCGGCAGCCTGAGGATCCTGCATCGGTAACGCCGCGAACCCCTTCAGGCGTTTGGGATACTTTGCGATGTGCTCGGCCAGATAATCGTTCGATCGCCGCGACTTGGCAACAGCTTCTGATGTGTTGGGAATAAACGCAAACTCTCAGTTGCTGCGATATCAATTCAGTGGTGACTACCAGTTTCGTGATCCAGAGCTTTCTAAACTGCTATCGCAAATTCACGCACTGATCGCAAAGAAACGTCGCACAATCTACCTGGAACCGGTTCCACGCAAGAAAACTTTATTCGGATAACTCTCATAGAGC
The DNA here is from genome assembly GCA_963840895.1 of uncultured Acidobacteriaceae bacterium. GTDB lineage: Bacteria > Acidobacteriota > Terriglobia > Terriglobales > Acidobacteriaceae > Sulfotelmatobacter. The sequence continues at coordinate 8,224 of CAWJAR010000008.1, forward strand.
CACGCGCATGACGTGATCAACGTCAACGTTAGGAGCTGCTGACAATGCAATTCCTTCCATGTCTCTTGTGCGGAAACAAGCTGCAAAAGCGTACATATTGGATGCAAGTTCTCCGCTGAATAATTCCGAAAGAATTGGCCTGGTAGCCGCGAGAATCGGAGATGTTGAGCAAGGAGAACCTTGAGGAGCTTCGTCACAATCTCGCGCAACCTTAGTTTGCCAGCCGTGCGAACTTTCTACGATCAGGCTTACCAAGATTGCCGCCTCATTTATGACCCGCCTTCCAGCACCACGCCAGATTCAAATCATTCACAACTTTAGATGTCTTCTCTTTGAGCGAACTAGCAAAGCGCGCCAATCAACCTGCAAAACCCGCCATTTTCACAGGCACAAATGACAAATTGGGAGTTTTAGAGAAGTTCTGAAGAACTCATGGTGACGTCTAAGACAGTTGCATGGCTTGGAGGGAAACGAAGAGTTTCAACACACTTGTGCACATTCCATTCCGAGCAAAGCGGCTAGCTTCTTCAATCTGTCGGAGATGTGTCCTACCCCTACAGCACAGTGATGCGCTGGCCCATGGGCATTCCACTCGTTTTGAAAGGATCTTGCGCCGATCGGGAACCGATAGCGGCTGTTCGTATTGCCGATCTCCAAGATTGGCCCGGGCACCGACTCCGCCTTCCGCTGCCAGAAGCTTGAGCTTGCCATCCACCGTCTGCACAACGGAGAGCAAAGTCACCGGCCCGTGCTTGACCGACATTTCCACCGACAGCCCCCGCCCCACTTTCCCGTGATATACCCCTAGCGGCCGAACCTTGGTCTTTCCCTCGGCGATCGCTATGTGTCCCGGTCCATCGTGTCCCATCAGCACGAACATCGTCGTTGTAATCCGCAGCGTAGTACTCGGTGAAGCGATCCTCCGGCGCCGAACGAGTCCATGATCTTCATCGCCTGAACGTTCTTGATTTCATACTCACCGGCGACGGGAATGCCACGGCCAGTCAGCAAGCGTGTGCCCAGAATGATCGAGCTGATCGCTTCCTCGTTCTCCGGACTTCCGACACCTCTGTGGTAATAGGCCAGGGAGCCAAGACCGTAACGTTCGACCAGCCGATCCAGCGCAACCGAGTGTCGGGCAGCACGATGAAGTTCGGCTTCCGGACAATCGCCTCGCACGTCGAGAGAGGTACCTGAACTCTGAGATCCTTCGGCTTCGCATCCGCGATGCTTACTTCGCGCGCGCAAGGCTGACGAGCTCTTCCACTTCTAGAATTTCGACGTGGCCGCCGAAACAGCGCACATTGCTGCGTCAGATCGGAATAGATGTCGAGCATGCCACCGTAGTAGTGGCCCATCACGCCAAGGCGGTTGTGCTCCATCACGTGCGCGACCCGCGCCGCATCGATCCACTCGTCGATCTCTCGCCCATGCAATCGGATCGTCGTCGAGCATCACCGGTGACCTGAAAGAACGGAATCCGGCAGCGAGGGAACACATTGGCGATCTCGGGTACTGGACAAGCCTGACAGTATGCAAGCCACTCGCCGGTCATCGTTCGTACGATCTCCGAGGCGATTAAATTTCGGATAATCGATGGCGGGACCGGGTGAGAGATTCAGAATGATGACCGGCACCTTGGCGCGCCGGACCACCGGCAGCACCGTCGAGGACAGCGCGTAGGTGGTGACGTGCAGGAAAATTAGATCGACGTCTTCTTTACGGAACTCGTGTCCAGTCCAAAACGATTTCTCCGGAGAATCGATGAGACCTAGATTCTGTCACCTGAACCTTAAAACCCTCCAGCCTTCGTGCAACCTGCTCGATGAAGGCAACAAGCTTCACCCTTAGTTCGGGAAACTGCGGCCAGTAAGCATCCAGGCCGATGCCAAAAAGTCCGACCTTAAATTGATCGTCCGACGGTTTCATAAGGAATTCTCGAAGTTGACAGATTGAACAGAGAAGAACTCCAGGATCGTGGCCAAGCATAGACCGTCTTCCTGCGAGCAACAAGTGGGCGTGAGGTGAAAAACGACATTTCGAGATGCAAAACGGGCGAGAGTTGCCTGTCAACTCGCTGAGTCTATGATTTGGGGGCGTGATCGTTATTCTGTAGGCCGGGAACAACTCGTCAGAGCCTAAACTGAACCGGCTAGACTTGAGTGCTCGGGCGTTTGTCACAACGAAATTCTAACCGGCGGGGATTCAGCAATTGACGACTCTAGCCACGTGGTGCGAGCATTCGATTTCACATTTGAGGGTTTGGCCTGACAGAAAAAGGCCATCGCAGCTCGTTGGTGAATCGTATGAACATCAATGTCAGAGCACTATTGACAACTGTCGCAATTCTAGGATTTTGTACTTCGGCATTAGCTGCGCAGGACCAACCGGTAAAAGTAGCCGTTCACTGGGACAAAGTAGTCCGCATTTTTCAAACCACGCCGACGCTGCAGGTCGTCGTCAATCCCCCTCTGCTGCGCGGCACGCCAGTGCATGATAACGCGTTCCAGGCCTTGCAGGACCTAGGGGCGAACTATGTTCGGTACGTGCCCTGGTTGCCGTATCCGAAGCTCGCAGTCGCCGAACTGGAACCGCCAAAGGATGGGAAAACGTCTTGGGATTTCACGTTGATCGATCCCATGACCATCGACTTTCTCAACGCAACAAAGGGGCACTCCGCCATTCTCAACTTCAGCACGGTCCCACAATGGATGTTCAAGACTGACAAAGCCATCGAGTACCCTGCGGATCCGGCGCAGGTCACGTGGAACTACGAGCAAGGCACGGAACTTCGCGATCCCAGCCTGAAGGAAGTCGCCGATTATTTTGCGCGACTCGTCTCCTGGTACACGAACGGCGGCTTCACCGACGAGTTCGGGCAGCGTCACGAATCCGGATACCACTATTCGATTCCCTACTGGGAAGTGCTGAATGAAGTCGACTTTGAGCACCACATCAGCCCGGAAACGTACACGAAGCTCTATGACGAGGTAGCGTTAGCGATCAAGAAGGTTCAGCCGGACACGAGGTTCGTGGGTCTCGCTCTCGCCATGGAAACAGACCCACGCTACTTCGAATATTTCCTCGATCACAAAAATCACAAGCCAGGAGTGTCGTTGGACTTCATCTCCTACCATTTCTACGCAGTTCCGACGATCGATGAGACTCCAGAGGTAGAACAGTTCACATATTTCGCTCAGGCCGACGGATTCCTGAAGACAGTGCGTTACATCGAGGCCATCCGCAAGCGCCTATCTCCGGAGACAAAGACGACGGTCGACGAACTCGGCGTGATTTCCGCCGACGATCTTGCTCAAGGGATGCCGGGGCACGTTGCGCAGCCGATTCCAAATGCCTACTGGAATCTGGCCGGCGCCATGTATGCGTACGTTTTTGGGGAACTCACGCAGATGGGCATCGATGTAGCAGGGGAATCACAGCTTGTGGGCTTTCCCACGCAATTTCCGAGCGTTTCGATGGTGGATTGGAATAACGGCAAACCGAACGCACGCTTCTGGGTCTTGAAACTAATTCACGACAACTTCAGCCTAGGGGACCAACAGGTGGAAATTCAACCTTCCGACTCATCTCTGCCGAGCAATCCTTACGTATACTCTCTGGCCTTTGTCACACGCGACGGGAAACACCGGGTACTACTGATCAACAAGCGTGACCGGAAATACGATGTGACTGTTTCAGGTGCGAACGGGGGGCAGCTGGAGTATGTCGATCAAACCACCGGCTTCAGGCCCCCAGCGACGCTGAAACTGAATAACGAGACGTTTAGCATCGCCGGATACTCCGTAGCAGTCCTGACAATGCCGTAGCCCAAGTGTCCAACGAACCTCGTCGCTCCTAAACCTCATCTATGGCCGGTATGTCGAAATCGAGTCCGGGTACACCACAGCTCAAAAACTGGGACAGAAGTTAAAGATCTTGGACCTGGCCTCAGATATCAGCGATGAGGCTGCACCTGACGGCCAGCGCACTTCGAGTTTTCGATCTTCGTGGGGGTCCCCAAGCCAAAAACGAACGCGAAGATCGTTTTGCGACAGATTGCTGCCACCGCTGTGAATCTCCTCCGTCTGTGTCACCCCGCCAGCAACTAACTTCAGTTGTGATCCAATAGCGAGACGGTTGCTTCTTGTTCCGGCAAGCTCGAAGCTGACCCAATGCTGGCCAACGATGCCGCGATTACGCAGGATCATCGGTTTGCCCTCGAGATTCTCAACTACTATGTCCATCTTGCCGTCGTTGAAGAGATTGCCCACGGCCAACCCGCGCGCGACCTGCCGCAGCTGAAGGGCTGGTCCTGCCTGGTCACTTGCGTCGCAAAATTTACCATCGCACTGATTCATCTGCAGCAACTTTGGTCGGCGGTATCCAGCGCTACTTCCGGAAGGCGGCGTGTCGACCTGGGGTAGACATACCCAGTGACAGTGATCAGGTCAAGCCAACCGTCATTGTCGAGATCTACCAATGCAACACCCCACTTCACCCACGGCAGCGAAGGCAGGCCAATGCCAGACTGATAGCCGATATCTCGAAAGTCCATTTCCCATAATTGCGGAACAGGGGAGTGGAGTCGTCAGAAAAGACCGTGATCGCTAAACCCGGAACCCCGTGTGAAGGAAGTCGCCAACGGCAACGCCGGTCGGTGGCGCGGAACCTTGAGCCACTCCTTGTGCGAAGAGACTGGGAGCCAAAAGACCCGTGCACAACCACAGCAAGACGGCCAGGTCTCGCACCCAGCACATCTTCTGCCAACGAAATTGGCGTTTTGTTTGTAGATCAGCACGGAATTGTGGGCCACACAAGCTATTGAGAAGGAGAGGAGTCCACTTCCTGTTTTGTGACTTCTCGCGGCGAAAAGACCGGCTCCACTTCCTTCTGCTGATTCGCCAAATCGTGTAACCGGCGGTACTCCGCCAATGCTTTCTCTTGTTCTGGGATGTTGCCTAGACTCCTCTGGATTTTTGCTAAACGGTACCAACAGACCTCATTTCCCGGATCGACGGCCACGGCTCGCTGTGCATGAGGCAGCGCTTTGTCGGGTTGGTTTTTCTCAAGAAGCACGGCAGCCAAGCCTAGCTGAGCCTCCGAAAAATCTGGGTAGTGCTGTATGGCTTGTTCGAAGTATTTCTGCGCTTCCTCGTTTTGCTTGCTCTTCCGCCGCATCTCTCCGAGTTCGTAAGCAGCGTTCGCATTGTCCGGATGCAAGCGCAACTCTTCTTCAAATTCCTTTTCTGCCGCAGCAATATCTTCTGGCGATTGACGTTGCCAGAATCGCCCCATGCAGGCTTCTGCCGATGCGATAGTGAATAGCGGGTCGATCTGGCTGCAACCGAAGCACCTCTTGGTACTCCTGAATGGCTTGACTGTAGGAGCCTTGGCTTTCGTGCGCTTCCGCGGCAGCGAGGTGTCTCCAGACAGATGTGGGAGCAACTTGCGCTAGTTTTTCCATTGTGAGAAATGCAAAATTGCCGTATACCTTTCCAGCCTGATACAGGATCTCGGGATCGTCAGGGTAGAGTCGGTTCAACTCCATCGCCACTTCCACGGCCTTGCTGTCTCGCTTCAGGCCGCTGTAGGCACGCTGCAATTCCAGCCCGCACATGCGCTTGATTTCCGTGTCGGAAGAATGATGAAGGCATTTCTCCAGTCCAGGCTCGGCGTCACTATAGCGGCCGAGTTCTGACAGCGACATCGCTAGAAGACTGCCGGACTTGGTCAGCGTGGGCTTGAGCTTCAAGGCCTGACGCAGAGCGGGCACAGCCTCGTCGAACTTGCGCTCCTCAAAGTAGATCAGACCGAGATTGGCATGCACCTCAGCCATTCCGGGTTCGAGCTGACGCAACTTTTCGAAGGCCCTCTCAGCGTCCCCATAGCGCCCTGCGGCAAGCGCAGCTTGCCCTTCGTCCGCGTAGCGTTCGACCAAACTTGTGTCCTGCGCGCACGCGGCGGAGGCCGCGAGGGCCAGCACAACCAGTACAGACCAGTTCAATGCGTGACGGCGTTTCACGGTGCGAGTGTACCTCAAAAAAATCCCGCCAAGCCAGAACGGGCCAGGCGGGTGTGGTTGCTCGGTTTACGTCGCGAGCTATTAAAACGAGATTTTGCCGCCGAACTGAATAACGCGGCCAGGCCTGGCGCTGGTAACTTTGCCGAAGTTCACATCCCCCAGCGTTGCATCGACCGCATTTTGACCCGGGCCACCAGCGGCCTGCGTGATGGGATCGATTCCATATTGCGTGTGGTTAAAGGTATTGAACGTTTCCACGCGGAACTGGAAGCCGACCCGTTCGGTGAACTGGAATGTTTTGCCCATTCCAATGTCCCAGTTATTGATTCCCGGTTGCGTGAGTATGTTGCGCCCGGTGTTGCCGTATACGCCAAAGGCAGGCTGGGTAAATGCAGCAGTATTGAACCACTGATGGATGTTCTTTCCACTGACCGGGTTCGGATTGCCGGACTCATTTGCGCGCATCCCGAAACTCAAGTAAGCGCCGGGATCGGACGCGGCCACCGAGAAGGGGAATCCGGTCTGGAAAGTCGTAATCGCGCTGACTTGCCAACCACCGATAAGCGCATTCTCGGCTTTGTTCATATTTCCGAGGTAGCGTTTGCCGCGCCCCACCGGAAGGCTGTAAACCACGCTGTTCACGAAACGATGTTTCACACTGAAATCCGAAGGGCCATAGTCAAGGTGTGGATTCAGGTCGTCCATGTGACCTGCAAAGCCTGCGCCAGCCGATCCGATGCCGGCCGCAGCCGATTTGTCATCCATGCTTTTCGCATAGGTGTAAACAGTCAGCAAGGCGAGGCTGGTCCCACGATGTTCCAGTTTGATATTTCCGCCGTTGTAGTTGGAATACCCGGTCCATGAGCTATTGAGAGGCCCCGGAATCGCGAAATTCGGGAGAGGTTGACGAGCATAGAACGGACACTGATTGGCAAGGTAGGTTGAGTTCGTGGCAGGTAGGCCCGCGAACGCCGCCTGGCAGGTTGCTAGCTGCGCTCCGAGCAATTGGGGAGGAGTATTGAGATCGATGCGGTCCAACAAACGCAGACCCCGATTGCCTACGTAGTTCACTTCCAACGTAGTGTTGCGAGCCAACTCGCGCTGCACGGAGATTGTGTACTGCTGCACGTAAGGGTTCCGGGGATGGTCAGACACGATGACCGCAACAAACTGACTGTTTGGGGCCGTGACCGGGACAACCCCGGTCTGGGCGGGGAACAACTGATTAGTCAACTTCGGAGCCGCGGTGGCAGATTGCGAATTGGGGTTCAGCGAAGTGCGTTCAACGAAGGGATAGAGATCGCCGGAATCGTCGATCTCACGAGTTTCCGAGGAGTCCCAGAAAATTCCGTATCCGCCGCGCACCACAGTTTTATCTCCGCCAAAAGGCCGCCATGCAAAGCCCACACGAGGGGCAAACGGCAGCTTTGATCCGTTGGCCGGATTCCGCCGACCGCAATATCGGTAGAAGCCGTTTCCTGGAGGCGCAACTCCGTCGCTTACCAGAGCCTGGTCCGCGAAGCATAGGCCCCCACCGGTCGTGTTCTGGTCATCGATCCAGAAAAACTTGTTGTCCTGTTCGTAGGGCACAGAACGGTAGTCCCAACGAAGACCCAGGTTCAAAGTGAGGCGACTGGTCACCTTCCAGTCGTCCTGCACGTAGGGCGCAAAGTACATGAAATGGTATTGATTCAAGTTGCCGGCAATACTTGGCTTGCTGAATGGCCCCGGCTGGAATGTCGCAGCAGTCTGGTAATAGCCCAGTAGGAAGTCTGCCACCTCATTGCCGGTCCCGCAGTTACCGGAAGCGGTCGAACAGGTCCCGTTCGCGCTGTTGTTCAAGATGTTGTTATTGGTGTATGTGTATTGGCCCAGAAAATTGCCCGAGAGATTTCTTTTGGAAATAAACCGGCGATAATCGAAACCCACGCCGATCGTGTGCTTTCCGCGAATAATGGATACCGAATCGGCGAATTCCCACGTCGGCACGTCGCTGGTAGTCGGGTTGTTGCCCGGGGTACCGTAACTGCCGAGGAGGGCTGCCTCGAAGTTGATGTTCGGGAAACCTGCTGCATAGCTGGGAAGATTGTTGAACACGCCGGTCACACCCAAAGCAGAAATCTGGCTGCTCGACGCAGGTGGAGCGCCCTGCACGGCAGTGGCATCCAGGTGTCCAAAGCGAAAGCTATTGACGATACTGTGCCTAACCGGAATCGTGTGGGACACCATCCAACTGGTCGCGTCTTCTTTAAACTCGTTGATATTGAAAATGGTTCCAAGGTTCTGCGGATTCTCATTGGAGAAACTTGCCTTGGTGTAGCGGAAGAACACTGATCCGTATCGGCCCAACGTCTGGTCAAGTTTGTAGGTTTGTTGGTTAGTGTCGTTGGGCAGCGTTCTAACCAACTGGTAGTTGCCTCCCGAACACGTCGAGGGGTTGCTCACGCATGCCGGTGTCGGCGCTGGGAAAACGCTCGACGCGAGCGCCACCGTGGCTAAGTTCGAAAAACTTGTCGAGGGAATGACGTTACCGGGAAATGCGGCACCGGTGCTGGGGTCTCCGGGCATACAGGGTAAGGCATTCGGCGACGACGTAAGCGCTACCTGGCACGGCGATCCTGGGGTGAGGTCGAAGGCAGGAAGGCCGGTGGCGGAGAAATCTCCGCTCAACTCTGCTGTGGTGGGAACGATGCCGTTCTGGACGTATCCGTTGCTAATCCGCCATCCCTCATAGTTCGCGAGCCAGAAAGTCTTGTTGCGCCCGTCGTAGAGCTTGGGGATGTACACCGGGCCACCGGCAACGAAACCAAATTGATTTTGACGCAGGACGGGCTTAGACGGAGTCGTCTGAAACGGTGTCGGCGTGAAGGCATCGAAAGCGTCGTTTCGGTCGAACAGGAACGCAGTACCGTGCAATTGATTGGTTCCACTCTTGCTGATGATGTTCACCTGATTCGCGCTGTAACCGTACTCCGCCGCGTAATTTTCGCTGGCCACCTTGAATTCCTGGATGGCATCCTGGGAGAGAATTACTGCCGGAGTGTTGAGCGACGTATCGGTATTGATCAGTCCGTCGAGTGTGTAGTTGTTGGACTCGGGGCGCCCGCCATTGATACTGATCGCGTTCCCCGCCCCTTGGCGCATCTGACCTTGTTCTCCAACGGTCTGGACCGCACCGGCGCCGATGAAAAGCAGATTCAGGAAATTCCGGCCATTGAGTGGCAGCTCTTCTACTTGCCTCTGGCTGACGAGTTGAGAAACGGCGGAGCTGTCGGTGTCAAGTGCAACGGCGTTGGCCTGGACTTCTACAGTCTCCGAGACTGCCCCGGTCCTGAGCGTGACGTCGGCGCGAGCTTCTTGTCCGACCACCAAGCTGATATTGTCCACGACGGACTTCTGAAATCCTTGCGACTGCACTGTCACACGGTAGGCTCCCGGCGCCAGATAAGGAGCTGTGAAGTCGCCCGAAGCGGTAGTTTCTGTGTGCTTGGTTACATTCGTAGCGATGTTGGTGACGTCGACTCCCGCCTTCGCCACCACGGCTCCAGAGTTGTCCTTTACAGTTCCAAGAATGGTTCCGTAGGCACCTCCTTGGCTGTAGAGCAAGGTGGTCGCCGTAGCAATCAGCAAACAGAGCGTGAGAACGCGTGTCGTCGCGGACATGGATTTTTCTCCTTGCGACCGATCCAACATGGTGGAACTCGGCGGCAAATTTCCCGTTTTCGAAAGCCGTCTTTAGGAGATGCCCCTGCCCCACATGGTTGTCGCCGTGTATCTGCGGGCGGATACTCCCATTGGTCCTCAGGCATCGTCAACCTGCAAAGGGCAGAAGGCGCGCATTTCGCAATGACAAATGGATCGGTTTCGGCGTCGGAAGTTCACCAAATCGTTATCTGATAGGCAAATTCAAGACTTTGTGCGGCTTCGAAAGGAGGCAGGGCAAAGGGTGGCATGCATTCAATTTTGTTCTGCAGTGCGGAATACGGAAGCTGTCGAGCTTTGCGTGTGACGGTTCGGGAATGATTGTGGGGAACGGCGAGAAGTCCTCATGCACTATCGAGTCCTATGCACTATTAGGAACGACAGTTCTGCTTAGGACTTCCGGACGTTAGTCGGGTGAGAGGAGGCGAAAGGTTCAGCTCGAATCAGTTTCGTAACTGCATCATTTGGATAATAGTGATCAACCGAATCTGGTGTGATGAGTTTGTGCTCGACGAATACTGCGGGGGGGACAGGGCGATGGCTGAGAATGTCGATACTAACTCGAATTAAATCGGCTCCGTAGCGCTCAGGGAAGTAGGCGACTGAACCGAGAAACCTAGATTTCGGCAAACGCAGTTCTGCACGCCCCTCAGGGGACGCATTTTGCCCCATGATTGCGGAGTTCTCCGCCCGTCCTGCTTCCTCAAACGCACGAAGCGCGCCCAGCGCGCTCGGATCATTGATTGCACCAACCAGAACGCGTTTGGCATTTGAAGAGCGCAGGTGGCGTCGTACTGCTTCGAAACTCTTGCCCAATTCTCCATCACCGTCGAGGTAGGCAACGGAGCAACTAGCTGCACTGGGAAGAACGAGGTTGATTCCGACCAAGAGGCCAGACAGTCGCATGCGTGGCAGATTCCCAGCGCGTTTCAATTCTAGGAGGAGAATTTCGTCCACCTCAGAATGCCAGTGTTCCTTAACCCATCGTCCGAGGTAACGCCCCCCGATCAGACCAGCCTCGTAGTTGTTCGCACCGTAGTACGTCGCTCCCGGATGAGGAATATCGATCGCAATCATGGGAATGCCGGCTTCGCGATATTTCGCGGCTACAATGGGTGCAACTTCTTCGTCAGTTTGAAACTCGATCGCTAGATCGACCTTCTCACGCACCAGGAGTTCGGCATTCCGCTGTGCAATCTTGGCGCTGTAACGATTGTCAAGGCAGATCAGTTCGATGCCTTCGGCCGCAGCCGCGCGCTGCAAACTTTCAGAAACTTCTCGCGAGAATTGATAGTCTGTTCCCTGAGCTGCATAACCAAGCCGATAGAGTCTCTGCCTCCAAGGACGAACGCGCGATTGATAGAGGTTCTGTCCGACTTTTTCAGCCATTCCACACTTTTCCAGTGTGTAGAGAAGACGAAATACCATCGTCTTCGGCAAACCGCAGCGGGCGGAGACCTCCCTGAGCGAAAGGGCCTCGCCAGGAGTTCGGAACGCGGTCAGTAACTGCGAGGCGTGAAGGATAGACTTAACGAGGTAACGGTCTCGACTCTGAGCAGCGGGGCTCATACGTGCGACATCATGCGCGATTTTCTTAATTTTGCAAAGCGAAATTTTTGCTTGGTCGTTCGATGCACACGGCCTTCCCTCATCTCCACAGAGGCTAACTTGCCATCATTGTTCGGAGGCGCCGGCAAACCGTATCGGCACCAAAGGCAGAGGCCGTGTCGACGCGAAAGGTCCATGGAAAATCGTTAATGCATCCCTAGCTCGAATCATCCGTAAATGAGGGCTTCCATAGCGATTGCCCGTTTATCCTGATTTTACAAAGCAGAATTGAGCCAGGCACCTGCCTTAGCGAGGTCTCGCGCCTGTTCTGAATTCGCCCCGAACCAATGTGTCATGTTCTGACGGCTTTCCGGCATCTGCAGCCAGTTCTGTTATTTCGCGTTGCGAAATCGCGGGAATTACCCAAGAAAGTCGTGACCTCAGCGCAGTAAGGATTGTATCTTCCATCCGCAAGAGAGGTTCCCGATGGACTCGTCCACGAGTGAGAAGGTTTTTTCTGCGCTTGAGACATTTCGCATCGAGCTGCCTTCCTGGGGGTTCGCCAACACTGGAACTCGCTTTGGCAAGTTTATTCAGCCGGCGGCGGCCACCACCACCGAGGAGAAGTTCAGCGATGCCGGCCAGGTACACCTTCTGACGGGAGTCTGTCCGACCGTAGCTTTGCATGTATTGTGGGACTGTCCTCGTGGTGTAGAGAGTACCGATGAGATCAAGCAATTCGCCACCCGTTACGGCGTCGCGGCCGGGTCCATCAATCCCAATCTCTTTCAAGATCAGGAGTACAAATACGGATCGTTCGGAAATCCCGACGCAGAGTGTACGGCATCGCGCGATGCAGCACACGCACGACAGCATTGAGATTGCAAAACGACTCCACAGCCGGGACATTTCGTTCTGGTTTGCTGATGGATCGAATTATCCCGGCACCGCAAACATTCGACAACGCAAACAGTGGTTCGTCGACGGATTGAAAGAAGCGCACCGGAGCTTATCGCCGGATCAGCGAATGCTTGTCGAGTACAAGCCATTCGAGCCCGCCTTTTATCACACCGACATCGCTGACTGGGGGATGGCGCTGCTGCTCTCGCGCGCCGCAGGTCCGCAAGCGAAAGTGCTGGTCGATACCGGCCATCACTATGCAGCGCAGAATATCGAGCAGATCGTGGCGTGGTTGCTCTCCGAAAATATGCTGGGAGGATTCCACTTCAACGACCGCCGCTACGCCGATGACGACCTGACGATGGGATCGATCGATCCGTATCAGGTCTTCCGCATTTTCCACGAGATCCACTTTTTCGAGTGCGAAACCGGGCAGCGTGCCGACATCGCCTACATGGTCGACCAAAGCCACAATCTTAAGGGGAAAATCGAAGCCATGATCCAGACCGTAACCATGGCGCAGCAACTGTTCGCGAAAGCAGCATTAGTGGACAGCCAAGAAACTGGCAGTCGCCCAGAAGAAATGCGATCTGGTTGCGGCAGAGTCGCTCCTGCAGGATGCGTTCGCGACAGACGTTCGTCCTGCAATCCAGGAGTGGCGGACTTCAAAGGGACTGCCAAAGGATCCGATGGAAGCCTTCCGCGAAAGTGGGTATCTGGAGCGAATCACAAAGGATCGCGCAGCGAAAAACTCCAATAGCGTCACTTCATACGCATGACCGGATAGTCACTCGATTCGCTTCGCAAGTATGGTGATTGATCGGGCGGAAATATCTCTTCTGCTGTGTGAACCCTAAGACGCGTTTGGCTGCCGATCGATTTATCAGAGCGGCTTAAGGGGGGTATTCACGAAGCTTAAAGGAATAGGCAGCAGCGTGCTCGTTAGACGAAAACAACAACGCTCCCCCTACCTGGCATTCGACTTCGGGGCCGAAAGTGGACGTGCGGTCCTAGCCGACCTGCAATCGGGGATTCTCAAAACACAAGAAATCCATCGCTTTCGGAATGAACCTGTCGAAGATGGCGGTTCATTGCATTGGGATGTGGAACATTTGTGGTCTGAAATTCGCAAGGCGCTGAATTCGTTGGACGGTGTGAAGCTCGCCGGCATTGGCGTTGACGCGTGGGGTGTGGACTATGCACTACTCGGAGAACGTGGGCAACTCTTAGAAAACCCTTACCACTACCGTGATCGTCGCACCGACGGAGTAATGGAAGAAGTTTTTCGGAGAGTGCCAAGGGAAGAGATCTATCGGGTTACCGGCATCCAATTCATGCCGATCAATACCTTGTACCAACTTTATGCAGCACGCCGAGACACGCCCTCCATTGTTGCGGCTGCAAGGCAACTGGTTACAATTCCCGATCTCTTTAATTATTGGCTGACCGGAAAAGCGGTATGCGAGTTCACCAATGCGACTACCACCCAGATGGTCGATGCAGTTCGACGTGTCTGGGCGAGGGATCTCATCCAGAGGGCCGGGTTGCGAGCTGACCTACTAGCACCAATCGTCGAGCCCGGAACTGTCATCGGACCATTGTTGTCCGGCATCGCGTCGAATTCATCACTAGCTGGAACTCCCGTCATCGCGCCAGCCTGTCACGATACAGGTTCCGCTGTGGCAGCCATTACCGCGCGAGATGGTACAGCCTTTCTCAGCTCTGGAACGTGGTCCTTAATTGGGACCGAACTCGATGCCCCGGTTCTCACATCTCAGGCGCTTAAGCTCAATTTCACCAATGAGGGTGGTGTGAATGGGACAACTCGATTACTCAAAAACGTGATGGGACTTTGGATGCTGCAGGGTTGCAGAAATTGCTGGAGCGCGCAAGGCCAGAACGGGAGCTATGCCGAGCTCGTGGAACTGGCCAATCGTGAACCAGGGTTTGCACATCTTGTTGATCCCGATGACGATTTGTTTCTGCATCCTGAGAACATGCTGGTCGCAATAGATCAGTTCTGCTCCAAGACGCATCAGCCATCGCCATCGAACCCTGGCGCGTATGTACGATGCGTTCTGGAGAGTCTGGCGATGAAGTACCGGCTGACCCTTCGCAATCTTGAACAGGTGTGCGGGCGGCGCATCGAACAGGTTCGGGTTGTTGGTGGGGGCTCGAGAAACCGACTCCTGAACCAATTCACTGCAAATGCCACCGGTAGAAGGGTGCTTGCTGGTCCAGCTGAGGCTACAGCACTTGGCAATATTGCGATTCAAGTGTTGGCGACCCGCGAAGCATCGTCGCTGGAAGAGATTCGCACCATAGTTGACCGTTCCTTCCCGACTGATGTTTTCGAGCCCACTGGAAACCGACAAGTGGGAGCATCATTTTCAACGCTTCGAACATTATTGCGAGATGACTTATGCATGAGGTCAAAGAAACGACGTACTTGAGAGATTTGTGGAATGAAGAGCAGGTTCGTGGGCTGGAGGGCAATCAGTTAGCCCTTTTGCGCTATCGCTCGAACCTGCTCGGTGCAGATCTTCGCATCACGAACTTCGGCGGTGGCAACACCAGTTCGAAGATCGAACTCCCAGACCCATTCACCGGGCAGCCAGTTCGTGTTCTTGCGGTCAAAGGAAGCGGCGGGGACATTGGCTCAATTACCGAGTCTGGCTTTGCTCTTCTCTACCTGGATCGCCTCGAACATCTGAAGAAGCTTTATCGAGGAGAGAAGTACGAAGACGAGATGGTGCGCTACTATCCACTCTCTGCGTTTGGAGAGAATCGCGTTGCCGCTTCGATCGACACACCCTTGCACGCATTCTTGCCCTTCTTGCATGTGGACCATTTGCATCCCGACTGGGCGATCGCGCTTGCCGCAAGTGCGAATGGCAAGCGCAAACTCGAAGAGTTCAATCGAGAGTTTGACCGGCGAATCGTCTGGGTTCCATGGCAGCGTCCCGGATTCGAATTGGCCCTCCTGATCGAAAGAGCGGTGAAGGATAACCCACGGGGCGGAGGGGCTGATTCTTGGCGGTCATGGTCTATTCACCTGGGGCATGACGCAGCGCGAGTGCTACCTGAATAGCGTCCACACTATCGATCAGATGGGCGAGTTCATTCAGACTCATCAGGCGAAAAAGGGATCGTTGTTTGGTGGAATCGAGAACGCGCCAGTGCAAGATCGCCAAACAATCGCTGTTCAAATTCTTCCTGCGTTGCGAGGCGCAGTCTCGTCAAATCGTCGAGTCGTCGCCCACTATGCCGACGATCAAGATGCCCTCGATTTCGCGGGATCAAAATGGGCGAAGGATCTGAGCGCTCTCGGCACTAGTTGTCCAGATCACTTTCTACGGACCCGCGTATGCCCGTGGTTCGTTGATTGGAACCCCGCAAAAGATGACGTGAAGACTCTGAAGGCGCGAATTCAGAACGAGGTTAGCCGGTTATCGTGCGGCCTACAAGAAATATTACGAGGAATGGGCAACGCCCGATTCACCCAAGCTGCGTGATTCCAATCCCTCGGTCGTAGTGATTCCAGGACTCGGTCTCTTCGGTTTCGGCAAGAACAAGAAAGAAGCTCGCATCACGACGGAGTTTTTTATCAACGCTATTCATGTGATGGCCGGAGCAAACGCTTTGGAAGACGGTGAGGTTACGCACCCTCTTCCACAGGCGCGGACCGGTGAACAGTCGCAACAGTTCACCCAGTTTCACAACTATGTTGCACTTCCCCGATCGGAAGCATTCCGGATCGAGTACTGGGCGCTGGAGGAAGCAAAACTCCAGCGCATGCCTCCTGAAGCCGAGTTCAGCCGCAAGATCGCTCTGGTTATCGGTGGCGCGAGCGGCATTGGCCGAGAGGTGGCATTGCTGCTGGGCCGCCGAGGAGCCCATGTTGTGATTGCCGATTTCGACTTGGAGGGGGCAACGAAGACATCCAAAGAAGTTGGGGCATTGTCCTCTGCAGAGTTCGTTGCGGCCACGGCCGTCGATCTCAGTTCTTCGCAATCTCTCTTAGATGCTGTCCAATTCACGATTTCGAAATTTGGCGGGATCGATATCGTCGTTAACACGGCTGCGATCTATCCTGTGCCCGGCGACGACGGAGAGCTTTCGGATGCTCAGTGGGCCAAGACATTCCTCGTCAACGTAACCGGGAATTACTTACTGGCTCGCCAAACTGATTGGGTATTCAGAGATCAGAACCTGCCTGTGACTATGGTGCTGACCAGTTCCGCGAACGCGGTTGTCCCCAAGAAAGGCAGTGAAGCGTACGACACCAGCAAAACGGCATTGAACCATCTGATTCGTGAACTTGCCGTCAAGCTCAGCCCGCATGTGCGCGTCAATGGAATTGCGCCTGCCACCGTCGTTGCCGGTTCGACCATGTTCCCCCGCGATCGCGTCATTCAGTCCTTGCAGAAATACAAGATTGACTTTTCTGAATCGGAGTCCAGCGACGAACTGCGGGACAAGCTCGCGAATTTTTACGCTCAGCGCACTTTGACGAAGCGTCCGATTTTGCCGCAGGACTGTGCAGCTGCAATCGTGTGGCTTGCTGGGGATCAGAGCGGCAAGACCACGGGGCATGTGATCCCCGTGGACGGTGGGTTGTCCGAAGCCTACCTGCGCTAAGGAGAGATCAATGCAACGCATCTGCTTTGTCTTGCAGGTTAAGCCGGAGCGCCTCGAAGAGTACAAAGAACGGCATCGCCACGTTTGGCCGGAAATGCTGTCGGCCTTGCGTGAAACCGGTTGGGGCAACTATTCCCTCTTTTTGCGCGAGGATGGTCTGCTAGTTGGATATCTGGAGACGGAAGATTTTGAGCGCGCCCGGGCCGGTATGGCACGACGCGAAGTGAATGAGCGATGGCAACGGGAGATGGGCGATTTCTTCCTTCAGCCCGACGGATCGTTGCCGGATCGAGCGATGCGACCGCTGGAAGAAGTGTTCCACTTATAGCTCAGATTCGAGGAGACGAATGAATCCTAACCCAGTGTTGGGAGTATTTTTTCACTGGCTTGGCGGTCTCGCTTCTGCCAGCTTCTATGTCCCTTATCGCGGAGTAAAGAACTGGGCATGGGAAACTTATTGGCTCGTTGGCGGTTTTTTTAGCTGGATCATCGCGCCATGGCTATTGGCACTGACAATGACTCGGGATCTCACTCAAGTGCTTCATCAGGCGCCTGCCAGCGCGCTGTTTTGGGCCTATACCTTTGGCGTGCTTTGGGGGCTTGGAGGTCTCACCTTCGGCTTGACGATGCGTTATCTGGGAATGTCTCTCGGCATGGCGGTTGCACTAGGATATACCGCAGCCTTTGGCACGTTGATGCCTCCGATCTTTCGAGGCGAGTTCGCGAGCCAAGTGTTGGGAACAGCGTTCTGGACTGATCATTCTAGGTGGCGTTGCCATCTGTCTGATTGGGATCGCTGTGGCAGGCGCCGCCGGAGTTTCGAAAGAGCGCGAGATGTCGGATGAACAGAAACGCGCTTCGATCAAAGAGTTCGATCTGAAAAAGGGTCTCCTGGTCGCGACCTTCTCCGGAATTATGAGTGCTTGTTTTGCCTACGGTCTTGCGGCGGGAGATCCGATCAAAGCCATTACGGTGCAGCACGGCACCCCGGGACTGTGGCAAGGTCTTCCGGTTTTGGTGGTGGTGCTTGCAGGCGGTTTTACCACAAATTTCATTTGGTGCGTCATTCTGAACTTGCGAAATCACACCGGCCATCAGTATTTCCAGTCGCAAATTCGCGGCGCGATTCCGAAGCGTACCGATGAACACATTCTCGAAGCTGTCACAGACGCACCAGCAGAAGAAATGGCGGTCGCAGTAGCAGTGGAGGAGGAAATTCCGCTGAGAGCCCCAATGCTTCCCAATTATTTGTTCTCGGCTCTGGCTGGAACAACCTGGTATATGCAGTTCTTCTTTTACACCATGGGCGAAACACAGATGGGGCGCTTCAAGTTCTCCAGTTGGACCCTGCACATGGCGAGCATCATCATCTTCAGCACCTTATGGGGTATCGCGCTGAAAGAATGGAATGGAGCCGGGAGCAGGACGAAGCTGCTTGTGGGCTTGAGCTTGTTGGTATTGGTGACCTCCACAGTAGTCGTGGGCTATGGAAACTACGCTGGTGGGGCACGCTGAGGTTCTTCAGACCAAATGTCACTACACATGAGTGCATCCGTGAACTCGTCCCGAATAGTCAACATTGAAGACCTCCGTCGAATGGCACAGCGTCGCGTTCCCAAATCCGTCTTCGATTACCTGGACGGAGGTGCAGAATCTGAAACTACTCTGTCGGAAAACTGCCGAGCTTTTCGTGATATCACCTTTCGGCCACGCGGTGCAATTGCTATTTCTGACTGCAAGTTATCGACCGTCGTTGTAGGACAAGAAATCTCGGTGCCGTTCATACTGGCACCTGTTGGTTATAGTCGACTCATGCATCCAGAAGGTGAGCTCGCCGCGGCAGGTGCTGCGGGCGAAGTGGGCACGGGGT
This sequence comes from uncultured Acidobacteriaceae bacterium, assembly GCA_963840895.1. Lineage (GTDB taxonomy): Bacteria > Acidobacteriota > Terriglobia > Terriglobales > Acidobacteriaceae > Sulfotelmatobacter. The sequence continues at coordinate 26,907 of CAWJAR010000008.1, forward strand.
ACATCCTCTCGACGATCTCAGGTCACAAACTGGAAGACGTAAAGGCTGCCTCAACAGCTCCTTGCTGGTATCAGCTCTACTTGATGGGCGGCCGTGCTGCAGCAGAAGGCGCAATAGAACGGGCGCAAAGGGCGGGATACTCAGCGCTAGTGATCACCGTTGATACTCCCGTTGCTGGCCTTCGCGAGCGCGACCCGCGCAACGGCATGAAGGAATTGTTAGGCAACTCTCCTTTCGCGAAGATTCCCTACTTGCCGGACATTCTGGCGCATCCCGGATGGGTTACTTCTTTCCTACTCGACGGAGGCGTTCCCAAGCTGCAGAACGTCGTGATCCCCGGCAAGGGGCCTATGGACATGCTCGATGTTGGAACTGCCTTGGCCGAGTCAACCGTAACTTGGGCAGACTTGAAGTGGATTCGCCAAGCGTGGTCCGGGCCGATTATCGTGAAAGGAATTCTAATTGGCGATGATGCGAAGAGAGCCGTCGATGAAGGAGCTGCCGCTGTGGTTGTGTCGAACCACGGAGGGCGCCAGCTAGATTCAGCGCCTGCATCGGTGCGGGCCCTGCAAGAAATCGTCGCTGCGGTGAGTGGCCAAGTTGAAGTCTTGATGGATGGCGGTATCCGGCGTGGGAGTGATGTGGTCAAAGCCATTTGTCTTGGCGCTCGGGCAGTTCTCATAGGCCGCGCTTATGCCTACGGACTGGCTGCTGCCGGAAGAGCTGGTGTTACTAAGGCTCTTGCGATTTTGAGCGCGGATGTGGAACGCACTCTTCGGCTCCTTGGCTGTCCTTCCGTTGAGACTCTTGGTCCTTCCTATGTTCAGGTACCCGATGCTTGGAAACTGCGTGAGGTCTTGTCGGAGCAGGTATGGAAATAAAGGAACTGCAACCGATTCCGACGGAGCTTGGTTTGTAGGCTCGAAAGAGGCCCATTGCATGCATTTTTGCGCGACTATCTTTAAGATGATTCGCATAACTCGTTGATTTTGCAAAGAAGCCATTATACGATTGCATGCAATGCTAGCCTCTCCTATTATTACGGCCAATTCGAACACCCAAACGGAACGCCTCGTACTCACTCTACGGGCGCGGATACTGAAGGGCGAATTCTCTGCCGGGGAGCGCCTGACCGAACTTGGCTTGGTTTCACTGCTGCAAGCCTCGCGCACTCCGATTCGAATCACGCTCGAACGGCTGGCCAATGAAGGCTTGCTCGATCCGATTCCGACGGGCGGATTTCGCGTTCGTTCCTTCAGCACCGTTGACATTTGCGATGCGATTGAGATCCGCGGAGTTTTGGAAGGCACAGCGGCGAGATTTGCAGCGGAGCGACTCGAACGTGTGGAGGAACTTGGACGAGTGAAGCGACTTCTTCCGAGAGTTATTCTCGATAACCCGATTACGCCGGAAGCATTCGCCCGGTTCCTGGATCTGAATAGAACGTTTCACCGCGAAGTGTGGTGCCTAGCCAAGAGTCCGTCTCTTTTCCGTGAGCTGGAGCACGCCTGCAAGATTCCATTCGCTGCCCCAGAAGCCTTGGTATTCAGTCCTGCGGACTACGAGCAGAGCACTGCACACGTCGCAGCTGAGCAACATCGAGCGATCGTAGAAGCCATTGAGAATCGTGAGGGCTCACGCGCAGAAGCGCTTGCACGCGAACATTCCAGGATTTCTCGGCGCAATCTCGAAGCTGCTTTCCGCAAGAACAAGGAAGGGGCCAGTCGTTTGCCCGGAGCAGCGCTCGTCACGCACTAAATCCCAAGAAGCACAAGGAGCCAACTTGAAAGCGATCGTTTTCGTTGCAGTAGTCTCATTAACCTTCAGCATATCCGCGGTAGCACAATCGAATGTGTGGCAATTGGACCCGGCCCATTCATCGGCACAGTTTGCAGTTCGGCATATGGGAATTTCGACTGTACGTGGTACGTTCACCAAGCTGAGCGGAAGCGCGCACTATGACCCGGCAGACGCCAAGAGCGACTCCGTTGAGGTAACGATCGAGCCAGCGTCCGTTGATACGCGCGTCGAGATGCGTGATAACGACCTTCGCAGCGATCACTTCTTTGATGTTCAGAAGTACCCAGCATGACATTTCACTCCACAAAGGTGGAGCCCGCTGGCGCTGACAAGTTGAAGGTTACGGGGGATCTGACGATCAGGGGAGTAACCAAGCCGGTTAGTCTAGAGGTCGACGGGCCGTCGAAGCCGATCGATGACGGCCATGGACACCTCCATATGGGTGATCTCGGCGAGCGGAACTCTGAATCGAACCGACTTCGGAATGACCGGCTACCAAGGGGTGGTAGGCAACGAGATTACTTTGACCATTGATGCGGAACTCGTCCAGGCAACTCCGGCTGCGAAATGACTGCTTGTGGCCACCAACCGAGAATCATCCAGAGGAGAAACGTAGTGGATTTCAGTTCTTGAAGGATAGCTATGCCAAGCGATCGAGATTTCGCGCTTCTTGACCGTCGCAGGTTCCTGACGAACAGCTCAATGGCGTTGGTTGCCATCGCTGGTAGTTCAGTACTTGCTTCCAGTGAACTGATGTGGGGTCAACCAGCGCCGACGGAAACAGTCGAGGTGCAGACGGCCTATGGACGTCTGCGAGGTACACGGCAGGGAGAACTGATTACGTTCAAAGGCGTTCCCTATGCTGGCTCGGTTGCCGGAGAGAATCGTTTCAAAGCACCACCGCCACTTAAGCCGTGGACTGGAATTCGCGACGCCTTTACTCCTGGCCCTCCCTCATTTCAGCCCAGCAGGCCATCGTTCGGAAAGGAGGAACCATTCCCTTCTGAGGATTGCCTTGTGCTGAACATTTGGACGCCTGCTGTGGACCACCGTCGTCGTCCAGTGATGTTCTACAACCACGGTGGTGGTTTCGTCGTGGGATCGGGAAGCACGTGGTACCAAGACGGCAGCAATATTGCTCGCGAATATGACGTTGTGGTGGTAGCAAGCAATCACCGCCTCGGGCTTCTGGGATATCTATTCCTCGCGGATCTAGCAGGCGAGGAATATGCCACTTCCGGGTAACCAGGGAATTCTGGACATTGCGGCTGCGCTCAAATGGGTCAATGACAACATCGAGGCTTTTGGTGGCGATCCGCACAATGTGATGGTCTTTGGCGAGTCTGGTGGAGGCGCTAAGACTGCCTGCATCTACGCGTTGCCGACAGCAAAAGACTATTTCAATAAAGCATCGATTGAAAGCGGTCCTGGCGTGCATATGTCGTCCCGAGACGTTGCGACGAAAACGACGAAGATGGTCCTGGATGAACTGGGTTTGTCAGAAAAGGAAGTTCTGAAGCTCAAAGAGGTTCCAGCAGAAAAACTGGTTGAAGTTCAAGGTGCTGTCGCTCGGAAACGACCCGGGGGACTGAGTCTGAGCGGCGGAAGGCAGGGCATGGTTGTTTCTCAGCCAGGTGGATTCATTCCCGTGGTGGATGGGACTTACCTTCCGCATCATCCCTTTGATCCCACTGCTCCTGCAATCTCCCGAGACAAGCCGCTGATCGTCGGAACCAATAAGGACGAGATGGCTTTCTTCTTCTGGGAACGCAAAGACAACGATGTATTCACGCTGACCGACGATCGACTGCAGGCGCGCTCAACAAAAGAATTGGGCGCAAATGCAGAAAAGGTACTGGCCACTTATCGTAAGAGCCGCCCCAGCGCCTCGCCCGCAGATCTCTATGTTGCGATCACTACAGCGCGTGCGATGTGGCTTGGTTCTATTGAGATAGCGGAGAAAAAATTCGCGCAGAATGCAGCTCCGGTCTATATGTACATGTTTACGCACGAATCAAACTTGGTTGTTCCGGGGACCAACCATCGACTCGGTGCTGCTCATGCAACGGAAATCTGGTACAAGTTCAACAATGTTGACGTAGAAGGGCCGAAGGATCCGAAAGATCCATCTCGCCCAGGCCTGATCGGCACCGATACTGATCGCGAAAAAACAGCATCAAATATGAGTGAAATGTGGACTGCGTTTGCGAGAACTGGTCACCCCGGCGCCAAGGGTCAACCCTCGTGGCCTGCATACACTCTCCCAAAACGTTCCACGATGATGATCGATGCTCAATGCAAGATCGAAGACGATCCTTTCGGGCAAGAACGCGCAATGTGGGACTGCACTAAGCTCATAAGTAAACGCCGAAAAGCGATTATCAGCAGTGGCAATTATCGGTATTGGATTCGCGGCGAATTTCGAACGACAGGAACGGTTGCTTCAGCTCAGTTCGAAGAGACTCCGCACTTTTCCTTTTACGACCACTGCCTACTAGGGATGTAGGACGGATTTTCCTGAAGCGCGAAGTGGTTCCGCGACGGGTTTCAGTTGATCGATGGGGGGATAAGACACGGCATCGATAACTGTGAGTTCTTTCGGCTGCGCATTGTTTCGGATGGCAGTGGCAAGCATATCAATCGCCGTGCCGGCCAGAACCGGCAGAACAACTGTCGCGGTCAACAGCCCCTGCTTCACCCAGAGTTGTCCAGAATTAGGGAGACCGTCACAACCAATAATTGGTACTTTTATCAGTCGTTCCTTTGTATCCCCGGTTGCAATCTCGTCGAACGCCTTCTTCGCACCGACTGCCATGAAATCATTTTGACAAGCCACCAGTGCAATCGGCTCCTGTTTCGATGTGGACAGCCTCAGCCAAGCAGCAACGGCCTCGTAACCACTCTGTTCCGTCCACTTTCCCCGAACGGTAAGAAGTCGTGCATTTCGAGGCATTGTGCTCTTTAGACCTTTGAGTCGTTGCTCCGAGATAGAATCGGTTGCCGGGCCGACGATGCCCAGCACCGTTCCGCCTTCAGGAAGCAAAGCAGCAACCTGCTTTCCCTGGATTCGGCCTTCTTCTATGTGATCGCTGCTAAGCATGAATGCGGGGGACTTACACGTACGTCGGAGGTCCGCAATATAGTCGACATCTTTGTGCATTACGACCCACCCAATTTCCGCAGCAGCAGCGGCACGGGCTAACTGCTGCATTCCAGTTCCGACCGGTTGCAGCACGATTCCATTCACACTCGTGGTCTTTGACTGGATTGCGGCGCTCAACTGTTGGCTTTGCTCAATCGCATCGCCGCCAGCAAACAATACTTGGACTTCAACCCCCAAACGGCGCGCGGCCTCTTCCGCAGCAGCGGCCTGGGCACGCTGGTAGTCATTGGCGCTGTCAACGAGCGACACTACAACGCGGAGCTTGGTCATGAGTTCCTCTGGTTTTCCCCAGCAGCGGGCCAGAAACCAAGGACTGGAGCTGGAAGTCCTGCTTCGTACATTCTTCAGCACGCTTCACCCCGAACGGCGACTCACTTCTCCCCGGAGATGGCCTAACCGCGTTTGTCCTGTAAAGGACTAGGGCTCACGATTCCCACATACGCACAATCATCTCAAGGCAACTGAAATTGTTGATTGCCCGGATGCATGGCCGTGGTCTTTCCCTTCCAAAGAAAATCCCCGGACAAATTTGGTGGAAGATCTACTTCGGCATGCACACCCGTCGCATTCGAGTTGAACTTCACTACGATCGTCCCTTTCGGCGTTGGCACTGTCGCACTCACATTTCGTAGGGGACCGAGATGCGGTGCGATCGTGACGTTGGAAAACCCAGGTGTCTTCGGTCGAACCCCGGCGACGATGGTGAGAAAGTCAAAATTCGGATGGGCGCTCCAGGCATGGGAATCAGACCTCGTCGGTTCTGGTTGTTCTGCCCAAGTCGTAAGCCCGAGTGCAACCATATCCTTCCAAGGCTTGAGCAGATCCACATATCGGTCTCCCAGACCTGCATGGTCGAGGGCCCGCGCCAGATAGAACCGGAAGTAATAGGTCGCCTTTGTCATATCGGGTACTGAGCCCAGATACCGTAAAGCCCGAGTCGCTCGTCGAGAGAATCTTGGTGAGAACATCCTTCTGTTTTTCCGCTGGGATTACGTCGAGCCACACGCCGAGAATGTTGGCGTGCTGGCTGTAATGCTTCTGGGCTGGAGTATCTGCGACTAAGCCATAAGTATCGTTCCAGCACAATTTTCGGATTGCTGCTACTGCCTTAGACTCGGCTTCACGATAGCGTTTCACACGCACCGGGTCGCCGAAGGTTGACTCCAGTTCTGCGCCATAGCGAAGCGCTTCAATGTACTGCAGCGTAATGGGAGAAGAACCTCCGTCCACATCCTGGGGCGGCATACCAAACGGCAAAGTCTTTTCCCCAGTCGACAAATGGCCACCACGTTATGTTCCCAACCAGTCCATCTGGCCTTTGCCTATCAAGAAACCAGTCCAGAACCGTCCTCGTACCCGGGATTTGTGCCTTAACAAATTCGTCGTCGCCACGATACATCCAGAAGTCATGCAGCATCCCGATCCACAACAGCGAGAACGTTGGAATCATCTGGGTTACGGATGAGGGATAGCGGCTTCGGGTAAGGCCGTCAGGAACTCGGGAATCGTTGAAGGCCTGAATCGCTTGCCGGGCGAGGCGATCGTCACCGGCAACTGTATAGGAGATCAAAGCTTGGATTCGCGTATCGCCGATGTACTGCATCCGCTCGTAATACGGCGTATCCATGTAGGTGTCGTGGGCATCGAGGCGAGCAGTACGCCAGCCAACTTGCCAAATTGGCGTAAGGGACGGGTCATCTGATGAGAAATGAGCGCGTTCTTCGAATGGATATGCCGTGAACCAACAACGAAGATCTTCAAGTCGAAGCGGCTGATCCGCGGTGTTGATGTCGAGTTGCAGATATCGCCAGGTGCGCCAAACTAAGGGCACAAATCGGCGGGATTGGGATCCATCCGGCAAAAACTCGTCATAGATGCCCACGATGTGCTTATCGGCGATTTCGTTTCGATTTCCCTTTTGTCCATTGCTGTCGAAGAGTGCTTCCGCGTAGGTCAGGCGAATGGTGCTCTGTGCGCCCCCGGTCACCGTCAACTCCGGGTAGGCGGTAGTCAAATGGGACTGGTCCAGCAGCAGGCTGACTTTGGAGTGAGCCGGTATTTCGAATGCCGAGCCTGGAAAATTCGCTGGCGACTCGATTCCCGTAGCACGCACAACACGTCCCGCAGGCGTCAGTTCCATTTGCATTGCAGGCAGCGAGTCCGGTATCAACTGCCAGTTGTTGTTCTGCAGAACCGCACCTCGCAAGGACGCATTTCCAATCGACAATGGCTTTTCCCATTTGCCGTGTGAGGAGGCTGCGTCATTCCATGACCAATCGAGCACCGCACCATCGATGCGCTCCGCCGGTTCTGCTACGTAGTAAGACCTTTGAACCTCAGGCGGAGTCGGCAGAGTTTTTATCCCTTTTTCCTCTTCGACTTCCCAGCTATTGTCGGTATTGGCAATCGCTTCGGTCGCCGTCTCACCTTGCAGCACAAATGCGGTTCGATCAGTGATCTGAGCCAGCGGCGTGACACCGAAATTCCATACTGTCGCAGAAATCTCATTCTTCCCCGAGCGCAGAAATTTCGCGAGGTCATAAGTCTCGTACTTCCAATGTGCCAGATCACTTCGCGAAGGTCCCCGCCCTATCTCGTGTTGGTTGACACAAAGGATAAATTGGGAGTCAGCGCTCACATGAACAACGAAGTTCTCCGGAATCTGCGGAATCTCGAACACCTTCCGGAAGCGCAGGACATTACTATCCCTCAGCGGCGCGCTGGGCGAGGTTATCCATTGCGCCTTCCAGAGTCCTTTCAGAGCTTCCGGCGGAAGCTGAGCTGACGCTCTGTTGTCTACAGCTATCAGAAGAGCAAGACATGTAGCCGCAAAGAACTTGATTTTCATGTTGAGTAGTGCTGCGTCCCCGAAGACCCAATGTAATGAGCTACGGCTTTTCGGTGAGCGTGTTTGCAATTTTGACGTCACCCGTCAGTTCGATCTGTGCAGATGATTCGCCGATCAGGACTTTGTACGTATCCGCGGGTACTTTCCAGACGCCAGCATCAGTATCGTAGTGGGCGAACGCACGCGTGTTCAGTTCGACTGTCACGCGTTGTGTTTCGCCGGGCTTGAGATTGACCTTTACGAACCCCTTAAGCTCTTTCGGAGGCCGAGACAGGCCAGTGCCTGTGTCGGCGACGTACACTTGCGCAACTTCTGCCCCGGTACGATTGCCGGCATTGGAGATGTCGAAGGATACAAGGTACTTGGCTCCTGTTGTGCTCTCATCCTGAATGGACAGGTGAGCCAGATTGAATGTCGTGTAAGAAAGACCAAAGCCGAACGGGAAGAGTGGCTTCGTTCCATTGTGCTCATAACCCCGATATCCGACGAAAACACCTTCTTTGTATAAGACCCTCTTGGTGCCGGGTTCCGGGTAATAGTTGGAAAATGTGGGATTGTCTTCCTGGCGCTTCTCGAAAGTGATTGGTAATCGTCCCGATGGATTCACATCGCCGAAGAGAACTTCACCGAACGCCGTGCCGCCCTCTTCGCCGGGATACCACAATTCGATGCATGCTGGCACTTGCTCGATCCAACTGGCGGCGTCGACGGCACCACCCGATGTAACGGACACAATCACATTCTTGTTCTGCGCTGCCATCTCATGAATCAACTCGTCCTGGCCAATCGGTAAAGAAAATGTTCGGTCCGCTCCTTCGCCTTCGCTATCACGATTAAAACCGACTGCCACAACGACGGAGTCGGCCGTTGCCGCAAGTTGTTTCGCGGCATCACTTACGAGTGTCTTTTGGTTTGCGATCGCCAAACGCAACCGTCCGCCAAAGGGCGTTCGCTGGACATCTTCGACAACGACCTTATGCGGACCAGAAGCGAGTTCCAGGGTCGCGTGCTCCTGGTACGCTTTTGCAAGTTTCCAGTTATCCAACACGAGTCGATCGTCGATGAATACGCGGAAGCCGTTGTGCTCGCCGGGGCCTTGCACTGCGAATTCATATGGGCCCGAATCCTTCGCCATGTAGTATCCGGACCATCGGCGAGATTCAACTTTTGGCGCACCTGCGAGTATTGGCGCGACATCTTGCCAATCCGAGAGGGTATCCCACGAGAATCCTGCGTTGTTGATGCGTCGAACAACCTGAACAATTTGAGGGGAACCAGACAAATCGTCGTTGTCAAACCTCTCCAGTTTGAGGCCAGCCTGTCCTCCGTGGGCATCAGTAACAAAATCGGTGGCAGAGACCATTTGCTGTAACGTTGGAATCCCCGGTTCGTAATAAACGGAAGTTGACTTCCCTAAGACATGCGACACGCCCTCCAGAACGCTGACGGCAGAGTATGGAATCGCCGCCCCACTGCCGCCGGCAACCGGTTGAGCAGGATAAGCATTTGGACCAACAATTAGGATCGACTTGATTTTGTGCTTATCCAGCGGCAGCAATTGGCGTTCATTCTTCAGAAGAACAATGCTTTCACGCGCCGCATCGAGAGCTACGTCATGATTGGCTTCGTCGTATTTGGACAGACTCAGGTCCATCTGTTGTCGATCAAGCCATCCAAACTTTGCCGCAGTGTGAAGGATGTGACGTATCTTCTCGTCAATGACCTGCTGCTTTAAGCGTCCGTCTTGAATAGCGGGCAGCAGATTCTTGCGGTTCATGAACTCTCCGGTAGGCATTTCCAGGTCAAGCCCGCCGTTAGCCGCTGCAACGCCGTCATACGTTGACCGCCAATCCGACATCATGATGCCGTCGAAACCCCATTGCTTGCGCGCAATATCTATATTGAAATAGCCGTTCTGCGTGGCGTGGGCGCCGTTGATGAAGTTGTAGGAATCCATGATCGCCCCGACCTGTGCATGTTTGACTGCAGCTTCGAAGGCAGGCAGATAGATCTCGCGCAACGTGCGTTCATCGATTACAGAATCGGAATCGTGTCGCAAGAACTCAGAATTGTTAGCGAGGAAATGCTTGATCGTAGCGCTCACACCTTGGGCCTGCATGCCTCTGATGTAGCCGACGGCGATCGCTGACGCAAGAAACGGATCTTCTCCAAAGTACTCGAAACTCCTGCCGTTTCGAGGTGAACGATAAATATTAACGCCCGGCCCTAACATGAAGTGCAGGCCGCGTGCCCGCGCGTCACGTCCAATCCCGCCCCCCACGAGCTCCGCCAGGCTCGGATTCCAAGTCGCGGCTAGCCCTACTCCTGCGGCATAGACGGTCGAAGGAAGTCGTGAGTTACTACGCACACCCAGCGGGCCGTCCGACATCTCAAATGCAGGCAACTTCAGACTGGGCATAGCTCGAATCGCGAACCCCGTGCCCCCGATGTAGTCGACCTTCTCCTCAAGTGACATCTTGCCCACGATCGATTCGACCCGGTCGCTGGATGATGGGGACTGCGCGTGCAGAAGCGCGCAAGCAGCACAGATCAGGAGCAGACAAACTTGAATACGACTTTTCATGCTGTTGGCCTTATCCTCCAAGGGTCAAATCACGAAGATGAGCCGATCTTCAACCGCGAAGCTGGACATTTCGTCTCAATGGAACGCATGGCGCGGATAGTTTCACTCGGGCCAAGCGAATGTCAATGAGTGAGCTACTGACGTTCGTTATTTCGCGCTGTGAAATTGCAGAACAGGGTGGCGAGAGCGGTGCCGACGCACCGCGAGGTGGGTCTGAAGCCCGGACTTGCAGCCACAAATTCGAAAAGTATGACGAGCTTTTTGCGTTTCCGGTGTCGGGAATCAAGCGTTGTGCGAACTCTCCCTGCACATCCAAGAATGCAGAAGGTCTCAGGCCGAACGAGGGGAGCCCGAATTTTGAACCATTTCGTAATGCGCAACAACTGCGTTCGGCCCTCAGGTTGTTGCTTGTGAGTCTCGATTGCCCTTATGCTGGCCGCCTTCATTGGAGATCTGCCAATTATGAGACAAGCGTGGAGACGGTTCTCGGTTGCGGCATTGACATCTATCTTCCTCGTTGGAGTTTGCGTGGCCCAGACTTCCGAGGACGCACTCAAGAAAGGGTTCGAAAATCCACCAAGTACAGCGCAACCGCGCGTCTGGTGGCACTGGATGAATGGGAACATCACGAAAGAAGGCATCAAACTCGATCTTGAGTGGATGCACCGGTCGGGGATTGCGGGGTTCCAGAACTTCGATGCTGCCCTGCAGACTCCACAGGTCGTCGACAAGCGTCTTGCGTACATGACTCCTGAATGGAAGGATGCCTTCAAGTACGCCATTGGTCTTGGCGACCAGCTAGGAATGGAGATGGCGATCGCGGGTTCGCCCGGCTGGAGCGAAAGCGGGTGGTCCTTGGGTACCACCATCTCACGGAATGAAGAAGTATGTGTGGAGCGAGACGATCTTGGAAGGCGGAACACGCTTCACGGGTAAGCTCGCTCATCCTCCAACCACCACCGGCGCCTTTCAGAACGTCGGCGTCCACGAACAATTCGGGCCACCCGCTCCACACCTGCCGGAGTTTTATGCGGATGCTGTGGTGGTCGCGTTCCGCGTTCCCTCAGGTGCGTCTGGGCTAAACACAGAACTGGCCAAAATCACTTCCAGCGGTGATGGGCTGGATCCTGCAGTGTTAAGTGATGGAGATCTGGAGAAGACAACGAAGGTGCCGATGCCGGCGGTTGGTGCGGAATCCTGGATTCAGTTTGAGTATCCTGCGCCCACTACGATTCGTGCAATCACGTTTGCGACAAAAGACCCTGGATTCGTTGAAGCGTTCATCGTCGGTACACCGGAAAAGACTTTGGAGGCCAGCGACGATGGCCAGAGCTTCCGCAAAGTGGCGAGCCTGGCTGGAGGCAGTGTGGCCGAGCACACGATCTCATTCGAGCCCGTTACAGCGAAATACTTCCGGATAAGCTTTAAGCGAAATCCGCCGCCACCGCCTCCTGCTTGGGCCGAGGGGATCGATTTTTCTTCGTTCGGTCCGAGGCCACCTACACCTACTTCTTATGAAGTCGCCGAGTTGGTCCTTCACTCCAGTCCGCGGGTAAACCACTTCGAAGAGAAGGCAGCGTTTGTACCCGAGCCCGACCTTTACCAGTATTCAACCCCGGAAGTCGATGCATCGATGGCGATCCCGAAGTCCTCTGTGGTCGATCTGACGTCCAAGACAAGTGCCGACGGAACGCTGGACTGGACACCACCGGAGGGCAAGTGGGTAGTGCTGCGGTTCGGCTACTCATTGCTCGGAATCACGAACCACCCTGCCACGCCCGAGGCCACCGGACTCGAAGTGGACAAGCTCGATCGCCGCTTTGTGAAGGACTATTTCGAGAAGTATCTCGACAGCTACAAGGAAACCGTTGGGGCGGATGAGATGGGCAAGAAAGGCATCCGCTACGTGATCAACGACAGCTGGGAGGCTGGGTCACAGAACTGGACCGACAATCTGCTCGCGCAGTTCAAAAAGTTGCGCGGCTATGACGCGACACCGTGGTTGCCCGTGCTAGCCGGCCGCATTGTTGAAAGTTCGGCAGCGAGCGATCGTTTTCTTTGGGACTTCCGCAAGACCATCGCAGACCTCATTGCCAGTGAACATTACGAACAATTGGAAGAGACTCTCCACGAACGTGGCATGGGCCACTACGGAGAATCCCACGAGTCGGGACGCGCCCTCGTCGCGGACGGCATGGAAGTCAAGAAGATGAACGAAGTACCGATGAGCGCGATGTGGACACAGAGGCCCGGAGTCAATCAACCTCAGTACGGCTACAACGCGGATGACCGCGAATCGGCGTCCGTGGCCCATATCTACGGCCAGAATATCGCGGCAGCAGAATCGATGACGGCGGCAGCCGCACCGTGGGGATGGTCTCCTGCAACGCTGAAGCCAACAGCTGATCAGGAACTGCTCAACGGAATCAATCGCTTCGTGATTCACGAATCCGCTCACCAGCCGCTGGTTGGGAAGGCTCCGGGACTGACACTCGGCCCGTTTGGCCAATGGTTCAATCGCAATGAAACGTGGGCGGAACAGGCTGCACCGTGGATCAACTACCTGGCCCGGTCCAGCTACATGCTCCAGCAGGGGCACTTCGGCGCCGACCTTGTCTATTTCTACGGCGAAGATTCCAATCTCACGGCCATCTTCGAACATAAATCGCCAGAGATTCCGGCGGGGTATGGGTTCGATTACATCAACGCCGATGCATTGATCCACGAGTTGAGCGTGTCGAATGGTCGGATCGTGACCAAGAGCGGCATGCAATATCGAGTGCTGGGACTCGATGCGTACAGCCGCCATATGTCGCTTCCGGTGCTGCGGGCGATCGCCAAGCTGGTTGAAGATGGCGCGGTTGTAGCGGGCCCGAAGCCTGCAGATGACCCGAGCCTGGCCGATGATCAAGCCGAGTTCGAGAAACTTTCATCCGAGCTATTCGGTGATGGCACCGGTGTGCACAAGGTCGGCAAGGGTACTGTATACGCCGGCCAGAACCTCGCTGATGTTTTCAGCGCGCTGAACCTGAAACCGGACTTCGACTATTCAAAACAAGCCAATGATTCCGACGTAGAGTTCGTTCACCGCAAGCTCACAGATGGCGATATCTATTTCATCGACAACCGAAGCGATCATGATGCGGTAATGGATGCTACATTCCGGCTGGCTGGCAAACAGCCTGAGTTGTGGCGTGCCGAAACCGGCGCCTCGGAGGCAGTGTCATTCAAAATAGCAGATGGACGGACCACGGTACCGCTTCACCTTGAGCCGTGGGGCACCGTGTTTGTGGTCTTCCGAAAACCTACATCCGAAGCTTCGCACACCATTCCCCAAGTGACAGACACAAAGGTCGCCACGATCAACGGGCCTTGGAATTTGACTTTTCAGTCAGGCCGCGGAGCACCCGACTCGATTACTCTGAACGAACTTTCGGATTGGAGCAGCAGTAACGATCCGGGAGTGAAGTATTTCTCCGGCGATTGGGACATACACGAAGACCGTGCAGGCTTCGCCCGATTGGTTCAGTAAGGGAGCTCGCTTGTGGATCGACTTGGGCGACGTCAAGAACCTGGCAGAGGTGACCGTCAACGGCAAAGAACTAGGTCAAACGTGGCACGCACCTTATCGCGTGGACGCGACCTCCGCTCTCAAACCCGGTGTGAACGAGATCACCATCAAGGTAGTGAACGCCTGGGTGAACCGGCTGATAGGTGATGAACAGGCGGGAGCCACGAAGATCACCTTTGCGGATGTGAAGCCCTATAAGGCGAATTCGCCGCTCCTGCCATCCGGCCTGATTGGGCCGGTAACGGTGGTTCGCGAACAGAAGCCCTGAACAAGACATGCAGACCCGGCAGCCGCAGCTGGGCCGACGTCGTAACTGCACTCGCCAGTAGCACTCATCGACCAGCAAGAGCGTTTAATTCGAGCAGAAAAAGGTATCGATCCGTGGGCAATCTCTGGAATGACATCAAACATTCGCTGCACTTGCTCACCAAGAACCCCGGCTTCAGCATTGCCGCTGTCGCCGCGCTGGCACTGGGCATTGGCGCCAACACCGCCATCTTTTCCGTGGTGAACGCGGTGCTGCTGAAGCCGCTGACCTATCCCAACGCCGATCGCATGGTGAATTTTCTGTTTTCCGCAAGTGGCATTGCCGATAACCTTCACTGCGTCGCGGAATTTCACCTTTTTCAGCGCCAAACCAACCTGTTTAAGGAGGTCGTGGCATTCGACAACGCGGGCCCCGGCTTTAACCTGACCGGCGGTAGCCGCCCGGAGCAGGTGAACGGGATTCATGTCACGGAGGGCTACTTCCGAGTCTATGGTGCGCCCGTGGCATTGGGACGGACCTTCACGCCACAGGAGGACTTGCCCCACGGCGGCGGGGTGGTGGTCCTGAGTTATGGCCTGTGGCAGCGCAGGTTCGGCGGCGACCCGGCCATCGTGGGGAAATCGATCTCGCTGGGCAATGAGCCATATACCGTGGTGGGCGTGGTCGGAAAGGGTTTCGTGGGTGATGTGCGGGCCGACCTGTGGCTGCCGTTTCAGATTGACCCGGAGAGCAGCGACGGGAACGTCTCCTTTTACGTGACCGGACTGCTCCAGCCGGGCGTCACGGTCGCCCAGGCGAATGCCCAATTGCAGGCGGTGGCCCACGAGTTCCGCCGTGAGTTCCCGAGCCTGGCCTGGGTATCGCACTTCAAGGTTGGACCCTTGCTCGACAGCATCATCGGCGACGCGCGTAATTCGCTGCGGATGATCATGGGCGCAGTAGGGCTGGTGCTTTTGATCGCCTGCGCCAATGTCGCCAATCTGCTGCTCGTGCGCGCCACGATCCGCAAACGCGAGTTCGCTATCCGCTCCGCACTCGGAGCCAGCCGCGCGCGCATTGTGTGCCAGCTACTGACGGAAAGCGTTTTGCTGTCCCTGGCCGGCGGCATCCTCGGCACGGCCCTCGGCGTTGTAGGAATGCGAGCACTGCTCGCCGTCAGTCCCGCCGGCCTGCCCCGAATCGGCGAGGACGGCTCTGCCATCGGCATCGATTGGCGCGTGCTCGCCTTCACCCTCGGTCTCTCTTTGCTTACGGGTATCCTCTTCGGACTGTTCCCCGCCTTCAGCGCTTCGCGCTCCGGCTTGAACTCCACGCTCAAAGAGAGCGGCAACCGCTCTGGCACTGGGTTCCGCGAGGGAAAGGCCCGCTCTGTGCTGGTGGTCAGCGAAATCTCTCTGGCCCTCGTGCTGCTGATCGGCGCGGCACTTCTCATTCGCAGCTTCATCGCCCTCCACGAGGTGGGTCCGGGCTTCGATGCGCACAACGTTCTGACCTTGGAGATGTCGCTTAACGGCCCACACTACCAGAAGACGGCCGGTCTGACTCAGCTCCTGCGGGATGGACGCAACCGGCTCAATGCTCTCCCTGGAGTGGACGTTGCGGCGGCGGGCTTTTGGCGGCCCATCGATATCGAAGACGGCACGGGGTTCCAGCTGGTCGGGCGCCCGGCCGATCCACTGGAAAAGAGCTGCTGTTCGAGCGCGTGGATGAGCATTACGCCGGATTATCTAAGGCTGTTCAGGATCCCTCTGCTGCGTGGGCGCGATTTCACGGATAATGACAACGCCGACGCGCCGGTTGTCGATCTCATCAATGAGGCGTTTGCCAGGAAATTCTTTCCGCACGAAGACCCGATCGGGCAGCACATCTTGCACGGAGCCATGAACTCCTCCTCGTCCAGGATCAGGATTGAGACCATTGTCGGGTTGGTCGCAGATTTCCACGACGGCGGCCTTGCCAAGCCTGCCGACCCGATGATCATCGCTCCGATTCCGCAGGTCCCGGATGGGTACAACGCAGCGTATGCCAACATCCAGCCACTCTTCTGGATGGTGCGAACCCACGGGGACCCGCACGCCCTTATTCCGGCCGTCTCCGAGCAGTTGCGCATCGTAAGCGACGGCTTTGCCGTGGGCCATATCCGCACGATGGACGAGGTCATGGGGTACTCCACGGCGCGGCAGAGCTTCAATATGCTGCTGCTTACTATTTTCGGTGTGGTGGCGTTGCTGCTCGCCGCCATCGGCATATACGCGACAATGGCCTACTCCGTCGAACAGAGGAATCAGGAGATAGGTATTCGGATGGCACTGGGCGCAGACCGGTCTGCCATCCGTAAACTGGTTATCCGGCACGGAATCACTCTTGCTTTTGCAGGTGTGATCGTGGGTCTCTGCGCAGCCCTTGCCCTCACGCGGGTGATCGCCAGCTTCTTGTTCGGCGTTAAGGCGTGGGACGCTGCTGCTTTTGCATGCGCTCCTCTGATACTTTTCGCGGTCGCGCTGATCGCGGTATGGCTGCCCGCAGAGCGGGCTTCCAAGTTGGATCCGATTCAAGCGCTACGCGCAGAGTAAACGAAGCTGAAAAAATTGTGGCTGCGAAGTCAGCAGAGCGGAACCTAAACTATCGGAGCCGAAGACATGGGTCTGCTGCGCAATATCGCATTAGTAATTGCGGGAATCATTCATCTGCTGCCAAACCAGGCCGCGGCCGCTATTCCCGGTCCTCTGAAGGCCGGCGCCGGGCGCGTTGATATTACACCGGACGCCAACGCAATTCCTCGGCCTTATACCTCTATACTCGATCAACTTTATGCGCGTGCCATCTATTTGGAGAACGGCCATGATCGCGCCGTTCTACTGAACGCGGACGTGGGTGCCCTCTCCACGGCGATTACAGACAAAGTTTCAGCGAAAATTTCGAGTGAACTGAACGTTCCCGCTGCGAACATCCTGATCTCCGCTACTCATGACCACAGCGCGATTTTCGGCGGCCCGCGGCCGGGCGGGGCTTCGGGTCAGGAAAATGCTCCGGCGAAAGCGTTTGAGGAGAAGCTGGTATCTGGCCTGGAGCAGGCCGCCAGGCAGGCTCATGACAGTATGCAACCCGCCAGGATTGGCTATGGCTCTGGCAATCTCTACTTGAATGTGAATCGTGACGCCATTGACGAGCAAACCCGACTCTGGGCGCAGGAACCAAATCTCGTCTACCCCTCCGATAAGACGTTGTCGGTGATCAAGATTGAGTCGCTGAGCGGTCAGCTGATCGCCGTTTATATGAACTATGCGATGCACGCGAACTCGCTCTTTCTGAATGGCATGGTTTCGGGCGATTTTCCTGGCGAAGCCCAGCGCTATCTTGAGCGCACTTACGATAAATCGATTGCTCTTTGGACAAGCGGTGCAGCGGGCGATCAGAATCCGTTGTACTGGCGCGCCAATCACGTAGTTGAACAGGCAAGAATCCACGCCGTCATGGAAGCCGAACACGTCGACCTGGGTACCGCCATCATGCACGCGATGTTTGTTGGAAATCCAGCGGCGGACAAGGTGGCCGTCGATCCGGTGGCAATGGATCAGAGCATACAACTGGTGAAAGCGATGGGCTTGCTTACGGCGGAAGAGGCGATCCGCCTGATCAGCCATATCCGCACGATGAGTTCTGAAGTGAAGATCGAAGGAGCCCAGCAAGAGGTCACCTGCCCTGGCCGGCGAAGACTCGATACCGGACGCGAGGGAGAGCCTGGAAAGTACGAAGACTCGCCCGATCCTGTCCGCATCAAAATCGGCGCTCTGCGAATTGGAGACGTCGCACTGGGAATCGCAAATGCAGAGCTCTACAGCATGATTGGTCAGCACATAAAAGCGGGCTCCAAGTTCCGCGAGACGCTGGTGGTCACCCTCACAAATGGAATGGCGAACTCGGGATATGTGCCAACGGATGACGCATTCGGCCGCTATACATTCCAGGCGCTTAGCTCCGCTCTGAAGCCCGGTTGCGCCGAGGCCGGGATCGTCAATGGCATCGACGAGATGATCGGGAGGATGGAGTAATCCGATCTCGGTAGTCGTTGGCCTATGTGAGTATTGGGGAAACCGATTACGCGACGTTGGGGAAAGGGCAAGCTGATGGCGGATTACGCAGGGCGATGGACCACGGTTCGAGTGGAAGTGAGTGAGGATATCGGATGGGTGATTTTTAACCGGCCTGAAAAACGAAACGCGATGAATCCAACTCTTAATCGAGAGATGCGGGACATCCTAGAGACGCTTGAACTGGACGAGTCAGCAAAAGTACTGATACTGACCGGAGAAGGAGACTCATGGACTGCTGGAATGGACTTGAAAGAGTACTTTCGTGAAGTTGATCAAGCCCCGGAAATTTTGCGGGAAAAGATTCGAACGCGAGGCGTCGACATGGCAATGGAAGCTGCTTCGGATGTACTCCAAGCCGACGATTGCGATGGTTAACGGATGGTGCTTCGGCGGAGGATTCACACCCCTTGTCGCCTGCGACTTGGCAATTGCATCGCAGACAGCGGTCTTCGGCCTGTCTGAGATCAACTGGGGCATTCCCCCTGGAAACCTGGTAAGCAAAGCATTGGCCGATACGGTGGGCCATCGCAAGGCGCTCGAGTACATCATGACCGGCGATACTTTCACCGGAGGGCAGGCGGCGGAGATGGGCCTCGTCAACCGCGCTGTCCCGCTCGAGAAACTGCGCGAAGAAACGGTTGTGCTTGCGCGAAAACTGATGGAGAAGAACCCCGTAGTACTGCGCGCGGCCAAGCATGGCTTTAAACGTTGCCGCGAACTGACGTGGGAGCAAAATGAAGATTACCTCTACGCTAAAGCCGACCAGGCGCAACTGCGTGATCCCGAAGGCGGTCGAGAAAAGGGGCTCAAGCAATCCCTCGATGAGAAAAGCATAAAGCCGGGTCTTGAGAGCTATCGGCGCTGACTCACGTCCCGCAAAATGACTCTCGAACCCAGTTGGACAACATACGGTCTACACATTCGACCATTGAGAGAGACTCTTGCGACCGAGGACGATCGCGTTGGTAAAGGCGCCTTCACGTCCGAGAGTTCGCTTGGCGCTCTTCGGTACTCGAAAATCTTAAGAACGCAGAGTATTCGGGAAAACTCTACCTGATCAATCCGAAGCGACCCACGATACAGGGCCGGCGATGCTCTGGGCTCCATAGAGGAACTGCCGGCGAGTGTCGACTGCGCGGTTCTGGCTATACCGGCCGCGTCTGTAATCGTGTCCGCTCGCGCGTGCGCCTCGAAGGGAGTCAGTAGTCTAGTCATATTTTCAGCGGGCTTTGCCGAAGCGGGCGTGAGGGGCAGGAGGTGCAATGTCAATTGACCGAGATCGCGGGCGAAAGTGGGATGATCTTGCAGGGTCCGAATTGTCTGGGAATGGTGAATTATGTTGACGGGATTCCCCTCACCTTTGTATCGACTCCGTCGCAGCCCCGCACAGACGCCCCCGGATCGGCCATTATTTCGCAAAGCGGCGCCCTCGTTGCGGTTATTGCCGTAAATATGCGGCATTATCGATTTTCATCTCGTACTCGGTTTCGACTGGTAACGAGGCATCGCTTGGAGTGGAGGATTTCGTTGATCACTTGATAGGGGACAAACGTACTCGGGTTTTGGTCGCTGATCGTCGAGCAGTTCCGGCAACCCGGACGTTTCTTGGAATTGGCGCGGCGGGCCCGCGCCGCCGGACAGTTCATTGTTTTGCTCCATCCAGGCCGAAGCAAGGCTGCGCGTGTTTCAGCGGCGACGCATACGGGTGCTATTGCTGGTGATTGCGAAGTAATGCGCACCCTGGTCACGCGCTCGGGCGTCATCCACGTCGAAAGCATGGAGGAACTCCTCGACGTCTCGCAAATACTAGTTCAAATCACCAAACTCCCGAACGGTGGACCTGCGATCTTCACGGACTCAGGAGCATTCAAAGCGATTGCACTCGATCTCTGTGATCGCTTAGAAATTGATCTGCCGCAATTTTCGTCTTCCACAGTGCGAGTTCTGAAAAACAAGCTACCCCCATTCATTCCCATCTCGAATCCGCTTGACTTAACTGCGCAGGCTTTGGTCAATCCAGCTCTATATCGTGAAGCGTTGTCGCCAGTTCTAGACGATGATCGGGTCGGCAGCGTCATGCTTGGACACGATCCTCACTGATGCGAAGACTACGGCGACGAAACTGCCGTTGATCGCTGATGCAATAAGAACTTTCAGGCCTAACAAACCGGTTATCTTTGCGGCGCTCGACGAGGGGGCCTGCATTGCCTCAGCAGTGATCGAACAAATGCGCGACCTCGGGGTAGCATGGTTCCCATCCCCGGAACGCGCAATTCGCGCGCTCGCTCGGATAACTAGTCTTCCCTCAATTTGAGGAGATCAGTCGAACGACGGTTCAGATTAGCCGCCATTTCCGATCTTTTCGAAGAGGACGGGTTGTTTGTCGGAATTCAAAAGTAAGGGCGTGCTCTCTAGAATCGGCATTTCGACTCCAGTCGGCAGACTCGCACGAACGGAAGATGAGGCGATTCACATAGCAAGGGACATTGGCTTTCCAGTTGCATTGAAAGCGCAATCAACGGACTTACCTCACAAGAGTGAAGTCGGCGGGGTGGTGCTTGGAATTGAGTCAGAACGGGATCTCGCAGATGCGTGGTATTCTTGCATCGCGATTTGGAGCGTGAGCGGCCGGGATTGCGGCTTGAAGGGGTTTTGGTGGAGAAGATGGGAGAGCAGGGCGTGGAACTTATTCTTAGGCGCACGCAACGATCCGCATTGGGGACCAGTCCTCCTCATCGGGTTCGGGGGCGTGTTTGCCGAGGCGATCAAGGACATACGACTTCTTCCGCCTGATTTGCCGATCGCAGCAATAGAGGAAGAGTTGATGAGACTTCGATGTAGTGCATTGTTGAGGGGGTTTCGAGGATCGTCAGCTCTCGATGTCGGTTCCGCGGCAGAAGCTGTCTACCGTCTTGGCCATCTTGTGAAGTCGTGCCCTGAGATTGCGGAGGTTGACGTTAATCCACTGGTGATTTACCCGAAGGGTCGGGGATCGGTAGCCCTTGACGCCCTCATTTCGATGGCAAGCAAGCGGACCGCAAACATCACTACAACGAGGTAAGGATGGACGACGTTGAGCTTCTGATTAACGGCAAGTCGATCGGCCCGGCGGAAGGCAGGACTTTCCATCGGATCGATCCAGTCAAGAACTGTCCAACGACTCGGGCGGCGGCGGCCGGCCTCGCCGACGTGAAAGCGGCTGTCAGTGCGGCGGCGCATGCCTTTCCGATCTGGGCCGCGATGGGGCCGGGGCAACGTCGAGACTTTCTGCTGCGGGCTGCAGAGAAGTTAGTTACGCACAAAAGCAAGATTTACTGAATGCATGATTTCCGAAACCGGCGCAACCGAAAGGTGGGCGGCCTTTAACGTCGATCTGGGTGCTGCTCTTCTCGAGAGGCGGCGTTGATAACCACTCAGATCATTGGCGAAATCATTCCAACCGATGTTCCCGACAACATTGCCATGGCCGTTCGTCAACCGCTGGGTGTGTGCGTGGGGATGGCTCCCTGGAATGCACCGGTCATTCTTGGTGTTCGTGCGCTCGCGGTTCCACTGGCGTGTGGAAATACCGTGGTGTTCAAAGCATCCGAAGCCTGCCCCGCGGTGCATTCACTTATCGGCACTTCGTTAGTCGAGGCGGGCCTGCCGGATGGAGTCGTGAATGTAATTACGCACGCTCCAGAAGACGCACCACAAATAGTCGGCGCACTAATCGACGATCCAGCGGTCCGCCACATTAACTTTACAGGCTCGACGCGTGTGGGACGTATCGTTGCCGAGCGGGCAGCGAGACATTTGAAACCCGTTCTTCTTGAGCTCGGAGGCAAAGCCCCACTGGTTGTTTTAGACGATGCAGATCTCGATGCGGCAGTAAACGCGGCGACGTTCGGGGCGTTCTTGAACCAAGGGCAGATTTGCATGTCGACAGACCGAGTTGTTGTCGACTCCCGGGTCGCGGACGAATTTGTGAAGCGCCTTTCTGCGAAAACAGCGGTTCTTCTTCTGCGGGATCCGTCTAAGGTCCTGCGGTGCTCGGTTCAGTGGTGGATGCAATGTCCGCGCGTCGGATCTCAGAACTTGTTGAAGATGCCGTCAAGAAGGGTGCGCAGATCACTGCCGGCGGGAGAAGCACCGGAACCCTGATGCAGGCGACGGTGGTTGACCATGTGACACCGGAAATGGACCTGTACGCACAAGAGTCGTTTGGACCGGTCGTTGCGGTCATTCGCGTGAAGGGCGAGGAGGAGGCAGTTCGGGTTGCCAACGACACTGGTTATGGGTTGTCTGCGGCGATCTTTAGCCGCGACGTTCCGCGCGCCTGGAAATTAGCGCTTCGAGTCGAGAGTGGGATCTGTCACATTAATGGACCGACGGTTCACGATGAACCTCAGATGCCATTTGGAGGTGTAAAGGCGTCGGGCTATGGTCGTTTCGGTGGAAAGGCTGCGGTAAACGGAGTTCACTGTCTTGCGTTGGATCACAATACAAACTGGGGTTCGTCATTATCCGTTTTGATTGGGAAAAGTCGTACCGAAAGCTGCCTTTTCAGTGTGGACCGACGCCGCAGCGTGGCTGTAGTTCGCTTGCTTCGATAGAAGTGGCGCTGAGACGGCCAACTCTGTTTTAAGGGGAAATAGCTAGCTTGATGGAGTCTGTTCATAGTACTTCAAGCATTGACGTGGCAGAGACTCCTCGACACCGGGCGGTGGTCCCGCTATCAGAAATTGCTGACCGCGCTGGTGGCCGTCGCCGTAGTTTTTGATGGATTCGACATTCAGATCCTTGGTTTCGCCATTCCCTCATTGATTCGAGAATGGCACGCGGCTCGCGCCGAATTTGGAGTGGTTCTCGCCGCGGGCTGGCGGGAATGGTGATGGAGCACTGATCGCAGGTTATGCTGGTGATCGATTCGGCCGCCGTCCCGCTGTGATCGGTGGTGCCGTAGTGTTTGGGTTATCGACTCTTGCCACTGCTTTCGTCCGCGGCTTCCTCGGGCTCACGATCTTGCGCTTCATTACGGGAACTGCGACAGGTGGGGCTGTTTCCAAGTGTCAGTGCTCTCAGTGCCGAGCTTGCTCCATTGCGGCGTCGATCTACCGCGGTAAAGCTTACCCTTATCTGTATTCCTATCGGTGGCCTCGTTGGCGGCGTACTGGCTGCGTGGGTCTTGCCCAGATTCGGATGGAGAGGACTGTACGTAGTGGGTGGTGTGTTCCCGTACTTTTCGGAGCAGTGTTGGCCGCCCTTCTGCCTGAATCGCCCCGTTTTATGGCGAGCCGGCCCCGAGACTGGCCGCGACTCCGTGAGCTCTTGAGCCGCATGGGACATGAGTTTGCCGACGGAGTGGCATTTGTCGACCGAGCGGAATCGCGAACCTCCAACCGCGCTTCCCTGAGGGCTTTGTTCGCTCCCGGATTGGCTCGCGACACGGTGGGCCTTGTGGATTGCATTCTTTTTCTGTATTGGGAACATCTACCTCGTGTTTGGCTGGCTTCCCACTATGCTAACGTCGCGCGGTCTCGATCTCGCAAGTGCCAGTTCGGGACTCGCCGTCTATAACTTTGGAGGGGTGCTCGGCATACTGATTTGGGCAATGCTGATCCCACTTCTTGGATCGCGCGGTCCTTTACTCTCAGGTGCTCTCGCATGTGCGGTCAGCGCATTGGCATTGATCATGGTTCCCATTCAAGCGCATGGCAGGCGCTTTGCTGATCATTTGTCTCGGGCTCAACGGTTTGCTGGCGCATGCGATTCAGACCTCGACGTACGCTCTAGCGTCCCACGTTTATCCCACCAGCATCCGCGCAACCGGGGTCGCATACTCGGCGGCAATCGGTCGGACCGGAGGGCTGTTAAGTTCGGTCTTTGGCTCCTACTTCATCCAACTTGGAGCCCGCTCCTATTGGTTGGCGTTAGCTCTTGCCATGCTGTGCACGACCGCCGGGCTTGCCTGGGTGCGGAGTCACTATCCAGCGATCCGCAGAAGCACCCGTGAGAGGCTGAAGTCCTGATGCAGGAAACGAGGCTGTGAAGATGGGTGTTCTGTGTGAAGCTTTCGCTGAGCGGTCAGGAGAGAATCATGTTTCATAGCGATGTAGTGGGAAGTCTCTTGCGACCGTCCTACTTGAAAGAGTGTGGTATCAGTTTGCGGTCGGCAACCTGACTGATTCCGAATCAAACGAATCGAAGACCGTGCCGTCGACGAATGTGTCGATCTGCAAGTCCAAGCAGGGATAGAAGTCATCACTGACGGTGAGATGCGGCGGTATGCGTTTTATGGTCATCTGATCGACGCCGTCGACGGTTTCGACAAGTATGGTGGATGGGCCATTCCCTTCCG
>CAWJAR010000009.1:0-694348 GCA_963840895.1 uncultured Acidobacteriaceae bacterium
CTGGCCGGGGTGCGCCTACAGATCAACCTAGGCGCCGGCAGTTGGTCAGCACGAAGGAACTGTCGAAAATGTGGGACATTCCCGAGAGCACTCTTCGTTATTGGCGTTGCGCCGGAATTGGTCCTGCCTACGTGAAACTCGGTGGCCGGATAAAGTATGATCTTGCAGACGTAGAAGCATACGTCAGAGCCAACAAGCAAAAGCCATCCGTGCGGGCACATGGAGGGTAAGCGATGGCTCTTTACAAGCGAGGTCGGGTCTATCACTTCCGCTTCCGGATCAACGGTAGACGTTATCGGGGATCCACGAAGAAAGCTACACTCACGGCCGCTCGAAGAATTGAGGCACTCACCATGGCGCAAGCCGAGGAACGAGGAGGCGTTCTTCTACTGAGACGCAGTCCGGTGCTTGGTGAGTTCAGCAAGCGGTTCCTTGATTGGGTCAACAACCAAAGCATGTTGAAACGGAAGTCAAAAGACTATTACGCCAACGGATGGCGGTTGCTCGCGGACACGGATGTGGCCAGTATGCGGCTTGACGCAATTTCCCAAGACGATACTGGCGTGCTCAGGTTTCCGGGCGGCCCGTCGAACCACAACAATGCACTTCGCACGCTCCGACGTATGCTCGGCAAAGCGGAAGAGTGGCGGGTGCTTAGAGGGGCTCCAAAGATCAAACTGAAGCAGGAACGCGAACGGGAGCGCATCATCGACGAACAGATTGAAGCCAGGCTTTTACCTTTCTGCAAGCAGCCGCTTCGAGACGTGCTCATGATTATGCGCGATGCCGGAATGCGAAACCAAAAAGAAGTATTCACAATGCGCTGGGAGCATCTGGACTGGTCGAACAGTCGCTACTTCGTTTACGACAGTAAGACCCCAAAGGGACGAAGGCACGTTCCGATCAGCCCGCGCGTTCTCCAAGCGCTGCTGCTGCGGTATTCCGATCAAAAGGAAGGTTGGGTCTTTCCATCAAAACGGGCGAAGTGTGGCCATCTCACAACAGTGGCCAGGCGATTCCAGGATGCCAGGAAGGCTGCCGGCCTGCCGGATGACTTGGTGCTGTATTGCGCTCGCCACGGGTTCGGAACTGAAATGTACCGGGCCACGAAAAACCTGTTTGCGGTGATGAAGGCGATGGGCCACGCCGCAGTAGCAACCACCATGAAGTATCAGCACCAGGACATCGACGAAATTGCCCACGTTGCCAGTCAGCGCGTGCAATAGTGGACACAAAATGGACACAATCGGTGGGAAGGGGATCGTTCGAGAGCCGCCAAGTGCTTGAAAAGATGGTGAGCGCGGTAGGAATCGAACCTACAACCTACTGATTAAGAGTCAGTTGCTCTGCCAATTGAGCTACGCGCCCACGGTGGGGAATTTGGCTGGTAGGACGAATAAAAATTATAGCATCTGCTAGACGCTTTCTGCTGTGCAGTGGGTGGTGCAAGATTTGTTTTCTCGCCTCGTCCTTGCGCTAAGCTAGCCAACAACTTCTGCCCACCAAGCGGGTTCAGATTATTGGAGGCCCTCCCCATGCTCAGAAAATTTTTCTGTCCAGCTGTTTTTCTTCTCTTCGCAGGGACGATTCTGGCGCAAAGCAATCCACCGACAACCCCACCACCCGCCCAGAATGGCCGGGGACAGGGATCGTGCTGGCAGCAAGCCGGCATCGAGAAGTCGGTCGCGGACCAAGTGCGTTCCATCGGACGCGATGCTCATTCTCAAGTTGTGGCCGTCTGCTCCAATACCTCCCTTACCCCGCAACAGAAGCGGCAACAGGTGCGGGAGACCCACCAACAGACCAAGCAAAAAAGGGAAGGCCTGATCACTGCCGATCAAGAGAAAGCGCTGACAGCGTGTCAGCAGGCGCGAAATGGCGGACCACATCCGGGCATGGGAGATGGTTGCGGCGACCTTCCGCGCAATGGTTCGCAGCCCAACGGCAATCCGAACGGAACGCCGGACAGTGAAAGCGGAAATCCTCCGCCGTCGAACCAATGATCACGCTCTGAACGAATCATTCGAGAAATAGAAAAGGCTCGCGACACATTCGGTCGCGAGCCTTTGCCAATTAGAATGCAACCACCGCAAGGGCAGCGCACATTCGCCAAAGAACGAGAACTAGGAACGCTGCCGAACTTCCGCTGCCAACCCTCTTGCGTCGCTCGTCGAGGGTCGACGCGGCGGCAACTGATCCGCCCCGATCGGCGGACGATGCTCGACCGTACCGATCACCGGCGCTTCGTCCATACCATCGGCATAAGCCATGGACGCGAAGCGCTGCTCGCTGCACATCCGATCGATCATGCGTTGCTGCCGTCCGTTGAGAACTGCGTGAGGAAGAATCGGAAAATTGCGAAACATCCAGAGCAAATAAACGCGCTGAAGGAATGAAGGCATTACGTACCGCGGACCGATCGGTGTCTGCACTTGCACCACACCGGCCGCCAGTTTTTCAATCAACATAACCTGGACCCACCTGGAACCTGAAATTGGCCAGAGCAATTCTAGGGCCGTCATTATTGCACTGCGATGAGTGCAATGGGAAGCCCTTTTTCAAACAATTACACATATATTAATCCACCCACACGTTTTGGGAGCAGCCGGTGGTGCATCGTTGGGGAATATCCCCCGGCCCCGGTCCTAAAACGGGTATTAGACCGTCGCTTCGGGGAGGATGTCCATGCGGCGGATCTGGGCGGCCACCCCAAACTCGGGGCCGTCTTCTTCGATGCGCACGATTGTGGCCTGGCAGCAGACCCAGCACTTCTCGCCGGAGGTGAGTTCTGGCGGGAGGATGAGGACTAGTTCGACGTCGGCCCCCTTCTCCATGCGGGACTTCGTATAGAGGAAGACTCCGTTGGCGCTGACGTCGCGGGTCTGGGCCGTCTGATCGACTCCATTGATGGTGCGCACGCGCGTGGGAACGCGAGTGGAGATGCGGGTTCCGGCGCGGCGTTCGGTGTCAGCTTTCATAGGGGCCAAAGGGACCACCTACTGTACACTAACGCGGCAAGTTGGGCGAGGGAGTTCGGGCTCCGTTGGGAGCCCGGAGTTCAGATTGGGACTAGATGTTGGGGCGCTTGGAACGGGCAGCTGGGACGACGAGAGCCTGCTCCATGGTGGGCATGTTTGTGCCGCGGAGTTTGGCTTCTGTCTCGTGCAGCTTTTCCGTCTGCTCGGTCTGATAGTAGGCCTGAACTAGCAGCTCAAGGGTGAAGGGATTGTCCTGGTCTTCTTCCAGTTGAGCGATTGCGTCCTGGAATTTCTTCTGGTCCATGAGCAGCGTGCCTGAGGCGCCGTGATAGGAACTCTGGATCACGCGGTTGCGGCTGCCGTTGGCGAGAGCTTCCAATTCGTGGAGCGCCTTTTCGGCCAGAGGTTCATTGCCGGCGTGAGCGGCGCGCACGGTGCGGTTGCGGAGGATGCGCGACAACTCTTCGTCACGATCCGATGCCGACAGAATGGACTGATGACGCAGCGCTTCTTCCGCTAGCTTCAGGTGCTTGAGGGCGACGTTGTCGTCGGCCTGATATTCGGCCAGATGACGGAACGACTGTGCTTCCTGCAGGTTCTGCTTCTTGGCGTGGGCAGTCTCCGCGATCTCGGTGTATTCCTTGTCGGCCTCGGCGTAGTTCCCTTCCCGGACAAACGTCATCGCCTTCTGCATGCTGTAGGTAAGGCGGTCGGCTTCGTTGTGGGCGAAGCGGATGGCCTTGTCGTATTCGACGCGAGCCTGCTCTTGATTGCCCATGAGAGCGTAAGTGTCTCCGAGACCGAGTTGCGAGGTCACGAAGTCGGGATCAAGCTTGAGCGCTGCGCGATAGTGAAGGAGCGAGCCCTCGAAATTGCCCGACATGCGGAGCAGTTCTCCGTAGGAATCCTGCGGGTTAGGCTCTTTGGGAAGCAGGGCGATGTAACGCTCCATCGCAGCGAATGCCTTGGCGAATTGCCGGTTGCGCGCGTCGACGTAAGCGAGATCGTTGAGCGCCGCGGGATAGTTCTTGTCGATGGAGAGAGCCTTCTCAAAGAAGCGCTGCGCCTGGTCGTTGCCGTTTTCTCCCATGAGCCAGTTACCCGCGAGATA
This sequence comes from uncultured Acidobacteriaceae bacterium, assembly GCA_963840895.1. Classification (GTDB taxonomy): domain Bacteria; phylum Acidobacteriota; class Terriglobia; order Terriglobales; family Acidobacteriaceae; genus Sulfotelmatobacter. The sequence goes on from CAWJAR010000009.1 coordinate 4,090, forward strand.
GAGAAGACGCTTGTCGCGGGGATACATCTCGAGCATGTCGTTCATGGCCGTAATGCCACCGAGGAAGTCGCCTTCCTGCACTTTGGCGATCCAGGCAATCATGAGTTGTTCGCCGGGCGTGAGTTTGGGCGCGAGTTCCTTGGCTTTGGCGCGAGCGGCAGTGACTTCTTCGGGATTGCTGCTGTTGAAGGCGATCCAGGCCCAAGCGACGGCGAGGGTCGGATCCTCTTTTACGGCAGCGCGCCAATCGTCGTTGCAGCGCTCGAGGTAGAGATTCTCGTAGTCCTCCATTCCCTTGCGGTAAAGCTCACGAGCCTGGGGAGAAGCGGTTGTGACCGGGAGCGTGGTCGATTCACCCTTCTTGACGTGGTGCGCAAACAGCGGCGCGACGAGAGACAGACCAAGAGCGATCACGGCACAAGCGTGGATGGATAGAGTGCGACGCATCAGGATCTCCGAGAACAGAGCTTTGTGGGGAGGGAATACGAGATGAGGGTAACATCGGCGTAATCGGGGGACGAGGTGACGAAAGGGTTGGGACGAGGGTTAGCTGCTTGCTTCTAGCTACGAGCTTTCTTTGAGCTTTGAGCTACGAGACTCCTGAATACTGACTCCTGACTACTCGCTACTGGACTGGGCAGCGAAAATATTCTTGGTGGAATGGGGAGACGGCTGGTCTGATTTCCCGTTTTGGGGCTGGGATTACTGAATGGTTACCCCCCTCCCCCCATCGGTCTCTTGGAATCATGGGGTTAGGGAGAAATCGTCCGCAATATCTTGCGGCTCAATCGGTTACGGGCAAAATCTTGAGAGCAAACAAGTTAGCTTCTGGCTAGCTCTCGGTGGCCAGCCGCTGCGCGGACGTATTCTGAGGCAAATTGGTGGGTGTGCGCAAGGTTAGATGTCACAAGGGGGCTGTGGATTTCTGACACTCGGCTGATGAATGACAAAGTGATTCTCGTGCCACTCACGGATGCAAACGCCTTCAGGAACCCGCGCTGTAACCACCGGCCTCACCTCACTAGGATAAATTGGCGAAAGCAAATTGCGGAGGAACTCGTCGCTGTGGCATCGGCGCTCTCACATGCGGTAGCTGCTTTGAGCATTGGAACATGCTTTTACCGACCTCGTATGTCTAAGCGTGTTTGGGCGGCGGGTGTGTTCTGCTCCGTCCTTCCCGATATTGACGTAATTGGGTTTCGGTTTGGTATCCGGTATGCCGATTTCTGGGGGCACCGTGGATTTACGCATTCGATAATTTTCGCTGCTCTTCTGACGAGTGTGGTCGCGATTATTGTGCTCCGAAGCGGGGCGCTTGGGATCGGACGACTTCCGTTGTTCGCGTATCTATTTCTGGCAACGGTAAGCCACGGCGTTCTCGATGCTATGACGAACGGCGGACTCGGGGTCGCATTCTTCTCACCCTTCGACAATCATCGGTATTTCTTGCCGTGGAGACCGATTCGTGTTTCACCAATCGGGTTCGGACGCTTCTTCAGCCCACAGGGATATCTCATTCTCAAGAATGAAACCCTTTGGATTTGGCTTCCAGGGGGACTCTTTGCTGTGTTGGTCTTGATGCTGCGTCGTTCAGAGCGAGCGGGTACGGTGGCTGCAAACTGACGAACCATCCATTGCGGGAAGCACACGGCGGTGCACCAATACGGTCGGAATATTCTTGCAGTGAAACCAAAGCGGTCGGCAGCAACGTGTCCCACCCCTTCGACTTCGCTCAGGGCAGGCTCTTGCAAAAGATGTAAGGCTCGGGGCACCCCCGTTGAGAACAATGCACACAGAAAATCAAATGTGGGACCCTAAGGTGTGACTTCAAAAGCCACGCCGTCATCCGTACCGGTACCTCCGCCTTGTGAGGTCACGCCATAGAGATTACCCAAAGAGTCGAACACCAGACCGGAATAAGGACTCGCACCATTGGTTCCGATGAACCTGATCAATCTGGTGTAAACCAAAGAAGGTGACAGTTCAAAGAGGGCACCGGCATTCAGAGTCATACCGTAGAGGTTACCCGCGGCGTCGAGCAGGAGCGGGGCATGAGGCCTGCCTCCGGTCGACTGACGTAACTTATTAAGCAGCTTCCCCGTCCACCCCCCCTGACCATCGGGCGACAGCTCGAATACCGTGCCCTGTTGAAAGTTGGTGCCTAGAGAGGTTGTGCCAAAAAGATTGCCGGAGCTATCAACCACTACTCCCCCGGCCGGACTTCCTCCAAGTCCCTGTCCATCCCCGAAGTTCCTGTCTACCCCGAATAAGTGGATAACATCATACTGCCAGCCCCCTCCAGAAGCGGGGCTCAATTCGAAGATCGTGCCGCATCCGCCGGAACAATGGCTTTTCCCGCCACCGAGAGTCGTTCCGTACATATTGCCTGCATGGTCGAAAACCAGTGGACCCGAGGGAACGGCCCCATCCAACACAACGCTGCCCAGAAAACCGTGAACCACACTTTCTTGCCAGGAGCCAGACGAGGTCTGTGTGAGCTTGAACAATGTGCCACAACCAGAAACACAGTTCTTGTTTCCGCCCACCAGGGTCGTGCCGTAGAAGTTTCCTTGCGCGTCTCGCAATAAGCCAGCCTGAGGATTGCCGCCATCGCTTCTGCCCTGAAATCGATATAGAACATTTTCAGTCCACGACCCTTGTCCATTGGGCGTGAGCTCAAACACCGTACCGCATCCATCCGGGCACCCCGCTGTACCGCCACCAAATGCCGTTGTGCCGTAAAGATTTCCGGCGTCGTCGAAGATCACTCCGGCTAGCGGAGTATTCCCGTCAGTTGGGTTCAAACTTGGATTAAATGTGTAGAGAATCGTCTGCTTCCATCCACCACCTTCAACGGGCGACAATTCGAATACGGTGCCGGAGCCTCCGTTGGGCCCTCCGGAGGTGGTAGTGCCATAGAGATTCCCCGCCGAATCAAAGACCAGCGTGCCATACGGGTTAGCGCCATTGTCACCAGTGAACCGGACCAATATATTTTCGGTCGCCGCCCAGCCGCCGGCTGTGACGGTCGCAGCAAAGGCGATAAGCACAGCAAATCGGCGCATCGCATCAGCGGCTAGACTTACGGTTTTCGTTTGGATTGCCATCAGTGAATCAACTCCTTCGGAGTATCTCGCTTAGGGCTACTTCGCAGGTGCCTTGGTCGGCGTGCATACAGAAAAATCAAGCGCGCCCACGCTTAACGAGTCGGCGTCAAAAGATAAGCACGACCGTTATTGCCATTGGGTAGGCCTTTTACGTATCCAGTTCCTGCGATCTGGCCGACGTTGTTGATGCTTGCTCCCCCACCGAGCTGCCAACCGGAATCGGGCGGGATCTGAAGACTCAGCTTCTCCATTCCCTTTCCACTCTTCCATAAGAATCCACCACCTACTCCAATGGGAGTATTAGCCCAGCCCACAACTTCGCCTGATTTGTTGATGCTACCGGCCTTGGAATCGGAACCTCCCAAAGTTCCCAAATCCTGCATGCCCCTACTCTTGGTCCAAAAGCGTGTTGCACGGCATCACCCGGAAGAGTGGAGGAACCCACCACGGCACCGGAGTCGCTGATGGCCGCAGCGACGGAATAGCTGCCATCCAGAGTTCCCAGATCCTGCATGCCACCTGAGCTTGTCCAAAGAAAGGCATGGTAGACGCTTTCGCCGGACAAGTACGAGTAACCCACTAGCTGCCGATGATTGTTGACTCCCCAAGCCCCTGAGTTATTCCCGCCCAATGTACCGAGATCTCGCATCCCTCGGCCCGCGTTCCACACGAAAGCGTGGATGAAGGTATCGGTCAGCGTGGTGGTGGAAAGTCCGACGACATCGCCCAGATCATTGATTCCCGTGGCGTTGCTAGAATTGCCCCCCAGCGTCCCCAGGTTCAGCATACCGTCTGTGCTGGTCCAAAGAAAGGCCATTGAGGTGGAGGCGCTAGCCGTACCGACAACCTGGCCAGAAGCATTGATGCCAGTGGCCTCACTGTTAACCAGTCCGTCCGCCCCGAGGTCTTCCATGCCTCCTTGCTCTGTCCAGAGAAAAGCATGAGTAATTGCGTCACCGTCGGTTTCGATGTACGACGAGCCGACGACTTGACCGCTGTCGTTGACGGCGGAGGCGCCGCTGTCGTTATAACCGAAATTGGTATTGTTCAACGAACACAGGTTGGCGATGGTATACGACTGCGCGGCTGCCAGGGGCGCTACGAGTAGGGCTGTGCACACGGACAAGATGAATCTCTTCATAATGTTCACACTCTCATGAAATCCTTAAACGCGTCGTGCCTCGAAGCAAGGATCGTTGCCCGAACTCTGCTTCGCAATACTTTACTGCTGCCCAGCGTGCGACTCGCGGCATTCGAAAATCCCCACTTTTACCGCAAAGGGCGCGGCAAGAATGGGGCACCCGTTGTGAGAACAGTACACACAGAAAGTCAAGCGTGGTGCTACCGTGTGGGTTTCTGAATTTTCGGCAGCTAAGGAGTGATCTTGAAGACGGTGCCGGCGCCAGCGGTACCTCCGCCGGCGGTCGTGCCGTAGAGGTTGCCGGCGGTGTCGAAAATCAGCCCAGAAGCCGGATCTTCGCCATCCATGGAGTCGTAGGTAAAGCTATGCAGTATGCTCTCGGTCCATCCGCCGTTTCCGTTGGAGCTAAGCTTGAAGATTGTCCCCAAATCAGAGGTGCCGCCCCGTGTGGTCGTGCCATACAGATTGCCGTTGGTGTCCAAAGTCATCTCGTGGGTTGGATAGTATCCGTCTGCGCCGTCGTTGCTGAAGCTGTACAAAATGCTCTCCGTCCAGCCTCCTGTTCCGTTGGGGCTCAACTCAAAGACCGTCCCCAGTCCGAAGCTGCCTCCCTCTGAGGCCGTGCCGTAGAGATTGCCTGCGGTATCAAAAACCAAGCCAGCCCAGGGAAGTATCCCGTCGATGCCGTTGCTGGCAAAGGAATGTAGAACTCGCTCTCTCCAAACCCCGCCTGCTTCCCGCTTCAACTCGAAGACTGTACCTGCGTTGTCGAAGCCTCCACTCTCCGTTGTGCCGTACAGATTGCCTGCAGCATCCGAGATCAGTTTTCCAAAAGGAAGGTCCCGGCGGCAGCATTGTTCTTGAAGCTATACAGCACTTTCTCAATCCAAGCTCCATTCGCTTGCCGCTTTAATTCGAAGAGCGTCCCGCGACGGGCGGAGCCGCCGCCGGACGTGACGCCGTAAAGATTGCCTGCAGCGTCACGGACCAGTCCGGCAGGAGGACTCACTCCGTCGGTGCCGTTGAAATTGAAACTGTGCAACACTTTCACTTTCCAGTGTCCGCTCGCCTGGCGCTTCAGCTCGAAGACCGTGCCGTAGTCGTAAGTGCCGCCGCCTGCAGTTGTACCGTAGAGATTCCCGGCTGCATCCAAAGTTAAGACGGACTCAGCACTGTATCCGTCGCCGTTATGTGGGGCAAAACGGTGGAGTACCGTCTCGGTCCAGCCCCCATTTCCGTCGGGCTGCAACTCGAACACTGTGCCCGTGTTGTCATTGCCACCATGGAACGTCGTGCCGTAAAAATTCCCCGCCGCGTCGAGCACCAATCCCGCTAGGGGCTCGCTTCCGTCGCTTGTGCCGCCAGCAAAACTGTACAGAATGCGTTCCCCATCGTCCGCCGGAACGGCTCCGGCCAGTTTCGTCATGGTCAGGATCGACAGAAGAGCGACGCTAATCAAACGCTTCTTGCTGGGCATGAGTTTCCGCCTCCAGAGGACTTCCGTCGGGGATTTTGGGAGGATAAGTATATCTCAGGTCGCAGCGTCGACGCGGGAAGGGTCTGCGGGCACGACTTTCGGGGCGGCATCCAGAGTGCCGTCCGCTTAGGCGGACTCGGGGATGGTTCCACTCTTACCCGGCACTAACGTGCCGGGCTATAACATGCCGCCGCTTCGCGGCTGGAGGTTAGATCGTTCTAGCGACGCGCTTCAATACTCTGTTTCGTAACAAATCTCAAAGAGGTGCAACTGGGGCCCCACCCAGCTAGAACCACATACCAAAAATCAGGCGGGGACATTTGGCGACATCATTTCCGACGCTTCAACTTCTTCGCAGTCAAAATCCCCACCCTCTCGCGAAAGGCGCGAGAAGGGTGGGGCACCCGCTATTGGAACGGTGTACACAGAAAATGAAGAGGTGCAACCGCCTATCGAAGGGAATCTTTATAACGGTTGTTTAAAGCGTTCTTTCAGCCTATAATTCCGCCCCGATTCGGCACACGGCTCGTCCGTGAGGCTGCAATCGGCAAGAGATAAGACTTCCCCGCCGTGTCTGTGCCTGTTTTTTTCGGTGCCTATGAAGTCAAAACGTAGATGTCAGTAGCGCCATTAGTTTGTGGCGGCTGATCATCGTTCGCACCCCTAAGGATACGTAACGTTCTTATCGCATCGCGCGAAGGAGTGCACGGATCAAAATCAAGGAGGAAGCATGTCGAACACAATCTCGAAGACAGCGACAACGTTCGGGCGTTTCGTGAGAGTGATTTCTGTTCTGTTGTTGGCCTCGGCAGCGTTCGCCCAGGGTGGGCAATCCATCACGGTAAACTGCGACAACGGGGACTCGTTGAATGGAAAGTTGGCGAAGCTGAACAAACAAGCACCGCACACGGTGATCGTGCAGGGGACGTGCACCGAGTTCGTTAGTGTGAATGGCTTTGAGGGCCTGACCCTGAGAGGCCAAGCCGGAGCGACGATACAGCAGCCGGCAACAAATCCGCAGAACAATAGCTACGTACTCTCCATCACGGGGTCACGAGGAATTAATGTTTTTGGCTTGAGTGTCAGCTCACTGCCTTCCATTTTTTCGGGCATCGGCATCGGGAAGGGGAGCAGCCAGGTGCAGCTGCAGAACGTAAGTGTCACAGGTTCGTGGGGAATTGTCGTTTACGAGGAAAGCCAGGTTTGGCTGGTGCAAGTGAACGTGACGATAAACTCGGGATACGCAGCTGTTTCGGCCTTCGACAAGTCCGATGTGCACATTGCGGGTGGCTTGTTGCAACGCCCGGCTGACGGGAATTTCTACGCGGGCCTTGTAGTCGGTTCGGGCCATGTCACGCTGCAGGGAATGACCATCCGCGATATGCAACAGTCCATCGACATTAGCGATAGCGGGAGCGTGGACTTGGTGGATGTGGATACCACCCAGCCCGTCGACGTGATGATCGATAACCCGTCCGGCACAAACACGAACGGCGCTATCGTCACGGACGGCTCGTCCCTCAACCTGGGAAGCGCCAGACTCCGGATCAGGAACGCAGGACAGTCGTGGGGAGGTACCAGCGGCGCGGTTTTCGTCACCAATAACTCGACCCTTAACGCGGGAGCTAGTCTAATTATCACGAACAGTCAGGGCCAAGGCGTGATCGTGACGAACAACTCCCATGCGACGTTGGGTGGGTCCAGCATTACAGGGGGTCAGCACGGTGGACTGGTCGCGGCCAACTTATCCACGATCGACATACAACAAGGCAGCGCGCTCACGCTGGTTGGCGGGAACCGGCCGGATTTGTTCTGTGATGCAAGTTCGTACGTCACGGGGACCGCAAATTTGTCGGGAGTTCCGACATCCGGTTGCGCGAACCAGTTGCTGTCGAACTATTCATCGCTGCCGTAGGCGAGCCTGAGGAGTCTTTCGGGCCTAAGCGGCGGGAGACCGTTTTGCCTGAGCAGCGTCCGCTTCGCGTAAGCGCTTGGCATGTTCGTGGAGCGCTTCGCGAAGCTCCTGAATCACTTCGTCGAGTTGGTCGGGCTCGCGAGTGCCGAGCGCTTTCGTGACAAGGGTTTCAATTCGGTCGGCCAAGCGACGGTTCGCGGGGGACATACACATACCTCCTATCGAAACTAAAGCGTATCCCTTTTAGATGCTGATCGGAAAAAGAAAGCAGTTTTGTTCCAGAAACCGGAATTGAGAAGTCGTCGTCGACAGGCTCGGGAGAGATATTCTCGGTAACGGGGGTGGGAGACGCCGGGTACGAACGATGCATACAGAAAATCAGGCGGCAGGCGTCTATTGTTTAAAGACCAACGCAGGGCCGCTAACGCGCTTCCCCTTCAGGTCGACTGTGACCTCGACACGGTCGGCGATCTTGATGAAGGGAATTCCTTTATTCATCCCGTAGTCCTTACGGTCGAAGGCCATGGTTCCTTTGATCTCGCCGGAGCCGGTCCCTTTTCCGGTGATGGTAAAAGTCAGCGTCTCGGGTTTCGAGACTCCGCGAATGGTAAAGGTTCCCGGAATGTCCAACGTGTTTGGACCGGTCTGGACAACCTTGTCGGAATGAAAGGTGATCAACGGATCCTGCGTAACGTCGAAGAAATCTTTGCTCTTCAGCTTGCCGTCCTTCATGCCGCTTCCGGTATTCACGCTATCCGCCTGAATCTTGATGTCCAAAACCCCGGTCGTGACATCGGGGGAGGTGAATTTCACAATGGCGTCCCACTTGTCGAAGGTGCCCTCCAGATCGACCGAAGCTTTCACATAGAAGGTAATCTTGCTGTCTTCCGGCGTAACCGCGAAAACAGGGATTGCGTCCTGGCTGAATGACGGGAGCGCGACGGCCGCCAAGAAACAGAGGATAGCGAATCGCAGGCTGCTGAGTGTGCGCCTTCCAAACATAATTTCCTCCCACCGCGTTGCCAAGAGAGCGACGTCGTGAATCGGAAACGACTTTTGGGACTATCCCACTGATCGTTGCGCTGCGGTACTGTCAAAAGTGACGTGCGCGTTCGGTGGACAGATCCGGCGTGAACGGCGGATGACTTCGGTTCGCCAACGATCCGCGACTAGGCAAGTAACCGGCTGACCGGGTGGGCTTTCAGTTGAGCAATCTTCTGCCCGATTTGCACCGTGTTGCGGCAGGTTACCGGGCACGAAACGCAGGCGCGGCAAGTTTCGAGGCCGCGGGCAACGCTCGCCAGCATGTCGCGCGCGACGCCGGAATTTCGGTATTGCACGGCGTACATGTGCGCCCTCATCAAGACGGGGATATCGACGTGCTTCGGGCAGTCGTCGCGGCATTCGCCGCATTGCTGGCAGAATTCTGCGCGTGCCGAAAAACTCTTGTCCGCGAGAAACTGTTCTTCTTCGACGGTGTAGCTCAACGTGCGTGCCACGGCAAAGTCCTGTTCGAGATGTTCGTAGGTGCTGTAGCCGGGAATTGCGGTGGTGATGAAATCGTGATTCAGCACCCATTTCAGCAGAGCCGTTTGGCTGGCCGCCGGTAGTTGCTTGGGCAACTTCGCGTCGGGCCGGACCGTGCCGCCCGCCTGCGTCTTCATGGCAACGATTCCGATTCCACTTTTTGCGGCGCGCTCGATCGTGCTCAGGATTCCTGCATCGTGCGCCATGGTGTAATTCAGGGTCACCAGGGCAACGTCAAACACGTTCAATCGCACGGCCTCATTGATGACTTCTTCGGTTTTGTGCGTCGAGATGCCGATGAAGCGCGTCTTGCCGTCCTTCTTCAGGGTGTGCAATGCTTCGAGAGGACCATCCGCGCGCGCGACCTCCACCGAATCGACCGAATGGTGATACAGGATGTCGACGTGATCCATCTGCAGTCGCCGCAGGCTCGCTTCGACACCTTCGATGAAGCGCTTCTTGGCTTCGGCGGCGCTCGGCGGACGACTTCGCAACATCTGTTTCGTCGAGATCGTTACCTTGTCTCGCACGCCTAGATCCTTAATGACCTGCCCTACCATCTCTTCGTTGCGCCCTTGCTGGTAAACGGCGGCGGTATCGAAGTGGCGGATTCCCAATTCGTAGGCCCGCCGCAATATTCCCGGTACGTCCGCGTTCATCACTCCCATGCTGACGATCGGCAGCGTGATTCCGGTCTTTCCCAAAGTCCGTTGCAAGATGGGACCGGTCGGCGTCTGTGTGGAACTGGCCAGCAAGAGCTCGGTTCGTCCCAACAGCGTCGCCGCTCCCGCCAATACGATCGGTTTCACGATGAATTCCCGTCGATTCCACTCGGTCCGCTTATTCATGACTTGGCTCCTAAGATGGTGTTGCGTACGTCGCGTATTTCTGGCCGGTGCGGGTTCATGGCAAGCTTTGCGCCGTCTTCCTTAGAATGTCAGCCCCATTCTCGGGGGGATCCAGCAAGATGATCAGGTAACGATCCTTGGTCCGCGCGATCACCCGGCCTTCGAAATCATTCTTTGCCCTGATTCCACCTTCGCCCAATTCAGGCGCGGCGACGCATTGACCGCTTTGTCGGAAATGTTGGGCGAGTTGCTGCAATCGTGTTTTCGCACCTGCCGCATCATTCGCAAGGGAAATCAGCAGTTTGCTCGGTTTCTGTGCCCAGACGTAGGTCGCCACATACGCCGGGGCCAGGAATGCGTGCCCCAGCGGATCCTTCCGCATGTACTGTTCGGAATGCTTCACTCGATGTTCTGCAGGAAGCCTCTCCAGCAGAGAAGGCGGGGTGCGAAGTCCACCGATTCGCGCGGACATGGTGCGGGCAAATTGATCGAGCAGTGCATCCGCGTTCGGGCCGGATCCTGAAAGTTTCACGTAGTAGTGGTCCTGCAGGAAGTTAAGGGTTCCTGCACTGCGGTAGCCTTCGACTCCAATGGCGACGAAGTGGTATCCGGGCGACCGCTCCGCCGCGTAGACACCGAAAGCATCCTCAGGCTTGCCCATGTCGTAGAGGTCGCTCGTCAGTTCCCCGCCTCCGCTCTTGAAATCCTGATGCAGCAAACTGCGGAAGTCATAGAGAAGATAAATGTCTGCGCCGCCGTCGATGTACTGATAGAGAGTGTCGGGCTTATAGACGGAGGGCTGATCTTGGGGAACGGCGTGGCCCGGGAGAGGTTGGTTCAGAAAGTTATTCGGTTGTTCTTGGGCGATCGCGGAATTCTGGGCGTAAGGGAGTACTGCCGCCAACGCAACCAAGAGCAGCGCGCTATGCCATCTTCGCAAAGTGCTCATCGCAGCACTCCCTCTCTCTTGCGAATGCTAAACAGCGGTATCGGACCCAACCATGATTTCGGTCACGTGGGCATGTGATTTGACGTGATATGGGAATGGACGGCGGGGATGTGGGAGCAGAATCGTTTTCCGCCGCTTCGGCTTCAGTCTGACGAACAATCTCAACTTTTGCGCAGAGGGCGAGAAAAAATGGACATCCGTATTCAGTCGACATACCCCATTTGCACACTCGGGCTTACCAGTCCCATCGCTCCGACTCTATTAGAACCATAGAACCCCTACATGGAAGAATTGCCAGTAGACGTTGCTCGAACAGGGCGATATTGTCGCGACATCGAATGGGGGTGGCTATGAAGGCCTCGATTGGAAAATATGTTGTAGTCGCGCTGATTGCATTAACGATTGGACTGCGTTCAGGACACGCTCAGATATCGAACCAACTCGACTTCAAAATGTCTCAGCCGTTTACGGTTGCGAACACCACGCTAGAGCCAGGCAGTTACGTCATCAGACCGGTTGAAGGGGCAGGTCAATCGGTTGTAGAGATTGCGAGTACGAGTGGCCGGCCGGCTGTCATGGTAGATGTCGATTCGGCTACGCCAAACTCGGCCCAGGGCGGCAGTCAACTCGTCTTCAACAAGTACAAAAATGTACTGGCGTTATCCCAGGTCTTTCCAGGAAACGGCAACACGGGATACCAATTGGTTCAAGGGCATCCCGAGCAAATGGCTGCAAAGACGGAGCAACCTACGAAACAAACTGTCGCTACGACCGCCAAGTAACGGACGACCGGTGGTGCAGATGGCATGAGGCTCAAATAAGGCGCCTGTCCGGCTAACCAGGAGGCGCTGCCGGAATTTTCTAGTATGAAGCACAGCGTTCGAGCAGCATTCTGGTTTGGCTTTTACCTGTTTCTTGTTTTGTTGCCGCTGGTCATCGGCGCAGTCGCGCGGCAGCCTGGAGGACAGCGGGCGCGAAGCTTGGAGTTCTCGGTCGCGTGTGGATACGTGGGACTGGCAATCATCACCTTTGAGTTTGCCCTGATTGCGCGCGTGCAGTCGCTGGCCGGAGCTTTCGGGCAGGATGCCTTGCAGCTCTTCCATCGGCAGATTGGGTATGTCGCGGCAGGATTCATCCTCGCTCATCCGATCTTCCTGTTCCTCAACGGATATCCGTGGACGATGCTCAGCCCCTTCTCAGGGGCGATGCTGTGGATGTGGCGATGGGGAGTCATCGCCTTCTGGGGGCTCTTTCTGTTGGTCGCAATCACCGTTGCTCGCAGACATTTGAAGATCTCGTACGAATGGTGGCAATTGATGCACCGGGGAGTCGCTTTGGTCGTCGTGTCGTGCGCGCTGATCCACGTACTGGCGGTTGGCCACTATTCTCACTCAGTCGCGATGGAGTGTTTGTGGGGCGCTTATGTCGTGATGATTCTGGCAATCACGGTTCGATATCGCGTTCTCGGGCCAATCGCGCTGTGGCACAGGCCGTGGGAAGTCAGCGAGAAGATCCCGGAACAGGGGAACGCGCATACATTGATTCTGCGCCCGGTAGGGCACGACGGTTTCGATTTCGAGCCGGGCCAGTTTGCATGGCTCAACCTAGGCAAGACGCCGTTTCACATCGAGCAACATCCTATTTCCATTTCGTCCTCGGCGGAGAAAGAGCGGGACGGCTCTGTGGCATTCACGATCAAATCGCTGGGAGACTGGTCGGGAAAGGCGGTGCCTGCCGTGAAGGTTGGAGCGCGCGTCTGGATCGATGGTCCCTACGGAGTGTTCTCGTCTGACCGCGAACAAGGGCCCGGTTATGTACTCATCGGCGGTGGCGTAGGAATTACGCCATTGCGATCGATGTGCGAGACGATGGCCACGCGGGAGGACAACCGCCCTGTCGTTCTTTTTTACGGAAGCCAAGACTACCAGGACGTTACCTTCCGGGAAGAGTTAGAACAGCTCAAAACAAGGATGAACTTGAAAGTAGTCTTCGTGTTGCAAGAGCCACACGATGGCTGGGCCGGGGAAAAAGGGCACATTAACGCAGAGATGCTGCTAAGACATTTGCCACGCCAGTACAAGCGGTTCCAGTACTTCGTCTGCGGTCCGTCTGTTCTTATGGATTCGATGGAACAGGTACTGCCGACAATTGGAGTGCCAGCGGAGCTGGTTCACACCGAACGATTTGAAATCTAGGAGCGGATTTTCTGTGCGTCAAATGATCGTCACCCGTATCGTGATCTTCGTTGCTTTCCTACTTGCGGTTGGCTGTCTGCTGTTTTCCAAGATCGTGAGTCAGTAGACGCCCCACTGCGAGCGGATCTCGGCGCTGTCGAAAATCCGCACTCTTGCTGGTGAAATTGACAGTCGACCAAACAGAGAGATTCAGATGCACTAGACGCTTGCCACAAGTGAAAAGGCTGAATTCGAAAAGGAAAGAAATATGAGACGAAAGAGAATGCTGGGCGCACTTGGATGTGCCCTCCTGGCTGGGCCGATGTATGTGACCGAGTTGGTTGCGCAGGATACACCAATCGACGCACGAGGAACGCAGGTGGGTACGGAGGAGACGCCTGCGGCATCGACTACAACGAGCGATTTGCAAAAGGCAGTGCAGAACCCGGTGGCGAGCCTGATCAGCGTTCCTATTCAGAACAACAGCAACTTTGGGGTTGGACCTTATGACCGAACGCAGGATGTTCTGAACATCCAGCCGGTGATTCCCGCCAAGATCAGTAAGAACTGGATGCTGATTACGCGGATCATTCAGCCCATCATCTGGCAGCCGTATCCTGATCAGCCGACGGGCGGTGAGTACGGTTTTGGGGATATGAATCCAACGTTCTTTCTGTCGCCCGCCAAGCCCGGCAAATTGATCTGGGGGGTGGGGCCGGCGTTCGCGATTCCGACGGCCACCAACCAGATCCTTGGCCAAGGCAAGTTCAGCATGGGGCCTTCAGTGGTTGTGCTCGCGCAGCCGGGGAAATGGACGCTGGGCGCGCTGGTGAATAATGTGTGGTCGATTGCGGGATCGGGCAGCCGTCCGGACGTCAACCAGATGTTGCTGCAGTACTTCGTGAATTACAACCTAAATAAGGGCTGGTACATCACGATATCGCCGATTCTGACTGCCAACTGGAACGCGAGTTCGGGCAATGTGTGGACAGTCCCATTCGGCGGCGGAGTGGGAAGAGTGATGAAACTCGGGTTTCAGCCGGTGAACATCAGCGCGGCATTTTATGGCAATGCCGTGTACCCCTCGGGGGCATCGCCATGGGGCATGCGTCTGCAGATCGCCTTCCTGTTTCCCAAGCTCACCAAGCAACAGCAAAAGATGATGATGGAACAGAAGCTGAAGCAAATGGAGCAGGAAGAACCGAAGAAGTGACTACGAACGGTCTAGCGGTCTCTTATCAAAGCGACGTGAGGCTGCCGAGATCCGCGTCTTGCGTTCTTCCATAACTTTTCCCACGGCATTTCGTAGACATAAGCCAACTAAAGCAGAGGGCGCCTCGCATCAAGCTGCAACCTCGGCCTGCGCTACTGCGACTTGTTCCACGTCGGGAAGCTTCCACGTCTTATCGAAGAGCGCTTTCTCCGGTCCATAAAACCGAAACAGTACTTCGAACTTTCCGTCTGCGCTGGTGGGAATCCAGTTCGACTCTTTGCCCTTTGGCGCCTTCGGCCCGAAGTGAACGTCAACCGAACCGTCGGCATTTTTCTGAAGTCCTTGCGTATTGGACGAGCGGCTGGACCGCGGCATCTTACGAATCAGTCCATGGGTTGCTCGGTCATAGATCGTGGCCGACCAGTAAAGCTTGACCGGAGCATTGGCAGGGGCGTTGAGGCGATAAGTTCTGGCACCGTCGAAGGGCTGGCCTTTCTTGTCTACGATGCTCATCAGATAGAACTGACCCGTGCCCAAATGCTTGGCGCTGAAAAATCCCATGGAATAGCCGACGCCACGTCCCTCGACCGGGTAGGCGTCAGGGTCAATGAAATTCGTCATTAGACCTTCGAGCACGTTCTGGTCCGCTGGCAGTGCCCAATGGATACCCTGGTTGTACGGGGTCGCGAAGTGGCCCTGGTATTTCTGGTCGAGCCAGTCATGCGCTTCGCGGGCAGCGTCGTCAAGAATCTTCTGTGTGTTGGCGTCGGGGCTGAACGCTTTGCCCTTTTCAATGCCGATGGTCTTGAGTTGATCGATCATGACCTTGTCGCGTGTCTGCCATGGTTCACGCTGCACGAACTGATTGAGAACCTGGAAAAAGCGCGTGTTATACGGAATGGTGCTGTCGAACATAACGTCGAACGCATCGACGAACTTCGTTTCCGGCGGGTGCGCCGCCTCCGCGAGCGGATAAAACCGGACCCGCTTGCCGTATGCGACTGCCTTGGCAATGTCGGCGTCAGCGGCGGTTTTGAAATTGGAGCGCAGCAGCGCGTAGCCAGCGTACGTTCCCGAGGACAGCACGATGTAACCCTCGGGCGTCTGCCCCTTGTAGCCCGGTGGCAGGATGAGGTACTTGCCGCCCTTGCCTTTGTCCACGCCCGCCGGTCCGACGTCTTCGATCGCCGTCTGCCACCCCTCGTCGATACTGCCGGTGATCGAGTTCCCGCCATCTGCCGGAGGAATCTGCAGCACGATCGGCCCCGCGTCCTTAGTATTGAAGAAGGGCATGAGATAAATCGTGTCGGGGTTGGGCGTGAGCGTCTGGTTCTTCCAGCTGACTGGCCGTTCCCAGTAGACAACCTGGTTGAAGTCGGCCTTGGCATCGCGCATTGCCTGGAACATCAACTCGGCATTGACCGCCGGCATGCCCCAGATCACGGCCTCGATCGCGCGGCGGTGTAGTGTTCGTTCAGCGAGTTCGGTTGATGTGAATGCCATCGTCTCCTCCGTATTCATTCGTGTCGCGCGACGGGCCGACCCAAAGCGCTTCTAGGCGACTTCGTGCATGGCTGATTTCCCCATTGCTGCAGCGTCATCGGGAGCTTGGTCGATACATCTCGGCGGCATTGATGGTCAGGCTAGTTGGAGTGACCTGTAGAGTTTGGCAACTCCACGCTGCGCAGAGTTCGAAGGCGCGCTGTCCCGCTAATCAGTTCACCGTGGTTGGCATCATTCATGAAGGAGCCCTCTGGTTGCCACTGTCAAGGTTGATAGTCGAGACAAGCTGGCAGAAAGTGATTGAGTCATTTGACGACCACACAGCCCTAAGAATCCTGGTTCTCTGGTTGTCCAGCCACTGTCAATCCCCGACTCGTGACTGCGCGGCTAATGGCCCTTGACTCTCGAAAACCGCGGTAATCGCAAAAGATTGGCGCAAGTGACGCCTCGGAGCCCCGAAACTGCTACAAACTGTGCGGCAACCCGCCTTTGAGTGTGGGTCAAAATTGGGGTTTAAAAAAATCCTGAAAAAACAGCTTGGATAGTGGCCCAATATGAGGTATTTTGGCCGACATTGAAATTGGAGCAGGGCTCGGTTCTCACCAAGCCTAGATCTGGGGCATTTTCGTTCGCGAATGGAAGACACCCCCTGCCTTCCGCGACAGACAGCAGGTGAGATCAGGTCCCGTCGGCTCCGCGAGGGGTCCAGCCGTGAAATCATTCGTTCGCCTGTCCGCCGTGATTGCGTTTTCCCTCTTGAGCTGCAGCTTGTTCGCGCGGGATGCGGGAATGCCGCAGGCCGTGGAGGGAAAGCTTCCCGCTGCTGTGGGCACTGCTTCAACGCAAAGCGAACCGCTTGCGGTTTCGCCGCAATTCGTGATCCCGGGACCACTGAAGCCATTTCTGCGTCTGGCGGGAATCAGTCAAAAAGTTTCCGCCGAAGAAGTGCTGCCGCTGCTGAGCCGGAATGTGTTTACCGAAGGCTTCCAGGGCACTTCCCGGCCGACAGAATTCCTCGTGCTGTTGAGGCGATACGTGGTGCAGGCCAGGGAGTTGGCGGAATTGGCCGGCCACAGCGGGACGGTGATTCGGGTCTCGAATTGTGACGACGCGAGACCTCTGCTGCTAATCCTCGGTTATCGAACCAAGGGAAAGTGTGGCGATCCGGAATTGTCGTTGCAGACAGAGGATGCGGAGAGGGCTTTCCTGGCGATTGATTCCGGGTTCCCCATGGCTGAACTGGAGCAAACGCTGCAAGGGGGAAAGCCGTTCGAGTACGCGTATGCCTCGACGCCCGCGCCAGTGCTCTTCAACGAGAGCGATTGGACCAAGGCGAGCACGAAAAACTTCAAGGAAAATAGCCGGGACTTGCTGGACACGCTTTTGAATGATCCCCTGCTGGCGCGCTTGTATTGGGCGATGTCGAGAATCGACCGTGAAACCAGCGAGTCAATGCGGGATTCGATCGGGCTCGGGAAACTGCTGCCTTACGCGGCGGTACTGGACTTTTACGGGAGAGGCCTGTGTATTCGGGATGGCCGCGTGCAGGTGCCGGGAGGCGCTCCGGCAGAAGCAGCATGGAAGGAATTGGTGGGCGCGAATCCCGGGTCCCCTGCCGCTTTCGTTTCGAAGCTGCTGGCCAAGGATAAAGGCTGGCTGATGGCCTACTTTGATGTGCTGTCGCGGGTGAATGCAAGACAGCAAGCGTACTTTGTGAATGCGCGGCGACTACGTCCGTTTTACGAGGGGTTGCGCGCTCCCGATACAACGGTGGCGGCGACGAGGGGCACTTTCAGACCCGCTCCGACACTGTTGTTGCTCGCAACGCGATTGCAATTGGAAAGCAACGGCGAGCCACTCACGCCGGGAAATATCGAGGTGTGGAAAGACCTTTTTCTCGCGGGGCACAACATGAAGCTGGCGCGGAAGTGGAAGACAAATATTTCCAGTTCGGACCAGTTGGTACAGATCATGTTCGCGCTATCGCGCGGGTCCAGCGAGAATGGGGCTCTGCAAATCTACCTGGCAATCAGTGAACTCGATAGCCGGCGTTCTCCGGAACATCGACTGGCCCCGACAACGGTTCAATTGCTGGCGCAAAAATTCGAGGAATACAGCGACCAGTACCGGATTTTCTCAGAGTTCCCGGAGCTCAGCGATGAATCCATTGCGCTATTTTTGCAAGTAGCGCAAGGCCTGAAGAGCATGCCAGGAGCGGTGCGTGGGAACGCCTTTGGGACCTTTCAGGCCAGCGTAGGGATTTGGCAGATCCTGGCGCGCCAGGGAGAGATTGCGGAAACGAAGATCAACGAGTCGTGGCAGGCGATGATAAGGCCATATGCGACGATTCGAACGGCGGCGCAGTTGTATGACGCGGGTCGAAGCTCTCTGTCGGAGCTGTTCCGTTTCTCGACCGGCAACCCGAAGGGCTCGCAAGACGAGATCATCGACTTGCTGGCAGGGCCTCGGCAAAACACTCCAGAGGGGAAGCAGGTGCACCGGGAAATTTCCGCGCGGATTCGATCAGTACTGGACGACCAACGGCTCGTATCGCTCGATACCCTAATGACCATCGGCGACGCTCTGGCGGATAAAGCGCGTGGGAAACAGCTGCCAGAGTACATGATTCTTCTAGCGGGTCAGACGCGGGAATTTCAAATGCCCCGCCCCATCTTCACGAACAGCGAGAGATCGGAATGGGCATCCGGAATTTATAACAACCATCACACCGACACGCAGATGCAAACCGACTTACCAAAACTTCTGAAGTCGTCGACGGCTTCGAAGGCGCAGATCGAAGAAGCGCGCGGTCAGCTGGCGTCGTTTCTGCGAGACACACTGGTTGGTCTGAACTACGCGTACTACGAACCACCCGGCGCCCAGGCGTTGCACAATAACCCCCTGTTTGTGCGCTCACACGATTTTGCTGGAGACACGCTGGAGGGCTTGAAGACGCCGTGGCAGGCGCCGGAGCTCTTAGGGCAAGGTTCTCCAGCGGGCGGAGGCGCTCATTTTGTAGGCTCGCTTGCCGATCTCCCGTATGCCTTGGCGGAACTCGAACAAGATTTCATTTCGCCAAGCAGCGTTCAAGCCTTGGTCTGGCAGGAATTGACGCCGGAGCTGTTCACGTCTGCAATTGTGCCGCGGTGGTGGGACGTAAGCCCGTTGGAGTTGCATGCGATCGCTCTCTACCAGCGTGCCGGGGAAGAACTTCTGCTCGCGTCAGAGAAAGACGAGGCGCTACGAAGTAAGGTACTGGGCATTCTGGCGGATCGCTGGCTGCCGCAGCGCTCGCGGCAAGTCGAGCAAGCCATGCTGGCCGATCGCGTGGCAGCAATTCTTCCGCAGATCATGCCGGCGGACACCTTCTACCTGGCGGCGGAGTTTCTGACGAAATATCCCGACGAGCCGGGAGTGTGGGGCAGCGCGATGGTGGAACTGCAAACGCTGTGTCGACAACATCCGGAGCAAGTAAGTTGGAAGCGGCTGTCCCACGATTTTGGAACGCCGCATCCCCATATGGCGCAGAACTATGGTCTGGAATTGCTGAATGTGGCGCCGATGCCACCGTTTTCCGGATACTCCGCCCGTTTCCTGGCGGAGTCGTGGGACTCGCCGAATTTGTATTGGGCACGATTGGCAGATGAAGGGGGATATTCTCCGGTCATGTTGAACCAGTTCGTGCCGGAGCTGACACGGATGATGGTGGAGAGGATCTTTGCGACGGATTTTGAAGACTGGCCAGCCCTGTTGCGGGCAATGCACGAAGCGGGGGCAGATTTTCGGGAGGGTAAGTTGAATTCGCCATCGAGGATGAGCGCCGTTCAACATTGAGTTCGTTCGATCAACGGGCCGATCCTGCACGCGTTCAGGTACGTGGTGGCAGAGTAAGGAAGTTGGAAACTATGGGGAAAAAAATATTTCCGTTCATCTTGGTGGTAGTCGTGGCGATGTTGTGCGTCGAAACGGGTATCGAGGCGCAGGAGAGCCCGAATTTTCAGGTCGTCGTGAACATGGTGCAGCTGAATGTAGCGGTCACGGACAAAAAGGGCAACTACATTACGGGACTTCGGCCGCAGGATTTCTCCATCACGGAAGATGGCATTGTGGAGAAAACGGCCACCTTCGCCGAAGGCGACGAACCCACGCGCAGCCTGCGGGAGTTGGCCGAAGATTCATCGGGGACGCCAGGCGACGCGGCAAAACGTTCGACTAACGGCGTGTCGCCTCAGGATCTTGCTTCTCTGGTGAATGGCGCCAATGTATTTGTGCTGTTTGATACCAGCGACTAC
This sequence comes from uncultured Acidobacteriaceae bacterium, assembly GCA_963840895.1. Lineage (GTDB taxonomy): Bacteria > Acidobacteriota > Terriglobia > Terriglobales > Acidobacteriaceae > Sulfotelmatobacter. Next base: position 24,236 of record CAWJAR010000009.1, read on the forward strand.
ATGTACCGCGGCTTCGTTTTCGCGCAAGATGCGATTACCGAATTTATTCGCTCACTGGGAAACGCCGACAAGATCGCGTTCTATTCGTATAGCCGGGATTTGTCGCGGGGCTCGACGCTTACGTCGGACCGGCCACAAGTTTTACGCGCGGTACGTTCGACGGTGGCCGGAGATGAAGCAGCGCTTTACAACGCGCTGTTATTGACGCTGAAAGATGCCGCGCAAAATACGGGAAGAAAAGTAGTAGTGGTGTTCTCGAATGGGCCAGACAATTCCAGCGTGGTGCCACCTGAGGATGTGGCCGAGTTTGCCCAGTCCGCGGGCGTTTCGATCTACATGATCAGCACGCAGAAGGCGAAGATCGAGCCGGTGTCGACGGCGGTCTTTGACCGCATGACCGCCGCGACAGGGGGAAAGGCATACTTCGCGAAGGACTGGAAGGACGAACATAGGGCGTTCGCGTCGATTCGCGATGATTTGGCGCATCTTTACTCGTTGAGTTATTACCCCAAGCCGAACAGCAACACGGGGTGGCGCGCGATCACGGTGAAGCTGGTGGGAGAAGACCTGAAGAAATATAAGGTGCGAACCCGGAATGGGTATCGTCCGCAGCCGTCTCATTTTTCGAACGGGGAGAAGACGACCTTGTCGAAGCTGGGGACTGAGTAGACCTCAGGGGCTGAAGCCCGAGTTCTGTGCGAATCGTTGCGGCGCGGCTGAAGCCGCGCCCTTCCCGGGACTGTTTTCACCAAAGACAACAGGAGCTAAAGCCCCGCTCCCCAACACGCTTCGAACGGAACGCCTGAAAAGGCCTGCCCTTCCTAAGGTCGCCATTCCAACCCTGCATTACCAAGGTTGATGCACAAAAAAGCCCCTGCCGAGGCAGGGGCCGAAATTCAAATATGAGCGGGTTAGAAGGTTATCTTCGCGGCGAATTGGACGCCGCGAGGGCCGCCTCCGCCAAGGAAGGGGTTACCGATGCCTACGTCTCCGGTCGCGGTGAGCGCATAGTAGCCGCTGTGCTGACCAGTGGCTGCGTCAGGAGATCCGATGTCGCCGATGAAATTCGGCAACAGCGGACTGGAGAAGTTGGGATGGTTGAAGAGGTTGAAGAACTCGGCGCGAAGCTGCAAGATCACATGCTCAGAAAGAGCTGTGTCTTTGAAGACGGAGAAGTTGAACTCCTTGAAGCTCGGTCCCTGCAGGGAGTTACGTCCGAGGTTGCCAAAATGGCGGGTACCGGGGACGCAGTTGGTTTCGTCCGATGTGCCGTCGTTCCCCTGGGGGTTTCCCCAAGTGCAGGGTGCGGCAAATGAGGACAAATTCAAGAACTGGGACGGATTGTTGGAATACTGCATCGGGCCGATAACATCAGGACGGTCAAATCCTTTGCCCTGCTCCTGAATAGTCTCCTTGAAGTTCATAATTCAGATGCCAAGGTTGTCCGTCCTGCAGGTTGAGTATTCCATCGAAGCCCCAGCCATTTTTCAGCTTCGACAAAGATCCGCCCATCTTGGGGAATTGGTACGTGAAGTTCCAAGTGAAGCGTCGGCGAATGTCGAAGCTGGAGTTCCCGGATCGCCCGTCGGATTGGTGCTGTTCTGCGGCTGCGCCTGGTTGGGCTCAAAGTCCTCGAGATCGCTGGCCGTGTCGATGGAATGCGACCAGACGAAGTTGACTTGCGAGGTCAAACCGTGCCAACCGCTGGTACGCAGGCTAACCTGCAGGGCGTTGTAGATGGAGTTCGCGGAAGACTGCTCCTGATTCAGATAGAAGAAATTCGGAGCGACGGTGCGAGGAACGCCGTACCCAGAAGGACAATAAACTCCATTCGCCTGATCGGGAACACACGCCAGATCCGCAGCGGTGATCTGCTCCTGACTGGGCTGATTAATATCCTTGAACTGGAAGAGCTTCGTCCCTTTAGCACCCACATATCCAACCTGCAGCACCGACTTGCTGCCCAACTGTTGTTGGAAGTTCAAGTTGAAGTTCTGGATGTAGGGAGTGCTGCATGTTTCGGATCGACGGCGAAGAAATCTCCTTCTGGACCGTATCCCGAGTAGACCGGGGTACCTGGGTCGAAAACGCCGCCGGTAACGCTTCCGGTGGCGAGTGCGGTTGCGGCCCAAAGCGGGATAGGCTGGACCGGGACAGAAGACACAATGCCAGGGCAGGTGGCCCAAGAACATATCTTGGGAGAATGCATCGTAGAAAAGTCCCCATCCGCCGCGAATCACGGTCTTGCCTTTTCCGGTTACGTCATACGCGAACGCGATGCGGGGCGCGAAGTTGTTGAAGTCCTTGTCAGACAGCTGGTTGGTTTGATCGTTGCTCCCGCCATTCGCGGGATTGAACGTGTACATGTCAGCCCGTTCTTTTCTCCCGTGACTCCGAAGTAATCCCAGCGCACACCGTAGTTAAGAGTCAGCCGCGAGGTGGCGCGGAAGCTGTCTTGAATAAAGAGCCGACATTGTTTTGGTAAGTATGGCGATGGGAATTTCCGGCAACCTGGCTGCCGTCGTCGGGCAGGCCGTTCAGGAAATCGGACAGGCCGGCAAAGTGTCTGAACGTAGTGCCCCGGAAAGACGTGATCGATGACGTGGTTGATGGTGGTGCGGCGAAACTCGTAGCCGAATTTCACGTCATGCTTGTTCGGATTTCCAGGAATAGTTGTCGACAAAATGCCAGTTGCGTATCGACGCGATTGCGGGGAACGGAATTGGTCGCGCCAATCTGCGAGAAACCGGCAACGGTGGTTGCCGGAAGGCGCGCCGTCGTAAGCGCTGGTGTCCCGTCTCCAAATCCGATCGAACTGGGAATGAAGCTCTTGTCCTGCGGGAAAAAGCCTTCTGCAAAACGGTTCCATCCCAAGCGAACCTCGTTGACTTGAGCGGAGTCGATCACCTTCACGTAGGAAAGAGCGATCAATTGGACCCGAGTCGGCGTGACGGTATTGAATCCGGGAAGAAGACCGCCGCCAGTTGCGCGAAGGGGAAACTCTGATTGCTGTCGCCGAAGTAGTAGCGACCGGTCAACATATTATTGGTATTGAAGTTTTGGTCGATTTTGCCGATGAAGCTGTCTACCCGATTGAAGAAGGAGGTTGACTTGAGAGTTGTGCCGTTCGGGCAACCTGGCGAATCCAGCGGCGCCAGGTCCGTTTCCAAGAATCTGACCAGGCTGAGGCGCGGCGCTGGCGATGTTGGGGGTCGGCCAGGATTGCGGGCGAGGAGGGCGCCCGTGACGGCATTGGCGGGGCCGTTGGCAGTGATATCAAACGCGATCTCGGCCGGGTCCGGTACGCAGTGTTGCCGCCTGCGCTCCATTTTCGCGCTGGCCTTCATAATCGGCGTAGAAGAAAGTTTTGTCCTTCACGATCGCGCCACCGATGGCGCCGCCGAATTGATTGTTGTTGAATGGATTCTTTGCATCGGGTAGCAAAGTTGAAATAGTTGCGGGCTCCCATCTTGCCGTTGCGGAAATATTCTCCAGCACAGAACCGTGTATCGCGTTGGTGCCGCTCTTGGTCACGATGTTGATCACGGCGCCGCGTTGCGGCCGTACTCGGCTTCGTAAGTTGGAGAGAACATGTAACTCGGCGACCGCGTCGATGCGGGAGGATGGTAGCGGGGTCACCGAACACGCCAGCTTCGTTGATGGCCGGGTCATTGCGATAGCCGTCGTTCATGTCAGTGCCGTCGAGCAGGAAGTTGTTCGAGCGGCCACGAGAGCCGTTCATGGAGAAGGTCTCCGTACGAGCCGGGAGAATCAGAAATCTGATCGGGAGAACCGGCAACGCCGGGATTCAGATAGATGAGTTTGGTGTAGTCGCGTCCGTTGACGGGAAGGTTCTGCAATCGTATCGGCAGTCAGGGTTCCGCCGAGTGTCAGCGGAGGTGGTCTCGACCAGGGGTAGCAGATCACCGGCGACTTCAACCTTGGTCGATACCTCGCCGGTCTTCAAGGATGCATCTACCCGGCGCTCCGTGGCTACGTCGACGGTCACACCGGTGGCGACGAAAGTCTGGAACCCAGCTTGGGTCACAGTCACCGTGTAGGTGCCGATGGGGAGCTCCGGCAGGGAGTAACTGCCGTCGGCGCTGGTCTCGGTGGTGCGCTCTAGTCCGGTTCCGGTGTTCTTCACCGTCACCTTGGCCGCGGCGATCACTGCGCCGGAGGGGTCGGTCACGGTCCCCAGGATGGTGCCGCGGAAGGTCTGTGCCGACAGGCTGGCTGCGGCCAGAAGAAGGAACACCAGGAAGATGCGCGCTCTCATGTAATCTCCTTGAAACGGATCAATTTTTGGGGAGGTGTTGGAGCTTTGCGGGTGCGTCTAACGACATGGGTGCAACCCCTTGGAAGCTTGCAATTCCTTGCATACTAAGAAGTTGCGTTGCCCCATTCCGCAAAACTAGTCTGCAAGAAACATTATCGAAAGGCGATCGTTAGAGTCAACCATGTAGTTATGGATAGGGATGATAGATTTTATGAATAAGGTACTGGGGGCAGTACTCGGTACTCAGTTTTGGCAGCTCCTGATAGGGCGAGCTATCTGGCTCGTGCGAGATCCCTTCGGCGTCGCTCAGGGCGAGATCCTTCGCTTCGCCTGAAAGGCGGCTCCGCTCAGGATGACCCCCCTTAGGAACTAATAGGCTCTGGGCCTAGGCTGCAGGCTGATAGCTGAGGGCTGGGTTTAGAAGGTGAACGCTACGCCGCCGCGGACGGAGCGGGCGGATTGGACCAAATAGACCGTCTGGCCGTCCTGGCCGAGAACCGGGACGTACCCTTGGGCCAGCAGGTTGCGGAGGTCGATGATCGCTTCCATGTGTCCGCCCATGGCGGGAATCTGCTGGCGGACGAAGAAATTAAGGAAGGGATCGCTTTGGCCGGGCGAGGCGTTGAACATGTCGACCGGAGTGAGGGCTGATCCGTTGACCCAGCGATAGGACGCGATCCAATTCGTGTGCGTGCGAGCCACGGTTCCGCCTAATTTGGCAGCCACGGCATGGCGGCGTTGCGTGGTCATGTATGGGATGGCGTTTTGCAGGGCAACGTCGGACCGCGAGAGATCGAGAACGCCACCGTAGGCGTAGTCGAGAGTCGCGGTCAGGTCGTTGGAGAACTTGCGCTGAAGGACAACCCGGAGGCCGTTGGTATCGAGCGTCTTGCCGGCGTAGCTGAAGGTTCCCGAAGAAATATCGGGCAGCAGGAATCCGCCAGCAGTGGTGGTTTGGCCGGTGCCGGTGAGTGCGGGATTGACCACCCGGTCGGAGAATACTGCGAACTGGACGTTGTTCTTGCCGGCTCGATGTGAAACGCTGACTTCCTGGTGGTGGGCGCTCTCCATCTTGGGAGCGAAAGCGAGCAAACTCACTCGCGGGTTCGATTCGCTCAAGTCGGCCGGAGCAGAATCGAAACCCTTCTCGGAACGCAGATCAGGACGAGAAGTTGTGTAGTCGTATTCCACGACCGTATTGGGGGAAAGGTGAAGATCGGCGGAACCGTAGGGGCGGAACGCCGTCACATGGCCCAGGAACTGGATGGTCTGGAGTTCACTGCCGAACTTGAATTCAAGGATGTCGCCAACGGCAAAGTTGTCGGATGCCGAGAGAGCCAGAGCCTGCAACGCAGCATTGTGCAGGTTGGGATCGGACGCCGCAAAACGGCGAACGGTGAGGGCCATGGTCGGCTCAGATCCATTCATCAGGCGACGGGAATAGCTGGTGCGGACGACGGCCGCGGGAAGGCTGCTGCCGTAACCGACGTTGCCAGCGACGGCGAGATGTCCGTCGGAGAAGATCGAGCGCTCGAGGGTGAAGCCGGTGCTCATATCGGATCCGGTGCCGTAGCCGCCTGCGGGTGAACCTGCGAGGAAGGAGAGACTGCCGGTTATTTCGTGGTTCTCTTTTTCGGCGGGCAGGGCAGGATCGTCAAAGACGCGAAGAATGGGGCGGTTCGCTACCGAGCGCAGAGTCCACTTCCAGTCATCGTCGGCGGGAAGAGCGCGGACGGGACCGAGTTGCATGACGCCCAGCAGCGTGCTCAGAGTGATGTTGACATTAAGAGTGGCACCGGGTCGCAGACCCACTTTTTCGCGAAAGGCAGGAAGGAAAGAAGGAGCGGTGACCTTGAGCGTGTACAGACCAGGGATTAAACCGGAGGCGGTATAGTATCCGGCTTCGTCGGTGAAGACGGTGAGGGTGCGATTGGCGGCGCCAAGAATCTGCACCACGGCGCCCATCTGCGGAGATCCTGAAATATTGCGAACGTATCCCGAGATCGCTCCCGGCCGCTCTGCGGCCCAAACAGGAAGCGACAACCCAACCAGGATCGCCCAGGTTCCGAGCTTGCGCAGTGTCACTTCGCCCCACCCCCTGGGGGGGAAATGCAGGGAGTTACTATAAAGTTACTGTACTGCAAAAACCGCCGACGGATCAATGGTCTGCTTCGAGATATTGTCGTTAACCTTGATCTGAATCTTGTAAGTTCCGGGCTGCAGATTCGCGGCCACAATCGATTTCTGCAGCGTCACCTGATCGCCGATATTGCCCATGGTATCGGTGGTCTCGGTCTTCTGGATCACCTGTTTATTCGTTGCCAGATTGGTGATGTTGTATTCAAAAGTGGCGGAAGGCTTGTGCGTCTTCTCGTCCACGCCGAGATTATAGACCTGCATCCAGAAGTTCAGCTTCTGATCTTTGTCTTTCTTGAACAGGGCCGGCTTGCCGTCGGCCGGAGCGACACGGGGCCGGACCTTCATGGTGCCGATCACGAACATGCCGGTGCCGATCGCCTTGGTGGGAACGGCTTCCATGTCATCCGCAACAATCAAAGTGGAGGTAGCCAGTTTGTCGTCCGAGAACTCCGGGACGACCACGCTGCGACTCCACACGCCCTTGCGGTCGCCATTAACGTCTTTCACGGCGATGTTCAGCTTGTACCGGCCGGCACGAAGCGGCAGAGCTTTCCAGTAGACCGAAGCATTCTCCGCCGTGCGGGGCAGCAGTTCGGCAGGAACGTCGACCTGCACGGTGTCTTCGAAGGTCTGGACGATCTTGCCGGTCAGCGTGGACAGCCGCGCGAAAATGTTGACGGTGCCGCGTTGAATACCATCTTTGTTGACGAAGGTGATGTCGCGATTGCGCATCTGGATCGTGATTGGGACCAGCACGGTGTCACTGGTGACCTTCACGAAATCGGTGCGCACATCGAAAGGCATCGGGTTGAGGATGACCTTCGAATTAACGGCTTCTTCCAGATCGGTGAATTTGATCTTCGGGGCCGCCTGCAACTTGGCGAACTGCTCCAAACGGTCAAATTGCTTGGTCTGTTGCGAGGCACTGTCGGGGCCCAAGCCGAGGCGCTCAATGCCGTTTCCGGTAAAGCGCGATGCTTTGCTGGCCATTCCCATCGACTCATAGAGAGTCAGTCCGGCATTGGGAGTCATCAGCAGGGCGTCTTTTTCGGAGCGGTCCAGAGTCATGTGGTACTCGCCGCACATGCAAGTGTCGACGAATTCGATAATGACTTCCTGACCGATGCCGTCGATGTAGCGATAGCGCCAGTCTGCAAAGGGGAAGGTCGAGGTCTCGCCGCCGCCTTCTTCCATCGGACGCTCGTAGCTGCCGCCCGAAGGATGATCCTCGATTTCATCGGGCTTGCCGAACACGATGTAAATGCGGCCGCGATCAGTGCGCCAGCCGGGCACGCCAGCGGCGAAATGCTCATTGGCATACGCAATGCGCTGGTAGTGCTCTTCTTTATATTCGTTTTCTTCGGTGTCCGGGGTAGGATCGCGGCGCTGCCAGAAGGCTTCGATAAAATTGTCGCGCTCTTCGTCGTTGGAGAGTTGCCGGAAGGCGGCGCGCTCTTCGTCGGTGATGATGTAGACGACGTCTTCATCGAGCCACTTCTTGTAGGGCTTGCTCAATTCCTGCTTGAGGGCCTTCTGATTCTTCTTGCGTTGCTTGTCGTTAGCGGGGCGTTTGAGAGGATCGACTGCATCCGTGGGCTGGGCTTGGGCTGCGCCAGCAGTATCTTGGGCAGTCGCAGCAGTATCCTGAGCAGGCTTGTCGGACGATTTCTGGTCCGGCTGGTCCTGGGCAAAAGCGCCGCAAACCAGCAGACCGAAAAATGCGAGCAGAACACGAATTACAGTTTGATACGAAGAAACCCGGAACATGAGAGGGACTCCTGCCAAGACGACCGTCTTCTCATTTTAGGCCTGTCTGTCCTGTGAAAGCAAGGTTAAGTCGTGCCCGGAGAACCGACTAAAGGAACCGCAACCGTCTATTTAAGAAGCCGGAAGGGTGGCGCGGAGTTGCCCGGGGGTACCATAAATCTATAACTGTTGTAGCAACTTGATTTTGTCACCCTAACAGCAACATGAAAGTGTCACCCTGGCGGAGCCAGGGTGTGTTGCAGGCGGGTGTCGCCGTAATAGAGCGAGACGCGCCCGTCGAGAGCTTGATAGATGTGGACTTTGGCTCCGGCAAAGCTGAAGCGTTGGCCTTGCTGGGGGATCTGAAGGCGCTGGCCGTCCCACTGCACGATGTTGTCGTTGCTGACCACGCGCTGGTGGACGAAGCAGCAGATGCGGTCGAGATTTTCCGGAGCCGGACGCCAGGCGGATTGCAGGTCGCGAGGTCGGCGGGCGAAGCGGCGATTGTAGTCGGCCATGAACACGCGCAGCACGGCGTTAGGGGGTGACAGAATTATGGAGCTAAGACAACCATAAATCTATAACTGTCAACCTGGGGGCTGGCTATATATAATGGACGGTTCCGGGGCAGTCACTATCACTCGCCACGCGTAATGGGTCTCGGCCACTTCTTCATTCCTGATCGGGAACTTTCTCGGCAGCAGGATCGTAACAGATGGTGTGTGTCCGTCACTCTCAGCGGGGCAAAAGGGCTATTCGCTTAAAAATAACGATATTTCATTTGGCCCTGTAGTAGATAAATCACCCGGACGGTGACGGGAACTATGAAAGCTTGGAAAAAAGTAGCGATTGGCGTCGGGATTGCGATTGTGCTCGCAATCATCGTCGGCTTTACCGTTCATCAGAGCAGCAAGAACGTGGTGACGGTACAAACCGGGAAGGTGCAACGACAGGATCTGGCCACCGTGGTGAGTGCTTCGGGTGAGATCAAGCCGAAGACCTACGTCAACATCGGCGCTAATGCTTACGGAAAGATCACCCACCTGTACGTAAAGGAGGGGGATCAGGTTAAGAAGGGTCAATTGCTCGCGCAACTGGAAAACGTGCAGTCTTCGGCCGACGTCAGCGCCGGTCAAGCTTCGGTGCAGGCGGCGGAGACGGATGCCGTGGCAGCCGAGGCTGCACTAAAAACGGCGCAAGCGGACCTGGTACGCGCGCAGGCGGATTATGACCGCAACAAGTTGGACTGGGACCGGGCCCAGAATTTATTTCAGGGCGGGTTGATTGCCAAGTCGGATTTCGACAGCCGCAGGAATGCATGGGCCACGGCGGATGCGGGACTGGTGCAGGCCCAGGCGAAGGTCGCGCAAGCGAAAGCGCAGAACGAATCGGCGGCCAAACATACGTCGCAGGCGCGCGCAAATTTGACGCGCTTCAGCGATGTGTTGCAGAAGACCACGTACAGCGCGCCTTACAACGGCGTGGTTACGAACCTGCCGGTTCGGGAGGGTGAGTCGGTGGTCATCGGAATCCAGAACGCGCTAGGCAGCACGCTGATGACGATTGCCGATATGTCAGTGATCACGGCAGAAGTGAAGGTGGACGAGACCGACATCGTGAATGTGCACTTGGGACAGCCCGCGGAAGTGACGATCGACGCGATCCCGAAGAAGATTTTTCATGGCACGGTATCTGAAATTGGAGATAACGCGATTGTCCGTTCCAGCGGCGTGTCGACCTCGCAGCAGGCGACCGCCAGCGAAGAAGCAAAAGATTTCAAAGTGGTGGTAACCCTGACGGATCCGCCAACGGTTTTGCGGCCGGGACTTTCGACGACGGCCAAGATCACGACGGCAACCCGGGGTAATGCGCTGGCGATCCCGATTCAGGCGTTGACGTTGCGCAGTAAGGACCAGATCGACCAGCAGAATAATCCGCCAGGATCGGTGCACGCCGCGCCACCCGCGGCGAAGGAAACCGCATCGAAGACGAAGAAGGACGATGACGTACAGGGAGTATTCGTCATCCGGAATAAGAAGGCTATGTTCGTCCTGGTCAACACGGGAATTACGGGGACGACGGAGATGGAAGTGCTCGATGGGGTGAAAGAAGGGGACGAGGTGATAACGGGAAGTTACAAAGTCTTGCGTACCCTGCGCCCAGGAAGCAGCGTAAAGATCGACAACACGGTTCCGAAGAAGGAAGAAGAGTCATAACCTTAACCGGACTGGTACGTCCAAAAGGAAAGTCGGTAGCGGTCTCGCAATACGGTGTCTCGGAAAACGGAGTCTGCAACAGAACGTACTGAAGCCAAAACGATCGGAGAGGTCAGTGGCATCGGACCAGGAGAAAAACATGGCAACCGCAGAAGTCATCAGTATGCCCAACACCGCGAACCTAGCACCGCCCGAATCGTGCATGATTGCGGCCGAGGATCTCTGGAAGACCTACGACATGGGATCGGAGCAGCAGGTCCATGCCTTGCGCGGCGTCAATCTGCGCATCCAGCGCAATGAATACGTCGCCATCATGGGACCGTCGGGTTCCGGCAAATCGACGTTGATGAATCTGATTGGCTGCCTCGACACGCCCTCGCAGGGAAAGTACTGGTTGAACAGTCAACTGGTCAGCGAGCTGGACGATGATGAGCTGGCGCGCATCCGGAATAAGGAAATTGGATTCGTCTTCCAGACCTTCAACCTGCTGGCCCGGGCCACCGCCCTGCACAATGTGGAGCTGCCCTTGATTTATGCCGGTATTCCGACGGAAGAGCGGATGGAGCGAGCGAAGGCGTCACTGGCGGCCGTGGGTATGGAAGCGCGCATGAGTCACAAACCGAATGAACTCTCCGGCGGCCAGAGACAGCGCGTCGCCATTGCGCGCGCGCTGGTGAATAAACCGTCGATCATTCTGGCCGACGAACCGACCGGCAATCTGGACTCGCAGACCGGCGTGGAAATCATGGCGCTGTTTGACCGTCTGCAGGCCGAGGGGAACACGATCATTCTGGTCACGCACGAAGGCGACATCGCTGAGTATGCGCACCGCGTCATTCACATTAAAGACGGTGTCATCGCGAGCGATGAGAGCAAGGGACGCGGACAGAGAAGCTGAAGTTCGCGCATCTAGAAAATATCAACATGATTCGCCCAGCCTCACGGCTGGGCGTTTTTGTGTATTTAGGTTGGCGACTCGACGGGACCAGCTGCGAACCTGACTATGGCTTCTTCTCTGCCGGTGCGGATTCGTCCGCGAGGTGCTGGTAGTTGAGGATTGCGTTGAACACCAGCGCGTATGTGCCGAGGGTCTCGCCGCGATAGATCGGATTATTCCCAAACAGCAGCACATTTCCCTGGCCCAGGTGCGCGTCCACGACGATAGCGTGCTCGGCAATCGACGAGCCCTTGTCGAGAAGGCCGTCCAGTAGAAGGGTCTTCCCGTCGGAGAAGCGCAGGATGACCTCGGGTCGGCTCTGAACCGGAATCACGAGTGGGTTGTTGCGTATCTGCTCCTCATCTAAATGCGCGGCCTCCCATGGCTGCTGTTTAACGAGCGGCTCGGGTTCGGTGATTTTCCTGCCCTGGGGTTCGTCGCTGTCGTCGATAGTGCCGCGGCCAGTTTCCCGCTTCGCGTAGGGATCCAATGGGTCCGTCAAGGGATCCATCAACACCCGACCTGGCGTGCGGCCAAGTATGCTGCTGAGGTTGAAGGCCATCCCGCTGGAACTCATGACGGGAACTGAGGATCCATAGCCAAAGGCGACAGGGTTTTCGTGGGCGACGAAGACCGTATTAAGCACCGTGCCGACGACCCGGACGTCACCCTTGGGCGCAACGCTGACGCCTGGAGCAAGGCCTGTTTCAATCGCGAACTGAGCGGTGTCTTCGCAGGTGATGAGGAGTCCGCCTTGCTCCACGAACTGCTTCAGATGCGTGAGGCCTTCGGATCCCAAGCCGGGACGAATGTCGGGCGTGCTGTCGAGGACTCCGAGGTTCGGCGTGAGATCGGATTTCTGCCACGGCATCGGATTGTTCCACATGGGGAGGCCGTTGAGAATTTCGAGCGAGGAACGGCCGACTGGCGCAAAGACAATCACGTCGTACTTCGAGTGGAGATCCGCCTGGTTCCCGACGGTCTGCGTACTGATGTAATCGAAGGGCACACCCGCAGTGTCGAAGGCATAGCGCCACCAACCTTCCGTCTGCGTGCCAAGCCAGGTGTGCATGAAGGCGACGCGCGGAGGACTTACAGCGTGAGACGGGACGGATGGCGCCGAAGCGAGTCGGGTTGCGTCGAGTGAGAGATCATGCAAGATTCCGCCAACCTGCTCCGCGGGAGCGTTGGTGATCAACAAGGAGCCGGCTGCGTAGTGCTTGCCATCGGCATCGAAGGATTTGTCTGCCACCTGGATGGTCGCCCCTTTGAGTTTGTAGACCAGTGGCAACAGCGAAACCTGCCCGGTGTTGGCGACTGCCAGCACACTGCCTGAGCCGGAAACCTTGCCGGCAAGGCTGGCTGGATCGTCAAGGCGCGTCATCCTGGACTTCAGAATCGAAGGATCGAGCACTCGGACAACTTTCAGGTTGAAGAGGTGCGTGAAAGACCATCCGGTATCGTCGTAAGGATGCTTCTGGGGATCACCGGCGGCCCAGAACTGGCGATCGAGCAGAGCATCGGCGACGCGGGAGTAAGGCTGATCCATCCGGATGACGATGCTGCCGGCTGGAAAAGTTTGCTGCTTCGGCTTGTCTCCGCGCTTTTCGGCTGGGACTGTGGAAGTAACAGAGTCCGACAGTTGCTCTACCTCGACATGCTGGCGCTTCATCACTTTGAGTAACTCAACCTGGCGATTCGTCTCGGCTGGGTCGGGCGGAATCACATACGCGGCCGGGCCTTCCAATGATGGCTTCTCGACGGCGCGCTTGCTCTTGAGGTAGTAGTTTTCGAGGAAGTGATGTGTGTTCTGCGAGAAGTAAGAAAGCGTGGACAGCAGAGCGCTTTCCTCATAGTTATTGTTGTCACGCTGCGACCAGTTCACTACGGGCAACGGTGGATTCTGGCGGTACCAGGTGCGCGAGTAATCTTCGGGGCGGAGGATACGCTTCTCGGTGTCGGCGCCGCCGTTTCCGAACGTTTCATAGAGGCGGCTGATGCCGTTGTGCATGCCAGCCAGGAACATCAGATAGCCAGGACTCCAGGTGTCGAAGTCTCCGTGTGTGAAGACTCCAGGCATGCCAAAGCTTTGCATCTGGGCAACATTGTGCCAACCCAATTCCGCCCACTCATCGGCGAGCGTGGGATCTACCCAAGCGTTGTAGGGACCGTCCCCCACAGTGTTGTCATAGAGAAATGGAACGGACTCGTGCAAATCGTGCAACACCTGCGCATGCCAGGCGAGATAGGCGTCGAGCACGTTCCGGGTCAGATCAAGCGTCATCGCCATGGCGTCGCGATTGTTGTCGTGGGCAACGTAGTGTCCCCAGTAGAGGAGGCGCGGCCAAATCTCGCCGGGATGAGCTTTATGCCACTTGTAGATGTCGACCATGCGGTCGCGGCCGTCGACCTCCACGACGGGAGTGATGAGCACGATCATGTGCGAGCGGATGTACTTGATATAAGGAGCGTCGTCGACGGCGAGACGATACGCGAGTTCCATCAGAGCCGTGGGGGCACCGGTTTCGGGTGAGTGAATGGTGCCGGTGATGTAGTAAACCGGCCAGGATTGGTCGACCAGCTGGCGGGCCTTGGCGTCATCGAGGTTGATCGTGCGTGGGTCGGCGAGTTGGGCAAGACGCGCGTCATTCTCTTTTGCGCCCGCAAGAAGATCGGCGTCGGCGATGGCAGAAGCGATCATCTCGCGCCCTTCCTCGGTGTGGCCGATGGTGAATACCTTCACGCGCGGACTGCTCGCCTCCAGAAGACGAAAGTACTTGTACACATCTTCGGCGTAGGGAAGCATGTCGGGCGCGCCAGAGACATCGCCGAGGACCTTGGCCGGTGTAGGCACGGATTTCGAAGCGGGAAGATAGTCCACCAAGGGAGAGATGAATGAGGGATCCGTGGTGTATTTATGAATTTGATCGGTGTAGTGCTGATCGATCGGCTGCCGGGGATCGCGAGCAAAGTTTGAGTTCAGTTGCTGGGGGAAAAGAGGTGCGGTGGCGAAGAAGAAGATGGACGAAGCGGCGAGTAATCCCAGTTTGGATCGGATCATTTTTCCTCGATGTCGATTCGATTGCTTGGGGTCCAAGTGTCACACAAAACGGCGATCGAAGGAAACAACCTCGAGCTGAAGGCGATGGGTGGCGTCGGAGCAAGAGCTCGGTTAGCTTAGGGCTGGCCTATTCCGAGGACGTCTGTTTGGGCCGCGGCGACCGGCGGCGCCGGTTCCGCAACCACAACGCGGTCTCGGCCTTCACGTTTGGCACGGTACAGAGCGGCGTCAGCGGCCTCGATTAGATCTTTGGGAGAGGTCCCGTGCACAGGAACTTCCGCTACGCCGATGGAAACGGTCACCATTCCGAGCGATCGCCCCTGGTGAATGACTGTCATCTCGCGGAGTTTGGAGCGGATTCGTTCGGCCCGGGCCTGAGTGATTTTCAAGTCCGCTGCCGGAAGGATGACGATGAACTCCTCGCCTCCGAAGCGGCAAACGAAGTCCTCTGTACGAACACTTTTCAGAAGGAATGCAGCGGTCTCGCGTAACACGGCGTCTCCGGCATCGTGGCCGTAGGTGTCATTGAATTTCTTGAAGTTGTCGAGATCGAGCATCAGGACGCCCAGTCCCTGGGTAGAGCGTACGGCGCGCCGGGCTTCGCGTCCCAGTATTTCGTCGAGATAGCGACGGTTATAAAGACCGGTCAGAGGATCCCGGATCGACTGATTTCGAAGGGCATCGCGCAGTTGGATATTCGCCAGCGACAAACTCACCTGCTCGGCGAACATGTTGGCAAACAGCAGTATGGGCTGGGGAAATTCCCCCGGTTCCATCATCTGGAAATGCAAGAGCCCAACCGTCTCGCCATGCGAGAGCAATGGCAGGCACATGTACGAGTTCTGGCAAATCGCAGCGTGGCCGCACTCCGCCGTATAGTCACCGGCGACAACGATATGCGGGCGTCCGGCGCGCAAAGCCCAACAGTCCTGCATGCCAATTCCAGGAGGCGGCAGCACGCAATCCGCCCAGATTGCGGCGACGTCGAGCGCTTCATGCGATGAGTGGAACCGCAGCAGGGCGCCGCGCAGTTCGGGAAACACCTTCGGGGCCATGCCGGCAATCACTGGAAAGGCATCTTCCAGGCTGGCGCAACTCTGCAGCAGTTCGGCCATCTTGATAAGGTTGGTCGCACGGTTGGAGCGCTTGGTGAGTTCTCGCACAGTGCGCTCACTCTGCTCATTCAATTCCTGCTGGGCCAACGTGCGCTCTCGCATCTCTGAACTCAAGCGGTTATTGACCTCCATGATCGCCGCCGTGTGCTGCTTGATTTGGTCTTCCAGAAGTTGCTGGTGGCGCATCTGGTCGTCAATGTCGGCGCAGGCTCCAAACCACTTCACGATGTTGCCGGCCGCGTCGCGCAAGGGCGTGGCGCGCACCAGGTGCCAGCGATAGCCTCCCGCGGCAGTTCGCAGACGATATTCAACCTCGTAGCTTTTGCCCGTCAGACGGGAGGACTCCCAGTCGCGCAAGGCGAACGGAAGATCGTCGGGATGGATCAAGCTCTTCCATCCCCATCCCATCGTGTCCTCTGGGCTCCCTCCGGTCAGTTCGTAGAGGCGCTGGTTGCAATAGTCGATGCCCCCGCCAGGAATCGCGGTCCATACGATCTGTGGGATGGCCTCGGCCAACACCGCAAAATATTCTTCGCCGAGGCGCTTTGCGTTTGCCTTCTTCCACTGACGCAACCGGAAAAAAAATACAGGCCCAACCACGCCGATGCACACAGCCGTGACCAGCCACCATACGTTGGAACCTTGCAAAAACCTGATCCACCCTGACGTATTGGCCTCCCTGCACACAGAGATGCGGACCAACGCGAAGTCGGTCCACGCAGCAGCACCTGCTGCATTACAGATCGGCAGACGGATTTTTTTTCTTATTAGAAATCGCAGAGAAATTCGTGGCGGGTGGAGAGCATGGGACGAGACTAAACAGAAAGAGACGTAGCAGAGCTACGTCTCTACAAGAAAGTTGCGGGACGGATTATGGGGTTGGGCTCACCGTTTTCACGGCGGCAGCATCGGACGGCAAGTTGCGGCCGGCGACGAAGAAATTGTGGTCGTACATATTGCGATAGACGAGTCCGGCAATTTCCGCCGCCTTTGGGCCGAACGTCGGGCGCCCGCCCTGCAGGAAGACGACCAGCACGACGCGCCCTACGCTGGTGTTGGCGTAGGAAGCGAACCAGCCGTATCGAGTTCCGGCGTGCGAGCAGGTTCCGGTCTTGCCCAGAATTTCTTCCTCGTTGAAGTTGAGGCGCAATTTGCGAGCGGTGCCGTACTGGACGGCGCCCGCCATGCCATCCGACAGTTCCGGAATGATCGGAGCGATGTCGAGTTGTCGCTTCACCCTTGGCTGGAAGCCAGCGACTTCTTCCGGAGTTGTGGGATGCTGCAGATAGTACAGCGTGCCGCCGTTGGCAATCGCGGAAACCATGGCGCCCAGTTGCAGCGGCGTCATGGAAACGCCTTCTCCGAACGAGCACATCTTGCCAACGCCGCCGAGTTTGGTGGAAATGGCCTCTTCAGGATAGCTACCTAACTGTTCGCCGGAGATTCCATATCCGGCGAGTTCGCCGAGTCCGTATTCATGGGCGTAGTAAGCGACCTTCTCAAATCCGAGCTTGCGACCGAGAGCCTCAAAGTAGGCGTTGTTGGAGTGCGCCAGCGCCATCGTGAGATTCATGCGGCTACGGCCGCCGAGCGCGACTTGAGTCTCTTTTGAAACCACGCCTTCACTCAAGGCTGCAAGGGCCACGGAAAGTTTGATGGTCGAGCAGGGCTGCGCGCCGCTCGACAGAGCCAGCTTCTGGTTGACCATGGCGAGTACGCGTCCGCTGGTAGGCTCAATGGCGACGACGGTGCCGTTCATGTTGCCGAGCGCGTCGATCGCCGCCTGGCGTACGATCGGATCTTCTCCGGTAGTGATGTCACCGGCCGTAATATCTTCGGCGAACGAGCTCATGTGAAAGCGTTCGTAGGAACGGTGCCGACGAGTGCTGACGGAAGCCTTGGTGAGGTTCGCGCTGCGACTGCGCGCCAGATGATGAATACGGCGCCGCGTGCGCTGGCTCTCGCTGATCTTCTGCTGAGATTTGGATTTCGACGGCGGGTGCGTGCTGGTGTTGATATGGGCCGCGAAACTCACGCCTGCCAGAGGCAAGGACACTAGCACGGCAACCAATAGACGAAGAAGGCTGGTGGCTTTTGACATCTCTCGACTCACTCCCCCGAACGGCAATACTGAAATCAATGCACGCAGGGTGCCAGCGGTCGGGTAACCTTCCAAACCACTGGACTGCGTTGATAGTACGGGACTTAGCATACTTCTGGCAATGGAAAAGTTTAGCTCGCAACTAACATTAATTTCCATTTAACCCGTTATGAAACAAGCACATATGCCGCGATTACCTCAGTCCAGCCCCCTTCAGTAACACGTTACCCGTTACTGAAAAGGTACTTCCCCTCATGTGCAAACCTTTTCGCAATGCCTACCCAGCTCGCGAGGCCTTGCCGCATGCTGAGCCCGATCTAACTAGAGTGTCTCGACTTGCTGGCTACCTTCAAAATGAGTAAATACGTTGCTACAAAAAGCGCGAGCCAACTAAGACTATCAACCGCTATCTCGACGGCGTATCGGTTGCCGAAAGGATCGAACGGGCGACCTTCCGAAGCCGTAGGCAAAATCAGATCTGCTGCGAACATTCCAGGTGACCTCAAGGAGTGTCGCAGAAAAAAATCGTTCGACCCAACGGCCAAACCGAGCGATACAAAAATTGCGGCGATCGCAACGGGCACCAACAAGAGCTTTCGCCGCCTCATGACAGATTCCTGGAGCCTACATCACTTCGTTGCGCTTGCGCAGGAACGCCGGAACATCGAGATCGTCCTGCTGGAAATTTGTCACGACCGCACTGCGCATGCTGTCGAGCGAGAGCACGTCGGCGGCAACGTGATCCGAAGCGTGCGACACGGGTGCCGGGGTCATCTCGTCCACGTAACTACGATCGCCGGTCATGCCGCTGTCGGGCACGCTCGACTCCATGATGTGCTTCGGCTTGGGCTCAGGGAAAAAATCCCTCGAGGGCTGCTCCTCGGGAAACTCCATCGCGTCTTCATGCGCGGCGGCGAAGGACGTGCGAATGTCCTGGTGACGCGGCCGGTTGGACGGGGCCTCGCGGAAACCGGTGGCGATGACAGTGATCTTGACCGAGTCTTTCATCTTCTCGTCCATAACGGCCCCAAAGATGATGTTGGCATCCTCGTGAGCCGCGCTCTGAATGATGGAGCAAGCCTGCTGCACTTCGGCCAACTTGAGCGAAGTCGATCCGGTGATGTTGATGAGGATGCCGCGGGCGCCGTCGATAGCTCCAGCTTCGAGCAGCGGAGAGGCAATGGCCTTTTGCGCGGCTTCAATCGTGCGCTTGGCGCCGCTGGCGGAGGCCGTGCCCATGACGGCATATCCCATGCGAGCCATAATCGTCTTCACATCGGCGAAATCGCGGTTGATGATGCCTGGGATGGTGATGATGTCGGAAATCCCCTGCACTCCCTGACGGAGAATGTCGTCGGCGATGCGGAAGGACTCGAAGAATCCGGCGTCTTCGGCAACGGCAAGCAATTTTTCGTTGGGGATAACGATCGTGGTGTCGACCGACTCCATGAGCTCGGAGATACCACGCTCAGCTTGCTGCATGCGGCGTTTGCCTTCAAACGAGAACGGCTTGGTGACCACCGCGACGGTGAGTGCGCCCATTTCGCAAGCGAGCGACGCGATGATGGGAGCGGCGCCGGTGCCTGTGCCGCCGCCGAGGCCGGTGGTGACAAAGACCATGTCGGCGCCCTCGAGGGCTTCGATGATCTTGTCGGAATCTTCGAGCGCAGCTTTCCGGCCGACTTCGGGATTGGCCCCAGCGCCCAGGCCATTCGTCAGCTTCACACCCAGTTGCAGTTTCACGGGGGCGTGCGACATGCGAAGCGCCTGCAGGTCGGTATTGGCGACAATGAACTCGATGCCCTCCACGCCGGCATCAATCATGCGGTTGACTGCGTTGCCGCCGCCTCCACCTACGCCGATCACTTTGATCTTGGCGTCGTTGCGGGCCTCTTCGTTGAAGCTGATGCGAATGCCTGAATCGTTTTTCATATTTTCCATCCTGATGTGAAATGCGGAACCTTAACCACGAAGGGCACGAAGGCGCACGAAGGAAAACTTAAGCCGGATTGCTTCGTGTAACTTCGTGTCCTCTGTGGTTGCATTAAGCTCCTTTTCCTACTAACAGCGCTTTCAATCTTGATCCCCAGCGATCTTCCTGCAGGCCGCGAGCGATACGGGCACGCTGGCCGTAGTTCACCATCCCTAGAACCGTTGCGAACTCGGGCTCCGATAAGGTCGACGGCATCCTGGCAAGCGGAGCGGGCCACGAGAGGCGGACCGAACTGCGCAGGACCGATTCCGCCACATCGAAAATTCCCGGCAGCCGCGACGCTCCACCGGTGAGCACGATGCCAGCGATGCACATATCGAACATGCCACTGTGACGCAGGGATTCGCGCATCATCTCAAACAGCTCGCGCGCCCTTGGTTCAAGAATCTCCGCGACTAGCCGCTGGGGCATGAGGCGCGAGGGACGATCGCCGACGGAGGGAACTTCGACCTCGTTGCCTTCGGGAATCAGCGTGACGATGGCGTTGCCGTAAATCTTTTTGATCTTTTCTGCTTCCGCCAGCGGAGTACACAGGCCAACTGAGAGATCGCTTGTGAAGTGATCGCCACCGACCGGAATTACTCCGGTATAGGCGACAGCGCCTTGCTGAAAGACGATGAGTTCGGTTGAACCGGCGCCAATGTCGGCCAGGCAAACTCCGAGTTCACGCTCGTCGCTGCGGAGCACGGAGTCGGCGGCGGCCAGGGGCTCGAACACGGTGTCGTCAACATGAACGCCGGCCTTGTTCACCGCAGTGATGACATTTTGCGTTGCGCTGGTGGCGGCGGTAACCATGTGAACGCGAACTTCGAGGCGAGCGGCCATCATCCCCAGGGGATCGTGGACTCCTGCCTGATCGTCGAGGATGAATTCTTGCGGCAGTAGATGGAGAATCTCCCGATCAGCGGGCAGCGGGATGGCGCGAGCGCGGTCGACGGCCTGCTTGATTTCGTCGCGGCCGATTTCTCGGGGACGCGTGCCCAGGCTGATGCCACCGTGACTGTTGACGCCACGCACATGTGCTCCGCCGACGCCGAGAATTGCCTGCTCGACCGCTGCGCCGGCGATGTCTTCGGCGGCTTCGACCGCCTTCTGAATCGCGGCAACCGCCTTGTCGAGTTCGACGATTACACCCTTGCGCGAACCGCGCGAATCGGCGACTCCGTGACCGCGATAGCGCAGGCCGGTGTCGGTGACCTCCGCCATCAGCGCACAGGTCTTGGCGCTGCCTACATCGATCGCGGTAAGAAAATTTCCCTGCTGGTTCCCCATGCCTTTATACGTTCCTCGACGTCGTCATTGGTTCGGACTCGAATTCGTTTGCTGCTTGGCAATCGCCGCACTCGGCTTCGGAATCGATGGATGCGCTGCCGTGGACGGAGCGGATTGCGGCGGCTTCTTGCCCTCCACTTTCTGCGGAGCCTTATGCGCAGCGCCCGACTTCGATGCCGGTGGCTTCGCGGCCACCTTCTTCGTACTCACTGGATGCACGGCCTTCGTCTTCTTGACCTTCGCTTTTGGTGCTGGCTTTTTCCCTGAAGCCGATTCCAGCTTCCTGTCGGTCAACTCAAACGCCGGCTTGGGAAGAGTGCGATCGTGCGGATTGATGTGCGTAATCAACGCAGCCTGTTTTACCCCGGCGGCGGCGGCTGCTTTGGCCGCGGAGGCCGCCAGTGCGGGCTGTTTCGGACGGCCTTCCATGTCGGGATTCACGATCACCTGGTTGTCGTAGCGCAGGTTCACCGATTCGAGCTTCTGGAATTGCTGGCGCCACTCCTGCACGTGGCTTACGTAGGTCTTGTAGCGCTTCAGATAATCGGACGAACCGAGCTCGACGAGCACGTCGCCGGCGGGATCGTTGACGCGCACCTTCAAATTCTCAAGATCCGTGAGATCGACTTCGCTCAGATCCTGCGAGTAACGGGCGCCGCCGGAATCCAGGTCCTGCACCAGTTCGTTATAGGCTTTCATGCGCGGAGCGCGCGTGGAAAGGGGCTCGCCGGGATTCATCCCGAGAATCACGGGGAAGGAATATTTGTGTTTCTGCGGCAGTTCCATCAACGTGCCGCCGGCATCAATCAGAGAAATTCGCGGGCCGACTCGGGCAAAAGCGACTGGCGTACGCTCGTGGATTTCTACACTCAGGCGGTTGGGAACGAAGCGCATAACGCTGGCCGATTCCACCCAGGGAATCTGCTCAAGCTGTGCTTTCTGCTGGGCCAGCGGGATGAAGAAAAGGTT
Source organism: uncultured Acidobacteriaceae bacterium (assembly GCA_963840895.1). Lineage (GTDB taxonomy): Bacteria > Acidobacteriota > Terriglobia > Terriglobales > Acidobacteriaceae > Sulfotelmatobacter. The sequence goes on from CAWJAR010000009.1 coordinate 46,064, forward strand.
ACGGCCGATATCGGCGCCCATCACTTCCATGATTTGCGCCTTGGTCACGTTCTCCATGCCGGTGACGTCGATGTTGTCGCTCGACTCCACGCGGAAACGCCAGGAGCGTTCGCCGTACTCGTACACTCCACCGGCGGCGAGTGCGGCGGCGCAGAGCAGCACACCTGCGACACAGGCCCACAAGAGGCGGTTCGCAGTTTTCTTCGGAATTGAGCCACGACGGGCGGAGACGCGCTTTTGCGCGCGCAGAAAAGGAGATTCCTCGTTTACATCCAGGTCGACCAATCGCGCGTCGTCAAGTTCCTCGCGCGCGGCTTCTGAGCGCGAAACAGCGCTGGGCGATGGATACAACTCCTCCTGCAAGATGGTGCCGCTGGATTTCCGCGCCATCAGTTCAGGTCAGTTGTCGCCAAGGAATCGCTGAGCTTTTTCAATATAGCTTCATTTCTCGAATTGAGATAGACAAAAAAAGAATTTGTTTTGCACAGGCGGAACCCGGTTGGGCACGGACGGCGCAGTGGGCGGCCAGACTACGTCCGAACCGGACGACCGAAGGCGGCCATCTCGCATGTGCATCGTGATCACAAAAAAAGGGGCGCGGATTTGATTCCGCGCCCTGTCTTTGCCGGGGTGGCAAAGTTCCAGAGGAAAAGCTCGACGCCTACTGGCTAAACAGGGCCAGCCGACGGGATATCGATGTGAATCTCGGGAGCCACCGGCATCTTCATCTTCATCATGGGCATCCTCGGAATGTTCACGTGGATCCGGGGACAAACTACGGGAGTCGAGATCGCTTTGACCGTAACCGGTGCAAAGGCTACCGAAGCCATGCGGAGATGTGCCGTTTGGGCTGCGACCTGGGCCTGCACCCGAGCTTCGATGCGCTCGCGGTTGGCCTCCAACCGGGCCAATTGGCCTTCTTCGCGAGCTGACATCATTTCAAATCTATAACCTGGCTGCTCCGCGTCTGAGATACTGTTTTGAACCCTCGCGAGCGTGGAAGCCAACCGGCAAGACGATTTCTCGTTTTTCGCCGTCACCGCCTGCGCTTCCGAGAGGAACCGGGTGGCATTTCCCGAGGCCAGGGCCAGAACGGCCGCCGAATTATGTTGAACATGATCCGCTACCTGGTGGGCCCACTGGAGGCCACCATTGTGGTAGCTTGCGTTCAATCCGGCTGCCAGCACTCCTAAGGTCAGCCAACCCCAAGCCTGCGTCATTTTCGTTTTCATCGCCTTAACCCCTTATGCCTGATAGACGAGGGCCCCCAGAAACCGTTAGCACAGGAAGATACGGAAACCGGGGCGGTTTGGTTCCCCGAATTGCCAATTTCCACGCAAACCTGCCCGCAGCGCGATAAAATACTGGATCGCAGTAATTTCATCTGGCCGGGCCCCGCCACTCTTTCGTCGCACTAGGGGACACGCTTGGCTCACGACTCAGAAGATCACTACATACCCACGTTAGATGGCTGGCGGGCTATTGCCATCAGTCTGGTATTGCTGAGCCATAGTTCGCGACGAAGCAGCCTGGCAGAACACCTTGGATTTCTCGGGGTAGCTGTCTTCTTTGGAATTAGCGGCTACCTGATCTGCACCAAATTGCTCGTCGAACGCGAACGCACGCAGCGCATCTCGTACAGCATCTATCTCTGGCAAATGCCTTTCTTCAGCCAGCGAGGCTGGTTGAGTGTTCACACCAGATTTTTGCCGTTGAAGATCGTGGTTATTCTAGGATTGGCGGCGCTTAGTTATTACGCGATTGAGCGGCCCATGATCAAGCTGGCACGGCGGAGAAAACGGAAGGAGTCTCCTGCAGTAATTTCTCCGACGCCTGACGTTCAGGCGGCATGAGCTTCGGGGCGAGTATTCCTCAGAATCGAGCGAAATCCTCGATCCAAGGCTTTCTATTGCACGGTCGCGTCAACTGGTGTGGCTTCGCGCTCTTTCAGTTTTTCCAGGATCAGGGGACCGAATTGTGAAACGCTGCCGGCGCCGAGGGTCAGGATCATGTCGCCATCTTGCGCCACGGCTGTCGCCGCTTCCACGGCTTCGGCAACTGAACTGGCGTAGCGCCCGTTCTTCGCACTTCTCTCCCGAATCCGCTGGGCCAGGATTTCGCCCGTGACGCCTTCGATGGGCTTCTCGCTCGCGGCGTAGATATCGAGAACGAACAATGAATCGGCGTCGTCGAATGAGGTGGTGAACTCTTCAATCAAATCGCGGGTGCGGGTATAGCGGTGAGGCTGGAAGATGACGTGGATCTTGCCATAACCGCACTGTTTAGCCGCGGCCAACGTAGCCTTGATCTCAGTGGGATGGTGGCCGTAGTCGTCGATAACACTCACGCCCGCCGCGCGCCCGCGCAACTGAAAGCGGCGATCAACTCCGCGGAACTGATCGAGCGCGGTGCGAATAGATTCCACACTCACATCGAGTCCCACGCCAACAGCAATCGCGGCCGTCGCGTTCAAAATGTTGTGTACCCCGGGCACGTGCAGAGAGAACTCGCCCAGATCCTGTTTGCGGTAGGTCACGCGGAAGCGGCTTAGCGGGCGGTTATCTCCTGGGATCTCTGCGCTGGCAGCGAGTTTGATCAGAAAATCGGAGCCGCGCTTGGTGCCATAGGTTATCGTGCGGCGCTGCACTTCGGGCAACAGGCGGCGGAGCAAAGGATCATCGTTGCAGGCGACGATCATTCCGTAGAAGGGCACGCGGTCCATAAATTCGAGAAACGTTTTCTTCACGTCGCGCATGTTGCGGTAGCAGTCCATGTGCTCGCGGTCAATGTTGGTTACGACCGACAAGATGGGAGACAGCTTCAAGAACGAGCGATCGCTCTCGTCGGCCTCGGCGACCAGATAGTGAGACTTCCCCAAGCGGGCGTTCGATCCCATGGCATCGACTCGGCCTCCCACGACCACGGTGGGATCGAGTCCTCCCGCGGCCAGCACTGCGGCAACCATTGAGGTTGTGGTGGTCTTGCCGTGCATACCGGCAATGGCGATGCCATATTTCAGGCGCATCAACTCGGCGAGCATTTCCGCGCGCTGGATGACCGGAATATGCAGGCTGTGAGCTTCGGCGACTTCGGGGTTCTCCGATGAGATCGCAGAACTGGTCACCACGACTTCGGCGCCCGCAATGTTTTCCGAGCGATGTCCTTCAAAGATAGTTGCGCCGAGCCCCGCCAAGCGCTGAGTTACGGAGGAATTCTTCAGGTCCGAGCCGGAAACTTTATAACCGAGATTGAGCAGTACCTCGGCGATACCGCTCATGCCGATGCCACCGATGCCTACGAAATGAATGCGCTGAATTTTGGCGAACATAGAGTTAACTTTTTGGCCACGGATTCACTCGGATCTCGCTGATAATCCACAACGCAAGAACACCATAAAGAAATATCCGTGAAGATCCGTGTGAATCCCTGGCTAACGTTCTTCGATTCCCGCCACCCGCGCGGCCATCACCGCTATGTCGTGCGCAGCGTTGGGATGCGCCAACTCGCGCGCGGCGTTGCTCATTTGTTGCAAACGCAGCGGATCCTGGAGCAAGGCGGCGATTGTTTCGGCCAACCAGACCCCTTCGAGCTTCGACTCTTCAACCACCACTGCGGCTCCGTGGCGTTCCAGGGCTTCGGCATTGACACGCTGGTGATCGTCGGCCGCGCGCGGGAACGGAACGAAAACCGCCGGCTTCCCTGCCGCCGCGATTTCCGCGACGGTGCTCGCGCCCGACCGGCAGACGACCAAGTCAGCGCGCACAAAGGCGGCCGGCATGTCTTCTATGAACTTGAACACTTGCGCTGACTCGCCCAGCGACCGATAGGCCGCCAGCGCGTCATTATAGTCACGCTCGCCGGTCTGGTGAAGGATGTGGATGCCGGGAGCTTCGCGTTGCAAGACGGGTAGGCAGCGAATCATCGCCTCATTGATGGCATGCGCGCCCTGGCTGCCTCCAAATACCAGCACCGTCGGAGTGCCGCCTTTCTTGGGTGCAATTTCGAAAAATGCCTGGCGCACCGGCACGCCGGTAACTTCGGCGTGGCGAAAATATTCTGCGGTTTCCTCGAAGTGGACGGCGGCGCCCGAAACAAATTTGGCTACGATTCGATTCGCGAATCCGGGAACTACGTTCGGCTCGAAGGCGAGAGTCGGAATATGTTTCACCACCGCCGCCAGCATTGCGGGGCCGGAGGCGTAACCGCCCACGCCGATCACAACGTCAGGCGCAAATTCATTCAACATCCGTCCCGCATCCCAGACGGCGCGGGGAAGGTCGAAGGCCGTTTTCAGGCGAGTAGTGATGCTGACATTTTTCAGCGCACCTACGCGGACGAGTTGCAGGGGAAATCCCGCGGCGGGAACCAGGCGGTTCTCGATGCCACGCGCGGTTCCTATGAACAGGACTTCCGCGTCGTAACTTTTTTTCAGTTGATTGGCAATGGCCAGGGCGGGAATGACATGTCCGCCTGTGCCGCCGCCCGCCAGAATTGCACGCATGCCAGTGACTATAAACTACAACCCTCGGGGGAACCGAGACATCACCTTTAGACAGACTACAGATTTAAGATTTCAGATTGAGGAGTGCAGATTTGAAAAGAAGCCGAGACGCGATGAGCGAAATCTGAATTCTGCAATCTGAAATCTGCAATCGCTCTCTCTCATTCCGCCTGCTTGGTGATGTTCAGAAGCACTCCGACGCAGGCCAGAGTGACGAACAATGACGACCCACCATAGGACACCAGCGGCAGCGGAATTCCCTTGGTCGGCATCATGCCCAGCACAACGCTGATATTGATGAATGCCTGCAGCACGACCATGGTAGTGATGCCGACTGCGAGGTAGCGGCCGAACATGTCTTCCGTGCGCCAGGATACGCGCATGCCTCGCCACAAGAAGATGGCGAACAGTGTGACCACGAATAACGCGCCGACCAAGCCGAGTTCCTCGGCTGTGACGGCGAAAATAAAGTCAGTATGCGGCTCTGGCAGGTAGAAAAGTTTCTGCTTGCCTTCCATCAGTCCCGTGCCGGTCACGCCGCCCGTTCCTACGGCAATCAGAGATTGAATAATGTGGAAGCCCGAGCCCTGGCGGTCCGCATAAGGGTTCAAAAACGCCAGAATGCGGTCGCGTCGCCAGGCCACGTGAAAAATCAGAACGTAGAGCGGTAGCAAAGACGCGCCAAACGCATAGCCGAAATAGCGCAGACGCATTCCAGCCACATACAGAATACAGGCTGCGATGCCGGCGCAGGCGATGGCCGTGCCCAGATCCGGTTGCAGCACAATGAGTCCGAGACACACGACCACGGGCACAGCCGCCGGCAGCAGTGTATTTCGGACGTCATCGATAGTCTTGGAGCGGCTTTCCAGAAAATAGGCGAGAAACAGGATGAGCACGGGCTTGGCCAATTCGGACGGCTGGAAGGAGAAACCGCCGGCGTGGATCCAGCGATGTGTGTTGTGCGACCGGTCGAGAAAGAAAACAGAAATCAATAACAGCGTGGTGAAGCCCATCAGCGAAAACACCAGCGCCGGATGCTTGTAGCGGCGGTAATCGACGCGCATGGTGATCACCATAGCGACGAGCCCGGCCACAGCCCAAATCAACTGCTTCGACAGAAAAGCATAGGGCGAGCCGAAGCGCTCGCGAGCCATGACCGCCGACGCCGAAAACACCATTACCAAGCCAACAAATACCAGCACCATGGTGACGGCAAACAACCAGCGATCGACACTCACGCGCTTTGCCATGGGATTTCATTTCACCACGGAGGCATGGAGACACGATGGTGGAAATCTTGGATTGTCGGCACCGCCTGTTGACTGACTTGGTTCAGGAGCGCGCGAGTCATACCTTCGTGGCATCGGCGGCCAGAGATCGCACGATCTCTTTGAACATCTTCCCGCGGTGCTCGTAGCTCTTGAACTGGTCGAAACTGGCGCAGGCGGGAGCCAGCAAGACTACGTCCCCGGATTGGGCGACGGCATTCGCTTTGCGAATGGCATTTTCGAGAGTTTCGGCATGCACGACTTCGGGTCCTTTAATCTGTGATTCGATTTTCGCCGCCGCCGCACCGATGGTGTAGACGCGTTTCACGCGCTGGCGCAGCAGATCGTTGAGCACCGCATAGTCGCTACCTTTGTCTTTGCCGCCGAGAATTAGGTGGATGTTCGCGGGAAACGATTCCAATGCTTTGATCGTCGCGTCGACGTTGGTGGCTTTCGAATCGTTGTAGTAGTCGACCCCGCGGATTGTGGCTACGAACTCCAACCGGTGCTCGACAGCTTTGAAATCAGACACCGCCTTCCGAATCTTATCGGGAGCGCAACCCATGAGCGCGCCGGCACACACCGCAGCCAACACATTCTCCAGATTATGCGCACCCTTCAGCGGAATCTCCGAGACTTGCATGATCTCGCGCTGCCCGGAATTATCTCGGAAGACGATGTTGCCGTCGCGAACGCAAGCGCCATGCTCCACTTCCTTCTGACGGCTGAACCAGAAGACTTGCGCGCGCGTTCTCGCACCCATAGCAACACAGGTCAGGTCGTCAGCGTTGAGGACTGCGAAGTCACTTCCCTGCTGGTTCTCGAAGATGCGAGCCTTCGCGTCGACATAGACCTCGAACGTGCGGTGCCGGTCGAGATGATCGGGCGTGACGTTTAGTACGACCGCAACCTTCGGACGAAAGGTCTGAATCGTCTCCAACTGAAAGCTCGAGATCTCTAGGACGATGGTGGTTTCAGGCTTGGCACGTTCAGCCAGCGAGATCGCAGGCGTGCCAATGTTGCCGCCGACGAGGGCCGAGAAACCGGCAGACGTCATGATTTCGCCTGTGAGAGTCGTGGTGGTGGTCTTGCCGTTTGATCCGGTAATCGCGACGATGGGGCCGGGCAGGAACTGGGCAGCGAGTTCGATCTCGCCGATCACCGACTCGCCCAAAGCGCGCGCCTGCACCAGAGGCGGCGCATCGACAGGGACGCCGGGGCTGACTACGATCAGATCTTGTCCTCGAAAAGTACGGTCACCGTGGCCTCCGGTCTCGACCGTGATGCCGTGATCGAGCAGCACCGGAATTTCGTTGCGCAGGTCGTCGCCGCTCTTGGTGTCGGAAACCGTGACCTTCGCCCCCTGAGCCTTCAGAAATAAGGCCGAGGCTACCCCGGACTTGCCGAGGCCGACCACCAGCACGCGTTTGTTATTGAGTTCCATCGAAAGAAATCTTCTACACCGAAGGACACGAAGGTTCACGAAGGAATTCGCGAGGATATTCCCTTCGTGTACCTTCGTGTCCTTCGTGGTTCATGATTCTCCTACCGCAGTTTCAGCGTTGTCAGCGCGAACAATGCAAAGACTAGCGACGCGATCCAGAAGCGCACAATGATCTTCGACTCGGACCAGCCCAGCAACTCGAAGTGATGATGCAACGGAGCCATTTTGAAGATACGCTTCTTGCGCAGCTTGTAGGAGCCGACCTGCAAAATCACCGACACAGCCTCGATGACGAACACACCGCCAATAAACGGCAGCAGCAATTCCTGTTTGATGATGACGGCGACTGTACCAATCGCGCCGCCCAGGGCCAGCGATCCCACGTCGCCCATGAAGACTTCCGCGGGATGCGCGTTGTACCAGAGAAATCCGATCGATGATCCGACCATGGCTCCACAAAAGATCGTCAGTTCGGCCACTTGCGGCATGCGCTGCAATTCCAGATATGTGGCGAAGGTTGCGTGGCCGCTGACGTAGGTGAGCACGGCCAGCGCAGCCGCGGCGATTACCGTGCATCCGATCGCCAGCCCGTCGAGGCCATCGGTAAGGTTCACCGCATTGCTGGAACCTACGATGACGAAAGCCACGAACGCAATGAATGGAAGAAACGCCAGGAACCACAGGTGCGGAGAATGCTCCAGGGTTTGCAGCACCAGGTCGGGATGAAACTGCTTCAGGAACGGAACAATCAGCTTGGTCGAATACATGCCGTAGGCCTGCATGGCGATCAGCGTTGACGCGATGACGATGCTGGTCGCGATCTGCAGTCCTAGCTTGGCGCGGCCGGTGAGGCCGAGATTGCGGCGGCGCGTCACCTTGGTGTAGTCGTCGGTAAATCCGATGGCCGCGAACGCGCACGTGGAAAAAACGGCAACCCATACGAAGCGGTTGCTCAAGTCCGCCCAGAGCAGTGTGGGGACGACGATGGCGATCACGATGAGCAGTCCGCCCATAGTAGGGGTGCCGGCTTTTTTCTGATGCGCCTTGGGCCCCTCTTCGCGAATGTATTGCCCGATCTGGAAGTCGCGCAGGCGGCCGATGACAAGCGGCCCTACAATTAGTGCGGTAAACAGGGCGGTCAGGCTGGCGAATGCGGTGCGGAAGGTTACGTAGCGGAAGATGCGGAACGGGGCAACGTAGTGTTGCAGCTTGACGAACAACAGCCAGTAGAGCAATCAGCCTCCGTCCTTCGCAAGAATCAGTTTCCGGTCGTGCGTCGAGCTTTCCAGATTTCCAATGCCTTTTCGAGTTTCACGCCGCGCGACGCTTTGAGCAGGACCACGTCGCCATCCCTGGACTCACGGGCGAGCCACTCGCCCGCTTCTTCGGGCGTGGCCACGAACTCGGCGCGTGCCCCGGAACCTCTTGCGCCATCGACCATAGCCTGTGCCAATCCTCGCACGCCGACAAGAACATCAATCTTCTTTTCGCCGAGATGCTGTCCTGCGGCGTGATGCATCTCTTCACCCGCTGGACCGAGCTCAAGCATTTCTCCCGCGACCACAATGCGACGCCCGGCTTTCATCGCAGCGAGAGCGTCAACCATAGCCCGTAACGCCTTCGGATTGGAATTGTAGCAATCGTTGATGACGGTGATGTTACCCAGTTGGAGAACCTGTCCGCGCTTGTCGGGCGGAGCGAGAGAGGCGAGCGCGCCAACGGCCTCCGACGGCGTCAGTCCGCGAGCCAGGCCCACGGCCACCGCGGCCAGAGCGTTGAGAATATTGTGTTCGCCGACGAGCGGCAGGCGCGCATGTTCGCGTACGTCTGATATGACCACATCAAACTCAGAACCCTCGGCGCCGCGAGTGATTAGGTGTTCGGGTCGTATGTCTGCGGTCGCGCAAGTCCCATATGTGACCACCTTGCCTTTGAAGTCGCGCCCGAACTGCGAAACGTATTCATCGTCGGCATTGAGCACGGCGGTTCCGGTAGCGGGCAGGGCCTCAATCAATTCATACTTGGCGCGCGCAATTCCGGCGAGCGAATCGAAGAACTCCAGGTGCACAGGAGCGACGTTGGTGACTACTCCGATCTCCGGCTGCGCAATTTTCGCTAGCGCGCGAATCTCCCCCGCGTGCGACATGCCCATTTCGATGACTGCGACATCGTGCTCAGGTTCCAACTTCAGGAGCATGAGCGGCAGGCCGAAATGATTGTTGAAGTTGCCTTCGGACTTCAGCACGCGGAAGCGCGCGCTCAGAACGTGCGCGATGGCTTCTTTGGTCGTGGTCTTCCCTGCCGAACCGGTGACGCCTATCAGGGGCTTCCCCCAAACTTTTCGCACTGCCATGGCTAAGGATTGCAGCGCTGCAAGCGTGTCATCGACCGCCAGCAGGCGAGTCTTGTCGGCATATCGCTGCAACTCGCTTCGTTGGACGACTGCGGCGAGAGCGTGTCTTTCCAGGGCAGCGTCGACGTAGTCGTGGCCGTCGAGGCGTTCGCCTTTCACGGCGAAGAAGAGTTCGCCGGGCTTAACTGTGCGTGAGTCAATCGAATAGCCTTGTGCGACTTCCTCGCTCGGCCGGACAGCCGAGGCAGAAATAAACTCCGCGATCTTCGCTAGCGTCAGCTTCATGCCGGATTTCCCGCCGCCTCTGCACATTCGAATCCGGCGGCCCGCAAAGCATCGCGCGCAACCGCGACGTCGTCGAAAGGATGGGATCCGTCCCGCGTGACTTGCACCTTCTCGTGTCCCTTGCCGGCCAGCAGCACGATGTCGCCGGGGCGCGCCTCCGCCATCGCCAAGGCAATCGCTTTGCGGCGGTCAACTTCCACACTGTATTTCACGCCGGTCTTTTGCAGTCCCACGAGCGCGTCGTTGATGATGGCGCGAGGATCCTCGCTGCGAGGATTGTCGGAGGTGAGCACTACAAAATCACTGCCCCGCCCGGCCACCTCACCCATCAATGGACGCTTGGCGCGATCGCGATCGCCGCCACAACCGAAGACGGTCAGAACTCTGGCCGTCCCGCCGCCACGCGACACAAACTCGCGCGCCAGGGCCGTGAGATTTCGCAATGCGTCGTCCGTGTGGGCGTAATCGACCACGACCGTGAACGGCTGGCCGCAGTCGACACGTTCAAATCGTCCCGGGACGTGCGTGAGCGACTCGATGCCGCGTGCAATAGCTTTCCCTTCGCAACCGCGCGCATAGCATGCGGCAGCCGCTGCGAGGATGTTGTACACATTCACCCGCCCGATCAGCGGAGAAAAAACTGGAATTGCTTCGCGCGGCGTGGCGATGTCAAATCGAGTTCCGCGCGGATTGATGTCAACGTTCTGCGCGTGAAAATCACCACGCTCCAAGCCATACGACAGCACAATGGAACTGCGCTTACGGCTGAACTGCGCCAGTTTCGCACCGTACTCGTCGTCAAGATTGGTTACAACCGCGCGCGGGGGATCCGTTCCACAACCTTCGAAAAGCACGCGCTTGGCTGCGAAATATTCGTCCATCGTCTTGTGATAGTCGAGGTGGTCGCGCGTCAGGTTGGTAAAGACGGCGACGTCGAAGGGCACGCCGAAGACGCGTTCCTGCGCCAGCGCGTGCGAGGAAACTTCCATGACGGCATCGGTCGCGCCCAGGCCAAGGGCCTCGTTCAACAGGCGCGCCAGTTCAAGCGCCTCAGGAGTGGTATGGGGTGCGGGATACACCTTTCCGGCCACGTGATATTCAATCGTGCCGACCAGCGCGCTCTTGCGCCCGGCAGCTGTAAGGATCGACTCAATCAGAAATGCGGTAGTGCTCTTGCCGTTTGTTCCTGTAATACCGGTGACGGCGATACGCTCTGCCGGACGCTTGTAGAAGTTCGCGCTGAGCCGCGCCAGAGCGCGCCGTCCATGAGGAACGACGGCCCATGCTACGCCTTCGCGGGACTTCTGTTCCGGTGAGTCCGTAACCACTGCGACCGCGCCCGCCTGAATCGCCTGATCGATGAAACGATTGCCGTCTGACGTTTCCCCTTGCATGGCCACGAATACGCACCCCGGCTTCACGCGGCGCGAATCGTATTCCACGCTACTGACGCCAGGGTCTCCGCTTTGGCTGAGAACCTCCGCGCCATCCAGCAACTGTTGAAAAGTCATTGCTGAGAATTATAGGTCACGAAGAAATCGTTGCAGTGCAAGCCGCGCGTTGCTTTCGTTGCGGCCCGATTACTAAGGTCATTTTCCGTAGGCTCGAAGCGCGCGCTACATTCATTGCATGAGCACCGGAACCGGTCCCGCCAAATACAAATGCGCGCAGTGCGAACAGTTTGAGAGCGCCTGTGAATGCGAAAAATTCTGCTGCCTCTGCCAGGCAGTGATCGACATCCGCCTTTGCAACGACGGCCTGCTGTACTGCGAGCCCTGCCGCACGGCCTGCGACTACAAGACATCGGAATAGCAAAATCTTTCGACGAATTTCGTGTCGGCCAAATCGTTTTTTCCCGCAGGAAAAATAATTCTGCGCGCCCAATCCTGTTTTTCACGCCCGCGATCATTTGGCAGTCCGGGGGCTTTTGAGGGAGAATAGTTTGTTTGCCCTGTGTTATTGTTTTCTGCCCTAGGAGACTCCATGGCTACCACGGTACACGTCAGCGACGTTGCGGAGTTGCTGAGCGAAGGCCGTACGCATTTCAATCTCTCCGCGGGATTGCTGGTGGAGCACTCCATCCGGCGGAATGAGGCGAAGCTGGCGGCTAATGGGGCGATCGTAGGTTATACGAATCGTACAGGCCGGTCACCGAAAGACAAGTTCATCGTCAAGGATGACACCACCGCGCATACTGTCGCTTGGGGTGTCGTGAACACACCGTTTGAGCCCGAGAAGTTTGACGCGCTCTACGCTCGCGTAATGGAGCACCTGCGCGGGCGCGAACTTTTTGTGCAGGATCTCTTCTGCGGGGCCGATCCCGCATACCGTCTGCCCGTTCGCATGGTGAATGAATACGCGTGGCACAATCTGTTTGTGCGGCAGTTGTTTTTGCGTCCGACCGCGGAAGAACTCAGACATCATCATCCGGAATTCACGGTAATCTCGGCGCCAGAGTTCAAGGCTGACCCGAAGCGTGACGGAGTTGCCTCGGAAGTTTTTATTCTGCTGAACTTCATGCGGCGCACCGTGCTCATCGGAGGAACTTCGTACGCAGGCGAGATGAAGAAGTCGATTTTCAGCGTGATGAACTACCTGCTACCTCCGCGTAACGTATTCCCCATGCACTGCTCGGCAAACGTGGGACACAATGGCGTGAGCGCACTGTTCTTCGGCCTCTCAGGGACGGGTAAGACTACGCTTTCGGCTGATCCGTCGCGCGATTTGATTGGCGACGACGAGCATGGCTGGAGCGCTGACGGCGTTTTCAACTTCGAAGGTGGATGCTACGCCAAGTGCATCAAGCTGTCGAAAAAGAACGAGCCGCAGATCTGGAACGCCCTCCGCTTTGGCTGCGTGCTGGAAAACGTGACCCTCGATCCGCAGACACGCATTCCCGACTACAACGACGACAGCAAAACGGAAAATACTCGCGCCGCTTATCCGGTCGACTTCATCGACAACGCTGTGATTCCGGGCATCGGCGGGCATCCGAAGAATGTCGTATTTTTGACAGCGGACGCTTTCGGCGTCCTGCCTCCGATTTCAAGACTGACGCCGGAGCAGGCCATGTATCACTTTCTATCGGGCTATACGGCGAAGGTTGCAGGGACGGAAGCCGGCGTCAAAGAACCGTCGGCGACTTTCTCTACTTGCTTCGGATCGCCGTTCCTGCCGCTGCGCTCCAAAGATTTATGCTGAAATGCTCGGCCGGCGCCTGCGCGAGCACAACGCGCAATGCTGGCTGGTGAATACCGGCTGGCAGGGCGGGCCGTATGGCGTGGGCAAGCGCATGGACATCCCCCATACGCGCGCCATGGTCGATGCCGCGGTTGAAGGCGAACTGATCCAAGAAGAGTTTGAGATCGAGCCGACGTTTGGATTCTCGATTCCCAAACACTGCCACGGAGTGCCGCCGCAAGTACTCAACCCGAGGAATGCCTGGCTTGATAAGGCCGCTTATGACAAAGCTGCCGAAGACTTGCGAACCCGGTTCGCCAGGAACTTCGAGAATTTCGATGCGCCGCCAGAGGTGAAAGCGGCGGGACCGAAGGCGCAACGGTAGCCTCCCACCGAAGTAACAATCGCAGCATCAACTGCGTCCACCGGGTTTCGCCCAGGCTGGACAGCCGATGGCGGCTGTCCCACATGAACATTTTTTGACGCGAGTTTTGTGGAGACAGCCGCCATCGACTGTCTGCCGTGCGCAGCACGGCTCTTATAGACGGCCGCAGCCTAGGCTCTCTTGAGCAGGCGCGATAGCCAGATGAGGAAGACGGCTCCGATGATCGCGATCAGGATAGTACCGAGGAAACCTCCAGCGTAGATGCCCAGCATCCCCATCAGCCAGCCGCCGACCACCGCCCCAACGATGCCGAGGACAATGTCCATGGCCGGGCCGTAGCCGCCACCCCTCATGATTTTGCCCGCGGCCCAACCTGCGATCAGTCCGACCAAGATCCACCAGATCAGATTTGCGATCATTTCGAGCCTCCTGTGCGGAGCGGGAAGATCGTATGGCGGTGCCTTACGCGTGTCAAGCTGAGGCCGTGCGCGATGCCCTGTGGTTAAATCAAACCATGTTCGCCCGCAAGATTCGCGTTGACTACGATGCCAATGGCGCCATACTTCCCTGCCCGCTAAAATGGCTCGACAGCTTCTCCATGCGCAACTTCACCAATGCCAGCGTCTTCGACGACACGCTTCCCCTTACGGACGGCCAGATGGAGATTGGCTCAAACGTGCCTCTCGACCAGCTCAGGGATGCCATGGAGGACTGGTTCCGGCGGAAAAGTTATCTCCCCAAGGACTCGCACTTGTTACTGGCGGAGAATTGAAGCGGCGAGCACACTGCCTCCGAAGTACAGATTTCCCTGTATTGAAGCCAGGTTTTGGAACGTGAAAGAGTCCCCTGACCTGGGAACGGTGCTGGCGAACAGTGGTAAATTGCGCAGAACGGGTAGCTGACTGTGGATTTTTTCGATCAGTGCCGAAATGGCGGCAACCGTACCGGTGGGCAAAGACTCTGAATATGGGCGTTTGGGCCAACGTTGAAGATGGCATGTGGTTTGCAACACCAAAACTAGGAGGTGCTTCATGAGCTACAAAGTATTGCAGCTGTCCCCCCAAGCAAGCACCCGCTTTACCCGCAAGAGGATCGCGTTTGAGAACGGCATGAACCGGAATTCGGTCGATACCGGTTTCCTGGAGTCTTGGTTTGATAACGACTTCGATCTTACCGACGGTGACGCTCTCCGGACTCACTGGGGCGCGATTTCTGGACTGGCATTGGCAATCACCGTCAGTGCGAGTTTTTGGGCAGGATTGGGATGGATGGTCGCCCGCGTCTGGCGATAGAACAGATCTTTGATCCAGCGAAAAATAATATGGGGCCGTGCGCCAACCAGCGCCGGCCCCATTCCACATTCGTCGACCTACTTGTCGTAACGCAGCAGAGACATCACGTCGTATTCCTTCAGCCTATCGCGTCCCTTTAGAAATTCGAGTTCCACCACGAACCCCAAGCCAGCAATCTCAGCGCCCAGAGAGGCTGCCAGCTTGGCAGTAGCTTCAGCGGTCCCCCCGGTGGCGAGCAAATCGTCAACAATCAGCACGCGCTGGCCTTTCTCAATGGCGTCCTTGTGAATCTCCAGAGAGTTCGTGCCGTACTCGAGCGCGTAATCGTACTTCACGGTTTCTGCGGGGAGCTTGCCGGGCTTGCGCACCGGAACGAAGCCTGCGTTCAGCCGATACGCCAGAGCCGGGGCAAAGATAAAGCCTCGCGCTTCCATGCCAAGCACCAGGTCGACGTCCTGGGAAATGTAGTGCTCGGAGAACTTGTCGATCAGCGTCGCAAATCCGGTCTTGTCCTTCAACAGCGTCGTGATGTCATAGAAGAGGATCCCCTTCTTGGGGAAATCAGGAACTTCGCGAATCAGTTCTTTTAGTTGATCGGCATTCATGGCGGGGGCAGACGACGTCATTTACCACGCTCCTTCAATGCGAAATGCTCTTAGTCCAGCAACGGGACTGGCCTCGGATACTTCGACTGTGTCCACGCGAGACGCTCGTGGACCTTCGCGCAGGCGGCCATGCAGTCCATAGAGCTGATCGCGAGTTCCCTGGGCCAGAACCTCCACGCTGCCGTCGTGATTATTGCGCACCCATCCAGCGATGCCCAGGATGTGCGCCTCGCGCTCGACGAACCAGCGGAAGCCGACCCCTTGTACGCGTCCGCGCACGAAGAAACGCCGGGCTTCGATGGGCTTTTCAGTGACAGTCATCTCTGAAAACTTGTCATCCTGTGCGAAGAATCAGCCTCGCAATCGCGAGGCTGATTGGAGTCGAAGGATCCCTATACTCTCAGTGTTCCGCTAGCGCTGCGAGGATTTCTCTGAAGAATGCCTGCGGCGCTCCGTCGTCCTATACAGGGTAGGCATCCTTTGACTCCGCTCAGGAGGCCCCTTGAACTTATTACAAATGTCCGGGCCTTACGCTCTGGACAGGTACGCGCCTTCCGACGTATCGACCTTGATTTTTTCGCCTTCGTTGATGAACGGTGGTACCTGCACAACCAGCCCGGTCTCGGTCTTGGCGGCCTTGGTCACGCTGGAAGCGGTGGCGCTCTTCAATCCGGGCTCGGTCTCGATCACGGTCAGGACTACAGTCTGGGGTAGTTCGATGCCGACCGCTTTACCGTCGAAGAACTCCACCTTGATTTCGAGGTTGGGAATCAGGTAATCAACGGCGTCGCCCAGGATCTCCTTGCTCAGGTGGGTCTGCTCGTAGTTGGCCGTGTCCATGAAGTAGTAGCTGTCGCCATCGGCGTAGAGGAACTGCATCTCAATCTCGTCGACATTGATCTTTTCGATCGGATCAGGCGAACGGAAGCGGTGCTCAAACATGGCGCCGGTGCGCAGGTTGCGCAACTTGGCCTGGATGAAGGCACGCAGGTTGCCGGGCGTGCGGTGTTCAACGCTGAAAACGGAGTGCAGATCATTGTTGTGCTTGATGATCATGCCGGGACGAAGCTGGGTGGCAGGGATCGACATCGCTTGAAAAACTCTCCTTATACGATTGCGGTTGAAGCCGGCGGAAGACGGGCAGGCCCACTAGTTCCGCCACCAGCCTACTATGCGAAGAAGGCTAAAGCGTTATTTTACACTGAGCTGCGCCGGAAAAGAAACCTTCCCGAAGGCGAACTCATCGAAGATGAGCCAGATTACGAGTTTCCTCATTGGCCTCGCCGGGCCGCTGCCGCAGGAATAGAATGAGGGGATCGGATTCCGGTGCACCTTTCGCCAATATGCCCGCACTTGGCCCGGGCGGAAAGAATTGAGGTATTCATCATGCGAACTGGACGTTATGAATCAGACAGCAGCAACATCGGTACTGCCATCACATTCCTTTTGATTGGACTGGGAGCCGGAGCGCTGGCTGGCCTCTTGCTCGCTCCTAAAACGGGCAAGCAAATGCGACGCGACTTGCAGCGCGGCTACGAAGACGCCAAAGATACTCTGGGGGATTGGGCCGACGAGGCCAAAGATCGGGTACGGGAAGCCGGAGATCGCGTGCGCGATGTTGCCTCTCGAGGCGCCGATCTTGCCGACGATCTGCGCGAGAGAGTTGAACCGCTGCGCCGCGCCATCAATCGCGGCTAGAAAAATCAGCGGCGGCCCTCAGCCCCAGGCACAGTAAATTACTGTCTGAGGCCTAAGGTCCGTCGCCGCTTCTTCCGCTCCTTAATAGAGGTGAAAGTCCACCTGAACCGCGATCCTGGTCGCTACCGGCTGGCCGTTGAGTGTGGCTGGACGGAAGCGCCAGTGATTCACTGCTTCGATCGCCTTCTCGTCCAAACCCATCCCCAGACTCTGGCCGACCTGCACATCATAGGGATGGCCGTCTTTACCGACCACTAGCAGCAGCAACACAATGCCCTGCGCTTTCGCCTTTCGGGCCTCGTCGGAGAAGCTCGGTTCGGGACTGAAGACGACTTGCGGTACGGTCACACCCTGCCGGCCCGCGGGAAAAATTCCGGGTGGTCCGGCGCCCGCTCCGGGCCCCGTCGAGGGACCAATACCGTCGCAACATCCATTTCCCATTCCTCCAGGACCGCCCGGTCCGTTTGACAAGGCCTTCGTAAATTGCGATAGCGGATCGCCAACTTGCCCGCCCTGCAGAGGAACGTCAGGCGCCACCATGACGGTCGGATCCACGGCAAGCTTCGGTGGCTCCTTGGGCAGGACAACAGTCGGAGGCACGAGTTGAGGATCAAGCGATGCTCGCGACAGATTGCCGTGCGAGGCCGGAAGCGGATCGTGGTTGCCGCCCCCGCCACCGTTGCGCCCCGAAAATATCAACGGAAGCTCAGTGAACTTGGGCATCTGGCGGGCAATGTCCGGCGCGCCGCGGATGACACAGCTCGTGAAATAAACGAGCAGCCCCAAGATCGCAGCCTGCCCCAGCAGAGAGAAGACGAAGGTCTCACGCCGGGTACGGTAGAGCCCGTCGTTGTCTCCTGACAATATCGAAAAGATATTCGGTTCCGGAGATGCAGCGGTCATGGCACGCTCCAGCCGACGAAATGTGCAGAACAAGCCGTAAGACGCAGAAGAACGCAAAAAGGATTTCCGAAGCAGAAAATAGCGCCGCGCAGCTGCAGCCGTGGCGTCCCGCCCGCGCGTGACGGGTTGGCAGCGCTACTTGAAGATCCCGGCGAAGAATCCTCCGATCCGCTGGAAGAACCCCCGGTGTTCGGGCTTAGTCGAACTCTCCGGCGGCGGAGATTGAATCACCGTATCGAGTGGAACCTGGCGAGCCGGCGATTCCTCCACAGGCAAGTCCTTGGCCGCCTGCACGGGGGCTGGCGGCACGCCCGCTGCACGGTCCTTCGCCGAAAAGACGAAGGGAGCATCAACTTGCACATGCACATCGTCCGCTTTGGACGCCGGAAGTGGCGCTGTCTCTGGTCCGTTCGATAGCCTGACGGCGGAAGGGGACGCATTCGGTGCCGACGCAGGAACTGGCGCCGCAGGCGGAGTTTCGCTCCCGCCGATGCGCACTTTCTCTGGCAACTCCGAGTCGGGCACATTCGGCGCAAAAGTCGCCTGCGCCCGCATAAGCGGCGACGGCGGAGGACAACCACATTCCACCGGAACATCGCCGTCGACCTTGTCGATCTGTCCGGAATGAAATACCGCTTGCTCCGTGGGCTTGACCTGGTAAATGCGATCGCCGATTAGTTCCGAGACGATCGCCGACGAGGTGTTGTCCTTCAACCCTCGCACGCAGGTATTCCCGTGCGCGTCGGTGCTGATCGCAAAATGGAATTCCCCCGGCCCGGCAAACAGAATGCGGAAGTCGGGCGTCAATATCGAATCGGCCGACGCCTTCAGCGAATAGTGCGCCTCCATCGCCCCCGTGCTCAATCCCAGCATCAGGTCGCGCTTGCCTTGCGAAGGAGTCACTGAAACTGTAGTGCCCGGACAGACGCGCACTTCTCCTCCGGCAGCCACGCGGAGAACCGCCGTTTCTGAGCCAGCCGTCACCGTCGACCCTGAAGCCATGCGGCTTCCGGCCAGCACTATGGCGCCCGAACCACCCGTCACAGGCACCACAGCGGGAGTTTCCCCGAGCGACAGGCCCGCTACCGTCGGCGGTTGCCGCGCCGACGATTTCTTGCCCGCATTTAGATCTTCGGGCGGCTTCAGACGCACCATCAGTCGATGGCCCGCACCGTCCCACGTGTAGCCATAGGGCGCGGATAGATCGAGGACGATTCGCGTGACTGGAGGTTGCCGCTGAAATTGATCGACACGGATCGCCAGAATATTCTCTTTCTGAATGGCAATTCGTTTTTGCGTCAGTCCCAGACGCGAGTTGGGAAGATCGATGACCAGCCGCGGAGGCGAATCGATCAGCTGGACTTCGGGAATCACCGGGCCGCCGCTGGAAAGAATCTCAACCGCGGGAGCGCCGCGTTCGTGAACGATACGCACGCTGGTGATCGTCGGCGGCGGCCCAAACGTCTGGGCAGAACCCTCCGCCGCGAACCACCCCGCCAGCATCATCAGACACACAAATTGGCAAACACTTCGGAACAAGCATTACCTCAATGAGAGCTTCATGGAAACATATCATTTGAAGTGGATGCGAGAGAAGAAAATCGAGAAGAGGAACTCGGACGTCGACCTAAAACTCAATCGATAGGTCTTACGTCTGACGTCCGAAGTTCGAGGTGGTTATCTAAGCGTTAGGCAAAAACTGATATTCCTCGATGACCGCAGCGACAGCCAGTTTGCCATCGGGACGTCCGTTCTCGACCCGCACCACGCGACCTTTACATTGCACGCGGATACTTTCGGTGAGCGTGATCTCGGGTGGAAGGGTCAATGTGAATCCGATGGGCGAGCCTTGCGTGACCGCGGACTCTATAAAAAAACTGATACCCCGCGCGCTGACATCGCGAATCTGCGCTGCCAAAGTGGCATTGTCATGATCGACCGTAACTGGTACCCGAAGCGGAAAACGTCGTGCACCCCTTTTTTCTTGCTGGGGTTCGGCCATGAGTCCTCCAAGTGGCGTCAACTACAGTCTGGATTGATAGCTTGAGAATGCTCCGCGCCAAGCGCCACGGTCAATACCACCCTTGGGTCACGGAGTGGCCCGTTCAGGGGGGAGAACCTGCATTCAGGGGTAAGTAGCCAGGAGCCAGTAATCAATGGTTTGCAGTCACGGGCCACTGATCACTGCCCACTTCTACTGGTGTAATCTGTTAGCAGGAGCTCCCCCGGTGATTTTTGTACTCGACAACTACGATTCGTTTACCTACAACCTGGTGCAGTACATCGGCGAAATGGGGGCCGACGTTGAGGTTCGCCGCAACGATCAGGTGACGGTTGCCGAGGTCGAGAAGATGCGGCCGGAACGCATCGTCATTTCTCCCGGGCCCTGCACGCCGCATGAAGCGGGTATTAGCATCGACCTGATCCGCTATTTCACCGCGAAGATTCCGGTACTCGGCGTCTGCCTCGGACATCAGGCCATCGGTGAAGCCTTTGGCGGGCGGGTCGTCCGCGCTCCACATCTCATGCACGGCAAAACCAGCCCGGTCATGCATGACAATCGAACCGTTTTTCAGGGCCTCCCCATGCCCATGACCGCCACCCGCTACCACTCGTTGATCGTCGAGCAAAAAGACCTGCCATCGGAACTCGAGGTCAGCGCCTGGACCACCGAAAAAGACGGCTCTCGCACCATCATGGGCCTGCGTCATCGACGCTACCCAGTCGAGGGGGTCCAATTCCATCCTGAGAGCGTATTGACTGAGGCAGGGAAAAAGCTGGTCGCAAATTTCTTGAGGCAGTAGTTGACAGTCAGTGGCTAGTGGTCACTCACTGCCTCTCGCCATTTCGACCGCCCGCAGCACGGCCTGCGCTTTATTCATCGACTCCTGAAATTCGCTGGCTGGATCGGAATCGGCGACGATTCCACCTCCCGCTTGCAGGTAAGCTTTCTTGCCCTGCATCAGCAATGTGCGGATACCGATGCAGGAATCCAGATTCCCCGCGAAGTCCGCATAGAGAACCGATCCACCATAAACGCCGCGGCGTGTAGGCTCCAACTCTTCAATGATTTGCATCGCGCGCACCTTCGGCGCGCCACTGAGCGTACCGGCAGGAAAGCAAGCGGCAAAGGCATCGAGCGCGTCCAGATCTTTGCGCAGCGTGCCTTCCAGCGCCGACACCAGGTGCATCACGTGGGAGTAGCGCTCGACGTACATCAGGTCTTTCACCTTGACTGAACCATACTCGCTCACACGTCCCAGGTCGTTGCGCCCGAGATCCACCAGCATCACATGTTCGGCACGCTCTTTTTCGTCGTTGCGCACTTGTTGCTCGAGGAGGGCATCCTCGGCTTCATCGCGGCCACGGGGGCGCGTGCCCGCGATCGGCCGGTACTCCAACTTTCGTCCCGTAACCCGCACCAACATCTCTGGAGATGACCCCAGAATGCGTGTGTCCTCCATCTGCAGGTAATAAAGATAGGGCGATGGATTGACCTGGCGCAGGGCGCGGTACAAGTCGAACGGAGCAACTTCGGGAGTAAAGTCGAAGCGCTGCGAGTACACGACCTGGAAGATGTCGCCCACGGCAATATATTCCTTGCAGCGTTCTACGTTGCGCAGGTAGACTTCGCGTTCCGTGCCGGCATGAACTTTAAGTTTGCGGGCCTTGACCTTTGCTGATTTCTGCCACAGCGCGGGGCTCAGGCCCTCCGCGAGTTGTTTCTCCAATGCCGCGATATCGCGCAGGGCGCGGTCATAGGCGCGCCGCGGGCTTTCGCGTTTCACATCGGCAGCAGCGACGATGTGGATCTGATGGCGCAGGTGATCAAAGGCTAGCAGTCGATCAAAAAACATCAGCTCGGCATCGGGCAGCGATAGGTCGTCGTTCGCATGCTCTCCAATTTTTTCCAGCTGCCGAATCACATCGTAAGCGAAATATCCGACGGCTCCCGCCGTAAATGGAGGCAAGCCCGGAACCGTAGCCGGCCGATGTTCGCGCAGCAACCGCTTCACCACTTGAAAAATACTTTCTTCGACAATTTCGCTGCGGCGTCCTCGCTTGATTTCTACCGTTCCGTGCTGCGCTCTTACCCGCATATACGGACGCGCGCCCAGGAAGGTATAGCGCCCGATCTGCTCGCCGCGCTCCACTGATTCCAGCAAAAACGCATGCGGCTCTTTGTCGGCAATCGCCAGAAAGGCGGAAACCGGCGTGAGCAAGTCCGCGCTCACCGATTTCACTACCGGGACGAGCGTAGCCTCCCGTGCCAGCCGCGAAAACTGTTTATAGTCCGGTTGCAGCATGATGGAATCCAAAGCCGCTTGCAGCGCGCAAAGACCTTACCCTGCGCGCCGAACGGCGGATTTTTATTATAGGGGAGACGCCGCAGGTCACGGAATTCGCGAGCCGTCAAACACATCAATTACGCGGCAGGGGCTTGTCCAATTCCGCCTTCAAGGTTTCGAATGCGTGCTTCTGATAGGGCTCCGCATCTTTGCGAGTGAAAACCGGAGTCACGGTCTCAACATAACCTCGAGCAGTGTCATAGTTGCGCCGGCGATACGCAATCTCGGCCTGCTTCAGGGTCAGTCCCGCTCCCCAATCTCGATCGCCCGTCAATTGCGCCACGGCCGACACGTCGATCTGCTGCAACAGAGCGCTCGCCTCGTCCAACTTACCCAAGCCAATCAGACAGGCGGCCAGCGTGTCCGCCACGCCGCCCGTGAGTCCGGCGCGCGGGCCGAATGCTTTCACCGACGCGTCGTAGGATTTGCGCGCATTGGGCTCACCTTCGCCATAGCGTCCCGCTCGGCATTGCGCGAGAGCGGCATCCGACAGCGTCGCCACCGCGAAGAACGAAAGGGGACCTTGCTTACGCACGGCGAGTTCGTGGATTGCCAGGTCGTCTCGCACCGCATCGTCCCAAAGCCCCAGGCTGCCTTCCGACTGCGCCCGCGTACTCAACAACTGCATGGTGAGCTCGTGGTCCGGCCCCAATCGCGATACAAACTCCGGATAAATCGCCGTCGCCTCCTGCACAGCCTCCGCATGTTTGTTCTGAATCATGAAGGCTTGTGCCAGGTTCAAGCGCACCCGCAAAACGTGCGGGCTGTCTGCGCCGGCAACTTGCGTAAACGCAACAATCAGATCGCGGAATATCTGTTCCGCCTTGGCTCCATCGCCCAAACGGATGTATGAGAATCCCAGCCGCTGTTGGAACGTGAGCCGTGCGCTCTCGTCGAACTCCGGAAGAACCGATGCGCGATTCACAGCCTCCTGGAAGTTTTCTGCTGCGGCTTTCGCATCGTTTGCGATGAGCGCGATCATGCCTTGCGCCGAATACTGCCAGACCCGCACATCCGGGCGCAGCTGTGGAATCCTGGAGATCAGCGCGTTTTGTTGTTCGAGGATCGACTTCGCCATCGGGAGCGAGTCCTTCTGATAACTCCGCGCCTCCAGCGTGACGCGCTGCAACTGGACCACGATTGCGTCCTGCGAGAGTTCGCCATCCACTTGTTTGAAGAGCGCCGCAGCGCGGTCATACTCCCCTCGCGCATCGGCATAATCGGTGCGGTTGTCGAGGGCGCGGGCAATCGTTTGATGCAAGCGCGCCGCTACCAGCGGTTCATCCTTGAATTTCCGGTCGATGCCAGGCGAGGCCTGCTTCACCGCGTCCATCAACGACTCGCTCGACTTGCCACTGACGAAAGGATTGCCGCGACCCAGCAAGTCATCCGATAGGAACCGGTTGATGGAACTCGCAATCGCGGTCTGTCGGTTGGCATTGTCGCGCTCGTGGACTGCCCTGCGGTAGAGTGCAAAGCTGACGCCGAGTCCGGCGGCCAAGGCGACCACGGCAAAAACAACCCAGGGCCTGCGCGCCCGCGTTTCCGACAATTTGCGCTCGGCAACCAGAGCTCTCTGTTTTGCCGCTTCCAACTGATCTCGTGCAACCCGGCGTTGCTCCAGAGTAAGAAGCCGTTCGACAAGGTCCGCCGCACTGCTCAGTCGTTTCGCAGGATCGCCGCACGCCGCGTCCGCAATGTCTTCCCGCAGTAGTGGATCTTGAATCCCCGCTTCCCAGCCCGGAGCAATAGGTTTCCGAAAGTCGCCAATTGTCAATTGGTAGAGCAAAACTCCCAGCGCGTAAACATCCGCGCTGGCACTGGGAGATTGGCCCGACAATACCTCCGGCGCCAGGTACATCAGGGTGCCAGTCATCGCTTGCATCTCAAGCGAAGTGGTCTGGGTAAAACCGAGGTTGGTGATGCCCAAGGCTTGCAGCCGCGACGGATCAAACAACGACGCACTGCCAAAATCCGCCAGCTTGATTTGCCACTCAGAATTTCGTCCCGGCACAACCAGAACGTTTCCCGGCTTCAGATCCTTGTGCAGCACGCCGATGTCATGGGCGGCGGCGACCGCCTTCGCAACGTCCACGAATAATTGAAGACGAGTCTCGAACGGAATCTTGGAGAGGCCGCCTTGTGCTTCCGCCCACTCCGCCAGGTTCGAGCCGGAGTACTCGCTCTCCAGAAAGAAGGGCGACGTCTCGAAATTCCACTCCAAAATTCGCACAAACTCCGGGCGGTCGCCCAGGGTCTCCCGCAAAAAGCGAGAGACAGTAATCTCCCGTTTCAGACCCTTGAGCCGCGCCCCATCGGCGGCGAACTTGAAGACCCTCTGTTCCTTCGTCTTCGGATTCTCGGCCAGCCAGACTTCACTCGATCCCGAGACGTCCATGGCCCGGGCGAGCTTCCATTGATCCCGTCCGGGGACTGCATCCCCGACCTTGAATCCGAGCTCGGGCCCTGCCGGTGCGGCGACGGTCTTGCAATACACAGGCACCGCCAGCCGGTAGCCCACCCGCGGAACCGTCACAATCACGGGATGCTCTTCGTCTCCCATGGCCTTCCGAAGTTTTGAGACGGCGGTCGCCAGCGAGGCATCCACCACCATCACATCAGGCCAAACGGATTCCAGCAGCTCTTCCTTGGTCACGACCTCGCCGGCATGCAGGAGTAGCTGCAGCAGCAGGTCGAGGGGCTTCGCTTCCAGGTCCACGCGCCTTCCTTTAACCCGCAGCTCTCGCCCCAGTTCATCGAATTCGTAGTCTGCGAAGCGCCACAGGCGGCCGGAAGTTTCTGCCGCGACTCCGGCAGGCCCTTTGTAATTCATAGAGTTAGCCAAGCTTTAGAGTTCTTAAGAAATCCGTCAGGACATTCAGCGGGGGATCGTACAGACTGTTTGCCCAACGGCCCCTGGTAAGCGGAAACATTGTGCCACGAACCAGTCTGCCGAGCACACAGATTTTGGGGGACCCTATTGTTTTGTAGTTTGCCGGGAGCCACTTCGCTCCCGCGGCTGAGTCTTCAGCCGAAGCTTGTTCTGAGGAGAATTATCTATGAAGCACCGTGGAACCGTACTATCGCTGATTGGCTTGGCCCTGACCTTTGCTGTCACAGCCGCTAGTGCCCAGACCTACACCGTCCTGCACACCTATCCCGTCGGCTCCGGCGCCTACAGTGGCATTACCTTTCCGCAAGTGCTGTCGCAAGGCCGCGACGGCAACCTGTACGGCAGCGTCTCGAATAGTGGCGCTAAGGCTGTGGGATCGATCTTCAAAATGACGACCGGGGGAACGTTTACAGATATCTATGACTTTTGCCCTGGATCCACTTGCACCGATGGCGCCTACCCGCTTGGCGGAGCCACACTCGGCTTTGACGGTAATCTTCACGGAACGACTCAAGGTGGGGGCAGCGCCAATGCGGGCTCCGTCTTCAAGATCACCCCAGGGGGATCGTTGACCACGCAGCACAGCTTCGTCAACGGCACCGACGACAGCGTCCCGGCTTATGCGACTCTCCAGGGACAGGACGGCAACACATACGGAGTCTCCATCGGGCAATACAACGGCCAATACGGGGCGTTCTTCAAGGTCAGCAACTCCGGCGTCTTTACAACCTTGCATGATTTCGTCTACACGGATGGAGCCGATCCCAATCTTCCGACACAGAGCACCGACGGCAATTTCTATGGGACCGCCCTTCTCGGCGGCAGTAAGGGATTTGGCACGGTGTACAAGATGACCCCTGCTGGGAAAACTACCGTCTTGCACAATTTCCTCGGCTTCCCCGACGACTGCACTTACCCAAGAGGAATTTTGGTTCAGGGCAGGGACGGCAACTTCTACGGGACAACCTATCAGGGAGGCTCCAACAATCAAGGGTGCGTCTTCAAGATCACTCCGACCGGAGTCTTCACGATCATTCATAGCTTCGTCTACAAATCCCCTTCGTTTGACGGGCAGCTTCCGTGGGCCGGACTCACGCTCGGGCCCGACGGCAACTTCTATGGAACCACGGCAAACGGTGGAAGCAAGAACGACGGGACCCTCTTCAAGGTCACGCCTTCGGGAACGGAAACCGTTCTCTACAACTTCTGCGATCCCACTTGCAATGGCTATTTCCCGGCAACGCCCATGGTGCTCGGAACCGACGGCAACTTCTATGGCAACACGAACGGGAACTCGAATGGTGGTGCCGTCTTTTACCGGCTCAGCATGAACTTCAGTCCGCTGGTCAACCTGGTGACTTGGGAAGGTAAGGTTGGGCAGACGGTTCAGATTCTGGGACAAGGCTTCACGGGAACGACCAAGGTTCTCTTCGGCTCGACTCCCGCGACTTTCAACAACTCTTCCGACACTTACATGACAGCAACTGTTCCGGCGGGAGCAACCACGGGAACGGTGACCGTGACCACGTTCACCAGCACGTACAAGAGCAACCGCTCGTTTCTGGTCATACCGCAGATTACGAGCTTCAGTCCTGCGAGTGTGACGGTGGGAAGTCTGTTGACCATCAACGGGGTCAGCCTCTCGCAGACTTCGAAGGTGACGGTCGGAGGAAAAAACGCTACCTTCACGATTAAGTCTGATTCGCAGGTGACGGCCACGGTGCCCGCAGGCGCAAAGACGGGCATGAAGGTCACGATCACGACTGCGGGAGGAGTCGCCAACAGCGCGGCCGCGCTTCCCATCCTGCCGTCGATCAGCAGCTTCAGCCCAGCCAGCGGTCCGGTTGGAACGTCGGTCGCGATCAAGGGCAACACTTTCATCGGCACAACCAAAGTGACGTTCGGTGGAGTCGCCGCAACCAGCTACCAGGTAATCAACGACACCGAGGTGGATGCGCTTGTGCCGTCCGGGGCCGTGACTGGCAAGATCACGATTACGACGAGTGCCGGCACGGCAACGAGCTCGACCAACTTCACGGTCACTCAATAGGCATCACGCAACTCGCAAAGGCAACGAACAAACATGGCCGTCCATTCCCCTGGGAGTGGGCGGCCATGTTACGCTAACGATCGTTTCATGGCGTCGTCCAAACGCTTCGAAGAATTCCGTCGCTAAGTCGCGAGAGCGCGTCCGGGAGTGCTCCCGCGTTCCGGAGCAACATCATGAGCGCTACATTAGCCGCCACTCCTGCATCGGCCAGCACTGAGTCAAAGACCCGCATCGGATCGGTCGACCTCGTTCGCGGCGCGGTCATGATCCTGATGGCGATTGATCATGTCCGTGTGTTTTCCGGCGTTCCGGCCGGCGGGCCGACCGCCGGAGTCTTCTTCACCCGCTGGGTCACTCACTTTTGCGCGCCAGCGTTCATCTTTCTGGCGGGGACCAGCATCTTCCTCTATGCCCGCAAGCATGCGGACGTTTCGCGTTACTTGGTCATTCGGGGCGCATGGCTCGTCTTTCTTGAGTTCAGCTTCCTTCGCGTCGCATGGACTTTTAACTTTGACTTCCGCCATTACGAGATGGCGGGTGTCATCTGGGTTATCGGAGTGTGCATGATCCTGATGGCGGCGTTGGTGAAGCTGCCACTGGCTGCGGTCGGGACGATCGGCGTAGTGATCATCGCCGGTCACAACCTGATGGATCCCCACATGCCAACGCTGCTCTCGGGCCTCGAGCAGAATCCTCTCTCTGGCCTGTGGAAGATCATTTACGTGGGATTCTTTGCGGGGCCGATCCAGTTTGGCAGCGATGGTCCGAACTTGATCGTGCTCTATTCGATCATTCCATGGATTGGCGTGATGGCGGCAGGTTATGCCTTCGGCAAGGTTCTGACCTTGGAGCCACAGCGACGAAGACGTCTCTGCTTCGCGATTGGACTTATGGCCGTCGGCCTCTTCGCCGTGCTGCGAGGATTCAACCTGTACGGAGATCCGCGCCCTTGGCACAAGTTCGTGTCGGGGAGGAACGGCGCACCGCCGATGCCTGCGCTGTTCTCGTTCCTGAACACCACGAAATATCCAGCGTCGCTTGATTTCCTGCTGATGACGCTGGGACCGATCATTGCGCTGATGCCATCGCTCGAAGGGCTCAACGGCGCGATCGCTCGCGCGATCAAGCTGTTCGGGCGCGTGCCCTTCTTCTTTTATATGTTGCACATCCCCTTGATCCACGCGCTCGCGCTGGTCGTATCGAAGATTCGACTCGGGTATGTCAGCCCCTGGCTGTTTGCGAACCATCCCATGGGCAATCCCGAGCCGCCGGATGGGTACGTCTGGAGCCTTTCTCTTCTTTATCTGGGTTGGGCAATCACCATCGTGCTGCTTTACTTTGCATGCCGGTGGTTTGCCGCGCTCAAGGCCAGGAGAAGCGATTGGTGGCTGCAGTACATCTAGTGGCGGGAAATCGGCGGACACAATGCGGAGGCTACGATGATGTGTTCGGTGTTTGTCGGCACGAGCCTCGATGGATTCATTGCGCGCCCCAATGGCGACTT
This sequence comes from uncultured Acidobacteriaceae bacterium, assembly GCA_963840895.1. Lineage (GTDB taxonomy): Bacteria > Acidobacteriota > Terriglobia > Terriglobales > Acidobacteriaceae > Sulfotelmatobacter. The sequence continues at coordinate 74,777 of CAWJAR010000009.1, forward strand.
CGACTTTCTGCCGGAGGGAGGCGGCGAACCTCACGGCTACGAGGAGTTCATGGCCACGATCGATGCGATCGTCATCGGCCGGAACACCTTCGAGAAGGTTTTGACGCTCGGCCCCTGGCCGTATGGCAAGAAGCGCGTGGTCGTCCTGAGCCATCGGCCCATCAACTTGTCGGCGGCCTCCGGAGGCGTGGTGGAGCACATGACGGGCACTCCGGCTGAGATCGTTTCGCGCCTTGCTGCAAGCGGCGCCCAGCATCTTTACATCGACGGCGGAATCACGATCCAGGAGTTTCTGCGCGCCGGGCTCATTCAACGCCTCACAATCACTCGCGTGCCGGTGCTGATTGGAAACGGGATCCCTCTTTTCGCCACTCTGGCGAAAGACATCCATCTGCGTCATGTGCAGACCAGGCAGTATGCGAGCGGACTGGTCAGCAGCGAGTATCTAGTGGTTGCCGCTTAGCCTCTCAGCCTCCTGGTTACGGGTTTCCGGTCGGCTGGATTCGTCAGTGCACGCCAGTTCCCTTCCTGTGCGCCGACGCTTGGAAACTTTAGTCACTTGTTACCCTCTGAACAAGCTCTAGAATCGAAGATATCCCAAGTATTATGAGTGTTTTGGATATCCGGAAAATTTGAGCACAGGTTCGCACGCTGAAAACGCACCGGAGACGAGCCAGTCTTCCAATTTGAAGGGACGAGTTTCGCGATCGAACTTTATGAATTGAGCGGCAGCTGAGTTTATGCGAGTCAAGTTTTGGGGCGTACGTGGATCCACGCCCACTCCACAGACCGAGAACCTGCGCTACGGAGGGAATACCTCGTGCGTCGAGGTTCGTCTGGGAGATCAGATCTACATCTTCGATTGCGGCACCGGGTTCCGCGTGCTGGGGCGCGAGTTGAAGAACGAGTTTGGCGACCGCCCGTTTGCCGCGCATGTTTTCGTTTCGCACTTCCACTGGGATCATATTCAGGGCATGCCGTTCTTCCGCCCGCTGTATGAGAATCAGAATAGCCAGCTGGTGTTTCATTCGTCGAGTCGCACGCGCAGCCTGGAGCAGGTGATGGCCGAGCAGATGGCTTCGCCCTACTTCCCGGTCGACTTGGCGCAGATGAAGGCGAAGCTCGACTTCTACAACATCGACAACGGATGCCTGCCCATGCAAGACGGCACGCGCATCAAGACTGCGTGGCTGAACCATCCGCAGGGCTGCATGGGATTCCGCTTGGAGACCAAAGAAGGTGTGCTGGTGTATGCCACCGACAACGAGCCGGGCGATCCGGACTTCGACAAGGGTGTGCGCAAGCTGGCCGAGGGCGCGGACATCCTGATCTACGACGCGCAATACCTTCCTGAAGAGTACGAAGCGCGGCGGCGCGGCTGGGGACACAGTCACTGGCGCGAGGCCGTCAACGTGGTCATGGAAAGCGGCGCGAAGGAACTGATTCTGTATCATCACGACCCGGACCACTCCGACACCATCGTTGACAAAGTGGTCGCCGACGCGCGCAACTACTATCCCAAGGTTCGCGGCGCGGCCGAAGGGATGGAGATCGAGCTGTAGCCCCCCCACATTTTTTCTTCTCTGTTTTTCTAAAATATTCATTCTGAAAGACTTACCTGTGTGTGATCGGACTTTATCCGAGCAAAATATTGAGCCGCAAGGACTTAGAGGTAAAATATTACGGAATAAGGACTTATGTCACGATTGAGGGCCGATTTGGTGGCTAGTCTCTACATATTTTTTTCTTCGATTCCCTAAAATATTCATTCTGAAAGACTTGCTGAGGGGATATCGGGCGGAGTCCGCGCAAACTATTGAGCCGTAATGACTTGCATGTAAAATATTCCAAAATAAGGACTTAGCTTGGGCATCGGAGCTGCTCAGTTTATGAGTGATACTGAGCTGGTTGGGAGAGCCCGTGCGCATGTAGCAAGCGTGCGCTTTCTGGAATTCTCAGTAAAGGTTGTTCGTCACAGAAACGGGATTTATTTTGGTGGAGGGCTGTGGAAAAAGGAGCAGGTATGGATGCGGGGCTGGTTTTCCCGCCCATTGGTGCCGGGTGTTTGTGGTGCCCATCCGTCGAAAACCGCGACGGATGGGGCAGCCGATGTTTGCGGCGCCGAATAGGTGGGACAACCCCAGACAAGCGATTTTTTGTCGCCTAGCATGAACGATAAACAAGGAGGATCAGCAAAAACGGCAGCGCGAGCAGAAGAATCGCAAAACCACCATGGGGGCCGTCTCCCGGTTGATCTTCGAAGTCAGCCTCGATGCTGGTCATCGTTGGCCTACCAAGGATTTCGCTCGATAGCGTTTGAGCTTTCGCTGCGGGAGCGGGGCTGGGCGGTTGCTGGTGTCTCTCAATTCGGTGAACCGGACGAGTCTTGCGGCCATAATATGTAACTGAGCCAGAGCGTTGTCGGCTCCTTCTAACTCGATGAATCCCGAGGGTGGCACCACAGCCGCTACAGGTCACTGACTGGTCGCCCGATACCGTTAGTGCACCACACGAACACTGAAACCGGTACTGCCTCTCCACGGAATCATCCGGTGTCATTCCTCTTCCTCCGAGCTCACCTGCCCCGAGTTATTTGCCAGGTCGTGCATACCCTGGGCTATTGAATACATGGAACACAGGCTCAGCCCCAACAAAAGACAAAGAGCAAGGAAATTCATCAGGGTTCGACCGTTTTTCTGTTTGATTGTTTCTTGATCGGCTGAGTAAGGAACCGTCTTCCAATATGTTCCGTGCCTTCCACCCCGGACTATCTTGAGTCTCTTTTCGCAACCGGCACAATGCAACGTCTTTGCGGTCGTTACACTTGCTCTGCCACAGAAACAGCAAGCAAACTCGTATTCGACAACGACTTCCGGTCGGAGGCGTTTCATGACTCGGTGGAGTGAGATCGTCTCTCCACAAGAGGCACAGCTAGTCGTCTTCTCGGCGGTGACAATTGTCGACCCACAAGCACACTGAAAGCGGAACCTTCGTTCGGCAACACTCTCTACGAGTCCCTTCCTCCAGAGCCAGCCCGACGTCGCATGGACCGGGCGTTGGAATGCATACCACTTTCGTCGATGTTTCTTAACACGGCGAATTCCGAGAGCCTTGCCACAGGCAACACAGGTAGCTTTCTTCTCGGTCGCTACGATCGGCGTGCCGCAGAAACATCGGAAATGGTACTCGACAATTTTTGCTGGCATTCCCGCTACAGCCCCGTTCAGCTGATGGCGTCATAGCATAAGGCATGCCACCTACTTTGCCTATAGCGAATCCAGGCGGCCGCCTGATTTGCATCGCGGCCTAGGCTGTTTGATCTCTCTTGCACTAGCACTGCCATTGCCCGCCGTTTGCGCAATTTGCGAAGGGCGGGAGTCGCGACTGTGTTCACCTTGCGGGCTCATCAGCCAGGTCTCTGTTTCTGTCGTCCCTCCGGGACTTAGTTCCCCGTATAGTTCGTTGACCCCGGGCTTACGCCCGGGGCTAAGTTGTGTCGCCGCTCCGCGGCTGGGGTAGCTTTTTGTGGGGGTCTTCGAACTTGAGTCGAACAGTGCAGGAAATCAGCAGCAGGCTGGGCCACTTTGTTTCTTGCCGGGGATCGTAGTCAGTCTCCCGTGCCGCTGAGGGGGATGGTTTGGGGACTGCCGCCGCCAGTGTCGTTCATGCCCACGTAGGCACTGCGGCTCCCACTATTTTTTGGAGTGAACGCCACCTTTACCGTACAACTGGCGCCGGGCAACAGGTGAGTGCCGCAGTTGTTGGTCTGCGCGAAGTCTCTGTAGTTCGTTCCGTCGATGTAGAAATTTGTGGTGAAAGCCAGAGCTGTACTTCCCTGTTGGTTACTTGCACCTGCATCGGATCGCTGGTAGTGCCAAGCGTTTGCGGGGGAAAGGTCAACTTTGTAGGGGAAAGGCTGACCACGGTGCCCGCGCCGCTCACCGGAATCACATGGGGCTTCGAGGACGCGCTGTCGACAATGGTTAACGTCCCGGCGAAGTTGGCAGTGGTTGGAGGCCTGAAAGTTATCTTGATGGCACACTTAGCGCCTGGAGCGACACTGGTTCCGCAATTGTTGGTCTGATGGAAGGGGCGGCCTACGCTGATGGAGGAGATGGACAAAGAGGTCGCGCCAGTGTTGGTCAGACGGACGCTTTGCGTGGGGCTGATGACGTTGACGAGTTGAGATGGAAAGATGACTGGCGTTGTCGGCGAGAGCGTTACAATCCCGGTGTTGAGCAGCACAGTCATCTCCTCTATCCCGGTTTCGGAGTAGTGGGCCGAGGCTAAGAGATCGATCTGGTGGTCGCCGTTGAAGTCCCCGCTGGCAACGAAGTCATTCGCGACTCCAGTCGGATAGTAGGTCGGCGACTGGAAAGTTCCGTCACCGTTGCCATTCATTACGCTGATACCCGGGGGAAACTGGTATTGTGATACGGCCAGATCGGGCATGCCGTCGCCGTTGAAGTCGGCGGAAATGATCGAGTCGACGCTTTTGACAGAAATGCCTGCTGCTCTCTGAAATGTGCCATCGCCGTTGCCCAGCAGCACATTCACGCCGCCAGCCAGCGTCCCCACAGCCAGATCGAGGTTGCCGCTTCGGCGGAGGTCGGCCACCGCCACTGACAGTGGGTACTTGCCAACAGAGTAGACAGCACCGGGCGAAAATGTGCCATCCCCGTTGCTCAGGAGAATGTCGACTTGGTTGGTCGCCCTGTCGGCAATAACCACATCCTGCTTGCCGTCGCGATTGAAGTCACCAATCTCAATGTCGTCGATCTCAAGGGACAGAGAGGTGTTGATCGGCGGCTCCTGAAACGTGCCATCCCCGTGTCCTAGCAGGACGCCGACATAAGGGCAGTCTCCGGAACTGTACGTAACCAACAGGTCTAACTTGTGATCGCCATTGAAATCTCCGGTACGAACGTTTGCAAAATCCGTTCCGCACGGGGCAGGGTATGTCTTTCCAGTTTGAAATGAGCCGTCACCGTTTTCCATCAGAACGACCAAACCGAGCAAATCGGTTACGACCAAGTCCAGCTTTCCATCATGATTGAGATCCGCAGCAGCCACGGAAAGGATATACGCGCTTTCGAGGTAGTTGACGGGTGCCTGAAAGGTTCCGTCGCCATTGCCCAAGAAAACTTGTAGGTTGTTGTTCGCGGTTGCCATGTCCAATTTGCCGTCGCAGTTGAAGTCTCCAACGGCGGCCGCGAAGGGCGGCGAAGCGGTTGGGATCTTGGCTCTGGTCTCGAATTGAGCGAAGGCGGTTCCTGCCGCGCAAGCTGTCAAGACGATCAAGAACGACACAACGCGGATTGGACTTCGGAAGAACAGACGCGTGACCTCCATAAGGTCGTCGAGGGGCCACAGCTTATCATCCGATGGACGTCCATCAACAAGTTGTAGGGCGGGGTGGATTCTGGCGCGCGCCTTCGCCGCTTAAGGCAAGGGTGAGGGCAATCAGCAAGATCGTGATAGACTCCCTGCCGTACTCTCCCTCGGATCTCAAGGTTGGACCTCCCCTTCGCTTTCCGGCTGCAACCGTAGACACGGACTCTAGCGACCTGAACGGTCCATGATTTGAGCGGTCATAATTTGAACTGTCCATCGCTTGAACGGTTCATGAGAAGAAGGAAACTGCAATGATGCGAGTGAACATTCTGGCACGGGCTGTCGGCGTCGTTTGCTGCTTGCTTTCCGGCTTGGGGACGGCGCAAAATGTGCTGACCTGGCACAACGACAATGGACGCACCGGACAGAACCTGAGCGAGACCATTCTCACACCGGCGAAACTGGGAACCGGCGCGCACCCATTCGGCAAGCTGTTTTCGCAACCGGTCGACGGCCAGATCTATACGCAGCCGCTGTACGTGCGCGGCCTGCGCGTGAGCGGCAATTTGCATAACGTGGTTTTTGTGGCAACGGAAAACGACAGCGTGTACGCCTTTGACGCCGATAACAATACGGGCAGCAACGCGGCACCGCTCTGGCACGACATATTTGTGGACAACGTGACTACGTTTCCTGTGCCGTGTGCCGACGATGCCGGCAGCTGCAACGTGTTTCCGCAGATTGGGATCACCGGCACGCCGGTGATCGATACTGTCGGATCAGTACCGACGATGTACCTGGTGGCCCGGACGAAGGAAGTTTCCGGATCGAGCTTTGAGTATGTCTATAAATTGCACGCGCTGAATACCGCGACGGGAGCGGAAAAAACCGGCAGTCCGGTGACGATTTGCGCGCAACCGGCGGGGTCCGGTTGCCACTTTCAGAACGGGAACTTCAACCCGCAACAGACGAGCCAGCGACCCGGATTGATTTTGGCGCCGGGGCCGGGGCCCCAGGGGCACGGCGTCGTCTACATTGGGTTTGAGGGGATCCGGGGCTGGCTGCTCGCTTATGACGCGACGACGTTGAAGAGGCTCGCGGATTTCAACACGATGCCGGGCTCCACTCTGGGCGGCATTTAGGGAAGCGGCGGCGGGATCAGCGCAGACTCCTCGGGCAACATTTTCGCGGTGACCGGCGACGGCACGTTTAATCCGGCCAGCAACCAGTGGGGCCAAACTCTGCTGAAACTCAGCCTGACCTACGACTCTCAGACGGCTCAATACCAGTTCAACGTGCTCGATTACTTTACGCCCAATGACTATCTCTGCCGCAACGGAGCGCACGATGTGGATCTGGGATCTGGGGGCGCGCTGGTGCTGCCGGTTCAACCGGGCGCGCATCCGAACGAAGTGCTGGTCGCGGGAAAGGGCGCCACGTTTACGGGTTGCGATGGAGGGCAGGTTTACCTGGTAAATGCCGACACTGGCAGCATGGGACACGTCAACGGCCAATTGCAGCAGGTCACTGGCGTGAATATTCCTGCAGGCGGTTTTTCTGGAGGCTTCTGGAGCAATCCCGCTTACTTGCAGACTGGTTCGAGCAGCATTGTCTTTTACTCCGGATTGACGCAGGAGTCGATGACCGGAGATTTCCTGCGAGCGTACCGGCTGGTGAACGGCCAATTTACTCCTTCCACATCGGTGGCCCAGAGTTCGAACTCGTTTCTGGTGGGGAGCACTCCGGCGGTTTCTGCGAAGGGGAGCACGGGCGTAAACGCGATTGTGTGGGCCATTGAGCGGCAGGAGAATCTGACCTGTCGGCCCAATGGACAAGGCTGTCCGACGGGGCAGACGGGACTCGAGCCAGCGGTACTGCACGCGTATGATCCGGCGAAAAAGTTGTCCTCGCTGTACAGCAGTGCCGACAATCCAGCGGACACGGCGGGATCGGCGTCAAAATTCCAGGTGCCCACGATTGCTAACGGCAAGGTGTTTGTGGCTACGCAGACGGAGCTGGATGTGTACGGATTGTTCTAGGGAAGGCGACGGAGGGGCGAAGATCCTGAGGGTTATTTCCTGGCCAGGTATTTTCCAACGAGGGTGGAACAGGCTTCGACGAAATCCTGTTCGGCGCGATCGAAGGTGTTGGCGAAGTAGCTTTCGATATCGAGTTCAGCGGCGAGTTTGCCCTTCACGAAAATCGGGACGACGATTTCACTGTTCACCATCGAGGAGCCGGCGAGGTAGCGCGGATCTTTATTAACATCGTGCACCACGATGGTCTGCCCGGTGGTGGCAGCAGCGCCGCAGAGTCCGGTGTCGAGGGGAATGCGGGCGTTGGGGGTAAAGCTGCCGACGAAAGGGCCCACGAGCAGAACGCGAGAGTCTGAGGGGTCGATGAGATAGAAGCCCACCCAGTTGTAGCGCGCCATCTTCTCGTGCAAGCGACGCGCAATGCGGTCCATGAGGGAGTCGGCCGTAGAAGCGGTCTTGGCGAAGTCCTGGAATTCCTGAAGCAGTTGTTGGTGCGCAGGGGTCATGGTTTGTCTCGTGCAAGCACTAGTCTAGCGGACGGCGGCGACGCCAAGTCCTGGCATCGTTTAGCGTGGAACCAGCGATCGTACCGGGCTTCAGCTTGCTTCCCGGCCATTGGGGCTCATATACTCGGAACGTTTGCCCGCCTCGACCGGGAACGGTCCCGGCGGCGGCCGGCATTTCGCTGCAAATCCCGACCTGCAATCATTCCGGAGACCACTTCTATGACGACGATAGCGACGCCCCCGCACGTGGACAAAGAGAGCAATCCATGGGAATCGCAGCGGGCGCGTTTCGACCTGGCTGCGCAGAAACTCAATCTTGACGAGGGCCTGTGGCGGGTATTGCGTTATCCGAACCGGGAGCTCACGGTTTATATCCCGGTGCAGATGGACGACGGGCACCTTGAAGTGTTCACCGGCTTCCGGGTGCAGCATTCGATTGCGCGCGGTCCAGCCAAAGGGGGCATCCGTTATGCGCCCGACGTCACGCTCGATGAAGTACGGGCGCTGGCCAGCTGGATGACGTGGAAGTGCGCGGTCGTCAACATTCCTTTCGGCGGGGCGAAGGGCGGCGTGATTTGCGATCCGCACAAGATGTCGATGGGCGAAGTCGAGCGCATGACGCGGCGCTATACCTCGGAACTGATCGAATTCATCGGCCCGGAAAAAGATGTTCCCGCTCCTGACGTGAATACCAACGAACAAATCATGGCGTGGATGATGGATACCTACTCCATGCACATGCGGCAGACGGTGACCGCGGTGGTGACGGGCAAGCCGATCAACATTGGCGGATCCCGCGGACGGCGCGAGGCCACCGGGCGCGGCGTGATGATCGTGTGCGATGAAGCCTGCCAGAAGCTGGGGCTGGATCGCGAGCGCACTCGCGTCATCGTGCAGGGATTTGGCAACGTCGGTTCCAATGCCGCGCTGCTGATGCATGCAGCGGGATATAAAGTGATTGGCATTGCCGAAGTGGGCGGCGGGCTGCACAACAAGAACGGGATCGACCTGAAGGCGCTGGCGGATTTCCGGCAGAAGAATGGGACGGTGCATGGATTCCCGGGCGCAGAGAAAGCTGAGACGGCCGACCTGCTGGTGGAAGATTGCGAGATTCTGATTCCGGCGGCCACGGAGAACGTGATCACCAGCCGCAACGCAGACCGCGTGAAGTGCCGCATTCTTGCGGAAGGCGCGAATGGGCCGACGACCTCGGCGGCGGATGACATTCTCACGGACAAAGGCGTGTTCGTGATTCCCGACATTCTGGCGAACGCCGGTGGCGTGACCACCTCGTATTTCGAGTGGGTGCAGGATCGCCAGGGCTATTTCTGGAAAGAGTCGGTGGTGAACGAGCAACTGGACGCCATTATGAAGTCGTCCTTTGAAGATGTGGTTCGCTATGCCGAGACGCACCACGTGAACAATCGCATCGCCGCATATATGCTGGCGATCGATCGGGTGGCGTATACCATTCGCCAGCGCGGCATCTACGCGTAAAGCACGGTTGGAAGATTTTGGCCTCCACTCCGGTGGAGGCCATTCTGTTTTCGGGCTTGCCCCGTCTGGCGGGGCTTTGCCATCATGGCTGATCACAGGTGGCACTCTGTTCCCCGGGCGCATGCTCAGGCGCCGCTGAACACTCTGGTCAAATCGTGCGGTTGGCTCAGCCGCGAACCGCAGACTCTTAGGAGAGATCCCCGTGAACAGAAACAAAGCACGATATGCATGGTGGGCAGCCGTTTGCCTATTTCTTGCACTCTCCGTCGCCGCGTCGTGGGCGCAATCCCAGACCGGTTCGACGAGCGATCAGACATCCTCCACAACCACGAAGAAGTCGAAGAAGAGTAAGAAGGCCGACGCCGCCACGGCGGACGATTCGACGGCGCAGGCTGCGGACTCAACCTCCACCAAGAAGTCCAAGAAGAGTAAGAGTGCGGACGCCGCTTCTGCTGACGCTTCGTCTACCGGCGCAACAGATTCGACCACCACCAAGAAATCAAGCAAGAGCAAGAAGGCAGACGCGGCTTCCGCTGACGCTTCGTCTACCGCGGCAGCAGACTCGACTACCACCAAGAAATCAAGCAAGAGCAAGAAGGCAGACGCGGCTTCCGCTGACGCTTCGTCTACCGCGGGAGCAGACTCGACTACTACCAAGAAATCAAGCAAGAGTAAGAAAGCGGACACCGCTTCTGCCAACGCTTCGCCCGCTCCTGCGGCAGACTCGACGCCAGCCCCGAAGTCCAGAAGCAAGAAAACCGACTCCTCGACGGCGGCGACGGCAGCTTCTTCCAATGCCACGGCGAGCGCGCCGGCGAGCAATCCGTCTCCGGCACCAAAGCCGGCGCCTGCGACTGCGCCCGCAGCAACTCCAAGTTCGAAGAGTGTGGCGGCATCTTCGCCTGCGCCAGCGAACAAATCGGCCTCCAAGCCCCCTGCATATACGGCGTCGGAGTCGGATATTGCCTCTGCCAAATCCTCAGGCAAAGTCTGGATCAACACCGACAGCGGTGTCTATCACAAGGCTGGACGTTGGTACGGCAAAACCAAGACGGGGAAATTTATGACCGAGGATGAAGCCAAGGCCGCGGGCTACAAGGCATCGCAGAGCGACTAGTCATTTTTTAAGGAGAACCCATGAACCACAAGAACCTGCTCACACGTATCCTGCTCACCGTGGTTGCTGTCTCGCTGATGGCCGGCCTGAGCGCGGCGCAAGAGGGTGCGAAAACCAGCACCAAGGCTTCGTCCACGATGGCTGCAAGTGGCGACCTGCTCGACATCAACAGTGCCACGAAAGATCAACTGGATGCACTCCCCGGCATCGGGGCGGCATACTCACAGAAGATTATCGACGGCCGTCCCTACCACGCCAAGACGGACTTGGTGAAGAAAAAAGTCATTCCCCAAGCCACCTACAACAAGATCAAGGACATGATCATCGCCAAGCAAAAGTAACCTTGCAGAGGGCTAACGCAGATGGGCGAAAAAATGCTCGCATCGCTGTGCAAGACTGGTACTTAATTGGCCTTCGAATCGAGCGGAACGTGGCCAAACCCGCCACGTTCTGTTCAGCAACTTTCGTGTCTTCCTTTTATTGCGTTCCCTCTCCCCGTGGCGCATAATCAAAACTGGATTCCGGGCCGCCTCCGGACCATCCCAGTCCAGTGAACCTGCCCAACTCCATCACGCTGATTCGTATCTTCAGCATTCCTTTGCTGATGTGGATCCTGTCCAGCGGCCGCTTCAGCAGCGTGAACGGGGAGAAGGAATTACTGGCCTCGGCGATCTTTATTGCCGCGTCCATGACCGATGGAATTGACGGCTATCTCGCTCGCAAGCGCGGGCAGATTACCACGATGGGCATTCTGCTCGACCCACTGGCCGACAAACTTCTGATTGCGGCGGCGTTCATCACGCTGGTGCAGTTGAGTCCCAGCCTGGTGCCCGCGTGGATTGCCGTGATCGTGATTGGACGCGAGTTCCTGGTGACGGGGCTGCGGTCGATCGCCGCGTCAGAAGGCTTCACGGTGGAAGCCAGCGAACTCGGCAAGTTCAAAATGGTGGTGCAGATCGTTTCGGTGGTGGCGGTCATTCTGGATCATCGCTGGAAAGAATGGCCGATTTATGGCCACTACTTTTTCCCGGTGCACTGGATTGCGTATCTGGCAATCTGGTTCATGGTGTGCGTGTCGCTGGTATCGGCCATCGATTACTTCGTCGCATTCTGGTCAAAGATCGATCAGCGCGGAGTGAAGCGCCGCCGCCGAGCATTCATCCTGAGCCGGCGCAGAAAGCCGGTGCCGCCGCCGTCGGACCGCGATGTCGCTGCCTCCACCTAGCTCCGTTGCCATGGAATCTGGCCAGTTCTCCCTCGGAGAATTTTCACCGGACGAGCGCAGGTTACTGCTTGGTCTGGCTCACGAAGCTGTTCTATCGACGCTCGAACGCCGCGAGATTCGACTGGATCCGCCCACCGATCATCTCAACCAGCCTCGCGGCGCATTCACAACTCTTTACTTGCACGGCGAGTTGAGGGGATGCGTGGGTTACGTTCTGCCTGTGAGCCCGGTGTATCGCGCGGTCGCGGACACCGCGCGCGCGGCCGCGTTCGAAGATACCCGATTCGAGCCCGTCACGCTGCCCGAGGCTCGCGAACTTAAGATTGAACTCAGCATTTTGTCGCCGCCACGGCCTATCGACGCCGAAGAGGTCGAGATTGGCCGCCACGGCCTGCTCATTAGCATGAACGGACGTCGCGGCTTGCTGCTGCCGCAGGTGCCGGTCGAGCATCACTGGGATCGCGTCACGTTTCTGGAACAGACTTGCCGCAAAGCCGGACTGCCGTTGGATGCGTGGCAGAAGGGTGCGAGCATTGAAGCGTTCACCGCCGAGATTTTCGGCGAGAAGAGCGGCGTGTAGGACGATGTTGCGACTATGAGCAGAAGTTTTTCTTTCATCCTTTTCGTACTGATGACTGTCGCCATCGTTGGTTGTGAGAGCCGCACCCGGCCTGCGAACCCCTCCAGCGGGGCAAGTCCCTCTTCCAGTCCAAATCCCGCTTCGTCTGCAGCGAGCAACCTTGCGGATCAATGGCTGGGTAAGTGGATTGGGCCAGAAGGAACTTTTCTTGTGTTAGCCAAGAATAGCAACCAGTATGTCGTGGAGATCCATTCGCTCGACGGGGCAGCGACCTATGAAGGAACTGTTGTAGGCGACCGCATCGAGTTTCAGCGCGGCGGCAAGAGTGAGTCCATCCACGCGGGCAACGGGCAAGACACGGGGATGAAGTGGCTGCTGGACAAGAAGAATTGTTTGATCATCCGAACTGGGGAGGGATTCTGCCGGGACTAGTCGCAGCTGCGCGCACGAACACTTCGTCGCCGTCGGCAGGTGTTGTGACCTGACTGTATTTCTGCGGCTTCACGGGCTTTTCCGTTTTGATCCTCGTGAACTGCAACGGCTTTTCGAATCCTTTGCAATAAATCAGAAGATACGGATCCTTCCACTCGAATCGCTCTGCGGCCTGAAGGGCTTCCAGGTATTTTGCCTCTTGATTCATCGCGGGCTCGGGGCAGGCCATTCTTGTCGAACCCAGGGGACCCATTTTGATGGCGTCGCCTTTGATCTCTGCCGTGCCGAAGAACTGATTGCATGAGCCCTTGCCGGCGATCTTTCCCTCTTCCGGGAAAGCGAGCGTCGCTTGCACGTTATCGAGTACATCGCTTCCGCTCAGGTTTTTCAGCAGCCACTCGCTGTTGGAGAGACTGAAGGAAGCTGCTGGCGCGGGTGCGGCGGAAGTCTTGACCTGTTTGATCGAGGAGACGTCGAGAACTGGTTGTTCGCCTGTCTCCACTCCCTGCTGATGAGTGACGGTGCCAGTCACCGTCACGTGCTTGTCTTGCAGTTTTTCAAGTTTTGCAATTTTGCGATAGCGGATCTGAATCGAACTCACTTGCTTTCCGTCGACGGTAGTGGGTGAGTCGAGATCAACCGTCCAACCGGTGGTTTCCGCTCCGATGGCCATGGCGCGACCGAGGGTTCCGGTCACAGTGACTGGTGGTTCCGGGGACTGGGCCTGCAAAGACGCGCTCACAAGCGCCAGAATCAGGCTGATGCCGAGTCGCGCGATACGCATTTCAGGCCTCCTCAGTCGTGGTCCGCGTGATTCCAGATAATGCTAACGGGTTTGAGGATGTTGGAGGTAGTACCGCAGCAAAAATTTTCGGCTGCATTGATCCGCGACCAGGGTAATCGTCCCATGAACACACCGATCGATCTGGCGACGATGGCATGAGGTCAACGACGAGATTCGTTGACGTGCCGACATATTAGGACATTCCGCAAGGAAGCTTGAGGGCTTTTTCCCGCCAACGCTACGGTTAATTACTGACAGCCGTTCTGGGCCGCGTTTCCCTCTATCCAGTTAGGTAATCGATTTCCCAGTTTCACGGAGAGGCGGACATGCTGAATTATGTCGAAAATGCGATGCCGCGAATATTGGGTTGTCCGGACCGCGTTGACGGATTCTACGACAGCCTTCACGTTGCCGACGATGAACGACTCCACGCGATTGGAGTAACCGCAGAGTGCACCCGCCAGAGCTGCACGCGTTTCCCGTGCCCCTTTCGCCCAAGAGCCGGCAAATGAGGTCTGCAGCTTGTTTCACGTAAGCGACGTGCGCGCTACCAGACAAGGCTGATCTTTCCAGGACGCCACCTCCTACGACGCCGCTTCAACTTAGAACTCGAAGCGCAAGGCAAACTGCATGAAGCGCGGAGTGGTGAGCGTAGAAAGATATTTGCCGAACTGCGTCGGGTCGTACGAGAGCGAAGGTTGAGCGCCGCGCACGTCGTAGCGCACCGAGTTGAATGCGTTGAACGCCTGCCAGCTGAACTCCAGACGCCGCTGCTCGCCGAGAGAGAAATTCTTGCTGACTCCGGTATCGACATTGAACATGCCTTCACCGATAACGTTGTTGCGGACTCCGGATTCGCCCGGCCACTCGGGGCGGAAGGCCGCCTCGGCCGCAACGGGATCAGAAAAAATGTTGGGCCCAATGTCGACACCATTCACAATGGCGTGCTTGGTGTTGGTCACCTTCGGAGGCGGACCGTTGGGCATTGCGTCGCCCTCGATGTTCCAGTTGGTTGCCCAGGTGAATCCGTTGTTGATGGTGATGGGGAAGCCGCTGGTCCAGCGGAAAATGCCGGAGACGTGCCATCCACCGATTAAGGCGTTGAGCAGCGGGCCCGCGCCACCTGCCAGTTTCTGCCCGCTGCCGAAGGGCAGAAGATAGACCAGGTTCGCGTTGACCTGGTGGAAGGCGTTGAAATCGGAGAGTCCGCGCAGAGAGAGCGGATCCCAGGAATTGATTACGATTCCGCCGCCGTTCAAATCGTTACCCGTGCCGCCGGTTCCTTCATAAGGGCCGACGCGTTCGGCGGCCGATGCCTCGTCGAATGACTTCGAAAACGTGTAGTTAAATTGCCCCTGAAGGTTGGCTCCCCATCGGGCGTTGTAGGTGACCTGCAGCGCGTTGTAGTCGGAGGTGCCGATGTTGCGCCATGAGTAGAGCGAGCTGAACTGGTCGTGGAAGAAGGTGTAGGGACCGAACTTGCTGTTGGGGAGCGCGGGGTCCAGTCCGGTAATGCTACTTGGCAAATCCATTTCGAAAAGTGAAAAGGTTTCGTTATGCGGGAAGCAGTTCCAAAGTTCGTAGACGTTTTGCGTGGCCGAGGGATTTCCTGGTAGCGGCCCAGGGGCGCAATTGTCGCCACTGGGGTTTGATGGCGTCTTGTTGTTCATGCCCACTGCGTTTTGGACAGCGGGGCCCGCCCAGCCGGGAAAGATGTTCTCGAAAAATGGAACCGGCTGGACCTGATTGACATCCGTGCCCGCAGCAGCAGCCTTGGAAAGCATTGTCGCTGCCTGGAAATATTTTGTATTACTGGCAGGATCGGTCATATCGGTCGGCATGGCGAGATCGACCTGCAAGGGCAGACGACGACCGACGCTGCCCACATATGCAATTTGCAGCGACGATCGCGACGAGAGTTGACGCGCAATGGAGAAATTGAAGACGTGCGTGTAAGGCGTCTTCATATTCTGGTCCAGGCCCCAGTTGATGGCGAATGTGGTATTGCCCGGGGTATAGGGGAATCCGCCAGTGGGCGCGGGCCCGAACAAGCATCCCGGATCATTGATGGACGCGCAGGGTGGGGGCAGGCAGGATTGGCCTGAAGTTCCCGGAGTCAGGCATGTGAAACGCGGAGCGTTCCCCGGAGACACTACACCAGCGGGATTGCCGAGAATCGTGGAGAGGCCGAAGGAGCCGTTCTGGTCGAAGCTGTTGACGATGGGAATGCCGAAGTGGTCGTACATGATGCTGTATCCACCGCGCACCGAGAATTGATCTCTCTTGCCCAAAATTTTTGAGACCCATCCCTCGCCGGTGTCGGGAGACCAAGCCACGGCAATGCGCGGAGAGAAATTCTTGCGGTCCCAGTTCCACAGGCCGGGGCCGTGGTTTTTGGGCCCGCCGAGGATGAAAGATATTTCCCCCGCATCGTTCGCGGGCTGGCCGGAAGCGGCTAAGGAACCCGTCTTGTTGAACCAGTCAGCGGCATTTTGATTGGTGCAACCGCCACTTGCTGCTTGCACGCAAGGTGCGACCTGGTATCCGTTGGTTTCGTACGGGGGAGCTTCGAGCACCCAGCGCAGGCCATAGGTGATGGTCAAACGAGGGGTGGCCCGCCAAGTATCCTGCCCATAGAACTCGTAGTCATTGACGGCGTAGCGGCGGTTGATCGGCGCGCCCTGAGGCAGCGCGCTGCCGTCGCGCGCGAAGTTATAGTGGCCGTCACCCTCGGGAAAAATTCCCATCGCGATGGTAGCCGCGCTGTCGTAGTTGGGACCGAAGTTGCCGTTCACCGCCGGAAAGCCGTTGTTGGCGGGATCCAGCGGGCTGGAAGTACCAGCGATTCCCCCCGTGTTGAGATAAACCGCGTTGGTGCGAACGTCAGAAAAGGAGTTCGCGTAGCTGGTGTGGTTGTTGCGGATGAAGAATAAATCGGCGCCGAATTCAAAAGTGTGATTCTTATGCGTCCAGTTCAACGTTTCGCTGAACTGGTTCACGGGCACGATGGGAATGATCGATCGGGTAAAAGGCACCAGGCTATCAATTCCGTCGAGAAGAACTGCCGGATCCTGCGACACTCCTTCATTGTTTCCTCCCTGACGGACAAAGCCCCAGCGAAAATCATTGATGAGACGGGGGCTGATAAGCGAGGTGAGGCCGATGGTCAAACCCTTGCTGTCGTCAAGCAAGGTCGTGCTTGCGCTCTGGCCGGGAAACTGTTGCTGTCCGGGCTGCTTGAAGTTCTGGGCCTCTCCGCGCGCGAACAGCGTTTGCGAGCCGTTGGAGGTGATGTGGTAGTCGAGTCGCGCAATGTAGGTGTTGAAGCTGGAATCGGCGTTCGAAGAGAAACGATAGCCGAGTGTGTTGGAGCCGTCGCCGGCATTCTCGTTGGCGCCCGGATACTGTTGCAGAAGGCTCATCACTGCCGGACTGATGCCGATGTGCAACGGATCCATCGCCTTGATTTGGTCAGGGCCAAGGGCGTAGTAACCGGGCTGCACGCCGCTCACTCCGTTGACCGTGCCGCCGGGACATTGCGTTGGATCATCGCATAAGTACACGAGATTGCCGGCCCGCAGAGTTGCGCTTGGGACGGTTCGTAATACACTAGTGCCCTGTGCGTCGCGACGCCCTTCGTAGTTGGCGAAGAAGAAGAGCCGGTTCTTCATGATGGGCCCTCCCACGGTGGCGCCAAAAACGTTGCGCAACAACTTCGGCGCCTTGTTGGCTTCGCCACTGGTGAGCTGGGCATTTTTCAGGAAGGGGTCATTGGCGCTGAAAACCGTGTTGCGGTTGTATTCATAGACTGAGCCGTGAAAATTGTTGGTGCCGCTCTTGGTCGCGAGCGCGACTTGAGCGCCGCTGGAGTAGCCCGAGTCGGCGTTGGCGTTGGCGGTCGTGACCCGAAATTCTTGCACCGAGTCGGGCGGCACATTCAGGACGCTGGTGAATGCGTAACCATTGTTCTGATCGTTGACGCCAATGCCGTCGAGCGTCACGTTGGATTGATCGCTGCGCATGCCGTTGACGGCGCCGCTGCGGGTATCCTTCGATTCATCTAGCTGATTGCCCAGGTACGCCACGCCCGGCTGCAGGCTTAGCAACTGAACCACGTTGCGGTCGGCGATGGGCAACTCCGCGATTTGATTCTGCTCGACCGTGTTGCCGAGTGACGCGTCGGTGCGATTGATGAGCGGAGCTTCGGCCTCGACATTCACCGTGGTCGCCACACCGGCAACGTGAAATTGAATATTTACGGTGGAGGGTGTCTTGACGATGAGAGTAACTTTGGGCGCCAGGTAGGCGGCGAAGCCGGTCGCCGTGGCATCCAGTCGATAGTTGCCGGGAGGCACTTCCAGGAACTGATAGAGTCCCGCTTCGTTGCTGGTGGTTGACCGCTGCAGTCCGGTAGCGGCGTCCGTCAAAGTAATTTTGGCGCCCGAAACTTTCGCGCCGGTTGAATCAGCGACGCTGCCATTCAGCTGGCTGGTGGATTGTGCCGTGGCCAATGTCGCCAGGATCGCTAGCGTTGCGAACATCCAGATCGCACGTGTCGCTAGCTGCGCACATCGACGACCGAGCTGACGACCAAGCTGCTGGTTCCGTTCGCACTGCCCGTTGCTGGTTTGCTGATGGATTCGCGTCATTGAAATAGTCTCCCGGAAAAGGCAACGCCGGTCGAGAACACGTGAAAGGATCAGGGGTGTGTTCTCTCCCCGCGGCCGCATGCGCCTTTTCAAATCTCTTGTGGTGATTCAGGGGCGGCTGCTACCGCCCAAGTGGCGGGGATTATACCCGAAGACGAGATCAGGGTTCATGCACAAAAATCAGATCGCTCAACCGTGTTTTTTTGCTGAGTCGAAGGAGCGGCGAACAATGACGGTTGAAAAATACGATCAACGATTGTTCTGTCTGGTCCAGTTCGTCAGCAGAGTGACTGGTGGCGCGGAGCCGGGAAGCAAGGAGTTGATGAGGAAGCGGCCGTCGGGGCCGACATCGTATTGGCGGGTTACAAAATTGGGAGCAACGATGCGGGTCTGGAAGAGAACACGCGGTGCGCTAACGCTGTGATGGCTGGCGTCGAAGGTCACAGCCATCATCTTTTTGTCTGGTGCGATATAGAAGATCTGTTTGCCATCGCGGCTCCAAGTGCCCTGCGCGCCGCCATTGCTCGAGATCTGGATTCGCGCACCAGGTCCGGGAAACGGTTCCAGGTACACATCAGGACGAAAGGGGTGGCCGGAACTGAAGGTGTAAACCAACCAATGGCCATCGGGAGAAAGTCGTGGCTCCGCACCGGCATGCATCCGCGTCGTCTTCAAATCAGGGAGTGAGAGGGTCATCAAACGCGGACGGCCGCTGCCAAATTCGGAGAATATGAGGAGGTCCGGAAGTGTGTAGTCGACTTGCCGGACTCGCGGGCCCTTCCAGAGAACGACTGGAGGATCCGCACGATCCAAGGCCATCTGGTAGATGCTATAGGTCTGCCCCACTCGGCTGACGTAGACCAACTTCTTCCCATCGGACGACCAGGCAGGCGCTTCCTCAGCGCCAAAGTCGGTCAACCGGGTTGCAACCTCGCGGACGGTGTCGTACTGGCGGAGATAACGTTTGCCGTTTCCCGCTTCATCTGAGGGATACGTGACGAGACGGCCATCGGGGGAGAGCCGCGGTTCGTTTGGTCCAACGGCGGGAACTTGACCCACAAGCTCGCCCTTATCATTGAACCAAACCAGTTGCGATGCGAGGTCCGCCACTGCTTGATAAACGAGCACACCCGTTTCGGAAACCGAGAAAGCCGAGTTCGAGAAGCTCTCGTTCGTCACAACCTGGGATACTCCCACGGGTGCGGCTGGCCCGGTTAGTTGCAGTTTGTCGGGATCGAAGGGCTGCGCAGTGAGCGTCAGATCGCGGACGTAAATTAGCTTCCCGGAAGCGAAGGCAGTGTTCCCGGTAAATTCGGAAGTCACCAGCTTAGGATCGCCGCCATCGAGCGACCCGACATAAATGCCATTGCCGGGTTTCTCATCAGGGGCGCTCCAATCGATGGAGAAAAGAAAATGTTTGCCGTCGGGAAGAAAGGTGGGCCAGCGATTCGCTTGAGCGCCTCCGCTTTGGGGCAGTTTGGTAATGGCTACCGGAGATCCGCCAGTCTCCGAAATTCGATAGAGGAAACCGTACATGTCGGGAGCATAGACAATCGTGCCTTCGCGATTCCAAGTACCGCCACGGCCGAAGGTAGTCTCCGCTAAGACGCGAGGTTGTCCGCCATTCGCGTCCACAACCTTCAGCTTGCTGTCGGCAAAAAATCCGAGTCGGGTGCTGTCTGGCGACCAGAATGGCACGGTTGCCCCCTCGGTTCCGGCGAACTCTTGCTCGGCACCGGTAGAGAGCGAACGGACCCAGATATTATTCTCGCCATTCGGGCCGACCCCAACGAACGCCAGCCGGGTTCCATCCGGCGACAAGGCAGTGTTGTTAACCAGGAAAGACCAGTGCGGCGGAGGCAGGAGAGAGGAGCGCACGGTCTGCACCGGAGTCGCACTGCGGAAGTGCACCGCGGCAAGCCACGCCGCGACTCCGAGCAACAGAATCCCGAGGCCCCATGCAAGTTTGCTGATGGCATACGGCTTTCGTTCGACGACTGCATTCGCGGGCGCCTGCAGATCTTGACGCACGCCCGCGAGTTGGAGTTTGACATCGTGGGCGGAACGCCATCGGTCGTCGGGGTCTTTCGCAAGGCAAGTTTTTACGATTCGCTCCAACGCTGGCGGGAACGCGGGCTGAAGCGAGGAAATCGGACGCGGTTGACGCTCCAGCACCGCAGCGATCACGCTCGCGGTATTCTTCCCTTCGAAGGCACGCTGTCCGGTCGCCATCTCATATAACGTCGCGCCGAGCGCAAAGATGTCGCTACGCGCGTCGGCTTCCCTACCCTCGACTTGTTCCGGCGACATGTATTGGAACGTGCCCACCAGAGAGCCTTCAGCGGTGAGCGGTGGCACCTCGGTGGCCGAAGTCATCGTCGCACTCAGCCCCGATGAAAGTGGAATCTGGGGAGCGACTGCCCTCGCCAAGCCGAAGTCCAGAAGCTTGGCTCCCGATTTCGTCAGCATGATGTTGCCGGGCTTCAGGTCGCGATGTACGACTCCTGTGTGGTGCGCCTTATCGAGGGCGTCGCAGATCTCAATGCCGTACTTGAGAAACTGATCTTGCGGCAGAGGACCGCGAAGCAGGCGGTTCGCCAGAGTCTCGCCTTCGAGATACTCCATCACGATGTATCGGACTCCATCTTGCGAGCCGACGTCGTAGAGGTGGCAGATGTGGGGATGATTCAGCGCGGAGATGGCGCGCGCTTCGCGCTCGAAGCGCTCACGAGCATCGGGCTTTTCCGCAAGGTGTGCGGGCAGAATTTTGATGGCGACCGTGCGATCAAGACGCGTATCGCGGGCCCGGTACACTTCGCCCATGCCTCCAGCACCCAATGGCGACCGGATCTCGTAAGCACCGAGCGTCGTGCCTGGAGACAGCGTCATGCGCGGGCAATTATAGTCTTCGCGAAAGGGTCGCGCCCTCCCTGAACGGAACGCTGCTCTCTCCCCGACACAATACAAACAAAACCGGGGACGGTTACCCGTCCCCGGCTTCGCACTGTGCTTCTACTCGACAGTGAACCTCTATTGCATCTGGTCGGCTTCCACGTCGTCGCCAGAGTGCACATCTTCCAAGGCAAACACGATCATTCCAGTGGCGGTCGTATTGGTGACGCCGATGATGACGATTTCGCCAACGGCGCGCCGCGGCAGATCGCGCACGTGAATCACAGGACCGTTGCCCTTGGTGAACATGGTGGGATCGACCGACGGAGTCTTCTTCTGGGTGTCCTCGGCAATCGCTGCCTTGAACGAGAGAGAATCGACCGGGTCCTTCAGATCCGCTTCGTACGAACGCACGGCACGGAAGAAGTCGCCGATCTTGACTCCCTGGTTGGAGCCGACGTTCAAATAAACTTTCTGTCCCGTTCCGAGTTGAGAATCAAAATCCTTGCCCATCACGATGCGACCAGAGAGTTTGTTGCTGGAGGGCAAGTAGCGATCGAAGCGCGCTGGAGCGTGGAAGGCCACCGCCTGCTTTTCTGCGAAGGGAATCGTCGTGTCACCCGGATTGACCGCGTCACAGGAATATTCGACTTGTCCGATCGCAGTCTTGTTGCGCGTGTCGATGATCTTGACCCGTCCAACCTCTTCGTAAGGCTGTCCGGTTTCTTTCAGGAGTTTCTTCTCCCCGGGATACATCTCGTATTCGTTAATGTCTTTCAGAGCGCGCACGATCTCATATTCCGCGCCCGCGGTGTAACCGCCGCCCTGGAGATACACCATATCGCCACGGGTGAACTTAGTCGTGGACGGGGTTTGCAGACCACCGGCCACATAGTTGGCATCAGGCAGGATCTGTTTGCTGATAAATCCAGCACAATACAAGTCGGCGTAGGTGGGCGTCTGAATTCGCAAGGTGGGGAAGCTAACGGTCGACGGCGCAGTTCCCTGCGGATCGGCGGAGGCTTCTGTACCACTTTGCGCCCAAGCCGCGGTAGCGAGCAACAACACGAACAGTCCTGTTTTCTTCATGTTACCTCCGGGAGAAGACCGTATGCGTCCTCCGCCCTAGTTAAATGCCAGAAAAGAAAGGCTTCAGCCGGAAGGTAACAAGAGGGTAAGGGTGGGTCAAGGTTACGAGGGTGTTGGGGACCCTGGGATGAAGTTTTTCGCTCGATCTATAATCCTTTGTTGCATAAGTAATTAAGGGCCTGTAATAATTCGCCGTCATTCAGTATGCGCCCGGAACCTGGTATTCGACAGTAACGATGAATTCCGCTCCCCCTTACGCGCCCCGTCTGCTGCCCCTTCGATTGCCGCGAGTCTGCGTGGCAGTCATTGGCTCTGACCCCAACGAAATGGCCGAAAAGGCCGAACTGCTGGTTCGGGATAATCCCTTTCTGGAGTTCAGGTTAGACTACCTTTCCAAGCCCGGTCTGGCCATGCCCCGAATCAAACGATTCATGGAGTCGCATCCGGGGACCGTCGTTATTGCCACCTGCCGCAGGGTAGCGAACGGCGGGAAATTCCGGGGCTCCATCGCTTCGCAGCTGGATACGCTTGGCAAGGCCTCGGCTGCAGGATGCCAACTGCTCGATGTCGAACTGCAAACGGCCAGCAAGTGCAAGCCGGAACAACTGCAGAAGCTGCGCAGCCGGGCAGCCCTGATCCTATCGTTTCACGATTTTCGCGCCACCAAGAAGCTGGACGAGACGCTGGAAAAAATGGTGGCCTACCCGGCTGACTTCTACAAAATCGTCAGCACGGCGACCACGCTGGCCGACAACGTGACCATGATCAAGTTCCTGGCCCGCGAAGGCGACCGGCACTCGCTGGTCGGCATGTGCATGGGCGAACAAGGAATCATCAGCCGGGTGCTGGGAGTGCGTGCGGGAAGCGTATTCACCTTCGCCTCCGCCATCGCCGGCGAAGAGACGGCGCCCGGACAAGTGGCTGCCCAGGAGTTGCGTAACGTTTACCGCATCGACAGGGTGGATGCGGCTACGCGGGTCTATGGCGTGGTCGGCGATCCGATCGCGCACTCGCTATCCCCGGCGATCATGAACGCAGCCTTCCGGCGGGAGAATGTGAACGCCGTGTATCTTGCCCTACATGCCAAGACGCTGAAGGATCTGTTGACCTGCGTGCGCGAGATTCCGATTCACGGCATCAGCGTCACCATGCCGTATAAAGAAGCGATTCTGCCCCATCTGGACAATACCGATTCGCATACCACCAAGATTGGCGCCTGCAACACAGTGGTGCGGGCCCAGGATGGCAAGCTGTATGGCTTCAATACGGATGCGTCTGGCATCGTCCGCCCGTTAGAGCGCCGCCTGACTACGTTGGAAAACGCGCGCATTTTGGTGATCGGAGCCGGGGGAGCGGCCCGCGCCGCAGTCTTTGGACTCAAGGAACGAGGGTCGGAAGTCTACATCCTGAATCGCACGGCGGGTCCGGCCAAAAAGTTGGCGCACCAAGCGAGGGCAAGACTGGTGAAGCGTGCGGATTTGAAGAAACTAGCTTTCGACGTGATCATCAATGCGACTCCGGTAGGGATGGGCAACAGCAAGGAGACACCGCTGCAGGACAAAGAGATCAATGCGCGCTATGTCTTTGATATGGTTTACGATCCGGGTGAGACGCGCTTCCTGAAACTAGCCAAGGAGCGGGGCGCGCAGATCATTCCGGGAATCGAGATGTTCGCCCATCAGGCGGCCCGGCAGTTCGAGATCTGGACGGGCAAGCCTGCACCCTGGGACGAGATGCTGCGGGTGGTTTTGCTGGCATTGCAAGAGCGGGCCAACCGCTCCGGGGCAGCAAAATAGCGCCTTTCGATGCGCCTTAACAAGAAAAAGTTGCATTTTCATAGGTGCCCAAAGTAATATGAATAGAGGAGATGCGACTGTAAAGCATTTCCGGCTTGTTTGACCCAGTACCGCCCGTTCCTTACTTCCACTCGCTGTACAGCTTTGGCGAAAAACTCGACGTGAGAGGCGGCCCGGTCCGTCTCCATCCCGGTTCGGAGAGTTCAACATGGCGTGGTACGCTTACTGTCTTACCGAGCACCAAACCCTTCCCAATGGAACCCGCACTCGCCGCCCTTTCCTGCTAGAGGGCGTTCAAGGAGTGAACGGCGCTGCGGTTCTGAGCTATCCGAGTGGTGAATTCGCGGTCATTGTCAGCGAATACGACCACGCAGCAAGTGAACTCGACCACAAGGCCGCGATTGAACATGCTCGCGTGGTCAGCAATTGTTTCCGCAATTCCACCGTTTTACCATTCAAATTCGGCACCATTTTCGATAGCGATGACGCGCTTCGTCAGGCCGTCCGGGTCAACCGGCGGGCTTTTGGCCTGAGCGTCGCCAAACTGCGCGGCAAGTCAGAAATGCACATCAAGTTGGTCGTTCGGGACGGCTCTCTGCGGGAAGCCATGATCGACGTTGAACTGCCCCATACCGTCGGCGGCGATTACCTCTCCAAGCTGAAGGTGAAGGCGTCGCGGGAACGCGAGCGCCAGACCAAAGCCCGGGCCCTGTCGGTCCAGGTACACAAACTGTTTAATCCACTCGAAGAAGAAGTCAGCTGCAAGAAGGTCGCACCGGAGGGCATGTTGATCGACATCGCCCACCTGATCGACTCCAAGAGCGTGGAAAAGTACCAGAACCGCTACACCACCGCGGCCAAGCAGCTCAAGAACTGCGAAGTTGCGATCAGTGGCCCCTGGCCTCCATACCACTTCCTGCCGGGGAAGCTCCGCACCGTTACCGGCAACAGCTAGCTGCAAAAAGATTCACCGTTCACACCAAGCCCATGGCGGCCAGAAACCCGCCATGGGCTTGGCGTTTGGAGCGGTTTTGGTACCTGCGTGCATTGAATATGCATTGTGTTGCACTTCAGTTTTGGCAGCGATTTCCACCGTGGTTTTTCCGTCCTCCGCGATCTTGAGCATAAGTCCTTACTGTTCATTTGTTTAAGCGGTTTGGTGATTAGGATCACTAGAGTTTGGCGTTTTGGCGCGGCAAGTGCATCTATGCTTGGCAACAAAGAGGCCGCATACTCTAGCAACATGACCTTCACTCTCTTCGATACTCCGCGTCACTACCCGAACCGTTCCGGCTGGCGGAATGGAGTCTTGCATCGCCTTTCCTGACATTGCCCACCAAATTCGTAGCCTCTTGAAACTTGGCCCCAGCGATGGGGCCATTTTTTTGCTCGGGAAATTGAAGAGGTGTTAAAAAAATCAGAACGCTTCTGCCAACTTCTTCCAGAGTCCAGAGGCTAGGCTCGACCTAGCGCGGGCGCAGCACTTGGAAGCGGGTGATGGTATAACCCAAAGCTGCTCCAAGGAACACATCGGATGGGAAGTGGGCGCTGGTGGTCACGCGGGAACAACTGATTACCGTCGCAAAGCTGTAGGCGAGCCACGGGACCCATCGATGATTTTGGTATCGGCTGGCGACTACGGTGGCGACGGAAAAGACTCCGGCGGCGTGGCCGGATGGGAACGAACTCCCCTTGAAAGGCGACTTTCCTCCAGCAAAAAAGGTGTCGGTGAAGGGCTGTCCCGGCGGAACATCACTGGGACGCTGTCTGCGAGTAATGGCCTTCATTGCCAGATCGACTACTGCGGAGTCGGCATAGGCCTCCGCCGCGAGCAACGCTGTTCCGACCTGATACTGGTCATGCCGTGCATAGCCCGCAATCATTAAACCAGCGGGCACGGCCACCACCTCGGCTGTGGTAATCAGAGGATCAAAAACATCGTTGACGTCGTCAAGATTTCCGGCGTGCGTACGAAAATACGGCATGATGTGGGGATCGGCCACGATCAGTCCCGCAGTGCCACCGGTGATTGCCAGCGTGGGCATCCAGTGTTGTCCTCTTGCTAGTTGGTTCGGGAATATCCACCAGATGTTTTTCTGATCATGAAGAAAATCTTTGGGCAAGGAGCGCCACGAAACCTGGCGGGTTCCTCCTGGGTCGTCGCGATGTTTATAGAACGCGGCTTGCGACGGACTGTCTGGCAAGTCGCTGTTAGCTTGCGCGCAGGCCACTTTCGGCAAGCCGCTCAGTCCCGCGCTTAGGAAAACAATCAGGCACAGTCTTTCTCGAAGGTTCATTGAGGAATCTTGGATGCCGTTTTGTGCCCGGAAGGAAGCCATGGGATTTCGCCGCAGAGGTTTCTATCGGGAACCGGACCCTCTGTGGGGACAGCCACCACGGGCTGTCCGACCGGGCAGAGCCCGGTCCTTGACTGACCATTGAGCCGGATTCGGCGTACCCGCCGAGCTTCGCTCGGAGGACAGCCGATGGCGGCCGTCCGCACATTTCGCTGTTGCGCCCTGCTCAGATACACTGACCAACGACCATGACTCAACTTCACTCTCGCCACTTCGTGATCCCTGCCAATCTTTGTTTCCTTCTGTTACTTGTTTCATTCCCCAACGCGGCTGACGGTCAGAACCCGCCGCCGAAGAACGCACCCGTCAGTTTTGGTACGCAGCCACAGCGGTCGCAGGCGGAACAGGAAAACTTTTCTCGGCAGCTGCTGGAGCAACTTTCCGCCATCAAGGAAGCCGCATTGTCCGACGATTATGCCTATCGCGAAGTGGCGCATTTGACCGAGAACATTGGGCCACGTCCCAGCGGTTCGCTGCAGGCTAAGGCTGCGGTCGACTATGTCGCCGCCGAGTTGCGCCAGTTGGGATTGGACGTGCACCTCGAAGAGGTCAAAGTTCCGCACTGGGTGCGCGGCGCCGAAACGGCCGAGCTTGTCGAATATGCGGGGCAAGCCGAAGGCACGCGGCAGAAAGTGGTTCTCACCGCTCTCGGAGGAAGTACCGCGACACCTGCTGACGGCATCACGAGCGAGGTCGTCGTCGTGAACAGTTTCGACGAACTGAAGGCACTTGGGCGCGACAAGGTCTCTGGCAAGATCGTTCTCTTCAATGAAATTTTCGATAAGAAGAAAGCCACGGGCGGCATGGCGTTCATGGCCTACGGAGAGGCAGTACGCTATCGCGGAGCTGGTCCCAAGGCCGCGGCCGACCTGGGCGCCGCAGCGGCGTTGGTCCGTTCGGTGGGGAGCGCCGATTTTCGCCTGCCCCATACCGGATTTAGTTTTCCGGCGGGAATCCCGGCGGGCGCGGTCACAGCAGAGGATGCCGACCTGATCGCGGATCTTTCTGCGCAAGGCAAAGTGCGCATGCATCTGACCCTGACGCCGCAGAAACTGCCCGACGTCAGCAGCTACAACGTCATCGCCGACCTGAAGGGCAGCGAACATCCAGAGCAGTTCGTGGTGGTCTCAGGGCACCTCGACTCGTGGGATCTGGGCACGGGCGCGATCGACGACGGAGCCGGCGTCGTGGTCGCTATGGAGGCGGCCGAGATCCTGCAGAAGCTCCACCTGCGACCACGGCGCACTCTGCGTGTGATTGCCTGGATGGACGAAGAAAGCGGCGGCGCGGGAAGCGCAACCTATACCAAGGATTACTCCGCCGAATTCATTCGAACCACGGCCGCCATTGAGAGCGATGGCGGTGCGGCGCATCCGTTGGGCTTCGACGTAAAGATGACGGAGCACGCAGCAGAACTTTTGCGTCCCGTTCTCGAGGTGCTGCAAAGTTTCGGGGCCAGCGCGGTGATGCCCAGCAGCTATCCACCCGGAGCGGACATCTCTGCCATGGCGGAATCAGGCGTGCCCTCACTCGGCATCCTGCAAGATGGACGCACTTATTTTCACTATCATCACACTGCCGCTGACACGCTCGACAAGATTGTTTCCAGCGAATTGCGAGAAAACGCCGCTGCCATGGCAGTCATGGGATACGCCTTGGCAAGTATGAAGGATCCGCTACCGCGATGAAAGCAGGATGGATCCGGCACCCCCCGTTGTGATTTGCGTCACATCGCGAGAAATAGCTCGAACGTAGAATCGGGCCCGGGAGTTGGCTGCCTACAGTCGAGCCCTTACAGCCGTTCTCGCGGTTGACGCATCTTAATTTTCGCGCTTATCATCTTCGTTTGGCCTTATGGCCAGGGACGCCTCCGGGAAGGGGCGTCCTAAGAGTTTGAGAGAGTATTCTTGACACCGACTCAGAGCAGACGTGACCTTATGGATAAGAAGAAGCTGGAAGCATTCAAAAAACGATTAGAGACGCGGCAGCAGGAACTGCGCCGCACGGTGAACCGCACGCAGGCGGATGGACGTTCCGCGGATGAAGACACGGCGCAGGACATCGCCGACCGCGCTGCCAGTTCCTATACCAAGGAATTTTTGTTCAGCCAGAGCAACAACGAGCGGCAGCTGTTGCAGATGGTGGATAAGGCCTTGGCGCGGATCCGCGAAGGCAGCTTCGGCGAATGTATCCACTGCGGCAAAGAAATCAACGCCAAACGCCTGGAAGCCGTGCCGTGGACGCGGCACTGCATTGAGTGCCAGGAAAAAATGGAGCAGGGATTGCTGGAAGAGGCTCCGCGGTAGAACTGGAATCTGCGATCGTACAAGCGCCGCCGCGAGAATCCGGCGGCGTTTGTTATTTGGGGCTGAATTCACGTCCCCGCGCCTTCAGCATTGATACCGACGTAATCTAGGTTGGTTCCATGGGGCGAGCTACGATCGGGCGTTCTCGACCTTAGCCTTCAAAGGGGACCGCCGTGACTCGTCTTGCTGCCTATGTCTTGCCTAGCTCGCGCCATTCATTGACATCTGTTGTTAAAGCACTTTTTTTCGGCGCGGCGGTGCTAGCCGCAGCTACTTGTTTCGCGCAAGTTCATGCCGCCGAAACCACCCAGCCCACAGCGAATTCGTGCGCGACATTTGGCAATGCCTTCGATGATGGCGCTGACATTCATGCGATGGATGCCTACCGGGCCGCTGTCGGCAGGCTGGTCCAGAACGATGACTTCCAACAACTCGAGTGCATCGCCAACACGCTTCGAACGAAAAAAATGAGGTTCGCGGGTGGAGGTTGGCAGTTGCACGTCTTTTACAGCGGTGCATCTGGAGTGATCGGTCACGCCACCGAAGAAGACTGGAGAGATCGCCAAGCGCATCTGGATCGATGGGTAGCCGACAAGCCACAATCGATTACCGCCAACGTGGCGCTGGCTAAGTTTTATGTGAAGTACGCGTGGGCCGCGCGCGGAGACGGCATGAGCGATTCCGTGACTGGCAGCGGGTGGAAGCTGTTCGCTCAGCGCATGGAAAAAGCGAAATCCATCCTCGAGCAAGCATCCGCTTTACCGGCCAAATGTCCGGAATGGTATATCGTGATGCAGAGTGTGGCCTTGGCACAGGGATGGGATGCGACGCAGCACGACAACCTTCTGAAACAAGCAGCTGCCTCCGCGCCGGACTATTACTACATCTACCCGATGCATGCAGAACATCTTCTCTCGAAGTGGAGCGGAGAAGACGGGGACGCCTCCAATTTTGCCAAGATTAGCGCGGATCGCGTTGGTGGTGATCGCGGTGACGTGCTCTACTTCCAGATTGCCAGCGAAATCGTATGCCCCTGCCAGGAGAATGAGTTTCAGCGGATGTCATGGCCCCGGTTACAAAAAGGCTATGCACTGCTGGAAAAGCAATACGGCACATCTCTGACGAATTTGAATTGGCTTGCTCTGATGGCGACAAAGAATAATGATTCCGTCGTGGCTGACGCTGCGTTCAAACGAATTGGCGAAAACTGGGATCCGGATACGTGGAGCAACGAGGCCTTCTTCAATCAGAACAAGGCGATCGCCGCGCAGTTCGCGCAGATTCAGGCTCGTTCACGGGCGCTGGTCGACGAGGCCTCCGCAAATCTTCAGAAACCCGGCGGAGTGCAGTACCAGAAAGATATCGAGCAATCGATTGCAAAGTGGATGCAACAGTGTGTCAAAGAAGACGCGGATCGGACCAAATTCGACTTCATGATTCAAATCGCAGGCGATGGTGGGCCGCAGGACGCATGGGTGCCGCGTCCGACGAGTATCGGCAACTGCCTGCTGAAGCATATGTACGACGCCCACGTGAAAAACGAAACTCCGTTTACCGTGCCGCCGCATCCCGGCTACTGGCTGAAACTCGAATTGGATCCCGCGACTTCGGTGGCGGCGAAGTAATACCGCGCACCATTGACTACCCGAGCTTCAGCTTAAACGGAAGCTTGCGCAACCGCTGGCCTGTGGCCGCGTAATACGCGTTGGCCACCGCCGGAGCAATCGGGGGAAGCCCTGGCTCTCCCATCCCGCCAGGCTCTTCTCGGTTGATGACCAGATGCACTTCGATCGGCGGCGCTTCATTAATGCGGATCGGATCGTAGCCATCAAAGTTCGTCTGCTCGACCGCTCCGTCCTTGATAGTGATTTCATTCTTCAGGGCGGCGCTCAATCCATAGATGATTGCGCCCTCGGCCTGCGAGCGCACCGACTCCGGATTCACAATCTGTCCGCAATCTACCGCCGCAACAATGCGATCGATTCTGAATTCGCCGTCCTTCACCGTGACCTCGGCCACCTCGGCGAAGTAACTGCCAAACGAATGGTACGACGCAATGCCGCGTGCTCGGCCCTTGGCCATCGGCTTCGACCAGCCTGACTTTTCGACGGCGAGGTCGAGCACGCCACGCAGGCGCGCCGGATCCGGATCCTCGTCGCTCTTCGCCTTCCAGTTCGCCGGCTTCACCAGCAGTTTGCGACGGTACTGCACCGGATCCTGTTTGGTCGCCGCGGCCAGTTCGTCGATGAAACTCTCCACCGCAAATCCGTTGAACGAATGTTCCACCGACCGCCACCACAGCGGCGGCACCGAACTAGCGACCGGATTGTACTCAAGCCGCACGTTGGGAATTGCGTAAGGCATTTGCTCGGCCCCGCCAACTTCCGATTTCTCTGGCGCCTGCTTGTCTGGCGGATCCCACCACGCGCCAATCGACGTCGACGCAATGCGGTGCGACCACACCAGCGGATGTCCCGATTGGTCCACTACGCCTCGCATCTCATGACACGCCGACGGACGATAAAAGTCGTGCGTCATATCATCTTCGCGGCTCCACACGACCTGCACCGGTTTGCCGACGACCTTGGCAATCTGCGCTGCCTCCGCCGGATAATCTGCCATGTAGCGTCGTCCAAATCCTCCGCCCATCAGCGTCGTGTGGACGACAACCTTCGGCGGTTCGACTGCCAAAATCTTCGCTACAGTTCCCTGCACCCAGTCGGGAGATTGCGTCGGCGCCCACACTTCTGCCTCGCTCCCACGCGCGTGCACCGTGATGTTCATCGGTTCCATGGTGGCGTGCGCGAGAAAGGGAAATTCGTAGATAGCGTTCACGCGCCGGGCAGAGCGTGGCAGTTCAATCTCGACGTTGCCGTCATTGCGCACACGCGTGCCAGGCTTGGCCGCCGCTGCTCGTAATGCGGCACGCAGTGACTCGGTCGATTCCGAAGCTGCTGCACCGCGATCCCATGTGATGTCCAGCGCCTGCCGCCCTTTCATCGCAGACCAGGTCGAATCCGCCACGACGACAATTCCTCCAGCGGTAAACATGTCGCGACCCAGCGCGGGAATTTCGAAAACATCCCGGACTCCCGCGACAGCCTTGGCCTTGGATCCATCGCAGTGCGCGACCTTGCCGCCGAACGTGGGACACCGCGCCACCACCGCAAACAACATATCGGGCACGCGCACGTCGATGCCAAACTGCGCACTGCCGTTCACCTTCGACGGGATATCCACTCGCGGCGTCGCATGACCGATCACCTCAAACTTCGATACGTCTTTCAGCGGCACTTTTTTCGGGTCGGGAAGAGGAAGCTTCTGGGCTGCCTCGACCAACTCGCCGTAGCCGGCTTTGCGCGACGACTTGTCGTGCAATACTGCGCCGCTCTTGGCTTTGCACTCCTTCGTCGGTACGTTCCACTGCTGCGCGGCAGCCGCAATCATCAACTCGCGCACGCTGGCTCCCGCGCGCCGCAGCGGCATAAAGTTCTCCATCGTGCTGCCGCTTCCGCCCGTACCCATGTGCGCATACAGGTCAGGGCGCGTCTCCGCTTGCTCCACATGTACGGTCGCGAAATCAACGCAGGCTTCCTCGGCCAGAACCATCGCCAGCCCGGTCTTGATTCCCTGCCCCATTTCCGACTTCGCCACGATCAGCGAAACCTGCCCGTCGGGCTTCACATGCACATAAGCCACAAACGGATTGGGCGGAGCCTTCTTCGCTCCGGGCGCGTCCTCTTGCGCGGCAAACGCGGTTGCTCCGGCGAGCCGCACGCCAATCAGCAATCCTGCCCCGGCGGCCGCTCCTCGCACTACGAATTCGCGTCGGTTGATCCCCATGGCTATGCTCCCTTCTTCATGCTGGCGCTGGCTCGCCGGATGGCGTGCCAGATTCGCTGATACATGCCGCAACGGCACAAGTTCCCCACCATCGCGGACTCAATCTGATCGCCGGTTGGATTGGGATTCTTCGCCAGCAGCGCGGCCGCCGTCATGATCTGTCCACACTGGCAGTAGCCGCACTGCGGCACCTGCTCAGCGATCCACGCCATTTGCACGGGATGCGAGTTGTCGGGCGACAGTCCCTCGATCGTTGTGACCTTCTTCCCAGCGACGGAAGACACCGTCGTCTGGCACGAACGCACGGCCGCACCGTCGAGATGCACCGTGCAGGCTCCGCACAGGCCCATCCCGCAGCCGTACTTCGTGCCGGTTAGATTGAGTTTGTCTCGCAGAACCCACAACAGAGGTGTGTCGGGAGCGATCTCCACCTCGTGCGGAGTGTTGTTGACGACCAGTTGAATCGCAGCCATGGGAAGCTCCAGAAATGGAGGTTACGGCGTTAGACGAGGCTACTCGAACAAGGTTTGAAGGCGCAAATAATTGTGGTCGGTCGCAGCCCAGAAAAGTAGCGCCGGCATCCTGCCGGCTGTCCCGAAAGCCTGCCCTAAGCTCGTCAAAGGGGCGTCTCGTCCTCGGAATCAACCTCAAGAAGCCTCGCCGCTCCGCCGAGACGGCAGCGCTACTTAACTCGGCTTCTTGGCGTCTTCCGGCGCTTCCGCCCCGGGCATGACGTTCTTTAGCGGAGCCTTGCGCTGCTCATCCAGCTCCGGATGCGGTAGCGGCTTGCGCGGCAGCATCTGGTCGCGCATCGCCGTGTTGTATACAAAAATTGCTTCGACCACTGCCGCCTGTGCCAGGTCATCCGGCTGCAAACGCTCGTAGGTATCCTGGTTCGAGTGGTGCGTACGCGATCCGTAATCCAGCTGGTCTTGAATAAACTGGAATCCCGGTACGCCGACCGAATCGAATGCCTCATGATCGGTCCCGCCCGTGTCTCTCATAGTGATGGTCGTGACTCCGAGATCTTTGAGCGGCTCCATCCACTGCTGAAAGATCGGACTCACCGAGGCGTTCTGCTGCAGATAAATTCCACGAATTTTTCCCGTGCCGTTATCGACGTTGAAATATCCGGAGATCTTCGTCTGGTCCGGTTTCAATTGCACTGGACCGGCAGGCTTGCGCAGAAATTCGGGCAGCTTTACCTGGTCGGGCGCGGTCGAGAGCGGCACAAATCCAAAGTGCTCCTTCACATAGCCATACGAACCAAACTCTCCCTGCTCTTCCCCGGTCCACAAACCCACGCGGATGGTGCGTCGCGGTTGCACATGCAGCGCATTCAGGATGCGCATGACTTCCATCGCAACCACGGTGCCGGCGCCGTTGTCAGTCGCTCCGGTCGCGGATGCCCACGAATCCAGGTGGCCGCCCACCATCACGACTTCATCCTTCAACTTCGGATCGGTGCCGGGAATCTCGGCAATCGTGTCGAAACCGTGCTCGTGATCGCCGGTGAATTCCGTCTCCACATTCATCTCGACGTTGACGGGCACATTCGCCTTCAGCAAGCGGTAGACGCGGCCGTAACTCTCAATGGCCATCACCATGATCGGGAGCGGCTCGGCGTGTTCACGCTTGTAGGTGAACCAGCCCATTCCGCCGCCGCCGTCATCAAAAATCGTTCCGCCGGATCCGCCATTGTTTCGCCCGTCGCGGCTGGGCACCACAATTCCCGCCGCGTGTTCGGCCGCGAAGAACGCGCCCGCCTTCTCGCGGAACTCAAGCCGCTTGATAAATGTCTGGAAGAAATCTTCCTGCTCGCCGACGTGAACCGGATACTCCGCCGTCTGCTTCAAGTTCGCGTCGTCGCGGCGCTCCCACAGCGGCTTATCGACCGGCTTCACTTCGCGCATTTCGCCGAAGAACACAATCTTGCCCGACAGTTTGCTCTTGTACTGCTCCAGGTCTTTTTCGTCCTTGGCATTCACCCAGATCGCCCGCGCGTTGATCGGCCCGTGGCTGGCCGGCGACCAGGGCAGCGCCTGCGCAATGAAGACCGCGGTGTCGGGCGCCGACATGCGAATCCACGAATTCAGCTGCCGCCATCCCATGCCAAATTCGCCCCAATCTTCCAGATGCGCATTCACGCAACCCATCGCTGTCAGTTGGTCGCGTGTCCAATCGTTGGCATGCTTCAGGTTCGGGGAACCGGTCAGCCGCGGTCCAATGCCGTCCATCAGCCCTGACGCGTACTCCATGATGTGCGAATGCGCCAGCCCCTCATCGCGAATTCGCTGATACATCGTGTAGTCGAGATTCTCAGTCGCGGGCTGCGCCAACTCGTACGACGGCTTCGCTTCCTCGGCCTTCGTGTCTTTGGATTTCTTATCGGCGGCCGAAACATAACAGCTGATGCTCAGTACAACCACAAAGGCTGACAGCACTACTCGGCTGCATTTCATTGTTCGAATTTCCTCCCCAAAACAGAAGAGGCAGAGTAGCAGAAGCTCTTGGCGTTATGAAAGGCGAAAGGAATTCGGAAGGTTTGGAGAGCGATGTTCTCAACAACGCTATAACGTTATGTTTCACAACTCCTGCGATGGCAAAGGGAAGGTAGGCGTGTTGCTACGCGCAACGCACCTTTCGCAAGGAGTCTAAGAGTCTATCGGAGACCTGATCCGTTTTCGACAAAACCTCGCGGATCCCGGCGGCCTGAGCTTCCTGCCGAAGAGATCCGAAATCATGCAGAGTCAGCATCAGCATAGTAGTCGAAGGCGCGATGCGGTGAATCTCCCGGGCCGCCTCCAGGCCGTTCATCACCGGCATCTGCCAGTCGAGAATCACCAGGTCCGGCTGTAACTGTTGAACCTGTTCGACCGCGAGCCTGCCATTTTCGGCCTCCCCACACACTTCCCAGTCGGTGTTCTCTTCAATGCACTCGCGTATCGAGCGGCGAATGATCGTGTTGTCATCGACGATGAGAATCCGGCGCGGCATGCAACCTCGCTTTACTGCCTTGACGGTTGCTGGCCGGGTCGATGTCTGCAAGACGGCGGACGGCTAAGGGGAAAGGCAAAATCCAATTTATGCGCGCAACCGTCCGATTCCAATACAGGGATTTATGTACGATAGCGTACATTTTAGGGTTCCTTTCCCGGTTCTCCACGCAATAGAGAGCGTAGGCGCAAGTGACACCGAACGAGCCAGTTAGACCACTTTAGCCGGAGGGCAATTTTGCCCGAAGAAGTTGCTCTTCCGACTTCTCGGAACGGAAGTGATCCTGCTATGATTTGTCTACTGACTTTTTGCTTTTTTGGGCCGGCCCCTTCGCCATCTTGCCCTGCGGGGCACCAAACCTGAGGCTTTGCTGATGGGAAATCGCAGTCTTTTTTTTCAGCGAATCTTAGGAACACAATTCCGCCGCTACGTCCTCGCGATTGCTTCCGTCGCGGTCGCGTTTCTGCTAAGCAGTGCGCTTCATCCCCTGGTCGGCGACGGCCTCGGCTATGTCTTGATCTTTCCGGCGGTCGCATTCTCGGCCTGGTACTGCGGCATAGGGCCATCCATCGTCGCGACGATTCTTGCACTCCTCGGCGCTACCGACGGGTTTGTCCCGCCGATACAACCGTTCCGCATTCTGAGTCTCGCGGAGCTGGTGCGGGCGGTGGTGTTTCTGGCTTCCTCAGTCTTGGTCGCGCTCATGGGAGAATCGCGCCGCCGCCACAATGAAAAACTTCGCAACGAGCAAGGGGAACTTGAGAAGCGCGTCAGGGAGCGCACTGCAGATTTAGACACGGCCAACCACAGTCTGCGCGAACTCTCAGCCCGCCTGCTCCAGTTGCAGGACGATGAACGAAGGCGCATCGCTCGCGAACTGCACGACAGCGTCGGCCAAATGCTGGTCGCCCTCACCATGAACTTATCTGCGGTGCGGCTTGATGTCGAGCGATTGTCCAAAATTACGCATGCCCTCACCGACAGCGAGAACCTGGTGCAGGAGATGAGCAGCGAGGTGCGCACCATTTCGCACTTGCTGCATCCGCCTTTGCTGGATGAGGCCGGGTTATTGTCAGCACTACGCTGGTACGTGGAAGGGTTCGTTCGGCGCAGCAAGATTGAAGTCGACCTTGATCTGCCGGACAACTTTGGACGACTGCCGCGCGAATCGGAGACGGCAATTTTCCGCGTCGTGCAGGAGTGTCTTACCAACATTCACCGCCACTCCGGAAGTTCAGTGGCCAAGATTCGGGTTCGCCAGCGCGATCGCGATGTGCTGGTCGATATCGAGGACAAAGGCAAAGGCATCCCTCCGGAAAAAATTCAGGAGATGGCCTCCGCCGGCGCGCCCGGAGTCGGCATTCGCGGCATGCGAGAGAGACTCCGCCAGCTCGGCGGCACGCTCGATGTGCACTCGAACGGAAACGGCACCGTCATTCACGTGTGCCTGCCCATCGCCGATGCACCTGCGACGACCACCGATTTGGCCACCACGTCGTCCGCTGCTTAACGGGGTGGGGTTCAGGATCTGAATATTCGCGATTTCTCTCGATCGCTTCATTCAGAAACTCGTTTTGGTGAGATTCACGCCCAGCCCTCGTAGATTTTTTTCAACAGAAGCCCTGTGACATCTGACCTTGACCCTGGATTTCAAAGAGCAGATCATCGTCAAGGCGGAGGCAGTAGGAGCCGAGTTCAAGACATAGCCCGCAACTCCTTTGTTCTCAAGATTTTGACCTCTAACCCCTAGGGGCTCAAGATTTTGCAGAGTATTTTTGCAGATCCCGCGCCAGTCAAGGCTTTTCGAGGGGGAGGGGGGAGGGGGGGTACCCCAATCCTGAGGCGTTTCCCGAAATGAAACTCCTGAGAAAAGCGCGATTTCGAGTCTGTGATCGAAATTTTCTCGAAAGTTATTCACAGCGCGATCGCGTGTTTTGACGCCCTGTTTTACGCCTGTTAAACTGGTTGTTCGTCTTAAATTAAATCCATCAACCCACCGTCTTAATCAGAAGGGAAGTTCGTGCGCGCAGAAACCCGCCATCAACTCAAACAGGATGCCTTCAGTCGTGTAACCATCGACGCCGCCGAAAGAACCGCGGATTGGAGCGTCGCGCATCGCACCACGCTCATCATCTCTGCAGTCGCAGTCGCCATTGTTGTCGCCGCCGTGGCTGGTGGATGGTATTACCTAAGCGCACAGGACGAGAAAGCCAGCTTCGATCTTTCCAGAGCCGTTCGCACCATGGATACGCAGTTGCGCGCTCCCGGAACACCTGAACAACCTGACTTCCCGACTTTCACTTCGGCGAAGGATCGCGCGCTCGCAGCGCAGAAACAATTCCAGGCAATCGTCGACAAGTATCCGCACACTCGCACTGCCGACATGGCGCACTATTTTCTGGGAGTCACCGCAGCGACGTTGTCAGACAACGCGGCCGCGGAACGCAACTTCAAGGAAGTAGCTTCTTCCGGAAGCCGCGAAGTTGCGGCGGTCGCGAAGTCTGCGCTGGCTGCGCTTTACGGACAGACGAACCGCGTGAAGGAAGGCGCTGCGCTCTGCCAGGAGTTGATCAACAAGCCAACCGCGTCGGTTAGCAAGGTTGCGGCACAGTTGCAGTTGGCCGAACTCTACCAGAGCTCCAACCAGCCGCTCGAAGCCAAGCGGATCTACGAGCAAGTCAAGAAAGAAAATCCTACTTCTGAAGCCGGACAACTC
Organism: uncultured Acidobacteriaceae bacterium; assembly: GCA_963840895.1. Classification (GTDB taxonomy): domain Bacteria; phylum Acidobacteriota; class Terriglobia; order Terriglobales; family Acidobacteriaceae; genus Sulfotelmatobacter. The sequence continues at coordinate 112,933 of CAWJAR010000009.1, forward strand.
GCCACGCAGAAGCTGACCGAGCTGAAATAGCCCCTTGTTCCCCTCAACTTCATTACCTTCGTAAGGCTCTTGCCGAGGTTTTGCTGGGCGTCTGGATTCTCACCAAGGAAAATTAAGAAGACTGCATTCTTCGCTTCTGGGTGAGGCCAACGATGTCCTTTGGAAACCGGCGTTTCTGCGCCCTCTGTATTTTCAGTGCATTGCTGTCGAGCCTTGCCTTGAGCCAGGACGCATCCTCGTCCCAAAGCCTTGCCGATGTCGCCCGCAAGCTGCGCAAGGACACTACCGACGAAGTCCGCATGACCGATGCGGATACCAAGAAACTCTTTGAGTCCGTCGACAGGATCTTCGCCTTCGCCGCGGAAGACAGCGGAATGCCCAAGCACGCGACGGTGAAGCGCAGGCTCGTCAGCAAGGCCGACGTTGAGAATTATGCCAAAGGCGCGCTCGCCAAAGAGGAGTACACGAAGCGGTTTGCCCAAGAAGAGCTGAGCATGAAGAAGCTCGGCTTCCTGCCGCGCGAATTCAACCTGCGCGAATTTCTGGTGAAGTCCACGGGCCAGCAGATTGCGGCCTACTACGACGACGAGACGAAAACTGTATCGATGCTGAACTGGGTTCCTCCGGATCGGCAGGAGCCGATCCTGGCGCACGAACTCACGCACGCCTTGCAGGATCAGAACTACGATCTGCGGAAGTGGATGAAGGCTGCTCTGCGGTCCGGAGCTAAGGGCGAGAAGAGCAACGAAACCGGCAACGACGAGGCCGCAACCGCACGCAAGGCCGTGGTTGAAGGCCAAGCCATGGTGGTCTATGTGGACTACCTGCTCGCACCCGTAGGACGCAATCTGGTGGATACGCCCGGTCTCATCTATTCGATGGAAGAGCCCACGGTCAAAGCGATCGCTGACTCGCAGATGATGCACGATGCTCCCATGATCCTGCGCGAGACAGGATCGTTCTCCTATAACGAAGGACTGATCTTTGAAGGGGAGTTGCTGCACAAGGGTGGAAGGAATATGGCCTTCGCCGGTGCATTTGCGCGTCCGCCGCAGAACTCGCACGAAGTGCTGCAGCCCGAGGCCTATATCAATCGTGAAAAGCTGCCACCAACTGTTGTACCGGACTTGAAGGAGTTGCTGGGCGATCAGTACGAGGTGTACGACTCAGGCGACATCGGCCAGTTGGATGTGCGCGCCTACCTGAAACAGTACGGCGAACGCAAGAGTGCGGACGATGTTTCTTCCGCGTGGCAAGGCGGAGCGTATGTCACCTTCCACCGCAAAGATAAAGCCGCAGCCGAAGCATTGCCCACCACCGCGGACTTGGCCTTGCTGTATGTTTCGCGATGGAAGACGCCGCAGATGGCCGAGCGTTACGCGCGCTTCTACGCCGCCGCGGTAGCGCGACGCTATCACACAACAACGGCACAGCCCGTGAGTGCGTGCAGCGGAACCAACTGCCCCGTCTCCAGCGCACAGATCGACACTGAAGAAGGTCCGGTGATGATTGAACACTGGGGAGACAACCGGGTCATTATCTCCGAAAGCTTCGACGCCTCCACTTCAGCGAAGGTACTCGCCGCCGCACGCGACAACAGTAGTGGAGTACACGCCCAGAGTTCTTCGCAAAAGGAAATCGGGATGCGTCTGTTTGAGATTCCCGCGTTCCGGAACTTCGCGGAGCAGATTGGGATGCAGATCGCGAGAGAGATCGCGTCGAGTTCCAGTCGCTAGGCCATCAGACATCTTCACGCAGTCTGCGCGGAGCCGCATCATTCGGCCATTCCCCTTTTCCGGCTGGTTGAGTACTATGTTGTGCAGTTGCAAGACTCAACCACTGGACATCCATGGCCGAACTCACACTCCGCGTTAACGGCAGTGAAAAAACAGTCAGCGTCTCCCCGGAAACTCCGCTACTTTGGGTTCTCCGTGACACCCTCGAACTCACCGGAACCAAGTTTGGATGTGGCGCGGGATTATGCGGCGCTTGCACGGTTCATGTCGATGGCAACCCGATTCGCTCCTGCTCGACACCGGTGTCGCAGGTTGCGGGCAAGAGCGTAACCACCATCGAAGGGCTCAGCGCTAACGGCTTGCACGTGCTGCAGCAGGCTTGGCTTGACGAAGAGGTTCCGCAATGCGGCTACTGCCAAACCGGACAGATCATGTCGGCAGCAGCCCTGCTCGCGAAAACTCCCAAGCCCACCGACGAACAGATCACCGCGGCGATGAATGGCAACCTGTGCCGCTGCGGGACCTATGAACGGATTCGCAAAGCGGTGCATCGCGCCGCCGGGAACGGAGGCGCGCAATGAGCCCACTGTCCCGCCGCGAATTCGTGGCCGCCGGAGTTGCTGCTGGCGCGGGTTTGGTGATTGGCTTCTACCTGCCGCATAAATCGGGCTCGCAGTCGGAGTCCTTCTCTCCGAACGCGTACTTGCGCATCACGCCCGACAACAAGGTGACGATCGTGGTCGCGCGGTCCGAGATGGGACAAGGAGTTCGCACCGCGCTGCCGATGATTCTTGCCGAGGAACTGGAAGCAGACTGGAAGAACATCTCGATTGAGCAAGCCGGAGCCAGCACTCTCTACGGCGATCAGACCACGGGAGGAAGCGCGAGTATCCGAACTACGTGGGATCCGATGCGCAAAGCTGGGGCTGCGGCGCGCGAGATGCTGATCTCGGCGGCTGCGTTGACTTGGGGTGTTCCACGATCCACATGCACTGCGGAGAGCAGCCATGTGAAACACGCGGCGACGAATCGCAGCTTGAGCTATGGCGAGCTCGCCAGCAAAGCTGCAACCCTGCCGATTCCGACCGACGTTGCGCTCAAGCAGAGCAAGGACTACAAGATTGTCGGGCAACGCCTGGCGCGCATCGATTCGCCTGCCAAGGTGAAGGGGGAAGCAGTCTTCGGCATCGACTTCCGTCTACCCGACATGAAGTCTGCAGTGCTTTCGCGCTGCCCCACGATCGGTGGGAAGGTGTCGGCGATTGATGACAAGGAGTCGAAGAAGGTTTCGGGCGTGAGTTTTGTGGGCAAGATCAACGATTCGTCCGTCGCTGTGGTCGCCGACAGCGTGTGGGGAGCGATGGAAGGCCGCCGCGTCCTCAACGTCACATGGGACGATGGACCGAACAAGGATCTGAATACTGCGGCCGTGACAGCGTCACTGAAGCAGGCAGCGTCGAAGAAGAGTGCGAACCTGTTCGTCGCTGGCGATCCGACGAAAATTCAGGGTCGGCACATTTCTGCAGAATACGAACTTCCGTTCATGGCACACGCGCCGATGGAACCCGGAAACTGCACGGCACACTATTCGGGCACGAAGTGTGAACTGTGGGCGCCGACACAGGTTCCGCAGGATTGCCGGGACTCGGTTGCGACGGCGATTGGACTCGATCCCGATCAGGTGAAGGTGAATGTCACGCTCATGGGCGGCGGTTTTGGCCGTCGGCTGGAGCACGATTATGCGGTTGAAGCCGCACTGGTATCGAAGGCGATCAACGCTCCTGTGAAAGTGGTCTGGACGCGGGAAGATGACATGCGCTTCTCTACCTATCGTCCAGCGAGCCTGCACCAACTGAATGCCACGCTCGATGGAAGCGGAATGCCAGTTGCGTTAACGCATCGCATTATCTCGCCGTCCATCAGCGGGCAGAAAGGTCAGCCGACTCCGAATGGAGTTGATCCCGATCTTCCGGATGAGGCGGGACCGGTATACGGATTGCCGAACTATTCGATTGATTATGTATTGGCCGAGACGCCGGTGCCGCTGGGGTGGATGCGGTCGGTCTACGCGCTACAGGCGGCGTTTGCGTTGGAGAGCTTTATCGATGAGCTTGCAATCGCTGGAGGTAAAGATCCGCTGCAGTATCGATTGAAGATGCTGGCGAAAGATCAGGACTTGCAATACTTCACGACGACCTGGCACACAGCCCGCATGCGCGGGGTGCTGCAACTGGCCGCCGAGAAGTCGGGATGGGACAAGCCTCTTCCCGCCGGACACTATCGTGGAGTCGCATGCTTCGGCTGCTTCTCGTCCTATATGGCTGAGGTCGTGGAGATCAGCATGGAGAAGGACCAGCCGCGTGTTCATCGGGTTGTGGCGGCAGTGGACTGCGGACAGGTTGTGAATCCTGCGATCCTTGAACAGCAGATTCAGGGTGGCATCGTCTACGGACTGGGGAACGCTCTGCGGGCGAAGATCACGATCGAAAAGGGGAGGGTGGTGCAGGGCAACTTTGACGACTACGCTCCGCTGCGGATGGAGGAAACTCCGGCGGTTGAAGTCTATGCAGTTCCGAGTGCGGAGTCTCCGACGGGGATCGGCGAACCATCGGTGCCGCCGGTTGCGCCAGCGTTGTGCAACGCTATCTACGCTGCTACCAAGAAGCGGATTCGGGCGTTGCCGATTCTCAGTTAGGAAGCAAAGCCTGCCCGGGCTTCGCCCGTCGGACAGCCGAGGGCGGCTGTCCCCACATATTCTGTTCTTCAAGACAAAGATTCCACACCTGGAGGTCTGTTCATGCGGAAGGGGATCGTTAACCTTCTTCTCCTTATTCTCGTTTTGTCTGTCTGCTTCGTGCACGCTCAGTCGCCTTCAGTTCCGGCGTCGCGTCTGGCGCACATTCGTCACGGGATCAATCTGAGTGAATGGTTTGCGCAAGTTTACGATCCGAAGGGTTACACCAAGGAGCATTTTGCGAGTTGGACCACGGCTTCAGACATCGCGCTGATCAAGTCGGCGGGCTTCGATCATGTGCGACTCAGCGTGAACCCAAAACCGATGATGGACGCAATGCACCGACAGGACAGAGGTGCGGAGTATTTTGGGTATCTCGACGCGGCGATGAAAATGATTCTGGATGCGGGTCTGGCTGTCGAACTCGATATGCATCCTGATTCGGACTTCAAGGAACGGCTGGCCAAAGAGGATGACTTCGTGCAGCGGTTTGCCGATTTCTGGAGCACGGTGGCGCAGCACTACGCTTCGTGGGACGCGGATCGCGTATTCTTCGAAATACTGAATGAGCCGGAGATGCGCGACGCCTATCGCTGGTATGGCGTGGAGGCAAAACTGGCTGCGGCCATTCGGCGGGGCGCGCCGGCAAACACGATCATTGCAACGGGCGCGCGCTGGGACGACGATGATGATCTAGTGTTTCTCGAAGCGCTGCCTGATGCGAACGTCGTCTACGTGTTTCACTTTTACGAGCCGCATATCTTCACACATCAGGGAGCGACCTGGGGCGCTTATTACTGGCAATGGCTGAAAGGTTTGCACTATCCCTCGTCGCCGGAGAATGCGGCGGAGGTGGCGAAGCTCGTTCCCGAGGCGAGAGACCGGATGCAAGTGATTCGGTACGGACAGGATCACTGGAGTGCCGAGCGCATCGAGGCAGAGATCAATCAGGCAGCCAACTGGGCGAAGGAGCGCGGCGTGCCGCTGGTATGCAACGAGTTTGGAGTGTTTCGCTATTTCTCTGATCCTCAGAACCGGGCGGCGTGGATCACGGATGTGCGAACGTCGCTTGAGCGCCACAACATCGGGTGGGCGATGTGGGATTATTCAGGCAGCTTCGGGGTGGTCACGAACCGGGAGACGAAGGCCAAGCTGGATGAAGTGACGGTACGGGCACTGGGGTTGAAGATGCCTGCGGGAAAATAATTGGAGGCATTCAGTTCGCTAGGGGGGCCTGGGTTCGCATATCCTGGGCGAAATTCTGGAACGCCGCCTGGTCCTCAGATGGAGCGGATCGCAAATCGTTTTTTCGGCGGAGGCCGTCGCGAGCGGCTTCCTCTGCTGTCCAATACTTCAGGAAGACGCCCTCACGAAGATACCGGATCTGTTGCAGAGTGGAATCGGAAGCACCCGCATATTTGTCGATTTGCTGCAGGAAGAAATCGTACAGAGACTTTGGCAGTTCGAAGCTGTCTGGCGCATCGCGACGCTTGTATTCGAAGATGGTCTTCTGGTGCCAGGCGTTGAATTTCTTTGTGCCGAACGAATCGGTTACGTCGAGAAATATTTGTGAAGTGGGAACAACCACCCGAACCTCATCGCCTGGTGACGGATGCAGCACCCAGACTGCGACCGTGTGATTGGGATAAGGCCAGAACAGCCCAACCGTGCGCACGCCTGCCCGCTCGACCAGAAACGCATAGAGCGCTGAGAGTTCATCGCACTCCGCGGAGGCGGTCAGTAGCTGGGGCGAGACCGCGCGCACACTCTTCCACTGACTCCAGATTCGATCGGAATTCGGCGGCATGTCGGTGATCGTCCAATGCAAGTTCCAGAGACCCGCATCGCGCGTAGCTTCGTAGAGCAGACGAACGATCACGAAATCGGAATGACTGATGCTTCCGAGAGCGATCTTGTACGACGAAGTGAATGACTGGAAGCTTTCGCGCATACCGGAAGTGCTTTCCAGAGTTTTTGCACGAGAACGAACCATTTCGACCAGATGCAGCAAGGTTGTTTCGGAGGTCTGAAGCGTCGCTGGTTCGGATCTGAGATCGATCGCTTGCGAACTCGCGAAGATCAGAAGAGCGAAACTTCCAACCACGCGGAGAGAGGCGCGGGAGCGCACGCTCAAATCATATCGATCAGGCGCCGAAATACCAGATCTAATGAGGCACTGTCTACGCTTAAGTTTGGCGGAACTTCTCTTCTCGAGCTGGTGTCTAATTGGAAATTGCCAGGGTTCTGTCGAAGTTGTACGATCTCTCCGCTCAGCCGCCGAAATAACTTTGCCATTCGAGGTGGTTCATGCTCGAAGCCGTGCACCTGACCAAACGCTATGCGTCGTTGCCGGCGGTGCAAGACTTATCGTTCTCGTTGCGACCGGGGCAAGTGCTGGGATGCCTTGGGCCGAATGGTTCGGGCAAGAGCACCACGGTGAAGATGCTCACCGGACTGCTGCAGCCGACTCGGGGACTGGTTCAATTCGACGGGAATAATATTCAAGACAATCTGACGGAGTACCGGAAGTTGCTCGGCTATGTTCCCGAGGAGCCTAATCTGTATCCGTATTTGACGGGCTGGGAGTACCTGGAGTTGATCGGGACGCTGCGCGGGATGGACCGACACGACCTGGAGAACAAGATCAATTCCCTGCTGGAACTGTTCTCGATGCATCAGAGCCGGCATGCCAGCATTGGATCGTACTCGAAGGGAATGCGGCAGCGCATTCTGCTAATCGCGGCGATCATGGATAATCCAGAGATTTTTATTTTCGATGAACCGCTGTCGGGATTGGATGTTACGTCGGCGCTGATTTTCAAAAACCTGGTGCAAGCGCTTGGACAGCAGGGCAGGATGGTGTTTTATTGCTCGCATGTGCTGGAGGTGGTAGAGAAAGTTTGCACTGACGTGCTGATTCTGCGTAAGGGAGTGGTGATCGCGCAGGATTCGGTGGCGAATATCGGGCAACTTCTCGGACAGTCGCTGGAGAGTACCTTTTTGCACCTGGTGGACGATGTAGACACGATGAGTGTGGCGCGTGACATTGTGACGGTGATGAAGACGAAGGCGGCATGATCGGCGAAGCGATCGACGGCCTAATACACGGACTGGAGGAGCGCAGGAAGCGTCCCTTCTGGCGGATGGTGCAGCTGTTTGTCGCGCGCATTTTTCGGGGAGGTGGCGAGTCCGACAGCGAGGGGCTCGATCTCGGGGTTGGACTGGTGCTCACGTTGCTCGCACTGCCGGGAGGATTTGTATCGATCTTATTGTTTGAGAAATACGGGACGTTGCTGCAATGGATGCGGGGCGCAACCAACATCGATCCGTTCGCCAGCGCTGTTCCGGACGAATATTTCTTTATCACGCTTTCGATGGCGGTTACGGGCATGGTGGCGGTGTGGCGATGGGAAGCCATTTTTCCAGATCGCCGGGACTATATGAATCTGGTTCCGCTGCCGGTTTCGATGCGGACGATTTTTCTGGCTAACCTGGTGGCGGTACTGTTTCTGGTGGGCCTGATTGCGGTCGACGTGAATGCGGCATCGTCGATCCTGTTCCCCCTGGTGGTGGGCGCGACGCAGAGTGCGTTCTCGTTTTTCTTACGGTTCGCGGCGGTGCACGCCCTGGGGGTGGTGCTATCCAGCGTGTTCTCGTTCTTCGCCGTATTCTCAGTGCTGGGCCTGGGGATGGCACTGTTGCCGCCCCGCGCATTCAAGAACATCTCTCCGTATATTCGCACGCTGGTTGTGATGTATCTGGTGACCTTGCTGTGCACCAGCTTTGCATTGCCGGATTTGCTGCATCGACAACCGGGATCTGCGCCTACGTGGATGCGACTGCTGCCATCGTGCTGGTTTCTGGGTTTGTCGCAGTTATTGTTAGGACACGCGGATCGTGCATTGTTATCCCTTGCGCGTTATGCGTTGCCTGGATTCGGGACGGTGATGGCGGTCTCGTTCTGTGTTTATGCCGCGGGGTATCGCCGGCACTTTGTGGGCATTGCGGAGATGACTGAGGGGGCATCGACGGAGCGAGAAGCAAAACGGTCAGCGGTGGGACTGGCACTGGATCGGTGGGTGCTGCGCACTCCGTTTCAAAGAGGCTGTTTTCAATTCGTGCGGAAGACGGTGTTGAGGAGTGAAGCGCACCGGTTAGTGCTGGCGGGGATCGGCGGGTTGGGCTTGGTTCTGGCTTCGCAAGCCCTGCTCACCGCGCTCCAAGTTGAAGGGTCATGGTCGAATGCTCTAGTGTCGGGCGACGGGCTATCCATTCCGCTGGTGTTGGCATTCTTCGTTATTGTCGGTCTGCGGCTGGTGTTCGAGATTCCGGTTGAGCTACGTTCGAACTGGATTTTCCGGCTGATGCTTGACACGGACAAACATGAGTGTGAACCGCTGGCGAGAAAGGTGATGCTGGCGGCCGTGCTGCCGTGGGTGCTGCTGATTTCGTTTCCGGTGTACGTTTGGGCGGGAGGCTGGGTGATTGGAGTCTTGCACACGCTGGTAGTGGTTATTTGGTCTGTGCTGCTCACGGATGCAGTGTTGGTCCGGTTTCGCAAACTGCCTTTCACCTGCTCGTTTCCTCTCTTCCAGCAACATTCCATCGTGACTCTGCTGGGATGTGTGTTTGGATTTTTCATGTTCGCGGTGATCACTCCGCAGTTTGAGTCGTGGGCATTGGCAGAGCCGGTGCGAATGATCGCGCTGGTACCCTGCGCGGCGACGGCCTGGTATGGTCCACGCTATATACGGCGCACTGATCTGGATATCGAAAAACGAATGATCTTCGAGGAAGTGCCAACGCGCGCGGTTGAGATATTGCAACTGGGCGAATAAATCCTCGCACGAGGATGGACGAACTGTCCTCGTGCGAGGATTGCTTCAGGCAGCGTGGCTGGTTCGATGGTCAATCTTGTTGTGCTCGAGCGTCTGGCGATCGAGAAGCGACCGCACGGCCGATAGTGCCGCACTTCGATTTCGAGTGGAAGCGGAGTAGGCGATATAGCCATCCGGCCGGACAAGGATGATTTCACTGCTGGGCCGCAACCGCAACTCCACCACATCGCTGAACGATTCGGAAAGCTGCATGGCCTGATGCCGAGAGGCAGAATCTGCATCGCTGTCGAGCAGAAGAAGGAAGCGGCCGCGAATTCCATTACCACCACGGAGAGAATCATCAAAGTACCGCTTGCCCGCCCCTTCGACGATCGGACTTCCGGCATAGGCGATACCCAGCTCAGAGAGTCGCTGCACAAAGGCATGTTGAAACGGCGCGAGCCGCGACACCATGGGGATGACAGCGTTACGGAGATGTTGCGCGAGTTTGCTGGGTGTTCCCATCGCTTTGGTCAGGAAGTCGGTGGTCTCGATGACGTGCTTGATGACGGGGCGACGTTCGGCGGTGTAGCTATTGAGTAATTCTTCGTTGCCACGGCCGCGCAGGACGAGGTCGAGTTTCCAGACAAGGTTCCAGATATCGTGCAGTCCGGTGTTCATTCCCTGGCCGCCAAAGGGACTGTGGATGTGCGCGGCGTCGCCGGCGATAAACATGCGGCCGACGCGCAGTTGCGCAGCCTGGCGGTGATGGATGCGGAAGTAGCTACTCCAGTGCAGCGAGCGCGCTTCGAAACCAGTTGGGGCGCGCTCGGCGAGCACCTTGCGCACGAGGTCGAGAGAAGGGGCGTCGCCCTCCATTTTGTCGATGACGGCTACGACACGGCGGCGGGTGGCACTCATCGGGAAAATCGCAACCGGCCCTAGTTCACTGGGGCACAGTTGCAATTCATCGGCGGGAAGGGTTTCGTTGGATTCGATGTCGGCCAGCAGGAAGGAATCTTTGTATTCTGCCCCCTCGAACGGCACGTTCAAAAGATGCCGGACAGCGCTGTGAGCGCCGTCGCAGCCGACTACATACGAGGCCCGCAGTTTGATGGGCTGGCCATTTTTCTCGAGCGTGACGGTAACGCCATCGTTTTCCTCGATGGCGGTAACGAAAGTCGTATCGTACTCGACCGCACCGCCTTTGCGGCGCAGTTCGTCGAGGAGGAGTCTCTCGGTGACATTCTGGGGGACCATGGCGACGAATGAATATGGGCTCTCTTCAGGGGTGAAACGCATGTGGGCAAGCGTGCGTCCGTGAGTCACCACGGAGACCGAGGTGACGCGATTGGCGCGCGCGAGGAATGGATCGACGAGGCCGGCCATGTCGAAGATTTCCATCGTGCGGGGAAAGATGGCGAGGGCTTTCGAATATTCCGACTGCGAGGAATGTTTTTCGACGAGGCGATAGCGGAGACCTCGGCGAGCACACTCATTTGCCAGAAACAATCCAACGGGGCCTGCGCCGGCGATCAGGACATCTGTATCGGTTACGGAATTTGACATATTGCACCTCTCTAGAAAATTGGTTTCGCGCGGCCGCGTTCGGGCCATCGCAGACGATCTTTGAGTGGGCGCTTGCAAGTGCATGGGTGATATCTGCTCGACCTTCGCAGAAGTGCGCCCAGTCTTCGAAATGGATGGGACGATGAGGGCGCTCGGGAAGTTTCGAGCGACTTCCACCGCCTCTGCGGCAGTCATGGTGAAATGAAAGGAACCAACTTCTGCAACGCGGTTGGGCGCGGCCTCCACCCGGATGCCGCGGAAGTTTAACAAGACCGTGGAGGCTCCGAGGTAGGTCCATCGTCAATGAATTGGAATGCATTCATGTATTTGGATTCAGTGGCCAGGGAATCCGATTCGTGATTTCGAACGAAAGGCTGGGATGGCCGTTCATCTGGGTGGCCGTCCTAAGATGCCGCGAACCAAGGGGACTAGCTGTGCGTTTTATGAACCGGCGCGCGATTTTGTTGAAATGCCAGTCTCGAACATCGCTCGCCGTTCTACCGGTCTCATACGTCGCATTCGGTCGCTCACAACCCTAAAGTTCGACGATCAACTTTCGAGTTCCGGCTCTTCGTATAAACTGGCCTTCTGCCTCCGTTCTGCCCCGAGAGGTACTGATTTATCAGGAGGAAGCAAGTTTGCCACTCAACAAGGATGCGCTTTGGTACAAGGACGCGATCATCTATCAAGTGCACGTCCGCACATTCCACGACAGTAATGGAGATGGAATCGGAGATTTTCAAGGGCTGGAACAGAAGCTCGACTATCTGCAGGAACTGGGAACCAGCGCGATCTGGCTGATGCCGTTTTTTCCTTCGCCACTACGGGATGACGGCTACGACATTGCCGAGTACTACTCAGTGCATCCCAGCTACGGAACTTTGGAAGATTTTCGCAAGGTTCTGGATTCGGCCCACGAGCGCGGAATCCGGGTCATCATCGAAATGGTATCGAATCATACGTCGGATCAACACCCGTGGTTTCAGGAGGCGCGAAGTTCACGGGATAATCCGCGGCGCGATTGGTATGTGTGGAGTGATACTGACAACAAGTACAAGGGAACTCGAATCATTTTTCTGGATACGGAAACGTCGAATTGGGCGTGGGATCCGACTTCGAAAAGCTACTATTGGCATCGCTTCTTCAATCATCAGCCGGATTTGAACTATGACAATCCTGCGGTTCGAGAAGAGATGTGGAATGTCATGAAGTTCTGGCTCGAGATGGGAGTGGATGCCTTTCGTCTCGACGCGGTGCCGTACCTGGTTGAGCGCGAGGGCACAAATTGCGAGAACTTGCCGGAGACCCACGCAGTTCTCAAGGAACTACGGCACAAACTCGATGAACACTTTCCCGGCCGAATGCTGCTGGCGGAGGCCAACCAGTGGCCGGCCGATCTTCGTCCTTATTTCGGTAACGGAGATGAGTTCCATATGGCGTTTCATTTTCCGCTGATGCCCCGGATGTTCATGGGGCTGAAACTGGAAGACCGCAAGCCGATCACAGAAATTCTGCAGCAGACTCCCGAGATTCCATCCACGTGCCAGTGGTCTCTTTTCCTGCGCAACCACGACGAGTTGACGCTGGAGATGGTCACCGACATGGAGCGCGATTACATGTACGACATGTACGCGGAAAGCAAGACCATGCGGCTGAACCTTGGGATCCGCAGAAGACTGGCGCCACTTTTGAGCAATGACCGCCGGCGCATTGAATTGATGAACGGAATGCTGATGTCGCTGCCGGGCACTCCCATCATTTATTACGGGGACGAGATTGGAATGGGAGACAACATTAGCCTGGGAGACCGCAACGGAGTAAGGACACCGATGCAGTGGACTGGAGGCTGGAATAGCGGATTTTCCGCGGCGGATCCGGAGCGACTGTATGCTCCGCTGATTCAAAGTCCAGTTTACGGTTATCAGGCCGTGAATGTGTTTTCGCAGAGAGAGAGTGAGCATTCGCTACTTCGCTGGATGCAACGCATTATCGCGGTCCGGAGATCGACGGGGGTGTTCGGCAGGGGATCGATTGAATTTCTCTATCCCGCCAATCACAGGATACTGGCCTATCTGCGGAAATTAGGGAAGGAAACCGTGCTGGTCGTAAACAATCTTTCAAGCAGCGCGCAGGCTGTGGAATTGGATTTGCGACGCTACAAAGGAAATATTCTGATCGAAATGTTCGGGAACAATATTTTTCCGCGCGTGGGCGAGCTGCCTTATCTGCTTACCCTGGGGCCCTATCAATTTTTCTGGTTCCGCCTGCGGCGCGTGTAGCCGGATATAGATAATGGAATGACGTTACCGCGCGTAGCTGACAGATGGGCGCAACCGGAATCTCCACGGAGCAGAAATTGGAAGATGGGACATTTCTTACGGATGATTTCCTCCGCCAACTGATCAACGTTGGCGAGGTGGACATCCTTGTGGGCGTTCCCACCCACAACAATGCAAAGACGATCGGATCGGTCGTACAAGCGATCCAGAGCGGGATCCTGCGCGCCTTCCCACGAGAGAGGACGGTGATTATTAATGCCGATGGAGGATCGCGCGACGGCACGCCAGAATTGGTGACCGGCATTTCCATCGACGATGTGCGCCGCGCTTCCAATCTGCATGCTTTGCGGACATTGCACTCCATCAGCACAAGGTATGCGAGCAGCCCGGAAAGCGGAGTTGCGTTGCGGACGATTCTTGCGGCGGCCGAACTGCTTCGCGCCAAAGCTTGTGTCGTGATGTCCCCGGATTCGGTGAATATTGATTCGGAGTGGCTGGCAAAACTGGTGCGGCCTGTGTATCGCGAGGGCTTCGACCTTGTGACACCGACCTATCGGCGGCACAAGTTCGAAGGGCTGCTGATGACAAACCTTTTGTACCCGATGATCCGCGCGCTTTATGGCGTAAGAATTCGGGAAGCTTACACGCCTGAGTTCGCATTCTCCGGGCGACTCGGAAGCCAATTCCTCGGCCAGAACGGATGGAATGATAGGACGGCCAGCAACGGTGTGGAACTGCGCTTGGCGTTGGCTGCGATCACGGGTGGTTTCCGCGTCTGTCAGTCGTTCCTGGGAGAAAAAGAACATATAGAGCGCCGTGCCGCTGACCTGGTACCTGCTCTGCGACAGACGGTGGGCGTGTTGTTCTCGTCTCTGGAACCGGACTTTTCGGTATGGAGCACGGTGGCCGGTTCGCACCCGGTTCCTACGAATGGGAACGAACAGGAAGTTCTGTTAGAACCAATGCGAGTCAATCGAAAACGGCTGCGCGAAATGTTCGTGAAGGGCGTTTCGGAGTTGCAATCGATCTTTCAGTCAATTCTCTCTCCAACTACCTTGACGGAACTCCAGCGAATCGCACGCCTCGATGAGGAAGAGTTTCGCTATTCCTCGGAATTGTGGGTCAGAACGGTTTACGAATTTGCGGCGTCCTATCAGAAGTCGGTGATCAATCGGGATCACATTATCCAGGCTCTTGCCCCGTTATTCCGCGGGCGCGCTTGCACGTTTCTCATTGAGAACCGCAACTCTTCTGCCAACGAAGTAGAAAACAGTATTGAAGGGTTATGCCTTGAGTTCGAACGATTGAAACCAGATCTACTGCAGATGTGGAAATCGAGAGAGTGAGGGAATTATGCGGGAAATGATCATCAGCGAACTGAGTCAGGCAATTCACGATCTTGCCAGAGGTTTCGCCCACTATCTTCCTCGTCTCATTGTGATGCTGATTCTGGCTTTTCTTGGATGGGCGATCGCGTACGTGGTAAAGGCGGTCTTACGCAACATTCTGAAACTTATCAAGTTCGATAAGCTTTCGGAAAATGCCGGGGCTTCGCAACTACTCAACAAGGCAGACTTGCCGAGCGCGACTGAACTGGTAAGTAGATTTGTTTTCTGGGTGACTTGGCTGGGATTCATCCTGCTGAGCGTAAGCGTGCTCGGGATCCTGGGCCTGCAAGAGCAGATTGCAACATTCTTCCTATTCTTGCCGCGACTTTTCGTAGCCATGTTCATCCTGTTTTTTGGGCTATTGGCGGCCAGCTTTTTTTCGCGCGCTACCCTGCTGGCCGCAGTCAATGCAAACATCCCGTCGCCACGAGTTCTAAGTCTTGCCGTTCGCAGCATTATTATCGTGTTTGTACTGTCGATCGTGTTCGAGGAATTGGGCCTTGCCGAACAGACGATGTTGGTTGCTTTTGGAATCGCCTTCGGAGCGTTAATGTTTGGCTTAGCCCTTGCGTTTGGAATCGGGGGCCGGAACCTGGCGCAACGTTTTCTGGAGCAGAAGTTTGTGCGCGGGAGGAAAGAAGAAAATGAAGATGAATTGTCGCCGCTCTAATGGCGGTTAACGATCGTAAAGCAGCGTCAGCTTGCGCAGTTGTTGGCTAAGTGCTCTCGTCAGATCCTTCGCTTTATAGCGCCACTTCCAGTTGCCGCTGATCGTGCCGGGCAGGTTCATACGAGCCTCGCTGCCTAGACCCAATACATCTTGCAAAGGAATGATGGCGGTGTTTGCCACCGACGCTAACACAGCCCGAATGAATACCCAATTCACCGGTTCATTTTCAAAACCCAGATATGATCGAGTGAATTCGTGCTCTTTGCGAATGTCTTCGGGGGTGCGGGTGCTTTCTCCGACCCCTGAACTCGTCCACCATCCCACCGTGGTGTCATTGTCGTGTCCGCCGGTGTAAGCGACGAGTTCGCGAACATAGTTGTGAGGGCGAAAGCTGGGCCCTTGAGGGTCGTTTCCGAAAGCAAACTGGAGCAGGCTCATGCCGGGGAAACCAAACTGCTGGCGAAGACCTTCTACTTCGGGAGTAATCACACCGAGATTCTCAGCGACGAAGGGCAACTCTTTTAAGGCATCTTGCAGAGCCTGAAATAACTGTGCTCCGGGACCCTTGACCCAGCGTCCTGCCGCCGCCGTCGAGGCATTGGCTGGGATTTCCCAGAACGCCTCGAAACCGCGGAAGTGATCCAAGCGCACAAGGTCGAATAGCTTGAGAGAAGCACGAACGCGATCGATCCACCATTGGTGGCCGGAACTGCTCGAGACGTCCCAGCGATAAAGAGGGTTCCCCCAAAGCTGACCGGTCGCGCTGAAATAGTCCGGAGGAACGCCCGCGACCGCGGTGGGATGGCCTTTCTCGCCCAGACGAAACAGCTCGCGGTGAGCCCATACGTCGGCACTGTCATGAGCGACGTAGATTGGGATGTCACCCATGATGCTCACGCCGTGGCGAGAACAGTGAGCGCGTAGCTTCTCCCACTGCTGAAAGAATTCGAATTGCGCAAACTTGTGAAACTGAGTTTCCGACGACAACTTGTCTTGCCATTGCTGGAGCGCTTTTGGATCACGATCGCGGATTTCTGAATCCCAATGCACCCACGCCACATCGTTGTGAACCCGCTTGCATGCCATGAAGAGAGCATAGTCGTCCAGCCAGTCTCGGTTGGTTTGGCAGAACGAATTGAAAGCGTCGTGGTCCGTGTGCGTACGGTTCGCAAAAAACGCGCCAGCGGCTCTGTGAAGTAGTGCTTGCTTGAAGTCGATGACGCGGGCGTATTCGACTTGATCTTCCGGCAGAGCGAGCACATTGGTTAGATCTTGTACGGAAAGCAATCCTTGCTCACGAAGGGCAATCAGGTCGATGAATAGAGGATTTCCCGCGAATGCCGAGAAGCACTGGTAGGGAGAGTCGCCATAACCGGTGGGACTCAGCGGCAATACTTGCCAGATTTTCTGTCCTGACTCAGCCAGGAAATCGACGAAATTGTAAGCAGCGTCGCCGAGATCGCCAATACCGTGGGCACCCGGAAGAGATGTGACGTGAAGAAGGATTCCACTTTGGCGGGGGAGGTTCACGCGATAACGCTATCTTTCTGTGAGCGCGCAAGGCTACCGCGTCCCACTCGGAACGAGAGTCTATTTTACGAACTGACCAAGGCGACTGGAAATTCGCGAAATAAGTCATTCACCATTAAAACCTGCTCGTCGCCTTCGTTGCTGGGCACGACTTGCTTCTGCGTGAGGATGTTGTTCCAGTGTGACGGTGAGTCCTGGGGCAACAAGATCTTGGTGTCTCCCCAAGTGAACTCGCCTTTTTCTTTCGCGGGAATATGGGAGAGCCATCTGGGGACCGCTGCCAGGGCCCACGAGGATCCGTGTTTCCGCAAGAACGCAGTTACGTTGCGGGAATAGGATCCGGCGGATTGCAATGGCACAAATTCTCCAGCACGAAAGAGACCTTCACGATCGCGTCTGAAACGGATCGCTTTCCAGATGAGGAAGAGCTTGATTCTTCCATCGTGCCAATGGTTGCGTAGTTCACTTAGTTGTTGATCGGTATTGTCAGCGTTGACGATTCGGCGAAGGGCATCGGCTCTTTTGGTGAAGTCGACGAGGCCACGGTTATCGGGATCGACCAGGCGCAGGTCCCATAATTCCGAACCCTGATAGAAGTCCGGAACACCAGGGGCTGCAATTTTCAAGAGCGTCTGAGACAGTCCGTTCACCATTCCGAAATATGCCACCTTCTTCTGAAACTGCCGGAACTCGTGAAGGAAATTGCGGTTGTCTTCAGACGAAAGAACTCTGGCGACGAATTTCATCATCGCGTCTTCGTGTTGCTGGTTGGGACGAGTCCAGCGAGTGTGCACCATGGCCTCGCGCGTGGCCTTGATGAGATGTTCCTGGACTCGTCCGCGCAGGGTCGCACAGCTTTCCTGATCAAGAGGCCAGACTCCGAGTAGCGTTTGGTACAAGAAATACTCTTCGTTGCGGTCGGGCACAGCCTGTCCGCCAACCTGCTCTTTGTGCCGGGCATTCATTCGTGCCCATTGATCGAGATGATCTTTCCACTCGCCAGGAAGTTCCGAAAGAACGTTGAGACGGGCGCGAACATCTTCGCTTCGCTTCGTGTCGTGAGTTGTGCTGGCGTTGAGACTGCATGGCCACTTCAGCTGCCGATTCTGGAGGAAGGCTTGGAAGTTCTCACGTGAGACTGCTTCCGATGGACGCGGATCGCCGCCAACTTCATTCAGAGATAACAACGGATGGTAGACATAAAGGGCCGTATCCTCGACGCCCTTGGCGAAAATTGGCCCGGTGAACTGCTGCCATCGGATCACGAAAGACATGCGAGCTTCACGTTGCTCGGCGAGCACGTGAGGAGGGTTCAGGATCAATAGCACTTCCCGCACAAAATCGAAATAACGAGAGTTTAAATGGGTTGCTCGACCGCGTGCCGTCCGGATTGCATCTTCGATGTGTTGGGTGGCGTGCGCTGTCAGGTCCATGTTGCGGATGTAGGTTCGATAAACGGAAAGGCAAGCGGTTACTTCGATGAGGGCGTCGATGAGTTGTCCGCGGTTCAACTCGCGGGCGTATCGATCCTGCGCGGCGAGCTCGGCCAACTGTCGGCCAAGAGTTCGCATCTCGACTCCCAGCAGGGTATTCATGACCAGCTTTTTCTTCTGATAGACAATGTCGGCATAGTTCTGCTGGCGGCCGATGAAGGTGGAATAGATTTCCTCGAGGCGACGGGCGCCTTCCGGTTCCACGAATAGTCCGTTTGCTTCATTCAAGTAGTCGTAGCCAGTTGTGCCACTGATCGGCAAGTCGTCAGGCAGCGCTTCATCTCGCGAAAGAATTTTCTCGACGAGAACGTAGGACGAGGTGCCCGCTCTGCTCTCGTCGGCGGCCAAGCGCTCTTGAAGCTTGTTCACATACGCGAGAGGATCGCGCAGGCCGTCGATGTGATCGACCCGCAATCCAGCGGCAGGATTTTTCGATACAAGTCGCAGGATGTAACCGTGAGTTGATTCAAAAACGAGGGGATCTTCGACACGGACTCCAACCAGATCAGCGATGGTAAAGAAACGACGGTAGTTGATGCTCTCATTCAAGTTCTGCCAAAACGCGAGCTTGTAGTTTTGTTCGGCAAGCAGACGTTGCAGAAATCCAAAACTGGCAGCGTCGCCTTCTTTGCCGTTGATCTCACTTATATTTTCGTCAATAAAGGTTGCTACTTCTTTGGAACTCGTGAGCAGAGATTTCAGGCGGTCTCGAGACGCCTCGAAGCGCCAGCGGCGGTCGGCGGCAGTGTCCGCGACACGGCGGTCGGCGTGAGACAGTTCCCGAAGCGACGCCAAGATGCCGGAATATTCGTGGAAAGGGGGAGCATCCTCTCCCAGTAGTTCCTTCAGCCGGTCGAGCTTGAAGTTGAGAACCGCGTGATACGAACGGGGTGAAAGGGGAAAGAGCGAATCAAAATACTGAACGAACAACCGGCCATCCTGAAAAGAAAGCTTGATTTCGCCGGCGTCGAGCGCTTCGCCGAAGGGACGTCCGAGGACGGGAAGAAGGATTTTGCCGTCGAGGCTGCGCGAACGAGGATGCCATTCGATATCAAAGAAGGCAGCGAAAGCAGACTGGGCCCCGTTTTCAAGCACATCCATCCACCAAGGGTTCTCAGCGCTGGCCGCCATGTGGTTGGGCACGGTGTCGAGCAGAAGGCCCATACCACGATTCTGCAATTCGCCCAGGAGTGTCGCAAACTCTTCTTCACTGCCCAAGTCGGGATTGAGACGCGTGGGGTCGATGACGTCATATCCGTGACCACTTCCCTTTCGGCTCGCTACTATCGGAGACAGATACAGATCTGAGATGCCAAGTTCGTGAAGGTAATCAAGAATCTTGCAGGCGTCCGCGAAGCGGAACTGCTGGTTCAGTTGCACGCGATAGGTCGCCGAAGGCACGCGGAGCGGCAGCATTGTCTAATCCTTGGGCAACAAGATATGGAGTTGCGAGGCCAGCCGGTTCAGGTCTTCGTGGCGCCGTAAGGCGACGGGATCCGCCCCGGGAGTGTGCCAACCATTCTGCTGAAAAGCCGTGATCAATGGCCGGTAGCAGACGTTCTGGGCCTCCCAAAGAACGACGGGAAATGGAAGCGCAGGAATCAGGTCGAGCAGCTTAAGGATTCTTTCGATGATCGCGGGGTCGGACGGATTCGCGGCGAAGTCCGCCGCTTCTTTTTCCAGCCGCCTGCGGGTTTTGTATTCAAGCGTGGTCGAGTCCAGCGAAATCTTGCTTGCCGCGGCTTCCCTGAGAAGCCCTTGAATGCTATCTGTGTCAAGATCCGGGCGCTCAATGTATTGCTGTAACTGACTATTCAGGGCAATCTCTGCGGCGGATTTGAGCGCGTGTGGCACGGGAATTTCTAAACCATTCAGGAAACGAATCAAAGGAGCCTGACTTTCGAACACAGTGCGGTAGACCGCGGCTGCCGAATTCAGGGACTCATTCAAAATCAGGTTTGTGATTTTTCGCTGCTCGTCACGGAACAGCAGGCGCAGCGAGAAAATGTTCTTGCCGTATACCTGATCGAGCAAGCGGATGACCTCGGCAGTGTCGGCGCGATCAAACGACTCGGCTAACTTTTTCTGCTCGTCATTGGAGGCAGAGCAGTCCGCCGGGCGGACGCCGGCGGTGACGTTGTGATCTCCAAGATGCAGGACCGAGAAGTCGAGCGCCGCGGATTCCTGAGTGATGGTTGAGCTAAAACGTGCGCAACCTGTGGCGAGTCGTATCTTCCCTTCTGCTTCCACGGAATAGCGGACGCGATCGGCCTCGTAACAATAGATGCGCGTTTTCTCCGGATAGCTCTCAAACAGAGAGCTGATGGCGTAGTGAGCAGCGACGCGTTCAATGTCGACGACCGCTGGCTTGACCCACTTCTCGTAGATCTTGGCCCCGTCTCCATGCTCTGGAAGGTTGCTTTTGGCCAAAGCAAGTTGCTGCAGGAAATCGGGCTCCAGTTTCTCGCCCGAGCATTCCTCCGCCAGTTGCAGGGCGCGTGCCGCATAGTGAATGACTTGCACCGTTTCCAATCCTGACAGTTCGTCGAAGAACCAACCGCAACTCGTGTACATGAGCAGGGCATGGCGCTGCATCTCGAGCAACTTGAGAACAGCCACTTGATCGTTGGGATCAAGGGGACGAACCGAATGATCGACAAAAAAGGCTTGCCGGGATTCGTCGGAACGATCGAGGATAACGCGAATGTAGTCGTCGCGAGTGACCCAAGGATCGCGAACATATTCCTTGAGGCGCGATTCGAAAATAGGAGCCAACTTGTCACGGAGCCAGTCAAGCGCGGCTCGCAGAGGAGCACGCCACTGCTGGTTCCACGGATGACCGCCAGAATTGCATCCGCAGTCGCTGCGCCAACGCTCGACTCCATGGACACAACTCCAGGAGCTGTTTTCCACGATCTCGACGTTATGCCTCGGAGGATGCTGTTCGAGAAATTCAGCGTAGTTTGTAAGTTGCGCGACTCCGCCCTTGTCGATTTCGTCGAGGGCATAACTCAGAGCCATTTCGCCATAGTGATGGTGGTGGCCATAACTCTCGCCATCGGTCGCGATGTGGACGAGTTGGTCGCCTTGACGTGTGTCGGAAAAGCCACTCAAAAGGCGATCGGCGAAACGTTTGCCGTCATTCAGTAATCCCTCGAAGGCAACGCCTTGAGAAATCGGGCCGTCGTAGAAAAACAGGTTGATCCGTTTTTTCGACGGGAGTTCGGCGCGATAGACCCGGGCCGGATCAATGCGAGCGCCACTGACGTCTTCAAATTTCGAGCTATTCCTCGGCCGTACGCGTTGGGCTTGGCGAGGCGCGAGAATGGTGAACTGGATACCATTTTCAGCCAGCACTTCGAGAGTCTCGGTATCGACGGCGGTTTCCGGCAACCACATTCCCTCCGGTTTACGACCGAAGCGGCTTTCGAAATCGCGAATCCCCCACTTCACTTGCGTGACTTTGTCCCGGCGAGTGGCTAGCGGAAGGATCATGTGGTTGTAGCCTTGCGCCAGTGCGGAGCCGTGTCCAGAAAAGCGACCACTGCTCTCCTTATCTGCTTCAAGGATCGCCTGATAGACGCGAGGGGCTTGGTCCTTCAACCATGACAAGAGGGTTGGTCCGAAGTTAAAACTGATGCGTGTGTAATTGTTGAGCAGCTTGAGGATACGATTCTCGGCATCAACAATGCGTGAAGCTGCATTGGGCGCATAGCACTCGGCAGTAATCCGTTCATTCCAGTCGTGGTAGGGATAGGCGGTATCTTGTAACTCGATGGCTTCGAGGTACGGATTTTCGCGCGGGGGCTGATAGAAATGCCCATGGATGCAAACGTATTTCACATCGCCTCCCTAGTCGTCCGCTCCACGAAAAGAAACGAGTGGGCGGAAAGCCGAAACTTCCCATCTGGCGGCAGAGTCAATTTGGATGCAAGATTACCCTCCGGCCCCTGCCACGAGGAATCCGCGGAGTGGATCGCCACCGTCCAGTTCCCTGCCAGTTCTGGCAACGATGAGGTTACGGGAAAGTCGGCAAAGTTGCAGACCAAGGCAAACTTTCGAGACCCGTCTTCGCGCAGTGTCAATACGCCCCAATCATCGATTTTACGAACCGTCCGTAATGCCGCCTCTCCCAAGCTGTAATCTTCGCGAATCCTAATGAGTCGCTGATAAAACCGCCATAGAGTGTGGTGCGGCTCTTGATGCTTCAGAGAGAGCTTGAGAGTGGATCGGCAAAATGTTTGCTCGTCTTGAGGATCAGGCACGCTGTCCTCCCAACCAAAGGCGGCGAACTCCTCACGGCGTCCCCGACGGACTGCTTCAACCAGCGCGGGATCTTCGTGACTGGTGAAGTATTGAAAAGGCGCGGTCTCGCCATACTCTTCGCCCATGAATAGCAGGGGGACGAACGGCGAGAGGAGGGTGATTCCGGCCGCGAGTTTGAGCGCCTCAAAACTGACCAAACTGGTCAGGCGTTCCCCGGCGGCGCGATTCCCGACCTGGTCGTGATTCTGATTGCATACTACGAATTTTGATGGTGGAAGACCTTGCGGTGAGTTGCCATGGCGGCGCTCGCGACAATTGGAGTGTTGCCCACTGTAGTACCAGCCGTCTTTCAGGGTCGAAACCAATGGAGTGATGCCTCCAAAGTCGGAGTAGTATCCGAGCTTGTCTCCGGTCAGCAATGCGTGTACGGAGTGATGAAAGTCGTCGCTCCACTGGGCATCGAGGTTGTATCCACCCTCGCCGGGGGCGCGAAGGATGCGAGAATCATTCAGATCACTCTCTGCGATCAAATGCATCGGTCTTCCCAGCCGCTTGGACAGATTGGAAACCGCCGACTTGAGTTCTGCCAGGAAATGGCGTGCTCCGAAATCGAATATTCCATGCACAGCATCCAGGCGCAACGCGTCGAAGTGATAGTCCTCAAACCAACAGAGTGCGTTTTCAATAAAGAATCGCCTCACTTCATCGCTGCCCACACCGTCGAAGTTGAGAGCTTGGCCCCAGGGCGTTCGATAGTGATCGGTAAAGTACGGTCCGAAGGCATTTAGGTAGTTGCCTTCGGGGCCCAGATGGTTGTAAACCACATCGAGAGCAACGGATAAGCCGTGCTGATGGGCTGCGTTCACCAAACGCTGGAGCGCCATAGGGCCGCCGTAGGAATTTTGCGGAGCAAAAAGATAGACGCCGTCATAACCCCAATTGCGGGATCCGGGAAACTGAGCAACTGGCATGAGTTCAATCGTAGTGATCCCGAGATCGGCGAGCTCCTGGAGATGCGGAATTATCGCGTCAAAAGATCCTTCTGGCGTGTAGCTTCCGACATGCAGTTCGTAAAAAACGCTGTGCTCAAGCGTTCTACCCTTCCAGTCGTGGTCCGTCCAACGGAAGAGATTCAGATCAACGACCTGGGAAGGACCATGGACTCCTTGAGGCTGATAGCGGGACGCCGGATCCGGCAGGTTTCGTGCATCATCAAGGCGATAAAAATATTGAGAGTCAGGAGCAAGCCTCTCTGAGAAGGTGTGGAAATATCCGTCGCCTAGAGGTTCCATGCTAACTGCATGGTCACTAACGCCCGGAAAAACTAGGCTGGCGCTTCGGACTTGTGGCGCCCAGACGAGAAAATCCCAACCGCCATCCGGATGCGGATTCGCACCCACCCGCGCATTTTTCTCACCAACCTTGATCGAGGACATTGGTCGCCTTGGAATCAGCACGATTGAAGCGTCGGAATTAGAGCCAACGTGTTCCGAAAAAACGCGAAGGGATTGCCTTCGAGCGTTTCAGGTTCGTAAATTTTGAGAAGATCCTATAAGGCAATGCTGACATTACCCGCCGCCTATCGAGCGAGTCTATCCGGTATAGTCTGTAACTTCAGGTAAGGCAAAAGGTTGCTGGCGTCTCAGACCTGCAGATTTCGAAGGAAAGGCACGCTGTCTTTCATCATGGGAAGGTTCATTTCGACGAAATAGTTTTTTATGCCGCCGGTCTTGGCGGCGGTGAAGATCTTTTTCCAATCCAAAGTGCCCTGGCCAACGGGTACGATTTCGCTGGTCTCTGAGGACCAGCCTTGAACGTGCATCGAAATAAACCGGCCAGGATACTTCGTGAAGTACTCGGCGGCGTCATATCCGCGGCTGATGGTGGAAACCTGGAACTGAAACTTAATCAGCTTTGGATCAAGCAAGCCAAATAAAACATCGTAGGTGCGCTTGCCGTCTACAGTTGAGAGTTCGAAATCTTCATTGTGAAGGCCCTGCTGAATGCCAGCCTTGGCCGCTTGCTCACCCATTTTGTTGTATTCGTCGGCAGCCCGCTTTACATCGTCCATCGTCGGCTTCTCAGGACCGTTCAGGCTGGGCACCATCATTTGAGTAAGGCCGACGTCTTTCGCCCAATCAATGGAGCGCTGCTGATTTTCTCTCAGTTCCTCGATGCCGAAATGCGAACTGATACAAGAGACGCCGGCATCGGTCAAAATCTTTCGCAGTTCGGCTCCTTTATATTTGGCGAGACCGGCAAACCCAGAGTCGGAGTAACCGAACGGCGAGCATAGCTCCATCGTCTGAAACCCGGCGGAGGAGAGTTGCTTTATGGTGCCGGGAAAGTCTTTCGCAATCATCTCCCGAACGGGCCACGTCTGGCATCCGATGGGGAGGCCAAGGGGATTGGCTTGAAGTTCGAGCGCTCCGGTGGAAAGGAATCCCGCGGCGACCGTGTAAGTCGCTGCGCTTTTTACGAACTCTCTTCTTGAGATTACTGCCATTGAATGCCTCCTCATTTTCAGAAATGCAGCCGCTAGAGTTCCCATCCGCTACGCCGTTCGGGGCGGACGAACTTCTGGGCCACATCAGAATTCACGCTCAAGTTTGAGTGATCCCAATTCAGCTTTTGTCCCATACGAGTGGCGAGGTTTCCGAGTAATAGCGTTTCGGTCACGAGTCCTTCAAACTCGAAGTTTCCACCGGGCTTCACCTTGCTTCCTTTGCAGGCGTCGAGCCATTCTCGCTCGTTCCCGGGTGATCTGGGTAGCGTCTTGGGAGGTTGCTTATAGCTGTCCATCTTGGATTGAGGAATGAGTTTTGGATTGCCGCCGTTGAATGTGCAGAGGATCTTGCCGCGCTCTCCTATGAAAAGAAGTCCTTCGTCTTCTTCTTCGCCATCTCCTTTTAAGGGACGATTCTCTTCCAGTTCTTCGGGTCGCGGCGGCTTGAGGCCGCCGTCGTACCACGTGAACTTCACGGGCGGCATATCGCCGCGAGCCGGAAAGTCATAGCGAATGATCGAGGCCATCGGGTAAGTTTCGTCATAGCGGTCGGTGGAACTTGCTTCCACACTCGTAGGCGCCTCTAGTTTCAGGACTCGGAAGATTGTGTCGAAGCTGTAGGACCCCATATCGCCCAACGCGCCACAGCCGAAGTCGGTCCATCCACGCCAGGCGAACGGCAGATAAGCATGGTTGAAGGGACGCTGCGGCGCAGGCCCCAGCCAGAGATCCCAGTCTAAGCCGTCCGGCACCGGTTCTGAATTCTTCGGGCGTTCAATGCCTTGCGCCCAGAAGGGACGGCTGGACCAGTTTTGAACCTCGCGCACAGGACCGATTGCTCCGGCCCAAATCCATTCACATAGCTGGCGCGTTGACTCGGAGGCCTGATTGGCGACGGCAATCTGCGTCGCAACGCCAGTCTGCTTGGCAATTTCGGCGATCCGCCGCGCTTCATAGATAGTGTGCGTCAAAGGCTTCTGGCAAAAAACGTGTTTACGCTCTTTCATGGCTGCGGAGGAGACTGCCGCATGAAGGTTGTCGGTGGTGCACACGACGACGGCATCGAGATCCTTTTGCTTCTCAAGTAATTCGCGGAAGTCAGAGTACGCGGCACA
The DNA here is from genome assembly GCA_963840895.1 of uncultured Acidobacteriaceae bacterium. GTDB lineage: Bacteria > Acidobacteriota > Terriglobia > Terriglobales > Acidobacteriaceae > Sulfotelmatobacter. The sequence goes on from CAWJAR010000009.1 coordinate 139,036, forward strand.
TCCGTGATATTGGCCGGATCGCTGCTGAGTTCCGTAAAACCCTTCCACGATCTTCTGACAAGGCTCGCGGCCGGCCACGCCGCCGGTGACTTGGAGGGAATGGGTCAACTGAATAGGCTGGTCGGGGCTGAGCCAGTCCCATCCACTATCGACGCCAAGCAATTTGCGGACGGACTTGCAGAACTCGTGCGTGTCCCATTGCGGATAGTCCGAGCCTGTCTTATTGCAGTCGCACACCGCTACGCCCTGTACGTCGGGTTCGCGTAAGAAATGGAGCATGACTCGCAGGCCTTGAGCCCCGACGCCGACAAATGCGATGTTGACTTTATCGCTGGGCGGAACGTATCCCAAACCACCGAGTACGCGTCGTGGAACGATGGAGAAGCCGATTGCAGCGGCGGCGCTTTGCCCGAGGAACTTTCGTCGCGACACCGACTCAGAGAGATTGCGAGACTGAAGTTTGTTCTTCATTGTCCCCTCCGTAATCTCAGAACAGCAGTCTTCAGGAGTCCTGGCCGTCGATCAACATAGCAAAAACTATTCGTGCGGGAATTCAACCTGAATACTGTACTCGAAGGTCGGCGTGGGCGAAAGCTGGGCTCGAAAGGATTGGCTTGCCGTGAACAGAAGTGGCTTAGATCTCTGCGCCTACGCGTCGGATGCTCGACATGTCCGACATGAAGCGGTTATAGAGCATGGCGGTCTGCGTCAAGCGATTCAAAAAGATAGATCATCGCTCGCGACCCTGATTTCTGGAATGTGACGTGCAGATGTTTTGGAGAACGGATGTTGAGGAGTCGACAAGTGGACGATCGGCTTCCAATTCCGAATAAAGGAGATCAAATATGACTGGCTTTAAGGTACCTGTACTAGCTGTTATTGCGTTCGCATTCATTACCACGAGCGGAGCGTTGGCGCGAGATAAGAATCATCACACCGTCGTAATCCCCGAGACGCTGCAAGTTGGGACCACCCAACTTGCTGCCGGCGAGTACACGATGGAGTGGACCGAAAACGGTTCTACGGCGGAGGTCAACTTCGTGCGGCACGGGAAGAGCTTAGCGCAAGCGTCTGCCAAAATCGTCAATCTGGGCCATCCAGCCGAATCTGACTCAGTAACGATGACCTCGGGCAGCGACCATACTGAGATGCTCGAGCAGATCCAGTTTGGTAAGCATAAGGAGGCGTTCGCGTTCGGCGATAGTCCAAGCGGAGAGTAACGGCATGCCATTCAGGAGCGGGCAACCGCCCGCTCTTCACCTCCTCTGTTCAGGCCCCTTCTTGCCGGTGAAACTTTTCTTCAAAGCGTACTTTTTTCGAATCGCATTTTCGACTCGAACATCGCCATAAACGTCGTGCGTCGTCAACTGTCGATGGCTCGACAGTGAGGTTGACGAACTCAGGCGAAAAATCCCTTGACCGCGCGCTAACTCCTTATTCTGCTTTCAACTCCCTCGGGCTTCCAGTTTCCAGTTGCTGGCAAGGCACGTGCCTGTATGGATGACAAGTGGGGATTCCGCTCAACATTCTTAAGCGGCTAAGGCGCTTTTACTGGAACCCCACGTGAGGCAGACATGTGGATCGTGCGGCTCGCTTTACGGCGGCCTTATACGTTCGTGGTGCTGGCAATTTTGATCGTACTGCTGGGGGCGTTTTCGATCGTTCGCACCCCGACAGACATTTTTCCAAACATTAACATTCCAGTGGTCAGCATCATCTGGAGTTACAACGGGCTGAATGCGCAGGATATGAGCGACCGCATCGTGTCGGTGACCGAGCGCGCGCTCACCACAACGGTCGATAACATTGAGCACGTCGAATCGCAGTCGCTCAGTGGAATCGCGGTTGTAAAGGTATTCTTCCAGCCAAGTGCCAGCGTTGAGCGAGGCATCGCGCAGATAACTGCTGTGTCGCAGACCCAGTTGCGGCAACTGCCGCAAGGGACGACGCCTCCGCTAGTCATCAGCTACAGTGCCTCGAGCGTGCCCATCCTACAGCTGGCGCTTTCAGGAGGGAAGCTGTCGGAACAGCAGCTCAATGACTATGGCCTGAACTTCATTCGCACGCGGTTAATCACGGTGGAAGGGGCGGCGGTACCTTATCCGTACGGCGGAAAACAGCGGCAGGTGCAAATCGATCTCGACACAGCCGCACTACAGTCGAAAGGTTTGTCGCCGCTTGATGTCGTTAACGCAATCAGCGCACAGAACCTGATTCTGCCCTCGGGCACGGCCAAGATCGGATCCAAGGAATACGACGTCGATATTAATGGCAGCCCTACCGACATAGCGGGACTGAACCAACTGCCAATCAAAACTGTCGGCAGCAGCACTATTTATGTCCACGACATCGGCTGGGTACGCGATGGATTCCCCCCGCAGACCAATATCGTACGCGTAGACGGGCAGAGATCGGTCTTGCTGACAATTCAGAAGGCTGGTAACGCCTCGACTCTAGACGTCATTTCCGGCATCAAGTCACTGATTCCGCAGATCAAGGCCAGCCTGCCTCCGGAGCTCGAGATCAAGCCGCTAGCCGACCAATCTATTTTCGTGAGGGCATCCATTAATGGAGTCATCAAGGAAGCGACGATTGCAGCGTGCCTGACAGGGTTGATGATTCTGATTTTCCTGGGAAGCTGGCGCAGCACGCTGATTATTGCGGTGTCGATCCCACTTTCGATTTTAACTTCGATCATCGTATTGAGCGCTCTGGGTGAAACCATCAACATCATGACTCTTGGCGGCTTAGCCCTGGCGGTTGGGATTTTGGTGGACGATGCGACGGTCGAAATCGAGAACATCAACCGGAACATCGCGCAGGGGAAGGAAATTCAGCAGGCGATTCTCGATGGTGCGCAGCAGATTGCGGTTCCGGCATTCGTCTCGACGCTTTGTATTTGTATCGTGTTTGTCCCGATGTTCTTTCTGACCGGCGTGGCACGGTACTTGTTCGTGCCGCTCGCCGAATCGGTGGTGTTCGCGATGCTCGCGTCTTATCTGCTCTCGCGGACGCTGGTGCCGACGATGGCCAAATATCTATTGCGCGGACATGAGCAGGAGGCCGGTCAACTACCTGGGTCGAGCAGCAATCCCCTGGTCCGGTTGCAAGTTCGCTTTGAAGAAAAGTTCGAGAATCTTCGCGAAGGCTATCAGCGAATCTTGGAAAGCTGCCTGAATCACCGGCGCGCTTTTCTGGTGACCGTGCTGGCCTTCTCCATTGTGTCGCTGGCGGTGCTCATTCCATTCCTGGGACAGGATTTCTTTCCAACGGTCGATAGCGGGCAATTCAAGCTTCATCTGCGGGCGCCGACCGGAACCCGGATTGAAGAAACGGCGCGTCTGTGTGATCTGGTGGAACGGTCGATCCGGCAGCAGATTCCGCCAGCGGAGGTTTCGAGCATCATCGACAACATTGGCATTCCGTATAGCGGGATTAATCTGTCATACAGCAACTCAGCGCCGATCGGGCCGGCAGACGCCGACATACTCGTCAGTCTCTCGACGGAACATAGCCCGACCGAGAAGTACGTACACGATCTTCGGCTCAATCTGGCGCAGCAGTTTCCAGGAGTCACTTTTGCCTTTCTTCCAGCGGATATCGTCAGCCAGATCCTGAACTTCGGGCTGCCAGCTCCCCTAGACATTCAGGTGGCGGGCAATGACCTTGAGGGAGACCGTCGCTACGCCAACGCTGTGCTGCAGAAACTTCGCGGAGTCGAAGGTACGGCGGATCTGCGAATTCAACAGCCCTTTGACCAGCCCGAACTGCACATCGACGTGGACCGGACGAAAGCAAACCAGATCGGATTCACGCAGCACGACGTTGCGCAAAATTTGCTCGTGTCACTCAGTGGGAGTTTTCAGACCTCTCCAACATTCTTTCTCGATCCCAAGAACCGAGTGAGCTATTCGATCGCGACGCAGACCCCGCAGTATCGAATTCAAAGTCTGCAGGATGTCGAGAACATTCCCGTGACAGGAATGAACCCGGCGGCTCCGCCAGAGATCCTGGGGAGTCTGGCATCAGTCACGCGGAAGGTGCACATGCCAGTCATTTCGCACTACGACATTCGTCCGGTGATCGACATCTATGGGTCGGTGCAAGGGCGCGACCTGGGCGCCGTCGCGCGACAGATCAATCGGATCATCATCGATACGCAAGGCTCATTGCCGCGAGGATCGCAGGTAATCGTGCGCGGGCAAGTCCGAACAATGCGGTCGTCTTACATTGGCCTGCTCGCAGGATTGGCATTTTCCATCGTGCTGGTCTACCTGCTGATCGTGGTGAATTTCCAGTCGTGGCTTGATCCCTTCATCATCATCTCGGCGTTGCCGGCGGCGCTCGCGGGAATCGCATGGTTCCTGTTCGTCAGCCGGACCACGGTTAGCGTACCGGCACTCACGGGAACGATCATGTGTATGGGAGTCGCTACGGCTAACAGCATTCTGGTAGTGAGTTTCGCGACCGAACAGATGCAAGAAGGAAAAGACGCGATTGCGGCTGCACTGGAGGCGGGCTACACGCGTTTCCGACCCGTTCTGATGACAGCCTTGGCAATGATTATCGGCATGGTACCGATGGCGCTGGGACTAGGAGAAGGCGGCGAGCAGAACGCACCCCTGGGACGCGCTGTGATTGGCGGCCTGCTGTTTGCCACGGTGGCAACACTTCTGTTTGTACCTACATTGTTCAGTTTGCTGCATGGTTCGCGGCGCGGTGAAGTCAGGCAGCAAGGTCATGGAGTCATACAAGAGTCCTAACCAGAAAGCGGGAGATTATGCCGGTCGTAATGGATGACAATGAAAAGCAAGTGACGGTTCGGGAGGCAGCACCACAGGCCGACGAGGCGAAAGGGTCCAAGGGAAAGCACTTGGCCGCGGGTATTGTGGTGTCGTTGGCGGTGGTTGGAGCGTTGACGTCTGGTATTTTGCCGCGGCTTACGGCACGAACAACGTTGCGGAAGGACACTGCGCAAATGGCCTTGCCGACGGTCGCTGTCGTGCGTCTCGAACGGACCGCTGAGGCCGAGGAGGTTGTGCTTCCCGCGAACGTGCAGGCATATATCAGTGCTCCGATCTATGCTCGGACAAACGGATACTTGAAGAAGTGGTACGCGGACATCGGCGCCCATGTGAAGGAGGGGCAACTACTCGCGGAAATTGAGACGCCGGAGGTCGACCAGCAACTCCAGCAGGCGCGTGCGGATCTAGGTACCGCCCAAGCGAACCTCCATCTCGCAGAGATCACAGCCAGCCGGTATCAGGACTTACTGAAGACGAACTCCGTCTCGCAGCAGGAAACCGACAATGCGACCGGCGCGTTGGCCGCGAACAAGGCGACCGTACAGGCGAACCAGGCGAACGTGAATCGACTCCAACAACTGCAGTCATTCGAGAAAATCTACGCTCCTTTCACCGGAGTCATCACGGCGCGCAAGACGGATATTGGGGACTTGATCGATGCGGGCGCGAGCGGTGGCTCGAAGACGGACCTGTTCGACATTGCGCAGCCCGACAAGTTGCGAGTGTATGTGAACGTTCCAGAAGCGTACTCGCAGGCTGCGAAGCCGGGCTTAACCGCAGACCTGACACTGGCGGAATTCCCCGGTAAGCGGTTCCAAGGAAAGCTGGTGCGGACTGCCGAGGCAATTGATCCAGCTTCACGGACTTTGCTCGTTGAGATTGATGTCGTGAATCCGACTGGCGCGTTGCTCACAGGTTCCTACGCCGAAGTTCACCTCAGACTACCTGCGGGAGCCTCTTCCTACATTGTGCCGGTGAACACGCTTCTGTTCCGAAAAGAGGGACTTCGGCTCGCGGTGGTCAGTGATGGTAAGGCCGTCCTGACACCGGTTACTCCGGGCCATGATTTCGGGGATCGCATGGAGATTATTGGGGGCCTCAAAGGCGACGAATCGATCGTTGTGAATCCGCCGGATTCGATCATTTCTGGACAGCCGGTGCGGATAGCACAGACAGCGGGTGATGGCCAATGAGATTCCCGTTCACAAATGCGATAGGGCGGGCCGCTCTACTGGGATGTTTCGTGCCGATTTTGATTTTAAGCGGGTGTGAGGTGGGGCCACACTATGCCCGGCCGAGTGTACCTGCCCCTCCGGCCTACAAGGAATTGCCGGCTGAGTGGACGACGGCGCAACCGAGCGATGCAATCGCGCGCGGGCAGTGGTGGGAGATTTTCCAGGACCCGAAGTTGAACGAACTTGAGGCGCGGATCAACGTATCGAACCAGAACCTGAAGGCTGCCGAGGCGCAATATATTCAAGCGCGAGCGCTGGTCCGGCAGAACCGCGCAGACTACTTTCCGACCATCACGGCCGGGTTGTCGGCGACGAGAGACCATCAGTCGCAGAACCGGCCATTGTTCAGCCAGGCAACCAATACCTACACCGACATCGCGCTGCCGGTAAGTGCTTCTTACGAAGCCGATATTTGGGGCCGGGTGCGGCGAACGGTTGAGGCCAGCCGCTCGGAGGCTCAGGCCTCCGCAGCGGATTTAGAAGGGGTACGGTTGAGCCTGCATGCTGAACTCGCTTCCGACTATTTTCAGCTACGCGAGTTGGATGCGGAAGAGCAACTGCTTTCTTCCACCGTGTCGGCCTATGAGCAAGCGTTGGATCTGACGCAGAATCGGTTCAAGGGGGGAGTCGCATCGGGCGTCGACGTGGCGCAGGCGCAAACCCAACTGGAAACCACCCGCGCACAGGCGATCGATATCGGCGTGCAAAGAGCGCAGTTCGAGCATGCGATTGCGGTGCTTGTGGGACAAGCTGCGTCCACGTTTACCATCGCGTCCTCTCCTCTGACTACACTGCCACCGACGATCCCGGCGGGGCTGCCTTCAGAGCTACTGGAACGGCGCCCCGACGTGGCTGCCGCCGAGCGCCGGATTGCCGCAGCCAACGCCAATATCGGAGTCGCAAAGGCTGCGTATTTCCCGAACGTATCGTTGACGACATCTGGCGGATTCGAGAGCAATACCATCACGAATTTGTTGTCGGGCCCAAGCGGATTCTTAATGGCAGGTGCATCGGCGGTGGTAACGGCGTTTGACGCAGGCCGGCGCCATGCCGTTTCGGATCAGGCTCAAGCTGCCTACGATCAATCCGTGGCCAACTATCGTGAGACTGTGCTGAGCGCGTTTCAGGATGTGGAGGATAATCTGGCAGCGCTGAGGATTTTGCAAGACGAGGCGAGAACCCAGCAAGCAGCGGTACAGGCGGCGCAGAATTCGCTGAACCAGTCACTCACCCGCTACAAGGGTGGGGTGACGACCTATCTCGAAGTGATCACGGCACAGGGATTGGCCCTTTCCGATGAGAGGACGGCCGTTCAAATCCTTGGCCGGCGAATCTCCGCGAGCGTATTGCTGGTTCGCGCGCTGGGTGGCGGATGGGACAGTTCAACGCTTCCGCAAAGACCGGAATGCTGCGGCAGGCTGGTCAGCCAGACCGACGGGAGTACACTCGCGCCGACTAACGAGGGACCGTCTCGGAGCATTGGATCTAATTGATGGAACCCGAGTGCGATCCATCCTTAATCTGGCTGACGGGAAATTCCTAGACGCCGCATCTTGTAAATGAGCGTGGTTCTCGGCATGCCAAGGCGATTCGCGGCACCGGCAGTGCCGCCTAGCACCCACTGCGTCTCACGCAAGGCTCGCAGGATGTGCTCGCGTTCGGCTTCTTCGAGAGTGATGGGGGAAGCCGGATAGTTTTCACGCGGCTGGTTCAACTCTGAGATCGGCGCCGACAATGTGCGGCTATGCGACAAAATCACCGCACGCTCGACGAAGTTCTGCAGCTCACGAATATTTCCCGGCCAGTCATACCGCATCAGGGCCTCCATGGTTTCTGGAGGAACGACGTCGATGGCCTTATTCATCTGCTTGCCATAGTGCTGCACAAAATGAAGGGTGAGGAGCGGAATGTCTTCCCGCCGCTCGCGCAGGGCCGGGAGCTTGATGGGGAAAACGTTGAGGCGGTAGTAAAGATCGGCACGGAAGAGGCGGTCCTCCACCATCTTTCCCAAATTCTGATTCGTTGCCGCGACCAGGCGTACGTCAACTTGGATTGAGCGACTGCTGCCCAATCGTTCGAACTCCTGTTCCTGTAAGACGCGTAATAGTTTGGGTTGGAGTTCCGAAGGGATATCACCAACTTCGTCAAGAAACAATGTTCCCTTATCTGCCACCTCGAACCTGCCGACTTTTTTCGCGATCGCGCCCGTGAAGGCGCCTTTTTCGTGGCCAAACAACTCGCTCTCGAGCAAGCCTGAGGGAATAGCGGCGCAGTTGAGTTTCGCGAATAGATTCTCACGGCGAGAGCTCATGTTATGAATCGCCCGCGCGACCAGTTCCTTTCCGGTGCCAGTTTCGCCCTGAATCAGGACGGTCGAGTTGGTCGGCGCGACCGTCGAGATGTGGCGCAACACATCCCGAATGGCGGGGGTGTTTCCGAGAATTTCATCGAAACCGCGTTCGGCGCGGATCTCTGTGCGGAGATAGGAGGTTTCGTCGGCCAATCGTTCGCGAGACTGATCGACTTCGCGATACTGCATTGCGTTGTCGAGTGCGATCGCGACCTGGTGCGAAACTTGCTGCAGGAAGTCCGCGTCCGCCTCGGAGAAACGACGAGGATGCCGGTCGAGCAGATGCAGAACGCCGAGCGTGCGATCCCCTCTCTTAAGGGGTAAGAAGCATCCAGACTGCAGCCCTTCCTGATAGTTCAGTTGTAGTGAACTGACATGCAGGGCGCGAGGCGGGGTCTCGAAAAGAACCGGTTGGCCCGTCCGAAACGCCTTGCCGGGGCTTGATCCATCCATTGGGAGTTGAGTCTCTTCCTGCAGAAAGCCTCGGCCCTCAGGAAAGTCCAATCCGTGGATTTCGAGTTGTTGCTTTGATGAATCTGGCAGCGAAAGGCAGGCTCCGTCGCACTGCATCGCCAGCCGGACCCGCCGCGGAATTGCCTGGAACAGTTCGGTCAAAGAGAGGTTCGACACGACCGCATTGTTTACGTCAAGCAAAAGCTTGAGCCGGTCGCGTTCACGCGCCACTTCTTGCTGCAGTTGCGACGCTTCCTGATAGTTCAGTGCGTTCTCCACGGCGACTGCCACCTGGCTTGCGGCCAGCTTTTGAATCTCCAGGTGATCGAGGGTGTAGGCGTTCGGCGCCGTGTGACCAAGGCTGAAAGCTCCCAAGCGACGTCGCGGTGTACTCAAGGGAATCCCGCAAAACGATCGCACTCCGTATCCGCGCATCAGGCTGACTGGCCGCGTGAACCGTTCTTCGCGATCCAAGTCGTCGAGGACAAGCGGTTCCTGATTCGTCCACACCCAGGCGGAGGGAGATTCGTCCATAGAAAACTCCATACCCGGACGAACCGTATCGGGTCCCTCTGAATCCAAAATATGAACGCGCATTACGTTTCGCGCTGAATCGTAAAGAAGCACGCTGAGATAACTAAAATCGATGATGGGATGAAGACGGTGGGCCAAGTCTGTAAACAACTCCTCCAAGGTCCGGTGCGAGGCGATGGCGGACGAAACCTCAAGCAAAGCGAGGTAGCGTCCAGACAAGGCATTGTCCTTTTCGTCGGCGATGCTCTGCATGACTTTCAGAATCCTTCCCAACCCCAAGGCGTCGTGTCGATACCTGTCGACGTGCAGACCCAGCGGAACTTTCTATATAGAATTCAGATGAGCCGGGAGGCGTCTTGGATTCAACAAGAGCTTTGCCATCAATGAAGTGAGCGAAGTTCGCCTGAACTTCGCGGATGGCTTGAGAAATGCAATCTGGTAAGGCAACCAGGAAAATTTCCTACGAAAAACATTTGAAGGAGGCCGCAATGGAAACCAGGCAATTAGGGAAAAGCGATCTGTTGATTACGCCTATGGGGATCGGCGCATGGGCGATGGGCGGCGGTGGATGGACATGGAGTTGGGGTCCGCAGAACGACAACGATTCGGTCACGGCCATCCATGAGGCGCTCGATCGCGGGATCAACTGGATTGATACCGCTGCAGTCTACGGTCTTGGACACTCCGAAGAGGTTGTGAAGCAGGCCCTCTATGGCCAGAATCACCGACCATACATCTTTACGAAGTGTGAGCGGACCTGGGACAAGAACGGAAAGATTAGTGGAACGTTGAAGGCGGCATCGATACGGCGGGAGTGCGAAGACAGTCTGCGCCGACTCGGAGTCGAGGTCATCGATCTTTATCAGATTCACTGGCCAGAGCCGGATGCAGACATTGAAGAAGGCTGGACCGAGATGGCCCGCCTAAAAGAAGAGGGGAAAGTGCGTCATATCGGCGTGTCGAATTTCAACGTCGCGCAAATGAAGCGGGCTATGGAAATCGCACCAATCACTTCTCTGCAGCCTCCGTACTCGATGCTGGCACGCGGAGTGGAGGAGTCCATACTGCCATTCGCCGCAGCAAACAATATAGGAGTGATCGTCTACTCGCCAATGTATTCCGGTCTGCTGAGTGGAGGCATGACGCGACAGCGTATTGCATCTCTGGCGACAGAGGATTGGCGGCTACAGAATCCAAACTTCCGCGAACCTCAACTCTCCAGAAATCTTCGGCTCGTCGAACTGCTCAAAGAGGTTGGTGCACGTCATGGCAGAACGGCCGGAGAAGTCGCCATCGCATGGACGCTGCATAATCCGGCCGTGACGGCAGCGATCGTGGGCATGCGCAATCCGAAGCAAGTAACGGGCGTGATCGGAGCTATGTCTTTCCGCCTCTCCTTGCATGAGTTTGAAGAGATTGGAGAGGCATTGCAGCAGGAGGTTGCCATGCAGCGGTAGTACCTTCAAGGCCGAACATCGCAGGCAGATACAAGGCGGAGCGGGTGATGAACAGCGCGGTTCTTCAAACCGTCCGGTGAACTCGTATACGGATTTGATGGGTGCACCGCATGGGCTATAAACTCGCGGACCACATCGCGCAATGTTAAGTCAAGAAAGATCAGTAAAGCGATGCTCGGAGGGAGCAGACTACTTTATACTTCGTGCCATGCGAGCTTTGGTCTATACCGCTCCTGGCAAGGTGGAATTGGAAGGGCGTCCCCGTCCGGAACCGAAGACCGGCGAAGAGGAGATTGCCGTCGAAGTCGCTGGAGTCTGCGGCTCGGACATTTCTGGATTTCTCGGGCATAGCGCTCTGCGGCGTCCGCCTCTGGTTCTCGGTCATGAGTTGGTGGGTCGGCGGAGTGACGGGCGCCGGGTGGTGGCTAATCCGCTCGTCAGTTGTGGGCACTGCGACGCCTGTATTTCCGGCGCACAGAATCTGTGCGAATCGTGGAAGTTGCTCGGACTGGGGACCACTCCCGGAACATTCGCAGAGTACGTCGCCTTGCCGAGCACGCAGGTCTATGAAATCCCCGATTCACTGACTTCTGAGGCAGCGATTCTGGCGGAGCCCCTCGCGAACATCGTCCACTTGTTCCGGTTGGTTTCCCCACCTCCGTTCTTCCGGTTGGCGATTGTGGGTGCAGGAACGATGGGAGCACTTGCGGTCTCCGCTGCCGTACACATTGGGGCGAGGGATGTGCTTGCTGCCGACGTGAACGAACAGCGGCTCGACACCATGCGAAAGCTGGGTGCCTCAGCCACCGTGAACGCTGGAACAGCGGATGCCGTGGCGGACGCCATTCGTGGCGCGGGGCGTGGGTATGACGTGGTCATCGACGCCAGCGGGAGCGCTCCCGCACGGCAGCTCGCCTTCGACTTCTGTCGGCCCGGAGGGCAGGTTGTTCTGCTCGGGATGGGAACGCAGCGCAGCGAAGTGAACTTTGTCACGAGCATTCGCAAGGAGCACCGGGTGGTGATGTCGTTTGCCTATACTCCTTTGGATTTCAGAAGATCACTCGACCTGCTGATTGCCGGGGAGATTGACCTGACACCGTGGACCGTACGAATGCCGCTGGAAGGGGGCCAGGAGGCACTGGAGCGGATGAGTCATAATCCTGGCGTTTCGCTCAAGATGATGCTGGAAGTTGCGGGGCAATGAGCAACCTACTCTCTTCTCACTTCGCGGTTCGTTTCTTCTGATGGTTGAATCAGCGACCCCATCCGGCGCTTCCATGCCTCGTATTCTGGGGATGCCCCGTTGGCTGGCATTCTCTCTGCTGACCATTCTGGTTTGGGGAGCGTGGGGGGTAGTACGATACCAGCCATGTGCTGCCGGCGGCGATGATGGAAAGTTATGTAGAAAAATGGCCAACGCCGCGCATCGAAAACTTCCGCTATATGTTGCGTAGCGGCATGATGGGATGGCTGACCATTATGACCGACACCAACGCCTGGTCGCCCGAACAACATTCCGAAGCCAAGAAAGAAATCGATCTGTACAAGAAAGAACTTCGTCCGCTGATTCGGGATGCCAGCTTGTATCATGTTTCACCCCGTCCCGACGGCGAGCATTGGGACGGTATCGAGTACTGGGGCTCAGATCGCCAGCGCGGCGTGGTCTACTCGCTTCGCGGCACAGTTGAAGGCGAGCAGACGCATTCCTATCTTTTGCAGGGCCTTGAACCGGCCAGCCGGTACTCGCTTAATTTTTACGATCACACCAGTCCCGATCGAACGGTCAGGGGCAAGGAGTTGATGAACGAGGGAATGAAAGTGACACTCCCCTTGCCGAACAGTTCAGAACTGATCTTTATCGAGCGTGCGGCACAGTGAGGATCCGTCAGAAGGGTTAATCGTATGCCGACTACACAGGAATCAAGATCCGCTGAACGCCTTGCCGGCCGCGTCGCTCTAATAAGTGGCGGCGCTCAGGGCATTGGGCGCGGCATCGCGACGGTGTTCCAGCGCGAAGGAGCGTGTGTATTCATTCTCGACTGTGACGCGCGCAAAGGGAATGAAGCAGCTGCTGATCTCACCTCACAGAATCCGGCACTGCCGGTAACATACCTTCCGGCCGACCTGCGCGAACCTCTTGAATTGCAAATGGCAGTCGATACCGTGCGGAAATTCCAGAGCCGTCTCGATATTCTTGTGAATAACGCCGGAATTGAACTCGATAAATCTTTCGAGAAAGTGACCATAGCAGATTGGGATTTGGTGATGAATGTGAACCTGCGTGGAGCGTTCTTGTTGACGCAGGCGGTCCTTCCGTTGTTCGACGAGTCGGGCGGAGCAATCGTTAACATCAGCTCTGTTCATGCCAGCCACGCGTTTCCTAATGCGATTCCGTATGCTTGTTCGAAGGCTGGGATGATCGCCCTCACACGCAACCTGGCTCTCGAACTTTCCACCAGGCGGATTCGAGTCAACTGCATCTGCCCTGGATACATCGACACACGGCTCTGGGAGGAATATCTACGCCACTCCGCCGACCCCAAGTCGGTGGCCGAGCAGACGACCGCACTGCACCCCGTCGGCCGCCGGGGAATGCCTGCCGACATCGGCGAGGCAGCGTTGTTCCTCGCGTCAGATAGCTCAACTTTTATCACCGGTACGGATTTGATCGTAGACGGCGGCCTTACCGTGCGAGCCCACCCTTAGAGCAGATATCCGCTACCCCCAACAGTTAACCAATGGTTTCTTTTGTTTTAATGATGAATCCCGCCGTATATCTGTATTAAAATTCCCCCGCGTCTGGGGGAACCCTTTTGTGAGAAAGCATCACACAGTTCTAAGTGGAGCGCTGCGTCGCGAATTTCAAAAAGACTTTGAACTCTTCAAGCACTTCCTGCTTCTGCTCAACAACACCAGCCCGATTAGAAATGTTGAGCTCATGTGGCGTCGGCAAACTGCCAGCGGCGTGCGGAAACGTCGTTGAGCGGCATGTAACCGGCGACATAGTTCAGGGCGTCGGCCTCTGAAACGCCTTTTGCCTTGCGGCCGATGACGACGGCCAACTCTGCTTCATAGTCGCCTTGGGGATCGTCCTTAGGAAGCATGACGGGCGCGTAGGGCCCGTTGATGCTCGAGGGAAACTTGGCAACGATCACTGGAGTCGTCGGAATCTCCTGCTTCGTTTCGATTGCGTGATCGCGGTAGTTCAGGCCTACCGCAATGATCTTGCCGGGACGGGTCACGGGCGGTAATAGAACGACCTCGCTGAGAGGATACTTCGTGAGGTCGCGGGTTCCACCGTTATTCATTTTGTTAGCCTCATCCAGAACTGCACTGCCAGCTGACAGAAAACTGGTCATGTCGGGATAGGCTGAACTCATGAGAGGAAATACCTGATCGTCGACAACTACGCCCACCAGGGATTTGCCACTACGCGGTTGGAAGCTTACTAGACGCATGTTTGAGATTTTAAAACTAGTAGAAGCTTTCTGGCCTTCGGATTAACGATGAAACCAACGGAACGTTGGAGCGCGCTTGCCCATGCCGATGTAGAGTAATCACGATCGAAATCGCGCCAGACCGTACCGCCAGTTTCGAGTTCCCGCTGGAAGATCCTGCTACTAGAAGATCCTTCATAGTAGGCCTTCGAGTCGCTCTAAAGTGAGCGGTTTCCTTCACTTTATAGATAGAGGGTCGATCACAATTCTTGCATAGCGTAAAATGAGCGTCTTATTTCTCTGCCAGAGGTGAAAATAGTCACTATGCGAATCGGAGTGTTCACACCGTTATTGTCAAAACTGCCGTTATCCGCGGTTCTGAAAAAACTTGCAGAGCTTCACATCGATACGGTGGAACTGGCCACCGGAAACTATGTCGGCGATGCTCACTGCAAACTCTCGATGCTTGAGAATTCCTCGACCCTCACCGAGTTCAAGAAAATTCTGGCCGATCATGGCGTCAGGATCAGCGCATTGAGTTGTCACGGGAATGCGCTGCATCCTGACAAAGCGTTTGCGCAGCAGAACCGCGAGGTCAGCCGGAACACTATTTTATTAGCTGAGAAGCTGGGCGTTCCTACAATGGTTGATTTTTCTGGGTGTCCTGGCGATTCGCCGAATTCGACGGCACCGAACTGGGTGACTTGCCCCTGGCCTCCGGACTACCGCAAGGTTCTTGACTGGCAGTGGAACGACATTGTCGCACCATACTGGGTGGAACATGCAAAGTTTGCTGCGGATCATGGGGTGAGAATTGCTGTGGAGATGCATCCCGGGTTTGTCGTGTACAACCCGGAAACCATGCTGCGCCTGCGTGCGATCGCGGGAGAGAATGTTGGCTGTAACTTTGATCCGAGTCATTTGTTCTGGCAGAATATCGATCCGATCGGAGCTGTTCGCGTACTGGCGGACTCCATTTTTCACGTTCATGCTAAAGATACCCAACTTTATCCTACGAACCTGGTGCGCGCGGGCGTTCTTGACACCAAGCCTTACACGGAGGAGCGCGACCGGAGCTGGATCTTCCGCACCTGTGGCTACGGGCACGGAGCAGAGTGGTGGAGTGAGTTGCTCTCAACACTGCGGATGTTCGGCTACGATTCGGTGATCTCGATTGAGCACGAGGACAGCATCCTGTCGCCGGGCGAAGGCTTGACCAAGGCGGCGAATTTCCTGAATAGCATTGTGATCCGCGAGCAGGCTGCCGCGGCTTGGTGGTCTTAGTCCGAAAGGGATACTAATGAAGTCAATCAAGACGGCAATTTTTGGCACTGGCTTTATGGGGCGCGTGCATCTGGAAGCAGTGCGGCGAGTGGAAGGCGTGCAGGCGGCTGCGATTGCGGGCAGAAACGAAGCGGCGGCGCGAAAGCTAGGAGATGCTTTCTCGGTTCCTTCAGTCAATGATTATCGCGAGGTCCTGCGCGATCCCGCGATTGATGCGGTACACATCTGCACACCTAACGCACAACATTTTTCCATGGCGAAGGATGCGCTACAGGCAGGCAAACATGTGGTTTGCGAGAAGCCGCTGACGACAACCGCGGCCGAGGCGGAAGAACTAGTTGCACTGGCCGCCAAGAAAGGAGTACGCAACTGCACCTGCCACAATTTGCGGTACTACCCTATGGTGCAGCAGATGCGTCGTATGCGCGAAGCCGGGGATCTGGGCGACATTCTTGTTTTGCAGGGCACGTACTCACAAGATTGGCTGCTTTATGACACGGACTGGAATTGGCGAGTCGAAACCAAGGCCGGCGGGGCGTCGCGGTGCATGGCTGATATTGGATCGCACTGGTTTGACATGGCCGAACACATCACGGGACTGCGCGTGACTTCACTTTGCGCCGATCTTCAGACGTTTCATCCGACGCGCAAACAGCCGAAGCATTCGGTGGAAACTTTCGCCAACAAGTTGATGGGGCCGGAAGACTATATCGAAACTCCTGTGGACACCGAAGACTTCGGCGCAGTCGTATTTCGAATGGGCGCGCGTACGCGTGGCTGCATGACTGCGAGCCAAGTCTCGGCCGGACGGAAGAACGGGCTCAGCATCGAGATCTACGGGACCAAGTCTTCTGTGGCCTGGAACCAAGAGCGGCCCGACGAACTGTGGCAGGGCCATCGTGATGTCGCGAATGAGATTTACATCAAAGATCCGTCGCTGCTCAAGCGTGGTGCGCGTAGCTATGCCGATCTTCCAGGCGGTCACAGTGAAGGATATGACGATACATTCAAGCAAGTCTTTCGGCGGTTCTATGCTTCGATTGGCAAAGGGGACGCGCCGGAATATCCACAATTCGTCGACGGCTTACGGCAGATGAAGATTCTCGACTCGGTGCTGGAAAGCAATCGGAAGCGAGGCTGGGTGGACGTACCGGGAATGTGAGACAGCGGCGCTATTCTCTGGCGACCTTGGAATCAATGCAGTGGTGAGCCGGGCGACGAGTACACGACTTCGCCATCGAACAGTGTCATCAGACATTCATATCATTGATCTCTTCGGTTAGGGTGATACTTCACGCTTCGGGGAGTGCCCACGCAAACAACACGCCACCGCTGCTCATGAGAATGTATTGACGACCGTCGAGTTCATAAGTGATGGGAGAACTCACGATGTGCGAGCCTGAGCCAGCGTGCCAAAGCGTATTGCCGTTTTTCGAATCCAGCGCGAGGAAATTTCCCATCGCGTCACCGGTGAAAGTTAGACCTGAATCCGTCGTCAGCACGCCAGCTCCGGAGCCTTCGGGTCCCAACTCATGGCTCCAGCGAATTTTTCCAGTCTGGTAGTCGATGGCTTCAATGACGCCCTTCCCCCAGACGTCGTAGTCCGCGCCAGCCCATCCGTAGACTCCATCGGCGGGCTTGGCAAAGTAAACGCTCCAACTCGGGTGCGCGTCGACGATGAACAGGCCGTTCTTTGGGTCGAAACTGGGCGAACGGTAATTCGTGAGGCCGCCCTCGTCGGGCGCGATCAGGCGGCCATCAGGCGCGGGTTCTTTGGCGGGATTCGGGATGGGACGGCCTTCCTTGTCGATTCCCAGAGACCAATTGACCGGGCCATACGGAACCGTCAAGAGACTCTTTCCGTTCGTGCGGTCGAGAATAAAGAAGTAGCCATTACGCGAACTTTGCATGAGCATCTTCTTCGGTTGGCCGTGGAAGTCAGCATCGACGAGCACCGGAGTTTCGACCGCATCCCAGTCGTGTGTATCGTGCGGGGAAGGCTGGAATGCCCAAGCCAGCTTGCCGGTATCGGGATTCAGCGCAACGATTGAGCAGGTGTAGAGATTGTCCCCCGGCCGCGTTGAACCCTTCAGGACTGGAGTTGGATTCCCGGTTCCCCAGTAGACAAGGTTGAGATCGGGATCGTAGGTCCCGGTCATCCACGTCATGCCGCCGGTCGTTTGATCGGGCGTTCCAACCGGTGGAGTCGAATCCCACTGCCACTGGGTCGCGCCGGTGTCGGGATCGACGGAGCGGAGGTAGCCGCTGAGGTTGTCGAAATCTCCGGAAACACCGACGAGCACGTGATTGCCCGACGACCAGGGGCGCCATGCTGGTCCAGTAGCCCTTGGAGACGTCCGCGACCTGTACTTGCCAGCGCACGCTTCCGTCGTTGCGATTGAGAGCAATGAGGTGCGCGTCGGGAGAGAGTAAGAAGAGCAATTCCTTGTACGCGCCCACGCCGCGTTGTCCGATGTGCTCGCCTTGGCTGGTAGGTGAACTGTAGTGCCAGATCTGGTGGCCCGAGCGTGCGTCGACAGCCCACACGTTGTCAGGGATGGTGAAGTACAGAACGCCATCGATCAGCAAGGGCGAAGACTTGATGGGCACAGGGCGGTCGGTTTGAAACAGCCACGCGAGCGAGAGATTTCTTACGTTCTGCGGAGTGATTTGATGGAGCGAGCTGTGCCGCCTGCCCGAGTAGTCGCCGTGATAGCCGGGCCAGCTGTCGGCAGGCGGATGCAAGAGCGTCTGGTGATTTACGCCTTGTGCCAAAGTCAGGGCCGGAGAGGCGAGAGCGAACGCTGCGGTCAAGACCAGAAAAAACGTGTTTAGACAGTTCATAGGAATTGGGAGCCTTAAGCTTCGCGCCTAGCGCAAGGTTTGCAGGTACGCCATCAGGTTATGGACGTCGTCATCGGTATACTTGTCGAATAGCGCGACATGCGCATCGGCAGGCGAGTCAATCTTGTACTTCACATCACGAGTCCGCCACGAATGATAGGAGCCGGTGGCATCGATCAGGCCAACCGTAAACTCATCCAGATAATCGAGGGTGCCAGCGACCATTTCGCCGGAAGCAAGGGTGACCGTGACTTTCGATTTTGCGTGCTGCGGATAGAGCATTCGCTTTTCGAGTTCAAGGCCCTGGTGACGCGAAGCGATTCCAGCAAGATCGCCGGTCGGCGAGTGACAACTGGCGCATCCGCCCGCTCCATTGAAGTATTGTTTGCCGGCTTCGGCGCTCCCGGTTTGCAGGTCTTCGGGATCCACTCCCTTGCGGCCACCGGTTTTCGTGAGCGCCTTAGTCTGTTGAGTGTGAATGAAGGCCACGAGGCTCTCAATCTGGTCATCCGAGCGATCAAACGGGGGCATACCTTTGTCGGGGCGCCCGTTGCGTATGACGGGGCCGATCTTGTCGCCGTCGACATCGGCCGTCACCAGTTTGGAGCGCGTCAGGTCGGGTCCGCTCTCTCCTCCACCGGCATTGCGGCCGTGACAGAAGGAGCAATCCTGGCGGAAGATCGCAGCGCCCTTCTGCACAAAATCTGGCGGATATATTTTCGGTGGAGTGGGCACGTCTTGCTTCACTCCGGCTTCTGCCTGAGCTTTCGGAGTGGGCGTCGGTTCCTGCGCAACCGAGACGGTAAGGCCCACGAGCAATATTCCCGCGGACCAGACACGGCGACTTAACGTCGAACGAAGCACTTTAGCCAGAATCACCGGCGCTCACCTGCCGGCGGATGGGGATGCGAAACGGTGCTGCCTTCGGTCATTCCCAGCACCCACTTGATCGCTTCGAAATACATCTTGCGGATGTCCGGGTCGTTCCATGACTCCTGGGTGTGTCCGAGGGTGGAGTAGAAGACGCGGCCTTTGCCGTACATCTTGTCCCAGGCAACCGCAAAGTCATGATCGGTTCGGTGAACGCGCGGGTTGTTTTCGTAATTCAGCTTCGTGGGATCCAGGCTGAGCAGGACGTTTACCTTTTCGCGCGACCACTCTTTGGGCTGGTAAATTTCGTCGTATTTCAAGAATGCTGCGGGAAAGTGGCGAACTGCGGGGAACGTTGGATCCTCGTTAATGATCGGGGCGTTAAATGTGGACCACGGGTGCTGGTCAAACCATCCTCCAATCATCTCACCGTATGCGGGCCATTTGTAGTTGGTGTCGAGGGCGGCGTGAACGCCTACAAAACCTTTACCATCGTCTTTGATGAACGACAGCATGTCGGTCTTCTGGCTGTCGTCGAGGTCCAGTTCGCCGGTGGTGCTCACGAAGACGAGGGCATCGAAGTAGTTGAGGTTCTTCGTGTTTCTTCCGAGATCTTTCTTGGTGATGAGTTCGACGTCAGTGCGCAGCGTGGCGTCCCAAAGACCACTGTCGCGTCCCATGTTGTAGATGGCGACCATGCCATCCGAAACCGAGTCGTGCTCGAATCCCTTGGTCTGGCCGATCACGAGAATGTGCTTGAGATGAACTTGCTTCTCGTGCGGCGGAGGCGGAAGGGACGGATCGACCGCCGCTTGATTCTGCGCGGCTGCGGCGGCTGTCAGGATTAGCGATACAAGAATGAGCAGGGCTTTTCGATTTCGGCGCAAGCGATCTCCCTTAGCTTTCGTGGTGTTGTCGGGCATAAGGGGCTCCCACAGATGTAGTCCCAGGATGCCTTTGAACTTTAAAGTAACACAGCCGCATCGCCCTCTCGTCTAGGTTCGCCCTATCGCGGCGGTGGGCCATCTTCCTGCTTCACAATCTTGCCTTCGTCCTCGAAGGGCCAGTTCTTGTCGAGCAGGAGCTCGTTTTCACGAGTCTCTTCGGGAACACGATTGATTTTTAAATTTTCATAAAAGTGCACACCCGTTTTTCCCGCAGTGGCTATATCGAGGTCGCCATCTCCATCGAGGTCTTCGACGACGAACTGCGTTCCAGCCGCGGCAGTGCCATTGACTGAAATTGGGACGCGCGTGAATGTTGCTGTGCTGCGATCGATCTTGTAGTAATACACCACGAGCGGATCATAGGAGCCGGGGTCATGGCCGTTGTGCCCGCGGTAACGCTTGCCAGCCAGCAACTCGGGAACGCCATCGCCATCGATATCGACCAATTTGAGCGCGTGGATCTGGGAGTAAGACTCGTCGATCGCGTGCTTGACCCACGTGCGGTTAGCTCCGTCGCCTTTCTGCTCGAGCCAGTAGAGGCCATAGCTGTGTCCCTGGCCGTAGATGATGTCGGTCTTGCCATCGTTATTGACGTCATAACCGATGATGGGGAAACCGGCGTCGTCCATCTTCCAATCTGCGTGCCATTCCCACTTATCGTTGTTGGCGTCGATGTTCTTGAACCAGCCGTTGGGGGTGAGGATGTCGGCCTTGCCATCGCCGTCCACGTCGGCGATTCCGATGCCATGGCCGTCCTGTTCTTTTCCGCCGACGTGGTGAACTTTGGGTTCAGGGCCGGAGAAATCGGCCCATAGAATCCCCGAGTGGTTGTAGTGGGCGAGCACGAGATCGGGCTTGCCGTCGCCGTTGATGTCGCCGGTGGCCCCACCCTCGGTGTCATAGCTGTCAGTGATGAAGTGTTGCTTCCACATGACGCCGGGCGTTTTCGGATTCTCGTACCACCACAGGCCGTTCAACATCCATCCGGTCGTGACTACGTCAAGGGCGCCATCGTGATTCACGTCGAAGGTCCATTCTCCGCAATCGGAGACAAACTCGCCCATGATGCCCACCGTCCGGTACTGATGACGCTTCCACTCTCCCCCGTTGGGACCGGGGTTCTCGTACCAGTACGCTCCGCTCAGAAGATCGGGGCGGCCGTCGCCGTTCATATCGAGCGTGGTAATGCCCTCCGCATGGTCGGTTCCGAGACGGTGAACGAAGAAGGTCGTTTGCGAAACGTTTCCGGGAGCATCGCCGGGAGTGGCTTTGCGGGCGTTTTGTGCAACGCAAATACAACCAGCGCTTGTGCACACCAGAAGAGGGAGGAGCAGTTGTCTTATTGTTGAACAAATCGATTCTCCGCTATTGAATCTCGCTTCGTATGCTGCCTGTGTCGAAGAGCAGTATTCTATTTCATCCCAACCTCATGGCGTCGGGATCCCACTTCACGACGGAGCCTTGTTCGACGCTGAGGTTGCTAAGCAGCGCCGCACCGGCGGCGCGGAAGCCGAAGGTCGCATCTTCCACGACCGGCTGACGCGAGCGAACGGCAGCAAAGAAATTCTTGAAATGGTCGTAGCTGTCGCGGTAGCCCTCGGGAGCCACATACTTCTCATATTCAGCCGCCGGCGGCCCCGAGGGATGCGTGACCGGATATTTCTGGCGGTAGGCATCGAGCGTTCGCTTTTGCATGGCTTCCGTGAAGGTGCCGACGGTGTAGCCTGGTTCCTTTTTCAGCGGTGAGCGGTTCACGCTCACCGAGTTGCCCGCAATCTCCATGGTGCCTTCGGAGCCGCTGAAGATGAAGCCTTCGCTCTCATCTCCTCCGTCGACGAAGTTCACGCGCAGGCTGAGATTGAACCCCTCGCGATAGTCGAACAACCCCAGCATCACGTCGTCCGCGTCGCGGCCATCTTTCCAGAAACGCAAACCGCCGGTAGCCATGGCTCGCGTCGGGCCGTTGCTGCCGGTAATGAAGTGGGTTCCGCTGAACAAATGCACGAAGAGATCGCCAGCGACGCCGCTTCCGTAGGCTTTCCATTTGCGCCACTGGAAAAAGTGCTCGGCGTTAAATGGAATGTTCGGAGCAGTTCCAAGGAAGCGTGGCCAGTCGCAGCTTTCGGTCGAGGCATCCAGAGGAACGGTGTAGTTCCACGCGCCGATCGAAGAGTTGCGGTCCCAGTGCGCGGCCACCATGTTGAGTTTGCCGATTGCACCTGAAGCGAGCAGCTCTTTTGCCTTGGAATAAATGATGGAGCTAACGCGCTGGCTTCCGACCTGAAGGATGCGGTTCGTGGCGCGGGCAGTCTCGATCATCTCGGGGCCGTCGGAGTACAGATGAATCATGGGCTTTTCGCAGTAGACGTCTTTCCCCGCTTTCATCGCATCGACTGCGGCCTGCTTGTGCCAATGGTCGGGGGTAGCGATGATGACGGCGTCGACATCCTTACGCGCCAGGATCTCGCGGTAGTCGCGTGTGGTGAAGACCTCGTTGCCCCAAAGCTCCTTGCTGTGCGCCAGCCTTCCGTCGTAACAGTCGGCTACGGCGACAAGCTTTACGCCGGGAACCTGCACGGCAACTTTGGTATCTCCCTGGCCTTGAATGCCAGCCCCGATCAGCGCGATCTGAATCTGATCGTTGGCGGCAAGCGGTGCGATTGGTTCAGCTTCGATGGCGGCCAACGCATGGATCTTGCCTCTGAGAATAGTGCTTGCCGTTGCGGTGCTCGCGACTTTCAGAAAGTTTCTGCGATTCAACACGTGGGGATCCTCGCCATGGAATTGAGATGCCGTCTGCAACGATAAGCTTTTCTCGGGGATTTTATCTCGACCGAATTCGTGAAAGCCAAGAAAAACGGCATCGGCCGTTTTTTGGACGCTGCCCTACGGCATGAGGAGTACCGCTTAGACAATCACATTGCCCAACATCGACAAGCCCTTCGCAGCATATCGAGGACCCTGATTACGGAAATGAACGAGACACTTCTTTAGCTCAATCCGTCGTTAGCTCGTCCAGGATCGCTCCGTCCGCGCCCACCATGCGGATTATCATGGCAAGCAGGCCCGAGGCGTGGGTAGAACAACTGAGGCACGGATCATAGGCGCGTACAACAGCCGACACACGGTTCAGCATGCCTTCGTTCAGCTTCGTTCCATCAATGAAGTGTTCGCTGACCTGTTGCACGGCGCGACCAATGGCGAGATTGTTGTGGCCAGTGGCAACGATCAGGTTGGCCCAGGTGATCGCGCCCTCCTCATTTACTTTATAGTGGTGGATCAACGTTCCCCGCGGCGCTTCGATCATGCCGACGCCTTCGGTGGCATTGACTCCTGCGGTAGCACGCACATGCAGTTCGAGGATTTGCGGATCGTCCAGCAAGGCCTCGATCCGTTCCAAAGCATAGACAATTTCGATCAACCTGGCGTAATGGTAGAGAAACGCGCTGTGAGCAACCACGCCAAACCGCTGGTGAAATTCTCGAAACTCAACGTCAGCGTTTGGAGTTCCGCACTGGTCGGAGGCATTCAGCCGCCCGAGCGGGCCTACGCGATACACGCCAGCCGGAAATCCCTGCGGCTTGAAAAAAGGAGCCTTCAAGTACGATTCGCGCAAGCTGGCTTCCCCGATCCATTGCATATATTCGTCAGGGGGAATTTGATCTTCCACAATCTCGCCCGTCGCATTGCGGAACCGCAGGTTGCCATCATAAAGCCGCAAGTTTCCTTTGCGATCGACCATCCCCGCGTACATCGTCGGAACGGAGCCGAAGAACGCGATCTCCTCCTTGTAGTTGTCGAGGGCACCCTTGAAGAATCGAAGGGATCGGTCGGCAATCGCTTTGGCTCCGGGAAGTTCAGTCAGAATGCGGTCACGCATGGCACCGGCAAGCGGAGATGCAACACCGCCGGGAACGATCCAGGAAGGATGAACGCGTTCCTGCGTCAGGCTCTCTACGATTTGCAGCCCGAATTTTCGGAGTTCGATTCCGTCGCGGGCTAACTCCGGATGCCCTGCGATGACTCCCAGTACGTTTCGTGACGCCGGATCCGAATCCATGCCTAGAAGAAAGTCTGGAGCAGAGAGATAGAAGAAGCTCAGCGCGTGCGATTGCACGATCTGGGCGAAGTGCACCAGTTCGCGCAGCTTCCTGGCCGTCGGAGGAATGCGTACCGCCATGATAGCGTCGCAGGCCTTGGACGAGGCCAGCAGGTGGCTGATGGGACAGATGCCGCAGATCCGCGCGGTAATGCCCGGCATCTCGTAGAAAGGACGTCCTTCGGTGAATTTCTCAAACCCTCGAACTTGCGTGACGTGAAATTCGGTTCCCGCGACGTGTCCCTGGTCATCGAGGAGAATGTCGATTTTGGCGTGTCCCTCGATGCGGCTCACGGGTTCGATGGTGATGCGCTTCATGACACACTCCTTATCCGAATTTCACCTTGAGAGCGGAGTCGGGCTTCTTGCCGTCCAGCAGATCGTTGATCACGCTGAAGATTGCCTTCGACGGAGGAGGACAGCCCGGCAAGCTCAAATCCACTTTGACGAATTCGCGCAGTGGTCGCGCCTGCTTGAGCAACGCCGGCACGCGCTCTGACGGGACGACGTTTCCTTCCTCAGCACCGTCGATGTAGATGCGCTGCAGTAGTTTCTGCACGGGGATGGAGTTGCGCATTGCCGGAACGTTGCCGGTGACGGCGCAATCTCCAAGCGAGATGAGTATGTGGGTGCGCTGCCGAATCTTCTGGATCTTGTTGAGATCGTCCTGCGAACTGACCGCGCCTTCAACTAGCGTGACGTCGACATCCTCGGGAAATTCCTGCGCATCGACCAAAGGCCCATACACCAGGTCAATCTTGCGGGCCAGCGCGATGATGCCTGCGTCCATGTCGAGCAGTGACATGTGGCAACCGGAACACCCATCGAGCCAGACGGTCGCTACTTTCACCTTCTTCATACGTGCACTCCTCTGCGGTGTACCAGGGAGGTGACGGCGTCGATCTTCTTCACCATCTCCTCAACGGCCCAGCCCTTTTCGGCCAGTGCGCCTGTAGGGCAGGCGTGCACGCACTTGCCGCAACTGGTGCAGGTGGAGGCGTGTCCCCATTTCTCGTTCATCTCGCTGACAACCCGGGCGTGAGTGCCGCGCGAAGTGAGATCCCAAACATGTGCGCCCTCGAGTTCGGCGCAAACTCGCACACAGCGTGTGCACAGAATGCAGCGGTTGTGATCAAGCACGAAGCGTGGGTGCGACATGTCGATGGACAACTTGGGAAAGTTGTACGCCAAGCCGACGGTGCTGATACCGAGGGCCGTGGCCATTGATTGCAACTCGCAGTGTCCGTTCGATACGCACACCGAGCAGACGTGATTACGCTCCACGAAAAGCAGTTCGACGGAAATACGCCGATAGCGCGTCAACTTCGGCGACGTCGTGGTGACCGACATTCCTTCCTGGATGGGCGTGGTGCAAGCGGGGAACAAGCGCTCGGTGCCGGAGACCTCGACAAGGCAAATCCGGCAGGCACCGACTGCCGTGAGTCCATCTAGATCGCAGAGGGTTGGAATGTACTTATGGTTGGCCTTCGCCGCCTGCAGAATGGTCTGACCCTCCACTGCGCTGATCAGCTCTCCGTCGATTCGGATCGATATCTTCTTCGGTGCCAAGGTATTTCTCCTTTCAGCGCGCGGTCCCCTAACTCACGTTGACGGCCGTGACATCGCAACGCAGGCAGCGGCAGGTTTCGTCGAAAGCCTCTTCATGGCTCAGGCCAGTTACGACTTCGTCCTGCGAGCGAACACGAGAAGAGGCGGCCAGTTCATGCCCAGTGTGACGCCGGCTCGGGCTCGGATCTTCCGGTGGCGTCGGTTCGTATTGGATGTCGGGATAAAGCGAATTCCAACGATCGGCTTCCATCACCTGCAAATCGATGCTGCGCGCCGCCTGCTTGCCCGAGGCCATGGCATTCGAAACGTTGGACGCACCCGTTACCAGATCGCCTCCGGCATAGAACCGAGGACGACTGGTTTCCAAGGTGAACCGATTCACTTCAATGGTTCCACCTTCTCTGAGAGCCAGGCCTGAGGCCTTGGCGCAATCTAGATCGACAGTTTCGCCAACGGCATAAATGACAGGGTCGCAGTCGAAGCGCTGAACCTCGTCGGTCGCGATGGGCTTCCGGCGGCCAGAGGAGTCGTACCCTCCTAAGCGCGTCTTCACGATCTCGATGGCTTTGACGCTGGCCTTGGCGTCTCCAATCACGCGATGAGGTGCGGCCAGGAATACGAACTTCGCGCCTTCCTCTTTGGCGGCCGTGATTTCTTCATCGATCGCTGGCATGTCTTTCCGTTCACGCCGGTAGAAAACGGTCACGTCGCAGCCTTTACGCAGCGAGGTTCGTGCAGAATCAATAGCCGCGTTGCCCCCGCCAATGATCGCTACACGCCTCCCGAGGTTCACTTCCTGCCCAGCCGCAACCGCCTCGAGGTAATTGAGCGCCGGAAATACGCCTTTCAACTCGGTGCCGGACTGGTAGACCCAAGATTCTTTCCACGTTCCGATGGAGAGAAAGACCATGTCGAAATGGTCATCGAGGTCATTGAGGAACAGATCGACGCCGACCCGAGTGTTGAAGCTGAACTTCACTCCCAGCCGCTCGATGAGTTCGATCTCGCGGCGCAAGATTCCCTTTGGTAGCCGGTATTCAGGGAGAGCAAAACGGAGCATTCCGCCGGCCTCGGACTTGCTGTCGTACACCGTGACGTCATGGCCCAGCATTGCCAGATAGAACGAGGCGGTGAGTCCGGCGGGTCCGGCACCAACAATCGCGATCTTGCGCCCGGTAGCTTCGCACTTGCGCGCAGCGATCGACTGCAGCATGGGTTCATACTTGTCGGAGTCGAAGATGGAATCGGCGATGAAGCGGTGCACTTCGCGCATGTTCACTGCCTGATCCAATGTCTGCCGACGACACCGGCTGTCGCACGGATGCTGGCATACGCGCCCCGTCGACGAGGGCAGCGGATTATCGAGGATGACCGACAGGAACGCATCCTCCAACCGGTTCTCCTTATAAAGCTGCAGGAATCGCGGAATGTTCATGTGCAGGGGGCAACTGTTTTCACAGGGAGAGAGCGCCAGTTCTTCACACACGCCTGCCGTGCAGCGCCGCGCAAGAATATGATCCTCAAACTCGTTGCGAAAGTGCCGCAGGGTCGTGAGCACAGGATTGGGCGCCGTCTGTCCAAGGCCGCAGAGCGAGCAGTCTCGAATGTAACGGCTCAGCTCGTCCAGGATTTCGAGATGATGCGCCGTGCCCGCGCCTTCGGTCACGCGATTCAGAATGCGCAGACACTTGTTCAAGCCAACTCGGCAAGGAATGCATTTGCCGCATGATTCCGAGTGCGTGAACTCGATGAAGTACCGGGCGATGTCAACCATGCAGTTGTCTTCGTCCATCACGACCATGCCGCCCGATCCCATGATTGACCCGAGTTGCTGCAAGCTCTCGTAATCAACAGCGGTATCGAACAACTCGTGCGGGATGCAACCGCCGGAGGGGCCGCCGGTCTGCACTGCTTTGACCTGACCTTCCCCAACCGCGCCTTCTCCAATGTCGTAGATAAAGGTCTTGAGCGCAGTGCCGAGAGGCATCTCGACCAGTCCGGTGTTCTTCACTTTGCCTACGAGTGAAAAGACTTTTGTGCCCGAGCTTTTAGGGCTCCCTGTTTCGGTGAACCAGGCTGGCCCGCGCGTCACGATGGGCGCGATGTTGTACCAGGTTTCCACGTTGTTAATGTTGGTAGGCTTGCCCCAAAGCCCCTTCTGGGCAGGGAATGGTGGCCGCGGTCGAGGCCTTCCGGCTTCGCCTTCGAGCGACGCGATCAGCGCAGTCTCTTCACCGCAGACGAATGCTCCCGATCCTTCCACCAGTTCAATGTCGAAGTTGAATCCGCGGCCGAGAATATTCTCCCCAAGCAGTCCGTACTCACGCGCTTGTTCGATGGCGCGGTTCAGGCGATGTACTGCCAGCGGATACTCGGCTCGGACATAGACGATCCCTTCAGTTGCACCCATGACATAGGCGCCAATGATCATTCCCTCGAGTAGTGAGTGGGGATCGCTTTCAATCTCGTTGCGATTCATGTAGGCGCCGGGATCGCCTTCGTCCGCGTTGCAGATGATGTACTTCGATTCTGTTTTTGCCTTGGCCAGGAATTCCCACTTGTTGCCGGTGGAATATCCCGCTCCGCCGCGGCCGCGCAGTTTCGACGCTTTGATTTGCTCAATCACACCCGCCGGATTCGCATCGATCAACACTTTGTAAAGCGCCTGATATCCACCGACTGCAATGTATTCCTCAATGTCATCGGGATTGATGAGACCGCAGTTCCGCAAGACAATTTTCTTCTGCCCTTTGAAGAATGGCACATCGCTCCAGGCAGGGACTTCGGGATATCCCTGACCGTAGCGCACGTGACCGGTAATGTGATCCCACTCTTCAATCTTGCAGTAAATCAAATCAGGGCTGAGACAACCATTGGCAATATCGTGCAGGACGCGCGCGGCGTCGTTCGCTTGCACCCGACGCAGAATGATAAGAGGATTACCGGGAAGCCGAACGTTCACGAGGGGCTCTTGAAAGCAAGCTCCAAAACAACCGACGGGCGCCAGAACGAGGTTGGCGCCGCTGTTCTCAATCGCCTGCAAAAATGCCTGATAGAGGCCTTCAGCACCGTTTCCGCGGCCGCATGTTCCCATTCCCACAGCCAAACGCGGCACCGGCGGGACCAGTTTGGCAAGGCCCGCCTCACGCACTGCGCTGAACGCTCCAATATCCAGAATGCGAGGCATTGCTTACTCTCCGGCGCGAAGGTTGCGATCTCACGCTGCAAGGTACGCTCGGTGGCATGTCCGCAGATGCGATGGTTCACCTCCACCACGGGCGCCATCGCGCATTGACCGAAGCAGGCCACTGTACGCACTGTGAATTGACGGTCAGGGGTGGTGAGCAAAAGTTTGTCGGCGTCGTTGCCATTGCCGTCCGCGTCCTCGAGACCCAGCCCAAGATCCAGGCGCGCTCCTTGCAGCAAATTGCGCGAACCGCGCGTATGGCACGCCGTGCCTCGGCAAATGCAGATGGTGTTCTCGCCTTGCGGTTGAAGATTGAACAGGGCATAGAACGTGGCAACGCTGTAGATTCGCGATAACGGCAGGTCCGTCTTGGCCGCGATGTAACGCAGGGTTTCCAAGGGAAGGTATTTGTAGCGGTTTCTATCCTGTGCCGCCTCCAGAATGCCGAGCAAGGCCCCGGGGCGTCCTCGACGCTTGGCAATCACGTTGTCGATGAACAACTGCTCGTCGGTGGGGAGACTGACCGGCGAGAGTGCTTGCATAGACACTCCTCCAAACGGATCACTCGCTCTTACAACAAGGTAGCGATTTTCAGCAACAAAGCACCGTCACCCGGAGCACATCGGGGGGTGACAAGGATCACAGGGCTGGAATTACCCAAAGACACATAAGCCTTGCTACTGCGGCACTTTTCTCCTCGACCAATGCACAACTTTCTGCGTAGAATTGCACCCACCACAAGCACCGGCGTCCCGCATTCGCGCCTGCTTGTGCGAGAGGCAATGAAGTCGCCAGCGGATTGCTACACGGAACTCTTTCTCCGCGCACTTGTGACGGCTTACATTTGAAGATGTTCAATCGTACCGGCCGCGACGATGCTCCTTTCGAGCCGCTCGTCGAGACCGCTTATTCAGGACTGCGTCCATGATCGGAAAAACATTCCGCTCGTACCGCATCGAGGCCAAGCTTGGGGCCGGTGGAATGGGCGTTGTCTATAAGGCGGTCGATTCCCGCCTTGGCCGGACGGCGGCCATCAAGATTTTGTCGGCGGCGGCTCTCAACGCCGACCGCGAGCGGCGTTTCGTCCAGGAAGCCAAAGCAGCCTCATCCCTGAATCACCCAAATATCGTCACGATCTACGACATCGATACGCAGGAAATCGATGGCAAGCCTCTTCCTTACATCGCCATGGAGTACGTGGCAGGCGATACGCTCGATCACCTGATCGGGCGCAAGGGCCTGCGGATTCGTGATGTGTTGAAGTACGGTGTTCAGATCGCGGACGCTCTGGCAGCGGCTCACGCGGCTGGGATCGTCCACCGCGACCTCAAGCCTTCGAACGTGATCGTTACTCCACAGGGCGTGGTCAAGATTCTGGATTTCGGTTTAGCGAAACTCAGCGAGTCCGCAGATGCCGACGCGTATGCCGAGACTGTGCACGGCGAAGGATCGCCGCTCACGGAAGAAGGCACCATCCTCGGGACTGTTGCTTACATGTCTCCGGAGCAAGCCGATGGCAAGAAGGTGGACACGCGCTCGGATGTTTTTTCCTTCGGGTCAGTTTTATACGAGATGGCAACCGGTCAACGAGCGTTCGCCGGCGGGTCCAAGCTATCGTCGCTTTCGGCGGTGCTCTACAAGGACCCACAGCCGGCATCACAAGCGGTCGCGGAGGTTCCTCCCGAGCTCGATCGAATTATCGCTCGCTGCCTGAAGAAGGATCCTGAACGCCGCTGGCAAACCATGGCAGATGTGAAGGTCGCCTTGGAGGAACTTCGGGAGGAGATGGATTCCAGCAACTTCGCTCTGGCAAGCCCTACTCCAGCTCCGCGAAACGTGCCGCGAATCAGGCTCTGGACAAGTTTGGGTTTGCTGGCAGGAGTTTTGCTCGGACTGGCACTGCGCATCTCCTATGAGCACCGATATGTTCCACCCGCAGAACCGCCCTCTTATCGTCGCTTGACCTTTCGCCGTGGCGATGTCACCTCGGCGAAGTTCGCTCCTGGCGACTCGGTAGTCTACAGTGCCGAATGGGATGGTGCACCATCCACGTTATTCTCGGCACATCCCGGCAATCGCGAAGCGCAACCATTGGCGCTTCCCAGTGCGCGAGTGCTTGCCATCTCACCGGGTGGAGAGATGGCCATTCTTTTGGGCGGTGAGGATGTCGGCACGCTGGCTCGGGTGCCCTTTGGCGGTGGTGCGCCGCGCGAGGTGTTGGAAGGCGTCAGTGGCGCCGACTGGGGTCCAGATGGAGAGTCTCTGGCGGTAGCGCGAGCCGTCGGCGGAAAGTTCCGGCTGGAATATCCCATCGGGACCGTTCTGTACGAGACAGACAAGCGGCCTCCTATGATGCCGCGAGTATCGGCCGACGGAAAGCTGGTTGCGTTCTTTGATTTTGACGTCGAAGTTGGGGATTATGCCCTCTGCGTTGTTGGCCCGAACCATCCCAAGCAGGTGCTTTCCCGTGGATGGCGCGCCATCGGCGCCTTGAACTGGTCACCCAACGATCGTGAGGTATGGTTCTCAGGCGGTCAGCCCGGCAGCGATCCCGCACTTTATGCGGTTACGCTCTCCGGCGCCCAACGGATGGTCTCACAAACAGGCGGAATGATCGTGATGCAGGACGTAGCCCGCGACGGCCGCGTTCTGCTAACTACGGTCAATTCGCGTCTGGGTATCCACTATTTACCGCCGAACGGGGCGCCACAACGCGATCTGGCTTGGCTTGACTCTTCCTTGATGTATGACCTTTCGAACGACGCTCAATCCATCGTTTTCGTCGAGCTTTCCAGTGGTCAGGGCCGCAACTCCGCTATTTATCTCAGGAAAACGGATGGCTCGCCGGCCATCCAACTTGGCTTTGGAAACCGGCCGTCGCTTTCGCCGGATGGAAAATGGGTGGCTTGCATCCATCATGAGGCCGACCGATCTTCTCTCATGCTGCTGCCCACCGGTCCCGGCGAGTCGCGCTTTCCAAAAATCGAGGGAATGCATTTCGATGGCGTGGAGTGGTTTCCCGACAACAAGCGAATTCTTTTCACTGGTAACGAAACAGGCCATGCGACCCGCACCTGGATGTACGACCTGGAAACAAATCGATCGGCCCCTCTAACAACTGAAGGAACGCGGGGAATCCGGGTCTCGCCGGATGGCAAGTGGTTCATCACCGTGGATCCGCACAAGCTGCTGCTCTCACCTGTGGGCGGTGGGGATTCTAAGACAATCGCGGAATTGCAGGGCGAAAGTGTCGTGCGATGGAGCGGTGACGGACGATACCTGTTCCTGCAACAACGGGAACCCGCCAGCATCAAGATTACTCGTCTCGACGTAACAACGCGTCGCAAAGAACCGTGGCTGGTCGTGAAGGTTCCCGAACCGGGAGCTCAGTTCCTTGGACCGCTCGCTCTGTCGGCAGATGGCAAGTCATACGCCATTACTTTCCAGCGCGATCTTGCCAATCTGTTCTTGGTGAGAGGCCTGAAGTAAGGATCCAAACACTCTCTCGGTTTAGGTCAGCCTAACGCTGCCTCTTGGGCTTCAGGTTCAGGGTGCGTATCAGTCGGAACAGATGGTTAGCATGCACGCCAAGGATTTTCGCAGCCTCGGTGTAGTTTCCGTTGGCCTGCTCGATCGCGCGCTCAATCAGCACTTTCTTCGCCTCGCGAATGCCGTCGTGCAGAGCGCTCACGGGCTCTCCGGATGCGGCGGTTTCCTCCAGAATCGACTCTGGCAAGTCGTCTGGAAGGATCAGTTCGGTCGAGCCCAGCACCACTGCCCTCTCAATGGCGTTCTCCAACTCGCGTACGTTGCCCGGCCATTCGTAGCGCATAAGGCAGTTACGTGCTTCTGGAGAGATACCGGCTACCCGGCGCTTCACCTTCTCGGCATACTGCGCGGCGAAGTAGGCCGCCAGCATCGGAATATCCTCGCGCCGCTCCCGCAAGGCTGGCATATGTAGTGACACAACATTCAGCCGGTAATAGAGATCCGGACGGAAAGCCCCACTGCGCGAAGCTTCCTTGAGATCGCGATTGGTCGCGGCGATCAAGCGAACATCGAGTTTGATAGGGCGCGTTCCACCCACTCGTTCGAATTCGCGCTCCTGCAGAACTCGCAGGAGTTTGGCCTGCATAGGGACAGCGAGTTCCCCGATCTCATCCAGAAAAACCGTGCCGCCTTCGGCGACCTCGAGCTTTCCCTTTTTTTGCGAAACGGCTCCGGTAAAGGCGCCCCTCTCGTGGCCGAACAACTCGCTCTCCAGCAAAGTCTCGGTAATGGCCGCGCAATTAATGGCTACAAATGGCTTGTCGGACCGGCCACTATTCATATGGACGGCTCGCGCCACTAGCTCTTTTCCGGTGCCGCTCTCCCCAGATATGAGTACCGTCGAATCCCGCCCTGCGACGCGAGAAACAAACCCATACACCTCGTGCATGGCTTTACTTTCACCGATCATGCTGTGGTGGATATTCAGTTCTTCGTGCAAGCGGCGGTTTTCGCCTCCCAGTCTTTCAAGGTGGCGGGCATTCTCAATCGCGAGGGCCGTAATGTTTCCGAGGGTAGTGACCAACTGCAGAAGATCCGAGTCGAAGCGCGCGCCGGCAGAACTGGCCTCCAGGTAAAGAATTCCTAAGACCTTGTCTTGCGCTTCGAGGGGAACCGCCAAGACCGAGTGCACCCGGCGTTGGAGCAGACTGTCGGCATCCCTGTATGTCTCGTCGCTTTGCACATCGCTCGTCAGCACCGCGAGGCGCTCCTCGAGCACGCGGTTCAAGATCGTCTGGCTGGCATGAATCGGCTGGTTCTCTCCCAAACGCCTGTCTTTCCCCTGAACCGACGAAAATCCCGTGGTCCCATCCTCGGTCAACAGGATGGCAGCCTGGTCGGCCGGGGCAATTGCCAGAATTGCCTCCAACACCCTTTCCTGCAGGGGCGCAAGGCCCTGGACCGAATTCAAGGCTCGGCTGAAGTCGAGGAGGACCTTGAGATCGCGAACGGTTTTTGGGGTATTCGGTAGTTGTTCCCGCGTGGGAGGCCGGAGATAAAGGGCATCTTCTTTTCTTAGGACTACGGTTGCGGCTCCGGGTGCCGGGGTAGCGTCGAGGCTCAAAGAAGCACTGTGCGGCAAAGAACCGCTCTCCGCCCCCTGGAAGATCAGAATTGAATTACCCACCCGGATCTGATCGCCGGGCACGAGCACTCGGTCCATGACCGGAACACCGCTAACAAAGGTGCTGTTGCGGCTTTCCAGGTCCTGCAGGCGGAACGTCCCCGATTCCTTACGGATCACGCAGTGGCGTCGGGAGACGAGAGAGTCGAGAAGCGAGATTTCATTGGAGGGATCGCGGCCGATCGATACCTCCTCCTGGGTGAGCAGGAATAGTTGCCCCTTGAGGGGTCCGCTTACCGCCTCCAGCCTCGCGGCGGTCGCAGGGGAGATACTGTCTTTAGCCGAATGGCCCATGACGCAATGAGTATACGCGGAGCCTCCGGATTCGCCGTCCCTTGCACCTAACATAAATGTTACACACGAGCATTTTTGTTTGGATTATTAGGGCTCGTTCGGGCAGCGCCGGCGTCCTGCACCGGGGAGGAAACTGCATTTGTCTCCACTTTTCGGCCAATTCTGAGAACGCGGCACCCAGGTTGCCAAGCGCCCCGGTTTGGAACGCAGCTTGCATTACTAAGGTCACTTGCGACGGTCAAGCCCAAGCAAGAATTCCCCAGGTCCCATAAGGAGCACGACAATGAAGGTAAAGACGAATGCAAAGCTGGCAATCAGGATCGCGATTCTGACGGTAGCAATGGTAGGTACCTTCATCGCAGCGAGCTTTCAGCCGATTTCCGCGGCAGACGGTGGCCCGCTTCTTCTGTGCCCGCCGCGCCAACCGAACTGCTCAACGACTCTGCCACCGATGAGCTAGCGCGCCCGGAACCAAAGGTACGCGCTTTCGTTCAACCGATCACTTGAACTCGCAATTTTAGGCTGACGGGATCTTTCGAGGCCCGTCAGCCATGCTTCTTGCGCCAGGCTTACGATAGTCAATAACAGCCCTCCCCGACGTTTACACCCCGGCCTAAACCAACTAGCCAGCCTTAATGGCGTGGACTGGGCGCAGCGACATTTGCGCCAGCCTTAGGCTGGGGGATCATTTCCATCGCCCAAATCGCAGCTGGTCGCATATACATCGCGGCCCGGAAGTTCCCACTCACGTCCCAAGCTTCCGGAGTCCGGAACCAATATCCTTTCGTCTCATAGATTGTGTGGTATAAGCCCCAGGCCGTGCGGTAGGCCTCCTCTCGCATTCCCTCGCTCAGCATCAGGGCAGCAAAGCCGAAGCTGGTCCCAACCCACACCTCGGGAGCCTGCTCGTTATCGCCGATGATGGAACCATCTGCCGCCATACCGTTCGCGGCACCCATCTCACCGTTTCCGAACTTCATGACATTGAACGCAAATATCTTTCTGAGCGCCGCGAGCTGCATCTCGCGAGGCACTAAATCTCCCAGGCCGGTCATATTCGCATACCACTGCCCGGCCAACTGATCCGCCTGGACACTGTCGCGGTAGTCGCTATCAGTGTCGTAGCGAAAATAGTTTCCGTTCCAAAGCTTATCGATGTATGTCTTCTGCGCTTTTTCAAAGGATCGGTGATACTCCCCGGCCGCCTCGTTATCGTTGAGTGTGCGCGCCATTTCCTCGGTGGCGCGCAACGCCGCCAGCCACAGGCCTCCGCAATAAGCGCTAACCCCTCGCACGACCCAGGAATCGTAGGTTTGATCGGGGTAGCCGCCATTTTCTGGAATTCCCCCGCCGTGATCGAATTGCCGCAAATAAACCACCGCCTCCTGCACCGCTGGCCACATTTGGCGCAAGAAAGCCGTGTCTTTGTTGCCCGTCAAGACATAGTCGCGATAAACCATCAGGATGAATTTTGAGTTCAGGTCTTTCCAGTCGTTCGTATCCTGCCAACCGGGCTCGTTTACGGCAAAGAACGGATCGCCTTCGGGCACGCCGAGATCGTGGGCACAGCGCCTTTCTTCTTCCGCTTATGCAAAATCGGTTCGCCCGTTTGCTGCGACTTCCAGACCCATTGACCCTTTTCCGGCCATCCGCGAGGAACAGTGTCCGCAAACTCGCGCAATACCTGCTTGTCGATTTCCGGCCAGAATTTCAGCAGCGGCATCGATGCATAAAACCGGACATCCAACGTCCCGTAATACGCGTAATCGAAGCATTCCAATAGCGCGAAGGAGGGCGGATTTTGGCGGTCTGATCCGACGGGGCGGCCCCAAAACGATCCTCCGTCGGTCAGAGTGTAGAGTTCATTGAAAAGCATGCCTCGATACCACAGCGGCTTGCTCTGATCGCTCACATACAGAGCCTGCCAGGCGTCGATTGCATCGCTCCAAACGGTCGCATTGCGAAGTCCGTCGCGCGCAATTGCCCAGGCATTGCTGCCACTGGCCCCATAGAAATCCGTATAGCGACGATTCCATTGGCGCCCCTCTCCGAACTCGACAACAGGAAAATCCCACGCAATGACCATGGGGATCACTTTCTTCTCCCCCGGTTGAAGCGTGAAACGTACCGCGATCGCGCCAGCTAACTTCTCTCCGTCGCTCACCCACGAGAGGTCGCTGTTGGCTAGATTGCCATCTTTGGCAAAGTGCGCCCAGACGGACTTTCCATCGCCGTCCGCCGCAAACGTAGTTTGATAACTAACCTCGACGCCCGGCGATTCCAATGCGGCGATCACAAATTGGCCGTCCGCCTCGCGCGGTGCTGCACATCGCCCGGTTTCGATCGAAAACGACGCCCTTCATGGCGCCTGCGTCCACTCTCTCGCTTACAAAGTCATTGTGATTGCCTTGGTTCGGAGCGCCCTGGAAATCACGGGTAAAGGTGCGAAACCAGCCGGCCATGTTCATCCACGAGAGCAGGACGGAGACCGTGACGGCGTGCTTGGTGGGATTCTCGGCATGCCAGCGGTATACCGCGACCGGATAACTCGACTCGCGATAGTTATTCGGAAGCACCGGCGAAAATTGTTCGAGCACAACGTGCGCTGGAAACTTGTTCCATTGGTAGTCGTACCAGGCCTTGGGATACAGGGCAGCATATTCTCCAGCGCCCACGGGGTAGTTCCATTGCCAGCTGGCCAGCGATCCATCCGACGGGTGGTCCGTCATCAAGACTTGCGCTGTGCCCTGAGCGTCGCCTTCCGACTGCTGAAACATCGCAAACTGGTTGGCGTACACAGGGGCATACTTGTGAACTCCTGCTTTTATATGCCAACGGGCGAAGTCTCCCCGATAGGTCCTGGAAAAGGTTCCGGAGCCGAATCCGCCTACCGGAGCGCCTTGCCAGTACCCGTCATCGATATTGCCGAGCACACGCGTGATGCCCGGCTTATCAAGTGGCAGACCCAGCGGACGTCGCCACGCGGCCGAGGGTATCGCGTCTCCGGCCCAAACCGCGGACGTTGCTAAGAGCGTAATCGTTAGTGTCACTAAACATAGGAAAGAATTTCGCTTCATGGGTCTCCGAAGGGCGTGAGCTTTTGTGAGGAGCCGGAAATTAGGGTTTGATTTCGTTGAACTCAGGAGGAATATCTGGATATTGATGGAACAGAGATTCGTGCGAATCAACACCTACTGATTCCGCCAGTACTGATTGAAACCCTCGTAGTCCGATGGCAAATTTGCCAGAATCGTTCTTCTCAACTCCAGGATGTCCACCGAACCTTGTTTCTGATACAAAACCTTCCCGCCTGGAGCAATCAGAACGGTGTAAGGTACGGCAGACTGCCAGCCAGGGTCGAAGGCGGCCTGTAAAGCAGCGGTGTCGTCTGAGCCAAACAGCAGGTTTCGACTGGTAGCGTGCATCTTCTCCAGGACTCGTAGAACGCTGTTCTTTTCGTCCGGCATATTGGCGGCCACGGTTACCAACTCCAAATCGCGTACGCCATACATTCGGAACGTATCCTCGAAATCGGGAAACTCGTGGATGCACGAGCCGCACCATGTCGCCCAGAAGCTGACCAGTAAGGTCCTGCCCGTAGGATTCGCTCGCAGGGCCTTTAAGTCCGCGGCTGATGCCATTTCCAAGGGAACTGGTTGCGATTCAATCTTCCGAATAGCCTCTAAACGGGCGGCCTGTTTCTCTCGCCACTTGGTCGAGCACCCGAAAACACCGGTATGCTTCACCGCGACCTCCTGATTCACGAGCAGCGCATCAATGGCATCGCGCACCTCGTGGGTCTTCACTAATTCGGCACGGTAGCTGTTGTCCATCCGGCCTTGGTAGCGAAGACGCCGCTCGCGGTCAAAAACAAACACATGCGGTGTCGCTTGCGGCCCATAAGCCTGCGCTACCGATTGGCTTTGTCCGTCGTAAAGATAGGGGTAGGTCAGGTGCTTGTACTCCGCCCGGATCTGCATCTCGTCCAGACTGTCGCTGATATCGGAAGAATCCAGTTCGTCGATCCGGATCGCGGTGGGATCATTCGGCTGAATAGCAACCACCGCCACGCCGCGCTCCCGGTAGTCCGCCACGAGCTGCGCGATACGCCGCTCATACATTTGCGCGATTGGGCAATGATTACAGGTGAAGACCACGACCAGCACCGAACTCGAAGAGTAGTCCGCGAGTTTGTGGATCGCGCCGTCGACGCCAGGAAGTTCGAAGTTAGGCGCTGATGAACCGAGCGCGAGGATCGGATGCGATTCCTGGGCCCATGCCGCTAACGTAAGAATGAGAAATACGAAAACTCTCCGCATCTTGATTTCTCCATCCAGACAGCACTCCTGGCCGCTGATGCTTCTGCGTCTTGGCGATGAGTTACTTGGACGACAGCGGTCGTGAAGTGACGTCCGCGTCGACCAATCCCATCGCCCACTTGATCGCGCCGATGTACATCTTTTGCAATCTGGGGTCGTCCCAATTTTCTTTAGGGTGGCCGAGGGTTGAATAGTAAACGCGCCCCTTGCCGTACATCTTCGCCCAGGTCACCGCAAAATCCCGATCGGTTCGATGGACAGCGGACTTCGACAGGTCAAGCTTGCTGGCATCCAGACGCATCAGCACCCGCACTTTGTCGCGTGAATAATTACGGATCTGATAGATCTCGTCCTTCAGCACGAAGGATCCACCCCATTGCTCCATCCCCGGGAAACTCGGGTCTTCCACAACTATGGGGGCGTTGAACGTTCCCCACGGATGCTCGTCGAAATATCCGCCAATCATCTCGCCATATTCCGGCCATTCCGTAAACGTAATGGTTGCGCTGTGGATGCCGATAAAGCCTTTGCCTTCGTCATGGACGAACGACAGCAGATCCGCTTTC
Organism: uncultured Acidobacteriaceae bacterium; assembly: GCA_963840895.1. Taxonomy (GTDB): domain Bacteria; phylum Acidobacteriota; class Terriglobia; order Terriglobales; family Acidobacteriaceae; genus Sulfotelmatobacter. Next base: position 178,459 of record CAWJAR010000009.1, read on the forward strand.
TGTTGCGCATCCATTTCCAGTTCTCCGCCGGTGAAAAAAAGTACTGCGTCAAAGTCGTTCAGATTCTTGGCGTTGTATTCGAGCTTTTTCTTCGTAAGGACTTCGGTGTCAGTGCGTATGGTGGTATCCCACAGCCCGGTCGTCTCGCCCAGCCGCTCGATCGTGGCTAAAGCGTGGGAGACAGATTCGTGGCGATATCCCTTCTCCTCGCCCAACACCAAGAGATGCTTCTTGGGATTTTGGACCTGTCCAAGGCAGAGAGCACAGAGGGCCAAGCAAACAGCCGAACATCGAAGTGTCAACATCCACGCGTTCCTTCGAGAAGAGGGTCGGGCGGGAACTGACTGGCGACCGGTAAGCTCGATCATCGGCCCGCCGCCCAAAAGATCGAATTGCGCACAATGGTCGTGAAATTGGAATTCTGGAATAGGTCGGGGTGGTGTCCCATGAAGATATAGACATTCCTCGCCTTGAAATGTTCATTCGTCCAAATGACAGGGTGGTCCCCCATCTTGGTGGAGGTGTCCGGTGAGTACGTCGCTTCATTCACCCGGGCTAGAACACGTACATTCGCACGTGGGGACTTGTTGTAGGTGTACCACTCTTCCTGATCGACCGTGAAAGAGGCGCTCACATTTTTCATCACTGGGTGTGAAGAGTCCTCCACCACAACGGTTGCGGTCGCAAACTTCGGAATATAGTCGGTGAACCGGATTCCGCCCATGAATTGCGAGAACCACGGCCACATCTGGGTTCCGTCAAACTCGCCCAGCAGCGTCGCGTGATGGAATCCAATCCATCCTCCTCGGCCTTCTTCGATGTATCGGATGAAAGCGGCCATGGCGGTCGGGGTCCAACCGTAAGGTGGATAGTTCAGCTGAAGAAACAGTTGATAATGAGAGAGGAACGCATCATCGATCTTGTCCGTATTCTCGATGTAGTCGATCGAAAACTTATTCTCGCTTGCCAGCTTTTCCAACCAGGCTCTTGCTGCATCGACAAAGGGTCGATGGATACCACCTGTTTCTGCCAGAGCAATCACTCTGAATCTGGAATCAGTGCTCTGCGCCGCACCTGCAGTCGTGAACATCACAATTAGAAGTGCAAGCACAAACCAGCGAGAGCGAAATTCAATCCCCGAAAGGACTTGCGGATAAGACAGTCGGCTTCCATAGTTCCCGGCGCGCCCCATATTATTGCTCCTGAAATCGACATGCACATTGTACGCCAAACATACTTAGGAAGCATTACAATGTTCGGTGGTCCTCGCATCAGCTGGCCAATCGGAAATATTGAGGGTGATTCCACAGTGACAAAGGAGCGCGCTCTAGTCGGAAGGCCTCCGCTCATCCGACGAACCAATGCGGAAACTCTATTGAGACTGTTACGCGAGGCGGGGCCGTGCTCAAAAGCCGATCTTGTTCGAGCCTCAGGACTGAGTGCACCGTCGGTGACCAATGTCGTTGCACACCTCGCTTCGGTAGGGTTAATCGAGTCCGTGGGAGAGGGAGATTCAACGGGGGGACGCCCGCCTGACATACTTCGTTTCAGGTCTGAGCGAGGTTGCGTTGCTGCGGTGGAAATCACTTCTGCCGCTTTTCATTTGCTGCTGGCGGACCTTGACGGGCGCGAATTGGCAAGACGAAGTATTGCTCTCGAGGGCCGGTCCGCGACACCGCCCGCGGTTTGCGCCAGGATTGGCAAAGAAGTGCGGGAACTGTTGCGAAAACAGAAGCAACCGGAAGATCAACTCTTGGGGGTGGTTGTGGGCGTTCCGGCAATTGTCAACGTCGAGGATGGAATAGTGGTTGAGCTGAGCGCTCTACGTGGTTGGAGCAATGTGGCGTTGGGCCCGATGCTTGCCGGCGAGTTTAAATGCCGGGTCGTGGTGGAGAACGACACCAACCTGGCCGCGCAGGGCGAGAGCTATCGCGGCGCAGCTCAAGGGCATCGGGATTTCGTCTTCATCACCATCGGAGAAGGAGTCGGCGCCGGAATCTTCGTGAACGGTCATTTGCACCGTGGATCTCAATGGTCAGCCGGAGAGATCGGATATTTGCGCGTACCCAATATCTCAAGGGAGCATCCCGCGATTCATCGGTACGGAAGACTCGAGAAGTTGTTGGGCGCATCCGGGATCTTGAAGAGTTGGCGGGCCAGCAAGAATCATGGGGCTCGTCCGAAGGTGATTCGCGCTACGGATGTGTTCGACCTCGCGGCTGCAGGGAACGCCCAAGCCAGAAAAATATTGAAACAGCGAGCGTCGATCTTGGCGGATGTTGTCCTCGACCTGGCTCTCATTCTAAACCCGAGTCTTATCTTGCTTGGTGGCGAGGTGGGGAACCATCCCATTCTTCTGCGAGAGGTGGAAAGCCTCTTAGAGGGCGGTGAATTCGCGGTTGCACGCGTTGCGTTGGGAGCGCTCGGTTCTTCGGCGGTGTTGTGGGGTGCAGTTTGCTCTGCGCTTGAGCCCGCCATTCTGGGCCTGCTACAGCGGTCGAAACCGGCATCCTGATTACGGTCCATAGCAAATTCTTGCTCCCAGGAGAATCGTCGGTAATAGGCCTTTATAATGAAGGGTAATTTAGGTCGATACGTCGACTCAATGAATATGGCAAAGACGAAGGCAGGCTCACCACTTATGCAAAAGGGGCAAAGCCATCGTTCCCTCACGCAAACAGATGCCCGCGAAATGTTGCAGTGTTTGCGCGAGCGGGACTTCAACTCTCTAAACCTGTTAGGACGGGAATGTGGGCTTTCTTCGTTGAGGACGACGGCGGCAATTTCGCTCTTGATAAAGAAACACTTGGTCGCACTTCCCCCCAAGAAAAGATCCGCTATGGGTCGACAGGGTAGCTCCGTACGCATCAATGCAGGCTCCGGATACGTGGTTGGCGTGGACATAGGTGGAAGTAATCTGCGGGTCGCGCTCGCCGACATGAAAGGAACCTTGCTCGACAAATGGTCCGCATCCACCAAACGAACCTCCTCTCCAGCCATGGTCATCGAGCAGATAAGCGACGGAGTGGACTGTCTATTGAAGCAGGCCTCCGTTTCGCGTCGTTCGCTTCTGGCTGTTGCTGCGGGTGCTCCCGGCATTACCGACGCAGAAGCGGGAGTGGTGTTTGCAACTTCGTATCTGAGAGGATGGAGGAATGTTCCATTTCGGAGACTCCTGGAGTCAGCCTTTCACATTCCGGCTGCAATAGAGAATGATGTGCGACTCGCAGCCATCGGAGAAAGCTGGCTGGGAACTGCGCGAGGCATCCCTGATTTTGTGTTTCTTGCTATTGGAACCGGCATCGCCGCCGGTATATTCGCCAATGGCAAGTTGGTTCATGGTGCAGACTCGACCGCTGGTGAGGTTGGCTACATGCATGTTCCGGGGACGCCAGTGGAAGCCGCGAAGCCGGGCGCACCGGGATCCCTCGAAAGCACGATCGGTGGTGAGGGCATCCGCCAGCAATGGCTCCGAACAAGAAATGGAACCGGCAACGTCTCCGACCGCGAGGTGACCGCGACAGAGATTCTCGAAAGCGGTCGCGCCGGGGATGTTCTTGCCGCGGGCGTACTCAACCATTCAGCGCAAGTGCTTGCCTATGCCGTTTACAACATGTCACTCGTCTTGAACAGCTCCCTTTTCGTGCTGGGCGGAGGAGTTGGGATGAGCGCGCCTTTGCTTCACGCGACGCAGCGCCATCTCGACCAATACCATGAACCGGCACCGCCAAAAGTCATCGTTAGCAGTTTAGGGCAGGACGCTCAACTGATTGGCGCGATTCGCTTAGCGCTAGATAAAGCGGAAGAGCGTATCGGCCTGAAACTCTAAAGATCCTCTTTGCTGAACGGCCTGGTTATTTCATTCCGACGGTAATCCTTGATTCGGCAGGCTAATACTCTCGAGGTTGCGGCCGCATGTCTCGGGCACGACAAAACGAATAAAGATCAGCGTAACGATACTGAGCGTCCCATAAATCGCAAACGTGCCTGCACTCCCAAGTACATTGATTAGGGATAAGAACGTCAACGAGACAGCAAAGTTTGCAACGCCCGACCCGAGGGTTGCTGCGGCAACACCACGCCCTCGGACTCGCAGAGGAAACACTTCTGCGACGAGAATCCAGGCGATTGCACCCAGGCTAAATGCGAAACAAGTGATGTACACCATAAGACAAGCGATCGCGACGGCGCCGAGTGACGAACCCAACGCGGCCGTGTGGCTAAAGGCATAGGAAAGCGCGAAAAGGGCGACTGTCATACCGGTGACGCCAGCATAGAGGAGCGGCTTCCGTCCGATCCGATCGACCAGCGCGATCCCCACGACCGTTGCAATGACGTTCACGATGGCGACCATGAGTGTCGCAAAAATCGCACTGGCGTGCGACGCGCTCCCCGCGAGTTCAAAAATCTGCGGGCCATAGTAGATGATGGTGTTGATGCCGGTAACCTGCTGCAAAACAGTCAGTCCAATCGCGATGAAGAGAGAACCTCGCACGGCCGGACTCCAAAGGGCGCTCCAGCTCTGTTCCATCGGCGTCTTGAGCCCTTCTTCGATATCGGCGAGAAACTGTTGCGTTCCAATGTCATCTGTATAGCTGCGCAAGACCGTTTCGGCCTCCTTCGGACGCGCATGCGCAAAAAGCCAGCGCGGACTCTCAGGCACCGTGAGAATCACGGCGAGAAAAAAGACAGTGGGCACGACGGCAATGCCAAACATGAGTCGCCATGCCTGTTGCGCGGCAAGCCAGTAACCCACAAGATTGGCGAGGGCGATTCCCAGGGTTAATGCGAACTGGTAAAGCCCAATCAGCATTCCGCGCGATTGTGGCGGCGCAAGTTCCGAAACATACACAGGCGCGGTCACGGACGTGAATCCGGTTCCGATTCCGATGATGGCACGCGCCACGATCAGAACCGCAACATTCGCCGCAAGAGGCGCCAGCAAGGAGCCCACGATGAAGATACCTGCCGCCCATACCAGCGTGGCACGACGTCCAATGCGATCGGCCACCATCCCTCCCACTAGTGCGCCAACCATTGCCCCTATCAATACAATGCTGACGACCAATTCCTCCATCAATGTCGAAAGGGCGAAGGAGCGCTTGACGAAGATCGCCGCCGCCGCAATGATGCCCATGTCATATCCATAGAGCACGCCACCTAGAGCGGCGATCGATGAGATACGAAGGATAAAACCACGATTCACGACGGGATGCGCGACGACAACCAGATCAGGCACGCGATGTTTACCTCGGACCTCATAATACGCAATAGTTTATAATTCTTCATTAGAAACTTGTCTGGCGCAGGGCGGCCAGGTGCGCACGGAGGAATATGGGTGGGCATAGCTCGGAATCGCGGTGGATCTGTGGAATCGAGCCATCGAGCAAAGTGCTGACGTTGAGCATGAACGAGATTTACGAAATGGAATGCCGGGAACAGCCGGAGAGCCTCGCGCGACTGTTGCGTGCCTACAGCGAAGACCCATCGATCACGAAAGAGATGGACGAACTTCGGCAGATGTCGCGTTCCGCGGGTCCGATTATATTCAGCGGCATGGGTGCTTCCTATTGTTCGGCTCTCACCGCGGCATCCTTTCTGCAGTCGCATGGCAGACCTTCTTTTGCAGTAGATGCAAGCGAGTGGCTGCACTATGCGCGCGAAGTTTGGGACGATGCCGCGACTTTCGTGCTTATCACCGCTTCCGGCGAAAGCGCCGAATTAGCAAAACTGCAGAAGAGTGCACCCAAACCCACGGTCCTACTCTGCAACAACGATCAAAGCACATGCTGGTCATCGGCAAAGATCAGGTTTCCGATTCTGGCGGGTCCGGAATACGGCAATGCCACGAAGACATACACGAACGCTACGGCATCGAGCATCGTGCTTGCCTCCCATATTCTGGGACGTGCGTGGCAAGAAGAAGCCGATCAGGCGTCGCAGGCCTATGCCTCATGCCTTGACAGAATATTTGGGATACGCGGCGAACTCGAGCGGTTCTGCCGTGGCGCCGCAAACATCGAAGTGATAGGGCGAGGCCCCGCCTATGGTGGCGCGATCATGAGCGCCCTATGTATTCGAGAGATGACTGGCCTTCGTGCTGCACCTCACTCAGGAGGCGGCTTCCGTCACGGGCCACTGCTCGACGTCAACGAATCACACGTCGCCATCATCTTCGCGTTTGGCCGGACTGCAGACTTGGGAATAAAACTCGCGCGAGACTGCAACGAGCGCGGTGGAAAAGTGATTCTTGTTGGCAGCGTCGAGCTTCCAGCTTCCAATCGATTGCTGCCAGTGAAGATGACCTCCGTTCCGGAACCGTGGGAGGCCATTTCTTCAGTGCTCGTTCCCCAAGCTCTCACCTTGGGGATAGCCGAATACTCAGGCGCAAAATTGGCCCCGCGCTTTCAGTACGGAGCGATGACAGAGTAGTATGGGATTTCGTTAGTGGGGGGACACCTTGGGTGTTCTCTCATTTGTAGTCTTACTTCAATCGGTACAACGGGCCCGCGATTTCGCCTGCGCCGATAGCAATGTCACATCGCTAAGGTGACGAAAATCCTCGCCTTCGTGAGAGTCTTGATGTAGAACTACGATCCATCTAAGCAGTCGCATCATTAGGAGGCATTCCATGCCGTCGGATAAGGAAGCGAAGGATATCTCACGACGAAGTTTTGTGAAGCGCACTGCGATGGGCGGCGCGGGATTGTTGATTGCGAGTGACCTTCTAGCTTCCAATCTTGAGGCACCCTCACCGAAGAGTGCAGGCGCAACGATGATCGGCGTGCCGTTTGAGGCGAAGGAACGCGTGCGCCTGGGAATAATCGGCGTCGGCGGACGCGGCACGAGCTTGCTACAAGATCTACTCGCCATTGAAAAGGTAGAGGTCAAGGCAATCTGCGACCTGGTGCCAGAGAAAGTGGCTCGAGCGCGCAAGGCAGTCACAGACGCGGGCCAACCCGATCCCGCAGGGTTCGGCAAGGACGAATGGGATTTCAAAGACCTGACCCAACTCGAGCTCGACATCGTCTACATCGCGACCCCATGGAACTGGCACGTGCCCATGGCAGTCAGCGCCATGAAGAATGGCAAACATGCCGCCGTCGAGGTACCTGCCTGCACAACCTTGCAGGAATGTTGGGATCTTGTCGATACCTCCGAGGCCACTCGCAAGCATTGCATCATTCTAGAAAATTGCTGTTATGGCTCAACTGAAATGATGGTGCTTGGCATGGTGCAGGATGGACTTTTCGGTGAAGTCACGCATGGAGAAGCGGCCTACCTCCACGACTTGAGAAGCATTTTGACCTCGTCTGAGGGGGAAGGCCTGTGGCGCCGCTTCCCGCATATCAAGCGCAACGGCAATCTCTATCCGACGCACGGACTGGGCCCGGTCGCCCATTACATGGACATCCATCGAGGTGACCGGTTTGACTATATGGTTTCTGTGAGTTCGTCGGAAGCCTCTCTGAGTGCGTATGTGAAAGCCAATTTCGCGGACGGCGACCCGAAGCGCTCGGAGAAGTACATCTGCGGCGATATGAATACGAGCATCATCAAGACGCAAAGGGGCCGCACGATTCTTCTCCAGCACGATGTTGTCAACCCACGGCCTTACAGCCGTCTTAACTCGATTTCGGGGACGAAAGGCGCCTTTGCCGATTACCCGCCACGAATCTTCTTCGATGGCGCCAAGCAAGATGGCTCCAAGAAGGAAGATTGGGAAAATCTCGATGCGTTTCGCGAAAAATACGAGCATCCCCTCTGGAAATCAACTGGAGAATTGGCGCGAAAAATGGGTGGGCACGGCGGAATGGACTACATTATGAATTACAGATTGATGGATTGCCTGAAACGAGGCCTCGTGCCTGATATTAATGTCTACGATGCAGCCGCATGGAGCGCTCCGACTCCGCTAAGTGAAGCATCGGTAGCCCAGGGCGGTGCTCCCCAGAAATTTCCCGATTTCACACGTGGCAAGTGGAGCGCACACTCTGACTCCGTGGGCTTTGCACTTCAGATCTGATTCATCGGAGCCCTTATGATCGAAAGCGCACAAATTGAGAGCCCAGCATCACAAGCTCCGATAGCAGAGACTCAACGCAGCTCTGCAGCCATCACTCGCCTGGTTTCGTTGGATGCATTCCGCGGTCTGGTGATGACCTTGATGCTTGCCGAGCGGATGCGTTTGCCACAAGTGGCACGCGCATTTCCTCACAGTACTATATGGGCTTTGATCGCCTTCAATACTGAGCACGTGGAGTGGCAAGGATGCTCTCTCCATGACTTGATTCAGCCGGCCTTTTCTTTTTTGGTGGGCGCGGCGCTTCCTTTTTCTCTCGCGAGCCGAAAGATGAAGGGACAATCGTTCGGACATCTGCTTGCCCATGCGATCCGCCGTGCGCTAATCCTGATTTTTCTTGGAATTTTTCTTCGGTCATTGCACTCCAGTCAGACCTACTTCACATTCGAAGATACTCTCACGCAAATCGGATTGGGTTACGTGTTCCTATTTCTGTTGGGATTCACGCGGGTCCGAACGCAAGTGGTCACTTTGCTGCTGATCTTGATTTGTTTTTGGGCCGTCTTCGCGCTCTATCCCGTGCCAGGTCCTCAGTTTGACTACACCCAGGTCGGCGTACCGCAGAACTGGTCTCACAATTACACTGGCTTTCTTTCTCATTGGAACAAGAATTCCAATCTCTCATGGGCATTCGACTTGTGGTTTTTGAACTTGTTTCCACGAGAGCACCCCTTTGCCTTCAATGAAGGCGGTTGGTCGACTCTTAGCTTTATTCCGACCCTTGGTACCATGATCCTCGGGCTTCTTGCGGGAGAATGGCTCAAGGGTAAAAGCTCCAAAGAACAAAAATTGCAAGGGCTAGTTTTGGCGGGAATTGGCTTGCTGCTTCTCGGACTGATCTGTCAGTGGGTGGGCATTTGCCCCATTGTAAAGAGGGTTTGGACATCTTCCTACACTTTGTATAGCGGGGGCTGGGTGATCCTGATCCTGGCTGGCTTCTACGCTCTGATGGAATGGCGAGGATGGCAGCGATGGGCTTTCCCTTTAGTCGTAGTCGGGATGAACTCGATTGCTGTCTACGTGATGAGTTGGACCATGTCTGATTTTGTCGGCGATGCATTGGAACGTCACTTCGGTGGGGTGCTTTCTCTGCTGTCGGGTCCTAGCTTTCAGCCAATGCTGCAGGGCTTTTGCGTAATGTTGATCTTTTGGCTAGTCCTGTTTTGGATGTACCACCGGAAGATCTTCATCAGGATCTGAGCGATTCATCACGAGTTTCATCCATTGCCGGCTCGACTCTGATCGAAATACTAAACGTTGCCCATGTACATTGACGCCCACCAGCATTTTTGGATCTACAATCCGGCCGAATATGAGTGGATTGATGATTCGATGTCCGCCTTGCGCCGGGATTTTCTGCCTGGGGACCTGACGCCCGAGCTAGCCAAAACCAACTTCCACGGATCGATCGCGGTCCAAACTCGGCAGACACTGGAAGAGACTCGCTGGCTGCTCGAGTTGGCAGAGGGGTCTTCATCGATTCTCGGGGTCGTCGGCTGGGCCGATTTGCGATCTCGAGACATCCGGTCCCAATTGAAGATCCTCCTTCAGAATCCGAAATTGGTTGGAGTTCGTCACATCGTGCAGAGTGAACCGGACGATAGCTTTCTCTTGCAACCAGAGTTCCTGCGCGGGATCGCTACGCTTGAGGAATTCGATCTTGCTTACGATATCCTGATTTACCCGAAGCATCTTCCAGTCGCTGCCGAGTTTGTCGAGCAGTTTCCTCGCCAGCGGTTTGTCCTCGATCATCTCGCCAAACCGCCCATCAAGATTGGTAACATCGATACGTGGGCAAATGGGATCAGACGTTTGGCCGAATTTCCGAATGTATTCTGTAAGCTCTCGGGTCTAGTCACCGAAGCGGACTGGCAACAGTGGACGCCGCAACAGATCGTTCCCTATCTCGATGTGGCCTTTGAATCCTTTGGGCCGGATCGGCTGATGATCGGCTCTGACTGGCCGGTGTGCTTGGTCGCAGCATCGTATGCGCGCACTCTGGAAGTGGTAATGAATTATCTGCTCGGGAAAGACCCGCTTCATCGAGAAGCCGTATGGGGCGGGAATGCGGAGCGGTTCTGGCGACTGAAACCTCGCTAAGAAACCGCCGACTGCATCCCGCTTCCTGCTTTACAATGGCCGGGCGCAACATTCGGGCCTGGCGTTCGTAGCACGCTGTCCCGAGATTGGGTCTTGTTCCTGAGATGCAAAGTCCCGTTCTCCAACTCGATTCCCGCGACAACGTTTTAATCGCGCTGACCGACTTGAAAGCCGGCGAGCAAGTCGCATTCAGCGGTGATGGCTACACGCTCCCCAAAAACGTTCCTGCTAAACACAAATTCGCCATGCGTGATCTTAGCGCCGGCGATGACATCATTATGTATGGCGTTCTGGTTGGCCGCGCGGTTAGAGCGTTGGCGCGCGGAGAACTGCTAACGACAAGCAACATCCAGCACCAAGCCGCGCCCTTCCGCGAGCAATCAAGTGAATACCGCTGGGTTGCACCGAATGTGTCGCGGCGAAAGGAACAATCCTTCCTGGGATATCGCCGATCCGATGGTCAAGTGGGCACTCGAAACTACTGGCTCGTGGTTCCCCTCGTGTTTTGCGAGAACAAGAACATACAGGTTTTAAAACAGTCGCTGGAAGAAGAGCTCGGGTTCGCGGCACCGCAGGTGTATCGCCACCAGGTCGCTGAACTAGCGAAGCTCTATCGTCAAGGGCAAACAGAAGGCATCAAGTCCCAAACGTTCTCTACAGAGGCTGCTCCAGTCTCGCGCAATCGGCTTTTTGAGAACGTCGATGGCGTTCGGTTTCTGCTTCACGAGGGCGGATGCGGCGGAACGCGCGAAGATTCGAACAACCTCTGCGGTCTGATTGCCGGCTATATTCACCACCCGAATGTGGCGGGGGCGACCGTGCTGAGTCTCGGCTGTCAGCATGCGCAGATCCCGATTCTGCGAGATGAGATTCGCAAACGCAATCCGAAATTCGACAAGCCACTATTCATCCTCGAGCAGCAACGCAGTGGCTCTGAAGCCACGATGATGTCGGAAGCCATCCGGCAGACTTTTCTCGGGCTCGTCGAAGCGAACAAAGCTCAGCGTACGCCTGCGCCGCTTGCAGATTTGTGTGTGGGCCTCAAGTGCGGAGGTTCCGACGGTTTCTCTGGTATCTCGGCCAATCCCGCCATCGGTCACACTGCCGATCTGCTCGTTGCCTTGGGTGGCCGGACAATCCTCTCGGAATTCCCGGAGTTGTGCGGCGTGGAACAGGAACTAATCGATCGCGGCAAGAACAATGAAGTCGGCAACCGTTTCATCCAATTGATGCGTGATTACGCCGCCCGCGCGGCCGCCGTGCGCTCCGGCTTCGACATGAATCCATCCCCGGGCAATATGCGGGATGGACTGCTAACGGACGCAATGAAATCCGCAGGAGCGGCAAAGAAGGGTGGCACTTCTCCGGTGACTGCCGTGCTCGACTATCCCGAATACTCAACTGAGCTGGGCCTGAACCTTCAATGCACTCCAGGAAATGATGTGGAGTGTGTCACCGCCCAAGTCGGGGCTGGGGCAAGCTTGGTGCTCTTCACCACAGGACTAGGAACGCCGACGGGAAATCCGATCGCGCCTGTCGTGAAGCTTTCCACGAACTCCGTTCTAGCAGAACGAATGCACGACATCATTGACATCGATACCGGAGCGGTCGTCGCGGGAAACAAGACCATCGAGCAAATGGGCGAGGACATTTTGGACCTTGTGATTGAAGTCGCAAGCGGCGACGTGCGCACCAAAGCGGAACTGAAGGCGCAGGAAGATTTCATACCCTGGAAGCGAGGCGTCTCGCTCTGACCAATCCAGGCAATGACGCGCGAAATCTCCGCCTCGATGGCAAGATCGCCGTGGTCACGGGTGGGGGCAGCGGAATCGGGCAGGCCATTGCCTTGAAGTTCGCCGCGCAGGGCGCCTTGATTCGCGTTTTGGATGTGAACGAAGCGGCCGCCAAGGCAACCTGTGATCAAATCACGGCGTGCGGCGGAACAGCGTCCGCTCACCTTTGCGATGTAACCAACCAGAAAGAAGTGAAATCCCAGTTTGCTGAACTTTGCCGCCAGCAACGCATTCACATCCTTATTAACAACGCCGGGATCTCGAACATCGGCACCGTTGAGAGTACAACAGAAGAAAACTTCGACCGCGTTGTGCGGGTAAACATCAAGGGTTTCTACAATTGCATGCATGCCGTCGTGGGACATATGAAGGAATCCGGTGGCGGAATCATCTTGAACATGGCGTCGATTGCCGGGTCAACGGGTCTGCCGGACCGCTTCGCATACTCGATGAGCAAAGGCGCGGTCATCGCAATGACCTACTCGGTGGCGAGAGACTATCTGCCGCATAACATCCGCTGCAATTGCATTTCGCCGGCGAGGGTTCACACGCCCTTTGTGGACGACTACCTACAGAAGAATTATCCCGGACGCGAGCCAGAGATGTTTGAGAAGTTGGCAAAGTCGCAGCCGATTGGAAGAATGGCGGAGCCAGCGGAAGTCGCGTCGCTCGCCCTGTTCCTGTGCTCGGACGAGGCCGCTTTCATTACGGGCGTGGACTATCCGTTGGATGGCGGCTTCATCAACCTGCGAGGCTAGTACATGGATTTGGAACTGAAGGAAAAAGTAGTCATCGTCACTGGCGGCGCCAAGGGAATTGGAGCGGCCATTGTGCATGGCTGCGCGGCTGAGGGAGCGATCCCGGTCATCGTAGGCCGCGACGCCGAAACCGCGAACAGACTTCAAGGCGAATTGAAGAGCAAGAATGCAAAGTGCGGAGTGATCACCGTCGAACTCTCCACTGCGGAAAGTTGCTCTCAGTCCGTCCATCAGACACTGAAAGAATTCGGTCGCATCGATGCACTCGTGAACAACGCCGGCCGCAACGACAAGGTCGGCCTCGAAGAGGGTAACGTCGATGAATACATGGCTTCGCTTAAACGGAATCTGGTGCACTATTACGGCATGGCCCACTACGCCCTGCCGCATTTGAAGCGCTCGCGGGGATCGATCGTCAACATCGGTTCGAAGACTGCGGTCACTGGCCAAGGGAGCACATCGGGATATGCGTCTTCGAAAGGCGCGATCATGGCGCTGACGCGGGAGTGGGCCGCCGAATTGTTGCCGTATGGCATTCGCGTCAACACCGTTATTCCCGCCGAGGTTATGACGCCGCTCTACCGCAGTTGGCTCGACACATTTCCCAATCCCGAAGAAAAACTGAAGACGATCCTCACGAAGATTCCTCTGGAGAAACGGATGACTACATCAGAGGAGATCGCGGCGATGGTCGTATTCCTGATCTCTGCGAAATCCAGCCATACTACAGGACAACATCTCTTCGTCGATGGCGGATATGTTCATCTGGATCGTGCATTGACATGAGGATCAGGATCTCCGAATGAGTGCATCCGCGCCCATCACCGAACGACGCTACGTTGTGCCGCTGGTATTAGTGACCAGCCTGTTTTTTCTATGGGCCATTGGCGTCAATCTGAACGACATCCTGATCCAACATCTCAAGAAGGCGTTCGGTCTCACAGATTTCCAATCATCCCTGATCCAGTCAGCATTTTTTGGCGGGTACTTTCTCGCCGCACTGCCTGCAGGATGGTTGATGCAACGTTTGGGGTACAAGCGAGGAATACTGATCGGATTGTGTGTCTGCGCGACAGGCACGCTTCTATTTATTCCCGCCGCCTCTGTAAGGGTCTACGGATTCTTCCTCTTCGCGCTTTTTGTGATGGCATGTGGACAGTCGGTTTTGGAGGTCGCCGCCAACCCTTACGTGACTACGCTGGGCCCCGCCGAGAGCTCCGAACGAAGACTGAATCTCGCGCAATCGTTCAATGCCGCCGGCGCCGTCATAATCGCTCTGGTCGGATCGAGATTCATTCTCTCCGGCATCGAGCACACTTCCGCGGAACTGGCGGCCATGAATCCGGAACAGCTGCTCGCTTACCGCGTGTCAGAAGCCAACATGGTGAAGACTCCTTACCTCGTAATCACCGGGGTCTTTCTGTTCGTGGGACTGCTCATCTATCTGACGAAGCTTCCCGAGATTCGCGAGACCAACATCGAGGGTGTGGACACTTCGGATGTAAAGCTGAGCGGCACGTTTGCTTTTCCCCATTTGATCAAGGGAGTGATGGCGCAATTCTTCTACGTCGGAGCGCAGATCGGCGTAGCGAGCTTCATCATCCGGTTCTCGGAATTCACGCTTCCCGGCACTCATGAAAAGGCAGCTGCCCACTACCTGCAGGCGCATCTCGCAGGTTTCATGATCGGCCGATTCACCGGTTCGGCCATCATGCACAAGGTCGCGGCCCCACGTTTGCTCAGCCTGTTTGCCGGGGGATCGCTACTGTGCCTGCTGGTTATTTTGTTCGCGTCGGGGGTCGCGCCAGTCTGGGCCGTCGTGCTGATCGGCTTCTTCCACTCCATCATGTTCCCAACTATCTTTGCGCTGAGTCTGAAAAGCCTGGGCCCCTATACCAAGCTGGGATCTTCGCTGTTGGTCATGTCGATCATCGGCGGCGCTGTATGCCCGGCAATCATGGGCAGAATTTCCGACGCCTGGAATATTCAGCGGGCATTCATTGTCCCCCTGATTTGTCATGCCTACGTGCTTTATTTCGCCATGTGGGGGTATCGACCCACGGTGGCCGCGAGCTCAACGCCTTTGGCCATCCCCGCCACCGAGGTCGAATGAAACGACGCTTCTGCCTGACGCTCGACTTAAAAGACGATCCCAATCTGATCGCCGAATATAAGCGCTACCACGAGAAGATCTGGCCAGAGATCACGCGAAGCATCAAAGACTCGGGCATCGAGGACATGGAGATTTATCTTTTCGGTACGCGTATGTTCATGATCATGGAAGTCAACGAATCATTTTCCTTCGATGCCAAGGCCAAGGCAGATCGGTCCAATCCGAAAGTCCAAGAGTGGGAGACTTTGATGGGAACGTTTCAGAAAATGTTGCCGCAAGCCAAACCTGGGGAAAAATGGTTACTGATGGACCGAGTGTTCAAGCTGGAAGAGCAGTGAAGTCGACGATTTATCGCCAACTAAGAGGGGCGCGAACTAAAGGTCAATGATAGTTGAACTTAAATGTCGCGTGCTTCCTGAAATCATCGTAATAGATTTTGTATCCGCCTTCGTTCTCGCGATTGATGGAAAACACCAACTCGGATTTGCCGTCGTTGTCGTAGTCGCCCGCATCAACCAGCCAAATTCCCGAATCGAGATATTCTAAGGACTTCTCTGCGTCCATTACGAACCACGGGTCATCTATGTCGTCACCAGCCTCAACATCGTTGCAGTCGATCGCATCAAGATGTAATCGCGCCACGACCCAACCAGAGATAGACCTGTAGGACTTAACAAGTTTCACATCCTCATCACGATAAGGGTATGGTTCCAACTTGCTGTCGTCAGCTTTGCTTGAACGGCATAGGTTTGGAAATTTCTTGCGGAAGGCTTGCTTTAGGACCGCAGTAGCGGTTGGAGGCAATGTAGCGAGCTTCCACGCATCGGGGTCCTTAAAGTATGGCTTGGAGTTTGCAATCAAGGGGCGGTACAGCGAGGCGTTGAGCTCCGGAGATTTCGCCCCGACTGTCGGGACTGGGTCCTTGCCCGTTATCTCTTGCTGGTCTATGCTGCCGTACCACGCGAAATCAGTCGGAGTACGGCTAGTGACGTTGCCTACTTTCCTGCCGTCAAACGTAATCGTCCAGTTGAGTTGTATTGGATAGTGTGACGTTGCTGTCTTCAAACATGTTCTATTCCGGCAGTCATTCAGAAATGGCGTCCATTCCTCTCCGCGCCGTTCAAAAACGACTCGCACTGCCCGAAAGCTTGGGTCTCCGGCGTAGTGGCCGAGGTTGTCTTCCAAAATGCCGAGGATAATGTTTTGACCGGCAGCCTCTTGGGTCGAAATGATTCCTGCAATCAAAACCAAAGCCAACCGAATCAACACGCGACAAGTCATGACTCTTAAATCGTATCGCCACAGAGGAGATGGGTCGACGTTACTTTCGGTCCCCGAGCAATTTGCGGAGCTAAAAGGCTGTCAATTGACGTTAGCAGCAATTACACTCAACAAAGCACTCTATGGCCGCTCCGGCCAAGCATGCTTCGGATAGCGCCGCATCAATTCGCGCCGAACTTGCGGATAAAGTCTCTCCCAGAATCCGGCAAGATCGCTAGTGGTTTGCACCGGCCGCTGATTGGGTGCAAGCAGATGAATCACAACCGGGGTGCGCTCGGGACCGATTCGCGGCGTATCCTGCATGCCGAAAAAGTCCTGCAGGCGGGACGCGATCCACGGCGGTTTGCCGCGCTCGTAATGAACCTTCGTCTGGCGTCCTTTCTGCAATCGAATGGTTAGCGGGGCGAGTTCACGGAAACGGCGCCCACCGATCTTTTGTTCGAGCACGGCGACAAAATCTGCCGCTGCCTTCCTCAATTCGACGAAGCTTCGCAGCCCGACACACAAGTCACGAATGGCTTGCTCGATATCGGGCATCTCGAGAGCCGCAAATTCAACTCGCCCCTTGAATTCGTTCAGCGCGTCGAGGTCGACAAATCGCTCGATGCCGGCCTCTATTGCCTTCTGGGCGAGAAGCTCCGTCGTGGCATCCGGGTCGGGCACGGCTCCTCGCGATTCCTGGATTACTAGTTCGTCATAGAACATTGCGCTGATCGCATCGACACGCTCCGCCCCGCGATTCCACACTACGCTGGATTGGTCCATGACGCGTTCGGGAAACAAGTCCAGCAGCCACTCCGGCTCGATGCGTGAGGTCATTCGGATCAGCGGCAGCGGTTTCTCTTTCCGATCCTCAGCGTCGACCGCAACCATGAACTCATATGAAGGGGCCTCACCCATCAAGTCCGCCGAGGCACCGTTCGACAGCAATACCTGTTTCCGTGCCCGTAACTTCGCGACACGGTCGGGAAATCCAGTAAGCACGGAAATGAGAAGAGCGTCGTCATCGTGTTTCCTCTGCCCCGAGATGCGCGCAATCCGACGCAACTGCGCAATATGTTGTTGTACTCGGTGGTCCTGCTCCGAATCCATTGCCGCAAGGAGATCATCCTTGTCGACGCGAACTCCTGACCCAAGCAGCGCAACCGCAATGCACCCACTCTCCCCGACTCCCCGGTCCAGAGCCTCCACGAGAATCCGCGATAGCCGCGGAGGAAGAGGATAGTGCGACAGCCGCTTCGCCATATCCCCCTTGGCGCCGAGCCGATCCAACAGAGACTCGGCCCTCTGCACCGCTGCGTCCATTGGGGCAGTCAGCCATGCTATGTCGTTCACGTGCGCAATCTGCATCGCTCGCAGAGCAAGACAAAGCTGCGAGAGATCGCTGCGCAGAATCTCGGGTACGTCGTGATCCTGACGGCGCGAATAGTCCTCCTCTGGGTATAAGCGGAGAACACGGCCGGGCGCTGTGCGAGCTGCACGTCCGGCCCTCTGGTTCGCCGAGGCTTTGCTGACGCGTCCCACGTGAAGCGTCGGCAGGCCGCTCCATGGGGAGTAACTGGCGAAACGCGCCAGGCCGCTATCGATGACTGCGGTGACCCCTTCGACGGTGATCGAGCTTTCTGCGACATTGGTGGCGAGAATCAGCTTGCGTTGAGGCGAGGGGGAGAGAGCTCGATCCTGTTCCGTTGGCGGCAGACCGCCGTGCAGCGGCAGCGCTAGAACCCCGTGTTGTCGGGCAATGGCGTCGCATTCCCTCATCGCGCGGCGAATCTCCACCGCACCAGGCAGAAAAGCTAGTATGTCGCCCGAAGCTCGCCCAGTGAGAAGTTGTTCGACTGCGCTTCGCACCTGCTTTTCAAGAGGGTCAGGTGAATATGGCTGATGCTGAATCGAGAGATCAAACAGCTTTCCTTCAGAACGAATGATCGGACAGCCGTTGAGATATCGTGCCACCGGCTCGGCATCGAGAGTCGCCGACATCACTACGATGAGCAAATCGGGGCGCGACTTCTGCAAGCGTTTGAGCAAGGCCAGCGCAAGATCGCTCTCGAGGTGGCGCTCGTGGAATTCATCGAGGACGACAGCGTCGACGCCTTTCAAGTTGGGATCAGAAAGCAACCGGCGCGTGAGCACGCCCTCCGTGACAAATCGTAGCCGCGTCCGCGGGCCGACGGCTTCTTCAAATCGGATCTGATAGCCGACCGTCTCCCCGAGCGCTTCTCCGAGTTCCCACGCCACCCGACGCGCGGCCAGACGTGCCGCAATTCGCCGCGGTTCGAGAACGACCACTTCGCCTGTGACCTCTCCCAAGAGTGCGGGCGGCACTCGTGTGGTCTTCCCCGCGCCGGGAGCGGCCACGATTACGAGGTTGGGATGCTCTCTTATGGAATCGATAATCTCCGGTAGAATGGCGTCCACCGGTAGGGCGGGTTTCAGGCTCGGCACGTCTCATCGAAGCATGGCGCTTCGATTCGCGTCAATGGTGCTCTTTCTGGTGGGTGCTTTACTTTTTCGGCGGCACTTTTTACCTTAAGTTCCATGCCCTCTTATTTCACCCCCGAGCTCTTCCAGTTTCTCGCCCGTCTCAAACGCAACAACAAACGTGACTGGTTCCAAGCCCATCAAGAAGCGTGGGAGAACGATGTGCGTCAGCCGGTCCTGCGATTTATTACCGACTTCGCGGCCCCACTCTATGAGGTTGCGCCGCATCTGGTTGCCGATCCGCGCCCGTCACGAGGATCTATGTTCCGCATCTATCGCGACACCCGATTTTCCCATGACAAGCGGCCCTACAAAACGCATGTGGCCATGCGCTTTTCACATCGCGGCAAAGACGTTCACTCTCCTGGATTCTATCTACACCTTGAGCCCGGCGGCTGCTTTGCCGCATGCGGCTTGTGGCATCCAGAGCCGGAAATACTGCTGAAGGTCCGCAATGCTATCGTTTCGCGCCCCAAGGAATGGCGCGCTGTACGCAAGCTTCTCAACTGGGACGATGCCGGAAAGCTGCGCCGCCCGCCACGAGGATTCCCCGCCGATCACGAATTCGTGGAAGATCTCAAGCTTCGAGACTTGGGAACAGCCGTGAACTTCAGCGACAAACAAGTGTGCGGCGCCAGATTCATGCCGACCTTCGTCGCTGCATGCCGCACAATGTCGCCGGTAGCCGCGTTCCTCAGCAGCGCCGTAGGGCTCAAGTTTTAGGCTGATAAATCGAAGGCGAAAGGCTGCCGTTATGCCGCGGAAACTTCCACTTCTCTGTACAAGTCTTCAATCTGTTGACGATAGCGCTCTTCGATCGCTCTGCGGCGAAGTTTCAGAGTGGGAGTGAGCGTTCCATCGGTTGCGCTGAACTCATCCGCCACCAACAAGATTTTTTTCAACGTCTCGTACCGGGCCAGTCCACGATTCAACTCGTGCACGATACCCTCATACAACGCCATCACTTTCGGGTGCGCAACCAGTTCTTCCCGGGACGAAAAGTGGACATGGTTGGCACGCGCCCATTGTTCCAGTAAGGCAAAAGCTGGAGAGATAATCACCGACGCGAATTTTCTGCGATCCCCCAGAACCACAGCTGTTCCGATAAAGGCGTTGAGCTTTAGGGAATTCTCCACCGGCTGCGGTGCGATGAATTTTCCACCGGACGTTTTCAGCAGATCCTTCTTGCGATCAGTCACCGACAGGAATCCATCTTCATCCAGGTTGCCTATGTCGCCCGTCTTGAACCATCCATCCATGAATGCGTCGCGGGTATCATCAGGCCGGTTCCAGTATGCCCGGAAAATCGAAGGCCCGCGCACCAGGATTTCTGAATCCTGCGCGATCTGGACCTCGACATTCGCAAGAGGACGTCCCACCGTGCCTATTTTGTGAGCGCGCGGCGTGTTAATCGCGATGACCGGCGAAGTTTCTGTCAGTCCGTAACCTTCATGAATCCGTATCCCGATGCTGGCATACCAAGCCGCCAATTCCTTGCCCAAAGGCGCTCCTCCCGACACGAATGTCGCGACTCTGCCACCCATGCGGTCTCGCACTTTCGAATACACCAGTTTGTGAGCCAACTTCCACGCGACGGATGTGGGCTCCTCCCCCGCCAGGATCTTGGAACTATGCGCGCGTCCCACACGCAGCGCCCAGCGGTAGATCGCTCGGGTCGGAAATCCTTTAGCTTTCTGTTCGACCTGCCCGTAAATCTTTTCGTATACGCGCGGCACGGCGACGAAAACAGTAGGGAGCACTTCGGTAAGAACCTGAGGCAACTGCTCGAAGAAGGGGCAATAAGCTAGCGTGACGCCGCGATGGAGCAGGGCGATGTCCGCATGACGCGCCGTGACGTGCGAGAGCGGCAAAAAAGACACGCTCACGTCTCCGATACGAACATCAAAATCGTTCAGCGAGTTCAATACATTCGACGTCAAGTTGCCGTGAGTCAGTTGCACACCCTTTGACGTTCCGGTGGTCCCCGACGTGTAGATGATCGAGGCCAGATCGTCGGGAATAATCGCCCGCGCGCTGGTCTCCAGGTCCAGGTCGCGTCCACCCTGCCCTTCGCACATCAGTTGCTGCATCGGCACTGCATCCGCATCCGGACACTCCAGGGGATCCATTACGACCACTTTTTCAACCGCGGTTTGATCCTTAATGGACAGGACCTTTTCCAACTGCTCCCTGGTGGAAACAAAAGCAGCCCTTGCCCCCGAATCGCACAGAATGTATGCCGTCTGCTGCGCCGTCAGTGTGGAATAGATCGGCACAACCACAACACCTGACAGAAGGGATGCAAAATCGGTGACTGCCCACTCAAACCGATTTTCGCTGAGGATAGCCAAGCGATCGCCCTTGGTCACGCCCCACTGGGTGAGCGCTCGGGCGACGCCAGCCACCTTGCGATAAAAGTCCTGCGAGCTAACGGGAATCCACTTCAAGCCTTCGCGAACCAGCATCATTCGATCATGGTTGCGTTCCACGATAGCGAAGAAGATGTCGTTAAGGGTCTGGGGCTTCATAGGCACGATCCCTCCTGACGTTGCGGAAGGAGATATCATTCGCCGCCCGAACAAACTGAACGTCGGAAAGCTCTACGCTTACTTCAATTGTTTCAACTGGCCCCAGCGGAACGTTGGGCCCACGGAGAAACGGATGTAGTTTTGGCGTTGGGTGAGCAGACTCGAGAACAAATGCGTATTCACCCAGTCGGTCGCGAACCGCAACCCAACTGTGCGAGACACGTTCAGGTCAAAGCCTCCGCCTAAGCCCACGAAGTAAGTGGTATCAGTTTGGTGGGGATTCGGAATCGGTTGGCCAAGCGCTCCCAAGATCATTCCCAACTGCGCCGGAAACGCGATGTTGGCTGACTCGTGGATTCCTCCCAAGCCGGGGCGGGCAAAGAATGTGACTTTCTGCCACTTGCGGAGGTAGAACTGCGGTCCTGCGGCGAAGGTGTAAGTGGTTGACTTAAATGCCACGTGAATCGCATTGGGGTCGACACCGATAGCCTTAAGCGCCGGAGAGAATGCCGTCTCACTTCCATTAATAGTTCCGGCGCCAGTTAGGACATCCTCGCCCGAGAAGCCAAAGTCTCCACCGAGACTCATCCACGGCCTGACTGTGACACCGAAATCACCTTCAAATCCGCGTTGCGTAAGGTTGCGGGCCGGACTGATCATGTAGTCGAACCCTGTAAACGCGGTGTAGCGGTTAACGTCGGACTGCGCCACTGCAGGTAGACAAAATAGAGTCATAAGACCGCAGATTATCAATCGTTTCATAGGGTCACACTCCACCTTTCTGGGAGTTTCCGGACGGGACATCGCGAAACTACAAATCGAAAGAAATGCTTCGACAACAATGTGGACGACGTATAGAAGAAGCCTCCCCACTCGCCAACCGACGAGGTTTTTCTCATAGCCGTCGTTCCTAACCCTCTGTTCGCTAAGCAACAATCAACTTCATCAAGGGATTCTCTAGTGCAGTACTTCGCGCAGGTTCTAGTACTCGGCTTGGTTCAACCGGGGACACGGCGTTCATGGTGTGCACAGTTGCGGTGGCCGTGTTGTGTGCCACAACCGAGGCCGCCACGACCCCTCGTTTCTTCCGTAGACGTTTCTTCTTCTGAGGCGGCTTGATTCCAACAGCGTCGCGTAGTTCGGCGAAGCTCGTCATCAACAGGTCTTCCATCCGCCTTAGGTCAGGCGCGGCATGTACGTCTCCACTGAACCCGAAATAGACCATGCCGTTGTAACTGAGAATGGCGCAGTTGACCGCCATTTCGCCGCCCACCGGAACATACGGATAGCAATGCAGCATCTTGCGACCGAGTAAGTAGAGTGGGAATTGCGGGCCCGGCACATTGGTGCACACCATATTGAAAGGTGTGATTGGCAGCTGACTAATGATCGGTCCCGCCAATCCTTGCATAGAGGTCGGGAACATCCCGATCAAACCTCCCGCTAAACTGACCAACTCGGCGGCATGAACACGCTTCAAAAACTCCGTCCGCTGATGGATCGCGGCCAGCAGTTTTCGCGGCTGCCTGATTTCCAGCGGAATGGTGACAGGGACCAACGAAATACGATTGCCCAACTCCGTGGTGCTCACATCTCCTCGGAGGTTGACCGGCACCATGATCCGAAGTAGTTTTCCCTTGATTCGATCGCCATGCAGTTCGCAGTAACGGCGGATCGTGGCTGTCACCAGCGCGAGGATCACATCGTTAATGCTGGTTCCGCTCTTGTGACGAATTGCTTTGACTTCCGCCAAGGAAACCTCTGTAGTGGCAAATTTCTGAGGGCCTTTGTAAATCACGTTAAAGCGGAGCCGTTCGGTGAAGGCAGTGATTTCCGGAAGCAGGCCCACGACCTCGTCACTGGCCACGCCCCCGCCGTTGGCGGCCGCACGCTCAGTCATGCTCAAGAGGTCGGTTAGAGCGGAGAGAATCCGCTTCACGAAGTCAGAATAGGAATCGACAAAGCCGGCTGTCAGCGTGGTCAGTGGATCTCGCGGCGGTGGAACATGAAACTTAATCTTCTTCCCGGTGAGGCGTGGCGCATTGGGGTCTGCATCGAGAAGCACGCTCATGATGCCCACGCCCGCAATGCCATCGGCCAGACAGTGATGCAGCCGGATGATCAGCCCGGTGCGAGCACCTTTCAATCCGCGTACCAGCGTAAGGTCCCACAGCGGATGCTGCCGGTCCATGACGGTACTGAAGAGTTTTCCAGCTACAGCTTTCAGTTCCGTCTCAGTACCATGCTTGAGCGTTACTTCGCGCACGTGACGGCGCACATCGAAATCGGGATCGTATTCCCAACTGGGAAGCCCGAGGCCGAAGGGCGCGGGCACGACACGCTTTAGATAGCGAGGAAGCAGCGGCAGCTTTGCCTCGATAAACTCGACGCAGTCTTTAAAATCAATCTCTCCTTCGAAAATGCAAACACTTGCCACGTTGAGCGGCATGCCTTCCCGTTCGAGATGCAGGAACACCGTATCCCCCCAGGAAAGACGGTCATTTTCTTGATGGTTCTGCATCACACCTCTCCTCATCTCCGGCCGCGAGGGCGCGTCTCAGTTCACAAACGAAAACCGCGGTGTCAGTTTCATCAGCTTGAGGACTTTGTAGACATCAACACTGACGCCGCGTAGCACTACTTTGACCGACTTCGCGTCGGCCAGTCGGACGAGATCCTCGAGCGCTCGTACTCCACTCGTACCAATACGATGAATGGATGAAAAGTCCAGCACCGCTTCGCCTTCGGTGCCGTCCAGTTTCTCTCCTGCCTCTCGCAAAGCAGGAACCACACACGCCTCATCAATATTCAGAAACACAGCAATCATCGCCATATGCTCCGCCCTTCCCTACACCGTTGTGGACTCGGCAATACCAACCGACTTCGCCACTCCGCGGCCCTCGTAAGCTTTCCAAAGCAACTCGACCAGTTCCACCATCAGCGGCATTCGAGGGTTCGACCGCCACGACGGATCGTCGAAAGAAATACTGGCGAGTTCGGGCACCGCTCGCTCGAATTCTTCCCGCGAGATTCCTAGTTCGGCGATGGATCGTGGAAACTCCAATTGATCGAGTAGCTGCTCGGTCGCGACTACCAGATTCTTGACCTTTTCATCCACCGTATGCCCGCCAAGACCCAGCAAGTCGGCAACCGTCGCATACTTTTTATGTGCGACATATCCCTGGGTGTAAGGCGATGCCATGAACTTGGTGGGTACTGCCGCGTTATAGGCGATCACGTGCGGCAGCATAAGCGCATTGGCACGCCCGTGGGCTACGCCGAAGCGCGCTCCGAAGGCGTGCGCCAGAGCGTGATTCACTCCCACGGATGCGTTGGAGAACGCCATCGCCGCAATGCACGCCGCGTTGTGCATCATGCAGCGCGCTTCTTCGTCGTGGGGGTGCTCATAGGCAACAGGCAGATACTTGAAGACCAGCCGGATCGCCTGCATGGCATTGGAATCGGTGTAGGGTGAGGCATAGTTCGACACACCCGCTTCGAGCGCGTGGGTCAGGCAATCAATCCCGGTGTCAGCGGTCAGGACTTTCGGCATCGACATGACAAACTGCGGGTCGACGATCGCCACGTCCGGAGTCAGCGAGTAGTCGGCAAGCGTGACCTTGCGGCCGCTAGCCTTGTCGGTCAGCACGGCAAATGGCGTGACTTCGCTGCCAGTTCCGCTGGTAGTGGAAATGGCGATCAGCCGCGCTCGGTGAACCTTCTCCGTCGGATACTGCACAACTCGCTTGCGCAAATCCAAAAACGGCGCGGCCAGATATTCCAAATCAGCTTCCGGCGATTCATACTTCAGCTTCATGATCTTCGCCGCATCGATCACCGCGCCTCCGCCAAGGGCAATGATCTGATCCGCCTTGTAGAAGTTCAACGCCTCCACTCCCTGGGAGATAACCTTCACCTCAGGCTCGGCGTCGGGAATCACCTGGACATGAACTTGAGTCTTGGGGCAAATATGTCGGCGCACGAGATCGACATGACCGATTTGCTCAAGCACTGGACTGGTTACGATCATGGTCGAGCGCGACGCGAACTGGCCCAGATTTTCTACCGCGTTCATATTGAAATAGATCTGATTGGGAACCCGGAACCACATATGAGTTTGTGTCCTCCGAGCCACGCGCTTGATGTTCAGGTAGTGAAAGATGTTTACGTTGTCGGTGGTGCTGTTGCCACCACCTGTTCCGCACCCGAAAGAAAAGGTAGGAACCAGGTCGTTGTAAACTGCGCCCAGAGCGCCTACCGACCCGGGTGAATTCACGATGATCCGCCCCGCATTGATCACGTCGCTGAATTTGCGAATCACCTCGTCGTTCCGTGAGAACACGACGGCTGTGTGTCCCAGGCCTCCGGCGTGGTTCACGTCTACACAAACTCTCAGGGCTTCCGCGAGGGACTTAGCCCGATAGACAGCCAGCACCGGGAACAACTTTTCAACCGATAGAGGATGTTCGCGGCCCACCCCGTGAATTGGTGCGATCAGCAGCTTGGTGTCCGGCTTCACCGCAAGACCGACGAAGCGGGCAATATCCGTAGCCTTCTGACCAACGGCCATGGGCTGCATGAAGCCCGTCTCCGCATCAATCACCGTCCGCTCCAGTCGCTTGGTCTCTTTCTCGTTGCAAATGTGAGCGCCGAGATCGGCGAATTTCTTCAGCACAACGTCATAAATCTCATCGTCGATAACCACCGTCTGCTCAGAAGCGCAAATCGTTCCGTTGTCGAAGGTCTTGGAAATAATGATGTCTACAACGGCTGTATTCAGGTCGGCGGATTTCTCCAAGTACACCGGCGTATTCCCTGCCCCGACTCCCAACGCCGGCTTGCCGGAACTGTATGCCGCTTTGACCATGCCTGGCCCACCGGTGGCATCAATCAGGCCCACATCTTTGTGCTTCATCAGATAGCCGTTGTCCAGAAGCGTGGGCGACTCCAGACAGCCAAAGACTCCCTCCGGCGCTCCGTGCTTCACCGCGGTTTCGTACATGATCCGCACAGCTTCGGAGCAGCAGTGCCACGCCTTCGGATGCGGGCTGAAAATGACCGCATTCCGAGTCTTGATGGCCATAATGCATTTGAACAAGACTGTGGATGTAGGGTTCGTAATTGGAGTAAGAGAGAAGAGAACTCCGATGGGCTCTGCCATCTCGATGAGATTGCGTTCCGGAATCTCGCGAATCACCCCGACGGTGCGCTTATCTTTGACGTAGTTGTAAACGAACTCGGTGGCCACCATGTTTTTTAAAACTTTATCTTCCATCAATCCGAGTTTGGTTTCTTCCACTGCCAAGTGCGCCAGATGTTGCGCTTGCTCCAGCCCAACCAGCACCATTGCCTTGACGATGCGATCGACATCCGCTTGCGTGAATTGGGTGAAGACAGCGGCAGCGGTTCTGGCTTGGCTGACGAGACCTTCGAGGTATGCGATTCGTTCCGCACTGATACTTTCCACGTTGAGCGGAATTTCGACACGCTCTTTTACAACCTCACTGACAGCCATCGCTACCTCCTGCATCTCTGCGCGGAACCCACACCTGGGCGGGCGTTTCCGCCATACGTCGAACATCGGGATAAGTGCTCAGCGCCGGAACCTACCGAATCTCACGCTCAGGCAATTCTCGCGATGCCTGCACACGTCGAACTATCGTGGAATTGGCACTAGGGGTGAGAACGCTGGAAGTATCGGCTGTCTGGGATCCGGCGGGCACTGTGGTTCAGCCTCGTCCCAAAGTAGAACTCCGGGAACAAGGTTGGTCAGCAACTGCTGTCACTATGCGTTGTGACGAACGTCACACGCTTTCCACGGACAGGGCATCGCAGGCGCAATGCCAGCGTCGATTTCGAGACATCTTCGGCTTCACGCAACAGACTGCGTGTCTTTAGCAACAACGGCCGACTCGGTCCAATCCGTTTGCTTCGCGGAAGGAATCAGACTCATTGCCCGCTCGGCCAGCGCGGTTATAGTCAGGCTCGGGTTCACACCCAGATTTGTCGATACCACGGATCCATCGCAGACGTACATGTTGCGATAGCCAAAGACGCGGTGGCGGTTGTCGACCACACCATGTTCCGGCGAATCGGCGATCACGCAACCGCCGATGCAGTGAGCGGTCCCCGGAATATCAAACAAAATCTCTGGAAGCATGCTCATCGCGGTGCCGCCTGCGACCTTCGCAAATTGTCGAGCGAACTCATTGGCCTTGGGAATGTACGTGGGCACTTTATCTCCGCGGCTCACCAGCATTTTGGAAAACGGCCAGAACCACGGCCGACGCCACTGCATCTCGATGTGCCCCTCCAACGCTTGCATGCAGAGCAGGATGGTCGCTTCCCGGGCCCAGCCCCAAGGCCGAAACAAACGAAAAGCTTTGATCGGGTGCAGCAGCAGATGACTTAACATGTTTTTCGCCCACATCCCGATGCGCAAGAAGCCGGGCCGACCGTCTGTCAACATGGTAGTCAGCAGGCCCATAGCGTCAGAACCGCTGGGATAGCGTACGGCCTCAATGTGAGTGTGTTCATCAATGTAGATGCCCGAGCCAATGGCAATGCCCTGCGACAAATCATCCGCACAGCAGGGGACTCGCGCCCCAATGATCGATTCGGAATTCGTGCGTACGTGTTTACCCAGACGACTGCTGATGCGCGGCAACGAGCCGTTATCCTTCAGCCGGAAGAGCAACTCCATGGTGCCCAGTGACGAAGCGGAGAAGACCACCGCACGGGACGTGAATCTTCGGGGCTGGCGACGAATCCACGACAGGGAGTTCACAGTGTGAACTTCGTACCCGGCGCTGCCATCGCCGGCGTCGTCGAGCGGCTTGACGTCGACGACTTTCGTCTCGGGAAAGACTCGCGCTCCGCCCTCTTCCGCCAGGTAGAGATAGTTGAGATCCAGAGTATTCTTAGCGCCGTAGCGGCAGCCCATCATGCAGCCACCACAGCCGATGCATGTAGTACGCGGCGGACCTTGCCCTCCGAAGAACGGATCAGGAACAGTCGTATTCCCGACCTCACCTTCGGGCGCCTGAAAAATTCCAACCCGTGTGCGATAAAACGTCTCGGCCACACCGGCGGCTTCCCCAGTGCTCTTCAGAAGTTGATCAGCAGCCCCCAGAATGTTGTTCTCCCGTACGCCCAGCATGCGCGACGCGGTTTGATAGTGTTGAGGCATCTCGATCTGCCAATCGGCCAAGCCTGCCCACGATCCGCTGTGCCAGACCTTGTCCGGCGGCGGCAGTAGAGTGGCGGCATAAGTGATCGATCCTCCACCGACGGCAGAGCCGCTGAAAATCGTGGCATGCCGGAAGAAACGCATATTGAAGAAACCCTGCAGGCCAAGACTTGGACGCCAGAACCAGCGACGAATGGACCAACTTGTGCGCGGAAAAGAAAGGGGCGCCCAGCGGCGCCCCATCTCCAGAACGGCAACCCGGTAGCCCTTCTCCGTCAAGCGAAGCGCAGATACGCTGCCTCCGAAGCCGGATCCGATCACGATGAAATCGAAATCGAATTGGGAACTACAGTTTGCCATACTGCACCATCCCTCGCGGTCCGGTTCGACCACGCGAGTTATGAGACCAGGTACTTCCCGGTTTCGATGACCTTCTGGGCGATTGCTTGCCGAAGCGCCACCGTGTTAAACGGTTCGTACTTGCACAGCCGGCGCAAGATTGCCAACTGCGAGCGCAACATATCGCCCTCGGCGCAGGCGGCAATAACCATTCTCGCTGCGCTTTCAATTTTTTCCATGGCTCCCGACATGTAGACGCGAGCCATGGCAATCGCATGCGCACAGCCCTCTTCCCCGTTCCGCGCCACCAGTTTCTGTGCGCGCAGCACGGCGGACTCCATGGCATACGTTTCTATGGTCATGTTGGCGATTGCGCCCATGATCTCCTGCTGATCCTGGATCGCCTGCATGTATTTCTGCGTGGCAATGCCCGCCGCAAACAGGCCAATCTTCTTGGCCGTTGCGACCAGCTTTCGCTCCCGTGCGAGCGCCCCCTCTTCACCCTCGTCAGAACTTCCCGAGAGCACTTCATCCATGAGTTTCTTGATCGCCGCCATTAATGGAAGCTGCCCCGACATGGCCCGTTTCAGCAGAAATCCCGTAATGAGCAGCCGGT
This sequence comes from uncultured Acidobacteriaceae bacterium, assembly GCA_963840895.1. Classification (GTDB taxonomy): domain Bacteria; phylum Acidobacteriota; class Terriglobia; order Terriglobales; family Acidobacteriaceae; genus Sulfotelmatobacter. Next base: position 207,743 of record CAWJAR010000009.1, read on the forward strand.
TGATTTCGTTTGTGCCTTCGAAAATTCGGTTCACACGAACATCGCGATAATTGCGTTCGGCAGGATATTCCACGACGAAGCCGTACCCCCCATAGATCTGCACCGATTCGTCGACAACGTAGTCAATGAACTCCGATCCCCACACTTTGAGGATCGAGCACTCCACGGCATATTCGTCGATCACTCGGCGGACGGGCGCCATGTCGTGGTGCACCTCGCCCAGTTCGGCGATTGCCGCATCCATCATGCCAACGGTGCGATAGGCCATCGCCTCGCCAGTGAAAATGCCGGCTGCCATGTTGGCGATCTTTTCGCGAATTAGTCCGAAATCCGCAATGACCTTCCCAAACGCCTTGCGCTGCTTGGCATACGCGATGGCGCCCTCGATGCAATTGCGTGCCGACCCTACGCAACCAGCGCCCAGTTTGAACCGTCCCACGTTCAGAACGTTGAATGCAACATGGTGCCCTTTGCCGATCTCCCCAAGTACATTCTCGACGGGAACCTGGCAATCATTGAGAATTAGCGGACAAGTGGAGGAGCCGCGGATTCCCATCTTGTGCTCTTCAGCGCCTACTGAAAATCCCGGGAAGCCACGCTCGACAATGAACGCGGTGAACTTGTCGCCCGTCACTTTCGCAAAGATGATGAATAATCCTGCAAATCCTGCATTGGTAATCCACATCTTTTCGCCATTCAAAATGTAGTGCTTGCCGTCGGGCGAGAGCTTTGCCTGGGTGCGACAATTCAGCGCATCCGATCCGGAAGACGATTCCGAAAGCGCATATGCACCAATCGTTTCGCCGCTGGCCAGACCGGGCAGGTATTTTTTCTTTTGCTCTTCCGTGCCGAAGTACACGATGGGGATCGTGCCAATGCAGGTGTGCGCTCCCCACGTAGTACTGAACCCGCCATATTTCGCGATACGATCGGCGATGATGGCCGACGTCACCTTATCCATTTCCATGCCGCCATACTCTTCGGGAACATCCACACCGCTTAGTCCGAGTTCCCCAGCTTTCTTCACCAATTCCTGGGTGATAGCGAAGTTCTTGTGCTCCATGTTCTCGATATTTGGCACGATCTCATTGTTTGCGAATTCTTCTGCGGTTTGCGCAATGAGCAGGTGCTGCTCGCTGAAATCCTCTGGAGTGAAAACGTCCTGCGGTGCGCGCTCCTCGATCAGGAAGCTGCCCCCGCGGATCTTGCTAGCCGGAACTGCGGTAACCGTAGCCATATTCCTCTCCCTTACCACTCTGATTCGTGCATTCGGTTCAGACTGAGAAACCACGAGGAGTCAGCGCAACATCCCATGGCACAGCGGCATCGCGCTGTTGAGGCCGCTCCCGAAACTCAATCGAAATGGCGTCTCCGGGCGAAGGCATCCCGTCGCTCGGAGACGCAGAATATTTGTCAGACGCACCCGTCAAGCTTGCGACAGATCAAAGCATGTCGAGAACATTGCAGCGCGCGTGCTACTGTTCCATGAAATTTCCAGCTCTTCAGGCAACCGCCGCTGCGACTTTCGCCTTCTTCGCGGGCTTTCGGGTATGACGCTCGGCTTTCGCCACATGTGGCGGCTTCACCATCACATCCATCAAAGCCTTCTGCGCGTCGACATAGCTCTTCACCGCCTCCCGCGTGAGGTCGCTGACCGGGAGAAATGGAAACGGCTTCAGCAGATCCATCGTCTTCCCAACAGTTTTCACGCCGGTATTCATCTGGCGTCCAACGACATCAACCAGGCACTTCTGCGCTTCCAGAAATGAGTCTGTGGCCTCGCGCGCCAAGGTGGACAACTCAGTTCGTTTTGCTTTCTTTCCTGCTCCGTTTGCGTGCTTGCCGCCGGTGGCCTTGGCGGTCTCATCCGCCAGCACATCCATGAATCGCTTCTGGGCCTTCACGAAGTTCTCCATGGCCTCGCGGGCCAGATCCACCACGTGCTCCGGCTGATAGGGCTTGCCCGCCTTCGCGGACTCCACCCAGTTGTGGGTCTGCTTGCCGGCAATCTTCAAATACTCTTCCTGCATGTCGATGAACGTGTCCACGCTGCGCCGCAGCAAGTCCGCCATGGCATGCGCCGCCGGCCAGTCTCCCATCCGCTCCTTCACTCCCATCATCAGGATTTCGTTCTGTTGCTTGCCCAGTTCGAGCAGCACCTTCTGTCCTTCCATGAAGTTCGTCAACCCATCTTCGGCAATTTCGCCGAGGATCGCGGTGGGCGAATGATGCGGATCCGACAACTGCTGCCGCACGGCGTGCATTACACTCGCATTTTGCCGCATGGCCAGATCAATCAGAATCCGTTGCGTCGCGAATAGCGTTTGTGCCCCTTGCTGCGCCCAACCCGAAAGCAGAGAGAACGTCGACGACTCTTTCGGGTGAGTAGATTCATGCTTTGTTGCCGCTGCCATAAAGTACCTCCGATTGCTGCATTGCAGCATCAGCTAAACTATACGAGGGGAAGGATCTTGTGTCAAGATATTCCTGAGTCTTGTGCGAAGCAGCATCCGATGCCTACGAAACCTTCTACCATCCTCATCAAGAAGTACGGTAATCGCCGGCTGTACGACACGACCAGCAGCCGTTACGTCAACCTCGACGATCTGGCCGCCCACATTCGCGCCGGTCGCGAGGTGCGGGTCGTGGATGCCAAGAGCGGGCGCGACCTCACTCGAGTTTTGCTAACGCAGATCATCACTGAGGATGCCAAAGACAAGCCGACCGGCCTGCCCCTGGAATTGCTCCGGCAACTCATCATTGCTTCCGACGAAGTTCGGCAGGAATTTCTGATGTGGTACTTGAAGTCGGCCTTCGACACCTACGAGAAGGTGCAGAGCACAGTGCAAAATCGTTTGAGCGAAGTCCAATCCGCGATCCTGTCTCCGGTGGACATGATGAAGAGATTTCTAGGCAGCGTGCCCTCGCGCCCGCAGACCGAGAATGAAACAGAAGTGGAGGCACTGCGCAAGCGGGTTGCCGAGCTCGAGGCTCGCCTGGGAAAGACCGCGCCCAGCAAGCGCCGAGCCCGCAAAAAGCGTTGAATTTCGCAACGCTCACTCTAATCTTCTGAGTTCAATACAAAAATGACTATTGGAACACCAAGACCCTCGCGGTATAATTCCGCAGTGCAGCAATTGCCCTCTTCGCGTGCCGACGTGAAGATTGGGCGGACCCGGGACGAACTTGCCGCGTAAACCAATAAAAGCTGCAGCGCGTCCATCCACGGCCAAGCGGCGCAAACGCGTACCGCGCCCCTACCCGCAAGCCAATACTTCCACCTTTTGGACAGAAGCCCTATTTGGTGCCGAAATTCTGCTCTTACACGCCACGCCCGTGTATTACGGCTTGGGCGTTCCTCGCGGAGACGGATCGGCTGTCGTCATCATCCCCGGCTTTCTCGGCACCGATCTTTATTTAACGGAGCTCCACGCCTGGTTGCGGCGAATTGGTTACCGCCCTTATTTTTCCGGCATCGGTCTCAACGCGGAATGTCCCAATTTGCTCATTCAACGCCGTCTGAATCAGACGATCGAAAAGGCATTGGCCGAAACCGGGCGCAAGATTCATCTGATCGGCCATAGTCTTGGCGGTGTGATCGCACGTTCTGTCGCAGGTGAACGTCCGAAAGAGGTGGCTTCGGTCATCACACTCGCAGCACCCATCCGCGGCACGGTAGCGAATCGCGCGGTGTTACGCGCCGCCGAAGCTGTTCGTCTTCGTATTCTCGAGGAGCATGGCAAGGGAGTTCTGCCCGATTGCTACACCGGTCGCTGCACCTGCAATTTTCTTGGCTCGCTTCACCGAAAGGTTCCCAGCGCGATGGTCGAAACTGCAATTTACACGCGCCAGGATGGCATCGTCGACTGGCGATATTGTATGACCATGGATCCTGAAAAGGACGTCGAGGTCCCGGGCACTCACATCGGAATGGCTTTCAATCCCGCAGCCTACACGGTCGTTGCCGAACGCCTCGCCAAAGCTCAGTCCTCAGCCGAATCCCTCACCCCACCATCTCGAGCACGGCGCCTGTCTTAGTTTCTAATCGCTCGACGGCCCCACCCGCCCCGCGAATCAGCAACGACGCTGATGCCAGGCTGTTGTTCACCACCTCGAAGCTGCCGCTGCAATCGGTCTTTATATAAGGAAGCCGGTGAAGGCTCGGACCCCTCCCATCGATTGCCGATTCAATCGCCAATCCGTTGCGCGCGCCGCACCGAAAGTTCCATTGCATACTTTCCCGGTCTCCTGCCTCGCTGAACTCTCGAAACAAATACTCCTGCCCCTCGTGCCACAACACCGCCTTGCGAAAAACCAGCCCGAAGGGCATCTCGTAAATGAGCGCTTCGAGCGTACTCGCACGCCGCTCGGCTCGAGAAAAATAAACGTGGGTCCATCTCCAGAAGTTGCGATGCCGATAGCCACAGTTGTGCCCCTGCACTCCGAAACCAAGAGAATCCCCCGCGACACTCCGCCCATCTAGTTTGATCTCTCCAGCGAAGATTGCGTCCGAGTGAGGCGACCGCGAAAACCCGATCCATCCCTTATTGCTCAACGTCACATGAAATGTGGACCGGTAGTGTAGGTTCCATGAAATCGCACGTCCATCCACCTGCAACGATCCCTTGCATGAATTGTCGTCGATGCTGTTTTCACCAATTCGAAAATGAAACGGGCTTTGGCCCTTATGGCTCAGGTCCAATCCCTCGATCGGAAATCCCTGAATGAAACTCTGCGCACTCCCACCCGCTGGAAACCAGGTCGCCCACACTTGCACTGGCATGCCCTTTGGTAGCTCGGCACATCCTCCTCGCCCCGGATTCATCAGCAGATAGCGAAACCACCAGGCTCCGCTTCCATCCGCCAATCCCAGGCGCAGGAACCAGACCTCATACCGCCGCCGCATCGATAATCTGGAAAATACTTCGTTCAACGTCGCCAACTTCTTCACTCTGTGATCCCCTCGACTATCTCACACGACTCCCCAAGTTCCGGTGATGCCCGTCACTGCATATCCATAAACCCGAGGCCATAGTGTGAACGGCAGCTCACCCATGCTGGACGCATCCGCCATCGAAGCCGGACTCCGCCTGCTCGCGCCCGATCAGTTGCGCACTGCCCTCGCGAATTTCCTACCCCCTGGCACCACGGCGGCCGAGAAGATCAGCGCGATCGAAGCCGGACTGCAGAGCTCCGCGGGGCAGTCTGTTCGCGACGCCATGGCCCGCTGGATCGTCGACGACATTGTCCCGGTCGACGCCCTTGTCCCCGATGCCTACAAACCGTGGCGCCCGCCGGTACGCGATGCCATGATGTTCGTCGTAACTCACCTTTCCGCTGCGCGACTCGCTCCAAAACTTCTGGAGCAGATCGAACTCCCACCCAAGACTCCGCCCGAAGTGCGCCTGCTGCGCCTCATTGCAAAAGTACCTGGACTACAGAAGCTGGGCCAAGTTATCGCCCGTAATCAGCACCTTCACCCAGCCCTGCGCAACGCACTCGCGAAACTAGAGAACGGCATTCGCGACGTTCAGCCCGGAGACATCCGCGCTATCGTGCAAAAAGCGCTGGGTTCCAAGGTCAAAACCTTTGCCATCAAAGTCGCGCCCACGATTCTCAAAGAAGCCAGCGTCAGCGCCGTCGTTCGCTTCACCTGGCGCAATCCCGAAACCGGCCGGCGCGAACGCGGCGTGTTCAAGGTCCTGAAACCGCACATCCCCGAATATTTCGCCGAAGACATGGATTACCTTCAAGGGCTCGCTCACTACTTCGGAGATCGCCACCATACTTACGGATTCGCGGCTCATCTCATTCCCGACACGTTCCAAAAAGTCCGCCGCCTCCTCCGGCACGAAGTCAATTTCTCCCGCGAACAAAAGACCCTGACCGAAGCGGGAAGCCTCTACCGTGATTTCCATGGAGTTCGCATCCCGCGCGTCATCCACCATCTATGCACGCCTACCATCACTGCCCTGACAGAAGAGAAAGGCATCAAAGTAACGAGCGCGGCCGCCCGCTTGCCTGCTGCGCGGCGGCGCAGAATTGCGGAGCAAATGATTGAATCTCTCGTCGCTGTGCCCCTGTTCACGTCAACCCAGGATGCGATCTTTCACGGGGATCCCCATGCCGGCAACCTCTTATACGACAGCCATTCGAGCGAACTAGTCATCCTCGATTGGGCCCTGCGCGAGCGACTGGATCGAGAGCAGCGGCGTCATCTTGCTCTCTTGTTCTTGATGGTCAGCCTGCGCGATCCGCTAGGCACGTCCGCTGAAATCGTGGCGCTCAGCCAGCCGCGCATAGGACCGGCGTCGCCCCGAGGCCGCAAAGTCCGCGATTCCGTGGACCAGTTTCTCGACGAGCTACCGGCATCCCGCATGCCGAGTGGGGCAGACGCCATGCGACTCCTGGAACGTGTCGCCATCGCCGGCGTCAAGTTTCCCAGCTCGCTGATCATGCTGTCCAAGGTGATGTTCACGCTGGAAGGAATTCTCGGCGACATCGTCGGCGCCGACACGAGAATGGGATTCACCCTCGCGCGCCACGTCGCCCAGCATTGGATTGCCAATCGCTCTGCGTTCCGCTCGCCACTGATGACCCGCGACTGGTTCACGCTACAGTGCAGCGCACTGCTTTACACCAGCCGTCTGTGGCTGCAATGGGAGCGGGCGTTGCTGAACCGCTTGCCTTCGCCTAAGGCAACACCGCCAGCAGCACCCGCAGGAACGGGCAATCCTCCGTACCGAAAAGCACGCCCTTTGCCTGTTCAATCGCGTTCAGCTTAGGCCGGTACAACTTTGGGCCGTCGCGCCGTGCGCGCCCTCGCGGGTCTCACCCTCGCTGCTTCCTTCTTGTGCGGCCTGATGAGCGATCCGATCATCGATGTTTCCGCATCGAAGAAGTTCTTCATTCCTTCGCCTGTCTTGGTCGCCATTGGCAGAAACTGCGAAGGCGACATCAGTTCCATCGTCCGGGTGGCCGCTTCCAGGTTTACATTCATCTGCTGCCCCATTACGTCGAGCAATCTCTTCTGCGCCTCGATGAACGCATCCCCCGCCTCGCGCGCCAGTTGCGCTAGTTCGGTCTTTTTGGCTGGCGTTACTTCATGCGGCTTTTTGGTCGCAGTCGCGGTCTCCTGTGCGACGGCTTCCAGGAACTTCTTCTGCGCGCGCTTGAAAGTCTCCACTCCCTCGCGCGCAAAATCGGCCAACTGCGCCGCGCGGTCGCCTTTTTGCGCCTTCTCAGTTTCCAGCCACTGCAGCGTCTGCTTGCTGGTTGTCGTCAATAACTCCTGCTGCATATCGATGAGAGTATCCACGCTGCGCTGTACCAGCCCTGTCATTGCGACTGCCGGCATGAAGTTGCCAATGCGTTCTTTAACTCCGTTGCAGATGATGTCGTTCTCTTTTTGCGCCAGGTTGAGAAACGCTCGTTGTGCATCCACCAGGCTCGATGTTCCCTCGACCGCCAGTTCAGTCAGAATGGCCAGCGGGGAGCGATCATCTCGGGGCTTGCTATGGGTTGGCATATTCTATCTCCAGTTTGCTGCATTGCAGCATTTGCCTACAATCTAGTGTCCGCTTCGCTGCGAGTCAATAGCCACAACGTGGATCTTGCGTTGCGTCACCTCGAAGCGTGATTGCCGTCACAGGAATAAATTGCGGCCCAACGCAACCTGTCTCTGTTGCAACAACACTCTCCTCTTACTGGAAACTGATGGATAAGATCCCCGAAGTCGAAGCCGCTAAAGAGCTCATGAATGAGGCGATGACCTGGTCCGTAATGAAATGGCTGCGCGAAAAAAAGCGGGTGCGCAAGGCGGCAGACCAGGCGAACGCCGCACTTGATCGCTTGAGCCAAGCCGTCCGTGAACAATGGCCGGAACCGGTGCGGACGGCATACGAAGCTGTCGCAGCTCAGAATGTTAGAGTATCCGACGCGCGTAGTCAGCCTAAGGCATCGGGGAGAGATGCGGACACGCTCGCCCCCGCCCAGAGCAAGGAGAAAGATGCCGAGGCCTACCGAGCCAGAATGGACGCGGAAGCCACCTTCGACCTGGCGGAGAAGCAATTGAGCACCAGCATGGCGCGCGAAGGATGCCGCAAAGCAATCCATTCATGGGAACTGCACGAGAAAGCAATTCGCAAAGCGGAAACTCTTATTCGCAATTAACAAAGCCCGGCAGGATCCCTGTATAAATCGCCATTCCAACCACCGCATCTACACCCATTGCATGCAAGTCATCGATTTCTTGTTGAGTTCGGATTCCCCCTGCGGCGATCAGTTGTCTCGCCGTCGCTCGCCTTAGCGGACGAATCACATCCTGCGGGAACCCCTGCAGTGACCCTTCTGTATCCACATGGGTATAAAGAAACCCATCACACCAGGGCTCCAGTTCGCAAATCATCTCGAGAGGTGTCACCTCAGTGACCTTCCGCCAACCATGAATCGCCACGCAGCCGCCGATAGCATCGAGCGCAAACACTAGACGGTTCGCACCGATAGTGCCAGCCACTCTTTCCGCAAAGCCGGTGTCCAGTCTGTACTCGTGAAAAAGAGCCGAACCCAGGATTACTCTGCGCGCTCCTGCCTCCAGTGCGGTCTGCGCTGCCTCGACCGAGCGGATCCCTCCCCCAACCTGGCACGGCAGTTTGTTGGCAAATTCCCGGACGAGTTCAATATTGTCCCCAGAGCCAATCGCGGCATCGAGGTCAATCAACTGCACCAGGGGATACTTTGAGAAGCGATCCACCCAAATATCAAAGTCATCGAACTCCAGGGCCTTCTTCTTTCCTTGCACCAATTGGACGATCTTACCGCCCATCAAGTCGATCGACGGAATCAGCATGGCCACCTCACCGGAATTCCCTGCGCTCCGATCTCTTCCTTCAGATCTACAAGCCGGCTGAAACCGTAATGAAAAATGGACGCAGCCAGCGCAGCGTCGGCGTGTCCTTCGCGAAACACTTCCACGAAGTGCTTTGCGCCGCCCGCACCGCCGGAAGCAATTACGGGAACCCGCACGGAGTCGGCGATCGCGCGCGTCAGTTCGCAATCGAAGCCAGCTCCCGTTCCGTCGCGATCCATCGAAGTCAACAATATTTCTCCCGCGCCGCGGTCTTCCGCTTCCCGCGCCCACTCTACAGCATCGCGCCCGCTGGTCGAACGACCTCCATGCGTATAGGCCTGCCACTTGGCCTTCATCTCATGCCTCTTGGCGTCAATCGCCACAACGACCGCCTGGGACCCAAACCGCGATGCAATCCGAGCAATCAGATCCGGTTCCGCAAGCGCGGCGGAATTGATGCTGATTTTGTCCGCCCCCGCTGCAAAGACCGCGGCCGCCTCCTCCAATGTGCGAATGCCCCCGCCCACCGTGAACGGAATAAACAGTTCGCGTGCCGTTCGGCACACCGTATCGAGCAATGTGGCACGACGCTCGTGGGCCGCCGAGATATCAAGTAGCACGATTTCGTCGGCTCCCAGACGCGCTGTGGGCCTTTGCCAATTCGGCCGGATCGCCCGCATCGCGCAGGTTCTCGAATTGCACGCCTTTCACAACGCGTCCGCCCTTCACGTCCAGGCAAGCGATAATGCGTTTAGTCAACATGTCAGAGCGCACAAAAGTTTCCCAGCAACTTCAACCCAACCTCTCCGGACTTTTCGGGGTGAAACTGCACACCGAACAGATGTTCCCGCTCGACTGCCGCGGAAAACCGCCCGCCATACTCGCAACATGCCACCGTGGCCGCAATCATCGGCGCGCGAAACGAATGCGTGAAATATACGAACGCACCGGATGGCACTCCACGTAACAGGTGGGACGCTGGATCAACCTCGAGTTGATTCCATCCCACATGGGGCGACTTCACATGCGGTGAGAAGCACTCACATTCCCCGTCAAATAAGGCCAAACCATAGCTTTGAGGCGATTCTTTGCTGCCGGCGAACATCCACTGCATCCCAACGCAGATACCGAGAAAAGGAATCCCGCGAGTAATGGAATCCGCAATGGCATCTTTCAAACCGGTCCGTTCCAAAGACTCCGTCGACGCAAAATGGCCCACACCGGGAAGAACAACCTTGTTGGCGCTCGCGACCTGCTGTGGATCGGCCGTAATGGTGCACTCCTGCCCCAACCAGTCCAACGCCTTCTTTACTGAGACTAGATTTCCCGCGCCATAATCGACAATCGCGATCATCACAACACTCCCTTGGTTGATGGCAGGAGTCGCGCCATCCTCTGGTCACGCCAGCATGCCGCACGCAGCGCCCGCGCAAACGCCTTGAACAACGCTTCTATCTTGTGATGGCTCGAGCGTCCGTAGAGCACTCGCGCGTGAACATTTGCGCGTGCGCCGCGCGCAAAACCTTCAAAGAAGTCGTCAACCAGTTCCGTTTGCAGGTCGCCCACCACCCGCGTTCGCACCTTCGTATCCACTACCGCCGCGGTTCGCCCACAGAAATCGACGGCGGCCATTCCCATCGTCTCGTCCATCGGCATCAAGAAATATCCGGCTCGCAGAATGCCGCGCTTGCTGCCCAGCGCTTTATCAAATGCCTGGCCCAGCACGATGCCCACGTCCTCCACCGTGTGATGCTGGTCCACATCGAGATCGCCGCGAGCTTTTAGTTTCAGGTCGAACCCTCCATGGTGTGCAAACAACTCCAGCATGTGATCGAAGAAGCGAATCCCCGTCGATACCTGGTAGCGTCCGTGCCCTTCAATCGTCAGCGCAACCTGAATTTGCGTCTCTTTGCTATTTCGCTTGATACTTCCTTTTCTCATCGCCGCGATACTCCTTGCCCAATGCCAGCTTCCTCTAACGTTTCCTGGAGAGCCGCAAGCAACCGGTCAGTATGTCCGTGCGGCCCCAATGTGATCCGTACGCACCCCTCGCACCCCGGATCGCCAGAGCGGTCGCGCACCAGAATTCCTCGTCGCCGCATATGCTCGACAAACGCAGACGCCGCGCCGACCCGCGCCAGGACGAAGTTCGCCTGACTTGGCCAGAATTGAATTCCAGCAGCTTCGAGCGCTCGCTCCAGCTTCGCTCGCGACTCGCGCACTTCACTGACATATTGTTGGATATACGACTGATCATTGAGCGTCTCCGGCAGGCAAGCCAGCGCCGCTGCGTTTACGTTGTACGGCGAACTGACCCGCCGCACTACCTGCATCTGTTCCGCGTCGCCCATTAGGATTCCAATGCGCAGTCCCGCGAGCCCGTATGCTTTGGAAAATGTTCGCGCCACAAACAGGTTCGGGAACTCATCGCGCGCTGCCATCACACTCTGCCCGTAGAACTCGAAATACGCTTCATCCACGAGCACTGCTGTTCCGGGTGCCGAGCGCGCGATTTGCAGCAGATCTCGCTCCGGTGCGACCGTTCCAGTAGGGTTGTTCGGGTTAGCAATAGCGATCAAACGCGTGCGTGGCGTTACGGCTTTGCAGAGATCGTCCGTCGGAAACTGGAAATTTTCTCCCGCGGGAACGCTGATGACCTTCGCGCCCGCAGCCATGATGTAGATGCGGTACATCGAATACGTAGGCACGACAATCACTGCCTGATCGTCTGCTTCTAGGTAGGTCTGACACAGCAAGTGGATTGCTTCGTCCACACCATTCGTTAGCAAAAGCTCCGTCGGGTCGACCCCCAGCATCTCCGCAACTGCCGCTTCCACCGGTTCGCGTTCGGGATATCGCGCGAAGTCTTCCGCACCCAACCGCCGCAACCTCTCGAGCACTCGCGACGAACATCCGACGGTGTTTTCGTTGAAATCAAGTCGCAGCCCATCACGACCGGCCAATGGCGGATGGTATGACGGCAACGTTCGCACCGCTTCGCGTGGCCTAAGCATGCTCGCACCTCACACTCACAGACCTCGCGTGGGCCGGCAGACCCTCCGCCGCTGCCAGGTATCCCACCGCAGGAGCAATCCGGCGCAGGCCCTCGGCCGAAAGTTGCTGCACGGTAATTACCTTCACAAAATCCGCAACGCTCAAACCTCCGCGAAAGCGCGACTGTCCCGATGTCGGCAAAACATGGTTCGGACCGGAAGCGTAATCGCCCACCGCCTGCGCCGAATAGTCGCCCACGAAGATCGACCCCGCATTCTGAATAAACGGTAAGTCTTCTTTACTGATAGTGATGTGTTCTGGCGCAATCTGATTCGCCCAACTGCGCCCTTGTTCACGCGAGCCCGCGATTAGAATTGCCCCCCGAGCCTGCAACGCTTTCGAATTCCCTTTCGCCAGTTGTGCCGCATTCGCCTTAACCGATTGCGCCAATCTTCGAGAGGACGTAATGAACACGGCCAGCGTCTCCGGATCGTGCTCGGCTTGCGCCACCAGATCCGCAGCAATAAATTCCGGAACGCCAGAGTCGCTTAAGACGACCGCCTCGGTGGGCCCAGCCAGAAAATCAATGGCGCAATCGAATGAGACGAGCTTCTTCGCAACCGTCACGTACGCGTTCCCAGGCCCCACGATCTTGTCTACCCTCGGAATACTGCTCGCCCCATACGCCAAGGCTGCGACCGCGTGCGCCCCTCCAACGCGATAGAACTCACGCACCCCCAGCATTGCCGCCGCTGCCATCACCTCGGTCGACGGCCGGGGCGAAACCACCCGGATGTTCTTCACACCTGCGACCTGCGCGGGAATGACCGTCATCAGCAATGTAGAAACTAGCGGATACCGTCCGCCCGGCACATAACATCCCACCGACTCCAAGGGACGTACGATTTGCCCAACAGAAATTCCACTCCGCGTCCGCATCCAATCAGACGGCATCTGCCAGTCGCAAAATCGCCGGATATTCTGTTCCGCCTCCCGCAACGATTTGCGCAACTGCGGAGCAATCATCCCTTCTGCGGCCGCCATTTCCTGTTCGGAGACGCGCAGCGATTGTCCACGACCCAGCCCGTCCCATCGCTCCGCATACCTCCGAAGCGCACGTTCTCCTCCACGCCGCACGCCATTGACAATCCGCCGCACTCGCGGCTCCAACTGGTTAAGCCCTGAGCCCCGTGCAGCCAGCCGTTCTACCAGCGCGACCGCCGCGCGGCCTGAAACAATCCGCATTACAGCACCACCTTGTTCAGCGGATATTCCACGATCCCTTGGGCCTGCGCCTCTTTCAGCCGCGGAATCACGTCCCACGCCGCTCCCTCGTCGATCACCGTATTCACCGCCAACCAGTCTTCATCACTCAGGTGAGATATCGTCGGCTTTTGCAGCGCAGGCAAAACACTCAGAACCGTGGCCAGGTTTTCGCGTCGAACATTCAGCATCAGCCCTACGCGGTCCTGCGCTTCCATCGCTCCTTGCAGCATCAGCGCCAGATTGTCGATCTTTCGCCGCTTCTCGCGGTCCGCATACGAACATTTGTTCGCAATCAGCTGCGTGTTCGACTCCAGCACTGTCTCCAGAATCCGGAGCCGGTTGGCTTTGAGCGAACTCCCGGTCTCCGTAACCTCGACAATCGCGTCCGCCAGCATGGGCGGCTTTACCTCAGTCGCACCCCACGAGAACTCCACCCGGACCTCGACGCCTTTCCTGTCAAAGTAGTCGCGCGTCACTTTCACCAGTTCAGTCGCGACAATTTTTTTCGCCAGGTCTTCGGCCCGTTGCACCGGAGAATCCTCCGGGACCGCCAGCACCCACCTCACTTTGCCCCGACTTCTTTTCGCATAGATCAGATCGCTCACGGTCGCGACTTCCAGGCCGCTCTCGATCACCCAGTCGAGTCCGGTCAGGCCCGCGTCGATCGCCCCGTGTTCCACATAGCGCGCCATCTCCTGCGCCCGGATCAACATGCAATCGATCTCCGGATCGGCGGTGCTTGCGAAATAAGATCGCCCATTCGTATAAGCGGGAAGCCCGGCACGGGCGAATAACTGCAGCGTAGCCTCCTGCAAACTGCCCTTGGGAATTCCGATGCGTAGCTTCATCGCGTCTCCTTCGCAACGGCCGCCGCTTCTCCGGTGCGCACAGGAATCCCTTCGGTGAAGCAAGAGCGCGTGCCGCGGTGACACACCACTCCCGCTCCCTCGACCTCGACACGAAGTAAGAGCGTGTCGCGGTCGCAGTCGGTCTGCGCCGACACAACCCTCAACCGGTTCCCGGAGGTCTCGCCCTTCATCCAAAGCTGGTTCCGCGTTCGACTGAAGAACGTCACATACCCACCATCGAGCGTGCGATCCAGGGCCTCCCGATTCATGAAACCCACCATCAGGACCTCCCCGTCGCCTGCATCCTGCACAACAGCGGGAAGCAACCCGCCCATTTTGTCGAAATCAAATTCCGCGTTCATACCTGACCTTCTCTTCCAAAAACAAAAAGCCCGCTGACTCTTCGCGTCAGCGGGCCGGAACTCCTGAAAAGTGCTTTTTATATCAAGTCTGCAATCTCAGGTGCACATCGCCGCCGTCGCGCTATGCGCGTGATGGTGATGGCGATGATGGACGTGAGACGACATCTGCGTATTACCCTACGAGACCGATCCTTCCGAGTCAAAGTTGTTTTTTCGATGTACCCCATTCGGTTTTCGCATGCCTGCCTAGAATGCCGCAACCACTCCTGATACGATTCCCCTTCACGTCCGCAGTCCATCTCCACGCGTTCACGGAGCCTTCATGCACGGTTCTCTTCCTGGATGTCGATCTCTGGTCTCAATTGGCCTCATCTCCATCTGCGTAATTGCCAGTGCCGAGCGCGCTCAGTCTCAGGCTCAAGTCACGAACGACCCTCCTTACTACGGCCCGTACAACGCTGTATTCCTCCCTGATGGTGACGGCCTGCACAAACCTCTCGAGAAGAGCGACTCAGTCCTGCGCGCAGACTCGCCCTGGTCGATCTACGCTTGGGTCAAGCCTGCCGAAGCTTCGAAGAAACTGTCTTTGGTCGTGGGCTTCGGCGAACCCGAAGACGAGTTCTCGCGCTACCTGGCGTTGGACTCTGACCACGTAGTTCTTTGGCTCGGCGATGACAACACTCTGTCTGGAGCGGCCGCGCTCGCACCGAACAAATGGCACTTCCTCGCCGCCACATTCAATGGCGAGGCGTTCAGCCTCTACAGTGATGGCGCTCCAATCGCCACCGGCAAACTGGAGTTGGGAAGCGTCAGCCCGACCCTGAACATGGCCCCTCCCCCGCCGCCCAACGGAAACTGGCGTCATTTCGGCGGATCTATCGCATCATTCACGCTGGTTCGCCACGCCCTTAGCAACGAAGAAATCAAACAACTCTCGCAGGCACCCAAAGACTTCTCCACGATCGAATTCGAAGAAGGCTCAAAACCTTGGCCCGTGCAAACGCGCGGCCAAGCCGGATACCGCTCGCCCCAAGATCCTTCGACGATGCCGCACAGCAATGCGCCCCTTTCGCGCCCCATCGCTAAAACTCTCCCACCACAGGAAACTCTTCAGGCAAACGCGGATGGCCACTGGACCCTCGCCGCCGGATGGCGCATGATTCCCGCACCAAACATTACCGCCGATGGCCTCGCCATCTCGCAGCCCAACTTCGACGCCAAAAACTGGATGCTGGCCACGGTTCCCGGCACAGTCCTCACCACCATGATCGATCGCAGAATGTATCCCGACCCCGATTACGGCTTGAACAATCTCGCCATCCCCGAAAGCTTGAACAAGCAGGACTATTGGTATCGCGTAGAGTTTCACGCGCCCAAATCCGCGCGAGGCCGACGTCTCACGCTGACCTTTGAGGGCATTAACTACCAGGCCGCCGTGTGGCTCAACGGCGAATCCCTGGGATCGATCAAGGGAGCCTTCATTCGCGGCATCTTCGATGTGACCGATGTTGTAAAAACCGATCGTGCCAATGTTCTCGCGGTTCGCATTTCACCTCCTCCGCATCCCGGCATTCCCCAAGAACAATCCGTTAAAGGAGGCCCCGGCGAGAACGGAGGCATCATGTGTCTCGATGGCCCCACGTTCGTGGCCACTGAAGGCTGGGATTGGATTCCGGCAGTACGCGATCGCGACACAGGCATCTGGCAGCCAGTCGCGCTTACCGCCACCAGTACCGTGAAGTTTGGCGACGCCCAAGTCGTCACTTCCCTGCCTCTGCCCGACACTTCGCGCGCCGACATCGAGATCAACGTTCCCCTCGAGAATCTTTCACCCTCACCAGTCAACGGGACGTTGAAAGCTTCCTTCGGCGACACCGCGGTGACCAAGCAAATCACGTTAACTCCAGGCAGAGCGACAGTGAAGTTGTCACCCTCGGAATTCTCTCAGCTAACGTTGCAGCATCCTCACCTATGGTGGCCCAACGGCTACGGCACGCCCGATCTCTACACGCTGCATCTGAGTTTCTTGCGGGGAACTACCGAGTCCGACGCAAAAGACTTGCGCTTCGGAATTCGCGAGATCACCTATGAACTCAGCCTGTTCGACGACACCGGCCACCTCCGCCGCCTCGAGTACTCTCCAACCACGGCGCGTCTGAAATCAGATTTGGTGGTCGACGTCCGTCACGAAGGCATGCGCGAAATCCCTGCGGTCGATCCCTTCCCTTCATCCTTCCCGCCGGAATGGAAAGAAGGATGGAAATCCTGGGTGGCATCTCTGGCCCCTGGCGGTGAACACTCCCCATCGATCAAAATGCTCGACGACACCAAGATGTCCCCTTACCTCGTCATCAAGGTGAACAGCGTGCGGATCGCTTGCCGTGGCGGAAACTGGGGCATGGACGATTCCCGCAAGCGAGTCTCGCGCGAACATCTCGAGCCTTACTTTCGCCTTCACCGCGATGCCAACTTGAATATCATCCGCAACTGGGTCGGGCAGAATACGGAACAGACTTTTTACGATCTCGCCGACGAATACGGACTCATGGTGTGGAATGATTTCTGGGAGTCCACGCAGAACTACAACGTCGAAGCCCAGGACCCCGCCCTGTTCCTCGATAACGCCCGCGACACCATCCTGCGCTTCCGCAATCATCCGTCGATCGTCGTGTGGTGCGGGCGCAACGAAGGCGTGCCCCAGCCCATCATCAATGAAGGTCTCATTGAACTGATCCGCTCCCTCGACGGAACCCGCTACTACTTCCCCAGTTCGAACCAGGTCAATCTTCAAAACAGCGGTCCGTACAAATACATGGACCCAACCCTCTATTACACCACCCTGAACCACGGCTTCTCAGTGGAAACGGGCACTCCTTCGTTCTCTACGCTCGAATCTTTTCGCGCCTGGATTCCGAAGGAAGATCAGTGGCCGATCAACGATGATTGGGCTTACCACGACTGGCATCAGAGCGGAAACGGAGACATGGCTCCCTTCATGGCGCAAATGGAAGCCGAGTTCGGCGCTCCAGTTGGCCTTGAAGACTTCGAGCGCAAGGCTCAGATGCTCGATTATGTCGACCACCGCGCCATTTTCGAAGGCATGAACGCGCACCTCTGGTCTCCCAACAGCGGGCGCCTATTGTGGATGACTCAGCCCGCTTGGCCCAGCAACACCTGGCAAATCCTAAACTCGGATTACGACACGCAGTCGTCGTTCTATGGCGTAAAGAAAGCTTGTGAGCCATTGCACATTCAACTCGATCTCTCAAACTACAGCGTGGCAGTAGTGAACACCACGAACGACTCGCAACCGGCTCTTGTGCTCAGCGCGAGTGTCTATTCTCTCGACAACAAGTTATTGCTTCATAAGGAAGAAAAGCGAGACGCAGGGGCCGACGCAGTCTCCGACGGATTTCAACTGGAGCTTGCGCCACTTTTGCAGTCTGAAAAGATCGCGCTGGTGAGCTTGGAACTGAAGTACGCTTCCGGCGAGATTGTGTCCAGAAATTTCTATTGGCTCGGCGCCGACAACGCGTCGTACCGGCGTTTGAATCGCCTCCCGGCCGCGTCCCTCTCTGCTACAGCGAAAGCCACCCGCACTGGCGAGAATATTCGCGTCCTTCCGGGCGAGAGCCGGGAAATTGAGCTTGAGTATCCCGCGAAATCGGCAATGGGCGCCGCGCAAGTGGCTTTACGAGGATGGAACTTGGCAACCCAGGTTGTGCGGATCCCGTAGCGGTCACGATCCGGCCGTCCCCGCCTTAATCTCCGCAGCCTTGCCGTCGTGATACACGATCACCAGAGGCTTGCCCCCGTTCGGATAACGCACCGTCTTTTCCGAACTGCCGCCTGCGTCGGGTACGCCCATGCCGATCGCGAAATCCGCTTGCAGTTCGTTCATCCCTGCCTTCACCTGGTGTTGTTCCACCGCCTGCCACACGTCCGCGGACCAGTGTTTGTACAGGTCATGCGGATCTTCCACGAAAAACATTTCGTCGGAATAAATCTTGTACTGCTCATCCGCCTCAAAGCCAATCGGCACCGCAAAGCTCTTCCCTTCTTTCTGAAATACCGCCATCACCTGCTTCCGCTCTCCCTTTCCCGTGGGCATCGCCGTAATCACATCTTTAATTTCCAGCTTTTCGATCGGCAGCAGCAGTCCCGCATCGTGCGAGAAATCCACATGCTTGCTCGCTGCATCGTAGGGGTAGTAGGCGTAGCGGTATCCTTCCTTCACCCACACCGGTTGCTGGGTAAGCTGCTTTGCGCTCTTCACATCGTAGGGATACAGCTTCTTGGGACTGACGTAGTAGTCGGGATTGGAATAACCCACATTTTGCGCCTGCTTCTGCTTGTCTGCGGCGACCTTGTCTTCGTGGCGTTGGTACAAAATGTAGCCCGCACGCAGAGTCGCGACTACCAGTGCCAGCAGTAGCGCGAATTGTATTCTCTGTCTTGCCTCGGGACTCATCATGAGAAGACTCTACCAAGTTTTTGGCAGCTGCCTGCCCTACCCCAAAGGGCCGCTGCCATAAGGTAAACTGAAAGAGAGGTATTGTCCGCCATGCCCGCCATCACGGAACAAGATGTACTAAGTGCGCTGAAGAGTTGCTACGATCCTGAGATTCCGGTCAACATTGTCGACCTTGGCCTGATCTACAAGGTGGATTTTGCCCCCGCATCTGAGAGCCCGGACGAAGCCAAGCAGGCTGTCATGGTCGAGATGACCCTCACAGCTCAAGGTTGTCCGGAACACGTCAACATCAGTGCCCAGGTAAAGTCGCGGGTGGAGCAATTGCCCGGCGTGAGTAACTGCACCGTGAATGTCGTGTGGACCCCACCCTGGACCCCAGAGCGCCTAAGTCCCGATGCCAGGAAGCAGCTCGGCATCGAGTAGTAGGCCGAAAGACGGCAAAGAAATAGATAGATTCTCTGCGGCTTTCTTCGCGATCTTTAGCACAAGATTTTCTATCCGCCAATATCCTCCCAAGCCTCGAACGCGCTTCGCCCCGCCGCATCCGTAATCCGCTTGCCTGCTTGTCCCGCCATCTCCATCATCCGCATCCCATGCTCAAAATACTCCGGGAGGGCCCGCCGCACTTTGTCGAACTTCTCCGGATATTCCGCCGCCAGCACTGCCAAGCCAACCCCAGTCGCCAGCACGCCTGCCGGATACCTCTTTTTCATGAATAGAATCGCGGCCGAGCCAATTGCGCCTAGAACCATCGCCTTCTTCCAACCGTCCATAGCATCCCCCAACAATCTGTTTTTTGCGATTGTACCCCAGCCCAGATCGCTCCCACCGCACCAAACGCCGCAACCCTCGTCCCATTCCTATCCTTTATACTTCCAACTTTGTCCGGAGGCCCCATGTCCACTTCGCAACTCTGCCGGTCCGCGATCCTCGTCTTCGCATTGGCGGCAAACATCTCCGCTCAGTCGAAGCCGCGCGCCCGCGACCTTGGCGTTCCGTTCGATGGCACTCCTGGTCCTAATAACGCGATCACTGATGTGAAGGGAGTCGAGGTCGGCCACACCACGCTTATCTCTGGCGAAGGCAAACTGGAAATCGGCAAAGGCCCGGTTCGCACCGGCGTCACAGCCATTCATTCTCGTGGCAAAGCCAGCAACGACGCCGTCTTCGCCGCATGGTTCACACTCAACGGCAATGGCGAGATGACTGGCACTACGTGGGTCGACGATTCCGGATTTCTGAACGGCCCTGTCATGATCACCAACACCCACAGCGTCGGTGTCGTTCGCGACGCCGTCATCGCCTGGAAGGTCAAGCACGGTACGCCCGACATGGAAGGCTATTGGTGGTCTCTCCCCGTCGTCGCCGAGACTTGGGACGGCTATCTGAATGACATCAACGGATTCCACGTGAAACCCGAAGATGCCTTCCACGCCCTCGACACCGCACACACCGGCCCGGTAGAAGAAGGCAATGTGGGAGGCGGTACGGGCATGATCTGCAACGAATTCAAGGGAGGAATCGGAACCAGTTCGCGCGTTCTTGATTCAAAGGCCGGAGGCTACACCGTTGGAGTTCTCGTGCAGTGCAACTACGGATCGCGCGAACAGCTTCGCATTGCCGGCGTCAATGTCGGCCGCGAGATTCCTGAACACACCGTTTGGAAAGAGGACGTCGGGTCTATCATCGTGGTTCTCGCCACCGATGCTCCCCTCATCCCCACGCAACTCAAGCGTATTGCCCGCAAAATCTCGCTTGGCTTAGGCCGCGACGGCAGCTACTCGGGCGACGGCTCAGGCGACATCTTCATCGCGTTCTCTACCGCGAATCCCGGCGCCGTCGGCACCAAAGGATTGCACCAGCTCACCATGCTCCCGAATGATGCCCTCGATCCAATTTTTCTCGCGACCGTCCAAGCCACGGAGGAGGCGGTGGTCAACGCCATGGTCGCAGCCGAAACCATGACCGGCATCAATAATCACACCGTCATTGCGCTTCCACACGACCGTCTGCGCGAAGCCCTCAAGAAATACAATCGTCTAACAAAATAGACCGTCCGGAGATCTCGCACCCTCGCCCCTTCGCAATCGAACCTACCCGCTGGCGGGGTCCGGGTGCAACGTCCGTCGGCCCCATGCTCGAGCGGCAAGGTCACCTTTGCCCGAATATGCCATTCCCACGTCGGAAGTTTTGCAGTTCGATACCGTGCCTCTTCAGCATCGACTGAAGGGTTGTGCGTTTGATGCCGAGACGGCTGGCTGCTCCATCGGTTCCCGACAAGATGCCGCCGGTCTCGCGCAATACTCGAATCAGGTGTTCCCGCTTCATCTCCCTCAGATTGTCTTCCGCGACCTCCTGCTGCACGCCCAACTCCACGGGCGGCGCCGCCAGAACCCTTCCCTTACTCAGAATCACCATGCGTTCGATCATGTTTTCGAGTTCGCGGATATTACCCGGCCAGTGCCATCCCTGCAGCACCGTCATCGTCTCATCCGGAATAATGTCGACGTGTTTGCCCATCTTCGCGGAGTGTTTCCTTACAAAGTGATGAATCAGGATCGGAATATCGCTTCGCCGCTCTCGCAGCGACGGCAATTCGATCGGAAACACATTCAGCCGGTAGTACAAGTCCTCGCGAAATTTCTTATCCGCAATGTCCTGCCGCAAATCGCGGTTCGTCGCCGCGATGATCCTCACATCGACATGTAAGGTATGCACCCCGCCCAGCCTCTCGAACTCCCGGTCCTGGAGTACCCGCAGAAGTTTTGGCTGCAGTTCGAGTGGCAACTCTCCAATCTCATCCAGAAACAGTGTCCCTTTGTCCGCGAGTTCGATACGTCCGGCTTTTTGGCTGACCGCGCTGGTGAACGCGCCTTTCTCATGCCCGAACAGTTCGCTCTCCAGCAAACCCGAGGGTACCGCCGCGCAATTGAGCTTGATGAATGTCTTGTCACGACGCGTACTCAGAGAGTGCACTGAACGCGCCACCAATTCCTTCCCCGTGCCCGTCTCCCCCAACAGTAAAACGGTGGAGTCGGTCGGCGCCACCACTCGGACATTCTTCAAAACCTCGCGTAGCGAAGAGCTCTGCCCGATGATTTCCTCAAAGCCCAACTCCGTCTGAATCTCCGATTCCAGATACGATTTTTCCTGAGCTAGTTTGTCCTTTGCGTCCTGAAGCCGATCGGCGATCTCTCGCAGCCGTGCAACATCCATGGCTGCTCCCGTGATTCCGATGACCCTGCCGTCTTGGTCGAACAACGGTTCGATTGTGATGTCCAGCGGGTAGCTCTTGCCGTCGTCTGCGATCAGCACCTCATCCCGCAACGCCATTCCCTTCTTCAAAACCCGACGCTTCAGGTCCATCAGGTTCGCGGCCTTCTTCGGCCCGATGATTTCTGCATCGGTCTTGCCGATGCACCCATGTTGCCAATAAAGCTGCGGATTATAGATCCAGGTGTACCGCAGTTCGCAGTCTTGACTGAATACAGTGATCGGAGAATCCTTCAGCGCCACGCGGAACCGTTCTTCGCTCTGGCGCATGGCATCCTCTGCACGTCTGCGCTCGCTGACGTCCCGAAGAATCCCCTGCAATCGCCCGTCGGGCAGCCGTTTTCCGCAAACTTCTCCGGGAAAGAAGGAGCCATCCTTGCGCCGAAACTTCCACTCACTCAAAACTGTCGCGCCCCCTGCGAAGCGGGCGACCTCCGACGGCAAGCGCGGAGCATCGTCGCTGACAACTATGTCTTTCAATGAAAGTTGCCGTATTTCCTCTCGCGTGTAACCCAACATCTCGGCGCCGGCTGAATTCACATCGATGTATTTCCCCCGCTCATCGGCAATAAAGATCCCGTCCGATGCCTGCTCCACCAATAGCCGAAAGTGGGCCTCGCTCAGTTGGAGGGCGTTCTCAGCTTGCCCGCGAGCTTCTGCAAGTCTCGTTTGTTCCGTCACATCTCGCTGAATTCCCCAGGTGCACGCCAGTTTTCCGTTCTCTACAATCCCGATCATACTGTTGCGAAACACTTTGGGCTGCCCATGGAGATCGATTTCGTGGGATTCCCGTTCCACAACCCTGAACCCAGAGCGTATAAATTCTCGAGTCAACTCGATATTCCGCGGATCGTCTGGCACGAGCATTTCTGCCAGTCGCTTCCGCACCAACTGCTCGCCCCTGGTGAAACCGTACATTCTGGCCATGGCATCGTTGCACTCCGCCATGTATGTGTCGTACAGAATATGGTGAACCAGTTCGTCTTCAGGTAGATCGATGGAAACAGGAACATCCATCTCCTCGCGGAAGATGCCTTCTGAACTCTGCGCCACGAACCTGCGATAGTCTTCTTCCCGCCGTCGCAGTGCATCTTCCGCCCGTTTGCGTTCGGTGATGTCTCGCGCCATCCCTCGTACAATTGGCGACGCGACTCCATCCGTCCGCAGGGTATTACTGTATTCCCAAATCCTGCGCTCTCCGTTCCGTGCGACCACACACAATGTCCCTTGGTCGGCTCCGGTACTCCTAATCCTTTCCAGATATCGGTCAAGCCCTTCGCGACACTCCGGCGCGACCAGATCCCGCATCGGAGTCTCCATGAGTTCGCCAACTTCATAACCCAAAATGCGCGCCGGCGTCGGATTCACCGACAACAATCGTCCCTCCAGGTCGTGAGTGCACACCAAGTCCTCACTGTGTTCCACCAGGTCGCGGTACCGGTCTTCGCTTTCACGCAACGCTGCTTCCACCCGCTTCCGATCGCTGATATCGCGAGACACGGCGACCAGGTAATCTCGATCGAGGGAGACATATTTCAGGCTCGTCTCCACCGGAAAACACGACCCGTCTTTTCGCCTGTGGATCGCTTCCTTCACCATGAATCCAGAATTCAGCAGTTTCTCGATGACCGTTATGCGGCAGGCCTCGTCAACCGCCAGATCGATGTCCGACACCTTCATCGACAGTAATTCTTCCCGCTGATACCCCAGATCCTTGCAAGCCTTGTCATTGACATCGAGAAAGCGCAAGGTTTCTGGATCAACCACCTCCACTGCGTCACTCGAGTGATCAATCAGCGTTCTAAACAAGCTTAGTGAGCGCTCTGCCTCTTTCTGCTCCGTGATGTCCTGCAATACGCACGTTACTCGGTTAACTCCGTTCGCCCCTTCCACCGGAAAGTAAGTGACAGAAAGCTCTCGCTCTCCTAGCGACGCGTAGGTATATCGCATTTCAAATCGCACGACTTTTCCCTGGAAGCACTCATCCAGCTTTTGCTTGACCGTAGCTTGAAAGACTCCCGGGTTCAGTACTTCCGGAATTCTCCGTCCGATCAGATCATCCTTTTCCATCCCTCGATAGTTCAGGAACGCACGGTTCGCGATCACGTACCGATAATCGCGATCCACCACCACGATCATCTCCCCTACGCCTTCAATCGCCTTCTCGAATTCTTGTAGCCGTCTTGTACGATGGCGAAACCGCTCGCCCATGCCACTAATCGCTACTCCCACAACGCCAAACAACAGGAGTCCAGCCACATCGCCGGCATGACTGACCTTGAACGAATTCGCCGGTTCCATGTAATACGCGGCAATCCCGACCGACAGCAAGGTCGCGAACAACCCTGGCCCGAAACCTGCTAGCAAAGCGACAATCAGAATCGCTGGATCAAACACAACAAAGGAATCGGGAAGGCCGAATGCGTGAATCAGGCCATCTCTTAACGCCAACGCCGCCGCCACGGCGATCAACGCAAGTCCGTACTGGCGCGGAATGTTGTGCAGCCAGTACATGGACAGTCCTTTGGTGTTCCGTCGATCGGCAGAACTCATAGCCAACCTCTTTTCATGAAAATCCCTGGGGTCGAGCCCACCTGCGCATGTTGGAATACCTTCTGCGAAGGTCAGCCATTTGCAACGACGTCTTCTCCCGTACGGAGACGACGCCCTGTCGAAACCTGATCCTATGTTCGACAATCCTGGCCCGGCCTACCTGGGGGGAAGACTGTGCACCAGTGCTTGGAATCATGACCGAGAGGCACAATTTCAGTCTGTGACCAAAATCACAACTTCTCGGCGATTCCTGAAATGGCCCTGCCCTATGCGGCGTCAATGTTCTCGGACAGCCCGGCAGAGTTGGGGCTAGTGTCCACATCTTCCGGCAGGAAGGAAAGGGCTAAATGATGAGTGACCACAAGATGCGCCGGCAAAGTGCGACTTAGAAGGATTCCAGATAGAACCCGCGGGTGCGGAACCCGGATCCCGGCGTAGATCGCGCGACGGTTTCCTTGAGCCGTTCCGAGATCTCTTCTTCGAGCAAATGACGTTCCTCCGCCCAGAGACGGGTGAGCCGGAACGGCTGCAGGTAGCCATGCGCACCCCACATGGGAAACAGCATCTCGGCGTCTGGGCGCACCATGCTGGCCCCAATCTGAATCGTCAACCCAACCTTCGATCGTTCTTCCAGGTAGGTCGCGATTTGCAACACCCCTCCCGTTACCGAGAGCTGGTGCAGCTTGCCAATGAGCTGTCGGCCATTTTCCAGGCGAACGAAGACGGAAACTCTTCCCTGCAGATTGACCCGCGGAGCCCGTGTTCCCGACCGCATTCGAGGAGAATTGTTCATAATCAAATCAACTATTTCATCGGTGACAAGGCTGCCAACAATCGATTGGTCCTCTGCATCGTCGCCCAGTCATATTCATACGCTCTGCCACAACCCAGGCACCTCTGGTAGTGCCGGCCATCCTCTCCCATGCGTGGCCATGAGAACCGGTGGGTGCATCCTCGTCCAAAAAGCTGCTTTAAGAACCTCAATGCGACACCCCCTGATTTCGGCTTCTCCAGTGGTCGAGCCAACGGTAAAAGAATGCTTTGTGTCCATGGTTCAGCAGATTTTGCAGCGTCGATAACATAATTGTCGGCGCTTGCGATTTGACTACAAAGGAGTCCACCGAACTCAGCTTGTTCTTCGGTAGAGGGCCGTAGGCCGATAGCATCATGATCGGCACCCGGGCGTTGATCCGCTTCATCTTCGCCGCCACGACGTCGCCGTTCATACCCGGCATCTGGTAGTCGACGACTACCGCGTCCACGGCGTGGGAGCGGAATAGCTTCAGTCCCTCGTCCCCACCGCTCGCTTCCAGAACCTCATACCCGCTCTTTTCCAGAAGAAGCTTGCGCCCCATCAGGCCGTTCCAGTGATCGTCAATGCAGAGTATTCTTGCCTTTGCGCGAGACATAATTCCTCACGTTCCATCTGGCCAGAATGAAGTTTGTTCAGCAACGCAACCCCTCGACGGAAATTGCGCCTGCTGGTCTTTGAAGTGGTGGGCTCATTGATTCTGCTGGCAGCGGAGTTCTTTTTCAAATTACGAATGGTCACTCCCGTCCTCGTTACCCTCACCTTGCAGAAGTGCGGTCAGAATCGCTTTCAAGCCGTAGAGCGACGAAGAAATTTAGCTCAGAGTTTTAGGGCATGGTTGAGCAGAGTAGTGAAGGAATGAGTTCCGGAGGAATGACACCATGTCTCGGACACTTCGTCTATAGATCCCACAAAAACAAAAAGGGCAAGTCGCCGTCGACTCGCCCTTCGTAAAAATGCGTGCCTTCAGCGTTGCGCGGAAGCAGCCAGATCGTTCTTCATCAGGTTGACTTCCACTCGTCCCCCGCTTGTATGCTTCGCTGCCGTTCCGTCCGTGCCAGCCACCTGTGCGTCTCCCATGCTCATCACATAGATCCGATACACCGGAATCTGATGCGTCAAGACCAGGTAACGCACGACCGAATCGGCCATTTTTTGCGAACTCGCAATCGCGGCTTGGCCGTGGCCAGACGAGAACCCGCGAACCTCAATAATGTAGCTGCGCTGATCTTTCAATGGCGTCGCCATCTCGTCCAGCGCGTTTTTGGCGTCCTTGCTCAGAACAGTCTGGCCGGGGCGAAAGCGAATCTCGGTTTGCCCCGTCCCTTTGTATTGATCCAGGCCTCCCACCATTTGCTCGGCAGTCGATACGCTGGTGGATGCCTGGGTCGCGGCCGTCTGTGCTAGTTGAGCCTTGTTGCTGGCATCGGTCGCGTGCTGATCCGCGAGGCTGGTTTTTTCCGACGCCAACTGAATCCCCTGCGTCGCCCGCGCGTCCACGTCCTTAATCATCTTGCTGTTTTCCGAAGTCAATTGATCCAGTTCGTTGAGACGATCGCGGATCGGTCCTACTTGCCGCTGAACATACTTCTTGTTGGCAAACGGATGCGTAACCAGGTTCACGAAGTTGGGATCATCGCCGTCCCAGAAATTCTCAGGTTTGTCGGCCGGAATCGGCGGCCGTTCGCTGGCGCTTTGAGGTGTTGAAGACGGTGCACTCGAACTGGAATCGGTTTGCTGCGCTAACCCCGGAAGCGCGAGCGCGAGTGACAAGAAAAGTGACATCAAGAGATGCTTTTTCATTTTGGACTTTCTCCCGAGTGGCATTACGGGGGCTCCACTCCAGCCAGATGGGGCGTCAAACTTGGACTCTAAGATTGTGCCCCCAGCAAGGCAAAGCTGCAAGGCCCCGGCCTACTAGGGTGAAATTTGTTACGGCTTCTGGCCAGAGTGTGCAGAAACCTTCATCTTGACATCCTGGCCCGCTCTGCTGTGACCCGCGTCACTGCGAACCTGTGACCGACGGACTAGCCTACTGCCGAGGAACTCTACCCAATCAGGAGGGAACATGGCCCGCGATGTCTCTCTCGAAGTAATCGACGACTTCCTCTCCCAGAAACGCATTGCGATGGTGGGGATATCCCGTGAGCCCCGCAGCTTCAGCGTCTCGCTCTTCGAAGAACTCTGCCGCCGCGGCTATGACATGGTCCCGGTAAATCCCAACACTCCGAACGTCCTCGGACACCGCTGCTTCGCTCGCTTGCAAGACATCGAGCCGCGCGTGGACACGGTAATTCTCATGACTTCGCCTGCCCAGACCGAAAAGGTTGTCGCTGATTGTGCCGAAGCCGGAATCCACCGCGTCTGGATGTATCGCGCTGCCGGCAAAGGTGCCGTCAGCCCAAAGGCCGTCGCCTTCTGCCGCGAGCGGGGCATGCAGGTCGTGTCCGGAGAATGTCCCTTCATGTTCCTGCCCGGCGCCGATGGAATTCACCGCTTCCACGGCTTCGTCCGCAAGATCACCGGGCGCTTTCCTCACCACTCCGACGCCTAGCCACGGAACAAGAGCGGGCCCCTCGCGGCGGTTCTTGAGTATCGGTGGCTCGGTTGGGTTTGGGCTTAGTTGGGTGTGGGTGCGGGCTTGGTTGGGTGCGGGCTTGGTTAACTTTGGAGTTGGGTTTGCGTTGCCAAGGGTTTGGGAAGGGTACGGCTTTCAGCCGTACCGTTACAGTTCACCTATGGAGCGGGCTTTAGCCCCCGAGGGCAACGAAAACAATTAGAACCGGCTTGACGGATAATGAGTATTCTTTCGCTCCGTCTTCAGCATCTTCCGCTCCGCCTTCCGTTGCGACTTCGCGTATTTCTTCTGCGCCTTCGCTTGCTTCTTCTGCGCCTTCCGCACATCCTGGCTTTGTGTTGTTCCACGCGGCGACTTCGCGCTAGCCGGCACCGACCACCCCACACTCAAAATCACGAGCGCGAGCATCGCGGCGAGTTGTTGGAGAAACCTCTTCCCAGCCATTCCTTGATTTTACAGCAGACGCGGGGCAGTTGCTCGTGGGCCGTCCGTCGAAGACACGGCGCCGCGTGTGGCCAAACGCCCTGGCTCTCGATACGGTCATGCGGAGCGCTTCCACGTTTCGTCGTCGACGCGGATTGGGATCGTCTTGTTCTCCTCCGCTTGATCTATCGCGGGACTGTATTTCGGAGCAGGCAGAAATACCGGGCGCAGGTGCCGGCGCATGCAGCCATGACATCTCGCGACCTCCAGCAAACAGAGAAGACCCGCCAGGTCTCCCCAGGTCTTGCGGTGCGAGCGATAACACTTCTGCGCTATTGCAGTAAGGACAATCCCTGAAAGAAATTCTGCGCATACAACACTTCCACCTCAGAACACGAGGCGCTACCGCGCGACACTGCAACCGCCGTGCTTCGGAGTGCGATCAGGCCTTCTTCAACAGGCGGGTAATCCAGACCAGAACCACAGCTCCAACAAACGCCACAATAATCGAGCCGATCATGCCTCCGCCCGGCCAGATTCCTAAAAGCCCAAATATCCAGCCACCCACGATGCCGCCGAGGATGCCGAGAATGATGTCTACCAGAGTGCCGTAACCACCGCCCTTCATCACTTGTCCGGCAAGCCATCCTGCAATCAGTCCAACAATGATCCATGCGAGAAATCCCATGACAATCCTCCTTGGGTCCGCCTTAGGTAGCGGGAATTAGACCGATTTGTTCTCTAAAGATGCCATCTTCGAAACAGGGGATTCTGTAAGTTGCGTGGGGTACGAGCTACGTTCTCAGCAACAAATGCTACCGACCCTTGGAGACCCTGAGACCTGTCAACTGTGATAGGGCCTTAATCTTGACGCTTAACGAGTTCACCGCGCAAGCATGGGCCTGCGTTCGTGGCGGAGGTCAAGGGAACTCTGTGACTTTCGGCGTGACGCGGGGCTTCATCGCGGTGCTTTCGCCGGTGTCGTTGATCACGTGGGTGATGGCGCCGTGATCGCCCAGGGCCACTGTGATCATGTCATGGAAGCGGATCTGAGCGCTCTTGGGCACCTCGATGGCCCGGGTCAGAATTACATCCGGATAGATGAACACGCTATAGATGCCCAGACCCCACGCCTCATGAGTCGAGACTCCATCGGCGACTTTGTATGAGGCCCATCCGTTCACGCCGGGCGCGCTGGTGTAGCTTGCTTGCGTGGGAGGATCGTAGGGAATTTCGGATTGATAGAAATAGGTTCGACCACCGTTGCCTTTCCACAGCACCTGGAATTGTTGGTGATGCTCCACGAACAGGCCGTAGATGGTAACGTCGTTGCCATTGACCACGAGGCCGTTCTGGCTGGTGTTCAGATCCCAGCCGACTCCCTCGCCGTGATCGGCTCGCCAGATCCAGGTGTGGTCGACCAAAGTATCGTTGCTGTTGATGGTGAGATTCACCTTGGTGCGGCCGACTGCGGCGCCCCCCACGCGGAAGAAAACATCGTGGAGAATGATCGGGTTCTTCGCATGACGACCGTTACTCTTATCGGGTCCTACCTCTAACAGCACGGGAGACTCGGTGGGACCGGCATCGAAAAGCACGCCGGCGATGTCGATCCCGTCGACGTCGGCTGTCGTCATGGCCGGAGTGCCTTTCACCGGACGAAGCGTTGCAAAACCCAAGCCCAACACGACCGTGTTCGGCCGCATGACGCGAATGGCAGCAGACAGGTCGTAGATGCCGGGTGTGAGAATCAGATTCTTGCCCTGAGAAAGCTGTGCGTTGATTGTGTCGGCGGTATCGACGTCGGGGCGTGCGATATAAAACTGCGCGATCGGAATGGTCTCTCCAGCCGTTTCTCCGCCACGCCAGGTGATTCCGACGGAGTCGGTGTGCAGCGCGGGAACCAGCACGCTGAATTCACCGGCGGCATTCACTTGCAAGAACGGTTTCTCGCGCACCACTGGTGTCTGCGCAACCTTGGTGTAGGGCGGCTCGGGCCAGGTCCCGTCGGGCGGATGGGTCACACCGACAAACACCATGTTCCAGTTCGAGCCGGTCCAGCTCTTCCAATCGCAGTTGCGCGAGATCCATTGCTGCTGGCTGCCGGAATCGACATTGCCGTCTACCAGTGAATCGGACATCCAGCCGCCGCTGGCCCAGCCGCGATGCTGGTGCAGCACCAGGTCTCCGCGGACATGCATCCGACGGAGCGACACCGCCTGCGAGACCGCCCACTGTATCGTGCCTCCCGTTGGAACGACGGAGAATCCCGCAGCAGTCCTCCAGAAAGTCGTCGTCGCGTTGTTGTGCTCGTGGGCGGCGTCGGCATGCACGTTGCCGGTGATGCGCGTGGCGTCGGGCGAGGCGCCCAGCCCGATCACCTCAGTGTAGAAGCCGACGGGCACATCGACCGAATAGTTGCCCGGGAGGAAAAAGAGCGCGTTGCGCTGCGTCCCGAATTCGTTATGCTCTTGCGCGGCGTATATGGCGTTGATCTGCTTTTGAATCGCCTGCGCCGACATCGTGGGATCGAAGATCAGGACATTGGGCCCGAATGGAGGCTTGTCGGACTTTGCGGCAAGCACAGGAAGAGCGACGGCCAGAAGGAGAGCTATGAATGCGGATTGTCCCAGCGATTGAAACGCGTGCTTGTGGAGCATTTGAACACCACTCCGACGGTATGAAGTTGGTCGAGCTCTTCATCGTACTTGAACGCGAAAATGTTCCGGTAATACGGATCGGACTGAATGCATCCGAGGCGGAGACCTCGCCATATTTTTTCTGTGCTATTCGCTAAAATATTGATTCTTAACAACTTGCATTGGCATAATTGACTAGGCTAACCCAGGTGCTAGTGTGAGGACTGCCGTGACAGGGCAGGCTTTGCTTGGTAATTCCGAGGCGCTTGGACTCCGCTTCGATAGCCATCAGGATGCCCTCGACTATCTGGCAAAGACCAGACAGGATAGCGAGGATTGGCTTGCCCTCTACGATGGAAATTTCATTGATCGCTACAAACGGAAAGAAATCGAAATCGTAATCCCATGTAGCATCGGGAACTTGAATCGGGCCGAGCCTGACTACTACCATCTCATTGTTAGCGCTGTCCCATTTATGAGGATCGGGCATGGAGAACGGCCTCCCGAATCCTCGAACAGCGACCTTTCCTCGCCACATGACAGTCTGCATCGGGGTAAGGAATTTGTGTTTGTTCCCGTTACACAGTTCATTCAGTGCCCACAAGAAGTCGTTGCCTCCTCTGTACGGCTGGAACCCGCAAAACAGCGATTGGATCTCTTTCGGGAGATCGGCGGATTGCCCAATAGAACTGGCCATGTGTCCGATATCCTTAGCAAAGGGGAACGCGGTATTCCGAGCATCAGGCTTACCAGTCGCAATGGCGATAGCGTGGCCAGCGTTGTCCAAGGCACTGCGCAAATTAACAACAATGTCGCTAGTGAGATTGCCGAACGATTCTGGGAACGGTTGGATGAGTTTTATCTTGTGAATCTCCCATCCAGGATTATGCGGATCGGGCTCGATAACCTTTGCGTATGGATCGAGAGTATGGAACTCCCGGAGTCTCCGGTCGAGATCGGGCCACAGTGTTTCCTTAGCCCATGCAAGATTGCTTTTAGAGCTAGCGAAGGGGTCTGACATTTTTATGCTTACCGACTTGGATTTAACTAAACTAAGCGCTCTAATCCAGTCTCCACCCCAATATCTTTGGCGGTCTGTAGGTAAAGTTCAGCCGATGGCTGAAGTAAGGCTTTATTGGAAGCGGTATCTGAGTGAACAAGACTCGCGAACGCGAGTGGATCATCCCCCTCAAGCAAGCCCCGACTCTTAAGAATCTCAATGATTACTTTTAATTGTTGGTAGTGTTTAGCCCACATTGTAATCGCGAGTTTATGCTCTTCAGGCGTCATTTTTTTCTCCTTCAGGTGTGAGTTGTTATTAGCGCATGAAGTCTAAACTCGATCCAAATACGGCGCCAGCGCAAAAGATGGATCGCTTTCAGTCCGCATTGGGACGCATCCTAACTGTGTCCAAGGACGAGTTGAATAAGCGAATGGCGGAAGACGAAACGATACGCCGAAGGACGAAGGGGAAACCTGGCCCTAAGCCTTCCGCTTCGGGCACGAACACTATCGAAAGCTGGCTCAACCCGTCGCGTGTTCCGCAGTAAGACTCGAATCGCCTGCCGACTCTCAAATCGAATGTATTTAATAATCTTTTGGATAAATCCAATTTGTGCACAGAGGCCTAGCAGTCGGGCTGTCACTTCTAACAGTTACTCCGTGGCCTGAGTGCTTCTAAACTCCGTTGGGAATGCGGGTCCAGTAGCCGTCAGCGGTTCGGCGTCGACTACAACTGCGGATTCGTCGGACAAAATCAACCCAGGAGAATTTATGCACACCAGAGTAGATGGCAAGCGAGAAATGCAGTCTGGCGACGATTTCCTTTTGTGCCTCTGCAAACGCTGGATGATGATCGGTGCCGTAGTGTTTGCGGGTACTTTGCCGTTGATCGCGCAGAGTGCGGAGTTGCAGCAGAAGATCGCCGCCGTAAAGCAGGCTGCCGCACAA
The DNA here is from genome assembly GCA_963840895.1 of uncultured Acidobacteriaceae bacterium. Taxonomy (GTDB): domain Bacteria; phylum Acidobacteriota; class Terriglobia; order Terriglobales; family Acidobacteriaceae; genus Sulfotelmatobacter. The sequence continues at coordinate 240,762 of CAWJAR010000009.1, forward strand.
AATCAGCAAAGGCTGCATCAATATCGCTGGACTGAAACCACCCAGCTCACTCTCAAGGGAGACGCCAAGCCTCCGACGCAAAACATGTGCCAGTACGGTTCCAACGGCCAGGTTCTCAAAACTGCCATCGGTCCTCCGCCCGAACCACCGAGCGGCGGCAGGCTCAAGCAAAGAATGATCGCCAAAAAGAAAGGAGAGATGCAGGACTACATGGGCGACGTGAAGGGTCTCCTCGCCATGTACGTACCGCCCGACCCCGAGAAAATGCAGCTCGCCTACGCCGCAGGCAAACTTTCCGTGAACCCCGCCGGGGGCATCCTGAATTTTATCTTCCGCGATTATGCTCAGCCGGGCGATCAGATGACGCTTTCCTTTGACCCCGAACGAAAGATCATTGTGTCTTTGAGCGTGAACACCTACATGGATCAAGAGAAAGACGCAGTGACCCTGCAGGTGCAGATGGCGAGCCTCCCCGACGGAACCAACTACGCTGGGCAGACAGTTTTGACCGCAACCGCCAAGCAGCTCGTCGTGACCACTACCAATTCGAATTATCAGAAACTCGGAGGGTAGGAGTCTATCCAGCCGGTGGCCCAGCCTTTGTTTTCTTTTCTCGTTCCGGTACATTGGGAGCCGCGTCCTTGCGTTTTTTCGCGAAGTGACGGAGCCCCTTGTGTTGGCCATTTCAGCGCGATCAAAAGCCTGGGGCATCTGCGCCACTCCACGGAACAGCCGCGCTCCACCTGGGCAAGGCTCTTGGAATAGCGGTTCGCATGAGAAGATATTTGAACCAACTTCGCGATCGCCCCGATCCTCCGACTCCTTCCCGAGTCAGGCACAGGAAATTCTATCTGCTGGTTTTGCTCCTCTTGGCATTCGCCATCGGTAGTGGAGCGCGAACAGCACTTGCTCAAGCGCCGGTTTCGCCATCCAGCAGTGCCTCGGAGATCACTGATCCTTGCATCGATCCATCCACACACCCGGCGACCAAGGAAGCCCTTCGCCTTGTATGTTCAAGAACGCCGGTGCCTGTGGCGAATCGGCCCGCCCAGCGAGCGGTCGTGATCGGATTCCTCGGCGGCTACACGAAACGAAGCGATGTGAAGCACCCTGAAGTTGTATTTGCGAACTATCTCCGCATCCGGTATGGCCCGGCGGTTCAGGCCGCAGCTTTTGGAAATCACGAAACGAAAGAAGCCATGGAACTGATTCGTGGCGGAACCGATCCAGATAAGAATGGCGCTGGGTCCTCCGCTGAAAAAGATCCAGTGAAAATCATTCTTTACGGGCACAGTTGGGGGGCAGCGCAAGTGTTGGAGTTCGCCAGAGAACTGCAACGGCATTCGATTCCCGTCGCTCTGACGATTCAGATCGACAGCGTTCACAAGATGGGACAGAACGATCGTACCGTGCCTGCGAACGTGGTACGGGCGGTGAATTTTTACCAGAGGAGAGGTTTAACACCAGGACGGCCGCTGATTATCGCCGAGAACGCCGAACGAACAACCATCCTCGACAATCTCCACATGACTTACAAACCCGAAGAAATCCAGTGCGACAACTATGGCTGGTTCTCCCGCGTGTTCAATAAACCCCACCACCAGATCGAGAACGACCCGCGCATCTGGGACCAGATCGTGACGCTCATTGATTCGGAACTCTTGCACCCCGATAAGGTCGAAGCACAACCTCGCTCATCGACTCGATGAGCGTACGGCGATGTCCGCGCGAAGACAGCTAGCAAAGAAACCTCAGAGATCATCTTGATCAAGTTTGCTGCCGCTCCACCTCTCTTGAAGTGAGCTTGTCGAGGCGTTTGCCGAGGCTGTTCCAAACGTGCACTGGTAACCAACCCTCGTCGATCCTCCGCGAAACACGCACTTCAATCCCGGGCAGCACGGGGAATGTTGGGGATTGCAGGGTCTTCCCTGCAGTGTGCAACTGGCTGCGCTACCCGAGCCTTTGAAGGAAACCAGTGAGAGCGTGCGGCTCGTTGGTTCGGGCGCGAACGCTACGATGGCGGGGTGAGCTTGATTGGCCTGCGCGGCAGGTCGAGCGGGGATCGCCAACAAGACACAACCGGCGATGAATACTACACAGGCCGCTAATCTGGAATGCATGGGCGTCTCCTTCGCTGATGCGAAATTTATTTGCGTTCCTGCTGGCGGCCTCAACCTCGGCTCGTCCAGCAGATTGGCAAGCCCCACAACTCGGTGGATCATGCCCCTGGCTTCCAGAAATGTCCATGGAGAAAAACTGAAGCCGCCTGAATTGATCTGAAGCCCCTGGCTCTCTGGCAGGCTCACTTCTACGACCTCGACGTTATGTTTCGTCCCATTGAAAGGTGTAAATGTCGTCGATTTTGGAGCCGGGCGGCATCATGGCAAGCTCCTTCAGAAGGCCGGTTCGCAGGTCGTAGACCCAGCCGTGCAGAACGGGACGCTGTTCGCGGTGCCAGGCGCGCTGCACGATCGAAGTCTTAGCCAGGTTTTGCACCTGCTCAGTGACGTTGAGTTCCACGAGGCGGTCCCAGCGAGCTTGTTTGTCGGCGATCGAGTCGATGTGATCTTTGTGGAGGCGGTAGACGTCCTTGATGTGGCGCAGCCACTTGTTGATCAGGCCGAGATCGGAATGCGTCATGGCGTTCTTGATGCCACCGCAGTTGTAGTGCCCGCAAAGAATGACGTGCTCGACTTTGAGGACCTCGATGCTGTACTGGAGGACGCTCAGCATGTTGAAATCGGTGTGCACCACCATGTTGGCGATGTTGCGGTGTACGAATAGTTCTCCGGGCTCGGTGCCCGTGATCTCTTCGGCCGGGACGCGGGAATCCGCACACCCCAGCCAGAGAAATGTGGGGGTCTGCGTCTCCACCTGCTTGGCGAAGAAATCGGGATGGATCTTGAGCTTCTCCTGAGCCCAGGCTGTGTTGGCCAGCAATAATCGTTCGTAAGGTTTCATGACGTGCTTACCTCGACGGTTGGTAGCTCTCCCAATGTTTGACCTCGATCTCGATATTTTTGTGCCGCGCCATTTGGCGGAAGTCGTCCAGGATCTCCAGAATGTCGTGGTCGATGAAGAGCGCGCGGCGTTCCGTCGACCAGAAGTTTCGAACCTTCGGGCAACTGGCGCAGCTTCCTGCGGAACTCGTTCTTGTTGACGAAACTGGCGTCCTTAGTGAAGCGGAACAAGTAATTCGCGTCGCGCTTGGGATTGACTTCGGCTAGTTTATGGCGAGAGTCGTAGCTCTGGAACTTGGCTTCCTCACCCGGCTCAGGGACAAACGAGATCGACCCGCCGAGTTGGAGGATCATTTTCGGAACAGCATTGCGCAGACGCCCGACCTGATCGTTGTATTGGTTGAAGTTCTTTGAGATGTGGCCGGTTTTGGGGTCGCGCACATGGATGTGTAATGTCGTTGCACCGGCATTGAAACAGTCCACCGCGGCCTGGACCTGTTCCTCCCCAGGTGACGGGGAGTTTCTGTTCAGGAGTGCAGTCCCCCGGCATCCACACCGGACCATAGGGAGCAGCGGTGATCATCAGTGGCGCTTGGTTCTCGGGCAGCAGCGAGTCATCTGTGAAATACATGCAGGTTTCTCCTTTTCGACTTACTGACGGTCGTGGGCGGAACACGTTCGAGACAATGCGAACGCAGGGGTCTGGGACGGAAGAACTGAATAACTCGATACTATGGAGGGTAGTAGTGCGAAGGGGTGAGGGATACTGTCAGAACATACGGTGCAATATCAAGCCTTCGCCACAACGTAGACGAAAGCCATAGCGCCAACGGGACGGTGGTTCGAGTTGATGCGGGAGCGAGACAACTGACGTTAACAGCCATAGCGCTCAAAACCCCTTCGCACGGTCAATGAACGATATGGGGATATTTCAACAATTACGCCGATTAAAGCTTGAATCACCTTGCCCTCGCCCAGCATATTCTTTCGACGGAACCGAACTTTAACTCCCTTTAACCCCTCTTTTAAACATGCACGCCCCATCGCATCCGAAGGAGCCTTCACCGTCCGACCAAACGCTTCTTGTGCTCCTCGCCCAGGCCGGCGACCGGGCTGCCTTGGAACAACTCCTCCGTAACAGCCATGCGCCGCTGCGCCGCTACATCACCCGCTTGGCTGGCGCTGATCTCGCCGACGACATTCTCCAGGAGACTTCAATCCAGATTTTCCGTAAGCTCCGGTTCTTGCGCGAGCCCGCTGTCTTCCATGCCTGGACTCTCCGCATTGCCTCGCGCATCGCCATCAGCCACCTCAAACGCGCCCACCGCTGGCAACCCCTGGACGACTCTCCCGTCGGAACCTTCACTCCCAATCCCGACCTTGGCGGGCCACCGGATGCCGCCTTCCTCTCTCTTCTCGAACACGTCTCGCCGGCCAGCCGAGCCGTCCTCCTTCTTCACTACCAGCACGATCTTTCGCTCGAAGAAACCGCAGCTATTCTCGACATTCCAGTCGGCACCGCCAAGTCACGTCTCCATTACGGAGTCGCGACACTTCGCAAACACCTCACTCTCGAAAGGAAACCAGTATGAGCCCCGAATTCAAACAGCCCGACTCCGAAAATACGAATGCCGAAATCGCCTTCGTTCAACAGGCCCTTGCAGCCGCAGACAGGTCGGAACGCTTCTCTCGAATCATCGTCGGCGTGCTTGGTATTCTCGCCGTCGCCGCCTTCATCTGGATGCACCTCCACATGTTCCCACTGGAAACTCTGGGCGGCCTATTACATTCGTTGCTTCGCGTCGATCTCTTCTTCCTTGTCGTTGTTTTCGCCCTCACCATGTATATCCGGCGTGCCATCACTGAAAATACCCGCATCATCCTTCGGGCGCTTGCCAACACGCGCAACCGCTAACTTCACCGCAGACGAAAGCGCGGACCGCCCCGGTCCGCGCTGATGGGCCATGCATCTGATTCGTATTCGCCCAATCAGGAATTTGGCAATGTGCGTGAAGCAGTGGTCATTGGCAGTTTCCACATTTCTGGAGGATGTTGAAGACCCCTTCTTGATTGAGGGCCAAGTGACGGGCCAGCCGCGATCAACTGGTGTAACCAGATGGGATGAGTTCTACATGCTCTTTTGAGCACAACGGCCAATGAAAACGGCTTAGGATGTCGGACACCGTGGACGTATGCGATCGTTCGCTTTAGTGGAGCCTGAGAGCCCGCGGATGAGTTTGGACCCTGGATGCCGTTGAGAACAACGGACTGTCGCCTTCTCTTCGGAGAGGAGCACGCGAGGGAGACTTTCGCGATTTGTGCATCCTGCTTGGACACCTGCGCGCCAAGATCCCGCAATTACAGGCAGCTCTAGAATGCCAGGTTCGAGATCATCATCGCTTTCTTCTGCAGAGCTTGCTCCTCCAACTGGAGTAGCCTCCCGATTAATCCTGTCCTATAGTTTCTTCGCTCTTTGATATCAGAATCGCCCGTAAGTACCAGCCGCTCAAGATTTTGCCTCTAAATCATTGCAGCCATTGGATTTATTCGCGTTTTTCCGCTAACTCCATGATTCCAATAGACCCAAGGGGGAGGGGGATACCCCGAATTACCAAATAGTCAACACCCCCTTCCCAAAACAGGAATGCGACTCCCGTCACACTCCCCGCATTTCTCCTGCGCTACAATCGCCTCATGCGTAGACCTCTGCTGGCTGCTGCGGTTGCGGTCATCGGTGTGACTGCCCTCATCGCTTCATCCCTGCTCGCCAGCGCCCAATCCAACTCACAAAAAGATGGCCAGGAATCCGCTCCCGACGTTCCCGATGCGATCGCGGTTCCTGCTGGACAACAGGTTGCGTTCTTCGTCCACGCCAAGGGATCGCAGATCTACACTTGTCAGGCAGGCGCAGACGGAAAGTTTGCCTGGACGCTGAAAGGTCCCGACGCGGAGCTCACCGACCGCAAAGACAAAGTCATCGGACATCATTCCGCCGACCCAACCTCGAAGCTTCCTACGTGGAAGATGAAAGATGGCAGCGAAGTCACTGGCAAAGCCGTTGCCCACATCGACTCGCTCGATTCCGATTCCATTCCCTGGCTGTTAGTCAATGTCGAGAGCCACGCCGGGAAATCCGGTATGCTCACCAACATCACTACTATTCAACGCGTACACACGCACGGCGGAAAGCCCAGCGCTGACGACGCCTGCGATGAGTCGCACAAAGACGCCGAAACCAAGAGTGAATACCGAGCCGATTATTATTTTTTCGCGCCGCCCAAGTGACCGTCGTTCTCTAAGTCGCAGCCCGATCGGCGCGCTTGAAACTGATACAGACACGCAGGCATCCAATCAACCAGCCTGCTCATAACGGAGATCTCATATGCGTGAAGTCATCATTGCTTCGTCTGTTCGCACGCCCGTCGGACGCGCCTACAAAGGCACGCTCCGCGCCACTCGTCCCGATGAACTTGCCGCAGTCGCCATCAAGGGCGCGCTCGATCGCGTGCCGCAGCTCGATCCCAAGGAGATTGAAGACGTCATCCTCGGCTGCGCCATGCCCGAAGCCGAGCAAGGCATGAACGTTGCCCGCATCGCATCCTTGCGCGCAGGATTGCCCGTGGAAGTTTCCGCGCTCACCATCAACCGCTTCTGCTCCTCCGGATTGCAATCGATCGCCATGGCCGCCGAACGCATCATGAGCGGAGGCGCAGAAGTGATCGTCGCCGGAGGAACCGAATCCATGACGATGATCCCGATGGGAGGTCACAGGATCTCGCCCAATCCCTGGCTCGTCGATCATTATCCGGACGCGTATCTTTCCATGGGACTCACCGCCGAACGCGTCGGACAACGCTTCGGCATCACGCGCCAAGCCGCAGATGAGTTCTCGCTCCGCAGCCATCAGAAAGCGATCGCGGCAATCCAGGCAGGCAAGTTCACCGACGAAGTCGTGCAAGTTCCTGTGAGCTTCACGACACCGAACGGCTCCAAGCCCAAGCGTCAGGAGATTACCTTCAAGGTCGACGAAGGCCCGCGCGCCGACACATCGCTCGAAGCCTTGATGTCGCTCAAGCCCGCGTTCCACATGAAAGGCACGGTAACCGCCGGCAATTCGTCGCAGATGTCCGACGGCGCCGCCGCAGCCGTAGTCATGTCCGCGGAGCGCGCCAAAGCATTAGGCATCACGCCCCTCGCCCGCTACGTCTCGTTCGCAACCGCTGGATACAAGCCGGAAGAAATGGGACTCGGTCCAGTCTTCGCGATCCCGAAGGCATTGAAGATGGCTGGACTGAAGCTCTCTGATATCGACGTCATCGAGTTGAACGAAGCGTTCGCGGCGCAATCGTTGGCGGTGATCCAAGAAGCCGGACTCGATCCCGAGAAAGTAAATCCCAACGGCGGCGCAATCGCTTTAGGCCATCCTCTGGGATGCACTGGAGCCAAGCTCACCGCGACCGTAATCCGCGAACTCAAACGCCGCAACGCCCGCTACGGCATGGTCACGATGTGCGTCGGTGGAGGCATGGGAGCAGCCGGCATCTTCGAGAGTCTCTAACCACAAAGGACACTAAAGCCTTTAACCACCAAGGACACTAAGGATCACGAAGGAACCCCATTGATATTGGTTTCCTTCGTGAACCTTCGTGTCCTTCGTGGTTCAAGATTTTGGTTTCCTTCGTGAACCTTCGTGTCCTTCGTGGTTCCCGTTTTGGTTCTTTCTTCTATTTCTTCACCGAAATTATGACGGATGACATGGACGTCGGACAGGAAAACAGATACTTCTGGAAGCGTGGCAACGCTTCCGATCCAACGGTTGAGTGCGCAAGAAGTCAGTCATGCAGTCATCACAGCAGCGATGAAAGTTCATTCTGAACTTGGTGCTGGCTTGCTAGGGAGCGCGTACCAAGCATGTCTGCAGCACGAACTATCTGCCGCCGGAGTTCATTCGGCATGTCAAGTCGGGCTTCCCGTGGTCTATCGCGGTGTGAAACTGGAAATCGGCTATCGTATGGATCTGCTGGTGGAAGATCTCGTCGTTGTCGAGATCAAGTCGGTCGATGCAATCTCACCGATTCATCAGGCGCAGATCATCTCTTACCTGAAGCTCAGCGGGAGGTCGCTTGGGCTGCTGATCAATTTCAATGTTGTGCATTTGAAAGACGGGATCAGGCGCTTCGTGAATGGCACCGACTGGAGGTAGGGCCCAACCTTCAACCACTAAGGACACTAAGGTTCACGAAGGAAAACCGTGTTACCAGTCTAGGGGTCGGCGCTATAATTCGGCGTAGGAGGGTTCCCATGACTCTCACTCGGCTTCTTTCTGCTTCGCTGCTGGTGTGCTCTTCGCTGGCATTCTCTCAGACGAAGACTGACTCCTTCGCCGTTTCGGATCAGGGTGCCGCGACGAATAAGCTTGCAACCGTCGCATCTTCCGAGCCGTGGAAGATCATTCCGGACCAACCGATGCCTGCGACGTCCGGAAGCAATGCTCTGGACCGCCTGCAGGTAGACAAGTACAAGGTCTCCCGATCCAAAACCGACACTCGCACTCTCCTATTAGGCCCGGAGGCCGACTCTGGCATGGTTCTCTCCAGCTTGGGTGGAGAACTGGACGCGGATATCGACTGCCTGAAGATTCGCAGCTACGTGGTGGCGCGCGATTCTAAAGACTCGGATTCCACGCACCTGGTTCGATATTCCACCTGCCAGCCTGCGTCGCGATATCGCCTGAAGACCACAGAGTTGCGGTCAGGTCCGAAGACGCCCTAACCAAGCCATCTGTGACATTTCTTTACGCAATTGCGACGCTCTTTGACACGCTCCGGAGTATCATCTTATTAGTTGGAATTGGTTAGAGACCAGAACATCCCCCGCTCTGGTCCGGTTGGCACGAGGTGCTTTATGCGGCTCTCCAGCCTTTGTGTTGCGGCGTTTTTCCTTCTGTCATCTGCTACGTTTGCCCAACATTCATCCGCTGGGAGCAGCAGTTCTAGCGCTTCCAGCAGTTCGAGCGGCGGTGGTTCTCATAGCAGTCCTTCGGTGGCTTCCAGTTCCTCTTCCAGCAGTTCTTCCGGAAGTCATTCGGCGAGTTCTTCAAGTGGCTCGAGCTTCCACAGTTCAGGAGGATCGGTCTCGCACAGCTCGAACGCTCACGTTTCCGGCGGCGCGGTTGCTCACGCATCGACTTCGCGCGGATCGTCTTCAGCCTCAACTGCGCCACACTTTGACCTGCGTGAGTCGAACTCAAACGCGAACGCAACGCGCTCGATCCGCGAACCGAGTGCGGGAATGCGAACCATCACGGCGCAGCCCGAAAAGAGAACCTTCTTCTCATTCCTGCGCCATCCCTTCAAAAGACCGCAACCCGCGCCCCAGCCCACGGACGTCGCCAATTTGCGGCACCGGGTCTGCCTCACCGGCCCGTGCATGGCCTGCCCTGCCGGACAAGCTCGCATAGGCGGTGGATGTGCACCAGCGGCCAGCGCGATCCATACCCACACGTTCTGCCCAGCGGGAGAATTCTGGAGCGGAGGCGCTTGCCTGTTGGAAGCGCGTTTCATGGGCGACTGCTCTAGCCTGCGTCTTTTGATGGAACGCCAGGCGCAGAGTATGCAGGCCGCCGAATCTGCACGACAAGGTGCATGCTTCGCAGGAAACACGCAGGAGTGCGCAACCTCAGACGGCGCGATGCAGAGCGAAGCCGGCTTGTACAAGGCTCTCCAAGAGCGCTACCGTCAGTGCTTGCAAGCGTCGCGGAACGCGTACTCATTCTCTGGCTTCCCGTTCAACGGTTACTCGACGGGCATATGGTTTGAACCCATTGGAATTCGCTAGGCCAGCCTAGATCTCATGGGTCGGCAAAGGGCCAAGGAAGGCTTCCGCTCCTTGCGCTTACTTCCCTTCACATGGTCTCCGCATTAGAATTGAAGAAGTGTATCCGCCGTGTCCGTCTGGACCCGGCGGTTTTCTTGACTGGGGGACCAAACGATGGCAACGACGGCAGTTCCCAAGACCCGTATTTCCGGCGGCAGTTTTCTGCTGGAAACGCGGCAACCCGACGAAATTTTCACGCCAGAAGACTTCAGCGAGCAGCACCAACTCATCGGGCAAACGGCCGAGGAATTCGCCGTCAACGAGATTCTTCCGAATGTCGAAAAGATCGAACACAAGGATTTTTCAGTCTCTCGCGAGCTTTTGAAAAAAGCTGGTGAACTCGGGCTGAGCGCCGTTGAGATCCCCGAAGCCTACGGCGGGCTCGAGATGGACAAAGTCACCGCCGCCGTCATCGCCGACCACATCGCGAAGTACGCCGGCTTCGCCACCACTTGGGGCGCGCATAGCGGCATTGGGATGTTGCCCATCGTTTATTTCGGCACCGAAGAACAGAAGAACAAGTATCTGCCGCGCCTGGCCTCAGGGGAAATCGTTGGCGCCTACGCCTTGTCGGAAGCCTCTTCCGGGTCGGACGCGTTGAACTGCCGCGCGCGGGCGGAGCTTACTCCCGACGGCAAGCACTACGTGTTGAATGGCGAGAAGATGTGGATCACCAACGCCGGGTTCGCCGATCTGTTCACGGTCTTCGCCAAGGTCAATGGCGAGAAGTTCAGCGCGTTCCTGGTGGAAAGAACTTTTCCTGGATTCTCCGTTGGCGCCGAAGAACACAAGATGGGCATTCGCGGCTCGTCGACTTGTCCCATCATTCTCAACGACTGCAAGGTGCCGGTCGAAAATCTGCTGGGTGAAATCGGCAAAGGGCACGTAATCGCCTTTAACATTTTGAACATTGGACGCTTCAAGCTGGGCGCGATGTGCATGGGCGGCGGCCGCGTTTCTCTGGAGAACGCCATCGGCTACGCGAAGCAGCGGAAGGCGTTCAGCAAGGTCATTGCGGATTTCGGATTGGTGCGCGAGAAGATCGCCAACATGGCGACGCTGCTGTATGTGGGCGAGTCGCTGGTGTATCGCACGGTTGGCATGATGGACGTGGCTCTCGGCGAGGTCGACAAAGCGGCCGCTGATAGTGCTAAGCAGACGCTGAAGGCGATTGAAGAGTATGCGGTGGAGTGCTCCATTATTAAAGTATGGGGCTCAGAGATGATTGACTACGTAGTCGATGAGACCGTGCAGATTTACGCTGGATATGGATTTGTTGAGGAGTATCCGGCGGAGCGCGCTTACCGCGATGCCCGCATCAATCGCATCTTTGAAGGCACGAACGAAATCAACCGGCTGATCATCACAGGCTTTTTGTTGAAGCGCGCGATGAGCGGACAGTTGCCGCTGATGCCCGCGATCAAGAAACTGATGGACGAGGTGCTGTCAGGTCCATCGATGGCGGATGAACTCGAAGGCGCGCTGCCGGAAGAACGGAAACGGGTCGCGCAGGCTAAGAAACTGGGACTTTTCGCCGCTGGCGCGGCCACGCAAAAATACATGCAGGCGATTCAGGAACAGCAGGAGATCATGGGCGCGATCGCGGATATGACGATTGAGTCCTATGCAATGGAGTCGGCGGTGCTGCGCGCCCAGAAGATTGTCGCCGCGAAAGGCGAGGCTGGCGCGGCTTTGGCGATTGCGATGACACGAGTGTATCTTTCGCAGGCGATGGAGAAGATCGAATCGGCGGCGCGGAAGGTGATTGCAGCGGTTGCCGACGGCGACATGATGCGCACGCAGCTGGCTATCTTGCGACGGCTGGCGAAGTACGAACCGTTCAATACCATCGAACTGCGGCAACAGATTGCGCAGAAGATGATTGAGCGGGGGAAGTATACGCTCGCCTAGACCAAAAGCTTCACCACAGAGGACACGGGGGACACGGAGGAAATTCAATTTCTTCGGTGTTCTGTGTCCTCTGTCCTTCTTTCCTTCCCGCATTTCCCTCTGATACAAATGTCAACGATGAAAATCCTAGTCCGTCATCTCGTCGCCGCGATTGCCCTCGCTCCAACACTGAGCGCCCAATCGGCGCCAGCCTCGCCACAGGACTCGGCCACTTTCGATGCTGACGGGACGGCGCACATCACCCGCGTGATTCCTATGCCGCCGACCATCAGTCCTGAGGCGCAAGAGTGGCTGAAGTCGTTGAACCAGCAAAAAGTCGGACCGCCGGATACACTGGCCGAACGGCGCACCAAAACCGACGCCTGGCGCAAGATGGATTCCGCCGAGGCGCGCAAGCTGTATCCCGTAAACGTTGAGGAGACGAGTATGGCGGGAGTGCGCACTGACATCATCACGCCGCTGACGGGTGCAGCCGGCAAACGCGTGCTCATCAACCTTCACGGTGGTGGATTCAATTCGGATTCGGGGTCTTTGATCGAAGGAGTTCCGATCGCGAATCTGGCAAAGATCAAGGTTGTGTCTGTTTACTATCGTTTGGCGCCGGAGAATCCGTTTCCCGCTGCGGTGGACGATGTGATCGCGGTGTATAAGGAGCTCCTGAAAACGAGCCAGGCTCGCAACATTGGAATTTTCGGCACGTCGGCGGGCGCTATTCTTACGTGCGAGGTTGCGGTGCGGCTGAAGCAACTCGGGCTGCCGCTGCCGGCTGCGTTGGGCGTGTTTTCCGGACTAGGAGACTTCAGCCGTCCTGGTGACTCGTGGCAAATGTTTACGCTCAACGGGCTTCCGGGACGGATGTCGCCGATCGATCCCAGCCACTTACCCGACGATGCGTATGTGGGAAAGACCGATCGTAAGGATCCGGTACTCTCGCCGATTTTTGCTGACCTGCGCGGTATGCCCCCTACACTGCTGGTCACGAGCACGCGCGACATCCTGTTGAGCGGCACGGCTACGCTGCATCGTGCGATGCTGCAGGCAGGGGACGACGCGCAGCTAGTCGTGTTTGAGGCGTTACCGCACGCGTTCTGGTATCACTTCCAGTTGCCGGAGGCCAAAGAAGCGTTGGAGTTGATGGCCAAGTTTTTCGATGAGAAGGTGGGGCGATAGTAACTTCGACGGCATTTCGTATTGCTCAGATCACTTTTTCATGTGCGCAGGATCCCTCGCTCCGCCTGAAATGCGGCTACGCTCGGGATGACGCAACTGTGGTATTCAAGTACTTCGATGTTATCAACGGGTCATGCGGCTTTTGGGATTTGCGCGGTCGTCGTGTAGATTTTCAGGCCAAGCCTCTGGCCGACACGTACCATTTCATCGGCTCCGGCGGAAGGGCCGCCGACGCGAAGCACGGCGTCGCATTTTTCGAGAAGACGGGTCGCGATGGGATGGAAGACCTCATTGAACACTACGTCGCCCAACTCCTTCGAACCGCCGAGGGCGACGAGTGGGAGGGCGAGCCACTCGCCGAGAATCGGAATGTGTCCCGCGCGAAAAATCGGCAGCGCGAAGGATTCCATGGTCTCCACGTTCTTCTTGATTAATGCCGGATCGTCATTTGTGCCGGAGCGATAGGGGCCGGCAATCAAGATCATCATTGCGTTGGAAGGTTTGGTTGACATGGATTCCTTTCGTTATGGCTCTTACTGACCGCCTTACGGGATCAGCAAATAGCTGACGAATGCCATTTCTTTGCTGTCGGGTGACCACGACGGAACATTAATCGTTCCCTGCCCGCCAAACAGCTTTGCGAGCACCGTGACCTTCTTGTCACTCTGTTTCGGATCAAGCGACATGAGGCGGAGCATCACATCTTTATTTTCAGGATGGCCGGTCACGTCTGCGCCGTAGGTAAGGAAAACCATCCACTGGCCGTCAGGAGAAATGTGGGGGAACCAGTTGTTGAGGTCGTCGGAGAAGATCTGCTCCTGCTCGCTGCCATCCGGCTTCATGCGCCAGATCTGCATGTGTCCAGTACGCTCTGAGTTGAAATAAATATATTTGCCATCCGGCGAGTACTCGGGGCCATCGTCGAGACCCTTGGCCGTGGTTAGATGGATCTCTTCGCCACCGGCTGCGGGGATTGCATAGATATCAAATTCGCCGTTGCGCTGGCCGACGAAGGCGAGCGTCCTGCCGTCGGGCGACCAACCATGCCAGTACGACGGCGACTTCTGCGTGATGCGGCGTGGCGTTCCGCCAGTGATGGGGACGATGTAAACGAGCGATTCGTGATCGCCCTGCGAATTGTCGCTGATGGCGATCTGGGTGGCGTCGGGGGAAATGCCGTGATCGTTATTGCAGCGGTTGGCGAAGCCGGTGTCGATGGTGACTGGCTTGTCGCTCCCGACTGCCAGGCGTTCGATGTGGCCGTCGCGATTGAAGAGAAAAGCGCTGCCATCGCGAGTCCAGTTGGGGGCTTCGAAGCGTCCGGGTGCGAGATAAGCGACGCGGCGGTCGGTGGAGTCGATGGCAATGGTTTCGAGCGTGCTGTAGAGAGCAGGCTTTCCGGCCGCTGCGGCTGAGGGTTGGGTTAATTCGACGTTGGAGAAGGTTGCGGTTTCAAGAACGTCTTTGTCGTGGGAGCAGACGCCGAGCCCGACGTAGAACGGGCCTTGCAGGGGGATGCGAATCCATCCGCCAGCGATTTTGGGCTCGCCGTCCTCGGACAGCGACATGTAGACGTAGTCGCCACGCTTGGCGATGCGCAGCCGCTTCGGAGCGGAGAGATTGGATTGAATCTCTCGCGTGACTGCACCCTTCTCGTCGCGGAATTGCAGAGAGGTGAGTCCGCTGGCGTGCAAGGCCACGTCGGCATACACGGAATCCGGGTCCAGAGTCTGGCGCAATATCAGTGCGGCTTTCTTGTGTTCGTTTCCAGTCTTGTTCAGAAACGAGATATCGGCGGTTAGGGTGACGTCGCCAGAGATTTTCTTCCAGACGAACTGAAAGGCGTCGGTGGCGTCCCACATGTTTTCGCCGCTGCCGATGATGGTGTAGCTTTTATTGCCGACATCATAGTTAACGGTGCCGGGGTGAAGGATGGTGCCTACATCGGTGTGCCCTTCAAACACTCCGAGGGGCTGTGCGGCGTTCTGCGCGTCGATACGGCCTCTGAGCAATGAGCCTACACAAACGATCATCAAAAAACAGATCGGCACTCGGCGCATGAAGGGACCTCCGTTGATTACGTGGTTCCGGATAAGAGCAACGGGGAATTGTAAATCGGATCGGTCACAGGTTGCTTGGCCGGTCCGCGACTGCGAGACGCGGAACAGTCCCCGTCGCTTCTACCAATCTCCCGGCGCTTCTGATAAAACGTCTGCATGAAAACCATGCGCCTCGCTCTTGCGTCTCTCTGCGTCTCTCTCTTTCTGGTTTCACAGTCAATCCCCGGCGCGGCTGCGCAGGAGAAGTCGGCGGTGTCGGCGAATCTTGCAATGACGCCGCCCATGGGCTGGAACTCGTGGAACAAGTTCGCCTGCAATGTTAGCGAAGACTTGGTCAAGGGCATGGCCGACGCCGTGGTGAAATCTGGGATGAAAGACGCGGGATACGTGTACGTCAATATTGACGACTGCTGGCAGGTGAGTCGCGATGCGAGCGGCAATATCGTGGTCGATGCGCAACATTTTCCGCATGGGATGAAAGCTGTGGGCGACTACATCCATTCGCTGGGACTGAAGTTTGGAGTTTATTCCGACGCGGGGTCCAAGACTTGTGCCGGGCGTCCCGGTGGGTTGGGACATGAGTATCAGGATGCGATCCAGTATGCCGCTTGGGGCGTCGACTATCTGAAGTACGACTGGTGCAGCACGACAACGCAGGATGCGAAGGCGTCGTACGCGAACATCCGCGCGGCTCTCGACACGGCAGGGCGTCCGATTGTGTTGAGCATCTGCGAGTGGGGAACGGCTAAGCCATGGCTATGGGGGAAAGAAGTCGGCGGGAATCTGTGGCGCACTACCGGGGACATCAATGACCGGTGGGGTGGACAGGAAAAATGGCCTGACGGCAGTTGCTGCTCCAATGGTGTGCTGGCGATCCTCGACCAGGAAGCGCCTTTCTATTCCTACGCCGGGCCCGGCCACTGGAATGATCCGGACATGCTGGAGGTCGGCAATGGAGGCATGACGGATGTGGAGTACCGCTCGCACTTCAGTTTGTGGGCACTTCTGGCTGCACCGCTGATTGCGGGGAATGACCTGCGCAATATGCGTCCGGAGATTCACGACATTCTCACGAATAAAGAAGTGATCGCTGTGGATCAGGATGCAATGGGACGGCAAGGCCGGCGCGTCGCTAAGGACGGCGACCTGGAAGTTTGGGGAAAGCAACTCAAAGACGGTGGACGGGCGGTGGTGCTGCTGAATCGCGGCGGGAGCGAGCAGCAGATCTCAGTGAACTGGGAGGATCTCGGTTATCCCAACACCCTCAGCGCATCGGTGCGCGATTTGTGGCAGCACAAGGATCTGGGAAAGTTTACGGGGAAATTCTCGGCAGCCGTTGCTTCGCATGGCGTGGTGATGATTACGGTGAAACCATAAACAATCTTAACCACGAAGAGCACGAAGGTTCACGAAGGAAATCTCCGGTTCGCGGTGAAACTGGTCAGGGTTGTCTTTTCAACTCTTCCATCACGCTCTGGATCAATTCTTTTGCGTCGGTCAGGCTCTTCATGATGATTTGAATGTCCATCACGGGCTTGCCGGGCCAGCGCTGGCTCTGACAGTAGACACCGTGTTGGCCGACCAAGGCCATGGCGTCGGTGATGGCGTCCATGGTGACGGCGAGACGGCCACGGGGCACGCCCATCATGGTCTCGTAATGTTCCAGTTCTTCCTGCTTTTCGTCGAATACAGGCATGGGTCGATTGTAAACGCGCCGCCGGCTGCGGCATAATGAGACCCGCTGACATTATCCCTTCTCAAACGTCCAAACCTTTTAACACCTGTACCTCAAAAGGAGAAACCATGCAAAAACGAATTGCGCTTGTCACCGGCCTGATTTTTGCGCTCAGTATCTTCGCTGCCTGCCAGGGCAAGCCCAGTCCACCAGCCACCGCATCGTGCGATCTCAGCGGAGGCAAGAGCATCAAGACCGCATACTCCAGCCCACGCATGAAAGGCCGCAAGATTTATGGGGACCTCGTGCCCTTTGGCCAGGTTTGGCGCACAGGCGCGAATGAAGCCACGACATTCGTGACCAGCAGCGATGTGGTCGTAGGCGGCAAGGCAGTGCCGGCCGGCAGCTATACGATTTTCACCGTCCCGGAGGCCGATAAGTGGACACTCATCATCAATAAGAAGACTGGTGAATGGGGCATACCTTATAAGTACGAGAGCGATGAACTCGCCCGCGTCGACATGAAGGTTTCGAAGCTGCCCTCGCCAGTCGAGAACTTCACGATCTCCTATGCCAAGTCCGGCAGCGGCTGCACTCTGCAGATCGACTGGGACACCACCCGAGCGTCGGTGGATATCAGCGGGAAGTAGCATCGTTCTGCTCTGACGTGAGACCCGGCAGACTCAGTTTCGGTCTGCTGGGCTCCGCTAACCCCGCCTCGCAGTAATTCCCAAAACGACATTTCCACAACCGCGCCGTGATGAACGTCACAGGCTTCCCGGTCAGCCCTCCTCTACTCTCAAAACGAGTGTCTTCGACCAATCTCGCGGATGCGATTGGCGGATGCGATTGGTGGTCCATCGACTATGCGCATTCATTCCTTGCAGGGCTTGCGAGCAATCTGTATCACGTTTGTGGTGCTGGCACATCTGTCGGGCACACACAATTGTTTTCACTCGGTAGTCGTGGAGCGCTACGGCAATCTTGGCGTTCGCATTTTCCTCGTCTTGTCGGGATACCTGATTACGTCGCAACTGGCCAAGGAGCGTGCGACGACGGGCAGCATTGCGCTGAAACGGTTCTACGCCCGGCGTGCCTTTCGCATTTTTCCGGCGGCTTACGTCTTCATGCTGGTGGCGGTCGCAACGCACTGGAAGATGCTTTCCGCGACGAACATCGTGACGGCCCTCACGTACACGTTGAACTACTGCCAGCACGGAAACCATGTGCTCGGTCATTTGTGGTCGCTGGGCGTGGAGGAGCAGTATTACCTGGTTTGGCCGCTGTGCCTTTTACTGTTCTTTCGCAATCGAATGTGGATTGTGGCAGCAGTGGTGGCGGCAGGTCCGCCGTTCCGGATCGTGTTCTGGATGCTATGGGGACGTCCCGGACTGGAGCATCCGTTCCCCATTTTCATGGATGCGCTGGCAACCGGCGCCGCGGTCGCTATGCTCGAGCCGCAACTGAAGACGGTTTCAAGCGGCGTTGGCCAGCCGATGGTTTCTCTGCGTGCCCGCGCTAACGTTTCTGCTTCCACTAATCCAGTTTTGGAATAGCCGCGTCTATCAGAGCGTCGGCCTCAGCGCGCTACACCTCGGGATTGCGTTGTCGTTGCGGCACATGATGGAACGGCGATATTGGCTGCTGAATTCTGCGCCCGTCATGTGGCTCGGTGGCATCAGCTACAGCCTGTACTTGTGGCAGCAACTGTTTCTCGATCGCTGGTCTGCGGCACCGTGGGCAGCATTTCCGCTGAACCTGGCACTGTCTGTGGCATTGGCCGCAGCGTCTTACTATTTGGTGGAGAAACCTGGGCTCGATCTGCGCGAGCGCTTTAGTCCCAGGCGACTGCCCTTCGTGGTTGCGGCGCCAGCGAATGTCGCGGGGCCGGTTGTTGAGGTACTAAGCGTCGTCACTGAGCCGGATTCTTTGACCGCGGTCGGCGGTTGAACGGGAAAGTGGCAACTGCAAGCATTAGCTATCGTTCCTCATTTCTTCTGCTGTTGAAGAGCCGCCATTGCTTGTTGCGCTTCGACCAGTTCAGGAGAGATTTTCAGGGCCTGCTGGTAGGCATCCAGCGCCTCGGGGACGTGTCCGGTCTGTGCGAGCAAACGACCGAGTTCTAGATATGCCTGCGATGTCGGCTGCAGATCCACGGATCGGGAAAGATCCGTGATTGCTTCTCCGACGTTGCCTTGCTTCTCTGCCATCAGCCCGAGGCCGAGCCATGCTTTGAATTGGCCGGGATTCAGGCGCAAGGACTCGTCAAAATTCTTGTGAGCAGCCTCGTATTCGCCCAACGTCAAATGGGCGGCTCCCAGATTGGCGTACGTCAGCGACAGCAGAATTGGATCTGACGTCAGTTCGACCGCGGCGTCGTATTCAGCGATGGCTTCTCGCATGCGATTGTGGGTTTGATAGTAGGTCCCGAGATTACTGCGGCTCATGGGATCTTTCGGATTGATGCGCGCCGCGGCTTCGAAGTGAGCGTGCGCCTGTTCTTCTTTGTCCTCCAGAATCAGAGCCCCGCCCAGATTGTCTTCCGCGACAAAATTGTTCTCTGTGACCGCAAGGGCGTGAGACCACAGAGCGTCGTTGCTCTGCCAGTATCCGATCTGGCGATGAGTAGTGAATGCAAGGGCAACGAGGATCATAGCGGCTGGAATTGCGGGCGCTAGACCTGGTTTCTTTTGTTGTGCAAAATCCGCGACGCCGAACGAAATCATTACAAAGATGCCAATGAGCGGGATGTAGGCGTAACGGTCCGCCATGGAAGCCTCGCCAACCTGCACGAGTCCGATGACTGGAACGAGAGTTCCAAGAAACCAGCACCAGCCCACCAGCAGATAACGTTGAGCCCGCATTCGCCACACCAGCGCCGAGATCGAGAGCAAGACCAACGCTGCGACCAGAACTTGCCAGGACGCGAGCGCATCTCCGGGATGCGGATAGAGAGGCGCCAATCGCGCGGGCCAGATCATCTTCCACAGGTACATCGCGTAGGCATAAATCGCGGTCGCAATGCGGACTCCGAAGGAAAACTCCGCGGTGGTGCGAATGGCTCCGCTGGCTTGTTGCGCCTGCATCGTGATGACTGCGCTGGCGGCGGAGAGAATAAACAGTGGCAACTTCTCGAGCACGAGTCGTGACCATGGGATTGTCGACTGCACGTTGCTCGACTCAATTTTCCCTCCACGCACTCGTCCCAACGGCCAGTAATCGAGCAGGAGTAAGACGAAGGGCAGCGTGATGACCATCGGCTTGGACGCCAGCCCGGCAGCGAACAGGGCGATCACAGCCAGATAGCGCTTCCAGTCCGGCTTTCGCGCGTACCAACCGTAAGCCCAGAGCGTCAGCAGGAAAAACATCGTACACAAGACATTCTTGCGCTCGGCCACCCACGCCACCGATTCCACCTGCATTGGATGAAGCGCGAACAACGCCGCCACGAAAACACTCGGACCGAAGCGGTTCGTCGCCCACATCAGCAGGAGAAAAAGCAGCATCACGTTTACGGCATGCAGCAGGATGCTGGTGAAATGGTGTCCGGCGGGATTCAAGCGAAACAGCGAGACATCGAGGGCGTGCGACATCCAGGTGAGTGGATGCCAGTTGGCTTGCTCGCTCGAAGTTAGTGCCCAAGTGACTGTATCGGCGCTCAGGCCCTGACGAACGTGCGGATTCTCGGTGACGTAACGGTCATCGTCATAGTTCACGAAGGGATGGCGATTGACGGGGTTGTAGAGAGCCAGCGTAGCGACTGCGAGAAGCAGGCAGACGATTGGGTTGCGTTTTTCGGGCGAGGCGAAGATGCCCGGAGGCTGCTTCGCGGGCGGGGTTTTCTTGGTGGAAGGCAATATCAGGATTTAACCACAGAGGACACGGAGGACACAGAGGCGTTTTGCACAAGCATCTCAGTGATCACGGTGACAATCGTCACAGCCAAGTACAGGCCCAAAGGCATACAACCGCAGAGGACACGGAGGACACAGGGAATGCACTTCAATGAGATTAGCGGGGCCGCGGTTGATTCGGCGATGAAGGTTCACAGCGTGCTGGGCCCTGGATTGCTGGAAAGCGTATACGTGGCTTGCCTAGTGCATGAATTGAATCAGAGGGGATTTCACACCGCGGTCCAACTGCCCCTTCCGGTGATTTACGAGGGCGTGCGGCTCGATTTGGGCTTCGGTTAGATATTCTCGTGGAGGATTTTGTGGTCGTGGAAATCAAGGCTGTCGACGCCATTAGCCCCGTTCATCAAGCCCAGCTATTGACCTACCTCAAACTAAGCCACAAGCATTTGGGCTTGTTGATCAATTTCAATGTCGTGCACTTGCGTGACGGCATCAGGCGCATGGTGAATGGACACCCAGTTGTTTCCTCTGTGTCCTCTGAGTCCTCTGTGGTTGTTTCTAAGGTTTCCAGCGCAAAACAGGCTTCCTAGCGGCCGCTGTTTCGTCCAGGCGCGAGACTCGCGTGGAGTGCGGGGCATCCAGCACGGTCTGCGGATCTTCTTCCACTTCTTCCGCGATCGACTTCATCGCCTCGATGAACAGGTCCATCTCTTCTTTGGATTCGCTCTCGGTCGGTTCGATCATGAGCGCACCCGGCACAATCAACGGAAACGCTGTCGTATACGGATGGAAGCCGTAATCGATCAGCCGCTTGGCGATGTCCATGGTGCGCACGCCTTTTTTTCGCCTGCACTTTGTCGCTGAAGACGACTTCGTGCATGGTTGGCGTGGAATAGGGCAGATCGTAAACGCCTTCCAGCCCTTTGCGGATGTAGTTGGCGTTGAGCACGGCATCTTCCGTAGTCTGCCGCAGGCCGTCGGGACCATTCGCCTGGATGTAAGCCAACGCGCGAACGAACATTCCGAAGTTACCGTAGAAGGCACGCACGCGCCCCACGGACTGCGGACGGTTATAGTCAAAACCAAGGGTTCCATCGGATTTCGTGGTCAAGACCGGCGTGGGCAGGAATGGTTCGAGTGCTTTCTTGATCGCTACCGGACCAGAGCCAGGGCCACCGCCACCGTGAGGAGTCGAGAAAGTTTTGTGCAGGTTGAGATGCATGACGTCGACGCCGAAGTCACCGGGGCGCACCTTGCCCACGAGCGCATTCATGTTGGCGCCGTCCATGTAAAGGAGTCCGCCCTTGGCGTGCAGGATGTCGGCGATCTTGTGGATGTCCTGCTCGAATACGCCGAGCGTGTTTGGGATTGGTGAGCATGAGCGCGGCGACGTCTTCATTCATCTGCGAGGCAAGCGCCGCAATGTCGACCATGCCACGGGAATCCGATTTCAGAGTTCTCGACTGCATAATTCACCATCGCTGCTGTGGCTGGATTGGTCCCATGCGCGGAGTCGGGAATCAGAATCTTCTTGCGGGCATTGCCCTTCGACTGATGATAGGCACGAACCATCAGCAAGCCGGTCATCTCGCCATGCGCGCCGGCAGCGGGCTGCAGAGTGATCGCATCCATGCCGGTGATCTCGATCAGCTGTTCGCTCAACGTCTTAATAATTTGCAGGGCGCCCTGAGAAATCTTCTCGGGCTGATAAGGATGTCCGTTTGCGATACCCTCCACCCGCGCTACCGCCTCGTTCACACGCGGGTTGTACTTCATCGTGCAGGAACCCAAGGGATACATGCCGAGGTCGATGGCGTAGTTCCACGTGGACATGCGCGTGAAGTGGCGGATGATTTCAATCTCGCTCACTTCTGGCAGGTTGCCGAGATCTTTTCTTTCCGAAGCGCCGAGAAGCTTTGACGTGTCCACTTCAGGAACATCGAGCGGAGGCAACTTCCATGCGGCCTTGCCTGCCGACGATTTCTCAAAGATCAAGCCCTCGTTCTGATTCACCTGGAGCGACGCTTTGCGGGTCATGTGCTTCATCGCGCCACCTCTTCCACTTCTTCTTTGGCGGATCGCACGGAACGCTCGCTCTCGGCGACCAAGCCAACCGCAGTATCAATCGCGCTGCGCGTGGTCAGTTCGGTGCAGCACCACAGCGCCGCATTTCCCAGCTCGGGATAGAACTTCTTCAGCGGCAGTCCGCCAACCATCTTGTGGCCCAGCAGGCGTCCGTTGATCGCGTAGGGATCTTCGCTGGTCTGCACAACGAATTCGTTGAAGCGCGGATTGTTTGCGAACAGTACTTTGCCGTGCTTGGCGAACTGGCTCGCCGCGTAAGCAGTCTTTGCGAGATTTTGCTTCGCCAATTCTTTCAGACCGACCTTGCCGTAGACCGTCATGAAGATATTGACCATCAGCGCGACCAGCGCCTGGTTGGTGCAGATGTTCGAGGTCGCCTTCTCGCGACGAATGTGCTGTTCGCGCGTCGCCAGCGTCAGAACGAATCCGCGCCTGCCCTGCTTGTCGACGGTCTGGCCGACTAAACGGCCTGGCATCTGGCGCACATATTTTTCGCGGGTGGCGATCACGCCGCAGTAGGGACCACCGAATCCCAGGGGGACGCCGAAAGACTGCGCCTCCATGGCGATCACGTCGGCTGCTCGCGGAGGCTCGACGATTCCTAGCGAGACCGCTTCAGCAATCGAAACCACCAGCATCGCTCCATGCTTGTGTGCGATCTCTGCAATCGCTGCGACATCTTCGATCGTGCCGAAGAAGTTCGGCGACTGGATCAGCACGCAAGCGGTTTCCGGAGTGATCCACTTCTCGAGTTCTGTCAGGTTGAGGCGGCCGTCGCTCGTCGAAACCTGTGACTGATAGCGGCATCCCCTGATGCGTCGCGTAGGTCGCCAGCACTTCGCGATATTCGGGATGCAGACTGCGAGCCACGACCACCGACCGCCGGCCAGTCAAACGGACGGCCATCATCACGCCTTCGGCCGCAGCCGTGGAACCGTCATACATGGAGGCGTTAGCGACTTCCATGCCGGTCAACTCGCAGATCATCGTCTGGAATTCGAAAATCGATTGCAGCGTGCCCTGCGAGATTTCGGCCTGATAGGGCGTGTAGGCGGTCAGAAACTCGCCGCGCGAAATCAGCGAATCAATAATGACGGGGCGGTAGTGAAAGTAGGCACCGGCGCCCAGAAAACTGGTGTAGCCGTCGCCGTTCTCGCGCGAACGCTGGCGAAAGAAGTCGACGATTTCCGATTCCGCCATCTGGCGCGGAATCTTGAGGTCGCGGTTCAAGCGGTATTCGGCGGGAATCGGCGCAAACAGATCGTCGACCGAGCGCAGTCCAATGGCTTTCAGCATGGCTTCGCGGTCGGCAGGAGATTTCGGTAGATAGCGCATAGGAAGTTCTTTAGATGTGCCTCAGGGTCATTCGGATTGGGGTAGCGCTGCCATCGTTTGAATCAAGTGCAAACTTATCGGGTATCGACTGGCTTGCGTTCAAAGCCTGAACCACAAAGGACACAAAGTTACACGAAGGGGGAGAATCAGTGTCCGGCCTCTTCCGCTACGAATTTTTCGTAGTCGGCGGCGGATAGCAGGCCGTCGAGTTCGCTGGGATTCTTCAGCGTAATCTTCACCATCCACGAACCGTGCGGATCTTTATTCACGTTCTCGGGCGACGTGGCCAAGGTCGGCGTTGACTTCGGTCACGGTGCCCGAGGCGGGAGCAAACAAATCCGAGACGGCCTTCACCGACTCGACCGTGCCGAACGTTTTGCCGGCAGTAAGTTCGGCGCCGACCTTTGGGGTCTCGACGAACACAATGTCCCCCAACGATTGCTGCGCATAGTCGGTGATGCCGATGGTGCCTGAGTTTCCGTTGGCTTGAATCCACTCGTGCTCTTTGGTGTACTTGCGATCTGTGGGGTAAGGCATAAAAGCTTCTAGCTCCTGGCTTCCAGCTAAATCCTCTGCGTACTACGTGTCCTCTGTGGTTACACGGTCTTCTTAGGCCGCTTATAAAAGGGCGTTGGTACAACCACTGCCGCCACACCCTGACCGCGAATTTCCACTTTTAACTGCTGTGCCAACGGCACCAAACTCCACGGGCACATACGCCAGCGCAATATTCTTCTTCAGAAACGGCGCGGGCGAACCGCTGGTGACGTATCCAATCTCACGGCCTGCGGTGTCCAGCACTTTGTATCCGTCGCGGGCGATGCCGCGTTCGGTCATCTCCAGGCCCACCAGAGAGCGCTTTACGCCTGCCGCTTTTGCCTTCTCGAGTGCGGCCCGGCCGACGAACTCGGGCTTCTCCATCTTGCAGAAGCGGTCGAGCCCAGCTTCCCAGACATTAATCGTATCGGAAATCTCGTGGCCGTAGAGCGGGAGCTTGCCTTCGAGTCGCAGCGTGTTGCGCGATCCCAGGCCGCAGGGCAGAACGCCGAATTCCTTGCCCGCTGCCAGAATCTCATACCAGACGCGGGCGCTCGTCGCCTCATCGGCAGGAATGTAGATCTCGAAGCCGTCCTCTGCTGTGTATCCGGTGCGGCCCATCAGAATATTGTTCAGGCCGCAAAGCTTGCCGCGCGTCACCCAATAGAACTTCACCGCGCTCAGATCGGCGTCGGTTAGCTTCTGCAGCAGGTTCACGCCCTTCGGTCCTTGAATCGCAATTTGCGTGAAGTCATCCGACAGGTTCTCGACCGCGCAGTCGAACTGGCGCGTGTTGTCGCGCACCCAGTTGAAATCTTTTTCGCGCGTCCCGGCATTGATCACCAGAAGATATTCGTCCTCCCCGAGGCGGTGAACAATCACGTCATCGACAAACGTTCCTTCGGGATAGAGCAGGGCGGAATATTGCGCCTGACCGATCGCCAGCCGCGAAGCGTCGTTCATCGAAATGTGCTGCACGGCCGCTAGCGCCTGCGGGCCCGCCAACCGAATGTCGCCCATGTGGCTGACGTCGAAGATGCCCACGCCCGTGCGCACGGCCATGTGCTCATTGATGATTCCGCAGCCGATGGATGCGGGATATTCGACTGGCATGTCCCAGCCATTGAACTCCACCATCTTCGCGCCCATCTGGCGATGGACAGCGTTCAGCGCAGTTTTACGGATGTTACTTGTGTGCCGGCGGGCATCGCCTCAACCGAAGACAAAATAGACCTCAATCAGCGAGCAGTGGCTGAGCTGCTGGGATGGTGTGACTGATTACGGTATCACGCGGTTTTTCAGCGGGTCAAACCGGGAAGATCTTTCACCACAGGGGACACGGAGGACACAGAGGAATTCTCTGTGTCCTCTGTGTCCTCCGTGGTTAAGATTTCGACGTTAGCGCCCGAACTGGACGGTCACACGCGTCCCGGAAGGCACGTGAGTTCCAGCCACCGGGGACTGCTGACGGGCCACGCCGCTGCCGACAGCTTCCAAGTTCAGGCCAATGTCCTGCGCGGCCTCAACGGCGCCGCGAACCGTCTTCCCAACGAATGACGGCACTTCGATTCCGCCTTGCTCGACGTCGAGAACGACCGTCCCGGTCGAGGGCAATTTTTCTGGCATCGGGCTTCCAGCGTCAGCAGTTTTCGTTGAAAGATTTTGACTGTCCGAGGCTCCCGATGAATCTGCAGCGGCACGCTCCCGCATCGCCGCTTGCACGACGTTTCCGCCCGCTTCGGCGGCCGCGGGCATCGACGCCCGCGCCACATTCTCTGGCTTCGCCGCATCGGAAGTTCTGCTGTTCACTTCCGCCGTCTCGAGCGGCTCGCCGGGATGATCGGGCGTGCCTTCTTCCAGATCTTTCTCTTTCGTCTTCGCCTGCGCCAGCAGCAACTGATGCTGCGGCGCCAGCGGCAGATCGTGCGGCACGTGCAGATATTCGAGCACCTGTTGCGAAATGCGTTTGAACACCGGGGCTGACACCTGGCCGCCCTGGTGCAGTCCCACGGCCGAGTCCAGAATCACCGCGACCACAATCTGCGGATTGTTGACCGGAGCGAATCCGGCAAATGATCCGATGTATTTCGTCTTCGAATACGCGCCCGTGGCCGGATCGACTTTCTGCGCCGTGCCTGTCTTTCCGGCCGAGGTGTAGCCTTCGAGAATCGCTTTGCGGCCTGTGCCTTCGAGCACGACTTTCTGCATCATCGAGCGCATTTCGGCGGCCGTATAAGAGGAGATCACGCGGTGCGATGCGCCGGGATGAAACGCCACCGTCTGCGGAGTTCCCTGAGGCTGTACTGTTCCGGTGACGATTCGTGGCGCGACCCACACACCGTCATTGGCGAAGGTCGAGATCAGCCCTGTCAATTGGAGAGGCGAGATACCAATCTCCTGGCCCATCGAAATCGCGGCAATCGAAACCTTCGACCAGCGGCTCGGAGGCTTGGTGAGTCCGCGAGTTTCGCCGGGCAGTTCGATTCCGGTCTGCTGTCCGAATCCGTAAGCGCGAATGTATTTGTAGAAACGGTCTTCGCCGAGGCGCAGCGCAATCTTGATCGCGCCTACGTCGCTTGATTCCGCCAGCACGCCCCACACCGGCAGCAAGCCGTGCGGCTTTGAGTCGCGGATGCGCATGCCGTTGTAGACGATCGGCGCCCATCTGGCAGTCGAACATTTCGTTGGGGTTCGTAACTTTCTCTTCGAGCGCCGCCGAGATCGTCACCAGCTTGAATGTCGAGCCGGGTTCATACACATAGCTCACCGCGCGGTTGGTCAGCGCTCCGGGGGTAATCTGCTTGCGCAGATTCGGGTTGAACGTGGGGCGATTCGCCAGCGCGAGGATTTCTCCCGTGTGCGGGTTCTCCACAATCACGGTACCGGCAATGGCCTGCGTATCGTGAATCGCCTGTTCGAGTTCCTTCTCCGCGATGTACTGAATATTCTTGTCGATCGTCAGAACGAGGTTGTCGCCCGGATCCGGCTGGGTTTCGACGTCGGCAAACCATTTGCGACGGGCATCGACCGAGATAAACATCTTTCCCGGACGGCCTTTAAGCTCATCGTCAAATGCGTGCTCGATGCCGCTTTGGCCGGAATCTTCCATGCCGACCGAGCCCAACACCTGCGCGGCCAGATCGCGCGCGGGATAGAAGCGTTTCGGCTCTTTCTGGAAGTGAATCCCCTGCAGTTTCAGGGAATTGATGCGCTCGATGGTTTCGTCATTGGCCTTGCGCGCCACCCAGCAGAAAGTCTTGTGGGCGCGGCAGTCGGCCAGCACGACGTTGTAGTCATCGCCGGTGATGCGCGTGATGAGTGAGATCGCGGTAGGAAGATCTTTGACTTCGGTGGGAACGGCGAAGGCGGAATCCACCAGCACCGACATGGCTAACTCATGGCCGGATCGGTCGTAGATGACTCCACGCTTAGCCGCCAACGGAATCGCGCGCTGCTGCTGATGTCCCGCCTGCTTGACGAACTTGCCGTAGTTGAAAATCTGCAGGAAGACAAGGCGCCCGCAGATGGCAACGCACCATAAAAAAAGGATGGCCCCTAGCAGGTAGAGGCGAGAGTTCTTGCTCGAGATTCGATCCGTGGCCATGAGTATTTCACTTCGCCCTTGTCATCCTGAGGCCCGCGTCGTTCGCGGACCGAAGTGCACAGTTCCTTCGCTTCGCTCAGGATGAAAAAACCTAAGCCTGCCTGAGACAAACATGGCGGCCTACGTACAGACAGGCCGCCACCGAGATTCAGCCGAGCGTTGCTCGGCGTGTCCGGGTCAGAAACCCGGACTCACACAATCCTCTAGTGCCCCGGGATCACCGTCACCGGCAAGGCGCTCGCCATGACCGGACCTTGTGCATCGGCGGACGAACCGTCCATGCGAATCACCTGTCCCGGCTCCGGTGGAACCAAGCCCATGCGCCGGGCCAATACGTCGATGCGTTCGGGGTCGCGCAGCGAAGCATCTTCCAGACGCAGCGCATGATTCATCTCTCGCTTGTCGGCCAGTTCGCGCTTCGCCGATTCGATCTGATAGCCGTATTCGATCGCCTTGAAGTGTTGCCAGGCATACGTAAAGACGAGCAGGAACAAGACCCCCAGCGCGGTGCCGAACTGCTTCATCTCGCGGTTGCGGCGCGGGTCTTCGACTTTGACCAGACGGGAATTGTCGATCGCCTTGGAGAAGTAGATCTCGGGTGTACCTGTCCAAAACGAACGACGCTCTGCCACTGGACCCGCACATTGCATTGTTGCCGCTGCTGCCGCCATTTATGCCGCCCCCATGAAAATCTGGTCACGCTCGTTGATCGGAATCTGCATAGAGAAAATGGCATGCAGCTCCCTTTGCTCGGCAGCCTGCTGCTGCTGCGTTCTCAGCCCCAGTTGCTCGACCGTTGCCATCAAATCGCTGATCAATGTGCCCGTGTACATTCCCGCACCCTCAATTTGGATTCCTACCACGGAACCCGTTCTTCCGATTCCAGCGGCTCTACGTCCGCTTGGCTACAAACCTGAAGCTTGACCCCGGCACGCCATGACAGCTGTGCCGGGAACCCCGGCAGGTTTTCCGGAGCCAAACCCTGGAAGCCGGCTCCCGCTTTTCGGCTTCCGGCTTCCGACAACCTCAGGTCCGAAAGCCGGACGCCGAGAGCCGGAAGCCTAAACTCTTTCCGCTGCCCGCAATTTCGCGCTGCGTGCCCGCGGATTGCGATCGCTTTCCAATTCAGTTGCCGTTACCGGCTTTTTGGTTAGCACCCGATAGTGCTTGTCCTTGTTCGCGCCCTCGCGGAAGGCATCTTTTACGATGCGATCTTCCAGCGAGTGAAAACTGATCACCACCACGCGTCCACCTGGCTTCAGGATCCGCGGCGCCGCATCGAGCAGCGCCTGCAGATCTTCCAGTTCGCGGTTTACGAAGATTCGAAGAGCCTGAAAGGTCCTGGTCGCCGGATGAATTCGCCTTTGCTCAGAATTCATTGGCCGGGCCGCGGCTGATATGACCTCCGCAAGATGTGCGGTAGATCGTATCGGCCGCGACCGGCAAATGGCTCTGGCGATTCTCCGCGACCTCCTTTCCTCTCCGAATTCGTAAATCACATCGGCAAGCTGTCGCTCGTCGAGGTGGTTTACCACTTGTTCGGCGGTACGCTCGCCACGCGGGTCCATCCGCATGTCGAGCGGTCCATCCGCCTGAAAACTAAATCCGCGCGCCGCGTCGTCCAATTGCAGGCTGCTGACTCCAATGTCGGCCAGGATTCCGTCCGCAAACTTCGAACCGAACCGCTTTCCGACTTCGGCGAATGAGCACTGCATCAGAGTGATCTCGGGCCAGTCGGCTATCGGCTCTCGGCTTCCGACTTCCGGATCTTCTTGCGTCCGAAAGCCGGAAGCCGAAAGCCGGAAGCCCGCAATTTCCAGCGCTGCAGGATCCTTATCGAGCCCAATCAAATGTCCCGGTGCGCCGAGGC
This sequence comes from uncultured Acidobacteriaceae bacterium, assembly GCA_963840895.1. GTDB lineage: Bacteria > Acidobacteriota > Terriglobia > Terriglobales > Acidobacteriaceae > Sulfotelmatobacter. The sequence continues at coordinate 270,699 of CAWJAR010000009.1, forward strand.
GTTTTGCGATTTCGTAACTGTGCCCGCCCAAACCCACCGTGGCGTCGATATAGGTCCCACCCCGCCGCACGGCTAAAAAGTCGATCGCTTCTTTTAAAAGAACGGGAACATGGCTCGCTGCTCTTCCACCACCATGCCCAACCCCCTGAGGGGTGTCTGTTGATCCCTCGCCCACTAGATGCCCAGTTCGTCGAGCGTCTTCTCATCGTCAGGCGTGAACTTTTCTTCTTCGATCTCTCTCTTGAACAGCTCCAGGTTCCTGACCACGAGATACGTCAAATTCCCCAGAACCGCTACCTCGCCCTTGATCTGCCCTGTCTCGCGCAGCAACTGCGGCAGCAACAACCGTCCCTGCCCGTCCATCTCGACCTGCTGCCCGTAATAGTTCGTCCGGTCCAGAAACTTTTTCTTCGTGGGATTGAAATTGGAGAGCCCCGCCAGCTTCTGCTCGATCCGCTCCCACTCCTCGAAGGGATACACTTGAGCAACCTTCCCATCGAGACTTGTGATGTAGAATTGCTGCCCGTACTTCTCGTCGATCACCCGCTTGAACTCGGCCGGGACCTTGAGACGGCCCTTTTCGTCGACCCGGGTTGGATGATTGCCGCGAAACATGTCTGTGAGCCGCTATTACTGCTACGAGGGAGGTCAAAAGGGCGCAAAGTTCGGTCAAAGTCGGGCGATTCGGGCTGTTTGTCGTGCTTTTGGGTCGGATTTCCACCGGCTCCTCGTTTTCAGCTCTCGCGTCCCACTGCCCTAACTGTGCTTACCACTTCGTACCACTTTGTACCACATCTTAGCTGTAAGTCGTTTATTGTCAAGCAGAAACTTGATGGTGCCCATCCCACTCGGACAGCATTTCAGGAAAGTACGACGTCTTGTGGTTAGCCAATCAGACAACCACAAGGGGTTGGGTTTACGGCTTTGGTTCTTTCGCTATTCATTCGCTCAGATTTTTCTTGATCTCCGCCACTGACGCGGATTTTCTTGTGGAAATTTCGATTTCCTTCCTGTTTTGAGGGTGTTGGGGCGAAGGATGCCATCCCTCTTCAGCAGGATTTCATCCTAACGTGGCGAAAATTTATTTGACGCCACGAGGATGAATCATGACGCGATCTCATTTACCCCTGCTCGCAGCACTATTTCTTGCCATCCCGTCTATCGCCCAACAGAATCCGGCACCACCGATCTATCCGTCGCCAGGAAATCCGGCTGACGCCCAATCGGCGCAGGATGTGTCTGCGCAAGAAAATTCGCAAATGCCGGTTTTCCGTGTGCATGTGTATGCGCGCAGCGCGAAGGCGGTCAACTATCGGCATCGTGGTGGATCTACCACCGTGGACTTCCGAGGCACCAGCCTGATGCCGGCCATCACCGGGAAGGCAAAGATTGACGGGAAGGAGGGCCGCCTCGCGATCGAGGTTGAGCTTAACCATGTGCAACGGCCGCTTACACTCGGCGGACAATACCTCACCTATGTTTTGTGGGCGGTCACGCCCGAGGGTCGAGCGGTAAATCTCGGCGAAGTTCTACCTGGTGACAACGGCAAGAGCCGAATGAACGTCACCACCGATCTGCAGGCCTTCGGCTTGATCGTCACCGCGGAACCTTACTTTTCGGTGACGCACCCGAGCAATGAGATCGTCGCAGAGAACGTCATTCTTCAGGGCACGAAAGGCTTTGAGGAAACCATCGACGCGAAGTTCGATGTGCTGGAAGGCGGCCAATATACGATTGACGTTCCGGCCGACCAGCTTCCCTCGGCTCGCTCGCAGGGAGACGTCCCCCTCGATCTGCTTGAAGCCCGCGACGCAGTGATGATCGCCAAAGCCGCTGGAGCTGAACAGTACGCCTCCAGCAGCATCCAGAAGGCTGAAGACATGTTGCAGCGCGCGGAAGATTATTACCAGCGCAAACAGGGCCGCACTCCGATTGGTACCGCCGCGCGCGGAGCCACGCAAATGGCGGAAGATGCCCGCGTTCTGACGTTGCGCAGGAAGGAACAGGAGCGCGAAGAAGCTGCGCGCAAAGCCGCCGCCGATGCTCAGGCGAAAGCCGAAGCCGACGCGCGCGATGCCCAGGCTCGCTCCGATGAAGATGCCCGCCGCCGAGCTGAAGCAGAGCGGCAACAAGCGGCTGCTCTTGCCCAACAGCAGCAGGCCCAGGCTCAGGCCGAAGCGGCACGCCAAGCCGCCGAAGACGCCGATCGCCAGAGACAGTTAGCGCAACAGCAGGCGCAAGACGCGATCCGGCAAAAGGAAGAGATGCGGGCAAAGCTGCTGGCGCAACTGAATCAGGTACTACAGACTCGCGACACTGCCCGCGGATTAATCGTCAGCATGCCCGACGTGCTCTTTGACTTCAACAAATACACACTGAAGCCGGAGGCGCGCGAGCGGTTGGCTAAAATTTCCGGGATCGTGCTGGCCTATCCTGACCTGAAACTGGATATTGAGGGCCACACTGATGCGATCGGCAGTGATGAATACAATCAGACGCTTTCCGAAAAGCGTGCCGACAGCGTTCGCGGCTACCTGGTGTCGTCGGGAGTCGTGCCCGATCACGTGTCGGCGGTCGGCCTGGGCAAAGCTAATCCGGTTGCGGACAACAACACTGCCGCCGGACGCGCGCTCAATCGGCGCGTGGAGATGGTGGTCTCGGGAGATGTAATCGGAACGCAAGCACCAACTCCGTCGATCGAGCCAATGCCGGGTCCCGCGAACCCGTAAATATCCTTGCGTGCTAAGTGAATCCTCTGCGAATTTTGCGGCCGCAGAATCTTGAGGCAGCAAAGTTCGTAGAGGGCTTCTTTAACGGTAGGTGCGAGCTACTGTGCCGCTTGCGATAAGCTGAGGCCAGCAACATGGCCAGCCATCTTGAGTTCGAGCAATGGGTTCCGTTTCCGATCGAACACGTATTTGCATTCTTTTCAAATCCTGAAAACCTTCCGCGCGTGATGCCACCGGCCAGCGCAACCAAGGTGATTGCGATCCACCGGGCGCCACCGCCACCACCTGCGACTGGCACGTCGAGTGACAAGGCGGCGGGGGTTGGCACCACAATCGTCACCTCATTTCGAGTCTTCCCTGCCCTTCCTTTTCGTGCGCGCTGGATTGCACGCATCACCGAATTTGAATGGAATCACTTCTTCGCCGATGTGCAGGAGAAAGGTCCGTTCAAAGAATGGCACCATCGCCACCACTTCGTTGCACAGGCGCGCGAGGGCGCACCTGGCACGCTGGTTCGCGACGTCATCGACTACGAAGTTGGATTCGGCTTTGCGGGTGTGATAGCGAATTCATTGTTGGTCCGCCGCCAGATGGAAGGCACATTCGCCGAGCGGCAGCGGCGTCTGCCTCAACTACTCGTGCAACAGCTCTGACAACCGCTGCGATCTTAGATGCCCGCCTGCTTGCGGAACGAGTCAGAGATGTTCCCACCGCTTACCAGCAAAACAGCTCGACCGGAAACCGGCGGATGTTGCAACCAAGCCGCTGTCGTGGCCGCGCCAGCTGGCTCGGCCAGAACACCCTCTTCGAGATAAAGACGGCGAACCGCGCCCACCATCTGCTCCTCGGTCACCAGCACGACATCGTCCACGACTTTGCGGATGGCGGCGACATTCTGCGGATCGGGCATGCGCGTGGCCAGGCCGTCGGCGCACGTGTCGCAAGAATCCGTAGGCACCGGCTTGTTGGCGCGCCACGAGAGGACATAAGACGGCGCTCGCTCGGCCTGCACACCAATAATCCTGACTGAGGGCTTCAATTGTTTGACGGCCGCTCCGACTCCTCGAATCAGCGCGGTGTCCCCCATGGGAACATAGATCGAGGCCACATCAGGAAGCTGGTCGATGATTTCCAGACCAATCGTGCCCGGACCCGCAGGAAGGACCGGATCGGTGGCATCGTTCAGGAAGTAGACGCCGGGGCGCGCAGAATACTCACTGGCGCGACGGGAAGCTTCGGCGAGATCGGTGCTTCCGGTCATCACAACTCGCGCGCCCAGGTCTTCAATCTTCTTGCGCTTGACCGGATTCGGATTCTCCGGCAGAAAAATTGTCGCTGGAACGCCCAAGGTCTTCGCGGCAAATGCGACTGCGGCCCCGTGATTTCCGGTGCTGCAGGCCGGTAACCTCCGCGACATTCTCGCGCTTCATCGCCGTTGCCAGCCCGAACAACGCGCCTCGGGGCTTGAAGCTTCCCGTAGGCAATCCGGTTTCGACTTTGAACCAGGCTTCTCCATCCGCGCGCGCCAGGGAGCGCGCTCTCACGAGGGGAGTCATTCCAAAATAGTTGCGCAGCAGCACCTGCGCTTCGCGGATGGTGGACAGATCGGGCGCGATCGTCATGTTGCTTCGTGGCTACTTCGAAGGTTCAACAAACACGGCCGTGCCGTAAGCCAATACTTCGGTGACGCCTTGCATGACCTCGGTGGCATCGTAGCGAGCGCCGACGACGGCGTTCGCGCCCAATTCGGCCGCGTGTTGCAGCATCAGGTCGAAGGCTTCCTCCCGCGTCTTCTCGCACAAATTGGTAAGCAGCGTAATATTGCCGCCGACCAGTGTCTGCAGGCCTGCGCCGATGGTTCCAAAGATGGAGCGCGAGCGCACCACAATTCCGCGCACGACTCCCAGCGTGCGGGTCACGCGGAAGCCATCCAGTTCAAACTGCGTGGTGACCATGTTGTGGGCCACCATGCGGCCAGCGTTATAGCCAGTTACCATGCGGGTCAGTCCTTTCTGTGATTCCGGAGAACTACTATAGCGCGAGCACCGAAAACCGTGAACCACCAAGGACACGAAGTATCACGAAGGCCTTCGTGGTCGTGGTTGACCCTCTCACTCGAGTTCAGCGGTGATAAAGAATTCCTGGGATGAATTATCGTACTCCACGCGCAGAACGTTCGGTTTGCAGCAGACTTGGCAATCCTCGACGTAGCTCTGGCGGCGTCCGGCGGACTCATCGACGGTAGTGGTATTCCATTCGCCGCAGGAGGCGCATTGGAATCCCGATTCCATGATGAGAGCTTAGCGGTAATCGTTATCAAGCGTCTACAGCACGGATGCGCCCGAGATCTCCGTGGGAATCTTTGGAGGTCTGCTAGAACGGCCGGGACACCAACACATAGACCAGCGCAACGATGCAGAGGGTCAGCACGAGCAGCGACAACTTCTCGACTCGGAGGCTGTCTTTGCGCGTTGTGGGTTCGGTTCCCATACTCTGGTAACAGTCTCTACCACTAACGCGATCTTGAAAATGGCTCGACTGGTTGTGGCACGGCGGTAACGTATCTAAAGTTTTTGAGCCAAGGAAAGTCGTCTGTAAGTCGTTGAGCAATGGTGTAAGTCGTTGAACTCTCGTGTAAGTGGTTGAAAAGTCGTTGAAGGCCCCTGGCCGGCTCCAGGAGCGACACTTCGGCAGTAGATGACCCCTTTCCCCGTTCGCGAGATCGATCGTCGATGCCAGGGCCGTTTCTGCCTCGGCAAATGCCATTCCATGAATGGTCCAGGCAGCGATTTGCGTCTAGCAAGCGTACCCTAGCCCTTTATACGTATATTTATGTACGTACAATAAATTACGTATAATGGATATAAGTCGAACTGACTCTTATATCTGGCGGCGATTTCTGTCACTCCCGGTGCTTGGCTCCCCAACCGCGCCGACTTTGCTCAGAAATCTGAAATCTACAATCTGAAATCGCTAATCCCCCTATAATGTTCCGACTACGTTCCTCAAATCCGGAGGGCTATGATTTCGCGGCGACGGTTTCTCGAAGTTGGCGGTATTTCGGCGGCCTTGGCGGTAGCACCAAATGCCGTCGTGCCCGACGCGGCAGCGAAAAGCGACGACGATTCCCTGCCTCCATCGCTAGCGCAGTTGAAGTCGCGCAAGAGCGAGGCCACGCCAATCACTCGCGAAGAGCGCCAGGCACGGCAGGAACGCGCCCGGCAACTGATGCACGAGAATGCGCTCGACGCCATCGTGCTGATGGAAGGCACCTCGTTGCGCTACTTAAGCGGTATCCGCTGGTGGGGTGGAGAGCGCACATTTGTTTTGGTGCTGCCCGCCACGGGCGCGGCATTTTATGTGTGTCCGGCGTTCGAAGAGGGGCGGGCCCGAGAACAGATCGCTAACGCGCCGGGTGAGGCGGACGTGCGGGTGTGGCAGGAAGACGAAAACCCATACCATCTTGTTGCACAGGGGCTGAAAGATCGCGGGATCGCCAGCGGGAAGATTGGACTGGAGGAGACAGTCCGCTTCGTCTTTGCCGAGGGGATTACCAAGGCGGCATCGCAGGCGACCATCGCGAGCGCAACGCCCGTGACTGCGGGATGCCGCATGATCAAGAGCACGCACGAAATCGCGTTGATGCGACTGGCATCCGAGGTGACGCTTGCGGCCTACGAAGCGTCGTACCGCGCCGTGAAGGATGGAATGACGCAGAAGCAATTGGAAGGATTAGTGGAAAAAGCCCACGATCGCCTCGGTTTTCCTGGCGGCACGGATGTCCAGGTCGGCGAGTTCTCCGCATTTCCTCACGGCTCGGTGACGCCGCAAGTCGTGCACGAAGGCACCATCGTTCTGATGGATGGCGGATGCACGGTCGAGGGATACCAGTCAGACATCACGCGAACGTTCGTGCTGGGTAAGGCCTCGGACAAGATGAATAGAGTATTCGACATCGTGCTCCGCGCGCAGACTGCGGCACTGGCATCGGCGCGTCCGGTGGCGGAGTGTGGGTCCATCGATGCGGCGGCGCGGAAAGTCGTTACCGACGGCGGATACGGGCCTGACTACAAATACTTCACGCACCGCCTCGGGCACGGCTTAGGAATGGATGGACACGAGTGGCCTTACCTTGTGCGCGGCAATCCGGCCAAGTTGCAAGCCAACATGACGACCAGCAACGAACCGGGCATCTACATCCGCGGCGAGTTTGGCGTGCGGATTGAAGACGATATGCACATTACGGAAAGCGGCGCGGAATTGTTCACACAGCAGACCGTGTCGCTGGAGAATCCTTTCGCTGCCGGCCGCTAAAGATTGTTCACCACCAAGGTCACGAAGGTCCACTAAGAAAAACAAGGGGGACCTTCGTGAAACTTCGTGCCCTCCGTGGTTTACGAATTTACGAATTCCTCTCGCCCGGCACAGGCGGGCAGCCGGGAAAGTCTTTCACGAACATGTTGCCGATGTACCCCAGATATTCAATTCCGATCTCGCTGGTAAAGTAGCCGTCGGCGGTCAGCCTGCGCAGCAAGCCAAAGAATTCAATACCCTGTCCGAGGCTCGGATCTTTCTTGAAATTCTTACGGTACGCGATGAGATCCAGAATTTCCTTCTGCTGTTCCGGTGTGCAATCGAGATAGACTTTGCCGTAGCGATCGATGCAGGTGTTATCGAGCCACATCATGCCACCGCCCAGGGCGACCTGATAGTCCTTGTTCTCGCTGGTGATCAGATCGATGAACTCCGGCGCTCCCGCTTCAATCGCTCCCTTGGCCTGCTCGTCGGCGGGGATAATCGTCTGGCAAAGCGTCTGCAAGGTTTTGTAGAAGTGAGGCGAGAAGAACTTGGGTGCGTAGACCTGATTCTCGGCGGCGGCTTTTGCCTCGCGCACCATGCGATGCGCGTATTCGGCGGCTTCGGCGGGAATGATGCGCAACACCGATCCGGTGATCGCGGTCAGCGTGAGGGATTTGAGAATATCTCGTCGTGAAATGGGCATAGGGCGCGCTACAGATTCCCTTTCTTTGCCTGTTGCAGCAAGTAGTCGGAAGCCCGCCAGGTCAGCGCCATAATTGTCAGCGTGGGATTCTTGTCGGCGTTGGTGACGAAGCTGGCGCCGTCGGTGACGAACAGATTTTTCACGTCATGCGCCTGGCAGTACTGATTCAAAGCCGAAGTTGTGGGATGCTCGCCCATCCGAACCGTGCCTACTTCGTGAATGATCATGCCACCGTCGGCGATTCCGTAGGGATTCGGGCCGTCGGGCAGTTTTTGGGTCACGTAGATTCCGCCCGCCGCCTCGACGATTTCACGGTAGGTTTCCTGCATATCTTTCGCCATCTTGATTTCGTTGTCGCTCCACTTCCAGTGGAAACGCAGCACGGGGATGCCCCACTGGTCGACAGCGGAAGGATCGATTTCGCAGTAACAATTCTCATTGGGAATCATTTCACCGCGACCGGCGAATCCAATGAACGTGCCGTATTTTTTCTTGCACTCCTGCTTCAGCGACGAGCCGTAGCCTTCAAACTCGTCGCACAGGTCATCGTAGTCGCCAACGCCCGGCATGCCGCGTCCGCCGCCGAATTCGGTGTGGTATCCGCGGAGGAACTCGTTCTTACGATCGAACTTCCACCACGGCAGGTACATGTGCATGCCGCCCACGCCGTCGTGATTGTGCGCCGGCATCTTTTCGAGCGCTGGGAAGTATCCGCCACCATCGCTGCCGACGGTATCCATCAGATTGCGTCCAACCACTCCGGAGGAATTCGCCAAGCCGTCGGGGAATAACGTCGACTTTGAATTCAGCAGCAGGCGTGCGGATTCGCAGGCGCTGGCCGCAACGATGAACGCCCGGGCGTTGATTCGCTTTTCTTCCCGAGTTGCCTTGTCGATGTAGGAGACTGCTTCTACCTTGCCATCTTTGCCGACGACGAGTTCGCGGGCCATTGCGCCGGTAATGAGCGTCAGGCGGCCGGTCTTCTCCGCGGGAGGAATCATGACCTGGCTGGAACTGAAGTTCGAAGCCGTGATGCATCCCCGGTCGCATTGCGCGCAGTAATGGCAAGCGGGACGTCCATTGTGGGGCTGGGTCAGGATCGCCAGCCGTGAGGGGATGCAGAGAATGTGGAGCTGGTCGCAAGCCTTCTTGATGATGGTTTCAGTGCAGCGCGGCTTGGGCGGCGGGAGGAAAACTCCGTCGGGTGCGCTGGGGATGTTCTCTTTCGTTCCGAAGACCCCGATGTAGGACTCGACCTTATCGTAATAGGGCGCGACATCTTCGTAGCTGATCGGCCAGTCGTCGCCCATTCCGTCGTGGGAGCGAACCTTGAAATCTACCGGAGCCATACGCAGGGCGATGCGTCCCCAGTGATTAGTGCGGCCGCCAACAATGCGCGAACGGAACCAACGGAACGTCGATCCGGGAGCGGAGACGTAGGGCTCGCCTTCGATTTCCCACGCGCCGTTGGGGGCAAGGAATTCATCTCCGACACCCTGGCGGACACGGCCTCCGACGCCCGCGCCGCGATGGGGCAAATCGTAGGGCCAGACGTGTTCCTTGTAATCGCGCTCGGGAACCACGGGAGGTCCGGCCTCCAGCAGTGCGACACTCAGGCCGCCTTCAGTCAGCACCTTGGCGGCAGTGCCTCCGGAAGCGCCAGAACCGATGATGCAGACGTCATAAGTCTTAGGCGTGCGCCGAACTTGCATGGACCTCCCTCAAAGTTTGGGCTCAAAAAGAACTGCCGCCACCGAAGCAGCGGCAGGCGTTCACTACGACGATCTATGCGAAGCGCAGTTTTTCGAGGTACTGGTAGCTCTGGGTGATGCTCTCGAAGGGATTCTCCGGCTTATCGTGTTCCACGATGTAGTGCTTGATTCCCGCCTTCTGCGAGTACGCAAAGATCTTCTTCCAGTCGATGATGCCGTTGCCGACCGAGGTCATATCTTTCATGCTGTCGCCGAAATCCTGACCGCCGGCCTCAGATACTTTGGGAAGCTTCTTCATATCCTTCACATGGACCAGCGGGAAGCGTCCGGGATAGAGATCGAAGTACTTGATGGGATCGGAGCCGGCCGCGGTAATCCAGCACAGATCCATTTCCATTTTCACCAGCTTTGCGTCGCAATCTTTGAGCAGCGCGTCGTAGGGGAGCGTCCCATTCACAGGCAGAAACTCGAACCAGTGATTGTGATAAGCGAATTGCATGCCCGCCTTCTTCGAAAGTTCGCCACATTTGTTGAACTTCTCGGCGGCCTGCTTCCAGATGTCGGGAGACTTGCGGAGATCTTCGGGAATCCAGGGGCAGACAATGTATTTCAGCCCAATCGCCTTAGACGTTTCGATAACGGAGGGGAATTTATCGTCGAGTTCGTCGTATTGCACGTGGGTGGATACCGGGTCGAGACCATTCTTTGCGCAGATGGCGCGGACCTGCTGGCCAGTGTGGCCGAAGTAGCCGGCGAATTCCACTTCCTTGTAACCGATCTGGGCGACCTTGGCGATGGTGCCCTCGAAATCTTCCTTCATCTGATCGCGCACGGTGTACAACTGCACGCCGATCTTTTCGATCTTGTGGTCGGCGGCGGCCCATCCGAAGCGGCTGGTGAACAGGGTCGCAGCGGCGGCTGCGGATGCGGTCCCAAGAAAGGTGCGGCGGTTCATGGCATGCAAACTCATGATTGCGTTTCCTCCGATTGCTCCGTTAGGGGCGGAAGTCGAATCCGGGAGCATTATACCCGGCAGGAACGGCTTCGAGCATCAGAAGTAAATCGATTTAGAACATTTCTGGAGACGGCTGGACCATAAGGGGCCGGAGGGCGCACCGGGCGCCCTCTGGCGATAGTTGGCTCTGCTATTGCTTCACGACCTGCAAATTGTTGGTGACCGAGAAGACGCCGGAAACGGTATTGGCGCGAATGCCAGCCATATTCTTGTCGCCATCGCTATCGACTACCCCTTCCAAGGTTAAGCGGCCGCTCTTGACGATGATCCGAATGGGCTTCTGCACTCCCAGTTCGTATTTCTGCAAGGCTGGATACTGGTAGATGGCCCGGAAGAGACGCTCCCGAAGGCGATCGTCCATGGAAGACGGAGGCAGCACTTCGATCTGGTTGTCGACCTTTTCGACGCCTTCAATGCGCTTAATCGAGTTTTCAGCGTCGGACTTGGTCACCGGCTTCACGACCGAACCGATCAAGGTGACGGTATAACCCTCGACTTTGAACGCAATGTAGTCAAAGACGCCAAAGTAGGGGAGCATCAGCAGTTCGTGGCGGACTTCTTTGACAATCCTCTCCTGGGATTTTGCCGATGGTTGGTCGCGTTGCACATCTTGGGCTACGCCCAGCGTGACAAGAGCGAACAAAGTGACGAACAGCATTAACCGGAATTTCATGGGCTTAGTCTCTCCTTGCAGACAAAAGTTCCCGAGGTTCCGCTAAGTTTACTCCGGAAAAGGATCGTTTTGCGATACAGGGGATGTCGTATGGCGAGTAGTCTGGGCCACTGAGAGAGTCGGTGGACTAAGCGGCTCCCCTGCAATTTGTGCTGAACTGCTGGGGGAATGTGTTGACCGGCGGGATGTCCGGTCTGGATTCTGCTTCTGCAGACTGCCCGTCCGAAAGTTGATTTGCTCAACCCACGGAAACGCATCCGCGGCAAACGGCGCGACTGGCGCGGAATTTACAAGTTCCTGACAACTTGCACGCGCCGCAAGTCAATAGTATTCTGCGAGTAGCAGCTGACTCCTGAGTCCTTCCGCCGGATTCAACAAGAATACCCCCGCAGCCTCAAGGTGGAATTCCTATAGCTGTTCTCACGTAAGAAAAAATATTCGTGCTGAGAGGGATTTGCCTGCCTGTGTGGTCTCGATGCGACGGTTGTATCGGGACCGAGGCGCGGCTACACGCTCGTGCAACTGTTCGGCAAACTGCAGTAAGAACTTCTATTCCAGTAGGGGGAATCCAAATCATGAATTCACGTTGCATCGTCTTCAAAGCAAGAAACATCCTGCGGGTGGTTGGCATCCTGCTTCTCGGCTCATCCTTGTTTGCTCAGAGTGATTCCGCGTCGGGCTCTCAGGTGCCCGCAGGCTCTGCTGCGACGACCAATCCAAATCAAATTGCCATCCTTCGCTGGTATCGCGCTAATTCCGCGGCCACCTTCGCGGTTGGCCAAAGTCCCGGACAAGCGGCCTTCGACGGCAGCAATATCTGGGTAACGAACTCGAACGCGAACACCGTGACCAAGCTGCGAGCGAGCGACGGCGCCTCGTTAGGCGAGTTTCCGGCGGGAACATCCCCGAGCGGAATCGCTTTCGATGGCGCCAGCATGTGGATTGCGAACCAGGACAACAGCAGCGTCACCAAGCTGCGAGCGAGCGACGGCAAGATCCTCGGAACCTTCAGGGTAGGTTTCTCTCCATTCGCGGTAGCCTTCGACGGTTCGAACATCTGGGTAGTGAATCTGGGCAGCGGCAACGTGACCAAGCTAAGGGCAACGGACGGCAAGGTGCTGGGCACGTTCGGAGTGGGATCTTCGCCGCAAGGGATCGCGTTCGATGGCGCAAATATTTGGGTCTCGGGCACAGCTGAGAGCAAATTGACCAAACTGCGAGCGTCGGATGGCATGGTCGTCGGCACTTTCACGGCGGGCATTGCTCCGACGGGCATTGCCTTCGACGGCACAAACATCTGGGTGGCCAACCAGGGCAGCAGCAACGTGACCAAGTTGCTGGCCAATACCGGAGCCGTCCTGGGAAACTTCCCAGTTGGCAACCTGCCGCAGACGGTTGTCTTTGACGGCGCCAACATCTGGGTCACCAACTTCAGCAGCAACAGCGTGACCAAGCTGCGAGCGAGTGATGGAGCTTTGATCGGCACATTCCCGACCGGACAATTTCCCGAGGGAGCAGCCTTTGATGGCGCGAACGTCTGGGTGGTGAACGCCGGCAATAATACTGTTTCCAAGCGCTGAGGGGTATCGGCGAAAACCGCTCACTAAGCGACGAGGGCGCGACGGAGACCGAACCAGGCCTCTGTCGCGCTTTCGGATTCGCCAGGGGCAAAGATTTCGATGGGGCGCAATGGTCGTGCTATTGTGTCTGCCCATGCGGCCCGTCGCTATCGTCCTCATCATGTTGTCCACCTTCTCCTTCGCGCAATCCGGCGCGGATTCATTGAACCAGTTAGCGTCTGACTTCTGGGCGTGGCGCGCCCAATACCGTCCGTTCACATTCGACGACGTTCCGCGAATGGAGCACGCGGGCGGAATGCGGGATTGGTCGGCGACGGCAATCGCGAGCCAGCGAGCGGATCTTTCCAACTTCGAGCGCCGGCTCAAAGCCTTGCCCGCTAAAACGTGGCCTGTCGCAGAACAGGTTGACTATCGCTTAATGGGATCGGCCATGGCACGCGTTCGGTGGGAGTTGGACGTAAATCCTCGTTGGCAACGCGACCCTGTGTTCTACATTGAACAAACCGTCGTTGCGGTGCAGGAGGGACTTATGCCGCCTCCGCCGTTCAGCGATGAGCGTTCCCGGGAAATTGTGGTGCGAGTGGAAAACATTCCGTCCATCCTGGAGCAGGCTAAGGCGAATCTGAAGCCGGTGCGGCCGTGTGCGCGATTGGCCGTGGATTCCCTGTCAGATATTGATGCGCGCCTCCCGCGGGTGGAGGCCGGTGTGGCGCCGTTGTGGACCAATGATCAGCTTCGGATGCGCCTGCATGAGGCGATGCCCAAGGCGGTGACTGCATTGTTGGAGTATCGCCGCTGGTTGAACGATACCCTCCCGCAGATGCAGGAAAATTCTCTTGTGGGTCGCGAGGGTTACGAATTTTTCCTGCACCGCGTGGCGCTGCTGCCTTACACACCGGAGCAGTTACTGGCAATGGCGCGACAGGATTTCGAGCGGGTGCTGGCGGCGCAGGCCTATGAACACCAACGCAACCTCGGCGTTCCAGAATTAAAAATGGCGGCGAACTCCGAAGAGGAAATTTCTCGCCTGGCGCATGATGAGGCTTTCACTCGCCGCTATCTGGTCGAGCACGAGATCTTAACGGTTCCTCCTGACACGCCACACTGGACGTTTCGTGTGGCGCCGCCTTACGTTGCCGCCTTTGCCGGTTTTGGCGAACTCGACGACTTCACGTTGCCATCGCGTCCGCAGGATGGTCTGCGGTGGCTGCTGCCTCTTTCGAAAAATCCTTCTTATTTCGACGCGGCCTATGCGAAAGATACGCGCACTACGGGAGTGCACGAGGGCATGCCTGGACACTTTTTCCAGTTGTTTGTGGCGGGGCGCAATTCTGACCCGATTCGGCGTCACTACTACGATTCGGGAGCGAACGAAGGGATCGGCTTTTACGCTGAGGAGATGATGCTGCAAACCGGGCTGTATGACGATAGTCCGCGTTCCCGCGAAATCATCTACAACTTCGCGCGATTGCGAGCTCTGCGCGTGGAAGTCGATGTGAAACTCGCGTTAGGTGAGCTCACTATGACCCAGGGGGCCGACTACGTGGCGCGCGCCGTCCCCATGGACAGGAAAACCGCCGAGACCGATGCGGCCGATTATGTTGCCGTCCCGGGCCTGGGGATCGCCTATGAAATCGGCAAGCTTCAGATTGAGCGGATGCTGGCGGAACGGAGTTTGCAACTGGGCGACAAGTTCAATCTCCGCCAGTTTCATGACTATGTCTGGAGCAACGGGAACGTGCCTCTATCGTTACAGCGGTGGGAACTGCTGGGCCTCGACGACGACGTGAAGAAGTTGGATCAACTGTCGAATTGAAGCGCGGTGCAAACCGAGTTAGAGCAATTCCATCCTTCCGCGAGCTATGGCGGGGAACGCTCTGGGTGGCCGAAAAATCTGCTACCATAAATGCCCGATGAGGTGGCTATGCCGCAATATGTAATCGAACGGGAAATCCCGGGGGCGGGCAATTTAACCGATGGAGAGCTGCAGGCGATCGCCAGAAAATCGGTCAGCGTGCTGAAAGAAATGGGGCCCGAGATTAAGTGGCTGCACAGCTACGTGACCGGCGATAAAGTATATTGCGTGTACCTGGCTCCCGATGAGGAAACGGTGCGCGAACACGCACGCCGCGGCGGTTTTCCCGCGAACCGGATCTCGGCCGTACGGCGCCTGATCGGTCCTGATACCGCTAACTGAACCGCACACGCGGTCTTACCCGCGGAGGCCTGGCTCAGCCTCGGAATCCAGAGCTTCCTGCACGGCTTGTTCGACCGGCATTTCCCAGCCTTCCATCCACGCCTTCACACCTGCCGCACTCCCCAGCGTGCGGCGCGCGAATTCCAGTGCCTTCTCCAGTCTCGGTTGCTCTGCGGGCGTGAGCGGAACGCCCAGTCGCTGACGAAGGGCAGCGGCGGCGCCAGCCAGGTGCAACGATTGTTCAGCCTTCGACTGCGCCGCGGCGCTCGCGGCCAAAAACTCCAGGGCTCGGGCAATGCCGCGTTTGTGGCCCAGTTCCTGAAACATCTTGATGGTTTCGCCGTACAGTCGCCGTGCCTCCGCATCGTTGCCCTGGTCGCAGCTCAGGCCGGCTAAGTCAGAGAGCGTGCTGGCAATTCCCCATCCGTCCCGCAGTTGACGAAAGGCCGCCAGGCTTTGTTCGCAATACGATCGAGCGCTTTCGAAGTCGGCCCTCTCGCGGGCGACATCGCCCTGGTAGTTCAGCGTCCAGGCTACCCCAGCCCCATCGCCGGCTTTGCGAAACATCGTCAGGCACTCGTCGTACAGCGAAGACGCGCGCGCGTACTCACGCTGCAACTTCATGACATTGGCAAGATTGCTGAGGGCCCGGGCCATATCGGCGGAATCGCCCAGGTCCTTCCAGATCGCGACACAGCGCTCGAGCAGGATCGTCGCCTGGCCAAGATCGCCATGATCGCGCGCGTTCACCGCCAAGGCATTGAGCGCGACGGCCACGCCGCGGCTGTCGCTGAGCTCGAGGCAGGTGCTGAGACTCTCTTCATACAATGGCCGCGAAGAAACGTAGTCACCTTGCTCAGTGGCCAGGACCGCGGCGGCAAATAGCAGGCGCGCGCGCAGCTTGGGACGCGCCGTGCTTCCTTCCAACGCGAGCAGTCTCGCCATGGCGTCACGGCCCTCCCTAAGGTGTTCGCGAGTCTCCCAGAAGCGAAATAACGCGGCACCGAGGCGGAGCCCCCAATCCGCATCGTTTGCCTTGATCAAATAATCAAGAGCCATGCGGAAGTTGTCGTGCTCGATTTCAAAACGGTCGAGCCATTCCGGATGATCGACCACATCTTCGGCGCCTTCTTCGGCGAGCACCAGATAATACGCCGCATGGGCACGGCGAGTGGCGGCTTCGTCATCGCTTTCGGCCAGTCGTTCGAGAGCGTACTCTCGAATCGTAGAGAGCATCACGAATCGCGTTTCGGCATCGACCTGCTCCACCTGTTGCGCCAGGCTCTTGTCCACCATCGAAGCCATGCCGTCCAATATGTCGAGGCCTAAATCGCCCTTGGTATCGCAAACGGCCTCGATACCTTCCAGCGTACAGCCACCGGTGAATACGGCAAGCCGGCGGAATAAAGTTTGCTCCGCAGGATTGAGGAGCCCGTAGCTCCAGTCCACGGTGCTGCGAAGAGTTTGTTGCCGGGTCGGCAAATCGCGGGCCCCGCCGGTCAACAGACTTAAGCGGCTTTCGAGTCGCGACAGCATCGCAGGCGGCGACAGCAGCTTGATGCGCGCCGCCGCAAGTTCAATGGCAAGCGGCAAGCCATCGAGTCGCGCGCAGATCTCCGCTACCACCGGGGCGTTTTCCCGGGTCAACGCGAATTCGCGCTTCACGGCTTGCGCGCGCTCCACAAACAGCGCGATTGCGGGAAGACGCGAAAGAACTTCCAGCGGCGGAATAGCTTTCAGGTCGGGTAGCGCCAGCGGAAGAACAGGAAACTCATGTTCGCCATAAACGTGCAGCGGGGCCTGGCTGGTAATCAGGAATTTCAACTTCGTCCCAATCGTCAGCAGTTGCGCGATGACCGGCGCCGCGCCGGCGAGGTGCTCGAAGTTGTCGAGCAACAAAAGCATCGGCTGATCCAAGCCGCTCACATATTCATTCAAAGATTCCTGTGGCGACTGGCTTCCGGATTCGCGCACTCCCACGGCCTGCGCGATGGTAGAAGCGACCAGAGCAGCGTCCGCCACTGCGGCGAGCGGTACGAAGCAAATGCCTCCCGGAAAAGCTCCGGCAAGTTCGCCCGCCACGTGCAGGGCCAGTCGCGTCTTTCCGATGCCTCCCGGCCCCGTGAGCGTGATGAGCCGTGCTTCCTCGCGGCTCAATAACTGGCGGAGTGCGCCCGCCTCCTGTTCGCGCCCAATGAAAACCGTGCGCTGCACCGGAAGATTGTTGGCAAGAGGCGCCGAATGGTGAACTGACGCCTCGCCCAGACGGTCTCGCACCGCGGCAAGATCCCGCGCCAAATCCCGGCTGGACTCATATCGGTTCTTCGGATCCTTGGCGAGGCATCTCTCCACAATCCAAAGAAACGGCGGAGGCACCTGCTGCTGCCCTTTGGCACCGATCCGTTCTGGCTCATCGCGAAGAATAGCGGCCAAGGTCTCCGCGTGCGTCTTCTTGCGGAATGCCGGAGCGCCGGTCACCATTTCATAGAGGACCGAGCCGAAGGAAAACTGGTCGGAACGAAAATCGACGTCTGCGCCGAGCGCCTGCTCCGGCGACATATAGCCCACAGTACCCATCACGGTTCCCTGCTCAGTGATGGTCGTGCTCCTTGAAGCATCCGAACCGGGGGCGCCGTTTCCTGCCCGCAATTTCGCCAACCCGAAATCCAAAACCTTGGCGATGGTCTCGCGGGAAACCATCAGGTTCTCGGGCTTTAAATCGCGATGAATAATTCCAACCTCGTGCGCTTTGGCAAGAGCATCCGCAACTTGCGCCGCAATTCCAACCGCCTTGCGGAACGGGATTGGGCCGGCAACGAGCATCTCTCGTACGGTCTCTCCATTCACCAGTTCCATGGCGATGTAACGCGTTCCGCTCACGTGTCCGAGCTCGTAAATCGTAACGATATTGGGATGGCTGAGCGCGCTGGCAGAACGGGCCTCCTGCTCGAATCGCGCCAAAGCTTCGGGTTGCGAACAGCGCTCCAGGGAAAGAGTCTTGATGGCGACTTCGCGTTCCAGGCGGGTATCTCTGGCGCGGTACACCTCACCCATGCCACCGGCCCCCAGCCGCTCGAGAATTTCGTAACTCCCGAAACTCGTGCCCGGCGACAACGTGGATGGGTTGGATTTGGGATGATCCGGAAGGCTCATGGACTCGCCGACGCAGCACACGACCGATGACATTGATTGCTCAACGCTGCGTCATTCCTCAGATTTCGAATTTGCCGTCGCCGGGGGCGTCGCGGCGGCTCCCGTGAATCCGTTTATAATACCCCAGATTCAGGGGAGGATTCATGGATGTTCGATCCCTACAGCGCCCGCTCAAAGACCGTTATCGGCAGGATCCGGCCAGTTCTCGCATCACACTAACCGCGCGCGGCAGTCAAACCGATGCCCCGGTCTCCTGCTCCATCGACCTCGGCCGGGCCATCTACGACGCGCAGGCCCACCAAGGCGTTGGCGGAGCCGGAACAGGAGCCTGTTCCGGAGATCTCTTGTTGGGCGCTCTTGCCGCTTGCGCGCAGATCACGTGCCAGATGGTAGCCGCAGCCATGGCGATCCCGACCGAGAGCATCGAGGTTACCGTAGAGGGCGATCTCGACCTGCAAGGCACCCTTGGAATTTCCAAGGAGGCGCCTGTCGGTTTTCAGAATATCCGGGTGATCTTCGATGTCCGCGCACCGCAGGCGACGAAGGAGCAACTGAGCGCGCTGCAAGCCAAGACCGAGCAGTATTGCGTGGTAATGCAAACCTTGCAGCATCCACCGGCGATTGAGCATAAGTGGCAATAACGCGCTAGGACATCTGGGCTTTGCGATTTCAGGTTGCGGCTTGTGAGTCTGGATCAGATTCTTCACAAGTTTGCGCCCGGAAGATTTAAAACCCTGTCTCGTCTATTGGTGTAAAATAGACCCAATCTCTACAAGCCCTTCGTCGCAGTTCTTTCCGAGGTCTAGTTTTATGAGCGATTCCCCTGAACGGCCTTTGGTTCCTCCGTACCGTTGCCGCGATTGTGGTAGCGAGGTTGGCTTCCGCTCGCGCCGTCGGACCTTGAGCGAGCGCTTTATTCTGCCACTGTTCTTGCTCCAGCCAGTACGATGCGGGGAATGTTTTCGGCGGGATTACCGGTCGATTTTTGTCTCGGTGCGCGACCGTTTGCCGGACACACCGAAGATCGTTCCGGGAAAGCACCCGGCTGCGTCGAATCGCAACGTTGCTTAGCTGCGGTCGTCGTCGCTATACTGCTGTTGTAAGAACGTAAGGCTTGGCGGTTTTGTGTCCGCCGGTTGATGAGGAGGCCGTCTTCAGCAGTAGTGAGGACCGAATCCGGGCTGGTTATGCCACTATCGCAGTAGTTGGGCCTTCTATTGTTTCCCGGGACACTTCGTCCGACCTCCGAGGACTTCAGTCTCACCGAACTTGGGTTCGCAGCGCCGCTGAGGGCCTCTTTTCTGTACTGTTTCCGTCCGATTGCCGAATCTGCGGCGAGCCTCTGCTGAACATCTCCCGGCTGCCGGTGTGCCTCGATTGCGTCTCCGGTATCAAAACCATCCATGGCAAGATTTGCTTCATTTGCGGCGAGCGCGTGCTCTCGTCGTTTGCCGAACTCGACTCTGACGGTGTACGGCGATGTCCCGTTTGCCGCCGCATCGACCGTCCGTTTGACCGGGCAGTGGCTTACGGCAGTTACGACGGCGGCCTGCGGGAACTCATTCATCTGCTGAAGTTCGGCGGGGTGCGCCCGGCGGCCAACGTGCTGGGACGAATGCTGGCAGAAGCAATCGTTGCTTTGGAGTCTTCTTTTGATGAGGCAGGCCTTTTCGACCAAGGCTCGATCGCCGTCATCCCGGTGCCGCTCTACAAGGTCAAGCGCCGGCAGCGAGGCTTTAATCAGGCAGAACTGATCGCCGCAGCCGCACTCAAGGTGTATCCTGCGCGCGAGCGTTTGCAGCTAGTGCCCGACCTGTTGCTGCGCACACGCGACACGCATTCGCAAATTGGCCTGACGAGCCACCAGCGGCGAGCCAATCTGCGCGGGGCCTTCGCGGTGGCGCGTGCGCCGGAAGTCACTGGCCGTCAAGTTCTTCTCGTGGATGATGTTTACACGACGGGCACTACGGCGACCGAATGCGCCCGCGTGTTGCGTCGCGCCGGAGCCCGCCAGGTCTGGGTCGCAACCGTAGCGCGTACCCTGAAATTGGCATCTAACTATGGTGAATTCCGCGTGAGCGACGGAGACGCGGGGGAAATGCGGGAAGAGGATGCTGCGATAGCAACTGCGGCCGGTAGCTAGGGTTCTGATCAGGTGGCTTTGATTTTAGATGGCGCAGCGCTTTAGCGCTGCGATCAGCAGGCAATAGGGATTTGGGCTTCAGCCCCTGAGGGCGGGAAGTTATGTCACTGAGGAATCACGATGCAGGATCGCGGCATGCCGCCGGCCTGTTCTCGCCGGCGGCCGCGCACCGGCCCGGGGACGGCCATGCTCTGCTCGCCCCTGTCCTTGTGCTCAATGCTTCCTACGAGCCCATCAACGTCTGTGCTGCGCGACGCGCCCTGGTCCTGGTGCTCAAAGGCGTCGCCATGACCGAAGAAGAGAACGGACACTTCCTGCACTCGGCCCGTGTGGCGATGCGCCTTCCCTCGGTGATCCGGCTGCTCGAATACCGTCGCATTCCGCACCAAAGCCGGGCGCTATCGCGCAAGAACATCCTGCTGCGCGATCGCAACACGTGCCAGTATTGCGCCACCGTGCTGCCGTCAAGCGAGCTCACGCTGGACCACGTGATCCCGCGCTCCCGCGGAGGCTCATCGACCTGGGAAAACCTGGTCGCCTGCTGCCACACCTGCAACCGCCGCAAGGGCAATCAGTATCCCCCGGAGGCCGGCATGAAACTGATGCGCGAACCCCGCGCGTTCAATCTACACACCAGCCGCCACATCATGCGTTTGATGGGTCGGTCGGACGACAAGTGGCGGAAGTATCTCTTCTATTGATCGACAAAAATCGGGGAGCCTCGCGGCTCCCCTTCTTTTTCGCCCCGTTGAAAATGATCTACTGATGCACCGCAACCCCTTGCAGGAAGTTATTGGGATCGGTCATATCCACCAGGCTGAACGTCGAGCGATCCGGCGATACCTGAATCGTGAAGGTAAATCCGCATCCCACGCCGCAAGTGAGGCCTGCGGTTCCACTGCCATTGGCCGCGATCGAAGTGATCGTGAAAGTGTTGCCCGTCGTGGTGACATCCCCGCAACCCACCGAATGCGATTTCGATGTAGCGGTTCCCACTCCAACAGTATTCAAGGTGAAGTTGGCTTGGGTGGTTCCCACGCCGCATCCACCCTGCCCGTAAAGCGTTACTTGCCAAGGACCGGACAAGTCTCCCTTGTTGATCGTGCCCGTGGCTGAACTCAGCTTCGCGAGTGAGATTGCCACTACCAAACCAAGAAAAGCCAATCCGGCGATCCGCGCTATGTGACCATGTCGCTTCATATGCAATTCTCCATTTGAGGGTTACTTTTTTGCCCCAGACATTCCTTCCCCCACTGCTGGCAAATGTGTCTCGAAGCAAGCCCCTACTTGTACATGTGAGAACGGAGGTCAGATTGGCTCGAAGGCAGTGATTTATTTTTTGGGGAAGATTGAAGAGCTATCAGATTCGATAGTCATAGGGCAGCCCGGTAGTGCATGCAAAACGAACGCGCTCCATTCGTGATGGAGCGCGCTCGGGTACAAACAGTCTTGTTTCTAGCTGAAAGCTGACAGCTATTTCTGCGGTGCGTTCGGATCGTCCGGTTTCTTCTGTTCCGGTTTCTGGTCCGGCGCCTTCTGCCCCTTCGGAATCTCCTTGCCCTCGTACAGAATCTTCACGTTCGAACCGAAGCGCCTGTAGTCCTGATACTTGATGATTTCGCGGATATGCACATCCTGCATTTTGAAATGCAGTACGTCATCGGCGCGGGTATAGACCGGGAACCAGTACAACCCGTCAATCTGCTGGCGCCACGTGGTGAACTTGGGATATAGATTTTCTTCGTTGCCGTGCTTCTTACGGACGTCGGGCACGGACTTGCCATACGTCTTCACAATCTGGAAGTCGTGGTCGTCGACCCAGATGCGTCCCTGAAAGTAGCGCTTCTTCCCTTCGATCTGCTTGGGCGCAATATCGAAGACGTAGCAATTCAGCTGGTCTTCCTGCTGTTGGCCAACATAGAGGATGTTGTATTCCGGCAGATCTTCGTTGGTGAGCACAAACGGCATGCGGTGCCGAATGTCTTCGAAGTCGCCTTGGTCCATCGAGAGTCCACCTTGCTCGAGCGACGATTGGGGGGCGAACACGACGTTCTCGATGCGCTTGCCCTGGTCGTTAAAAACCACGTCGAACACTTCGTGATACTCGCCGGTGACCGTCTCGCCGTCGAGGGTCTGAACTTTCACGTCCTGACGATAGGTGTATTGGTCGCGTGCCTTGGCAAATTCCGTTTCCTTGGCCGCAAAGCGCTTGATGATGTCTTCGGGCGTTGAATCTTTGGGCGGCGTGTTTTCGAGCGGACCCTCCTGGGCGCGTGCCGGCAGAGTTGCCAGTCCGCAGGCCAGCAGGGTCAGGTAAAACAGCAAGCGACCGACTACTGATTTCATATTGTCTATTTTATAGGATGGGGGGCTTCGGAGAGACGTTGCTTGCAACGTCTGGAGCGCGCCTGGGAAAGGAGCGGCGTTCCGACGCAGCGAGCAGAGAACAGACGTAGCAGGCTACGTCTCTGCGAAAGCTTACCGCGGCGACCCCACCCTCCAACCCCTCTCCGCTCAGTGAGGCCGGAGGGAAGGGGTGCTGCAGTTCTGCCACTCACTTGGATGCCTCTTCGGAAAAGAGGTTGGTTGTGAAATCTCCGTACAAACTGGTTCCTGATGTTAGAAGAGAACTATGTTTATGATTCATGAATCTCCGGATGGGGTGCGGTTTGCAGTCCGGGTACATCCCCGGGCGAAGAAAAACGCCATCACCGGGGAGTTCGGAGAAGCCCTGAAATTATCCCTCACCACGCCTCCCGTCGAAGGGCGGGCCAATGAGGCCTGCATCGAATTCTTCGCAAAACTTTTGAAGGTGTCGCGCTCTTCCGTTACCATTGCGTCCGGCCAGACCAGCCGGAATAAAGTCATACGCGTGGCGGGCGTGACTGCTACATACGTGCGTGATCATTTGCAGAATAAACTCATGGGTTAAGCGTCACAAGTCAGAATGCTAGTTTGATTCGATGAAGGGTAGAACTGCAGAGGGGTTTTAATCCTGCAATCTGACTTCTTCAATCTGCAATTTCGGCTGAGGAGCCACTTTGACCTTCTCTCAACGCTTTGAGGAAATCCGCACCGGGTTCGAGCAGCCATTCTGGATTGCGAACATCAGCGAGCTTTTTGAGCGGCTTTCTTATTACGCCGTTTTCGCCGTACTGGCGCGGTACCTGCACGAGGGTCTGCACTTCGATGTCCAGCGCGCCAGCAGCCTCACCGGGATGTTTGGAGGGTGGGTGTGGTTTCTGGCTGTCATTGGTGGCGCGGTTGCGGATCGACTCGGCTTCCGGCGGGCCCTGTCGCTGGCATACCTGATTCTGAGCGTGGCCTATTTTCTGATGGGATCGATCGGCTCGCCGTGGCTCGTTCCATTACGTAGTCACGTTCCGCTGGTGGGGGTAGTGGCGTTCATCCTGATTTTGCCCGCGCTGGGCGTAGCCATGGTCAAACCCTGTGTGGTTGGGACTACAGCTCGCGCATCCAAAGAAAATGTCCGCTCCGTTGGCTACTCCATTTATTACACGCTGGTCAATGTCGGCAGCACGGCAGGGCCGTTGCTGGCTTCGTGGGCGCAAGAGCACGGTATCGTGGAAAACGTTTTTCGCATCGCGGCGCTGAGCGTATTCCTCATGTTCTTCTTTGTTCTATTGCTGTTCAAAGAGCCGCGCCACGCCGACGAGGGCGAACGGGCAAGTCTCCGTCAGGTAGGGAAGAACTTCCTCACAGTTCTCTCGAATCCGCGATTTATGCTGTTTCTGCTGATCTTCACGGGCTACTGGATCGTCTTCTGGCAGGAATTTATCGCCCTGCCGCTTTACATCTCAGCTTACATCGATCCCAAGGCCGACACGGCCCGCATCCTCGCGACCGACCCGATTGTGGTCATCTGCTTCACGATGGTAATCGGGTTCTTGACCAAGCGTATGCGGGCGTTTCACGCAGTCGTTCTCGGAACGCTAATCACGAGTGTGGCTTGGATTCTTTTGATCGTTCATCCGTCGGTCTGGATGGCGGTCGCGACTCTAGTAGTGGTGGCAATCGGCGAGATCATTCAACAACCGCGCTACTACGACTATATTTCGCGCCTTGCCCCCTCGGGACAGCAGGGAACGTATATGGGATTTGCTTTTCTTCCGCTCGGCATCGGATCGTTCGTAGCCGGACCGTTCAGCGGCTGGCTGATGCACCATTTTGGCGAAGAACTGCACCAACCGCAGATGATCTGGTGGTCGGTAATCGCGGTCGGCATAGCGACAACGCTGCTGCTCTGGATTTATGACCGGCTGGTGCGCGTGGAAACGGGAGAGGCAAAGTAGCATGCGGCGCACCCCGCAGACAAGACGGCAGACAAGACCGGGCGCACTCTCGGGAACTGCGGCAGAGGTCGCTACACAGATACGCAGGGCTCTTACGGACGGAGGCTCAGCCGAGCACGCCACCGGAGTACAGTGGTTTTTCAAAGAAGAGATCAAGTCGCACGGCTGGTACACGGGTGACCTGCGGCGCGCCGTGCGCCGCTTGCGGCGAGAGATCTTACAGGATCATGATTTCGGGTTTCTGGTGAATGTAGCCGATAAGCTTTTCTCTGGCCCGGTGCTGGAAGAAAAAGTTGCCGCCGTGTTCCTGCTGGAGAAGATGGACGCGCAATTTGGCGATCGCGAATTCAGGATTTTCGAGTCGTGGCTCGACCGCATCGGCAGTTGGGCCGATCACGATGGCTTGGTCCATCACCTGATCGCGCCGATGATGGTGACCAAGCCCGCGCGGGTGAAAGATGCTTTCGGCTGGGCGAAGTCGCGAGACCGCTGGCACCGGCGTGCAGCTTGCGTAGCGTTGATTCGGGGAACTCGGGCGAAGATGTTTTTCCAGGAGATCATGGAGCTGTCCGACATGCTGCTCGCCGACTCGGACGACATGGTGCAAAAGGGCCTCGGCTGGCTGCTTCGCGAAACCGCAAAGTTCGATGCGAAGCGCACGGTGCCGTACCTAATGAGGATTCGCGAGCGCGCTCCGCGGCTTGTATTGCGTACGGCGTGCGAGACATTGCCGGCGTCGGCGACAAGAGCCGTTCTTGGACCAGGTGGAAGGACAAGAGGATGAACCACGAAGGACACGAAGTATCACGAAGGAGATTCTTGTAGGGGGAAACCTTCGTGCGACTTCGTGTCCTTCGTGGTAAAGAGTTTTTTGCGCGGTACCGCTCGCCCTGATTCGCCCAAATCCTTGCTCTTGTTTACAATAGAGGTTTGCCCATGGATCTCGATGCCATCCAGTCTGTACTGCGCGAACGCAACATTGACGCGTGGCTTTTTTACGACCATCACCATCGCGATCCCATCGCCTATCGCGTGCTTGGAGTGCCGTCCAGCCTGATGGTGACCCGCCGCTGGTTTTACCTGATTCCCGCCGAGGGAGAGCCGGTAAAACTGGTGCACAAGATTGAAGCCGGACACCTCGATTCCCTTCCTGGCAAGAAACATCAATATTCCGGCTGGCAGGAGTTGTTCGATCAGCTGAAGTCCATCCTGGCGAAACATCGCGACCTCGCGATGCAGTACTCGCCTAACAACAGCGTATTCACGATCTCTCTGGTGGATGGCGGCACCATCGATCTACTGCGGGGCTTGGGCAAGAACATTGTCAGTTCCGCCGATCTGGTGGCACAGTTCGAATCTACCTGGACCGACGCCCAGATCGAGACGCACTTCGCAGCGCGCAACAGCATCGATACCATTGTTGCTGCTTCGTTCCAGGAAATCGGCAAGCGCGTGCGCAACGGTGGGACGAAAGAACACGAAATCCAGCAGTGGTTCATGGAAGCCTTCGCCCGCGAGAATCTTTCCACCGACGATCCACCGATTGTTGCGGTCAATGCCAATGCGGGCAATCCGCACTACGAACCGCACGCCAGTCATCCCGTGCCGATTCGCGAGGGTGATCTCGTGCTGCTCGACGTTTGGGGCAAGAAAAACACGCCCGGCGCGGTGTATTACGACATTACATGGATGGGTTTCGTGGGCGCCGCTCCTTCAGGACGCATGCAGGAAATTTTCCAGATTGTGCGCGACGCGCGGGACGCCGGCGTGAACACCGTGATCGAAGCCATCAACGGCGGACGCCGCATCGCCGGATGGGAAGTCGATCGTGCCACCCGCGGACACATCAAGAAAGCCGGCTACGGCGAATATTTTATTCATCGCACCGGACATTCCATTGGCACCGACGTCCATTCCAATGGGGCGAATATGGACGATCTTGAAATTCACGACGAGCGGCAGATTCTTCCCAACTCCTGCTTCTCGATTGAGCCCGGCATCTACCTTCCGGAGTTTGGCGTGCGCAGCGAGGTGAACGTTCTGGTGCGCGCGAAATCTGCCGAAGTAACCGGGAAAATCCAACGCGAGATTGTGAACATCTGAATGGCAAATTCCACGACAGATAAGTCCCGGACTGTACAGCAGGAACCGGTCAGCATGATGTCCGTTGTCGCTCCCGCCGTGGGCTGGCTGATTCCAGGCGCGGGACACATGATCCAGAAGCGATGGACCCGCGGCCTGCTCCTGTTCGTTTCGATTGCGACCCTTTTCCTGTTAGGTCTCGCGATGCAGGGCCGCATTTACAAGGCAAATGGCGGCGACATTCTCGACATTCTAGGGTTCATCGGTGACGTGGGTGCCGGGGGCTTCTACATTGTGACAATGGCCATGGACTGGGGTCAGGGCGCAATCGCTTTTGCTACCGCCGATTACGGAACGAAATTCATGATCGTGGCCGGCTTGCTGAACTTCATTGCCATCGCCGACGCCTATCACATTGCCATCGGGAAGAAACAATGATGCAGCTCTCAGCGATCAGCCATCAGCTATCGGCGAAGACCTTTTCTCGGAGACGGGCGCAGTGACTATCACACTCAACCATTTCAGTGCGGCGGCGGTGTTCGCGCTGTTCGCCTCCATCGTATTCGGCATCACTCACCGCGAGACGACCCGCGAGATGGTGAAGTACGGACTCTATTGCTTCGCCATGTTTCTAGGCGGCGTGCTGGTGGCCGGCTGGGCCATGTGGATTTTGAGAAGGTAGCTCCGGGCTTTGGGCTCTCAGCTTTTGGCTGAAACCAAAATACTTCTGCGGCCTCGCACGGCCAAGCCAAAGGCTAAGAGCTAACAGCCAAAGGCCGTCATCCCTCCCACACAAAGGCGTCGAACACTCGCTTTGACTCAAACTTCAAGCGCCGGTACAGCGCGACCGCCCGCGCGTTTGCCTCCGTAACCGTAAGCGATAGTAATGCGAAATTACGCTTCCGCAAATTGCCCTCAGTGGCCGCCAGCAAGGATTCGCCAATTCCGTGCGAGCGGTATTCCGGCAGAACGCAGACTTGCGTAACATGCCCGACATCCTTGCGAACGCGCGAGCACAAGATCAGTCCGATCAGATTTTTGGCCTTGCGATCCAGTGCCACGAACGATGATTCCGCGTCAAACACGCCGCATCCCGGAAACCGGACTATGTTGTTGAGGAAGCGCAACGACCCACTCAGCGTATGGTATTGATCGTTGATCTGGGCGTCGACATGACCGCGATACGCCGCGGTAATGACCGCCGCAGAGGGCTGGTAATCACCCTCTGCCCACGGACGGATTTCAATCTCGGGATGGGTTGAGACTCTCTCTTCCGCAGACTTTCCCAGCAATAGCGTCATGAACAATCGCGGGTGCCGCTGGAATCCTGTTTCCAGAAACGGACGCGACACCGCGTTGGTTTCATGCGCCAGAAGTTGCGCTTCGACGCGATGAATGCCGGGAGACTGTTGTAACGTCTCAATCACGTGCGTGAGTAATTTCAATTCAACTTCGCGCGCGTTCGGAAGCCGGTTGCCGTTGGTGACATACAGGTCGCCAATCACTCCCTTGCTGCCTTCGTAGACGAAGAACGAATATCCGAAGACGCGACCGCGATCTACCGCGGCATAGCCGGGCAGGATTTTCGCATCCACGTAACGGAGAATCATCTCCGCCGAACCGGAATAATCCCACGACAAAAGCCGTGACCAGACCAGCGTTTCGTCTTCGAGCAGCGGACGCAGGTCTACCGAGGAAAAATGTCTGAGGTCAAGAATCTCCAAAGGGCTCCCGCAGCGGATTCGTTTCGCAGCAAGAATCCGAGTGTAGTGCGTTCCTCGGGCGGAGGCAAACCGGGCGAACACGGGGCGGCAACAGGCGGACAGTCCTCTTCCTGCGAGGCTGCCAGTGCCTCGGCCGAGCGTCGAGTTCCTTAAACAATTCCGGCTTCCATTCCCTCGAACCGCTCCGGAAAGTGACACGTTGATGACAACTTGGGTCTGATTTTCAACTATAGTTCATGGCTGCACTTTGGCTTTGCCTGGTGGGCCAGCACCTCGTCGAACCCGCAAACTTTTCGTGCCAAACGAAACCAGCTCTGTCTGTGAAACCGCGGTCATTATTCCGTGCTACAACGCGGGATCCTGCGTCGCGAGGGCAATGGATAGTGTGCTCGCTCAAACTCATCAGGACTACCGTATCTTTGTAGTCGATGACGGCTCAACGGATGATACGGAACAGGTTTTACGAAATTACGCCGGCCATATCGTCGCGGTTCGCCAAGAACACGCGGGCCAAGGTTCCGCCCGCAATCGCGGGATTCGATTGTCCAGAAGTTCCTATGTAGCCTTCCTGGACGCAGACGACGAATGGCTGCCCACGAAACTGGAGCGCCAGATCGAGATCCTGCGCCGGGACTCCAGCATTGGACTGGTTTACTCGGACTGCTCCACCAGCGGCACTGGCCCTTTCGCGGGTTCGCACTTCGCGCGCGTGGGAACGCCCAACGGCGGCAGAGTATTCGAGCAATTGCTCGATGCTTGCAGCGTCTTCACCCCCACGGTCGTGGTTCGCCGCGAATGCCTGGAGGAGGTGGGCCTGTTCAACGAATCGCTCCCTGTCGGCGAAGACTTCAACCTTTGGCTGCGGATCGCCGCCCGCTGGGCAGTCGCTGTCGTTCCCGAGGTGCTCGCGGTTCGCCATTACCAGCCGGGTGGCCTATCGTTGACCACCGGCCCCGACAAGGCTTTGAGTAGCAGCGTTGCGGCTTTCGAGCACGTGCTGCAATCCTCCGCAGCGCATTTGCTTCCTGACCAGCGCAAGGCCTTGTTGCGGGCGATCGCGCAGCGGCACTACGACTACGGAACTTACCTGCTCATCCACGGTGAGCGCGCACGGTCGAGAGATCAGATGTTCCAGGCCTTTCGCGATGGGCCGCTCGACTGGCGCGTGCCGGCGAAGATCGCCCTGAGTTTTCTTCCTCACCGGGCGTTCCTCTCCTTGCGAGAACTCCAGCGGAGATTCAAGAGCGCACCCGCAGACAACCATGTTACCGCCGCCGAATGACGATTCGATCGTCTAACGACAAACCGCACTGAGGTGAGCAGTGGCGCTCGAATTTACTCGTCCTTTGATTTTCGTGGCCCATCCCGACGACGAAACCCTCGCCTGCGGAGGGCTCCTGCAACGCATGACCTCATCCGCAGTTGTACTTGCCACAGACGGCGCTGCTCCTCACTACGGTTTCGAGCGCAAATTCGGCACTCTCAAAGAATATTCGGAGGCTCGTTTTCAGGAAGCCGCCCAGGCGCTGGTTCATGTCCCGAACTGTTCATTCCAGAGACTGACGAAGCCCGATGGCTCCCACTTCGTCGACGAACATTTATTTCATCACCTTCGGGAAGCGGTCGATTCCCTCTGCGCGATTGCGCGCGCATGGTCTCCGGATGTTCTTCTTTCGCACGCGTATGAAGGGGGACATATCGATCACGACGCTTGCAGTTTCATCGCGAGGCACGCCGCGGCTGCCTTATCGATACCCTGTTTCGAATTTCCGCTTTACTACGACGGTCCGGATGGAAAAAGCATCTTTCAGAAATTTCGCGATCCTGGACCAGCCCCCTTGGAATTGCATCTGACAGAAGCGGAAATTGCGTGCAAAAGAAAGATGCTTGCTGCATACAAGACGCAGCCGGGCCTGGACTCGGTATTTCAGCTAGCTAGCGAGCGCTTTCGGCCTGCCGACCAAGCCAACTTCTCTGTCGCGCCATGTCGCAAATATCCTTATGAGAACCGGTGGCGGCGACTCCCTTCGCGGGCCCTATTAAATAAATTTGCAGAATTCACGGGTTAGACAGGCTCCGGTGGATGGCGGAATGCACTCGCCTGAAATCTGTTTCAAGCTGCACAGAAAGTTCACTGCAACCATGCCGTGAGGTCACGATCCAACAAGCGCTCCAGTTTTCGAATGTCATTTTGATAGTAGCCGAGCAGAAGTTCCCGCTCTCGGCTCTCCACGGCCAGGTCTTTTCGGGGCCGGACCGCAAGTCTATGCAGGAATGAACGGATGGCAGAGGGACTTATCTCCGCTACGTGCCGCCACAGGCCCCACTTCTTGAGAAAGTAGCCGAGTGCCAAAGACCGTGGCACCCGGGGACGCAGTTGCCGCTCTCGGGTGTCTGGCGTGAAAGTCGGGTCAACGCCCAGGAATCGGAACGTCGCGGCCAAAACTTGCGACTGCTGTTTTTGATAGTCCTCGTAAAACACGATGTGAATGTTCTCACGGGGGAACTGATCCAGATAACGTCGTATGCCGTCGGAATACTCGCCAAATTCCAGACAAAACCGGAACTCGTCAAGCTGGCCATTTCGCTGGCTCAGGCAAGTCTCAACATAGATGCGGAAAGAGTCCCTTGTTCGTCCCCCGGTTAACGATTGCAGATATTGCGAGAAAGCCCTGTCGACCGGATCTCGCAAGATCATGATGATCTTCGCGTTCGGAATTTTAGCGTGGATATTTTGCGCGGCGGTTTTCGACCAAAGATAGCAGACACTCGCTTCTCCAATGGCCGTCTCTTTTTTTACATCGCGAAACAATTTCAGGTAATCATCCCACTCGGTGATGACTCCCCCAAAACGCTTTTCGGCCATTGGACCCGCCAAGTATTCCCGCAAGGCACGCAGGTCAGACTCAGTCCCGCCTCGCAGTTCCTTGAAATTTTCGGGCCGTATCTCCGCGGCGAAGTAGTTCGGTTCTTTCACCGGGCTCATATAGATGTCCGGATGCTGGTCCAGATAGTGATACAGGGAGGTTGTGCCGGCTTTCGGCGCGCCCACGATGAAGAAGTTGGGCATGGGAGGGGGGGATGGCATAAGAGTTCGATGCGGCGATCGCGGTTCGATCCGTTCGAGCGCTAGTCTACCTCACAGCGACATCACGTTCGAAGGCTGGTACGCGTGTCTGGCCTCACGTCCGCAGGTGATCTCTGTCACTTGCCGCTTGTCACGGCGCCGAAATTCACAGTTCGCGTGATCGCCTCCGCTGCACCTAAATCGCCTGTCTTCAACAGCTTACTGTGGATTTTCTTCCGGCGGCCCTCGTGCTTGGCCTCACCGCATTCTGTGACGCCGGTCACACCAAGCTCCGCGTGTTCGCCCGATAATTACATCCTGCGTTATTGAATTCCCGGAGTAATCGTCACTCTTTGGCTGGGGGATCTCGTGGCAAAAGGACGTGTTTCGATCGTTGTGGAGCGCTGCAAAGCCTGCGGCTTCTGCGTGGAGTTTTGTCCCACGCATGTGCTCGCGCTCTCTTCCGCCTTCAATTCCAAGGGCTACCATCCGCCGCATGTGGTACATCCGGAAAAATGCAGCGGCTGTGACCTTTGCGGCATGTATTGCCCCGACTTCGCGATCAACGGGACGAAGATTCCGCAGGACAAGGCGAAGCAGGCCAGCGGAGGTGAAAAATGAAAGCCGACCCACACGGAGTTTTGACGGGCACGCACTTCCTCGACGGCGATCACGCTTGCTGCGAAGGCGCGTTGGCAGCCGGAGCCAGGTTCGCGGCGGGATATCCTATTACCCCTTCGACGGAGATTGTCGAGCGTTTCGCGGCACGCGTACCCACAGTCGGTGGAACCTTCATTCAGATGGAAGACGAACTAGCCGCCTCGATCGCGTTACAGGGCGGGGTGTGGGGCGGAGCCAAGGCGTTCACAGTCACCTCCGGCCCGGGATTCTCGCTCATGATGGAGCACATCGGCTATGCCGCGATGACCGAAACTCCGTGCGTCTTCGTTGACGTGCAGCGCGGCGGCCCGTCCACCGGGCTTCCTACGCTTCCGGCGCAGGCCGACATGATGCAGGCGCGCTGGGGATCGCACGGAGATTACGAGATCATCGCTCTCTGCCCTAACTCGCCGCAGGAATGCTTTGATCTCACCATTAAGGCATTCAACTTCGCGGAAGAGTTTCGCGTCCCGGTGATGTTCATGATGGACGAGGTCGTTGGGCACATGACGGAAAAAGTCGTAATTCCTCCCGCCGACCAGATCGAAGTCACGCCGCGCAAGCATACTCACAAAACCGTCGAAGAGTATCTACCCTACGCGACCAACGGCGATATGGTTCCAGAAATGGCGCACGCGGGCGATGGCTACAAGTTCCACGTGACCGGCTTGACCCACGACGAGCGGGGCTATCCCAACATGACGCCGCAAGTGCAGGACAAGCTCGTGCGGCGCCTGCAGAACAAGATTCGCACCGCTGCCGACCGCATCTGCCTGTTTGAAGAAGACCGACTCGAGGACGTGGATGTGGTCGTGATTTCCTATGGCATCACGTCACGAGTGGCGCAACGCGCAATCGACTCGGCCCGCGAGCGCGGACTGAGAGTCGGCAAGCTTCGCCTCATCACAGCGTGGCCCTTTCCCGAAAAGAAAATTGCCGAGCTGGCCACCCACGTTCGCGCCTTCGTCGTGCCGGAACTTAATCTCGGGCAAATGGTGCACGAGGTAAAGCGCGCCGCCGACGGCAAAGCGAAGACCTTCGCCGTTTCGCACGCGGGTGGAGGAGTTCACAATCCTGACGAAATCCTGAACGCCATCGTGGAGGCAAGCCGATGCTGAATGTACTGAATGACGACACGGTCAATCCCGTAGAGCAGTTTCTGCGCAGCGACCGCATGCCGCACATCTGGTGCCCGGGCTGCGGCATCGGAACCACGGTCAATTCGTTCGCCCATGCGCTGATCGAATCGAAGATTGATCTCCAGTCGCTGGCTCTAGTCTCGGGCATCGGCTGCACCGGGCGCGTGGCCGGATATGTGAAACTCGATTCATTCCACACCACGCACGGGCGCGCCATCCCGTTTGCGACCGGGCTCAAGCTTGCGAACCCCAAGCTGAATGTGGTCGTTTACTCTGGCGACGGCGACCTCTCGGCGATCGGCGGCAATCACCTGATCCATGCCGCGCGGCGCAACATCGACCTCAAAGTCATCTGCGTGAACAATCTGATCTATGCCATGACCGGAGGCCAGACCGCGCCGACCACTCCCGGTCACGCGACCACTTCGACGAATCCCTACGGGACGTTTGAGCCTTCCTTCAACCTGCCGCACCTGGTCGAAGCCGCGGGCGCTGTCTACGTCGCGCGCTGGACCACCTTCCACGTGCGGCAACTGGCACGGTCCATCAGCGAGGCGTTTAACAAAAAGGGATTCTCATTTATCGAGGTCATTTCCCCCTGCCCCACGCTTTATCAGCGCCGCAACAAGATGGGCGACGGCCTCGACACCATGAAGTACTACAAAGAGAAGAGCAAAGTGAAAAACGGTGCGCCCACCGGCGAAGTGGGACTGACGCTGAACGGCGAGATCGCGGTCGGCAAGTTTGTGGACCGCGACCGTCCGGACTATCAATCGATGATGCGCGCGCAATATGTGGAATCGCTGGGCGAACGCTACATCGAAGAGCCGGAAATGGAGTGCGTATGCGGCTAACCGAGATTCGAATTGCAGGCTTCGGCGGCCAGGGAGTCATCCTCTCGGCCATACTGCTGGGCAAAGCGGCTTCAATTTATGAAAACGGCTTCGCCACCATGACGCAGAACTTCGGCCCGGAAGCGCGCGGCGGAGCGTGCAGCGCACAACTCGTTCTTTCCGACTCGCCGGTCCTTTATCCATACGTAACGCGGCCCGACATCATGGTCGTCATGTCGCAGGAAGCCTACAACCGCTTTGCTCCCGAACTGAAGCCCGAGGGCATCCTGATCGTGGAAGAGGATCTGGTCCGCGTTTCCAATGTCAATGTCGACAAGAAGGTCTACAGCATTCCGGCAACGCGCATCGCCGAAGAACTCGGCAAGCGTATGGTGCTCAATTCCGTGATGGTCGGATTCTTCACGGCGGTCACGAATCTTCTGACCGCGGATGCAGTGCGCAAAGCCGTCGCCGACTCAGTGCCGGCGAGTTTCCGTGAACTGAATCTCAAGGCATTCGAAAGAGGATTCGAGTACGGCACGAACACGTTGGCTGGCGTCCGCCCGAAAGCAGACCTGGAAGAACTGGAGTATTCGAAGGAATAATCGATCCCTTCATGTAGCAGATGTTCCTAGAGCCAACGCCGCACGCGCCCTCGGTACTCTTCGTACTCGTCGTGAAAGGCTTCTACAAGCCTTCCTTCTTCTACGGGAATCACGGTCCAGTGAAGATAGGCAACCGTGAAAGGCAGCACAACCACGGGCCAGACCTGCTTTAACAACGCTGCCTCTCCAAGGTAGGCCAAGACGAGGCCTACGTACATAGGGTTGCGAGTGAAACGGTAGGGCCCCGATGTCACGAGCTTCGCCGACAATTTGCCGGGAACAGTCGTGGTTCTAGCTCTGCGGAAGAGGACCAGACCCCAGCCCGCAATTACCGCTCCGACAGCAAACAGAAAAACTCCCACGATCGTACTTACTTGCGCCGCCCTTGGAGAGATGGTGCCGTGAGATACCCGCTCCAAGGCCACACCAAGCAAATATGACAGAACGAACACCCATGGAACGGGCACATGCAGCAGAAATCTAACCGGATTCTTCATACCCACTCACCTCTGGTCTGTCTGGAAGGTGGCACAAAACCACCTGACACGAATGCTTCCCCTCATCTTCCCAAGCTCGTGGCATTGCGGCCGACGGCGACTACGGTTTAGAGCCTTGTGCGGAAACCCAGTAATAATCCAAATTCTGCGGCGCATAGTATCCCAGAAGCAACACACGCCTGCCTGAAGTCTCTTTAGCGACGTTCACCTTCCAAGTGGCGGGGGCTACGAGCAAATGTTCGACTGCCGGAACGCTCTCCCGCTCATAACGCAAGATCGTCTGGTTGCGATAGAACGCAAGCCCGTACTCGATCTCGCGAGGCACTCCATAGACGGCAAGCGGGATAGGACGCGTTGCCGCTCCGGCCAGTTCCACGGCGAGCGGCCGCGTGGATAACTTCTGATCGATCGAAACCGCCCCCAGTTTCAGCACGGCCGCGACCGAAAGCACCACCGGAACGAGCGTCACGAAGCGCAACATGCGCAAGTGCAGCCGGCTGACCAGCGTCAAAGCGATGGCTGCACATAGCACGAACGCGATCGCCAGAGTAATCAGCATGGGCCGTCCCGCAGGCAACCGATGCTCAGTGATTACATAAGCGATCAGCACAGATGGAATGATTGGCGCCGCAGCCACCAGGGCGTGCAGGACAACTAGCACCTTGGAGGAAGATTCGTTCTCGTTTGTCAGATGACCGCGCAGGTACACCGCCAACAACACTGCTCCGGCTGGAATCGCCGGAAGAATATAGCCGGGAAGCTTCGACTGTGAGATGGAGAAAAACATCACCGGCAGTATCATCCAACAACTTGCAAACACGCTGAACTGCCATTCCAGATCGGGTTCCGGCAATACCTCCCGGCGCTGCGTCCACCACAGTCGCACCGATTCCACAAACGCTGTGATCACGTAAACGGTCCATGGCATCAGGGCCAACAGTGTGACCGGAAGGTAATACCAGAACGGCTGGCGATGGTGATAGAGATTGCTGGAGAAGCGTGCCAGATTGTGTTCGAGAATGAATTCGCGAAAGAATTGCGGATTCCTCATTTGCGCCAGGAAATACCACGGCAGCGCAATCGCGCAGAAAAGAAAAATCCCGGGCAGCCAGCCAGTTCGGATCGCGATGCGAAATTCGCGAGTCGCCAGCGCGAAGAATATGATCACGGCTGCCGCCAGAAACGGTGCAACCGGCCCTTTCGCCAGCATGCCCAAAGCCATGCAGATGTAGAAAAGTGCCAGAAATATTTTCTTGCCGCCCTCGCGCCAGGCCCACCACGACAGCATGCCGATGGAAAATGTAGCGGCCAGCGCCATGTCCATCGACGCCGCGCGAGCGTAGCCGATCACTCCCGCGCAGGAAGCTGTGATGAGCGCTGCGTCGGCTTCGACGCCGCTCCGGAATCTACGGAAGAAAAAATAGACGCCGATCACCAGCAACGTGGCATCAACGGCAGAAGGGATCCGCGCGGCGACGTCACTCGCGCCGAACAACGAGTAGGCCAGCATAGCCTGCCAGTAGTACAACGGAGGTTTCTCGAGCCAGGGCTGGCCGCCCAGTACCGGCGTGACCCAGTCGTGGCGTTCCAGCATCTCGCGAGCTACCTGCGCGTAACGAGGCTCGTCCGCGCCGATCAGCCCGAACTGCCCGATACCGTAGAAAAACAGAAACGCACAGAAGCCTGCGATCAACAGCACGTCTGTGCGGGTGCGAGTGGTCATGAGGAATTTCAGATTGAGGATTTCAGATTGCAGATTCAAGAGCTGAAGAAACCAAGGTCTTCAATCTGCAATCACAAATCTAATATCTGCAATGGATTTCTATTGTACGGAAGGGCCGCGGCGAAGCTGGAATAAAACCTGGCGCACAGCTTCGGCGAGTGGACCATCGAGCGAGCAACCGCTGGCGCATTCGTGGCCTCCGCCGCCGAAACTTTCGGCCACGTGAGCTACATCGAGCTTACCTTTGCTGCGCAGGCTGACGCGGTATCTTCCATCGGGCATCTCGCGGAAAAATGCCGCGACCTCGACTCCGCCGATGGAGAGAACGTAATTCACCAGACCTTCGCAATCTTCTTCGATCGCGCCACAGCGCTCCATCTGCTTCTGAGTCACCCATGCGTAGCCGATGTGACCTTCCACATTCAGGTTACGCAGCGCCTCACCGAGCAGACGAATCTTCCCAACCGAATGTGCGAAATAAATACCGCGCGCGCAGTGCGCCGGATCCGCTCCCGCCAACACCAATTCGCGCGCCAACGCAAACGTGTTTTCATTCGTGCCCTGGAACATGAACGAGCCAGTGTCGGTCATCAACGCTGTGTACAGGCAAGTGGCAATTTCGGGAGAGAACTTCACACCGGCCTCGCGTGCCAGGCGAAACACCATTTCCGCGGTAGCCACCGCGTGCGGATCGATCCAGTTCACATGAGCAAACGGACGCCCGCTGACATGATGGTCAATGCTGATCAGAACCCGGTTTTCCAGACCTTCAAGGCGTGTCCGGTGGATGCTGTCGCATTCGAGAATGATTGCCGCTTCGTAACTACCCGCGATGCGACTGGATTGCACCACCTGATCGGCAAACGGAAGCGAACGGTAGATGCGCGGAACACCGTCGTGCAAAACAACGTCGGCCTGTTTGCCCATGGCGCGCAGAACCTGGCAGCAGGCGAGCGCCGACCCCACGGCATCGCCGTCGGGCCGGGCGTGCGAAGTCAGCACGAATCGCTCGTGCTGTCCGATCTGCCGGAGCACATCCTCGACGTTGCTATGCCTTTTTTCCACCGGGATTCTTGCTCCCCTTGCTTCTCTTCTTAGCCCTTGCCAGCAGTTCTTCCACTCGCGCCTTCTCCACTTCAGCGCGGTCCAGCCGGAAATACAACTCGGGCGCACGCCTCAGGCGCAAGCGTTCGACCAACTCATGACGAATATATTCGCGTGCCGCTTCCAGGCCTTCCAGACTTTGGTCCGCATCTGCGTCATCGCCTTCGACGTTGACCCAAACCTGCGCCGACCGCCCGTCGTCAGCGATGTGAACCGCTGTCACACTCACCAGCCCAATCCTCGGATCAGCCAGTTCGCCTTCGACCAGCGTCTCAATCTCTTCGCGCAGAGCCTCACCCACCCGCCCTCGATGATATTTCAGCCCGCGCTTCTCCACGACCACTCACCTCATCAGGTAAAACGCATGAGAATATCAGAAAACCGGAGGAAAGTGTTGATCTAGCTGTGCTATTGTCGCGCGCTTTCGCCGTTCCGAGATAAGTACGGAGGTAACAATGTGTTAGGGAGTGTTGCGGAAACTCGCAGACTTCTGTGACTGGGCGGTGAAATATCTCAATGGGGCAGATTGTCGTAGAACTCTTTGTCCCTCCGGCGCAGTTCTTTGCTGCTGATTGGGTATTTCTTTCTGAGCTCTGCAGGACGCTCGAGCATAATCCAATGACCAACGAAATACGACGCCACCCAAGCAAGCAGGAAGATTGACAAAACGACACCCGGCCTGAGGTGGGGGGTGAAGCCCT
The DNA here is from genome assembly GCA_963840895.1 of uncultured Acidobacteriaceae bacterium. Classification (GTDB taxonomy): domain Bacteria; phylum Acidobacteriota; class Terriglobia; order Terriglobales; family Acidobacteriaceae; genus Sulfotelmatobacter. Next base: position 309,351 of record CAWJAR010000009.1, read on the forward strand.
CCATTGCGCCCGTCACCAGCGTTGCCGATCCTAACGCGCAGACCCACAGGCCGACCCGATAGAGGGGGCGTAGCGGTTGTGTTTTCTTTGGACCAGCCATCCTACGAACATTCTAGGCTATCCCGTTGATCAACGAGCACCTCTAATAGTATTCCACGAACGAGTCGGCAACGTCCGCGCCGTGATTGTTGGCGATGCGTGTCGCGGCACGCTCCACATTCTTCATCAGCCCATCCAGATAATCACGCGAACTGGAGATACTGACCACGCCGATGGTTGCGCGGTTCCAGAGTTCTGCCGCATCGAGTTCGGCGACCGAAACGTTAAAACTGGTGCGCAGCCGGTCTTTCAAGCTGCGCACAACCTGGCGCCGGTCTTTGATCGACTGTGCCGCTTCGATGTGGAGTTCGAGGGTTAGAAAAGCGATCATGCGGTGGTCAGTGGCTAGTAGTCAGGGTTCAGAAATTCTAGCCCCTGTCCACTGATCCCTAGCCACTGCCTTACACCATTGCTTCTGCGGCAATCCGCTCGGTAGCGAATGCCTCGATTACGTCGCGCGCCTTGATGTCGCCGTAGTTGGCGATCGAGATGCCGCACTCCATGCCATTGGTGACTTCCTTGGCATCGTCTTTGAAGCGACGCAGCGACCCGACTTTGCCCTTGAATACGACCACGTTGTCGCGTAACAGGCGCACTTCGGAGTTGTTCTTGATCACGCCATCGGTCACGCGGCAACCAGCAATCGTTCCCACCTTCGGAATGCGGAAGGTTTCGAGCACCTCGGCGCGTCCCTGGTACGTTTCCTTGATGGTCGGTTCAAGCAGGCCAGTCATGGCGCGCTTGATCTCGTCCTGCAGTTCGTAAATGATCGAGTGCAGGCGGATGTCGACTTCTTCCTGCTCCGCCAGTTCCTGCGCCTTGCGCTCTGGCCGCACGTTGAAGCCGATGATGATGGCGTTCGACGCCGAGGCCAACAGCACGTCGGTTTCGGTAATCGCGCCCACGCCGGAACGCAGCAGCCGCAGGCGAACCTTTTCGTTCGAGAGCCGCGACAAAAGGTCGCTGAGCACTTCCACCGAGCCCTGCACATCGCCCTTCAGGATGATGTTCAGTTCCTTGGTGCCCGCGGTCTTGATCTGCTCCGCCAATCCTTCCAGCGACACGCGCGAACTCTTGGCCAGCGCAGCTTCACGGGCCTTCTGCTCGCGGTATTCGGAGATGCCTCGCGCCTTATCGCGATCAGCGACAACGACGAATTGATCTCCCGCCTGCGGCAACCCTTCCATGCCCAGAATTTCAACCGGCGTCGACGGAGGCGCAGACTGTAAGGCCGCTCCGCGATCATCAAACATGGCGCGGATCTTGCCGTAGACGTTACCCACCACAAAGTTGTCGCCGGCGACGAGGGTGCCGTTCTGCACCAGCACCGTCGCGACAGGTCCGCGGCCGCGATCGAGTTTCGCTTCCAGGACCACGCCAGTCGCGGCGCGCTCCGGGGTCGCCTTGAGTTCCGCCAGATCCGCAACCAGGCAGATCATTTCCATCAGCAGGTTGAGGTTGGTTTTCTTCTTCGCGGAGACGTCGACGAAAACCGTCTTGCCGCCCCACTCTTCCGGGACAAGTCCGCGATCGGCAAGTTGCTTCTTTACGCGGTCGGGAAGCGCGTCGGGCTTGTCGATCTTGTTTACGGCGACGATGATCGGAACCTCAGCGGCGTGCGCGTGGTCGATCGCTTCCACCGTCTGCGGCATGACGCCGTCGTCGGCAGCGACAACGAGGACTACGATGTCGGTAGCCTTGGCTCCGCGCGACCGCATGCGGGTAAACGCTTCGTGGCCGGGAGTATCCAGGAACACGATCTCCCGCCCGAACGCCGGAGAAGCATTGTCGGTAATTCGAACTTTATAGGCACCAATGTGCTGCGTGATGCCGCCCGCCTCGCCTTCAGCAACGCTGGTTTCGCGAATCGAGTCGAGCAGCGTGGTCTTGCCATGGTCGACGTGACCCATAATCGTGACCACGGGCGGACGTGGAGTGACTTCGACGGCAGACTCGTCTCCGCTCGCCGCAGCTGCATCAATGTCTTTCGAAGCCTGCTCTTCGAACGTGATCACGTTCGTCTCAGCCCCGAAGAAGCGCGCCATCTCGCTGGCGAGTTCCGCGTCGAGCGTCTGGTTGATGGTGGCGAAAACGCCACGACCCAGCAGGCGCGAGATTAAATCTTTCGCGCGAATGTCGAGCTTTTCTGCCAGATCTTTTACGCTGATGCCTTCTGTGATCGTGATATTGCGCGTGATCGGCATCGGCTCATTCGACACCACCATGCGCGGTGGTGGCGTGTAGCCCTTCATCGGACCTTCTTTTACGCCACGCGGAACATAGCGCTGGCCCGGCCGTCGCGCAGGAGCACCGGGACGCGCACCCGGACGCGCAGGTCCCGGAGGCGGGAGCCCCGGACCGACACCGAGAGGACGTGCACCCGCCGGCGTCGAGCGCGTCGGATGCATCGGACGACGCTCTCCCGGACGCAATGGACGCGGCGGACCTCCGCCGGGCACCATTCGGACGCGGGCGCTGGAAAATTGGCTGGCCCGGTACTGGACGCCCGGGCGCGGGACGCATGGTCCCGGCAGGAGGCGCACCCGTCTGTGCGGTCGGTGCGACCGGACGCGGCGGTGGAGCTTTGTACACCGGACGCGGTCCTGTCTGCGGAACGATCATGCGCGGAGCAGGCGGCTTCGGCGGGCCCGGAACCACTGGGGCTGCAGGGCGCGGAGCAACCGCTGGAGGTTGCACCGCAGCAGAGGCCGTAACCGAGGGCGATGCAGGTGCTGGCGGTGGAACCAGCGGGGCCGCAGGTGGCGTGGCCGGACGAGGTGCGACCGCCACCGGAGGCGCTGGCGGCGCCGTTGGAGTCACAGTTGGAGCAATGGACGCTGCAGGCTTCTCTGCGACGGGTGCAACCACTTCGGGGCGCGCAGCTGGCGCAGGCGCCGGAGGCCTCGCTGCTGGTGTCGCTGGTGCTGCCGGAATGTGCGCTGCCGGAGGCGGCGGAACAGGGGGCGCTGTCGGTCTTGGCGCCGGTGGAGCAGGCGCAACCGCAGGTTTAGCCACCAATGGCGGAGCTGCGGGCCGCGCGGGCGCAACCGCTTCCTTTTGCTGCGTAATTGCTTTCAGCACATCTCCTGGCCGGGAGATGTGCGACAAATCGATCTTGGTCTTGATTTCTTCTTCGCCGCGCAGCGGGCGCGCAGAACGGGCAGACGGCGCTTGCGCTTCGGACGAGCCGCGGAGGTGGACCCTCACTTTTTCGGCTTCATGCTCCTCGAGTGAACTGGAATGGGTCTTCTTCTCCGTCACTCCGACGAGCGGTAGCGCGTCGAGAATGGCTTTGCTTTTAACTTCCAGCTCCCTTGCGAGATCGTTGATTCGAACCTTGCTCATCCGGCCTTTCTTGTACCCCGCGTTATGCTTAGGTCTTCATTGCGGCCTCACGGAGTCAGCGTCCTGCACTCGCACGTCATCGCAGATGTTCGCGCGTGCCATGACAATTATTCAGTTGTTTCAGGAGCGGAGCCATCTTTCGGCTTCTGCTCTTCGTTTTCATCTGAGGCGGCTTCGGCTTCCGCCGTCGCCTCAGGAGCCGCCGCCTGTTCTTCCGCGGCCACTTCGCCGGCCGCTTCTTCTGCGGCAACTTCCGGCGCGCCTTCTTCCGTTACCGCTTCACCTTCCGCAGCAACGCCCTCTGCCGGGACTTCGCCTTCGACAGCGCCCGCTTCCAGGCTCGCAAAGTAATTATTCACTGCGAGACTGATTTTTTCCACCGTTTTAGGGCCAATGCCTTCGATGGCCTCGAGTTGTTCCGGAGTCATATCGGCCAGCGCTTCGACGGTGGTAACACCCGCCGCACTGAGCTTCTCCACCAAGCCTTCACCCAGGCCAGTAACGTTCTCGAGCGGAGTGGTGGCTTGCGGAGCCATCGCGGCCATCTGCAATTCCACTTCCTGCCGCTTCTCTTCTTCGCTCTTAATGTCGATCTTCCAGCCAAGCAGCTTCGCCGCCAGGCGGACGTTTTGCCCCTTCTTGCCAATCGCAAGGGACAATTGGCTGTCGTCGACCACCACTTCCAGATGCTTCTCGCCGCTGTCCACAATGGTGACGCGACTTACCTTGGCTGGCTGCAATGCCTTTTCGGCGAAGGTCACGGCATCTTCGTGGTATTCGATGATGTCGATCTTCTCTCCGCGTAGCTCGCGGATGATCGACTGCACCCGCATGCCCTTCATGCCGACGCACGCGCCCACCGCGTCCACGTCCTTGTCCTTGGACATGACGGCGATCTTCGTGCGCTCTCCGGCTTCGCGAGCAATGGCGCGGATCACGACCGTTCCGTCGTAAATTTCCGGAACTTCCGTCTGAAACAAGTGCTGCACCAACTCTGGCGCCGCACGCGAGACCACAACGCCCGGGCCCTTGGAGGCTCGTTCCACGCGCGCAATGACCACGCGCACGCGCTCGCCGATGGCAAACGATTCTAGCCGCGACTGTTCCTTGCGCGGCATCCGTGCTTCCGCCTTGCCGATGTCGAAAATCACATCGGGACCTTCCACGCGCTTCACGGTCGCGTTGACGATTTCCTGCACGCGTCCGATGTATTCGTTGTAAACCGTGTCGCGCTCCGCCTCGCGCACCTTCTGGAAGATCACCTGCTTGGCCAGTTGCGCCGCAATGCGTCCGAGGATTCCCTCAGTCACCTTCGGAATCAGCAACTCGCCGCCGACTTCCAATGCGGGATCGACCTTGCGCGCGTCTTCCACCGTGATCTGCAGGTTCGGATCCTCCACCTGCTCGGGTGTTTCCACCACGGTCTTCACCGCGAAGGCATTGATCTTGCCGGTGTCCTTGTCGAGTTTGGCCCGCAGATTTTCCTGCGACTTGTAGTACTTGCGCGTGGCCATAACAATGGCGTCTTCCACCGCGCTGACCACAATCTGCGGATCAATGCCCTTTTCCCGGCTGAGTGCGTCGATCGTGTTGTAAAGCTCGCTTGCCATAAATATTCCGTTATCAAGTCGGCTTCCGGCGTTCGGCTGCCGGCTTCCGGGAAAACTAACTCTCATTTGCCGGAAGGCGGAAGCCGAAAGCCGGCTCTTAAATTTCCGGCACCAGGTTCGCCTTCTCTACATTGGCGAACTCAATTTCAATCTTCTCGCCGGCCACCGCGCCCATCTTCTTGCGCGACTTGTGGCTGGCCACACTCAAGTCCATCGTCAGCTTTCCGTCTTTGAAACTTTCCAGACGTCCTTCAAAGTGACGGTTATTATCGACCGGTTGCCGCGTCGTCAACTTCATGCGGCTGCCGGTAAAGCGCGTAAAGTCCGCAGCCTTGATTAATTTTCGATCCAGCCCGGGCGACGAAACTTCCAGCGTGTACGACCCCGGCATCGCATCTTCAACATCGAGAATCGTGCCGAATTCCCGGCTGAAGTTCGCGCAGTCTTCGTGCGTGACCCCGGCCAGCGGATCAGTCCCGGCCGAAGCCTTATCCAAGAAAACTCGCAGCATGCGCGCTTTGCCGCCACCGAGGATCTCGACTTCCACCACTTCGAGTCCGCTGGAAGCAGCTACCCGCTCCGCAATTTCCCGCACACGTTCAACGTCAAGCGCCATGAATCCAGTAACTTACAGGCGATGGCTGCAACACCCGAAGGGGCCCAAATTAAAATGTGGGCTTGCGCCCACTGGTGTGCTTCGCCAATTGCCGGTACACAGCAGTTCTCAGTCTCCTAATATACGCCCGAAGGCCTTAAAAGACAAACCAGCCAAGGCTTCTGTGAAGTGCATACGGTTTGCGTACCTGATCTTTCACAACTTTCCGGCAGATTCCAGGGTTACAATCGAGTGTTTTTGTGCGGAGGCTATATGTCGCTCTACCGCCCGGCATTACTGCCCATCATTCTTCTCATTTCCTGCGTCGCTGTCGGTCAAACCCGTGGCGGCGGACGCCCCGCCACGTTCACCAATCCCGCAACCGATGCTCGCAATGCTGCGGTGATGGGGAAGGGCGACAACAGTAATCTCTCGACCGTTCGTCTCAACTCGGCAAACGATGAGCCCCGCGTCGAATTCCGTTCACAGACTGTCTTGATTCAGGTTCCGGTCGTGGTCACGAATAAATCCGGAGAGCACCTTCACGGACTCCGCCAAGAAGACTTCTCAATTTTCGAAAACGGCAAACTCGTAAATGTCGCAAACTTCGAGGAACTGACGGCGATTGCAGGCAAACTCACTTCTCCTCCAGCCACCGCGGGACAATTTCGCAACCTGACTCTCGTGGGCCCTCAACCTCGCAACGTTGTCGTGATCGCGCTCGACACCGTGAACACTCCTTTCCTTGATCAGGCCTACGGACGGCGGGAATTGGTCAAATTTCTGGCCCACAACATCGATTCTGGACAGGTGCTTGCACTCATGCTGATCACCAGTCACGGACTGAAAGTCGTGCAGGGACTTGACGGCGATCCCGCACACCTCGTGCAGGCGCTGAACAAGGTGGCTACCGAGATGTCCTCGATGGAAACGTTCAGTACCGATGCACAGGAATCAGTTATCGCAGGTTCTCCGGCGTTCGGACAATCGGGAGGCTCCGGCGGGGACCCGGTCATAGGCGGACTGGATTGGTTCGTGCGCTACGGCGACTCCGTAGAGGCGCAGTTCGTGCAGCCCAATGCCATCGAAACCACAATGAATGCCTTTCTCGGAATCGCGTGGTCGTTGTCGGGAGTGCCCGGCCGGAAATCCCTGATCTGGGCGACCGGAGGCTTTCCGTTTGCCATGGATTCGCCTTCCACTGTTCCAGGAGGCTACTTATCGCTGCTGTACGAACGAACCATGCTTGCTTTGAATGACGCTCAGATTTCAGTGTATCCCGTGGATATCCGCGGCCTCGCGAATTCCCCCTCGTTCGCAGGTGGAAAGTCTTCCGGTGCTGTTACCGGACTCAATGCCTCGCGGCAAATCTCCAACCGTATGTGGCTCCAACAGTCCAAGATCGACACGCTGAACGACTTTGCCGACATGACTGGGGGCAAAGCCTTTTACAACACGAATGATTTGACAGGCAGTTTCAAGCGCGCCGCCGACGACGCATCGTCCTACTACATGCTCGGCTACTACCTCGACACGAAAAATAACAAGCCGGGCTGGCGCAACCTCCAGGTCAAGGTGGGCAAGAAAGATGTCGAAGTCCGCGCGCGCAACGGATTCTTCGTCACCAATGCCACTATGAATCCCCTGCTCAGCCGAGACCGCGACATGCTCAATGCACTGCATTCTCCAATCGAAGGCACGGGGATACCGATGACAGTGCAATGGTTGGGCCTGGCCGCCGTCGGAGACAAGAAAAAGGCATCCTTTCTCGCCCACATGCCGGCTGGCAGTCTGAGCTTCGATGCTGCCGGGCGAGACCAACTAAACTTCGATTTCGCCGTTCTGGCTTACGACAAAGACGGCAAAGAAGCGGGACAGGCAGCCCAGAATTTCTCTAAACCCGTTCCCGAATCCCAACTGGCCTCGGTTCGCACCAACGGCGTCGGCTTTCGCAACTCCCTCGAACTCGCACCTGGAAACTACACCGTCCGTTTCGTGGTGCGCGATAACGTAACCGGCAAAGTGGGCAGCCTGACAGCCCCGCTCACTGTGAACTGACCTAATGCAATGTAGAGACAGCCGTTGTCGGCTGCCTTTCGAATCGAGCGCCGACGGATCGGTAAGATATCCTCCCACTCCATTTGCCTCAATCCCCCACCCTCTCTAGAATGAAGGATTACCCCATACGGCTGGGAGAGTTCCCGAGACAATTTATGATTCATTTTCCCGTTCCTGAGGCTCTTACTTTCGATGACGTCCTTTTGCTGCCCGCTCGCTCCGAAGTTGTGCCCGCGCAGGCCGTCACGCAGACGCAACTCACGCGCAATATCAGTCTGAACATCCCCATCGTGAGCGCCGCCATGGACACCGTGACTGAATCGCACATGGCGATCGCGCTTGCCCAGCAGGGCGGCCTCGGGATTATTCACCGCAACCTGACCATCGAGCAGCAGGCCAACGAAGTCGACAAGGTGAAGCGTTCGGAAAGTGGCATGATCGTCGATCCGGTCACCATGTCTCCCACGGACCGAGTCAGCGATGCGCTCGAGGTCATGCGCAAGTACAAGATTTCCGGCGTGCCCATCACCGAGCACGGCAAGCTCGTCGGCATTCTTACCAACCGCGACTTGCGCTTTGAAACCCGCTTCGACATTCCCATCGATAAAGTGATGACCAAGAAAAACCTCATCACCGTGCCCGTGGGAACCACGCTCGAAGAAGCGGAAAAAATTCTTCACCAGCATCGCGTCGAGAAACTTCTCGTCGTCGACGACAAATACAACCTGAAGGGCCTGATCACGGTCAAAGACATTCAAAAGAAGCTGAAATATCCCAACGCGGCGAAAGATCCTCAGGGCCGTCTGCGCGTGGGTGCTGCCATCGGAGCCACCGGAGATTTCCTGGAGCGCGCGCAGGAACTGGCCGAGGCCAAGGTCGACGTGCTCGCCATCGATAGCGCGCACGGGCATCAAACCAAAGTTCTGGAGGCAGTGAAGCTGGTGAAATCGAAACTGCCCGGCGTAGAGTTGCTCGCCGGAAACGTAGCAACCTTCGATGGCGCTTGCGAGTTGGCGCGCGCCGGAGCCGACGGCATCAAGGTCGGCATCGGGCCCGGCTCCATTTGCACGACGCGCATCGTCACGGGTGCGGGAGTGCCACAGATCACGGCCATCGCCGAAGCCTACCGCGCCCTGAAAGATGCGGGCGTCCCCATCATCGCCGACGGCGGCATCAAGTATTCCGGCGACATCACCAAGGCGCTGGCTGCGGGTGCGAGCGCGGTCATGATCGGATCGCTCTTCGCCGGCACCGACGAAAGTCCGGGCGAGCTGATTCTTTACCAAGGCCGCTCGTTCAAGTCTTATCGCGGCATGGGATCGATCGGCGCCATGGCGCAAGGGTCCAGTGAACGCTACTTCCAGAGCACGGAAGGCGATTCTTCCGCATCCATGTCTGCGTCCGATGGCGAATCAAACCGCCTCGGAAAATTGGTCCCAGAAGGCATCGAAGGCCGCGTTCCCTACCGCGGTTCCGTCGCCATGATCGTTCATCAGATGGTCGGCGGACTGAAATCCGGCATGGGCTACTGCGGTTGCGCCACGATTTCCGAACTCCTGCAAAAGACGCGCTTCGTGCGCATCAGCGGCGCCGGACTCCGCGAGAGCCACGTCCACGACGTCATGATCACCCGCGAGGCTCCGAACTATGCCATCGAATAGCGTGGCGCTCGCACGCGATTGTCAATTGGATGCTCGCGGCACGAATGGGAAGGGCACAACTTCCAGTCGTGCCATGGGAGCACGAAAAGGTTCAGGGCTTCAGCCCCTGAGGGCCTTTCCTTCGGCCGCCCAGTCCTCAAACGTGATCGTCAGAAACGCGAGCTCCCCACCCGCTTGAGCACCGACCGCCACCATGTCTTGAAGGCCTGGATCGCCGCCATTCTCTGGCTGATCGTGATTGCCATTGAATCGACCAGCTATCTCTCCGCCCACACCACCAGCCGCATCCTTTATCCCGTACTGCATTTCCTCTTCGGCCTCAGCCATGCCCGCTTCGAACACTGGCATTTCTACATCCGCAAAGGCGGCCACGTCTTCGGCTACGGACTCCTCAGCTTTCTGCTCTTCCGCGCCTGGCGCGAGACTCTGCCGGCGATCAACAATTCGAAGTGGACGATGCGCTGGGCGACGATCGCCGTGATTGGAACGGCCGTGGTCGCAAGCCTGGACGAATGGCACCAAAGCTACATTCCATCGCGCACGGGAACGCCCTGGGACGTTCTACTTGACACCTCCGCCGGAATCGTCGCGCAGGTGCTGGTTCTTCTCTGGATACGGTGGGTCTAGCTGGCAGCCTCGGCACCGTGCCGCTTAATCGTTGTCGAACGCACTATAGTCTTTCGGCCTGACCATGCCGGCCGGCTCTGCCGGGCACTGCCGAGGGGAGAGAATCAGCGGAGCCTGTGCTGGCTGGCTGAAGTCAAAGCTGTCAAGCATGTCGTTGGCGGTGCGATCACGCGCAGTGAGCGGCGGGAGATGATAGCGTCGTTCGATGAATTTCAGGATCGAGGATTGCTCATACACCGTGTGCGAGACGTAGCCGTGTTTGGCAAAGGGAGAAATGACGATCAGAGGCGCCCTTGGACCCAGCCCAAACTCATCTACCTGTGGCGGAGGAACATGGTCGTACAATCCACCGTAATCGTCCCAAGTAAGGAAAATCGCAGTCGATTGCCACTGCGGACTCTGCATCATTGCATTCAACACTTCGACAGTCCAGTTCTCGCCCTGGCAGGAACTTTCAGGCGGATGCTCGCCCGCACCCCACGGGGCCAATACCCAACTCACGGACGGAAGAGTTCCGTTGGTCGCATCGGCCAAAAACTGCGCTGGATCCCCTTTTCGTTCCTGCAGCAGAGGGCCGTTGGCAATGTGCCGGATCGTAGTCAGAATTCCGCCGTACTCGCTGTAGTATTTCCACGAGATGCCCGCTGCTTCCAAGCGGTCGGGCAGCGTTTCGAAATCGAAGCACGGGGACTGCTGCGTGACCTGACCATTGCCATCCATCACCGCGACTGTCCCGGAAGGGCTGCCGTCACAATTCTTACCCGCGGTGGAGTTGTTGGCGTTGTCCATCACTCCGGCAGATTGCGCCGCCACCGTAAACAGATGATTCGGAAAACTTGGCCCACGAACCGACGAGAAATATCGATCGGCGAGTGTGAAACGCTTCGCATATGCCCAATAGTTGGGTATGTCCTGCTCCGTCACCTGGGTATAGGCGCCAAGATTTCCACTGGCTAAATCGAACTGATCCATCTTCCCGCTGTCGAAAGCTTGTTTCGCGCACGACCACCCATTACACAGAGTCGCCTCATAACAGTCGGGGGTGGCGGTCAGTGGCACCGACTTCCCAGTCGAAGTGAGTCCGGTGGTGACGCCGTCAGCGCCGGGGAATTGTCCGAAGTAATTATCGAACGTGCGATTTTCTTTAATGATGAAGACGATGTGCTGGATGCGACTGGCATCATCCGCAACTTTATTGTGATCGGAATTACGAACGGAGTCGCCGCAGGTAAGCAGCAAGACCGCAACTCCAATCACCAGGGCTATGAGAATCGCCTTTTGCTTGCTGCTCTGCGTTCGACGGGACAGGGGATACCCTCGACTTCTTCTAGCGCGCTCGAGTCGGATTGCTCCTCAGGACTCATCGCGGCTTCACCGAGTTGCATCCTAGCATCCTGCAGCCGGGGCTCTGTGATCGTAATTACCATCTGGCATGACCAAAGTCACCGACAGGTCTTAACCCTAAACAACGAGATTGCAGCAGTTCTCTTTCGGGAAGAAACGAGTGAAATGCCGAGGACAGCGGAATAGAATCGCTCCAACGAGCGAGCCTCGCCTTGAAGCAGAATACCTGCGCTGACCTCTCGCAAGTTGATTGCGCACAGCCGATGCAACAGAGATCTACTGCATGGTCGCGGGCGTACACGTCGAACCCACAGCCGGTGGCACCGGAATGCTCGCCGCAGCCGGCGGCGTCGCCCACGGCACTCCGGTGAAGTCGAAGAAATCCAGCAGGTCGGGTTGTGCCGCATCCCGATTGGTGAGATGTGCTGTCGGTCCAATGAAACGGTTCTCCACAAACTTGATGATCGCGGTGTGATCCATCGGAACGTGAGACACGTAATGCTTGCGCGTGAACGGGGAGACCACCAGGTTTGGCAGCCGGAATCCCAACTGCGCCGCGAATCCCTGCACCGCGGGCGCATCGGTGGCAACCGCTCCCGGATCAACCGAAGTGAGATCGCAGTGGGCTGTCGCGGGATCACCCAGGCACGGGAAGTAAGAATCCGGATTCACCGCGATACTGGCAATATCCGGAATATTGCCCAGGGGCAAGAAGCCCATGTTCGCGATCGTTGTGAAGTCGTTCGAGTGATTCGGCACCGGCGGCACGTGATCGTAGGGCCCTCCGCCTTCGTCGTAACTCAAAAAGAAAACGGAATCCGGCCACGACGGGCTGGTCATGAATTGATTGAGAAGGTTGGCCACCGCTGCCTGTCCCGTGAAGATCGACTGGCCCGATCCCGGGTGCTCGTCGCTGTGCCCGAATGCTGGCTCAATGTAAGAGAAATTTGCCAGCGTTCCCGCAGCCGCGTCAGTTAGAAACTGGCTCACCGGCGCAATGTGCGTCGTGTCGATACAGAACGAATTCGACGTATCCCCCACAGCGCTGGAGCCCACCGTGGGGGCAACGCACGGTGCTTGCGTAGGATTGTTGTAGAGATATTTGCTGGAATAGCCAAAATCCGAAAAGCTGGTTGCCGGATACAAGCTGGGATTCGTCTGGTTACCGCAATCGCCATCCACCTCGGTGCACCCGCCTTGTGTCACTGAGTAATAAATCCTCCACGACACTGGCGGCGCAGCCGAATCCAGTTCCTGAAAAATCGTCGCCGCACTGAGCGTCGGCAGGTGATCGTTCGTAAACGGATCCTGCACCAGTCCCTGCGTCGTTCCTCCAGTCATGGTTGCAATCCGATTTGGCGTGCTCTTGCTCGAGACCGGAGAGAACCAGCGGTCGGAAATCGCAAACTGCGATGCCATGTAGTAGTAGTAATTCAACTCCGGCGCGCCCGACGCACCCATATCCTGGTAGTAGGCCATCGCCCGTTGGCCAGTCAGATCTGTAAAATCTCCATCTCCGAAGCCCTGCTTCGCCTCGCCTTCCGCTGTGTGCACGAAGCCATCCATGACGATGCTCCGCGTCGTGCTGAAGTCGTAGCGGCTCACGTCGCCATAACTCTCGAGCCACGCGGACGTCATATCGTCCAGGCAACTGCTGATGGTATGGAACAGAGGGAACGACACTCCCTCATCATCCGGGTTCGTGATCGTCGCCAGTTTGTCGTCGATGCCGTCGACGTTGTACGTATTGCCGTCGTCGCCTACGTTCAAGTGGTTAGCCACTCGATACGGATTCAACATTCCGAAATAGGAATCGAAGGTACGGTTCTCCTGCATCATGAAGATGACGTGGTTCACCGAATTTACCGATCCTGCCGAACCTACGCTCACGGTCGTCTGCGCTGTGGCACTTCCTCCGGCGCCAGTTGCAGTTGCGATATAGATTTCAGTCGCCGCCGGCGTCACAACCTGCGTTCCTCCTGTCGGCCCAAGCGTGAACGTATTGCTGTCGAGGTTGTCGGAGATCACGACTTGCGTTGCATTCGTGGCGGTGACAGTCAGCGTCGAGGAACTTCCCTGCGTGATCGAAGTCGGGCTCGCGACAATCGTGACGGTCGGGGCCACCGCACTGGCCGTCACGGTAACGGTGGCTTGCGCCATAGCGGTGCCGCCGGCGCCTGTCGCAGTTGCTGTGTAAGTAGTCGTCGCCGTCGGAATCACCGCCTGCGTTCCTCCGGTGGCGCCCAGCGTGTACGTAATCGCGTCAAGATTGTCAGAGATTACGACCTGCGTCGCATTGGTCGCGGTCACAGTCAGTGTCGAGGTTCCTCCCTGCGCAATCGATGTCGGACTCGCCGTGATTGTCACAGTCGGTGCCGCTGCGCTGGCGGTCACGGTAACGCTCGTCTTCGCGCTGGCTGTCCCGCCCGGTCCGGTAGCGGTCGCGGTATAAGTTGTCGTCGCGCTCGGCGTTACCGATTGCGTTCCGCCGGTGCCGGCCAAGGTGAAGGTGGTGCTGTCAGTACTGTCAGAGATCACGATCTGAGTCGCGTTGCTGGCGGTGACGCTGAGCATCGCCGGAGTACCGTCCGCGACCGTAGTGGGATTGGCGGCGATGGTTACCGTGGGCAGCGCCGGGGGAGGCGGAGTCTTCGCTGTGCCGGTTCCGCAAGCGGTCAGCGCTGAAAGAGCGAACGTCGCAGCGCACACGATCGCCGCAGATCTCCACCGATTGGCTGACACCGTTGCTGCGGCCGCAGGGTCGCTGGCCTTGTATGTGGAAACTGCAAAGGGCTCAGGAGTAGCGCTCAGAGCCGCCAAAGTTCTGCTTCGATTCGCACGCTTCACGCTGGATGCTCCTCATCCGGTAAAGCTGCCCTCCTCTGGGAGGATCAGGGCTCGGCAGCCACAATTGGATGGCGGATGCACCTACAGGGTTGCCGCCCTCCTTTGCGTGCTAGGCTCGGCCGGCCGCAGTACCAACAGCATCGCCGACATCGTGGCCAGCATCGCCGAAGCATAGAACGGAACTCCAGCCCCGTAGTGCTTCCACAATTCTCCGGTAATTAAACTGGCCGCCAGCGTCGCCACGCTGGTCGCGAAAAAATACACACCCAGAGCTCGTCCCCGGACCTCCGAACCGACCGTCTCGACGACCAGAGCCTTCAGAACGGGCTGCGTCAGCGCGTAGTACAAACCGTAGACTGCCATCGTGATCCAGATGGCAAGCGTGGACGGCGCGCGCCCGAACACGAAGTACACTGCAGCGAAAATCAAATAGCCCGCGGCCGCCATCCAGCGCCGCGAGAAACGGTCGCTGAACCATCCTGCCGGCCACGAGCCCAGCGTGTAGGTGATGTTGAAAACCAAGCCCAGGAGCGGCGCGAGTTTCACCGGGATCCCTACGTTCTGCGCCCGCATCACCAGGAACATGTCGCTGGAATTTCCCAACGAAAACAAAGTCACCGCAATCAAAACCATGTAATAGGAGGACGGAAGACCGCGTATGCCAACCACCGGTCCGGCGTCGGTCTTCTGCGTGTTACGTTCCGAATCCGAGCCGCCCGTCGCCTCGCGTTTCGTCTCGCGGATCCCGAACAAAGCGACAAACACGCACAATGCGCCCGGCACTGCCGCGGCCCAGAACACTCCGCGCATTCCAAATCGCGCGAGCAACACCAACGCAGCCAGAGGCCCGGCGATCGCCCCCGCGGAATCCATCGATTGAATCAGGCCGTAGGCCGATCCCAGACGCTCCTTCGGCACCGACTCCGCGACCATCACATCGCGCGGGGCTCCGCGCACTCCTTTGGCCAGCCGGTCGCTGACCCGGATCAGCAGAATGTGCCACCATGCCGTCACGATGGCGAGCAGCGGCTTCACCGCGTTCGCGACGAAGTATCCCGCCACTACAAGCGGCTTGCGGCGGTCGATGCGGTCGGTGAGATATCCCGAAAAAAGCTTGGCGAACGACGCAACGCTCTCCGCAATCCCTTCAATCAGGCCCAACTGCGCCGGCCCCGCTCCCAGGGAAATCAGAAACGCGGGCAACACCCAATACGCCATCTCCGAGGCGGTGTCGTTCAGGAAGGAAGTGACGCCAAAGGAATAGAGATTACGAGCAGCAGAAGGCGGAGCGTCCGGCGAGCGTGCGGGCATAGAAACGTTTTACCACGGAGGCACAAAGGCACGGAGGAAGACAAGAAACAATCCGCGAGGCATCGAACGAACGCCTGAAAACGTCGCGACTGAGTACTGAGAGCTGACAGCTAACGGCTGCATTTCAATACATTGCGTCGTACTTCGTCACCACCCACTGCCCGCCCTTACGCTCGGTAGTGACGGTGAATAGATCCGAATCAATCCCCGGCTGATTCGGTCCCGCATTGCTTTCGCGCTTGCCGCGATAATGCAGGATAATCAGCGGCCCCGCCTCTTCCCATTCCACCAGTTCCCACGAGAGCAGCGGATGCTTCGCTTCTGAGTCACAAAGGTAGTGGGCATACTTCTTGTGGTAGTCGTGCTCCCATTTCGCCAGCACATCATCGCAATGGCCATCGCGAATCTCGCGCAGAAATACGTTGGCAGCCTTTTCGGTCGAGCGATCACGCAGCGGATTCATCTTGATGCTGACCGGCAGCCCTGTCAGGGGGTCGTGATCCTCCGACCGGGCCAGCACTGGCCCCTGATTACTCAGCCACCACAGGTATCCAACAAACACGCCCACCAGCAACACTCCGGCGCCCGCGGCAATCCCGATTTGTGTGCGAGTGAAGGCCATTAAAAGAAGTTTATGGAGATAGCGGAAGCTAGGAAAGATTACCTCTGGGAGACGCGGAGGGACATGTACGAGTGCGGGAAATAGGCTCCCAGCCAGTGCTGATCACTTCAGCCCATTCATCGCTTCGGAGTACTTACCATTACCAGGCGCCAGATCAAGCGCATGTTGATAAGCGGTGCGGGCGGCGCTTGTATTTCCTAACCTTTCGTAGCCGATGCCAAGGTCGAACCAGTAAACAGCCAGTTTAGGCTGATAAATGACCGCGTCTTTGAGCCAGCGGACGGCCTCTTTGTTCTGACCGGACTCGAGGGCTTCGTATCCCCACTTTCCTTCCTCGTAACCTGCCGTAGCCGAGAGGTTGATCCGAGGGCGCCCGAGAGTTGAGCCCCAAACTCCGAAGATGATGAGAACGATAATGGCAAGGGTCACCTGGGTGCGGCGATTTGGAATAGTGATCGCAACGCCGACCAGAATCCCCAGGACCGCGCCTGCAGCGTGGGCGATGTTCGCTACGGGGAATATCTTCAACACAGTGGTGGCAACGCACAAAACGAACCACCCCAAGAAAAGTCGTACTGTTCGCTGATCCACCGCGTCATGGAAACGGTCATCCCGGGATGACAGTATCCAAAGGAGGCCGAACAAACCGTATCCGACGCCGGAGAGCCCAACCCCGCCAGCCGCCAACGCGAACTCGAACGTCCCGGAACCGAATGCAAAGAGCGCAAAAACAGCTGCGGTTCTGAGGTGTCCGTAGACTTCCTCGACCACCGTCCCGAAAACCCATGTCCAGTAAACGTTAAAAGCAAGGTGGAATATCCCTGTATGCGGGAACGCACTGGTAAAAAGACGCCAAAACTCTCCGCGGCGAATCATGGCGGTTTCGAAGAGGGGCGAGATGTCGACTTTGGACCACCAAGCGATGGTCACTCCGATCGCCAGAACCACTGTGCCCGCAGTCACCGGGTACTTCGGAAACTCAGTCCATTTTGGAGCCAGACGCACGATGGTACGGTACTCAGCGGTCATCATTCGCACAAGTACCTACCGGGCGGCGTCAACTCAAATCCTGGCGAGAGTTCTCGGAAACGCAAAAAGGCGCGGCCACAGGCCGCGCCCTTCGCAAAACATCGAAAACTACTCTTTCTTGTCTTCTTCTTCCTTCACTGGCTCGACGCCGCCATCGTGCTGCGCTTGAGCCTCGGCATCTTCCATCGCCTTCTTGGCTTCAGCAGCCTTCTTGGCGCGAGCTTCGGCGCGCTTTTCCTTCTTCTCGTCGAGAACCTTCTCGCTCCCGAGCAACTCCAGGAACGCCTTGTCGGCCCCGTCGCCCTTGTTCCAGTGCGTGCGGATGATGCGCGTGTAGCCGCCGTTGCGATCGCCAAAACGCGGCCCGACCGTGTCGAACAACTTCACCACGGCCTCGTTGGTCATCAGATATGCGGCAGCCAGGCGCCGCGCGGCGAGGTCGCCACGCTTGCCGAGCGTGATCATCTTCTCGACAATCGGTTTCGCCGCCTTGGCTTTGGGAACAGTCGTCTCGACGCGCTCTTCCACAATCACCGAGGTGACCAGGTTGCGCAGCAGCGACCGCCGGTGCGCCGTGTTCCGTCCGAGTTTATAACCTGCAACTTTGTGACGCATGGGAAACCTCAGCCTCTAGCTACTAGCTCTTAGCTTCTAGCTCAAAAGTCAAAATTAATCTCGTTGGCGACCCGGCTTCCGAATGCCGGAAGCCGGGCGCCGGAAGCCGCTCTTACAGCTGGTCGTCCGGCCCGTAAGCCGAAGCCGGCAGCACCTGGTTCGAAGTCGGTCCGGGCACGGCGTTGCCGTGCTCGTCGATCTTCATACCCAGGCTCAGACCCATCGAGGAGAGAATCTCCTTGATCTCGTTCAGCGACTTGCGGCCGAAATTCTTGGTTTTCAGCATTTCGGCTTCGGTCTTCTGCACAAGCTCTCCGATGGTCTGGATATTCGCATTCTTCAGGCAGTTGTAGCTGCGCACCGAAAGCTCGAGCTCTTCCACGGAACGGTTGAGGTTTTCGTTGTGGATCTCGGGCTTGCGGTCATCCGACGACGACGTGCCGGTTTCGATTTCTTCCTCGAAGTTGATAAAGATGTTCATGTGATCCTTCAGCAGCTTCGCCGCCAGGCCGAGCGAATCGGCCGGCGTGATGGAGCCGTTGGTCCACACTTCGAGCGTCAGCTTGTCGTAGTCGGTGATCTGTCCCAGACGAGCCGCTTCGACGGTGTAGTTGCACTTGCGCACGGGAGAGTGCACGGAATCGATCGGAATGAATCCGATGCCCAGGTCCTCGTCGAAGTTCTTGTCGGCCGAGGTATACCCGCGCCCGCGCTTCAGGCGCATTTCCATGTCGAGCTTGCCGCCCTCGCTGACGGTCGCGATGTAGACGTCTTTGTCGAGAACCTCGACGTCGCCGTCCGCTTCGATCATTCCGCTGGTGACCACGCCCGGCTGATCGGCGCGCAGGTAAATCGCCTTTGGAGCATCGCCCGCAAGCTTGAACGGAATCTGCTTCAGGTTGAGGATGATGTCGGTCGCGTCCTCGACGACTCCGGGGATCGACTGGAACTCGTGCAGCACGCCTTCCATCTTGACCGCAGTGACGGCCGCGCCTTCAATCGAGCTCAGCAGCACGCGCCGCAGGGCGTTGCCCACGGTGGTGCCGAAGCCGCGCTCAAACGGCTGCGCCCAGAACATGCCGTACTTGTCGGTGAGGCTGGAGGTATCGGTTGCGAGACGTTTCGGTTTTTGAAAACCCTTCCAAAGCATGTGTTTCTCCTTCGGCCGTTTGGCTCAAAGCTGACTCCCTGAATCGGTCCGGACTCAGGTCAAGCGTCAGCCAAGGCTGATCTGGCTCGAAAATCGGACCTGCAAAACCATCACCACTAAGGACACCAAGTTTCACGAAGGACTTCGTGTACCTTCGTGTCCTTAGTGGTTGAAGCCTTTACTTGCTGTACAACTCAACAATCAGCTGCTCATTCACCGGCAACTGAATATCTTCGCGCTTCGGCAGCGACAAGACTTTCGCCTTGTAATTGTCGCGATCAACTTCCAGCCAGCTGACCAGCGTTCCATGGCTGGCAAATTCCTTCGCCAGTTCCAGCACGGTGAGCTTCTTGCTCTTCTCGCGGATCGCGATCTCTTCTCCCGCGCTCACTTCATACGAAGGAATGTTGACCTTGCGGTTGTCGACGGCCACGTGCCCGTGACGCACCAACTGGCGCGCCTGGCGCCGCGACTGAGCGAATCCCAGGCGGAATACGACGTTGTCGAGACGCCGTTCGAGTTGTTGCAGCAACTTCTCGCCGGTTACGCCCTGCGAACGCGCCGCCTTCTCGAAGTAGTTGCGGAACTGGCCTTCCTGGGTGAAGTAAATGCGCTTGGCTTTCTGTTTTTCGCGCAATTGCAGACCATAGCCAACGATCTTGGCCTTGCGGTCTTTCCCATGTTGTCCGGGAGCGAAGTTGCGCTTCTCGATAGGACACTTGTCGCTGAAGCACTTTGCGCCTTTGAGGAACAGCTTCATGCCCTCGCGGCGGCATAGACGGCAGACTGCATCGGTATAACGTGCCAAGTTTCTTCTCCTTTAGATGACCGGTTTACGGATTTGGCTTCACCCTTCGTCCCGGACAAAAATCAACTACCAGCTTCTAGCCGCTAGCTTCTAGCCAAACCGAACCAGTTTTGCTAGGAGCTAGCAGCTAGGCGCTTCTTACACTCTGCGTCGCTTCGGCGGACGGCATCCATTGTGCGGAATCGGCGTGACGTCGCGAATCGAGCGTACTTCGATTCCCGAAGCCGCCAACGCACGCACCGCCGACTCGCGCCCGGAACCCGGGCCGCTGACGCGCACATCCACGCTGCGCACTCCATGATCGCGCGCCATGTTCGAGGCGTTCGACGCGGCCTGCTGGGCGGCAAAGGGCGTGCCCTTGCGCGATCCGCGGAAGCCGAGCGATCCCGAACTCTTCCACGACAGAACGTTGCCGTTCATATCGGTAATGGTCACGATCGTGTTGTTGAAGGATGCCTGCACGTAGCACAGTCCGTGCGGAACGTGCTTGCGCTCCTTCTTCTTGAAGGTTTTCTTCTTGCCTTTTTTATCCGGTGCGGCTGCTGCCCCACCCGCTGCTGCTGGTTTTGCCATAGTAGCTCTTAGCTCCTAGCTCTTAGCTTCTAGCCAGGAGCTAGAAGCTAGAAGCTGCTTTTATGTCTTCGCCGTCGCCTTCTTCTTCTGCGCGACCGTTCCCTTGCGCGGACCCTTACGGGTACGGGCATTCGTATGTGTGCGCTGGCCTCGGACCGGAAGGTTGCGGCGGTGCCGGAACCCGCGATAGGAGCCGATTTCGATGAGACGCTTGATGTTCATCGAAACTTCCTTGCGCAGATCGCCTTCCACCAGTCCCTCGGCCTCAATGACCGTACGGATGCGGTTGACCTCTTCTTCGCTCAGGTCCTGCACCTTTTTCATGGGCTCGACCTTCGCCTCGTCGCAAATCCGCCGCGACGCGGGGATGTCCGATGCCGTAGATGTACGTCAGCGCGATGTTGATGTGTTTCTGGCGCGGAAGATCGACGCCTGCAATACGTGCCATAGAATCTCAGTCCTTAACTGCCGAGCTTCTCTCGGCTACTAGCTTCTAGCTGCTAGCTTCTAGCAACACCGTGACTTGGCTAGAACCTTAGGAGGTAGAAGCTAGAAGCTTCCTAGCCCTGGCGTTGCTTATGTTTCGAGTTGACGCAAATCACCCGCACCACACCCTTGCGGTGGATGACCTTGCACTTATCACAAATCTTCTTTACCGACGCTCGTACCTTCATAACTGTTCCAGTCTATCCGCCCCTCGTGAGATCCTTCGCAAAGAACGCTCAGGATGACGCCAGCGGACTCCCGCTTCGCTCACGCCCGCTTACCGGCGTCATTTGTACCGATACACAATCCGTCCGCGATTCAGGTCGTAGGGCGATAAGCTCCACCGCGACCTTGTCCCCGGGCAGAATGCGGATAAAGTTCTTGCGCATCTTGCCCGAAACGTGCGCCAGCACCTGGTGTTTGTTTTCCAGTTCCACCCGGAACATCGCATTGGGCAGGGGTTCCAGCACCACCGCCATCACTTCAATCGCGTCTTCTTTGCTCATTCGCTCCTAGCTTCTAGCCAGTAGCTTCTAGCGAAACTGCCAGGACTCGACTAGCCAGAAGCTAGGAGCTAGCAGCTAGAAGCTGTTTTACTGCGTCAAAATCACCGGACCATCTTTCGTCACCGCAACACAATGCTCAAAGTGCGCGCTGAAACTTCCATCTGCGGTAACCGCGGTCCACTTATCTCCCAGCACTCGCGTCTCAGGCTTGCCGTAATTCACCATCGGCTCAATTGCGATGACCATACCTTCGCGCAATTTCGCACCGTGCCCGCGCGCTCCGAAGTTCGGAACCTGCGGCTCTTCATGCAATCGCGTCCCGATTCCGTGCCCAACAAACTCGCGCACCACGCTGAATCCCGCGGCTTCCACATGTTCCTGCACCGCCGCGCCCACATCGCCAATCGAGTTGCCGATCCGTGCCGCTTCAATTCCGCGGTAGAGTGATGCTTCCGTCACTTCCAGCAACTTCTTTAACTCCGGCTTCAGGCCGTTACCCACCGGAACCGTAATCGCCGCGTCGCCGTAGTAGCCGTCGAGCACTACCCCGCAATCGATCGAAACGATGTCGCCTTCCTTGAGCATCCGCTTTTCCGACGGAATGCCGTGCACAATCTCTTCATTCACCGAGGTGCACAGCACGCACGGATAATCGTAGTACCCCTTGAACGCCGGCTTCGCTCCCAGTTCCTTGATCTTCTTGTCAGCGGCGCGTTCCAGGTCCATCGTCGACACGCCCGGCGCCACCATCGCCTTCACGTGGTCGAGAACCTGGCGTACGATGCGGCCGCTCTGCCGCATCTTCTCTATTTCCGCCGATGATTTACACACAATCGCCATTCTTCTTACGCGTGATGATCTTCCAGAATCCTGAAAATCTGGTCCGTGACATCGTCCATGGGCAGATCTCCATTGATCGAGATCAACCTGCCCGTACGCTGGTAGTAGTCTGCTACCGGACGAGTCTGCTCCTGATATGCCGTGAGTCTGGGTTGAATGACTTCCAACCGGTCGTCATTGCGGGTCACCAGCTTTTCCCCAGTTTCGTCGCAGAGTTCATCTACGCGGGGCGGCTGGAAGTGGACGTTGTAAATCCGCCCACAGGAGGGACAAGAACGGCGTCCAGTAATCCGGAGCAATAATTGATTATAGTCCACGTCCAGGCGGATCACAATTGGCCACGCCCGGGTGGGACGCGAGTTGTCAAAGAGCTCATGGTCCAGCAGCGCATCCAGCCATCCTGCTTGGGCTGCCGTCCTGGGAAATCCGTCCAGGACGTAACCGCGCTTGCTGTCCGGCTTCATCAGCCGTTCGCGGACCATGACGCAAACCAGATCGTCCGAAACCAACTCTCCCCGTGCCATCACCGCCTTGGCAACAAGGCCCAATTCCGTTCCCTGTGCGACGTTTTCCCGCAGCAGGTCCCCGGTTGAAATCTGGGGAATTCCGTAGTGTTCCATGATGCGCTTAGACTGAGTGCCCTTCCCGGCACCCGGTGGTCCGAGCAGCACCACAGGTCCCACTTCCCGCGAGGTTTCCTGCGCCATCGGCTTGACCAAAGCCTCCCGAGCTCAGTTCCCCGGCGCCCCAAAATCCAGCCGAGGTGCAGCAACCCCACACAACCTTGTCGCAGAGACGTTGCTTGCAACGTCTCTACCGGCAGCACAGGCGTAACAAGCGGCGCACACCAGCTACCAGGTGCGTCTTCCGCGAATACGCCCACTGCGCGGCGTAAACCCGTCGTAGTGGCGCATGATCAATTGCGCCTCAATCTGCTGAACCGTATCCATAGCCACGCCCACCACGATCAGCAGCGACGTACCGCCAAAATAAAATGTCACGCCCAAACCATTCGTCACCCAGTTCGGTAACGACTCGAACATTCTTCCCAGCGCACCGGGCAAATGGTTGAGGTGGATGCCGGTAATCATCCATTCTGGAATGAACGAAATCAAAATCAGGTACAACGCACCCACCAGCGTGATCCGCGTCAGCACCTCATTGATGAAGTCGGCAGTTCGTTTTCCCGGCCGAATTCCCGGTATAAATCCGCCATACTTCCGCATGTTATCGGCAACTTCGCTCGGATTGAACACGATCGAAACGTAAAAGTAGGCGAAGAAAATAATGCCGACCGCATAGAGAACCGTATACAGCGGCTCACCCCATCCGAGCATTCGGAAGAGATCTCCAAAATACCGGTTGTTGCGCACGCCATACCCGATGGTCTGCGGCAATGTCAGAATCGATGACGCGAAAATCACAGGCATGACGCCGCCGGCGTTCACGCGCAACGGCAGGTGCGTCGATTGCCCACCCATCACCTTGCGACCGACCACACGTTTGGCGTACTGCACCGGAATCCGTCGTTCGCTTCGTTCCACCCAGACGATGAATCCCACCACCGCCACCATGAAGATAATCAGGAAGACCATCAGCGGGAACGTCATCGCGCCCCAGGCAGCGTTCTTGGCTTTCTCAATCAGGTCGACGACGCCGCGCGGCAGACCCACCACAATTCCGGCAAAGATCAGCAACGACATTCCGTTGCCCACGCCGCGCTCGGTAATCTGCTCGCCCAGCCACATGATGAACGCGCTGCCCGTGGTCAGCGTCAGCATCGTCATCAACCGGAATTTCCAGCCGGGATCGAGTGCGAACCCACCCTTCTCCAGTCCGATCGCAATTCCAAACGATTGAACTGCGCTGAGGATGACGGTGATGTACCGCGTCCACTGCGTAATCTTCTTGCGCCCGAGCTCGCCCTCCTTCTGCAATTTGGCCAGCGGCTCATACACCACCGTCAGCAACTGCAGAATGATCGATGCCGTGATGTACGGCATGATCCCCAGCGCAAAAATCGTCATGCGGCGCAGCTGGCCGCCCGAAAACAGATCGACAAACCCCAGCAACGACCCACTCGTGCTGCCCTGCGTGAAAAATGTTTCCAGCTTGGCTGTATCGATTCCTGGCGTCGGAAGATGCCCGCCCAACCGGTACACGAACAGCATTCCTAAGGTGAACAGGATGCGTTTGCGCAGATCCGGAATCCGGAAGATATTCGCCAGTTTGTCAAACATTACTGCCCCACCTTCACTGTTAAGACCTCTACCTTGCCGCCAGCCTTGGTGATTTTGTCCTGTGCCGACTTCGAGAACTTGTGCGCGTGCACGGTAATCGCAATTTTCAACTCGCCATCACCCAGAATCTTTACCGGATGCTTCGTCTTGATGACCCCGGCCTTGCGCAGCACCTCGGGAGTAATGGGCTCTCCGTGAAACTCCTCGCCCATCTCCATCAGCCGCTCCAAGCTCACGATGTTGAATTCCTTGCGGAAAATGTTGGTGAAACCCCGCTTCGGCATGCGGCGGTGCAGCGGCATCTGGCCGCCTTCAAACCCGCGAATCATGCGCGAGCCGGTGCGCGAACGCTGTCCTTTATGTCCACGGGTCGAAGTCTTGCCCATGCCGGAGCCCATACCGCGCCCCACACGCTTGCGCTTTTCCGTCGCCTTCTTCGGTGCTCGAACATTCGATAAATTCATAAGTTAAGCTCTCAGCATTCAGCCATCAGCTTTCAGCCGGAGCGTCTTACGCTGAGGGCTGATAGCTGAAAGCTGGGTTAGTCCACTACCTCGACCATGTGCGGAACCTTAGCCACCATCCCGCGGATGGCGCTGTTATCCGGCCGCTCAATCACCTGGTTCAACCGTGTGAAGCCCAGCCCCTTGATCACGCGCTTTTGTTTCACCGGGGCGCAAATCGCGGACCGCACCCACTTCAGGTGAAGCGTCCCGCCGCCCGAATTCGTCTTCTTCGCCGTCATCGTCTAACCCCTGTTTTCCTGGGTACTGAGTACCGAGTACTGTCCTTACAGCTCCTGCATCGTCTTCCCACGCATGGTGGCTACGCCTTCGCGCGTCTTCAACTGCTTCAGCGCGTCAAACGTCGCTTTGATCACGTTGTGCGGATTGGTAGTGCCAATCGATTTCGTCAACACGTTCTGCACTCCCGCCGACGTCATCACCGCGCGCACCGCCCCGCCTGCAATCACGCCAGTTCCTTCGGGAGCCGGTTTGAGCAGCACCTTGCCGGAGCCATAACGTCCCAGTACGAGATGCGCGATGCTGGTCTGGGTCAGGTTGACCTTGATCAGATTTTTCTTCGCCGATTCGATTCCTTTGCGAATCGCCTGCGGCACTTCCTTCGCCTTGCCGGAACCATAACCCACCACTCCGGCGGACGGGTCGCCCACCACGACCAGCGCGGCAAACGAAAGGTTCTTGCCGCCCTTCACGACCTTGGTCACGCGATTGATCGCAACCACCTGGTCCTTCAGCTGGAACGAATTCGCATCGAGTTTCTTAATCACAGTTGGCATTTTTTCCTGAGCTTCTAGCTTCTAGCTGCTAGCTGCTAGCTACCCGGGCTCTCAGGTTTAGCTAGGAGCTAGAAGCTAGAAGCTTCTTTTCTAGAACTGCAATCCCGCTTCGCGCGCTGCGTCGGCCAGAGCCTTCACGCGCCCGTGATAAATGTAGCCGCCGCGATCGAACACGACCTTGGTCACGCCCTTAGCCTTGGCGCGCTCCGCAATCGTCTTGCCCACCGTCTTCGCCGACGCCACGTTTCCGCCGGTGCGCCGGTCTTCCTTCTTACCCTCGGCGGTGCTGGCGGAAACCAACGTCTTGCCGTGCAGATCGTCGATGACCTGGACGTAAATGTGGTTCAGAGATCGGTAAACATTGAGCCGCGGACGTTCCGCGGTCCCCTGCATCTTCTTCCGAATGCGGTCATGAACATGCCCGCGCTTCTCGTTCTTCGTAATTCGTGTCAGCATTGTCCTATTTCCTTCTTCGCAACGCTCCCGCTTCGCTCACGCCCGCTTAGTGGCGTCATTTCGCTCCGGTTTTTCCGACCTTCTTCTTCAGACGTTCGCCTGCATAGCGCACGCCCTTATTCTTGTACGGATCCGGCGGACGGAGCGAGCGCATTTCCGCCGCTACTTGTCCCACCTGCTGCCGGTCGATTCCCGTCAGCGCAATCTTCGTTTGCTTCGGATCCACCGTCGCATCCACGCCCGTCGGCAACGGATACTCAATCGGATGCGAGTAGCCGAGGTTGAACACCACCATCGACTTGCCCTTCATCTCGGCGCGGTATCCAATGCCCACGATCTCCAGTTCGCGCGTCCACCCCTTGGTCACGCCCTCAACCGCGTTGTTGACCAGGGCGCGCGCCAATCCGTGCAGCGCCGCCTGCGAATCGCTCTCGCGAACCGCGACGATGACTCCATCCTTCTGCTGGATGGTGATGCCATTCGGCAGTTCGGTATCCAGTTTGCCCTTCGGCCCCTGCACCAAAACCGTATTGCCTTCAAGTTTGACCGTCACCCCTTTGGGGATCGGGATCGGCTTTTTTCCAATTCTCGACATAAGCTTTCAGCTCTCAGCTTTCAGCTCTCAGCTTCTTCATCACCGCGCCATTACTGACGGCCGATGGCTGATAGCTGACAGCTTCTTTTCTAGTAAATCTGGCACAGCAACTCGCCGCCCACACCCTCTTTGCGGGCCTGCCGGCCGGTCATCACACCGCGCGGTGTGGTGAGGATGTTAATCCCCATGCCGCCCAGCACGCGTGGAATCTCGGTGCGCCGCACATACACGCGGCATCCGGGGCGCGACACGCGCTCCACCTTCGAGATCGCCGCTTCGTTGTTGGCGCCGTACTTCAGGTAAATCCGGATGACCTTGTGGCCTTCCTCTTCCGTCGGCTTGAAATTGGAGATGTAGCCCTCTTCCTTCAGAATGCGAGCAATCTCCAGCTTCAACCGCGAAGCCGGAATGTCCACCTTCTGGTGCCGGGCCTGGAGTGCGTTCCGCACTCGCGTCAGCATATCTGCGACCGGATCGGTCAACCTCATCGTTTGCTTCTCCTCTTGCCACCCGTTCGCTCCGCGTTTCGCGGAGAACCTGCGGCAGCTTGTTTACATCTTGCCTGCGCCTATCATCCTGAGCGAGACGACTTCTGTCTCGCGAAGGATCTGGGCGTGCCCCGCGAAGCGCTCGCGGTCTTTGCGAGCACCATAGTGCGCGATTGGCACGCTACCGAATTACCACGACGACTTCGAAACCCCTGGAATCTCCCCGCGCAGCGCCAGCTGCCGGAAGCACAAGCGGCAGATGCCGAACTTGCGCAGAAATGCGCGCGGACGTCCGCACAGCTTGCAGCGGTTGTGCTTGCGCGTGGAAAACTTGGGCTTCTTCGCGTCCTTTACTCTCTTTGCTGTAGTTGCCAAACTTAGCTCCTAGTTCTTCGTAGCGCCGGCGTCTCGCCGGCTGTCCGGTGGGCGTCTCGCCCGCCGACCATCACGCCCGGAACGGCATCCCCAGATGCTTCAACAGGGTCCGCGCCTGGTTATCGTTCGCCGCCGTCGTCACAATCGTGACGTTCATGCCCTTCTGCTTATCCACCTTCTCGTACGAGATCTCCGGGAAAATCAGCTGGTCATGCAGTCCGAGCGTAAAGTTCCCGCGCCCGTCGAACGACTTGGTCGAAACCCCGCGAAAGTCACGCACGCGCGGCAGAACGATATTCACCAACCGATCGAAAAATTCGTACATGCGGTCGCCACGCAGCGTAACCATTGCGCCAATCGACTGTCCCTGGCGAACCTTGAACGCTGCAATCGATTTCTTCGCCCGCGTCACCACCGGCTTCTGTCCGGTGATCTGTCCCAGTTCGTTCACGGCAGGATCGAGCACTTTCGCGTTCTGCGTCGCTTCCCCCACGCCCATGTTGACGACGATCTTGTTCAGCCGCGGAACCGCCATCACATTCTTCAGTTCCAGTTCTTTCAGCAGAGCCGGAGCCACTTCCTTGTCAAACCGCGTGCGCAGTCGCGGACGCTCCTTCGCGCTATGCCGCGCCTGCTCCGGCGCCTTCTGCTCCTGCGATGATTCTTTCTGCTTCTTGTCTTTTGCCATGTCCTTCAATCCTTCTCACGGTTTCGGGTTGCAGGAAGCTGTCAGCGATCAGCCGTCAGCTCTCAGTTTCAACCCCTGCGTCTACCGGTTCGTGAGTCGTAAATTTTCAATCCGCCGCTAGCCTCTTGGCCACAAGCTGAAAGCTGATGGCTGAGAGCTACTTATCCAACGTCGTTCCGCACTTCTTGCACACGCGCACCTTCCGGTCGCCGCGTACTTCGTGCCCAATCCGCACCGGCCCGCACGTCGGACAAACCAGTTGCACGTTGGAAATCGCAATCCGGCTCTCCTGCTCGGCGATGCCGCCCTTGATGTTGCGCTGCGGATTCGGGCGCACGTGCTTTTTCACCATCATCACGTGCTCGACCAGCAGCTTGGCATCGTTCGGAAACACGCGCAGTACGCGCCCTTCCTTGCCCTTGTCCCGCCCGGTGATCACCTTCACGGTGTCATTCCGCCGCAGATCCACTCGCTTGTTTTCGGTACTCACAGTTCTCATAATCCAAACCCTTATCCAAACTTTCTCGTTGCTCGATCTCAGGTCTTCGGTCGTAGGTGTTAGGTCCTAAGGCCCAGACGAATCACCTAAGACCGCTCTCCCTAGATCACTTCCGGCGCCAGCGAAACGATCTTCAAGAATTTCTTTTCGCGCAGTTCACGCGCCACTGGACCAAACACGCGCGTTCCCACCGGTTCGCCCGCATCGTTGATCAGTACCGCGGCATTCTGGTCGAAGCGGATATAAGTACCGTCGCGACGCCGATGCTCTTTGCGCGTGCGCACGATGACCGCCTTCACCACTTTGCCCTTCTGCACCTGGCCCTCGGGCACCGACTCTTTCACCGCCGCCGTAATAATGTCGCCCAGGCCGGCATTCAACCCGGTCGAACCGCCCAGCGGCAGAATCATCTGCAGCTTGCGCGCGCCGGAGTTGTCGGCGACTTCCAGCATCGATCTCATCATCACAGCCATGGCTTCAATCTCCCTCTTGCCTTGTCATCCTCAGGCAGGCGCATTTGCCTGCCGAAGGACCTGGGCGCGCTTGCTGATTAGCTCGCCACTTCAACTGCGGCTTCCGGCACCAGCGCCGTCTTGCGCACAATGTCTTTCAGCTTCCAGCGCTTCAGCTTCGAAAGCGGACGCGTCTCCTCAATCCGCACCACATCGCCTACATGCGCCTCGTTCTTCTCGTCGTGGGCGTAGAACTTCTTGTTGCGGGCCACCACGCGCCCGTAGAACGGATGCGCCTTCTTGCGCGTCACCTTCACCACAATCGTCTTCTGCATGCGGTTGGCGACCACTTCTCCCACCACTTCCTTGCGGCGACCCTGCACCTTCGCTGTTGCTGTCGTTTCCGCCATTATTTTTTCTCCTGAGCGGCCGCTCGGCCACGCTCGCCGACGATCGTCTTGACGCGCGCAATATCCTTGCGCAGCCCGCGAATCTTCTTCAAGCTTTCCGTCTGCCCCATGTTCAGCTGAAATTTCAGCTTGAACAGCTGGTCCGCGAGCTCGTGCTCCTGGTTGTTCAGCTCAACGTCCGTCAAATTCCTGATTTTGTCTACCTTCATAATTAGCTCTCAGCTCTCAGCTCCCAGCTATTCCACACCGTCGCTCTTTCTGAAAGCTGACGGCTGATAGCGGATAGCTGGTCTTAGTGTTTCCCGCCTTCGCGCTTCACCACCGTCGTCCGCAGCGCCAACTTGTGCGACGCCAATCGCATCGCCTCGCTCGCATCCGTATGGCTCACGCCTTCCATCTCAAACAGGATCTTTCCCGGACGCACCACCGCAACCCAATGATCCGGAGCTCCCTTGCCTTTACCCATACGGGTTTCGGCCGGCTTCTTGGTGACCGGCTTGTCGGGAAACACGCGGATCCAGATCTTTCCTCCACGCTTCACGAAACGCGTCATGGCCACGCGGCTGGCTTCAATCTGCCGGTCGGTGATCCACCCGGGCTCCAGAACCTTCAGCCCGAAATCTCCGAACGCCAGCGTTGACCCGCGCCAGGCCTTCCCGGTCATGCGCCCGCGCTGCTGCTTGCGATACTTCACTTTCTTTGGCATCAACATAAAATCAGCTCTTAACTTCTGGCAAAGTGGTTTTTACTTCTACAATCTGACTTCTAACTTCTGATTTGGGCTAGAATCCGCCCGCAGCCGCCACCGGCTCCCGCTTCTTCTGCGGCAGAATCTCGCCCTTGTACACCCAGCACTTCACTCCGATCACACCATAGGTCGTCCGCGCCTCGGTGAAGCCGTAGTCAATATCCGCCCGCAACGTGTGCAACGGCAGCCGCCCCTGCAGATACCACTCGGAGCGCGCGATTTCGTTTCCGTTCAACCTTCCACTCACCCTCACCTTGATACCCTTGCAGCCAAAGCGCAGCGCCGAATCCACCGCCTTGCGCATCGCGCGCCGGAAGCCCACGCGCTTTTCCAACTGCAGCGCAATCGATTCCGACACCAGTTGGGCATCGAGCTCCGGCTTATGAACTTCCTGGATATCGACGAAAATATCCTTGCCGCCGGTGCGCTTCTGCAGCTCGCCCTTGAGCTTGTCGATTTCCGCACCCTTGCGTCCGATGATGATGCCGGGTCGCGCCGTCTTGATAATGATGCGCAGCTTGTTGCCCGGCCGCTCGATCTCAATCGCGCTGACGCCCGCCGACTTCAGCTTGTCCTTCAGTTCGGCCTTCAGCTTGACGTCTTCGTGCAGCTGCTTGTCGTAATCCCGCTCGGCAAACCAGCGCGACTTCCACGGCTTCGTGAAGCCGAGGCGAAACCCGTAAGGATGGACTTTTTGTCCCATTGCATCTCCTAAATCGAACTCTAGATACTTAAGATCCTTCGCTACGCTCAGGATGACCGCTGCAGGCTCCCGCTCCGCTCATGCCCGCAAAACATGGTCACTTCGCGACCGCCTTCTTCTTGCCCGCAGCCTTCGCCGCCGGAGCCCGCCGCTTCGCCTTCGCTGGCGCCGGAGCTGCCGCACCACTCGTGCTTGCCGCAACCGCCTCGCCGCTCTTCCCGCGTTCCGCCAGAATCAACTCGATATGCGAAATACGACGCTGGTAGCGATACGCACGTCCCTGCGGCGCCGGACGGATGCGCTTCATGCGCGGCCCATCGTTGGCGATTGCACTCTTCACATAAAGGTTGTCGATCTCCACGTCGAGATTCTTCTCGGCGCTGAGAAAATTCGCGTTGTCGAGAGCCGACTGCAGCAGCTTGCCCACATGCGCCGCCACTCGCTTCTTGGTGAACGCCAGCGTGTTGCGCGCCTCTTCCACGCGCCGTCCCTTGATCAGGTCCAGCACCAGCCGCGCCTTCTGCGGCGACACCCGCAAGTACCGCATTTCCGCTCTAAATTCCATAGTCGTAATCTCAACTCTTCGTCTTCTTGGCTAGTAGCTAAAAGCTAGAAGCTAGAAGCTGTTTTCCTATGCCTTCGGTGCCGCAGGCGCTGCCGCCGGGGTAATCGCTCCCGGACCGCCCGGGATCCCAGCCGGTTTGGCCGCTACTTCCGTTGCCGCCCGCATGGAGTGCCCCTTGAACGTCCGGGTGAAACTGAACTCACCCAGCTTGTGACCCACCATGTTCTCGGTGACATACACCGGAATAAACTTTTTGCCATTGTGCACCGCGATCGTGTGTCCCACCATCTCCGGGATCACCGTCGAACGCCGCGACCAGGTGCGCAGCACTTTTTTCTCGTTGCGCGCATTCATGCCCTCGACTCTCGTCTGAAGGTAAGCATCCACGAACGCGCCTTTTTTCGTTGACCTTGCCATAAATTCTGCTCTCAGCTTTCAGCCGTCAGCTTTCAGCCAACAGCTTCCTAAATTACTGTCATTCTGAACCCGCGCAACGCGCGGGTGAAGAACCCTACGTCAATCAAAATCGCCACTGCTGTTGTAAAGATCGCAACCGCCGTCTCGTACCACCCGATCCTTCGCAAACAACGCTCAGGACGACCTCAGCGGGCTCAAACGCCCGCTAAACGCGGTCACTTGCTGCGCCGGCTCACAATAAACTTGTCGGTACGCTTGTTGTTTCGCGTCTTGTACCCGCGTGTCGGCTGTCCCCACGGCGTTACCGGATGCCGTCCGCCGGAAGTCTTTCCTTCACCACCACCATGCGGGTGGTCGACCGGGTTCATCGAAACGCCGCGATTGTGCGGACGCTTTCCCAGCCACCGCGAGCGCCCGGCCTTGCCGATGGTCACGTTCTCGTGATCGAGGTTGCCCACCTGCCCGATCGTCGCCATGCAGTCTTGCGAAATCTTGCGGGTCTCGCCCGAAGGCAGTTTCACCAGCGCGTACTCCGCTTCCTTTGCAACCAACTGGGCTGCGCCGCCCGCGGACCGCACCATCTGCCCGCCCTTACCGGGCTTCAACTCGAGATTGTGAATCTGCGTGCCGGGCGGAATATTCCGCAACGGCAGCGCGTTGCCCACCAGAATGTCAGCCTCGGGACCGCTGACTACTTTCTGTCCGACCTTCAGCCCTTCCGGCTGAATAATGTAACGCTTCTCGCCATCGGCATACGCCAGTAGCGCAATGCGCGACGAGCGATTGGGATCATATTCAATCGTCGTTACAGTCGCCGGAATCCCGGTCTTGTCGCGCTTGAAATCGATGATGCGCAGCTTCCGCTTGTGTCCGCCGCCGATGAAGCGCATCGTGGTGTCGCCCGAATTGCGGCGCCCGCCCGTGCGTTGCTTGGGCTCGACCAACGGCTTATGCGGATACTTGGTCGTAATGTCGTCATTGACCAGCGTTGTGCGGTAGCGCAACGTCTGCGTCGTCGGTCTGTATGTCTTAATTGGCATAGAAGCTCTCAGCTTTCAGCTGTCAGCTCTCGGCCTCACACCGTCGCAGTTACTGACGGCTGATAGCTGATAGCTGCTTTTACAAATTCTGCGCGTACTCCGGCATCTTCTCGCCGGACCGCAACCGCACGTACGCCTTCTTCCAGTCCGGACGGTAGCCTGCAAACTTCCCGCGCCGCCGCTCTTTTCCCACATACGTGGCGGTGCGCACGGAGTGCACTTTCACTTTGAAAATGGTCTGCACCGCTTGCTTGATTTCCGTCTTGGTCGCCTTCGGTTCCACCTGGAAGACCAGCGTATTCTGGTTTTCCTTGATGGCCAGGCCCTTCTCGGTAATCACCGGACGGCGAATAATCTGATATGCGGATTTCATTACGCCACCTCCGCCGCTTTATCGGTCCGCGCCCGTCGCCGCCGCTCGCCGTGTGCCTTCTTGGTGCCCTCATCGGCCTTCGGCTTGTGCTGCCGCTTCGATACCGACGACTTCAACGAAACCTGTAACTTCTCAATCGCGGGCTGCGAGAAAATCACGCGATCGTAGCGCAGCAGATGATAAGGGTGCACTTCGTTGCTCAGCACCAATTCCAGCCCATCGATGTTCCGGGCGCTCAAAGCCAGGTTGTGATTCTGCTGCTTGGGCTCTTCGACGATCAGAACCGTCTTATCGACCTTGAGCGAGTCCAGCGACTTGCGGAACCCCTTGGTCTTCGGCTCTTTCACGTCAAACGCATTCACCACGATCAGTTTGCCATCCGCCAGCTTCGCGGCCAGCGCCGAGCGCAACGCGCCCATCAGCTTCTTCCGCGGGAAGGTGTAGTCATAGGAGCGCGGCTGCGGACCATGCACGGTGTAGCCATGCCGCCACAATGGCGAACGGATCGATCCGATGCGGGCCCGGCCCGTGCCCTTCTGCTTCCAGAGCTTCTTGCCCGAACCGGAAACTTCCCAGCGGCCCTTGGTCTTGTGCGTGCCGGCGCGCTGCCCCGCGCGGTAATGTTTCACCGCTTCCCAGAGCAGATCTTCGTTGACCGCGCCGAAGATTTCATCGGCGAGATCGATCGTTCCAACCTTCTCGCCGCTCAAATTGTGTATGTCAATCGTCGCCATATCGTTTCTCGTGTGGCGCGGGCGCCCTCGCCCGCGTTCCTTACGCCTTCTTCGCCGCTCTCTTCGCGGCCTTCAACGGATCCACCGTCGCCGATCCTGCGAATCCACGCCGTTCTCGTGGTGGTTTTTTCGCTTTCGTAATTACGATGTAGCCACCCTCGGGTCCAGGTACGCTGCCCTCAACCACCAGCAAATTCTCGTCCTTGTCCACGCCCAGCACCCGCAGGTTGCGCTGGGTTACGCGGGCGTTGCCCATGTGTCCCGACATGCGCATCCCTTTGAACACGCGCGAGGGGAACGCCGACGACCCGATCGAACCGGTAATTTGAAACATCGAACCGTGCGACTTCGGACCACCGCCGAAATGATGTCGCTTCACAACGCCCTGGAATCCTTTGCCCTTGCTGATCCCGACGATATCGACAAAGCGTTCGCCTTCGAAAATCTCCACCAGCACGCGGTCGCCAACCTTCACCGAACCGTCGCCGTCCGCCGTGCCTTCGACCTCCAGAGGCACTTCGCGCATGAACTTCACCGGAGGCAGATTGTTTTTCGCCAGGTGTCCCTGCGCCGGCTTGGTCAGCCGCGATTCCTTCACAAACTCAACCAACCCAATCTGGGCAGCCTCATAGCCGTCGCGCGTCGCCGACTTGTGCTGCGTTACCACGCATGGACCAGCCTGCAGCACGGTGACCGGGCGAACGTCGCCCTTCGAGTCAAACAGCTGCGTCATCCCGACCTTCTTGCCCAGAATCCCCGCGACCTTCGTTGCCATCTTCCTTCTCCATCCCCAGCATGGCTAGTCATTCATGACTGCTATTGGCTGGGAAGCATTCCGTCCTAGCTAGTAGCTAGGAGCCAGAAGCTTATTTATGTTCTTTCCCGAACGCCTTGATCTCCACATCCACTCCGGCCGGCAGATCCAGCTTCATCAGCGCATCTACCGTCTGCTGCGTCGGCTCGAGAATGTCGAGCAACCGCTTGTGGGTGCGGATCTCAAACTGCTCCCGCGATTTCTTATCCACGTGCGGCGAACGCAGCACGCAGTACTTGTTCTTCATGGTGGGCAATGGAATCGGCCCCGCAATCTGTGCTCCCGTACGGCGGGCGGTTTCCACGATCTCGCCCGTCGACTGATCCAGAATGCGATAGTCGTAGGCCTTTAACCGGATGCGAATTCTTTCTTTTCCAATCACTGTGTCATCTCTCTAACCCCTCCCGGCGTCTCCGGAAGGAAAGAACCGGCGGCAAGTCGCAAGCCGCGTTATTTAAACTTGTCATCCCGAGTGAGACGTTTTTCGTCTCGCGAAGGATCTATGCACTTTCAGAGCTACTGCACGATCTCCGCAATCGTTCCCGCGCCCACCGTGTGGCCGCCTTCCCGAATCGCGAACCGCAAGCCCTTCTCCATCGCCACTGGCGTGATCAACTCGATCACCAGGCTCACGTTGTCGCCCGGCATCACCATCTCCGTGCCCGCCGGCAACTCCGCCACTCCCGTCACGTCCGTCGTTCGCAGATAAAACTGCGGACGATAGCCCTTGAAGAATGGCGTGTGCCGTCCACCTTCTTCTTTGGTCAGAATGTAGACTTCAGCCTTGAACTTGGTATGCGGCGTGATCGATCCGGTCTTGGCCAGCACCATGCCGCGCTCGACATCTTCTTTCGCGATGCCGCGCAGCAAGAGGCCAGCGTTGTCGCCCGCCATACCTTCGTCCAACTGCTTCTTGAACATTTCGACGCCGGTCACGACCGTCTTGCGGGTTTCGCGGAAGCCGACAATTTCTACTTCTTCGCCAACCTTCACCTTGCCGCGCTCGATACGTCCCGTGACCACCGTGCCGCGGCCCTGAATCGAAAAAATGTCTTCAATCGGCATCAGGAATGGCTTATCGAGTTCGCGCGCCGGCTGCGGAATATACTTGTCCACCGCCGCCATCAACTCGTCGACCTGCGCCTCCGCCTTGGCTTCCCCGTTCAGCGCGTTCAGCGCCGACACCCGCACCACCGGAACATCGTCGCCCGGGAACTTGTAGCTCTTCAGCAGCTCGCGCACTTCGAGTTCGACCAGTTCGAGCAACTCCGGATCGTCGACCGCGTCCACCTTATTCAATGCCACAACCAGGTAGGGCACACCAACCTGCCGCGCCAATAGCACGTGCTCGCGCGTCTGCGGCATCGGACCGTCCGTCGCCGCCACCACCAGAATGCCGCCATCCATCTGCGCCGCGCCCGTGATCATGTTCTTGATGTAGTCGGCGTGGCCCGGGCAATCCACGTGCGCATAGTGCCGGTTCGCCGTCTCATACTCCACGTGCGCCGTAGCGATCGTGATACCACGAGCTTTTTCTTCTGGCGCGTTGTCGATCGAGTCAAACGACCGGAACGCGTTCTTCGGATTGTGCTTCGACAGAACCTTGGTGATCGCCGCCGTCAACGTGGTCTTGCCATG
This sequence comes from uncultured Acidobacteriaceae bacterium, assembly GCA_963840895.1. Classification (GTDB taxonomy): domain Bacteria; phylum Acidobacteriota; class Terriglobia; order Terriglobales; family Acidobacteriaceae; genus Sulfotelmatobacter. The sequence continues at coordinate 346,012 of CAWJAR010000009.1, forward strand.
ATCGATGTGACCAATCGTCCCTACGTTGCAGTGCGGCTTGCTGCGATCAAATTTTTCTTTCGCCATAACTCAGCTCTTAGCTCCTAGCTTGTCGCTCAGGCTGTCAGCTCTCAGCTGTCAGCTCTCAGTTACACCCTTTGTCATCCTGAGGCGCGTCTTTTGCGCCGAAGGGCCTATGAAACTTGCCGCCCCGCACGGGGCTTACTTACTTCGCCGTTCCCTGCACCTTGGCGATGATTTCCTCCGACACCGACCGCGGAGCTTCTTCATAGCGCGCAAAGTGCATCGAATATTCCGCGCGCCCCTGCGTCGACGAACGCATATGAGTCGCGTAACCGAACATTTCCGCCAGCGGCACGATTGCCTTAATCACCTGCGAGCCCGCGCGGTGCTCCATGCCTTCAATACGCCCACGCCGCGAACTCAAATCGCCCATGATCACGCCCGCATAATCTTCCGGCGTCACCACTTCGACCGCCATCACTGGCTCCAGCAGCACCGGAGACGCCTTGCGCGCCGCCTCTTTGAACGCCATCGATCCGGCGATCTTGAATGCCATTTCGTTCGAATCGACGTCGTGGTAGCTGCCGTCGTACAGCGTGGCCTTCACATCGACCATCGGATAGCCCGCTAGGATGCCGCCTTCGAGGGCTTCGCGAATGCCCTGATCGATCGGCTTAATGAACTCTTTCGGCACCGAGCCACCCGTAATATCGTTAACGAACTCGTAGCCCAAGCCGGGCGGTTGCGGATCGAGATAAATCTTCGCGTGCCCGTATTGCCCCTTACCGCCCGTCTGCCGGATGTATTTGCCTTCCGCCTCGGCGTGCCTGCGGATCGTCTCGCGATACGCCACCTGCGGCTTGCCGACATTGGCCTCGACTTTGTACTCGCGCATCATGCGGTCGACGATGATTTCCAAATGCAATTCGCCCATGCCGCTGATGATGGTTTGTCCGCTGTCGGGATCGGTGTGAACCTTAAAGGTAGGATCTTCCTGGGCCAGCCGCTGCAGCGCCATGCCCATCTTTTCCTGGTCAGCCTTGGTCTTGGGCTCAACCGCAACCGAAATCACCGGAACCGCAAACGTAATCGACTCCAGTGCAATCGGATGGTCATCGTTGCAAATCGTGTCGCCCGTGCCCACGTTTTTCAAACCAACCGCGGCGCAAATGTCGCCCGCCAGAATCTCGCTGATTTCCTCGCGCTTATTGGCGTGCATCTTCAGCAATCGCCCAATGCGCTCGGTCTTTCCCGTACGCACATTCAGCACGGAATCGCCGGTCTTCAACTGGCCCGAATACACGCGGATAAATGTCAACTGTCCGACAAACGGATCCGCCATGATCTTGAACGCCAACGCCGCGAACGGCTCTTTATCGTCCGCCTTGCGCGTGATCACTTCGCCATTGTCGGGATTCTTGCCGTGCGTCTCCGGCACATCGAGTGGCGACGGCAGATAGTCCACCACTGCGTCCAGCAGCGGCTGCACACCCTTGTTCTTAAACGATGTTCCCACCACCACCGGAAAAACCTTCAGCGCGATGGTCGACTTACGCAACGACGACCGCAGTTCGTCGGCCGTAATCTCTTCGCCTTCCAGAAATTTGTGCAGCATCTCATCGTCATTTTCCGCGATGCTCTCTACCAGTTGCGCGTGGAAGGCTTCCGCTTTCTTCTTCAACTCCGCCGGAATTTCTTCCGTCTCATATTCGGCACCCATGGTCTCGTCTTTCCAGACCACGGCCTTCATGTTGATCAGATCAACGACGCCCTTGAACTTATCTTCTTGTCCGATGGGAATCTGAATCGCGACCGGCTTGGCACTCAGGCGCTTGCGGATGGTATCGACGGCATGCTCGAAGTCAGCACCCATCTTGTCAATCTTGTTAATAAAGCAAATTCGCGGGACGCCGTATTTATCGGCCTGCCGCCAGACTTTTTCCGACTGTGGCTGCACGCCATGAACCGCGTCAAACACCGCGACTGCGCCATCAAGCACACGCAGCGAACGCTCGACTTCCGCCGTGAAATCGACGTGGCCAGGCGTATCAATAATATTGATGCGAATGTCGCGCCAGGTGCAGGTCGTCGCCGCGGACGTAATCGTAATCCCGCGCTCCTGCTCCTGCTCCATCCAGTCCATGGTCGCAGTGCCTTCGTGCACCTCTCCGATGCGGTGCGTCCGTCCCGTATAAAACAGGATCCGCTCCGTCGTAGTGGTTTTCCCGGCATCAATGTGCGCCATGATGCCGATATTCCTGCAACGCTCTAATGGGACTGTTCTGGCCACGACAATTAGCTCTTTCTAGGGCTCCGAAATCTGACTTCGTTCCTGATCACCAGCTCTTTAGCTAGAAGCTAGGAGCTAGGAGCTAGCAGCTTTCTCTACCACCGGTAATGCGCGAACGCCTTATTGGCTTCCGCCATCCGGTGCACATCTTCTTTCTTCTTGATCGCGGCGCCCTTTCCGGTAGCAGCGTCCAGCAATTCATTCGACAACTTGTCGACCATGCCCTTTTCACCGCGCCCGCGCGCATAGCTGATCAGCCAGCGAATCGCGAGCGACGTGCGGCGGTCGGCATTCACTTCGACCGGCACCTGATAGTTCGCTCCACCCACGCGGCGGGTCTTGACCTCGAGCAGCGGCTTCGCGTTTTCGACGGCCTTCTTGAAGAGCTTCAGCGCTTCGTCGCCGCCCTTCTCCTGCACCTTCGCCAACGCCTCATAGAAGATGCCTTCGGCCGTCGACCGCTTGCCCTGCCACATCATCGAGTTAATAAACTTCGTCACCAGGTCCGACTGATAAACGGCATCGGCCGGAACGGTCCGCTTTGCGATATGTCCTTTACGAGGCATTCAGCTTCTAGCTCCTAGCTCAAAGCTCTTAGCTTGAGCGTATTGGCCACTGACCACCGACCACTGGCCACTAGTTTCTCAGCCCTTCTTGGGCCGCTTGGCTCCGTACTTCGAACGTCCCTGCATGCGGCCGGCAACGCCCACCGCATCCAGCGTTCCGCGAATCACGTGATACCGAACACCCGGCAGATCTTTCACACGGCCCCCGCGGATGAGCACAATCGAGTGCTCCTGCAGGTTGTGTCCAACGCCTGGAATGTACGTCGTCACTTCAATCCCATTCGTCAGCCGCACGCGCGCCACCTTGCGCAACGCCGAGTTCGGCTTCTTGGGCGTCTGCGTGTAGACGCGGGTGCAAACGCCGCGCTTCTGCGGACATCCCTGCAACGCAGGACTCGCCGTCTTGTACCGGGGTCGCTTGCGACCCTGAGCCACCAACTGGTTAAACGTAGGCACTCTCGCAACTCCTTAGCCGCGCGACATCAGTCGCACAACAATCCTGCCACGCAGGCGGGACAGCTAAAATCCTGCATCCTGTTCTAGACGCGCATCTGTGGGCATGGCCGGCTCAACGCCAACCATTACTTCTCACCGCGCAGCTTCATTCCTGCAAAGCCACACCAGAGAGATTCTGGATTCCCTTAGACTTTCGCTGCCGACGGTGGCGCCCGGCCAAACTCCGGGGGCACTCCGTTTCGTCAGCCTTGTCCTGCATATCCTTCCACAATAGGGCGGAAGGCACCGCAGGAACGTTTCAGCGAGGAAAGTCTCCGAACCTGATCTTCATCCGGAAACGCATTTTCTATAGCTCAACCGCAAGCTCTGCTCACACCGCAGCAAAACTCACAGCACACAGCAAGCCTGGATGTACTCGCGGAACCAAACTACTATAGCAAGTGCGTGCAAACATCGTCAACCCGAGTTTTTGCATCCCAACACCGACGGCCCGGAAGCCAATCGCAAGTGCCCCAAAAGAATCGTATCGCTTAGTAAAAACTGTTCAGTAAAAGGCGGCGTCATCCCGAGCGTTGCCGTTTTTCAGGCGGAGCGAGGGATCTGGCGAGGAGCACAACGCCCGCTTCGATGCATCCATGTGCACAATGCTTGCCGATTCCGCTTCCAGCCAATACACTACAAGTTTTCCAATTCATTTGATGACTCGTCCTGCGCGATCTTTGTGATCCGGGACTGTACGTTAAGAGGGGTGCATGGGTAGGTTGCGTTCGAAGGCTTTCTGGCTAGCGGTTGCAATCCTTGCTTTATGGAGTTTCGGCGGCTGTGGGGGCGGCAGCAAGCCCAATACGCCCATCTTTCCCGGCCTCGTCCACCTTACTCCTACCACCAATACCTCCCTCGCGCTAGGTGGCACCCTGGTCTTTGCGGCTTCGGCGCAAACTACTTCCGGCACGAACATCAATACCACGTTCACATTTTCCTCCAGCGACACGTCCGTCTTGACCATCGCGCCCAATGGCGTGGCATGCGCCGGTCACTGGGACGTCGCATTCACCACCTGCACTCCCGGAGGCACCGGCGCCGTCCAGGTCACGGCCTCCGCCCTCGGCGAATCCAGCGTCCCCACTTGGGTCTTCGTTCATCCCGCCATCGACAGCATCTCCGTGGTTGGCGTGCTCTCCGATGGCGTCAACGTGCAGGAACCTTGTCTCTCCCAGAGTCAGTCCATGACCGTGGAAGCTCACGCCTTCAGTCAGGGCGTCGACATCACCTCCTCAGTTGGTCCCTTCACTTGGTCGGCGAACAACTCGAGCGTCGTCACCCTCATCCCGACCGTCAACTCGAACTACAACTTCGCTACGAATCAGGCCATCGCCAAGGCCACATTTCCAGGAATCACACAGATCTACGCCTCGGCCAGCGGAGTCACCAGTTCCTCATTCCAACAACCCCAGTTTCAGAATTCGCAAGGTACCACTTCGCCTCTTCTCGATTTCTTTGAGACCTGCCCGATCCAGAACATCGCTCTTCAGGTTGGGGCGGAGACGGTGCAAACCGGGCAAAGCAGCTTCGTCACCACCAAGGGAACATCTGAAACCCTCACTGCTTTCCTGACGGATGTGATGGGAAACAGCTCTTTGCCCAACACCAACGGTGGAATCGTCCTCAACAAAATCCCGCTCACTTGGACTTCTTCGGCGCCCGCCGTCCTGGGCACCACGACCTCCTGTCTCGAAACCTGCGCCGTCTCCACTCCACTTCCGGGATCGGCCTCCGTCACAGCCTCTTGCTCCCCGCCGACCTGCAACATCGGATTCCCCACCGTCCCAGCCTCAATCGCCTCGGCGATCGCTTCCGATTCCTGTACCCAGTTCGACAACTTCTTTCACGCGCAGAACCCGAATTTCATCAGCTGCCAGCAACTGATCCCGGTCCCCGTCTACGCGTCTCCGGTCTTGATCATCCCTAATGGCAACAACAATACGATCGAGATCCCACTGACCGGCAATGGAGCTCTGTCGGGTGTGGTCACGGGTGCGACGAGCGGTACTGCTCTGGTCGCAACCAGCACCGGATGCGCCCACGAGATTCCCTCTCTCTGCACCACGTCTGTCTACAGTTTCTCCAGCGCAAAGGCCGTGACAGGTCCTGAGAATCCCATGCCCGCCTCGCCCAACTCCCTGCTATTCGACCTCACAGGCGATAAGGCGTTCATGGGAAGTGATTACGGCGCCCAAGTCATCAACCCCACTAACTTCGGCGGCACTACCAGCGCGTTTACCTCGCTCGGCACCGTGACCGGAAAAGTGTTGGCCGTCTCCAGTAACGGATCGACCGCCGTTTTCTCCGACACAGTCCACACTCCCAACCAGGTTTTTATCGTCAACTCCAACACTGCTGCGCTGACGGCCACTGCGCTGAATATCTCCGGAGCCATCACCGCTGGATTCTCGCCCGATAGCTTAAAGACCTTCATCATCGGCGGAAGCGCCGCAAGTTCGTTGTACGTTTATTCCTCTCTGCAGGCCATGCAAGGACCAATCCCGCTCACCGGACCCGGCCAGTCCATTGCCTTCTCGCCCAACGGAGCCTTTGCCTTCATTGCGGGATCGTCCACCAGCACGACCGCCGCAAACCTCACGGCCGTCTCCACCTGCAACAACCAGGTCACGACCAGTTTGCCCCTGGGGGCCATCAACACTCCCGCCACGAATCCCCTTTTCATGCGGGTCTTGCCTGTCGACCACATCAACGGCACAGACTCCCTGGGAAATCTGATTCCCGATGGCATTCACATCTTCATCCTCGACTCTACCGGATTCGACGTCATCACCTACTCGATCACTCCTGCGGTATCTGGGACTCTCTGCCCGCAGGGGTTGGCGCTCGCCAATCCTCTCCTCCCCGTGCAGCGCATCGAATTGGGCCAAGGGACCATTCAGCCAGTGAACTTCTTCACCTCCGCAGACGTCGCTCAGCTCTACGTCGCTTCCTCTTCGAACGCCAGCATTCTGGTCTACAATTTCGGCACCGACGGAGTTACCGGCATCGAACTTGTGGGAAACGCGACGCCCCTCAGCGCCGACATGTCTCCAGACGCCGGCACGATTGTCGTTGGAGGCAGTGATGGCCTGCTCCATTCCGTCAGCACCTCCCTCGGCGGCAGCGATCAATTCCAACTCTCGTTCCCCAACGTCCCCAACGCCCTGAATCCCTTCTGCACGATCACGCCCGCCGGAGGCCCTTGCACCCTAAACCTGATAGCCGTGAGGCCATAGCCGTTGTCAGTTGTCAGCCCTCAGTTCTAGCGCACTCGTTCGCAAGTGGTAGAGCGCCACTCCGACCAAGCCGGCCGAAAACTCACTTGAATTTATTGGATTTATTGCTAGGAAGAAAAGCCCCAAGAGAGGGACTGAGAACTGAGAACTGAGAACTGAGTAACTGAGAACTGAGAACTGAGAACTGAGTACTGAGAACTGAGAACTGAGTACTGAGAACTGAGTACTGAGAACTGAGTACTGAGTACTGACTACTGATTCACTTCCAACTCTTTCCCCACGCTATCGAGCACCCCGTTCACAAAATGCACCGACTCCGGACTCGAAAACTTCCGCGCAATTTCCAGCGCCTCATTAATCACCACGGCCCGCGGCGTCTCCGGATAAGCCAGAAACTCAGCCACCGCCGCTCGCAGCAAATTACGATCCACTGCCGCCATGCGCTCCATGCGCCAGTGCTCAGCGTGCCGTTCAATCAGGCCGTCAATCTCTGGAGTCCGGTCGGTCGCCACACGGAACAAATCATCCGCAAACCCGCGCACTTCCTCGCTGGCAGTCCCATGCTCCGCCCAAAACGTGCGCCGCACCTGCTCCGCATCCTGCTTCCCCATATCCGACTGGAACAGCATCTGCAGCGCCAGCTCCCGAGATTTGCGTCGAGTACCCATAGAAGAAAGTTGTCAGCAGCCAGTTGTCAGTTGCCAGTGTACTGCACCAGCCTAAGGATGTGCTCCTCACAAATTCCCGAGGAGTTACACCTTAACTGCACCACATTGTCATGCTGAGCGAAGAAAGGGCTGCGCCCCAGCGCAGCCCTTTCGCAGTCGAAGCATCCCTACCTCGACCCGCGAGTCGAGGTTAAAGCCACAGGGCCAAGAGTGGAAAGAACTATCGTCCGCGGCGCTTCTTGCTCTTGTTCCGAAGCTTCGCGGAGCGAGAAGGAGGAATCTGCTTCTCCTTACCCTGGTTATCCCTCGCGAAGCGAGGAACCTGTTTTTGGCTGAGAGCTGATGGCTGAGAGCTGATAGCGTCCTTCAAGGACGCCATCTCCACCGCCGCCAGCGCAGCCTCAAACCCCTTGTTCCCCATCTTTAACCCGGCCCGGTCGATCGCCTGCTCCAGGCTTTCGCAAGTCAACACTCCAAACGCATGCGGCACCCCAGTCTCCTGCGCCGACTGCCCAATCCCCCGCGTGACTTCGTTGACGATGACGTCATAGTGCGCCGTATCTCCGCGCAGCAAACATCCGATACATATGATCGCGTCGTATTTCCCGGTCAATGCCAAAGTCCGCGCCGCCGACGGGATCTCAAACGCCCCCGGCACCCGGGCAATGTCGATGTCGTTCTTCGCAGCCCCGCATCGCAAGAGTCCATCGCAAGCACTCAACAACAACCGCTCCGTGATAAATGCATTGAACCGCGCCACCACAATGGCAAAGCTCTTCCCGGAAGCGTCGAGTTTTCCTTCCAAGGCACGAAGAGCAGCCTCCGGAACCGACTCCAGCTTGAACTTGATTTCCTCTGTGATCTCCGTGTCCTCAGTGGTGAATTGTTTTTGATCCGTGAAATCCGCGTGAATCCGTGGCCCAGAAGTTACTTCCCCTTAAACGCCGCTGCCCTCTTCTCCAAGAACGCCTTAGTCCCCTCAGTCTTATCCTCGGTCGCGCAGCATACCCCAAACAAAGTAGCCTCCAGATAAAGCCCTTCAGCCAAAGTCATCTCCATGCCTTTGTTGACGGCCTCCATCGCGTACTGTACGGCCAGCGGAGCATTCGCAATAATCTTCGCCGCAATCGCCTCCGCCCGCGGAATCAGTTCGCCCGGCGCCGTGACTTCATTCACCAGCCCGATGCGATGCGCCTCTTGCGCGGTGATCATCTCCCCGGCCAGCACCATCTGCATCGCCAGCCCCTTGCCCACCAGCCGCGGCAGCCGCTGCGATCCTCCATATCCCGGGATAATCCCCAGTTTCACCTCCGGCTGCCCCAGCTTCGCATTCTCGCTGGCCAGCCGCATGGTGCAAGCCATGGCAATCTCACATCCCCCACCAAGCGTAAATCCGTTGAGGCAGGCAATGACCGGCTTCCCCAAATTCTCAATCAGGTTGAGCACGGACTGGCCCCGATGCGTATATTCCTTCCCCGAAACCGCGTCATGCTTCGACAACTCGCCGATATCGGCTCCTGCAATGAACGCCTTCTCCCCCGCCCCAGTAAAGATGACGACGCGAATCGCCTTGTCATTCTTGATGTCGTGAAACGCCCCCCGCAACTCCTCCATGGTCGCCATGTTGAGCGCATTGAGCACCTTCGGCCGGTTGACGGTGACATAAGCAATCGCATTTTTCTTTTCGAGAAGTATGTTTTCGTAGGTCATAAGATATCTTCACCACAGAGGCACGGAGCCACGGAGAAAACCGCTTAAATTGTCGTTCTCCGTGCCTCTGTGTCTCTGTGGTGAATAGCCTTTCAATCCATGTGAATCCGTACAAATCCGCCGCTAAAGCTTCTGCGCTCGCGGCTTCTCCGGGTCCGCATAGTCATAAAACCCACGCCCCGACTTCCTTCCGTACCACCCCGCCATCACCATCCGCTTCAACAGCGGAGGCGACGCAAACCGCCGCTCCTTAAACTCGTCATACATCACGTGCGTAATGTAATAAGTCGTATCCAGCCCCACAAAATCCAGCAGCGTAAACGGCCCCATCGGATATCCACAGCCCAGCTTCATCGCGTTATCGATATCCTCAATCGATCCGACACCCTCTTCATACGCGCGGATCGCATCGAGCAAATAAGGCACCAGCAGCCGGTTAACAATGAACCCCGTCTTGTCCGAAGTCCGCACCGGGACCTTGCCCAGCTTCTTCGCAAATGCATAAGCCGACTCGTAAACGTCATCGGCCGTGGCGATCGTCCGCACCACTTCCACCAACTTCATCAGCGGCACTGGATTAAAAAAGTGCAGCCCAATAAACCGCTCCGGCCGTTTCACGGACGTCAACAACTCCGTCACCGAAATTGAAGAAGTATTCGAAGCAAAGATCGCGTCCTTCTTCACCACGCCATCGACCGACGCATACATCTTCTTCTTCTCTTCCACATTCTCAATGATGGCCTCAATGATGATGTCGCAATCGCTAAGGTCGGACTTGGAAGTCGTCCCCCGCAGCCGAGCCCGCGCCGCGTCTTTCTGTTCCGCCGTGATCCCGCCCTTCTCGATCGGCCGCTCCGCAAACTTCGCCAAAGATTTTTCAATCCCCGCAAACCCTTTGTCGAGATACTTCTGCTCCACCTCAAGCACCGTGACATCAAATCCAGCCATCGCGCAAACCTGCGCAATCCCCGACCCCATCAGCCCGCACCCAAGAACACCAACCTTCTTTATTTCCATATGATTCCTTACTTTCGCTTTGGCAAATTGCTCCAAATAGCGAGTTGGCCTCCGCCCTGTGCAACAAGCATCACGCCAGTACGATCCGAGTAATTCCAGCCTTCATAGCCGGAGGAGTCGTTAAACGTGTCTATCCGCGTGCCGCCGCCGAACGCGAGGCGAAGATCGGCAGTTTCGCTATGGATGTCAATTGCCTCTACGGTCAGTCCTTTGAGCTTTTCCAAAGTTGCCAAGATCAGATCTACAGGTGCGGGCAAACTAAATTTCTGCCCGTGATCCGATGATGCAAGAACGACAGAACCTCCGCTTACGATTCTCCAGGGGCACTCGATGGTCAGGCCCGCCCTTTCAAAATCGAATTGCCAAACGTCCTCTGCTACTTGCTGAAGGTCGCGCACGCCTGCCCCGCGCATCGAACGCAGCATCAATTCGCCGGCATTTACCTGCGCGTCAACCATCAATTCATACTCTCCACGATCGCAATCCCTGCCCCCCGCCAACCCACATCGTGACCGGCCTATCCCTCTTTCGCCGCCATCTGCAGCGCCGCTTATTCCTTCGTGCACCTTCGTGCCCTTAGTGGTCATGCTCTTGAAGCGGCCCACGTATTCAGCTCTAGAAATTCAGCAGCGTCTCGACAATCATCGCAATCCCCTGCCCCCCGCCAATGCAAGCCGTCGCCAGCCCATACTTCTTCTTCCGCCGCCGCAACTCATACAGCAACGTAATCACCAGCCGCGTCCCCGTCGCTCCTAGCGGATGTCCCAGCGCAATCGCCCCGCCATTCACATTCACTTTCTCGCGGTCGAGCCCGAGTTCCTTTTCCACCGCCAGATATTGCGCCGCAAACGCCTCATTCACTTCAATCAGATCGATGTAATCCAGCGACAGCCCCGCCTTCTGCAAGGCAATCTTCGTTGCCGGCACAGGACCGCGCCCCATCACCTTCGGCTCCACGCCGGCAATTCCCCAACTCACAATCCGCCCCAGCGGCGTCAGATTCCGTTTTCGCGCTTCCTCCATCGACATCACCACCACGGCCGCCGCGCCATCCACAATCCCGCTAGCATTCCCGGCGGTAACCGTTCCATTCTTCCCAAACGCCGGACGCAGTTTCCCCAGACCCTCCATCGTGGTCTGCGGACGCCGGTGATCATCCTCCGTCAGCGACTCTCCCGTCGGCTCTCCCTTATGATTACGCAGCGGCACCGGCACCAGTTCTTCCTGAAGGCGTCCTTCTTTATAGGCCGCATCCGCCTTCTGCTGCGAACGCAGCGCAAACTCATCCTGCATCTGCCGCGTGATCCCCTGCTCCGATCCGTACAGCTCCGCGGTGTTCGCCATATACGACCCGCAATAGGTATCGAGCAACGCCACCATCAGCGAATCTTCCAGCTTGCCCCCGGGTGCCAGCGTGAACCCATCGCGCCCGCGAATCACAAACGGAGCCTGCGACATCGCCTCCATCCCACCCGCCAGCACTACCTTCGCCTCATCGGTCTGGATCATCTGCGCCGCCGACACAATCGACTGCATCCCGGACCCGCACAGCCGGTTCACCGTGAGCGCCGGAACTTCAATCGGAATCCCGGCCCGCAGCCCCACGTGCCGCGCCCCATAGAGCGCGTCCCCCGAAGTCTGCTGCGCGTTGCCGAACACCACGTGATCGAATTCCTTGGCCTCGACCCCCGCCCGTTCCATCGCACCCTTGGCCGCGACCGCGCCCAACTCCTGCGCCGTAAAGTCCTTCAGCTTGCCGCAATAGCGGCCGAAGGGCGTCCGCGCCCCATTCACAATGGCAATGTCACCTGGTTTCAGCATTAGGTTTTCCCAGCAGAACTCAATCAAAACGATCAAAATCGATCAGCCAAACCTGTCAGTGTAGCAGCGAACAAGAGCCCTTGACCAGAACCCGCCCCTCACCACAGAGACACCGAGGCACGGAAAGAAAGGATAGAAAACAGCCGCGAGGCGGCGACAGAATGCAGCCCACAGCGCAAGCTGTGGATCGATTCAGGAAGGAGAGAACAAAGCCTGGAAGGGCGGAAGAAACCGCGAAGGACACGACGAAAATCTGGCAGGAATTGCCAACTGAACTCTAAGCCCTGATCATTCTCCGTGTCTCCGTGCCTCCGTGGTGAAAACGCTTTAGGCCACGGCCCCGGCCGCCATTGCCGCTCCCAACGCCACAACTTTCCCCGGCCCCTGCGCCATCGCTTGCGCCAAGGCATGTTCCGCTCGATTGATCACTTCCGTGACCACGTCTACCGGATCATATTCCGTCCGAATCACCGCCTCCGCCAGCCCTGCGGAGAACTGCGCCACCGGACCTTCACTCGCATCCCCCTTCGCCGGCAGTCGCACCACCGAAACAATCTTGCGCAACTTCTCGACCGCCAGCATCGCTTCCTTTTCCGCCGTCTCTCCCAGCAGAATCGCGATGGTGGTCGTGTCATACCGAAACGCCAAATCATTGGATCGAATATTCGCCGCAAACAACTGCCCAGCCTTCTCCATCGCCGCCTGCACCTCGGCCTCGCCATATTCCTTGATCATGGCCGCGCTCTTCCCGAACTGCAGCAACATCACCGAAAGCGACGACGCATTCTGGATCGCCCGCTTGCTCTCCGCCAGCAGTAAATCAATATAGGACGCCCGCTTCAACAGTCCCGACTTCTCATCCGTCACCGACAGATTCTTCACCAGGCGCCGCAGGCCCGCGTTGTTCAGCGCAATCACCATCTGCTCGGCCAGCGTCTTCAGCACAACCATATCCGCTTGCGCCCAGGCCCGGTGCCGGTTGTGCACCAGCACGAGCATGCCGACAATTTCTTCGCCGTCACTCAACGGAATCGCCAGCACCGACGCGGCGCCCATCTCCGTCAGCAGCCTTGCGCGCCGATTGCAACGACACCGCCTTCGCCGCATCTTCTATCGCCAGCGGATCATGCCCATCCGACAGCTTTCTGCAGGCATCCCAACTAACTCCGCGATCGATGCCGGGCTCGACTTCTTCAATCCCTCGGCACAGAATTCTTCCACCGCCGTCGCCGACAAACCGCCCTTGAACATCGCCGCAATGCAGCGCGTCGCTTCCCAATGCGTCGCGATCTCTCGCACCGCCGTGTTCAGCACCGCCGGGGCCGTGCCCTGGTGATATAACTTCCGCGAAATCTCGGCCACCCGCGTAAAGCCCGTACATCCGTCGCCGGATCCGGTACCGGCGGCGCCACAGGCGCAGGAACCGCCGCAACTGGCGCCGCAGGCGCCACTGGGGCCGGCGCTGCCGCCGGAGGCAATGGTGCCGCCCCCGCATACCGCGGCGTCACTCCCGGCCGACATATACAGCCGCTGCAAATCTTCGTTTCGTTCTTCCTCGCGCGGAAACAGCTCCTGAATTCTCTGCAGCCGTTCTACCGCCTTGTTCCGCATCCCGTACTGCACCAGTATTTCCGCCTGCAACATCAAATCCTGCAACGTCGACGCTCCCAGCGTCGGCCCTTCCTCGTGCGCCGGCTCCTCCGGAGCCTTGCTAGCCTGCGTGAACCGCGCCGCAATCGCCCGGTAGCGCGCGTCGTCCACCTTGCCCTTCAGCATCTCCAGCCGCTTCATGTGGCCCGATTCATACGGATCCACTTCCGCCGCCCGATCCAGGCACTCGGCTGCCTTGGCATAGCTCGCCCGTGCTGCAATAAAGATCAAACAACTTCAGCAGCGTCTGGCAATAGTCATTCTCGCGGTTCGACGCGTTATAAAGTTCGCTCAGGAACTCCAGCATCTGCGACGAAGACCTGCGCGTCGCCGTGATGTCTTCCATGATCGCGATGAACTGCCGCCGCTCTCCGCGCCGCCGCTGGAATTGCTCCAGCTTGCGCGCCAGCGCCACCGCAGCGTTCTTCGTACTCGCCGTCCAGCAAATTCCCGATCAGCGCGATCACCTGCTGCACCCGCGCCGGATTCTGCTTCAAACAGCTGCCAAACCAATGGCTCCGCTTCCGCATGCCGGCCCGCAGCAACCAGGGCATCCGCATACGTCTCGCGCAATGCCACCGTCACTTCGCCAGAATTCATTTGCGGCTCGAGAATAAAGATGGCCGCTCCCACCTGCCCCTGCGCCAGCAGAGCTCTTCCCATACGCCAGGGCGATACTCTGGATCCGAAGCATCTTCCTGGTACGCGCGCTCGTACCACTGCGCTGCGTCGCCACCCTCGCTCGCGACCAGCTGCGCGATCTTTTGAAACGACGATGCCGCTACCTTCCGATTCCCCAGCTCCGACGCCACTTCCGCCACCCGCTGCAAATTCGCCTGTGTCGGCTCCAGCGTGACGATGCGATCCAATATCTCGGCCGCTTCCTTCTTCCGCCCCAGCTTTCCCAGATCCGTCAGCGCCGCTTCGTACGTCCCGACCGCCAGCTTCTTGTTGGACCCTTCCAGCAACTGCCCGAAGCGGAATTTCTGCTGCCATGTCGGACTCCCATGCCGCGCCAGCTTCTTATAAGTCAGGCTCGCCCGGGTCGCGTCCCCGGCTCCTACCTGCCGCTCAAACAAATCTCCCAGCAGCTTCACCGCGTCGGCATTTCGATTCAGCGAGAGGCACAAATCCGCCGACAGTTGCCGCACCACGTCGTTCTCCGTATCGTCGCGCAGCACCAGCAGATACTCTTCCAGCGCGTCCGCGGTCTTGCCTTTTTGCAAAAGCTTCTCCGCACGCTCCACGCGCTTCCCTATTTCGGCTCGGTCCAGTCGTTTTGTGATCTCAGGCATGCGGAATTAAACGGAGTAAACCCTGCTCCGATTCTAGGAGCCACCCCCACCCCCAGCAATGCGGTAACGCCCCATTCGATTACGAAGGTCACGCCCGTCGCCGCCATTCCGCGCTAGAGAATTAGCATTCCCAAGAAAGGATTTTCATTCCCCGAAGAAGGGATTGTCGTTTGGAAAAGAACGCCAATTGCCGTTCAATTGATTGTCATTCCGATCGAATAAAGGAATCCGCTCTCTGCGAACGCATGACTTGGCTCACGCAGATAATGCCTCGCCGACGCGGCGTCCCGAAACGGTACCAGTTTTACTCACTAGTTCCTACTA
This sequence comes from uncultured Acidobacteriaceae bacterium, assembly GCA_963840895.1. GTDB lineage: Bacteria > Acidobacteriota > Terriglobia > Terriglobales > Acidobacteriaceae > Sulfotelmatobacter. The sequence continues at coordinate 361,090 of CAWJAR010000009.1, forward strand.
TTCTCAATTTTCTCCTCTCCTCGACTGTGCACCTTCTTGCAACCGCCCGTCCCTGGCTCGTTTTCGCGGATTTCCCGTGTCAATCACAGTAGGGCTTGGAACCTCTGATTCCAACCTCTGATATCTATTCGAATTCTGCTCAGCACGGCAGCATAGGGCATCATGAAATCTCGGCTATTCCTCCCCCTATTGGTTGCATTGAGTGTTCAATGCTTCGCGAACGTTAAGATCACCACGCCCACCGTCCCGAACGGCACTGTCAACACTGCTTACTCCGCCGCCATTCAGGCAAGTGGCGGTTGCACTCCTTACAAGTGGACCATCGTCTCCGGCGTTCTCCCCACCGGGATTACCGCCAAGGCCTCTGCAAACTCGACCGCTTTTAACCTCACCGGAACTCCGACCAAGGCGGTTACCGATTCTTTCTCCGTAAAAGCCACCGGCTGTCGTGGAGCCGCTTCGCAGGTCTCCTACAAGATCGTCATCCAGTCGTCGGCCAACCACATCGTGAACCTCAACTGGAATGCGTCCACCACTGGCGATGTCGTCGGCTACAACGTCTATCGCAGCCCCGACGCCGCCAACTGGACGAAGATTAACCTCAGCCTGATTGGACCGACGCTTTATACCGATTCCACGGTATCCAATAGCTCCACCTATTACTATTCGGCGACCGCCGTCGACGTAAACGGCAAAGAAAGCGTCAAGACGCCCCCGGTCAAGGCTGTGATCCCGTAGCGTTTCCAGGCCCAAAAAGGGCGTTTTGTCACCGCGTGGCGTTTGACTCTTCTGGCTGACAGGCACATAATTGCACCCCTGCCGAGCCCTGCTAGGGCTCAGAGATGCCAAGGAGTCAACCCATGTGGAAAAAACAGGATGACGCTGCCTCCCCGTCCGATCTGGTCTCGACTGATAATCCCGACCTGGCGTCGCTCGGCGACGCCTTGGTCCAATCCCTGGTGAACGAACAGTTCACCCCGGGACCCATCCCGCCTGCTCCCCAAAGGGTCGCGCCTGAGACTTACTCTCCCGCCTCTCAACCGCCGGGCATGAAGGTCTATACCGAAGCCGCCACCGAGTTCACCAGCCACGCTTCGTCCTTTCTCCAGCATCTTCCCCTTCTCGCCAAGGCTCGCGCCGCCTATGCCGAAGCCATTCGAGCCAGCGCCGAAATGCGTCAGGTCCTCGATGCAGGCGATGAAAGGCTTCGGACTCTGATGACCCAGTTGGAGCAGGCAATGAGCGTACACGGGGTCAAGCCTCCTCTCGACAAGAAGGTTCCCGAACCGACAAAAATCGACAGAATCAAACCAGCCGCAGAAGCCGGAGGCCGCGCCATCCGTTGGCCGTGATTCGAGGAAGACGTTCCGGCAGTAATAACCTGATCCTGATTTGAGGATCACGGCCCGACAACGCCCCTGATCCCGTCGGCGGCAATTCCCACCCAAAAACCGCCCTCCTCCCCGGCCCGAATCTCCGACCGCATCCTCCGAGCAGCATCGGGGACGAGCCTCTTCGCCCGCCACTGAACCTCCGTAACCTGCGCCCTCCCGCATCGCTGGGCTACCTTGATTCTTTAACTCCCGAGCGAATGATTCTCAAACGCACCCTCAAGCCAGACCGGCGTCGCCGCCCGCGTCAGTTGCTGAACACATCTGTGGAGGTGTTCACCGGATCCGCCCAGCTCGATGCCCTCGGCATCAATCTCAGCGATTTCGGAATGTGCCTCTTCACAATTGCCCATCTGCGTCTGGGCTCTCGCGTAGACATCGAATTCCTTCCCCACCGCGCCTCCGAACGCGTTCGCGTCTCGGGCACGGTTCGTCATCGCGCTCTTTATCTCTACGGAATCGAATTTCTCCCCGACTCCGACTCCCGCGAGATCTCCGACTCATCCCTCGTCGAAACCTCTCTGTAACTCGCCACTCAACCGCCGCATTGCGTTTGGTCGTTCCCATCCCTTTTTGATATGGTGCTCCATTGTCTTCGGTGCCACCCATCCACGAAGAAGGACTCCGCCACCAGCTCTCCGCCGGACAAATGGCCATGGTCGCCGTCGGAGGCTCCATCGGCACCGGCCTCCTCCTCGGCTCCGGCGCCGCCATGGAAATCGCCGGCCCCGCCGCCATCCTCAGCTTCATCGCCGCCGCCTTCATTACGTGGACCGTCGCCATGGCCCTCGGCGAACTCGCCTGCGCTCATCCCGCCGCCGGAAGCTTCGGCGTCTACGGCGACCTCTATCTCAACCAGTTCGCCGGATTCATCGCCCGCGCCGGATACTGGCTCGGCCTCGCCCTCGCCATCGGCGCCGAAATGGTCGCCGCCGCCACCTACATGTCCACCTGGTTTCCTGGCGTCCGCCCTTATCTCTGGATCATCATCTTCGGCGCTCTCCTGCTCTTCATCAACCTGCGCAGCGTCGCCTCCTACGGACGCGTCGAGTTCTGGCTCTCCATGGTCAAGCTCGCCACCATCGTCGCCTTCATCGTGATCGGCGCAGCCTTGCTCACCACCGGACGCGTCACTCCGCAATACAACGCGCAAGGCGGATTCTTTCCCCGTGGCTTCTGGTCTCCGCTCGTCGCCATGACCTATGCCGTCTACAGTTTCGGCGGAGTCGAAATGGTCGCCGTCACCTCCGGCGAATCGCGCTCCTCGAAAGAAACTCCCCGCGCCGTATGGCTCACCTTCCTCACTCTCACCGTCGTCTACGTTGGCGCCATCGTCATCCTGCTCGGTGTCATGCCCTGGAATCACGCCGGAGTCACCGAGAGCCCCTTCGTCACCACCTTCCGCACCGTGAAAATTCCCCACGCCTCTGGCGTGATGAACTTCGTCGTCCTCACCGCCGCCCTCTCCGGCGCCAACGCCACTCTCTACGTCGCCTCTCGCATGCTCTTCTCTCTCGCCCGCACTGGATGGGCGCCGCCCCGCCTTGGCCGCCTCAATCCCGAAGGCTCTCCCCAGTTCGCTGTCCTTATCTCATCCTTTGGAATCCTCTTCGCCCTTGCCCTTGTTCTCTGGTTTCCCGACAACGCATTCCGCTACCTGATCGGAGCCGCCTTCACCGGAATGATCCTCTCCTGGCTCGTCTCCCTGGCCGCCCACATCAACTTCCGCCGCCGCCACACGCCCGCTGAACTAGCCGTACTCCCCCTCCGCTCTCCCCTCGGACAATGCGGATCCATCGCCGGACTAATCCTCGTGACAATCGCTCTCCTCCAAACCTGGCTCCATCCCTTAGTCAACCTCTGGAGCGGTCTTGTCTGCCTCGCAATTCTTGTCGCCGCCTACCTGGTAGCGAAGTCGAATCGCAATTCCACTTCGGAGAAGTAATCGGGGGAGCACCTCAACTCGTGTGGGGACAGCCGCCTTCGGCTGTCTGGGTTTTGCGCGACGCCGATCCAGGAAAAAGCTGCCAGCCAACACCCACGCGTGTGCAAAACCTTGAGTACTATATTTCGATGAAACTTCTAAAAATGCTGAGCAAGCCCGCCGCCTGGGGAAGTGGATGGACCAGCGCGATCCTTTGCTTTAGTGCCGCTACTGGTTATTGGTTGGCCGGGGAACGGCGCAGATCAATTTGCTGGATCGTGCTTGGTGTCATCGAAGTCGGCGCCATTGTGTTGTAGCGGGCTCGGAAGGATTTCGTTGCTGACCCACACTCCCCAACCTTGCATTGGAAGAGGTTGACTTCGCGCCTTACCGCCTGCGGAAAATCTCGAAGACCAGATTGAACAGTTGCACCAGCGTAATTCCGATCGTCACATACACCGCAATCTCCAGCCGCCGCCCCGCCGCTTGCGTCCCGCGCAGCAACTCGCCTACATCTTTGGTGCACTCGTGTAGCGTATCCGCCAGTTGCTCAAAGTGCTCCAGCGAAGCCCGCATCTTGTCCGCCGTCCTCGACATTGCCAGCGACGCTTCCCCAAACTGCTGTCCGTTCCGCAGGTCGAGCTCCGCCCGGCACGCCGCCCACCATGGACTTCCCGGGGGACTGTCGTACATCCGTTGCCGGATCTCCGCGTAAGAACGGTTCCGTAACAACTCTACCAGCGCCGCCACTTTGTCAGACGTCTCCGCCTGCTCCCTGACGAGCGTCTCCGAAGCTTTCCCCTCACTGACCATACCCGGCATGCAAGCAGCCTATCAGTCACCTCGTGCCAAACTGAAGTGCCCGAAGTTCATATCCCCCTTTCCCTTTCGCACAGTGCGAGTAATGGTGCCGGGCCTTACTCACGCCCTTTTCTACCATTCGAATCCCCGGCCTTCCGTGTAAAAAATGACGTTTCCTGCAGCTTTGATCAGCGCCCAGATAGCATCTTTCTGCGGGCTCATCCCACTAGTAAGGGCTGTTACTTCTGCCAGTCGTGGGGAATCCTACTCACTCCTACACTAGCTTGTGTTCTTCGGGTCGGAGGACGTTTGCCACTTGATCGAAACCAGCGCCGCCCCCGGAGTTCGCGTCCCAACAACGTTTCGGCCTTGAGAAATTGGACAACCGCACGCGACCGGTCTTGATCCCCAGAGAACGCCTTTCGGACGCCGGCCGAAAACGAGGAGAGAGTAATGAAATCATTCAATAAGCCCGCAAACCCTACTGCAGCAGACCGGAATCGCAAAAATGCGGCGGTCCGAATCGCGATCGCCATTTTCGTATTGTCCTGCTTCGGCATCCTCGCGGCGAGCCTCTGCGCTCAGGAGGAAGCCCAACCCCCACAAGGGGACCAGGGCGTCCCCGCGTCCGCCACGGTGACCAAGTCTGTTCAGGCAGTTGGCTATGAGGTGGGAGGCGGAGGCACGAAGGTTGATCTCAATGGCACAGAGTTGATGCCCTTGGCCAAAGGCGAGGTAAAAGTCGAGATCAAATCAAAAGCCGGAGCAGCCGACATCGAACTCAATGCCAAAGGTCTGAAACCACCTTCCTCGTTGGGAGCGGAGTTTCTCACTTATGTCGTCTGGGTCGTCACCCCTGAGGGCCGTACCGGGAATACCGGCGAACTTCTCATCAACAAGAATGGCGAGGGCAAACTCGAGGCGACCACTCCCGCCCAGACCTTTTCGCTCATTGTTACCGCCGAACCGTATTCCCTGGTCCGCATTCCCAGTGAAATGGTCGCCATGCAAAGCCAGGCTCGCAAGGGCACCAAGGGAAAGATTTTCCCCGTGAACGAATACAAACTCATGCGGCGTGCGCAATACCAGAGATTGGGAAATCCCCTGGCGTTGACCCTTGACCCTAATATTCCGCTGGCCATGTACGAAGCCCGCAATGCCGTCGACATTGCGAAGTCGCATGGCGCCGAAAAAGACGCGCCCGACATCTACTCCAAGGCCGTAGCCAGCCTGCAGATGGCCGAGAAAGCCCTGGCCAGCAAAGCGAACAAGAACACCGTGACCTCCGACGCCCGGCAGACCGTTCAATTCGCAGAGGATGCCCGCGCACTTGCGGTGCGCCATCAAGAAGAGCAGCGGATCGCGCAAGAACGCAATGCAGCCGCCGCCAAGGCAACAGCCGAAGCTGAAGCCAAAGCCGACGCGGAAGCGGCCGAAGCCAAGCGCGTCGCCGATGCTCAGGCCGCTGCGGCGAAAGAAAAATCGGATGCGGAAATTGCCGCGAAGGAGGAAAAGCTCAAAGCCGCCGAGCGCGAGAAGCAGCAACTCCGCGCCAAACTGCTCGCGCAGTTCAATCGTGTTCTTCCCACCACCGACTCTGGCCGCGGCTTGGTCGTCAATATGGGCGATGTCCTGTTTGATACCGGAAAATCCGATCTGCGCACTGATGCCCGCGAGGCTCTTTCCAAGCTCACCGGCATTGTCCTGAACTATCCCTCTCTGCACTTGACTATCGAGGGTTACACTGACAACACCGGTGGCGCCGAGTTCAATCAAGCTCTTTCCGAAAAGCGCGCCGACTCGGTGCGCGACTACCTTGTCGGACAAGGTCTCGATTTAAGCTCCCTGTCGGCGAAAGGCTTGGGTATGAATGATCCGATCGCCGACAACGACACCGCCCAGGGCCGGCAGAAAAACCGCCGAGTCGAGATCATTGTGTCCGGTGAGGTCATCGGAAACCAGATCGGAGCCGGAAACTAGCCAACCACCCCGCGTTTCCGACACGCGTCGATCGATCACGCCTCCTCCCTCGAGGAGGCGTGAAAATTCTGGACTTTCCGGGCCCTGCTCAGCCCGTGCTCATCCTCATTCGCTCACCCCAACAAGGGACCAAAAAACTCATTAGGACATTCCTTTCGAACCTAAGCTTGTGCACTCCCGTAATCTAGCTGCTTTCCGCGCCCGCCGCAGATCATCTAGACAGCAAAGTAATAGGAGTTCTGATGCAAATTCTGCGTTTCGCTCGTTGCTTGTCCTTTGCCCTTCTGATGCTGGCCTTCGCGGCCCCATCTTTCGCGGGAGTTTCATTTTCGGTCACGATCGCCCCACCCGCACTGCCCGTTTACGAGCAGCCCCCTTGCCCCGGCGACGGTTATATCTGGACCCCCGGCTACTGGGCCTACGGCACCGAGGGCTATTACTGGGTGCCGGGAACATGGTCGTCGCCCCCGTCAGTCGGCCTGCTCTGGACGCCCGGCTATTGGGGATGGCATGAAGGCGCCTATCTCTGGAATGCCGGCTATTGGGGACCGCACGTCGGCTTCTACGGCGGCGTGAACTACGGATTCGGCTACGTTGGCACCGGCTATGCCGGCGGCTACTGGAGAGGTCATAACTTCTACTACAACCGCACCGTCAACAACGTCCACGTCACCAATGTCCACATCTACAACCGCACCGTGATCAACAACGTCACCGTCAATCGCGTCAGCTATAACGGCGGCCATGGCGGAATCAACGCTCGTCCCACTCACGAACAAGAGAGATGGAATCACGAACATCACTTCGAGCCCACCGGCATGCAAAGGGAACACGAGCACGCTGCCGGCAGCAATCGGGCCTTCCTCGCTTCTGAGAATCATGGACGACCCTCCATCGCGGCCACCGCTCGCCCCGGAGAATTTCATGGCCATGACGTCGTAGCCGCGCGCGCGCACGAGGAGCATGTCGCGCATGATCGTCATGCCGAAAACCACCCGGTGTCGCACGAGCAGCACCCTGTGCACGAAATGCGGCATGACCAAGCGCGTCCCGAACCTCACCAGGAATCCCATGGAAGTCGCGCTCCGCAACCCCAACACGAAACTCACCAGCCCGAAAATCGGGCTGCAACGCATCCCAGTTCTTATCATCCCCAGAGCGAGAGGCCTCAGCCGCAGAGTGCACCTCAGCACCAGAGCGCACCTCAGCACCAGAGCGCTCCTCAGCACCAGAGCGCGCCTCAGCATGAGACTCACTCTGGCGAAGGTCACAACCAAAAACCTCGCTAGTCAACTTCTGGCGAATCTTCATAGCACTGTTACGGCCCGGCTTTTCGCCGGGCCGTTTTTAACAGCACCCTCCTTTCTTTTGTTTGAATCCAACTTCCCCTACGTTTCCGAGGTCCACATCCCCGACAACAGCGCGTTATTGGTCACCGTCCGCTCTCTCCCGGCCTTCTTTCTCACCTCAAGAGAGCGCAGAAGATCGAGATAATAAGCCGCGGTATGAAGTTCGTGTCGCTCCTTCGCGCTAACGCTCTGCCCACGCGTGGTCAAATGCCACAATTCGCGGACTCGCTTGTGTACGGCCTGACGCGCCCGTTCCAGCAGAAGCGGCACTTTGTTGCGATCCTCCTCAAACAACGCAGTTCGATATAGTTCTGCCCAATCCTCTTTCTCATTCATTTCTGCCATAGCAAAATCCTCCATTGAAGAAAGCTTTTTCCGCCTGGTTTGTTCGAAAGGCAATTCACCGACCGCCGAAAAACGATCGGGCGTGCAGAAGAATTGTCCAAGCTCAGAGCAGTGGATTAGAACGAGAGGTCTAGCAACGACGAACGCAGACGAGATCGATCACTGAAGCGCCCGTGCGGGCGGTGGCATTTGATTTTGTACTCGATCGGCGTGGGGCCGATGTCGGTCGATCGGATGTCGGTAGGCCCAGAGAGGTGCGGCCTCTCTCATCGGGGTGTACATGCAGAGGTTGCGCCTGGCACAGTAAGGCCATCGCATCGTCGTCCTCGCCAAAATTGAGGCCGACAATCAACGTCGCTCCCAACAGCACCACAACGATCGCCAGTAGGAGCCTTAGCTCAACCCCGCGCATAGATTCCTTGTAGCGTGGCCGGCCCACCTTGTCAACACCAACCCACGAATCGAAAGGAGAAAACAGGCAACGCACAATCACTCTGATGTTTATTGTTGGCTCGCAACGTAGCTACGGTGGCTGGTCACCGAGGACAATTTCGACCTTTTGCAATTGTGCTCGGAAATCGTGCTCAGGAAATACTTCGCCGTCCCCTCACTTCTGCTCCATCGGCCCATATTTGCGGTCAAAGATGTCAGGGAAGTACTTCCGGAGGCAATCGGGACACACAGTATGGGAGAAATCAGCCTCACTGTGCTCATGGATGTACGTCTCCATTTGCGCCCATGTGTCGGCCTCAGTTCTGATCCGCTTGCAGTGAGAACAGATGGGCAAAATACCACGGAGGATTTTGATCTCATTCAAAGAGGTGCTCAACTTCCTGTTCGTGTCCTCCAAAGACCAAATTGCTTGACGCCGCTGTTTTTCGAGCGATGCAACCAGCAATGAAACAGAGCCGAAAACCACTGCCTGGACCAGCCCCGCGAACGTAAAGTCCAGAACATGGGGAGTGGGATCAAAGAACCAGTCAAAAACGAGTACCGAAAGGAGCGCAGCCGATAGTCCCGCCGTGGCTCCGGCATATCTGGATGCCACGATCACCGCAGCAATAAACAACGCGTCACGACTGTGGATCTCGATCCGGGAGATAGGAAAAGTTAGAAGGGTGGCTACGACGACGCTTGCCAGAACAATCGAGGTCGCCCGCAACGCAGGATGCATAAAGCCCTCGGACCGCACCCGAAGGAACAAAACGACGACTACCCTTACAGATACTGCACTACTTTTGTCGCCGAAAGTCAATGCGTGAAATGAACTGGTTCGTAAATCATCCGTAAGGACGGTAACGGACCAAAACTTTGGGCAACCCAGCCTGACGCATCGGCAACTAAATCTCCTTCCTAGAGGGGGATAGCATTGTGCTGAAGCGTCGTCTTAAGGTTGTTCAATGGCTGAGTGCTACTCCAAGCATCGGAACATGCGACTACTGCAACAAGATTTTCAAGGTGCCTTTGAGCGCCTTAACGAAGACCGTTGACGCTCAAGCCAATTTGCAGGAACAATTCGAAAGGCATGAGTGCAAGGGCAAAGGGCAGGCCGCGTGACCTCAAGCCAAGCCAGAACAGAAAGCGCAACTGCCGAAGCCGTAGACGGTCGGGTTACCCACAGCTCACTGACAATGGTGGGTTGATTACTAAGCCCACTAAGGACTTCGCAGCACCCGCCGAAACATCATCCCGAACCACCACCCCAGCGACCTCCACTTCACCTGCAACGTCCTCAGCATCGCCTCAAACGCCGGACGCAACTCTCCAAACTTCTTATCCGGAGAAATAAACACCGTATATAGGACTGTCCCATTTTTCCGCAGCACAGTCGCGCTCCTGCAGTGTCGACCATTGCACGTCCTGAATCCCGCCCCATCCCGCCAGCACCTTACGGCTTGCACTGCGCGGGATCGTCATTCAGATGTGCGAGCAGTTCCTTCGCCTTGCCATAATCCGGATTAAACTCCAGCACCCGCAACACATACCGTCGTGCCTCCTGCTTGTGCCCCTCAGCGCAGAAGACCATCGCCAGGTCCAGCCCGATCACGCTTCGGTAAGGTGCCCTCTCGAAAGCTCCCTCCCACAACTCGACCGCCCGTTGCACCTTCCCCGATTGCGCTTCCAATATTCCCAGATCCGCCGCCGCCGTATTCGCCTGCGGTCTCACTTTCAGCGCGCGCTCAAAATATTCCTCCGCCTCTTTCTTATGTCCGCGCTGCTGCTCCACAAAGCCCAGGGCCGAGAGCAGGGTCGCATCATTCGGCCAATCTCTCTCTGCCTTGTGGAGATATTCTTCCGCCTCGCGCGTTGCCCCTTCTACCCCGCGCTGCGCCAACGTATCCCACGCGAGGCCAAAGTCTCGGGCGTTCATCAGCGACGCTTCACTCTCCGGAAACGCCTGCAGCCGCTCGTTCACGGCGGCTTTCACCGCCTGCTCTACAGAATGTTTCAGGATCCGATGATCCGTCGTCTGCGTATGCGCCACATCCTTGCTCGGCAACTCCGGCATATGGCAGTGCACGCAATCCGGCTTGTCCGCATGATGCTTCGCCGCAAATGCCTCCCCATGGCAACTCAGGCATTTGCCTCGATAGTATGCAACCTTCTCCCCCTCACTCGGCTCCCGGTGCGGATCATGGCAGCTCCCACACCACATCTTGTCTCCCGCCTTCCGCTGGCAAACGCTCAGCGAGAGTGCTTCAAACTGGCTCAGCGCCTCCGCCTTCTGCGGCTCCTTTCCGCGCAGCACAAAATAATGAACGTAGTCCGCCAGCCGCTCCCCCGGCTGAAACTGAGAAAGATGTTTGCCCGCCTGCGTCACCGAGACCGTTCCCTCGAAGTGACATTCCATGCAAATCGAATCTCGCCGCTCCGCCGTGAGCTTCGCGGGATTCACAATCGATCCCTTTCCCTCCAGGTGCCCATCCCCAACTCCATGGCAGCGCTCGCACGAAATTCCCGCGTGTGCGAACGGCTCGCCCGCATACTCGTTCCTCGTCCCCGGCAGTTTCTTTTGCAATCCGCTGGTGTGACAATTCAGGCAGCTTGAAAACGAAGGCAGGTTCATGGGAATTTCCCGCGCCTCCGCATATGCGGGAGTCATCTCCCACTTCCCCTCTTGCGCATACCAATTGATTGGAGTTTCGAACCAGAATCCCTGTTCTTCAAACAGGTAACTGCGCCCCTTCTTATTCGAGCCAATGAAATACAAAAGCTCGCGCTCTCCCCGTACTCCGCTCCCCTTCTCCCGCTCGTAACTCATCCACGCGTGCCCATCCCGCTGGAACACGCGATACCGCACCCCCGACGTCTTGTCCTCAAACTCACCAGTAATCAGCCCATCATTCGCCGGACCGCTCGCCCTTGCCATCACGGTCTTCGCATAAGACTTGTAGATCTCCGTGTGACACGAAGCACAAGCCTCGCTTCCCGGATCGATCTTTCTCGCCTCAGTAGGTTTTGCATCCGCACTCTGCGCAACACCACTGCACCCCGGAAGCGAGAGAACAACCATCGCCGCCAATAACCTCCACCGCCGCATTCCCGGTGTGATTCAATCTGCGGCCGCAAGGTTGGATGACCGAGTGACCCACATCACAACCCCCTGTGACCCCAATCATCGTCCCTCGGACGATTCGAATGTATCCAAGATCATTGCGCAAATTCTGCGCAGTGCGTTTCGGTTCGGCGCAGAAAGACCAAATTGTTCAAGGACATTGAACACCTCGTCCGGCTCGCCGTGGTCATGGCGGTCGCATTGGTCGCCTTCGTCCTTCTTCGCGCCGCCGTCGTCCCTCACAGCTTCGGCCAGTATGGACACTACCGCGGCGATGCCATCGCCGAGATCGCCGCTCGCCCCATCGCCCACGCCGGCCATCAAGTCTGCGAGGCCTGCCACACCGAGGTCGTTGACCAGAAAAAGCAGGGCCGCCACGTGGTGGTCCCCTGCGAAGCCTGCCACGGCCCGCAAGCCAAGCACGCTGACGATCCCGCTACCGTCAAGCCCCCGAAGCTCGACACCGCGGTCATCTGTTCCCGCTGCCACGAAGCCAACAGCGCCAAGCCCAAAAACTTCCCCCAGGTTGTGACGGCGGACCACGCCCAAGGCCTTGCCTGCGACACCTGTCATCAGCCTCACCGTCCCAAAATCGACGACAAGGCTGAAGCCAAGCCCGCGACGGAGGCTAAGAAGAAATAATGGACATCACCCGCCGTCGCCTCCTTATGCTCTTGCCCGCTGCCGCGGTCGCCTGGCAGTACGTCCAGGCAGGTACGCCCGAGGCTGCCCCCAACTACAAGACCACTGATCACTGGTGGGGCATGTTGATCGACATTACGGAGTGCATCGGCTGCGGCAGCTGTGTCCGCGCCTGCGCCGAAGAAAATGATGTCCCCGAGGGCTACTACCGCACCTGGATCGAGCGCTACCACGTTGCCGACTGGAAGATCGAGCGCCCCGAAGTTCAATCCCCCGACGGCGGCAAGCAAGGCTTCCCTCCAAACCAAGACACCGGCGGCAAGAATTTCTTTGTCCCCAAGCTCTGCAACCACTGCGCCGATTCCCCTTGCACTCAGGTCTGTCCCGTTGGCGCGACCTTCGTCTCGCCGGATGGCGTCGTCCTTGTCGACAAAAGTTATTGCCTCGGCTGCCGCTACTGCGTGCAAGCGTGTCCCTACGGCTGCCGCTTCATCAACCCCAAAACCAACACAGCGGAGAAATGTTCTCTCTGCTACCACCGCATCACAAAAGGTTTAACGACGGCCTGTTGCGAGGTCTGCCCCACCGGCGCCCGCCAACTCGCCGATCTGAAGAATCCCAAAGACCCGATTCATGAATTCCTGAAAACGCATAACGTACAAGTCCTGAAGCCACACATGGCCACAGGTTCAAAAGTTTTCTATTACGGCATGGACGGCTCAGTGAGGTAAACACTTAGCCCCAGACGCATTCGTCCGGGGAAGGTACGCAAGAAGAACGCAAGGAAAGGAGACCGCTTGCAAATCCCCGTCGAAGGCTTCATGTATCCGAACGAAGTCGAGCTCCAATGGAGCGTCCTCATCGTTCTCTATCCCTTCATCACGGGACTCGTCGCCGGCGCCTTCATCCTTGCCTCTCTCGAACGCGTCTTCCGCGTCGAAGCCGTCAAACCCACCTACCGCCTCGCCCTGCTCACCGCGCTAGCGTTCCTACTCGTCGCGCCGTTGCCCCTGCAATTGCACCTCGGACATCCCGAACGTTCCTTCGAGATGTACCTCACGCCCCACCGCTCCTCCGCCATGGCCATGTTCGGATTCGTCTACCTCTGGTACCTCATGGCTGTGCTGCTGTTGGAAATCTGGCTCGACTACCGCCGCGACATCGTCCTGAAATCCCAGACGACAACCGGCATCACCCGCCTCATCTACCGCGCGCTCACCCTCGGCTCCAGCAACCTCAGCCCCCGCTCCCTGAGCATCGACGAGCATCTCGGCTATTTCATTACCGTAATCGGAATTCCCTCCGCCTTCCTCCTCCACGGCTACGTCGGCTTCATCTTCGGATCGATCAAGGCCAATCCCTGGTGGTCCTCCCCGCTGATGCCGATCGTCTTCATCTTCTCCGCCATGGTCTCCGGCATTGCGGCCGTCATGTTGCTCTACATGCTCTCTACCCGCCTGCGCGGCCGCAAGATCGATATCCGCTGCCTCGACACCATCGCGCAATATCTTTTCTACGTCTTCGTCATCGACTTCAGCCTCGAAATGCTCGACCTGTTGCAGCGCATCTACGAAGCCGACGAGTCCTTCCGCAGCCTCGACTTCATGGTGCACACTCGCCTCTGGGTGTCACAGGTCATTGTCCAGATCCTGCTCGGCACCGTCGTTCCTATCTCCCTGCTTGGTCTTACCCAAATTTTTAAATTCAGCGACAACGTCCGCAAACGCATCTACGCGCTCGCTGGATGTCTCACCGTCATCGGTATTTTTGCCATGCGCTGGAACGTCGTCATCGGCGGCCAGCTCTTTTCCAAGAGTTTTCTCGGATACACCACTTATAAAATGGCGTTTGCCACGCGCGAAGGACTTCTTACCGCAATCGCGCTTCTCATACTTCCTTTCATATTTCTCTCGATCCTGGTCAAACTCCTTCCGCCCTGGCCGGACGCGGGCCCCGTTCCCGCTTCCGGCGCAACTCCAGCGCACGGAACCAGCTAGCCCCACCGGGCAAATTCGGAGCACGCCATGGCGCACGTGATCGACGGCGTCGCATTGGATCTGGAACGGCTCAACCAGCGAGTCCGCGAGCTGGAAAGTCGCGTCTCCACCTTGGAGTCTCAACAACGAATGCGAGGGGAACAGTCGTCGAACGCGCTTCCTAAGTCGCCCGACCTCTCCCTGCAGCGACCGCATCCTCCCGCGACCTGGCGAGGATTCCCTGCCGCAGAGTTCCCCGGCGGCGCCGTCCCCGTCCTAGGCAAAGCCGTCCTCGGAATCGCCGGAGCCTACCTCCTGCGCGCCATCGCCGAATCCAACTCGGTCCCAAAACTTCCTATCCTGCTCCTCGCCATCGTCTACGCCGCCCTGTGGATAGTCTGGGCCGTCCGCACTCACGCTGCGAGCCGCTTCGCGAGCGTCACCTACGCCTTCACCTCAGTGTTGATTCTCTCGCCTCTGCTCTGGGAGTCCACCGTCCGCTTCCAGACTCTCGCGCCTTCCTCCACCGCGACCGTGCTGGTGGCTTTCACGGTGTTCGCTCTCGCCCTCTCCTGGCGCCTTGATTTGCAACTAATCCCGTGGATCGCAACTCTGGCCACCGTACTCACTGCGGTCGCTCTCATCGTTCAGACCCACGAACTCGTGCCGCTCACCGCCGCATTGCTGGCCGTAGCCTTGGCCGCAGAAGCTGCTGCTTGTCTCGAACACTGCCTCACCCTGCGCGCCGTGCCCGCCCTCGCGGCCGATTTCGCCGTATGGTTGCTGGTCTTCGTGATGACATCTCCCGATGGAGTGCCCGAGGGCTACCCTCCCGCTTCAACCGTCATCATCACGACTCTCTGCCTGCTTCTATTCGCGATCTATGGAGCCAGCATCGCCATTCGCACCTTCGCGCGCCGCCATCCCGTCACCCTCTTTGAAATCGGACAAGGTATCCTCGCCTTCGTGCTCGCCACCTTCGGCGTCATGCGCGCCACGCACTCCTTCGCGGCTCCTGCGTTCGGTGTTTTCGCTCTACTGCTTGCCGTTGCCTGTTACTGGGGAGTTCTCTCGCGCTTCACCGCCGAATCCCACGGCCGCAATCGACGCACCTCCGCCACCTACGCTGCCGTACTTCTTCTGATCGGAAGCTACCTGCTTCTTTCGCCGACTCTCCTCGTGCCTTTCTTATCTCTGGCTGCTGTAGCCTCGGCCTTCCTCTATGCCCGGACCGACAAACTCAGCCTCGGCATCCATGCATCGTTCTACCTCGCCGCCGCTACTGCCGCTTCCACGCTTCCGCATTGGATTGTCGCCGCCCTCGCCGGAACCCTCCCCACCTACCCCGACTCGAGTGTCTGGACCGTCGCCGTCTCATCCGCACTCTGCTACATCTTGGGATCCTGGGGAACGCAGGCCGATCAAAGCCAGACCAAGCGCCGCATGCTCTGGGTCGTTCCCGCCGCCCTGGTGAGTTTCGCCTCTGCAGCAATAGCCATAGCCGCCGTCGGCGGACTAGTCTCAAGCCGCCTTGAACTGACTCCGTCGCGCCTCTCCGTGGTTCGCACGATCGTGAACTGCGCGCTCGCCCTCGTCCTCGCATTTCTGGGATCTCGCTGGAAGCACATCGAACTCAGTTGGGTCGCGTACGCCGCCGTCGCCTTCGGCACCGTCAAACTTATCTTCGAAGACCTGCGCTTCGGCAACGCTTCTTCCCTGGTTGTATCTCTTCTCTTCTACGGCCTCGTCCTGATTCTGCTGCCACGCATCACGCGCCGTTCCGAATCTCCTGTTGGTTGACTTGTTATCAGCGCAAGGTTTTTGACTTGTCATCCGGAAAGCGCGCGGTGCGCACCCGACTGAAGGACCTGTGCACTTCTAGCCGTGAGGCGTTCCAGCCAGCATTTCCGGAGATCAGGCGTAACTTTAGCCACGGCTGTTTGAGTAGAAAGGAAAGAGGAAAGGAAAAAAGGAAGAAAGTAGTCAGCCGCCCCGGCAGAAAACTCCCACATTTACCCGCCGCAAGAAATCATTGCCCTGCCCGGCCAAATAAATACAAACACCGTCTCATTCACCACCACCGAGAAGCGCACGCTTCCCTTGGGATAGCAACCCTCCACCGAACATAAAACGGAAGAGCCTCGCGGATCCTTGGTCACAAACGAAATGGTCACCACCTGGTTCGGTTTCACTGCAAACCCCTCCGCCGGACCATCCTTGGAAAAAAATCCTTCGTTCGGAAGAAAGCCGTTCGCAAAGCACTGCATGCTCACCAATTCCCACGCCTGCTTGCGCACCTTCTTGGCTGCGTCTTTCTTCCTGAGCACCACCGAGAGCGGCTGTGCCACGTGGCCATCGACGCTCACTCCGCCCTGTCTCGCCACGATCTCATCCTTGGTAGCGTTCACCACGGTCGTCGTGAAGCTCAGCAATTCCTCATTTCCCACTCTCTCGAACCCGGCTCTTGAGCTGACTTCGATTCCCCCGTGCTTCAGTTTGCGGATCGTGTTTCCTGTAATCGGATCCTGCACGCTCGACGATACTGCCCCCGAGCGATCCTCCTCGCCCCACACGAAGGCATTTGTGGCTTCCACCTTGAATGTCTGTATGTCTTCCTGCGCGAAGGCGGCGAGCGTCAAGCCCAGAATGGCAATCGGAATGAGGAATCGGAGCGGCATCGCACTCCCGCATGGCTACAACATCTGTAACCTCACTTTGTACGCCATCCGGAAGCGCCTCGCGACTGGCAGTTATGCCAGCTCGAACCGCAACTCAACCAGCTTTCCGCCCACGTTCCGCCCACCTCGAGCACATGAGTCGCGGTCACACAAAATTTGTGTATAGTGTCTTGTTCTCGTCAGCAGT
Source organism: uncultured Acidobacteriaceae bacterium (assembly GCA_963840895.1). Taxonomy (GTDB): domain Bacteria; phylum Acidobacteriota; class Terriglobia; order Terriglobales; family Acidobacteriaceae; genus Sulfotelmatobacter. The sequence continues at coordinate 377,919 of CAWJAR010000009.1, forward strand.
GGTGTTCAGATCATGTTCGCGAAAGGGTGATCGCGTGGGCCGACTCTTGGGTCGTTATTTGATTCTTCACTTCGTTGCCACATTCCTTCTTCTCTCCGCCTCCACGGCACAGGAAGCCTCCAACGAAAAGATTTTCTTTCAAGCCAAGGTTTTCACCGCCGATCCGCAAAATCCCTACGCTGACGCCGTCGCCATTCGCGGAGACCAGATCATCGCCGTCGGCACTCTGCCCGACGTCGTGAAATCCACCTCCTCCAATGCGGAACGCATCGATCTCGAAGGCAAGACTCTTTTTCCCGGATTCATCGACTCCCACAGCCATTCTATCGACGGGGGACTCGGCCTCATCGCCGCCGATGCCAGTGAGAAAGTCGAATCCCTCAGCCAACTGCCGCCCTTCGTCGCAGAAGCTAAAAAGTCTGGCCGAGGCATGCACGGCGACATTCTTGAGATCCTCGGCCTTCCTCTGGAATTCTGGTCCCATCCCGACACTCTCAACAAAGACTTCAGCGCCGGCGCCTACGCCAACCAAAGCGTTCTTCTCCGCGGCATGGACGGCCACACCGCCTGGGCCAATCGCGCCCTGCTCGACCGCGCCGGCATCACCTCCGAATATCTCAAGAAACTTACCCCTGACCAGCGCGCCTACTACGGCATCGATAAACAAGGCCAGCCTAATGGTTTTCTGGTTGACGCCGGCACTGAAAAAATCGAACCTCTCCTCCCTAAGCCCACGCCCGACAAACTGCTAGCCGGCGGACGCGCCGCCCTGCAATACAACTACAGCCTCGGGATTACCGCCTGGCTCGATCCCCTCGCTAGCGAGGATGTCCTGCAGGCCTACAAACTTCTCGCCGACCACGGAGAGCTGAACTCCGAAGTCGATGCCTTCCCCCAGGTCTTCGCCAAAGATCCCACCGCCGAACTTGCCGCCGTGCAAAAGACGCGCGAGCAGTATGCCAACACGCGTCACCTGCACGTCTCAGGCATCAAGCTCTTCGCTGATGGCGTCGCCGAATTCCCCTCCCAAACCGCACACCTCACCAAGGCCTACAAGAACTCCAATCACAACGGCGATCTTCTCTTCGATCCCCGAAAGTTTGCCGAGCTTTGCATCGCCGCCGACAAGCAGGGACTCATCATTCACGTGCACGCGATTGGCGACGGCGCGGTCAAAGAAGCTCTTGACGGAATCGAAGCCGCGCGCAAAGCCAACGGCACTTCCCGTTTTCCCCACACGCTTACTCATGAACAATTCATCCAGCCTGAAGATTTTCCTCGCTTCCGCGAACTCGGTGTGATCAGCGCCCTGCAACTCTTCTGGGCCGATGCCAGCAACGACACCATTGAAATCCTGAAGCCCTATCTCGACCCCAGCATTTACCAGTGGCAATATCCCGCTCGCTCCATCCTCGACAATGGCGGCATCATCTCCGGAGCCAGTGATTGGCCCGTCTCCACCGCCAACGTCTTCCGCGCCATTTATCAGGCTGAAACGCGCAAGGGATCCGAAGGCATCCTCGATCCTTCGCAAGCCATGCCCCGCGAAGCCATGTTTTACGCCTACACGCGCAACTCGGCTCGCGCCATGAATCTCGATTCCATCGGATCCATCGCCCCCGGCAAGCGCGCCGATTTAATCCTGCTCGATCGTGATGTGCTGACCGTCTCGCCCGAGGAAATGCGCGACACAAAAGTTCTCTGGACCATGGTCGCCGGAAAAACGGTCTATCGCGCAAAGTGAGCGTGCCCGGTCGCTGCGCGCTCTTGCCCCCTCGACAAATCGGGCTCGCAGGGCGAGAAGGTGTGTCTGGTGACGTTCGTGACGGTGAGCATTTCGTCGCGGACCGAGGGAACCAGCAGGAGATCGACTTGCGAGAAAAAGCGAGCCATCTCTTCGGCCACTTTCCGCCGCAGGCGGTCCGCCTGCACGAAGTCGACGGCGGAGAGGAAGCGCGCCTGGCGGAAGATGGTGGCTCAGAATTCGAAATGCCTGCCGGAACTTACCTCGGTCCGAAGATGAAACACCTCAGTTTTGAGCGGGTTCCGCCAGCCTCTCCGCGTGGTCGATGACGAGAACGGGCAGCGGTGCTTTTTGCGGTTCCAGTTTCAGGCCTAGCTGATCGTGAATCGCCGCAAATAGCGGGGATGAGGAATCCCCAGCCGCGTCTGCGCTGTCGGTTGAGTTTTCGGGCGTTGCGCTCGGCTCTGCCGTCCACTTCAGCGTGAAGTCGTACTTGCCAGGGAGTGCAGTCTTGTCGACCACGATCTGGCCGAGTTGTCGCGAGAGGAGCGAAGCAAAGGCCGCCGTGGGCATGCCTCGAGCTTCCAAGGCTCTGGCCTGTCCGCCATCGACCTTCATGCGCATGGAGGATCCCATCAACATCGATTTTGGCGCTGTTGCATGGAAGGTGCTGTCGGTCGCTTGGGAAGGCTGCAGCTTGCTGCCGTCTTCGGCAACGACCAGAACATAGCTGGAAAGATTTTTCGTCTCGTTATGCACGGCGAGTTTGAAACGCTCTGCCAGGATTGAGCGCAGGACTTGCCGGCTCTCCTTCGTCGACGGACCGAGTTCGGGGTTGTCTGTCTCGGGTTTGCTCGCTTCCGAGTTGTTGATCTTCACTTCGACATCGTAAGCGGTGGACTTCAGCCAATCCGGCCCTCCAACGATCTGATTTGCCTGGACGCCGTAGGCCTCCTGAATGATTTTCTCCAGAGAAATGTTGGCGGCGAAGAATCCATTTGGCGAAAACATTACCTGTTCCATATGTTTCACACTGCCGCCGTGCACCTCGGTCGGTAGCGAGGTCGGCTTAATCGATGCTGTGTATTTGGGGATGCTCGTACTCGCCTCTTCGTCGGCCTGAGCGCGAGTGGGCGTTGCATTGACGAGGCCGAAGACGATCGGCAGAGCGATGGCCAGCACTGCCGCCGCACTCAGCAGAACCTTCTTGCCGAACCCCAGTTTTCGCACAATTTGCTCGGTCATGATGTGTACCATCCTTTTCTTAAGATCGGATCCCGTCACCCCAGAGACGCAAGCCAGCGGAGATCCCACGCAGAACTCGCATACTTTCAAAATGCTTTCCGCATAAACGTGGCGTTCGCCACCCAGTTCCACGACTTCTTCGTCGCAGGCGCGTTCGCGCTCTTCGACCAGGCGCGCTCCCAGCCACCACACCAGCGGGTGGAACCAGAACAGGGCCTCGACGAACATGTGGACGGCCGCGGCCAGATTGTCGCGACGGCGGACATGCCAAACCTCGTGGGCCAAGATCGCTTCAAGGTGCGCATCTTTGAGGTGCTTCGAGATTCCTTCCGGCCAGACCAGAACCGGGCGTGTGATGCCGAAGATCCCGGGTTCGAGAGAGCTCCTCGAGAGGACGAGGTCAATTGATGTACTCGTACCGGCAATGCGCTGCAATTTGCGCAGGGCCTCGGCTTCGCGGCCCTCTTGCAACGGCTCGGCGTTTCTCAGGGCAGCGTAGATCTTTCGCCAGCGCACGCACCATATAAGTAGTACAAGGGCGAATCCGCACAACCATAGGGCAACCAGCAATGCAGGAAGCACGTGGAACAGACTCTGTACGGTTACCGCGGATGTGCTTCGAGAAATTGTGGGCATCACGATCGCGGTCTGGGTAAAGGGCTCGCTGATTTGTTCCACCGTAACGTAGAGTCTGCCGGTTGCTGCCGGTGCGGGGTGCGACCACGCCAAGCGGCTGCCAATACTGACCAACAGCGAAAACGGAATGAGAAATTTGACGGAAGCGGCCAGCCAGAGCCCGTAACGCGCGCGGGCATGATTCTTGCGCAGAAGCAGGGTCAGCAATCCGGCGGCGGCGGCAAAGAGGGTCGACTGCCACAAGTGATTGCCCAGTGCGGGGGCAAGGTCTTTCCAGAACGCGGACAAATTCGACGGGATCATTTCTCTTTGTCCTTTCTCTCGAGTTTGCGGAGTGTTCTCTCGGCTTCTTTCACGTCTTCCAGCGTGAGTTGCCCGGACTCGATAAGATGCGCCATTACGGGTTGGGTGCGGCCGCCGAACAGGGCCAGAAGATCGTCGATCAACTTTCGCTGGGCGCTGTCGCGCGAGACCGCCGCCTCGAAAATGTGGAAGTTTCCGACCTTCTTGACGCGGCGGACGGCCTTCTTGGCTTCGAGCCGGTACACCGTGGTCTGGATGGTGGTGTAGGCGGGCCTGCCTTTTCCAGGAAATGCCTCCTGAATCTCGCGGATGGAGGCCTCGCCCCTGCTCCACAGCGCTTCCATGATTTGCAGTTCGAGCTTGGCTAACCTAGGTCCGGGCATTTCATCTCCTACCGACGTATGCATTACTACTACATCTGTAGTTGCATTGCAAGTCTTTTTTTTGAAGGCCGGATTTGGCGTCGGGACAGGGATGTGGAACGCAGCGCCAGCCGTACCGATCCCGCCGATTACCTTACGGCAGGACTCGTTTCACAGTTTGAACAGCATCGCCTTGCTTACCATAGTCGCGGTACACTCGACCACGTCCAATGCGTCCATCGTTCGCGAGTCCACAAGGCGGATCGTTTCCGGTTACGCGGCACTCGATTGTGTTGGCGGCGCAGAGTGATGATGCTGCTACGCGGGAGCGCGCGATGGAAGCGATTAGCGCTGTGTATTGGAGGCCGGTTTACAAGTATGTGCGGATGAAATGGAATCTGCGCTCCGAGGACGCTGCCGACTTTACCCAGGAATTCTTCACCCGCCTTCTGGAGAAAGAATTTCTGGACTCCTATGAGTCGAGCAAAGGACGGCTGCGCACGTTTCTACGCACCTGCGCCGATCGTCTTTACATGAAACACCTGCGCGACTCGAACCGCCTCAAGCGTGGAGCCGGGTCTGCCCATCTTTCTGTCAATTTCGAAGAGGTGGAGCGCGAACTGGCGAAGGTCGCGTTATCTGAGTCTCCGGAAGATTCTTTTGACAGAGAATGGGTGCGCAGCCTGTTTTTTCTCGGGTTGAAAAAACTTCGGGAGAATTGCGAGTCGGAAGGAAAGTTGATCCACTTCACCCTGTTCGAACGTTACGATCTGAACGATGAGGATTCGAAACCCTCGTACGCGCAACTTGCCGGCGAGTTTGGGTTGGCGGCCACAGACGTAACCAACTATCTTGCGTTCGCTCGACGGAAGTTCCGACACTGCGTGCTCGACCAACTGCGCGAGATGACTGCCAGTGACGAAGAGTTTCGCCGCGAGGCACAGTCTTTGCTGGGAGTTGATCTGAAATGATGCAACTTTCCGACAACGTCGTGGCTCGTCTGCGCGAAAACATGCAGATGCCCGATCTCACCGGTACGCGCTATGCGATCGTGCGCTATTTGGCTCGCGGTGGCATGGGCAGCGTGTGGCTGGTTGAGGACACGGTACTCAAACGCCGGCTCGCGCTCAAAGTGCTCGACGTGGTCGGTGCGTCCGACGAACTGCCGGCGCGTCTTCTACAGGAGGCGCGTGCGCTCGCAAGCTTGGAACACCCCGGCATCGTTCCTGTGCATGACGCAGGAACTCTCGCCGATGGCCGCGCTTTTTACTGCATGAAGTATGTCGAAGGCCATACGCTAGCGGAGCACATCGTCAACCTGAGTCTGAGCAACCGGCTCCGATTGATGGAACGGATCGCCGAACCGCTGGATTTCGCACACGCGCGTGGCTTTCTGCATCGCGATCTGAAGCCGGAAAACATCATGATCGGAGCCTTTGGAGAAGTGCTCATCATAGATTGGGGGCTGGCGAAGGTCGGGGCTGGTCCAGGATCCCGGCCAACCGATCTCGCGTCAGGTCCGACAAACGGTGTGCCTCGCGGCACCAGTGAGGGAGGTGTTCTCGGCACTCCAGGTTTCATGTCTCCCGAGCAGGCACGCGGCGAGCGTGTGGATCATCGGACGGATATTTATTCTCTGGGTACAATCTTGCGGTTCATGTTGAAGACATCATCGAGTAGAGATACATCGGCAGCAGGGGTCACGGTTTCCCGCGCCTTATGGGCAATCTGCGACAAGGGCATGGCCTCCGATCCGAATACGCGGTATCAGTCTGCAGGAGAGTTGGCGTCGGACCTCAACCGATACCTGAATGGGGACCCAGTCGGCGCCCACCAAGAGAATCTGTTGGAACGCGGAGCGAGGTTGCTTGCGCGGCATCGGACCGCCGTCGTCCTGGTGGGAGTGTATTTGCTCATGCGCGTTCTCTTTATTTTATTTTCGCGACGTTAAAGGATCCGATGGAAACGGGTAATACCACAATAGAAGAGGAGGCTATACGATGAACAAAGTTCTGTTGGGGGTAGTACTTGGAGCCATTCTGGGCGCCGTTGATGGGATGACGGCGTGGTTCACACCCGAGGTGCGGGCACAACTTGCGGGCATTGTCGTGGGCTCGACCGTCAAGGGAATCATTGCCGGCGTACTGATTGGCGTATTTGCGCGCAAGGTGCATTCGCTGGCGTTGGGGATTGTCTTCGGGCTAGCAGTAGGGCTGCTGCTCGCTTTTATCATTGCCCGGTTGCAACACGGGTACTATTTCCAGATCATGTTGCCCGGAGGCATGGTGGGGCTGATCGTGGGGTACGCCACACAGCGATACGGCCGGGGGACGCAATTGCAACGGTCATAAGGTTTCTCGTTGGGTGGTTGCGGAGAAAGGAATGGGGGCTCAGAAAATCACAGGCTTCTGTGACAACCGTCACAGATTTCGTTGTTACTTATGGACTAGGCTCACTTGTTTCCCCCGGTATCCCTCCGAGCAGACGTCACATACTGAGGTCTCCCCATGTTTGGGAGAAGTTGCACGTGTCTGCTCGCGGTTTCCGTTTTGCTTCTGGCGCCCATAGTGCTGCGCGGGCAGTCGGGCCGCGTCCACCTTACACCGGACACTGAAATCCCCTTGCGTGGGGACATAGAGCAGTCGCCGGCGTCTGACCTCCGTCGCCGCTTGCCCATCACTCCACCTGGCACAGCGGGCCTGCCTGGAATCACTCGCGGTGCTGGAACCATTTTCTCCGGGACGGTCACGGCGATCGAGCGTCGTCCGGCGACAACCGCACAAGTTGTCGAAACGGTAGCCATCACCTTCCACATCGACAACGCGATTCGCGGAGTCACTCCGGGCGAAAACTTGACCATCTCCCAGTGGATTGGCCTGTGGTCGAGCGGTCAGCGCTACCGCATCGGCGAGCATGTGCTTCTGTTTCTTTATCCACCAAGCAAGCTGGGACTTACCAGTTGCGTGGCCGGCGAGATGGGACGTTTCACCGTCGATTCTTGGGGCCGAGTCTTGCTTTCAGCACGCCATCTTTCAGCCTTTCGATCGGATTCCGTCCTGGGTGGGAAGTCGCGGGTACGGTTCAGCGACTTCGCCTTGGCGGTACGTCGGGCCAGTGGGGAGGAGTAAGTGCGATCAGAAGGGGTGACCATGAAAAACCGCATGGCATTTACTCCGCACTCATTTCTCCTCAGGCTGGCCGTGTCTACTGCGATGATCCTCGTCGTCGCACCGGCCTCACGGGCGGGAGGACCCAAGTGCGTCGCAGGCAGCAGTTACTTCGACCCAACCAGTGTGGGGCAGTCGCTGGTTTGGCCGCAGGGAGTCATTACTTATTACACCGATCAAGGTGATCTCAGCCCTCTGATGCCGAACGCCTCGGCAAATAACTTTGTTGCAGATGCGTTCGCGCAATGGACCTCTGTGCCCACCGCGGCTCTCGCAGCCACCAACGGAGGGCCGCTCGCCGAGGATGTGAACGGTTCGAATGTTCTGCTGAATTCAGACGCCACCATCACAATGCCCGCAGACATTCAGCCGACCGCCACCGGCACGCCGATCGGCGTCGTGTATGACGATGATGGCTCGGTCACCGACGCTCTCATGGGAATGGGCGCAGGCGACTCAAGCCAATGTTTCTCCAACGCAGTCTTTGGAGGCAACGACAGCTACGGCACGCTTGCGAACTACCAGGATGCGCTTATTGTGATGAACGGCCAGTGCGCGCAGCAGGCATCGCAACTTGTCGACGTGCAATACCGACTGGTCCGGGTGATCGGTGGCGTGTTGGGGCTCGGGTGGTCGCAAGTGAATCTCAACGTACTCACCCACGTTCCGTATCCGACGTCCGACGATTTCGCGGGATTCCCAGTGATGCACTCCACCGATCCATTGAATTGCATCCCCATCACGATCTGCTATGCGAATCCTTATCAGCTTGCCATGGACGACATGGCGGCGATTTCGCGGCTCTACCCCGTCACCCCACAGAATCTGTCGAGTTTCCCCGGTAAGCAAACATTTTCCAGCCCGACAGCGCGTGTTCATGGCTCGGTGTGGTTCACCGACACTCGCGGAAACCGCACACAGGCCATGCAAGGCGTAAACGTGGTGGCGCGCTGGATCGATACGACGACCGGGCAGCCATCGCGCAGATATGCGGCCGCATCCGTGTCAGGGTTTCTGTTCGCGGGCAACCAAGGCAATCCGATCACTGGGTATAACGACGCGCTCGGCAATTCATTTTCTGAATGGGGATCGGCCAACCAATCGTTGGAAGGATTCTTTGACCTTGCCGGGCTGCAGTTGCCCAACGGAGGCAGCGCGCAATATCAGTTGACGGTTGAAGGGCTCGATGCGAAGTGGTCTGGCGGAGTCGGGCCGTACTCGCCGGGACCGGTCGTGCCTTCGGGAGTCTTTCAACCCGTCATCATTACGGTCACAGCCGGCGGCGACGTGCTGCAAGACATCCTGATGAGTAGTGCTGCACAGCCTCTGCCACAAACAGTGTCGAGTTGGGCCCCTCCGATTCCGCTGCCCCCGGCGGGAGATTGGGTGAGCACGTTGAGTGGATACGGAAACGTCGCATACTACCTTCTTACGGCGCAGGCGAATCGCACGTTGTCGGTGGCGGTAACCGCCTTGAATGAAGGCGGTCAGGCAACGGTCGGCAAAATCCAGCCTGTGATTGGCATGTGGGCTGCCTCCGATCCGCAGGGTACACAGTCTCCTGCTTTCACGCCGTCTCCATTCAATCAAACAGTCTTTGGGATGACCCGGCTCGACGGACAAGTCGCCACCTCCATGAAGTTCCTCATTGGCATTTCGGATGTTCGCGGCGATGGCCGTCCCGACTATCGCTATCACGCGTACGTGTTGTATGCAGACTCGGTTTCTCCCGCTCGCATTGGAGTGAATGGCGGGCCGGTCGCAGTACGAGGAACAGGTTTCTATACGGGACTGAGTTCTGCCATCGCAGGAACAGCGGCGAGTCCGTTCGCGATCAGCGCCGGACAAATCATGCTGGGCGCGCCGCCACATAAAGACGGAGTGCAGGACCTAGTAGTTACCGATCCTGCCACCGGTTCATCGTCTGTAATGACCGGGGCGCTGACCTACGGCGCAGCGGAGAGCGACAACATCATTCTCCTGCATGGGTTGAATCCGTCGACTCCGGTTGGCACGCAGGCGGCGAACCCGGTGAGCGTGCGTGTTCTGGCTGCCGATGGCGTCACGCCCGTGAGTGGCGCCACGATCAGGTGGAGCGCCAATAATGGGTTACAGTTTTCTGCGTGCAGCGGAGCTTCCTTGTGCTCGGTCACCAGCGATCTGAATGGAAACGCTGCGACCTGGCTCACTCCCGCAACTGCGGGAGTCGCGACCGTCACCGCGACCTTAGCGCCAGGGGCGTACAGCTCCTCGAAGTCGGTGGTCACCAACCTCAATGCCACGCAGTCGGCTTCTGACATTGGAGTACTCTCGCCGTATCTTTGGATTGCGCAGGGCGCGACTGTCGCGATCCCACTCACCGCGCGTGTGCTGAGCAACGGCATTCCGCAGAACAACGCCAAAGTGAACTTCACGGTGGTGAGCGGATCCGGAAAGCTCAGTGCCGCCAGCGCGCAAACCAACTCCACCGGATATGCCACCGTTACATTGACCGTCACCCAGATTGCTGGCTTGGTACAGGTCAGTGCCTGCGTTGCTCCGGCCAATGCGCCCTGCCAGCCCTTTTACGCCAATCCGATTCCGCTGGCACAACAAAATCTGCAACCGGTGTCGGGAAGTGGACAGATCTCCACCGGTCAGGCATTCCAGCCGGTCGTCGTGCGCGTCACCGACTCTTCCACCTCACCGAACCCGGTGATCGGTGCGGGAGTGACATTCCTGAACACGGTGTTGCGGCCGGGTGGAAACACAACGGTCGGCGGCGACGGCGAGCTGGAACCCAACGATTCCGCCATGCCGGTGATCTTGAAAGCGACACAAAGCGGCGCGACGACCGATATCAACGGCTTGGCTACCATTGTGCCTGCGAGCAGCGGCTTCAGCCCGCCGCTGGAAGTCGACGTCACAGTGACGGCGGGCGTTGGTGGATGGCTCGACTTTCCGCTGCAACTGTTTGCCCCGCTTGTCATCCGGAATGAGGCTGATGGGATCACTCCTCCGCCGGTTGATCAGCCGCGATTGCGCATTCTCGGCCGGACCGTGGCCGATGAGAGCACGATCACGCGTGGCCGACTAAGCCGGAAATGAGAGGAAAGGAGACAACAGATGTCGATTTATCTTTTTCGTACGTACACTTATGTACGTAATATTGCGGAGAAATGGTTGAACGCTTGTAAAAGCGATGCTGACTCTCGTGCAGGATACTGTTTCCTGAGCCGGAAACGACCCTAGCAGCGGCGATCGTGTTCCGAAACAGGGAAAGCGTCGTCACGGGAATAATTGTTCGCCTTAGAGTTCCGTAGGCCCTTTAACGACTTTTCAAGCACTTGCACGGAGGCTCAACGACTTACAAGCAGACGCAACAACTTAGCGGTTGCTTCGCGCCACTCGGCTGCGATCACTGCTGACCGAGCTTTGCTCGGCGGACAGACGATGGCGGCTGTCCCCACATGTGCCATGCTAGCCGCTTCGTCCGACGTACGACCTCGTAGGTTCGAGATCCCTCTTCCACTTCACTTCGTCCACTGGTCGACCCAGTCGTTGACTACCTGGTACCACAGTCGCGAATTCTGCGGCTTGAGCACCCAGTGTCCTTCGTCGGGGAAATAGAGCATCTTCGACGGGACACCTTCCAGCTGCAGCGTGGTAAAAAGCTGGAAGCCTTCGCTTACGTCGAGGCGGTAGTCGCGCTGGCCGTGGACAACCAGCGTGGGCGTCTTGAAATTCTTGGCGTACTGGTGTGGTGACCACTTCTGGTATCCGGCACGGTTCTCGTAGGGCGTGCCCTTGAACTCCCAGTTGTTGAACCAGAGTTCTTCGGTCGTGCCCCAAGCCGACTCGGCGTTAAACATACCGTCGTGCGACACCAGGCATTTGAAGCGGTCGGAGTGGCCGAGGATCCAGTTAATGGCGTATCCACCGTAGCTGGCGCCCAGCGCGCACTCGCGATTTTTATCGATGAACGGATAAGTCTTCTCGGCGTAGTCGAGTCCCTTCATCAGATCTTCATAGGGAGCGCCGCCCCAGTCGCCGTTGATGGCATCGATGAACTTCTGCCCGTATCCGGTCGAACCGTGGAAGTTGATCATGACGACGACGTAGCCATTAGCGGCGAAGAGTTGCGGATTCCAGCGATAGCTCCAGTCGTCCCCCCAGGCCCCCTGCGGCCCGCCGTGGATCAGGAACTTCACGGGATATTTCTTGCTGGCATCGAAGCTCGGCGGCTTGACGAGGAAGCCTTGGACTTTGTCGTTGTGCGCGCCAGAGAACCAGAAAGATTCAAGCGGGGACATGGCAGCCTGAGAGAGAACTAGATCGTTCAGATGTGTAAGCTGCTCTCCTTCAGGTAGATCATAAGGATCGATCTTCTTGGGTAAAGCGATCCTGTAGATTTCGGTCGGACTCTGGATGGACATGCGCGTGAATAGGAGCGTCTTTCCATCATGAGACAAAGTTAGATCATCGTCGTAGCCACGTGTAATCCTCTCGTTTATCTGAACCGTTCCCATGGACTTGCCGGTCTGCTGGTTCTTAACTTGTATGCCAGGATTGCCGAGATCGTTCGACCAGATCACATTCTGGCCTTTTTTCTGGGCTTCGTCGTCTGTATCCATGTAATAAATCTTCGATGAATCCGGGGACCATGAGAACGTCCCAATCCAATTGTCAGAAGGAATCTGGACGGGAGCTCTCGTCCCCGTCTTGCGGTCATACAGCATCAGGCGGAAGCGGTCGCTCTCGTTTCCGGGACGCTGCTGGGCGCGGTAGGCGATGTAGCGGCCATCGGGCGAATACAGCGGCGTGGAGTCGCTGGCGGGATTGTCGGCGGTGATGTTCTTGGCCTGGACAGATCCGGCTTGGCCTCCGGTGACTGGAACTATCCACAGATCGTTGTTGGTGGAGGCGGCTTCGTTCTTTTCGTGATTAGACGCGTAGCAAATCTCCTGTCCGTCAGGCGAGAAGGCATAGTTGTCCTGCCCGCCGAGAGAGAACACGGGAGCGTCGTAGTCGCCGGGAGTGAGATCGCGGGAAAGTTCGCCAGAAAAACCCATTGCTCTGGGTTTGCCGTGAAAGAGCGGATTGAATTTAACGGCAAAGATGTGTGTGCGCTTACCTTCCTTATATGCGTTCCAATGGCGATAGAGCAGATGAGTGAACACCTGCGCTTTGACCTTTGATTTTTCCGCTTCCTTCACCTTCTGCGCGTTGCATTGGTTAACGTCTGCGAGTTCAGCGGCGCATTCAGGATAGACATCGGATGTGAACAAAACGTTCTTCCCGTCTGGCGACCACAACTCGCCGTTCGCTTCGGTCGCTAGCGACGTGAACTGCTGAACTTCGGTCACTATCCCGGAGGTGCCATCAAAGTCGGCAATCCACACTTGCGATCCATCCTTCTTCGTTGACAAAAACGCAAACCGCTTCCCATCCGGCGCCCAGCGGGGGCGGTCGGCGTCCTGGTCGGCGATGAGGATTCGCTCTGCTGACGAAGAGCCTGCGGACTTTTGCTCCGCCGGCCGGCCGGGGGCGGCCGTCCCCACATGAGCATCTTTGCCCACCTCATTCAGAGGCACGATCCAGACGTGAGGCGTCTTCGTATTGGCTTCCAGATCAACGTCGACCACGCTGAAGATCACCCACTTGCCGTCGGGCGAAACCTGCGGATCGCCGACGCGCTTCAGCTTCATCATGTCCTCGAAAGTGAAGGGATGCTTAGCTTGAGCGAGAGCGGGAAGAGTAAGCGTAAGTGTAAGTAAGAGAAGAGAGAGAAGAAGACGGCGCATGAAGGACCTCCTGCGGCAAACGGATGAGTGTAGCAGGGGAGAGCGGGTGGGTTCTAGCTGCTGTGCTCGCTCAACCGAACCTAAAGCCTTGTCATCCTGAGCGGCAGTTTTTGCCGCGAAGGACCTGTGCAACTGGCAGACGGAGTGCATAGCTCCTTCGCTTCGCTCAGGATGACAAACTGATCACGGCTTGCTGCGTTCTCCGAAGATGGCGGTGCCTACGCGGATGCAGGTTGAGCCTTCTTCAATGGCGACTTCGAAGTCATGGGACATACCCATCGATAGCGCATTCATCGTGATCGAGGGGAGTCTGCGTTTGGCGATCGTCTCTTGCAGATCACGCAACTTGCGGAAGTACGGGCGCGCTTCTTCGGGATTGTCGGTGAATGGGGGAACGGTCATCAGGCCACGAAATTCCAGGGCCTCGAGGCGTGGAGCGGCTTGCAGAAGCTCTTCCAGTTCACGCGAATCCGGAGCAACGCCGCTTTTCGCCGACTCGCCACCAACGTTAATTTCGACCAGCACGCCGAGTTTGTGGCCAACGAAGCGCGCGGCTGCGTCCAGTTTCTCGGCTAGCTTAACGGAATCGACTGAGTCGACTGCGACAAACAATTCTGCTGCTTTGGCGGCCTTGTTCGTCTGCAGGTGGCCGATCATGTGCCACTCGGCTTCGGCCAGATCGGTGAGAGCTTGCGCTTTTCCGGCAAATTCCTGTACGCGGTTCTCACCGAACAAGCGCAGGCCCGCGTTGTAGGCTTCGCGAATTTGCTCTGGCGGATGCGTCTTGCTGACCGCCATCAGCACGATTTCTTCGGGAGGTCTTCCCGCGCGACTTGCCGCCGCTGCGATCCGATCGCGTACCTCCGCAATGTTTTGAGAAATCGGCATAACAAGACCTTCAACCACGAAGGACACGAAGTATCACGAAGGAAAACTTCGAACCCCCTTATGTGACAGAGCTTGCCCTGAGCGAAGCCGAAGCGTGTCCTTCGTGGTCTACATACCTACATGATCGCCGTCGGCGGGGCGGGATCTTCCGGGCGTCCGCAACTGGCGAGTGGCAAGCGGATCATGACAATCGCAAGTATGGCCAGCGCGCCGAGCGCGAGCAGAAATGGCGGCGTCCACTTGAAGAGCGTCACATCATGACCCGACCCCACCAATCCCGCGATCACCAGGCCACAGAGTGCTTCGCCGGCGATCATGCCGGAGGCGGTCAGCACACCAGCATTATCGACTCGCGCCTTTTGTGCATCGTTGAAGCCGCGACGATCGCGCAAGGTGTCGGTGATCCAGCGGATGACGCCGCCCAGGAAGATCGCGAAGGTTGTTCCCAGAGGCAAGTACATCCCGACGGCGAAGAGCATCACGCTCTTCACTTCGATCATGATCATCGCCAATCCAAGCAGGATGCCGACGATCACCAGCGGCCACGCCATATCGCCGCCAACGATCCCTTTCGAGAGCATCGCCATCAATCCAGCTTGAGGAGCCGGAAGCGCCGAGCTTCCGAAATGATAGGCCTTGGCCAGAATCGCGATCGGAAAAAACAGAACCAGCGACGCGACCACGATGCCGAACAGATCTCCGATTTGCATTTTGGCGGGTGTGCCGCCGAGGATGTGGCCTACTTTCAGATCCTGTAACATCTCGCCTGCTACTGCAGACGAAACGCATACCACCGCGGCAACTCCAAGCACTGCGGCCACGCCACCGGTTCCCTTTACGCCCATCGCAACCATAAGCAGCGCGGCGATCACCAGCGTGCACAGCGTGAGGCCCGAGACCGGATTGTTCGACGATCCAATCAGGCCAACCAAATTGCCGGAAACTGCGGCAAAGAAGAATCCGACAATGATCATGACGCCCGCCGCCACGAGCGCGCCCGACAGCACCTGCGAACCGGTGAGGCCACCGGCGCCGGCGATGAAGTAGTGATAGAGCAGAATCATGGCTACGAAGACGACGCCGATGCCAGCAAAGATTGCTTTGGCGGGCAAATCCCGTTCGGTGCGATTGGTCGCGGCTTGCGCGGCAGCCGATTTTTTGAGATCGGAAACTGCGCGGCCCATGCCCAGCGCCAACTGCTTGCGCATCTTGAACAAAGTGTAAGAAGCGCCGACCAACATACCGCCGACCGCGATGGGGCGCACGATCGAGAAGTAGATGGCGCCCGCGAGCAAGGTCCACGAGAGCTGCTGATCCGCCGGCTGCGTGGCCTGGATGTACGGACCGATCGTGAAGGTTAGGAGTGGAACCAATAGACCCCAGGCGAGCACGCCGCCGGCAAAATTCAGAGCGGCCAGGCGAGGTCCAATAATGTAGCCTACCCCGAGATATGCGGGGCTTACATCCGGCGCGGTGAACAGTGTTGTGCCGCCGGTGATCGTGGTGGCGACGTTGGGATTTGTACTTGTGCGCAGCAGCAACTTCTTGCCGAGATTGCCAATCGTCACAGGAAACGTATTGTTGGGGTTGAAAATATTGACCGCGCCCAATAGATACATGAAGCCGCCGAAGCCCATGTTCGCAAAAAGGATTTTCGCGGCTGTCGATCCCTGCTGGCCGGCTTTATGAATCTCCGATGCGGCCACCGACTCTGGGTAAGGCAAGTCGGGATCTTCTACCATCACACGCCGCAGCAATGTCACGAACAGGATGCCGAGCGTGCCGCCGATTGTCATTAGGGCTACCGACTTCCAATATTCCGGAGTCGTGAAAGCCGCGAAGCCCGGCGTAAGCTCGGGCCACAATTCGGCCATTACGAATGCGGGGATCGTAAAGATTGCGCCCGCAGCCACGGATTCGCCGATCGACCCCACTGTTCTCGCGATGTTCTCTTCCAGCAGCGAGCCCTTCATCAGGCGCAACAGCGCCATGCCAATCACGGCCGCCGGATAGGTCGCGGCGATCGTCATTCCTGCCTTCAGCCCGAGGTAGGCGTTGGCTGATCCGAGAATCGCGGTCATCACCAGCCCGATCAGCAAGGCACGGAAGGTGAACTCCTTCATCTCCATGGTTTCGGGCACATAAGGAGCGTGCTTCTTCTTGGCGGGGAGGTCGGTGACGGCACTACTCATAGGTGGAATCCTTTTAGGGCGTAGGATGGAAAACAAGTTCGCCGGCGTTGCCTTTGCAAACTCATACAAATCACTGGAACCGCGCACGTTAGCACGCGGCGAGGCCGCCTGACAAGTGTACTCGCCGCAGGCACCACTTTCACATTCGGCCGCCGCGCTCCGCGATGAGTTGCATTGCGGGCTGGCTCACCCAGGTGTGCCCGGGGTAGCCGGGGCCGTGAAAGCGCGCACCCCACTCCAATGGTGTGACGTCGCGATATTCGTGCATCGTTTCGTCGGCGACAAAGCGCAACTGCTTGCGGATGGACGCGCGGGCATTGGGATCGGCTCCGTGATCCAACAGGAGGCGGGCAAAAGCAGCATCTTGCTGCAATCGGCATAGGTAGGCTTGCGAAACCACACAACCAAACAGCGGCGTGTGTCCACCGAAGCCGTCGGCGTCGATTTCGGCCTTGGCGTTTACGTCCGCGCCGTGCTCGATCAGCCAGCACGCGATTTCGATCTCGTCGAAATCGACACAGATATGCAACAGGGTGGTGCCTGCCAACGGTGTGCCGTGGAGGGCGAGGCTGTGATCCGCGTGGCATCCAAGCTGCGGAGGATAGATTTCTTCGTGCGAGAACGTGCGCGTCACTAGTTGAGGATCGCGGAGTAGATGCGCTTCGAGAAGGTCCATCCGCCCGCGGTGCAGTGCCATCACTGGAGTATCCGGCAACGCGACGCCGCGCTCGGCAACAAGTTCCAGGCAGAGATGCTTCTCCTTCGGCCCACGACAATAGGTTTGCAAAAGCAACGCGACGGGAGCGAGATGATCGCCGTGCTCGTCAGCAAGTGCAGCCCCGAGTTCGAACAGGAACGCCAGACCTTCAGCGTTCAGCGTTTCGCACGGGCCCATCACGCAGCCCGGCACGGGACCTGCGCCCATCGCATGCAGGCGGCGAGCGGTTTCGATCCGGCCTTGCAGGCAGGCGCGATCGAAGGCATGTTGCAGATCGTTCGCCCCCATTTGGCGCAGCATGGCGATGATGCCGTCTTGGCCAACGTTTGCGGCGTACGACATTGGAGGGCCCCAGTTGCTGTCGGCGATCCCGCGCGCGCTTTCGTACAGCAGTCGCGGATCCTTCAGAACCAACTCTCGAACGGCTGCCTTGTCACCACGCCAGATGGCATCAGTCATGCGGCAAGCAGTAACCAGACGCGGCCAACTCTGGAGACCGTAGCTTCGCGCCAACGCCGCTTGCGCGTCGGCTAGCTTCGCATTCGCAGGCTCGATGCTTGGCTTGGGATGATGCTTGCGTAACTCGGCAATCGCGCCGGAATCTCCCTCATGAATGGCGCGCAGTAAGTCTTTAGCTTGATGTTTGAGTTGGTCGAGGTTGGGACGAACCGGAAAGTGACGATCGTGCGATATGCGAGACATGACGGACCTCCTTCGTGTACTGCCCGGGGTCCGCTGCGGCGGGCGAAAAGGAGGTTCGTGAGAACCTTAATTTATATTTCGCTCAGGTGGACTCAGTCCTGTCCGCGGACGGGCGGCGTCCTGTACGCCGGAAGTCAGTATAGCGCAGCGGAAAGCGCTCGAGGGATCCACAACACTTCTCGGCGTGCGTCGGGTACCACAGAACATCACCACTGCAAGCGCTCATTGACCATTCGCCAGTGCTAATTTCAAATCCGGCAGGCGATCGCTCAACCGGATATCGGCGCAATTGTTCAAGACCCAGTCGGCCCCTGCCTCGCGCAGCGCAGATTCCTGCACCGTCGTTTTGAAGGCGATGACCTTTGCTCCAGCGTCTTTGCCAGAGCAGACTCCCGCGGGGACATCCTCAACGACGACGCACTCAGCGGCCGGAAATCCGAGGGCAGCCGCGCCTTTCAGATAGGGCTCCGGGTGAGGCTTACCGTGAGAAATATCGTTCGAGGTAATCATTTTTGCCGGCAGCGGCAGTCCAGCGGCCCGGATCCGGACCTCAGCGAGTGCACGAGTGCAAGAGGTCACGATAGTCCAGCGGTCTGGCGGAAGGCTGGCGAGCAAGTCCAGAGAGCCTGGCAGCGGGATCACGCCTTCCAGGTCCGCGATCTCGCGACGTTCCACCTCGCGATTCTCGGCTTCATGATCGGCATTTGGCAGGAATTCACGCACAGTCGTGAGGCTGGGGCGACCATGCGCGCGGGTGACGACGTCGATGGGATTGAACCCATGCTCGATCGCCCAGCGGTGCCAAACCCGCTCGACTGCGGGCGTTGAGTTGATAAGGACTCCGTCCAGATCAAAAAGGAGAGCGGCACACTCAAGTTGAATCATAGGGTCAGAATAAGTCTTTCGTCGCTAATACGTCCCGTGGACAGAAGAACGCCGACCAGAAGATACATACTTCGTGAGGGACATCATTTTCGTCGAGACGTGGGAATGATTGTAAATTAGTGGTGGAATATGTCTGTCTGGCGACTCACCGCGATAGATTCTAGCCTATCCCGTGTCGGCCTCAAAAAGATGAGGAGATCTTGCAGTGGCACCGCGCCGGTCAGATTCTCAGGAAATCTGAGCTATCAAGTTCGGAACTCAACGGACAGAAACCACCAGCCTTGAGCATGATCGCCACGCTGCGGCCTTCCAACCGGATGACGTCTCCCACTCCCCAATACGGTAGAGGCGAGCCGGGTTCGTGGAAGACCCTGAATTCACAGTCCACCGGATCTCCGACGGCTAGGGAAACTGGTTCTTCGAAATGGAGCAGCACACCACCTCCACTCATATTCACAGTCTTGGCATGAAGAATTTGACCGCTCTTCAAAACTTTGACCGTTGCTCCCGCTTCGATGACAAAACGCACCTCTCTTCTGGAGTTCGGATACTCAGACTGCATGGACGTGCTCCTCCCTGGTTCTCAAGCGTGCCCATTTCTGGGCAGGCGCGCACTTTACCCTTACGTTTGGTCTTATCGGCAGCTACGCCAAGAGTCTTGACGCCGGTCCATTCCCATTACAGATAGCTGAGCCAAGTCCAATCCCGATGCCGACTCCGGAATTCCATAAACCACCGAGAGGGCAGGTAGAGGAGGGCCACAGCTAGAATCCACGCGGCGTAAATGAAAGGCAGACCGTGACCGTACCCGGCGGGTTTTGTCGCAAAGTCGGCAATTACAGAACCGTGCAAGACAGGCTGCTGAAATACTAACGAGACCACGATCGCCAGGATGTGAATGAGATAAAGATGCAGGACGTAGTAGAGCAGCGGCACTCTACCGTAAACCACGAGGATGCGACTCAGCCCGCGTTCTGCTTTGGATCGATCCAGCAGCCCTAAAACAATGAGAGACGGCCCCAGCGTCATCAGCAGGTAGTCAAGAGAAGGCGGATACTTCAGCGTGTTGAAGAACGAGATCAGAGTCAACGAGACTGTCGGCTGGACACTCCATGGACCAGCGGAACGCGGGTATCCGAAGGGCAGCCCGGCGATACCATTCCCGTAACCATTCAATCCGCGAAGAACAAAGAACAACATCGTCGCGGAGATCCCGATTGTCAGAATCCATTTGCGGCGGTCAGGCCGTAGCAGCAGACTTCCAAAAGCGAAGCCGGCAGCCATGACTCCAACCCACGGAATCAGAACGTACCGCACAGAAAAATGAAAACCAGCGGCGACTGGAATGCGGCCGGGTGTGTGAAGAAGCGTCCACAGCCAAGACAACTTTCCGAACGAGGCTGGATTCACACGATCGAGCAAATTGTGAGTGGCGATCATGCCCACACCCAGTGCGCCGATCCAGCGAGCCGGAAGATAAACAATTAGCGCCATGACAACCATGCTCCAGCCTAGTCCCCAGATGACTCCGGCTTGCGCCCACGGGACAAATCCCCACGCAAAATCGACGACTGTCAACTCGAGGAACACGAGCCACAAACCGCGAGTCAGAAAGAAGTGTGAGACCTGCCGTAGCGACTTCCCGCGACTCGTCGCGAGGAATGCACCGGTTCCGGCCAGGAAGGCAAACACGGGAGCGCAGAAATGCGTGATGACGCGCGTAAAGAAAAGCGGTCCGTTCGTGTGTGCCATGTCTTCCGGAGGAAATCCTTGATACGACAGGAAGTCCCGAACGTGATCCAACGCCATGAGCACCATGACGAGCCCGCGCAAGACGTCCACCGAAACCAGCCGCGGAGCTTGAGTGCGGAGAAGAGGAGGTTTTGCGATGGAGTTGGCGACTGAGGGAGAACTGATCGCGGTTACCATGCCTTGGAACTCAAAGCAGGTATCAAAATGCTATTCATCGTTTTAAGTTAACGACGACCGTGAATTTTATTGTTTGAGCGATGTCAAAAGTTTGCAAATAAAAGTTGCGGGTTTCGTTACAACAGCGGATTGTTGTGAAGGGTGAGTGATCACACCATATTGAAACGCAAATAGCGATTGAAATCACGTCCGCAAGCTGGTGACGAACGTCACCCGATTTGGTATCTGCGGTCACCTCGTCCCTCTCTTCGTTGGAATAGCATTTCAGCGTACGGCTGGCTGGAGTTTGCCATGCTGTCCAAGTGCGCCAATCCCGACTGCTCCGAAAGTTTTCGCTATCTGCACCAGGGGAAAATCTTCTGCCTGGCTCCCACCCCAGAAGTAGAAGCGGTCACCGGAGAATTTCTGCCGCAGTTTGAGGAGCGCTTCTGGCTCTGCGACGAATGTTCGAAAACGATGACTGTAATTTGGGGCGGAACGCAGGTGAAACTAGTGCCTCTTTCCACACAAGAAGCGAGGAACCCGTCTGCAGCGAACGCGGAAAAATATGTTTGGACGAGAGGGCGGCCCCGCGCTCGAGCAACATTAACGAATCGCGAGGATCAATGAACTCTGAGCGGCAAGGGAGGAATCTATGTCAATTGCAGAATTGAATACCCCATTGAAAACATCGCCGGTGAATTCAGTCTTCCGCCACATTCTGGTTGCTACGGACTTCTCTGCCGCCTCCCGCCGTGCTCTTTGCAACGCGTTGGTGTTGGCATCGGAAAATGACGCGCGGGTGTCGGTCGTGCATGTTCTGCATCCTGATTTCAAATATGCGGCATTGGAAAATCCTCCCCAAATCGATTTGGAGCGGATCGCAGCTGAAAAAGAAATTAACGAACTCGTCGAGGAATTCGGGCCGCAGCAGAGGATTGATGCAACTCTGGTAAGGCACGGACCAGTGGCGGAGCAAGTCGTCGCCCTGATCGAAGAAAAATCCATTGACCTTCTGGTGATTGGCACGCGTGGGCGCGGGGGGCTGCAAAAGCTGGCCCTGGGCTCCGTCGCTGAGGAATTGCTACGCGCCGCCCCTTGTCCGGTCATGACGATCGGTCCGAAGGCTGATGTCGCATGGGCTGCGCAGAAACCGGGATTTCATCGAATTCTCGTCGCCACCGATTTTGGCAAGGGATCGGTCCGGGCACTGCCGCTCGCATTGGCCTTGGCTCGAGCGCAGCAGTCGAAACTGATTCTGTTGCACATGATCTCGCCGATGCCCGCGACTTCCGCGAGCCTATCAGCCTATGCACCCGCTGGAGCGGCGGCTGACGAGTTACAAGAATGGGCGTTCTCGTCACGTAAACGATGCCTCAAGCAATTGCGGGATTGTCTGCCAC
This sequence comes from uncultured Acidobacteriaceae bacterium, assembly GCA_963840895.1. Taxonomy (GTDB): domain Bacteria; phylum Acidobacteriota; class Terriglobia; order Terriglobales; family Acidobacteriaceae; genus Sulfotelmatobacter. The sequence continues at coordinate 399,855 of CAWJAR010000009.1, forward strand.
AAGAGACGGGGCTGGAGCAGGAAGTGGAGCTTGTCGTAGGAACAGATTTCCTTCCTGAGGGAGTTCTCACGGCCAGTGCGAAGTTCGAAGTCGACTTGATCGTGATGGGAGCAAACCGCACACCTTCCGCCAAAGCGGCGGCGCATATTCCCTGGTCCGCAGTGCATGAAGTGGTGCGCTACGCGACTTGCCCGGTGATGACGGTTGCAGGATAAAAAGGCGCGTATCGCGGCCGCTGAGGAAGATCTTCCGACGGCATCGATGAGCGCCTCACTGCGTTCGACTGGACAGCCGGAGAGCCTGCCCTGAGCAACGTCGAAGGGCGGCTGTCCCCACTGGATCGTTGTCCAGCTGAGCTCGTTGTTAAGTTCAGACCGTTGTCCCAGTTAGGACTGGACGATTTTTTCCAGCGCCACCCGGTTACGGATGAGCAGCGTCGAACCTTTGAGTTGCAGCAGCTGTTTCCTTTTAAAGTCAGAAAACAAGCGGCTCACGGTCTCGCGAGTGGTACCAATGATCTCCGCAATTTCCTCGTGGGTGAGAGTAAGCTTCACCTGCGAAGAACCGTCGGTCTGTTGCGTCTTGGTCGTCCAAGACAACAAGAGCTTGGCAAATTTTTCCGAAGGCGAGGAACTAAGACCCAAAGTGCGGATCTCCTCGTACGCGGTGTAGTAGTTGCGACTCAGTTGTTCGGCAACGCGCAACGCGACTTCCCCATTCTCTTTTAAGAACTGCAGCAAAGAATCGCGAGGAATGAAATTGGCCTGACCCGGCTCCATCATCTCGGCACTGACTTCGTAGGGGCGGTTGGACACTACCGAATTGAGACCAAGAACATCCCCTGACTCGGAAAGTTTTGTGATGATGGTTTTGCCTTCGCGGGATGATGTGGAAAGTTTTGCCTTCCCGGCGCACAACACAAAAACGCCACGGGGTTGCTGCCCTTCAATGAAGAGCATCGCTCCCTTGGGATAGACGGCGGTGGATTTGATTTCGTTGAGACGTTGTCCGGCGTGAACGGAAAGGTTACAGAATAGATGTTCTTCTCTCACCGGACAGGTGAGACAGTTATCAAGAATATTTAGACCATAAGGGGCGCGCACTGGGCACCTCCTTCTTGTAAGAATTGTAGCACCGCAATTCTGCTTGTGATCACCATCACGAGGGCAGGTGATCGGGTGTACAGTGCGATCACAGACGCGCATGGAAAACTGTGACATCATGGGTGAAGTGTGGGTGGTTAGGTTGCTCCTGAGCACGCACGAATTATGAAAAAATGTGTTCATTCGCGCAGCGGGAGACTTTCGTGAGCTACACGTCGATTCCCTCCGGGCCCTCGCACGTCGATAAGCTTTACACTTCTGCCACTCCGGCACGCCCTGGGCTGGAGTCTCTGTTTCGCCCTCGTTCGGTGGCCGTGATCGGAGCCACCGATCGCGCTGGAACCGTAGGCCGCAGCGTGGTTTCGAATCTTCTGGAGAGCAAGTTTCCCATCACTGTTCACGCCGTCAATCCCAGCCACGCTGAAATCCTCGGCATCAAAGCGCAGCCACACATCGGAGACATTGCCGGAGGCGTTGACCTTGCGCTCGTGGTAACGCCGGCGCAGACGGTGCCCCAGATTATTGGAGAATGTGTCGATGCGGGTGTGAAATCTGCGGTCGTACTTTCTGCAGGATTTCGCGAACAAGGACACGACGGTGCTCTGCTGGAAGAAGAAATTCAGAAACATCTGGGGCGCGGATCGTTGCGACTGGTTGGACCTAACTGCATGGGCTTCATGAATCCGACGATCGGGTTGAACGCAACTTTCGCAAAGACCATGCCGCAAAAAGGCAGCGTCGCTTTCCTGAGCCAGAGCGGGGCGCTGCTGACTTCGATTCTTGATTGGAGCGAACGCGAGCAAGTGGGATTCAGCGCAATTGTGTCGACCGGTTCGATGCTCGATGTAGGTTGGGGCGACTTGATCTATCACTTCGGCGACGATCCTCACACGAAAAGTATTCTCCTTTATATGGAATCGGTGGGGGACGCGCGCTCGTTTCTTTCCGCGGCGCGCGAAATTGGATTGAGTAAGCCCATCATTGTTATCAAGGCTGGGCGGTCGGAGGCGGCGTCGCGCGCGGCGGCGTCGCACACTGGGGCCTTAACTGGAAGTGACGACGTGCTGGAAGCAGCCTTCCGCCGATGCGGTGTGCTGCGAGTGCAGAACCTTGCGGACCTCTTCTATATGGCGGAAGTGCTGAGCAAGCAGCCGAGACCCCGCGGGCCGAGACTCACGGTCGTCACCAACGCCGGAGGTCCGGGAGTACTCGCGACCGACTCCCTGATCGCAACCGGAGGAGAGCTCACCGTTCTCTCTTCCGACTCAGTGCGGGAGTTGAGCACATTCCTTTCGCCCCATTGGAGCCATAGCAATCCGGTAGACGTGCTGGCCGACGCCGATGCCGAGCGCTTCGTGAAGGCAGTCAACATTGTGGCAAAAGATACCGGCAGCGATGGACTGCTGGCCATCATCGCGCCGCAGGGACTCGCCAATCCCACGCAAGTGGCAGTGCGCCTGCAACCTCTCGCACATTCCACGGGCAAGCCTGTGCTCGCCAGCTTTATGGGCGGCGACGGCGTGGCGGAGGGAACTGGCATTTTGAATGGCGCAGGCATTCCGACCTTCTCGTATCCGGACACCGCTGCGCGTGCCTTCACTTACATGTGGCGATACACCTACAACTTGCGTGGACTCTATGAGACACCCGCGCTCGTGGAAGCATCGGATTCCTCCGCGGGTGCGCGCGCTCAGGTGAATGAATTCGTGCAGCAAGTGCGCGCCACTGGGCGCACGCTGCTCAATGAATTCGAGTCGAAAAAACTTCTCGCGCACTACGGAATTCCCGCCGTCGAGACCCGCATGGCCGAGAACGAGGAACAAGCAAGCGCCTGTGCCTCTGCGATCGGATATCCCGTGGTGCTCAAGCTTCTATCCAACACGATCGCACACAAAACCGATGTGGATGGAGTTCATCTGAGACTGCAGACCGAAGAGCGCGTGCGCAATGCCTTTCGCGCAATCCAAGCTTCGGTCACAGCGAAGGCAGGAGCCGAACATTTCTCTGGCGTCACGGTGCAGCCCATGGTGAAGCGCGACGGCTACGAATTGATCCTGGGCAGCACCATCGACGCGCAGTTTGGACCCGTCATCCTCTTCGGTTCCGGCGGAGTGATGGTCGAAGTTTATCGCGACCGTGCTCTCGCATTGCCGCCACTGAACACCACGCTGGCCCAACGCCTGATGGAGCAGACAAAAATTTATTCGGCCCTGCTCGGGGTACGGGGCCGCAAGCCCGTGGACCTGACTGCCCTCGAGAGCTTGCTGGTGCGCTTCAGCCAACTGGTCATGGAGCAGCCCTGGATCAAGGAGATTGATATCAATCCGCTGTTGGCGACGCCGGAGCAATTGCTCGCTCTCGACGCACGCGTCCTACTGCACGATTCCACTGTGCAGGCTGCGCAATTGCCGCGTCCCACCATCCGGCCATATCCCGCGCAATACGTGTGGGATTGGAAGTTGAAGGATGGCTCTGAGGTCAACATCCGTCCGATCCGCCCGGAAGATGAGCCACTGATGGTGCAGTTTCACGCCACGCTTTCCGAACGCAGCGTGTATCTACGGTATTTTTGCTCGCTCAGTTTAAGCACCCGCGTGGAGCATGAGCGACTGGTGCGCATCTGCTTTGGCAGTTACGATCGCGGATTCGCGCTGGTGGCGGATCGTAAGAATCCTGAGACCGGGCAACATGAGGTCTTGGGTGTGGGCCGGTTCAGTGCTATCAATCGCACCGAAGCCGAAGCGGCAGTGCTGGTATCCGACCGGTGGCAGGGACGCGGACTAGGAACCGAATTGCTCGCCGGAGTGACGCGCGCAGCTCGCGAAGAAAAGTTTCAGAAGCTCTCTGGGGAAATCCTGCGCGACAACCTGGCCACGCAAGCCATCTTCAAAAAGGTAGGCTTCCGCCTGACCGGAACGGACGATCCATCGTCTGTTTCCGCTTCGCTACAGCTTTAGATCATTTCCGCAGAAGCGAAATCCTTCTGCCGTTCACAAGGCGTGCAGCTCAACCTACCGGCGCCCGCTCTTAATTCAGGCAATCGACGCCGGTTTGACGATTTCCAGCTGCGGCTCGAACTTCAAGTTCGTGCCCAGCGCCCGCGACACCAGGCAGAGTTTCTCGGCACGCTTCAGCAGATCCAGCGCACGATCGCGTTCGTCGGCGGAATTGATCTTAAGGTTGGGACGCACCACGATTTGCGTAAAACTGTAGCCCGAATCAATCTTCCGTACGGTCCCGCTGGCTTCCACTTGCAGATCAGTAAAATCAAACTGGGCGGTACCCGCAATGGCGCGCAACGTTGTGGTGTAACAGCCAGCAACCGCAGCCAGCAGAAGTTCTTCCGGGGTCCAGCGGCCTTCGAGTCCGCCGAATTCGGTGGGAGCCGTAAAGTGAATGGCGTTGGGAGCGGAATCCGATTTCGCCAGACCAGTGCGTCCCGACGTCCACCATGCTGCAACTCGATATGCGTGCTCTTCACTCATAATTTCACCACTCCTTGGGATGGGTTCAGCCCTTCGTTGTGCGAGGGGACAGTCTTACTCGCGTATTGGTTGCGGAAGCGCGGTAACCCTACGCCACTCCCCGCTGCCCCGAGATCCCTCGTTCTTCCTCGATCCTCTTGATCTGTGCCCGCAGCCAGTCGGCCAGAGCCTCTTCCATATCAGCCTGAGTGCCGGTGCGGTAGAAATCCTCGACCGATTGCCCTTGCGGCGTGAGTTGAATGAAGCGACAGGGCACGGCTTCGGTGCGGCGGCCTTCCGGGACAAATTGTTCCAACCGGCAACTCTCGCAGGGTACCGGCCGCGAAGGATCACAGAAGTTCGGACAGATAGGGGAATCCTCAAAGACCGCCGGCGCCCGCCAGGACGCGTGCGGAGAACGACCGTAGCCACCGTCGAGCAGGAAGCTGAGTTCAAAACGAAGGATGTCCAGGATGTCGCGACCGTCTTGAGCCATAAGGCACCTCGATTGCACGCTAGATTGCCAGAGTCGCCTGGGAAACTCCGTACACGCAATCACGGGGATTCGTGACCACCGTCACAACCACAGTGAAGAACTTCCCCAACGGTGCAATGAATTGCCTCAATATTGGAAGATTCCCAGAATGGATCGTGTGACCACAATCACACTTAAACGTGATCGAAGTTACGAGTACCTGCGGAATCCGGCTTCTTTCAGGGCATTCCTGGGAGTCACCGTCTTGCCGTCAACGAGACCTGGACCCAACTCAGGTGCGAGATTGCGGCAGGCGCTGAATCACACCGGTGGGTGATTCAACGTACGCTTTGACCAACGACGGGCTTTCGACACCGCAACTTATCTACGGCTCATAGGCACAGCATGGGTCGGAGGCGAACAAATCGCCGGTCAGGGCGTACGCACGGGCGCGCGATCCTCCACAAACGTTACGAACGGAACACCGTCCACACTTCCCTTTCAGTCGGGAACTGTCGCGCAGCGAGAGGAATAAAGGTGATTCGCAATATACCTCATCCAGCGACTGGGTGGTCAGGTTGCCGGCGGAGAGCGGCAGGAATCGACTGGGAAACACCTCGCCGGTGGGATCGATGAAGACGAATCCCTTCCCGTCGTTTACTCCTTGGGGCGCGCAGGTGATCACATCTGCTTCAGTCATGCGTCCACGAGATTCCCGGGCGCGTTGCTGCAGAAGGTAGCGCTGGTAGTGTTGCCCCTCGGTGGTCTTGATCTGAAAATGGACGACCTTCGACGCGGCATAAAGTTTGGCGAAAACTTTTTCATGCTCATCCGCTGTGAGCATTTCGTCTGCTTGTGCAGGGCTCGACGGCACCAGAAAAAACACATTCCACAATCCCACGTCCAGGCGCGTCAAGAGCTCGATCATGGGATCCACATCGTTGAAGTTGCGCCGCGACAGCATGGTGTTGATTTGCACCGGAAGCCGCGCCTCATGACAAGAGCCGATGATGGCAAGGGTGCGGCGATGGGAACCGCTGGCCTGCCAGTGGGCATCATCGAGCGACGCCGACGATCCATGCAGCCAAAAGGCAACCCGCATCAATCCGGCCGCCTTCAACGCGGCGATGATTTCGCTGTCGACTGACGGCGTGGGCAGCAAGGTAAGAGAAGTTCGCACCGAATGGCTCGCGGCAAACTCAACCACCGGAAACAAATCAGGCCGGAGCAGCGGATCGCCCCCTGTAAGCGCCAACAGGGGCACGTGAATTGCAGCGACTTCCTCCACCAAGTGAAACGCTTCCGCCGTCGAGCACTGACCCCGGTCGCGGGACCCTCGCGCTGGACCACGAGATGAATGTTTCCAGTCGCATGCTTGCGTCATCTCCCAAGTCACTTGCAAAGGACGGGGCTGGAAGCCTGGCGTTTTCGAGATCAGGCTGGATTTCGTTCCGGATAAAGAAGAGGTCCATTCCGCACCGGCGCCGTTGCTTCCGTTCGAACGAGCCGGCGGGCTTGGCAGATTCGGCATCTGGGAATTCTAGGATGAATGCGATCTTCAGAGCAGTGCCGCACAATACGGGAGTTCGTGATAACCATCACAATGTAAAGCAAAAATCCATGTGATTGTTGTCACAGGGCCAAGTGACTTCTGGCATAGGTTCATTTTGGCCTGCATGTGATCCTACGACTGCGAGCGAGTTCTCAGGAAAGAACGGCGGTACGGTCCAAAGTGAATCGTGCCTTCGGATGTGGCAAGTCAGACATCGGCCACCCTTGCTCCGTGATATACCTTGGCGGATACATCTTCCTAAGGAGGAAGCAACGTGAAACTTATCTCGTTTCGAATGGGCCTGGTAACTCTGCTGGCCTGTGGGGTGATCGCGATCTTCTCTTCACCGGCGGTGGCACAGGATGCGGCCGGAACATACAAAGCGAAGTGCGCCATGTGCCATGGCGCCGACGGCAAGGGCGGCAAAATGGGTACCCGCGATTTCGCATCGCCAGAAGTGAAGGCGGAAAGTGATGCGCAGTTGATTGACATCGTCACCAAAGGCAAGGCGCCCAAGATGCCAGCCTATGGTGAAAAACTGAAGCCCGAAGAAATTAAGGACCTGGTCGCCTACATTCGCACGTTGGCCAAGTAACTCAAACTGAGCAAAGACGGCTCGACAACGGCCGCCTGGAGAGCATTCAATTCTGAAAGATTGGCGGGTGAGAGCATGTCCACGCGGACCATACGGAATCGTTTTGCGCCTGGAGTTGCCCTCACCCTACTTTTAACAGCTGGAAGCATCCTCGCCGCCGGTAAACCACCCGCCAGCAAGCAGCCTGCTAAACCAGCTGCCGAAGAATGCCTGGCCTGCCATAGCGACGCCACGCTGACTCATGAAGTGAACGGCAAGCCCGTCAGCCTGCATGTGGATCCTCAGGGCTTCAAAGATTCCATTCACGGCAGCATGTTCACGTGCGTGGATTGCCACACCGATGTAAAGAGTTCGGCACACAAGACTCCTCCACAAAAAATCACTTGCGCGACATGTCACGCCGACGAGCAGGCTGCATACGACCGAAGTTTTCACAGCAAGGCTGTGCAGGCAGGCAATACCAAGGCAGCTACCTGCGTCGATTGCCACGGAAGCCCGCACGAGTTGTTGCCGGCCAGCGACCCAAAGTCGCGCGTGCATCACACCAACATTCCCGCCACCTGCGGGGCCTGCCATAGCCAGAAATTTGTGATGCAAGACGGCGGCCAGAGCGCCCAGATGGTAGCGTCCTATCAACAAAGCATTCACGGACACGCGGTCGCTGCCGGATCGGAAAAGGCTGCAGTCTGCACCGATTGCCATGGCGCTCATGAGATTCTCGACGCCAAAGACGCCAAGTCTCCCATCTTCAAGTTCAATGTGCCGACGACCTGCGGCCAGTGTCATGACACGATTTCCAAGGAATTCAAGCAGAGCATCCATGGGCAGGCCGTTGCCAAAGGAAACTGGCAGGCGCCCGTGTGCACCGATTGCCATGGCATTCACTCCATTAAGGCGCACACCGATCCCAACTCTCCCGTCTCCGCGGAAAACGTCGGTCAGGCTACTTGCGCGCGCTGCCACGAGGGCATGCGGTTGTCACAGGAGTTTGGTATTGAAGGCCGGCGCGAGACGACCTATCTGGCGAGCTACCATGGGCTGGCGTCGCGCGGAGGCTCACAGGTAGTCGCCAATTGCGCCAGTTGCCACGGCACTCACAGCATTTTCCCTTCGAGCGATCAGCGCTCAACCATCAATCAGGCCAATCTCGCGCGCACTTGCGGGCAATGCCATCCCGGCGTTACGGAGAAATTTGCCGCTGCGAAAGTGCACGTGGATGCGCCGCTCTCGGCTGATATGGGCAGCAAGGCTGTCCGATGGATTCGTCGCTTCTATCTCAGCATGATCTTCGCCGTCATCGGCGGCATGTTGCTGCACAACTTCATTATCTGGCGAGCTAAGGTAATTGCGCGGCGCAGAGTGCAGCGCGACTTCGTGATGCGCATGCCCATCCGCTTCCGGGTACAGCACGCCACGCTGCTCACCAGTTTCATTCTGTTAGTGCTAACCGGGTTTGCGTTAAAGTCTCCGGATTCCTGGTTCGCCTCGATGCTTTCCCTCGGCGAGCACAAGCGCCATTTGCTGCATCGCATTGCCGCCGTCGTGCTCATGGGCGTGAGCGTCTACCACATCTTCGATGTCGTGTTCACGCGGCAAGGACGCAAGCTGGTCCTGGATTTATTCCCCACGCTGGACGATGCGAGAGGCGCATGGCAGAATGTCTGCTACTATCTCGGTTTCACTTCTCGCAAGCCTGAGTTCGCCCGCTTCAACTACGCGGAGAAAGCTGAGTACTGGGCTCTGGTCTGGGGCATGATCGTCATGGCCGTCACCGGAGTCATGCTGTGGGCTAAGGTTCTGGTCGGCAATCACATGCCGCGCTGGTGGCTCGATGTCGCCACCGCCGTTCATTTCTACGAGGCAGTGCTCGCAACCCTGGCCATTATCGTCTGGCATTTCTATCAAGTGTTCTTCGATCCTGATGTGTATCCCATGAATTGGGCGTGGTGGGATGGCAAGATGACGCTGCACCACTATCAAGACGAGCACGGGCTCGACACCGCCGCAATCGTGGGCTCAACCGACGAGGCGATCCAGGCTGAAACTGCCGAGCAAGAAGCTGAAGTGACAGGGGTCAAACATGGACACTGAGAACACTCCGCTTCCGGCGGAGCCGTGGCACCGTTCGCGCATGCTGCTGCGCAACCCGATCAGCCTTGCCGGAATGGCGCTGGCCATTGTCAGCCTGGCGAATATTTTCCTTTTTGTCCTGATCGATGCGATTGCTACCAAGGCCAGTCCTTATATCGGGATCCTGGCGTACATGGTGTCCCCCGCGTTTCTCGTCCTTGGCCTTCTCCTCATGTTGGCCGGCGTGCTGATCGAGCGACGAAAGAAAGTTGCGCCGACGGCTTTCTATCCGCGTATCGACTTGAACGATCGCGCACAGCGCAGCGCCGTAATCTCATTTGCGACCTTCCTCATTGTGTTTGTCATGGTGAGCACTGCGGGAAGTTACAAGGCTTACGAGTTCACCGAGTCGGTCGCCTTCTGCGGCCAGCTGTGCCACACGGTGATGAGCCCGGAGTACACTGCCTACCAACTCTCTCCTCATGCCCGCGTAGCATGCGCGGAGTGTCACGTAGGAGCGGGTGCGACGTGGTTCGTGAAGTCAAAGCTCTCGGGGAGCCGGCAGGTCTTTGCGGCCATCTTTAATACTTTTCCCCGCCCGATTCCGACACCCGTGCACAACTTGCGACCGGCGCAAGAAACCTGCGAGCAGTGCCATTGGCCGAAGAAATTCTACGGCGGGCAACTGAAAGTCTTCACGCACTACGCCAACGACGAAAAGAACACCATGCGCCAAATCAAGATGATCATCAAGACGGGCGGTGGTGACCCCGCCACCGGCGCGCCCGAAGGCATTCACTGGCACATGAACATCGGCAACAAGATCGACTACGTGGCCGCGGATGATAAGCGTCAGATCGTCCCCTACATCCACGTCGAAGACATGCAAGGGCGGGTGACGGAGTATTACGCCAAGGATTCGAAGCTTACCAAGGATCAACTTGCGAAGGCTCCACGCCATCACATGGATTGCGTGGACTGCCACAATCGTCCCACTCACATTTATGTCCCACCCGATCAGGCAGTCGATCAGTCGTTGCTCGCGCGCCGCATCGATGTTGCCCTGCCTGCCATCAAGCAGCAAGCGGTCACCGTGCTAACCGCGACCTACGCAACCACCGATTCCGCATTGCAGGGCATCGCCAGCGGCGTGGAGGATTTCTACGAGAAGAAATATCCCGAGGTCGCCAAGTCCAAGCAGCTCGAGATTCACAACGCCGTCGCCGAGATCCAGCAAATATTCAAACACACCACATTCCCCGAGATGAAACTGAACTGGCAGACCCATTCCAATAATCTCGGACACTATTACTACAACGGATGTTTCCGTTGCCACGATGGACAACACGTCAGCGCCGACGGAAAGGTCATCAGCAGAGACTGCAATCAATGCCATACGCTTCTGTCGGAGAGCGAGGGCACCAACAGTCTGGCAGCGACCGCTCTGACGACCTTCAAACATCCAGTCGATCTGGGAGACCTGACGCAAGTAAGCTGTGCTGACTGCCACACAGGAGGCGTCGGACCGTAAGCTCGATCCAAATGCACGAGAAGCGTTCCACGGTACAATGCTTCACGCGCCCGGGATCAACCCTGTGGATCAACCTCCGACATCTAAGCGCACTTCGCGCGGCCACTACGACTCCAACTACAACAACTTCCAATCGAAGCTGTACGAGCAGGTTCGACGCGACGCTTTCGGCGAAGACATTGGCCAGAATAGTTGGCTGACCGCCAGCGAACAGGACAAGTTTCAAAACTGGCTTAGCCTTGGCCCCGGCAAGCGACTGCTGGATGTGGCTTGCGGCGCTGGTGGTCCGGCGTTGCGACTCGCTGCGCTGACAGGAGCATCCGTCATGGGCATAGACGTCCACGAGCAAGCCGTAGTGACCGCGAATGCGCTTGCGGCTCAACGCGGCCTGGCAGGACGCTGCGAATTTCGTGTCATGGACGCGACGCAGGCGCTTCCCTTATCTGACGCCAGCTTTGACGCCATTACCTGCATCGATGCAATCAATCATCTGCCCGATCGAAGGCGCGTGATAGCGGAGTGGGCGCGCCTCATGAAGCCCGAGGGACGCCTCTTGTTCACCGATCCCATCGTGATCACCGGCCCCCTGTCGAATGCCGAGATCGCGATCCGCAGTTCCGCTGGTTTCTATCTGCTCGTGCCTCAAGGCTATGACGAACAAGTTCTGGCGCAATGCGGCCTGCGCCTGGTCACTGTCGAGAACCGTACAAAGAATATGGCCGAAATTGCCCATCGGCGAAGGCAGGCTCGCGAGTCGCATGCGCACGCCCTCCAGGAGATCGAGGGCCCTCAGGCGTATGAAGCGCAGCAGCAGTTCCTCACGGTCGCGTCACGTGTCGCCCAGGAAGGCCGCCTCTCGCGGTTTCTGTTCGTCGCTGAAAAAGTAGTTGCACTGCAGAGATGACAGTCGAAGCCGCAGGGATCGCCGCGTTTCCTTCGGTGTCGAAGCCCTAGCCCCGCACAACCAGTACTCCGCCAATGCGTCCCCGCTTTCGGCCTCCGCTAGTCCCCCGTGGTGGTATCAATGATCTTGCCCACTTCACTGATCTTGCTGGCGGGAAACCCGCTCAGTTCCGCGTGCCGCCGGATAATTGACTCGTCCTTGCCCAGGTACATGCAATACATTTTGTTGTCGGCGATGAACGATTGTATCCACTGAATCCCCGGCCCTAGTTGCCGCAGGACCGCATTCGACTTAGTTGCCGCCTGACGCAATTCTTCCTGATTCAGGCTCCCCACCTTCGGAATGTCCCGCTCGATCACATATCTCTTCATGACGCCCTCCTTGATTTTCCGCAACAGGGTGCGCGAATGAATTCAACTTAAATGCCCGCGGAGATTGTCACAAGATGGCAGATTTGCCATTATATATGGGTTATTACGCCATCCTCGATTAGAGACATTGAAAGGAGCTTTCCTATGCTCGACGTGACCATCCTGCTCCTTGAAGACACCTTCGCCTCCACCGCGATCGGTCCCATGGAAGTCTTCCGTCACGCTGGAACGCTGTGGAACTACCTCACCGGAACGGCGCCACGGCCACGCTTCCGCGTAACCACCGCCTCACTCGACGGACGCCCCGTCACCTGCGATGGATCCATCTCGATCACTCCTCAGTCCTCAATCTCAGCCATCCGTAAGACTGACCTCATCTTCGTTCCAACCACCGGGCTGAATCTCGACAACGTCGGCGAATTGTATGGGCCAATTCTGCCGTGGCTGCGTCGCTGGCACGCTCGTGGAGCCGCCATTGCCGGCGTTTGTACAGGAGTGGGGCTGGTCGCGGCTACCGGCGTGCTCGATGGCCGACGCGCCACCACACATTGGGCGCTCGCTGAGCGCTTCAGCGAGAAATATCCCAAGGTGCGGTGGATGCCGGAATTGATGGTCACCGAAGACGACGGCGTCTACTGCGGCGGAGGTGTCCATGCCGCGCTCGATCTCAGCCTGTATCTGGTGGAAAAATTCTGCGGCCACGATGTTGCCATGCAAAGCGCCAAGGCCATGCTCATCGACACTCCCCGCGCATGGCAGGCCGGGTTCGCCATCGTCCCGCTAAAGACCAATCATTCCGATGACGCCATCTCCAAGGCCCAGGAGTGGCTGCACCAGAATTTTCACCGGACCTTCCCGCTCGACGCCCTGGCGCGGCGCTGTGGGATGAGCCTTCGGAACTTCGTCCGCCGCTTCAAGCAAGCCACTGGAGACAGCCCGCTCATCTATTTGCAGAAACTCCGTGTCGCCGCCGCCAAGCGTTTGCTGGAGAGCGACCATCGCACCATGCAGGAGATCAGCGACGCTGTCGGCTACCAGGATGTGGCATTCTTCCGGGAAATCTTCCAACGCCATACCGGAGACTCATTTCGAGCCTATCGAGAGCGATTTGGAGTCTAGATCTACAAGTCCAAGACTAAGCGCCACTTAGGTGGCATTCTCGCGTCGCCCCGAATTCCCGTCTTTGCAAAATTGTGATTCCAATCACACCCCTCTGTGAATCTACGTCCCGACATCGACAGCCTCATTGCCTCATCCTTAAAACGTGGTTCCGGTCACGCCCGTGGCCGCCATCTTTACGATCGGATTGGGGGATGTCAATGAAGCGCAAATTCAAAACCATGGACGCCAACGAGGCCGTCGCCAATGTCGCTTACCGCGCCAGCGAGGTGATCGCCATCTACCCGATCACGCCTTCGTCACCCATGGGCGAGTGGTCGGACCAATGGGCGTCGGAAAACATTCCCAATGCCTGGGGCAGCGTGCCCCATGTCGTCGAAATGCAAAGCGAAGGCGGCGCCGCCGGAGCCGTCCACGGCGCTCTGCAGACCGGATCGCTCTCGACAACCTTCACCGCGTCGCAGGGATTGCTGCTGATGATCCCCAACATGAACAAGATTGCCGGAGAGTTAACGCCCTGCACTTTTCACGTGACGGCCCGTACTTTGGCCACGCATGCGCTTTCGATTTTCGGCGACCATTCCGACGTAATGTTCTGTCGAGCAACAGGATGGGCCATGCTCTGTTCGAATTCGGTGCAGGAGGCCATGGACCTGGCGCTCATCGCCCATGCTGCCTCGCTCGAAACCCGCATTCCCTTCTTGCATTTCTTCGACGGCTTCCGCACTTCGCATGAAGTCAACAAGATTGAAATGCTCAACGAAGACGACATGCGCGCCATGCTGAACATGGACCGCATCATCGAGCATCGCCAGCGCGCACTTTCCCCCGATCATCCGGTGCTGCGCGGCACGGCGCAGAATCCCGACGTCTTCTTTCAGATTCGCGAGTCTGCCAACGCTTATTACGATGTGGCGCCGGCCAAGGTCCAGGCCACGATGAACAAGTTTGCCGAAATCGTCGGCCGTGCCTATCACCTGTTCGATTACGTCGGCGCTCCCGATGCCGAGCGCGTGATCGTCATGATGGGCTCGGGTGCGGAAGCCGCGCATGAGACGGTCGAATATCTGACGGCACGCGGAGAGAAAGTCGGCTTGCTGAAAGTTCGTCTGTATCGCCCGTTCTGCGTGAAATCGTTCATGGAAGCCCTCCCCGCCAGCGTTCGCCAGATTTCCGTTCTCGATCGCACCAAGGAGTCCGGCGCAATCGGCGAGCCTCTGTACCTTGACATCGTCAACGCTCTGCACGAAGGTCTCAAACTTGGATATGGACGCGTGAAAAAGGCTCCCGGCGTGGTCGGTGGACGCTACGGCTTGTCCTCCAAAGAATTCACTCCGGCAATGGTCAAGGCCGTCTTCGATAATTTGAAGCAGGACAATCTGAAGCAGAACACGCCCAAGGATCACTTCACCATCGGCATTCAGGATGACGTGAACCACACCAGCCTCGACTACGATGCCGCATTCTCCACCGAACCCGACAGCGTAGTCCGCGCCTTGTTCTACGGATTGGGCGCCGATGGCACCGTGGGCGCCAACAAGAATTCCATCAAGATTATCGGCGAGAACACCGACAACTACGGGCAAGGTTACTTCGTCTACGACTCGAAGAAGTCGGGCGCGATGACCGTTTCGCACCTGCGCTTCGGACCCCAACCGATACACTCCAGCTACCTGGTTTCCAAAGCGAACTTCATCGCCTGCCATCAATGGATATTCCTCGAGCGCTACGACATGCTGAGTTCGTTGGTACCGGGCGGAGTTTTCCTGGTCAACAGTCCCTTTGGAAAAGATGAAGTGTGGGATCACTTGCCCCGTGAGGTTCAGTCGCAGCTCATCGCCAAGAAAGCGAAGCTGTACGCGATCGATGCGTACCAAGTCGCACAAGATGCCGGCATGGGCTCGCGAACCAACACCATCATGCAGGTCTGCTTCTTCGCCATCTCGAAGGTGCTGCCGCGCGACGAAGCCATCGAAGCGATCCGCGAGTCCATTCGCCACACTTACGGCCGCAAGGGCGAAGACGTAGTCCAGAAGAACATGCAAGCGGTCGATGCCACGCTGGCCCACCTGTTCGAAGTCAAGATTCCCGACGCGGTCACCAGCAAAACCGAAATTCCTGCCGCGTTCCCGGGAGCTCCGAAGTTCGAGCACGACGTGCTGGGCACAATCTACGCCGGTCGCGGCGACGAACTTCCCGTCAGCGCCTTCTCCTGCGACGGAACCTTCCCCACGGCCACCGCAAAGTGGGAGAAACGCAACCTGGCACTCGAGATTCCGGCATGGGATTCGAAGATCTGCATCCAGTGCGGAAAGTGCGCCATGGTTTGCCCGCATGCCGTGATCCGCATCAAGGTCTACGACAGCAAGGAACTCAAAAGCGCGCCCGCAACCTTCAAGTCCTGCGAAGCGCGCGACAAAGAGTGGGCCGGGATGAAGTACACCATCCAGGTCGCTCCCGAAGATTGCACGGGATGTGGCGTCTGCGTCGATGTCTGCCCGGTGAAGAACAAGAGCGAAGTCCGGCTGAAGGCCATCAACATGGTGCCGCAGCCTCCTCTGCGCGCTCCCGAGAGCGAGAACTGGGATTTCTTCTTGAAGCTTCCGGAACTCGATCGTCGAAAGATCAAGCCCGGAACGATTCGGCAGCAGCAGGTACAGGAGCCACTGTTCGAATTCTCTGGCGCCTGCTCAGGATGCGGCGAGACTCCTTATCTGAAGCTGGTCTCGCAACTATTTGGCGATCGGGCGATCGTCGCCAATGCGACCGGATGCTCCTCCATCTACGGCGGCAATCTCCCCACTACGCCTTGGGCCAAGAATGCGGACGGACGCGGGCCCGCCTGGTCCAATTCGCTATTCGAAGACAACGCTGAATTCGGACTCGGATTCCGCGTCTCCATCGACAAGCAGACTGAATTTGCCCACGAATTGCTGCGCCGGGTCGCGGGAAGCGTTGGCGAAGAACTCGTCACCGCCATCCTGACCGCGAAACAGAAAGACGAGGCTGACATTTACGAACAGCGCCAGCGTGTTGACCTTCTGAAAGAAAAGCTGGCGACTCTCAACTCCGCCGACGCTCGCCAACTTCTCTCCGTCGTCGACATGCTCGTCAAAAAGAGCGTGTGGATCGTCGGTGGTGACGGTTGGGCGTATGACATCGGTTACGGCGGGCTCGACCATGTACTGGCCAGTGGCCGAAATGTGAACGTGCTCGTACTCGATACTGAGGTCTATTCGAACACCGGTGGACAGGCTTCTAAGTCGACGCCTCGTGGCGCAGTCGCCAAGTTTGCGGCAGGCGGCAAGCCCGGTCCGAAGAAGGATCTCGGACTCATGGCCATGACCTACGGCAATGTTTATGTCGCCAGTGTCGCGATGGGCGCGAAAGATGAGCACACCCTCAAAGCCTTCCTGGAAGCGGAAGCCTACGACGGGCCGAGCATCATCATTGCCTACTCGCATTGCATCGCTCACGGCATCGACATGACCACGGCCATGACCGATCAAAAGGTTGCGGTCGAATCGGGTCAGTGGCTGCTGTATCGCTATAGCCCCGAGCGTGGTGCAGCTGGCGAAAATCCGCTGGCGCTCGATTCGCGCGCTCCCACTCGCAAAGTGCAGGACTACCTGTTGCAACAGACGCGCTTCAAGATGCTCACCAAGAGCAAGCCCGAAGATGCCAAGCGATTGTGGGCAATGGCGCAACACGACGTGGAAACTCGTTATCGCATGTACGAGTACATGGCCAGCCGCAAGACCGAAGCCCCGGCTGCCAAAGATGCTCCCGAAAAACCAGCGACGGCTGCCGAGAAGCCGGTTCCGACAGGAGCGACGCGCTAGGCGCGAGGAGGAAGTCATGGTTGATCTGAAAACGAATTATCTGGGCCTGAAGCTGCACTCGCCGCTCGTGGTCTCTGCCTCGCCGCTCTCGCGCGATATCGACGGCATCTGCCGCCTCGAAGACGCTGGCGCTTCCGCCGTCGTCCTCTACTCTCTATTTGAAGAGCAGTTGCGCCAGGAAGAAGCGGACCTGAACTATCACCTTGCCGCGGGCACCGAAAGCTTCGCCGAGTCGCTCACTTACTTTCCTCAGGCCAGCGAGTTCCACACTGGCCCCGAGGGATATCTCGATCACATCCGCAAGGCTAAGGCCTCGGTGGAAATCCCCATCGTCGCCAGCCTCAACGGCTCGACTCTCGGTGGGTGGACCAAGTTTGCTGGCGAGATCGAACGCGCCGGCGCCGACGCCATCGAGTGTAATGTTTACTACATCCCCACCGATCCAAAGCTAAGCGCGGCCGATATTGAAAAAACCTATTTCGATATTCTGCGCGCGGTGAAGTCTACGGTCACGATTCCAGTGGCGATTAAGCTGAGCCCGTTCTTCAGCAACCTCTCGAATATGGCCCATCGTCTGGACGAAGCGGGAGCAGACGCGCTGGTTCTCTTCAATCGCTTCTATCAGCCGGATATTGATTTGGAAGAATTGGAAATCCGTCCTAATGTTCTACTGAGCACGCCGCAAGCTCTCCGCCTCCCGCTGACCTGGATCGGTATTCTTTTCGGCCGTGTAAAGGCTGGACTGGCCGCCACTGGCGGCGTCCACAACGCGGAAGACGTCGTGAAGCTGCTCATGGTCGGTGCCAATGTCACCATGATGTGCTCGTCTTTGATGCGTCACGGTGTCAATCACCTGCGTCACGTCGAGCGCGAACTGCGCGAGTGGATGGAAGAGCACGAATACGAATCCGTCGCTCAAATGCAAGGCAGCATGAGCCAGATCCGTTGCCCCGATCCCGGAGCCTTCGAGCGCGCTCAATACATGCGCGCCGTAAAAGGCATGCAACATATCCACATGGCCGGTTGGCGATGAGGAAACGCAGTCTTGGAAAGAGAAGTCCTACGGAACGGGTTTTTGGAATCGGTTTTGGGAAGGGCACGGCTTCAGCCGTGCCGCTGAAAGCCGAATTGAGAAGGCAACCGCGTTGTGGAAGAGCGGCGCTTTAGCGCCGCGTCAAGCACGCCAAATCGAACGGGCTTTAGCCCCTGAGGTACGTACCGTGTTTCACACCAACACTTTCGACCTAAGCCTGAACGAATCCAACACAACAACTCTCGCTTCGCGCGATGAACTCGCCACCGAGAAAGCACGCCGGGAACGCCGTCACGCTTTAATCCTGCCGCGCGAACACGGCGCTTGGGGACTGCTCCTCGTCCCGATGGTCACCGGCGCAGGCGTTGCTTTTCGTGAGAGCAGTCACGTCCTCCCCCTTATTCTCTTGCTCGCCGCCACGCTTGCGCTCTTCTGGCTGAGAACTCCTGTCGAGAGTTTGCTGGGCACATCCGCGATGCGTGCTCAGACCAAAGACGAACGCCGCACGGTCGCCATGGTCATCGCAGGCCTCGTCGCAATCGCTGCACTGGCTCTCGGCACGCTGCTGTGGGCGGGGCACAATCCTTATCTGTGGCTCCTCGGCGCCGCTGCAGCTGCTGCCTTCGTCGCACAAGCCTTGCTCAAGAAACTCGGCCGCAGCACCCGCATGCTCTCCGAAATTGTCGGCACCATCGGATTGACCGCGTCAGGCCCGGCCGCCTATTACGTGATCACAGGAAAGTTTGGTGCCACAGCGTTGATGATCTGGATGGCGAACCTGATCTTCGCCGGCGACCAGATTCACTACGTTCAACTCAGAATTCACACCGCCCGGATCGAAGGCTTTGGTCCGAAGCTCAGGCGCGGCTGGGCCTTCGCCGCCGGACAGCTGGCTATGACGGTGCTGCTCACGCTCGCGTGCCTCACCGGCATCATCCCTGCCGTTGCCTCCATCGCTTTCTCCCCGCTCCTGTTCCGCGGATGGTATTACTTCATTCAGGGTCCGACTCCGCTAGTCGTTCGCAAGCTCGGCTGGAATGAACTAACCCATGCGATAGCGTTCTGCGTCCTGTTCATCACAGCTTTCGCCCTGGCAAAGTAGCGCCGTAAGAGTAGCGCCGGCGTCACGCCGGCTGTCGCGTCCACTGGCAACGCCGTCACAAATTTTCATTACCGCACCGCCCGTAGTCCACTGAAAGCAAGCCACTTCATATATTTCTGTATGTACACATTTGTAATAAAAGTGTTCCCATAGGAACACTTTGCAAATCTCCAGTATCCCGTTTGAACGCAGGGCCTTACTCGCGAATCCGACTTATGGCACGATTACGGCTGCCCCATCGACCGCATCGTTCTTAACCGCCATCAGGGCCTCGTTCGCCTGGTCAAGCGAAAACACAGTCACTTTAGGCTTCATGCCAATCTGCGCGGCCAACGCTAGGAAGTCACGCGCATCGGCGCGAGTCATGTTCGCCACACTGCGCAGCTGGCGCTCTCCCCAGAGCAACGTGTCGTAATCAAACTGAGGAATACGATCGAGGTGAATCGCGTTGATTGCAACCACGCCTCCCTTACGCAGGCTGCTCAGCGCGGCGATCACGACGTCTCCACTCGGAGCGAACGTGATCGCGCGATCCAGTTCCACGGGCGGCTTCGCGGTTTCACTTCCCACCCACGTCGCGCCTAAAGATCCGGCCAGTTCGCGGTGTGACTTCCCTCGCGTGGAAACGTAGACCTCACACTTCCACGCGCGCAATACATCGATCGCAAGATGCGCCGACGCGCCAAAGCCAAACAATCCGACGCGCTCGCCGGGCTCCACGCCGGCCACCCGCAGACTGCGAAAGCCAATGATGCCAGCGCATAGAAGTGGCGCGGCATGCAGGTCGTCAAGCGCAGCAGGCAAGGGAAAAACAAAATCAGTGCGCGCGAATGCGTATTCCGCATATCCACCCGCGACGGTGTAGCCGGTAAACGTTGGAGAGTCGCACAGGTTCTCCATGCCCTTTTTGCAATAGACACAAGTGCCATCCGTGCCGCCAAGCCAGGAAACGCCAACGCGCGAGCCGAGAGGAAGCTCTGCCGTAGCACCATCGACGACTTCGCCCACGATCTGATGCCCCGGGATCATTCTCAACTGTTTCGGCGGCAACTCTCCTTCCACGATATGAAGGTCGGTGCGACACACGCCGCATGCGCGGACGCGCAGCAGAACATGACCGGACCTGACGCGCGGATCTGCGACGTCAGTGATTTGGAGGGGGCGTTGTGAAACAGGTTGCGGCGAGACTAAGAGAGCAGCTTTCATACAGGCTCACACGCTTTCATATTGCGGACAACTTGTGGGGCTGCGCTCGGCGGACAGCCGAGGGCGGCTGTCCCCACACAAGACTTGGCTACGAACATTCTCTCTCACGTGAAGCTTGTTGTCCGCACGCTAGGGCACTGGGTTCAGTTCCAGCGTCAGTACCTGAAAAGGCTCCAGATGAAAAGTGTGTGGCTGGTCCGCGGGAATGGTAATGACCGGCTTAGCTCCGCGACTCTGCCATGGCTCGCGCGCGGCATAGTTGCCGCCCGATCCAGCGGGCAGTTCCAGCAGGGCCGCAAGGGGCGCAGTGAAATCCTGTGGCCTGTCGCTGGGATTGCGCAGCGTTACGATCGCCTTTTCTTTCGACCATGACGCCCAGCCGTAGACTTCGAGGCGTGCGGGATCGCCTCCGATCCAGTGGGAATCTTTGAGCGTCTGCGCGTTTTCACGCGACCACTTTGCGGTTTCCGCCAGCACGTCCCAGTCGTCACTGGAGAGCAACGTGGGCGTGATATACATCTCCTGCAGCTGCGTTCCTGTGCCGAAGTACGAGTGCACTTCGTCAGCAAAATCATGATTAGGATCATCGCCCAGACGCTTGGCGTAGCGCGCGTAGATCATCCCGTGCAGCATGAGCGAGTTCATGGGGAATAGTGGACCCTCTTCGACAATCCGGCGATAGATCTGCGAGTCGCGATAGGTAATCCAGCGCTGGCGGTTCGATCCCACGCCGGCGAAACTGTGGTCTTCACCGCCCCGCCAGATGGAATCCGCATAGAGGAGCCAGTAGGGTGATGGGTACGTGCCCGTGGTCAGGTTGACGTACAGATCTGGTTTCCTGGCGCGCAACTCGCCGATCAGATGAATGGCTGCGTCGAAGTCGCTGTCGAACTCGCTGCCCTTGATGACCTGATTCGCATTGCCGGTGCCATCGAACTTGAATTGATTCACGCCATATTTTGCGATCAGGTCAAGGCAAGTGTCTCGGAAATAGCGATAGTACTTCGGGCCTGACAGGGCAAATCCGCCTTCATTGATTTCGAATCCTTGCGCTCGTGCAGAAGCGAGGCGCTGCTCTTTCGGCCCGTCATAGCCTCCCCACGGCGAGAGCCAGATGCCGGGCGCGGCGCCATAAGCAGCGGTAGTTTGCGAAACCTTGGTCAGGCCCTCAGGGAAACCGGGATTGAATTTCCAAAGAGTGGCCGGATCATCCCAGCCATCGTCATAGAGAAAGCTGTCGAGCTTGACACCGCGCTTCTTCGTGAGCTCCTCGCCGAAACGCTGAACCACATCGACGGCGCTCTGCTCGTTGTAGCGGTCGAAGAATCCCAAGTCGTACCAGGAGTTGTAGTGCAGGAACGTGCGATAAGGGTGAGCGCGCTCCAGTTCCACATAGTGCAGAAAGTCGCGTCGCAATTGCGTGGGATGGGCGACCCCAACGACCGATGAGTAGGTCACGCTTTGTCCGGATTGCAAGGGAAGCTCACGCGAAAGCCAGCAGGTGGCCCGATCGGCGCGAACGCGACAGTCGGACAAGGGATGCTCGAAGCCAAAGAACCACGTACCCGCAATTACTGGCGATCCCTTCACGCTGCCAGAGACGGCGGCGCCGGGCACAACCGCGTCAATCAGTGCGATCTCGGCGAGGGGGAGCGGTTGGTTCAGTGCGCGAATCGTAATCTCCTGGCGGATGTAATTGGCGTCCTCACGGAGGATTGCTTTCCAGAGGACTCGAATCTGCGCGGAGGAATCCTCGAGCTCGATACGCACTTCCCGTCCGGGCAATCGATCGACGGCTCTAGCGGACGTGGGTGCCGCCGGAATATCCCGCTGAAGAGGCGGCTCGACAATTTTGAAGTCCGCCGAGCGAAGAGCGGTCCCCTCCTTAGGTAACAACACAAACACACTTTCATCTAGAGACAACTGTGCGCCCGTGTAATGATTCGTCAGGCTCTGCCAGCGCAACGACCCACCACGGAGAGACCACGTCGCGGAGATCGCGTGGTTCGAAAGAGTGAAACTGTCCTGGTTTGATGCGGCTGGCTTGGCCGTCGCAGGGAAAAGAGCTGCAAAGAGGATGAAAGAACAGCCAAGAAGAGAACGCGACATTGATAGGTTCCTTGGATCGCCGATTGAAGCCAAAGAGGTGCTAAGGCTGGGCGGCGAGCCGTCCATGTGTACGTTTAACTTTGCTGCGATTTGACTTGACTTTCATCATAAACGAAAGTAATAGTCTTAACTCGTAATAATATGAAACCTGTTCGGGGAGGCTACCATGCGTGTCGACCGTCGCAGTTTGCGTTCCTTTGCCGGTGCCGTGACCTTATTACTAGTGTCCGCGGCCCTGGTGCTAGGGCAAGCAAGTTACACGGCTCAGGTTCGAGGTGTGGTCAAGGACCAATCGGGCGCGATGATCCCCGGGGCGACGGTCACGATCACGAATGACGCGACTGGGATCGCGGGGACAGCGAAGAGCGACGACCACGGGTTCTACATTCTCACGGGACTTCGGCCAGCGGTGTATACGATCAAAACCGAGGCTGCCGGCTTCCGGGTGGCCGAACAAAAGAACGTCGTACTGCAGGTCGACCAGCAAACCACGATTGATTTCGAACTGCACCCCCTGGGTGTCATTACGACCGTCGAAGTGACGCAGGCAGCGCCCTTGCTGGACACGGAGAGCGCGGCTTTGGGCACTGACGTCAGCAACGAGTACGTGCGAGATATTCCGCTGTACGGCCGCAACCCGTTTGGGCTGGTCTTTCTCGCAGGCGGAGTGACGGAGACCACGGGTTCCGATCTCGGCTATCCCGCCGGTACCAACTTCGTCTCCAACGGCCAGCGTAACGCCACCGCCCAGATTACCCTCGATGGCAGTCCTCTCAGTGCACCCGAGCAGGGCGAAGGCGGCAACTCGAACGTGTACTACCAGCCTTCGGTGGAGATCGTGCAGGAGTTTAAAGTTCAGAACAACAGCTTTTCCGCAGAGTTCGGGAACAACGGGGGCACCGTTGTCAACATGGTCCTGAAGCAAGGGTCGAACGCGTTTCATGGCAGCGGCTGGTGGTACGGGCAGAGATCGGCATTTGATGCGCGAGACTTCTTCAACAACGGGCCCAAGCCGGATCATCTTCGCGATCAATACGGGTTTTCGCTGGGTGGGCCAATCCGCAAGAACAAGACCTTTTTCTTTGTAGATTTTGAAAAAATACGCCAGCAGGACCCGATCAATCTTGAGGGGGTCGTTCCCACTGACTTGGAACGCACCGGCGACTTCTCCCAAAGTCCCGCGAACCTAGCGGACCCTTCCAATCCCGATAGTGCGCAAGCCGGTATCTACGATCCGTGCGCTGGGAACCAGGGGTCTCCCACGCCGTGCGCACACAGTCAATTCGTTGATGGCGGGGTGCTCAACAAGATCCCTGCGAACAAAATCGATCCGATTGGGCAGGCGATTCTGAATCTGTATCCTCATGCCAACATAGCGGGCGCGGTCTATCCGAATCCCAACTGGCGCAAAGTCATTATCGGTACCGACCCCGGGTGGCAGTTCGACGTCAAGGTGGATCACCAGTTCAATACCAAGAACAGAATCGCCGGGCGTTACAGCCGTCACCACGACCAATCTACTGCGCCGACGATCATCGGCAGTGATCAGGGCGACGGCACGATTTACCTCACGAACGCCCAAAATGGTGGGTTGGAGTACAACTGGTCTGTTACTCCGACCGCGCTTCTAACCGGCCGCTTCAGCGTGGACCGCGTGCATGCGCCCGGCGAAAGTAACAATTACCCGACGCTCAACGATGTGGGCTTGTCGTCGGACCTTGGCGCCAACGGTCTCACCCGCATGCCGACGATCGGAGTCGATGATCCATTCCTCTCCATCTTTACGCAATGCTGCGTGGATACCCATTTCGCCCACACGTTATACAGTTACTCTGCTGGTTTGCAATGGGTAAAAGGAAGACATTCGATCAAATTCGGCGGGGAACAGCGCATTTTCGAGAACAACTTCTGGCAACCGGATAATCCCACCGGTATCTTCAACTTCTCGCGCGATGTAACCACTTTACAACCTAATAACAGCCTGGGGGACGATGATCATCGACAAGGCAACCCGTTCGCCACGATCCTGACCGGGTATGCCCATGACGCCTCGCTACACCTAGTCCCGGCGGTAGCAGATAAGTCGATGGAATCTGCGTTCTATGTACAGGATGATTGGAAGGTCACGCCCAAGTTGACGGTGAATATTGGCCTGCGGTACGAGTGGAGCACGCCTTACACGGAGCGCTACAACCGGCTACAGTTCAACGATTTCACAGGGGATACAGGATTCAGCATTCCCGTGGATCGCGATGGCACCGGACAGTTCCCCCAATTCGGACAGATTGGGACAATCAAAGGCATCTCGAAATTTCCAACTTCCAGCGACCGCCACTCGCCGGTGGATCGAAACAATTTTGCACCGCGCCTAGGGTTCGCCTATCAGCTCGCGAACAACACGGTGCTGCGGGGCGGCGCTGGAATCTTCTATGGGATGAACGTCGCCACCAACTTCCAGTATGCTGGGCCGGCATTTGCGAAGACAGCATCAATGTTCTTCACCAAAGACAACTACGACCATCAGTACGCCTGTTTGGGACCTTCCCCCATCCAGGGGACCAACTGTAACAGCCCGTTTCCGGCCGGCCTCGCGCCTCCGCAGGGAACCACCTACGGCAATTTGGCGCAATGGGGCTTCGGGAACTCAAGCGATCTGGACACCGGAACGGCTCTTAATGCAGAGATCTACCAATGGAATCTTGGAATTCAGCACCTGCTTCCAGGACAGATCGTGATCGGTGTGGATTACTCCGCCAACCGCAGCACTCATCTACCATGGGCTGGAGCCGGCGGCATTTCGACTCGCAACCGCAACTTCCTACCCTCGTCGGTGCGCAACACGTTGGTAGCGACTCTCAATCCGACTCACGATCCCAACAGCACTGCGGTATCGGACTATCTCAACACAGAGGTGGCTAATCCCTTCCAATGCTTCTTTACCACGGCTGCGGCGCTGACGGGCTCATGGTGCCCGGCGAGTCCAATCTTTGCCGCGGCCGATGTGGCCGACTCCCGCTACATCGATGCTACAATCCCGCAACAATTGCTACTGGAACCTTATCCGCAGTTCGATGGAGGGTTCGAGGGGTTGCCCACGCTGAATGCCAACTCTTGGTACAACTCGCTGCAGGTCCGCTTTCAGAAGCGCGCCAGCCACTACATCAGCTTCGAAGGCAACTACACCTTCTCCAAGTCTACGGATGACTCCTCTGCTGGACGGAACGCCTGGCTGGGTAACCTCCAATACGACAACCCGCAGGTACTGGACAATCTCGGCGTGGAACACGGGATCGGTTCGAACGATACCCCTCAGCGCTTGACTGCAGCGATTATTGTGGATCTTCCTTTCGGGAAAGACCGCTGGATCGGAGGCGACATGAACCGTGTGCTGGACGCCATCGTTGGTGGCTGGTCCTTGAACTCGGTAGTTACGCTGCAAACCGGGCAGCCAATAGCGCTTTACAACAGCGCCGGATTGCTGGTTGACGGGAACCAACGGCCGAACGTGATCTGCTCTAAAACCGCGAGCGGCCTGAGTTACCGTGATGCGGCCATTACGGGAGGGAGCGTCTTGAATCAGGATTGTTTTGGCGATCCTGGCGACAATATTCCCGGCAATGCGCCCCGGCACTTCTCCAATCTACGAGGGGACGGTATCCATAATCTGGATACGTCGCTCACCAAAGAATTCAAGATCCGGGAGACGCAAGTTCTGCAGGTGCGCGCCGAAATGTTCAATGCCTTCAATCATCAACGTTTTGCCTTCCCTGATTTGGGATCAGGAGACGGGGCTTTGGGCACTGTCACCTCGACGACCAACAACTTCCGCAGAATGCAGTTTGGAGCACGCTACCAGTTCTGATGCAATTCTGTTCATGGCCTGATCCTGGTTGAACGGGATCAGGCCTTTCCTTCCTTATCTGAATGCCCAAATCGAGGGGCTGAAAATGCAACGAAGGTCCTTTCTGAAAGCTGGTGGGGCGCTCACGCTCGCCGCCGGCTTTAGCAGCGATTCCCTGCTGGCGCATGTTCCCACTCACAATTTTGATAAGTACGACTTCGGCGGGGGGCCGCCTGTATCCGACCGGCTTTACCAGGGACCGTTCGCTGCGGATGAGTATCCCAGTTGGAACGTAGTCATGGCGCTAACGCCCTCCCGCGAAGTTGTGCCGAACTATGGGATGGGCCTCATCACCTACGTTTGTGACGAGGTTGGACCGGGACGCAAGGATGGCGAGAGCCAGGCGCAGTCCATCGAGAACCTTGTCAAGCTGCCGATGGGGACCAAGTTGTATCTGCGCGTGAACTGGAAAGATGTGCAGCAGCAACCGGGAAAGCTCGATTTTTGCGAGCACTGGAAGCTGACGTTTGAGCTGGCGCGGAGGTATGGGAAGCGGATCGGGTTTCGCGTGATGATGAGCAATCCGGATATTCCGGACTCTCCGTTGCCTGAGTTTCTGCGCGACAAAATCCCGATGGTCAAGCTGGGCGATTGGCAGAAACGCACGCGCTATGAACCGCGCTACGATTCGCCAGCATTTCAGGCGGCGTTTCGGGAGCTGGTGGACTTGCTGGCGGATGCCTACGATGGCCATCCGGATGTGGAGTATGTCGATACGTTTATGTATGGCTTCTGGGGCGAGGGGCATACTTGGCCGTTCGAAGCCAATCCGTTCCCCGATGGGGTAACTGCGGAGAACACATTTGTAAGCATGTTTCAGCACCAGGTGGAGCGGTGGAAGAAGACTCCGATGCTCACGAACACGCAGCCGGACTTCAGCAAGGTGGGCAACTCCGAGCTGCTGGAGCGCACTGTGCGGAGTTGCAACTGGCTTCGGACGGACACGATCTTTATTGAGAACGAGCAGATTGAAGAATTAAGCAATCGTCCACCGTGGACCGGCGTATCGATAGAAGTTGGGATGTCGGATGGCTCTCCCAAGAGCCTGAAGCTGGACGAAGGCGTCCCCTATACCGACAACGTTGTTCATCATGCGGAGGACGCCGGGGCATGCTATTTCTCGCTGTGGAACTGGCACCGGATTCAGGCCGACCGCATTTTGAACTACTACCACCAATATCCCGAAGCGATTGACGGACTGGCGCGTCGGATTGGCTACCGCGTGCGGCCCTCGTGGGTATGGACTTATGAAGAAGGTGGATATCCGGGATTGATCATTGGGTTCGTTAACGATGGAATCGCGGGCGTGCCGGGTGTGCTGCGAGTTTCGGTCGTGAGCGCGGACGGGAAGGTAAATGTTGGTGGAAGCCTCGACGCAGGCTACCCGCTCCCAGGGAAGGTGCGGCAGGCAAAGTTCGCGCTACCCAAGGGCACGAGTTGGAAAGGACTGCGGCTCAAAGCGGAGATTGAAGTTAAGGGACAACGATATCCGGTGCGCTGGGCGTGCGCGCAAAAGCTGAATGAGGATGGAAGTTTGACGCTTCGCCCAACCGTCGGACTTGGACAGGAAGATGTGACCGGCGGGATGCCGGCAGGCGAGTGACGATGCTTCATTCGTCGAAACGAAATCGTTTAAGGATGGGCATGAAACATACAAAGTGGTTTGCAATTTTCGTTGTGCTGTTCGCATTGGGACTTCAGGCTGCGCCCGATTCCGAAAAACAGGATTGGACAAATTACGTTCGCATAGGAGCGTATGGGCTCAAGGGCGGGGACGCGTTACAGATCGCCCGAAAAGCGCAGGCCAGCGGCGTGTTCGGAATTGAAGTGGACAACGATATTCCCGGACGGTATGAGAGCTTCCTCCATCCCGAGGAGAAGCTGAAAGCAATCCACGAAGTAGCCGAGGCGGCACACCAGGTGGGTAACTACGCGTTCGTCTACATTGCCGGCACGGAATGTATCACTGCGCATGGAGATCAGGTGCCGCACACACTGGCAAAGGATCATCCGGATTGGTTGCAGCGAAAGGTGACCGGAGAGCCCGCGATCTTTGGTGGCGGGACGGCGTTCTGGATCGCGAAGGGCGATGAGGATGTCTGGGTGAGCCCGTATGCAACCGAGTGGCGGAAGATTTATATGGAGCGCGTGAGGCAGATTGCAGCGACCGGGATCGATGGCATCTACATTGATATTCCCTACTGGATGACTCACTTCGATGGTTGGGAAAATACCTGGGCTAGCTTCGATGATTACACCGTAGCAGCATTCAAGCAGCAGACCGGGCTCGATGCGAAGCACGATGTGAAGATCGGGGACTTTTCGGACCCAGGGTTTCGCAAGTGGGTAGAGTTTCGGATTCAGACATTCACCGACTTCCTGAGTGAGATTGATCGTACGGCGAAGGCGGTCAATCCGAAGATCAAGACGATTCCCGAGATCTATCCAGGCATTGAAGAAGAAGCGGTGCGCGTGGGGGCTGATGTTTATAGCCTGTATCCGGTGGTGGATGCGATTGCGCACGAATACGAATTTGGCAGCGGCGATCACATGGCATCGGGGCGCAAGCCGCTGGACTGGTTCCGGTACCAGGTGGGAATGCATTCCTTTCGCGCGTTCGCTCAGGGGAAGGCAACCTGGATTCTGAATTACTCGTGGGATGGCGACAAGAAAGTGGCTGCGCCCGAGCCGATGATGAACCTGGCGATGTCACAAGTGATGGTGGGCGCGAATTTCTGGGATGCGCCGGGACATTCGATGGCGGGGTCGAACGATTTGGCGACGCGGACGAAGATCTTTTCGTGGATTAAAGCGCACGAGAAGACATTTTATTTGCCGCGATCGCCGATTGATCCGATTGGCGTGTACTTTTCGCCGGACACGCGGAATTTCTATGCCGAAGATTTCATTGCGTCGTACCGGGGCATATTGATTCTGCTGATGCAGAAGCATCTTGAGTTTCAGATTGTGACTCCGCGGACGTTGGCAGACTTTCAAGGGAAGACGCTGGTCTTGCCGGACGTGCGTGTACTGGGGGACGGCGAAAAGAATTCCCTGCAGGCCTTCGCGGGCAAGGGGAACCGGCTGGTGATTACTGGTACAGACGCGACAGGGATCGGGAGTTCACAGAATGTGGTGCGGTTCCCGACATGTCCCGGGCGGGCCTATAACGCCGCGTCGGAGAAAGACTTTGAACATGCGTCTCCAGACTCGCAGCGGGAATTTCTTGATAGCCTGCAAGCAGCAAATGCAGTGCAGGTCACTGCTGGAACGCAGGTGGCGACGTCGATCGCCCGCACGACGGATGGTCACGTGAATGTTTTCTTCGCGAACTTTGCTGGACTGCGCGGGGGATCGAATCCTGTTCAGACTCCACAGACCGGGGTCGAAGTGAGCGTTCCGTCGCAGGGCGAGGGCGAGGGGTTCTTTCTGCCGTTTCTTGGCGAGCAGCAGACGATTCGGGGAGTGCGCCGGGAAGGCAGGATCACTTACACCCTACCGGCAATTACAAAGGGGGGCGTGTTCTGGTATCAGCCGGCTGAGAAAGCTCTGAACCACTGAGGACACGGAGGGTCAGAGGGTTTCCACAGATCACTAGCTTTCGGTGGAACTGGATTCCCAGTTCTTAGAACGGGAGACCGCTTCGTTCCAACGGTTGCGCAGTTGGCGCGCTTGAGATGCGGGCAGTCGCGGTTCGAAGCGCCGATCCTTGGAGGCTGCGGATGCATCCAGATCGGTTTTCCAGAAATCGACGGCCAAGCCCGCCAGGTAGGCGGCTCCGAGCGCGGTCGTTTCCGTCACGGCTGGGCGGACGACCGGCACGCCAAGAATATCGGATTGAAATTGCATGAGGCTGTCGTTGGCTGCGGCGCCGCCATCCACGCGCAGTTCCAGCACGGGATCGCCGGAATCGAGGCGCATGGCATCCAGCAGGTCGGCAACCTGATACGCGATGCTCTCTACTGCGGCACGGGCCAGATGGCCGGCTGTGGTGCCGCGAGTGAGACCGAAGACTGATCCGCGCGCGAAGGAATCCCAATGCGGAGCGCCGAGTCCGACGAAGGCGGGAACGAAATAGACGCCACCATTGTCGGGCACGGAGTTGGCAAGGGCTTCGACTTCTTCCGAGCGCTTAATGAGGCCGAGGCCGTCGCGCAGCCACTGCACGACCGCGCCGCCAACAAAAACGCTGCCTTCGAGGGCATACTCGGTTGCATTGTTTAGTTTCCAGGCAACGGTCGTGACCAGGCGATTCGACGACGGCACAGCGCGGTGGCCGGTGTTTTGTAGCATGAAGCAGCCGGTGCCATAAGTGTTCTTCGTGAGGCCGGGACGAATGCAACGCTGACCAAATAGTGCGGCCTGCTGATCGCCGGCGATGCCAGCAAGAGGAATTCTCTCCAGACCCTTTACCGTAGTCTCGGTGCTGTAGACTTCGCTGGAAGAACGCACCTCTGGCATCATCGAGATTGGGACCTGAAACAGATCGAGGAGTTCGCGATCCCAATCGCCGGTGTGGATATTGAAGAGCATGGTGCGCGAGGCATTGCTGGCATCGGTGGCGTGGACCTTGCCGCCCGTGAGGGTCCAGAGCAGCCAAGTGTCGACCGTCCCGAAAGCAAGGTTGCCGGCCTCAGCTTGAGCGCGCGCGCCGGAGACGTTTTCCAATATCCAGGAAATTTTGGTGGCAGAAAAATAGGAGTCAATCAAGAGACCTGTTCTCTGCTGGATCAGGGGACCGTGACCTTCACTTCTGAGCCGCTCGCAGAAATCAGCAGTCCGGCGGTCTTGCCAAACAATCGCATTGTAGACAGGAGCTCCGGTCTCGCGATTCCATACGATGGCGGTCTCACGCTGGTTGGCGATGCCGATGGCCGCCACGTCACTCACACTGGCACCAGCTTTGGCCAAGGCTTCGATTGCCACCGCGATTTGACTCGATGCGATCTGCTCCGGCTTGTGTTCCACCCATCCAGGCTGCGGGAAGATTTGATCGAATTCGCGTTGGGCAACGGCGCGAACTGCGCCGAACTCATCGAATAAAAGAGCCCGAGAGCTGGTTGTGCCCTGATCCAGGGCTAGAACGTATTGCACAGTACCTCCTCGAACATCCGTTCCGTGAAAACAACTGACTACGAAGGGCGCAGGAACCGCCGGACGCCAAAGTCGTACAGTGCCGCTCCGGCTAAACCTCCTAAGAGTGGCGCGACGACCGGAACCCACCAGACGTGCAGTCCATCAGACAGGCCGTTGTTATGAAATCCCGCGACCACGGTAAAGAGCCGCGGGCCGAAGTCGCGCGCGGGATTGATGGCGTAACCGTGCATGCCGCCGAAGCTCATGCCGATCGCAACTACGACCAGCCCAATCATCGCGGGCGCAAGATTCGCACCTGGCGGCATGTTGAACTCGTCGGTGATTGCGAAGATCAGTAGAAGCAACAAGCCGGTGCCGATAAATTGATCCAGGAAACCCGCCTGAAGAATTGCTGGAAAGGCAGGAAACGTCGTGAAGATTCCAGCAGTGTGCGAGAGTTGCGGATCTGTTTGGCGGAAGGCAGGCAGGTAATTCCAATACACGAGGGCCGCAGCCGCAAACGCTCCGGCGGTCTGGGCTAGGGAAAAGGGGAGCACCTTGCGCCATGAGAACCCCCGAAAGACCGCGAGCGCCAGAGTCACCGCTGGATTCAGGTGAGCTCCCGACACTTTTCCAGCGATATAAATTCCCATCGTCACTCCGAGTCCCCAGGCCAGCGTGATGTTTGTGAAGCCTCCGTGAACGGTCTCACCAGGGTTGTTGGTGGGAAACAGGACGACCATTGCGACGACTCCGGTGCCAAACAGAATCAGCACAAAAGTGCCCAGAAATTCCGCGATCAACTCCGCCATCAGTGTGGGCTTCTGGTTCATTCGCTCTCCGATATCCGCATGCGATGCGCTTCCTGACCGCGAAGTAGTCTACCAAGCCCCAGACGTCACTGCTCGTTTTTCGGGGAAAGAACCCAAAATTCATGGCCTGCTGTCAGGCGCAGAAAAGTAACCGCGACCGGCCTTTTTGCTTGACATCTGAGCTGAGGCCCGTAAGATATGAAAATATTTATTCATTTTAGTGAATATTTATGCATTATGAATAAAGCACTGCGACAACGAGCTGTTCTCGATGTGCTGAAACACGGGTCGATCGCCAGCCAGGAGGATCTTCAGCGCCTGCTGCGCAAGCGCGGGTTCAAGGTCGGGCAGGCGACTCTTTCGCGAGACATCCGCGATTTGAATCTGAGCAAGACTTCGCATGGATATTCCCTGCCGCAGGGAGACAGTGGGGCGGGCGCGGCGCTACCTCCGGTATCACGACTGGTGCGCGAGTTTGTGCTGGATATTCGATCGGCTCAGAACCAGCTGGTGATCAAGACCATTGTAGGTAGCGCGCAACCTGTGGCGGCCGCGCTGGACGAGGCCGATTGGTCCGAGGTGGTAGGAACGATTGCCGGAGACGACACGATCTTGATTGTTTGTCCGGACAGAGACGATGCCCGAAAGCTGGCGAGCCGGATCGAGGAGATGCTGAGCTAGAAATCAAGGGCATGACTGGAAAACTCAAAACCGCTGTCTTGGGAGCGACTGGATACTCCGGCCTGGAGTTGACGCGGATCCTTTTGCGCCATCCCCGGCTGGAGAAGCCGTTCCTGCTTCGGCGCTCTGCCGACCAGGGTACCGCGCTCGACCTGGCAGACGTGTTTCCAGTGCTTTCCGGCAACGGAGGTTATCCGCTGCACTCGTTCTCGTGGCCGACGATCAAGCAACATGGAGTGGAGTTGCTGTTCCTTGCGACGCCGCATGAGGCGTCACGCTCGCTGGTTCCGGAAGCTCTGTCTCACGGCCTTCGCGTGATTGATCTGAGTGGCGCATGGCGATTGAAGCAGGAGCAACACCGTGCGATTTACAACTTTCAGGATTCGGACGCAGTCACAGCGGCCGAACTGACGGAGAAGGCGGTTTACGGATTGCCGGAATTGAATGGCGATCGCGTGGCAAATGCCGCACTAGTGGCCAATCCTGGCTGCTATGCGACTTCTGTGATCCTTGCCCTGGCGCCCCTGCTCAAGGCTGGGGTGGTGGATCGTACCCGGGGGATCGTCTCAGACTCGAAGTCCGGAGTATCTGGAGCGGGCAAGGAACCGACGTCGAAGACGCATTTCGTGTCGGTCGCTGACAACCTGTCCGCATACTCAGTTTTCAGCCACCGGCACGTGGGCGAAATCGTCGAACAGCTTGGGCTCAGGGTCGATGAGCTGATTTTTACGCCTCATCTGCTTCCGATTCCTCGCGGCATTTTGTCGACCATCTATTTGCACCTCAACCGGCGCATGACGCCGCT
The DNA here is from genome assembly GCA_963840895.1 of uncultured Acidobacteriaceae bacterium. Taxonomy (GTDB): domain Bacteria; phylum Acidobacteriota; class Terriglobia; order Terriglobales; family Acidobacteriaceae; genus Sulfotelmatobacter. The sequence continues at coordinate 433,606 of CAWJAR010000009.1, forward strand.
GGAAGTCGAGTCGTGTTTTCGGAATTTCTACTCCGGCAAACACTGGGTGCGTGTGTTTCAAACGCCAAAGCTGCCGCAGGTGCAATTTTCGTTGCACACGAACTATTGCGATCTGGGGTTTTGCCTCGCCGAGGATGGGCGGCGATTGGTGTTGATTTCGTGCATCGACAATCTGCTGAAGGGTGCCGCCGGACAGGCCGTGCAGAACATGAACTTGATGTATGGCTGGGCGGAGGACGAGGGACTGCAGTGACGATCGTAGTCAAAATCGGAGGAGCCGCTCTTGAAGACGCTGCCACGCTGCGAAAGTGCGCGCGTGCCATCGCAGAACTGGCGCAGGATGGGCATCGCGTGGCGGTCGTTCATGGCGGCGGCAGCGCGCTGACCCGTGTTCTGAAGCAACTGGGCAAACAGAGTGAGTTCATCGGAGGGTTGCGCGTCACTGATGCCGAAACCCGAGACGTCGCGCTCATGGTGCTGGGTGGGATGGTCAACAAGAAACTCGTCGCAGCGATTCAAGCGGCAGGAATGCCTGCGGTCGGATTCTGCGGCGGCGATGGCATGACCTTCCGGGCTCGACGCAAGCATGTTCGCGGCAACGATCTGGGCTTCGTCGGCGAGATTTGCTTTGCGGAACCCTGTTGGATCGAAGCGCTATGGCAGCAGGGTGGAATTCCAGTACTTGCTTCCCTTGCCCTGGGAGCGGACGGCGAGTATTACAACGTCAATGCCGACGAGATGGCGGCAGCGTGCGCCGCGGCGTGCCATGCCAACGCTCTCATTTTCCTCACGGACGTGGCCGGGGTGAAGGACGCGGAGGGCACCGTGATTCCGTGGCTTAGCACCAAGCAGGCGCAGGACATGGTGGCTGGGGCGGTGGTCAGTGGGGGCATGCTGCCCAAGTTGGAAGCATGTAAGCAGGCATTGAAGCATGGTGTGGGCAGGGTGCGGATATTACCGGCTGCGGAGGCTGATGCGCTTCCACAGTTTTATCTCACTAAGCTGAACTGTGGGACGGAAGTCACCTGTGCGTGAGCTCAGGAATTATTTCTTGGATAGGAGTCAGAGTTGAATAGTCCATTGCAAAGCAAAATGCCGGTGGTGCCGGATACGTTTCCCGGCACTTTCTGGTGCCCCGACCTGGTGTCGACTCGCGATCTAGGGCCGCAAGGGGTCCAAGCGGTGCTGCATCTTGCGGAACTCATGAAGTCACGTCCGTCTGTATTTCAGAGGTCGCTGGCGGGAAAACAGATGGTGATGTTTTTCGAGAAGCCTTCGCTGCGAACCCGGATCACCTTTGAGGCCGGCATGACCAGCCTCGGTGGAACCGCGATGTTCGTGGACCAGTCGCTGAACCGACTGGATGCACGCGAGACCTTGAGCGACATTGCGCATAACCTTGAGCGCTGGGTCGATGTGATCGTGTTGCGGACATTCGCGCAAGAGACCATCACGGGGATGGCTCAATATGCGTCGGTGCCGGTGATCAACGCCCTGAGCGACTTGGAGCACCCGTGCCAGGCGTTGGCGGATTACTTCACGCTGCAGGAGCGGTTTGGCGATCTCAGGAATATCACGCTCGCATACGTAGGGGATGGCAATAATGTAGCCCATTCGCTGCTGCTGACGTGCGCGTGCCTCGGGTCATCGATCCGGATCGCTACCCCGAAGGGTTATCTGCCGAATGCGCAAATCGTTGCTGATGCGCGGAAGGTCGCCACACAGACGGGAGCGAGCATTGAATTGCTCACGGACCCGCGCGCTGCGACTAAGGGAGCGGACGCAGTCTACACCGACGCGTGGGCGAGCATGGGTCAAGAACACGAAGCCGGGCAGCGCGCCGGAATCTTCCGGCCCTACCAGGTGAACCGTGCGCTGATGGCAGAAGCCGCGCCCCATGCGGCGTTCATGCACTGTCTTCCGGCGCATCGAGGCGAGGAAGTCACAGATGAGGTGATGGACTCGGATAACTCAGTCATATTCGAGCAGGCGGAAAACCGGCTGCATGTTCAAAAATCAATTCTTTACTTATTGCTGGGCGGCGCGGTTCGTCTGCCCGTAAGGAGCGCTCATGCCTGAGAAAGTAGTTCTCGCTTATTCCGGTGGATTGGACACTTCAATCATCATTCCATGGTTGAAAGAAAATTATTCCTATGACGTCATCGCGATGGTGGGAGACGTCGGCCAGGGCGACGACATCGAGGCCGTGGTGGAGAAGGCTTATGCCACCGGTGCGAGCAAGGTGATTGTCGAAGACCTGCGTGAGGAATTCCTCACCGGGTACGTGTTCCCTGCTTTGAAGGCCGGAGCGGTATACGAACACAAGTACCTACTCGGCACTTCGTTAGCGCGTCCGGTAATCGCGAAGCATCAGGTTGAGGTAGCTTTGCGCGAAGGCGCAACGGCCGTCGCTCACGGATGCACTGGCAAGGGCAACGACCAGGTGCGGTTTGAACTGACGTACCAGGCGCTCGCTCCGGAACTGAAGATCATTGCGCCGTGGCGGGAGTGGTCCTTGAAATCGCGCGAGGATTGTTTGGATTATGCCGAGCAGCACGGAATTGCAGTGTCCGCAAGCCGCGAGAAGATTCACAGCCGCGATCGTAACCTGTGGCACATCAGCCACGAGGGCGGCGAGTTGGAAGATGCGGGCAATGCGCCCTTGCCGACGACATGGCAGATTACGCGCTCGCCCCAGGAAGCGCCCGACCAAGAAGAGCAAGTGAGCATCGGATTCGCCCAGGGCATCCCGGTCAGCGTGAATGGAATGGGGATGGATCCTGTATCGCTCGTGGAATTGCTGAACGAGATTGGTGCACGGAATGCGATCGGCAGGATCGACCTGGTTGAGAACCGTTTTGTGGGAATCAAGTCGCGAGGATGTTATGAAACTCCGGGCGGCACTCTCCTGATCACGGCTCACCGGGAACTGGAAGCGCTGTGCCTGGAGCGCGACGTTGCGCACTACAAGCAGCACGTTGGACTGAAGTATGCGGAACTGGTTTACTTCGGCTTGTGGTTTACACCGCTGCGCGAAGCTCTCGATGCCTTCGTCGATAGCACGCAGAGGGAGATGACCGGAACGGTCACGCTCTCGTTGTACAAAGGAAATGTTTCGGTGGTCAGCCGTGAGTCGGAGCACTCTCTGTATCGCACTGATCTTTCGTCGTTCACCATGGACGACAGCTACGATCAGAAAGATGCGGCGGGATTCATTCGCATTCTTGGGCTGCCTTCGCGGTCGCGGGCGCGCGCGCGCGTGGAGGTCGCGCGATGAAGATGTGGTCCGGCAGGTTCCGGCAACCGCTGGATCCTGATTTCGAGCGCTGGCAGCGGTCCTTCGGTTTCGACCGGCGACTGCTGAAGTGCGAACTCATGGCCAGCAATGCGCACGCGCGGTCGCTGAAAGATGCCGGCATTCTTTCGTCAGACGAACTCATCAGCATCCTGCAGGGGCTGAGACAAATCGGCGAGAAGGCTGCTTCGTCGCCGGCGTTCCTTGAAGATGATGAAGCGGAGGATGTTCATCACTTTGTGGAGAAGCAGCTCGTCGCGCTGGTTGGCGAGACTGGATACAAGCTGCACAGCGGGCGCAGCCGCAATGAACAGATCGCGACCGACCTGCGCCTCTACGTGCGAGCGTCGATCGATCAACTGCGGCACGAACTCGCCGAATTGTGCAGCGTGCTGGCGAACCGGGCGGAGCAAGCCGCGGATGCTGCCATGCCAGCATATACGCACCTGCAACGAGCAGAACCGGTACTGCTCGGACACTGGCTGCTGGCCTATATCGAGATGTTTTTGCGGGATGCGGACCGACTGGCTGACTGCCGGAAGCGGCTGAACCTCTGCCCCTTAGGATCAGGTGCGGTTGCGGGCGCAACCTTGCCTCTTGATCGCGCCATGATGGCAGATAGTCTTGGCTTCGACGGTCCGACTGGAAACAGTATCGACGCCACGAGCGATCGTGATTTCGTGATCGAGTTTGTCGGCGCACTGTCATTGCTGGCTACGCATCTGAGTCGTTGGGCAGAAGAGATGATCCTGTTCTCGTCGCAGGAATACAGCTTTCTGAGTTTGCCGGAGGCTTATTCAACCGGCAGTAGCGCGATGCCGCAGAAGAAAAACCCTGATCTACTCGAACTGGTGCGGGGAAAAAGCGGGCGCATTTTGGGGAATGCCACCGCCTTGATGGTTACAGTGAAGGGTCTGCCTCTCGCCTACAACAAAGACCTGCAGGAAACCCAGGAACCGCTCTTTGACTCGTCGGACGCACTGCTGCAAATGTTGCCGCTGGTGACGGGATGGATGAAGGCAGTGGAATTTGTGGTCGAGCGTATGCATGATGCGGCGCAGTCGGGTTTCATGAATGCCTGGGCTGCGGCAACCTACCTGGTCGCGCGGGGCGTCCCTTCCAGACTTGCGCACGAGCGGATTGGCAAAGCGGTGCAGATGTGCATCGAGCGGGGATGCGAGCTACAGGATTTGTCGCTGCAGGAGCTGCAATCGCTGAGTCCATCCTTCGACAAGACTTTCTATGAGTCGCTGAAGCTCACGTCTGTACTTGCGGTTCACGATGTTCCCGGTGGCACCGCGCCAAGTCGCGTTCGGCAGGCAATCAGCAATACCAGGACGAGGATTGCGTCTCTTCGAGAGGAGGTCCATGCGCACGCGTAAAGCGATCTTGCCGGATGCACAGCAGATTCATGAGTTGATCGCGGGATACTCGGGCGATGGCACACTCCTGCCTCGCACGCTGCCGGAAATTTGCGAGAACGTCAGAGATTTTGTGGTTCTCGAGGATGAGGAACGGATTATCGGATGCGGGGCGCTGCACCTGTATGGCACCCACTTGGCCGAAATTCGTTCGATTACCGTTGCTCCGTGGGCACAAGGAAAAGGGGGCGGCGGACGCTTGGTGAAGGCCCTGCTGGCCGAGGCAAAGCGGCATCGAGTCGACTGCATTTGCCTGTTCACCCGCAAACCGGATTTCTTTGGGGGCCAGGGATTCTCAGTCGCGCAGCGCGAAGACCTTCCCGACAAGATATATAAAGACTGCCACGCTTGTCCGAGATTTCATTGCTGCGACGAGGTGGCAATGGTGCGCGGCGATCTGCCGAAGTTTGCGATTCTACCCGAACCGGCGAACTGGTTGGTGAAGTTGCAGGGATGGTCGCCGAATGTCGACCGCTCTAGCTGAGTTCGGCGGCTCCGTCTTCCGCAGTACAAAGGTAGACCTGCGGGGTGATGCCGGTTGAGTTTCGATAGCGTTCCGCAATCTGCTTCGCGAACTCCTGCGCATTTTCGTCGCGCACAAGATTGACGGTGCATCCGCCGAAGCCGCCGCCGGTCATGCGTCCGCCGATGAAGCCGGGAAGACCTTTGGCAGACTCGACCATAACATCCAGTTCCCTGCAGCTGACTTCATAGAGATCCCGCAGGCTGTTGTGGGACTCGCTCATTAATTTCCCAACCGTCGATAAGGCACCTTCCCTTAATGCTCGAGCCGCATCCACTGTTCGGCGATTTTCACGGATCACGTGGGCGCATCGCTTGCCGATCGTTGCGGGAAGATCGGGAAGCCGCTCATCGAGCACCTTCACGGTCACGTCGCGCAATGCACGAATACTCGAATCCCATCGGGCGAAATAGCGCACTCCTTCTTCACATTCTTCGCGGCGAGTGTTGTAGGCACCGGTAGCCAAGTCATGCTTGACCATTGTGTTGCATACCACCAGATCGATACCTGCGGGAATCGGGACGAGCTCAAAATCCAGCGAGCGGCAATCGAGAAGAAGGGCGTGTCCAGCTTTCCCCATGGAGGAGACGAACTGATCCATGATTCCAACTCTTGCTCCCACGAAGGTGTTCTCGGCCTGTCGGCAAAGCTTGGCAATGTCGGGTAGTGGGAGTTGGATGTCGTTCGTGCTCATGAGCGCTAGAGCAGACGCCACTTCAACGGCTGCCGAAGAGCTGAGACCTGCGCCGATAGGGACCTCGCCGTGCACCAGCAAGTTGGCTCCGTGAAGTTTGTGTCCCTTCTGCTGAAGCACGCTGGCAACACCGAGCACGTAATCGCACCATGATCCGGTGCGTTGCCGGGGAAGGTTTTCGAGTTCAAAGTCAAAATCCCCGGGGAATTCCTCCGAGCGAATCACAAGTTTTCGGTCTGAGCGCGGTGCAACCGCCACATAGGTTGAGAAGGCGACAGCTGCGGGCATGACGAAGCCGTCGTTGTAGTCGGTGTGCTCACCGATCAAGTTGACGCGTCCGGGCGCGCGAAAGACTCGGGGGCGATTGCCGAATCGCCCTTCGAAGTGCTGCGCGAGTTCGGGTAGTGAGATCGGCATCATCAAGCTCGAATGCCCATGCAGAACGGATCCTGCGGATCCAGCACCAGCTCGGCCTCGGCGTTCACAAAGGCAGAACCTTGAATGCTAGGATAGACTTTTCCATCTCGGACCGTGACCCAACCTTCAAAGACGCTGCCGACGATGCTTTCCTGCTTCCATACCTGCCCCTCGCGGAGTCGTCCGTCGGCATAAAGACAGGCCAGCTTTGCGCTCGTTCCGGTGCCGCATGGCGAACGATCGTAGGCCTTGCCGGGACAGAGAACAAAATTCTTGCTGTCGACTAAAGATAAATCAGACGAAGCGAATAACTCTATGTGGTCAATTTCCTGATTCTCTGCACCGGTAATTCCCTTCTCGCGCAGCGCCTGGCGGATCGACCAGGTGAACTCAGTCAGGTTTTCGATGTTGTCGAGTGAGAGTTTCATGCTGTGGCCGCGCACCAGGAAGAACCAGTTGCCGCCCCATGCGATATCGCCATAGACCTTCCCGTGACGCGGAACATCGACTTCCACATTCGTGGCATGGCGATAGCTCGCGACGTTGTTTACGGTGACTTCACCGTTGGGGTGCAGCACGGCACTCACGGTGCCCACCGGAGTCTCGATCCGATGCTCGCCGGGATCAATCCGTTTCATGAAGGACAGGGTCGCCACGAGACCGATTGTCCCATGTCCGCACATCCCGAGATAACCGACATTATTAAAGAAGATGACACCTGCGGCGCAGGACGGATCCTCGGGCTCGCATAACAACGCTCCCACCATCACATCGGAACCGCGGGGCTCGTTGACCACTGCGGATCGAAGATTATCGTGCTCGTCCCGAAAACGTTGCAATCTCTGCGGTAACGGGCCGTTTCCGAGATCGGGGCCTCCGCTGACGACCACACGCGTGGGCTCTCCTCCTGTGTGGGAGTCGATCACTCGAACTCTATGAGGATGGCTGGCGCTCACTTATATGGCATCTCCTGACAGTATGGAAGGACGATCTGGCTAGTGCAGATTCAAGTCGAGATAGTGATTGAAATTCGCCAGCGAAACTTGATCTCCCCCCGGCAGGTAGAACCCGAACCTGCCTGAGGAGAGATTGGTTCCCGGCAGTGTCCACCGGTCGAGAACGAACCACGTGTTTCCTTGCTTGATCTGATGGACGATTTCGGTTGGAGACACATGAATTTGCAGCGTACGAAAGCTTTTCTTTTCTCCCTTGTGTGGAACCTTTGCGTCGCTCATCTTCTGGCCGTTGCGGATGTCGGTGCGATAGAAATTATTGTCGTCGATCTGGAACAAATCGTAATTGTTCGGGTCAGTATAGTTGACCACCCATTGCAAGCGGTGCCCTTTCGTCAGCATGGCAGAAAATATGAAGGTACCAGACGTCGGCGTGACACCGTAAAGAATGTAGTCACCGCCTTTACGAACGAATACACCATTCTCCTGTTTCCAGCCAGAAGGGTCTTCCCACTTCGACATTCCGCTGGGAGCGAGTGACAGGTCGAAACTCCGCGTCTGTCCTGCAGTGAGATCCAGCGAGGATGTTCGCACGAAATTGTCTGCAGTATGAGCAGCGAGTGTATATGTACCGGCTGGTAAGCTGAGAGCAGTACCGTTGCTTAGCTTGACGGGCGGATCGCCCGGTTTCGTCAACGTTAGCTGGGCGTCGGCTGGAGTGAAAGTGATCTTCAGTTCGCCAGGCGCTGTCTCCAGAGCGGTGTCGGCCGCAGCGAGCGTCACCGGAGTCCCGACAACAAAATGTTTCTTGAATTGCTTCGGCTTAAACCGATCTTTGCGGAGTTCAACTACGTGGTCGCCGGGAACGACGGCCGATACGGTGAGCGTTCCGTCGGGCTGCACGGTTCCAGCATTCGCTTGGTCGATTAACACAGTTGCACCCGGCGGTCCCCCTTGAATGATCAGTGTAGCCGTGCGCGGCACGGGAAAGAGACCAAACACCAGTCGTCCTTGTTCGCCTTTGCGAATTCGGATCTTCTGCTCCGGGGCATCCTGATAGCCCGACTTCGAGACCTTTACGACATACTCCTTAGGCTCAAGATTCGCGACGCGTAGTTGTCCGCCTCGGGTTTCTTGTGGAAGCGCCTTTCCGTTAAGAAACACGCGCGACTTGTCCTGCCCCGTGACCACTACGAGCGTGCCGACGTTCTGTCCGGATTCAACGAACGCGTTCAACGCCGGCGCAGCAGCAACTTCGATTGCCAGTTTGTATTGCTCTCCGCCACGGCTGATCGTCAGCTCATGAGTACCTGCGGTCACAGAAGACAGGTCAGCACCTTCGTCAGGAATGTCGATGGTCGGTTGCCCATCCAGGCTTAGCTTTGCCCCTGTATCGCTGGAATAGACGTGGACGTGATCGCCCATGCTGCTGACAACCGCGGCCAGAACTCCCTTCGCGGCGATTGGGGTCTTGACGACGGGCAAAGATCCTGCCGCAGACGTGAGGATAAAGGACAGGCTGCCCGCCGCGCTGTCAAACTTCAAGGTGTGATCGCCGGAAGGAATTTTCTCGAGCATCCACTGTGCATCTTGAAGGTCGACCGGAGGCTGGTCATCGAACGCTACTTTGCCGGTTGCGCTGTCGGATGACAACCTCATCGCCGGCAGTTCAGGCTCGGGTGTCGGGGCCGTCGCAGCTGGTTCGACCGGGATGGGCTGAGGCAACGGCGCCGCGATCTGCTTGTGACCGTGCAGAAACAGCCAAATCACGACTATCAGAACTGCGACGGCGCCGCCGGCAATCGCCGGTACTTTGGAGTTGAGTCCATTGGAGGCGCGCCGCGCCGCGGATGGTGACGTGATTTTGGTGGCTGTTGGCGGGAAGATCGGCGGCCTCGCGGTCGGCGCCGCAGCGTTTACCAATGGAGTCGGGGCGACCGGCAGCGCAGGAGACGGTGGAACGTGAGCAGGCGAAGCCCCCTGCGGTGAGCCTTCTATCGTTGGCGTACCGGCAAACGACAGCGTGGCCCCGGAAGTCAGGTTTTGATTCGTTCCCTTCCCGGTCACGCCGGGTAGGTTCAGTTTTTGCAGCAGAACATTCGCGCTCGACAAGACCTCTTCATCTTCGAGATATTTGTCGGCTAGCGCCCGTGCTTTCGAGCCAAGGGATTGCTTGGTATCCGGGTCGATGGCGGACTCAGCCTCGCTTTCGAGGCGGCGCAGTTCCTCAAGATCGCGACGGCGCGTTTGACGACGTTGCGTCAGGAGATCGCGCTGCACCGCATCGCGAATCTGAGTCAGCCGCATCTCGCGCGGATACGAAACCAGCGCTTCCTCAATCCGAGACAAAGCCGCCGAAAGATCTCCTGAGGTTTGCAGCCTGCGAGCCTGCGAAACGCGTTCACTCACGAAGGTCTCGCGCTTCTGATCGAGAATCAGAGTGCGCAAAGTCTTAGCCATCGGATGGCCGGGATTCAGTTCGAACGCCTCCTTGGCCAGTTTTTCAGCCTCATGCCAGTCGGTTTCGACCTCCGCTTGCGCTTGTTCGACCAGGGTATTGGCCAAGACGGCTCGCGCCAGAGAATTGTTCTCGTCGAGTTCGTATGCTTGTCGCAGTAGCCGGATACCCTCGGCGGATTTCTGTTGGGCAAACAGATCCTGTCCTTCCGCCATGAGTCGCTGGGCTTCCGACCTGCGCTCAACCCCCTGCTGCGCATGCTTGCGCAATTCCTGCAATTCATCGTCGTTGGGAAACTCGACGGCTGCCTGCTCCAGCAATTCAAACACACGAGTGTAATCACTGGAGTGCAGGCACGAGTCGACTTGTTCGATCAACTGCGTTCTTGCTTCGATCCGGGATTGCTGGTCGCGCCGCTTCTGCAGGCGTTCGACTTCAAACTTGAGGCCTGGATATTGACTGTAGATGGTGCGCAAAATTTCCCAATCGTTTAACGCATCGCTGAATGAAGCTTGCTCTTCGTGAAGATGGGCACGCGCGACGATAGAGTTCACGAGGTCGCGCTTGTCTTGGACTAGCCGTAAGGCGCGCTCGAAATGGACTTCGCCGGGATGCTGATCCAACGCCTCGCGAAGAATACTGACACGCTTGTCGAGATCGGGCTCCGCTTCAACTTGACGGTCAACCTGCGCGATCAGCGATGATAATTCCTGCCGCTGCTGTTCCTCGATGTCATAGCGAAGGGCCTGAAAAATGGCGTTCGCCGGATATTTCGCAAGATAGGTCTGGCAGGTGGTGATGGCTTTCGCAAAATTACGGTCCGCTAGATGCTTGCGCGCTTCCGCATACGCAGTGTTCATGGCGTCGTGCTCGGAGCGCACTTCGTTATAGAAACTCTGATAGCGGGCTCCACTCTCGCGGTTGACGGAATCGGGAGCCTTGCGGTCAAGTTCAAGCACCACGCCCAGCTTCGCGAGAGCGCTGCTTACGTCGCCCTTCTGCCATGCATCCACGGCGGCTTTGTGGATCTGCTCTTTGTCCTGGCGGAGCTTCTTGTATTCTTGTTCCTGGCGATCGACTTCGGCGAGCAATTGAAGGGCGCGTGCCTCCTTGGGCCGCAGTTGCAGCACATTCTGCAAAGCTTCGCGGGCATGTGGATAGGCATGGTTGTCGATGTGCTGCTTGGCCAGGCGGTACCAGTTTTCAATTTGTTTCTCACTGCGACGATTCTCGATCTTGCTCTTCAGTGCCAGCGCAGTGGCATTGTCAGGCTCGATCTGCAGCGCTTCCTGCAACTTCTGCAACGCAAGCGGATCTTCCTCTTCTTCAAAGCGGGCGCGGGCTGCGTCCAACAACTGGGCCAGGGTCTTGCGGCGGACAGCATTATCGAGCTGGCGGCGGAGCGAGCCAATCTCCGTATCCATATGGCCTTCCGCTTCGATCTCACCAAGAATCTCCCCGGCAAATTGAAGATCCCCATCGGCCAGCGCCTTGGTCGCACGCTGCAAACGCGGGCGAGTCCGCTCGGCGTCGAAGAATTCGATAGGCTCGTTGCGCAACGCTTTACTCAGTGTGTCGCCGAACTCGCGCGCATTGGCGAAACGGTGCCAGGCCTGCTTGGCCATGGCTTTGTGGACGACCCGGCTGATCGGCGGAGAAATGGCAGGGTTCACTTCCGACGCCGGCGGCGGAATCTGGTTCAGGATGGCTTCGACCACTTCATCGGCACGCGCTCGTTGAAACGGATACCTGCCAGTGAGCGCCTCATAGCACACAACCCCGAGAGAGAAAATGTCTGATGCGGCGGAAAGAGGCTTCAACTGGATCTGCTCTGGGGACATGTACAGCAGGGTTCCCTTTTGCGCTCGAGTCGTGTGCGCGTCAGCCATATGAGCCACGCCGAAGTCGATGATCTTGACCGAGTCGTCTTCCATCACGAAGATATTGCTCGGCTTCAGATCGCGATGTACCAATCCGCGCTCGTGCGCTGCCTGCAGGCCACGGCAAGTCTGAGAAATAATCTCGACCGTACGCTCGACCGTAAGATGATGGCTCGACTTGCGGACAAAATGATCAAGCGTTGTGCCGGGCAGAAGGGGCATGACGAAGTAAGGCTTTTTCTTGCCGTCTTCTTCGAACTCTCCAATGTCAAAAATCTCGACGATATTGGGATGGCTCATCGAGGCGAGGACATCGCATTCCTTGTAGAACAACTGCAGGGAGGCAGGATCGGGGATGTCCAAGATCGTCTTGACGGCGACTTCGCGGCGCACTACGGTGTCATAGGCTCGATAGACGAGGCCCATCCCGCCTTGTCCGAGGATCTGCCTGATCTCGTACCGACCCGCCAGTTTTTTGGGTGACCCAGTGGACTCCATGACGCGCCCTGTCAAGCAGGGCCCCAGCATTTTATATGATTTTGGTCCGCTTCAGTATCCTAATCTGGGGTTCGCTAGCAGCAAGGGAATCGCTGAAAAGCCTTGCTGGAAGCCGGGTTTGGATGCATTGGCATTCCGGGGCGAGATTCGGCCACTTTCAGCTTCGGCCTACCTGGCAGGTTCCCCAGTCGCCGAGAAACTCACACCGGCAAGGGGCCTACCCGAGGCCAGAATTCTGCGGACACTGGCCCGGTTGGGGCCGACTTGTTCTATGGCAGCCGAGAGGCTCCGCAATGCCTGATCAAGAGGCGTACCTTCTGGCAGGCGAAAAATCCAGGGAATATTCGTCGAGGTAAGGGCGCGGTCGGACGAGATCGCCACAACGGGGACGAACGACTTTACCGCAATCTGTTCGGCCAGATGACTGGACGGCCGATCCAGCGCAATCAATGCGACGACGTGTTCCTGATAGACCGCATTCACGAGATCAGCTGACGCTTTGCCCCAGGAACTCTCGGACGGAATTGCGACCAGAGAAAGGTGTTTGCCGGTGCTGTTGAGCGTGGTCAGCATCCGGGTGATTTCAGGAGATCGTACGAGTTCGTCGGCGTGCGGACCGAAGACGCCGATCTTCAGATCGCCAGCGGTCTCGTCGGGCAATTTCGGGCCGGCGTATTGAACGCCATTCTCACCGACCTGAGCGTACGGTTTGTCCATGGTGATGCGCCGATAGTCGATTTTGCCATCGTGCACGCGTGCAAGGAATAGTGGCGAGATGTTCTTGCTGTTGGGATCGAAGACCATGTCTCCGGTGACGCCCTTATAGCTTTCGGTGCCGGCGAGGGCATCGCGAATTCGCCCGCGATTGAGCCCGGCACGGCAGATCGCATTCAGCAGGATTTGCATGGCGTCGTAAGCCAGCGCAGCAAAATGATCAGGCTTCTCGCGAAAACGAGTCTCGAAGCGGGCGTTAAATTCCTGCCAACGCGTGTCAGTACGATTCGAATCGTATGGAAAGACAGCCTCGAAACCCTCGGCGGCGGGGCCTGCAAGCTTGATCAGTTCATCCCCAATGGTGCGATGGCTGCCGAATACGCGTTGCTTCATTCCTAGTTCCTGCATTTGTTGCAGAATTTTGGCGGTTGGGGCTATGTCGGTCCAGAGTACGATCGCGTCGACGCGGGAGTCTTCGATGACCTGGAGTTGGCGGCGGAAGTCGGTGTCACCCGGCATGAACTTCTGCTCGATGACCACGGGATGACCGAGCCGTCGCGACGCGTCACGGAATTTTATGACCCCGAAGCGCCCGTAGCGGTCGTTCACGCGCAGAAGGGCGACGCGCTTGAATCCCAACTCTGTGTAGATGTGACGCGCCAGTGTGTATCCCTGCTCACGATCGTCCTGAATATCGGTGAAATACCAGGGGATGATTGTTTCCGGAATCGTGGGATCGGTGGAGGCGCTGTTCACCAGGGGGGTCTCCCCTTTCAGCGTGAGGCGTAAAGCAATGTGCGTGGACTCGGAACTGATGGAACCGAACATCGCCCACACTTTGTCGTCGTAGATCATCCTGACTGCATCGTTTGATGCGGCGCCCCAAATTTCGGCATCTCTGGAGGCACCCATCGTCGCGGATTTGCTCATCTGCCAGTTGTCGTAGTCGTTGTGGGTGACCAGGCGAAAAGGCGTGCCCCCATATCCGCCACCAGCATTGGCCTCGTCGATTGCCAGAGTTGCGCCATCCAGCATGCGGTTCCCGAGCGCCTGGTCGGGATGATCGTAAAGAGGCGCCAGGAAGCCGATGCTAATCTCGCTCAGGCTCTTCAGGTCAGGATCGGGGATGTCCCTGGCCGCCCCGTTGTATTCGACGAGATCCTGATAGTACTCGTGGTAGGGCGTTGTGTACTTGGAAAATGGGCGCAGATCGTCGGGTGCCCCGGTATAAGGCTTGAGCGTACGGCTAGTTGGGGGTCCCGGCGGATTGTGGCCGCAGGCACACGGAGAGCCCGCCTGGGCCCAAGCCGCGCTCGTCAGCAGCGCACCGATCGCGAAAATCCTTACGAGGCGCATGTCTACTCCGCGGGCACTTCTCGCCGAAACATGGCAATCGCTTCGATTTCGATCAACAGATCAGGGCGGCAGAGAATTGCCTGGATTCCGGTGGACGCCGGCAGCGGGTCGAGTTGCTGTTCTTTGTAGAACGCTGTGCGCTCTTCGTTGAAGGACTGGTAGTCACGCTCGATGTCTCGGAGATAGCAAGTCGTGCGGACGATGTCATGCCACGTCGCGCCTTCCGCAGCGAGCAAGTTGGTGATGTTGTCGAAGGTGCGACGGAGTTGGGCGCGCAGGTCGCCTACGTGCACGGTGCGGCCCGCGTCGTCGATGCTCGCCGTGCCCGAGATCAGAAGGATGGTGAGCCCGTTCAGATCGATCCGCATGCCGCGCGAGAAGGCGCTGCCATAGTCGTAGGCTTCGTTGAGAGCTTTGTGATTGGTGATGGCCCGCTTCACAACCGGCGCTGTAGCCACTTCCGCGAATAACTCTTGAACATTCATATGCTAGGCTCCTGAGAACTTTATTTCTTGCGAACCGCGTTGTGCGTGCTTGAAACCTGTGCCGTTTGCTTTAGACTCTTCTGGCGAAGACCGTGGCTCAACCCTTTCGCGGTCGCGACCCAGATGTCGTCACCCTGAAAGTCGACGCCCAGGATGTAGTTGTGCGCCGGCGCGCTTTGCACCGGAATTTTCTTCATGGTGCCGGCTGCGTCGCGCACCAGCATTTCAGGCTTGTGCGTGTCGAGCGCCGGACGGTAGACCGCCCAGTTCGTCCCGTCGTAATAGGCAAGACCTTTGTCAGTCGAGAACCAGGCACGATTCGCGTCGAGGGCTTTGACCTGGTTGAGAAAATTACTGGGTAGGCCGCTGTCTTTCTGCAAAAAGTTGTTCCAGTAGCGGCCGTCATAACGGCTGGCGCCGAAATAGGTCGCCACCCAAAGGATCTTGTCGACGTAACTCACCGAGGTAGTGATTTCGTGGATCAGGCCCTGGTCCTTCATCAGGACGAGTTCGGTTTCACCGTCGGGATCGTTGTAGTCCTTCCAGTGCTCGGTCTTGACGTCATATTCGAGCACCCCGCCTCCCCAGACCGCGTAGTAGACTTTGTCTTCCGCGGGGCTGACGGAGTAGGTCCAAATCTCGAACATGGGCGTGTTACGTTCGTTGAACAGGGACCACTGTCCGGTGCGAGTATTCAGGCGGCTGGCGCCCGCGGCTGTCGCTGTCCAGATAAAATCGCCTTGCACGCCCACTCCATAAACGATGTCGTTGCTTAGGCCGGAGGTGAGTTGGGTGAACGTGTCGATGCGTCCCGCCGATAGGCGGCTAAGTCCACCCATGGTACCGACCCACAAGTCCCCAGTGCGCTTGTCGAGCGCTAGCGAAAGTACTGCCTGATGCGCCAGGCTTTGTTCCTTCGCGCTCTTTTCGGGCCGAAAGACCTTCCAGGCTCCGTTCTCATAAAGGCCCAATCCATTTTCAGTTCCGGCCCAGACGCGGTCTCCGTCGACCAGTACGCAGAAGACATGGTTATCCGGCAGGCCGTTCGCGGTAGTGAAGTTCTCCCAACGGAAAAGCGGCATATCCTGGGCTGCGGCCCACGAGGCCGTTACGAGCAGTACCAGAGTCGCAAACCAGATTTTCAGCTTCATAACGTTTTCAGGTATTCGATGAGATCGTTCAATTCGTCTTTGGTCAGGTCGTTGCTCACGCCGTGAGTATCTTTCGGGTTGAACACGGTCCATATTTCTTCCAGCGATCGGGCCGAGCCATCGTGCAGATACGGCGCGGAATAGGCCACATTCGAAAGTTGAGGTACATCGACCACCGGAGAGCGGTCCGTCGGCTTGCCGGTGCCAACGTCCAGTTGATGTTGATTGGTGTACTTGGGCCCGCTGTGGCAGGTTGCGCAGTGGTTCGCCTCAGGAATCGGCTTGCCGTTCTTGTATTTGGTACGTTCAAAAATCGCCTTGCCACGCTCTTGCGCCGGGCTCAACTCGCCATTGGCGAGGCGGGAGCGGTTCGGGCGATAAGGGAGCGAGTAGACGAAGGTGACCAGATCAGTCAGTTGCTGCTGATTAAAACTCTGAGAACGGAAGAAAAACTTTTCCGTGCGCGGTCCACACTCGGTGGGCATATCGGGATTGCCACCGTTCCATTTGAAGGGTTCTGTTCCAGCAAGGTTTTCCAGCGACCGGTTGTCGACGATGTCCTTGCCGAAGCCGTCAGGCTCGAGGTCCCACCCCAGCCCGTCAATGGTGGCATCGATGTGGCAGTTGGAGCAGCCAAACTGCCCTTGGAATGCAAAGTCGGCGGTATAGAAAAGGCGTTCTCCGCGGCGAAGCGCATCGACATTCTTCGGCCCGCCGAGGTCGATCGTCGATACAACATGAAGTGTGGCTGTATCGATCACGGCAAGGTTGTCGTCGAGCCGGTTGGCCACGTAGAGCCGCTTGCCGTCGGATGAGAGCAGTACACCTCGCGGATTGTGGCCCACGGGGATCCTCGCGAGCACATAGCCCGCAGATGTCGACAGGTCGTTGACGAAGGGCTGCCGTCGCGTCCGTAGTGTTTTCAGCAACCGGGCAACATCGATGACGGTGACGCTTTGAGAACCCGCTGTCGTCAGGAAGATCTTCGACTTGTCGGGGGTGATGGCGACGCCCCAGGGGAGGGCATAGTAACGGTCGAGTTCATCCAGAGGGATCTGAACGGTTCCTCCCACGTCTTCGCCAAACAACGTGAGAGAATCGCCAAAGGCCCAGCCGTGCTCGACATGTGCGAGCGGAATGAGATTCTTGGGCCGAAGCTGCGTGGCCACGCCCAGGCGACCGTCTGCGGATAGCGCAACATGAAATACGCCGGCTACATTGGGGAGTGGCTTGCGCTCGACTACGATTTGGCGCGCGGTGTCGATGACGGTGATCTCAGACTTTGGCTGGCTCCGAAAGGCTCCGGCATTTGGATAGATGTGCGTGCAATAGATCCACTTCCCGTCAGGGGACTGTGCCAGGTAACTCGCGCCGCGCCCTGCAAGCAATCGCTTCGTTTCCTGCCCGCTCTTCAAGTCAATGACGGATACATCGCCGCTCAAGCGATTGGCGACGTAGAGCGTCGTGCCCTCTTTATCAAGAACAACTCCGCTTGGCTCGGGCCCGGTCGGCATTGTCCCCACGATCTGCAATGCGGCCGTATCAATCACTGAGACGTTGTCGGACCAGGCATTCGTAACGAACATTCGTTGACCGTCGGCGGACATCGCGATCCCGCGCGGCATGCGTCCCACTGCAATGCTTCCCACAACCTTCGTCGATTGCACATCGACGACGCGTACTTCGTCACTGTCTTGGCAGACGACGTAAAGCAAATGGCCATCTGGGGATGAAGCAATTTCCAGCGGGGACAGATAACGTTCCTTCAGAGTCGCCGCAGACTGTTTGGCCGCGGGCATGGCCGCCATCGCCAGCAGAGCCACGGCGAAGATGGCAGCAACCTGCACCATTCGCCGGAAGCTCGCGCATGAGATGGGGCGCGTGGGCATCTACGGTTCCTCCACGGTGAGCACGCGATCCGCGGCAACGTTTTCTAGAATCTGTTCCTCACCGCTCGGCCAGCGGATGGTCAGTTTCTCAGCCTTGTTCGTAGCCCCGAGCCCGAAATGAACGCGGCCGTCATCCTGCGAGAGATAGCTTGAGCCTGCAACGCGCTCGGCGATTTGTTTACGCCCCGCAGACAGCAGTTCCAGCCGCGCTCCAATTCCATCGCGATTGCTTTTCTTCCCCTTCAACTTCACCGTGAGCCAGTGATTGTTGTTCTGGCTAACGTTATGCAGCAGAATCGCAGGCGCACCGAGGTTCACCACGAAAGCGTCGACTTTGCCGTCATTGTCGTAGTCGGCAAAGCAAGCGCCACGCGACACCGTCTTCACCTCTAGCGCCGGCCCGGCGTCCCGCGATACATCAGCAAACTTGCCGCTGCCGAGCCCGCGAAACAGCGACTGCTCTTGCGGCACCATCTGAATCAGCCCGCCGTGGAAGACAAGAATGTCGAGCCAGCCATCGTTGTCGAAGTCGTAGACGCCACTTCCCCAACTCGCGTATTGGGCGGTCGCTTGGGAGATTCCAGAACTCGGACCAATGTCTTCGAATCCACTCGCAGCGGTATTGCGCATCAGCCGGTTGTACTTCGAGTCCGTTACCCAGAGATCGAGGCGGCCATCGCCATCGATGTCGGCAAATACCGGGCCCATGGCGGAGGTACTCTCGCCGTTCTGCCCGTACGCCACTCCCAAATCTCCGGCGATTTCTTCGAACGTGCCATCGTGCTTGTTATGGAAGAGGAAGTTCTCGGTCTTGTCGTTGGCGACGTAGATGTCGGGAAAGCCGTCCCCGTCATAGTCGGCCGCGGTGACGCCCATGGTGCGCCCTTTGTAGGCGCCGATTCCTGACTTGTCCGTTACATCGGTGAACGTTCCGTTGCAATTGTTGTGGTAAAGGCGGTTGGTGTCACCGGCGTAATCGAGCGGGCCGGGATAGTTGTCGGCAGGATAGTAATTGCGGTATTTCGGATCGAACTTTACATACCGGCCAACAAACAAATCGACACAGCCATCGCGGTCGTAGTCGAGCCAGGCGGAGCTGATCGACCATCCGTCAACTTTGATACCGGCTTTCGCAGTGACATCTTCGAATGTCCCGTCGCCCTTGTTACGGTAGAGGATCGCACGCCCGTACCCGGTGACAAGCAGGTCGACGAAGCCATCATTATCGAAGTCGGCTGCAATGGCCGCGGTACCGAAGATATTTGCAGCAACGCCGGCCTGGTCAGTGACATCGGTGAAGGTGCCGTCGCCGTTGTTTCGATAGAGATGGTTGTGAGGTGGAATCGCAGGCGCCTGCTTGAGAGGGAACGGGTGCATTCCGTCCTCAAGGGGCTTGCCGCTGACCACATAAAGATCGGGCAGACCGTCATTGTTGTAGTCGAACCAGGCGCATCCCGAACCGGTGCTTTCCAGCAAGGACCCCAGTTGCCGTGCGCCAAAGCTGTGGGTGAACTGGATACCCGCTTTCGCAGTCGCGTCCTCGAATCGGATTGACGCCGGGGCCGCTTGTTGCGGGGCCTGCGCCAGCAAGGAGGAGGAGAGAATCAGGAGTCCAAGAAATGCTTTGATCACGCTAGCGTCCTCCCGTAGCAGCAGGTGCATTCGTGCCGGTCATATCGGCTGGCGTTGTCGATTTCAGCAGCGTCATCGGAACCGCATTTTCCGGCGAGGTTTCAGGTCCGGCGTGGCATCCAACGCAACCGCGTTGCTCGCCACGGCGCATCCAGAAGAATCCGGTTTCGCGCTTCAAAGTCTTCCCGGCGTTATCTAGAAGTTCGATCTGCAACGGCTGCTCGCTGGGAACCTGCACGAAGAACGATCCGTCGCGCTCTACAGGCGCGGTTCCGAGCAGTTTTGGCGCGCCGGCGGAATCGCGGGTGTAGAGCCGAACCGAATGAATCGATCCAAAAGCAAATTGATATTTTGAGGTGTAAGCGTTCAGGCAGAGCAGGTTTGCATTCGGCCAGTTGTGCAAGCCTGAAGGATGACGGTTCGGAGCGACCCGCTCCACAATCACCACCGGCTCAACCGCGTCATCATTTTGCCCTGTCGGTAACGAGCGCAGTTGGGTAGAACCAGGCTTCCAGAGCATCAATTGAAACGGAGCTTTTGCGCCGGCTCGCCAGGGCAGGAGCCAATCGCCGGCGGGCGTTTCCGTAATATCTCCCCCGTACTCCCCGGCTGGGGCGGAAATGCGCACTTCCTGCGCCTGCGCCGATGTGAATCTACCTAGCCCGCTATGCGAAGCAAAGATTACATCGCCTGAACTGACTTGTCGGCCCGAGTGACGCGCGGTGCCGTGATCGCACCGATAGGACTCAACTCCGCTGCCATCGGAATAGACGGTATAAATTTCGGGAATGGCTTCGCCGCCCAGCGGATATACAGCTTCGAACAAGATACGGCCGTCACGAAGCACATCGGTTGGGAAGAAGTTCGCCGGGCCGTACGTCAATGCCAGTGGCTTCCCTCCGGACAGGTCAACGACCTCAATTACGAATCGGCCTGCGCTGCGGCGCGTATAAACCACGCGATCTTCGGGCAGGTAGAACGGCCTCACGCAGTCGTCGGGCCCGGTCGTGATGCGGCGTGGCTCTCCCCCGGCAAGCGGGATCTCCCAGATCTGCCACAAGTCTTGGGATTTCGACTTTCCGGCGAAGAGGACGTGCTGTCCATCGAACGAAACCGCCGAATCTGCAGAGGCGGCAAAATTAGGAACCAAGGGGCGTCGGCCGTCAGCGTCGCGCACGAAAATCGTTGCGCCAGAATGAAATCGGTCCTCCCCGTGCAACCAGGCTAATGGCTCATATTGCTTTGCGGACGTATAGAGAAAGGATGGCGGATCGGCGGAAGCTGAAGCTTTCACCGTATTCCTCGTGAGTCCCAGGACACACAATGAGAGCAGGCCAGACGCGATAGCAAGAATCAGGATGAAACGCGACGCCACTAGTCCGCTCCTCCGACCGCGAGGAGTTGTGGACGCAGTTGCCGGGCCTCGTGTTCCAGATCGAGGTAAGGTTGCAGGTCCTTCATCATCTGGCGGAATTCGCCGAACGTGAGCGACTGGTTGCCATCGCTCAAAGCCTGTTCTGGACAGGGGTGAACTTCTACGATCAGGCCATCGGCGCCGACAACGGCAGCCGCACGCGACAACACGGGAACGAGCGCACGCACTCCCGCGGCATGACTGGGATCCACGATAACGGGGAGATGCGACACCGTTTTCAGCACCGGCACTGCCGCGATATCCAAGGTATTGCGAGTGGCAGTCTCAAAGGTGCGGATGCCGCGCTCGCACAGGATGATTTGCGAATTTCCCGCAACCGCAATCACCTGCGCAGAATGCAGAAGGTCTTCAAGCGTTGCGGTCATCCCGCGCTTGAGAAGAACCGGGCGACCGCAGCGGCCGAGAGCATCCAGCAGTGCATAGTTCTCCATGCTGCGCGTGCCCACCTGCATGATGTCGGCATACTCGGCGATCAGATCCACGTCCTCTTCGCTCATCACTTCCGTGACGATGGCGAGTCCGGTTGCCTCGCGAGCCTTCCGTAGAATCTTCAAACCTTCTATGCCCAGACCTTGAAACGCATATGGCGAAGAGCGGGGCTTGTAAGCTCCGCCACGCAGAATGCGTGCACCAGCTCTGGCGACTGCCTCCGCCGTCTGCATGAGTTGACTTTCGGATTCAACCGCGCAAGGCCCGGCCATTACCACAAAATCATTGCCGCCGATTTCGATATCACGAACCTGCACAACACTGCGGGAACGCCCGCTGGTCTTGGCGACGAGGTCGAAGCAGGAGAACTGGCCGTTCCATTTAGGATTCATGAGCGACAAGCCATCTTAATAAGCGGCATTAACGAGTTCATTACTGCGAAACGATTAGACCCGCAAAAACACTGGCGAAAACCACTTCAGTGACTCTAGCGGTGGTCTGTAAGTCGTTTGTATCGAGAAGGAATGAATCCGCTTGTGATTGCAATCACGCTTCACTGCGACGACGCGCACAAGTGTCGGAATCGCCGACAAGTTCACGTCCTACTTTTCCGCAGAGAATCTGTCTGAATCGAGTTTGAAGGAGGAAGGGGCAGCACGATGTTGGGAAATCCTACGGCGGTGTTGGGAATCCCGGCACGCCGCGAGCCTGAATCACGCGCATCTCGTTGAATTCACTAAATGGCGTTTCAATTGCATTTCAAGAGATGGCCGTGTCGCTATCGGCAAGGAGGTCACTTCAAAATGGCTGCAGACAATTGGACATTCTGGCTCAACATGACGAACTTCGCACTGGGCATCATCACGCTGTTGGCGCTGGTCATTGTGTTTGGCGCGGTGGGTTGGGACTTGTTGGTTCGCAAAGCGCAGTCTGCGCGCGAACACGGCAATCTGGATCTGAGCACGCTAGATGGGGAGTTGCGAGCGATGTTGAACCGATCGCACAGCTTGTACGAGCCCGGCTTGGGGTTGACCATGGCCGACGGTGGCGAAAGGATCGATCCCGCCGAGTCCCAGGCCTCAGACCAGAAATCTGGGAAGTGAATTATGGCGTGCCCGTTTCTAAAAGAAGGTCGAGCACAGTATTGTCATGCTGCGCCCGTGCAGAAGCTGATCCTCGACGGGCCTGGCGCGATACGGGGCGGCCTCTGTTCCTCAGAGCAATACGTGCAATGCGAATTGGCTGCGAAAGACAGCGTACGACAGGATCATTGTCCGCACCTGGAGGAAATCCGCGTGCAATATTGCGGAGTTTCACCGGTCACGAAACTGGTGCCTTTCAGTGATTCTGAGCTTTCAAGTTGCACGAGCAACACCTACCGTTATTGCGATTCCTACCTGCTGCTGGCACACCCGCACGCCTCGACTCCGCCGCCGCATCTTCTTTACACCGCAAACCATTTCTGGCTGGATGCCGAAGAATCCGGATTGTGCCACATCGGCCTGGACGGATTTTTCGCCGATGTAGCCGGCAATGTGGATGGCGTCACCTATGTCACCACCCGCGGCACCCATTCGCCGACACTAGCCCTAACCGTTCACGGAGTCGAGTGGCCGATGATCTTTCCGAATCCACTGATGATTCAGAAAGTGAACAGCCGCGTGCGGAGCGATCCCACAAGGCTGACGGCCGATCCCTATGGCGCAGGATGGCTGTTCGAGGGATGGGAGTTGCCGGGCCGAACACGTTCCGGGCTGGTGTCGGGGCCACAAGGCGCAGCTTGGCAGGGCGAAGAGCGAGAGCGTCTGTCTCGTGAAATCCACGACACGCACGCGCCAGGATGTGACGGAGGCTCTCCCGTGCGGGGAGTAGCGCAGTTGTTGGCCCGGCAGCATGTGGTGTGTTTGTTCCAGCGATTCTTTTGCGACCGTAGCTGGAAGGGGGAGGCATGAGGATGTCGCGAACGACTCTCATCTTCGGATTTGGACTGGCCATGGCGCTACTGGTTGGATGGGTTGCGTTTCCACGCGCACTCTACACGCAGAAACAACAGCCGCTCGAGTTTCGTCACAAGACGCATGCGGAAAAGTCTGGCGTCGCAGAATGCAGCGAGTGCCATGCTGTGCGCGAGGACGGAGCCTTTGCAGGGATTCCAGCCATGGAAAAGTGCGCTACCTGCCATTCCGAACGGATTGGAGAGAGCAAGGCCGAGGCAACCTTGGTCGACAACTTTATCAAACCGGTACACGAGACTCCATGGCTCGTCTACGCTCGGCAACCAGCCAACGTCTGGTTCTCGCACGCGATCCATGTGAAGCGGGCCGCACTGGCTTGCACGGAATGCCATTCAACTTACGGTGAATCCGACCAGGTGCGCACCTACCAGGTGAACCGCATAAGCGGATACAGCCGCGATATCTGGGGGCACTCCATCTCCCGGCTGCGGCGCGCGCCGCACGAAGGCATGAAGATGAGCGACTGCGAGGGCTGCCATGCTCGCCACAACGTCAAGGTGGGATGCCTCGGGTGCCATGAGTAAAGGAGACGCATGAAGGTTTCACGACGAGATCTGCTGGTTTGGAGCGCGGGAGCCGCAGCCGGTCTGATCGTTACTCCGGTTCCGTGGAAGTTGTTGGACGACACTTCCATCTGGAGCCAAAACTGGCCTTGGATTCCGCAACCGGCGCACGGCCCGATCGAAGTTAAGCAGACATCGTGCACACTCTGTCCTAAGGGATGCGGGATGAACGTGAAGATGGCCGCTGGATGGCCCGTCGGGGTTGCGGGTCTGGGCAGTCATCCTATCAGCCGAGGAGCGCTCTGCCCACTTGGGTTCGGAGCACACCAACTGAACTGGCATCCGCAACGACTGCGATTCGTTCGTCACGGCTCCCAGATCTCTTCATGGAACGACGCCGGGGCTGCCTTCGCCAGGGCTTGCAACGAAGGGCCTGTCGTGGTCATCGATGGCTTTCCAGGCCGTGCGGCTTCCTCGGTGCTTGATACTTTCGGCCAGAAACGAAATGGCAGCTACCGCGTTGTTCTCGGTTCGGAGACTCGGGCTCTTGGAGCTTACGAAGCTTGGAGCGGCGTACCAGCCTCGAGCTTGGGTTACGACCTTGAGAATGCAAAGACTATCGTCAGCTTTGGCGTTCCGTTACTGGATGGCTGGGGGACCCCTGGCCAGTTCACGCGATTCTGGGCTGAACGCGCTGCCGGGAAGACGAATCCGGAACTGCGCCTGATTCAAGTGGAAGCAACTCTTTCGCGCACCGCGGCGCGTGCATCGCAGTGGACTTCTATTCCAGGAGGCGCCGAGGCTGCCCTTGCCGCGGGAGTGGCGCGCGTGCTTCTCGAAGAACACCTTGTGGCGGCACACGGCCCCATGCCATCACTCACACTCGCTGAAGCCGCGGCTCAAACCGGACTTTCAACAGAGGTCCTTCGTGATCTTGCTCGGACGATTGCCTCCCAAACCCCTGC
Source organism: uncultured Acidobacteriaceae bacterium (assembly GCA_963840895.1). Lineage (GTDB taxonomy): Bacteria > Acidobacteriota > Terriglobia > Terriglobales > Acidobacteriaceae > Sulfotelmatobacter. The sequence goes on from CAWJAR010000009.1 coordinate 458,319, forward strand.
CCTGGCCATCGCAAGCGATGACAATCCGGCGGTTGCCGCACTGAACGTTGTGTTGGGCGCTGTGGGCGCGCGGGGCGGCATCGTAAGACGATCGAAACGAACCCAGCCTTATATTTCCGCCGATGCGGAGCTCCCTTCTGCGCGTGCATTGCTGCTGGATGCCAGCGTGCCGTGGGACTTTGTGCCACAGACAAATGCCGAAGTCTTTCGGTTTGCGGCTTGGGATGGAGGATCGAGTAAGGCAGATTGGCTGCTACCCGCCCCCGGGTTCCTTGAGGAAACCAACGATATTCCCAGCCCGCCGACCTCCGCGATCGAAACCTATGCGGTGTCGCCGACACTGACGAAGGCGACGCATGAAGTCCAGAGTGCTGCTCAGTTTCTCTGCAGCCTCGATCCAACTTTGACCACGGCAGAGAAAATCATTCACTCGCGCTGCGAAGAGCTCTTCCGCGCACGGATAGGAGTTCTACAAGCGCAGGAACGGACCCCAGTCGCGAAATTCGATAGCGCCCAGAAGATCGAAGAGCAACTCTCCAAAGGGGCAGTCTGGATCGGCGGGCCGGGCATTCCAGGCTTTAAGTGCGTGCTGAAAGAGTGGCCGTCAGTCAATCCCTCCGATTCTGAGAATTCGTCGACCATTTGGCCCGCCCCCGTGCTTCCCCCCTTAGCCACCAAGCTGTACCGCGAATCCAGTTTGCGGGAAACGTCAGAAATGAGGAACGCATGAAGGCTCGATACGGCATGGTGATCGACCTGGACCGCTGCACCGGATGTGGCTCATGCATGATGGCCTGCGCCGCTGAAAATAATGTTCCATCTCTTCCGCAGGCATCCGCCAGAACAGGCCTCACACCCATGCTGGTCCGCAGGGTCTCCAATGGGGGGGAGGGGACCGCTCGACGCGAGGCTTTCATCCCAATCATGTGCATGCATTGCGAGCACGACACGCCCTGCGTCAAGGTTTGCCCGCAACAAGCCGTCGAAGTCGATAAGGCTACCGGAATTGTGATGCAGATGCCGCAGCGCTGCCTAGGCTGCCGCTATTGCATGACCGCGTGCCCTTATCACGCGCGCTATTTCAACTGGTGGGATCCGTCGTGGCCCGCGGGGATGGAAAAAAGCCTGAACCCGGGAGTCGCAGTACGGATGCGAGGCGTGGTGGAGAAATGTAATCTGTGTCACGCGCGACTGCATTCAGCGCAAGCCAAAGCTGCAGCTGCGGGCAAGCGCGAAATCGATTCCGCCGACTATGTTCCGGCTTGCGTAGAGGCATGTCCGACTGCCGCGATTCGCTTTGGCAACCTCGGCGACCAAAACGATCCAGCCGCGCAGGAGGCTCGTTCCCCGGAGGCATTCCGCTTGCTGGCCCGCATTGGCACTGAGCCCAAGGTTTATTACAAGTCGAAGGAGGCATGGGTGAGAGCATTGGCAGAGTCGAATTCAGGACCTCCTTCTGTAATCGAACGTTCGGAGGTCCATCATGGCTAGTGGCGCCCTTACCGACAGCCGACCGACGGATCGAAACTGGATCGCTCGCGGTGAAGAGCGAACTTCACTCCGCCGATTCCTGCTGTGGCTCGCTCCGTGGGTGGCGCTGCTTGGGGTTGGAGTCTATGCAGCTGGTTTGTGCCTCTACCTCGGGTTGAACCAAACCAACATGGACAATCGCTTCGCCTTCGGCCTCTGGATCTTCCTCGATCTGGGAGTCATTGCCCTGGGCGCAGGCGCGTTCTTTACCGGGTTTCTGGTCTACATTCTGAAGCGCGCTGAGCTGAAGCCGATCCTGAACACCGCCGTTGTCGTCGGCTTTATCTGCTATAGCGGCGCGGTCGCCATTTTGATGATCGATGTCGGACAGCCCTTGCGGGCATGGTTTACTTTCTGGCATCCGAATACCCACTCGATGCTCACGGAAGTGACCTTCTGCATCTCTTGCTACTTGCTCGTGCTCTGCCTGGAATATATTCCAATCCTTCTGCGCAACCGCCAACTCCGCAAGCTCCCGTCGTTCCTGGTCTTTGAACATCAACTTCACAAGCTTGTGCCAGTACTCGCTGGCGTGGGTACCTTGCTCTCTTTCTTTCATCAGGGATCGCTGGGCGGGTTGTACGGAGTGTTGCGCGGGCGTCCCTTCGCATTCCGCGACGGAGTCTTCATCTGGCCTTCTACTTTTTTCCTCTTCATCTTGTCGGCGATCGCCACCGGACCCAGTTTTCTGATGCTGGTTGCTGCCACTGTCGAGAAAGTCACCCGTCGGCACCTGGTGCCAGCGGACCTATTTCGGCGACTCGGATTTATTTCCGGATTGCTGCTTGCGATTTACGTCGCCGCCAAGTCGATCGACACGCTGATCTGGTTGAACTTCACATCTCCATCCGCTGGATTTGCCCCCTGGCAGTACTACACGCACAAGCCGTTCGGGACGCCGATCCTCTATACCGAAATTGTGCTCTTCGGGCTGCTCCCGGCATTTCTGCTGACCTATCGCAAAACCGCGGCGCGGCGGGGATGGCTGCTAAGCGCTGCGGCCCTGGCATGTGCGGGCGTGCTGCTGAACCGTTTCGTTCTTACTGTCCAGACACTGGCGGTGCCCACTCTGGCATTCGATGAGTTTCTGCAATATACGCCCAGTTGGCAGGAGGTTGCCAGCTTCGGTGGAGTGATCGCCTACGGGGTCATCGTCTACTCGCTGTCATATCGCTACCTGCCCTTGTTCACGCCGTCAAAAGGAGAGAGCAACCATGTTTCCGGGAATTGATGGATTCCATTGGACGGTCGGTCACGTCATCTTCCTGTCGCTGTTCTTCGCGGTCGTAGCCACGATTCTTGCGACGCTAGTCTTCGCAGGGTTGCGCACCAAGCGCGACTTCCGCACTAACCGGGCAATCGAATTGTGCTGGAAGTCGGACTTTGCGGAATTACCGGAATCCGAGCGGCGCTGCCGCCATGAACTAGCGGGCAGAGTTGTGTCGAGAACCTGTGACAACGCTTTCGATTGCCGCCGGTGCGGGAAATACGCTCAGTTTGCCGTGTTGCCTGCCACCGGATTAACCCGAGATCTCGGACTCCACTATCCGGAGGACCGCCTCTATCACCGGGGACACACCTGGGTGAAACCTGCCGAAGACGGCACGTTCACCGTCGGACTGGACGAACTGGCCGATCATCTGGTGGGTAGTCCCGACTCCATCGAGTTGCCGAAGGCCGGCTGGGAAATCGAGCTCAATCAGACCGCATGGCGTATGAAGAAAAATGGCAGAGAGATTGACGTGCGTGCGCCCATCGAGGGAACGATTGTTGCCGTGGGAGGTTCGGCACAAGGCTGGTATCTTAAGGTTCGTCCGCGGCTGGATCCCAAAGCCCCGTTGACGCTGCAACACCTGTTGCGAGGACCCGAGATTCACGGCTGGGTGTTGCGCGAAATGGAGCGACTGCAACTGCAACTTCGCGCCCCGAACTCCCCGGCTGCTCTGGCGGACGGTGGAGTGCTCGTCTCTGGACTCATGGATGCCGTTCCCGACGCAGACTGGGACTTCGTTCTCGCCGACACGTTCCTAACGATTTAATCCTTGCATGACGCTCAATGCACAATCTCGTAGCGTTTGAGCTTGTCATAGAGCGTCGAGCGATCGATCCCCAACGCAGTAGACGCCTCTTTGACGTTGCCATGCTTGCGTTCGAGCGCAGCGACAATAGCCCGGCGTTCCAGTTCGCCCAGCGGAACGTCCGGAACCTCCCAATTTTGGGATGACACGGCATTCTTCTGGAGCCAGGAAAAATCTGGCTCGTCGAGCATTCCATTCCGGCAGGTCACAATCGCTCGCTCAATCACATTCTCAAGCTCGCGTACATTACCCGGCCAGTCGTAGACGATCAGCACCTTCAAGGCCGCAGCCGAAATGCCGCTAACGTCCCTGCCCAAAGCCGAAGAGATGTGCTGCACGAAATGCTCCGCCAACAAGGGAATATCCTCCCGCCGCTCGCGCAATGCCGGCAAACGAATTTCGATCACATTGAGACGGTAATACAAGTCCTCCCGGAATCGTCCGTCATGAACTTCCTCGGCCAGGTCCTTGTTGGTCGCGGCGATGATTCGAACATCAACCTCGACTTCCTGCGTTCCACCCACGCGATAAAAGCGGCGCTCCTGCAAAACCCGCAAAAGGTCGGCCTGCAACTTAGGAGAGATGTCACCGATCTCATCCAGAAAGATCGTACCTCCGTTGGCCAGTTCAAACTTCCCTTTCACTTGCGCATTGGCACCGGTGAAGGCGCCCTTCTCATAACCGAACAACTCACTCTCGAGCAGAGTCTCCGTCAATGCAGCGCAACTAACCACAATGAACGGCTTTTCGGCGCGATTGCCGGAGAAGTGAACCGCCCGCGCCACGAGTTCCTTCCCTGTTCCACTTTCTCCGCGTACAAGCACGGTGCTGCGCAGGCTGGCTACATCTTGCGTCAGAGCCAGAATTTCTCCCATCCGCGGATTCTTTGTGATGATGTCGGAGTGGCGATATTGCCGGTTCAATTTCTTCCGTAAAATCGCGTTTTCGCTCTGCAACTTCTTCAGCTTGAGGATGCGCGAAACCAGCATCGAAATCTCCTGCGGATTGCAGGGCTTCACAATGTATTCCTGCGCGCCCTCCTTCATCGCCTGAATCGCCGTATCCACGGTCGCATAAGCAGTAATAATGATGATGGAGGCTTCCGGGCGAATGCGATGGATTTCCATCATGGTCTCGATGCCGTCCATGCCGCCGGGCATCTTCAAATCGACAAAGCAGATGGCGTAATCCATGGCCTTGGCGAGTTCGAGCGCCTTTTGGCCGTTGGATGCGGTATCGACGTGATACCCATCTTCCCGCAACCACGCTCCCATCGATTCACACATGACGTCTTCGTCGTCTACCACCAGGATGGGCCAATTCTTTTTCATAAGGTTTCCTCTCGCGTCGTAAACCTGTGCACCAACTGCGTCCCGCAACGGGCGCAATATTGCTCGGCTTTGGCGTCGACCAATTCGATGTGCGTCGCCAGGCTCATAGCACAGGTCGAGTCCGAGCAATGAGCCAGACCGAAGGTATGTCCCAATTCGTGCAGCACTTCTTTCACGGTCCGCTCCCGCAGCAGGCTCTCCTGAGGCGGAAGCCCGTAGAACTCCTGATGCAATCGACGAAGCGAAACTACCGCAATCGGGCCATCGAACTGGGCCTGCCCAAACAGAAAACTGAGCATAGGGATTGCCAGGTCAACGTCCGTGACCCCAAGGACCCGGGAAGCATCGCGCGGAGCCTGTTGGGCCAGCATCTTCATCATCTCCACCGACTGGTATTGACCTCGTTTAGCGTCGTAGGCGCTGGGCGGGATCGATAACGGGGGCAAGCGTCGAGTCGGCAACGGGAACCACTCGGCCGTCGTATCTTCGATCCAATCCAATGCATTCGCCGGTACGCTTCCGATCGTCACCAGGTAAAGGCCATTCACACGGTTTGAACCTGCACTTCTCTCGACTCTGGAGTCGTGTTCTTGGATTTGAACGGCAGCGTGACTGTGAAGGTCGTACCTTCATTCCGTTGGCTTGTGACCTCGACCTCTCCCTCGTGGGCCTTGACAATGCCGTAGAGCACAGCCAGTCCCAGCCCGACGCCCTTTCCCTCAGCCTTGGTGGTAAAAAACGGATCAAAAATCTTCGACAGATTCTCCGGCGCAATGCCTTCACCCGTATCCTGGATGCTGAGTTCCACCGTATCCTCACCCGCTAGCTCGCGAGTACGAATCGTGAGTTTGCCGCCACCATGCGGCTGCATGGCCTGCGCTCCGTTCAATACAAGATTCAGGATGACTTGCTGAATCTGGGACGAGTCGCACTCGACCATGGGCAAACTCTCCTGCAGGTCCAGAACAACTTCAGCGCTGATCAACTTGAGCTTGTGATCGGCTAAACCAAGCGTGGTACGCACCAGCTTGTTCAAATCTGCCGAAGCACGCTGTGGCTTGGAGCGCCGCGAGAATGCCAACAGGTCAGAAACAATGCGCCCGACCCTGGCGGTTTCGATCGAGATCAGGCTGAGATACTTGCGGAATTCCGCTTCCCGTCCCGGCGGATATTCTCCCTTGGCCATGAGGCGCTCGAGCAACATAGAGAGGTTGAGCACGCCGGAGACGGGATTGTTGATTTCGTGGGCTACGCTGGCAGCCAGTTGGCCGAGCGTGGCGAGCCGATCCGATTGCACGAGCTTGCGTTGAGCCGCCTGCAATTGGCGGGTACGCTCGTCGACTTTGCTCTCTAACGTCTGCTGCATATCATTCAACTCGGCGACGGCCAGCTTCAGGCGCTCTCGCATCCGGTTGAACGAATCCACCAGCTCATCGATTTCCTGGCTGCGACGAGTCGTCGTGATCGGCCGGTCCAGTTCCATCGCGCTCACAGCCTTCGTGCCTTCGATCAGTTGCTCGATCGGGGTCGCCACGAAACGCTTTGTGAATAGAATGACGAATGCCGCTCCGATTCCCACTTCCAGCGCCGTCCAGGCCACAGTCTGCAGAGTAATCGTCCGTGTCTGCCGCTGTACTGGATCCAGACGCAAGGCCACATCTACCACACCAAGCACTTTCGTTGACGCGCGGTGCGCGTGGCAGCTGGCATTGCTGCACGACGGCTCGTTGTAGATAGGCGCCACCATGTTGATCGTCTTCACGCCGTCCGGAGAGGTTGCGTAGCGAACGCGTGAATCTTCTGCCGGCCGGTTTCGAATTGGACCTTGCGCGTGACAACTAGCACAAACCTGGTTCGAAAGGCTGGTCACTCCCGGGTGCTCGTCGGCGTCGGTGGAAAACACCAGCCGGCCTTCCCGGTTGAACATGCGGATGCGATCTACTCCTTGTTTGTCGGCAATGACTCGCATGATCTCGTAGGCAGCCTTGCGGTCATCGTCGAGCATGGCATGCCAGGTGGAGCTGGTAATGCTGCGTGAAAGCTGGTCCGCGCCGAGGATCATCGTCTCGAGCAGATGCTTCTTCTGCGTGCGAAAATTGAGGTAGCCGCTGACACAACTGATCGCCACGATCAGAATCGTGAGCGAAAGAATCAGTTTTGGACCCAGTTTTCGAGGCATGGCTCAGCCTTCGACTCCTCGTTTGCGCGGCAAACGGGCGAACCGCGAGATCCGCAGGAGTTCCTAACCAAGGCTAGCCATAGCCCCCCGGGGCGACCGTGATTGTCACCGCCCCGAGCCGTGATCGTGATCACACGATCAAACCCAGTCGATGCTCACGGTTGGCATCGGCAGCCTGTTTCGGGCGAAGCTTTTCCGATGGGCGCAATAAGAAATTTGGATTGGACTGACAGAGTAGCCACATTTATCGTCGGGAAATTGATCTGGCTAACACGCTGTGTGGGGGTTTCGGCGCGGCACCGGGGGGGTGTCCGCGCCGCGAATCCTGAAGTTCCCATCCTACCGAAAGCGACGGATGAGCAGCGTGTGGCGCTCCGAACGATAGAAGCCCACGCCGTAGATGATCGCTTTCCCTTTTGAGGAGTAGATGACCTGGCGAATGCGCATCACTGACGCCCCTCGGGCCACGCCCAACAAATCGGCAATGTGTGCATCTGCAGCCGTTGCATCCACTTCCTCGTCCGCATAAGCGAGCTCAACCCCATAATCGTGCTCGAGCGTCGCGAATAAAGAGACCCTCCCCAAAGATACGTTGACCAGACCTGCATAGTCGTCAGCGGGAAGATAACAAGTCTCAAGCGCGAAGGGATCCTCACCAGTTTGCCGAAGTCTCTCGATCTTCACCAACTGGCTGGTCGCAGGTAGCCCTAGCCGAGCCGCCACTTCGGCCTCATGGCTGATGACTTTGGCGGCGAGTATTCGTGACCGCGGAGCCAAACCACGGCTCGACATCTGTTCGGAATAGCTCATCAACTTATTGAAGTGGATTTTCGGCGAGGCCACGAAGGTCCCCGCTCCCCGGCGCCGTTCGACCACGCCTTCGCGCTCCAGTCCAGCCAGAGCATGCCTCGCTGTCATCAGACTGACTTTGTGAATTCTGGCCAGTTCACGCTCTGACTCGACTGCGTCCCCGGGGTGCAGCTTTGAGTCCTCAATCCGCTTGCGAATCGCGTTCTGGATCTTCTTGTAAACCGGCATCCCGTTCCGATGAGGTCCCGACATAACAAGGCTTTTCCGCTCGAACCCAGTAGTGCGAGCATGAACCTATGTGCTATATAGCTTATTTGAATCGTCCTGTAAAGGTCGAACTTCGGAGGTTCGGTAGGAGATCGCATCTTGTGTTCCGGAAATAGGGGCCTGCCGACCCGATGATGCCCGACCCCTTTTATGATCACGTCACGGTGTGATTGAAATCACTTAATATTTACCCGAGAATTCATCATCAACAAAATACGAGCGATGACCGACGTCGTTGTTCATTTTGGGGCAAGGTTATCGCTGAACGAATGCCTTTTGCGGAAAGACACTCGTACATTCGTCATCTTTTTTCTTGACGATGAATATTCATGTGCTATATAGCATACTTGAGATTTAGAAAGGCATTCTTCCGCCCACTATTGCCAATTCCGTTGAAGAATTCATTCAGGAGGCTTTGTAATGAAGCGATCTTTCCACGTTCGAAGTTCGCGACCTGCTACGCGAGGGACATCTTCTTTCTTGTTAGCTCTACTATTCCTCGTTTTGATCTTCTCTCTCGCCGGCAACGCACAACAACTCACGGCCACGCTTACGGGCACGGTTACCGACGCTAGCGGCGCCGTCGTGCCGGGTGCGACCATTGTCGTGCATAGCGAAGAAACCAACGCCGATATACGCAGTGTGGTTTCGAGCAACACCGGGGACTTTAATATCACCAACATCCCGGCCGGACATTACAGCGTCACGGTAAAGCTTGAAGGATTCCAGACCTTTGCGGCGAGTGGCGTCATCCTCAACGTTGCTGAGAAGCACTCCATGGATGTGCAGTTGAAAGCCGGAAAGGTAAGTGAGCGAGTTGAGGTGACGGCGGAGAACACTCCGATCCAGACCACGACCGCCGAACAATCCGGAACGGTGACCGGCAACCAGGTTCGGGAACTCGCGCTGAACAACCGCAACTTTGAACAGTTAGTACTTCTGCAACCGGGAGTCTCGAATCAACTGCCAGACAAGGTTGGTTTCGGCCTCCAGAACAACACCTCGATCTCAATCAATGGCGCGCGAACCGGCGCCAACAACTGGACCGTCGATGGCGGCGATATCAATGACAGCGGTTCCAACGGAACCCTGCTCAACACCCCAGGAATTGATGCGATTCAGGAGTTCACACTAGAGCGCAGCAACTATGACGCGGCGTTCGGCCGAAGCGGCGGGGGCCAAGTGGTAGTCGCGACGAAGGCGGGCACCAACCAGTTCCATGGCAGCGCCTTCGAGTTCAATCGCAATAATTATTACAATGCGAACACGTTCGGCGACCGGCAAGCTATCGCATTTGGCGGCGACGCGGCCGACAACAAAACTCCCATTGAGCGTTATAACGACTACGGATTCACAATCGGCGGGCCACTGTTCATTCCGAAGGTCTACCATCCCGTCAAGAACAAGACTTTCTTTTTCTGGTCTGAAGAATGGCGGAAGGCCAGTCTTCCCGCGACCAATACCATCAATGTGCCCACAACCAGTCAACTCGCGGGTGTGTTCACAACTCCGATTGCGGCCGCTCCCGCGGGATGCGTCGCCGCTGCTGGCGGCTCCTACACCATCAGCCCGACCTGCTTTAGCCAGAACGCAGCCGCTTATCTAAATTCGTTCATGGTTAACAATCCGCCCAATTCGCCCGGATTGCTGATTACGCCATACAGTTCGTTGAACAAGTTTCCGGCAAGACATCATCCGCCTCGACCAGAATATCGGCGACAAAGTGCGAGTCTACGCGCGCTACATGCAGGATGTCGTACCACAAAATGCCCCCTTCTCGCTCTGGGGTGGCGGAAACTATCCGGGAGTGGAGACGACGTCGATCAACGCCCCTGGACGCAATCTGGTAATCAATGCCACGGCGACAATCTCACCCCGAGTGGTGAATGAAGTCGAGTTTGTCGATGCATGGGGCGCAATCAATTCTGACCTTACCAACGCGCTCGCCAACTCCCCGGCATTCACCGGACAACTCACCAACAACACGGCGTTCGCCGACCCCTATGGCCGCGCCCCCAACGTCAGCATCAGCGGATACACCGGCCTGGGCAACGGATCTGCACCCTATCACGAACGCAATATCAGCAAGACAATCTTCGACAATCTTTCTATTCAACACGGGAATCACACTATTCGCGTCGGCTTCACCTCGATGTGGATGCAAAAGACCGAGAATGGCGATGGGGGAGCGGCAAACTTCAACTTCTCCAGCGCCAACAACGGTAACGATCCCTTCGCAAACTTCCTGCTCGGCCAAGCCGACTCTTACAGCCAGCAAAACCACGACACTGTTCCCCATCTCCGCTATCTAAACTTCGAAACCTACGTTCAGGATGACTGGAAAATTACATCCCGCCTGACGTTAAACCTCGGAGTACGGTACAGCTACTTCCCCTCACCCACGGATAGCAACAACACGCTGGTAAACTTCGACTCGACCGTCTACAACTCGGCAAACGCCCCCGTCATCGACCCGAATACCGGCAACATGGTCGGGGTCAACGCTGCGACGTATGCGAACGGTCTGATCCTTCCCAAAGGCGCCGCCTGCGCTGCGGGACAGGCAGTGCCTGCACCACTCGTCAGCTGTTCCCCTTATGGCGGCCGGGTGAATCCCAGTTCCAACAACAATTGGGCGCCACGGCTCGGAATGGCTTACGATCCCTTTGGCGATGGCAAGTGGTCGGTCCGCGCGGGTTTTGGTATGTTCTACGACCGCACTCTCAACGGCATCTGGGAGCAGAACGCTTTCTCCGATCCGCCGCTGGTCCAGACAACTTCAATCCTCAACACATCCACTTCGACAATGAATCTCTTCGACAATCCTCTGGGAGGACAGGCCGCAGGCCCGCCGACGGGCCCTGTCAGCTTGACCGCCACTGGAACTCCGGCCTTCAAGGTTCCAAGCTACATGGACTACAACCTCTCGGTGCAGCATGAGGTTATGCACAACACTGTGCTCGAGGTCGGATATGTGGGCACCAAGGGCTCGCACCTGCTGGGCGACGTTGATCTCAACCAGCCGACTGTGTCGACGCGTCTAGCAAATCCGGCAGTATTCGTGAATGCGATCGCACCTTTCCTGGGTTATGCGGGCATCAACTCACGGGCCCCCATCTACACCAGCAACTACAACTCGCTGCAAGTTGCAATGAACCGCCGCTTCAGCAAGGGGCTCACTCTTGGCGTAGCGTATACATGGTCCAAGCTGCTCACGACCAATCCGTTTGACCGCGGTCAGGCGTCCTACAACACCTACGACTTGAAGCAGAGCTACGGTCCGTCTGCGCTCAACACTCCGCAAATGTTCGTCATGAGTTATGTCTACGACTTCCCGTTCTACAAAGACCAGAGAGGCGTCATTGGCCATATTCTGGGTGGATGGGAACTCTCAGGCATCACGACGATCCAATCTGGTCAATCGCAGACCGTTACGCAGAGCAACGATCCGTGGTCGATGGTTACCACCGCGAACACTACCGCGTATTGCTCGACGCCGCCTTGTCCTCTCTATCCGGGGGGCTTGGGCATGGGCAGCAGTTCCATCGCGATCCGCGCCGATCAGAGCGGAAGTGCCAGTGGCCCGAAGTCCGTTACTCAATTCTTCAACACTTCCGCATTCGCTAATGCGGTCGGGCACTTCGGCAGCTCGAGCCCCGGTGCCCTGTTGGGCCCCGGATACCAGATCTGGGATATGTCTGTGATGAAGAACTTCAACTTCGGGGAACGCGCGAGCCTGCAACTCCGGCTGGAGACGTTCAATACCTTCAACCACGGCAGTCCGAGCTCAATCGACACCGGCGTGGATGATGCCAGCTTTGGAGCAGTCAACGGCTGGCATGATCCTCGGAACTTGCAAATCGGCGCGAAGATCCGCTTCTAGCGAACATCGGGTCAAAATGTTTATGGCGCACGCCTCTGATAGGTGTGCGCCTTTTTTGCGGTTAAAGTTTTGGTCACTGGCTCGGACCAGGTTCCGCCGCGGTCCGCTTTTTCTCCTGAAGAGCCAGTGAAACTTTCTGTTCCCGGATTCCATCTGCTGTATGTCCCGTCTGTCGCAGGGCGGTGCCGAGTACAAAATGGGCTTCCGCATAACTCGGGTCGAGTTGAACCGCTTTCCGTAGCGATTTGATCGCGGCTTCTGGACGGTCCAGCGCGATCTGCGTTTTGCCCAGTCCCAACAACGCTTCTCCGTATCGGGCATTGGCCTCGATCGCGGCCTGAAAGTGCGATTCGGCATCCTCGAGTTGCGAGTTGTTCAACAAGATTTGACCTAAGATGCAGTTTGCTACGGGATCGCTGGGAAAGCGCTGCAATTCCGCGCGCATTTCTGTCTCTGCCAGGGCGGTCTCGCCCTGCCTCCAGTACAGGTAGCCGAGGCCCGAATGAACGCCCATGAAGTTCGGGTCCGCGTCTGCCGCAGCCTGAAATTCCTTAATCGCATCGCGACGGTTCGACATCTGGTCGTAAGCCGTACCCATCATGATGTGTGCAGTCGCAGAGTTCGGATTCAACTTCATCGTGCGTTCGAAGACGCTTGTCAGTGCCTTGTAGTTCTTGGTGCGCAGGTAAGCCTTGCCGAGCATGTCGAGCGTCTCAGCATCTGCGGGATCCGCATGATTAGCTCGCTCCAGGTATTGCGTGGCGTCTGAATAGCGATCCATCGCGAACAGGCAAAGTCCAGCCAAGTCGAGAATCTGAAAGTCTGTGGGGTACGCGACGGCCATGGGTTGCAGCAGCGACCATCCCAAGTGGTAGCGCTCGGCCTTGAAATAAGCGACGGCGAGATTCCGCTTGGTCGCCATATCCTCTGGACTTACCTTCAACGCTCGTTGATATAGAGGAATCGCCTCCGCAGGCTTGCCTTCGCGCGACAACACAATTCCCAGGTTGTTGAGCGCGGCAAGCGAATGGGGATCCAGTTCCAACGCGCGACGAAGATTCAGAGCGGCCACGTCCAGATCGCCCTTGTGCATGGCGTCGGCGGCCTGTTCCATATAGGTGTGCAGTTGTTGGCTCGCATGAGAAGAATCTGGCGAAGGAGTGCCTGCAGCCTGAGCACTGGGAAAAGATGCCCCGAGCAGGAATACTATTATTCGTGCCCAGCCAGACAGGCTCATAGACCAGATTCTATCCTGCGCAGAAGAAGCTATCGTCACTCTGTTGCAAGTTCAACATGTACACCAAGCCAGAGTAATCCGGCCAAGACGGCCAACCCAGCGGTGAGTGTCAGGGCACTTTCCCATCCAATCCGTTCCGCCAGCCAAGGCGTGAGCGCGGGCGAAACCATTCCGCCAAGATTGCTGCCGAAGTTCATGGTACCCCCCGCGATCCCGCTATGCTCACCCGAGAGTTGCGTCATCGTGGCCCAGAAAGGACCCTCGGTACAAAGGACCAACACAGTGCAAACGGTGAGGGCAGCTACGGCCAGCATCGGATTTGGAGTACGAGCGCCAACCACCAGAAAGATAGCCGCTGCGGAAAGCGCCACGAGTGGCACGCTCCGCCGTCCCCAAGTCGCACCCCAGCGTTCCACCGCTAAGTCCGAGAACAGGCCACCCAGTGGGATCGCAAACATGGTCGCGATCCAAGGCAGCGCGGTGAAGCTGGCAGCTTTGAGCACTTCGAAATGACGAACCTGCACCAGATAGAGATAGAACCAGAAGATGAAGATGTATCCCAAGTATCCCTGCAGCAGATAACTGGCGGAAAGAAACCAGAAGCTCCGCGAGCGCAAGGGTCGAGCAGTGGGACTGGTCACTCCTGCCACTGCGTTCTCCATTCCAGAGATTGGTCCATCGGAAGCCCCATGCGAATGCAGTTCCCGCGGCGCGAGTTGCGACCACAGCATACCGATCGCCGCACTCAGAAAAGTCGCTACCCACAACCCAGTCCGCCATCCGTAGTGACTCGTAATGGGCGCCAGCAACAACGGCGTAACCGCTGATCCCACGCCGACGCTGGCCAGGACAAGGCTGTTTGCCCGCCCCTGCAAATGAGCCGGCATGGTGATGGCAATGGTTCGGCCGGAGGTCGGATAAGTCGGCGCGGCGATCACGCCGAACATTGCGCGGATGAGCCACAGCTGCGGAATCACCGTCGACGTTCCTAGTCCGTGCCACCCCACCATTGCCGTCAAAGCGGTGAGCAGCGCCCATCCCATGCAAAGGACCACAAAAATGCGGTGGGCGCTGACCCGATCCGCCAGCCCTCCGGAGGGCACTTGGAATAAGGTGTAGCCCACCAGGAATGCGCTGAAGACCGTCCCCATTTGCGTTTGCGTCAGTCCGAAGTCCCGCATCATGTTGGGCGCCACCACGGTGACGGCCACACGGCAAACATATCCGACGGATGTTACGGCCATCAGCAGCAGAACCAGTTGTTTGCTTGTTGAGCTCGGCGCGGTTGCTGCGGTCATGGGAGCCTTTTGTGGAGGATGAGTTCCGAATGGCCCGGCACTACATAATCTTTCAGCTCACCCACCATTTCGTATCCGTGTTGCCGATAAAGTTGTTGCGCCCCTTGGTTGAATGAAGACACCAGAAGGAAGAAGTGTCCGCTGGCGGCGAAGTGAGATTCGGCAAAGCGCAAAAGTGAACTTCCAATGCCTCTTCCCCGCGCTTCAGCAGCAACCGCAATCGCGGCGATGTACGGAGATCCGGCCAGACCGTAAGGAGCAACCAGAACAAAACCGGCGGGACGCGATCGATCGCGGGCAACGAACAGCTCTGTCCCAGGACGGCACAGCGCTGCCCGGCAGTCTTCGAGATCGCGGCGCAGCGTGATCCATGGCTCGTTCGTAGACATCACCCGGGCGCACCATTCGTAATCATCGGGCTCGGCGCTCGCAATCTCGATCAGATTATCCATCTTCTCAGCAGGTAACTATCTCACATATTCTCGTTTTGCCCTTGATCCGAAAATGCGCTCCCAATCCGGAAATCCCAGCTGTGGTTGTTCCAGAAGGAGCCCGAAAGATATGTTCGAAAACAGTCTATTTCCGTTAACATTATCGTTTTGGTAAAGCGACGCAGAGCTCGAATTCGCAACAAGTTTCCATTTCACGAGCGTTGCGCAAGATTGGGACTCCGGAGACACGTACAGACCATGAAAGACAGACAATCGCCGATGTTCCTCGTTTCATGCCTGGTTGCATTCTTCGCATGCGTGCCTTTCGTGCCAATCGTTCATGCGCAATGGACCGCCATGAATCCGGTCAAACAGGTCCAACAGCAGCCGGACGGCGCTCTCTTCACGATGGGAACCGGCACTCTGAAAGTCCAGGTGTGCGCCGATTCGGTCATCCACATTCTTTACTCGCCAACGGCCACGTTCCCGAAGCGAACGGACTTCGTCGTCACCAAAGAGAGTTGGCCGGCTGCGCAATTCACAATGCAGTCCACCGATGACGCCGTAGTCCTTACCACTTCCCTCCTGAAAATCACGGTCACGCGCAAGGATGGGGCTATCGCCTACGCCGACATGCACGGCGAGTCTTTGCTTCAGGAACAATCCCGCAGCATGACTCCTGCAAAGGTGAATGGCGAAGACACTTACCGTGCCGAATCCTTCGTCAGCATCTACGGCTCGCACGAGGCCCTCTATGGACTGGGCCAGCACCAGGCTGGAGTTTGGAACTATCGCGGCGAGTCGGTCGACATTTCCCAGGAAAACAGCAATATCTCCGTCCCGCTGATGTTGTCGAGCAAAGGTTACGGCATTTTCTGGAACAACACTTCGCGCAGCCGATTCAACAATCGATTCGCAAATTATCTCTACATCAGCTCTGAAGTCGCCGACGTGATCGACTACTATTTTCTTTACGGCCCCGACTTCGACAAGATCATTGCTGGCTATCGCGACCTCACGGGGCAGGCTCCCATGTTCGGTAAATGGGCGTACGGCTTCTGGCAGTGCAAGAATCGCTACAAATCGCAGGATGAGATCCTGGGCGTTGCTCGCAAGTATCGCGACCTACACATCCCCGTCGACAACATCGTGCAAGACTGGTTTTGGTGGAATCGCAAAGGTGAGTTCGTCTTCAACAAGAATTATCCCGACCCAAAATCGATGGTGGATCAGTTACATGCCGAAAATTTCCATCTGATGATTTCGATTTGGCCCTTCTTCGAGCCCGGCTCTACCAACTATGACTACATGGGGAAGAAAGGCTGGTTCGTTGACAAATTTAAATACGCGAAGCCTCCCTACCATACCAACGCGATGGCGGTGTATGACGCCACCAGTCCCGAGGCTCGCAAATATTACTGGGACGAAGTCAACAAGGGACTTTTCAGCATCGGTCTCGATGCCTGGTGGATGGATACGACCGAACCAGAAACCGAGGGCCAGGAAGAGAACATTCTCCTGAATCACAAACTCGCAGCCGGCAGCGGAAACCGCTACGTCAACGCCTACCCGCTCCTCGATACGCAGGCGGTATATCAAGGTCAGCGCAGTGCCTCAGACAAGAAGCGAGTGTTTATCCTGTCTCGCTCCGCGTTCGCAGGATCGCAACGGAACGGGGTCACTGCGTGGTCCGGTGACATCAATTCAGATTGGCTCAGTTTCCGCCGTCAGGTTCCCGCGGGCTTGAACTTCGCGCTTTCCGGAATTCCCTATTGGACGACGGACATCGGCGGATTTGTCTTCGGCAGTCCCACGGATCCCGCCTTCCGCGAACTGTTCATTCGCTGGTTTCAATACGCAACGTTCAATCCCATCCTGCGCGTGCATGGCACGCGCAATCCTGATGAGAACGAATTGTGGTCGTATG
Organism: uncultured Acidobacteriaceae bacterium; assembly: GCA_963840895.1. GTDB lineage: Bacteria > Acidobacteriota > Terriglobia > Terriglobales > Acidobacteriaceae > Sulfotelmatobacter. The sequence continues at coordinate 475,290 of CAWJAR010000009.1, forward strand.
GGCCCGATGCGCAATCGACTCTCGTAAACTTCGACCGCCTGCGCTATCGCATGCTGCCCTATATCTACTCTCTGGCCTGGAAAACAACTAGCGAGGCTTATACGCCGATGCGGCCGCTGGTGATGGACTTCCGCAATGATTCTCGCGCCCAAAATATCGGCGATCAGTTCATGTACGGACCCGCATTCCTGGTAAATCCCGTCACCGATCCCTCTGCCACCACGCGCCAACTCTATCTGCCCGAGGCGAAATGGTACGACTTCTGGACGGGCTCCGCCATCAATGGCGGCCGCGTCGTGAACGCTATCGCGCCTCTGGACCGTTTACCGCTATACGTTCGTGCAGGATCTATTCTCCCACTGGGACCGGACCAGGAGTGGGCCACGCAGAAAGTTGCTGATCCCATTGAGCTTCGTATTTACCAGGGTGCCAATGGCGACTTCACACTCTACGAAGACGAAAATGACAATTACGACTATGAGAAGGGATCGTACGCAACCATTCCCTTGCACTGGGATGACGCCTCACACACCCTCACCATCGGCGATCGCAAAGGGAAGTTTCCCGGCATGATCGAGAACCGTGCGTTTCACATAGTCTTTGTAAGAGACAACCACGGAGTGGGGATCAATGCGGCGGATCAGGTCGACAAGGTTGTTCAGTACTCAGGAAAGCAGATCGGTGTAATTCCCTAAATAGTTGCCCGTGAAAGTTCCTACTTGCCCGGGCCCTGCTCCTGTTGTTTGGCGGTCAAACGGTCCACAATCTGCCTTTCCTTCGCCCCATCATCCGGGCGGTGCAGGCGGTAATACAAGGTCGCAAGTTCAACGTGAGGCTCAAGCCAATCCGGATCATCTTTTGCTAGCTGTTCCAGTTCCCGTGCCGCAGTTTCGTAGTCGCCCGACGTGCTCTTCAGCATGGCCCCTTCATATCGAGCCATCGAGTCCGTTGGCTTCAGGCGCAGGGCACGATCCAGGTAACCCTTTGCTTCATCAATGTCGCGGCGCTTGTAAAGAATAGCGCCCAAGTACAGATTGGCTTCGAAGTCGTCAGGATTGTTTCTCAGGGCTTCACGAAATGCCACTTCCGCTTCTTTCACGTCGCCAGTCTTGTCTCTCGCTGTTCCGACCAGCGTGTAGAGTCCCGGAAGCCGCGGGTTCAACTTGAGCGCTTCTTCAAGATCTTTGCGCGCCTGCTCGTATTCATTCAGTTGTAGTAGCGTTGCCCCCGCCACCATGTACGCGTCGGCCGCCGAGCCTGCCTTGGCAACCTTCTCCATGCGCTCAACACCTTCACGCCTCCTACCTTTGGCAGCGATCAGCGCCGAACCCAGCACATACTCGAAATCCATATTCTGCGCGTACTTACTCTCCAGCGGTTCCAGTAGGCGTAGCGCATCCTCCGATCTTCCGGTCCGCAGATCACTGTCTCCCAGGAGAATCACCACTCGAACGTCATCCGGGTGCGCATCATGCAGAATCGCAAATTGCTCGCGAGCATGTTCGAAATCACCCTTCTTATAGTACGCAAGGGCAAGGTTCAGCAGCACCGGACTCTTATCCTTGAGAGTCGTAAGCGCAGAACGGTAAATCGTAATGGCTTCGTCAAACTGGCCAACGTGCGCCAAAGCCGCGCCCAGATTGACTTTGGCCTGCACTTCGTTAGGACGCAATTCAAGTACTTTGCGGTAATCGCGAATCGCGTTGGAAAAGTCGCCGCGCTGTTGCTCATCCATGGCTTGCCGGAGAAGTTCTTCCGGGTTCGCTTCCTGAGCCGAGATTGCAGCCGGAAACATAACAAGCAACAGAAATATTGTTACCGCGCGCATGCTGAATAGAATAGCGCAGGCATGTTCGCATCGGGCGCGAAATTGGTGGAACCTCGCACCATCTACCGCCGTACAATAGAAGTATTAATAATGATGTCGGGGAGGTGCAACGTGAAGCAGATGTCCTCTCGCTCTACCCTCTTATTCCTCTCATGGTTTGCTTTTGCGGTCATTCCTTTCCAGCAAGTCTCTGGGCAAACCAGAGCTTCTACCCCGGCTCCTCCTTCCACAACCACTCGTCCAGATTCGATCCAGGATAGCGGCCTCTACAACTATTGGACGAACATGTCCGCGCAGGGCAAGGCGGGCGGAGTGCTCTTAGGCAAACTTGCCATGGAAGGCGAACCGCTCCCATGGGAACCAATGTTGGTGAATGTTGACTGCAAGGGCACCGTGGTGAACTCGACGCAGGCTGATCTCCGCGGCCAATTTGTCATTACGTTCATCGATCAAAAGGGAGTTGAACACAATCCTTCCGACTCGAAACGGCAAATGGAGACTCAGTACGAGGGTTGCCTCGTCCGCGCCGCGCTGACCGGCTTCCGGTCCAGCGCCGTGACTATCACGTCCCGACATCTGCGCGATGATCCCAACCTCGGCACCATTACGCTATCCCCGGAAGCGCGTGGAGGCGGCACCGAATTGAGTACCACCAGCAATGCGGCTCCATCCAACGCCATGAAGGCTTTTGAAAAAGCGAGAGCGGACTGGCTCGACAATAATGCCGATGGCGCTCAGCGCAACTTGAAGAAGGCGACCCAGATTTATCCTGGATTCGCTGAAGCGTGGTTGCAACTCGGCAAGATTCAGAAGGCTTCCGATCCACAGGGCGCGCACGAATCTTTTTCCAAGGCCCTGGCTGCCGATCCGAAGTTCGTTTTACCGTATGAACAACTGGCTGGCCTGGCATCTCAGGCTCAAAAATGGCAGGAAACCCTCGATAACACCGGTCCGGCATTGCAGCTTGATCCTAGCGGCACCCCCCAGCTGTGGTATTACGACGCCTTGGCAAAGTTCCAATTGGGTAAGACCGACGAAGCTCAAGCGAGCGCGCTGAAATCGCTGGCAATTGATCCCCGCCACACGGTCGGAAACACCGAGCAACTCTTGGCCGTAATTTTGGCACGCAAGGCTGATTATGCCGGCGCTCTCGAACATCTTAGGAATTGCCTGACCTACTTGCCTGCCGGACCCAACGCGGACCTGGTCAAACAGCAGATTGCTCAGCTCGAACCGAAAGTGACGCCTTCAAAATAGGTGTCACGATTTCGCACGCTCAGCGTGCAGGCTCGGTGACTTTCAGTAACTGGTCGGCAGTAACGCCTTGTAAAGTTTGTACGATTCCTGACGGCCAACGAATCTCTATCGTCTCCGCGCGATTCTCCGCACCAAGTCCGAAATGCACCGGGCCATCGCTCGAAGACGCATAGCCCACGCTTGTGGTCATGTGGTTATATTGTGCGCCGTTCTTGGTCACAACCTTGATGCGCGCTCCAATCCCGTCGCGATTGCTCTTCGTTCCCTGCAAGGCGATATCGAGCCAATGTCCTGATTTCTCACTCCGGTTCATCCATATCTCAGCGTCCTTCCCGATGCTGCTGACGACCACATCGACTCGGCCGTCCCCATCGAGGTCGCCGAACGCACAGCCACGATGCCGTGCAGGAAGTGCAGCGTTGAAGCCTGCTTCGTCGGTGAATGGCATCCACTTCCCGCTTGCACCAGGATTGCGAAACACAGTATTCGGTTGATCGACCGGCTGCCCGGGCTGATTCAACGACTCCACGTGGCCTCGGCTCACAAACAAATCTTTCCATCCGTCGTTGTCGAAGTCATAGAGTGCAGCCCCGAAACCAGACATCTGGCGGCTCGGATCTCTCATACCTACCTGGGTGGTTACTTCGCGAAAATCGCCCTTGCCCGTGTTCTGAAAGAGAGGAAATGTCTGATTGTTCAAGGCAACAAAAGTAATGTCTGGATATCCATCGTTGTTGAAATCGCGGAAATCCAGTCCCATCCCAGAGATGAAGCTGCCATCTTCGGTCAGCGCAACGCCGGTCTCGAAGGCAACTTCCGCGAGCTTATCTCCGGTGTTGTGGAAGAGCGAGTTGTAAGAGGCGTCATTCGTGACGAACAAATCCGGACGACCATCCAGATCGTAGTCCGCCATCCCGACGCCCATCCCCTTGCCCACGTGTGCGCGCAGACCCCACTCCTTCGAAACGTCCTGGAAAATTCCGTTGCCTTTGTTCAAGAACAGTTGGTTGGGCTGGCCTTTGTAGAACTTCGGACTGCAGTAGTCTGCCACTCCCTGAATCGCACAAAGTGGCTTATCCGAATACGTCCACTGCATGTAATTGACGACGAATAGATCGAGCAACCCGTCGTTGTTCACGTCGACCCACACGCCCGTGATCGCCCAGTACTCCCCAAATTCCGGATCGGGGCGATTCAAACTCGCGTCCAGCCCCGACTTCACGGTCACGTCAGTGAAAGTGCCGTTTCCATTGTTGTGGTAGAGAGTGCTGTGATGCAGTCCGGCCACGAACAGATCTGGATGACCATCGTTGTCGAAGTCCGCCACCGCAACTCCCATGTCGTAGCCAGATCCTGCAACGCCGGCGGCGTCCGTCACGTCTGTGAATACGCCATTGCCATCATTCCGAAAGAGACGGTTGCGGTACTTCGCAGAGTCTTTCTTCAGCGTGGAGATGTTGGCGCCATTGGTGAAAAAGATGTCGGGCCGTCCGTCGCCGTTGTAGTCAAAGATGGCGACTCCGCCAGGCATGGTTTCCGGTGCGTTACGGGCAGGCGTTTCGTTGTTCTCGAGCCGAAATGGAATTCTCTTGAGTTCAAAATGGATGGGGCTGGGCGAGTTTTGCGCGACGAGCAAGAGCGAGGCCGTCGTTGCCAACAAGAGACCACAAGTTGCGCGCCAAGCTAACCTGAGAGAACGCATCGCTTTCAAAATAATAAAAGGGGTGGCCGAAGCCACCCCTTGGAGATTCTACCCTATGAGGAACCTGTGTCCGCAGCATCCCCGCATCAACCGTTGAGGCTATTGATTCGTCAGAGCGAAGTTTACCGACAGCGTGGTTCCGCTTTGAACAACGACTGTTGCAGATACGTTATACGGACCGCCGGCTAAGTCGTTCGCCGTGAAAGTGGGCGCAGTGGCGACTCCGCTGGCATCTGTCCAAGCGGTCGTCGATACAACTATGTTGACAGGGTCGAAAGAGCCGCTGGCCGCGCTAGACACCATGGTCGTCGAGTCAATCGTATACGCCGGCGCCGCAAAGGTCACAACAGCGTTCGGCACCGGCTTCGGGGGAGTGCTGCCGTCCATCACCGTCACTGACAGCGGTGCAAAAGGAGTGCCTACTGCCACGCTTTGGGGAGTTCCGGAGCTTGCCGTGATCGTTGCCGGCTTGATCGTATTCGACAGGTCAAATGTGGCCGTCGATGAAAGGCCTGAGGGTTGAGCCGTCACGGTATAGGTACCAACGGTTGAGCTCGCAACGTAGGGCGCGGCCGTAGCTACTCCACTCGCATTGGTGGTTGCTGTAGTCGTAACGGCATCGGTATCGGTGAAGGTGCCGTCGGGAGCCGTGAAGGTCACGGGCAGTCCGCTGACAGCAGTTGAAGTCGCGTCTAAGACCGTCACAGAGAGGTTGGTCGCGAATTGCGTACCTGCAGTCGTGCTTTGGGGTGTTCCGCCAGCCGTCGTGACTGCTTGCGGCACCAACGTGTTCGACATGAAGAAAAGCGCGGTCGAGGTGGATGATCCAATGGAAGCGATCACGTTATAGGTACCGAACGTTCCATTCGCGGTAAAGGTCGGTGCGGTAGCGACACCGTTGGGGTCGGTGGTAGCCGTGGCTGACGTAGATCCTGCAAAGGTTCCGCCCGCTCCCGCCCCAGGAGCAGAAAATGTGACCACTACATTGGCCACTGGATTTCCGTTGGCCGTCACCGATGCCATAAATGGCTTAAATGCCGTGTTTATCATCGCGTTCTGGGCAAACGGGGCTTCCGCCGAAACCGTCGTGATTGTTGCCGGAGTGACCGTCGCCGGAGTCGAACTGCAGCCCGTAAAGAACGCCAGAGTTAGAACCATTGAGACTAGGACGGCCCAGCAGGGTTTGCCGTTCTTACGACTCATGCGCGCGCTCCTTGGAACAAATGTGAAGTGCATAAAATATGTCCGCCTAGAAGTAGTACTTCACAGCGAACAGCAGAGACCGGCTGCCCGTCTTAAATGCCGGCTTGCCGGTTGTCGTCGCATTCGTATTGGTTTGCGATAAGCCCACCACAGGCACATTGCAGGGCGTCGGCGTCTGACCGCCCGACGTTGGCACAAGCAGGTTGCACTCCGCCTGATTGCTCTCGCTGATCGTGTAGTGGCGCGTAAAGTCGAGCTGCTGGTCGCCGATACCCGCCAACCCAAATTGCGGCAGCGGATGGTTCAGCCAGTTCGTCGCCGAGATGCGGAACTGAATCTTCTGCCGCTCAGTGATATTGAAGTTCTTATACAACGCCAAGTCGCTGTCGAAGTAGGCTGGCCCACGCATATAGGGCATGTTCAGGGTTCCCTGCTGCCCCGGGAATTGCGGGGGGGCGAAGCAGTTCGGATTGAAGTACGCGCCCGATGCGTGTTTACGCGGGTCGCAAGTTACGACAGGAATCAGAAGGTTGTACGAACTGGAGCCGAACCAAGTGGATGGATTCATCGCATTGGCATACAAACCGTTCGGCAAGAGGAGAGCGTTGTTTGGCAGGTCCGGTGCCCCCACCAGCGGTGTGGTAAGACCACCCGGGAACTGGGCGTTCATGTTGCCGCCCATGTTCGGTTGAATGACCGCGCCGCTCTGGTACGTCGTGTAGCCCGATAGCTGCCAGCCATTCACTGCTCCGGCAAGAATCTTGTTGCCGTGAATGGGCTTAGGCAAGTTCCACGTGTAGGCAAAATTAAAGATATGCGTGTGGTCATACGCCAGTGGACCGTAGTTGTTGGCGATGCTAAACGGATCGACTACAGTACCGTTGCCGGGTCCGTTGCTCGTCTGTCCGTCGCGGATGCCCAGCACCTTGCCGAACGTGTAATTCGTCAGGAAGGTGATAGGACCGGATTGTTTCTGCCACGACACCTGCAGCGAGTTGTAGTTCGCGTAGCTGCCGTGATTCAACAGGTAGATATCCTGGTAGTTGGTCAGCGGACGGTAATTGTTGCTATTGAAAGCCGTCGTGTAACTGGCGTTGCAACCCGTAAAGTTGAGCAGAGGATTGGCATTGTTGCAGGTGGGCGTGCTTGGCGTGATGATTCGGCCCTGGATCGGATCCGCTTTAAAGAAGCCGCCCGCAGGGATGTTGTTGAGGTCGTTTAGCTTGCCGTTCGTTCCGTCGACCCATTCATTTTGGCTCTTATTGCCCACGTAAGAAACTTCCAGGACCGACCGCCACGGAAGTGCTTGCGAAATGGTGACATTCCAGTTCATGGTCAACGGTGTCTTGTTGTCCCCTTGCTGAATGCCATAAACGGTGGACCCATTTTGGGCGACGCTGGAAGGAGGTGTGAAGCCTGTCCCTCCCGATTCGATCTGATTGTACCCAGTGGTCGTGCCGGCGGTTGTATACGTAAACGAACCTTGGGGCCCGTTCGCCGCAGCGCTCACCTGCGTCGAAACCTGATAGTGGAACACAGCGAAGCCGGAGCGAATCACGGTCTTTCCGGTTCCGAAGACGTCGTACGCCAAGCCGACACGCGGCTCATAGTAGAACATCGGAGACTTGAGTCCGGACAACGGGATCCGGGGGTCAAGTGCGTGCCACAGCAAGCCCGTGTTCGGCGGCGCATTGGGACCGTTGACATAACTGTTCGGATCCCAGACTTGGAAGCCTTGCGGCGTTCCGTACCACTGGCCAACGTGATCAAAGCGCAATCCATAATTCAGCGTCAACTGCCGATTGGCCTTGTAGGAATCCTGTGCGTAAATCGACCACTGATGGAACTTGAGGTCGTTGGTGGGGAAAGAGCTCACCTGTTGGTAGCTGGCACTGCGGCCGAGAAGGAAATCAGCCACCACATTGCCAGAACTGTTCGGTCCCCAGCCGATGTTGTAATTGCCGTTGTCGCTGACTCCCAGCCCACCGCTCGACTGAATGTTCTCGCTCGTGTCCCAGTAGAAGCCGGCTTTCAAAGTGTGCGAGCCAACCACCTTGGTGAAGTTATCGTAAAGCGCCGGATCCTTCTTGATGGCGCCGAACGCGTTGCCATTGAACCCACCGTCAAACGAAAATTCTTCGATGTTCGGAAATGCCCCGCCCCACGGGCCCTGGAAGTTCGGGATCTGGGAAGTAGTATGGCCAAACAGGCCCTGCACGTTAAATCCAAGGTTTCCGCGATCAACGGCCTTCGGATCCTGAAGAGTGCTCGGATTGATGTAGCGCGCCAGCGTAAACACAAACTCGTTGGTCGTCGTGGGACTAAAGACGTGCGTCAAGTTCGCCATGAATTCTTGCGACGTAGTAGCCGCGACGACGTTCGACGGATACGGCAACGTCCACGGTGGAGTCCACCACACTCCGATTGGGTGCTGATCGTTTTCGATCTGGCGAGTGTACGAGACCGACAACTTTGTGTTGTCGCTGATGGCATAATCGACCTTGCCAGTGGCTTCCCAACGATTTTGGGGAACAGTACTGATGTACTGATAATTGTTCCAGCCGTTCGCCGCGGAAGGAGTGATATTGGCGGTCGGCATCGTACCCAGAATACCGGCGATATTTGGGTCGAAGTTCGCGGACGTCATCTTATTGGTGCCGGTCGGAAGTCCGTAGGGATTTGCATACGCGTACTGCCAGACGCTTTGTAGCTGGGTCAACAGCGGCGTGGCGGCCCCTCCCACCATGCCTGGCTGGCCATCAATGGTAGTCTCGCTGAAGTCTCCCGCTCTCTGCTCCGCCGTGGGCACATTGAAATTGATCGGGCTAGCCGCGGGGTGCTGATTCATGTACTCATACCCCGCCCAGAAGAACAGCTTGTTACGACTCTTGTTGAAATCCGTGCCCGGAATAATAATCGGGCCGCCGATGTTCCCGCCCACGTAGTAGTAGTGTTGTGCGGAATTCGGGATGCCTTGACTGTGAGCGTATGCATCATCCGCGTCCGTCGCGCTGTTGCGGGTATATAGGTAACCCTCACCGTGAAATGCGTTGCCGCCGCTCTTGCTGAACGCCTGGAAGATCACCGGCCCCTTGGCGTACTCAGCGCTGTAGGACGACATCAACACCTTAACTTCTGAAACCATGTCCTGGTTGATGTTCGCAATCTGGGTACCGGCGTTTCCGGGATCTACGAGGTTTGCACCGTCAAGCATGAAAGCCATTGCGCCATAAGGTTGCGTGCCGTTCGAAGAATAAGCGCCTACCGGGCCGTTGTTCGTGCCGACAACCTTGTCGTTAAATCCGGACCCCTGCGTCAGGCCGTTGGTCAACGCCATTCCGGGCATAACTTTTAACAACTCGCCGGCGTCACGACCGACGATTGGAACGTCCTCAATCAATTGCGTATTCAGGGTGGTGCTGACCTCGGAATTGTCGGGGATGACGACGTCTGCCCCGGCCTTGATTTCGACGGTCTCACTTACGTTGCCAACTTCAAGCTTGATGTTGGGCAGCGTGCGGCTGTCACCTTGGGCAAACACAATTCCCACCTGGCTCCACGTCTTAAAGCCCGGAGCCTCAATGGTCACCGAGTAGTGTCCCGGCTGAACCGCAGTGATGGAGAAATAGCCAGAGCCGTTGGAGACGGTGGTACGCACGTCGCCTGACGCCTCATTCTTCATCGTGACTTTTGCATTCGGCACTACCGCCCCGGCGGCATCGGAGATCGTGGCACTCAGAGTGCCGGTCAACTGCTGGCCAAAGCAGGGTGAGGCCAACAGGATGAGAGCTAGCAGCAACGCTGCCGCGCTCGCAGTTTTCCTAAATGCCGAGAGTACAAGAGTGGAATTCATTACCCCTCCCCGAATTTGCGTGGAACCTGGCTGACTTTGCTTACGGCCCACCCTCTCAGACCCCACTGTCTGAGAGCCGCAAGACACAACAGTAGTGTTTTCATACTACTGTTTGAGACGACGCAAGGTACCGCTCTTCACAGAGAGCTGTCAAGAGAAAAAACGATTTTTTAAGGGAAACGTGCATAATTGGGAAAGCGGGCGTAAACTGGCGGTCTTGATCGGGCCGAAATCGTGGGGCGAGCCCGCTGTCAGGAACACACACGGCGGGACTTGTCAGTTGGGGTGTTTATGCCTGCACGTATCCTTCTCGTATCTTTTCTGTTCGCTCTGATTCCTCTGCCTGTAGCGCTTTCCCAGACGAGTTCTCCGGCTGCCGTCGAGCCCAACCGCCCGGTGATTCACACCAATACCCGCGAAGTGCTGCTCGATCTCGTGGTCCGCGATAAACACCACCATGCCGTCACAAACCTTCGCCCTGAAGAGGTGGAGGTTTATGAAGACGGAATCCGCCAGAATATTCGCGTCTTTCGCAATATTCAGGGCAATGAGCTCCCTGAACATGGTCGGAGCGCATCTGCCTCTCAGCACACCGCTTCTCCAGACGCAAAGCCGGACGAAGCACCCCTTTCACCGAACTCCATGCGCCAGGCGAATTTCGTATCTGTCGTATTCGCAGACATCGCTCCTCTCAATCTGGAATTCGCTCGCCGAGCGGTTCTCGAGTTCTTGAAGAACGACAATCTGCCGAACACGTTTGTAACTCTCTACCGGTTCAATCGCACCTTGCAGGTGATGCAGCCCTATACCGCCGATAAAGTTTTGTTGGCGAAGGCGGTTGACGACTCCACCAAGGGACTCAGGGGAGGGGGCGCCCCCAATCTCACTTCGGAGGTGGCCAGCAGTTCAATTGCAGTGCTTCATGCGTCGGCGGAGAACATTCTTGCCTCTCCCACAACCGGAGCCGCTACCGAACTGGCCGTTGAAACCGCGCTCTCGAATCCACTCGTGGGTATCGCCCACGATCCGCTTTTTGCTGCCAACGCTGCCTCCCAGGATGTTTCGACCCAGCTCGGAAACGCGTTGGTCACCCAGGCAGGATTGGTCAAGGGACTGCGATTCGCGAGCAGTCTTTCCGACGGCATGGACTCCATGGACTCATTGCGCCAACTGGTCCGCAGTGAAGAAAAGTTGCCGGGCCGCAAAGTGGTGCTCTACTTGGCCGACGGCTTGGCATTCCCTGTGAACCGCCGCGATGCGGTGGACAATCTGATCAGCTTCGCCAATCGTTCCGGCGTTTCTTTCTACACAATCGATACGCGCGGGCTGAATGTCGACGACCCGATGATTCAGGGCCTGGCCTCGCTTGAGAGGACGGGAGCCGAGAGCTCTGCCCAACGTGTCGATCCCCGCAACGGTCACTTCGAAGATGACGACATTCAGATGACGGCGGTCTCCAGCGGTCAACTCGCGATGCAAGAGTTGGCCGAGTCAACTGGCGGTTTCGCAGTCACGAACACCAACGAGATTTCGCTCCCGATGCAGCACATGATGGAGGACATTCGCTCTCACTACGAACTCGCGTATTCTCCAACCTCCTCGAACTATGACGGACATTTCCGTAAGATCGACGTGAAGATCAACCGTCCAAGACTCACTTTGCAAACCCGCAAGGGCTATTACGCCGTGCCCGATCTGAACGGTGAGCCGCTTCAGCCTTTCGAACTGCTGGCCCTGAATGCGCTGAATGCGCAGCCGACTCCGTCTGCATTTCCTTATCAGGTCTCAGCCATGAAGTTTCGGCCGCAGGAGAGCGCCGTTGAATATGAAGTCACCTTTGAAGTCCCACTTTCGGGAATCACGGCGATTTCCGACAAGAAAACCGGCGACCTTCAACTTCGGATGGCGCTGGTCGCCTTCATTCACGATTCCAGTGGAGAAATCGTCAAGAAGGTCAGCCGCGAATTGGTTCGCAAAGTCCCAGGCGCGGACTCCGCGCACCTGCAGAGCGACCGGATCCTGTATGCGGAGCCAGTCGAATTGCAGCCCGGACATTACGTGATTGACACCGCCGTCACGGATGAACAAACCGGCAAGATCTCTGCGAAACGCGTCTCTTTGTTCGTCGATCAGGCCAGGAATCTGTCCGTGAGTTCTCTCGGCTTGGTGCGGCACTTCGAGCCATTGTCGGGACCAACCGGTTCGCGCACAGCCGGCCCTTTCGAACTGGAGAATGGTCGCGTTACTCCCACACTAGCCGATTCCATCGCGGCGGGAAGCCCGGTTAGCCTGTACTTCGTCATTTATTCCGCAAAGCCGACGGACGGAGAGCCCCTGAAAGTCAGTTTGAAATTGCTGCAAGATGGCAAGGAGATCGCTCGCAAGCCCTTGAATTTCGACCAACCTGGGCCCGACGGTTCGATTCCAATGCTGGTGCATCTGACTCCAGGCCCAGGACAATGTGATGTTCTCGTGACCGCGAGACAGGGAGCCTTGGTCGCCGAATCCAGCTTGTCGGTAAAGATCGAGTGAATGACGACTATGTGTTCGCCGTTTCGTTTACAACTCGGTGACATCGGAAGGCTGAACCTAAGGTAGAATCGCTCGGCTGAAACTGGTGTCCGGCAGCCGGAGATGTTTGTATGGGTGCCTCTGTCTTGCTCCGAACTCGTCTTTTCGTCGCAGCCGCCATCGTTGTGGGCACCATTGCGGCTCAACAATCTCCCTCACCCGATTCGGTAAAGACACAATCAGAGAAGGCCACAGCCAGCAATCTCGTCATCCATCAAAGTGTGCGTCGCGTAATCGTCGATGTCGTTGTTACTGACTCAAATGGCAAGCCTGTCTCTGGCCTCACCGCAAGCGATTTCTCGATCGCCGAAGACCGGAAACCTCAGCATCTTCGCTCTTTCGACGTACACGACTTCGATTCGATTTCAGATTCTCTTCCCAAACATCCTTCTTTCCTGCCTGCAAATACCTTCGTAAACGTCCCCACGACTTTAGAACGTGGCCCGCTTTATGTCGTGCTTCTCGATCTGGTCAACATGGCGGCAGACGACCAGCCGTTCGCTCGGGAACAACTGCTGAAGTTCGTCCGCAGCAAGCCCTTGGGCACGCGGTTCGCGGTCTTCGTCTTGAGCGATGGCCTGTATCTGATTCAGGGTTTCACCGAAGACCGCAACCGGCTCGCCGATGCCATTGACCCTAAAATTTCACACCCGCATCTTCCTAGGCTTTTTCTCAAAGCCGAGAACTTCGAACCTTATTTCTCCACAACCCGTGCCCTGATCAAGATTGCCGACTTTGTCGCCGATCTTCCCGGCCATAAGAATGTCATCTGGATCTCGGCGTCATTCCCCGCGGCCATCGTGCCTAGTTCCGATCCCAGCGTCGAAGGCCTCAGCATTAACGATGAGGTCAAAGAAGCTACCGATACCTTGGCTCGAGGACAAGTCGCTGTCTACCCTGTCGATGTTCGCGGCGTGGTTGTAAACGGAGGCACAGGCGTCGATCACGATTTGAATGCCCGCCACATGACTGAGGATGAGATCGCGGACGCGACTGGCGGACGCGCCTTCTACAATACAGGCGAACTGGCAAGCGCGCTCACCGAAGCGACTGAAACCGGCGGCCACTACTACACACTGATGTACTCTCCCAGCAACCAGATCTACAACGGCCGTCTGCGGCATATTCGGGTTGAGCTCTCCAAGCATGGTTACCACCTCGCTTATCGTCGCTCTTATTTCGGAAATCCCTCACTGGCCTCAGATCTTCCGGCGGCGATGCGCTTTGCATCTGAACTGGAGCCGTTCCAAACGGCACGCCCCGCCGATTCATTGTCCCCTAATATGCAGCACGGCGCCCCGCTAGTTCACCAGCTATTATTCCGGGCGCATATTCATGCTCTGGGTCCACCCGCGAAGGCCACATCGCAGCAGATGGCAAATCTCGCCAATCAACCCGCTTATTCTCGCGAGCAGCATTCCAAGCATTCGGCCAAGCCCTTGCATCCGATCCAGCTTCAAACTTATGAAATCGACTACACCGTAGCGGCTCGCTATCCCGCGTTGGAAATCGCCGCCGCCGCTTTTGACGCTGACGGGAACATTCTCAACGCAACCGTCCAGCGGACCGCCGAAGACAGCACATACATCGGAATCAAGCGCGAGGGTATCTATCGCTTGCAGCAACAATTTGATGTGCCGACCACTGCGATTTCGGTGAGGCTCGCGGTTCGAGATGTCGCGACAGACAATGTCGGCGCCTTGGAGGTCAATCTGCCCCTCACATTGGAAGATCGGACTACAGACGCTGCCCTCCATCCTGCTCGAGCCTCGGCCGTACGCTAAACGTCGCGTAGAGCCGCGTGGCTACACATGATAGGATGATCCCCCAGAAAGCAGTATCGATCCTTGGACGTAGCTTTGATCATGGCCGCATTGGGTGCGGCGAATACCGGAATGGGGACCAATCGCAGTCGGGCCCGCAGCTATGGCGTGAGACCCGAACTTGGGCTTGCGCTCTTGCTTTTCGTGTTCCTGCCTCACTCAGGCATCGCGCAAGCGAATCCCGCCAGCTTTCCCGATATCGCTTCCCAAGCAACAGCAGCTCGCGATGCGAACGATACGACCCAGGCCATCGAACTATACCGCCAGGCTCTGAAACTGAATTCGCAATGGTCCGATGGATGGTGGTTTCTGGGCTCCCTCCAATACACAACTGGCGACTACGCCGCTGCCCGCGACGCCCTCTCGCACTATCTTGAACTGACCCCCAACGCTGCGCCCGCTCTGGCTATGCGTGGCCTTTGCGAATTCGAGATCGGCGACCATTCTGCATCGCTGAAAGACATCCAACACGCCCTGACGATGGGAGCTGCAAACCAACCCCGCAATGAGAAAATACTTCGCTACCACGAAGCACTATTGCTTACTCGTACCGGCAGATTTGAAGACGCTCTTCGCAGCTACGCTTTTTTCACCCACGACGAAGATGCCAATCCCGAACTGTTCCTGGCGCTGGGACTAGCAGGCTTGCGTATCCCACTTCTGCCCAGAGAAGTAAAAGCAGATCAAGAGGAAATGCTCATCGACGCGGGAAAAGCCTCTTTCGAATTTATGAGAAAGAATCTCGACGCCGCCCGCCTCCAGTTTCAACATCTATTCGATCGCGTTCCCCCTGTCCCTAACGCCCACTACCTTTACGGTTATTTGCTTTATGCTACTGACCCGGATCAAGCCGTGATTGAGTTCAAGAAGGAACTGGAAGTATCTCCTTCGAATGCGGTGGCGGAAGTCATGCTGGCCTGGATCCCCCTCTTGCAGGATGAAGGGACAACAGCGCTTCCCCATGCCCGGAAGGCGGTTTCAGACGATCCTGCTCTGCCGAGTGCTCAACTCGTTCTCGGCCGTGCGCTCACCGAGACTGGTGACGCACAAGCTGCAATCGAACATCTGGAACAAACCATGCTGCTGCAACCCGACAACCTGGAGGTTCATCTTGCACTCGCCAAGGCGTACTCAAAATCCGGTCGCAAGGAAGATGCACGCCGCGAGAGATTGCTGTGCCTCGAAATGACGAAGAATGAGACGCCGGCCACACATCCTTAGCGCCTTCACGGGCCTTCTGATCTTAATCGCAGCCTTCTCTCCCCTCGCGAGCGGTCAAGGCAAGACCGAATCTGCGTGCGTATCTTGCCACCGCGCACGCTCTGAATCACAACCACAAACACCCATGGGACGAGCCTTGGCCCTTCCCGCGGCAACCCGCGTACTCAAAGATCATCCGAAGCTCACGACTCGAAAGGGCCCTTATATCTACACAGTCGAAACGCATGGCAATGAAAGCACGTATAGCGTGACCGATGGCACCCGCACCATCTCCGTTCCGATTCGATGGAATTTTGGCGCCGGTGCACAAACCTGGGTCCTCGAACGCGAAGGCCGTCTGTATGAGAGCGCAGTCAGTTACTATCCGTCGATCTCAGGTTTGGACTTCACGACCGGAGACGAAGACCTGAAACCGCGCAACCTCGACGAAGCAATCGGACGCCCGATCGAACTCCGCGAAACCAAAGTGTGTTTCGGTTGTCATGCCAGCAACGCGGTCACAAACGGCAAGATGACTTACGAATCGCTGCGGCCGGGGGTTACGTGCGAACATTGTCATACCGGCACTACCATTCATCTCAGCGATTCGTTCAATGGCAATTTCGAATCTGCTCCTCCGGATTTGCGGAAGTGGTCTTCGGAAGACATTTCTAATTTCTGCGGCCAGTGTCATCGCACCTGGGAGACGGTAGTGCGGAATCATTGGCGCGGTGAGCTGACCGTTCGCTTTCAACCCTACCGTCTCGCCAACAGCAAGTGCTTCGACGGCGCCGATCCGCGCATCAGCTGCATTGCTTGTCACGACCCTCACCAGGATATCGTTCGCGAGGACACTTCCTATGATCGCCAGTGCGTGGCCTGCCACTCGTCCTCTGCCGCGCCCACAGCTTCAACTCCGGTATCAACCAAGCCTCAAGTAAAACTTTGTCCTAAAGCTAAGTCCGAGTGTGTAAGTTGCCATATGCCTAAAGTAAAGCTGCCGAACGGACTCATGACCTTTACCGATCACCAGATTCGGATTGTCAACACAGGCGATTCCTTTCCTAATTGAACCGGAAAGCGGAGCCGCTAAACGGATGTAGAATGACGATATTCTGAAGCCTCCACGAAGCTTCAATGAAGTAAGGTTGATTGCTTTTTATGAATATGCCTGGGGTGATCGCGCTATTTACCCTAACGCTCCTCGTCCCTCGCGGTTGGGCTCAATCCGTCTCGGCGCAGACAATTGAGCGACCGACGATTGTCTCCAACGCCGACGAGGTGACCCTCGACCTTGTAGTTCGCGACGAGAAGAACAAGCCGGTTCTCGACCTCAAGCCCGATGACATCAGCGTTAAGGACAATGGTTCAGCGGTAAAAATTTCCAACCTTCGCTTGATGACCGGCCAATCTGGCGCCGATCATTTAATTACTCTTATGTTCGATCCTCTAGACCCGGCGGCGGCGACAAACGCCCGCGAGATGGCAAAAAAAATTCTGAAGCTGGTTCCATCCAGTGGATTTTCATTCTCCGTGCTCAGTGTCAATGGCCGCCTTCATTTGCTTCAGAGTTTCACTTCCGACCGGGTCGCCGTCATGAATGCGATCGGCGCCGCGACCGAGCAGAACGAAGGAAACAAAGACAATGCCGCCTTAGCCGAGAAGAACCTGATTGCAATCGCGCAGATCGGAACCGACAGCTCCGGCACACAAGTCAGCGCCTCAGAGCGCGCTCTATCCAAGGCTCAGCTCAGTTCTCTCCAGGAATCGCAGCGTATCGTCCAAGATCAGCACTGCCTGCCTTCCCTGGCCGGACTGCTTGCGCTGGCGCGGACACAGAACCAGATTCCGGGAAGAAAGATTGTGCTCTATTTCGAACAGGGGAGGCAGCTCGATTCGAACGCAAAAGACATGTTGCCTTCGATTGCCGGAGCAGCGAACCGCTCCAGCGTCAGCATCTACACTGTCGATGCGAACGCCGTTGACGAACAAGCCGCTCAGGGCCTGCTGACCACGATGGCCATCGGAGGTGTCGTGGCTACGAATCGCATGAATCCTGCCCCGACTGGAGCGGAAACGCGTACCGCGGTTCCTCATGCGCCCTCAGGCTCAATTACCGCCGGCAATGAATCGTTGAGCCGCATTGAGACGGAAGGTTTGTCGGGTTATCAAAATCCTCTCGCAAAGCTGGCTACCGATACCGGAGGCGTTTATATTACCTCGGCCGATAACTTGAAAAGACCTTTGCGTCAGCTGGTCGAGGACCTTACCACTTATTACGAGGCTTCCTATACTCCGCCATCCCTCGACTATGACGGTCAATTTCATCCGGTCACTGTTGACGCCCTTCGGCCAGGATTGAAAATGCATTCCCGGCCCGGATATTTTGCGGTGCCTCCGGCGGGAAAAATTAGACCGTTCGAGCTCCCATTGATAAAACTCTTCAGCCAGCCGCAACTGCCAGCTGACCTAAGCTTTCATGCTGCCGTGTTACGCCTCGGCAATCTGCCGAGCGGGAACGAAAATGCGCTCATCGTCGAGGTTCCGCTAGCCGAACTCGAAACGCGGGATGACCCTAATTCCAATCTTTATTCGCTTCATGTCTCGATCGTTGCCCAGGTCAAGAACAAGGCCGGCGAAGTGATTGAGCATTTCAGCGAAGATGTCCCGCGCCACGGTTCTTTGGACTCCAAAGAGAGCGCTCGATCGGAACTGATCACCATGCAGCGGCACTTTCTCGCCGGGCCCGGACAATACGTCGTCGAAGCCGCCGTTCTCGACCGCAACAACGACAAGGCAGGGGCGCAGCGTCTGGATTTCGAAATTCCCAGCGAAGCTACGGCACCATCTCTCAGTGATGTAACGATGGTCCAAAGAACCGACGTCTTACCTACGGAATCTGACTCGACAGAACCTCTCCGCTATGGAAACAGCAAGATCGTGCCGGCCATTTCCGGCCTAGTGCCCCACGGTGCGAAGGAAATTTCTTTCTTTTTCATTGTTCATCCCGATCCCCTCTCCGCCGACCCGCCAATGTTGGAGATGCAAGTTCTGAAGAGTCACGAATCGATTGCGCAAGTGCCGCTGCATCTTCGGAAAACCGATGGATCAGCACCCGTCCCTTACTTGGCATCGATTCAGGCAGGCTCGCTCCCGAGCGGCGATTATCAAGTCGTCGAGAAGCTCACCCAAGGTGGCAGGTCCATCGAACGCAGCTTTTCATTTCGAATCGCTGGACCTGAAATCGCGGCGGCTCTTACACCGGATGACACGACGGATGCTCGAAACACCGATGATGCCGCGGTTGCCCACGTCTCCGCATCAGAATTACCAACCGCAGAAGGATCGGCTGGTCACCGCCTCGTGATCACTTCCCTTCCCGCCGGCACGGTTCCCGCGCCTACTCCCGACGAACTGGACGCAATCGTAGCGGGCGCCAGAAAGCGCGCTCTGGACTATACGAATTCCTTGCCGAATTTCGTTTGTGTCGAACTTACCAGCCGGTCGGTGGACCAATCGGGAAACGGCAACTGGAAACACAGAGACTCAATCGCCGAACTTCTGACCTATCACGATAACGAGGAGTCGAGAAGCACTCTCGAAGTCAACGGCAAACGCAGCAACCTCAAACGCACCGAAATGAATTCTTCGTGGCCGACATCGATTGGAGAATTCGGCTCGCTGTTGAAGTTGGTTTTTGCGCCCTCTTCGAAAGCACATTTCGAATGGAAAGAAGCCGGTACCTTGAGCGACGGAACCGGGCCGCTACAAGTTCTCAGCTATCGGGTAACTCCCGACAATGCAACGCTCAACTTAAGCGAGAGTAATAACACGATCGGAGTCGGCTTCCACGGCCTGTTGTACATCGACAAGACCACCAGTGGAATCCGCCGAATCACGGTTGAGGCAGACGACCTCCCGCGGAATTTCTCGATGCACGCCGCCGCCATGACTGTCGATTACGACTACGTTGCTATTTCCGGCCGCGACTACTTGCTTCCCGTGCGCTGTACCGTGAGCCTGCAGAGGAATCGCCGGCAAGTCGAGCTCAACGAAATCGCTTTTCAGAGTTACCGGCGGTTCGCGTCGCGGACGAAGATCAAGATGACTCAGTGAATGCTCTCGCCGGCATAGATCGCAATTTGGTGATTGCGTACCTTGGGCATCAACTTCTTTCCGTTGGTATTGGAAAAAAGAACTCGGGACTCCTGCAGCGGCATATGGCAGTCCACGCACTTGCCAACAATCTCTTCTCCTACTTTAGCAAACTGGCCACACTGCTTCGGCTCATGACAAGTCAAACAGCGTGGCGAAAATGCGGCGGCGTCAAGCTGCGTTTTGTGGACATCGTGGCACGTCGTACAAGTCAATGTCGTCGTCGACCGATAACATTTGCTTCGCTTCAACAGTTGTACCTGATTCCCGTGCACATCCACCGCATCCTCGGCGCTGGAATAGGGGATATCAATGTAGTCCTCGAGGGCGTCGCCTGGAACGAACGACAATGCAGGCTGGATCGGCGTTCCGTTGCCCGAGTGACATAAGCCACAAACGTCGATTTGACGATCGCGCACTAAGGAAGCCGGGTTGACGATCGCTTCCGATATTCCGGCAGGCAACGAGGATTTCAGTCGATAACGAGCAACATGCTCGCGTCCCGGTCCATGACACTTCTCACAAAATATTCCTAGCACCAGACTTGTCTTGCGATATCGATTGACCGGAGGAGGCATCCATTCGAAGTAGCTCGCGTGGCACTCCAAGCACCGAGGGATAATCGCTTTATCAAAATGTGGAGACCCATCCGGATAGCTCGGACTGTTCACCCAACTCTTCGTATCCGTCCAGTAAGTCACGGGCAACTGAAAAAGCTCATCCCCTTTCCAGAATAAGTAGCTCTGCCCCTTGCGGGCTATACCCGTCACGATGTCGATGCGCTCGGTGCGCGAAATCTCTTTCGATGCAGAGAGCTTTTCCACAGCGCTTTGAAAGTATCCGTTGCCGTTCACTGTCATTTTGAACGACACATAAGGATTCGACGTCTTCAGAATGTTCGAATCCGGATCGAAGCTTCCCTCTATCGCATGCTGGCTTGGCCAGCTCGACGTCAGGTGATGCGCAGTCTGCGAATAAGTTTTGGCTTTTTCCTGATGGCAGCTCCGGCACACAGAATCTCCGACGTAGTCGCGGCGAGCAGGTGGCTTCTTTTCCTGCGACAAGGAAGAAGCCGGTGCCAAGGCAAGAAACAAAATCACGACAAGAACAAACAATGTCTTAGCGCGGGAATGGGTCCGCTCAGTTCCCGACTCCTTTCTGACGGCTCATGGGCCCGTCAGATTCTCTTGCAGGTGTCCCGGTTGCTCAATTATGCTCAACTTCCGGGAAGTCGTTGTCTTGCGAGGTTCGCAGAGGCGATCGTTGCCAAATCAATGCATCCGACGTTTGCGACGTCCGTACTAATTCTAACGACCACCTTGGCCGTCGTTCCGCCCATTCATGCCTGCACTCCTCCGAAAGCGCTTGAAACTAAGCTTGCCCACCCCGATGCCGATGTCTACGCCGAACTCGGAACCTGGTTCGGGGACCATAAGCAGTTCGACTGCGCGATCGATGCTTTTCAAAACGCTCTCAAGATAGAGCCGGGATCCGCCAAGCTCTACTACCTCCTCGGCCTTACGTTCTACGCCTCCGGTCATCCTCAGGAAGCACTCAAGCCTCTCGGGCAATCAATATATCTCATGCCCGAGGTTCTCAAGCCCCACCTGCTTCTCGCGGCCTCACTGGATCAACTGCGGCGCCATCAAGAAGCCATTTCTGAATGGCAGGCCGCCCTGCGCATCGACCACCTTTCTCCCGAAGCATTGCACGGCGTCAGCAATTCGTTGATGGCAGTCGGAGACTACTCCTCGGCAATCGAGGTTCTCAGCGATGCGCCTCGCACCGAAACCCTGACCCTCGATCTGGCCCTGGCTTACGGAAAGGCCAATCAACTCGACAAAGCGTCGGAGGTGCTCACCAAATCCTTACAGAAAAATCCCTCGTCACTGCCTTTGACATCCGCGATGGTTACCGTCCTGGTCCGTCAGGTTCACTATCAGGAAGCCGTGCATCTGGCCGAAAAGTCAGCGCGTCTTCATCCCGGCAATGTCGAAGCCCAAAGGCTATACCTGCGGGTTCTCGTTCTTAATGGCGATTCCGTTCCCGCCAGACCGCTCGCACGCAAGCTGCTCGCCGCGCATCCCCACGATTTTGATTTCTTATATCTCAGTGGAATTCTGGAGAATCAAGCCGGCCAATACGCTGCTGGCCGCGGCCATTTGGAGCAGGCAGTTGCGTTGGATCCAAATCACTACAATGCGCGATATAACCTCGGAGTTTCGCTGCTAGAGCTCAAAGAATTCACGGAGGCTCGCGAGCAACTCGCCAAAGCCCTGGAACTAGGGGGAACCGAGCCAGAGATTCGATTCAAATATGCAACTGCGTTGCGCGATCTGGGTGAAACCGAACTAGCCAAGCAGCAGCTCGAGGTTTATCAAAAGCAATTGCAGGATAATCAGCGGCGCGCCCTCGCTGCCAGCAAGACGGCCCAGGGCGACAAGGAACTTGCCACCGGAGATCCGCAAAAGGCCGTCGTCGATTTTCGTGAAGCCGCCGAAGCAACTCCCGACAATCCTCAGATCGCCTACAAACTAGCGCTGGCCTTGGACCGCACCGGAGACACCGCAGCGGAGCGCACGGCATTGGAGCAGGCCGTCAAACTGGATCCTGGCTTCGCGTTAGCACAAAACCAACTCGGATATATCGCATCGCGCAGCGGTGACTCCGCATCTGCCGAGGAACATTTCCGACTCGCCGTTCGCGCCGCTCCCGGATATACGCAAGCTTGGATCAGCCTGGCTGCGACCTTGGGGATGGAATCTCGTTTTACTGAGGCTCAGGAAGCTCTCGCCAGTGCCCTGAAACTGGAACCGGCGAACGCTCAAGCTTTACAACTTCGTAAAGACCTCACTGCCGCTCAAGAGCAGCGCTGAAGAAATAGAATTCGTTAGGGCCCGGGGATAAGAAGCCGCAATGACAGATTCGAAATCCAGTCACTGGACACGGCGGCGACTGCTGCAGTCTATCCCGGCAATAATCGCCCCTGCATTGCTTCCCGCGAATCTCCGCGCCGTGGTGAAACCGACAAAAGCTGCCCCATTCTCCCGATTCGTCGATCTCAGCGTGAGTGCCGGCCTCACGCAAACCATTTTTTACGGCGACTCCGCTCACAATACCTACATCGTTGAAGTCAATGGCGCTGGATGCGCATTCTTCGATTATGACAATGACGGTTGGATGGACGCCTTCATCCTCGGCGGCCGCCGTCTCGAAGGCGTGCCCCCCGGAGCCAGCAATCGTCTCTACCACAACAATCGCGACGGCACCTTCACCGACGTCACGGCGAAAGCCGGTCTCACCGATGCCGGATGGGCTTGCGGAGTGTGCGTAGGTGATTACAACAACGATGGCCTTGAGGATCTCTATCTCACCTACTACGGCCAGAACAAGCTGTATCGAAATAACGGCGACGGCACATTCACTGATGTGACGGAGAAGGCCGGCCTCCGCGACTCGCGTACCCGCTTCGGCTCCGGCTGCACTTTTATCGATTACAACCGAGACGGGCTGCTCGATCTTTTCGTCTCCAACTATGTCGACATCGACCTGGCAACAGCACCCAAACCATCAATGCAGGTACCCAACTGTAATTTCGAAGGAGTCGCCACAAATTGCGGTCCTGGTGGACTCGCCATGCCCTATCACTCTCTCTACCGCAATAACGGGGACGGAACTTTCACCGACGTTTCCAAAGAATCCGGCGTAGCCGCTCTACACAATTCCTACGGCTTCACTGCGGTCGCCTGTGACATCGACGAAGACGGATGGCCAGACATCTTTGTCGCCTGCGACGCCACGCCTAGCTTGCTGCTGATGAACAATCATGACGGCACGTTTCGCGAGGAGGCCTTGCTGCGCGGCATTGCGCTCGGCAGTTCGGGCGAGCCTTTGGGAGGCATGGGAGTCGGCATCGGAGACTTTGACCTCGACGGCCACGTCGATCTGGTCAAGACACACTTCGTCAACCAGGCCACCGGCATCTACCACAACAATGGCAAGGGAGAGTTTGAAGATCACACCTTCCGCGCCGGACTCGGCGGCGAACGCCGCTTCAGCAGTTGGGGAACAGGGTTGGTCGATCTCGACAACGACGGCTATCCCGACATCTTCATCGTCGCCGGGACGGTTGCTCCAGAACTGGAAAAAGTCTACGCCAAATATCCCGCGCGGAATCCACGCCTCATCTTTCGCAATCAAGGAAATGGGACTTTCATTGAACTCGGCGACGAAGCGGGTCCAGCCATCGCATCGCGCCATATCAGCCGAGGTTGTGCCTTCGGCGACTTTGACAACGACGGCGACCTCGACATCCTCATCATGAACCGGAACGAACCGCCCACACTGCTGCGCAATGACGCTCCGCCAGGCAATCATTGGATCAAAGTTCGCCTCGAGGGAACGAAAAGCAATCGTAGCGCAATCGGTGCTCGCGTATTGGCACGTTACACGGGAAAGGTGCAGGCTCAATGCCTGACCAGCCAGTCAAGTTTTCTATCGTCGAATGATCCCCGCCTGCACTTCGGGTTGGGCGCAGCTTCCAAAGCGAGCATTGAGGTCCATTGGCCGGCAGGTACAACCGAAACTTTCGCGGATATTCCCGCCGATCAACTTGTCACCATTCGAGAAGGCCAGGGGATCGTGAAGGGCCGGCCATTCCGTTAGGATCGCCCTCCGCAAACGCATACAAACATCGGTCATTGGCCAATCCGGCTCGGCGTGCCCAATGCTCACTGGACGTATAACGCGCCGCTTCGATCATCCCGAAGTCGTGATTGGACTCATCTCCAACGAACCAACCCGCACCTGGAGACACCCGCGGCCTCAGCGGTGTTTCCAGTTGCTCATCCTGCCCTCAACGGACTAGGCTCTGACTCTTGGCAGAAGTTGGCCGAGGCGACGAATTGGGGAGGCAAAGTGGACACTAAGAAGGTTAGGTTTTGGATTTTGCTGGCCATCATTCTCGGCGGTGCTATCGAGACTGTGGCCCAGGAACGGCGAATCACTGCGCGCGAGGTCGTTGCGGAGATACAGAAGCAGGTCGGGGTGGAATGGAAGAAGGATACGGTAGATACCTTCAAAGCGGGGAACGCCGATGCCGCGGTGACCGGAATTGCTGTGACCATGATGGCGACGATGGATGTTCTGCAACGTGCCTCGGCAAAAGGATTGAATCTTGTGATCACGCATGAACCAACCTTTTATGCGCATGTGGACACTCCCGAAGGAATGCCAAACAGCGATCCAGTCTGGGCGGAGAAGCGGGCGTTCATCGAAAAGCACGGAATGGTGGTTTGGCGCTTTCACGATCATTGGCATATGCGCAAGCCGGACGGAATTGAAGCAGGAATAGTCCATTCGCTCAAATGGGAAAAATTTCAGACGCCCCGGAACCAGTATCTTTTCGTCCTTCCCGAGACCACACTAGAAAAGTTGGCAGAGGAAGTGGCGACCATGTTGGATTCGTCAGTTGTGCGTGTAGTCGGCGAGCCGGAGATGAAGGTGACCAAGGTGGGCTTTAGTCCGGGCGCTGCGGGCTTCCAGACAGAAACGCGAGCGCTGGAGCAGGATGATGTACAGGTGTTGCTGGTTGGTGAAACGCGCGAATGGGAGACGGTGGAATACGTGGCTGATGCCGTAACACAGCGACGGAATAAGGCGCTGATTGTGATTGGACATATTCCAAGCGAGCAACCCGGGATGGAGGAATGCACACGTTGGTTGAAAGGATTCGTCAAGACGGTTCCCGTAGAGTTCGTGCCAGCCAAACAGCCGTTCTGGACTGTGAGCGACAAGAAGTGACGTGGGGTCCAAGCAAACTCATACTCCTTACCCCTTCAGAAAAATGCATGGCCTTGCGGAAAAGACCTGATTGGTTGACAACAGCACAGGAACACTTCTCTGGTGTCCCTTGTTCGATGGGGTTCCGCTAGAAAATGGCATCACGGTATTCGTCTTCTTTCCCAGAACTGCAACTCGCCATCAATATCCCAGCCGCTTATTTACTATGTTCTCCAGCGGTTCGCCTTTCTCAAACCTGGCATATTGCTTAAGAAAGAAACTCATCGCCTGATCCTGCCAGTCGGCTGTGTGGTCCGCGCAGTGCGGTGACAACAAAACATTCTCCAGTTGGTACAGCGGATGTCCCACTGGCAAAGGTTCGTGCTCAAACACATCTAATCCCGCTCCTTTGATCCGCTTGGTGGTTAGCGCCCGGAGCAATGCTGCCTCGTCTATGACCGGCCCACGTCCAACGTTGATCACCACCGCCGTCGGCTTCATCACTGCAAACTCAGCATCGCTGACCATGTGTCGCGTCTCCTCGGTCAATGGAGCCGCCACCACAACGTAATCGCAGACCGCGATCATGTCGCGCTGCTCCTCCGGTTTGTAAAACCGCTCTACTAGCGGATCGGTCGATCCGGAAACATGACGTTTCGTCGCGAGCACGCGCATGTTCATTGCATGCACGCGCTTCGCTACAGCCCGGCCAATGTCGCCATAGCCCAAAATTCCCACCGTCCGTCCACTAATCTCTTCTACGTCGAACGGTTCCCAGACACCTGCGGTCTGGTTGCGAACCATCCGGCGGAGATCCTTCGCGAAGTACAAGATCGCTGCCAGCACAAACTCCCCCAGCGACGAACTGAACACGCCTCGGCCGTTCGTAAGCAGGACTGGGCTCTCCACGAGTTCCGGAAACAACAGGTTGTCCAGGCCCGCAGCCCGGGAATGTATCCAACGTACCTTCATACAAATCGAAAACACTTCGCGCAGCAACTCTCGGGTCCCCGACCACTGCAGGATCACGGTCGCATCCTGCGCCGTCGTACATGTGGCGGCCTCGCCACACACTGTGTGCAGTAGATTGGTGAGCATGGCAAGCTGCGGATCGTTTCCCGACGCCAACACCAGCACCCGATTTTCTATGCCCATTCCCAAGATCCTTCTGGCCTAGTCCGCGAACTTGAACATTCTCTCTCACCGAGATCGGAGTTGTATAACTCATCTCTATTTCCAGGGCTTCATCCAGGCGGACGACGCCCTCGATCCTCATTCGCTGCACACACTTTGAGCAAAATCGCCTGGATTCAGGCGAGGGTAGGAAGCCATCCCTTCGTCAGGCAAGGCCACGGAAGGCAGGGCTCGTTTTAGTGACTCTTCAAGTGCTCAGATGTCTTCGCAGTCGCAGGGATTCCGGTTAGCAATCCCTGTTGCTGCAACGATCCAACGAACACGCTGATCGCGTCTTCGTCAAGCCACATCAGCTGGCCACCACTCGCTTGATAGACCACAACATCGAACGGAGTTAGTAATCCGTCGACTTTAATGTTGAGTGGATTGGCTGTCGGATTTGTCGAGAGCATCGTGTAGCGGCCTGGGTTGCTGGAATCTACAAGCGGAGTTCCCGAGAATCCAACCTTCAAATTCGTCGCGTTGGCCCCCAAGGTGTAAAACGGATCTGCCAAAAGCCCATTTCCCGTGAATGCTCCGCTCGTCACATTTACTACTCCCGCGAAATCGAATTCGCAGCAGAAGTCGTTGTAGGCTTGCGCGCCGACCGCGTATTCGCCAGTAAAGCTGGCACTAGATGTGTCTGTTTGCGGAATCAGAATTCCGACACCACCGGGCAGAGCGGCGTCCATGTCCGCGATCAGTGCTCCTCCCAGTCCAGTGGAAGTATTATTCGGATCGTTGAGGTTGAGACCTGGGTCGGTCATATATATACCCAGGACACTGACGTCTCCCAAGACTCCCGGATTAATGGTCAAGCTTCCATATCCATTCGCGGCAACGGAATAATTCCCCGATATGCTTGTGGCTGGCAACTGTAGGCCGTAGGTCATTTCATTGTCATCGGCGATTCCAGCGAACGCTGCGTTAGTGGATGACGTGCCACTGGTACTCAACATGCCCACCACCCCGTAGTTAATCGGATAGGGGCTGCCCGCGATACCGAACACAGAGGTTCCGACGGATGCATTGGTTGACGATGACGCATTGACCCCTTGCCCGAAAGCGGAACCCGCGGCTGAGTCCGAAGAATCCACGTCGATGATCCTTATCACCTCTGGTCCGACGACGTAGTAGTTCAGTGCAATGGGTGTGTCGTAGTAGTTGAGAGTGCTCGTGATTGTTCCCCGGCCAAATGAATCGAATGTTGAGAGCGTCCCACTCAGCGCCGACGTACTCACAGCCCCACTGTCGTTGATGTCGACCGTTCCATTCTCCAAATTGATGCCATCGTTGATGGAAAATACGCCTCCGAACGCGACTGGGCCAGCATAACCATAGTCGATGCCGGCCATCGTGAAGGCATAGCCGCCGCTCAGCGCGCTTGGCAATTTCTGTAGGTCCATGCTTCCACTGGAAGTTGCGGTGCCGTCAAACTGGACGACCATCGCGTGATTGCTGTTCACAAATTGGAGTCCCAGGGTTTCGACTCCCCCTACGCCGAGGTTTGGGTTGTCGGTGTTCAAAACAAGCTTGGCCCGGCCCGATGTTGCGTTCACAGTCATTGTTCCTCCGGTGATCGCATCTCCAGTGGGCTGCGGAGAGGTGAATCCAAGAGCGTCGTTATAGTCTTGTTCTCCCGCGAGCACGTTGCCGCTCCCGTCGACTTGAATCGATCCAACCAGCGCATAGTAATCTGGCCCAAATGCTTCTTGCCCGCTCAGATAGAACACATAAGTATTTGAAGGAACCCTGTTCGTCATGCTGAAATCGGCGGGCGTGGATACACCCGTGACCGTAGCTGTAACCGTGTAAGGTCCGCCCGTGGTGCCATTGGCAGCAAACATCGTCGATGTGGCGATGCCGTTCGAATCGGTTGTATCCGTCTCTGCAGTCGTGCCGTTGATAAATGTGCCACTGGCTCCGGTCGCTGGAGCGGTGAAAGTTACCAGGACTCCGCTAGCCGGGTTTGCGCCCCCATCGAAGACCGTCGCAATCATGGGCGCAGCGAAGGACGTATTGATCGCCGCACTCTGTGGAGTTCCGCTGCTCGCCGCGATCGTTGCGGGCGGCCCCGCCATGTTTACCAGTGCAAAGGTGGCTGGCGTTGTCACGCCCGCAACTGAAGCAGTTACTATATCTGGGCCGGACGTCCCATTCGCGGTGAACATTGCCGAAGTAGCAACGCCGTTCGCGTCGGTGGTCGCGCTTGTCGTAGTCGAAGCGGAGTCGGCAAATATGCCGCTGGCCCCGGTAAAAGGAGCTACAAATGTGACGACTGCTCCGCTCACCGGGTTTTGGCCACCGTCTTCGACTGTGACTACAAGCGGCACTCCAAAAGTCGTGTTGACGACGACGCTTTGCGAATTTCCGCTCATGGTGGTAATTGCGGCCGGGGCTCCTGTTGTGTTCGTAAGACTAAAACTGGCTGGCGCAGTGATTCCCGAGCTCGACGCCGTCACGGTGTAGGAGCCGACAATCCCGTTCGCTTTAAACGTTGGCGAGGTGGCCACTCCGTTGGAATCGGTCGTCGCCGTATTAACGCCGCCAGCAAATGTGCCGCTGGCGCCCGTTGCGGGAACTGTGAACGTCACGACGACACCGCTGGTTGGCGACCCGTTTGTCGTCACCGTAGCAACCATCGGCAGCCCGAATGCCCCGTTGATGGAGTGGCTTTGTGATATGCCGCTCGTAGCAGTGATTACCGGAGGCAAATTATCGTTAATAGCGTTCCGATTGCTCGTCCCGGAGCCGCAGCTGATCGCCCCGATGAGGCAACCGACGAGCATTACGCGGCAGGCACTGCGCTTCATCGAGTTTCTCCCATCTGTGAGTTCTGGTGGGCGGCGTGGTCGCGAGCCTGCGGTGGGACAGGGATTCCGTGTTCATTACGAATTGCATAAACTTTCTCGCCCACTCTTACAGTGCGAGCCAAAACAACTTCTTTCCCTCTAAGAGTTTTCATCACGCCGTGGACCGAGACTGGCTGGCCCTCCTTGACGGATAGCGAACCGGGACCTCGTAAGCCAAAGACCCCAAGGCTGACGTCCACTGAACCCGAAGGACTTGTGAGCAAGATGTGGGATCCTGGGATCATTCCGTATGCGGGGACGAGAAGGATCGTCGCCACGTTGCCCTCGACTTCAATTTCCTGAGAGACGTCGCAGGAGAAGGTTCTAAGTGCCGTGGAGCCGGCTGGCTCTTGCGCGTGAACGGTCTGCGCGGAAAGGAAGGACAGTAGCACGAGCGCGCATATTCCTGAGAGTAGCTGCTTCTTCATCATCTGTCTCCTGTCCTCACCGCGGATTGATTCTTGACGACTGCTCTAGGCGCTGGGAGCGAACCGAGCTCGCGCTGAATCCATTCCAGGTCGCTTCCGGCGCGTATCACAGCATTGAAGTCTTCTGGAGTCTTGTAGATCACTACTGTCGTGCCGCGTGGTACTGCGCTTCTCAACTTTTGTTTCGCGACCTGTGGAGTGTTGAGATCAAAGAGTGCATCCCGGAAGCGAAACTTCTTCGCTTGTACCCGATGCATCCAATCGATGGGCTCGAGTGTGGCCGCCTTCTTCAGGAACTCAGGTTTGAGAAAGTCGACGCGCTCGTCCTCGGGAACGAAAGGCGAAGCAGACATCCAGGTTGGCCAATCTCCCCAGGCATCCAATGCATCGAGAACTTTAATTCGCGGATCAACCGCAGAGGCCAGAATCGCGATGCTCGCTCCCGACCCTTGCGCAAACATTCCGACGCGGGTCATGTCGAGATCCTGTCGTGTCGCAAGGTAATTCAGCACCATTTGCACGTCATGTGCTGAAGTCGCCAGGCACTCCTGTAATTCGCTCAGGAACCATTCGCGCATCGGACGGTCGTGATAACGATGCCCCGTGAGAGCAGAAACAAAACCAACCGCAGCGAAACCGTCCTTGGTCACCGCTTTCTGAAAGTTCTCATCCTTGAAGCGGTCCGTGTCCGTCGGGTAGCCATAAAGGTAGAGAATCACTGGGGGCTTTGCGATCCCCTTAGGCTTCATCACGTAAAGGTCCAGAGGATCCCCGAACCGCCACTGAACCTGCAGAAATTCTACGGTGTACCCGGGATAGTCGTTGACATAACCAATTAGTGGCGACGCGGGAATGAGACTGCTGTGGCTGAGAGAAGGAGAAGTCCAATCTTCTTTCACGGCATTGAAGCGCGTGTCCGCCGGATCGGCGATGGGCGGAGATGCCATCTGAAATTGAGCGAACGCGAACTGGGGAACCAACACTTGCGATAAGAGAATGAATGCGAACTGGAAGGTGATCGTTTTGATCAAGACAGATAATAAGTTTTTATGTCGCATGATGATCGTGAGAAATGCCATCCTTCGGTGCTTCTGGCCTGGTCTTAATAACACTGAAGAAGGCGAGCGCTGCGGTGCAGCGCTCGCCCTCTGTATTTAGTTCGACAGCGATTTACGGGACACTAATGCAAGAACTGCCCGGGAAAGATTGGGCCAGTTTGGTGGTGGTGTCAGACGTTTGCGCAATATTGCTGCTGGTGAGGATGCAGCCACCCGCGTCGCCACCTTTGTCTCCAGTCGTAGAGATATTCACCGGAGCCACTCCTGACTGCGTGTAGTGCGACCGCAAAAGCGCAAGGCCCGGATCGGTCGCACCCACTTTGAGGGCAGGCACGAAGTCCGGAACAGTCGTGGTTGCGTACGTCTGGGCGCCCGTCGACAGCAACTTCACGTTCGCCAAGGCGGTTCCGTTGCTCACGATTCGCAGGACAGACCATGCCCGGTAGGAGCCGTTGCGAAGATTCGGGAACGACAGGTTGCCGCTCCAGATCTTGCCTTCGGCACACGGGAAGTCACCCGCGCAGCTTGCCGGTAGGGTGGCATTCGAGGGCAGAGCCCCGGCGATGGCAGGCTGACCAGGATCAATCTTCGTTCCATACTTGTGGAAGATCCCGTCAACTCCGTTCAGCGTGAGGTATCCATAGCTCGCGCTGTTGGCAATTGAGCTGACATTCCCGTAGCTGAAGAATGTATACCCGATGCCGTCTGTGCCGAAGTTCGCGGTCGAATTGAGAACGAATTTTACCTCCTCGCCGGTGCCGATGGAACGATACCGCTTGCCGCCTGCGGTACAAGCTTTGGCGAGCGGATTTGTTGCAGCTACAC
Organism: uncultured Acidobacteriaceae bacterium; assembly: GCA_963840895.1. Taxonomy (GTDB): domain Bacteria; phylum Acidobacteriota; class Terriglobia; order Terriglobales; family Acidobacteriaceae; genus Sulfotelmatobacter. The sequence continues at coordinate 506,999 of CAWJAR010000009.1, forward strand.
CCTTCTCCTGGCTAATGCCGTTAAACGCAGGGTAGCGGAAGACTGTGTATTCGGTGGTATTCATGGTTCCAGAGAGAGGCTCGCGTAAATAGACTTGAATGTTCGAAGACGCTGCGCCGAATGCGCTGGCATTGCAATTGTCTCCCCCGAACACCGCTTGTAGCTGGGCTTCAGTTGCATCGGTAACGGTTGACAGTGCGCCGGTGCGCTGGGTAATGAAAATGATTGGAGCGGCTCCAACTGCCACCGTGCTAGGTACAGGGACAACTGTCCCCGTGAAGGGATCTTTACCGGTGATGTTAAAAGCTAAATTGTGAGCCGTGGATGTGCTGCCCGGGTAAGCACTCAGAAGATCGGAACCTTCCAGATTCGCAAGGGCCGCCCCGAACGCAGGGCAGACACCTGAGTTGTTGATTCCGTAGCCGAGTCCCTTCAGCCCGTCGATTCCCCCACCAAGTTTTGAATTGGAGCGGCATTGAGCAAACAGTCCATCTTCCGGACGAATGTCAGTGGCGGCCGCGCTTACCAGCGTGGAACCACTGGTGAACAGAGCGCTCACTTCTGCTGGCGGTACCGAATCCGACGAGCTATCGCCCCAAACGGTGGAGGTGATCAGATTTCCTGGAGCCGGAAAGGTTGGGATGCTCACGGCGCAGTGAGGTTGTGCAAAGTAGCAGCGGTCTCCAACAACGGAATCCACTCTGATGTACGCCCACACATTGGTGGCGGTAGCATTACTATCCCAGACGATCCAAACATTTCCGACGTCAACTGCGGCCACACCACCTTTGACCGTCGGCCGACCATCCACGAGGTTAAAATTGGCTGCAGTGTAGTGGAAGCACGGGGCCGTGCCACCCGAAACACACGCTCCGCTCTTATAAGCGGCGAGGGCCATTGATTGCCACATCGCGGAAGAACCCGCGATCACTACTTTTAGGGTTGCAGCTGCGCGTGCCTGAGGCACCACGCCCACCATTGCAGCCAGCAACAGCGCCGCGAATGCTGATTTCACCTGCGTCATTGGCATTCCTTTCTCAGTTCGACTGAGGTTGCACTGACACTTTAGGGAGCGCGTGCAGCGGACAAAAAAACGCCACACGCCGTGAATTTGAGTTTGCGAGCTACCGCCTTCACCGAAAGAAAGGTTTTTCAGCGTTCCGATTAATTCGACTCTTGGTTCGACCGCCCCAGAAAACTTGCGCTTCGAAGTCAGGCGGGAGCATACCCGTTCATCCGTTACACCATGATGAAGAGTTTGTGAATGTTTTGTTACTGCGAGTGTCGCGCGGATTGGAACCTCGCCGTAACAATCCATTCATAAACATTTCATCTTCCATTCATCTTCGAATACTGATCGCTCCTGTAATATCCGCGTTCGATTCCCAGCCTTTCCAAACATTCATTCAACGGAGAGATATTCGTGAGATCTGTCTCGCTGCACGGTGTGCTTCGCATGACTCTCGTTGCGCTGGCACTGCTGCTGCCGAGTCTTGCCGCGACTCAAGAAACGCAGCAGAAAGTTAATGGCAAGGCTGTCGTGCGCGGAACGGTGACAGACGCCACCGGAGCCGTTGTGACCGCTGCATCCGTAGTCGTGAGCAACGGAACCGGAGCAAAGAAGGAAATCCAGACCGATGACAAGGGCTCTTACGCCTTCACCGATCTCGATGCGGGGACTTACAGCTTGTCGGTTGCTGCACCTAACTTCGCGCTCAAAGTTATGGATAACATCACGGTTACCTCCGGCCTCGATTTGAGCCTGGACGTAGCCTTGGAGCCGGCGACCGCCAAAAGTGAAATCAACGTGGAGTCCGGCGGCGTAGGAAAAGTAGAAACGGAATCCGCTACGGTCTCGGGCACCATCACCCAAAAAGAAGTCGTCAGCATTGGGCTGAACGGACGCAACTTCACGCAGTTGATTGCCCTCGCTCCCGGCGTGAGCAACCAGACCGGGCAGGACGAAGCCAAGGTCGGCGTCGTTGGTAGTGTGAAGTACAGCGTGAACGGCGGCCGAGTCGAATACAACACATTCGAAGTTGATGGCGGCGACGTGCTGAACACAGGTCTCAATGGCGCGTCGAGCACATTGATGGTCTATCCAAGCCTCGATGCGATTCAGGAAGTCAAAGTCCTGACGTCCAACTATGGCGCTCAGTTCGGCCGCACCGCGTCAGGCACGGTACAGGTCACCACGAAGTCTGGAACCGGTCAGCTTCACGGAAACCTCTATGATTTCACTCGCAACGAGGTGTTCAATGCGCGCAATTATTTCGATCCCCCAGGGCGAGTTCCACTCTACCGGCGGCAGGATTTCGGTGGCACTATCGGCGGCCCGCTGACGATTCCGAAGATTTACAACACGAAGAAGGACAAGACGTTTTTCTTCTTCTCGGAAGAAGTCCGCATGGAGAAAACTCCTACGGACTACAACCAGGCGGTCCCCTCGCTGAAAGAGCGTGGTCTGGTCATGACGCCGCAGGGAATCGAGAAGAACCTGAGCGCTCCCAACTCTGCTGGTCTCATTTCCCAGGTGTTCGATTTCAGTGATGTGTGCCCCTTGAGCGGAACTGCCGATTCATTTGGTTTCAGTCGTCAACAATATCCCGATTGTCCCTCCATCAGCGGCAGTCCCGGTCATCTGCAGCCGATCTACAATCTGCTCGGTCAGCAAGCCAGCGGAACCGCCGCCAACATCGGCGTCGACAAGAGTGCCTTAGCCATTTTGGAATCGAATCTGATCCCGGTGGCAAATTCTCCGACGGGCTGCAATTTCATCGTCACCAACCTGGACCCTACCGACCCCAACCACTGTTACAACGTCGCGGTTTCTCCGTCCACCTATTGGCGGGAAGAGTTGTTTCGCATCGACCAGACAATTACCCAAAAGTTGAGGGCATCGTTTCGCTACGTACACGACGCTTGGGATACGTCGGTTCTGACGCCGCAGTGGGGCATCGTGCGGAACACCTTTCCGACCGTGCAGAACCGGTTCACCGGTCCGGGCACCAGCCTGGTGGCGAGTCTGAGTTTCACAATCTCGCCCACATTGCTCAACAGTTTTGTTGCGAGCTACGCCAACTCGAGTATTACCCTGGTCGACCAGAACGGACCGGGCGGTGCGCAGTTCCAGCGCAATCCAACGCTGAATCAACCCTTGGTGACCGACCCAACAGCGCCCGGACAATGCAATCCGGCCCTAAGCCTAGACCCGTCGAGTGGTATTCCCCAGTGCGGGATGGGCTACCTGTTCAACAACGGGTTCGGCGGCAAGATGCCCGGCGTTGAATTCCTGGGCACGAACGCAGCATACGGCGGCAGAGGTTTCGCAGCCGACCCGTCGTACATGCCGTGGAGCCACACGAATCCGACCTATGCATTGCGCGATGACGTCTCAAAATCGATGGGCAGACATACGCTGCAGTTCGGCGGACAATACGTGTTGGCACAGCGCAATCAGACCAACAACGCAATTGGGGCGGCTTCTGGCGACTTGCAAGGACTGTTGACGTTTAGCAATCTGGCGCACAGCACCGGCAACGTCTTCGCGGACTTTCTAACGCAATCGGTGTTGAACGGAGTCACTTCAGGCTACATCCAGAGCTTCACCCAGGACTCGGCGCAGCGTCGCTACTACCAGACTTACCAGATCGCTGAGCCGTATTTTCAGGACGATTGGAAGGTGAACAGCCGCCTGACTCTGAATCTGGGCTTGAGAGTGAGTTTGTTCGGCACTTATCGCGAGAAATACAAGAACGCATGGAACTGGGAGGCCGCCAGATTCAATCCAACCCGCTTTGCGGTCGATCCGTTCAGCGGGGTGCTCCTGGACAAGAACGCGAGCTCAGCAGCCGTGCCATTCAATCCCAGCACCTTTCAATTGGATCCTGCAGTGGTGAGCGACCTTGGGCTGGTGCAGTGCGGCGTGAACGGCACTCCGTCCGGCTGCATGACGGGACATTTGTTCAATCCGGCGCCACGAGTTGGCTTTGCCTGGGATCCGTTCGGTGACGGCAAGACCTCGGTTCGCGGCGGTTACGGCATCTTCTTCGAGCACGGCACGGGGAATGAAGCCAACACTGGTTCGCTGGAAGCCAGTTCGCCGCTTGTGCTGAGCATGACGCAGCCTCTTCCACTCAGTTACCCGTGCATTGGCAACATTGGGTATGGCACGAACTTCGATCCTTCCAATACCGCGTGCAGGCTAAATCCCGCGCATCCCGCGCCTCCGGCGGGCTCGGTCTATCCGCTCGACGTCACCGGTATCCCGACGAAGGCGATCTGGCCCTACGCGCAACAGTGGAGTTTCGGCGTCCAGCGGGAACTACCTCGCGATGTGGTAACCAACCTTGCGTACGTCGGCAGCAAGGGAACTCATCTGACCATCGAACGTCAGCTGAACCAATTGCAGCCGCTTCCTGCCAGCGAAAATCCATTCGGCCCAAACGAGCCGTTGACACTGGCAGATTGCACAGTGTCCCCCGTGGCTGGCGGAGGACATCCGGGCGACGGTTCCATCCCATTCATCCTGCAGAATGGAACGATTGTGACGCCGCAGAATCCTGCGTACGTACATATGCAGGCCGCGTGCACTTCTCCATACATTCCGAACGTGAATTCGCTTCCTCGTCCGTATCCGGGCCTGGGCAGGGTGCTATCGCTGCAGAATGTAGCCGATTCTTCCTACCACGCATTTCAGGCGAGCCTGCGACGGGGCCGCGGTCCGCTCATTTCCGGGCTGTCGTATACCTACAGCCACTCCATCGACGACGCGTCGGATCGAAGCGACCCGGTGCTGGTCGACTCTTACGACCTGCGTGAGAACCGCGCGAACTCGAATTTCGACGAACGTCATCTTGTGAACTTCAACTACATCTACCAGGTCCCCAACATCGCGCGCTGGTTTCGAGATGCCGTCATCGAACCCACTCCAAACTGCTGTTCCCCGTTCATGAACCAACTCTTCGGCGGATGGGAGATTTCAGGCGTCACCCTCTATCAATCGGGGACGCCCTACACCGTGATCAACAGTGCAGGAAACACCGGCATCTCCCTCACGGATAACGCAGGTGTCTCAAGCGGCCTCGGAATCGCGGCCTCCTACCCCGATGTGACATACGGGCTGCCCCAGCCTGCGAACAATGCTCAAAGCTTTGGCCCGCTCAAGGGGAATCCCGCGCAGTTTGTGGCGCCCAGGGGACTGACCTTTGGCGATGCGGGCCGAAATTTCCTGAACAATCCAGGTCGCTTGAATTTCGACATGAGCCTGATCAAGCACTTCAAGCTCACCGAATTTAGTCAACTGGAATTTCACGCGGACTTTTTCAACATCTTCAATCACACGGAGTTTCGCGTCTACGATCCCGACAATCCGGGCAGCAGTGGGAACAACATCGTCAGTTGCTATGCAGGTCCTGTCTACTCTGCCGGCTTTCAAGGTGGCGGAGGAGCCGACTGTGTGACCGGCGCTTCCTTCTTACATCCACTCAACGCACATCGACCGCGAACCGTACAGGTCGGACTCAAATGGGCGTTCTGAGGCTTATGGACATCATGCAGAAATCTAAGACTAGTAACGGGCCCAGCCGCACAATTCGCGACCGGGCAAATCGTCGATCGTCTGTAGGATTCCGTCGCGTAGCGGGCGCGAAGGCTTTCTTACCGTTTGCGCTTGCAGGTCTGATTGTTCTTTCGGCATGCGGCGGTAGCCATGTAAGTCAGTCACAGAGTACTGGGACTCTTGCGGGAAATTGGCAGTTCACCATGACCGCGCCCTCGGACAATTCGTTTCAAGGAGGCATGGAAGGCGGATTCTTGTTGCAGAGTAAAGGCAGTGTGACGGGCGGAGTAACGTATTCAGTCTCGTTGCCGCCACAACAACAAGGAGGGGCCTCGACGCAGGCACCTATGTTTTCGAGACGCTAGGGAGTGACGCGAACGGGCCTTTTCAATTGGCCGGTGCGATTGTGCTCGACGGAAATGGTCGAATCATATCGGGAGAACAAACCCACAGCGATTACTTGCTCACAGTCTCTGATCCCATCACCGGAGGATCGTATTACATAAGTCCGGATGGTCGCGGAACGCTCACGCTTAATACCGCGAACCCGAACATCGGCCAACTGGGCGTCGAAAATCTGAGTCTCGTGATCATCTCCAGTTCTCAAGCCTTCATTACGACTCTGGATGATCCGAATCTCCAGCCCAGTTTCGAAACATCTTCAGGAACTCTTGACTTGCAAACCAGTACCGCTGCCCCTGCCCCTACCGCCGGCTATGCCTTTGCTGTGCGGGGCACTGACATTTCCCTTCAGCCCATGGTGATGGGCGGAGTTTTTAAGATCGATTCGCCGAACACAATCTCAGGAGAGGGCAGCGTGGCGGATCAAAATCTTGGAGGACTTTTATCTCCGGGTGCGACTCTAACCGGCACCCTGACGACACCCGACTTATTCGGATCTCTGAAACTGAATTTGACGACATCGTTTGCCGCAACCCCAATCCAATTTACCGGCTACATCGTCGACGCGCAGCACATCAAGCTGATCGAGAGCGACAATGATGGCGCTGGCACGGGGATCGGGTCCACGGCCGGCGTTGCCATTGGCCAAGGCGCCAACACCGGTACATTCACCACCAACCAGTCATTTGCCGGAAACTATGTATTCGAAATTCTTGGCCAGGACTTCAGTGGACTTCCTACCTCACTGGCTTCGGTCGGACAATTTACTGCCGACACCAACGGCAATCTGGCGGGATATAACGACGAGGAACTGAACGGCCTTGTTTTCGAAATCAGTGACTCATTTAGCGGTACGTATATTTTGGATTCCACTGGAACCGGCCGCGTGGATTCCTCTCTCAATTTCGCTACCAACGGGCCCGGCCCGGAATTAATTTTCTATCTCATCGGCAACGGCAATCCCCCGCTGGTGCTCGACTCCGATGTAAACATCGGTTCACTCGGAGTGGGGATGGCCTATACTCAAGCCCCAGCGCCGTTCACCTTTGACGGAAGTTTTGGATTGAGCTTTACCCAAAGTACAAGCGGACTCGAGAATGACGGAACCGGGCAAATCAGCGTAGATGGAACTGCCAGTGCGTTGTCAGGCGTGGTGGACACCAACTTGAGCTTCTCGCCTCAACCCAACACCGCGCTTACCGGTACGTACGGTGCGATCGATCCAACTGGCCGCTCAACGGGCGCGTTAACGAACACATTCTTCCCCAGTCCCGGTACGACACCTAGCACACTCGCGGCTACGTTCTATCTGATCGACTCAAATCACGGGTTTTTCATCGAAACAGACTCGTCATTGTCGGGGGAACTATCATTCGGAACCTTTACCGCCCGTACCCCCGTTTGCCCGACTTGCTTGAACTTTCACTAACTTCCCAGAAAATCGGAACTTTCGAGTGGCCGACAATTCGGACACGGAGCAATCCCAATTGGCGACACCGCGGTCTGCATCTGTTCACTTAGGACTTAGACTTATCCTGCCGCGGCTGCTTCGTATGGATAGACCTAGGAGGTTGTTGAAGAACCACTCCATTTCCACCGAGTGATGTGGTAAGAAGCAGGCATGCGTGGAGACGATCAGCAACTGCAAACAGGGATGTTCAGCTATGTGGCGTTGGAAGATCGGATTCCAGCCGATCATCCGCTGCGTGGAGTAAGGAAACTGGTGGACGCGGTATTGGCCGAAATGTCCAAAGATTTCGAGGGATTGTACTCGAAGGTAGGACGACCCTCGATTCCGCCGGAGCGGTTACTGCGAGCCCTGATGCTGCAGGTTTTCTACTCGGTGAGGAGTGAACGGCTGCTGATGGAGCAACTGAACTACAACTTGCTATTTCGCTGGTTTGTGGGCTTGGAGATCGACGACCCGGTATGGAATCACGCCGTGTTCAGCAAGAACCGCGATCGATTGTTGAACCAGGACTTGGCACAGAGGTTCTTTGCCCATGTGAAAGCGCAGGCGACCGGGCTGATGTCGGATGAACACTTCACGGTGGATGGTACGCTGATCGAAGCCTGGGCGGGACAGAAAAGTTTTCGCCGCAAGGACGACGATAAGGACGGGGACGGAGGTGAAGGAGATTTTCGCGGTGAGCAGCGCCGTAACCAAACCCACGCCTCGAGCACTGATCCCGAGGCCCGACTCTATAAGAAGTCTGCCGGGCAGGAAGCCAAGCTGAGCTATCTGGGACATACCTTGGTGGAGAACCGGAACGGGTTGATCGCCGCGGCGATGACCACACAGGCCGATGGCCGGGCAGAGCGCGATGCGGCTCTATTAATGTTGCACGAGTTGAGCCGAAAACGAGGCGGTCGGATTACGACCGGGGCCGACAAGGCCTATGACACGCGCGACTTCGTCAGCACGGTGCGCGAGTTGGGCGTGACGCCGCACGTGGCCCGCCGGCTGAACGGTGCGATCGACGAACGTACCAGCCGGCATCCAGGTTACGCGATCAGTTTGAGTAAGCGCTGGTTGGTGGAGAAACCGTTCGGATGGCTGAAGCAGATTGGTCCCCTGAAAAAGGTGAAACTCCGTGGACTGGCAAAGGTGGACTGGTTGTTCGTGTTCAGCTGTGCTGCCTTCAACTTGATCCGCATCCCGAAACTGCTGGCGCAGACCGCGTGAAACCCTTGGCCCAACCCTCGGCTGCCAAGGTACCAGTAGTCGAGCAGCAGCCGAACAAACAACAATAAGCCATGCTCTGCACGCGATCATAAAATGATCCGCTCGCTGCACGAAGGCTAATTTCAACAAGCTCCTAGACTGACTGCGAAAACGCGCGGGAGGGTTTTCAAATTCGCGTTTGAATGCCCGGTTAAAGGCGGCTTCGGACTCATATCCGACTTCGGAAGCGATCTGTGCCACTGAGTAACTGGTCGAGACCAGCATCTGCGCTCCCAACTGCAGTCGCCAGCGCGTGAGGTAGGCCATGGGAGTTCGTTGAGGAGAAAATGTTGGAAATGCTCCGTGATCGGGATTATCTTCGCCATTGGGTGTAGGTCTCCTTTCGGAACGGCTTTAGCTCGTCAGGCCAAAGCCAACTTACACCCTCTTGCTTTTTACACAATCAAAGTTACGCCACACCCAAAATCAAAAGTTCCTTGGGTCTCCGTTCTGTATCATTGGCTGATCGAATCGAGGAAGGCGCCGCACTCTTAGCCGCCTTTGCTGAAGGACTCTTGGAAGAGGAATGGCGGACACCGAGATTAATGGCTTGCGCACCCCGATGACGAGTCCCTTGGGTGGGAGGCACGCTTGCGAAATACGCATCCGAAGTGGTTGATGTCTTTTTGCTAATGGCTACTCGTGGCGACAGTGGCCGCTTTCGAAGGTTATCGCTTGAACGACCATCAACATCCCGGCCAGAGGTTGGAAGTAGAATCAGCGCAAAGATTCTAAAGGAAACTCGCGTATGCGCCAGACCGACGAGAGCACGGTTCGCGGCGGGCGATGCGTGTACCTCTTTATTTCCGGGCGGCGCAGCGCTTTAGTAGTAGGAGGTCCGGAGGGATAATTCAAGCCACCGCGTACACCGCCCGCCGGAAACTTTCGCCGAAGCTCGGATGCATCTCTTCATCCCTTGCGATCATGTGAGCTTTCAAAAAAGCGGCGCGGCTCGCCATCTCGTAAAAATTTGCCTGGGCCCGAAACTCAGCGTTGGTCTCTCGTATATATTCGGCGGTAAAGGCGAAATCGGCGGCAAGTTGCAGGGCTTGCCGAGAACTTAGAAAAGCCATTTGAGAATCTCCGGAGCGGGTTCCGGTAGTTTATCGCAGGTTGGGGCGTTTGAGAATACGTTCCATCCTCGGAAAACACAGAAAAGCGGCCGTATCCGACAAAACCCGAGCCTGAGACCAGACATCGAACGAACAGTCCCGCCCGACCGTAAAATGGCCCTGACCGGCATGCGCGCTCTTCTGCTTACGCTCGTTTTCTCACTTACGGCGGCAGCCCAGTCCACCACCTCGCCCACGATCATCGTCTCCGACGAAAACGGCATCGCCGTCGCTTCAGCCCGCGTCACTCTCCAATCGCCACCGCAGCCGCCCGTCCATTGCCTGACCTATCTCACCGGACGTTGCCAGTTCCCAACACTCGCCGCTGGCCAATATCAACTCCGCGTCGAAAAAGAGGGTTTCTACGCGGTCGAGCAGCCCAGCGTCGCAATCACTTCGACATCCACGATCGATGTTTCCCTCTCGCACCAGCAGGAAATCCGGGAAGTGGTCGACGTCCACGAATCGCCTCCCGCCATCGACCCCGGCCAAGTTTCTGCACAGGAAACGATCAGCGGCATTGAGGTCATCAACATCGTCTATCCCGGCACGCACGACTATCGCAACGCGCTGAATTTCATCCCCGGCGTCGTGCAGGACCAAACGGGCCAACCCCACATCGCCGGAGCCCAGACCTATCAGACCCTCACCCTGTTCGACGGGTTCAACGTCACCCAACCTGCCAACGGGCAACTCCTCGTCCACGTCAGTACCGACGCCTTCCGCTCCATTCAGGTCACACCTTCGCGCGAACCTGCCGAGTCCGGCAAAGGATCGGGCGGCGTTCTAAGCCTCAACACCGGCATCGGCGACGATCACTTCCGCTTCACCGCCACAAACTTTATCCCTTCCATCCAGAACAAACACGGGTGGCGCTACGATCAATTCGCCCCGCGCTTCACCTTTTCCGGCCCCATCGAGAAAGGAAAAGTGTGGTTCTATGACGCTTTCGACGGGGCGTCTGACAACCTTGTGTTCACCGAGCTCCCCGTCGGCGCCGACAACTCCCACATTCTGCGTCTCGCGAATCTCTCTAAGGTGCAGACCAACCTCACCAACCGCAACATTCTCACTGCCAGTTTTCTGCTGAATCACCTCGACAATCAGTACGCGTTCCTCTCACCGCTGAGCCCGCAACTGTCGAATCCCAGGGACGTTGAATCAGCCTACGTCGCCAGCCTCAAAGATCAGCACTACTTCGCGGGAGGCCAGCTTCTCGAAACCGGATTCGCCTTCGATCAATACAACGTCCATCTCACTCCCTACGGAACTCTTCCTTATACTGTCAATCCGGAGATCACCAGCGGAAGCTATTACCTTGGCGACGAAACTCATGCCAGCCGCTGGCAATTTTTCAACAACCTATTTCTTCCCTCGCACCAGTGGCACGGCCGCCACGACTTCAAGCTCGGGATTGATCTCGACCGCATCGACTACGACTCAACCTTCGCGCGCCAGCCCATCTCATTTCTGACCGAAGCTCAGACTTCATTACCCACAGGTGTGACTTGCCTCAATGCCCCGCAGGATAGCACCTTCCCCTGCACCCGCTACTCCACCTTCGGCGGCGGACAAGTGCACGAACAACTCAACACCGAACTCAGCGCCTACGCCGAAGATCGTTGGGCCCTCACCGACCGCCTGCTCATCGAACCCGGTGTCCGTCTCGACTGGGACAATACGATCCACCACACCGTCTTCTCTCCCCGCTTCGCCGGAACCTATGTTCTCGACAATTCCGGAAACACCAAAATCTCCGCCGGCATTGGCATCGTCTACGACGCAACGCCCATCTTTTTAATAGCCCGCCCCTACGCCGGCACGCGTCAGGACACCTTCTTCTCCACTCCCGACCCCACCTGCATCGCCAACTGCATCACCACCACCGGCCCCATCAGCACAACTTTTTCCGTCAACAACAACACTCTGGAATTCCCGCGCTTCCTCAACTGGAGCGTCGGCCTCGAAAAAAAACTCCCCGCGGCGATCTACCTGAAAGCCGAATTTATCCAGCGCCGCGGCAATCACGGATTCGTCTACGACACGCCCAATAACACCGCTGCCGGAAACTACATCCTCGAGAACACTCGTCAGGACCACTACAGCGCTTTCCAAATCAGCCTCCGCCACAACTTTCGCGAAAGCTTCGTGCTGATGGGCTCCTACACCCGCTCCAGCGCCCGCTCCAACCAGGCTCTCGATTTCAACGTCGACAACCCCATCCTCAGCCCGCAACAACCCGGCCCCTATCCCTGGGACACTCCCAACCGTTTTCTCTCTTGGGGATATCTTCCATTCTTCAAACTCCCCATCATTCACAAACTCGAAATCGCCTACTCCGTCGAAGCCCGCACCGGATTCCCCTTTAGCCTCTTTAACGACCAGCAGGAACTCATCGGCGCACCCGGCGCTCAGCGCTTTCCCACATATTTCTCCCTCAACGTGCAACCTGAAAAGCGCTTCCACCTTTTCGGATACTACCTGGCCCTCCGCGGCGGATTCGACAACGTCACGGGCCGCTGCAATGCCTACGTCGTCAACAGCACCATCGACCCCACTCATCCCTTCCCCTCCTTCACCGGCTGCCAAGGCCGCTCCTTCACCTCCCGCATCCGCCTGCTAGGCCGCAAGTAGGTCGCCCGGCGATATAATGAGTAAATTCACCTTGCATCGAATCGACGTTTCCCGTCATCTCAAAAGCCTGGAGGAAAACAATGGCTCACGAACTAGCCCCCCTACCGTATGCGTATGACGCACTCGAACCCATCATCGATAAGCAGACGATGACCCTACACCACGACATGCATCACGGTGCCTATGTGAAAAATCTGAACGCCGCCATCGAGAAGCATCCCGAACTGGCCGGCAAATCTGCCGAAGATCTTATCCGCGACCTCAACGCCATTCCAGAAGACATCCGCTCCGCCGTCCGCAACAATGGCGGAGGCCACGTCAACCACACTATGTTCTGGAAGATCATGAAGCCCCAAGGTGGAGGCGATCCCTCCGGCCCTATCGCCGAAGCCATCACCAAGACTTTTGGCAACTTCAAGGATTTTCAAACCAAATTTAACGATGCTGGCACCAAGCAATTCGGCAGCGGATGGGTGTGGCTCGCCGGAAAATCCGGCGGTGAAGTGCAAATCATGAGCACTCCGAATCAGGACAGCCCCATCTCGCAGGGCCTCTATCCCATCTTCGGCAACGACGTTTGGGAGCATGCCTATTACCTGAAATACAACAACCGCCGTCCCGAATACCTCACCGCGTGGTGGAACGTCATCAACTGGGACGAGGTCAACAAGCGCTACGCCACCTTCAAGTCCGGCAAGTCCGTGCAAGAGCCGGCCATGGCCCGCTAGTCTGGCAAAAAAACCGTAGCCCCGGACGCATTCGTCCGGGGCCGGTCGCTTCGCCACGGCTCATCGACACTAGCTATCAGCCGGACGCGCGAAGGTAACCTGCGCTCACGCACGCCCACCATCGTTAACCATTTCGGCACCAGCCATTTCGGGATTACCCCCGTAACCTTTCGGCCTAGTACCCATCGTTCTACGATTCCTTGACTGCGTATTTCGAGGGGGAATCGCGGATGGGTGAACGTGTCACCCAATCAGGAAGGGCGGACATTTCCCGCGCCAGCCGGCTCAAAAGAGCCCTGGAGAGCGAAGCTCCACCCGCTTTCGTACATCCGGAAACGCCAGCTTCTCCGCCCAATGGCTCGTGTTCCCCGACATCTTGCCCTCTGCCTCCATACTCCCCTTCGTCCGCAAGCAATCAGCCCAGCGCCGAAACTCAGCTGCAATTTTTGCAGCAGATGTTCCAGGCATCGCCCGATGGTTTGAGCATCGCCGACAGCGCCCATCAGGTGCTATGGGCGAATGAGACGTTTCTGCGCATGTTCAACTACGATGCCGTTGAGGTCACCGGGCAACCGCTGGAGAATCTCGTGGTCCCGCCAGAGCGCTTAGCAGAATCCCGATGGGTGACGGAAGCGCTGGCGAAGGGCGAACGCATCACCCTGGACACGCAGCGCCGAAAGAAAGATGGAACCTTGCTCGATGTTTCCGTCTCCTGCGCCCCTCTTCTTCGAAATGGCAAGATGGCAGGCTTCTACGCCGGATATCACGATATCTCCGACCGAAAACGTGTCGAGGCCCTGAGCTCCGCCCTCTATCGAGTGGCCGAAAAGAGCAGCAGCGCTCATGATCTGCAACAGTTCTTTGCTGCGGTGCATAGCATCGTCGATGAGCTGATGTACGCGCGCAATTTCTACATCGCGCTCTATGATCCGTCCATCGACCTGCTCAGCTTTCCTTATTTCGTCGATGAACAGGATTCTGCTCCTCCCTCGAAAAAGTTAGGGACCGGGCTGACCGACCATCTCATCCGGTCCGGGCAGCCGCTGCTGGCCACGCCCGAAGTGTTGCAGGCCATGGAAGACCGCGGTGAGGTGGCGCGCAACGGATCGCGATCCCTGGACTGGATGGGCGTTCCGCTCAAGGTCAACAACAATACCTTCGGGGCGTTGGTAGTGCAGACGTACTCCAGGAACATTCGCTATGGCGAGCGCGATAAAGAAATCCTGACCTTCGTGGCGCGCCAGCTGGCGAGTGCCGTTGAAATTAAAAGGAACGAGCAGGCGCTTCGCCGGTCCGAAGCGCGCTACCGTTCTCTGGTGCAGAGTTCGGTGTACGGAATCTACCGGTCGAGCCTGGAAGGAAGATTCCTCGACGTAAATCCGGCGCTGATCACCATGCTCGGTTACGAGTCCGCCGAAGAAATTCTTCAGCTCGATCCAGAGAACGAAGTATTTGCGCACGCCGAGGAACATACTCGTTTGATTGAGGAATTTCGGCGGACCGGACGCCTCGATGGAATCGAAGTGAAGTGGAAGCGCAAAGATAGTAGTTCCGTCACCGTCCGCATCAGCGGTCGGGCCGTCAGCAGCGCCGACGAACCCGCCGATGTACTGGAAGCCATTGCCGAAGACGTTACGGACCGCAGGGTGCTGGAAGATCAATTTCGCCAGGCGCAAAAAATGGAAGCGGTGGGCCGCCTGGCGGGAGGCGTGGCGCATGACTTCAACAATCTGCTGATGGTGATCAGCGGTTATGCGGAAGTGATTTTGGCGGGACTCGACGTTCATCATCCCTTGCACGAGAAAGGACGTGCGATCCAGCAAGCCGCGGACCGCGCCACCACTCTGACACGACAGCTCCTTGCCTTCAGCCGCAAGCAGTTGCTCGAACTCAAAGTCGTCGATGTCAACGCAGTCGTGCAAGACATGGAGCGTTTGCTGCGGCCGTTGATCGGCGAAAACGTGGAGTTCGATACACAGCTATCGCCCGAGGCGGCGCACACCCGGGCCGATGCCGGGCAATTGGAACAAATCCTGATGAACCTTGTGGTCAACGCCAAAGACGCAATGCCCAATGGCGGAAAGCTCACAATGCAGACGCAGAATATCGTGGTCGATGAAAATCATCGACGCGGGCAGACCTTCATCCGGCCCGGTCAGTACGTCATGCTTTCCGTCAGTGACACCGGAATGGGCATGGACAAGGAGACCCAGTCGCGCATCTTCGAGCCCTTCTTTACCACGAAGGAGAAAGGCAAGGGCACTGGTCTTGGCCTCTCGACGGTCTACGGCATCGTCAAACAGAGCGGCGGATACGTTCTGGTGCAAAGCGAAGAAGGCCGCGGCACCAAGTTTCACATTTACCTCCCGCGGGTGGAGGGCACTGCCGAGAAACATGCTCCGCAGTCAACCCCAGCGGTTTTGGGAGGTTCTGAGACCGTGCTGCTGGTAGAAGACGAGGAGTCCGTCCGGCAACTGGTCAGAGACACGCTTACTGCCAAGGGATATCGAGTTGTGGAAGCGGAGAACGGCGAAGCGGGCCTGGCGGCCGCCGCTCAACACCAAGGCAAGATCGACCTTGTGATTACCGATGTCGTGATGCCTGGTATCGGCGGCCGCGAACTGATCAAGCAACTCGCGGAGTTGCGTCCTGAAACCAAAGTCCTCTATCTCTCCGGATATACCGAGGACGCGATTATCAGCGAGGGCACCATCGAGCGCGACGCTGCCTTTCTCCAGAAGCCGTTCACGCTCAAGAGCCTGTCACAAAAAGTACGCGAAGTTCTGGGTTAGCCCGCGGTTCCTATATCCCTTAGTCCTTTGATCCCATGCAACTTTTTTCCGCCCTCGGCGTCCTATCTAGTGGAAGATAGGAATGGGTCAAATCCCCTTGGGGCGAAAGCGCGTACATTTAGGACAGGGGTTCCAATGCTGATCAAGAAAGCGGAAGTTATTCGTTCGTCGGAAATTACGCCTCGAAGCCTGTATTTGAACCGCCGCCAGTTTCTGGGAGGAGCGGCAATCGCGGGGATTGCCGCTGCATCTGGAATTGGCCTGCGTGAGATCATCGCGCCTTCGACCGTCGCTCTCGCTGGCACGAAAATCGAGGGCCTGAAAAAGAGCCCTCTGAGCACCTCCGAAACAATTACTCCTTTCAAGGACGTCGCCAGCTACAACAATTACTACGAGTTCTCCACGGAGAAAGACGAGCCGGCAGCGCTCGCCAAGAATTTTCGCACCCGTCCCTGGAAGGTCAAGATCGACGGCATGGTCGACAAAAAACAGGAACTTGATCTGGACACAATTCTCAAAATGGCGCCACCGGAAGAGCGAATCTACCGCCACCGCTGCGTCGAAGGCTGGTCAATTGTCGTGCCTTGGATTGGCTTTTCCCTCAGCGAACTGATCAAGCGCGTCAATCCCACCAGCAAGGCGAAGTACGTGGAATTTACCACCATTTACGATCCCAGCCAGATGCCCGGTCAACGCCGTCAGGTACTTCAGTGGCCGTACGTGGAAGGACTGCGCATGGATGAAGCCATGCATCCTCTCTGCTTGCTGTGTTTCGGCATGTATGGAGAAGACCTTCCCAATCAGGATGGTGCGCCGCTTCGCATCATCGTGCCATGGAAGTACGGTTTCAAGAGCGCCAAGGCAATCGTGAAAATTCACTTTACCGAAAAGCAACCACGAATACGTGGAATATTTCCGCGCCCATGGAGTACGGGTTCTATTCCAACGTGAATCCAAACGTGGACCATCCGCGCTGGAGTCAGGCCCGGGAACGAAGGCTCGGCGAGTTCTCCAAGCGTCCGACCTTGATGTTCAACGGCTACGCGATCAGGTAGCGAGCCTGTACAACGGGATGGATTTGAAGAAATATTTTTAGGGAGCAGTGGCTAGCGGCAGGGATCGGTGAAGTTCTGTAGCGCCGCCGTCCCGGCGGCTGTAGCGGGCCGTCTCGGCCACGCTGGCAGGCCAAGATGGCCTCGCAACAGCCGGCAGGATGCCCGCGCTACAAGGACCAGTCTCTAAGCCAACTATCTAAAAGGGAGTAATGTTAGCCGCTGGCTACTGAACACTTGCTACTGACCTCTCTTTCCGTGCCTCGCTACCTCAAACCCGCGATCTTTCTGGCGTGCCTTCTGCCGCTCGCCAATCTCGTCTGGGGGGCTTTGCACGGACAGCTCGGAGCCAACCCGATTGAGAAGATCACGCACACTACTGGCGATTGCACGCTGACGTTCTTGTTGATCACCCTGTCCGTCACGCCCGTGCGAAAGCTGACCCGCCAGTACTGGTTGATCGGCCTGCGACGGATGTTTGGGCTGTTCGCTTTCTTCTACGGCACGTTGCACCTCATGACCTGGGTATGGCTCGACAAGTTCTTCGACGTGCACGAAATGCTGGCCGACGTCGCCAAGCGCAAGTTCATCACCGCAGGCATGACTGCGTTTGCGTTAATGATTCCGTTGGCGCTCACATCCACTCAGTGGTCGATCCGAAAACTCGGCGGAAAGCGTTGGCAGGCTCTGCACCGCCTGATTTACTGCAGCGCCGCCGTGGGAGTCATCCACTACGCCTGGTTGGTGAAAGCGGATTTGAAGAAGCCTCTGGAATACGCGTTCGTGCTGGCTGTGTTGATTCTCTACCGAATCGTCGTTTGGTTGGGATCGCGCACAGCAACTGTCGCAAAGATAAGTGCTTCCGAAAGCTGATGTGCAACGTAAAAAAGGCGCGGCCGCCAGAGGTACTATAGTGAGCCGCGCCCTTCGTTTTTTGGGTATTGGAAACTTTTATTTTGTTCTTCGCCGGTGCGACTTCTTTCCCGGCGTCGCCTTCAAGTGCAAAGCAGCAAGGTGCGTCGCCGCCACATTCGACCTCGCGCTTGACGTTTGCACTCCGAAGGAGCCCAGTCCAAGTTGCGAAGGGTCAGTTTTCACGAATACTGCAGTCGAACCGTCGACCACGTAGGAAACCAGATTGAACGAGTTCGTGGTCGGGGTCATCACGCCTCGGCCCGCGATGCTTGCGTCGGCAGTGAAGCCGGCAGCAAAGGTCTGCCCATAGCTTGTTCCCATGCCCTGATCGTTGAAGTCGATGATCCCAGTCAAAGATCCGCTGGTATTCACGAACTGGGCGATATCGTCTTCCTCGAAACTGCTACCGCCATTTCCCCCATTAATACCCGTCAGATTGAACCCGTAGCCTTCACCCGATGCTAGCGTCGTGCTCGTCTGCGGATAGGCGACGCCGGCGGTGACTCCCGCGTTATCAATTTCAAGCAACTGTGTGCCACCGCTCGACGGATAGGCCGCGAACTGATAGTTGCCGACGCCCCCATTGGCTCCATTGTCGAAGCCGTTGAGCGTGAGCACGGAACGTCCGCCGGTTGTGGCAGTGTAACTCCCGGTAAAGCCAGTGAGAGTGGAAGCAACTCCGGCGTCGTTAATATCCTCCGCCGAGGCGTTTGTGACTTGGCCTGCACCGTCAGTCACGATGAGGCCGGCCGCCGTAAATGGGCCAGGGAGGATCAGGTCAAGTCCCGAGAATGTGAACACATTCGCGCCCGTTGGTATTGACGCGGTTAGCGGGAAGGCATCGCCTACCATGATCGGGAATGCATCGATTTCAATGAACTTCAAGTGAGTCGAATCGATCGGGTACACATCAAAGGTGAAAGTCCCTTCACTGGTGCTCAGAGTGGCCAGTCCGGGCACGGTAGCGAGGCTGACGCTCCCGCTCGTGATTGCCAGGTTTGTGATGCCTACCGAATTGCCGTTATCGTTGAAGTCCTCCACACCGGATGTGACGTTGCCAGCCGGGTCCAGCGTAAATGCGCCCACCGTGGCAAACGTAGGTTGCGCGCCTGTAGTGTTGTCAAAGCTGGAGATGCCCGTCAAATTAAAGGCGTATGATCCCGCGATCTGGTTTTGCGCAACCGACGACTGCAAATCTAGAGTGCCGCTACCGGTGCCGGCGTTATCAAATTCCGTGATTAATCCGTGACTATTTGTATTCAGAACAAAATCGACCGTGAGTGAATTCCCAAACGGTGTTGTCGCGGAAAGTGTCGCTTGTCCGCGCCCATCGGCGGTAACGCTATAACTACCGCCCGTGATGGGCAGATTTACGACCGGAGCGCTAACGAGGGGATCGTTCAAGTCCAGCGCACCGCCACTGATTCCACCATTGCCATCGGCTGTAAACGTACCCACCATCGTCAAGAAGGCAAAGTTCGAATCACCGCCGGTTATCGAGAACACGTAAGTGCCATTTAGATTGCTATTCGTGAAGTTGCCCGAGGGTGGTGGCGGAATGATGTGAGAAATGCCGCCCCCGCCGCACGCCGCCAGAATGGCAAGGCTGCTAAAGATGATGGGCAAAGCAAAACGATTGCGTAACGACATCACATCCCCTTGACAAAGATTGGCGCGAAGTTCGGCTCACTCGGAAATGGTCGAGTTGCCGCTAGATTCAACCCGGATTCAGAGAATTAGTAGCGGGGATCGATCAATATTTCGAGGATTTTCCACCGGCGGCCACCGATGACACCTCGATAGATAATCGTTCAAGGATGTGCTTTCGCCCCTATTCGGCCAATCTCCGCAACGACTCCCCATATGGCGCTTTCGCGACCCCTTTTTCCGTGATGATGGCGGCCACGTACTTAGCAGGGGTTACATCGAACGCAGGATTCTCTACTCCCACACCATCGGGCACCATCTGCTTTCCCGCGATGTGGGTGACTTCCTTTGCATCCCGTTGCTCGATTGGGATCTGGCTCCCATCCGGGCATGCCAGGTCGACGGTCGAAATCGGCGCGGCCACATAAAACGGAATGTTATGTTCCTTCGCCAGAATCGCCACCGTGTAGGTTCCAATCTTGTTGGCGACGTCTCCGTTCGCCGCAATGCGGTCCGCGCCCACCACAATGGCTCCGATCTTGCCTTGCTTCATCATGACTCCCGCCATGTTGTCGGAGATCACGGTGGTCGGGATGTTGTCCTTCATCAATTCCCACGCCGTAAGCCGCGAACCTTGTAGGAATGGCCGGGTCTCATCGGCATACACGTGGATCTTCTTCCCTTGCTCGACGGCCGCGCGAATCACTCCGAGCGCAGTCCCGTACCCCGCGGTTGCCAGTGCGCCGGCATTGCAGTGCGTCAGCACTCCGCCAGAACTCGGCATCAGTGTGGCGCCATGTCGTCCCATTGCCTGGTTGGCAGCAATGTCTTCCGCGTGCATGCGCTGCGCTTCTTCGGTGAGATCCCGCTTGATCTGCGCAATCGGCCGGATGCGAATGCGCTCGAACTTTTCCTGCATACGGCGAATCGCCCAGAAGAGATTCACAGCCGTCGGACGCGTCTTACCAATGACGTCACAAATCTGATCGAAGTCGCGCTTGAGGTCGCCCGTTGATTCCGCCTTGGAATTGTTTACGCCCAGCGCAATGCCCATGGCGGCCGCCACGCCGATTGCCGGCGCCCCGCGCACCACCATGTTGCGGATCACGTCCGCTACCTGCTCATGCGTCTTGCAGTTGACATACACTTCTTCCGTTGGCAGCTTCGTCTGATCGATGAAGCGCACCCCTTTATCGGTCCATTCCAGAGTCTGAATCATATTTTTTTATTGAGACGTTGCTCGCAACGTTTCTCTACCCACATGCAAGCTGATGGCACCAAGGCGTAGCAAGCTACGTCTCTACAGCCGTGCCGATTCAAGCCACAGTATGAGCCGCGCACAGTTTTCTAGGATTGTTCGTAACTGCCGGTCTGCCACAAACCTCGCATGTCGCTGCTACGGCAAAAATTCCCGGCTGCGTGTCATCGTTCTGCAAGATATGTTGGTGTCGAACGTCATTTGCCGTGAAAACAGAAATGAACGGCACTCCCCCGGCCGCCTTCTCCACATTCGGACGCCCTTTGGCCTCTTCGCGTTCCACCAAACACATCACTCCCACCACTTCGAATCCGAATTCGCGTGCCGCTTCAATCGCCTGCACTGTCGATGCCCCAGTGGTGCAAACATCGTCCACGATCACAACGCGAGCACCCTTCTCGCGAAAGCCTTCAATGCGCTGTCCCGTTCCGTGTTGCTTTTCGGCTTTGCGCACCAGAAACCCGTCGAGCTCGCCGCTGACCACCGAAACGGCAACCACGATCGGATCCGCTCCCATGGTAAGTCCGCCAATCGCTCGAGGCTTCCATCCGCGCTGCCGAATCTCGTCGACGAAAACTTCACCCGTCAGCCGCGAACCTTTCGCGTCCAGCGTGGTCGTGCGGCAATCGATGTAGTAGTCGCTGGTACCACCAGACGAAAGTTTGAACTCCCCTAGCTTGAACGACTTGTGTGCGAGCGTACTTAGCAGTTTCTGGCGTGCAGAATCCATCAAAATCTACGATACCATGCTTGCGCGAGTGACGAACGGGTTGGCCCCACTGACCCAGCGAAACCCGCATGGAATCGCGCGACGGATCCTGTCTGCGTGTTAACCTGAAATCTTCCAATCAAATTGGATGAGGCGCGTAGCCAGGCGTCTCGGGATCAATTTTGAATCGAGGTACGACATTGCCGAGTCCGCGTAAGGTTTCATTTTCTCCTGCTCTAGGCATTCTTCTTTTTTTCCTGTTCGCGATTGGCGTTCTACCAACGGCAGCTTTTGCCGACGGCACCCGCACCTGGGAGCAGTCGAAATTTGAGGACCTCACGAAAGGAACGGCGACCGGCGTGGCCATCCGCAGTTCCGGCGGTCTGGGATTGGCCCCGTCGTTCAAATTGCTCTATGCGACGCCTTCCACCTACATCTGGGCTGTCACCGCGGATGAATCGGGAAACGTCTACGCCGCTACCGGATCTCCGGCTCGCGTGTACCGCGTCACTCCCGACGGTCAAGCGGCCATCATTTTTGAACCTCAGGAACTTCAGGTCCAAGCCCTCGAGGTCGGTCCCGGTGGCGTGATCTACGCGGCGACGGCGCCCGACGGTAAGGTCTACAAGATCGAGCACAAGACGGCAGCAAAAAACGAAGCGGCCAAGGTCGATGCCAAGACCGTAGAGAAGGACGCGCCGAAAGACGCTGCAAAGCCGGCCCTCGACCGATCCTGGAGTTCCTCTGAATATTTTGCGCCGGGCACGAAATATATCTGGGATCTTGCTCTCGACAAGACTGGCAATTTATATGTCGCCACCGGCGATCACGGAGAGATCTACAAGATCACTCCCAAGGGCGAACACTCGGTGTTCTTCAAGAGCGACGACACCCACATCCGCGTGCTGGCGTTCGACGCACAGGGCAACATCATTGCAGGCACCGACGGCAGTGGATTGGTCTACCGCATCTCTCCTGCAGGCGAAGGTTTCGTTCTCTACAGCGCGCCGAAAAAAGAAATTACAGCCCTCGCCTTGGATCGCGAGGGCAACATTTATGCCGCTGGCGTCGGCGAACGACGTGCCGGCGCAACAACATCGCCCGCAGGCACTTCTACTACGCTCTCGGTAGGCTCCACTCCGGCGTCAACCGGTCCGCAAACTCCGGGCATGACGCTGACTCTTACGCCCAGTACCTCGACCGTCCCCTTCCCGTCTCCCGGTGGCGGAGCCAGTGGCGGCTCCGATGTCTACCGCATCGCCAGCGACGGTTCCCCATCCCGCGCATGGACATCTCATGACGACATCGTCTATGCCTTGGCTTTCGATTCCCACGGCACTCTTCTCTGCGGGACCGGGAATCGCGGACACGTTTTTGCCATTGAAGGTGCCGATGAGTTCTCCGATCTGCTGAAGGCGCCCGCGTCACAGGTCACCGGTTTCGCCAAGGCTCCCGGCGGCGCACTCTATGCCGCCAGCAGTAACCTCGGCAAGATTTTTGTTGTCGGTCCGGGCCCGCAAAGCGAAGGTACGTACGAAAGCGATGTTTTCGATGCCAAGGTTTTTTCCCGTTGGGGCCGCGCGGAATTTCGCGGCTCCGGCAATGTTGATCTGCTGGCGCGCAGCGGCAACGTCGACAATCCCGACCGCAATTGGAGTCCGTGGAAGCCAGTGAACCTGACGACCGGATCCGAGACGGGAGTCCCCCCAGCCCGCTACGCCCAGTGGAAGGCCGTGCTGCACGCGGGAAACATCCAGCCCGCGGTCGACACGGTCACTCTGAACTATCTGCCCAAAAATGTGGCGCCCGAGGTAGACGATGTTTCCGTGCAGATGGGCGTTCGCTACCAGCCTCTCGCGAAATCCCCCGGACTCAATTTGGGCAACGACGTCAGCGGTTCGTCGGGTGGACACTTCGAATCGCCCGTGCCGAGCACTCGCGATCGCGACGCCATTGGCGTCAAGTGGAATGCCCACGATGACAACGACGATCAGTTGGTCTATGACGTCTACTACCGCGGCGACGGAGAATCTCGCTGGCTTCTCCTGAAAGATAATCTGACCGACAAAGCGTATTCCTTCGACGCCAGCCTGCTGCCCGACGGAGGCTACACCGTGAAGGTCGTAGCCTCGGACGCGCCGTCACACTCTCCCGGCGAAGCGTTAACCGCCACCAAGCAGAGCCGCCGCTTCGAAGTCGATACCACCCCTCCGCGTGTCGAAAACCTCACGGCCACGGTCGAAGGCACGCAGCTTCACGTTCGCTTCCGTGCGGAAGATGGATTTTCGACCATCAAGCGCGCCGAGTATTCGGTCGACGCAGGAGAATGGAAGTACGTTGAACCCGTCGGTCAGATCTCCGATGCGAAAGTCGAAGACTACGATTTCAAAGCCGATGTCGAATCTGACAAAGATGGCAAGGCCGAACACGTGGTCGTGGTACGCATCTACGACAAGTACGAAAATATGGGCGCCGCCAAGACGCTGTTGAAAGGGAGGTGAGCAGGCGCTCTCCCTGGCATTGTCCTGTGGAGTCGGTACATGTCCCAAAGTCCTCTTTCAGTCGGACTCTAGGTCGCGCACAATCGTTGTAGGATGCGCTGCCCCTGTTCAGCCCGGAAGCTTTCTCTTTTTTTTGTTGCGCTCTTCGCCCTCGCGCTGGTGCTCACAGCATGTTCCGGCGTCTCCCATCCCGCTGGAAATGGCGGCGGCAACGACGGCAATGGTGGTAACGGAGGCTCAGGCGGTGGGACCGGTGGCAGCAACCTGGCCTGCAACGTCATGTCGGTCGGACAGACCGCGAGCCTCAACGGCTTCATTCCTTTTTCCAGCGACAGTTTATGGAACACCGATATCTCTGCCGCGCCCCTCGATCCCAATTCCAGCAGCATCATTAGTAACTGGGTCGGCTCCGTGAATGTTCATCCTGACTGGGGCCACGATCCCACGTATGGCATTCCCTACGTCGTGGTCGATGGCAACCAGTCGCTGGTCAATGTGAACCTGGGCGCCTACGGAGACGAAGGCGATCCCGGCCCCATGCCCGTCCCGTCGAACGCTCCGGTCGAGGGCGGATCATCCAGCACAGGCGATCGTCACGTCCTCGTGCTCGACAACAGCAATTGCTTTCTCTACGAACTGTATAACTCGTCGGTGAATTCCGACGGCAGCTGGAATGCCGACTCAACCGCCGTGTGGGATCTGACGGACAACCAGCAACGTCCTTACACATGGACTTCCGCCGATGCCGCCGGACTCCCGATCTTCCCCGGCCTTGTGCGCTACGACGAAGTAGCCGCCGGCAAAATTCAACATGCTTTCCGGTTCACACTGCCTCGAACCAGCGCGGCATTTACTCCTCCAGCATCGCATTCCGCCGCGACTTCCAGCGATCCGTCCGCTCCGCCCATGGGCATGCGACTGCGCCTGAAATCCGCCTACGACATCTCTTCATTCTCGCCGCAGATGCAAGTTATCCTCATCGCGATGAAGACCTTTGGCTTGATTCTCGCCGACAACGGCAGCGCGCTCTACGTCACCGGAGTGTCTGACAACCGCTGGGGTTCCGACTTGGACTCGCTGAAAACCGTTCCCGCGTCCGCTTTCGAAGTCGTCCAAATCAATCCCGTATACACGAACTCAAACTATCCCACGGGATCAGCGCCCACGATCAGTGCCTTCACCGCATCCGCCACGCATGTTTCATCAGGGGGCAGCGTGACTCTCTCGTGGACGACCTCCGGCGGTGGATATGTCATCGTCTCACCGGGTCCGGGTGCGGTGCGCGATACGAGCGCGACCGTGACTCCCACCGTGACAACTACGTACACGCTGTATGCGACCAATCAATATGGCCGCACCACCGCGACCGTGACCGTCAACGTCCCATAGGCCTTAGTCAGAACAATCCGGGAATCAGCGTCCATGTATCGCCCCGATAGGAGTCGTACTCCGCGCCGAATGCAACCTTCAGATTCGCCTCTTCCAGACGAATTTTGCGCCAGTATGCGAGTACCGCCATTGCCACGCCGACGACCGCAAGCCATTCACCAGTAATGAGCGCGCCTCCCACATACATTGCCAGCAATCCCATGTAAATAGGATGCCTCAGCCATTGGTACGGTCCGGACCGGATCAACTCGTGCTCAAACTTGATCGAAATTTCCCCGCTCCAATTGCGGCCGAGTGCTCGACGCGCCCATATCGCGAGAAATAATCCCGGCACTTCCACGACGATTCCCGCTGCCATGCTGAGAAACGATGCCGGCAAGAATCGCCCCAACCCGCGGATCGGAGCAATCACCAGTAGCACAGCAACATTCGCCAGAAAAACATGAAATGCGCGCGACGACCGAGATTCCGAACTCTTCGCTTCGGCCGCTCCCTTTGCCGCTATCTCCCAGTACAAGCTGAACAGAATCCATGGAATGGCAGCGACCAGATAACGTCCATGCTCTAGCGCAGCCCGGTCGAGAGCAAAAGCAGGAAGGCTCGAGGTAAGGTGTACGCCGTACCGCACGATGACAACACCAATCACTGCACCGCACAAAGACGCGACGAGGATGACCCATCTGTTTTTCATCCGGTTCGTCCCCCAACCATTATCCCGCGGCAAGATAAACGTAGCGAAGAATGAACAACGCCGTCAGAATCCAGATCACCGCGCTCACTTCGCGAAACTTCCCAGCTGCTACTTTTACCAGGGTGAATGAAATCAGCCCCAAACTCAGTCCTGTCGCAATGCTGAATGTCAGCGGTGTTGCGACCAGAGTGACAAAAGCTGGGATCGCCTCCGTGAATTCGTTCCACTCGACGCGGGCAATGGATTCCGTCATCAGCGCTCCTACCAGGATCAGCGCAGGCGCCGTCGCATACCCTGGAATCGCCGACGCCAGCGGCGCGCAGAATGCCGCCAGCAGGAACAGGCCAGCGACAAAAATGTTGCTGAGCCCGGTTCGTGCTCCCGCCGTTACTCCCGCAGCACTCTCGATGTAACTGGTCACCGTTGACGTCCCGGTCAACGCGCCGAAGATTGTTCCCACGGCGTCCGACACCAGCGCCCGCCCCACTCGCGGAATCTTTCCGTCCTTGACGAATCCGCCTTGCTCACACACCCCCACCAGCGTGCCCACGTTGTCGAAGAGGTCGACAAAGAGAAACACAAAAATAATCTCCAGCAGCCCCAGATGCAGAGCTCCGCGCAAGTCAAGTTGCAGCCACGTCAATGAAGGATGCGGCCACGAAAAAATCGCGGCCGGCCATTTCGCCATGCCCCGCAGAATGCCAAGCCCAGTGGTCGCGAATATTCCAATCAGGATCGCCCCGCCAATCTTGCGGGTCATCAGGATCAGCATGATCGCCAATCCCACGCATGCCAGTTGCGCCTCGTGATCGGCAAAACTCCCCAAGCTCACGAACGTTGCCGGATTCGCCACCACAAGCTTCGCATTCCGCAGCCCGACAAAGGCGATGAACATCCCGATCCCACCGGCCGTCGAGAACTTCAAACACGCGGGAATCCCGTTGACGATCTGCTCCCGTACGCGCGTAACAGTAAGAACCAGAAAAAAGATTCCGGAAAAAAAGATCACGCCCAGCGCTGTCTGCCACGGCACATGCATACCGAGACAAACAGAATAAGTGAAGTAGGCGTTCAGCGACATGCCCGGCGCCAGTGCGATCGGATAGTTCGCGTACAGCCCCATCACCAGCGTCGCGGCCGCGGACGCAACGCAAGTCGCAAAGACGACTCCCTCAACCGGCATCCCGGCCTGCGCCAGAATCTGCGGATTCACGACAACGATGTACGCCATCGTGATGAAGGTGGTCACGCCGCCCAGAAATTCGCGGCGCACCGTAGTTTGGTTTTCAGTGAGACGGAAGTAGCGTTCGATCAATGCCGATCCTAGCTCGCGCAGAATGAAACCGACATTCTACGGCATTGTTCGAATCGCCAGAGAAGCTAGCCCTTGAATGAAACATGTGGACATGTGGAGACAGCCGCCTTCGGCTGTCCGGCCAGGACGAAGTCCGGCCGCACTCACACAGAAGTCTACAGTGCTTACCGCGGAGCAGAAGTCTCAGCCGGATCCCGCAACTCTTCACTCCGAATCGCAGTCAATTCCCCCGCCTGCCGCAGTTCTGGAAAGAGCCAGGCCCACAGGCCGATCACAACCAAAGTCCCAATCCCTCCCAACACCGCTGCCGGCACAGTCCCGAACCATTGCGCCGTCACCCCCGATTCAAATTGCCCGAACTCGTTGGAAGTCCCGATGAAAATCATATCGACCGCCGTTACGCGCCCGCGCATCGCATCCGGTGTCGCAAGTTGCGTGAGCGTTGCCCGAATAATCACGCTGATCATGTCGCTTGCCCCGAGCAGCAACAGCGCAATAAGCGAGAGGACCAGATTGTGCGAGAGCGCGAAAATAATCGTGAAGACTCCAAAGCCCGCGACGGACCACAGCAGCGTAGGACCGGACCTGCCACGCAACGGCCAGTGCGCCACCATTACTGCCATAATCGCTGCGCCGACTCCCGGAGCCGTGCGCAGCAGCCCCAATCCCCAGGGTCCGGTATGCAGAATTTCGCGGGCGTACACGGGAAGCAAGGCGACCGCCCCGCCCAGCAGCACAGCGAACAGATCCAGAGAAATCGCCCCCAGAATCAGTTTCTTCTGCCAGATGTAGTGCAACCCTGCAAATACTGTCTTCAACGACATCGGCTCTCTCGGCCGCGCTTTCACTTCGGGCCGGATCCGGAACGAAGATAACGTCGCCCCAATCGCCGTGACCATCGCGACCACGTACACCACCGACGGCCCTTTAAACGCCGCGTAAACGATGCCGCCGAACGACGGCCCCAGAATCGTTGCCGCCTGAAAGATGCTGGCGTTCCATGCCACCGCGTTCGGGAAGTGCTCCTCGGGAACCAACTGCGGCAGGATCGAGCGGCTGGCAGTGCTGTTGAACGACCGCACCACTCCGATCAGTACCAACACCACATAAATAGATTTGATCGACGGCACCCCTCGCTGGGCAAGAGCAAGCAGCAGGGCAAAGCACACCGCATATCCGGCGTAGCAAGCCGAGAGCACATTCCGTCGCTCGAAGCGATCCGACACATGTCCGGAAATGGGGAAGAGCAGAATTGCCGGCAAGAACTGCGCCAGCCCCACATATCCAAGGTCGAGGGGCCTCTTCGTGATCTCGTAAACCTGCCATCCTACGGCCACAGCCTGCATCTCGACCGCGGCCACGATCAGAAATCGGGCGACCTGGAAAAGCACGAACCCGGGATGCGTGAAGGCAGCGCGTCCGGCCCTGGCGTCGGAGGTGGCAGGCATGAACTATTTACTGTGCCATAGAATGCTGAGGATGTGCGCGCCTTAGACTCAGGATTTTTCTGTTGCCAGATACACTACCAGCCCGCTCAGCAGCGCCACTACTCCAAGACCGGAGATCAGCAGAAAGGAATTCAAGTCGACTTTTCCAGAGATATCGGGCAGAAAATGAACTGTGCGGGGCGCCAGCTCCGACCACCATGACGCCCAATGCAAACCGTGGCTGTATTGCGACGCGGCAAGAACCACTACCATCAACACATAAACGAACACCGCAAAAGCCTGCGCGATGGTAATGGGCCGGCTCACACGTTCGGTCGCAGCATTCCGGCGGCGCGCCTGAGCCCGCCACCACAGCAGGCTTGCCGAACCAGAAGGCACCAGTTGTTCCGACCCCCGGCGAGCGTCTTGAAACGCCTGTGTCACCAAAACGAGATCTCTGCAACTGCCGCAGCCGTCTACGTGAGCACGAAGTTCGGTACCGCAGCCTGATGGCCAATGGCCATCCTTCAACGCCTGCGTCAGCTCGACTTCATAGGCGCATGTCCGGAACGTCATGACTGCCCCCGATCCCCCGTGGTCTGTTCACGGAGCAGACGCGCAATTTTTCGCCGCGCCCGGAATAACAGCAATCGAATGCCGGCAGCGTTCAGCCCGGTGATCTCCGAAATCTCGCGGTGCGAATAGCCCTCGGCATGCGCCAGCCAAAGCAGTTGCCGCTCGCGCGGGCGCATCTGCGCCAACGCCGGATTGAGCGTAGCCCGCGATTCAATACCCGATAACCCGTCACCTGCCATCAGAAGCCGCTCCGGAACGTCTTCAATGCATGCGGCTCGCGGCTTCCTCCAGTGATCTCGCAACAAATTGGTCGCAATCCGATACAAGTAGCGCCGGTAATTCACCTCGCCGCCTTCCGGCCGCGATGCGCACAGGAAGCGTAAATAGCTTTCCTGAAGCAGGTCATCTGCCAGTGCAGCATTCCCCGAAACCCGCGCCAGATAAGCCCTCAGGGCCGGAGCGGAGCGCTGATAGAAGCCGGCAAAGGCATCGCTGTCCATCGGTAGTTCATCCGTTCGCGATGCCACGCGAGCCTCAAGGTTCGAGATTGCGTATTCCCCAGTCGTATCGGTTTTCCTCATGGCTGCGTTCCAGAGCAGCCCAGCATCGGCTGCTGCGGATCAGGCAGCAAAATTTATTCTAATGTCGCGCTCCGCTATCCGGCATCAAGCCGAGATGTCGCGCCAGCACCCAGGTGATCCCCGCCGAAATAATAAACCCCAGGCCCGGCATCAGGACGACGGTGCCAGCCACGAGCAAAATGCCGCCACCTTCGGTGAAGCCGTGCCGCAAGGAGAGAAGGCCAACTCCCAGCAGCGTCATCACAATGCCAATCTGCAGTGGCGTCATCACCCGTGCGACCGGACTTGGAACCGGTGCCTGTTGCTCGAAGCCCACAGCGATCGGCGTCGCTTCCAGAAAGCGCTTGCCCGCATCGGTGTTCATGTACGTCAACACTTCCTGTGAGGTGCCGAATCGCTCGAGCAGCTTACCGTGAACATCCGTCTGCAGCTTGAAAATGCGGCTCCATCGCCGGTTTTCCAGCAAAACATGCACCAGCCAGAGCAAAGCGCCGAGAACACAAACGAAAACCAGGAATGGCACGCCGTCGCTGATCAGTTCCTGGTCAATGCCCGACTGTCTCTGCTCCGACATCTGAGGCCACAGCTTGCGCTCCAAGGTCTGGCTCGGAGGCTCGTGTTCGCTGTGCAGGTTGTTAAAAAGATAGAAGTCAGGATTGTGCGCGATCTCAGGATGCTCCTGCAGGAAGCGCCCCAGTTCGGGATTGTTGCGGTTTACATATTCCGTGTTCGACAGCAGCGAAGGATCTCGGGCTACGACCTCTGCCAGCGTAGGACTCACGCGCAACAATTGCAGCAGTTGGTCCTGCATCGCGGCCACATCTTTTTCACTCATCTGCGGAGCGTTGGCAGGTGCCCCAGGTTGTGCGGCTCGCGTAGCCTGTGCCGCGCTGACAGCCGTGAATAAAGCCACACATACTATGATCGTCTGAATGCCTGCCACCAACACCCGCTGCCTGTGCATATCGCTGTTTCCTCGTGAGAGACATGCGGTTCCAACGTCTCTATGCACACAACGAATGGAGACGAAAATGGTTAACAAATTCTGAGGATTATTTTGGGTTTTCAGCGAAGACTGGGAAGGAAGTCTAACTTTGACCTGCGCCGGTGGAGCGGCTAGTCGTCGAGAAGACCTCCACACGGTTTCGGCCATTCTTTTTTGCGGTGTACAAGCTGACATCGGCTTCCTGCAGGAACTCGGCAACGGAACAGTCCCGCAAGGCATCGGTCGCGGTCACGCCCATACTGACCGTTGCAGACGTTGTCCCGAACGGCGTCTCGATGGAAGATTTCGCGACAAGTTTCCGAATCTCGTCGGCGCGCCGCGCCCCGGTCGTCAGGTTACAGCCGGGCAGGATGAGAAGAAATTCTTCGCCGCCGTACCGCCCTACCACATCGTAAGGTCGCAAATCAGCTTTGAGTCTTTTCGCTACTTCCTTCAGAACTTCATCGCCCGCCGCATGGCCGAGAGTGTCATTCACGCGCTTAAAGTGATCGATGTCCGCCAGAATAAGGGAGGTGGGCTTATCATCGCGTCCGCTGCGCGAGAACTCCCGCTCCAAAGTCGCAAGAATCTCTGCCCGGTTCATCAGGTTGGTCAGGAAATCGTGTGTGGCGGCGAAGCGCAGCGATTGCTGCAACTCCACGATTCTTTTGCCAACCATGATGCGCGAACGCAACTCCGACGGGTCTACCGGCTTCGACAGGTAGTCGTCGGCTCCGGCTTCCATTGCTTTCAGCCGATCCTGCTTTTGTTTCTTGGCCGTCAGCATGACGGTATAGACATAATTGCCGTGGCTCAGCTTTCGGATGCGCCGCAACACATCGATCCCATCCATTCCTGGGAGCACCCAATCGAGGAGAGTGATTTCGGGCGGATTGGGGCTTTCGAGCAACTTGATGGCTTCGGTGCCGCTGCCGACAGCCACGTAGTCGAGTCCCCACTCGGTCAGATAGTCGCCGACCTTGCGCCGTTCGAAGTAGGAATCCTCAACCAGAAGAATTTTCATTCGCGTCCCGTTCCGATGTTGGCAGCGCGGCGTTGCATTCACAAGGGTACGGCCAGAATCAAAAGGACATGTACTCTGGTTGTGCGGCGTTGGACGTTCCCTCTCAAGCCACCAGCGGAGCGTTCGCGATTCCCTCTGTCCCGAACACCCGGCGGTAGCGCTCCACTTCCGATGGAGGCCCCAGCGCCTTGGAATAATTGTCAGAGAGCTTCACTGCCGGCTTTCCCTCAACGTCCGTCACCTTGCAGATCAGGCTGATCGGGTCAAAGCCTCCGCCGTCGTTCGGATTACATCCTCGAAAATCATTGGTGAGCAATGTTCCCCAACCGGCGCTAACCCGCACGCGTCGTCCGGGAGTCCACTTGTTGGGGTCTGCAAAGTCAGCAGCGCTAAGGAAATCTCCCGGGCCCAATCCCTTCGCCAGCGTCCCGCCAAAATACGCGTGCAGCCCGAGAATTGCGTCCACGTCCAGCGTATCCGAAGCAATCAGCAACTTCTCTCGTGGGTCTCGACCGTGCGTCTTTAACCACGCAATATACTCGTCGCCTGCAACATAAGGATCCTTACTGTCGACGCGCTGGCCAGTCCAATCCGCAACCCACTCGGGCGCTCCGGCCAGGAACTGCGTTGTTCCAAACGTGTCGGGCAGCATTACTTTCAACGCGCCGTCGTAGGTCTGCTGCCAGAGTTCCAATACGCGATATTGCGAGGCCTTCAAAGCCACGTCATCGGGCGCTAGCGCTGCCATGACCATGGGAATCTCGTGCGCATTGGTTCCAATCGCTTCCAGATCGTGCTTATGCGCCAGAAAGGCATTTGATGTGCCGATGAAGTTATCGCCAAGATTGGATGCCATGGCGGAGACCACATATTCCTGCCACAGAAAGCTGTGTCGCCGTCGCGTCCCAAAGTCGGCGACGCTCAAGCCTGGGACACCGCGTAGTCGCTCAATCTTGCTCCACAACTTCGTCTTCGCCCGCGCATACAGAATGTCGAGCCCGAACTCACTCAGCGTCTTCAATTGCGCCCGCGTCTTCAATTCGTCGAGTATCGCGAGCGCGTACAGTTCCCACATGGTGGTCTCAGTCCACGCGCCTTCAAAGGTCAAGTGAATCTGTCCATCGCGAACTCGCAACTGATAATCCGACAGGTGGAAATCGCGCTCCAGAAACTCCAGAAATGCCGGCTCGAAGATTCCACGGCGCCCATAAAACGTGTTGCCTGCGAGCCAGACCAGTTCTGACTTGCGAAAGCGTCGCCCGCGAACATGCTGCAACTGCACTTTCAACTCTTCAATATTGATGATGTCTGCCATCCTGACCGAGGGGTGGCGATTGATCAGCGAGAATTCCACGCGCGTCTTGGGAAAGTGCTTCCAGATAAACTGCAACATCAGCAGCTTGTAGAAATCCGTGTCCAACAGCGACCGTACGACAGGATCCAATTCCCAATTGTGGTTATGCGCGCGTTCCGCGAAGTTGACGATCATGGAAGGAGGAAGAACCTCACCGACAGTGTAGAGGATAAGGGATCAGAGTCCGGCTTGTCCTCCCGCGTTCCTAGCCATGGACTTTAGTGTACTTTTCCCTCGCGGCAATCGAGTCATAATCGACGTGCCGGAATCGCTGCAACTCCGCGGAGCAC
The DNA here is from genome assembly GCA_963840895.1 of uncultured Acidobacteriaceae bacterium. Taxonomy (GTDB): domain Bacteria; phylum Acidobacteriota; class Terriglobia; order Terriglobales; family Acidobacteriaceae; genus Sulfotelmatobacter. The sequence continues at coordinate 540,666 of CAWJAR010000009.1, forward strand.
GGATCATGAAACGCCTTGTCCCAGTATTTGCCCTCAGCTTGTTTCTCACCTTCCACCTTCCAACTCATGCGCAAACCAACCAGGCTTCCGATGACGCATCCGCTGTCCGCGCCACGGTAACGGACTACATCGAAGCCTATTACACCGGCGAAGCTAAACGCATGGAACGGGCGCTCCATCCTCACTACCTGAAGCACATGATTCACGGCGACATTCCGGTACGGGAGCGAACCGGTCTGCAGATGGTGCAGGACGTTCGCGCCAATTATGCGGCCAACCTTCCGCCAGCGGACCGTACCGAGCAAGTGACTGTGCTCGACGTAGCGGGAACCATCGCCTCCGCGAAACTGGTTACTCCGGGCTGGGTCGACTACATGACGCTCTCGAAATCCGACGGCCAGTGGAAGATTCTCTCGGTCGTCCAGAGGATCGACAAATAAAAAGGTCGTTCCCTTTCACCATCTGCGGAGCAGGACACAAATCAGTAGAGGCGTCGTACTTCTTCGTTCTTAGACGGAATTTTTCCCGCCATTGCGAGTTCCAAAATGGGATCCTACTGATAATGGGGATACCCCCTCCCCCCTCGGTCTATTGGCACCATGGGGTTAGCGGAAAATCGCAAAGTAATCTATGGAGCTCAATCACTTGCGGGCAAAATCTTGATTTCAAAGAGCTTGCGAGCGCCAAGTTAGGGTCAATTCCCGAAACGGTACCCGCGCCGCGCTTACATACCGTCACGGCCTCGACGATGATCTCGTGATTGTCATCTGGTGTGCAAGGGCAGATGTCACACATGGAGTGTGGAAAACCCGCCCTGACCTGCGCGACAAGAAATTGACAATCTCTTTACAGCGTCCTTCCGATAGATCTGTAACCAACCTCGTGTGTGTAACTCTCTACCTACGCCGACCCTTTCCCTGCAAGGTGCCAGCCTTAGAAATTAGGAGCTTGCTCATCCGCTGATTCCTCCGTTGGGGCACGCGTCCTAGAAAAGCTCGAGAAAGTCTGTTGAAGAACTCAGATCAGTCTCGTTGTCCGTTGGCGAGAGGTCCCCCTTTCACGTTCTGGGGCACGGCGTTGGAGTCGTCTGCCGGCACTCGACTCATAACCCATGCTGATGAGATATCCGTTCGATGGTTAGAAGGGAGCATGGATTCTTCATGTCCCGAGTCGCTGCGAAAGAATTCAGGAGGTTCTAAATGTCGCAACCAAGATTTCGTGTGCAGGTGATCGTAACGGTAGTGGTCCTATTGGTGGCTTGCATGATCGCAGTCAGTCGTTCGGTACGGGCAGGTGCGGACAACAACAGCGGCCACAACCGTGTTGTTGAGAACGCAACCCAAAAAGTACTGCAAGGAGAGCATATCTTTCGCTTTGACACCTTTGGGGATGAGGCATTTTGGGGAGACACCCTGAAGCTTCACGAAGCAATTGAGGGAGCCAAATTGGGTGGTGTTGGCCCCGGAGTAAGTCCCAAAACCGCTCTGGCAGTGGGCCTGAAAGTAGACGTGGACGCCCTTCCGCGGAGCTTGTTGGAACAAATCGAAAAAGGCAAAGTCAATCTCGATGACCCCGCCGTCACACTCGCACTCCTCAAATTGAATGCCGTGGTGGGAATCACTGGACACTTTAGCTCTTCAGGGACGCTGAAGTCCGTCGGTATTCAATGCGCTTTGTGCCATTCAACCGTTGACGATTCCATTCCTGGATCGTGTGCCGGCCAAATCAAACCAAACCCCGCGACCGGATGCATTGGTCGTCGACTGGATGGCTGGGCAAACCGTGATCTGAATGTGGGAGCAATCGTGGCTCTCGCACCCGATCTAAACGTGATTGCCAATTTGCTGTCCACAGATCAAGCCACAGTAAGAAAGGTTCTGAATAGCTGGGGACCGGGAAAATTCGATGCGGAGCTGCTCCTGGACGGGAAGGCATTCAATGCGCAACAAGTAACGGATGGTGTGGTCACGGGAACGAACGTTTCCGGCGCCTCACTCATTCCTCCAGCCTTCGGGCTAGGGGGAGTGAACCTCCACACCTGGATCGGCTGGGGGTCCGTGCCGCACTGGAACGCGTTCGTAGCCAATCTTGAAATGCATGGGAAAGGCAGGTTCTTCGATCCACGCTTGAATAATGCAGCGCAGTTCCCGATTGCCGCTGCCAACGGCTTTGGGGATTTGCCCCATATCAACCCCGGCGACGACCTCATTACTTCCAAGCTAGCAGCTCTTCAACTCTATCAGCTGTCAATTCCCGCGCCGAACCCGACCGTGCACATCGATAAGGCCGCTGCCGCCCGGGGTGACGAGCTGTTTAGCGGAAAGGCAGGATGTAACAACTGCCATACAGAACCGCTTTGGACTGAGCCGGGATGGAATCTCCACCAGCCCTCCGACGTCTGCATCGACAACTTCGAGGCAAACCGTGGGCCCGATATGCGCTATCGGACTTCACCCATCGGCGCGCTCTCGACCCACTTCACCGGCGGCTTCTATCACGACGGACGCTTCGCTGATCTGAATGCCGTAGTCGACCACTACGACAAGTGCATGAACCTTGGTCTCAATGACGGCGAGAAGCATGACCTGATTCAGTACTTGTTGAGCCTTAAGTTCTAAACCAGCCGATGCCTCGGTAACGGCGTCCCCGGACTGAAAGGAGGAAAAAACAGATTCGCCAGATGAAATCGCTGGCCGATAAAACCATGTTATGACGCCGCAGCTTCTGGAGCGAGTTCGGCGCCAAGCGAGTGCACTCCTCCGTTCGGGGTGCTAAACTTGGCGCCGATTTGCATCTTCTTCCCAGTGAAGGAAGCGTGAGCGACCCGACAGCTAAGCCAACCCGTTACGACTTAGACCTCAGCTCCGACCTCGAAGCCACCGTCGACTCGGCCGTTGCCCCAGTGGGCGTGTCTTTACCCAATCTGGGCTCGATTGGACCTTATCGACTTCTCAGGAAACTCGGAGAAGGAGGGATGGGTCAAGTGTGGCTGGCCGAACAGTCCGGGCCCGTCAAGCGGCAGGTTGCGCTGAAAATCATCAAAGCTGGACTGTTCGACCGCTCTGCGTTGCTGCGTTTTGACATGGAACGGCAGACGCTAGCGATCATGGATCACCCTGCGATCGCCAAGGTCTTCGATGCGGATTCGACTCCTGAAGGTCAGCCGTACTTCGTGATGGAATATGTGCCAGGTTTTCCCATCACCAACTATTGCGACCAGAAGCATCTTTCGATTCACCAGCGGCTGGCCCTGTTCATCAAAGTTTGTGAAGGCGTGCAACATGCGCATCAGAAAGCGATCATGCATCGCGACCTGAAACCGTCCAATATCTTGGTGGTTGAAGTGGATGGCAAGGCGCTGCCGCGCATTATTGACTTCGGCATTGCGAAAGCCATCTCACCGCAAGGTGAGGACGTGACGCTGGTAACGCGTGCCGGAGGAACGCTGGGCACACCGGGATATATGAGTCCGGAGCAGGCGGATCCGACGGTGCTCGATGTAGATACCCGCAGCGACGTTTATTCTCTTGGCGTAGTGCTATATCAACTTCTTACGGGTGTTTTGCCCTTTGATGCGAGCCAGTGGAAGACCAGACCCTTTCATGAGGTTTTGCGCAAGCTGCACGAAGAGGATCCACTGAGTCCGAGCACCAGAATCAGCGGAGACTTTACCTCGACGACCGCCGCGCAACGCCGGAACACCGATCCAAGACAACTGAAAAGCTTGCTGCGAGGGGACCTGGACTGGATCGCGTTGAAGGCTTTGGAAAAAGACCGCACCCGCCGGTATGGAACGCCTTCGGAACTGGCCGCCGATCTGGGTCGCTACCTGCGGAACGAGCCTGTAGCCGCACGCCCGGCAAGCACCGCATACCGGACGAAAAAGTACATACAGCGCCACAAATTTGGAGTGGCCGCGGCAACGGCTCTGGCGCTTTTGTTGCTCGGGTTCGCGGTGATGCAGGCAATTCAATTGCGGCGGATCACCCGCGAGCGCGATCGCGCCGATCGCGTCACCGCGTTTATGACCGGCATGTTCAAGGTCTCCAACCCCAGTGAAGCTCGCGGCAACGACATCCGGGCGCGTGAGATTCTGGATAAGTCTGCAAAGGACATCGACACGGGACTGGCGAACGACCCGGAGTTGCAGGCGCAGATGATGAACGTGATGGGCACGGTGTATCAAAGTTTAGGGCTTACATCACAGGCCGAGCCGCTGCTCCGGCGAGCCTGGGAAACTCGGCAGCGTATTCTCGGTCCCCGGAACCCGGAAACGCTGCAATCGCAGCAGGATCTTTCCGTCGCAGTGCTGGCGCAAAGCCACTACCCCGAGGCGGAGAAGTTGTGCCGGGAGACCATGGAGACTCGCCGCCAGGTGCTTGGCCCTGAGCATCATGACACCATGGATTCCACGGTACAGTTGGCCAGGATTCTTGGGTTTGAATCACGTTACGACGAAGCGGAAAAGTTGAATCGCGATGCGCTCGAAGTGGCAAGGCGAAAGTGGCCGCAAGACAGATTGACGGCAACGGCGCTCTCCCTTCTGGCCGACACCCTTACTCATGAGCGCAAGTACCCGGAAGCCGAGAAGGCAGCGCACGAAGCGCTCGAAATGGATCGGCGAACCCTGGGCTCCGACCATCCATCAGTGTTGAGAGACATGTTCAATCTGGCCGGCATTCTAACGGAGGAACAACATTACGCCGACGCAGAAGAGATGTACAAAGAGTTGATCGAGTCCGCTCGGCGCGTGCTTGGACCGCAGCATCCCGGCACCCTGGTTGCCAAGGGTACATTGGCGATGATTCTGGACGAGGAAAAACGTTTCGCTGAAGCCGAAAAGTTGTACCGCGAAGTGCTTGAAGCGCAAAGGCAGACGCTGGGCCCGGCACATGCCAGCACCTTACTCACCTTGGGCAATCTGGGATCCGTCTTGATCAAAGAAAAGAATTACTCGGAAGCGGAAAAGGTTCTGCGGGAAGCACTCGCTGGACTGCGCCGGGTTCTCGGCCCCTCGCATGAAGTCACCGCAAACGCGGCCCTCAACTTGGCTCGCGTCCTTGCTTTGGAGGGCAAGCGGGATGAGGCCCTCGTCAACCTGCGGGTCTATGCGGATGGCTTGGACGTTGTCGACGACATCGACCATCTGGACAAAGACGACGAGGTCCAATCTCTGCATTCAGACCCGCGCTTCGCCGCGCTCGTGGCTGCCACACGCCAGCGCATTGCCGCGGCTCAGACGCAGCCGGTCAAAAAATAGATCGTGCATCGATCATCCCACCTAGGGAAATGCAAACATTCCACGTGATCTTCGTGGGAGCTCTTATCAAGGAGCTTTCGATTGTTTGTATTTCTAGCTCTTCGCTCCCACAAACTTCTGCTCCAAACCCTCGTACACTTCCTCGGCCCGAGATAAGGCTTCCTGTACGTTGTCGCAAATATTTTCTTCGCCGATTACCTCGGCAAATTCAGCTTGATGAATCAGCTGCGCGGGTTGCTCGCGGGCGCCGCAGAGGATGAGAGTGCGCTTGCTGGCGTGCAGTTCCCGGGCGACTTCTTCTATGGCGAAGAGTCCGGTGGCATCGAGGGCGGTCATGTTACGGAGTCGCAGGATAACGACGGGTGGCAACTGATGCACGTTCTCGATAACGGCTGCGATTTTGTCAGTCGCCCCAAACAAGAACGGCCCGTGAATGCGGAAGATCGTTGCGTAATACGGGATGTCTTTGTCCTGCAGAATGTGCACGCGCCCATCTTCGACGTAGTCGTCAGTCACCTGCGATACGGTGGTGGTCGAAGCTACACGGCTGATAAAGAGGAGAGCCGCGAGAATCATTCCGGCTTCCACCGCGACGGTGAGATCGGCAAATACGGTGAGCGCGAAGGTGACCAGCCAGATGCTGATGTCGGTCTTGGTCAGCTTCAGAAGTTGCGGAATCTCGCGCCACTCGCCCATGTTGTAGGCGACGACCATCAGAATTCCCGCCAGTGCCGCCATGGGTACGTAGCTGACCAGCGGAGCGGCAAACAGCAGGATGCAGAGCAAGGTCAGCGCGTGAATGATTCCGGCGATGGGCGATTGCGCTCCGGAGCGGATGTTGGTGGCGGTGCGCGCGATCGCTCCAGTGGCCGGCAGGCCTCCGAACATGGGGGAGAAGACATTGGCCACGCCTTGCGCCATCAGTTCGACATTCGGATTGTGCCGGTCGTTGCTCATGCGGTCTGAGACAACGGCCGACATAAGCGATTCTATTGCGCCCAGCATGGCGACGGTGAAGGCGGGGCCTAGCAGGCCGTGAATGAGGTCGGTACGGAATTTTGGGATCTGCAGATGTGGTAGCCCGCCGGGAATGCCGCCAAACTTTGTGCCGATCGTTTCGACGGGAAGCTTGAAGAAGTAGACGGCACAAGTGGCCAGCAGAAGGGCCACAATCGGCCCGGGGATGCGCGGTGACAAGCTGCGACAGACAATCAGCACCAGCAAGGTGAAGCCAGCCAAGGCGGTGGCTTCAAACGATAACGTGTGGAAGCTATTGGCCAGCGCTTCGATGCGCAGCCAGAAGACGCCCGGAACTTTATCGAGATTCAGTCCGAAGAAATCTTTGACCTGGGTGCTGGCGATCAAGACCGCAATGCCGTTGGTGAATCCGATGACGACCGGGCGCGGGATAAATTTCACCGCGGTGCCCAGCCCTGTGATGCCCATGATCACAAGCAAAACGCCGGCCATCACTGTACACATGAACAATCCGTCGACGCCATGAACGGCAACGATTCCCGCGACCACGACGACAAATGCACCCGTCGGTCCGCCGATCTGCATCTTTGATCCGCCGAGCGCGGAGATCAGGAAGCCGGTGACGATGGCGCAGTAGATGCCAGCTTGCGGAGTTAGTCCCGAGGCAATTGAAAACGCCATCGCCAGGGGCAGGGCGACCAGGCCAACGGTGATTCCGGCGATAAGGTCGAGCAGGAATTTGTGCCGGTCGTAATTTCTCAGGCAGAGGACGGACTTCGGGAGCCAACGATCATGCAGGAAAGCACGCGCCATTTTCACATTATCGCGCTGTGGGAGGGAATCGGGTAGATGACGGACGTGCAAAGGGGGGCAGCGAGCAGGAAATCTCCCGATGCATCTTGAAAGTCGCAGGGTGACGGCGTCGGTTCTTGAACCGTGTTCTCGAGAATCGTTCTGACGAGGACGGAAAAACCCTGAGAGGATTTCCCCTCAGGGTGGGTTTACTCTCAAACGGCGAAGTGATTTTCTGGCGTAACTCTATTTCGCAGAGACGCTGTCGAACTTTCCTGACGCTTCCTCGTAGAAGAGCGCGCCTTCAGTCTTGTCACCGCCACTCCAATGCTTGTGACCGCCGGGAACTCGGAGGAAATCTCCGGGGCCGACGCGCTTTTCGCCGTCGTCGTCCTTGTATAGGTAAGCGCCCTTGATGACGACGATCCAGACGTCACTCGTGTGACTGTGCATGCCCGCGTCGTATCCCGGTTCGAATTTCGTGAAGGTCGCATGAGCGCCCTTGGTCATGTCACCGTAGAGGGCCGCCATGGATACTCCGCCCATTGGAGCCGGCTTGAAATCTGCCTTGTCGGCGGGCACGTAGACTACGCTCTTCGTCTTGTGGCTTGCCGCTGGCTTAGGCGCTTGCCCAAAAGCAGTTCCCAGCAGTACTAAAGACAGACCGATCACCAAAGTTGACCTTTTCATTCTTTCATTCACCTGTACTCATTCTCCACCTAAGTTTAGGATGGCGGGTCCGCAGTGCATCAACGGAGGACTTGTTTTAGGAGCAGTGCCCCGACATTCCTCTTGGTGGGAGGCGAAATATCGGATATGAACAAAGATAGGAAGCAGCACCAACCCTACGCACTATTGCCTTGAATGGCAAATTGAAAAAGTAGAGCGAACAAAGACAGGCTCATTTTTGCGTCCACCTGCGGTGTCGCTGAAGCAAGACGAATCGTGAGGTTTTCCATCAACCCTTCGGGGCGCAGGCATGGTTTCCGGCCTTGTAGAATCGCTTTATGCCGTTTCTCCGGAACCTGGGATGGCTGGCTTGCATTGTCTACTCGACCATCCCTGCGTTCTGGCTGATGGTGCACCCGCGGGCGCATCGATGGCGCGCGAGCGAGGCATCGCCCTTCCGCGTCCTGGTCCCTGCGTGGATCCTCATGTGGATTGGAATCGGTGCCCTGACATGGCCCTGGAAGAGTTTCGCGCTGTATTCCACGCCATGGACGTGGATTCCGGCCGCGCTGTTGTTTGCCGCGGGCTTCTTCATTTATTCGCACTCTGGCGCGCACTTCAGCTGGGCGCAGTTGGGTGGCCTACCCGAAGTTCGGAGCGGGAGCCAGCGGCAAAGGCTTGTTACTAGTGGAATCCGCTCGCGGGTTCGCCATCCAATTTACCTTGGACATCTCTGCGAAATGCTGGCGTGGAGTGTGGGGACGGGCTTGGTAGTGTGCTGGCTGCTGATCGCCTTCGCGGTCGCCACCGGCGCCGTCATGATTCGGATGGAGGACGAGGAATTGGAAAAGAGGTTTGGGGAGGAGTATCTGGCCTACCGGAAGGTGGTTCCAAGTATTCTTCCGAGACTGAGTTCATGACCACGACCGTTGGAACTTCCGAGCGTCGTCCCACGATAGTTTGGGGGAAATTCATCCAAGCACCAGAGCTTTATCGCAGCGCTTGAGCGCTGCGCCACTCCAAAACGAGTTTCCAGCAAACTCGAAGGCGGCGCATTCCCAAGGACACCCGTAGTATTCCGAGCACTCGATATAATCCAGTTTGGCCGCAAGCTGAGTGCTGACAGCTGACGGCTGACAGCCCTTTCATGCGCTTCGAACTTTTCATCGCGAGCCGCTACCTGCGCGCCAAGTTGAGGCGCTTTGCGGGCGTTAGCCCGCAGCCGAAATCCCAAGGGGAGCGAGGGACCTCTCGATGAGATTCGAGCTGTTTATCGCGTCGCGATACTTGCGTGCCAAAAGAAGGCAGGCGTTCATCGGGATCATCACAGGAATTTCCATTGTTGGGGTGGCCGCCGGGGTGGCTTCGCTTGTGGTGGCAATGGCTATCACCAACGGATTTCGGCAGGATCTGCAACAGCGGCTGCTCGGGTCCACTTCGCACATCAGCTTGCAACGCATTGCCGATGATGGGATCAAGGATTGGCCTCCGCTGATGGAGAGGCTTGCGAAGCAGCCGCATGTGGTCGCGGCGGCACCGGCGATCTTTGAGCAGGTTCTGATTTCACGAGGGCCGCGGGCGCGAGGTGCGGTTCTGAAAGGGATGATCCCACAGTACGAGCGGCAGGTGGGAGATCTGCTCAATTCCGTGAAGGAAGGGTCGGCTGCGGCGCTGGAAGAGAATCCCAACTCAGGTCCTCAAGTTTCGTCCCCGGATGAAAACGCGGGCGGGGACACCCGCGCCACATCATCTTCGGATTCACTGGAGGCGGTGCAACAGCGCGTTTCGGCGATGCCTCCCATCGTGCTGGGCAAGGACATGGCTGACAACCTGGGAGCAAAGGTGGGCGATCCGGTGTTGGTGACCAGTCCGCAGGGGGAGTTGACGCCCTTCGGCATGGTTCCCAAGTACAACCGTTTTCGGATTGTCGGAGTCTTCAGCTCCGGGTTTTACGACTACGACTCCAGTTGGGCGTTCGTGCGACTGTCGGACGCGCAGAAACTGTTCGGGCTGGGAGACCTGATTTCGGTGATCGAGTTCAAAGTTGACGATATTTACCAGGCCGCGCCGATCTCCCGAGAACTCGAAGACGCAGCCGGCAAAGGGTTCATGGCCACGAATTGGGAGGAGCAGAACAAGGCGCTGTTTCACGCGCTGAAGCTGGAGCGGTTGGTCACCTTCATTACGATCGGGCTCATTGTTTTCGTCGCTGCCCTGAACATCCTGATCTCGCTCATTATGATGGTCATGGAAAAGACCAAAGACATCGCTGTCCTCATGTCGATGGGGACGCGGCGCGCCCAGGTCCGCAACCTCTTCATCGCCCAAGGAGTGCTGATCGGGGTGATCGGGACCGCGATTGGACTGGTGCTGGGATATGCCATCGCTTATGCCGGGGGACACTACCATGTGCTCGCCCTTTCGCCCGAGGTCTACTCCATCGACTACGTTCCGTTTGCGCCGCGATGGGTCGACGGACTCTGGGTGGCGCTGTTTGCCGTGCTAATTTCGTTTGTGGCAACGCTTTATCCCTCGTGGTCGGCGTCGCGGATTCTTCCAGCCGAGGCGCTGCGGTATGAATAGGCAGAAACGATCGCAAGTCGGAGCGCACTACTCTAAGAGGCGGCGAATACTGGCTAAACCCTAGGATCCGATCCTCGATCCTTTAGCGGTTGGAACGAAAGAGACATGGCGTGCATCTAACGGAACAAGAGTCGATGCTTCGGGTGGAAGGCCTGAAGAAGGTTTTCCGGTCCGGTGAATCGGATCTGGTGCTCTTTGAGAATCTGTCGTTTGAGGTGAAGCGAGGCGAAATGCTCGCCATCGTGGGAGAATCGGGAGCCGGGAAGAGTACCTTGTTGCACATCCTGAGCGCGCTTGATCATGCTTCTGCAGGTGACGTATACTGCGCCCACTTGCGATTGAATTCCTTATCGCACGACGAAGCCGCAGACTTTCGCAATCGCGAAACCGGCTTCGTATGGCAGTTCCACTATCTGCTGCCAGAGTTCACGGCGGCAGAGAACGTGGCCATGCCGCTGCTGTTACGCGGGCAGACATGGCAGCAGGCCGAGCCAGAAGCATCTCGCTGGCTGCGTGAGGTTGGACTGGAGCAGCGCGCGCATCATCGCTCAGGGGAGCTGTCGGGCGGAGAGCAGCAGCGGGTAGCTCTGGCCCGCGCGCTCATCACCGGTCCGAAGTTGTTGCTGGCGGATGAGCCCACGGGAGACCTCGACGGACAGACAGCGGAAGCCGTATTCGCATTGATTGCGCGGTTACATCGCGAGCACCAACTCACCTCCCTCATTGCCACTCACAACCTTTCCTTTGCCCGGCGGTGCCATCGTGTTCTGAGGTTGCAGAAAGGGCGCGTGGAGGAGATTTCGCCGGAGTCGTTGCCGGCATAACGAAGGAGGCTGGAAATCAGGACTGGAGCTGAAAGATTAGTCAGAAAAAGTGCAAGAAGATGACATCGGGGATGACGAGTTGATGACACTTGACAACCGTTCCTTCGGTAACGTGATCAAAGGTTTGCAGAATCGTTTCAGTGCTTGGGTTTTAGGGCCCTTTGATTGCATAATGTAGGGATCGATAAGCATAGAATAAGGTGAGCAGGTCCAGGGATCGAGTTTCGGTAGGTCGGCGAGCAGCAGTTCTCGACCAGGAAGGTCAGGGGGAAGGGGCATTATGTTTGAACGCTACACGGAGAAAGCCAGGCGCGTCATCTTTTTCGCACGCTACGAAGCCAGCCAATTCGGGTCTCCTTATATTGAGACTGAGCACCTGCTTCTCGGACTCCTGCGTGAAGATAAGGCCCTGACCAATCGTTTCCTGCGGTCCCATGCCTCGGTCGAATCCATTCGCAAGCAGATCGAGGGACATACCACCATTCGCGAGAAGGTTTCGACCTCGGTGGATCTGCCTTTAAGCAATGAGTGCAAACGAGTTCTCGCCTATGCCGCCGAAGAGGCGGAGCGGCTTTCGCACCGGCACATTGGAACCGAGCACCTGCTGTTGGGCTTGCTGAGAGAAGAGAAGTGCTTTGCGGCCGAGATTCTGCATGAGCGCGGCCTCAGGCTTTCGACCATCCGCGAGGAGTTGGCGCGCAGCACACAGGAAAAGGCTCAGCCCCAGCGCCAGCGCGAAAGTTCGCTGCTGGCGGAGTTTTCGCGCGATTTGACCCAGGCTGCCATGGATAGCCAGCTGGATCCGCTGGTCGGGCGCGAAGGCGAAGTTGATCGCGTTATCCAAATTCTCTGCCGGCGCACCAAGAACAATCCGGTGCTGATTGGCGAGCCGGGCGTCGGCAAGACGGCTATTGTCGAAGGACTGGCTCAGCGCATCGCCGACGGGGAGGTTCCATCGTTCCTCGCTGACAAGCGCATCCTGGCACTCGACCTTTCGCTCATCGTTGCCGGCACCAAGTATCGCGGTCAGTTCGAAGAGCGGCTGAAGACCATCATGAAAGAGCTGATGGAGTCACAGAACTCCATCATCTTTATCGACGAGTTGCATACTCTGGTGGGAGCGGGTTCGGCGGAAGGTTCTCTGGACGCCGCCAATATCCTGAAGCCGGCATTGTCGCGTGGGGAAATTCAGTGCATCGGCGCCACCACTCCGGGCGAGTACCGCAAGTCGATTGAGAAAGATCGCTCCCTCGAGCGGCGCTTCCAGGCTGTGAAGGTTCCGCCGCCGAACGAGACGGACGCGATCAAAATTCTATTCGGCATCAAAGATCGCTACGAGAAATTCCACGCGGTCACCTACACCGACGAAGCCATCAATTTCGCGGTCTCGCACTCGAACCGCTATATTCCGGACCGCTTCCTGCCTGACAAGGCGATCGACCTCGTCGACGAAGCCGGAGCTCGCGTAAAGCTGCGCCAGACTTCGCTGCCAGAAGAGTTGACCGAGGTGCAGAAGCGCATCAAGTTCATCGTACACCGCATGGAAAACGCCATCGCGAACCACGAGTTCGAGAAGGCGCGCTTCTATTCCGATGAAGAGCGCAAAGAGCGCGAGAACCTGCGCGCCCTGCGCGAGAAATATCATCTGGATGAGTCTTCGACGGGCGTAGTCAATCGCGAGGACATCGAAGACGTCGTCTCGCGCTGGACTGGCGTGCCCATCACCTCGATCAAAGAAGAAGAAACACAAAAGCTCCTGCGGATCGAGGAAGAGCTGCACAAGCGCATCATCTCGCAGGACAAGTCAATTAGCGCACTGGCTCGCGCCATCCGCCGTTCGCGCGCTGGCTTGAAGAACCCGAACCGGCCCATCGGCTCGTTCCTGTTCCTCGGTCCGACGGGCGTCGGCAAGACCGAAGTTGCGCGCACCTTGGCGCAATTCATGTTCGGCACCGAAAAAGCACTGGTGCGCTTCGACATGTCCGAATTCATGGAAAAGCATTCGGTCTCAAAGCTGATTGGATCGCCTCCGGGATACGTCGGCTACGAAGAGGGCGGGCAGCTCACCGAACGGGTGAAGCGCGCACCATACTCGGTCGTGCTGCTGGATGAAATCGAGAAGGCGCATCCAGATGTCTTCAACATCCTGTTGCAGGTTTTCGAAGATGGCCAGTTGACCGACGGGCTGGGCAACACGGTCGACTTCAAGAACACGATCATCATCATGACCTCGAACATCGGCGCGCGGCACTTGCAGAAGCGCGAGGGCTTGGGCTTCCAGTCGTCGAAGGAAGACATGATTTCCGACAAGGTGGAAGAGTTGGTGAAGGGCGAAGTCAAGCGCACCTTCAATCCGGAATTCCTCAACCGCCTGGACGAAATCATTCTGTTCCTGGCTTTGAGCGAGGCCGACCTGATTCAGATTCTCGAACTCATGGTCACGCAGCTCAACCAGAACCTGGCGCAGAAGGCCATCACGGTCACGGTTGCGGACGATGCCAAGAAGTGGATCCTCAACCAGACCCTCACCGATCGCAGCTACGGTGCGCGTCCGCTGCGTCGCGCGCTGCAGAAGTACATTGAAGACCCGCTGTCAGAGGCGCTGATTCAGGGCACCATCACCACGCGCCCTGCCTTCATCGAGGTCTTCCTCGAAGACAACAAGCTGTTCTACCGCCCAGTCGACGCCGAAAAGGCGGAAGGCGTCTTGTTGTACGAGAAGTAATCCGTCAACTTTCAGCCATTGAGCCGTCAGCCAAAAGCTGACGGCTTAATTTTTTCCAGCGAGAAGATGGTCGCAACGAGTGACTCTGTATCCTCCATGTCCTCTGTGGTTAAGATTTTGAAACCACAAAAGGACGTAGAGGGCACGGAGAAGATCGGACTACGCCATACCTAGGAGAGCATCCCTCCGATACACCCAGCCTAATGTTTTCCCGCCGAATTGCCGAAAAATAAAAAGACAACGCAGCGAAGCGTCATTCCGTCGCAACTGGCAAAAGGGAGAAGAGGACTGTGCCGGAACTCGAAATTCTGGGCCTGCCGTTTGCGGAGAACCCATATCCAATGTGGATCTTTGACCGGGAAACGCTAGCCTTCCTTGAAGTGAACTACGCCGCCACCAGGGCGTATGGCTTTTCCCGAGCAGAGTTCCTGGCTATGACGCTGCTCGATATTCGTCCCGCGGAAGATATACCGGAACTCCTAAGAGAGACAAAGCATCCCCAACAAAGCACGGCTGAGACCTGGCGACATATGAGTAAAGACGGGGTCATCTTCTCGGTGGTGATCACCAGTTGGGAACTGATTTTCAACGGACATCCCGCAGAACTCGTTCTTGCCCGAAGGGAAGGACCAGTTCTTCCGCAGCAGTTGCCGGTGGCGGACTCTGAACAGATGCGCGACGGAAATTGACTACTCCCTGGTTGAAGTTGATTCCGGAACGACTCTCGACGCCTGCCTTGGCGCAACCTTAAAACATGTAGCCCCGGACGCATTCGTCCGGGGCCATTTTTGTTTGCTCGCAACCGCAACCTACGCGGCTGATACCGACCGCGCATACTGTTCCGGCTGCTGATCGAATTTCTTCTTGCATTGCTCGGAACAGAAGTTGAACTTCTTCCCGCCATACTGGGTTTGATATTGAGAATTATTTTCATCCACGTTCATTCCACAAACAGGGTCTTTAGTCATCGTTTTTCAACTCCTTTATGAATTAAGTTCCCTGCCCAATTGTCGTCCTTCTCCATATCAACCCGCGCTCGGGTAGTTCCTGTAGTACAACCCATCGCCCCGGACGCATTCGTCCGGCGCCGCTTTTTGGTCCCTCTGTGTCTCCCCCGCGTCCCCCGTGGTTCAAGGTTTTAGTCTTTCGCTAGCTGATTCCCAGGAACCATCCCGCCGCGTCTCCCGTACAATCCCTCAGACCATGAGCCTATCGCGCCGCTCTCGTTACGGACTTTTCGCCCTCGTTCTGTACCTCACGCTTTGCACCATCGGCGGCATTTACCTTGCCGACGGGACTCTCCACCCAGCGCGCCGTCCGCTGACTGTTGAGGAAAATATCGGCGTGCAGAACGTCGCGAAAGAATCAAACACCAACATCGTCGACGTCTCCATCTCCACTCCGGACGCCATCACCTTGCGCGCCTGGCTCATCGTCCCGCGCCACCCCAACCACGACGCCGTCCTCCTGCTCCACGGTCTCGGCGACAATCGGCTCGGCATGACCGGCTATGCTCAACTTTTCCTCGCTCACGGATACACTGTCCTTATGCCCGACGCCCGCGCCCACGGCACCAGCGGCGGCCAACTCGCGACCTACGGCCTGCTCGAGCGCAGCGACATCCACCTATGGGCCCAATTCCTCGACGATCAGTTCAATCCTCACGATCAGTTGCATCCTCGCTGCATCTACGCTTTCGGAGAATCCATGGGCGCGGCAGAGCTCCTGCAGTCTCTCGACACCCATCCACACTTCTGCGCCGTGGCCGCCGAATCTCCCTTCGCCAATTTTCGTGAGATCGCCTACGACCGCATGGGGCAGCCCTTCCATTTGGGCCCTTGGGTCGGACGCATCGTCCTGCGACCTTTAGTCGAAGTCGCCTTCCTCCGCGTGCGCCTGAAGTATCACCTCAACCTGGACGACATCTCGCCCGAAGATTCCGCCGCCGCAGCGACAATCCCAGTCTTCCTGATCCACGGCCAGATCGACAGCAACATCCCCGTCCGCCACTCGCAACGAATCCACGCCCACGCCCCAAATACAATCCTGTGGGAAGTCCCAGGAGCCGACCACTGCGGCGCCCTCAGCACAAGCCCGAAAGAGTTCGAACACCGCATTCTAGCCTGGTTCCAAAACACGTAGCCCCGGACGCATTCGTCCGGGGCCGTTGCTCCTCTGTGTTCTCCGTGTCCTCTGTGGTTCAAGGTTCTTATCTTTGATTCGCGAAAGGGCGTGCCACCGCCCCACCCTTCATCACAAAATCCACCTTCTCCATGACAGTGACATCCGCAACTGGATCCCCAGGCACCGCTACAATATCCGCCAACTTCCCCGCTTCGATCGTCCCCAACGAATCCTGCATCCCCAACAACTCCGCCGCAGTAGCAGTAGCCGCGCGCAGAGCCTGCGACGGAGTCATCCCAAACTTCACCATCGACGAAAATTCCTTCGCCGGATTTACCTTCCAATCGAACCCACCCGCGTCCGTTCCAAACGCGATCTTCACTCCCGCCTTCATCGCCCGCCGAAATGTGTCTTCATGAATCTGAATCATCTTTACCCACACCGGAGCCCCTTCCGCCGCCCGCCCCTGCGCCACGTACTCTCCTACGTAAATCGTCGGCACATAAAAGATTCCTCGCGCCGCCATCGCCTTCAAATCTTCATCCGCAATGTAGTTGCCATGCTCAATCGAATCCACGCCCGCTTCCACCGAGTTGTGCACTCCATGCAGTGCCATCGCATGCGAGGCGACTTTATGTCGCTCCCGATGCGCCTCATCCACAATCGCCTTCAACTCGTCCAGCGTGAATGTCGGGATGTCGTCGAGCACGCCGTCCTCGCGCACCCGATAGGACCGGTCACTGTACACCTTGATCCAGTCCGCCCCGTGGCTGATCTGCTCCCGCACCGCCGCCCGCGCGTTGTCTGCACCATCCACCAACTGCACGCCATGTGGAACCGTCACCGCTGGCGCATACCCCTGCAGCGGATAAGCTCCCGTCACATCCAAAGCGCGCGTTGCCACTTGCATCCGTGGCCCAGGAATTACGCCGTTGTTGATGGCCTTCTTTACATCGGCGTCGGCGTATCCCGCGCCCTCGGTCTCGAGGTCGCGAATCGAAGTAAACCCATACTCCAGTGCCCGCCGCGCATTCACAGTAGCCAGAATTGTCCGATACTCCGGCGACTGCTTCAGGAGTTGCTCGTCATAATCCGCCGCCGTAATGTCCCCCTGCAGCAAAACATGCGTATGCGTATCAATCAATCCCGGCAGACAGGTCTCCCGCGACAGATCAACCACCTCCGCACCAGCAGGCGCGCTCGCAGCAACCTCACGAATCTTCTCTCCCTCAATGACGATCACCATATTCTTGCGCAGCAAATCTCCGCGCCCATCAAACAAACCCCCACACCGCACCGCCACCAGTTTTCTTGAGGTCTGTCCCAATAGAAACGAACTGCAAATCGCGAAGAACGCAGCGAGAAATCCCAAAGCCACCTTTCGCATCAAGCCATCCTCCTCTAACTGACTCCTGAGTACTGAGTACTGACTACTGCTCTTTCTGCATTTCCTGTGCGCCTTCTGTGGATATTCCGGCGGCCCACTCTATCAGATTTCTGCAGCACTGCTCTCCTCAGATCAAAACCACCATCATCTGGCGCATCAAGGCTACGTTCTTCAGCCATCGCTTCATCCGTGTTGATCCGCCAAATCCGCGGCCATTCTTTTTCCTCAATTGCACCAAAAATACTGAATTGACCCGCGGCCATTTCAAACGTACAGTCACCTTCGCTCTTCACAAAAAAATCCACCTTGTTCTGGCCGGCAAGCCAGTTTGGATCGCGTTCAATCATCAGTCGAGTAAGACAGCCACTTCGAGGCATTGGCAAATGAAATTAGAGGAATGGAAGACGTACCGCACCCGCTTTCTGGTAAAAGCCAAACAACTCAGTTCCAACCTGACCTTCGTCGACCATCTCGGCCGCCAACACTGCGGACGCAAAGGCGACTACCTCGTCGAATCGTTCGACGGTGTCCTCAGCATCGCCCCCCGCCGCATCTTCGAAGATATTTATGTTCTTATGTCCGCGCCTGACTCACTGGCCAATGAAGCCGCGATGACCGAACCGAAGCTCGACCGCCTCCCCTTCGAGCCGCTCGAGATCGAAGAAGTGCATCTCGAAAAAGCGACTATGCCTCGAAAGCGCGTCGAAGCCTGCATGGTGGGACGCGATGAGCCGATTCGCGATCGCCGCAAACTCCCTCAGCCCTGCCGCGACCGCCGCGCGTCCGCCCAGCACGTCCGCCTGATGTGAACTTTGGGGTCGTCATCCGGCTGCAGGTCGAAATTGTAGAAGACACAATGCAATGCAGCCGCGAAACGGCGTAAGAATGCAGCCCACAGCCTGCCCTGAGCTTGTCGAAGGGGCGCAAACCATGGGTCACGTCGATCAAAAGGCAACAAGCCCCAGAGGGGCGAAAGAGATAACAGCCATACAGACCCCCGGGAGGAACGACCAAGCACTTTCTGACTCACGGCGCCCCAGCCCGCGCCGTGAATTAGGGTTCCAAGGTGGGAATCAGCCGAACCCAGCCTGAGCCGAGTTTTCCACGATGTGGAAAACCAGGCTCGAACGACGCACCAAGCCCGTCATTGCTAGGGATACAACCTGTAGTGTTTCTCCCTTGACAGGCACAACCTGCGGGAGTAACTTTGCAATCCCAAGCAACAAAATTCCGCCTCACGGGAATGGGACGGAATTCCCAGCAGTACTAGAAGAGGCTCTGCGGTCCGTGCCAGCCAGAGGTGACTCGGCACGCGCCACAGGCAAAAAAGGCTCAGGCGCCTGGGCTTTCAGATCCGTAAGCCCGGCGCCCGAAACCTTGAGCAACAAAGCATTCCGATCTTCCGGAAGCCGAATGCCGGAAGCCGGCAATTAGTGCGGTGGCCGTTCCCCGATCCTCCCCCGGGGCACGACGTAACTGAAGCTGCTACATGCAGTCATCTGTAACCTGCCCGCCGGCAGACCAAGGGAACGCCTTTTTCTTCGGCGCGGCAGCAGGACCCAGGAGCCCGATCATGGAAGGTTTAACTCGCCTCGTTTCAGAGTCTTTAGCACGCCACGGTTTCGATCGTCCTTTGGACTATCGCCGCCTTCAGTGGTCGCGCTGGTTCCGCTGCGATTCCCATCACAGTCTCCTGTTCGTCCCCAGCAAACCGGGTGTCTTCGCCCTCGCCGAGGAAGTCATGGACTTCGGCCAGAAAAATGACTATGTGGAGACGCCCGCTAAGCCTGCGCTGAGCGTAGTCGAAGGGGCTGTCACGCGAAGCGAAGCGAGCGGTGTCCCGTGGACGAAGCCGGAAGCCGATTCCCCCCGCCGTATGCTTGCAGTCACCCAGTTCTTCGAAGACGAAGACATGGCTTTCGTCCTCGATCGCATGGTGTCGCGCCCCAATTCCATGAATGCCCGGCTTACCTCCGGCCGTTACTTCGCCCGCTACGTCGTGATCGACGACCAGACCCAACGTCGCAGTATCTGCAACGCCCTCAATCAGTGGATCGTCTCCGCCACCGAAAAGGCGACCGGCATTGGCTCCCATTTCGCCACTTCCCTGGAACTGACCCCAGCGACCGAATACGTTCCTCAGCCCGACGACCGTCAGCAGTCCCTTTTCGCCGGAACAGCCGGTCCTGATGTGGCGACGGCCGCCTCGGCAGCCTGCCCTGAGCCAGGTCAAAGGGTCCCGCGAAGCGAAGCGAGCGGGTCGCGCACCGAACTTGGCTTCTCTGTCCCGGTATCCTCACCAACGGTCCCGCAGCTAAACTCCGGAGCCGCCACCAACATTCACTGTCCATCCCCATTCCCCTCCGGTTTCTAACCGGAAAGGCTTTGGGTGGCGCAGCGCTTCAGGAGCTGCGATCAACCGTTCTTTGGAAAGAGATTTTGGGAAGGGCGCGAATTGTTGTCGTGCCGCGAGGAAACACGTTTTTGGGAAGGGCACGACTTTTAGTCGTGCCGTAACCCGCACGAGATGAATGCGGCTTTAGCCGCTGAGGCAACCGGCGTAAGTCCCGATCTTTGAAAGACCTAAGCAGCACCCCGATTCCGCCGCCCGGACGCCTGAATCGGCGCAACACGCATAGAATCTAATTAATGGAGAGCCCAATGGCAGAAGTCAAAACCGTCAACGAATCCGCAGCGACCACCACGCCCGCCCCCAACCTCGCCGCCCCCGCAAAGAAGAAGCCCTCCGGCCTCTCCTTCCGTCGCTTCTTCACCAAGCCCGGCGTCTCGCCCTACGACGAAGTCGAGTGGGATCTCCGTCTGGCTCAGATCACCGACGCCCAGGGCAACGTGATCTTCGAGCAGAAAGACGTCGAAGTCCCCAAAGACTGGTCCATGACCGCCACCAACATCGTGGCCAGCAAATATCTGCACGGCAAGATCGGCACTCCCGAGCGCGAAACCGGAGTCCGCCAGCTCGTCGCCCGCGTCGCCGAAACCATTCGCGACTGGGGCATGGCCCAGGGCTACTTCCGCACTCACTGAAGACAGCGCCACCTTCCACGACGAGCTCGTCCACATCCTCGTCCGCCAGTACGCCGCCTTCAACTCGCCCGTCTGGTTCAACGTGGGATGCGATCGCATCGAGCCCAACTCCGACGGCACGCAACTGGCACTGGAACCCGCAGACGCAGCAAGTGGAATTCGGCGTCACCGGATACTCCAAGCCCCAGTGCTCCGCCTGCTTCATCAACTCGGTGAAAGACTCGCTCGACTCCATCCTCACTCTCGCCAAGACCGAAGGCATGCTCTTCAAGTGGGGCAGCGGCACCGGCACCAATCTCTCGCCGCTGCGCGCATCCACCGAAACTCTCTCCGGCGGCGGCACCGCCAGCGGCCCGCTCAGCTTTATGAAAGGATTCGACGCCTTCGCCGGCGTCATCAAGTCCGGCGGCAAGACTCGCCGCGCCGCCAAGATGGTCATCCTCAACGTCGACCATCCCGACATCATCGACTTCATCGAGTGCAAGCAGAAGGAAGAAGCCAAGGCCCACGCTCTCGTCTCCGTGGGATACGACGGCTCCCATCCCGACTCCGACGCCTACTCTTCCATCTTCTTCCAGAACGCCAACAACTCCGTCCGCGTCACCGACGACTTCATGTACGCCGTCGTCCGCGACACCGACTTCTCCACCAAGACCGTCACCGATGGCTCGGTCGCCAAGACCTTCAAGGCCGAAAGAGCTGCTCCGCAAGATTTCCGAAGCCACCTGGCACTGCGGCGATCCCGGCATGCAGTACGACACCACCGTCAACCGCTGGCACACTTCGAAGAACACGGCGCGCATCAACGCCAGCAACCCCTGCAGCGAATACATGTTCCTCGACGACTCAGCCTGCAACCTGGCCAGCCTGAATCTCCTGAAGTTCGCCCCCAACGGAACCTTCGACGTCGAAGCCTACCGCCACGCCGTCGACGTCCTGATCACCGCGCAGGAAATCCTGGTCGACAACGCCGGATATCCGACGGAACAGATCATGCGCAACTCGCACGACTACCGTCCGCTAGGATTCGGCTACGCAAACCTCGGCGCGCTGCTGATGGCCGCAGGCCTGCCGTACGACTCCGACGCCGGCCGCGACTACGCCGCCTGCGTCACCGCCATCATGTGCGGCGAAGCCTACCTCCAGAGTTCGCGAATCGCCGAACAATGCGAGCCGCTCGAGCCCGCCACCGAGCCCACAAAGAAGAACTCGCCGAAACAATCTCGGCACGAACGCCATGCCCGGCGGAGCCTGCCCCGGCTGGTACATCAACCGCGAGCCGTTCCTCGACGTAATCCGCATGCACCGCGCCTCCGTGAACAACATCAACAAGTCAAACGTCCCGACCAGCATCTACGAAGCCAGCAAACAATGCTGGGACGAAGCTCTCGCCCACGGCGAAAAACACGGCTACCGCAACGCCCAGGTAACCGTTCTCGCTCCCACCGGCACCATCGGCTTCATGATGGATTGCGACACCACCGGCATCGAGCCCGACCTCGCTCTGGTCAAGTACAAGAAGCTGGTCGGCGGCGGCATGATCAAGATCGTCAACAACACCGTCCCCACCGCGCTGTTCAAGCTCGGCTACAACCACGAGCAGGCCGACGCCATCGTCAGCTACATCGACGCGACCGGCACCATCGAAGGCGCGCCGCACATCAAGGACGAGCATCTTGCCGTCTTCGATTGCTCCTTCAAGCCCGCCAAGGGCACGCGCTCCATCGCCTACATGGGACACCTCCGCATGATGGCCGCCGCGCAGCCCTTCATCTCCGGCGCCATCTCGAAGACGGTCAATCTGCCCGAGAACGCCAGCGTCGAAGACATCATGGAAGCCTATCTCCAGGCCTGGAAGCTGGGTCTGAAGGCAGTCGCCGTCTATCGCGACGGCTGCAAGAAGTCGCAGCCCCTGAGCGCCGCCGGCACCAAGACGGCGAACTCCACCAAGGACGATGCCCGCATCGCCGCCTCGCAGCACGTCGAGGAAGAGGACATGAACGCTCCTCCTCGCGCCGTCCGTCACCGCCTGCACGAAGAGCGCGCTTCCATCACGCACAAGTTCAACATCGGAGACCACGAGGGCTACATCACCGTCGGCCTCTATCCCAACGGAGAGCCCGGCGAACTCTTCATCACCATGGCGAAAGAAGGATCCACCGTCAGCGGCCTGATGGACAGCTTCGCCTGCGCCATCTCGATCGCCCTGCAGCACGGCGTTCCGCTGAACCTGCTCTGCGAGAAGTTCGCCCACACCCGCTTCGAGCCCAGCGGCTGGAGCGGCAACCCCGACATCGGCTACGCCAAGTCGATCATGGACTACATCTTCCGCTGGCTGCAATTGCGCTTCCTGACCGGACAGCAGCAGATGCTGTTCGACAACCTCAGACTGCGGCCAGCCGGTGGAGCACCACCGGAAGCTGGAGATGTGAACGCCGCAAGTAGTCCGGAAGCCAGAAGCCGGAAGGCGGAAGCCGGCCCGGTTCACGCCGCCGACGCGCTCTCCAGCATGGTCGATCTCGGTGACGCTCCCAGCTGCAGCTTCTGCGGCGCCATCATGACCAGAAACGGCAGCTGCTACCGTTGCATGAGCTGCGGCAGCACCAGCGGCTGCAGTTAAAAGGCTCACGTAGGGGCGGACGCATTCGTCCGCCCCTTCCGATAAAGCGAACGGCGAGTGGCAATTTCGTCGCAACCAATAACGAAGCATGCAGTTCCGTGGAAGAGCGGCCCTTCGAGGGCCGCGTTGCGAGCACCTAGTCAGAAGCGGCCTTTAGGCCCTGTGTACCGTTTTGGAATTCCTCGCCACGATTTGTGACGCCTCTCACAGACAGCGCTCGCCCATCGGCACGACCATCGCGGAATGGACTCCGACCGCATCTTCTTTGTCACGACCGTCACCGCCCAACGCCGCCCAATCTTCCGACGCGAGGCGGTGGCCCGCCTCCTGATCGAAACTCTCGCGCATTATCGGGATGAGCACAAGTTCCTTCTTCACGAATTCGTCATCATGCCCGATCACATCCACGCACTACTGGCCCCTGCGCCGGAGATTTCCCTCGAGCGCATCATGCAGTTCATTAAAGGAGGATTTTCGTATCGCCTGAAATCGCGGCCGCCCGTGTGGCAGGCGAGCTTCACGAATCATCGCGTGAATGATTTGGAGGATTACGGGCGCCTTCAGGAGTACATCCGGATGAATCCCGTGCGTGCGAAGTTGGCAGCAAGGCCGGAGGCGTACCCTATTCGTCGGCGGCGGGGGTGTTGAGGCAGGATGCAGTTCCACAGGGGCTAAAGCCCTCTTCTCTAATAGAAGCATCTATCGCGGCCCTCTAAGGGCCGCTCTTCCACGGAGCCGGCCAGAGTAGAGCCGGGCTGAGCATGAACAGCAGGCCGAGCACGAACAGCGGGCTGACCGGTTTCTCCACAGTGTTTTTCGAAGTTCCCGAAGCGCTACTTCTTAAACACCGCATCCAGCCCCGCCTGCGCAATCGCCTCATCGATCTCCGATTTGGCACCACTGGCCGCAATTCCGCCGATCGTCTGCCCGTCTACCTTGATCGGCAGCCCACCCTGGTTAGGGAAAAAGTCCGGAAAGGCAAGAACGTCGAGATTCCCCTTCTTCAAGGCATCAGCACCATCTTTCGACGGACTCTGGTAGAACGCGGAGTGCCGCGCCTTTTTCTGCGCGAACTGAATCGTGTTGAGCGACGCGCCGTCCGCCTTCTCCAGGAAAAGCAGGTTGCCACTTTCATCCACGATGCAAATCGTGACTTCAACGTTCAGCTTCTTGGCCTCCGCCTCCGCGGCAGCGACCATCGTTTTGATCGTCGCCAGGTTCAAGTGCTTGCGCGTCGAGAGATCTGCCGCCGAAGAGGTTGTTACGAGGAAACTCAGCATCAGAGCCAGTAGTTTGATCATGCGCCGGATGCTACCAGCCGATTCGCCAATTTTCCAGATGAAACGACCGGCAGGGCGGCGTATCTCACTTGCAGTGACTGCGAAGCTCGCAGGCTCTATGGCACCAGACGCACACCGCTCCGACGTTTAGGGTTCAACCAGCGGGATCGTCGAAGCCAGTTGCAGATCAATCATCAGTTGCACTCGACGGTCCAGTTGGTAGAACAGAGCCATGCTCTTGGGCGTCAGGACCTTGCGGAAGTTCGGAATGTATTGCATTCTCAGCTGCGCCACCGATTGATCGACGTCCACCCACTCCTTGACCGCGCTTTCAGCATCGGCATCCGTGAGGGCGCCGCCGGTCTGCATGTACTGCTTGATCAGCGCATACTTCTTGTTGTTGCTCTTCACCAGTTCTGAAATGTACTGCTCGTACACTGGCCAAAACTTTTCTGCTTCCGCGTCGGTCAGTTTCATGTTGGCGGCGATCAACTGCTTTCGCTGCGATCGGATGTCCTTCCGAAGCATCTGGATGTCTTCGTCCGTGATGGGCGGATAGTTGCCGTCGACCGGTGCCTTGGTGATGTGAGGAGAAGCATTCTGAGCGAAAGCAGTACCCTCCGGAAATTGGGACCTTCCAGTCATGACTAGGGCAGCCATCCCTAGAGCGATCACGAGCGCCATGCGCATTCTGATCATAGTTCCTCCTCGATGCTCGAGACCGCGCGCTTTCAATCCGCGCTTTCAATCAAGGTTGTGCAATAGCGTTGAGCCTCCGTCGACCCCGACGAGGGCGGCCTCTGAGCTGAGTAACTGTAGATTCGGTCTGGTTTCACCGGAACTGTCACTTGTTACAGTCGCGAACCATTTTTTGCGCCTACTCTACGCCGAAGTGTCCTGTGAAGTACCTGCGCTATTTCCGGAGCCGTCTATGGCCCCGCTCAGTTTTCCACACCGTCCTTGTGACATCTGACCTTGCGCCCCTCCCAAAGAAAGCGGATCATCGTCAAGGCGTGAGCGGTACCGGGATCCCGCTTCAAGAGGCCGGCAAGTTCTTTGTTATCAAGATTTTGACCTCTAACCCATTGGGGCTCAAGATTTTGCAAAGCATTTTTGTAGAACCCGCGCCAGTCAAGGCTTTCAGAGAGGGTGGGGGGGAGGGGTACCCTCGCATTCAACGTTTTCCCGAAACGAAACTGCCGCGGAACCTTCGATCGAACTCCTCAGGCCAACTATTTTTTTGATACATTTCCACCATACTTAACTCCCCCGAAGTTCTGCGCGACCTTCGTCCTGAATTCGTAATTCGGCCCCGAAGTTACAACGTTCTGACATGATCGCGTTCTGAGTTGTCTAGTCTCAATCGCGATACTGCTCATTCATTTCTCGGAAACGTTATTGCAGCAGGTTGCACTATCTACTGATCGCAGGAGTGTCTCTGATGGCGACTGGACTCGACAAGCTGCAACACATTGTTGTGCTGATGATGGAGAACCGCTCGTTTGACCACATGCTGGGATCATTGACCGCTGTCAATCCCAAGATCGACGGAGTCACGCCCGACTTGAGCAATCCGGATGCAAACGGAAATCCGGTGAAGGCGCAGCCGCTCGCCGAGTTTCAAGCGCAATTGCAGCCTGATCCCGATCATCATTTCCCTGCTGTCGATCTGCAGATCTTCGGCGGAGACACCAGCGCGACCCGCGTGGCCAACATGCAAGGCTTCGTGAAGAGCTACTTCAACCAGCAGCGCGACCTAAAGCATTCGCAGAAGATCATGTATTACTTCGCGCAGAAAGACTTGCCTGTGCTGACGACGCTGGCTCTGGAGTTTGCCGTCTTCAACCGCTGGTTCGCATCAATTCCGGGACCGACGATCTGCAACCGCGCCTTCGCCCACTACGGAACCTCGTTCGGCCGCGTCGACATGAACCTGCTCTATATCAATGAGCCCTTCAAAAGCATCTATAACCGGCTCATCGACGCGACTCCCAAACACACCTCTAAGCTGTACTACTACGATACTGCAAGTTCGACCATGGAGATCACCAACCTGCTGCAGCATCAGCCGGAACTGTTTGGCACTTATCCGCAATTTCTGGATGACTGTGCCAAGGGGAACTTGCCCGATTATGCGTTCGTCGAGCCGAACTACAGCGACCACGAAACCGACAGCGGTGAGGAAACCGCGAACGATCAGCATCCCGACCACAATGTGCAGCATGGTGAGATCTTCATTGCGTCCATCTACCAAGCGATCAAGAACTCGCCACTGTGGCCGAACACCGCGCTGCTGATCGTCTATGACGAGCACGGAGGAATTTACGACCACGTTGCTCCTCCCGCGTGTCCGAAGGACCAGTTCACGGCATCAGCCAATGACACTGGTACCGGAATGCCGTTTGCGTTCGATCGCCTTGGCGTGCGCGTGCCCGCAATTCTCGTCTCGCCATGGATTCAGAAAGGAACCATTGTCGATCGCGTCTTCGACCACGCGTCGATTCCCGCGACGGTGACCAAGTTCTTTCTGGGAGACTATTCGCCGCGCTCGCCGCGTGAGACGAGTGCGGATGTCTTTATCGAGCCGACTTCCGGAACGGTCGATCCCGCGAGGAACCTGCTATCCCTGAGCACGATGCGGACCGATTGCCCGGAATTTGATGTGTAGCCATTTGCGCCGAGAGGAGGAACGATGACGCTGATCCACGTACCGAGGCCGCCGAAGAGTGCCTATGATCCCACCCGTCCAGTGTCTGCCTTGCTGAAGGCGCAGATTGACTACCTGCACCACGCCGCGAGGCGATTGCCCTTGCGCTATCGCAGCGAGATCTATGTCAATGCGATCAAGACCGAGGGAGAAGCTGCCAGGTACATCCGCGAGGTGACCCAGGCCATTCAAGACGCGCATGCCGAAGCTGCCGCAGCGCGCATCAAAGTCGTTCCCAAGCGCCGAAAGGTCATTGAGATTGCGGCCGTCGCCGACGAAAGAGCAGAGCGCACGCGTCCCAGTAAGAAGCGCGCCAGGAAAAGCAGCGGAAAACCCAGGCGCAAGAAGTAACGGTAAAGACCGTCTCGTCGATCAGGAGAGTGTATGCGGTGGAGCGTTGTCGTGGTGCTGTGGCTTGCGTCGCTGTGCGCGACGACTCAGTTCGCACTGAGCCAGGAGAACTGGCTGCAAGCAGATTTCCGGCGTGAGAGCGAGCGCGTTTCCGATGCGTGCAAAGCCAGCTTCAAAGCTGTGCCCGGGTGTGCCATCGAGCTGTTCACCGACCACCCGTTGCACATTGCCGCGGGAAGCATGCCGCCGCAAAACGGATTTGGTTTGGGTGCCGCATTCGTCGCCGCCAGGAACACGCAGAACTGGCGGATGAGTTGGGACGTGGATGCGGTCGGCGCCTTCAGCGGAGCCTGGCGCGCCGGAGGATATATGACTCTAGTCCACACTCCCGCCGAAACCATCCATGTCATCGTACCGACCGCTGCGGGATCTGAGGCGCAATCCGCGAAGGCCAAGAAGCCGACGTTGGCAGTGCATCCATACACGGTTTTCAACCTCTACGCGCAGACCATCTCGCTGAACAAGCTGAACTACTTTGGGTTGGGAAATGATTCTCCGTTGGTGGGAAAGTCGGTGTTTGGGATGACCCAAACCATCGTCGGTGTGAATGCGATCAAACCCGTCTACGAATGGGCCGCGATCCGCAAGCTGAATCTGGCGCTACTCGGCGAGA
The DNA here is from genome assembly GCA_963840895.1 of uncultured Acidobacteriaceae bacterium. Lineage (GTDB taxonomy): Bacteria > Acidobacteriota > Terriglobia > Terriglobales > Acidobacteriaceae > Sulfotelmatobacter. The sequence continues at coordinate 568,684 of CAWJAR010000009.1, forward strand.
TCAACGGCCGCTTTGTAGATATTCGGGGAGAAAATGGGCAATCCGCGCCATCGATCGAGACGCTGTACAACAACGCGACCGCGCCGGGATTAGCCAGCCAGCCGGGATTTGTCCAGTTCGCAGAGGGCCTTCGCATCAAGCCAGTGATTGCGGACTACGTGCAGCTCAACTACATGGGAAAGTATGAGCAATTCTTTGCGCCGTCGAGTTCACAGAATTCGTTTCAGCGTTGGACGGTGGATTTGAACAACACGCTTTATCTCTATGGCTACACACAGTCGGCCGCGAAGAGCACTGTTGGGACTGGTCCTGACTCGTGTGCACCCAGTGGAGAGAAATGCCCAGAGGTTCCACGATCGCGAAATCTGAACGGGTCGATCAACATTCGATTTCTCCTTTCCGAGTCGATGAATTCCGCGACTAGCGCGGTGCCGTTCTATTTCCAGCAAACATTGGGCGGGTCCGACATCAATAGCGCCATGTCGCTGGGCAGTTATGAGGACTACCGCTTTCGCGCGCCGAACATCTTGTTGCTCCAGGAGAGTTTCGAGCACTCGATCTGGGGACCGTTTGGATTTAAGTTCATGGCCGACCAAGGGCGCGTCGCGCTAAACCGCAGCGATTTGGACTTCAACCACCTGCGCCACAGCTTCGCCGGCGGCTTCACCTTACGGGCCGGCGGATTTCCCATGGTCTCGATCATGTTCGCCTGGGGCGGCCCCGAGGGGCACCACAACATCTTCAACATGAACACCTCACTGCTGGGCGGATCGGCGCGGCCGTTGCTCGACTGATCCCGCAATACACACACGCGCCTAAGATTCCCACCTGAAAACTGGCGGGCGCGATTTATTTTCGTTCGCGGGTTCGCCATCGAACGCATAGCGTCCGACCTCGATGAAACGGTTTCGGCCCCTTCAACACTATTCAAACGAATGACCAGCTGTTGCGGGGAACTCAGCACTCTGGCCACCCCATAAGCAGCGCCCCCCAGGACTTCACATTTCAATTTGAGGTGACGTATGAGGAGATCGTGTAGCTCGGTCCGAGCTCTAGTTGCGGCGCTCTGCGCCGTCGTCCTGCTGTTGACCACCAACCCTGCAATCCAGGCACAAACCGCTACCTCAACTAAGGTACCGCGCCTGGTGCGCTTCGCCGGAACCGCGAAAGATTTGAACGGCAACGCAATGACAGGCGTTGTCGGCATCACGTTCTCTCTCTATGAGGAAACAGTCCAGCGGGGCTCCGCTCTGGTTGGAAACCCAAAATGTTCAGGCGGACGCAAACGGACACTATAGCGTGCTGCTCGGCACCACCAAGCCGGACGGCCTTCCGGCTGAACTCTTCACATCCGAGCAGGCCCGCTGGGTCGGCGTGCAGGTCTCGGGGCAAGCCGAACAACCGCGCGTCCTGCTGGTCAGCGCGCCTTATGCTTTGAAGGCGGGAGATGCGGAAACGGTTGGCGGCCTGCCAGCTTCGGCCTTCGCACTGGCGAATTCGGCCAGCACGGCTGCGAGCAAGAGTAGCTCTACGGCCGCGGCGTCTTCGACAGCAACGAAGTCTGGCAACTCCACTGCCCCGGTGAATCCAACCGTAACGGGCAAGGGAGTAACCAACTTCATTCCGATGTGGGATTCGACGAGTGACATCGTCGATTCGATCATGTTCCAGGGAAGTTCAAAAATCGGCCTCAACACCACGGCTCCAGCTGCCACACTCGATGTCAACGGCAAAGGGGATGTTCGTGACACCCTGACGTTATTCCCGAAGAGCACGGATCTGACGCTGGCTGTCAGCGGAACATCGTTCAAAATCGACTCCACCGGTAAGGTCACATTTATTTCCGGACAGACGTTCCCCGGAGCGGGAACGATCACCGGCATCACGACGGCGGCCGGCAGCGGCCTTTCCGGCGGCGGCACCAGCGGCACCTTGGGCCTGAAGGTTCCCGGCGCCGGCATCACCAATGCCATGCTGCAAAACTCGAAAATCATTTTGAATTCGAGTGCCGCTGGCGGACTCACTGTTCCGGGAACGATGACCCTGGGCAGCACCTATACCATCGGACTGAAAGCCTGCGCCGCCAATCAGGTTATGCAATACAACGGCACATCCTGGGTTTGCAAAACGCTGGGCACAGGTACTGGAACCGTTACCAGCGTAGGCAGCGGCGCCGGCCTGACCGGGGGCCCCATCACCACGAGCGGAACGCTGAGCATCGCAAACGCGGGCGTGACCAATACGATGTTGCTGCACCCATCTATTACGCTAACTCCGGGAACGGGATTGACTGGCGCTGGGACGATGACCCTGGGCAACACTTATAACCTCAACATCGATACGTCGAAGATTCCTTTGTTGAGCAATGCCAATACGTTCACCGCCACTCAGAACTTCGTCGGGAATCCGGGCATTACGGTGAACAATAGCAGTTCCGACGGAATCGATGTCACCACGAGCTCTGGAACTGCGGTCTTTGGCACCAGTACCTCCAGCACGGGCGTCGACGGCTTCAGCAATGGGTTTGACGGCGGCGTCTTCGAAGCAAGCAGCACGGGCGCTTACGGAAGCCGCTCCGATTCTTTCGCGGACGCCTCATTCAACACGGGCGCGGCAGGCTGGGAATATGGATCGACGCAGGAGAACCTCGGAGTATGGGGCTTCGCGGCAAGCGGCATTGGCGTCGGGTCGTATGACGAAGCCTATGGTTCCAGTGCTCAGGGCAGAGTCTGCTGCGGCGGCTTCTATCCGATCGGCCTGTGGGCCGATACGAGCGGTAACACAGGTACGGGGAATCCTGGCATTGGCGCGTTGACCACGGTGGATACAGGCTGGAGCCTTGTCTCCTACAACAACAGTACCTATCCGACCGCGTTTATAGAGAACGAAGAAGCTACCTCGAGCAGCAGCACAGTGTTGGAAACTGTCGGCGGCAACTTCGGGGGCGTGTGCACGATCGATGTCAGCGGCAATCTGTTCTGTAGCGGTTCGAAATCGGCGGTGGTTCCCGTCGATGGCGGATCGAAGAAGGTGGCAATGTACGCGATCGAAGGGCCGGAGAACTGGTTTGAAGACGCCGGATCCGGTCAGCTCTCGAACGGCTCCGCTGTAATTCATCTGGAGAACTTGTTTGGCCAGTCGGTGAACACCGGGATGGACTATCACGTGTTCCTGACTCCGAACGGCGACTGCAAGGGACTGTATGTTTCGCAGAAGTCCCCGACCTCGTTTGAAGTTCACGAACTGGGTGGCGGAACTTCCAGCATTGCGTTTGACTATCGCATCATGGCCAAGCGCAAAGGCTTCGAGAACATCCGCATGGCCGACAAGACCGCGGAGTTCAGTTCTCATCGTCCGGTCAAGCGGCCAGCTGGATCCCGGGCACCGAATCCCGACGAAATCCGGCAAGGGCACCTTCAGAAGGCGCAGGAGTTGAGCAAGAAGAAGGCGGTTACCACGGCGAAGATTGTGACCACGTCGGCGGTGAAGAAGTAGAGACGGGTGACAGAAGTTGACCTACCCTGGGGGTGCCCTTGCATGGGCATCCCCTCTTTTCTTGCTGATTGGATGATCAGCGGCTTACTTCTTGCCCTTCGATTTCTTGGCGACCACTTTTTTCTTCTGCGGGAAGACTCGGGCGAAGATCTTGTCCACGTTCTTCAGTTGCCGCGGCAGATCGAAAGCATATTCGATTTGCTTCCGTGGAACTTTGCCGGTGACTTCTTTATCGGCAAGCACGAGCTGGTGGAAGTCGAGATTCTCTTTCCACGCGCGCATGGCGTGAGACTGGACCAGGCGATATGCGTCTTCGCGGCTCACCCCGTGTTCGACCAGGTCCAGCAACAACTGTCCGCTGAAGATCAAGCCGCGCGTGCTTTCCAGGTTGGCGCGCATGCGCTCGGGATACACAAACATGGTGTCGATGAGGTTGCTGGTCTTGCTCAGAAGATAGTCAACGAGCGTGGTGGAGTCTGGCAGGATCACGCGCTCAGCGGAGGAGTGCGAAATGTCGCGCTCGTGCCAGAGGGCGACGTTCTCCAAGCCAGCCTGGGCATTGCTGCGAACCACACGCGAAAGGCCGCTGATCTGCTCACAGGTTACTGGGTTCCGCTTGTGTGGCATGGCGGAGGACCCTTTCTGTTTTTCGCTGAAGAACTCTTCCGCTTCCCGGACTTCGGTGCGCTGCAGGTGGCGAATCTCGGTGGCGATCTTGTCCAATGTTGAGGCAATGACGGCGAGCGTACCCAGGTAGTGCGCGTGGCGGTCGCGCTGAATGACCTGGGAGGAAACGGCGGCAGCTTTCAATCCCAACCGCGCACAGATCTTCTCTTCGAGTTCGGGCGTGAGGTGAGCAAAGATTCCGACCGCGCCGGAGAACTTTCCCACCCGCATATCTTCGGCAGCAGCCATGAAGCGCGCAATGTTGCGCTGCGTCTCCGAATACCAGTTGGCGATTTTGAAACCGAAGGTGATCGGCTCAGCGTGGACTCCGTGCGTGCGGCCGACCATGGGAGTGTCTTTGAACTCCCAGGCACGTCGTTCGAGAACTTCGGAAAGGCGCTGTAGGTCTTGTGCAATCACCTGGGAGGCCTGCCGGATCAGCAGAGCTTGCGCCGTGTCGACGACATCGTTGGAGGTGAGGCCGTAGTGGAACCAGCGGGCGTGTGGACCGACAATTTCAGCGACAGCGGTGGTGAACGCAATCACGTCGTGACGAACTTCCGCTTCAATCTCGTGGATCCGTTCCACACGAAAGTCGGCGCGTTCGCGGATGGCGCGGGCGGCGTCTTTGGGGACCATGCCCGCTTCAGCGAGGGTTTCGGTGGCGGCGACCTCAACGGCCAGCCAGGTGCGAAAGCGGTTTTCGTCGCTCCAGATGCGGGCCATCTCGGGGCGGGTATAGCGCGGAATCACGGTAGGAGTCTCCTGTCGGTGTGGCGAAATTGTGGACTAAGGATTCTAAATGGAGGGCTGGGGCAGAGGCTAGGCGGGGATGCGATAACTGGTTGGCGGCAAAGGGTTAACCAAGCAGATCATAGGCTACGCATTATATGTCGCTTCACGATATAATAAGTATGGACTATCGCGGGACGATACAATCGGCGGGATGAAGAAGCTGACCTTGTCGGATTACCAGGCTTTAGCCGAGTTTCGGTTCCAGATTCGGAAGTTCCTGCGTTTCAGTGAGCGAGCCGTTCAGGAGGCTGGACTGGAGCGGGGGCAGTACCAGCTGATGCTGGCGATCAAAGGAATGCCGGAGGGTATTCGGCCGCGGATTCGGGAACTGGCGAACCGCATGCACATCCAGCATCACAGCGCGGTGGAGTTGGTTAACCGGCTGGAGCGCGGAGGGTACGTGCGGCGGGAACGGGCGCAGGACGACCGCCGCGAGGTGCTCCTCGCGCTGACGCCCAAGGGAGAACGGGTGCTGGAGACATTGGCATTGCATCATCACGAAGAGTTGCAGACCGCGGCGCCGAGCCTGGTGGCGGCGCTGCGGCGAGTGATGCCAGAGAAGAATGGCTCGAAGTCGCGAGGCAAGGACTCCCTCAGTGGCTAGAGCCGGCATGATCACCGAAGAGTTAGGGGCGCGGCTGAAGTTGGCCCATCCCAGTTTGATGATTCAAGGTTGTTCCTTCCCAAGATACTAGGAGATTGCGATTAACAACAATTCGAATTCGACGTTAACGGCTTCGGCGCCAGCGCAGTTTCGAATAGTGCTGGTTTCGTTCCTCGCCGCCGCCATAGGGCTTGTAGCTGGATTAATCGCTTACGCGCTCTACAAACTGATTGGGTTGTTCACCAATTTGTTCTTCTTCCACGAGTGGTCGACGACTTTCCGAAGTGTGGGATCGCATCATCTGGGGGCATGGGTGATCCTCGTGCCGGTGGTTGGCGGGTTAATCGTGGGAGTGATGGCGAAGTACGGGTCGTCGAAGATCAAGGGGCACGGAATTCCGGAGGCGATGGAAGCGGTACTGACCAACCGCAGCCGCATCGAACCGAAGGTGGCGATCCTGAAGCCCATTTCCGCAGCGATCGCAATCGGAACCGGTGGACCGTTTGGTGCGGAAGGTCCGATCATTCAAACCGGCGGAGCGATCGGGTCGCTAGTGGGACAGGTACTGCATACCACTGCCGTCGAGCGGAAGGTGCTGCTCGCGTGCGGGGCGGCGGCGGGAATGTCGGCGACATTCAACACGCCGATTGCTGGCGTCATCCTTGCCATCGAGTTGCTGCTGTTTGAATTCAAATCGAGGTCGTTCATTCCTCTGGTCATCGCGAGCACGCTGGCGACAGCGGTGCACATGCAGTTGTTAGGTGCCGGACCGATGTTCCAGGTGGGGGCGATGGACTTCGGAATTCCGCGCGCGCTCCCGTTTTACCTCGTCTTGGGACCGCTGTGCGGGTTGGCTGCCGTGGGCTTGAGCAAGACACTTTACTGGGTGGAAGACCTGTTCGAAAAACTTCCCTTTGATGAATTGTGGTGGCCGGCAGTGGGGGCGCTGGCGCTTGGCATTCTGGGATTCTTCGTGCCGCGCGTCTTCGGAGTGGGATACGACACCATCAGCGACATTCTCAACGGGCATCTGATGTGGAAGATCCTGCTGGTGGTGATGCTTGCGAAGTTCGCAGCCCTGGTGATCTCGCTGGGATCGGGAACCTCGGGCGGATTGCTGGCACCGACGTTCATGTGGAGCGCCGCCATGGGCGGGCTGTTCGCGATGGTTGCGAATCTGGCATTTCCGTCCGCACATCTTTCGCCGGGAGCGTTTGCGCTGGTGGCGATGGGCGCTGTATTTGGGGCGGCCTCGCGAGCGGCATTTTCGTTCATCATTTTCGCGTTTGAGATTACGCGGGACTATAACTCCGTATTGCCGCTCATGCTGGTTGCGGTGATTGCGGATGGGATCGCGATGCTCTTCATGCCGACCAGTTCGATTATGACGGAGAAGTTGGCACGACGCGGACTGCGAGTACATCAGGATTACGAAGCCGATGCGCTGACGCAGGCTACCGTCGGCGAGACTATGGAGAAGGAAGCGCCCGTCGTTTCCGCCGATACGAAGGTAGGAGCATTGGCGGAGCGGATTGCGCAGCACGATCCGGCGGTGGCGCGGCACGAGGCGCTGCTGATCCTGGATAGCAGTGGCATGCTGGCGGGAATCATTACACGTGGTGATATCTTGCGCGCTCTAGATAAAGATTCCTCCGGTAGCGCAACCGTACAGGAAGCGGGAAGCACGCACCTCGTTGTGACCTATCCCGATGAATTGGTGTCGGAGGCGGCGGCAAAGCTCCTACGCTTTGATATTGGACGACTGCCGGTGGTCGACCGCGCTGATGAACGCAAGGTCGTGGGATACCTGGGACGAGCGGCAATCCTGGCGGCGCGTTTGGTAAGATTTCATGCCGAGCACGTACGGGAGCCGGGCTGGCTCACCGTTCGCAGCAAGGTCAGGATGGCGCAGAGCAAATGAAACGACTTGCACTTTGGCTCGCGACGGTGTCCGTGGTCTGCGTGCTGGCGGTCTTCTTCTTTCCGTCGGCGCAAGGGCCGTATTCTGCCGTACACGGGCCGGTTACTGTGATGCATGCGGCTCGCGCGGCCGCCGGAGTGCGAATGGCGGTGGAGCGTGCTGCGCTCACCGTATTTCACACCAGTCGCGACGGTGCAGTTCTTATCTTGCTACATTCGAACGCGACTCCCAGTATTGATTTTCAGTTGAACAGTATGTTGTCTGGCTTCGCACCCTCTCTTCGCTGTTGATTCCTCCTGTTTATTCTTCCCTAAGCACATAGTTGACCTTTCGCCGTTCCGCGGGCGACACACCTGCGAAGCGACCAGAGGTTGGCGCTACTGAACCCGTGCGGGTTGAACTCCTGCTCGAGGTTCCGGATAGTATCAATGGGGATTCTCCAATGGACGAGCCGCAGGCAGACACGACGACTGAAGGAAAACTGGAGGCGTTGCGGCGCGCCCTGCCTCAGCAGCAGCCGACGTTGCTGGCGCTGCTGGCTTTGCTGGCGGTCCTCTTTTTCCTGGCGGTGACGGGATTGTCCCGCGCCTATCATGCGCAGCGGGATTCGCTGGGGGATCGATGGTTCACGCGAGGCGTCGTGGACCTGAGTGCGCGGCACTACGACAGCGCTGTGATGGAGTTTCGGTCGGCGTTGCTCTACTCGCGCGACAACTATACCTATCAACTCAATCTGGCCGAAGCTCTGATCGGGCTCAAGCGAACCGCCGAGGCGTCGACGTACTTGGTGAACTTGTGGGAGCGCCAGCCGGAAGATGGCCTGGTCAACCTGGAACTGGCGCGCATTGCAGTAGAAAAAGGACAGACCGAGCAGGCGCTTCGTTACTATCACAACGCGATTTATGCAGCGTGGCCGCGTGATCAGGAAGTGAGGCGGCGCGATGCGCGGTTGGAGTTGATTGAATTTCTGCTGAACGCAAATTCCAAGGCGCAAGCCCAGGCAGAGTTAATCGCGTTGGCCGAGAATCTGGGCGAGGATCCTTCGCAACAGGAGCGGGTGGGAGATCTGTTCCTGCAAGTACAGGACTACGAACATGCGCTGGCCGCCTATCTGCTCCGGCTGAAGGAAGAGCGCGGCGGGCGGGCCTTAGCGGGGGCTGGGTTTGCGGCTCTCCAACTGGGCCGTTATCCGCTGGCCGAGCATTACCTGCAAGCCGCGGTGGCCGAGAACTCGGGCGACATGCAGAGTGCAGAGCGACTCAAGATGGCAGAACTGGTTTTGAATATGGACCCGTTCCGGCGGCAGCTTTCGGTTACAGAGCGCGACAAAGCCGTGGTGGAGGCGTTCGAGACCGCAGGAGGGAGGCTGCGCGCATGTGGAGCATCGCGAGGGCCGGCGTTGCCCACCGCCGCGCAATCGAGTCTCGTGACGAGTTGGTCAAGAATGCAGCCGCGGATTTCCGAAGCACAACTCAAGCGAGATCCGGACCTGGTCGAGGCCGCGATGGACCTGGTCTTTGAAATTGAACGGCAAACCAATGCTACGTGTGGACCTCCTGAGGGTTCGGACATGGCATTGCTTCTCATCGCAAAATTGCACGAGGGAAACTGATTTGGAGTTACAGACAAACGCTCAAGCCGGAGTCGTAATGGAGGACGGCGCACCCGTGGCCGCGAAGCCGGTCAACGGGCATTCGCCGAAAGCCCTGCTGCAAGCTGTGTTTCGAGAAGAACGTTTTTTTCTCGTGCTCTCCGTGTTCATCGGAGTCTTCTCCGGGCTGGCGGTCGTCTGCTTTCGATTTGCGATTGGCTGGTGCCGTCTGTATTTATTGGGATCGGGCGCGGTGCTCTCCACGCCGCGAGTTCTGCTGGCGCCGACGCTTGGCGGCTTAGTGATTGCTGCATTGGTGATTCATTTCTTTCCGCAATCGCGCGGGAGCGGCGTAAACCAGACCAAGGCCGCTCTCTATATCTATAACGGAAGCATTCCAATTCGGACGGCCATCGGCAAATTCATTACGGCGGCCTTAGCCATAGGATCGGGGCATTCCCTGGGCCCGGAAGATCCATCCCTGCAAATCGGGGCATGCCTGGCTTCGGCGCTCGGTCGGCGGATGCATATTTCGCGGGATCGAATGCGCCTGATTGCCCCGGTGGGCGCGGCCGCGGGATTGGCGGCGGCATTTAACGCTCCTATTTCCGCCGTCCTGTTCGTGATTGAAGAAGTGATTGGACGATGGACTGCGGGAATTCTCGGATCCGTGGTGCTCTCGGCAGTATCGAGTGTGGTGGTAATGCGCTGGTTCCTCGGATCGGAATCGCTGTTTCGAATTCCCGCGGTGCAACTGGAACGCCCGTCGGAGTTGATCGCCTATTCGATCCTCGGCATAGTTGGCGGGTTGGCGTCGGTTCTCTTCGCGAAGGGCATCGCGACACTGCGGCCGCGCTGCAAAGCCCTACCGTTTTGGACGCAGTATTTCCAGCCTGCAGCCGCCGGACTGCTCATCGGAATTATCGCGCTACTGGGCGCGCCTCAGATCATGGGAGCCGGTTATGAGGCGATTGACGAAGCCATGCACGGGCGTTTTACGTGGCAATTCCTGGCGATACTTGCAGGATTAAAGATTATCGCTACGCTACTTTCGTTCGTAAGCGGAACTCCGGGAGGCATGTTCGCTCCAACCCTGTTTATCGGAGCGATGCTGGGTGCAGCGGTCGGTGGGGCGGAACACGTGATTCTGCCGCATCTCAGCGGGTCTCCCGGCACTTATGCGCTGGTCGGAATGGGAGTTCTGTTCGCGGGATTTCTGCGGGCGCCCATGACATCGGTGTTCATGGTGCTGGAGGTCAGCGGGAATTATTCCATCATCGTGCCCGTCATTGTAGCGAACACGATTGCCTATGTGATTTCGCGCGGCCTGCAGCCAATTGCGATTTTCGATCTCTTAACGCGCCAGGACGGACTGGAATTGCCCTCGATGGAGGAGCAGCGGGAAGAAGGCATCCTGCGCGTGGAAGACGCGATGCGCCCGGCACTGGATCCGGTGCTGGATGCGCAAGAGACCGTCGAGCAGGCCCTGCAAAAGGCGGAGTCGGCTATGGAAAATGAGGTGCTGGTGCGACTGAGCCCGCGCGGGTGGAGTAGTGTCGCAAAGGAAGAGCTGCGGACGATGGCGGCCGAGGGAAAAACCGGGGCGAATCTCGGTTCGCTGTTGCCGATCCGCCGTATCCCTGATCTGCATCCCGATCATCCTCTCGAAACGGCGCTTCGTTATGTCAATCGGTGGCCTCTCGTGCCCGTGGTGAGCCGACTCGACTTTCGCGAATTAGAGGGCGTGATTTCTCAGCGCGACGTTCTGGAACGGTACCGGGAGTTCGGCGAGAGCTGACACTACGCTCGGAAACTGATTTGTTACGTCAGCGCAAGATCTGTTCTTGCAAACGGCCGCTCTCATTCGGTAAGCTTTTTCCACTCCACGCAAGCACCTACAAACAGAGCTGCACTCATACTGTCGATGGCAGGGGATAGCCCATTCTTTTGCGGACATAGCGACCGGAAGCGGCCGTCGCGCATCCCTGCCCCAGCAAGCGCTGTTTGGGGGCTTCGATGTTTCGAGTTCTCGATCGCTCAATAAATCCAAATCAGGGTTTCCAGTTTAGGGGATAGGGAGAGGTAAAAGAACATGCCGAGTCACTCAATCAGATTCATCGTTCTCAGTTTGATCGCGTTGGTTTTGACGGCGCCGGCCTTCGGCCAAGGCGGAGCCACGGGGGCCATCACAGGAACGGTGGAGGATCCAAGCGGAGCGGTGGTAGCTAACGCCGAAGTGCGGATCACCAACCAGGATACGAACGTGCTGGAGCGGACAGTGACGAGTGGTCCGGACGGAACATTTACGGCGCCGTTGCTTCCGGTGGGAACGTACACCCTCGGCATTCAGAGCTCCGGCTTCGCCGAAGGTAGGTTTACAAATATCGTGGTGCGCGTGACGGAAACAACGCGCATGACCGCCAAGCTCTCGACGAAGGCCGTCCAGCAGAAAATCGAGGTCGAGGCTGAGGTCCAGACCGTGAATACGAGCGACGCGACCACCGGGCAGGCAATTGAGAGCGATACCGTGCGCGCTCTCCCGCTGGCGACGCAAAACTTTCAGCAATTACTGACGCTCTCGACTGGAGCGCAAGGCGAACTGAATGCGGCGGCGCAACTAGGACGCGGCAACGTTCGCATCCAGGTCAACGGACAGCGCGAGGACAACAACAACTATCTGATCGAAGGCGTCAGCGTCACCGACTACAACGTTGCGGAACTGACGAACACGCCGCTCCCGAATCCCGACGTGATTGGGGAATTCAAGGTGCAGACCTCGCTCTATGACGCGAGCCAGGGACGCAACGGCGGGGGCAACATCAACGCGATCCTGAGGTCGGGGACGAATACGCTCCATGGCGACGTTTATGAGTTCTTCCGCAACACGTCCCTGGACGCGAATGAATATTTCTTGAAGGGCAGCGGATCGCCGCGCCCAGTCATCCAGCAGAATATTTTCGGCGGCAGCCTGGGTGGTCCGCTGGGCAACGGGGAGAAGTTTGGATTCTTCTTCGTGAACTATCAGGGAACACGGCAGCGCAGCGGAGATTCTCCGGGAACGCTGATCAGCACGTTCATTCCATACGTGCCCGCGGCCGATCGAGGTCCGGCAGGAGCGGCACAGTTGGCGGCGGACTTTGGCGTGGCTAGCGCGGATCCGGTAGCCGTTTCATTGCTGGCGTTTCAGAGTAACCAGTTCGGGGCTCCGGCGAATGGATATTTATTCCCTCTTCCGAATAATGTCCCAGCCGGCACGGCGCCGGGACAACTCGTGCAGTTTACCGTCAGCAAGCCGGGCAAGTTTACGGATGATCAGTTCACGGCGAACTGGGATCATGAATTCCGCAACTCCAAGGATTCGATTGCTGCCCGATTCTTTTACTCCAACTCGGAACAAGACATCCCCTTTGGCGCAGGAGGATTGCAGGCTTCCCTCGGTGCCGCAGCCAGCGGTACCGACTTGAATTTTCCCTATCAACTACCGATTCATAACCGGTTGTTCATCGTTTCGGAGACCCACGTATTTTCCCCAAGGCTAGTGAATGACTTCCGCTTTGGGCTGGTGCACATCAACAACAGCGCGACCAACGTAAATCCCGTCACGGTTACCGACGCGGGAATCGACCGGCCGACTAACAATTTGACCAGCAGTATTTATAAGTTCACATTCGCAACTTCTGGATTTCAGTTTGGCCCGACGCCACAGGCGAACCAATCCCAGAACCAGAACAACTACAACTTTGTCGACAACCTGAGCTGGGTGAAGGGTGCGCATACGTTTACGTTCGGCGGACAATACGTTCGCGCCAATCTCGACAAGCTGTTTCCCCAGGTGTTCAACGGGCAGCTCTTCTTCACCAACACCGGCGTGACCGACTTCGCGAACTTTGTCGGCGGAACTCCGGAGTTCAGCTTCGGCGGAGGCGGCGTCTACAACCACAAGTACCGCCAGAATAATTCCGCGATCTTCGCACAGGACGACTGGAAAGCGACCTCAACCCTGACCGTGAACTTGGGACTGCGCACGGAATTCCTGGGTGCGTGGAGTGATGGCGACTGCCACATTGGCAACATCGAATCGGACCTGACCAACTCAGGAACGTACCCGTTCATCTACCCCAAGTGCGTCGACAAGCTGGGCGTGAACGGATTGACCGGGAGCGCTGCAGGCTCCACGTTTAAGAACAGCGTCTCGACTGGCTGGGGACCGCGGGTTGGCTTCGCTTACGATTTGATGGGGCGGCACACGACCACCGTCCGCGGCGGTTACGGCATCTACTACGTGCGCGAGGATGTGGGAGCGGTCGACCAGTTGAGCTTCCAGTCACCCTTTATCCCGATCGTGTTCTTCGGGCAAACGCCGGGATTCACCATGTCTGACTTCTTCACGGGAACACCGGCCACCAATCCTAATGGTGTGCCTGCCGCGGGATCTCTCTCAGCGGCGTGGCTTCCCTGCCTGGCGCAGTTGACCAGTTTCCCGGATACCAACGGCGCCGCAACTTATGGCGGATGCTCCGGGCCGGGTGTCAACAGCACGCAGAATCTATTTGTGCTCGAGGTGCCTCGGCATTTCGTGGTTCCCAACACGCAACAATGGAACCTGACCGTGCAGCGCGAACTTGGCGCCCACTGGGTACTGGAAGTGGGATACGTGGGGACGCGCGGAATTCACCTGCGTGAGACGCGCGATGCCATCCAGTCGGTGGACGCGTCCAAGACACCTTTCACGGTGACTGACAACACCGGACAGAGCTACACGATCTCTACCAACACGTTTGCGAATGCGATTGCGCGTACCCCGGCGCCGGGTCTGAACGGCTACAGCGGGTACCAGCTTTTCGCCAATGATGCGTACTCGATCTATCACGCGCTGCAATCGACTGTATCGCGGCGATGGGGACAGAATTATTTCCAGGCAGCGTACACGTTCTCGAAAAACATTGACGCAACGTCGACCGGGAATACCGCATTCAACACCGCGTACAACGATCAGAGCAACATCAACGCATCGCGAGGCATTTCGGACTTCAACCGGCCTCACCGGTTGGCAGTCAGCTATGCCTACAATCTCCCGTTCTTTGAGCATGCCACCGGGGCTAAAAAGGCGGCGTTCGGAGGCTGGCAAATCAGCGGCGTTTCTATCTTCCAGTCAGGTGTGCCGTTCTCGATCTTTGACTCCGGGGCCGGGACGGCATTTCTTGGACAGGGCAGCACACCGTTGTTAGGAGCCAGCCTGGCGCCAGGGGCGAGTGTCTCCAGTGGCTTGTCGAGCGGCGATATTCATCAGCGCGCGGTCAACGGATATTTGAATGCGGCAGCGTTCACGCCGGCGCCGTACTATTACTATCCCAATACGGCTCCTGGTGAGTGTTCAGTTGCGACTGGGCCGGATCCCTCGGGTAATACTTGCGTCACTAGTTTCGGAGATTTGGGGCGCAATATTTATCACGGGCCCTTCCAGCAGAACTGGGACGTGTCGTTCCTGAAACATTTCAGAATCGGGGAGCGACAAGATGTCCGATTTGCGGTTGACTTTTTTAACATTTGGAACCATACAAACTTTGCCAACCCCACGGTGACTGACATCGAGACCGCAGGTTCATCGAACAGCCCTTTTGGCAAGATCGTACAAACGACCGGCAATCCACGGCTGATCCAGTTCTCGCTGCGGTGGGCTTTCTAGAGTTGCAGATATTTCAGGGCCGGGAGGCGAGAGCCTCCCGGTTTTTATTTGGATCGTTTCTCTGAAGGCAATTGTTATTTCTTAGACACCAATCCAATTGAACAGAATCAAAGCCAGGGTTGCTGAGCCTACGATGATCCAGAGGGCCAGTCCCTGGAGCAACGGGCGAGCCCCGACGCGCTGCAACGTTTGCCTATTCAAGCCTGTGCCGATCAGAAATAGAGTGACCGTGAGGCCGATCTTGCCGAGATGGTTGAGCACTCCAAAGGTTGGAGTGAATGACGGTAACAACGTGTTGAGCAATGCCGCCAGACAGAACAGCAGGATGAACCACGGCCACTGGATGCGGGCTTTGCTCTTCACAGTCACGGCGGTCACGAACGACAGAGGAACGATCCAAAGAGCCCGCGCGAGTTTGATGGTGGTTCCAATGGCGAGCGCGGTTGCCCCGTACTTCGCAGTGGCGCCTACCACCGAACTCGTATCGTGAATCGCCAAGGCCGACCAAAGTCCGAACTGCGCTTGCGTCATGTGCAGCGCGTATCCAATCAGGGGGAACAGAAAGAGGGCGATCGAATTCAGAATGAACACCGCGCCCAGCGAGACCGCCATTTCTTCTTCGCTGGCTTCAGCGATAGGGCCGACAGCGGCGATCGCGCTTCCGCCGCAGATGGCCGTTCCTGCGCTGATCAGGAATGCGGATTTCCCCCCAACATGCAGCAGGTATCCGAAAGTGAGGCCGAGCAGCATGACCGCAGTGATGCTCATGGCGGTGTAGAGAAAACCGGAGCGTCCGGCGTGCAGCACTTCATGCAGATTCATGCCGAAGCCAAGCGCAACCACGGAGGCTTGCAGCAGAAATTTTGCCAGCCGCTTGCTTTCGGCCTGAAAGGGATGCGCCGCTGAGAGTCCATAGATCAGGCCTCCGAGCAGCGAAAAAGGAGGGGAGACCAGGCCGGTCGCGGCGAGGATCAAGGCCAGAAAGAATACGTTCTTGCTCATGTATTGAGTGTGCCTGCCTGCCGGAAGCCGCGTCCAAGCAGTAGTTTTGATGGGCGATTAGTGGAGCTTATCGAGAGGATTTGGCTGGCCGGGAGGGCTTGCGCCCTTGGTTGGCCAGAAGGCGCGCACGCTCGAGCGCGAACGTACGGAACGCACTCGCGGGACCCTGGGGTCCGGGCCCGGTGCGGGAGATGAGCGAAAAGTGACGATCCACTTTGAGACCTGTGACCTCGGCAACCTTGAGCGCGCCCAGTTCCACTTCTTTGGAAATCGCCCAACGGGATACGAAGCCAACACCGAGTCCCACCTCCACCGCAGACTTGATTGCTTCGGTGGAGTCGAGATTCATCACGTTCTTGAACGACTTCAGCTTGAGGCCGGCATTCTCGAGAGCCAATTCGACGACGCGGCGCGATCCGGAACCTTGTTCGCGCATCAGGAGATTGGAGGCCAAGAGTTGAGCCCGAGACATCTCATCGGATGCAAAACTCGGGGGCATGATCAGCACCAGTTCATCCTGCATGAAGGGCTCGGTGCGAATACCGCGGTCCCGGGCCGGGCCTTCGATCAGCCCAATGGAGAGCTTGTTCGCAAGCAAAAGTTGAACAATCTCACCGGTATTGCCACTGTGTAACGAGAACTGGACTCGGGGATGCTCTTCGAGAAAGGCTCCGAGTAAACGCGGGAGAACGTATTGCGCAATCGTGGTCGATACGCCAAGGGTGAGTTCGCCTGAAACCTTGCCATCTTCGGAGCCGAGTTCTTGCTCGGCCTGGGAAACGAGAGTCGCGATCTTGTTGGCGTAACCCAGCAAACGAGATCCTTGCGACGTGAGCGTGACACGGCTCCCGGCGCGGTCGAAGAGACGAACGCCGAGATCGTCCTCCAGTGCTTTCACCTGCAGCGTGATGGCCGGCTGCGTGAGAAATAGATGCTCGGCGGCCTTGCGGAAATTCAGTTGTTCGGCGACCGTGCGAAAGACTTTCAGACGAAAATTTTCCAGTTGGGGCACGTCATGATTATCTACGGAAAGGGCGAGACGTGATAGCGTGCGCGGTGCAGCTGGATTCTGGCTTCGCTCGCCGGCTGTATTTTGGGAGCTCGCGTGAAATCCTACGGCCGCTCCACCATCCACACATTCGCGCTGCCGCTGCTGACCAGTATCGCGACCGAGCGGCCGTCCCGCGACGGGATAGCCCATCCCACGCACATTCGTTTCGGCTGCCAGACTGGAACGGCGTGACCTTGCAGATCGATATGCAGCAGAGCATTCTCTTCATTCACCGAGGACGCCCATAATCCCTTGCTGTCCGCAGTCCAATCGAGCGACGCCATGCCTCGCGTGCCCGAGACGGGTACCCATCGGTCCGCGCCGTCGTGGGTTGATACGAAATGAATCTTGGGTTCTTCGTCTCCCCATTTTCCTTTGGCGATGGCCAACATCGTTCCATCGGGAGATAGGCTCCAGTTATAGAGTTGAGGAAGATCATCTTTGATCTGGTAAATCTGAGAACCTTTTCCGTGAAAGGGATCGAAAGTGAAGAAAGTGAGCGCGCCTTCTGCCGCCACGCTGTAGATACACAGCGAGGCCGGCGAGCGTGCGCATTGATGATTGCTGATCCAATGCTCTTTCAGAATCTGTTGTGGAGTGCCGCCGCCGATTGGAACCCGCATAAGAGGTACTGAGGCAACCGTCTCCCCCCAACTCGGATACACGACGTAAAGCAGTTGAGTGCCGTCGGGACTGAGGCGTGGCTGCGCGACCGGATTGTTGCCACCCACAAGAATGTCTGGCACGGCTTGATCCGTAGCCTGCCGGTAAATATTGAAGGTTCCATTCCGATCCGACATGAAGATGACTTCTTTGCCGTCAGCGGTCCAGTCAAACGGCATGTCCTGCCGGTCATCCAGAGTCAGGCGCTGGGGCTCTCCGACAATCGCGGAACCTTCCAGCTTGCCCACGTAGACATCGGGTTCGGGAACGCCCTTCAGGTACGCGACACGCTTGGTGTCGCCGGAAACGCTGATGCTGTTGACCGCTCCAACATCGTTGGTCAAACGGGTCGCTGGAAGGACGGGCTTGCCCTGACGGTCCAGCGAAATCCACCACAGATTCGAATCCAGCTGGCGCGGACGCGATTCATAAAGAGAGAAGATCAAGCGTCCATCCGGAGCCCAGATCAGTGGCCCCCCCAAACCATCGAGCGACACAACGCTGGTGATGGGCAAAGTGGAGCTGCTCATTTTACCTTTGAGATCGCAAATTTCAATTGCGCCCTTCGCGCCATAGCCATAATCGAAGTGAGCTCTGGTGTAGGCGATTCGATTTCCGTCAGGCGACCAGGTCACAGACCCAAACAAGTCGCCTTCTTCGCCGACGAGTTTGTGCGGCTGCGTTCCATCCACGCCGACCAGCCAAATCTGCTCGCGCAATTTTTTTTCCACGATGAAAGCGACGGTGGCGCCGTCCGGAGAGACGGCGGGCGAATGTCCTTCGTCGATCATTTTGCGGCCAGCTCCGCCCATGGCCGAAACTTGCCAGAGACTGGATTCGCGCGCCGATCCGGTCAGACCCACGACCATGTGCACGCTGTCGGGAAACCAGGCAACCGATGCCGCGGCCTGGCCACGAGGCAGAGCGATGGGATGCGTCTCTCCGGAGTCAATCTGGCGAACGTAGAAGCCGGTTTCATCGGAGAAGGCGAGATAGCGACCATCGCGGGAGATGGCGGCGGCTCGAACGCGATCGTCCAGAGGATTGGCGGTCAGTTGAGACACGCGGGACACGGAAGACCGATGTTGCTGGGCCAGCAGCAATCCGAATTTGATCCCAACGAGAACGAGTATGACCGCGCTTGCCGCTGCAACAACCCACCAAATGTGAAAACGAAGACCCTTGTGGGGGGCGGTTTCAACTGCGGCGGGTACGGAATGAATTCCGTTGCCTGCATCCACCGGCGCAAGGAATCGATAGCCCCTGCGCGCCACGGTCTCCACAAACCGGGGATTCTCGGCGGAGTCTCCGAGCGCGTCGCGCACTCGCCGTATGGCGGCGTTCAAGCTGTGATCGAAGTCGACAAACGTGTCGGCCGGCCATAGCCGGTTGCGCAACTCCTCGCGAGAAACGACTTCGCCCGGCTTTTCCAGAAGTTGCATGAGCACCTGAAACGGCTGCTCCTGCAACTTGACCTTCATCCCTTGACGCCGCAGCTCGCCCGCGCGTAAGTCGAGTTCGTACACACCAAACCGGCGCGTTCCCTCGCTCGTCGACAGTCTTGAGTTCCCCACGATACCGGAGTTTAGAACGCTCACTGCATTTCCCCCATGTCACCGAACCCAGTAACCGTTTGACGGTTTGGAGCTTAGCTCGTTACCCGCATTTCACCTGCGAATCACCCACCGGGCCTTGAGGCACGCAGCAATCAGTCCCACCTTGCAAAGGATACGGAGGGTAGGGCCATGGGGTTCCGACGATTAAGAAGATTGCTGGTGGTTACTTCGGCACTTGTTTTGTTATGTGGAAATATTGCGGCAGCGCGCAGCGAGAGCGGCGACCCGGAGATTACTGTGCTCGTACAGAACAGCACCACACTCTCCGCAGAGATCGTGAATGAATCGGAGCTCGAGGCAGCCCGAATCTTTCGCTCCGCCGGAATTGCCATCACATGGGTGAATTGTTTTGCTGCGTCTCGAACGTTGGAAGACGCCTGTCAGCGGACGCCGGGCCCCAGCCAGTTTGTCCTTCACATTGTTCCTACGGGGAAGACGTCGTCCGATCTGGTTTTCGGCTTGGCCTTTCTGGACGAACGGGGAGTCGGGAAGTATAGCGACGTCTTCCTCGATCGCATCGAGGAAGCGTGCCGTCAATCCGGCGCTGATCTGTCTCGGCTGCTGGGAACAGTCGCGGCGCACGAACTGGGCCATCTTCTTTTAGGAAGCCACGGGCACTCGTATTCCGGTGTGATGACGGCCGTGTGGAAGGAGAAGACCCTGCGCTACGAGTCCATGGGATTCCTGTTGTTCACCCACGAACAAGGCTCCCTGATGCGGGCACGAATCGAAAATCCAAATAGCGATGGGTTGCGCGAAGCGAGTGCAAGGAAAGTTGGTGCCAGATTCGGTCCCGAACCGTGAACACCAGGTTTCAGTTTTATTTTTGCTTTTGCGCTTCCTGTAACAGTGGGCGAAGCAAATCTACCGACACTCCGAGCGTGCCGCCCGTAAATCCGTCCATATAAGCTGAGTTGACGCCAATGACCTCGCCTTTGGTGTTGAAAACCGGCCCGCCGCTTCCGCCGTGCGCGGTAGGAGCATCATAGATAAGCTTGTCACCCACCACGTCGCCCAGATGTCCGCAAGTGGTCGAGGGACGAATCAAAGACAGCGCAGCCAACTCACTGGCAGCGCTGATGTCATTGTGGCGATAGGCCAAACGTTCGTAAATTCCCGTGGGCGACTTGGCCACCATCCCGGCAATTCCCATTGGATACCCGATCACGGTCACCAGTTGTCCCGGAGCCCCAGGCGATTTCGCCAGAGGCAGTGTCGAAAGGCCGTGGACCAGATTCATATCCTCCGCTTTCAAGACTGCCAGGTCGGAAGTCTTTGAGACCGAGGCGGGCGAGAGGCTGACTGGCGTCGGCGAGCCGGGAAAGAAAATCACCAGGCTCTCCAGCATACCCGTCGCTCCCTGATCGATCAGCTTCTGTGCTTCTGAATCGCCGTACCAGGGTTCGGCAACATGCCGGTTCGTCGCAATCAACCCGTTGCCTACGAGGAATCCGGTTCCCGAGACCCGCGCCCGAACGACTGGATGCTGGTTCGCGAAGCCAACCTGATAGACCCCGTAAATGTACCCAATGGAATTGCGATAGCGGTTTAGAACCACCGTTGGCATGGCCTGATCTTGCTTGAGTTGCTCGACCTGCATCGTCAGGTCACGCACCTCTTTTTCCAGATCGCTGGGCGGCGCTCCCTGCGCCGTTGTTGGAGCGTAATAGTGGAGCATCGCCAAGGCACCCAGCAGCAACAAGATTCCTAAAACAGCCTGCACCATCTCCTGCCAGCTGTCACAAACCATGCTGGACACTTGTGGAGAATGGGTTTCAGGCGCGGGCGTATTAGACTTATCGGAGCTCGGAGGTTCGTTAAGATCGGGGTCGGCCATGAGTGTCGAAGTAGCATCCTCGGTACTCGCCCAAGTCTTTCTGTTTCAGCTTCTTAAGCGGGGGAACGCTCAGCGAGGCCGAGTACTTGGAGTAGGTATCTTCGCCCTTCACGGTCGGGTTGGCTACGGTACTGAAGGAGATGTACAGGCGATAGGGGACGAGCATCAAAGCCCTAACCCCTCGAATCCTGCGGATAAGGCTTTATGGGTTTGTCACTCCCAGACGCCGCGCCATTTCGTCATAGAGGAAGCCCTTGCGGGGGTCATAAGGCTGCACCCAATCGCCGTCAATTACAAACTGCGGGATGGCACGCTTTCCCGTCCGCTTGACGATCTCTTCAATGGCGCCGGGCGTGGTCGCGACGTCAATCTCCTGATAGGGAATGTTGTGTTTGGCGAGAAAGCGCTTGGCCTCGCGGCAGTCGGGGCACCACGCTGAGGAATAGACGATCAGTTCCATGGCTCTTGGATGCAATTCATTCTACACGCGTTCGCCTCATACTCGCTCAAGCTCGGACAGAGTACGCTCGTTCACCACGTTGCCGGTATTCAGAGTAGTGGCCGGCTCAAACAAAAGGATCCAGCATTCGTCATCCGCAACCGGACGGTGTTCAACACCGCGCGGAACGACGACGAATTCGCCTTCTTCGATCCATTCGTGACGGTCGCGGAATTCCATGCGGAAGCGGCCTTTCACGACCAGAAACATTTCGTCCTCGTTCTCATGATGGTGGAAAACGAATTCGCCCTTTAACTTGTCAAACTTCACATATTGCCCATTGAGTTCGGCAGCGATGTAGGGCTTCCAGTATTCAGAAATCTTGGAAAATTTCTCGGCGATGTTGATCTTGGACATCGATTCCTCCCAGATAGATGCGATTGCGTTAGATTCTCCGAAACTGATTGTGGATGCAAGACCTTCGCCCGCCGGGGTTCATCGGTTGAGAGCCACTTGATCGCTGAAAGGCCGTTCGATCACACGCGCAATGGTCCATCCCGCTTTCCTGGCGAGCTCGCGAAAGACAGCTAATCCCCGGGGACGAGTCGCCGCGGAACTGCTCTCGCGCAAACGCTGGATGGGTTCATCGGCACGCGTCACCGAACCGACCACTCCCACAACATTCGCCGGCCCTCGCAGCGCGCTGAGATTCGCTTCAATTTCCTCATCGGACCCGTACTCGAACAGTCCCCCTTCCGAAGAACAAATGGCGATTGCACCTCTCGCCTCGGCCTCACGCAGCACCCCTTGCAGCTCCGCCACCTGAGCCCAGTGGTAGCGGATATGCCGAAACGCAACCCGCAATCCTCGTAAGGGTCCATCCTGTTGAGCAAGAGCTGCCAGCGCAGCCTCTCCGAACGAAGGGCCGGCATCGTCCAAATCCAGAACATCAATTGAGATTGGACGTTCATCCAGGATGCAGGCCTGCCCCTTGCTAAGCAGGATGAGCGTGTTCAGGGAGTCGATTGCCGGTCCGCCCGCAATGTTTACGAAATGAAGAGGTCTTTCGCGGTCAGACGTAAGCGGTTCCATCAACGTGTCGGCCATGAGTTGCGCCGTATCCTGCAGGCGCAAGCGCACCGCCAACACTGGCAATGATTCCGCAATCCGCCGGTCGATCGGTTTCGCGGATACGCTGCCTAGCATCTCCGGTCCCAGTTTCAGCAGATAGGTGTGCAGCCCCGACATGTACGACCCTTGGGCTTGCTGTATTCCCTCCGCGAGCACTGATCCTCGAAGGAAGAACTGCAAGAGTCGGGTGCGTAGCGGCTTGGGCAGAAATCCGAATGGCACTCCTTGCTGCAAGAATTTCTCCACCAGCAACTGCTGCTCGGCACTACTGAGCGTTAATGCGAACGCCGGATGGGTTACATCTACCACCGGTAGTTCCACGCCATCGGTCGTTACCGCGTAGAAGACACCGGGCCGCTTGTTCATTTCTTGCGATTTCACTGTCTCTCGATGTGGAAATTTTATCGTGTCACTCTGGACTAAGGGTAAGCGCTGCGAGTTTTGCGCGATAGGAAAAGCCGCCAGCTTTTCGACTGGCGGCTTAGTCCTGCCGAGTTGAACTCGGCGGGCGTACTTGTGAACGGTTAAAGGCCCGGCGTCCCCGCCGCAACATGAGTCCCATGCAGCGTAACCCTGACCCCGCGCTTCGCGTTCACGCGGGTGGTCGTAGTCCAGTCGACGTCATCGGTACTGATAACGCCCGACCCTCCGCCGGCCAGCGAATACGTGATGCGGCTGTCCTGGTAGCCGTATCCGCTAACTGCAAGCACCGTCCCGCTGTTCAGCACAAAGACAGGCATCCCGGGAGAAGTACTTCCCATCGCAGGTTCCACGGTTCGCGTAACCACGCTCGCGTAGGTCGCCTGCGGAACTCCTGAGCGAGTCCCGTCTGCCAACGAGGTGTTCCGAAGCGCCAGCTGCGGCTTGGCGTTGTCGTAGACCGAGTCGTGATAAGACTGGCTCTGCGGCCGTCCAAAGAAGTGCCAGCTGGGGCCGTAGGTCTGCGCCACCTGCGGGATCTGCACATCGTCCATCAGGCGCATGCTGAGCACGGTTTCCCCCTTCAGCGTGGGACGAGGTCCGCGTGCCGGCAACATGATCACCTTCCATGGCCACAGGGGCGGAATCATCCATTCCACAATGTCGCGCTTGGGATGTCCCTTGCCGTCGATCTTCCCTTGCTTATCGACTTTGTAACCACGGGTCGCGATGATCTTGGCCTCAAGAGGCAGATCACCCGTGGGGAGGCCGATGCGATCGAACTGGAGTTTCAACGAGCCCTTGCCCCAGAAATGCCCGGGATCCTTGGCAGATTCCAGATGTCCGACCAGATAGCTGCCGCGTGGAAAAGCTTGTTGACCAAACTCGGTGATTCCGCGAAGGTGGCACAGGACGGGATCCCCGACGTCGACCGTAGCCGAGGAGAAATTCGGTTCGCTCATGGTGCATTGCAAAAGAGTACCGGCGGGCAGGACGACGTCCCGTGCGCTGGCGCCCAGGCTCAAAGAAAAGACCACAAGGCCTAGCACGCTTACAGCTAGGGCCGCACGCAACAAACTATGCTTCATATACATCACCTCTGTCGCACGCCCCAATCGTGGCGGGTTCCGGCGCCGAACCCACTATGGATTCGGGCATCTAATCACAGGTTTCAGCCGTGGTCAATAAGGTTTTGCCCGCGAAACCCCGAAACACGTAGCCCCGGACGCATTCGTCCGGGGCCGTGCACTTCGCCTCGCTGGGCGGACGAATGCGTCCGCCCTACGTAATTTGCCTCCTCCCAAAGATTCCCGTGGTGGGAATCTACCCTATTATTTGCATCTATGTCTGGCAACTCCTTGCGCCTGCATGCCAGAATTTCGACATGCAGTTCTACCGGCGCAACTTCCCGCATTTACAGAGGGATTTCAAACCGCACTTCATCACCTTCATCACGAAACACCGCTGGGTGCTGCCGGATTGGGCTCGCGAAATTTCGCTTGCCTCGTGCTGTCACGATCATCGCAGGCGGTACGAACTCTACGTCGCAGTCGTAATGCCGGATCATGTTCACATGATTCTGACGCCTTTAGTCGATCGAAGTCGGAGCCAGATATTTTCTCTTGTAGAGATCCTGCGTGGTATCAAGGGCTCTGCCGGTCGCAAAATTAATAGGCATTTGGAACGACACGGGCCCGTTTGGCAGGAAGAGTCCTTTGATCACGTGCTGCGTTGCTCGGAAGGGCTGGACGCGAAAGTCCAGTACGTATTGCAGAACCCAGTGCGCAAGGGGTTAGTTGACGATTGGCGGAAGTATCGGTGGGCTTGGCAGAGAAATGCGACGGACGAAGCCAGAATGGACACTAGAATGCCAGCGCCACCTCAAAACACGTAGCCCCGGACGCATTCGTCCGGACCGCTCGCTTCGCCTTGCGGGGCGGACGAATGCGTCCGCCCCTACGCGAGACTTAGACTTGCGCCATTCCGCCATCGACGTTGAGGTCCACTCCTGTGATGTAGGAAGCCTCCGGCTTGCAAGGAAAAGGACGGCATTGCCGACCTCCTCCGGGGTGCCCAACCGCTTCATCGGAACTGGAAATGGGCCCCGGACTAACCACATTCACGCGGATGCTTCGCATCACCTCAAAGTTCTGTCGGATGCCGACCTGATTGAATCCCGGCGGGAGGGGCAATTCATTTACAACCGGGCGCGGCCGGAAACGATTCGGGAATACAGCGCGGCGCTTAAGAAGATTGCTGGACTTGCCTAACCAAGCTGGCTCTACAAAAGCACAGTGGACTCCGATAGGCCTCGGCACATTCGAGCGTCGCACCGTAGAGTTCGACGCGGGACTGAGGCAAGTAATGGCCAGGCAACCTGTCCGTCTGACAGATTGGTCCTCAATCAGAAAGTGATGCGAAGCCTTCAAGTCTGGTGACGAGAAGTGAAAATTGCGGCAGCCACACTAGTATAAACACTCATCCGCAAAAATAGTTTCGCTGTGCGCCCGCTCCCTCTGAGCGGCCATTTTCACCTGCGTCGACATGCATCTCGGCCTCGCCCCGCCGCATCGAATGAATTAACCAAGCAGTTAATTGTCAAAGAATTGTCAACGGGTCGGAGGTGACCTTTATGACGAAGCAAAGCTTAGTAAAACTGGCGGGTACGCTTCTGGGGGTAGGGCTGTTGAGCACCATGCTCATGGCACAGAGTGCGGCTCGCTTCGACAATCAAATTCAGACGACGGTGACGCACAAGCTTGCGTCGAAAAGCCAGTTCGGCGATGTGAAGGCAAGCGTGGAAGATGGGATCGTAACCCTTACCGGGACGGTCGATCTTTACCAGGGCAAGTTGGATGCTGCGAAGATGGCGCGCAAGACTGCAAATGCTCAGGGCGTCCGCAACCTGTTAACCGTGGCTGGGCCCAACGTGTCTAACGAGCAACTTGAGCAGAAACTGGCCAAGAAGCTGCGTTACGTGCGCGTGGGCTATGACAATACGTTCGACTATTTCGCATTGGGTGTGAAAGATGGCGTGGTGACAGTCGAGGGTCAGGATCGTACCGGCGTTGGCCGAGACGAAGCGATGGCCGACATCGCCAACATGCCGGGCGTGAAGGATGTGATCGACCGGGTCTCGATCGCACCGGTCTCGCTGTTCGACGACGGGATTCGCTTGCGGGCATTGCGCGTGATCTATAGCGACTCCGTGTTGAGCAAGTACGCAACGGATCCGGCGCGCCCGATTCGGATCATCGTGGCGAACGGTCACGTGACGCTCTACGGCTCGGTCGATAACAAGATGGACAAGGACATTGCCGGCATCAGAGCAAACCAGTTACCTGGCGCCTTTAGCGTGGACAACAAGCTGGAGATCGAAGGAAAGTCGGCTCAGAACAAACTGTAAAGTTGATGTAGCGGTGCACCACGAGGGCGCGGCTGAAAGCTGCGCCCTTTTTTTTGCGCGAGAAGTCTTCACCACAGAAGACACAGAGATCACAAAGGACGCTCCGCGAAGATCGGTCTCTGTGACCTCTGTGGTCAGATGTGATCTAATCGGGCGCAATGCGTTTCAGGTTCGTGCTGCCGGCGCTTCAAATGGTTGCGATGCTGCTCATTGTCTGGGCTACGTGGGCGCCGGGAGCGCACGAGGTCCGTCTTGTGCCCTCCAACGGCACTGAGCCTCAATCCTGGATGCTGGTCCCCAGTCCAATCGCGGTTGAATGGGCGGAGGCGATTAATCTGCCGTCCGCTGCAATCGTGATCCCTGCGGAGTTCGGCCTTCGGGGAGCCGACGCTTTGCCCAACTATAAACTGCGACTATACGGCTTCTGGATTGTGGGCTTGCTCTGCTGGTACATGGTTGGCCGCTTCGTGGACGACCTCGTGCAATGGCGCCGTCGCAGAGCCTTACCCAGAAAAAACCCGGGAGATCTCACGTTTGCTCTGCTCGCGGTTCCGAGTGCTCTGCTGCTCGGAGGCGTCTTCCTGTTCGGGGATTCAAACTCGCGGGTGCTTGCGGCGTGGAGCGCAATCTGGATTGTCATCACCTGTTCCGCCCTGGTATTTCGAGTGGCGCAGGTGATCCAACAGAGACGCAAAATGCCTCTGCACAGATGAGTGCTATTTCGTCAGAGTACGTTCGAAAGGAAAATTCAAGGGAGCCGGTTGATGAGCGAGGCGACGTAGCCGGCCCCAAAACCATTATCAATATTGACCACGCTTACGTTGGAGGCGCAGGAGTTCAGCATACCGAGCAGAGCTGCCATCCCTTTGAACGATGAGCCGTAACCGATACTGGTGGGAACGGCAATGACGGGGACTCCAACCAGGCCTCCAACGACGCTGGGCAGAGCGCCCTCCATGCCGGCACAAACGATGACCACGCGCGCCTTGGTCAATGCTTCTCGGTTGGCGAGGAGACGGTGAATGCCAGCAACGCCCACATCGTAGAAATGCTCGACTTCGTTGCCCATAAGTTCGGCAGTAACCACGGCTTCTTCCGCCACCGGAATATCGCTGGTGCCAGCGGAGACTACGGCGACGATGCCCTTCCCGTACTTCGTGGGATCGCGTTGCAGAACGATGGCGCGGGCTAGGTCGCGAAATTCAGCGCGGCGAACTTTCTTCTTTACCGCGGCAAATTGTTTGTCGCTCGCTCGCGTCGCCAGAATGTTGCCTCCGTGCTTGGCGAGACGGGCAAAAATTCCTGCGACCTGCGCGGGAGTCTTGCCCTCTCCAAGAATGATCTCGGGCATGCCGTTTCGCAGCGCTCGGTGGTGATCGACTTTCGCGAAGCCGAGATCTTCGAAGGGCAGGTGACGCAGGCGGTCAACAGCGTCGTCAGGCGTGAGCTTGCCCTTGCGCACTTCCTCGAAAAGCTTCCGGATGGATTCGGCGTTCAAAGCTCCTAGCAGGTTAGCATTTTGCGGAACTTTAAGTTTAGGCGTGCGTGGACCGCGCCATAGAGCGGGAAGTTGGACGCAGCTTGGCGATCACCGCAGCACAGACCTTTCGGGCCAGGCCGGGTTCGTCGAGGTGGGCCAGAAACAGGCGGCGCAGCCCGCCGGGTGCAACTCTTCCGGCAAGGTAGGCGTCGTAGATCTGGCTTCCGATGCGGTAGCCCAAGTCGCGAGCGACCGACGCAGTTTTGGAGGCCTCGCCACGGATGGCTGCCTGCGCTGCTTTCTCGCAAGCGGCCCGAGACACCGGCGACTCGTCCTGGGGAGCAGGCCGCGAGGGATACAGGATGCGCGAACCAAAGTAGGCCACGGCATGTTCGATCACGCGCGCATAGAAATCGTCCACAGCTTTGCGTTCGTAGTGACCGTTTCCATTCGCACTACTTCCCTGTTCTACGCGACCGTTCAGCCGATGCGGCAGGCCTTGACACGCCTGATGCAGGAAGCGTGTGGCATCTTCGGCCGCGTGGATCATTTGAAACTCGCGAACATAGAACGCGTTCACCTGAGGCAGGTAGGCACTGCCTCGCTCAGCCACACTGGTCAGCATCGATTCACGCTCGATTTCGCCGATTCCTTTACGCAACAGCAACCGGCGGAGCATGGCATCCGATGACCCGCCGTAGACTTCGGGTAGCATGTCGACCAGGAACTTCGGTTGCGTGCTGTTGTGCGGCGAGTATCGGTTGATTTCGAGGAAACGAACCAGGCTATCGATCAAGTTGTAGATCGTGGGTGCAAAGTCGGGGCTATCGTCGCAGCGACTCCACTGATCGAGGAACAAACGGTAGCTCTCGTACTTTTCCAGCGGCGTCGCAGTAAAGACGCACAGGACCTCATCGTTGACGCGGACGCCTTCCACTTTATCCGCGCGCTCTCCGGCGGCTCGCCAGTAGAGAGCATCGATATTCTGCAGGACGGTGAGCATTTTAGTGTCGGGCGCCTGCTCACGCACGGCCTGCGGTAGATGCCCGGGCGCGAGATGAGATTCACCGAACAGTACGAAGATGACGGCATCCGGGTGGCGCTCGCGGATTTCAGCGATCTTGGCCGCGGCATGGCGGTCGCGGGCACCAATCTTGCGCAAGTCTTCACGCGGCATGCAGTCGAGGCCGTACAGGGCCTCGGCATGATCGCGAGCGGTGACCAGCAGTTCGTAAAACGGAGCCCAGTCATATCCCCAGTCAAGATCGAAGCGGATGCGCTGGCGAAGTTCGGACTCGTCAATTTCGCGGCGCCACCATTCGTCCAGGATATGCTGGTCGCGGGCGAAAATGGTTTCGACTCCCAGAACAACTTTGCGATCTCCCGCCAAAGCACGCTGCTCGATCAGCGATGCGGCGTGGCGTTGGGCGGCGGGCAGAGCGTGGTAGTCGCCGATGAGAACGACGTCGGCCGAGTAGACAGTGGTCTGAATTTGCAGGGCATCGAGCACCGACTCGTAGTTACCATAGGCTTCGTTAAATTCGCGCAGGTATTTGCGGCGGCTGTGCGAATCCTGGGCGCGGATTTCGCGCTCCACTCCCGCCAGCGCGTGCAACTGCGCGGCGCTGCGGCGGGATCGAAGATTAGCGGTGCTAGCCATTGGTGCTTCTCTTGACTTCTGGTCCGCGGACTCCCTATGCTCCGAAGTTCGGTTGAGAATGTGCCATCCCCTTAGGGACTCGCTCCTTCTCTTGCTGCTCCCCGGCACTTACATGCCGGGCTATCACATGCCGCCCCTGCAGGGCTGGAGCATCGCTATTGCGGTCTCTCCAGTGCCGCACGGCGTTTCATCACAAGGACTACTGTGCCTAACCATCCACCGCAGAATCTGACCGTCGCGACCACCGGCGCCAGCGGGGCCATTTTCCTGCGGCAGCTTCTGCTCGCCGTCGAACGCGACAGGCGGGTCGAGACCGTTAACTTCATCGCGTCCGACAGCGCGCTCCGCGTTATGGCGGAGGAGCTAGGCCTGAAGGGCCGGTCCAACCTGCTCGGTCGACTTCTTGGCCACTCCTCGCGAAAAATCAAAGTTCAATCGAACGCCGACATCGGGGCGAACGTGGCTAGCGGCTCCTATCCTGCCGATGCCATGATCGTGATCCCCTGCAGCGTTGGCACCTTGGCCCGCACCGCCAACGGCGTCGCCGCGCAACTGATCGAGCGAGCCGCCGACGTCACCCTCAAAGAGAAGCGTCCGCTGGTGTTGTGCGTGCGCGAGACGCCACTCAATAAAATCCACATCCGCAACATGTATCGGGCCGCTGATGCCGGGGCGACCATCTTTCCGCTGATTCCGGCGTTCTATTACGGTCCTACTTCATTAGATGATTTAGCCCGCGAATTTGCTTATCGCGTGCTGTCCCATCTGGGCCTTCCACAGCCCGACGCCTTCCGCTGGAAAGGCTGAAAGATCAATCACTTGGAAGCCTAGGGAAAAATCTCCCCCGCCTCAGGAATATCGGCAGCTTCGAGGCAGGATTTCAGTGTAGAGAGCCAAAGGTGCAGGCGGCAGATGCCCGCCGGACATGTCCCGACGGGGACTCTTTCTGATTCGTTGCAAGGAATTGTTTTATGGCGATGCCAATGGCTCGCTGTGCCGCATGGTCACACGTGAGGGCGGCAGGCTGGGACCGGACGTGATCTCGGTATGCGGATTTCCCCAGGAATACGAGAGCCTCACCGTGGATACGGCAGACGGCAAGGAAATTAAGGGCGTCACCCTGAACGAGGACAACTTCAGCGTGCAAGTCATGGACATCAGCGAGGGAGAACGGCCGCTACGGTCGCCGGGACCTGTCAAAAGTTTCGTCTTGATCTTCGCGGGAGAATGTCTCGCGCTCCCATCCGCGCCGCCTACACCAACTCGGTGCTCCACAGATCATGCAGGTGCACAATCCCCTCCAACTTCCCGCTTCCATCCACCACCATCAGGGACGTGATCTTCTTCTCTTCCATCAATGCCAACGCCGTCGCCGCAAACTCCCCCGGCCCAATCGTCTTCGGATCCCGCGTCATCGCCTCGCCCGCCGTCAAATCCATCACATCCTTGCCGCGCTTCTCCAGCAACCGTCGCAAATCCCCATCGCTGACAATGCCCACCAATCTCTTCCCCTCCACCACCGCCGTCACACCCAATTTCTTCCGCGACATTTCGTAAATTACGTCCGGCATCTTCGTCGACGGCGTAACGCAAGGCAGTGCGTCCCCCGCATGCATCAGCGATTCCACCCGCGCTAGCCGCTTCCCCAACTTTCCCCCCGGATGCAAGTTGGCAAAGTCTTCTTCCTTAAAGCCGCGCCTCTCACTCAACGTCACCGCCAGCGCATCCCCCAAGGCCAACATGGTCGTAGTCGAAGCCGTAGGCGCCAGCCCCAACGAGCAAGCCTCCTGCGCAATCGAACAATCCAACGCCACCTCCGCCGCCGCCGCCAGAGTAGAAATCGCCTGGCTGGTGTATGTGGCGCGGGCGCCCCCGCCCGCGTCCGGAGCCTCCGGCGCGGGAGTCTTTGTTCCCAGCGCCCCAGCCCTCGCGCCATTCGAAAGGTAGGAACCACCGCAGATCTCATCCCCTGTCATCGCGATCAACGGCACCCGCAGCCGCTTGATCGTCGCCAGCAGCGCCAGAATCTCCTCGGTCTCCCCTGACGCCGACAACGCCAGCACCACATCCCCCCGCACCACCATCCCCAGATCCCCGTGCAACGCCTCCACCGGATGCAGATACAACGCCGGAGTCCCCGTCGAACTCAACGTCGCCGCAATCTTCCGCGCGATCAACCCGCTCTTGCCCATCCCCGTAACCACCACGCGCCCCGCGCAACCGAACATTAACTCCACCGCGCGTTGAAACGCCTCCGCCATCGGCCCGCCAATCCGGTCCGCCAGCGCCCGCAGCGCCTCCGCCTCAATGCGCACCACGTTCTCACCAGTTTTTTTCATTTGAAGGAACCCAGGAAAGAAAGGATGTTAGCACTCATCGTAGAGACGTTGCTCGCTACGTCTCTTCTAACCACAAGTAAGCAGCCCAACCGGCCCTGAACCCCGCGCGATGCTCAGAAATGATCTTCTCCCACTGAAGTCGGTGTTATCGCCTTTTGCCCCAACACCGCCAGCCCCCGCGCCTGGATCAACTTGTCCCACGGTCCCGCCTGCCAGTTATCGCGTGCCTTCTCGGTAAACCGCCACGGCGGCAACGTCAGCATCAAATTCCGCGCCGTCGAATGCACATAAGGCTCATACATCGACCGCAACTTCGTCAGCTTGTCTCGCGCATAGTCATCGTTCCGCAGCCGCAATCCCACCCCCGCTAACGCGTCCCGCAAGCTGTCGCTCTCGGAAGCCGGAAGCCGATCGCCGGCGGCCGGATCGTATCTTGCATTCACCACCTGCGCCAAGTCCACTGCCGCGTGACGCGCCATCGCAAACGTCAACTTCGCCTGCCCCGGATGCACTCCCTCAATCCCCGTCAGCACCAGCGACGACACGTCCAGCATCGTCGTCAGTGCGCCTAGCCACGATTGATTGCTGTGCTGCGAGCGAAAAAACGTCAGCACCGGATATGAAATCTGGCTTTCCAGCAACTCCGCCGCCCACCGCTCCCAATCCCGCAACACCTCATCCAGCACGCTCTGGTCCACGCCCGGATCATCTGTCCGGCCCGCCAGCCGCGCCAGTAACTCCACCGCCGATGGAGGCGATCCCGCCCGCGCATCCAACATCGAAATCTGAATCTCTCGTCGCGAGAACGACGAATACACTACGGGAATGTAGCCCAGCACGACGCCTAAGAACGCAAAACCCATTCCGGCTTCGATCACCGAGAGTGCCCGCGCCCCATCCGAAGTCGGCACAATATCGCCA
This sequence comes from uncultured Acidobacteriaceae bacterium, assembly GCA_963840895.1. Lineage (GTDB taxonomy): Bacteria > Acidobacteriota > Terriglobia > Terriglobales > Acidobacteriaceae > Sulfotelmatobacter. The sequence continues at coordinate 601,407 of CAWJAR010000009.1, forward strand.
TATCCCAGCGTGAAAAACGTCTCCCCGCTGTGATAAACAACTCGGCCAAAGGTCAGCGGCTCTTTGTTAAGCTGTTCGTGGCCCCCGATCCCGTATTGCAGCAGCGCGAATCCAAAGATCAATCCCGTCGCCCAAAAGCCCATCAGAAGGATCAGCGACAGCGGCCCAAAATATCCCAGAAAATTCTGTTGCCGCGAGGTTGTCTTGATTCGCCGCGCAATTCCCCGCCACGGAATCCAAGTCCGCCGGTAAAACCACGCCGTCAGCTTGAAATGCCGCGTCACTCTCCGTGGCAGCACCACCGTCTCAAACGTGTCCAGCAACACCACCCAAATGATGATGAGCCCAAACACCGTCGCCACCGAGCTGCCATGCAAGTTCATAAAGGAATACCGGAACCCAAACGAGAGGTTCAATGTAGATGCGCTGGGAAGGTTATCAGATTCGGCTCGGTCCTCGCCGCTGGCGCCCAAAACGCGACAAGGCTAGAGTTTCGTGGAGAAAGTCCAGCCAGGCGAGGGTTCAGGATCAGACGTCTGGTCCTGCTCGATTACTGCAGACGCCCAGTAATCGCTCACATCTGTCACGTCTGCTTCTGCATATATGCCGGACGGATTCTTGACGAAGAGTTCCATGCCCTTCCTAAGGCCGTCCGCGCTGCCAACGTTGATCGTGACGCGGGTGATACGGCGTGACTTCACGATGCGGCTTTGAGTGATAGAAGAAATTCTGGTTGTGAGAGGCTCGGCTAAGATGTAGATGAGATACTCGCTCGCGAGATCCAGCATACCCGAAACCACCTTCTTCTCGTCGCCAGTCCGCAAGAGGAAGCTGGCAGACTTCCCGCCAAACAGCGAGTTGGGCTCCATTCCTGCGTTGATTGCATTCGTGAACTGGAGCATGCCGTCGGTTGGAATCAAGTAGTGACGTTGCCCCCAATGTACCGGAATAAACTCCGGCGCTATGCCCTCGAATCCTTCGCGCTCGTTCGGGTACTTGAAAAGGAGCTTGACAGTGCCTTGTGTAAACTCCACATCGCCGTAGTTCAGATCATACAAACCTAAGCAACCGGTCCAGGTGAACACGAATCCATTCTCAGGAGCTAGCGTCAACTTTACATTCACGCCCAGACCGTCTCCGTACTGATACTCTCCGGCCCAGTCGTGGCTCCCGAGATGACGAATTTCTCGCAGGACCCTCTTGGTTTGCGCCTCCGAGGCAGCCAGTGAGGCCTTCGACATTTTCCCGTTCGATGCCTGTTCCTGCCCACCGACAAGGCAACAGAAAACCAAGACGATGATCCAGGAATTCTTCTTCCTCATGGCGCGGCGCTCCTTTCGCAGAACACAGGCTAACTCCTGTTAGACACCGCGTCCTGTTACTTCGGAGTCTGTTACTTAGTGCACCAACCAACGGAAGGTGAATCCTGAGGCCTGAGGTCTAGCGTCTGATTCGCCTACTGCGGCTTACTCGCATCCGCCGGAGGTGGCGTCTGCCCCGCCGGCTTCGCCGCAGGTTTCGTCGATTTCTTCTTCGCCGCCGGCTTCTTAGGAGGCTCGTTATCGTCGACCACAATCTTCTTCGGCGGAGCCACTGGAATCGCCGCTTGCGCCGTCTTCAAGTCCGCGCGCAACCGAACAATCTCCGCCTCCTTGGCTGCCGACAAGGTCTCAATCCGCTGCGCCAGCTGCTTTCGCGACCCCTCAAACCCGCTCAGATCGTTCGACAGAGCCTGAAAATCGTCCTTCGAACCAAACGCGCCAGCACCCTCCGCGACGCTTCCCACCACGTCATACAGCGCATCCAGGTTGCGATACAGCTTGAAGCTCGTCGGCAAATCTTCCGGCGCCGCACGCAGCTGGCCTATTATTTCCGGCAACGCTCCCTGCAGATTGCGCTGAATGGAATCTACATTCGCGAGACTCTGTTTCTTCGAGGCACCGTCCGTCTTCCAATGATCGATGCGCAGCTTCATCAGGTCCGTCTGCGTATTCTTCGAACTCGCTTCCAGCTGTGCCAGCAACCCATTCAATTGCGTCACCGACGCGTACGAAACCGGCTGTTCGCCTTGCGGATTGCCGGAACTCACGGTCGGCGCCGGCCCTGACTGCGCCACAGCAACTGTCGTGCACAGTAAAGAAGATGCGAAGAATAAGATGGAAGTAAGTTTCATTGTTTGGGCGGTGGCGCTCGCGCTCATCAGAATACTACAAGCACCCCCCAACGGTTCATCCGGTGATTCCCTCAGTGCCCCTCTGTGTCCCCTGTGGTGAGCGCTTTCCTCGACCGCGAATTACCCCGGCCAAACCATTCGACTCTTTCCTGCACTCCAGACGATAATTAGAACGCATGCTCCTGAGATTGCACAGCGTTTCACGACGATCCTTCCGGACGGTCTTCCTGCTCGCTACCACGCTCTGGCTCGCATTCACCCTGCCCGCGCCTGCCCAGAATCTCGCCCGCCGCCTCATCCTGAAAGACGGATCCTACCAACTCGTCACCAAGTATGAAATGAAAGGCGACCGCGTCCGCTACTTCAGCGCTGAACGCGAAGACTGGGAAGAACTCCCGAGCTCGCTCGTCGACTGGCCTGCCACCGAGAAGTACGAGAAAGAGCGCACCGCCGGAACTTCCATTCCCGAAGCCGCTGAACTCGACAAGGAACTTGAACAGGATCGCGAACGCGCGGAAGCCCAACTCCCGCAAGTCGCCCCGGGACTTCGCCTGCCGGAACCCTCCGGTGTCTTTCTCCTCGATAGTTTTCAAGGAGAGCCGCAACTCGTGGAAATCCAGCAGACCGCCGGCGACGTTAGCCGCAACACCAAGGCCAACATCCTTCGCGGAGCCATCAATCCCCTGGCCGGCCCCAAGCAAACCGTCGAACTCGAAGGCGCCCATGCCCCCACTCAGGCCCACGTCGGAGTTCCCTCGCTCTACATCAATATTGACGACTCTCCCGCCCCGGCTGCCGCGGCAGCCCCAACCACTGACACACCGCGCAACCCCGCTCCGCAGCAACCCCAGCAACCGCAGCAGCCGCAAAAAGCCATCGTCCCCTTCGACCGCTTCCGCATCGTCCGCACCGATGTTAAAGGCAGCAAGCGCATCGTCGGCGGCGTCAAGCGCGAGGTCACGGGCAAGATCAGCCAGGAACAGCACATCGTCAAAACCACCATCACCAACGTCAGCGGAGGCTGGCTCAAACTTACCCCCACCGAGCCGCTGACACCCGGTGAATACGCCTTGGTGGAAATGATGGGAAAAGAAGATCCGAAAGGAACCGACGCCATGAATCTCTACGTCTGGGATTTCGGCATCAACCCCAAAGCCCCCGCCAACGCCAATCCCTGGAAGCCCAGTACCCCGGAAGCAAAAAAGTAGTCAGGAGCCAGTAGCCAGGAGTCAGGAGTCAGCGCCTGAGTTGAGCTGGTTGATGTGAACTTCGATTGATGTGGGGTCGGTTGACGTGAAGTTGGTTGATGTGGGTTTGGTGGAGGAGGGTTTAGTGGACGTGGGTTCGGTGGATTCAGGGACGTTAATGTGGGATGGTTGGTAATGTCGAAGCTGGATGGTTGGGGTGGGTTAACGTAGGTGATTGATATGCCGCGGAAGCGGCGAAACAATTTAGCCCAGCGCTTCAGCGCTGGGCCACCAACAAACATCGAAAAAGTCCCGGAGGGACGCAAGAGCGCACTTCCAACCCCAAAATGGGTTTCCCAACTGAGAACTGAGTACTGAGAACTGAGAACTGAGTACTGACCCCCGACCTACTCCTTCAACGTCCCCCGCTGCGCCACCCCAATATTATCCCGCGACGAATTCTTCACCACGTACATCATCCCATCCGCCTGCCGGATCACATCATGCGCCGTCCGCGCATCATGCGGATACGTCGCCAGCCCGATCGATGCCCGCACATTCAAATTCAATCCCTCTTCACGGCAGAAGCAACTGGCCCGCAATCCGTCCCGCAACCGTTTCGCCACCACCAGCGCCTGATCCTTGCTGGTCTGCGGCAACAACACGACAAACTCATCTCCGCCATAGCGAAACGCGAAATCAATCAACCGCAGTTGCGCCTTCACCAGATATCCAATCTCCGCCAGCAACTTGCTTCCCACCAAATGTCCATGCGTATCGTTGACCGACTTGAAATGGTCGAGATCGATAAACAGCACGCTGAACTCATATCCGAATCGCGACGACCGGTACACCTCGGTCTCCAGCGTCTTATAAAGATGTCGCGCGTTATACAGGCCGGTGCAATCATCGGTGATCGTCAGTTCCTGAATCTTCTCCACCCAGCGCGCATTCTCAATGGCAATCGCCGCGTAGTCGCACAACGACTGCAGGAAGAACAATTCCGGCTCCTTGAACCGCGCCATGTCCACGTTTACCAACTGGATCACGCCCAGCACTCGCAGCTTCGATCGCAGCGGCACACAGATCACCGACCGCGTCTCCCATTGCGTCGTCTGGTCCACCCGGCTCGCAAAAAACGGATCTGCCGCCACATCCGGCACCACGCGTGCCTCCCCGTTTTTCGCCACCCAACCCGCAATCCCCTCACCCATCTTCAACCGGACATTCTTCAGCGCCTCGGCCTTGTCCCCCACCGCAATAGCAAAATAAAGTTCATCGTGCCCCTCATCCACCATCAGCAGCGACCACGTATCCGGACGGAAATATTCCGCCATCTTCTCCATAATCGTCTGCAGAATGGAATCGAGATCCAACGACGACGTCAGCGCCTTCGCCACATCGTGGAAGATCGTTAATTCCTGGTTCTGGCGCGTCAATTGGGTGCCGGCCTCAGGCATGCAAGAAATACCGTTGTCCTCACTTAGACGGGTGGTGTTGAAAAATTATATGCGCCACTTTCGTGCACCGGCAATGAACGTTGGTAACCGAACCCCTAAAGCTAACGGGATGAATCGTTTCCGCGCAGGTATGGCAGTCTCCGTGTGGAACGGACACCCCTGTCTGTCCCTTTGACCTTAGTTCTTGATCCTCGCTCTTGATCCATGTGGCGCGGGCGCCCCCGCCCGCGGCCTTTGACTTTGATTTTGATTTTGATTCCCGTGAATCTAGGTTTCCGTGAAGAAGATCCCGCCGCAGCGCGACGAAACAATTTACCCCAGCAATTCAGCGCAGCAGCGCCCTGAAGAAAATTGCAAACAAGTCCGGCCGGACGGCACAGCTCTCACCGAGACCACCACATCCTTGCGCACCTGGCGTACTCTAAGTATGCCCATGAAGAACCCAGCAACCCGCGCCCTGTCGTCCATTCTCTTTGCTCTCACCCTATCGCTCGCGGCCAGCGCACAAACTCCTGCAGCCTCCGACCCGAAATCCCCACCCGTCATCGACGGCGGCATCGGATCCTGCTCCGCCGACTTCACCATTACCGACCCCGCTGGCGCCCCGGTCTACGCCGCCAAAATCAAAGTCCACATCGCCTACGGATTCATGTACGCCCGCAAGCTCGACCTCGAAATCGGCACCAACTCCGACGGCAAAGCCCGCTTCACCGGACTCCCCGCCCGCACCAAGCACGGACTCTTCTTCGAAGCCTCCGAAGCCGACCGCTCCGGCACCGCCTTCGTCGATCCCGCCGCCACCTGCCAATTCCAATTCACCATCGCCCTCCGCAAAAAACCCTGAACGTCTCCGAGCTTGAGTCATCCTGACCGGAGCCGCCTTTCAGGCGAAGGGAAGGATCTCGCGCGCACCTCCGTGACAACCCAAAGATCCCTTGAACCCCTCTACTGATCCGATGAAAGACGATCCAACAGAAGTCAATTCGACAGGCGCCGATCGAGCCAGCAAGCCGCGGAGTGCCGAAAAAAATAGCCCAGCGCTTCAGCGCTGCGTATCCCATGGGCTAGAGAAGAAAGTCCCGTAGGGACGCCCCACCCACCGGTTACCCACCTCTATCACTCTTGGCAGTGGCAACCCCTCGCCTCTTGTCCTATGATGTTCCCGTCTCCCTCAGGCAGGACACACCGTGGGCGAATTCGGCGACAAATTCCGCAAGGCGCGCGAGAAAAAGGAACTCTCGCTCGATGACGTTTCTAACGTCACCAAGATCAGCGCCCGCATGCTGCAAGCCATCGAACAGGAACACTTCGATCAACTCCCTGGCGGAGTCTTCAACAAAGGATTCATCCGCGCCTACTCCAAACACCTCGGCCTCGACCCCGAAGAAGCCGTCACCGATTACCTCGCGTGCCTGCGCCAGGCGCAAATCGACGCCCAGGAAATCTGGGAACCCGAACGCCCGCGTATCCTCGCATCGCCCCCACGCCCCGCCGTGCCCGTGAAGCCTCGCGCTCCCGAGCCCGCGCCCGTCGCCCTCAAGCCGCAACCTCTGACCCAGGTCGAGGAACTCCCCGACCTCCCTCTCCCGCGCGTCGAACACGTTCGCCTCGGGCAAAAAGATTTTGCCGAGCCTTCTCCCCTCGAAATCCCCTGGAGACTCGTCGCCATCGCCGCCGTTGTCGTCGTTCTCGGAATCATCCTCTGGGCGCGCCGCTCTCACAATGCGAACACCGCCGCGACCGGCGCTCCCAACACGGTCCAAGCCAAAACTTCTCCGCAGCCCGTATCTACCGCCGCGCCCGTGAAACAGGCATCAACCGCCGCCGCGCTCTCGGGCAACGTCGCACACGCAGGGCCGCCATCGACTCCCGTTTCTCGCCCGCCAAGTCATCCGCCGGCTCCTGGTGCTGCGGCGCCGGTCGCTTCGGAAAAGAAAGATTCCGAAAAAAAGATCGATGCCAAGAGCGACGTGACCGTCCGAACCCCTGCCAAGACCAATTCGAAACAGGAGAAGCCGGCACCCACCCTCACCCTCGTCATCCGCGCCACCGAAACTTCCTCCATCTCCGTCCTCGCCGACGGGCAGCCCGTCAGTCAGGAAACGCTCATCGCCCCCGCCCATACTTCCATCCGCGCCAGCCACGAAATCGTCGCCAAAGTCGGCAACGCCGCCGGAGTGACTTTCCTCTGGAACGGCAAAGAAATTCCCGCCGCCGGCGCCGAATCCGAAGTCAAGACCTTCGTCTTCGACTCCAACGGCATGCGCGTTATCCCCTGAGCCTCCTCAGGTCAAGAAGTTGTTTCTCTTTCGAAACCAGAGAAGATGAAATCCTGCTGACCGCAACGTTCTTCCGTCGGAAGGATCACTTAGAGTGGCGTCATCCCGACGGAGCCGCTTTTCAGGCGGAGGAAGAGCCTGCCCTGAGCGCAGTCGATGGGATCGCGCGCGCGCCCTCCCTCACTTCAACGAACTCAACCCCGGTTGCAGCCACGAGAACAAGAAGCTAGACCACTCCGGAAACAACTGCGTGATCAGTCCCAGCACCGGCGCGGCGCCATACCCGATCACCTTGAACCAGAATTCGGACCCGAGTTCTCCCGGGCTGGTATTGGTCGCATGACTCAGGGTGGCGTCGCGATGCATGTCCGCATAAACAAAAATCACCACCGCCCCAAACACAAGGAACAAGGCGAGCAGCGCTCCGCTCAGCAACGGCCGCGGATCAAATGGATAGCTCGACACCGCGATCGTCGCGGCCACAAACAAATAAACACCTCCCAACACAATCGTCCGGATCCGTCCCAGCAGGTTTTGCGCGAAGCCCAAATACGTCAGGCACACCAACTCCTCTGCATTCCGGATCAGTTCGTTTTTTGATGGCGCCGGGCCCAATCGGCGATCCTCATCGCGTTTGTCCGCGGGATCGATCTGGATCAGCGATTCCTTTTCCACTCTCGCTGCCGGAAGCAAAAGCTTCGTCATCACCACGCCCGTCGTCGCCGCGACCTGTTCCTGGTATTTGCTGAAACGCTGCAACCCCGCCGCCTTCGGATCGTTGTAATTCTCCGAGTACCATTTACCAAATTCCACTCCGGCATCGCGGCTCAATTCCACCGATGTGCGACATACATCCACCCCGGCAAATGCAGTCTTCTCTGGATCCGTCGCCGGCGGTTTGAACAGAACCAGCGAGGCATGCAGATGGTTCAAGCACTCCAACTGTCGCGAGAGCAGTTTGTAGCGCACGTCAAGCACATTCCCGCTCATCTTCCAGACGCTGCCCCAGGAGAACCCGTGCAGCGCCCCAAGCGTACGGCGCAACGCCAGGCGGTCGAGAAATACCAGGAGTTGCCGCGCGCTGCTCCAGGTCCGCCAAATCTGCCAGGCTTCCACAAGGATCACGCTGAAATAAAAATCCAGCCAGAAGCAGTAAAGCCGCACATACGTCTTCGCTCCTAAACTGCGAACCGGCGCCTCGCGCGTCAGTCCAAACACCAACAATGCGAACGAAACAAAAAGAATCACGAGAAGGATTACATTCTTCCAACCGAGCGGCGCCGCGATGCGTTCGGCCGGCGTCGCAGCATTTTCCTGGCTGAACATCGACAGCTTTAGCTCATCTTTTTTCGCTTCTGTCTCGACCTTGATCGTCAGAGTTGAGACCGGCGGAAGGCATGGCTTATCGGGCCCGAACAACGCCAGTCCATGCAGGGCATACCAGAACCAGGCATACAATCCCACCGTCATCGACAGAAAAGGGACGATGGGCGAAACCCCGCTGGTCAGATGCATCGAGCGCCAGTAAGCAAATGTGCGACTGGCCGGCAACAGCGCTGCTTCCAGGGGGCCGATCCAGCTCCGAAAAAATATCCTCACCAGTAGGCCGAACAGCAGCAGCGAAAAAACTGCCCGCCATGCAGAACTGCCCACCACACTTTTCCCGCTCCCTCTCAGTTTTTGGGTGACCACGATGTTTGCCACCATCGCCAGTCCTGCCATGACGCAAATCAACATCACGACATTCCACACCACCGGATGACTCGTCGGAGGATTTGCGATCACGGAGAATACTCCGCACCCCCATCCGGTCAGCAGCGCCGCCTGTGCAATCAGGTAGCTGCCAATCAGAACCAGAAACATGTGTCGCGCGCTGGCCGAGGCAAAGTAGGCGCGGAACGCGGGCTTCGCCGTAAACGAAGCCAGCCGGCAGCACAGCCCGTGAAACAACACCCATCCACAGATTGCAATCAGCAATACCTTCATGCTGCGGGGCATTCCCGGCTTTCTCAGATCCAAGGCAGAATTCGGAGGCCGCGCGGGCGCGTCGGTAGAAGCTTTTTCGCTCACCGCGCCCCTCGCTGAACGCAGGGTGTTCTCATTGAGTGCCGCCAGGGGAAATACGCCATTTCTCGTGATGACCGATAGCCATGTCGCCGGCCTGCAGCTTAAATCCAAAGAGTTCGATTCGTCGCATGGCTTCGGCTCCGTCCAATACGGCGGAGCATAATCGGGCAGCGGCGCGTACACGGGATTCACTTTCTTGGCCCCGTACTCCACTTCGCATCGCAGAGGTGGCACGAATACTTCCCGCCTTGTAGCGTCTTCTCCAATGATTTCGCAGCTGAGCAGCGGCTTCCGGTTCGTGGCGCGCGCTAAAGACTGCAGCAAAAGCCGCGACGCAATGTAGTTCCCTTCCGTCGTGTTTTCGGGAAACACCCGGTGCGAGTGCGCCTCCTCCGGCCGCACCGCGGTCCACTCGCGCGCCGATGAGAACAACGGGTACGTCGACAACGTCATCACCCCGCTCAGGGCCATGGCGTCTTTGCCTCGCTGGAACAGCAGATCGGAATTCAGCACCACCACGCGGGCTTCGGGAAGATCGCGACGCAGAAAATTCGCCAGGAACAGCGGGTCCAGCGTGTTGCTGCTCCGCACAATCACATACTGCGTGTGACGCGCCCTCAATGCCTCGACGATTCCCAGCAATTGTGCTTCCTGCGACAGCGGCGTCTGATTCCCCGCATACGTGCGCACCGTGTCGTGTTGCTCACCGCCCGGGTCCGCCAAGTCGGTCGGCAGGCTCTTACGCTGCGCGCTGTCCTGACTCTGTTGCGTCGTTGCCGTGCTGAACATCGACTGGCTCTGGTACGCCGCTCGCAGCGTCGAGATGTCTCGCGGATAGTAAATCCACATCGCCTTGGGGCAGATGAAATCCTCCGGCCTCTCCGCCGTCGATTCCGCCTGCTGCTTGGCAGCGATATTGCCATACGCCGTTTCATCCTCGGAAAGGATCGCGAATTTCGACACATCGATGCTTCCGTCCGGCAGTCGCCCGATGTACCGGCAGAAACGATCGAGTTCCGTCTCGTCATCCTGCACAAAGCTTCGGAAGTCTATACCCGCCGTTGCCGCGAACCGCCGGCCATCGTCTCGGCTGCTCGCACTCCCCGTATAGATTGCCAGTCCTTTGCCTCCACTGAGTCTGCCCACCAATTTGTCCGCTGCCAGCAATTCCCCTAACGACGGTAGCGAACCGGAAAACGTCGGCCCCAGGATTCCAACTGGCGAACTCTTCGTGCCGTGCTTTTGCAGTTTCTCAATCCACGCCACCGCGTTCTCGAATTGCCCGCGGTGGATGCCACGCGTCGGTTCCTCGCCCACAATAAAGACAATCAACGCTTTCTTGTAAGGCGTGTTCGGCCCATTCGGATTCTCGCTCGCGTTTCGAAACAGCACGATGCCCGGCTGATCCTCCCGTTTCGTCTTGCGATCCTCCTCCTCGTCCTCATCCCCCAGCAGCGCCAGAGACGGCTCCTCGGTCTCCCAAGGCAACCACGACGAATCGTATTCGTAGCCCTCATCCTGCGCTCCCTCTTGCATTGCTTCTACGAAGCGGTCAAAGACAAGTGAGAAGTGCGTGTGCAGCGGGTCGGGAAACGTGGCGATCACAAAGCTGGGTTGAAATTCAGGGTCCGGCTTGGACCCCGCAGCGGACTGCCCCGGCGATTCGTAGCACACATCCGGAGCCGCAAGGTTGTCGTGCAGGAAGAAATGTTGCAGCAACGATATCGAATCGGCGCACTGCGGTTGCGCGCCCTTTGGGGGTTTCGACCGCACCGCGCTCTTTGCCGTCTGACGTGCCGTTGCTGGGTTTGCTGGAGGCTTGCCCGCCGGTTGCGAAGAAATTCCTACGGCCGCCACAATAGCCACGGCCGCTGCCGTTCCCCATGCCAATTCTTGTTTCATTGCGTAATCTCATTCCTGGGGGGAAGAGAACGCATAGATCAGGGATCAAAGATCAAAAGATAAAAAGATAGAAGATAAAAACGGTATCGCCGAACTCAACCGTCGCCCCTGGGCCCACACAAAACCGTCCCAACAGCTAACACCGTCCTCCCGCCTCTGGTAAAGCAAAAAGAATTTTGTCCTGAATTCGTAACAGCCTGCCCCGTTGGCTCGCGAATCTCTCCTCCTGTTCACTGCCGGACACCGCCTCTCAAAACCGGACAAGACGAACCTCGCAACTCAAACTGTTCCCCCTGAAAACTGAACGACTTACCCTCCTCGCCAGTTGGTGTCGAACGTGCCATAGCCCCATCGGAGAACTCTGCCCATGTTTCCCAATCTCCGCTTCACCTTCCGCCAACTCCGCAACCATCCCGGATTCACTCTCACCGCCGTCCTCTCCCTCGCCCTTGGCATCGGCGCCACCACAGCGGTCTTCAGCGTCATCTACGCCATCCTCATGGATCCTTATCCGTACGCTGCCCCAGACCGCATGGTCCACATGCGCATTAGCGACAAGTCCCGTCAGAACATGGGATTCGGCTTGACCGCCTCGCAGTGGCAGCGCATCCGCGTCGCTCCCACCGTCGAAGATGCCTTCATCTCCAACGATTGGAGTCTCACCGTCACCGGCCACGATCTTCCCGAAGACGTGCAAGGGGTCTACATGACCTCCAACAGCTTCAACTTCATGGGCGTTCCTCCCGCCCTCGGGCGCGGCCTCATTCCCTCCGACGCCATCGACGGCCAGGATCCTCAGCCCGTCGCCGTCCTCAGCTACAAGTTCTGGCAACGCCACTTCAACTCCGACCCCGCAGTACTCGGGCAGACTCTGCAACTGGTTCACAAGAACTACACCATCGTCGGTGTCGCCACCCCACGCTTCACTTGGGACGACGGCGACGTCTACCTCCCGCTGAAAGTTACGCAGGATCCCGTCAAGGCCTACTATGTCGGACTTCGACTGAAGCCCGGAGTTACCCATGAAGCCGCCAACTCCGCCCTCCAGCCCCTCATCGAGCAGTTCGCCAAAGAAACTCCGAAGCATTTCCCCGTTTCGCAGTTTCAGTTCCGTGTCGTCGGATTGAATGAAGATTTTGTTCAGCAACTTGGTGGCACGCTCTATCTGCTCTTCAGTGCCGTAGCCTTGCTGCTCGTCATTGGATGTGGAAATGTTTCTATCCTGCTTCTCGCCCGCGGCACGGCGCGCCAGCACGAACTCGCCGTTCGCACCGCCGTGGGCGCAAGCCGCGGCCGCATTATCCGTCAACTCCTGTCGGAAGCCCTCGTCCTTTCCCTCACGGGAACCGTGCTGGGTGTGCTGCTCGCCTATCGAGCGCTGGCCGTGATCGTTCTCCTGCTGCCCAAGTTTTCCTTTCCCCACGAAGCCGCAATCCAGATCAATCTTCCCGTCCTTGCTTTCAGTGTGGCCGTTGCACTCCTCACCGGAATTCTCTTTGGATTATGGCCCGCGCTTCAGCTTTCGCGCCCCGAAGTCAGCCAGGTCATGCAATCCAGTTCACGCAAGATTGTAGGCATGGTTCGCGGACGCACCACTCACAACGTGCTGATCGGCGCGCAGGTCGCGCTCACGCTCGTCATGCTGGCCGGAGCCGGCGCCGCCATGAAAGGCTTTCTCCGCCTCATCCATACTCCGCTCGGCTATGACCCGCACAATGTGATGTCCGTCGGAATTCCCGTGCATGACGGCGCGTACCCGACCTGGCCCGCGCGCCAGGCCTACTTCGAAGCGCTGCTCAACAAGGCTTCCACCGTTCCCGGCGTAAAGATGGCCGCGATCTCCACCAACGCCACGCCTCCTTCGAATGGATGGCAGACCCATGTCGACATCCTCGGCCAGTCGCCACGCGACGACCAGAGAGTTCACGTCAATTTTGTCAGTCCCAATTATTTTCCGCTGCTTCGCATTCCTGTCGCCCAAGGCGAAATTTGGGATGAAGACCAGAACCACAACGCCGCCCACGTCGCCATCATCAATCAAACCATGGCGCGCCTCTATTTCCCCAACGGCGACCCTCTCGGACACTCTTTAAAAGTTCCTGAGATGGTCGATGAACCGCCGTACACCACCACCGCGCAGGGCTCGAACGACTGGCTTCGAATCGTCGGCGTCATCGCCGACAAGCGCGACGACGGCTTGCGCAACCCCATCGTGCCCGAAATTTTTGTGCCCTACACCCTCTCGATGCGCGTATGGACCCAGATCCTCATCCGCTCCGATGTTGCCCCGCTCACTCTGCTCCACGCCATCGGCACCCAGGTAAACTCCGTCGATCCCGACCAGCAAATCAACGGCAATGTACAAGACCTCGAGCACTGGATCACCGGCCAGCAGGAATTCGAGCAGGAAAAACTCGTCGCCTGGCTCTTCGGCGCCTTCGCCATCCTCGCCCTCTCTCTCGCCGCCGTCGGCCTCTACAGCGTCGTCTCCTATTCAGTCGTCCAGCGCACCAACGAATTCGGTATCCGCATCGCGCTCGGTGCGCCACGCACTCACGTCTTGCAAATCGTCTTCTCCTCCACCGGCCTGAGCGTCGGCAGCGGCATCCTCGCCGGAGCCCTACTCGCCTTTGCCCTGAATAAAGTTTTGGCCCGCTGGGCCGAAGGCAGTTCCGGCGACCCCTTCATCCTGCTGGCAGTCACGCTCTTGCTCGGCGTGGTAGCTGCCCTGGCCTGCTCCGCCCCCGCCCGCCGCGCCGTCAACGTCGACCCCATGACCGCCCTCCGCTGCGAGTGAATTTCTTCACATCTCATGTGGCGACGGCCGCCTCGGCCGTCCAGCGAAGGCGAAGCCAAGCGCCCATGGCAAGAACACAGCCCAAGTGAACACGCACACGTGCCTCCCCGCTAACCGCCAGATTCCTCCCGTCCACCCGCGCATTTCCGCTATTGAATTCATCCAAGGGCATTTAGGGTCAAAACCATTGCACCCCCGCAGGGTGTCTGTTAGCCTTTTTCAAGGACTTTCCCTATGGCGTAGCGCCGGCATCATGCCGGCTGTCGCGTGGGCGTCTCGCCCGCGCCGCGTACATCGTCGCAGGTCCCGCTCGATTCATAGTCCCAGGGTTTCTGTAGCACAAGCCGCGCGATCAGCGCGCGCAACTGTAGTCGAAACGTGCACCGAAGGAGAAACACAACTTGGCATCCAAGAACCGTTATTTATTCACTTCTGAATCCGTGACCGAAGGCCATCCCGATAAGATCGCCGACCAGATTTCTGACGCTATCCTCGACGCCTGCCTCGCCGAAGACACCACCAGCCGCGTCGCCTGCGAAACCCTCACCGCCACCGGCCTCGTCGTCATCGCCGGAGAAATCACCACCAAGGCTTACGTCGATTTCCAATCCGTCGTCCGCGGCACCGTCGCCTCCATCGGATATGACAACGCCCTCTACGGCTTCGACGCCAACACCTGCGCCGTCATCTCTTCCATCAACAAACAGTCCGGCGACATCGCCATGGGCGTAGACACCGGCGGCGCCGGCGACCAGGGAATGATGTTTGGCTATGCAGTGAACGAGAATGAGGAGCTGATGCCCACTCCCATCTCGCTGGCGCACAAGCTGACCATGCGGCTCTCGCAGGTTCGCAAGAACGGCACACTTCCCTTCCTTCGCCCCGATGGCAAATCCCAAGTCACAGTTGAATATGATGCGAAGGGCAAAGTCCTTCGCGTCGATGCCGTGGTCATCTCCACGCAGCACTCCGAGACCGTTGCCAACGACGAACTCCGTGCCGGAATCCTGAAGCACGTCATCCAGGCCGTCATCCCGGCTCACCTGCTCGACGAAGATACGAAGTATCACATCAATCCCACGGGACGCTTCGTCATCGGCGGCCCCATGGGCGACACCGGACTCACCGGACGCAAGATCATCGTCGACACCTACGGCGGCATGGGACGTCACGGCGGCGGCGCCTTCAGCGGAAAAGATCCGACCAAGGTTGACCGCTCCGCTGCCTACATGGCCCGCCACATCGCCAAGAACGTAGTCGCCGGCGGACTGGCTGGCCGCTGTGAAGTGCAGCTCGCCTATGCGATCGGCGTCGCCGATCCCGTCAGCGTGCTCGTCGAAACCTTCGGCACCGCCACAGTCGATCCCGAGATTATCCCGGACCTGATTCGCTCCCACTTCAAGCTGACGCCGCGTGGCATCATCGAGGCGTTGAACCTGCGACGTCCGATTTATAAAAAGACCGCCGCGTATGGTCACTTCGGACGCAACGACGCCGACTTCACGTGGGAGTCAACGGCCAAAGCCGCAAAGTTAGCCAGCGACGCCGGTGTGCGAGAACCCGCAGCCGCTCGCAAGTAGTCAAAGCTTTAACCACAAAGGACACGAAGGAACACTAAGGAAACGCTGGCTTTTCTCCTTCGTGAACCGGAGCGGGGTTTTCTCCTTCGTGAACCTTAGTGTCCTTAGTGGTGAATGATTTTGGTCAGGAACCAAAGTGCTCTCCTGGGCCAGGCCAAGTGCCTTATCCCAGAAGGAGCCGCTCGCAAGTAGGCAAAGCATTAAACCACCGAGGACACGAAGGAACACAAAGAAGCAAATGTTCTCCTTCGTGAACCTTAGTGTCCTTAGTGGTGAATGATTTTCACAACTTCGTGTATCCTTTTAGCAAGCAGTACGGGGCTCGATTTGTCACCCATCATTTGTCTTTAACGTAAGTTTCTGCGCTCTCGGGCGCGCCACATAGGAGAAGCATGTCAACAGCAGCCGTGAATTGCGACATTAAAAACGTAGAACTGGCCGACTTGGGGAAGAAGCGCATTGAGTGGGCGAATCAGTCCATGAAGGTGCTGCAGATCATCCGCAAGGAGTTCATCAAGAACCAGCCCTTGAAGGGCATCCGCGTCTCCGCGTGCCTGCACGTCACTGCCGAGACCGCGAACCTCGCCATCTGCCTGCGCGACGGCGGAGCCGACGTGGTTCTCTGCGCCTCCAACCCGCTCTCCACGCAGGACGACGTCGCCGCCAGCCTCGTCCGCGACCACAACATTCCCGTCTACGCCATCAAGGGCGAAGACAACGACACCTACTACAACCACATTCTCGCCGCCATCGACCACAAGCCCCACATCACCATGGACGACGGCGCCGACCTGGTCTCCATCCTCCACACCAAGCGCACCGACGCTCTCGACCGACGTCATCGGCGGCACCGAAGAGACCACCACCGGCGTCATCCGCCTCCGCGCGATGGCCAAGGAAGGCGTGCTGAAGTTCCCCATCGTCGCCGTCAACGACGCAGACACCAAGCACCTGTTCGATAACCGCTACGGCACCGGACAATCCACCATC
Source organism: uncultured Acidobacteriaceae bacterium (assembly GCA_963840895.1). Classification (GTDB taxonomy): domain Bacteria; phylum Acidobacteriota; class Terriglobia; order Terriglobales; family Acidobacteriaceae; genus Sulfotelmatobacter. Next base: position 617,842 of record CAWJAR010000009.1, read on the forward strand.
GACGGCATCATTCGCGCCACGAATTTCCTGCTGGCCGGATCCAAGTTCGTCGTCGCAGGCTACGGCTGGTGCGGCCGCGGCCTCGCCTCTCGCGCCCGTGGCGCTGGCGCCGAAGTCATCGTCACCGAAGTCGATCCCACGAAAGCCCTCGAGGCCGTCATGGACGGCTTCCGCGTCATGAGCATGACCGAAGCCGCCAAACTCGGCGACGTCTTCTGCACCGTCACCGGCAACAAGAGCGTCCTCACCAAAGATCACTTCGACCTGATGAAAGACGGAGCCATCATCTCCAACTCCGGCCACTTCAACGTCGAAATCGACATCCCCGCGCTGGAGAAAATGTCATCCTCCAAGCGCACCACCCGCACCTTCGTCGAAGAGTACTCGCTGAAAGACGGACGCAAGATCAACCTGTTGGGTGAAGGCCGCCTCATCAACCTGGCCAGCGCCGAAGGCCATCCCGCATCCGTAATGGATATGTCCTTCGCCGACCAGGCCCTTTCGGTCGAGTACATGGTGAAGAACTGCAAGAAACTCGACAAGACGGTCTACAAAGTTCCCGACGACTTGGACAAGCGCGTCGCCAAGCTGAAGCTCGAATCCATGAGCATCAAGATCGACAAGCTGACCCCCGAGCAGGAAGAGTACCTGGCCGGGTGGAGCGAGGGAACGTAGCAGTTAGTACTCAGTACTCGGTAGGCAGTACTCAGAAAGCGGGGCGGCATGAGCCGCCCCGTTTTTCTTTTTGTGATGCGCTCGCGATGTTGCGCGTCTTTCAGTTCACCGAGTGGACGGTACTTGGCGTGTAGAGGACCGCTTCGCACCCGGAGACTGGGGAGCACATGACAATCGCGCGACGGACAAGGCGGGCAGAGCTTTCTCCGGGAAAAGAAACTTGAAACTTCGCACTCGCGATGGCATCGCTGGCCGATTTCAGTTTCTCGTCGCCACTGATGAACGCGACGTCCTCGAGCTTGGGACCGGGGCTGAAGAGCAGGAAGAACTCGGCTGTGGCCGAACCGGGAACCAGGCGGTTGAGCTTGACGCTGCGCAACCGGCTCAATTCGTCGCCGCTGCGGTCGCCGCTGCGCCCCATGTCGATCGGGTTGGTTGGCACTCTTACGCTCAAGTGATCAAGCCGCTGGCGGATGTCGTCTTTTGAGACGCCGTCGCTCTGTGGAACAGCGTTGGCCAGTCGATACATGTGGATGGCCTTTTCGGTTTTCTTTTCCTGCTCGTAGACCTGACCCAGATGATCGGCGACGACTGCCATTTGGGATAACAGCCAAGCCGATTGCAGGAAAGCCTCTGCCTGATCGTAGTGACCAAGGCGATAGTGAACCCATCCCAGAGTGTCCCAGAAGGAACCGATCTTCTGAGTGCATACGAGATCTTCTGGAAGAAGCTCGGAAAGGCTGACGTCAAATGATTCCTTTTCCTGCTCATCGACAGCATGCTGGGCGTATTCAAGAGCCTTCGGGAGGCTAACATTCGTATCCGCCAGTTCGTAAGCGATGTCGTTAAATGTTTCAGCCTTAGAATCCGATTCCAGGACCTTTTCGAAGATTTCGCTGCCCTTTTCGGTCTGGCCAGCTCTCAGATAGACAGTTCCCAGACGAATCTGGGCGGACGTAGAGGGCGTCACCTTCGCCGCAGCTTCAAGGTAGGGCAAGGCCTCAGAGTAATGCTTCTGTTGCAGCAGGAGAGCTCCCAGAGCAGGGTTTGCGTCAGGGTCTTCGGGAGCCAGTTCCAAGACATCGCGCCAGGCGCGCACTGGCGTGTCATCGTGGCGCAGGAAACTGAGTAAGTAGGCGTACACCTTACGTGGCACAAGCGCCTTTGGATCGGACTCGACGGCCTTTCGCAGGGCATCGAGTGCGGCGTCATTCTGTCGCTGCGCCAAGTAGACGGTCGCGAGCTCAACCCAAGCGCGGGTAAACTTCGGCGCGGCTTCAAGAGCACGCTTGAGTGCGTTTATAGAGGACAAGGAATCATTTTTCCTCATGGAATCGCGAGCGTCCGCTTCAAGGCGATTGGCTTGCTGCGACGGGCTATCGGGCAGGCTCCAAAGTCCGTTGAGGACCGAGGGGAGAGTCAAGGGCACTGCTGGGCCCGGCGTGCTCATCGCAGAGGTCGGTGAAGACAATGACGAAGTCTGAACGTATCGGTTTACGTCATTCTGGAGGTTCTTGACGAAAGTGCGATAGTCGTCGAGTTCGGAGAGGGGAACCTCGTGCAGCTTGATGAGCAAACGGCGCTTTGCGATCAGCACTCCTTGATCCTGAGAGTAGGTGGCATGGTACTCGGCGAAGTCGTATTTCAAATCCACATTTGAAGGCAACTGCGGCTTATAGCCCTTGGGCAGTTCGACCTTGGAGGACGAGATTGTGTCCAACACGGGTCCGAGCCAGACGGGATCCTTGGCGTCATCTCTGGCAGGGGGCATGAAAAATGGTAGACCGGGAACGGTGAACTGGCGATTGGCCCAGTCGGGATAGTCCTTGCGGTTGTAAGAATACGAAAAGTGAAAAGGCTCGGAAATTGCGTCGGGAGCACTGGCATTGATGTCATTCACCGTACCCGAGTAGCCGAGGGCGAAGGAGATTTGCTGGACGAGATCCTTCCATTGGGGCTGCGGAACCCGGCGAAAGGCGGAGCGGATTAGAAGTTCTCCGTCGCCGCGGCTGGTGTCCTCGACGTGGGCTTGAAAGGAACCATCCTCGCTGAGCCTACCTTCGATATTGAATGTCTGAGAATTGGCAAGCGCCGGTTCGGTTGGCGTGCTCATCAGTTGCGCGGACTTCTCTCCGAGCATGACCAAGGCTAGCTTGTCGCGGAGCGGAGAAAGCAAGTAGCCCATAGGAGCCACTTCTGGAGTGGTATCGAGCCAGATTGCGGTTTTGCCCTGCGGAAGATATCCAATGATGTGATCGAACTGGCCGGGAGAAGGGACATCGGAGTCGAGTTTGTGGCCCGAGTTGATGAGGGCCGGATAGAGAGTGATACCACCTGCCTGAAGCAATGCCGCGAGAAGAGTGTGTTTATCTTTGCAATCGCCGTAGTTGTTTGAGAGAACATCGTCGGCCGCGTGGGGTTGGTAGCGGCCGATGCCAAAAGCGATCCCGATGTAGCGATATTGGAGACTCACAAAATTATAGAGAGCTTGGATCTTGGTGGCGTCGTCGGTCATTCCCTTGGTGAGTTCGGCGGCCTTCGCACGGATGGCTGGTGAGGGCTCGACGCGTTCTTTTTGCAGCGACCAGTACCATTGCCCAACCTCAGCCCAGGTCTGGAAGCTGCTGAGTTGGATGTCAGGAGCAGATGCACGCCCAAGAGCTGCGTCCGTCTTCTTCTTATCGCTATCCGGTTCCTTGGTGCTTTGTAAATGGGAACTCGTCCAGGTGAAAATGCGGTAGCCCCCGTCGGCCTTAACCGACTGCGTGGCCGATGGTCCTTTGAATTTAACCGCGCGCTCAGCTGGTACCTTGATCTCAACCCGTTCGTCAAGCACGATGCCCTGATGTTGAAAATCGTACTCGAACCAGAATTGGCCGGGTATCAAAGGCTTTGTGGGACGCCAGCGGACCTGATATTCCAGGACATCCCCTTTGGCAAGACCCTTCACCGCTACATGCTTCTCACGCAAGTCGCTATAGAACGGCGCGTCGCGCGTGACTTGCGCATCCAAGTCCTGTATGTTGTCGGGCGGAGTCGTGACTGTCGTGTTGTCGGATTTGAGGACGCGCACATAGCTCAGGTCTGCAGTCTCAACTGCCGACTGAAACGAAATCGCGAGCAGCCCCCACTGCTGCACCCCGGCGTCGGTTTTCACGCGCACGCGGGTAGTTTGCTCGCGAGTCCGGTTACCATCGTTGTCGAAGGACACCAGGGTGGACATCTGCTCGATGACGGAGGCTTCTGCCGAATAATCAGGTTTGGCAGCGGGCTGGGGTGCGGATGTCTGCGAAGGAACAATAGGAATAAGGGCAAAGACCGGGGCAAGCGTGAACAACAGCGAGCGGATCGTCATGGCGTGCTTGTATTTATCTTCTGTGCAGATAAAAAAGGCAAGAAAAGAGTATAGACGCAGAGATCGAGAGTGTAGTGTCGGACGGGACTGGGGTGCGGGATGAATAGAAGTAAAGAGGTACGCGAGGTTCTCAGTGCCGGAAAGCGCGGCCGGATACACCTTGGCCCGAACAGCCGGGGGCGGTCCCCACATGCGGACCAACTGACAGATAAGGGTTGTCCGATGAGGGCCGACCGACAGACGGGGGCGGCTGTGCCTCATGCGTCTGGGTGAAATCCCAAAATGGGAATTCCGGGGGATTTATTTGCTGCGGGGGGTTCCCTTTCGGGGGATGGGTGTGACATAGTTCAAATGGTGGTAGAAAAAGGCGCGGCCCTAACGGGCCGCGTTTCTTATTTGGAGTGAAAGTTGGATGTCATCGGAGCGGGAGGGGATTGGGCAGACAGCCTTTGGTCTCACGGAGAATACTCTGCGACGCCAGAAGTAGTGATTGGCGAATAGGGATCTTTCGACTGCGCATGCCGATTCGCTTTGCTCATCGCATGCTTCGCTCAAGATGACAATGCTTCTTTAGCAAACTTCTTTAGCTATCAATCCTTAACAATTAAGTGGTGAAATCCTGGAAAGGTGATCCGGAGGAGAGGTGAGGTGTATGAAGAATCGGGGAATGGAAATCAAGCATCCGAAAATTCGGGGGGAGTGGGTGGAGTTGCGGTTCATGATGCGGGCGATTGAGCTGGGGCTGCACTTGAACAAACCTTGGGGAGAGGTGATGCCCTATGACTTTGCGGTGGAGGATGGAGGGCAGTTTGCTCGGGTGCAGGTGAAGTCGACGATGTTTAAAGATCGCGGTGGGTATTCGTGTACGGTGCGAGGGAGCAGCGGGCCCTATGAAGGGGATCCATTTGAGTATCTGGCGGCATATGTGTTTCAGGAAGACCTGTGGTACATCATTCCGGGCGAACTGGTGGTGGGGCAGGGGAGCATTGCGCTGTATCCGAGGCTGAAGGGGGCGAAGTACGGGCCTTATAAGGAGGCGTGGCATCTGCTGCGGAAGGCGGCGCCGCAACCGGGACGGGTGGACTGGATTCAGGCGTGCATCGAGGAGGAGCCTTGGGAACAGATATCGATGGGGGAGCGGATCTGGCGGGCGTTGCGGGGAGGTGCAAATTAACGCTGGCCTGATGGTTGCGAGTGCGAGAGCAGAGGCTGGGCAGTGCCCTCGCGCGCCAACATGGGGGAGCTGGCGACGGACGAATGCGTCCGTCCCCACGTGGGTTGGGGTGGGCTAGAAACGTGGGGACAGCCGCCCCGGCCAGCGGGGCGAAAGAAACCAGCAGCTCGATAACCCCGAGTCGCCGGACGGCCGAAGGCGGCTGTCCCCACATGAACGCAGAAGCTGGGTGAGATGCTGTCGCCGCTTAATTTTATATATCGCGAAGATAATTTAAATGCAACGTATTAACTTTTAGTCAAGTGAGGCGGCGGGAGCTGCGGCGACTGCGGTTCGATGGTCGTAGTCTCGGCGATGCGCTTGGCCTTGCGATAGACATTGGCAACCGCCAGCGTCCAGAACGGCACCAGGTCAACGCCCGGCACAAGCTTGGCCAGGAACGAGGGGAGGAACTCCCAATGCCATCCCAGCAGATGAACCATGATCGCCCCGACGCCGAGGTCGAGCACGTCCTCGGCCGGAGAAAGGCCACCAGCAACGAACACTGGGAAGACGACAAGTTGGAGGACATCCGCGGCGATGGCCAGCAGCATCGCGGTGCGAAAGTTCGGTCCAGGCGAGACAGTGATGTTGTCGTCAGTCATGTGTGGGAACCCCCAATTGTCGGTATTCATTTTAGATGCGAATGCGCGATTCGGCGACGCACGATCCGCACTCACTAGTCGAGCGGCTAGGCGACCGACTTCTTGTGGTGCTTCTTGACATACGAGAGGCCGCGACGCAGCTCCGAACTGAGGTCGGCGGATTCGGTCGCAATGTGTACGGGCTCCGCCGTCTCGCGTCCCAGCCAGAGGTTGAGCTCGTCTGGGGAAGCCTCCACGCGACGGTCTTCCCGCTTCACCGGCATGCCGGACTTCGCCCACCGTTGCGCGGCCGAAACTGGCAGGCCGAGAAAGTTGGCGATCTGCGCCCAGCCTTTCAGCGGGCCGGCGGGAGAGTCGGCTTTGGGCGCGGGTTTGGTAGGCATCAGGGCTTGGATGCAACGGTGGTAGAGGAGGCTGCAACCAGCTTCTGTCGGCTGGTCGTTTTTTCCGCCGACGCTCCTCGAGTTTGCAATCCGCGCTCCGCCGCTGCGGGCCCTAGTGGTTTCCCTTTACAACCTCAACTGTCTGATTCTCAACGAAGTATGAGCGAATGTTTGTGCGGCTGCGCCGCCCCGGAATGGCATGTGAGTTGCTGAGATCGGGGTGGGAAGCCGCGAGAGCGGCGCTGGACGCGGCTTTTGCCGCACCAGTTTGTGATCAGACCGGTGGCTGTGATGGCGAGACGAATTGCAATCCCGACCGTTTTCGCTTTGCTGCTAGGAGCTTGCACCGCGTTCGGCCAGAGCAGCCTTGGGGCACTCCCCGACGCACCTTCCTTCGCGATGTCCGCTCAGAAAGACCGAGTCGTGGCCAGCCAGAGTCCGATGCTGAAAGCCGGTTGGATTGGGATTAGTCCCACGGAATCTTTGCCCGCCAGACCCACTCTCGTATTCGAAGCTCCACAGACGCAACACGAGTCGGGAACATTCTTGAGCAAGTATTTCGACACGACGTTCTCGAAACAAGAGACGACGCGGTATCAGGCCTCGTCGAAGAATAGCCTCTTGGGGCGAGCTTCGGACGCGGCCGCCCGGATCCTGGTGACCCGCGATGAGATGGGGAGGCGGCGCGTGAACACCTCCTACGTTGTGAGCGTGTTGACGTCGGTTGCGGCACACAATGCTTCCCGTCCGTACTGGGCGCGTTCGAACCCCAACCCGATTGGAGACATCGGTTCGACGGTGGGCAACGATGCGGGCATGAACCTGATGCACGAGTTTGGACCCGGAGTGCGGCAGGCCGTTGCGGGGCATATGCCAAGCTTCGTCTTTCGCGTGGAGAGGCGAATCGTGCGCAACGTGAATCCGCCGTCGCCGATTGCCGGGCCGAGATAGCCCGTCGCCAGCATTCATGAAGGAGTCAACCGCGGCCTCGCAGGCCGCGCTTCTATTGGGGCGAACTTCAGAAAAGTCGAGGGGCGGTGCTTAGCCGCCCCTTCCTGGTTTGTGTACGGGGGATAGAACTAACTTGAGGCTGACGCCCGACGAATCAGTAGCGCCCGTCAATGAGCCAGCGCACCACTTGATCTTCAACGGAGAACGTTTGTGGCGTTGTCAGCATGAACTTCGAGGTCAGAGAGAAGGCGTGCGCCTCGAGCGGCACCGTGAAGTGAGTTCTGGTCTTGAGGAAGCTCCGAACGAATCGCTCGGTGTAACGCTCAACCCCCAGAACGTGGAACTGCACGGCATGCACCAGCGCATGGAATAGGGAGCGCTCGTTCAGTTCTTCGTTGAACACCACCACGTCGATAAACGTCAGCGAGTCCATGTGCGTGATTTCGGGAAGGTTGTCAAAGCCCTTGGCGCGAGCCGCGGCGTAGAAGTCGGGTGCGGGGACCCGTTGGCCTTTGAGTTCGACGAAACGGATCTGGTCGAGGAGTGTGGGGGAAAAGTAAGGCCACATCCGAGCCTTGTGGTGATTGCTGAGAGGTTGAGCGGCGGGAAGATAGTGGCCGCGTTGCTGTCGTAAGTAGTCGGAAACCTGGCGGATGGACTGGACAATCTCGTCACTGGTGAGAAGCAGCGGCGGTTGGGGATCCTGGGGGGCTGGCGGCAGACTCCTCTCCAGGGACGCGTAGAAGTCATTGAGTTCGGTGGCGGCCTGGGCGGATTTGCGGAGGACGTCTTGACGTCCAAAGCGGGCGAGATCGCTCACGGAGTAGTGAAGGCGAAGCTGATAGGTGGCACAATGCGCGCTGAGCAACTCGAGGTGCGCCTGATGGAGTTCAGAGTTCAGCTGAACGGGGACCCGATCATCGGAGTCCAGGTGCGAACACATGGGTAATACTCCTAAATCATAGATTGGAGAACTACAGGAAGGGGCCCAAGTAACAGTTATTTATACCCGATTATGTTTACGCTGTCAACGTAATACTACAATGGCTGCGCGCCTAGAGGTGGGAGAACCCAAAGCGACCGCGGGCTTAAGCACCGCGTTCGCCCTTCCTGACAGGACCTGGGTATGAAGTGGGGGGAGGACTTGTATTGATAGGTATAACAGTGTTATGTGTACGTTGTCAACATAACAAGCCGAAGAACTGGAAGCGCTTGAGGAGGACGAAGAAGAATGCCGCGGCATGCTGATCCGGATTTAGAGAACCGCATTCTGAACGCCGCGCAGGTATTGTGGAAGCGCGGCGGGGAGAAGGCGCTGACGATGAGAGCGGTCGCGCGGGCGGCGGGAACGAATACGCCGGCGGTGTACCGGCGATTTAAAGACAGGCGCGACCTGGTGCGGGGTTTGTTGCTGCGGATTGCGAATCGCATCCGGGAAGACTTTGCCGCGGGGGAAACGCTGGAAGAGATGGCGGAGGCCTATGTGGACTCCGCTCTGCAGAAACCGCACGAGTACGAATTGTTCTACACCCACGCACGAGAATTATCGCCGCCGAGGGGCAGCGGGAAGCCGAAACCGATCCGGGAATCGCGGCCGAACTTCCGCTTCGTGGAGCAACTGCTGGCGAAGCGACTGGGAGGAGAGGCGGAAGACCACACGCAACTGGCTCTGGCGGTATGGGCCACGCTGCACGGGACGACGACGCTGTTGCTTTCGAAATCGATTCCGGACGGGCATGAAGAGGAGTTGCGTAAGGCCTGCCGGGCGGCAATCAAGACAATGCTGGAGGGGGCGGGGAAATTCAGCGGCAACAACAACGGGAAACCGGGGCGTGGGAAGCGGCAAGTTCAGGCGGGATGACCCCACATATATCGTCTTGACAATAGTCGTTACAACGAGTATATTTGATTTTATGAAGGAATCATCCCAGAGCGATAGCAAGAGGCGGCGCGGCAGCCCGGAAGAGGCTTTGTTCCTGGAGTTGCTGCGCACGACCGATATGCTTTCGCGGGGGTTGATCCATGTGCTGAAGGCCGAGGACCTGTCGGCGACGCAGTACAACGTGCTTCGAATCCTGCGGGGAGCACCGGAGGGACTTCCCTGCGGTGAGATTGCGAGCCGGATGATTACTCGGGATCCGGACATTACGCGACTGCTGGACCGCATGGAAAAGCGCAGCTTGGTCTCGCGCTGCCGGGAAACCAAGGACCGGAGGATGGTGATGACGCGGATTGCGCCGGAAGGGTTGAAGGTGCTGGCCCGATTAGACGAACCAGTTCAGGAGGGGCATCGCCGGCAACTGGGGCATATGGGAAGAGAGCGCCTGAGAACATTAACCGAGCTGTTGCAGGCCGCGCAGGCTGAAGTGCGTTGATTTTTTTTGGCTCTAATACTTGTTGCAACGATTATCGTCGAAACGCATCTAAACCAAGAAGAGAGGACACAATACCATGAGCACAACCGCTACCGTACCACAGGCTACCACCACTACCTGGAATCTCGATCAGGCTCACTCGGTCGCCGAGTTCAAGGTGAAGCATATGATGATTTCCAACGTGAAAGGTCATTTCGCGAAAGTGTCGGGAACATTGATGCTGGACGCGTCGAACCTGGCAAACTCGAAGATAGAAACTTCGGTGGATGTTGCCTCGGTGGAGACGCGCGACGCACAGCGCGATGAGCACCTGAAGAGCGCGGACTTTTTCGACGTGGAGAAGTTCCCTACCATGGCGTTCAAGTCGACTCGCGTCAAATCGACGGGAGATGAGGAGTTGGCCGTTGAGGGCGACCTGACGATTCACGGCGTCACGCGGAAGGCGACGTTCGCAGTGGAAGGGCCGACTGTGCCGGCGAAGGATCCGTGGGGAAACACGCGGATTGGGGTAACAGCGACCACCAAGATCAACCGAAAAGATTTCGGCCTGACGTGGAACGCCGCGCTGGAAACGGGTGGCATTCTGGTGGGAGAAGAAGTAACGATCACGCTCGACGCGCAATTTGTGAAAGCCTGAATTCCGCAGAGCGTAAGCCGAGCACGCCAAGAGCATGCTGACGGCAGGAAGGAAGAACTATGTCGCTCCGACCCTGTAAAACAGATTCTACAAACGACGCCGACCATTGAAGGCGCTGGCGTGAAGTTGCAGCGTGCCTTCGGCTTCGGCAAAACCAAGGAATTCGATCCATTCCTGTTGCTGGACGATTTCCGCAACGAACATCCCGAGGACTATCTGAAGGGATTTCCCTGGCATCCTCACCGCGGGATCGAAACCATCACCTACGTGCTGGCGGGAACGGTGGAGCACGGCGACAGCCTGGGCAACCAAGGCAAGATGGGCGCCGGCGATGTGCAATGGATGACAGCGGGAAGCGGGATCCTGCACCAGGAGATGCCAAAAGGAGACGCGGCGGGCCGGATGCATGGGTTTCAGCTGTGGGCCAACCTGCCGGCATCGCTGAAGATGACTGATCCGCGTTACCAGGATATTCCGGCGAGCGCGATACCGGAGGTCACCGACGATGACGGCACACGGGTGCGCGTCATCTGCGGAGAATTCTGGGGCAAGAGGGGCCCGGTGGAAGGCGTCGCGGCGGACCCGAGCTATCTGGACATTTCAGTTGCTCCGGGACAGCGGAAGCGGCTGAAGGTCGATATCACGCGCAACGCCTTTGCGTATGTGTTCGCGGGGTCGGGCACGTTCCGCGACTCATCGAAACCGCGCGCGGTGCTGACCGAACAGGCGGCTGATCCTGACGCAGCGCCTGTATACGACGTGAAGAATCATTCGCTCGTGCTGTTTGACCGCGGGGATGAGATCACGGTACAGGCCGGAGACGAAGGAATTCGATTTCTGCTGGTGTCGGGCAAGCCGATTGAGGAGCCGGTGGCCTGGTACGGTCCGATTGTGATGAACACGCAGGAACAACTGCGGCAGGCAATCTCGGAGTTGCAAAGCGGAGGGTTCATCAAGCATCGGTAAAGGGGAGGAAATTGTCGATCCGCGGAAGAGTGAGCACCGGGGCTAAGCCGACATTCGAGCCGAGTCATTGTGGAACTGGTCGGCTTAGCGAAACCTCAGCAGATGTGCCGTGCAGGATTCAACCTCGCGCAGGCCGATTCGCCAGGCTACGAGAGGTGCGGGAAGTGACGGCGCGCAGCGCGCGCTAGATCAAACTAGTGGAACACGAACTTCGCGAGGATCGCCGAAGCAGCCGGGAGAATAGACGGCGCAAATTTGTGCTAAGGCCTGATAGCGACAGTTACGCGATTACGACAGTTGCATGAACATAAGGCCGCTGCCCTCATAAGACATCGGCTATACGCTCCATTCAGTTCCAACTGAAACATTCTCATGTCGCTCCGGTTGTCCGTATTGTGTGCCCCACGGCGGGAAACCGACCCTCTTGGCCGTTAGCCCCCAACCACGCTATTGTGTTCGGCTTTTTCTTTGCGGACGAAATAAAGGTACGCGCCGACACTAAGGAAATTGATCAGCACCGCGACCACGTTCCATGCGATCACGGGTCGCGAAAGAATCAACAAGCCGTAGTAAACCCATAAAACCTGGAAGGCACCCATGATTGCCGTCATCCTTGGGTTCATGCCCGCACTTGACCGTCTCTTGAGCATCGCGACCAAGTCTGGCACCGCGGCAAAGGTCGTTCCAAACCCCGCCACAATGCCAACGACCTCTGACCGATGGAACTTGGGATCGAGTAAGCTCGGCGCGTCGTGTGGAACCAGGTCTTGACAGCCACAGAGCGTGATCAGGCTCAGGAAGAGAACTACAAGATAGTAAATGACACGTCTCGGTTCCATTTGAACCTCCATTTTTGTGGCGTGGGATTCATCCGGGGGAAGGAACGCATACCAGCAGGCGCAACACTCGGACAGCCCATGCGATTGTCCCGCTCCTAGGTTCAGTTGAGACCTGTCAGTTATGTCAGCGAAGTGTTCACGAAGCATTCAGATTTCTCCCAATCTTGCAGCTTTTGACAGTTGTCCATTCACCAGACGTGCTCCAGAATGCCCGAGTTCCTTCCTTGGCCTCGTCAAGTTTTGTGTGACGGGGCTTCATTAACCGTTGGTGTTCGAGACGATTCAATAACTCGGAAACAGTAACTAACCGACTGTTGAGATTGATCCACGCTCGTGTTCACTACTGAACGGGCGGGCCGTCTTCTTGAATGGATTCGAAACCCAATCACAGATATTTGAAGAAAGGACCATCTATGGGGGCAAAACAACCCAACATTCTGATCATATGGGGCGATGACATTGGCATGTGGAACATCAGTTGGTACAGCCGAGGCTTGATGGGCTATCGCACGCCAAACATCGACCGCATCGCTAATGAAGGCATCGCCTTCACAGACTACTACGGACAGCAGAGCTGTACTGCTGGACGTGCAGCCTTCATTACCGGCCAAAATCCACTCCGCACCGGCATGACCAAGGTCGGGATGCCGGGTTCGCCTCTCGGTCTGCAGCCAGAAGATCCAACCATCGCGGAACTGCTCAAACCACTGGGCTACGTTACCGGCCAGTTCGGAAAGAACCACCTTGGCGACAGGAATGAATATCTACCCACCGTGCGCGGATTCGATGAGTTCTACGGAATCCTCTATCACCTCAACGCAGAGGAGGAACCGGAAGACGTTGACTATCCCAAAGATCCAGGATTCTTCGAGAAATTCGGCCCCAGAGGAGTGCTGGATTGCCGCGCGACCGCCAAGGATGATTCAACGACCGATCCCCGCTTTGGCCGAGTAGGCAAACAGACGGTTAAGGACACCGGTATCCTCACCAAGAAACGTATGGAAACGGTTGACGATGAGATTACCGAACGAGCCCTCGGCTTCATCGACCAAAGCCACAAGTCCGGTAAGCCTTTCTTTATGTGGTTCAACACAACAGCCATGCACTTCAGAACCCACTGCGCCCCGAAACACGCCGGTAGGACAGGGCAGGGATTCTACAACGATGTCATGGCCGCACATGATGATCACGTTGGGGAGCTGCTGAACAAGCTTGACGACTTGGGGATTGCGGACGACACCATCGTCATGTATTCGACCGATAATGGACCGCATTTCAACGCCTGGCCCGATGGCGGGATCACACCTTTCCGCTCCGAGAAAGACACGAACTGGGAAGGCGGATGGAGGGTTCCCTGCGTGATGCGCTGGCCTGCAAAATTCAAGGCCGGTACTGTCCTGAACGACATCGCAGCTCACCAGGATATGTTGCCTACGCTCCTAGCCGCTGCTGGAGATCCGAACGTCAGCCAAAAGCTGCTTAAAGGATATAAGGTCGGCGACAAAACCTACACAGTCCACATCGATGGCTTCAACGTTCTGCCTTACCTGACTGGCGAACAGAAGGAGAGTCCGCGAAAGAACTTCTTCTACATCAGCGATGACGGCGACGTCTTAGGAATTCGGTTGGGTGATTGGAAGATCATTTTGATGGAGCAGCGGGCCAAGCAACTGGCGTGCTGGGAAGAGCCATTCGTGAAGCTTCGCTCCCCGAAGTTCGCGCACTTGCGCCGCGATCCTTGCGAGCGGGCTGAGGAAAACTCGAATACTTACTACGACTGGTGCCTCAGCAAGGTTCCCCAGTTGTACAAGATGCAGGAGGTTGTGGCGGAACAGATCGGGGATTTCATTAAGTATCCGCCGCGTCAGAAGCCTGCATCATTCAACCTCGACACGGTTATGCACAAACTGGCTGAAGCGCAAAAGGCGGTGCAGACAGGCACGCAGGCTGCCGCCAAGGCCAGTCCGCAGGGTAGCAAGGCCTCTGCCAAAGCGGCACAGCAAGAGCACGCATTGGCAGGCGACTAATTGGCAGGCGACTACGAAGTCTGCAAAGTGGGAGGTCGAGAAGACCTCCCACTTTTGAATCAAGAACCCAACACAAATGAAAAGGAGTATCGAAATGTCTACAGCGATTATGGAAAAACCAGCAGGATGGTTGGTCGCCGACGGACTGGAATGCGGAGAACAAGGTCTATACCATCTCCCCAAGGATCACGCCTGGCATAGCGGCCCAACCTATTTCTGTAATGACTACTTCGAGTGGCACTACTTCACCTTCCTCGGGAAGGACCAGAAGACCGGCCATGACATCTCGCTCTTCTGGTGTGCGATGTCGCAGGGATTTTCTACGCAGCTGAACCGTCCGGTCATGCCCCTGTTCTTCGCATGGCACGACAAAGTGACCGGCGAGTTCATTCATACTACTATTGTCCCGTTTGGCAAGTTTCAATCCACCGGGTCTGGCGACTCGCGCTTCGGGTTCAAATACGCTCTCGACGATCCCGACGGGAAGGGGTTTGAGATCGGCTACCGACACGCTGGGGAACAGTGGCACTTCAAATCATCTGCTCCGCAAAAGAGCAAGATTGATGGCCAACCCCACGAGTTGGACGTCACTGCCACGGTCAAGGCTCCCGGGTACATTCCGAGCGCATATTGGGGGCTAGAGAGCATTGGCTTCCAAAAGCTCTACAACCAGAATCCCGAGACCATGTACGGGCTGACTTACTACTACACTGCTCCTGACATGGAAATGAAGGGAAGCGTAACACTCGCCGATGGCGTTCACCAGATCGAGGGTCAGGCATGGTTCGAACATCAGTGGGGCAACTTTCGCAACACCGAGCAGGCCCGGTACTTCTGGGGATATGCTCGGTTTCAAAACGGCGACACCATTACCTGGCGCCAGTACTACGGCAATCCAGTCGGCAAACTGAGCGTGGAAGTGCCATTCGATACCGTAGCTGCCCGCAAAGGGTGGGACGACCCGCATCCCGAAGTGAACCGGTTTGCCTTTATCCCCAAGGGACAAGCGCCTCAGTATTCATTTGGGCCGTCGTTCCTGTTTACTCCGCTCAAATGGTGGAAATCTCCGCAATCCGGAGTGGAATACCCGTGGTGGGGTGAAATGAAGACTCCGAAAGGGACCTTTTACCTTTCACCGACCTTTCCGGCTCAGGAAAGTGCGGCTCTTGCCGGCGCATTCATTGAGGGTGCTTTGCACCTTCGTAAGGACTCGATTGACGGGCCGATTGTGGCCGATGGGTTCTGCGAGTTGGTCCAGATGCCCGCGTTGGGTGCTCCTCCCACGCGTGAACTTCCCGAACGAACCGACCTGCAGTTCGACGGTGGTTTGAACGGGAAGTAAGTCGGTTCCGGCAAGATTGCTAACGTTTTCCCCGGTGGACGAATGTCTGCCGGGGATTTTTTTGAAAGACTATAACGATCGACCTCTGAATTGGGCTGAACCAACACGATTTTTTCCATATCTGGCCACCCGTCAGTAGATGTGAGGGCTGTGCCAGATTTCATTTCTGTCAGAGTTGGAGGATAATGTCAGGACGCAGTGAGGGGGCGGTTTATGCATCCATCAGCCCTGGCATTAAGAGCGGCTTCTCTTTCCCCGCGCCTCACCGCAATCGCAATGAAGTTGGTCGCTCCACGCGTGCCGCCCAGTTGGGTCATCAATGCCATCGTGACGCGTTACAACATACGCATCCCCGTCCGAGCGAAGCTGGATAACGGTATGACCGCATAGGTTTTGCTCGGCGATGAAGTCGGCGAAGGAATCAGGCGGCGTGGTTACACCGAGCGCGAAACGCTTAAGACCATCGTGTCGCACCTTGGCAGAGAGGTTATGTTCTATGATCTTGGTGCTCACATTGGGCAGTACACACTGGTGGCGTCACCGTTATGTCGCGCTGTTCACAGCTTTGAACCTGTTCCCGAAACGTTCGAATTCCTGCAGCGCAATATTCGCGTCAATAGACTCACAAATGTCTCCGCAAATTTAGCTGCCGTGTCCGATCGCTGCGGCGAGGTCCGGATATACGAAGGCGAGGTGAGCGGCATCGACCGGAGCTCGCTGAAGGCTCCTTCTTGCGCTTCCGGCAGATCATTCGTGGTCCCGTCCACATCCCTTGATGCATACGTGGGCAAACATAGGGACGCTCCCGACCTGATCAAGATTGACGTAGAAGGAGCGGAGATTGCAGTTCTTCGTGGAGCATCGAATCTGCTACGCGAGAGACATCCAACGCTCATCGTAGAAGTTGACAAGGTAAATCAGCTCCGTTTTGGGTTCACCGACGATGATCTAGTGCAAGAGCTCAAGGGTTTTGGCTACTCGCTATCATCTATCGAAAACGAACCAGGACTGGACCTCAGCTTCGTCAATGTCCTTGCGACTGCGGCTTAACAACCTAACGATTCAAGAGTTGCACCCCCATGCTGTGGTCGCGTGAGTTGGCATAGATATCCTCACAGCGCTCATTGACATGCGACGGGTTGCCAGCGCTACGTGCGTTCGCCGTCTGAATCCGGGAATCATTGGCAATCTGCGCTGGTTCACTCTCCTCCCTGCTCGGATAATTCACTTCGCCGCTCGACGTTCTTGCGCTGCCCTCTCTGGATTTCCCTGGTCGACGGTTTCGAGAATCGGCTCCAGAAAGCGGCCGTATTTGTCTAACGTGGCTTGATCGTTGTGGGCCAGGGCTGTTCTTACGGCCAGCGCGGTGGCGGGCGTCACGATTTCAAGCCGGCCGACAAAGACGCGCACGATTTGGGCTGGCTCCGGATGAATGGCCAGGGGCAAGACCTTGTCGATGAATGCGCTGGGCACGATGTAAATCAGCCGACTGCCTTCTTCGAACCACGAGTCTTTCCACGTGGCAACCATGGCACGGGCTTCGTCCCGATAGAGACCCTGACCGACGAGAATCTCTTCCAGATCACCGTACAGAGAATCAAGGCTTCCATTCAGCACTGGAGGGTCGACGGTCGTTGCATCGGTTAACGGTCCGGTTATGCGATGGCCAACTCGATCGCCGCGGCGCTCAAAAAGGATTGCGTTGGGAATCTCGTGATCGCCAAGACTTTCGACTACAAGCTTTCCGTCGGCGGTCAAGCGGGCGGAAATCGGCAAGGGGCTGGCGGAAACTCCTCGATAGAAAAGGAATTTCTCTTGCTGCTCCCCCGTGCTGGTCCGGACGCGGAGCGGCGAGGAAGCGGTCTCGCGAGCCGCGTAGTAGCGATTGGGCTGCGCCTCGCTGGGGAACTCGCCAGCCAGATTCGGAGATACGGCGACGTGATTCCATAGGATGCTTCCATCCGCCGATAACTGATTCAAGCTGGTATCGGTCAGGACTCCGGCTGGCTGAACATGATCGGCGTGGGGATACCACTCGGTGATGAGTCCCTTGGCGAAGGAGACTTTCGCCGAGACAGTCAGGTCGCGCGGAGAATAAAAATAGAGCACTGGCGTCTCCATGCGAATGGTGCCGCGCAGGCCCAGCTTGAAGTTGACATCGCTGATATGTTCCACGAATTGGGGAAGGTCGGTGGACGGCGGGAGTCGCGGCACGCCTAACGGCGACCATTCGACGGCGCGGCCGTCCTTGCCGGCGATCGCGGTGAAGGTTCCCCATTCGTGAGCCGTGAAGTCGGGAGCGGTGCGCTTCTGGTCTGCGCTCCATCCCGCGAGCGAGCAGACCAGGAGCCCACATGCAAACAGACGGGGAAGCCATGATCGGACTTCCCCTGCGGTTTGAGACTTGCCGATTGCCGGGTTCATTGCTGAGACCTTCCTGCCGGGGCGGAGACCAGTAGCTCGGAGATCGTCTCATGACGGAAGTTGGAGGACAGGTTCTGCGCGAGGAGAGGGTCGTATTTCGATCCTGCCATCGCCTTTTGGACGTGATCGCGGTGAGCGGCTTCTGGGCCGGGCAGAGTAATCAGGGCAGCGGCGAATTCCATTTCGGGATCCGACCCGCGCAAACGGATTGCTTTTGTGACCCAGCTGTATCCGTCGAGACCGGCGGCGGGATTGGGCTCGCCATTGCTCATCCATTGCTTGTACGCCTCGGCGAGGTAGCCAACGTCGAACCAGGCGAGGGCGTCGGGGCGACCGGCGGCATCTGAATTCGCGGCGCGGGCCTGGAGTCGCGTGATCAGTTCCTTGGCTGCTTGCGGGTCCTGCCGAGCGTAGATTGTGGCACGGCGTAGGGTTTCCATGCGCACCAAGACAGGCGCATGCGAATCGAGGATGGCCAGCGTGTCACGGCTGAGGTTCTTCAGGTCATAGTCCGTATTTCCCCGGTGGTTGAAGTCGACCCACGGCAGGGACTTCGCTTGTCCGATTTCAATGGGATGACAGATCAACGGCGGTCCGGCTTGTGCGAAGGTTGTAAACCCGAGCAGAACGGCCACGGTGCTAAGTGCGAGGCGTGAGAGGGCATTCATTTGTAGTCTCCCCAGTTTGCGGATTTGACCCACGTTTGAAGAGACGCCGGAAGGGATGAGACTGTTAACAAGGCGACGCGGCGTTAAGCGGGAGAACCGACGGTCGACTCACGAGGAGGAATACAGGTTACCTTTCGCGAACCGGCGTCGCCGCTCCAGACCAGGAGCGTTCCCAATGCCGCCAAACGGAGATGTCGTCAAATCCAAGCTCGTTCCACCAAAGGTCGAGCATGGGCTGGTCGAGTCGAAGGATGCCTTCTTTCGTGACGCTGGCAGGGGGAGGGACGAGGCGGCTCAACCGGTCGTATACGAGGACTCGCTGCTGGTCATCGACACGCGCCAGGAGATGCCACAGCGTGAGGGCATCGCGTTGGCGAGCCTCGCGCAGCACGGTCGCCACATCGTTTGCGCGCTGCTGCGACGTGGTGTCCTCAAAATCGAACCTCGCCAAGGCCGAGCGGAACTCTGCGGAGGCGTCCTCGAAGTATGGAGTGCCGGGACCGACCTTCGGGCGGGTCGCACAAGCTGCGCCCGCCGGGATAAAGGATTCGTGGCCATTCAGCTTGAATCCGACCCATCCCAGAGATGTGCGCACCATGCCGGCGCCCGAATCGTCGACGTGCAATGTGTAGGCGCAGCCCAGATCGACCGTGACGGCCGAAGGCGTGTCGACCACGAATTGACCGGGAGGCGCCCAGATATAGGTATGAATCGTTCCCCGATCCAGAGCAATCCGCTTCAGCCCTGAGCCCATGCTGAGCAGGCGCAAGCGTGTGCTCGGAGTCCACCTCGATCTTGCCGGTATCGTCCGCGTGAAGGCTGGCCCGCGACTGACTGTCGGTCTCAAGCATTTGGCCGATGCCGAGACGGCTCGCTCCCTCGTTCGCGCTGATCGTTTTGTGTCCGATTCGAAGCGTCCCTTGTACATCGGAAACATTCCAACCCGCGAGAGTACGTTGGCGTGGGCTTCGTTCTGTAGACCAGAAATGTCACTGCAACGATGGCCGCGAGGACAACCGCCGCTGTAGCTCAGAGCGGGGAACAATCGTAGGCGCCAGGGAAAGAATGCCCATCGTCGCTCGGGGACGATCTCCGGAAAAACCGGGGTTGGGGAATCATGTCGAAACTTCGCGAGTACCGTTTCCAGCTGCTGGATCTCAGGATCGGGTTCGCCAGATCGGTCCCACAGATAGTCGTCAGTCTTTATCGACGGTCTGTTTTCGGTTTGATTGTTGCCCGTGTCCATGACTAGGACTTCTCCTGTTCTGGCCCAACGCGGCTCGGGCCCGCACTGAGCTTGGCGCGGAGTTGCTCCATGCCGCGATGCAAATTGACGCGCACCGAGCCGTGCGTCATTCCAGTGCGAGCTGCGATTTCAGGACCGGTCATGCCCTCGACCAGGCGCAGAATCAAGGTCTCCCGATAGGTCTCGGACAGACTCATGACTGCCTCGAGGATTGCGGCCGACTGGCAATCCTGATTTCCGCCGGACGTTCCACTCTGAATTTCCTGGTCAGAGGCATCGTCCGGCAGTGGTTCCTCTGGCACCGATCGACGGTGATAGTCATGCGCCATATTGCGAGCGATCGCTGCCAGCCATGCTCCAAAGCTTGCGGTTTCGCGCAGCGTTGACAGACGGCGAAGCGCCCGGATGAAGACATCCTGAACCAGGTCGTCCACGTCGCCGACCGGGACCTTCGCCAGCAAAACTCCGTGGACCATGCGAGCGTACCGCTGGTAGAGCTGCCCAAAGGCGGCGCGGTCGCCGTCGCGAGCGGCAGCCACCCAGGTCGCATCCTCGGAGATTTCCGACGCGGACAGCTCCCTTGGAGGCCCGGGTTCGAAGGCCTACCGCGAGCAGGTCACCTCTGTCTCCGGACCTGGCCATGCGCGCAAAATCCCCACTAAATGATAGACGTTCGTCGGGGAGGAGAGTGTTAACAGCTCACGACGATAAGAAATTTCTAATCCTTCGTGATTTCTTGCAGAGGGAAATTCCGGCTGGTCCTTTCGCGGAATTCGCCGATAAGGGACTTGACGGCTGTCGCATTGACGAACGAGGTCCGGAGGGAGAGGGCCTGAAATCACCCTCGATCGACGGGGGCGAGAAAAGAAGTGGTGAGAATGACGAAGATTTTGCTGGTGGACGACAGTAAGTTCTTGAGGCTAGCCACGGAGCGCGCGCTGACGCGAGCAGGTTATGGCGTGAGCACGGCGTCGGATGGAGAGCATGCGTTGGCGGTAGCGCGGGAGCAAAAGCCGGATCTGATCCTGTTGGACATGCTGCTGCCGAAGATGACGGGGCCGGATGTGTTGAAGGCGTTGAAGAAGGATCCGGCGACGGCAGGGATCGCGGTGGTCGTGTTCACTGGTCTGTCGCAGAAGAATGCAACCCGTCTGCAACAAGACGGGGTTGCGCATTTCTGGAGAAATCGACGCTGGCGCTGGACAAAGGATGCGGGACATTTCTGCTGGCGCTGGCCAGCATCGTGCGGACGTTGAATTTGGAGGTTCCAGCAGCGATGTCGAAATAAGAGCTCTGTCGGAATGTTCTTTGGTCTTCCTTCCCCAAGCCTTCCTCAAGCCGCGAGGCTTACTCCTGACGCAACGCATCCATCGG
Source organism: uncultured Acidobacteriaceae bacterium (assembly GCA_963840895.1). Taxonomy (GTDB): domain Bacteria; phylum Acidobacteriota; class Terriglobia; order Terriglobales; family Acidobacteriaceae; genus Sulfotelmatobacter. The sequence goes on from CAWJAR010000009.1 coordinate 638,922, forward strand.
ATCAACCGCAGCGGCCCGGCACGCAGGCACGTAGGTGGCCACCAGAGCAACCACGAGAATCGCCAGTGGCACGATGAAGTAGACGCGAGGCTCGTTCACCTGCAAATCAAAAAACAAAGAGCGGAAAACTCTGGGGAGCGGGATCGCCATCGCGAGACCGACGATGCTTCCGATGGCGGTCATCTTCAGGCCTTCCCTGAGAATCATCTGCAGGACGTCATGCCTTTTTGCGCCCAAGGCCATGCGGATGCCGATTTCGTGTGAACGCTGTCCCACGGTATAGGCGATGAGGCCATAGATGCCGATGGCAGAGAGGATCAGAGCCAGTAGTGCGAAGGTTCCCATCACCCGTAGGAAGAATGGATTGCCGGCTCGCTGAGTGTTGATTACAGCGGGCATGCTCATTACGCGCGCCAGTGGAAGTTCGACATCCATTTCAGCCACCGTTTTGTGCAATGCGGAGGCGAGGACGTCAGGGTTGGAAGCGGTTCGAAGCATGAGCGATAAGGATGGCACGGGACGCTGCAGAAATGATTCGTAGACCTCCGGTTCCTCGCGCGGGGATTCGGAGTACCACTTCACGTTGCTGACGACGCCGACAATCTGACTCCATTGCGAGGGCGCACCGATGACTTCTAGACGAATCTGTTTGCCCAGCGGCTCCTGGCCGGGAAGATATTTGCGCACGAATTCCTGATTCACCAGGACGACCCGTGGCGCGATGGCATTGTCGTCTTCGGTGAAAGCGCGGCCGCGCAGAAGAGAAACGCCAGCTGTCCGAAGGTAGTCGGGAGTGATGACACAATCGCCCGTGGTCATCGGTTGGCTCGAAGGCTGATCCGATTGACCTTGCAGATGAAGCGTAACTGAGCTCATACCGGTGGCGGGCAAGTCGGAGGTGGCGGCGACGGCTTCGGCACCGGGTAGGCTTTGCAGACGAGAAATCAGATCCTGGACGAAGTGTTTTTGCCGAGTGGCGTCTTGGTAGCGGGCGCTGTCGAGGGTGATACCAGCGGTGAGGAGGTGATCTGCCTGAAACCCAAGATACTGATGATCGATGAGGAAGATGCCGCGCAGGAGCAATCCGGTGCCGACCAGAAGAAACAGGGCCAGGGCGATCTCGCCGGTAACCATCACGGTGCGGAGACGCCTGTGGGACCGACTGGGCGACGCGGAGCGAGTTTCGTCTTTCAGATTGGCGGTGATATCGGTGCGTGAAGCGTTCCACGAGGGTGCCAGGCTGCACAACAATGCACAGAGCAGAGATATTGCCGCGGCAAAGAGCAGGACTTTCCAATCCAATGAAAACGGCACCGCGATGATCACCGCGTTGAAGTTCAGACTTGCTCGTACCAGCCGAATTCCCCAAGACGCCAACAAGACGCCGAGGCCGCCGCCGAGGCAGGCGATCACGAGGCCCTCAGTGAGCAGTTGACGGAGGACGCGCAGGCGACCGGCGCCAAGAGCGCTGCGGATGGCGAGTTCTTTGCGGCGTCCGGCAGCGCGGGCTAACAGCAGTCCGGCGACGTTGGCACAGGCGATCATCAGCACAAAGCCAACGGTCGTCATCATCACTGCGAGCGCCCCGCGAATCCCAAAGCCGTAGATCAGAAAGTCGGGCAGGGTGCGTACGGCAACGCCCCAGCCTTTTTCGGTGTCGGGAAAGTTCTCTTCGGCGCGGTGGGCGAATGTCATCATTTCGGCGCGCGCCTGCTCGAGCGTGGCGTCTGGCTTCAGGCGTCCGAAGACGAAGAGGGAACGACTCTTACGCGCGACGGGGGTTTGATCGGTGGGTGATAACGTGAGCGGCGTCCATAGTTGGGGCGTGAAACCCATCAGGCGAAAGCTCGCGGGCATTACGCCGATCACGGTGTAGGGCTCGCGGTTCAGACGAACGGTGCTACCAATGATGGAAGCGTCGGAGGCGAAACGACGTTGCCAGAGGTCGTGGCTGAGAATCATGACGTGATCTTGGCCCACCCGGTCTTCACCAGCCTGGAAGGTGCGGCCCAGCTGCGGGGCGACATCGAGCAGACTGAAGTAGTTTGGGGAGACGGCCGCAGAGAGAAGAGCCTCGGATTGGTTCTGCGCGGTGAGGCTGACAGGGCGATTTTCGTCGGACGCGGCCACATCCACGAACACGCGATTGGCTTCGCGCAACGCAAGATAGTTCGGAGCGGAGACGGGAGTCGCATCGGCTTGAAAGCCCTGCGCGGGATCGACGGCACTCACCACGGCAACTCGCTCAGGTTCGCGCCCCGGGGGGCGGCGCAGAAGGAAAGCGCTCACAAGACTAAACATGGTTGTGTTGACAGCGATGCCCAATGCAAGAGTGAGAACGGCGATCGTGGTGAATCCGGGATTCTTGCGCAGCTGCCGCAGACCGTAGCGCAAGTCTTGAAGAGTGATTTCCATGGAGGTTCGCTCCTTCTGCATGCCGTTCGGAAAATGTAAGCAAATGCCGCGCCAAAGTCTTTCAGCGCAGAGCGTTGGAAAAGAGGCGTATCCGGAGTTGGAGCGGAGGAGTTGCGTCCGGTCGCGGACAGGGGTGGCCGAGAACGGACACTCGGAAGGAGGCGAAACCGCTTTTAAATCATTGGCGACGTTGCGTCGTTGCAGGCGATCTAAATCTTCTTTCGCCCCTTGGAAGCACGGATCCGGTTTGGCAGCCACGGCTTCGGCCCTGGGCTGCATTCTTTCGCCGCGCGCGGCCGGGAAGTGTGGGGGAGTGAAACGCGGGTAACCTTGGGAATGTGACTTTTCAGGGCCAAGTTCGGTCGATGATCCACGGAATTGACCTCCCCCTTTCGGAAGACTCTGTGGTGGGCTGAAAATAAATCACTTACGGGTGGGAACTCTAGACAGTGAGGCGGAGTCTATGTTGAGTGAGAGTCACGGCTCCGCTCACAGTTTGCCGGACTTGTCTGGGACCGGGCCAGGCGGCACATTTTTAGGGCGCGGTAGGGTGGAAAATCCTATAATCAGGGGACGCCGATATGGCGGGAGCAACCACCTTGGGTGATCTGGCAAGTGCAATCGGAGTACGGTCGCAGGAAGAAGCAGCGATCGTCGCGGAGCTGAAAGCCGGCTCGGAAGAGGCATACGCCTGGCTGATCGGCGAGTTCCAGCAGCCGGTGTATGGGCTGGTGTACCGGATCGTGAATGATCCGTCGGACGCTGCCGACACGACGCAGGATGTCTTCCTGAAAGTGTTTCGCGGAATGAAACATTTTCATGGCGGCTCGAGCCTGAAGACGTGGATCTACCGGATCGCGTTGCACGAGGCGGCGAACCGGCGACGGTGGTGGTTCCGGCACAAGGCGAAAGAGACATCGATTGAGCCGGTGGAATCGGATGGACCGAGCGCCGGAGAGAATGCGATGCAGGTGGCGCTGACGGATCATGCGGATTCTCCGTTTGACAACGTGGCGCATCACGAAGTGCAACACCGGGTGGAAGAAGAGTTGAGGAAGGTTCCAGAGCCGTACCGGACGACACTGATTCTGCGAGATCTGGAAGAAATGTCGTACGAGGAGATTGCCGAGGTGCTGGAGATTTCGCTGGGAACGGTGAAGTCCCGGCTCACGCGCGGCAGAGACGCACTGCGGCAACGGCTGGCATCGTATGTGCGCGAGGTTGGACACGAACTGGGGTTGACCGCTCCGAGTCAGGACAGCAAAGAACGCGGGGCGCGGTCCCATGGTGCTGAAGGGGGTAGAAGGGTCGAGGTGACTTCATGAAGGGCACAGGAACAAAGACAGAATTGCAGTGCCCCCAGGCGAGGCGCTTGTTCTCGCCGTATCTGGATGGCGCAGTAACCGGCACCGAGATGCTGGCACTGCAGGAACACTTGACGGAGTGTGCGAGCTGCAACGGCCAGTACCAGGGGTTGCGACGAACGCAGCAATTGATGGCAAGCGTAGGACGGCCGAAGGCTCCGGCGGATTTGGGATTGAAGCTGCGGCTGGCGATTTCACGGGAAGCGGCGCAGGCCAAGCGAGGACGGTTTGCCGGGCTGAAAGTACGATGGGAAAATGCGCTGCAGGCCTTCATGGTTCCCGCCACAGCAGGGTTTCTGAGCGCAGTCATTATTTTTGGAATCGCGATGGTGTATTTCGTAGTGCCAGCGTCGCTGCGCGCGGACAATGACGTGCCGCTGGTGATGGTCAACACTGCCCCGCAACTGCAGCAAAGCGCGTTTGGGATGACGCTGAACACGATCGATGCAGATTCGCTGGTGATTGAAGCTTACGTGGATGAGAACGGTCGAGTGCAGGATTACCGGATTCTGTCGGACACGGACAAGTCGAAGGAAGTGTTGCCGCAAGTGAAGCGGATGCTGATCTTCACAACGTTCCGTCCGGCGTTATCGATGGGACGGCCGACGACAAGCCGAGCGGTGTTGTCGTTTTCGACGATTAGCGTGAAGGGATAGAGAGTTCAGCTTTCAGCTTTCAGCTTTGAGCTTTCAGCTTCAGCTTTCAGCTTTGAGCTTTCAGCTTCTTGCCGCTAGCGTTTTTCGACGTATTCACTTTCGCCTTCAAAATCAAAAGCCCCACCCTGTCGCAAAAAGAACGCGACAAGGATGGGGCACCCGTTTTACCCACCATCTCTAGTTATTGGCAGGATTCGGCGACCATGCGGACGTCGGTGACCTTCAAGTGTCCATGTTCGGTATTGCTCTTTTTCATGCCGCTGTCTTGAGCAGCATCCTTTGCGTCTTCCTTCATGTTGTGCGCTTTTGCATTTGCGACTGCGCCTTTGGCTTCGATGGTGTGTCCTACGTGACTGGCGAGATCGACGGCGTTGTTACCATGGATTTCCCACGTGCTGCCGTCGGTACCGGTCAACAAGTATTCGTTGGCACTATCGCCCTTGCTCAGGCATCCGGTGATGCTTCTCACGTCGCCCTTCGATTTGGTATCTGTGTCTTGCGCCATGGTCCAGACGGAAGTCAGGCCGACAAGAACCACGCACAACATCAAACGACTCCACTTGTTTGTCATTCCGTGCTCCTTTATGAGTCCCCCCAGTCACGGAGGGGCAATACGAAACATGCTGTCTGTAGATGAGTTGCGATTTTGCAGACTAGAGTTGCCGTTTCGCAAGGAGACCGGATCGCACACTAACTCGAAATGAGCCTCAAAGTTCACGAAGAAACGAGCAACCCTGCACGAGTTAGCAATCCCGGTAGGTCAGACGTTGGTTTCGCAGGAGCGAAAAGCCATTGGTGACGAATGAGCACTGGGAGGAATTGACTCCGAAGAAAGGGGCTGCGCGTCGACGAGGGATTGACAGGTGGAGCTCAGCACTTCAAACGTCTTAACGTAAGGAATTCCGTCGAGCATCGCTTCGAGAACTTCGATGACTTGCGGATATCCGCTGGCATTGAATGCCTGGGCGTTGCCCTCGTGATCCCAGAAGCTGATGGTGGTCACTTCAGAGCCATCGGAAAGGCCAAGGGTGATGAGATCGAGAAATCCCTGCTGCAGGCGCAGCCAAGGAAGAATTTCACGCTCCATGAGGTTGGCAAATTTTCTGAGCGAGTTGGGTTTCAGGCGCACAGAAACCTTGCGAGCAAACATGACGACCTCCGCACTACAGGCTGGCTCCTTGCGAAGAGCCAATCCACGACACAAAGCACTAATGAGTAGTGCATTCCGGAGAGGAATCGTTACACCGGAAGAGGATTGAAATCCGAATGCGAATCGAGATTCAGTCAAGTACGAATTACCGTCAAGATCAAAGGCCGCGGGCGAGGGCGCCCGCGCCACATGAACAAGGGGGCGATCTAACCTCGGGGATGAAGGACGTGAATCAGAAGGAAGGTGCCAGCGGCGACTAGGGCGGAGGCGGGAATGGTCAGGATCCAGGCCCAGACGATGCGTCCGGCGACGCCCCAGCGGACGGCGGAGAGCCGGTGAATTGAGCCTACGCCGACGATCGCGCCAGTGATGGTGTGCGTGGTGCTGACCGGGATGCCGGCGAGAGCGGTGCCGAACAGGGTGATGGCGCCGGCACTTTCGGCGCAGAAACCGCCGAGCGGCTTGAGCTTGGTGATTTTCTGTCCCATGGTATGGACGATGCGCCAGCCGCCGAAATAGGTGCCAGCTGCGATAGCGGCGTGAGCAGCCAGGATAATGGGCCAGCGATAGCGCCCCCAGTTCGAGAGCATGTCGGACTTGCTCATGAATCCGGCGGTGTAAAGCGCGCCGGCGACGATGCCCATGGTTTTCTGCGCGTCGTTGCCGCCGTGCCCGAGGCTATAGGCGGCGGCGGAAAGAAGTTGGAGCTTGCGAAACCACTTGTCGACGAGTTGGGGAGGCTTGTTCTGAAGGATCCAGTGAGCCGCGATCATGAAAGTCAAGCCGAGGACCATGCCCATGACGGGCGCAACGACAATGAAAATGAGAGTTTTGTACCAGCCTTCCGGGATGATGACCGAAAACATGGTCGCAGTACCGGTGTGAATGGCGGCGTGCATCATGGCAGCACCCGCATAACCGCCGATCAGGGCGTGAGAAGAAGAAGTCGGTAGTCCCCACCACCAAGTCAAGAGATCCCAGACAATCGCTCCGAACAAGGCAGCCATGACGACGTATTGATCGACATCTTCGAGGCGGATCATGCCTTTACCAATGGTCTTGGCGACCGCTGTACCGAGAAAGAAAGCCGCGAGAAAGTTGAAGGTTGCCGCCCACAGGACGGCGAGTTTGGGGGAGAGCACGCGAGTGGACACCACGGTCGCGATGCTGTTGGCAGAGTCGTGAAATCCGTTGAGGAAGTCGAAGGCCAGAGCGACCAGGATCGTAATCAGGACCAGCAGGACGTCTTTATTCATGTTTCAAAGTTTCAAGGTTTTCAAAGATTCAACTTTGGCAGACTGTGCATTCGTTTTTCACATTGTTTCAGCGTCCTTGAATCTTTCGAAACTCTGAAACTGAAACCTCTTGAATTTAGGTGCTCTTGACGATGATGGCTTCGAGCACGTTGGCTGCGTCCTCGGCCTTGTCGGTGGCATATTCCAGCACTTCGTAGAGTTCTTTCAGCTTGATGAGCTGGATGGGGTCTTTTTCGTTCTCGAAGAGATCGGCGATGGCACGGCGGCTGACGTGATCGGCCATGTCTTCGAGGCGGTTGACTTCCTCCAAGTGGTCCATGACGTGGCCGTTTTTTTCAAGCAGGGAAACACCCTTGGCCAGTTCTTCGCACTGCAGGACGATGAGCCCGGCCAATTCAGCGGAGACCGGAGGCGGCGTGGCGATTTTGTACATCACGAGACGCAGGGCCGCGGAGTTTACAAAATCGAGGACGTCGTCGAGGGAGGAAGCCAGACGGTGGATGTCTTCGCGATCGAAGGGAGTGATGAAGCTCTGGTTGAGTTTGGTGATGATGGCGTGGGTGGCCTTGTCGCCTTTGTGCTCGATGGCCTGCACCTGGCTGACCCGCATGGCAAGATCGCGGGGATCGGCGAGTATGCTGCGGAGCAGTTTGGCTCCATCGGTCAGATTGCCGGATAGTTCGGCGAAAAGGTCAAAGAATTTGGCGTCGCGGGGGATTAGGCGCATGTATGAAATTCACTCTAGGCTCGTGGCTAGTCGGGATGAACATGAAGAACGACAGCAGAGTAATATCTCACGCGCAGCATAGGGCAAGCAAACGGGGGGACGGATTAGCGGGGATTTCTGCGATTGATGAGGGCGGGAGAACGGCGGGGCGTCCGCAGGGCAATGACGGCGAGCAGGACAAAGACGACCGCTGAGCCCATCGCAACCGGCTGCAGGAAGCCGCGAAAGAGCTGAATGAATGCCATTTCCGCATTATGGGGGTGGGAAGGCGAGGAGTCGACGTTACTAGTAGGGTAGACCTAAGGTGTGAGCGCATGGCCTCCCAAGGGCCTATAGGGACCATTCCAGGGCTCCGCTCGTAGAGTGGGTCAACCGGTCGGGCCGCCGATCGGAGGACGGGCGATGAGCGCCGCATCGAGTCTGAGGGCGTAGCCAGAATCACATTCACAAGTGACCCTAATCACCGCACTTAAGTGACTACCAGAGGAGGATGGTCGCGTTGCCCGCCGCTGGAGCGGGTGTCTGCTGGCAACTCAGAATGCCAGATCAGCGCCAACCAAATCGTCGCTTGCACGGCGGCCCTCGTTGGCGCCCGGCACGATCGCCACGATCGGGCCGGATTTTTCATTGTCTGACCTCATAGGTCTCCCAGTGCCAAAGGAGAAACATTTATGAAACGGGGAGTGGGAAGTGTCAGGGTTTGCGGACTTATCCTCGCGCTTATCAGCCTGTTCGGCTTGGGCGTAGCGGCGGCATTTGGCCAGGCCATCGATGGAAGCGTGGTCGGAACCGTCGTCGACACGCAGGGTGCAGCGATCGTAGGAGCGGAAGTCTCCGCCACGAACATCGCAACCAATGTGGGCGCAACCGGCAAGACTAGCGGGTCGGGAGAGTACCGTTTCGATCATCTGCTTGCAGGCACGTACAAGATCACGGTGAAGATGACTGGCTTCAAGATGACCACGGAGAACGTGGTCATATCGTTGAACCAGACGGTCACGCGCAATGTGACGCTGACGCCGGGGGCGGCGACGGAGACGGTCGAGGTCTCGGGCGTGCCGCCGGTTCTGGACACGACGACAGCGCAGTTGCAAAGCACCTATGAAAGCAAAGTGATCGCGGATTCACCGCTAGCCTCGGTGGGAAGCGGCGTGATCAACCTTTCGCTGATGGATGCGGGAGTGGCGAGCAGCGGTGGAGTTGGCCTGGGTACGGGCCCATCGATTTCCGGACAGCGGCCACGCAATAACAACTTCACGATTGAAGGAGTGGACAACAACAGCAAGTCGGTCACGGGGCCACTGCTTCAGTTACCTAACGACTCGGTCGATCAGTTCACGGTGCTGCAGAACCAGTTTTCGCCGGAGTTTGGGCACTCCTCGGGCGGGCAGTTCAACCAGACGATCAAGTCGGGCACGAACAGCTTCCACGGGCGAGTGTATGAGTATTTTCAGAACCGGAATCTGAATGCGCAGGATTCGCTGGTCGCGCAGTCGCAGCGTGCGCAGGGACTCAATCCCTTCAACACGCGCTATGACAACAACCGGTTCGGTGGACAGGTTGGCGGACCGATCATCAAGAATAAGTTGTTCTTCTTCACCAACTGGGAATACAACCCCGTGGGCAACGTGACGTCTTCCACCTCGTGTGCGCCGACTGCGGCGGGGTATGCCATGCTGGCCGCGGACAGCAGCGTCAACGCGACCAACTTGTTGCAATTCAAGAAGTATGTGCCCACGGCTGAGGCGCAGGCACCGCTTCCGAACGGGAGTGCCAATTGCCCGGCGACGTCGGCGATTGGCGCCAACGCGGCAGTTCCGATCGGAGACGTGGGCTTCTCGGGGAGCTACTACAATAACTATTTCACCACCGTGAATTCGGTGGACTGGAATATCTCGAACAAGGACCAGTTCCGAGTTCGTTTCAGTTATGAAAAGTGGAACGGCACCGACATCTTCGGACAGATTCCGGCGTTTTGGACGATCGTTCCGCAGCGCTTCGAGATCATCACGGGAAGCGAGTACCATACCTTCTCGCCAAATGTGAGCAACGAAGTACGTTTCGGCTTTAACCGCAATACGAATGATTACCCTTCGAGCAACTCGTCGTTCCCGGGACTGGATGCATATCCCAATCTGGCCATCGGAATCATCGAGAGCGCCGGGGTCCAGCTAGGAGCTGATCCGAACGCTCCGCAGTTTGGGGTACAGAACTTCTACCAACTAGTGGACAACATCAGTTGGTTGAAGGGCAGACACAACTTCAAGTTCGGCGCAGAGTATCGCGAGTACATTTCGCCGCAAGGGTTTACACAGCGGGTACGTGGCGATTATGAGTACTCAGACTTCAACGGTTATTTCACGGACCAGGTTCCGGACTATCTGGCGGAGCGGTCCATCGGCAATCTGACGTATTACGGCAACCAGAACATGTTCTACGGATATGCCAATGACGATTGGCATGTGACGAAGAATCTATCCTTGAACCTGGGCTTGCGTTACGAGTTCACACAGGTGCCCCTATCGCAACGTGCATGGCAGCCACTGAACTCGATCTCAAACGTTCCGGGTCTCATCACGTTCGCTGCTCCGACCGCGCAGAAAACGAATTTCCTGCCGCGTATTGGGTTCGCCTGGTCCCCAGGATCCAGCGGCACAACCTCGATCCGCGGCGGGTTCTCAATGTCGACGGATGTACTGTATGACAACCTGGGTCTGCTATCGGCGGCTCCGCAGGTACAGCAAACGTGCGATGCCCCCGGGAACATGACCGCAGCTTGCTTCTGGCAGGATCCGGCAGTGGCCGGAAACAGCGGCTTCCTGGCGGGCGGGGGACTGCCGTTCACTGCGACGATTCCGCCAATCACGGATCCGATCGCGGCCCGCGAAGCAACTTCGGGATACATTCCGAATCAGCAGCTACCCTACGCGGAGACGGTCACGTTGGGAGTCCAGCACATCTTCGCCAATAAGTACACGGCCGAAGTTCGGTATGTGGGAACTCGAGGTATTCACCTGCCTGTGCAGATGCGACTGAACCGGCAGAGCAGAACATCAGCAACGTTGAACCTCCCGTACTATTTCAGCGCTCCGACGCAGGCTGAACTTGATGGCCTGACGACTACCTACGAACAGATCAACGCCAACCCCAACTACGTTCCGGCATATGCGGATCAGGGGTTTGACGGGGCCAGCGTGGTGGGATTCATGCCTTATGGCAGTTCGAAGTACAACGGCCTGCAGACCTCGTTGAAGCGCAGCTTCAGCAACGGTTTGCAATTCCAGGTGGCCTGGACCTGGAGTCACGCGATGGACAATTCGACGGCAGACGTGTTTTCGACATATCTGACGCCACGTCGTCCGCAGGATTTCCAATGCTTCCAGTGCGACTGGAGTGATTCGGCACTCGACCGGCGCCATCGGGTGACGGTAGAGATGCTCTACGACCTGCCGTTCCTGAAGCACAGCGACAGCTGGCTGCAGAAGAACATTGTCGGCAACTGGGAAATCAGTCCTGCGTACACATTCCAGTCGCCGGAATTCGCCACCGTGCAAAGCGGCGTGGACGCCAACGGGAATGGTGATACTGCGGGAGATCGTGCCTTCGTCAATCCAGGCGGGGTAAAGGGTACGAGCGGCAGCTACATTCCGCTCTGCACGACTGGAGCGATCACTGCGGATGTCACTTGCGGCAGTTCCGACAGCTATCCATATCTGGTTGCCTACCAGGCGGATACTCCGAACGCCTACTACAACCAGGCTGGCAAGTACTCCTGGCCGAATGCCCGGCGGAACACGCTGGCGATGCCACACACCAACAATTTCGATCTGTCGCTAGTGAAGCGCGTAAATATTACCGAAACGCAAAACGTGGAGTTCCAGGCGCAGTTCCTGAACTTCTTCAATCACGCACAGAATCTGCCGGGAGCAATCAGCGACGTCGTTCCACTCGGCTACACGACAAACAGCACACTGGAAATGCTGATTCCTGGTTCGCCCAACTTCAACCAGCCGAAGACCGTGTTCACGAACCATCCACGGGAGATGGTGCTGGTCTTGAAGTACACGTTCTAGAAGTTTAGGGGTTGTGACTCGGGGAGCCGCGAGGCTCCCCATTTTTATTGCCCCAGAGGGATGCGTTAAGGCGTCCCTGCTCAGGCAGAAAACTCGATTCGTCCTGCCGCGATTTTCTATTTGACCCAGAATCCCAGTCGCAGTACTGTATGGCGCAATAGGACGTATTTGGGTGGGGTGATGACAATCCACGTCGTTTCCCTGGGGATCATTCTGTTTCTTGGTGCGAGGAGCGCGGCTCAGCCGACTTGCGCCCGTGCTAACCCTGCGGATCCAACGATCAAAGTTACGCGCGCTTTCCTGCAAACTCTCCACCACGCATCCAAAGGCGACCCTGGGGCGCAGTTCCAGGCGGGCGTGAGCTATGAGACGGGTTGTGGTGTTCCCCAGGACTACGCGCAAGCCGTTCGATGGTACCGGAAGGCCGCTGACAACGGGCATCCTGGAGCGCAGAACAGTCTAGGCGGGCTTTACCTGGAAGGCCGAGGCGTAGAGCAAAGTAATGAGGAGGCAAAGAAGTGGTATCTCCGCGCGGCCTCAGAAGGGCATCCTGGCGCACAAAATAACCTGGGATACATGTACCAGACAGGCCAGGCTGGGCGAGATGAGAGGGATACGCAGTCCAGCAACGATGAGGCGTTCAACTGGTACCAAAAAGCAGCGCATTCGGGATCAGTCGCGGGGGAACTTAATCTGGGGCTGGCCTACTTTAACGGGACTGGAGTTCCACAGGACTTGGGAGAGGCGGTGAAATGGTTTGTGAAGGCTGCGGCGCACGGTTCTGCGGCGGCTTGTGATCAACTCGGGCGCGTGTATCAGCATGGATGGGGAGCGCCGCGGGATTACAGCCTCGCCGACAGGTGGTATCACATGGCCATAGAGCGTGGATACGCGCAGGCTAAACAGGATCTCGCTTCGCTGAATGAGGTCGCCCATCAGGCGGCCAGTGCGGTCGGTGCAGTCCGTCCCGATCCATAGAACTCATAGTCGCGGCGTCGAAATAAAGGCCAAGCAAGACACGTTCGCCTAAAACCGGTTTTTGTGGATGCCGCGAATACCGAGTGACGCCCTCAGGGATGGGAGGAAGGGTGGGTTTGAAGGCGGGGCGTGAATCTCCTGACGATAAATTCTTGCATGATATTGGCGAAGGCGGTCTCGCCAAGCCGGATCAGAGAGTTTTGCACGACCAATCCAACGGCATCGCGATCGCTTGAGGGATAGTAAAGATAAGAAATGGCGCCGGTGGCGAAGCTTCCGAGAACGCCAGAGTAATTTGGCTGCCAGCGCTTGTTGTCTCCCTTGCAAATCACCGTATTGGCGACGGAATACAGGAAGCGTGAGCGACCACTGCCCGTTCCCTTGTAGAAATAACGGGGATCCTGTTTGAGAATGGATGGCAAGATTGCACTTCCAATGAACGTGCCAGACAAAACGTCAGCATAGGCGGCACCGAAGCGTTTCGCATAACCTTCCATGCCTTGGCCGTAGCCTGGGAAATCATCGGTCGCTTGCTGAACTCCGGCAATGGCCGCGACACCCACGAAGGTGAAGGGATCAACGGATGATTTCCAAGCCAGCTCGAATTTTTGCCGAGGCACTAATGGAACTGCATCGGGGACGTAGCTGACAAAAAAGTTGGGGATAAAACCGAAGACGCGCTGCTTTTCCTGCTCCTGAATCTGAACTTGAGCAAGTTCCACCGGTGTAAGGGCTGTGCTGCCGACTCGCACTTCCGTCATAACCGTAGCAACCGCCAGCCTGATCACGGGAACGATGTAGGCCTCACCGGCGCGCACGGTTCCCGAAACGCTTTGGGGTTCGAAGCCCTCTGCTTCAATTGTGAGCTGAAAGGGCCCGGGAGAGAGATTGGCGAAGAAGAATTGCCCATTAGCTCCGGACCGGACCTCTTGAGATTGAGATTGATCCCCAAGAGTCAACCGCAACTGAGCGCCGACGGCGGCAGCTCCAGCTTTATCGAGGACGGTCCCGCTGACGTACCCAGTGGAATGTGGATTGGGCTTCTGGAGCCCGTCGGGAAGGGATGGCTTTGGGGCCTGCGACGCGGCATTTTCCCCCTCGTTGGCGATCTTGGGCTGCCGATCTTGAGCCGCGCCGGTCAGGGAGAATCCGCAGAGGATCCCCCATAGGCTGAGGCAGCCCAGACCGACGCGGAAAAAGATGATTGCTGGCGTACGGCGACCCAAAAACATCCTTTCCTGATCTCCTCAGATGATAGTTTCACTTTAATCCGGTCGGTTGAACCTGTCACTTATAACAGTGCAAGACCAGTATGCACCTCGGAAAGAGAGAGTGCTGTGTCCGCGGAGCATTCGTGCGGGGCTGTGCGGGCAGCGAGTTTGACCCTCTGCTTGGGAGCCCGTAAACTGGATGTGTTCTCCGCCTATCTTCATAATAATGGCGATCGAGTGGCCATCCTGCGGGAGGGATTCCTGAGTCGTTTCTTGGGCCGTTGGTTTCGAAGTTTGATGGTAGTGGCGGTGCTGGGGCTGCTGGCGCCGGGGTGTCTGGCGGACGGGAATAATCCAATCACGCTGGAGACGAGTGAGACGATATTCGCCGTGCTGACGGCGATGAATACCTGCGGCTACAACGTGAACCTCAACGCTTCCGATGCCCAGAGACTGAATATCCGAGCGGAGGTGGAGAGGAATCTCAAGAGTTCGGAAGAGGCGCAGGCGACGATGAACACGATGTGCGAGTGGTATCTCGCGCATCGCGGAAAAGATCCAGAGCATGATTTATCCCAATACATGTCACTGGCTCTGTACCTGCAGGGGCCTCCGCACTTCCTTCCGAAGGTGAAGGAGGATGAACTGCCGCCGGATGCGGCGCCGATTGCGGCGTTCGGGGCGGTGCTGGAGCGGTTCTACGACAAAGCCCAGTTGCACTCGATTTGGGAGCGGCACCGGCCGAACTATGCCGCGCTAGTGGAACGCTACCACGAACCGTTGTCGAAGATGGTGTTTGACACCGATATCTACCTGAAGATGCAGTCGGGAGGATACCTGGGGAGGACATTCACGATTTACCTGGATTTCATGGGTGATCCGAATGAAGCGAACGCGCGCAACTATGGCACAGACTATGACGTAGTGGTGTTTCCGTCACCCTATGCGAGCTCGACCGATCCGCTGAAGATGCCGCAAATCCGGCATGCATATTTGCATTACCTGCTCGATCCTCTGGCGGAAAAACACTTCAGCTCAATCAAGCGCATTGAACCGCTGCTGCAATCGGTGAAGCGGGCGCCGTTGGAAGAAGGCTTCAAGACCGATATTTCGCTTCTGGTAACCGAGTGCATGGTCAGGGCCATTGAGATTCGAACCACCGGGACAAAGCAGACAGCCGAAGCGATGCGTCTGCAAGCCGTGGACGATGCGGTACGGCAAGGGTACGTGCTGACGAAGTATTTCTACACTTCCCTGCTGACATTTGAAAAAGATCCAGCCGGACTGCGCGCCGCATATTCCGACATCCTGGACCACATCGACGTGAAGGCTCAGGAGAAGGCGGCGAACGAAGTGCAGTTTGTTCGGGCTTCAGCACCGGAGTTGGTTCAACTCTCGAGAATGGAAGACCGGCGAATGCTGATCACTGCCGGAAAGCGGCTGGAGGCGGGCGATCCCAAGGGCGCACAAGATTTGGCGCAGCAGGCGCTGGATAAGAAGATTGGCGATCCGGGGCGGGCCCTGTTTATTCTGGCGCAGGTGGCGGTGGCGAACAAGAACCGGGAATCGGCACTGGATAATTTCCAAAAGGCAATCCAGGAGACGAAAGATCCCAAGGTGGTGGCGTGGTCGCATGTGTACATCGGCAGGATCCTGGATATGAAGGAGGATCGCGAGGCGGCCATGAACGAGTACCGCGCAGCCCTTACGACGGGAGCAGAGCTTCCAGAGGTGAAGGCGGCCGCTGAGCGTGGGCTGCAACAAGCGTACGAGCCTCCGGCGAAGCCGCAACAGTGAGCCGACAGCAAATTGCTTGCCAGCTCTCAGCTGTCAGTAAAACCTGCTTCGCTACGATAGAATGCACGGTTGCAGGCTTTGCAGGTCGAGTTGGAAATCTGAAAAGTTTCGGTCGAGGAGAAAGCATGAAGCGAGCAGCGATGGTAATCGCAGTGCTGGGAATGTGTGCGTGGAGTTTCGGGCAAAGCAACCCCAAACCAGCAACTCAGAATCCACCGGCAGGGCAGGCGGCACAGCAGGCGGGACAAGCAGCCGCGCCAGCCGGGAAACGTCCACCGGCAGCGAAGACACAGCCGGAGTTTGAGGCGTACAAGGCGGCGGTGGCGCAGACAGATCCTGCGACGCTGGAAAAGTCCGCCGACGATTTTGCGGCGAAGTTTCCAGACAGCGAATTGCGGACGATGCTGTACACCGGGGCGATGCAACGCTACCAGCAGGCCAACAATGCCGACAAGATGATCGACATGGGCAAGAAGGTGCTGGCGATTGACCCGGATGATCCGGCGGCCCTGGTTGGAATAGCACAGGCGATGGCGGAGCGTACGCACGACACGGACCTGGACAAGGATCAGCGGTACGCCGAGGCCAGGAAAGATGCGGAGCGGGCGTTACAGACCATTGACACAGACATCCCGACTTCGGGCTATCCTCCGGAACAGCTGAACGCATTCAAGAATTTCTTGCGATCTGAGGCGTACCTCGTGCTAGGCACGTTGTCGTTCAAAGCCAGTAATTGGGCGGATGCCGAGACGAATCTGCGGAAGTCCATTGACGCACTACCGCAACAACCCGACACGCTCGCGATCTTTCGATTGGCGGTTGCGCTCGATATGCAAAACAAGTACCCGGAAGCGATGAAAACCATCGATCAGGCTGTGGAGCTGACCAAGGACCAGCCGGATTCCGGAGTGGGCAAAGCGGCTCGGGCCGAGAAAGACCGTTTGACGAAGCTAACCGGCGGCACGGCGCCGGGGACCGCGGCACCCAAGAACTAGGTTACGGACGGCCCGCCCGTTTTCTTGAAGAAGGCTGGTCGAGTTGCGCTCGACGGACAGCCGGGGACGACTGTCCCCACATTTGGTGGCAGTCCCACATATGAAGGAACGGGAAATCACGGCGCTGGAAGAGGGACTGGGCTACCATTTTCGGCGGCGGGCCGTCATTGAACAAGCGGTTACGCACAGTTCGCAGGCGCGAGAGCAGGAAGCGCAACAGGCGGGCGAAAGTAAGTACAAGGTCAGCGATAACGAGCAGCTGGAATTTCTGGGAGATGCGGTGCTGGCGCTGGTAACCAGCGAGGAATTGTTCCAGCAATTCCCGCAATTCCGGGAAGGCGAACTCTCGAAGCTTCGGGCGCACCTGGTCAGCGAACGGCATTTGATCCGGGTGGCACAGCAACTCGAACTGGGCCACTATCTGCGGCTGGGACGAGGCGAAGAAAAGAGCGGCGGACGGGGAAAGACGGCGTTGTTGGTGGACGCGCTGGAGGCGATTCTGGCGGCGATCTATCTGGACGGCGGGCTCGAAGTGGCGCGGGAATTTGTTTTGCGCAACGTGATCGCACCGGAACTGGAGCGGATGGAACGCGGCGGCGGCACACTGCCGGTTACGGATTTCAAGTCGGCTTTACAGGAAGCAGTGCAGAGTCTTGGCCTGCCCCAACCCGCTTACGTGCTGGTAGAGGAAGCAGGTCCAGAACATAGCAAGACATTTACGGTCGAGGCCCGCCTGCACATGAAGAACGGCAAGGACGCCGAGTTTGTAGGGCGGGCGCAGGGTTCGACGAAGAAAACCGCGGAGCAAGACGCCGCCCGGCAACTATTGACGTTCCTGGCTTCTCGCCCGAAGCCGACGGAAGGAAAGACGACGGCACGGAACTCGCATTCGGTGGATAAGTAGATTTCATGGATTCGTTCAACCACCCTGTTGTTTCTCCACCGCCTGTGGATGGCCCGCTGGATCTCCCTGTCGTCCCACCAAGTGCGCCGGCTCAGCCGCCGCAGCGCCATATCGTAACCACCTTCGGCAGCGATGTGATCGGGTCGCTGCAATCGTTGATGGGCACGGTGGTGATAGCGATCTTCGTGATCACTTTCATCGTGCAGGCCTTCCAGATTCCCTCTGAGTCGATGGAGAATACCCTGCTGGTTGGGGACTATCTGCTCGTCAACAAGCTCTGCTATGGCGGACCGGGGATTGGCGACCATGTGATGCCGTATCAGAAGATCGCGCGCGGGGACATCATCGTGTTCCATTATCCGGTGGATCCGCAGCAGCACTTTGTGAAGCGTGTAATTGGCGTGCCTGGGGATCATCTGCGGATGGAGAGAAAGAGGGTCTTGATCAATGGCAGGCCACTCGACGAACCCTATGTGCGATTCCTGGAGCCCGCGAATAATCTATTTCGGGACAACTTTCCGCGAGTCGATATCCCGGCGATCGGATTGGAAGGAAAGTGGTGGCTGGAGATGCGGAAGCTGGTGGAAGACGGCCAGTTGATTATCCCCGAAGGGCATTATTTCGTCATGGGGGATAACCGGGATGACAGCCAGGACAGCCGCTATTGGGGCTTCGTGCCCCGGGAAAACATTATCGGAAGGCCGCTGGTGATTTATTGGTCGGTGAAGAATTGGGATCGGGACCCGTCGGCCTCGGCGCTGGGAAGGCTGTATCACGTCGCGTATGCCGTCACGCACATCTTTCAGATCACGCGCTGGAACCGCACGCTCCGACTGGTACACTGAGTAGGTCAGGCGGCTTCGGCAGGGTGGAAGCCCACGGGCTAAAGACCGGAATGTTTGTGCGGTAAGGGCACGGATGAAGCCGTGGCCCATAGCAAACCCTGCGGGGCCTGAAGAACTCAAGGGACGAAAGCGAGCGGCCAAGTTACGGCCGACACGGAAGAGAAAGTGGCGAAAAAAGAATCGAACGTAGAGAACAACGTCGCGGTTGCTAAGGCGAAGGAATCGGCAGCACTAAAGTCGAAGGACAGCGAGGCGGAAGAGAAGCCCAAAGAAACGACAGTTGAGTTTCTGGCATCGCTGGCCGCCGTGCTGGTGACGGGGTTGTTCATCATCACGTTTGTGGTACAGGCGTTTGAGATTCCGTCGAGCTCGATGGAAAACACCCTGCTGATCGGCGACCACGTTTTTGTAAACCGCATTCAATTCGCTCCCAAAAGTTCGTGGGTAGGTCCTCTACTTCCCTACCGGGACGTGCATTTCCGGGATATTGTGGTGTTCTTGTCGCCGGCGGAACCTGGACTCTATGTGGTCAAGAGAATCATTGGGTTACCGGGAGACCATATTCATCTGCGGAACGGCGTGGTGTATCGCAATGGTCAGGCGCTGGACGAACCCTACGTGTTGCACGACCGCGACACGATGGATCCTTACCGAAACAATTTTCCGGCTGTTCAGCCCACAGACGATCCGAATGTGTCACCGAACTGGATGGTGGATTTGCCGTCCTACATTCAAGGCGACGATATCGTGGTTCCTCCGGACCATTACTTTGCGATGGGAGACCATCGCGGCGTGAGCCTGGACAGCCGCTACTGGGGATTCATTCCCAAACCAAATATCATCGGGCGCCCCATGTTTATTTACTGGTCGTTTGAAACCCCGGATGATCAATACAGAAAGACGGCGTGGGGAGATCGAATTTTATTTCTCGGCAAAGTGGTCCTGCACTTTTTCGATGAGACGCGATGGAAGCGGACGCTCCAGTTTGTAAGATGAGGCCCCTCGAAATTCCAGTAGGGTCGCGGTGAAGCTCTTCTCCTCGAAGCGACGAATCGTTGCGGCGGCAGCATTGATCGTGCTGGCGCTGTTCCTGCTACGACCCGGCGCATCCCGTTTGCAGTCTCGAATCGCGTCCTCCATCAGTTCGGCGGTCGGACGGCCCGTTGAGATTGGCCCGGTGCATCTCCGACTGCTACCTCAGCCAGGGTTCGACCTGGAAAATCTAGTGGTGTATGACGACCCCGCGTTCGGAGCCGAGCCTATGCTGCGGGCGAGCGAAGTGACGGCCAACCTGCGCCTGATTTCGCTGATGCGAGGACGTTTGGAAATTTCGCGACTGGATCTGACCGAACCCAGCCTGAATCTGGTGCAGGCTGAGGACGGGCGCTGGAACCTGGAGGCACTGCTGGAGCGAACGGCACACATCCCACTGGCACCGACTGCGAAGCCGAAGTCGGAAGCGCGCCCCGGATTCCCTTACATTCAAGCCACATCAGCGCGGATTAACTTCAAGAACGGTCCTGAGAAAAAACCGTACGCATTGACGAATGCAGATTTCTCGTTATGGCAGGATTCGGAGAACAGCTGGGGAGTGCGGCTGAAAGCGCAGCCCTTTCGCAGCGATTTGAATTTGAATGACATGGGCATGCTGCAAGTGTCGGGAACGTGGCAACGCGCGAATACATTGCGCGAAACTCCGATGCGATTCCTGGTGGAGTGGAATCGCGCACAACTCGGCCAACTGTCGAAATTTTTTACAGGTAACGACCAAGGCTGGCGCGGAGACGTCGTGGTCGATGCAACGGTGTCGGGAACTCCGACGAAACTGCAGATTGCCAGCGACGGGTCCATTCAAGATTTTCGACGGTATGACATTACGAGTGGGCAGGCGCTGCGGTTGGCGGGCCACTGCGACGGGGAGTACAGCTCATTCGATCACGAAGTTCACGGGCTTCTGTGTAGCGCTCCCGTCGGGTCGGGAATGATCACCGTGCAGGGCGACATGGGCCTGCCGAGGAGTGCCAGCTACGCGTTGACGTTGACCGCTGACAACGTACCTGCGAGCGCTGCGGCAATGCTGGTGCAGCGCGTGAAAAAGAATCTGCCAGAAGATCTGGTTGCGGACGGAACGATGGGCGGCAGTTTGCACATGGAGCGAAACTCCGCGACGGCGTCGCAGTTACGCTTCGAAGGAAGGGGAGAATTCGACGATTTGCGCGTCGCCTCGACCACAAGCAAGGTAGAAGTGGGTCCGGAGACCCTTCCCTTCTTGCTGACTTCCGACGGTTCCGAGACGGGTCCGGAGTTGCGAAGAGTGGCCAGCCACGGCAAGACCTCGAGCATGCGATTTCCGGATGGCCCGCATGTCGAGTTCGGGCCCTTTCCGGTGATGCTGGGACGTACGCCGTCGACCGCTCGGGGATGGGTGAACCGCGGTGGTTACAGCCTGTCGGTTGTGGGAGAGGCCGAGATTGCGAGATCGTTGCAGGTAGCTCGGATGCTGGGACTTCCTGCATTGCAATCGAGCGCCGAGGGGACGGCGCAGGTGGATCTGCGAATCGCGGGATCGTGGGCAGGGCGGAGCAATGGAACGACTTCGGGCTTCACTGGACCGCAAGTGACGGGATTGGCGAAGTTGCGGAATGTTCACATCGCCATGGGTGGCGCGGCAAGCCCGGTCGAAGTCGCTTCGGCAGACATGCAACTCTTCCCGGACTCGATCCGCGTAGCGAAGTTGAACGCAAGAACAGGATCCACATGGTGGACGGGTTCCATGGAAATGCCGCGCGGGTGCGGAATTCCCAGGGCGTGTGAAGTGCATTTCGTCCTGAGCGCAAATCAGATTGCTCTGGGCACGCTCCACGAGTGGGTGAGTCCAAGCCCGAAGGAGCGGCCGTGGTATCGGGTGCTTGAATCGAACGCAAAAACGGGACCGTCATTCCTGACGAGTGTGCGCGCGTCGGGGCAGATCATCACAGAGCGATTGCAGGTACAGCGGTTGACGGCAACGCGAGTTTCCGCGAAGGTCGCTCTCGACAGCGGGAAGCTGCGAATCTCGGAGTTCAATGCGGATTTCATGGGTGGCAAGCAGCGCGGTCAATGGCAGGCGGACTTCCGGGAGAAGCCGTCGGTGTGCGAGGGCAGCGGTAGCTTGAACGGAGTCTCTTTGGACGGGCTTGCGGACGTAATGAACGACGAGTGGATCGCGGGCACGGCGAGCGGGACATATGCGGTGAAAGGAGCGTGCACGCCGGAGTTCTGGACCTCGGGGGAAGGTACGCTGCGGTTTGCAATGAGGGATGGGCGGTTGCCTCACGTCGCACTCAGCGAGGACGCGGGGACTTTCAAGGTCACCGAGTTTTCCGGGCAAGCTCGATTGCATGCGGGAGAAATTGAGATGAAGGACGCTAGCCTGGAGTCGCCCGATGGAAAATTTCGGTTGAGCGGGACTGCATCGCTACAGGGCGAGTTGGATTTCAGGCTAGCGCGAACTCCGAATGGCGGCGCGGGGTCGGGATACACGATTACTGGCACGCTGGAGGAACCGCACGTAAATCCCGCGTCGAGCGGTGAGACTCAGGCACGACTTAAACCGTAGAAGTAAAGGCGCGGGCGAGTGCGCATTCGTGTTCTTAAAAGATCGCGGCGTTCGCAGCCAGACCACAGTAATCACGGGACGTAGCCGGGGCCGCGCAGGACCTTCCCGGGAAGAGCTTTCGTCATCTGTCCTTGATCAATCACTGGGACCCCATTCACTAAGACATACTCCATTCCTTCCGACAGCTGATTCGGGTTATCGAAGGTCGCGCGGTCACGCACGGTGGCGGGATCGAAAACTACGACATCGGCCCACATGCCGGCTTTAAGGACTCCGCGATCGGTCAGGCGCATGCGCTGCGCGGGCAGCGCTGTGAACTTGCGGATGGCATCTTCCAGGGTCAGAACTTTTTCTTCACGGACGTACTTGGCCAGAATGCGCGGGAACGTTCCGTAGGCGCGCGGGTGCGGGTGCGACTGGCTGAGAATTCCTTCGGGAGATGTTCCTTCGGAATCATTGTCGACGGCGACCCAGGGCTGTTGGAGAGCAAGGGTCACGTCAGGTTGCGACATGCCGAAAACAGCTACTTCGGCGGAGGGATCCTGAATAAGAAGGTCGAAGATAGTATCCATGGGATCTTTGTTCCAGAGCTTGGCGATTTCGGAGAGTCGCTTGCCGAGAAGAGGAACCAGGCTGGAATTCTCAACGGCGCCGAGCATGATGGCATCAGGGCCGGGAATTTCCTGCCATTCGTTGTCCCAATCTTTGGACGGAGTTTGCAGGTCTTTGCGGATTCGAGCACGAGTCGCAGGATCTTTCAAACGCTCGACCAGCTTTGTGTCGCCGCCATCGTGCGCCCATGGCGGTATGAAGGCGGAGAAGCCGTTGTACCAGGCGGTATAGGCGTAAGTGTCGGCACTGACATCGGCTCCGGCAGCACGTGCGGCGTTGATCTTGGCTACGACTTCAGGCATGTGTCCCCAGTTATCTTTGCCTGCTACCTTGAGGTGCCAGATCTCCACGGGGATGTGACCCTCGCGACCGATGCGAAGAGCTTCGTCAATGGAGTCGAGAACAGAGTCGCTCTCGTTGCGCATGTGGGTGGCGTAGATGCCCCCAAGCTTTCCGGCTTCGGCGGCGAGCGCGATTAATTCTTCTGTCTTAGCGTAGGGGGCTGGCGTGTATTCGAGCGAAGTGGAGACGCCGACTGCCCCATCTTTCATGCCCTCGCGTACAAAGTCTCGCATTTGCTCGAGTTGCGCGGGAGTGGGTTGCTTGTCGTCATCGCCGAGGACCATGCGGCGAACCTGAGTGGCGCCGACATAGCTAGCAAGATTGATGCCGATTCCCTGCTTTTCGAGGCGTGCAAAATACTGGCGGAAGGTGCGCCAATCAGGCGTGACTTTGAAATGCTCAAACCCGCTACGATCGGACTCGATGATCGCGTCGTTGAGTGGAGCGATGGAGCCACCCTCGCCAGTGATTTCAGAGGTGATGCCCTGATAAATTTTTGAAGGCAGGCGTGGGTCGACGAGTATGGTCAGTTCAGATTGTCCGAGCATGTCGATGAAACCCGGCGCGACGACCTTGCCTGCCGCGTCAATGGTGCGCTTGCGCGGGACGGCGGAGAGATTGCCGATGGCGGCAATTTTTCCGCCGCGGATGCCGAGGTCTCCGGAATACCAGGGGGAACCGGTGCCGTCGACGATGTGGCCATTGGTGATGACGAGGTCGAAGGCAGGAGTTTGGGCAAAGAGGGTGGCAGAGGCGAATAGAATGATCAGAATCAAAAGAACTCGCGTTGCTTTCATCGAAGCTCGGCCTTCCACAATTTTCCTCTCCACGTATTTCGTGCTTGTCATAGAACTTGCTCCCTCAGGGGCTGAAGCCCAAGTCATTCTGTTACGCGTTACGGCACGACTGAAGTCGTGCCCTTCCCGGTCTGCCACTTACGACCCGATTGCCTTCGTGCCCTCCCCTCGGAGTGGCTTGTCCGACGATTGCGTTAGTACTTCACCTTTCTCCTTCCCGTTACGGCAGAACGGATATCGCGCCATTCCGATGTTGAGCGCTACGCGACGGAACTTGCGCCTTTCCGGACACGCGACAGGGTTCCTCCCAGGACGATCCAAGTTCCAAGCGCGAGCCATTCATACGTGGTGAAATGGCCGGGGACGAGCGGGATCAATTTCATCAAGGCCATTGCGATTCCTACCGCTAAACCGAACCATGCCACCGCGCTCTCGGTGAACGACAATGACATCACGGAGGGCCTGGAGTGTGCCAGCGCTAAGCACGCAGCACATGTTGCTGACCATCCAATCGCACAGGCAACAGATCCAACCTCGGTGACGGGAACGAGGATCGCGTCGCCCAGCAACATGCAGGCGGCGGTGGCGAGGCCGACGCAGAGGACTGCGGTCGAAGGAGTGTGATAGCGGGAGTGGACGGTTCCGACGCGGCAATCGACCATGCCGCGGCGGCCTAAGGCAAAGAACAGCCGGCTGGCGGCTACGAAGTTTCCGTTGAAGCATTTGAAGAGCGAGAGCAACGCTGCGGCGAGAATGATATTCACGATCCAGCGCGAGCCCAGCGCCTGCTGGAAGGCCACGGCGGTCATGAATTTCTCGCCGGTCAGCTGGCGCCAGGGAGCGACGAATGCGACTGCTGCGACGATG
Organism: uncultured Acidobacteriaceae bacterium; assembly: GCA_963840895.1. GTDB lineage: Bacteria > Acidobacteriota > Terriglobia > Terriglobales > Acidobacteriaceae > Sulfotelmatobacter. The sequence continues at coordinate 663,509 of CAWJAR010000009.1, forward strand.
ACGGCGTAAAAGGCGATTCCGATGAAGATTGCCATCCAGATCGCGCGGAAGAAGCCGCGGACGCGGAAGTCAGGACTGGCTTCTTCCGCGGCCTTGCCTACGGATTCAAAGCCAGTCATGAAGTAGGGGACGATCTGAATCACGAGAAGAATCGAAATTAGCGGCGTGTGCGTGAACAGAGGCTGGATGTTAGCAGGCGAACCGCGGCTTATACCAAGAGCCACAAAGACAATGAAGAGGGCGAGCGTGCCGAAACTGGTCCAATTCTGAAAGGTGGCACTGAGACGGATGCCGCGATAATTCAGCACCGTCAGCAAAGCAGTCAGGGCCAATCCGATGACGAGGTGCGGGAGGAAGACGGGGCGGCCGGCGATGCGATAGAGTTCCACCGAGTCGAGGCCGGGGATGATGTATCCCGCGATGCGGCCTACCGCGACGGCTTCCCATGGACAGACGATGAAATAGGCGAGCGTCATCATCCATCCGGTGGCAAAGCTCGCGGGACGCGAGAAGGCCGCGGCGGTGTAGGCGATCTCTCCAGCGGCGTCAGGCATGGCGATGACCAACTTGCCATAAACCCATCCGATCGGAAGGAGGAGCGCGCCGCCGATCACGAAGCCAAGGAATGCGCCGAGGGCGCCGCCGCGGAGAAGCCAGTCATCCATAATGACGAGCCAGCCGACGCCGACCATCGTCCCCCAGCCGAGAGTGAAGTAGTCGGTAGCGCGGAGTTGGCGGGCGAGAGTGTTCACGAGTCCGGGTTCGATGGAGGGTGGCGCGAATTATAAAGCATTTGCAGTGTGCTATGGTTGACTGCCCGCGGCAGGCCCGCATTTTCGAGAGAGATTGCTTATGCAACGTTATGAATATCGCGTTCTGAATCCGGTTCCAGCAGCTGAGAAAGCATTTCTAGAGTGGATTGACGGACTCGATCGGGAGTTCATGAACCGTGATCCGGAACATCGCAGTGAGGTCGTGCGCAATGCGCTTCACCAGCTGTACTTTGGGCGTCCGTACGCGGCGCCCGTTGGAGCGGCGGTCGAGCAGGTGCTGGTGCATTCGTTCGATCCGCGCAATGCGACGCTGGAACCGGAGTATTACGGCGATGTGGATGCCGTGAAATATGCGGAGCGGAAGCCGCTGATCTGGTTTTGGATGATGTATGACCGGTCACCAGTGGGACTGAATCACTGGCTGGGATATCGGGTGCGCGCGATGCTGGCACGCCATATTTTCAAGCACTGCGGCAACAACGTTAAGATTTTCCACAACGTCGAGTTTTCCTGTGGCTACAACTTGACGGTTGAGGACAACTGCACCATTCACAAATATGTACTGCTCGATGACCGTGGAGAAATCATTATTCATGAGGGATGCTCGATTTCCGACTATGCCAATGTGTATTCGCACTCGCATGATTTGAATGACGGCATGCTGGTGGAGAATCACAAGACAGAAATTGGCCCTCGGGCACGGGTGACCTATCACGCGACGGTGCTGAGCGGGGTCAAGGTTGGGGAGCACGGGATTGTTGGTTCGATGGGCGTTGCTTCGAAGGACGTTGCGCCATATCACATTGTGGGTGGAATTCCTGCGAAGCCGATCAAGGTGAAGTCGATCGCGCCGGAGGAGTTGCGGCGAGCACTAGAGAAGCAATAGGCGCTTCGCTTGTGCGAGCGGAATCGCCGGGCTGCGCCCGACGCACAGCCGAGGGCGGTTGTCCCCACATAGTCTGAAGGCTTGTTCTAGGGCCTCCTTGGCCGCGTCAAATGGGGGTTTTGCATGTTAGTATCGAAGTCAGCCCTGCATGACATTTCTACACTCTGATCCGGACCGCCAGCCGTCCATTACGGGCCAGGCTTCGCGGCGTGGTTCTTCCTAGACAGATGACATCTTCCTCCAAATCTCGTAAACGCGTGCTCAGTGGCATGCGCTCGACTGGCAAACTACACTTAGGCAACTATGTGGGGGCGCTGCAAAATTGGGTGCGGATGCAGGACGACTTCGAGTGCTTCTTCATGGTGGCCGACTGGCACGCGTTGACCACCGACTACGCCGACACCTCAAAAATAAAAGAAAATTCTCTTGAGGTCGTGTTGGATTGGCTGGCGGCGGGGCTTGATCCCGAAAAATCGGTGATCTTTATTCAGTCCCACGTGCCGGCGCATGCGGAGTTGCACTTGCTGTTTTCCATGATCACCCCGCTGGGATGGCTGGAGCGCGTGCCGACGTATAAGGAACAGCGGGACAATATCAAGGACAAGGATCTGGGGACTTACGGATTCCTGGGCTATCCCGTTCTGCAATCGGCGGACATTCTGGTTTACAAGGCCGATTGCGTTCCGGTGGGCGAGGATCAAGTGGCGCACGTGGAGCTGACGCGAGAGATTGCGCGGAGGTTTAACGGATTTTACGGAGCGGAGAACAGGGACGTTTTTCCTGAGCCCCAAGCGCTGCTCACACCAGCAGCAAAGTTACCGGGCACGGATGGGCGCAAGATGTCAAAGTCGTACGGAAACACGGTGATGTTGACGGATCCGGAGCCGGTGGTGCGGCAGAAGCTGAAGACGATGGTGACCGATCCGGCGCGGGTGCGAAGATCGGATCCGGGAAATCCGGATGTGTGTCCGGTGGGGGATCTGCACAAGATTTTCAGCGACAGGGGCACGATGGACAGGGTTAATGAGGGTTGCCGGTCGGCGGGGATTGGGTGCATAGAGTGTAAAGGATGGGCGGCGGACGCGCTGGTAAAGCTTCTGAATCCGATGCAGGAGCGGCGCAAGAAATTCGAGGAGAATCCACGGCTTGCCTGGGATATTCTGGAGGCTGGCACGGAGCGGGCGCGCAAGTCCGCAGGCGAGACGATGGACGATGTGCGCGAGGCGATGGGAATGTCGCTGGAATATGAGGGACCGAAATAGAGTTTTAGTCCCCGCCTGTAGTTGAGATGATGCACGCGGAATGCATAGGTCCTTCGCTTCGCTCAGGATGACAAGAGCTTATTTCAGGACCACAAGGTTTTAACGTGATGACGGAGAATTCAAAAATCGTTGCGGGGAATGAGGCACTGGCGCCAGCGATCGCCGCGGGGCGCTCGACTGCGAAGGATTCGGCAAAGAAGGAAGAGAGCGATTCGCCATTTGCCGTTGCGGTGACCGATGTTTACGAGGGGCCTCTCGACCTGCTGCTGGACCTGATCCGCAAACAGGACATCGACATTTATGACATTCCGATCGCGAAGATCACGGCGCAATATCTGGCGTACGTGGAGAAAATTCGCGAACTCGATGTGAACATCGCGGCTGAGTTCATTTACATGGCTGCGGTGCTGATTCACATCAAGTCGAAGATGTTGCTGCCACGTGATCCGGGTGCGACGGCCGAGGAACAGGAAGATCCGCGAAACGAGTTGGTCAACCGACTGTTGGAGCATGAGAAGTTCAAGTCGGCTGCGCAGATGCTGTTGCAGAAGCAGCAGATTGAAGATGCGGTGCTGTCGAATCCATCGCTAAAAGAATTCATGGAGGCGGAAGGCACCGAGCCGGAAATTGCCGCCGACGTGATCGACTTGGTCAAGACCTTTCAGCAGATTTTGGAGCGAGTGCGCACGCGTCCGGTTCTGAACGTTGATGAGGAGACGGTCACCGTCGGGCAGATGATCGATTATCTGCGGCGGCGGCTGTCGTTGGAAGAGCGGCCGATCCGCTTGAAGCAATTGCTCATGCGGGTGCCGTCGCGACATGCGTTGGTATGCATGTTCCTGGCGCTACTGGAGATGGTACGGTTGCAGGCAATCCAGGTACGGCAGGAGAAGATGTTCGGGGAGATCGCGGTTCGGAAGCATACGCACTTCGACGAGATTATGAAGGAGCAGTCGGCGGTGCGGGATGACTGGCGGTAAGGAGTCAGTAGGCAGGAGTCAGCAGTCAGGAGTCAGGTAAAACCGGCATCTTTGACGCTCGGTATTGACCATATCTATGTCACTCAAAGCTCAACTCGAAGCAATTATTTATGCGGCGGAGACGCCGATCACGCTGGAACAGATGACGCAATTGGTGAAAGAGACCGTCATCGCGGAAGGAGCGGCGGACGAAGCTGAGATGAAATCGCGCGTCCGCTCGTCTTTGGAAGAGCTCGTCGGGCAATTTGACTCGCCGGATCACGGCATTGAGATTCGGCAAGTGGCGGGCGGTTATCGGATGTCGACCAAGCCCGAGCAGCACGAGGTGGTGCGAGCGTTTGCGAAGAGTTTGAAGCCGCCGATCCGTTTGTCAATGCCGGCATTGGAGACGTTGGCGGTGATCGCATATAAGCAGCCGGTGACCGTACCAGAGATCAACGACATTCGTGGCGTCGATTCGGGCGGAGTGATTGGGACGCTGCTGGATCGGAAATTGATTACGACCGCGGGGCGCAAGCAAGTGATTGGGCGTCCGATTCTGTATAAGACCACGAAAGAATTCCTAATGCGGTTTGGATTAAAGGATGTGAACGAATTGCCCAGCATGGAGGAGTTCGAGAAGTTGGTGGCTGAGTCGTTTCAAGCGGAATTGATTCCGGCGGAGGCGCCGACGGCAGAGGCCGCGCCGGCGGGTGAGAGCGAAGTGGCCGAGACGGAAGTCGCGAGTGAGAGCGTTTCGGAGACGGAGAAGGCGGGATAGTGTTCGATTGTGTCGTCCCTATGGGACTTGTTCCTCTTTGCTGTTTTCAGACCAGCGCTGAAGGGCTGGGCTAAATTGTTTCACCCCGGCGGGGCTTTGAATCGAGCATCGCCGGATGCGCCTGAACTTTGTACCGCAAGTTTTCGGATTTCATTATGCCGCTGGAACGGCTCCAAAAAATAATCGCTGCTGCTGGAGTTGCTTCTCGCCGGAAGGCGGAGGAGTTGATCTCTTCGGGGCGCGTGCAGGTAAACGGGACGGTGGTCACTGAACTGGGCAGCAAGGCTGATCCGGAGACGGATCATGTGCGGGTGAATGGGAAACTGCTTCACGGGGCGCAGCGTCACGTCTATCTTTTGCTCAATAAGCCGAAAGGCTATGTGACGACCATGAGCGATCCGGAAAAGCGGCCGACGGTCATGGATCTGATTCGCGGCGTGAAGGGGCGCGTGTATCCGATCGGGCGCCTGGACTATGCCAGCGAAGGGCTATTGCTGTTGACCAACGACGGCGAACTGGCGCATCGACTAATGAAAGCAGCGTCGCACGTTGCCAAGACGTATGTCGTAAAAGTTGCGGGCACTCCGAAAGAAGAAGCGATTGCGAAGTTGCGCGCGGGTGTATCGATTGCGACAGACGATGGCAAGCGGGTCAAGACCGGTCCGGCGCTGGTGCGCGTGGTGAAAGAGGCGGCGAATCCGTGGTACGAGATCACTCTGATCGAGGGACGGAACCGGCAGATCCGGCGCATGTTTGAGGCGGTGGGACATCACGTGGAGAAGATCAAGCGAGTTCGATACGGACCGCTAGCTCTCGATGTTCCTCCCGGACAATTTCGATCGCTCACGTTGAGGGAAATCGAACGATTGAAATCCGCCAGCACTGTGACGGTGGGCAAGAAATCCGCAAAGTAATCTACGGCGAGCATGAGCCGATTTTTTGATCTGGTTTCCAAGCCGGCGCGCGAGATGGGCGGCTTTTTGCCAGCGCCTTTGCCAAAGCGAACTCCCGCAAAGGCACAAGTGCGACTCATCAAGCTAGACTCCAACGAAAATCCCTTTGGCCCTTCACCGCGTGCCCTCGAGGCCATGCAGTCGGCACTCACGTCGGCGAACTATTATCCAGACGACGACTGCGGGGAACTACGCCGCAAGTTAGCTGCCCATCACGATGTTGGAATCGACCAGGCGCTGGTGACAGCCGGATCCACCGCATTGCTCGGGTTGCTCTGCCAGACGATGCTGGCGCCGGGCCGGAATGCGGTGACCAGTGAACGATCCTTTATCGTCTATTCGATGGCTGTACACGCTACGGGAGCGCAGTTGATTGAAGCTCCGATGCGCGAAGACAAATTTGACCTGGCCGCGATTCTGGCTGCAATCAACGAAGAGACCCGCCTCGTGTTTCTGGCAAATCCGAACAATCCTACGGGAACGATGCTGGAGGCGGCAGAGATCGACAACTTTATTGCCGAGGCCCCGAGTCACGTTGTGGTGGTTGTGGATGAAGCCTACTATGAGTTTGCGATGCGCTTCGCGGACCGGCGCAAAGTGGAATACTCCCGTTCGTTGCAGCACGTCCGGCAGGGCGCAAGCATTATCGTGCTGAGAACATTTTCGAAGGCGCACGGGCTCGCGGGGTTGCGCGTGGGCTATGGCCTGGGTCCGGCGGAATTGCTGGCTTACTGTGCACGGATGCGCGACACATTTTCGGTATCATCAGCGGCGCAGACGGCCGCAATCGCGGCTCTCGATGATGCGAAGCATGTTGAGCGTGTCGTGTCGAACAACGCAGAACAGGCGCAGATTCTAGGCGTCGGTTTGTCGGAGTTGGGATACCGGGTGGTTCCCACGGCAGCAAACTTTCTTTACTGCGATGTGAATGAAGATGCTTCCGCGCTCGCGGGTCGACTTCGCGATGAAGGCGTCAGCGTGCGCCCTCTCGGAGCATGGGGAGCCCCGACCTCTATCCGGGTGAGCATCGGTACACCAGACCAGAATCAGATTCTTCTGCATTCGATTCGCCGAATCATCGCGAACGGAGCGTCCTCTCCGATCGATTCGAGCGCGAACCGCTAGATGGATGAACAGGACGCTCCTGCAGCACCTTTACAACCTGGAGGATCAATGACACGGTTGCTAACCGTTGCTCTGCTTGTGTTGATGATAGCCTCGTGCAGGGTCGCCAGCGGTCAAACTCCCGTCAATGCTGGCAAACAATCCGCCAACCCGGATTTTCGAGAACTTACCTGGGACAGCTATCTCGACAAGGTGCAGGGCGCATGGATGGGGAAGATGATTGGCGTGACCTTCGGCCAGCCATGGGAGTTTCAGTATCAAAACACGCCGATAGGTTTCGACATCACGGACTGGCCGCTCTCGCCGACTCGAATGAAAGAGTATCGGGCAAGGACCGACAACAAACCCGGCCAAGAAGAGTGGAATCCGATTACCCGGGAGTCCGACAACAAGAAGATTATTATCCTGCACAGCTTCATCGCGGAGTCGGAAAAGGAGCATCCCAGCTTCGGCGCACCGGATAACGATGACATCTACATTAATCTGCTTTTCCTCTATTGCCTGCGCAAGTACGGAATCGATGTCGATCCCGTGACCGTCGCGCACGAATGGGATGCAAAGATCCGCAAGGTGTGGCATGCGAATGATGCGGGGCTCGAGAATATTCGTAAGGGAATTCTGCCCCCAGACTCGGGGAATCCGCGCTACAACCTGCATGCAGACGACATTGATTTCCAGATCGAAGCCGACGTTTTCGGAATGATTGCGCCCGGCATGCCTCAGGTTTCCAACCGTTACGGCGACCGCATGGGGCACATTATGAATTATGGCGATGGCGTGTACGGGGGCATGTTCATTGCGGCAATGTATACGCAGGCGTTCTTCGCGAAAGATATTCGGGAAGTAGTGGAGAAGGGGTTACTGGCAATTCCGCAGCAGAGCTTGTACGCGCAGCTGATCCGGGACGTAATCCGCTGGCACGATGAGAATCCGAACGACTGGTTGAAGACGTGGCATCTGGTACAGGCGAAGTGGGGCGAGGTGGATCATTGCCCGGATGGATATAAGCAGCCGTTCAATATCGACGCTAAGCTGAACGGCGGGTACGTGGTGATGGGCCTGCTCTACGGAAACGGCGACTGGTACAAGACCATGAATTATGCGACGCGCGCGGGGCAGGATGCCGATTGCAATCCCGCAAATGCAGCGGGGATTCTTGGAACCCTGATTGGCGCGCACGCAATTCCCGCGGAATACCGGGATCCTTTACACAACACATATTGGAACAAGACACTGGCCGGGTTGCCTGATTCGTACGAGATCGACGTGTTGTCGGAAGATACGGCGCAGATTGGACTGAAAGTTCTGCTGACAAACCGCGGTGCGGTGAAGACTCGCGACGGGAAGATGGTTCTAACGGTTCCTTATCAAGAGCCTGTGGCGCCTGCGACGCTGGAGCAGGTGCGATGGCAGGACGATAAGCCTGTCCTGCCCTGACCTGCCCATGATTCATCCAACGATGGTGGTAAGTCTGGCGCCTCCAAACAATCCAGCGTCTCCGCCGAGCAGAGCGCGCTTGACCACCGTCTTCCACTGCTTAATGCCAACGGACTGCGCGGTATCCTGATTTTCTCCTGAGGAGTCGCCCGGCGCGGTCGCTGCGTAGATCAGCGAGCGTTGGTGCAATTCGTCGAACATGCTGGGGGCGAAGGCATCCCACGCGGCTGCCACATTCCCGCCGATCACATACACGGGAAGGTTGAGGACGTTCACGATATCGGCAAGCATGATTCCCAAGACGCATCCAAAGCGCCGGAAGATCCGTTGTGCGGCTTCATCGCCTTGCATCGCGAGATCGTAGACTAATTTGGCGCTGAACTCAGCCTCAGAGCTGGCGGCTTTCGCAAGCTCCGGGGCCTGCCCGGATGCAATCGCTTCGCGCGCCATACGTACAACGCCCGAGGCGGAAGCATAGCGTTCGGCGCATCCGCGATTGCCGCAACCGCAGGGCACACCGTTAGGTTCGACGGTGACGTGGCCGAACTCTCCGGCCATGCCGTTCATGCCATGGAAAATTTTCCCGTCAAGCACGATGGCGCCTCCGATGCCGGTGCCTAGCGTAAGCATGGCCATGTTGTCGATGTTGCGACCCGCGCCGAGCCATTGTTCACCGAGAGCAGCGACCTTGGCATCATTTTCGAGAAAAATGCGAGCACCGAGGCGCCGCTCGATCTGGTCGCGCACGTGATAGTTTTCCCAGCCCGGCAGGTTGGCAGACTTACGTACAATACCGGCTTCCAGATCGATGATGCCGGCCACTCCAATCCCGGCTCCGAGAAAAGAGCCTCCGCTGCGGTAACGATCGGAAAGAGAGCGAATCACGCCGCACATATTGTCGACCACATGGTCGGCGCCAAGGTCGATCCTGGTTGGCACTGTAACTTTTTCGAGAAGCTGGCCGTCCATACTAACGGCCGCGATGCGCAGGTTGGTGCCGCCGAGATCGACTCCGATGGAAAAATCAGGCATGGGCAGAAGGGTAACAGAACTTGCGGCTCGTTATCCTGCGGTCTGGCGCGGGGTGAAGGAAAACCTCAACCCCAAAGGACACTAAGGTGCACGAAGGAAAAACTTAAGGTCGGATTCGTTTTATTTCTGGCACTTCGGGCAGTAGTGGCTGCTACGGCCGGCGATCACGATCCGCTTGACGGCCGTCTTGCAAACCAGACAGGGCTCGGACTCTCGCCCATAGACGCGATGCTGAAGCTGGAAGAATCCTTCTTCGCCGCGGGGTGAAGGAAAACCTCAACCCCAAAGGACACTAAGGTGCACGAAGGAAAAACTTAAGGTCGGATTCGTTTTATTTCTGGCACTTCGGGCAGTAGTGGCTGCTACGGCCGGCGATCACGATGCGCTTGACGGCTGTCTTGCAGACCAGACAGGGCTCGGACTCTCGGCCATAGACGCGATGCTGCAGCTGGAAGAATCCTTCTTCGCCGTCGGAGTTCACATAGTCGGAGATAGAGGAACCGCCGAGGGCAATCGCTTCTTTCAAGACTTCCCTGATGGCGCCGAGGAGAATGGCCAACTGCTCGCGCGTGATGGTCGACGCACGCCGACGGGGACGTAGTCCAGCGCGGAATAAAGATTCATCGGCGTAGATGTTGCCCACACCGCGCAGCAGTTTTTGGTTCAGCAGCGCGCTCTTGATGGGAGTCTTGCGGCCCCGGAACAGGGCGAGGAAGCGGTCTAAGTTGATTTCGAGAGGCTCCACACCGGCGGCATCGAAGTTGCCAGCCTGAGCAACGCTGAGCCGGCCAAAACGGCGAGGGTCCACAAAGCGAAGTTCCCTGCCGGAGGATAGTTTGAGGATGGCGTGCGTGTGTTTCGCAACTTCGGCCTCGGGTTCACAGACCTGCAGGCGGCCCGTCATGCCCAAGTGAACAATCCATTGAGCGATGGAGGACACGGGGGCGTCCTTGCCCGGTTTTGGTTGGATTCGCGACGAGGTCTGCCTTGATCTTCGGCGGGGCGCGGCCGAGGAAGGCGCCACATGATCCTGATCCAGGTCGAAGACGATATGTTTGCCCATGCGGCGGACGGCGGCGATACGGCTGTGTTCAAGGGTCTTCGCGATCGCGGATGCGGAGGACTTCAAGGGCTCTTTTTTCTGGCCGAGCCAGACGGATTCGATGACGTCTCCGGTGACGCGTTTGGCGAGGCCGCGGGCGATGGTTTCGACTTCGGGGAGTTCGGGCATGTTTCAGGAACGGAACATCATTTAACCACGAAGGATACCAAGGTTCACGAAGGAAATCGGGGATTGCGCGCGCTCAAGTTCACCTGCCATTAGCGGACACCGCCATTTTTTTAGAAACGTTCCGTGCTCCAGTTCCTGGAATGCCTTGGCCACTCCGTGTTTTGAGGGTTTCTCCTACCAGCCCGCAAGACATTGGATGCTTACGAGTGCTGCCAGGACGCAGACGCGAACGCCGGTCAACACTCAAGCTTGGAGCTCGTGAGTGTATAATTCCCGGACTTGCATGGCGACCATGCCGTCGCTATTTCGCGAGCACAGGACCACCAAGCCACCCCGTCCGTGATTTTCCCAAGGATTTTCTAACAGGAGACGATGTGAAGCATTCATTCCAAACGCGACTCGAAAGCGGTTCATACCTGAAAACGGTTGTGAGCGGCGCAGCCATCTTTCTTCTCTTGCCTCTCTTACTTCTCGCACTGGCCTGCTTCGGCGAAGTGGCATCCGCTCAGACCGGATTCACTGGCATCTTCGGCGGCGGGCCCTTTTATAAGAACGCGGCGAACAACATCACCGAGATTAAGAATTCCGGATTCACTGAAGCTATTGTGTGGAGCGTCGAGGTGGGAAGCACCGGTGATTTGAACTTCAACGGAGAGTTTCCGCTCACTTCCAACGGTGTTTATGTCGGCGATCAGACGCATCCCGATTTTGCCGCGAATATGGCAGCATTGAAACAAGGAACGGTGAAGAGGATTACATTCAGCATCGGCTCGTCAAATTTCGGAGACTGGCAAGACATCACGAACCTGGTCAAAACGCAGGGGACCGGGCCGGGCAGCATTCTCTATAAAGATTTTCAGGCCCTGAAAGCCGCTATCCCAGCTCTGGATGCGATTGATCTTGACGACGAGAACAGCTTTAATTCATCGACCACGATTGCGTTTGCAGTAATGCTGGGGCGGTTGGGTTATCACGTCATGCCCGACGCGTTCGACGACAGCAGTTATTGGACGAACGTTGTTTCCCAGGCCAACAATCAGTTTCCAGGAACAGTCGATGGAGTGCACCTACAGGCGTACGCGGGCGGCAGCGGAAATAACCCGTGCGCGGGGTGGGATTTCGGCACAGTTCCAGTGTTTCCTGGCTTGTGGGATCTAAACGATACCCCGAGCCAGGTGCAGAGCACGATGAGCGGCTGGCACAACCAATGCGGCATTGTTGGCGGATTCATGTGGTTGTATGACGATTTCGTCGGTAACGGTCTGGCCGCGCAATACGCGAGTGCAATTAACAACGCGGTTAGCAGCAGCGGCTTTACGCTTTCAGGGCCAACCAGTGTTTTCCTGAATCAAAGTTCGACAGCCCGCGCCTTGATTACGATCACGCCGTTGAACGGCTTTAGCGGCACGGTGAACCTCAGTTTGTCGGCCCTTCCGAAGGGTGTGCAGGCAGTCTTCCAGGGTCAGGGCAATCAGCGAACGTTAATGCTCAAAGCTTCATCTTCAGCCGCAACAAGTATCACCACTGTAACGGTTACGGGCACCTCCGGCACAATTACGGAAACTCTGACGTTTCCATTGGCCGTGAGTGCAGCTTTGGGCAGCAGTGGAACGGGCACTCCAGTCGATCTCTCTTCCGAGTTTAACGTGAACGGAATCTACGAGGATGGCTCGACCTATTCGACCGGAGGCCTCGATGGAATCGGATATTCGTATTCCGCGAAACTGTTATCTACGTCGCGGGTATTCAACGGAATCCTGTTCGACCTTGGCCCCGCAAATCAACCGGATGCTATTAGCTCCGCCGGTCAAACGATTCCTCTGCCGCAGGGCAAGGCTTCGAGCGTGATGCTGTTGGCGACCGGCATTCACGGGAGTCAAGCGTCTCAGACGCTGACGGTCAACTACACGGATGGAACGAGTTCGCAGTTCGTGCAGAGTTTCAGCGACTGGTTTACGCCGCAGAAATTCGCGCACGAGTTTGAGGGCATCGCCATGGCATACCGGAATTTTGAGGACGGCACGAGAGACCGGCGGACGTTCAGCTTGTACGCCTACCGGTTTACGCTGAATCCCGCCAAGACGGTGCAAAGCCTTACCTTGCCCAACAACGCCGACATTGTTGTGCTGGCGGCTACAGTACTGCCATGACGGCGGCGTGAACTGGATGCGATTGAGGTAGGGCTAATATCGCTGCTTCGGCAAGCTACGTCCCGGGAGTGTTCGACGAGGGTGCAACCCGTCAGGGGTGAGAGGTTAATCTTTGAGCGGGACCACCGCGCTGCCGTCGCGGCAAAATGTCGCGACTTTCTGCAGGTCGCCATTGGCCCGAGGTACGGTCATGACGGGACCGTAGCAAAAGACGGCATGGCCGGAGGCGGCGAAGTACCAGCGTCCGCCCTTGGCGTGCTTGGTGATTTGAGTAGTAGGCTGGCGCAAGGGCTTTTGGGGAGCCCAGGGTGCGACTGGGAGACTGAACATCAAGGCTAGGGTCAGAACCTTCATGGTTTACCGACTTTCCGCATGCGACTTGCTCACAGAACCAAAGTGCTGCAGTTTTCAAGTACGTCCAAACTCATTCCAATCGCGTTCGTAAAATATCCGCACTAAATCGTAATCAGGGTACGAACATCATCCACCAGATCGGCCTCTGGTTTCGATGGCATCCTTAGAGCCGGTTTCTGCTGGGGTGCATGGCTTTGCGTATGTTGCTGTTGCGGGACTGCCTGGGAAGACGGGGCTTGAGCGGCTGGTGCCTGGGTTGACGGGTACTGGGTCGACGGAGCGTGCGGAACATGGGTCGCCGGGCTTTGGGTCACGGGAGCCTTTGTCTCAGCGGATAGCGACTGTGCGGTTTCTTCCGCGGCCTTTGTCTTCGCGGCAGATAGTGCGGTGTTGTCGCGGAACAACTCTCGAATCAGGGCACGCTAATTGTCATGTTTTCTCCCTAGTTCTTTACCGGTTCCCGCGGGAACATCTCACGCTCGGGGTGTCCCCTAGATTGAAACTCATCGACAGCGGCGGCCCCGGACCCGTCTCAGCTTCAGATGAGCTAACCGAACGATCCCCTCTATGATCCTAACACATCGTCTGGGGGCCATTCCAAGCGCGCCAAGCTTACCAGCGACGGCTTTTGGGCCGCGAGGGACGATCCGACGCAGGATAGTCGGAGCAAGGCAAGTAAATGTATCCTCTTCTCCCAATCTATTTCTTTCCGCATTTCGTTTCGAGCACATCACCTATAGTGCCGCCGGAAATAGTTTCGCCTTTCACGGGATTGCCCCGAAAGATGATTTTGGTGTCTAGCTTGTATGCCTTCGGGCCTGACCTTTTCCAAGCACTGCACGGCGCTTCCATGAGGCACTCGTTAAACGTTTTGGCAGTGCAGGTGAAAGTTTGGTCAGGCTCCTCCTCGGCGATGCTGGGAACGGTAGCTCCAATCAACAAGACCAACGCAATCAATACGGTAGAATGCATGGTCATAATGGTCTCCCATAAAGTTGAGCGTTTCAGAAAATAACGAATGTACGGCTTTTCCGGGGCTGTAATGGTCCGGGGAAAAATCCCTCGATAACCTTTTGTGCAACCGAGAAACGTATCGACGTCCGGTGCTGCCCCAGCGACAATTCCGACAACCTCCTGACCGGCGACGAATGGAAGCGCAGGGGCGGCGTCCCGCGCCTGCAGATCAGCTCGGCGGTTACCAACTGCGCCAGGGCATCATCTAGCTGCTGCTGCGACATCTGCGACTTCGCGCTGATCCGTTCCACCATGGTCTCAGCGATGCGCGACTTGCCAATACCCGGCTCGCCTTTTCGATTCCGCATCACCGCGTACCAGCGCGAAGGCGTCGAGCAGCTTTCGACTGTGTCCAACGATATCGACACCAAGGTCCTTCGGATCCTCGGCTGTGAGGGTCGGCAGGACCGCGTCGTCTATCTCGTTTTTCACGGAAAGCCACCTCGTATCGTTCGAGGCCAAGGCTCCGCAGCCAACCGCCGAGGTCCATGAATGAGGTCCTAATTACTCGCCTATTTACATGATCCTTGGGGCCAAACGACGTGTCCAGAGTCTCTCACGCCCCTGGCGCAGTCTCTCAGGCACTTTTCGATGCCTTGCAGATCTGCGATTGGCCATCTCGACCGCGCGCTTAGACGACGATGTCGGCGCGGGTGCTGGCAATGATAGCCTTGATCTCTGTCTGCTCGGCTTGGGGCACCTTGAACTTATCGAGTGTCTGCTGGAGATCGTCGAGAAATGCTTCCCATTCTGTTGCCGTGATCATCAGGTGTTGGTGCGAGTCCTTCATCGACCGGCCCGTGTACTTTTGAGGCCCGCCGGTGGCCCAGCAGACCATTTCCGTGACAAGGTATTTGAAGCCTGCCGGGGGAACGCGATGATGGGCTTCATCTACCCTTGGATTTGCGTTCAGGCGCGGATCGACCATGATCCGGTCGATAAAGTCGTCTATAACAGTGGCGATGCTGTAGACCCCGCCAAGCCGTTCATAAAGGCTGGGTACACCTCCGGTAGCCATCAGTTCCTCCCTGAGAAACAACACTATTAGTTTTAGTCTCGTCGTTCGATAAGCTAATCTTCGAGCACGCCTCTTTCAAATCGAGCGTGTCGAAGCCTTCGGTGAACCAGCCGTAAACTGGAGCGAGAAGATCGCGAGCGTCTCTTCCGCTTGCCCTAATCGCCGAGGAGCGCCATGCTCCCCGCCGCGTGCAAGGTCGCCTCCTATGATGACTGAGGCCTACGCGGGCATTTTCGCGAATCTCTGACTGCCTTCGGCGATAGGAGTCCAGTGCTCCTTGCTGTCGCAATAGACATGCATTTTAGGATCGAGCCAACTCGTGTCATCCAGCGTGCCCGCTTTGATAAAGGCGACGCCGGGCATGACGGCGACGTCCGAGAAGATTGGCGAGCCGCATTCCGGACAGAAGTTTCGCTCAACCGGTTGACCACTATCGCCGGTATCGTGAAACGTCTTGACCCGTCCTTGAATTGACATTGTAGATTTCGGAATTCCGACCAGGACCGAGAAAGCCGTACCCGTCTGCTTTTGACAATTCTTGCAATGGCATACCCCGACAAAGGCAGGGTCCGCACTCGCCGAATAACGAACTTGGCCGCAGAGACATCCGCCAGTCATTTCACGCATTTTATCCTCCCTGGATTGGCCCTTCGTCGGCAGCATAGCAAAAAGTAGTGCCGCAGGCGCTGAAATCTTAGTACGCTACGTGGCACCTTTTGCCGCTAACTCATCTAGTAATGTCTTGGCCTCTTTCAGATCAAGCGTGTCGAAGCCTTCGGTGAACCAGCCGTAGACCGGAGCGAGAAAATCGCGAGCCTCATCAAGATGAAAAAAACCAAAGAAGCCGCCGGTTTCCCGAAAGCCTTCTTTGGTTCTTTGGCTGTTCAAGTTTGATTCAAAGGGCCTCACCGATTCCAAGTGGCAAAGCCGGAAACCGTCCCGTCCTTCCATTGCACAACAATGATGGCCGAAAAGGTATTTCCGCCACTGATATTCTGGTATTTCCCGGTGCCACCCGTGTACTCGAAGGGTCCAGAACACACGACTGTATCGCCCTCACACTTCCACGTTAAATAGGCTTGATCACCAGTGGCATCGGAAATTATGCAATATCCACCAGCCTTACCCTTTTTGTTGTTCAAGTCAAGGTCGTTGAATGCGGGACACTTCACGCCCGCATGATCAAACAAGCTGTCCTTGCCTTTGTCGTTGAAGAAGACTCCACCGAACTCGCCGACCCAGTATAAATGGCCCTTCTCTAACTCTGACGCCTTACCGACGCCGAAATTGCCAAATTGCCCTGTTACTTTCCAGTCTTCTGCGTGGGCCGTTCCGAAAAGGGCGAGACCCATGGCAATGGCGAGTACGTGCTTGGTTGCTTTCATTTCATCCTCCCTAGATTCAGGCTGCGCAGGTTGCCTTAGCTCCCCGACCGCAGCCTTAGCCGAGGAGCAACAAATCGTAACAAAGCGCCCGGGCAGGCGGCGTTGATCTGTGTCAAATTGGCTTAGGGAGTGTCTGAGGCGCGGAGCAACTCCGGGGCAGCTTGGCGACGTTGGCGGCGATGCGCCGCGCCTCGTCGCGGGTGAGTTACAACCCCGGAAGCGATTGCCTGCGCACGGCAAAAAAATGCTAACCTAAGGCACAATAAGTCTTTGCCGGTCGGTCCTATAGCCGGAACGTTGAAAGCGATGGATCGAGGACGCTTAAAGCCTTCAGACGTAGTCGGTGCTAGGATTGAACTGAGTTCCCTCAGCAAGAAGCCCGGCCCCCGGAACATAGTTCACTTCTAGCCGGATGCCGTCGGGATCTTCAAAGAGCACGTAGTAATATCCTGGTGCCCACGTGCGCTCCTCGGGGCCGCGGACGATCTTTTCGCCCATCTCTCTGAGAAGCGCGGCGCATCGATCCACGTCCTCCCGCGAGCGGGCACGAAGGCACAAATGATGCAGCCCAACTCTTTGCTGGACAAATCGTTCACCGGCCAGCGTGGGGTCACAAGGTTTGATGCCAATCGCCGTTCGAGCGCCAACGCAGTAGAAGAACTTGTCACTGTCGTAGACCGGCTTCATGCCGAATTCGGGCAGTAGCCTGCCGTAAAAGGCACGGGCGAGGTCGAACCGGTTCACTGTGAGAATGACGTGGGCCATCCCATTGATCTCGATCACGTCGTGGTCCTCGTTCGAGTAGCGCCTGGGATTGAAATCACGTGGCGATCCGCGCGGTGAAAATGCTAGCCTACAAGGCACAATAACGTTTTGGCACGGGGAAAACGATGCGGCGGCGCGAGTTTATCGCGCTTATGGGCGCGGGAGGTGACTTCGGAATAGAGATCGCGTTTAATGAGCGTAGCCATGACGATATTCCTCCTAAGGCTCGTCGTCGTGTGGTTAGGACGGTCGGAGGCGCTGCCAAGCGGCTTCCGACCGTCCGCTTTATCTTATCAGATCGCGGTTCCATCACTCCAGCATTATCTGAAATCGCGCTGACATTTGTGCCAGTTGCTGTTTGTTGGCGTTGGAGTGGCGTCGGCGAATGCGCATCGGCTAAGGCGAGTTCGACCCCGTCCCACCCCCAAATTTGTCTTCTCGCGGCTCGGGGCAGTGGCGCTGCGCAAATTCTGTGAAAAATTGAAAGATACGTATCCATCACCACGCGCTTGCAAATTCGCGGGAAAGATCGAATTCGTGGATCAATCGCTGGCGCTGAGTTCCAATGGCTTCTTTGCCAGGCTTAACAACTCAGTGATCAGAGGAACAAATACGTTCCCCCGGAAGTTTACGCGCAATAGTGTCATGAAAGAGCTTGTGCGTCGTTGTATCTTGCGATAGCTAGCGCGTGGTAGGAATGGCAAAGAGTGCCGCGCAGCGTTTTCGGAGAGCATTTACGTTGGACGCGGAGGCGTCAGGGTAGGGCTTAGCTACCACCGCTACTACAATCCCTACGAAGGAGGACGCTGCTCAGAATTGCGGCAGGCTTGCCTTCATTAGCAACAGCTAGGCGAGCATGGAATGGGCTATTGTCAAAGATACCGCGCAATGTGCCGCTAGTTTCAGGAAGCCTAATGACGCCGACGCCGACAGCGGCGAAAGTGCCGCCCGTCGTTTTCGTCATAGATGACGATGCGTCGGTGCGCGCCGCTCTCAGCAGCTTGGTCCGTTCTGTTGGGCTAAGGGTTGAAGTATTCGCGTCCGCGTCTGAGTTTTTAGCGACCAAACGCACCGATGGTCCAAGTTGTTTGATCCTCGATGTACGCCTACCTGGCATGAGCGGGTTGCATTTTCAGGCCGAACTTGCAAAGGCCAACAGCGTCATTCCCATTATCTTTATCACCGGTCACGGCGATATCCCAATGTCGGTCAAGGCGATGAAGGCTGGCGCTGTCGAGTTCCTAACCAAGCCATTTCGCGACCAGGACCTCTTGGATGCCATTAAGGTGGCACTCGAGCGCGCACGATCCAGGAATGAGAGCGAGAAGGCGGTGTCGGAGCTAAGGGCAAAGTTCGAGAGCCTTTCGCCTCGCGAGAAGGAGGTTATGGCGCGGGTAACTGGCGGTCTCCTCAACAAGCAAATCGCTGTCGAACTCGGAGTGAGCGAGGTTACCGTAAAGGTCCATCGTGGCAACGTAATGCAGAAAATGGGAGCTAAATCTCTCGCCGACCTGGTGAGGATGGCGGATACGTTGGCAATCCGGCGCACAAAGTAATGCTACCTATACTTTAGTGTAGTTTAGATCCAATCGAAGGCTGACGTCACCGTTTCGACACGTTTCTGTTTGAAGCACTATATGTTTGAGTTTTCTGTTTTAGACGCTCTATCTTTGTCAGAATTCACTCACGCGGAAAGCTGAGTGGGCGATGCCTGTGATCGCAATTGTCGATGACAACGATCCGTTTCGCCACGCGACGGCGAGCTTCATTCGATCTCTTGGGTATGCAGTGCTCCAATTTGCATCCGCTGAAGCGTTCTTGAAATCGAACCGGTTGGATGACACCGATTGCCTGATTAGCGACGTGCAGATGCCGGGTATGAATGGGATAGAGTTGCAGGGCAAACTGATTGCCCAAGGTCATCACTTCCCGATCATTTTCGTTACCGCTTTTCCGGAAATGAAAGCACGGGCACAGGCACTTGCGTCCGGCGCGATCGGCTTTCTTGCCAAACCGTTTAGCGACGAGATACTGATTTCATGTTTGAATAAGGCACTCAGTGCAAGGAGCATTTAGCAGCAATTCTGAAATGGTTCCCCCGAACAGCCACAATCAAAATGGTGGCAACGACGCAGATGCTGAAGACGTGAATGAAAGCCAGCATTCGACACGCTGCGATAGCATCGGAAGAGCGGGAACCGCCTCCGATCTATACCGACGTATACCTTGAGTAAGCGAACTGGCAATGGCGCGCGATATGGACCCCCGCTAACTTTGCCATGTTAGGTACGCCGTGCGGCACCCCGTCCCCCCAGCCCCTTGCCGCACTGTTACCCCAGCCTAACTTAGCGCCCGATCCGGATACCCCCGGATCGGGCAGCTACAATTGCCAATTCGCTCCTTTGAGCCTCTTCTCACTATTGCTGGCGTATCAGCAGTGGCGCGTGGTTGCTGGCTGCTGGGGCACCGGAGACTTTGGCCTGTGCTGCTGCACTCAATCCCCAAGTCTTTCAGACAGTCGCACCAATTTATTTAAGGTCGTCTCGTCGACTGACTTCTCCGTCTGCGTTTTCAAAGTGCCCGCAAGGGAAATTCCTCACCTCTCACATGGCCAAGTTTCTCTCAGGGCTGTCATAACGCCGAGTATTGCCGGGTTTTTCCACTCTTGGGGATTTTTCTCGGCCCAATCGGTAAAAGCTTGGACCATCGCCCCATGAGGCGGCGCATCGCAAATCGAGAACGCACCAAAATCTGGAAACGTCCTTATACCAAATTGCAGAACACCCATCGTCTCGCCAACACCCGAGACAAATCCCATACAAACGGCAAATTCCTGCGTTTCAATTGGCTTTTTGCAAAGTTGATGGAGGGACTGAACATCGTGAACATCGGCTGTGATTGCCGGAACCGCACTTCCTAATAGCAAATATAGTGCAAGCATTGGTGCGATGGGTCTCCGGTAGGGGAGGGGAAACTTTTGAGTTAGCTGCATGGCAATCACCTCGCCGGATGTGCCTATAGTACATGGTCCGGCCGCAGCTGACAGTCTCGCCGTCTGGCATACCCGACCCAGCAACCCTCATTGCTGACGCTGACTTTCACCAGTCCGGTTTCGTGAGAACTTTGAAGGCCGAAGCTGTGCTAGCCTGTGCCGTTGCCCCCGCCCACGGCCCTCAACGTTGGGCGTTGGGGAGCCTCCATCAAGCTGAGTTGAGTGAAGCCCGGCTCGGTGGGGCAACTTGAGGCCAGAGCTAGTGGGGCGACTTGCTCTGGCCCCCATTACCGAAACTGCAACCTAGCCATGATACTGCTTGCCAGTTGGCTGCCCTTTCCGGTGGAAAACGACGGTGTCCAGTTACTAATTCGAAATCCCTCTGCGGTAGTACGCCAGAGTGCCCCCGCAGATGGAGTAGCTGACAATGGACACTCGGCTCCGGACACACATCGACGCATTACGCACCTTGGCAAAATCGAACGATCTTAACCAAGTTATCTTGGTCGAACAAAATATTGATGAGTACCTAAAAGCTCGCGCTGATCACCTGTCCTATGCGCTCGAACGCCTTCGCAACTCTATCCACGAAGAGGAGCGGGCAAATCGTTCTGGCGAGGATTGGAGTACAGCGAGGGATTATGTTCGCAGGCTGCTGCATAAGATGCCGTTGGTGGAAAAGACGGCATAGGATCAAATCCATGAATGAGAAGACCATCGACCAGATTGAATGCGAAATCTCCGACGAGGCAGTGGAGGCGGCTGGCACAAGTGAGATCGCTGGGGTGTGGACGTTTATTTGCACCGGCATTCAGTGCGGTCAGGTGTTTGCACTCAAGCAATGAAAAGCCCCGGCCTGGGGGGACCGGGGCTTTAAGGACGGAAGGGGTGGGGGTGTCGGGGGGTGCCTTCCATCCAACTCAAAAATCTGAGCCTCTTCATGTTGATGGAGGCTCTCCGCTGGCGCTTCTTCATTCAATCGCCAAGGATCGCCGCGCTCCTTTAGCTGCGCGACCGCGTGATCGGCCACCGCGTAACGTTCCTCTTCAGTCAGCCCTTGTTTCAGGCCACGTACGATCTTGCGGGAGCGCCTCAGTGCGAAGGCAATTGCGTACCGAAGGACATCTCCCTTCGTCATTGGCTCAATAGAACATAAAGTGAACAAATGTACAAGCCGCTACATCTTGTGTACGGCACCACAAGAAGCGCAAGGCTACCCAAGGAAGATGCGGCTGGCGCGGACCTTCGCCAGTCCGCATTCGTTACAACTTTGAAGGTCGAAGCTGCGCTAGACTGCGCCATACTCGACCTTGCTTTGTGTGTCGGGGAAGCCCCATCGAGTTCTGAGTGAAGCCTGTGGCTCGGTGAGGTGAACTTGAGGCCAGAGCCGGAGAGGGACTTGCTCTGGCCCCTCTTACTGCGCCGCCATTTCAATCCAAGCTGAAATCCTTCATTTACCCTCTACACACTTTTTTATTGGGGGAGAGGCCAAGCCCTTAGGGCACTCCTTCCTCCAAGGCCTCCCCCTTCATCTACGAGCAAGCCCCAACCGCAAAGTTGAGCGTTTGGCCTTGCGTACCTACGCCGTACCTATTGCTGGCCACTCCCTTCTCAAGCCTTTCGTCTCACTGCGAAATTTGCATTCTTAGATTTGGCTCAAAATAAACTCTAACTTGATGAACAATGTCCAAATAAGGCGGTCGCCGAAAATCCGCGGCGCGAAATTTACCAAACAGTCGAGGTTGCGCCTGTACTCCGCACGCGAGCGGACGCGTTGTCCGTGCGGCGATGAGTTTGTGTGAGAGTACAGAGTTCAGCGATGCGGCGTATCCTCGTTTCTGCGCTTTTCCTCGGCGCGTCCGGCCTGCCAGCCTTGGCCGACCCGCTCCAGCTCCTTCCCAGCGCCTTCGCGACGCACGAGCGGGCCAATGGGGGAGCAGCAGTGCAAGCTCAAGCGCAGCCCGCCGCCGGCCGGCCGCGCTATGCCGAGCCCAGTCAGCCTCAATTTGGCGGCGGCTTCATCGAGCTCCTGTTCGGCGGCGCGGCGCGCCAATTTGCAGCGCCGCGTGGCTACCAGCCGGCGCTCCCTGATGACCGGTCGCAAGCGGCGCCCACGCCGGTTACGCTCAGTATGCCGGTGTTGAACTATGCGCCCTCGGCATTTGGCAACATGGCGCATCCGCCGGTCGATCCCAAGTTCGACCGTCAGGTCGTCGCCTATCGTGGCGAAGAGAAGCCCGGCACCATCGTCATCGACACGCCGAATCGCTTTCTTTACCTGGTGGAGGGGGGCGGCAAGGCCATGCGCTACGGCATCGGCGTCGGCCGTCCGGGTTTCACCTGGGCCGGCGTGAAGACGGTCACGGCGATGCGCGAATGGCCGGACTGGCGACCGCCCGACGAGATGATCGAGCGCCGCCCGGACCTCCCGCGCTACATGGCTGGCGGTCCGGAAAATCCGCTCGGCGCCCGCGCGCTCTATCTCGGCTCGACACTCTACCGCATCCACGGCTCGAACGAGCCGTGGAGCATCGGCTCGCAGGTTTCCTCGGGCTGCATCCGCATGCGTAACGACGATGTCACCGATCTCTACGATCGCGTGAAAGTCGGCACCAAGGTCGTGGTGATGTAACGCTGTTCCGTCACCACAGGGGTGATGGGCTCGCTATTCAGCCGCGGTGCGGGCGTCGCTCTCGGGGCGGCCCGCTTCCTCGCGGAGTTTGACCGCATGCTCGGCGACGAAGTAGACCGGCCGTCCTTTGATCTCGTAGAGAATCTTGCCGATATATTCGCCGACCACGCCGAGCATGATGAGTTGCACGCCGCCGAGCACCATGACGCCGACGAAGAGCGACGGATAGCCGGGAATCCTTGCGCCGTAGACCCAGGTCTCATAGAGGATTTCCGCGCCGTAGAGGAACGCGGTCAGCGCCAGCAGCAGGCCGAGCATAGTGGCGAAGCGCAGCGGCGCCACCGAAAAGCCGGTCAATCCGTCGATCGACAAGCCGATGAGTGACCGCAAATTCCAGGTGCTGCGACCGTCGGCGCGGGGCTCCGGCTGGTAATCGATGCGGATCTGGCGAAAGCCGATCCAGCTCGACAGTCCCTTGAAGAAGCGGTTGCGCTCCGGCAGCGCGCGCAACGCAGTCGCCGCGCGCGGCGACAACAGGCGGAAATCGCCGGCGTCTTCCGGGATCTTCGTTCGCGCCCCCCAGTTGAGGAGCAGATAGAACGACTTCACTCCGAGGCGCCGCGTCAGCGGTTCGTTCGCCCGATCCTCCTTGGCGGTGTAGACCACGTCATAGCCGTCATCGAGCCAGTGGCGGACCATCGTCCCGATCAGCGCGGTCGGATGCTGACCGTCGCCGTCGATGAACAGGATGGCGCTGAGACGGGCGTGGTCGAGGCCGGCGAGCAACGCCGCCTCCTTGCCGAAATTGCGAGACAGCGAGACGACCTGCACGTCGAACGCCGTCGCTGGGAGGCCTTGGGCGATCGCGAGAGTGTCGTCGCGGCTGCCGTCGTCGACGTAGACCACCTCGCAGCTAAGCGAACGCTTGGCGCGGAGCTCATGCGCGACTTCGGCGAGCCGCGCGTGCAGGCGCGCGAGCGACGCGTGCTCGTTATGAAGCGGCACCACGATCGAAAGCCCAGGCGCCGCGCCACCGGCGCGGTCCGCGCCGGCATCGCCCGCGGCGCGCTTGTCGGCGCGTGCGGGTGAGGGGATGCCGCGCAGCGTACGCGGCTGCGCCGGCGGTCCGGTTGCCGTCGTGTCGGCCACTTTGAGCCTGTCCTTTCGCGGCCGATCTATAGCGCAATCGGCCGCGACTGTCGCCCGCGGGGTCTCGCGTCACCAAGCCGCAATGCTGGCGGATGGTGGAGAACGTGATATGCGAGGCGGCGATGACCCGCGTCTCCCGCTATCGCTCGGCCCGCGCCAAGCTCGCCGCCGGCTGGCGCGACCGCGCGCTCAGCCTCAAGGCAGTCGCCTTCGGCCTGGTCGGCGTGGTCAATACGGTCGTCGACTACGGCGTGTTTTTGTTCGCACGAGCCGAGTTTGACCAATCGCCGGCCGCGTTGGCGACGTTCGCGCGGCTGTCCAGCGCCTGCGGCTGCGGCGATGCCGCGGTCATTTCCCTGATCGCCGCAAACACGCTGTCGTGGCTCGTCGCCGTCACCGGCTCCTACATCATGAATTCGTCGATCACCTTCGCCGCGGAGTCCGGACGCGAGCTCAGATGGCGCGCCTATTTCGCCTTCGTCGCCTCCGGCGTGGCCGGATGGCTCGCCAACACGGCTGCCCTGCTGGTCGCCGCGGAAGTCCTGCTGCTGCCCGTGTGGCTGGCGAAGGCGCTGGCCATCCTCGCGAGCTTCATCGTGAATTTCTCGCTCTCGCATTTCGTCGTCTTTCGGGTGCGCCCGGGCGCCGAGAACAAAGCGCGGAACGATGCTTGAAATAGACATGGCGCGGCCCGGAGGGCGCGAGCAGCAGCCGGCAACGGACGGCTGCGGTGGCGCCCGCGCGGCAGGCGCAGCACGTGGGCGAGCAATAATCTTGGCGGCGCGCTAACCGCCGCTCTTGCGCGCCTCTCGGGCGGCGAGAAATTTGCCCATGGCGGCGCCGGGCTCGTCGGTCTCGTAGGCCGCGGCGAACGCCTCGACGCCCGCCTGCACGGCGGCGGCGAGCGGCAGGTCCTCCCATCGCCGGATCAGCCGCTTTTGCAGCCGGACCGCGCGCGGCGCCGAGGTCAAAAGCTTGGCGATCCAGGCCTCGATCGCCGCATCGAGGGCCGACGACGGGACCACATGCTCCACCAGCCCCCATTGCAGAGCTTCGTCGGCGGTGAAGTTTTCGCCCAGATACATCATCTCGCGGGCGCGTCCCCAGCCGACCAGCGTCGGCAACAGCGCCGCTTCGATGACCGAGGGAATGCCGAGCTTGACTTCGGGCATGCCGAACACGGCCGCGTCGGCAGCGATCCGCACATCGCACGCCGCCGCAAGCTCGAGGCCGCCGCCGAACGCGTAGCCCTGGATGCGGGCGATCACCGGCACCGGCACGTCGCGGATCGCCGCACAACACTGGTGCAGGCGGGTGATGAAAGCCGTGGCCTGCGCGCCGCTCTCGATGCGCGCCATCTCGTTGATGTCGACGCCCGCAATAAAGGCCTTGGGTCCGGCCCCGGTGAGAACGACGGCGCGCAAGCGATCGTCGGCGGCGAGCTCGCCCATGCCCTCGACAAGCTCGCCCATCAGCGCGCTGTTGATCGCGTTGAGCTTGCCGGCATTCTCGATGGTCGCGTAGGCGATGACGCCCTGCGGCCTTGCGTCACGACGGATGTGCAGTTGTCGATAGCCAGAGGATTTCAACGCCTGCCCCTCAAGCCGCCCGCGGCGCCCGACCGATCACGGTGCCGGTCAGGCCCTTGCGCCGATCTAATGCCGCGCACCGGAGCCGGCGGCGCCCAGCTCATCCTGCTGGCGGTATTCGGCGTCATAGCTCATGATCTCACGCATCAGCTGTTCGATCATGTTCTGGCGTCCGGTGCCGTCCTGGCTGTAGGTCAGCTCCGCCACCGTTTTTGCAACGGCGGTTATGACTTCCTCCGTGTCGATGGCGTCCGGCTCGTCGGTTGAGACAGGATACTCTGCAAAGAAATCGTCGATCATCTCGACCATCAGACAATGCAGGCACGGCCGTTCCTCGTCCTCGTTTCGCTCTTCTGCCATGGCCGCCCTTCCGCTTCTTGCGCCCGGTGTGTCGTGTCCCGCCGATCGGATGGCGATGACGGTGCCTTTCTAAACCCAGCAGCTTCGCTGTCCAGGTCAATGAGACATAAGCAGGCAAAGCAAGCATTGCCATGCCCGTGGGCTTTAGGCGTTGCAAGGTCAGGACCGCCGGACCGCGAAGGAGATTGGGGCGCGTCGTCGCGCGCCGCCCGGCGACCGCCATCTTCCGGCGATATCGACGGGGTCGCCTAGACCTGCGCCCACTCTCACAATCGCGAGGCGCCGACTTGAACGCCCGCGGGTCGGCGAGCGCGCGTGCCGCGTGGCGCAAGCTCCGCGGCAAGGAATGACCCGTTACTTGACGCCCTGTATACTTGCGTTGGGTTTTTGACCTGGATCGCCGGGTGTCCGAGCGCGACGTCATGGCAAGTTATTTGACCGAGCTGCGCAGATGCCTGAAGCCGGGTCGCTTCGCCTTCATTGAGTACTCAAACCTCGACGCCCATCCCCACCGCTCCTGTCCGGCAATGACACAAACGGCCAAGAGTTTCGTCCTGCCGTATGAGAGGTGCACCGGGGAGTGAGCAGATGACGGCAGCATCGGGGCCTCCAGCCGTTCAATGCGGCCGAGGCTTGCTCCGATCCAGCTCAGCCGCAAGCCGCGCATAGAGCGCGTTGTCGCGCACGTAAACGTAGTCGAGCGCAACGACCGAGACCGCCTCGGCGCCTTGCTCGCGCAGGAAGCTCGCGAGCGCATGCACGTTTTCGGGCGGGCAGTGGAGCGTAAGCATGCCGGAGGAGGTCGGGCCGCCGAACGGCGCGGCGACGCCGAATTTTTCGCGCGTAGCGTCGAGCAAGGTCTCGTTCAAGCCGGCAAAGCGCGTGCGCACCTCACGGTACGAGCGGGCGCGCTTTTGCGCGGCGACGCGGTCGAGCAGGAGGCGGGCGGTCTCACGCTGCGCCGCATCCCACGGGGCCGCGCGCGCGGCGACGAGGTTCGCCTGCGAGCGCAGGATGACGCCGTCCTCGATCACCTTGAGGCCGTTGGCGGCGAGCGTGGCGCCCGTCGTGGTAATATCGACGATGAACTCGGCGCTGCCGGCCGCCGGCGCCGCCTCGGTCGCGCCGGAGCTTTCCACGATGCGGTAGTCGACGACGCCGTGCTCGGCGAAGAAGCCGCGGGCGAGATTGGCGTATTTGGTGGCGAGCCGCATCTTGCGCTCGTGCTTGAGCCGGAAGGCAGTGGCGACGTCGTCGAGATCGGCCATGCTGCGAACGTCGATCCAGGCCTGCGGCACGGCGACGGCGACATTGGCGAAGCCGAAGCCGAGCCGGTCGATGAGCACCACCCGCCGGTCGGCATCGGGGATCAGCTCGCGTACCAGGTCTTCGCCGGTCACCCCGAGATGCAGCGCGCCTTGCCCAAGCTGCGCCGTGATTTCCGCCGCAGAAAGGTAGGCGATCTCAACGCCCGGGAAGCCGGCGATGGCGCCGCGATAGTCGCGGGCCCCGCGCGGCTTCACGAGTTCGAGCCCGGAGCGCGCGAAGAACGCCTCGGCATTCTGCTGCAGGCGGCCCTTGGCGGGAACGGCGAGGATGAGCGGCGCGCTCATGGCGCGTCCCCGTCGCCGCCTGCGCACGCCGCAAGCTCTTCGATCGAGGCGGCAAAGCCGACCGCCGCGATCGGTTCGGGCGCGCCGAGCCGGGAGAGCAGGCCATCATAGCGTCCCCCGGCGACGAGCGGGCCCTTTGCCCGCGCATCGTGAAGTTCGAAGACGAAGCCGGTGTAGTAGTCGAAGCCGCGCCCGAACGCCGTCGCGAATTCGAGCGATTGCACGTCGACGCCGCGGGCGGCCAGAAAGCCGGTGCGGGTCTCGAACAAATCGAGCGCGGCGTCGAGGGCAATTGCGGCATCGGCGGCGAGCGCGCGCAGTTCGCTTGCTGCTTCGTCGGGATCGGCACGCACCGACAGGAAGCGCTCGATCAGCGCGCGCGTCTCGTGCGGCAGCCGCGTTCCCGCGCCGAGCGCCGATTGTTCGAGAAAGCGCTCGGCGATCTCGTCGACCGAACGGCCGCCGACCGCTTCGATGCCGGCGATCGAGAGGAGATCGGCGACGAGGTGATGGGCGGCGTTGGGATCGGAGCCGGCGAGTGCGGCCAACACACCCTGGTATTCCGGCGGCCGGCTCGCGGCGGTGAGCGCCAGCCGGTCGAGATCGTGGGCCAGCGTGGATTTGCGGTTGAAGTCTTTGATCAGGCGGCGCTTCCATGCTGGCGCGAGATCGAGCGCGGCGACGAAGGCGGAGAACAGCCCCACGTCGCCGATGCGGATTTGCGGCGTCGTCAAGCCGTAGAGAGCGGTCGCCTCGAGCCCGAGTGTGAGCATCTCGGCGTCGGCCGCCGCCTTGTCCTGCCGGGCGAATGACTCGATGCCGGCCTGCACGAACTCGGCGGCGGCGCCCTCGCGATGGCGAAACACTGATCCGAGATAGCAGAAGCCGGCCGCCTCGCCGGCCCGCGGCGATTGCAGATAGGCGCGCGAGACCGGAATGGTGAGATCGGGCCGCAGGCACAGTTCGCGGCCGTGGGGATCGCTGGTAAGAAACAGCCGCCGGCGGATGTCCTCGCCCGAGAGGTCGAGAAACGGCTCCGCCGGCTGGAGGATCGGCGGATCGATCTGCACGTAGCCGGCGCGCACATAGGAGGCGACGAGTTTTTGTGCGTGGGCGTTCGGTGCGTTGGTGGCAAGCTTCGACATTCTTTGTGCCGGCGGTTCGGGCGGCCCTTTAACACGGTGAGAGTCGCTATTCGATGAAGATTTGCCGCGCGCCGTTAATGCGGACGGGCCGCGTCAGCACGCCGAGCGGCGCCTCGATATCGGTAACGTTAACAATCCACGCGATGGAGGTGGCGGAGCTTTCCAGGCCGGCTGTGTGTGTGTGTGGTCAGTGCGAGCCGGCTGCGTGCCGCGCGAGCACCTTGCGCACCGCTTCGACGAGCTGGTCTTCGGCGACGGCGAACTGCGCCTCGGCCTGTTTCTGCAGGTGTTGCTCGCGCCCCTTTTCCTGCTTCGCCAGCTCAGCGCCGAGGATGAGGTCCTTGATCGTGACTTCGCCTTTGGCCTTCTCGTCAGAGCCCTGGATGACGACGCACGGCGCGCCGCGCTTGTCGGCGTATTTCATCTGCGCGTTGAAGCCTGAACTTCCCAGATAAAGCTCCGCCCCGATGCCGGCGTCGCGCAGCCTCTTCACCATGCGCTGATAGTCGGCGATGCGTTCCCTGTCGAACACGGTGACAACGACCGGGCCGGGCGCGGGCGTGCTATCGAGCTTACCGAGGTGCTGGAGCGCCGCCGCAAGCCGCGACACGCCGATGGAGAATCCCGTCGCCGGCACCGGCTCACCGCGAAAGCGCGACACCAGCCCGTCGTAACGCCCGCCGCCACCGACGGAGCCAAAGCGGGGCGATCCGTCGGCGCTATCGGTCGAGAAGGTGAGCTCCACCTCGAACACCGCACCGGTGTAGTATTCGAGGCCGCGCACGACGGACGGGTCGATCATGATTTGGCCGTCGGAATAACCGCATGCCGATACAAGCGAAGAGATTTTTTCTAATTCCGAGAGGCCCTGTCGGCCAACTTCACTACCTTCGAGGCGTATATTGATTTGAGCGATCTTGTCCCCGGCATCCGCCGCCTGCTCGAACACGCTCATGACCGCGTCGACAGCAGTCCGATCGAGTTCTCGGCGCCTTTGGTGAAATCGCCCGATTTCATCCTTGCGGCCTTCGGCGAGCAGTTGTCTCACTCCGGTTTCCCCCAGCCGATCGAACTTGTCCATCGCGCGAAGAACAACAAGACGGCGGCTCGCGTTATTCTCACCGTTGAGGCCTATCACCTCTAATATGCCATCGAGGACCTTGCGATTGCTGAGCTTCACCATGTAGGCGCTTCGCGGCACGCCAAGCGCCTCCATCGTGTCCGCCGCCATCATGCAAATCTCGGCGTCCGCCGCGGGCGACGCGCTTCCCACCGTATCCGCGTCGAACTGCATGAACTGGCGGAAGCGCCCCGGCCCCGGCTTCTCATTGCGAAACACCCAGCCGACGCGGTAGGAGCGATAGGGTTTCGGCAGGCTGTCGAAATTCTCCGCCACATAGCGCGCGAGCGGTGCGGTCAGGTCGTAGCGCAGCGACAGCCACTGCTCGTCGTCGTCCTGGAACGAGAACACCCCTTCGTTCGGCCGGTCCTGGTCCGGCAGAAACTTGCCGAGCGCGTCGGTGTATTCGATGGCCGGGGTCTCGACCGCTTCAAACCCGTAGCGCTCGTACACCTGCCGGATCGTTTCGACCATCTGCCGCGTCGCCGCGATCTCCGCCGCTCCGCGGTCGGCGAAGCCGCGCGGCAGGCGAGCCTTCAGCCTGTTGGTTTCTTTCTTCTTGTCGGCCATCCGCCGTGCTCGGCACATCGATTTGAGAATGGCGCGGTTGGTAACGCACTGGCGCATCGAGCGCAATCGCTTCGGCCCGAGGTCGGCTGCGCGGATCGCGTCCGGCCCCTGGCGAAACACGGCGTGAGCCCGTACATACTGCGAACAATTCCTTAGCGAGGTCTCTCATGATTTCCCGACGCCACGCAGTGTTGTTGACCGTCACGGGCCTCATCGCCGCCGCGAAGCCGGCCGCGGCACGCTCGAAGAGCTCGACGCTTGTCGGCCAGTTCGACGCCGATAATGACGGCACCGTGGACCTCGCCGAAGCCAAGAAGGCGGCCGCCGATCTGTTCGACAAGCTCGACACCGACAACGAGGGCACGCTCAGCCTGAAGGAGCTACGAGGCCGCATCAGCCGCACGGATCTCGTCGGCGCCGACCCCGATCACGACCAGACTTTGACGAAGGATGAGTATCTGGCTGTCGTCGAGCGCCAGTTCAAAGCTGCCGACAAGGATAATGACGGCACGCTGAGTTCGTGGGAACTGCACTCGCCTGCCGGC
>CAWJAR010000010.1:0-159473 GCA_963840895.1 uncultured Acidobacteriaceae bacterium
CCGTTCATACACGCAAGCATCGGTCGTGAAGTCCGTCGAACAAGCCGTGGTAGAGGTCAGTGATTGCTTGGGACTGGCGTTGGCATCCTTATAGAGCACAACCTGCACCTGGGACTCGGTCAATCCCAAACCCTCCAAAGTATTCTGACACGCTGAGTAGTTAAGGGAGGAGTCGTCGATCCAGGTTTTGGCCACCTGTCTGGGAAGGGCGCAATCTACGATGACCAGATTCTGCTTATTCACCAACGAATTACTGCTTGCAAGTGACATGAAGCTTTGCTGGTTGCATTGCGATCCGCTCGGGGCCCCCGTGCAGAGTTCAATCGTCCAATTAGACATACCAATGCCCACTACGACGATCTTGCCTTTAGCCGAAGGATGCCCCTTCGAATTCAGCGGCTGTATCTGCGCGGCTGCGATCCGGCCATCTGCATCATGGTCGGAAGGCGGAACGTTGGAATCGTCATACAAAAGACCAAGGAAGGCGGCAAGATACATTTGGCCGGGTTTGTACTCAGTCAAGGGGGTAGCTTGAAAGCCGATTTGGCCAGCGGCCATTGCAATCGATGAGAATAGGAAAAGCAACCAACCACATGTCTGACGAGACATGCGAGATTTGAGGGTTCGTTGCGTAAACATCTGACTACCGCCTTTTTTGTCCGTCGCGAAGATTTTCGCGCTGATTCGGGTGCAGAGTGTCATCGAGATGTTTCAGGATTGTCAATTTGCGAAGGCGGTCCAGGGCAAGGGCCGAGGGAAGACATCGGCACCGTGTTTGTTGTTATACCTATCTTCTTTTGACGGGATCGCATCAGACAAACTCCCACAGTGTGGTTATCTTTGTTCACGACAATTGGAGGGATTTGAACCAGATGTTTGCTCCCGCGTCGATGCCACGCACCTCGTGCTCAAGGTGATCTCTGACAAGACAAACGCGCACATGCGCGATCGCGGAGACGTACTAGGCAACGCTCTCCTGGCTGGCGATGGCACCGGTTACTATGCATACGCTTTTCAGGACCATATCGGAATTTTGGAGCAGAAGCTCGGCTTTGCCGTATTGGGCTATGTATTAACTCACGAGGTTGGACACTTGTTGCTCGGTTCGAATTCTCACGCCGTGAATGGAATTATGTCCCCTCATTGGAACGGAACGGAGCTGCGAAGAATTTCTGAAGGGACCCTCCTTTTTCCTCCAGGTGAATCTCGGATGCTGAGCGAGCGGTTGAGGCGTCGCAGAGCTGATGTTCCGATTGTCGCTAGCGCGAAGGCGGTAGCAGAGGCCAATTAGAACTGATACCACTGATACCGTTTCCCGCGGAACTCCAGCGAATAGGAGAAACTGTAGAAACTGTAGCGGAAGATAGGAATGGCTTGTAAGCCCATCAAACACAGGGTATTATCGCGGAAGTGTAGGATTCATCGGCACTTGCTGGAAATGGCGGTAATAGAATCCCTCCCTCTCCGCCAGTTCCTTCAATCCTAAACACTTAGCCCCGATCGAACCGTGGCAGGTTCGGCGATGCGGGTGCCTGCAAGTGTCCCGTAAGTGTCCGATTCGATTCTTGAACGGAAATCGTTCGTCGCGGCCAGAAGGATCAGAGCGCGTGAAACTACCGTTTCGCAGGAGTACAAAATCCTGCGGGTTCTGCGGCTTTGTAAAGCGACCCCGTAGGTAAAAGCCGCACCTCACGCCGATCATGGATGAGGGTAGCGTTCTTGTGGCAATAATGAAATTACCTGCGGGAATTCATATTCCGCGCTTTACCAAATGACAAACAGGCTAAGACAGAAAGAAGTTCAATGGCTTTCTATACAGCTTCGCCAGTTCGCTGAGCTCCACCACGTCTACCCGCCTCTCTCCGGATTCAATCTTCGAGACAAGCGACTGGGGCCGGTTGAGTTTCTTAGCAGCCTCGACCTGAGTCAGCGCAGCCTCAACCCTAGCTTGTTTTAGTCGGGCAAGGAATTGCGAGTATCGATGACGGTAGCTGGCGTCCTTCAAGACGGCTGGATTATGGCCAGCCACGCCGCAATATCCCAAAATAGGATATGATGCCGCCGCTGGCGTGAGGTGCCACAGCCGTGATGGACGTTAAATGCCCTCTATGCGGTGAGGTGTATCATGCAGAGCCGGCCCAGGTCGGAAAATACATCAAGTGCTCGCGATGTGGGTCGACGGTTCCCATTGTTGAGGGACTCGCTGCTGTTGCTCCGCGGCCCGCGCATGTTGTCCGCCCCCCAGTTGCACGCCCTCGGAGCCCGACGCAGCATAGACGCACTTGGGCGATTGCTGCCGTCTCGACGTTTGCCCTAATCGCATTTGCTTTGATCTGGTCCCACTTTGGAAACAAGTCCACTGTCGATACCGCAGAACCACGGGGTCTTGGCAAAGTCGCCCAGCGCGCTGCCCATGCTGCAACGAGCAACCCACGCAACGCTTCTGGCGAATTTGAAGTTGCTGACTTGGACCCCGACCCCTCGAGTGTTGTGCCTGCGGCTGGCACGGATGTGGCGCCGAGACGGGAACCTGAACCTCGGCCGAAGGCTTATCACTCTTTGTCCACCGGGGCAGGATTCTGCAGAGGCAAGATAACGGGACCAGGTGAGGGCGTGTTGAGGGTCGAGAATGGCACCGCAGAAGATGCGGCCCTACGGCTATATGATGTCTCCACCGAGCAAACAATCCGTTGCTTGTTTGTGAAGGCCGATGAGTCAGTTCGAATAACAGGCATCTCCGAAGGGACCTACGGGCTCAAATACACCACCGGCCTCGATTGGCAGGACAACATGGAGACCTTTCGCTGGGAGCCTTTGTACAGTCGCCCGAGAAACAGTTTCCGTACTCCGAAGAGCGAGTGGGCAACGAGATTCAGTACCGCGAGATCAAAGTCACGCTCCACCCTGTGGTCGGTGGTAATGTACGAACGATCTCGATCTCGCGCGAAGAATTCTTGAGGGGCAACCAGGACTGAATCAGCGCGACCTAGATCCGGGCCTTTTGCGACGTTTGATAAAGCCGATCATGTGGGCGAGGTCGGGACTGGAAGATAGGAAAAGTCGAGTTCCAGCGGAAGCCTAGCTGCCAGATTCTGGTAGTTGGAGTACAGGAGACTCAGGTCGGCAACAGACGCCGTACCGCTGCCAAAGCCGAAACCACGGGCTGTGCGCGAGCATTTCGTCGTGCCTTCGATTGGCAGCAGAGATGTCGCTTGCGCTAAGCGGCCTGATATCCGGTACTTCGAACATTTCCTGTAGCTGCTCAATCTCGTCAATGATGCGTTCAACGTCCAAGCGTCACAATCATCTAAGAGAAGGCGCGGAGCGGTCAAGCTGAAGCGGCTACTAGCGTGAAATTCCTCGTTTTGTGACCAGATAAACGGCAAAGCTACCCAGCCAGTGACCACCTTCGTAGTGTTCGCCTGTTACAGCGGCTAAACCAGCACTCTTGTGCGCCTCGGCAGTCGCCATGATCGACGGCAGCCGCTTGTCGGTCTTCTGTAAACTGGCAGCGATTCCCTCCAGCATCCATGCTCGGCTGAGATTCAGCCCGTCCAAGTGCGCCAGCTTGGGGTCGCTGGGATCAGGAGACACAACGGGCTGCAACCATTTACCGTCAACCGATGTGGGAATTTGGGGCATGAACACTCGGAGCCAGCGAGCAAACTCTTGGCTCGGCAGCACACGCCGCATCAGGTCTGCCTCACCGAGGCATGGTGACAAGAAATCCTCGCCGGAGGGTTCATAGGCTAACGGGCAGTTCTTGTCGTTGAAGTAGAACTGCTTGGCTTTCGAGACGACCAGTTCAGCAAATTTCTGATCGCCATTGCCGTGCGCGTAATCGAGCATGAGCCCGAGGGCAAATGCCGTCTGGTCATGCTCGCCGATTCGAACCGGATTGGAGAGCTTGGGGAGCCAGTTCTTCAGCCGTTCCAGTACGACCTCCTCAAGCAGATGCAGATTAGCCGCCATCTCTTTAGCCTGCGGTTCGTCCCAGTCCCGGAGTTCCGCAACCAGTTGAAGAAGCCATGCCAACCCGTAGGGACGCTCGAAACTGGCGCGTCCTTCTCCTCGGAGATATATCGCCTCCTCCGCGATGTTTTCTGCGGTGAGACTTTGCTGTAATGCTTCGCGAGCAGCCGGAACGAAGGGGGAATCCGGGAAAGTCCTGACCAATCGAGCGAGCAGCCAATGCCCGTGCACCGACGAATGCCAGTCGTAGCATCCATAGAACGCTGGCGTCAGTTTCCGGGGCGGGGCAACATCCGCATCGTTATTCAGTGTGTGACTGATGTGGTTTGGATATTCCTTGTGTACGCAGGCGAGGGCAAGATTCGCAAACCGTTGAGCCGTTTTGATGTCGAACTGACTTGTGTTTTGGGCAGAAGCACTCATGGTAAAGAGCAAGGATAGGGCGCAGAAGATGAATCTCATCGGCTGATACTTTATCCGAAGATCGAGGACAAAGGGACAACAATTGCCCTGCGGCAACTCATAGTCGACGCTTTACCAAGTAACAGCCAGGTTATGGCCCAATTCACTTCGCGGTCCCTACGACGTCCAGCTCCAACTGACACAGCAGTTGCCGCAGATCCGGATTCTCCCATTTCGCTACCCAGATCCGAGCGGGATAACGTATCGAACACGGCACTCCCAACGGTCCGCATTTGTGTGGCATCATGCATGCACTGTTCGTGCGCAATGGCTGCTCACCCCAACCCGTTCGTCATAGCGCGCAACAAGTGGGTCGTCCCGAAACAGAGGCGTGTCGAGCGCCTGGCGTCGGGGTATTCGATCCGAGAGTTCCGCAACGATTCTCAAGGCTGCTACTGGTATGTGGTCACCACGATTGAAGTGAGGCCGACCAAGAAACACTAAAATAATCGCATGATCTGAAACGGGTTCGGGCGAGCCTCCTTTCTCAAAGAGCGCGATGGGTTGTTAGGCGGCTTTCTCTGCGGCCACTTTGTGGGCGGTGGAGGAGTGGACGTCAAAGGTGCGGACCACGGGCGCGGTTTCGAGTAAGTCCTGTATGATCCTCTGCACCTCGTCGAATTGCTCGCGCTCGTAGCGTTGGGCGTCTTCTCGCGTATTCCAGAAGCTGAGCGCGAGGACGCGATCCGGCTCCTCGTCGGAGACGATCACGGTCTCGTCGACGAATCCGGCCTGCCTCTTCAGGATGGGCAAGACCTTGTCATCGATGGTGTTGCAGAGCTCGCGTGCCTTTCCGGACTTGCTGGTCAATTCAACAGTTCTCGTATACATGGGAAGCGCTCCTTTCGGTTGGTGGGAAGGGATGAAAGGAACGTCGCGCATCTTGCGCGACGACCGCTGGCTTTCTTGGAATGCCACCAACCTACGCTGGCTCGTGGAGAGTGTCAATTGCCCGGAATCGGCGCAACTGGCTGTAGATGCGTTTATCAGGCGCTCTTCTTCGACGTGATGGCGCTGAAGGCCGACCAGCACTGCTCGACTTCCTTGCTGCCGCAGTGCGGGCAGAGGATGCCCCCTTTTTCGTAGTCGACGAGGGACAAGATCGTTGAGAAGAGTCTCTTGCAATTGCCGCAGAAGAATTCATAGCGGGACATACCCAACCTGCTCGGGGAAGGAGTGGCTAGGGAAATTCTAGAACTGGCGAGAGCGGAGCGCAACAACATTGTCCGGTCCACGGACTTCCCTCCGCGGGGTGCTCTCGGACGTACAATCAGTGGCATCGGGAGGAGGCCGCTATGCCCGAACCACCGTATCGCGCTCTGCGCATTTTCCTGCGCGCGTTCTCACTGTTGGCTGCACTCGGAGGTCTGATGATGATCTTTGCGGAGAAGCCCCTCATCGTGCGGATCCTTCTGCGACCGCCCGAAGGAGAGGTGTCCACGTTGTTATTGTCGCTCCTTAAGGAAACGGGCGGCATGGCGCTGATGCTCAGCGTGCTCCTGTGGCTCGCTTCACGTAATCCGGTACGCAACGTGGCCATCGTGGACGCGCTGATTGCCGGGCTCTGCATTCTGGCGGTGACGCCGCTGCTCTCGCTGTGGATGACAGACGTTGGCAGGGTGTACCCAGCGTACTTCCTGTGGGGGAGGTCTGTCGCGCGGCTCGCGATAGCCGCTTTGCTCTATCGGCTGCGGCCGCCCGACGCGCGCTGGGAACCTGCCGGGAATTTTTGAAGGGTGAACTCTACGGCAGGGTAAGACGTGGTCCAGCCTGACACCGTTGCGCTTTGGCCGGGCCTAAGACAGAGGAAACGGTGAAAACCCTTGTACCGTCCGCACCCTGCCGGCGAAACAACAGCATAGTCCCGTTGAGAGAGAGAAGATTTGGATGACGCCCTTTACGCTCTGAGGGCGTGGAGAAGCGCACTGGAAAAGAATACCCGCGCGGCCTGAGAAGAAATCGCCTTTTCACTTCTGAATCATTCCGGGCGATTCGCAGATTTCAATCGCGAGCGCAAAAATTCTTTCCAGAAAGTAAAAAGCGGGACCAGCCCTCCCCCGAGTGCAGTCCCGCTAAGAGCCGTTTAGTTTTCACAACGACATCTTAATGGTCACTCTAGGCTTGGTGTCACC
Organism: uncultured Acidobacteriaceae bacterium; assembly: GCA_963840895.1. Lineage (GTDB taxonomy): Bacteria > Acidobacteriota > Terriglobia > Terriglobales > Acidobacteriaceae > Sulfotelmatobacter. The sequence continues at coordinate 6,567 of CAWJAR010000010.1, forward strand.
GCTAGCCAATTCCACGAAAGTGCAATAGAACGGCCCGAAGATGCTGCAGGATTCTACTAGTCGCGGGCGTCTGCTTCTTTGTCGCGTCGCGACCGGCGCACTTTGGCTACGACTGCACCCGTCCTGGCTTCCCTTTCAGAACCAGAGTCACAACGGCGGACGCCAGCACCTTCAGATCCTTCGATAGAGCATCAGCAGCGCAGGTTTGGCACAAAGATGTGTGCTCGCCTACCGCAGGAAAGTCCTCGATCACGATTCGAGCACCTTCGTTACCGCAATCTTCGCAAAAGGACGGCGAGTCGATCCCCGCACTGAATGCACGAATGTACGCCAAAGCAAGAGCTCAAGAGCGGAAGGCCGTAGGAAACTAGCTCCACTTCTCCAGAACGCATGTGCCCGTGATTGTGAGCGGGGCGCTCTTTCTATGCCTTTGCATTCCTCTTTGCTCTTTGGAGGTTTTGGCGCAGGGGGATGGCCATTCCAAAAGGGTTTGCGCCAAGAGAAACTCTCGCAACCACGATGTCGGTCGCGGGTGTCGATGACTGCGCCGGCCCAGGTTCGGCGCATCGACTTTGAACGGGTCGTATGCCCCGAGTGTGGTGCCCGGTTCAAGATCCGGCCCTCCGGCGAGTAGATGCGAATTAGGCGGCGTTCCGATCACTTCGCGTTGCACGCGGGCGATGTCGCACGTGCAAGCCGGGATGCGCCACATAGTATTCAAAGCAGTAATCGCAGAATGATTCGCCGCAGCACTCCGTGCGGCAGCCGGAGCAAATCGAGCTTCCACAGTCCGCGCATTCCGCAACAACGGGGCCGCCGCAGCGGATCGCGTTCCCGCCGTTTCCAAATTCGATCTGACAGCTTGAAGTTCGCATAGTCCAACTCCGCCGAAAATGCTAGCAGGGCGATAAACGAAAAAAGGGCGAAACAGACTATAACTTTTGGCAGTTGCTGACAGGCCAAAGCGGGCCCAAGTTAGACATGGTAGGACCTTCGTCCAAACCTGGGGTAAGGCCCTAGCCGGAAAAGCCCATCGAAGCACTTGGGAACGGTTTCGGTGGGCTTTTTCACGCCTCAGAGGGGGTTTTGTAGCGGCCGTTCACAACAGTTAGGAACAGGATCGACCTCCTATCCTAGCCGTGCTTTCGCCTTGTTACTCTTGCTGATGTCGTGTCGGGCCGTTGTCCTTAACCGGCCCATCAGTTCATAGATGTACTGGCGAACGTCGGCTACGTCAAGAACGCGATTTCCATTGTTAAGACACGCGTGAGTCAGGTCTTCCCTTAGGCTTTCGAGCACGGATATCGCTATTTGTCTTGCATTTGTGTCCATGACACACCTCACGGCGAACAACAAATGGACAATTAGGTTACTTCTTGATGCACATTAAAGCTGTGCAATCTTGAACACTTTTCTGGCAGGGGTATTTATGAGATAGGTTCTACACAAATCAGCAAAACAAGGAAGATGACGGAGATGAGACTTAATCGGATCTCACGTGGAAGACCAACGATACTCTGAGCCGCTGATGCAGATGCAGACAAAAAATGAGCCGCACTGAGTTCCTACCTCGGTGCGGCTCTCGTGTTTCTCGCACTTGGACATGAGCCACTTCGTACCGCAAAGTGACTTACCCCATCCTATGTCGGGAAACACCATTCATTCCTTTCACCTTTTATGTTCAATCTGTCCCGCCTGCGGACAACTTCGCTCCGCGTCGGGCTGTATACCTGGTTCAGAAGGTGTGGAGGCGGTGTCGTAAGAACCAAACGTGCCGTAACTACGAAGACTGTCGTACTATTCCATCATTCCTGGGAAGTCGAGAGCTGGTGTGTGGCTGTGTGGTTTTCCATGTGCGTCTTGGTGACTGACTGTCTAGTTCAATATGCCCGGAGTCCAGAGGCCACCTGCCATCCGAGTGACCATTGCAGTAGCCAGTATTCCGACTGAATTTACTTGGCTTCCAGGGTTGAGATTTTTCACAGGCATCGAGAGTTGGGTTGTTCACTGTAGATCTTGCGATTGTGCAACCTTCATCTCCATGGCGAATATGGGTGCCTAACGCACTGAATATGCTTGTGCTTGTCCCCAGCCGTTGCGTCGCAGTTCTCGGATCTTTCCGATTCGATTTTTCTCGGCTTTTAAGGCATGCAGCCTATAGAGCTATTTCATGAAGAGGATGAATATGAACCTAACGAGCGGCGTTGTTATGCAGTTTGCTCGCAGATGATAGCGCGTTTGTCCGTGCTGGGTTTTAGTTTTATGGGTTCTTCGAAGGTCATATCTTTCCAGTAGGAGGGAGCCTCATGAATCTTATCGATCTCGCTAAGGAACAGCTAATGCAGCCGTTACTGGAAAAGGAAATTCAAGTGCGCGCGTATAAACGATACGAACAACGCGGGAAGGGACAAGGCTTTGCTCTTCACGATTGGCTGGAGGCGGAGGCCGAAGTCTTAGGTCGGTTTTCTAATCCCCTGCCCAGCAGTTGCTCGATTGCTGACGGTTGGGAGTAGTAGATGATGGATGATCATCCACTCGATGTTAGGGATGAAGCTCGTCGAACAGATGAAGAGCTTCGCAATGAAGGCTTGAGTGTAGAGACGCTCTTGGACTTGATCTCTTGGCGTCTTGAAGCCACCCAAACCGACAACGCTACTTGGATGTTCCTCAACCTGGATCATGTAACCTAGATCCTGATTTATACGCACGGAAGCCTGTACAGTCTGTACGGTAGGGTACGGACAACCGATCTGTGACAACCTCCTCTTTATAACGTCAATGCACGGGGAATCGGGCGTATGTAAAGCGATGGCGGAACGAGTATCTCATTTGCCGAATCAGTAGAAAGCTTTTAAAACTAGGGCCTGGCACTGTGACGGACGAGGACGGGCAGTCCGTCCACGAGGGCTGTCAGGTTCAGCGCATCATGGGAAGCCGACGCTACAGCAAATTATCTTCGCCTTAGGAGGTAGCCATGGAGAAAGTGCAGGCCGAAGAACTGCGACATGAGCTTAATCAACTACTCAAGAAACAAGCCGAGGTTCTTGAAACGCGAAGGCTGGGGGCAGCAACCGACACCCAGGTCCTTGAATACGAGATCAGGCAAGAAGTCGTTCACGAAATATGTAATCAACTCGCTAATTCCGTCGTGGAACAGGGCTCATAGAACACGGCTGAGTAAATTCGACCTGCAAAACAAACCTAGCTCGCCTCTTCCTGCCATTTCAGCTTCCGCCGCTCAATCAACCGATAGCAATCGCGGGCTGCCGCTTCGAGTTTCGCACGATCCAGAATGCCCACGCTGCCGCGAGAATACTGGATCATTCCTGCTTTTTGAAGAGTGCCTGCCGCAACCGTCACGCTCGCTCGGCGAGTGCCGAGCTTCTGTGACAGGAACTCCTGCGTTAAACGCAAAAGCCACGCCGCCAATGCGGTCGTGGCTCATCAACAGTCGTTTGGCTAATCGCTCCACGGCATCGTGCGCGCGGTTGCAGGCGGCGAGCTGGGCGGACTGCATTTCCATCATCATCGAAAAGCGTTGCAGTTGTTTTTCGAGCTCCGGGCACATAGGCAGGATTTTGAGCAGAGTATCTACATTCGCAGGTCGAGTTGCGCAAGCACCGTGCCGGACGCTTTTCGAGATCAAAAAGGAACTCCCTGTTTCTAAACAGACGCATCTAATTGCAGGTGCGGAGGAGACATCCAGAAGGAGGATTTATGTCTCGTTTACGGATGTTGCAAGTTTCGATGGCGACGATGATAGTGAGCACCGGATTGGCTTTCGTGTCGAGCATGGTCGGCCAGCGCTACCCAGACCTTTACGGGAAAGGTCAGCGATGCCATGTGCGGAGCGAAGCACACCGAAGTGGAAATCGCACCCGTAGATTGCGTTCGTGCTTGCGTGCAGAAAGGCGCTAAGTACGCTTTGGTCGTCGGCGACAAGGTGTATACCCTCAGCACGTCGGACCAAGCCGCGCTGGATACACTCAACAAGCTGGCTTGGGAGCAGGCCAAAGTCACGGGCACCGCCAGCGGAGATACCATTTCGGTGAAGTCGGTTTCGGCACTGCCGCCAAGTAGGAGCCGGGGAATGGTGGCTCCAAAGTCAGGTGCAACAAGGTAGCGTCGAAGCAAACCCGCTGCCATCTCCTGATAGAGGGCGGCAGCCCGTCAGGACTGTCCAATTTGAAAAGGGAACAGGCCCTGCCCCAAGGTCTGCTCACACCCACCCTGCGTTCGGATCGCATTTGCGCAACGACCCCTTGCAAACAAATGCTAACGTTTACGCCCAACCTCGCATAGGGTAATTGCCTCAAATAGTGGGGTTCTTGGTCATCTTGACCATTGAAAGAGGCCGACCATGACACCTGTGGCAGCCAAGATACGCCGCAAATTCAATCTCCAAACCTTCCTTTCGACCATCGACGGCGGGCGAAAGATCGTAACTCTTCCCAAAAAACAAACGGTCTTTTGTCAGGGCGACTCGGCCGATGCAGTTTTTTACGTGCAGGAAGGAAAGGTAAAACTCACCGTTTTATCGAAGAGTGGGAAGGAAGCAACAATAGGGGTTCTCAACGAGGGAGACTTCCTTGGAGAAAGCTGCCTTACGGGACAGCCTCTTCGCATGTGCTCCGCGACCGCAATGACAGATTGTACGGTGATGCGCATCGATAAGAAGTCCATGATGGAAGTGATACACCGGGAACGTGAGTTCTCCGATATGTTCGTAGCCTATGTGTTGATGCGGAACATTCGTTACGAAGAGGACTTGGTTGACCAGCTTTTCAATTCCAGTGAGAAACGACTTGCCCGAATATTGCTATTGCTGGCTCAATTCGGCAAGGACCGAAAACCCGAAGTTGCGATTCCTAAAATCAGTCAGGAAACTTTGGCAGAGATGGTGGGTACAACTCGCGGACGGGTCAGTTTCTTCATGAACAGGTTCCGGAAGATGGGCTTCGTTCGCTACAACGGGGGACTTGAAGTCCACCCTTCACTGCTCAACGTCGTGCTCCACGACTAGACCTTGCTGGGCAGGTCACGGTTTTTGCGTTCTGTTCAAATGGGCTATTGCGGAATGAGGACCGCCGTAAGTCCGCACAGCACCAAACGGGTTGAAATTGAGCATCGCAGTCTTCTTCCTATCTAGCTCGCACAGAAAAACGTCTCACCTCGTTGAAGAGCCCTGATCGCATAGGGCAACTTGCTGATTTCCGACTTTGAAATCGCGCCCCGCAACCCAGCGTTGCGAGCCATTTCCATGATCTGAGTTGAAAGATTCAAGGTGAAGAGCAGGATGGGGGTGTCCGTACCAGACTTGGCGATTTCTCGGGCTGCTTGCACGCCATCCATGCGTGGCATTGAGAAGTCCATCAATATGAGATCGGGAGCAAGCTGGTGCGCCTTTTCCACGGCATCGGCACCATCCACAGCTTCGCCACAGACCTGCCAATCTTCATTCAGTCCCAGTAAGGTGCGCAGCCCGCGTCGAACGGGTGGACTGTCGTCTGCAATCAAAATTCGTGTCATTGCGGGGCTCCGTTTAGTAAGGCAACACAAGAACCTTCGAGACCTGTGACGAGATTGTGCAAACAGTGCAAGCCGCTGGAGCGGGTAGCGACGGAACTGCTGCACTTAGGCCCTCAAGGCCGAACAAAGTGAATCGCTAAAAGGTTGACCGGAATTGCAACCTCGATGAACGATTTGACCTTGCCCGGTTCATACAGCACCGCCTTGGTCTTCCAATCGCAACAGGGTAGCCTTAGTTCATTTGAAAAACTGCTCACTTTTGAACAGTCGCACCGTGGGATGCCAGACTGACGGGTAAGTCTTCCAAAGCGGAACAACAGACGGCGCACTGGCGGGGGTGGTGATGGGATAGACGAGCGGTACGCATTTGGATGGAACGGAGATAGTCGGACGAAAATTGTACTCCTAGGCTGGTAACTGGCGATAAATCTCCATAGCACTCAAAATGCACGGAACAGGGATTCTGAGTGTAACGGCCTTCCATGAGAAGGCCGGTCGGAGTCAAGTCGATTCTTGTTTGGCTTGGTTGAACAAAGTTTGTTTCTCCCGCCGAGTGGCCACTGACGCCATGCTTCCATTCGCACTCTCGAGGAGCGATTCGTTCGCTCGGTGCATATTGGGCGTTCTCGTTTCAGCCGGTGCTGCTATCTGATTGGCGCCCTGTGGTTCTGCTCTTCAGAGTCGAACCTGGGCCAGGCCATTAACGCAGTCACCGGAACTCGGCTTTGGGCTCTTGTTTTTTCTCTTCCTGGAACGGTTTTGATTTGGTTTTGCCTTTTTGTTTTATGCGGCTGCCGCCACGGTCGTTCGGCTGCTGTTGTGCAACGGTTCATACACGTCTCCGCTCACCCACAAGTGATGCAGCAACACCGCCAGCTTTCTCGCAGTCGCAACGATCGCTCGTTTCTTTCCGTTCCTCCCACCTCGCTCCGCCAGCTTCAATCCCCAGCGCCTGAGATCACAGTCGATCCCGAATGGTCCCAAAATATGTTGAGCTCCCTGCACCAGCAACGTACGCAGATACGGATCGCCTTCTTTGCTGATGTGCAGTTGCGGCTCGCTCTGCCCCGAGTTTCTCCGTCCCGGCTGCAATCCCAGATAGCAGCCCACGTCGCGGCTCTTACCAAAACGATGCGGATCTTCCAGCGTCAGCATGTACGTCAGTGCGATCAGCGTGCCCACGCCCTTGATCTGCTTCAGCAGCGCCACCTTCGGATAACTCTGCTGCGCCAACTGCTCGATGCGCTCGTTGGATTCCACGATGCGCTCGCTCAACGATTCGATTGCGTTCAACAGAGGTTCCAGTGCGGCTTGCAGTTCCGGACTCAAGCTTTCGGCTTTCTCCGGATTCATATTGCGCACGTTGCATCCGCGCAAACGTTCCCCATAACTCTTCGCCAGTCCGCGAGCCGTATTCACCAGCGCCGTTCGTGCCCGCACCAGCCCTGCCCGCGCCCGAATCGTCATGAGATCAGCTTGCGCCTGCGCGCTGCGATGCTTCACCGGGTATAGCAACTGCGGATCGATCCGGGCCAGTCGCGCCAGTGTCTGTGCATCCAGCCGATCGTCTTTCTTGCGGCTCTCCCCGATCAGCCGCACCTTGCGCGCATTCGCCACGATCACTTCATGCCCCAACTCGCTGAGCAAGCGACTGATCCAGGGCGAATGCGTCCCAATTTCCAGTGCAATCCGACTGCGCGGCATCTTGCTGAAAACTTCGCGCAACGCTTTCGCATTCGTGCGGACGCGCTGCTCCAGTTGTATCTGGCCGGATTCGTCCAGCACGCAATACCAGCTGTTGCGATCGCCTAGATCCAATCCAACGGTTAACTTCTGCCGAGAGATTTTCTTGCTCGGTTTTGCCGTTACGGTGCTAACCTTCTTCATTGCCGGTCTCCTTTATCTCTTGCGCTTCGAGCGCGTCGATATCTTGGGAGCGTACAGCATCCCGTCGGAGACCGGCCTTCTCATCCCATCTGATTACGTAAACCATCCCTTCTTTGCGTCGCAAAACCGGGTTCCATTCAAAACGGATTACTTCTGGTTAGCCCTAACGTGACTCGCGAACAATTCCTTCGAGGCGTACATGATTTTCCGTGCGGACTGGCAGTTTTGCCAGTTTTCGCAGCGGCGCCGGTCCTCATACTGTGGACATTCTTGTGAGTGTGTCTGCTGGGCTTTGAATCTTTTGCCAAAGATTCGGAGAGGAAAAGACCATGAGCGCGGAGCACAAAGCAATCAAGCAGGATTCCCTCCCTTTCCCACCTACACCGTCGGCGAGCATCGCCGGGCGCACGATGCAGGAGTCGATTTACAAGCGGCGTGTTGAGCCGCGTCGGCTTCCCGCTGATGCTCCAAACATCCTCATCGTGCTGATCGACGATGCAGGTCCCGGTCTGCCATCCACCTTCGGTGGCGAAGTCCACACCCCTACTATGGACCGCATCGTCAAGGAAGGGATTGCATACAACCGCTTCCACACTACCGCCATGTGCTCGCCCACACGGGCGGCAATGCTCACTGGCCGGAATCATCACCGCGTTGGCAACGGACAGATCGCGGAACTGGCGAACGACTGGGACGGATACTCGGGCCACATTCCGAAGAGCAGTGCGCTAGCAGCCGAGGTGCTGAAAGACTATGGCTACAGCACGGGCGCTTGGGGAAAGTGGCACAACACGCCTGCCGAGGAAACGACCGCGGCAGGTCCGTTCGAGAACTGGCCGACTGGTTTGGGGTTTGAATATTTTTACGGATTCCTCGCGGGCGAAGCTTCACAGTATGAGCCGAATCTGGTGCGGAACACGACCGTCGTCCTGCCGCCCAAAAGCCCGGAGGAAGGCTACCACCTCAGCGAAGACCTAGCTGACGACGCCATCGGCTGGCTTCACAAGCACAAGGCCTTCCAGCCCGATAAGCCGTTCTACATGTACTGGGCGAGCGGCGCGATCCATGGCCCGCACCACATCATGAAGGAGTGGGCCGACAAATATAAGGGCAAGTTCGATGATGGCTGGGACGCCTACCGTGAGCGCGTCTTCAAACGCGCCACGCAGAAAGGCTGGATTCCCGCCAATGCTCAGCTCACGCCGCGACACGAAAGCATGCAGTCATGGGACAGCGTCCCCGAGGACGAAAAGCCGTTTCAGCGGCGCTTGATGGAAGTGGCCGCTGGCTTCACCGAACACGTGGACGTTCAGGCAGGCCGGGTCATCGACGAAATCGACAAGCTCGGCTATGGCGACAACACTCTGATCTTCTACGTCTGGGGCGACAACGGTTCCTCATCGGAGGGACAGAACGGCACCATCAGTGAACTGCTGGCGCAAAACGGCATCCCCACCACCGTGCAGCAGCACATCAAGGCGCTCGATGAACTCGGCGGACTCGACGCGCTTGGCTCGCCCAAGACCGACAACCAGTACCACGCAGGGTGGGCGTGGGCGGGCAGCACCCCTTACAAGGGGACGAAGCTTCTGGCCTCGCACTTCGGCGGCACGCGTAACCCAATGGCCGTCCGGTGGCCCGCAAAGATCAAACCCGATGCTACGCCGCGCCCACAATTTCATCACTGCAACGATCTCGTCCCGACAATTTACGAAGTTGTCGGCATCACACCACCGCTGGAGGTCTACGGCGTTCCCCAAGATCCGATTGACGGCGTGAGTTTCGCTTACACTTTTGACGACCCACGAGCCACGGGCCAATTGCTCACTCAGTACTTCGAGATCATGGGGAGCCGCTCAATTTATCACGATGGCTGGATGGCATCTGCTCTAGGGCCGCGCCTCCCGTGGGTTCCGGGCACACCGCCGGGGATTCGGGAGTGGACGCCGGACAAGGATGTTTGGGAGCTTTACAACTTGCAGGACGACTGGACGCAAGCAAACGACCTCGCCGTAAAGATGCCGGAAAAGCTAGCCCAGTTGAGGGATATTTTCCTCATCGAGGCTACGAAGAACAAGGTGCTTCCCATCGGTGGTGGCCTTTGGGTTCCAGTAATACATCCCGAGCTGCGCATCAGCCCTCCCTATGGGGAATGGACTTTCTCTGCCGCCACCGTCCGCATGCCGGAGTTCTGCGCGCCAGCTTTGGGCAACAAACCCAACGTCGTCACCATTGACGCTCAGATCCCGGCCAACGCCAACGGCGTGCTCTACAAGCTGGGGGCGAACTCTGGTGGCCTGACCTGCTTCGTGGAGGACGGCGTTCTCTGCTACGAGTACAACCTCTTCATCATCCAGCGCACGAAGATCCGCGCCAAAAAGAAGCTCCCGATCGGTAAAGTGACGATCGAAATCGAGACTGCCTATGTAGTGCCCAAGCCCGCTGGACCGCTCAACATCACCATGAAGGTCAATGGCGAAGTGGTTGCGACAGGTCAAGTGCCTATCTCCGCGCCCTTGCTCTTCACAGCCAACGACTGCCTCGACATCGGCATTGCACTCGGTTCGCCAGTGTCGCTTGACTACTACGACAAGGTGCCATTCAAGTTCAACGGGACCATCGAGCGGGTCCACGTGGAGTATAAGACCATCGAGAAGGCGAGCGTGGGAGACACGACAACGAAGGAGGAAGTTGCTGCTTAGCTCGCCAGGCTAGCGGCAAACCGAACCATCCCATTAGTTGTCAGAGCCACCACCCGGTAGGCAATTCTCTCAAGTGGTGAAACATCGCCATTACAGTGCGCCGGGCTAAACCGGCTTGAAGCAGAGGAGGAAGAAGCCTCACGAGAAAGGATTAGCGATCCACTCGGCCCCGAGTTTTGCGTTGGGTATCGCGAGGTGCACGACGAAGCGTAAACAGGGGAATAGGTGGGGTGGGTATTGAGCTCCGAAAAGATGCAATCCGGACGCCGACGCTCTTGTAATGGCGGCAGGCAACATGAGTGGGAGCGATAGCGCGAGTTCCCGCTCGGTCCGGCGTAGTCGAAGACCCCACAGCACGCCTAGAAGCTTCAAGCACGAGAACCGGGAGACCTCGGAGACACCTGCGGGTGAACCAAGCCGCAGGTCGGCGGGTGAAGGCTTAGGCCACACGGCCCGCATGTAAGTCTGCGAGGAGTCGGACAGCGGCATAGTACCGATGAATCATTCGAACAAAGACGGAAAATCGTCGGCGGAGAGTGAGGAGGGAAGGCTGCTGATCAAGGAGAACACTTTTCCATCTGGCACGTTCCCGACTCAGAGCGGGTGTGTGTACGTGTCCCACGGGTGGGCAAGTGTGCGGACAAGTTCCACGCTTGGCCGTTATCCATCTGCGATAAGAGCCGCATGCGCTAATAAGCGCTCGTGCGGATCCGCGCGGGGGGCGATCAGCGATGATCGTCCCTACCGCGACCTCAAATCCCCCCGAGGGGGAAGATTAGTGTCGGTGCAGTTTACCGCAATTCTTCAAGCCGCTTGCGCATGTCCTCCCCGCCTTGTCTTCCGCCGGGACTGCAGTGTTCGCAGTCTGGTGTGTGGATTCTCAGGAAGGTCAGCAAGTTACAGATCCAACGTCTCAAATTCACGACCCATCTCCATCTCGGTCATTGACCGATGTTCCGTCGGCGGTATTCAATCCGCAGCCATCAAGCGCCGGTCCCGATGCGGCTCTGTACGAGACTGTCCCGAGCTGAGTTCGCACTTCTGGCCAGGTCCCACGCCACACGTGGGGCAGCGTACAGCTTGCACTTGTTTGAGACGGGGCTTCTTGGCCTTCATGGTTCTTGATGATGCGGCAATCTGCGGGGGGAAAACTGTTCAATTCTGCACGGAAAGCTCGGATAGGTTGCGAAAATATCCCCATAACGCTCATTCACCCTGCCGTGGGAGTTTTGAGGGCAAAAGTCACGGAGGGTGATCGGTCGTGTTCGCAGAAGGGTTCCGCGGATTACCTTCGACAGCCCACCGTGGTGCGTCCTTCCTTCTGAGCTGAGGACTGCAATTAGACCGTGAGACACTACACCACCAATCGGATCGAAGGTGGAATACTTTTCAAGTGTATCCGCTGCGAATACGGAGTCAGTACACTCGATTTCGACGCCCGAGACGGCAATCTCCGCACCCAAGCCGCTACAGCTATCAATCGGCACGCTTCCGAGGTGCACCAGCAGCCCACGATGTATTCATCCCTCGATCCCTACCGGAGCATCTGACCGGCGTGATCCGAGCTACCTTGTCCGTAAACAGTCGTCTTCGTAGGTGCACGGTTGAGGCGGGAATCGGGCAGCTAATTCTTTATTGATGGCTGTTGATATTTCACTCATTGACCCGAGAAGGCCGGCACAAAACTGCGTTTGCAGATTGGGATCAGCCGCGTAGCGACGCGATCCGGCGGGCTGGCGTTTCTACTTGCTCTGTCCGTGCAATATGAAGTCCCCGCTCTTGAAACCGGATTCGATTTCCCATACGTACTCTGGGTAGTCTCTCTTCGCTCCGTGCATTGCCTCACGGATGTGGTTCTGGCTCATCGGCGTTGCTTGCTGGGGACTCCCAACGAGCCGAAACAGGAGGGACTCGGTCTTCGCAGCACCGCTCGTTTGCAACCATACATCCATGGAGTGATTCTCTCACCGCAGTCAAGGTCGGAAATGAACGCGAGCGGACAAGCCGGTTTTGCAGATTGGATCAGCCGTAGGGCGAGCGCCCGGCTCCACGGAGAATGTCGCGGCTGATCAATTGATGAAACATTGCGTGGGTGTTGAAAAAGTCCGTGATGGGAAGGAACGCTTCCCCGTATCCCTGCAATCCAATGTTCCATTCCACTTCAGCTAAGCGGCGGCTTCCGTAGTAGGTGTTAGCGGTCGGCTGAGGAACCGCACCAGTCGTTTGATGTTCTGGGCCACCGCTGCCAGGAAGAACTGCTCCCGCACGAACTTCAGTCTGCGCAGACGCAAGCGCCGCAATCCGATCTGATTCTTCAGTTCCGCGAACAAGGCTTCCACCTTCTTTCTTTGCCGCTGTGCTTTGGCGAACTCTGGCGTATTGACCAACTCCCGCGCACGTTGTCGAGCTGGCTCGTTCTGGTGGATGATAAGCCCCCGGAAGGCAGCACTGGTGCATTGTGGCCGGAGCGAGCACGGGCCACACTTTTTGCGTGTCCCGATATAGTTGAAGGCTCGATTGCGATAAACCCGGCCACCGTAGTTGAGGAACTGGCCAGCAGGACAGATATAGCGATTGTTTTCCGGTTCGTTGGTGAAACGCTCGGGGCCAAAGAACGGGCTCCTCTTGCGGTGGATACTGTCACGGGTCCGCATGTAGGGAGTGACGCTCCGATCAGCTAGCCATTGCAAGAACTCGCCGTTGCCGTAGGTCGTATCGGCCGCCACCGATTCCGGCTCTCGTCCTTGCCATTGAGCGAAACGGGCGAGCATGTCTTGCGCGGCCACGGTTTCCTGACTCATGCGCGCCGCCGTAGCTTGCACCCCGACGATCACGCAACTGTGATTGTCGACCAGATAGTTGTCGTAGTATCCCATCCGGGCCGGTATCCCGCCCTTGGTGGCGTAGGTCGCATCGGGATCTGTGGTCGAGACCTGATCTTGCTGATGCACCGGCTCTTCGGGGGGATTCTGCTGCTCCAGTTCGACCAGGTACTGGCGCACGGTTTGGTTCACTTGCGCCGCTTCCGCCAACTGCCCGCGCGGAATACGGCTCTCCTTGGCCGCATTGGCTTCCACGAAGCTCCCATCGACCGACAGATGCTTGCCCTGCACCAATCCCACTTCTACACACTGCCGCACGATCTGCTCAAACAGTTCCTCGAACAGCTTCGATTCCTGAAACCGTCCATGCCGGTTCTTCGAGAACGTGGAGTGGTGCGGGATCTCCTGATCGAAGCCCAGACCGGTGAACCAGCGCCACGCCAAGTGCATGCGCAGTTCCTCCACCAGCTTGCGCTCGCTGGTGATGCCATACAAATAGCCGATCAGCAGAATGCGCAGCAGAAGTTCGGGATCAATCGACGGACGACCGGTCTCGCTGTAACTCGCCTTCAGTCGCTCGCGCACAAAGGCAAAACTGATGTGCTTCTCGATCAGCCGCAGCAGATGGTTTTCGGGAACGTGATCTTCCAGACGGAAGTAATAGAACAACGCTTCGGAGCGGTCGTGTTGCCCCATCATGATCAGCAGGCCTCCGAAAATGAAAATCCAACAAAGCATGTTGACGTCTTAACATGCTTTCGCTAAATCTCACCTGCGAATCGACGTGACTTTTTCAACACCCACTTGCGATTACACTCATCATGGCCTTGCGCTGGGCACTTGAGTGTAATGGCCTGCTAACGTCACTTGACTGACACATACTCGCAGAGCGGCTAGCCGCTGTGCTCTATCGCCTGCGGCCGCCCGACGCGCGCTGGGAACCTGCCGGGAATTTTTGAAGGGTGAACTCTACGGCAGGGTAAGACGTGGCCCAGCCTGACACCGTTGCGCTTTGGCCGGGCCTAAGACAGAGGAAACGGTGAAAACCCTTGTGCCGTCCGCACCCTGCCGGAGAAACAACAGCATAGTCCCGTTCGCAGGTGGGGCGCAACGAGCTATTACACTACGCCCCGCAACCCAATTCGTCGCAAACGAAGGTGGGACCTCGGAGGGGAAATAGCCTGTTGAAGTCCGCATCGATCATGGTTTTCAATTGCACTCGAAAATTGAAAATCTTTCGCGTCTCTGTGTTTCGGTGGTGAAGTTGGCGTCGGAGGTTTATCCTTGAGTCGCACTTGTGGAGGCATTGCCATGAAGCGCGCTATTGCCTTTACACTCTTTGCTTCGGCTGCGGTTGGCTTCGCGCAGCAGAACAAAGATCCGGTCTCGAGCGTAGTGAAGGAGATCCTTCCCCACCAGGAAACAAACCTGGTCGCTGCCGCCGAGGAGATGCCTGCGGACAAATTCGGTTACAAACCCACGCCGCAGCAGATGAGCTTTGCCACCCTCGTAATGCACATGACGGAATCGAACAACTACCTCTGCGCCAAGGCTGGCGACGTCCATGAGCCCAAGGCTCAAGAACTAAGAGAAACCGACGGCAAAGACAAACTTGTTGCGGCACTCAAGGCTTCATTCGACTTCTGCAATACTTCGATGCGGAAAGTAACGGACGCCGCGCTGGGCGATACGATTGAGGTCTGGGGCTACAGAGCGCCGCGGGCTTTCGCATTGATCGCCCTCACCAACGACTGGGCCGACCATTACAGCGCCGCCGCCATGTACCTCCGCCTCAACGGCCTGCTGCCGCCAACCGCGAAGAAATAAGCGTTCACCCTCGGAAAACCAGTATGCCGTGCCAGATTCTCCACAGAGAGAATTGCGCGATTACCCATTCCACGATGTCGAATTTCAGGCACAACGAAGATTTCGTAGATCACCAACAGGTTAAGGTCTGGTCGAGGATCGACCGATAAGAACGCAACCTCGCTGCCTTGGTCATACACGACGTAGTGTTTGGTGTACAGGCCCCTCGAACTGCACACCGCTCGGTCACGGAGCGCGTCGTTAGCCACCGTGCGCGAATCCACTATCTCGACGATCTGAAGCGCATCTGACAGCATGCGCTCTATGTTAGCGGAGACCGTCAGGCGCGAGGTTCGATGATTGGCGAAAGCAAGACCATTGCACTCAGAGTCCCGAAAGCGTTGGATCGCTCGTTAAAGCCCCGCTTCCTAAAAAGTCGCGATCGCGTCTCACAAGGAAGCTTACAATCCTGCAGGGGTGCCATGATGAATCTTGAGTGCATAGGTCAGGACATTCGCTTCGGCTTGCGTTCGATGCGCAAGAGTCCCAGCTTCACGGTGATTTGCATTCTTTCGCTGGCGCTGGGCATAGGGGTAAATACCACGATTTTTACCGTCGTCAACGCTGTCCTTCTCCACCCGCTACCGGTTGCCGAAATCGCTCGCCTTGTGCAGCTCGATACTGTTGACAGCAAGACTCAGGTCACGCAGGCCGGCGCCACCAAGTTGGGGATGTCCTATACCAATTGTGAAGATTACAGGCGACAGAACCAAGTGCTCGCTGGGCTTTCGTGTATCTCGGGCGCTCTACTGACCTGGAGCGGAGAAGCGGAACCCAAACAGGTCGCCGCCCAATTGGTGAACGCAAACTATTTCGACGTCCTCGGCCTGACACCAGCCATCGGACGCTTCTTCCTTCCTGACGAAGACACCAAACCGGGCGGCAACAATGTGGCCATTCTGAGCTATAGCCTCTGGGCTAACAAGTTCGGCTCGGACCGAAACCTGATTGGCAGGACAGTGCTGTTTAACGCGACGCTGTTCACTGTTATCGGAGTTGCCCCGAAAGGCTTCAAGGGGACATTCACAATCGGTCCTGCCGACGAAGTCTGGGTTCCGGTCAGCATGTATGGCCAGGTCCTCGCTGGATTTGCGAAAGACAATTTCAAAGACAGGCGATTCCTAAACACTTTTACGGTGGCGAAATTAGAGCCAGGAATTAACAGGGCAGAGGCGGAAGCCTCGCTGAGGACGATCGCCTCGCGTCTTGAGCATGATTATCCGAAAGACAATGCTGGACGCAGCGTGGCGGTTTCCGCACTGGCTGACGCCGCCGTAGGCATCAATCAACACGACCAATTTGTCGTGGCCGGTGCTCTCATGATGGGTGTCGTCGGACTTATTCTTTTGATCGCTTGCGTCAATCTCGCCAATCTCCTACTGGCCAAGGGAGCACGGCGGGAACGTGAAATGAGCATCCGCGTCGCTGTAGGTGCCAACCGTGCACGCCTGATTCGCCAGCTTTTGACCGAGAGTCTAGTGTTATCTCTGTCCGGCGGCGCAGTCGGACTCCTATTCGCGTTCGCCGGACGCCGCTTGCTCTGGGCTTTTCGTCCACCCTTCATAGAGAATAATGATCTCGACCTTGGCCTCGATTCTCACGTATTGCTGTTTACCCTCGGCCTTGCCCTGCTGACCGGAATCATCTTCGGGCTGGCTCCTGCCATCAAGGCTTCCAGAGCCGACGTATCCGAGGCACTCAATGCTGGTGGCCGAGGCGGAAGCGCTACCTGGACTCGCGGTCCGTTGCGCAGCATCCTGATCGTTTCCGAGGTCGCGCTTGCCCTCATCACGCTCGTCGGTGCAGGACTGTTCATTCGAAGCATGCAGAACGCACAGAGAACAGATGTCGGCTTTGAATCGAAACGCCTTTTCGTCATGGCAATGGACCTTGGGGCGCTTCATTACGATGAAGCGCACGGGCAACAGTTTTATCGTGACGCCATTCAGAACGTGACATCCTCTCCCATGGTACAGGCAGCGGCAATCGCCTCAAATCTCCCACTAGGCGGCGGCCTTGGGCGCACCGTATTTCCCGAAGGAAAGGACGAGACATCCGGCTATAGGGGCACCATGACGCAACTGAACGACGTTTCACCAGGATTTTTCGACACTTTACGCATTCCCCTTAAGCGGGGGCGATCCTTCACAGATCTCGACAAAAGTCAGACCACGCCGGTAGCTGTAATCAGCGAAGCCATGGCTCGTCACTTCTGGCCGGATCAGGATCCGATTGGCAAGCGCTTCCACTTCTTCGGCGACCCGAAGTTGCTTGAGGTCGTGGGGGTCGTAGGCAACACGGTCATCAACCAAATCGGCGAAGATCCTCAACCGCTTGCTTATCTTCCTCTGACCCAGGATTACTCTCCGGCCGCGACTCTGCAGGTGCGCACCTCGGGAGACCCACGTGCGGTCATCGCCACAGTGCGCAGCCAGATTCAAGCGCTGGACCACAACCTGGCGATTACGAATGTTCAGACCATCGAGGAGGTGTTGGACCAGGGGCTGTGGGCGCCTCGCATGGCGGCCGCGCTGCTCACACTATTCGGCGGCCTGGCGCTCATTCTCGCGGCGATAGGTGTCTATGGCGTGCTTTCCTACTCCGTAAGTCAGCAGACGCGCGAAATTGGAATTCGGATGGCGCTCGGGGCCACCCCCGCCGGGGTGCTCCGCTGGGTAATTGGCCAGGGGCTGCGGTTGGCAGGCATGGGTGTGCTGCTTGGGGTTGTCGCAGGTCTAGCATTAATGCACTTTGTGGGCAGCCTGCTCTTCGGCGTCAGAACCTACGATCCCGAAACCTTCGCGACGGTAACGCTCGTGCTGGGAATAATTGCATTGCTGGCGTGCTATCTCCCGGCCAGAAGAGCCACAAAGATTAACCCACTTCTGGCATTGCGGAATGAATGAGCCATCACTAGCGGTTAGGGAGCGGGGCAATCAGGCAATACCGCTCATTGATGGATTTTGATTCCTATGGCGAGTAGAGTCGAGAACAGGCGCAGTGACTGTAGTCTCTTTGAGCGTCTCGAATGTCATTCTCCCCCAGTTCGTCATTGGATCTTTGGCGACACGAGTATGGGTTTTGGTTCGCTGGCCCCCATCTCTGGTTGGGCAAAAGCACTGATTCGATTCTCCAATTTTGTCATTGCGAGTCTCACATCATCAGCGGCAGTCTTGATATAGTACGTGGCCGTTGTGCTCACGTTCGCATGTCTCAGGATTCGCTGAATCACCATGTCCGGCACCCCGAGGCGATACAGGTTGCTTCCAAGTCCGCGCCGGGCCGCGTGCCACCCGTGCCACTCAGGAATGTCAGTATCACGCTTGTACGAATGCTCTGCCTTCTCATGATCAGACTGTGCCTTCCCGCAAGCCTCACACCGATTCAGCGCAGGGAGTATGACTCGATTGACCACGCTGCCGAGCGACAGGGGCTTGCATAAGGAGTTGACGAAGATCGGACCGGCGAGCGGACTCCCTGAGCGTAGCCGATGCATCTCCAGCCGATCGGAAAGTTGTCGGATGACCGGGACAGGGGCGCGGCCTTTCCGCGTTTTGGGGTCCGAAACACGGCCATTCCAGATTGAGCGCGAAACGTACAACTCCCCGTCCCGATAGTTTTCCCAAAGCAGACCCTGTATTTCGCCGTGTCGCAGCCCCATGAAGCCAGCAACGGCAAAGGCTGTTGCTGCGGGCTCCGGGAGCAGCGCAAGGATCGCCTGAATCTCGTCCAGCGTGTAAGCATAAGTTTCCTGGGGTTCTGTGGCTCTTGGGTTAATGGCAGAGTCGCGGGTGGGGTTTTCCCCCTGAAAATAGTCCTGCTGCTTCGCGAGGGTGAAAACTCCGCTGATTACACTCTTGACGTGTTTCAGGGTGTTACGACTGAGCTTGCTCGTTCCGATCTGATTTAACCAACTCTGAACGTGGTACGTTCGCGTGTCCTTCAACCAAACTGACGCGCAGCGAGGCTTTAGATGGTCCTCCCAGATGTCCCGATAGCCTTTGGCCGTTGAGGGGCGTTGCGAACAACGGAGGCACCGTCTTCAAACTGATACCGCATGTGGACGGAAGCTGGACCGAGAGTGTTCTATACAGCTTCTGTTCCCTGAAGAACTGCACCGACGGATACCTCCCCACAGCCGGCCTTATTTCTGACTCTTCCGGAAACCTTTATGGCACGACCGACGAACTCGGGGGGGTCTTCAAACTTGCGCCAAACCAGGATGGAACTTGGACGGAAAGCGTGCTGGCACGCATGTTCCGTCCCTCTCAGGGAACCGACCTAGTCTTCGACTCTGCCGGGAACCTTTACGGTGAGACCGAGGTCGAGGGTGCTTCTGGTGATGGAACGGTCTTCAGACTGACACCAAACTCGGATGGAACCTGGACGGAAGAGGTGCTGTATACCTTTACCGGCGGATCCGACGGGGGCAATCCTAGCGGTCGCCTAGGCCTCGACGCAGCCGGGAATCTTTACGGCACCGCCAGTAGTGGTGGCGCCGGCTACGGCGTCGTCTTCGAGCTGACACCGAACTCGGATGGAACTTGGACCGAGAACGTGCTGCATAGCTTCACGTTGAAGGACGGATCCGACCCCCTTAGCGGGGTGACATTGGACACGGCCGGAAACCTCTACGGAATGACTTCATTGGGCGGTATTCTCAACTGCCAGAGCCGCGACGGCGGTTGCGGCGTGGTTTTTAAGCTAGATACGAGCCGCAAGTACAGCGTCCTCCATAAATTCGCAAACCATCCAGGAGCCAATCCTTATGTTAGTCCGATCTTGGACGCGGCTGGCAATCTTTACGGCGCAACCCATGCGGGTGGCCCTGCGGATGCCGGCGTAATCTTCAAATTGGCACCCGCGTCGAACGGAACCTGGGCCTTCACTGTGCTTCACGTGTTCCTAGGCAAACCGGCTGAGCAGCCGGATGCCCGCCTCGTCCTCGATAAGGCCGGTAATCTCTACGGCACGACCAGTAACTCCAGCGCAAACGGAAGTGGGGGAGTAGTCTTTGAGATCACCCCGTAGTTTGGCTTCATGGTCGCTCCCGGCCTAGGAGTGTTGCCCAGTCGAGAAAACATTCTCTGTTCACAATGCTGTTCGAGATCGCGGCGCGTCACGAATGGTTCAACGCGAGCTAAGCCCTTGTCCTTCTCGAATCGGGGATCAGGCGTTGCTCCCTAGGTGGCAAACGCCTTGTAAGTTCTATCAGTTTCGTGGGTGCTCTCTGTTGTACTTTTCCAGTGCCGCTGTAGCTACTTTTAGCTCTTGTTCCAGTTTGGCAATCTCGTCTGCGTGAGGCTTAGGCCGTGCGCGTGCAGTAACAAGCATAAGCTCCAGGGTTGCTACCCGTGTCTCTAGTTGATCGCGCCTTAAATCCACGTTAAAACTATAGGCTTGATCTAGATGTTTCGCCAACAAATTAAGCGTTCTCACTTCCGCGGTGCAACGAAGCACATTGCCTCTGTGGCTTCTGGGACAGCTTTCAGATCAGGCCCTTGCGGACTCTCATAAGGAAATCCTCGGCATCAGAACGCGCCTTCTCCATGATCCTCGGATCGTTGCGGTGTTCGATTTCCATCTCATGAAGTACAAGCTCCACTGCGACCTTCGGTTTGTATCCCCGCTTTATGAGCATCCGGGCACGCTCTGCGAAAGCAGTGTCTGCATCGCGCTTTGTCACTTCCTTAGCCACAGCCACGGAAAGACTGTTTTCGACCTCACACTCGTGCTCGCGGAACTTCACGGTGGCTAGGCGGTCGTAAGCAGCCATAGCTTCTTCTCCGCTAAGCAGCGTTGGAACGGGGTATCTCCATCGACAATTCGAGCAGGCCCATCCTTTTGCGCCGCCCTCGACCCGGAACAACGAGCGCTCCATATTTGAAACCTCAACCAATTACACAATGAACACTGCCATGATATAGCGCAACCGTCGCCGGAAAACCATTGGTGCAGTTAGAGAGACGCGTGGAGCGAGGGATTAAAAGGAAAACGTCCGGGATTGCAGGCAGAGAACGACCGTGAGTGTGCCTGTTGCTCCCTCCGGCAGGTCATTGAATTGTTTCATAGAGCACGTTTTCGCCGCTGGTCGATTTGATATCAGGATTACCGCCGAACTACCCGACAGACAGCGGCATCGGACCTAGATAGAAGAGCGGGAGTCGATTCAACCGGGAGGGCGCTTGGACCACCCCGCCGAATCTCGCACAATCCCAGAACAAATCGAAGTATCAACACGTGCCGCGTTCGACGATTACCAATGCGACCAATACCCACGGGGAAGTGTACGGAGGGCATCCCGACGGAGTAGCTGATTCGTTGAAACATCCCCTTGCCCCGTAGTCTGAGTCAGCGGTATGTACGTAACGAAGAAAAGCGCCCGAAACTCATTTGGAGTAACGGACGCTTTATTTGAACAGCCTCCCCCGAGTGCTGCTCAATTTCAACCTAGTCCTCGCAACAGGGTTCGTGAATGGCTCCCGCGCGCCACAGAGTGGAACTGCCGGGCCAGGTTGTCGGAAGATTGCCTGATTACAACCGCAATATCAAGCGAGCTCATTCGAGGCGCTTCTACCGGTCTGACATTTTGATCGGCTGGCGTTGCAAGTCGATCCAGCCGGCGGGCAAAGGGTTCGCCTTGTTCTCCCTGCATTGACTCACCGCAGCTTGGGCACCTACCATTGTCGCCAGACCCTCCCCGTGATCGGCCAAACCATTTCGCATTATCTCGTGGTTGAGATGCTCGGCGGTGGCGGGATGGGTGTGGTTTACAAAGCAGAGGACACCTCGCTTCACCGCTTCGTCGCACTGAAGTTCCTGTCCGAAGAACTCGCCAAGGATCCCCAGGCGATGGCTCGGTTTCAGCGCGAAGCGCAGGCCGCTTCCTCGCTGAATCATCCCAACATCTGCACAATCTATGAAATCGGACAGGAAAATGACAAGACGTTCATCGTCATGGAGTACTTGGACGGCGTAACGCTGAAGGACATGATCTCTGCGCGCCCGCTGCCTACGGATACCCTTCTGTCCTTAGCCATCGAAATCGCTGACGCGCTGGATGCCGCTCACACGAGCGGCATTATTCATCGCGACATCAAGCCTGCAAACATTTTCGTCACGAAGCGCGGCCACGCCAAGATTCTCGATTTTGGACTGGCGAAGATCGAACAGCCGCGGACCACGTCGGGATCGAGTTCCGACGATGTCACAAAAACTCTCCAGGATCTCAGTACGAGTGGCAGCACTATGGGGACGGTGACTTATATGTCTCCAGAACAGGTTGCCGGATTGCCGCTCGATCAGCGCACCGACTTGTTCTCGTTCGGTGTTGTGCTGTACGAAATGGCTACCGGTCGCCGGCCTTTTGAACGAGCAACGCCCGGCGCGACCTGCGGAGCGATTCTGCACGAAGCGGCCATTCCGCCCAGGTCCTGGAATGCAGAACTTCCGCGGCAGGTGGAAGAGATCATTGACAAGGCCTTACAAAAGCCGGAGGAATCGCGCTACCAGCACGCTGTGGAGATTGGAGCAGATCTCAGAGTACTGAAACGCCATAAAGAGTCGGGACGTCATGAGGTTATAAACCATGAAGCTGGCGAGTCGACTGCATCAGTCTTTACGAACCGACCGCATCCGACCTTGGAGCCTGCTCGCTCATGGTGGCGAACCTGGCGAAGCCGGATCGCCTGGACCGTGTTAGCCACAGCCCTCGTGCTGGGCGCTTTCTTCTTGCGACGGGGCTGGGGGCCAGCAAAGCTGGGCGAGAAGGACACCGTCGTCCTGACTGACTTCGAAAATAGAACGCAAGATCCTGTGTTTGACGACACCCTTCGACAGGCATTCACGGTCAAGCTAGAACAGTCCCCGTTTCTCAATATTCTCTCCGAGCGCAAGACTGAGCAAATGCTCCGCCTGATGGGGCTTCAGGTCGATCAGCCCATTACAGGTCAAATCGCCCGGGAGCTTTGCCAGCGTGTGGGAGGCAAGGTTACGCTCGGGGGCTCCATTGTGAACCTCGGTGGAGAGTACGTGGTCGGCCTGACCGCCACGAACTGCGCCACCGGAGATTCGGTCGCTACCGAGCAAGCGCGGGCGTCCAAAAAATCAGATGTGCTCAAGGCCTTGGACAAGGCCGCCTCTCAACTTCGCGATAAACTCGGCGAGTCACTCGCTTCGATTCAGAAATTCGACACCCCGCTTGAGGAAACCACCACCTCCTCCCTTGAAGCGCTCAAAGCCTATAGCCTCGGCCTGAAGGCGCATCGAGAAAAGGGAGACACCGCCGCGCTGCCATTCTTTCAACACGCCATCCAGCTCGATCCAAGTTTCGCCATGTCCTACCGTGCGCTTTCGGGTGCATACATCGGTCTGGGCGAGTCCGAGCACGCTCTCCAGTCCGCCCAGAAAGCGTATGACTTGAGAGACCGCGTCTCCGAAAGAGAGCGGCTCAATATAGAGAGCAACTACTACATGATCGCGACCGGGGACTTGGTGAAGGCGTCGCAAGTGTTCGAATTGTATGTGCAGACCTATCCTCGAGACTCTCGCGCGTACTCCAACTTGGGTTACACCGACTGGTACCTGGGGCGCTATGACAAAGCGTTGCCGGAGTTTCGTGCGGGCCTTCAGCTCGATCCGGACGACGTGCGCAATTACACCAACGTTGCTGGTTGTTTGATCAACATGAACCGCTTCGATGAAGCCCGGGACGTGCTACAGCAGGCGCAACAACGCAAGCTTGATGACGAACTGCTGTGGATCAATCTCTACAGCATAGCGTTCAACAAGCGTGACACGGAAGAGGTGAATCAACTGGTGCGCAGCGCGCCGGTCAGACCCGGATTGACTGACACGTTGTTCGGGCTACAGGCGGGAACCGAAGCCTACTACGGGCATTTGAAGAAAGCCCGTGACCTCACGACTCGCGCGCGGGAGTTCGCTCACCAGAACGGCGATGACGAGACAGCCGCTGGATACGTGATGAGCGGTGCCACGTGGGACATCGAAACCGGCGACCGGGATAAGGCAGTGCTCGGCGTCACCGAAGCGCTCGCGTCGGCGAACGCTCGCAGTGTGCAGCCGGGGGCCGCGTTGGTTCTGGCAAGAGCGGGGAAAGCGACTCGCGCACTGGCCATCGCCGCCGACCTCAAGAAGCGCTTTCCATTAGACACGCTGCTCAACAGCCTTTGGGTGCCGACCATTCAGGCCGCGGTCGAGATCGATCGCGGAAATAACGACCGGGCACTGCAGTTGTTGGAAATCACGTCTCCTTACGAACATTCTTCGGCGATGTATTTCTTTTCGGTGTATTTGCGGGGGGAGGCGTACCTCAAAACGGGGCAGGGCACGCATGCAGCCACCGAATTCCAGAAAGTGGTGGACAACCCCGGCATCGTGGACAACTCGATAATTGGTGCGCTCGCTCATTTGGGCCTCGGTCGCGCCTATGCTCTCGATAAGAACGCTGAAAAGGCACGTTCCGACTATCAGGAGTTCTTCGCGCTGTGGAAGGATGCCGATCCTGATATTCCCATCCTGAAGGAAGCCAAGGCAGAGTATGCAAAGGTGAAGTGAGCAGGCCTAGTGCAGCGGAGCCGAGCAATCTACTTTCTTTGCAATGGCGGCAACCATCGATGGGTTGCGCGCCGGGTATCTGGCGAAAAATCGCTTCTCTAACCAAAGCTCGCGCGCGGGATGATCGGCGCTCGGCATAGTGCCCAAAATTGCCGCAACGTTAGTTGGTCAATTTCTAACCCTTTCTGACGCGGGACTGCCTGGAGTCGGTAGTCCCGAAAGAAGGTGGCGAGAAAAACCGCCAACACAGAAGTGGCTTATGCCCCTCACAAACTGAGGTGATTCTGATCACAGAACCCGCCTCCCTTCCCTATGCGATCGTCACAAGAGGTCTCGGGAGAGGTGGTAGCCATGAAACGCGCAACCCCGATAGCAGCGATAGCCAACCTAGCGGCCGCTGTCGGAGAAACTGGATTTAGCCTGGACCACATGATGGAACTTCTAAATGCAGGTCTGAGCGTAGAAAGTCTCATTAAGTTAATCGCTTGGCGCTTAGAGAGGAGACGCGAACCTAGGCCGCTGGCAGCATCGTCTTGCTGGACTATGTAGTCCGCTCGTCTCACGTTCCTAGGCCGGGTCGATTCAGGGCTACGTTTTCGATCTCGTTCGCCGTCCAGAAGTAAGCATCCCTGAAAGCTGGCGGACGCTCTCTCGCAAGGTTTCGAACGCCGCGTCGATAGCTGTTTGTCTCTGTCCGACGTCCGAGAAGTCTGGAGTTTCCATTTGTTCCACGGCCGTTTTGAAGCGTTTGCTGCTTACCGCATCCATCGCAAGGAAGGCGAATGCCTGCGCGAGTGGCATACCTTCCGCCCCGGTATGCAGAAATTCAATGTGTGCAGTCACCTTCCCGAAAACAGTACCTAAAGCCATTTCACCGAGTGTGCCTTCAGGAATAGGCCCCTTAACAAGCAGAGCCGATCCCCCGGTTAACGAGAGACGATGAACGATACCAACGAACCTCTGGTTATCAACTGTGAAGAGCGCTTTTTGTTGGTGAGGGACGCGGATTCGAGGTGGTCGGTGCTTGCGGGGCTTGTCGACCTTTCTGGGCATTTGTCAGCAGGATTACAAACAGGCCCGAAGGCGTCAATGTTACCTCAGTGTTTCAACGCAAAGATGCTTGCCCTGCTGCCTGAAGATCAATCTGAGCTCAGTGAGGAATCTCAGCGACGTGATCGCAGCCTTCCGACGACCCCCAATAACTTCGGATCGGCCGGTCACTCGGGAGCCGGCGTGAAAGGTCGCCGCCTTCGGTTGGTAGTAGAATATCTCCCCATCGCACGCCAGTTAGTAGATGTGCGGTCTGAGACTCATTCTCGAACCTGGAGGTAGCGGTGGCACTGACGATCAATAATCTTTCTAAGACCTACCCGAATGGTGTAAAGGCACTCAAGAACCTCTCGCTCTCCATCGGCAACAGCATGTTCGGCTTGGTCGGTCCGAACGGTGCTGGCAAGAGCTCGCTGATGCGTACCATTGCGACGCTTCAGGATCCCGATTCCGGCATGATCAGCCTCGACGGGATAGATGTGCTTCGCCAGAAAGACGAGGTCCGCCGCATCCTCGGCTACCTACCCCAGGAGTTCGGCGTCTACCCCAAAATTTCCGCGGTGGACATGCTCCACCACCTCGCCGTGATGAAGGGCATGGCCTCATCGGCGGAGCGTAAGGAGACGGTTGAAGCACTGCTGCAGCAGACTAACCTGTGGGATGTTCGAAAAAAGGCTCTTTCAACTTATTCCGGCGGCATGAAGCAGCGCTTCGGCATTGCCCAGGCCTTGCTCGGCAATCCGCGCCTCATCATTGTCGACGAGCCCACCGCGGGCCTCGACCCGGCGGAACGCAATCGCTTTCTGAACTTGCTCTCGTCCCTGGGCAGCGACCGCACCGTCATTCTCTCGACCCATATCGTGGATGACGTGCGGCAGCTCTGCCCGCGCATGGCCATCATCGCCTCAGGCGAATTGCTGCTGGAAGGCGCGCCCGGCGACACTCTCGCCGCCCTCGAAGGCAAGATCTGGTCGAAGGTGGTCCCTAACGACGCGGAGGTACGCACGATCGAGGCTCAGTTTCACGTTATCTCCACGCACCTGGTTGGCGGGCAGCACGAAATTCGCGTGTATGCGGACACTTCTCCGGGTGGCGGCTTTCACTCCGTCGATTCTGGACTGGAAGACGTTTATTTCCTCAACCTGTCGCAGCAGGCCAAGCGCCAGCTTACTAATTAACTTCTCGCAGGTAATGCCTCGAACTATGGAGGAATCTGATGGCACTCTTTTGGGAGTTCTTCACTTTCGAGCTGAGGATCCGCTTTAAGAGTCTCTCCACTTACATGTATTTCCTCGGGTGGACTGCGTTTTCCTTTCTCTGCGTAGCGTCGGAGAGTTTCGGTCCAGTGGGCAGCGGCAATGGCAAGGTCCTCCTCAACGGGCCTTACGCCAACACCCTCGACGACATGTTTGCAGCGCTTTTTGGCATCATCGTCATCGCCGCCATCTTCGGGACTTCGGTACTCCGTGACTTCCAGCGTGACACTTACCAAATCCTCTTTACTCAGCCTATTTCCAAATTCGCCTACCTGGGCGGACGATGGACCGGCTCCTTCGTTACGACCGTATTTGCCTTTTCCGGCATGATGCTGGGAACCTTCCTTGGCACATTTGCGCCGTGGGCAGACCACACTCGCATCGCTCCGAATCTTCTGTGGATGTACCTCCAGCCGTTTCTCTCGATACTGGTCGTCCAGATTTTCTTCGTCGGCTCCGCCTTCTTCGCCGTCGCAGCCCTCACCCGCAAGATATTCATTGTCTATCTCCAGGGCGTGGCTCTGTTCATGATCTACCTCATTGGCATCACGGTATTCTTTGCTACCCGTT
The DNA here is from genome assembly GCA_963840895.1 of uncultured Acidobacteriaceae bacterium. Taxonomy (GTDB): domain Bacteria; phylum Acidobacteriota; class Terriglobia; order Terriglobales; family Acidobacteriaceae; genus Sulfotelmatobacter. The sequence continues at coordinate 33,825 of CAWJAR010000010.1, forward strand.
CGCTCGAACGTTTCTGGTCGGGCATTTTCGATCCCATCGGATTCATCCTGATCAACAACGTCACACGCTACTGGACAGTCATCGAGAGGAACACCCAGTTAGTGACGTGGTCGCCTACCCTCGTCAATGGCGTCTTTCTCTACAACCGTTTGCTCTGGCTCAGCGTCGGCTGTCTATCGCTCGGCACAGTTTGGGCGCTGTTTCCTATGTCCGTGGAGGCCCTCACCGCGCGTTCCCAGGGCCGCCGCGCTGCCAAAGCGAAGGAACAGGAGCTCGCGGAGGCTTTGCCAATACGCTCTCTGGTCCCCGGTCGCCTGCCCGTCGTTCATCAGACATTTACTTCTGCCACTACCTGGGCACAGTACGTTTCGCTGTCGCAGCTTCGCATGCGAAACATTTTTCGCGACATACCGTTCTGGGCCCTTGTCGCCCTCATCGTTGCTTTCGGCATCAACAATGACTATTTTGCCGGGCGGGTTGCGGAACAGAACGTATGGCCAGTGACCTACCTCATGGTCCAATCCGTCGAGGGTAGCGCTCTGCTCTTTCTCTTGATTGTCGCTGTCCTCTACTCCGCGGAGCTGCTTTGGCGCGAGCGCGACACGCATTTCGACGGCATCCACGACGCTCTGCCCATGCGAGAGTCCACCGACTGGTTCTCCCGCCTCACGGCGGTCGTGGTGGTCGAGCTCGTCCTTATCACGTTCGCCATGCTGATCGGTATCGTGATGCAGACATTCTTCGGCTACTACCACTACGAGTTTCTGCAATATTTCAAGGAGCTCTATCTTGTAACCTTCCCGCAGATCCTCATCTTCATCCTTCTCTCACTCTTCGTGCAGACCGTCGTGTCGAACAAGTTTGTGGGCTACGCCATCCTGATCGGGGTCTTCGTGATCGTGCCCATCCTCTACAACTTTGGGTGGGAGAATACTCTCTACCTCATCCTCCAGACCCCCGCCTACACTTACTCCGACATGAACGGCTACGGCCACTTTGTCCAAGTCTTGTTTTGGTCGACCACGTACTGGCTGGGGATCAGCGCTGCGCTGGGTGTAGTTTCCATCGCCTTGGCCCGCCGGGGAGCCGAAGACTCCCTGCGCGCCCGCGCCCGCCTCGCTCTTCAGCGCGCTCCGCGGCTCGTACCGGCGGCCCTGCTTTTCGTTCTCATCGCCGCCGGCGCCGGTTCCTGGTACTTTTACAACGCTCACGTCCTCAACGAGTACCTCGATTCCAAGGCGCGCCGCGGCATCCAGGCTGACTACGAACGCCAGTTCAAACGGTACGAAGACCTCCTCCAGCCCAAGGTTACGACTGTCGACGCCACCATTAACATTTACCCCGAGCGGCGATCCTTCGACGGCAACGTCCGCCTGACGCTACAGAACAAAACCAATCAGCCGATCCCTCAGATCCACGTCACCGATCAGAAGCAGTCGGTCACCAATGTCCAATTCGACCGCCCGTTCCACCTTGTGAGTTCTGCGCCGCGCAACATTTACTCCATCTACGCTCTCGACCAGCCGTTGGCGCCCGGCGAAACCATCACCCTTACTTGCAACGTGGGCCACCAGACCCGTGGCTTTCGCGACGGCAATGAACTCGCTGAGTTCGCCTACAACGGCACCTTCTTTGACTCTGATTATGTCCCCTACATCGGCTACAACACCAACATCGAGCTAGACGACCCACGTCGCCGGCGTGAGGAGCATCTTCCTCTTCTGGAAGAAATGGTTCACCGGGGCGACCCCGTTCACTCGGTGAACAACGTATTCTTCCGCGGCGCGTCCGACTGGGTCACCTATCACACCGTGGTGAGTACATCAGCGGACCAGATTGCCGTCGCGCCCGGATATCTGCAGCGCGAATGGCAGGCCAACGACCGTAACTTTTTCGAATACAGCATGGGCTCGACCCACATCCTCGATTTCTTCGCCTACATCTCTGCCAAGTACCAAGTCAGGAAGGAGACTTACCACGGGCCTAACGGCGACGTTTCCCTGGAGGTTTACTACGACCCCGCGCACACTTACGACGTCGACGACATGCTAGCCAGCTCGCGCGCCGGACTCAACTACTATCAGCGCGTCTACAGTCCCTACCAGTTCACGCAATACCGCATCTTCGAGTTTCCCCGCTACCGCACGTTCGCCCAATCTTTTCCCAACACCATTCCGTACTCCGAAGCCATTGGCTTCATCAGCCGCGTTCTCAAGCCCACCGACATCGACTTCACCTACTTCGTCACCGCCCACGAACTCGGTCACCAATGGTGGGCGCACCAGCTCGTCGGGGCCGACGTGGAAGGTTCCAACATGATGTCGGAAAGCCTGGCCGAGTACTCCGCCCTGCAGGTGATGGCGCACAAGTATGGACGTGATCTGATGCACCGGTTTCTCCGCCACGAGCTCGATAGCTACCTGCGTGGGCGCGCCGGCGAGATTCGTCACGAGCCGCCGCTGGCTATGGTGCAGCGTGAGCAATACGTCTGGTACCAGAAGGGAGGCCAGATTCTCTACACCCTTGCCGACTACATCGGCGAGGACAGACTCAATCTCGCACTTCACAACTTTCTGATGCAGTACCGCTACGCCAATGCCAACAATCAGGTCGACGCCAACAGCGCGGTCCGCGTCGCCAATACTTTCGACGATCCCTACCCCGATACTCGAATGCTGATAGATGCCATCCACGCGCAAACCCCGCCCGAACTCCAGTATCTAGTCGATGATGGCTTCAACCGCATCGTCCTTTACGACAACAAGACCGTCTCGGCCACATCGCAGAAAACTCCCGACGGCAAATATAAGGTCACGCTCGATGTCCAGGCTCGCAAGATGCAAGCTGATGGCAACGGAGCGGAAACTCCGATGCCGCTTGCCGACTACATCGAGATCGGAGTCTTCAGCGGAAAGAAAGATGAAGAGAAGCCGCTCTATCTCAGGAAGGAAAAATTCACCGAGGAACATCGGACCTTTGAGATCATCGTCGACGAGCCTCCTACGCTTGCCGGTATTGACCCGTACAACAAGCTCATTGACCGGAATGCGGATGACAACATGATCGACGTCACAAAGCAGTGATCGCCCCGAGTTGTGCAGTAGGCCGTGCCAGCCGGAAGCTACCTTTAAACGGCCCTGTGGACATCGCGGGATTAGTCCTGGGAAGCGCGACTGGCGCCTGCCAGACAGGGTGCAAAGGAACAGGGGTAGACCTCTGATTTGGCTCCTTACGAGTCGGCGTACAAGGAAGTGATCGCGATTGCTCCTGTTGACCGGCTACTCGGACGCTGCGCGGCGGCATGAAGGAATCAACCTTCGGCACCGCTCCATCGTGCTGGTTCTGCCCCAAGGACCGGCGAATTATATCCTGACAGCCGGGTCGCCAGAGACCGTGCCTCAAAGCGGACGCGACCACCGATTCTTAAACAGGGTATACGACCAGCTTTCGCCAACTTGAAGACTGTAACGCCTTAGACCAAGGGTAGTTCAACGAGTTAAACGGTTCGGAGCGCGACCGAACTGTCCAATGCGATCAGTCGGATTGGCGCGAAGAGTCCCCACATTCACTCGTTGTCATGGCAAGTGGGCTGCACTGACAAGACCTTCGACCAAAGCTTTGATTCCGGTTTCCCGATCATCGGAGAGAAGGCGTCCTCACGGGTGTCTCTCGGGACCAATCCGGTCCTTGCTTCCGGATCGCACGCATCTCAATCAAGATCGCAGGTTCCGATTCCAGGCAAATTCCATTACGTTTTCATAGACCACTCTCGTTGAAGGGAGATAGAATCTCATTCGGAAAGCCGAATCACCGATGCTCTCCGCGCGCCGCCAGATCGCTATCCGTTTGTTGCCTTTTCTTTTCACTCTGTATCTCGTCAACTACATCGATCGCGTGAACGTGTCATTCGCAGCACTCCGCATGAGCGCCGATCTAGGCTTCTCGGATCGTGTCTACGGTCTAGGTGCTGGCATTTTCTTCCTGACATATGTTCTCTTCGAAATCCCCGGAGCCATCCTCATTGAGCGCTGGAGCGCTCGCAAATGGATCGCACGCATCATGGTCACTTGGGGACTCGTCACCATTCTCACGGCATTCATCCACACCGCACATCAGTTCTATACAGCGCGTCTCTTCCTTGGCGCTGCGGAAGCCAGCTTCTTTCCTGGAGTGATTCTGTACCTCACGCGCTGGTTCCGGCTTGAAGATCGCGCCAGAGCCATAGCCGTGTTCTACGCTGCCATCCCCATCGGCATGCTCATCGGTTCTTCCATCGCCGGTTGGCTCCTTGGAATTAACTGGCTTGGCTTTCCTGGTTGGCGCTGGCTCTTTATCCTAGAGGGAATCCCTGCAATCCTCCTCGGGATCGCCACACCTTTCTACCTGCCAGACCATCCCTCCGAGGCTGACTGGCTGTCTGCATCCGAGCGCAGCTGGATTGTCGCCGAGATCGACGCCGAGCACGCCGCGAAGAAGAAGCATCGTGATTTCAGCTTTTGGGATGCGTGCCGCGATCCCCGCATCCTTTTAGTCATTGGAGGCTACTTCTTCTTCCAATTGGCTAATATTGCCAATTCATTCTGGTTGCCTACCTTTCTCAAGCGCGTTTCGGGTCTTCCTCCTACTGTCGTCGCCAGACTTGTCATCTTCCCCGCCATAGCTGGGCTTTTGGGCCTAGTCGTCAATGCTTGGCACTCCGACAAAACCGGAGAACGAAAGTGGCATACGGCCATCCCTGTCCTGTGCGCGGGCCTTGCTTTCCTGCTGATTGTTGCTGCCCGTCTGCATTTCGCGTTGGTGGTGCTGCTCTTTACGCTGGGCAGCGCCTTCTACTTCGCCAGTATTCCGTGCATCTGGTCTATTCCGACCACGATCCTGAGCGGTACTACCGCGGCGGCGGCGTTTGGCCTGATTACTTCCGTCTCGCAGATTGGCGCATTCGTCGGCCCGTCTCTCGTCGGCTACCTTAATGACCGTACGCATTCCATCCTTCCCGGCATTGCTGTGACTTCCGATTTGGGTTCTTCCGTTACCACGTGAACGTTTTGCCGAACGACTTGGGCACAACCCCCGCAAAGGACGCAGGCATTCCGGGGATTAATATGGGTGATGTCCTCACTTCCGGCATGCCATTCGTCGCTGTTGATGGCCAGGAAGGCGACCAGTTCTTCTTCGGCCATCTTTGCGGTTGCCCACTGCTTGAAAACGAGCAGCAGTTTCAATGGGTAAGCAATTCGACGAGGACGGTGGGCAACCATGTCCTCAAATGGGGCGCAGACTTTCGTTACGCGCAGAACCTTCGTGTGGCCAGCCCTGACTCGCGGACGGGTAGTTTGGCATTCTTCAACTCGGGTACCCAGGGACCTAGCGGCGGTGGTTTGGGCTTGGCCACGTTGCTGCTCGGTGAGGTGAGCGCCTTCAGCCGCGTTGCAAGCAGTATCAACGATGCGGGAGAACGTCAAAGACGATTGTATTTCTATGGCCAAGACGCTTTTCGGGTTACTCGCAAACTTGTCCTCAACTATGGACTGCGATGGGAGATTTATTTTCCCCAGTCGGTAACGGGGAAGGGTGATGGCGGATGGTTGGACCTTGGCACCGGGTTGGTCAACGTTGCCCGCTTTGGCGACGTGAATCTTCAAGGAAACGTCAAAAATAACTTCGCCAATTTTGCTCCTCGCCTGGGAATCGCGTACGAGGTCACCCCGAAAACCGTGGTCCGAATGGGATACGGCCGCAGCTTCGATATTGGGGTGTTTGGAACTCTCTTCGGGCACACCGCTACACAGAACCTGCCGGTGCTCGTATCGGAACAGGCAAGTCCACCCTTGAACACAGCGAGCGTATTCAGTCTCTCGAAGGGGCCGACGGCTCCGCCCTTCATTACTGTGCCACCATCAGGCAAATTCACACTTCCCGATCAGGTGCGTGCTTCCGCTCTTCCACGAAAGCTTCGATTACCCACAGTGGATGCATGGAACATCACGGTACAACACCAAATTACTCCGACGCTGTCGTTTGCAGTGGGCTATGTAGCCAACCGAGGAACTCACGGCTTTGCTGGCGACAGCCCCTCCTATGATCCCAACCAGGCAACTATCGTGGGATTCGGAAACCTCAATACAAACCAGCGAAAGCCATTCTTTCAGAAATATGGATGGACGCAGCAAATCGACTACTTTGGCAGCGATGCCTCCAACACTTACAACTCGCTCCAGGTGGTGGCGGAAAAGCGCTTTACCAAGGGATACCAGTTTCTCGCTCATTACACATGGTCGAAAGCGCTGGGCTACGACAGCGACTATTATGCGGTCGATCCAAGACTCAACTATGGCGCAGCCAATGCTGACCGCCGTCACGTTTTTGTACTCAGTAACTTGATTGAGCTTCCCTTCGGAAAGGGCAAGGCTTTTCTGGGAGGCGTCAGAGGGATCGTTGACGGCATTGTCGGAGGTTGGTCGCTCAGTGGAGTTGTGACTTGGGAAAGCGGCTTGCCGTTTTCTCCGTCATATTCCAGCTGCGGCGTCGATCGAGACACTGGTCCCTGTCGTCCCGATCTCGTCGGAGCCGTCCACATCACGGGGAATCGAAATGGGTATTTCACCAGCACCGACGGCGTGCCATTGCAACCCAACGGCATGCCCGGAGATACCGCCGGGCCATGGCGGCGCCCCGCCATGGGCGCATTTGGCGACGCTGGACGGAACTCGCTAAGGGGGCCAGGCTTCTTTCAAAGCGATGTGTCAGTAGCTAAGACGATCCCCATGAAGGAGAGAGTTTCACTTCAATTTCGTGCTGATATCTTTAATCTGTTCAACATCGTGAATCTGGACCTTCCTCAAACTTGCGTCGACTGCCAGACTGGCGGGTTCATTTTCAACACAGCATTTGGGGGGACGGCCTTACAACGGCAGATGATGTTCTCTTTAAGGCTGCAGTTCTGAAGTGGGTTGACGTTCCGGAGAGTACGACTTCGATCGATCCCAGTCGACCCAAAAACGAGCTAGTCTTTCTTCTCGATAGATCCCCAACGTTCCATTGTTGCCTTTCCTTTCTTGACCGTATCGCCCTCTCTAATCGCTCCACAAACTGCTGATAACACAACGATTAGACAAGTCGCCTACATATGTCTTCGGCGTAATACGTGCGTCATTGAGGTACCTGCCCCTCTAAGCCAGAGTCGGGGTCACCCACGAGGTGACACCGTGAACCGAAAACAAATTACTTTCGCAGCTTTGATATTTACTGGGATATCTACCGGTCTTGACCTTGCACAAGAGCTGCGAGAGGCCGCCCCTGCCCGAGCGGAGATTACAATCTCCGTGCACGATTACGCCGACGTTCCTCCTTCGCAGTTGATGCGGGCGGAAGCGGAGGCTCGGCGAATCTTTTGGCAGGCTGGAGTCGAGACAGTGTGGGTATCTTGTTCGCCAAAATTGGAGGAATTTGAACCAGATGTTTGCTCCCGCGTCGATGCCACGCACCTCGTGCTGAAGGTGATCTCTGACAAGACAAACGCGCACATGCGCGATCGCGGAGACGTACTAGGCAACGCTCTCCTGGCTGGCGATGGCACCGGCTACTATGCATACGCTTTTCAGGACCATATCGGAATTTTGGAGCAGAAGCTCGGCTTTGCCGTATTGGGCTATGTATTAACTCACGAGGTTGGACACTTGTTGCTCGGTTCGAACTCTCATGCCGTGAATGGAATTATGTCCCCTCATTGGAACGGAGCGGAGCTGCGAAGAATTTCCGAAGGGACCCTTCTTTTTCTTCCCAGTGAATCTCGGATGCTGCGCGAGCGGATGAGGCGTCATGGAGTTGATGTTGCTCCGATTGTCGCCAGTGCGAAGGCCATAGCTGAAGCCAATTAGAACTGATACCACTGATACCGTTTTCCGCGGAACTCCAGCGAATAGGAGAAACTATAGAAACTGTAGCGGAAGATAGGAATCGCTTGTAAGCGTCTAAAACACAAGGTATTATCGCGGAAGTGTAGGATTCATCAGCACTTGCTGGAAATGGCGGTACTAGAATCCCTCCCTCTCCGCCATTCGACAGCAGAAGACATCTGTGGTTTTTCCCTCGAAATACGCGAAATGGGAAACATGCCCGTGTTCGCGACAATTCCGAACAAGATTGGACTGGAGAGAACGGACCACTCACGCCGGCCATGTGTCCTTTTTGAGGCTTTCTCTCTGAAGGGCTACTGAACAGTCCGACTTTCAAGACCTGATCGGGCGAATGCGTAGCGATCACAAACCGAACGTTCCGCGAATCCGGTCTGAATTCGAGCTTTCCACCTCCGATTCGCGGGACCCGCAGGCTGGGGAATTGGATCGCTATTTCAATCGGAGGCGGGGTACAGAGTAATGTCCATGTCTGTGGGAGAATTATGTGGGTTCATGGCTCCCTTTCTCTTCCGCATGACCTATAGCTGTGACGAAGGTTTCGACATCCACCCGGCGGGTCGTTGCACAACAGCCCTGCAAGCCTACGAATAGATCCCAGGCGCCTCATGTCCGAGCTTCTGCACGTACTCAACGTATGACCCAGGATAAACAGTGGGATTGCGGTCCGTGCCGCTTTCGCCGCCCAGTTCCAGCACACGTGAGCCGAGGCCGCGAAGGAACATGCGGTCATGCGATACGAAGATCATGGTGCCTTCAAAATCCTTCAGGGCGTCCACCAGCATTTCCTTGGTCGCAAGATCCAGGTGATTGGTTGGTTCGTCGAGTACCAGGAAGTTCGGCGGGTTGAAGAGCATGCGCGCGATCGCCAGCCGCGATTTTTCTCCGCCGGAGAGTGCGCGGATCTTCTTGTCTACGTCTTCGCCGGAGAACTGGAATGCTCCCGCCAGGTTCCGCAGCGCGCCAATACTGTCCTGGGGAAAATCCTGCTGCAACTGTTCGGCGACGGTGAGATCGGAATTGAGCACGTCCAGCGATTGTTGCGCGAAGTAGCCCATATACAGGCTGGCGCCGAGCCGCACGCTTCCTGCATCTGGAGCACTGGCTCCTGCAATCATTTTAAGAAGCGTAGTCTTGCCGGCGCCGTTTCTTCCCATGACGGCCCAGCGTTCTCCGCGGCGGATGGTGAGATTGAACCCTTCGTAAATAACGCGCGGGCCGTAACTCTTGTGCAGATTCTCAATGACGGCCACCTGTTCGCCCGATCGCGGTGGAACGCGAAAGTCAAATCTCACCACCTGGCGTCTCTTCGGCAGTTCGATTTTCTCGATCTTGTCCAAGGCTTTGATACGGCTCTGCACCTGGGCCGCTTTGGCCGCGTGCGTCCTGAAACGATCGATGAAGCGCTGCTCTTTGGCAAGCATGGACTGCTGCCGGGCAAATGCCGCCTGCTGATTGCTCTCTCGCACCGCCCTTTCGCGCTCGTAGAAGTCGTAGTCACCCGAGTAGGTGATGATTTCGCCGCCATCAATCTCTGCAATCTTTGAGACCAGACGATTCATGAACTCGCGGTCGTGTGAAGTCATGAGCAGCGCGCCAGGAAATGACTTGAGGAACTGCTCCAGCCAGATGATGGATTCGATGTCGAGGTGGTTTGTCGGTTCGTCCATCAGCAATACATCCGGCATACCGAGCAGGACCCGTGCCAGCGCAACCCGCATTTTCCATCCGCCGGAGAGAGCACCCACGTCGCCGTCAATCTGATCGTCTTTGAATCCCAGACCGTGGAGCACTTCACGGGCTTGCGATTCGAGCGCGTAACCGCCTAAATGCTCGTACTCCTCCTGCACGTGACCGAAGCGGTCAAGGATGCGGTCCATGTCATCAGCCTTGTCAGGGTCAGACATTTCCCGCTGCAAGGCTTCGAGTTCGTGGTGCAGATCGCCGACGCGTCCACTGCCTGCGATCGCTTCATCCAGGACGGAACGGCCCTGCATTTCCTCGACGTCCTGGCGAAAGTAGCCGATCGTCAACTTCTTGGGGACAGAGACCGCGCCCTCGTCGGGAGTTTCCTCGCCGACCACCATCCGGAAGAGCGTTGTCTTGCCCGACCCATTGGGACCGACCAGTCCGACTTTTTCGCCGAGATTCAACTGAAAGGAAGCATCCACGAAGAGCAACTGCTTGCCATACTGCTTATTAATGTTTGAGAAAGAGATCATTTTGAAGGAGCAACTCGCGGCACGCTGCCTCTTCCAGTGTAGCGTGGACAGAAAACTGCCGGCCAACGCTGGCGTTGGATTATTGAAGGGCGGTTGACGCGCCCGCAGCCGGCGCAAGTGGAAATGGAACGTCCGACTTCTAACAACAGGACTTCAGAGGACTGCGTGTTTCCCCTATCGCGAGCCTCGTATTGTGAGACCTCGGGCCTGTCAAGGTTTGATCCCAGCGGCTTCGACGATACGCGCCGCGCTTTCACTCTCGCTCAGAACAAAACGCGCGAACTCCGGCTGTGTCATGCTCATGGGATCAGCCCCATGCTTCGCAAGTTGGTCGCGCAAATCGGGCGCAGCCAGGACGCGCGCGATGTCTTTCGCTAGTCTGTCCACCACTCCGGCAGGAGTGCCAGCGGGCACCCACACTCCATACCAAATCGGATAGTCGAAGCCGGGGACGCCAGCCTCCGCGATCGTCGGGACCTCCGGCAGCAAGGACGAGCGCTTCTTAGTGGTCACGCCTAGCCCACGGAGGCTGCCCGCACGGATATCAGCCAGAGCGAGCTGGATGGGCGCCATCATGTAAGTAGTATGTCCAGCGACCGTGTTGGCGATCACGTCAGCAATTGCATCGCCCGGTCGCGCGGGCACATGTACTGCCTTAATACCTGCCTCCAGATTGAATTTCTCGAGGCCCAAATGAGTGCCAGTACCCGCACCCGTGGAGCCAAACTTCAGCTCACCGGGTTTTGCCTTCGCCGCTGCGATAAGCTCGCCCACGGTAGTGATGCCCGACGATTTACTTGCAACCAACACGTAGGGCTGGCTGGTGAGTGGAGCAACCGGGATGACATCCTTCAACGGGTTATACGGCAGGTTCTTCAAAACGGCGGCGCTGTAGGCGTGAGCGCTGGTGTTCACGAGCAACGTGTAACCGTCGGGCGGCGACTTCGCGACCAAGGCGGGGGCTGCTGTACTTCCCGCGCCGGGGTGGTTCTCGACTGTCACTGGCTGGCCCCACAGCTCTGAGAGCTTCGGGCTGATGGCGCGAGCGACCACGTCAGGCCCACCGCCAGCCCCGAACGGCTCGATGATGCGCACGGGCCTAGTTGGGTAGTCTTGCGCGAACGTCAAGCCATTCGTGATCGAAAGCAGAAACAGCACCAGCAATCTCATGTGCCCCTCGCCTCCCGACAAGCTCACAACCATCCACGCACCGCGCATGCCCCGGTCCGGGGTCTTAGTTGAACTTTCGAAGAGTTTACTCCGTCTTTAGGCAAAGCACCCGGTGCGGGAATTGGCAGCGAGGAGGATGGGAGGGCCGCCTCCGGCACGATGGACGCTGCCCCCAGCCACTTCGTGGATGGTCGGCAATCCAGAGGTAATCCGCAAACAGGCTCCCGGAAATCGCTCTGATAATTTTCGCTTATGCCTGACACGTTATGCCTCTTCCAGTGTAGCGTGGCTAGAAAATTGGCGACCAATTCTGGCACGTTGGGGATCAGTGAACAGAAATCAAAGACCGCAAAATTCACCCTTGACATTGAGGGATTATCCACTACCATATGGTTGTGGATAAATTAGGTACAACGTTTGCGGCTTTGTCTGATCCAACCCGGCGGGCAATGATCGAACGACTCTCGCATGGGCCTGCCTCTGTGCATGGATTGACGGAACCGTTTGCACTTTCGCAGCAGATGATTTCAAAACACATTGCCTACCTGGTGCGGGCGCGGATTGTGATCAAGACGAAGCGTGGACGAGAGAGTGTTTGCACGCTTCGGCCAGCGGCGATCAAGACGGTCAGCGACTGGGCGGTTAGCTATCGCCGATTCTGGGAAGAGAGCTTCGACAAACTGGATGCGGTTGTGAATCAAATGAAGAAAGAGGAGGTCAGAAATGACAAAAGACACGGTTAACGAGATCGAGCGGATGGTTGTCACAAGAATTTTTGATGCCCCACGCGAGTTGGTTTGGAAGGCGTGGACAGACCCGAAATACGTGATGCAGTGGTGGGGACCGAAGGGCTTTACTGCGCCTGTTTGCAAGATGGATTTTCGCGTTGGAGGGAAATCTCTCTTCTGCATGAGAACGCCGGATGGGCAGGAGTGCTGGAATGGGGTTGAATACCACGAGATTATTCTGCACGAGAAGATCGTTTCCTCCATGTACTTTGCGGACTCGAAGGGAAACAAGGTTGAGCCTGCGCAATTAGGAATAGAATATGAGGCCATCGACGGTGCGTACGACGTGACCCTCTTTGAGGATCTCGGGAACGGCCAGACGAAACTCACCCACATTGGAAATGAACCCATGGAGAGCGCAAGAGATAGCGGCCAATTGGAGGGGTGGAACCAGATACTCGATAAAGTTGCCGCAGTTGTTACGAAGTTAGCGCAGGCGAAATAAGAAGTTGGAGTTTGATGATCGTCATGCGCGAGAATCTGAACTTAAAGCCACGCGGCGGGTCCGTTCCGGAACCTGAGGGTGGGCGGGGCGGTTGCGTAAAAGACTGGGGACAGACGGGACGTTACATCGGGATACGTCCCGTCTGTCCCCGGTTTTCTAGATACTCGATAAGGTTGCCGCAGTTGTTGCGGGGCTAGCGCAAGCGAAATAGGAAGATGAAGCTTTGGTTCGCGAAACTCAATCGTGGAGAAAGAAATGAAAAGAATACCGTTTCTCGCTATCGTCCTGCTGGCATTCGCATTTCCCGCCCATGCCCAGGACGCGATGAAGAAAGATGCAGCCGTCAAACCTGCCGATCCGGAATTGAAAGTCGTGCTCGATTCCTGGAATGAGATTGGCCGCAAGCTGACGGCGATGGCCGAAGATTTTCCCGAGGACAAATATGACTTCAAGCCGACACCTGCGGAGCGGAGCTTCGCCGAGCAGTTGCTGCACGCGGCGGGCTCATGCTACTACTTCACGAATCCTGCGATGGGGCTGAAGCCTCCCGCGGCAGAGGATCCGAAGCGCGACCAATATAAGTCCAAGGCCGACATCGTTGCGTTCGTCAAGAAATCCTTCGCCGATGGCGCAGCCGCCATCCAGTCGAAAGGCGAAAAAGGCATGACGACGGAGGTTGTTTATTTCCCTCAACAAAAAGCGCGCGTTCTCGACATCGCATACGGCCTCATCGAACATAGCGGTGAACACTACGGCCAGCTCGTTGTGTACTACCGCCTCGCAGGTCTTGTGCCGCCGGAGTCGCGGTCCCAGAAGTAAAGCTCAAGAGACCATGTACCCCGTCCTTATCGCGCACCATTTGCGCGAATGGGCGGGGATTTTGGTTTTTGGGACCTTCAGTATTCAGCGTCGCGCGGCATCTCTGCTTTCGTTCCGCTGCAAGATTTGAAAGACCGAAAGACCGGGGACAGCCCCTACCGAAACAAACAGTCCGGAAGTCCTTGCTTAACCCGGCAAACTTAGCAACTTGATTAGGGTTCCTCCCATAATCCGGTTCCGTGTGGGCTCCGGAATCTCACACGCATCAAACAGCGCGTGATACTGCTTTACAACGTTCTCGATGCCTTCCAAACCGGTGTCCGATCCGAACACAAGCTTCACGAACGCGTTCGGATCGTTGTCCGGAGTTTTCACTTCGGAATCGCCTTCGCCGGTCCACCAGAAAATCTCCCGGAATGTAGACAACCGCCGCTGCATCTTCGTCAAACTCGAGCCACTAAGATCAAAGAACACGTTCGAATTCCACCGCGCGATCTCGGCAGCCCATTGATACTCCGGGTTGCCGCAATGGGCTCCAAGCACGGTTATCTTCGGGAATCGACGTGCGATCTCCTCCAGATGAATCGGCCGCATCCGCCCGGACGCCACATCTTCGGGTTCGTTAAAGTTTTTTCTCAGTACTATGCCGGTATGAAACAGCACCACCCACCCGTACTCGTTGGCTCGTTCGTAAACCGGGAAATAACTCGGATCGATGTATGGTTTCTTGACGAACTCGAGTTCGCCAAGCCCACGGAATCCCATGCTGTGCAATTCTTCAACTTGCTGGACCACATCTGGAGCGTCCAAATCCACATACCCAAACGGGACGATCCTGGTCGGATGCTGTTTTGCCGCTTCGGCGACAACCGCTCGATTCTCAAACGGAGTTAACATCAGGGCGGTCAGGTTCAGTCGCTCCGACACCTTCAGGAAATCTTCAATGTAATTTGGTTTTTTCGGATCGAAGTGCACATGCATGTCGACGATGCGCCCTTTGCCACTGGAAGCTGGTACGCCGTCCGATGATCTGTTGTTCGGGGGTGACGCGTAGGCTCCAAAACCCGTGCACTGGATAGCAGAGTGGTTGCGCTTGTTGTGCAAACCGCGCCCAGGAATTTTCGACGTGAGAATTGGTTAAACATTTTGTTTATCATAGTGTTGCTCCGTTACTGCGCAATGGTACCGGCCGGCGCTTTCGCGCGACTCCGAGCCCAAAAGGAATTTAACAGATCGGCTTAGCGCGACTTGCCGTTGCCCGCTCGCTTCATTGGGGACCCACTGGATTCGCGCTGGAAAGACTACGAGATGCGGAAAGGCTTTACGAGAAAACCACAACCGGACGAGCCCGCGACGCATGTCAAGAACTACATCACGCCGAGCGGGCTCGAGCGCCTCAAAGATGAGCACCGGTTTCTGCTCACCCGGGAACGCCCGGCCGTGACGGAGGTGGTGGCGTGGGCTGCCAGCAATGGCGATCGCAGTGAAAACGCCGACTATCAGTACGGTAAGCGGCGGCTGCGGCAGATCGATGGGCGGATTCGCTTTCTCACGAAGCGAATCGAAGCCGCGGAAGTGGTGGACCCGGAGGCTCCGAGAGGGGGGCGGGCGGCGGCGAGGGCATTCTTCGGAGCGACCGTGCGCTATGCCAATGCCGCGGGAGAGGAGCGAGTGGTGAGCATCGTGGGCACCGACGAGATCGATCTCAATCGCAACCACATCAGTTGGGTGTCACCTCTGGGGCGCGCGTTGATGAAGTCGGCAGCGGGTGACAGCGTAGTACTTCAGTTGCCGGGAGGTACAGACTACCTGACCGTGTTGGAAGTGTGTTACGAGCGCATTTCTGTGGAACCGTTCCGCGAACCACCTGGATCCGAGGCCTCGGCAAAGAGACTCCCTCGCCGACGCTAAATCCACCCGACATTTTGAAGCTCCTTTGAACGTGTATACTCTTCAATCTGCTGGGTTTATTATGCGTGTTAAATTTTTTGCCGCAGTCATTCTTGGACTCACCTTCAGTCCTGTCCCTGTTTTGGGTTGAACGTGCTCCGCACCATCGGAGGCAAGACTTCGTCAGAATTCGCGGCGTGGACTACGGCTGATGCCGTATTCGAAGGCAAAGTTTGAAAGTGTACAGTTGAGATGGCGGTTGAAGCAGGCGCAAATTGGAGATGTCATATCTGCCGTAGCTACCGACCTCGATTGAGACAGCAGCATAACCCTAGTCTCATTGGGGGTTTGCACTCCCATTGCGGTGATTCGCGGAAGCCTATGCGGCTTAGTACGGGTCTCGGTGGGGGGCGACTGCAGATTGGATTTTGAAGTTGGGAAGCAATACCTCGTTGGACTTCGGGTGAATGCATAGTGATGACCTTCGTGTGCTGCGCCGGAATGCTCTCTCGCCACCTCAAGTTAGACATGTATCCCAATGCCAGGTGGATGAATTGCGCCTTCAGGGCGATTCAAGCGCTGATCGCTTTGCTGGTGCTGTTGTCGCTGGTGCATCCACCGCAGGCCTTCGCGGCGAATCCTGATCTGGACACTGTGCTGACTGGCTCGCGCCAGCGTATTGAAAAATTGGACTATCGTGTGACCGGGCGACTCACACGCGTGGAAGCCGATGGCAAGCGCACGAGCTACAAGTTTGTCGCCAAGGCTCACTGGTTTCCCGATGGTCTGCGTCTGTTATGCGTGATCTCAGGGCCTGGCCCAGACGAGACGCGACTTCTTCTACATATGAGCGTAAGTGGGCACTTGACCATCGAGGCGTTGCATCCCGGAGAGAAGTCCGCCAGCGTGTTGCCATTCGAGCGCTGGAACGACCCACTCGTGGGAACGGACTTCTCCTATGAAGACATGGTAGAGAGCCAGTTCTTCTGGAAGCATCAGGAACTGCTGGCGCCGGAGAAATACGGCGCACGGGATTGCTTTGTCCTTAAGAGCATCGCCGGCTCGCAGGACCGGACGTACTATGATTCGGTGACTTCGTGGATAGACCGCGGTATTTTGTTCCCTGTCCATGTGGTGAAGACGCCTCGAGGGAAGGAACCGCCGAAGGAATTTATTTACTTCGGGCTGCGGCAAGTGGACGGCGCTTGGTCCGCATCGCAAGTAGAAGCAAAGCAGCAGGGCAAACCCGGGTCCTCGATTCTTGTTATCGAACGGGGCTCGGGAAAGGCAAATCTTGGACGCAAGGACTTTGATCTCAGCCAGTCCAGCACTCAAGCAGAGAAAGCGAAATAAAGCTCACATCTAAGGGCGTTCGCCGTCATGGGACAAGCTGCTTTTCAGGCGTCGCCTGGGCCCCAGATAAGCCAAAGGGCCACCAGTTCCAGTCGCCCGCAAGTTGCAATAGTGCCGGGCCGACGATCATCCGCACCACCGTCGCATCAATGAATACCGCCACGGCGAGCGTAAAGCCCAGCATCTGTACAACCAGAAAGCTTCTCACAATGAAAGCGGTGAAGACGGCAATCATAATGGCCGCGGCGCTGGTGATGAGGCCGGCCGTCCGCGCCAATCCCACGATTACCGCTGATCGCTCGGATAGACCACGCCGTCGCTCTTCCAGGACGCGGGCGACTAGAAAGACCTCATAGTCCATGCTCAATCCGAAGACGATGGCGAACGACAGAATCGGAACAATCGGGTATACGCTGCCCGTCGGTCCTTCGAGCCCGAAGAGTTTGCCACCGTGGCCTTCCTGAAAAACGACAACTAACGCACCGAACGAAGCGCCAACGGAGAGCAGATTGAGCAGAATTGCTTTGACAGCCGCAAATAGAGAACGTAACCCGATCAGGAGCGCCAGCAAACTCCCCAGTACGACCCCAAGAATTACCTTCGGCAGCCGCTCTTTTACCACCGAGTCATAATCTGCTTCGAGCGCCGGAATGCCCCCGACACGCAGCACGGCGCCGGGCATACCGGTTATCGTCGCGACGTTCGGAGGAACGCACCTCTCGTACCCATTGTATTTGTCGATTAGGCGTAAGAGTGGCCGTGGGCAGCAACTCGATCAAGGTAGCTTGGCCATCGCTACGAAGAAAACTCTTCCGGATTGCTTCGGGCACCTCGCTCACGGCACCCGGAGTGTCGGCCATTCCGGTGAGGGCCGGAAGAGATAAGACCTCTTGCGCTCTGCTGTCGCTCTCGAAATGTTTCGTTAAGCGACTAACGGCAAGCCAGCCAGCTGGCGAGAGCGGCGGAGACTGCGGCGGCAATTCCAGGATCACTCGGAGGGACTGCACAATGCCCGACCGCCCCATGCGTTGAAGCGTGTGCAGTGCTTGCACCGACTCGGCTGCGGCCGGGAGCGAGTCACGGTCAGGTACTCCGGGAGAGATTTTCCGTGCCTGAAATGCCAGGATCAATAACGGAATCCCAGCGACAAGCAGAGCGGTCCAGGGCCGGCGGGTTATCATGCTGCCCCACCAGACCCACCGCTTATTGGCTGCGCCCAGGTCGTCCCGCGTTTGGACTCCTCTCGCGGGAAGACGCACTCTGGCGGCATTGATGCGATGCCCTAAAAGCCCGAGCACCCAGGGGACTATGAATGTACACAGCATGACACTCAAGACCGTGACCAGCAGGCCCGCGATCCCGATGGACCGCAGTTCGCTGATGGGCACCGTCAGCAGCGCTGAAAATCCGATTGCAACTGTCGTGGCCGAGATGATCAGCGTCCGCCCCGCTTGCTCGGCAGCAATATCGGCAGCGCGGCCGGGATCATGTCCCTCGACCAATGCTTCGCGAAACCGGCTCACCATGAGTAATCCATAGTCGATGCCTAAGCCAAGGCCGAGCATGGTCGCGAGATTCTGCACCAGGATCGACAGATGCACATAATGCGCGAGTAGCGCAGCTGCACCCATCGCCATCGAGATTGAAAGTAGTCCAACTCCCAGCGGCAATAGCGCAGCCACCAGACTGCCGAAAGCCAGCAACAAAAGCACGAGAGTTACCGGCATCGCTCGTTCTTCGGCATGTGTTACGTCATCCGCACTGACCTTGCGAAGGTCGAAGTTCAGTGGTGTTTCGCCCGTAATCTCCAGTTTGATATTGGGATATTGCGATCGGAGCTGACCCTCCATCCAGTCTGCTCTTGCCCTTAGTTGGGGGACCAGCTCCTCGACAGTTTCGTCATGCGGGTTCAACCCGACGATGATCAGGGCCCCGCCATTGTTCCCGGTGAAGAAAGGATCTGGCCAATCCACACTCGAGACGGCACCCGATACTCCTTGCACACTACGCAATGAACTGGTTAGGAAGCTCAATGCATCCGCGGCTTTGGCTGAATCCGGATCGGGAATGCCGCTGATCACCAGAACCAGACGGTGGGCGTATGGAGACTGGAAACGCTGCGCCAGTTCCAGGTCAACTTTTTCGGACTCTCCGCCCTTGATGTGAACAACTGTCTCCAGGTGACGTTCGACTTTATAGGAAAATGGCAGCAGTGCGAACGCCATGAGAAATCCCGACATCGCCAACCAGAATCGGCGTCGAGCGGCATCATGGTGTGTCTTCAAGTTCGGCTTTACCACGGAATATCCACTCGTTTTCTGGTGCATCTGAGAGGCATGAGACAACTTCGATGATCGGGCACATCCATAATATTACGGTCAAATTGAGGATTCATTGGGTTCGGCCTTGAAGTAGTTAACGATAGATGTGAGGAACTGCAGGTTGGGCCATTGTCAATCGAGGGACGTGGCTGATGAAGATTTTCGCGGCATGATTACCCGCCAATCACTCATCAAGGACCGAATTAGGAAGCTCAACAAAGATTGGGGCTGATAAACGAGATTAAAGAAGGGTGCCGGATTGGCATACCGTTGTCGGTTCCGAGGAGTGATTCTGCGTCAGACGAAGAAGGCTGCATAAGCAAGTACGGCGAGCTACCTCTTCGAAGTGCCGATCTAATCTTCATCGCGCACCCCAAATCCCGCGTGATCATAAACATTTTGAAACTGTCTGTGTGATCGGCGACTACAAGAATACGTAGCCACGGACGCCCCCGTTTCCAAATTGCGGAAAGCGAAACACCATAACAGTGTCAGCAGCTGTTTACAGCAAACGCACTTGCGAGAGCACTGTTATGGACGCGCGCGTGCGATGCATTGTCTCGTCTCTGTTGGGGCCATGTCCCGCTGGAACACATCACTACGGTGTTTCCTGTATAGGCGGCATGAATTGTTAGGAGCGAATCGCTATGAAGCAAGGCGCGCGGTATTTCAAATCCCTGAGAGTTTTAAGTTTGTTGTTCAGCTTGATGACCTTGTGCGTAGGCATTGCCTTCGGCCAGGCCATCAGCGGAAACCTGGTCGGCACAGTATCCGATCCAACCGGTGCGGTGGTCGCGAATGCAGAGGTGAGCGCGACCAACGTTGGCACGAGCGCTTCGGCCGTGACGCACAGTAACTCAACCGGTGAATATCGGTTCGACAATCTCCCGGTGGGAACATACAGGATTACAGTGAAAGCCGCGGGCTTTCGCACCTATGTTGAGCAAGTGGATGTCGAACTGAACAGAACCGGCACGCGTAACGCCAGCATGTCTCCCGGTGCAGCCAGCGAGACGGTGGAAGTCTCAGGTGCGGCGCCGGCGATCGACACTACCACCGCGCAGTTGGAATCTACATTCGATCCGCAATATTCGCAGGATCTCGGCATGACCTCCGCGGGCGGGGCAGGCGCCGGTGTTTTGAATCTTTCGTTGCTTACCCCCGGTGTTACCAATGGCAGTTCGATGGGAGATGGAGTTGGCCCATCGGTGGGAGGTCAGCGTCCACGGGACAATAATTTTACGGTTGAGGGTGTCGACAACAACAACAAGAGCGTAACCGGATCTCTGATTACAGTTCCCCCGGAAGCTGTCGAGAACTTTACTCTGCTTTCTAATCAGTTCAACGCCGAGTTCGGTCACTCGTCTGGCGGCCAATTCAATACGACCGTCAAGAGCGGCACGAATAGCTTTCATGGTTCCGCTTACGAGTACTTCCGAAATCGTAATCTGAATGCGGTGGACCAAACCTGGGTGCAACAGGGGCTGACGACCAATCCGCGTTTTGACGCCAATCGATTTGGCGGCACGTTGGGCGGGCCAATCATCAAGAACAAGCTCTTCTTCTTCACGAATTTTGAGCGCAACCCAGTCGGCTTCATCTCAGTCGGTGGCGGAGCCGTGCAGGCTCCGACTGCGGCCGGCCTCGCGGCAATGAATGCCGATCCTAATCTCAATGCCACGAACTTTGGGATTTTCCAGACGTACGTCCCGCTGGCTACGACTCCGTCTGGCTGCATTACGTACAACGGAACGACGAACAGTGGAGCGACAAAGATAGGGACCACTCCTTACAGTGCGCCCGCGAACGGCACCTGCGGCGCCGGCACTGTGGAAGTCGGCAACGTTCCGATCGTTCCTGCTGCGTGGCAGAGCTGGACAAATTTTGTCCAGAGCGTGGATTTCAACATGTCGGACAAAGACCAGATTCGCGGACGCTTTATCTATAACAAGGAGAACTTGCTGGATAATGCAGCGCAGCTCGGGACTTTCTTCGCGCCGTACTCCATTACGTTCGCACTGGTGAATGCGAGCGAATATCACACATTCTCTCCCAGCGTAACGAATGAGTTCCGCGTCGGCTACAACCGCTTTGACGAGAACATACCAGCGGGGAATTTTAAGTACCCCGGGTTGGATGCGTTTCCGAATATCACTCTTCAAGATCTCGGCAATGGCCTGAACGTAGGACCGGATCCGAATGCGCCTCAGTTCACGATTCAGAACTTCTATCAATTTGTCGACAACGTCAGCATCGTCAAGGGCAAACACAACTTGAAGGTCGGGGGCGAGTACCGTTGGTATATTTCACCGCAGGGCTTCACCCAACGATCGCGTGGTGACTATCAGTACAACGCGACCCAGGTCTTTCTGGAAGATTTCGCGCCCGACAAATTCGGGCAACGCAGTACGGGATCGAGTACCTACTATGGGAACCAAAAGGCAGTTTACTTTTTCGCGAACGACTCTTGGCGCCTGACTCAACACCTGACTCTCAATGCCGGAGTTCGCTATGAGTACACCACAACGCCCATTGGCGAGAACCGGCAGACGCTCAACGAGATCTCGAATACACCAAGTCTGCGGGTCCCACAGGCGGGAAACCAAGCGCTGGTGTTCAGTGCTCCGCAAGCTCCCAAGAACAATTGGGCGCCGCGCATCGGTTTTGCCTACGCGCCGGGTAGTAGTGGCAACACGTCAATTCGTGGCGGCTTTGGTATGGCCTACGATACCCTTTACGACAACATCGGCAGTTTGGCCGTGCCGCCGCAAATCGGCGCGACTGAAAATGTGACGCCGCTGGCTCCAGGGTTTCTGGCTGGTGGAGGGTTACCAGCAGGTCACGGCAGCGGAATCACCATTATGGATAAGGCGACAGCCCTTTCCAACACCGCCAACTGGATTCCGCCTACGGTACAAGATCCCTATTCCATTAACTGGAACCTCGGCGTGCAACATTCGTTCGGCAAGAACTACACCGCTGAGGTTAACTACGTCGGAACTCGCGGCATCCATCTGAACTTGCAGGACATTATTGGTCTGCAGGCGTCAGTGACTCCCACGAATTTCCTGCCGACGTACTTGCAGACGCCAGATCAAGCCACACTGAATGCGCTCCCGCTCTCGCTGAACACGGATGCAATCGGCTTTCCGATCGTAGGTACGCGAGACAGCTTCGACTCGACCTACTCAAACGCCGGTTTCGGCTGTTTCGGGAGTTTACAGGCAAATGGGACTTTTGGTCCTCCCTGCACGCCATTCATTACCGCTTTTGTGCCGAGGGGTTGGTCCACCTATCACGGATTGCAAAGTGGCCTTACGCGTAGGTTCAGCAATGGGCTGACCTTCCAGGCCGCATATACCTGGAGCCATACCATCGATAACAGTACTGCAGACTTTCATACGAGCGACATCACGCCTCGTCGTCCGCAGGACTTCTTCAACTTCAACTCGGAAAAGTCGAACTCCGCTCTGGATCGTGCGCAACGTTTTACGCTAGCCATGGTCTACGATTTACCTTTCTTCAAGGGTGGAAACTGGCTCATGAAGAATATTGTGGGCAACTGGACCTTTAGTCCGGTTTACACCTATGAAACCGGTCAGTGGGTGACGGTGCAGGCGCAGCAGGACGCCAACCTGAACGTCGATTCCGCTGGTGATCGAGTCATCGTGAATCCGGCTGGGGTGAGAGGCACGGGGACGGATGTCACCGCTCTTTGCAGAGTGTCTAATCCCTGCGACCCGAATACTGGCGTGGTCGTCGGCTATGTGGCTAACAATCCCACTGCCCAGTACATCCGAACCGGTTTGGGCGCTCTGTCCAACTCGGGTCGGAACACTCTACAGACGCCGGGGACCAACAACATCGACCTCGGCATCTACAAGGACCTGAGCATCACGGAAACCATGAAGTTCCGGTTCGGCGCGCAGTTTGGGAACATCATCAATCATCCCCAGTTCATCCCGGGAAGCAATCCGGGCTTTGGCCTGGGAGTGAACGACGTGAATGGTTTCAGTTCGGTGGGAACCGGTTATACAGCCTTCGTCACGCCTGGTGACGCAAACTTCAATAATCCTAGAGCCGTCTTCGCAAGCAATGCGCGCACCATCGCATTGATGGCGAAGTTCTCGTTCTAGGGCACGAACGCAGTTGCAGGGACCGGGGCAGATGTCTAGCCCCGGTTTTTTTCTGCTCAGAGATTCCCATTTCCAGGTGGCGCTCCCGTCGATTCGATCGCTTGTCTTCACGCCAGAGTTCCGCGTCAATCCCAGAAGTCGTACCTCATAGTTTACGTCCCCCGGGCGCGCCCCATGCTAGACTTCGGGCTTGCAATGTAAAGACTCTCTCTATCTGCCAAGAGCGGGAGGGACGGTGCGCTCGGTTTTCTGGTTGTTCTTGCTTGCTCTGACGGTCATTCCCTGCGGTGCTGTGGAGCCCACGGACTATTACAACCACGTGGTGTTCGATAACAGCATCACCCCGGACTATTACTATTACAGCAGCGGGAGATCGGTTTTTCCCAGCACGATTCAGTTGCTTTCGGGAGCTTTGCCGGTCGAGCACAAGAATTTTTTCACGGCGCCGAATGCCCTGCGTCTGCAATGGCGCTCCGTGCCAGAGGGAAGCTGGGAAGCCGAAGTGCGCGTAGTCAGTATGCGCAATCGCCAGACCGACTTTCGCGGGGACATACTCTACGTTTGGTGTTTTTCGAACGATGCAATCGCAGCCGCAGATTTGCCCTTCATCCAACTGGAAGACGACGACCACGATTTCACCGCGCCGATCAAACTTGACGGGCTCACAGGCGATATACCTGCCAAGCGGTGGGTGCAGCTCCGACTTCCACTGAGCGGTTTCCCGACTGCTTCCGTCCATCCCTTTCAAGCCCGGTCGCTGCATAGCATTCATTTCGGGCAGAGCGCCGCTGACGACACGCCGCACTCCTTGATCATCGACGAAATCAAGATCGATGACCGGTCTAACGCTTCGCCTGTGGGGCCAGAAGTGAGGAGCCTACCAGTAGCACCTCTCAACCCGCGAGCGAAGGGCTACGATCGTCACATCGACGTCACCTGGGATCCGGCCACGAATAATGATCTGCAGAGCTATTCGATTTACAGGTCTCTCAACGGACGAAGCTTTCAGCCAATCGGCATTCAGATCGCCGGGGTCAACCGCTATACAGATTTCTTAGGGAAATCGGGCGTGAAAGCCTATTACCGGGTGCGGGCTGTTGACCATTCTTATCGGCGGTCTAATTTCTCAGAAGTCGCGAGTGCAGAAACCAAAGAATTCTCTGACGACGAATTGCTCACGATGTTGGAGGAAGAGTGTTTCCGCTATTACTGGGAGGGAGGTCATCCGGTCGCGGGTGCTACGTTGGAAAATATTCCGGGGGATGATCGTATTGTTTCGACCGGGGCAAGCGGCTTCGGAATCATGGCGCTGATTGTGGGGGTAGACCGCGGTTTCATTACGCGCGAGCAAGGCGTTCAGCGGCTTACACAAATTCTGGACTTCCTCGAGAAGGCACCTCGCTTTCATGGCGCATGGCCGCATTTTCTGAATGGCTATAGCGCTGAAAGCATGTTGGTATTCGGCATGTTTGACAACGGCGGTGACTTGGTGGAAACGGCGTTTCTGATGCAAGGTCTGTTGGCCGCAAGGCAGTACTTCAAGGGAGACAGCGAAGCCGAACAGAACATTTACCAGAGAATTACCAAGATGTGGGAAGCCGTGGAGTGGGATTGGTACCGGCGCTCTCCACAAAACAGTGCGCTGGTGTGGCACTGGTCTCCACAATGGTCTTGGTACATTGACCACCGGCTGACCGGCTTCAACGAAACAATGATCACGTACCTGCTGGCGATTGCTTCTCCCACGCATCCGGTGCCGGCGGACCTCTACTATTCAGGATGGGCGAGCCAATCACCGGCGGCGAGTGCCTACCGCACGGGGTGGTCTGGCACGACTGATGGAAGTCTTTATAAGAACGGCCATACCTACTATGGCGTGAAACTGGATGTGGGCGTGGGCACAGGCGGCCCGCTATTTTTCACCCAATACTCATTCATGGGTTTTGATGCGCGTGGAATCCATGATCGGTTTACCAACTACTTTGATAACAACCGGAATCTGGCGCTGATCAACCTGGAATATTGCAAGGCGAACCCGGGCCATTTCCTCGGATATGGTCCGAATGATTGGGGGCTGACCGCAAGCGATGATCAGCTCGGCTACTCTGGCCATTCTCCTGAGCTTTCCAACGACAATGGCACCATCACCCCAACCGGCGCGCTCGCTTCGTTTCCATATACGCCCGAGGCGTCTATGGCTGCCCTCAAATTTTTTTATCGTGATCTGGGCGATCGACTCTGGGGAATCTATGGTCCCCATGATGCGTTCAATCTGACCCACAATTGGTTCTCGCCGGTATACATGGGACTTGATCAAGCTCCCATCGTGGTGATGGTGGAGAACTACCGAACTGGTCTGGTGTGGAAAATGTTTATGTTTAACCCGGAGATTCAACCGATGTTGGACAAGATCGGATTTGAACAGGACAAAGCTGCGAACGCTGACACCCCGAAGCAATAGCAACACCTTATTACATTGCCGCCAAATTTCTCCGCCCAAGTCCCATTTCTTATCGGCAACCTTTCTTTCTACCCGGTCATCTGAATCCCCGCTTCAGTAAAAAAACCACGGTGTACGACTCTATTCGGCAGCGTACCAACGCCAAGCGATACGACTTCGCCTAGCCAGGAGTGTCTCTATGCAGTCTCGAAGGTTCCTCTCCGCTGTTGCAATCTTGCTCGCCCTCTCATGTGTCTACAGTCCGACGGCTTGGGCGCAATACGGCGCCTCTCTGCAGGGAACGGTACAAGATAAGTCGGGAGCGAAAGTCCCAGGCGCTCAGGTCGCGGTGACCGATCAGGCGACGGGTGTGGTCCGCAATGGGACGACCAACCCGGACGGCTTCTATCGGTTTAGCGAGTTGCCTCCGGGAACCTATACCGTCGCTGTGGATGCCACGGGCTTCAAGAGCCAAGTTACTAGGAATGTATCCATTGCGGCGGAGTCGCCCCGTGGTCTGGACGTCACCATGGAAGTGGGCAATACTTCAGAGACGATCACAGTCACTGGCGAGGTACCGGCGCTTCAGACAGAAAACGCCACCTTGCAAGGAACACTTCCCTCCATCGCGGTCCAGAATCTGCCTGAAATTGACCGCGATCCCTATGAGTTGTTGAGACTGGCGCCCGGCGTGTTCGGGGACGGCGCGCGTATGGGCAATGGTCAATCAGCGGGATTCCCAAACGGTGCTGGCGGGAATGGCGGCTCGGCCGGGCCCGGAGGTTCCAACACCGCGATATTCCAGGTTGAAAATCAGCAGCCCATTAGCGCCAACGGCCAGCGCGTTACGTCGAACGACTACTTGGTGGACGGCGTCAGCGTAAACAGCCTGCAATGGGGCGGTGCGGCCGTGATTACTCCGAGCATCGAATCGGTACAGGAGATCACAGTTCTTTCCAATGACTACGAGGCATCGGACGGTCGCAGTTCAGGCGCCCACATCAAGACCGTGACCAAGGGTGGAACGAACGCTTTCCATGGCGGAGGAGTTTTCCTCTATCACGATCCGAATTTCAATGCGTTTAACAAATTCGGTGGGTACGACGTAGGGTCGGGCTTCACTCCGAATGTTCGTGATGAGGACGCCTTCCGGCAGTTCGCCGGAACTCTCGGTGGACCGATCGTGAAAAATAAGCTTTTCTTCTTCTTTAACTATGAGGGTCTGCGCGCCAGCAATACGACCTCCGAGAACGATTGGGTGGAAACTTCTCAACTTGATGCGCTTATGTTAGGAGATCGCCCAGGTACGCCGGTAGCCACCATTCTTCAGCAGAACGGCCTTGCGCCACGGATCAAACAGATCCTGCCCACGGACTGCACGCTTTGGATTGCAGCCGCGCAACCGTGCGCGGTCGTGTCGGGCGGAATCGACATCGGTTCGCCGTTCGCCACTTATGGCATTTACAATCCCAGCTTTACCGGTGGCAATCCGGCGCAGTTCGTAGGAGGCGGGCTCGACGGCAGTCCAGATTTGCAGTTCGCGCAGGTTGCGCTGCCGGCCACTACCGAGGGAAATCAATACAACGCCCGCCTGGATTACAACGCGGGCAAGAATCTGTTTTCTGCCAATACGTTCCTGACCTATTACAACACCATCTCTGCTGATGGCGCGGCGCAGGGTCGTCCCAGCGCAGATTTTGGAACGAAGAATTTCAGCCCTAGCGGCTTCCTGTCGTGGGTGCGAACCATCTCTCCGACCTTGCTCAACGAAGCACGCTTCAACTTCACGCGATATGGCTATAACGGAATCACATCCAATCCCCAGGTGAACTTTGCCATTCCTCGCGTCGAAATTCAGGGGCTGCCACTTCCCGGCGGGCAACGCATTCGATATGGAGCTCCGCAAGGCGACACCTCTCCTGGAATCCTGGCGCAGAATACTTATGCATTCCGCGACATAGTCTCGAAAGTAATCGGTAACAAGGCCTTGAAGTTTGGCTTCGAGTACAGCCACGAGCAGGACAACGACGCTCTGATCGGCGGCGCTCGGCCGGATCTAGCTTTCCAGGGATTTTGGAACTTCGCGAACGGGACACCGATATTCGAACAGATCGAAGTAAATCCCTTGACTGGTGCGGCGCCCACCACACGCGGACAATACTATCGATCGTCGATTTACGGTGTCTTTGTCCAGAATGATTGGAAGGTTCGGCCGAGTCTCACCCTGAACATCGGCTTGCGCTGGGAATATTACACTCCGCCGACGGAGGCGAAAGGGAACCTGGCGAACTTTGAGCCTACGAACGATCCTGTCAACGGACTTTTCGATGGAGTTGCCACGAATCCCAGTCAGCAATGGAAACCAAATTACTATAACTTCGGGCCCCGGCTGGGCTTTGCATGGAGCCCTGCCTCACACGGAAACAGTTTGGTCATTCGCGGCGGATTCGGGATCGCTTACGATCGCTTCGATGACAATGTTTTCGACAATACCCGCAACAATCCGCCATTCGTTGCGAACTACGGGATCTGCTGCGGCACCGAGGCCACGGGATTTGGGACGCCATTTGTAAATGGGCAAATCTCTTTCAACATCGGCACCAGCAACAGTCCTCTGAGTTATCCGGCGAATCCCGCATTGATCACGCCCTTGAATCCGGCCAACGGGCTGCCGACGATTCTGGCAAATCAAAGTGCTCCGAACATTTATTCGAACCCTACTCACATGCCGAGCCCCTACATTTACCTCTATTCGATGCAGGTGCAGCAAATTCTGCCTGGCGATTTGGTGTTCACGCTCGGTTACCAAGGCAGCACTGGCCACCATCTGACGCGCATCAAAAACCTGACTCAGTTCTATCCGGTGCCGAACCCTAATGTCGGCCAGGTCTTCACATTTACGCCCGACACAAACTCAAACTTCAATGCGCTGAACGCGCAACTCGAGCATCACTTCCGCCATGGATTCACGGGCAACGTCCAATACACATGGAGCAAGTCGATCGACCAACTTTCCGCTGAAGGCCCGGGGTTCACGACCAACCAGACGTATCCGATCGACGATGCTACGGAGCGAGGGCCATCTGACTTCGATGCCACGCACAATTTCCGTGCCTATGCGGTGTGGGAGTTGCCGATTTTCCGCACGCGTAAGGATTTGCTTGGCAAACTGGTTGGAGGCTGGCAACTAAATGGAATCTACCAATTCCACTCTGGTTTTCCATGGACGCCGGTGGCGAACAATGTCTGTCCCGTGCTGGGGGCGACGAATCTCTGTCCGCTCCGCCCAATCGGCTACAACGGCGGTGCCGGAGATAATCACGATACGTCCGCGTTCTTGCCACCCGTCGCGGGAAACTTCCCACTCGCAGCTGCGGCCGGTATTGCCGGTACCCAGAATCCATACTTCACGTTGCAGACGACAGGAACCTCACCTGAGTTCCCGGGAATTGGGCGAAACACGTTCCGCGGTCCGCGGTATCAGTCTGTGGATATGACGATCGCCAAGGAATTCGGCCTGCCCACGATGAAGTTTTTTGGGGAAGGAGCAAAGATTCAGCTGCGTATGACCGCATATAACGTCTTCAATACACTCAATCTTGCGCCATTCACCTTCGGCAGCACTTCGACGATCGTCAGCTCCTTCAATGATGCGAACGGAGTTCCAGTCGCCAATCCGCTCTTTGGGACGGCTATTAATGGACTGTCCGGTCGCGTATTGGAACTGCAGGGGAGATTTAGCTTCTGAGGATGCGATCGAATTCGCGAGAGAGGATGCGGCTCCCGACTGGTGGGAGCCGCGTCAAGATACTCGCCCTCGTCGTACACCCCACAAAACCTCCCGGGGCCGGTCAGTGTTGTTCGTTGCTGGACACCCCCGTTCGAGAATGGACACCCGCACTTTCTCCTGCCCCTAGTGACCCATAGATATCTTCTGTGTTTTCCGCCATTTAGAGTTCTTTGTGTGTGGCGTGCAGGGTGCACATAGAGCAGTAGTGGATATCGCTCGGCCCGAATTCAAACAGCAAAAACGTCGCCGCCAGATCGCATTCGTCGGTGCAGGCGCCGTCGTCGTTGCGGCGCTCACGATTGGCGTCATGAGGTTAAAACCCGCTGCTCCTTCCGTTGAGCGCGGCACAGTGTGGACGGATGTGGTGAAGAGAGGTTCCATGCTGCGCCAAGTACGGGGGCCGGGCTCTCTCGTTCCAGCGCAGGAAGCAGTTCGTCAGATTCCCGCCGAGACCGAAGCGACGGTGGTTCGTATTCGAGTGCTGCCGGGTTCCCAAGTACAAGCCGATACGGTAGTCGCCGAGATGAGCAATCCTCAGGTGGAGCAGGCTGCCATTGACGCAGGACTGCAGTTGAAGGCGGCAGAGGCGGAATATCAGAGCCTTCGAGTGCGCTTGGAAAGCGATCTGATGACGCAAAAAGCGGGAGCGGCTACGGTCACCGCTGACTACAGTCAGGCGCAAAGACAGGCCGATACTGATAAGGCACTGTTTGATCTTGGCGTTATCTCCGGACTTGCCTACAAGGCGTCGAAGGGCAAGGCGGACGAACTCACCACCAGACACGACCTCGAAAATCAGCGGCTCGATATCAACAAGAAAGCTGTTGATACCCAACTTGCCCAAGAGCAGGCCAAAGTAGACCAGGCTCGCACCCTCGCAGAGTTGAAGAAAAAACAACTTGAAGCGCTTCGGGTGCGAGCGGGAATCACTGGCGTGCTCGTCGATCTCCCCTTGCAAGTGGGGCAGCATGTTCAGCCCGGAACCATGCTGGCCAAAGTAGTGCAGCCAGATCATCTGATGGCCACTCTGAAGATTGCTGAAACTCAAGCACGCGACGTGCAACCGGGCGAGCCGGCATCGATCGACACCCATAACGGTCTCATCAGCGGGACCGTGATGCGAGTCGACCCCGGAGTACAAAACGGAACCGTAACGGTGGACGTCAAACTAACCAGCGAACTACCGAGAGGCGCGCGGCCAGACTTAAGCGTTGATGGAACAATCGATCTGGAACGCTTGGATAACGTCTTGTACGTGGGACGCCCGGCCTTCGGGCAGGAAAACAGCACGATTAGCTTGTTCAAGCTCGATCCCAACGGTAGAGATGCAAATCGAGTGCCCGTGAAAGTCGGACGAGAATCAGTGAACTCGATTCAGGTCTTCGAGGGCCTTCACGAAGGCGATACCGTGATCCTCTCCGACATGTCGCGCTGGGACAAAACAGATCGCATCCAGCTTGAGTAAATAGAAAACTTCACTACGCGAGGCGAAAACTCTATGACCGATGCAGCGCAGCCGCTCATTCAGATTCAGGATATGACCAAAGTCTTTTACACCGACGAGATTGAGACCCACGCGCTATCCGGAGTGCACCTCTCCATCGCTAAAGGAGAATATGTGGCCATGTCTGGACCATCCGGTTGCGGCAAGTCGACCTTGCTCTCGATCATCGGACTGCTCGATACGCCGACTGCGGGAAAGTATTCGCTGAATGAGAAGACCGTGGAGAACCTCGATTTTGCGGAGCGTTCGCGCATTCGTAACCAGGAGATCGGATTTATCTTCCAGAGCTTCAATTTGATCGGCGATTTGACCGTGTATGAAAACGTCGAGCTTCCACTGACTTATCGGCAGAAAATGTCGGCTCCCGAGCGCAAGAAGCGGGTAATGGAGGCACTCGAACGCGTCGGCATGGCACATCGCGTCCGGCACTATCCCTCGCAGCTCTCCGGCGGTCAACAGCAGCGTGTCGCCGTAGCGCGCGCTCTCGGCGGAAAGCCTTCCATCCTGTTGGCTGACGAGCCGACCGGAAACTTGGATTCACGGAACGGCGAGGCAGTGATGGAACTGTTGCAGGACTTACACCGCGAGGGAGCGACGATCTGCATGGTGACGCACGATCCGCGGTTCGCCAAGCACGCCCAGCGCGAAGTTCATCTGTTCGACGGCAAAGTGGTGGCCGAAGAAGAGCTGAAGAAGCTGATGGCGGATGTGCATGCATAAGTTAAGCAAAGCGTTCGCTGTGTTTCCGCAGGTAGGAGCACTGGGCTACTGGTGAGAGAGCAACAACGAAAACAGCATGATCGATATTCCGGCGCGCCGCATGAGCCAAGTGGATCCCCTGGTGGCGATGCGCTACCAGTAGGAGTCAGAGATGAACGTCTTTCTTCAAGATCTTCGATTTGCCATTCGACAGTTTCGCAAGAGCTTAGGTTTTACCGCGGTTGCGGTGATCACGCTGGCGCTGGGCATTGGCGCTAACACCTCGATCTTCAGCGTCGTGAACGGAGTGCTTCTGCGCCCGCTCGCCTTTCGGGATGCGGACCGCCTGGTCCGCGTGTGGCACGTTCCTCCTGCGAAGAGTTTTCCGGGGATGCCGACCTTTTCCGTCTCCGCGGCGAACTATTTGGATTGGGAACGCCAGAACCATGTCTTCGACGGGATGGCAATCTACAGCTTTCATGGATTCACTTTCACGGGTACAGATAAGCCGGAGCAGGTAGATGCGTGCGCTGTTTCGTCCGGGTTCTTCTCGACCTTGGGAGTTCAGCCCAGGCTCGGCCGGGCATTTACGCCCGAGGAAGATCAACCCGGTCGGTCCAATGTTGTCGTACTTAGCCATCGGCTGTGGCAAGGACACTTTGGATCCAACCCTTCCATTGTTGGCCAGAACGTCAACCTGGATGGCCAGAGTTATCTGGTGGCGGGCGTCATGCCGGCGAGTTTCCAGTTTCCCGAATTCGCGCAGATGTGGACGCCGATGGCCTGGACCGACAAGGAGCGCGCTGTCCGTGGGGAGCATCACTCCGTAGTCATCGCCCGCCTCAAGGCCGGCGTCGATTTGAAGCAAGCTCAAGCAGAGATGAATACGATCTCGACACGGTTAGAGCAGCAATACCCCGAAGATGACAAAGGATGGGGTGCTCTGGTCGTTCCATTGCACGACGATATGGTAAGCGATGTGCGTCCAGCATTGCTGGTTTTGCTCGGAGCTGTGGCGTTTGTTCTTTTGATTGCCAGCGTCAATGTAGCAAACCTTGCGCTGGCTCGGACGTTCAGCCGTCAGAAAGAAATCGCGATTCGCACTGCGCTCGGCGCAAGTTCGGTCCGTGTCCTGCGGCAGATCCTGACCGAATCGATTCTCCTCGCAATTGCAGGAGGAGTGCTTGGACTGACTTGGGCTCACGCCGGTGTTCGTTTGATCGTGGCCTTTCTGGCGGACAAGCTTCCGCACTCGATTGATGTCGGACTGGATGCGAAGGTACTTACCTTTACGGCCCTCATTTCTTTAGCGACCGGAGTCTTGGCCGGAGTTCTTCCCGCTCTGCGCTTGAGTCGGGCGAACGTGAGCCAGTCGCTCAAAGAGGGACTAGGACGAACGGACGCTGATTCAAGTGGTGGGCACGGTACCCGCAGCATCCTGGTGGTAGCGGAAGTTGCCCTTTCACTCATCTTGCTGGTAGGCGCAGGACTAATGATTCGCAGTTTTCAAAGATTGAATGGCGTCAATCCTGGGTTTGATTCGCACAGCGTTCTGACCATGACGCCGATGGTTTCGCGGGGGAAGTTTCCCGAGCCCGCCCAGCAGGTCAGATTTTTCCAACAAGCTCTACAGAAAGTGCGAGGTCTTCCCGGCGTCGAATCCGCAGGAGTGATCGACGACATTCCTTTGGACAATGGAGGGTCGCATCAACCGATCGCCATCGAAGGCCGCCCGCTTCTGCCGATGTCGGAACAGCCAGAAGTGGATGTTCGTCTTGCTAGCGAAGGTTATATGGGCGCCATGCACATTCCAGTTGTGCGTGGCCGCGACTTCAGCGACACCGACATCGCCGGAAGATCGGCGGTCGTTCTGATCAGCGAATCCATGGCTCGACAGTTTTGGCCGGGTGAGGATGCCCTGGGCAAACGTCTGACGTTGACTTTTTCTCCTGAAGCGGTGCGTGAAGTCGTCGGAATCGTGGGCGACGTGAAACTCGACGGCCTCGATCAGACGCGTCCAAGCGCAGCCCTCTATGTCCCCCTCGCTCAGCTTTCCGCACCCGTTAACGGAGAGTGGCATTCCTTCCCCATGACCCTGGTGGTGCGGTCGGCTTCAAGTCCCGGAGGCATGGTGTCCACCGTTTCGAACGCAGTCCACCAGGTCGATCGCGAAATACCGCTTCGCGACATCCAGACGATGGATGACATGGTGGCGAATTCTTTGACGCAGCAGCGCTTCAACATGCTGCTGCTCGGCGCATTCGCGGCGCTCGCCCTATTGCTGGCCGCAGTCGGAATTTACAGCGTGCTCTCTTACAGCGTGAAGCGAAGAGTGCGGGAGATCGGAATCCGCCTGGCCTTGGGGGCCCGGCTTCGCGATGTCCTTCGCATGGTTGTATTCGAGGGCATGAGACCCACATTGATTGGGTTGGCGATCGGTGCATGCGGTGCACTCGCTCTAGGTCGCCTGTTGTCTGGCCTGATCTATGGCGTGACGGCCACCGATCCCGTGACCTTCCTCGGGGTGATTGCATTGCTGGCGCTGATCGCTTTGTTCGCGAGCATTGTTCCAGCGTATCGCGCTACAAAAGTCGATCCCATGACAGCTCTACGTTACGAGTAACGGAGACAGTAATGAATGAGTTGCTTCAAGATCTGAGTTACGCTGTGCGGCAATTCCGTCGCGCCCCGGGATTTACCGCGGCAGCGGTCTTTACCCTGGCGCTGGGAATCGGCGCCAATGCTGCAATTTTCTCTCTGGTTGATCAAGTCCTTCTGAAGCGTTTGCCTGTTGTCGAGCCTGATCGCCTCGTCCTGCTCAAATACACCGGCTCAGATACGGGTCAGACCAGTTCCTATGGCGGTGACTCGCAGCAATACTTCTCCTACCCGATGTACCGCGATCTGCGGGACCAGAACACGGTATTTTCCGGGATTCTGACGATGTTTCCCACCCAGGTCGGCATCCAGTGGCACAACACGCCGAGCCTGGCAAATAGTGAACTCGTCAGCGGAAATTATTTCTCGCTTCTGGGCGTGAAGCCTGCCTTGGGGAGAGTTTTAGTTCCGGAGGATAGTGCGGTCCGCGGTGCGACTCCTCTCGTCGTTCTCAGTTATCGCTATTGGAGCAGCAAGCTCGGCTCCGATCCCGCCGTGATCAACCAAAGCATTTTGGTTAACGGGAATCCGTTCACGATTATTGGCGTTGCGCAGCCCGGGTTCGACAGTGTCATTGCCGGCACGATCCCGGATTTCTTCGT
The DNA here is from genome assembly GCA_963840895.1 of uncultured Acidobacteriaceae bacterium. Taxonomy (GTDB): domain Bacteria; phylum Acidobacteriota; class Terriglobia; order Terriglobales; family Acidobacteriaceae; genus Sulfotelmatobacter. The sequence goes on from CAWJAR010000010.1 coordinate 68,575, forward strand.
TCCCATCACGATGAAAGCCCAGATGACTCCCAGTTGGGACGGCCTGGAGAATCATCGATCGAAATGGCTCAAGATCATCGCCCGCCTGAAACCGGGGATGACGCTGCAGCAAGCGGAAGCTGGAATCAATCCGCTCTGGAAATCGCTTCGCGCTGTTGAACTCGAGAACATTCCCAGTCGCAGCCAACGCTTTCGCGAGCAATTTGTGCAAAAAAGCTATGTCACGTTGCTCGATGGCTCGAAGGGATTTTCACCTCTGCGCCAGGTGATGCGGACGCCGCTTCTCATCCTCATGGGAATGGTTGGGCTGCTTACTTTGATGGCGACGGCTAACGTCGGAAGCCTGTTGCTCGTGCGCGCCGCAGGGCGCATTCGCGAGATGTCGGTTCGCTATGCGCTAGGCGCTAGTCGCCCGCGCGTGGTTCGCCAACTTCTGGTAGAAGGTCTTGCGCTCGGATTGGGCGGTGGAATTTGTGGTCTCGCGCTTGCCCCTCTGATCGCCTCGGGTCTGATTCGTCTTGTGAATCCGTCACAAACCGCAGACGCGGTCACTTCCCTTTCGGCTGCTCCGAACTCGAATGTTCTCTGGTTCTGCCTTGCGATTTCAGTGCTGGCGAGCCTCCTGTTTAGCCTCGCCCCGATTTATCAATTCTATCGGCCGGACGTAACGACCGCGCTCAAGTTGCAAACAGTAACCGTGGAAGGGGGCCACGCCAATTTCCGCAGGCTCACCGTGGGAGTGCAGATCGCGCTCAGTCTATTGCTGCTGGTCGGAGCAGGGCTGTTTACTCGCACGCTTGCGAACCTGAAGTCCGTGGATGTCGGTTTCGTTACCGACCATTTGCTTGCCTTCCAAATCAACCCTCGACTGGCGGGCTATGAATCGAACGCGATTCCTCCTTTGTACAAGCGTTTGCTAGCAAGCCTTACAGCGCAACCAGGCGTGCAGTCGGTGGGCATGACCGACGATCCGGTACTGGCGCAATCTGATAACACGTTCTCCATTGAAGTGCCCACGTACCAGCCGCAAGAAGGAGAACGCATGAGCTTCGAGTGGGAGCATGTGACGCCCAATTATTTCGACACTCTGCAATTGCCGGTACTCGCAGGAAGAGTCTTCAACGACGAAGACGTGCCGAGTACGGCGAAAGTTGTGGTGGTGAATGAGAGTTTTGTGCGCAAGTTTTACGGAAATCCTGAGCAGGCGATTGGCCGAACATTCTCTGAGCGTGGATCAAAAGGGAAAGACCCACTTCTTATTGTCGGGGTCGTCAAAGACGCCAAGCACTTCAGCTTGCATGATCAGCCTGCCCCAATTTTCTATTCGCCCATTTTCCAGGATGCCGCGCCCAATGCCGTGGCGGTTTACGTCCGTACCCGTCAGGCACCAGAAGACGCCGCCGGTAGCGTTCGCGCGGCGGTAGGCGGCATAGATTCAAAGCTGGTCATCGATTCTCTGCAACCCATGCATACGCAGATTGATGGAACCTTGACCTCCGAGCGCATGCTCTCGTTTCTTGCAAGCGGCTTTGGGATTGTCGCGATCTTTGTCACCGCCATTGGCCTCTATGGAGTTCTGGCATACTCCATCGCCCAGCGTACTCGCGAAATCGGCATCCGCATGGCCCTCGGCGCGAGCCGTGGATCGGTCGTGAAGATGGTGTTGCGCGAGGTCTTGCTGCTGACAAGTTTCAGTGTGGCGACGGCATTGCCATTAGCAATTGTGCTCAGCGCACTGGTTAAGAGTGAGCTGTTTGGCGTCTCGGATCGCGATCCCATCAATTTGACCGTCGTGACGCTTGCGATTGGCACGGTTGCTCTGCTCGCCGCTTGGGCACCTGCCCGTCGCGCTACAAAAGTCCAACCGATCACCGCTCTACGATACGAGTAGGAATTCACTGGTCGACGCTCATGGTGGCCTTGAGATACGAGTAAGGAGATAAAGAACCAATGAACGGTTTATTTCAGGATTTGCGGTACTCGTTGCGCCAGCTTCGCAAGAGTCCTGGCTTTGCCGCGACAGCGATTCTGGTGCTAGCTCTGGGGATGTCCGCCAGCGTTGCGATCTTCGCTTTCGTGGATGCGGCGCTGATCAAACCGTTACCCTACGCGAATCCTGACCGTCTGGTGGATGTTACCGAAAGTGCCGAGATGTTTCCGCGGGCAAATCTTTCTTATCCCGACTATCTCGACTGGAAGAGGCTAAACACTGTTTTCAGCTCAATGGAAGTTTACAACGGCACCGGCTATCTGCTGCGCACCGCAGACGGCACTACACCGGCGCCTGGAGTCCGCGTCAGCGATGGCTTTTTTGGAACGCTTGGGATCGCTCCAATTTTAGGGCGCGACTTTTATGCTGGAGAAGATCTGCCTTCGGCGCCGCACACCGTCATCTTGAGTTATTCGACATGGCGGAATAGGTTCGGTGGAAGAAAAGATGTGATCGGCGAAGCCGTCACTCTCAGCGGGATCCCACACACGATTGTCGGCGTACTGCCCTCTGACTTCCAATTTGCTCCGAGAGGAAATGCAGAGTTCTGGACAACGCTTCACGCCGACGACCACTGTTCGAAGAGCAGGGGCTGCCACAACTTCGATGGAATTGGCCGTCTGAAGGATGGGATCACTGTTGCAATGGCCCTTGCCAACATGAAGACCATCGCAAAGCAACTTGAACAACAATATCCCGCGGACAATCGCGGGCAGGGAGCCAGCGTTTTGCCTTTATCGGAGGTGATCGTTCGGGATATTCGCCCAATCTTTCTGGTGTTGTTGGCGGGCGCGGGGCTGTTGCTGGTGATTGCTTGCGTGAATGTGTCCAGCTTGTTGCTGGTGCGCTCCGAGAGCCGCAAACGTGAGATCGCAGTCCGCGGGGCCTTAGGGGCTTCACGCGGCCGATTGATTCGCCAGTTTATGACCGAAGGGATTGTGCTGGTGGGGGCAGGATGCTTGCTTGGACTCCTGGCTGCTGATGGGGCGATGCGGATCCTCATCAGTCTCATTTCCACCGACATGCTGGCGTACATGCCGTACCTGATTGGCATCCGGTTGAATCTGCATGTGCTTGCCTTTGCGGGGACTGTCTGCATATTCGCGGCGATTTTGTTTGCTCTTCCTCCCGTGTTGCGGCTGCCGCTTACCAAACTGCGTGAGGGGCTAACCGAGGGTGGCCGCGGTTATGCGGGCACTTTGTGGCGACGATTTGGCGCGAATCTTGTAGTGGTGGAACTCGCGATTGCCGTGGTATTGCTGGTCGCTGCGGGACTGTTAGGCAAAAGCTTCTACCGGTTGCTGCATGTAGACATCGGATTCCAGTCTGAGCATCTCGCTACTGTAGGTGTTCAGTTGCCCGAAGTTACCTACGCAAAAGATCCACAGATCGTGGCTGTGGCTCACCAGATTGTGAACCGCATCTCGAGCTTGCCGGGAGTGGAATCGGTCGGCCTCACCACGGTTCTGCCCGTCAGCTTTAACGGCAACACCACGTGGATCAGGATCGTAGGCCAGCCCTACAACGGTGAACACAACGAAGTAAACCAGCGCGAGGTGAACTCCGCTCTCTTCACGACACTGCGAGCCAAACTTTCTCGCGGCCGTTATTTTACGGAAGCGGAGGACAAGTCGAAACCTCTTGTCGTCCTCATCAATCAGGCGTTGGCAAGGAAATACTTTCCCGGGCAGGATCCGATCGGCAAGAAGATTGGAGATACCAGCCTGTCGGAGAAGTCACTCGCGGAAGTGATCGGCATTGTGGACGACGTAAAGGACGGATCGCTGGACTCGGAGATCTGGCCGGCAGTCTATTATCCGTTCAACCAAAACACCGACAGCGACTTTTCGCTAGTCGTACGCACGTCCGATGCCGAGCAGTCTCTGCTTCCGACCATGGTGGCCGCGATCCATGAGATTGATCCCGGCATCGGCACCAGGGACGAGTCGACCATGATCGATCGGATCAACGATTCTCCAACTGCCTATATGCACCGTTCGTCAGCGTGGCTGGTCGGAGGCTTCGCCGCCCTGGCCCTATGTCTGGGGGTAGTCGGTCTCTACGGTGTGATCGCCTACTCCGTGACGCAGAGAACTCGCGAGATCGGAGTGCGAATGGCTCTGGGCGCACAGCGTAGCTCCGTTTATCAACTCATTCTGAGGGAAGCGGGCTGGCTGGTTGGAGTCGGAATTTGTGTTGGCCTCCTCTGCTCCGTCGCTGCGGCCTCTCTGATGGGCAGTCTGCTTTTCGGGGTTCGTGCCTGGGATGTCACCACGCTCGCGGCAGTGGCCGTCGTGCTTGCTTGTTCCGCACTACTGGCCAGCTACATCCCGGCACGACGGGCTGCGACGGTCGATCCTATGGTCGCGTTGCGGTGCGAGTAAGGAGACATATGATCAGCGGACTCTTACAAGATCTTCGCTATGCTCTGCGCCAACTGCGGAAGAGTCGTGGCCTTACTGTGGTCGCTGTGATCACATTGGCCCTCGGCATCGGCGCGAACACCGCCGTGTTCAGCGTGGTAGATGCCGTGATGCTGCGCCCGCTGCCTTACTATCAGCCGGAGCGCTTGATAGAGGCGGAGTCCGTTAATACTCACAACCCGCAGCCTACCGCCATTTGCTATCCGGACTTCTTCGACTGGCGCTCGCAAAATCGCACTCTCGAACACCTCGTTTCGTATCGTGACAACCTGATGACGCTAACGGGGCTGGAACGGCCGGTCCAGGTGGATGCGGAGGTTGTCTCCTGGGACTTGCTCCCCGCGCTTGGCATTCGTCCAGAACTTGGACGAGGCTTCACGGCCGACGAAGAAAAGGCAGGTACGAAAGTAGTCCTAATCAGCCATGCCCTCTGGACGACGCAGTTCGGCGGGGATCCCGCAATTGTCGGACGTGGCATTCGGCTGAGTGGGGACCTCTATACCGTAATCGGAGTCATGCCTCCGAGCTTTCGTTTTCCAGTAAACAAGGCCCGAAATGGAATCTGGACTACGCTCGCGGCGGACGACGATCCGTCCGATCCCAAGCCGAACACCAGCAATCGCGGCTCTCACTTCTTGAACGTTTTCGGACGACTCAAACCGGGGGTCACGGTTGCCCAGGCGGACCAGGATCTGCGTGCGATTGCAATGAATCTAGCAAAGCAGTATCCCGATACAAACACGCGGCACGACTCGGCTCGCATAGAAGCGCAGATCGCAGCGTTAATTGGGGACACGCGAACCTCGCTTCTGGTTGTGCTGGGCGCAGTTGCTCTGGTTCTTCTGATCGCTTGCGGCAACATCGCAAACCTGCTGCTGGCGCGGATGAGAGAGCGGCAGCGCGAGATCGCGGTTCGTTCGGCGCTCGGTGCCGGTAGGCGGAGGATCGTGCGTCAGTTGCTGGCAGAGAGCCTTGTCCTCAGCACGGTTGGAGGCCTTGCAGGCTGCGGCTTGGCATTTGTGTGCACCCCGACCCTTCTTTCGCTCATTGGCGACACCGTGCCGCGCGTCGCAGAGGCAGGGGTTGACCTGCGCGTGCTTTCGTTCGCAGTGTTCGTGTCGTTTGTCGCGGGACTGATTTTCGGTGTCGTTCCCGCATTCGTTGCTTCAAGAACTGATCTCGTTACGACCCTGAAGGCAGGCGGACGAAGCGAAATCATTGGACGTGACTGGCTGCGGGCTTCCCTCATCGTCGGAGAAGTTGCGTTGGGTCTTGTGCTCACAGCGGCAGCGGGCTTGCTGATCACCAGCTTCTCGCATCTTGTCCATACCAACGAAGGATTCAATCCTGATCGGCTGACGACCATGTTCTTCGAGACACCGGATGCCCGGTATAAAGACAAACGACCTCAGTTTTACCGAGAGTATTTCGATAAGGTCCGCTCGTTGCCTGGTGTGCAGTCGGCCGCTGGCGTCATGATTCTGCCGATGACGAACGACGGTGCGGTCGTCACCTTCGAAGACCCTGAGCATCCCGTTCCTGAATCGCAGCACGCCAGCGCCGATATCACTCCGATCTCGCCGGACTACTTCCACACCATGCAGATCCCGCTGCTGGAGGGGCGTGATTTTACCGAACGGGACGAAATGACGTCTCAGCAAGTGATGATCGTCAACCGAGCGTTCGCTCAAAAATTCTTCCCTGGAGAGGACGTCGTCGGAAAGAAGCTCAAACCGGGAGCTGGTAGTGGGACGCCGGCCGGACCGCCGTGGCGAGAGATCATAGGCGTCGTTGGTGATATTCGTCTTGATGCAACGCAACGTGAAATGCGCCCGGCAATGTATCTGGCTGCGAATCAATTAACGACATGGTGTTGCCTTTATTCGGTCGTGCGCACCTCCCTCGATCCGCAGAGCCTTGAGGCCAGCGTCCAGCGCATCGTTACCGAAATGGATAAAGATATCCCGGTCACCCAGGTGCGCACCATGAATGAACTGATGTTCAGCGAGCTTTCCCAGCCGCGGTTCGCAACCATTCTGTTGAGCACATTCGCCGTTCTTGCGCTCGTGTTGACGATTGTCGGCCTCTACGGCGTGATGACGTATTCGGTAACGCGAAGAACCCGTGAAATCGGGGTTCGAATGGCCTTGGGGGCACAACGCGGTGCGGTACTGAAAATGGTCTTGCGGGAAGCTTCCATCCTGCTTACTTCAGGAATCGCGATTGGGATTGTAGCCGCGCTGGCATCAGCGCCTATCCTGCAGAGCCTGTTGTACGGAACGGGGTCCAGAAACCCGTTCGTTCTGGTTCAGGTGTGCATTGGGGTGGCTCTCGTTGGGCTCGTGGCGGCCTATATTCCGGCCATCCGTGCCACTCGAGTAGATCCCATGGTTGCTCTGAGGTACGAGTAGGGGAATGCATATGAACAGTGTCCTGCAAGATCTGCGTTACGCGATCCGGCAAATTAGAAGGTCGCCGGGATTTGCGTTCACTACGCTGCTCTCTCTGACTCTGGGAATCGGAGCCACGACTGCAATCTTCAGTGTTGTGTACGGAGTTTTGCTTGACCCCTATCCCTACCGGGATGCCGATCGCATGGTGCACGTTGAACTCCGCGACAAGAGCGGTCGGGGTCCATTGTTCTTCGTTAGCGGTCCTGAAGCGCTGCAACTTCGCCAGGCATCCTCGATCGACGACATGTTCTTGCAAAGTGACCGGCAAGAAACCCTGACTGGTGGCCAGTTTCCGATCTCCGTCAACGTTGGCCAGTACTCCCCAAATCTTTTTACCTACATGGGAGTGGCGCCTGCGTTAGGCAGGCAATTTACGCTGGACGATGCCCCGCAAGGCAAGGCTTCGCCGGTCGCCGTACTGAGTTATTTATTCTGGCAGCGGCAGTTTGCGGGAAATCGCAATGCCATCGGCCAGACGATCGAGTTGGATCACACTCTCTATACGATCATTGGCGTGGCTGCGCCACGATTCACATGGGGCGACTCGGATGTGTATGTCCCGGCAATTCCGACCTCCGATCCGCACGATTACTGGAACGCATTTATCAAGCTGAAGCCTGGCGTGAAATATCCTGCTGGCGCGGCGGAGTTTCAAGTTTTGCTCGACCGTTTTGTACGAGACGATCCGCGAGATTTTCGACGCGACCGGAAGGCTGCCATCGTCACCCTCAACGAGGAAGTGCTTGGCCGCTTTTCAGGCACGTTAGTGCTCTTGTTCGCCGCGGTGGTCGCATTGTTGGTGATTGGTTGCGCAAACGTTTCCATCCTGTTGCTTGCGCGTGGAACGGCGCGGCAGCACGAGTTGGCGGTTCGTGCCTCGATCGGTGCTAGTCGAGGTCGGCTGGTTCGTCAACTCCTTACCGAGGCCGTCTTGCTCTCACTCGCGGGTGCAGCCCTTGGCGTTCTGGCGGCTTACAGCTGGGTCGGCAAGCTCTCGGCCATGTTGCCCCTGTATTCGTTTCCTCACGAGGCGGCAATCCACGTCAACGCTCCGGTGCTGGCATTCAGCGCCGCCATCGCCGTGATTACCGGGATACTTTTTGGCGTTTCTCCCGCCTGGCAACTCTCTCGTCCACACATCAGCGAATTGATTCAGGCGAACAGTACAAAGCTTACGGGCAGCACCCGCAGCCGCAATACCCATCGGATTCTGATTGCCGGACAGGTAGCTCTCACTCTGTTGCTCATGGCCGGCGCCGGGGCTGCTACTAAGGCGTTTCTAGACCTGTCTCACACTCCCTTAGGTTTCAGTCCCGATCACATCTTTAGCATGGACGTTTCCATGCCAAAGGGGGCATATCCAACATGGCAGGCGCGTTTAAACGCGAACGAGGCCGTTCGACAGGCCATCAGTGAGATTCCAGGCGTGGAGAGTGCTGGCGTTTCCACCACATGGTTTCCGCCTTTCGGAGGCTTTCGAGCCAAGATCGATATTCGGAGCAGGCCGTCGCTGGAAGGCGCGGAAGCGATGTTAGGCCTCGTGAGTCCGCAGACGTTTGCCACATTTCACGTCCCGCTCATGACGGGGCGGATCTTCAACGATGCCGAAGTCGGCCGCGCTGCTCACTTAGCTGTAGTCAATCAATCGTTTGTGAAACAGTTTCTGGCGGGAAGCGATCCTATCGGTCAGGCAGTGCGAAGTTCGATGCTCAAAGTCGAGCGTCCCGACCTGTTGCTGACGCAAGCACCCGACGATTGGCTGGAGATCATCGGAGTCGTCGGCGACGTGCGCAACGATGGCCTGGATCATCCCACGAAGCCAGCTGTATTCCTTCCGTACAGCTTTGTGCTAACGCCCGACGAGTTCCTGCTGGTGCGTTCCGCCGGCGATCCCGAGGTAGCGATTGAGTCAGTGAAAAAGCGATTGCGCGAGTTGAATCCAGACATGGTGGTCGGGAATGCTCGCACTCTGCTCTGGGCGTTGGAAACCCAAGGATGGGGACAAGGACGCTTCATCGCGACTCTGTTCACGCTTTTCGCGGTGCTCGCGCTCGCTCTCTCGGCGACAGGGCTCTATAGCGTGGTGTCGTTCGCCGTGACGCAGCGTACGCAGGAAGTTGGTATCCGGATGGCGCTCGGTGCGCCGCGCGCCAATATTTTGCGGTTAGTGATCAGCTCGACGGTGCTCATGCTGGCGGCTGGAGTCGTGGCTGGTCTCGCGCTGAGCGTCGCGCTGGGTGGGGTTGTCGGAGCGTGGGCCGGGGGTACTCCACGCGATCCGCTAACGCTGTTGGGTGCAGCTCTCATTCTGGCGATCGTGTCCGCAGTCGCTTGCATCGGCCCTGCTTGGCGGGCGGCCTCGGTCGATCCCATGGTGGCCTTGAGATACGAGTGAGTTACGAATAGGAGCACCGATGAAGACACTCCGGCAGAACGCACGCTACAGTCTTCGATTGCTGCGCAAGAACCCGAGCTTCACCTTCATCGCTGCACTCACGCTTGCGCTGGGTATCGGGGCGAACACCGCAATCTTCAGCGTGATTTACGCAGTGCTGCTGGCTCCGATGCCCTATCCCGAGCCGAATCAGCTGGTCATGGTATGGTCGAGAGTTCAGGGCGGTAACAACGTAGTTGCGGCCGCTGATTATCTCGAATGGAAGCGGCAGAACAAGGCCTTTCAAGACGTTAATGCCTGGACGGGTGGCAGCTTCAATCTGGCTACTCCTGAGCAACCGGAACAGATCAACGGCCAGAGAACAACTCCTGGCTTGTACAAAATGATGGGAGTGCCTTTCCTCCTGGGACGTGATTTTCTTCCAGCGGAAGGCGAGCCTGGCAAAGACCATGTCGTCATTTTTACTTATCGCTTGTGGAAAAGGCTGGGCGGCAATCGCGAGATCATTGGGCAACAAATCCGTATGAACAGTGAGCCCTACACGGTGGTTGGTGTCATGGCGGCTGGAGCAACGGATCGTCTTCAGACGCAATTGGTTGTGCCCCTGGCTTTCAAGCCGGAACAGATCAACCACGACTTTCATTGGCTGCTAGCCATGGCCCGCTTGAAGCCGGGCGTTTCATTGTCCCAGGCGCAGGCCGACATGGAAGTGGTGACCAACCGCATTGCACAAGATCACCCACAGAGTAATAAGGGTTGGGGCGCCAGTGTGGAGCAACTGCATAATGACTTTTTCCCGAAGGAGGCAAAGCAAACACTCTGGCTGCTGATGGGCGGAGTTGGTTTTATTCTCCTCATCGCGTGCGGGAACGTTGCCAACCTCGTGCTCGCAAGGGGGACAACGCGCCTGAAAGAAGTCGCAGTGCGCACCTCGCTGGGTGCGACCCGATGGCACGTGTTCAGCCAGTTTTTGACGGAGAGTTTGGTTTTGGCAGTGCTCGGAGGAACTCTCGGGATTGGGTTGGGTGCGGCGATTGTCCGCATCATGATGGCGAAGATGCCGCCGTTCACTCTTCCTTCCGAGGCGGACGTGACGCTGAATCTCCCAGTTCTGCTATTTACCCTATTGGCTACTACGATTGCCGGCATGCTCTTCGGTTGCGCTCCCGCATGGCAAGCCTCGAGCGTCGATCCGAACGAGACGCTGAAAGAAGGAGGACGTTCGGGGACCGGCGCGGGAAGGCATCGGCTTCGCCGCTCTCTCGTCGTTGGCGAGTTCGCACTGGCGCTAACTTTGCTCGCCGGTGCTGGCCTTGCCATCCACAGTTTCTGGAACTTGGCCCGGGTGGATCCCGGCTTCCGCACCGACCATATCCTCACGTTCGATCTTGCGGTACCGGATAAACGGCTGACGCAACCCGAGAAAATGGTCACCTATTACCGGCAACTCGTGGAGAGGATTGAGTCGCTGCCGGGCGTGATCCGCGCCGAAGCCGCGACTGGCATGCCACTGCAAGGCGCTAACTTTGGAATGCCCTTTACGATTGAGGGCAAGCCTGTTGCGGATCCCTCGGCACGGCCTGGGGCCGGCTTCGAGATGGTTACTCCGGGATTCTTCCAGACTTTCGGAATCCAGATGGCGAAAGGCCGGGCATTTACCGATCAGGACACTGCGAGCAGTATTCGGGTTGCGATTGTGAATGAAACCTTCGTGAACCGGTACCTCGCAGGAGTTGACCCATTAACTCAGCGCATCCTCGTGGAGCAATTGATTCCGGGCGTGACCAAGTTGGGACCTCCACTGGAGTGGCAGATCATCGGCGTGTTTCGAAACGTTCACAACGGGGGGATTCGCAATGACGGGTTCCCTGAGATCGACGTTCCATTCGCGCAGAGTCCGTGGCCGCAGGCATCCATGGCGGTGCGAACGACAGGTGATCCTGCTGAGATGACCAAGAGCATCGCCGAAGCGGTGCACTCGTTCGATACTGACTTGGCTTTGGCCCAAGTCAGGACCATGGATCAGATTGTGAGCCAATCGCTGGTGGGAGAGCGGTTCACGACGTCGCTGTATGCGACCTTCGCAACCGTAGCGCTGGTGCTGGCCGCGGTCGGCATCTATGGCGTGATGGCTTTTGCGGTGGCGCAGCGCAGACACGAAATTGGATTGCGCATGGCGTTGGGCGCGAGTCAGGATCACGTGCTCGGGTTGATTCTGAAGGAGGGCATTGTCCTGGCTGCGATCGGTCTTGGGATAGGTCTTGTTGGCGCCTGTTTCGTTGGTCGCGCCATGCGCGGATTGCTTTATGGAGTGGGCACGATTGACGTGGCGGCGTTCAGCGCGGTCGCAGTTACGCTCTTCGTGGCTGCACTGCTTGCCTGCTACGTGCCTGCGAACAGGGCTGCGAAGGTCGATCCCATGGTGGCACTGAGGTACGAGTGAGACGGAGACAAGTAGGGTGTCGGGAATCATGAAGCAAATATTCCAGGATTTTCGTTACGCGCTGCGCCAACTGACCAAGGCGCGTGCTTTTACCGCTGTTGCGGTTGTCACATTAGCCCTCGGCATTGGGGCAAACACTGCGATTTTCAGCGTTGTCAATGCTGTTTTGCTCCGCCCTCTTCCATACAAGGATGACGATCGACTTGTAGTTGTCCTTCAGCAGGGCCGCAATCCAGTGTCTCCAGCAAATTTTCTTGACTGGCGGGAGCAGAACCATGTGTTCGAGCAAATTGGAGCCGCAGAGTTCTGGGCACCGAATTTAACCGGCACCGATAATCCGGAAAAATCGTGGGCGCTACACGTAACCCCATCCATTTTCCCAATGCTAGGAGTGCAGCCGTTGCTGGGGCGCGTATTCCTTCCGAACGAACAAGAGACTGGTAAAGAGCATGAAGTCTTGCTGAGCTTCAGCCTGTGGCAAAGCCATTTTGCCGGAGACTCGAGCATCATTGGCAAGACGGTAGCGCTGAGTGGCGAAACGTACACCGTCGTAGGGGTCATGCCGCGTGAGTTTAAGTTCGCTCCTTTCTGGGCGACGAAGGCTGAGCTTTGGGCGCCCCTTGCTCTCGGGCCGCGGCAGGCCGATCGCGGGGGGGCGTCACTGCGCGTATTCGCGCGGCTGAAACCAGGTGTCACGATAGAACAGGCTCAAGCCGAAATGGCCTCAATCACCGGACGCATCGAACGTGAATTTCCCGGGATGAGCCAGGACATGAAAGTAGTGCCGCTCCGCGAGAAGGTTGTTGGCAACATTCGTCCGGCATTGCTCGTTCTTTTCGGAGCTGTAGGCTTCGTTCTGCTGATTGCTTGTGCCAATGTCAGCCATATGCTGCTGGCGCGCTCGGCTGCCCGGCAAAGAGAGACTGCAGTCCGCTCCGCCTTGGGAGCGAGTCGCTGGGATGTGCTCCGGCAGTACTTGATTGAGAGCCTCACCCTGGCTCTCTTCGGCGGGGTAGCCGGAGTGATGCTGGCCGTTTGGGGCATTCGGGTCTTGCTGACACTAGGGCACGCTAACATTCCCCGGATCGAGTCTGTGAGATTGGATAGTCGGGTGCTGCTGTTCGCTCTCGGGCTCTCTGCCGTTACTGGCTTGGCTTTTGGCATTGGCATAGCGTGGCGAAGGGCCGACGTCAGTCTCAGTGACGCTTTGAAAGAGGGCGAACGCGGCTCCAGTTCCGGACGCAACCGTTTGAGTGGGGTGTTGGTTGGTTCCGAATTTGCATTGGCCGTCGTGCTATTGGCGGGAGCAGGATTGATGTTCCGCACGTTCTTCGCCCTGCAACACGTTGATCCCGGATTCGATTCCCACAACCTACTTTCGATGGTCGTTGGAGTCGATGGTACCGAAGAAGCGTCAGATGGCCGGACGGCTAGTTTCTACCAGCAAGTGCTGCGGCGAGTTGAGGGCGTGCCAGGGGTGGAAACTGTCAGCGCAATTAACCATCTGCCATTGGCTGGGGACCAATGGGGACTGCCCTTTTATGTTCAAGGCCGACCAGCGGTGCGTCCTGCCGAGGCTCCCGTTGCTACCTATCGCGTGGTTTTTTCGGGCTACTTCGGCACAATGCGGATCCCGGTAGTGCGAGGCCGCGACATTGAGCAATCCGACGATCTGCGCAGTACCGGAGTGGTCGTAATCAATGACTACATGGCTCAACGCTATTGGCCAGGGGAAGATCCGATTGGCAAACGAATCACTCTCGACAATCCTGCAAAAAATCCTTCGTGGCTGACGGTGGTTGGTGTGGTGAAGACTACAGTACGCGGCAACTGGGCCAGTCCACCCGAGGAAGAAATATTTCTGCCTTACTTGCAGAGCCGAGCCCATCTGGAAAATCCATCTGCCCCATACGCGTATCTGACACTCGTCGTACGGACAAGCGGCGACCCTGCGAGCGCCGCGCCCGCGATCCGGGAGGCAGTTCATTCGTTGAACAAGAATGTTCCCTTGTCAGAGGTACAGACGATGGATCATGTAGTCGCAGAAGCCACCGGGGAATCTCGATTCTACGTCGTCTTGTTAGGCGCGTTCGCAGTCGTTTCCTTAGTCCTAGCTGCGGTAGGAATTTACGGTGTGATGACTTACGCCGTCGCGCGACGTACGCGTGAGATCGGAATCCGCATGGCATTGGGCGCGCAACGGCGCGATGTGCTTGGACTCATCCTCTTCAACGGAATGCTGCCTGCTGTTGGTGGACTCGCTGTTGGCGTAGGAGGAGCCTTGGCTCTAACACGATTGATGGCTACCCTCCTCTATGGCGTTCAGCCTTCGGATCCTTTGACCTTTACGGTGGTGGTGCTGCTCCTAAGCAGCGTCGCGATTGCTGCCTGTTACTGGCCCGGCCGTCGAGCAACAGGAGTTGATCCAGTGGTGGCGCTTCGCTATGAGTAAATTAGATTCATGAATCGAGAGGGAAATGATTGAACTGAAAAATATCGAACGAAACTACAAGACTGGCGCCGGATTCACATGGGTACTGCGTCGTGTGAATCTCGAAATTCAGCAGGGGGAATTCATCACGGTGATGGGACCTTCTGGAGCAGGAAAGTCGTCGCTACTCAACGTGCTGGGCTTTCTGGACGATCAGTGGACGGGCGAGTACTGGTTCCGCGAAGAAGGGGTTCACCAGATGAAACGCAAGCAGCGAAGTGAGGTGGCTAAGAGAAATGTAGGGATGGTCTTCCAGAGTTACCATTTGCTCGACGACCTGACGGTTCAGGAAAACATTGACCTTCCGCTGTCTTATAAAGACATCCCACGCGGCGAACGGCAGAGCCTGGTGGCAGACACGCTGGACCGCTTTCAGATCGTAGCAAAGAAAGATCTATATCCCAGCCAGCTGTCGGGCGGGCAACAGCAGCTCGTAGGCGTCGCGCGCGCTGTCATTCACAAACCACTGCTCCTGCTCGCCGACGAGCCGACCGGAAACCTGCACTCCGGACAAGCGAAAGAGATCATGGAACTCTTTCGTGAGCTAAACCAACAAGGGACCACTATTGTGCAGGTGACTCATTCCGAAGCCAACGCGGCCTACGGAAGCCGCACAATCCAAATGCGAGACGGGTGGCTGGTGGGCGATACAGCCAATCCCGCTCTCAGTCAACCGACGGAGGTCAACGCATCGTGAGGTTCCAGGGTTCTGATCTATTACAACGAGCAATCGCCATCGTTTGTGTTTCCGGAATGCTGGCCACCACTTTCTGGGGCCAGGACGCGACACCGGTATCGCCATCGCAGACCCAAACCGTAGCGCCGACGCTCTCCGTGCCGGTTCGGTTTCAAATGCCCAAATCTCTGAATCCGCTCCACGCATACTCGCCCGATACGATTCCAGAACCGCAACTTGCAAATTCGAATCGGCTGGCGCAATTGATCCGCGAAGGAAAGCTTTATCTCTCATTAAAGGATGCGATCGATCTTGCGTTGGAGAACAATCTTGATTTGGCAATTGCCCGCTACAACATCCCGATCGCTGACACCGACATCCTGCGGACGCAGGCAGGCGGCTTCTTCCGCGGAGTGAATACCGGCGTCGTCCAGGGAACTCCGGGCGGAGGAGTAGGAGGTTTTGGCACGGGCGCCCCGGGTGCTGGAGCGGGAGGCACATCGGGTGGCGCTGGTGGTGCGGGCGCCGGTGCTTCTGGCCTGGTTCAATCCACCTTGGGAGCCGGCACAGCGGTCTCCTCGTACGATCCGGCGATTACTGGCACCATCGGTGCTGAACATCAGACCACGCCGCTCGCGAATCTGCAGATCTACGGCGTGCCATCGCTGCAATCGAACACCGGCATCGGTACATTCGGTTACGAGCAGGCATTTCCCACGGGAACTAGCATTTCCTTCCAGTTCAATGCTAACAGCCAGGCCACCAACAGCCCTGATTTGTTTCTGTCTCCCGCCAAGAGTTCCATGTTTCGTTTCACCATCCAGCAGCAGTTGCTGGCGGGTTTCGGCTTCGGTCCGAATCTGCGGTACCTTCGCATTGCTCGCAACAACAAGAAGATTTCCGATATCGCATTTAAAGATCAGGTCATCGCCACGATCACGCAGATTGAGAACATTTACTGGGATCTCGTCAGCGCCTACGAGCAAACGCAAGTGAACGAGCAGTCTTCCGCCTTTGCGCGACAAACTCTGGACAATGCTCGCAAGCAGTTGCAATTGGAAAGCATTCCTGAGCTGGACGTGCTTCGTGCGGAGGCTGAGGTTTCGAAACGCGACCAGGAATTAACGGTGGCCCGCACCAGCTTGCAACTGCAGGAAACCCTCATGAAGAATGCTGTCACTAAGAATCTATCTGACCCGGTGTTGGAGGGCATGCCCGTAGTTCCCACGGATCGCATGCAGACGGATCAGATTCAGACGGCTGCCCCAATCCAGGACTTGATCGCTGAGGCCGTACAGCATCGACCGGAGCTGGCTGAGACCGACGTTGATCTTGTCAATCGACAGATCAGCCGGAAAGCGGCACGCAATGCGTTGCTGCCGTCTCTTGCATTCGTAGGCTTTTATGGTGGTACAGGCCTGGCGGGTCCGCTCAATCCTCTCTGTGTGGGTTGTTCCTCGGAGGTCCCTGTCGATTTTGGTGGCGGGTTGGTGAATACCTTCAACAACTCGTCCCCCGATTACTATATTGGTTTGAGCCTGAATATCCCGATCCGGAATCGAGTTGCCAAGGCTGATCAATTTCGATCAGAACTCGAATATCGTCAGGCCGAACTTCGCCGAGAGCAGCTAAAGAAGCAAGTTCGCATTGAGGTTCGCAATGCCCAATACGCGCTCGAGCAAACTGGAGCCCGAGTGGAAGCAGCCCGCAAGGCTCGGGACTTGGCGCAGCGCACATTTGAAATCATGCGAAAAGAGCAGGACTTGGGTGCAGGATCGAGTTATCAAACGCTTACGGCCCAGCGCGATCTCTCACTGGCTGCGCTGGATCTGGTGAGCGCGATGACGATCCACGAGAAGGCTAAAATTGAACTTGACCGTGCCACTGGAACAACCCTGGAACATAATGGGATCCAGCTTCAGGATGCAGTGAACGGCACGGTCGGTGCGACCACTCCATAATTGAACTATGCAGCCAATTGCCAAAACCGAAGAGATCGCGACGTTGGGGCCAAAGGTTGGCAAGAACCGTCCACGAATTCTAGCTGCCGATGACCAGCAGCATGTCCTTGAAGCCATCGATCTACTTCTTCGCCCGCATGGATACGACGTGGAGACAGCGAAATCTCCTGCTCTAGTGCGGGAAGCGCTGGCCTCCAATTCTTATGATTCCGTCCTGATTGACCTGAACTACACGCGCGATACGACGTCGGGCCGCGAAGGGCTCGATCTTCTATCTGAAATCGTTGCACTTGATAGCACGACTCCTGTAATCGTGATGACTGCTTGGGCCAACATCGACTTAGCGGTGGAAGCCATGCGCCGCGGGGCACGAGACTTCATCCAGAAACCATGGGAGAATGAGCGACTGCTCACGATCTTGCGAACGCAAGTCGAGCTCTACCGTGCTCTTCGGGAAGCGGAACGTCTGGCGGCTCAGAATCGTCTGCTCCAGACCGAGAACCGTCCTCAATTCATTGCTACTGCTCCGGCGATGCAGTCGCTGCTCGGGACGATCACCCGCGTCGGCCCGTCAGACGCAAATGTTCTCATCACGGGCGAACATGGCACCGGAAAAGAAGTCGTCGCGCAGACGTTGCACGCCCTCTCGAGTCGGGCATCGCGCTCTATGATTGCCGTCAACACCGGTGCGGTGCCTGAGGGGTTATTTGAAAGTGAACTCTTTGGCCACGTCAAAGGCGCGTTCACTGACGCGCGCTCCGATCGTATCGGGCGTTTCGAGCTCGCTGATGGCGGAACCATCTTTCTCGATGAGATCGGCAATGTGCCCTTGCACCAACAAGCCAAGCTCCTGCGCGTGCTGGAGGCGGGCGAGGTTGAGCGGGTGGGCTCGTCCAGGCCGCGCCGAATCGACGTACGAGTAATCTCCGCCACGAACGCCGATCTTCGAGCGGCGTGTGCGTCCGGGCAGTTTCGCGAAGACTTGCTGTTCCGGCTGAATACAGTGGAGATCCACGTCCCAGCGCTGCGGGAGCGCCGGGAAGACATCGCGGTTCTCGCCGTGCATTTTCTCTCGCGATATGCGGCGCGCTACCGTCGGCCGGTCCAGGGATTCGAGACTTCCGCTTTGCAGTTGCTCATGCAATACTCTTGGCCGGGAAATGTTCGCGAGCTGGAGCATACGCTTGAGCGGGCCGTTCTGATGTGCCGCGGGTCTGAAATTCAGCGCGCCGACCTTGGACTAGACTCGGTGCGCCAGCAAAGTCCGAATCTGGAAGAGCTCAGCCTTGAGACAGTGGAAGCCATTCTAATCCGCAAAGCGCTGCAGCGTTCCCAGGGGAATATCAGCCAGGCCGCTGAAGTGTTGGGGCTCAGTCGCGGAGCTCTGTATCGGCGGATGGAAAAGTATGGGCTCTAGCCCTCTTGGCAACCTCACTCCCTCATTTCGGAAAGCTCCACGCAAACGAGTTCGCTTGCTGTACGAGCGAAGAATCAGCCTGTTTGCATTCTTTGTCGCCCTGCCGGGAATGGTGCTGAGTGGAATCTTTATTTGGCTGCAACCATGGTTGCTGGAATCACGGCTGGCACTGATCTTCGTTGAATTGTTCGTTTGGTGGCTGTTGGCAATGGCATTGCAAGAGCAGACCACCCGTCCCCTCCAGACCTTAGCCAATGTGATTGCTGCTTTGCGGGAAGAAGATTATTCCTTCCGAGCACGTGGTGCGGCTACGGATGATGCGCTGGGAGAGCTGTCGCTTGAGGTGAATGCCCTCGCGGATCTCCTGGCCGAGCAGCGTATTCGAGCCATTGAAGCCACTGCCCTGCTGCGCCGCGTGGTCGAAGAGATTGAAGTGCCGCTGTTTACATTCGATCCGGACCAGATTCTCCGGCTGGTAAATTCTGCCGGGGAACGCCTGCTGCAGCAACCCGCCGTAAGGCTTTTGGGCCGAACCGCCAAGGAAATCGGCCTGGAAAAATGTCTGGCGGTGGAGAACGAGACTCTGGTTCCGCTCACCTTCCAGGCCCCGAACGCGCGCTGGCTTGTGCGCCGCAGTTCGTTTCGACAGAGAGGGGTACCTCACACTCTCATCGTGCTGTCGGATGTGAGCCGTGCTCTGCGGGAAGAGGAACGCGGAGCGTGGCAACGGCTGATTCGGGTATTGGGGCACGAACTGAACAATTCACTTACGCCCATCAAGTCGATTGCCGGCAGCCTGCATGCTCAGCTGTCGCAGCCAGTTCTAACGCCAGATGCGCGCCAGGACTTTCAACGTGGTCTGGCCATTATCGGGACCAGAGCTGATTCCCTGAACCGTTTCCTGCAGGCGTATCGTCAACTCGCGCAGATGCCCCCGCCCGTCGTCCGCAAAACCGCACTGCCACCAATCGTCGAACGGGTGGCTGGACTCGAAACCAGACTGCGAGTGCGGGTCATTCCTGGCCCCGACATCGAGATGATGCTCGATCCCGACCAGTTCGAGCAAATGCTGATCAACGTAGTACGGAATGCGGTCGAAGCGGCCTTGGAGCCGCGGCACACCGACAATGCCAATGGTCTCCGCGAAGGCGTCGAGGCAACTCATCTAGTGGATCCGCAAGTTGTCATGCACTGGGAACTTGCCGACAAGGATCTGGTACTGACCATCGACGACAACGGCCCTGGATTTCTCAATCCCAGCAATGCGTTCGTGCCCTTTTACACCACAAAACCAGCAGGGAGCGGCATTGGCTTGGTCTTGTGCCGGCAGATTGCGGAGGCACACGGCGGCTCCATTGAACTCCAGAACCTGCGAGACCGTAAGGGGTGCCGGGCGCGAATCCTGTTGCCCCAAACTCGAATCGCTGCTTAACCAAGGTCGATTTACGGAAGCTCCGTATAAATTGACGTTACTCGTTTCCCACGGCATAAGCTTGCGAAGACACTCGCCGTTTAACTCTGTCGCTCATGCCTTGTACTCGATCGCCGATCGAGCTCCGGAGTTCGGCGCCGCTCGATGGCGCGAGTAGCATACCGGCCCCGACGCCGATTCCCACTCCGGCTGCGAAGCTAATCAGATTGCGCAAGGTATGGTCTTCTTGCGGATAGATTGCGCTGGTGGCATCATCGACGGCACTCTTCGCTTGACTTGCAATGTGGGAGGCTCGATCCGATGCACGATCCATCTGGTCGGCGGTCTGATCCATGATGTAAACGGCAGTCTTGAGCAATGACTTAAGCAAACCATTCAATTTCATTTGTGATCCCATCCTTTCAAACAACTCCGCATTTCAGAAATCTCTTCACCGAATTCACAGGTCGACAGATCAAACTTATCTGCGCATGGCTACATTGTCATTATAGGAAACCTTGTACTTCGCGGTAGACATTGGTGTACTCGCCACCGGCTGGGTACTGGCTGGCCGGGACAGCGAATGCCAATCGAGGTCGGATTCGTCGTTGCTGTGACGCTTCTTGATTGGTACGCTAGCGGACAGACAATCCGTTTCACTGGTCCGACAATTGCCCTAATCTCGCGTTCCATTCAGGTGTAATCCCAATGTGCGGCAGGTTCCCCACAGTGCTTCACTTAATCGGCCTGTCATCAGAACCAGACCCATGATTTCCTCTATTGCATTGCGGCAAGTTACGCGGAGCGCTCAGGTTATTCGAATCTTCTTTCAGGGTTTTGGCTATAAGGTCTGAACGGTATTCTGAAGAAGGTCTAGCAGGAGCAGGTTAGTCCTCGAAATATGATGACCATGAAAGGAGGTCCTCATGAGCAACGAAGCTTGGATTTCCAACATTCCCAGCCTTGGGAACTGTTGTACAAAGCCGCGCTATTTGAGATCGACATTCGCAAGATGCCACATCGCATCGAATTGGCCAAGCACGCAATTTTCGATCGTATGGAAGATATAACGTGCACCCGAAGCAAAGAGAGCTTTCAGCCAGGGGAATTGGCCGCCCTGCGCAAAGCGCATCGAGCACTGAAAGTCCTGGAGCAGCTCTATTTGGCGGATGAACCCGGCAAACTCGTCGCGTGAGCCTTGACGTGTCACCCAGCCGTCGGTGGCTGGAACATCATCTCGCTTTGCCAGTCCACCATAAAACCCTGCCGACGATGCGCCAATCGGAGCCAGCCGTGATCGAAACCGCTTCGTATTCACGGCGGTCAGAGACAAGCGCGTCCATGTGATCGAATCGAATCAGGCGCGAGACCAGCAAGCCCCTTTCCTTGTGCCATGCAATCACAATCTGACCCACGAGATCATTGTTTTCCGTACTTGAAGTGTCGACCGCGACGATGTAGCCATCAAGGATTAGCGGCGACATGGAGTCGCCCTTCACGCGCAGGCAAACCGTGGATCCAGGATTTGGGCACCAATCGCGCGGCGCTGCCAATACCGACTCGGCCTGGATGTCAGTCAAATCACTCGCGTCGCCTTGGGCCCCCGGGGTTCCGGCATGAACGGGGAGTAAAGGAATCACAACTAGTGTTGCCTTCTTGAGCGAAGGTTCCTTCTTGCTGCCGGCTTTGACAAATTGAACATCGAAGATCCGGTTTTCACGAAACCGTTGACGAGCGTCGGGCAACACTCGGTTGATATCGGAAAGGCGCAGGCCAGCGCGCTTCCAGAAGAACCAACACAAGGGCGCGTCGGCGAGATTCCCTAATCGGATGTATGTTTCCCCAGTGGGTTCAGTAACTCCACGTTCCCAGCGAGAGACGGCCATCGCCGATACGCCCAACCGGCTGCCGAATCCCTCCTGACTCAGACTTCGAGCGTGACGCATGTCTTCGATTCTGCGCGACCACTCTGGAGTAGCGATTTCCAATCGTTTACGCATAGCCTTCTCCAAAGGCAGTTGTCCCGTGCCGGAGCGGCTCCCTTAGGGCTTGCGTTGGGAAGCCTGCGGTCTTTCATTAAGACGATTGTACGCTACCGTACCACACGTCGCCAGCTTTAAATCGCGCTTGTTAGATTAACGATTTTCGCTAGTATTGGGAGTTACCTAAGCGTTAGCTGCGTAAGGAGCAGAGTGGCTAAAATCCGGCCGACCGTTTCTCCCAAGTCCACCTCGAAGTCTTCTTCCACGAGTATTGACCGGCGAACAATTCGTAACGAAATACTGCTCTCCCTATCCTCGAAAGAGCTCGGAACCATACTGCCCGACTTGGAGTTTGTTGAGATGCGCGCCTACGACCTGCTCAATGAAATGGGAGAGGCGATAAAAATCTGCTATTTCATGAACAGCGGCATGACCTCGATCCTGACAGTAATGGGGGATGGCAAGGGAGTGGAAGTGGGGCTCACCGGCAAGGAAGGATTCATTGGCCTGCCTCTGGTGGTCGGACTCAAGACGAGTGCGACTCGGGCGATCGTGCAGATCTCGGGATCTGCATTTCGTCTGGGCGCTGTGCAAATGTCGGAAGCTTTAGGCAAATGCCCCGACTTGAGCCGTAGGCTGAATCGTTACTCGCAGGAGCTGGCAATGCAGGCTACGCAAGTCGCAGCCTGCAACAGGCTGCATGAGGTCGAAGCACGATTAGCCCGTTGGCTCCTGATGAGCCAAGACAGAGTGGGGGGTGATGTCGTACCTTTAACTCAGGAGTTCCTTTCTCACATGTTGGGTACTCGACGGGCGAGTGTCACAGTGGCTGCGGGAATACTTCAGAAAGCTGGCCTTATTCGGTATGCCAGGGGCGCCGTCACGATTGTGCATCGCGGCCGGTTGGAAGATGCGGCCTGCGAGTGCTACGGATTCATTACTCGCCAGGCGCAGAACTGGCGACATGAGGCGGGATCCTGACGCGGACCCCGACCCAGCAATAGAAGTTGGGCGAGACAAAACTTGGCGCCTATGTGAGACGTATTCTCGCTACGCAGCCTTCTTGCGAGGAACTTTCGCACCTTTCTTGCGGGCTTCCGACAGCCCGATTGCGATTGCCTGCTTGCGGCTCTTTACCGTTCCACCCTTGCCTCCCCGGCCCGACTTCAGCGTGCCCTTCTTCTTTCGGCGCATCGCGCTGGCTACTGTCTTGCCCGCGGCCTTCCCATATCTTCGTCCCTTGCTTTTCTTAGAAGTGCCTCGATGTTGTGGCATGATGACCTCCTGTGAAATTAGAGAACTCAGTCGTAATAGAGGTTGGCGAGTTTCGCTTAAACTCAGGCGATGTCAGCTGTAAAGATGGCGGGGCGAAGCAACATTTGCTTGCCATGTGCCCATCCAATCGCGACTGAACGACCGCCTAGACTATTCCAGGACAGCTCCGTGACACTGCCTATCCCCAAGAGTTACGCGCCTATGGAAGCCGAGCCAGCGACCGCCCTTCCGGTGGGCCCGCAATGGCAATACGAACCCAAGTGGGACGGATTTCGCTGCCTGGCATTTCGAGACAACAAGCGAATCGATCTAATCTCGAAGTCCGGCAAGCCGCTGACCCGGTACTTTCCGGAACTGACGGCCGCTTTGAGCCACATGCGCGCCACAAAATTTGTGCTCGACGGAGAAATTGTCATTCCGGTAGAGGGGAATCTTTCATTTGATAGCCTGCTGATGAGAATCCATCCTTCGAAGACGCGGGTGGAACACTTGAGTCAAGAGACTCCCTGCCTATTTATAGTGTTCGATCTTCTGGTGAATCCTTCAGGAAAGTCGCTGGTGGGTTTTCCGCTCATGGAGCGGCGCATGCAGCTTGAACGATTTGCCTCCCAGTACCTGGACAGAGATCAGACTGTGCGCTTATCCCCATTCACGTTGGATTATTCTGCCGCGAAGAAATGGTTTCGTATGGGCACTTCTATGGATGGAGTGATCGCTAAGAGACGGGACCTGCCTTACGAGAGTGGCAATCGCAAGGGGATGCAGAAGATCAAGAAGTTGAGGACGGCCGACTGTGTCGTCGGAGGCTTTCGCTATCTCGAAAAGCAGCCTCTGGTGGGATCACTGCTTTTGGGTTTATACAATCGAGCTGGCAAACTCGATCACGTGGGGTTTACCTCTTCCATCAGTGCAGAAGCAAGGTCAGGCCTGACACAAAAACTGGAGAAGATGGTGAAGGCTCCGGGCTTCACTGGCAAGGCCCCGGGGGGACCAAGTCGATGGAGTACCAAGCGGTCCTCAGAGTGGCAGCCCGTTAAACCAAGGCTTGTGGCCGAAGTTCAGTTCGATCACTTTACAGGAGGGCGTTTTCGCCATGGCACAAAATTCCTTCGTTGGCGTCCCGACAAGAAACCTGCTGAATGCACCATCAAGCAAGTCAAACGAGAAAATCGTTCTGCTCTGAATTTGCTGGGCACCAACCGCGCAGACGCCTAATCGGCAGCCGCCACGTTTTCAGAGCTTTTGATTTCAGCAACAGCGCGTCGCGCGCTCGCAATTGCCCCGTGCACGGTGCCGTTATTTCCAGTAACATCGCAAGCTTCCCCGGCAAAGAACAGTTTGCCGTTGATCGGGTTGCCAAGAACTTGAGGAGCATCAAGGCCCCCAGCCTTTACATAGCTGTACGCTCCCCGCGAATATGGATCCGTGTTCCAGTCATGAGAGTAAGCGCCAGTTAACAAGCGATCTAATTCAGCAGGGTCGATACTCAACATGACACCGAGTCGCTGTAAGCTTCGGGTCACGACCGGCACGCGATCGGCGTCCAGTCGTTCAGCACACTGAGCGGCGGCCCATCCCGTGATGATTGGAAGGCGCTCAGGCATCGCGGTCCACCACGTGGGAAACCATTCGTCTTGCGAGAACAGAAAACTCATTTCGACGAGCATCTGCTTTTTGTCTGAGTGGGAATGGATGTGCTCCCAGAAGCGCTTCTTGAAGGACAGAACGAGTCGAACCACTTTTCCCATTTCCAAGTCTGCAATCGATTTCTGCTTATCTGGCGGGAGCGGTGGGGAGAATTCGATCGCACCTACATCTCCCGGACGGGCTTGCAGCACCCCCACTGGTACCGTCACGAGCACGTGCTTAGCGTGCAGTGAGACCTCCCCCTTCAAGCTCAAAGAGTCGATTCTGATGTTTTCAGAACCCCAATCGATCCGCTGAACTACCGTATTGGTCCGAATACTAACGTCGGCAATTTCAAGCCGTTGTTCGAAGAGTCCTAGCAACGCCGCATAACCGCCGCGCGGTCGAAAGGCACGGTCGCCCTCAATTCTCTCTTCCGCTTGCATCTGACGAACTAGCCAATGAACGCTGACCAGACCTGGATCAGCGGCATTGAATCCGGAAACATAACTCAGCGCGCGTTCCTTGGCTTTCTCCGATGCTTCGGGACAACAACGTTGCAGGAAACTCGCGAACGATTCGTCCGCTCGATCGTCCGTCATTTGCTGCAGAATGTCGTCAACCTCATCGAACAAGTCACAGGGTGTGAGGCGATCGTTCTCGACGCACCAGTTCTGACCGGCCACTTCGGTGACGGTCACGTTGCCCTGTCGAAGCGTATCCAAAATCTCGGGAGGTCGTCCGTGGATAAACTCAGCCCCCATTTCAATGGCGAAATCTTGAGGGCCCGAAATCGTGTAAATCCGGCCACCAATGCGGTCCCGAGCCTCAAGCACAGTGATCGATAGCCCAGCCTCAGCAAGTTCCGAAGCTGCCGCTAATCCCGCGATCCCAGCGCCAATCACAATTACATCGACGTAGTCTTTTGCTGCGATTTCCCGATTGTCCTTGCGCAAAGTCGATCCTCACGTGGCAGGTTGTGCGTCTTAGGCTACCTTTGCGGTCCTTAACAGATCAGCCACAATCTTAAGATCGTTAACGAACGCATTCATCTGCGAATGACGGGCATCTTCGTCAGGTGCCCGCAGGATCGACGAGGGATGCACCGTCGCGATCACGAGCGGAGCGAGAGGTGAAGAGACGAGCTTCCCGCGTTGGCGAGTCACGCTAAACTGCCGCCCCAACAGCGACTGCGCCGCCGTAGAGCCTAGACATACCAATATCTTAGGCTTCGCAATGCGCAACTCGGAGTCGAGCCAGGGACGGCATGCGTGGATTTCGGAGTAGCGAGGTTTCTTATGAATGCGCTTCTTTCCTCGCTGTGCCGCGGACCACTTGAAATGCTTCACCACATTAGTCAGATAGACTCTCGAACGATCAATACCTGCGATTTCCATTGCTTCGTTGAGCAGTTTGCCGGCAGGGCCGACAAAGGGATGGCCAGCGCGATCTTCCTGATCCCCGGGTTGCTCACCAATGAATATGATCTCCGGCTTGGTGGGACCTTCTCCAAAGACGGTCTGCGTCGCATTCTTCCATAGATCACAAGCCTTACAATCGCTAGCTGCAGAACGGAGCCCGGAAAGTGTTCGAATAGAAGACGTCAGCGCAGCGAGACCAGTGTCAGTTCCCGTCCGCATCCGCGATCGCATGCCGGCATTCTTGGAGACTAGTGTCATTTTCCCCCGGCGCCAGGTGGGCTCGAGACTTCACAAAAAGGCCTATCTTAGGATGCGATCCCAGTCCTCTTGGTTTGTTCTCAGGGGGATAGGCCTCATGGTCTTCAAACAGAATTGGGCTTCCGGCTTAAAGCTTCCCCCCGATACCAAACCATTCTCGTAAATCATATCTTCGGTCAGAGGTGCATCATGCGCACAAGACAAACGCAACGGAACGTTCTACTGAAGGGCCGAGATAGTAGGGTCTGTCCATCTTCACCAATCATCATCGCAATCTGGGGTGTAATCGCTCTTCTCCTCGTTATCAACACCGAGGCAACGGCTCAATCGCCACAGGCTGAACCCACCGCCAAAGGAGACGTCGCTCATGGCAAGTATCTCGTCGAGGATGTCGCGATGTGCGGCCAGTGCCACACGCCGCACGAAGGCGATGAAAATACTTCGCGAAGTCGCCAGCTACAGGGCGCACCCGTCCCTTGGGTGCCATCAAAGCCAGAATCGGACTGGGCCATCACCGCCCCGCGTATCGGCGGTACTCCCTTGCCGGCCACTGATGCAGACCTGATCAAGCTGTTAACGACAGGCATTTGGACGACGGGAAATCGTCTGCGCCCTCCAATGCCCCAGTTTCGGATGTCTCGCTCGGACGCCGAAGCTGTCATTGCATATTTGAAGTCTCTGAACCCGCAGCCATGATTGGCTGACAGTTTTGCGAGAGCGTCGGTCGCTTGGTTATGCCGCGATCCGTCGACTGATTATTCGTGCTTTCTCGACAAGACTGATCTTCCCGGCCGGAACGCTCGCTTCCCACGGTTCGTCGACTCCCATGAGTGCCAGCGCCCCACCCGCGAGGGCAATATTCTTCATGAAATCGATCATGTTAGCCTTCCGCTCTTCGGGGTCCTCATTGCGCCAGAAATCATGCATAACGGGGGAGACGGCGGCGAGAAAGCCCAGGACCGCCACCGCTCCTAGCTTCGGTTTTACGCCGAGCAGCAAACTGGTCCCTCCCAGTAGCAGAGGAACGGAGGATAACATCACCGCTAATTCCGGCTCCGGCACACCCTTCGCACGCGCATATTCCGCCATCTCTTTGCGTTTTTGCAAATGACTGATTCCACTGTTGATAAAAAATCCTGCGAACAGCAATCGACCGATCAAAAAGGGAGTTTTCATCTCAAATATTCCTCCAAGTCATGTTGCACACAATCCATGGGTGCGAGCGTGCTCTCTGCTTCGCCGGGGAACAGCAAATCGTCGAGAGCGTGAACTCATCCCGCATGTCTCAAGCAAACGGGTATCGGGTAGATGAGAAAACAACCAAGAGAGTTGTTGACGACAACTCGATTGAAATCAATCGCATCACATCTCGCATATTGCGACCGGCGCGCTCGAATGACCAGACCTCCACTACTGGAAGGAAGCAAACCGCGTTCGTTGATAGCCGGTTCGAGGCTCCCTTATGCGCTGGGTAGTTTTCGCAGTTTTGTTGTTTGGTACCGTAGCGTTCGGGCAGCTCGCACAGACCGGGCCGCAGGCCGCCTATGAAGGACAGAATGTAAGCGCGGTCTCACTTATTGCAAATCCCCATCGGGATCTCAGCCCCCTTCTCCCGCTTGTAAGCCAAAAAGCTGGCGCTCCCTATGTGGGAAAAAACATTCAAGAATCCGCGAACTCCTTGAAACAAGCCGGTGGATTCACCGATGTTCAGGTCACCGTCGAACCTGAAGTCTCTGGGCTGAGAGTCAATTTCCTCCTCGAACCGGCCTACTACCTGGGCAGCGTGGAATTTTCCGCTGTCGGAAAATACTTTGCCTACACTCGCCTTCTTCAGGTAGTAAATCTGCCTGATGAGGAACCGTATGATCCCTCACGAATTCCTCTTGCTGAGAATGCTCTCAGAGAATTCTTGCGAAAGAACGGGTATTTCCAAGCAACTGTGCACGCTGAACCCGCGATTGATGATGACCATAAACTGGTAAGCGTCGGGTTTACGGTCACAATGGGTTCGCGGGCCCGAATCTCGTCTGTGAACGTCGAGGGCCCTGAGGCTGGCGAGAGTGCCCGGCTGCTGCATGCCATGAGGTCTCTTCGGGCGCGGCTTTCAGGCGGCTTGCTGAAGTCGGGAAAACCGTACACTCCCCAACGCATGAAAGCGGCCTCTCAGCTGATGAAGAGAACATTAACCCGTGACGACCGCCTAGCCAGTAGCATCCAGGAAAACGCTCCACTGTACAACGCGAGCACGAACCAGGTCGAAGTCTCGTTCAAAGTAGAAGTTGGTCCGATCGTTACCGTTCGCGCCGTGGGCGCACGGCTTACGAGGATTCCGTTTCTGCAGGGGCGGCAGTTGAAGACGCTCATCCCGATTTACTCCGAGGGAGCCGTTGATCGGGACTTGGTCGAGGAAGGTCAACGGAATCTTACCGACTACTTTCAGAAAAAGGGCTTCTCTGACGTCAAAGTAACGACGCAATTTGAGAAACAACCAGATCAGATCCTCGTGGTCTATCAGATCGATCGGGGTACAAAGCACAAGGTGGGCGACATTGTGTTTCAGGGTAATTACAAACTGTCCACCAAGGAGCTGATGGAACAGGTAACGGTGAAGAAATCTCACATCTGGACCCACGGCAGAGTCAGTCAGAAACTCCTGAAGCAGAGTGCTGAAAATATGCGAGCCCTGTACCGGGATCGCGGGTACGAAGACGTCAAGGTAACCCCTCGAACCGTCGACCGCGAACCAAAGATCGATATCGCGTTCAACATCGAAGAGGGTATCCAAACTGTGGTTGAGGGCGTCGAAATCGCGGGAAATCAGAACCTGGATTCGAGCCTGCTCGCGGCACCGAAGGGATTTCAGCTTCGAGCGGGGCAGCCCTATTCTCCGAGAAGGCTGGCGGAAGATCGCAATCGTATTTCTGCCAACTACCTGAACCGAGGATATCTCAATGTAGATGTCAAGACGACCGTCAAGCCAAGTACTGTTGATCCGCATCGCGTGAATGTCGCTTACGCGATCACAGAAAATCAGTTGGTTCGAATTGACCAAGTTGTTTTTCTAGGACAAAAACAGACCAAGCTCCCGCTGATTGCTAAAACTGCCCAACTTCCAGCAGAGGCACCAATGCGGCGGCAGCAACTCTTGGAAGCCGAAAGCAATCTCTACGACTTGGGCATCTTTGACTGGTCAAGCGTCGGGCCACGAAGACCGATCACTGACCAGACGGACGAATCTGCTCTGGTAAAGGTGCACGAAGCCAAGCGTAACGAACTCACCTACGGATTCGGATTCGAGGTTTCGCACCGAGGTGGAAACGTCCCCGCAGGGAGCGTTGCCATACCCGGAGGTGGAGGCTCGATTGACCTGGGTGGCAATCAGATCGCCTCCAGTCAATCTACCTTCGCGAGTCCGCGCGGCCTGGTGGAATTCAGTCGTCGCAACATGCGAGGACTAGGCGAGACCGCAAGTGCGTCACTCCTCCTGGCACGTCTCGATCAGCGGGCCTTGGCCGCGTATACTCAACCCCACTTCCTCGGTTCCCAATGGCAATCTCTCTCAAGTTTCTCAGTAGAGCGCAACAGCGAGAATCCCCTGTTTACCGCTGGCTTAGGAGATCTGTCGTTTCAAGTAGAACGGTTGATCAGCCGAAAACACAACACCCGCCTTCAGGTCCGCTACGATTTCAACAAGACTAACCTGTCTAACCTTCTGGTTCCTGAACTTGTGCTTGAGCAGGATCGACACGTACGGCTCTCGACGTTCTCGGCAACGCTGATCCACGATACCCGCGACAAGCCGCTCGACGCGCATCGAGGAACCTATTCCACCATCAACTTTGGGATCACTCCTACCGCGCTCGGTTCGAGCGCGAACTTCACCAAGCTCTTTGCCCAGTACGCATACTACAAGCCGGTCCATTCCCTGGTGTTTGCGAACAGCATCCGTTTGGGACTAGCGGCTCCATTTGCCGGAAGCTTTGTCCCGACCAGCCAGCTGTTCTTTTCTGGCGGTGGCACGTCCCTGCGAGGATTTCCGATCGATCAGGCTGGCCCCCAACGTCTGGTTCCATTCTGCAATGTTCTGGAAGGCGAGTCGGGATGTGTCAACATTACGGTACCTGTTGGGGGTAAGCAGCTTGTCATTCTGAACTCAGAGGCACGTTTTCCTCTTGGCATAATAAAATCGCTCGGCGGCGTAGTGTTCTACGATGGTGGCAACGTCTATAGCGCAATCAACTTCAACAACTTCGTCAACAACTACACCAACACCGTGGGAGTTGGGCTGCGTTATTCCACGCCAATCGGTCCAGTCCGCATCGACTTCGGGCGCAACTTGAATCCCGTCCCGGGGCTCAACGCGAACCAATATTACATAACGGTCGGTCAAGCGTTTTAGGAGTTCGTGATGAAGTGGAAAAAAACGATCGGCTGGTTACTGGCAGGATGTCTGGCACTGCTTCTCATCGCAGTGGTTGGCGGATACCTCTACCTGCGCAGCAACAACTTTCGCCAGTACGCCTTGCGAAAGATCGTCGAGCAAGCAGATTTGGCGACCGGAGCGAGAACTGAAATTGGTGGGTTGGATTTCAGTCTGTCGACGTTGACCGCTCACCTCTACAACATCTCCTTGCGTGGAAGCGAAGCGATGGGAAATCCACCGCTTCTTCAGGCTGACAAGCTGACGGTTCGCATCAAGGTTGTGTCCGCACTACGCCGCCAAGTCTCATTGCGGGAACTTCTCATCGTCCATCCCGTTGTTCATCTGGAGGTGGGGAAAGACGGAAAGAACAATCTGCCGACAGCTCCGCCCAGCCAAAACAATAGCAACACTAATATCTTCGATCTGGCAGTGCAACATGTGCAACTCACCAATGGCGAGCTCGACTACAACGACGAAAAGATTCCAATCGAAGCAGATCTTCACAACCTTGGCACAGACGTTCGCTTTGTTCCACTCATCAAAACCTATGAGGGAACTTTCTCGTACGATCACGGGAACGTGCGTTATGCCCAATACGCGGCTCTTCCACATAGCTTAAAGATGAAGTTCACTGCCTCGCCGCAGGCCTTCGAGCTGAAATCTGCTCTGGTGAAGCTTGGAGCATCAGCCATGACTCTTCATGCCCGGGTTTCTGACTATTCGAATCCCAACGCTGACGGCGAGTACCAGATTCGAATCCATGCCCAAGACTTCGCTTCGTTCTCGCCACAAGTCTCGCCCACTGGGGATCTTGCTCTGATCGGCAAGATTCATTATGCGGCCGTCGGTTCCCGCCCCCTTCTTCGAAACGTCACGGTGGATGGACAGCTGGCGAGTGAGGTTCTTACGGCGGTGGCTTCCGGCAATCGAGTCGAAATAAAGAAGCTGCAAGGAACTTACGGACTGTCGAATGGAAACCTAATCGTGCGCGACGTTTCCTTGCAGACTATGGGCGGAAGTGTCGCAGGCAATGCCGAGGTGAACGATATCGATACGACGCCCATATCTAGGGTACAAGCGTCATTGCGTAACGTCTCTCTCCAAGCGCTTCAGAGAGCTTTTGCGCGGCGCCAGGTCCAGGGCGCAGTCATCTCCGGGACACTTACCGGAACCGCGCAAGCCTCTTGGAGTGGGAACGTAAGGAATCTACGTGCTCAGTCGGATCTCACTATCCGCGGTACGGCAAGCCAGACCGCGAAGAAGGAAACGAGTGTGCCGGTCCAGGGGGCGATCCACGCGACTTATGACGGCGCGCATCAGACCGTCGTTTTGCACGATACCAGCCTGCGGATTCCTTCAGCTACGCTGAACGCCCAGGGAACGATCAGCAAACAATCCAGCTTGCAACTTAACGTTGTGGCCAACGACCTTCAGGAGCTTACTGCTTTGGCCGCTTCGTTCGGTCCAGCAACTCCTTTGCCGGCAATTTCAGGGTCTGCAACGCTGAACGCATTGGTGCGCGGGTCGATCCAGAATCCTGCGATTGCCGCCGAGTTGCATGCTCAGAACTTACAGGTCGAGGGAAGCGAGTGGAAATCGGCAAGCTTCCAGATGAACGCGACTCCCTCTCAATTTTCGGTGCAGAGTGGATCGTTGATCAACGCCCATCGCGGACGTGCAACTCTAACGGCCAGCATAGGGCTGAACGATTGGTCCTACAAGCCGTCGAACCGGATCGAATGCCATCTCGACGTCCAACAAATGAGCATTGTTGATCTTCAACGATTGGCAAAACAGAACTATCCGGTTTCGGGCGACCTCTCCGCGAAGATCGTGCTCGGCGGCTCACAGCTTGATCCTTCGGGTTCAGGCTCCGCACAGATTACCAATGCTCGTGCCTACAACGAGCCGATTCAAGATCTGAAAGCACAGTTCACGGCGACGAAGGGATCCATTGACTCAACTCTGAAAGCTTCAGCCGCAGCCGGAACAATCGACGCGAAACTGTCCTACTTCCCGAAGACCAAAGGGCTACAAAATTAACGTCGATGCGCCGACACTTGTCTTGCAAAAGCTGCAGACTGTTCAGGCAAAGAACATTCAACTCACGGGATCTGTCTCCGCATTTGTGAAGGGCGAGGGTACGTTCGACGATCCTCAATTAGATGCGACGCTTCAGCTGCCACAACTCGACATACGTCAGAGTTCAATCTCAGGATTGAAGGCAGATATTCACATCGCGCAACACTTCGCCGACATCAATCTGGACTCCAAGGTTTCACAGGCTTCGGTTCACGCTCACGGTCGCGTCGCTCTTAGCGGTGACTACGATACGGAAGGCGTCATCGATACGAATACTGTCCCTTTGGACGCGTTGATGGCCTATGCCCCGAGCGTCCCACAAGGGTTCAAAGGTCAAACAGAAATGCACGCGACGCTGAAGGGCCCTTTGAAGGACATATCCAAGATCGAAGCGCACCTGTCAATCCCAGTCCTGAAAGCCAGTTTCCAGTCTCTAGAGATCGGAATTGTGGCTCCCATTCATGCAGACTATTCGAACTCTGTCGTGACGCTCCAACCGGCCGACATTCAAGGCACCGGTACCTCGCTTCACGTGCAAGGTCGAATGCCAATTGGCGGCACGGCCTCTCCCACGCTCTCTGCAAATGGCTCAGTGGACGTTAGGATTTTGAAGATCGTTGCCCCTGACGTGGAAAGCTCGGGAACCGTGGCTCTAGACGTGCGCTCCTCCGGTTCTGCATCCGCACCGAAGGTTGAAGGGCAGTTGCAACTCAAGGATGTCTCCCTGAACACGGCGGACGCTCCCGTGGGAATAGAAAACCTGAACGGCACGCTGGACCTCACGAACGATCGGCTACAAATATCCAAGATGACGGGACAAGTTGGAGGTGGACAGGTTTCGGTCGGCGGTTCGGTGCTGTACAAACCGTCTCTGCAGTTCAACCTCGCGCTTCAGGGACAATCCGTGCGCCTCCGCTATCCTGACGGATTGAGATCGGTGCTCGATGCGAATCTTACTTTCAGCGGCACAACAGAAGCCTCCTCACTGAACGGTCGCGTTCTCATTGACAGCCTGTCGTTCACGCCTGATTTCGATTTAGCAAAAATAAGCGACCAGTTCAGCACGGGGAGTGCGCCGGCACAGCCAGGACTTGCCGATACCATCAAGCTTGCGATTGGAGTGCAGTCTCAGGATAGCCTGAGCGCGACCAGTTCTCAGATCAGCATTGCAGGCCGTGTGAATTGGCAGGTGCGAGGGACCGCGGCCAACCCCGTAATTACCGGCCGCACCACGCTCTCTTCCGGAGAACTATTCTATCGGAACGTGCGGTACGAGCTGCAGAAAGGAGTGATCACATTCGACAATCCCAACGAAACCCATCCCGTCATGAACGTCTCCGTGACAACCACCGTGGAGCAATACAATCTCACTCTCACGCTGCGAGGGCCGCTCGATAAACTCACCACATCTTACGTGTCTGATCCTCCGCTGGCGGCTGCTGACATCATCAACCTGGTTGCCCGGGGTAAGACCACACAGGAGTCTGCCGCCTCGAGCCAGAGTACTGATTCGATGATTGCGTCTCAGGCAGCCAGTCAGCTGAGCAGCAGTGTGCAAAAGCTCGCGGGCCTCTCCAGCTTGCAAATTGATCCAACCGTTGGCGGAAACAATCAGAACCCCTCAGCCCGCATTGCCCTCCAGCAGCGCATCACAAGGAATTTCCTTTTCACTTTTTCAACCGATGTGTCTCAGCCGGGCAGCGAGGTCGTGCAAGGGGAATATCAAATCAACAAGCGCTGGTCTGTCAGCATGGCACGAGACCAATCAGGAGGAGTTTCTGTGGATGGCCGCTACCACACTCGCTTTTGACGAACTCACCTGAACGCACTTTATTACGCCGCGCGGTCCGGCAGAACCGTGTCCTGCCGATCGTCGGTGAGCATCTTCCGAGGTTCAACACGGCCCTTCTTGCTCGCTTTGGCGAGTTCGGCATTGAGTTCTGCCCCCACCAACAGAACAAAGGAAGTCCAATACAGCCAGATCATCAAGGCAATGAATCCGCCCAAGGTTCCGTAGGTCCGATTGAAATTTGCGAAATAATGGAAATATAGGCCTAGCAAATACGAAAGGCCGTTCCATACAACCACGGTAAGAACTGCGCCTGGGAGGGTCGCGCCAAAGCGCTGCTTCACGTTGGGAGCGAGGAAATACAGCACTTCAACGACGAGAATGGTAAAGCATATCGCGAGTGCCCATCGGAACAGAGGCCAAACCCTGACAAACGCCGTCGGCAGAGCAAAACGAGTGGCAAGCACTTCCCCAAAGAAGGGTCCCACGACCATCATTGCTAAGGCCGCCAATAGCAATAGGCCGCAGATTCCCGCGAGGCCAATCGCTAGAAGGCGGCTCTTCCACATTGGCCGTTGACTCGTTACATCGTATGCAATGTCGAGGGCCTCGATCATTGAATCGAATGCCGCCGACGCCGTCCAAATCGTCCCCAGCATTCCGAACGATAGCCAAGTTCCCCGGTGGGACGAGAGCACGTCTCCCAATACCGAGTACACCATCCGCATCGTCTCGCCAGGCAAAAGGCGGTTCATCAAAAGCAGGACTCGGCCAAACAGGTCCGGAAGAGGAATGAAGGCAACTACCGCAGAAAAGAAGATGAGACAGGGAAAGATGGACAGAACAAAATAGTACGATAGCGCCGCCGCTACCTGCAGCGTATGGTGCCGGATCACGTCCTGATAGGCACGCTCAAACGCCCGTTTAATGCCGCCGACAGACACTGCCCTAAACTAGGCTCTTCGGGACACATCGGAGAATACCGCGAAAACAGTATCGCAACCTCTACGATACGATGGTCACGATCTCAATTTCATCCTGTTGGTTTTCAAGATGGACTAAAACGGAGTCGTTTCTTCTCTCCAGCAGCAGATCGGCCATGACTCTTCCGCAACGAAGGCCCCGAATGGACAGCTGTGGGATACCCTCCGGCAGAAAGGGCCGATCAAACACGATGCGGCCTAGATCCGCATGAACGGAAATGCCGAGGCAGCCTTCCAGAATGAAGAAGGGGGCCGCCGCGGACCAGGCCTGAGGTGAGCAAGCGACTGGATAGAGCGTCGGAGCCTCATTCGGACGCCTCTTCAAGCCGCAAAACAGCTCCGGCAAGCGATGCAGTTCAACCTCGCTGCTTAAATCGAGCAGCGCTAGCAACACCTGCCCAGCCTTTTTCTTGCACCCATACTTCGCCATGCCGTTGGCAATGATCGAATTGTCATGGGGCCAGATCGAACCGTTGTGATATGAGAGCGGGTTATATCGCGACTCGGTTGTGGCAACGGTGCGAATTCCCCATCCGGTGAAGAAGTCTGGATCGCTCAGGACCTCGGCAACGCGACGAGCTCTTTCAGGCGACACGATTCCGGTGTAGAGGCAGTGACCGGCATTCGAGGCGCGTACTCGACATGGACGCTTGTGACCGTCGAGGGCCAGCGCATACATGCCTAATGTCGTCGCACCAGAATTGTTCTTCAAACTGTGTTCGCAGGTTCTCCGCCTGGAGTTCGAGTTCACAGGCATGATGCACATCACCTAGTACCCGGGCCAATCGGGCCGCCGCGAGTTTCGCTGCATAGACATAGCCCTGGACTTCGCACAGCGCCACCGGCGGCTCTGCGATCTTTCCATCGGCGTGAAACACAGAATCGTTGGAGTCCTTCCATCCTTGCTGCACCAATCCCTTGCTGGAGTGTCGCGCGTATTCGACGAACCCATCGCCATCCACGTCGCCAAATTCGTCAATCCATTTCAAGGCCCGTTGGATATGGGGCCACAAGTGCTCCAGAAACGGCCGATCTGCCGTACGGTCGAAGTACGCTCCAGCCAGCATGACGAACAGAGGAGTCGCGTCTACGCTGCCGTAATAGCGTCCGAACGGCACCTCACCCAACGCCGCCATTTCGCTGCGGCGCATCTCATGCAGAATCTTGCCCGGTTCAGAATCTGCTACCGGGTCCACTGCATCGGCCTGAGATGCGGCTAGAAAGTCGAGCACTCCCTTCGCAATGTTCGGATTCAGCCACAACGTCTGAAGAGCCGTAATGATGCCGTCGCGCCCAAACACAGTGCTGAACCAGGGAACTCCCGCGTAGGGATAATTGCGTTCGGGGTTCCCCGCAATCATCATTTCGAGGTCAGAAATGGAGCGGGCAATCCAATCACTGAAGCGCGAATTCGAACTGCTGATCTGAGGGAATTCACGCGAAAATTCTGCCAGTTCGAAGCGCGCCGAAGAGAGTGCTTCTGTGTACCCGATAGACTCCTTCACGGCATCGGTACCGCAGCAGACTTCGATCTGTACCGTTACTCTCTCTTTCGGGCGAAGGCTAACCTCAAACTCGAATGCTGTTCCGGACATCCTGAGGGAATTCGCATCGCTCCGAATGCAGGTTTGGCGAACGACGTCGTCCAATCCTTCGTAGGAAAGTGTGACCGATTTTTTATCTACTTGCTCCTCAAGCCGGCGGCCCCTTCGCTCTCGGACCATGCCTCGAACCTCGAAAACATCGGTGTAATCGGCATCGAACCCCACGCGGACCGGGACTTCCAACTCCTCCAAGCCATGATTCACAAATAAGAGCTTCTCAAAGAACGAATCACGCCACAGAAATCTGGACCGGACCAAGTGAAGCGTTCCGCGATGAATCACCATGGCCCCATCGCTAAACACATCAAGGTTGGCCAAGTCTGCCGTGAACAAGAAATTGTTGGTCGCTACAGTCGAGCTCAGCAACAAGGGACGGGCGTTCCATAACTTTAACGATAATGCCGAGAGGTGGCGCATTCCGTCGTAGAACAGGCCCTCCTCTCCGAGGCCCGTCGTCTGCACGTCGCCCAAGCGA
Organism: uncultured Acidobacteriaceae bacterium; assembly: GCA_963840895.1. Classification (GTDB taxonomy): domain Bacteria; phylum Acidobacteriota; class Terriglobia; order Terriglobales; family Acidobacteriaceae; genus Sulfotelmatobacter. Next base: position 106,153 of record CAWJAR010000010.1, read on the forward strand.
TCGAACACGAAAAACATCCGGCCATACTTAAGTACGCGAGCTCGGTCATCCGCAGGTGAGGACGTGGTCGCTATGTAGTACTGGGGGTGGACGATTCCGCTTCCATCCAATTCAAGACTCCCTCTTCGAGCGAAAGTGAGGCCGGCTGAGGGTCAACCAGCGTTTGGTATATCTTCACATAGTCACACGCCATGCGTTCCGCTGTGAAGTTTAGCTCAAAGTGGCGGCGGCATTCGTGACGGTCAATTTCGCCGAGGCGATGAACCGCATCGACGCCTTCTTTGACATCGTGGACATAAAATCCACATACGCCGTCCGGAATAATCTCGGGAACGGAACCATACGGATAAGCGATCACCGGAGTTCCGCAGGCCATAGCTTCAATCATTACCAATCCAAAAGGCTCCGGCCAGTTAATCGGAAATAGAAGCGCCGCAGCATTACCTAAAAAATCCGCTTTTTCGCGGTGTCCTATTTCGCCCATAAACTCTACCAAAGGATGATTGAGTAAGGGCTTAATCTTCCTTTCAAAGTAATCGACGTCAACCCTATCGACCTTAGCGGCGATTTTCAACTTCATGCCCGACCGAATCGCGATTGCGATGGCCTGATCAACGCCCTTTTCTGGGCAAACGCGACCCAGAAACGCAAGGTAGCCCTCCCGAGCCTCTTTTTTCATTGAAAGCGCGTTCGCCGGAAGACCATGGCGAACTGTGCCAATCCAGTTTGCCCAACGCAGCGGTTTGCGCTGGGCATTGGAGATCGATACCAACGACATATCCCTGAATTCTTTGTAGAGAGGGGGCAGGTCGGGCAGATCCAGCCTTCCATGTAGTGTCGTCAGGCACGGTACTCGCTCTCTCCTGCTCAGGGGAAAGTGAACGTAATCGATGTGGAAGTGGATAAGGTCGAACTCCTCCGCCATTTCGTAGACCCGTTCAATCATCAAAATATGGTGTGCAAGCGGATCCACGCAATCCGGATCGAGCCTGAGTGCCTTATTGCTTCCGGAAATGAGGCGAGCGTTAGTTACCGAGTCGCCACTGGCAAACAAGGTGACGTCGTGTCCGAGTGAGATGAGTTCTTCCGTAAGCCACGAGACAACTCGCTCGGTTCCTCCGTAGAGGCGTGGCGGGACGCTTTCATAAAGTGGCGCGACTTGGGCAATCCTCATTCGGGCTCCTGTGAAAGTCCGGGTTCAGCGAGCTCGAACGCACGGATTTTCCACTTTTATTTGCTGCTGCGGGAGCGCGGCGAGCGGTTCGTTCCTGCGAGCATAGTGTGAGATGACGGATCCTGCCCTGTGGTTGGCAAGTGCCTGGTCAGAAAGGCGAGAGCCGGGTTTCGGCATCCGCCTTAGTCGACTTCTACAACGATGGGAGGAGGCGCAACCTTTCAAAACAAATCCGCACCCAACCGCGAAGATTTCGCTTCAGAAAGCTGTGATCTGACCATGTCCGCGCGAAGAAGAAAAGCGTACCGCGATTCGACATCTTCCGAAACGCCGACCGTCCTTTTTGATCTCGACGGTACCCTTCTCGACAGCAATTATCAGCACGTAAACGCCTGGTCCGAAGCACTTCTTGAAGAGGGCATCGTGATCCCGCGTTGGAAGATTCATCGCCGGGTTGGAATGAGCGGGAAATCGATGCTTCAGGAATTGTTGCGCGAACTCCCGAGACAACACAGAATTGAACTCGACAAACTGGAGAGAAAACACGACAGTAAGTTCCGCAAGGTGATCGCGCACGTGCAGCAGTTGCCAGGAGCAAGTCAACTACTCAAACATCTGTCCCGACGAGCGATTCGCGTGGCGATCGCGACGACCGGCGAGCCGCCACCAGACGTCGCTACTTCTAGAGCGGCTCAAATTGCCATCGGGAATTCCGATTCTGACTGGGGACCAGGTGGAAAAGGCCAAACCTTCGCCCGATGTGTTCGCGCCTCGCAGCGCGAAACACTGAAGGTGCCAATCGGCGATTGCATCGTAGTCGGCGATAGCGTCTGGGATCTTCTCGCCGCAGGACGCAAGAGCGCATTGGGAGTCGGAGTGCTCTCAGGAGGTTACGGCCGCGAAGAACTTGAGCGCGCAGGCGCATTCAGGGTCTACTCGGACCCGGCGGACCTGCTGATGCACATCGAACAGTTGGGGCTGCCGGGCAAGTAGGGGCCGCGGCGACCGGTTACGCCGCAGTCCGCCTCCGCGGCATATCTCTCCGACGCACGTGCGCAACTGGCTTCTCGTGAAGCAGCAATTCGGTTGCCTGCACCCGCCTCTCGGAATGGAACCACTTCTGCACGACGTTATCGCTCAGAAAATTGCCCAAAGCCAACAGGCTCATCCCCTGATGGTGTGCCATCCAGCAACGGACCACCTGCGGCCGTCCCTTCCAGAACTTGCGCTTCGCAGACGTGAAGTCTGCTGCTTCATAGAAGCCATGGCTGCCGAACCAGCCCATGTCGGCCATCCTTTGCAGGTTGCGCACCGATTCCACGGGGTCCGTATTCAGCGCGAGAAATGTCGAATACGGGGAGATCACAAGAGCGTTCGTTTCCCGCGTCCGCAACGCGAGGTGAGGGAGTCCGAAAGCGTAATACTGGTAATTTCCGGCCTCGTCGAGCTTGTAATAGGCCGATTCCGAAATGCCCCAGGGAACTCCCTTGCGCGCCCCATACGCCTGTTGCGATCGCACCGCAGCAGTGCGCGACCGCTCTAAAAGGGTGTCTGGATACGTGCGCATCCAAAGGGATGGCATCAAGTATTCAAAAAACGTTCCAGTCCATGACAGCAAAACCGGCTGTCCGTCATCCAGAGTGTGAGCCCTGCCGAGCAGGAACCAGCTCTCTTGTGGAATATCTTCCTTGGCAATCGCGACGAAGACAGCGGTGCGGGACTCAGTGGCCAGCAAGTCGTAGCACGCTGCATGAAGCGTATGCGTGTCCACATCAAAGCCGACTGACACTAATTTGCGGCGGTTATTGAGCAACAAAGCAAAGTCCATTCCATCGGCCAGCTGGCCCGCCTTGCTCGCCATCAATCGAATGTCAGCGATCAAGCGTTCAGAGTTGGACTTCGCCCTCAAGAGCTGATCACGAAAACGCGTATACAAATCTTCCTGTTTGCGATCCGCAGAATGCAGGTTCCAGTCGATTTGGCGGACCATTTGATCGATGAACTGTGGCACTTGTTTGAGCGCAATGTTGTCCATCACCGAGAGATTCACAGTGGTGTCATTCCGCAGAGCCGCAAACTCGGGCGAGGACCACGGCGCATAGTCATTGACCGCCTGCTGCAAGCTCTTGAAGCGCGATTCGGCTTCTGCGGCGAACCATTGGTTGTCGCTCCCTTTGGTTGACGTGGCGATCGTTTCGTGAATCTGTGCGAAAAAGGTATCGGGCAATTGAAAGATCGAGTCCAACCATGCATCCGTGTTTCGCTGACGCTCGCACGACGCAACAAGCTTTCGAGGAATCACCTGGTCTGCCGCGAGCACCCTAAGATAGTCCAGAAAACCTTCAGCCAGGCACGGCTGCAAGATCGGCTGGTTCAGCCGGTCAAGGCTGCCCTGTTGCAAGGTCCATAGCGAGGCCAGCAGGTTCCCACTGTCGACGGAAGAAACAAAAAGCGGCGCAAGGGGCAGAAGAGTGCGCGTTTCGTACCAATTCAAAATGTGCCCGCGATGTTTCTGCAACTTGTCGAGGGTGGCTAACGTCTGAAGAGTCTTTTCGACGAGCTCCGGTACCGTCAGATACCCAAATTCGCAAGCTACCTGCCTGGCGTTCAGCAGCAGGCCGATATTCGTCGGCGACACTCGAGCCGCCACCGCGGGTGGTTCTTCTTGAACGTTGTCCGGTATCAGCCAGTTGTGTTCGGCGGTGCTGTACTCGGAGAAGTAACGCCACGTTCTCAACGCGGCGTGGCGGAGGAATGCGACATTCTTGCGAGATGTCTGATTTCGGCCCGTGGCTGGTGGACGATTCAGCCAGCTTGAAACGGCCCTGTTGCAACCCCAAAGCGCCAAGATGGGCAAGGCCGTGGTGAATGCCTGCCGCCTCTCAAGCCATACCAATCCTCCCAACAGAACGGCAAGCAGAGGCATCCAGTTGAGGTAGACGTCGACCGGGTTGCGTCCGCGAGTATTGAGCTCCGATTCGGCTGCCGTTTCCCATTCCAAAAGTCGGTCTTGGGTAACAAAGCGCCTCACCAGCGATCGCACGACAGCATCCAGTGCAAGCAGCATCTGATGAGGAAGGAAGATCAAAATGAAAAAAAGGTTAACGTTCGCTGCGTATAGGCCGGTGAGCGCATCTCGAGCGACGGTCAAGTCCCACATGAAGAGCGCACGTAGCAGATTGAACCCGAATTCCACCCACGCCGGGATAAATAAAATGCCCAACGTGACCAACGTCCATAGCCAGGGCCTGCCAGGCATGAACCATCCTACGACCAGCAAGAAAAATGTAGCCGGCTCCACAAGACTGCGGCGCAAATTGTCGACAATCTTCCACCAGGACAGCAGGGAAATCGGATTCGCGACGCGGTCCACCGACTCTTCTGGCACATGCGGCAGCAACCATCCCGCAATCTGCCAGTCACCTCGCAACCAGCGATGCTTGCGGCGATTGTAGGCGCTGTAGTGGGAAGGGTAGTCTTCAATCACCTCGATATCGCTCACCAGCCCCGCCCGTGCATAAGCACCCTCGAGCAGGTCGTGACTCAACAGGGAATTCCGGGGGAACCGTCGGTCCAGAACTCGGTGAACCGATTCCACTTCGTAAATACCCTTTCCCGTAAAACTCCCCTCTCGATACAAGTCCTGATAGACATCAGAAATCGCCCGGGTATAAATATCGAAACCCGTTTCTCCCGCATAGATCGCTGCCAGGCGCGAGCGCGCGGTGCTTTGCACGCTAACTCCGACCCGGGGCTGCAAAATGCCGTATCCATCCACCACAGTATTGGTTTCGGGATCGATAATGGCCTGATTCAACGGATGCGCCAACGTTCCGATCATGCGGTGAGCCGAACCGCGAGGCAGCTCTGTGTCGGAATCAAGCGTGATCACGAACCGTATTTTCGGCAGAATTGACAGCTCTCCAACCTTCACAGGGAAGCTGTCGTACTGCCCGAGCAACAGCTTGTTGAAGTCGAGCAACTTGCCGCGCTTACGCTCCCATCCCATCCACGACTTCTCGCGCGGGTTGTAAACCCGATGTCTGTGGAACAGGAAGAACGATCCCGCGTTCTGGCTCGCATACTTTTCATTCAATTCCCGAATCAACTCCGAGCACAGCGTGATCAGCGGATTGTCTTCGCGGGCAGGCTCGCGGGAGTCTGGCAAGTCGCTGAGCAGTGCGAAGTGAATGTTGGGATCGTGGTTTCCCAGATATCGCACCTCCAGGTTCTCGATCAGTCCTCTCACCTGCTTTTCATTCAAGAGCAGAGTTGGGACAGCGACCATAGTGGTGCAATTGCCAGGAATCGAGTCTGTGAAATCGAGCTTCGGAAGAATTTCCGCGGGCAAAATCGACGTAATCAGAAAATTAATCAGCTGCACCGCACTCTGCGAACTCGGCAGGAACAACAAGAACATCGAAAATACAATCAGGCCGAGCGACGTATAGGCGTCGGTCAGAAAGATGACCGCCATCGACATGATCGCCAGCGTCAGAAGATGAACGCCAGTGAGCAAAACTTCATCGGGATGCTTGCGCATCAGGGCTTGGATCTTCTGTCCGACTGGCGGCCGAAAGCGAACTTTCTGATGAAGAAGCGGGGCTCCCTTGTCGACGAGGTAAAAGCCAACGTGAGATTCGCGCAAAGCAATGCGCGGTTCTGCGTAAATACGGTGACGGCACTCTTCCGCCAGTTTTACCGCCGCCTTGGCAACCTCCAATTCGGAACAATCTGAGTGTTGGGCGATATTCGCTACCTTTTTTCGGTAGAGCTGGCGGCTTTCAAAATCCATCCGACTGTAGGCTTCGGCCGGATCCTGATCCAGCACCCGATCGATGCTCATGACCGGCTCGAGTGCGTCCTTCCAGTTTGTGTGCCCGACGTCGCGGAGGCTTCTGACACAGACACTCACATTGCTGGAATTCTCGTGCGGGCTCTTCAGAAGCTTCTTGCCCCGTATGGCGATTTCCTCTAAGAGAACCAGCCTGAGCGCCGACGAAACCGCCCACAGTTCACGCAAATTCAGCGCAGTGGTTTGCTGAAACACTTCCACAAACAAGATGAATTCCTGCTCACTGAATTCGTAAGAGACCGTTTCGAGGAATCCTTCCGCAAGCGCCAGCACTCGGGGAATCGTCTCGCCATTGGGAGTTCGAACGTGAGGAAGCTTGGTTTGAGACTTCAGTCCGACCGTGACCGCCTGCAAGTCTGAATACAATAGTCGGCTATTGTCGTACAACCACCGAAAATCATCGCAGGCCAGCAGTTCCGATGTCGGCTCCTCCACCGCGTCAAAAACCGGCTTCAACGCATGCCCGACCGCATGGCTGCGCTCCACGAATGTCGGCGACGAAGGCAGATTCGGCAGCCATGTTAGAGCACGAGCCAGCTTTTCCGCCCCTTCATGAATCACGCGCGGGTTTTGTCCGGCGTGAACCGGTTCTGGCAGCTGTTCGCTTTCGTCGCTTGCTGCTTGTAAATGTGTGTTCTGTGGCATTTGCGATTCGTATTCCTGTGCCCGAATTTCTACCTGTAGCTGGCCGCCTGCATTTCAAACATGCCGGCGTACAGCCCCCCAAGATTCACTAGTTTGTCGTGACTTCCGTCCTCAGTAATCTGCCCGTGATGCAAGACGATGATGCGGTCCGCCATGCGTACGGTTGAAAATCGATGCGAAATAAAGAGAGCTGACTTCCCGGTCGTCAGCTCAGCAAAACGTTGAAACACTTCATACTCGCTGCGTGCATCGAGAGCGGCGGTGGGCTCATCGAGTATCAAGACCTGTGCATCCCGCAGGTAGGCGCGTGCGAGCGCTACCTTCTGCCACTCCCCACCCGAAAGGTCCACGCCGTTTTCAAAGCGCCGGCCGAGCATCTGTTCATAATCGCGAGGAAGTCTCTCAATGACTTCATTTGCCATGCTCTTGGCGGCAGCGGACTTTAGAACCGGTAGATCGTTTACCTCGTCGATGCGTCCGACCGCAATGTTTTCACGCGCTGTCATTTCATAGCGCATGAAATCCTGAAAGATGACGCCGATTTCCCGGTAAAGATCCTCGAGATCGTATTCGCGCAAGTCGATTCCATCCAGTAAGACCTGGCCCTCAACGGGATCGTAGAGGCGCGTCATCAACTTCACCAGGGTGGTCTTGCCTTCGCCGTTTTCCCCAATCAACGCCACGCGTTCTCCGGCCCGGAGGTGCAAGTCCAGGTTGCGGATCACCATCCGCGAATTCCCGGGATAACAGAAGGAGACATTGCGAAACTCGAATCCTCGCAGGATCGGGCGCGGAGCCGGCAGCGCATTCGGCTTCGAGCGAATGGTGGCCTGCATCTCAAAAAATGCAAGCAAGTCCGTAAGAAACAGCGCCTGATCCGCAATACTCGAGAGCGTCGAGAAGATCAGCTGGATGTTGCTGCTGGCCTGCACGATGGCCCCGGTCAGAAATGTGAGCGTACCAATCGTCAGCGCGCCGGTCACAGTCCGCCAAATCACGTACACATAAGCTGAGTAGTAACCGACGGTGCCGACGATCGATAACAAAGATCCAACGATGAGCCTCCGTCGTGACAGGTCAACGTTTTCTCCGTAGATTTGATCTGAAAGCCGCGTGAACCGCCCAATCAGAAAATCCTTTAAGCCAAACAGCTTGAGTTCCTTGGCCGCTTCCCGGCTTCCCCCCAAGACGCGGAGGTAGTCGAGTTCCCTTCGGATCGGAGTTTGCCGAAAATTCTTGGCGTACCCAAGAAACGCGAAATGACTTTCCCCAAGAAAAGCCGGCAGAATTCCGGCGATCAGCAGCAGCAAAAGCCAAGGCGAGAACAGAAGAATGGAAACCGACAGGGATGCTGCCGTGATTACTTGCTGCACCAGTCGCCCAATCGACTGGATCATGCCGAGGCGGTCGGTCGCCTGTACCCGCGCTCTTTCTAGCCGGTCGTAGAAAACTGGATCCTCATAAGCGATCAGATCAAGTTCAGCCGCGTGCTTCATTACCTGAATGCTGATATGACGGGTGTACTTGTCGGCAAGCAAGGAGTCGAGATAATCAATGACTCTGCCCAGAATGCTGCCAAAGACAGCAATGGCAAATTCTGCGGCAACGAGCCACCAAAGTGTGGGTTTTACAGCTTCGTGGACGGAGACGGCGTGAACAATGCCGTCGATGATCAGCTTTGTGACCCACAAGGCTGCCAAAGGCAGCAGAGAGCTTACCAGCCGGAACACGAGACCCAAGGAGACGACAACCGGCCCTGACTCCCAGACAATTCGGAGAACAGGCGGGACATTGCGTAGAGCTGAGAGACGCTCGCTCCAACCGCCCCAAAACTTCTCCGCCTCAGCCATTGTCCGGATCCTTTTGACAGTGAGTAGATTAAAGATGCCGAAACCGCTTCAGGGGTTTAGCGGTCATGCCTCGATATGATGAGCAATCACAATCCGGCTGGGCAGTCACGAACCCCGCAGAAGCCTATTTCACTTCGAAGACCTATCTCGAAACCGTGACTCCTATGCGCCCACAGATATGGTACGACGACTGCTGGCTTTAAGAGCTCTCGATATGTCTTTTAAAATCTGTAGATTAGCCGAGGCCAGAGTCAGCCGACAGCCTTCCATTGGCAAACACGCGCGCCAGCCGAGTTTTATCCATTGTATCGATAGTCCGATCACCCTGAAATATCTTCACAGTCGGATGGAAGAATGGCGTGGAAGCCTCGTAGAGACAAGGTCAGGGTTGGTATTTCTTGAAGCCCGCGCGCTGCATGCCCCGCCTAGCCGCGTCGTTCTTCATGAACGTATTCCAGACAAATCCCGAGCGATAATTCTCGGCCATCAGCAACGTGATGCCCGTATCAATGCCAATCACGTCGCCGTCATACCATTTGGTGAGGGGATTGAACGCGTTCACAAACCCGTATTTGCTCCAGGCCAACGGATAACGATCTTTGATCGTTCGCAAGACCCGCATGACCGGTCCGGGAAGGAACGGCAACGATCCCGCAGACGCACTGGGAACAATCGTCCCATCTATGGGGCCAACCGCGGGCGGGCCTCCCCAAATCACGTATCCTTTCGGCGAATCGGAAGCGGTAATGCCCCACAGATCTTCGCTATAGCTTGGGAATTGCTTGGCCAATTCCAGGCAAAAACGGCGATGTACCTCCGTCGCGATCGTGGAATTTCGAAAATAGTCTGCATATTTGTCACGCTTGTCATGGAAGTCAAACCAGGCCTGCGAATACTGGTGAACGAATAGCGGCGCAAACGACCCGATGTACCGCATGCCGTCATATTCAAACGTTAAGCGCTTCCAAGCCGCCCATGCTTGCTCGGGAAGAGGATGCGAGGTGGAACCCAGCCCCAGCAGGTACATCATCATCAGCTCGCTGTAGTTGTCCCAGCGATAGGGAAGGAACCCCATCTCGGGGGTCCAGCCATGTGGCAGGAGAGCGGTGTCCTCCGACAACCAACTCCATTCCACTCGATCGAAAATGGCGTCGGCTAAGCCCTGAACCTCAGCAACCGGAAAGTATTCCCGGCACGTCAAAACTCCACATAGCAGAATTGTGGTATCGACCGAAGAAACTTCCGCATCCCAAACGCGTTCGCCGGTGTTGATGTTGGCCCAATGATAGAAAAAGCCCCGATGATTCGGCAGTTTCGCCCACAGACTCTCGAATGCCGCCAGGACGCGTTCCTGGGCAGCCGAATGCGAAATAAACCCGCGCTTTTCGCCGATGCACAAGGCGGTCAATCCAAAGCCTGTCGCGGCAATGCTTCCGACAATTCCTCCATCATCGGTATGAACGTTGCATCGATCTTTCACCAGACCGGTCTTGGGATTGGCCTGTTCCCAGAAGTATTGAACGTTGGCTTGTTCCATGTCATTCAGGAACTTGTCGTCTTCAGGCGAAATCGCGCCAAAGGGACCATTCAAGGACGCGGGAGTGCGAGCCTTCGATTGAGAAAGCGCCAAGCTCGCGAATGGCAGGGAAGCGCCTACGCCCAGGATTTGTCTTACGAAGTCGCGCCGTGAAGATTTCTTCGATTTCATCGTGGTCACGTATCGCTTATGCCACTCGCCGGTCTCGAGCGGCAAGATATGGCAATTTTCATGCTTTCTGCTACATGAGTGAATATTGGATCATATTTTAGGATGCCGTTGCTGAGCCGTCTCTCGTAAAATGTTTCACAGACTATTGGATGACACGAGCTAGAAAAGCAACGCTTTGGATTGTGCTGGCACTGATTATCGTGTCGGCTGCTGTGGGATATTATTTTCGGCGCCAGCATTTAAGGCCATTGACCCTTCGCGGTGCGGTTACCGTTCATGATGCCGATCCCAGAAAGCAACTGCCCATTGCAGGCGTGGAAATCAGTCTGAAGGATTTGGCGGCTGCTCCGACGGTATCCGATTCCTCCGGATTTTTTCGCTTGACGTTGCCTCAGGGCCTGCGCCGAGGGCGCCCAATCACCTTCCTGTTGCGCCATCCCGGCTATCAGCCCCTGGATCTTCCGGAGTACACAGGAGACAAGCTTTACGTCATTCGTCTGATCCCGTTACAGAAAAACACTGACAGCGTCCCCAAGCAGCCCACGACTACGGTGAGCAATGTCCGCGTTCGATATTCGACGAAGGCCATGAGGACGATCAACGTTGGCAGTGCGGTCCAGACTTTCGAGGTCGAAAACAAAGGCAACGTCCCCTGCAAGGGCGAACCTCCGTGCTCGCCCGATGGACGATGGAAAGCCACGATCGGATCCGCCACGTTGGACGCCGGCCTCGGCAATGAGTTTCAAAACGCCCGGGTCTCTTGTATTGCGGGTCCGTGTCCCTTCACGAAAATCGAATCCGACGATTTCTCAAGAAACAGCCAGAAGATCACCGCCACTGCCAGAAACTGGTCCGATCCTGCGACTTTCCTGGTGGAAGCCGAGGTGGTCCACACCATGCAAAGCCCCACGGACCACGAATCGTATCCGGTTATTTACGGTCCAACCCTCAACTTCACCCTGCCAACCGACGCCGAGGGAGTAACTCTAGAGGCAGACATAGCCGGACAGACGATTATTTTCCCTCTCGGTCCAGATCTTCTCTTATCGTGGGCAAATTGCAATGCGAGAGTGAACCCCGACCACACCAGCGTATACCGGTGCGAACTCAAGGCAGGATACAGGTTTCAGCAGCAAAGCTGAGTGATGAGCTAGACAGGAATTCTGGAATCACGGTCGGTCGCCGACCGGTGCAGGTGCTGAATCGATTCAGTAGGCGTTCTTGCTGTTAAAGATGCGCAGCAGGGTCATCGTTATGATTTGCAGATCGAACGTGAGGCTCCAGTTGCGAAGATAGTACAGATCGTACTCCACTCGCTTAGCTATCGAAGTGTCCCCGCGCCATCCATTCACTTGCGCCCAGCCAGTGATCCCAACCTTAAAGGTGTGGCGGAAGTTGTATCGATCAAACTCCTCCAAGAACCTTTCGACAAAATGAGCTCGCTCTGGCCGCGGACCGACGATGCTCATATCCCCCTTGAACACGTTCAGGAATTGAGGCAACTCGTCGAGATTTGTCTTCCGCAGGAAAACTCCCACACTGGTTCGCCGCGGATCGTTGTCGCAGGTCCAGCGCGTATCCCCCTCCTCCCTGCTTCCCACCCGCATGGTGCGAAACTTCAGCATGCGGAACACGCGGCCATTGAGTCCTACGCGTTCTTGACTGAAGAAAACAGGGCCCCGGCTGGTGATTTTCACGGCCACGGCGATCAGTAGGAAAAGCGGCAAAGTGAGTAGAAGAATGACAACGGAAAAGGCAAGATCGAAGGCGCGTTTCTGAAACAGATATGGCCCGGTCTCCGCTAGCGTAGGCCGCAGATCCAGCATGTGAATCCCGCCAAGGTCGATCAGGCGATCACGAATGCCAACCCCGTCTCCAAGGTCGATGACAACCCGGGTGGGCACGCACAGCTTCTCCAACGCAGGGGAAATTCTTTGAACATCGCTTAGGCGGGCAGCGGGAAGCGCTATTACGATGTCGTTGATCGAGTGCCCGTTAGAGAAGTTCGGAATCTGGTCCATTTCGTACACAGGGCCTTCGACCGCTATCTCCTGATCCGGTAATCGCACAAAGCCTACCACCTTGCAGGGAAGTACCTCTCCGTGCAGCAGGGAAGTCGCTACCCGGCGCGCGAACCGATCTGTACCAACCATCAGAATCTTGACCTCGTTCCTGCCGTTCTTCCGCAGCAACTCCAGCAAGACCCGGGAAACGATGCGAGCGGCGGTGGCCAGGACAAAAAGGGCGACGGCGCTGATCCCGATCACCAAGCCGTGAGTAGCTGGCCTGCCGGTACAGGAACCCGAGCGCCATAACAACCGCATAGGTGAATGCGAGCGCTTCCAGCAGTCGCCGGCTTTTCCCGCCCGGCGCATACAATTGCTCCACATTCCAAAGCCCCGACTCTTCGGCGGCGATGGCCCAGACAATAGTGGTCAGCAACACGATGCCCCAGTACGAAGGCAAACCCGCGGCCGCCGTCCGGAAGAAGAAGAGATTAAAACCGAAGCGCACCTTGACGGCGATGAAGTAGGAACAGGCAGGCAGTAGCAACGTCAGAATCTTCAGGTTGAAGCGGACATAGCTAAGGCGACTGCGAATCATGCAAATCAGCTTCCTCTATCGCAGAATGACGAAGAATCCGGTAACTTCCTTTTCTTTCTGTTTCGTTCAACGTAACATACGCAAGTGGTCGATTTGCCACACGGTGAGATGCAACACCCTTGGCGAATGATGGCCTGAATCTGGAGGAGACAACTGCTCGTGGTCTTAATGCCACCATGTTCCAAACCCTAGGGCTGCCCTTGCGTACGCGGGGGCATAACGTTCCGGAGGGAAGCAGCGCCAGAGTCGCTTGGCGGACGGAAAAGTCTGTCGTCGCCTCGGCGGATTCTGTGAATTGATTTGGCAACAAGCTAGACTCCGAGGCCGTACCTTGTCAATAGGATGCAGCGTTTCTAGTATTCAAATCACATTGCACGTGACTCGCGTCACCGATAGCCTGAAGGAGCAATCTGCCACCGAATCAGAACACGGCAGTCTGTTAGCATAGGCCGCGCAGTCACGCACAATAGACGATGATAACGCCACGGTTAAGCCTCCTTTACGATTTATTCAAAGACTCGAAACGCGCTGAGTCTGCCTCTTAAGCACAAGCGGCAGATAACTCTGGTTCAGGCCCAGAAATAATCCGACCGACTTGGCAATATCTTGCCGGATGCCTTCGCTAGCGACCTTTCCCGTACCCTTGCCAGCGCGCCTGGCCTTGCTTTTCAGTAACTTCCAGGCGTCCCGGAGCATCGATTTTCTCGTCCCTGGAGCGTCCCAGATCTTCAAGAGCTTCAGGGTGTAACCAATGTCGAAGTAGCGCTTGAATAGGTCTGTCGTCGTGTGACGATGGGAATGAAAGACACACGCTTCGGGCTCATAAACGATCTTCCAGCCCTCATCAAGAATGCGCTTGGCGATTCCCAAATCCTCGAAAACCTTAAGATCCTCCGGGAAGCCAGTCGCCTCCCAAAGGCTCCGCCGCATCGCGGAATTAGCATTGGAGAAATGGTAAAATCTGTAACCTGACCCGTTCCGATGGGCCGGATCCTTCACGATTCTCTGCTCGCCGTACACCGCGTCGAGCACGTCCTCCCGCTCCATAGACGAATCCGGCCTAGGTACTTGTCGTCCGTAGACTGCTCCAACGCCCGGATCAGCGAAATTGGCGACCATCGCATCCAGCCAGTGATCGGAATCGGGAATTGCATCCTGCGATAGAAAGACCAGAATCTCTCCGCTTGCAAGTCCTGCGGCGAAATTTCGCGTACGCGCGTGATGGAAGCTTGCCGGCGGAATCTGCTCGAGACGTACCTGAAAGCCTTTCGCGATTTCCAGGGTCTCATCCGTTGAACCGGAATCCACGACAATGACCTCCTTGGCGTTTGTCGTTCGCTGGCTGTGAACCGCCTTCAGGCAGCGAGCGATGTCTGGCATTCCGTTCTTTGTTAAGATGAGAATGGACGCTTTTACCATATTCAAAGCGCTGCAATGCGACGACCTATCGTCGGCCGACCCAAGAGGTTTCTTTCCCGGAACCGTCGACAAACTCGTTCCGCTCTTTCAGTTTTTCGCTTGCTTCTTGTCTGGACAGCCGATTCATAGGGCGGCAGGCGCTGCGATCTCACTCCCAATGAGATATCGCTGCAGTCCAACCTTCCAGGAAGTGAACAAGTTCAAACCAATGCTTTTCAGTCCACGATTCTCCAAAACCGAGTACTGAGGGCGGGGCGCTTTCGTGGGAAACTCCCCTGGCGCTGCCGCTTCGAGCGTGACGTCGACTCCCGCCAATGTAAATATTTCCTCCGCAAATTCATACCACGAACAGCTGTTCTCTGAGGTTGCATGGTACAGGCCATACGCGCTGCTTCGGCCTAGACGTACGATCTGACGCGCCAAGTCATTAGTCGGCGTAGGGCTCACAAATTCGTCATTGACGACCCGTACTCGACCCCGTGTTCGCGCCAACTCCAGCATCAGGTCTACGAAGTTCCGTCCGCCCTTCGCTCTGCAAGCATGTTTGCCGTAAAGCGCCGAGGTCCGAAGCACAAAGTGTCTTGGATTGATCGTTCGTACATGGTATTCGCCCGCCAGCTTGGAATTCCCATACACATTTAGCGGAAGGGGAGCATCCTCCTCGGTATAGGGGGCGTTTTTCTTGCCGTCAAACACGTAGTCGGTGCTAACGTGAATCAGGGTTGCCTCAAGGTGACGTGTGACCAGCGCAAGATTTCGCACGCCGGTTGCATTGACGGCATACGCCTGCTCTGGGTTTTGCTCACAGAGTTCCACGTGATGCATTGCGGCCGTGTTCACGACAACTGCGGGATTGAATTTTTCCAGACCAGCCCTCACGGACTCAAGGTTGCCGATTTCAATCTCGGCGTGCGTCATTGACGCGACGTTATCCTGGCTTTCAGCGAAAGCACTGACAACGTCACTACCGAGTTGCCCATTCGCGCCGATCACCACTACGTTCACTGCACACCCACCATGGCAGGAATCTCGATCCTCTCATCCAACGCCTTGAAAGTGAGAATGTTAGAGTAGAGAGGATTGTCCCAGTCTTGGAACTTGCTCCTATTTTCGATCAAGTTGTCGACAATCGACTTTACGTCTCCCGTTGGATGAAAGCTCAGAACATTTGCCGCCTTATCTATGCTTACCTTGTAGTTTCGAAAATCTTGAACGTGTTTGATGTTCAGATTGATTCGAACGTCCAGCCGCTCCTCAATCCTTCTTCTGACGACATCGGCGACTTCCCCGACCGTGTAATTCCCCGAAGCTAGATTAAATACGCCCGAGATCTTGGCGTTCGCTTCAACCGCCCTGATGTAGGCGGTCGCGGCATCTTCGATACTGAGGATTGGCCGCCAAATGGACGGATTATTAACCGTCACTACCCCATCTCGCAGTGCCGTTTTGAACATCGTGTTGACGATCAGATCTAGTCGCATCCTAGGGCTGTAGCCGGAGATCGTTCCCTTGCGCAAGCAAATGACAGAAAACTCATCATTCGTCAGTTGCAGCGCAGCCTGCTCTCCTTGAAGCTTCGAGATCCCGTACGGATAGCTGGAACCGACCGGACGCGTCTCATCATAGAGTTCGTTTTCGGTGTATCCATAGACTGAACAGGAAGATGCGTAGATGTACCTTTTCACTTTGGCAATCTTGGCAATGTATCCCAGGTACGCAGGGGCTGCAGCGTTGAGGACGAAATTCTTGCTCGGCGAATATTCCGCCATTGGGTCGTTCGAGAGACCAGCGAGAAACATCACCTGATCGTACGGTCTCAAATCTTCAGCGGAGAGATGAAAAATATCCTTGTTCAGAATCCCAACCTGATTTGGCAGGTGGTTGCCGAACCAAAACAATTCCACAACATCCACGTCGTACCCACGATCAAGCAATCTGGGAATTAGCACCGATCCCAAGTATCCCGCACCACCGGCCACTAGCAATTTCATCATCAACTCCTGATCGCAACTTGAAGTTCAGGCTCGGTCCTATATTGAAAATTCTCCGATTCCGGCGATGCCAGCCACTCGGCGAGGGTGCGCGCCTTGCGATCTTTTTCGGAGACGATTGTATCCGTCACTGGCCAGTTGATCCCAATTGCTGGATCATCCCAGCGAATTGCCGACTCCGCTTGGCTGTTGTAAAGGCCGGTGCACTTGTACTGAATTTCCGTTCCCTCCGACAATGCGCAAAACCCCCGCGCAAAACCGGCCGGCGCCCAGACGCAACGGCGATTCTCCACCGAAGCCTCAACGCCCACCCACTGCCCAATTGTGGGAGAGCCCTTTCGGATATCGACTGCTACCAGAAATGCCGATCCAACCGTGACCCGCATCAGCTTGCCCATGGGGGGAGCCCATTGGAAATGCAATCCACGAACGACCCCTTTCGCAGATCGCGAATGATTGTCTTGCACAAACTGAGTGGGCAATCCCAGCGCTTCGAACTGATCCACACGGAAAGTCTCGGTAAAAAAACCGCGCCCATCCTGAAAGATGTCGGGAACGACCACAACCACATCATCCAAGCTCCGGCTCTCAACTCTAATTTGCATGTTCGCGGGTACTATACTGCATTCTGAAATGTACGCAACTCGCCTATCTTGTTAGAGATACGTCCCATTGTACACGTGCCCAACAATGATGAATCGCCCCGTCCCAGGTGCGCTAAATTCTCAGCCGCCTATTGAGCTCGCTTGGTCCACACCGAGCGAAACTTCTTCCATTTGTGGAAGAATGTCCCTTTTCGCAGGATCGCCCGCATCTGCGAGTTGGTTACCGTCTTTCCTTCCTGAATCTGAGTCCGTTTCCGCAGGATTGACGGCAAAAGTTTCAAAACATCGAGCTTCGCCCGAAAGAACGCAGAACCGGCACCTTCCTTGCTGAAGTAAATTGCCGCGCCCAGTTCATACAGTAGGCGCTGCGGTGCCGACCGCAGGATGAGGCTCAGGGGCATGTTCTTCAAGTACACCAACTCGATGTTCCTCTGCGAGTAGTAAACTTGCCGCCATGGTGCTTTGCCGATCGTGACCCGATAGCGGTGATAGACAACCGCACCCGGCACATAAACACACCCATGGCCGCGAAGTTGCGCTCGAAAACTCAAATCCGCATCTTCATAGATCATGACGAAATCAGGGTCTAAGAAGCCGACGTCCTCGAGCATGCTGCGGCGATACGCTACCGCTCCTCCAGAAGCGCCAAATATCCTACGCGGTTGACCCCACGCCGGCCCATCGAGTTCGTCTCTACCCAAATCCACCGTTGTTCCGGCCACCCCAAGGTCGAATCCACAATTCTCCACCCGTTCCCGTTGGTCGAAGTACATCATCTTCGACGCAAAGCTTCCCGCATCGGGGTATGCCTGACTCGCCCTGTGTATCTCCTCCAGCCACCTAGAATGCGCTTCAGTGTCATTGTTTAGCAGCGCGATGAGGTTTCCGCCAGCTTGTGCGTATCCTGCAATGTTTCCACCTGTGAAGCCAAGGTTGTCCGGCAAGGCCAGCAATGTCACTTCCGGAAATTGTGTTCGAACATATTCGACTGAACCGTCAGTCGACCCGTTGTCGACTAGAATCGTCTCGAAATCCCGGAACGTCTGGCGCCTCATGGCGCAAAGACAGTCCTCTAGAAAATCCTTCCCATTCCAGTTGGGGATGATCACGCTAATCGTGGGCATAGGATAGTGGTAGGCATCGGATAGTGAAAAACACAGACATACCCATTTTCAGCTTGCGCGTGGCAGAGTTCCCAGATCACGTCTCGTTCAGGCCGCTCGACATGATCTGGGAACCAATGAACTGACCTTTTGACACCATCGTGGCAGCTGTACAAGTGCACAGTCAGTTTAACAATCCTGTGACAGGTATACAGTCAATTGCAGACGGCGAGAGGTTGGGGTACCCAAATTGCTGTTCTGTGAAAAAGTGTTTTCCGGCAAAGACGCTCATTTCTGGTCAGCGCCAGAAAAACATCGTGCAGTCGATCGACCGACGCCGGCTAATGTCCGGGCAGCAAACCGAAGACGGCCACGCCATTCGGAGTCCCCACGAACACTTTCCCGTTCACGACAGTCGGCGTCATGAACTTGTTGCCGGCGCCAAATTGATCGCGGTTGCCGCTTGCCTGGTTGCTGTTGTAAAGCTCGTTCAGGGACAAGGCATCGTAGGCGTGCAATATCGCAGGAGTGCTGCTCTCTACCACCCACACAATTCCGTTTCCAGTACCATTCGCGGAGATACTGGGCGTTGGACCTGGGTATCCAAAGCCGGAAGCTGTGTGGGCTGTGGCGGTCGTCGACAGCTTGGCGTTCACAATCGCAAAGGCCTGCAGTGGGTTTCCCACCGGCCCGTAATAGACCGTATTGTTGAAGTATGCGGGCGTCGCCCAAACTCCTCCTGGCAATGCTCCCTCGAGTTTCTGATAAATGTTGTCATTGTCGGGGTCATATTTGCCCATCGAATCGCGGTTGGCTACGTAGAGATTGCTGTCTTTGCCCGCGCCAATCGCGAGGTGCATGGTATTGCCCGAGCCATCGCTCAGATCGGGCAGCAGGAGCACGCCGCCGGAGCCAAGGTCGGTGTCAGCGGCGTTCTGTTGGACCGCGTCGTGCATTTCGAAGAAGTCGGCCACGGCAAGCTGGTTACCCGACGTTGAGAGCTTCAGGAACGCGTTGCCGTAGTCCTTATTGACTGGGTATCCGTTTGTATCCAGCCACCCATCGAAGAAGCCGTTGGCCTCAGCAAGATAGATGTTGCCCGAACTGTCGGCGGCAGGCCCTGCACCGGACATCCAGATGGCGCCTCCGTATGTATTGGGAGTCAGATTCAATACACTCGTCGTCGCGAGCGTGGATGCGCTGTAACCGATAATCCACCCCGTGTAAGGCCGAACGTCACAGTGCGAAGTCCAAGTTGTGTAGATGACGCCATTCAGCAAGAGCAGTGCTGGCCGTTCCATGTACTGGCTGGGATCGAAGATCACGTTTGTACCGTCGCTGTTGTCGCCGGTCCCCGGATAGGTCGCCTGAATATCGACAGGCCCACCGAACAATTCCGTACCAAGCGCGAGATCAAGCGCGTGCAACCGCTGGAAATACTTGCCCGACGCATCCTTCGACATCGCCACCAGATAGATTGCGCCATTTGGGCCACGGGTGCGATCGATCACCGGAGTGGAAGTCACTCCTTTCTCAGGGACCACAGCAAAGCAATTTCGATCATCCGAGGGTGTCTCGCCAGATTTCAGCGTGGACACTTTCCAGATCGTCGCACCGGAATCCGCGTCGAAGGCGTAGACCGAGTCATGCTCCGTGGGAACGATCAACAGATTGTGTGCTTCATTGTTCGAAATCGCAACGTTCGAGGCATGGAGCGGTTGGGCGTCAACGAGGCCATCCACTGGGTAGAAACCCAGCTTGCCGAACTGTGCTGAATTGACGTTGCTGGTTGTCAAAATGGTTTCCGTGAGGTTCTGACCAGTACGTGCTATGTCGTTGTGCCAAGTCAGCACGTCGGTTGCGGCGTTCACGGTCAGGAGGGCAGCCTCGCTCGTTACTTTTCCCCCACCCACGCTGACCACAACGCTAAATTGCCATCCGTTGTCCTGCATTGTAGCCGGAAGAGTCGTGTAGCTCGCCGAAGTCGCGCCGGGGATAGGCGTGGCGCCCTTTTGCCATTGATAGCTCAGGGAAGAAGAGGCCTGTGCCGTTACGAAAAAAGTAGCGCTCTGGCCGACTACAACTGTCTGTCCGACGGGCTGGGTGAAGATTCTCGGAGTAGCGGTGGTACCACATCCGCTCAAGCAGACCAGAATTGGGATAGCTGTTAGTAAATACGTTCGTCGTAGCAGTTGCGTGTCCCCCTAGGGAAACGGCAGTATACCAGCCGTTTTCGGGTTTGCAAGGAAACTCTCTGGCACGTAGAGTGCAAATCTGTTCACCCCGACCATTCTTCTCTTTTGGCCCCTTTCGAAGATCATATCGAAGGGCCTTCTATATGTGGGATAAACACTTGCGCTGTCGATCGTACAGTTCAAAAGTACCATCCGCAACAATTCGGCCTGTTGGGCTGGTTTTTGCTTAAGGTAAAGAAAACGAGCCTTGTTCGCGAGTTCTAAATACCTCTGTACCGAAAGCGCCGAATCGGCGGGACAATGCTTCAGCGATTCCAACTCGGACAGAACCTTCCGCTCGTCGGACTGCCACTCATCTGGCGCGTCCAGAATTCCTCGTCGATTTTGCCGTCGAGCTTGTCACCATATGCCTGAGTCATTCTCTTTCGAATCACCGATAGGCGATGCTCGTATCGACTGCGAAGTGCAATGCGCTCGGCTTCCAATCGACTCTGACTCGACTCGAGCGACTTTCGGATCCGACCGAGAACGTCGTCCGGGATTCGAATGCTCTCGAATACGGATGAGAGCTTTTTCGAGATTTCACTCTCGGTAAATCTCGGAAGATCACACTTTCCTCGATAGCCGGTACATCGGTAATAAATATATTTCTCTTTTTTGAGCTCTCCCGTCACTGTGCAGTCGTCGTACGCACACTTAAGCAGCCCCCGAAATGGTATGTCGTTCTTTCGATACTTCGGTTTGTTATGGCCTTTCAGAGTCGATTGGACGGATTCAAACAGTGAAGGGGAAATGAAGGTCTCGTGAGTCCCTTTGTAGGTCTTCCCGCCCCACACGAAATATCCGATATAGAAGGGATTTTTCAGAATCGTGTGCAGGTAGCTCCGGTTGACCTCAATCCCGAATTGAGTGCGGATGCGCTTTCGCAATTCACCCAGCGATACATTTCCGGTAGAGTAGGCTTCGTAGATGCGCTTTATCATCCCGCATTTCGTCGAATCTACGAATATCGTTCGATTGGCTTTGTTGTTCTTGTAGCCGATCGGAGCTCTGCCTGGGTACACACCTGTTTCGGCCTTGGCGTGCATTCCCTTGATTTACCTCTTCCCGAAGATTGTCACTGTAAAACCTTGCCGAAACGACCTCGATACCCTGCATGAACTTGGTTTGGGCTTTGGCATTCTTGGAAACGATGTTCCCGTTCTCGCCGCGGATGACTCTGTTTGGTGGTTGTGATCCCGCACCAGCTTAGGAAAACTTCTCAGGCAAATCGGACAAACGAGTAAAGGCCGATCGCAAAGGACGCCAGCGGGGCTCTGCTCCCGCTTCGCCGGACCCCCGAATGTCATTTCGTCAAGCGCCAGTATCCTGCAGTGGTTAGCAACCTTCCAAAAACAGAGGGCGCAGCCCCTCCCCTTTGCTGACAAAACTCTTCCTTTCGGGCCGACTTATAAATTTGGGTTCAAGTTGCTGGCTGAGCCTACTGCACCGTGATTGTCACTACCGCAGTGTGTGCGATTGCGCCGGAAGTGGCATTCACGGTGACCGTGTATTGGCCTGGAAGCGTTCCCGAGGAACCGCTCTGATAGCTGCTTCCACCACACGCCGCCTGAAACCCCAGACCTACCACTACCAAAGCTGCAAGCAAGCTTGCCGAAACCTTCTTCTTCCCTAATCGGTCGGATCCGAACCCAACTCCTAGCACCGCCAGAGCGAAGATAGGCAGCCACAGAGCGTACAACGGGCTCGCCCCATCGTGAAATATGGGATGCAGAGATGCCGTAGACGCGATCGTTGTAACCGTGAGCTTCGAAGTTGCCGAACCGTTCGCTGGCGCAATGGAAGTTGGCACAAGTCCGCACGTCGGTGCAAAAGTTGGTGTAGGCGACACCGAGCAACTCAGTGACACCGTACTGTTGAATCCGTTCAGCGCCGTAGCCGTCACAGCAAAATCTACCGAACTCCCGACCGTCGCAGTCGCGACGGTGGGAGTTGCGCTTATGCCAAAATCTTGAACTGGCTCAACTATTTGGTTCAAAACCTCTGAAGTGCCGGCGTTGAATTTGTCATCTCCACTGTAGACAGCCGTGATGCTGTGCGTACCCGCTTTGAGTGTCCCGACCGAAAGGGTCGCCGCTCCGCCCACGCTCAAAGTCTCACTCCCTAGGGCTTCCGTTCCATCCCAGAACATGACTGTTCCTGAGGGTATGCCGATCCCATAGCCGAAAACCGTAGCTGTCAAAATAACCGATTTCCCGAAGGTGGACGGGTTGCTCGAGGACTGAAGCCCTACGACAGTGCCTCGAATATTCAGCAGGATGCCTACTGCATTCCAAGGGGTCAAAAAAGCCAGGTCAAGTGCGCCATCGCCATTGAAGTCGGCAACGGCTATCGCTCGATAACCCTGTCCTCTCGCGTACTGCACGCCGGTCTGGAAGGTACCATCGCCGTTGCCTAACAGCACGTTCACTGATTCGAGGGAATCGGCTACGGCTAGGTCTGCCTTGCCGTCGGCGTTGAAGTCTCCGATTGCTAGCGACATTGGGCCATATTCTATTGGGTCCAAAAGAAAATCCATATGCGTCTGGAAGGTGCCGTCGCCGTTGCCCAACAGCACGCTCACCGGTGTTGCGGCTGCCTGAGTTCGCCATGGCCAGGTCCGGCTTGCCGTCGCCGTTGAAGTCTCCGATCGCCACCGAACCAGGATCACGCTCCCGGCGGCGTAGTCCACGTGCGGTCTGGAAGGTGCCGTCGCCGTTGCCCAACAGCACGCTCACCGTGTTGCCGACTAAGCATTTGCGGCGACGAGGTCCGCCTTGCCGTCGCCGTTGAAGTCACCCACCGCCACGGAGTCGGGGTGAGATCCCGTCGGCGGTAGTTCCACGTGCGGTCTGGAAGGTGCCGTCGCCGTTGCCCAGCAGCACGCTCACCTGTTGTCGGCGATGCTCATTCGGCTACGGCCAGGTCGAGCCTTGCCGTCGCCGTTGAAGTCGCCCACCGCCACCGAGTGGCGGAAGATCCGGTCGCGTAGTCTACATGGGCTCTGGAAGGTGCCGTCGCCGTTGCCCAACAGCACGCTCACCGTAAGTGGTGCCTGAGTTCGCTGTGACCAGGTCGGCCTTGCCGTCGCCGTTGAAGTCCCCCACGGCCACCGACATAGGCGCCGTGTCCTGTCGCGTAGTTCCGATGCGTCTGGAAAGTGCCATCGCCGTTGCCCAACAGCACGCCCACCGAACTAGGCCCAGATCGAAACTCGGTACTGCCAGATCCGCCTTGCCGTCGCCATTGAAGTCCCCCACCGCCACAGATGTGGGGGAAATTCCCGTCGCATAGCGCGGAGGGTTCGGAAAGGTGCCATCGCCGTCGCCCAGTAGCACGCTGACCGAATCGTTATAGAAGTTCGTTGTGACGAAATCCGGCTTGCCGTCGCCGTTGAAGTCTCCGGTGGCCAACGACGTAGGGTAGGTTCCTGTCGCGTAGTCCATATGGTCCTGGAAGGTACCGTCGCCGTTTCCCAGCAGCACGCTCACCGAATTGTTGTCTGATATCGTTCGGCCAAGTCTATCTTGCCGTCGCCGTTGAAGTCTCCGAGCCACCGACGTTGGTCTCGATGCTGCCGGGTAATCCACCTGCGTCTGGAATGTACCGTCGCCGTTTCCTAGCAGCACGTTCACCGAATTGTCGTCTGAGGTCACAGCCAGGTCCGGCTTGCCATCGCCGTTGAAGTCTCCGATGGCCACCGACGAAGGGTAGCCGATTGTCGCGGAGTCCACATGCGTCTTGAAAGTGCCATCGCCGCTGCCCAACAGCACGCTCACCCCATGGCTCTGCAAATCGTAGTCGACGCTCGTTACGGCCAGGTCCGCCTTGCCGTCGCCGTTTAAATCACCCACTGCGACAGATGTGGGGTAAGATCCTGTCGCGTAATCTACATGCGTTCGGAAAGTGCCATCGCCGTTGCCCAACAGCACGCTCACCGAAGTGTTGCCTGAGTTCGCTGTGACCAAGTCGGCCTTGCCGTCGCCATTGAAGTCTCCGATGGCCAATGACGTAGGTGTAGGACCTACCGCAAAGTCTGCCTCCGTCTGGAAGGTGCAATCGCCGTTGCCCAGCAACACGCCCACTGAGTCGCCGGAATTCGTGAAAGCCAAATCCGCTTTATCGTCGCCGTTAAAGTCGCCGACTACTACCGAGCGAGATCCTATCGCAACATCCACACACGTTAGGAAGGTGCCATCGCCGTTTCCAACATAACGCTCAAGAAATCTTCGGACGTAACAGCCACGTCTGGCCTTCCATCGCCGTTAAAGTCGCCAATCGCCACTGACGCAGGGTAAGATCCTGTCTCGTATTGCGGCGCGCTTGTATCCAGGAATAGTTGGGATTGCGTCGATATCCCCGCCGTGGACTTTCGCTGCGTCGGGCCGTACTCGCCGGCCAAGAATGACTGGCTGTCGGGGGGGTCCCGTGCGGCAACTGCGGACTAGCTGCGACTGGCAATGGGTCCTGCGTCGAGTTGGGCGGCACAGGCCCTCGCGGCAGAGGTGATCGCAAATTCTGCGCGGAAGCGACCAGAACAAAGCTGAGTGCCAGGATCAGTCCGGCTCGGTTCCAAACGTTGCGCAACGTAGCACGAATCCAAAGAGCGAGTTTTTCGACGACGCGGCAGTTAGAGATAGTCTGGCCGATCATTGGGGTCAAATCTTAGGACTGGAGGTTGGGTAAGTCAATGAAGGCCATCAAGTTGGCGACATCTCAGAAACATAGTTGGCGAAGCATCGCCATTACGCTCATTGCAGGGGTGGGAATGGAGCAGCCTAGAAAGTCCGCATTGCGATCGTCTGTCTCTCTATCAGCAGACGCTAGCTCATTGACCCCCTTTCAAAAAAGCCCAATTTCACTCGACCGTATGTTTTCCGCCCTCCGCCGAGCCGGGTCATCCTATTCCTTCATGGATCGCAGATGCCTCAACAGCCATCTCGCACCCCTAGGCGAAAGGTGATAAACGATGCGCCCGCGGAAGTCGTGACCTCGGCGAAGGTAATGGTACTTGTGCAACTTCTTGAGATAACGATAAGAAGTTCGGATGGGATACATACCCACCGTCACAGGGTAGACCGGCACCCCGTACCCATTGCCGGGCGGCAAAGAATTCGAAAGTTTGCCGCTTTCTTTCGTTGAAGACCATTTTCCGTCGCTTTGGCTCGGGCGAGGCCCAGCCCCCAGATCACTGGTCAAGGGCCACTAGACCCGTAGACTCGAGGCCCTGAATTTCAAGGGATCCCTGCAAGAAAAGAGTTCTAAAATCGTCTGCTAGGGCCGAACTCCTCAGCGGGATCTGAGCGAGAACAGCTAAGCCATGAGTGTTCATGCGTGAACGGTTAAGGGCCATTTCTCGCCGCGAGGCCGGGGAGTGCATTTTGACTCAAGGGTGCAATCAGGCAAGCGACCTCGAGCGCATTCGGAGCTAAGGTGCCGTCCGGAGCTCAGTCTGGAAAGACAAATGCCAAGCCGCCAGCATCTTCTTGCATTTCGAGCCGAACCAGTTCTTCTGGAACCGGGAAAGCAACTGACGGTTGGTGACGGTCCTACCACGCTGAATCTGTTTCCGCTTTCGCAAAACCGCGGGGAGTTGGCGCAGGGCATCGACTTTAGCTTTCAGAAAAACACTGCCAGAACCAACCTTGAACGAGTAGGCAGTAGCGCCCAGCTCATAGATAATACGCATGGGCAACCGACTCAGCATCAGGGCTGTCGGCATGTTCTTGAAGTACACGAACTCACTGTTCCGCTGCGAGAAAAATGCCTGGCGCACCGGAAATTTCGCCATTGCGCCTCGATAATGGTGGTACACGATCGCTTCCGGAATCATCCAGCACTCATATCCCTTGAGTTGGGCGCGAAAACTCAGGTCCACGTCTTCGGAAGTCATGAAGAAATCATTGTCCAGGAAGCTGACATCCTCGAGCATGGAGCGGCGATAGGCAGCCGCCCCTGCGCAAGCTCCGAAACCTGTCTCTGCTTTGACCAAGCGGGGGAGTCGAGTTCACCACGGCCAAGGTCGATAGCAAAGCCGATTGTCGACATCGCGAAGCCGCAGTTCTCGATTCGGCCTCGTTCACCGAACATCATCATCTTGGTGGCTAGCGTGCCAGCTTGTGGATGTGCGCAACTAGCCTTGTGAAAAGCTTCAAGCCATTGAGGGTGCGCCTCGGTGTCATTGTTCGACAGGACGATCAGGCCTTCAGCAGGACCCTTGCCGAACGGCTTCCCAGCCCGCGATGTTTCCGCCGGTGAAACCTCGGTTTTCTCCCAGTTCGATCAGTCGGACCTCAGGGAACTGCGTGCGCACATACTCCGTCGAGCCGTCTGTCGAACCGTTGTCCACCAGGATCGTCTCAAAATCCCGAAACGTTTGCCGCCGCAAGGCCGTAAGACACGTCTCTAGAAAATGTTTTCCGTTCCAGTTCAGAACGATTACGCTCATCTCAGGCATAAGATTCCGCTCGGTACTCTCCTCTTTTGCATTTGTTTGTATGACGAAAATGTTGCCTGGCCACGCCCGCAAATAACCGACTCTCGAAAAGAGCCTGATGCTTCAACTCGCAAACCACCTTGACGTGCACGATCTTCCTAGACATTAGTCTTTGTTAGCTTCTTGAGAGTGAACGATATGCACTCACACATTTAGTTCAAAGTCTTCGTATCCGGTCATGCAAGTACTCTTTAGAAGGGGCGCACGTTCATCATTCTATTACTTCAATGCCCTCACGCGCGTTGGCTGGCAGGATGCAACGCCTTTGGATCACCGCTTGAATGCACAGTTCAATGATCGTTGGCAACGACACGAAGAAGTCCCAGAAGAAGATGAAGCTAAACGCGGACAACAGGATCGGCGACATCATAAACTTGCGGCTTATGCGTTCTCGATACCTCAAAAAGCCGGCAATGAGGCCCATCGCGAAGTTACAGGCCACAATGCCCGCCCAGGAGAAATCCAGGAAATAGCTCGCAAGGTATGTGTGGACGCCATCGATCAGGTGAGAATCGGAGAGAGTTGCGGCATGTGGGCTCTCCGGCTCCCAAAAGCTAGGCAAAACGGGATACAAAAACGAAATATTAGGCTCGTTGAAGTGGGCTCCCTTAACAATCCAGCACATGTTTGAAATAGGGATGGACATGTACGAGATAGGCCAGAGAATTGCCACGGGCCAAGTGCGGAATTCCTGTTTAATCTCTAAGAACTCGAAAAATCCCTCTTGCGCCGTTCGGTTCTCGCCCACAATATCCATGGCAACCAGAGCGAGCAGCACGGCGACAGAAGCGCGAGCATAGATCTTGCGCTTGCTGGCGGTTGTGCGAATAGAATACAAGACCAATGCTTGTACGACCGCAACCAATATAGGACCCCTGGCGACATACGCAAGCAATGTTCCCAACGCAGCACTTCGCCAGAACCAGCGCAGCATCCAAGACTCTTCCATAGCGGAATTGACAAAGAGCACCATCGCCAGCGGGAATAGGACCTGTTTGAACCTGCCGTATTCAGCATAGTCTACCGTCGATACTCCAAAGAAACCTGAGACCGGTGGTGGGCCCACGGTTATATAGTTGAAAACAACGATTGGAATGATGCTGAGAAACATGAACCAGTTGATCTTACGAAGGCTCTTGGAATCGATTCTGTAAGCAAGGGACACCGGAGATTCCTTGCGGCCGTAGTGCGCAAGGTGAACGGCCCCGACCCCAGCGAATAGTGACAGTACAGAGATGAAGAACAGGATGAAACCCATCGACCGGTCTGGATACGTGAGTTCAGAAACCTGGATCTCCAGGGCGCCCAGCATCAGCGCCCAGGCGCCCACGAATAGATACACGGGATCGCAGTAGAAGGGGAGTTCCGACAGAGGGCGAGCCTGGTACGGCGCCGTGTTCATATCGCTTTGCGATCCAGCCTGAACTCTCTGCCAAATTGAAAATACGACACGCTGAAAGCTGTCCTGCCGGCACAATCCAAAATATGGTTTTGGCAGCCTTATTCAAACTGGATTGAACGTCAACCCACCTTAGATCCCGAGTATAGTCTTCCGGTCCCGCAGCATAGAGGTTGGAAGCCCGCGCGCCAAGCGAACACCCCGCGACTGAATTTCGTCGACAAATCAGATCAGCGCAAACTGCGGCAGTGGCACTATGAACTTCCCTGTCGAGGACAGATAGACATGCTCCCGCGCCTTGAATTCTTCGATGAAGTGCCAGGGCAATACCAGAAAATAATCCGGTTTTGCGGCCCGGGCGTCTGCTTCGGAAATGATCGGAATACGGGTCCCCACCGTCACCATGCCCCATTTGTCCGGGTTACGCTCGGCTGCTGCCTTAAGCACCGACTTGTCCAACCCAAAATATTGCAGCATCGTATTGCCCTTGGTTGACGCGCCATAGACGAAAACCTTCTTTTCCCGCTCGACTTGATCTTTGATGAAATCGCAAACTTGATTCTTGATTCCCTCGACCCGTTCAGCAAACTCGCGATAAGGCGTCGTACGGTCCAACTCCAGCTGCGCTTCACTTTCGCGCAGTTTGGAAACACGATCCCCGGCCTGCTTCCGATAATTTTCGTCGCCAAAGGTACTCAAGTCCGCGCTGCGATTCCGAATGAGGGCACGAATGCTTCCCCCGTTTACATCGTTCAGTTGTGCATCCACAATCGAGAATCCATGGAGGTGAAGTAGATATTCCAGAGACTGCAGGGAGTAATACTCCAAGTGTTCGTGGCAGATATTGCCGAAGTCGTTCTGCTTAAGCATGAGCGGAAGGTAGCTCATTTGGACGATCCACAAGCCCTCGGGATGCATAATACTTTGAATGTCCGAAACGAATTTGTTCGGATCCTCCAGGTCATAAAACATCGCGATCGAGGTAACTACTTTCGGACGAGCCTCACGGAGGTCAGGGTCTGCCAAGAAACGCTCCGCGTCGAAGAAACCGACAAGGACCTTATCTGCTACGGTTCGCGAAAAGACTGCGAGGTTTTGGGCCGGATCGAACCCAATCTTGTAGAGCCCTGGCACTGTGTAAGAACCTAGGAGGGTGCCATCATTGCAGCCGATGTCCAGAACAGAATCTCCCGGCTTGAGGTGGACCAGTTTCGACGCTTCACCGGAAATGTCAGCCAGGGCCGATCTCATCGTCTGGTTCGTTCCTGAGCGATACCAATAGTTCTCGTACATCAGATCACCCGAGACGGTGTGTCGCAACTGCAGGAGTCGGCATTGCTCGCAAAGCACAAGCTCCAGTGGCGCCTTTGGTCCGTCCGGCTGCTCCGGCTTCAAGAATGTGGAGACGTACTGATCTCCCAAGGAAAGAATAGGGTCGAGTGGGCCGCCGCAGACTCGACAACTGGTCCATGTCTTCATATTTTCTATTTCTTATCTCCTCACAGCTCTGTCAATTCTCTACTCCGTAGAATATCAAACAGCGTGGATGATGCGACCTCCCGAGAGCGCCAGCGCCCCCAGATCTGCATCGACCATCATTGTGACCAGTTGCTCAAAATTAACCGTGGGAGCCCAATCCAGGACGTGCTTTGCTTTCGTCGGATTCCCGACGAGCAAAGTAGTTTCCGGCGAGCGGAAGTTTTCGCGATCCTCGGCTACATAATCCTCATACCTCAGACCGACGTGAGAGAAGGCCACTTCGCAGAAGTCACGTACCGAATGAGTTTCCCCGGTCGCCACAACGTAGTCGCCGGGGACCGAATGCTGCAGCGAGAGCCACATCGCTCGAACATAGTCGCCGGCGTATCCCCAGTCGCGTCTAGTGTTAAGGTCGCCGAGGCGAAGTTTATTGGCCAAACCCAGCTTAATCATCGCCACGCCGCGAGATATCTTGCGCGTGACGAATTCCTCAGGTCGTCGAGGGCTTTCGTGGTTGTAGAGAATACAGGAACAGGCAAATATCCCTCGTTGCTCGCGATACACAGTGGTGATCCAATGGCCGAAGGCTTTGGCGACCCCGTATGGATTGCGGGGATGAACTGGGGTTCCTTCCATCTGCGGTACTTCTGTTGCGTTGCCAAAGATTTCGCTACTCGATGCCTGAAGGAACCGAACGTTGTTGTCGACTTTATAAATAGCGTCGAGTAGGCGCGCGACTGCGAGCCCGTTTTGTTCTGCGGTGACGATAGGGTCCGACCATAGCTGGCTGCTCGATGCCCTCGCAGCTAGGTTGTACACTTCAGTCGGCTTGTATTCACGCAGGATGCATTCCATCCATGCATGGTCCGCCGGCGACGTCTCAACGATTTTGATCCGTTCAGGGTCGCAAACCATATGCCGCCGGTCTGTGTTTTGATGGGACGTAGTGCCCACCACACGGTAGCCTTTGTTCAACAGAAGTTCGGTGAGGAATGAGCCATCTTGTCCGTTCACTCCAGTCACTAAAGCAGTTCTCATGCTGAGACCGAATTCGCCGTCCTTGAGTCGATCAATCGTTCTAGGATTTGTTCCAGCTTGCCTGCGCTTCTTCTCCACGTGAAATTGTCGATCACAAAGCGGCGCCCATTTTCGGAAAATTCATCCCATCGCCGGCGATTCAGTAATGCGATAACGTCTTCCGCGAACTGCTGTGGATCATCAGCTATATAGAGGTGTTCACCGGAGATCCCCCCAATCCCATGGTTGCCCGCGGAGGATGTAACCACAGGCGTGCCGCAAGCTAACGCCTCGAGTATCTTGGTCTGCGTTCCAATTCGGAGACGTACAGGGCAGACGCTGACTACTGCTTGCCGAAGGTAGGTGCTGGTGTCTGGAACAAACCCAGTGACTCTGATTTGCGGGTTCTTGCCCCACTTCCTAACCGCCTTCACCGGCTTGTCCCCCACCAACCACAGCGTAGCGTTCTGCACTCGCCTACAAATCAGAGGAAATACTTTACTGCAGAAATACTCAACGGCATCAACATTCGGCTTATGGAACATGTTTCCTGTCATAATGATCATCCCATCGCGGCGTGGGATGTTCCTATCAGGGCAGAAAGTACCTGTGTCGATTCCGGATGGAACCCAATCCAACGGGGCGTCCTTGACGAAGCCTCCGTAATCACTGCAATCTTGCTCATTTACGAAGGTGACGCAATCGAACCTCGATACTTGGTTCCTCTCATATCGCGCTCCTCTGGCAATCTTCCCCCAGGATAGCGGCTTGGCATACCAGGGACAGAATGGCAGCATTCGTTGCTCCTTCAGCACGAGCGGATCTTCAAGGTTCCAGATCGTGAGCCCCCTGAACCAATCAGGCCGGAAGGGGGCCATCATTGAAGTCTGAAACAGCACGGCATCGTAGCCACCATCGGCGAGAGAGCGATCAAGAGCACTCTTCATTTCGGTTGATCGTAAGGCTGAAACGCGAAGAGGAACAGGATCGGCAATGGCCGTGAGAACGTTCAACAACCTGCGCCATTTTGGCGGCCGCTGCACTAATTCAATATGATTGCACCAACGCGAAAGGTCGCCAAATTCGCCAGAAGTCTTCTGGCCCTTAAATGAGATCAGGTCCACGGTATGTCGCATCCCCAACTCTCGGATCTGGTTCAGCAAGATCATTGAGTTCCCGCTAAGAGGCGGGTAGGGCACTGAGTATGCAACAAACAGAAGCTTCATTTTCCCTCTACTCCATCACAATGACAGGATTGCTGGCCAAGGATCAAGGACTTTGGGGCCTTATGCGAAACAGGGGCTGAGCAACGTACCGTTGGATCCTGCTCCGGATAAGAGGCGCCGTCAAAATTGCGACGCACGAACACAAAAGCCACAGGCACGCCACAAAGACCAAGGTCATCAGGCGTGACTCGACCTTCGCAAACACAAAGACCAACCTGCCTATTGTTACGGTGACGATGCTTCCCAACAGAGGCAGGCCAATGTCGCTGAAGTATTTCCAGGTTTCGCGCGGCAATAGCCGGCGATGCATAATGGGGACGGCAATAAGCAAGTTCAAGACATTCAGTATCGCCCAAACTGACGCAGCTCCGATGAGCCCGAAGTGCTTGGTCATCGGAAACATCAGAGGGATCAGAATTGCAATCGAGATAACGCCGGCCAAGAACGACAATCTCGTCCAACCAAAGGCGAACTGAAGCATATGCGGTAAGCATAGCAGCGCATTCATGGCCGAACCAATCAGGAGCATGCCGAGGACGGGCGCGGTGTTCGCCGCGGTCTCGATGCTTCCTGTCCAAAGCTCAAGAGTCTCGAAGGAGAACAATGAAAGCACCGCTGCTATGGGCAAGACCAAAACTGCTATCAATTGCGCACTGCGATGGTAGGACAGACTGATCCCGGTAGTATCTTCCGCTGACACCAGGGCCGAGAGGCGTGGAAATCCGACACTGAATATGCAGCTTGAGATGATCAGAGGGCCGTTCGCCACGGACCAGGCCAATGTGTAATAGCCGAACGTCTTTAGTGTAAACAGCTTGCTAACAAGCAGTTTGTCCGTCTGGGTCATAACCAGGGTGATGACGCCGATTCCGGTCATGCCTGCAGCGAAGCGCCAAACTCTACGGGCGATTGTGAGATCGAACCGCGCCGCTCGAGTGGATTCCGGCAAACTCTTCCAAAAACAAGCCGCCAGTGCTGAAACCAGCAGTACCCCAATGCCAACTTGCCACAAAAGAAAGGCCTGAATGGTGGGTGAGACGCACCACAGAATCAATACGCCACCAGCATTGGAAAGGGTCACGGCCACGACCTTGAGGGCGTTCATCAATACTTGCTGCCGAAGCCCCATGAGCCCCCCCTGGTAAAAGCTGACCGGCCACTGAAAGAATGCCAGCAGACCCATGAGCATCACGGCTAGCATTACCTTCCGGACAGGTATCGCACTGGGGCGGATCCAATGGACGGAAAGCCAAGGTGAAGCGATCACAATTCCCGCGGCGATGAGCAATCCGATTAGCCAGTAGCCGATTTCCAGCGTACGAACCAGGTCACGTGCGTCGTCGGATTTCGTGGGGAGCACGGAATAGCGAGCCATTTCCCTATTGATCGTCGGGCTGAGCCCTAAGTCCAACACTTGTAGCATGGCCTGCAATACCAGATAGAAACCAATCAATCCATAGGACTCAATGCCCATGAGCTTGATATAGGCTGGGATGCAGGCGAGCTGAACTATGCCCGACCACCCCGTCCCGACAAACGTCGCAGCGAGCTCACGCTTAAAACCTGAAGGTGATTTTGAGTTTAGGGGGAATTTCATGAATCAGGAAAACCGCCTACGTACATCCATAACGTTCACTGGGAAGTAAGGAATCAGGCGACTCCACGTCATTCGAGGGATGACGTCTGCCGCGCTAATCGTCCCTCGATCTGATCAGCTAGTAGCTTCGCATCGGCATCCACCATCAACTTACCAGCTCATACAGCTTCACCTTAGGCCGCCAGCCGAACACCCGCTCCGCTTTACTCGCATCGCCCTGGAGAATGTCCACCTCGTTGGGCCGGAAGTATTTGGGATCGATTTCAACATATTTCTCCCAGTCCAGTCCTACGTAGTGAAAGGCCATCTGCGCAAACTCACGAACCGTGTGAGTCTCCCCGGTCGCAACAACAAAGTCGTCAGGTTCATCGAGTTGCATCATCCGCCACATGGCCTCGACGTATTCAGGTGCATAGCCCCAGTCACGTTTAGCATCGAGATTTCCCAAATAAAGCCGCTGCTGCAAGCCCGCACGAATCCTGGCTATTGCGCGGGTGATCTTACGGCTGACAAACGTCTCTCCGCGACGCGGGGATTCGTGATTGAAGAGAATGCCATTACACGCAAAAAGGCCATAGCCGTCCCTGTAATTTGCAGTTGTCCAGTAGGAATAGAGCTTCGAACACCCGTAAGGACTACAGGGCCGAAATGGCGTGCATTCCCTCTGTGGGGTCTCGATCGCTTTTCCGAACATCTCGCTGCTTGAGGCTTGATAGAACTTAGTCTTGATACCAGTCTCCCGGATGGCTTCCAACAGCCGGACGGTGCCAAGCCCGGTGACATCGGCCGTGTACTCGGGTATCTCGAAACTGACCAGAACATGACTCTGAGCTCCCAAGTGATAGATTTCATCAGGCTGCAAACGATAAAGCAGCCTAACGAGGCTAGTCGCGTCGGAAAGGTCTGCAAAATGCAAGAATAACCGTGCTTCGCGCTCATGCCAGTCGGGTAGGACATCGTCGATGCGAGAGGTATTGAAACTGCTGGATCTACGCTTAATGCCGTGTACTACGTAACCCTTATTGAGCAGCAGTTCTGCCAAGTAGGAGCCGTCTTGCCCCGTGATGCCTGTTATTAGTGCAGTCTTTCCCATTCGTACTCTCAGTCCTTATGACCATCCGAAACATCGGCAGCTCGATATTCCTTCCGAACCTGACCGGAAGGCTACGATTCGTTGGGAGGAACCTGTTCTCTGTCTCGAAACTTCTGTGAAACTCGGCTCGCGATTGTTTTGAAGCTCATCCGAGAGGTTTCAAAAATTTGCTGCAATAGTATCTTGCCGGGGTCTTCGGGCTCGATCTCCGTCCAGCGGGCGTGAGCCAACAGCCATACACTACCGAATGCGAATGCGAGCACCGTTGCGATGAGTACCAAGGCCGTGCGGGGGGAAAGATTTCCTCTCCGGCACGTCTGCCACATCAAGGACCTTTACGCTGGGCGTTTCTCTCGCTTCCTCCACTTTCGCGAGCTCGTATTGCTTGGTGAGTGTCTCAAAGACAGCTTCCTGCACTCGCATGCGACGGTAGAGATCGGCCCAGGTTACACCCAGAATCGGTAGCTCTCGAATAGATGGATACAGATCTTGCGCTTGATCACCGGTTCCCACGCTTGCGGAAGTTCCACCTTCAGAACTGTCGGGAGTTTTTCCACCCAGCTTCTGTAATTGCCGTCGATATTCGTCGATACGAGCCTGGACCGACCGCACTCGCACATTGTTGGCTGTGTAAATCTGGCAACAGGCCCTCTAGTTCCGTCTGGGCCGCGATCAGTTGCCTTCCAATTCGGCCGCCGCGCCCATCATCGCGCGTCCTTGTTCCTTAACGTCGATGGCGGTGTTCTTGCTCGCAAATTGGCTGAAATCCTTCTCCGCCTGCTCCAGGTCCACCTGCACCTGGCCGAGTCGCTCTTCCAGAAAGACTCTTTCCTTGTGGGCCGACGATGTGTTTAGCGTTATGACGATACGGTTCAGGGCCTCCACATATTCTCGACCCATCGCCGCAGCACGGTCGGGGCTCGTGTCGCTCACCTTGATCGTAATAATCCCGCTTTTACGGTCCGAGGAAAGATCCGTGCGCGATTTCAATCGCTTGCGGGCATCTTCGTAACGACGAACACCGTATACCTTTCGCAAATCAAATTTGTTCACAAGATCGTCTGCGACGGTGCGGCTCTGCAGAACTCCGATGAACAGATCGCCCGAAGTCTTCAAGCCGAGTAGTTCTGCTCCGATCCCTCCCAAGTCTCCGGTAGCCTTTCCCAAAGCTGCCAGCATCGACGCCATTCCCTGTCCGGCTTGATCGGGAGGCATCAGTCGCGTCGTTGAGGTGTAGCGCACCGGAATCAAGAGCGCGATGATTGCTGGAAGCGACAAAGCCGATCGCCGCACACCGAAACAGAAATCGACGATGCTCCCAGAGCAAACTCAGTCTGGCAACAGTTCTACCTTTCCCACGGGACTTTTCTTCCACCGCCAAGACCAACTCGGGCTCGAGATCTGGCTCGGCGATATGGGCTGTCGCTTTGTGATTTCCTTTGTCGCCATATTTTAGCTGGCTTGCATCTCTGTGTCAGTGCCAGTCATTCGCTTCCTCTGCTTGCTAAGCCCCTCGGCCAGAACGACAGCTGCACCGAAGTCGCCACATTCGACTGCTGCGTGGGCGCGATCACCGGAAACGTCCAAGTTTCATACTGGACAACAGCCGACAAACTGAAACTCGAACGAACCCAGAAATCCGCCCGGACGCTTCCGTCGGTCAGTGTGCCTCCACTCGTGATGAATTCACGGCTGACTTTCAGATGCCTGAACTCAAATTGTAGTTTATTGCGGGGGGTGAACCAATAGGTGGTCCAAGCCTGCACACCCTGGCCCTCACGACCAACCCAGTGACCCATCAGATTGCCTGAGTTCGTGAAGCCAGAGATCCACGTCGGGTTGTAATAAAAGAAGCCGGATCCGACGTTTCCCCCAATCGGCGGGTCGGTATACACACCCTCGGCGCGGAAATCCATCTTCCGGATTCCCGGAAGCCGTGGCATGTAGATTCCTCCGAGCCAGGCCGCAACATCCGGGTCAACAATGGGACTCACCGAGTCATGCTCGGTCATGCCCTCGCCGTAGAACGTCAATCCGCGGAAACGGTAGCTAAAGTCCAAGCCGGAGCGTCGCGACCCGGGCTTATCGGCAGCCCCGGGAATTGTTTCGGTTCTTGAAAACACACTCCGGAGAAACGTGTGCCAGGTCAACGGATAATTCGGGCCACCGTAGTCCGTCGTTCGCGACATGCCAAACTCGAAGTTAGGCGTCGGTTTGAAGCTGAATCTTTCCCCGTGAACAATCGGCTGCGGGTGTAGGAACTGGCCGTACTGACCAACGAGGCCCGCGGGAGTAAACATGAACTCGTATCCGGAATATTGGCCCAGGAAGAACTCGACCCGCATCGGTCCAAGCACTCCCAGAAAACTCGGAAGCTTGAAAGGAGTGACCCGATTGATGCGGAACATCGATCAATGGATCCGCATTGTCACTGAGCATCACTCCGCCCCCTTCATCGGGCCCCCACCTCAAGCTCTGTTTTCCGTAGGACAGCTGCCAATTGGACGAAATTCATCGCAACATAACTGTCCAGAAGCCGAGCCCGGCTAATGGACAGTGGTGGGCGTGTCGGGCTGCGACGGGCCATGGCTGAGGAACAATCGAGTGGCCGAAATCTGCTAGGGATATCGCGTTTCGAGCCGCCAGAGGCAGGGCTGGCGCGGACGGAGAATGTTGAAATTCAGCATCTACATAGGCCGCAAAGGGACCGGCCGCCGCCCATCCCGACAGACCCGTGACATTGTTGAAGCCCTGTTCCTCTGGGCGGCCAAAATCGTTATAGATTGTCTGTCCGAAGTGGTACCCATCCGTGAGAGGTTTGCCCGCAATCTCCGTGACGCGGGTGTACGCGGATTCCATTCGAATCTCAGCATTGTCTCCGCCGCCCAATAAGTTTATTTCCCGGCTGAACTCTTGAGCAAGTTGACGGTACAGCTGGGCCGCTTCATTTTCACCGCTGTCATCATCCGTGATACGATCGGCAGCCTCTCCTAATTGCCTGGCACATTCCATTCGGGTCCATGGACGTATGCTCAAAATCGCGCTATTGACATATCCGAGGGCCGCAAGGCGTTCCATGGCTGGATAGATCCAGCTGTCCAGCGGAACGTACGGTGAGCCCATGAACTTGACCGGCCAGTTCGACCGGGGACCCTGCTGGACCGGAGGAAACTCCCAAGGGGCTCCCGGGAGTTCGGGCTTGTGGTGCTTTCGATATACGTATTCGCTGGTCAGGTATCCGATGGCCGCGCCCACAAGCACATCGGACGGAAAATGCTGCTTCGCACCAATCCGTGCCACACTCACGGTGCTGGCCATTCCGTACGCGAGGAACTTCATGAGAGGACTGGGATATTCGTGGGCCATGATTCCGGCAATCGACCAGACTGCGGCGGCGTGTTCCGAAGGAAAAGAGCCACCGCCTTTCCAGAACTGTCCATCGCCATTGTCCTGATAGGGGCGTTGGCGTCCGGTCACAAGTTTGAGGGCCTCCACCGCGATCAGGCTGTCGATGGCTGCTTCCCCACTCAGAAAGCCCGATTCGCGCTGGTGCTCGTTATGGGTCATGAGCCCCAGAAAGTACGTGCCAGCCGCTCCTCCGACCATGGAGTACGCGCCGTAATCTGAAATATGACGGTAGGTCGTCTGAGTATTCGGATCGGCGGAGAGATGGCGGCTGAAGTCGCTATCGGTCACGAAGAACGCGGCGGTGAGTCCTCCAAGCGGCACCAGCCATGTTGTGTCGGAATAGCGCACCTTCGAGGGGCTCGTCCACAGGCCGATCTGATCGTGAAAAATCGCTTGAGGAAGAGTGATGACCTTGTTCTGGGTCGCGTCGGGATTGGGTGTATCCGGAAGATCTGCAGCTGAATCATTCGTGCCCACCGTCCGCTGGTCAGCCAGACGCGCCGAACGCCCGTCGACGGTCGTTGGAACATCTGGGACGGCGGACTGCCCGAATGCGACCGGCGATATCGCCAGAAAGCATATCGTCCTGATCCAAGCTCTGCCTACTAGTCGATTCAAATAACGTCCCCAATAGACCGTAGCTCGAAACTTGCGGGCTGGGTCGATGCCTACATCAATGGACATAGCTGGAAATTACAAGTGCGCTGGTTGTGATCGAAGTCAGAGTCACTGCAGTCGCGAATACTGTTTTCCAGACGGGCGGACCACCGAGCACTTTTTCGGGAACCACGATCATGTCTCCTGGCTGTAAGGGAATGTTCATCCAGTCGCCTGCTATCCAGGATGAGCTGTGATTTCCAATCACAGTGCCATCGGCGCGAATCACAAAAGAGGCCTTCTTATTGGCCATGTTTGTCGTGCCACCTGCCTGCTGCAGATACCACTTGGCGCTTTTGCCCGGCCGATATGCCACCGCGGTCGGTCCGTAAACCTGGCCCTGCACCAGAACATAGCTGGGGCGTTTCGGCACCACGAGAACATCGCCAGCCCGTACTGTCAGGTCCCGGGATGTGTTCGCCCAACTTGTAATATTCGAAGAGATCTGAACCGTTACGCGTCCGGCAGGAGGAGTATTCATCAGGTTGTCGAGTGTGCTTTGCCACTGCACCAACGCCGCCTCTGCCGAAAGTTTCTGATCCGGATCGGTGGCACTTGTAGCGGTTAGTTTCAAACTAGTCTGCTGTTCGCGCACCCTCTGAACCAGTTCGCCATACGATCGCTGCTCGATCTTCTGCACCTCCGATCTCAACAGCACGGCACCATATGGGTAGGCGGCCGGCGAAAATCCGCCGGCGCGCAGCAGGACGGAACTCAATTTCTCTCCGGGGCGAATTCCATAGGCGCCGGGATGCAGGATTTCACCGCGCAGTGAGATCGACGCTCCCAGATCATTCAGGCCTGGGACTTGCGGGATGGTGAGCACGTCACCATTGTTCAATGCGAGATCGCCATCCGGATTGGAATTCAAGTTCGCCAGCGCGACATTGTCCTGTTTGCCCATGATCTGTTTATCATCGGTCCAGTAGTAGTGCGTGAGATTGGCTGTATTCGGGTCGGCGGTATTCTTAAGCCCTCCCGCAGCGCGAATCAGATCAGAGACCCGCATGTCTGCCGTGAGCGGATAGCGTCCTGGGCTTACTACTTCGCCCTTCACATAGACAGTCCGAGGACTAGCCGCGGCCGGATTCTTGTGTATCAGCACTCGGTCGCGCGAACTCAGAACAATATCGTCCTGTGGGCTGCCGTCCAAGGCGCTGCTCAACTTGACGTTGAAAATCTTGAGAGTGCTGTCTGGCATATAGCGAAACACTTGCGCATCCCCGGTAGCCGCATCTGGCGCAAGGCCGCCAGCGAGGTGGATCGCATCACTAAGATGAATATCTCCTGAGGTTTGGTAGGTTCCGGGAGCGCGCACATCGCCCCAGACCGAGACATCGGGCGGATTCTCAAAATCGTAGCGGCCGAAAAATTGAACCGTGTCCAAAGGCTTCAGTTGCGGAGCCTTCGCGGTATCTGCTAGAGCATCGGCCACGCTAAAGCTCTGTACCGTTGGACGATAGTCGGGCAAGCTCAGGCGGATGATCTCGCCATATTGCAATGCCGGCTCAGGCAACAGGTCTTTATAGGAGCTGATCAAGTCCGTGACTCGCATTCCTTCGCGGAACGAATACTTGCCAGGCCGAATAACATGTCCTTCGAGATACACTACGTCCTGTGTATAGGGGGCGATTGGAAAGATGCGGATCTTGTCGCCGTCCTGAATCTGAAACGACTCGAGGCGCTTGGTGATCTGGTCCGGGAGTTCATCCTGCGGGACGTCAAGGGTTAACATTGTTTGCTTCTCATGCGCCACGGTCCGCTGAACTTCGATGTGGCGCAAGGTCGCAGAGGGCAGCAGGCCGCCCCCCAGAGCGAGGGCATCCGCCAAAGACTTTTCGCCCTTCTGTTCGTACACCGCGGGCCGCCGAACCATCCCCTCAATTGTGATTTCTGGCCCGAGCGGTGGAACCATTACGGTGTCACCGTTTTCGAGTCTCTGCATGTCACCCTTAACCCCGTGGAGGAGGAGGTCGTAGACGTCAACATCCTGCACGAGCACGTTGCCTCGATAGTGCTTAAGGATGCGCAGCGATCCTCGGCCCGTCGGCCCCCCCGCGGCAAACAAGGCATTGAGGGGGGTCGACAAGGAACCGATGTCATATGCACCCGGCTTCACGACATCGCCCACGACATATACGCGAATCGCTCGCAGTCGCGATAAGGACACGTCCGCCGAAACATCCCGAAACTGTGTGCGTAACGTCTTCTGAACGGATTGCTGAACATCGCCAAGCGATTTTCCCGCCACAAGTAGCGGCCCTACCTCTGGGAGACTGATCCGGCCTTCTCTGTCCACGACCCGGTAAAACCGTCGCGACACGCCGCCCCACAAATCGACTGACACCCCGTCGCCGGGCCCAAGCACATACTCAGGTCCAGCCGGGAGATCCATAGGTATCATCTGCAGATCGCGCGTGCCGTTGTCGAATACCTGCATTCCGAATCGCTCGACGGCGGGCGGTCGCGCCGCAGCCTGTAGATACATGTCATATAGCGACGGGATCTCTTCGTATGGATTTGGGCGTCTCACCATCCTCTGGTTCGGGCTGATGGACTCGCGCGCACGGCGCGCATTTGAAACTGCTGTGCGATTGTTTCCCAAGTCATACCCGGATGCACCGGTTCCCGAAGGATACGAGCCCCCAGCGTAAGAACTTGAGCCGTAGGTTCCGGAGTTCGCATACGGACTACCGAAGGAGCCACCGTACATGCTCTGACTCAAGTCTTCTCCAGCGAAGTCAGAGATCATCGACAAATCTTGAAGTTCGGTTCCGCTCGTTCCGCGAAACTGCGACTGCATCGGGCTCACCGAACGTCTCTGTGATTGACTCCCGTCCTGCCCAGCTTCGGAACTCTGTCCGAATATCGATGAGCCACCGAATGTGCTTCCTGACTGCGTCTGCTGCATCGATAGCGGATTTTGACTGTTCGTTCTCAGCAGTTCGGTTACATCGTTGCCAGGAGCCGTGCGCTGTG
Organism: uncultured Acidobacteriaceae bacterium; assembly: GCA_963840895.1. Taxonomy (GTDB): domain Bacteria; phylum Acidobacteriota; class Terriglobia; order Terriglobales; family Acidobacteriaceae; genus Sulfotelmatobacter. The sequence continues at coordinate 147,692 of CAWJAR010000010.1, forward strand.
GAGGAGCGTAGGGAACAGTCGGAGGGACGGTTACGGGATTCTGCAAACCGGGAATGCCCGTCGGAAACTGATCGCTTTCCGGTTGCTGCTGGGGTATTTGCTGAATCGACGGATTATTGCCTGAGCCTTGCGTGGAGCAGTTGCTGGTCCGTGGGTCACAGTATTGCGTTTGATTCAGTTCTCGCTCTTGCAGTTGGCGCGCCTTTGCCCGTTCCGCCGCCTCGTCCTGAGCGATCCACTTTACCCGCTCCTGCATGAGGAGTTCCTGCTGTTTCGCCAAGGGCGATTCAGGATTTACCGATGGCTGGAGGTATCCATACTTTTGCACCAATGCCGTGGCTACGGAGCGAAAGGTTATATCGCTCTCCAGCCGATCGAAGATTGCTTCGTCGGTAAGGTCGGAGTCCGATATGAGCTGACCATGGTCAGTGGCGTCTTTGGCAATCCATCGCTTCAACTCGACCATCAGACCCGGGTCTCTATGCAAGACCGCGACCAGTTGGCCGACCGACGCTGCAACATGCGTCATATTCTGACGTCCCAACTCGGACTGCGGAGGCGGCGATTGCTGTCGCGTCTGGCCAAACAGTCCCACGCAACCGATGACAAAACTCAGCCCTACACTCATCGCTGCGCTGCGGCAGCGAGGAGCCAGCGAAATTGCGGACCTGATTGAACTCATTGCCCCTATAATACTCAAACCGGAATTCACCTCTATATTGGCTTCGCGAAGGTTCAGGATTTACGTTTTCTACAGGTCGTGACGCACGGCAATTTTTTCGGATAGGTGAAGGTCCAGCATCGATCAGAGATCTTCATCTCCACGGGAGCACATGGCAGGGGCGTACAATCACAACGAACTTTTTCGGACAAAACCGGAACACCATGCGCACACCCACGACCTTTTAGTCTTCTTAGCTTAACCCATGGAGCCAGCAAATGTTTCTCTGCGGGACAGGCGGTAGCCACCACCGAATTCAAGAAGCCCTTCCTACTGGGTTAAGGTAGAGCTTTAGCCATGCGCCCCGAATACTATAGCGTAATTATGGCTTATCTGGTGGCAAAGAACGGTTTCAATCGGAACTGCTCGGCCACATCTTGAGCTCTGCTCTAAGCCCGATTTTCAGTGGCAGATGCAGCGAAGACCGTTTTGACACGAACCTTCCCCCAGCACCCCACTGGGCGCATCCATGGCAACGCCGGCGGTTGCGACGCACTGCGGATTTGCCGAAATCTATTCTTTGGGCCGGATTTATCTGGTGGATCTGGTCGGGATAAACCAACGGGCTCATCGTTGTTAACGACGGCATCAGACGAACTGCCTCATTGACTGGCTTTGGCTTGGCAGCCGAGTTCGGTTCGCTACGGTTCAATTCAAATCAGCTTGCCTTTGAGTTGCCTCAACTTCAGCGCGAAAGAAGTTACACGGTCGACATCTTTAGAGATGACGTTTTTGCGACACCTAGAGTTTCCAAAGTATAATCAAGCCCAGGAATTTGGAGTGCTCCTTGACATCCACCATAATAATGCCTGCCAAGCAGGCAACGAAAGCAACGATAGACTACCTGGGTTTGACCGATGCAGTTTTTTCCTTCCGGGATCACGCAAAGTATTGCTTCGACAGTTCTTTGAGAAATCGGAATATGCGGTTCAAGCGCTCTCCCGCCGCCGATGGCCTTCCCATGCCGCCGCCGCATCTCGTCTACCTGGTGACGTCGCATTTTGACTGTGAGGCCTTTTACAATAATGGGATACTCGGTGCGAATTGTATTCAAGGAGTTCTATCCAAGAGCGGTCTGGAATTCAGCACATTTGGCAGGGTCTTAGACTTCGGGTGTGGATGCGGCCGCGTTATTCGGCGATGGCGGAATCTGGGGCCGAAGCTGTATGGCGTCGATTACAATCCACGATCAGTGGCGTGGTGCCGCGCCAACTTGAGCTTCGGTGAATTTGTAGTGAATACCTCCGGAATTCCCTTGAACTTCCCCGACGCAACTTTCGACTTTATCTACTCAATTTCGGTGTTTACGCATCTGACTGAAAGCAACCAGGAGTTCTGGATGGGCGAGCTAACCCGCACTCTCAAGCCGGGTGGCTACCTGCTCATTACAGTCCACGGTTCTACTCGACTACACCAGTTGACCCCTGAGCAGCGAGACGCATTCGAAGCAGGGGGAGTTGTAGTGACACATTCTCAATACTCGGGTCGGAATCTCTGCGCTACCTATCATCCCGAAACCTACGTTCGGAATGTCCTATGCCGGGATTTAACGTTTGTAGCGTTTGAACCGGGTGGCGCAAGGGATGCCAATCAAGATATCTTTCTCCTACGGAAGCCCCTCTGAAAATAGCCTCGGCGTACTGCTGCGGCCTAACTTTTCCGCTTCTCGCTAGTGGTTATTGCCGATTGAAAAGGGGATCACCGGGGCGTGCAGCGATTGCGTCTCTGCCAGCCAGATCCTATACTTTTTCGATCAAGAGGAAGGGGTACTCATGGTCTCGTCTGCCGCAAAAAAACGTGGTCTTGTCGCTTGGACTGCATTCCTAATCCTCTGTATGTGTGGGCTTGCACTATCCTTTCCAGCGGGCAATAGTCTTCTGCCGGAGAATCCCGTTGTCTTAAATGTGTTTTGGAGAGTCTCGTTCGGCCGGGATTACGGCGAAACAACCGACCACGCAGAAATGATGCGAAACTCGCCCTCCGGTATTATGTACTACGTTCCGGCAACACCGAATGACCCTCAGGGCGCTGAAACGCAGCCCGTGTATCGTCTGTTTACCTCGCACATACCCGACCACATGTCATCGATCAAAAAAGGGGAGGGCGGATATAACACCGAAGGAATCCTGGGATATGCGTGGGTGAAACCTAATGCTCATCCAGGGCTTTCCCCCATCCAACGCGTCTATAACGATCAGGCAGGCAGCCCGCACTATCGAGACCATGCATTAGTGGTGGGACAAACCACAACGCCCGAGGCAAAAACGGAAGACGCTCTGCTAAATGCCGGATATCATCCCGAAACGCCGCTGGGATATGCCTATGCGCGCTATCCCAGTACGACGAAAGACCAGTTCCTGGTGAAGGTCAGCGGCGCGGGCATTACCGTTGCATCGAATGCCGTTGTAGGCTGCACAATCTATGAATGGACCTGGTCCGGTATCCAGTTCATCAATGATTTCGATTATGGTCGGCAGATATCTTCCGCGTTTGGTGCTATCGGAGGGCCGGGCGGACAGGCGAACAATCCTACGGAGAACGGAGACAAATACGGCGGAGGACCATCGCCGGAAGACGACGGAACGAAACATGGCACTCCACTGCTGCTACGTCATGGCTCGCCCTGTTTGTCGATTACTACCAAGGGGAATGTGCAGTCGACTCGAGCCATTCCTTTAGAGTGGGATCCGGATAAGTTTGGCGGAGGACGGGACCATCCTGTGATTTATCCCGACGTGCAATTGGGTAAGAATCTTACGCTGGGATGGAGCAAGGACGGCGTAACTCGTCCGATAGCGCTCTATCAGACGGTGCTTAGCAGTCCGACGACGATGGATCGTGTTCAGATTGAAGTACCCTCTGCATATCTGTTGGCTCGATTTAACAACTACTACATTTACTTCCCGGCGGAAGGCATTCACAGAGTACACAACTGCATCAATCGGGCGAGCCAAACGTCTGAACGGCTTATCCAGATTCCGGCTTCTTCGCCCTGTTTCAGCAACGGGAAATACAAAGTGGACGGCATCGACCCCGGTCCCACTGCGGTGATTATGTCTTCCGGCACAAGTCCCAATTCTCCCGCGATGGCTATCTATGCAAATAGTCCTAAGGCGTCCGTCGTACTTTACAACCGGTCGCAGGGACCAGATCAGGATCAGTATGGAAACAGTTCCGCGAAAGGCTCGATCGTCTATTCAGGTGCTATACCTGCTTCTCCTCCCGATCATCCCTGGACATTCAACTCGTGGATCATCACTGATACACTTGCCAATGTTGAAAAGGATATCGATCTTCTCTACTCGTGGGGAGTGACGTCACAGTGAACCATTCCAAAGGCTAGTTCTATGGACTGCTGATCAAAACGGCCTAATGAACACGAATATGCAGCCGAGGCCGCCTTGCAGAGCCTGGAACTAAGCGCTTCATGTGCCCGAATTGTCATATGTGAGAAAGCCATCTTAAGCGGCGCGAGTCTTGGTAGTTTGAGAGTGATCAGTTAATGATCGCTGCATCACTTCACGAATCGCTGTCAGCACTCGGTCGTGCGACGCAATCATTTCATGTTGACGCGGAAACTGCGTCCACCACGTGATGCGTAGTTTGATCACCTCCAGGACAGGATCGCTTAGATATACGACCGGCAATATCCGCCTGCGGTAGTAGCCCAGCAGGGGAGATATCCAGCCACAGGGTAAGTGTTAGTCGAATCCGTCTGAGCATAGCCGCTCACCGCATTGGCTTGTAGAACGTTTGCACCTGCGGGCACATGAATTCCGGCAGTGAAAGCGTCAGTCGTAAACGCTGAAGTGTTTCCGCCCTGCACCCCGTTCTGAAACATGTTCAACGTATCCAGTCCGTTCACGATGAACTCGGTGTTGAGGTTATTCTGCATGTTGGTGAACACGCCGTGGCTTCTCACGAAAACAGGCGGCAGACTAAGAGACCCGCTGAGATAGCCGTCGATTTTCGAAAGAATGGCTGTCATTAGCGGACCCCAAGTATTCTCACGGCTTCCGGGAGTGGGAATCTTCAGGCCCAGGTTGGGGGTGGTTTCTTAGGCGAAGGCGACGACCGCCACCGCCAGCATTACTAATAGAATTTTTCTCATATCATATCCCTAATCTAGATGGTGTTCCCGGTGTGCAGATCCAACATGTCAATTTCAGCTCCCGCAGGTGCCGGAGTGTAGACACATCGGTTCAAATCGGGCAAACGCAGCTTCCATGGGATGAGGCTGTGCTATCGCCAGGGTGCAGCTCCGGCACTTGCGCGACCTGCTCTAGAACTTCATTCTTCCAGCGGCGAGAAAGCGCGTCACGACGAACGGTTTGGCAAGCAACGACTTCGATAGTCGTGTCTGACCGCCAAACCTGGGATGTGGGGCGACTAGCGTCCTTGGGATGTTCCGCCTTGATGTCTCAGATCTCCGACGTCTTTGTTGGAGGCTGATCCTAGTTGGAAGATCGAAAGTCCGGCTGGTACCTGAGCGTTTAGTCGCTGAGCTTAAGACACAACCAACCTACGCAAGACAAAACCGTAAACACTGAACCCTGCGCCTGGAGGAGGAACATCGAACTCGGCCACCTTTGTCGTCAGCAGCAATCACGAGCCAGTATGCTTTCATGGGTGCACCTGTGCACGTGAGCGTCCACCCAACTCTATTACTCCCCGCGCGGGGGGACGAGCCAGAATTAACCGCCAACCGGGCAGATTGTGACTGGCGGAAGAGCACTTTCAGAACCCGTAATTTCTATCCCGCCCTAGGTTTGATAGGAGGCAGCAAAGGCCGGGAGTTCTCTTTAGACCGTCGGCTTAACGAAATCATCTCGGCTGCTTGTGCGCGTATGTATGGCATGCCCAGCAGAGGGTGATCAGGTTTCCTTCAGTATCATGGCCTGAGCGGCTACGGAACTGCTTGTGATGGACTTCCAAGTTTGAAATTCTTCCGCACGATTGGCACCGCCAGCCGTCACGACGCAAGACCTGCTGGCGAAGATCGTTGTACGCCAGCGCGTCCAGCCGCGAGCGGTCGGGCTTCGGGCCCATTGAGCTCATGATGCGCGCTCGCTCAAGCCTTCGATGAATTCCTGCTGTTGATCCTCGGAAAGAAACCTATAAAACCTCGTCATCGAGAACAGCAGCGTCTTCGGATCTCCGTGGTCCAGGTTAGCTCCGGCAAGGAAGTCCGCACAGATCATTTCCAGGCAGTAGCCTCGTGATCGGTCGGTTCCCAGCATCAGGGCCGCCGTCTCGATTGCTTTCTCAATGACCGGCATCTGGCTCTGGTAGAGTTTGAACCGAGTAGCCGGACGGGATTGCTCCCGTCCAGCCCTCTAAGAACTGTGCATGAGAGTTTCCCCTCACACAGCTCAAGCCCTTCGAACGCCTCTTTCGGGGAGACGCGGTTTCGAGACAGAAATGCGCTGATTGTGAACCCTGTCATAGCACTCGGGATGAAGTAGAACGCGGTTTTCGGTACTGTGCGAACCGCCCATCACGCGGGGAACGCAGTGGTGAAGGCGCCAACCCGTGATCCGAGTGATTTTGGTATAGCACACAGTGCAGAGCCCGCTTTGTTCATGCCAGAGAAAACGAAGGGTACGAGTACCCCGAAACGTTTCCTGCATATGGGCTCCTTCGCGTTGTTCGAAGTAGGTTTCATAGGCAGGGTCGTAGGGGTTCGCGTCACCTTTGACTTTAACGTGTCGCTTGATGGGTGTGCTACGGGCGTGGCGCAGCCAAACTTGACTGGGCTGCCCCTCGTCATCACACGTTTCACCGAAGAAGGACCAGTCATGACCACGATGCAGCGCAAAGTACTTCTGTTTGCGCCAGCGCGTGTTCTTGTTCGGGTGTCTTCGTCGTGCCCATCGCCATAGACTAGAGAAGATTTCGTGATCAACGCGGACGTACGTGCGTTTACTCACCACGTGCCGATGATAGTTGGCCCAGCCCCTGATTTTGGGGTTGAGTTCATGGATCAAATCGGCGGCCGACATGCCCAGCGCGGCTTTGATTGTCTTGCGGATGCCGCCCAGGAAAGTCTTAACGTTCTTCTTGGAAGGCTTGATGAGCAGTTTCCCGTTGGGATACTTGCGCACGTTTTGTCCGAGGAAATCAAAACCTTTCTCCACGTGGGTGATGACCGTCTTCACGGGAGAAAGTTCCAACCCTCGTTTTTGCAGAAACTGCTCGACGAGGGGCTTGATTTCTCCTTCCAGTAGTTCTTGGGTTCTACCGGTGATGATGAAGTCATCCGCATAACGGATGAGATTGACACAGGGAAATTTACCTCCGAAGGAAGAGAGAGGCTTGTTTGTCGGGAACTTTTCCTTCAAGAGCCGCTCCAATCCATCCAACGCGCAATTGGAAAGCGCTGGTGAGATGATTCCGCCTTGTGGGGTCCCATCCGTGGTTTCGTGAAGGACGTGTTTCTCCATATACCCGGATTTCAGCCACTTTTGGAGAAGGGCTCGATCCATGGGGACGTGAGCCAGAAGCCAATCATGCGAAATTCGGTCGAAACAGGACTTGATATCACCCTCTAGAATCCACTGCGGATTTGGTTTGGACAGTGTCTTGAAACACTGTTCAATCGCATCGGCGCAGGATCGCTGCTGGCGAAACCCATAGGAGTTGTTGTCAGCAGTGGTTTCCACCACGGGATCGAGTGCAAGCAAATGCAATGCCTGTTGGGCTCGATCTTTCATAGTGGGAATTCCGAGCGGGCGCATCGTTTTGCCGTCCGATTTCGGGATGTAAACACGTCGAAGAGGCTGAGGTTGATAGCCCCTACGCTTGAGTGCATGTACAGCCTGTGTCTTCTTTTCTGGTGTGTCCCAGATTTCTTGGTCCACCCCAGGGGTTTTCTTGCCATTGTTTTCCGTCACTCGTCGAACGGCGAGAACCTTGCCGCTGTACGAGTGGGTCAGCAGATGTTGCAAGGCTCGCACCTTGCCCCATCTACTAGCCTTCGTCGCCTGCACGATACGCACTTGGAGTCGGCGAACGTTACGGTGGATGGCTTGCCAATCAATGGCGTACCATTCTGCCGCCTCGCGTGAGACCGCACCCACAGCTTGCGCTGTCGTCATCTGCTTTGCCTCATATGCCGATTTGCCCAGTTCTCTCGTGTGAAGCACCTGAAGGAAGTCAGCCCGTTTTCGCGACCGGTGATGTTGTCGATGGAACTGACGCAACCGGTATCCGTTCCATTACAGAGCGGCATTCGCTTTCTCCTTCCTCTCATGTCCGCGCCGCCATCGGCCCATCTTGCGATGTGCTTTCCCTTGAGGGAGCGATACGGATTTATCCTGTTCCGTTGGAATGACACGATAGGTTAGGTCCGCTCTTTACGCCGGCAGTGTGGTATGACCATGACGGAACATCTACTACGTTCCGTGCCCACTGCGAGAAGAACCGCGCAGCATTTTAGGTTCTCTGAAATTGACGACGCTTACGAGCATTCGTGTATTCTGACCTTGCTATCAAGCCTAGGCCCTCTCCACATTGTGCTAGTAGATGCACCGTCGCCTCACGGTTCCGATGCTACCCTTGCGGGTATGGGTACATTGTCCGAGGGCGTCGAACGGTTTGTTGCCGCCCCGCTCCTACCTCGTAGGCTACGTGCGATGGCACGCACGGTCTGATAGTACTTTTCCTCCTTCAGACAATCATTCCGACAGCTTTCAGGTCGCAGAGTAGATAATCTCCCAGGGTTCGGTCTCTTTCCCAGTAAGTTCCTTCTCAACTTCTTTCTTGAAGTCCTCCTTCGGCATCTGACGGGCTCGGTGCAACCAGGTTGCACAATCGAACTTCTGCCGGTCCCGCCTAGCCAACTTCGCGAGTTCGATCCCCTTCGCCCATCCCACTTCCTTCAGTTCCTTCCTGGCCTGCGGTGGCAGATGTTCGTGGATCGACATCAGGTAGTACGCCTTCCTCCTCGATTCTATAGTGGGCGGGAACGAAGAAATCGCGGAGGAGGGCGCCAGGCGTAAAGAGCTCGCGGAGGAATACGATCGTCGCCTTTCGGAGTTCTTAAAATCTCATCCCCAGCTTAAAGATGACCGTGACGGATTCTGATTTGCGTTGTCAGGGTCAAACCAAAGCTGGCAAGCCCTGCCGGGCTGCCGCGACCTCTGGCGGCCTCTGCTTCTTTCACGCCAATCCCAACAAAGCTGCTGAGTTGGGCCGAATCGGCGGCAGGAAAAAGAGTCGCCTTCCCGCGGAAGTCCCCGGCCCGTTCCCCAGACTTGACAAGGTCAGTGCCGTGCAGGATGCTGTGGAGAAGCTGATCGGGGATGTATACGCGGGGAAACTTCCTCCCAGGGTCGCTGCCGGACTTGCACCGCTTTTGAACCTACAGCTCCGGGCCGTCGAGGCAACGAACCTGGAGCGTCGACTCGAGAAAGTGGAGAAGCTGTTGGCCAAAGCGGAGGCAGAGGACGATCTGAAAGCGCCGCGGAATATTTGACGGTGCGCCGCGAAAAAGCTCTTGTCAATCTAGAGGGCCCCGCAAAGGTATTAGGCGTATCGGTTTGACCATGGCTGCATGCTCAGTAAATCATCGCTTGTGATGGCTTCAACCCATGAGTTGATGATGAAGCCACTGACCTCCTTCTTGAAGTCCCTGCGTCGGCGCGTGACGGACTTTGTGCAAACCGATTGCACAATCGAAATCCTGCCCTACAGGCCTTTGCCAGCTTTACAAGGGGTCAAACGCGCTTCCGGATATGCCAAAGGAGCAGAGAAATCGCCAGCCAGCTCGCCGTGGAAACAGAGAGGATGAACCATGAATTGTGGACTTTCATCAGTCGACTGACGAGCAGAGCAAAAACCAACAAGCCGATACTTCCAATCGCGGCGCCTGCGGCATCCACACTCGCCGCCTTCCTTCCGCGATCGTCGCCGTTCATGCCAGCCTTCTCTTTCCGTTGCTTTTCGTGCTTTTCGATCAAGGTGGCGCTCGCGGGAAAGATGGCAGGAAATGCCAGAAAAAGGCCACCCACGACCGGGCCAAATTTCCTGGCGATTATGCCCGCCCCGGCGGTGATCAATCCGCCAAAGAGAAATCGCACGAAGAGTTCGTACCAGCGGGTCTGCAACAGGCTAGAGGGATGAAACTCTATTCTCATATTTCGCTACCTTAGACAGAGATACCAGAGTCCGAACGCGACAGCTCCCCACACAGGGAGTGCACAAACGGCCACCCAGAGGGCCTTGGCGCGACCGTGCATCATCACCCAGCTCACGCATGATGCATACACAAAAAAAGCGCATGCGCCTGCCATCATGGAACTTGCTTCGATCGAAGCGTATGACTTCCCATCGCTCGCAACCGTGAGCCCCAGGGCGGTCGAGAGCAACCGAGGGAGCAGCACCGAAGAGTCCTGCAAAACTCTTGGGTTTGAAAAGATCGCCCAGGATCGCGAAAATCGAACCCACGCCGCCACCAATCAAAAATCGAATCAATATGACTTTCATAGGCGGGAACTATGCTCATCCCGCTACTTCAGGCGGGAAAGACCTCTCTCACAGCAAACTTTTCTTCACCAGTTTCAGTGCTTTTGGGCCTCTCATTCTGAGCACTCTGAATTTCTTGCCCTTCTCTTTGTTGTACGTGACGAAAAACTGCTCGATCTCCTTCAACATGTTGCTGTTCAGATCTTTTAGGCTTTTCGCGTCCGAATAGTCGCGGCTCTCCGCAGCCACCGCGATGAGGCGATCATTCCGCTCGGTTTCTCCCTTTTCTGTTTGTTCTGCCTCTAGCACTCCGAGCAGACGCGTTTGCACGACACAGCCGGAGAACGTCGGCTCGTCCATGATGATCAGAATGTCTTCCGGGTCTCCATCGGCGGCCTTCGTACCCGGCACAAAGCCGAAAGCATGCGGGAAGACCATGCCTTCGGGCAGGACGCCCGAAAGCGCATAGAAACCCAGCGATTCGTCATACTTGAACTTGTTGCGGCTCCCGCCGGGAGTCTCGATCACCGCAGTAACGGTTCCAGGATTCCTTCGATCAAAACGCGGGTGATTGCGTCGGCTTGGTACTCTTCTTCCTCTTCGATTTAGCCATGGTTGACTTCCTCAGCTTTGGAGAATTCGCGGGGAAAATTAGTTGTTCACAGAATGCGGCATGCCTCTTAGACGATGCCCGAATACAGTGAAGACCCGATGATGATCCGTGGGCGGAGGAAGCTATAACGCTCAAAAGCCTTGGAGGATACTTATGGCCAACAAGCAGCAACCCATGGAAGACGAAGGAGCTCCGGAACGCAAGAGCGACCTTGAAGCGCAACTGGATGAGCTGGGCACCGATCCATCGCAAGTCGGCGAACGCAGCGCCGGGCAAGGCGGAGGATCCCAAACTCTTTCCCCAATTGAAGATGCCAGCGATGAATCCGTGGAAGAGTTAGCCGATCCCGACCAGGCGCTCGAAGCCGCCTCGGTCGAAGGCCTGGAAGATGCAGCAGATCATCCCGAACGACCGGCCCACACGCACGACGAATATGGCCGGCCCCGAGGACGTTCCTCCCGGCAACCGGAACAGAAACGCAGCTTGAAAGTCGCGGGGGGCGAACTTCCCAACCATCGGAACGAATCGCCGGTTCCCGGGTAACCACTGTATAGGGTTCGTCGCCGGGAAGGTAGAGAATTTCTGTACCGCACAAACACGGTGCAATTCGAAAGTTCGATTGGAGGGAGCTTATGAAAAAACTTCTACTTCTGCTGGCACTTCTCCTTGTCGGCACATCTTGGATCGTGGCGCAGGAACGTTCCTATCCCGCGGGCCAGTCCCCTGCGACTGGCGAAACGACCGTCCAAGGTTGTTTGAATGGTAGCCATGGCAACTTCACGCTCACTGATCAACATGGAAACAGTTACCAACTCGCCGGCGATACGACAAAGCTCAGCGAGCACGTCGGACATCAGGTGAAGGTCACCGGGACGGCCGAGTCGGCCTCCTCTCCGAACGCTGGGGCTGCAAGCGGCACTTCCGCGAATGGCGCTTCGCGGACGCTTCAAGTTAGTTCGGTAAAGCACATCTCGAAAACATGC
>CAWJAR010000011.1:0-313991 GCA_963840895.1 uncultured Acidobacteriaceae bacterium
GCTGCATTGCTGGATGCCAGTTACGTATTGCTAGTTGGGGATCTTCTTCTCCTACGGGCAGAAACCTTACTGCGTACCCAAACCGTTCAGAAATTTGGCGTGACCACTGCTGGAATTGTTCCCGAGTCCATTCGAAGCGGTGATCTTTATGACGAAACTTTCCCGCGGGCAGGGTTTCAAACTTCACGTTGTACTCGCAGTTGGGCGTGGTCACGATGATCGTTTTCGGACGTGCTGCTTCGAAAAGAACACGCTCGAATGCCGCCAGCCGGGGTGCATCCAGATGCTCGATGACTTCCACCACCGTGGCTGCGTCGTACCCGGCCAGGCGCTTGTCGCGATACATCAGCGAACCATGCATCAATTTCAGCCGCTCCTTCTGTTTCGTGGGCATCCGGTCGAGTCGCAGACGTTGGCTCGCAATCTCAAGACTCCGGTACGAAACATCCATACCCACGATCTCGGTCAGTGACTTCTCATCCAACAGGGCTCGCAGGAGTTTCCCTTCTCCGCAGCCTAGGTCTAGGACGCGCTTCGCCTCGACGGATCGAAGCACAGCAACCACTGCTCCCATGCGCTGCTGCCAGAGCCGAATCGGTTCCTCCATTTTCGTTTCTTCTTCAGAGTGAGCTTCCTCTGTTGCGTCAGGATCGGGGTTGTCTTCCTCCGCTAGCCTGGCGAGTGCTTCTCTTGCCAATTGCCTCTGGCGCGGAAGGTACCGCTTTTACGATCGCCTCTTTGTGTGGATGCGACGCCAGCCAGCCTTCTCCTTTGCGCAAGAGTTTCTCAACCTCGTCCTTGCCAATCCAGTAGTGCTTCTCAGCATCCAGCACCGGCACAAGCACGTAGAGATGATTGAGCAGATCCTGCAAGCGGAAAGTTCCCGCCAAGGTCACTGAGTAGTACGGTCCCTCCCCCCACTCTGGAAATTTCTCGTCGAGCGGATGATGCTCGGTAGTTACGCTGTACCCGAGAGGCTCGAATAGCTCGCGGATCAGCCCCTCACCGGCGCGGCATGCCACGACCGTCAGTTTTGCAGTCAACGGAATCGCATGGTCCGCCAGTTCTTGCCTCCCCTTGCTGCGGCCAGACATGGCTGTCCCAAAAGCGCGGCCCATGGCGACGCTAAGGAAAGAAGAGAGAACGTAGGGCCGGTCGTTCACATACTGATCAAGAGTTCCGCCCTCATGCTGACCCCGCTTGCCACGAACGAGTCCAATCGGATCGACATCGAGCAGCAAGGCAACCGTGCACGTTTCCGCGGTCGCTTCCGGATAGAAAACATGTGCTTTCCCAAACGACAGCTCGAACGAATGCAAGTTTGCCGGGTTCTTGTGAAGCAGATAGCCCAAGTCCGTCGCTGGGTTATGCGTAGTTGTGAGCGTCAGCAGCATGGTCGAATTATACGAGTCCGTAATCTCTAGCTTTGGCGCGCATGTCCCGCCTCGAAAGCACAAAAAATGGTCCGGGTGGCAGGAGTTGAACCTGCGTGGACATGTGCCCAAGACATGTGGGTGGCCGCTACCCTACACCCGGATCTGAAGAGAGGGCCTTGCAGCCCTCTCCTGTTTAGCCCTTCACGCAGACCACCTGGCGCAGCGTGTGCACCACGTCCACCAGATCGCGCTGCGCTTCCATCACGGCGTCGATGGACTTGTACGCCATCGGCGTTTCGTCGATGACGTCCGCGTCCTTACGGCACTCGACGCCGGCCGTTGCCTTGGCGTGGTCGTCCAAGCGTGAAGCGGCGCTTCGCTTCCGTACGCGACATGGCGCGTCCGGCTCCATGACTACAGCTCATGAAGCTTTCCGGATTGCCCTTGCCGCGCACGATGTACGAACGCGCTCCCATGCTGCCGGGAATGATTCCCATGTCGCCTTCACGCGCACGCACCGCGCCCTTGCGCGTGATGAGCACGTTCTCGCCGTAGTGGTGCTCCCAGGTCACGTAGTTGTGATGGCAGTTCACGACTTCCACATTGGCTTCGAACGCCGGGACTTCTCCCGACGCCTGCACCGCCGCGATCATGTTCTGCATCATCAGCTCGCGGTTGGCCAGCGCGTAGTCCTGCGCCCAGTGCACCGCGCGGACGTAGTCCTCGAAGTGCTCCGTGCCCTGCGGCAGGTAGGCGAGGTCCTGGTCCGGCAGGTTGATCATCCACTGGCGCATGTCGTTCTTCGCCAGCTCGATGAAAAACGTGCCGAAGCGATTGCCCACGCCACGCGATCCCGAGTGCAGCAGGAACCAGACGTTCTCGTTTTCATCGAGGCAGACCTCGATGAAGTGGTTCCCGGTGCCGAGCGTCCCCAGGTGATTCACGCGCTGCACGTGATCCAGCTTGGGATACTTCTCGACGATCGCCTTGTACGCCGGCTCCATCTTCGCCCACACGTCCGCGTGATGCGCCGGAGCATCCGACCACGCACCGCGGTCGTTCTTGCCGCCGTTGTCGGTGCGCCCGTGCGGCACCGCCTTCTCAATCGCCGTGCGGATGCCGTGCAGATTGTCCGGCAGATGATTGGCGTGCAGAGAAGTCTGCACCGCCATCATGCCGCAGCCGATGTCCACGCCGACCGCCGCCGGAATGATCGCGCCGCGCGTCGGAATCACGCTGCCGACCGTCGCGCCGATGCCCCAATGCACGTCCGGCATCGCCGCCACCCACTTGTAGATGAACGGCAACTGCGCGACGTTCAGCAGCTGCTGGCGTGCGGCGTCCTCCAGCGGGACGCCCTTGGTCCAGGCCTTGATGGGCACGCCGTTGTCGGGCTTCATTACGTTGTAAGTTGCGTCTGTCATCGTCTTTCCTTTCTTGCAGCCAACACTCGCCGTCACGAATCTGGTGGCTCGGCACGGAATTGAACCGTATCCACTGGCTTTTCAGACCAGCACTCTGCCGTCGAGTTCCCGAGCCAAACTTGGTGGACGGTGCGAGACTTGAACTCGCATTTCACGGTTGCAGGCCGTGGGTAATCCCCTTATACGAACCGCCCATTTGGGGCGAGATGAGAGAATCGAACTCTCGTGACTGGAGCCACAATCCAGCGCCTAAGCCATTCGGCCAATCCCGCCATCGAAATTTGGAGCTGGTCGGTGAATTCGACCATCGTCGGAGAGGTACAAGCTCTCTGCCTTCGCATGTGCTAGACCAGCAAACTTTGGAGCTGGCACGCAGCCTCGAACTGCGGTCGGGCGCTTACCGTGCGCCTGCTCTTCCCGTTGAGCTATACCAGCGGAGCTGGCGCGGCGATTCGAACGCCGATCACGGACTTACGAGGCCCGCGCTCTTCCCACTGAGCTACACCAGCACAAACAACTCTGGAGGCGGTGGGGAGAATTGCACTCCCGATGATCTGCTTTGCAGGCAGATGCCTTGCTGTCTTGGCTACACCGCCTCAACATACTACTAACTTGGAGCGGAAGGCGGGACTCGAACCCGCGCTCTCGACGTTGGCAACGTCGCGTCTTGGCCACTAGACGACTTCCGCATTGGAGCGAGCAGCGAGAGTTGAACTCGCGTCATCGGGTTGGAGGCCCGAGGCACCAGCCGCTATACCATGCTCGCTCTTGGCGGGAGATGAAGGACTCGAACCCTCGTAACTGGATTTGGAGGCCAGTGTCCTAGCCGCTGGACGAATCTCCCGCAAACTTATGGCGGAGCTAACGGGAATTGAACCCGTCCCTGCTGATAGACAGTCAGCCATCCTGCCGATAGACCATAGCTCCGGCTCCCTCCCGTGGACTCGAACCACGATTTCCGCGTTCAGAGCGCAGCGTCCTGCCATTGGACGAAGAGGGAATTTCAAATTGTCAAAGAACTGGCTGCCGGGGAGCGATTCGAACGCCCGTACCCGGATTCAAAGTCCAGGGTCCTGCCACTAGACGACCCGGCATCACGCTTTCAGCGGGATTGCTTTCATGCACCGCACACACAACACCGCCGACTCATCGACGTTGTGGCCAAGTCTCCGGCGATCAGTACGCGCACGATCCACCAATTCGCGATGATCTCCGCCGCGATCGCAGTAGAGCTCCGATGCAAGCTCGATTTCAAAGCCTTCGAGTTCAATCGTTTGTGTACTCATAACTTTGGTAGCAGCGAGGAGAATCGAACTCCCATCTCAGCCTTGAAAGAGCCGCATCCTGGCCGTTAGACGACGCTGCCTCCTCTCTGCGCATTGGCGAAAATGCGCCCTAAAAAGCAAAAGCCCCCGATTTGTATCGGAGGCTCAGAAAAACTACGCGCTATGGATCGCCCCCGTTACATGAACGTACCTTCCCCCGCACCTTGCCACGTAAACGTGGCCGGTGTCGGGAAGCAATCGGTATGGGGTTTGCGCATCATTGCTTGTATCTCAGTTTTCACTCTGACATCATTCCTGCAAATTCGTCAATACCCAAAAGTGTGGGCTCACCTCCGGGTGCAGGTTACCATTGCTGCGCGAAATCACTAATCCGTCGCCAATTCTGCTACCATGGCGGCCATTCGGAGAACCACATGGCCTGTTTGCGCGCTTCGTACGCGGTGTGCGTCCTGATACTTTTCGTTCTTCTGGCTTCACACTCTTTCGGACAAACGCCTCCTTTACTTCGTGTCGATGAGCAGCAAATCAAGTTTCGACTCGATTCCCACCCGGTCCTGGAACTGCCGATTGTCAACACATCGGATAAAACGCTCGTCGGAGATTTCAGGCTCGAGTTGCTGGACTCAAACAACAAAGTGGAGTCTTTCGTAACGGGCAAGTTTCAGGAGAAGCCAGGCACCACGGTTGAGAAGGTCGACTGGCCTTTGGATTACCTGGTGAACATTTCTCCTTCGAGTCTCGGCTGGCGGCGGTTGCACTACTCGTTTGTCCAACGACCGGAACTCGGAGTGGCGCCAGTGGAAGGATTTGTCCAACTGAGCCGAGTGCTGGTCGGCATCTTCGAAGTCCGCATGACCGCAGCTTCGAAGGCTCAAGCCGGGAAACAAGTTCCCTGTGCGTGTTCGCGTTGATGACCCAAGCAATGGAAAGCCCCTCCATGGAACTGCTGTCGACCTCACGCTGGAGTTGGGAGACGATGACGACAACGCGATAAAGCACACGGTCACCACCGACTACTCGGGATACGCCGTTTACAGTTTCGATCTCCCGAAAGAGATCGAGGCCGACGAGGGGACTGTAACGGCGGAGGCGAAACGAGGTCCCTACAGCGAGGACGTTGAACTCACTTTTGACCTGCGTTCTAAGGGCAAGCTCACGCTCACGACGGATAAGCCTCTGTATCAACCAGGACAGCAGGCTCATCTGCGGGTTCTCGCGTTCGGGCCAGACAAGCGGGCACTCGCAGCTAAGGACTTGGTGGTTACGATCGAAGATGAAGATGGAGACGAGCAATTTCACGAGACACTTAAGACTTCGCGTTTCGGAGTGGCGAGCGCGGATTGGGACATTCCACAGAAGCTGCGTTTGGGAAACTACCAAGTTCATGCAAGTATTAAAGGGCTCAGAAGACGACTATGACGCTCCACAGGCACGGGCCACTGTACGTGTCAGCCGCTACGAATTGCCGACCTTCACGGTGAAGGCTGATCCGGACCGCAAGTACTATCTGCCCGGCGAAGACGCGACGATTACGATCAGCGCAGATTATCTCTTCGGGAAGCCGGTTCAGAACGCAAACGTCCGCCTGGTGAATCAGCAGGATCGCCATTGGGACTTCAAAGAGCAGAAGTGGGTGACGGAAGAATCCAATCCGATCGAAGGTACATTCGACAAAGAGGGCAAGTTCGAAGCGAAGGTCGACCTGCAGGATGAGTTCAAGGATTTCAATCCGGAAGACTACTCCCACTATGAAGACTTAACTTTTGCGGCTTATGTCACGGATCTCTCGACCAAACGGACCGAACAACGCCGCTTTCGAATTCGCCTCACTGAAAGGCCGATTCAACTCTATGTCACAAGCGGCGATTCCTGGTCCGCTCCCGACAAACACCCCAGTCTGTACGTGACATCTTCCTATGCCGACGGAACTCCCGCTTCGGTGAGCGGAACTCTGTATTTTGCCGAACCGAACAACGCAGGCGAATTTGAAAAGGCTCCCTGGCAGGGTGGCCGATCCAAAGCCCTCACGTTCCACACGAACCGATTCGGGGTTGGCAAGATCACACTGCCTCGCATCCGAGATCGGTTTCTTGTGACTCCGCGAAACACATACCGGTATTACTACAGCTATTCGCGCGAGAACGATCATTACCGAAACGCACTACTGTTGCTTGAGGCAAGGGATAAAAAAGGTCGACAAGGGCGAAGTTCCGAAGAATGGACGATAGCTCCCGAGCGCCCGTACTTACGGGTCAACACAACACAGGTGCTGTATCGACCAGGAGACGCACTGCCGATCACAATTGAGTCCAACAGTCCTGTCCGCGATGTGATTGTCGATGTCTCAACGCCAGCCGGACTTATCGCCTCACGGGTTGTGCGTCTGGTAAACGGACAAGCGGAACTGAGCGTTGAGTACGATTCCCGGCTGAGTGGAGAGGTTGAAATTACCGCCTTCGCGCTGACGGAGTCTCCACAACAGGATGATTACGCACTCAGCGGGACCGCCCATGTCATTTATCCAGCGCTGCAGGACCTGAGAGTCGGCGTGAAGATGGCACATACCACGTATCGTCCGGGTGAAACCGCTTCTGCTGAATTTAGCGTCAGATCGCCAGAAGGAAAACCCGTCGAAAGCGACTTGGGACTCTTGGTATTCGATCGTGCAGTCGCTGAGCGCGTGCGCAGCGACGAAGAGTTTGGCCGTCCTTACGGATTTTCTATTTACGATTATCTCGATGAAAACTATATCGGAAAGATAGCAGGCATTGGGTATCGCGATTTATTGGGCCTCAATCCCAATGAGCCATTCAGTGCGGATCTGCAACTGCTTGCTGAAGCGTTGATGTCTTCGGCGCAATACAACTGGTGGTACGGGAATGTGAAGTTAACGGGCGGCGAGAACTACTCTCGGGGCGCCAGGAGTGTCTTCGCTGAACTCATGACCAATTCCCTGAAGCCGGTACGCGAAGCGCTACAGGCGACCTATGACAAGGAAGCCCGATACCCCAAGAATGATGCTCAGTTAAATGCCATCTTGGCAGCCAAGGGCATTGATCTCGCAAAAATAACCGACCCGTGGGGTCTTACGTACCGAACCGAATACTCTGTGAGCGGCGCTTTCGACGTGCTGACGTTCAAGAGCAATGGTCCGGATAAGAAGGCCGGAACTGCCGACGATGCCGACGCGACTTCCATGCAATGGCAGTACTTCCGGCAGACGGGCCAAATTATCGACCAGATGGCGCGAGAATATCCGTACAAGACCGGTAAGTACATTCGCGATTATCCGACTCTACGTCAGGTGATGAAGACGAAAGACCTCGATCCTGATACGATGCTCGATCCGTGGGGACATCACTACCGGTTTTCCTTCGAAACGGTTGGGCCATACTTCAAGGTATTCGTAACCAGTGCTGGACCGGACGGCGTGTTCGATTCCCAGCAGAAGCCGTCTTGGGACGACGTGCAGGAGTGGACATCCTCTGTTCATTATTTCGTAAGGGAGACTGAGGACCTTGAGCGAGCGTTAGCGGAACACTTTGCCACGACCAAACAGTTCCCGCAGACGGAAGACGAACTCAAGCCGATTCTCGCGGCTGCACACATTTCGGGCGATCGTTTACTCGATCCCTGGGGGCGCCATACCACTTCACATTCTCAAAGCGGAGCCGCTACTGGGACCGCGTCAACGTTTCCACGTACTACGATTACACCGCCGCCAAGGAAAAGCGTGTCACTGAGGTGACGCCGGTGACGCAGGAAATGGCTTTCCTGACGGTTTCCAGCTACGGCCCTGAGAACCAAGCGGAACAGGCGTTCAACGTCGCCGAGTTCAGCCGCGTCCTAGCCGAACAGTCCAGCAAAGACCTGAATAAGAAGCCAGCGTCCACGACACAGGGACCGCTTCCGTCAGGTTCGGGGGCAATCACCGGGGTGGTCACCGATCAGAGCGGTGCCGTGGTTGCGAATGCCACAGTGACAGTACTTTTCCAGAATGGCCAGAGCGAAACCACAACCACGGATAGCAACGGACGCTATTTGATCTCCAGTCTTTCTGCCGGAACGTACGAGATCGAATTCAATGCCGCGGGTTTCCAGCAAACTACAGTGACCCGCGTGCCGATACAACCGGGCTCAACAACGAACCTGGATGCCACCTTACGCGTGGGGACCACATCGGAAGCGGTTGAGGTGACTGCCGAAGCGGTTCAATCATTGAATACAGAATCGGCGGAAGTCGCCAGCACTGTCGCAAAGACGTTACAGGGGACCGCATCCGCCGAAAAACCGCTGTTTACGCCACGGCTCCGGAAGTATTTCCCTGAGACGCTGGTCTGGAAACCAGAGGTTATCACCGACGACCACGGACGGGCGCACCTCGACTTTCCGATGGCGGACAACATCACGGCATGGTCCATGTCGGTTGTCGCTTCGACCGAAGCGGGACAGGTCGGAGTGGCGCAGAAAGGAGTTGCGGACCTTCCAGCCTTTCTTCATCGAGCACGATCCACCCAAAGTACTTACCGAAGGTGATCAAATCAGCCTCCCGGTGGTCTTACGCAACTACTCCGACAAACAGCAGACGCTACTGGCGGAACTCAAATCGGAGGCGTGGTTTTCCATGCTGTCTCCGCCGCAGCAGAACGTCACCGTTGCGGCTGGAGGCGATGCGAATGCAGTATTCACCTTCAAGGCGATAGCACGAGCGAATCCCGGCAAACAACGCGTAACCGCGCGTAATAACGAGACTGGAGATGCAGTGGAACGCGAGGTTCAAGTCCATCCTGACGGCCAGGAAATCTCGTTTACTACGGGCCGACTCCTCGCCGGCGAGAATCAGACGCTTGAGATTCAAGTTCCGTCCACGGCGATTCCCGGTTCTATGGATGCGGAGCTTCGTATCTACCCGAATCTCATTGCGCACGTTCTCGACGCCATGAATGGGATCGCCAAGAGGCCGGCGGGCTGCGCCGAGCAGATCACATCGATCGGGTATGTAAGTCTCCAGGCTTTGCAGTTGCTGAAGAAGGCAGGTGTGACGCTGCAACGAAAGATTCTCGCGCACAAATCTACGCGGGAGCCCTCAAGTCCGTGCAGGACGCCTACGCGTTGTTGCCCTCCTTGCAGCAAGCCAACGGCGGCTTTTCCTATTGGGGCAATACTTCAGCAAGACGTGGCGTTGACCGCGTACGTGCTGAGATTCCTGGATGGAGCAAGTGAATTCGTTGAAGTCGACCCTCAAGTCATGTCGAAGGCGCGATCTACCTGATCTCGCAGCAGACGCCGTCAGGAGCCTGGACTCGATACGACTGGTCCACAAAAGGCCAGATAGACGACCCAATGAAGACGGCGTATGTGGCACGCGCCTTGGCGACTTCCAGTAAATCGCTCGATGCAAAAGAACGAGACACAGTCGATGCGTCAGTCGGAAAGGCCCTTTCTTATCTCGATGATCGGATCAGCGAATGGCGAGATCCGTATCTGGTGGGAAACTACGCTATCGCTGCGATCGACGCTGAAGCGGCAAGAGCACATTGCGAATGCTCGCGAATTGCTGGCTCGACTGGCCCACAATGAAGGATCCACGACCTACTGGAACCTGGAAGCAAACACCACTCCTTTCTACGGATGGGGCACTGCCGGGCGGCTGGAGACCACGGCTCTTGCCGTTGAAGCTCTTGCGAAACTGGAAGCGCTCGGACACGATCCGGCGCTCGCGGAACAGGTCAATCGCGGTCTTCAATATCTGCTGACGCACAAGGACCGTTACGCTTGCTGGTATTCCACGCAAGCCACCCAGAATGTTATCGAGGCCATGATTGCCGCCATGCCTGTTGGGAAGAACGGGACTGGCGACGACACCGCATCTGTCCTGGTGAACGGCACGAAACTGGCGGACATCAAACTGCCCAAGGCGACCGAGGTTGTAGGCCCGAGAGTGATTGATTTCGGTAAGGAATTGATGGACGGGCAGCAACAGAGTTGCTATCCAGCGAGCGGGCGACAACAGTGCCATGCAGACGAACGTGATCACGAGTTATTACATACCCTGGCCGCAATCAGAAGCAACTCAGACGGAGAACTTCAAGTCAGGGGACACAAGAGCGCTGAAATTGAAAGTGGATTTTGATCGCCACGAGGCAAGAGTTGGCGAAGCCGTAGCTTGTCGAGTGGAAGCAGAGCGGATCGGATTCGCTGGTTACGGCATGATGATAGCGGAAATCGGATTGCCGCCAGGCGTGGAAGTCGATCGCGAATCGCTGGAAGAAGCCAAACAGACTGGCGTTGACGGGTACGAAGTCCAGCCAGACAGAGTTGTCTTTTACCTCTGGCCGAGCGCGGGAGGAAGCAAGTTCCAGTTTATCTTCCGCCCTCGCTTTGGCATAAACGCAATGAGCGCACCGTCGGTTCTTTATGACTATTACAATCCAGAGGCCAATGCAGCAGTCTTGCCGGTAAGGTTCAACGTTCAATAGTTACAATCAAATCGCCTTGCGGGTCATGTCCGTATTCTGGGAACTGGTGGGCGGGCCGGGAGTCAAACCCGGATTTGCAGCTTCGGACGCTGCCGTGTTGTTCGGTTACACTACCCACCCATCTGGAACTCGCGCCGGGAATCCAACCCGGATCTCTTCGTTAGGACCGAAGCGTCATCATGCCTTAGACCACGCGAGCCTAATAATGTGGAGGGGATGCAGAGAATTGAACTCTGATCTCAAGGTTCGTAGCCTTGCGCCCTCATCCGTTGGACCACATCCCCACATTGGAAGCGGCAGAGAGATTTGAACTCTCATCGTCCGAGGTAGAAGCTCGGAGCATTGATCCGTTATGCTATGCCGCCTCTTTGTAGCTACTTGGTGCGGGATGTGGGAATCGAACCCACTTCGTCTCGCTTAAAAGGCGAGTGCATATCCATATCTGCCAATCCCGCAAAATCTGGTGGGTGACGCTGGAATCGAACCAGCCTGGTCTCGCTTAAGAGGCGAGTGCATCAGCCATCTCTGCCAGTCACCCATGTTCAACATCAAAATGGTGCAGGATGTTGGAATCGAACCAACGCCTCGCGGTTATCGACCGCGGGCTCGACCTTCGAGCTAATCCTGCACTGGTGCGCCGTTCGGGAGTTGAACCCGCATCTGTTGGGTGTAGGCCAACTATTCTGGTCCGTTGAACTACCGGCGCGAAAAAATTGGTAGAGGGTACAGGAGTCGAACCTGTCTGGCCGCGCTAATCTGGCGCCGAAGTGGGTATAAGCCACTGCCCCTCGCCGGAGGCCCCTCCATGGTGGCTCGCGATGGATTCGAACCATCCGCGACGGCTTTATGAGAGCCGCGTTCTTCCTACTGAACTAGCGAGCCTTGTCTTCCCTCGAAAATTGGCTGGCCGGGCAGGATTCGAACCTGCGCATGGCGTGAGTAACAGTCACGTGCCTTTCCAGCTTGGCTACCGGCCAAAAAACATCCGTAAAAAGCAAAAGGCCCCGACTTTTGTCGGAGCCTCGGAAATCGAATCTGAACTTGGAAATCTAACGAATAATCAGACCAATCCCGAGGGCCGAGCGCGATTGACGCGCCGTCTCATAATGGATTTGGTCTTTATCGTCATTTTCGAAACTGAGTATAGCATTGCTTTTGGCGGGAATCCAGCACTAACAAGCTGTTCTGTCACTCAAGTTACTCGCTGTCCTCCGTTCCTTTATCTGTCACTGACTTAGCACCCTCGCCACGAAGTGGCTTGACCCCAAATCTCGAACAGCGCTAGCGTCGGGCCTGTGCTGACGATTCGTGCCATGACCGGCGGTGAGGGCTACGCACAGCGCCATCTCCAACAGAGCGACTACTACGACCAGAATCGGACTGTCGAAGGCCAGTGGCACGGACGCGGCGCTGAACTGCTTGGGTCTCAAAGGAGAGGTTACCTCCGAGGATTTCGAGGCAGTGCGTCAGGGCCTCGACCCACAAACGGGAGAATTCCTCCGGCAACGTCACGGGGCAGATCGCATTGCCAGCAATGGTGAGGAGCAAAGTAAGGCACGTTCTCTCTATGACATGACATTTTCGGCGCCGAAGTCCGTCTCTGTCATGGCCATTGTTGGCGGTGATGAGAGACTGGTCGCCGCGCACGGAACCGCCGTGCGCGAGGCATTGGAAGAAGCAGAGAAATACTCGGCCACTAGGGTTCGCCTCGCCGGCCTGAACGAAAATCGAGCCACCGGAAACTGGATCGTAGCTTCCTACACTCACGACACGAGTCGTCAGCTAGATCCTCAGCTCCACACTCATGCCGTCGCTGCCAATCTCACCTACGATGGGACTGAAGGACGTTGGAAGGCGCTACAGGCTTCCGGTCTGTACGAGCGTCGCAGCTACCTGACCGAGGTCTATCGCAATGCCCTGGCTCGCGAAGTACGCGCCCTTGGCTACGAGGTTGAAAACCGTCACGATGTTCGTGGTCGTGACAAGGGATTCGAGATCGCAGGATTCTCCCAGGACCTCCTCGACAAGTACAGCCAACGCAGTGCCCAGCGGGATGCGGCCATTCAGGAATTCACCAATTCACGTGGTCGTGCGCCAACAGACAACGAGGTTGCGGTACTCGTCCGGGAAACGCGGGCTGACAAGCTTCAGGAAATATCGACCGAGCGAGTCCGTAACCTTCAGCAAGAACGAATGACCCCGGATGAGAGGCAAGCGCTTCGGGATGGCTTGAACGAGGCTCAGACAAAATCCCATTCGCCTCAAATCAATCGCGGTGTGCATGAGGCTTCGCTTGCATACTCTCAGGAGCACATTTTCGAGCGTCTCTCAGTCGCCAGAGAACATGAGGTTCTAACCGAGGCTCTTCGTCACGGGCGCGGCAACGTCGAACTCAGCGACCTTCAGGGCTCTCTCTCCCTTGAACGTGCGAAAGGGACTCTCATCTCCTCTGGGGATGAAATTGCGACACACGCGAGCCTCCAACGTGAGCGCGACATGATCGCGGTGGTTAACCGAGGAGTGGACCGCTACGACCACCTCGGCAAGGGGCGTGACTTTGAGCTTTCGGACCATCTCCGTCCCGAACAGAAGCGCGCCGTCGAAGCAGTGCTCGACTCTCGCGATCTGGCGGTCAATGTTCGAGGCGCTGCCGGTACTGGCAAGACGGCGACGCTGCGTGAAATTGACCGTGGCCTCAGAGAGGCCGGACACGAAGTTCTTGCGGTGGCTCCCACCCGAAGTGCGGTGGACGAACTGGAAAAGGTTGGCTTCCGAGATGCGATGACTGTCTCCCGACTTCTGGAGGCTCAGGAACCACAGGGCGCGCTGCGCGGGAGGGTCTTGATTGTTGATGAAGCAGGCATGGTTTCGGGCCGGCAAATGCAAAGCTTGCTGCACCTCGCCGAGGATCAGGGAGCCAGAATCGTCTTTTCCGGTGACACGCGACAAATTCCCAGCGTCGAGGCCTCGGATGCTTTGCGTATCTTGGAACGGGAGTCTGGCCTGAAGAGTGTTTCCCTTACTGAAGTACAGCGGCAGACGAACTCTGTCTATCGCGAGGCCGTAAAGACCATGAGGCATTCACCGGAGGAAGGGTTCGCACAACTGGAAAAGCTCGGTGCCATTCGCGAGGTACCCGTCTTCGACCGAGGCCAGATAGTGGCGGAGTCTGCATCGCGAGTTCCGAGCCGAAGGGCGCGATACGCTTGTAGTTGCCGGCACTCATGCTGAGATTTCCCAACTCACCGACGCGATTCGCCACGATCGGAAAGATCGCGGCGAACTGGGAGTCAGCCATTCTTTTGATCGGTACGTCTCGCTCCAGTGGACGACAGCGCAGAAACAAGAACTGTCCAACTACCAAGAGGGGCAGGTTCTGCAATTCCACAGAGACACAAAACTAGCAAAACGCCATGAGTCTCTGGAAGTCGTGCGTGTTGGGCCTGAATCTCTGGTTGCGCGAAAAGAAACCGGTGAAGAGGTGAACATCTCGCCGAAACAAACGCGGGCATTTTCCGTTTATGAGCGTCAGCCCATTGAGGTTGCCCCTGGCGACAGCCTCATGCTCACAGCAAACCGTCGAGGGCCGGAACTCCGGGCGACCAACGGAGAGCTGGTCAAAGTGAGTTCCCTAGATGGCGGTGCCATTCGCCTCGAAGACGGAAGAACGCTTCCTGCGAACTATCACGAATTCACCCACGGATATGCGGTCACCGCCCATCGAAGCCAGGGCAAAACGGTAGATACCGTCATCATCTCGGCAGACGCCATGAAAAAAGAACTGTTCTATGTTGCGGCGAGCCGCGGCCGGAGCGAGATCGCTGTTGTCACCAGCGACCGCGAGCAACTTCGTGAATCCGTCGGCGTATCCACGATGCGGCAGTCTGCGATTGAACTGGCTCGAAAACAGCTATCCGCACACGATCCGGAAAAGGGCCACCGTGTTGACCTGATGACTGGGGTGAACCGGCAAGCTGGCCAGCAGATCGGAGAGCAGCATTCTTCCGTTCCAACTCACACACCGGAACCGGAAAAGACTCCCCATGTCGGCGTGGAACATGACCTCGGTGGCCCCAGTCTTGGTCTCGGGCTTTGAGGTCTCGCGGAGAGCCACACCTGCACATTCCCCACATGGCGGAGAAATGGGCCGGGGGTAAGGCTTGTGTCAAGGCCGCGTCTTGTGCGCCGCGAAGCGGTCGTGAGCCTTGACACGAGCCGCACCCCGGCTATGCTTAGCGCCGTGGGGAGACGACATTTTTCAGAGTTACTTCCAGGAACTCACTCTCTCCGCACGTTTCTGAAAAGCTCCGGAGAGTGAGTGATTGCGAGCACGGAGCAGCAACTTGCGACCTTCAGGAGTGCGCGTGTATACAAGTTCAACCGGTCCCACGAGGCGTTTCCAGCGTTGTGTGAATATCTCAGCAACTTCCTTCTTCCGCGCCAATGCATCTGGAACCGCGAAATAGTCCTCTCGGAAAACCCTCCAAATCTTGCGTCGTGCGAGCAAGTATCGTGGGTTGTCAATTGGGCTCAGTATCTCTCGTAAAGCACGAAGAAATGTTGCCTGTTCCTTGCCTGTGCCGCCCCCTATCCAGCAGAAGACGGTCCCGTCGCCATTCCTATCGGCATAGACTCGAAACACGCCGGCGTGCTGGTCAATGGAGCCCTCGTACTCCAGGGCTTCGAGAACCGCACGCCCGATCTGCTTGATGCTTCGCTCGGGAGTGCCGTGCCGAATGAAGCGCCACAACGCAATCAGGCTCCAAGGCAAACTCACAATTGCAGCAATTCCCAGCAACAATGCGGCGAAGGTCCAAAAGTCCTGAGTGGTCCGAACTCGACCTAGCATCCGTCCGAAATATTCGAGGATCGCGACGATAATATAAGCAGCTTGGATCAGAAGCGCCGCAATTGTGTTTGTGAGAACGAACCCGCGAGGCAGCGACTCGTCCGGTGCCTTCAGGCCGTCCGTCATCTGCTTGATGGAACCTGCACCCAGCGCATCCTGCCACTGCTGGCGAAGGCCTGCGCGGTCGAGAGCACGCTTGCAAGTCTGGGTATTGATCTGTGCGATCTGATCGCGGCTGAATGGCGGATGTCCGAATCCCAATCGCTCGGTTCCGTTCTCGATCACTGGCGCGGCAGAATTCACACCGGCGAATGCGGAGCAGCGCCGAACCAGAAGTTCATAGTCGTCACCTGGACCAAATAGACCCGGCTCGACACAAACGAGATGCCAGATATTGGCTGTTTTCTGTGGCTGAGCTGAGTCCACTCGGATCGAGCGCCCCCTCATCTGGTTCGAGAGAACAAAGGAGCCGACAAAGCTGGCAAGTACCAGCGTGTTGATGCATGGCGCGTCCCAGCCTTCCCCCAGCAAGGATTTCGTTCCGACTAGCACGGTTATTCCGCCCTGCTCGAAAACCGATGTGATCAAGCGAACTGAGCCGCGATAGTATTGTCCGCGTATTTCGACGCTCGAATAACCCGGATCGTGGCTTAGCGGAGAGATCGAGAGGTCTCGCGGTTCAATTCCCAATGCTGTCGCAGCCTGCCTAAGGAGTGGCTCCGCGCTGCTGGGAATGATCACCAGCGACCCGCTTAAAACACCCAGCCGAATATCCGACAAGGCGGCGCGGCGCAGATATTCAAATATCGGAACGATGCCAATGTCTTCGCAGACTGCAAGCTCGTCCGTGGATTTCGGCATCTCTGCCTTGCGAATAAAGTCAGTGAGAATGACGCACCGCAATTCGGCGCACTGACTGCCCGATTCAAGCCGCACGATCTCCTCAATAGATTTCAGTTTGGTGATCGATGTGGTTAGCAGCTTTAGATGGTCTGACGGATCGCGGAGCTTTACCCTTCGCCGTTCAATCGCGCCGATCTCCAGCAGCTCACGCCGGAGCAACTTGAGAATTTGTTCGCTCGGCTGGAAACTCTCGACGTCGGAGTACAAGCAATGCGAGAGCAGCACCTCCAGCCATTCGAGTTCTAGCGTAGGAACTTGTTTGTGAGACAAGCCCAGCGTTTTCAATACAGCGTGTGGGACTTCCCGTCCAGCGGCGTGCAGAAAGACGACCATGCTGGAGAGATATTCAGGGTCTTCAAGAATCTCTTCCGTGTGTTCGTCGGGCGTCGCAATCCACGGGTGGGTAAGGATCGCATCTTTGAATCCCTCGTTTGACCGGAGCCGCTCAACAAACGAGTCCACGGCAGTGCGGAAATCCGAGATCACCTTCTGCTCTTTCTCGGTAGGCGTACTGAAGTAGACGTAATCCTGATGCGGACAGAGGTCACCTTCGAGCACCAATTCAGGGACCGAAACCTCCGCATCGACCGGTCCGCAAAGCTCTTCGTATCGCTGCCATTCGAACGGAGAAACATCGTAGGGCGGCGTTGCGGTCAAGGCAACTATCGTTGGGTTGTCGAGTTGCGCCGCTACGGAAGTCAGCGTTTTCCACCACTCGGCGCGGAGATGATGTGCCTCGTCGAGGACAAGAGCGCCGAACTTTGCTTCGGTGAACGCCTCGGGAAGCGGGATGTGCTCTTGAGCGCCGTGGTTAGCATCGGTGCCGTTGTTCAGCGGCTCGAACAGGTGTTTGTTAGAGTCACCGTTCTCCTCGGCTTCAATAGGCTGCGCTTGCTCCTCCGGTTCGCCCGAGCAGAGCGCGTGCAATGCCTGATAGGTCGCAACTGTCAGAAACGCAGGACTCCTCAGTTCCGTAGAAACCCACGCGGGTCTGCCGCTGCCCGGAGGCAGGAAAAGATCGACAAGACGATCAACCCACTGGTCGCGGATAGTGATCGTCGGTGCCAGCACCAAGGTGGGCTGATTCACCCGCTTTATCACTTCGAGACCCAGAACTGTCTTGCCCGATCCCGGCGCTGCTACCAAATGCAACCGTCGGTTTTGCAAGTAGCCGTCAAGGTGACTCAATAGACGTGATTGATAGGCGCGCCAGGTTTTTCGGAACGTCATTACGTCCGGGAGACTTTCCCTTTGCGTGTTAGGCGATGCCAAAGGCATGAACTGCTGAATTATATGGTCGCAGGCGGCTCGGAGCTACTGCTGGGTCTGGTCCTACGCTCCCAAGAGAACGTTCGACCGCGTTCGAAAATATTTTCGATACCTTTTCCCTCCCGCAGGTTCCTTTTATAGATAGAAGGGAAAATCTCGCGCGGATCAATGGAACCGCCTCGCTAAAGAGGCGGGCGGTTGAGTGCGGCCGTTGCAATGTTCCCGTGGATTCCCCAAACGTACCTAAAAGCACTTTTAGGCGCTTTAGGCACTTTAAGCAATTGTTGAGAAGTTTGTTCGAAGTCAAAAAGAAAAAAGATTCTTTGAGCGGAAGCAACAAATGCGTCTTGTACGGTTTCTATACGAATAATGTTCTCGTCCGCCCATGACGCGAAGACTAACGCCAGCCGAGTAGTGAATGGGCTCGAAATCTGTCGAACGAAGTCGGACGCCAAAGCCGACCTTCAGACGACGTCGGTGATTTCAGCCCGGTCTCGACTCTCGCTGCAGGAGATTTTATGAGCGAGATGCACGAAGCAACGCCAGTCAGCCAGCCGGTCCCTCATTTCGAGAGGTTAGTCGATTCGCGCGAGGCGGCAGCCTTGCTGCAGATCCACCCGAAAACACTTCAGCGACTCGCCCGCAAGGGCGAGATACGCGCCATGCGGATCGGAAAATTGTGGCGCTTTCGCACATCCGATCTCGACGCGTGGGTGCATTTGAGGTTAAAGTTAGCCAGCTATCCGTACCGTCCCTAACCACGGAGGATCGTGATGAGACGGACGAGATTTCAGCAAGGCAGCCTTCAGATCGTGAAGCGTGCCGGTGGCCGGAAGGCTTGGGAGTATCGATGGTACGAACTCCAGGCGGATGGCAGCTCGGACGCGACGCAATCTGATGGTTGGATCGCTCGAACAATATCCGAACGAGACGGCGGCTCAGAAGGCCGTCGCCGCACTTCGGGCAGACATCAACGCTGAGAATCCGCGAACCAGCTTGACCCCGATCAGTGTTCAAACGCTTATCGAACACTACCGGGAAAAAGAGCTGGGCCCGAATTGCAGCAAAACGCGGAAGACGCAGGTCACCTACGAAGGCTATTTCAAAAGTGGATTTTGCCCCGGTGGGGAAGCTATCACGTCACCGAGGTCAAGGCAGTCGCGGTGGAGCAGTGGCTTCGTTCGCTCAAGTATGCGAACGGAAGCAAAGCCAAAGCTCGAAACATCATGAGTGCGGTTTTCAATCACGCTGTCAGATGGGAATGGCTTGATGTGAATCCCATACGCATGGTGCGTCAAAGTGCCAAGCGGACCAGGATGCCCATTGTGCTTTCCATCGAGCAGATTGCGGCACTGCTTCGCATCCTGAAGGAGCCGACGCGCACGATGGTATTCCTCGCCGTGTTCACGGGCCTTCGGGTTGGGGAGTTGCTAGGCCTCAAGTGGAAGGACATCGATTTTCAGAAGATGGAAGTCCATGTCATTCGCTCGATCGTCATGCAACACGTGGGCGACTGCAAAACCGAAGCCTCTCGCAAACCGGTTCCACTCGATTTGCGATTGTCTAAGGTCCTGTGGAACTGGCGACTGCAAAGTCCATACCCAACCGATGAGGACTGGGTATTCGCCAGTCCGCACAGCGGAGGAAAACTGCCGTACTGGCCAGGTTCGCTCTACAAGGCGCACTTGGAACCGGCGGCGAAAGAAGTCGGAATCGTGGGCCATTTCGGTTGGCACACGTTCCGGCACACGTACGCGACGCTCCTCAAGGGGAACGGCGAGGACGTGAAGGTTGTGCAAGAGCTAATGCGGCACGCAAACATCTCGGTCACTCTGAACGTCTACGCGCAAGCGATCACGCAAACGAAGCGAGACGCGCAGAGCCGAGTTGTGAGTTTGCTGCTCGACAAAAACGAAGAAAAACCAAGCACCGAGGCTTATCGGACTGTAACGGACCTACAAAATTCTGGAGGGGATTTGCAAGTGGTTGATAAGGTTGGCGTCCCCGACGGGATTTGAACCCGTGTTACCGCCGTGAAAGGGCGATGTCCTAGGCCAGGCTAGACGACGGGGACGACTGAGGCAGGATTGCCAGTGAACTTCAGATGTTAGCAGCCGTCCAGCAGCGTGTCAAAATCGCTGCGCGATCCGTGAAGACAAGATCGTTGAATCCAACCGTGACGAAATAGCCCGAAGTCGTCCGCCCCGAAGGGCTCGCGCCAACGATACCCTCCTAGCGTTTATTCTTTCGTTTTGTCGTTCCTCATCTTGCCTCGCTGCCTCGCTAACAGTTTCACCCCGTAGGTACAGAAAATAATGTATTTACCGGGAAGGGCATTTCCTCGAACAATCGAGTAGCTTGGCTGCGTTCAGCAAGATGCATTGGTGCATCCTGCACGCATTCGCAATCGTACGAAAGGACCTGATCTAACCGCATGCCACCGGAAACGTTAGCGCCAGAGATTACACGATGCAGTTCAGGCTGTGCTGGTCTCGATGATGTGCTGGGAGGTGGTCTACCCGTGGGCCATGTCTATCTGGTTGAAGGAGAGCCGGGCACCGGCAAGACCACGATGGCCCTTCAGTTTGTGGCCGAAGGCCTGAAGGCGGGTGAAAAAGTTCTGTACGTCACGTTGTCGGAGTCGCGCAACGAAGTAATGGCCGTAGCGCGTCAACACGGGTTGAAAGTGGATGGCCTGACCATTCTGGAGGTGCGGCCCAGCGAGCAAGATCTCAAGCCTGAAGGACAATATACGGTCTTTCACCCGGCCGAGGTTGAACTCAACGATCGTGTGCAGACCATTATGGCGGAAGTCGATCGTCAAAAACCGACTCGGCTGGTCATTGATGCACTCTCGGAAGTACGCATGCTAGCGAAGGACCCGTTGCGGTATCGGCGCCAGATTCCCTCCCTCAAGGAGTATGCCCCGCAAGATTGCACCGTCTTGCTGCTCGATGACAGGACAAGCCGCTATGCCGATCTTGAATTGCATAGCATCGTTCACGGCGTCGTCTCGATGAGCCGCGTCAGCCGGGAATACGGCAAGACTATGCGGCGGCTCGAGGTTACAAAACTGCGGGGTAGCGCCTTCCGCGAAGGCTTTCACGATTACCTGATTCGCAACGGGGGCGTAGTTGTTTTTCCTCGATTGGTCGCATCCGAATACAAGGACGACCGGGGAGACCAAAGCGTCGCCGCGAGCGGCATCCCCGAACTGGATAGCCTGGCGGGCGGCGGCCTTGGACGCGGAACGAGTACCCTGTTAATCGGTCCAGCTGGTTGCGGCAAGACAACCCTGGCGCTCCGGTGGCTGACAACCGCTGCGGAACGAGGCGAAAACGTGGTGGCGTTTATCTTTGAAGAAACCGTGAACACCCTTCTCGGGCGTGCCGCCGGGCTGGGCATGAATCTTGAGCCGTATCTTGAGTCGGGCCGCATGAAGATTGAGCACCTGGATCCGGCTGAGGTTTCACCCGGTGAATTCGTCGACATGGTACGCGCTAGCGTCGAAGAAGGGGGAGCGCGCGCCGTCCTCATCGACAGTCTCAACGGATTCCTTCAGGCTATGCCGGGGGAGCAGTATCTTGCCCTGCATCTTCACGAGCTGCTGACTTACCTTAACAATCGCGGAATTCTCACGTTGATGATATTGGCGCAAATGGGACTGGTTGGTAGTGCCATGCAGACTCCCATTGATGTGAGTTACCTGGCAGACAACATTCTGGCTCCGGTACTTCGAATCGCGCGGGGAGGTTCGCCAAGCCATCTCAATGATGAAGAAGCGCAGCGGAGGGCACGAGCGCTCGATTCGTGAGCTTCGTTTTACTCCGGGCTGTATTCGGGTGGGCAAACCGCTTTCTGATTTCCAAGGAATTTTGTCCGGAAGTCCTACCGCTCTGGCTCCCATCCTTGGGAAAGACGGCGCGAATGGCTGATACCGGTCGCAACGATCTTCGCGTATTGATATACGCTCCGTTCGGGAAGGATGCGGCGCTTGTCGAGCGGGTGCTGGCGCAGTCTTCAATTTCGATCTGCGCACTTCCCACCGCGCATGACCTTGAAGAAGCAATTTCAGAACACGCCGGAGCGGCCATAATTACCGAAGAAGTCTTGCAGAACGGAACCATTGGCGCGTTGGCGCAAAAGCTTTCGGTCCAGCCGCCATGGTCGGATTTCCCGATCATCGTCTTAACCGGAAGTGGGCTGAGTACTGCGACGACGGAACTCGCAGTGCGCTCTCGCGCTCCGCTCGGCAATGTAACGCTGCTGGAGCGACCGTTGCGTCCAGTCACCCTGATCAGCACGATTCGAAGCGCGCTCCTGGCCCGGCGCCGGCAATATGAGGTTCGTGATCATCTGGAGCAAAGAAGAGCGGCGGAGGAGGCGCTGCAGCGTGCTCATGACGCCTTGGAATCTCTGGTGGAGCAACGGACTCTCGCGCTGCGCCGGCTTTCCGTAAAGCTGTTACGAGTGCAAGATGAGGAACGACGCCGTATTGCACGCGAACTGCACGATAGCCTCGGCCAAGACCTCACCGCGGCCAAAATCAGTCTCGACATGCTTGCCCACGACCTTGCAACGAAATCTGTACACTTGCACGACGCCCAACAACTCGTGGATCGCTCGATCGCAGATACTCGAACCCTGTCGCATCTGCTCCACCCTCCACTTCTGGATGAAGCGGGCTTTGCGTCGGCGGCCAAATGGTACGTAGAGGGCTTCGGCAAAAGGAGCGGTATTACGACCCAGCTCGACCTTCCCGAACAAGTTCACCGGCTCCCTCGTCGCACGGAAACCGCCCTGTTTCGCATCTTGCAGGAAGCACTCACCAATGTTCATCGCCACTCCGGCAGCCGAGCCGTGGAAGTACGCGTCACCGCCGACGAGACCCGGGTCGTTCTCACGGTAAGAGATTTCGGAATGGGAGTTCCGAGGGAAGTGCTGGACCGTTTTTGGAGGACAGGAAATGTCGGCGTGGGGCTGGCAGGAATTCGCGAGAGACTAAAAGAGCTCGGTGGCACTCTGGAAATTGACTCGACCGTGGATGGCACGATTCTAAGAGGCACCATTCCGGCTTGTCCAACCGACGGCTCTGGGGCGGATGAGGGCGACGGACTGCGGTCGCCTGGCCAATATTCAGCGGCATAAGGGATACAGATCCTTCCTGTAACGCCTTTTCTGCGACCCGGGGCATCTCAATCGTGGTTACAATAATGAAGGCAGGGACCTGCTTTTTTCCTTATGGCTGATCCTTTATATCTAAGTCTGTGGTTTCCAGATTTCTCTGGCCCCGCCATGCTCCCGCACATGTTCGCGGTCTTGCAGCAATTTCCTTTTTCGCAGCAGCGGCCCGGCATCACCTATGCCGCCATCCAGCCTGTCTCGTGGAATGAAGCGAGCGTGCTGGAGCGACGCTTCTCTCCGGGAATCACGCCGGAAGAAGCGGTCGTGGTTGCCGCGGATCTCATTCATGACGACTATGCCTACGTCTTCGACGCGTGTTGGGATCTGTGGACTCCCGACGACCGGGGCCATTGGACGCTTATCCCGAGCTTGGTCAAGCTAATCGTGCAGGGTGAGGAATTTGACGACGGAATCTACCAGGAATCCGGCCATATCGAGATCGACTTCGGCCTCGACTCACTTTTTGTTCAGGAAAACATTGAGCTGACCGAAGAAACTCAGGCCAAGATCCGCGACAACGTGACCAAACTCGTTGAGTTTACGAAGAAGGTGGAAACAAATACTCGGGCTACTTCTCGTCGTCTCTGGTCGGAATCCGAAGAGAGCCTTCCGCAGAAGCTGATATCCCGCTTACAAAAAGTGCAATAAACCACAGAGGGCATGGAGGAAACACAGAGTACTAAGTCTACTCTGCGAACCTCCATGCCCTTTGTGGTTACGCGATCTTACTTTGTTCGTCCGCCCTCGACCTTGAGAGTTTCCGCTGCGGCCGCCTGTGCCGCCGCTAACCGGGCAGTCAACACGCGGAACGGCGAGCACGAGACGTAGTTCAATCCCGTGCGATAGCAGAATTCCACGGACGACGGCTCGCCGCCGTGTTCGCCGCAAATTCCGACTTTGAGCGTCGGCCGCGTCTTGCGCCCGCGCTCGGTGGCCATCTTCACCAGTTGTCCCACGCCTTCCTGGTCAAGCGCGGCGAAGGGATCCTGTTTCAAGATTCCTTCCGCCAGATAAGTCGGCAGCACCTTGTTGACGTCATCGCGGGAGAAGCCGAACGTGGTCTGCGTCAGATCGTTGGTACCGAATGAGAAGAACTCCGCTTCTTTGGCGATCTCGTCCGCTACCAGAGCTGCGCGGGGCAGCTCGATCATGGTTCCGACCATGTATTCGACTTTGGTCCCCTTCTCTTTGAATACTTCACCGGCCACCCTGCGGACGATAGCCGCCTGATTTGCCATTTCCTTCACGGTGGCAACCAGCGGGATCATGACCTCGGGAAGGACCTTCACGCCCTTCTTGCTGACCTCAACTGCTGCTTCAAAGATGGCGCGAGCCTGCATCTCGGTAATTTCGGGATAGGTGATGCCGAGACGGCATCCGCGATGTCCGAGCATGGGATTGAATTCGTGCAGTTGCTCCACGCGTGCTAGCAGGGTCGGTAGGAGTGTCTTGAGATCACCGACTCCCTTGGCGCCGTAGTCGGCATATCGTTCGACCAGGGCCTTCTTCTCTTTCGCGCCGGCGTGTGGCAGCGTAGCAATCTCTACCATCAAGTCCTCGCGGCGCGGCAGGAACTCGTGCAGCGGTGGATCGAGTGTGCGGATCGTAACCGGCAACCCGTCCATCGCCTTGAAGACACCCTCGAAATCTTTACGCTGCAAGGGCAACAGTTTCTTCAACGCAGCCCGACGATCCTTCTCGTTGTCTGCCAGAATCATGGCGCGCATGTGACGGATCTTGTCCTCGCCGAAGAACATATGCTCGGTGCGGCAGAGCCCGATCCCTTCCGCTCCAAACGCCCTTGCCTGAACCGCGTCGCGCGGAATGTCGGCGTTGGCGCGAACCTTCATCTTGCGATGCGGATCAGCCCAATTCATGAATTTCTGGAGCTCGGGATCATCCGGAGAAGGATCCAGAGTGCCCAACTTCCCCTTGATCACGCGGCCCGTGGTGCCATCGAGAGAAATCCAGTCACCTTCCTTGAAGGTCTGGCCTTTCACCCGCATCTCGCGCGTTTTTTCGTTCACGTCGATATCGCCCGCACCGGCCACGCAGCACTTACCCATGCCGCGCGTAACGACTGCCGCGTGACTCGTCATGCCGCCGCGGGAGGTGAGAATTCCCTTCGCAACTTCCATGCCATGGATATCTTCTGGAGTCGTTTCAGCGCGCACCAGGATCACAGGTTTCTTCGTCGTATCATGCCCTGCCATTTTGACCGCTTCGTCTGCGGTGAAAACGATCTGCCCTACTGCCGCGCCTGGCGAAGCCGGAAGTCCAGTCGCCAGCACTTCCACCTTCGTGCTCTTCTCATCCAGACGTGGAACCAGGAAGTCATACAGCTGATTCGGTTCGACTCGGAAGATGGCTTCTTCCTTGGTGATCAGTCCTTCTTCCACCATCTGAATCGCAATCCGCACCGCAGCCAAGCCCGTACGTTTACCGTTGCGGGTCTGCAGCATATAGAGCTTGCCATCCTGGACAGTGAACTCGAAATCCTGCACATCCTTGTAGTGCTTCTCCAGCCGCGTGGTAATTTCGCGAAGCTGGTTATAGGCCTCGGGCAGGATCTTCTGCAGTTCGAGAATCGGTACCGGGGTACGTACCCCGGACACTACGTCCTCACCCTGTGCATTCATTAGGAACTCACCGTAAAACTCTTTCGTGCCAATCGCTGGATTTCGCGTGAAACCCACGCCCGATCCGCTGGTGTCACCAAGGTTCCCGAACACCATGGCCTGCACGTTCACCGCGGTGCCGAGCATGTCGTCAATGTTGTTCATGCGGCGATAGTGCTTCGCCCGGTCGTTCTGCCACGAGCGGAAAACGGCGTCGCGCGCAAGTACCAGTTGTTCGCGCGGATTCTGCGGGAAGTCACGCTTGGCGTGCTTCTTCACGACCTTCTTGTATTCGACGATCACTTCTTGCAGATCCTTCGCGGTCAGGTCGGTATCGAGCTTGGTCTTACGCTGCTTCTTCTTCGCGTCAAAAACTTCGTCAAAGGCAGGCTTCTCGATGTCGAGCACAACGTTGCCGAACATCTGGATCAGCCGCCGGTAGGAGTCGGCCGCAAACCGCGGATTGTTGGTGCGCTTGGCCAGCGCTTCCACGCTCTTGTCGTTCAGTCCGAGGTTGAGAATCGTGTCCATCATGCCCGGCATGGAGAACTTCGCGCCCGAGCGCACGCTCACCAGCAGCGGATTCTCCCCCGTGCCCAGCTTCTGTCCCTGCAGCGCCTCAAGCTTCGCCAGCGCATCGTCCATCTGCCGGTCTATTTCTTTCGACGTAGTGCCGGTCTTCATGTACTCGCGGCAGGCCTCGGTCTGAATCGTGAAGCCCGGAGGCACAGGCAGGGCGGCATTGGTCATTTCAGCCAGGCCGGCTCCCTTGCCGCCGAGAACGTCTTTCATTTTGCCGTTGCCGTCAGCTTTGCCGCCGCCAAACGAATAAACGTACTTGGTTGTGGACTTCTTGTTTTCTTGCGCTTCCACTTCGGGGAGAGTAATCGTCGCCATATATGAGTCCTTTGCCTCTGGATTTGCGAAACCGAATCTAAATCGTCATTTTCCAATCTTCGATTTTGGGTGGCGCAGGGCGTTCAGCGCTGCGATAAGCTCCCAGGAGGACAGGGCTTCAGCCCCTGAGGGACTTAACTTCCCAAAGTCTTGTTCTCGGCCACGATTTCCGAAAAGTCGGCTATCGTGGAAAACTCTTTCAATAATGTCCGAAGCAACGCCAAGCGGTTTGCGCGCAGCTTGGAGTCCTCGACCATAACCATGACTTTGTCGAAAAACGCATCCACTGGTTCTCGCGCAGTGGACAACAGCTTGAGCGCTTCGCCGTATTCTTTCTTCGTGCGAAGAGCTTCGACCTTTGGGCCATTGACCTCGACGTAGTCTGCGAGATTTTTCTCTTCGTTTGCGGAATTCGGCAACGCGTCGAACTGAGCGGCCGGTGCAATGCCCTTTTCTGAAGCCTGTTTCAGAATATTCCGCATGCGTTTGCAGGCCGCGCCGATCGCCTGGAACTCAGGCATATCGAGAACCTGCTTCACCGCCTCGGCTCGCTGTACCGCATCCACTACGTCTTCCGCATCCGCGGCGAGCACGGCTTTCACCACATCGTACGAGTACCCGCAAACATCCTTGAGATAAAATTCCAGCCGCTCGCGGAAGAAGGCTGCGACCGACTGAGCAAACTTCGCATCATCGACAAACTTCTTCTCCGCCTCAGCTTTCTGGTACCCGGACCGCGCATCGCGCATGAGGTCGCCCAGCCGTAACGGCAACTTCTTCTCGGCGATCACCTTCACAATCGCGTTGGCCTGACGGCGCAACGCAAATGGATCCTTGGATCCACTCGGAACCAGGCCCAGCGCAAACATCCCCGCAATCGTGTCAGCTTTGTCACCAATCGATAGCAGCGATCCTTCGATCGATCGGGGAACATCGTCGTCGGTGGATTCGGGTTTGTAGTGATCATAGATCGCATCCGCGATGGCAAAGCGCGTCGCTTCCGGCAAAGTGGGATCCAGTTGTTGCACCCGCGCGTACAACCCGCCCACGATTCCCTGCAGCTCTGTAAATTCCTTCACTAATTCTGTGGTTAAGTCCGTCTTCGAGAGGCATGCAGCCTTGTGGATCACTCCCGGCCGTACGGCGATCTCAGACTGCTTTAGGATTTCGCTCAGCCAACTGCACAGCCGCTGCACGCGCTGCGTCTTATCGAAGTAACTGCCTAGATCTTTCTGGAAGGTGACATGCTTCAGAGAATCCAGGCGCTCGAGCAGCGACTTCTTCTGGTCCGTCTCCCAAAAAAACCGCGCGTCGTTGAATCGAGCTCGCAACACACGCTCGTTTCCGTGACGGATCAGTCCCTGCGGATCGCTATCGGTATTCAGCACCGCCAGGAAATGTGGCGCCAGTTTGCCGGCGGCATCTTCGACGGCGAAATATTTCTGGTGATCGCGCATCACGGTCACTAATACTTCTTCCGGGAGCGCCAGGAACCTTGGATCGAAATTGCCCAGAATCGCCGATGGAAACTCCGTGAGGTTCACGACCGTGTCGAGGAGAGCTTTGTCCTCGCGCCAGCGCGCTCCGGAGACAGCGCGCGTGGCAGCATCGAGAGCCTTGCGAATCTGGTGTTCGCGTTCTGCGCGGCTCAGAACCTTCGCCGCCCGTAGAGCGTCCACATAGCCTGCTCCCGCGCGGGATATGGTTACGTCGCCGGCCGATAAAATCCTATGTCCGCGCGAAGCCTTCCCTGCCCGAATACCGAAAAGCTCCAAGGGAATGATCTCCCCATCCAGCATCGCCACCAACCAGCGCACCGGACGCACGAACCGCTCGTTCGGCTTTTGCCAGTACATGTTCTTGGGCCAGTAAATAGTGGAGATCTCTTTGGGGAGTCCCTCGGCAAGGATCTCGGCGGCGCTGCGCCCTTTCTTGGTGACCTTCGCCGCCAGATATTCGCCTTTGGGAGTCGTGACCTTTTCCAGTTGGGCAATATCGACACCCGCCTTCTTGGCGAAGGCATGCGCGGCAGGAGTAGGCTGGCCATCTTTATAAGCTACGCTGACCGAAGGTCCATTGACTTGTTCGACGACGTCCGCCTGGGATGCAGCGATACCCGTCGCCATGACCGCCAGCCGCCGAGGTGTATCGAAATGGGTTACTTCCTTAACCGACAACCGTTCTCGGCTCAGCAGGGCTGAGACGCGTTGGCGCAGCTCCTCAGACGCGGCGTCGATCATTCGCGCTGGAATCTCTTCACAACCAATTTCTAGTAAGAAGTCTGGCATGCCTTCAATTCAATCAGTGTTTCAAAAGGTCCTGATTTTCGAATGTGACGGAAATCACAATCGGCCTGTGCAAATCCAGAACGGGAACCTACCGGTGCTAACCCACAGGTGACAACGCCTCTTTTTTCGCCTTCGCCTTCTTGTGGCCCACGGGTTCAGGCTCGTCGGACATCACCGACGGACTAGCTTGGGCATCTGCTCTCTGCTGATCGACCCAAGCCTTGGCGATGCCCACAGCCAATGCCCTAACGCGTGCGATCACACCGACGCGTTCTGTTACTGAAATCGCTCCGCGCGCATCCAGGATGTTGAATAAGTGCGAACACTTAAGGCAAAGGTCGTACGCACCCAGCACCGGGAATCGAGCGATCTCCCTTTTGTATTCCGATCCTGAATTCAGATCCTTCGAATTCTTCCTCGAGGCGCCCCATCGCTGAAGGAGAGCTTTGCACTCCGACTCATAAAGGCGGAAATGTTCCCAAGCCTTGTCGACGTCAGCCAACTCGAAGTTGTACACCGAGAACTGCAACTCGTCGGCCAGTCGCACATCGCCATATTTCACCGGATTGCCGGTGTCCGGATCGTGCGCCCATGTAATGTCATAGATCGAGTCCACATCCTGCAGAAACGCGGCGATGCGCTCCAGTCCATACGTCAGCTCAGCCGAAATTGGAAACAGGTCAACCCCGCCACACTGCTGGAAATAAGTGAACTGTGTGATCTCCAGACCGTCGAGCATGACCTGCCAGCCCACTCCCCACGCGCTTAGCGTCGGGGCTTCCCAGTTATCTTCTTCGAACTTGATGTCATGCTGGCGCAGATCAATCCCGATCGCGGCCAGGGACTCCAGATATAACTCCTGCACATTTTCCGGCGGAGGCTTCAGGATCACCTGCAGCTGCATGTGCTTGAACAGCCGGTTGGGATTTTCCCCGTAGCGACCGTCCGCCGGACGCCGCGACGGTTGCACGTATGCCACCTTATAAGGCTTCGGCCCCAGGACGCGCAGAAACGTTTCCGGCGCCATGGTGCCGGCTCCGACCTCGACGTCGTAGGGCTGTTGCAACACGCATCCCCGCTCGGCCCAAAATGTCTGCAAGCGCAGGATCAGTTCCTGAAAGGTTAGCGATTTGGACGAGGATGAATTCATGAAAAAGCTACTAGCTCCTGGCTGCTAGCTTCTAGCGGACTCGCAGCGCGTGGGCCGACAGGTTAAGAGCTAAAGGCTAGATGCTGGCTTACTACTTCATCGGACCCCAGGAGGTTAATTCTCGATTGTAATGGAAGCGGGCTGTACTCGTCAGCTATTGGACGGTTTAGCATCGGTATAGACAATGGTTGGAGATTTGGCCTTGTGTGGCTTTCGCCGCATGAACACGTCTGAACTAAAATCCACCCTTCTCCAGCATGCCCGCGGTGACCAGCTTCTTCTCGAGATGACGCTGCAGTATCTGGATCAGAAACTTCCGCAAGTCGGCGCCCTGCGACTTTGGCCAAGGCATCGCTGAAAAGGTTTCCACCGGGGCACGGAACATTTGCGCGGCCAGCGTTCGCGAATCCGCCGAAATCTCCGACGACGCCAACCGCTTGTCGTCCACGCACATCAGCCCATCGGCGAGCGCGTGAAAATAGGCTCGGCTACCGTTCAAGTTACGCCCGCAGACAATGCACTCGGTCAATTCCGGCAGGAAACCGACCAGTCGCGTGAGCCAGAGTTCGAAATAGGTGACCGGCATCCAAATATCCGGGCCCGTTAAGACGTGCAACACGGAGAGCGTCAACCGGAAGATGGCATCGTTCGCCTCGTGGTCGGGCAGCAGTTCGTCGAGTAACTCGGCAATGTGCCCCAAGGCCACGGCTCGCGGATAACTGACCTCCGAGGCCATGGGAGACTCCAACACCTCGCAGGAATCCAGCCGCGCCAAATCCTGCCGCTCGCGGACGTCATAAAATGCACGCACGTAGGTCAGTGGCTCCAGAGCTCCACCAAATCGTCGCTTCGATTTCTTCGCCGACCGAGCCACGCCGCGTACCTTGCCCTCCACGCGTGTGAACAGCGTGACCAGAAGATCGGCCTCGCGCAGCGGATAGCTGCGCAGCACAATCGCTTCCGACTCTCTCAGTGCCATGGGAATTCGTTGGTGAAAAGTTGATTCTAGTGGAAGGCGCTATTCGTCGTCAGGTAGTCGCCTTCTCCGGGATCCAGCTTTTGCAAGCGATCTGCCGTTTCTCTCTTCGGTATACTTTCAAAATCGTGAACCGCCGCCTTGCCGCAGTTCTTCTTTTAACCTTGGCAGTCTCTTCAGTCGGCCTTGCCGACGAGACGTCGTTCCACCGCGTCAGTGTGCCCACCTCTAAAGGAAAGCACGTTAAAGCGGTGCTCACATTCAGCGATAACAACCGGGCAGTCGAGGTACGCCCCGCCAAGGGCGACTTGGTGACGATCCCCTATGCCCAGATCGACAAGTGCTCCTACCAGTACACAACGGAGCGCAAGGTCACTCTCACCGAAGCCAAGGTCCACTGGCTCGAAATTGACTATCACAACCAGGACACGCACAAGGTATTCGTCTTGCTCATGGACAAGCACGATTACCTGCAAATCCTGTCCGCGGTGAAGACCCACCTTGGAATCGACGCGGAGGTACTGGGCAACGCCAACAAGCGACACTAGGAAGATTGGCAACAAACACCTGGAGAAAAACGAAGGCGCGCACCCATAAAGGACGCGCGCCCATGATTTCATCCAGGCCCTCGGCTGAAGAGCCAAGCACCAATTAAGAACTGAGCGTCTTATCGGCCGAAGTACTTGGCATTACGCTCGGTGAAGGCGTTCCACTTCTCCGGCAGGTCATCAAGAGCGAAAATCGCCGAAACCGGGCACACGGGAACACACGCGCCGCAGTCGATACATTCCACCGGATCGATATACAGCAGTTCTTCGGTCGCGTACGCGGGCTCGTCTTTTTTGGGATGAATGCAGTCCACCGGACACGCGTCCACACATGCGGTGTCTTTGGTGCCAATACACGGCTCAGCAATCACGTAGGCCATAAGGGTGTCAGTCTCCTGAGAGTCTTCTGTGTTTATTTTACTACCGCGGCGTTTTTGTGACCGGACATTCTAGCAAGAATTAAGGCGGATGGTACAGGTGAACCTCAGCGCCGAGGGCTGCTACTGCCTCTCCGAGGGCGGCTGGTAGACGATCGACGCGTCACTAAAGTAATTTGGCGACCTTAGATGTGAATGAGTTAATAATCGCGGACGCGTTGTGCCGTCAACGTCGAGGGCGCCGCCATGAACAAACTTAGGGTCCTAGTTTCCCTAATGACAGAAGATAACGATTACCAACTGGAACAGGCCGCCTCGGCCCAAGCCGCAGCGGTCAAGCTTGGGGCCAGCGTGCAGGTAATCTATTCCGATAATGATGCAGTCCAGCAAACCCAGCAGATCTTGAGTTTCATTCAGGATCCTTCCAAGCGCCCGGATGCCATCCTGGCCGAACCGGTGGGCACCGGAATGGCCCAGATCGCCAAAGCCGCTGTCGGCGCAGGCATCGCCTGGGGCATCATTAACTCTGATGTGGACTACATTTTACAGTTACGCCAACATGCCCTGGTCCCGGTGTTCTCGGTCCAGTCGGACCACCAAGCGATTGGCAGGATTCAAGGCCAGCAGATGGCCGCTTTCTTGGGTGAACAGGGATGCGTTCTTTATATTGAAGGCCCCGCGGTCCGCGACGTGGCCAAAGGGCGAACTAAGGGAATGCTTCAAACCAAACCAGCCCGCGTCGACATCAAGACTCTGAAGGGGGACTGGACACAGAATAGCGGCTACCACGCCGTCAAATCGTGGTTGTCGCTGAGCACGTCCCGCCAACTGAAGGTCAGCATGATCGCTTGTCAAAATGATGATATGGCGATCGGAGCACGCCGCGCCTTCGAGGAATTAGCAGATTTGCGCGATCGCGATGCCTGGTTGCGCCTACCCATCACCGGATGTGACGGCGTTCCGCGCTCCGGCCAGGAGTGGGTTCGCCAGGGCCGGCTTGCCGCCACTGTCATTTCCCCGCCTCTTGTAGGAGACGCCTTGCATCTGCTGGCGGCGGGTTTCGAGGCGGGGTCTCAGCCGCCGGATCGCACGCTCGTGGCGCCAGCGTCTTTTCCCCCTCTGAAGGAACTTGAAAAAGTTCGTGGACAGGCTGCACCGGCATCTTAGGGATCGAACCTTCAATCGAGTAGTCCCGATTTACGCCCACAGAAAAACGGCTGGCAGTGAGGTCCTGCCAGCCGTGCGTGTCTTCTACCTGAGAGGAGCGTTAGCGGTGGCCGCCGCTGTGGAAGTTTCCGCCGCCGCGGGACCCGCCGCCGGCATAGCCATGAACGGAACCTCCGTGGCCGTAATTACCGGCATACGCTCGCCCGTAGTTGCCTTGGACGTACCCATGTCCGTAGCCTCGCCCGTAGTAGCCGCGGTTCCAATGGCCCGGGT
Source organism: uncultured Acidobacteriaceae bacterium (assembly GCA_963840895.1). Classification (GTDB taxonomy): domain Bacteria; phylum Acidobacteriota; class Terriglobia; order Terriglobales; family Acidobacteriaceae; genus Sulfotelmatobacter. Next base: position 33,065 of record CAWJAR010000011.1, read on the forward strand.
GCCCCCAGTATCCGCCTCGACCCCAGTATCCAACATGTCCCCAGTGATACCACGGACCGGCGCCGATAAAAACGCCGCCCACAAACCACCGTGGGCCGTAGTACCCATATGGCGCACAGGCATACGGGTAGTAGGAATAGTATCCATACGGACAAACTGGAGGCCCTCCCGCAGAATCATAGTCGGCATAACGTGGGCCGACATTCACACCAACTCCCACAGCGACCTGCGCTTGCGAATAAGCAAGCGGTACCGCCAGCACTGCCAGCAACGCCAAATATTTTAGATAACGCATATTCAGATCCCCCTTGCTTCGGGTCCTGACAACCATTGGACCCCGAAATCTTCTAGAGGCTGTGGTCTCATTTGCGGGCCACTTGTCTCTACCTATTTGAACGCTGGAGAGACGTAAAAGTTGCTGCACTGGCAATGGCTCATTTCAGCCATCATGGCTGAAATCAACCACTTAGCGACCATAAGCCAACGCCTTCATGAAGAATGGCTTAGCCTGGTTGGATGGGACAGCGGGTTGGAGCCTGTGAAGGCTGACATTAAGTGTTTGGACGTCCAGGCCTTGGAGTTACCAAGGCTACGCGCTCACCAATTCGCACTTCTCGCTTGGCTCGTACTCCACGATGTATCCGGCTACCGCGCTGGCCGCGACGGTCAGAGGAGAGGCTAGATACATCTGACCCGGGCCGCTACGTCCGGGAAAGTTGCGGTTCTGGGCGCTGATAACCACCTGATCAGGACGAGTAGAGACACCGGGCCCGGCATTGATGCACGCACCGCAACTTGGCTCGATGACCTGTGCGCCCGACTTCTGGAACACGTCCAGATACCCCTTGCGCACGCAATAATCGCGCGTCTCCTGCGATCCGAACTGGATGTAGAACCTTACTGAGTCCGCCACATGCTTGCCCTGCTTAAGTGCATCGGCGAGTACGACAGCGTACATATCCATGTCTTCATTCTTGCCAGCAGTGCACGTGCCACCGTAGGCAATCTCAACCGGCACAGGCGTATTCAATTCCCGAACATACTTACCATTTCCTGGGTCACCCGGAGTTGCCACCATCGGCGTGATCTCCGCTGCGTCGAGTTCAATCACATTGGCATATTGAGCGCCCGGATCGCTGTATAGGCCCTCGATCATAGTCTCGGCCTCTTTGCGGTCCACGCCGCGACGTTCCACCAGGAAATCAACGGCTTTCTTGTCGGGCGCCACGATGCCGGTGAAGCCACCGATCTCCGCGGCCATGTTCGTCATGGTGGCGCGTTCGTCGACGCTCAACTCTTCGATGGCCTCGCCGGCATACTCCATGACTTTGGCTAGCGCCTTTCCGCTGCGTACGTAGTCGAGACTCAGAATTTTCAGGATGAAATCTTTCGCGGTTACATTCGGATGCTTCTTGCCGCGCACCACGATCCTCACCGACTCTGGCACCTTCACGCGCACGTCTTTCGTGATCCACGAATTGAAGACGTCCGTCGTGCCGATCCCAAATGCCACGCACCCGATCGCTCCCACGTGCGGCGTGTGCGAGTCCGAGCCAATATTCAGCTGTCCGGGCAACGCGTAGCTTTCCAACACAATGGAATGGCAGATCCCTTCGGAACCCTTGCGGTCGGTCAGTTCGCCATGGAGGCGAATTCCCTGCTTCCTGGCGAAATCCCCTTGCTTGAGTTTGAGTTGCGTCGCCAAATCGAGCAGACCCAACTTCTTCTTTTCCTCGGAAATCACCTCGTCGAGAAACGTAAGATGATCGCGGAAGAACAGGATGCTCGAGGGATCGTTGACCTTCGCATCCTTGCCCACATATCTTTCGAAGAAAATCGAAGCCATGGGCGTGACGTATTCATGGCTGAAACGTAGATCGGCGCGCGCGAAACCCGTGTCGCCCGGCTTAACGGAAGCAACTCCGACTGCCCCCTTCTCATTGATCATGTGCCGCGCGAAGATCTTCTCCGCCAGCGTCATGCTGCGGGGCGCGCTCGCGCGTTCGATTGTGGGCAGGAACACCTTCCCTTGCATGCGCGCCACATTGAAAGGAAAAAGTCCGCCATACTCGATCACCTGCCGCGTGATCTCATCCTCGCCGGCAGTAAACTCACTCAGCGCAATCTCTTCTCCACTTCGAATGCGGTCAATCAGAGAGAAGTTGGTCGAGGTCAGCAGCCCGAGGTTCTGGCAATTCTGTTTGTAGATGCGTTCGATGTTCTCGGCGATCACCACGCGAATGCCCGCGCACATCTCGGCATAAGGAGACTGCTCGCGGCTCGATCCTTTGCCGCGCCGCTTCCCGCTCACCGCGCAAACGAATCCACCGCGCTTCACGTCACCACGTGCGATCGGGGTCACGCTTCCGCACTTCAATCCAAGGTACGGGATCTCGCCCAACGTCTCATCAAAATAGAAGCAATAGTGCGCTGGAGTGATCTCGTCGGTCGAAATGTCGTCGCGCAGTTTGGGGTTCTTCGCCGGGTTCCTGGTGTCCCAAGGCAGGTCTTCGCCCGCGAGTTGCCGCTTGATGAGTTCCGGATCTTCGGTCAGAAAGAGAATGCGCCCTTGCAGCCGTACTTTGTCCGGCCGTTTGTCGATCTTGCGTTCCAACAGTGAATTAATCACGGTGAACCTGGAATGTCTTGAAATTGGAAGTGTCCGAAGCGGAGCGGGACGGCTTCCCATAAATTCATTGTAACAAGGTAGGAATGCCCGTATCGCGCATACTGTCGAAGCACTATCCTTCAAAAGGCCCTAGTGATGGGCATGCGCAGCCTTGTCGAACTTCTCCCCAGCAGGAATCGCAATCGCGAGCCGATTTTCCTTCGGCGCTAGCGGACACGTGGCATAAGGCGTCACCGCACATGGAGGATTGTAGGCGCGGTTGAAGTCAAGGACGACGTGTCCATCGACGATTGGCCCAGTTTCGAGAAAACGGCCTCCCGGATAGGTATCACTCTTCAAGGTTAGATCGTTGAACACGAAAAACAGGCCAGTCTTGCTATCGCCGCCAATTGCGGTCAGCCGTAATTCCTGGCCATTCACCTTGAACACAGCGGTTCCCGGCGCTGGATCCGAGGTGACTTCTCCCAGCGCGTTGGGAACTTCGACTATCATCTTGCCGTCGGATGGAAGCCACGTCGCCGCTACGCGGTAATTCAAATCGAGCGGGAAAAACATCATTCCTTTGAAACTCCGCGCTGACTCACTGTCCGTATCGCGCAAGCGAACTCCCACATGCTCGCCGCGTACAATAATGTGAAAGCGCAGCGTCCCCATCTCGACGCGCGTGACGTTCTTAGAGGAGTCTGGTTCAAGTTTGGCTTCGATCACCGACTTCCCGGCAATGGTGGCGTGGGATTGGGGCTGCAGCTTCAGCGTTACTTCTTTTCCGTTAAGGACAAACTGACCCGCATGCGCCGGGCCTTTCGGAAACACGATCGCGTTGGTTGGGTCACTGCCGAAAGAGTTCGCACCGGGCTTGAGCCAGAACAGTCCGACAAGCGACAGCCAACTCTCTTTCAAGTCCGCCGTCTGCTCCGTCTTCCATTTCTCGAAGGATTGCACGTACGCAGCGTTGGGCTTCTCAACCGAGGCCGCCGGTCCGCAAAACGTGACAGTCGGTGCGACCAGAAGAAGTGTCACCAAACCTAAAAGCTTAGGGTGAGCATTCATAGCGTTCCATTTCGCTCGTGCCACGCCTGCATGGCTCGAGCAACGCAATAGTCGATTATCGCCGATATTCGCCGGGATCAGGCAGCGGGTCGAGGCCTCTTCCCGCAAAGATTTCCTTAAACTCGTGTAGCAACGCATCATGCACCAGCCCATTCGATGCCAGCGTCTCGCGGCTGTCAAGCTCGAATGCAGAGCCATCAAACCGGCTAACCCTTCCGCCCGCCTCTTCCACAACGAGCGCGCCTGCGGCTGTATCCCACGGATTGAGATTAAATTCCCAGAATCCGTCGAAGCGCCCGCTGGCCACATTGCACAGATCAAGCGCCGCCGATCCTGCACGCCGTACGCCGTGAGTACGCAGGGTGATCTGGTGGTAGAAGTGGATATTTGGATTCTTGTGCCGTTTGTGGCTGGGAAATCCGGTAGCTAACAGGCATTCCTTCAACTGCGCCGCCTTCGACACGTGAATCGGAGTTCCGTTCAGGTGCGCGCCTTTTCCTACCTCGGCCGTGAACAACTCATCGCGCGTGGGGTCGTACACCACTCCTGCAATGCGGCGTGCCTGATCTTTCCCCCGATGCTCCAGCGCCATCGACACGCAGAACACGGGATATCCATGCGCAAAGTTGGTCGTACCATCAAGCGGATCGACATACCATCGATAGTCACCGCCCTGATCGCTGAGCCCCTGCTCCTCCCCCAACACATCATGCGATGGAAATTGTTGGCGAATGCGCTCCCGAATCAGCACCTCAGACGCACGATCCGCGGCTGTCACCAGATCGGCGTCACCCTTGTATTCGATCTTCAACCCGCGGTGAAAATAAGGCAGCAGAAGCGCGCCCGCTTCGCGTGCGATGGCAGACATTACAGGCAGGAAAGAATCGGTATGAGTAGATTCAGACATGATCAAGATGTCGACCCATGGTTAGTAATCGAACCTGAAGCTTGGATCTGCATTACCTCATCGTCAACCGTATCGTCGCTCACGGATGAGGCGTTCCCAGTCGCTGCGCTTCGGCTTGTTCTCGACGCGCATTTTCAGTCTGTCCCAAATCACCATACACATTGGCTAGGAACGCATGAGCGTTGGGCGACAGAGGCTGTAATTTAGCCGCTTTCAGCAAATATGGCAGCGCCGCAGGGGACTTGTCTTGCATTCCCAGGAGTCTTCCCAGGAATAGATTAGCTTTAAAGTGGTTCGGATTGATCTTCAAGGTCTCGCGGTAAGACTTTTCCGCATCGGGCATCCGTCCAAGATTGTCATACGCAAAACCGAGGAAAAAATGGAGGTCCTCCGATTCCGGAGCGTGCGCCACAGCGGCCTCAAGTTGCGTGGCTGAGCCGGCCCAATCCCCGGTAGCACCGAGCGCCGCACCCAGCTCAAAATGGGCCGTCCCCGATTGCGGATTCAACTCCACAGCCTTCTGCAGCCACAGAATCGCTTCAGAATATCTCTCCAGGCCATTGAGCGCTTTCCCCATCTGCTGGTTTGCGAGGGCCAGACTTGGCTCTACTTTCAACACGCGTTCGAGCTGTGGGACAGCAACCTGGTATTGCCCATCGTCCACTTCGAGAAGCGCGTGGTGGAGCAAATTCGCGACTTCGATTCTGTCCTTGGGATCCACTCCTCTTTGCTTTCCTGAATCACCCGTCGCACTTGAGGCAGAGGTTACATAGCCAAGCGCTTGCAATTTCTCTGCGACCTGAGGCGTAAGATGCGCCGCCTTGGTGCTGTCCAAACGGCTGGTCTTCTTGCGGAACTCATCTAATTGAGCCTGCACAGTATCGGCTACACCACTGTGCGAGACCGCCAGATTATGGAGAGCCTTTGGGTCCGTGGACTGATCGTAGAGTTCCCGATGTGGCGCGTCGACGTACAGATATTTCTGGGTGCGCAACGAGCGCAGCCAACTCCAGCCAAATGCGCTGGTTGGATAATTCGTCTCTGCATAGATTTCATCGTTGACAGCGACTTCTCCGCTCGCACTGTCCCTCTTCATGAGGGGAAGCAGTGACTTTCCTTGCATCTTTCCCGGCACTTCCTCGCCCGACGCTTGCAACAAGGTCGGAGCTATGTCCACCAACCCAACCGGCGCGTTTACTTGCGATCTAGCACTGCGACCCATCGGCATCCTGATCATCAGGGGCACGTGGATGGTTTCGTCGTACAGGAAGAATCCGTGACCTTCTTCCCCATGCTCGCCGAGAGCTTCGCCATGGTCTGCGACGATGGCGATCACCGGTGAGTCGTATAGACCCAAAGTCTTCAATCCCGCGAATAGCTTGCCCAACGCCGAATCCATGTATGCGATTTCACCGTCGTATGGCGCACTCGAATATTTGGACTTGAACGGCTCCGGGGGATCATAGGGGTCATGCGGATCGTAAAAATGAACCCATAGGAAAAACGGACCGCGCGGCTGCTTCTTCAGCCATGTCAGAGCATGACTGACAACTGTGGCCGCCCGTCTTTCCTCGCTGGCGTACCGATCTTCCCCTTCCCGCCTGCGATGAAACGATGCATCGTAGGTGTTAAATCCCCGTTCGAATCCGGGTGCACCCGCGGCGTGCGGATCAAGCACCTGCGATCCGACAACCGCAGCGGTGGCATATCCATGAGAGCGGAGCAGGTCTGGCAGGTAAGGCAGGTCCTTGGCCAGAGGAGTGCCTAAATCACCCAAGTGGTTGAACTGGGGATAAGTGCCGGTAAGGATGGTCGCATGCGAGGGAGTGGTCAAAGGCACGTGCGCATAGGCTCTGGAAAAAACTGTCGCCTGGCGCGCAAATTCATCTAGGTTTGGTGTGAGTCCGAGATGAGAACCCAGAAAGCCCATGCGGTCTGCCCGGGTGGTATCCAGGGTTATGAGAATTACATTCGCAGGCTTTGCCGTCTCCGCTTGGACCAAGGGCGCCCAGCAAACAGTCGTCGCCCACAGAATCCACAAGAATCGTCGCGAAAACGTCATGAAGTGTTGAGTTTAGCACGCGAGAAAACGAGTTCGGCTTGAGGCGCCCACCGGAATCTGCCGCGCGCGAAGAGACCTTAACCCAGATCGCTTCAACTGGGACCGTCTACTTGCGCTTTCCGCTCTCTTCCGCAATGTACATGATCTCGTGCTTGAAGATGAACAGATTGGGCGCGCCCTCACGCGTCAGTCGCACCATGTTCTTATCGTAGTACTCGATCCATCCCTGGACGATTTGGCCGTCCATCAGTTTGACTGAGACTGGATTCTGCTTTTCGCCAAGAGCCTTCAGAAAACCTGCTTCTTCGAAGGTATCTTCCGGAGGAGGCGTCCGGCCCCGCTTGGCGGCATTGGGATTCCCTTGTGGAGCGCGGAAAGACATGCAAACATTGTACACAAAGCCCGAACGCAAAGGTCCCTCCCGCTCGAGATGCGACAAAACGTTCGGCTTACAATTCTCGGAAAATCTCGCTCTCCCGGCAGGAGGAGCATTGTGAAGAAAACTGGTTTGTTACTCCCTATCGTAGTCGGACTTTTCATCAGCACGGCGATCCCGCAAACCCGAAATCACTTTCCTACGCCGCCAGAATCGATGGATTCCAAGGCCCCGGACAAAGCAACTCCCACCACGGCGGCGCGACGTGTCGATCTCGAAAAATTGCAGAAGGAAGCAGATGATCTCGCGCGCACCGCGCAAACCATTCCTGCCGATGTAGCCAGCGTCCGCCAAGGGATGCTGCCTAAGGACGTCATTGAAAAACTTAAGCAGATTGAGAGACTCTCCAAACACCTGCGGGGCGAACTAGCTCCCTGAGATCTCGCCGAACAACATCATTGCTTGTCCGAATTCTCTAAGCGATCGGCTTGGGCTTGCTCCTTGCGTGCATTCTGCAGTTGCCCTAATTCGATATAAACATTCGCGAGGAATTTGTGCGCATCCGGCGATTGCGGCTGCAAAGTAACAGCTTTCTGGAGAAATGGCAGCGCGGCAGAAGGATCGTTCTGCATGCCCAGTAACCGGCCGAGGAACAGATTCGCCCGGTAGTGATCAGGATTGATGCGCAGAGCGCTCCGGAAACTCTTTTCCGCGTCCGAGGCCCGGCCCAACGTGTCATAGGCCATCGCGAGATAAAAATGCAGGTCATCGGAATCCGGAGCCTTCGATACCGCGCTCTCGAGTTGCACAGCCGATCCCGCCCAGTCCCCGGTTTCGCCCAGCGCGACCCCGAGTTCGAAATGCGCCCTGCCCGATTGCGGATTTAATTCCACGGCCTTTTGGAGCCACGGCAAGGCTTGCGCATACTTTTCCAGGCCGTTGAGAGCCCTGCCCAGATCTAAATTCGCCAACGCCAGGTCAGGCTCTTCCTTTAGGACCTCTTCTAGCTGTGGGACAACCTCCGCAAAACGCTCTTCGTCCACCGCAAGCAACGCTCGGTGCAGCAGGTTTGCAGTCTTGATTTTGTCTTTGGGATCCGGCCCCCTCTTTTTCTTTTCGTCGTCTGAGGAACTCGACCCCGAAGTGATGTAGCCCAATGCCTGCAGCTTCTCGGCCTGCTCAGGCGAAATCCCTGTTTGTGCGGAAACCGATCCCGCGCTGGTCTTGCGGCGGAATTCATCGAGTTGCGCCTGCAGAGTATCCGCTAGCGCTGGAGAGGCCTCCGCGAGATTGTGAAGCGCCTTGGGATCGGCTGATTCATCGTAAAGTTCGCGGCGCGGAGCGTCGATATACAAATACTTACCCGCTCGCAAAGAACGCAGCCAACTCCATCCAAACGCACGCTGCGGGTAGTCGGTCTCGGCAAAGGCGGATCTGTCAACGCCCGTCTTGTCGCCGCTCATCGATGGAATCAGGGATTTTCCCTGCATTTGACTTGGCGCCTCGACACCAGCGGCGCGCAGAAGCGTCGGCGCCACGTCCACAAGCCCGACACGCGCACTGATCCGCGCATTGACGGTGCGGCCGACGGGCAACTTAATCAGAAGGGGAACGTGAACCGTCTCATCGTACAAAAAGAAGCCGTGGCTTTCTTCCCCATGTTCTCCGAATGCTTCCCCGTGGTCTGCGACTACCGCGATCACGGAGGAATCGTAAAGACCAGCGGCCTTCAATCCCGCAAAGAAGGTCCCCAGCGCCGAGTCGACATACGCGATTTCTCCGTCATACGGCGTGGCCGCGTACTTTGACTTGAACGGTTCCGGAGGATCATAGGGATCGTGCGGGTCGTAAAGATGCACCCACAGGAAGACAGGCTTCCGCCGTCCCGTCTTCAACCAGTTCAGCGCATGATCCACGACAGTCGCGGCGCGCCTCTCTTCACTGGCGTAGCGATCCTCGCCCTCACGGCGGCTGTGAAATCCCGCGTCGTAAGTGTCGAAACCCCGATCGAAGCCCGGCGCGGCTGCGCTCTTGGGATCGAGCACCTGCGATCCTACAAACGCAGCTGTTTCATAGCCGTGTTGGTGCAATACGGCCGGAAGATAGGGTAGATCGCTTGCCAAGGCGGTCCCCAAATCGCCGAGATGATTGAACTGCGGATACGTGCCGGTCAAAATCGTCGCGTGCGAGGGCGTGGTCAACGGAACATGCGCGTAAGCCCGGGAGAAGACGGAGGCCTGACGAGCCAGAGCGTCCAGGTTTGGCGTCAATCCCAGCGGAGAGCCCAGAAATCCCATGCGGTCGGCACGGGTCGTGTCCAAGGTGATGAGGATGACATTGGTAGGCGTCGCGGATTTCGATGCGGCAAGACTTGAGGATAGGGCCAGGAACAAAAATACATGCAGCAGTCGATTGCCAATTCCCATAGAACGTCTCAGTTTAGCACCGGCTCAGCGTCGCCCCGATCTATGCCGAGGACCAATGCGCATGAGAGTTTTCTGCCATTCAAGAAAAAACCCACCGGCCTGCAAGAGCCGGTGGGAGGCTGGATAACGCTGCTTCGATGGTTAGAACGTCAACTTCAGACCAAACTCCACCTGCCGCGAAGCTCCGACGGCGAAGACGCCCGAGCCGGTTCCCGTACGGACTGAGTTCAGATCGCCAGACGGAAGGGTATGCGAATTCAAGGTGCCGGTGACGCTACCACCTGCGCCTTCACCCGCCGTGAGACCTCCCGTCAACAGGCCGAAGTTCGCAAAGTTGAACACGTTGAAGGCACTGATCGACGGCTCGATCGTAAAGCGCTCCTTGAACTTGATCGGCCAGCTGAGCACCATGCTGACTTCCTTGTACATGCTGTTGCCAGCCTGGTCCCCAGGCGGCAGAGCAAGGACTTGTTTCACGCCACCTAACGCCTGCAGATCTCCAAGGGTCATGATGCCGGCGTCGATCAGCGCCTGACCCGCTGGCGTCGGTTGCCCAGCCTGGTTCGTATTCCAATTGCTGACCGCTTGCGTTAGGTTCGACGCGTTCACCGAGCGTTCGAACTGTCCTGGCTGCCCGGCGACTCCACCGTGTGCGGGGAAAATATCTCCCACGGTTCCGTCTCCCGTAAGGTCGCTGCGGAAGATTTCACCCGTTCCCTGGGGCCCGCCAGGGGAAACAACCGTCATCGTCGTCGGCGGTGCGGATGCAAAGTTGCCGATCACGCTGAATTGCGGTCCACGATGCGCCACGTTGAAGGTAACGCCGAACTTGAATTGATTCGTGCGGTCCAGCGCGGTAGGGCCAAAGAACCCGGTCGGATCCCTGAAATCGAGAGCCAGCGGGCTGAAGTTCTGGTCATTTCCGCCAGTTCCTTGGAACCTGGAATAGGTATAGGAGATGGTCAAGTCCATCGAGTTCACGCCACGAAATGGATCTCGAAGTTGCTGCTTGTACGAGCTTTGCAGTCCGTTGTACACGGAACGGCCGATTGGCATGTTGAATTCGCCAACTCCGAGGTTCGGATTAACCCCGCCAAAGGCGGCAAAGGTATCGGGCGTGAAGGGGTGGTTTCCAAACTGGTCTGTAATCACTGATGCCGGACTCCCGGTGAAACCCTTGGAACTCGAATATGCGAAGCCAGAGTCCAGTCCATTGGCGGCGTAATCATCGATTGTGAGGGGTCGCGGAACCCAAGTCCCTTGGTCATTGCTTCCTGTCGATGGATCGGTTTTACAGTTAGCCGAGTACGATTGCGCGATCGAGGTTGCTCCACAGTTTGTCAGGGTCGTAGCAATCGCGTGTGCCGCGGCATTCTTATTCACATAACCGGAGTCGCCGACGTGGTTGACGTCAACCCCCTCCATGAAGTGAAGGCTCACGTTGCGAACATAGTCCACCGTCAGCACGCCTTTCGCGATTTGGCGCTGGAGACCGATGTTCATCTGGTACGAGCGCGCTGTACGGAAATTGGGATCGAAAGCCGGGCCTACAACGCGCGTGTTAAGCGTCAGGTCGTTGCCTACGAAGTTCGCATTGGATTGCGGGCCTAAGGCCGCCGTTGCCGCTTGATATTGCTGCTGCAGATCAGCAACGAGCGGGCCTGCCACGGAAAGAGGCTGCTGGCAAACCCCAGTCGCCAAGTCCACTCCATCTACCGAGGTGACGGTGTTTGTCGGGCTAAGACCGAAAGAGACAGTACCCACGCCAGCGGGAGCGGTGCAGTTCAACTGACCGAGGCCGAAAAACAGACCCTGCGCCAACTTGTTCGGACGGTCAAACAGAGTGTTGTTAAAGATGTAGTTCTCATAATACAGACCGGCACCGCCACGAATGACAGTCTTGCCGTTCTTCGACGGATCCCATGCGAACCCGACCTGAGGCCCGTAGTTATTGTTCGGGTTCCTGACCCGATCGCCTAAACCGGCTCCCCACATATCGAGCAAATTGCCCGTGCAGCCGGGAAAGCCCGCCGCCAACAGAACAGGACTCACTGCAGAGCATGGTGTCGGGGCGAGATCGCTGTCACTTCGTCCTGTATCGCGGTTGTACCGCAAGCCATACGACAGCGTGAAATTCGGTTTGAGTTTCCACGAATCGCCCACATACCACTGGAAGCGCGTGTCTGCTTGCCCCCCGCCCGGATATCCAAACGCCGGCCTCTCCGTGAAGAAGCCCTGACCGTTCCCAAGAAGCGCGAGGTAAAGGAGATTGTCCTGCAGAGGGACATTCGGGTTTGAATTCGACAAAGTGTAGTCCAGAGGAGCCAGTCCATAGAAACTCGCAAAGCCTCCACCCAATATCCGGTTCACGCCTACCCCGAAGCGGAAAATGTGTGCACGCCACACCTTGCTTCCGTCATACTTGATCTGCTTGTTCGTCTGAAGGGTACCCTGAGGAGCGAGAAGATTAGGACCTGAAATGATTTCGAGCGTGTCCAGCGCTCCGATTTCACCGCTCGGTACGGGATTGAATGAGGTAGTCGCACCCGCGATCTGGTTGTGGTACTTGAGATAACCGAAACGGAAGCTATGGGACCAACTTCCCTTGCCCCAATCCAGGCCGACCGCTTGGGCCGGAGCATTGTTCTTGCTCGAATACACCGAATAGTCGTAGCCGAAGTTGCTCTCCGAAATATTCCAGTTGTATGAGAAGCGATAGAAGACGTGAATATTCTTCGTTGCGTTCCAATCTAATTTTCCAGTCACAGACGTATCGCGGAAAGGCGAATTGAAGCCTCCATTCAGACCGGCAAACGACGACACCGCCACAGGAACGATGCCATCCTGCTTCATGCGCTCGCCGTCGATGAAGAAGAACAATTTATCCTTCACGATCGGCCCGCCGATGCGGCCACCGAAGTTATTTCGCTGGTAGTAACCGGAGACGTCCTCGGCGAAATTGGCCATCAAGGCATTGCGATCGCGAAAGCCGTAAAATGCCATACCATGCAGAGCGTTCGTTCCAGAACGCGTCGCGACGTTCACTGCACCGGCGGACGTCAACTCGGTCGAAAGATCGAGATTCGAGCGGCTGATATTGAACTCCTGAATCGAACTCAGGGCTACATTTTGCGTTGTCGTGCCTACAGTTTCGTCGCTGATGTCGAGACCGTCTACTTCGATTCGCGGCGTCCTGCCGTACATGCCATTGATTGAAATGGAAGAGTATCCCGCTTTGGTGGGATCAAACATCTGGCCATCCTGAATTTGGACGCCTGGCTCAAGTTGGGCCAGATCCATAAAGTTGCGGCCGTCTACCGGCAGTTTGTCGATCTGGTCCGCAGTGAGCACGCCCTGCACCGTGGCTTGCTCGGTGTTCACGACGTTGGTGGATGCCTGAACCTCAACGACCTCGTTCCCCTGCCCGACTTCCAACTTCACGTTGCCCGAAGCGGTGACCGCCACTTGAACAACAACCGCTGCTTCGGAGGTCTTAAAGCCTTTCGCTTCGACGCGGACAACATAGTCCCCCGGAATCAATCCGCCGGAGTTGTAGGTGCCCGAACTCGTGGTGGAAGTTGTAATCGCTCGGCCATTCGCTTTGCTGATGATCGTGACTTTCGCTCCCTCCACAACTGCGCCAGAGGCATCGGTCACTGTTCCCTGAATACTTCCTTGGGAAACCGTCGTCTGGGCAGTAGCTGCAACCGAAAAAATCAGGGCAAAAGCCAACAGCAGTGTAAACAGCACAAATCGTGTGAACAAACGAGGGGTGTGCAGGTTCAACACAGTTCACCTTCCTTTTGAAGAATCTTTACAAACCGTCTAACGCTCCCGCGCGGGGTGGATCATCGCTGTCCGCGTCAACGGAACAACCGATCTCGGGTCGAACGAATGTTGGACTTGACTGCTACTCCCCACAAAAAGGTTTTTCTTGAATCACGAGTACAGCAATTTCCCCGCCAGCGCCTGACAGTCCTTCGCGAGCCTTCGAGCTGTTATCTCTTTCAATCACTTGTAGTGTTTCGTCTCTCTGTAGAACCCTGAGAAGTCAGGAACTACCCGCCTGACAGTTCCAAATTCCGTATTCCCGTTCCGCGAAAATGGACGATTCACGCCTTAAAGCAGCGTTTACATATAGTTACAAACACACTGTCAAGACAACTGTTTCAGCATCGGACGGAGCCTAGTTCCTCGAATCGTTTTGGGTCGTTATCTGAAATTCAGAAGTCAGACTTCACTGTATAGTACCCGGCCCGATGGCGGACCCGATATCCTCCCGCCTCTGGTACGCCCGCAACCGTCACTTCAATCCGTCGGAACTCGGAGAGTGAGGTTCGCTGCGAGGGGTAATAGGCGAGCAGGTATTGCGTGCGCAACTCGTCGCTGATCTTTCGGAAAGCCTCGTCGAGTTGAGTGGTAGATGTGGCGTAATAGTATTTCCCACCGGTGTCGTCCGAGAGCTGGATCAAAGCATGCTCGCCGCCGGTTTCACGTCCCGCACTATTTTCAATGGGAACAATAATGATCGAGTAGACAATGGCCTCCGCCTCTTCCGCGGCCCGCACGGCTTCCTTGTAATCGATTTTGCTGTATGTGTCTCCCCCGTCCGTGATCAGGACGATGACCTTACGTCCCTTGCGATGGTCCAAGGCGCGAGACACCAGGTAGATGGCGTCATAGAGCGCGGTGGCGGCACCGCCACGGATGTGATCGATCCCTTCATCGATCCGCTTCAGATCAGAGGTGAATCCCGGAGTGGATTCATGGACGATTTCGTTAAATCCATACACTGAAAGAGCATCTACCGGCCGCAGGATGGCATGCGCGAACCGCTTGGCCGATGACTGCTCGAGTGGCAAATCGTGGTGTGTGCTCAAACTCGTGTCGATGGCGAGCCCAATCGACAGCGGCACGGCCGACTCTTTGTCGAAGACTGCGATCTTCTGCTCGTGGTCGTCTTCCTTGAGAACAAAGTTCTCCTTCGCTAGCCCACCGATAGGAGCGCCGTGCGCGTCGGTTACCGTCACGAATACATTGACTAGGTTCACGTCAACCCTGACTGTGGTTGCGGGCTCGGAAGGGACCCTATCTTTAGGCTGACTCTGTGGTTCGGGAGCTTTTTGCGGCGGAGGCTGCTGCGCCCACAGGCAAATCGAAGCCAGTAAGCCTGTCAGCAGAAGAATCGTGGCGGGTTTTCTCATCGACGAATCGGATTATACTTGCCCACAACAGCGACTTTTCGTAACTTTCAGAGTGCAAGATACCTCGTTCGACCCGCACCAGGGTAGCTTGCTGACTTATCTTGTCAGGATCCGGTCGGCGCGAACTGGCCGTTCCGTTAGATGCGACCTGCAGGACTGGGCTGCCTCAAGCCTCAGAATTTGCACGCGGAATTTCCGCCGGGAAGGGCTCTCCGTCCGCCCAGACTGCCCCGTCTTCGAAGTGTTCCTTCTTCCAGATAGGCACGGTTCGTTTGAGAGTGTCGATGAGCCAGCGGCAAGCATCAAAAGCCGCCGCGCGATGCGCCGACGCTACTACAATCAACACACTGGTCTCTCCGATCTCGAGGCGCCCCAGTCGATGGACAATCGCCACATCGCGCACCTGAAACTGTTTTAGAGCCTGATTGGCCAGCGACTCCATCTGTTCCAGAGCCATCTTTTCGTAAGATTCGTAATCCAGGAAAAGTGTTTTGCGGCCACGGGTCTGATTGCGCACGACTCCCTCAAAAACCACGACCGCACCATCTTCCCCACGTTTAATATCGGCAAGAACTCTTGCGGTATCGATCGCCTCGGTCACGATCGACGCATAGTGGCGCTCCCCCGCGACTTCGGGCGCGCCGCCACTGACCGGCGGCAGCAACGCGATCTCGTCGCCCGCCTTCAACTTCATATCGGGCCCGACATACTGTTGGTTTACGGCCAGAGCCAGCGAGGGCAGAGACTCTTTTAGCTTCGGAATCTTCGATTCATAGCAGACGAGCAAATCGCGAACAGAGGCGCCCTCCGAGAGTTCGATCACGTCCTCGGACTTCCCCACGATGTTCTTCAAAATCCCGAAAAACAAAATTCGGACTCGCATCAGCTGATCAGTTTAACCCCAGTTTCGCAGACCCGAACAGAGCCTCGTTGACGATCAGTTGTTACAGGCAAAAAAATCCCCACCCTCCGAACTGCGAAGGATGGGGGCTATAAGTCTGAATAACGTCAGGCCTGCGTCAGCACCTTGTCGTGAACCGGTTCCGGTTCTTTCACAGGCTGAGTCGGGTTGTAGTCCTGCGACGGATCTTTAGGCGGCGTAGACAGTATCTTCGCCGCCGGCCCTTCAGCCACCTGAGGAAGCGAGACCTTCAAAGCCTCGTCTATGGTCTTTACATAATGAACCGTCAAGTTCTCCAGTTGCTCCGGCGTGAGATCCTCGTCCACGTTCATTTTGTTTTCCGCGGGCAGAATCACATCTCGCACTCCGGCGCGCTTGGCCGCCAATACCTTCTCTTTGATCCCGCCGACCGGCAGGACATTGCCGCTCAGTGTGATCTCTCCGGTCATCGCCAGTAGCGGAGTGATGCGGCGCTTGGTCAACAACGAAACCAATGCCGTCGCCATGGTCACACCCGCCGAAGGTCCATCCTTTGGAATCGCCCCGGCCGGAACGTGGATATGCAAATCGTGGTTGGCGAAGAAATCCTCCGCCACGCCGAGTCGATCCGCATTCGACCTCACCCAGGTCAGGGCTGCCTGCATTGATTCCTGCATGACCTGCCCAATCTGACCGGTCATGGTGAAGCCACCTTTGCCCTTCATCGCGTTGGCTTCGACGAATAACACGTCGCCGCCCGACGGTGTCCACGCCAAACCGACTGCGACCCCGGGCCGTTCCGTTCGCTCGGCAATCTCGCCTTCGCTGCGAATCTTCATCCCGCCCAGGAATTCCTGGATCACGTCCTTGGTGACGATGAGTTTCTCCGTCTTACCCTCAGCCAGTCGCCGCGCCTGCTTGCGGCAGATCGTGCCGATGGTACGCTCGAGACTGCGTACACCCGCTTCCCGCGTATAGTGCCGAATCACGTAGCGGACCGCTTCTTCCGGAAACTCGATTTGCACACCGGTAATTCCGTTTTCATCGATCTGGCGCGGGATCAGGTAGCGGAACGCAATGTGGACCTTCTCTTCTTCACTGTAACCTTGGAGTTCAATGATCTCCATGCGGTCCCGTAGCGGCTCGGCAATCGGATCGAGCATGTTCGCAGTTGTGATGAAGAGCACCTTCGACAAATCGAACGTGACATCCAAGTAGTTATCGCGGAACGTCGAGTTCTGCTCGGGATCAAGCGCTTCCAGCAGTGCCGACGCCGGATCACCGCGGAAGTCTCGTCCCACCTTGTCGATTTCATCGAGCATGAACACTGGATCCTTCGTTTCTGCCCGACGAATACCCTGAATAATCTGCCCAGGCAACGCTCCAATATAAGTACGGCGATGGCCGCGAATCTCGGCTTCGTCGTGCACGCCACCGAGTGATAGACGCACGAACTTACGGCCCAGAGCACGCGCAATCGATTTGCCGAGCGAAGTTTTGCCCACGCCCGGAGGTCCGACAAAGCAAAGAATCGGCCCCTTCATATTGGGCTTCAGACGACGCACGGAAAGGTAGTCGAGAATGCGGTCTTTGACTTTCTCCAAGTCATAGTGATCCGTATCCAGGATTTCCTTCGCCTTAGGGATCTCGATTTCCTGTCCGGATGTCTTAGCCCATGGCAGCACGGCCAGCCATTCGATGTAGTTGCGCGTCAGCGAATAATCCGCAGCCATTGGCGACATGCGCGAAAGACGCCCCAATTCCTTGAGCGCTTCTTTCTTGACTTCGTCGGGCATCCCGGCTTCTTCGATCTTCTTTTTCAAATCTTCAACGTCGCGCTGCCCTTCGTCCTGCTCACCCAGTTCCTTTTGAATGGCCTTCATCTGCTCGCGAAGGTAGTACTCGCGTTGCGTCTGCTGCACGCGGTCTTGCACTTCACTTTGAATCTTGTTGCGTAATTGCTGGACTTCGAGTTCCTTCGCCAGATGTTGATTAATTTTTTCCAAACGCACATGGACGTCCAGGGTCTCCAGCGTGTCCTGCTTATCAGGCGTGGATAATGACGGCAACGACGACGCGATGAAGTCCACCAAACGGCCCGGCTCATCAATATTCATCGCCACGGTCGAGAGTTCGTCCGACAGCGTGGGAGATCCGGCTACGATCTGTTGAAACAGGGTCAGAACATTGCGTTGAAGCGCCTCAATTTCCGAAGTCGCAATCGGAGCGGTCCCCTCGGGTAACGCCGAGTAGTGCGCGCTCATGAATGGCGTTAATTGCGTGAACTCTCCCAGTTTGATTCTCTCCAGACCTTCTGCAAACACGAACAGGCTCTGGTTGGGCATCTTTACGACCTTGTGCACCACGGCCGACGTCCCTACCGTGTAAAGGTCGGTAGGCTGCGGCGAATCGACCCGCGCCTCACGCTGGGCCACAACAATAATGGTCTTATCTTCGCCAAGTGAATTGATCAGTTGAACGGAGCTCTCCCGGCCCACTGTCAGGGGCAGAACAGCATGGGGGAATAAAACGGTATCCCTTACCGGAAGCACCGGAAGAGCCTTTTGCTCGTTTATTTCCTTATTCTTAGGAGTGCGCTCGACGGGCGGCTGCTGGCTCATATTTCTCCTTGAGTGTAACTCGCTCAAGTTTAGATGATACTCCTCGGTGAAAGGTTTCAGGACCCTCCCCCGAAGAATTCTGCAAGGTCTTGAATTCTATTTGGTTACGCTATTTGTGGAATGTGCCTAAGGTGCAGAGGCTATCGCGGAGGACCCGTTGTTTCAAGAGCTAAATTGCGCAAGGCGCTCGCTCGGCATAGAATCTGCCCGCCGCAAGCGCCGCACGCTCGGTTTAGTCGCCAAATCGGCCGAATGTCAACGCTCTAAGACTCTAGAAAACGTGTTTCGCGGTGTCACCGCGGAATATCAGCTCTTGCAGCACCCTCTCGTTGCTCGCATTCAGTTGGTAGATCGTCTGGTTTTGCTGCGCCTTCTCGCCCAAAGGGACCAGCGTGCATTTCACTTTGACTTCTTCCTTGCTGCGGGCCCGCTGAAACACCATGATGTGCTCCTGCCCGTCCATTGTGTGACGAATGACATAGTCACCCGCCGGAAGCACCACCGCCCCAATTCGCATCGGCGCAACGAATGTGACCGTGCTCACGTCGCGGACGCCCATGCTCTTTTCTCCCGCCAAGGCAACGGATCCCAACGCTACAACGCCTAGAAAAATGCCCAAAACTCTAAACACACGCATACCGCCTCCTCAAAACGATTCTTTGGTGGCGTGACACACTCAGCCACACAAACAGTCTAGGAGTGTGGGTTTGAGCTGCATGTGCGCAGAATCACGAAGGGACGTGATGGCGGAGCGACTGATTTCATTTTGGCGTGAACTGCGCCAGGTCGAAGATGCCCATTTTTTTCTCCAGCTGAGATACCTGGTCGACGACCTTAAAGAATCCTTCGTCGCCGAATAACTCGTCTTCCTTCTTTTCGAAGTCATCTCCCAGCGCATCGTACTCGTGAGCCGACACAATAGTGCGGAACGCCGGAAAAAGAACCGTGTCTTCGCGAGCCTCATGAGGACGATACATGCGAAGAAAGGACCGGAGCGCATCCGCCAGCTTCTCGCTGTCCGTCGATACATATTTGAGAGTCGCAGTCGCTGCCAGTTCTCGAATCTTCGCCGTCAAATCCCGCCCCGCCTTGTGCTGTGCCTGCAGGGTGTCGACCAGGCTTACCAATTTGTTCGCCTTGCGGAATCTCGGAAAAAGAAAATCTTCCTCAAGCTTCTCGTGGTATTCCTCCACAAAATGACGAATGATGTCGGCGGCACTCACCAGAACCGATCCGTCAAACGACCTCTTCGCGTTGATCATTCGCAAGTGCTCGTCATAAATCAGCAGGATCCGGTTGAGAACTCCATGCTCCCGCATCAAATCTTCTGCGGGAGAAATACCTTCATCCCCTTTGGCCTTGTCCTTATCAGGAGCGGCTTTCTCTTGAGCTACAGCCAAGACCGGCGCGAGTAACCCTGCGGCCCCAATCGAAGTCCGACGCAGAAAGTCACGACGTGTTGCGGGCGATTCAGCCATAGGTCTCTCCTAGCTCGGTGGAAATTGAACGAAGCTCTGTGTGCTTTGACGTCAGCGTTGTCAAAAAGGTTCGCCGCCGTCTAAACCGCTGGGTAGATCCCTAGCACTTTTACGAACTCAGCAACTTCTTCGAGGTGTCGCAACGCATTCCGCGCGGCTTCGTCGTCGCCTCGCAAGAAGTCCACGTAAAAGACATATTCCCAAGGCCGTCCCCGCATCGGTCGCGATTCAATCTTGCTCAAGCTGATATCTCGTAGCGCAAACACGCTGAGCGACTTGAACAGAGCGCCGGGCGTGTTCTTGACCTGGAACACGATCGAGGTCTTGTTTGCCCCCTTCGGTATCAGGCGATGATAGCCACCAGTTCCCTTCTTCGTACTCGCGCCCCAGTTCAGTTTGCGAATCAGAAAAAAGCGAGTGAAGTTGCTTTTGTCGTCCTCGATACCCGATTGCAGGATCTTTCCGGAATATTCGCTCGCCGCTTTCCGACCCGCGATTCCCGCGGCATCCGACAACTGGCTCGCGATCACATGTTTTACGCTACCGGCCGTGTCATAGAACGGTACCGCCTCAATTTTCGGATGGCTGCGAAAAAAGTCACGACACTGGTCGAGCGCTACCGGATGCGACAACACACGCCGTAACGCATTCATCCTCACCCCCGGCATGGCGATCACATTGTGCACGATGCGCAGCATGTACTCCGCCTGGATGAAGACATCCCTGGTCAGCATCAGATCGGCATGCTCGGCCACGGTTCCGGCTAGCGTATTCTCGATCGGAATCACGGCCGCGGCTACCGATCCGTTGTCGATCCGATCAAACACCTCTACGGACCGTGCACACGGCACGACCCTACACCGCGGCAGCATCTTCTCCGCCGCTTCGTGACTGAATGATCCCAGTTCTCCCTGGATCGCAACTTTCATCTCACTTTTCCTGTTTTCTGCAGTGCCTTCTTCAAGACCAAGGCATCCACACCGTTGGAATAGTAACGCGGCCAGGTGCGAATCACGCTATACCCGTGCCGCTTGTAAAAGGAAAGGGCCGCCAGGTTATCGACCGCCGTCTCCAATCCTACAGCGCGAGATCCTGCAGCCCGCAAGCGATTCTCCCCGGCCTGCAGCAGCAAAGACCCCACTCCCGACCGGCGGGCCTGCGGACTCACATCGATTGTGATGACGTGTCCAACCAGATTCTGGTGCACCACGATGAATCCAGCAATCTCGCCATGCTCGGAGCCGGTGGCGATCAGCGTGAAGGCCTCGGGCAGTCGAACATAAGACGTCAGTTCCTGTTTGGAGTAGGCAATCCCCGGCGGGAAACATGCCTGATCCAGACGCCAAAGAGTCTCAAAGTCCTCTGACTTGAAGTCGCGGATGACGAAGGCCACGGCGACATTGTAGCGGCCTCAGACTCCCGCCCGACCCGCCGTCCGACCGGACCGGGGAAGTTTTCCACAGCTTCCTCTACTCTCTTTTTATAAGAAAATTGCTTATTGGGGGCTATTGCCCTTGCCTCGGTCGCAACCGCGGACGTACCATCGGCATCAGAGGACTGAGTGAAGACGTGGTGGGACGCCTTCTAGTCATCGACGTCGTCGTGGCGGTTGCCGCTCTAGGCATCTGGTATTTCCTGTTTGCCGCCTACAACCGCCGCAAAGGCACCGAAGCGCTGCGCTGGGTGCAGTCAGCCTGCGCCGGTAAAGGACGAATCCTCGATTCGCGGTGGTTTGGCAGTTACCGTCTGAGAGCGCGCCTTCAATTTCCTTCCCGCAGCTTCGAAAATGCCCAAGTAACAATGAAGTTCCGTCCGCGCGCGTTGCCCGTGCAGTGGCTCATTAGCTGCTGGCACAAACAGAAGGAAACCTTGACCTTTGAAGCCGATCTTGGCGGCTCTCCGGCCTTTCATCTGGAAGTCATGCGGCATCGCTGGTGCGCCCACAGCCGAGGCGTCACCAATCGCCGCCGCGATGAGCGCGAATGGGATGTTTTCGAACCCGGCCCCGTGATCCTTACCACCCGCACTCACTGGAAACAAGATTCCACTCCCGAACTAAACACTTTGATGACAGTTCGTCAGCAGGATGTTCTCCAGGTTCGCTTTCGTCCCGAGTCTCCCCAGTTCTCCGCAACCATCGCACTCGATGCGCTCTACGATCCCCGCACCGCCGCAGGCTTCCTTACCACTCTGCGCGAGTTGGCCGCAGGTGCCTCTGCCCACCGCAAGTAATCAAAATTGCACCCATCCTTCTTTCATTCCTTCACTTGGTCGGCGTCATCATGAGCGTAGCCGTCTTTCAGGCGCAGCGAAGAGCCTGCCCTCAGTCGAAGGGATCTCGCGTGGGATGGCCCCGACTCCACATCGTGAGTGCGGTATATGCACGTGTGCCCGCAGTGAACATAACTCACATGCTGTGCGTTATGCAGTAGACTGCACACATGCCGAGCACCCGCCAAGGATCGATCCACCTATTTCGTTTCTCCGGCGTCGACGTGTTCCTCCATTGGTCCTGGTTCCTGGTAGCCGCGTTCGAAATCCAGAACCGCAAGGGAAGCTATTCATCCATCACCTGGAACGTGCTGGAATACCTTGCGTTGTTCTTAATTGTTCTGCTGCATGAATTCGGACACGCACTCGCTTGCCGTCAGGTTGGAGGGAGAGCCGATCGGATCGTGCTTTGGCCCCTAGGTGGAGTGGCGTATGTCGATCCTCCGCCGCGGCCTGGAGCTACCTTGTGGAGCATTGCGGCCGGACCGTTAGTCAACGTGGTGCTTATTCCCACATTGCTCATTGCTGACACCTTTAGCCGATCGGCAGGGATCCCCGCTACCGCCCCCGATCTCTACGCTCTGCTGCAAGCGGTCTCATGGATTAACAATTGGCTGCTGATTTTCAATATTCTGCCTATTTATCCGCTGGATGGCGGCCAGATCTTTCGCTCGCTCCTCTGGTTTATTTTAGGGCGTTCCCGCAGCTTAGTAGTAGCAACAATTATCGGACTGATCGGCGCTGTTGGCTTCATTGGACTCGCCCTTTACTTGCACAGCGTCTGGCTCGGGGCGATCGCCGTTTTCATGCTGATGAACTGCTGGGGCGGGCTGCAACATGCACGTGCACTATTGCAGTTCTCAAAACTTCCCCGCCGTGATGGCTTTGCCTGCCCTGCGTGCAAGACAGCCCCGCCCGGTGGAGACTACTGGAAATGCGGAAAATGCGGCAACGCATTTGACACCTTCCAGACGCACGCAACCTGTCCCTCGTGCTCCACTCAATTCGACCAAACCAGATGCCTCGACTGCGGCAGGATCAGTCCGATGAACGATTGGATGGTTGGCTCTCTCGTGGCATCTAGATTCTGATCCATCTGCTAGGGTTTCATTGCAACCGCCGAATAAATCTCTTTTATGCTGTTGATCAGCTTTTTGAATTGGCCGTCACCCGACCTGCACGCTATGCTTCGTGTTCCAAGTAGCTCGTTGAAACCAGCCATTTCAACTTCCCTGTATCCGTGATTGTGGTTTTGCACAAAATCTCAAGGCGCTACGCGAAGGAGACTGAAGGACATCCATGTCCACCGAACTGCGCAATTTCCTGGCACTTTCGTACGAGGAACTGGAAGAACTGAATCTGAAGGCGAAGGAGCAGCGCAGGAACCGCGTCGCGTCTCACAAGGTTCAGGAAGAACGCCTCAAGTATCTGACCGACGAAAAACGGATCAAGGCTGTCACCGTGCTGTTCAGCGATCTCGAAGGCCGGCTGCACATGCTCGACTACGACAAGAAGTTCCTGCTCAAGAGCTGGGACAACCTGACCTTTGACGGTTCCTCCATCCGCGGCTTTACCGCGCAGCGCGAGAGCGATCTGCGCCTCGGCATCGACTGGAGCGCATTCTACTGGGCTCCCGCCGACGTCTTCGGCTCCGGCAAAGTGCTGGTGTTCGGCGAGGTCATCGACAAGGGCGGCACATCCTACTCCGGCGACATTCGCGGCGTGCTCAAGGGATACGCCGAAGAACTCAACAAGAAGAAGGGCTACACGCTCAACGCCGCCAACGAAATCGAGGGCTTCCTCTTCAAAGGCGCCGACGCCGAGCGCCACTACCACGAAACCGGCAAGTTCGAATACGTCAACACCGGCGGCTACTACCATTCGCTGCCCGGCGATCCGCTGCGCACCTTCATCGACACCACGGCGGAAGTGCAGCGCGCCATGGGCTTCCAGAACGAAAAGGACCATCCGGAAGTTGCGCCCTCACAGTTCGAAATCAACTACGGTTACGGCGAAGTGGTCGCCGCCGCCGACCAGATCCAGCTCTACAAGTTGATCTGCCGCCAGGTCGCCACCAACATGGGACTGACCGCTTCCTTCCTGCCCAAGCCGGTCGTGGGCGTGAACGGCAGCGGCATGCACACCAACGTTTCCATCAGCAAGAACGGCAAGAACCTGTTCTGGGATCCGAAGGGCGAAGAAAAGCTCAGCAAGATGGGATGGGCATTCGTCGATCGCATTCTGACCCACGGCAACGACATTTGCCTGCTGCTGAATCCCAGCGTGAATGCCTATCGCCGCCTCGATCCCGCACTTCGAAGCGCCCAACCAGATCAAGGCTTCGGCAGTCGATCGCGGCTCCATGATCCGCATTCCGATCGGCAACGAGAAGAGCATGCGCGTGGAAGTTCGCTCCGTCGCGCCGGATGCCAATCCCTACATGGTGATGTACTCGATCTTCAAGACTGGACTCGACGGCGAGACCGCGAAGATCAAGAACCTTCGCCAGGCCGAGCGCTACTTGCCCGACAACATCTACGACGCCCTTGACAACTTCCGCAAAGCCGAGTGGACCACCACGATCTTCGGTGACGACGTCAAGAGCCGCTATGCCGATCTGAAGCAGGCTTCCGCCGACCGTTGCCCGCGGGCTCTGGGAACTTTCGTAAAAGCACACGAAGTCCAGTTCCACCACGAGGTCTACAACCAGTTCCTGTGGAACTTGTTCTAAACCTCTGCAGTTCTGCCGCACAACGCCCTGGCGCAAGCCGGGGCGTTTATCTTAGTAGCGCCGGCGTCTCGCCGGCCGTAGCGGGGATATGAGTGCTAAGGCCTGCTAACGTCACTTGACGGACACACAACTTGCAGAGCAGCTATACTCGTCACCGGTGCCATCATGGATGCCACATTTCCCGGGACGTGTGCCCGCGCCGTCATTAGAGCAATCCTGTACGCGAACTTCTTCCTGTTTGCCTTGTTCGTCATACCGACAATGCACCATTGGGTAGACCGAGGATTTCTCGCCATGAGATCTATCCATTTTGAAGATGCCGTGGGCCGATCTATGCAGGTCTGGATTGTGGCATCAACGATCCTCGCCACCGTATTGTTCGCTCTATTTGTTTGGAAGAATCGAGGGGCAGCATCGCCCATTCGATCAATTCGATTTGATGGAATCTTGCTGCTTACGTGGTGGATTGCGCTGCTGGGAATGTGCGCCTACGGCTACATGCTAGGTATGGGAGGCTAAGTTAGCCCCACTGCTTGCCGAAAAATCCCGATTGCACTCATCAAGTCCGCTTCCCGATGCCCCGCGTTGACTCTCGCCCCATCTATCCCTAAGATGACACTCCAGATTCAGCGAATCCCATTCCGAGGCGTAATGTCTCCCACTGAAGCCGACAACTCCCGTAGTCTTTTTCGGGCGATCGCCACCGACCTCCACTTCTGGATTCCGCTCACCGTGCTCCTCGGTGGCTTCTTCCTGCTGGATAAGCTCAGTTGACCGCATCCTCAGGCATCGTGCACGCCGCGCCTCCAGCGCAAAGTCCCATGCACGCCACCCGCCTGCGCTCCCTGCAAGCTCTCGGCATCTTCTGCGGATTCGCCGCCGGAGCCTGGCTCGGCGGCGCCGAAGCTCCCATCAAACTTGTCAATCCCGACATTTCTCCGATCACGGTCTCCTTCATCATGGTGCTCGGAGTCTTCCTCGCGCGCTGGAGCGTTCCGGCCTTCATCCGCGGAACGTCGCACCTACGCAACGACGTCCGCCAGGCTCCGCACCTCATCGTCTGGGCCATTCTCGCCGGATGCATGTGGGCCGTCGCCAACACGCTCACGATTTACGCCATCCGCAACGTCGGCCTCAGCATCGCCTTTCCCCTCTGGAACACGAATAGCCTCCTCGGCATCTTCTGGGGATTTCTCCTCTTCAACGAATTGCATTACGCCGGATGGAGGCGCTGGCTCGGCGTTCTCGGCGGAGCAGTCTGTATGTTCGGCGGAGCCACATTGCTCGCCATTGCATCGTCGCATCAGGCAGCGCCGGGGAAAGCTGCGTTGGGAATTTTCGCCGCGCTCGGCGCCGG
The DNA here is from genome assembly GCA_963840895.1 of uncultured Acidobacteriaceae bacterium. Classification (GTDB taxonomy): domain Bacteria; phylum Acidobacteriota; class Terriglobia; order Terriglobales; family Acidobacteriaceae; genus Sulfotelmatobacter. The sequence continues at coordinate 59,057 of CAWJAR010000011.1, forward strand.
CATTCTCTGGGGAACCATGTACATTCCCTACCGCAAAGCCTATCTCACCGGAATGAATCCGCTTTCGTTCATCACGTTCTTCACCATTGGAGAACTCGCGACCATGACCGTGCTGGCCGTCGCCTATCGCGGCGCAATCCCGCTCTGGCACGAACTGGTTGGCGCCCGCGAAGTCCTCTTCTGGCTGATGCTTGGCGGCTTCGTCTGGGTCCTCGGAGATTTGTTTCAGCAATACGCTACGAAATACGTCGGCATCAGCCGCGGCATTCCCCTCTCCAACACCAATCAGCTCTGGGGATTGCTCTGGGGCATTCTGGTTTTTCATGAACTACGGGGCGCCGGCCAAACGGTGTACGCGCAAGTCGCCGGAGGATCGTTGCTGATGGCACTTGGCGCGGTGGCAATCGCGTTGTCGTCAGCATCCGAACGCGAGCACTCCTCATGGCAAGACGCCGCCCAGCGAGAAGGGCGTCGCTACCGCGTCGAAGATGAATACGTGCAGGCCGGCATGGAAGGCCGCGAAATGGCAAGAGCGGAAGGAACTGGCAAAGACTCGCCCCGAGACCGAAACAGGAGAACCTTGCTGGACTGGCTTTTGATTCTCGTCACCACCGGCCTGTTCGCCGTCCTTGCTTTTATGGCAAGACTACCTCACATCGATATCTCTGTAGGGTGGGCGGTAGCGCTAACCATGGCGATGCTCGCCCTCCTGGCGACCTGCGGCATCACTCTCTGGCGTACCACCCGTTTCCGTTGAACCTGTTGAGGTTTGCAGAATATTGTGGCACCTGAATAAATCTGTCATTCCGAGCGGAGTTCCGTCATTCGCACGGCGGATGGCGGAACGGAGTCGAGGAACCTGCTGTTGGACGGGCAGAAGAGCAGGTTTCTCGACCCCGAAGGTTGGTTTCGTTCTAGACACCCATCCCCAACTCGCTAGAATAGCGAGGCATCCAAGGAGATTCTTGATGAAACGCCTGCTCTCAGCTTTCTGTCTCTTCGTCCTTGCCACCGGCGCGGTTCGCGTCGCAGCCCAAGTCAATCCGTACAAAGATGGAACCCCCGGCGTGACCGGTTACCGCTCCGAAGTTCTGGCCGAAGTCATGATCCAGGAAGACAAGTTCACGCGCCTCGCCGAAGCCATCCCAGCTGACAAATTCAACTGGCGTCCATCCCCTGACGTCCGCTCCTTCGCAGAGGTCTTCCTTCACGTCAGTGCCGCCAACTTCAACCTCTACAAGCTCGTCGGTACACCGCCGCCCTCAGGCCTCGATCTCAAAGGCCTTGAAAAGTCGACCACTGACAAAGCCAAAGTTATCGCCACCTTGAAAGACTCTTTCGCCCACGCCAAGACCGCCATCAAAGCCATGCCCGACGCCGACCTCGACAAGAGCCTCGACTGGTTCGGTGGCAAGAACACACAGCGCGGTATTCTGCTCTTTATCGTCCGTCACGCCGCCGAGCATCTCGGACAGTCCATCGCCTACGCCCGCTTTGCCGGTATCACGCCACCTTGGACTGAAGATATGCAGAAGAAACAGCCCGAGAAAACTCCCGCGAAAGACAAGCAGTAGCCGCCCGTGAATCCGGTGGGTGTGCTAGATTCAGAGCTTTGATGGATCTCGCACCCACCATCTGTACTCAGGGCCTGACCCGCCGCTTCGGGGATCTCGTGGCTGTTGACAACGTTGACCTGCGCGTCTCCCCCGGCCAATTCTTCGGTTTCCTCGGCCCCAATGGCGCAGGAAAGTCCACCACCATCAAGATGCTCACCGGACTGCTTGCTCCCAGCTCCGGACGCATCGACATCCTCGGCATCGATCTCAACGCTCACCCGGTCGACGTGAAGCGCCAAATCGGTGTTGTCCCAGAAGGTATGGCGCTCTTCGGCCGTCTCACGGGAGCGGAGTTTCTCAGCTTCGCCGGACGCATGTACGGCCTCGATCGCATCACCGCGGCTCAACGCGCCGCCGAGTTGCTCGATTTCATGCAACTCGCCGACCAGCCGAAGAAACTCGTCACCGACTACTCCCACGGCATGCAGAAGAAACTTGCGCTGGCCGCCGCGGTCATTCACGGACCCAAGGTTCTCTTCCTCGATGAGCCTTTCGAAGGCGTCGATGCCATCGCGGCCGGCACGCTCAAGACCATGCTCCAGGGAATGATCACCCGCGGAGCCACCATCTTTCTCACATCTCACGTCCTTGAGATCGTCGAGCGCCTGTGCAGCCACGTCGCCATCATTCATCAGGGACGCCTGGTGGCCCAAGGCTCGCTCGAGGAGTTACGCGCCGGAGTCCAGGCCCAACCCACAGCCACGCCGGGAGACGGCGACTCCTCTTCAGGTGAGAAACTGACGCTGGAACAGATTTTCCTCCGCATCGTCGGCGGCTCGCACCGAACCGAACAGGAGCTTTCCTGGTTGGGTTAGTACTGTCGGCCGGCGTGGTGATAATCAGGATCGGCGGGAGCCTCGCAGCGACTTCCTTCGGCGATGAATTCGCCCAGCGCGTAGGCGTCTTAAAGTCGGAAACAGCTTGTGGTGAGTCCTAATCGACATGGTCTCGAGCGAGTAGTCGAAATGGGCGCCGCACCCGCAGCATACCTTGTACGTATGCCCTCCGAGGGTGAAGACCCGGCTCAGCTTCGTATGGTGACATCCGAAGGCGAAGTCTAACGCGTTCGCCAAAGGCTGAGTAACAGTTTCCCATAGCGGAGTTTGCTCAGAATCCATAATCCTCATTGGCCTCTACATCTCAACATTCTCATCGGCAATAGCGGTTCATCCGTGAGCCAGACCACCCCAATTTGTGATAGCAATCACTCAATCACCCTTTGCCGCTGTGACCGCTGTCCGCAACAACCTCTGATTCAACACGTTACGCTAAAACGAATCGGGCCGAGATGTGCAAGAATTGAAGCCACTCGAAATGACGCCCCCACAAGTTTCAACCCAACTCGTCGCCATCGCCCAACTCCGTTGGCGTATGTTTCTGAACCGCTTGCGAAGCCGACGCGGAAAAATGGAACTGTTCTCCCGCTCCATCGTCACCCTGGCCTTCGCTTTGGGCGGATTGGGCGGCTTCACCCTGGCCACCGGTTCTGCCTGGTACTTCGTTTCGCAGGACCAGGCCGAGTACCTTGCAATTCTCTTGTGGCCGGTATTCCTCTTCTGGCAGATCTTCCCCCTGATGTCGACCGCGTTCGCCAACAATCCTGACTCCGCCGAGTTGCTACGCTTTCCTCTCACCTATCGTTCGTATTTCCTGATCCGCCTGGCATACGGATACTTCGACCCGGCCAGCGCACTCAGCACTCTGGGCCTCTTTGGAATTCTCCTTGGCGTCACCTTCGCGCGTCCCGTGCTATTTCCCTGGACGCTTCTGGTACTGCTGACCTTTGCGCTCTTCAATCTCATTCTGATGCAAACAGTTTTTGCCTGGCTTGAGCGGTGGCTCGCGCAGCGCCGCACGCGCGAAATCATGGGCGTGATTTTTATTCTTGTGATGCTCAGTTTTCAGTTGATCGGTCCCGCGGTAGAACATTTTGGGAAAGGCCCGCATCCCGAGCTAGGGCGCGCCGCTCAACTCACCAACCAGGTCCAAGCCCTGTTGCCTCCGGGTCTGGCAGCCAACGCGATTGCCCAGATCTCGCATGCCCGATTCTTTCCCGGCTTCGCTTCTCTGTTGATGGTCGCAATCGTGACCCTGGCAATTGGACTTCTCCTGCACCTTCGCCTGCGCGCACAGTTCCGCGGAGAAAATCTCAGCGAAGTCGCCGCGCGCCCCGTGGTGGTTCAGGCGCAAGCTCTGCAAGTGGGATGGAACCTTCCCTGGTTTTCGCAATCCGTCGCAGCTGTCTTCGAAAAGGAAATTCGCTACCTCGCTCGCAGCGGCCCCATGCTCCTCACCTTGATCATGCCGATGTTCATGCTGCTGATCTTTCGGCTGGGCCCAATGAATCCCATGCGGCATTCCAGTTCGTTCAACCGCGCCCCCGACACCGCTTTTCCCGGCGCCGCTGCCTACTCGATCCTTGTGCTAACCAATCTCGTCTTCAATAGCTTTGGCGGCGACGCCTCGGGCATCCAGTTTTTTTACGCGTCCCCGGTCACGTTCCGCCAGATTCTGCTGGCAAAAAACCTCACCCATGCCGCCATCCTCGTCTTTAATACAGCCCTCGCATGGCTCGCGGTTTCTTATCTCTACGGCGTCCCCCACCTCGCGGTTTCGATCGCCACCATTGCAGGACTTCTTTTCGCGGTCCCGCTTAACTTCACCGCTGGCAATTTGCTGTCGATCTATGCTCCCAAGAAGCGCGATTTCTCCACCTTCGGCCGCCAGAACGTGTCGCAGACAACCGTGCTAGCGAGCTTCGGTGTGCAGATCGTGATCGTCGGGCTGGGCGTCGCGGCCTTTACCATCGCGCGGCTCTACAAAGATCTGTGGATCGCCACGCTGCTGTTCCTTGTCCTCGCTGCCATTTCCATTCCGATTTATCTGACGGTTCTTCAACGCCTCGATCGCATTGCGCTTCAGCGTCGAGAGACTCTGCTCTCCGAACTCTGTCGCGCCTAGAGACTCCCATGATCACTTATGCCTAACCCTCTCTATGTCGCGGGAACACGATCAACTTATAAGCAGCCGGGAGCGAATCCAGCAGGCTTTTGGGCCGGATCCTGGCACGGCTTCATCGCCCCATTTGCCTTTATCTTTAGTCTTTGGAATCACTCGGTGAGCATCTACGAAACGAACAACAACGGCCGGTGGTATGAGCTCGGATTTCTGTTGGGAGTTAGTACCTACGGTTCGATTCCGCAATTTCAGCAGATAGTCAGGAGCCTGCGATAAATAATTCCGCCGCCTCACTCTTTGTTCGGATTCGCCAGGAACTTGTATCCCACGCCGCGCACAGTCAACAAATGCTGCGGATGTCCCGGATCATCCTCCAGATAACGCCGCAGCCGCACGACGAAATTGTCGATCGCGCGGGTGTCCGTATCCTCGTGCAGCCCCCACACTTCCTCAAGAATCTGTTTGCGCGAAACAATTTTCCCGTCGTTGCGCACCAGATGCCGCAAGAGTTCCGACTCCATCAATGTCAAATGGATCGTCGTCTCTCCCGATCGCAATTCCAAGGCTCCAAAATCGATCGTCTTGTCCGCAAAGGAAAATGTTCCAAAGGCTCCAACGCCGCCCTTTTCAGGGCGGGCTTCGTTCGGCTCTGGTGATTGGCCCCCACGCGTCCATTGGCTTCGCCGCAGCAAACCCTGCAATCGAGCCAGCAAAATGGAAAGCTCAAACGGCTTCGCCAGATAATCGTCGGCCCCTGAGGCAAAGCCTTTCAAAACATCTTCCGGACGCCCTCGCGCCGTCAGCATCAGCACCGGCACGTAGTTGCGCGCTGCCCGCAACTCCGACACCACGCTAAATCCATCCTTGCCCGGAAGCATGATGTCGAGCACCACCGCATCAAAATTCTCCTGCTTGTCCAACAGACGTTCCGTTGCCGCTTCTCCATCGCCTACAACTTCCGCGGCGTAGCCTTCGGCTTCCAGGTTGAAGCGTAATCCCTGCGCCAAATGAGCCTCATCCTCCACTACCAGCACTCGGCTCACGCAGTCCCCCTCGGCAGTTCCAGCACAATCGTCGTTCCCTGCCCTTCTCCCTCACTCTCGGCAAACACTTTCCCGCCATGCTTCTGTGCAATCGCCTTCACGATGAACAGGCCCAGCCCAGTCCCCTTCACGTGCGCGAGCGAGCGATGTGTTACCCGATAAAAACGTTTGAAGATGCGCTTCATATCGTCGGCAGGAATGCCGACGCCCTGATCGCGAATGCGCAGCACGATTCGTTTTTCATCGGGAGTTTCCAAACGCACCCGCACATCGACGGTCTCGCCAGAATATTTCACGGCATTGTCGAGCACATTGATGACGGCGGTTCGGAGGTCCTCTGCGCTGCCTTGCACTCTCAATCCGTGCCCGTTGCTCGAGCCTTCTTCATATCGAATAGCCTCCGCGCTCAGGTGATGCCGTGCCCGAGTCGCATCCATACAATCGCGAACCAGTTGACCGAAGTCCACGTCAGCCTTGTCTCGCCCCGCTTTCTTGTCGCCAGCTCGCCCGGCGCGCAGAACCTGCTCTACCGTCTCGGTAAGCCGGTCGGTATCGCTCAGCATGAGCCGGTAGAACTCCTGCTTCTGCTTCTCAGGCAGTTCGCGGCGCTGTAATGTCTCGAGATGTAACCGGATCGACGCGACTGGCGTCTTCAACTCATGCGTGACGGCATTGATGAAGCTGTCGTGCTGCTCACTGCGCCGCAACTCCCGAACCAGGAAAATCGTATTCACCACCATGCCTGCGATGATCAGCGCAAAAAAGACAATGCCGAAAAATAGCAGCACTCCCTCGCGCCAGTTCAGGATGATCCAGCCAACATTGAGGGCAACCGCCAGAGCGACCAGGCCTATGCCCAGGCAGAGAAAGAACACAATCGTTCCGCGACGACTGGAGATGCGCATGGAGTACCGCACTGATTTTAGCGCGTCGCAGCAACGGTAGGGCGTATGCGCTGAGGCTCCCCTACCACATTAACTTCAGTCCAAATTGGATCTGTCTTGACGTGGTCGAGGTGCTGGTAATCGCTCCGGCAGTACCGGAAACGCCCGAAGGAGTGAAGGTAATCAAGTTCGGCGTATTGAAGTTGGCTCGATTCAGCAGGTTGAAAATCTCGGCGCGAAACTGCAGTCCCAGCCGTTCGTGAAGCGTGGTCTCTTTCAGTACGGAGAAGTCCCACGTCGCTAGTCCCGGACCAATCAGAGTATTCCTTCCCAGGTTCCCGTAGAAGCCCAGGTTCCCCGGAGTATTTGCCGGAGCCAGAAACGCAGCCGGATTAAACCACTGGCTCGGTTTACCGAGTATGACTGGGCCCGTAAAGTCAGGATTCGCAAACGGTCTTACCGGATTGCGCGTATCGCCATTGTTGGATGGGTTGTAGCTAAGTTGCGGCGTGAACGGAAAACCGGATTGTAAAGTGACGATGCTATTTACAGACCATCCGCTCGCAGCCACATCCCGCCAACCCTCCAGGCTTCCGCCAAACGCTTGTCCGTGGCCAAATGGCAACCGATACATGCCACTAATGACCGCGATGTGCCGCACATCGTACGTGGCAAGTCCATAGTCCGAATGGAAGTCGAATGGATTCGACACCAGCCCGGGTGCGTTCGCTGCGGCGGTGCCGTTCACCGAGTCGCCATCGTCCAGTGCCTTCGACCACGTGTACACGCCTCGCAACGACATCCCGTGGCTGAAACGCCGGTTCACATCCACTTGCAGCGCGTTGTAATTGCTGGTTCCCTGCGAGAACCACGTCCAGGTATTCGCGATCGCCGGATTTGCCTTCACTGCCGTTGGAACGTAAAACGATCCCGCTGACACCGGAGTACCCGCCAAAGCCGTGGGGAATGTCGCAGGATACGTCGCCGGGCAAGGCGATGCGGGACAAACTACTGGAAATGGCTCGTTCGCATCGACGCCGATGATCTGATGATAGCCATGGCTACCCACATATCCCAGCGTCAGCGATGTGTTTGGAGAAAGTTCCTGTTGAACCCGCAGCGACCAGGAAATCAGTGTCGGCGTCTCCATATCCGGCTGAACGCCCCCCGGAACCAACAGCGCCCCCGACGGAAGCGCAGCCGACGGATCGATTGGAAGCCCCGAAACGGCCTGCGCCTTAATACTGTAGGTCGGATTGAACGGAGCGTTTTGATCGGTTCGATACCCGAGCGCATCCTGCAGATCGTTGTACATTCCAAAGCCCGCGCGAATTACGGTCTTGTGGTTGACGGGGCTCCACGCCAATCCAATGCGTGGCTGTGGAAGAAACTTGGCATTGTTGGTGGTGGACAGCGAGTTGCCGATGTGCGGCTCGCTGGAAATCACTCCGTTGCTAAACGTGTAATTCGCCGCGCGCCCGTGCGCCTCGTTCCAACCTGTCGTGAACTCATCCCTGAAGCCAAGAGACACCATCAGATTTGGCCTTACGCGGATGACGTCCTCGGCGTAGAAGGCACCGAAAAGCGATCGCCAATTCATCTCTGTGGGGGCCGGATCATAAAGAAAAGTGGAGGTCGTTCCCAGCAGAAACGTCTGCAGGCTGGTAAACGTCGCCTGACCGAACTGGCTCAAAGCAATCGTTTCGTTGGACTGGAACGGCTGGAACCACGCCCCGAAGCTCAACTGGTGGCGCCCGCGAGTCAGGCTTAGCCGATCTTCAAACGTATATAAGTTGCGCGCGATGGTCAGATTGCTTCCGTTATTGCTTCCCGCCAGGCCAAGCTGCGCCGAAGGATTCGAAGCCGCACTCCCACCGACAACCACGGCCCCCACCGGATGGCCCAATACGAATCCCGGAACGGTCGCCGCCGGTGTCCCCGGCGTGGGTTCGCCTGTAAAGAAGTAGCCTGCTCGCGAATATCCCACTCGTGCGACGTTGATTGTCCTTGCGGAGAAAACGTGCGTTTCCTCAACGCTCAACACCTGTTCACGAAGCGTTAGAACGTCACTGCTGTACGGGTTGAGCGTAGTGGCGGTCTGGTCGGCACCGTCGTCGATCGTATAAACCCCTGCCAGCGAATCACGCCCGGAGATAATCTGATCCAGCCGAACCGTGCCAAAATCCTCGCGAATCGTCTGCAGCGGACTGCTGAACACCTGCGCGATCCCATTGAAGTTTGGAGCGCCTGCAGGCGCAATTGGCCAGAGATTCAGCAGGGGCTGAACGCTCGCCACTGCCGCCGCGCGCGATGCCGCATCCGGAACAAATGCCGCCGACGTCTGGTGCAAGTGCTGGCGCAAGCCCTCGTAATTACCAAACAAGAATGTCTTGTCCTTCCGAAGAGCCCCTCCCAGCGCCCCTCCAAACTGGTTTCTCTGGAAAGGTGGTGCCGAACCTTGATCGAAATAATTCGGAGCATCCAGCGCATTATTTCGCAAAAACTCGTACGCGCTACCATGCAACTGGTTCGTGCCTGATTGGGTCACGATGATCACTTGACCACCGGGCCGCTTCCCGTATTCGGCGCTGTAGGAATCGCGCAACACGTTGAATTCGCGGACCGCATCCACCCCCAGCAATTCCTGGCTCGACCCTCCGGGCTGCATGTTATTCTCCGCCGCACCCGTGAACTCAACGCCATTTAAAAGGAAAAGATTTTGCTGCGGACGATTTCCTGATACCGAGAAATTGTTGCCCGTGGTCGAATTCGAGACTCCGATTCCTCCTGTCTTCTCCGACGTGAAATTGACGATGCCCGGATTTAGAGTGAGAAGAAGATCGTAACTGCGCCCATTTAGCGGAAGATCTTTCACCTGCCATTCTCCCACCAGTCCGGAAATGTCCTGGGTCGTGACGCTCACCACCGGAGCATCCCCTTCCACCTTGACTTGTTCGGTCAATCGCCCCAGTCGCAGGCTCACATCGATCCGCGCCTCTTCTCCGACCACCAGGCGTATTCCACTGCGAATTCCCTCCGCAAAACCATCCTTGGTGACTCGAAGTTCGTACACGCCCACAGACAGCGCAAATAATTGATATTGACCGTTCTGGCCAGTCAGCGCCGAGCGCGAGATCCCTGTATCGGTGTTGACCGCGGTCACCGTGGCAGCAGAAACAGCCGCACCCGATTGGTCCGCGACGCTTCCGGAAAGGCTCGCCGACACTTGGGCGAAAGATAAGGGGACAAAAATGCCCAGGAGGAGCAACCCACAGATCCAGCAGTTTCCCCACAACCCGCGCAGGATATTGAACGGCCGCATCACTTCGGTCGACAAGACGCGGAAGAGTTTCATCCGTTGCATTTCATTTCCCCTACAGTTGGAGTCGACAAGAAAAACGAAGTGTATATGATAATCGAGTTTGTAGTCGACTATCAGGCGATTCTATATAGATATCCGCACAGCATTTGTTTGTCTGTTTCATTGACCGCACCCTGTGCGCGCGGTAGGATTTTCTTCTAATGGCTAAAAACGACAAGAACCGGCAACGATCGGGAATCGCGGAAACTCTGCTACGCCCGCGCGACGCCGCCGTCCAGCTACAAATCAGCTATCCCACCATCAAACAATGGATCTACCGCCACAAATTGCGCAGCATGAAAACGCCCGGCGGACATTACCGAATTCCGCAGACTGAGGTGGATCGATTGCTCTATCGCTCACGCGGCCGCAACGAAGGCGAACGCCGCGTCACCTACAAGCGCATCAGCGGACGCAATCAGCTTGTCGGCCGCATCGTGGATGTCCGCGTCAGCGGCCTGGTTGGCCAAGTCACTCTATCGGTAGGAGGACAGCTCATCACTTCGCTGATCACCTCAGGAGCCGTCCGCGAAATGCAACTGAAGAAGGGGCAAACCGCCGCAGCCTTGATCAAGGCCACCGAAGTAATGATCATCCGCGTCTGAGACACGCAGGCCCGAATATCTGCACCAATGGGTAATGGAGACCCGTGTCAGGAGGAGATTCGAATCCAGGCGTTCGGGTCAGGGATGAGATTCGGTCAGGCAAGAAGCTTTCGTATCTTCAATTGAAAGTATCAGAGAATGAAGATTGAGCTCAGGGAATGAAGATTCGTATCAGGGTATGCCTTCAGGCATACCGTAACTTTGGCCAACGAATAGCGCCTTTAGGCGCCGCGTCCACGAAAAAGCCCCGGCTTCGAGGGCCAGGGCCTATCGTCCTTAAGCTGAATCGAACTTAAACTGAATCGAACCTGCTAGTCTCCCGCGACCGATACTTCCGGCATCGCCGCAGTAATCAGCCGCCCATTCGGCGTCGCCACCAAACCTCGTTCCACATCACCCAGGTTGACTCGCTTGATGTCCCAAGCCAGCCCCAGCGTCTTCAATGCCCAGATGCCGTACCAGTTCACGTCGACTTCATACCACTTGAAGCCATGCTGGGCCGCGGTCGGATGCGCGTGGTGATTGTTGTGCCAGCCTTCGCCAAACGTCAGCAGCGCCACCCACCAGCTATTGGTCGAAAGATCGCGGGTCGCAAATCGCCGGGTGCCCCACGAGTGGGTCGCCGAGTTCACCAGCCAGGTCGCGTGCAATCCAACAACTACGCGCAGGAAAATCCCCCACAACAGAAACGGGAGCCCGCCAATCGCATACAGTGCGACTCCCAGCACAACCTGCGGAACGTAGTGATACTTCGTAATCCAGACATGAAACTTATCCTTGGCAAGATCAGGCACGTAGCGCGCCAGAGTCGTTGTGTCGTGGTGCATCGACTTCCCCATGAGAATCCATCCCATGTGAGCCCACCACTTGCCATCGATCGGGGAATGCGGATCGCCTTCCTGATCCGAATATTGATGATGAATGCGGTGCGTCGCGACCCAGAAAATCGGCCCGCCTTCCAGCGCCAGCGTCGCACATACGGTCAGGAAATACTCCACCCACTTAGGACTCTTATATCCCCGGTGCGTGAGCAACCGGTGATAACTCATCCCGATGCCCAGGCTCCCCGAAACCCACCACAAGAACATCGCGACGAATAAAGCCTTCCACGTGAAACAAAAGAGCGCTGCTACCGCTCCCACGTGAAACGCAGCCATGAACGCCGCCGTAATCCAATTCACTTCACCTTTTTCCGCTTGTCGTCTTTCCAGATCTTGCAGTTCCATATCCAAGGAAAGTCCCCGTTTCGTGGTCGTATGAGCTTGATCAACCCCATAGCTAACCTACCAAGAGACGAATTCCTTGACTGTAATACTTGTGTAATAGCGGGGATTTGAGGCATTACGGCGGTAACGTGCCCAACTTTTCTCAGGTCAGACTATCAACACTGTTAAAGCCAATTCACTTCTCTGGACTTCTCGAGCTCTGCTTTGGTCAGTTCGCCAAGTTCCACAAACACCACCTCATCTGGTTTGGCCCGGGAATTTCTTCACCGAACTTTTCTTCGCCACGATCTTCTATGCAGCCTTTCCTTTTACCTGCACCCCAGCCCACTTCTCCAGCAGGGTCAATGTCGCGGCATAATCGAGATCCTTGTTCCCATCCTCCGACGCCATCTCATAAATCGCTTCCACCGTTTCTAGCCCCGGCAATTTCACACGCGCTTCTTTCGCTGCCTCCAGCGTCAGCCGAATATCCTTGTGCATGAGCCGCAGCGGAAAATTCGGCGTGAAATCGCGCTGCAGGATAAAGGGCGCCTTGTAATCAACCACTCCCGACCGCACCATCGTGGCCTCAATCAACGACAGCAATTGTTGCGGATCCACACCAAGCTTGGTGGCCAGCGTCAGAGCCTCTGCAAATCCCTCAAAAATCATCGCAATCTGCAAGTTCATAGCAAGCTTGGTAGCCTGCCCCTTGCCCGTCTCGCCCATCCGGAAAATCTTCTTCCCCATCGCTGCGAACAGCGGCTTCAACCGCTCCACCGCTTCCTCGACTCCGCCCACAATGAACACCAACGTCCCGTCCCGCGCCCCGATCTTTGATCCGGTCATCGGAGCATCCACCCAACTCACGCCCTTCGCGCCCACACGCTCTGCGAACTTCACTGTCGCCGTCGGAGAAATCGTGCTCGAATCCGCGATGATCGTACCTTCCGTCAGTGATGCTTCCACGCCGTCCGCGCCAAAAATCACACTCTCCACCGCGTCGGTGTCCGACACGCACAGCCACACCACTTCCGCGCCCTGCGCGGCAGCCGCGGGAGTTGGCGCCACTCCAGCGCCTTCTACTAGTTTGCCTGGCGTGCGATTCCACACCGTTACCTCGTGGCCAGCTTTCACCAGATTCGTGGCCATCGCGTGGCCCATGATTCCCAGTCCCGCAAACGCAACTCGCATGCCGACTTCTCCTTCAGAAGACAACGCAATAACAACGTTTGGATTAGATATGACCAGCGCGATCAAGGTCAAGCATTCGAACGAGAGACGGAATTAAGGCCATGTGGCGACAGCCGCCATTGGCTGTCAGTCGAGCGAAGCTCGACACTCCGGCCAAGATGTCACAGTGTGAAAATTCCTTCACATCGACACAGTCCGATCGCTCGGGGTATAGTGCGCGGGATGGTTTTGTCCGTGGCCTACCCGACGGTCATTTCCCCCTGCGAACGATCGAATCTCAGCGACACTAAGGAATCACCGATGATATTGTCACGGCCCGCTCATTCTTGTGCTCAGCCAGCGCTCATCATTTCAGCGGTCGCGCTCGCATTCGTCTTGGCTTTGCAGGCGCCGTTGCCCGCTCAAACTTCGCTGGCAAAAATCAGCGTCGACACCCTCACCAATACTGACAGCGTGCACAAGACGGAAGTTGAGCCTGATTCTTTCTCTTGGGGCAGCACCATCGTCAGCGCCTTTCACGTCGCGCGCCGGCCCGGCAGCATCGGATGGGGCAGCGGCGACGTCGGCTTCGCGACCTCCGTCGATGGCGGCCAGACTTGGAAGCACGGTCTTCTGCCCGGCCTGACCCTTAACTACAAGGGAGGAACCTACGGCGCCGCCGCCGATCCTTCCGTTGCCTTCGACGCCAAGCATGGCGCGTGGCTCATTTCTACGCTGCCCCTGGCGGGACTCAGCTGTTGCTCCCTGATCGGCGATGTCGCCGTCAGCCGCTCCACCGATGGCTTAAACTGGGGCAAGCCCATCCTCATCGACAACACGCATCTCGATGACAAGAACTGGACCGTCTGCGACAACACCACCACCAGTCCTTTCTATGGCAACTGCTACACCGAGTGGGATCAGGCCTTTGGCAGCGGCGATGTCCTCATGAGCGTTTCCAAAGACGGCGGAAAAACTTGGGGACCAGGACTTCCCTCCTCCGACCATGCTGGCGGACTGGGCGGTGAGCCGGTGGTTCAGCCCAACGGAAGCGTCATCGTACCCTTCGAAGGTGGAGGCATCGATGTATTCAGTTCCACAAATGGCGGCGTGAGTTGGGGACGAAGCCAGGCCATCGCCAGCATCCAAAGCCACTTTGTTGCCGCGGGCCTCCGCAATCCGAACTTGCCATCGGTCAGCATTGATGCTGCCGGCAGGGTTTTCGTCGTCTGGTCCGACTGTCGCTTCCGCTCCGGCTGCGCTTCCAACGACATCGTCATGAGTTCCTCCACCGATGGCAAAGCCTGGAGCGCTGTCACTCGCATTCCTATCGATCCCACGAGCAGTACCGTCGATCACTTCATTCCCGGCATCGGTGTCGATCCCGCGACCTCTGGTGCCAACGCGCACATCACCGTCGTCTACTACTACTATCCGAACAAGAGTTGCACCACCAGCACCTGCCAGTTGGATGTGGGCTTCACCACTTCACTCGACGGTGGCTCGACCTGGACCGCGGGCGCCAAAATCGCTGGACCGATGAAGGTAGGCTGGCTGCCTGATTCCGACAATGGTCCGATGGTCGCCGACTATATCGGCGTTTCCTATGTGAATGGCAATCCTTTCGGAGTTTTTGCCGTAGCGCAAGCTCCCGTGGGCAGCACTCTCAATGAAGCCATGTTCACCACCAAGTCGCCGTTGCCTATTTCGTTTGACGCTCCGCGGTCTAGTTCCATCGACGATCATCCGGTGCCCGGCGTCAAGTCCGATCACGAGATGAAATTCTTCTACGACGATGAGGGACGGCGTGCGATCCCACGTTCTCGCTGGATCGCCAACTCCGATCCTCAATAAGTGGATGATTTGTGTGGGCCGAAGGGATGATCTTGCCCGTCCGGGTCTCAGGCCTGGACGGGCCGAGCACCGCTCGGCTGGCTGTTTGCCACGGCAATCTAAACGGACCGCAACACAACGAGCCGCCAGCAACTATGCTGGCGGATTGCTCATCTGTGATCATTGAAACAGGACATTACCGCCGTCACTATTCAAAAACTAAAGAGCAGCCCCCAAAACCTCTAATTCATCTAAGGTTTGTGAGTAAATTATTTGTACGGCGTATTAATTACTCTGTTGTCGCAGCCAAAAGGTTTAGGATGAATGGTTGAGGCTGCTTCCGGCCACCCCCCAGGCTTTGTAGCAGAATGATTAAACAGACACTTCGCAATCCGGCCCTTCGTAAGCGCGCCACCCAGTTTGGTCGCTTGGTGCGTCATTCCGCAGTCACGCCACGCCGCGGTCAGACTTACAAGCCTCGCTTAGCCACCAACGGAGAACTCGGCGTCACCTTCATCGGTCACGCAAGTTTCTTCGTCCAGATTGGCGGGCAGAATGTCGTCATCGATCCCAATTTCGCGCGCTGGCTCTTTGTGTTGAAGCGCCTGCGCCGTCCGGGTCTGCGCATTGCGGATCTCCCCGCCATTGACTTGGTGCTGGTCTCGCACGCGCACTTCGACCATTTGCACCGCCCTTCTCTGCGTGCTCTGGTGCAGAACAACCTGCGTACGCGCGGAGTCGCGCCGTCCATCATCATTCCAACCCACGTTGCCGACCTGGTCTCTGATCTTGGCTTTTCCGAGATCATTGAACTCGACTGGTGGAAGAATTCACGCCGCGGCAGCGTGTCGGTAACGCATGTGCCCTCGCGCCATTGGGGCGCGCGCATCTTGAAGGATTCGCACCGCGGCTATGGCGGTTTTGTGTTGAAGGCTGGCAGGCACTCTGTCTATCACGCCGGCGATACCGCATATTTTTCCGGCTTCAGCGAAATCGGACGGCGCCTCGCTCCTGAACTCGCGCTACTCCCCATCGGGGCTTACAATCCGGCGCAGTTTCGCAACGTACACGCCGATCCCGCAGACGCCATGCGCGCCTTCCTCGACCTCAAATCCCGCTGGATGGTTCCCATGCACTACGGCACCTTCCGCCTCTCCCACGAACCCGTTGACGAACCGCTGCAACTGCTCGAGCAGGAAGCCCAAGCCGCAGGCACCCAGGATCAAGTAGTAGTCATGGAAGAAGGCGTAACCAGATTCTTCTAATCCCGAAAGTAACGCCTGCATCTTGCCGGCTGTCGCGAGGGCGCCTCGCCCTCGACCTCGCGAGCTAAGCGAATCCAGAAAGCGTCAAATCCTCAACTCCGTGTCAAAGGTTGTGGCGCCGGACGAGCGATTTCCTGTACCTGCCCGACTCGAAAAATAATGCGCGCTGTAGTACACCTTTAACAATCCGCTCGCGCCAAGGGTGTACACTGACGATCTGAATTTCCAGCCTAGGAGGAGATCTTATGGCAGTAAAACCCATTCCTGAGGGCTATCACACTCTCACACCATTTCTCACCGTGCGCGACGCCATGAGCGCCATCGAGTTTTATAAGAAAGCGTTCGGCGCAGAAGAACGGGGTGTCGCAAAGGGTCCGGATGGCAAAGTCATGCACGCTGAGCTGAAGATCGGCGACTCCATCATCATGCTGAGCGACGAATTCCCTGACTTCGGAGCACTCTCTCCACTCAGTAGCGGCGGCGCTGGTATGGGCTTGCATATCTACGTGGACCACGTCGACGAAGCCTTCGACCGCGCGGTAAAGGCAGGGGCGCAAGTCGAGATGCCAGTTTCCGATCAGTTCTGGGGCGATCGCTACGGCAAGCTGAAAGATCCCTTCGGCCACAAATGGTCGATCGCCACGCACACTAAGGACATGTCGCAAGACGAAATGAAAAACGCCATGGACGAAGCCATGCAGAAGATGGCCCAGATGCAGAAGACCGCATAACAACCACACACTTTAGCAGTGCTCACGTGCGGACAGCCGCCTTCGGCTGTCCCTCCTGAGCGAAGCCGGAGGCTTTGATCCAGAACTAGTAAGCCAAAATGACTCTCAAGTCCCTCAGGTTGTTCCCCGTCGGTCCAATCTCAATCGCGTCTCCCAGAGCAGTAAACAATGGATGCGCATCGAACTGTTCCAGCGCTGCGTGAACATCCAGTCCGTGAGCACGCGCTCGTTCAATTGTTGTGCCGTCGACCACCGCGCCTGCGGCGGAACTATTCCCGTCGATTCCGTCGGTTCCGGCGCTGAGCACCGTGATCTTCTCACCGGCGATCTTCTCCGCACACGCTAAAGCGAACTGCTGGTTGCGTCCGCCAACTCCGCCGCTCGTGACTTTCACGGTGACTTCGCCACCTGAAATCACACACACAGGCGAGATCAGCTTTCTCAGCTCGCGCACTCTCCGCAGCAAATAGTCGGCAGCTTTCTCGTAGTCCCAATCGTCGCAGGAGTTGTCCACGTGCACGATGAACCCTGCGCGCTCAGCCGCGATGCTCGCTTCTTCAATGGCTGTCTGGTTCGAAAGCACGGGCCACCAACGCGCCTTCTGAAACGCAAGGTCATCCGACTTCGGTGTCTCGTCGAGCGCGTGGCGCTCGAACAGTTCTCGCGCCGACGCGGGAAACTGCTCTAGCAAGTCGTAGTTCTCGGCGATGCGATAACAATCCTCGACAGTCGTGGAATCGGGCATTGTCGGGCCAGAAGCGAGCGCGTCGGGTGTGCTGTCGGGAACATCGGGCACGAGCAACGATACCTGCTGCGCAGGAAACGCGGCTTGCGCCAAACGTCCGCCTTTCACCAACGACAGATGTTTGCGGACTGTGTTGATCTCTGCGATGGGCGCGCCAGAATGAACCAGGACTCGGTAGGTCGCGATGAGGTCGTCAAGCGAGATCTCGTCGTCGATGGGCCTCTCGACGATCGACGAACCCCCACCGCTGAGCAGGAAGATAACGAGCGCTGAAGCGGGCTGCGATTCGACCGCACGCAGCATCGCATTGGCCGCTTGCATGGATTCTGCGTTCGGCGTCGGATGTCCTCCGCGAAAGTAGCGAAAACCGTGAACCTGTGTCGAAGGAAGGACCGAACTGGCAACGATTCCTTCCAGAGATGCTCCGACTTGTGCGGACAAAGCCTCGACCATCGTGTGTCCAGCTTTACCCAGCGAGACGACCAGCACGTTGGAATACGTTTGCAGGTCGTAAAGGTCCTCGCAGACGCGCAGAATTCCCCGCTCGCAGTTGACGTGGCGCGCAAAGCCTTTGGTGATCGAGGCTTCAGCGAGAGCATGTAGAAAGATCTCCCGCGCGATCTCGCGCATCTGGCTGGAGTCAGACATGAGCAAAGATTATAAAGACGAAAAGAGCTCTCAGCTGTCAGCGTTCAGCTATCAGCAGAGTCCAATTCGTCCCGCACTCCGTGACGCGAACGCTCACGACTGAGAGATGACAGCTTCTTTCACCCAGGTTTCGATTGCGGTTCGCAGTTCGTGCAGGCGTCCGGCGAAGAAATGGTCTGCGCCTTCAATCATGATCAGCTTCTTTGGTTCTGGTGCTGACGCAACCAGCGCTTCCAGTTTGTCTCGCGGGCCGAACTGATCGCGGACTCCGCTGACAAACAACTTTGGCTTCGTGCACTGCTGCAGGAACTCGAAGGTGTACGCCCGCGGGACTTCACTCTCGGCAACTACCGGACCAACCGGCGTGCCAACGCCGATCAACGCTTGAACGCGTGTGTCAGCACATGCGGCGCGCAATCCAACTGCGGCGCCGAAGGAGAATCCCGCAAACAGCAGCGGCAAGTGATATTCGGAGTTGAGCCAATCGAGCGCGGTGCGGACGTCGTCGACTTCGCCATCGCCGTTGTCGTGTGCGCCCTGGCTCAATCCGGTTCCGCGGAAGTTGAAGCGCAGCACAGGAAAGCCGAAGTTGTTGAGCGCCTTCATGGTGTGGAAGACGACCTTGTTGTGCAGCGTTCCGCCAAACAGCGGATGGGGATGACAGACCAGCGCAGCGTGCGTTGCGTGCTCCGCTCCGGCGTTGAGCAAGGCTTCGAGACGGCCGGCAGGACCGTCGAGAAACAGAGAGCGGATCGATGTAGTCGAGGACGTCACAGACTCAGATTACACGGCGAGGGTCGGAGAGACGAAATCAGAAATGAGAAGTCAGAATGCTGAAGGCCGACCGCAGATTGCTGTCTGCTATTCTCTCGTGCATGGATGCTGTGACGCTTACGCGGCAACTCGTGGACATCGAATCCATCAGTGGCAATGAGGCTGCTGTGGGGAACTATCTTTACGGCGAGCTTTGCCGGCTCGGCTATCAGACAAAAAAGATTCCGGTTGAGGGTGATCGCTTCAATGTTTATGCGACGTGGGAAGGGCATCTGGATCCTGCGCTGGTCTTCTCTACTCACATGGACACGGTTCCTCCGTTCATTCCATCGTCGGAAGATGCGGGGCGGATTTACGGGCGCGGATCGTGCGATGCGAAGGGCATTATCGCGGCACAAATCGCCGCTGCTGAGCGATTGCGACAACACGACATTTACGTTGGACTTCTGTTTGTGGTGGGGGAAGAGCGTGACAGTTTGGGCGCGCGCGTGGCAAATGAATATGCCGCGAACCGCAAGGGCTCGCGATGCAGATTCCTGGTGAATGGCGAACCGACAGAGAATCACATCGCGCTCGCGTCCAAGGGAACTCTGCGCGTAGAGGTTACTGCAACTGGACGCATGGCGCATTCGGCGTATCCGGAGTTGGGCGAGTCCGCGATTGACAAGCTGATTCCTGTGCTCACGCGACTGCGCGCGATGGCGTTGCCTTCCGATCCGGAGGTTGGTCCGTGCACGTTGAATATTGGATTGATCGAAGGCGGACGCGCACCGAACGTGATTCCCGATTATGCGCATGCGGATTTGTTGTACCGGCTGATCGGGCCATCGACTGAGCTGCGCAAGCAGATTCTTGCGACTGCGGGCGATTCGGTGCAGGTGACGTTTCCGCTGGAACTTCCCTTCCTTCGTTTCCGTGCCGTCAATGGATTGCCGACGATGATTGCTGCGTTCACCACTGACATTCCCAAGTTAACGAATTGGGGCGAACCGCTGTTGCTGGGTCCGGGATCGATCCATGTGGCGCACACCGATGGCGAGTACATCGAGAAGAAAGAACTGGCGGAGTCGATCGATTTGTACTGCAAGATCGCGAAGCAACTTCTGGGTTAAGGTGCGCTGTGAATTTTCATCGCGCAAAATCAATTTTATCTGCTGAATTTTTTCTGACGCATCCCCGGAACTTCTCTCTTTTTGGGGTCCCCCCCTCCCCCCTCGGTCTCCTGGAATCATCGGGTTAGCGGGAAACCGTCCGCAATATCTTTAGGCTCAGACACTTGCGGGCAAAATATTCATTTCAAAGAGCTTAGGTGCTGAGGGTTGCCCCCCGCACGACATTCGCAATGGCGATCATGGACTAAATTCACTCATGGGCGCAAGGTCAGATGTCACATGGACCTGTGGATAAGTGTTCCAAGGAAGAACGGATTGCTCTCAATTGCATTCCGCACGTATAATTGTGCAGCACGTAGAACGGTGCTAATGGGTATGAAAGCAAATATTACTCTCAAAATTGATTCTGAACTGCTACGCGCAGCTAAAGTTCTTGCGGCGGAAGATGGGACATCCGTTAGCGCGATGATGTCGGCTCGCCTCGAGGAGATGGTCCGCGAACGCAGGACTTATGAGAGGGCGCGCAAACGGGCATTGGCTCGGCTACGCGAGGGGGCGGACCTACAGTGGACTCCTCCTCGCTCACGCGACGAACTGCATGAGCGTTGATGATATCCGGCTAACCGATGGCACAGAAATACTTCGTCGATACCAACATTCTGATTTATGCCCATGACCGCTCTGCCGGGGTCAAGCACGACCGCGCCCGCGAATTGATCGAGCGTTTGTGGACTTCGGGCGAAGGTGTGTTGAGCACGCAGGTGCTGCAGGAACTTTGCATCAACCTTCGACGTAAGGTCGCGCGCCCACTTCCGACCGAGGATATCCGTCGGTTGATTCAGGACTATCTGAGCTGGGAGATCATTGTTAATACGCCGGAGTCGGTCCTGCAGGCGCTCGACATAGAGGCGCGATACAAGACCTCATTCTGGGATGCTCTGGTGTTGCAAGCGGCCGAGGCCTCCGGCGCGATGATTCTTTATTCCGAAGATCTATCGGTCGGGCAGCATTACGGCTCGATTCAGGTGGTCAATCCACTGGTGGGATAGTTGCGACCACCCCATCCTTTCGCGGAGAACAAAACGCGGCAGGATGGGCCAACCATGGTGGTGGTGATGCCATCGAAATCAAAAGTTGGGCCAAGCCGTTTTGTTTTTGAATGGACATCTGTCAGTTTCGTGGCATGGCTGAGCGCTTGCTTTGTCAGGTACCTTTGTAGTTCAGCACCGGTCGGAGCGTGCGGATAACCTTCACAAGTTCTCGCTGTGCCTTGAGGACCGCCCGAATGTCCTTATACGCAGCGGGTGCCTCGTCCCTGAGTTTGCCTGTCAGCCGGTAGTCATACCAGACCCCCTCCATTTGACGCTGGAAATCACGGTCGCTGAACTTGCTCCGCGCCGCGCCCCGGCTTAAAGCTCTGCCGGCACCGTGAGCGCTCGAACAAAGCGCCTGTTCGCAACCGCGTCCCTTCACATGGAAGCTGGGACTGCCCATCGATCCAGGCAGGACTCCAGTCTGGCCCTGTTGGGCGGACATAGCGCCCTTGCGATGCACCCACAACTCGCGCTCCCCATGACGCTCAAGCGCGACATGGTTGTGATCGATGGCGATCATCGTCTGCCAACTGATGCAGCACTTCAGCGTTCGCGTCAGCACCTTGCCGATTTCCTCTGCCATCGCCTTGCGAGAAGCCGCTGCGAATTGCCTGGCCCACAAGGCATCGTGAAGGTACTCTTTGCCGGTCTCCGATTCCGCATCGAGCGCACGCAGTCGTCCTTCGGCCGGTTGCGCGCGCGCCAAATGATGATCGCGGATCACCTGCCCGAGCGCTCGCGATCCGCTATGTACCATCAGCCAGAGCCGGTCCTCTTCGTCCGCTTGCATCTCAACGAAGTGGTTTCCACTGCCGAGAGTTGCGAACTCGATCTCGCCCTCCTTTTGGCGAATTGCCTCTAGGCGGGCATCACTGAGCGGGTCGCTTGTTACTTCCGCAGGTTGAGGAATGACCGCGTTCCGGTTGCGCCTGCGCGAGGGTACCGCACGCCCGATCTCGTTCAGCAACTGGGCGGCAGTCTTCGGATTCTTCAGCGCGGAGGCCTCCACGTCAACCGCGACGGCCAGCATGCCGCATCCGATGTCGCCTCCCACGGCCTGGGGATAGATCAGGTGAGAAGTCGCGACAACGACACCGATGCACACCTCAGCGGCAAGGTGTACATCGGGCATCACCGCCACTTGTTGAACATCTGGTGCGCACCGGATTCGCTCAAGCGCCTCCGACACGTCTCGATCCAGTGGAGCAGCTAGCCAGCTTCGGAGCGGAGCCATCGACGAATCATTCATCGTCGCCTCCTTGCACCGAGACCGGCACAAACGACAGTTCTGGCGCTCGCTTTCTGGCAATCGCCATTGCCACCTCCGACCGCAAACGCGATGCATCGCGCCGGAGCGCGCTCATCGCATCGACGACGGAGTAGCCATCCTGCACAACGATATGGACCAGTAAATGGCCGCAACCAGGTGCTGGCGAAACCTCATCTACAAACAGTTCGCAGCCAATGCCAGCAATGTTTGAATCCGCGAGCGCGAGGTTCAGCGCCCGCTGCACTTGACAGCAGAACTGTTGTGTCTTCCGTTGCACTTGGCGGCTGTCCGACCCACTGCCGCGCCCTTCTCCATAGAGAATTTCAGCGAAGTCCGCGTCCACGAATTTCGCTCCCTTACCTCGACATTTTCCTCGTTTCACAAAGCTCCCTTTTGCGCGCAGGCGCGCAGAGCCGGCAGGCGCACGGATGCGTATGCGGCTTCAACTAATGAGTTGAAAGATGGAGCCAACCCAGCCGACCGGCAGGATTAGACGGCGGCGAGCAGGCTCAACGTCATGGGGCTGTCTGCAATCGGCGACATAATTTTCTCCGCTGCTACGTTGAGTCTCGGGATTACAGGCGCTTGAACGCCTGAGTCCCTAAGACATTATCGCTATATCTCTGGTTTGGAGCAAGGGGCTGTTTGTATCTTGGCTAGCGGGGAACTCCTGCTCGCCCGCCCGCCAGGGTTCAGCGACATCCGAAGGATCGGCTAGACTTAGACTCATGACCAGCACCACTCTCAATTCCCTCTCCCATGCTTCATCCGCCTATCTGCGCTCCGCCATGCATCAGCCGATTCGGTGGCATGAGTGGGGGGCGGAGGCGTTTGCTGCGGCGCAACGCGAGAACAAGCCGATGCTGCTCGATATTGGGGCGGTATGGTGTCACTGGTGTCACGTGATGGATCGGGAGTCGTATGACGATCCGGAGATTGCGGCGATTGTGAATGAGCATTTCATCGCGGTGAAGGTAGATCGGGATGAGCGTCCGGATATTGACAGCCGGTACCAGGCGGCGGTGCAGGCGGTCAGCGGGCAAGGTGGTTGGCCGCTCACCGCGTTTCTTACGCCGGATGGAAAGCCGTTTTATGGCGGGACTTATTTTCCGCCGAGCGATGGATATGGGCGTCCGAGCTTTCGGCGCGTGCTGCTGAGCATTGCGAATGCTTACAAGGAAAAGCATGGCGACGTGGTCGAGCAGGCCAAGATGGTGGAGAGTGCGATTGCGCAATCGGAGTCATTCTCTGGAAAAGACGGGCGGGTTTCGCCTGCTGTGATTGAGGCGATTCAGACTTCAGCGTTTCGGATGTTTGATCCGCAGCATGGAGGGTTTGGGCAGGCGCCGAAGTTTCCGCATCCGTCAGCGTTGGATTTGCTGATTGAGAGGTATGCGCGAAGGGTTCAGGGCGACAAGCCAAAATCCCCACCCTATCGCAAAGAGCGCGATAGGATGGGGCACCCGGACCCGTCTTCACCCGACGACTCTCTTTGCAGCTTGATTGTCACCACACTGGAGCACATGGCACTCGGTGGTGTTTACGACCAACTGGCGGGAGGGTTTCATCGGTATTCGGTCGACGAGCGGTGGGTGGTGCCGCACTTCGAAAAGATGTGTTACGACAATTCTGAATTGTTGAAAAACTATGTGCACGGATATCAGGCGACGGGCGATGAATTCTTCGCGGATGTGGCGCGCGACATCATTCGCTGGATGGGCGAGTGGTTGAGCGATCGGGAGCGGGGCGGGTTCTATGCGTCGCAGGATGCCGACATCTCGATGGACGATGACGGGGACTATTTCACCTGGACGCTCGAGGAGACGCGCGCCGTGTTGACCGAGGAAGAGGCGCAGGTGGCGGCGCTGCGTTACGACATCAATGAAGTCGGGGAGATGCATCACAATCCAGGGAAGAATGTGTTGTATGTGCGGGCGTCGTTGGAGGAGATTGGCAAGCGAATGAACTTGAGCATGGAACGGGTCGACGAAGTGCTCGCATCCGCGAAGAAAAAGATGTACGCGGCGCGCTTGCAGCGCCCCACTCCCTATGTTGACAAGACGGTGTATGTGGGCTGGAACAGCTTGTGCGTGTCGGCTTATCTGGAGGCAGCGAAGGTGCTTCACCTTACAGAGGCACGGAAATTTGCGCTGCGGTCGCTGGACCGGGTGCTGGCAGAGTCGTGGAAAGCTGAGCGAGCAGACGCGGGCGAGGGCTCCCGCGCCACACAATCTGGTCTGCTTCTGCATGTCGTTTCGTACTCGGATCCCAAGGCTTCGCATCGCGAGGTACTGGGATTGCTCGATGACTATGCGTTCACGGCTTTGGCATGCCTTGACGCTTATGAGGCGACCGCCGACCTGAGCTACTTCAAGTTTGCGCGGACGATTACGGATTCGATGATTGCGCGCTTCTACGATGCGACCTCGGGGGGATTTTTCGACAGCGAACCGGCTGGCGATGGCCAGAGCCTGGGCGTGCTGGCGACGCGGCGCAAGCCGCTGCAAGACTCGCCGACGCCGGCAGGAAATCCGATGGCGGCGATTGCCCTACTGCGACTGCATCATTACACCGGGGATACGAGCTACCGGGATAAGGCCGAGGAGACGCTGGAGACCTTCGCGGGAATAGCGGAGCAGTTTGGAATTTTCGCGGCAACTTATGGGATCGCGGTAGTGCATCTTCTGGAGAGTCCGGTGCAGGTGGTGGTGATTGCCGAAGACGGGGATGAGCACAAAGCGAACGAGTTGTATTCCGCTGCGGTGGCGGCTTTCGCGGGCAACAAGACTGTGCTGAGGTTCGCCGCCAATCAAGCCGTGGAGAAGAATCTGCCGCCAGTTTTTGGGGCCACAATTCCCCACCTGCCGACCTTGGGATTGGGGAGATCATTCGCGGTGCTGTGTTCGGGGTCGGTGTGCCAGCCGCCAGTGTTTGATCCGACGGGGTTGGAAAGTGAATTGACGGCGGCGGCGAGGAAGGACGCAGCCTAGTCCCACAGGGTGTAGACCAGTCTTAATCTCAGAAGCAACCGAGAGCGCGGATTCAGCCACTAAGGGATGGTCGCTACCAAGGGGTCTCGCGCAAAAAAGTGGGGCTGTCGGGTTAGTATGAGTCCCGGCAGCCCAAAGATTGCGAGCCTTCTACTCGGCCCAAGCTTCAATTACCCAGAAGTTACTTTAGTGACCTTGCGGTTCAAGCTGCGACCGTTTCTACTGCGGTGGCAGGGTTGTTGAGCAGTTTGGTTGTCGGGGTGGGCACAGTAGTAAAGGGCCACCGTCCAGGGCGGGAACCTGTTGGACGGCAGCTGCAATAAATGTGCCCACTAGTCCCACCATCAGGATGGTAATCCTGATTGCACGTTTCATGGGTTCGTCTCCTATACCGCAGTAGGGGTTTCCCGGAGGAAACTTTTTTGCGGTGCCGCATTATACGGCTGGTGTCAAGCCCATGTGCAATATTTTTCCTCAGCGCCAATCCCTTTAGATCCTTCCGTCCAGCCCACAGCAACCACTCACCAGCCATCTAGCTTATCCACATTGTTTTACGCCCATAACCTCAAGCATTTCGTCCATTAGAGACAATGTCGGGGCGGAATGCATTTGTTTGCGTACACGGTTACGAATTCGGGACAAGGTTAGCGGGAGGTGAAGAAATCGCGAGCACCGAGGAAAGACACTGTCAGGGCAGGGGACGGTCCGATCGTTACGGCTCGGAGTTTATGGGTGCTGGGGTTCGAAAGCCGCCGCCAGTTGCTGCCGCTCCGCGGGCAGCACCAGGGGCGTTTGGTTGGCTCCCCTGGGGAATTGATACGTCCTGGCTAGTGCGCGAAAGGGCGCGGTCGACCATCCCTTCAAACATCGGGATCAAGGAGTCGGCCGGCAGCGGATGATGAATATCGGTTAGGCTCTGCTCCCACCGTTGCGGTTGCAGAAGAGACAGGGACGCGTCGCGAGCTGGACTTCTGAGAGCTACATAACCAAACCAGACCAGCAATGTGCTGTTATAGGCGGCCATGTTCAGGATGCTCATCCATGCGCCCCCGAGATGGTTTCCCACCCAAGAACAGATCAGGACGAGCTCAATCACGGCGAACGATCCGAAGCCCAGGGCAATCCCGAAGCTGTGCTGGCGCCGGCTGACGCCCACATAGTGAGCGAAGAAAAGCAGGAAAAGGACCATCCCAACCTGAATGATGCGCACGCAACGTTGCGAAGTGATGATGGCCTGCATCCAGGGCGCAAACGTGGAGGAGTTGGTGGAAACCGATACGACTCCGGCAACCAGCAACATCACCAGTCCCGCCCATTTGAATAAAACTGTGCCGAGATCGCGAAGAGTATGGAAGGCGCGAAAAACGTCGACGAAAACCTCGTGAATCACGCCGAATCCGAAGGCCACGCTCAAAGCGTCGCAGATCCAGTAAATGTAGAACGCGGCGGAATAATTGTGCCAAAGGGCAGGAAATAGGGCGGCGAATGTGACCATCTGAACCAGGATGTAGCCGAAGAAATACTTGAATTTGCGGTAGAGGCCGCGTTGCAGCATAAAAGCGGCGATGCCCATCTGAAGGACGGGGTGGGCGATCCAGAGCGCGTAATAGAGAACTTTGATTTTCTCGCTCATCATCTCGCTGGCCGACAATTCAAGCTGTGCGGTTGGTTAGAAGTAACGTTAGCTGTTCCTGCCCCTCTGTTCAATGCACTCAAGTAATCAGCAGTAACGTTACTGTTATGGGTACTAAGAGCGCAAGGTTACCTTCGTGCTAGAGGTGGGGGCCTCCCAGCAAACGGGCATTTGGCGTTTTTCGGGCAGAAATAGAGGCTATCAAGGCAAAAGGGCATCCCGGGCGCCATCCGGCTACGGGAGAGCCTCCGGCGAGGAGACGCTGTGGCTAAGCGTCGGGCATGGAATGGATGTAGGCACGCATCATACGCACCTCGTCATCCTTCTCATTGAGGTCGTGCAACAGGATGTCGCGCAGCGACACCATGCCGACGAGATTGCCATCATGGCAGACTGGAAGGTGGCGGAAACTGTGGCGACGCATGAGGGCCATGCAGGTTTCCAAGTCTTCGTTCATGCTGATGGTAAGAGGATCATCAGTCATGACCTCGGCCAGGCAGGTACTGCGGGGATCCCGGCCTTCGGCGACGACGCGCCGCATGAGGTCTCGTTCGGAAAAGATCCCAACCAGCTTTCCATTATGGAGAACCGGCACGGCGCCGATGTTCTGCTCCACCATGACGCGAACGGTTTCGAGTACGGTATGGCCGAGGTCTGCCTGAAAAGTTTCCTGATCCTTAATCAGGTCGCAGATACGCATTTGACACCTCCGGGGGAACGGAGTTCCGAGTTGTTCAAAAGCATCTACCGGGGCGTGAGTATATGCCGAAAGGGAGATGTCGGGAAAGCGAAAAAGGGGGACAGGAAAAATTTCTGGCCCAGAATGGGTGCGGGCTCGAAAGTCAGGAACTGACTTTCGGCTCGAGAGAATCGGCGGCGAAGACGAAGTAAGAAGCGTTCCACAACTCCGTTGGTACGGTGCCACGGGAGCGAGCGGTGATAACGATGTTGTAGTCGTCTGAACCACCCAGGTTCATATCACACAAGGGGTCTCCAGAGGGAGTCCGATTGCCTGCCTGGTGGTTGGCTGAATCGCTCGCCGTCATTCCGGGCTCAATCACGGCGAGCCAGGCCAGAAACTCGTGCAGGTCGCGAGTGCGGGGACGTCCGGGAATGGCGAAAGAAAGTTCTGCCTCTTGCGTGGAAAAGTGCCAGGCGAGCGAGGCGGTCAAGTCGACGGCTTTTTCGTAAGCGCGTTCGGAGATTGCGCCGGGTTCAGGATTGTCGAATGCGATACAAAGTCTTCGCTCGTCTTCACGGGCAAACTCACGGACCTTCAAAGAGCCGGATTTCGCGCTCGCTTTCCAGTCGACGTGACGGGCGGAGTCCTCCGGCAAGTATTCTCGAATCAAGTACAACTCGGAACCGCGCCCACGAACAAAGCTCTCCCAGTCGCCGCGCACCAGCGGCAAGACTTCGAAGGTCTCGTCGGTCGGCTCGATGCGGGGGTAGACCAGGACTTCCCGGGGCAACGATACGTGACGTGTCTTGGTGAGGAACGCAAATGGAAAGCGGGTGGCCAGACCGAAACTGTCTTCGCGATAGCGTCCACGCCGGTCGAAGCGCAATTCCAGATCGGCGGAGACCTGCGATTGCGGGGGTAGGAATGGAAAGTAGGCCATCCCTTGAAAAATCCCGGGCGGCGGCGGAACGACGGTCACGCGGCGCAGGCGGCGATCGGGCAAACGCAGCCATTGCTGCTCAGACGGGCGATTGAAGGGGAAGGCAAAGGTGGTTGCTTCCCACTGCCATTGCTTGGTCGGCTTCTTTCTTTTCTTGCGGGTGGAAAGCGACGCGGACGGAAAACGATGGCAGGAGACGGCGCGGATTATGCAAGACGATGCGGCCCATCACGGCACGTCCGGCAAATACATGCTCGGGCAGCCGAACGTCGAGTTCAAGCCAGCGCAGCACCCATGCGGATACGACTCCGGACACAAGAATCGCCCCAAGCATGGCGGCAACCACGATATAGAGAAGATTGTTGCCGGTGTTGAGTGCGGCGATTGCGATCACGATCGTGACCAGCACATAGATGATGCCAGCGCGGGTAACGTCGTAATCGAAGGACTCTCGAAGCCGCTCGACGGCGACGCGGCGCGCCAAGTAGGGCACGGTGACAAGTCCCACGAAGGTCGCAAGCAGGAGCGAAGAGGACGCGAGGATGACGGTGGCCCAGACGTTGCCGGCATCGCGCGACACGGTGGAGAACAACGCGGTCGCGAACGCCAGGCCCAGGCCGACCAGCGCGAGCAGAAACTTGACCCAGACCTCAGCCGAGCCGGACTGTAACCATTGGGCCAGGCGACCGGGCAGTGATGAGGTTGATTTCAACGGATTGGCGTACGCAGAACCCACCTCCTTGGAGCCTAGCATTCTCTAGTGGAACGGACAATGAAGATCAGCTTGCGGGAAAAGCGTTCGTAACCTTGAACTGAAGATCCCTGGCCATAGCAACTGCGAGGCGGGCCCGCCTATCGGACATGTGACGGCGGCGCTACAAAGATTATTCCGATTGTGCTACGCTTTTCCGCTTCTCGGTTCGGTCCCAGGTCGTAGGGTCCCAGGTCGCACAACGTAGTCCAATCCGTTAAATCTCAAGGAGGCTGGCGATGCCTATTGGTAAACGTGCAGCAGCGGAGTTCTTTGGAACATTCTGGCTGGTGTTTGGCGGATGCGGCGCGGCGGTGATGGCCGCTGGAGTTCCCAATGTCGGTATCGGATATGCTGGGGTCGCGTTGGCCTTTGGGTTGACCGTTTTGACCATGGCATTCGCGATCGGGCATATTTCCGGGTGCCACCTCAATCCAGCGGTGAGTGTAGGGCTGGTTGTGGGGAAGCGCTTCCCTGCTTCCGAATTGCTGCCCTACGTGATTGCACAGGTCGCGGGCGCAATTGCGGCGTCGGGCGTGCTGTATGTTATCGCCAGTGGAACCGCCAGCTTCGACTTGCACGCGGGCTTCGCCACAAATGGCTACGGAGCGAACTCTCCGGGCGGCTATTCGCTGCTCGCGGGATTCGCGGCCGAAGTTGTGCTGACGGCATTTTTTCTGATCGTCATTATGGGAGCAACTGATGGCCGCGCGCCCAAGGGATTCGCGCCAATCGCCATTGGGCTCTGCCTCACGCTCATTCATCTGGTGAGCATCCCGGTGACGAATACGTCCGTGAACCCGGCGCGCAGCACGGGACCGGCAATCTTCGCGGGCGGGGCGGCGTTGCAGCAGTTGTGGATGTTCTGGGTGGCGCCGCTAATCGGCGGGGCACTGGGCGGTGGGATATACAGCATGTTGTTTGGAGAGTAGAGCACACATCGTTTGTAAACACTTCACCGGGAAACCCTTGCGAGCCGCTGAGATGATTGACTTGCTTCTCTCGCCTTCCAACCATGGGAGGGCTAGTCGACGTGTACACCGTAAAATGAACCCATCCCGACTATGAAAGGGTGACCCGTGTTAAGACCATCGGACACTTTCGGTAGCCACGCGCTGCGGTTGAACATCCTGGGGCTGATCGTGCTGTGTCTTGGCACTGCCATGATTCTGATCTCGCACACTTCCGCCGATAACTCCGGCAAGGCCGGGAATGTAACGGAGTTCCGAGTTGTGGCCGAAGCAGCCGACGGAACGAACTGGCTCCTCAACGGGCGAAATTTCGAGGCGCAGCATTTCAGTCCGCTGAAGCAGATCAACGATCAGAACGTTGCCGGTCTGGGGCTGGCGTGGAATCTCGACTTTGATAGCGCGATGGGCATTGTCTCCGAGCCGATCGTGGTCGACGGCGTCGCGTATGTGAGCGCGCCACAGTCGAAGGTCTACGCGGTAGATGCTGCCACCGGGAAATTGATTTGGAAGTTTGATCCGAAGGTGCGGCTAAATCAGGCGCTCAACGGTTCATACTCTGCGCGCACCAACGCGGGGGTGGCGGTGTGGGAAGGCAAAGTCTTCGTCGGCACGGGCGATTGCCGATTGGTCGCGATCGATGCGGCTACAGGCAGACAGGTGTGGGAGTCTCAAGTATGTGAGCCGACCCAGACCGGCATTACGAATGCCCCGCATGTGGCCAAGGGTATGGCGTTCATGGGCTATAACGGCTCGGATGACGGGGTGCGAGGATCAATTGCCGCATACGATGCCAACACGGGGAAAGAACGCTGGCGCTTCTGGACCGTTCCGGGTGATCCAAAAAAGCCATTCGAGTCGAAGGCCCTGAAAGAGATCGCGGCGACGACGTGGCCGGCCGGGGACGCATGGAAGATGGGCGGGGCTGACGTCTGGACGGCCATCACCTACGATCCAGTGACCGACTTCGTGATCTTCGGGACTGCCGGAGCAGGCGCCGACTATGGAGAACTTTCGGCGCTCCGCGCACAAGGTGACAAGCTGTTTGCCGGATGCATCGTGGCCGTTAAAGCGGAGACGGGCGAATATGTGTGGCACTACCAGACCAGCTCGCCGGGGCTGCAGACAGAAAATAATCACATTGTCATGGCCGATCTGCCGATCAATGGCGAGAAGCGCCACGTGGCCATGACCGTACCGAAGCACGGCTTCTACTACGAACTGGATGCGTGGACCGGAAAGCTTCTTTCCGCCAAGCCGATCGTCAAGGTGAGTTGGGCGACATCGGTCGACCTGACCACCGGGAAAGCGGTTGAAGTTCCGGCGTCGGCGGGTGGCGGGAAACAGTGGACTGTCCACAACTGGTGGCCGATGAGCTACAACCCCGGGACTGGACTGGTTTACATTCCTGCTACCGATCGCAAGCCCAACACGCATGCCGAAGTCGAGACCGGCGAATGGATGAACGAGACTGAGGGAAAGCTGATCGCGTGGGATCCGGTGAACCAGGCAGAACGGTGGTCTGTGGAAGAAGAAATTGCCACGAATGGCGGTGTGCTCTCGACGGCCGGCAACCTCGTGTTTCAAGGCCAAGGGAACGGAGAGTTCGCGGCCTTCACCGCCGACAAAGGAAAAAAGGTCTGGTCAATCGATACTGGCTCGGCAATCGAGTCTATTCCGGTGACCTATACCGTGAACGGCGAGCAGTACGTGCTTGTACCCGTGGGATGGGGCTCAGGTTCGCGGCTGTTCGCTCCCTCCTGGACGATGGCCACTCCACGGTCGAAGCGAGGTCCGTCGCGTCTGCTGGCGTTCAAGCTGGGCGGTAACGTTTCCTTCCCTACCCCTGCGGACATCGTGCCTCCGGTGCCGAAGCCTCCAAAGCAGACTTCCGACGCCGCCACGATTCAGGAAGGCGAGAAGCTTTACAAGACGTTCTACTGCGACGGCTGTCACTCTCCTGATCTGGACGGAAGCAGCGCGTGGGTGCTCGACGGGGCAATTCCGGATTTGCGCTACGCTCCACGCGACGTGCACTCACAGTGGTATGCGATCGTGCTGGCGGGGACGCATTGGGATCAAGGAATGCCGGGATTTGCCGATCCGCCGAAGTTCGCATTTCCGCATCTTCGTATGACCACGGCACAGGCCGATGCAATTCATGCCTACGTTATCGATGGAGCCTGGAAGGCTTACAACAAGGAACATCGCTCGGCGGAAGCGGGCCGGAAATAAGATTAGCCACGAATTTTACGGATCATCACGGATAAACCTATTTTTGCTTGATCCGTGTCAATCCGTGAGATCCGTGGCTCATTGTGGTTCAGTACTCTGACAATTCTTTCATTGCCAGGAAGAGGTCGTTCGGTTGGGGAAGGATCGCGTCTTCCAGGATGGGCTGGTAGGCAACGAAGACGTCTTTCGCAGCTACGCGGCGGACCGGGGCATCGAGTTTGTCGAAGAGTTTGTCGGCGATGCGGGCAGCGATCTCCGCGCCGTAGCCCCAGCTCAGCGTGTCTTCGTAAGCGACCAGAGCTCGGTTCGTTTTGGAAACCGATTCGGCAATCGTGTCCCAGTCGAACGGATTCAAGCTGCGCAGGTCAATCAATTCAACTTTCACGCCTTGCTCGCGCTCGAGTTTCTGTGCGGCTTGCAGAGCGCGAGGCACAACTGCGCCGTAGGTAATCACGGTGAGGTCGGTGCCGGGATGCACGACCTTCGCTTTCCCGAACGGGATCATGTAGTCAGGGCCGGGATAGGCAGCGCGTCCAAACGATTCGCGATACAAGCGCTTGTGCTCGAGAAACAGCACGGGATCGTCGCAGCGGATCGCGGTGCGCAACAGTCCCGCAGCGTCTTGTGAATTCGACGGAAAGACAACGCGCAGGCCGGGGATGTGCGTGAAGATGCTCTCGCCGCATTGCGAGTGATAAATGGCACCGCCGGTCAGGTATCCGCCGATGGCAACGCGAATCACGACAGGGCAGGAGAATCCATTGTTCGAGCGCCAGCGGATGACGCTGAGCTCGTCGCGAATCTGCATCATCGCGGGCCAGATGTAGTCGAAGAACTGAATCTCGACCACCGGCTTGAGGCCGCGCGTGGCCATGCCGGTGGCGCGTCCTACGATCGCGGCTTCGGCCAGCGGAGCAGTTGAAGACGCGGTCGTTGCCAAACTCGCATTGCAGGCCGAAGGTGAGCTTGAAGACTCCGCCCTTCCCTTTTACCAGCTTGCGCTTTAGATACTCTTCGCGGCTGCAGTCGGCGACGTCTTCGCCGAAGATCACGATGCGCTCGTCGCGCTTCATCTCGTCGCGCAGCGTGGCCGTGATGAGGTCAGCCATGGTCTTACCGGCCGGCTTCTTGCCGTCGGCTGGTGGCTCGGGAACCACGGCCTGCGTGTCGAAGGTGGACGACGTCGGGTCGAGATCGGGCGAGTACACAAAGTTCGTGATCGATTCGGGAACTGGCGGAAGGGCTTCGAGCGCCTGATCGACCGCGCTTTGAAGTTCCGCTTCGACTTCTTTTTCGAGCTGGTTGATTCCCTTCTCGTCGAGAATGCCTTCGCGCAGCAGAAACATCTGGGTCCGCGTGACCGGATCGCGCTGGGCGTCGCGTTCACGCTCGGCGTCGGGACGGTAGAGGCGCTCGTCATCCGACAGGGAGTGCGAGTAGGGGCGGATTACATGCGCGTGCACGAAAGCGGGGCCGTGCCCTTCCCGGCAGTAACGCGTAGCACGCTGGAAGGCAGCGTAGCTGGCCACCGGATCGGTGCCGTCAACTTCTTCGAAATGAAAGTTGGGAAATCCGGAGACGAGGCGCGAGATGCTTCCGCCTGCGGTTTGGACTTCGACTGGAACTGAGATCGCGTAGCCGTTGTCTTCCACGCAGAAAATGACCGGAAGCTTGCCGAGAGCGGCGGCGTTCATCGCTTCCCAGAATTCACCCTCGCTCGAGGTGCCGTCGCCGAGCGAGACGTAGGTGACTTCATCTCCCTGAAACGAGACGTTCTTAAATTGCCGATAATCTGCAGACCCGGAAGGCGGAGCTTCAGCCGACTTGGGATGCCGGGCTAAATAGCGTCCAGCTTCGGCGCAACCCACGGCCTGCAAAATCTGCGAACCGGTCGGAGAGGACTGAGTCACGATGTGTAGCTGCGGATAGCTCCAGTGCGAGGGCATCTGGCGGCCCCCGGAACTGGGATCGTCGGCGGCGCCCACGCCTTGCAGAAACATATCGTGCGGCTTGACGCCGAGTGCAAGGCATAACGCGCGATCGCGGTAATAAGGATAGAACCAGTCGTAGCCGGCTTTGAGTGCAAGGCCGGCGGCGACGCCGATGCCTTCGTGTCCGGCGCCCGACATCTGGAAGTAGATTTTTTGCTGGCGCTTGAGCAGGATTTCGCGGTCGTCGATGCGGCGTGAGGTGTAGATGACGCGGTACGCCTGGATTAGCTGCTCCCGCGTAAGTCCCTGATAAAGCTTGCTCTTCTTCGCGCCGTTGGCCGTAAGGGCCAGCTTGGGATCAGTCTTCGTTGTGGCCATCCGGTTCCTGAGTCCTCTACATTTAGATTCCTAGCAGCCGTCCCGCGATTCCGAGGAAACACTCGGAACCTGTTGGATTGTAAATGGTAAAGAGGGGTTGGAAAAGGAAGGAAAAATCGGCTGAAGGGGTCGAGCGGTCGGACCAGTTTGGCTGGCGTTCAGTGAGCAGAGTTACACCTTGCGGACCGGCTGAAGTCCGGGCATGGATTGCGCACCGGCTTCCGGCGCGAAGTAGCGGCGCTGGAAAAAGAGCGCGACATTGACCAGGCCGATGAGTGCCGGCACTTCCACCAGAGGCCCGATGACTGCAGCGAACGCGGCGCCGGAGTTGATTCCGAACACCGCGACTGCCACCGCGATCGCCAACTCGAAATTATTGCTGGCGGCGGTGAACGATAGAGTCGCCGTCTTCGAGTAGTCCGCTCCCAGCTTCCGTCCCATATAGAACGAGACCAGGAACATCACCACGAAGTAAATCAGCAGCGGAATGGCAATGCGTACGACGTCGAGGGGCAGTCGCACGATGTAGCTCGCCCTTCAGCGAGAACATGACGACGATGGTGAACAGGAGCGCGATCAGCGTGATTGGGCTGATCCGCGGGATAAAGGATTTCTCGTACCACTGCTTTCCGCGCACACGCAGCAGTGCGAAGCGCGTGATCATCCCGGCAAGAAATGGGATGCCGAGATAGATGAACACGCTTTCGGCAATGTCGCGGATCGAAACATTGACAACCGAGCCGCGCAATCCAAACCACTCCGGCAGTTTGGTGATGAATACCCACGCATACACCGAATAGAACAGCACCTGGAATACCGAGTTGAAGGCGACCAGGCCGGCAGCGTAGTCGGTGTCTCCCTTGGCCAGTTCATTCCACACGATCACCATCGCGATGCAGCGCGCCAGGCCGATCATGATGAGTCCGGCCATGTATTCCGGATAGCCGCGCAAGAAGATGATGGCCAGGGCAAACATCAGCAGGGGGCCAATCACCCAGTTCTGCACCAGCGACAGGATGAGGATTTTCCTGTTGCGGAAGACTTCTCCTAGCTCTTCGTATCGGACTTTGGCCAGCGGCGGGTACATCATCAGGATGAGGCCGACAGCGATGGGAATCGATGTGGTGCCGACACTGAAGCGATTCAGAAACGGAACGATGTCCGGTATCGCCCATCCCGCAGCTACGCCGATCAGCATAGCGGCGAAAATCCAAAGGGTCAGAAAGCGATCTAGAAAACTGAGACGGGACGTGACATGTGCATTCATCTTTTCGAGCCTCGGTCCGCGCATCTCTGGGGCGCGGGTGGAACGTTATTGCCGGCCGATCTTGTTGAGTTCCTTCTTGAGCGCGAGATCATCGAGAGTGGAAAGTGGCAAACTCAGAAACAGGCTGATCCTGCGATCTAAGAGGAAGAAAGCATCGCGGAAGGCCTTTTCCTTCTTCTCCTTGAACCGCAGCGGGATCAGCAATGCCCCAGTGCGCGGTCATCGGCTGACCGGGCCACACGGGGCAGACTTCTTTGGCAGCGTTGTCACAGACCGTGAAGACGAAATCGAGGGAGGGGGCATCGGGGCCTGCAAACTCCTCCCAGCTCTTGCTGCGCAGGCCCTCCGTGGGGAGATGAGCGGATTCCAACTGCTTGAGCGCCGCTGGATGCACCCGTCCTGCGGGATGGCTGCCTGCGCTGTACGCTTTAAAGTTAGGGGCGCCCTTCTGGTTCAGAATGGCCTCGGCCATGATGGAGCGTGCCGAGTTCCCGGTACACAGAAATAGAACGTTGTAAGGTTGGCGCATCGTGCTCTCCGATCGGCTCAGTTACAGCACGTCGGACCGCAGCATGGTTTTTCTTTCTCTGTCTCAGTGCGGCTTGGCTTCACGGCACGGATGAACGCGCTCATGAACTTTTCGTCGATCTGAGGAGCGAGAGCGTCGACGTCGATTCCCTGCCCGGCAAGAAATTCGCGGGCGTCGTCGACGCGATAGATGCGTGTGGGCTCAACTTCAATCTGCTCAAAGCCCGCTCGCCGCCAATTTGCTGCGGTATTCGTTCTCTTCGAGTGCGCCGGCAATGCAGCCCACCCAGGCCAGAACACTCTGGCGGATCTCGGGCAGCATCTCACCACGGGTCACAACATCGGAGACGGCGAAGCGTCCGCCAGGCTTCAGGACACGCAGAGCTTCGCGCAGTACTTTGTCTTTGTCGGCGGAAAGATTGATGACGCAGTTGGAGATGATGACGTCGACAGAGTTGTCGGGCAGCGGGATGCTTTCGATGTCGCCCTTCAGAAACTCGACATTCTCGATGCCCGCCTTGCGTTTGTTCTCGTTGGCCAGTGCCAGCATTTCGTCGGTCATGTCGAGGCCGTAGGCTTTGCCGGCGGGACCAACGCGACGTGCGGACAGCAGAACGTCAATGCCACCGCCCGAACCGAGATCGAGGACCGTCTCGCCCGGCTTGAGTTGCGCGAGCGCCGTGGGATTGCCGCAACCGAGCGAGGCGAGCAGAGCTTCTTCCGGTATCTGTCCGGCCTGGGCAGCGTCGTAGAGGTTGGCGGTAATGGGATCGCAGCAATTGCTCGCCGGCGTGGCACCACAGCAAGAACTGCCTCCGGACTTCACGCGCAAAGCGGCTTCGCCATACTTTTGTTTGACGACTTCCTTGATGTCAGTGGTCTCAGTAGTGCTCATAGAATGACTCCTATTTACAAATTTGAACAATGTCTTGAGGTTTCAGCGCTTGATTGCGCGTGCAGCATTCGGCATAGAGGAATTGCAGCAACTCTTGCAATGCAGCGGTATTGGCGGTGTAGCGAAGAAACGTGCTTTCGCCGTCGGACTTCGACCAGGCCTTCGGTCCTCAGCTTGTCCAAGTGATGCGAGAGGGTCGAGTTGGGGATATCGAGTTCTTCTTGAATTTCGCTGACGACCAAGCCCTCAGGATGGGCGGTAAGCAGTAGCTGCATGATGCGCAGTCGGGGCTCGGTGCCCATGGCCGAGAACATGTCGGCGTACTTAGCGACGCGTTCGCTGGAAGTGCGCACAGGAGATACTTTGGGAGGAGCTGCCATATTTCGATATTACTAGAAATATAGGACTTTGGCAAGTATTAAGCGCAGCCGGGCTTTGCTCGGCGTGTCCAGGTCGAAGACCCAGACCCACACAAACTTGGGTAACTGCTGACGGCAGCGTGCTGTGTGCTTTATTCTGAAGAGAGATGATTCGTACGCGTCGCGCTTTTGATCCGCACTCCATTAAGCTCGTCATCTTCGACCTAGACGGCACGCTGATTGATTCCCGCCTGGACCTGGTGCATTCCGTCAATGCTGCCCTGCGCCACATCGGGCGGCCGGAGCTGCCCGATGAGGTGATCGCGAGCTACGTGGGCGATGGCGCCCCCATCCTGATTCAACGGGCGTTGGGGGGAGAGACGGTCGATGAGGCACTGATCCGCAAGGGGCTGGACTTTTTTCTCTCGTATTACCGCGAGCACAAGCTCGATCACACCACCGTATACCCGGGAATCGTTGAAGCCCTTACGGCGATACAACGCTCTTCCAACGGCACGCCACGGAAAATGGCGGTGCTCTCGAACAAGCCGGTTAATCCTTCGCGAGCGATTGTTGAGGCGCTAGGGTTGGGGCAGTTCTTCTCGCAAATCTATGGCGGCAACAGCTTCGCCACCAAGAAGCCTGACCCCGAGGGAGCGCGCAAGCTGCTGGAGGAGAGTGGAGTGCGGCCAGAGCAGGCTGCCATTGTCGGGGATTCTCACGTCGACGTGCGCACCGGGCGGAATGCTGGGTTGTGGACGGTCGGGGTCACCTACGGCTTCGCTACGCATACGCTCGACGATGAACCTCCTGACGTGCTGGTGGAACAGCCGAGCGAAGTGGGTGACGTGTTCGCGCTTCGGTGACAAAGTTGAATCCCAGAAAGCACGAAGAAATCCCAACGGACACAAAGATCTGCACACTACACTTCTAACGGAACCAGGAACGCGAACGACAAATCATGACCGCTAACCACTCTGGCCCTGCACACGGCTTTTCCGGAAAAGAACTGCGCAAGTTGCACAGTATGAAGAATCCGTACGGCATTCAGAAGGCTCTGGATGACATGCCTTATCACCTGGAAGATACAGCGTGGTCTCCGCGGAAAGTGCTGGCGGAGCAGTCGTCGCATTGCCTGGAGGGAGCGATCTTCGCGGCGGCTGCCCTGCGCGCGAACGGCTATCCGCCTCTTCTGCTGGACTTCGAAGCCGATCACGATACCGATCACGTGATCGCCATTTACCGCGAAGACGGCTGCTGGGGGGCGGTGGCCAAGTCGAATTACACCGGGTGCCGCTGGCGCGAACCCGTCTATCGAACGCTGCGGGAACTGGCTCTGAGTTACTTCAACGCTTACTTCAATCTGAGGCGGGAGCGTACGTTGCGGCGGTATTCGGGTCCGGTCAACCTGAAACAGTTTGACCGGAAGAATTGGATGACCACCGAGGAGCCGGTGTGGTTTATCGTGTATCACCTGTTCGACATCAGGCACTATTCCCTGATGACCAAGGCTCAGGAGAAGAAACTGCATCGCGTAGACAATCGGCTGTTCCAGGCGGAGTGTCTGGGGAAGGCGCACAAGGTGAAGGAATAAAGTTGAGAAACTGCGAAAAGTTCCGGCGTCTCTTGCCGATTTGTGAGTCAACGCATGTGCTTGCGTTGCCGGGCTCTGCTGGACGCAATCTGACTAACTTCGTGGAGGCCTGGCTCATCTGGGGGATTCGGCCCACGTGGAAGGGTACAGTCAGTTCGCATTTGGCCGGCCCCACGCGACTGTGGAATTACGCCGTCACCCTCGATTTAAGCTGCAAGTAAACGTTCGCATCTATCCGCGGGACTCTGCGGTGGTCCGCGGCGATACGGTGGACATCAGCGAGTCGGGAATTTCTGCCATCCTGCGCGTCGAAGTCCCGGTCGGCGGGATGGTTCGCCTCGAATTCACACTGCCTTTAGGGGATATCGAGGTACTGGCAATGGTCCGCCAAAGAAACGCGTTCCGCTACGGCTTCCAATTCGTGGAAGCCAGTTCGGCGCAAGATGTTATTGGGCGCACCTGTCGTCAACTGGAGCAACGCTTAGCCAGTAATCTCTGATTCGTTGCCCTCGAAATCTACGTACATCCTGCCGGAACTTCGCGCCGTCTAACATCGTAAGATTACGTCATGAAGATTCGAGGGCTTATTCTCGCTTTCCTGCTGACACCTGGTCTGCCCTCGTTTGGTCAGCAGCAATCGTCACCTCCTGCGCTCTCACCGGACCATCTTGCCGCCACGTCGAATGCTCTGCAGGCGTCCATCCCCGACCTCACGCCCGGACCTGACGGTAAACTCTCGCAAGAACAGATGCGCGAACTGTTTCGCGTGGTCGCGGACAA
The DNA here is from genome assembly GCA_963840895.1 of uncultured Acidobacteriaceae bacterium. Taxonomy (GTDB): domain Bacteria; phylum Acidobacteriota; class Terriglobia; order Terriglobales; family Acidobacteriaceae; genus Sulfotelmatobacter. The sequence continues at coordinate 99,305 of CAWJAR010000011.1, forward strand.
AGACATGGAGAACGATAAACGCCAGCGCGACTATACCTACATTGATCGCGAGGTGCAGAACAAGCTGGACGGCAAGGGGCAAACCAAGTCCACGGAAGTGAAAACTTACGAAGTGTTAGCAATCTACGGCGAGCCGGTACAACGGCTGATCGAGAAAGACGACAAGCCGCTCGACGCCAACGAGGCCGCGAAGGAAGAAGAGAAGATCCAGAAAATTATCGACAAGCGAAAGAACGAATCCGACGAAGATCGGCGCAAGCGCGAGGAGAAGCAAGTCAAAGAGCGCGAGGATGGGCGCAAATTCGTTCGCGAAATCGCTGATGCTTACGACTTCAAACTGGTGGGTACGGAAGAAGTGGGCGGGCGGGCGGCCTGGGTCATCGACGGAGAACCACGTCCGGGGTTTGAGCCGCACATGAAGGAATCGAAGTTTCTCTCCAAGTTCCACGGGCGAGTGTGGATCGATAAGAGTGATCTGCAGCTGGCGAAAATGGACATCGAAGCCATCGATACAGTTTCAGTGGGATGGGTGCTCGCCCGCATTCACAAAGGTACGCGCGTGATGCTCGAACAGACGAGGGTGAATGACGAAGTCTGGCTGCCGCGGCACGTGACCTTCAAGGTCGACGCGCGCGTGGCGCTGTTCAAGGGATACAACCTGGATGGCGATCAGGAATATCGAGACTACAGGAAGTTTCGCACCTCGGCGAAGATCGTGGGAATGGGTGAAGTGAAGGACCAACAGTAAGCCATCGCCGCCAAGTTGCCTGCCTCGCACTGTGGCCAATGCTGGGATAATTGAGAGCGTTCCTCTTGTTGCAGCCCCCTTTCGAAGCGTCGAGTGAAGCTCGTTGGGCCTCTAATTTCAATTGACTCCCCCGAGATTGCGGTGTATCAGTATTGGCGCGCCGCTATGTTGAGACGTCTCGTTTTGCTGCTGCCAATGTTCGCCGCCGCACTGGCTCCTGCACGCGATAAGGCGGAGACCTGGACCGAAGTCCGCAGCCCGCACTTCACCATTGTCACCAACTCCAGCGAGAAGCAAGGCCGGCGGGTCGCCGATCAACTGGAGCGCATGCGATTGGTGTTTCATGTCGCGTTTCCCAAATTGCAGATCGATTCCGGATCGCCCATCGTGGTGCTGGCGATCAAAGACGAGAAAGACTTCAAGGCGCTTGAACCCGAAGCCTATTTGGCCAAGGGGTCACTGAAAGTCGCAGGTCTCTTCCTTCCGACCCCGGAAAGGAACTTCATCTTGATGCGGCTCGATGCCGAAGGCAGCCATCCCTACGCAGTCGTCTACCACGAATACACCCACTTTCTGCTGAGCAAGTCGGCAGAGTGGACGCCATTGTGGATGAACGAGGGATTGGCACAGTTTTATCAAAATTCGAACATTCGCGACAACGATGTTTTGCTCGGGGAGCCGAGCAGCGAGAGCATCTATTTGCTCAGACAGAATGCCCTCCTTCCTCTGGCAACACTGTTCGCGGTCGACGCTAGGTCCGAGTACTATCATGAGGAAAACAGGGGCTCAATTTTTTACGCGGAATCGTGGGCACTCACGCATTACCTTTTCTTCAAAGACCATCAAGACCAAAAACGGCGCTTATCACAGTACTCGGATCTCCTGATCCAGCAGGCTGATCCGGTGACGGCGGCCACCCGCGCATTTGGAGACTTGAATGAATTACAGGCGGCGCTGGAAGCCTATATCCGGCAAGGGCGGTTCGAGTACTTTAAGATGACGGCCGCGACCCAAGTGGATGATTCGGCCTTTAAAGTCCAGGTTCTTAGTCAAGTGCAGTCAGACACGATTCGTGCGGATTTCCTGGCCTACAATGACCGATCCGCCGATGCGCGGCTGTTGCTCGATGAAGTCCTGAAGGAAGATCCGGATAATGTTTCTGCGCACGAGACGCTTGCTTTTGTGGAATATCACCAAGGCCATTTGGAGGAAGCCCGCAAACGTTATGCGCACGCCGTGCAACTCGATTCGCAGAGCTTCTTCGCGCACTACTCTTTCGCTCTGATCTCGATGGACGAGCCGAGAGAAGCCCAGAACGACTCGCAAATCGAGAGCAGCCTGCGAACCGCGATCAGGTTGAATCCTGCATTTGCTCCGGCCTATGACCGCCTCGCCGTTTTTTTGGGGATGCGGAACCGCGATCTCGAGGAGGCGCGGATGCTGGGGCTCTCGGCCATTTCGCTCGAGCCGGCGAATGTTGGATATCGCGCAAACGTCGGCCACATTCTGATGGAAATGGGAAAGAATCAAAGCGCGGTTCAAGCACTCACCTTGGCGGCGAAGCTGGCTAAAACGCCGCAAGAAGCCGAGGAGATCCAGCATCTGGTGAGGACGGCTCAGGCTTACGTGGACGAGGAGCGGCTGAGCGGGGAATCGACGGTTGCTCGGAATGAGGGGCGACAGGAGCGAGGCGCTGATCAAAAGCCCGTCTCAAACTCCGATGTTCCGCATCTCAGTCACCGAAAAGAGTTCGTTCCGAGCGGACCGCACCACTTTGTGGCGGGTATCCTGAATGGTATTCACTGTGACGGCTCTCGCATGGAACTGACGGTTACCTCCGGGGCAGCGACCATTGCGCTTCGCACCGACAATTACTACAAGATTCAATTCAGCGCCCTCAACTTTCAACCCAGTGCCGACCTGAAACCCTGCTCAGACTTGGAGAATCGGCCGGCAAAGGTCGAATACGTCGAATCTGCCAACAAGAGCGATTCTCCACACCTGATCGCCATCGAACTTCACAAATAGATTTCAAGCGCTGTCGCTTGTCCTCTGCACCGAGACTCTCCGCCGTTTTATAATAGAAAGATTCGCTACCGGCGAAATTCGCCTCTGTGGAGGTTGTGGTTGGAAAAGGAGCCGAGCCCCGCTCGGCGGACAGCCGATGGCGGCTGTCCCCACATAAGCATTTCCTTTCCCACTGCAGCTTAGCGCCAAGAGCTAAAGGCCAAGACTTTTTATGGATTTCAAACTCGTTTCCAGTTACAAGCCGCAGGGTGACCAGGGACGTGCCATTGAGCAACTGCTGCGGGGCGTCTATGACCGCGAGCAGCATCAGGTTTTGCTCGGGGTCACCGGGTCGGGTAAGACGTTCACCATGGCCAAGGTGATTGAGGCGGCGAACCGTCCGACGCTGGTGATGGCCCACAACAAGACGCTGGCGGCGCAGCTTTATCACGAGTTCAAGAATTTCTTTCCGCACAATGCGGTCGAGTATTTCGTCTCTTACTACGACTACTACCAGCCCGAGGCTTATGTTCCCGCCGCCGATCTGTACATCGAGAAAGAAGCAACGATTAATGATGAGCTCGACAAGCTGCGGCTGTCGGCGACCCGGTCACTGTTTGAGCGGCGTGATGCTCTGATTGTCGCGTCCGTGAGCTGCATTTATGGCCTGGGATCGCCGGAAGCGTATTACGGGATGATGATGTTTCTGGAAAAGGGCCAGAAGATCAAGCGCGAAGACATCACGCGGCGGCTGGTCGACATTCTCTACGAGCGGACGAATGGAGATTTCCGGCGCGGAACCTTCCGTGTACGCGGCGACGTGATTGAGGTCTTCCCTACATACGACGACATGGCCTACCGCATCGAGTTGTGGGGCGACGAGATTTCGTCGCTCACGCAGATCGATCCGTTGTTTGGCACGGTGAAGCAGAAGTATATGCGGCTGCCGATTTATCCCAAGACGCACTATGTGATGAAGGAAGAGACGCGGGCGTCAGCCGTGGACTCGATCAAGAAAGAGCTGGCGTGGTGGGAAGTGGAGATGGAGAAGCAAGGCAGGCTGGTCGAGGCGCAACGCATCCACCAGCGCACCATGTTTGATTTGGAAATGATCAAGGCCATGGGCTTCTGCCACGGTATCGAAAACTATTCGCGACACTTTACGGGAAGGTTGCCGGGGGAGCCTCCGCCGACGCTACTGGATTATTTCCCGCGCGACTTTTTGATGTTCATCGACGAATCGCACGGGACTGTGCCGCAGTTGCGCGGAATGTACGCGGGCGACCGCTCACGCAAGGAGACGCTGGTCGAGTACGGATTCCGTATGCCATCAGCGCTGGATAACCGTCCACTGACGTTTGAGGAATTTGAGCACCGCACGAACCAGCTCATTTACGTTTCGGCAACTCCGGGGCCGTATGAGCTGACGAAGTCGGCGGGAGTGGTGGTCGAGCAGATTATCCGGCCAACTGGCTTGATCGACCCGGAGGTTGAGATCCGACCGGTGAAAGGACAGATCGACGACCTGCTGCACGAGATTCGGGCGCGCGTGGACCTTGGACAGCGGGTGCTAGTCACAACGCTCACGAAACGCATGTCCGAAGACTTGGCAGAATATTATGCCGAAGTCGGCGTGAAGTGCCGCTACATGCATTCCGAGATCGAGACGCTTGAGAGGGTGAAGATCCTGCGGGACCTTCGCAAAGGCGAATTCGATGTATTGATCGGCATCAACCTATTGCGAGAAGGGCTGGATCTGCCCGAAGTGTCGTTGGTAGCGATTCTGGACGCGGATAAGGAGGGCTTCCTGCGGTCGACCGGTTCGCTCATTCAGACGATCGGTCGCTGCGCCCGGCATTTGAACGGAAGGGCAATCCTGTACGCCGATCGAATGACTGACTCCATGAAACGTGCCATCGACGAGACTCTGCGGCGCCGTGCTATTCAGACCGCTTACAACGAAGAGAATGGGATCACGCCGGAATCCATCGTGCGTCCACTGGACATGACGCTGGCCGGGATCGTTGCCGCCGATTACGCCGACCTGACTGCTGGAGAATCCGAAGGAATACCAGAATTCAAGACGCAAGAAGAAGTGGACGCCTACATCGGGAAACTCGAAAGTGATATGCGCGAGGCGGCGAAGAAGTTTGAATTTGAGAAGGCGGCGAAGCTAAGGGATACGATTAGGGAATTGAGGACGAAAGAATTTCTGTTCGCATAAGACATTTATGGTGCAGAGTGATTTGCTATTCCGCCGTCTCCTGAAGGACCTTCGGCCTACAATGGGGGAGCGTGGATTTCGACGTAATAGCCAGAACTTCGTGATTGAGTCTTCTGAGTGCTGGGGCGTAGTCAACTTCCAGAAGAGCTTGTACTCTTCCACGCAACAGAAAAGATTCACTGTCAATGTCGCAATCGCCGCAAAGCGGGTCCTTCGCTTTTACGGCGAACCGGAAGATAAATCGCCCTTGTACTACAAGTGCCATTGGGAGGTTCGTCTCGGCCAGCTTATCCCTGGAAGTAGCGACCGATGGTGGACCTTGTCAGATGAGGCTTCCTACTCGCCTGTTTTAATTGATGTGAAGGAACTCATCGTAGACTACGCTATCCCTACCGTGGCAGATCATTTGACGGAAGAGAGACTGCCCGCACTCTGGGGCGAGAACGTCGGTGGCTTTGAATATCCGATTCTCAAGCACAAATCGATCTTGCTGGCTGAGCGAGGCTTGTTTACGGAGTTACCCGCTGTCTTCGAAAGCATCCGAAAGATCTGTCGAGGAGGTTTGGCCGAATCCGGAGCAGAGCAGCATATCGCTCAGGTTGAGGAGCGCTTTTCTCTGAAGTTGCAGTAGATCAGTTTCCGTTTCCCGTCAGTTTTCGCCGCCAATCAGTCCTTCAAATATTCAGCCGTGACAGAATCTCAATCTCCCGCCGCGGACGCTGCACCAGCAAATCAGAATCGCCTGTAATGAGCGAATCGGGCTCAGCCCGTTAGGAATTACACTGACTTCGTGCTACACTGTTCTAGTGTCTTCGAAATCCCAGCTGCGCAATGTCACCGTGACGTTGGAAGAGGACGTGGCCCGGTGGGCCCGCATCGAAGCGGCACGGCGAGATACCAGCGTTTCCCGGCTGTTGGGTGAACTGCTGAAGGAACGCATGACTGCGCAGGATGGCTATGAGCGGGCGATGCGAAGGGCCCTGGGACGCACGCCTTTTCTCCAGAGCACCGGCCGCTACCTGACGCGCGAGGAAGCCCATGACCGCTCCCGTCTTCGTTGATTCCAACATTTTTCTTTACGCAGTAGACGAAGCCAACCCCCACAAGCAACATGTTGCAAGAAATTGGCGTGCCGAACTGTGGAAGAGCCGCCTGGGACGGGTCAGCTTTCAGGTTCTGAACGAGTTCTATGTCAATGCAGTGCGACTGAAGCCTGGGGCCAGCGACGAGGCTCGGGCAGAAGTTCGCGATCTGCTGGCGTGGAATCCGGTGGCCGTGGACGCGGCTCTGATCGAGCGTGGGTGGAAGCTGCAAGACCGGTATCAGCTTTCGTTTTGGGACTGCTTAATCGTCGCGGCGGCGAAGGCTGCGTCCTGCGGATTTCTTCTCACCGAGGATTTGCAGGACGGGCAGAAGTTGGACGGAGTCGAAGTAGTGAATCCATTTACGCGCGATCCTGGCTCGGTGCTGTGATCTTGCTTGCGGTCTGCGGAACACCCGCAGAACACACCGGGCTTCGCTAGGAGGTCAGCCGAGTAGCCCTGAGCGAAGTCGAAAAGGGGCGGCTATCCTCACATAGTTTCAGACCCGCTATCGTCCGTAGGCCGCACTGGCCGCCAGCGGTTTCCGGTGATAGGTATATCCGTCAAAGATTTCAGACCGGAAGTTCAAGTTTGGGGCATAGAGCTTCTCGGTCTGGCTGAGGAACAGATATCCGCCGGGTTCGAGATAGAGATGCAACCGCTCCATGAGCGCGGTGCGTTGAGTGCGGGAAAGGTGCGGCAGCACGTCCATACAGAAGATGCAGTCGAAGCGGCCGATATACACGGGTTTTGTCAGGTTCATGGTGTTGAAGGTGACCATGCTTCGCAGGCGCGGCTTCACCAGTAAATGCGCGCCGTTGCTTGAAGCATTTCCGTTCCCGTTCGCGTTTTGCGGCACTTCCGGCGATCCGTTGACACTCCCGTTTGGACTTCCGATCTTCGAGAAGCATGCGCGAATCGCCGCGGGGGGCAATCCCGTGAGAGAAGATTGCGGATACAGCCCGCGTTCGGCCACCTCAATCGCCGACGGAAGTAGATCGCTGCCCACAATGTGAATCGACCAGTCTCTCGTTCCCTGCACTGCCGCGGGAATGCCATTCTCGGCGATGCCACCGTTGCGACTGGATGGCTTGTTGCCGTTAGTGTTGCCATTGCTGGAACCGTTCGACGCGCCATTGCCGGCGCCGGTCGAATTTGCCGCGGGCATCGCCTCGCACAAAGCCATCGCGATGGAGTACGCCTCTTCGCCGGTGGAACAGCCAGCGCTCCAAATACGGAGCGTGCTGGGTCCGTCATCGGACTTGCGTGAATAAAGTTGTGGAACGACCTGGCGGGCCAGCGCATTCATGGCACCGGGATGCCGGAAGAAGCCGGTATTGGAGTTGAGCACGCCGTCGAGAAACGTGGGCAATGCGGAAGGATCCTGATCCGCGGCTCGCAGACGAGCCATCAGCGCGGCGGGAGAGTCCAATTCATGCGACTCGAGATAGTCGGCGACGTGCGCCGCCAAAGCGCTGTTGGGACAGTCGAGCAGAATTCCAGCCTGGCGCTCGACCAGCAGGCGTAGTTCAGAGAGTTCGTGCTCCAGAATGGTGACGCCCGCCATTAATCTATGCATAAATCCTTCCCTTGTAGGGTGAACAGAACATTTATTCGCCGGTCCTGAGGACGTCGGCGTCGTGCAAGGGGAGGAGTGTTCATATTTCTAGTTACCTGCGACTGCGGCATACGACTTGCCGGAATCCTGTTCCGCTTGCTGCGCCACGACGTTCATTTCTTTTTCCAGCGAGGAGAAACGCTGCATGATTTCGTGGATGCGAAGCGTCATGTTGCGAATGGTTTCGATCTGTGCCCGCGTCTGCGCGCTGAGGCTGCCCGGTTCCAGCAACAGCAGGTCTGAGTTCCCCAGCACCGAGGTGAGCGCATTATTCATGTTGTGCCGCATCTCCAGCATGTAACGGCCAAGCGTCGCCTGGCGATCGAGGGTGGCGCAGGCCGTTTCGGCCGCACGCGCGCGAGACTCCGATCGCGATCGGTGGACCGCCTCGCTCGCAGCCAGCACCAGAGTTTCCAGCCAATGTTCGCTGGGGCGAAGGATGGCGATGCGCGGCCAGCGATCGTGCACCAACTGAGCAGTCGCGGCATCCTGGCAGACACAGAAAATCGGCTGGCTGGTGGAATGCAGCGGCTCCAAAACTACCGACAACAGCTCGCGCCGCAACTCCCCCACAATCGCCACGTCGAAAACGTCCACAGCGAAGTGCGGCCACAGGTCCCCGCTCAGCAAAGTGAACGTGGGGACGTTGCGCTCCATCTGCCAACGGGCAGTGATGCGCCGCGAGAAATCCACTTCGTCGGAGATGATCAGAACGGTCGGAGCCTGCACTTACCGAATCCCTCTTGGCCTTCTTTAATGCGCATCAGGCGTTGATCGAAAACAATCGCCCGAAGCGCTTCATTTCTTTTTGCCCGGCTGCTCGTCGGAGTCCGAGCCCCAGCCGGGCGTACCTGAAACCTCAAACTCGGGGGCGTCACCCTCAGCCGCCTGACCCTTGGGTTTGACCGCGGCATTCGGGACGACCGCGCCCTTCGCGAATGCGCCCGCGGCAGCGGCTGTCGCAGCCGGTTTGGCTGAACCAGCTGCTGCCTTGGCGGTCGCAACCGGTTTCCCGGCAGGCTTCGCAGCGAGTCCCGGCTTCCCACCCGGCGCGAGTTTGGACGCAGCTTTCGCGTCCCCTTCCGCGACCTTGCCACGACCCAAAGCGTATTCAACCGAAGCGCGCAGGTCGACCAACATGCGCAGCGGCTGTCCTGAGGAATACTCTGCCTGGAACATCACCTTCCACGACTGGCAAATCACGCGCAGGCGCACGATCGGTTCCTGAGCGGAAAACTGAGCGCGCCGGCAGTCGATGGTCTCAACGCCCTTGTCTTCAAGTTCGGTCAGCCCGTCGAGAATGGTGTTTAGATCGCCCAGCATGAGGCGGAAGAAGGATCGCCGCATGAGATATCCAAAACGCGTAAAGGCGGCCAGGGCCACCGGCAAGTAGAACAAATCACCTGCCAGTCCTTTTGCCTTTCTCCCCTGCTCCAAAACTCCGCCATGCAAAAGCTCGTCCAGCGACCGGCAGCGCCGCGCCGCTTCCAGCACGCGGTCGAGCGCGTTCAACCACACCGGAGGCTTCAGGTCCACCGTTCCGAGCACCGGTTCGAGCGACTGGGCGACAAACGCCAGATCGACCTCGGCATCGGTCACGCCCGCAGGCGCAATTTGGCTGAAGTACTGCACCAGCAGAAAATCAATCTTGTCGCGAACGATATCCGTTCTCGCCGTCTTCGCCAGGAAGTGTTGCAGCAAGCTGACCAGCCCCATCTGGGTGACCAGAGAGCTGGTTTGCAGGAACTGGCGCAACTGGTGCACCTGGATGAGTTCATCCATTTCATCGAGCCATTGTCGGGCCTGCTCGACGGTCTCTTTGCCGGGCATGTCGACGCCGGCCTCGAGATCGGCGCAGGGTTTCACGTCGATGGCGAACTCCCGCGCCAGTTCGAAATAAATGGGATAGAGCCGGCGGGCAGAATTCCATTGCGCGGCAAGATCTTGTACGGGTGTTGTAGGCGTCATGATTTCACGATCCAGTTGGGGACTTCCCCACGAAAACGTGCGGCCACCACGGTTTTGCCGGGGTGGTACTGCAATGCGACGACGCAAGCGCCAACATCGAACGAGCCGTCGGAATTTTTCAAACGAAGATCGTCACCAAACTCGAGCGGCGTGCTGCAAGCGAAAAGAACCTCGCGCGAGGTACCAAATTCGATGAGGATGCTTTCGCTGAAGTGAACACCCGCAGGGTCGCTCCCCTGCATGATTCGGGCAAGCTGAACCGGCATGCGAACCGGCGATGCCTCGGGAAAGAAACGGGCCAGTCCCGCCACGTTGTTGGCGTCCTGTGGCGTTCGTGCCATTGCTGTGGCTTGTTGCGCCAAGCGATTAGATTCTCCTCACCCAGACTCGCTCTGCCCGACAATAATGCGGTTGGGCTCCCCTCTTCCCGGTTAGGAAGAGCTGTGGGGAGCCAGAATCCGCGGTTCAGAAAAGAAAGAGCAACGCAGCAACCAACGCTGAGAACGGAAGGACTAGCACCGAGGTGAATGCAGTTTCAGCGGGTTAGAAGAGCTTTCGCAAGTGGGCGATGAACCCGGCCGAACACAGCGTCTCACGCTGAGACGCGCGTCTCAACTCTTGCCGATGGCTTCAACCGTGCAGAGGCCGGGCCAAAAGAACAGAACTGTGCGGTCGAGATCTCAGTTGCTCGTCGCGATCTGCTCGCCCTGCTTCAAAGTTCGATCGAAGAAGTCTCCGGTCGCGATATACGCTCGCACCCAATCCTTCCACCTGAGGAACCCGTGAATCTCATCCGGCAGGATCATCTGTTCGAAGGGCACGTGCTGCGCGCGCAAGCGCTGCACCAAATCCACCGTTTGGCTGAACGGTACGTTGCGATCGTCGTCGCCGTGAATCAGCAGGACCGGCGACTTCCAGGTACTGATGGAGGAATTGGGCGAGGACTCCCACGCCAGCTTCACGGCGGCATCAGCGTCGGGAGGTCGGAGTGCAAGATTGCCGAAGTAGGGACGCTCCGTCAGGAAGACGCTCCAGTCATGCACGCCGTGGAAATCAACGCCAGCTTTGAACAGATCTGAATCACGCGCCAGCCCCATGGCGGTCAGAAATCCACCGTAGGAACCACCCCACAATCCGATCTTGTCCCGGTCCACCTCCGGAAGCTGTTGCAGGTACCGTCCTGCAGCCACAACATCTTTGTATTCGGCAGCGCCACGCCAGACGGTGTTGGGCGCCTCGCGAAAGGCGCGGCCATACATCACGCCGAGACGGTAATTCACCGAGAGCACAGCATAGCCGCGGCTGGCCAGGTACTGATTTTCCGCGTAGGCGTTGTGGTAGTAGTCCATGTAATGGAAGCCAAGCATCATCTGGCGGATCGGGCCGCCGTGCATGAACACTAGCCCGGGCACTTTTCCCTGAACATTGCGAGGCAGGAAGAGCTGGCCGTGCAGCGTCATTCCGTCCTCACTCTTAAAGATCACTTGCTTGGGAGTTACGAGCGCTGCGGTCGGAAAGTCGGCAGGCATTGCCTGCTTCGCGATCATGTCACGTCCCGTTGCCGTCACGACGTAGGGCATCGCCGGTACCGTCGCAGTCGAGCCGAGGCAAACAATGTTCTTGCCGTCCCCGGTTTGAACCGGGGACCACTCCATGGTCTCGCCACTGGTTAGCGATTCCTGCGGCTTTCCACCGGTCACGGGCACTTGCCATAAATGACGCCGGTCGACGTCATTCTGGTTCGAGGAATAAATTACCGAAGCCTTATCGGCACTCAGGGTTACGTCTTCCACGTCGAAGTCGCCGGGAGTCAGCAGCGTAGGTTCGCCTCCGCTCGCGGCGACTGAATAGAGATGATTCCGTCCGTCCTTTTCGGAAGCAAAGACTACCCGACCGTCGGCTGCAACATTGAGTGAGACATCCTCAGTCAACTCCGGCAAGGAATCTTCCAGGCGGTCGCCGCTGCGCCACAATAAGCGGCCGCCTCCCGTGGTGGCGTCGGCAATCCAGAGGGACCACGGCTCGGGGCGCACCGGAATCAGCGGTAGCTTCTGCTCGTCACCGGCAGTACGCACAAAGACAATCCATTTTCCGTCCGGCGACCAGCGCGGCATGGAGTCTTTGTCCACGCTGGGCGCCAGGTACCGGATGGACGCGCCATCAAAGTCGTAAATGGCGATCAAGCTATGCCCTTCGCGCTCACTCACGAAGGCGACATGCTTGCCATCGGGCGACCATTTGGGTTGAACCGCTGATCCGCGCACGACGGCCAGCTGCTTGGCTGGCTGTTTCCCGTCGACGCTGGCCAGCCACAACTTCTTTTTCGCCGACCACAAAGCCCACTTGCCATCCGGCGAAATCTGAATGTCTTCGCAGTCTTCCTCGGGACATCCCATCTCTCCCAACAGGCGTGGATTCGCGCCTTTCGCATCCACTTCCAACGCAAACACCTGCTGGCTAGCGCCCTTTGTAGAGCTCGCCGGGTTAGCGCTCTCTTGCGCATCGTTCAACTCGCTGCCCAACGCATAGAGCACCGTCTTGCCGTCGGGCGTCAGGCGCAGGCTGGCAATGGGTTGGCCGTCGTCCGCGCTGTAATGCGTCACTTGACGTGCGGTATGAGCGAAGTCGGGGCCGTCGGCCACCCACACGTTGCGGACTCCCTTTGCGTTGAAAACCCATGCGACGCGGTTGCCTTGGACGGCCGACACGAGTTCACTTGGAAAAGGAGAGCTGATTACCTGCTCCACAGTGAAGGGAGATTGCGCCCACGCAAGCATGGCGCAGCCGAAGATCAAAACGAGAAGTATGTGGGAACGAAGAGCGGCAGCTTTCATAGGCTGCTAGGGTAAGGAAAAGAAGGCCGTCTGCCAAGGGCTGAATCCCCAAAAGCAGTCTTTGGAAGAGAGTTGAGAGGGGTCGAAAAGTTTTGTCGAAACCTGAATTCGATTACGGAATCACTGCAGCGTATGGCTCGACGAGCCCGACCCAGGGGATCCCATGCCAATGTTGTAGCGCTTGAGCTTGCGATACAGCGTGGCGCGGCTGATGCCGAGCATACGGCCTGCCAGCGCTTTGTCGCCCTTCACTTCTTCGAAGACGCGCTGAATCGTGGCGCGCTCAATGTCTTCCAGGTCCGTAGTCGAAAGCGGAGGCCGCGTCGACTCGCGAATCGTGTGCGCTCCGGCAAGATCAGGATCGAGCACCGTCGATCTCTCGATCTGCGTGGGAGTGCTTGCCGCCGCAGAAGACCCGGCGGCGATCGCTGGAGGGAGATCGCCGAGATCGATGATCTGCCCGTTACCCAGGGCGACTGCCCGCTCCACGCAATTTTCCAACTCGCGCACGTTGCCCGGCCAGTCGTATTGCATGAGGGCCTTCATGGCCGCGTTGGTCACGTGGAGTTCCGAACCGGGCGCATAGCGTTCCAGAAACCAGTGCACGAGCATCGGGGTATCGCTGCGGCGTTCGCGCAACGCCGGAACATATAAGGTGACTACATTCAGACGGAAGTAGAGATCCTTGCGGAAGGTTCCATTCTTGTAGGCCGCTTCCAGATCGCGATTGGTGGCCGCGATCACACGCACGTCCACTTTAATTCGCTGGTTGCTGCCTACGGGACGAACCTCTTTCTCCTGCAGAACCCGCAGCAGCTTAGCCTGTAATTCCAAGGGCAATTCACCCACTTCATCGAGAAAGATCGTGCCCCCGTCAGCCGCCTGGAAGAGTCCTTGCTTCGACTTCAGCGCTCCGGTGAAGGCTCCCTTTTCATAGCCGAAGAGTTCGCTCTCAATCAGGGTAGGCACCAGCGATCCGCAGTCGACGGCGACAAAAGGTCGGCTCGCAAAGGCGCCGCGGAAATGCATGGCACGCGCCACCAACTCTTTTCCGGTGCCGCTTTCCCCATAGATGAGCACCGGCGTGCGAGTGTCTTTCAGCCGCGCCACCATGCGCAGGACGTCCTGAATTTTCAGGGATGATCCGATGATGCCGTGCACGGCGGTTTCCGAGTCGGTCCGCTGTCGCAGGAACTCGTTCTCCTCGACCAGGCGGATTTTTTCCGCCATGCGTCGCAGGAACAGGCGAAGTTCCTCGAGCGGAGAAAACGGCTTCGTAATGTAGTCGTAGGCCCCGAGCTTCATGGCCTGCACGGCGGTTTCAATGGAGCCGTGCCCGGTCATCAGGGCAATCTCCGTGCGGGGCAGTAGCTTTTTGACTTTCTCCAGAAATTCCAGGCCCGACATGCGCGGCATGACCATGTCGGTCAGCACCATATGCACCGACTGCTCTTCCAGAAGTGCCAGCGCCGACTCGCCGCTTTCCGCTTCCAGGCAAACGAAGCCCAGAGCCTCGCCAACCGTAACGCATAGCTTGCGGATCGACTGCTCATCATCCACGACCAGCAAGCGAATGCGTGAATCTTCCTTGCTCCCCGGACTATTCATCGGCCTTTCCAAACGTCTTCGACACAACGTCAATAAATTGCTGCACGCGGAAAGGCTTCTCCACGCAAGGCGCACCGGTTTCCCGCAACGTCGCCACCGTCTCTTCGTTGGCGATGTCCCCGGTAATAAAAATGATTCGCGAAGCTAGGTCCGGACGGTGGCGCTTGACCCAGGCGTGCACCTGCCCGCCGTCCACGCCGCCGGGAGTGCGCATGTCGGATACGACGCCGAGAAATGCGCCTTTTTCCAGCAGGCGCAGAGCATCCACGCCAGATTCGCAACAGATCACGGGATAGCCGCTGCGCTCAAGAGCGGCCTGAACATATGCCATCACGGCGGGCTCATCCTCGATGAGCAGCACGGGCAAAGACTGAGGTCGTAGAGCTGGAAGGCTCATGGTTGTATCACTCCTGCACCCACACCCAGAGAGGCGGTGTGGGGAACGGCGGGCAGGCGGACCACAAACGTAGCGCCCGGCCGGTCCGAATTGTTGTGACAAAGAATTTCGCCACCGTGCTCCTTCAGAATGCCATAGCAAATGCTCAGGCCGAGGCCGGTGCCTTTGCCGACTTCCTTGGTGGTGAAGAACGGGTCAAAAATCTTGTCGGGAAATGAGATTCCGTTGCCGTTGTCCGAGAACGAAACTTCGACAGCGCTACCGGCGCGGGTAGAGGCAATCTCGATGCGCGCCGGACGTCCGACCTCGTGAACCGCGTCATAAGCATTGTTCAGAATATTCAAAAAAACCTGCTGCAACTGGTGAGCATCACCCATCACTTCCGGAAGACCTTCGTCCAGATGTTCAACGATATCCACGCCGTGGCTGTTGAAGTCATAGGAGCGCAACTGGACGGTCCGCCGCAGGATCGAGTTCAGTTGCACGCCACTGCGCTGGGGCGGCATCTGGCGCGCGAAGCTCAACAGGTTCTGGACAATCTGCTTGGTGCGCTGCGCCTCCTGCAAAATCACGCGCATATCCTTGCGCGCCGTTTCGGGCAGGTCAGGATTCTCCATCAACAAATCGGCGAAGCCCAGGATCGCGGTCAGCGGATTATTGACTTCGTGCGCCACACCAGAAACCAACTGACCCACGGCTGCCATTTTTTCCGCATGCACCAACTTGTCGCGCAGTACAGCAGAATCGGTGATATCGGTGAGCACCACAACGATGCTGGTGACGGTGCCCTGCTCGTCCCGCATCGGGCTGAGATTGGCAGAGAACTTCCCTGCCCCGCCATGGCCCCGCACGATTTGTAATTCCAGATTGTCGACTTGCTGGCCATTCAGGGTGCTCTGCAACGCCTCGGCCAAGCGGTGCACAAAACCGCCTTCGACCAGTTCGAGCAGAGGACGCCCCAACAGTTCCCGCTGCTCGAAACCGGCATCGTACCAGCGGCGATTGGCGTAACTGATCAGACCGGCGGTGTCCGCCACCAGAATCAGGCTCTGCGTGTTGCTAAGAATTTTGCTGGAGAAATCGCGCTCGCGATACAGTTCCGACTGATAAGTGCGAAGACCGGTCACATCGAGCATCAATCCGCGGATCTGCAGAAGTTGTCCATGGTTGTCGTGCAGGCCGAAGGCGTTGATCAGAACGTGAATCGGAGAACCATCTTTGCGGCGCAGCGTCGCTTCAAAGTTGCGCAGGCTGCCACTCTCCGTCATCACTTCGGAGTGTTGCTTCCGCTGTTCGGGCGAGAAATAAAGCTCCGTGGGAATATCGATCTGCAGCAATTCCTCGCGGCTGCTGTATCCCAGCATCCGCACCATGGCGTCATTGACTTCGATGAAACGGCCGCTCGGCGTGCTGAAAAACAGGCCTTCCTGAATGTTGTCGAACAGTTCGCGATAGCGCCGCTCGGCCTCGCGCCGGTCGGAAATATCTTTCAGCACATGGATGGTCTGCAGGCCTTCGTCCGAAGCGCCATGCACGCGCGAGGTCGAAACCAGGTAGGTCCGATCAAACACCGGATGCGCAAATTCGTCGGAATCGTCGGCCATCGCGCGGCAGAACGGGCACGAGTACGACGCGGTTTCGTTGGTCAGCGCCAGCAACGCTCGCATGTTCACGCCGATCAATTCGGCAGGAGGCACGCCGATCATCGCAGCTAGCGACCGGTTCACGCGCAGAACCTTATCCGACTGGTCGTGCACGACGATGAAGTCGGTGATGGCATCAAAAATCTCCATCCAGTGACGGTTCGCCTGCTCGATACGGGTGAACAAGCGCGCGTTCTCCAGCGCCATGGCGGCGCGCCCGGCCATGGTCTCCAGGAATATCCGATCCTCGGTGTCCAAAGGAGAAGGCCGGCCGGAAAGGCATAGCAGCCCGGACAACTCGCCGTTGGCGCCGAGGAGCCGCACTAGGGTGCAATCGGACCACTGCAATCGGAACGCCGCTTCCGAACCAATCACTTGTTCAGCAGTATTGGAAACCACCGTCTCTGCGTGCTGTGCCACAAAATCGCTCAGTGCCGTATGCAGAGCGCGTTCCAAATTTTGATCAAGCAGGAAATCCGAACGGCGCTTGGGAAACGAAGTCTCTGCCGCAGTAACGCGCCGATCTTCTTCCGGCGGCTGGGGCGTGATGCTTCGATCGACTGGAGGCGCGAGCGCGGCAGAGGTCTTGGGGCCCGGTTGTCCGGCGGCATGTAGCGCCGCAACTTGCCAGCGTCCTTCCTGCATCACCGCGAGTAGGCCGGCATTCGCGGAGATCAGTTCCGCGGTTCGCGATACGAAGCGGCGAGCGAACTCGGGCAAGCGCAGCGCGCCATCCATTTCTCGAGCCAGTTCGATCAAGGCTTCGGCGCGGCGCCGGTGTTGCTCGGACAGATGCAGATTGCGCGCCACTTCCAGCACCACGGCGGCCTGACTCGACAAAGCCCGGGCGCGGCGAATATCCTCCGGGGAAATTCCGGTCCCGTCGAGACGGTCGAGTACGCCGAACATTCCCAGTACCCGCGCGCTCGTTCCCAGAAGGGGCACAGCAAGAAACTGGTGCACCTTATATTTCGTGACGAAATCGAGATTCGCGCCGGGGGTACGGCTGGCCTCATCGGTCCAGAACACTTCTTTTGCGCGCAAGGCGCGAGTGGCAATGCCTTCGGGGAACGGCGTATCCACTCGCCGTGGCTCGCCTTTTTCAACACCATAGCGAACCTGGAAATGCCCATCCTCTTCCAGCGCGATGAAGCAACGCCCGAAACCAAGGAAATCCGAAGCTCGAATAACAAAGGACTGCAAGACGTGTTCGAGATTACTGCTGGAGTTCAGTGCCGACGAGATTTCGAGTAATTGATGAAGTTCGTGCGCCTGGGCATGCGCGGTGGCGTGGAGTTCCGCGTGCGCCACCGCAACGGCCCCAAAGCCTGCAATCGCGGCCACCAAGGCTTTTTCCTCGGAAGTAAAAACACCGTCCTCCCGCGGGTAAATCAGGATCGCACCTTGGGTTCGCGAAGTGCGAAAGGGCGCGGCAATCAGCATTCCCGGAGAAACCAACTTGCCCAGCGAATGCACCTCCGCGCCAATCGAGAGGGTGATCGGCTCTGCGGCCGTGACCGCGCGCTGAGCCAGATCCGCCGCAAAACGCAGCGTCTGGCGGTCATGCCGGGCGCGCGCCGAAGTCGCCAGTTGCGGAGTATCCGCAGAGACCGCCTTCAATTCGAACGGCCCCTCACGGCGCAATAAGACGCAAACCAGCTTGGTCCGAAGCAGCAGGCGCAGACGGTCGGCCAGAGCCTCGATCACTGCCGAAACGTCTGGCGTTCCGTGGAACGCATGCGCCACATCGGCGAGAATTTCCGCGCGCCGGTGCTCTTCCCGGGAAGCCTCGCCCAGCCTCGCCGCTTCCAGCAGGCTGCTCAATTGCCCGGCCAGGATGGTCGCTTTGGCGGCAATATCTTCATTAAAGAAATCGTGGTTGGAATCGTGCAGAAATGTAACCGCGCCAATTACTTCGTTAAACACCAAGAGCGGAGCCGCCAGAAGCGAGTGCGCTTCAAATTCGTTCGCCGCGGGAAAAGCAGTGGACTTCACGTGATTCGCGAAGACCGTGCGCCGCTGCCGCACCGCCTCCGCCGTAACCGCGCTCTGGTCGGGGCGCAGCCGGAGGCCCACGAAACGCTCAACGAGTTTCCCAGCTCCCTGCACCCCCAGCAATTCTTCCGCAAAGTCACAACGCCAGAAATACACGCCCGAGACTTGGAAAAAATCCCGGGTGGCTTGGCAAAACAATTGAATCAGCGAATTCGAATCAGAACGATCCGAAGCTTTCGCGGCAATGCGAAGAAGAAGCCTCTGGAATCCGTCATCGGACCCTGGGACAAAACTGTTTTCCGGGGGAATGATCGGACCACCAGAAATGCTCAGTGCCGCTCCGACAATGGAGGAAAAGGATTCTTGATTCACAAGTGCTTGAATCTATTGGGAAAATACCTTCCATCTCAATTTGAGTCAAGGAAAATAGAAGAAGGGGTGCCTTGCTGAGAAATCCCGCACTTTGAGTGAGACGGTGTTTCAGAGTGAGAAAACGCAAATCTAGCGGCAGGAATGAGACGGCCATTCCAGAGAGGTCGTCCGGCCGTCTTTTTGGAACAAGCCTAAGTCATTCATTTACTGCGAGATACCTACCATTACTTTGGTTTTTTCAAGAAGGTTCCTGTGGCCCAGCCGTTGCACGCCTAGGGTCGACTGCTTCTTGTGAGCGAGGAGGAATTGTGTCTCAACGAACTGTAACCGCGATGCTGGCCCTTTTGGTTTTGACCATCACACTGGGACCGATTCGCGTGGGTGCGCAACAGGCCCAGAACGACGAAATTGTCCGGCGCGCCAAGACGAAGGTGCAGCCTGCGTATCCCGAACTCGCACGGAAGATGAACCTGGTGGGTACGGTGAAGATCGAGATTATCGTCGCACCTAATGGCACGGTGAAGGATGCCCGCGTCGTGGGCGGCCATCCGGTGTTGGCGGGAGCGGCTCTGGACGCTGCGAAGAAGTGGCGCTTCGATCCGGCATCGGCGGAGAGCACCGGAGTAATCGATTTCAAGTTTGAGCCGCGGTAGGCGGACGGACCGCGGAGGAGACAGGCATGACAATCGGGAAAAAGTTATATACGAATTTCGGCATCATCCTGGCAATGGTGCTGGTGCTGTTCCTGGTGAATTGGTCAGCAGTGCAGCGCGAGCACACGGCCAAAGAACTCGCGGATACCACCAACGCCGTCCGCTTCCAGATGATGCAGAACCGCCTTTACCTCAGCAATTACCTGCTGAGCGGCGACACGCGCGAAGTCGACCGGATGAACGAGGGGCTGCGCACGCTCAATGACAAGCTGGATCAGTCCCTCAAGATGGTGGCCTCGGACCAAGTCAAGGCCGCATTGGGGAAAGTGCAGCAGCTGGAACAGGCCTGGGGCAAGGACTTCGCGCAGCCTCTGATCGAAAAACGCAAAGATGTCGACTCGGGCAATGCGACCGTCGCCGAGCTGCAGATCTACTACCTCCAGAAGGACGCTTCTTCGTGGGTGAAGAATTCCACCGACTCGCTGGACGTCGCCGATGGCGAGAGCCGCAAGTCCGACGAAACCGCGGCCAAGGCAACCATCGTCGTGTCTCTGCTCAGCACTATGCTGGCCCTCTCTCTCGGCATCGCGATCGCCTACCGCACCGCGAAATCCATAACCCAGCCCCTGACCAACCTGATGAATGTGGCTCGCGGCATCGGTAATACTGGCGACCTCGAGCACAACATTGAACTCAACCGCGACGACGAGATCGGCGAACTGGCTCGCACCTTCCACAAGATGGTGACGTACTTGAAGGAAATGGCGGGAGTCTCCGAGTCCATCGCCGGAGGCGACCTTTCGGTGGAAGTGAAGCCCCGTTCCACGCACGACACGCTGGGCAACGCTTTCTCCCGCATGGTGGAAGGGTTGGCCGGGCTGGTGCGCAGTGTTCGCGATGCTTCGTCGCAGGTGGCCAGCGCCTCCAACCAGGTTGCGGGAGCGTCCGACGACGCCGCCAAGATTGGATTGCAGGCGTCGTCTGCCATTGATGAAGTCACCAGCACCATGCACGAGATGAGTGTCAACGTGCAGAACATGGTGAAGAGCACGCAGGTGCAGGCTTCCAGCGTCAGCGAGACTTCTGCCTCCATCGATCAGATGGTGGCCTCGATTCAGCGCGTGGCCGATACCGCCAAGGTGTTGCTCGACATTTCCAACCGTTCGCGCGAGGAAGTGCATAACGGCATCGGCACCATGGAGAAGGCGACTGACGGCCTGAACCGCATCAACACCACCATCACGTCTTCGGGCGAGATCATCGGAGCCCTGGGACAGCGCGCCGACGACATTGGCAAGATCATCGAAGTGATCGACGATCTAGCCGAGCAGACCAACCTGCTGGCGCTGAACGCGGCCATTGAAGCGGCACGCGCCGGGGAACACGGCCTGGGATTCGCTGTGGTCGCCGACGAAGTCCGCAAACTGGCCGAGAAGTCGGCGCAGTCTACCAAGGAAATCTCGGAACTCATCCAGAGCATTCAGAAGGAAGCTCGTAAGGCGGTCGAGAACATGGACCGCTCGACCACCATCGTCAACGAAGGACTGGAACTGGGCGGCGAGCTGAATGCCGCGCTGCGCAAGATTTCCAATGTGGTCACCGAGGTGTACAAGTTCGCCCAGGAAATCGGCGCGGCCACCAACGAACAATCTCACGGCTCGTCTCAAATTGCGCGTGCTACCACGCGTCTCAACGAAATCACCCACGAGATCAACTCGGCGGTGGAAGAGCAGGCGTCCGGAGCGCAGGCCGTGGTCAAGGCCATGGAACGCATGCGGGAACTGGTGCAGTCCTCCACTTCCGGATCCACCGAATTGGCAGCGTCGTCCGAGCAAATGTCGAAGATGTCGCGCGGCCTCCTGGAATTCCTCGACCGCTTTGCCCTGGCCGAAGCTTCGCATTCGCAACTGGGCGGAGAGAACTCCGGACGGAGCGCCAAGCGCGCTGCGGCCGGAGCGCAGTACTAGGACCGGGCGGAGGAGCCTGCAAGCAGAGGGTGAGTTTATGAGCCGAGAACTCCATATCGTCGGTTTCAAGGTGGGACGCGAGACTTACGGCGTGCCCATCACTTCCCTGCACGAAATCGTACGCGTCCCGGAGATCACTGCGGTGCCGGACGCGCCCGACTACCTCGAAGGTGTGATCAACCTGCGCGGCAAGATCGTCTCCGTGATGGACCTCCGCAAGCGCTTCGGAGAAAAGCAGATCACGCTGCGCAGGCAGAATCGCATTCTGGTGGTGGAACACGCGGGGCGACTGGCCGGCTTGATTGTGGACTCAGCCTCCGAGGTTCTGAAGATTCCCGCGGATGCCGTGGAAGCTCCGCCCGCGGTTTTTCAGGACGGTGGACTGAACTGTGTTACTGGCCTTGGCAAGGTCGCAGGACGCCTGGTGGTGCTGCTCGATATGAGCAAACTGCTGGCTCCGGGCAGCCTGCAGGTCAAAAACGAGAGCGCGGAGAAGAAGGCGGCTTCCAAGCCCGAGGCACGCGGTGCCGCGGCACGATAGGCGGGATGGGAAAAAACATCCTGCAGAATTCTGATTTCAGCGTAAGGCGAGAACGAGAGAACGCATGAGCACATCTGGGGCGGCACCTGCTCCCATACTGACGGAAGCGGAACTGAAGCTGTTGCAGGCGCTCGTCTACCAGGAGTGCGGCATGCACTTCGACGAACGGCGCACGCACTTCCTGCAGGACCGTCTGCTGCGCCGCCTGAAGGAGTGCCGAGTTGAATCCTTCTATGCCTATTACCGGATGCTGATCAGCCCGCAGGGCAAAGACGAACTGGCTAAGCTGCTCGAAAACCTCACGGTCAATGAGACCAGTTTCTTCCGCCACAAGGCGCAACTCGATCTGTTTCAGAAGACCGTGCTGGAAGAGTTGTTCAAGCACAAGAGCTCGCGGCGCGAGTATTCGATCCGCATCTGGAGCGCTGGCTGTTCGACCGGGCAGGAAGCTTACACCTTGGCCATGCTGGTAACCGATGCGCTCGCGTACTACTACCTGCGCAATCCCCTGCCGGTGGATCTGCCGCTGCCGAAACCCCTAGTGCCGCCACCGTGGCGGGTGGAGATTCTGGCCAGCGACATTGCCTACTCGGTCCTGCGGCATGGGCAGGAAGGCAGCTACAGCGAGAACCAGATGTCGATGGTGGATTACGGCTACCGCTTGCGCTACTTCGACAAGGTGGGGGAGCGCTATGCCATCAAGAAGCCGCTGAAGGAAATGGTGCACTTCGATTTTCACAACCTGAAAACGGAGTATCTGCCGCAGCGCAACGATGTGATCTTCTGCCGCAACGTGATGATGTACTTCGATGAGGCGGAACAAAAGCGGCTGATCGAAAAGTTCTACCGCTGCTTGAATGCGGGCGGCTATCTGTTTGTGGGACACGCGGAGAGTCTTCTCGGCCTGACCAAGAAGTTTCAGATGCTGCACAAGGACAGCGGAACCGCCTATCAGCGGCTTGAGGTAAGGGACTAACGCATGACGAATTCCCCCGATGAACGCGGCCTGGAACTGCGAGAGCTCTTCTTTGAGACTTCGCAGGAACTGCTGCAGGCGCTCAACGATGAAGCGCTGAAGCTGGAGAAAAAACCCGGCGACGAGGAAATCGTGCGCGCCATCCGGCGCACGGTGCATACCTTGAAGGGTGATTCCGCGGCCTGCGGCCTGCGTGAACTAAGCGAACTGTCACACCAGTTCGAAGACGCGTTGTCTTTGGACGGGTCCGCGACTCAGGCTGCAGTGGCAGAGATCGCTTTTGCGGCTGCGGATCTCTTTGCCGAGATGATTGGCGCTTACCGCAAGGGCAGCAAGCTGCCTTCCACCAAAACTCTCAGTAAGAAGATTCATGAACTGACCGACGCTCCATCCCCGGGAAAAACCCGCCGTACCCGGAAGGCCACCGCCAAGGCGGGGCCCGCCAAGGCCTCCGCGGCGCGCGCGTCCGCCAAGTCGGCGGCGCATTGGAATGAGTACGAAAAGCTCGCCATGACCAAAGCCCAGGCGAGCGGCCTGGCGGTGCATCATGTCGTCGTCAAGATCGACCCTCACTGCGCCATGCCCATCGCGGGCCGCCAGTTGATTCACAACGCCTTGGGCGGCGTGGGTCAGGTCATTGCAGTCCGCCCGGATGCCAAGTCTCCGGCTGCGTCCAAGCACGTGGAGTTCGTTCTGGCCAGTTCGCAAACCGTTGAACAGATTGCGGCCAAGGGACGCATTCCGACCATCTCCGAAGAAGTGACGATCGAGTTGATGCTCGAGCCGAGTCCGGTTCCGCAAGCCGGTGCAGTCACACTCGAGCCCGTGATTGTCGAGGAAGACAGTCTTATTACAGCCGAGGCTAACGAGACAGAAGCTCCCGCAGCCACAGGAGTTGCGACGGTAATCGCCGCAGCAAGAAAACCTGCTGCGGGTTGACGCCGGACGCATCGACAACGTGCTTGAACCTGGTCGGCGAACTGATTATCGGCAAGTCGATGCTTCAGCAGGCGCTGAGCGAGTTCTCCAAGCGTTATCCCAAAGAACTTCTGCGCGGCAAGTTTGCCGACGCCATGGCCTTCCAGGCGCGGGTTCTCAACGATCTGCAGCGCTCGGTCATGAAGATTCGCATGGTACCGGTCGACCAATTGTTCCGCCGCTTTCCGCGCATGGTGCGCGATGTGGCGCGGCAATGCGGGCGCGAGGTCGAACTTGACATCAGCGGGCAGGATACTGATCTCGACAAAGGGATTCTCGACGCCATCGCTGAGCCTCTTACGCATCTGGTACGCAATGCGGTGAGTCACGGCATTGAGCCCGCCGAAGAACGGCGCAAGTTGGGAAAGAAGGCGCAAGGGACCATTCGCCTGAACGCCTATCACCACGGCAACCAGGTGGTAGTGGAAGTCACCGACGACGGCCGCGGCATTGACGCGCAGAAGATTCGCGCCAAGGCGATTGAGTTGGGGCTGACCACGCCGAATGAAGCAGCGCGCCTGACTGAAGCAGAAACTCTCGACTTCATCTTCCGGCCGGGCTTCTCGACGGCGGAACAGGTCACCGAAGTCTCCGGTCGCGGCGTTGGCATGGATGTGGTGCAAAGTGTGCTGCACCGCTTGAAAGCGTCCATCAGCGTCGAAACGCGGCCCGGGCAAGGCACCACGTTCCGCCTGAAACTGCCGCTCACGTTGGCCATCATCAAGGCTCTGCTGTTCTGGGTGGAGCAACGGTTGTACGCCATCCCGCTGAATGCGGTGGTGGAGATTGCGCGCACCTTTGAAACCGAAGTTCATCAGGTCGATAACTACGAAGTTCTGCAGTTGCGCAACCAGGTTCTGCCGCTGCTGCGGCTGGGACGTCCAGCGGCAGAAGATCGAAAATCCAAGCTCTTTGTGCTCGTCATTACAGTCGGAGAGAGGAAGTACGGCTTGATTGTCGATGCGTTGGAAGGCGAAGAGGAACTGGTAATCAAGGCCCTGGATGACAGCACATTCCACACCGATCTGGTTTCGGGCGCCTCGATCTTGGGCGACGGGCGCGTAGTGCTGATTCTCAACTTGCCGGCGGTGGTGGAACATGTGGCCCGCTCGCGGCCGCAGGAAACGGGACACTCGAACTCGGGATTGTTGTTGACCCACACGGACCGGGTGCGGCTGGCGTTGACTCCGGCCGTGGGAGGCCAGGCATGAGCAAGAAGACGGTGCGCGTGCTGGTGGTCGACGACTCGGCGCTGATGCGCAAGCTGATTCCGCAGATGCTGGCGGTGGATGAGTCCATCGACGTGGTAGGCACGGCCATGGACGGCAACTTCTGCCTGAAGAAGATCGAAGAGTTGAAGCCGAACGTCGTGACGCTCGATCTCGAGATGCCGGGGATGAATGGCATCGACACTCTGAAAGAGATCATGCGGCGGCAACCGGTGCCGGTGATCGTATTCAGTTCGCACAGCATCGACGGCGCGTCCGTCACCATGAAGGCGCTGGGGCTGGGCGCATTCGACTTCGTGACCAAGCCGAGGGATGCCAAGGCGCACATGGCGGAGACCGCGCGCGAGCTGATCGCCAAGGTCAAAGCAGCAGCCGAGTGCAAGCTGAAGCCACGGATGCTGCCGGGAGTTCCGCCGAAGCCGGAGAAGGCGCCGGTTTCGTCGGCTTCGCCCAACAAAGTCGTTGCCATTGGGGTCTCGACTGGAGGTCCGCAGGCGATGGAGTATGTGCTGTCGCAGTTGCCGGGAGACTTTCCGGGAGCGATCACGGTAGTGCAACACATGCCGGATGGATTCACGGACATGTTCGCGCGGCGGCTGGATGAACTTTGTCCGTTGCGCGTGAAGGAAGCTCAGTCGGGAGATGTGCTGCAACCGGGGCGGGTGCTGATCTGCCCGGGAAACCGCCACATGAAAGTGAAGCGGCTGCCGCTGGGAGATATCGTGGTGCTGAGTGACGAGGCGCGGGTCAACGGGCATCGTCCGAGTGCGGATGTGCTGTTGCGCAGCGTCGCCGAGGAATTCAAGACGCAAGCGGTTGGCGTACTGATGACGGGCATGGGCGACGATGGCGCAGAAGGTTTGGGGGCGATCAAGAAAGAGGGCGGCATGACCATTGCGCAGAGCGAAGAGTCCTGCGTGGTGTACGGCATGCCGAAGGCGGCGATTGAACGAGGATATGCGATCCGGGTAGTGGGGCTGGATGTGATGGCATCGACGCTGCAAGCGATTTGCGGAAGAAGTAGCGGATCGGATTTGGGATCCGCCGGGCGCGCGGTGCGCGCCGGAAACTAAGATCGGGCGCTGCTTACCACCCGTGACCAGAGTGATCTGGTGCGGGCCAGCGGCGCATGATATCAGTAGACAGGGGGAGGTCTGTATGGAGCAGTTTGCACCCGTGAAACGCAGCAAGGACGGGCAGTCGGTCCGGTACTTGATTGTGGACGACTCAGTATTTGCCCGTAAGAATCTGGCCCGCATGATTGAGACGTTCGGCGGGCAGGTGGCGGCTGAAGCCGGGGACGGCTTGACTGCCATCAGCGAGTTTGACCGTACGCATCCTGACATCGTGCTCATGGACATCACCATGCCGCAGATGGAAGGGATCGAGGCGGCCGAACGAATCGTGCAGGCGCATCCGGAAGCGCGCATCGTGATGGTCTCGTCGGTGGGGTACCAGGAGAACATCGTGGCGGCGCTGCAACGGGGAGCTCGGCACTTCGTGCAGAAGCCGGTGAAGCCGGAAGTTCTGTATGAAGTCATCAAGTATGTTTTGGGTGAGGACGGCTCCGTGGCGGCCGCAGCCGGAGCGGGAGTCTAAGTCGATGAAGATGGAACTGATCCAGCCTTTCATCAACGCGGCGGATGCCGTGTTGTCGCAAGGTTTGCAGGGCTCGACCAAGGTGGGCAACCTCACCATGGAAGAAGACGCCTACCGGCGAAAAGGCGTGGCCGGCATGATCGCGCTTACGGGCGACATTGAGGGGCGGATCATACTTGACCTTGAGCCTCAGACTGCCGTCAAGGTGGCGAGCCATTATGCGGGTGCGGAGCTGCCTGAGTCGGATACGCTGATCAAGGAAACCATCTTCGAACTGGCCAACCAGGTTGTGGGCAATGCCATCTCCGCGCTCAACGACCAGGGGTTTCATTTCCGCGTACATCCGCCACTGTTGCTGACGGCGCAGGAGGGCGACAAGACCAGTGAAGACACCGAAGCACTGATGATCAGCTTCGAGACCTCCCTCGGTTACGTCTTCATGAACGTCGCGCTGCGCTATAACAAACGCCGGATGGCCGATCATGCGGCTGTGGGCGCCTGAGCGGGATAGCCACAGCAGAGCTTCGCGTCGATCTCGGTTTGATCAACGACCAGGGTAACCTCGAGCAGAACTCGATGTTTCCGGCTTGATTTCCGTTGGGTATACCCCCTCCCTGTTTTTTTGTGCGATTCCTCCAAAATATTGATTCTGAAGTACTTACATTCTGCAGATCGCCGCTTTCTGCCGCAAAATCTTCCAAACAAAGGACTTATTGGTAAAATATTCTGGAATAAGGAGTTAGCGGTCCCTATTGGGCTATCGACTCCTCCAGCTTCTTGGACGGTCTCAGTTAAGTTGTGATTCTTTAGTAGCTTACGGGAACGGCACTTTTTATCATGCCGGCAAAATCTTGTGGACGAAGGACTTATGGGCAAAATATTGCAGGATATGGAATTCGTGTTAGTTCCGTTATCCTCGGCCTTCTGAACCGCCTTTGCGGAAGTTAGTGGACTGGTTTCCATCAGTTCATTTGAGCCTTGCAGTTTGCGACCGCCAAGAGTGGCGAACTTGGCGAACAATCTGAATAAGCCCACCAGCATTTCTTCCCAACCAAAAAACTGTGACATTTACGCTTTCTTTATGAAGATATTGATACGCTCGCCTCGGCAGTGCCTCTTGTGTTTACCCTCCCCTGCCAAGGGCCCCGGAACCCGAAGAGAGCCGGGGCCCTTCTCTACCTGCGGCATCGAGTCCTCCAATCTGTTTGGGCACGCTTCCATTGTGAGCTGTCTACAGGCTCGGTCAAGGTTGTTCGTCACAAAGGGGAACTTTCTTATTGTGGAAAGTGTGGAAAACGGGAAGAAGTGCCGCTGCTACGGTGGATTGAATGGGGCGGCAAACCCCTACGGATTCGGGACCCAACCCTACTACCGGACAAAAGCACTTCGGCCTTCTAGCTCCTGCTATGCTCTAGGCTGTTGCCGCCTGATACCACTATTTAAGATTTCTGTTGTGATTCTCAACAACTAAGACGGTTCTTTGCATTTTGGGAAACCAAATCGGGAAAGGGGGTCTCGCAGGCTGCGGAAAAACTTCGACTTCGAGTTGCTAATGCAAAACGACTCTTTTATCAAGCTCATCCGAGGTGGCCTGCTACCGCCGCGTCCTCTGCCGCATAATCGAACTGCGCGGGGAACACGTCGGCCGGCGGGTTTTCCCGTTCCCAGCAGATCGTCCTCCGGATTGCCTCCTCAATCGCCACCGGTTCCTGGTATCCCAGTTCCTGGCGGATACGCGCCGAACTCGCAGTCCAATGCTGCGAGGCGTTGCCAGGCTTTTGCAAATTCGGTGGCGTTTTCTCAACAGGCAAGACGACAAAGTCTCCATCCCACAGCATCGCCGCGGCGATCTTTCGTGCCCAGTCCAGTTCGCTGAACGATGGCTCCTCGCACACGTTGTAGATACGTCGCGCTGCGCGTTCATCTGTAGCAGCGAGCGCAATGGCGGCGGCAATGTTCTCGACGTAGCCCCGCGGCGAGCGCCAGGCAGCCAGGGTTTCGGGAAAAATGATTTGGCACCGTCTGTCGACGATGCGTTTCACCACGGGGAAAAAACGATGCAGCGGATCGCCGGGCCCATACGCCATGGGCAGCCGGAGCACCGAGCCGGGAAGTTCGTGGTCGTTCATGACCACGCGTTCAGCCGGGATCTTGTCATAATCGTCCGTGACCCAAGAGAAGATCTTGCGCATGAACTGGATGCTCTCTGGTGGATAGGGATGCAGATTGCGCCGCAATTCCGACTCCTCCGTAAGGGGAACATCCTGCAGAGGCCCACTCTCTGTGCCGTGCGAAATGCCCACCGCGCGGTACACGTCGATGCTGCTTAGCATGACCACGCGTCGCGTCGTGCCACGGAAGACGTTCATCAACTCTTCGGCCTGCGGAGCCGAGCTGATAACCATGTCAATTACGACATCGGGCGCAAAGTGCTTCAGTTCCTGAGCGCTGGCGTTGAGTTGGTTACGGTCGCCCCGAATCTCGTCAACGCCAGCGGGCGCGGCCGTCGTGCCGCGGTGAAAGACCGCCACCGCGTGCCCTTGCCGCTTTAGTGCGGCGACGACGAACCGCCCGATGAAGCCATTGCCGCCAACTAAAAGGATGCGCATAGGACGATCAAATCATCACAAGAAAACACGTATTGAACTAGCCAATTCTCCTGTTTCCACAACCCTAAGCTAATAGGAGAAGACGTGTGAACCGATGCTGATGGCCAGCTAAGGAACTTGCAAAATTGCGTAGGCGCGCTCGTCGTCGGCGATGTCGGAGTAGAGCTTCTTGAGATCCTCGAGCTTCTCGATCGGGATCCGAACCTCTTTCCGCTCGTAGGTTCGGCTGTAGTGGAGATCGTGACCGGAGATCTTGGTATCGCTCTTGTAGTCTGCGAATGGGAAGCTGTAAGTGGCGTCCCTGGGCGTCTCGTCGATTGAATACTCCGCGGGCAAGGAAATTTCCACGATATCCCTCTCCGATGCGGCATAGGGAAACACTAACGGCTGCTGGCGCGGTTTGCCTTCCAAGATACTGCTTCCCTTATGGCCCAACACACACGGCCGGAATAGAAAGAGATTTCCCGTGTGCTGCGCGTAGGCAGGCACCGTCACGTCATAACTGACCGTCATCGCAGCTTCAGAGTCGTGGAGACCTCCCACGTGTGCGCCGGTGAGCACGGCCCCGTCGATCATTTCGGTCAGCATGCTCTGGAGAATCGTTTGGCGCTGCTTGGCCGGCAAATTCAGCAGGTTGTCGCGCAGGGTGGTGGCGAACGGTCCGAATCTGATTTCTTCAATCGTGCCCTTCAAGACTCCAGTTGTATCCAGGCTCAATTTGGCGGTCCGATGGATTCGATTGGCCAAGGGAGGCAACAACGGAGTTTTCACGAGTTCGCCCTCGCCGTCGGTCACCAGCAATCCTTGACTTGCCTGGAGACTGGCCGGCAGATAACCCAGCGGTGTGGAATCATCGGTCGGATCGAACAGGAGGAGACGGCCGAGCTTTTCATGGCGAAGGATTGGCATCGTTGAGGTTGTGTCGGCAGGATCGGGTAAGAGGATCGCGAGTATCACGTGATTAAACGCGAGCATGCTGGGAAAATCTGGCGACAGGTAATCACGATTGTTATTGATGAGCACGTAATACGAATTGATTCCCACTTCGTGTAATAGCGCGCTCAGAAGTGTCGCCTTATCTTTGCAATCCCCGTAACCGCTCGCGAACACCTCCGGAGCGGGATGAGGCTGATATCCACCAATGCCGATCTCGATGGCAACGTATCGCACGTTGTGCTGGACATAGGACGCGAGCCGCTGAATCGTCTCCATTGGGTTTGCGGCTCCGGCCGAGACTTCGCGAGCTTTGGCGCGCATCGCCGGAGTAAGCTCACGGCGGCCGTTGGCGGTCTGTGCATACCAGCGACCGAGTTGCGCCCAGGAAGCGTTGTTCGCACTTGATGAATCGGAGGCCTTGGGCGAGAAAGAGACTCCGAAGTGGCCAGCCACCGCCCTCCAGTTCGGCATCTCGGGCTCGGAGCGCACAGCGTCAATGTCGCTGAGTTCCCATGTCCAGCGGTTGTCTCCTGTCTGCTGGGGGATGACCGGCTGGTGATTCCGCCAGGAGGCCGCGTAGGTCCAAGACGGTGGCAACTCGAGAACAAAACGCGCATGGCGCACGGGGATCTCGTCCTGGAACGGCCATTGTGCCTGCAATACGAATGGCCGCTCCAGTTGCTGATACTCATATCCGACAACGTTTCCCGGCTGAGCGGCAGGAATCTGCAGCACTTGATAGCGGGTGTCGGAATACAATTCTTCAGAGTACCCTGCAGTCGCCGCATCGCCTTTCTTAACCTCGTATTCCTCGCCCGACGCAGTGAGAGCCCAGCCTTTTAACGATGTGATCTCGGTTTGGCTATCGAAATAGACATACAGCATGCCCTTGCTGCGTCCTGAGGGTCGGAGAACTTTGAACGCCTTACGGTAGGTGGAACGGACTTTGCCGTCGGGTGAAACCGTGACCAGCCTTTCTTGCAGCAGGACGACGGCGTCGGTATCTTCCGAATATTTGGCCAGCGGCGCTTTTGCGGCCTCTCTCAGCCAATCGGGGGTTCCGGCCAATGCGTTAACGCTCAAGAGAACGATTGCGAGAGTCATGCCCAGCCGAAGAGCTCTATTGAGCATGTTGCGCATCCTCCTTCAGCAGAACTACCTTTTGAGCATCGCTCTGCCGCAACTTCTGGAAATAGGCCCGCAGCGAGTGGTACGACTGGATTGGGAAGAAGTACCCTGTCATCTGGGTTTGACGCTCCAACCGGACTATGCCCGCATCGCTGCTGCGCTTAGCGTGAAAATTTGCAAAGTCGCCTGTGCTACCCGATTCCGCGGGCAAGGCCTCGAGTTTGTAGCCAGTTGGCAGAGAGATCTGAATCTTGTCCGCGGTACGATATCCGTGACTGAAGTACACCGGTTGGGCTCGGTAGACTTGAGGGAAAGGATTCTTGCTATTCGTTTGAAAGACAGAGAGGGGGAACAACATCCGCCTGGAGGTGAACGAAGCAAAGTGAGGCGCGTGCAAATGACACTTGACTCGCAAGGGTTGTTCGGAATCCTGCCATCCGATTACTTCGTCGATGTCGATAGTGGCACCTGCTGGTGCCAGGTCGCGCACTTCATCCTCCATCAACTTCCGACGGCCTTCGTCGTCCTCGTCGGAAGCTAACAAACGCCAGTCCAGGGCCTCCTGTCCAGTGAAAACGATCTCCAACGTCCCCTCGAGACTTCCGTCGGATTGCAGCTTTAAGTCAGCGGTGCGCTCGGTCGCACCGAGTTCGTCCGTGAGTGGCTTGACGAAGAGGATGTTCCCATTCATCTTGTCCCATCGGATTCCGTGGGTATCAGACTCAAACCAGGGCACGAGACCGTAAGGGCAATAGCGGGTAGCGGGATCGAGATAGATGTCCTGTCCGTTGATTCGCACCAGCACCACGATGGCATTGAGTTGCGAGGCATCTGGCACCTGCGCTTCGAAAGTAGCGGAGCTTCGGTCGACGAGTTGAACGATGGATGCGTCAAATCCCGCGGAGCGCGCCAGAGCGGTGAAAAGATAGTTGATCTCGTTGCGGTAGGCGTAATTGTGCCGGAATATGTCTTCTGCGCTTTTGTTCTCGGCCAGGTGCTCGCGTTTCGATTCCTTCTCGGTTTTCTCAGGTTCATAGCTGAGGTAACGAACTTTCTGGGCGTGTGCGTAGAGTTTCCGCAGCCTAGTCTCCGGCGGATCGGACGCGGGCGCGATCTCGTTCGCGGCTCGCTCCAGGAAATGGGTTGGCTCAATCAGCTTGGCGTTGAGATTGGCTTCCGCCTTGCTGATATTGCTCCAATAGCTGTAGATCAAGCCGACGCGGTAGTAAAAGTGAACGCGGCTGGTCAAGGTCGATCGCGGCGGCATTCGATCCTCCTCTTCGATGGCCGCGACTTGGTTGACTTCCATACGCATGGTTCCGTCAGGCTGCGTCGAGGGGTAATTGTTCGGCAGCCGGACATTGGCGTATTCGAGCATCCCGTTCTTTACGGGACGAATCACGAACGTCGCGTGCCGGGTGAACAAGTTCTGCTGAATCGTCCAGGTGGTGGTGGGATAAGTAAATCCCTCGCTAATGGCGTAGTTGGCGGGATTGCGGATGTAGTCGGGCAGCCGGTCTTTCCAATGCACTTCGTAGGAGTATTCGATGATTGATCCAACCTGCACGCCGGGAAGGGTAAAAGCTTTCGCGTTATACGCAAATCTCTTGTACTTGACTACGACCTTGTCGAATACAACTCCTGCAAATGGAATTACGGTGCCATCCGGTTGCACGGTGCGGCCCCGTATGTTTTCGACGGAGGTGTTCTTCACTACGTAGGGGATCTCAATGTCGGCGTAAGATCTTCCTGCTTCCGTAAACACCTTGATGCGGAAGAACTCGGTCTGTAGACGCTTCTCGTCGTCAGTAAAGACCTGGCGGTCGAGAATCATTGCGGCTGACCCGGGGTCGGCAGGGTTCTCAGTGAGCGCTAGATCTTCTTTGGCGACGGCAGGCCAAGGGTCGGCGGCCTGCCCGAGGAGATCGGGGGCGAAGGCGAGCAAGCACGCGCATAACAACAGAGACTGCGCCAAACCCATGAGATGTCGCATAGACGACCCCTTGAGCATGTCGTAAGTCAGAGGCAGCGATGACGCCAGTGGGTCAGCCGCTTGTTTCCCTCAACTTCAGAACGTAAGGGACTGGGACGCGAGCTGACCGCATCCTGGATGTCGGCGCAATTGTACCTATAAATAAGAGGAGAGCAATCAAAATCAATACAGGGTCAAGGCCAATTCGCGAGCGGGGAAACAGGCCTCTGCTCATGGATGTGGCGGAGGGATTCTCGCGCTGGCGCACATGGATTTGAAATCGGAGTAAGAGCCCCAGTCAAAGGTTACGGAGGCGTGCTCGAGTTTGAGGCCGGAGCGAAGGGTGGAGCTGTATGCGCCGTGATCATCCATGACCAGTTGCTGGCTCTGCCAGTGGCCGTAGAGATCGAAGTAACCACGATGCTGGCCGAGGTCGATGGCATTCCATTCATTCAGGCGAAATCCAATCTGGCTTCCTTCGGTGGTGCTCCAGCCGTTATAGATTGTGCCGGATAGCCTCAGGCGTTCAATCGAGCCCGGGGCCGTACACAACCAGCCGTTACCCTGCACGCCCCCGGTGGGGCGCAAGCCAGCGGAGTGAAGCCGGGAAAAATGGGAGGACGGGTAGAAGGTGATATAGAGAGGATACGTCCCGTTTTTCGTGACCAGCTTGCCGGATCCGGACCAGGTCAAGAATGGCGTCCAGCGGCCACCGATGTGAAACGACCACGGACTGGTGATGGCAGCCACCGTGTAGACGACGGCCACGCCAAGTAACAATGCTGCGAAAATTCTGGTCAGGCATCCAAAGCGGCGAGCCGTCGACATGCGCGGCAGTATATCCCGGTTCGGACTTTGTACAAGACCTATTGGTGGAGGTTAGTTTCTAGCAGCATTTACAGAGAGTTGACAACTGCACAAGTTAGGGGATGTTAGACCAATCATATGCGGGATCTAGAATCGGCCGGGGTGGACTCGGTGTCGGACATTGGTATCAGGCCGGCCGAGTTATCGGATTGCGACCAACTGGTTCGTATGCGCGCGGCCCTCTGGCCTAAGACTTCCGCCGAGGAGCATGCGCGAGAAGTTATAAAGATTCTCGAAGGCGAGGCTGTTGTGACGCTGCCGCTGATCATTCTGGTCGCGGAGGCGAGTGATCGAATCCTGGCTGGTTTCCTGGAGGTGGACTTGCGCTCCCACGCGGACGGTTGCGATCCATCGCGGCCGGTCGGCTATGTCGAGGGCTGGTACGTTGCTGAGAGCTATCGGCACAAGGGCATAGGCAGGAAACTTCTGGCCGCGGCGGAAGATTGGGCACGCAGCCAGGGGTGCGTGGAGATCGCGTCGGACACGTGGATCGATAACGAGGTTTCGCAACGAGTGCATGAGGCGCTGGGGTATGAAGTGGTGGACCGCTGCGTGCATTATCGTAAGACGTTGTGATGTAGGAGCAGCTACCGATTGCTCGCATGAAGCACGTTTCGTGCGCCAGTACGTTCAACTCCTGCTTACAAAAAGCGAGTATTCCGTCTTCAAAGCGAACGGGCGGCGCGGCATGGTTGCGAAACCATTTCGTATCACTTTCGGAGGCGCTATCGGGCCGAGGTTGCTGGTGTTCCCTTTTCTGGCTGGGCGCCTGGGTTCATGAATCTGTCATCGTCGATCGGGACGTTTTGCTGAATCGCGTCAATCTGAATCGTTGAGCGACTTCCGGCGCGGGCAATCGTCCGCATGAAGGGAATTTGCACGCCGTCAACCGCGCGATAGTCTCCGTAATCGATTTGTGTGGGATCGAGACCCAGGAGGGAGTCAGCATAACGGACGAGCCGTACCAGAAGACCCGACTGAACATCGAAGAAAAACTTCCAGGAGGGCTGGCCTAGGCGAGTTCCCACGACCACGTAGGCTTCATGACCTTCGACAGCTTCTGGATATTCCAACCGCAATTCGGGAAACATTTCTCCGATGTGCAAGGCGAATTGCAGGTCGGCATCAGCGCGCGCTGCGTCGAGATCGAGGCCGGCGATATCGCGCGTTGGGTGGTTCGGGACTCGGATCCAACCGGAGTTGCCGTTCAGAACCGTAATGCTATCTCCCGCTGGCATGTGCTGAAGAAACAATTCTTTGTCCGGAGCCTTGTCGAAGAACTCCACGGGAAATGATTTTCCATCGACCTGCGTTGTGCCCTTCCCTACTCGCGTTGTGATCTTCTCGAGTGCAGCAGCCCCACCGACTGCGCGAACATAGTTGTCGATGATCTGATCGGGGGTGGGTTGATCGGGCGGCGAAGCGACAGCACCGGCTTTTGCTGTTGCGTTTTCGCCCGCAAGCGCCGGAACATCCATCGGTCGTGGGTTTCCACGGTGACAGGAATAGCAAGTTACTTCGCGGGTTCCGTCGAAATGGTTCTGATTGATAGCGAACATCATGCGCATCATGCTGCGAGCGGTCTGTTTCGGTTTCTTGGAGTCGTCGTCGAAATGATCTGGGACGTGGCAAAACGTGCACTGCACGCCGAGGGATGATGCGATAAAGCGCATGCTGGGGATCAGTTCATTTGAGGTGATGCTATTCAGCACTTTGAGGTTTTTGAAAACCTCCTCCGCTATTTTCGGCGGGGTCGAGGTAGAAGCCGATTGGGGCTGAGAGGGTGAGTGCTGCTCTTGAGTGGAGCGAACCTTTTCGGCGAGTTCATCGGCTTTGGCTGGATTTCCCTGTTGCCGGTAAAGATCGATCAAAGCGCTGGTTGCCGGCAAGTGCAAAGGATCGAGGGCAACGGCGCGCTCCAGGTGCTCAATCGTGCCATCGATATCTCCAGCCTGCTGGTGAGCGGCGGCGACATTGGTCTCTGCCACGGCAGAGTTCGGGCGCAGCGACAGGGCACGTTCAAAGGCAAATTCTGCTTCAGAGGGCTGCTTTCCAATCAGCAAGGCTGTGCCCATGGAGGTGAATACTTCCGGATCCGAGGAGAATTCCTGCTGCACTTCAGTCAGCAGACGATATCCCTGAACCAACGAAGTTGCCGAGCGACGCTGCAGGCCTGCGCTGACGTACGCAATGCCAAGGCTACGCTTCTGTAGATCGGGAGCGGGTTCGCGCCACGGGGCTATCTCTCCGCCGGGAGGGGGGCCGCCGGGCGGAGATTGTTGCGGACGCCGCTGAATGCGGTGATCGGTGAAGGCCGAATGTCCGCCATCCTGAGCGTCTCGCCTTGGCATGTGACATCCGATGCAGTTGCTATCCGTGCCGGGATGTGCGGCCGGGAACGTTGCCGTGTGGCAGGTCAGGCATCGGGAACGGTAGTACTCAACGGGTTTCGTTGGCGGGGAGTGTGGGTCGTGACATGTCCCGCACCACAAACGGCTTTGGCTGTTCCGGGCGCAAGCGCTTAGTGCCAACTGCTCGACGTGGCTGATGACTTTGAACGTGCCCGG
Organism: uncultured Acidobacteriaceae bacterium; assembly: GCA_963840895.1. Lineage (GTDB taxonomy): Bacteria > Acidobacteriota > Terriglobia > Terriglobales > Acidobacteriaceae > Sulfotelmatobacter. Next base: position 135,823 of record CAWJAR010000011.1, read on the forward strand.
GGGTGCGTTCGGGGGCAGGACATCGTGATACGTCGTGAAGGTGCTTTCCAATCGTTGTCCAGGCTGAAAGTCGCGGAATTCCCGTCCAGGATTAAGCACCCGAGTGACGCCCATCAGGTGGCACTGCTCGCAAATGCTGTCGCGGGCGCCAGGCTCAAGTTTTGCCGGATTGACGATTGTGCCGGCTTTCGGGTCCGCAAGATGCTTTTCGCTAGGACCGTGGCAGCGCTCGCAACTGATGGCTTCGTCCGGGAAAACGGGATCGCGATACCGATTGTCAGTACCGGAAACATGAAGTGCAGATCCTGAGTGACAAAAGACGCAACCCTCGGCAACTGGGCGGGTGAAATCTGGATCCTGTGTCTTCTCGTATCCGGGAGCCAGATCGTAGGAATTGCGGCTCTTATAAAAAGCGATGGGAGATTGGAAGAGATGCCCGGCGATATCCACTAAATAGCCGCTGGCATGTTTGCCAGAGCCGATCACGTAGTCGATTTGGAAGTTGCTGGCTACGCCGCCCGTCTCCAATTGCTGCCAAGAGCCGGTCGGCAAGGAGTAGGCGGTGATCTTGCCGTTTGGGATCGCGACGGTGCCGGCTGGTTCCTGGCTGGCTCGGCGGAGAGAGTGGGCCATCGCGGAGCGAGCGAATCCTTCGACCTCAGCAGAATGGCAAACCTTGCAGCGACTGGCGCCCTCAGGCTCCTTAGCCGTGGGTGTCGCCTTCGTCTGCGTGTCCGCGGGAGTGGCCTTGCTGCTTTGTGTCTGCGCGAGTCCGGGATACATGAGACCGAGAAGCAGAACAAAGGTCGCCAAGTATCGGATTTTTCGTTCCCCCATAAATCTCTGGCCAATCAGACAAACGTCTGACTTGAGCAAATGCGCTTTCGCGAGACGCCCCCGGTGTAGCCTACTTTATCCAAATCAATCGTTGCTGAACACACCCGGCGAGAGAAAAAACGAGCTTTTGCTGTTGTGACTTGGGTTTTCTGGTAAGCTCCTGCGGATGCGTTGGCGCGTCTGTGGGAGCAAAGGAAGTTCCGCCACCTGAGCCACGCCTAGCATGACGGGCCCCGGCTGTAGTGCGGAATTTCTCGCAGCACCCTATAGAACCTGAGTGCGGTTCGATTGTGTGATGCCAAGAGGTGACTATGCGCAGGTCGCTCCGTCGTCACGCGGGCCCACTTCGTGGCAATTACTCGATTCACTTCCTCTCGCTGTTGCTGTTGCTCCTCCTCCTGAGCGCCGGCGGTTCCGCGCAGACGATCCGCCACGGGCCGACTGCAAGGACACATCGGGTTCACCGCCCTGATTTCACTGACAACGAGAATGTCGAATTTTCTTCCGGGGATTGGTCCCAGTTAGGCAGGTTGCAGCGATATAAGTACGATGTCTATTGCTGCAGCCAGTTCGGAAGCTCGGTTGGCATCTCCGGGGACACGATTGTGGTTGGAGACAATGAATACCGACTCACGGTCGGCGGTTACATTTTTGTCAGGCCGATAGCGGCTGGCAAAACCTGCTTTCCACCGCGCAACTCCTAGCCCCGCTGGCAGGTCCCTATTTCACAACTTCCTGCTTCGCGATCGACGGTGACACGGTAGTGGCAGGCACGGGTTCGGGAGTTGTCTACGTGTACGTGAAACCGGAGGGCGGTTGGACCGACATGTATCCTACGGCCATCCTGAGTACCGGCGGCGTGGATTTCACATTCGGGTTGTCGGTTTCGATCAGCGGAGACACGATCGTCGTCGGGGATGAAGGTAACAACGCTTTCACCGGTGCCGTTTACGTATTCGTCAAACCAGAATCCGGCTGGCATGAAATGGCTCCGACCGCAACCCTGAGCGCTTCCGACGGCCAGCCGACCGATTCCTTTGGCGCGGCAGTTTCCATCAACGGCAAGACAATTGCTGTGGGCGCGACGCAGTATAACGCTCCCGGTAAAGCGTATGTTTTTGTTAAGCCACCTGCCGGTTGGACCTACATGACACAGACTGCGGAACTGCGAGCTACTGACGCGCCGAATGGGGCTTACGTCGGATATTCCATCTCAACTTCCAATGACAATGTTCTGGTTGGCTCGCGGGGTCGCTATGACCCAGTCGGCGCCTACATGTTCGTCAAGCCCAAAGGCGGCTGGAGTGATATGACGGAAATCGCCAAACTGAGCGCCGCCGACCCCCGCTCTATTCGTGATTCGGGAATTCGGTTTTAGTGAGCGGCAAGACCGCGGTCGTGGGAGCGCCGAATCGAAGCAGGCGATCATTCTGGGACACGGGCGCAGCCTACGTATTCACGGAACCGAGCGGCGGGTGGCGGGATATGTCGAGCAACATCATGCTGACTGGTTCGGATGCGCGCTATGAAGCCGAGTTCGGTACGGCCGTTTCTATGACCGGGAATCTGCTGGTGGTGGGTGCGGCGGGGTTTGGTTTTCATACAGCGTACGTATTTGGTCACCCTTAGTGATCACGGTTGGACCGCTCGAAGGGCTTCGCGCGGCGGGAAGTTAACTATACAAAGATCACGTGGGAGGAGATGATGCTGAACTCCGAAGTGAATGGCAAGCGTTCGATTCCGCGAATCAAGAGTCCAGTTCCACTCCCGGAAAGCCTGAACCGGCGGCTGGCCAGCTATGCGATGGCCGCGGCCGCGGCAGGCGTAGCAACGCTGGCATGCGCCGGTCCCGCGGAGGGCGAACCAGTCTGCAAGAACATTTCGATACAGCTTTCGGACACCACAACCTTCACTCTGAATCCCGGAAAGCAGATCGCCGGCGCCTTTAACGTCGCGCAAACTACGTTCAGCTCGTTTCCATCGAGCGGCTACTACTACTTCTGGTGGAATCGCGGCTTCTTCACTCCAAACTCGGCGGGAGCGAACGTACTCGTTGACGACACTGGCATGGTCGCGGACGCGGCGGCTGGAGCCTTGATCGGGCCCGGCGGGAAGTTCGGGAAAGGCCAGTCGTACGGGATGATGTTTACGTATGGCAACGGGACGTTCGACTTTCGCGCCCACGGCACTTTGAAGAAGCATCGGGGAAATCTCAACCTGCGGGACGTGAACTACATCGGCTTTGAATTCCTGCTGGCCGGGAAGATTCATTATGGGTGGACACGCCTGCAAGTGACGTTTGTCCGTCGCCAGTACTACCAGACCAAGGCTCACGTTCACATTCTCGGCTATGGATATGAGACCGCGCCGAACACTGCGATCGCGGCGGGCAGTTGCGGGGCAGAGTCGGCGGAGAACACGATCGGCAACGGTCCCATTCACGCAAACGGTGACTCGACTGTTGGGGAGACGGGGACGGGTTCCGTCGCTCCTAAGAAGTCTACGCTCGGGATGTTGGCGGCTGGGAGTGCTGGGCTTCCGTTGTGGAGAAGAGATTTTGAGCAATAGGGGAGCGTGATGGCCCCCGGTATTATCCAGGGCGAGGACCGAAGCCGTGAAGACGCGTCCATTGAAGGTTCGCAATCAACTCGGGCGGGCGGCGGTCCAGATTTTTGCCGCCAATGAGCGAATCAACCAGATTCTGATCGAACAACTTGACCCTGACGCCTGGAGAGCGAAACCGCCGGGGAAAGCGCGCAACATTGCGGCGATTTTCACGCATATGCACAATGTGCGCTGTAAGTGGGTAAGGCTGACGGCTCCGCATTTGAAGGTTCCGCGACAACTGAACCGTGCGAACTGCACGCCGCAGCAAGCGCGGGCGGGATTGGCAGAGAGTGGCGCGCGCTGCGGGGAGATGCTTGCGGAGGCGCTGGGCGATGGAGGACGCATCGAAAGATTTCTCAGAGACGGCTGGGCGAAGGCGTGGCCGGTTGGTCCGGAAATGCTGTGCTACATGCTTTGTCACGAGGCGCACCATCGTGGACAGGTGTGCATGCTGGCGCATCAGATGGGATTTCCGCTGCCCAAAGAAGTGGGATACGGCATGTGGAATTGGGAGAAAGTGTGGAGAGAGTCCGAGGCGCGGATGGGGCTCGGCGGCGAGTCTTAGGAAATGATTGATGTTGTTTTGTTTCCTCGGGGCACACATATGAAGAAGAGAGCGCGCCTATCACATTTGACAGGTTTCTGTTCTGGTAGACAAGGTAGGCTGACTCCTGAGCAGCGCTCGGGGGAGAAGCTGTTCAACTAACGTCCCACGACACTTGGGGTCTGGGGCGTTTTGTTTTGTATCAGCAGGGGAGGCGGAGAGCCGACGCGAAACAAGCTAGGCTAACAACGGAAGCTGGGGGCCGCGAGTGTCGCCGGAATCTTCGGCGGGATCGGCGAATCGGCGAAGCTCGGGATATTTCTGGAAGAGCGTGGGCGGGGCGGAGACTCGCTTGCCCGTTACCATTGCCTTCAACTCCAGGGCGTTGACTCCCGGCCTTGCTCTCGAAGTGATTGTTGGTGATCACGTAGGTCGTTTGCGCCTTGCCAGCGACGTTTTCGATGCGTTCTTTCCAACCGACGAGTTCTTTCTCACCGTAAAGATAGTTGTAGCGGTCGTCGCGGTTGTCGGAGTCGAACCACTGATCGTAGTTGCGCCCGTGGAGGCGAACGTAGGCGATGGGAGCGGTCACGTGTTCGGTGGGAGCGAGCGAGCGGCCGAGGACGGGCTGATCGATGTTGCAGAAAGCAACATTCTGGTGGGCGAATGAGGCGAGGGTTTCGGCGTTGTCCCAACTGGAGTCGCGCACTTCGACGACGCGGGGATACTCGATGAACTGGCGGAGGAGCCGGTCGAGATACTCGCGGTTCAGCGAAGTGTTTTTGAACGACAAGGGGAATTGAATGAGGAGGGCGCCGAGGCGTCCGGCATTGGCGAGGATGTCAAGACCTTCACGGGTGCGAGCTTCGTCGTCGTCGGTGGGACGGATGGTCGCGGCGGAGGTAGGACCCACGACCGCAACGGGTGAGTGCGTGAAGGCGCGATACAGCTTGGCCGTGAAAAGAAAATTGGGGTTCACGGCCGCGACCCTGCGGCACCAGAGCTTGGCGAGCTGGGGCTTGATCGGTCCGTAGAAAGACGTGTTGATTTCCGTGGTGTCGAAGAAGCGAGCGAGATATTCAAGAGGATGCAGCTTGCGGTGCTGCATACCGGATGGATAGAAGACGCCTTCCCAATCTTTGTACGACCAGCCGGCGGTGCCGAAACGAATGGTGTTCGGGTGGGGCTGAGGCAGGCGGACTTGTGCAGTGGATCCCATGAGTGGAATCGCAGACGGAGGGCAGGCCAAGATTAGCACATGAAGTGCGGAAGGGTGTCCACGGAGGAACTTGTGGGGAGATGCGGAGTATGGAGGATATTGGATATGCGAAAAATCGTGCTCTTGGCATTGATATTGGGGATGGGGATGGTTCCGTTGATCCGCGTGGCGGCGCAGGAGGAATCGGAGTCCGCCAAGGTGCGTGCGCTGGAAGTGCGATTGATGGAGTCCTATAAGGAACGACAGATCGAACTGTTGGCTTCACTGCTGGATGACGACTTCGTGATTACGTTTGAGGACGGAAACACGTACGGGAAGACGGGGTACATCAGCTACAGCGCGACGCCGTCGGTGCGTGTAGATGTAGCGGAGATGTCGGATGTGAAGATTCGGATGCATGGGGAAACGGCGATATTGACCGGGGCGTATCACGAGAGCGGGGATAACAAGGGGAAGGCTTACGACTACCGCGACCGGTTCACCGATGTGTGGATGAAGTCTGGGGGGAAGTGGCGGCTGGTGGCGTCGCACTATGGGGTGCCGACGAAACCGTAAGTCTGGTGCACTATTGCGCAGGAGCCTGTTGCGCGGAGAGGGTTTGATTGAGTTGACTGGCTAACTGGTCGGCCTGCTCGTTGGAGATTTCGACCTGGCCATCGAGAACAACGCTGAGGCCACCCACGCCGAGATCTCGGAAACTTGCGCTCTGGATGGTGGCTGAGTTGCGCACTGCCGGCGGAAGCGCTGTCTCGAAATCCATTCCGGCGCGCCCCGCGGACAACACCGACTGGGCGGCCCTGTCTTGTAGATCCTCACCCAACGCCCCGGAGTGCAACACCTCGCTCAACATACCCGAAGCATCGATGCGGCCGAAAGCGGCGCTAACCGCCAAAGTGTTCGGCTTCTGTTTCTCTATCGCGGCAGTCAGCTTGATCTCGATGGTTGCTTCGCTCTCGGCCAGTTCGGTGGAAGCCGGTTGACCTGAGTTGCGGAGACACATCCAGCGTTCGAAGTGCAACCGCACGACCAGCAGGCTCGCAGGAGCCGCGGGCGTAAGGCTGGCCTGTTGGATAGCGACGCGTTGTCCGCAGGTCTCAGAGGAATCGAGTTGGGTGCGCAAGAGGTTGGTGATGTTTTGTTGCAGCTCGGTCAAATCCGCTATCAACTCGAGTTTGAAGATGCGCTGGCTGCCCTGCGCCGAGATCTGCGAAAGGGATCCCGAAACCGTCACCGGGATCGTAAGATTCTGCACCCTGACGGGGGTCTTCACCTGAGGAAGGGTGAACGCCAGATCCTGGCCCGTCGCCAGAGCGACGCTCATTTCCCTTCCCAGCGCCAGTTGCTGGTTGTAAAAATCGGTGAGCGCTTTGCCGAGACTCTCGGCATGCGGAGTGATTTCGGGGGCGGCCACCTTCGCGTCAAGACTCTGATCCAGTCTCTTCTGTTCCTGGTCCAGGTCGACGTCCGCTTTGGCCAATCTCTTGACGATATCTTTTAATCCAGCCCTTTGCGCGGCCGAGAAGCCTTCCGAGAACTTCTTGTTTCCGATGCGCACATTCTCGAAAGCGTGATCCAAGGACTCACGCCGGCCAGAATCGGGAGCGACATTTTCCTTGCGCAACTGCTGCAGAACCGATTGCACCTCCGCTTGCGCGGTTTCGGTACTTTTGATCAGGGTTTGAAACTCCGCGACTTGCTCGCTGGTCGCCTGTAGGGCGAGAACCTGGTGAAAATCTTTCAGACTATCTTTTTCGTCGATGCCGGTTGGACGGCTGATCCCGGCGATGCCACCTCCACCGGCCATACCGTGCCCACCGTGTCGCTGTGCGTTGGCTGCGGTAGAACAGGAGAACAAGACACAGCCGAGGACTAAACCGTTGATGGCGGAGAACGAAATCCCTCTTCGAAGCATGACTCAAGTCTCCGGACAAACCGAGTGTAGACATTACGGCAACAGCCCAGAATGGCGGCGACCCGAGACCGCTCGTCAATCAGGCCAAATCGGCGATCTGGCCAGCGACGTTGTTTGCAGATTTGCTTATACGCTGGAAAAAAGCCACCATTTTTACAGTTCTTTGCAAATTTCTACATTCGTGTGTGGGCATGCCAGGCAGGCTCCACGAATCCCGCTCCACTACTCCAGTGACAACACAACCCAATAGACTCCGGTGGGATAGGTGTCGGTGCGGGCGTAACAGGTGCCGATGGAGAACGTGTGCAGGTTGTGGCTGGAGAGGGTGTGGGCGGCGCTGCTGGGCAAGGTTTCGGGGTGCAGGCTGGTGAATGTGAGTACGGTAAAGCGTTCGGCCAGTTTGCGGACGGGAGCGGTGCCCAGTTTGTCGGCCTGGGCCATGGAGCAAGCGGCGTCATCGGCGGTGAGCAGGTCGCGACGCTGCAATTCGGGGCGTCCGCTGCGATGACGCTTCTCATTCACTGCGGCCGCGATGCGGTCTTTCACCTCGATGGGAGAATAGTTGGGAAGGGCATGGCCGAAATCCTGGACGATATACAAGCGGTCTCCGCTACGAACCACGCCCAGCCCGATAACGTTGTAGGCCGAGTTGAGTAAGTTCGCGCGATGCGGTGGTGACAGCATGAGATGTTCGTGTCCGTGCTGCGCGTCGTAATCGAGGGCAACGTTCTCGCCTTCCTGGTCGAGTTGGAGATCGGTCGTGGCGGCGAGACGCAAAGGGAGAGAGGGCTCTCCGGGAAATTGATGCGAAAGCTGGCGGGCTTCAAACATGGCCAGCGCGTGGGTGCGGGCTGCCTGGGACAGTCCGGCGTCGAGGGTTAGAGGAGGCGCTCCGGCTTGGCGGCGCGACTGGTTGGCCAGCGCGAGAAGCTGGGCTTCGGTCTGAAGCTCGTCACTGTCAAAGGGAATGTCGGGAGCTTTTGCGGCAGCCGTTTTCAGCGTCGGATGTTGTGCTTGAGGAGCGGATCCGGATCCTTCGTCGGCGGAAGCCATCAACCGGGTCGTGGGGTGTACGGTCGCGGCGCCCGTACCGAGCACGAACGCCAACACTAGTCTGAGGCCTCTGTGCATCTAGTTTGCCCACGCAACCAGATCCTGGGAGGGATCGTTTTACGCTCAAGCGCCGTTGCTGGCTTGAGTCATTTCGGCGCAAACTTTGTTGCTGGTGCTAGGCTAGGGGTTGGAAATGAGGTCGAGTAGTTACCTGCGTCTATGGAACTAGGGATCAGTGGGGGCATTGGCCTGTTGTTTGGTTGCCTGCTTGCATGGCTGGCGCTGCGCTCGCGCGCGGCCACGCTGCAGGCTCGTTTGTCATTGACAGAAAAGGAATTAGCGGGCGAAAAGGCAGAACTGGCGCGGCTTTTGCAGGATCAGAGGCAACTTGTGGAGGGGCGGGCCAGGCTCGAATCGGCGCTGGAATCGGAACGAAAGACCAGCAACGAGAAGATCGAATTGCTGACGAAAGCGGGGGATCGCGCTGCCGCCGACCTGCAGAATGCATTCAAGGCGCTCGCCGCGGATGCGTTGAAGAGTAACAATTCTTCGTTCTTGCAGATTGCCGAGGAGCGTCTGAAACGGTTTCAGAGCGAGGCTCGCGGAGATCTGGACGCACGGCAGAAAGCGGTTGCCGATCTTGTAACTCCGGTGCGGGAGTCGCTGAGCAAGGTCGATGCGCAGATTCAGCAGATGGAGATCGCGCGGGGCGAGGCTTACGGCGATCTGAAGGCGCAGGTGCAATCGCTGATCAGCACGCAAAAGGAACTGCAGTCGGAGACGGGGAACCTGGTGCGGGCGTTGCGCACTCCGAATGTGCGGGGACGGTGGGGAGAAATTCAATTGCGTCGGGTGGTGGAGATTGCAGGAATGCTGTCGTACTGCGATTTCGCTGAACAGGAAACTATCACCGGCGAAAGCGGACGGCTGCGTCCGGACTTGGTTGTAAAGTTACCCGGCGGTAAACACGTTGTGGTGGATGCAAAAACTCCGCTGCAAGCTTTTCTGGATGCTTTCGAAACCAACGACGAAGAAACGCGGCGCACGTGCCTGGCCAATCACGCGCGCCAGGTGCGCGACCACATTAATACTCTCAGCGGAAAGAAATACTGGGAGCAATTCGAGTCGACACCGGAATTCGTAGTGATGTTTCTTCCGGGCGAGACGTTTTTCAGCGCGGCGCTCGAACAGGACACCGGGCTTATCGAACATGGCGTATTGAACCGGGTGATTCCGGCATCCCCAACCACTTTGATCGCCCTGCTGAAAGCGATCAATTACGGATGGAATCAGGAAAAGTTGGCGCGCAATGCGCAGGAGATCAGCGCGCTGGGCAAGGAACTACACGACCGGCTACGGAAGCTTGCGGGACACATCACTGGAGTCGGCACGAATCTTGACCGGGCGGTCGAAGCCTACAACCAGGCGGTGGGATCGCTGGAGAACCGGGTGCTGGTTTCGGCGCGCAAGTTTTCTGAGCTTGGGGCATCGGTGGCGGAAGACATTCCGGAGTTGGAGCCAATCGAGACGACAGCGCGAGCACTTTCTTTCGAGTGGGATGACGAACCGATTCTGGATGTACCGAAGCTCGATGTGCCAAAAACAGATGAACGCAAGGCGGGATAGAGCGGACTATTTGTAGCCGCTGAACAGGACAACGTCGGTGTTGTTATAGCGAGCGCGGGTAATGGCGAGTTTCTTTCCGTCCGGGGACCAGGCATAGGATGGGAGCGAAGCGGGCTCAGAGTCGAAGTGGGTCAGTTGTACGGGCGGGCCACCGTCCAAGGGCTGCAGGTAGACGTTCTGGACGCTACCGGTAGTGTTGTGGACAAATGTGAGGGCGCGGCCACCGGGCGCCCAAGCGAGTTGAGTCCAGGTAAATGTTGGCGACAGCTGAATCTCTTTCACGATCGATCCGTCTTGTAAACTCTGGAGCACAATCTTCGACTTCGCATTCGCGCCCTGACCTTCGGTTTTTCCGTATGCGATCCATTTGCCGTCGGGTGAGATGGGTGGGCTGAACTGGGTTCCGCGAGCCAAGTCCACGGGAGTGCCACCCTCAATTGGAATTTTGAGGATGTGTGGCAAGGGATCGTTGGGTAGCGTCCCGTTGAAAACGACCCATTTGCCGTCGGGCGTGCAGTATCCCTTCTCTTCGTCTTTCCCAGACGTGAGTTGCTTCAACTCGCCGGTAGCTGTGTTCAAGCGCCAGAGGTTCGGAGAGTTATTTTCAAGGACACGGGAGATTATGACGAGGTCTCCGGGGCCGCAGGCGTTGGGAGCGAAAACCAAGTCGTCGTGTTCGAGCAAGCGCGTTCGACTGCTGCCGTCGGGGCCGCTGACGTAAGCGCGGAAAGCTGAATCGCGCTGGAGGAGTTTGCCGCCCACGGTCCAGGACATTTCGTATCCAGTCGCTTGTTCGGTGGAGATGGGCTTCAACTGCCAATTGATCTTGTCATCGAGGACAGCGGGAACGTCGGCGACGAAGATGGTCGCCTGCGCGTGCGACTGGGTAGTGACGAACGACTTGCCGTCGGCGGTGACGCTGAGAGAGACGTAGTCACTCAAGTCATTGGTGATTTTGAAGGGCTCGCCGGCAGGATAAGGTTGAAACCAGATTTGCGAGCGCAAGCCGCCGGATTTTTCCGCCGCGGCGAAGAACAATCCGGAAGAGTCGGGCAACCACGCGACGGACCGGATTATCGTGAGAAGAGGAAACTCGTTTACCACTTGCCCGTCGGGCTTGAGCACATGAATGGAGGTGATTGTGCTTTTGTCGACGCCAAAGACACCGACTGCGATGAGGTCGGATGTAGGGGACCAAGAGGGATCGGTGCACAGCCCGGTGACTCCAGTTTGCCGACGAAAGATGACTTGCTCCGCGGTGCCGTCGATATTCGCAATCAGGAGTTGGTCTTCGTTTTTGTCCTGAATCGAGCGGCGGTAAACCATACGCTTGCCATCAGGCGAGAAGGAGACTGCGCTGGCGACATCACTCAAAACCGGGCGAGACTCCCCGCCCAGAGCGGGCACGCTGTAGAGATTAACGTTGTTGGGATTGGCTGGATCGGCGTGGTCGTAGTAGAGATAGTTGCCATCGGGCGTGAATGTGGCACCAGCCCCGAAGAAACCGGTCTGCGGGGGAACGACTGTGACTTCACTGCCGGTGGCTACTTGTTTGACGCGCAGACTGCGCTCGCCTTCGCGCCTGCCGTAGGCCAACAGGCGGCCGTCGGCGGAAATGCTGGCGAAATCGATGACTTGTCCGTGTTCGGTGAGCGGGCGGATACTCAGATTCCGAGTATTGATGGTGGGAGAACTCTTGCTGAGGAGTTTGTAGACGCCGAATGCACCTGCGAAGGCGAGCGCTACAAGTGCGAACGCGGTTACCATCAAAACGCCTTTGTGGCGGCGTGCTTCGGCGATCAAGACGGATGACGACGAAGCCGAGGACGCAGAGACGGCGGAGTTTGGGGAACCAGAGGCCACGGACGAGGAAATCTCTACCATGACTCTTCCCGATTCTGTTTCGCGCTTCAGGCGCTTCAAGTCGGCGCGCAGTTCGGAAGCGTGCTGATAGCGCAGATCGCGATCCTTCTCGAGAGCTTTCTGAATGATGCGTTCGAATTCCGCGGGAACTTCGGGGTTGAGGCGCACGACAGCCGTCGGGGATTTGTGCAGGATCGCGTCAATGATGTCGCCGGAACTTTCGCCGCGAAAGGGAACGGCGCCGGTGACCATTTCATAAAGCACGGCTCCGAATGAGAAGAGGTCGGTACGTGCGTCCAATTCCCTACCCCGCACCTGTTCCGGAGACATGTAGGCTACGGTTCCCAACATGGCGCCGGGGCTGGTGAGGTGTTCTTCATTCACCAGATTCTCGGGCATGGTGGCAGTAGCACCATCGGAGACCCGAGTGCCGGCAATCGATACTTTAGCTAGTCCAAAATCCAAGACTTTGGCGTGACCTCGCTTGGTGACGAAGAGATTCGCGGGCTTGATGTCGCGATGAACGATTCCGCCTTCGTGGGCGGCATCGAGGGCATCGGCGATTTCGATGGCGAGGGAGAGAACGGTCTCCATTTCCATGGGACGTCCGGCAATGCGATGCTTCAGCGTCATGCCGTCGAGACATTCCATGGCGATGAAGGTCTGGCCATGCTGATCGTCGATTTCGTAAATGGTGCAGATATTGGGATGGTTGAGAGCGGAGGCCGATTTGGCTTCGCGCTGGAAGCGGCTGAGAGCCTGGGGATCTTTGGCGACATCGTCGGGTAAGAACTTAAGGGCGACGAAACGGCCGAGTTTAACGTCCTCGGCCTTGTAGACGATACCCATTCCGCCACCGCCGAGTTTTTCGACGATGCGGTAGTGCGAGATGGTTTGGCCGATCAAGTGGAAAGGATTCCGGTGTTTGGGTCGCCCCATCTTACGGACGCGGAGTTGGGTCGTCAACGGGAGGGTGGAGTGTAACTGGAAGCCGAACTCCGAGATCTCATAGCGCCTCTTGATCGGCATATTTTCCTGGAAGGGAGAAATCCTTCAAACGGAGAACAGGCTTCTAAGCGTAAGAAACACAAGGAGAACAGCTTACTGAATTTCACATAAACGTCCCAAAAAGCGTAGTAGGTGTTCGAAAATGCATCTATAATTTCAGAAGTTGCTTGGTTTACAGGACTTAGCCGCTGAGAAAAGGGGGCCGGACGTGGCAGCGAAGTTGCTCATTGATGAAGAGTGGAGGTCTTCCACGACTCCTCAGCCCCCTGCGGGTTCGGGGCCAGCACCGAAGCCCATGAATCGGGAAAGCCAAGCTCGTTTTGTCGCAGTCGTCCTGTTCTTGTTGACGGTGGCTGCCGTCGTGTTTGCCGGTTTCAACTTCCAGAAGGAGCGGGAGTCGACCGCGCCGGACGATGGCGTGTGGTGGGTGGAGCATAGCGGTCGCCTCATTGCCGAGCGGGTTGACCCGAATGGTCCGGGTGCAAAGGCCGGTGTGAAGTCCGGCGACCAATTGGTCTCCGTCAACGGCCAGGAAATCAAGAGCACCCCGGGACTGGAGCGGCAGCTTTACAACACCGGCGTGTGGTCGAAGGCTACTTATTCGCTGATCCGCGATTCGGTGACTCTCGACTCGAATGTCATTCTGGCTCCGGCGGACCGATCTCTTAACAATTCCTTGCGGTTAATTGCCCTCATCTATCTGGGCATCGGTATTTATGTTTTGTTGCGGCGCTGGACGGCGCCAGGTTCCACGCATTTCTATATTTTTTGCTTGATCTCGTTTGTCGCCTATTCGTTCAAGTACACCGGCAAGCTGAACGACTTCGACTGGACGATCTACTGGAGCAACATTGTCGCGTGGGTGTTGCAACCGGCGCTGTTCCTGCATTTCGTTCTGACATTCCCTGAGAAAAGACGATTCGTTCGAAAGCATCCGTGGTTGCTGGCCTTGGCATACCTGCCGGGAGCCTTGCTGTTGGGGCGCCACATCATCGCGCTTCGCTTAGCGCAGGCGACTGGCTATCTGCGCTGGGACATGGATCGGCAGGAAATGACTTACGGAGCCGTGCTGTTCGTAGTGGCAGCGGGGGTCCTGTGGTACAGCTACCGACTGGCCAGCACGACGATTTTGCGCCAGCAATTGAAGTGGGTAACGCGCGGGACCGTTCTTGCAATTGTTCCCTACACGCTGTTTTACGTGCTGCCGTACCTGATGGGTTCCCTGCCAAACACGACCATGAAGTTGTCGGTGCTTTCGCTGGGATTGCTGCCGCTGACCTTTGGCTATGCGATCTTCCGCTATCGACTGATGGACGTGGATTTGATCTTTAAACGCGGTGTGGTCTATACCCTCGCCGCGGCGGCCGTGGTGGGGATGTACTTTGGATTGGTGGCGGGAGTCGCCACGCTGGTTCACATGCGGCAACCCGGGACCGGGCCGATGGGACTGATCCTGGCGGTAGTGGTCACCGCGCTCTTGTTTGATCCAGTACGGAAGTGGATTCAGGATCGCGTCGATCAGTTCTTCTATCGCACCGTGTATGACTACCGGCGCACGCTGATTGAGTTCGGACGCGAGTTAGGCTCTGAAACAGATTTGAATGCGTTGTTGTCGTCGGTATTGGACCGACTGTCGCGCACACTGGCTGTCGACCGCATAGCAATTTTCCTGCGAGCGAGCGAAGAGTCCGGGGATTTCGTCATTGCCAAATCCATGGGCATGAATCCCACGGGGAAGCTTGATCTGACATTTCTGAGCGCGCCCAGGCCTGAGCCTGAGGGCCACATGTTCTTCGAAAATACGCACCAGGTTCCGCGAGAGACGACGGGGTCACAGGATGCGATTGCCCGTCTCGACCTGAACTACTATGTTCCCTGCCGCGCACAGCAGAAGACAGTTGCCGTGCTGGGGTTGGGGAAGACCACGAAGGGCGATTATCTATCCAGTGAAGACATCGAGTTGCTAGAGACGCTGGGCGGGTATCTGGGCATTGCCATTCAGAACGGGCGGCTGTACGCATCGCTGCAACAGAAGGTCGCCGAGTACGAGCGACTGAAGGATTTCAACGAAAACATCGTCGAGTCGATCAACGTGGGCGTCATGGCGCTCGACATGGAAGATCGGATCGAGAGTTGGAATTCGCAGATGGAAGTAATGTACGCGCTTCCCCGGTGGCAGACTCTCACGCAACCGGTGCGCAGCATTTTCCCGGCGGAGTTTGTGGAAGAGTTCTATCGCGTCCGGCAGAATGCGGGCATCAACAACTTATACAAATTCCGGTTGCAGACTCCGGCGGGCGAGACGCGCACAGTTAACGTGGCCATCGCGCCTTTAGTGACACGCAAATTCCAGGTGATCGGGCGCCTGGTGATTATGGACGACATCACCGAACGCGTCGAACTTGAAGGCCAACTCTCGCAGGCCGACAAGCTTTCCTCGATCGGGCTGCTAGCGGCGGGTGTAGCCCACGAGGTGAATACTCCGCTTGCCGTGATCTCTTCCTACACGCAGATGCTGGCCAAGCAACTGCAGGGCGACCCGCAGAAGTCGGGACTGCTGGAGAAGATCACGCGGCAGACGTTCCGGGCGTCGGAGATCGTCAACAATCTATTGAATTTCTCGCGCACCAGCGGGACGGAGTTCGCAGACGTTGACATCAATAAAGTCATTACCGACACGCTCGCGCTGTTGGAGCACCAGTTCAAGACTGCAAAGGTGCAAGTGCACTCGGAGTTGACGCCGGGAATTTCGGCGATCCAGGGAAATCCGGGAAGACTGCAGCAGGTGTTCCTGAATCTATTCCTGAATGCCAAAGACGCCATGCCGGGCGGAGGGAAACTGACCGTCGCCACGAGCAACGGCGACATGGTCAGCGTGAAGGTTTCCGATTCCGGGTCGGGCATTGCGCCGGAACATATTCAGCGGATTTACGATCCGTTCTTTACTACCAAAACCGCACCGAAAGAGGGCCAGAACCGGGGAACCGGGCTGGGGCTCTCCGTGACTTACGGCATTATTCAAGAACATGCCGGCAAGATTCGAGTGGAAAGCAATCCGGGATCCGGGACCACGTTTGGCCTGGATTTCCCCCTGAGCAGGAAGGCAGTCCATGTCTGAAGCAGCAGTCATTACGCGCGGGACGTTGAACGCGAATCCGTCGCCCGCCGGTTCGGTGCTCATCATTGATGACGAGGCCGAGATCCGTGAATCTTTGCAGACTCTGCTCGAAATGGAAGGGTTCGAAGTCGAGACGGCGGACAGCGGTGAAGATGGCATATCGCGCATGGCAGAGCGACCGTACGATCTGGTACTGCTCGATCTGACGCTGCCGGGGCGCAACGGCATGGAGATTCTGTCGGAGATTCGTTCTCATGACTCGCGCCTGCCGGTGATCATGATTACGGCCTACGGCACCGTGGAAAACGCGGTGCGCGCCATGCAGTCAGGCGCAGCGAACTTCGTGCAGAAGCCGTGGGACAACGAAAAGCTTCTGGCGGACGTACGGGCGGCAGTGGGATGGCGCCGGGCCGAAGAAGAGAACGTCCAACTTAAGCGCGCGCTCAAACAACGGTACAACTTCCAAAACATCGTGGGCAAAAGCGAGCCCATGCTGAAGATTTTCGACTTGGTCGCGCAGGTCGCGAACAGCCGCTCGACTGTTTTGTTACAGGGCGAAAGTGGTACCGGCAAAGAAGTGATTGCGAAGGCCGTTCACCTGAATTCTCCGCGCCGCGACAAGCCGTTCGTTCCGGTGAACACGGGATCGATGCCGACGGATTTGTTGGAATCGACACTCTTCGGGCACGTGAAGGGAGCGTTCACCAGTGCCATCGCTTCGAAGAAAGGCCTGTTTGAGGTCGCGGACAAGGGGACGCTGTTTCTCGACGAAATCGCGACGATGGGCTTGGAGACGCAAGCTAAGATCTTGCGCGTCTTGCAGGACCGGCGATTCATGCACCTGGGTGGAATTCAGGAAGTGCAGGTGGATGTTCGAATCATCGCCGCGACGAACATCGATCTGCGGCAGATGGTGCGAGAAGGGCGATTCCGCGAGGATCTTTTTTACCGACTGAACGTGATTACGGTGGAACTGCCACCGTTGCGGCAGCGGAAGGAAGACATTCCGCTCTTGGTGGAATTCTTTCTGAAGAAGTATGCGGAAGAAAATGGACGGCCCACGCCACGCATCACGCCGGAAGCGCTGCGTCCGTTGATGGCGTACTCGTGGCCGGGGAACGTGCGCGAACTGGAGAACGTGATTGAACGCGCCGTCGTGCTGTCCTCCGGGCCGGAGATCAGTATGGATTTGTTGCCCGAGTCCATGATGGGGCGAGGCTCTTCACTGACACTGCACGAAGCGCCGTCCGATGCTTCACTGTTCGAGATTCTCGAGGACGTGGAGCGGCGGATCATCACCGACATGCTGGAACGCTGCAACTGGAACCAAACCGAAGCGGCGGAGCGATTCCACGTACCGCTTTCGACGCTGAACCAGAAGATCCGGCGGCTGAATATTGAGATTAAGCGGAAGGGTCGCGGGTAGAAAGCCGACCTGTATGTGGGACCTGAGCCCACCAGTCACAAAACCTGCCGCCGCTCCCCCTCCTGAAGGATGAAGTCCGGTCCGGGGTCTGATTCTCGACACCTTTCTCTGTTATAGTTCGGTCAAGCCAGTGCACGCCCATGAGATGCTGGCGCTCCGAATCGCATGGAAATAATTTCGCCCACGGAATTTGCCAAGCAGAAGATTCTTGCGGTTCAGGAATATACCTTGCTGGCCGTGCAGTCCGTGAGCAACCTGTTTCGCAAGCCTCTCTATTTTGCAGATATGGTGCAGCAGGCAGACCTGATCGGGGTCGGGTCGTTGCCCATCGTGGTGCTGACTGGTTTTTTCACGGGCGGCGTGCTGGCGCTGCAAACTGCCAACACATTGCAGCGTTTCGGTTCCATCACACTCATCGGCCAACTGGTTTCGACGTCGATGGTTCGCGAATTAGGCCCGGTACTCACTGGGCTGATGGTTGCCGGAAGAAATTCCTCGGGCATGGCCAGCGAACTTGGATCGATGGTGGTGACCGAGCAGATCGATGCGATGCGCGCGCTGGGCACCGATCCGATGAAGAAGTTGGTGACGCCGCGTGTGACCGCGACTGTGTTCATGTTGTTCTTCCTCAGCATTATTTCTGATCTGGTCGGCCTCGCCGGGGGATTGATGGTCGCGAAGCTCTTTCTCAGCCTCGATGCGCGCCAGTACTGGAGCAATGCGTGGCAGGTACTGGTGTTGCAGGACGTGTTCATGGGATTGCTGAAGCCGGTGATGTTCGGCTTCATTATCGCGACCATCGGCTGTTACTACGGCATGACGGCGCGCGGCGGCACGCAAGGCGTGGGCCGGGCGACGACGCAGGCGGTGGTGGCCGCGTCGGTGCTCATCCTGGTAACCGACTTCTTTGTGACGAAGCTTTTGATTTCGATTTTGTCGTACAGGTAATTCATGTCTGCGCCCACGCTACCGATCGACCAAGCGACCGACGTCAGCCAGCAGACGTCTGGACCGGCGATCGTGTTCGAGGATGTACATCTGTCGTTTGAAGACAACCACGTTCTGCGGGGAGTGTCGTTCCGGCTCTCTGTCGGTGAAACCAAGGCGCTCTTTGGGGTTGCAGGATCGGGCAAAAGCACGATTCTGAAACTCGCGCTCGGACTGCTGCTGCCGGACTCGGGACGAATCACCGTGCTGGGCAACGAAGTCACACAAATGCGAGAGCAGGATCTTTTTCCCATGCGAGGGCGACTTGGCATGGTTTTCCAGGAGAGCGCGTTGTTTGATTCACTGACGGTGCGGGAGAATGTGGCCTACCGACTGATGGAGGAACACGGAATCTACGACGACGATATCGATGTGCGCGTGCGGGAATCGCTGCGATTCGTGGAGTTGGAACATACCCTCGATCTGTTTCCCTCGGAACTTTCCGGTGGAATGCGCCGCCGGGTTGCGATCGCCCGAGCCATCATCACCAAGCCCGAACTGCTGCTCTATGATTCGCCAACCGGCGGGCTTGATCCCATCACGTCGAATACGATCATCGAGCTGATCATGAAGCAGCGCGATGTGTCCCGCACCAGTTCCCTTCTGGTGACGCATCGCTTGCAAGACGCTTTCACTCTGGCTACGCACGAATTCGACCCACAAACCAATCAGGTAAAAGTCTTGCCGCGGGGTCAGTACTGCGATGTGCCGATGAGCTTTCTGATTCTGAGAGACGGCAGGGTGATTTTCGACGGTGACATTCGTGACCTGACCCACACCAAAGACGAATACATCAAGGAATACATTTCATAGCTCCCTACCCGCCCAAGGAATCCCACAGGCTAGGGTGAAGCTCGGCCGATCGAAAGAGTGGAACTTTTTACAGAGAAATGACAATGTCTTTCTAAAGTGTGGACAACATATTGGGGATTAGAGCCAGCCTAAACGAAGAGAATTCCCTTCTGGTTAGGCCAGTGGATTGAGGAGGTCGTCCCCTATGAGAACGCTTAGATCGGTCCGAGCTATAACGCTTTTGCTCAGCTGCAACGTGTTGATGGCCGCAGCTTACGCCGCCAACATCAAAACGATTGCGTCGACCGTTCCTAGTAACGGTGATGTGAATCCCTACGGTATCGCCGTTGTACCAGGCACAGTTGGTTCTCTGACGCAAGGAAACATTCTGATCAGCAATTTCAACAACAGCAACAACCTGCAGGGTACGGGCACAACCATTGTCCAGATTTCTCCGACTGGCGCGGTTAGCCTGTTCGCTCAAATCGACGGAACCAAGTTGCCGGGGCTCTGTCCTGGTGGAATTGGCCTGACGACAGCGCTGGTGGTCCTCAAGACCGGCTGGGTCGTGGTGGGTAGTTTACCTACAACCGATGGAACCTCCGCGACCGCACAAGCCGGATGCTTGTTGGTGTTGGACAGTCACGGCAATGTCGCGGAAACCTTTTTCGGATCGTTAATCAACGGGCCATGGGACATGACAGCTTCCGATAGAGGCTCGAACGTGTCCCTTTTCGTGACTAACGTTTTGAATGGCACGGTGGCCGGTGGGGGCAACATCGTCCATCAAGGAACAGTCGTGCGAATGAACTTGACGATCGCGAACGGGGCGATGCCGAACCTTGAGTCGATGACCGTGATCGGCTCGGGATTCCCGGAAAAGACGGATCCGGCTGCGCTCGTGATTGGACCAACCGGAGTTCACCTGGCGCCGAGCGATGATTCCGAGGATGACCACGGGCAAACGCTCTACGTGGCCGACAGTATCCACAACCGGATTGCCGCCATTCCGAATGCGTTGCAACGGAGCACCTCCGGAGGGACGGGTATGACCGTAACGCAGGGCGGCGCTCTGAACGACCCACTCGGGCTCACCGTTCTTCCGAAGGGCAACATCGTCACGGTCAACGGTAATGATGGCTTTGAGGTAACAACCACGCCCTCTGGCCACCAGATCGGAAAGGTGCTGCTGGATAGCTCGGGGAATCCGCCGGGAGCGGGAGCCCTGTTCGGAATAGCGTTTGTCAGTGGTACGGGACTGTACTACGTTGATGACGCCACGAACACATTGAACCTGTTTCAGTAATCTGGCACGCCCTCGGTGAGGATCTGCCGAACATGGCGGGCCAATTCGATAACGGAGTTGGTTCGCCTTTTACTTTCCTGCCATTGCTTTCTCCACATCGGCCGCTTTCGAGGGTAGCTCTGCGCTCAACTTGATCAATTTGCCATCCGCATCGACGTAGTAATCGTCCTCGATGCGGATGCCGATGTTTTCTTCCGGGATATAAATCCCTGGCTCGATTGTGAATGTCGCTCCGGGGCCGAGGGGGAGTTTGTAGTCGCCTACGTCGTGGACGTTGAGTCCGATGTAGTGTCCAAGGCCGTGAATAAAATATTGGTCGAGCGCTTGGCCGTGCAGATCTTTACCATGGGCCTTGATGTAGTCCCGGGCAACCTTGTTCAGGGAGACCTCGGAATCTCCGCTCAACAGTGATTTTCCCGATCGGAATGCGGCGGCCGCCGCCTCCTGCGCTCCAAGTACGATGTCGTAGATTTCGCGCTGCCGCGCCGTGAAATGACCGTTCACCGGGAGCGTGCGTGTGATGTCGGCGGCATACATGGAATATTCTCCGGCGGCATCAATCACCACGACATCGCCGGCCTTCATGGTGTTGGTATTTTCCATGTAGTGCAGGACCGTGGAGTTATGGCCGGAACCAACGATGGGCGAGTACGCTGGGCTCCCGCATCCACGCTTGCCCCACTCGTATTGCAAGAGAGCCGAAATCTCAAATTCAGGGACGTTCGGTTTCACCGCCTTCATAGCAGCGGCGTGAGCCACAACGGAGGCGTCAACCGCCTTGCGAAGCAGAACGATTTCGCCCGCGTCTTTGCTAGTACGGAGCGAGTCCAGGGCGGGCTTGACGTCCTGAAGAATCAGAAAGGCATTCGTTCGGCGAAGAAAGGTGAGCGGCTCCGCGCTGGCTGAGATCTCGCCATCGGAAGCGACATCGGTATGAACGACAGGCCGCCCATTGCCGAGGATTTTGAAGAGCTCCTCGGGCAACTTGGACATGTCTTCGACGCGGTCGAAGCCGGTGATCTTCGGAGCGTCGGGATTCTCCGCACCCAATTTCGGGCCGGTAAATCTTTCCAGACGTACGTTGTGAGGAGGGAGAAAAAGAATTTCGGTGTAGGCGCGGGCCGGAACATTCTCTTTGGCCTCGGTCGCTGGGGCGATGACCAAGGCAACTCCAGGCTCCGTCACCCCGGAGAGGTAATAGAAGTTGTCGTCCTGGCGAAAACCGTACTTGGCGTCTGCGCCCGGCAGAGGAGCGAAGAGAACGACTACGCCTCCAGCTTTCTTCGTGAGAGCTTCACGGCGGGAGTGGTAATCGGCACCGGGTTGACGATCGAAGGCGAATGTTAAACAAGAGAGAGCAAGCAGGGCAATCCAGACAAGCAGACACTTCCGCATTCAGATTCCATCCTGTACGAAATTGATGTTTGGAGCGAGCTTGCCGTTACTTCGGGGCAGTTGCTAGATTCTTTCCTGCCTGCACGAAGGAATCGACATTGCTCTTGTCAATCAGATCTGATCCGGTATCGACGAAACTGGGAATCGGCGCAAAGCTGTCCTTCGCCCAGTCTCTATCGAGTGATGTCGGCTTGTGATGGTAGAGATTGTCGAGCATCTGCATGCCGACAAAAGCCATGGTGTAAGGCTTCTGCGCGATGGTGGCCGCGATCACTCCCTTCTGGATCCAGTCGATGGTTTCCTGATCGGTGTCCATGGCGATGACGACTTTTCCTGACACCTTATAGCTATTGAGCACGCCCGCGACTTCCTTGCCTGACTGCGCTTCCAGGCAGATGAAGCCATCGACCTTATCGCGCTCCTTGCCGATGATCTGGGTTGTGGTATCGAAGGCTATGCGCGGATCGCCCTGAATGTCGACCACGCGCGTAATCTTGATCTCCGGCGTTTTGGTGAGAGCGTCTTTGTAGCCGCGGAGGCGGTCCTGGAGATTTGATTGATCAGGCATGGTGAAGACCACGACGTTGCCTTTGCCCTTGAGTTCCTGAGCGAGTCGCTGTCCGCCGGTGAAGCCAGCCTGATAATTATTGGTCCCGATAAAAAACAAACGCTTGCTGGAAGGCGCATCGGAGTCGATGGTGATGACCGGCACCCCCGCTGCTACGGCTTTGTCGATACTGTCTTTCAGGAGCGCAGTGTCGGTGACGCCTACGAGGATGCCTGTCGCTTTCTTCTGCACTGCTTGATCAATGGCGTCGCGCTCGGCCTTGGGATCGTAGGTCTGAGGGCCGGTAAAGTCGGTGCGCACCTTCATCTGCGTCGAGGCGTTCGCGAATCCCGCGCCGGCGGCTTTCCAATACGGAACCTGCAAGTTTGCCGAGATCAGAACAAAATATTCGTCCGAGTCATGAGAGGCACCGCAACTGAGGAGCAAGAACGACAGGACTGCGAGGACGGCGGAGTGGAGAATCCTGCGCGAACGGAGCATCGCATCCTCCTTTCGGAAGATTCCCATCTCGAAGCTTGCGGATTGCATACGAGAATCTTCGGCGACTGGATTGTAAACGAGCGGCCAACCGAAGGCCAGAAGTCAGCGCAAGGTTTTGTCGAGCAGACCGGAGATTACCGCATCATCAACTTCTCCGGAAGAGTTGTAGAGTGGAGATCCTGCGGCATCGAGTACGACCACGTGGGGGATGTAGCCGCGAAAATATTTCTTCTTGAGGTCATCCTGCGCGGGGGACAGTTTGTGATCGAGGTCAATCACCACGATTTGCACTCGGTTCTTGTACTTCTCGTACAGTTCAACAGTGCGCCGGGCCTGGCGCTTGGAGTTGAAGCATCCTTCGCCATAGAGAATCACGTAGGCGGGCTTGCCCGAAACAAAGCCGGCGTCCATGCTGTCGCCGGTAATGAGGGGACCATCCTGGCTGTCGCTGGTGTAATCGAGCTTGGAATTCAGCTTCAGATTTTCTCCGGCAAAGGCGGCCGTAGCCAGCATTAACCAGGCGATTGCCGAGATCGCGATTCGCTTCACAAAAACCCCCTGCAGACATGGAAATGATTGGAGTCTATCTCAGGGATAAGACCTCTCGAAGGCGAAAAAGTTACAACCAGCATTGGCCCGATGCGGCAGGCCGTGCGTTCACTATACCCCCACCGGGAAGGGTTTAGTGTGCGTGGTAGCGCGTCGGGATGCTCCCCCGAAGCGGCCCTGCAGGAGCGACATCAATCCGGTGTACCAGTAGCCCACAACAAACAACAGCAGGAACGGGACTGTTATGTAATTTTCGTTGTCGATGGCGTAGTACACGGTGGCAGCGAAATAGGTACCGATCAGGAGTTCCAGCCAGGGAACCCATCCCAAACGTTTGCGGTATTTGGTAGTACCGACCTTATCTTGTTTCGAGATGACGCTGTACTTGGGCGTTCGCGCGAAGGCGCTTTCTTTTCCAATGAGGGCTTCGAGCACGGCCTTCGTGTTCGTGATGGTCAACCCGATTCCGAGGGCCATCAGGAACGGCAGGTATAACAGCGCCCGCGGCCAGCGACGGGGGAATAATTCGCGCTGCGAGACCAGGTAAAAACTTGAAATGGAAAACGTAGAGGCCATGAACAGGGGCAGGTCGATATAGAGCATCTGAAACCAGCCCTGATAGAAGCGAATGATCATGGCGGGGAGCAGCAGCACGGACAGCATGATCATCAGGGGATAACTGATATTGGCCGTGAGGTGATACCAGGCCTCAATCTTGGTGTGCCGGGGAGCGTCACTGCGCAGAACTCGCGGGAGGATCTTCTTCCCGGTCTGAATGAGGCCCTTGGCCCAGCGAGCCTGTTGCGTCTTGAATGCGGTCATCTCTACCGGCAACTCGGCGGGACATTCCACATCCTGCAAGTAAATAAATTTCCATCCCTTGAGTTGCGCACGATAAGAGAGATCGGTGTCTTCGGTGAGGGTGTCGTGCTGCCAGCCTCCGGCTTCGTCGATTGCGGCGCGCCGCCACATGCCGGCGGTGCCATTGAAGTTGAAGAAGAGTCCGGTACGGGCGCGCCCCGAGTGTTCAAGCACAAAATGACCATCGAGCAGAATGCCTTCCACCTCGGTGAGGAAAGAGTAATGACGGTTGAGATGGGTCCAACGCGTCTGCACCATGCCAATCTTCGGGTCGGTAAAGTGATGAATGACGCGGAGGAGGAAGTCTTCTGGCGGGGTGAAGTCGGCGTCAAAGATTGCGACGAACTCGCCTTTGGCGGTCTTCAATCCTTCGGCTAGCGCCCCTGCCTTGTAGCCCTCTCGATTTGTCCGGTGGTGGTAACTGATGGGATTGCCCAGCGCGGCGTAGCGCTCGACTAGACCTCGCGCCACTTCGACGGTTTCGTCGGTGGAGTCGTCGAGCACCTGAATGTCGAGTTTGTCTTTGGGATATTCGAGTTTGCAGATCGACTCCAGCAGTCGCTCCACGACATACTGTTCGTTGAAGATGGGGAGTTGCACCGTTACGCGGGGCAGATCGTCAAAGAAGGCGGCTGGTTCCGTGGTGTGATTCTTCCGGTGCTTGTAATAGAGGTAGACGAGCACGTAGCGGTGCATTCCGTAGCCCGCGAGGAGAATCAGAACAATAAAATACGGGACCAGCAAGGCCACATCGAAGGCGTTGGCGTGATAGAGACCGCGAAACGTGGTGTCGAGAAAATGCTGGCGGATGTATGGACCAATGCCCTTGGGGGCAGTCCACACCGCTAGCGTCGCACTCAAGATGAGGTCAGAATTTAGCAAGGCATCCGGTGAAACATCTATTTTACCGGATTGCGGCTCGCGGCATGCGGCGCGTGGGGTGAGAGAGCCTAGGGATGTTCGCGCCTGACGTCGGCAGGATTTGGTTGAATCTTCACGTTGGAGAAATAGCCATCGGTACTTGAGTGGATCCAAAGAGCGACTTGGCCGCGAGTTTGTCCGAGCTTTAAGTCATTAACGATCAAGCAGGGCTGAGGGGTGCCGTTGACGTACAGTCGGGCCGTCGTTCCGGAGACGACGATCTTCAGACGAGTCCATGCGCCAGCTTCGAGGTCGACATAGGATTCATAAACGCCCGGGCTCTCCTGCCGCAGGCGATGCCAGGGGTAGTCTGGCTCAGAGGTGTATTGGGCGGAATGATTGCGGCGAAGTTGGTCGTCGGCGCGACCGTTGGTGGGACGGATATAAAGATTTTCGAATTTCGCACCGTGCGGTTGAACGCGGAAAGAGATCCCGATGAAACCTCGCGAATCAGAGGGAGCAGTCTTCAGGGGAGTGCCCGCCACCTCGGCTTCGATGACGCCATCCTGAAAATCGGTGTGCGTGAGAATCGCCAGGACAGAATCCTCGGGGCCCTGATGATTGGTCGCGGGAACGAGGTGGACGGCGCGGCGACCGCGATAGGTTATGACCTCGGCTCGTCCGTTCAGCACCTCGAGGTCACTGAGTGCATCGGGAGAAAATGCTGACGGCGCCGTGGCATTCTGGCCGCGTGCATTGATCTGCGGGTAGAGAGTCGATGCCGCGAACACCAGCAAGAGGACGAATCGATACGCGGGAATTCGGATGGCTTTTCCTCCTCGAATCACTTAGCGAAGCGCGGCTTCGTTGAAAGCGATTTTCACCAGATGAGTCGTCATGTCGTCAAACTCTGCCTGAAGATCTTTATCGTCGCCGGCGAACTTCTGCCGGAAGGGCGTTAGATCGATCGAGGCCTTCACATCGTCGACCGTATGGAATCCCGGATGGCCGATTTGGCGGATGCGGGCCTGCAACTGCTCCACCGCGCTATTGAGCAGATCCCTCACTAAATAGAGGTAGGCCTTGTTGTGCAAGACAGGTCCGTGTCCGGGAACAATGACGTCCGCATCCAACTGCGCCATGCTTTGCAAAGTTTGCACCCATTCGCCAGGGTAACCGTCGTAAGTATAGGGAATGGGATGAACGAGCAGATCGCCAGCGACCAGAATTTTTTCTGTGGGCAAATAGACGACGGTGTCTCCGGGGGTATTGCCACGGCCCAGATGCTTGACCTGGACTTCGCGGTTTCCAATATCGATATCGAGCTTATCGCTAAAAACGAGAGTGGGAGGCTGGTAGACCATCGATTTGAATTCCGCCTCTTGCTGCTCGAGGCTGGGAAGAAGCTCCTGTACTTGTTTTTTCTCGTCGTCGGAGAGTGCACGGCCGTTTGGAAGCTTGCCCTGTTTGAGGGTGGCGATGGTCGCTGCCGTCTGCTTGGGGGTACGCTCGATATTTCCTGGCTGGATTAGATCCATATCTCGTTTGGTCTGTTCCTGCGCGACGATGGCCAGCGACGGAAATGCATCGAGATATGCCTTGTTGCCGTTATTGTGATCGTTATGAAAATGGGTGTTGAGCAGAAAGCCGACAGGTTTGTTGGTCCACTGGCGAATTTGGGCGATATCTTCGCGCGCCAGAGACGGTAAGTAACAAGAGTCGACGACGAAGACCTCGCGGTCACCAATGATTACCGTGGTATTGCCGCTGGGATTGCCGTCATTGGAAGACTGGTGTTGGATAGCGTAGACGCCATCGGCCAACTTCGTGACTTGTCGCTGGCCGGTCGCCGCCGAATCGGCGAAGACAGAGGCAGCGTTAATCAACAGGGCTAGCAGAGGCAGCAGGAACAATCGACATAGATGACGACGCAGGGTGGTTGTCAATTCAAATTCCTTCCTTGAAGGAGCAGATCTTTCCCACTGCGATGGAAAACTGCAACCTTCCTGTTGCGCAGGAGCCAACTCCATCAGCCGCGGCTCTGAGAAAACATCCACTTCAGAAGCTCAGGCTCGGTGTAAGCCCATTCCCATACGTTGTGGTCGACGCCCGGGTACTCGGTATAAAGAGGATGACCGCCGGCCTTCCGCCTTGCCGCGATGCGCTCACGCGCGGAGGACACAGGCACCGTCTGATCGGAGCCGCCATGGAAATCCCAGAGCGGAGTGCTGATTGATCCCGTGCCATCATCGGGAGAGAGGCTGCCACAACAGATCACGGCGGCGGCGAAAGAGTTGGGACGATTCGTGATGACATTCCATGTGCCAGCGCCTCCCATCGATTGACCGGTTACATAGATGCGGCGCTCGTCGATGCTGAATTCGTGGCACAAGCTGTCGATAATCTGGAGGGCCAGCCGCGAGCCGTCGCCGAGGCCGGGCAGTTGCTTCACCGGCTGCTGCGAAAAATCGTAGTGGATCCATCCGCGGTCGGTCTGCGGGACTACGACATAACAGGGGAATTTCTTCTGGTTCTCGGGAAGCAACCAGACGCGGGTGCCAAAGATATTGCCGAGTCCGAGCTGCTTGAGGTTGTCGTCGCCTTGTCCACCACTGCCGTGCAGATACATGACCAGTGGCAGTTTTCCGGTCGCGGTGGGCTGGAATAGTCGATAAGGCATTGTCCAGTCACTTTTGTGAGTGCGCGCCTCGAACTTCTTTTCCAATCCTTCGGATTGTTTCTTGAACGCCTCGATCAGGGCAGTGCGTTCGGGCGACGTGGGTGCGCCGGAAGCAAGCGGAGGAGTCGGGTCATCCTTCGAGGGAGGCTTACCTAGTGCTTTGGGAGAGGCAACGAAGTTGAGAGCGACCTGTGCTGCCGTGAACCAGGTTGCGGCGGAAGCGGAACTCAAAAGGCGAACAGCTTGTCGTCGATTCATAGTCGGCACTGTCGCGAGACTCGAACATGTAGACGCGTTGGGCAGAGAATGGGTAGCACATCGAAAGAAATGCTGCCCCAGGGCTACAACTCAAATTCACAGCGAAGGCGGCGGGTTGCCCGCGGGCTGCGCCTCAGCTACAAATAGACATTCATGAAATCCAGACCAGCGCTGGCTGAAAAGCGCGCACACAGCCTCCACGAAACATGGGCACACATCCGCACCTCGACGGTCTGGATCGTTGGCATCGCCCTGCTGCTGCGTGTCGGCTGGATTGTTCTCGGGCACACTTACAAATTCAAGAGCATGGACAACAACTTCGGCTTTGGATGGGAAATGGGGCGCATTGGGGCTTCGCTGGCCTCGGGGCACGGCTTTAGCAGTCCATTCGGCCCGGGGACGGGGCCAACGGCATGGGAACCTCCGCTTTATCCTTATCTGATTGCAGGCGTGTTTCAGGTTTTTGGAGTCTACTCGAGGGCTTCAGCGTTTGTGCTGTTGGCGATCAACAGCGTGTTCTCGGCTCTGACTTGTGTCCCGATTTTTCTGATCGCCAAGCGGATCTTTTCTGAGAAGGTTGCAGTCGGGTCAGCATGGGCGTGGGCTCTGCTGCCCAACGTGATGTATTGGTGTACGAAGTGGGTCTGGGAGACGAGCCTGTCGGCGCTTTTGCTGGCCATCCTGGTGTGGCTCGCTCTGACTCTAGAAGACCGAGATGGGTGGCTGCCCTGGGTGCAGTTCGGATTGCTGTGGGGCATTGCCGCCTTGAACAGCACCGTTCTGCTTTCGTTTCTTCCGGCTGGGTTGTGGGCGTGGTACCGGCGCACGAGGTGTGGCAAGCAATCTTTGGTCGGAGTTGTGTTGGCGTCGGCTGTTTTCCTCGCGTCTATCAGTCCGTGGCTGGCGCGGAACTACCAAACGTTCGGCCAGTTCATTTTCATTCGCGACAATTTCGGCGCGGAGTTGCGGCTGGGAAATGGCAATGGCGCTGACGGGACGTGGATGGAGTATCTTCACCCGGCACAGGACGCGTTAGCCCTGCGGCAATACCAGGCCATGGGCGAATTGGAGTACATCGCAATGCGCAAGCGGCAGGCGCTGGACTACATCAACGGCGACTACGCGCGATTCGCAGTCCTTTGCATGAAGAGGTTCATTTATTACTGGGGTGGTCCGCCGAAAGCCACGCAGCCTTGGTGGATGAACGACGTGAAGAATTCCTTGTTTCTGGCGTCGTCGGTATTGATGTTTTGGGGATTGGGCCGGGCATTGCGCCAGAGGAAACCGGGCGCCTGGCTGCTGCTCTCGCTGATGCTGCTGTATCCGGCGGTGTACTACATTGTTTTTGCCAGCCCTCGTTACCGAGTTCCGATTGAACCGGAAATGGCGATGCTGGCGGTCTATCTAGTGACCGAGGCGCGAACCAACCCTAAGGCTTTTCGTCCAAGTCAATCTTCAGAACGTGAATCTGCTTGAGCTTGGGGTCGAGGACGCCAGTGATTACAACTCTCCGGCCTTCGAAGCCATGCACCATGTCGGAGCGGTCGAGACGGTAGACATCGTTTCCGGCGGACAGGACAAGATAGCCGCCGAGTCGCTCGATGCAATATACCGAGCAGGTGTTCGAGGTGCCACCCATCGACTTTGATTTCAGCATCTCCTGATGAGATCGAGTAAGGGAGTGGACATTCAGAGCACACTGGCTGTCGGAGACTTCTCCGTGAAAGAGGCGTGAGGTCTGTGCAGGAAGCGCACTCGCCAGCGCCATCACAGTAACGGCATAGCAAAAGACGTGATGAAAGCTGAAGGTTCGTTGATTGATGCGAAATCTGGCTGAGTTCATAGAGGCGCTTGCTCCTGACTGCGTCACGGCAGCACCGTAAACTTCATATGCATGCCTTCGTGATCTTCACTGCAGATGACGGTACAGACCACTTCGTACTCACCCGGTTCCGCTGGGGCGGTGAGTTGAAACTCCTGCTTGCCGGGCCGGAAAAGCAGGTCCCAGCCCTCTACCTTAGTTCGATCCTTGGCTCGGAGCAGGGTGAAGCCATGAATCGAACCGTCGCGGTTCCAGGATTTGCCCTTGTTTGCCGTCACCCGCAGAAGCAGTTTCTCGCCTGCCTTGACGGTGATCGCCGGAGTACGCGCGCCGGCGATCTTGTAACGGCTGTCGCTATCAGCAGTCACCTCGATGACGTGCATCTGTGCGCTGGCGCGAGGGACGGCAACCAAAAGAGCAGTCGCAGCCGCGATCCACACCAAGATACGACGGATTCTCAGGCACGTTGTCATAAGCGCGGCACGGTAATCTGCGTGGTTACTGGGTCATGTAGAACAGGATTAAGCGGCGGTCTTCGTCGGTGATGGTGGCGCGGACTCTCATATGGCGCAGGACGGTGCTCATCATGCGCGGCGGAAACTTTTGCGGGGAGGCGTGACAGCGGCCGCAGTTCGCGTGATAGCGTTGTTCGCCTGCGACTCGCATAGCATCGGCATCGGTGATGTGGACAACGGGCGTAGCCGCGCCAGCCTCTTTCGCGCTCGACGTTGATTTGGCAAAGGCAGCGATCGCCAGAGCGCATAGTAGGGCCACGATCAAAGTCTTGGCGCGAGAATTTGTTGTCATGGGTGCGACTCCAGACGACCCAGGGGGACCAGGAACCGATAGGCGATTCCGAAACTCCATTGGTTCGCGTTGCCGGCTGAAGTGAATTGCCGGCCATAGCTGAAAATGCCCTTGAGCCCATCGTGGAGGAAGTAGTTGATTCCGAAATCGGCCTCGCGCATGTTGGCGGTGGGCAGGTCATACTCGGAGGCGTCGTCGGGATCGATTTCGCCAAGATAAAACTGCTGCATGCGTCCGACGAGTTCGGTGCGACGCAACGCCTTCTGCCAAAAACGAGCCTGGCTGAGGCGGTAGGCACCCTCGATCCAATATCCGCTGCCCTGATAGGAACGGGCGAATTCGGCGCGGAGATTCAGAGGAACTTTCGCCGGCTGCCATCCCATGTGGAAACCGAAAGCGTTCTTGCGCTCGTCCTGCCATGTCTTCTGCCAGGAGCCGCCAACTTCCAGGCGCGGTCCGGGAAAGAAAAAGCCCATGCGCCCGCCAACCTGGCGCTCGGAGTCGACGCTCTCGATGCCGATGCTTGTCGCCGAGAAGCAGGCGGCATAGTTCATGTTGACTTTGCTGCTGAGCGCAAAACCACCGCGGAACATGGCACCGTCACTGGGCTCTGTACCAAGCGGAAGGATTAGCGGATCAGGCTGCAGGCTGCGAATCCAGACGGGGTACAGACGTTCGTTGAAAATTCCGAAGGGAGTAAGGAAACGGCCCGCCGTGATCGTTACATATGGGTTGGCGATGTAGTCGATCTGGGCATAGTCGAGGTGCCTGCCGACCGGGCCGCCGTAGGGTCCGCCGTCAGGAGGACGTTGAAACTCGCCTTCGAACTCTGCCCGCGCCTCGATCAGCCATCGGTCTCCCAGTGGCACGAGGAGCACGGGATTGATCTGGGTGTCGATTACGTTGTGACCGCCGGTAACGAAACTGAATGCGCCGGCACTGCCAGTGAGAATGGGGACTGGTTTTTCGGTGTCTTGATCCTGGCTCTGGGCTGAGATCAAAGCGGGCGACAGAAGAAGGAGAAGCAATCCAAAGCACCACAGGGCAGTTCCCTGCCGGTGGCCGGACGCGGTTTTTCGGCGAGAATACGACACAACGAACCCCAGTAAACTCTTGAAGAGATTGTCTTTCAGAGGCGAGATCAGGGGAACATCACGGAGGTAACTTTCGTATCTCAGGTATGGGGAAAGACGTATTTCGGGAGTGTTTCTCACGAACTGTGAGGGCCTGCGTCTAACCCATTGAAACGGAGGGAGTCATGAATCGCCAACGCCAATCTGCCACGTGGTTGGCAGCTGCAATAGGCACCGCTTGTGCCGTGCTCGTGCTAACCCTGGGAGCGCATGCGTCGGACCACCGCGGTGCGCTGACCGAGGAATTCCATCAGACCTATGCCCTTTCGGCCGATGGCCGCGTTGAACTGGACAACATCAATGGTCCGGTGCACATCTCGAGCTGGGATCAGAACCAGATCAAAGTGGATGCCGTGAAGTATGCCGACACCAAGGAACGGCTCGATGAGGCAAAGATTGAGGTCGACTCGAGTGCCAACTCGATTTCGATTCGCACCCACTATCCCAACCGCGACCAGAACTGGAACTGGGGCTCACACAACAATCCAGCCAGCGTTGAATACACTTTGACAGTTCCACGCAATGCGCGGCTCGACGAGATCAAGCTGATCAACGGCTCGCTCGATATCACAGGCGTGAGCGGAGAGGTGAATGCCTCCTGCATCAACGGACGGCTGGAAGCACACAACCTGGCGGGACGTGCCCGGCTCTCAACGATCAATGGCCGACTGGATGCGAAGTTCGACCAGCTTGCCGGGAAGTCGGTGGATTTGAACTCGGTGAACGGCTCGGTCGACCTGACCATCCCGTCGGACTCCAACGCGGAAGTGGAAGCCAGCACAGTTTCGGGCAACATCAACAACGATTTCGGGCTGCATGTGAACAATCACCGCTTTGTTGGCCACGACCTCAGCGGAGAATTGGGCCACGGCGGGACGCGCATCAAGCTGTCGAACGTGAATGGCAGGATCGAAGTCCACCATGCACAGGATGGACGAGCCATGAGCCCGGTCAAGGACCGGAGCCAGCACGACAAGGATGATGACGACGACACGATCTAGCTTGGCTTCTAGGTCCTCCCATCGCGATCAATTACCAAGCGGCAGGTGTAGCTCTTTCTTTTTCTCGGTGATCAAGTCTTGGACCTCAGACGCTGAGATTGCTTCACCAATCATGACCTGCGTCTTTTGGTAGAACTCGTCTAGCATCATTCCAATAACCTGTTGGTCTATCAGTTGCGTCGTCTTCCCAGTCGCGTCAGTTCTTGAGATTCTACCGCTAGAAAACCCGCCGTGATTTTCCTCCAACTCCTTAATGGTCGAATCCACATATGGTGGGAAGAAGTGATATGTTGCGACGACCACTCCAATGACTTTGTTGTCCTGAGCTACAAGAAGCGGCCCCCCGGAATTCCCATGGTTGAACGCCCCATTTACAATCACATGCTTGACTTTCCTCCGATTCGACAACTGAACCTCTCGATATCCAGCGACATAACCAACGCTTAGCAACGGATAATAGCCGTTGTACAAGAACGGGTATCCCCAAGTAGAAACAACGGTACCGGGGAGGGGTTTCTTGGCGGCACTCAGCTCCAACCCACCAAGAATGTTTCGCGAAGGCCTCAGGAGAGCCAAGTCACGATCCTTATCAATGATGGCCCGGGTCAATGTCACCCGCTGACTGGCGGATGAAATGACTTGCAGTTCGTCTGGTTCGCATGTGCCGACAACATGCTGGTTAGTGACGATGAGCCCGTTGTTGAGTAGGAATCCCGTGCCCGCGATGTTGTCTTTCGCGCAACTGATCAAATAAACCGATTTGATTGCCACCCGTTGTTTCGGGCCTGCAGCATCTAGCACCGGGCCCGCCGAGACCGAAACATTCTGGGGAACCGCTTGGGCGTCGACGGCAGTCACCGCAACTGTTACCACTAGGAGCGCAAAAAAACATCTTACGGCAGGGCGCATATTCGTCTCCAATAATAGGAACGTATCACACAGCAATTCTTGCACTCTGGATATGATGAGTTCACACGAACGGGAAATGGAAAGATTGCGATCAGTAGATCGTGTATCCAGGAGATGGCGTGCGCAGGTCGGGCTTGGATGCCATGATCAGCAACGCACCTTCGCGCTTGAATGCCTTCAGATCCTCGAGACTGTTGAACGATTTGGTTTTGTAATCATCCGGAGTGGGCGTGTCGTCGGGTACGCGGATCGCCTGCACGTCTTCGAACGCGTGCTTCTTGAACAGGTCGATGTATTCCGCGGCAGAGCGAACGTGCACCGGGACCTTCAGCTTGTCGACCCACTGCAGCGAATACTGGTTGTCTTTGTAGAGATTAATCAGGATGAATAGCCTGCCACGCGGGGACATCACGCGGAATAATTCCATCAGAGCGCGATCCTGGTCGGGATAGTAGTAGAGCGATTCCACCGATAAGACTTTGTCAAAGAAGTTTTCCTCCCAGGGAATTTGCTGCGCCGATCCCCAGATGTAGAGGATGTTATCGAAGTCCCTAGAGGCCTCGCGGGCCTGGCGAATCATTTCGTCGGCGACATCGAGGCCAACGACTTGCCCGAAGCCTTCGGGACCTTCGCCGACGAGCCGCGCCAACAGGCGCGTGGCCCATCCAGAACCGCAGCCGAGATCGAGCACGCGCTCGCCGGGACGGAGATTCATGAGGCGGATAGTCTTCTCGGTGATGTCGAGATGATGGCGCTCCATCTTCTCGCCCTCACCCGCGGCGGCCCACTGATTGAATTCGTGCTGCAGCCTTTCGTCGGGAGATTGCGGTTTATCGGGCATAGCGATGCTCATTCATCCTTATTGTGGGTGGTGACCGGCTTCTTGGGGCGTTCATCGACGTGCAGCTCAAAAATATCAGGTCGTGCGTAGTGGCCGACCACATCGAGGTCGTACTTGCCGCGAACGATCTGCGCACGATCGATCTCGGCCGTCAAGATCACTTCGCCTTCTGTGTTCGGTCCGGCGAGAAAATTTCCGAAGGGATCGAGGATGCAGCTTCCACCGCGGGTCACGATTGCGTCGGGATCACTGCCCAGGTCGGCGCCGTAGTCGGAGGGAAAATCGCGGCGGCGGTTGAATTGGTTGCAGGAAAGAACGAAGCACCGTCCCTCGACAGCAATGTGCCGCATGGTGGCAATCCAGGAGTCGCGGGGATCGGCAGTGGGAGCGCAGTACAGTTCGATCCCCTTGGCATACATCGCGGCCCGCATCAGGGGCAAGTAGTTCTCCCAGCAGATCACGGCGCCGATTTTTCCGAGTGGAGTATCGAATACGGGCATGGTGGAACCGTCGCCGAAGCCCCAGACCAGACGCTCCGAAGCGGTGGGCATGATCTTGCGATGCTTGCCGAGGTAGGCGCCATCGGGCGCAAAAAACAGAACGGTGCAGTAGAGAGTGCCGCGATCGCGTTCGATGACGCCGATCACGAGGTAGATTCGGCAAGCTTTTGCCGTTTTTCTTAGTGCCTCTACGGCAGGTCCTGGAACGTCAACGCTACTCCCCCAGTAACGACGGAATTGCTCGCGGCCTCTGTCGGTACGCGAGCCGACCACGGCTCCGAAATCCATTCCTCGAGGATAGGCGGAGACGAAAGCCTCGGGGAATACCACGAGGCGCGCGCCTTGGCGAGCAGCATCAGCGGCGAGGACATGGACCTTCTTGAGGGTCCGCTCCCGGTCAAACACAACGGGGGCAGCCTGCACCACCGCTACCTTGAAGCGGTCCGCAACCGGCGTTGTTTGCTTCGGCTTCCGTTTTGCCGTCTTCATGTTGGGATCGGCTGTATCAATCCCCGGTCACTATAAATCACGAGGAGCCACTGCCGCATCGCAAGACGCGACTTGCGTGCCGTTACTATGCTACAGTTTTCCTTCTTCATGGTGACACGGCCTCCGAAACCGCCATCCGACCCCGATGCAGAGCCCGGATCGCTCTATTGCCCCAATTGTGCCGAGGAAGTGACAGATCCTCTAACGTGCGGAGACTGCTCGTCGGTAATTTGCCGGCGCTGTGGCACGGCGCTGGAGTCGTCCGATGAACTAGGCATTGGATAATGGAACCCACCCCTGTCTTGCCGGCCTCCGACAATTCAATTCAAAAATCGGAATCAACAGGCTCCCAACCGACCCTGGTACGCGGACTCGGGCTGCTGGATTCGGTGTTGCTGCTGGTCAGCGGAATCATTGGGTCGTCAATTTTTCTGACTGCAAAAGATATTGCCGGGCCTCTGCCCCAGCCGGTGCTGTTTTTGCTGGTCTGGGTGCTAGGGGCATTGATTTCACTTTGCGCATGCTTCGCGTTTGCCGAGTTGGGATCGATGTTCCCAGACTCTGGCGGGCAGTACATCTACCTACGCGAGGCGTATGGCGACCTGATCGCGTTCCTCTACGGATGGATGCTTTTCAGCGTCGCGAATGGTGGGACGATTGCGGCGCTGTCGGTGGCATCGGCTGCGTATGTTGGACAGGTATTCCCGGTTGTGTCGCAAGGTCATGTCGTGACCGCGTTCGCGGGCGTCGTAATCACGCGGGCGCATCTGCTCGGATTGGTGCTGATCGCAGCTCTGACCTATGTGAACGTCGTGGGGTTGCGGTGGGGCACCCTGCTGCAGAATATTTCTACCTGGACAAAGTTCACGGCCATGGCGGCGTTCGTGGTTTTGGGATTCGCCATCGGCAAAGGCGACTGGTCGAACTTCCACTCGCATGGCGTGAGCTTGAGCATGGGGCTCTCACCCACGCAGCTGATTTCGGCGCTGGGCGTGGGACTGATCGCAGTGTTCTGGGCGTATGACGGATGGGTTTATATCACGTGGGTGGCGGGCGAGGTGAAGGAACCGCGCCGGAATGTTCCTTTGGCGATGGTGCTGGGAGTGCTCGCGGTGGGCGTGATTTACGTCGCGATGAACTTGACTTACATGTACGCGCTGCCACTGAAGGAAATTGCCACGCACGAGACAATTGCGCACGCAGCGGCAGCGGTTCTGTTCTCGCCGCGGGCCGCGGTGTGGCTGTCGTTGATGATCGCGATTTCTTGTTTCAGTGCGGCGGCAACCTGCACGCTCTCGGGGGCGCGCGTTTATCTTGCGATGGCGCAGGATGGAGTGTTCTTCAAACGCATGGCGGTGATCCATCCGAAGTGGCGGACACCGGCGTTCAGCCTGATTGGGCAAGGGATCTGGGCCGCGGCGCTTACCTTGAGCGGCCGCTACGATCAGCTCTATACGTATGTGATCTACGGAATGGTGTTGTCGTACACGCTGACGGTGATCGCGATGTTCTGGCTGCGCTGGAAGCGGCCGGAGATTCCGCGGCCGTATCGTTGCACGGGGTATCCGTGGCTGCCGGGAATCTATGTGCTCATCGGAACAGCATGGACGCTGAACACGATCATCACTCGCCCTACGGAGGCGTTCTGGGGAACGGCAATCGTGCTGATCGGCGTGCCGGGATATTTGTATTGGAAGCGGAGCAACCGGGGAGGAAGCCCGGGGCTTCCTAGTCAATAATGACAGAACTCACATTTTGGCTTGCTCCACGCTCGTGGCGGTGTTATTCCTCTTCTTCTCGCTCACGTTAGGCTAACCCCGGGATACGTCATTGGCAGAATCCACTCCGAAGCAGCAAACAGAGAACACCGGGTTTCTTTCATCGGGCGTTTCCATTGCCGACGTCGAAGACTCCAATCGTCCGCGGCAGGTGATGGGATTCCGCGACCTGGTTCTGTTTTATGTGATCACCGGAATCAGCCTGCGGTGGATCGCCACGGCAGCGGCGGCAGGGCCGAGTTCCATTGTGATTTGGGTGGGAGCCTGGCTTTGTTTCTATACGCCGTTAGCGCTTTCGGTACTGGAACTTTCATCGCGCTATCCCAATGAAGGCGGGCTGTATGTGTGGAGCAAACGCGCGTTCGGCGATTTCTCGGGCTTCATGTCCGCGTGGACTTACTGGACCAGCAATCTGCCCTACTTCCCTGCCGTGCTCTATTTCGCCGCCAGCAATGTACTGTTCATGCGGCAGGCGAACTGGGAACATCTATCGGGGAATGCAACCTTCTACATCGTGTTTTCGCTGCTCACGCTGAGCGCGGCCACGCTACTGAATATCATCGGGCTCGACGTTGGGAAGTGGCTGCACAACATCGGGGCGATCGCGATGTGGATTCCAGTTTGCATCGTCATCGTGATGGGCTTCATCGCGTGGCATCGGTATGGATCGGCGACTACGTTCACGCTGCATTCCATGATTCCGAGCACGCACTTCAACGACATTATCTTCTGGTCGGTGCTGACGTTCGCGTTCGGCGGATGCGAAACGGCGTCGTTCATGGGCGAGGAGATCAAGAATGCGCGGCGCACGATTCCTCTCGCGCTGCTCTCTGGCGGAGTCACGGTCACGATCTGCTACATCCTGGGGACGGTGTGCGTGCTCCTGGCTCTGCCTTCGACAGAGGTTAACAGCCTGCAGGGATTAGTTCAGGCGGTGTCGAAGACTGCATCGCGCGTGGGGTATCCGGGAGTGTTGCCGCTTGCCGCTTTTCTGATTGCGCTTAGCAACATTGGAGCAGCGGGGGCGTACTTGGCGGCAGTGGCGAGGCTTCCCTTCGTGGCTGGACTGGACCGGTTTTTGCCGCCGGCATTTGGGGCGCTGCATCCGCGCTGGAAGACTCCGTGGGTCGCGTTGCTGACGCAGTTCTTCCTGGGCGCAGTGTTCATTTTTCTTGGGCAAGCTGGCACCAGCGTGAAGGGGGCTTACGACGTTCTGGTCAGCATGGGCGTGATTACCTATTTCATTCCATATCTCTATTTGTTCGCAGCGATGATCAAGCTACAGCGCGAACCTGCGGGGGCTGACGTCATTCGAGTTCCTGGCGGATCGAGTGTGGCGAAGTTGGTGGCGGCAGTCGGATTCTTGACTACGGGATTGACGATTGCGCTCTCGCTGATTCCGCAGCCGGATGAGCCGAACAAGCCGTTGGCGATGTTTAAGGTGATTGGAGGGACGGGGGCGCTGGTGCTGGTGGGGGCCTGGATTTATTTTGCCGGCAAGCGACGGGCTGCACGCGAGTCAAAGCAGCCCATGTAGCCCCAGATGCAATCCTCCGGGGTCGGCGGACGAATGCGTCCGCCGCTACACGATTTACACCGGGGTCGCCGTCTTTCGCGGTGGGTTGAAGAACGGGAGGCTTGTCACCTTCACATTCGTTTTCAGGCGCATTGCTTCGATGGTGATTTCCATCTGGAGTTGGGTTCCCGGCTTGGCAAATTCGGTTTCCACGCTGGCCAACGCGATCAGCTTTTTCAGGATTGGCGACCAACTCGTCGTCGTTGCTTTGCCTGCCTGTTTCTCGCCAGAGTACACGGGGACGGCTACGCGCGACGCTTGCGACGGAGCCGCCGGGGTGAGGCCGTAGCGGTCGTAGAGTTGTTCGATGTCGGTCCAATCAACTTCCAGGCCCACCAACTGACGCGGCACTCCGCTCTTTGCATCCTGTTCGAGAGCCCGTTTGCCGATGAAGTTTTCCTTTCCGAGGTGGACCATCTTGGAGAAGCCGAGTTCATACGGTGAGAACTTCTGCGACGGAATCAAAGCTTTCTTGGAACTGGTGTAGTCGACCTCGATGAGCAGGAGCCCAGCTTCTACGCGAGCTACATCCAGCGCCAGCATGCCGGCGGCGTGCAGATCGAATTGTTTGCCTTTGTCGGCGAGAGCGTCCCACACCTTCACGGCGTCGTTCCATGGCATCCAAATCTCGTAGCCGAGATCGCCGGTGTAGCCGGTGCGGGAGATGTCGACGGGAACTCCTGCGATTTTGCCGCGAGTGACGCGGAAGTATTTCAGGTTGGCGATGTCTGCGTCGGCTACGGCCTTCAAGAGTTTTGCGGAGGTCGGGCCTTGCAGGGCGAGCGCTGCGACCTTTTCGGAAATATCTTCGACCTGCACGTCCATGTTCAGGCCGTTCTGACGGAACCAGCGAAGGCTGGGGTCGGCGGCAGTCCAGCGATAGACATTTTCTTCGAGGCGAGAAATCGTGCCATCGTCGATAACCTTGCCCTCTTCGTCGCACCAGCAGCAGTAGATGACCTGGCCCACTTTGACCTTGCTGATGTCGCGAGTGATGACGCGGTTCACGAGGCGCGTGGCGTCTTTGCCGGTGATCAGATACTTGTAGAGGGGCGAGATGTCGATGAGCGCGGCCGCATTGCGAATGGCGTTGTACTCGTGCTCGTGGTGAACTTCGTACACGCTCACGGTGTAGTAACCGGACCACTCGCGGTAGTTCAGGCTGTGGCAGAGGGGGAAAGTTCGCTCGTGAAATGCAGTTCCGATGGGCAAAGGGATTCCTCGCTGCGGCAGACTTTTTTCGTGAAACCAACCAAAACCATTCACCACGAAGGACACTAAGTTACACGAAGGAAAATCGCCGAAGTCGGATTATATTCACCTGTATGCATGGCGGGCAATAGTCGCGGCGCATGACTTATAGTCAGCGTCGCGCAAATTTGCAGACAAAACCTGCGCTTCCCGATAGAATGTCGATTCGACTTCCGGTCATCTTCAAGCCTATGCGCCAGTTCATGCCAAAGTTGCGGAGCATTCTGAGAAGCTGGACGGTCCTTCCCAGCGGGCTCTGATCTCGCTTCCGCCTGCTTCCCTGCGCGAGTATCATTGCGTTTCCCCACACTCGAACGTTAAAGCGAAGAGCTAGGAGCGAAAAGCTAATGGCTGGTTCTAATTCCTACGACGTGATTGTCATCGGCGGCGGCCACAATGGGCTCGTTAATGCCGCCTATCTGCAGAAAGCGGGCAAGAAAGTTCTGGTCCTTGAGCGACGCCATGTTCTCGGCGGGGCAGCGTGTACGGAAGAGATCGTCCCGGGATTTAAGTTCTCGGTCTGCTCCTACGTGGTCTCGCTGCTGCGGCCAGAGATTATTCGCGACCTCGATCTTCCGCGACACGGGTTGGAGATTCTTCCTCTCGACGGCACCTTCACGCCCATGCCCAACGGCGATTACCTGTGGCGGGTGAATGATCACGGCAAGACGCATCGCGAGATTGCGCGCCACTCACGCGTCGATGCTGAGGCCTATGACGAGTTTGGCAAGGCGATGCAGGCGATGTGCCGCTTCGTAAAGCCGATCCTGAGCATGGTGCCGCCGGATCCGACGACGCTGAATCCGCGCGAATTGATGAAGCTGCTGTTTATCGGTCGACGGTTCCAGGGAATGTCGAGCTACGACAAATACAACCAGGTACAACTGATGACGATGAGCGCCATTGATTTTCTTGATCAATGGTTTGAGACCGACGTGCTGAAAGCAACGATGTCGGCCTCGGGAATCATTGGAACGTTTCTGGGCGTGAGGTCTCCGGGGACAGCCTACGTGCTACTGCATCACTACATGGGGGAGATCGACGGAGCGTTCCGGGCGTGGGGATTTGCTCGCGGAGGCACAGGAGCGATTTCGAATGCGATTGCCGACGCGGCGCGCGAGGCGGGTGTAGAAATACGCACGCAAGCGGCCATTTCGCAGATCATCGTCAAGAATGGCCGGGCAAAGGGAGTGGTGCTGGCGAATGGCGATGAAATCTATGCCGATGTCGTCTCATCCAGTGTGGATCCGCGGCTCACGTTCACCAAGTTTATGGGTGCGGAGCATTTGCCGGGTGACTTCCTGGAAGAGATCAATCGCTATAAGTTCCGCGGCTCTTCGGGCAAAGTGAACATGGCCCTGGATGGGTTGCCGAACTTCAAGTGCATGCCAGGACCGGGAGCGCATCTGCGGGGCGCAATTTCGATTTCGCCATCAGTGGAGTACATGGAGCGGGCATATGACGACGCGAAGTACGGAAATTTCTCAAGACATCCGTATATCGATATGGTGATTCCGTCGCTGACAGATCCGTCCGTGGCGCCGCCCGGAAAACACGTGCTGTCGTGCTTTGTGCAATATGCCCCTTACAAACTGCGGCCCGGGCTGAACTGGGACGATCAGAAGGAAGCCTTCGGCGATACCGTAGTCAACACGATTGCCGAGTACGCACCGAACATCAAAGACCTCATCATTCACAAGCAGGTGGTCACGCCGCTTGATTTGGAGCGCGAGTGGGGGCTGAGCGAGGGGAATATTTTTCAGGGTGAGCTTTCGCTCGAGCAACTGTTCTTTCTGCGTCCGGTGCCGGGTTGGGCGCAGTACCGGACTCCGATCAAAAACCTCTACATGTGCGGATCGGCAACGCACCCCGGCGGAGGCATTATGGGCGCCAACGGGCGACTGGCAGCGCTGGAAATTCTGAAAGACATCAAGGGAGCAGCGTAGACATGGCGGAGCAAGGGCGCGACATCGTCATCATCGGCGGCGGCCATAACGGCCTGGTCACCGCGTTTTATCTGGCCAAAGCTGGGTACAAGCCGCTGGTGCTGGAGCGCGGGGCACAGGTTGGCGGGGCGGCAGTTACCGATGAGTTTCACCCCGGATTTCGCTGTTCGACGCTGGCACACTCGGCCGGGCCGATTCTGCCTGAGGTTGTGCGTGACATGCAGTTGGAGAAACACGGGCTCAG
Organism: uncultured Acidobacteriaceae bacterium; assembly: GCA_963840895.1. Lineage (GTDB taxonomy): Bacteria > Acidobacteriota > Terriglobia > Terriglobales > Acidobacteriaceae > Sulfotelmatobacter. The sequence continues at coordinate 178,070 of CAWJAR010000011.1, forward strand.
GCTGATTACTCCCGATGTTTGCGTGACGGCGTTCTCGCCCGAGGGACGTGCGCTCTCGCTCTATCAAGACGCAGACAAATCAGCGCAGGAGATTGCAGCGTTCTCGCAGAAGGATGCAGCGAAATATCCAGAGTTCGAGCGGTCGCTGGCGAAGATCAGCAAGGTGATTGGCGAAGCGCTGGCAACTACCCCTCCGGATATCGATAACCCGAGCCGCGGCGATTTGTGGAGCATGCTGAAGACGGGGCGCGCGATTCGCAAGCTGGGCAAGAAAGATATGTTTCGGCTGCTGCGCTGGGGGCCCATGGCGGTGGCCGATCTGGCGTCGGAGTATTTTGAGACAGAACTTTTGCGCGCGGTGATTGCGGCTCGCGGCGTGTTTGGGACGTTTCTGGGTCCGTGGTCGGCGGGAAGCGCGCTGGTGTTGCTGATTCGCGCGGCGGGAGATGCGCATCCTGCGGGATCGGCTTCATTCGCTGCGGGCGGTATGGGCGCGGTAACACAGGCGATGGCTGCAGCAGCGAAGGCCGCAGGTGCGGAGATTCGCACTGGCACAGAAGTAATAGAGATTCGCGTACAGAACGGAGCAGCGACGGGCGTGCTGCTTTCGACGGGCGAGGAGATTCGTGCCAACGCGGTGATCTCGAATGCCGACCCGAAACGCACTCTGCTGAAGCTGACCGATCCGACTCATCTGTCGCCCGACTTTGTGCAGAAGCTGCAGCACTATCGCGGGAACGGGACGGTCGCGAAGGTGAATCTGGCGCTCTCAGGGTTGCCGAAGTTCACCGCTCTCAAGGACGGCGATGCGGGCCCGCTGAAGGGGCGGATTCACATTGGCAATGAGATCGACTATCTGGAGCGGGCGTTTGACGAATCGAAATACGGCAACTTCTCACGACAGCCGTATTTGGAGGCCGCGATTCCATCATTGACCGATCCAACGTTGGCGCCGGAAGGCAAGCACGTGATGTCGATTTACATGCAGTATGCGCCGTACAAGTTAAAGGGGGATTGGGAAGAGCAGCGCAAAGCGCTCGGGCAAACGGTAGTAAAGACTCTCGCGCAGTACGCACCGAACTTGCCGGAGCTGATTCTGACGCACCAGATCATTACGCCCCGTGACCTCGAGGAGAAATACGGGCTGACCGGTGGACAGATCTTCCATGGGGATCTTGCGCTCGATCAGTTCTTTACCATGCGTCCGCTGCTAGACTGGGCGCGGTACCGGACTCCGATCGAGAATCTTTATTTGTGCGGCAGTGGGACGCATCCGGGAGCGGGGTTGACGGGTGGGTCTGGCACAAACGCCGCGAGAGAGATTCTAAAAGAACTGAAAAAGTAAAGACATTGCTTGCAGTGCCCTGGCGCACGGGCTCTTTTTAAGTATCTCTGTTTTGAAGATTGCGTTGGTTGATTTCTACTAGGGGAGGAAGAATGAGATACGGCATACGAATTGCTCTGGTTTGTGCTGGGATCACCCTCACCACGTTTGGTACACGTTTCGTGAGTTACGCGCAGCAGTCTCACGATTCGTCGTATCAAGAAATGTCTGACAAGTTTTTCAGTCTCTTGCAACAGGATAAGGCATCGGACGGCGTTGATTATCTGTTTGCCACCAATCCAGCTCTTACCAAAATGCAGGATGAAGCTGCAAACATCAAAGGTCAATTCGGAACGGTGCGGACTCTTATGGGCGATTATGTCTCACACACGAAACTGGTGGAGACCAAGGTTGCAGGCGTGTTTGTCTACCAACATTACTTCGTCGCCTACGAGCGGCAACCGATTTCGGTTCGAATCGAATACTACAAATCCGGTGCGACCTGGATGTGTTATGGCCTTCAGTTCGATGCCAAGGTTACGGACGAGATACAGAAAGCAGCCGACGCCAACTTATCATTCCCAACGAAATAGCTGCTCAGCAGCCGTCTTCGTGAACGATGACCATGCGATCGTGCCTGAATGAAGAACTCCGCCATCTTGCTAATCTCGTGTCCGGACCGCAAGGGTGAAGTCGCCACCATCGCCGACTTCGTCTATCGGCACAATGGGAACATCCTGCACGCGGATGAGCACGCCGACGAGGAGTCGGGGCTGTTTCTGATGCGGGTCGAGTTCGATCCCAAAGACTTCGACATTGATCTGGCCGATTTTGGAAAGCACTTCTCGCCGGTGGCTGAAGCTTTCCAGATGACGTGGCAACTGGCGCAGTCGTCGCTACGCCAGCGCATGATCATTCTGGTTTCGAAGTACGATCACTGCCTGGTTGACCTGCTTTATCGTCACAAGAGCGGCGAGTTGGCGTGCGACATTCCTCTGATCATTTCCAATCATTCGGATAACCAGGCGATTGCAGATTTCTACAGGATTCCCTATGCGATCGTTCCGGTCACGAAGGAAAACAAGGCGCAGGCTGAGGCAAAGATTCAGTCACTGATTGACGAGCAGAAGCCGGATTTCATGGTGCTGGCGCGGTATATGCAGATTCTGTCGAATGAATTTGTGAACCGGTATCCGCAGCGGATTATCAATATTCATCATTCGTTTCTGCCGGCATTTGTGGGAGCGCGACCCTACCACCAGGCCTTTGAGCGTGGTGTGAAGCTAATCGGCGCGACCAGCCATTACGTCACCGAAGTGCTTGATGATGGGCCAATCATTGAGCAGGATGTGGTTCGAGTTTCACATCGCGATACCGTGGAAGACCTTATTCGCAAGGGACGGGACCTGGAAAAAGTAGTGCTCTCGAGGGCGGTGCGGTGGCACGTGGAAAATCGAGTGCTGCTGTATGGGAACAAGACTGTTGTTTTTTAGCGCCGCTCTCGGGGACTAAACATGATATACACTTCGCCCTAACGCTGCGGCCGAAGCCGCACCCTTCCCAAAATCCGATCGTAGAAATCAGTCCAGACCCCACTCTCCGCCAAAGTGAAATCGAAGGCCCGTTCCGAGCCCAACTAGCCTGTGTGCGGAGGGCCATGTACCTCTGGAAGCTATGTTTCATTGAGAAGGGTCTCGCTCCGGTAGTAACTTGCACCGGAAGTAACTTTTCGTTTTAACTTGAACATTAGTAAAGTTTCAGAGGAATTCTTGTACTCGGGGGCAGGTTTGGCCGAAGATCTTCGGTTTGAATTAGCCATTTTGGCGACGGTCCAGGGCTTCTATCAGAAGCTCATGCGGGACGCGCTCGGCGGGGACGTGCCCATTCCGAGCGGTCTTGACGAGGACGCGCTACGCCATTCCGAGCGTGAACTACCCACAACGCTGTCGCGGATGTATCGCTGGCTGCATCTTCTGGATATGGCGATCACGCCGGCGATGGTGCGGCTGGCGCTGACCCCGGACACGGATTCTGAGGTCGCTGAAGCTCTGCTGCGATATTTTGTACGGCGCCGCGAGCCCAGTGACGTTAATCGTGACAAAACGGATCTGATTGCAACGTTCCTGTACCGGCATCCGCGCGTGCCAGGGCAGTGGGAGCAGACTGGCTACGGGCTGGATGGCGCTTTGCCATTATCGCCTTTCGAGATCGCGCTGATTGAAATCCTGGCAGACTCCGACGTGCCTTCGCTTCCCGAGGAGCACGTGCAACTGTTGCGGCGGTTCGATCCGTTGCGCGAGGAAGTCGCCCGCTTTCGGGATTTCAACATGCTGATTGATTCCGGCATTATCGGGCGGGTGCGCGAACTGAAACAGTGGCTGGATGCGTCGTTCTATCATCCAGGAGTTTTGGCTACAGTCGCCGCGTACAACGCGAATTTCGGTAAGAAGTTCGACGAACTATTCGTGAAGGCGTTGGGCGAGATCAAGAACTTTGGCCAAGCGCTCGAGGAAATGGGTGGAACGATTCTGACGACGGTCGATGGAGTGGAAGTTACGGTCGACCATGTAGCGGCGATTCAAGAGAAGCAACTGCTGGAAGCCGACTATGGCAGCACATTTGAGAAATTTCGCCGGGTGTCAAAGCTTAAGAAAGAGCTGGACCGGCGTCCCCCGATTCGGCGCTCGCTACTGAGTCCGGCGGCGCACTCATCGCGTGCGGCGGGGAGTGCGGGGGCTGCGCCCAAGGCAGCCAAAACAGCGGCAGCGAAGGTTCCCCCGGCAGCGGCGGTGTTCCAGCCTCCTACGGTTACGGCGCAACAGATTTCGGCCGAGGAGAGCAAACTTCGCCGCGTTGAAGAGTCGATTCGGGTCTTTGTGCGGGTGGCCGATCCGAAATACCGCCAGGTCGTGCCCATGCGATTTTTCAACCTGACGCTGACGACACCGGAGGCCGATGCGTATAGTGCAACGTTCCTGGAAGAGAAGAGTCTGCGCGCCGATGTGGCGCGGACTTTGATCCGGATGGTTTCGATTTCCGCGCGCATCTCGACCGAACTGGAAGAGTTGAAACGTAGTCAGAAGATGTCGTCGGTGTGGAAGCTGCACGCCGATGCTGTGGTTGTGCTGCTGGATATGGCGAGCACTTCCGCCGAAGACGCGGGAAGCATTGCACAGACCGCAGATCAAAGTGGCGCAGGCGCGGCGGCCCGGACAATCCACGAGTCGGCGCAGAAACTAAGAAATCATGCGGACGTCGCTGTGAAGACTCTTGCCAACGTGAATTAGATCCTCATGCCCCTGTGTCCTCTGTGGTTAGCGTTCTAGAACTAACCACAGAGGACACAGGGGAGCACAGAGAAGACCCAGCGATATAGATCGACCAGGTTTCAACCTAACGTAAAAAAAGACGGGCGATTTTTGCCCGTCTTTTCTATTTTCCAAACTGTTTCCTACCAGCTCAGTTGATATCGAACTGTTGCTGGTGGACTGCCGGATCGCTCTTCACGATGATGGTGCGCTTGGTCATTTCTTCCATCTCGTTCAGCAGGCGGCCGTTGTTGGACTTCAGCTCTTTGGCCACGTCCGGATGCACGCGCAGCATGACGTCTTCGTGCTCCAGGTGCTTGGCGATCTTCCGCATCTCGACGTAAATCTCGTTGCAGACCGTGGTCACGGATTTCACGTATCCCGGTGGACTCGCAATACGGGCAAGGAGCGCCAATGGTGCGTTCCAGCGATTGCTTGACGCGCTTGCGGGTAATCGCTACCAGGCCAAAATCGTTGAACTGCAGCGTCTTTGACGGCGCACGGTCGTGACGAAGCTCTTCTTCCAGGGCCTGCATCACGCGCTGGCGGTTGCGGCGTTCATCCATATCGATGAAGTCGATGATGATGATGCCGCCGAGATCGCGCAGCCGGATCTGACGCACGATTTCCTTGATCGCGTCGACGTTCGTCTTGACGATCGTGTCTTCCAGTCGCGCCGTCTTGCCGACGTACTTGCCGGTGTTGATGTCGATCGCCACCAGCGCTTCGGTCTGATTGATGACGATGTAGCCGCCGCTCTTGAGCCAGACTTTCGACTTGAGCGCCTTGTTCATCTCCTCGGCCAGGCCGAATTGCTCGAACAGCGGCGTTTCTTTGGTGTAGAGCTTCACGCGCTTGACCATCGCGGGCTGGAAGCGGTTGAAGAAGCGCAGTACGCGCTCGTATTCCGGCTCGGTGTCGACCCAGATCACGCTGAAGTCGGAGGTGACCTGGTCGCGCAGCACGCGCTCGACGACGTTGAGATCGTGATAGATCAGCGCCGGCGGCTTCGAGCTTTCGGCGCGGTTCTTGATGTCCTGCCACAGGCCCTTCAGGAAACGGATGTCGGCGCGGAGTTCCTCTTCGCTGGCGCTCTGCGCGGCCGTGCGGACGATGAAGCCTCCGTGACCGTTCTCGCGCTCACTCAGGATGATGCGCTTCAGGCGCTGGCGCTCTTCCTCGGAAGAGATCTTGCGCGAGACGCCGGTGTGATTCACCGTCGGCATGTAGACCAGGAAGCGTCCGGGCAGCGCGATGTGGCTGGTGATGCGCGCGCCTTTCTTGCCGATAGGTTCCTTGGCAATCTGAACCAGAATTTCCTGGCCTTCTTTGAGCAGGTCGCTGATGAGGGGAACGGGAGCGTTCTCGCGGCGGCGGAAGCGGCGTCCACCGCCACCACGGCGCTGACGGTCGCGCGGACCACCCTGACGATCACGATCATGACCGGGCCGGGGACGTTGCGTGCGCTGGGTATATCCGGCAGTGGCCGACGGAGCGCGAACTTCCACGCGAGCATCGACCGTACCGTTGCCGCGGGCTTCCGCGTCGAGCATGGCTTCTGCTTCGGCCTGGGCCTCTTCGAGTTCGAGTTCCTCGCTGTCTTCTTCGACCTCGGCGGGAGCGCCTTCCGCGGGGTGCGCCTCCCCGGATCTCAGCCATCGACGACTGATGAATCTCAGCTACAGCTCTCGCGCGCATCGCCGTTCAGGTGCGCCGGGACCGGCCTGAGTCTCTTCTTCGAATTCGTCGTAGCCCTCGTCGGAAGAAGACTCGTAGTGAACTGTGTCGGCCTCTTCCTCGTCGATGGTCTCTTCTTCCATCGTTCCGGGAGCAGCGAAGACCGGGGTCTCATCCTCGCGCGACGAACGGACAGGCTGGTTGACCTGCTCGGGTCCAGCCGCGACTCTGTCATTCTGCTCTTCGCGCTCGGCCTCTGCTTCCACTTCTGACGATGGTTTCGCCGGGCCAGCCAAGATTGGGTAGGCTCGCGGCTTCCGGACGGCGGAATTCATGATTCCATTCGGCCGAAGTCGAGACTGACTCCGCAGGTTCCTCGCGGCATGTGCACGAAGTGTCGTCGTGTTCCTCATGGAGCGGCTCGGCGACGGTTTCGGAAGCGGCAAAAATGGGCTCATCCTCGGGAAAGGTCGCCGCAAGAGGAGCTACGGGTTCTGCGGGAGTCTCCGGCGCCTCATCCATGACCGCCTGCTGCGCCGGCGGATACTGGGCTGGCGGCTGCTGCGCCAGGCGCTGGTACTTTGAAATCGATTCGCCAGGAAGAAGAATTGGCTGGTAGCCCGGAGGCGGACCTGATGGCTGATATCTGGCGGAATCCGAGGAGCGAGAAGCCGTCGGCTCGACAGGACGAGAGAAACGCGATTCGGAACCGCGGTCGGAGGTTCGCTCCTGGCTTCGGTCCGAACCCCGATCGGAGTTCCGATCGGAACCTCGATCACGACCGTCGCCACGGCCATCGCGACGTCCTCCGCGGCGGCGCCGGCGCCCGCGAAAGCTTCCTCGATCGCGATTCTGGGAATCGCCACCTTGCTCGGGCATGGGCGCTGCCTGACATCGAGGGTAGAGCTTCACTTTGACCGTCGGCTTCGACAAAAGCTTGTTCTGAATCTGAAACCTGATCCGTTTCAGATTCATCCGCAGTCGCAGAAGTGTCAGGCGTGCCCGGGGCGGCATCGGCTCGCGCCGGTTGCGGACGCATGTCTGGCACGTCTCGACTAGCCGGTATGACGTCGGTCAGATCGTCGTCGTGCTCTTCCAGTTCCATGAAATCGGAAACGTAGAGGAAGGCGTCGCGCTCCAGGCCGATGTCGACGAAAGCCGACTGCATGCCGGGCAGCACGCGGGTAACACGGCCCTTGTAGATGGATCCAGCTAAGGTGTACTCGTTCTCGCGCTCCAGATAGATTTCCGCGAGCAGATCGTCTTCCACCAGGCCCACCTTGGTTTCGTGGGGGGTGGAAGAGACAAATAGTTCCTTGTTCATTGACACTCCGGTCCCGCCCGCTTCTTTTAGAAGCCAGGCGGGCTTCACCGGGGTGGAGTCAGGAGAGGTACGGGAGGATGAACGAAGAGCGTCGCGATGCTGCCCCGAATCGGGGACGGCTGGGGCCGGAGAGTTTTTCTCTCAGCCGAGTCCGCTGCACAAGCTTGGGAATCTTTTGCACTTATCGCTTTAACTTCCGCCGGGGTTTGTGACCGCACTCTCAGACCCAATTGCGGTCGGGGGGCCGTTCCCTGCCCGGCTGACTGCTCAGCTTCAATCCTGCCCGGCCTTCTGACTGCTCGACTAGCCGGTGAAATGCCCTCTTTACGCGAGGGCGATCGATATTTTTGGGGCTGCGCCTGCGAGCGCAGCAAACTGCTTTCCTGCCGTTTCTTCCCGTTCCTGAACCCGTTGCTTCTGAATCTTGTTCGCCTGACTGGATCGGTTGAAAACGCGTGTCCAGCTAGTTCACGAAGCGGCGCATACGAACATTCATAACCATCCCCAGCGCCAGGAACATGAACAATACAGAAGACCCACCATAACTCATCAACGGCAGAGGTATTCCGGTGACCGGCATAAAGCCAACCACCATGCCGACATTGACCAGGATATGGAAGCTAAGCACAGCCACCACACCCATCACCACAAACGTGCCAGCGCGGTCGGGCGCTGTTTGCGCGTTCTGGGTCAAACGCATCAGCACAATGAAGTATAACAGCAGAACCCCAAGAGCGCCTACGAATCCATGTTCTTCGGAAAAGGCCGCGAAAATGAAGTCCGTTTGGGGAACGGGGAGGAAAGCCCCGTGTGTTTGCGAGCCTTTACCGCCCCAAAGGCCCCCGGAACCGACCGCAATCTTGGATTGCTCAACTTGGTACCCCGAACCCTGAGGGTCCGAGTTCGGGGTCGATAAAGCTGGTTAGACGCTGCTTCTGGTAGGACTTCAGAACGTGAACCCTGGGAACGAGAAAGACCGCCCCGACTGCCACGGTGGCCAACAACCCCACGGCCAGTCCCTGCTTCCACTGCAAGCCACCCAGAAATACACCCATGACGGCAATGGGAACATAGGTGAGAGCCGTGCCCAAGGTCAGGCTGCGCCAGGACCATCAGCATGGGAATGCCGACGATGGCTCCAGCCTTCATGAAATCGGGCCAGGAGAGCTCCCGCTGGCGCATGTCGGCAAAATACTTGGCCACTGCCAGGATCAGGATGAGCTTGACCCACTCCGAAGGCTGGAAGTGATTGCCGCCGGGCATCTTGATCCAGCGGCGGGCTCCGAGATACTTCTGGCCGAAAACCATGCACGGCCATCAGCGAGCCTACGCCAGCGATGTAGAACCAGTGGATCTGATCGAGCAGCGCCTGGTAGTTAACCAGACTGACCAGAAACATCGCGCCTACGCCGGCCGACGACCCAATAGACTTGCTTGACATGGGCTCCGGCGAACTTCGTGTGCATGGTGGCGCTGTGGATCTCCATCACGCCCATGCCGCAGATGATCAGCACGAAGACCAGCAGTATCCAGTCGAAGTCGCGGTATGAGACGTAACGTGCCATAAGACAGCTTCTAGCTCCTAACTTTTGGCTCTGCCTCCTGAGCACTCGCTCTTGCTCGAGCCTCACACCAAGCTCAGGATGTCACTCGGACTGTCATTCCTGGCGCAGCAGTCGCAACGGCGAGCGGCTTCTTCGGCAGGTCGAGAACGAAGTGACCGGCTTGCAGGGCTTCTTTGTCTCCGTCGGAATCGGGAGTTGTCCACAGACCTCCGATATCGACCGTACCATTCTTTGGCTTCTCCACCATCTTCTGGGGAGTGCGGTGCTGCTTATCGACGTACGCCTTGATCACCTGCGTCGCAAGGCGCGCCGCCAGCCTGCCATGTTCGCCACCCTGAAACAATACGCAGACGACAATATCGGGATTGCGTCGCGGGGTGAATCCGACGAACCACCCGTTCTGAGCGAGATCGTCGCTGTTCTTGAATTTGGCGCGGGTCGCCAAAGATACAATCTGTGCCGAACCGGTCTTGCCCGCGATATCGATTCCGGGAATATGAGCCGAAGGAGCTGTGCCCTCGGGAAGAAGGACCCGGGACATGGCGTCGGTAATGAAGTTCCATCCATTGGGGTCAATCGGAACGGTCTTCACTTCTGTAACGTGTTCCGCTTCGACATAGCCTGGCGGCATGTCGGAGGGGTTAATGACGTGGGGCACGACCATGCGTCCACCCATGGAGATGGCGCTGATGGCGCGCAACAACTGCACGGGCGTAATGGCAACCGCACCCTGTCCAATGCCAACCGAGATCGTTTCTCCGGCAAACCACTTCTGCTTGAAGTTCTTGATCTTCCACTGTTCCGAAGGCATGACGCCGTTCACTTCGTTAGGCAGATCGATGCCGGTTTTTTGGCCCAATCCCAGATCAGTGGCGTACTTCGCGATGCGGTCGATACCAAGTTTTTCGGCCAACGTATAGAAGAAAACATCACAGGACTGGTAGATCGCTTTTTCGAGAGTAACCGCGCCGTGTCCGCCCTTCACCCAGCAACCGAATCTGCGGCCGTAGAACTCGGCGCCGCCGGTGCAGTTCACGTGGAGTGTCTGTGCGATATTTTCCTGCCAGCCGGCAACCGACATGATGATCTTGAAGGTTGAACCGGGCGCCAACTGAGCTTGGATGGCTTTGTTCAACAGTGGTTTGTCGGGATCAGTGACGAGTTTGTTCCATTCGTCGCGGGAGACATGCACGGCGAAATCGTTCGGATCAAATGTAGGCCCGCTGACCATGGCGAGAATTTCGCCGGTACGCGGGTCCATCGCCACGATGGCGCCGTTCTTCCCTGCCAGAGCCTCTTCGGCGGCAATCTGCAAATCAATGTCTACCGTGAGGCGGAGCTGTTTGCCGGGGACCGCTTCGGTCTCGCCGAGGCGTTCGACTTCGCGCCCGCGGCTGTCGACCAGGGCCTGGCGCGATCCGTTCTTGCCCATGAGCAGGTTGTTGTACTGGCGTTCGACGCCGGAAATGCCGACCACGTCGCCTGAGTTGTAGAGCTCGAATTGCGGCTGGTTCAGCATGTCTTCGCTGACTTCGCCGACATAGCCGATCAGGTGTGCCATGAACCCGTTGCGCGGATACAGGCGGCGGTGAGCCATGATCGTATCGAGTTCCGGCAACTCATTGCGGTGTGCTTCGATGAACTGCAACTCGTCGGGAGTGATATCCTCTTTGAGCGAAATTGGCTGGTACTGCGGCATCGAGGCGAAGCGGCGGATGCGCGCTCTCACCTCGTTGGGATCCAGGTGCAAACCTTGGGCAATCATATCGGCATCAGCCACAAGGTCACGGGAGGAATCCCGCAGGAGCAGTGCAGAGAACGATGGATAGTTGTCGACGATGGTGCGCCCTTCACGGTCCAGGATCTTGCCGCGAGGCGCGAGCACCGGCACGTTACGAATGCGATTTTTTTCGGCGGCCAGCGAGTAGTAGTCGCTCTGCATCACCTGCAGGCGCCATAGTCCGTAGGCGAGAATCAGGAAGATGCCCAGGATGATGTACTGGGCCGCCGTGAGGCGGATGGCGGAAACTTTTTCGTCGCGGCCGAACATCAGACTTCGGGCTTTCGGCTCTCGGCTTCCGGCGTGTTCGGCACACGCTCAGAAACCGACACCGATGCCATTTTCCTTTCAGGAGTTAATCTCATTCTAAATCGGGCCTCGCACCAGAGGAGCTTTTCGCAGTGACGAAGGTCATCGGGATTCGGCGACATTCTGTCCCTGATCCGGCCAGAAGCCCGAAGCCGAGAGCAGGAAGCCTCGCTCACGTTCGCTGCTTGAACTTGTCGAGCAGGAAAAACAGCGCCACCCCCAAAATCGCATTCGCCAGGCCAGCCAGGACGCCTCGAGGCCAGCTCCACGTTTGGGTCATGCTGACCAGGCCTCGGGCCACGGTGAAATAAACCGCGGCATGAACCAGGTAAAAGCCCAGCGTCACCAGCAGGCGGGCCCCGGCGTTTTCCACGTCGAGTTTTACTCCCAGCGAGGATGCCCCGTATCCGACCACCGTCTTGGCGATTCCATAAATTCCGATGGGGTTGTGTCCCAACATGTCCTGCGCCAGGCCTATGAATGCTCCGGTAAACAGTCCTGCAATCGGGCTGCGGCGCGCCATGGCAAAAAAGATCGTCACGAGCAAAGGCAAATCGAAATAGACCGCGAAGCGCGGGAAACGCAGTGGCAGAAACGCCTGCACAAAGAGCGCAAGCAAAGGCACGCCAATCGTTACCGGGATGCTGAACCGGTAGACTTCAACTTGCTCCCCTGATGTGTAAGTGATAGGCACGCTATTGGGGGCTGCTCTGGTCGGCAGGAGGCTTCGAATCCGCCGGCGGTGTGGTTGGCGCGGTTGGAACGGACGGTTTTGGCTGGACCTGCTCCGGCGAGGCCTGGGACGGATCTGGTTTTCTTGGGACTGCGGCACCACCCGAGGCGCCAGTGCTCTTCTTTACGTTTGCGGTTGTCCCGTCCGCAGGGGCTTTCGCAGTTCCTGCCGCGGAGGGTGTGTTGGTCGCTCCGGATGGATTCTTGGCAGGGGCTGTGATTGTGGCTGAGCTTAATGTTTTCGCAGGTACCTTGCCGGTTGCGGGCGCTGCGGATCCCTGGGCCGGGGAGGGTGCCGCTTTCACCTCGGTCGCCGATTTCGCATCCGTGGCCGGTTTGTCGGGCACCGACGGCAGCCGTTGCGCCAGAATGTCTGCGGCGCGCACGCGAACATTTTCGTCGGCGGTCGCCTGACGTTCTCGCTTTTCGACCAGCACCATTACTTCTTCGAGCTTGCTCAAATCGGCAGCCGGTCTGATTTTGATATTCAGGAACAAATCCTTGCCAGTGCCGACTTTCGTGACCGTGCCTACGGGCAGGCCTTTGGGAAAGATCTGGTCCCCACCGCTCGTCAATACTGTTTCACCCACCGGCACTTGCTCGTCGGCCATAACCCGCTCAAGAACGACTTCTCCGTTCGCCGTACCGCGCAGCACACCCTGCAGACGCGTCTTCTCGAGAAGGGCGCCGACACCACTGCTTTGATCGCTGATCAGGAGCACCTGGGAAACCGACGGGTACACAAGCAACACCTTGCCCACGATGCCGTCCGCTGTCATGACCGCCATGTCGCGCTTGATGCCTGCATTCTCGCCCTTGTCGATATAGACGATGCGAGACAGGTCGCTGCCGCTGGAGCCGATGACCTGAGCCGCTACCGTTCGGGAAATGAACTGCTCCTTGAAAGCCAGCAAGGTTTGCAGGCGACGAGCCTGAGCAGCGTCTTCGGCAAGGCGAACTTGCTCCAGGCGCATTTGTTCAATCTGCTGCTTGAGTTGCCGGTTTTCGGCGCGAACGCCCCGCAGGTAGAAGTAGTTGTGCCAGATGTTGCCGGTGCCGTTCTGAACCCAGACCAGAGCGCGCTCGAAGGGAGTGATGGCGCCCACGCCCCAAATGCGGATGAGACGCGTGTTCTCGGCATCATTGCCGCCTTTTTTGACTTGCATCGCAAGCCCAAGTACCTGCAGAAACAGGACTCCTACAAGAATGACCAGGTTGCGATAGCGGCCGAGTACAGATTCCATAACTTCAGTTTCAAGTTTCGAGTTTCAGGTTTCGCCAGAGCAGATCGGAAGATTCTATCGTCGTCCAAGTTCGAAGTCTGGTCTCAATCCGTTTGCCCGAAACTTGAAACCTGAAACTCGAAACTGCTACTCGATTGAGATCTTTCTCAACAGCTTGAAGTCGCTGAGCATCTTGCCGGTGCCGAGCACCACACTGCACAACGGGTCGTCGGCAATCGAGACCGGCAGGCCGGTTTCTTCGCGGATGCGCTTGTCGAGATTCTTAAGCAGAGCGCCGCCGCCGGTGAGAACAATGCCGCGGTCGCTGATATCGGCTGAGAGTTCCGGGGGCGTCCGCTCAAGGGCGACGCGAATCGCATTCATGATTGTCGAAACGCATTCGCTGAGCGCTTCGCGGATTTCGCCGTCGTCGACTGTGATTGTCTTGGGAACACCTTCGATCAGGTTCCGGCCTTTAATCTCCATGGTCATCGGCTTATCGAGCTGGTGCGCGGAGCCGATTTCCATCTTGATCTGCTCGGCCGTGCGCTCGCCGATCAGCAAGTTGTATTTCCGCTTCAGATAGTTCATCACGGCTTCGTCCATCTGGTTGCCGGCCATACGCACGGAACGCGAATAGACGATGCCACTCAACGAAATCACCGCGATGTCTGTGGTGCCGCCGCCGATGTCGACCACCATGTTGCCGCTGGGTTCGGTGATGGGTAGTCCCGCGCCGATCGCCGCGACCATGGCTTGTTCGACAAGGTGTACTTCACTCGCCTTGGCGCGATAGGCGGAGTCCATGACCGCGCGCTTTTCTACCTGCGTAATCTCGGAAGGAACGCCGATCACAATCCGCGGATGCACCAGCATCTTGCGGTTGTGCGCCTTCTGAATGAAGTAGTTCAGCATCTTCTCCGTAACTTTAAAGTCGGCGATCACGCCATCTTTCATGGGCTTGATGGCGACGATGTTGCCCGGCGTGCGGCCCAGCATTTCTTTCGCTTCTTTGCCGACGGCCTCAACCTCGCCCGTATTCTTGTTGATGGCAACGATCGAAGGCTCGTTCACGACAATGCCCTTGCCGCGCGCGTATACCAGCGTGTTGGCGGTGCCCAGGTCAATGGCTAAATCGCTGGAGAAAATGCTGAACAGCGACCGGAGATTGTGACTGCGCGTCGGGCCTGAATGAAATCCGTTGTTTGACATGACGAAATGTTCTCGCGTCTTTCTACGTTCTACGTGCCGGTCTGCCGGAGAAATCCCCCGGCAGTTCTTTGTTAGCTCATTGTCTGGGTGCTGGCTCTTCTATTCTACGAGATGCCGGCGAACCCTGCTCCAACCAAAAGTTCCTCTGCCCAAGGGTCGTAACTATAGTTCGTACCTAAATCTGTAATCACGCGTCACTGGATCACGATTTTCGTCTGCTGCGTGTTCACCCCGCCCTGCGCCGTTTGTGCCGTCACCGTGATGACCGCTTCCCCGGTTGGCAGCGGAGGCATAAAGTAATGGAACTGCCCATCGGAGTTAATCATCGGCACCTCGCTACCGTTGACCATCACCCGTGCACCCGTCTGTGTTTTGCCCGTTATTTCAATTACGTGCCCGTGTTGGATAAAGGGATCGAGATCCAGTTCAATGGCTTCCGTCTCCTTACCCTTGGAAATGATCGTGAAGCGATTCTTTTCACTCTCCGCCGATTCCTTCCCCGCCGCGTCATAGGACTGCACCATCCAGTAATAAGCGCCTTCGCCGAGGCTCGTGACCGTTACCGCAGCCGTATTAACTTTCTTATCAACAAGTGTAGAAGAAAAATACGGGTTGCGGGAGATGCGAAGCCGGTAACCAACTGCATTCGCCATTTTCGTCCAGGAAAACTCCACATCCTTGGTGGCTTCGCCGGCAGAAAACAGAGGCGCCATGTTGGCCGGAGCGATAGGAACCGGCGGGCCGATTTCCTTGGCTTTCTCCAAGTGGGATTGCTGGCCCTCGAAGCTCACCTTTTCCCAGTTGGCAAGTTTGACGGTTTCGCCATTGCGAGTAACCTCGCCGGTTCCTTTCTTCATCAAGATTTCGTGATGATCGGACTTGGGATCGTTGTGCACCTGAGCAGCCGATTCAGGAGACAAAGACGCCGTAGCGCCCCCCACAATCACCTGGGACTTCGAACCCTGGCTATAGGTCGCAGTTGAGAGGTCTACAGTTCCGGTGCTGACGGCTACGGCAACGTTAGTCTGCTGCTGGTCGTTGGCCGAGTTCTCTTCGATGACGATCAAAGAATCCTGCTTTACCGTGTAACTGGTGCCGTCGTTGAAAACGACCTTCGCCATACCTTCAGAACCGGTCTGAACTACGTCACCTTTTTCCAGGGGGATGTTGTAATCGCCAGTCACCCAACTGTTGCCATTGCTTTTCTTGACGCGCACGGTTCCATCGAGTGCGGTAAAGTGTGCCTGCTGGGACGTCGATATTCCAGAACCTGCAGGAGGAGTGATTCCCCCCACTTTTTCCAAAATTTTACTGGCGAGGTTTTCTCCCGCCTTGATGCTGTTATCGGTAAATTGTGGGAAGGTGAAGCGCACTGCGACGCCAAAGATCGCGAGGCCTGCAAGGATCAGCAGCGCCACGCTGCGGTAGGTGATAGTCGTCCACGCAACGTGAATGCCCGATTTGCGGTTATCTGAAGACACTTGGGACCGACGAACCTCAGTCAATATGCGGTAAAGAAAAACGTTAGCACAAGGAAAACAGAGGAAAAAACAGGTAATCACTTTGGGACGTTACCGAAGTGCCAGACTGGTTGAAGCGAGACCAATTTCCAAAGCGGGAAAAAGTTCGAAATCGTTTCATGACACAACGCCAGCAGTGGGCTATTCTTACTGGTCAAAATGGACGCTCACTCCAGCAGGGACTCCGCTCTCCAACGCAGCCGACCTACACTCTCCGCGAATGACGGGATGATTCTGATCTGGGCGATCGCTCTCGCCAAAGTCTTCTTCCACATCTACTTCAATAACCGTTATGGCTATTTCCGCGACGAGTTCGATTACATGTCATGCGGCGACCATCTGCAGTGGGGATACGTCGACCAGCCTCCGTTGATCCCATTTCTTATTCATATTAGCCGGGCGGTGCTGGGAGACTCGCTGCGCGCAATTCGCTTCATTCCCGCTGTCGCGTCATCGTTGCTGGTGGTGCCGACGGCCGTGCTAGCCCGCGAGTTAGGCGGACGGCGCTACGCGATGTTGTTGAGCGCGATCTGTTCGGTTATCGCGCTGCAGTACCTGTCGAATGGTAGCTTGCTCGGCACGAACTGCCTCGAACCGAATTTGTGGATGGCCTGCGCGTATTTCGCGATTCTTGCCATCAAGAGAAACGATCCGCGCTACTGGCTTTGGTTCGGCGTCTTCGCCGGGCTGGGGATGGAAAACAAATATTCCATGGCGCTCTTCGGCTTTGGAATTGTCGTTGGGTTGCTGCTCACCGTGCAGCGACGGATCTTTTTTGATAAGTGGATTTGGCTCGGTGGCTTCTCGGCATTGTTGGCTTTCCTGCCGAACCTGCTCTGGAACGTTCACTATGACTGGCCGTTCGTGCAATTGATGCATAACATCCGAGCGTCGGGACGCGACGTGGTGCTTGGGCCGGGAGAATATTTCTTTCAGCAAACGCTGCTGGTGAATCCTCTGACGGCGCCGATCTGGCTGACGGGTTTGTTCGCTCTGCTTTTCTCGGCGCGGCTCAAGCTTTACCGCGCACTGGGGTGGTGTTACGTGGTGTGTTATGCAGTCTTCTTCATTCTGCATGGCAAGAATTATTATCTGGCGCCGGTGTATCCCATGCTGCTCGCGGCGGGTGCGGTGATGATTGAGGTCGTGCTGGATCGTCCGGATGGCGATCGGACGGGAAGAGGGCGGCCGCGTTTGAAGTGGTTGAAGCCGGTGATCGATCTCTGCGAATACGGCGCCGATCGTCATTCCAGTTTTCTCGCCCGACCATTTCCTGCAATATACGAAGACGCTTCCCTTCAAACTTCCTGTGATGGAGCATTCCCATGCGCGCGCCGCGTTGCCGCAGTGGTACGCAGACCAGTTTGGATGGCAGGAGATCGTGGATGAAACGGCGGTTGCGTGGAATCGGCTTGCGCCCGAGGAACGCGGTGACTGCGGCATCTTCGCGCAGGATTACGGACAGGCCGGGGCGATTGATTTTCTAGGCCCCCACGCCGGCTTGCCGGCGTCGATGAGCGGTCATCAGACATGGTTCCTCTGGGGACCGCGCGGATATTCGGGAAATTGCATGATCGTGCTAAATGACAACCGGAAGACCCTTGAACAACTCTGGCAACATGTGGATTTCGTCGGGAACTCTGCGCCGAATCCCTACGCGCTGGAGCAGCAGATCTCCGTTTATGTTTGCCGGGGAAAGAAGTTTGATTCCTGGTCAGGCCTCTGGCCGCGTTTGAAGCGCTGGCGGTAACGAGCACACCGCTTTCCCGCGGTTTCCTTGCCGCTCCGTCCCTTGCCGCGACTTCCTCGCGGGTTGTAGCATCAATATTGAGCATTCATTAAGGAGAAATCATGGCAACCGATACGTTGGCCAGTCCGGCCACCCTGAACTACGGCCAGACCAAAGTTTTCAAGAATTTTATTGACGGCGAGTGGGTCGACGCCTCGACCGGTGAAACGTTTGAGAATCGGAATCCTGCGGACACCCGCGATCTGGTCGGGATCTTCCAGAAATCGGCCAAGGCTGACGTGGATACCGCCGTGGCTGCCGCCAAGCGCGCTTTTGCCAAGTGGCGCCTGGTTCCAGCGCCGCGCCGGGCTGAGGTTGTGTTTCGCGCCGCTGAGATCTTGATTGAGCGCAAGGAAGAGTATGCGCGAGACATGACTCGCGAAATGGGCAAGGTATTGGCCGAAACGCGCGGCGACGTGCAGGAAGCCATTGACGCGGCTTACTACAATGCCGGCGAAGGCCGCCGACTTTTTGGACCTACTGTCCCTTCGGAAATGCCGAACAAGTTCGCTATGGCCGTGCGTCAGCCGATCGGCGTATGCGGCATGATCACACCGTGGAACTTCCCCATGGCAATTTCATCATGGAAGTTGCTGCCTGCAGTTGTGTGCGGCAACACCTGCGTGATCAAGCCTGCCCAGGACACTCCGCTTTCCACCTTTAACCTGGTGCGCGCTTTGACCGACGCAGGATTGCCCAAGGGCGTCATTAATATTGTCAGCGGCTTTGGCGCCGATGTAGGGACTCCGCTCGCGGAGCACTCCGACGTTCGCGCGGTTTCACTCACGGGGTCGTCTGCTGTTGGTCGCATCATTGGCGGGATCGCAGCCAAAAGTTTCAAGCATTGCTCGCTGGAACTAGGCGGCAAGAATCCGATGATCGTGCTCGACGATGCCAACCTTGATCTCGCCATCGAAGGCGGACTCTGGGGAGCCTTCGGAACTACGGGCCAGCGCTGCACCGCGACCAGTCGCATGATTGTGCAAAAAGGCGTTTACCGGGAATTCGTCGACCGCCTGGTGGAGCGCGCCAAGAAGCTGAAGGTGGGCAATGGCTTGGACGAGACTGTACAGATGGGCCCGGCTGTCAACCAGAAGCAACTGGAGACGGATCTCAGTTACGTCGAGATCGGCAAGGGTGAGGGAGCGAAGCTGGTGTGCGGCGGCAACCGCCTCGACAAGGGCGATTACCAGTACGGCTGGTTCATGGAGCCGACGGTATTCACCGACGTGGATCCGAAGATGCGCATCGCGCAGGAAGAAATCTTTGGACCGGTAGTCTCGATTATTCCTTGCAATGACCTCGAAGACGCGATTGAGATTGCCAATGGCATCGAGTATGGCCTGTCGTCCGCGCTCTATACCAAGGACGTGAACAAGGCATTCTCGGCAATTCGCGATCTGTACGCTGGCATCACGTACATCAACGCGCCCACGATCGGGGCCGAAGTGCATTTACCTTTTGGAGGCACGAAGGCAACGGGCAACGGCCACCGCGAGGGCGGTATCGGTGCAATCGATTTCTACACCGAGTGGAAGTCGGTGTACGTCGACTACTCCGACAAGTTGCAGAAGGCGCAGATCGACCGGGAGGACTAGTAACCTTTCCACTCGAAATCACAGTCAGGATGATTTCTAGGAAGATCGCTCGGGCGAACTGATGATCCTAACCTCTGTCGAGGTTCGATAGTCGAAAGGACTGAGTTTCGCCCGAACGATGGTCTGGAACATGGCGGATTGCCCGGTTAGCGCTCGAATGGGAATGATTCGATAAACCTTGGGATTGGAGTAGAGCAGCAGCATCCCGTTGCCCTCTAAGTAGCCTACGTACTTATCCCATCCGATTCGCGATTGGCTTATCGGATCTTGCAGGTGTAATCCTTGCTCGCTAAAGAAGACGCGTAAGGGTCCCAGATATTGCCGGCGGTTTTGCTTGGCAATCCTAAGCAATGGAAACGCTACCAGGCCGCCGATCATTCCTGCGCGCACGACGGGGTTGCCGGCTGCAATGGAATTCCAAAGGACAAAAACGCCGTAAATCATACAGATGTAAATCGCCACCGCTTTTGCCAAGCCTCGCCATCCCCCACCCTTGAAAACATGGAGCCAATAAGCCGCTCGGTAATCCTCTCGCCTGAACGCTACATCGAAGTGCGGTGCGGTGATGAGCTTGTCGTTGTTCAGCTTGCCGGTGGCGAGTGCGCGAAACTCAGTGATCTCCGCGTCTGAGGAAAATGCGGATTTCGGAAGAACCTGTCCGCCCATCTTCGTGTTGAACGCAAAGTGCGTCTTGTTTTCAGAGAATGATTTCAATTCGGACCAAGGGCGCGTGACCGTGCCGCATTTGCAGCTGGAAGTAAATCCGCTATCGTCGGCTTCGAAGATTCTCTGATCGCGACAATGAATTTGCTGGAAACCCGCGACCAGCTTCCGCTCATACTCTACTGTTCTCGTCCGCACCGATCGCTGCTCGTAGAAGTAGGCACCCGTGCCGGCAACGAGACCGAGGCCGATCAAAAATCCACCGACCGGAAGCCCCATCCCCTCCGCAATGCAAAATACACCTAGTGCGGAAATCAGAGCACAGGCTCCGAGAACTGCCTTAAACCCTGCATTACTGCCCGGGGTCACTGGAAATGGCGGTTGGAGCGTTCGGAAATCTTCAAAATTGATGGAGTACGTAAGCCGCATGCCTGCGAATTATAGGTTCCATGAAGCGACGTTCGACGGTACGAAGGTGGCTGAATGGTGGTTCTTTCAATCTTCTGCGAGTCGCGGGCTAGCCCCGCCCGCTGATCGTGCGGCGGGTACGTCGGTAATCTTGTTCCCTGGTTACGGGCAACCTACTGTTGGAACATTGAGGCTCTCCTCCAAGTCTCAACTCTCACCCTTGGGGTTTGCCTCGTGATGCACAGCGTGATTCAGCCTGTTTTCCGTGTGGGCGGCCTTCGCCCTGGCCACTTGCTAGCTAGTTTTGGCTTGATGCTTTGTCTCGTCGTCAACTGCGCTCCGCACGTCCGGGCTCAGAGCGTTCCCAAACTTCATCGCAAAGTGATTGTCATGCACGATCCTGAGTATCCAGCCGTCTTAAAGAACGGCCATTTTGAGGGACAAGTCAAGATCGACGCGACCGTCCTGCCGAGCGGAACCGTGTCGAAAGTGGAGGTCAAGGGCGGGAATCCCATTCTCGCGCAGTATGCCTCCGAGGCCGTGATGAGATGGAAATACGTGCCATCTTCAGCACAGACGATCGAAGAAGTGACCTTCAATTTCAATCCCAACAACCGGTAATTCCCGGTCCTGCATTGGCCGGGCCGCGGCTGATAACAGATTTCTGCCCGCTAGCGTAGCCTCTGCGTTTAGAATTTCTCTTTACTTCCTGCAGAATGTTGCTTCGCGAAGAGGTTTTCATTCATGACCCCAGTGACTCAAGCTCACGAGATCGCCGCCGCCACGCGCCTGAACAACGTCCGCTACGCCATCCGCGACCTGGCATGTGTCGCCGACGAGGTTTTGAAGCAAGGCCACAAAGTCCTGCCGCTCAACGTGGGCGATCCTCTGAGCTTCGACTTTCAGACGCCGCCGCATATCGTTGAGGCGGTCTACAAGGCAATGCGTGACGGCAAGAACGGATACGCGCCGTCGGACGGCGTTCCGCAAGCACTGGAAGCGATTCGCGGCGAGGCCCTGCGCAAGGGTATAACCACAGTGCGGGACGTGTTTGTGACCGCCGGCGTCAGTGAGACGGTGGACCTGTGCCTTTCCGCGCTCGTCAATCCCGGCGAGAACGTTCTGACTCCCTGCCCCGACTATCCGCTCTATTCCGCCGTGCTGTGCAAGTTGGGCATCGAACTGAACGCCTACGATCTGAACGAAGACGATGCCTGGCAGCCAGAACTGGCCGATATCGAACGCAAGCTAACTCCGCGTACCCGCGGCATCGTGCTGATCAATCCCAACAATCCGACGGGATCGCTGTGCACGCGGCAGATGCTGGAGCAGGTGGCCGAACTCGCGCGGCGGCATAACTTGATCGTCTTTTCGGACGAAATCTACGACAAGCTGATCCTCGACGGCACCCCGCATATTGCATTTGCCTCAATAGCACCTGACGTACCTTGCGTGACCTTCGGTGGCATGTCGAAAAATTACCTTGTTCCCGGATGGCGTATTGGATGGGGAATCGTGTCCGGTGATGCGGGCGCGGTAAAGACCTACACGGAGGGTGTACATCGTCTGTTGCGAGCACGACTTTGCGCGAATCATCCCGAACAGTACGCGATCAAGCCCGCGCTGGAAGGGCCGCAGGATCACTTGGCGGAAGTTCAGCGCAAGTTGCGCGCTCGACGCGACCTGACGCAGCAATGGTGTGAAGCGACGCCGCGCGTCAGTTGCGTGGCGCCTCGCGGGGCATTCTATGCCTACCCTCGTATCGATATTCCCGAGAGCGATGATATCTTCGTCAAGGAACTCATCCGCCAGAAACATGTCATGGTCGTCCACGGCTCCGGCTTCGGGCAGAAACCAGGGACACAGCATTTCCGCATCGTGTTCCTGCCGGATGAAGTGACGTTGACGAAGGCCTACGCGGGGATTGCAGAGTTCATTCGCGAACGCTACGGAGTCTCGTGATTCGGCGTCAGATTATGCCAAGATCGTAACTTGGGTGAGTCACGAACAACACGCCCAGCTCGTCAAGTGGTGGAACGAGAAGTATCGTCAATCTCAAGGCGCAGAAATCCACTAACTTGCCAAATCGCAGCCATGCATTTTAGGCCTTTCGTGACCATGGTATAATGACCATGATCATAAGGCTTCCCATGAAAACCAAAACCATCCCAGCGGGCACCTTCAAAGCCCGCTGCCTTGCCATCATGGATGAGGTCCAGTCCAAGCGCGAAGCTATCATCATCACCAAACGTGGCAAGCCAGTGGCCAAGCTCGTCCCGGTCGAGCAGGAAAAGGATGACATCTTCGGCTTCTTCGCTGGCAGAGGGAGAATCGTTGGAGATGTTGTTTCTCCCGCATTCAGCCCTGAGGAGTGGGGCGATCTCTATTGATCCTTTTGGACACGCACGTTGTCCTCTGGCTCGGCCTCGAACAAGATCGCCTCTCGAAAAATGCGCTTGCAGCGATTGACGAGGCTCGACAGAGCAGGAGGGGTATGGCCATTTCCGGCGTAACCTTGATGGAGATCGCCCAGCTTTCGCATCGCAAACGAATCGAGTTCCCTGCCGGCCTCGAATCCTTTCTGGAGGAGGTGGAGCGGCGCTTCAATGTCCTGCCAATCACGGGGAACATTGCCATGCAAGCGTTCGAACTGCCGGCAAAATTTCCAAAAGACCCCGTTGATCGCCTAATAGCAGCCACCTCCCTGATTGAGGACATCCCCTTGATCACTGCCGATCGCGAGATACGCAAGTCCGGTGCCGTGGCCACCATCTGGTGAAGGCTCAATAGATCCCCGGCAACACCGCAGGCACGCGCTCCGCATAGTCGTGGAACTCCTGTCCGAACGCATCGCGCAATAACCTTTCCTCGCTTCGCACCCGTATCACCATGCCGACGCCGAAAATGATAACCGCCGCAATCAGCGCGATGAAGTGCTCCATTGCCAGCCCGGTCGCGATCAGCATCCCGAACATGCCCGTATAAATCGGATTCCGCACGTACGAGTAGGGCCCGTCGGTAACTAACCGATGCCCTTCGACGAGGCGCGCGCTCACGGCCCACTGTTTTCCAAGCGTCCGGACTGCCGATCCCATCAGCCATACCGACAGAACCGCAAGCCCCACGGTGAATACGAACAAAACGATTCCGATCTCACCAGCAAGGACCTTTACAGCCGGCAGGAATGGACGCCCAGGAGGCTGGAACCACACCAGGAAATATCCGCACATTTGAAGGAAGATGCCGAGTGCAGCGAAGCGATCGCGTTTCGCTTCGCGTTGTTTTGGAGGCCGCTTGCGGAGCAGGAAAATGGCGGCAAAAAAGATCCAGCACAAGACCACGCCGAGCAGCGTAGCAAGCGCAAGTGGGCTTGGACCCGTCATGGCATGAGCATACTATCAGCCCCGCGCCGCTTGGCCTTTTCAGACGAATCTGCTTAAATCGAGTCAGCGCCATTCAGCATTTTTGCGGCGCTTTTATTACCGTGGTCGACATACATTCTCACATCTTGCCGGAAGTCGATGATGGCCCGAAATCCTGGGATGTATCGGTAGCCATGTGCCACGCGGCGGCCGCCGACGGCATTGCTCACATGGTGGCTACGCCCCACGCCAATGACCGGTACCACTACGACCGGACGTACTTACAGGGGCTCGTGAAGCACCTGCAGGAGCTTGTGGGCGAATCACCGAGGCTGATGCTGGGCTGTGACTTTCACTTGTCCTACGACAATTTGGAAGATGCTTACGCAAACCCCAAACGCTACGTGATTGGCGATACCCGCTACCTGTTGGTTGAGTTCAGCAACTTCAGCATCCCGCAGCAGACCTCGGAATCATTCATGAAGTTGGCGAACTATGGAATGACGCCGGTCATTACCCATCCGGAGCGCAATCCCATTCTGCGTGAGGATCCGCAGCGGGTGCTGGAATGGGCCCAACAGGGTTGCATTGTCCAGGTGACAGGATCCGCACTCACCGGGTTCTGGGGAGAACAATCTCGCCGGGTGGCGGAATGGCTGCTCCAACATCAGGCGGTTCACGTGCTGGCCACCGATGCGCACGACACGGTAAAACGTGTCCCGATCCTTTCCACAGCGCGCGATGCCGCCGCTCAACTCTGCGGAAAGGAAGTGGCAGATGCACTGGTGGAGGCAAATCCTCGCGCCATTGTCAGCGATCAGAAATCACTTCCCTACTTCCCGCAGCCGGTGATGAAGAACTACAAGAAAAATTAGGCACTCACAAGTAGTTGCGGCTGATTGAATGCCGAAGACTGGAAAGTTACTGAGGGCTGGAAGGATCGCTTTGGCCCGCTGGAACGGGAGTCGCGGTTGTGCTCGGCACTGCAGTGTGCGACGTGGTGGGCATGGGTTCCGCGCGCGTTGTATCCGGAACGGTGGTCATGGCGCTCTCTGGATTTAGTAGATGATCTTTGCTGGGACCCAGGCCGAGACTGATCAACGCCCGCGAGTCAGGTACGGTCTTGCTTTGCCAGCCATGATCCGCCTGATACCGGCGCATGGCCTCTTCGCTGGACTGGTTCCAACTGCCGTTAGCTTCCCCGGTCAGGTAATGCTCGCGGATGAGCGCTTCCTGGATAGCTTGGGCCCTCTCGGAATCAATTTTCTGTTGGCCTTTTGGATGTTTCTTTCGCGAGGAGTGTTTTCCCGTGGACGCTGTGTGAGTCTTGCCGGTTGACTTCGTCGTACTGGCAGACGTTGTCGAAGTCTTGGTCGGCTTGTGGGTTTTCGTGGTTGCAGGTTTCTTCGCGGGTGTATCGTCCGTTGAACTAGAACTTGCCCCCGCTGCGGTCACGCAGGCGAGCATTCCCAGCGTGATCAGTGCGAGGAGTCTTGCTCCGCGAAATTGCGACAAAGTCCTCAAATCCGAAAACCTCTTTTTCCAAAAATGCCGACCCCACCATGAAAAACGAAAAAGCCCGGCTGAGCTCTGGTACCGTCATCATCCTTGATTGGATGCTGCCGTGCCAGTGCCCGCCGGGCTTTTTCCGGTTACGGAAGTGTACCTGCCAGGAAGATCGTTCCATCCTGCCGGGAGGAACCGCGCGAGCGCACCAGGAACACGACGTCCTGCCCGCTCTTCAGACTCGATTCGACCTTCGCGAAATCGTCTTCACTGTTGACCGGCACCTTATTGACTTCCAGGATGATGTCACCGCGACCCAGATTCACGTCTTCCGCAAATGAGCCGGGCTTCACGTCCTGAACGATCACGCCCTTGCCCGAGGGCATGTCGAGGCGGTCGGCCATCTCCGGGGTTAACTTGCGAACGGTGACGCCGAACTTACTCGGCTTGGGAGCGCTTTCGTCATCGTTGGCCTGCTCGTCGCCGAGACGCGCCGCAAACAGCTTGGCGCGATCCGCAATCGTTACCGAGGTTTCCTGCGTCTTGCCATTGCGCAAGAAGCTGAGAGTCACCTTCGAACCTGCCTTGCGGGAAGCGATGTCAGCGACCAATTCAGATCCCTTGCTCACCTTCTTACCATCGACGCTCGTGATGGTGTCGCCTACTTTCAATCCTGCCTGGTCGGCCGGACTGCCTGCTACCACGCTGGAAACGGTGACACCCGATCCCGAACCGTAGACGCGGGCAATCGCCGGATTTTCGACGGCGTCAAACATGATGCCAATCGAGCCGCGCGAAACTTTATGTTCCGGGCCGGTCAACTGGTTGTAAACATCGACCACAGTCTTGGAGGGCAAGGCGAAACCCACGCCGGCATAGGCATTCGTCTCGCTCAGAATTGCCGTGTTGATGCCGATGACTTCGCCGTTCATATTTACCAGCGGGCCACCGGAGTTGCCGGGATTGATCGCCGCATCGGTCTGAATAAACGTCTGGAACTGGCGTCCCGGAACAATGTCGCGCCCCTTGGCCGATACAATTCCGGCGGTTACCGTCTCGGACAGTCCGAACGGACTGCCAACGGCCAAGACCCAGTCGCCCACCTGCATGCTGTCGGAATTGCCCATCTTTGCGGCGGGGAGAGCGCGGTCCACCTCCACCTTGATCACAGCCAGATCAGTTTCCTGATCGGTGCCGATAACCTTGGCGTCGTGCTGCACGCCTGGCGGATCATCTTCGAAGCGAACCCGAATACGGTCCGCCTTCTCGACGACGTGACGATTCGTCAGAATGTATCCTTTGGAATCGACGATCACACCGGACCCTAGCGAGCGCTCGCGGATCGCACCGTCTCCGGGACCGCCTGGGCCCGCCTGACCGCCGGGACCACCAAAGAAGTGGTTGAAGAAGTCGTCCATTCCGCCGCCACCGCCGCTGTCGTCATCATCGGGATTTTGGCCACGGCGTTTGTGAACATTCTTGATGGTCGATTCTGTGTTGATGTTTACGACGCTTGGTTCCAACTGCTTCGCAATCTGCGAAAAAGCGTTCGACATCTGCTGCGGCGAAGGCACGGTGAGCGGCGCTACATCGCTCCGTTGCCCTTCTTTCCCTTTGACACCGTAGGAAACCACCGTCCCAATCAGAATCCCCAAGGAAAGGGTGGCCAAAATACTCAGCGTGTAAGCCCAACCGTGGGCCTTCATGCGCATCCACATTGCGCCCGAATCCATATGTCTACCGTCCTCCGAACCCGATTAACCCCTTATAGTATACCCATTTACGAGATGAGACCGCGTCCTCGGAGAGCCAAATAGTTGCGCTTTCGAGTGGCGTTAAGATGAGAGTTCATCTATTAGACGCACAAATTGAGCAAAGCGTTTGATCCTGGCTCAATTTGCGTAAGCCGCTGCCCATCCACTGCTTAGCACTGAACCGGAATACTCCAAAATCGCGGTGAAATCACTTGGCTTCGTACACAGTCTTGCCGCCGACTACAGTGCGCAGCACCTTGGTGGCTAACAACTTGTCGGGCGAGGACGCAGTGGGGTCCCGGTCGAGCACCACAAAATCTGCCAGCATCCCGGTCACGAGTTTTCCCTTTTCCTTTTCCGCGAACTCAGCGAAGGCGGAGCCTGAGGTGTAAGCCGCAATTGCTTGATCGATGGTGAGCCGCTGCTCGGGAACGTATTCCATCTTCCCATCTTCGCTCTTGCGAGTAACGGCGGCGTAAAGGCCCCGGAACGGCGACACTGGCTCAACGGGATAATCGGTGCCGAAGGCCAGCGCCACATTCTTGTTCAGAAACGCGAGCCACGCATAGGACGTTGCGGCGCGCTTCGGCCCCAATCGGTCCTTGGCCCAGCGCATATCGGTGAGCACGTGACTGGGTTGCATGGAAGCAATCACTTTTAGACTCTTGAACTGCGCGATCTCAGCCGGAGTCGTGACCTGCGCGTGTTCGATGCGTAAGCGGAAGTCATCGCCACCATTGGCAGCCTTGACGTGCGACTCGCGCGCGGCCGTTTCGGCTTCGGCAAAGGCATCGAGCGCCATTTGTACACCCTTGTCGCCAATCGCGTGAAAGCCGATTTGAAATCCAGCCAGCACGCGCTCCTTGGTCATGTCATTTAACTTGGCAGCGTCGTATCGCGGCAAGCCGGAATTTTTCGGGTCGTCCGCGTAGGGTTCAATCATTGCGGCGGTGTGCGATCCGAGCGAGCCATCCATGAATCCCTTGAGCTGCCCGGTGTGCAACATCAGATCCGACTGCGGATGCGAGTCACGCTTTTTGGTCAAGTCCTCGACAGGATCGTCGAACGGCAGCCATTCCGTGATACGCGCCGTGAGCTTCCCTTCCTTTTCGAGTTCTTCGTAAGTCTGAAAGTTTTCCCAGTTCGGGGAGTAGTCCTGAGCCGAGGTCACACCGTGCTCAGCCAGATCGGCCAAAGCGAGTTCGAGCGCCTCCCGCCGCAATCGGTGCGTCGGTTTGGGAATCACGCTCAACACTGCGGACTGCGCGGTTTCCCGCAGAATTCCGGTCGGCTCTCCGTTCTGGTTGCGATCGATCTGTCCGCCCTGTGGATTGCGACTCGCCAATGTAACGCTTCCCAACTGCAGAGCGCGCGTGTTGGCAACGGCAATATGACCGTCGATCCGCACCAGAAATACGGGATGACCATCCGACGCTTCGTCCAGATCCCATCGCGTAGGCGTAACCTTCACAGGCCAGAGCGTTTCGTCCCAGCCAGACCCTAGAATCCAGTCGCCAGCCTTGGACTCCTCGACTTTCTTAGCGACTCGTGCTCGCAAATCATCGAGCGATTTCACGCCGGTTAGGTCCACACTGAGCTTCGTCATCCCCGCGTCGTCAAGATGCAGGTGAGCATCGTTGAATCCGGGCATCACAAAATGTCCACCGAGGTCGAGGACCTGAGTCTGAGGCCCCTTGAGTTTTTCAAGATCGACTATCTTTCCTACCGCCTGGATGCGATCGCCGCGCACCGCAATTGCCTCTTCGCGCAGAATCGAACTAAACGGCGTATTGGC
Source organism: uncultured Acidobacteriaceae bacterium (assembly GCA_963840895.1). Lineage (GTDB taxonomy): Bacteria > Acidobacteriota > Terriglobia > Terriglobales > Acidobacteriaceae > Sulfotelmatobacter. Next base: position 206,919 of record CAWJAR010000011.1, read on the forward strand.
AGGGACACCCGTATAAACATTGGCATGCATGAAGATGATGTCGGCTTTGGGCTTGGCATCGGCCGCGGTTGCAGAAGCAGGAGCGGCACCTTCCTGCGCGAACACCAGCGACACACCGAGAACTGAACATAGCACCGCGGACCCCAGCCTTATCCCTGTCCCTAGTCTTAGACTCATTCCCCAACCCCCGCGAGCGCGAGCATGGTCAACAAAATTCGCTTCAAGCCCAATTCGCGCCCATTGGAATCGAACCACTCCTGTAACGTGTGTGCCCCGCCACCCGACCCGCCTCCGCCAATGGCCACTGCTTCTTGCCCAAGAGACAACGGAATGTTCGCGTCCGTGGACGCTCTCTGCACCTGCGCGGCGTTGGATAACTGGGCGTCGACCGCGCGTACCACTTGCAAAATCCGTGCCCCCGCCTGCAACTCGCCCGCCGGACGATTTCCGATCACAACCACTTCGCAACTCACGCCAGGTGGCCGCTTCTGCGCCGACGATCGCATCTCGGCGGCCATGGTTTCATCTTCGACCGCACGATTCAGCGCTAGACGCAAGGCCTGCTCCAGGCGCTCCATCTCCGTCATCGATGTCGAGCGAATGTCCACCTTCATGCTGGCCGACTCGGGAATCGAATTGACCGAAGTGCCGCCGCGAATGACTCCAATGTTGAATGTTGTTTTCGGCGTCGTAGGGACTGGGGTCGCAGTGAAGGTTTCGATCGCCTTCGCCAGAATCACGATCGGATTGGGCGCGCCAAAGTCGCTCCACGAGTGCCCTCCGGGGCCGCGCACGATGACTTCGAAGCGCCGGCTGCCCAGAGCCTCAGCCACAATCGTGTCGGCGCCAGCGCCGTCGAGGACCAGGCTGTAGGCAATCGAATCCTTCCAGCGAGGCGTGGAAAAAATATGCCGCATGCCGCGCAGGTCGCCTTCTCCTTCTTCGCCCACGTTGCCGATGAATACAAACGGCAAGGCATGTCGCACTCGGACGTTCCGAAGCAGCGAAGCAATCCCCAGCAGCGCCGTAACGCCTGCGCCATTGTCAGATACTCCCGGGCCGTAGATGCGGCTTCCCTGCTGCCGGATATTCAGCGGAGTGTTGGCGGGAAAAACAGTGTCGATATGCGCGCTCAAAGCGACGTAGCGCCGGCCAAATCCCGGATGTGTGCCAAAGACATTTCCGACGTCATCGATCCGGACATCGTCTAACCCGACTTCGCGAAACCGTTCTGCCAACCAGGCCCCGCGAGCCGACTCCCCAAACGGAGGTGCGGGAATCCGTGCCATCTCCATTTGCCAATGCGTCAATTGAGCTTCCTGCGTGCGAAACCAATTGAATGCCGAGCGAACCTCGGGGGAGGCCGCCAGACGCGCGACTTCGTGTTGCACCGAAGGCGCAAGGTCGGGCATGCCGGCGCGGGGGGAATTCGGGCTCATGGCAAGTATTGCGTAAGTTTACAACGCGTTGGGCAGAAAGGGGATTGGCGAGGGCGTTACGGAAGTTGGGCCGGGGGTGTGCGGCGAAATTGGTCTTTCGGATTGCCCTATCGACAGTGCAAAGTAACCAACCCTATCGAAGCGATCCCTGTCCGCCTGAAACCGAAGACTGCACCCGGCTTTCGACGGCGGCCACCAGCTCTTTCGTGATAGGCACTTCGATCCCATGCCGAGCCGCACCCCGCAGGATCGGGCCTGCGATCGCGTCGAGTTCGGGCGGGTTGCCGCGCCCCAAATCTTTTTGCATAGAACTGCGCATGTTGCCCGGCATTTTCATGACGGAGGCGATGACGGCTTCGGCGTCAATTTTCGCCCCTTCGGCGACGGCGACTGCGCTTGCTTCTCGAATGCACGACAATCCTACCTGCCTCCAGTTGGCATCCGCGAGGATTTCGCCGGTGGTTTTCTCCGAGGCGGTGGTCGTCAGCGCAAACGCCGCCAGGAATACGAGCTTGCCCCACATCAGAGTTGGCTCGTCATCGATGAACCGGCACTCAAAACCCATTTTCTGAAGTGCTTCGATCGTGACGCCGAGAAGAGGGCGTCCAGCCGATGACACGTTCAAGCGAGCGAAGGGAGTGCGGTGGACGATGTGTCCGGGAGCCACACGTTCGGTTTCGACGGCAATGGTGGCCGCAATCACGCGCTCCGCCCCATATTTCGCGCGCAGCACGGCAAGATGATCGATGCCGTTCAACAGCGGAACGATGGCACCCACTGCCTGAGGCTTGGTGATAGAGGCCAATGCCGTGTCCAGTTGGGTTGCCTTCACGGCGATCCACAGTACATCGCAGGGCGGAACCTCGGCGCTACGTGCGACAGGCACGCTGAAGTTTCCAAACGCGCTTTCCAGATGAAGTTGTTCGGGATATTGCGTCAGGGCTTCCGGCCTGACAACGACGGTCACAGACTCGCCCAATTTCGCGAGGCAAGCGCCGATCAAGCCTCCCACCCCGCCTACGCCAAGAATCGCATGTCTCATGGAAGCCATGCGTGCGCTACTTTTTCTCCGTCGCCGTGGGCAGGCACTCAAGAATCTCCGCCTCGCTCAAGGTGTGGTCGCTCTGCTTGGCGCGCTGGTAGATGCGGTCCACGATTCCGTCGCTCACGGGAATGCCGTGGCGCTCGAGCCACCAAAGCACATTCGATTTACCGCTCATGGGGCCGATATCAATAATCTGATCCAGCCCGAACACGTGCGATGGCACGCCGGAGTAGACGGTATTCGCAAGCACGACGTCATCTTTGTGATAGGCCTTGATAATCGCCGATGCATGCACGCCGGTCGCGGTGCGAAACGCATCATCGCCGACCACGGGATAGTTCGCCGGGATGGGCACTCCGGTCGCGCGCGACACCGCCTGGCAATACTGTTTCAGCTTGGTCAGATCCTGCTCGTCCCACGGAGCGATGCCCATCAGTTTCAAGTTCACCAGCATCTGGTCGACCTGGGTATTGCCAACTCGCTCTCCCAAGCCGATTGCGCATCCGTGCACGCAATGCGCACCGGCGATGACCGCCGCCATGGAGTTCGCAATCGCCAGGCCACGATCGCTGTGGCCGTGCCAATCCACGCGGATCTTCTCGCCTGAAGGCTTGACGCATTCCGCGATCACAAATCGTACAAGCGCAAGCGCACCCATTGGCGTGGCATGTCCTGCGGTATCGCAGATGCAAATAGCGCGCGCCCCGCAACTGATCGCGGTTGAGTAGAGGCGCTTCACTGTCTCCGGATCACAGCGGCTCGTGTCTTCCGTAACAAACATGACGTCGAGGCCCAGCGAGACCGCGTATTTGACGGCCTTTTCGGTCGTTTGCATCAGGAAATCGTCGGTCCAACCTTCGGTGAATCGGCGAATCGGGCTCGATCCGATGAAGGTCGCCGCTTCAATTGGAAGCCCGGTCTTCTGAACAATCTCGGCCACCGGGCGAATGTCATTCTCGTGGGTGCGGGCCGCGCAGTTGGCGCGAATCTTCATCCTGTGCGCGACAATTTCGCGCGCCAACGCTGTCACCGCCTCCACCGCCCGCTGCCCCGCGCCGGGCAGCCCGAGATCGAGTGAATCGATTCCTAGCGCTTCCATCAGGTGCAGAATCTCGATCTTCTCGGCAATCGATGGATCGCGCACCGACGGCGACTGCAGCCCATCGCGCAACGTCTCATCGTTGATCAATACAGGCCCCGGCGGTTTCAGCCCCGGCGGATGATTCTTGTTCCAGTCGTAAATGAGATCGGGAGTATTCATGGAAACAGCTGCTAGCTTCTAGCTGCTAGCTCCTAGAAAATATATGTGGGGACAGCCGCCCTCGGCTGTCCGCCGAGCAAAGCTCGGCTGGTGTTATCGGATCCCCAGAATAAATCGCACTGCGCTTAGCTAGCCGCTAGTAGCTCGAAGCCTCCTCACTTCTCTTTCGGCGGCAGCGTCAACCCAAACACCGAAATCATTCCCGTGCCCGCGACGTTGATCTTGCTCTCACCCGGCGTGGGCAGATACAAAGCCTTGCAGTTTTCGCAGCGATACACTTCGGCCTTCGGTCCCCAGGCTTTCTCCACGTCGCCGCACTCGCGCTCGACCGCATCGGTCGTATAAAACCACAGTTTCAAATGGCCGCCGCAGAATTTTCCTTTCTCATTTTTCTCATTGCACGCGCGTTGCCCAGCCTTCTTGATTTTGACTTTATGGTGGGGAAGCTGCGGAACATTTTGAGTGCTAGCAGTGGTTACTTCGCCAGTCGCCAAGGACGTACCCCTCGTTCGAGCGGCCCAAACGCCGCCGGATTCGGCCTTACGCGGTCATTGTAACCGAAACTGGCAACCGAAAAACACGGCGCAATGGGTCTCGAGAGAAGCAACGTACGCGCCGAACTGAGGAAGGAGCCTGTGACCGGAATCATCATCCGCTATGGTCAGGACTTCGCTTCGCATCCCGGACTGTCTACGTAGTAGGCGTTGCCTTTGTAGTCGAGTTCTCCCAGCCCGGTCGCCGACGTGTAGTAGCCGCGGACGGCTTCGGTGCGGGCGATCTCGAAGAACTTGCGCAGCGGGTTTCCGGGTTCGGCTGTGCCGGCAGACGTGAGCAATGCAATCTGCTCTGGAGCATCGAGTTGCAGGAATTCGCGACCATGTACGTGGAGTGAGAGCTCTCGAAGGGCAGCAAGTCCGGCGCGCGCTACCGACTGCGGATCGGCGGTTTCCAGTTCGCCTACCGACGCTTCTCCGTTAACTGCCACGGCGAGAGCCCGATGCGTGGGATCGAGATGCAGTGCTGCTTCCCGAACTCCTGCAGCGGAGTGCAACCATAGGTCGAACCATTGCGCAGCCTGCGACAAGGCTGTGGCATCAACCTCGCCCAGCAGGATCTGGATGAATCGGGTGACGACTCGAAATTCTTCCGCGGAAAAAAACTGCGGTTGATATGGAAGATTGCCGGGCTGCACGTAATCCGTCTCACTGCCGGCCGGCGGAGACCACTTCTTGCCGGCGCTGCTCAGCGCGTGAACCAAATGCTCCGGTGAAGGATCGTAGAGTCCTGGCGGAAGTGCGGCGGCTGCGGGCGCAATATCTTGTGCAACTCGCAACAGGGCCGACGCTGACTCCGGGACGAGTCCGCTCACCCCGGCGAGAACAACCATCTCGCCCAGTCGCAGCAGCCACTGGCGGCGAGAGAGGTCGTCGTCTGCGGGCAACAACGCGGAAGGGATTGGCTGCTGTTCTTCGTTCATAGTTCCCCTCGGCGGAAGGCTTGCGCGATATGCTCTCCGGCGCGTGCGGAGATGGCCATGATCGTGAGGGTGGGCTCGTAGCATCCCTGCGTAGTGAAGACCGCGCCATCCGTCACGAAGACGTTGGGAGCGTCATGCACTTTGCAGTCGGCGTCGACCACGCTCTTTTTCGGGTCCGAACCCATGCGTGCCGTGCCGCACTCGTGGATGTTCTTGCCGAAGACGCTGATGTCAGCCTTGGGCGGAGTCGCGTCCGTCAGTTTCATCGCGTCGAGAATGCCGCTGATATCCTCGCGCATGGCAGCCCCCATCGCCTTCTCATTTTCGCCGTAACTCGCGTTGATGTGGAGAACCGGGATGCCCCACGCATCTTTCTTCGTGGAATCCAGGCGGACGAAATTGTCGGCGTGCGGAAGGCATTCGCCCTGCGCTTCGATCGCGAAGTAGTAGGGAATCTCCTCGCGCACGCGCTTGCGCCAGGTGTCGCCCATCTCGGGCATGAGAAAAGCGTGGCCGTAGAGTTCCTGGCTGCCGTCGCCATCGAAGCGGTACCCGCGGACGAAGTTGGAGTTGCGATCCTTGGGGGCGCCACCAGCGGCATTGACATACTTCGGAATCAGGAAGCCACACGGACGGCCAACCGCCTCGCGCTTGGAGGAGTGCAGGCTAGGCATGGATCCTCCGGCGCCTTCGATGGTGAAGTGATCCATCAAGTAGTGGCCCAGCACCCCGGTCGAATTGCCCACGCCTTGAGGATGCGCCGGCGATTTCGAGTTCAGCAAAATGCGAGTCGACTCGAGCGCTCCGGCGGCGACGACTACGACTTGGGCGTAAACCTCGCGATGCTGGTGCGTGCCCCGGTCAATGTAATGCACTCCTTTGGCACGTCCGCTGCCATCGACAATGAGGTCGCTGACAATCGCGTCGCTCACCAACGTGAACTTGCCCGTGCGCGCTGCCGCCGGCAGAGTAACCGACGGACTGTTGAAGTACGAGGCCGTGAAGCATCCTCTCTGGCACTGGTCGCAATAATGGCAGGCGGGGCGTCCGCGATGGGGGACAGTCAGGTTGGCGACGCGATCGGGAATGACACGCCAACCGAATCTACGCTCGATCACGTCTCTGGCCTGCAGCGCGCCGCACGACAAATTCATCGGCGGCAGAAACTGTCCGTCAGGCAATTGCGGCAGGCCTTCCCGAGAACCGCTCACCCCAATGTAGCTTTCCACCAGATCGTAGTACGGTTCGAGTTCTCTGTAACCAATGGGCCAGTCTTCGCCGTAGCCGTCGCGCGTGGCTGCCTTGAATTCATTGTCGCTGTAACGATAGCTTTCGCGCGCCCAACAAAAAGTCTTGCCTCCGACCTGGCGCCCGCGAATCCACATGAACGGCTTGTCGGCGGGAAAAGTGTACGGATGCTCCAGATCGTTGACGAAAAACTGGTGGCTGTATTCATCGCAGGCGTAACACAAGCGTTGCACGGGCTGCGTCTGCAGCAGGCGCTGCTGGTCGCCAAAGCCCCGGAACTTCAGTTGGTAAGGCCAGATGTGCTCGGTGAAATCACGAGTCGGAATGCGCGGCGGACCCGCCTCAAGCATGACGACAGAGAAACCGCGTTCAGTGAGTTCCTTGGCAACCCATCCGCCGCTCGCACCGGAACCGATGACCAGGGCTTCGTGGATCTTTTTCCGCGGGACTGACATGCGGCAGCCAGTTTAGCAAAGGGGGACGGCACGCTGACGCCCTGATCAGCTATGCCCGGTACGAAGTTCCTAAGGAGCCGCGCTGCTGCCAGTCGCTCTGCCACGTTGCGCACTACCGGTGGGGATCAAACTCAAGCTTCACGGTCAAGATTTCGTCCGACGCGGCAGGAGCGTACTTCCACTGTTTCACCGCCTTCATCGTCGACTGTCCCAGGATCGGGCTTCCGCCCAATAACTTGGTGCTCTTCACGGCCCCGTTGGGTGCTACCACCACCTCCAGGCGCACCACTCCGCCAATATAGAGGCGCTTCAAAGCATCCGGATATTCGGGCTCGACGCGAGTAAGAACTTTTCGATCGGACGAGTTCTGATCGTGGGCCTGCGCCATCAAGGACGCTGAGTTGAGCAGCAGGGACAGCGCCAGCAGGCCCAGGGTAAGAAGCAGCCCGCGTTTAACATTCGACCAACCGCACACGACTTGGTGTTTCAACATGACTCGGGGCCCTCGCAATTCGGTTACGGCAGTTCCAAGCTCAACTGGTACACCTCTTGCGTGCTGCGATCACGAACAAACATCCACGAACCGTCCGCAGCGCGGCCGCTCCATGTTCCCAACGCGCCCGGGTAGCGGTCGAGTGTACCCAGCACAAATGCGAGTTCGGGCTGATTCTCTCCAACTTTCACCTTGCGAATCGACTCATCGCCATTCACCAGATCGTCGAAATACAGATACTTACTGTCGGTCGACCACACTGGATAGCTCACCGTTCCGGCCGACTCGACCAGCCAATTTGACCACGTCTGAGTCTCAAAGTCGAAACGCTTCAGCGTGGTGTTATCGGGAGAGATGGCCGCAATGTATCTTCCGTCGCGCGACCAGCGTGGACTGAACAGTCCATCTGATCCGGGCACTTTTTCCAGCTTGTGCGTTTTAAGATCGAGAATGCGGATGCTCAATCCACCCAGATCATGATTGAAGTCTCCGAACATGAGGCGCGAGCCGTCCGTCGACCAGTTGGCATCGATCTGGCTGCCAGCCTCCGATAGAACTGCCTGCGGAGTTCCGCCAGTTGCCGGCACCAGATACAGCTTCCAGGATTCTCCGGGCTTCAGGCTAACGAAGGCAATTTGTTTCCCATTTGGCGACCAAACGGGCAAAGCAGCCTGCTCGCCTTTCGAGGTCAATTGCAGGCGTTCGGAGCCTTTGGCGCGACTACGCCATAACGTGCCTTCCGGAATCGCGACGTATGAAACCCACTTGCCGTCGCTCGAATACGCGAGATCAGTTGCCGAAACTCCAGGAATCACCGACGTGAACTTTTTGCTGCGGCGGTCGTATTTTACGACCTCACCCGCAGGCGCGACTCCAATGGCCCACATCTTCGTGTTGTCGCGCGCCGGCGAGGCATTCCCGAATGACATGGGTGCGCTGGTGAGTCGCACGAGTTGGGAGGCATCCGCCCCTCGTGCAGATTCGGGTAAGGCCCATAGCGCAGTAAAAGTAGTGCTCGTGTTCGGCTGATTTTGCAGTGCCTGAAAAATGTAGTAACGCCCGTCGGCGGTCCAATTGCCACAGCAGGCGCTGGACGCGTATTGCCACTTCGCCAGCAAAGCACGCGGATGGGAACCGTCCTGAGCGACCTCCCAGAGTGCGGTCGTGTTTTGAGCGGTGTCCCCAACGGTGAAGCGAATACGTTTTCCGTCCGGTGAAAAGTGTGGCCCGAACACGGAACCGCTGGCCGTGTATAGTTCGCGAACTTCAGTACCAGTCGCGCTGGCCAGGTAGAGAACCGAACCTTTACTAAACACAAGGTGTTGCCCGTCTGCCGACCAGGCAGCGTCACGTCCAGCGAGATTGCCAATTCTCTGCGCCGAACCGGCAGCGACCGGCAACGTCCAGAATTCGTCTTCGCTCGACCCAGCCTGGATGGGCGCGACCAGTAGCTTTGTATGATCCGGCGAGAGGTCAAGGGCTTGCAGATTCGGGAACGGGCTGGGAACAAGGGACCGATCCGAATGCGCCAATGATACTTTCGCAATGACCCGCTGCGAAGCCGGCAGTTCCGTCACATAAAGTTGAGTGTCGTCGGCCAGCAAGTTCGTTTTGCGAAACCCGTCATGCGTTATCTGCGTAATCGTCGTGACTCGCGGGGATGGCACCGATGCCGATCCGCGAGCTCGCATGCAAATCGCGCCAGCCGCAATCAATCCAAGGATCGCAAGCGGCGCTACATACACTGAGATTTTGTTGCCTGACTGTTTCCCGCACGCAGTGCTCATGGGCCGATGTTAACAACCAGGTATAGCGGGTCAATGAAACGATTACGTTAGGGCGTTACGAGGGTAATCTGTATCTCGATGGATCCAACGGCTTTGTAGAGAGATTATTTGGCATGTGCGGTCCGAAAACCGCGCATGGAGGCGGCCGGAGCGGGCCCAGATCAAAAAAGCCCTTAGCACTCTTTGTCAATCTCCCACATTTGTGAACGGAAGGGCAGAATTCACCGGCGGTTCACGAATTAGAGCGTATGATCAAAGAGATGCCATATATCTCGGAACGTCTCACCAGCCTTCGTCAGGAAATTGCCGACTTGCGCAACCTGAATGCCCGCTTTGCAGAAAAAGGCGACCACAATGCACTCGATCAGACTGCTCTTGAGCTTCGTACGGTCCGCCTGCGCGAGATCAAGCAAGAGCTATCGAACATTCTGAACCGTCCTGACGATCCCAAGGTCTGGTGGGAGCGATCCCGAAGGCCTCAGCAACCTGCCTAAATCCTGAAATCGCTTCGGGCGGTCCACGTCTCAAGAAACTCGAAACGTGGCACCGCCCGATTGAATCAGTCTTCCCTTCTTTCTCTCCGTCCTGAAGTCATTACGTCACGTTTACGCCCCGACCTTCGCGGCGACCTCTTTGAGGGCTTCCTCAATTCCACTGGGATTGGGTATCCCGCCCTGCGCCATATCTTTGCTGCCACCGCCGCGTCCGCCCAACTTTGCCATCGTCTCTTTCATAAGCGCGCCCATGTCGAAGGGTTGACCGCCGGATTGGGCGAAGACGAGCGAAGGCTGCGGCGCGGTCGTTGCGAGCAGCGCGACCACGTGAGGAGAAAGACGGGTCAGTTTCTGAGCCAGCAGCTTGACGAAGTTCAGATCGCGATCGGAAAACGTACGCACCACCAGTTTGCGACCATTGGCCTCGGGAGTCTCGCCGAGAAGACCGACGGCTTGTGCCTCCGCCAATTCTTCATGGGATTGCTCAAGTTGCTTGCGCACTGACCGAATTTCGTCGAGCGACTTCCGAGCCTGCTGGGGCACGTCGTAGATATGCGCGGAAAACAGCGCTGCCGTCTCGGTAAGAGTGGTGTAGTCGCGGCGGGCAGTGGCGACGGCACGCAGTCCCGCTACGAATTCCACGCGCCATACCTGGCGAACTTTTTCAACTTTGCGCAGCAGAATGCTGGCGATCTGTCCGGTTCGCGACACATGTGTACCGCCGCAGGCCGTGAGGTCGAAATCGTGAACGTCAATCAATCTGAGCTCGTCACGCTCCGTTGGCGGCAGTTTGCGCAGGCCCAGCTTCCCTGCTTCATCGCGGGTCACGAATCGGATGTCGACCGAGCGGTTCTCAAGAATGATCTCGTTGGCCAAACGCTCTGCGGCCTCCACTTGATCCTTGGTCAGCGTTGGCGTGTCGAGATCAATGGAGCAGTAATCTTCCGCCATATGAAAGGAAACCGTCGCCATACCGTAGAGGCGAATAAACGCTGCCGAGAGCACGTGCTGCCCGGAATGCTGTTGCATGTGATCGCGGCGGCGGGGGGCATCAATCTGCCCGCGGACCTTGCTTCCCGGTTTTAGATCGTTGGAAAGCGCTTCGACATAGTGGACAACTCGGCCGTCTTCGGCGTCGGCAACTTCGCTGACGCGAACTTTGTTATTCCCGTCAGAGGTGATCCAGCCCGTGTCGAACACCTGACCCCCACTCGTGGGATAGAAAGCGGTGCGGTCAAGAACCAAAGCAGGACGCGGGCTATCGAGAACATCCTGGATCTCGGCGTCGAAATCGTAAAGGAAGGAATCGTGATAATAGAGGCGTGTGGTCATGGCGAAAACACCATTTAACCACAGAGGGCGCGGAGGGCACCCAGGAACGCAACATCAATATGGGCCGATGATTCCTCCGATGTGTCGCGCCGCTGGCTTCGATCGCGTGGTGCCTGGCACGACCTTGGCATCGAGGATATCGAGATATTTCAGGCCGCTGCCGGTGTTGAACAGGACAACGGTGTCGTCCGGCTTGAAGAATCCGTTGGCGCGCAACTTGCGATAAGCCACGAGCGAGGCTGCGCCTTCGGGCGCGGCGAAAATACCTTCAACTTTTGCCCAGTGCCGTGTTGCATCGAGAATCTCGTCGTCCGTCGCGCTCACGGCCGCGCCTTTGCTCTTCTTTAATATGTCGAGAATCAGATAGTCGCCATAAGGCTTCGGGACGCGTAGTCCTGAGGCCATAGTTGACGCGTTCGGCCACATTTCGGCCGAGCTCTTCCCTTCATCCCACGCCTTCACGATGGGCGCACAACCAGAACTTTGCACCGTAATCATTTTCGGGCGCTCGGAGCCAATCCGGCCCAGCGCTTCCATCTCTTCAAATGCTTTCCACATCCCAAGCAGCCCTACGCCGCCGCCGGTCGGATAAATAATGCCCTGCGGCATTCTCCATCCCAGTTGCTCGGCAATTTCGTATCCCATCGTCTTCTTCCCTTCGACGCGATAGGGCTCCTTGGTCGTACTCACGTCGAACCAACCGTCTTTCTCCCAAGAGCTTTCTGTTTTCAAATCGGCGACCTTGCGGGCGCAGTCGCTGATTAGGCCGTCGATCAGCGTCACGTGGGCACCGTAGTAATCGCACTCGATGCGGTTCGCCATGGGAACATCTTTGGGCATGAAGATGTGCGCTTCGAGCCCGGCAGCGGCAGAGTAGGCGGCGAGCGCTCCAGCGGCGTTGCCCGCGGATGGGATCGCAAGCTTCTTCAAACCGAAGTGGCGAGCCATCGTCACACAGGCAGAAAGTCCCCGTGCCTTGAACGATCCCGTAGGGTTAAGGCCTTCATCCTTGATGTAGACGTTGGGATATTCGTGGCTCAACAGCATAGGCGTGAATCCCTCGCCGAGTGACACCGGGTCCGCCTCCGGAAGCACCGCGTCGTAGCGCCACATGGTGGGAGCGCGCCCCGCGAGCCGCGCCGACGAGAACGCGCGCTTGATGGCCGTCAAATCGTAGCGGGCGTAGAGAATTCCTCCATCTTTGGGGCAGACGGATTGTGGGCGATCCGCCGGATAGTGCTCACTACAGCGTGTGCATTCGAGATGAGTCAGCATGCCGATGCTGAGTTTAACATCGGAGCGTCTGACATCAGTCCTCAGCCGTTGGCAAGACTGGAGCTGTCAGCTCCGCATCAGCCGTCGTCATCTTCTTCAGCCGATCCAGCTGCTGACTGACCTTTTGGCCGGGATCGGGAACGGTATCGGGCCCGCATAATAAGCGAGAATACACAGCTGAGAAGGCGCGAGCCTCCTGGGAGCTTCCTTCACGGTTGTTTATCTTCTTCCTTCGCGGCCATGGCCGACCTGAACCCGCGGATGCTCTCCCCGAGTCCTTTGCCAAGTTGAGGCAGTTTCTTCGGGCCAAGTACCAGCAGAGCGATTCCGGCGACGATCAATAAATGCATGGGTTGAAACAATCCCTCAAACATTGAGCACTCCTAAGGACGAATGAATCGGTTGAACGCACACTGTGCTCCGGATGCACTCGGAGCACAGCGGGTTGGGGAAGGCCGCGTGCACAAGCGCCTCGGTGATTTCAATGATCGTGGCGCTGTGCGTTGTCTGCGTCGCTCGCCAGATCCTGCAGCATTTGCATGAACTGGTTGGACTGGCCGATGAAGAGCCCATCGGCGGTTAAGGCGTTAGCCGCTCCCATAGCTGCGCCCTTGGTCTCAGTCGGACGAATGATCGAGCACGGCGGGAGGTTGCGGCTGAGGAATCTGGTCGGCTCGGGCATGATCAGGTTGGTCTGGAAATCCTCTCCTCCGAGCGGCGGAGAATTCAGATCAGGGAAAGTTACAGAGACACCGGTGACAGGATCGATCACGTTCGCGACGGGCACGACGTTCCCGGCTTTGTCTTGCCAGGTCTGGAAGTGGCAGATCTCCGTTCCACCAATGCTGAGCAGAATACGCAGCACCTCTACATTTGAGGCTCTCTGTGCCAGCGACGGATAGAGGCTGCTGCCGCCCTGTTCGATCCATGCGAAGTGAAAGCCTGCAGTGTCGGCGACGACTTGCAAGAACGCCGAATTGGCAACATCGGCATTGGTCCTGGGAATTGCCGTGTGCTGGCCAACGGCCAGCGTCGGGATGGCGTTGCGGAAGGTATCACCAAAATCAGGATTCTTGGTCCGGCTGCGGTAACGGGTCCAGAAATCGGTATGAACAGTGAGCTGCGTGAGATTGGTCAACCGCCCAAATGTTTTGTTGGCTCCGTCCGCCTGGCTGGAGGGCAGAGTGCGAAACGCATCGAGGTTTACTGTAGTCGCTCCCTTCGACGCCAGGTACGCATTCAAGAAAACTTCATGGCTCAGTTCGTCCTCGGTATTGTCCGAAATGTACTGGTCCATGTCCCCATCAAACTGCTTCACGTCCTCGGTGTAGTCGTGATTTCCTCCCGTAACCTGCGAGGGATACCCAGGAATCAGCTTGCTGGCCAAGCGCGTGACTTCCCCATCCTGTATGCCCGCGAGTTCGTTGTACTGCAGCCAGATGTCGGTTTCGATAATTTCTGCGGCGGCGACAAAGCGAAGAATCGCCGCGTCTCCCTTGCTGAGTGAGCCACCGCCGTCATCGGCGCTGGCATTCACGCGAAGTAGTGGTGCGGCAGAGAGGGCCGCGCCAGCAACGCCCAGGCCCTTGAGGAACGAGCGTCGCTGAATCTCGCGCGGGGGTTGGGAGTTCGTTGGATCGCTGGTGGATTGCTTACTCGTCTCCACAACAGGAGAGGGTGATTTTCCGTTGCTCATGTTCGTATACTCCAGATTTTCTTGAGGAATGAGCGTTGCGGGGCAAGGCAGGGTTTCCCGAGCGTCAACGTGAGCCGAGAATAGAGCGCAGACCCGCAGAGGATGTCATCGGAAAGCAACCGGGATGTAAAAGACTTGTCTCGCGCAATATGAGAGAAAAACCTGATTCCAATTTCCTGTGTCGATGACGAGCGAATTGTTGAGCTGCGATGAATGAGGCCCCCGGCCACTCACGGGCCACGGATTCTATTCGAATGCGTTAGTATCAATGGTTCAAAATTAGGGTTACGGAGAACGTGAATGGGAAAATTTCTTTTTGGACTCATCGTCGGCCTGGTCGTCATCCCCGTAGGCGTCTACATGTATTTCTCATCGGGCAGCGCGCCGGTTGCCACCGCTTCGGCGCCCATGCCGTTCGAAAAGATGCTGGCTGGAATGGCGCTGCATGCGCGCATGGATAAGGAGATACCCAAGACTGTGCCCGTCGCGGCCGATGAAGGTGCCTATGTCGCCGGTGCACAGATCTACAAAGACAACTGCGCGGTGTGTCACGGCCTACCCGGACAACCGCCGACCGCAATTGCACTGGGAATGTTTCCCAAGCCGCCAAAGCTTATGGAAGGCAAGGGAGTAACCGACGACCCTGCCCAGGAATCGTATTGGAAAGTTGCGGGTGGAATCCGCATGACCGGGATGCCCGGATACGACAAGACTCTCTCCACAACTCAAATCTGGCAAGTGAGTCTGCTACTGGCGAATGCCGATAAACTCCCGCCGACGGCCAGGAATGTTCTTACGGCCTCTGCGCCGGCGGCCCCCACGATGACCGTGCCTGACATGAAAAAGTAGCTCTGGTTTCCGCAATCGGTGCGCGCACGAAATTATCTCCCTCCAACGGCGGACGAGGAAGTGCTCCGTTCAAGCTTCACACGAGCCCTGCCGATGTTAGCGTCAGGAGGAAAGATGTATGCCTCGACGCACGCTCCCTCTGCTCCTGCTTTGCCTGTGTGCACTCCCCCTGCAAGCCCAGGATCTGGAGAATCTTCAGATCCACGGATTTGTCACGCAAGGTTTCCTGTTCAGTTCGAGCAACAACTATCTCTCGATGACCTCGAGCAGCGGCAGCGCTCAATGGACCGAGGGCGCCATCAGCGTTTCCGATCCGGTGACGGAAAAACTACGAGTCGGGATGCAGTTCCACATGTATCAATTGGGGCAGTTCGGTGGCTCCAATGTGCAAGTGGATTGGGCTTCCGGAGACTACAAGTTTAACGATCACCTGGGCGTCCGAGTCGGCAAGATCAAGACCCCGCTGGGCCTGTTCAACGACTCGCAGGATGTCGACTCGCTCTTCTTATGGGTGCTGCTGCCGCAAGCCATGTATCCGGCCGACAACCGCGGGTTTAACTTGGCGGAGTTGGGCGGAGAACTCTACGGCAGTCTCAACCTGGGTAGACGGCGCGGAAGTTTGCAGTTTCAGGGGCATGCTGGCTACAGCAATCTCGATTCGCACGGCGGATACTCAGAACAACTGGCGGAACTTGGACTGATCTTTCCAGATCCGCCCGGCGGTAAGACAGAGGGCGGAGACGTGCGCTGGCTGACTCCGTGTCGCGGATTGATGGTGGGCGCAAGCGTTCTCGGTCAAGCTGTCGATCAGACGTCATGGGCGGGCAGCATCCACGTGGCGCCTGATCTCGGTACCGCTTACTACGCGCAGTGGGAGACGGGAAAACTATATTTCGCCGGAGAGTATTGGAGAACCCCCGTGAATCCTACCTTGACACTAGGGACGACCATCGTCTATCTGCCTTTGGACACGCGCTCGTGGTACGTGATGGGCAGCTATCACCTCACCAAAAAATTGGACGTCGGCAGCTACTACAGCCACTACGTGAATAAGGCAGCGGACACCAGCCTTCCCGAAAATTACTCCAAAGACTTCGTGGTGTCAGGGCGCTACAACTTCAACGCCTATTTCTACGCCAAGCTAGAGGGACACTTTTTACAGGGAACGGGACTGGGCTATTACGCATTTGTCAACCCAGACGGTCTGAAGACAAATTCGAACATGCTTGCCGCCAAAGTCGGCTTCAGTTTTTAGAGCCATGAGAGAAATCAGAGCAATCATTCAAACTCACAGATGCCTTTTGGTTTTGGGATTGGCCCTCTTCCCGAACCTCGGCATGTCCCAGGACATATTGGTAGTAACCAACAAGGCCGTCTCCGCCTCGCAAATCAGTTCCACCGAACTGCGAGATATCTACACCGGCACACGATCCCACTTCAGCGATGGCAACCGGGCCATCCCCGTCGTTTTGAAGGGCGGCCCCGTGCACGAGGTTTTTCTCAACCATTACATCGGTGAAAATCCCGATGAATTTCGCACCCGCTGGCGCAAAGCGGTCTTCACCGGACAGGGAGCCATGCTGAAAGAGTTCGGCTCGGAAGCAGCGATGTTAGAGTACGTGGCGGCAACACCCGGCGCCATCGGGTATTGCAGCCGAATACCCAACCAAGACTCGGTGAAGGTGCTGACAGTTTGGAAAGCCGCCCATTGACAATCGAATAACCTCAGACTGAATCGGCGGTCGAATTGTTTCCGGCGACTCGGCGTACAAATCTCGCGATTGCCGCCAGCGTCGCATCCATCTGGTCCCGTTGCGGAGAATGCTTGCACTCTTCTAATGGAAGTACCTCGACCGGTCCACCCGCCTGTTGAGCAATCGCCTTCACCTGTGCCATGGTTCCGTATTGATCATCCAGTCCCTGGACGACGAGGATCGGGCACGTAATCCGCGGCAGATATTCTTCAATATTCCAGCTGCGAAAGTCAGGATGCAACCAGATGCGGTTCCATCCCCAAAACGTGCGCTCCGCATCGCGATGATGGCGCGCCAGTTTCTCAGGTAGATTCGTCGTTTCGAATTTGGTCTTGGCGTCAGCAATGCTGGCTACGCTAAGGTCCTCGACAAAAACATGCGGAGCCAGCAGCACCAAGCCCCGCACGTGGCCGTGACCTCCAGCATGAATCAAGGCGATTGAGGCTCCATCGCTATGGCCAATCAAGATTGGATTCTCAATGTGTAACTGCGCGAGCAGGTCTGGCAACGATTGCAGAGCTTCGTCGTGCATGTAGGTGACCGCGCGGTCCTCGTTAAGGACATCGGAATTCCCGCAACCGTAACGTGAGTAAACCGTCACCGAACAACCGGTCTCCAGAGCAACCCGCGCTGGAAAATCTTTCCAGTGCGAAACGCTTCCCAAGCCTTCGTGGAGAAAGACGAGCTCCGGCGCGCCAGGAGTTGCGCCTGACATCCTTTGCACCTCAAGTCGGCGATCACACACAACGACCTCAAGTGTTTCTTGAGGATAGGCAGATATCTGGTTCATAACCGGTTGAAAAAGGTTGTACCCATTCTTGTCGTCGCGGCGTTCGATCGCATCGTTTTTTGCGTGCTCGCTCCATTGCTGCTGCATCGAACCATCAAGATATCGTAAGCTATAGGTTAGTTGCGAGGAGGATCGTTGCGCTGCGCTCGTTGCGGAAATGAGAACCTGGAAGGAAACCGCTTTTGCGGGATGTGCGGGGCCACACTTTTGTCGGCGCCAGCTCCAGTTGCGTCCGCGCCCGCTCCAGTCGCTCCTGCGAGACCGTCTCCGCTACCGATTTCCGCACCGGCCGCCCCCGCTCCGTCGCCGTCAACCTCGCGTACCTCTACGCCCGTGTCCGATCATGAGCCATCCATCAGCGGACCCTCATTCCTCGGCTTGAACGATACAACTCCGCGAGAGCGCCCGAACCTGAGCACCGATCCGTATGCCAGGCCGCATGCGAGAAGCCTTGAATACTTGCTGGAAGATGACGAAGAACCTCGCCGCGGCGGCACCGGAAAAATCATTCTGATTCTGCTGGCGCTGGCATTGGCAGTGGGTTTTGGATACCTGCGTTGGAAGAATCAAGGCTTCGGATGGCTGGGAGTACACTCGAACAAACCGTCGTCAGCGGAGCAAACCTCCGAGACCACGGAGCCTAACGCCAATCCGCCGGCCTCTTCGACCAATCCCTCGAGTCCGCCGGTTGCCGCTGGGGGACAGCCCTCGGCCCAGCCTGCACCCGATACGACAAGCCGGCCTGCCGCTGCGTCGACTGACAATGTGCCGGCGGCGAACATTCCTCCTGCTAACGCTACGGCGGCGACGGCGCCGCCTGTGAAGCCCTCGATCCAACCAGATCCTAACGCTGCGAAAGACGCGGAGAATCCTCCCGAGAATTCTGCCAGCAAACCGTCCGACAGCGGCGCAAAGGATTCAGCAGCAACCTCGGACGAAAATCCGCCAGCCACGACCACCAATCCCGCACAACCGGTACGCGAAGCTCCTCCCAAGCCCGCAGCAGCTAAGCCGACGCCCGCAGTCGATGCAGTCGGCGAGGCACGAAAATATCTCTACGGGCGCGGCGTGCCCCAGGATTGCGATCGCGGCCTGCGACTGCTAAAACCTGCCGCCAACCAGTCGAATTCCAAGGCCATGATCGAAATGGGTGCGCTCTATTCGGCAGGATTATGCACTCCGCATGACCTTCCGACGGCGTACCGCTGGTTTGCCTTAGCGTTGCGTAAGGATCCGGAGAACCAGGCTGTGCAGGCCGACCTGCAAAAGCTGTGGGGAGAAATGACTCAACCCGAGCGCCAGCTGGCGATCAAGCTGAGCCAGTAGCTGCGAGTCAAACTGACCCGATCCTTTGAAAATCTTCAGCGCGGTGCACCGATTGACATACCGGAGTGAACAACCCAACCGCCAATCAGTATCCTGAAAGAAAGCATCTAACATATTCCGTGCCCCCTAAAACCCTGTTCGCGAAAATTGGCGTGGTTGCAGTTTTGTTGTCAGCACCCTTGTGCGTAAGCACTGGAGCGCCTCAGTCCGAACACTCGGCCTCCACGGATTCAGAGCATGCGACGGGAACTCGGAGGGAAGCAACGGGAATCCACAAGTTTGCTGAGGTCACTCCGCGACTGTACCGCGGAGGGCAGCCGACCATTGTGGGGATAGAAACACTGAAGAAGCTGGGCATCGACATTGTGGTGAACATGCGCGGAGGACACAACGATGCCGAAGAAAAACAGGTCCACCAACTCGGAATGCGCTACGTTTCAATTCCCTGGCATTGCCCGCATCCCGCCGACAAACCATTCGCCAAATTTCTCAAGCTAGTTCGGGAAAACCCAGGAAAGAAAATCTTCGTGCATTGCCGGCTTGGCGATGACCGTACTGGAATGGCCGTGGCGGCGTATCGCATGTCCGAAGAAGGATGGTCGGCTGAAGAAGCCATGCGCGAGATGAAAGCGTTTGGATTCAGCGGCTCGCATCACCTGATCTGTCCGACTCTCGCCCACTATGAACACGAGTTTCCGGAACATTTGAAGTCAAGCGATGCGTTCGAGGAATTGCGCCAGAACCGCCCTTCCGGTCAGTCGAAGTAAAGGCCCCTCGCACCTACACTTCGTCCTGTTCCTGCAACTTCGCGATCACTCCGAAATCCTCCAGCGTAGTCGTATCACCTTTCACGCTGCCGTTGGTGGCCAACTCGCGGAGCAGACGACGCATGATTTTGCCGCTGCGCGTCTTCGGAAGCGAATCAGTAAAGCGAATGTCGTCGGGCTTCGCCAGAGCTCCGATTTCTTTCGCCACCCATTTTCGCAACTCTTCCTTCAATTCACTCGTCGGCTGTCTTCCCTGCTCGAGCGTCACAAAAGCCGAAATCGCCTGCCCCTTCACATCGTCGGGACGGCCCACGACCGCCGCCTCTGCAACGGCCTCGTGCGCCACCAGCGCGCTTTCCACCTCCATCGTGCTAAGTCGATGCCCGCTCACATTGAGCACATCGTCGACGCGGCCCATGATCCAGAAATATCCGTCTTTGTCCTGACGCGCGCCGTCTCCCGTGAAGTACATGCCTGGAATTTGCGACCAGTAATTTTTTACGTAGCGATCGGGATCGCCGTATACCGTGCGCAGCATTCCGGGCCACGGCCGCTTGATGACGAGAAATCCTCCCGAACCTTCGGGAACGGGCTTGCCTTCCATCGTCACGATCTCTGGCACCACGCCGGGGAAAGGCCGCGTCGCCGATCCTGGCTTGGTGGCGATTGCGCCGGGGATCGGCGTCAGCATGATGTGCCCCGTTTCCGTTTGCCACCAGGTATCGACGATCGGACAACGGTCGCCACCGATAACTTCCCGGTACCACATCCACGCTTCGGGGTTGATGGGTTCGCCGACCGTGCCCAGCAATCGCAGGCTGGACATATCATGTCTTCGAGGCCATTCATCTCCCCACTTCAGGAACGTCCGGATTGCCGTAGGCGCCGTATAGAAGATATTCACTTGATGGCGCGCGATGATCGACCAGAACCGGTCGGGCTCCGGAAAGTTCGGGGCGCCCTCGTACATCAGGCTGGTCGCCCCATTTTGTAGCGGCCCATAGACGATGTAGCTGTGACCCGTAACCCATCCGATGTCGGCGGTGCACCAGTAGGTGTCTTCGTCCTTTAGATCGAAAACTAACTTCGTAGTGAGGTATGTGCCGACGGAATATCCTCCAGTCGTATGCACTACGCCCTTGGGCTTTCCCGTGGTTCCCGAAGTATAGAGAATGTAGAGCGGGTGCTCGGCGTCGAGCGGTTCGGCCGGGCAAGCGTCAGAAGCCTTCGCCATGAGCTCGTGCCACCAGTGGTCGCGGCCCTGTTGCATGTTGATGGCTGTGCCGGTCCGCTTGTAGATGACCACATTCTTTACACTTGGGCACGACTTCAAAGCTTCTTCGACGGCGGGAAATAATTTCACCTCCGCGCCGCGGCGGTACGATCCGTCTTGCGTGATCACGGCCGTGGCCTGGGAGTCGTGAATACGGTCCACCAGCGCGTTCGAAGAAAACCCTCCAAAAACAATCGTGTGGGGCGCGCCAATGCGGGCGCACGCCAGCATCGCGATCGGCAACTCTGGCGTCATGCCCATGTAAATGGCGACGCGGTCTCCCTTCTTCACCCCTAGCGACTTCAGGACATTGGCGAACTTTTGCACCTCGCGATGCAGTTGCTGATAAGTAAGGATGCGAATTTCGCCCGGTTCACTCTCCCAGATGATGGCGGCTTTGTTTTTGCGCCAGGTTTCGACGTGGCGATCGAGGCAGTTGTAAGAGAGATTGATCTGGCCGCCCACAAACCACTTGGCCCACGGGCAATTCCATTCCAGAACCTTGTCCCACTTCTTGAACCAGTGCAATTCGCTGGCAATGCGCGACCAGAACTTGTCGGGATCGTCGACCGACTCCTTGTAGAGCTTCTCGTATTCTTCCAGGCTCTTGATATGGGCCTGCTTGCTGAATTCGACGGGCGGTTCGAACTTCCGCTGCTCATTGAGGATGGAATCGATGTTGGGGCCTTGATGATCGACAACGGCTTTATCCGCCATGATGAGAACCTCGACGTTAGAAACGTTATTTTTCGTGCCTGGGAAGGCCCGAGATCGCAGGAGTTTATTCTACACAGCAGAGAACCGGATGTGATTGAGATCACAAGAAGCTGTCAGCGGGCCGTTCTCGGCCTGCTGAACACCAGATTCCCAGCACGCGCCTAACTCATACATATCGCTGCACTTCATACATCTCTGTACGTACATTATCGTCATCAAAATGTTCCCATAGGAACACTTTTTCCACAGGGCAATCAGACTGTAACCGGTTTGGCGCTTACGGTCGGAAGCTTGGCTTGCTGCCAGCCATCGAGTCCGCCGGTTACGTTGACTACATGCTTGAACCCCGCACGCTGCAGCAGGCTCGTGGCAATCATGCTGCGGTATCCACCCTTGCAGTGAACCGCGATCGGTGCTTCCTGATCGATCTCTGGCGGAGAGACTCGAAAGTTATCGAGAGGCCACCAGGTCGCGCCTTCAATATGCGCAGCCTCCCATTCGGGTTCGCGACGCACATCAAGTACCTGCACCTCCTGCGTCTTCAAGCGCGCGTCAAGCTCGTTGGGTGTTATCTGCTCAGTGGTCGCCAAGGCGAACCCTGCTTGCTTCCACGCATCAACGCCTCCGTCCAGATACCCATCCAGCAATTCGATGCCGACTCGCGTCAGCCGCAGCCGAGCCTCTTCCAACTGCGTGTCCGATCCCGCAATCAGCACCGGATGCGCCGACAATCCCAGGACTGTCCCGGCCCAGGAGGCGAACTGCCCGCCCAGCGCGATGTTTACCGATCCGGGCACATGGCCTGCGGCGAACTCGTCATTGGTCCGCACGTCGAGCGCAATCTCTCCCGCGGCAAGCATCGCCTTCAATTCCGAGGGCACGATCGCTCGTAGAGGCGGCAAGTCTGACAGGGCTGCTGCGCCAGTGCGGTTGATCTCAGCGTCTTTCAGGAAGTAGTCCGGGCGAGCGGGAAGGTTGCTGGTCAACTGCGCGATGAACTCTTCCCTGCTCTTGATCTGCAACGCATAGTTCGTAAGCCGTTCCGTACCGATCGTCGACGAGCGATCAGCTCGCATGTTCTTTCCACACAGCGAGCCCGCTCCGTGCGCCGGATAAACAAGCACGTTGTCGGAAAGCGTCAGCAACTTTTCGTGCAGACTGTCGTACAGCAATCCTGCAAGTTGCTTCGGCGTGTGCCGTGGCGAAAGATCAGGGCGGCCAACATCCCCAATGAATAAAGTGTCTCCGGTCAGAACCGCCCAAGGTGCATCAGATTTCTCGTGGTCCGTGACCACCATGCAGATGCTTTCGGGCGTGTGCCCTGGCGTTTCGAGCACGCGGATTGACGCCTTGCCAAACTTCAATTCAAATCCGTCGCTCACGGGAACGTGGGGAAAGGTCGCCCCTGCCTGCGCACCCATATAGATTGTCGCGCCCGTGCGGGTCGCCAGTTCCCTGTGCCCTGAAACAAAGTCGGCGTGCAGGTGGCTCTCAAAAATGTGCCGGATGGTGACGCCATGGTCCGCAGCAGCTTTCAAGTACAACTCCACATCCCGCTGCGGATCGACGACGACGGCGTCGCCTTCCGAGGCCAACATGTAGGAAGCGTGCGCCAGACATCCCAAATAGAACTGTTCGAAATACATAGGAGCCCCCCAGTGGCGTATCGATGCTAGAACACTTCCGTCAAGAATGTCACGGAATCGTGGAGGCGAAAATTAAGCGGGTAGTGGGGTGATGAATTCCAGGCCAAAACAGAAGCCGTTGCGGGATCGCACGATGGCAGGCAGACGTGAGGGGGTGGGGGTATCGAACTCAATTTCCAGCAGGTCCCCTGGATTCAACAGGATTCCTGCATACAACACCATGCCGCCTTCGCTCATTTCAGTGCCCCGGCCCTCAACCACGGTGGTCGAAAAGCCTTTGGAGGTCACGACCCGCACCGGAATATCGACAGGAAGGCGCGGCCAGCGGCGTGTGTTGTCGGAAGTAGCCACGGTCGCAATCATCTTCCTTGGCGCGAAACTCTGCAAATTACTAAGGTGAAATGCGCCGGTAAGACGACAGGCGCATGGGACTGGTCGGCGCAGCCGCCACAGGTATTTGATAACAAGAGCGTTCCCTTCTGGTCCTGTACAATTTCCCTGTGAATTGGCGCACGCGATTCTGTTGGGCTGCATCGGTCGTTCTTGTGCTGGGCCTGTTGGCGCATGCAGAATCAGTTTCTCAGCTTCAACCTACCGGATACGTCAATGATTTCGCCCACGTTCTAGACCCAACGACGATCGCGCAAATCAGCAATACCTGCAAGCAAGTCGACGAGAAGGCGCACGCCCAAATCGCGCTGGTAACCATCAACTCTCTGGATGGCACTGACATCGAGAGCTTCGCGGTCGATCTATACAAGAAATGGGGCATCGGCTACAAGGGCACAGATCACGGCGTGCTGATCCTGTATGCGATACGGGATCATAAGGCCCGCATCGAGGTGGGTTACGGGCTGGAACCGATTCTGCCGGATGGCAAAGTCGGGGGCTTTCAGCGCGAAGCAATTCCGCTGATGCGTGCCGGAGACTACAACGCTGCACTGCAACTGGTTACGAACCGGGTCGCGAATGTCATCGCAACCGATGCGGGAGTTCAGCTCACAGATTCGCAGCCACGCGCTCCTACGCAATACGCGCCCACGCCCAGCGGTGGGATGTCAATCGGTGGCATCATCCTGCTTGTCATTGTTGTCGTGATCGTCCTGGTCACGCCTCTACGCAGTCTCTTGTTTTGGCTGCTGTTCTCCCAGATTTTCGGAGGGCGCGGCGGCGGATATAGGGGCGGCGGTGGATTCGGTGGTGGAGGCGGGTTCGGAGGTGGTGGCGGCTTTGGCGGAGGCGGCGGATTCGGCGGATTTGGGGGAGGCAGTTCCGGGGGCGGTGGCGCCAGCAGCAGCTGGTAGCGAAGCGAGGATGCAATGGTTCCTGACGAGAAGATCAACGAGTTCGTGACACGCATCCGCGAAGCCGCGGGAGCAAACATTGAGAGCATTCTCCTGTTCGGCTCGGCGGTCGCGGGCAATTTTCATCCCAGGCTTTCGAATCTGAATCTCTTGTGCGTTTTGCGCGACAGCTCGTTCACGAAGTTGCTGGCGCTCGCGCCGGTCGCGAAGTGGTGGGACCGCCAGAAGCAGCCCCCACCGCTTTGCATGACCCATCTCGAGCTGCAGCGATCGACCGATGTGTTCACCATTGAACTGCTCGATATCCAGCAGCATCACCGGGTACTCTTTGGTGATGACGCGGTGCAAGGATTACAAATCTCCATGGATGTACACCGTGTGCAAGTGGAGTACGAGTTGCGTGAGAAACTTATCCTGCTGCGGCAGCAGGTGCTGTTGGCGGTCGGAAACGATTCGCGATTGTGGGACTTGCTGTTGCATTCTGTACCCTCATTCGGAACGCTTTTTCGTCACGCACTCATTGCGCTGAAGGAACCTTCACCGTCCAGCAGGCGCGAAGCTGTGGAAACGCTTTCGAAGCGAGTGGGATTTGATCCTTCCGCCATCCATCAGGCGCTCGACGTTCGCGAGCAAAAAGCGAACCCCAAGAAGATTGACGTGCACCAGTTGGCGGCAGGTTATCTAGCAGCGGTTGAGAAGGTGACGTCAGCAGTCGATGAAGCGTTAGACTCAAACAGATCCCACCCGGTGTAGGGGCTTCACATTCGAAGTGCGAGGAGGAACTATGGGTAAGTCGCTGATCGCAATCATCGTGATTCTCGTGATCCTGGCTGTGTTCGGCCTGGTGTTCTTCGGGCAATACGTTAGCGTGAAGAACACGCTGGTGACCAAGAATGAAGCCGTGAAGTCAGCCTGGTCACAAGTCGACATTGTGCTGCAGCGGCGAGCCGACCTGATTCCGAATCTGGTTGAGACCGTAAAGGGATACGCGAAGCAGGAGCAAACTGTCTTTGGCGATATCGCCAAAGCACGTTCCGCGCTGCTCTCCGCAGGCACTCCGCAAGAGAAGATCGCCGCCAACGGCCAGTTGGATGGAGCCCTCGGACGGCTGCTCGTGGTGGTGGAGAACTATCCGCAATTGAAGTCCAACGAAAACTTCCTGCGATTGCAGGACGAACTGGCCGGAACCGAAAACCGGATCGCGGTCGAGCGCAAACGGTATAACGACACCTTGCAGGACTACAACACCTACGTGCAGCAATTCCCCAACAGCATTTTTGCGGGATGGGCAGGGTTCAAGCCGAATGACGCGTATTTCGCAGCCTCGGAAGGAGCACGGACGGTTCCGAAGGTAAATTTCTCTCCGAGCGATTCGGCGCCGCAATCGACTCCGCAACCGGCGCCCGTGCACTAAGCCGTGTCCAAAGAAAACTTGGCCCACTAGCTTGGGTGGGCCAATATCTTATTCTTCGTCCAGATACTCTCCGGGCACGTCGTCTTCGGGCACCTCGTGAGTATGAACTTCCTTTCCATCGGCGAGGTCGGCGTCTTCCACGCCACTAACGGCGTCGGCCTCAAAGGCATTGCCTTCCTCGAGCAACTCATCAACACTTTCGGAGTCCGCAGACTCGCGCCGCGACAACCCTTGAAGGTCTCCCGATTGTCCAGCCGCAGAAGATCGCTGGCGCTCGCGCGAGAATGCCGCCCTGCCTGCGCGTGAGCCTGTTTTCTGAGCCTTCTTCGCGACAGAGGGTTTCTTTTTCCTGGTTGCAGTCTGTTTCTTCGCAATCTTCGGAGAGGACTTCTTCTTCGCCGCTTTGATCTTCACGGCCTTCTTACTGGCACGCTTCGTTGAGGGCTTTTTCTTCGTTTTCTTTTTAGTGGCCATGGGCGCAGTCTAGCACCGGACGCGATAGGTGACAAAGTGGATCCGTCCGGAATCACGGCAGCCTCAAAAAGTCGCCGGCTCCGTGAGATCTTGTCACTATACTGCCCTGAATCACCGCACTATTTTCACTGAGATACTCCGGATCGTATGAGCATCGAGGCGCATCTACTGGATACTGTTCATTCTGCGCCTGTGACGCACGGAGAACAGATCCCGGGCCCCATCGAGAGCGTCTTTCCGCGAAGAACCTTCGCGGCTTACCAACAAAGATTCAGTTCCTAACTCAAAGTCCACACAAGGAGGACAGAACATGCCGACAATCACGCTAAAAGATGGAACGCAGATCTATTACAAGGATTGGGGAAAGGGCCAGCCCATCGTATTCAGTCACGGTTGGCCGCTGACCGCGGATGACTGGGACGCACAGATGATGTTCTTCGGCGAGCGAGGCTATCGCGTCATCGCCCATGACCGGCGAGGGCACGGCCGCTCCAGCCAGACGTGGGAGGGCAACGACATGGATACGTATGCCGACGATCTCGCAGCCCTCACCGAGAAGCTTGACCTAAGCGACGCGATCCACGTCGGGCACTCCACCGGCGGCGGCGAGGTTGCCCGGTACATCGGACGGCACGGCTCGAAACGAGTAGCGATGGCCGTGCTCATCAGCTCGGTGCCTCCGTTGATGGTGAAAACGGACAAGAACCCTGAGGGCACGCCGATCGAAGTGTTTGACGATCTACGAGCGCAATACTCGAAGAACCGGCCCCAGTTTTACAAGGACCTGACTCTCCCCTTCTACGGCTACAACCGGCCGGGGGCGAAGATATCGGAAGGAACCCGGGAGAAGTGGTGGCTTCAAGGGATGATGGGCGGAGTGAAAGCGGGCTACGACTGCATCAAGGCCTTTTCCGAGACGGACTTCACGGAAGACCTCAAGAAGTTCGATATGCCCACCCTCATACTTCATGGTGACGATGACCAGATCGTGCCGATCGGCGCGGCGGCGCTGCAATCGGCGAAGATTGTGAAGGGTGCGACGTTGAAAGTGTATACCGGTTTTCCGCACGGCATGCCTACCACCCAGGCGGACCAGATTAATGCCGACCTGCTGGCGTTCATCGAGCAGAAGCGTGCGAAAGCAGCAGCATGATGAAAACCCTGCCCGGTACATTTGCCTCAAGTGCTTATGTACCGGCAGTCTTCACTAAGAAAAGCTGGCATCGCATGATGACGTTGCTCGCTTAGGGGTAGTGGTCAGGCTCTCCATCAAAACCGAAACGTAAGCCCGACTGAAGGCACAGCCGTATGGGTAATCGTATTCGTTTTCAGTGCCCCGAATCCGAAGTCGGGCGTGCCATACACCAGGCCACGATATTCCACGCGCAGCGCAAGCCGTTTCCGGATCGCATAATTCACCCCAGCCCCGTAGACGAACACGCCCTTCGCCTGTGATGACGCGCCCGAAAGCGTGTTGAACTGGTTTCCCGTCGGCTCAAACATCAGGGCGCCGCCTCCCGTCACGATGTAAGGATTCAGCCGAGAACCGGTGTGATAAGGAAGATTCAGCACTAAACTGCCCGTGGCCTGATGAATTCCCGACTGAATCCGAAACGCATCGGACGACAAGAGATATTTTTGTGAGTTGAGATCATACCCGTAGGCTGCCTCTGCGGAAACCCAGCGATTCAAGTGATACCGATATGTGCTCAAGAACCCGCCCGTATCAGTCGTGCTGTAAGCTGTGCCATTGCCGCTTGCGCTTTTCGTGAAGAAACCGGCCCCCTGCACACTGATTTCCGAACGGTTCTCCTGCGCTGTGGCAGCCAGTGCCATTAAGAAGACAACACTCCCCAGAAGAATAGTGGTTCGCCGCATAAGTGAATCGCTCCTTGAATTTTGTCGACTGCAGTGCAGAGTTATCCCAAATCACGAACCGCACGCGGGATCGCGTTCAGAATTACTCTTTCTTGAAATTCACCTCGACGGCGCTGCCGCACACTTCCAGCAACCATGAAGCGCTGCGGCTTCACGCCTCGAGAACGCAAATCACAAAAGCTTGGTTGTGCGCTGTGATGCCCGCGTTCTCGGCCCGCGTTGCATTACGAAATCTAGAGTTTTGTCAGGCGCTGGTAAAGATTTAGAAAATTATGTAACTGAGATTCTTTCGGGATATGCTAGCCAGAAGAGAAAGAAGATCGTTTGCAGATGAGGAAGATTTGAAAGAGAGACCAGGAATTATGTTTTCTCCACAACCCATCGGATATGTAAAGAGCCCGTACCAGAACACGCAGCAAATTCCCAAAGGTTGCGGCGCCAAGCACGACGCGGAAGGGATCCTCGAGATTCTTCCGCAATTCGAGGCCGGACTCCTAGATACGGAGGGCTTCTCTCACCTGATTGTTCTTTGGGTCTTCGATCGCGTGGAAGGATTCGAATTGCTGGCCACGCCGCCGACCGACAATCGCCAGCACGGCGTCTTCGCGACCCGCTCGCCGCAAAGGCCCAATCCAATCGGCCTCACCATCGTCGAAGTCCTGCGCCGCGAAAAAACTTCCGTCTATGTTCGCGGCGTCGACATGCTCGACGGAACCCCGATCCTTGATCTCAAACCTTATCTGTCGAGCATCCCGCCCGAGAAGTTGCGTCGCGGATGGCTGGCAGAGGCTGAATCACGGGTCAAAGCGGCGATATGAGTCAGCACCCCGGGGCGAGCGTCTGTCGTTACCAACGGCCTGCGTGAGAGCCGCCGTCGACGTGCAGCACCTCTCCAGTGACTTGATCTGCTTCTGCCAGGTAGAGGACGGCATCGACAATGTCGCTTACGGCAACGATTTTTCCCATGGGCTGGAATGCCTTAAGAGGTTCCTTGGGACTGTCTTCGTGCAGCGGCGTGTCCACGACGCCGGGAGCGACCGCGTTGAAACGAATGCCATCTTTTGCGTACTCGATCGCGAGGCTCCGGGTCATCGTATTCAAACCGCCCTTCGTCATCATCGAAACTGAGGCATTCACGCCTGCGATTGGTTGATCTGCAAGAGCCGCGGAAATGCTCACAACGCATCCGGATTTTTGTTTCAACATCTGCTTCACCGTGAGCTGAGTGATGTAAAGAAATCCCAGCAGGTTGGTCGAGACCAACGCATTGAAGTCTTCGGTGGTGAAGTCGGTGAAAGGTTTCGTGCGGTAGATGCCAGCGCAATTCACCAGGACATCGATGGTTCCAAAGTGCTTGAGGGCGGAGTCGACCGTGTTAGCAGCGGTCTCTTGCTTTCCGATATCTCCATCGACGAGCACCAGGCTCGAAGAGGCCTTCAACTGGCGGCTCACGTTGCGAGACGTTGCCACGAGGTTGTAACCCGACTTCGCGAAACCTTCGATCACACCTGCGCCGATTCCCTGCGACGCTCCGGTAACGATTGCTGTCTTCTTGCCTGACATAGCTACCCCTTCGTTCATGCAGGCTACCCAGCCCGCCGTCCCTGCAACTCCTGGCGAGAGGACGCAACAAACGACTGGACCAGGGAGGCGATCTCATCCGCGGCAGTATCCAACGCGAAATGACCGGCATCGAGAATGTGTACCTCGGCGTTCGGTACGTCTTTGCGGTAACGTTCCGGTTCGCCAAGATCAAACGAGAGATCGTACTTTCCCCAGATCACCAGGAGGCGCGGCTGCTTCTCGCGCATCCAGGCTTGCCACTTTGGGTAAGATTCCACATTGGTTCGATAGTCATAGAAAAGATTGCTTTGAATATCGGCTTGGCCGGGTTGGTTGAGGAAATAGAATTCATCGGTCCAGAGGTCAGGGTCGTAGCGTTCCACGTTCGGATCGTTTCCTATGTGGCGTGTGCGAGTGGTCGCGAGCGAAAGCAGATTCGTGCGCAGAGCGCTCTCATTCGCGGCGCGATCGGCCCAGAAAGCACGCCGCGTCTTCCAATTCGCACCCAAGCCTTCGTCGTGTGACACCGCGTCTTGCACGATGAGAGCCTCGATGCGGTCAGGATGCGCCAGAGCCATACGAAAGCCTACGGGGCCGCCATAATCCTGCATATACAGCGTGTAGTGCGAAAACCCGAGGGCTTCGGTGAAGTGGTTCATGATCTCCGCATAGTGATCGAACGTGTAAGCAAACTTCGCCGGGTCTGGCCAATCGCTGTGGCCAAAGCCTGGGTAATCGGGGGCGACCATGTGATAGTGATCGGAAAGCCGGGCAAAAAGCGGCTCGAACATCCGCGAGGAGGACGGCAGCCCATGCAGCAGGAGCAGCGTGGGCGCATCCTTGGGGCCAGCCTCTCGATAGAAGATGGACAGCCCGTCTATTGCTATCGTGCGATACAAGGTCGGGTGGTTCATGGGACGCTCCTCTCCGTGGGCTTCCGGCGGCGAATGAAGTGCATGCAGCACGACAACAATCGCTACCACGACGACACAGCAGACGTGAATATGCACGCCGCGCATTTACTCTACCTCGAAGATGACTTCCAGTTCGACCGGGGTGCCGAGTGGAAGGCTGGCTACTCCGTACACCAGTCGGCAAGGATTCTTGTCTTGTCCAAAAACATCTTGCAACAGCTGCGAAGCGGCATCAGCGACTTTGGGCTGGTCGCGGACATCTCCGGACGTGGCCACCGAGACGCCGAGCCTGACGATCCGCGTGACCTTGTCGAGCGATCCGAGATGCTTGCGCGCGACGGCGAGGACGTTTAACGCCGCGAGGTGCACGGCCTTGCATGCCGTTTCCACATCGATTTCTGCGCCCACGCGCCCAATGAACTTCGCCTGACGGCCTTCGGTGGGAAGCATCCCCGTTAGAAAGAGAAGATTGCCCGTCTGCACCGCCTCGACATAGGTGCCAAACGGCTCAGGGGGCGCCGGGAGCTCGATGCCAAGGCTTTTCAATCGCGCTTCGGCGTTGCCTGGGCGGGTTACTGATTGGGCGGTCGAGTTTGCGCTCATAACTCTCTCCTGTGCGATTGCAATCGATGATACCGCCCATAGTAAATGTATGAGATCAGAATCGTGAAGCTGAAGACAATTGGACGAAGGTCTTGGTCGTGGGTAGGTTTGAGGCGATGAGCGGAGCTATCGCTTAACCCAACCTGAAAGAATATTCATCCACTGTTCATTCCTGTGTCACACGCCCGTCTTAGGATTTCGAGCCATCGGATTCCCTGCACTCGAATGTAAGAAAGGAACCGGCTCCTGGAGTTGAGGCCGCTTCCCGCGCTTCACCATTTCTCGTGACGCAAGGAGTTGATCTCATGAAGCTTCGTCAACGACGTTTGACCGCCGTTCTCGTTTCCTGCACGTCCCTTGTTTCGATCTTGCTTGGTGCTGTGCTGATTCTCGGCAGCGTAGAAGCAGCGTTTGCCCAAGTGGATCGAGCCGTGCTCGAAGGCACGGTGAGCGATCCATCGGGCGGCGTAATCGTTGGCGCCGATGTGAAGTTGGTTGCGGTCGAAACGGGTTTGAGTGAGGAAGGCCACACCAACTCCAAGGGTTATTACCGTGTCTCTGGCCTGCCGGTGGGTGGCTACATGGTGACCATCACAAGTGCGGGCTTCAAGACACAAGTTATCGAAGATATCATTCTTCGCGTCGGCCAAACGCGGACGTTGGACGTGCAACTCGCAGTCGGTGCGGTCAACGAGCAAATTTCGGTGCAGGCATCGACAGGACCCGCCGACCGCAGTTCGGCTGAAGCGTCGACTGTCATTGATGCCACTCAGATCGCCGATCTTCCGAACAATGGCCGCGATTGGGCCAGTTTTACGTTGCTCGCGCCCTTCGCGCAAGACGACGGCGGCGGCGACCAGCGGACGATCCGTTTCGCGGGACGCGCCCGTGACGACAACAACTTCTCGTTCGATGGGGTCGACGCTGGCGGCATTCAGGAGCAGGCGCAAAAGTCCCAGACACGTTTGCAGATTTCTCAGGATGCGATCGACGAATATCGCGTCAGCAGCGCTTTGTACGATGCAGAGTATGGCACGCAGGCGGGCGGACAGATCGATGTCGTGACCAAGTCAGGGACGAACGACTGGCACGGCACAGCTTTCGGGTATCTCAGAAATTCCGTGTTCGATGCGCGGAACTTCAACGACTACAACCTGCAGGGCAATCCAGCCGTTCCCCCGTTTCGCATGGGGCAGTACGGAATGACCCTTGGCGGGCCAATCAAGAAGGATAAGCTTTTCATCTTCCTCAATTATGAGGGGCTGCGTCAGCTGCAGTCGACCACGCAGCAATTTGCGGTCCCATCGGGAATCTGCTGCGGCCAACTACAGAATCCTGATCCAACCAAGCCTCCTATCCCGCTTTCAATACCCTATCAACAATATGTATTGAATACGTCGCCGCAGATGTGCTCGATCATGCAAGCGTACCCATGGCGCGCCTCGGTGGGAGCAGTCGGGAGTTGTGCGTCTCGCTTTACGTATCCCGACACCGCGTTCCAAGCGACGTCTGATCCCAATGCCGATCTGATCACCGCCGCGACGCCGACGACCATTCATGAAGACACATGGCTTGTACGGATGGACTACAAGATCAATGCAAACACTCTGCTGTACGGCCGTGCGCAGCGCGACATCAGTTTGGTGGACGCGCCCAATGGCAGCAGCCTGCCCGAGGACAAACTGCAGACTATCAATCATCCGGCGAACTACCTGCTGGCGCTGGAGCGCACGTTTACGCCGCAACTGTTCAACGAGACCAAGGTCTATATCAATCGAGCGCCATATCACAATCCGCAGGCGAGCGCGCTCACGTATGGGGTGAGTACATCCAACTTAGTCGGGCTCAATAACAACACGGCCGACATTGAAGTGGGTACAACGTATGGCGTGGTGGATAACATGACCTGGACCCACGGCCGCCACGCTTTCAAGGCTGGCATGGAGATCCGCCGGGTCAGGCTCAATCAGGGGCAAACCGACGATAACGTCCTGACCTTCTCGAGCCCAGACGATATGGCGAATGCCTTACTCTCCAACATCACCTACGTTGCGCCATGGTGCTGTCACGGGCTGCGCCGCACGTTTTATATGCCATATTTCCAGGATGAGTGGAAAGTGACACCGACCCTCACTCTGACGGCAGGGCTGCGTTGGGACTATTACGGCGTTGCCCACGAGGCGACCAACCGGACCACAGTATTCGACCTGAATCAATTTCACGGCGTCTGCCTGGGGTCAGGCTCATTCAATACCTATCCGGTGCCGACGGGCTCTGGTCCGATCAATACTCCCCCGTGCCCCACGAATCCAGCCCTGTATAACCCGAGTTACAAAAACTTCGATCCGCGGATTGCCGTGGCCTGGGCTCCGGCTGCGCTACACAGCAAAACAGTTTTTCGCGCAGGCTTTGGCATTTATCACGGAGCAGCCCAGAACGATGATCTGAACGCTGGACTGGAGAGCGACACGTTTCGCGTAAAGGTCAACCAGCAAATTCCTCTAGATCCTGCGTTTGAGCAAACAGCTCCAGACCTTTCGGGGCTCACCACGCAGAAACAAGCCTCCCATCCGCGCGGATTGCAACGGCAAGACCGGCGGGATTTGTATTCCGAGACTTGGGGGCTGACCATCGATCAGGAGTTACCCGCTAATTTCCTGGTCTCGGCGCAGTATCTTGGGAGCCACGGTGTGCGGCTATTCTCACGCGGTGCGGTGAATCTGTGCACTTCTCCGGTTACATTTAACCCAATCGATGGGGATTGCGTGCGGCCACTGGATCAGTATTATCCTGACCCGAACAATCCGGATCCGTTTGGTTCGGTGGATTTCAAGCATGATGTCGGCTCCAGCACATACAACGCGCTTGGTCTGTCATTGGAGCGACGCTTCGCCAATGGACTGGCTTTTCAGTCGCGGTACACGTGGTCGCACTCCATCAATAACGGTTCTGTGGGCGGCGGTGAGTCCAACGGACCGGAGAACGTGAATTGCCTAGCTTGCGACAAGGGTCCCAGCGTCTTCGATGTTCGGCACAACGTTACCGTGAATGCCGTCTATGACCTTCCATTTGGCCCAGGCAAGTCGTATCTGAATAGCACTGGCGTGGTAGGAAAAATCGTGGGTGGCTGGAGCCTCAGCAGCATCGGACTGTGGCACACCGGGCATCCGCTAACCGTGACTATGGATCTCGGAGGCAATATCAGCGGTGGCCCTTTTGACGGACTGCCGTATACCTACCTTCTTCCCGATGGCAATGATCAAACCGACCAAAGGCCGGACATTGTTCCGGGAGTACCGCTGACCTTGCCAAATCCGCGGCCAGCCACTCCTTTTGGTGCGGGCACTCCGCTGATCAATCCGGCGGCGTTCCAGGCTCCGCCGCTGGATGCGAATGGGAACTTCGTGCGCTACGGAAATGCCGGACCTGGGCTGATTCGAGCATTGAATTCCTGGCAGATCGATATGGCACTCACCAAGGAAACGAAGCTCACTGAGCGGGTCATGATGGAGTTTGCGGTGCAGGCTTTCAACATCTTCAATCACGTGCAACTGGGAGATCCGGGAAACTTTACGCTGATCTACACACCCGGACAAACACCCAGCAATCTGACTGCGGACTCAACCTTCGGGGTCATCAGCTCGACGGTGAATTTCAATAACAACAACGACAACGCTGCGTCGCCGAACACAGGGACGGGGCTTCCGCGACAGATTCAATTTATGCTTCGCTTTAAGTTCTGAGTGCTCTCAGACAGTATTCAGGCGCGTCGCTTGCTTGCGGTGAGGACCAATTGATGCAGCGGGAATTGAAGATAAGGCTTATGACCCCAATGAGATCGCGGTGTACAGTTCTCGCACGTGCCGTAATTGTGTCGTGCGCGCTTGCGACCTTGTTCGTGCTGACCTGCTGCACGAAACGATCGAGCCCGCAGACATCATCGGTCGATTTGCGACTCGAGGTGAAGGCGCCATTCCGCTTTGTTGCGTACGGCGATACCCGGTTTCACGATCCTAGCGATTTCGAGGCTGCGAATCCTCCGGTGCGGGTTGCGCTAGTGCACGCGATTGCTGACGCCGATCCTGCTTTTGTCTGTTTCACCGGCGACATCGTCTATAACGGCAACGACGGAAGCGACTGGAAGGTTTGGGACAGCGAGACTAGCATCTGGCGCGACAAGAAGATCCCGATATACCCCGCCCTGGGTAATCATGACTTGCATGGCGATCCCTCCGTGGCCCTAGGCAACTACTTTCAGCGTTTCCCCGATTTAAAGAACAGCCGTTACTACTCAGTGCGTGCAGCGAATACGCTCGTGCTGGTGCTCGACAGTTCACTGGATGAAACAGGCGGACCGCAAGGCTTATGGTTGGCCGACAAACTAGATCACGTTCCGGCCGGAGTGGACTTCGTCCTTCTGATGCTCCACCATCCTCCGTACACGAGTTCTTCCGATGCGAAGACTTTCGGCGGCGGTCATTCAGCCCGCACTCCCGAGCAGGCCTTAGCGAAGGCGTTGGAACAACGCCAGGCTCATGCCCGGTATCGCATCGTGGTTTTCTCCGGGCACGTTCACAACTACGAGCGTCATGAACACGGCGGGGTCGCTTATTTTGTCACAGGGGGAGGTGCGGCTCATGCGTATCCGATTGAGCGCGCTCCGGACGATCTCTTCCAGAGCAAGAAAGTGAACTATCATTACCTGTTGGTAGAGGTTGACGGACAGCAACTGAAAGTCACGATGAATCGCCTGGATTTGACGAGTGGCAAGGCCGTCTGGACGCAGCCTGACTTGGTGAAGATTGCGGCTCCGCTGCCAACCGCTGCGCAGACAATAGGGAATTAGATTTTCTGCCCAGTCACCACTAAGGACACTAAGGTTCACGAAGGAAAATCTACATCTCTGTCGGAGATCGAAGACGGATTTCTACCGGGGCACATCAGCGCGGGCGAGCACGGCACCCCAGGCATCCAGCACGTAGACGTCAGTCCAAGAGGCGCCAGATTTCTGCGGCGC
Organism: uncultured Acidobacteriaceae bacterium; assembly: GCA_963840895.1. Taxonomy (GTDB): domain Bacteria; phylum Acidobacteriota; class Terriglobia; order Terriglobales; family Acidobacteriaceae; genus Sulfotelmatobacter. Next base: position 243,210 of record CAWJAR010000011.1, read on the forward strand.
CTCCGAATCCGTGAGGAAAAAAGTGACAGTGGTCTTGGGAGAAGTGCAGCCCGTGAGCTGCCGGACTTCGTGGAGCGATTGTAACGGGGCAGCCAGGCTTTCGGAGCGTGCGGCATCTTTCCGGAGTACGACTTCCACGGCGCCCGCGAGATTCTGACATCGCAGGGGTACCTGGACTTGCCATTCTTTCGAGCCAACTCTTTTCACCGTCGGCTGTTCGGCAAACACGAGGAGTGGCGGATTGCCGCCGGGAGACGCATACCATTCCGGCCACCGACGTTCAAAATCAATACTGGCTGCAACATAATCCCGACTAAGTTCGTGGTCCCGCTCTTCCCAGCAAGGATGCATCGCGTACGGAGATCCCTTGCTTTTCGTGCTGGTTCGCGCATGCAGTAAATGATGCAACGCCGGAACGAAATCGGGGTGATATCCGGCTCGCGCCATCAGAACCAGACCGGCGCGGTCGGCCTCCAGTTCCATCTCGCGACAGAAGCGTCCCAGATCTGCGGAGGCCTTCTCCGAGTCTGTCCATGAGGGCGAAGGAAGGTTTGGATCACCCAGCGTGAAACTATTCCCTCCACCATTCTCCAGATATTTCTGATACAGGTAACGCCGGGCCCAGTCGCGCCGCACGATGTGCGCGATTTCGTGGGACAGGATAGCGGCCCAGAGCCCTGCATTCCCTCCAGCCAATTGCGCCAGACCAGACTCGACATACACAGATCCGTCGGGCGATGAGTAAGCGTTGAGACCATTACTGTCGACAATGCGCAACTGCCATGCAAACCTGGAGCGCGAAGACATCAGAACCTGTTCGACCAACCGATCAAACACCAGGGCGCTCGCCGCATAGCGCTGCGAAGGCGCAAAGCTTTGCGCCATGAATTGAGGTCGCAATCGCGCTGCTGTTTCAATATCAAGTTTGAACTGGGAGGGAACTTCCTGAGTAGAGGACTGTTGTGCCACCGTCAAGACAGACCATAACGAGCAAAGGCAGACCACGATGAGAGGACAAACGGACTTTGCTGCCCGAGTTCCCATCAGTTGCCTCCAACATCTTGACCGTAATCCTTATTATGCTCCTCTTGTCCTTTCGCGCAAGGTAGAACTTTTGAAGCGTCGTTGTCGCCTCAGGGCATGTGAAGCGCTTCCCTCGGCGGGAGCACGCGAAAGATTGATTGAATTCCTGTCGCTGGCGATTAAGCAGGAGAGCCTTCAGGCCATCTGAAACAATCTACCCAAAATGAGTCTCATGCGGATGTCAGGTTTTCGCCTCAGTAACTCGCTGGCGCAGAGCTTTGTCGGACTTGAGCGATGATCTCCGGAGAAACTGTGAAGTCGTCGAACCATCTGCCACCGAACGGTCTCTCCATCGGAATAATCTGGTCGCTCGAGTAAGCCAGTATCTTCCGGTTGTACACTCGAATCTCGGAACGCAGAGCCAACGAGAGTTTCCCGTCTTTATGAATGCATTCCTCCATCTCCTCCAGTAAGCAGGTGGTCCGGCAAATCAATTCCCTGAGTTTGTCGCCAATCGCGCTTGGCATGATACCCAACTCGGCCTTCACTTGAATGAGTCTGCCAATCGATTCGTAGGTGATTTCCTGAATCTCGCGCCGCGTAAGCCAGTCGGTTTCGTAATTCAAACGATCGGCCCAAAGCGGCTCAATCATGGCCTGCCGATGCTCCTCGACAGTCCGATGGAAGATCTTGTAGCCGTGTTTATCAGGCTCCTCGAAGAACCTTGAACCCGGATCCAGAAAAGGCACCATCGGACACAAAAGCGGCAGGACTCCATTGCCGCGGTACTGGCGCAGGAGTTTCTCGCAATAGGCGACAGTAGCGCGCACTGATTCTTTGGTCTGTTGAGGCATGCCAATGAAGAACCAGACCATCACGCCCGCGATGCCAGCATCCAGCGCCCGTGGAATCCACTCTTCCATCTGCTCCATGGTGTAGGTTCCGCGCCCGGCCAGGCGACTGATCACGGGATCGTGGGACTCCGGGGAAAGCATGATGTAGGCCCTGGTGGCCGAGGCCATCTTCTTAAGCATCTCCGGCTTGGGAAGGTGAAACTGCTCGAAAAAGACGCTGCTGTACTGGAACTCGCGAACAGCATCCAAAAACTCATACATCCGCGTAGCTGTTTCCGAATAACACTGCAAGGCATAGATCGAAGTCTGCTTCGCTGCTTCGCCCATGCTGCGCAGTTCTTCATAGATGTGCCGGTTATCCTTAGTGATCAGAGTCTTCTGGACGCCCATGATGTTCTGGTACGCATAACGAGAACCGCCGCACCACGGACAATCATGCGCGCAACCTGTGTTGGGTAAGGTCATGATCATGCGACTACTTCCGAAGCTTCCCTTCACATTGCTGTACCAACTCCAATCGGTTGGGACATCGTTGTAGGCACGGAGCGGCTTATAGGCAAACTCAGTCGCAGAGATATTGCCTTGGCTATCCTTGTAGACGAGGTTGGGAATCTCATGGAAGTCACGCCCACCTTTGGCGGCCTCACTCACCAGCGCGTCTACCGGAAGCAAGGTGTCGTAGCCCTTGACCACCGCATCAATGCAAGGGTAGGTGATCAACTCATGGGCATAATAGGTGGATGAAATTCCGCCAAGGATCACCAGGCAATCAGGATGGATTGCCTTCAGGCGCTTTGCCACTTCAATGGCACCGTGACAGTGGCACATCCAGTGAAGGTCGATGCCGAAAACTGGCGCATCCAGACGACTAAGCAACTTATCGACATCCACTTCGGGGTGAGACAACATCAGGGCCGCGAGATTCACGATTTCCACCGTACGCCCGCGTTCGCGCAAATGTTGGCGAATCGAGAAGAATCCGAGCGGATACATCTCATAAATCGTGGTCACATTGACGCTATCCGAGTCGCTAAGATAAGCGAACAGCATGTCATCTCTCTCACGAAAATCAAACACGCTCGGCGCGTGCAGAAGGATCAGGTCTGCCTTGATCACGTGATCTGTCATACCCTCTAACCTCCCGGACCGGAGAACGTTACCGCTGCACGATGAGTAAGTCGAAGATCATGGATCGACTAAGGTTTAACTATCCAGCGAGTAATCACCATCGATGAGTCGGCGTTGAACCGCTCAGACGACCGTAGGCTTCGTCTGCTGTGAGCTTAGTCGCTGGATCGAGCACGACAACACTCACATCGGCAAACTCAGAAACCGCAGCGGTTGCGCCACATAACACTTTCTGCGTGCTTTGTACTCGCTTGGCCAGGGAAAGTAGCAAGAGTTCAGGACAGCTTCGAACGCTGTAGCCTGCGAAACGTAATAAGTAAGAAACGGTTACGAACTATCCGCGCCCATTCGAGCGCGTTCTGGGACTCAGTGTGGTGACCTCGTTGGCCTTGAAGGGGAAATCACCACTTATTAAGTGTGATAGTGCACCCGAAAACCGTCGTTGTCAAGGAAGACAGTCAACTCACGTGGACGATGGAGCCTAGTCTGCGTGAGTTGAGGCGCGTGGGAGGCCTGAAAATCGTCTAACACCGATCTCGCTAGCCGTGTGCATATTCCAGCCGGGTTCGGTGAACAAGGGTGGAACATAACAGGAAAACCGAAGCAGGGATCAAGTCAACACTACCTTTGGGGCGTTCGCCTGAGTGTTTACGGAGTGGACGATCCACGCTATGGTTAAAAACGGATGCACGTGTGGACACGAAAACTCTGGTGGTCGGTCAGCGCGTTGTTATGGTGAGCGGCCCCTACGGTTGCGATGGCAGGGTGGTTGAAGTTACGGACGGCGGCGTGGCCGTGCAGACGTTCGCATGCACAACCCGTGTTCCAACAGAACTGTTGCGATTTGATGGCGATGGCAAAGGTCTCGACCGAGGTACGTATGAATGTGGCCCCTGGGAAATAGCTCGAACTCTCACCGAAGATGAGGTATGGTGAAAACCTCGCCGCCCGGTTATTTGGGCGGCAACGGCTTCATGGTAGAGCATCTGACCCATCCGGCAACCGGCTGGAATAGATAAAGAACTCCGGTTCGACTTCCCCAAACCCGGCCTTCGGATCCAATCCCTTCGCCATTTCCCCCATCAGAGTTCCACTTCCAAGCGTCCACTGGGTAGCGCCGCCATTCATAACGCCCCAGTGATTGGACACTCGTATCGTTCCCAAGTCACCAATGATCATCCGCCTTATTGGTCACCGGTTCAGGTTTCACCACGATCCTGAACGGAACGCGAGCATCGAGATCTTCGATCGACAAGTGCGGGCGTTCGGCATGGAGATTCAGCAAGTTCTCAGGACCGCAGGCTCCAGATCAGTGTTCGGACTCGAATTCAACGCCGAGTTCCGCGAGTCGCTCGACCGGACGCGCCAGCACAGCTTTGTCGCCTCTGGTCACGATCGGTCTCTGTATCAGTTCCGGATGCTCAGCCATGACCCGAACCAGTTGTTCGTCGCTCAAGTTCCGCCCATCTACAAATCGTCGATATGCCTCCTCGTTCTTCCTTAGCGCATCCTGTGGCTTCAGGCCGGCGCTGCGGAGCAACTGGTTGAGCGCGGTCGCGGAGATAGGCTTTTCCAGGTAGTTGATGGTCTGGTAATCCACTCCCTTTGTGGTCAAGATCCTCCTGACCTCGCGGCACTTGCTTCATGTCGGCTTCTCATAAACCGTTACTTGTGCGGATTTCATTTCGCTCCTTCGATTAACGCGATCGCGGTCTGCGCCAGATATCTCCAGACATCTTAACCCTCCAGAAACGCGCGCACGACACGTCGTGGACTGCAGACGGCGTTCGAGCGAATTACTTCTTATATTTGCTTGGAGATTTGTTCGGTTCGATTTTTCTGGGGAGGATTAGCTCTCGATTTCGCCTAATCGGTGCGATGGCGACTCGGAGCGGCAACAAATGCCGTATCGCTGCCAGAGCCGAAACCACGGACTGTTGGCTAGCTTCTCATCGTGCCGCCGATTCGCTGCCGAGAGGTCGCTTGCGCTTAGAGGTCTCGTGTCGGGCGCCGCGAAGATGCGTTCTAGCGACTCGATTTCGGCAATCGTTTGTTCCGCGTCCATTCGTCTCTATCATCTAGTACGAACCCGCAACCGGTCAAACGAAAGCGGTATCCATGAGGTTACTGCGAGAGTCGCGGATCGCGGCATGGGCTTGTCCATCCACGGCGGACAAACCTAACGAGAGCACCCTTGCCATTCCCAGTATAGATCGCTGCCGGGGGCTTGCGGCAAGACCGTCGCCGTGTCGCATAATCGCTTCTCGAAACCAGAATCTACGGAAATAGGAGACACGAAATGTGTGCGTTGTTGACGCATGGGTCGCGCGGTGACGTCGAACCGTTAGTGCGACTCGCAGTGCAGGTGCGGACATTCGGCGCGGAGGTGCGGGTGTGTGCGCCTCCGGACGCCGCGGAATTGCTGGGGCGTATCAGCGTGCCGCTGATGTCGACCGGAGAGTGGCGATGACCGAACATGCGGTAGTGATTGCCGGAGGAGGTCCGACCGGGATGATGTTGGCGGGCGAACTCACATTGGGGGGTGTCGACGTAGCGATTGTCGAGCGGCGCGCAAGCGCGGAGTTGGTCGGCTCGCGTGCGGGTGGCTTGCACGCCCGCACGATCGAGATTCTCGATCAGCGCGGGATCGCCGATCGTTTTCTCTCGCAGGGCCAGGCGATGCAGGTAGGCGGATTCGCCCACGTCCCGCTGGACATCAGCGCCTTTCCGACCCGGCACAACTACGGGCTCGCTCTCGGGCAGAAGCATATCGAACGCATCCTGGCCGGCTGGATCGAAGAGTTGGCCGTACCAATCTATCGCGGACGCGAGGTGACCAGCTTCGCGCAGGACGATACTGGCGTCAACGTCGAGTTGTCCGACGGCCATTCACTACGAGCCCAATTTCTGGTCGGGTGCGATGGCGGGCGCAGTTTGGTCCGTAAAGCAGCCGGCATCGAATTCCCCGGCTGGGATCCTACCGTCAGCCACCTGCTCGCCGAGGCCCAGTTGGCCGAGGAGCCGGAATGGGGAATGCGCCGCGACGCACTCGGAATCCATTCCCTGAGCAGGATGCCGAACGGGGGGCCGGTCCGGGTCATGGTGACCGAACGGAACGTCGGAACCAAGACCGAGCCTACGCTACGCGACCTCAGCGAGGCGCTCATCGCTGTATACGGGAGCGACTATGGGATCCACAGTCCAACCTGGATCTCCCGCTTCACCGATGCGGCGCGTCAGGCTGCGGCCTATCGCGACCGGCGCGTCCTGCTGGCGGGCGACGCCGCGCACGTACATTACCCAGCAGGCGGACAAGGCCTCAACATCGGGGTGCAGGATGCGGTGAACCTGGGATGGAAGCTGGCCCAGGTGGTCAAGGGAGTATCGCCCGAATGCCTGTTGAATACCTATCAGTCTGAGCGCCATCCGATCGCTGCCCGGGTTCTGCAGAATACGCTGGCGCAGGTCGCGCTTCTCCGCCGCGACGATCGCTCCCAGGCCGCATGGAAGATTGTTTCCGATCTCCTCCAAATGGACGAGCCTCGCAAACGACTCGCTGCGGAGATGTCCGGTTTGGGCATTCACTACGACTTCGGCGACGGACACCCACTGCTCGGGCGCCGCATGCCTGATCTTGACCTGGTCACCGCCAACGGCCCGCTGCGCGTCTTCCGTCTGCTCCGCAATGCTCGGCCAGTGATCCTCAACCTTAGTGAGCCTGGCAGGTTCGACATCACTCCATGGGCGGATCGCGTTCAGTTGATCGACGCCAAATACATTGGTACATGGGAGCTTCCGGCACTCGGGCCGGTCACTGCTCCCAGCGCCGTTTTGGTTCGGCCCGACGGATATGTGGCCTGGGTGGGAGACCTAACCCAGGTGGGGCTCGCGGAGGCGCTAACCAATTGGTTCGGACCACCTGCTGCGACATAGCGCGCCGCGACCCCTTAAACATTAGCCATCTTCGAATTTTCTTCCGTGACATTAGTCACATGCAGCCCGTCGCACGTATGTCACTCTTGTTCTCAGGAATCTACTACTGGAAGGATGGTTGTTTAATTCAAACGGGACTTCTTTCACCATCGCCAGCTCGCGTCTTATACCGGCACGCAGATTGCTCTCCGCAACGACGCAGAATTCGCGAAGGCCGGACGAAAAGATAGTGGTGAAAGAAGCGCGGGATAACCAGTGCAGAACAAACATCATCAGAATGTGATCAAACTGGAAGAACAGCGTAGGATCGAAGATGCCGGTGAGAATTCAAAGCGGGGCAAGCTCCCCTGCGGAGCGCGTTATTGCATCCGCTGCCAGGAAGAATGCGGCGTGCTAGTGAATGCTTACATCCTGCGCGATATTGCAAATGAATCGAGCGCAGACGATCTCTCGTTCTACACGGTAGTAGCAGTTGACGATTGAAGCATTCGAGAAGAATTTTGTCGTAGGAGCGTAGGATGCCGGTACAAATTGGAGCCCAGTCGCACAGCTTTTCCGATCCCACCGGCCTCTTATCCGATTGTCACCGCCGCATTGAAATGTTCCTCAGAGCTCTCGAACGAGTAGCGTCGGTCATCGATCGGCCGCTGACCGAAGACATTCGTCGTGCCCTGGAATCCGCGCTGCGCTACTTTCGAGAGGATGCGCCAAAGCATACCGCGGATGAGGAAATGTCGCTGTTTCCGCGGATGCGTCAGATCCATCTCTCCGAAATAGAGAACGCGATGGAGAGGATTGACCTTCTCGAACAAGACCACGTCGTGGCCGCATCTTTGCACATGGAGGTAGAAGAATTGGGGCGGCACTACCTCGCGACTGGAAGCTTGGACGCCACAGGCGTCGAAGCGTTCCGAAAAGCAATTGCCAGTCTTGTTCCCCTATACAAACAACACATCGGAATCGAGGATCAACTCGTGTTCCCTCTGGCAGCGCGACTGCTCTCTTCAACCGACAACCTCGCTATCGCAAATGAGATGGCTGCTCGCCGTAAACTAAGACTCGTCACTTCAACCTCGGGGCTCACCGAGTAAGCCTTCCGATTGGGATGAGTCATGCCCCCGCGCTGCTTCGCAACGCTGGCAAGAGCGAGGCGTTCCTCTGCCGCCGGGTATGTGCCGCAAGTACATTTCATTCTTCGCCCACCGGTAGATCGGGGAGCAATCTCTGAGGCTGCGTCAACGCGCGGGCGCCGCGACTGCTTGAGCCATCTGCTTGCGCTCAATCTCGACTCGCTTGGCTTCTTTGCTCGCCTCGAGCGTCAGGTCGCGTGTCCCGAAGCCCACGCCAATCCTCTTGAGGAAGTCATTGGGTGGAGTGCCGCCAGCAAAGATCCACACAAAGTCGTTCTGAATTTCCTGCAGGTTGCCCTTGACATCCAGCATCACTGATTCCGGCTTGAACTCCACCGGGCTTGAGTTGAACAGCACGCGCAACTTCTCAGAGCTCACGAACTCTTCGATTCGTTTCTGATTCCGTTCCTTGATGCGGCTGAAGCGTTCGCTGCGATATGACACTGTCACCTGGTTCCCGGTCTGGCTCGCCAGACCCATGGCGGCTTCCACCGCGCTGTCGCCGCCGCCTACCACCAGAATTTTCTTATTGATGTAGTGATCCGCTTCGATCAGCCGATACATCACCTTCGGCAGTTCCTCTCCTTTAATTCCGAGCTTGCGCGGTTCACCCGCTCGTCCCAGCGCCAGGATCACCGCGCAGCCGCGATACTGATTCGTGGGGGTCACAACCGTGAAGATTCCGTCGGCGCCCCGCTGGACGTCCTCCACCTTCTCCCCAGTAGACACGTTGAAGTCCGCCCGATTCAGGATCATGTCCCAGAAGGCAAGTAAATTCTCCTTGGAAAGTTGCATCTTCTTGAACTTGCCGTACATGGGAAACTCCACGGGACTTGTCATCACCAATTTCTGCCGAGGATACTTCGCAACGGTGCCGCCAATCTCGTCACGCTCAATCGTCAGATAGTTGAGCTTGTGTTCAATCGCCCGCAGCGAAGCGCTGATTCCCCCAGGACCTGCTCCGATCACGAGAAGATCGTGCACGCCCGGAACCGGTTGAGCCGCGCCACTCGCCTTCAATCGCGCCGCAATCGTGTCTACACAGTCGCGCCCTTGGTTCACTGCATTCTTGATTAGAGCTAACCCGCCGAGTTCGCCCACGATAAACAGGTTCGGCACCGATGTCTCATATTCCGGTGTCAGGTAGGGCATGTCCGCCGCCATGCTTGGACTCGCCATCACCATCGTGATTGCCCCCACCGGACAGGCGTCCGCGCACAGCCCGTGTCCGATACACTTGTGGCCGTTGACAATCACCGCCTTGCCGCCAATCATCGCCAACACATCGCCTTCGGGGCATACGCTGGTGCAGGTTCCACAGCCGATGCAATAGTTCGTATCGATATGCGGATGCTGCGCTTTGGGCCCCTCGGAATACAGCTTTCCCTTTTCCGCTGCTTCCCGCGCGCGCGCCTCTTTCTTCTTCAGGTTTCTCAGGTATCCCACGAGGAAAAAGAGACAGATAATGCCGCCAATCGCGTACGTGATAATTGTGTCCATGTGTCGGCCTAGAAGTACCCCAAAATGAATTGCAGCCCAATGTGCAAGAGAGCCAACACGGCGAAGGCATAGCTGAAGGGCTTGTGTACCACGTGCCAAAGATGGAAGACCTTTTGCGAGCGCGAGAGAAACAGCACTCGCTTCGACAGCGCAGCCTCTTCTGCCGCCGCGCGGATTATCTTTTCAAGTTCCCGATTGCGCGTCGGGAAAAATCCTGCCATGGTCTTCAGGGATTCGCCGAAGCTCAGCGCATGTCGGCGAAGGCCCGCCACACGGAACATGCGAATCACATCCAGGATCATCATGTACGGAAGCGCCACCACGATAGGCAGCCTCGCCACTCGATTCGCGTCAGGCATCCGTAACAAGGCGCGCAGGTCCGCTTCCGGCAAGAGCTTCTGTGCCGCCAGCTGTTGCGACAGGTGTTCCTGCAATTCCTGCAATTCCTTCATCGACAATTCGGCAGTCGTCACCTTGCGCGGGATCTGCGCGTAAAGGTACCGACCAACCACGCCGCTGGTCGAGACCGCGAACATGATCCAGAATGCCATGCCCGCGATGCCCTTGAATTTCAGAGTCGAATGGAACGCGACGATGAATGGCGCCGTCAGGCCCATCAATACATGAATATCAAGCCAGTGCCGCGTGCTGCCCTTCGTCCCCAGCCACGCCCAGTGCTTGCGGATCGGATACAGAAAGATTCCCAGGAATAGTGCTACGCCTACAAATCCCAGATAGAGACCAATCGGACCGCTCGGCCGCAACATATGATGCTTGGGCGAAAATGGCCGGTCGACCGACGACAGTTTGTAATAGTCGAAGCCGTAAAAGAAGATCGCAAGATTCGACACAATTGCGATCGCGTAGAGGGCATAGAGGCGCACACGATGGCCTCTCTCCGCGTCCGGCAGGGTCTTTGCCCCGCTGACGATGCGGGCAGTAGCGGTTGCATTCGCGTTCATTTTTGAGTTACCTGTTCCTCAGTGCTCACGGTGAATTTCTTGTACGCAGTAAATTGGTGCAAGTTACGCCAGTGCTGTCTGGCCGTTTCAACCTCCACGCGCGCCTGTGTTGGAAACCAATACACCTGCTTCGAATCGGAGAAAGGAACCGGGGCGAAGATGATCTCGGAACTTAGCGCCTTCAGGCCGACGTCTTGCAGGCTGTCGGCGATTCCCGCTTCAATCTTCGCGATCGCTCCCGTTGTCGGATCGATCCATGCCGTCCCTGAGAGTTCCAGCGGATACTCTCGTCCGCGCAGAGCCAGTGCGGCCGGAGATTTCATTCCGGGAACATGTTCAAAGCTGACCTTCTCCAGCGCCCGGCCGCCGATGACATCATCTCCGGCCAACGCGAACTTAAACGCCTCTGCATAGTACGGATGAAACACTAGAAACAACGTCGCGAATCCGTTGCTCAGCAGCATGGATGTATTCTTGCGGTCGCGCTTCGCTTCATGCACCGGAATTCGCGATTCCGAAAGATTTAACTCGCCTCCCGCATTGGTCAGAATGACAAGATAGTCGTAGGTCGAGTCTTCCTTGAGTTCGACCTTGTCGTCTTTCCCCAGTTTTTCCTGCCTCACCTGTTCGGTACACTTCACATCCGAAAACTGCTCGAGGAACACCGACGTCTGATTGGCAGTGCGCGTGAGCAGGTCGCTCAGTCTCTCCGCTTCCGGCGACGCGCCCGTAGTTCCGGCGACTCCAAGCCCAGCCAGGATAATGACTGCAAGAACAACGGCCGAGGCATTACGTCCGCACCGCGAAATGATTCGTGTGGAACTCATCATTCGCCCCTCCTCTTCGAGTCGAAGCGATAACCGATGGAGAACATGAACTGGTCATAGCTCAGGTCTCCGCGGTTTGTTGTGAAACTGCTCTGCAGGTAATAATGCGGCCCCAGTGTCGTTTCTACCGTACCGGTGACAAAGCGCGCGCGCGTGTTGGTCGTTAATGTAGAAGCAAAATTCTGCTGTCCCATCAAGACTTCAAGTCGCAGTCGATCGCTCATTTGCCGTGACAAGGAGACGGCCTCATACGACCCATTGCCGAACGATCCACTGAATCGCGCGTAGTGAGCATCGGCGCGCAGCTTGACCCACGGCAGGCGCCCAAAGGTGATGCCGTACATCTGATTCAAGGACGTTTTCGCGTCCCCGGTGCCGCTGCTCCGGCCCAAATTGGTGGAAAGCCAAACCTGATTCCACACCTCGACTCGTCCTCCCGCGCTAAACCCCTGGAAGAGATATTTGTCGAGCAGTCCGGTTCCGACCAGATTCGTGTCAAACGTCGGGATATCGCGAAAATAGTTGTAGTTAAGATCTAACTCGACCCGCGGGTGCGGATTCACCCGAAACGTGAAAAAATTGCGTCCCAAGCCGGGCCCCGGTGACGGTGTAACCGTATTCCCCCTGGGGTCATCCAGTTGTGCAGATTCATAGATGGCGATGTTGCGCTTGAACGAAAGCGAATCTTCGAAAAAGATAAACGGCCGGTCGACCGCCCAACTTACCATGCTGACTCCGGCTCCACTCGTGCTGCTGTAATGGAATCGGTCATACTCCCCGCCTTCGAAATTAATGAAAGCCCCGCTGATCACCCGGTTCGGACTGTAATCCCACGACGAAGGGTCGGGCGTCGAACCGCCAAAAATCCCCAGCGTTGCACCTTTCGACAGCCTCTTGCCAAAGTACCCGCCGTCGATCGTGTCGAGGCTCGGTGCCCAGGGTAGATACAGGCGGCCAAATCCCGCGACCAGCGTCGAGTTGGGATTGTCGTACGTCATGTTCAGGTGATAGGTGCGGTTGATCAGGTTCTGCAGAGTCTGCTGGCTCGCGACCGATTCTTTCGTCAGCCGTCCGCGCCAGTAGCCGCTCAGGTTCCAGTAGGTGCCGCCGATCCGCGTGATGTCCCCGCGAAACACCATGCCCACGTCGGAACTAGTCACATTGCTCGTCCCGTGACTGATCGTCTCGATCGCGTCCAACCCAATGCGGCCCCGCGCCCGGTTCACCGAAGGCAGCGGAGGGCGAGGAACCAGGTCGCGGGCTTCTTCGTCCAGGGTGTCGCCTTCCGTAAATGAAATGACCGCGGGATATTGCCGCGTCGCGCTCAGCGCCCGTTGCTGCACTAGCGCTTCCGCATCGCCGGTCGAAAGATAAGCCAGATCGCCGACCTTCACCGGTCGTTTGGGAGCGTGAATGTCTGTCACCGCCGATGTTTCGGCAACTGCAGTCACTTCCAGTTCGGCCACAGTGTGCGGATCGGCCGCGCTGGCGCTGTCCCCTTGCGTTGCCGGAACATTTTTCTCTTCCACTTCCAACTTCATTCCTTCTTCGAGTCCTTGAGCGCGTCCGCCTTCTAGATATGCGACTCCTTCGGCGACATACTTCACCTTGAAGATAGTCCGCAAACTCGGATCATCCGACCGCGCGATGACGGTGGAATTCTCAGTCGTCGGGCCAGGCTCCGCGGCCGGAGACGCAGTAGCCGGCGGCGCTGATTCTTCAACCTTTTTGCTCACTCCTGGACTAACGGCAGCGTTGTCGACAGGTGGCGCGGCGGTGATTGGAGTGGCTGTTACTGCCGTGCCCGAAGATGGGAGGGCTGAGGCTAGAGCGGCCGAGGCGGGCGCTCCCGCTTCGGGCGCGACTGTCGTCGCAGGAGCCGGCGCAACAGACTTCGGTTTGGCTGCGCTGGCAACTTGATTCGGCTCGAGTGCCGACTGAGTATCACGTTGTTGTGGTGCCAGGGCCTGTGCTGCCACTGCCTGTTGAATTGGATTCGAACTCGGTGGCTGAGGCAACCCAGCCCCGGCCGATTTGTTAGCCGGAGGCTCGAACGCCGGCCCGCCAGTCGTTGCAGGCGGAGCTGGCGCGGGAAAATCAGCTGAACTTTCTTCCGCGGGCGGTGTCGGTGTCTCCCGCCGTCGATGGAAGATCCCAATCAGGTTGCCCGAAGTTGCCGCTACTGGCGCGCCGTGAGAGGTCTCATGCGCATTCTCGACCGCGCTTATCGTAATGACAATCCGGTTTCCCTCTGTCCCAACCGTGTAAGGATGTGCCTGATCGAGGTCGAGGACTACTCGCGTAACCAACGGGCTTGTGCTGTGGAGCCCCATACGCACGCGGCGCACACCAACCGCATTCACCGCGACACTCTTCACCCTGTCATTGGAGTTGGTATCAGGAAGGTCCAGCAGAATCCGGTCAGGATTCGATGCCGTCTCAAACGAAGGCTTCACAGCGGCACTTAGGGTGATTTCCACGCGCAGGTCCGACCCGTCTCTTGCCGTAGTCACTGTTTGCACCGTCGCTGTGCCAGGGTTGTTCTGCGCTGTGGCACAAGACAACAAGAGCATCAGGGTTCCGAGATGTTTCTGAACTGCGGTCATTCTTTGCTGACACTCGCTGGCGCTCCACCTGCCGCCTGAAATTTGGCGTCTCCGCCGTTCCTTTGTTTATGGCTCAGCACTTCACTCAGCCAAACTGCGCTATCCCCCCTGACCGCTTCGGTGGCACTGGTAGCAATTCACGCTGTTGTAGACATACCCGGATACATTGGGGTGTTGAAAATTGTTTGAGTTATTTCCGCCGTGACAGCCCGTACATTGGAATACGGAATAGTCATTCGAATTCGTATGGCATGTGGAGCACACGTTATTCGCATTTCCATGACTCGTCGGAAATGGCGTGTACTGCGTGTGATTGAACGTAGCTCCAGTCCAAGCCGTTGTGTTGTGGCAATTTTGGCATGTCGTTGGGAAGAACTGCGGTTGCGCCTTGTGGCCAGGATTTGTCGTGTTGTTGTAGTCCGTCTGATGGCAGCCGACGCACGCTGTCGGCAGAGTCGTGTAGTTGTTGTTGACATGACAATCGGTGCACACCCGCGGAGGTACAAGGTGCGAGCCCGTTAGCGAGAATGTGGTGTTGTTGTGGTTGAAGGTGGAGTCCGTCCACACCGTCGTGTCGTGACAGAGTTCACACGTCGTCGGGAATCCGGCCGAGGCATGGGGCGGATTGTTCGTTCCCGCATAATCTTTCTGATGGCACGAGTAGCACAACGTGCTATTCAGCGCATAGTTGTTGTTGACGTGGCAATCGGTACACTGCCGGGGCGGCACCACATGAGCTCCCGTTAACTGAAAGCCGGTCGTAGTGTGGTTAAACTTTCCGTCGATCCAAAGCACGGTATCGTGGCAGGTTTCGCAGGTCGTCGGGAAGCCCGCCGCAACGTGATTCACCGGGGTAGTCGCGTTGTTGTAATCAGTCTGATGGCACGACACGCAGGCCGTGCTGGTCAGGTTGTAATTGTTGTTGACGTGGCAGTCGGTACACTGTCGTGGCGGCACGGTATGGGTGCCTGTCAGCACGAATCCCGTGCTGTTGTGATTGAATGTCGCGTTCAGCCAGGTCGACGTGCTGTGGCACGATTCGCACGTCTGGGGGAAGTTCGCCGTAACGTGGTTCGGGTTTGTCGTCGTCTGGTAGTCCTTCAGGTGACAGCTCACGCACGCCATGCTGTTCAACATGTAGTTGTTGTTCACGTGGCAATCCGTGCATTGCCGCGGTGGCACAGTGTGCAGGCCCGTGAGCGCAAATCCCGTCGTGGAATGGTCAAACTTGCCATCCGTCCAAAGGACGGTGTCGTGGCATTGCTGGCAGGTCGTCGGGAATCCTGCATGCGGCACCGGGGTTGTGGCGTTGTTGTAATCGGTTTGATGGCAGCTGACACATGCCGTGGTCGTGATGCTGTAGTTGTTGTTGACGTGGCAATCCGCGCACTGCCGCGGAGGAACCATATGTGCGCCGGTCAATGGGAACCCCGACTTCGAATGGTCAAAGGTCGCGGGCTGCCATGCCGAGGTGTTGTGGCACGTTTCGCAAGTTTGGGCGAACCCACCAAGCACGTGATTCGGATTCGTCGCGTTGTTGAAATCCTTCACGTGGCACGACACGCAGGTCGTGCTCGTCAGGTTGTAGTTGTTGTTGACGTGGCAATCCGTACACTGTCGGGGCGGGACCGTGTGTGCGCCCGTCAGAGCGAAGTTCACCATCGAATGATCAAACGTCGCCGGAGACCACGCTACCGTGGTGTGGCACTGCGCGCAGTTCGACGGGAAGTTGGCCGCCACATGGTTAGGATTCTTGGTCCCTTGAAAATCTTTAAGGTGGCAGTTAATGCAGGTCGTACTCGTCAGGTTGTAAATGTTGTTGGCGTGGCAGTCGATGCACTGCCGCGGCGGCACCGCATGGCCACCGGTCAGTGGAAATCCCACTGAAGCGTGATCGAACTTCGCGTTCATCCAGCTATCAGCGCCGTGGCACGTCTCGCAAGTGGTAGAAAACTTTGCGGTGACGTGATTGGGAGCGGTAGTCTTCTGGAAGTCGGCCGAGTGGCAGGAATAGCACGCCGTCGACATTGTTTGGAACTCGCTCGTGGCCCCGCCCTTATGGCAGGAATCGCAGTCCACCGCCGCGTGTGCTCCGGTCAAAGGGAAACGGTTGTTGTGCTGCTGAATCTGCTGGATTGAAACCTGCCAGCCACGCACCGTATGGCACTGCTCGCAATTCGCTCCCAGTTGCCGCTTGTGAATATCCGCGTGGCAGTCCTGGCATCGTTGCCCAACGTTGGCGAACACCGGTTTCACGTGGCACTGCACGCATGTCACCGACTGGTGCATCCCGCGCAGCGGATACTTGGTTTGGTTGTGATCGAATTCCGGAACCGCGCGGATCGGCTTCCATCCCGACGCCGTATGACAGTTCTGACAAGGCACGTTCAAATTTCCGTGCGGACTGTGAGTACCCGCGGATGCCTGTGCTTGCGCTTTTCCCGAAACTCCCGAGAACGCAAACACCAGCACTGCGATCAGATGAAACACGCCCCTGGACGACGACATTCCTCGCCCCTTGCTTGGTCCTAGTTGCAAATTTAGAGAAAACGGTATGAAGACTTACAACGAGTGATGCAATTTCCTGTCCACTTAGATTAGCGATCTACATGCCTTCTCCGACAGGTTACGCAAGTGCCTCTTCAATGCGTTACTCGTTCATTGTTCGAATTCCCATCGGCTCGACTATTACTATGAGTCAAGGGTAAGTTCTTCGCGTTGCCTGGCACTTTTTGCCCTGAATTAGAGGCGTTCAAAAAACTAGACAGCGTACAAAAAACAGAGCGAGGCATCCTCTCGCTCTCGCATACGTCTTAGAGATATACCCCCAAACGCGTTCCTGCCATCACTGAGAGGTTATATAACTTCCAGCTTCCGAAAGGCCGACCCCGGCTTTAGAAACCGGGTTTCGTTGCTTTCGGTACGGGGTTCGTAGGTCCGTGGCAGGCCGCACAATCCTTCGGAGTCGGTTTGTAGAAGAGTACCGTTTTTGCCGACACCACCTTGGTTAGGTTGTGGCATGCTGCACAGCGCACGTTCTGGTGCGCTCCGCGCAGGGGAAACTCCGTCCACTTCTCATGGTCAAAAAGCGAAGGCTTCCACTTCATGCTGGAGTGGCATTCTGCGCAGCGCGTGATTTCCCCTTTGGCAAACTGCTTTCCGTGGACGTCCAGGTGGCAGTCCTCGCACTGTATTGGCGCCGCCTTGAAGTCCACGTTCATCAACTTGGTTTCGAGGTTCGGTGGTTTATGGCAATCGATGCAGGCTGTCGCCCGGTGCGCCCCCAGAAGCGCAAATTTCGTTTTCGAATGGTCGAAGCCGGAAAGCTCTTTCCACGCCTTCGTCGTATGGCACGCCTCGCACCCTGCCAGGGTACCGTCAGCCCGTGCCTGTTGCATGCGCTCCCTGAACTGTCCTTTGTGCGGATCGTTGTGGCAACTCGTGCAAGTGAGCGTCTTCCAGTGATAAATAGCCGTCGGCTTCGGCTGGAACTCGGCCGACTCCTTATGGCATTCGGCGCACGGAACCGCCATATGCCCACCGCTCAGCACAAAGTGAGTTTCCTTATGTTTGGCCAGGCTAAACGTCGAAGGCTTATACGCCTCCAGATTGTGGCAGCGGTCGCAGGAATTAAAGTACGGAGCCGCCGCAAACTGTCCCTCATGCTTGTCGGCATGACAGTCAGTGCAGCGCTCGAACTTGACCTTGAACAGAGTGTCCTTGCCCTTCGGAACATGGCATTGGGCGCATTCCAGTCGCGCGTGCTTCCCTTTCAACGGATACGCGCTCGCATCGTGTTCCTTCCCCGTGAAGGTCGAAGGCTTCCATCCCTGGACGGTATGGCACGAAGCACACTCCCCGCCGCCTTTCCGCTTGGAAAACTGCCCGCTGTGCGGATCCAGCTTGTGACAGTCCATGCACTTCTGAAATGCCAGAGGCTTTTTGAAGTCGCCGTTGGCGTGGCACTGCACACATCCCACGCTCCCATGCTTGCCTTCCAGCGGAAACTCCGTCTTGGAGTGGTCGAAGCGCTCGTTGACCGCCTGCAGCGACACCTTCTTCCATCCTCCCGTGTTATGGCACGACTGGCAGCCTTGCGGGAAACTTCCATGATGCGGGTCCTTGTGACAGTCGGCGCACTGACTGAAAGGAATCCCCACGTACTGCGGCTTTCCGTCGGCGCCGTTCGTATGACACTTGGCGCATTGCACCTGCAGATGCAGCCCCGTCAACGGATAGCGTGTCTTCGAGTGATCAAACTGCGATTGACCGGACTGGCTGACGTTGATCGACTTCCAGTCCACGAAATTGTGGCATTGCTGGCAAGTGGGTCCCAGACGGCCTTTGTGCTGGTCTTCATGGCAAGCAATGCAACCCGTAGAGAGTCCGAGGTAGGTCCGGCCAGGGTCCTTGATCTTGACGGACGCGCGTTCCTGCGGAGAAATATGAGAAGGATTGTGGCATTTATTACAGGCCAAGCCCGCGTGCTTGCCTTCGAGCAGATATCCCGTGTCATTGTGATTGAACGTCCGGATGTCCCACTTGATGAGCGGAAAGTCTTCGCCGTTATGCTCCGAGTGACATCGCGCGCACTCCTGGCTTGACCCAGCGGGAATATTGTAAGTAGCGTGCAGGCCCTTGCGAGCCGAAAGCCGGATTGCAATCTCCCTGTGACAGTCCAGGCACTTCAGCGCCGCCTGCCCGCCGAACTTATGGCAACTGGCGCAGTTGGTTGATCCGTTCAACGATTGGTGCGGCTTCGACAGCGGCCCCGGAGAGATCTGCGCTGAACCCGCGGGCAGCAGAGCAAACAAATGCAGCAACATGACAAACGCGCAGACGCGGAAAACCTTGGAAGGCGCCAGGGTCTTTTGTGCAATCGCTCTCGTTCGAAGTTGTTCTATGAACTCTGTCTCGCCCCGCACCAAGTCCCCCCGTGACATCGATCGCACGTCGGTGACCAGTGAAAACTGTTAGCAGTTTAGATGCCGGTGGCCGAGCACACTAGTTCCCATGAGTACACTGCCGCCGCGAGCGCTGGTCGATGGTCATCTCGCGCAACATCAGAGAGTCCCAGGTGCCCGGACGCATTCGTCCGGGCGGCCGAAGGGAACGGGTCGTCGAGTTGCCATCAGGTGCCCGTCATGTCAAAGAGCCGAGCTTCCTCGATCCATGCGACCACTCACCCACAGCGAAAGCGTCCGTCAATCAACCGCTCCACCGCCCCCGTCGTACAGATTCTTGAACTCGCGCTAAAAGTTTTTTGTACAGCCTCCGCTAGGGCCTGAAGCAGCGCGCTCGCAGACCGTGATTTGAATCACTTACAGCGTCGCCCAAGTCAGGCAACCTCAATATGGGGAATCAGGAGTCTGGGACCGGCTGTGTGCCCGTCTCGGGCTAAGGGTGCTTGGGGCGTGCTCAGAAAACTATCTCCGTCTCGTTCTTTAACCGCGTCGGATCTCGTTTCTTTCCGCCATCAGGAATCCCTTTTCATCGTCCTCAATCTGCTGCTTCTCGCGGTGCTGTTTTCCCTGCATTGGTACTTCGCTGCTTTCTGGGGAAAGCCAACTCCGCTGCTGATTATCGCTGTGACCTTCGGCTTTGTTCTGAAAACTGCCGAATGGTTCTGGTTGCAGCGTCTTTCGCGGCCCCTGACGCCAGCCGCTCTGGCCGCCCTCACCTGGTCATCCATCGCGTTGAATATCACGCTCGCCTCGTTGCTTGCCCTGCTGACCGATCAGGAGGATACCCCCTATTTCGTGCTGATGGTTGTCGCAGTTCTGGAGGCCGCCTTCCGCTTCCGGGTTTTGGCTATCCTTGCCGTTGTCGCTGTTGTCGACACCACACTCTTCTGGCAGGTCTGGTGGCACTTCGAGAAGCATCCTCCCCTCGACGTCGGAGAGTACTACGAAGCCGGCATCACATCTCTGCTCTTCGCTATCGTCGGAGTCTTAGTCTGTCTCCTGCTTGCCGACCTGCGACTCAAAGAAGATCGTCTGGCAGACAACGTGCTTGAACTAGAGCAAGCGCGCGAGCAGTTGCTGCACGACGAGAAACTGGCTGCCATGGGACGTTTATCCAGCGCGATTGCTCACGAGATCCGAAATCCGGTTGCGATGATTGCCAGTTCCATCGCCACTGCCAGGCAACTCACTGGCGCCGAGCGCGAGGAAATGTTTGAGATTGCCTCCGACGAGGCGAGCCGCCTCAGTCAATTGACCACCGAGTTTCTCGACTACGCCAGCACGCGCCCTCCAAACCTGGCGCCCACTTCGCTCGCCGACGCTATCGCTTACGTTGCCGACGCTTCGCGGGCTCACGCCAGCCAAAAGGGAATCCGTTTCCAGTTCGATGTTCTCGAAAAGGTGATCGTGCAAGTCGACGAAAGCCAACTGCATCAGGCTCTCATGAATCTCCTCCTCAATGCCGTCGACGCCACACCCGCCGGTGGCACCATCACCCTCCGATGCCGCAACGGAAATCAGAGCGCGTGCATCGAGGTAGAAAATGCTGGCCTGCCGATTCCTGAGTCTGCCCTGAACCGGATATTCGAGCCCTTCTTTACCACTAAGCCTCGCGGCACCGGACTTGGACTGGCCATCGCCCGTAACATTGCGCGCGCTCAAGGGGGAGACTTGACTCTCTTCACCAATGTGCCTGCTCGAATCTGTTTCGCCCTCAGTCTTCCCGTCTCCAATGACGGCATCAAGACAAAGAAAGTTTAGCTATGGGACGAATCCTCTTAGTCGACGACGAACCGAGTATGCGCCGTATTCTGGCCACCAACCTCCGTCTGGACCACCATCAGACTTGGGAAGCAGGTGGCGTCGAAGAGGCCCAGCGCCTTCTGGCAGCCAACGATTTCGATGTCGTCATCACCGATCAGAAAATGCCCGACGGTGACGGCCTGACCGTATTGACCGCCGCTCACGAGAATGATCCCACGCTCCCGGTGATCCTTCTCACCGCCGTTGCCAGCATCGAACTCGCAGTGGAAAGTATGCGCCATGGCGCCTTCGACTTTCTCGCCAAGCCGTTTCAGCCAGAAGTCGTCCGCGGTACCGTGTCGCGTGCCTGTGAACGCACTCGCTTAGTGCGTGAAAACATCCTGTTGAAAGATGCTGTCGTTCGCCTGGAAGGCGCTTCAGAAATCTATGGAGACAGCCCCGCTGTTCGCCAGGTCCGCGACCGCATTGCCCGCGTTGCTCCCACCCACGCCACGGTTCTTGTCACGGGCGAGACTGGTACTGGAAAGGAACTGGTCGCCCGCGCCATTCACCGCAACAGCCCGAGAGCCGCCAAACCTTTCGTCGCCGTAAACTGCGCCGCCTTCACCGAAACTCTGCTCGAAAGTGAGCTCTTCGGCCATGAAAAAGGAGCCTTTACCGGAGCCGACCGCCAGCGCCAGGGACTCTTTGAAGCCGCTCACGAGGGCACCCTGTTCCTCGACGAAGCTGGAGAAATGTCGCTTGCTGCGCAAGCCAAGCTCCTTCGCGTTCTCACCGATGGACAGGTGCTGCGCGTTGGTTCCACGCGCCCGCGTCGCGTTGACGTCCGCGTCCTGGTCGCGACCCACCGCAATCTCGAACAACGCGTCAAGGAAGGACTTTTTCGCGAGGATCTCTTCTATCGGCTGGCCGTCGTTCCCATCCACATCCCGCCGTTGCGCGAACGCCGCGAAGATATCCGCGGCCTCAGCGACGTCTTCTGCCACCAGATCGCGACCGAACTCAAAATGCCGCGCCGCCGCCTTACGCCCGAAGCGCTGGAGAAGCTGCAGCACTACTATTTCCCGGGAAATTTACGCGAGCTGAAAAACCTGATCGAGCGTTCCTACATCCTCACCAGCAATCAGGAGATCGGTGCCGACGATCTACCCTTGGCGCAGAAAGAAACGCTTCCCGCCAATGGCAATAGCGCCCACGCGCTGTCCATTCCTTTTACTGACTCTTTCGACCTGACCGGAGTCCTCGAGAGTGCGGAGAGGGAATTGATTGTGCGTACCCTGAGCGCCACTCGCGGCGCGCAAGCCGAGGCCGCCCGTCGTATGGGTTTGTCGCGCAGCGCGCTCGCCTACAAGCTCACCAAGTACGGAGTTCGCTCGACAGAATAATAGTAACCATTACTCAGAGCGAAAACTCGGATCACCTTTTTTGTGATCGCGGTTGGAACAGCAGTGATACTGCTCCGCACCTATCGATCGGAGTCAGCCTCACATGCTCGCCTCCACGTAGCCAGCTTCTTGCTTGGCTCTGGCGGGTTGCGTGACCTCATGGGTTTTCCGAAGCTGACCAGCCTCAGTTTCCTGGGCGCATTAGTGGTTGGCGGTCTCTGGAAGTCCTGCCAGCAGTTCTCTTGAAATCGCGGGCACGTCATTTTTCAGGAAGAGTCAGATCTGACACGCTGGGGTTTGTCGGGAAAGAACGGGGACAGACTGAAGACATGGAACTATGGTTTAGTGCAGAAAGGTATTCAGCACGCCGACACAAAACTTCGACCATGGAGCCGCTCTGCGGATCCGCCGTACATCAACCTAACCAAAATTTCCCTTCACTGTCTTTTCGCGAGTACATGAATCTCCTAGATCTGGACTTGCGTTCTCGCTGCCCGAAAACAGAGCATAAACAACGGAAAGGTCGGCTTGCATACACTGCGGCGCACATCAGCAAGTGCGCTCGTCACGAACGGAAACGATTTACAACCGGTTCAGGAACCGCTTCGCCACTCCAATCCTTCTATCACTCTCGACGCCTACGCTCGTTCTGAGACACCGGCGAAGATCAACGCTCAAGGATGTGTGATGCAGCAGTTGCACAAATTGGGCTGCGAACCTGCGTATCCACGCAGAATCTCGACCAACTCGTCGCCCGATCCCGATAAGCGAAGCGAGGAACCGCCAGGCAAAGTTGCCATCACAAGGATTGTGCTCCCCAACGACAGAGCAACGCGTCCCAACAATCTGTACAGAGCTTTGGACGCAAGCATGAAGATTTCTTGACAGAATACGCTTGCGTTACTGGGCCACAATGCAGAATGAGGAGGGTTCGCGGACAACTTTTCAGCACGTGCCAGTTACAGAATGAAGTTCGAACAGGAGATCCTGCCACTCGCGAGCCCCGTAGGAGCATGGCAGGAACAAGGTTACGGGATAAGGCGGCGAGAAACTCGAAAACGTATCGGTGAATTGTGGCTCCAGTCACATTGATGCGTGACCCATGTCACAGCGGATAGTGTCGCGCCGTGCTCACATCGCATAAGCATCCCTACATCAGCGCCCTCCCGCTCTGCTCTGAGTAATCGCTCGTCTCGCGCTGAAATCTGGCCTTGGGATTGCACTGGTCAAAGCATTCAGGATCGCCAAGGTGCTCGGGTAGCCCTCCCCATTGGACATTCGGTGCCGCTTGGCGAGTCACCAGGCTCGAACAAACTTACCCGAAGGAGATCCATATGAAACTGCTCATCACGAGTTTCCGTAAGACAACCATCCTTGCTGCTGCAGCGCTGGTCGTCGTCATGAACGCATTCGCATTTGCGGCCAGCGGCACTTGGGCCCCCACCGGTGCTATGATCTCGGCTCGCGACGGTCACACCTCAACTCTTCTCACCAACGGCAAAGTGCTGGTCGCTGGAGGAACCAACAACGGTGTCGCTCTGACCTCTGCCGAACTCTACAACCGCACGACTGGGACTTGGGCTTCCACCGGAAGCATGCACGTGGCACGCACCCTGGCTCGCTCCGTACTGCTCTCCAATGGTAAGGTGCTGGTCATGGGTGGCTGCGTCAACGATTGCTTAAGCGCCACTACCAGAAGTGCGGAACTCTACAACCCAACAGCCGGAACCTTCACGGCAACCGGTTCGATGGTCCAGGCACGTGCTGAGTTCGGGATTGCACTCCTCGCCAACGGCCAGGTGCTCGTTGTCGGCGGCTGCACCGCCTATGACGCGAATGGTTGTCTTGCGGTGACTGCCAAAGCCGAGATCTACAACCCCGCGACGGGCACTTGGACCGCGACCGGTGCGATGCGTGGAGCCCGCCACGCAATGAATGCCACGCGGTTGGCTAGTGGCAAAGTTCTGGTGGCGGGTGGTGCGACCGCTTCCATGGACGCGCTCAACAGCACGGAGATCTACGACCCCACGGCGAAAACCTTTACCTTGGGTCTCAAGATGGTGCAGGCGCGTTCCGACTACGCCTCCATCATGCTGGCTACCGGAAAGATTCTGTTTACGGGCGGAGAGAACATCAATGGCGTCAGCATTAGCAACGCCGAGTTGTTCAACCCTTCCACCGGGACGTTCGCGGCGACCGGCAACATGACGGCCACGCGAGAGGAACACGTCGCCGTACTGCTCGCCAATGGCAATGTACTCGTCTCCGGTGGAAACAAGAAGACCTTAACCGCGCAAACCCCACTCGCCAGCGCCGAACTCTATAATCCAACCACCGGCAAATGGACCGCGACTGGCAGCATGAGCAGCGCGCGAGCCGGTCACACTTCAACCGTGCTCACCACCGGTCACGTACTCAACGCCGGAGGCAGCGACGCCGTCAACGAATTAGACAGCACCGAACAGTACACACCGTAAACAAGCGCGAAAGGCTGCTTCACTCCCGTCTGGGGCGGCCTTTTTCTCGCCCACTTCCTAGGCTGGCCCGTCGGTGCTCTTGCGACGTGTCCTGACGGTCGAAGCAGTTTACCGCGAAGCGGAAAAACTGCGCCCAACACCGCAGGTTTGGCGATGGTTCCGACTTGCCTCGCAGGACCAGTGTGATCTCAATCACAGCTACCTGGCATGCCCAGGCCTAACCTGAAACCACGGGGCGGACATTCTCAGCAGGATCCATCACCATTCATGAATCAGCCAATATTCAGTCCTGTAGTCGTTCAGAGAATGACAAGGCACAATCCTCTCCTGGGGATGTGGGCTGAGCGGTTTGCACTATCGCTGCTCGTGCTGAGCCTTGTAGTCGCCTTCTCGGTCATTCCTGTAGTTCGCGACTCTGAGCTACGACTCGCCGATTCATTCTTTCGTCTGGCGCCACCGCCCGCGCAGCGCTCCGAGGTGGTACTGGTCTTGATCGACGACGAGAGTTTGCGGCAATACGGTCGGTGGCCTTGGTCGCGTGCGCTCCTGGGCCGGCTGATAAACAAGATCGCAGACAGTGGAGCAGGCGTGATTGGCCTGGATGTGCTGCTATCGGAACCCCAGTCACCCGAGGCTGATGCAGCGTTACAGAGCGCTCTAAAAACGAGTCGGCGTGCGGTCATTGTTGGAAAGATCGGTGATTTTCGAGACGGACCCCACTGGATAGAACCCTTGCCCGCATTCTCCCAGGCCGCGACTGCCGTGGGACACGCCCATGCTGTCCTCGACGAGGACAGTATCTGCCGGAGGTTCCCACCACTCGAGTTGACGATCGATGGTCCACGATGGGCTTTCGCAGTCGAGGTAGCACGCCGAACCAATGAGCGTCGAACCTCTGCCTTCCTGGATTCGTACGGTATTCCTGGCGTGAACGACTCATCCAGAGTCAGTTCCGCAAAATCCGTCCTTGTCCGGATCCCGTTCCGGCGTGACGAGTTTGAAATCATTTCAGCTTCCACGGTGCTCCAGGGCGAGGATCTGAGCGCAAGGTTAATGGGTCGTCCAGTGTTGGTCGGCTTCGGCGGAACGGAGATCAGTGATCGCCTGAACACTCCATTGGCCACGGAATTACCCGCTCCGGGGGTCGAAGTGCACGCGCAGATACTGGATGGAATTTTGACTGGACGACGGATCCAAGAGTTTCCGGCTGCCGTTGGAGTGCTGCTTTTGGCGTTCACTGGCATGGTCGTTGTCATCGTATTTGGTAGATGGCGTGGCTGGGTTTCGGTGAGCCTACTCGTTGTGCTCGCCGCCGCCGTATACACGATCGCGTTTCTGACGTTCCTATGGGCTTCGCGAATCCTGCCCGCCGGAGCGATGCTCCTAGCGGTGATTGTAGGGCCGTTAGTCGTGTACGCGGCAGACTTCGCATTGGTCGAGCGTAGCGTAACGCGGCAACTTCTTGGGCTGCGTTCCTGGCTGACCAAACCGGAAAAAGACGCTGCCACGCCTGGGAAGGGTGACCTCTCATGGAAGCTTGCGTTACTGCAGAAACTCGAGACCGAACTCGGATCACTCTATGAACTGCATAAGACACTTCTGGAATCGACACAGGATCTGGTCGCAATCTTCGACGAGCAAGGTAATCTCCTGTTAAATAACCTGGCCTTCGCAGCTGCTGTCACATTCATCAAGCCCGAACTCACCCTGGAGGAACTTCGTGCCCGATGGATTTCAGAAGTCGACGCGCCACTGATCCCCGTCAACTCTGGTGAGGAGGGAGAGGTTTTTCTGAACGGCAAGCTGTACGCCGTTCGTATCGTACCCTTACCGCCGACTCGCCTCTCTCCGGGCGGAGGCACAGTCCTTACATTTACTAGCCTGCAGACTCGCGTGGATCGCGACCGGGCACGGGCCGAAGCATTGGCCTTCATCACTCACGAACTCCGAACCCCGTTGGCGTCGATCCAGGGTTTTGCCGATCTGATGATTCGCTGTCCCGGTTCGCAAGACTGTGAGGGAGCGCCCGAAACCATTCTGTGGGAATCGAAGCGGTTGTTGGCTCTCATTAACAGCTATCTCGATGTGCTGCGTCTTGATGCCGGAGCCAAGCCGGTCAAATCGGACGTTCTGGAACTCCATGACGTCGTGCGCCAGGTTTTCGACATCCTGCGCCCGCTGGCTACCGCCGCGAACATGCAACTGGTGCTGGATAGCGACGCAGCCGTTGTCCTAGTAGGCGATGGCACCCTGATCAGTGGAGCCGTGCTTAACCTTGTGAGTAATGCAATCAAGTACGGCAAATCTGGCACGGACATCACGGTTCGCTGTTCTTCTTCGTCTTCTTCTTCCGAGAATGTCGTGATCTCGGTGCGCAATCAGGGCAAGGCCATCTCCTCCGAAGACATTCCCCATTTGTTTGATTCCTACTACCGGGCCCAGGACGTACAGATTGCCAAGCCCGGTTGGGGCCTCGGTCTCGCTTTCGTGAAGCGCATCGCTGAGAAACACGGTGGTTCCGTGCGGGTAAAGAGCGAACTATCCAGCACGATGTTCGAGATCCATCTGCCCGTAAAAACGGACGTGGATGCTCCGTCGGAGGTGATGAGATGACCAACTCTAGGTTTCTTCCGGTCGCGATGATTTTTCTCGTCGTTCTGGTCATGACGGCAACCCAAATCTCTCCGCCGCCGCAGCAGACCGTGCTCCCGATTGGCTCAGCACTCATCACCGAAGTGAAGGGCGAAGTACTGTTGACCTCTCCAGATGGCACTCCAGTAAATGCTCAGCGGGGAGCAGTGCTCGCCGCTGACAGCAAGATTGAAACCGCCAAAGGCAGCGTCCTATTGGAACTGCAAGATGGTTCGCAGGTCTTAATCAAGGCTCACAGCAACGTTGCGCTGAAGTCGCCCAATGAGGGAAAGGGTTTCTCACTCGAACTCTTTCTTGGCAAAATCATCGTCAAAGTGCAAAAGCGCATGGGCGAAACTCCGTCGTTTCGCATGGGTACCCCCTCGGCCGTCATCACCGTTCGGGGCACTCGCTTTTTGGTTGAAGTCACCAAGAAGCACCAGACCTACGTCGACGTTTTTGAGGGGCTAGTAGAGGTCGAGGGACTGATCCAAGGTTCTCCACACCGGCTGGTTAGGCCCGGATTTTCATCCAGAGTGGACCAGGATCGCGCTCCTGAGGAACCTCGCGAAATAAATCCAGGCGAGGGCGCCGGGCGTGACGGAGACCGCGAGGGACAGGCTCCCGGGGCGGGCCGAAGTCAGGAAGACCAACAAAGGAGTCAGCCCAAGCCAGGGCCCCCGAATCAGGGCTCGGAAGGCAAGCCGGACTAGTGTCACTGACGATGTGCTGTTCTTCGTCTAAAGCGCCGTCGACCAGGCCGCAGTATATCTTTGGTATGAGGGAAACATCGCTGCCACTACGACCGCTTCAATGGACATCTCGATTGGCCAGCCTAGAGTCTGTCCAACCAAATAGGACCCGAAGACTCCAAATAGCACTCCCGCGGCGCATCCAGACGAAGTTGTCTCCAAGGTTATTCAGTTGTTGCTGAACTCGCGCCTGGCCAGCTTTGCCGATTGCCACAACACAAATCACGGCAGCAATCCCAATCGTGATTCCCAGAACCGTCAGGATGCTTCGCATCTTGTTTCTGAGCAGCGCCACCAAGGCTGATCGAAAGAGAGCTCCGTAGTTCACAGTTCCGATGCCTCCTCGGGGCTAGCGACAGCACGTAGTTACGGCCTGAAAGAATAAGTGTACTTGACGACGAATCGGTTCTCGTAAAACTGAGCTGGGTTGGCGGCCGCTAAACTCGCGAACTTCTGGCCCGCCGTGTAGATAACGTACAGGTCGCTATCGGGACGGTAGTTCCATCGCAAACGGATGTTCGCGCTCGCAGCCTGTGGGTTTGCAGTGTCAATTTGAAGAATCGTGGAAAGAGAGAGGAACCTGGAAAACGCATAGTCGGTCTCCAAAGCCCCAAACACAACCGAGAAATTCCCGTCAGCAATCGGTAAGCGAAAACGATTCCACTGTGGCCCGAGGCTGAAGGATAGTCGCTCGTTCGCACGATAGCTGGCGCGCACCCGTAATTCGTTCAGCCTTCCGTCGTAATAACTTCCGAAACGCTCGAATAGCTGCACCATCCATCGGCGATCCTGCGGCGAGCCATAAGTGAGTTGGTGTCTCGTCCAGTTGTAGACGCCTACCGGAATGTTAACGTTCTTGTAGATATTGAACGGCGTAGTCAAGCGCTGGGCAAACACATCCACGATGTCGTCATCCGTGTAGGAGCCATTGTGAAACTCGGCCCGAAACGTGGTCTGCCACTCTTGCGTCTGGACAACATGGTGCGTGTCCGGCGCATGAAACATGAAGCCCTCGAACTGAAGTTCGCGCACTCCCATGAATTGAGGTCGAGTCTTAAAGGTGGCGTCGGCATAGTCGCAAATGCAGTCGGCGCGCTCCAGAAACCCAACTTGCGGGTTGAAGTTGGGACCGACTTTTCTATGCTCTGCTACAAAGTCGAGCCAGTTAGAGCGGAAGTTCAATCCGGCACCCAAATTGGTTTGCCCGCTGGAGTAGCCAGGTGTGCGGGTGGCGGCGGCAAAGCCGTTCAGAACAAGGTTCTTGTATAGAACGAATCGCCCGTCCACCCCCGAGGTTTGATTGAAACTCAACGTCGCATCACCCGATCGCTTATCGATTCCCATCACCCCGATGTAGGAACCGCTGCCCCCCAAAGACCGCTTCACGCGCAAGACTGCATAGTTCGCCCAAGGGTTCGGTCCGGAAGAGCGTGTATCGACATCCATCACTCCAACTTCGAATCCACCGAGCGTGCCCGTGACCTTGGCTCCTCCATTGATTGGGACTTCCTGCCCAGTGATCGGATCAATCCCAATCTGGCGACTGAAGAAGAGTTGGTCCGCGCCCCCTCCGATGGTCATGGGAAAAGCAAAGACGCCTGCGTTCTCCAGGAAGAACTGCCTCTTCTCGGGGTAGAACAATTGGTACGGTGTGAGATTGAACTGCTGGACATCTGCGTCACTATCCGCAAAGTCCGTATTCACGGTGAAATTGGCTACCAGGTTGGAACGGAGGCCGATCTTGACGTCCACGCCGCCGGTGTACAGGCCGGTCGTACCCGGCGTCAGGCCGCTAGCGATTGCATTCGGAGGCAGGTGACTGAAGCCGCCCAAGGCATAGGGCTTGACGATAAACAGCCGCCCGCTACCAATGTCAGTGATGCCATGCAATTCACCCGCCTGGCTGATCTTCGATGCCCCAAACGTTCGGCGCCAGCCGCTCCACAAATCCTCTTCGTTCTTCCTGCGAATAAATCTCTTGAAGTTCACGCCCCACACGACATCGCGAGACCGCATGAAATTCAGAGTGGAAAATGGTATGGCAAGCGTCGCCGTCCATCCGTCTGGCGTTCTACGGGCTTCGGAACTCCAGACTCCATCCCAGCCGGGGTCCCCGTCTTGAGTGTCGCCGCCCTGCTCGTCGGTAATCAGAGCATCTCTCTGTGTGCCGAGGGGATTGACCTGGAAGACGTATGCATTGCGACGGTCAAACCGGGAGTCGATCACGATCTCAAAATAGTCGTCGAGTTCTTGTGTCACATCTCGGCGCAACTGAGTCGCAACCGGACCGTGCGCCACAGAATCGTGGCACGCAACTCCGAAGTACACTTCATTCCGCGTATACAGCACTCTCACTTCCGTTCGTTCCGTTGCCGGCTGTCCCTCGTACGGTTCTCTCTGCCTAAAGTCGCTGATTGGGGAGGCCTGCTGCCAAATAGGATCGTCGAGTGTTCCATCCAAGCGTGGCGAATGATCGACTCGGATAGCTTGTGCAATGCGCCCTCCCATCTCTGGGTTAACAGTCGCAGGCGCCTCCGGGTTCTGCCCGACCATCCGCCGATTCACGACGCAGACAAGCAGAAGAATCCCCACGCATCTTCGGAGAGCGATCAAGCGTCGTGGCACACAAGCAATATACTGATGACTACCTGAAGTCCACGTGAAACCGAATTGACTGAGAGGCTTACCATGCGAAGACGGGGCGGTCTGAGTCATGTTTTGGCTTTAGCAATATTGGTTTCGATCCTCGGCGGTGCAACAACCGCGACTCTTTCTGACAACCAAGAGTCAGCACCACTGAAGCAAGTCGCGGACGTACCTTTACCAGGTCCCGCTGTCCGTTTTGATTATCAAAGTCTTGACGCTTCTCATGGCCGCCTTTACATCGCGCACATGAATGCCGATCAGCTCGTCGTTTTCGATACGAAAAAACGCGAAGTTGTGGCAAATCTCGAAGGGTTCCCCAATGTTCACGGTGTTTGGGCGGTTCCGGAGTTGGGCAGAGTCTATGCATCGGCTACCGGGGAGCACAAAGTCGCGGTTGTCGATATGGAAACCCTCAAGACCATCGCCAAGGCAGGATCGGTCAAGTATCCGGACGGCATCGCCTACGCTCCCGGCGCGAAGCGAGTCTTCGTATCCGACGAACATGGAAACGCGGATGCGGTGATCGATGCGACGACAAACTCTCTGGTGGCGACCATCCCTCTCGACGGCGGTGCGGGTAATACCGTCTACGACGCTGGTTCCGGCCAAATCCTCGTGGCGGTGCATGAGAAGAACGAACTCGTAGCGATTGATCCGGCTTCTGCCAAGATTATCGGGCACTATCCAGTCACTGGAATCGAGAGCCCGCATGGAATTGCCCTCGATGTCAGCGCTAGACTGGCTTTTGTTGCGGGAGAGGAAAATAACAAGCTCGCAGTGGTCGATCTCGCAAGCATGAAGGTGCTGGCCACATACCAGGTCGGAAAAGACCCGGACGTGCTCGCGTTCGATACTGGACTCAAGCAGTTGTATGTCTCGGCAGAATCGGGAAACGTGACCGTCTTTCGCGAGAACGGGAAAACCCTCGTCACCGTAGGCCGTTTTTCTATGCCTCACGCGCACACGGTTTCTGTCGACTCGGATACCCATCTGGTCTATTTCCCTCTGCAGAATATCGATGGCCATCCTCTCTTGCGGATCATGGAGCCGAGCCGAACGAAGTGATGCTCTGTGATTCCTGTCGTTCGTGGTCCTAGTCCTGCACCGTGTAGATCCACACTTCCGCGCCATGGTCGGCGCGAGCGGGAACAGCCAGGTAGAAACGGTCGAAGCCCTTCCTTCCCTTTCCGAAATACCCGGCGGTGCGAGCGCCTATAGCGGTCTGAACTTTGGCGAGAAGCCTGTAGTGATCGGCGTCGTCTTGCTGGAACACGCTAATGTAGCCTTCGCCACCGCAGACATAGACTCGCTTGCGGGCGGAGTCGTAGTACAGATCATCGGAGTCCTGGACAGTCGGAAGAGTCGCTACGAAGTGACCCGAGTTCGTATTAAACACAGCGAGGCGAGGAGGCACTCGGGTGGCGACGAAGAGCCGGTGATCTGCTTCATCCAGCGCCATGGGAAAGTTACTCTCAAAAGTCAGCGGCCAGCGCGCAATGGAGTGCGTACTGCGATCGATGACTGCGATCTGCTTCAAGTCTGGCAAGTTCACGTATATGTTCGGGCCCGACACAGACAACTGAAATGATTCCGGATGTGCGCCGAGCTTAGACACGTCGTCGAGGCGCTTATTGGTGGCCGCATCGACCACACCGATTGCGCCACTCTTTTCGTCTCCGAAGCCGACGTATAGTCGCTTCTCCGCAGCATCGTAGCGAAGGTTATCTACGTCATCCCCAAAGTCGATGGATGCGATCAGATCGAAGGTCGTGCCATCGTAGACGTACAGCTTTCCCTCGTCGCTTCCCACGAACAGCTTGTTTGTCTCCGGTGAGTACGCAACGCCTTGCGGAGTCGGCACCCCAGAAATCGTATGAACGACTGTCTGTGGACCGATTCCGATAATCTCTTCCGTATTGTTACCCAGAGCGGAAAGGAAAAGCCGGTTGTGCGCTGGATCGAATCCAAAATGATCAATGCGGCCTTTCACGTTTGGCAGAGGAATGGCTCCAGTCAGCACGAGCGGAGCTGGGCGCGGAGGAGGTGAGCCCTTCTGCGCACACATTTGTATGGTGAATGCCGCAATCAGGACCACAAAAAGACCAAGACCACACACTCTTCTCAATGTTCTCTCCACGTCAGATATTTCGCTCAGCTTTCAAGTATGCCGGAGCGCCAGCCCTGTCATTGCTGCGCAAGCGATAAGAGCCGGCTCAGGAACCTTCCAGCGAAATAGTACGGCAAGACTGACGGCGCAGATCAACATGGTAGGCAGATCGTAAACTGAGCGACGAGCAAGAACCACGACCGCGCCGGCAATCGCCCCCGTGGCCGCCGCGGTAACACCCCGCACGAAAGCATTCAACTGAGGGTTCTTCGCCCAGCGTTTGTAGGACGGCGCCAGAAGCACAACAACAAGGTAGACGGGCAAGAATATTCCGACAGCTGCCGCTGTTGCGCCTGCAATGCCCGCAACCAAATACCCGATAAAAGCGACCGTGATGACCACCGGTCCAGGCGTGATCATTGCCACAGCGACCGCATCCACAAACTGTTTGTCGGTCAGCCAATGGTGCCCTTGCACCACTCCACCATAGAGGAAGGGCACAACAGCGAGTCCGCTTCCGAAAACGAAGAGCCCAGCCTTCGCAAAGTAGACGAAGATCGCCAACAAAGTGCCGCTTGTGACGCGAACGTCGCTAGTGTTCCTGGCGCAAAGAACAGCGAAACCGTGCTTCTCGCCGGCAGACGGGTCGGAAAGGCCCTCGCCACCAAGTTGACTGCTCCGCCCAGCAGAAAGAGCCAAATGATCTCCTGCGAAGTCCACGCCGTCGAGACTGCCAATACTGCAAATATCGCCCACAACAGCTTGTCTTTTGCCGAGCGTAAGCTTTGTCAGTTTGAACGCTGACCGGGTGATGATCCCGATCACCGCTGCGCCAATTCCGTAAAACATCCCCTGCATCCAGGGCAGCCCGCCGTAGCGAACGTAAGCCGCGGATAGCCCCAGCACCATGAGGAATGATGGCAAGACAAACGCAACGCCAACCGCAGTCGCCCCGAGAACACCGGCCCGAATGTAGCCGAGATAGATCGCGAGCTGAGCAGCCAGAGGTCCAGGGGCCAGCTGTGCCGGCGCCAGCCCCTCCAGGTAGTCTTCTTTGCGAACCCAGCCGCGCTCCTCAACGAGGTCCTGCTGCATATGCCCCGCTAGCGCAATCGGCCCGCCGAAGCCGACCGTTCCCAGCCGCAGGAAATATCCAACGAATTGAGTAAGCGACACTCTCGTTGGCTCATGCGCTGCCGGATTGGATTCAGGGTTCACTTTGCTGAGTTCGTGTTGTCCAGAGCCGCCCGCAGTCCCTTCGCAAGTTTCACCGCGTCGTCATTTGCCCAAAAATGCATGAAGAACAGCCGGGGTTCCTCAACACCCCAATAGAAATGGAGACCCGGCGTTGTAGCTTTGAAGGCGGCTTGCTCTACTACTCCAGGCGCGATACGCAGCCCCGCATCGCTGCTTGAACTGCTTAAGCCATGCGCGGTGATGCGAAAGGCAAGCGTGTTGTGTACAGAAGCGCTGATTTCCGTACCCTGCGGCACTCGGATGAGCGGATCCGGATTCTGCAACGAGCGCCCAACTTCGCCGAATGCATATACGGCGAGTGTCATACCGTCTTCAGCTTCCGGATGCCATTCTCCACGAGCAATTTCAAGCTCAATCGTGAGAACACCGTCACGAAGAACGCCTGCTGGAGTGTGGTTCGGATTTGTTGAGATTGGCCGTAACGAATCGGCGGAAAATGCGGGTGTGACCAAAGCGAAGCACACGAAGAAAAGACTCACAATACGCGAAATGTACGGGCGGCTAGCCATGCCTTTTGTTCAGCCGGTCTACGGTGCGATTCTCACGTCTGCTCGTTTTCCCATCAGCTGTCAGCTGTCGGACGACTTGAGGTTGCGAAAAATTATAAGCCCGATCTGCTCAAAACGCCTTCGTCGAACTCCGTTGAAGAATGAAGTGCAAAACGGGTTTCTGAAACGACACATAGACCTGGTGACTACTAGCTTTCACTGCTATTCATTCGTTTCTTGAGGTGACTCTGCTCGGGAAGCACGGCAATCAGGACACTGCTGAGTGTTGCGCTGCAAAGCAGAGTTCAATTTACCCTCAGCATATCCGCTGTTTCACTACCCGATCATTCGTTTAGCGAAAGGAGCAAGGATATGCAGGATGGAAGCGTGACAGTTGAGCGGCGCAAGCGAGGGCCGGATGTTTGGTGCTTCAGGTGGCGAGAGCGCGGGCCAGACGGCCGAAGAATACACGGCCGCATCGTTCCTGGAACCGCTGATGACCTGAAAAGCATCGCCTCCGCCCGCAGGGCGGTTGTTGGACTGAGACGCGAAATCAATCTGAACGACGTACGGATTAGAACGGAAGCGATCGCACAGCCGATCTATCGAAGCATTTTCAGCAACGAGAGCTCGTACGAGGCGATACCCGCATCGCCTATTCAACGAGGAGAGCTTACGAAGGTTATCTCAGGAAATGGATCGAGCCTCGGTGGGGTGAGTATCGGTTGTTTGAAATTCGGGCAGTGGAAGTCGAATCATGGGTGAAGTCTTTGAACCGTGCACCAGGAACGCGCTCCAAAATACGGAATGTAATGAGCCTGTTGTTCAATCACGGTCGGCGTCACGACCTCTGCGACCGCAACCCCATTCAGTGGGTTCGACAGGGCGCCAAACGCCGCACCGCCCCAGATATCCTGACCAGCGATGAAGTCCAGAGATTGCTCGCAAGTTTGCGCTTTAGAGAAAGGACCCTGGTCCTCTTGGCCGTAACTACCGGCTTGCGGAGGAGCGAGCTATTCGCTTTGAAATGGAGAGACGTGGACTTCCAAGCCAAACAGATTCATGTAACGCGTTCCATCGTCCAGAATGTTATTGGCGCCTGCAAAACGGAAAGCTCGCAGAAACCGGTTCCGGTTCACGACGATCTACTGGAGACCCTTCGCCAATGGCATCGACACACGTCGTATCAATCGCCGGAGAACTGGGTGTTCGCGAGTCCTGTGAATCAGGGCCGCGGCCTTACTTGGCGCAGCAGATCATGCAGCACCATATCCTTCCCGTTGCGCGAAAGCTCGGCATCTCGAAGCGAATCGGCTGGCATACTTTTCGGCACACCTATTCGACGCTGCTTCGATCTACGGGCGCGGAACTGAAAATTATGCAAGAGCTGCTGCGCCATTCGACGATTCGGGTGACACTCGATACGTACAAGCAAGCGGTGACAACCGAGAAGCGCAACGCGCAGAAGGCCGTGGTCGCGCTCTTATTCCCAGAAAAAGCACAGGAAATGCAAAGCCTGCCTGGATAAGCTCGATTTTGTCTACCTATTTTGTGCCCACCTAAAAATGGAGCACTTCCGGTAAGTTCTTGAGAAGGAATGGCGGGGACGACGGGACTCGAACCCGCGGCCTCTGCCGTGACAGGGCAACAATGAGATGTAACTGATTGATATCAAACGGTGTCGGCGGACGTCGTTTGATACAAGACGTAGCCGCATGTCCTTACTTATCGTCCCCTTAACGTCCCCAGATTCGAAGCCTCCGAATTCCGAGAGCACAAACGAAAGCCTTATAGGCCAGTCGCCCCTTGTGACTTCTCATTGAGGTTTTCATTTGGCTGTGCTCCCCACTCGCGTCGTCGAGCATCCCCTCCGGGTGCCGGTCATGCGATCCCGTGTTCGACATCTAAACTCTCCTTCGGTGCGTGAATTTCACCTTCGTGGGCGTTAGGCAATTCCCGAGTCCTGTGAATACGCGGACTGCACACTCTGCTGTTGGGAAGGACATTCTACGCTGTGCTACGCCGCACGGGGCTGCAAAGGCCAAACCCACGTACGACACCCCAGTGTGAAGCCGCTCGACCTACGAATCACCCTGTCTAGGACAAACAGGAAAAACAAAACGAAAGCGTCCACTCTGCCGCAATTCTCAGACTGGTGTAATCGCTGCTTACGTCAACAATTGATTTCAGAATTCAGCGAGCCCATCGCAGGCGGGTACATAGCTTCTTGTTTGCTCGTGACTCGCTCGGAATTCGGACTTCTGGCCCTGTGAATTCCGTCGATCAGAGGCTCAACGCCATCCTGCGGCTGGACCATGAGTTTCACCGGAAGCTCCTTCGGCGTTCGGAAGCCTGCACACTCCGTTAGGCACAATTCCGGGACAGGAACTTGTGCAGGCTCGCATTCGTGCAACTAGCTCCCCAATCAGTCGCGATCGTGAACGGGACGCAACTTGCTTTTGTAGACTGAGGTGGCGACAGCCCGCCCCAGGCGCCCGCCTGCCACTTGGTCGAATCGAAAATGTATTCCGCCGTAGACGCGCGCGTCGTCGACATCATCGGTGATCTGCTTGAGCGTGGTGTACTGCAAAATGATGTCGGGCACGGCGGGATTTGACAGCGTGATCGAATGCCCGCCCTCACCGTAAAGACGCCTCATAACCTCGGCACCGCTATTACTTCCGCTTGCGTGATTCGAGGGATAGCTCGGAAAACACGGCGTCGCGATGAACGGGAGGAAGGTGGGATCGGTTTCGGTTTTCCGGTTGCCGTCCGTGTCACCTGCACGAATCGCTGTCTCGGGACGCCAAAAGTTGTAGTGGTACTTGTTAAGAAATGACGCCACGAAGCTGTCGTTGATGGCCATGTTGATCAGGGCCAGAGCCCGGGCATTCTCGGACAGCGTATGCCCTTGCGCGTCGGCGACCTGCCGGGCAGCTTGATTGAACGCGAGAGTCGGCGAGGTGAACTCGAAAAATCGAACCACATCAGCCCGATCTTGTGGCCGCTCGGTGCTGGTGAGGCTCCCGACCGTCATCACCTCGATGTAGGCCTTCGCGTATCCATTGCTCGTGAGCGCTGGCGGCGGGTCGAGGAGAAACTCTCCAGCATTTGGGATACCGAACGGGGTTACGTTCTGCCACTGAAAGAAGGTCCCGACGGCAATTCCATTCACGATCGGACAACTCGGTGTGGCCTGCCATTCGCCTGGAACAGGCGGGCCAGGTGTCTTGAACTGCGGAGGCGACGACCCGTCGTTGGCGCGCAGAACGATCATGGCCATGGCGGCAGCATCACCCGTCGCTATGCCGTCATCCTTGGCCTGGCCATCCGCTATCAATGCCAGCGAGCTCGCGCGTTCGGCGTCGAGCGTCGACGCACTGGCTGGGAAGTAGGTGCTAAGCACCCGATACGCGGCCTCGATGGCTGCTGCGTCGGCTGATGCACCTTGAGGCGCCACGATAGTCCCAAGATACGGTTCGTAGTCACCCGTAGTGGCGTTGACGGCTTCAAATACAGCGAGTTGCGTGATCGCCGCGTATCGCGCCTGGGCAAACGGGTTCTGGCCGTTCGCGATCGTTGTATTTATCGCAATTGCGTTCCAGTCCAAGACAACATCGGCTCTTGCGACTGCAGACCCGAACAACAGACCCGCCATCAACACATAAAGGAGCCCGAAAGTCCTCTTTATTGTTCTGCCGCTCATAAAACCTCCTCGCCTAGGGCTGTTGCGCAATCACGAACGTCTCGAAGAGCTTCCCCGAAAGAGACGAAACTGGAATGCTTGCTGCCGGTGCCCGTTCGCTTCCTTCGTGTTTGCGAGAGCGGGTACAATTGGCCTCACAAAGATCGCTGGAAACCGCGAAAAAGTCCTGACCGCGTTCGGACGAATTCCGGAGATTGTTCGGATGTCACTCAAGCGCCTGTTCGCCTTCGACCGGTACCGGCTCTATGAGCAGGAGCGCCAGCTTCTGCGCGATACCCAGGCCGTCCCACTCCCTCCGAAGGTGTTCGACCTGCTGGCCGAGCTCGTCCGGAACGCAGGCCATTTGCTTGAGAAGCAGGATCTGCTCGACAAGGTCTGGTCCGACGTTGCCGTCGAAGAAGGCAGCGTGACCCGCGGCATTTCGTCGCTGCGGCGGGTGCTCGGCTCAACCGCTGATGGCCGGGACTACATTCAGACGGTGTCGAAGCGCGGGTATCGGTTCATCGCGAACGTTCGAGAGTTGACCGACGATGACCTCGATGCCACACGGTTGGCGGGACGCATCCCACTGCCGCGGTCGTTGCTTGCGACCGCTGGGGTTGATTTCGTCGGACGCGAAGCCGAGCTTGTGCAGATGCAGGATGTGTGGCAGCGTGCGAAAGGCGGTTGTTATCAACTGCTGCTCGTTGCGGGCGAGCCAGGCATCGGAAAGACGCGGCTGTCGTTGGAGTTCGCCCGCCGTCGCGGTGCCGAAGGGAGTACCATCCTGGTCGGGCGCAGCGATGAGGAGAATCTGGTGCCGTACCAGCCCTTCGTCGAGTCGCTAAGCTGGTATGTCGGCCACTGCCCGCAGGCCGATCTGTGCGCACAACTGGCTGCGATCGGCGGCGGGGCCGAGCTCGGAGCGTTCGTCCCAGAGCTGGGTAGCCACATATCCAATGTTCCGCCCCCGCAAGCAATGGACCCTGAGGGACAACGTTACCGGTTGTTCGAAGCCGTCGCCGCCATGTTCGCGGTCGCGTCGCGGGTGCGACCGATGGTCCTCATCTTCGACGACCTGCACTGGGCTGACAAGCCAACACTGCTGCTATTGCGACATGTCATGCGCTCCTCCCGCTCGGCCTCCTTCACCATTGTCGCAACTTACCGCGAGAGCGAGCTCGGTCGTACTCACCCGCTAGCAGAAATGCTGATCACGATGCGGCGCGAACCGGCGGTGACGCGGCTCGTGCTCCGCGGACTCGATGTCGCGAACATCAAGGCACTAGTCGATTCGATTGTCGGATCGAACGCTCCGTCACAGCTCGCTCAGGTGGTAATGGATAGCACCGACGGCAATCCGTTCTTCGCGACCGAAATGCTCCAACATCTGAAGGAGACCGGGGCGATGGCCAGGATTGGCGCGATGATGGGAAGGACCATCGAGATCGGGGACCTTGGGTTATCGGAAGGAATCAAAGAGGTCATCGGCCAACGCCTGTCTCGGCTGAGCGAAGCGTGCAACCGAGTGCTCAGCATTGCGGCCATCATCGGTCGTGAATTCGATGCCACTCTTCTCGAAGCCATCGCAGATCTGCCAGGTAGCGAGTTGTTGGACACGATTGAGGAGGCGACCCGCGCGCAACTCGTCTGCGAGTCGCAAGAAGTGAGCGGTCGCTTTGAGTTCATTCACGCGCTGATACGGGAGACGCTGTACAACGAGCTGATTTCCCCGCGTCGGGTGAGGCTGCATCGGCGCGTCGCCGAGGCCATCGAGCGTCTCACGCACAACATGCCGAATCAGCCCCTGGCCGAACTCGCTTACCACTTCTCGCAGGCGGCATCGACTGGAGCGGTCGACAAGGCCATCGATTACGCGACACGGGCTGGCGATCGGGCAGCTGACGGGCTGGCGCACGAAGAGGCGGCGCGCCTGTTCGACGTGGCCCTTCACTCGCTCGAATTCAAGCCTACAGGACCCGAGACCGAACTGCTGCGGGTCGACCTGCACACACGGCGCGCCCGTTCCTTCGAGGCGCTCGGACAGTGGACGTTGGAGGTACGCGAGCTAGATGCAGCCCTGCATTACCTGGATCCGAAGCAGATTGAGCGGCGATGCGAGCTCGTGCTGGCTCTGGCGCAAGCATGGTTCCTCCTGCTCGATCTCCGTCCAGTGGAACAGTACGCGACCGAAGCATTGCAGCTCGCCGAAGGATTGCAGCGCTCCGATCTCGCCGCGAATGCAATCGCCTGGCTGGCACGCTGCCGGCAGGCAAATGGCGATCTCAGCGCGGCCATCGACCTGGACCGGAGGGCCATGTCGCGGGCGCCCGGCGTGATGACGGTAGCTCACACGATGGGACCGCTCACGCTGTACCTTGCCGGACGATCGACGGAGGCGCTGGCGTTGGCCGCCATGGCGGCGGATTCTGCACGGTCCTCCCTCGACACCACGTTCACTATGTACTCCCTCTCGCACTTCGGCTTGAACCTAGCTGCCGCAGGGCGCTACGCCGAGGCCACAAAGGTGTTCCACGAAGCCCGCAGTTTCGGCCGAAAGTATGGAGCTGTCCCGATGCTAGCTCGTGCCACGGCCATGGCCGCTGGACTCCACTTGATGTTGTTTGACTTCGAAGGCGCAGAGGCGCTTCAGTCGGAAGCGTGCGAACTGGCCCGCGGCGTGGGTTTTGTCCCACCAATCGTCAGCACCGGAATTGACGCGCTGTTGACGTTCGCCCGCCTCCACGAGCCGGGGCGAGCCGAGCGACTGCTGGAGGAGACTGCCGCCGCCGCAGCGAGTACCGCCGGCTGGCACCAGTGGCTGTGGCAGCTCCGTCTGACTCAGGCCAGGGCCGAGCTGGCGCTGGCGCGAGACGCCCTCGACGAGGCCATCGCCACGGCAACCGACAGCATCGAGCAAAGCCGCGCGAGAGGGCGGCCAAAGTACGAGGCGCTCGGCCTAATCACCCGGGCGCGCGCTCTGCATGCGCCTGCGCGAACTCGCGACGCTATCTCTGACGCCAAGACTGCTGTGAGCGTCGCGGACCGGGCGGGCGATCCAGCGCTCCTGCTACTCGCGCTCGATGCGCTGATCGAGCTCGACGGCACCGACGAATTGGCAACCCGAGCGCGTGCTGTGACCGACTGCATCTATGATGGCCTGCCCAACGAGGTGATGAGACGATGCTTTACCGGGTCGGAGGTCGTGCGACGCATTCGAGGACCTCAGTAGGTGGCATCCCTAGTGAAGGTCTAGTCGTAGACGCTCGCAACGCCGCCGAAGCAGCTGCATGAGATTTGCTGCGGTCACAAATGGCTCCAAGATCGTCCCAAGCCCGGGTCCATCAATTGCCGTCCGAATCGCTCGCGCGTCTACTTAGGAAACAGACCATCATTGAGGCCAGAGATCATGGCATGCCGAAAAGCACGCTGGGGAGCCTTTGTGTTCGCTGTTTGACAGGCTGACGACGAAATAGCGCGACTATCCATCAATGGGAACATTGGCCTCAATCACCTGCAGCAATTCGGTCGCCAGAGACGGTCTTTGCGCACGAAAGCGTCTACCGTATTCATGGCCTCCTGAGGCACAGACACCGATCCCGAAAGCATGGATGATTGTCGCTTGTGGTCTAAGGCGTCTCATCTCGGTGGCTACCTCTTGTCCATCCATCTGGGGAATACAATAGTCGACGATTACCAACATCAACGCAATTCTCGGAGGCTAGTTTCAATCCTTCGTCGCCGCTCGGGGCCGTCAAAACCGTACCCAAAGGTCGCGAGGAATTCTCTCTCGCACTCCAACACGCTCTGGGTCATCGTCGATGCAGAGAATCACTTTCTTCTTCGATCTCGATTCAACGAGCGGGCGCATAGGGCAGCTCCCAAAGGATTTACGCGCGTCACTCCACGGGCTCCGAAGGATATCCATCTCGCGGGGTGAAGAACACTTCACTGCGATAATTTCGAATATTTCCCTGATATTCAGTCCGGCATTCAGTAGGGCCAGCAGGTCGTCAAGGTCTAGGCCAGCAAGATGTGCCGTTTCTACGAACGATTCGATTGCGCCTTCCATCTGACCAAATATCATGTCGACTCGGGTGCCTTGATCTTGTTCATTCATGAGCCACCTCGCCGGAATGGGATCGCAAAACCATCCGCTCTACTTGCCTCCCTCCTGAGAAATTCAAGCTCGACACTACTCTTCGAAGCCTCCACTACCCGCACTACACTGCTAGTGTGTGAAAGAAATGTTCATGCCGGTCGTAAAGATCAGGTCGTTCTTCTTGGCGTTCAGGGGCGGATTCGTTACATAGATGTCGCCAAACTGATTTTGCCAGCCCAGC
This sequence comes from uncultured Acidobacteriaceae bacterium, assembly GCA_963840895.1. Lineage (GTDB taxonomy): Bacteria > Acidobacteriota > Terriglobia > Terriglobales > Acidobacteriaceae > Sulfotelmatobacter. Next base: position 285,672 of record CAWJAR010000011.1, read on the forward strand.
CATTTGCTGATCTTGGTCACGGTTCCCAGGTTGAAGGTGAAACGGTACTGGCCCGTATCCTGCAGATTGGGGTAGAAATACACATTCTGCGTGATCACCGTGCTCTTACCCATCTTATGCGTCAGTTCCTCGCCCCGGGTGAGAGCCACGAATTTATTGGTAACCCAAACGACGTAAATACCGGCGGAACGCTTCCCACGACCAGCGGTCCGTTGGAATAGGTTTCATGTGTATAGTTGACGCCGCCCAGGAAATTCAAGATGGTGGCGTCGTTGTTGATGGCATGAAAGCCTAACCCACCACCGTAAACTCCCCGCAGATCCAGGAACCGCAGCGCATTGGCCATGAAGTCCGCGCCCACAAACGCAAACAGCCGAGCATTCAGGTTGCGGTCATAGCGGATCCCGCTCTGCTGCAGGCGTTTGGCCCCGGTGCTCCTAAGATCGTCAGCAACTGGGAAACTGACTGAGAAGGTTCCATTCCTTGGCGTGTTCAGCTCATAACCACTTAGCCACTCTGCCATGATGGGAACAGGTGCCGCGGCGGCGCTTGCTGAAGCGTTCGGAATTGTTTACATTTTCCGAACAAGCTGCGCATCTCATGAGCCCAAGCGGATTCTCGTGCGTAGAATCGAGCCCTAGCATGGAGGTGCGAACTTGAATCAGTTATTTCGCAAGCTGTGGTGGCACGATGAGGGCCAAGACATCGCCGAGTATGCGGTAATGCTGGCCGTAATCCTGGTAGTGGTGGTTGGTACGATTCGCCTGGTGGGAAGCCATGCGAACACCGTATTTTCGTCTGCAGCCAGCTCGATTCAATGAACTGACGCTTCATAAGCGGGAGAGGAGCCCGCGCCCCCATGGACACTATCGTGCTCATTATGTTTGCATCCGTGATTTCCACGATGACCTCACTGAGCTTCATTGAACTGCGCCGCATCCACAAAAAACTGGAATCCAGAGCGGAGGTTGTCGCGCCCGCCGTGAAGGACTTGACGGCCGCCTAATCCAGAAGGGGTTTCGCTGGACGCTTCGGGAATGACAGAGCCGTTTGCCGTGCCTGCCGGCTTTCGCTGGGTTTTTATTACGTTGGTTCTTTTCGTCGACGGACAATGACGTTCCACATAGACACTCCTGTAACCGATGCGCATCACAGGTTAGTGGCTTCCGCATTCTCATTCGGCGAACTGACGGGCGCGGATCTCGGTCGGGCTCCTTGTGGGTGAGCCTTCCGAGAACCGCGCGAATCCAGACCTATGAGAAGAACACTCCGTTCCGTTCGTGTGCCAGCAAAGAGAATTCATTTACCGAAGTTGAGGCCGGATCGGAAACGAAAGTTGCCGTGTCAGTTTGCCCGGCCCAGGCAATCTGCGCTACGTTCTGCACGAAGTCGCCGACGAAGGTATTTTGTACGTCGCGGATCTTTGTGCGGCCAATGGGTTGACTCCAGCGGATGTCCCAGGAAACCACCGCATCCACCTCGGGTCCCCCCATCAGCGCGTTGACCACGTCGTGATAGTCGTCCACATCAACGTCACTGGCCTGGAACGCTGCTTTGCCGGCGCCGAAATTGACTGAAATTGTGTTTTCTGAAATTGGGATCGTCCAAAACAATCCACTGTCCGTGATCCCAGGATTGAAATCGTGAATTTGCATGTCCTCCACGGGACTTGTGAATACATCAAGTCATATGAAGCAGAAGGCACCGTGGTGATTCCGCCCATCAACGCCAACGAACTCGCCGCGCATGAAACGCACGTCGGCCTCGAACGGAAGGTGTTCCGACGCCTGGCCGTTGACGGTGTGGGTGCCCATGCCTCCGACTGCCGCCCACCCCACGAAGCCGTTGAAGTCCGTGATCGTGGAAGGCTCGACACCAGAAGCCGGGAGGAACACATGGAAGAGCGGTCCATCAGGGCCGAGCAGTTGCAAGCCGCCGGGAATGGGAAGCGGTGTGGCAGCTGTCGTGCTGTTGTGGCCGTGGGTTTTGAGTGCGGCAGCGCGTGCCAATTCCGGCAAGATGCCAGAGGCGGCGAGCGCTCCCAGCGTAATGCCGGATTTTTCGAGGAAGCTTCTGCGGTTCAGCAGTCGTTGTGCGAAGTGGCGATGACCTGGATATGTCACGCCAGCAGCTACGTTGGAAGCTAATTTGCGGAGACTCATTGGCCTTCTCCTGTGAGTGAATTTCACCGCCTGAGTGGACGTACAGGGCCGGAGAAGAGGCGATTCGAAAACCAATTATGTACTCTTCCGAGCAAATGTCAATACCGAACACAAATCCTTCAAGCTGGGGCCCTTACCAGTGGGTCTCCTTGTTGCGCAATTAGACCGGTGTCTTGTCCTGAGGTCCTGGCGTTCTGGTGTCCTGTGAGTTTCAAACCCTTCAACCGGTTCTTGCTCTTCGATGATCGGGTAGAGATAGGGCGGCTTGGCGGGGAGCCGTTATTGGCTGAATTGCATAGCCTAGAGCCGGTGGAAAGCATCCAGAATACAAGACTACAATTTCCGGTGAGGAGACCAGCCATGTCCTTCCGCAAATTATGCCAGTTTGCACTAGGCGCCTGGGTTGCAGCCTTGGCTGTGGTGGGGACCCTGAACGTGCAGATCAAGGAGTACGAAGTTCCGACCGCCAAATCGCGGCCGCACGATCCAGCCTTCGCCCCCGACGGCTCGCTGTGGTACACAGGACAGGGCGCAAATAAACTAGGACGGCTCGATCCGAAAACGGGCGAGTTCAAGGAATATCCGCTCAAGACACCTGATTCGGGGCCGCATGGCCTGGTCGCGGATAAAGACGGCGCTATCTGGTTCACTGCGATCTCAGGTGGCTATATCGGCAAGCTCGATCCGCGGTCAGGAGTCATTACTGAATATCGCCCGTCGGACGGGAGTAGCATTGATCCACACACGCCCGCATTCGATCACGATGGCATCCTGTGGTTCACCAACGAAGAGACAAACTATATCGGACGGCTTGATCCGAAAACGGGCAAGATGGTTTTGACGAAACTGCCGACGCCGCACGCGGTGCCGTACGGCATAGTGATCTTGCAAAACAACACGCCATTCTTTTGCGAGTTCGGCACTAACAAACTCGCGACCATAGATCCAAGGACGATGACGATCCGGGAGTTCATGCTGCCGAGTTCGAGCGCGCGCCCGCGGCGACTTGCTCTTGCGCCCGACGGTTCAATTTTCTATACCGACTTCGCGCGAGGATATTTGGGTCACTTCGATCCTGCGAGTGGGAAGTTCCTGAAGGAGTGGGCGTCCCCTGCAGGCATAGACTCAGAACCGTACGGAATCGCAATCACAAATGACGGCGAGGTCTGGTATAGCGAATCGGGCGTGACTCCAAATACGTTAGTCAGATTCGATCCCAAGTCTGAGAGCTTTAGCGCGAAGCAGATTCCATCCGGCGGCGGTGTGGTTCGCAACATGGTCGTAACGCCTGAGGGGCGGCTGTACCTGGCGTGTAGCGGAGTCAACAAGGTCGCCGTGGTCGACTCGAAGCAGTGAGCCGTCAAAGGCCTCGCGTGTCAGCATTGTTTCGAATTGTCATACGTCGATTGGGAATTCACGGATCACGGCGTTCCGCGCGCCTTGGTTCTTCACCTCTTGTAGTGAGTCTCTCAGTTCGAATTCCTGCTCACTATGCTGGCCATGCAATCTGCGTATAATCCCGCGCGAAGAAAAGCCATTTCCGATCCGTGCGTATCCAGCGATACAGCATTTGCTGTAGAGCAAATTTTCTCGATCCCTTGCGCTAAACTCACGGTACCCCGCCTGATCGGGGGTTTACCCTGCACAAAATACGGGGTGTGAATCGATGGCACGGCGCGTGCTCAGGAGAAATCGAACAACCTTGGGAGAAAGTATGCTGAGTATCCATACTGAAAATATTGGCGAAATGGCGGTCATTGAGTGCGAAGGCGGAATCGTCCGGAGCGAGGCCGCTTTCAAATTACGCAAAGCTGTCACCTCGCAAGGGGACGTCCGAATCATTGTGCTCGATCTCTCGGAAGTCTCTGCCATCGAAGGCGGAGGTCTAGGCATGCTGGTATTTCTGCAGCGATGGGCTTACGACCACGACATTCGGCTTAAGCTGTTCAATCCCCGTCAATCTGTTAGGGACAGGCTGGAGCACGCTAACTCGATGCGACAGTTCTATATCGCTACTCTCGACGAAATGATGGCTCTACTCGTTCGCGCCGACAGCCAATATGCCCTCGCTTCCTAAAATATCAAATCTAAGGAGCAAACCTTATGCTAGCGAATGTAGCGGAAAAACCGGCAACAGCTGAGAATCCTCTTCGGGAAGTCTCCAAGATCAGGTCTATGGTCACTGATGCGGTGGAAGACGGTGTCCGGTCGGCAAGCCAAGCGATCAGACATGGTCGCTATGCTGCCGAAGACGCAATCGAGGAGGCGAAACACACGGTCAAACATAGGCCAATACAGGCAATGGGCGCGGTTTTTGCGGCCGGCGTCTTAGCAGGGACTTTTTTAACCTTGATCGGATTGCGTCGTCGTTGAGTGCGGGCCAAAAAAGCATGCAGGCCGTCTCTCAGGGCTTGTTTGGTCATGGATTCCGTCTCTGTGAGCAGGAGAAAATCGCGCTCCGGCTGCTCAATGGCCCTATCGCGGGGCATAACTGCGACTGCGCCAACCTGCAGACGAATCCCGGTGCTCTCCGCCGCGAACACTGACGGGGCGATTTCCTTTCCTGAGACAGCACAAGCTACAGACTGAGTTCCTTTTTCTTGCCTGGATCAGCACCGGCGAGGAACCGAGGAACTCGGGCTGCGTCACAACAATACCTGTCACGGTCCAACGGATCACGGCGCTTCAACTGCGTGAAATTCTGCATTGATGGAAATAACTTCAAAGTGCCTGAGCGTCACGCGGCGCCGCTGAAGTTTGGATCTACGGTGATACGCCACTCCCCAAGTAGCCATTCCGGGACATAGCACCGATTCCTGTTTTGCCAGCACCAATCGCGGAGCTCACGCGACAAGACATACATCTCTGGCGTGAGTTGCAGTTGCCTGACTCGGCGTTCGAATTCAGTTGCGTGCGCGGGAGCGAGCGGTATGAGGCGCCCCCAATTGGAGTTGCCGCGTTTGCGCGAGTGCGCGACAGGTATCGCCATAGGCCCCGATCGTACGCCGCCTTGGGTGACTGCGCACAGGAATCCTCCTGCCGTTGGAGCGCGGTTTGCGGAGTCTGGGGGCGCAGTGATATTTTCGCGGTATGGCGGTTTCGGTGGAGATGCACCATACGGGTGAGCCTGCATCGCAACGAGAAGTTGCCATGGTGATTGAGCATTTGCTAGCGGATCGGCCGGGCGAATGGCGGGTGTCGATCGTCGGTTCCCACGCAAACGACCGATGGGAGATGAAGATCGTCGGACCCAACGCCTTCGAACGTTCTTATACACTTGAGGGTTCTGCCGGGAGCATCGCCCGGAGACCATTCGCGCTATCTTGGGAAGGATGCTGCCAGCGAGGAAGGAACCGAATACCCCTATAACCTCGGCGTGAACCCACGCACGACCGTATCCCGTCCGTTTGATACCGCCCGTGTGATCGGTCCGTTACTCTCAAAACGGCAGCTTTGAGGTCCTCGAGCTGCTTCTCGGTTTCTTTCGACGGCTCTGTGGGACACCAGATCTAATGTTTCAGAGGAGGGCCCAATTTGCGTTGGGCCGTTCTTTGTTGCATCATCGACGGATGCCACAACCCTTCGACACAGTCGCCCTCCTATCGTCCGCCGCAATGGTAGCGCGAAAGGCCGAGACATACTCGCCTGAAACGTACGTCATCGTCCTCGCGGAATGGCGACAAATTGTCTGGGAGATGGAACACGGTCAGCTGACCGCTGGTTGATCGCTACTTGATCGCGCAGTCACCACATTATTAAGCCGCATTAAGCCGCGCGCTAACTTTGCCCACCGCTTGCGCCAGGCTAATCATGTGCTGACCAGCTGCGGAGAGCGTCCCTACGCGTCATCAACGGGACCACAATAACCTGCAGACCCTAGAGAGGCGAACCGGTACGATCACATCGAACCTGGAAGCGATTAACGAAAGCACGCACCGACGAAGCGTCCGGGAGTGTGGCGAAAATGAAAAAGGGTCCCGAACCACTCCTCCCTCCCGGTTGGAGGGCATCGGGACCGAGGTCACCTCTCGCTTTTTGTGCACGCGCCAGGTCGTTGTACGTCTGTGCGTTGTTGCAATCACGCTCGAGAGATTCTTTGAACGCACGGGCCGCCGCAGAATAGTTGCCGTTGGCCAGCAATCCCAATCCCAGATAACGGTAGCCCTCGGCGTTTTGAGGATCGATGCTCAAGGCCGTGCGTGCTTCGGCAATGGCATTTTCTCCGCTATTTGACCGATAGAAATTGAACGCCAAACCGTTGTGAATCTCGGGAAATCCGGGGAGCAGTTGTTTCGCTACCGTATATTCGTCGAAAGCCTGGTCGTCATCGTCTTGTTGTTGCCGCACGTAACCCAAAGCAAAGTGTAGATCAGGATTCTGGGGATCCGCCGTGAGCATCCTCCTCAGAATTCGCTCCGCCTGATCGTATCTATCCTGATGGATATACTCGTCAGTCTGCACCAGTTCCGACGGACACTCCCCGCGTACGCTGTCCATTCGCAATCGATGCAGATTTCGAATGAGTGAGGAATTCGCACCCGCAGTTCGCAGAGATCGAGCACTATGAAGATCCAATTGAAATGCGATACCGCGTTCTTCAACCAACCGGAACAGCCGCTGTTGCGGGATGCCTGCAGCGACCCACCTCAGCAACTGAGCACAATCGACCATCCTTGAATTACTGGACTGAGCTATCGCAGTGCTTGCCAGGAAAACAAGAAACACATTCCAAGACTTCCTGCGCATAGAAAAATTGGTGTACGGTCCTCGCACGTCGTTAAAATTCCTATCGTCCTGCACTTGTCCCAAAGCGCCGCACCTCGTATCCCCTTCAACATCGAGATTGAGATGTCGAGTACCGGCGCGTTAGGACTGAGCCCCTACCGAAGAGCCTAGTTGTCGTCGTTGATGGGACCGATTAATTACTCAAGAGAACGCCTCGCGACATGGCAAAAATACTCCCGGAATCCGCGTTGTTCGCCTGGTATTTCTGACAGGTTTCGACTAAGAGGATCGGTCTCTGTAGCGGGAAGTCTCCTCACTTCTGCAAAAGAAGTTTCGTCCATCCCTCCAGATACAGGGTCTTCGCCTGATCGAGCGTCATGGTTTTGTTCACGCACACCTTTCGCCAAAGTAGGCGTTCTACTTTGTCCTTGGCAAGCGAGCCGAATTTGCCTGTGTACGGCTCGAACCAAATGTTCTTTGGTCCATCGCTGCCTCCCATCCAATGTGGGAACCAGTGATCAAACTCTCCCTCAGATTTCTTTGTATTTGCTGGATATCCGTAAGCACGGAGGATTGCGTCTTTCTGTGAATTAGTCACACTGCGAGGACGATCAGCGTTCGACACACATGCAAGCGACGAGTCCATCTCGCCCGGCGTCAGCGCCGAATCGGGCACCGTGCAGAAACCACTCGATTTGTCGATGTCGATCTTGCGACAGTGTTGCGCGGAGGCCATGCCGATGAGCAGCACCAGCGAAAGCCACTTCTTCATAGTCAATTCTTAACTGATGATCAGCCTCAGCGGGGATACTTATCCAGATACTTCTATCGCCCGCACGCTCCGGTGAGGACTAACTTGCGGGATTTCTCGGCCATTCCCGCGACCGCCTATGGCAGAATTTGCTTTGAAGTATCGTCGCAGGTATTGACCCTCATGGACATTGAGCCAACCCCTTCGTAACGTTCGCGGTATGTAGATTGCACGTATTCTTTCCCAATCCGATCTCATTCCGCGGAACAACTCCATGAATTTCCTTACAAGTGTTTTTTCCTCGATGCCACTCCTCTGGTGGGTCGCACTGACTATTCCTGTTCTTGGGATCGCTGCAATATGCCTTCGGGCTTTGGAAAGTGACGGGGTACGAGCCAAACGTGCCGAGCGGAACCAGAAGAAAGAATTGCTGTCGCTGGCTGAGAGAATTTCGTCGTACGGGCAGGGCGTTCACCAGCGGTACCCAACCGGGGACGTGATCGTCAGCGAGCGAGACTTAGCGGAAGAGCTTCGGAAGCGCCCGGATGCAGTGATTACGGCGCTGAACCTGCTATTAACGGAGCAGAAAGTCCAAAGGGCTCCGTTGAGAGGGTATTGGAAATTGAAGGTGTGAAGTTTCCACGAGCGTCTTGAAAAGCGCGGGTTGGCATACAAAAGAAGAATAGCGGTCGTGAGGGTCGAACGCTGACGTTAACCCATGACCGCAAGGTTCAGCGCGAAACCTATTTTCAAAATAGGGGAGGTGTCGGCAGATGAACATACCGCGAGTACAGTATCTACGGTATCGAACAGTCCCGCCGGAATCGTTCGCTGGTTGGAGGCAATCTTCGGTAAACCCTGTCGTTCGTCTCCGTATCTAAGTTTCGTTGAGAAGGCTCAAGACTTGCACCCCCGACTTGATCTTGCTAGACCTTTCCATTCCTGTGATGAACGGCGTTGATGCGGCACGTATTCTGAAGCGGCTGATGCCTACGGTACCGCTGATTATGTACAGCGCATTTGGTGACAAGCTCGCGGAGAAACAAGCCCGGTTAATTGGAATCTCGGAAGTGGTCTCAAAATCTGAGCACGTATCCGTGCTGATTCACAAAGCCCGAGGTCTTCTCTACTCCGCTGCCGCTTGAGCCATCGGGCGGAGCCGGCAGTTTCCATAGGTCAGGCGTGGTCGTCCCCCGATTGATTTAACAATCCGGCTATTGTGTAGCCGGGTTTTTGTCGATGAGATAGCGGTCCATCCATTCGAGAATGAGTTTCCTCATCTCCGGTAGCTCCACGTGGGCTGAATCGAACAATTCAACGTGGCAATCCGGCTCCCTGCCATACTTGCGATAGAGTGGCAGCAGGTGATCGCGAATCTTCTCGACACCAAGCGCGGGAGTCAGGGGATCGAGTCGCCCATTCACACTGAGGTGAGGTCGGGGCACGATCAGTTCGTTGATGTCTGCCGTCTGGAAGTGCTTCAACAGAGATGGCACATAGTAATAAATCCCGTGTTCCCTGAGGGCCTGTGTCCTTATCAGTTCTTCGTAGTCCGTAAGACAGCAAACGTCCACACATAAACGAACACGTGGATCGAGAGCCGCAAGCCACCACGCTTTGGTTGCGCCCATCGACATTCCGAGGGCACCCAGACGTTGGGGATCGACTTCTGAGCGACTGGCAAGATAGTCAAGGGCGCGGAGTTCGTCAAACATCATCATTCCGAAGAGCACCTGCCCCTTCCACAGCATGAGCTTGAACGCATCTTCCTCGCCACTTTTCCCATCATCTTCGTGTTTGCGCTCGCCGAAGCACCAGCTATCTATGGCAAGCGTTACCAACCCTTTTTCAACGCACACAGGGGCGTAGGCAGGCTGGGCGTCAACACCCAGCAAAAGTTGTTCCTTGCCGAGTCCATACATCCCGCCGTGCCAATGGATGTAAAGGAGACCCGGAGCAGGTGACTGGCGTTTGTCAGGGATCAGCAGCAACGCAGGAACAGGCTCTATACCGTTCAGGTCGAGGACTAGTCGTTCGAGGGTGTAGCCGTCGTGTTTCTCAGTTTTTAGCACCTTCGGCGGCGATGCACGGTGAGGCCATGGGAGATCGCCGAGCAAGCTCCATAGTTCTTTTCGTCGGCGCTCCTGATACGAAGCGAATCCCTCATCGGAGGCTTTGGATTCTTCGCTGCCGAAAGACCTCATTCCTGAGGTTCCCAAAGCCGCAGCGACCGCGCAGCTTTGCACAAACTCTCGTCTGGTTGGCGGTGCCATCGTCCTCTCCCGGACTCTCGATTTACTCCTCGCGGGAGTATACCTGTGTGCGGGGAGGAGTGATTGATTTCACCCTTTCGAACAGGCGGATGCCTGTAACGCGATTGCCTTTGCCATGCCTGATTTAGCGTGGCAATGCGGCCTTAACAAGTTCCACCGCAGCTTGAGGGTCGGTGACTTCGACAATCAATTCGTTGTACCGTTCGTCCTTCAGTTCAATCACAACCGTATTTAACTTTTCCTGATACATCATTATTTATTAAGGTGGTTAGAAGCTTAGAGCGGAAAATTGATGAAAGGCTGCGCTCTTCGACGCCTCGCATAGCAGCAAGTTGATGACACTCAATGAGATGAAGCCCGGGCATCCTTTGCCGAGTGCGCTGTCTCCACCCACGATAGAGAGCTTTTTGGCTGTCGATGGAGGTTTAAGAATTTCTCTTAACTCATTGAAAACATGGTGGCCAGGGACGGAGTTGAACCGCCGACGCCAGCCTTTTCAGTGCTACGTTATGCTGTGTTTTAAACAACTTAAGTGACTTCAGGTGGCCGCCTAAGTACTTGAGAAGACGTGAGAGACACGAGAATCGTGGGTGGAAATCGTGGGTTCAAACCGCGACGCCTCTTCCGTGTCAGGGCAACAACGACGTGCAACTCTTGGATTTCAACGGTACTGACAGCCCGTTCTTGATCCGTTAAGGAACTCTTCGCCAAAGCTTATTGGACCCAAATCGGACCTAATATCCCCCGACAGAATAGTCGTCAGCGTACTAAACCTAATGGGCTGCAGGCGACACCTCATCTGCTCGACGCGACGCAAAATATGCGTCCAACACCTTTAGCCCATTTACGTTGACCATTGGGCCTGCCTTCGTATTTCCTACCTCGATGTGCAACATCTGTGGCATCGCATCGTTGTAAGCAGGCCAATTCGGCAGGCCGGTACCGTTCGGATCACCGGTCTTGGCGAAGTTGGTCCAGCAAGTGCGCATCATGTCCGACAGAGCCTCGTCTTGCGGAGTTGGGGCAGGACGACCGTGTTCCGTAAGCTGGCGGAACACATAGGGAAGCTCGGAGGCGTGTCGGGCTCCGTAGCCGGCGCCTTCAGATCCAGCGGGAATCTCGGCCTTCTCGTCGAAGTAGTACAAAAATACCTTCGACTTGCCTGTTTTCGTTTGCAGCTGAGCCCACACCCACGCGTTCCAACCAAACGCTGAGTCGCGAATTAGGTCGCGTTCGGACCTCTGCTCCGCAGGCGTTGCACCGCCCGGGTACGCAGCGAGAATCTTGTCCGCAAACTGCTGGTACCGCTCGCGCACACTCTGAACGTAGGCTTCGTGGGATTTAGGATTTCCGAATAACAAACCTTCATCAGAGTTGTAACCCGTCAGCACCGGCACGTCATTATATTTGCCTGACTCGTAAAGTTTGTATTGGTCTCCCGCAATCACCCATCCGTCAACATTTGGACGAGCCCATCCGAATTGACGCGGTATCATCGTCTGCAACTTCTCGGCGGGAATCTTCCGCAGTTCCGCGATGCCGGAGACGCCTATCGAGGAGAGCCACTCTGCGGCTCTTTTCTCAGCACTAGCCAACGGTTCGGCTTCACCAAATGACGCGTCGGCCCGCACCGGTCCGAACGTAGCTCCACTCTCAGCGATCGCTCCGCGAAACAGACCCTTGGTCAGCGGTGATGCACAAAGGATGCTTACCGCAGCCGCGCCTGCGGATTCGCCCTGTATCGTCACCTTCTTGGGATCGCCGCCAAATGCGGGGATGTTCTTCTGAACCCACTGCAGCCCTGCAATCATGTCGAGAAGGCCGTAGTTGCCCGATACGTGCCGAGGACTTTCGGCGCTCAGTTCGGGATGAGCCAGAAAGCCAAATACGCCGAGACGATATGCTATCGAAACCACGACTACCCCTTTCTTAGCCAACCATTCGCCGTGGTAAAGCTTCTCGGCCGGTGCGCCCGCCACGAAGCCGCCCCCATGAATCCAAACCAGAACGGGCAGACTTTCTCCGACGCGCTTGGCTGGCGTCCACACGTTCAGGTACAGACAATCTTCGCTGGGGGCGGGCAGATCTGCGATTGCCGCATTTGTCTGTATACACGCCCGACCGAACTGGTCTGCTGACGCGAACTCCATCCCACTTTGACGGAGGGTGCGGTGGGCGCCAACGGAGATCACCTACGGGCGGAGCAGCGTAAGGAATACCGTGATACGCGCGGAGACCGTCCTCAATAGTCCCCTGGAGCAGGCCGCCTTCCACCTTGACGGTTTCAGCAAAAGCGGCACTTCCGAACAAGCCCAATAAAGTCAGACCCAATAGCCCGACTGCAACCCTACACTGCGAAGAAATCATTCTCTCGCTCTCCTTTGTTGCCACCCGGAGCCAAATCCGGTTGCACTGCGGTATATCCGTTCGCCTCGGCTTAGGGCTGCAGGTCGTTGAACTTCGGGATCAGGTAGTTGGCGGGTGGAACGCGCCCTGCCCCGGAACCTCAATAAAGAGGAACCTCGGTAAGAATCTTCTGCAACTGATCTGGAGTGATCGGCGGAGTGGCACCCCGCTGAGTTGCAACCCATGATGCAAACCGATTAGCTGCTTCACTGATTTGCTGCAATGGATTTCCGCGAACATAGTGATGTGCAAGACATGCAGTGAATGCGTCCCCAGCGCCGACAGCATCGGCCACCGTGACCTGGAATCCTGCATGCTCAACCGTTTGCTCTCGTGACACCAGAAGGCTTCCCCGATCAGCACGCGTTATACAGACAAGCTTCAGATCGAAGTCCTGTAGCAGTCGCCGGGCAAGGAATTCTGCAGTTCCTGTACCTAATTCGAACAGAGATGAAACCTGAATCAGCTCGTGCTCGTTCAGCTTGATGATGTCGGCATATTCAAACGACTTCCGCAACACATCCTTGTTGTAGAACGACTGACGGAGGTTCACATCAAATATGCGAATCGTCTTCGGATGCGCGTTTTGCAGAAAACGGTCGATCGTGCCTGCGGAGGTCGACGAGCGTTGCGCGAGCGACCCGAAACAGATGACGTCAGCCCTCGCCGACAACTCCTCCCAATCTGCCGTCCATTCCAGAAAATCCCATGCTACGGATTCCTTAATGGTGAAGTTCGGCTGACCTGTTCCGTCAATCGTTACGGTTGCGATGCCTGTTTCGTGAAGATCGTCCCGCTGCAGGTATGAGGTGTTCAGACCCAGTTTTTGCAGGAGCTGGCAAGCTTCACGACCCAATTCGTCGTTTCCGACACTACTGGCGACAATCCCCTGATCTCCAAGTACGTTTGTCATGTAAGCGAAGTTTGCGGGAGCGCCACCCAATACCCTTCCGGTGGGCAGAATGTCCCAGAGAACTTCGCCTAGCCCAATCATGAGTGCCGGCCTAATCATGAATTCATTCTCTATATCGACTGTACGTGCGCGTCACTGAAACAGTCTGGGCGCAAAATCGGCCAGATACCTGCGCCATACTGTCCACACATGAGCGCCAGAACTCTCGACCCACACGTGCCTGATCCCTGCCTTTTCCAATGTTGCGTGAGATTCCTTCACGGGTGCAAAGAGAAAATCGTCACTGCCGATTCCGATCCATAACAACCGCAGTTGCTGGTTGAGTCTTGTCGGATTCGCCAACCCCCCGTCGTAGTCTTTCGTGGTATCGGTTATGTCAATCGCAGGACTGAATGCTCCGATGTAGGCAAACTGATCCAAATGATGTAGTCCGATGCGGAGCGCTTGAGCCCCACCCATGGAAAGGCCGGCAATCGCCCTGTGCTCGCGGTCAGCCACCGTGCGAAAGTTTGTGTCAATAAATGAAATCAGGTCTCCGGAAATGACGCGGTCGAAGGTCTCGTAACGTTCGTTCATGAAGTAGCGCGCCACCTGCCCGACCGGTGGCGGCTTCGAACCAGCTTGTGGAGGCGGAGGCGGCTGAAAACCTGGCCCAGGCTGACCATTCTCATTCACGATGATCATCGGCTTGGCTTTGTGAGCAGCGATCAAATTGTCCAGAATGAAGTTCTCATGGCCCTGGTCCGCCCAACCGGCTTCGTCTTCTCCATACCCGTGCTGAAGATAAAGGACCGGGTAGCGTAACCCACTCTGATCGTATCCCGGCGGCGTATAAACGAAAATCCGTCGCGTCTCGCCTGTCGTTTTCGAGACATACCACTCTCTACGCAGTGTGCCGTGCGGCACATCCGTGATGGCAAAGAAATCGGACTCTGCGCCTGGAACTTCCAGCCCGCTGACTTCTCTCCGCGCGGCGAAAAAGACTCTGCTTCCCGGATCGTTCGCGGGAAACCCGTCAACTGAAATCGCGTAGTAGTGGAATCCCGGCAACAGTGGCGTAGTCGTCACGCTCCAATACCCGTCCTCGCTTTTGACCATGTCAAATGTCGACTGGCCAAATTCCATCAGGACCTGCACCTTGTGCGCCTGGTCCGCTTGTATACGGAATGTTGCACTCAGGTCCCTGTTGATTCGGGGGAATTCAGCATCAGGAATGTTCGTGGTTGGCCGTACCGATCCGCTCTGCCCCAAGCACACACCGCAGAGCAACATGCCAACGAGCGCGATTTGCTTGATTGTCACTCTGCCCTGCCATCTCCACTCATGCGACACAGGCGCCGCCGAGAGCCTATTTCTTGATGCTAGAACTCAACGTGCCCCTCAACATCGTGAGATCGATTGCGTCCGCCATCGCCTTGTAACCCGTGGCACTGGGGTGAAGGTGGTCACCTGAGTGATAGCCTTCGCGAAACTGACTTGGACGGCTTGGATCACGCACAGCAGCGTCGAAATCGAAAACTCCGTCGAAAGCGCCGCCGGTACGAATCCATTGATTCACCGCCAGACGCGTCGCTTCGCCATCCTCGCTGTAGTAGTCAGCGCCTTCGTAAGGGGTCAATGTAGCGCCGAACACCTTGATTCCATGTTGATGAGCGCGTTCGATGATTTGTTGTAGACCCGTGATGAGGTCTTCCGCGCTGACCACCTCATGGGTGAACGGCGTCTCCTTCACTATGGTGCCATTCGGTAATCGTGGCTTCATGTGCGGCCAGCCGATATCGTTGATTCCTTCGAGGACGATCAGGGTCGAAACGCCGGGTTGCGCCAACACATCGCGATCGAGTCTTGTTAGCGCACTCACTCCGGCGCCATCGTGCAAGATTCGGTTACCACCGATTCCTTCGTTGATAACGGCCAGAGTCGCCGAGTTTTGCCCAGCGGCGAGACGATTTGCCAGTAGATCCGGCCAGTCCGAATACTCGCCTTGCTTCGCCCCAACGCCATCGGTAATCGAATCGCCGAATGTAACGGCAGCCGAGGTCTGATTGGGGGCCCACACCTCAACGTCTGCCAACCAGTACCACGAGCTTTTAGTAGTTGGGTTCGGTATGTCCTGTCGGGTGGTGAAATCACCTGACTCGGAGATATACGTTTCGTGCTGGGCCCAGAAATGAACACTAGAAGACACCGTCTTCTCCGGCAGGTAAACACTCACGGCAAGTTCGCTCAAAGGAAGCACCTTCAATTCAATCGGGTCGCTGAGTATGGGCGCTCCTGGCGGAACGGTGACCGATGCTTTGCCGCCGAAGGTCAAGGCGTGGTCAGACTCGGGCACGATCGCCGACGCTTTCGATGAAAGCGCGACATGCGCGGACCCGATTTTTAGCGAGGTGGTCCCGAACGCATTCGAGAACCTGATGCGCAGACGTTCTCCACCAATCGTCGGCCTCACAATCATGCGGATGGTCTGGTTCTCGAATACGGGGGACGGTGGAAGCCCTGGAAATGGCAGTGGGGCGTGTACGGCGGTGCTCCAGGTACTGACCCAATGTCCGCTATTGGAGGAATCCTCAGCCCAGACCTCAACAAACAGAAGCATTGCCAGGCAGAACGCCCCAATGATCCGCAGAATCGTTTTACTCCGCACTATGGCTCCTCTCCAATCCAGCACCTTCCTCTATGCCGGCATCCAGAACGGATCACCCGATGGGATGAATCCGATCGGCACTTCAGTCACAAATGTCCGCAGCCAGCGGGCACACTCTTCCATGCCGGCCTCTTCGCCGCCCTCATGGGGAAGCTGGATCAGAGCCTTCTTCTGGCCCGAGGCAATCGCATCCCGCATGTACTCCGCGGCTTCCCACTCGCGGCATTCAAAAACGATAAGGACGTCAACATTCGGCAGCGCCTGCATACACTGCTGAATGTAATGCCCGGCATGGGCAAGTTTCGTCACTCTCAGTTTGGGATCACCGACCAGCCGCATGCTGCGCATCTTCAGCCTGGTCTGCATGTCCCTTGCTAATTCCTCGAGGCTCGTTTCCGGGATCACATACTCATGCGAAAAGGGATTTACGGCTGGCGACGCATAGTTCTCCCACCCCATGATTTTGTTCCAGCCAGCGAAGATCCCATCCGGACGGTGGGCGTGCCAATGATCGTGAAACCGCCAAACCACCATTTTGTTCTTTTCGAGGAAATTGACTTTGTGGTTGTAAAGGGGATCGTACCGTACATCGGAGACAATGTCGGCTGCACTCCAAAACGTTGGCTCATGCGTGATCACAAAGTTATTGCCGGCCGCGATGGAACGTTGGAGTAGATCAAGCGTGGACATGAATGTTGTTGTAATCCCGGTGATAGGAGCATCTGGGTCGCCGATCTTGAATTCATCAGCCGTGGGAGTTCGCCATGGCACTCCAACCTTCTCCTTGATTCGCGCTACGACTTCGCGAGCCGTTAATGGCGAGCTCGAATGATTCTGCGCCCTCATCAATAGCGGAGCCATAACAAGCCCGCTTCCGGTGACTTGGCAGAATCTTCTACGGGATAGTTTCGTTTCTTCCATTGCTTCAACCCGCCTGTGGGAGTGTCCAGAATGGCTCGCCCGCCGGCATCCATTCGATGGGAACCTCAGTAACGAAGCCCTTCAGCCATTCCGCCATCTCTCCGCTGCCGGGTTCTTCGGATGCTTCGTCACCCAGCAGAACTAGCCCTTTTGCTCTCCCCGCGGTCACAAGATCCTGAAAATAGGGACCCGCTTCCCACTCAACCACATCGCCCGTAATGACTACGTCGAGGTCAGGCTCACGAAGGATCCTCTCCGCATCAGCTACCAGGAGCAGTCCATGCGTCAAGGCGACTTTGCTCACCTTTGCTTCTGGCTTTCCAATGACCCTCACACCATGAACGTTCAGCTTTTTCTTGATACCCTCAGCGAAACTGCTCAGTGAAGTCGTGGGTAAGCGGAAGTAAACGTTGCGAGGGTCATAAGCATCTTCGCCGCTGCCCTGTGCCACGTGAGAACTGTCCCACCCGAGTGCAACGCGAAAGTCCGCGCAGCTGGCCGTCTGTCTTTCGCGCGTCCCAGTTATCAAAGAAACGGATAATGACGAGATTGTTCCTGGAAATTAACTCCTGCTTGACGCGCCAGACAGCGTCGTTGTCTAGGAGGTCTTTCGAAGGCGCCGGACCATTCCTCCAGAATGCTGGAGCGCGTTCGCCGCGGCTGTAGCTAGGAGCCTCGCGGCAGATGACCATGTTTTTACCTGAAGTGAGGGCCTTATGAAGGACCTCGAGGGTTGGCGTGAATGAGGTCGCAATCCCCGTGACCGTGGTCTCACCACTCCCAAAGAGGATACCGTCGGAAAAGCCGTCGGAACGCTGACTCTGCCACGGAACTCCGACGTTTTTTTGTATCCGCTCGATCAACTGCTGACTACTGATCATCGATGTCACCGCGTTCCGTCTGCAGCTGCGACCGAGGCTCGTTTCGAATCCACCGCAGCACCCAAATGCCGATCAAAGAACTTAATCATCACGTTGAGTGCGTCCTTCGACTCCGGAACGTCCGCGTTGTAGAAGAATCCGTGGAATAAACCTTCCCATACGTGGAGTTCGGCCTCGACTCCCATTTTCACCAACTGCTCGTGCGTGTAGAGAGCGGAACTTAGTTCAAAACCGCGAGTGCCCGTGATGATGAGCGTCGGGGGAAACTTCGAAAGAATCTCTGGCGAGCTGATAGGCGAAACCAGAGGATCCTTCGGATCCGTGTCAGCGAAATAACTTAGCGGAGGCCTTGCTCCGGGTGTAATTGGCGGTGCCAATCGAGCCTCGCCGAGTGGCATCGCCGTATAAAGCGCATCACCGCCGAATACACCTCCTGCGGACGCGCAGAAAATGCCAATCGCTCCGGGTAAAGGCAGTGAGTGCTTTTGAAACCAGGCGACCGACATCGCGGTCTGCATCCCGCCAGCCGAGCAACCGTAGATACCAATGTTCTCTGGCTTGTGGTTTTTCAGGAGCTGTTGGTAAACGCTGGCAACGTCTTCGCTGGCCGCCGGGAACTTATAGTCGGGACCTTCACGGTAGTCGACACTCACTACTTCAATCTGGCCCAAAGCAGATACGGGAATAGATTCAAGTTCTGCGCAACCAGGCCAGCAGCCCATGAACCCGCCGCCGTGAAGATTGATCAATACTCGGTCTTTGTTCTTCGCCGAGACTCCACTTTTTGGCGTGTAGTCGTACACGTGCACGCCGCCAACTCTCTCGTCTTTCCGGTCGACAGCAAACAGTTCGCGGTCACGTGCGATGTACGGCTTCATGAATCGCGGCACCCCGGCATCTTGTTTCAGGATTTCCGGGTCCTGCATGTCTTTTAAGTGTTGTGTCAGGTACGCCTTCGCTTCGGGACTCAGAAATGAGGAGACGGGTGCCGTCTGCGCTGGTATCTCGACAGTGCCGTCGGCTTGAACCACGACTTTTTTCTGCCCCGGGGGAGTAGTATCTTGCGCAGAAATTGCGGGCGGGAGGAGGGCGAAGCAAGCGATTGGCAACAGCGCAATAAGCGAGGGACGCTTCGACATGATGGCGAGCCTCTTAACGTCGAGGATGATCGTGTTCCATAGAAGGGTAAGCACCGCCCATTGCTGGGCGGTGCCGTTAAGGGAGCGGCTAGAAACCAACTCGCAGACCGAATTGAATCGCGCGCGGCGGGTTCACCTGCGAAGTCACAACGCCGAAGGTTGGCGTACCTACCTGCTCGTTTGGCGCACCGAATCGTACATGATTGAACGCATTGAAGAACTCCGCTGTGAATTGCAGATACACACTCTCTGTTATGTCATTGCGTTTTGAGATCGAGAAATCCCAGTTGTTCATGTGATCCATGCGGACCGTGTCAATGTTTCGAGGCGCGTTGCCGAACCTCACCTCGCTGGCGGTGTCCACAGGCTGGAAGCAGGCCGTGTTAAACCAGCCATTGGCTGCCCTATGTTGACGCGAGCCCGACACTTTTAGATCGCACCCTGCAACAAGATCGGGCCGCATCCATAAGCCTTGAGCTCCGAAGTATCCCTGGCCACCGCCTAGTTGGCTAAGAGCAGACCCGGGGAAGAATTGGTACGAACTTATGGGAACACCACTCCGTATGGCCGTGATGCCGTTGACCCGCCATCCACCAACTACCGCGTTGAGTGCTCCCTTGGCATCCGACAGGAAGTGCTTGTTCCGACCGAAGGGCAAATCAACACCGTACCCAATGGAAAGGTTCTGAGGAATGTCGTAAGAACTGAGAGAATATTCGTGGTCGAGATGGTTGTTGTCCTGAGTCGATCCTCCGAAGATGAAGCCTTCGTCCAAAAAGGCACTTGAGCTGTCCGTGTTGGACATCAGCCGGGACCAGGTATAGGCCACACTCAGGATGCCCTTGGAACCAAACCGCTTCATGAATGACGTCTGGAGTGACCGGTAGTTTGAGGTACCCCTGTGCGGATCCAGGAATAGAACGCGCTGGTATTGCGGGAAGGGCAGCAAAAGCTGCCCAGTGGCAACCGTTGGTCCTGAGAGGGGTCCCGGAGTCGTAATGATTCCGAAGAACGGATTCGGAACCTGAGCCAACAACGCAGCCGGTCCCATGGAAAAATACTGATCGGGCAGCTGATTCTGGTTGAAATTCGAAACGGTCGCCCACCCCTGCAAAAGAAGGTGGGTTCCTCTCGATCCCGCGTACGCCACCGTAAGGGAGGCATCCTTGCCGATCTGCCGTTCGACTGCTGCGTTCCATTGCTGCACATATGGCATTTTGTCGCCAGGAGTGCGCATGGCAAAGATACCCTGTCCGTAGAAGTCACCGGGGGTTGCATTTCGCCGCAGTGGCGTGGGGAGACCGTTAGGAAACGGGTTCGCCACCGTGGCGGTGGGACCACCCGAAGCTGGAGCTAGATTCACAGGCGAGAGGTTCGGTCCGTCTTGGCTGAGCGTGCTGGGAGGATAGGAAATACCATACGCCCCGCGCAATACGGTTTTGTCGGTCAGGCGGTAGGCTAACCCAAGACGCGGCGAGAAAAGCTTCCAGTGCAGATAGTCTTCTCTCTGCGAATGCCATGACGGGCTATTGACGAGGGCCACATTCCCCATAAGATGTTGTGTCTGCCCAGTGACTGGATTCAAGAAGGATCCCAGAGGGCTGGCCTGCTTCGGCAGAAACACAGTGTCATTGTTGTTTGCTTCTGAGAAAACACTGGGCTGGTCCCAGCGGAGACCGGCTGTAATGGTGAGCTTTCTGGTCGCCTGGAAGGTATCGTCGACAAAGAAAGCGTAGGACGTGAAGTACGCCCTGGAGCCGCCAATCATTCCCGGCGCTACCTGCGTGCCTTGTGCGCCGATGACACCAAGCAGTGCTGAGGCGACAGCGGAGCCGCCTGCACCAGACGTGTCCGCGGTAGCTCCTTGGTCGAAGTTCAGCGTGAGTACTCCATTTTCCGGATCGGAAATCCACTGCACGTGGCGTAGGAAGCCCCCAAACTTGAGCTGGTGCCGACCCAAAATTTTCGTGAGGCTTCCCGAGAGTCCATACACGTTTTGGTGCCAGAATAGCTGGGAACCAATCCCATTGCTTCCGGTGACGCCAGAGTTATCGTTGAAGCTCATTGCCGGATAGTTCGCTGGCGCCACAAGCTGACCTGCAAGACCTGCCCAACCGGAACCGAATTGAGAGAGGTCAACGCCTTGGCTGTCCGGAAACTCGTGTTGGAAAACACGCAGATAGGAGAGCCGCAGATCCAGAATCGTCGAGGGATTGAAGGCGTGAGTGTCTCCAAGTATTGCCGAATGAGTGTAGATACCAGTGTGGCCCTGACCCGCAGTGTGGGTCCCCCACGCATCATAGGCGTTGCTATCTGCCTTCCAATACGCGTACCGGGCAAACAAAGTGTTTTTTTCGGAAAAACGATGGTCAACCCGCGCGTTGTATTGAGCGTTGATTCCTCCGGTGGCCATCTGAGTGATGAAGTTGTTCGTGACGCCCGACCGCTTAGGAGCCGGATAAGATTTCGCAAACAGTGCCAGAGCAGACGAATCCAGCCTGTTGGGGCAGATTACGTTCAGTACGCCATTACATTGGAATTGAGGGTCTCCGGGTTGACTGTGATCATAAATAGCTGGGAGTCCGGGTGCCGTAAAGTCACCTGCCAGCTCGGCGGGTGTGGGAACGGTGTTCGTCACTAGCGTTCCCGTCTTCAGCACTTCACGTTCGAATCCGAAGAAGAAGAAGGTCTTATCTTTGAATATGGGGCCGCCGAATGTTCCACCAAACTGGTTTTGGATCAGCGGCACGCGAGCAAGCCCGGCCTGATTCGAGAAGTAATCGTTCGCGTTCAGAACCTTATTGCGCAAGTACTCGTATGCTGTTCCATGGAATTTGTTGGTTCCCGACTTGGTGGTGAGGTTAATGATTCCTCCCGCGTAGCTACCATACTCGGCGCCAACATTGTTGGTGACGACGCGAAATTCTTGCACCATGTCCTGAGTGGGAATGAGCGAATTGAGATTGCCGGCAGGCGCATTGGATGCAACGCCATCGATATAGAACGAACTCTGGTTGCCGAACCCGCCACCGATCGCGTAGTTGCCAAAGCCAATGGCATTGGTCCTCGCCCCGCCGGCCTGATTCGAGACAGCGTTGCCATAGGTGCCACCTTGAGCCACGACCCCGGGTACCAGCGTGAGCATATTGTTGACGTTTCTGCCGCTCAACGGAATGCTCTCCACTTCCGTTTGCGAGATGGTGGTCCCTAGAGACGCGCTGTCGGTTTGTAGAGGAGGCGCCTCAGTGGTGACGAGCACGCTCTCCGTCACATTGCCGACTTGCAGCTTCGCGTCAACACGGGTCGCGACGTCCACTTGGACTTCCACATTGTCTTGAATAAACTTCTTGAATCCCTGCGTCTCTACTTCAACGCGGTATATCCCGGCGATGAGATTCGGAAACGAATACGTTCCCGCACTGCTACTCTGCATCGTACGAGTCTCGTTCGTACCCAGATTAGTCAGCTTTATGGTTGCTCCAGACACGGCGGCTCCGCTCGCGTCCGCGACGCTTCCGACAACACTGCCGAATCGGACTTGAGCTCCTGCATTTGTGCACAGAACAGCGGCGGCAAAAAGGGTCAGGAGTGTCGGCAATAGCGATGCACCCAGGCGCCGACTCAGCGAGTTTCCGTCATCTCGCCTACACCGTGAATTGTTCTGGCAGGAGCTTCGAGTGCGTTGACTGTGGAGTAATGAATGGAGACTCGCTAGAAGGTCGAGCATTTTGTCACCTCTTTCAACGTGGAAAAGACGACACGCGCCGAACTTTGCAGCCTGATCCTCACCCGAGGACGCGATTTACTGCTCATCATCGCGCTCAAAGCCAACGCAACTCCGCTGGCCAACAACGAGAACATGAATTGAACTGGATGAACTTCTATCGCCTGCATTCGCAAGCTGTCAAGATCTTTTGCAGACAACTATCACAAAGTTGTCTATACCGTCTTGGAAGAATCACTGCTCCCAGGTCGAATCGCGCGGCTTTTCAAAGTGAATCAATCACTCGATGGCACCGAGGAACGCCGTGGCAATTCGATCTGAATTGTGGCCCGTCAGATGCGGCACAATGAAGGGGAATAATGTTCAGAGTCGCTTGTGACCGTTGCGATTCGGCGCGGACGCACTGCACGATTTGCGCACAACCAACTCGCATCTCAGCAACACGTCACGAGGCGGCAAATCGGGATTGGCGATACGGTCTAGCATGACAGCGATAGCCATTCTTCCGATATCCCGGCACGGCTGGTGCAGCGTCGTCAGAGGCACAGGCAACAGGCGCGCATACTTTACGTCATCGATTCCTACGATTGAGATGTCCTCGGGTATTCGCTGACCGAGCGATATCAAGGTGTGCATCAGATTTCCAGCCGTCAGATCATTCGCGCAAACGAAGGCATCTGGACGATCCTTCTTCAATACCGACTTAATGAACTTCGTATCGCTGGCATCTCCGATACTAACCAAGTCGCGCCTGGGCCTCTCGCCTTGGGACAAGAGCGCTTCACGATATCCAGCCATGCGTGCATCGACAGTCGGCGCAGAGTTCGGGCGTGCAAAGAAGGCAATGCGGTTTGCCCCCGCTTTTATCAGGTATTCCGTGGCAAGAAATCCGGTGCGGCGGTTATCGATGCCGACCAGGTCGTACTTGCTGCGCTGCGGATACGGTTCGAGATCCCGATCCAACAGCACCACGGGAATGCCAGCTCGATCGAAAGCAGCGACAATCTTGTGATTTGATTGAAACCGATTGACGCTAAATTCTACTGGAGCAAAGAAAACCCCCGAAACCTTCTGAGAAATGTACTGTTCGCAGAGTTGTTCAGCCGCTTGCTCCTTCTCCTGCTCCTGGGACACGGTATTACCCCACAATAGCGAATGATGCATCGCCTCTTGCGCTTCCATCATCCCTTTACAGATCGCTTCAAAGATTTCGGTTTGTCCTAACTCGGGGATCAGTAATCCGAAAACATGAGAGCCCTTATGGGAATTCGAAGACACATAGGTACCGGATCCAACGCGGCGGGTAACGAGCCCTAGCGACTGCAACTCGTGCATCGCACGGAATACCGTCATCCGTGAGGCACCAAAGCGCCGAACGAGTTCCGCTTCGCTGGGCAAACGCTTCCCTGGTTTATAACGACCTGAAGAAATCTCGTTCTGAAGCTTTTCCAATATCTGCCGATATTTATGAGTTGCCATGGTCTCGGTTCTTCCTGTCGGTCGCACATCTCGTGACAATCAGCGAACCAGCATACGCTTTCGCACAAGAGAGTGCCATATACAACTTAAGGACGAATGGGTAGCAATTGTCTTGACACCTCTGTGTTCTGGTTTTAAAAGTGTCTTTTGTTTCGTACCCTCATCAAGGAAGATTTCTATAGTGCTGGGGTGCCGCGAAATATCTCTCGCTTTCATGCCACCGGTCAATCATTGAGAAACCAAGTCCAACTCATCACGTACGTCGATCGCCTGGCCGGCGATCTCAAGCAACTCAAGGAACTACTGGTCCGAGAATGGTCCGGGCTCTTTGGTGGTGTACATCTGCTTCCTTTCTTCACCCCAATCGATGGGGCTGATGCAGGGTTCGATCCCGTCGATCACACTGAGGTGGACTGCCGGCTCGGTGACTGGGAGGACGTACGCGCGCTAGGTGAGCACCTGGATCTCGTGGCCGATCTCATTGTCAATCACATATCCAGCGATTCCCCGCAGTTCAAGGATTTCTCTGAACACGGTGCTGCGTCACCTTTCGCCGGAATGTTTCTGACCTACGACCGTGTCTTTCCTTCGGGTGCGCGCGAGGAGGAGCTTCTACGCATCTATCGCCCTCGTCCCGGGTTGCCGTTTACCAACGTAACGCTGAAATGCGGCGAAAACCGCCTATTGTGGACAACATTTACCCCGCAGCAGATCGACATCGATGTAAAGCATCCGGAAGGGCAAGCCTATCTGGAAACGATCCTCAAACGCTTTCAAGCGGCTGGGATAAAGATGATTCGGCTCGATGCGGTCGGCTATGCGATCAAGAAACCCGGAACGAGTTGTTTCATGATCCCGGAGACTTTTCGCTTCATCGCGGAGCTCACTTCGCAAGCACATGCCTTGGGCATGGAAGTACTCGTTGAAATTCACAGTCACTACCGGCAACAGCTGGAAATCGCACGTCAGGTGGACTGGGTATACGATTTCGCGCTTCCTCCACTCATCCTTCACACTCTTTTCACGCAGAATGCGCGGGCACTCGGACAGTGGCTTTCGACACGACCGCAGAACTGCATCACCGTGCTCGACACTCACGACGGCATTGGTGTAATCGATGTAGGCGCTGGCAGTGACGGCGAACCCGGCCTGCTTGCGCCCAGCGACATTGACCACCTTGTCGAGACCATGCACGCCCGAAGCAAGGACCAGAGCCGACTGGCAACGGGAGCGGCTGCAAACAATCTTGACCTGTACCAGGTCAACTGCACTTTCTATGACGCACTGGGGCGTCGCGACAACGAATATCTGATTGCTCGCGCGATTCAAATTTTCGCGCCCGGTATCCCGCAGGTGTATTACGTGGGTCTGCTGGCAGGTGTTAACGACATGGATTTACTCGCCCGATCCAGAGTGGGCCGCGACATCAACCGGCACTACTACACTCCTGCAGAAATCGCAAGCTCTCTACAAAAGCCGGTTGTGCAGAAACTGTTGGAACTCATTCGACTGCGTAATACTCATCCAGCTTTCGCTGGACACGCAGACGTTGACACTCAGTCGGACCAAACACTCGTGATGACGTGGAATAACGCTGAACACTGGGCAAGGCTGCTTGTCGATCTTAGTGAACCGAGAGCTTTGCTCACCCATTCCAATCTGGCTGCCGAACAGGGCACAAACATAGGCGCGTGGGATTCACGTCACGAGTCGCTGCTTCGGAGGTAATTCCATGAACAGTGCGCCGAGCGCGCAGCGGGATCTTTCCATAATCAAGTGGCTGACATTCTTTATGTTCATGATGTTCGCCATGACTACAGATTCCGTGGGCGTCATCATTCCAGAAGTCATCAAAGAATTTCACCTCAGCATGACAGTGGGAGGAGCCTTCCATTACGCTGCCATGTCCGGGATCGCATTTGCCGGTTTCTTCCTGGGCTACCTTGCAGACAAGATCGGAAGAAAAAAAAGCATCATCTTGGGACTCGTATTGTTCGCGTTGAACTCTTATCTGTTTTCAGTGGGTCGATCGTTTGCGTTCTTTGTAGTTCTTCTTGTGATTTCCGGTGTGGCAATCGGCATTTTTAAGACCGGCGCGCTCGCGTTGATCGGTGATATCAGCCAATCGACAGTCGAGCATACTGCGACCATGAATACCGTTGAAGGGTTCTTCGCCGTCGGTGCCATCATTGGACCTGCGATTGTGGCGCATCTCTTGGCGGGCGGTACTTCCTGGAAGTGGTTGTACGTGATCGCCGGGACGATTTGTTTATTGCTCATCGTCACGGCCTCATTTGTGAAATATCCGCAAACAGCCGGGAGTTCCGAGTCCGTCGATCTGAAACGCACACTTCAGATGATGAAGAACCCGTATGCTCTGGGCTTCTCAGCGGCGATATTCTTATATGTCACCGTCGAAAGCGCGGTCTATGTGTGGATGCCGACGCTGCTTGCAGGCTACCAAGGACGGCTCATTTGGGTGGCCACTTACGCGATTTCGATCTTCTTTGTCCTCCGCGCCGCGGGGAGATTCATCGGGTCCTGGGTTCTCGCCCGCTTGAACTGGGCAACCGTCGTTACCATATTCAGCCTCGCCATACTTCTTTGCTTCGGGATATCGATGCTTGCGGGAGTTCGTGTCGCTATTCTTCTTCTGCCGTTGTCGGGCCTTTTCATGTCGGTGCTGTATCCCACACTCAACTCGAAAGGCATCAGCTGTTTTCGCAAGCCGGAACATGGCGCAGTGTCCGGAGTGATTCTGTTTTTCACATGTGTGGCGGCTGTGTTGGGACCACTGGCCATGGGTGTGATTAGCGACCATTTTGGTGATCCCAAGTATGGTTTCGTGCTCGCCACTGTATTCGCTGCGTTACTCTTCGTCGCGCTCCTACTCAACCAAATCTTCAATCCGGCGCGCAATCGTCTTCAACGACTGGATCATAGCGAATACGAGTTGGCTGAGACCCAGTCAGTGGGCGCGCAAGCGCGCAGCTAGACGGTTTATCATTTCGACGATATGAAACGTCGCGGCATCAGCGGCTTAGGCATTTCGCGGAAAGCAACAGACGGCACCGTATCCGTGGCTCGTCGTTCCAGCATCCTGGACGGCAGACCCGGTTTTCAACTTCAGAGTAGTTGGGGCCATATTTCAGTCCTTGAGGGCGGAGGGCATATCTGTGGGTTGACGCTGAACGCTGTCGGCAGCACCAATCCGATGTGGAAACCGACTTGGAAGACGATCGATCCTCCCGCATATAGCCCTCAGAAGCACCGCAATCTATACGGTGCACCACCCGAAGGCCGATTGTTGGCGGGAATCGCCGGCCACAGCATCAGCTTTGACTTCTTCGGGCCACCTTCAGCGGCGGAGATCGCGGCCGGCCACAGTACACATGGCGAGGCCCCGGTCGTGAAATGGCGAAGGCAATCGCGAGCTAATACATCGATGCCCACGCTAATCTACAAGGCCGAGTTGCCCCAAGCCTTGATGAGCTTAGAACGAGCGATCACTCTCGATCGCAAGAGTTCGATTGTCTACTGTGAGGAGACCGCTTCAAACCTATCTACCTTCGATCGGCCCATCTCGTGGAATCATCACGTCACGTTCGGTCCACCATTCCTGGAAGCCGACGTCACAACCTTCGACATGCCTGCAACCCACAGCAAGGTCTGTCCCGAAGCATTCAGCAAGCAGATGTTGCTGCAAGCCGATGCGAACTTTCAGTGGCCAATCGCACCGACAAAAGAAGGCGGGATGCTGAATCTTCGCACAAGCGCCCGGGGGAAATATGGTCACTATACGGCTCACCTGCTGGATCCTGAGATCGAACACTCTTTCATTGCGGTGGGCAATCCCCGCCTCAGATTGTTGGTTCTTTACATCTTTAATCGGAAGGATTATCCCTGGGTAGGCAATTGGGAAGAATCCTACAGTCGCGTTCATTCTCCATGGAAAGGACGCGAGTTTTGCCGGGGATTTGAGTTCAGCACGACTCCATTTCCCATTCCTCGACGGGAGACCGTTGCGAACGGCGATTTGTTCGGTGAATCCACCTACATCTGGCTACCGGCGAAGAGCCAGAAGAAAACGCGGTACATGATCCTCATGTTGCAGGTTTCGGAAAACTTCGAGGGCGTTGCCGCTGTTGAGATCGATCGCAATTCCATCCTTGTCCATGAGACATCAACGCAATCCATTATCAAGACAGGTGCAAAACCTTTTCTGTGACGACAGACGCCTGCCTCTGATAGAGGGCGTCAGTGGAGAGCCTGCCGCGGAAGAGCCCGGAGCAAAACGGC
>CAWJAR010000012.1:0-130797 GCA_963840895.1 uncultured Acidobacteriaceae bacterium
AGGGCGCCCCTTTGGGAGTAGGTTGTGATGGTCTGCATCATGACCTACAGAAAGGAGCACCCTCGTGAACGACGAAAAGTATATTGGGCTGGATGTTCATCAAGCAACCATCGTGGTGGCGGTACTGGATTCCACGGGTAAGTTAATCATGGAATCCATTCTGGAAACCGAAGCGGCGACGATACTTCAGTTCTTCGCCGGCTTGCGCGGAACTTTGTCGGTGACGTTCGAAGAAGGAACCTGGTCGGTCTGGCTGTACGATTTGCTCAAGCCTCACGTTGACAAACTGGTGGTGCAATCCGCGGAAGAACGCGTTGCTCAAAGACGGGAATAAGAATGATCGCATAGATGCGCGCAAGCTGGCCGAGTTGTTACGCGGCAACCAGCTCAAACCGGTCTACCATGGCGAGAACGGCGTGCGGATGTTGCGGGAGTTGTCCCGGAGTTATCTGACCATCGTCAAAGATCTGTCGCGGGTGATGAACCGGCTGAAAGCGGTGTACCGCAGCTGGGCGATTCCCTGCGCGGGAAGAGATGTCTACTATCGTCGGCATCGAGCGCAGTGGCTGGCCAAGATTCGGGAAGCCGGCGTGCGGCGACGAGCGGAGCGACTCTATGAGCAGCTGGACATGTTGCAACACTTGCGTCAGCAAGCGCGGCGGGAACTGCTGGCCGAAAGTCGGAAGCATGCCATCACCGCCAAGCTGCGACAGATTCCCTATCTTGGACCGATTCGCTCGGCGCTGGCGGTGGCCCTGATCCAGACTCCGCATCGTTTCCGCAGCAAGCGACAACTGTGGGCCTATAGCGGACTGGCCTTGGAAACCCGCATCAGTGCGGAATATCGCATGGTCGAAGGTCAAGTACGGCGATCGAAGAAACTGCTTTCCATTCGGGGCCTGAACAAAGACCACAACCATGATCTGAAAGGACTATTCAAAGCAGCGGCTACGATGGCCAGTGTGCGCCCCGGACCGTTCCAGGACTTCTACCAAGCTGCGCTGGCCAAAGGCATCAAGCCGACTATGGCGCGTCTGACGCTGGCGCGCAAGATTGCAGCGATTACGCTGACGCTGTGGAAGAAGGGAGAAAACTTCGACGCCGAAAAACTAAAATCGCAAGCCGCTTGAGCGTCTCGGGTGAAGAGCCCTTCCATCTCCGGTAGATCTTTCTGGTGGTGGCCAGTCGGTTCTGGAGACGCTCGGGTTCGAGGGTGAGTATGAGTATGGCCTGTAGACGACACGGTGCCGGTGGCACCCAGTCTCTGTGTAACCCCTATGCCCCCTCGGATAACCCGAAAAAGCACTAGGCCCCGAGCCTCAGATAGACCCATGGTGTGCGCTGAGCAGCGCGTTGATCAGGAGGGTTGAAGTCCCTCCGGTGCTCGGATGAGGAGCACCGTATCCAAAAGCGGGGTTGAAAGCCTCGCTGGCCGGAGAAGTGGAAGGTATGGAGACGTCTAAACGGGCACGAAGACGAAAGTCGGATACAGCCAAGGCGGACCTGAAGCCAGCACTTGCAGTCTCCGGAGGGCAGGGTGTCCATCGCGAGATGGAATCCGAAGGGCATGAGGAGAAGTTCCGGGCCGTAATCAAAGGGTCACCCAGCGATGAACCGGTCGGCCAAAGGTGGGTTCGGTCGAGCCCGCACCATGAGGGCGAAGGCGTTCTCATTCACCCACCGTACCAAGGTGATTGCGGACGGCACGGAACGGAAGAACAGCGCGTGACCTCAGGAGGACTGACAGAGTCTCTGGGTGGCACCAGAGTAAGCGGACCTATAAGCGCAAGCGAAGGGGCGAGCGACGCTCTGCCAGTAGACGGACGGCTGTGTAGTACCACAACCCCAGTGAAAGCTGGGGGACCGAGCAATCGGCGATCAGAAGTGGATCGGGGAAGGCAGCCGGCGAAGACGGTTGGGAAGAGAGAGGAAGCCAGATGAGTAACGGCGAGAAGGTGGATCAGTTCCATGAGTGAAATACCCGTACATTTTCGCCCGAGGAGACTGGCGGACTGGATCAACCCGACAGGAGCCAAGAAGGTCCACTCATTAGTGGATAAGGTGTACAAGCGGAAGAACCTGGAGATGGCCTGGGAAAAGGTGAAAGCGAACCGAGGCAGTGGAGGGGTGGATGGGCAGACTCTGGAGACTTTCGAAGCGCAACTGGAGCAACAGTTGGAACGGTTGCATCGAGAGCTAAGAGAGGACTCCTATCAGCCGCTGCCGGTACGACAACATCGGATTCCGAAGCAGGGGAAACCGGGTGAGTTTCGAATGCTAGGCATTCCTGCGATCTATGATCGTGTGTGTCAGCAAGCGCTGCTCAATCGGATGGAACCCATCTTCGAGCCGCTATTCGATGATGCCAGCTTCGGATATCGGCGAGGGCGATCGACGAAGGATGCCATGCGCAAGGTGTGGAAGGAAATCGACGGTGGAGGGGAGTGGATCGTGGACGGAGACTTGAAAGACTTTTTCGGGTCTGTGGACCACGGGAAGCTGCTAACACTGGTCGCCCAACGAGTAGCCGATAGCCGAGTGCTACGTCTGATTAAGGCGATGCTCAAAGCGGGAAGCTACGGGCAAGGGAAACTCTTTCCCAGCGAGCGCGGGACCCCGCAAGGCGGAGTAGCTTCTCCATTGCTCAGTAACATTCTTCTGACGCCGTTTGATCAGGAGATGCGACGCAAAGGATATCAGCTGACGCGGTTTGCCGACGATTGGGTGATTACCTGTAAGTCGGCGGCTGAAGCGCGTGCAGCGTTGGCAGCTGCGACTCGGATACTGGAACGGTTGGGTGTGTGTTTGAATCCGCAGAAGACGCGGATTGTGCACATTCAGCAGGGATTTGATTTTCTGGGATACCGAATGGTGCGAACCAGCGGGAACAGCAAGATTCCCCGCGGCATGATTCAGCGATGGAACCCAAAAGGGCTGATCGCATATCCCACACGCAAATCAATCCGACGATTCCGAGATCGGGTGCGGATTCTGACGCGACGCAGTGCTCAGCGCAAGACCGCGGAGCTGATACACGAGCTGAATCCGACTCTGCGAGGTTGGGCTGAGTATTACAAACGAGCCCACGTCCGAACGCTCTTCCACAAACTTGACGGCTGGATCGTGCGGCGCATTTGGTCGCACCGTTTCTGCCGGTGGCGGACCCGGGGTTGGATCCAGTTACCCAAGGCGAAGCTGTATGAAGAGTTTGGCTTGGTAAACCTCATCTCTCTGATACCCTCGCTCGGTTTTCACTCCCGTTCACGAGCGTCTTCGTGAAAGCTGTATGCCGGAAATCGGCGCGTACAGTTTGAGCGGCGGACGGAGGCTAGCGCGACAGCGCGCCTCCTCCGACCCGACTGACACCGTACAACCGCACGGCTTGATTCAGTTTCGAAACTGATTGGCGTCGTCGCTACTCACGAAGATGCAGCTGCTGAGATGGAATAATCCAGGGCACCACACCACACGAGCGTCTTCTATGGTGAAAGGGGCTGAATGTCGCGAAATAAACCTGCGCATCCGGCAGAGGGAGAAAAATGTTCTTGACATTCCCTTATATAGACCAAGGCGTAGTGCTCATTGAGGGGTTCTGAGTGTAACGGGGATTCTTCGCCAACAACCACCACTTTATTTCACAGGTGGCTGATACTGCCAGAGTTTCTTGGCTGCCGTGCCGAAATTGCCGAGATGGTAGACGGCTGCCCCGGTTATCTTAAAGGTGAAGGCGTCGAATGGGTTGGCTTTTATCCCCTTGACAAAATCTTCGTGGGCAACCCCCAGCGTGACGTGGGGAATATATTTCGGACCGCTGGAGTCAGGAATGAAATGCTCGACCCAGCCGATGGTATCGGAATTGGCGTCGTCGCCCACGAAAGCCGCTGCGGTGCCGCCGCTCACTGAAAACGGCTCGACCGCGGCAATGACCTTCTCATGCAACTGCATCACTTCAGGCGTGCGCTCGACGACAAAGACCGTCACCGCCACTCCTCCCCAAAGGACATAATCAAGACTCTCCGCTTTCAGTTGCAAATCTATGGGCGGTTGGGCGGCGTAAGCTTTTGCGACGGCTCCAGTCACAGCACTCAGGTCCTTTACTCGAACGAAGCGTTGCAGCAACGTGACGTGCGGCGCGTGTGTGGCGTCCAGTGAATACCCAGCCGGGTAGTTCCCTCGCAACCGGGCGTTCACCGTGTTGGCCTTGTCGATCATTGCTTGATCTGGTTCGAGAAGGATGTCGATCGCGATCAATTCTTCGTTGGTAGTTTCGTTCGCTTGGGCATTGGCTTGATGAATAAGAAATGAAACGAATCCGAGTACAGCTAGCAATGTGAAGATGGCGCTTTTCATCGTTTTCAACCTCAGGGTCACGAAACAAATCCCCCGGCGCGCTGATGGAAACAAAAGCCTAGAGCGCGGACGGTGTGTGGGTAACTGTTAAAAGTTACAGGAGAAATTGGAATCCGAAACGTGCGGCTCTCGACAGGTGTCGAGACGGGCCATTTCACTCAGAATCGGTGTTCCGGGCATGACAGATTCTCTATTTACATGATAGGGTTACACATCATTCGTCGTAGTAGCAAGATTTGGGCCCCCCTGGGAGGGAGTGATGCTCACGATTTTCGGTATTGTGGGGGCAGTAATCGCCTTGCCCGCCCTCGTGGTGATTGGCGTAACAATTGTCGATGTCGTGAAAGTTCGCAGGAGTCGCTAGCGAACATTTCTAACGGCCTTTCTTTCAGCGGCATTATTGCGCTTGACTCGTCAACTGACGTAGGCCATCTCGCTCAAATTTCGACTGC
Organism: uncultured Acidobacteriaceae bacterium; assembly: GCA_963840895.1. Lineage (GTDB taxonomy): Bacteria > Acidobacteriota > Terriglobia > Terriglobales > Acidobacteriaceae > Sulfotelmatobacter. The sequence continues at coordinate 4,803 of CAWJAR010000012.1, forward strand.
TTTCGATTCACTGCACATCCGAAGCTTTGTAAAGATATCGCCTGCCGCTACCTGGAGAATCAGAGCTGCACTTTCTCACGCCGCAATTCAGCTGTCTTGTTCATCTGCTGAGTAGGTCCTTTACGCTTCTCAGCAATGTGTCAGAGGGAGCGAGATCCCGTAGTGCCGCAAGCTCGGATAATGCTTTGTCAATTCCCGCATAGCCACAACGATGCATCCATGCAGCAATTAGGATCGGGGACCGGTTTCTGCCCTCGAGGCAGTGCACCAGCAAGTTTCCCCGGCGGAGGCCTATCGCCATCGCGTACATGATGTCTTCGAACTTTTGCGCTGAGATGGGGCGCGCGTCTGGGATTGGGATATGGATGTAGGTGATTTTCGGAGCTCGGTGGATGGCCTGTTGCCGGCAGAGAGAAACGACGGTTGTGATGCGCTGTGGATTGGAGCGCGCCAGTTGCTCTGCATCTTTGAGGCTGCCGAGAAAGAGCCGTTCCCAAATCTTGGTCACTTGTCTCCTAGGTGACTCAATCCACGATTACGCTAAGAAGCTCTTAAACAGAGTCGAGGCGTGCCTGCCTACACGACAGCGGCCGGCATCCGGTCTACTGACCGCTTCGCTGGAGGCAGTACGATTAGGGTTACGCCAATGACTGCGAAGACAGCCACGCCGATCAGTTCTGAGCGCGCAATCAATTTTAGAAAACATTGCACGGACATCAGCGCAGCATGGGCCAAGCTCGACCATGCCGCGAAGGCAATGAGGCTGCGATGTTCCGAGGGGTTCCGGGAAGCCAGCAGCAGGAAGATGCCGAGCGTGGTGTAGAGGCTCATCATCATCGCCAGCGCGGGGTCTTGCCTGGCCATCAAGATCAGGGGATAAACGGCAGCCGTAAACAGCAATCCCACCGATATCAACACGACTTTCAGCACTCGTTCGCGGCGCATGTCAGGCCTCCTCATCTACTTCAAGTACGAACTGCAAGCATAAAACAGCAGGGGCAGCGCAACATTGAGAAATGTTTGCGCACGAACCCCGTTGACATGCACGAAGGTTTTCCCATTCGAGCGCGGGGCGTGTATGCTGGAGGCGGATTTTTCCCAGTCTTAAATCGATTCACTATGAATGGCAAGCCTGCGGGGCTGCTGCTGCGAACTATGGAGGCATCATGACGTTGCGCGTTGGGCATTCCATTCCTACAGCTTTGATAGCGGTGAGCTTTTTTTTGTCCGTAACTTCAGCGAGCGCGCAGAAGGTCGTGGTCGATGCCGATCCTGCGCATGTGGCGAACACGTTCAGTCCGGTTGGTGCGCTGGGTGCGTCGATTGACCGGCTGCGCACGGGCAGCCCCGACCACTTGCTGAAAGATCCGCTGCTGAAAGAAATTCTCGGCGCGGGCTGGCAGACGGTGAGTTATCGCCAGAACACCGAGCTAATGGTCGAGGCGTGGCATTGGAATCCGGCAGGGAAGTGGAGTAACGCCGAGAAGCAGGAAGGGTACTTCGTTGGGAACGCCGAGCCTGGCGCGGAAATTCATAACTCGTGGGCGTATCCGCTGCCTCATCGCGGCTTCAGTCGCGGCGATGGCAATGGATGGTCACGACTCACGGACGGTGATCCGAAGTCGTACTGGAAGAGCAATCCTTATCTGACGAAGGCTTTCACGGGAGAAGATGACTCGCTGCATCCGCAGTGGGTGATGATCGATCTGGGAACGAAGATCGACTTGAATGCGATTCGCATTGCGTGGGCCGAACCCTATGCGAAGCGTTATGCGGTCCAGTTCTGGACGGGTGAGCTTGAGCCTTTCTACGACGGCACGACCAAGGGCACTTGGCAAACATATCCGCTGGGAAACATTACCGAGGGCAAGGGCGGCACGGTTACGCTGAAACTGGTTTCATGGATGATTCCGGTGCGCTACATCCGCATCTGGATGACGGAGTCGTCGAACACCTGCGACTCGCACGGTTCGGCCGACAAGCGCAATTGCGTGGGATACGCGATTAATGAACTCTATGCCGGAGCGCTCTCGGCGGACGGAACGTTCAACGACTATGTCACGCATTTTCCCAGCCGGGATCAGACCATCACGTGGCCGTCGTCGGTCGATCCGTGGACCGCGGCGACTGATTTGGACGAATCGCGCGGCGATCAGGTGGGATTTGATTTCTTTTTCAATTCCGGCGTAACGCGTGGGCTGCCGACGATGGTGCCGATTGCGATGCTGTACGCCACTCCCGAGGATGCTGCGAACGAGATTGCGTATCTCTACAAGCGGCATTACCCGATTTCGTGGATCGAGATGGGTGAAGAGGCCGACGGGCAGCACATGCTGCCTGAAGATTACGGTGCGTTGTATGTACAGTTCGCGACCGCGATTCACAAGCTTGTGCCGGAGGCAAAGCTTGGCGGTCCGCCCTTCGAGGGGACGTTCGGCGACGTCGAGGTTTGGCCCGATGCAAACGGAAAAGTTTCCTGGCTGGGGCGCTTTGTGGATTATCTGAAGGCGCACGGGCGACTCAATGACTTCACTTTCTTCTCATTCGAGCACTATCCGTATCAGGACCGGCCGTCGTATTCGTGGGCCGATCTGTATCCCGAGCCGGGTTACGTGAGCCACGTCGTGCAAGTCTGGAAAGACAACGGGCTGCCGCCGAACATTCCATTCTTCATGACCGAAGGGAACATTGGAGGCGGGGCGCCGCCATCGACCGTGAAAAGCGGGCTGTGGCTGGCGGACTACGTTGGCACGATGATGAGCGAGGGAGCCGGCGGAACCTACTATTTCCATTACATGCCGTATCCGGGAGGCGGCAGCGGCTTCGGGAATTTCCTGATGATTGACGCGAACTATAACGTGGTAGGGTATCCGCCACAGTACCTGGCGGCGCAGGTCATCAGCAAAGAATGGGTGCAGCCGATCGACGCGCCGCACAAGCAGTTTAAGGCGTCGAGCGATGTGAACGATGCCGCGGGCAATGTGATGGTGACGGCTTACGCCCTGGAACGGCCCGACGGGCAGTGGTCGGTAATGCTGGTGAATCGAGATCAGTCGAACGATCACGCGGTGAAAATTTCTTTCGCGAACGCAGCCGGTAAGCGCGAGCGACATTTCTCAGGTCAGCTGGATCGCATCACCTTCGGCTCCAACGAATATCAGTGGCACCGGGAAGGAGCCGGCGGACACGCGGACCCGGACGGTCCGCCCGCGAAGTCAACGGTGCAGGGAAGTGCGGATGCGTTGTACCAGCTGCCCAAGGCGTCGATCACGGTATTGCGCGGGCAGATCTCCGAATGATCCAGGCTTCGAGTTCCGAGTCAGAGCTTCATATGGAGATACTGACGAAGGAAGAAATATTCGTTCTCAGGATGGTCATCCTGCAAGGGCGGAGCCTGCGGCGCGCCTGAGGTTAGCTGGTCGAGCGACAGCTCGCGTTTGAGGATAATGGAAAACTGCTGCGCGGCGGTGGTTGCCGGTCCCCACTCGATCAAGTCCTGTACTGCACGTTCCGGCATTCTCGCTGCCAATTCCTCCGCGGTGCGTTGGACGAGAGGGCGACCGCTGGCGAGGAAATGGAAGCCGCGATTGTCGAGCGAGTGGAAAACGCGAACGTACGGAAACGACTGCTGAAGAGCGCGAGCGACCGAAGCTTGCACCACAGCGTCGCCAGTTGGCAGCCATTGCTGCAGGATTCCGCCCGGCAGCAGCCGGCGCCGGATCGCCGCATAAAATTCTGTGGAATACAGCAGGCTCGTCCCCGCGGCTTGTACCGGGGGCGGAGGATCGAGCGTGACGATGTCATATTGCTCGTCGGTGCGTTCCAGGTAGCGGCGACCGTCATCGATCACCACGTGAGAGAGTGGAGATTGCAGGAGTTGCGATGCGTCGGAATGAAAGTAGCCAAACAATCGTGGGACGCTCGGCACCAGTTCCACCGCGGTGGTGGAAATATTCCACGACATGAGTGAGCGATAGGTTGTGCCCATGCCAAAACACACAACCAGAGCCTTGGACGGCGTGCGGTCGAGAAACGCCAATGGCAAGTGCGCCATGAGTTTTGTCATGGGAGTCAGAAAAGTAATTCCGACCCCATTCACGACCAGACGCTTTTGCATGCCTGCTCCGCTGGCGACCACGGTTGCGGTACTGTCGCGAAGCACTTCATGGCTGGCAAATGCTTCCTCGTAATATCCCTTGACGGTAAAGGCCAGCAACAGCGCGCCTGCGGTGAAGGCGTAGCAGACGTAGCGCAAGAAGGGCCGCAATTTTGATTGCTGGGATCCCACCGACCATTTCGGATTCACGCCGATCACGAGCCAGGGAGCCGCGAAGACGAGCAGGACCCAACGTTCGCTCATCAACGGCAGAAGCATAAAGCCAGCGACGATCGGACCGATAATGCAGCCCACGACATTGACGGCATACGCGCGTCCTGCGTGGTCCGGGTCGCCGCCCGACCAGCGGTCCACCAGCATCGGAGTTACGAATCCCAGTAAGCTGGAAAACAGGGCGATTCCTAAAATCAATCGCACAAGGTTCAGTAGTTGATAGGCGGGCAGGGCGAACTGGGGACTGGCCACGACTAACGGCAGGAGTGTAGCGAGCCCAAGCATTCCCCAAACTACGGCGCTTTCTTTTACGCCCGACCGGCTCCAGTAACGATAGATCTGCGAGCCCACAAACGTGGAAGCCAGGTACACGCCCAAGATCATGGCGAACGCGTAGACGACCGTGCCCAGGTAAGGCGTGAACAGGCGAATCCACACGACTTCTGCGCCCATGCTGGTCAATCCCGTCATGAACAGCAATACGAGGATTCTCTTGCCGTGGTGGGACTCGATGAGCGTCGCGCGATCGGACGAAGCACTTGAACTGGGCGAGACGGCAGTTTCAACCGCAACCTTGGAGAGACGGCTCGACAAGATCATGGCCGCAACGAACAGTAGTGCGTTCAGCATCGCGCCGACCTTCAAAGTACCGCGAAAGCCGTAGACCTCCACGATCAGAGGAGGCAGGGTCGCACCGACTACTGCACCTAATACATTGGCGAGATAGAGAAAACTGAACGATCGTCGCGTACCTCGGCTAAAGTTTTTCCGGATGGCCCACATCCCGATGGGGATGGTGGCTCCCATGCAGGCACACCAGGGAATCAAGGTGAGAGCGACCCACGCGCCTGAGATCAGGTAGTAGCCTGACGAAGAGGAGACCGCGCTGTGTCCCAGCAGGCTCCTTCCAATCATCAGCTCAGACGGGACGACCAGCGCGGAGATGCCAATCGTTAGTTCGGCAAATGCGTAGAGGCGCATCGCCAACGTCTGGCTGTGTCCTTCATATTTTCGGATGAGGCGACCGCTCGCCCACGAACCGAGACCCAGTCCGGCCATGAAAATCGACAGCACAATCGAAACCATCGCGCTGGTGACGCCGAACTGCGCCATGGATAACCTGAGCCAGATGACTTCGTAAAGGATGCTACAAAATCCCGACAGGAAGAAGAAGATAAAGATCCAGCCCACTCAGCCTCCGGAGACCGCCGTCTCAGATTTGGGGGTGATATCGAGCGCTTATGTAAGCATACCCGCAAGGAGCGACGCAATAGATTGCCGGGCACTGGCCAACGCTACTCCGCCTTGAACTTCGGAATCCAGCGAGGGACCGAGCGGCGGTAGGCGTCATACGATTCGCCGAATTGCCGGTGCAGGGTGGGTTCCTCGTAGAGGACAACAAAAGTGTGAGCGATCAGCAGCATGACCGCCGCATACTCCGCGAGGTGAGACTTGCGAAAGAGCACGGCCTCTCCCACGATGACAAGGGCCACGCCGATGTACATCGGGTTGCGCACGTAACGGTGCAGCGCGGTAGTGACGAGAAACTTTGTGGGAGCGATGGGTGCGGGAGTGCCGAGTCCGCGAACGGCGAATTCCCAGGCGCAGCGGAAGTAGATGGCTGCTCCAATCAGGGTGATGAGCGCACCAAGCCACGTGAGAACGCCCGGCTGTGGGCTCGGAAAGCTGCCGATCAGCCAGCGCGGGATCAGGACGGCGACTGTGCCTGGGACGAAGATGGTGAAAAGGATCGTGTTCAGGATGGGAGCGAGGACGCGCGTCATGGGCTTAATCTTCTTTGCTCGGGTCACGTAGTTGCGGACGCGTTCGTCCGCTTGCGGTGTGATTTCAAAATCGCCCGGACGAATGCGTCCGGGGGTACATGTTTCTTGCGAAGGGTCATGTGGATCGCTTCACGCGAGATCCCTCCCTCCGCCTGAAAAACGGATCCGCTCGGGGATGACGTCCTGGAGTGTGAAGGCACACCACTAATCAGGAATTGCAGAGTCGAAACCGCGCCCAAGACAGCCGGGACAACCTTACTGTAAAATCAAGAGCGACGGAAGAGAGTCGAGTCGCAGCTTCAGAGTCTTCCACGGTGGATCCCAGTCAGGTTCCGGGTTCGTTTCGGAGACATCCCATCCACAGCATCCGCGGAAATTGCGCGGATCGCGCTGCGCAAATATTGCAGAGACAGAGATCAGGAGATACCTAATATGGCAATAGGCGCGAAGATCGCAAAAACAGCCGACCGGAAAAAGGTCATGGACACCACCAAGAGCACGGATTGCCCCAAGTGCGGCAAGCCTACGCGCATTGTCAAGCGCGTGAAAGACCGCGAACGCGGCATCCCGGGCGGAGTTTACATCTCTTGCTCGGCATGTGAGTTTTTCGAGAAGCTGTAGGAAAGCAGTTTCGAGTTTCAGGTTTCGAGAGCCGGAGCGGGGAGGAACGATTCTCTCTGCTTCGGCTTTTTCTTTTGCGGCCGGCGACTGGGCGGAGGCGTATTACCGATTGGCGAGGGTCGATATCTCACCAAGACCCAGGAGCTTTGCATCCGCTGTTACCAGTGTCAGTCGAAGCAACTGAGCTGTGGCAGCGAGGAAGCGGTCCGCGGGGTCGTTATAAGGTAGGGGTACGAGACGGGCCGCAAGCGCGATCTCATGGGTCAAAGGCGCTTCGCGCAGAGGAGCTGTCGCTTGCGCAACCCACTTCGTCAGATCAGGCGGCAGTTGTATTCTGCCCTTCGCGTTCAAAGTCAGAACTTCCCAGGTGCTGATCGGCGAGAGCCACAGTTCGTTCTGCGGATTTCTGAGTTCGTGCAAGACCCCCTTTCCCAGCCGCGGAGGATCCTGCAGGCTCCACAGCCAGATATGCGTGTCGAGGAGCAGCTTCAATCGCGCAGAGCCTCCCAGTCACTCTCTTCGTTGGCTGGGGAAACCACATCGCCAAGGATTTTTATGGAGTCCTTCATGGAGCCAATCCAATCCCCGCCTGGCGCTTCCGGCGACGGGGGGACGACCTCGGCGACCGGTTTTCCAAATCGCGTGACGCGAATTGGCTTCTTAGTCTTCTGCACCTGTTCCATCAAGGCCAAGCATTTGGCTTTGAACTCGGAGATGGCGATTTCCTTCATGTCCTATTAAGTAGACCATAGTCAATAAGTATGGTCAACCCCAAAATGAGGCGCCGGATCCCGGAGGATGCGCAGACTATGAATCACTGTCGATGCGTCGAAATTAACCGCTGATCTGGCTTAGGATCGCACGCGCTTCGGCTGCAGGATCGGCCGCATCGGTGATGGGCCGTCCGACCACGATGTGGCTGGCTCCCGAGGCGATGGCTTCGGCGGGAGTCACGACGCGGACCTGATCTCCAACATCGCCGCCGGCCGGGCGGACGCCCGGGGTTACGACGGCGAACTTGTGGCCAAGTTCTGCACGTAAAGTGGAAGCTTCGCGGGCGGATGTGACGATGCCCTGACATCCGTTCGCCAAAGCAATCGTAGCCAGGCGGACCACGCTGTCTTCGACGGTGCCGCGTACGCCGATTTTTTCCAGATCGTTTTGGTCCATGCTGGTGAGCACGGTAACGGCGAGAACCATGAGTTCGGGGCGAGACCTGGCTGCCTCCACGGCCGCGCGCAGCATCTTGCCGCTGCCGGAGGCGTGCACGGTGAGCATGTTGACCCCGAGCTTGGCGGCCTCGGCCACGGCGGCGCCGACCGTGTTGGGAATGTCGTGATACTTCAGGTCGAGAAACACCTTCCGCCCCGAGGCCACGAGGTCCCGCACGACTTGCGGACCTTCAGCGGTATAGAGCTGCATCCCGACTTTGTAAGTCAGGGCAGAGTCTCCGACAGCCGCCACAATCTTCTGCGCGGCTGCAGCGGTGGAGACATCCAGGGCAACGATGAGCCGCTGGCGCGGATCATCGTTGCCCTGAAAACCGTGGCGCGAACTATCGCTGGGATAGCTCGTGCCCTCATTTGAAATGCTCGGCAAGGATGTGGGCATCCTTGCCAGTGTAGAACGTTTTACGGGAGTTTTTCTACCGGGGGATGGTTATAAGCGATCGTCTGGTAAGGAGCTTTCTGATCGCGGGGGTTAACCAGATCCAGACGCACGCGCTGCAGACCACGATGCTTGAATTGCAGCGCCTGGGCAGCACCGTAAGACAGGTCGATAATACGGCCTGGAACGATGGGGCCGCGGTCGTTGACCCGGACCACCACGGCTTTGCCATTGCGCAGGTTCGTGACCCGCACGTAGCTTCCCATGGGAAGCGTGAGGTGGGCGGCCGTCATATCGTACATATCGTACGGCTCACCGCTGGCTGTTGGCTTACCCTCAAAAATCTGGCCGTACCAGGACGCTGTCCCAACTTGATACGGTTTCGTCTTGACCGGGCGGACTTCGGGTGTCACTTGAACAGAACTAACTGGAGCCGCTATCGCCTCCGAGATGTTCGGTCCCTGAGCCGCTCCCAGGCCGACGATCAGAAAAGCAATCGCCAATCCTTGAGCTATAAATCTTCGCATTCAGTTCTCCTCGCATACTCAAAAGTGCCTTGGCCTTTGGCTAGTGTTTCGCTGCAGTTTGTAGATGCTATCGGCGTGCCAAACTCGTGTCAATGGCGATCGGGGGGTAGATCGATGACGTCCTAGTTATCGATGTCTTACGTAATGTTCTTTAAATCTAAGCACATGCAGGCAAGGCCCTTTGTTTCAGGTAAGTTAGGTATTTACCAAAAAGTAAATAACTAAAGGCCAGGGGTAAGGTAGAAATTACAACCTCACTGGAATCAATGGCTTACAGCTTATCCTTTCGCAAGTTACATGGAATCATGTACTTGCAAAGACTGTTCGGCGTGAGCCTCGAAAGATTTTTTTCCTGGCCCGGTTTCCGAAAGTAACTTACGAACGGTGCCGATGTAGCATGCGAGGCGCTGATTCGCGTTACTATCGGAGTCGCCCGAACGGAAGGCCATGCCCGAAAAACCTCCTGTCGTCCTCACCATCGCGGGGTTCGATCCCTCCTCCGGAGCTGGGGTGACGGCTGACATCAAGACCATTGCCGCCCACTCTTGCTACGGGGTCGCCTGCATCACCGCCCTGACCGTGCAGTCAACGGCCGGGGTCAAGCGGGTGGAACTGGTGGATTCGGCTCTTATTGCCGAGAGCCTGGAGGAACTGGCTGAGGATCTGGATATTTCCGCGGTTCACATAGGCATGCTGGGTTCTGGGAAGGTGGTGAAGGTGGTCGCCGAATTCCTTTCTGGGGCACCAGCCAAAGGGGCTTCGAAAAGCGCCGCAAAGGCGCGGCTGCCCAATATCGTCTTGGATCCGATCCTGAAGTCGTCCTCGGGAGCGGCGCTGTTGGATGCGGCTGGGACCAAGCTGCTGATCGAGAAACTGATTCCTCTGGCCAGCGTCCTCACGCCGAATGTCGACGAAGCGGGAGTCCTTACCGGGATGCAGGTGAAGGATCTCGACGAGATGAAAGCTGCTTCCGCGAAGCTGCATGAGATGGGAGCCGCCGCCCTAGTGATCACCGGAGGCCACCTCGACAAGGCGATCGACCTGTTGAGCTTTGCCACCCCGCATGGCATCGAGCAGGAGGTATTCAAGGCGGAGCGGCAGCGATCGAATTCTACCCATGGCACGGGATGCGCGTTCGCGACCGCCATGGCCTGCCACCTGGCCTTGGACCGGGGATTGGCGGAGGCTGCCTTGCTGGCAAAGACTTATGTCACCGCCGCCATCTCGAACGGACAACCACTCGGCCGCGGAACGGGGCCGGTTCATCATCTTTACCGCATGAGCCAGCAGAAACGGGCGGCAGGTTCAGGGACGGAGTCGTAAGAGGCCGCAGATCGGGAGCGAACGTGCGTTAGAGTTTGGCAGGTTGCAAAGCGTTGTGATCTCGTGAGGAAGAGTTAGTCGCGGTCGCGATTGGAGGGAGTTTTGAGCAGGATGCCTGCCACGAATGAGGCCGTTGCCCCCAGCAACCATTCTCCACGGTAGAACTGGATCGCTTGCCACTCGACAAAATTTCTTGCCGTCAATAGGCCCACCAGCAAAGCGCCCGCAATACATCCCACGCCGATCACGAAGGCAATCAAAGAAGCTGTGGAGAGGCCCGTCCAATCCTTGATTTCGTGGAAGTGGAGATAGCGTAGCCAGGACGGGAACGGGATATTGCTCCAGGAAAACTCGGCCACCAGGGACTGAGCTCGGGCGACACCGTGCTGCCAGAGGCCGGCCATGGCAGCAGCGTCGGTTCGGGCCGGCTGGCTGATGGCTTCTGGACGGCGACCGCCGCAGCTGTGGCAGAAGCGCGACCCCAGCAGAAACTCGGTGCTGCAACGGGCGCACGTCTCAACCATCGTGGGGATTGCTTCCCGAACGACGATGTCGCTCGCGAGAGTCGGGGTGGGTGGCCGCCAAAATTCGTGCTGCGTTTCCTGAATGACTTCTGACATAAGTGCGTCCTACAGCGAAAACCTTATTACTAATATGGCATTCCGACCGCCAAAGCCATCTTCAAACTAAGTGTCGTGGCAACAAATACTTACATTTTTTTCAAACATATAACAAGGTGAAAAAGAGGCAATAATTACGCGCGCCAGCGAGTAAAGATCGCCCGGTTACGAAAGCTGCTGGCCTCGCAGCGTTTCACGGACTCGGCGTTACTAGTTCCGACTCCGGTTTTCACTCGGGCAAATTATAGGGCCAACTAGCGGGAATGCTGTTAGCGTAAACGGCACATCGAAGCTGTAGTTGGTACCTGCCGTCAGAGCGTCCGCTTTACGAATCGGAGAGGCCCGACTTCGTTTAGACTATTTGGCATTCGATCTGTGCTACGCGAAACCAATCTTTCGAACCTTAAGCGGTGCCCCGAGGATAGATTGATCCGGCTGTTCGTATTACTCGCCTTATGTCTCCCGGCTTGGAGCCAGTCGAACTCCATAGCGCCGGTGCCCCATGGGGTCCCGCATGATCCCCAGTCGGACGTCGCCTTCGACCATTTCTACAACATGGAATACGACCGGGCGACGCAGGAGTTTGAGAAAATCCTGGAGAAGCGTCCGAACGACCCCTTTGCGGTGAACCATCTGTTAAGCGTGGTGCTGATGCACGACCTCTACGACACTGGGGCCATGAATACCGGGGATTATGCCAATGACAGCTTCATTGGACGCACGCCGCGTCCGACAGACTCGAAGATTAAAGACCGGATCAAGGAACTGGACCGGCGGGCGGAGGAACTGGAAGAGCAGGAACTGAAGGCGAATCCGAAAGACGTGAATGCCCTCTACTGTCGGGGCGTAACCCGGGCGCAGTTCGCGGTTTATACGGGGTTGGTGGAGCGAGCGTGGTTCTCGGCCTTGCGCAATGCCGTGGGCGCCAGGCACGACCACGAGCGAGTGTTGGAACTTGATCCGGATTATCTTGACGCGAAGATGGTGGTGGGAACCCACAACTACGTCGTCGGGCATCTGCCGTGGAGCGTTAAGGTAGCGGCGGCCCTGGCTGGACTCAATGGGTCGCCGGAAAAGGGGCTGGCGTACCTTCGCGAAGTGGCGAAGAGCAACGGGGAAAATGACGTGGACGCGAAGGTCGTTCTGACCCTGTTTCTGCGCCGCGAACATCAGTACGAGGAAGCCCTGGGCTACATGAATGAGTTGTCGGTGAAGTATCCCAAGAATTACCTATTCCTCACCGAGGTTGCGAACTTGCAGCGAGCCGCGGGACGCCTTCCCGAGGCCGAGGCGGTGTATCGCAAAGTCTGGCAGAACGGACGGGAAGGGAAGTACGGTACCCTGCACTACGAACTCTCAGCGTGGGGCCTGGGGGAATTGTTGCGAAGCGAGAAGAATCTCGCCGGGGCAGCGGCGGCGTATCAGTTAGTGAATGAAGCGCCGAACCCGGACCCGGATATTCTGCAAAAAGCCAACCTGGCTGCGGGGCAGATGTACGACCTCATGGACAAACGCGACCTCGCCATGAAGAGCTATCAAATCGTCCTGACGGGCAACGCGAATACGGGCCCCGCTGACTTGGCTCGCCGCTACATCAAGGAAGCCTACCGGGAGTAGGGCCGCACTTACAGTGGAAACTATGGGGCACAGCCGATGGCGGCTGGCCCCATATGCGGATCTGAAGACCAATCGAAGAGGATGGAACTTTCCGTCTTCATTTACGTAACATAAAGTGAGGGCAGAGCTATGTACTGCAACTATTGCGGAAAAGTGATTCAGGATGATGCTGCCGTCTGCGCGTATTGCGGGATTCGCGTTGGGGCTACCCTGGCCCGAACCAAGCTGGTGCGTCCGCGGATGGGTCGGAAGATCGCGGGTGTCTGCCTCGGATTTTCGGAGTACTTCGACGTCGACGTCACCCTGGTGCGGGTGGTCTGGCTCATTACCGCCATCATGACTTGCGTTGGCTTCATTCCTTACATCATTGCGTGGATCGTGATGCCGGAAGAGCCGCTGTTGCTGCCTGCCCCCTTGGCGGCGCAGCCGGCGCCAAGTCAGTAGAGGCGGCCTCGGGACCAGGAACCCAGACTTCGGATCTCCTTCGAGGGCGGAGTGTCGCGACGAGAGTCGCGAGACTCACTTGTGTTCTAATCGCGGGATGGAACGCCTTCCTCCCCAGCGCATCAAGAGTGACGACGCCGAGATCGTTTACTGGATTGTGGGCGACGGTCTGCCGGTTGTGTTGCTGCATCCTTTTCCTGTTCATCATGAATTCTGGCTGCCTGTAGCCGATGTCCTGGCCACGCGTTATCGCGTCGTGATGCCCGACCTGCGCGGGCATGGAGAGTCGCAGGTAGGCGAAGGTCCAGCCACCATGGAAAAGCATGCGGCTGATATTGCGCGCGTCATGGATGACGCGAACATTGGCCGCGCTCCCCTGGTTGGAGTTTCAATCGGCGGGTATGCGCTCTTCGAGTTCTGGCGAAAATATCGGGGCCGCGTGGCCGCGCTCGGGCTATGCAACACCAAAGCGCCAGCAGATGACCCGGACGCTCGCGGCGGACGACTCCAGGCGGCGAATGACGTTCTCGAGCGAGGCACTGAACCGTTTTTTGAGTCGATGATTCCGAAGGTGCTGGCGAAGACGACGCGCGAGATGCGCCCTGATCTCGTGGATGGCGCGCTGCGCATGATGCGCCAGATGTCGCCAGAAGACGTTGCGCAGGTGCAGCGCGGGATGGCGGCGCGGCCCGACTCCATCGAGACTTTGAAGACCATCAACGTTCCCACGCTGCTAGTTACCGGCGACGAAGATCCGATGACGGGAGTGAACGAGGCAGAGTTGATGCGCCGGCACATTTCCGGCAGCCAGATGCAAGTCATTCCGAAGGCAGGACACTATTCTCCGTGGGAGCAGCCGCACGACGCTGCTACGATTCTTCGCCAATTTCTGGATAGCTTGTAGTTTCACGATAAAGGGTTGGTCTAAAATCGTGGGCATCATGAAAAGACTCGTTGTCGTGCTGGTCTGTTCTTTTCTTCAACTCTGCGTCCAGGCGCAGACTCCGGCTGCGCGTCCACGCATTACGGGCATCGACCACGTGGCGTTCTATACGACTTCGCCCGACGGAGTGAAGAAGCTCTACGGCGATGTGTTGGGTTTGGCATCGGCAGAACCGGTCGAGCCCGGCGGGACGCTGCGATACATCGTAGGTAAGCAGTGGGTCGGCTATAGTCCTGCACCGGACCCGAAGTCGACCGACCGTATGGATCACGTGGCCCTGACAACCGACAACATTGCAGCGATGCGAAAGTATTTGACCGGGCAGGGAATCAAAGTGCCGCAGATTCAGGGACGCGGCGATCATAGCCTGTTCTTTGTCGTGGATGATCCGGACGGCCACAAGATTGAATTTGTGGAGCGGGGAAAGAGTGACGCCGTCTCGCCTCCAGAGTCCGCGGTTTCGCGCCACATGATTCACGCCGGCTTTCTCGTTTACCATCGCGAAGCGGCGGATCATTTTTATCGCGACATCCTCGGCTTCCGGCCGTATTGGCATGGCGGGATGAAAGATGACGTGACCGAGTGGTTTGCCCTGCAGGTTCCCGATGGAACTGATTGGATCGAGTACATGCTCAATCAGTCGGAGCATGCCAGTCTGCAACTGACTGGAGTGATGAACCATATCTCTCTAGGCGTTCCTGAAATCAAGAAGGCGCAGGCGATCTTGGAATCACACGGCTGGAAGCCGCACGACGACGAAAAGGCACAACTGGGCAAAGACGGGAAATGGCAGCTCAATTTGTATGATCCTGATCTGGTGCGGGTGGAATTGATGGATTTCAAGCCAGTGCAGAAGCCATGTTGCAGCGATTTTACCGGGCCGCATCCATCGGAGTAGTGGAAATAGATTATTATACGTACAACTCCGTAATGCGTATCTGTACGTAAATAACACGCGACTGTTCCTGAGTGCCAGGACCGATGCCAGGCGTCATCCAGGATGCCCTTTGCGGGGCCAGAAATGCCCTTGCAGCAGCGATCTCGAGCCGGGGCGGGGGTTACTTGGTCCAGTTCGATATTCGCCTTCCTTGAGGCTGCCAGGTCCCTTCTACGAATTCTCAACCACTTGCACGTGGACTCAATCACTTCCACGAAGGCTCAACGACTTATGCGGATGGGGACGGATACAGTCCCCCTCTCAGCTGAGACTCGCCGGAGGGCAGATTTGTTAGAATCCTTTCGCCATGATTGATACCTCTCTCGTCGCAGCGCAAACCGTGGTCAGCGCCAAGGGTGATGGAACTGCCGTTGATGTGAGTGCGGCCGCCAACCGAGTATTTCTCGTCACGCTCGCAATCACGAAGATCATCGAGCAGGAGTCGCTCGATGTCAGCATTTACGGTTCGCCCGATGGTACGACTTGGGATGCAAAGTCGATTGCCGCGTTTCCGCAGAAGTTCTACGACGGTGACTCGCCGCTGCTGCTCGATCTGACGGCCCATGCCGACGTGAAGTTTGTGCGCGCTCATTGGGAATGCGCGCGCTGGGGCCGCGGCACGGAGACGCCGATGTTCGAGTTCGGTGTGACGCTGAAAGAAGTGCCGGCCAACATTCTTAAAGAGGCGACGGCCGAAGCCAAGGCCATGGCTTAACTCCCGCAGCGGCGGACGCCCTCGTCCGCACGGTCTGTTTTGTAAGCGATCCCGCGGTTGGACAACCCCGGCACCCGGACGATTGCGTCCGGGGCTACGTGGACCGTTATATTGATCTTAGGATGAAAAACAGTTCCCAAGTCATTGTGCGTCCGGCGCGCAACGTGCGCGGCAGTGTGCAGTTGCCCGGCGATAAATCCATTTCGCATCGCTATGCCATGCTGGCGGGCATTGCCGAAGGGCCTTCGCGGCTGGAGAATTATTCCACTGGGGCCGACTGCGCCAGCACGCTCGCGTGCATGCGCTCGCTGGGAGTGCCATGGGAGTGCACAGAGGGCGGATTCATTGAAGTGCAGGGACGCGGATTGTCGCTGGCGGCTCCGGCAAAAGCGCTCGACTGCGGGAACTCCGGTTCTACCATGCGCATGTTGAGCGGAATTGTTGCCGGGCAGAAATTCACCAGCGAGATGATCGGCGATGAGTCGCTGTCGCGACGTCCGATGGAGCGCGTGATCAAACCGCTGTCTTCCATGGGCGCGCAGATCAGTTCGCAGCAGGGAAAGCCGCCGCTGCGTATTACAGGTGGGGCATTGAAAGCGATCGACTACACCATGCCCGTAGCCAGCGCACAGGTGAAGTCGTGCTTGCTGTTTGCCGGGCTATTTGCCGAGGGAGAGACGCGCGTCGAAGAAACGTTCCGCACCCGCGATCATGGCGAGGTTGCGTTGCGCGCGTTCGGCGCCAAGCTCGAGCGAAAGAGCGCGGGGCCGGGCAATGAAGTCCGCATTTGCGGCGGCCAAAGGTTACGAGGTATTGAGGCTCGTATTCCTGGAGACTTGTCGAGCGCGGCATTCTTTCTGTGCGCGGCTGCGCTGTTTCCCGGTTCGCAGCTGGTGGTGCCCAACTTGTTGATGAATCCGACGCGGGCTCGGCTGCTCGACGTTCTCATGCAACTCGGTTTGCACATTTCGGTAACGCAACTCGAAGAGATTCACGGTGAGCTGGTTGGTTCACTGCAGGTGGAAGGCGCGCGGCTCACGCAGGCGACGATTTCAGGCGCCGACACGGCTGCGCTCATCGACGAGATTCCTGTGCTGGCGGCGATTGCTCCTTTTACCGAGAAGGGAATCGAAGTGCGCGACGCGAAGGAGTTGCGGATCAAAGAATCGGACCGGATTGCAGCCGTGGCGACCAACTTGCGACTCATGGGAGCGCAAGTAGACGAGCGGGAGGACGGGCTGAAGATTCCCGGAGGGCAGACGCTGCACGGGGCCGAACTGGATTCATTCGGGGATCATCGCATCGCCATGGCATTCGCGGTCGCGGCGCTGCGGGCCGACGGCGAGACGCTGATTCGCGGCGCGGAAGCGGCCGGGATTTCTTATCCGGCATTTTTTCAGACGCTGGAGGAAGTGACGGAACGGTAGGGATCAGGTTTGTTCAGGTCGTCGGTCGGCGACGCCCTTTACATACTCCACGCAAGATCCCTTCGACCTCGCTTAGGGCAGGCTCTTCGCTCCGCCTGAAGAGCGGCTGCGCTCAGGACGACTCCAATTTTTCTATAGTTCTGACAGTAACCCCGTGGCGGTTACTGGAGTGACCTTTTCCGACTTACCTCGGCATAGAAGAATCTTGCTGTCGAGCAGGGACCGCTCGCCTTGCTCGATGCTTGGGGTTTCATCGTCTACCTGGGGGATTCGTCCATGCGTTCAAGGCTGACGCTGTGTGTGGTTTTGGGTCTGTTGTCCGCAGCTCAGGCCAGAGGACCGAAGGTCTATCAGACGGGAAAGCTTGTGCAGATGGAATCCGTGCCGTGTGGCACGGGCGAAGTGCGGGGAACAGACTCAGGCAGCAAGAAGATGCAGGAATTGCTTTGTCCGCAATATGTGATGGAGTCAGAGCACGTGACTTACCGCATTCGTCCGCGTCACAAGAAGCATCCGGCGCTCCTGCCAGTGGGCGAATTCGCGCAATTCCGGTTGCAGAAGGACAAGATACTGCTACGGCTGGAAAATCTGGACAGTAAAGAGCGCGAGTACAGGGTGGTCACGATGACGCCGCGCGCGGAAGAAAGCACGGCGGACGCGGCGCCGCCCCACTTGAATCACTTGCAATAGCAAGATCGCCTTGTCGCAGGGAGAAAACCGCACGGAACTTCGGTTCCGCGTTATTTTTTTGAATCATTTTCTACGATTACTTTTGGCCTACAGGATTGCTCTGAGTCCGCCGCCTTTCGCGGTGTAGCCCGCGCCAAACGCCCAACCTCAGCGACTTGAAGGGGCATCCATAGTGGTACCGCTCAAGTCTCCGCTCTCTCCAACGTTGGCGTATGGAGAAGTGTGCGACAACTCAATTCTCAGGAGTAAACAATGAAACGTTGTCTCGGTCTCTTTATAGCGTCCTTGTTCATGGCCGTTCCCATGCTGATGGCGCAGGAACATTCGGATCATGTGGAATTTGGAGCGTTTGCCGATTGGTACCGGATGAGCGATCCCGGCCCTACCAAGAATTTCGTCGGTATTGGAGGCCGCGCGGCCTTTGCCCTTCACCCCAGCGTGCAGATGGAGGCCGAGATGGCTTACGACTTCCGGCGCAATTACACCAACACCTTCACGGATGGCGTCACGACGACTCTCGTGCATACGAGTTCTCGTACGGTACACGGATTTTTCGGTCCGAAATTCCAAACAGGCTCGGGGCCGGTTCGCTTTTTCGTCACCGGCAAAATTGGATTTGATAATTTCAGCGTCGACAATCAGAACGCCCCGGCGGGTTTCGTCAACCAGGTTGGGCTGACGAATGGCGCGACGTATTTCGCGCTCTATCCCGGCGGCGGTATTGAAGCCTTTGCGGGCGCGATCGGGGTGCGGGCGGAAGTTGGCGACGATATCTTTTTCAATAACGGTGCCCACAATAACTTGCGGGTGACGTTTGGTCCGCAATTCCGATTCTAGTACGGCGAAGTCGGAGTAACGGCAGGGTAAAAGGCCCCACTTCTCGCAAAGCACGCGAGAAATGGGGCACCCGCTGCCGGTTATCCATCAGGCCCGGCCGATCCAAATCCATCACTATCTTCTGTGACCCGTATCACAGCGGGGCTCTTCTCTAGCTTCCACACTGAACAGTTACGATTGCGGATTTCTCCGCGCGCAGGTTGTCCAGAGTGGATGCCAGTCCACAACGTTATGTGAATCCGTGGGTCGTCACCGTCGCCGTGATGCTGGCGACGTTCATGGAAGTGCTCGACACCACGGTCGTTAATGTTTCCATCCCGCACATTGCCGGCAATCTCGCAGCGACCAACGAAGAAGGCACGTGGGTGGTTACGTCGTACCTGGTGTCGAACGCCGTCGTGCTGCCGATTTCGGGGTGGCTGGCGAATCACATTGGACGCAAGCGACTGCTACTGACGTGCGTCGCGGGATTCACGGTGACGTCGCTTTGCTGCGGATTGGCGACGTCGCTGACGCAGTTGATTATCTTTCGAATCCTGCAAGGGTTGACGGGCGGCGGATTGCAGCCGCTGGCGCAGGCGATTCTGCTGGAAACTTTTCCCAA
The DNA here is from genome assembly GCA_963840895.1 of uncultured Acidobacteriaceae bacterium. Lineage (GTDB taxonomy): Bacteria > Acidobacteriota > Terriglobia > Terriglobales > Acidobacteriaceae > Sulfotelmatobacter. The sequence continues at coordinate 23,830 of CAWJAR010000012.1, forward strand.
GGAGCGTCATGGACACGCCATGGCGGCGTTCGGCATCGGAATTCTGCTGGCGCCGATTCTTGGGCCAACGCTCGGCGGATGGATCACCGACAACTATAGCTGGCGCTGGATTTTTTATCTGAATCTGCCGGTGGGCGCGCTGTCGTTGTTCCTGATGAACAAGTTTGTGTTTGATCCGCACTACGTGAAGCGTGGTAATGGCGCGCGCGTAGATCTTTGGGGGATCGGATTTCTGGCGCTGGGGATCGGGTCGCTGCAGATCGTGCTGGACACGGGACAGCGCAAGGATTGGTTCTCGTCGCAATACATTCAAGTTTTCGCAGCGCTGTGTGTGTTTGGGTTGGTTGCGCTGATTGTGCGCGAGTTGATGACCGATCATCCGGTGGTGGATCTGCGCGTGTTAAGGGACCGATCGTTCAGCGCGGGCGTATTTCTGATCAGCATGCTGGGCTTTGTGCTGTACGCGAGCCTTGTGCTGCTGCCGCTCTATTTGCAGACGCTGATGGGTTATCCCGCGTACAACGCTGGTCTTGCGCTGTCGCCGCGCGGGATTGGGGCGCTGCTGTTTACACCTTTGGCGGGACACCTGACGACGAAGACGGATCCGCGGCGGCTGCTTGCTGTCGGGATCGTTTTGGGATCGCTGACGATGTTCGATTTGTCGGGGCTCAATTTGAATGCCGGGTTCTGGGATATTTTTTGGGCGCAGGTGCTGCAGGGAGTGGCACTCAGTTTTCTTTTTATCCCGCTGATGTCGCTGGCCATGTCGCACATCTCGCCGCAGAAGATGGGGAACGCGACCAGCATCTTCAATCTGATGCGGAACATTGGTGGCAGCATCGGCATCGCGCTGATGACGACGTTCCTGGCGCGGCGAGCGCAGGTGCATCAGAACCACCTGGTCGCGAACGTGACGGCGGGCAGCAGCCAGACCGCGCGGTTGCTGCAAGGGATGCGGGCGAACTTTATCGCGCATGGCATCGACGGGGTGACGGCTACGCGCAAGGCTCTGGGCGCCGTCTACGGCCTAGTGCAGCAGCACGCGGCCATGCTGGCGTTTGTGGAAGCATTCTTTGTGATGGGGGTAGTGTTTCTGCTGATGCTGCCGTTCCTGCCGCTGCTGCAGTATTCGAAAGCAAAGCGGCCGAGGGTGGCTGTGGGCCAGGCTGCGGAGGCGGTGCCTGCTCTAGACGGCTCCGCGGAATGGGATGAGGAACAAATGCCGGAGACGTATGACGAGGAGCATCACCTCGTGATGCATTGAGTTGTGGAGGCGTAACTGGTTACGTCTCCCTCGGAACGTACCGGCCTGCCTCCGCCGGCAAGAGAGGGGCCTTAAGACTCCGGGGCTGTGATAGAGTATTGCCCACCTACTGGCTGGCTGTGGGGCCGGCTGAATCCACGCAGGTTTCGCTGTCCGAAGGAGTCACCAATGAATACTCTCCGGGATCTGGTAAAGGACCGCAGACTCTATTCCGTTGAAGCTCACCGCACGGTGTTGGAAGCGGCGCGTTTCATGATGGAACACAATATCGGCGCGCTGCCGGTTCTGCGCAACGGAGAACTGGCGGGAATCCTTTCGGAGCGGGACATTATGAACCGCGTGGTCGCGGTGGGCCGCACGCCGGGCACGACGGCGGTGTCGGAAGTGATGACCGCGAATCCGCGAGCGGTAGCCGCGGATGAGACCGTGGAAGAGTGCCTGTTCATCATGCGGGAATTTGGATTTCGCCACCTGCCCATTGTGGACGGCAAGGCTTTGAAGGGCGTCGTGTCATTGCGCGACGTGCTCATGCACCAGACCGCCGAGATGGAGCGGCAAGCGCGGAAAGCGGCGAGTTAACGGCGGCTTCCGGCTTCCGCTATCCGGCTTCCGGAAACCCAAAGAACAGTCCTATCCGCCGCCCGCGGCTTTTCACCGTGCGCGATTAGCGGAAGCCGAACGCCGGAAGCCGGAGGCCGTCTTTTTCACTGCCGTTTCCGCAGCATTACTTCTCCGGGCTTGGGCGGGAGTTTGAAGGGGAACTCGAACATCTTTCCTTCGAGGGGCACGCGCAGGATAAATTCTTCCTGCTTCTTCCATCCTCCAATCCATTTACTGTCGGTGCTGAAGAGCACCCAGCCGCTGGTTTCAGGATTGCCCGGTCCCAGTCGTGTGGGCCGCAAACTGTTTTTGCCGACAAACTCCTGCAGTTCGGCGGAGTCTTTCAGGAAGGCGCGCAGAAAGGCTTCCTTCGCCTCTTTTTTTTCGGGATGTTTTTCTACCTCGTGGGCGGTTTCGTGATCCAATTCGTCGGAATCGTTCTGAACTTTTTGGGAGAAGGCGTCTGGATCGAGAGCAGTCTGCACGACCTGGAAATGCTTAACGAATTCAAGAGAAATGTTGTCGGTGGCGAAATCAAGTGATCCCTGACCGCGGTAGCGCACGTCGAGCAGCACGGCGAAGAAGGGCTCGTGGCGGCGATGGACCTTCTCCACTTCCTGGGAGTCGACCGCCAGCGTGACGCCGACATCTTGGTACCACATGCCGTAGTGATACTTGCCATCTTCGCTGCGGGAGAAGGTGCAGCCGGGGTGAGATTCGTCCCAGGTCACGCCGGGAATTTTAGCCTTGTCGTTGCGCGGGCTAGCGAGGCCGGTGCGTCCGGTGCAGAGGGTGATCAGCGAGAGCGACAGCGCCAGCCCCGCTGCCTTCCGCCGTACGCCCTGCCCAAGGCCGCGCATAACTTAGTTCTTCGGCGTGTTGACCGTGAGGCTGACCGTGGGATTCACGCTGGTGGTGGTGCCGGTGTTGCTCGAGATGACGCCGTTAGCGTCGACGCCGGTGATGGTGAAGGTGTACGCATTATTGGGCGTGATCCCGTTGGGGGTCGTGGTGGTGCTGCTGTTGCTGCCGCAAGCGGGCGTCAGGAAAAGCGCGCCGCTCATGACAAACAGGGCTACTAATCCCCAGGCCTTGCGGGATTTTTTGCCACCGACCGCGGCACCGATCCCAGCAAAGGCGAACATGGGCATGGTCAGCCACAGAGCGGGGAATTCGCGGGGATGCGCGAGGGCTCCCGTTGTGACTGGGCCGAAAGTGCTGATCGTGACGGTGGAGGTAACGGGAACGCCGTTGACGGGCAGGCTCGTCGATCCGGACGGATAGGAGAACGAACACACGGGAGGAATGGTGACTAGCGGAGTGATGGTCGCGCAGGACAGGGTCACGCCGCCGGTGGGAAATCCGGGGCTACTGTATCCGTTAATCGGATTGACCTGAACCAGGCCTTGGCCTCCGCTGCCCGCGCTCACGCTGCTGGGCGACACCGCTTTTTGCACGGTGATGGTGAACTGCGGCGTGACCGACAGGACGGTCAGGTTTTCCGGTTGGGTGGTCACAACCTGTCCCGTGGAAGCGGCGACGCCGGTGATGGAGATCTGATAGGCGATGGTCGTCGTATCGCCCTTGGTGGTGATGGTGGCGGAGGCGCTGGCCGGAGGAGTTACGGTTGCCGGACTTATGGTGCAAGCCGGAGGATCGGTGGGCGACAGGTTCGACGCGGTGACCTGGCAGGTCAGGTCGACGGTTCCGGTGAATCCAGGATCGGTGGTGATCGAGATGCTGATGGAGGAAGTGCCGCCGGGGGCAACCGCATCGGGCGAAAGCGGCGAGGCCGTAAGGGCGAAGTTCTGCGCCGCAGCCTGGGAAGGCCAAGCCAGAAGAGCGGCGACGAGACACAAAGCCGCGAGGCCGGCAAGGCGTGTGCGGAAGATGAAACGAGATTTCGACAACTCAGCTGGCGACGACTCGGATTTCAACATGAGCAGGTTTGGGTTCAAGTAGCTTCGATTCCTGGGACAACGCAAAGGCTGCCCGCTCCCGCTGGAAGTACGCGCGGCTCGTTTGAAAGAGTGAACGCACGCGTGCGGGACGGGAAAAATCCGCCTCTCATTTTACCGCAGACATTTCCCGAAGGAGTACGCGACAGGATTCCCCGGAGTGGCTGCGGAATCATCCATACTACCATCAAGGTGCGGAGGGTTAGGTTATGTGGGGACAGCCGCCCCTTCGGCTTCGCTCAGGGCAGGCTCCCGGCTGTCGGGGTCGAGCGAAGCCCGACTTTCTTTTGCGCGGCATTCATCTTGAGGGACTTCGCAAAGCTAGGGAGAGAAGAAAAAGTGGCCGTCCGGATAGCCGAACGGCCACGAATGAACATAGTACGGGTATCACTAGGGCGCCGTAAATGCAGTCACGAAACCGTCGGGACAGGGCACAGTTAGGTTATTCGAGTCAATGCAAGGTCCGCCGACTGACCAAGCACCATCGAATGGATTGACGGTGGGGAACGGAGTGGTCGAACCGTTTCCGGAGTCCGTATCGCCGGTGACGTAAATGTTATTCGACGAGTCGAGCGCGATGCCAGCACTCAACTGGTTTTCATCGCCCGAACCGCCGAGGTAGGTTGAGAATGTCAGCGTATTGGTGACCGGGTCCAGAACGCTTACGAAGGCGTCCGTACTGCCCCCGAAAGTGGCCTGGGTTGCATTTGATGTTGTAGGAAAGTTGGAGGAACTGGTTTGGCCAGTAAAATACGCAACGTCGTTGGCATCGACCACAACGGCGAAGGCAAAATCTATGCCGTTGCCGCCCAAGTACGTTGAATAGGTCGCCCCTGTCCCCGTTGGATTCAATTCAAACAGGAATACGTTTTGTGTTGCCCCTGCCGCCAAAGTGCTTTGAAGGGTCGTGCTAGTAACAGGGAAGTCGGTGGACTGGGTTTGTCCGACAACAAATGCGTTGCCGGCAGCGTCGACTGCGATGCCATAGGCACCCTCCCCACCGGTGCCGCCAAAATACGTTGCATAGAGGAACGATGAGCTGCCACCGCCACCCCCTCCGCCGCCACCACCGCCTCCGCCACCACCGCCGCTGCTGCTTCCTCCTCCTCCGCAAGCGGGCATCGACATTAACGTGCCCATCAAAATTGCAGCAAGAAAAAAGCTCAGAAGCTTCCGGCGATGAGACCCAGAGCAACTTAGACCTACAGCAATCAGTGCCATTCCGGGCACAGAGAACCATAAAGCCAAGGTGTTGTGACCGCGTAACGATGCCTCGTGCGAAGCAGAGTTGCTACCGACATGGTTCGATACCCGTAATCGGTTGGCGGCTTTCAGGTTTGCTGCGGCGATCGCAAATACAAACGCGTCATCCGATCCGGAGGATGCTAATGTGCCTTGAAAAGCTCCAGTAGTGACTGGCAGATCCGAAGAGGCAGTGATGCCGGAAACATAAGCGTTGCCGGCACCATCGAGCGCGATTCCCGTCGCGATATCGGCGTCGCTTCCGCCCATGTAGCTCACCAGGTCAAAACTCGTGCCCGCCGAGTTGACGATCGCGATGTATCCATCGTCAGCGCCAGTGCTCTGACCGAGATTGAGAGCCGAACCGTTAGTCAACGCCTTGACAACTGGAAGATCGGTCGAAAAAGTCTCTCCAACTACATAGACGTTGTGGTTCGCGTCAACTGCCACGCCCAATCCCGAGTCGCTATCGCTACCACCGATGTAGGTGGACCAGTTGAATGCGGTGCCGTCGAGAGTCAGGTTTACGGCAAACGCGTCGTTGTTGCCGTTAGCTCCACCGCCGAGGAAGGTGGTTTGCGCCGCTCCTGATGTGACGGGAAAGTCGGATGAATCGGTTGTTCCGGCGACATAGATGCCTTGGCTGTCAACCGCGATGCCGGCCGGGAAATCATCGGTGCTTCCGCCGAAGATAGTCGTGAAAATTGGGATCCCAACCGAACTAATTTCCGCCACGAAGACATCGAAGCCAGCAGTTCCTCCTGAATTGCCTGGAATGGTGTCTGAATCGGTTGCGCCAGCGACAAACGAATTTCCGCTTCCATCCACCGCGATATTTATTCCGTAGTCCGCAAAGTCACCGCCGAAATATGTGGAGTAGGTCACAGTTGGATCGATTACGAGCTGGCGGCTGTGGTCATAGGTAGCCACATTAAATCGCACACGATTACCCTCGACCACGAAGCGGGCATCTATGAGCTGGCGAGAACCGGAACGGTCCTGATAAGCCACCGGCCTGTGCAACCGTACCGCACCCGCAGGCGTGCTAAGGACCAAGTCTCCGTTCGCTGAAGCATGAATTTCGTCCGCCCCTTCAAAGCTTAGAGCGATCTGCTTCACATCGGCGCCCGCGTCGAGTATGTAGTCGAATTCCAATCCCGGTCCCGCCCCATGAAACGCAAGATCCACACCGGGATAAATCTGGCTATATTCGACGCGGCCATACAGAGGAATGTTCGAGTGCCACTGTGACGGATCCTTGCCGAGGAGGTAGTTCACCTTACCGGGCTGCGGGTCAGAGGCGTTTGGCTGCACGTTCGATTGGGCGCCGACCATGTGCATCCGCAGCACAGCTGAATAGTCCTGGTTCGCGCTAGCCTTTCTATGTTGCAACATCCGCTTAGTGCCAGTCGCTCCGAGGCGCCGATCTTGCATCATGCGCGATACTTCAGAGTCGAGCCTGCCCCGGTGAAGCGTCATGACGGCCTCAGAATTTTTCAGTCCCAGCTTGTAGCCCTTGCCGCGCGCCACGTATTGAATCTGAGGATCGGCCTGGCCTTCGTTTTTTTCGAATGCCAACGGTAGCGCTGCATACTTCGCTTTCACGCGGTCCTGCGACAGGGGCGCCACCGTCCGGGCGGTCGATGCTGGTCTCGGAGCGACGGTTGCGGCGGATGTCCTGCGGTGGCTGTTCGAAACCGGGGAACCTGATCCTGCGAAAGCGGCGAGTGCGACTCCGAGGGCGGCGAGTGCGGCTACCGCGACGATCCATCCAACCGGCATGAACTTTTTGGGGGTGAGTTTAGACACGAAGATCCTCCTGAGATGAAAGCTGGAAACACCGATGGGTGAGAATAGACTCGGCCTGCGGGCGAAGCAATTTTATAAGCACGCGCCTTCTGTCCGTAAGTCAGCAAGATGCAAGTTCGTGCAACGTAGCCGCGAGTATGGAGCGGCCAACCTTCATTGTCAATCAATGGCGGATAGCAATTCAGGTACCATCGGGGCGCGGCGGGGACATTCCGTTGAGGGGCGGGCGTGGCGTTCTCGGTTGGGAGGCAGCTGTCGGGATGGGGAGGATCATCCTTGGGGCACGGTGACGATCACGCCGGTGCAGGGCTTCGCGCCGCGACGGCGGTAGCTGTGCGGGACGGCGGAGTCGAAATAGATGGCGTCTTCGGCCTCCAGATACATATTCATCGCTGCCGATCTTGATCGGCGAGCGACCCCTTTAACACGTAGAGAAATTCAATTCCGGCGTGCTGGTGAGGCTTGAGCTTTTCCGGCGGCAGCTTCCTGAAAATCGGCGAGAAAGGCGCTGAGCTTGCGCTCGGTGGCCCGGTAGTCGAGGCATTCGAAGAAATACTGGACGTCTTGCGCGCCGGGGCGCTCGGGGAAGCGGACCCGCTCGTCCTTCCGGACGACTCCCACGATCCGGCGCTTGCGTTCGTCGGTGAAAAAATAGTCGAGGCCGACGCCGAAGACCATGGCAATGCGCAAGAGTGTGGGCAGAGTAGGAAACAACTTTCCCCTTTCAAGCTTGGAGAGCAGGGCGGCAGAGAGGCTGGTGTGCTTGCCCAGTTCGACCAGTCCCATGCTCTTGCGGAGCCGCAGGGAACGAAGTTTTTCGCCGATGGAATAACGTCCTAGGCCTTCGGAAATCGTGTCAGGGATGCCTGCCATAATTTCTTAATGATAAAACAAATGTTCGTATTAGTAAACGCGGGAAGAGCGCTTTGGTACGGGCGAGGCTCGGCAACGCCTCTGGCGGGAGTCGTTCAGATTCGTGCGCTTGTGGAGAGAGAGACGTAGCTGAGCTACGTCTCTACGGGGATGCGTCGGGATTGCGCTATTTTGGTTTCTTTTTCTTGTTGAACAGGCCCATCACGCTGTCGACGGGATTTTGCTGGTTGGTTGTGTTGCCTTGGGTGTAGCTCTTCAGCAGTCCCTCGGCGATACCTTTCACGTCGGGAGTGAACTTCGGATCGGAGGTAGTGCCGGTGACGCCGAAGGGGATCTGAGTGCCCGCCGACAGCGGCGGTCATCTTGAAGGCGAGTTGATTGGCCGGATTGACCGTGCCGCCCCCGGTGACAACGCCGATCGCAGGCACGGTAAGGTTGATGTTGTCGGCCTTCGTACCCTCAGGCGCGACGCGAACATCGGAACTGAGGTTCTGAATGCTGGTGTCGTTGCCGGTGTTCTTTCCCGAGAGGGCGGAGATAGCGGAGAGTTTCGAGCCGAGATCAAAGTTGGCGAGCTGGGAATTTTGCAGCTTGATGTTCCCTACCGTAACTAACTTGTCAACTGGACCGGCCACTGCCATGGTTGTGCTCAGCGTGCCGCCCTTAAGGGATGACTTCGGAGGTAATATGACGCCCAAAGCGGGCAGCATCGCTTCCAGATCGTCGACTGGCATGCCCTGGCCGATGATTTTCATGTTGATCGAAGTCACTTTGCCGTGGGCATCGTAGGTGCCGGTCAGGTGCGCCACGGCTTTGCCCATGGAGATGTCGCACTGCGGGATGGTGCCGGTCAGCTTCTCCAGATCATGCTGGACGGTGTAGTTGACTTGCACGGGCTTGCTTGCGGGAGATCCCTTCTGAACCACCTGTAAATTCGTGGCTGTCAGCTTGCCACTGGTTTTGGCCTGGCGGCCATTGGAATTCACGGCTCCATCGTAGTCGGCGATGCCGGAGATGCCGGCGGCGGGGTCGAGGAAGCCGGACTGCGCCAGATTCAACTTGCGAATGGTTACTTTAGCCTCGAGTGGAGTCTGGGCGGCATTGTCGGCATTGATGGGTCCCGTTTTGCCGTCGATTTTCAGGCTGCCATTCGCCGGCAGTTCGGCCGTCATCTCGACGGGAAACGAGGAGGTGAACGAGAAGTTAGTCACTTTAATATTAACTTTGTCATATACGTGCGGCTTCTCAGTCGATCCCGTTTGCGAGACCGTGAGGCGTCCGTCTTCTACATTGAGCTTGGCCACCGACAGGTTGGGATTGCCGCTGGAAGGGGATGCAGTTTTCGGAGCCGACGTATTTTTCCCACCCAGGCTGGAGAAATTCCACTTCTCGCCGTTCTCGGACTTAACCAGGCTGATCTCGGGCTGCTGCAAGGTCAGTTCGGTGACGTTCAAGGTTTTGGAGAAAATCAGCGGCATCATTTCCACGCCGACCTTGAGCGACTTGGCCTGCACGAAGGGTGATCGGCTGAAGGCTGGATCGTCGGCAATGGAAATGTTGTCGGCCGAGACGCTGCCCGAGAGTAGCGAGAGGGAGAGATTTCCCACCTTGACGGTTCGACCGAGGGCGCCGGTGAGTTCCGATTCCAGCTTCGGGCGGAAGGTGTTCGCATCGATCAGGAAAGGCAGCGCGATGGCGATCACAATCAGAACACCGAGGATGATGGCAACGATTTTCAGGATGCGTTTCAAGATCTGTACCTCCTGCCGGGTCGGCAACTTGCGGTTGGGGTCGCGGAAGAACGAAACGACGGCAGCAACGTCTCTACATTCGCCGAGTGTATCACTGGGGCTCCTGTAACAGTTCGGGGGAGGGCACGGTTCCAACGTGTTTTTCTGGTCCGGTCTTGCGCTCGGTGTCGGCGAGGGCAGCGGCGGCCAGCTCCTTTTTTGCTTCCTGCTTACGTCCCAGGTGAAGCAGGACCTGGCCGCGCATGTAGTGCACGTCGGTGCGGGCGGGGTCGAGCTTGCCGGCCGCATCGATTTCAGCCAGAGCCGCGGAATATTTATCCTGGCGCTGATAAATTCTGGCCAGCCCAAGATGAGAATTCACGAGACGGGGATTGCGCCGGAGCGCCTCGCGGTAACTCTTTTCGGCGTTGCGATCTTCCTGCATCAGCCAATAGACGTTTCCCAGTTCGTCGTAGTTCAGAGCGAGATCGGGCTCAATGGCAGCGTCTTGCAGGAACTCGTCACGGGCCTTGGGATAATCCTGCTTCTTCATGTAGGTGAGGCCCATGTTGAAGTGCACAAACGGAAGCTTGGGATCTGCCGCAGCGGCCGCCTGAAATTCCGCAAGAGCGGCGTCGTACCGGTCGAGATTCAGATGAGACTTGCCGACAAAAAGATGGTATTCGGGAGAGCCGTCGCTGAGTTTTATCAGCTGCGCGGAGGCGCGGTCATCGAGGTCTTTTTGGCCAGCGCGGTGGGCGGCGTTGGAAAGCACATACAGGTAAGGGAACTTTGCCGATTCCTGGGCCCAGAGCGGCTCGAGGGTGGAGGTGGCGTCGGACCAGCGTTCGGAAAAGAAATAACAGAGACCCAGCAGATAACGGGCCTGGGCGGCGTCCGGTTGATCGCGTAGCACGGATTCAAACGGCGGGATGGCTTTGGGGAATTCATTCTGGCGGTAATAAGCCAGCCCGATGTTCAAACGAATTCCCGGCACCTGGGGCATGAGGCGCTCGGCCTGATGAAGAGATTCGAGGGCCTTGTTCCATTGCTTGCGGCGCATGTAGACGACGCCGAGATTGGCATACGCTCCTCCGGACTTGGGATCCAACTGAAGGACGGAGCGGAAAGCGTGCTCAGCTTCGTCCAATTGGCCGTGGGTGAGAGCGTCTTGCCCGCGCTGAAAAAGCTTTGCGGGATCGTTGCCGACGGCATCGGGAGAAGGCCGTGGCGACGCAAGAGAGCTGTGATCGGCGGCAGGGGCAGGCGGGATCTGCGACGAAGGAATCGCAGTCGCGGTTGCGACAAGCTGAAACAAAACAAAACTTATCGATGTGATTCGCACGCTTGACACTGTTATCGCACTCTGCTGTAGTGTCCGCCAGTGTACGCTTTCAATACAAGCGGCAAGGAGAACGTGGAAAGCGTAACTGGGACCTCTTTGCGGCGCCCCTGCGTTCCGGCGCAAAGGTTGCGATGGTGACTATTCGTGACGTGGCGAAGGAGAGCGGATTTTCCTCGACCACGGTGTCGATCGTACTGAACAACGCGCCGCTGGCGCGCTACATCCCGGCTGTAACGAAGAAGCGGATTGAGCGCGCCGCCCAGAAGCTCGGATACCGTCCCAACCAGTTTGCCCGCTCGCTGCGCAGCAAGCGCAGCCATACGGTCGGGGTCATGGTATTTGACATGACCGATCCGTATTGCACGCTGGTGTTGCGCGGCATTGAGAACACGCTCTACCAGTCGTCGTACCTGCCGATTCTCACCGATGTGCATAACGAGCGCAGCCGCTTCGAGCGCTATCTGGAGATGCTGCTCGACCGGCGAATCGAAGCGCTGATTGTCCTCGCCAACTGGCTGTTTCTGGATATCAATCTGCTCGGCGATCTGGAGAAGAGCAGCGTGCCCACGGCGATGATTGGCTGCGAACTCAAGACGGACTCGATCAGTTCGGTCATCGTCGACAACGAAGTCGGTGGCTACATGGCGATGGAACATCTGCATTCGCTCGGGCATCGCAAGATTGCATTTATTCGTGGACCGAAGGCGCTCACGGACAGTTCTCCGCGCTGGCGCGGCATCAGCAAATGCGCCAAGGAGTGCGGGCTGGAGATCGACTCGCGGCTGATCGTAGAGTTGCCGGAATCGCGCGATCCCATGTCGAGCTTCGAATCGGGTCACAAGTTAACTGAGGAACTCATTCGCCAGAAGCGTCCCTTCACCGCGCTGCTGGCCTTCGATGATATGAGCGCGTTTGGCGCAATCCGGGCCTTGACCAAGGCGGGAGTGCGCGTGCCGGAGCAATGCTCGGTGATCGGCTTCGATGACGTGGCGACTTCGGCGCTCTACACGCCTTCGCTCACTACCGTGCGCCAGCCCATGGAAGCGATGGGGGCCTCCGCCGTTGGCATAGTGGTCGACGGCATCAACGGGGTATTGGAAAAGCGCGATACCTGCGCGACCCACCGGAAGGTCGCTCCCGAACTGGTGACACGCGAGTCGACGCGCAGCTTGCTCTAGGATATCGCCGGGGTTTGCATCCCTAAGGCGCATCCCATCAGGGTCGCAGCCAAAACGGTTTTCTTCTGAAAGTGTGTGACTAGGGTCACACAAAGGCGTTTTTTTCTTGACAGTGGTTGCCCCATAAAAGCACTATTCATACGTTTTAATAACCCGTCTGGGTCTCAAACCAACTCGGGTCCAAGTGTTCGAACAAAAATGATGCCCCGGGCCAGAAGGCCCGGCAACATTGCTAGCCGAACTTGCGCAGGGCAATCCCTGCGCCAACGGGGAGAAGCGTGACCATGAAATCGAATCGAACGCTGTTGCAGGTCGTGTTGTTGGTCGTAACGTTCTGCGGAGCCGCATGGGCTCAGAATGGATCGATTACTGGTACGGTGAAGGATCCTTCGGGCGCGGCGCTGTCGGGCGCCACGGTCGTGATCGCCAGTCCTGAGCGCGGAATCAATCGCCAGACGACAACGAACTCTACCGGCGAATACAACGAGTCCGCCTTATCCCCTGGCTCTTACAACATCTTTGTCACGGCTACCGGCTTCAAGAAGTATCAGGCCAAGGACGTGAAACTCGACGTCGGCGAGAAGGCCCGCATCGACGTGACGCTCGAAGTCGGTTCCATCAGCACAGAGGTCGTGGTGCAAGGCGAGTCGGTGGCGCAGGTAGAAACGCAGTCCTCAGAACTCGCTGGCACTGTGAGTGGGAAAGAAATTACCCAGCTCAATTTGAATGGGCGGAATTTCACGTCGCTGGTTACGCTGGTTCCGGGCGTGAGCAATCAGACGGGGTCGGATGAGCCATCGGTCGGCATCAACGGCAGCGTGGCCTTCAGCATGAACGGCGGCCGCACCGAGTACAACGCCTGGGAACTGGATGGCGGCGACAACATGGACAACGGCAGCAACGGCACGTTGAACGTGTATCCCAGCCTCGACGCGATTGCCGAATTCAAGGTGCTGACCTCGAACTACGGCGCGCAGTATGGACGTAACGGTTCGGGCACGGTCGAAGTCGAGACCAAGTCGGGAACGAAGTCGTTCCACGGCGACGCCTACGAATTCGTGCGCAACGATGCTTTCAACGCGCAGAACTATTTCAACAATACGGGCTTCGGCGACACGGGCGTCGTTCCGCCGTACAAGAAGAACGATTTCGGCTACACCATTGGCGGACCTGTTTATATCCCGGGCGTTTACAACAAGGACAAGCAGAAGACGTTCTTCTTCTGGTCGCAGGAGTGGCGGCGCGAGCGCGTGCCGGCGACATTCAATACGGTGGTGCCGTACAGCGCGGAGCGCAGCGGGAACTTCAGCGACGTCTGTCCTGGGTCGGATTGTCCTGTGAACCCCGCGACAGGGCTGCCTTTTCCGGGGAATCAGATCACGGTTGATCCCGCGGCCGCGGCATTGTTGCCGCTGATTCCGGTGGGAACGCTAGATGTCCCGGGCGCTTCAGCCTATAACTCCAACATCACGTTGCCGACCAGTTGGCGCGAAGAACTGTTTCGCATCGATCACAATATCAACGACAAGAACCGGCTGACCTTCCGCTACATCCACGATTCGTGGAACACGGTGGAGTCGAGCACCATTTGGACGGGATCGTCGTTCCCAACTGTCCAAACGGCGTTTGACGGACCGGGCGTGAGCATGGTGGCACGCTTGACCAGTTCAATTTCTCCCACTCTGCTCAATGAATTTGTAGCCAGCTATACCACTGACCACATCTCGTTCCAATCCGTCGGAGCGTGGCAGCGTCCGGCGGACTTGTCGAACAATATGGGTTCCATCTTCAACAACGGCTTTGGCGGCAAGTTGCCGGCCATCACGCTGAGCGGCGGAAAGTACGACGGAATCTACATGGATCCCGACGGCATTTGGCCAGAGGGAGCCTACAATTCCAATCCGACCTACACCTATCGTGACAACCTGACCAAGACGATCGGGCGTCACAATCTGCAGTTTGGCGCTTACTTTGTTGCCGGCCAGAAAAATGAGTTGAGCAGCGTACAGGTGAACGGCTCGCTCACCTTTGACACGGGTTCGAGCCTGAGTACAGGTAACGCGTTTGCGGACTTGCTGATGGGAAACATTTCGAACTATACCCAAGGCAGCAACCAGTTGAAGTTTTATAACCGCTACAAAATTCTCGAACCTTATTTCCAGGATGACTGGCGTGTGACCGATCGCCTCACCTTGAACCTGGGACTTCGGGTGAGCCTGGAGGGCACGTATCGCGACCGATACAAGCATGCGTACAACTGGGATCCTGCGGTTTATGACCCGACGCAGGCGACCTTCATTTACGATGCGGACGGCAATGCCCCGACCAATGCACCTGCGGGAGCCAACATGACGGGCACTGCTGGCGCCTTGGTTACGGATATGGAACCGGCCAGGTCATCGGGGATCCGCTGGATGGACTGGTGCAGTGCGGCGTTAACGGCGTTCCCGTGGGTTGCTCAAAAGGCCACCTCTTCAATCCCGCACCGCGCATCGGTTTCGCGTATGACGTCTTCGGCAATGGTAAGACGGCGCTTCGCGGCGGGTACGGAATATTCTTCGAGCACGCCAACGGAAACGAAGCCAACACGGAAGGAATGGAAGGTCAGACCTCTCCGCTGTTGCAAACTCAGTCGCAGAACACCGTTCCAGGATACTTAACATTGGGAAGGGAGCGGGACTCGCACCTTCTTTCCCGTCCAGCTTTTACTCCATTCCGAACCAGGTGGTGTGGCCCTACATGCAGCAATGGCACTTGGATGTGCAGCATGAATTACCCGACCGCACCGTGCTGACGGTTTCGTACGTCGGCAGCAAGGGAACGATGCTCGGCCGTCAACGCGACCTTAACCAGTTGTTCCCGCTTGCGGCGTCAGACAACCCGTATCAGCCAGGCCAGGCGATTAGTTCCACGGATTGCAGTACGTCTCACGAACATCGGACAGTCGGGTGTAACGGGCGTCGTCAACGGAAACACGATCACCGGGCAGGCAGCCATCAATCTACAGACGGCTTGCACCAATGATCCCAATCCCTATCGGCCGTACTACGGCATTGGAACCATCACCCGGTTGGAGAATCACGTCGTCCTCCATCTACCACGCGCTGCAAGTTTCAGGACGCAAGAATGTTGGATCACTGAGCCTTACTGCGGCCTACACCTACAGCCATTCGATTGACGACTCTTCGGATCGTTATGATGGTTCGTTCGTTAACTCGTACGATCCTTCGCTGAGCGCGCCAGTTCGAATTTTGACCAGCGGCACATGCTCAATGTCGGCTGGGTTTACGATCTGCCGTTCTTCAGAAAGCCTGGCATGACTCACACACTACTTGGCGGATGGGAGTGGTCCGGTATCTTTGCTTTCTCGACGGGAACACCTCTTGAACGTGACCAATGGCACCGACTTACGGCGACAACGCTGGCGTTGGCAACGGAGTCGGTACGGGCTCTTATCCGGATCTGGTCGGAAATCCACGGGCCAATGTTCCGCCGCCGAGCGCGGTCACTTCGAACGCTTACGCAGGATATTTCTATAACCCTGCTGCGTTTGCCACGCCGACGGGACTCACCTTCGGAGACGTGGGCAGAAATTTCCTGCGCAATCCTGACCGCACCAACTTCGACATGGCGCTGTTCAAACGCTTTGCCATCAAGGAAAGCATGGCCTTCGAGTTCCGTGCAGAAGCCTTCAACATTTTCAACCATACGGAGTTCAACGGGGCCGCCTCGGGAGGACTGGGAAGCGATGGCTTCCTGGAAATCAACAGCGCGCACCTCGCCCGCGTGCTGCAGTTGGGAGCGAAGTTTATTTTCTAACCCGGTAGAGGGGTCTCAACGAAGAGCCGGCCTCTTTCGAGGCCGGCTTTGTTTTCTTGTGGTGCGCCCGCGGCAAAAAGCTAGAAGCTGTCCTACCCCACCTGAACCGATTGCCGCGCGCCTACCGCTTCCAGCGCATGATCCAGATCGGCAATCAGGTCGTCCGCGTTCTCGATCCCGACGGAAAGCCGGATCATCTGTTCCGTGACGCCAATCTTCTGCCGCTCTTCCGGCGCGAGGGTGAGGTGCGAGGTCAGCACCGGGATCGACACCAGCGACTCGACGCCTCCCAAGCTTGGGGCCAGCGTGAACAGGCGTAGAGATTCGGTGAGGCGTCGAGCATCATCGCCTGTGCCTTCGACTTCAAAAGTCACCATGCCGCCGCCGCCGGCCATCTGCTGACGGGCCAAGGCGTTCTGCGGATGGCTCTTCAGAAACGGATAGTGTGTGCTCCGCACCTTGGCGTGTTGAGCGAGAAATTCCGCTACACGCAGGGCATTCTCGTTTTGGCGTTGCACCCGCACTGCCAGCGTCTTCAGGCCGCGCACCAGCACCCATGCGGCATGCGGGTCCATGCAATTTCCGAGTGTGGTTCGGGTGGAAAGAATTTTGGCGATGAGTTCAGCGCGTCCCGCGACAACGCCGCAGATCAGATCAGAATGCCCGGCAAGATATTTCGTTCCGGAGTGCATGATCAGGTCGATGCCGTACTCCGACGGATGCTGGTTGATGGGAGTGCCGAAGGTGCTGTCGATCATGCTGAGCAGGCTGTGGTTCCTGGCCAGAGCCGCGGTCGTTTTCAGGTCGACGACACGCAGGGTGGGATTGGTCGGAGACTCGAGATACAGCAGCTTCGTATTCGGCCGGATGGCGCGGGCGTGCTGCTCGTAGTCGGTGGTGTCAACGAAGGTCGTTTCAACGCCCAGTTTTGGCAGCCACTGCGACAGGAACTTGTGGGTGCCACCGTAAACATCGCGCTGGGCCACGATGTGGTCGCCTGCCTTGAGCAGCGCCATGATGGTCGTCGTGATCGCGCCCATGCCGGAAGAGAAGGTGAGAGCCGCGTCGACGCCTTCCAGTTCAGCGACCGTCTTTTCTGCGACCGTGTTCGTGGGATTGCCATAGCGCGTGTAATAACTGTCTGAGCCGGTGACGCGGAGTTGCTCTTCATTGTCGGTGACCTCGAAGGTCGAGGTCTGGTAGATCGGGGTCGCCAGTGGGCCGTTCTTCTTTTCCAGATCGGTGGCGCCGCGGGTGGCTTGCGTTTCCGGATGCTCAAACTTGCGCTTCATGGGCACCTCATGGTGGTTCACGGTCGCTCTCAGAGTAATTCCGCCGAGCGCGTGGGGGCAAGCATTCCTGGCATCGGCACCATTTATAATTCCACGTTCATGGACTTGGGACTGAAAAACCGTGTGGCCCTGGTTGCCGCGTCCAGTCAGGGACTTGGCCTCGCCACTGCCGAGGCCTTTGCCGCGGAAGGCTGCCGCGTGGCCATGTGCGCCCGGAATCCGCAGACGCTGCAGGCTGCGGCTGAGAAGATTCGAAAACAGCACGGCGTGGAAGTCTTTGGCGGAGACGTTTGACGTCGGCGATCCTGCGGCCGTGACGCGTTTCGTCGCCGCCGTGGCGGCCAAGTTCGGTAGCGTTGACATCTGCGTGACCAACGCTGGAGGCCCGCCGGCTAAGGGATTTCTCGCGGTTACTCTGGAAGACTGGCAACGCGCGTTGGACCTGAACTTCCTGAGCACGGTGTATTTTGCGCGCGAAGTGATCCCTCACATGCAGAAGAAGCATTGGGGTCGCATCATCACTATTACTTCGATTACCACGAAACAGCCGGTGGCCGATTTGGTGCTGTCGAATGCGGTACGCGCGGCGGTGGTGGGATTGGTCAAGAGTCTCGCGAACGAGTTCGGCAAGGACGGGATATTGGTGAATAATGTCGGGCCCGGATTCACCGCGACTGATCGGCTGAAGGAATTAGCCAAGGCCCGCTCGGCTGCGTCGGGGAAGCCGGAACAGGAGTTCCTCGATGGCTGGGCTGCGGATGCGCCGCTCAAGCGCCTTGGAGAGCCTCGCGAATTGGCAGAGACGATCGTGTGGCTGGCGTCGGAACGCGCGTCGTACGTCACGGGGCAGACCGTGCTGGTCGATGGTGGGATGTATAAAGGACTGTAGGCAGAACCGGGATGGAACCGGCTGTAGACAGAACTCGAACGGCACGGTTCTGGACAAACCGGGAAGGGACCGGCTTTGAGCCGGTCCGCAAGTACCGCGAATGATGACCGGCTTTAGCCGCTGAGGGCACGTCATAAATTCAATTTCATTTTTGGGAGATCCATGCGATCGATTGCTTCAAGAATGTCCGTGATGACTGGGGAAGGCGCGCTCTCGGTCTTTGCCCGTGCGAAGGAACTGGAAGCGGAGGGCCGATCAATCATCCATTTAGAACTCGGTGAGCCCGACTTCCATCCGGGAAAGTCGGTGATCGAATCTGCCAGCAAAGCGTTGGCGGATGGCAAGGATCGTTATTGCGCTGTCGCTGGGGTGCCCGCCCTGCGTGAAGAGATTGCTGCTTATCTGGATCGCACACGCAATATCAAGGTGTCTGCGGCCAACATCGTGCTCGCGCCCGGGTGCAAGCTCGCGCTCTTCCTCGGAATGATGGCGCTGCTCGAACCCGGGGACGAAGTCCTCTATCCTGATCCTGGCTTTCCCGGATACGCCTCCATCGCGCTTGGACTAGGCGCGGTTCCCGTGCATTTTGCGCTGTCAGCCCAGAATCATTTTCAGCCTGACCCTGCGGAGATTGCCTCGAAGATTACACCGCGCACGCGGATGTTGATCACGAATTCGCCAGGCAATCCAACAGGAACGGTCTACACCGATGCAGTGCAGCGGGCGTTGGCGGAATTGGCGGTGAAGCACGACCTCTGGGTACTCTCTGACGAAATTTATGCGCGCATTATTTACGGCGGCGAATATCTGTCAATGTTGCGCTATCCCGGCATGCACGAGCGGACGCTGATCATCGACGGATTCTCCAAGAGCTTCGCCATGACGGGTTGGCGCTTGGGATACACGGTTGCGCCGCCCGAGGTCGTGCCCGCTTTGGTAATGATGGCGGTGAACAGTTATACCTGCGTTGCCGAGTTTACGCAGTACGCGGCCATCGACGCGCTGCGCGATCGGGAGGGCAACACGGAATACATGGTCGGCGAATTCACCCGCCGCCGCGAACAATTCGTGCGTGAACTGAATCGGGTGCCGGGGTTCCGTTGCGAGGCGCCGGAGGGCGCCTTTTACGCCTGGGTCGACATCACTGCCACAGGCATGAGCGCGGAGAATCTGTGCCGGATTCTTCTGGAAGACGCGGGCGTAGCAGCGATTCCCGGCGCTGCGTTTGGTCCGACGGGCAAAGAGTTCATTCGCTTCTCATTCGCTTCGTCCATGGAAACTCTGCACGAGGCGGTGGAGAGAATCGTGAAGGTTTCGACTGCCTGGCAGGCTACAGCTGTTGCGCGCTGATTGCCATCGGACTACCAATGTCAGGAAGATTGCCTTGCGGGAAGTTTGTGGCCTGATAGTTTACTTTGCTTTTGGGTGGCGCAGCGCTTCAGCGCTGCGATTTCAGCAGTCATTAGTTGCGGGCTTTAAGCCCCTGAGGAACTGCATGCGATCTGCAATTCTAGGATTTTTGGTCATTGCCGTGGTCGGTATCTCCGCTTTATCGTTTGCCCAAGCCCGGCCGTTTCCCGGTCCCGACGTGCAGCAAATTTACCAGCGTTTGCTTCCGCAAATTGAAAAGATTCCTGCGTTCGACCACCACGCTCATCCCGGGTATGCCGATGACCCGGACGTCGACGCGATGGCAGCGCCTCCGAACGCGAGCGAAGCGCTGCGCACCCGTGACGACAATCCTGAACTTGCCGTTGCCGCCAAAGCGCTTTTCGGATATCCCTACAACGATCTCTCGCCCGAGCACGCGAAATGGCTGCTTGACAAGAAGACGGAGTTGAAAAAGCAACTCGCGGGACCTGCCTACTTCAATTCGATTCTCGACAAGGTCAACATTGAAACGTCCGTGGCCAACCGCGCCATGATGGCCGACTACCTCGATCCCAAACGGTTTTCCTGGGTCTTCTTTGCGGACTCGTTTATGTGGCCTTTCAACAACGAGCACGAGACAGCGCGCAATCCCGATGAAGGCGTGTACATTCCGCTGCAGGAAAAAATGCTGCATCGCTGGATGCAGCAGGAAAATGTGAGCAAGCTTCCCGCGATGTTCGGCGACTATTTGAAATTCATCAGCCAGGTGCTGGAGGACAATTCCAAGCGTGGCGGCATTGCGATGAAGTTTGAAGTCGCCTACTTCCGGCCGACCACCTTCGGCGATCCGACGCGCGCTCAGGCCGAAGCTATCTACCAGCACTACATAGCGGGCGGAGTTCCCGATGAAAAGGATTACCGCACATTTCAGGACTTCATTTTCCGCTATCTCGTTCTGGAAGGCGGCCGCCTGCACCTGCCGGTGCACATTCATACGGCGATCGGAATCGGCGATTATTTCAATCTGTCGCAAAGCAATATCATGAATCTGGAGAGCGTGCTGCGCGATCCGCGCTACGCGTCGACGACCTTCGTGATGATTCACGGAGGATATCCGCTGGAGCGTGAGGCGATCTGGCTGGCCGCGATGAAGAATGTCTATCTTGATTCTTCGTTTGGTGAGTTGGCGCAGTATCCGTCGGCGTTCAAACAGACGCTCAAAATGTGGCTGGAAACTTTTCCTGACAAGATCACTTTTGGCACCGACTGTTTCCCTTACAATCAGGTGCTGGGGGCGGAAGAGAGCTACTGGCTGGGCGCGGAGTCGTCGCGCACCGCGCTGGCCGCGGCTCTGGCGGAGATGATCTCCGAAAACGAAATCACCGAAGCCCGGGCGCTGCAACTGGCCCACGCCTACCTGCACGACACAGCGGTAAAGCTATACGAAGGACGAGTGCACTGACCTCATGGCGAAAAAGAAACTGAAGACCAAACCGAAGGCGAAGACCTCAACTCGCGCGAAAGCAAAACTCGCGAAGTCTCATTCCCGCGCCAAGCGCGCCGTCACCAAGCACGCGGCGGGAACGGCCGCACTGCAATATATTCCGTGGCATACAATCCCGCTCGAAGAATTGAACCCGCTGCTGCAGCGCCAGTTTGTGGTCGGGCAGGAGATCATGGTGGCGCGGGTGCTGTTGAAGAAAGGGTGCATCGTCCCGGAGCACAGCCATCACAACGAGCAACTCACCTACATCCTCGATGGCGCGCTGAAGTTTTGGATCGACGGCAAAGAGATTGTGGTGCACGCCGGCGAAGTGCTCTGCATCCCCGCGCACATGCCGCACAAGGCCGAGGCGATGGAAGACACCGTCGATCTCGACGTCTTCACGCCACCCCGCGCCGACTGGATCAACAAGAGCGACCAATATCTGCGGGGAGAGAAGTAAGCCGGGCCCATGCCTCCTTTGTCCACTTCCGCGCCAAACGTGCGTCAAGCTACGTACCGCTTCCGTTGCATTGGCTGCGGAGATTTGAGTGACATCGCCGGTCAGGATTTTCGTTGTTCGCATTGCGGCGATCTGCTCGAGATTACCTATCCTCAGTGGAAGGAGAAAGGGTGGAATGCGCAGGAACTGAAGGGCAAATGGCGCGAGCGGCGCCTGTCGCAATCGCCTGTGGATCTCAGCGGAGTTTGGCGATTTCGCGATCTGCTGCCTGCACTCAAGAGTGACGACCATGCCATCACCCTGCGCGAAGGTAACACCCCACTGTACGAACTTCCGCAGTGCGCCCGCATCGCCGGGGTGCCGCGGTTGTTCGCGAAGCATCAGGGACTGAATCCCACCGGCTCGTTCAAAGATGGCGGCATGACGGTGGCGGCAACTTTCGCGCGGCTTGCGGGATTTCGCTGGGTGGCGTGCGCTTCCACAGGAAATACGTCTGCGTCGATGGCCGCCTACGCCGCTCGCGGCGGCATGCGCAGCCTGGTGCTGGTTCCCGACGGCAAGATTTCCTGGAGCAAACTTTCGCAGGCGCTCGACTATGGCGCCGTCACCTGCCAGTTGCGCACTGACTTCGACGGCTGCTTGCGGTTGTTACAGGAACTGGTTCTGCGCGCTCCGGTCTACCAGCTGAATTCGATTAATCCCTTTCGGCTCGAAGGGCAGAAGACTCTCGCGCTCGAACTGATGGAGCAACTGGATTGGCAGCCGCCGGATCACATCATCGTGCCCGGCGGAAATCTTGGAAATAGTTCCGCGATTGGCAAAGCGCTGCTGGAAATGCGAGACCTGGGGCTGATTTCGCGGCTGCCCAAGCTGTCGGTGATTCAAGCGGAAGGCGCCAACGCGCTGGTGCGTACGCTGCGCGAGACCGCCGGGCAAAAGTTGGTCAGCGTGCAGGCCGAGACTCGCGCTACCGCTATCCGCATCGGCAACCCAGCGTCTTGGAAGAAGGCGGTTCACGTTCTCGAAGCCACGGGTGGAGCTTGCGAGCAGGTGACGGAAGTCGAAATAGCGCAGGCGAAAGCGGAGATTGGTGCAGAAGGAATCGGCTGCGAGCCGGCGTCGGCGGTTACGCTGGCTGGGTTGAAGAAGCTGGTGAAACAGAAATTTGTGAAGCCGGATGAGAGTGTGGTGTTGGTGCTGACGGGGAACCTGCTGAAGGATCCGGACTTCACCATGGAATTTCACCGGGGCGATTTGTTTAAAGACGGCGATAACGTTGAGCTGAACAAGTTGCGTCGTCCGCCGATCGTGCTGGATGCCACGCTGGACGCGGTGATTCGCACACTGGAGAAAGCAGAAAAATAGCGCCGGCGCTACACTCCGAGACATGCCGTCTAAGAACAAGAATTCGAAACGGACTCGGCTGCGGATCGCTCTTCCCGCCACGTCGGCCAATCTTGGGCCAGCGTTTGATGCTGCCGCACTGGCGATGGACTTCTACATCAAGCTTGACGCCCGTGCAGCTAACGAGTTCTCGATCAAAGCCACCGGCCGCGACCAAGCCATCTGCGGAAATCTTCAGGAACATCTCATCCTGAACACGTATCGCGAAGTGCTGCAAGCGGCAGGGCGCGAAATCACGACTTTGGCAATCCGGATCGACAACGATATCCCCATCGGCAAAGGCTGTGGATCCTCTGCAGCTGCGCGATTGGCGGGGATTGCAATGGCTGTACATTTCGGCCGCCTCCGCTGGACTGACTCGCAAATCGTTGGTGAAGCTTCGCGCCGGGAACACCATCCTGACAACGCCTCTGCGTGCTGGATGGGCGGCCTGACAGTAGCGCGCATGAGTGGGGAGGCCGAGGCTCAGGTGGCGAGCGTCCGGCCGAAAGGGAAGTGGCCGCTGCTGCTGGCGGTTCCGGAGTTGAGCCTGTCGACCGAAGAGGCCCGGCGCGTCCTTCCGACACATTATTCCCGCGCCGATGCGGTCACGAACGTGCAAAATTCCATGCTGCTGCTGGCGGCGTTCATGCAAGGGCGCCCCGACTTCCTGGCTGCCGCTCTCGAGGACCGTATTCACCAGCCCTACCGTGCGGCTCTTTGCCCTTTGCTTCCGTGCCTTCAAGAACTGAAGGGAAGGGATGGAGTTCTGGGGGCAGTTCTTAGTGGCGCGGGTCCGTCAGTACTGATGTTTCTCGATCCTAGGGCGCCCCTGCAGAAAGTGCGAAAACTGGTCGCGACCCATCTCTTGCGAAATCGGCTTGCCGCCGAAGTAATTTCCACGTCGATCACGCCCGGTGGGGCACGAGCGTCGCTCTCGGCATCCTGAGTCTACAGGCAAGACCTTACCTCGAATGTGCCATTCACCGTGTCCGTTATATCGAATATGGTGAACCGTTCCTCCCCTTGCGAAACTAATTTCTGCCCCTTGTGTTTTTAAGGACCGGGCAGAGATGGGCGGGTATGCCGGGAATCTGAGGTTAGCGGCGTTCCGGGATGGTCGGCAGGGGTGGCGTGCAATGAAAGCCAAAATGCATTCGATCCTGGCGGGGCACAATCAATTGTCGGGCAACGAGCAAGTTCGCATGGAGATGCAGATCTTCCTGCATGCTCTCAATTCCTACCCGGAGCGTTGCGCCCGGAACCCCAGCATCACGTTTGAGGAATACTGCGGCGGCCTGGTAGAAAGTGCCAAGAACGAGCCCCGCCCCCGCAGCTAAGTCATTTTCCGCTTGGCATGCTGGCCGGCGGGACAATCCCATTCATTCTTAAGTACACAACCATCTGACCATAGTGGTCGTACCCATGCCATGCGATGCTAGTGGCTAATCCCATGCGCGAAACCGAGCCTTCGCCGAAGGGACTCTTCACGGTTTCGACAACATTCTTCTCGTTGATGGTCGCGATTGCTTTGTGGACATACGCGAAGGATTCTTTAAGGTAGTTGAGAATGTCAGCCTTCGTCGTAATTGAGGCCGGCCCGGCTTCTTCGTTGATGTCCACCGGGGCCTTCTGTTCCAGAATTGCCGCAGCGATTTCATAATTCACGGCGGCCACGTGCTTGATCTGCTGGGCAAAGGTGCGAACGCCTTTAAACTCTCCGTTCGTGGGAGCGAAATTGAATTTATCTTCCGGCATGGCTTCGGCGGCCGGAATGAACTCGTACTCCATATTGAGTACAGTGTGATCCAGCACCATCGTGACGGTGCGCTTTTCCTCCTTATGCTTGGGTACCTGCGCCGCGGCAGCTACTGTCAACACCAGCAAACTGCACACAGCCAATCCCAGACGCTTCCTCATGTTTTCTCCTTGGGCCCTTAATCTCTTACTACCGCCGGAGCCATTTTGAGCTCCGACGCCGTTAACCGATGCCGTCGAATACTGCTCAATCCCACAACCATCGCCAAAGCCGACCATGCCGAGCGCAGTCGGTACGCCTTCACGGCTAGCTACCCATCCCCAGAGCGCACTGCCCAGTGCCATCCCTCCCTGGAGCACGAGCAGATACATGGAGAGCGCTCGCGCCCGCATCCATGATGGGCACATGGTTTGCGCTACCACGTTGAAGCAGGCCAGAATGCCAATCCATGCCGCTCCCGCCGTAAACAATACCAGACACAGCCATTCAAAAATATGGCTCTGTCCGGCCATAAAGGTCATGGCAGCGAACACGAGGGTTGCGCCTGCCACCAGGCCGTCTACGGAGTAACGCAGCCGTAACCGCGGCAACAGGGCCGCCCCAGCGAGTGCGCCCAGCCCGAAACAGGTCAGCAGGAAGCCGTAGCCCTGCGCTCCGTGGGGCTGGCAGATGACCGGCAGCAACGCTAAAAGGGAAGTCGCACCCACGCTGAATGCCCCGGTGCGAATCAGCACCGAGCGAACCTCGGGCGCTCCGCGCACGTAGCGGAAGCCCTCGGCGATTGCGTCCCGCACGCTCTGCCTGGGCAATGGTTCATGAGCGACTTGTTTCCATTTGCATAGAAAGTAGATGACGCCGAAAAACGACGCGGCATTCAGTAGAAAGGACCATCCTGATCCCGCCGCCGCTACGACGATCCCGCCCAGTGCGGGACCGACTGCGCGAGCCACGTTGAATCCGGCAGAGTTCAGCGCAACCGCGGATGCATGCCGTGCCGGAGAAACCACGTCGGGCGTGATCGCCTGCCATGCCGGATCATTCATCACCGCGCCCAGCCCCAGCAGAAACGTGAAGATCAGCAGCACCCATGGATCCACCGCATGCAGCAGCGTCAGCACGCCTAGAGCGGCCGACGCCACGACCATCCAGCCTTGGGTGAAGAGCAGAAGCCGCCGACGATCTACCATGTCGGCGAGCGCGCCGGCGGGCAGTACCACGAGGAACACAGGAACCGCGGCGGCAGCCTGTACCAGGCCCACCATCAGCGGAGAGGTTGTGAGCTGGGTCATCAACCAGCCCGCACCCACGTTCTGCATCCATGTGCCGGTATAGGAGATGACGGCAGCGATCCACAGCGAGCGAAAGATCGGCTCGCCTAAGGGAGCCCATGCTGGATCAGCCCGCCGAATGCCGGCCCCTCCTACAGACGGAACTGTGATGTGATCGGCCATTCCCCTTGTCTACTCTGAGTCCTCAGTGGTCAAGATTTTGTTCGTAGGACGTTCACAAACGGCCACTCCGAATCCTTCCAGGCCCGCACCATATAAATGAGGAGGCCGGTGAGCAGAATGATCGCCGCATACCGCACTTCTTTTTGCCAGTTCACCCGGTTAAACAATATGAAGAGAAAGCCTGCGCTCGCCAGTAACGCAGGTAACGGGTACAGCCACATGCGAAAGGGCCGGCGCATTTCCGGCCGCCAGATCCTCAAGAGAATCACGCCCACGGCTTGCACCAGAAACTGCAGGATCAGCCGAATCACTACCAGGGCCGCGATCGCGTCTTTTAATCGCAGAAAACAGAATGCTGCTGCGACCACCCCTAGCGCTAAGCAGGGAAACATGCGGGAAGCGGTGCACGGGATGCACCTTGGCGAAGGCCTTGAAGTAATTGCCGTCTTTGGCCGCCGCGTAGGGCACCCGGGAATAGCCGAGCATCAGCGAAAAGACGGACGCAAACGCGGTTGCTATGACAAGCCCCGTCACCAGCCGTGCCGCCCACGACCCGTAAACCCTCTGCATAAACAAAGACACGACATACAAGCCGGTGTTGTTCTGTCCCGCCTGCAGCATTTCCCGCCAGGGCACCACGGCCAGAATGCACAGGTTCATCATTAGATATAGACACGCGACCAGCAGAATGGAAAGCAACAACGCCCGAGGAATATTCTTTTCCGGGTTTTCGATCTCATCGCCCAGGAAGCAGACGTTGTAGTAGCCCCAATAGTCATAGGTCGCGACGAGCATTGCCCCGCCAAGTCCTGTAAAGAATTGTCGAGAAAGTGTAAAGGCGCCCGGAGGAAAGTCGAATGCGCGGGCGGCGTTGAAGTGCGTCAGCCCGGCGTAGATGATCCAGCCGATGGTGCCCATGACTCCAAACCACAAAATCTTCGAAAGTCGCCCGATCACCGTGATGCGCCGATAGAGCAGCAGTACTGTGAAGAAGCAGATCACGATGGCGAGGGCCGTACCGGGTGTGACGATCCAACTGACCTGCAGCGGGCCAGCCCACGGGATGTGCAGAGCAGCCTCGTGGTGCGCATATACCGTGTCAAGTTCCGGCCAGTAGTAAGCGGCGTATCCCGCCAAGCCGATGCAGCCAGTGGCAATCGAAAGGGGAGCGCTGAACGACACCTGCCAGATGAACAGAAAGGAAATGAGCCGTCCCCATTTCTGCGGCCCGTAAATTTCACGCAGATAGCGGTACGATCCGCCCGAGGTCGGCAGCGCCGCGCCCAACTCTGCCGACACCAGTCCGTCGCACACGGCCAGCAGGGCGCCCACCACCCATCCCAGGAGCGCCTGTGGTCCGCCCATGGCGCTCAACACTAGCGGCATGGTGATGAACGGCCCCACGCCGATCATGTCGATCATGTTGAGCGAAGTGGCGGTCCATAGCCCCATCCCGCGGATGAGGGTTGGCGAACCGGCGGGTTGCGAAGAAGAGTCCATTTCGTAGAAACGTTGCTGGCAACGTCTTCTCACCACGAAGAAAGACGTAGCACGCTACGTCTCTACGGCTAGTTGTTACCTTTCGCGCTCAGCAGATTTACGAACAGCCGGACCGCTCCCGGCACGCCCGCCGGCAATTGGCGGAAGAATGCGTAGCCTGCATAAATGTAAACGCCCTTGCCGTACTGCGCCCGCAGCAGGCCGCCCTTCTGGGCGTCTTCGCCGGGATCGTGACAGGACAGCAGCGGCGTGAAGTGGTCGTCCCACTTGTCCATGAAATACAGTCCGCGTTCCTGCACCCATCCATCGAAGTCATGTTGCGTAATGGTGTTGGGAGTAGTGAAATACAGAATCGTTCGGGGTCAGAATCTCCACTGGAGCTTCTTCTACCGAAACCCGCGCCCGGCTCAAATCCGCGGGATACGGAGTGAACTTGCCGCCGTTGAACTCGCCGGTGCTGGCGTTGTACTGCACCACCAGCGTGCCGCCCGCGGAAACGAAATCGAGCAGCTTCTTGTTATTCGCCGCGACTTCTTTCTGCGTGTCGTACGCGCGAATGCCCAGCACGATGGTTTCGATACTTGCTCGAGATCCTCGCTGGCGATCTTCTCCGCGGGAATCAGAGTGACGTCCATCCCCACCTGCTTCAACACGGTTGGAATGTCATCGCCCGCGCCCATGATGTAGCCGACTTTCAAGATCATGCGGCGCCTGCACGTCGACGATGCTCACGCGCTGCCGCGCCGGCTGATAGTAATAGAAGCTGCCCAGATCTTCGCGCGTGACGAGTGTGTATCCCTCGCTGTATTTCTCGCCTTCGGATTCGAGCACGGCGCGCACCGTCGTCCGCCCTTCTTTCAAGCCGGTGGTGAGAACCTTGAATTGGAAGTCCTGCTTTTCGCCACGCTTTTTCAATTCGACGTTGAACTGTGCCGGCTCCGAGCGCCAGCCTGCGGGCAACTCCAGCCGCAGCACACCCTGAACATCTCGCGTGAGATTGCTCGTCACTCCCACCGCAACTGTTGAGGTTGAGCCATTGTGAGTCGAGATCACTTGCGTGCCCGGTTCCAGCATTACCGAGAACGCCGGCACAATCGCCAGCGGACGGGTGCGCTGCTTTCCAGCATCGTCCAGGAAAGGCGTCACCACGGCGGTGGTGATTCCGTTCCGCGTCCCCGCGTTACCGGCGCCTGAAGGCGCATATTCAACGCGAGCCCGCAGCGCCGGCGGCGGGAAGGGAAGCGTCGCATACTTTTCGTCGTCGATGTGATTGACTGCCTCGGTCTCTGGATCGTCGCGATGCCAGTAGGGCCGCGTGTACTTCGCATCTTTCGGGACGCGCAGGCGGAAATTTGCATGCAGGTCATCTCCCGGCTTTCACAGTCTCCGGCCTGGTCTTGCCGCTAATCGTGTTCCATCCTGCGGGAACTTCCAACTTGATGTGGTCGATGACCAGCGGCAACTTCGATCCGTTGTGAAACGTAACGGCTATCAGAAATTCCTGGCCGGGAGAGACGGTGGTCTGCGCGTCTGCTTCTTTCGGCACCATTTGGTTGGGCCGCACGCTCGGAAGTCACGTCGCGCAGTCAGGGTTACGCCGAGGGCTAGATTCAAGGCCGTCTCGGCGTGTTGTTGTTTGTCGGCAATCCGCGTGAGGACATCGACTTTCGCAGGCGCACTCAAGGAGCTTTCGCGCACCTCGGCTGCTCACGTGATTCAGCGCCGTCACGATCTTCATCAAAGGTGCTGCTGCAGTCGAGGCATCGTCTCCATTGATCTTGGCCGTTGCATCGGCAACCAACTTCGCAATCTCGGTGAACTCCGAGCGCAGATTGGGAAGTTTCTTCTCCTCCGCGCCCAGTTGTCTGGCCAGTCCCGGCCAAGAGGTATCGATCCCATCAAAAAAACTCTTTTCGTGTCCATCCTTGCCCAGAGTCGAAGGCAGGACCGAATCGATCAGACGATAAAACGTAAAGCGGTCTCCCGGATCGATGGTCCAGTTCGCCGCTCCCTGTGACATCTGGTGGCGCAGCCCCTGCATGGCGAACTGAACATATCCCACGCCCAATTCCGCGCTCTTTTCCCCCGTATTCAACTTCAGGGTCCAGTCCGCGTCGGGACACGTCATCGCTCCGAAGCCGCATACATTTCCGATGTACAGCTTCTTCGCCTGCCAGGGCTGCAGGCCTTCGGCAATCTGTTCCGGAAAGCGCTTGGGATCAGCTGCCGCCCGGAACGCCTCTTTCGCCAGAATGCTCGATGCCTGATGATTCCCGTGCCCATCGCGGTCGGTGCCGGAGAATCGCGGCACCAGCACATCCGGACGGAAGGTACGAATCACGCGAACCAATGTCGGCGAGAGCCGTATCGTGTCCGCCCCACTTATTAAACGTCTCGTCCGCGCTCTTCGAGAATCCGAAATCTGCGACGCGCGAAAAGCGCTCCTGCACTCCGTAGTACTGATCGGACGCGAGCAGTTCCTCGGCACGCAGCACGCCCAGCACGTCTGACAGATTGCTGCCAATTTTATTCTGGCCGCCCTCGCCGCGATTCAGGGTCATGAGCAGTACGCTCACTCCACGGCCGCGCGACTCCAGGGTCAGCATGCCGCCATCTTCATCGTCCGGATGCGCTACCACCTGCATCAACCGCGCTGTCGTACTCAGCCGCAGCAGTTGCAGTCGCAACGCCGCCATGCCCTGATCTTGTGGGATCTCCGCGGGCACACCCTGGTACAACAGCCCGGGAGGATCTGCCTGAACCGCAAGATTCGAAGAAAGATTGTCGGGCGAAGAATTCGCCGTAGATTTCGTTGGCCGCGCGGACGGCTGGGCCGCGGGATTCTGCGCGCCGCCAAGAAGCGAAAAGATCACGAGAAAACAAACGATCTTCGCGCCCAAAAGGTACAGGTTCTGAAAAATGAAGGAAGCTCGGCGCCGGGAGGGCCGCAGCAGGCTAAGGGTTCCGGAATGTCTCACGTTACAAGGATGGGGCCTACCCCCACTTTGACGCAAATTCTTTCGTACATGCCCGACATCCTGCCGGTCGTAGCGGGAGCGTGCCCTAAGCTTGCCGCGTCCCGCCCACGGCGGCGCTACACGTCACACAGATCTACGGCCTTCCGCAGCGATACCAGCGGGTCACCGGTCGGCACGAACTCGTGCGCAACATACCCCTGAAAACCTGAGTCAGCGATCGCTCGCATCACACCGTCCCATTGAACTTCCTGCGTGTCATCGAGTTCATGCCGCCCGGGCACTCCGCCGGTATGAAAATGTCCAATCCACTGAATGTTCTTGCGGATCGTATCGATGAGATTCCCTTCCATGATCTGCATGTGGTAGATGTCGTACAGAAGCTTCACTCTCGGTGAATTTACTTCCTGCACCACGCGAACACCCCACGCCGTGTGGTCGCACATGTAATCCGGATGATTCACCTTGCTGTTGAGCAGTTCCAGGCAGATCGTCACACCTTGATCTTCTCCGATTTTCTTCACGCGATTCAGGCCCACGATCGTGTTACGTGCGCCCTCTTCATCGGACATTCCCGCGCGATTTCCGGAAAATGTAATGATATTCGGAACTCCGGCCTTGGCCGCCTTCGGAATATTGGTGCGAAAGGCCTCTTCAATCGCCGCATGGTTCTCCACGCGGTTCATTGCCTTCCCAATGTCTCCGCCACCACCATATCCCATGGTGCAAATCAGCCCGTAGCGGCGAGGAATCTCATACTCCTCGGGCTTCAGCAGATCGACACCTCGCAGTCCAATCTTGGCCGAGTATTCCGCCAGTTGATCGAGAGGAATGCCTTTATAGCACCACTGGGAGACCGACTGATGAATACGCCCCTTGCGCGCCACAGCGTCTACACTCCCCGCAAACGACGGCACCGCTGTCGCCGCCGCACCCGCCACAGAGGATTTCAGCAGCTCTCGCCGCGTAAGATTCCACATAGTCAAAGTTTTTTCTGAGTACTGAGTACCGAGTACTGACTCCTGTCTACTGACTACTGCCCCCCGCAGACTGCCGCCCTTCCTTCAACAACGTCTGGCAATTGCTTGCAGCGGTCAACACTTCATTGAACGCCGTTTCCTTCCGCAAGCCCTTCAGCAGCGGATCATCCAGCAAAGCCGCATAGGCGCAGTAATTCTGCTGCACCGCTGCCTTTAGCAATCGCAGCGCCGGCTCATTTTGTCCGCAGGCGGCCATCAGCGCTCCCACGTGATACCAAGCCTCGGGATCCGGTTCCAGCATAACCGAGGACTCCGTCTCGCGAACAATCTTTGCCATATCGGGGGGACGCTGCGCCGCCGTGCAGGCTTCCATCAAGTCGCGGTGATAGGAAGGGCCCTTTCCCATGTTCTTCACATCCGCCCGCGCTTCCGCCACATTTCCCTCGCCCAGATGCACATACGGGGTAACCCATGCCGCCCACTCGGAACCCGCATCCAGATGTACAAAGTCCATCGCGCGATCGGTCTTACCCATCTCCAGGAAAGACCACGCGCACGAGCGGAAGGCGAAATTTCCGGGGTCGAGTTGCCGCGCCGTATTGCACTCCTGTGTGGAGCGCTCGAGCATTCCCGCATAACGCAGTACGTAGCTAAGCGCGAAGTGCGCGTCGGCACTCTGCGGACGCCGCTGCACCAGGTCGGTTGCCGCATCGTAGGCGCGTCCCAGTTCCCCGCGTTCCACACGATTTGTAATAAGAAGACTCGCTGCCATTACGCGACTCGGATCGAGCGTGACGGCGCGTTCGTAAGCCGAGTTCGACCGCTGGAACATCGTTTCGCCGCCTCCACCAAACAGCGAATCGAAATAATATCTTTGCCCCAAAGCCTCCCAAGCGGGCGCATAAGTGGGATCAATACCGACTGCCCACTCCAGCATCTTGATGGCTTCCTTGTTAGGACCCGGATCGTGCGGCACAGCGACGCTACGCAAATAGAAGTCGTACGCCTGCTGATTTTTGGGCCGCGATGCGGTCGCCTCGACTGCCCCGGTCGCGCCTCCCAGAATCGGCAATAGACCGTGTTGCACCTGTGTGGTCAATGCCTCCTGCAGTCCGATCATGTCGTCGGCTTTTGCCGTAGCGTTGCCTTGCCATAGCAAGCGGTCTGTAGAAACGTCGATCGCCTCCAGGGTCACGGTTAACTGGTCGCCCTGCTTCATGAAGTGCCCTTGCAGAAGCCGCCCAACCCGCAGTTCCTGTCCCACTTTTTTGGGATCCAGATCAGGTGATACAAACTTGCGGGTCACCGACGAAGGCCGCACTTCCAGCGAGCGGGAGTAGGTCAATACGCGAGACAATTCGTCGGCCAGGGCGAACCGCAGGTAATCTACGTTGACGTCCCCGTTCAGATTTTGCAGAGGCAGCACGGCAATCGCATTGCGAACCTCGGCGCTGGCTGTTTCCCTGTGCTTGAACCACCACGCACCCACGGCCGCCAGCACTGTAATGAGCAGGGCCGCAGTCCCCAGCAGCGCGTATTTCAGCATCCGTGAACCACCGCCGAACGTGCGCGAAGCCGCCCGCAGCATAGCCGTACTGCTGGCAGGTTTAATGGTGCCTGACTCGGCCTCCCGCTTGAGCATCGCCAGGTCCGAACGCATTTCGGTCGCGCTCTGGTAGCGGTGCTTGCGGTCTTTCTCCATCGCCTTGCCGATGATGCCTTCCAGTTCAATGGGAATCTTGGGATTCAGTTCCCGCGGCGGCATCGGCTTGGAATGCAGCACGGCATCCAGGGTCATCAGCGAGTTATTGCCGGTGAACGGTTTTTTCCCGGTGGCCATTTCATACAGCACGGTACCGAAGGAAAACAGGTCGCTGCGAGCGTCGATGGTCTCGCTGCGAGCCTGCTCAGGCGACATATACACCGCCGTCCCGGGAATAACTCCCACAGCGGTGAGTGACTGGTCTCCGCCGTCCTCTTCGTTGTGAACAAGCTTCGCCAAGCCGAAGTCGAGCACCTTCACCTGTCCGGTCGGAGTCAGAAAAATGTTGGCGGGCTTGATGTCGCGATGGACAATCCCCTTGGCATGCGATGCCACCAGCGCGTCCGCGACTTGGACGCCTACATCGAGCACTTCCTCCAACACCATCGGGTGGCCCGAAATGTGTTGCTTCAGGCTCTCGCCCTCGAGCTTCTCCATCACGATGAACGGATGCCCGTTGTTGTCTTCAATGCCATGGATTGTGCAGATATTGGGATGGTTCAGCTGCGACGCGGCGCGCGCCTCGCGGGTAAAACGCTCCATCGACTTGGGGTCGCCGACGAGGTTTTCTGGAATGAACTTCAGGGCGACGTGGCGCCCGAGTTTGAGGTCCTCGCCCTCGTAGACAACGCCCATACCACCGCCCCCAAGTTTGCCGAGAATGCGGTAATGGGATACTTGCTGGCCGATCATGAGAGCGCGCGACCTTGCTCGGCGGTAATGTTAGGCCCCCAGCCGAATCCGGTCAACTCCCTTATTTCCCGCGGCCTACAGAGCAGGGTGGCGAGGAGGACCGATCCGCAGAAGGGAACCGCACAGGGGAACGGAAACGACGCTTGGGCTAGGAACGAATGCGCACGGATCGAACTAAGGCGCGACAGAGTATCGGGAAGGGCACGGCGCGAAGTCGTGCAGCTAACCACGCGAACCCTGCCCCGGCTTTAACCGATGATGGAATCTAACCATCAAAATGCGCTTGGATCTCCCATTGAGGAACTAGCAAGGAGGGATTCCCACTCCTGCCCTCGCCCACGTCCTTACGGTCAGATGCCCTACCCGCAAAGACGGTTTCCGCGAATATGATGTAGATAGAGAAATCCGCCATCGTTGTTGCAGGAGGCATTGCTTCATGACCGCCGCTCCAGGAAAACCTGACTCTCGGCCCAGCGTTGCTGGCGACCGGCAAGAAGCGATCCGGCGTCGCGCCGAGGAAATTTATGTTCGCAACGGAAAAATCCCGGGACGCGATGGGGAGAACTGGGCGCAAGCGGAACAGGAAATTCTGCGCGAATCGGCGCCGCGGCGGACCGCCATCATCGTGAAAGTCAACGGGGCTGAGTATGTCGGCGAGTACGATCCCGCTTCCTCCGAGGGCTATGTGCCCGGCGAGTTCGGGCCCGGAATCGCCGTGCCGGTGCGCTTTCGCGGCGACAAGATGTTGGTTAAACGGCCCAACGGCAAAATCCTCGAGACCACAATCGTAAACAAGAGCAACTCGTGAAGCTTAGGAAGTTGCTGGTGCACGATTCGCCTGAGCCCATGCGGTGAGGCATCTTGCTATATTGCAAAGATGCTGAACCTGTTCGTTCTCGCCCCTAAGCGACCTGCTGCGCGAAGCCTTAGCTGGAAACTACAGCATCTGGGCGCGCTGGGACTTTTCTTTCTTACGATTCTCGACAGCTCTCCGATTCCCACCTTTGGCGCTCCCGACATCCTCATCGCTGTCTTGTCGGCCAGTCACAGGAATCCTTGGTATGAGTATGCCGCCACCGCCACGCTCGGTTCGATGATTGGCGCGTACATCACCTTCCGCCTCGCCCGCAAAGCCGGATCAGCTTACCTGGACCAGAAATTCAAGAAAGGGAAGGTGTCGAACCTTCTGAACGTCTTCAAGAAGTGGGGCACCGGGACGTTGGCCGCGTCTGCCGCCATTCCGATTCCTACCCCGACCAGCATGTTTTTTGCGGCCGCGGGTGCCTCCGATTACCCCCTGGGAAAGTTTCTTATCGTCGTCACGATTTCAAGAGCCGTGCGGTATTCAATGATCGCTTTGGTGGCCGACCTCTATGGCCGCCGCTTCATCCGCGCCCTGCGCCATCCTGGACAGTATTGGGGATGGCTGGTTGCGATTGCCGCAATCACCGTCGCGCTGATCGTCGGTGGGATCTTGTTCAAGCGCCGGTTGGAGACAGCGTCTGCCTAATCGGTAGCCCACAACCAGGCCGGAGTTTGCGCGACACTTTCCGCGACGTGATGCGCTCCGAACGGGTGTACAATCGCTGCCGATTCGCAAAGCCTTGCATTCAAGCTGTCCTAAGCGGGGATTACAGGGAGGACGAAATGAATTGGAAAAGCAGATTTGCCCTCGGAGTACTCACTGCTCTCGCCATGATGTTGCTGACTTACGCTCTTCCCCGGGGAGGGACCCTAAACGGCGCTGCCCTGGTGCAGTTCCCCCTGACCGTCGGAGTTTGGGCGATCTTCGTACTCCTCTTCGTGAAGCTGAAATAGAATTTCTTACCCCTTGTGGGTGCGGTGCCGGTCGATTGACAAAGGCTTCATTCGATATACAAGCCCGCCGATGCGCCCACCCACTCCATATTTTTGTTTTGGTCGACGCCCATCATGAGGCCGCGCCCCATGCGGATGATGGTCGTTACCGGCGTGAGCTTGTCGAGCCAAACATACATCACGCGCACTTCCGCCTTGGTCTCGCCAAACGGAGTCGCAATCACCGGTTCGAAGTGCATTCGCTCCTGCAAGATGTAGAAGGGCCGTTTGTCGACCGGGATCGCCGCAATATCTTCCTTGGTCGGCGCAATCACGACCCCGAGCCCTGCAAACGAGTACAGAGGTTTGAGCGCGTAATTGTCCAGGTCCGCGGGAATCTCGTCCAAATGATCCAGAAACCAGGTCTTCGGTACCGACGCGTGCTTTAGGTAAGGAATCGAGAACTTCGAAATTCGGAAATACCAGTTGGGATGCCCCGCCCACTCTACGTCCAAATCATCGCGCCAGTCGAATGCGAGCTTCACGTTCTTGCGCTCGAGTTCATCGACGATGGCCCGGTTGTAAATCCGTCGAATCGGAATCCGTTTTCCCATGCGCTCGTAGTAAAGGCGCGATCCATCTTTCTTGATGTCCACAATATCGACGGTCTGCACGCCCAGCATCTTCTCCGTCAGCAGGAAATCCGGGAGTGTCTTTTGATGCAGTGGGTCAATCTCCATCAGGATGACATTCTCCGGATCATGCGAGCCAACGATGGCCCGACGCAGAAGCTGGCGATAAGAGGAAGTGTCGAACTCGCTCAGGAAGTATTTGAGACGCCCGGAAGCCGGAAGCCGGGAATCGGAAGCCTGAAGTCCGTACACGTCGATGTAGGCATCAGCCAGAGACGGTTGATACGCGTAGAGGGAAGGGAAGGCTTGTAGTTCGACGAGTTTCGGGTGCAACTCTCCAGTGCCGTCTCGCACCAACCCGAAATCGACTTGCACAAACATGGGATGCGGGGCTTCATTCGGAACTTTAAATTCGGCTGGTACCGCCTCCTCAGACTTCGCGCGATAAGAGGGACTGTCGACCAACTGCCGAATCAGTTCCTGCCCATCCGTCGCCATCTGGTCGACCAGCGATTTGGGGAAGAAGCAGGGCGTCTCGGAAAGCCGGAACTGCACATGCGTTCCGCAAGCCTCATCCACGCGCCGCAAGAATGTCCGGTATTTCTCAGCAGTAAAACTCTCGTTGAATTGCTGCCGCAAGAAAGGAATCATCAGAAGCGCCGATCAACGCCAAAGCGTAACATCAATGCCGTAGCGCCGGCGTCTCGCCGGCTGTCGCGAGGGCGTCCCGCCCTCGCAGCCAAAGTGAAGAAGGTCCTGGAAGTTTTCAAAACCGAGACCGGCGCCTAGAACTCGAAACCACAAACTCGAAACTTGAAACCTCCTCTACGCCTCCACCAAAAACTTCCCCTCGCGCATGATCTGCACGTCGTCGACCCAGATATTGAATTTTCTTCCGACGACATCAATATGCGTCGTCGAATCCCAGTCCGCGCCCGTGTGCGCACCATATGGGTTCCCAAAGGCGATATGTACGCCTGGATACTTTTCATCCTGCAGAATCTGCCCAATCACTTCCTTCAAATCAATGTTCGTTCCAATCGCAAACTCGCCCACGCGGTCGCTGTTCTCGTCGGTATGCGTGTACTTCCAGAAATCGCTCTCGAGTTCGCGATTTTCCGAGTGCGCCTCGACGAGGCGATTCCCCTTCATGCTTATGGTGAGCGGAGTGTCCTTCAGGTCGCCAAACTTCGCGCACAGGTAGTCGCCGACCACGCCATCGATCACAAACGTCCCATTGACTTCACCCGGCGTCGTAAAAACTTCGCCGCCAGGAAGGTTTCCCCACTTCTCGGGAGAGATAATACCGCTGGTCTTGAGCCACTTGTAATTCGGATTCAGGTCGGCTGTCAGGTCGGTGCCCGCCGCAGTCTTCGCGCGGATCTTCGATGCTTTGCGCACCATCTCGACGACCTTCTGGCTGAGCCGGTCCACGCGCGCAAAATCGGCCCGCATGCCTTCCAGCATGATCTGCCGGTTGATATTCACCATGTGGGCATGCCGGATCTTTCGCCGGTTCACCACATCGGTCATCTGAATGCGGGACCGCAACTCGTGCGTCTGCACTTGCACCGCAAAAATCGAAACCTGGCTGCCTTCCAAATCATCCAGAATCGGTCGCGGCAAATCGGTGAGGGGACGCTCCGCCAACTCCTCCAGCACCCAGGCATGATATGTCGCGCCAATCTTCTCCAGTTCCCGCGCAATCGCCGCCGCGATCTCAATGGTCGCCTCGTCGGTGATCAGGCAAACCTGTTCGCTAGGCTGAATGCGCAGGCAAACGTTGACCGCGTTGAAAGCTCCCGGGGTGTACTCGGAGTCAAAAGGAATGTTGAGGGTACCCCATCCTTCTCGCGCTTTTCGCGAGAGGGTGGGAATTTTGATCTGGCCTGAAAGATGAACTTGTTCCACGGGAATACTCATTACCCTACTTTGCGTACGGCCGACGGTTCCTCTTCGAGCCCCGCCTCCGTCTCCTCGATGATGTAGTCGACGACTTTTTTCAAATCTCCGGTCTCCTGGAAAACGCGCAACTGCCGGTCCGCGCCTGAGCCTTTTTCCAGAATGGTGTGGAGATAATTCAATTCCTCGCGCGAATCCAGTTCGTCGACAACGTCGTCAATGAACTCCAGATATTCTCGCACCAGATCGCGCGCCGGAACTTCCTTCTGCTTGCCAAAATCAATTAGCTTGCCGTCGAGCCCATAGCGCGAAGCGCGCCACTTGTTCTCCATGATCAAGGCTCGCCGGTACAGGCGAAATCCCTGGTTCGCTGTATATAGCTTGTACAGCTTGGCCACGGTAGCCTGAATCAGAGCAGCCAGCGCGATCGTCTCATCGGCCCTCATCGGAATATCGCACACGCGAAACTCGATCGTATTGAAGAACGGATGCGGCCGAATATCCCACCAGATCTTCTTCGCGTTATCGATGCAGTTGGTCTTGATCAGCAGCTTGATGAAATTCTCGTATTCGCCCCAGCTCGGAAAATAGTCGGGAATGTTGGTCCGTGGAAACTTGTCGAACACCTTGCACCGGTACGACTTCAGCCCGGTATTCATCCCCAGCCAGAACGGGGAGTTGGTCGACAGCGCGAGAATGTGCGGCAGAAAATATCGGGCATGATTCATCATGTGGATCGCGGTCTCGCGATCCTCAATCCCGATGTGTACGTGCAGCCCGAAAATTAGGTTGGCGCGTGCCACCAGTTGCATGTCTTCGACGATATTTTTGTAACGCTCGTCGGGATGAATCTCCTGGGTCCGCCAGTCGCCGAAAGGATGCGTCGCCGCCGACGCCAGCCGCAGCCCATTCTCTTTCGCAAGGCGCACCATATCGCGCCGCAGCTTTTTGACCTCGGTCTTCGCCTCTTTAATATTGCTGCAGACCGACGTCCCCACCTCCACTACCGATTGGTGCATCTCGGCCTTCACCCGTTCCTGGAGAATCATCTTGCCCTTCTCCAGAATCTCGGCATGAATGTGCGACCGCAGATCCCGCGTCTCCGGATCTACCGTCTGATACTCCTCTTCAATCCCGATGGTAAAAGTAGGCTGCATTTATCTTCTTATTTCTTGTCATTCCGAGCGAAGTCGAGGAACCTGCTGTTCGCGGCCAACACCCATCCGCCGGAGAGTCCTAACAGTATAGCAACGCCCAACAGAGCTTCTCCTCAGTCCCACTCCCTATTTTCCTTGACCCGCGCCCTCACAATCTTCTTTACCAGCGCGTCGGGCAACGGCTTATCCGACGGAAACTGAATCGTACCTTTCGAAGTCCGGTAGCGCTTCAGTTCCTGCTCGAACTGGTCGAGCACGCCCGACCCCGTGGGAAATAGGCTGCAATGGTTCTTGAATGCCGCGTACCCCACCAGCATCCCGTTGTACTTGAACATGGGAATCCGGTAGCTGATCACCTCAGTCGTTTCTTTGGGAACGACCGACCGAATCACCGCGCGAATATGTTTCAACGTACTGCGCGCCGGCTCCGGGGTGTTAGCCAGATATTCATCCACGTTCTTTGCAGGTTTACCTTTTCGCATGCATTTGTCATCCTGAGCGAAGCGAAGGACCTATGTAATTTGCGTGCAGTGCAGAAGGGGTCAGCGAGTTGCATAGGTCCTTCGGACCGCAAAAATCGCGGCCCTCAGGATGACACTCATGTCGTTCATGCAACTGCGCGGGCAATCCGTGTCCCAAAGGCTAGGTTCCCGGCTTACGCTTCCGCGCCGCAACCCACTCCGGTTCCCCCTTCTTCTCCGGCTTGCCATCTGAGGCCCCCGCCAGGAACCCAGCCCACCGCAACTCTTTCACCGGACTCTGGCCACCCTGCGCCATCTTTACCGCCATCTCCGCCACCGCATTCACAATCCAGTCGAAATTCTCTTGCCCTACAGAAGTAATCTCCGCATCCGGCGCGGGATTTAGAAAATCGATCGCATAGGGCACGCCGCCCTCCACCGCAAACTCCACGGTGTTCAGGTCGTATCCCAACGCCCGGCATAGTGCCAGCGCATCTTTCTCAATGCGCTCCTTCAGTTCCGGCGTCGACGGGGGCGGATTCCCCTTCACATAACGTTCATGATGCGGCAGTCGAGGATCGTACTTCATGATGTGCACTTTCTCCTGCCCGACGACGTAGCATCGGTAATACTCCTCAAACTCCACGCCGTGCTGCAGCGTCATGCACAACCGCCCAGTCTCGTTGTAATGATGAAAAAACTCCTCCGGCGAATGCACTTTATAGACGTGCTTCCACCCGCCGCCGGAATAAGGCTTCAGAAACGCGGGGAAGCCGACGTAATCGAACAACTCCTGCCAATTCAGGGGATAAATCAAATTCCGCATCGATTGGTCCGTCGTCCCCTCCGGATGCTTGTTATGCGGAAGGATCACTGTCGGCGGAATCGCCACGCCCATCTTGTGCGCCAGCGCGTAGTTGAAAAACTTGTCGTCGGCAGTCCACCAGAACGGATTGTTCACCACAATCGTTCCCTGCATGGCCGCATTCTTCAGATACGCGCGGTAGAACTCGATGTCCTGTGAAATCCGGTCGATAATCACCGCATACTTCTTCGGCTCATCCATCCGGATCCCACCGATCTTCACAAACTCCGCTTCAACTCCCTCGATCTTCATGGAGTTGACTTTCTGCACCAATGCCGGCGGAAACGTATTTTCCATCCCAAACAGAATCCCAATCTTCTTCATCATGCACTCCGTAACGACGCTGCTTGCAGATCTCTTCAATCGACCAGGAGTAAGGACGTAGCGAGCTACGTCTCTACGATCATCCTAAAAATATTTCCCCACCATTCTCAACCACAGCGGCCAGTCGTGCTTCGAATTATCGTTCCAAACGTCCAGCCAGTGCGGAATCGCTTTGCCATTCAGCATCGCCGAAAACTTCACGTTCTGGTCCAGACATATGTCCCAGTCGGCCGATGCCAGCACGATCTTCATCTGCCGGTAGCGGCTCAAGAACCAGTCATCGGACATGTTGGGTAGAAAATCCGGAGGATTATTGAAATAACAGTCGTTGTCGTAATACCCATCCAGGAACTGGTGGATATCGAAGGCGCCGCTCATGCTTACACAATGCGTCACGACATCCGGATGCTTCAGCGCGAAGTTTACTGCGTGATAGCCGCCAAAACTGCATCCGGTAACCGCCAGTTGCCACGCCTGGTTTTTCCATCGGAGAAATGGCAGGAATTCGTAGAGCAGGTAGCGTTCGTACTGCAAATGCCGCGCTACCCTGACCCGCGGATGCACGCCCCGGTTGTACCAACTCTCGGTATCCACCGCGTCGGGGCAAAATATCTGCAGTTCGCCACGTTCGATTTTGGGGGCCAACACTCCAATCATGCCCCGGTCTTCGTACTCAAAGAATTTCCCCATCGAAGTGGGAAAGACCATCAGCGGAATTCCCGCGTGGCCGAAAACAAGAGTTTCCATGTCGCGGTGCAGTTCCTGGCTATAGGCTTTGTGATATTCGCGATTCATCGTGAAGGTAAGAGATTGCCTCTAATGTTGTAGAGACGTGGCTCGAAACGTCTTTGTCCCGCAGCCGAAGTATCTTACCCGATGAATCCCGAAAACCCTAAGCCGAAGAAATGTCGTACCAAGTATCCCCTCGGTGTCCCCTGTGGTTAACGGTTTGTGGTCTAAATTTTCATGCTCTCCTGCAAATAAAAAACCCGCCCCTTGCGGAGCGGGTTTTGCTGGTATCAGATGCTACGTCCTAGCCACCGTTCGAGCAGACGCCGAGGTGGAATGGGTTGCCCTGGAAGGTCAACGAGCTGTTCGCCGAAGTGCTCGCCGGAGCTCCAAAGTACGGCAGGTAGGTCAAATCCTGCAGGGTGTAGGTGAATCCGTTCAAGGTGTAGCTGAATCCTCCGTAATTGGTGAAGCCCTCTTCGGGATCGCCGACTTCGAGGATTCCGCATGCGACGGGGTTGCCGCCGTTCACCACTAGAGGATCGTCGAGCCACTCGCCGACCTCATGCGACAAAGCGGAAACGTTCTGCGAGAAAATTCCGACGTGGTCGATGTAGGTGAAATGCGCATACGCCTGGGCCGCTGCGGAGCTTCCCATCGCGCTGTGATATCCGCCGATGCAGCATCCACCGGACGTCAAGTAGGAGTCATAGGTGACGAAAATCGGCAGCGAATTCGGGACGATCTGGGGATGGGCAGTGATGTAGTTTTCCAGCTGCAGATCGAACCAGTTGATGTCAGCGGTTCCTACCTTGATGCCGAATTCCGTGGCAACCGAACCATCCGCCTTGGGAACCTTCAGCGACAAAGCCGGCAGCACTGTGGGCGTTCCCAACAGCACGTGGTATCCCGGTGCCTTGGAAACCTTGCCCCAGAAATTGCCGCGCTGGAATGCGTCGATATATTGAGTCGTCCCCAGATCGACTCCACCCGACGTGAAGTCAATCCCGCTCTGGAACACCGGCGAGGCAATCGTGTTCTGAATGACGGTCTGCCCGTTCGACAGTTTGGTCTGCGGGCTAAATACGGTGGTGCCGCTCGAAGTCACATACGACAATTTGACCGGGATGATAAAGACCGGGATCGTAGTCGACGCTCCCGTCGTGGGCGACGTCCCGACCATGTTGTACTTGTACGTGTGGCTCTTGTATACGAACGATCCGTTCCAGGTCGTCAAGGGCGTGACTGGCGCATTGGTATTGCCCCCGTGAAGGTTTGGTTTCAGAGCTGTAAACCTCGGCTGGGCAGGCATGGTATCTTCCTGGGCAAGGGCAGTACCTGTCACGCAGGCACCCACGGCGAGCGCAGCCATCAGGCTGAGCACAGTAAGTTGCTTCATAGCGTAAGGTTCTCCTTAAAGGTCAAATAGAACAGTTAACGTACGGAATCGAGCTAGAAGGTTTTGTCGAATTCAGAGATCCACAGTGTCTCTGAAAGCAGGGGAAAACAAATCCCGATGATTCTGCGTTCGTTCGCCTGCCCGTGTCAACTGTGAATATTTTTGCACACGGGGAAAGTACCCTATTTTCCCGCAGGTTTGCCGCCAAGTGACGGAAGCGGGCAGTAGAACTGACATTCCTGACAGGCAGCGGAATCGTTTGTTTCTTTCTGTAGAATGGGGCCGCTGCGAAATCAAACGAATGTCCAATTTACACCTCACCGAAGCCGACGTTCGCAGCCTGCTTGATCCGTTTCAACTCATCACTGCGATCGAGTCCGCCTTTAAGGACCGTTATCCTTCGATCAGCCTTCCGCCGCGCACCCACGCCGAGCTCACACACGGCATCTTCCTGGCCATGTCTTGCTACGATGGCTCTGCGGGCACGCTCGGTATGAAGCTCATACTTGTTCGCGATCGTGCTCAGCATGCCTCGGGACACGGCCCTCTCGCCGCTGGTCGCGTGCAGGCGACTTATTTGTTGCTGGATCCGGAAACGGCGCAACCCCGCCTGAGCATTGCCGCCAATTATTTGACCGACCTGCGTACTGCGGCGACCACGGCGGTCGCGACGAAGTTTCTTGCGCGCTCCGATGTTTCCACGCTCGGGATCTTCGGCACCGGCCGCCTTGCCCGAACGCATCTTGCGGTTCTCCGACTCGTCCGTAACTTTCAGCGCGTGCTGGTCTGTGGGCGCGATTCTGCGCGCTCGCTTGAATTCGCAAAGCAAGCTTCTTCGGAAGTTCCTGGAATTGAGATCACCCCCGTCAATGCACGAATCTGCGCCTCTGAATCGGATGTGCTGTGCGCCTGCACCTCAAGCCCCACTCCGCTTTTCGATGGCCACGACGTGCGTCCAGGAACCCATATCAATCTCGTCGGCGCTTTTCGTCCGCAAACCCGCGAAGCCGATACCCATACCATCCAGCACTCCCGTGTTGTGGTCGACACCTACGGCTCCGCGTTTGCTGAAGTGGGAGAGTTGCTGATTCCCTTGCAGGAAGGGGCGATCACTCGCGACCACGTTGCCGCCGATCTTCACGAGCTAGTTTGTGGGACAAAGCAGGGGCGACGCAGCACGGAAGAAGTCACCGTTTTCAAGAGCGTTGGCTGCGCATTGGAGGACTTGGTTGCCGCCGAACTGCTGCTTGCGGCCCAATCCAAGCCACTGGTTTGAATGTTGCGCAAGGCGATTCACGCCCGCGCGAGACTTGTCCAGGGGAGGCATTGGACGAATCACGGTCCACGTTCCGCTATCGACGCCGAGCCCTAGTGCGGCTTCATATACCAGAAGATGGCC
Source organism: uncultured Acidobacteriaceae bacterium (assembly GCA_963840895.1). Taxonomy (GTDB): domain Bacteria; phylum Acidobacteriota; class Terriglobia; order Terriglobales; family Acidobacteriaceae; genus Sulfotelmatobacter. The sequence goes on from CAWJAR010000012.1 coordinate 68,314, forward strand.
AGTCCCACCAGCAGGACGGTTACGATCCACAGAATGATGTCTTTGTTGCGGTTCTTTTCTTCTGCCATGCGCAGAGTACACCACACCTGATATCCCGGATCAAGTGCCGCATCAAATTCCACACTATCGAGGGGTTAGGGCTTGGACCTCTGGTAGCTCGTGAACTTCACGATTTCCCGGATGTGAACCGCCTGGGCTCCGAAGTTCAGCGTATCGTCCACCCGCGCATAGGCTGGGAACCAGTGCCCATCCACCAATTGCCGGTAGCCCACGAACGTTGGCCGAATATCCACCGGTTGATGCTTCTTTTTCGGGACCACATCCGGCACGCTCTTTCCGCACAGCTTCACGACCTGCAAGTCTCGATTGTCCACCCATACCCTCCCCTGAAAATACCGCCGGCTCTTCTCTTCTTTTTTGGGCTCGACGTGGAAGACGTAGGTATCAAGATCGTCAACGTGCTGCTGTCCGGCGTACGTCAGGTTGTATTGTGGCGCGTCTTCCGTAGTCAGCATCCAGGGCATGAAGACGCGGACGTCGTCCAAGTCTTCCTCCGACACCTGAATTTGCCGCAGAGTCGGTTGTTCCGAGAACGTCACGTTTTCTACCCTCTTTCCCTTCTCGTCATAAGAAATCTTTGTAATCTGATGAAACTGTCCGTCCACCGCTTTTCCGTTGAGCGTCTGCACCAACATATCCTGCGTGTAGGTATAGTTCGCGCGCGCATCCTTGATCTTCGTTTCCTCCGCCGTAAATTTCTGGACCAGTTCTGGCACAGTCATATTCTTTGGCGGAGTCATCTCCAGTACGCCATCGCCGTCGGCACAATCGGTTTGCGCCGATGCGCCCAACACGCCGATCAGCACAAACAAGACGCCTGCAATCCCCGTTCTTCGCCGCAAATAATTCCGACTCCCCATGCGCTTTCTCCCTGGTGGACTTGTCAGCGGAAACATACACGGCAATGCTCGGGCGCGCAAACTGCGGAATCCGATTCCCGGGCGAGGCGCCACTTCCCGCGCGCAGAGCGGCTTTCCGCCTGCGATCTGGCTTCCCTAATTGTGCAAAAGCTTGCGCCAAGCTCAGTCCCTGCCTCGTAACCCATGTATTCTCAGCCTGTTAACTTGGTATGGCGGTTGCATGATTTATTGCGGATTCAGGGACAAAACACGATGAAGATCACACTCTTAGCGCTGTTCATTCTCTGCACCGGCGCCGCCTTCGGACAGGTCGGCGTTTCGGTGCTCTCCAACCAACCACAGGTAATCGAACCCGTCAGCCATCCGCAGCATGCAGATTTGCATGCCATGGCCTCTGAATCTCCCCTCGTTGGCGGCGGCACTTACACCTATGCTCAGGGAGAAGTTCCGCTGTGGGAGTTCGGCTCCCCTTATCCGGAGCCCACGCCTCTCGGGGACGTGGCCCGTGCCAACCGCAAGCAGAAGACTGCGGCCAAGAAAGCGGAAGTCGTCCTCGAAAAACAAGGCCCATAGCTTTTCTACTCGCGGCCGCCGGGGCCCTGCTCCCGGCGGCATTGCGGCGCGGACACCCCACTTCCGCAGGCCCATGCCCGCACGGCCGCGTGATCCATGACTTCGTTCCATAAAACGCTTCCTGCATTGCCAGCATCAGACCATTAGCATCCGATCAATCGACTGCGTGAATGCGCGAATGCACCCGCTTGCTGTCCGGCGGATTCGCGGGAGTGTACACTGCCCACTAGCGGAGGGAACGGATTGATGAAGCTCGGCAAGGCGGAAATTGTCCGCAGAAGTCTATTCCTATTGTTTTTATTGGCTACAGTTTCAGCACTTGGTCAGCGCGCTAACTTCGATGTGAATTTTGGACAGGTCCGCGACCAGTTTGGTGCACTTGCGCCGGTCACTGGAACGGCCTTCGATTTCAATGGTGAAGTCCTTGTGATCAAGCCTTCGGCCAAGAGTGGCGGCCCGGGCATTGTGGCAGGCGGTGAAATGCGCCTCCCCATCGACGCCGATCATGCCAAAGAGTTCGCCGTGTATGGCGGTGTGGTCTTTGGCTCGCATAATTTTTCCGTCGGCATCGATGGCCAATTGCGCAAGATTTATATGCCAACCGCCATCGTCGATAACCAGGTGTTGAATCGCGACAACATGTCGCTCTTCGAGTTGCCAGTGGTCATCAAGTACAAGTTTGGTCCGGGCAAGCGTGCTTTCGTTCAGGTTCAGGGCCAGCCCGAATTTACCCCACACTTCAGGAAATCTTCGCTATCCAAGGTTCCGCTTCCGAATCCGACTCTGGATCATGGATATGACATCCGCGGCAGCGTCGGCTACAACTTTAGCCCGCACTATTATGTTCAGGGCACCTACGATACCCGCTACTTCAAGTTCAATGAGAACGTGGGCAATCCCAGCAATCTTTACAACTGGAAGAGCAATCTAGTTACTGGCGGCGTGGGCGTGCGGTTCTGAAGGCCGCTTTCAGCTAATCAGCGGTGAGCTATCAGCTCGGCCGTGCCATAAGTCTGTCATCTCGACCCTAATAGATCTGTCCTCTCGACCGGAGCTTGCCGTTCCTGAAGGGGAGGCAAGCTCCGTGGAGAGGCCTGTCCGCTCCGCGGACACTTCAAGCATCGGAGGAAATCTGGTGCCGTCGCAATCTCAAATGTAGGGACAGCCGCCCCCGGCAGTCCCGCCGCCAAGTTCGGCAAGATTCATACGCCTCTTTCCTTTGCTTTCAACAGCTTAGGCCCGTATAATCCTCCACATCACCGCTAAACCTCAGAATTGCACCATTCATTGGGTTCTGGATGCGCCATTCCCAAGCGTTCCAATAGGATAGGCGCAGACTAAAACCCAGGGAGAAGTGTAGGAGTCGTATCAGGAACCAAGTTCCGTACGACTGTGGGTTGTTCCCGGGGAGTGCTACAGGTTTTGGGTGTGATCTCAGGTTCACTCGAGGCAAGCCAAGACCGGAATCAATTCGCAGCTTGAGGGATAGCTGTAACCATCGCAGATGGGCAGGTATCCAAAGAGAATCGAAAGCCAAAGCGAAGAAGTTTTGGCAAAAGCCAGAAGGCAGGAGCTAGAAGCTATCATGCGCAAGCCGATTAAGTACGTGGAAAAAGCAGCCGTCATCGCCGCCAAGGGAACCTGGGCGGTATTCGAGCGCTTGAACCGCATCAAGCCGAATCCGTCGCCGACGCCGAAGTGGTCGGAGAAGCCGCTGCTCAAGTCGTACGAAAAGTCGAAGCCGCCGCTGGGCTGGCCGCGGACCACGGACTCGCTGTGTCCGAAGTGCGTGCCGGAGATCCGGCAGCAGATTCTCGACGGGCACCTGCCGCATGAGGTGTTGATGAACGAGAAGGTCGGCGAGATCAAGGCGCAGATCGTGGAGCGCGACGGCAAGATTCTGATGGTGAAGGATTGCCCGACACACGGTCACTTCGAAGACGTGATGTCGATCGACACCGAGTTCTCGAAGCATCTGGAGGAAGTGTTCCCGGGGCGCGACATTCTCGCGCACAACGACGAGAAGCTTCATCATCACGGATCGTCGACGGTAAAGTATGGCCGCGGATCGGTGCTGACCATCGACCTGACCAACCGCTGCAACATGATGTGCGATCCTTGCTTCATGGACGCGAACCAGGTGGGATTCGTACACGAGTTGACCTGGGAAGAAATCAAGACCATGCTCGACAACGCCATCACCATCAAGCCGCGGCGGCAGATGAGTGTGCAGTTCTCCGGCGGCGAGCCGACGTTGTCGCCGTACTTCCTCGATGCAGTCCGCTACGCCCGTAAAGTCGGATACAACTCGGTGCAAGCTGCCACGAACGGGATCGAGTTCGCGAAGAGCTTTGAGTTCTGCCAGCAGGCAGTCGAAGCCGGCATGCGCTATGCCTACTTGCAGTTTGATGGCATCGGCAACGCGGCCAACGCGCACCGGCTGGTTGGCAACTTGTTCGATGTGAAACTGAAGGCAATCGAGAACCTGCACAAGGCCGGCGTGGAAATCGTTCCGGTCGTTACGATCGTGAACGGAATCAACAACGAGCAGGTGGGACGAATCATCAAGTTCGCGCTCGACAATCCCAAGACGATCAGCTTCCTGTCGTTCCAGCCAGTTTCATTTACCGGACGCGACGAAGCCGTCACGGACGACCGCCGCACCGCCCAGCGCTACACTCTCTCGCACTTGGCGCACGACGTGAAAAATCAAACCGGCCTCGGTGAGCCGACCCGCGACTGGTTCCCCATCTCCTTCATGGGAACCTTCAGCGATTGGGCCGACCTGATGCACGTCAACGACGTGAAGAATGATTGGGGCCAACTCAGTTGTGGCTGTCACCCTAACTGTGGTACTGGCATGGCCGTCATGATTGACAAGGAAACGAAGGAAGCGGTTCCGGTCACGGCGTTCTTGAAGGGAGATCAGTTGGCGCGCGACATCGCAAAGGTGAATGATGCGGCTCGCGGAAAATTCCTGACCGTGTTTGGAATGGCGCTATGTCTGATGAAGAACTACGACCCGTTCCAGGCGCCGACGCATTTCAAGATGATGGATCTGCTGAAGAAGTTTGACAAGAACTTCAACGCGACGGGAAAGAACTACGGGAAAGTGGGTCCGGACCGCACGGTGGAAGACGTCATGAAGCGGCGGCAGGACCGGTGGAACTTCCTGTTCATTGCAGGCATGTGGTTCCAGGATCTCTTCAATTATGACTTCCGGCGGACTGAGCAGTGCATTATTCCGTACGCGACGCAGGAGGGCGAGATCTCGTTCTGCGCTTACAACACGGGCGTGGGATGGCGGAACATCATCGAGAAGATGCACATGACTGCCACACTCACCAAGTGGTACGAAGAGCACGGGCGGCATGAGATTTTTGCGGGCGGCAAGAAGGTGGATATGGAAGACGCCACCCACACACTGTTGTTGCGCGATGATCTGGTGACCACGGAATTGCAGCATGATCTGGATAACAAGGGCATTGCGAAGAACGCACGCGAAGAGAAGGTGCGGGCGCGGGATGCAAAGCAGAAGCTGACAGCCGAGGCGCGTGGGCCGCAGATTAACGATGAGGCTTACAACGCACGGATGGCCGCGATGTATCGTGAAGTGGTGCTGAAAGAGAAGCCGGTGGTCGCCGAGAACGGATTCATTCCGCTAGGCGCGTTGACAAAACCGAACGGCAACGGCAACGGACATGCGGCTCAGGCTGAGAAGCCGGAGATCGCGGAACCGGTAGCAGGCGACTAGCTGCTCAGGTATAAGCCTTCAGCAATCAGTAAAACCAGACGGGCCGCCTTGGGGCGGCCCGATTCTTTTGCGCGAGATGAGAACTCCTATTCTTCCTTTTTTTCCGGTTCTTTGGGCAGAGGCTTCTCGATGGGTTTGCGGGGAAGCATCTGGTCGCGCATGGCGGCGTCGTAGACGAAGCTGGCGACGATCACCGAGATCTGTTTCAGGTCGTCGGGTTGCAGGCGGTCGTAGACGTCCATGTTGGAGTGATGGGTGCGGGTTTCGTATTCGATCGGATCCTGGATGAATTGAAATCCGGGAATGCCGACGGCATCGAAGGAGAGATGGTCAGTGCCGCCGGTGTTGCGCATGGTGAGAGTGGTCATGCCGAGATCTTTGAACGGACGCATCCAGGCTTCGAAGATGGGAGCAACGGCCTCGTTCTCTTGCAGGTAGACGCCACGAATCTTTCCGGTACCGTTGTCGACGTTGAAGTAGGCGGAGATCTTCGCTTGCTCGGGCTTGACCGTAACCGGGCCAGCTTCTCGGCGAAGAAGCGTTGGCGTGTCTTTCATGTTGGGATCTTCCATGCGCGGGCGCGAGCCGAAGTGCTGCTCGACGTAGCCTTGCGAGCCGAGGAGGCCTTCTTCTTCGCCGCTCCACAGGCCGATGCGGATGGTGCGGCGGGGCTTGATGTCGAGAGCTTTCAGGATGCGCACGGCTTCCATCATGACGATGGTGCCGGCGCCGTTGTCGGTGGCGCCGGTGCCGGCGTGCCAGGAGTCGAGGTGCGCGCCGAGCATGACGACTTCATCTTTCTTGTCGGTGCCAGGAATTTCGGCGATGGTGTCGTACTGCATGAGGTCATCGTCGTAGAAAGTGTTCGTAACGTTGAGTTCGAGGGTGACATCCTTTTTCTGCTGGAGCAGGCGAGCGATGCGGGACCAGTGCTCGGAGGCCATGGTGAGTTGAGGAATGGTGGTGGTTTCGCCGGGCTTGTAGGAACCGCCGGACTGAACGAAGACGGTGCCGCCGCCGGCGGTGCCGCGGCTGTGATCGATGACGGCGAGAACCTTCTCGTCGGCGATAGAACTGGTTGAGGTCTTTGCTGGAACTGGCGGCGGCGCGCGATCTCCGACATGCGGAAGGGCGGACGCTCGCCGGGAATTTCATATTCGCTAGTCTTGGCGAGGTCGTCGTCGGTGAGGCGCTTGTAAGGAAGTTCGGTGATGGGTTTAACTTCTGCGTCGGGCCCGACGATCACGATCATGCCCGCGAGTTTGCCGCGATACTTTTCAAAGTCTTCCTTCTTCTCGATGTTGACGCGAATGCACTTGCCGGTGACGACGCCGTTGGTGCCGGGAGTCCAGGCTTTCGCGTAGACGATGAGAGGGACAATGTCGGGCGAGGTCATGCGGGCGTTGACGTATTGATTGGCCCATCCGCGGCCGAAGGGCCCCCACGACTCGAGGTGCGCGTTGCTCAGGCCCATGGCGGTGAGTTGGTCGCGAGTCCACTCGTTGGCGCGCTTCATGTTGGGCGATCCGGTGAGCCGTTCGCCGATCGAATCCATCAGGCCGGAGGCAAGTTCCATGACTTTGGAATTGCGGAAGCCTTCGTAGCGAATGCGGGAGATGGTCTCGAGATCAACCTTCTCTTGAGACTGCACGGCGGGAACCAACGTGAAAAGCAACGCGATGGAACAGACGAGTGGGAAAAACTTCTTCATCGATGAGAGCTCCTGAATGGAAATCAATCGGGGATTATACCGCCGCGACGGAAAGAGACGCGGACGGGAATTGTAAAGATACGTCACGTTGCGGCGGCGAGAGACGAAAATCTTGAACCCCGAGGACACGAAGGATCACGAAGGAAAACCGATGCAGGTTTCTACATTTTCTTTTCTGCGGGGGAGCTGTTGACCGGTTCTTTGCGTTTTTCGTCGGCATCGACGGAGTAAAGCATGTAGTGATCGAAACTGTGGCGGCGGTAGTAGCGGTGTTTGCGGAAATCGAAATAGATTTCCGCGCTCTTGGGCAGCCAGAGAGTCGTGTTCTTCTTCGTGAACGGCACCGGTCCATACTCGACAATCTGCTGTTCGCTGAGCAGTTGGATTTCAGGTATGGGAGTGATCATCTCCGCCACGATACGCATGATCTGGAATTTATCGGCGGTAATCCAGGCCCTGCCCTTGAGATCAACGGAGTGAACCTGACTCGCCGACCTTGTAGCTGTGCATGCGGTTGGGGCGGTCGCTGCGCTGCCGGAAGCGAACGAGCCAGGCTGCCTGTCCCTGCCAATCACCGAGCCCTTCACACGACATTTCGAAGTTGACGCGCATGGAAGGATGGAAAACGAGTGCGAGTGCAGCGAAGCCGGCGCTGGCGATTTGATCGGGATAATCGCTAACGCTCATTTTATCGGCGCGATATTCATCGACCTGAAGATATCCCGGCAGGGCTTCTGAGATAGATGCAACGTAATTGTATTTACGGGTTTCGGTACGCTGCGGAAGTCCGAACTGGTCGAGGGATTGATGCAACAAATCTTCAACGGCCGAAAATCGCTCTACGTCTCGGACCAACTCTTCGACACTATGCCCGGTTTGTTCGATCACATTTTCCGTGGGACAGGAGACGCCGGGGGCAAGAGCGGGTTCGACTTCGTCGATGCTGGGTGGCCGCCACGATTTTAGAGAAAGTCCGGGCGCCGGCAGTGCTGTGATCGGATTGAGGCCGAGAGTTGGAAGCCTCGACGGTAGGAACTGGTTCGGAGGTCGACGTCCCCGGAGGGCGTTCCCGGACCTGCGTGATCAAACTACGAACTGCTCCGGTCATGGGATGATCGGGCACTTGCTGTAGAAAAAGACTGAGGGCATCGATACCCTCCTGATCCTGGCCAAGGCCGATCAACGCCTGACCGAGCACCAGTTGCGCCGAACTGGCGTTGTTCTTGCCCTCGGCAATGGCGATTTGTGCTTGATCGCGAGCCTTATCATAAGTTCGCTGGTAAAGGTAGGTAGTGGCCAGCAAGCTGTGAGGCAGCCAGTTCTGAGAATCCGCCAGCACTGCTTGCTCTAACGCAGAACGCGCTGCCGGATAATCTTGCCGTTCCAATCCAGTCCTGCCGAGCAAGGTCAAAGCCTGAATATTGTTCGGGCGCAGACTGACTGCCGTACCAAGGTAACTTCCGGCCTGCGCAAAATCTTTCTTCTGATAATACAAATACCCCAACAGGAAGTTCAGGTCTGGGCTGGAAGGAGAAAGTTTGTAAGCCTGATCGAGTTGCTTTTCCGCCTCTTTGAGATTTCCAGACTTCAGGGCGGAAACTGCATGCTTAGTCTGTTTCCTGGCCTTGGGCGAGAGAACCTCGCCGCTGACATCGAGATTGATAGCCTGCGGATCCGGCCGCAACACAACCTGAACCTGCTCGGCACGCAAAGAATTAGTGACCTGCAATTCTTGATGGGTACTGAGATATCCAACAGCACTTACATCCAAGTCGTAACTTCCGAAAGTGAGGTTAGTGAAGACTCCTTGGGCGTTGCCGTCGGTGGTCGCCCAGAGAACATCCTGGCTGATGTGGTTTACCAATTTCAATACGGCCTGGCGATTTAAGTGGGCCCCGTTTCGTTCGCCAAACACGTCGAGGAGCACGATTCCGGTGCCGGGCGCAGTGGTGAACGTTTTGATCAACGCGATACGATCTTGCATTGATTTCAGGCCGTTCAGATCATCGGTTGTCTGGGTCGCAGCCGACAGAGTAAGCATACCGATGAGGAATAGAAGCGCGAAGCTAGTCCGAGGGAAAGAGTTCGACAGGATGGCACGGCGGGTCATAAACAAGAGCTGTGAGCAGTGTGGCACAGTCAAGGACAGGAAACAACTGGCAGGAGCTTCATTGAAGGATTGGGGAGCTATTCTTTTGCGGCAGGCTTTTCCGCAACGGGGACAGGCTGTTTCTGTTCTGTTTTCCCCTCTCCGGCAGCAGGTTTAGCATCTTCGTCGTCGACGCTCTTAACAATGTATTGGACGATGAGCGAGATGCGACGGTTGGAAGGATCGAGCGGGGCATCGGGCTTGCGCAGGCGCTGGTCGGCAAATCCGCGGACCTGCGTGACCTGGTCGGGCTTGATTCCGTTCGCCTGCATGACACGGCGGGCCGCGTTGGCGCGGTCGGCCGAGAGTTCCCAATTCCCGTAGGTAGGGGAGGAGTATGGTTGCGAATCGGTGTGACCTTCGATGGAGAGTTTATTGGGAAGGGTCCCAAGTTCCTGGGCGAGAGTGATCAGCATTTCGCTACCGTCGCCTTTGAGTTTGGCACTGCCGCTATCAAAGAAGGTGCCACTGGCGGATTCGGAGAGTTCAATGCGCAGACCTTCGGAGGTGACGGTCATCTCGATGTAGCTTTTCAATTTTTCGAAATCCGTCATCTGCCGCATGGCTTGCTGCAACTGTTCCTTCAGTTTCGGCATGTTGTCGCGAGTGAGAGTGAAGTTTTCGCCGGACCCAGTCATGTTGGAGCCGACTTTTTTCGAGTTGCCGGTCGGGTCTTTGAAGTATCCGCCGACGGCTTCCTGCACCTGCTTGCTGGCGTTCAGGAGCCAGAGGACGATGAACAGGGCCATCATGGCCGTGACGAAATCTGCATAGGCGACCTTCCACGCGCCGCCGTGATGCCCGCCGTGGCCGCCTTTTTTCTTGATGATGATGATGGGACGAGTCTTGTCCATAGGATGGGGCGCAACGATCAGGACGAGGCGGAGGCTCCTTCTGCCGCGGGAGGGGCTGCTTCCGGAGACGCCCACTCCGCCGCATCTGGTGCTCGGTTGCGGCAAGCTTTCTCGAGTTCCTGGAATGACGGGCGCACATGGCCGGGGACGGCGCGCCGCGCCATTTCGACGGCCATGATGGGAGCTGTGCCCTTCAGGAAGGAGACCATGAGCACGCGCATCACGTAGAGGAACGCGTGCTCTTCTTCCGCGGCCTTAGTCATGTTGGCGGCGATCGGGCCGACTAATCCGTAGCAGAGCAAGATGCCGAGAAAAGTTCCGACCAGAGCGGCGGCGACCTTGTTGCCAATTTCTTCTGGCGGGCCGCCAAGAGCGCCCATGGTGATGACGACGCCGAGGACGGCGGCAACGATGCCGAGGCCGGGAAGGGAATCGGCCATGGTGCTGAGAGCGGCGGTGGGCCCTGTGGAATCCTGATGATGAACTTCGAGATCGAGGTCGAGCATCTGATCGAGATCGAAGGCGTCGATGCCGGTGATGGCCATGCGCAGGGAGTCGCAGACGAAATCGCACACGTGATGATTCTTGAGGAAGGCTGGATTCTTAGTGAAGACGGGACTCTTTTGGGGCTCTTCGACATCGGATTCGAGAGCCATGAGTCCGTCTTTGCGGGCCTTGTTGAGCAAGTCATACATCATTTTCAAAGTGTCGATGTAGGTTTGCTTTCCGAACTTGGAGCCGCCGAAGACAGCACCGATGCCGCCAGCAATCTTCTTGAGGATATGGAGAGGATTCGCGACGAGGAGAGTGCCGATGGCGGCGCCGCCGATGATGATCAATTCCGCAGGCTGCACAAGTACCCGCAGGTTCCCGTGTTCCATGAGATAGCCGGCCACCACACAACCGAAGACAACGACGATTCCGATAATCGCAAACATGCCTAACTCCCGGCGGTTTTGGCGGATGCGGAGGCGGAAGGGGCGCGCCATGCCGTGTCCGCATCCAATGATTGCTGCGCTCGAGCGATCAGAGATTCAAGAGTGTCGGCGGGGCGAACCGAGGCCTGCCCAATGCAAACGGGCAACGAGCGCCGTTCTCCCCACCACTCGATCCCGTCATTGGCGAGCATGCGGCGAACCCGTTCACGGACCGACGAGAGGGCGTCCTCGCGACAGCCGTTCAAGATGACGAGAAACTGATCATTACTCCAGCGTCCGAGCAGATCGGTGGTCCAAAGCGTGCTTTCAAGGGAACGGGCGACCACGCGCAACAAGGAGGAAGCCGCTTCCGGCCCAAGACTGGCGCGGAAGTGAGCGAACCCCTCGAGGCGCAAACAAAGGAGGCCGAAGGGAACCTGAACCTCGACGAAGGTGGCAAGCGTTCGGCGCAAATGGGTTTGCATCAGGGCCTGGCTGGCGACATTGGTGACTTCGTCGATGCAGCCGGGAAGGGCCATCGTTTCGCGTGGATAATTGAGGCTGGTGGTGGGCTGAAGCTCTTCAAAGGATTCCACCGCGCCAATAATCGAGCCGTGCTGGTTATGCACGGGAACGGCGTGGATGCGAACGGGGATTTCATATCCGGCTTTGTGATGCAGGAAACCGATTCCCTCAGCGGGATGCGAGGTTTTGATGGCGCGTGCGACGGGGCAATCTTCTTTGCAGAACTCACAGCCCGGCTGATCGCAGTGCAGCAAACTTTCGGAGATGCAAGAGTGCCCGATGATCTCGTGGCGGAGGTGTCCGGTGATGCGCTCGGCACCGTCGCTCCAGAAGACGATTTTCTTTTGCATGTCGACAACGGAGAGCCCGGACGGAAGGCTATCGAGAATACTGCGGCAGATGTCGGCGTCGTGAAATAAGGACATGCATAGTCGCGGGGAACGGTGCCGCGACTATTGGGCCCATCGGCAAAAATTCACGGAAGCTTCAGAGCGAAGGCACTCCAGGTTGCAGACGGGAGGGGAGGGCTGCCCGGGCGCCATGGACTCGCCAGAGTTCAGTGCGGTCGCTATTTTTGGGCATCTTGTCACGAGTGCTTCCGCCATTTGCTCTGCACGATTCTTGCTTTGCGGTGAATTGGAAAATCCTAAGAACTCAATTGGTGGAGATGGTGAAGTTCACAGTAATTTTGGCTTGGGTCTCCACCGGCGCGGCGCCCTGATAGTGCGGTTTGAAATGCCATTGCTTGACCGCCTCTTGGGCTGCAGTGGCGAGGATGGGAGGGCCGCTGACGACCTGAAGATCTTGGATTAAGCCATCGCGTCCGATCAGCGCCTGCAAGATGACCGATCCTTGTACCTTCATTTGCCGCGCGAGAAGTGGATAGCCAGGCTTCACAGGCTGGCTGACGACCTCGGCGGTATCGACAGACATCTGCACATGCTCGGCCGCATTGTTGGTGACGGCGGCAGTGGTGTCGGTTGAATTGTGAACTGCGGCGGGCGCGGGATCTTGCTCGGGTGGCGATTCCGGCTGCATTGTGACTTCCACGGAATTGGTGCTCGGGTGGAGTCTGCGGTGGACGTTTCCAGCTACGACCTCGACTTCAAGAGGCGGCAGTACGGTTCTGGTGGCGGTAGCGCCGATGGGCGCGGATGAATCGTTCGCATCCTCTTCGATGGAAGGACTCGAGGGAGTCTTGAGAGCGGCAGACTTTTTGCGCGTCGCCCGGTGCGCCGCGGCTTGACTTTCCGATGGCGCCGCAGCGACGGGAGAAGCAGGTTGTTTATCTTCGGATTCCTGGGCGTCCTGAGTATCGGGGAACCAAAAATTGCGATCGTGGTAGAGCACCAATCCCAAGGCAATCAGCAGCAGTGTGAGTGCCGCGACCATCATGCGGCGTTGCTGAGGTTCCTCGGGCACTTGAGGTCTCCAGAAACTTGGCGGACGACGATCGGTTTTTGGAACGAGTATGTTGAGCTCAGACATCGATGTTGTGACCGCCCCTTGCAACGCCTGCGGATAGTATGCCTAGAAAGCAACGGAAAGGCCAGCAAAAGGGTGTCTTGGTTCAGCCTGAAATGGAGAAGCGACGTTCTCCGTTAGTGAGTATTCCGCCCTTCGGGCGGGGATTTTCAAGGCATGGGGTCTTTCGATCCGATGGAGGTCGGGTGGCGCAAGAACGAGCTCTCACGTCCCCGTTCATCGTTTCGATGAGCCCACCGGGATATCCCTCGGCATGGTTGCGTCCCCGCAGTGCCCGATTCCGTTTCGCCCGGCAAAATCACCGTAACTCCGCAACGAGCTGCCGTTTCTCAACATTGGGTTTGCCCGTGAATCCGCCGGAACCCAGACCGGCCAGACCCGAATGGTGAGTTGTGATCGCCTGGTTTCGACAACTATCTATGCTATTTGGGGTCTGTCAATAAACGAGTTGTACACGTAAGGCCCTTGCCGCTCATTGATCCGATATCCGTCCGAGGCAAATCTTAGCGTGATTTTTCGGTCAAAAGTTGAGTAATCCGCCGGGGTTTGATCGTATACAGGATATATGTCGGCTCTTCCCATGACATTGAATACGACAGCCGAAACCGAAACGGCAAAGATTGCGCGAGGCTTACGTGAGAGGGATATGGAGCTTCTTGCAGACCTGGTGGAGCGCTGTCAGCATCGACTGGTGCGCTACCTGCTATACCTCACCGGGAGGCGAGAGTATGCGGAGGACCTTGCGCAGGAGACCTGGATTCGCGTGCTGCAACGGGGCAGCCAGTACAACGGGCGGCAGCGGTTTGATCCATGGCTATTCGCGATCGCCCGCAATTTGGCAATAGATTACCTCCGGAAAAAACGAAAACCGGTGGCAACAGCATCCTTGCCAAATGATCGCGATGCAATGCTGCTGTTACCCTCTTCCGATCCTTCCCCATTCGAAGCCGCGGCCCGAAGCGAAGACGCAATGCGTCTGGCCGGCCGGCTGCAGATTCTGCCACCGCTGTATCGCGAGGCTTTGCTGCTGAGGTTTCAAGAAGACCTGTCTCTTGCGGAGATGGCTCAGGTCTTGGGCGCCCCTACTACAACGGTGACGTCCAGAATCTATCGCGGTCTTGCAGCACTGAGATCCGCATTTGAGGAGGATGATTCGCATGGAGGGTGACAAGAGATTTCGCGAGCTTATCGACAGGTCTTTCGTAGAAGAGGTTTCAGAGGGCGAAAGACAGCTCATCCATGACCACATCCGCGACTGTGATGGCTGCAAGCGCTACCTCGAGCTAACTGCGCGTACGATTCGGGGGTTGCGGGAATTCACCTTTACGAGTGAACCAGATTCGAATGCCCAGGTCCGTGAGATTCTTGCGCATCATACCGAGACAATGCGCCAGCACAACGTGCAATTCAAGGTCTGGGCTGCATTTGCTGTAGCGCTCTCGATGTCAATTGTGGGATCGGCACTTGTCTACCGGGTGGCCAAGCTCCTGACGGTCCCAATGCATTTCGACACTGCTCAAGTCCAGGCAGGCGTGCTCGTCTTTTGGCTGCTGCCATCTTTTTGCTCGGCCCTACGTCTGCTCGCGGCGCCTGGTGAGAATAGAGGTATTGCATGACACAGCAATCGGCGGTGCTGTTGATAGCGTTCTTGGCCGGGCTTGTAGTTGCGGCTGTCTTGTTGGGAACCGCAAGACGGAATGTTCTACCCAGGTCTGCAATGGTCATCGCAGCACTGGCGATCCCGATTTGGGTAGTCTATTTTGCTTCCAGCCAGGGCCGTTCCTTCCTTGATTCCAAAGGATTTCTCAGTACCATGCCAGAAGCGCTTTGGTTTGGCTTGACGTTTGGCGTCTTCACCGCGGCTTTTTTCCTTGCCCTCGGATATGTTTATGGGGACGCAAAAAGGCGTCAAATGTCTGCTTGGGCCTGGGTGATTGCCGCTTTCCTCATACCCAATTTGATTGGATTCATCCTTTATTTTGTGTTCCGAGGGCCTCTCCTTGGACCTTGCAGTTCCTGTGGCAAGCCTATTCGAGGGGGAGAAGCATTCTGCTCACACTGCGGATGCTCGCAGGGTTCCAGTATCGGACGCATCACAGCTGACAATCGCACAATCTGAAGTAAAAAAGGTGGTAATAACCTTGCTTCGCACAAAACGGAGGACGGTATGAAACGTGAGCGCGCCTTACAGGTAGTGTTGGTGTTGGTGGGCTTGTTTTATTGCTTTTGGGGCTATCTCCTGTTCGACGATCTGTGGCACTCTAGGTGGCTTAGCGGGCATAGTGACGTCATGCCGATGTTCCTGAGCCTTAACACGGCGCTTGGGCTCTGTCTGTTGGTGGCCGTTAATCAGCCGGCCAAGCATCGCTTGATGATCGCCTATGGGGCGTGGTCAAGCCTTGCCCATGCGTTCACGATGACAATCATGTCGGCGCAGGCCGTGGCGCACGGGATGCACAGGAAGGATAGCCCCCAGGACATTGTGATCTTTGGCGTGATTGGAGTCACGCTGCTTGCACTCCTCCCGGCAAAACAACCATCGCCGGCCGGCGCGCCTATCAGTGAGCCGCGCGTTGCCGAACGCTAGAGGACCTGGTCCACCGCCGCGCGCATACCGAGATGCAGGGACTCCTCACGGAAGCGCGGCGATTCGCTTCGTTGACTATATGCTTGGCCTTGCCGCTGTGTTAATTCTGCATTGTCGGCTAACGGGAGCAATCCGTTTCATCCATCACGCCGCCCCCTGGCGGCGATTCTTCCGCTGTTCCTTCGCCGCGTCCAACCAAGAACTCGATCCTTTTCTGCTGCTCCTCCACTTGGCGGTGGGGACGCCCTTGAGACTGAAAAGCGGCGGCTCCGTTCTCGAACAGTTCTTTCTGCCAGTGGTAGAACATTGTTGGCCGCAGGCCTAATTCTTCACACAGCTCCGAGACGGGTACTTTGTCCACAAGATGCCGCCTCAAGATGGCTACTTTTTCTTCTGGTGTGAAATGCTTCCGTTCCTTCCTCGTACGTTCGCTCCGTTATCTTAACGGAGGAACGCTTTCTCCAGTTCCAACTGAGGCGGGACAAGGGAAGAGTCCGGGTACTCAGGGGGCCGGGCCATTGGTTCCTGATCCGCGTGATATCTTTGCCGTAACTTTTGAGCGGCATTTGAATCCCATGAAGGGGCCGTTGTCAGCAGGAGGAGTATGGAGCCAGAGAACGACAAACCGGGGGCGAACGAGGCGGAGACAGACGCGAAGCAGGTCGAGGGCAAGGCCGCGTCGAAGGGTGGAGAGGCGAGAGTTGTCGCGGGCGGCGGGCCAAGAATGGCTCCGCGCGGGATGAATGAGCGCCGGTTTGCGAAGGTTTCGCGGAGGGAGTTGCTGAAAGTTGCGCCGGTGCTGGCGTTGGGGGCATTTGCGATCCCGAGCTTTCAGGAGTCGCTTCTCAAGAGGGGATTGGGATTCAGTGATGGGGCGTCGGAGCGGCTGTTCCGGCGTGGGCACTTGGCGCCCACGTTTGCAGATGGAGAGGTGACGCCGTTCGAGAAGTTTCCCATCAATGGATATGACGTGGATGATCCGGGAGTGGAGTTTGCGAACTGGTCGCTGACGGTAAGTGGGGCGGTGAAGAAGCCGGGAGATTACCGGTTGTCGCAGATTCAGGCGTTGCCGAAGTTCCGGCAGAATACGCGGCATGTGTGTGTGGAAGGGTGGGATGTGATCGGACGCTTTGGCGGCGCTAGGCTGTCAGATTTCCTGACAATGATTGGGGCGGACACTTCGGCGCGATTTCTGAGCTTGGGTTGTGCGGACGATTACTACGAATCGCTGGACATGGCGACGGCGCTGCATCCGCAGACGCTGCTTTGTTATGAGATGTACGACCGGCCGCTCACGCGCGAGCATGGGGCGCCGCTGCGGCTGAACATTCCTACGAAGATTGGCTACAAGCAGGCGAAATATCTGACGGATCTGAAGGTCACCAATGTTTTGGACAAAGTTGGGTATTGGGAAGATCAGGGGTATTCGTCGTTTTATGGGCTGTGAGAGTTTGTAGCGCTGGCATCTTTGCCGGCTTGGGCGACCAGAAGCGCGGGCGGGATGCCCCCGCTACAGCCGCCGAGACGGCGGCGCTACTGGAGGCTGCATGAGCGGTACCGTGATTGAGATTGTTCGCACGAAGGGCGACGAAACCGAGACGGTGGGGCGCGCCGTCTATGAGCATCCGCTGGTGGTGCGGTGGTGTCATTGGCTGAACGCGATTTCGCTGTTTGTGATGGTGGGGAGCGGGCTTCAGATTTTTCGGGCTTTTCCGAGCTTTGGCGCCAAGATTCCGCAGAAGGATTTATTGAACTGGCCGAAATCGTTTGCTATCGGCGGATGGCTGGGTGGCGCGCTGCAATGGCACCTGACGTTCATGTGGATTTACATCGCGACTGGAGTGATTTATCTCGGGTACGAGATTTTCAGTGGGAATTATCGGCAGGTATTGTTTACGCATCGGGACATTCCTGGAGTGTGGCCGATGGTGAAGCATTATTTCTTTTTTGGGCCGAAGCCTGAGCAGCACGAAGCTTATAACCCGCTACAGAAACACGCTTACACAAGCGCGATTGGGCTGGGCGGGTTATCGGTGTTGACCGGACTAGCGATTTGGAAGCCGGTGCAGTTTTCGTGGTTGGCGTGGTTGATGGGCGGCTTTCATTGGGCGCGGTTGTGGCATTTCGTGGTGATGTGGGCGATTTTGGGATTTGTGCTGGGACATCTGGTGATGGTGCTTCTGCATGGCTGGAATAACTTTGTATCCATGCTGACAGGATGGAAGAAGGATCCGGAGTACTGAAGAAGCGGGCGGCAGGGAGAGATGGCCGAGCCAAAGTTTGCGTTGCACAATCCGGATCCGGCGGGGACGACGCGTGAACAGGACTTGATCGCGCAGGTGCAGCACGGGCAGAACGAGTTGTTTTATGAGTTGGTGCGGCCTTATGAACGGCGGGTATATGCAGCGGCGCTGGCGATTCTGCGCAACGAGACGGACGCGGAAGATGTGGCGCAGGAGGCGATGCTGAAGGCCTTTGCCAATATCCGGCAGTTTCGTGCGGAGGCGCGATTCAGTACTTGGCTGATCCAGATTACGGTGAACGAGGCTCTGATGCGGCGGCGGAGGGAGCGAACGGTGGTGATGGAAGGCATCGACGAGCGGCGCGACGAAGAGAGCGATTATGCGCCGCGCGACTTTGCCGACTGGCGTGAGATTCCTTCGGAAGCGCTGGAGCGTAAGGAAGTGCGGCAGAAATTGGCGGATGCTTTGGCGATGCTCGACCGGAAATATCGCGAAGTATTTGTACTGCGCGACATGGAGCAATTGAATATTCAGGAGACGGCCGAGGCGCTGGGAATTTCGGTGGCCTCGGTGAAGACGCGGTTGCTGCGGGCGCGGCTGATGTTGCGCGATCTGCTTGCCGGAGGGTGGGAGCAAGGGTTGGTTCAGCCGCCTGCCATTCGAGAAGGGAAGCAAGCCATGGTAGTGAACTTGCGAACAGGTGTGGCACGAGATTTCGAACTATCTTGAAGGCGACGTGGATGCGACGCTGCGCTCAGCGATGGATGCGCATTTCCAGACATGCAAACGGTGCGCCTCGGTGCTGGAGGGGACGCGCAATGTGATCCAGTTGTATGGCGACGAGCGGATGATCGAGGTGCCCGCGGGATATGGACGGCGGCTCGAGAAGAGGCTGGCACAGAGTGCGCGGGTGAGAAGCAAGCCTTGGTCCACATGGTCGACCTGGATGGTTCCGCTGGCGGCGATGGCTTTGTTTGCGGGTGGACTGCGTGTCGCGAATTCGGTGACGGTGACACCGGATTTGAAATCGGAACACGCGCAGCCTGGACATGGGATTCCGCCAGATATGAAGGTTGTGGTTACAACAGATGCCAGGCTCTTCCACGCGCCGGGGTGCGGCGTTATCCACAACAAAGATACAGAGCGAACTCTCACGGCAAAAGAGGCCATCCAGCAGGGGTATGTGCCGTGCACGCGCTGCTTGCGGGAATACCTCCATACGGCGTCGGCGGGGCATATCGCGCTGGAGTGGGAAGCAGATGCGCTCATGGATTCGAATGAGTAAGATCCGCACCGGAGGACCACTGTGCGATCGAGGTTGAAGAGCGTAAAGCGCGGGCTGGGGAGCCCGCGCCCTGAGCACAGGACGACGGGTTAGTTCTTCTTCATCTCGTCTTTCTTCATTTCATCCTTCTTCATGTTGTCGTCTTTCATGCTGTCTTTCTGCATGTCGTCCTTTTTCATGGAATCTTTCTTCGCAGTTTTCTTGGACTTCGTTTCCTTTTTCATCTGATCGTTCTTCATGGTGTCTTGCTTGGAGTCGTCTTTTTTCATGGAGTCTTGACTCATCTGGTCTTGGGTGAAGGCGGCCACGGAGGCGGTCAGGGTATAGGCGAGCATCAGGCTGCTGAGAAGCTTTTTCATGGAATCTCCTTGAGTATGTTTGAATTGCCAGCAGGCTTCTACCTGCGGGCAGACATGGGATGCGCCTTCCGCGAGGAAGTTACAGGGTGGGGAGACCACTTTCACCACAGTGGACGCAGGGGATACACAGGGAGAGCTGATCAGCAGGCTAGTTGGTCGCGGGTGATCTTGAGGCCCGGGAGATTTCCCAGGGCGGTGACCGCTACTGATTCCGTCTTGAAGAATTCATTCGCCAGAGTGGTGAGATCCTCGGCGGTTACGGCTTCGATCTTTTCGATCAGTTCGTCGAGATCGTAAAAACGGTCGAAATACATTTCCTGACGCGCCAGGTTCGACATGCGGGCGGTGCTCGATTCGAGCGAGAGCATCAGGCTGCCTTTGAGTTGAGCTTTGGAGCGGTTCAGTTCTTCTTCCGGCACAGGCTCGACTTTCAGCTTCGCGAAATTCGCTGACGACCGATTGCACCACCTTGGATGCCGAGGCAAGAGACGTCCCGGCGTAGACCGCGAGGCATCCGGTGTCGCGGTAGGGATTGAGATCGCTGTAAATGGAGTAGGCCAGACCCTGACGTTCGCGAATGTTCTGGAAGAGGCGGGAACTCATGCCTCCGCCGAGCAGGGTGTTGAGAATGTAGCCGGCGTGGCGCTTCTCGTGGGCGATGGGATGCGCGGGGACGCCGATGCACAACTGAACTTGCTCCAGCGCTTTCTTGTTGCGCAGGATGATGCGGGAAACAATCTTTGGCGCGGAAGAATGGAAGCCATTCTTCATCGGCTTCATGTGCTCGAAGTGCTTGGGTGACGAGATCGACAAATTTGTCGTGATCGAGGTTGCCGGCCGCGGAGACGATGATGTTGCCGGGTGCGAAGCGATGGCCGTAGGCTTCAACGACCGAGGGCCGTTCGAAGCGCTTAACCGTCTCTTTTGTGCCGAGGATCGGCTTGCCCAGGGGATGATCTTTCCAGAAATTCTGGGTGAAGATTTCGTGGACGAGGTAGTCGGGATTATCCTCGTCCATCTTGATTTCTTCCATGATCACGCCGCGTTCGCGGGTGATGTCGGCGGCATCAAAGATCGGGTTTAGAACCAAGTCGCTGAGAATATCGAGCGCGGTCGGGACATGCTCGTCGAGCACCTTAACGTTGAAGCAGATGCATTCCTTGGCGGTGAAGGCGTCCATGTTGCCGCCGATGGAGTCGACCTGGCGCGCGATTTCCTCGGCGGTGCGGTGCTTGGTCCCTTTGAAGACCATGTGCTCAATGAAATGGGAGATGCCGTTCCATTCGGGATCTTCGTCGCGCGAACCGGTCTGCAGCCAGATACCGATCGAGGCGGAGCGGATGTGCTGCATCTGCTCGGTGATGACGGTCAGGCCGTTGGGCAGCTTCTGACGACGAATATTGCGGACTTCTTTGGTCATTGAATTCTGTGTTTGATGCTAGCTGAATCCTGGGAGAACCTGTTCAGACTGGTTACTATTCTGACATAGGGTGGGTAGGCGTGCGAGAATAGTTTAGTGATTTAGAATCAGTCGGTTATGGAGATCCTCCCTTGGGAGCAGAGCTGAATTGAAGGGCCTTGCAATGGGTGGTCCGTCTACAATCAGGGCTGGAATGGCAGAAATTTCACAAGTCGCGCTGCTTGGACTGGATCGCGCAGAAACCACGACTCTCGATCGAGGATTTGGGAGAGCCAGCCTATCGCGCCCAGCAGCTGCTGGACGCGGTCTACCGGCAGCGAGTGGAGTCGATCGGGCAGATTTCGACCTGGTCGCAGCGAGCTTCGGAGCAGGCTGGAGGCCAAAGGCATCTCGGTGGGCCTGCCCCGGATCGAGAAGCAGATTTGTATCGCAGGATGGAACCGTGCGGTATCTGATAGCGTTTACCGATGGGCAGAGCGTGGAGACCGTGTGGATGCCGGAAGGGGATGATGGGGAAGCCGGGGATGGAAGCGAGGCTGGTGACGTGGCAGAACGCTTCGCGGACATGAATCCCTCAGGGGCTGACGCCCAGTCATCAGAGGAGACGCCAACCGCAGAGCTCAAGCTTGGTGCCACCCAAAAGCAAAAACGAGATCAGAGGGCGAAGCAGGGGCAGAATCAGGGGCGGTCGACGATTTGTATCTCCAGCCAGGTCGGATGCGCGGTGGATTGCCAGTTTTGCCTGACGGCGCTGCTGGGAGTGAAACGGAATCTCACCGCGGGAGAGATTGTAGGACAGGTGTGCGCCGTTCTGAAGGACCAGAAGGTTTCTCCGCCGGAGGACCGCATCAATCTGGTCTTCATGGGCATGGGCGAACCGTTTCTGAATTACGACAACTTCATGAAAGCGGTGCGGTTGCTGGTGGAGGAGGTGGGTATTGCGGAGCGGCGGATGACGGTTTCGACGGCGGGAATCGTACCGCGGATTTATGACTTCGGAGAAGAGAAAATCCGGCCGAAACTGGCTATTTCGTTGAATGCTTCGAACGATGACCTGCGCACCCGGCTGATGCCACTGAACAAGAAGTGGAATCTGGAAATGCTGATGGCGGCGGCAAAGGCGTATCCGCTGCGAACTCGGGAGCGGATTACGTTTGAATACGTGCTGCTCGGCGGTGTGAACGATGGGCCCGAGAATGCGAAAGAAGTCGTGGAGTTGCTGCGCGGGATGCGGTGCAAAGTGAATCTGATCGCGCTGAACCCGGGGCCGGGGATTGACTTTGCAACTCCGGATGTGGAACGGGTCACGACATTTCAAACTATTCTGCGGAAAGCGGGGATTCCGACGTTTGTGCGGCGTCCGCGAGGCCGGGATATTTATGCTGCGTGCGGCCAACTCAAGCGAACGGTTGAGATTGCCACAGCATCGGAACCGTTGAATCGCTAGATTCTTTGTTCTGGGCGGCAACTGATTCGATCAGCGGAAGTTCCACACGAAGCAAGATTCCGCCATCTTCTCGGCGCTCACGCGAAATCTTGCCGTGGTGCTCGTGCAGAATTCCTTGACATGCGCTCAGGCCGAGCCCATCTTCGGGATCGATTTGGGAGGTGGAATCGTGCCCTGCGAGCCGGGAAGGCACGGGTTCGGTAGCGATACGAAGGATGCACTTTCCCGCCTGTTGTTCGGTGCTGACCGTTAGCGTGCGACCGCCACGTTCGCTGAGCACGTGCAGGCAGTTCGCCACCAGTTGCAGACAGACCTGCAGCAACTGGTTGGAGTCTCCCAAAACCTTGGGGAGAACGGGATCGAACTGGGTGCGCACTTCGATCTCGAGAGCTTTCCATTGGGATTGGGTCAGCTTCACGGCGGTGCGCGCCAGGGTGTTGAGATCGAGGGGATTCTTGGGCGCCGGCGCTTGTCGGGCAAAGCTGATCAGGCTGGCAACCAGAGACTTGGTACGGCGAACGTACTGGCCGATCTTCGTGGCAATCGGTTGTTGTTCGGGAGTCAGAGGCCGTGCTGAGCAGCATGTCGGAATAACCGAGCATGGCGGTGATCGGATTGTTGAGTTCGTGAGCCGCTCCGCCGACTAACTGACCGATAGAAGCCAGTTTTTCCGACTGAAGAATCTGAGCCTGCAGGCGCTTCAGGTTGTCGAAGGATTCGCGCGAGTGGTTTAGCAGCCGGAGCAGTTCGCGATCGAGCAGGTACTGGCGCAGAAAGACCAATACCCCCATGAAGAATGCGGCGACGAGGGTGAGGGCGAGACGAAATACGCGGACTCGAGAAGGCGCGTTGCTATCCGACAAGAGCCCACGCGGCGAACAAGGGCAGGGAAAAGACCGCAATCATGCTGCAGCGCGCGACCCACACGCCGTAGACGTGTCGAGACTCCCCGTACATCCGTGGCAGGGCGCTTCGGCCTTAGTCCGCAGGCCGATCCAAGTCAGCCAGGCCATAGCAGCGACCAGCGGAATGTCGTAGAGACTGCCGCTGTAGTAGAGCTTCCGGGCGATCGCCCAGTTCGCTACAGTGGAACTGGCGGCGTAGCAGAAGCTCATGCCAAATAGACTGGCGTATAGATTTCTCCAGTGCGCCCTTGCTAGTGATCCAGCAGGCAAGCCAGACTCAACAGGAAGGCGAGCTTCTTCGGAGACATAGACGGCATTGAGATTGCGGTTGTAGGCCGCAATATCGGGAACGACATATTGCCACGGAATGACGATCAGCACATAGAGATAGACCCACCACACCATCAGAAGGGCGAAATCAAGCCGTCCCACGCGCGCCGCGTATTCGTCGCGCGGCACATGGGGACGCAAGGCCAGAGCCGCCATCAGCGGAACGATGTGCAGGAAGAGAATGATGTCGCCGGCGAAAAGATCCGGGCACATCGACACGCAGGATTACCTCGTAATAGATCCAGAGCAGTCTGGTAGATAAACCAAAAGGAGATGCCAAGAGTGATCAGCGACCAGAACAGCCGCATGCGCCCCTGC
The DNA here is from genome assembly GCA_963840895.1 of uncultured Acidobacteriaceae bacterium. Taxonomy (GTDB): domain Bacteria; phylum Acidobacteriota; class Terriglobia; order Terriglobales; family Acidobacteriaceae; genus Sulfotelmatobacter. Next base: position 92,096 of record CAWJAR010000012.1, read on the forward strand.
GACCGCAGCGCCAGCGGAACGAAAGCGGCAGTGCCGGAAGCCAGCAGGATACCTTGAACAATATCGCTGAAAGCTGTCAGCTGAAACGACCGGGGCAAGACGAGAGCCACAAGAAGCGGCCAGTAACAGCCCCGCGACCGCCGCTAACCAGAGTTTGGAGCGCTTGCTCAAGACAGTCCTCTGCAGGCATTCTAGTCGGGATTGCCGTGGGGCGCGTGGTTACTGTAGTAACCTAAGCGTAGTTGAGACTCGCGAGCGGGGCGATGCTCGGATACGACGTGATCCAAGTCGTACTTGCCGGTAAGCTTTTCTTATTCAATAATATGCAGCGAAGATCGCCACGCTTGGGGAAGAGGCGATCGATTGAATCCTCGCGTTGATCGCTATCGACAATCCTGGAGGTTGAGAATCCCGCCGGATCCCGGGGAGACCCGCCGGATCGAGCGCTGGCTAGCCACCGCCCGCGTGTTTCTGGCCGTTTCGACCCTGGTCGCGATCCGCATGGATCCTACGGAGCTAGGGAATTCCTGGGCCGCTTACGGACTGTTCGTCTTTTATCTTGGCCAACGGCATCCTGATTCTCATGCTGCTGAAGCGGCGGCCGCAGTCGACGGCCGGCGTTTCGTCTTCTGGTGCATGCCGGCGACGTGGTCTGGCCGGCCTTGATTTCGATCTTTGCGGAAGGGCCGAGAACTCCGTTTTTCCTTTTCTTTTTTTTCGTGCTGGCAGCGGCGGCGTACCGCTGGGGACTTTGGGAGACGTTGGCTACGGCTGCGGCGGAGGTTGCGCTGCTGTGGATCGAGAGTTTCGTTCTGATCCACATGTGGCTGGGACCTTCAGGATTCCGCCTCGTGGCGGGCGTTGCTGGGCCTGCGAGTGAATGTCACGGCAGTTTGAACCGCAACGGCTATTCATGCTGTCGATCTACTTGCTGGTGATGGGTCTGTTGCTAGGTTATCTGGCGGAGCAGCAGAAACATTTGCGCGCTGAGAAGGCGGTTATCACCGGAACCCTGTCACGGATAAGAGTGGAAGCGGGGCTGACGGGAACGATCGAGCAGATCTTTCACGAGGCGATGTCGATGTATGGGGCTTCGCGAGCACTCGTCGCCTCGCAGGAGTCGCATAGCCAGAGGGTCTTCGTCGGTGAATTGAACAAGGCGAATGGGCAAGGACCGTCGGAGTTTCATTGGCTGGATACGAGTCCGCGAGATGGGAAAACTTATCTGGACGATTTTCCAGGGGAAGTGTTTTATGCGGCGATCGATGGCGACGGTTGGTCGACATTGGCGTTGGACGAGAACGGCCACCAAGTAACCGTCGAGAACCAGGCGTCCATTTCTGAACTCAGAAGTGTGCAGCCATTTAATTCGCTCGTAACCGTATCGTTCCTGTTTGGGCGAGAGTGGAGAGGCCGAATATTCCTGTTTAATCCGTCTTGGCGGGGAGAGAAGCAAGAGGAGTTGCGATTTTTGCTGGATCTGATTCACCAGGTTGGTCCGGCTGTCTATAACGTTTACCTGCTGCACCGGCTACGACGACGAGCGGGGGCGGCCGAGCGGGCGCGTTTTGCGCGAGAATTACACGACGGAGCCGTGCAGTCGCTGATTGCAGTTGAAATGCAGGTGGACGTGCTGCGGCGTCAAGCGGAGGCGGGAAAGCCCATTGGATCGGAGTTGGGCCGCATCCAGGGCCTGTTGCGGGAGGAAGTTCTCAAGTTGCGGGAACTGATGCAGCAGATGAAAGCGATCGATGTGGATGCGCAACGGTTGCTGGGGGTTTTGAATGACACCGTCGAACGCTTTCAGCGCGAGACCGGCATCAGCGCTCGCTTCGTGACCGACCTGGAAGATCTCGATATGCCGCAACGGGTTTGCCGGGAGATTCTGCGCATCGTGCAAGAGGGCTTGGTCAACGTGAGGAAGCACAGCGGGGCGCGTCACGCGCTGGTGCGACTGGGATCGAACCAGCGAAACTGGAGTCTGACGTTAGAGGACGACGGGAAGGGATTTCCCTTCGCGGGCCGGTTTAACCAGGCTCAAATGGAAGAAGCTGGAAAAGGGCCTATGATCATAAAGGAACGCGTACGTTTAATTGCGGGAGAACTCACGGTAGAATCAAATCCCGGACAGGGAACACGCCTGGAAGTTAGTGTGCCTCGGAACGGGGAAATGCCTCATGAACTTTAGAAAATCGCAGCCAGTACGTCTGGTGATTGCCGACGACCACCCGATCTTCCGCGACGGTTTGCGGAGGTTGCTGGAAGCGGAGGCCGACCTGAAAGTCATGGGCGAAGCATCCGATGGCGCCGAAGCCGTAAAACTGGCGAAACAACTAAAGCCCGATATTCTCTTGTTAGATCTGGCAATGCCCAAACACCCGGGTTTGGAAGCGCTGCGGGATCTGAGTTTGCCGGTAAATGCAACGCCAGTTCGGGTGATCTTGTTGACGGCCGCGGCGGAAAAGAGCCAAATCGTGGAGGCTCTGCAACTGGGTGCCCGCGGAGTGGTGCTGAAGGACTCGGCAACTCAGTTGTTATTGAAGGCGATTCATACGGTCATGGCAGGCGAATACTGGGTTGGACGGGAGAGCGTCTCAAACCTAGTGCAGTATCTGCGCACCCTCATGCAGTCTTCTCATGACGAGGCGAGGCAAAAAAAGTTTGGCCTGACGCCGCGCGAACTCGAGATTGTCTCTGCTGTAGTGGCTGGCTACTCCAATAAGGAGATTGCCGAGTACTTCAAGATCAGCGAAGATACGGTGAAACACCATCTCAGCAACATCTTCGACAAACTGGGAGTGTCCACGCGGCTGGAACTTGCTCTCTTTGCGGTGAATCAGGCCCTTCCATTGAAGAGCATTGCGTAGGGTGCCCCGGTGCCGAGGGTGAAACTGGTGGCACTTCCGTGCTATTGGCGAGACCGGGGGCAAATATTAGAATTTTTGCTACACACCAACCTTGAAAAATGTGGGGAGGGGAAGTGTAAGCATAAATGCCCCGGTTTGGGTGTGGGGTAATTCAGCAGAAGTGAGAAAGAGGAGCCCAAGTGGCAAACCTTTTAAATCAACTTTGGAATGATGAGCGCGGTCAGGACATCGCGGAATATGCAGTGATGTTGGCTGTGATTCTGGTCATTGTGGTAGGAACGATCCGCCTGATCGGGTCGAATGCCAACAACGTATTTTCTCAAGTTGGTAGCGCGATCCAGTAAGCGCCCGTCTGACGATTGGTATTGCGCAAGCGCGAGGGGCACCCCTCCGCAAGGGTCACCCGCCGTCCTGCCGCGAGCGCGTTGCAGTCTTATTCCTTTCCGAATTCACCGAAAATTATTTCTGCTCTGGCTGCGACGGAGAAGTTGTGGTCAGAGCCACTTTTTCCGTCCCGTTCGCAGACAGCCGCGTAAGGTGCGGGAAGAAGGGAGTGATTTCGAACTCCATCTTCTCGCGTGCCGAGGTCAGAGCGACCGGCTTGGCTTTGGAAAGTTCTACTTGATCCGTCCAAGGATCGACCTTGATGCGGCCGCCCAAGGGTAGAGCGGCGATCTGATCCAGGCGCTTCTGGTCAAGCTCAGGCGCAGCCGTCAGGAGAGTCGACATCCGCAGACCCTTGCCCCCGGCAAGGCTGTTTCCAAGGTGGGGGCGAATCAAGTGGGGCAGATCCGGCCCCTTCTGTTGCAGAGCCTTCAGAAACAATCCTGCATTGCCCAGTTTGTCTTTGTAAGGAGAGTTCTTCAACAGGTCCAGAGCCTTGGTGTCGGCGGCTTCTTCATCCGCCGGAGTGCGCTTGAAGTCAAGACGCTGGAACGACTCTTCATCAGGGAAGAAGAGCTTGTCGTTGAAGGCGAGCTTAGTGTCGAAGTGGTGGCCTAACACGATGTGGCTGAGTTCATGAGCCAGAACCATAGCCAGAGAGGCTTCATCGGGAAGGACGTCGAGCAGGCCACGACTGATGACAATGGTATGGCCGATGGTGAAGGATTCGAGGGGCGACGTCAGCAGAATGCGGCAATGAATGTCTCCCTGCAGATCGATGTTGTTGGTGACAAGCAGGTTATTGACGACGGTTGCCAGGATCTTGTCCACTTCACCGGAGGGTGCAATCAATCCGATTTTTTGGAGCCGGTCAATGGCATTCTCCTCAGCCTGCCGCTCCCACATGCGTTGGGCGACGACAGGCGTGGCGTCAGCCTCGACGGCACTCTGATCGTTCACCGATTGTGGTGAATCAATCAGGATCTGCGTGAACTCCTCATTCTTGTTCAACCCTCGCAGGTCGTAACCCCAGAGGCGCGTCTGCGCTTTGAAGTGCAGACTCTTGGTCAGTCCGGTCTTGAGGTTTGACTCTTCGGTATAGACATAGGCTGGGAGCCAAGTTCCCGGGCGCATATTCAGACGCCAACTATCGAAGTGGAAGAAGAAATTGATCTTGGGCTGCGGATAGTAACTTCCGTTGAAACGGACGACGTTGTAGTCCTGATCTTCGACCCAGATTCTGCCCATGAAGCGGGAAATCTTCTGGCCTTCCTTCGGCTGTACATCGATGACCAGACAGCGGATTTCACCGAGGAATTCGCGGCGGACAAAAGTGAAGTTGTAAAACTTCTTCTGGAAATCGGAATCGAGCACCACCATCTGCGCAAAACCCATGGGCAAGAAGTGGAGGGAGTAGACCCCGGTCATCTTGGTGAGCATACGATGGCCGAAGCCCGGCTGACCGACGAACGACACATCTTCCGGACCGTCGGTCATGTCGAGGCGGCCCAGAAAGTACTTATCGTTTACGGGAATCGGATTTCCCACGCTATCGTTTTTCAAGTCCTGCAGATAGGTCTCAACCATGGGGTGCATGTGACGCATCTGGGCCATGAACAAGTGCTCGCGCTGCACAACGCGATCAAGTACGTCGTTGAGCGTAAGTGAAGATTGCGGAGCTGGCTCAGGATTCTGGGCGGCATTCGGACTATCGGGCATTACTGCCGGTGCGGAAGTCTGGGGAGCCGCTTGTGTCGAGGAGGTGGGATGATCCTGGGCGGTAGCGGTAAAGACGCATGCCAATAAAACAAGCGCTGCAATCGAGCCCGAACGAACGATTCGCATAAAACCCTTCTGGGGACGTGGTTAGGCTAACTGGAAAATGATATGCAAAACGACGGTCGAGTCAGAAGGCTGGCCGTCCTGCAAGGCAGGCTTAAAGCGAATCTGCTCAGCGGCGCGTACTGCCGCGTCATCCAGACCATGCCCGAGCCCGTGAACAATCTTTAACACGCGAAGTTTACCGGATGCTTCAAGAACGACTTGCAGAAGCACCTCACCTTCAATGCGCTTAACGCGTGCTTCATCAGTGTAGATGGGAGTCGGCTTGGAAAGGATTTCCGCCGGCACAATTTTGGCAGCCGCCTGGGCCGCAGGCTGCGCCTGGACCGTTGGCGGTGCAGGAACATCGGCATCACCGAATCCGGCTTGGTGAACGGTGGCTCGCGGTGCAGCGGTGTTGCTATTGCCTGTTGCGACTCCATTGCCAAATCCCGTGCTAGCGACCACGCCGCGTGCGCCGGTCGCGCCTCCGGTCCCGTTGCCGTAGCCGGGTCCGGTGGGCATATCGAATCCGCCAGACTGCGCGATATTGACCGCTCGAGTCTGCGTTGTCTTAGCCGGAATACCGTTGGGATCGCCAAAGCCACCGGTTTGCACTTGCTGGGGCGGACGTTCGATGGTTTGAGGCGCGGAACTCCCGGTCGAAAAAACGTTTGTCCGCACGATCGGCTTGGGAATTACTGGAGCACTGGACGGTGGAATGGGATCCGGCTTGCGGGTGGCGATTTTGACTTCAGGAGCGGGAGCGTCTTCGACCTTCAGCTTGGGCTGAGGCTGAGGAGCGGGTAATCGTAGCGCAGACGACGGCGGATCGAGCTTTGCGACCAGAACTGGCCTGGGTAGTTGTCGCTGCGGGGTGTGGTCCACTGGGACTGGCGTAGGAACTAATTCGATAGCGTGGTAGTCCTTCTTCGGCCCTTCGAGAATCTCCGGGTGGAGTACGGGAACCCAAGCAAGAATCGCGATAACCACCGCCTGGCTGCCATAGCTGAGCACAAACTCATGCCAGGGCGCCTTCCACTTTGGAAGGGATGAGAACAGGCCTGATTCGGTCGAATGGGACACCATAATCAACAGCGATTCTCGAAACCTAGCTGTTAGAACACCATGAATAGTTCAAAAGTTTTCCCCGTCTCCTTGAACGCTGGGAACCTCGGAAGACAGGACCACGTAAAGTGTACTATTCCGACATCAGATATGCACGACAGAGGCCATCCAGGGAGACTGTTGGTTAGGGATCAACTCTCTTGTCATCAATGGCTTACCATACGTTGGCTGCGAGGGAGCGGGCAGGCGGGCTGAGGCCATGCAAAAATCTACACCATTAATGGATAGATTTCCTACGGGGTCGGTCTAAAAGCGATCCACCTTAGCAGCGGACCACCTTATCACTTTTAATACCGCTCGTGGCGTTGCGGGTGTCCACCACCAGCTTGGCTTCCTTCACGATGTTGGCGTAATCGTAATCGGAGTGATCGGTCACAATGACGACGCAATCGTACTGGTCAAGATTTTTCAATTCCGCGCGCTTCATTTGCAGATCGTACTTCCGGCCTTTGCCAATGAAAGGGAAGTAAGGATCGTGGTAGCTGACCTCGGCTCCCGCTTTTTGCAGGAGTTCGATGATGGTGAGAGAGGGAGACTCGCGAAGATCGTCAATATCTTTCTTGTACGCCACGCCGAGGATCAGAACACGCGCACCATTGATCGACTTCTTGTACTGGTTGAGCGCGGTCCCCACCGACGCTAGAACGTGGTAGGGCATGTTGTTGTTGATCTCTCCCGCAAGCTCGATGAAGCGGGTCCTAAAATCAAACTCTTTCGCTTTCCACGACAGATAGAAAGGATCAATCGGAATGCAATGCCCGCCGAGGCCGGGACCTGGATAGAACGGATGGAAACCGAAGGGCTTGGTGGAAGCCGCTCCGATAACCTCCCAGATGTTGATGTCCATGCGCAGACATAACAGCTTCAGTTCGTTCACCAACGCGATGTTGACGCAGCGGTAGATATTTTCGAGGAGTTTCGTCATCTCCGCCGCGGCGGGAGAAGAAACTGGAACGGTGCGGTTAAAGATGGAACCGTAAAGCGCTCCGGCAAGTTCCGAAGCCTGCGGGTTTAATCCCCCAATCACTTTGGGGATATCGCAGCGGGCGACAGTTGTATTGCCCGGATCTTCGCGCTCGGGGGAAAACGCCACAAAGAATTCTTTTCCGGCGGGTGCCTGGGAGCGGGCAGCTTTAAGGCCGGCCTTATTTTCTTTCTCGAGGATGGGAATCATTACCTCTTCGGTAGTGCCCGGGTAGGTCGTGCTCTCGAGGATGACAAGCTGTCCGGCTCGCAAATGAGGTGCGATGGAGTGGGTGGTATCGGTGATGTAGCTGAGGTCGGGCTCGTGGTACTCGTTCAGCGGAGTGGGGACGCAGATGATGATGGCGTCCATAGCAGTCAGCTGCGAGTAGTCTGAGGTCGCGGAGAAGCCGTGGGTTTTCGCGGACTGGATCTCTTCGGCAGCGATCCGGTAGATGTACGAACCGCCCTTGGCCAACGTATCGATTTTGCGCGCATCGATGTCGAAGCCGGTCACCTGAAATTTCTGCTCACTGTATAACAACGCCAGAGGAAGGCCGACATAGCCCAGGCCAATGATGCCGACGCGAGCCTCACGTTGTTGAATTCGGATCTTCAGTTGATCAAAGGATGTATCTGCGGCAGAGTAGGTCGTCATGAGATTTCCCGGAATAAAGTGAGGGGAGGAAACATGAAAGCGATTCGATTTTAACATGTAGATGCGAAGATCGCGGCAGTATCGCGACGCAGCCGAGAGTACCGTAGTACCTTGCCTGAATCGATGCAGGCGATTGTTTGTGAAGGAATGGTTCGCGAAAAATATGAGGCGAAAAGGGATTTGGATCGCAATTGTTTTGGTGATCGGGAGCCTGGGGATGTTTGCGGCCGAGGCGGGCCGGTTGCTGGTGGTAGATGCGCCGGAGCCGTCAGACGTGATCTTAGTCCTCGCGGGGGAGACCGATCGGCGTCCGGCGCGGGCGTTACAACTCCTCGACCAGGGGTATGGGCGTCGGGTGGTGATCGACGTCCCCGCGGACGCCCGGATCTACGAATTCCAGCAAATCGAGTTGGCGAAGAAATACATACAGGGGCTTCCCAAGGCCGCAGCGGTCCGGGTGTGTCCGATCGAGGGACTTTCAACTCGCGAGGAATCGCGCGACGCAGAAGTGTGCCTGGCTAGTGAAGCAGGCAGTCGGATCCTGATCGTGACCTCGGAGTTCCATACGCGGCGCTCCTTGAGCATTTTTCGGCACGATATCCCGGGAAAGCACTTTTCAGTGGCGGTGGCGCGAGACGAGAAGCAGTTTGGAACACGATGGTGGATGCATCGGCAATGGGCCAAAACGTGTCTCGATGAATGGCTGCGGCTCCTGTGGTGGACGGCTGTCGAGCGGTGGCACTGAGCGCAAAGATGGGGCCTTCATGGGTTCCTTTGGTAATTCCAGCCGGCTACTTCCGGGCTCAGACGCACGAATTAAAAGAAGAATCGCGAACGGCATCCTCACGCTCTGCGACGGCAAAGACAGGCACGACTAAGATCACCCCGGCTCAGCCGGAGGAGATCGTTCTCCGGTACACGCAATGCACTAGCAAATCGTGCGCGATGCCCATCTTCGGGAGCCGCTGAGCTGGGAACTAGATGAATTCTTCAGGGATGAATGATGGACAACTTGGTCAGCGTGTACGTGCTCACGACCTGCCACGGTAAAAACAAAGACGCATGACGGTAAAGGGCTAATTTGAAGCAAGGGACGAACGGAATTTGCAAAATCGGCGCGCCAAGATTTGTTTTCCACCGAAAGGCGGCGTCCACAGCACAAAGTCGTTGACTGTACAAGAGGTAGAAAGGTACGATTCGACGAATGACGTACCCAGTTGTTTAATAAGGGCGATTAGGCGGTCGGTTGCTTTCGACTGGATTGTGGTTTGCGCCTTACGTCCTTTCGGATTAGCATCATGAACGGTGGTCCCCAAGGATGGTAATGTCTGCGATGATGAGACCTTCGTACTTGAAGATCCTGAGCAGCATGATGGTCATGATTTTTCCTGCTGCCCTGTTTGCAGCGGACCAACCTGCTGCCATGCTCTACAGCCATGGGACGGCATTGCTTAATGGCAACACCATCGCGAGGTCATCGGCTCTCTTTTCCGGCGATTTGATACAGACGAATACGGACTCCGTTGCCAATATCAATGCTACAGGTTCAAGCGTGCTGGTTCTAAATGAATCGCTGGTTCAGTATGAAGGCAGCACCATCAAGTTGGAGCACGGGGGCGTAGCCATATCGACCTCAAAATTGCTGGCGACCCGCGCCGGCGGTGTGAAGGTGTCGCCGGTCGCTACTGTTTGGACCGAATTTGAGGTCAGAGATGTCGATGGTAAGGTCCGGATCGCAGCCCGAAAGGGCGACCTGACCATCAGCGATAACACCGGGACCACGACACTGGCGCAAGGTCAGGAGACGACGCGAGACGAGTCCCAGTCGCAGGACAATTCGCAGGCGCAGAAGGCGGCAAGAAAAAGAAGGGAGCAGGACCAGCAGCTGCAGCCGCTCCTGGCGCAGCCGGGGGAGTATTGAACTCTCCTATAGCAATCGGAATTGCTGGAGGCATTGTTTTGGGTGGTACCGCATGGGTGTTAAGTCACGGCGATGAGCCGGTAAGTCCGGCCAAGCCTAATCCTTAGCGAGGTAAAGCGGGCGCAAAACTACTCCGATGCCCGCTCTTTAGTTTCCCAGTCCATAAGAAAGATCATCCCAAGTTGGCGGAATGTGTGCTCGCGGACGTCCGCTGTCCCTACCTCATAACGTTGCGGGAAGCTAGTCGGCTCGGGCGGAAAATCCGGATGCTCCGGAAAAACCTGCGATTGGTTTCCGTTCAGAAGTGCCAGACAACGCCGCCGCCTACGAAAATATTGTGTTGGCGGCTCTTGCCGGTGTTCACATTCAGGTCCGGCACACCCGACCAGAAGTCTCGAGCTTCACCGCGCAAGGTGAATCGACCGGAGAGCTTCACATCGAGTCCGACGCCTGCCTTGCATTACACCGGTGGTGTTTCCAGACGTGCTCGTGCTGCCAGCCGGAAATTCCACCAAAATGGCCGAATCCACCACCAAAGCTGACCCACGGCGAGACTGCCGTCGTGGGAAAAAGATTCAGTCGCGCCGCGGGAGTGACAAAGTAAGACTTGTAGCTCAAGAATGCCTGGTGTACGTATGCGCGTCCTCATCGAGGTTCACTACGAAGGGGACTTCTAACGCGAGCGACCAGACTCTGTGCCCATGAACCGCCGAGCATAGTTTATCTCGAAGGTTAATCCTTTGCCGAAGCGCAGGTTGGGATCATAAGCAGGAGCACCCTGGATGCCCTGGTCGGCGATAAACGTGCGCCCAAGGATCCCGGACAATTCGTTCTTTCTCTGCGCCCTGCTCGTTCTTTGCGCTGCGCCCTGCGCCACGAAGGTACAAATTGCCACCAAAGTGCCGATGGTGAGGTGTTTCAGCGACATTTCTCCTCCTGCCCTCTTTTCGTTGCGAAGCCAGTCTCCGCCGAGGGAGTCCGAACTATTTTTCCCCGCGCGTCCTTTTCCACCAAGGTTCCTCTACTACCGAATACTTGAGCTTATGTTTAGGTTGATGAGGGGTTCAATTATATCGACCGCGCCAATGAGTCGCCATTGTCAAGTGAAATGCGACGGTCCTCCATTTCCTTCATCCCCGGGGAGTCGAGACCGCCCGGGCTTGGATAGCCTCGCCAAAGGCCTGGAAGCGGCCAACCCGCAAAGCACATAGAACAGCGCAGCATTCGCCGGGATCTGCAAATTGAAATCCACGAAACTATGAAGCAGAAGTCCGGTGCACCCCAGCAAAGCGGCGAGGGAGACCGCCCCGTCCCATTTGAATTCCCAGCGGCGAGAGGTCGGCAATCCGTATTGGTACAGGCGAACGAGAAACCACAGCATCAGCCCGAAGCCGAGCAGGCCGGTCTCCACCAGCAGCTGTGCATAGTCGTTATGCGCTTCATTTACGAACAGATTTGTGTAGAAGCTGCGGTAACTGGGGTAGACGGTTGGAAAAGTTCCCAGGCCCCATCCCAACACCGGCCGGTGGGAAAACATTGTCAAGCAGTCCTTGGTCATGTTCAAACGAGCGCCAGGGCCCAGGTCCCCGAGTCGCCCCAGAACTTGACCTTTGCCTACGAAAAACTAAGAAAGCCAGAACCAAGACGCACACTGCGACCATGCCGAGTGCTGCACGAGGATTTTTTCTCTGTACGAGCGTCAGGGTGGCAAACACGACAATTTCGAGAATGAAAGAAAGCATTCCGCCACGTGAGCCGGAAAGGAAGATCGTGCTGGCCATCAGTACGGCGCAGAAGGCGACCAAGGCTCGCTTGCCCCCTCTCAGCAGATGGCCCATACTCACGACCAAGGGAAACGGCACAAGCATCTCCATCAGGCCGGCATAGTGGTCGTGATTGACGTAACTTCCGTAGATTGAGCCATGGAATCGTGGAGTGTAGACCCAGAAGAACTTGCCGTTCGAGGTCAGCTCCTGAACCAACGCGAAGAAAGGCGTAGAGCGCTCCGAAAACAATCAGTGCCAGGGCAAATTTCTTGCGAGCATCTTCTTCTCGGACGCATTCCGTTGCGATGAGCAGAACAATCCCGTACGAGACGTACTGAAGTACTTCATACTTGGTGACATAACCGTAGGCAGAGGTGCGCAGCCCAACCTGCGCGAGGAGGAGCACAAAAAAGAACAGGGCTGGCGCGTACAGAGGGTTTTTCGACAACTTCAACTGCCCGGAAACAATCTGCTTTCCCGCCCAAACAAGGAACAGAACCGCCGCGCCGGCCTCGAACGCAAACGTCGACCACTCCTCGACTGCACCGAACGCCAAGATCGCGAAAATCAAAAGAGCGCACAGGCCGAGAACGAGCACCCATTGCAGGATTCCGGACTCGCGACCGCGCCGGCGCTCCAATTCAATGGAGTTCGTCGTATCGACAATCAAATACGATGAGATCTTCAACGTCCCAGTCCTTAATTGGCTGTCTCCACTAGCTTGACATCATCGATCCAAAGCTTGCCCCGGATCAGCGGCGCAGCAGGCTGGCGGACAATTTTCAACAACAAAAGATTCGTGTTCGGCCCGGTTTGAAATCGTGCTTGTTGCCGACGCCAGGGATTGGTGCCCAGAGTATCGTCGGTGAGGACATAAGAAGAGTTGGTGTAAGCGTCCGTTAGCGCAAAGCGCGGACCGCTGGCGGTGTCGATGTCCTCGGTCCTGGATTCGGCACTGAACTCGTAGTCGGTGTTTGGCTTCACCGGGATGAACTGAGCGATTCCTGCATTCCGGGACGTTTCGTCCATCGAAGGTTACGGAAAGCGATCGCGTTCCGCTGTAAAACTCATCTCGTGTCTATGGCGAGGGCAGCATGCGGGTTTGACTCGTACCACCAGTCAAATCCACCGTTCAGCAAGTTCTCCTCGAATCCACCGTTTACGACCAGGTTCTCACGAGAGGGGAGATATGGCTGAAGTGATGCGTCAACGTTGGGCCAGCTGCTGCCAGGCAGTTTTCGCTGCGGCGACTTCTTGCTTGGCGATGAGTAGCCGAAAGTAGGGAAATGCGAGCTTCGGCGGAAATGTCTGCTGCAATCCAATCAGATGATTCCAGGCGTTTTCTGCGGCAGCAACTTCCTGTTTGGAGACAAGCAAACGAAGAAACGACAAGTAGAGATCCGGCTCTGGGTGGCAGCGCTTGGTCAAGAATCTGATTGGCGTCTCCGGTGGCACGCCAGCAAAGCCGAAGGGCCGAGTCAACCGCATCCGGATCGTTTGCGAGCACGACGCGGAAATAGTGAAGTGCCTTTCCTAGATTCGCCCTGAATCAAGAAGAAGTTGGCTGCCGCCCAAGCGACATGCGGGGTTGTTGGGTCCGCTTCCACTGCCTGTTCGACACTTTGCGCCTGCTCGTCGATGCGCCCTGCAACTTGATAGGCACCCGCCAAATCCAACCAGTACCGCGACTCGTAGGGATTCAGATGCACTGCAGTCCGGTAATCTGAAATAGCCTCGTCTAGACTCGCGCCGGACAGAGCAAGATATCGGCCGAGTAAGTGCGCGATATTCAGCGTTCGATGGTTCCAGCCGAATGGCTCTTTGGATATTCGGCAAGTCGGGTCTTGCTGCCAGATGGGCTGCGAGGTACGCTCGCCCGGCCGAACTGCAGATAGAGTCCGATGACAACCAGGCAGGCCCCTGCAAAACAAAACCTTCGAAGTGGGGACCGCAATTCAATCTGCATCTGAATCTGTACCTGTAGAGGCGATGGGCTTCTTCGAGCCAGCGACTCAGCCCGTGCAATACTCTAGGGAATCACGTCAAGAGACTTTGCTGACTGTCTCCGTTGGTTTATCTTCGCGGTGACTCCTCATTGTAGTAGTGGTCGGAATAACGACCGCCGTAGTAGTAGTAGTACCTTCGGCGGAATGCAGATTGAGCGCGTTCAGGACAATACCCATAACCCTGGCGTTGACCTGCAACAGCAGGTCACAAGCGCGCCGAAGGGCTAGTTTTGTGGTCTTTCCCGACCGCGCGACCAAGATGACTCGGTCCGCCTCAGGAGACAAGCAGCACCGCGTCGGTCACGGATAAGCATGGAGGCGTGTCAATGATGATGTGGTCAAACTCATTCCGCCAGCGCGCGATGTGATCCTTCATGACGCGTCGAGCCGAGCAACTCGGCAGGCTGTGGTGGAATTGGGCCCGCCGGCAAAATCCACAAGTTTGGCACATCGGCAAACGGAACGATCACGTCTTCGCATCTTGTCGCCTCCGCTTATGAGCGTGCTGAGACCTCCGCGAGACCGAATACCAAACAGTTTCTCAATCCCGGGGCGACGGAGGTCCGCATCGATCAGCAATACGCGGCCCCCGCGCTGCGCCAAGACCAGCGCTGAATTTGCACTAATCGTAGTCTTTCCCTCTTGCGGCAACGCACTCGTGACGAGGATCACTTTGGGCGGGGCACCATACGAGGAGAGAAGAATCGAAGTGCGGAGGGATCGGTATGCCTCGGCTGCTTCTGACTTTGGCCGCGCATACGTGATGAGAGTGGGCGATTCAGACTTCTCGGCCTGCGATCGACGCGGGCTTCAGCCGTTTACGCAAGGAGCCGTTACTTGAAATCTGGAGCGGTATCGTCCCCAGCGCTGGCAGGGTCGAAATCGCGCTAATCTCTTCCATGGTCCTGATGCTGGTGTCCAGACTCTCCAGCACAAATGCGAGTCCAATACCGCAGGCCAAGCCAAGCAAAAGGCCGAGCATCGATGTTCCGGGGCACGTTCGGTTTGATGGGACTTGTCGGAGTCCGCGCGACGTCTACGACACGGATGTTGCTCGATCTCAGGCCGGCACTAACGCCCGCTTCCTTGAGTCGCTGCAGAAGATCCTGGTACAGCTGTCGGTTTGCCTCCGCATCGCGCTTAAGAACGGAGTACTCAATCGCACTTTCGTTGAGTTGGTTAGCCTCCTGCTTCTGCTGGTCGAATGCGGTTACGAGCAGATTCTCCCGTTGAAGTGCGGCCAAGTACTCATCGCGGATCCCCTGCTGCATTCTCGCTTCTTCAGCTGCGATTTCTGCTCTTACCTGTTTGAGCTGATTGCTCAGTTCGGCGACCTTAGGGTACCCGGTCCCGAATTGGGTTGTAACCTGTGCGCGTTGGGTATCGAGTTCAGCCTCCTTTTCACGCAACCTATCCAGCATGCTGCTCGCGCCTTCACGGGACGGCTTTCGAGAACTGCCTCAGGGTTCCCATCCACAGCGAGTCTGTAATTGGACTCCTTCTGAATGCGATCCGTCTGTGCCGCTGTTAGCTCCCTGTTCAGTTCGTCCAGCTTGGCCGTTACGATGTTTTGCTTCTCATCCACTCCCAGAATGCTGTGATCTTTCTGGTAGCGGACAAGCTTTTCCTCGGACGTCTGGACTTTCATCTGCAGATCCGCAAGCTCCGTCGAAAGCCAATCCGAGGTTTGGGTGACAGCCTCGTATTTTGTCTTGAAGTTTTCCTCGGTGAACGTTCTTACCAATGTATTGACGATTTCGGTGGCCAGTCGAGGGTCTGGGTCCGTGTAGCTGATTTGTACGAGCCGGGAGTTGGGGATCAATTGGACGCTCAGTCCACTGCGAAATGCTGCCGAGCAGGGCCACCGCTGCTCGCCGGATCAGGCTGCATGCTCGAAACTTGAAGTGAGTCTTCAGTTCGCTGGGGCTGTTGCAGTCGTAAACTTGGGGTTCTGGTCCAGGCGCATCGCCTCGATCACCTTCATGGCCAGAGCATCGCTGCGAAGAATCGCGGCTTGGGTTTCCAGAGTCACGTCGTATTGGTAGTCAGGCGAACTGTCCTCGAGGCCCTTGAATCCCAAGGCATTCGGATTTTCTGGAAAGATCGCCACTTTCGATGTTGCCTGATACAGCGGAGTCGTCCTGAGCGTGGCAATTACGGAGAGGGCAAAAATGATGCTGGCTGTGGCCAGGACTGTCCATCGCCGCTTCTTGAGAATCCTCCAGTAGTGCAGGAGAGGGCTTTGTTCTTCAGCAAGATGGGGATATGGAAGGTGGTGACTCTTTTCAAAGACGGGAAGTTCGATCGGTTCTAACGCTTCAGACTCCCCGGAGCCGTTGCGTTTTGACTGCAAGTCCATCAATTAAACCCCAGGAATCCCGCTAGTGGCATTGTCGCGCCTCTGCGAACCGAACGTTGTCTTCAGAATAGGCGAATTTTAACATCTTCCATCCAATTTTCACCGTGCAACTTTGAGACCTTGTTAGGAAGCTCGTTATGTTCTTCATCCGGAAGACGTGCCGCTGCGGCGCGAGCCCCGCGGCCTGGGAGCAGCGGAGGCGGCGGAGAGGACACCAGGTTCGTCGAATTCGACCGAATTTCTGGAGAGGCGTTTCCCGGGACAGCGACGAATGGCTTATGGCTTAAGCCGTGTCAAGCCATGATTTGCATAGGATAAAGCCATCTATTTTGCCGCATGCCTTGATAGCTTCCCTCCCATCCCTTTATCGTGGCCTGATTTCCTACCAGGCGCCCTCCAGTTTCCCTGTCATCGACTCTTGCAACAGCCGCTCCACCCTGGCCAGGGCGTTTCTCGACTCCGTTTTCTCGAGCATGGGGAGCTGCAGGTGCATCAGAGGGGCCAGGCCCGCCGCGATCAGGGTTTGCAGCTTGCCGCCAGAGACATCGGAGATCAGTCGGGCGACGGCGTCTCGGATAGCCATTGCGTTGTCCAGGTTGGGCAGCGGACGTACCCCCGAAATTGCCGTCACATCACCCCGAACTCGCTTCAGGCGCTGTCTGTCCCGGGTTCAACCTTTTCTCGCATTTCTTCCGCGGCACTTGCCTTTCGGTTCTCCATGATCCCCTCTCTCACCAGCCGTTCGAGTTTTCCGAGGCGCTTCTCGATCTCGGTCTTCTCGAGCACCCGGAGCTGTAGGTGCATCAGAGGGGCCAGGCCCGCCGCGATCCGGGGGTGCAGCTTGCCAGAATAGACATCGGAGAGCAGTCGGGCGACGGTGTCTCGGATAGCCATTGCGTTGTCCAGGTTGGGCAGCGGATCCAAGCCGACCCGGAGAAGACCATTCTTCTTCCCTCCAATCCGGCCCAGTTCCACGGCCTTGTTGGGATTGGCGTGAAAGAAGCACAGGCCACCCTCGGTTGCAGCGGCGCGGCACGGCTTGCCACTCTTGGTCATGGACTGGCAGCGCGGGTTAGAGGTCTTCAGAGTCATCTTCATCTAGTATTTGTTTTCGGTGACGAGCGAGACGGCGCTCATATTCCTGCACCAGTTCACGGACTCCTTGCGATCGCTCTGTGACGCCCTCCTGGGCACCTATCGTTACCTTATAAACCTGTATCTTTCCGAGCCGACGAAATCCATGGACTGGACAGGTTTGGTTCATTTCAGCCTTGAAGAACTCTGCTGCGGCAGCGATTGTAAAGTTCTTACAGTTGCATTTGGCCGGCGATTCCCGCCTTTTGATTTCGGCCAGCATCTGCTCAAGTTTTTCGAGCCGTTTCCGCGTGTTTCCTGGCATGGTTTCGGTCGTGACGAACGCCCGGCGAGGGACAAGGACGCTCATGAGAACCATCGTAGATCACTGGGTGCAGATTGTTGATGTGACTTCCGTAACAAAAGGGGACTACCGCGGGGGTGGGATTCGGGGCGGACTTGCTTCAAACGTAGTTAAAGGTCGCACGGAATTCATGCGCGATTGCTCTCGAGCAAACTGGGGCTACTGACTCTTCACCTTAGCCCACCGGGCGGTCGCGGCTTTCCGCGCGATCTCACGGCGTTGTTCAGCGGTCAACTTGCGTTTCCGGGCTCTACCTCCCAACTGGCCCAGATGAACCGCGTGCGGATCCTTTTCCTTTTTCTTTTCCATCGGATAACTGTGACCTTAGCCCGGCCGTGGTGATAAAAGCAAGAATCTCTTGACAATGCTTAGCGCTATGCATATGCTTGACGCTAAGCATGGAGCTTGCAGTTTCTCTCCAAAGCTCCCGCTGTCGGAGGCTCGCGTGAAGAAACAACCGAGTGACACAGAAAAAGAGGTCGGCTTGGCTCGTGCGATCTGGGGTCCGCTGTCCGAGGCTGCCGAGAACGCACTCAAGCAGTTGCTCAATAGGCATTCCTTGTCCGTAGCCTCTGGGGATTTGCTGTATCTCGAGCGTAGGTGGTATGTCACCCACTCCGGACTGCTCCGCTTGTCACGACGAAAGAGATGCGTTGGGATTCAAGTGAGCCCGGTTCGAGCTTTTTGTGATCCAGCCCTTACCCGTTGGACATTCAAGGCAACTGTTTACCGGTCTAGCAACTGTCGAGGATTTGTCGGGTACGGCGACGCCGATCCCTCAAACGTGTCTCCCCTAGTCCACGGAGCCGAGATGCGGGTCGCCGAGACACGCGCGGTGAACCGAGCCCTGCGCAAAGCCTACGGCTCGGCATCTGCTCGGTCGAGGAGATCGGGTCGCGCGCGGACGCACCCCAGCCGTCTCCAGAACCGACGAAGGTGCCCCCACAAGCTGCCAACGGGAACGACAGCGATCGGACGGTACGCGATCGACTCTGCCAGGTCATTCGCCAGCATCAGCTCGATCCAAACCTGGTCAAGGCTTATGCGACTGACTTCTGCGGCACCAAAACTCTGCGCGAAGCCACTCGGGAACAGGTCGAGAACTTCGTCGCTCATCTGGCCGATTGGGCGGAGAAGGACCGTAATGCCCTGCTCTGCCAGCTCAACAGCTATCTCGGCCAGAAAGAAGGTGCCGCATGAGACGCCAGATCACAGGCTTGCACGCCGCTGATCGCTGTTCTGCCGACCAGATTCCCGACGGAGTCTTCCTGGTTCGGGTGCAACGAGTCCAGTTTCGTCGGCAGGCCCCAAAGCCCTACTACACGCTTGCTCTGGCAATTCTCGAGCCCACTCGATTTTCTGGCCGTACCCTCTCCAGCCGGCTCTATTGCAACCCGAAAGCGCTGTGGAAGCTGAACTGGTTCCTGCGCGACTTCGGCTACGACACCGAACTGCTCGGACGCGATGAAGTGGACGAAACGCAGCTCGTCAGGTCTGAAGGGCGTGGTCAAGATCAGTCACATCGTCATCAACGGTGCCTCCCTGATCCGGTTCGACGGCTTTGCTCCGCCGATCGTTGGGAAGAACTCTCCCCGGCAAATCTGGACGACCCGCAGGTGGCCTGATGACGTACAGCTACACCCAGATCAGCCAATACCTGACCTGTCCGCGCCGTTATCGGCATCGCTACCTCGATGGCTGGAAGGAGAAGGATACGCGTGCGGCGATGCTCTTCGGTCGCGCTTTCGAACTGGCTCTGGGTGCCTACTTTCGCCGGGAGGATCCAGGAGCCGCACTGTTTCGCGAATGGTCCGCTTGCAAAGATCAGGGTCTGCAGTTTTCGAACCGCGACACCTGGGATCGCATGCTCGAGCAAGGGATCATGCTCCTCATCCGCTTCTGCCAGGACAACCGCATTCAGGTTCACCAACCGCGGCGCAATCTGCAGATCAAGTTCACGCGGCCGGTCGGAAGAAACGAATTCGTCGCCTACATCGACGCCATCGGGAAGCTCGACGGCACGCGCTGCCTGCTGGAATGGAAGACAACCTCGAGCCGTTACCCGGAGGAGCCGACGGGCTGCTGGCTCTCGATCCGCAGCTGGTCTGCTATTCGTGGATGACCGGCATCTCCGAAGTCGCTCAGGTGGTGTTCGTTCGCAAGCGGCTGGTTGAGGTTCAGTACCTGCGAACCACGATCACCGACGCGCAGCGCGAGGAATTCGGCGACTGGTGGACGACACGATCCGGAGAATCGAGTCCGCACAGTTCTCTGCCTCACAGCGGCATTCGTTTTCCGCAGAATCCCTGCAGCAGCTGCCCGTACGTGGGGCTCTGTCTGGGACGGCAAGAAATGGTCGACGCCGACTCTGGTGCGGCGTCCAGGAGCAGAAGATCTTGGTTGGCTTGACGAGCTTAATTACTAAGAATCCGCCCATGTCGCCCAAGCTCAATCGCCGGCGAGCCATGTTCGTGCTGACGCAAGATCGACGAGATTCTGGCATGGGAGCAGCGGAAGGAGACAGAGCGGGACACCAAGTTCGTCGAACTCGGGCGCTACCTGTGCGAGGTGCGGGCGGGACAGTACTGGCGGCTGGAGAAGTCTGAAGTCTTTCGACGAGTTTCTGGAGAGGCGTTTTCCGGAGTCGAGGAGGAAAGCCTACTACCTGATGTCGATTCACGAGCACCTGCCACCGCAGGCGAGAAAAGAGCTGAAGGAAGTGGGCTGGACGAAGGGGTTGGAGCTGGCCAAGGTGGCGAGGAGGGACGGGCAGGAGTTCGATTGTGCAACCTGGTTGCACAAAGCTCGTCAGATGCCGAAGGAGCAGTTCAAGCAGGAGGTCGAGAAGGAACTGACGGGGCGGGAAACGGAACCGTGGGAGATTATCTACTCTGCGACCTGAAAGCTGTTGGAATGATTGTCTGAAGGAGGAAAAAGTACTATCAGACCGTGCGTGCCATCGCACGTAGCCTACGAGGTAGGAGCGGGGCGGCAACAAACCGTTCGAAGCCCTCGGACAATGTACCCATACCCGCAAGGGTAGCATCGGAACCGTGAGGCGACGGTGCATCTACTAGCACAATGTGGAGAGGGCCTAGGCTTGATAGCAAGGTCAGAATACACGAATGCTCGTAAGCGTCGTCAATTTCAGAGAACCTAAGATGCTGCGCGGTTCTTCTCGCAGTGGGCACGGAACGTAGTGGATGTTCCGTCATGGTCATACCACACTGCCGGCGTAAAGAGCGGACCTAACCTATCGCGTCATTCCAACGGAACAGGATAAATCCGTATCGCTCCCCACAAGGGAAAGCACATCGCAAGATGGGCCGATGGCGGTGCGGACATGAGAGGAAGGAGAAAGCGAATGCCGCTCTGTAATGGAACGGATACCGGTTGCGTCAGTTCCATCGACAACATCACCGGCCGCGAAAGCGGGCTGACTTCCTTCAGGTGCTTCACACGAGAGAACTGGGCAAATCGGCATATGAGGCAAGGCAGATGACGACAGCGCAAGCTGTTGGTGCGGTCTCACGCGAGGCGGCGGAATGGTACGCCATTGATTGGCAAGCCATCAACCGCAACGTTCGCCGACTCCAAGTGCGTATCGTGCAGGCGACGAAGGCAAGCAGATGGGGCAAGGTGCGAGCCTTGCAACGCCTGCTGACCCACTCGTATAGCGGCAAGGTTCTCGCCGTTCGACGAGTGACGGAAAACAATGGCAAGAAAACCCCTGGTGTGGACCAAGAAATCTGGGACACACCAGAAAAGAAGACACAGGCAGTACATGCACTCAAGCGTAGGGGCTATCAACCTCAGCCTCTTCGACGTGTTTACATCCCGAAATCGGACGGCAAAACGATGCGCCCGCTCGGAATTCCCACTATGAAAGATCGAGCCCAACAGGCATTGCATTTGCTTGCACTCGATCCCGTGGTGGAAACCACTGCTGACAACAACTCCTATGGGTTTCGCCAGCAGCGGTCCTGCGCCGATGCGATTGAACAGTGTTTCAAGACACTGTCCAAACCAAATCCGCAGTGGATTCTAGAGGGCGATATCAAGTCCTGTTTCGACCGAATTTCGCATGATTGGCTTCTGGCTCACGTCCCCATGGATCGAGCCATTCTCCAAAAGTGGCTGAAATCCGGGTATATGGATAAACACGTCCTTCACGAAACAACGGATGGGACCCCACAAGGCGGAATCATCTCACCAGCGCTTTCCAATTGCGCGTTGGATGGACTGGAGCGGCTCTTGAAGGAAAAGTTTCCGACAAACAAGCCTCTCTCCTCCTTCGGAGGTAAATTTCCCTGTGTCAATCTCATCCGTTATGCGGATGACTTCATCATCACCGGTAGAACCAAAGAACTACTGGAAGGAGAAATCAAGCCCCTCGTCGAGCAGTTTCTGCAACAACGAGGGCTGGAACTTTCTCCCGCGAAGACGGTCATCACCCACGTGGAGAAAGGTTTTGATTTCCTCGGACAAAACGTGCGCAAGTATCCCAACGGGAAACTGCTCATCAAGCCTTCCAAGAAGAACGTTAAAACCTTCCTGGGCGGCATCCGGAAGACAATCAAAGCCGCGCTGGGCATGTCGGCCGCCGATCTGATCCATGAACTCAACCCCAAAATCAGGGGCT
Organism: uncultured Acidobacteriaceae bacterium; assembly: GCA_963840895.1. Taxonomy (GTDB): domain Bacteria; phylum Acidobacteriota; class Terriglobia; order Terriglobales; family Acidobacteriaceae; genus Sulfotelmatobacter. Next base: position 114,049 of record CAWJAR010000012.1, read on the forward strand.
GGGCCAACTATCATCGGCACGTGGTGAGTAAACGCACGTTCGTTCGCGTTGATCACGAAATCTTCTCTAGTCTGTGGCGATGGGCACGACGAAGACACCCGAACAAGAACACACGCTGGCGCAAACAGAAGTACTTTGCGCTGCATCGTGGTCATGACTGGTCCTTCTTCGGTGAAACGTGTGATGACGAGGGGCAGCCCAGTCAAGTTTGGCTGCGCCACGCCCGTAGCACACCCATCAAGCGACACGTTAAAGTCAAAGGTGACGCGAACCCCTACGACCCTGCCTATGAAACCTACTTCGAACAACGCGAAGGAGCCCATATGCAGGAAACGTTTCGGGGTACTCGTACGCTTCGTTTTCTCTGGCATGAACAACGCGGGCTCTGCACTGTGTGCAATACAAAAATCACTCGGATCACGGGCTGGCGCCTTCACCACTGCGTTCCCCGCGTGATGGGTGGTTCGCACAGCGCCGAAAACCGCGTTCTACTTCATCCCGAGTGCCATGACAGGGTTCACCACCAGCGCATTTCTGTCTCGAAACCGCGTCTCCCCGAAAGAGGCGTTCGAAGGGCTTGAGCTGTGTGAGGGGAAACTCTCATGCACAGTTCTTAGAGGGCTGGACGGGAGCAATCCCGTCCGGCTACTCGGTTCAAGCTGTACCAGAGCCAGATGCCGGTCATCGAGCAGGCGATCGAGACGGCGGCGATGATGCTGGGCACGGACAAGTCCCGAGGCTACTGCCTGGAGATGATCTGTGCGGACTTTCTGGCCGGAGCCAACCTGGACAACGGAGATCCGAGACGCTGCTGTACTCGATGACGAGGTTCTTCAAGTTTCTGCCCGGAGAGCAACGGCAGGCATTTCTTGAAGGCCTGAGCGAGAAGGCATCGTGAGCCCGATTCGGCCGAAGCCGCGCGCTTGCGGCTGGATCCGATTCGTACGAGAGATCTGCGGCAGCAGGTCCTTCGCCGCGACGGCTGGCGATGTCAAGTCTGCGGCACGATGTCGAACCTGGAAGTTCACCACAAGCAATTTCGCAGCCACTCCGGCGATGATTCGGAAGAAAACCTGATCACACTCTGCGATGACTGTCACACACTCGCTCATGCGAGCCTGAATAGCCGCGAGAACTAGGCAAACATCACCAACGCGATTGAAATGGCTACCATGGAGCGTGTACTGTTGAGTTCAAGCGGTATGACCGCGAACTCTGGTGAGGTATCTCTGCCAGACTTGGCTTGCGAGTCGCGAATCATCACAGGTCTGCAGCCAAATTGCATTTACGAACCCAATTTCAGTGGGCTCAATGTGTCATCTTCACCTAACTCCGTTCTGCCGGGCGTTGCTGCTGCCACCGAACGGATTCGTGCCAATCCTAAAGGGATTCTACGACTGGAGCGCCAAAGCCATCTAACTTGCGACTGCGTATTGAGCGCGTTTGATTGAAGGCGTTTGCGACCGAGCGTTTAATTGTTTTCTTGATTTTGCGCAACAACTTTGCAGAACCGAGGAACCTATCGCCGAGACAGCCATAACGACGCCGATCAGCAGACCTCCAACTCGCCGGCCAATTTCGAATTTGCGCTGGTGGATCGGCGGAATTCTGCTTGCCTCCACCATCATCAACTATCTAGACCGGCAGTCCCTTTCCTTGCTCGCGCCCTATCTAAAGCTTCAATATCACTGGACCAACACCGACTATGCGAACATCGTGATCGGTTTTCGCTTGTCCTATTCCATCGGCCAAACCGTGTTTGGCCGCTTCATGGATCGAATCGGCACGCGGCGTGGCTTGTCTCTCACCGTAGTTTTCTATTCCATAGTTTCTGTCCTCACTTCGATGGCCCGTGGCTTTTACAGTTTTGCCACATTCCGTTTTCTCTTGGGCGCCGGCGAATCCGCCAACTGGCCGGCAGCGACTAAGGCGGTTTCGGAATGGTTTCCCGCGCGCGAACGTGGACTCGCTACTGCGCTCTTCGACAGTGGATCTTCTGTCGGCGGGGCCATCGCCTCTTGGCTTATTCTTGCAATCTACTTCCGCTGGGGATGGCGTCCAGCGTTTGCAATTCCTGGAATGCTCGGCTTTGTGTGGGTGCTCGGGTGGCGCTGGCTCTATTACCCACCGGAAAGCCATCCGCGAATCAGCGATGCAGAAAAGGCGATGATCTTGGCGGACAAACAAGAATCGCCTTCGACCCGTCCTGACGGAAAGCCTTTGGGTTGGCGGGAACTCCTGAGCTTGCCTCAGACTTGGGGTGCGATTCTTGCCAAGGCCCTCACCGATCCGGTCTGGTTCTTTGTAACCGATTGGTTCCCGATCTATCTGGTGGCCAAAGGGATCGAATTGCGAACTGGTCTGATTGCGATTTGGATTCCATTTTTGGCTGCGGACCTCGGCAACTTTTGCGGAGGCGGCTTCTCCGGCTATCTGATCAAGCGGGGTTGGTCCGTGGGCGGCGCCCGTAAGGCGGTTGTTGTTTTTGGCGGATTGGGCGTGACGGCCCTGATGGCAACAGTTTTCACCACCAATGTTTACATGCTCGCTTTGCTTTTCGCATCAGCGACCTTCTCGTACGCGGCATTTTCGACTATGGCCAATGTGCTGCCCTCAGATCTTTTCCATAGTGAATCTGTGGCAAGCGTAAGTGGGTTGAGCGGAACCGCCGCCGGTTTGGGAACGGTTGTCGCCTTCAAACTGATCGGACACTATTCCGATGCTCGCAGCGCATTGGCCGGACACTCCTTCGATCCTATTGTCCTTGTTGCAGGGCTGATTCCTCTGATTGGCATGATTCTGGTTTTGTTACTCGTTCGCAACACTGACGCTACTCGGCGCGGATTGGTTCGCCCGATCTGACCGACTCTGCGATCGATAGAGTCAGGTTTTGCTAACGGGTTTGCTGTGGAATAGCGCCACCGTCTCCGGCTGCGCAGACTTGCACAGAATCGGTGGTAATCCGCGCATGATTAGTTCCGCGTCCCCCACAACCATCCTTCCGATTCGTTTCATCGTGGCTTCCATTGCGCCCGCTTGATGCGCGCAAAGAACGGTTTGGTCTGTGTGGCGTGCCCGGTGGGCAGCCGGCAGAGGTTCCTCTGGAAAGACGTCGGTCGCAAACCGGAGATGACCCTTAGCCGCAAAGTCGAGCAGTGCATCAAAATCCACAATTGCCGTCCGGCTGACTAATACAACGGCTGCCCCTCGCTGCATCAACCCAAATTGTTCCTTTCCAAGGAAGCCTTGATTTTCGGAGGTCACACCGGCCACAACAAAGACCACCCGCGAACGTTTCAAAACCTCATCGAGTGACGCAACCTCGCAACCGAGTGCGCGAACATATTCGTCAGGCAACCAGGGGTCATAGGCTCGAATGCAACAGCCGAACGGCCGGAGCAACGGAAGGATCGCTTTCCCTAGATCGCCTAACCCGATCAGCCCTACATCCTGACGAAATAGAGAGAATGCCTCGCGGTTCGCCGTGAATCCATATTCCTCACTACCTTGCCGAAAACGACGATCCGAGCGCGTGATACCGCGCGCCAGATCAATCGCCATACCGAGGGCGGCTTCCGCCACGGGTTCTGCGAACACTGGACTGATATTGAGGATCCTTATCCCGGCCCGGAAACAATAGCCGTAGTCGATGTTGGGTAAGAAGTTGCCCTCGACGTTGAAAACGGCTTTCAGAGAGGCGGCCTGGCGCAAGCGTGATTCGGGAAGATCAATCTGGCCAATGATAATCTCCGAATCCACAGCCTTCTCTTCAAACACGTGGTCTGTTACTGGGCCATCTTCATGAATCAATAGGTCGCCTAATTCGCGCAGCCGAAGGAGATCGCTCGCATCGAAAATGTCGCTCACTGCGCGCGGAGCCGGAGTAAGGAAAATGCGTTTGACCTCTCTGCTCGACATAAATCTCCTGAAGGTTTGCGTCGTTAATCCGACAGGGAAGTGTGTTCTTCTTCAAACGCCCTTGCGCCATCCAGGGTCATTTTCGCCTTTGAGTTCGATGGTGATCGAGCCGTCCGCATTCAGGGGCTGTTCACAAGCCCACGCCACCGGCCTCTTCATGCCCGGGCGAATCTCGAGTTGCGCAGAGAGAAGCAACTTCCCGCCATACCCCTGAGGAAGCAAGAAGGATGCCTGCCGGAGCCCGCCACCGTGCGGATGTCCTGCGTCCAAGGCCCCGCGCAAACTCAATTTCTTGTCAGGGCTCTCCAAGTTCAACCAGAGCACCCCGGGAACTCCTGCTGCTCCCCGGTTGCTCACGCACACGATTACCTCAAAAGTGCCTTGCCGCTTTCGCTGCCATACCCAGGCTGGTCGCAATCGATATCCCATTGTTGTTCTTAGGCGATCGAATGCCCGAGGATACATTTCGTTGTATCGCGCCAGATTGTCTGCCTCGGTCCATAGTGACCAATAATTCGCCCGTAAGTCCGGAACGTGGAGCATGTAATTTTCCAGCTTATTGATTCCAGCCGCGTCGCGTTCCAATTTCTTACCGTCGTATTGCCGAAAATAGCCATCTTCCATAATCGCCGCAGTCCACGCCGGGCGGTTGGCCAGTTCGTCAATCTGGATTGGCTCTTCCACAATAATGCTGTCCGATCGCATCCAGGCGCCTGACCGCACCGCCATGTCAATTACAGTGCGATTTCCCACGTTGCTGATATCGGGCTGTGTGTTCACCGCGACGGGCGTCTTTTTCCAAGTCTCCAGTTGCTTCGATGTCATCGCTACCGAAGTGCGCTGAGCAGTGACGTAGCCGGGAAAGGGGTTTGGAAAATTGCTAGTGTGTCCCTCGCCCCAGAATCCATACTGCATTAGGTCCACCCATTCGATCAGGGGATTCCCATCAAACTCGGCCGCGAGCAGTTCGACCAACTCTGCGAATGCTTTCTGAAACTCAGGATGGTCGTAGCGAGGTTCCCGGTACTCGGCGTTGCCTTTTCCATGGATCTGCCCGATATTCGCTAGTGGGACGCGCTGCCGCAAGAAGGAAGGAAGTGCTACCTGCTCCGGCTGAAAGGATTCGTTCGACAGCTGAACCCGAAAGGCGACCCGAAGCCCCTTCCGCTTAGCCGCGTCCAACGTCAGGGCCCAGACCGGATCAAGATCGAGCCGTCCCGGACGCGATTGCACGTTGCGCCAATCGCAGCGGATGTAGAGAACATCCACGAACGGCAAGCTCGAGATCTTTTCCACATGCTGCTCGAGTGATTCCCGTCCTGCCCGTGCCGCCAGAGACGGACCACTCTCTTCCCAGGTGTAGCCGACCAGACCAAGCCCGGAGTTCCGAAGAGGCCGCTCAGACGGCGTCGTAAACAGCACCGTTTGCCAGCCCTGATCCTGATCAATGTCGAACGGGCCTTGGTCTAGACGCTCACCAGCAGACCAACCGGCGCCAAGTTCGCCCTCCTGAGCAGGGGAAGAAACGGCAGCCAAGCTCCGACTCAGCACAGGGAGCAGTGCAGCGCCTTTCAAGAGATCTCTGCGACGCATTTCGGTCGTTTTCTCCTGACAACGATCAGAGCATTCCAAAAGAATTGAGCCGTTTGTGGATCTGCGGCTTATACGTCGAAGCGCCATGCAAGTAGAATCAGCATTTTGCTGCGCTCTCGTTTACTTTACCATTCTTTCGATTCTTTCCTATCCAGAGGCGTCCCGCGCGGATTCCTTAAGAGATTCACCGCTTATTTTGACCCGCACTCGGTTGAGATGTCTGCATTGCATGCCCGCTGGCCTCGAGTTTTTTCTTCAGGTTGTCATCGGGCAGTACGACCGCAACCCAGGGAGTTAACCGAGATTCCACATGGCCGTGCCAAACCACTTTTCGGACGCTTCCTGGGGTGAGATCGATCTCCTTCTTGACCGGCTCGTTTACGACGAGGTTGTCGCTGCGGAGTTGGAATGTGTGATGGCCTGCGCCTTCCGCCAACACTTGGACTTCGACATCGGCTTGGCCAAGATTCTGAGAGGTTATTTTGAAGTCAAGCACGCGATCAGCACGTAGGTCGACTTCATAGGACCCGCCTGGAAGAACCGTAAGACTCGAGTGCGCGGACCCCTGCCGCACATCATAGTGACCTTCTGGCAAGTGCAACTGGAATTCGCCATTCGAGCTTGGATCTCGCTGTTGCGACCTGACCCCTCTTCGGATCGCGAAATTCGACCTGTTCATGGCTCGACCGATCAGCCATTCCTCGAACCATCGCCGGCACGCTGATGTCTTCCATCAGCCAGATCCACTGACCTACGGGCTGCGTCCAAACTTCTTTGTAGGTCCAGCAAATTTGGTTCGGCCAGTAAGGGGCATCGGCGAATCCTCTAGTTTCAATGCCGACGGGAAGTGCGCCAACCATCTGGCCAGAGCGGACACTGTAAAGCGGCGTCCAGTCATAGCCTTCGCCGTACATCACGCTCGCGGCGAAAGGATTTCGGCCAACGAACCACTGTGCTTGTTTCTGTGAGAGCTCTTCGGCCTCGAGATCCCCTCGCAACTTGCCCGCAGCCGATAATGCTTTGGCTTCTGAAAGAAGAACGCTGGAGTTTCCGCGAAAGTCAAACCAGACTGGAAATCTCCGCAAATAGTTTTCGCCGCCAAGCGGAATTCCTCGTCGCACTTCTTCCACGTAGGCGTCGCGATCTGCCGCCCGCAGAGGAGTCCAGTTCTTTGCTTCCGGAATGAGGCGCGCTTCACTTTCGCGATACACCGCCGCCGGCAAAACCGCGTACGGTTCGTCGACAGCAGACGCTGCCGTCAAATAAAACTGGGAATGCAGTACGACCGCCGAATACCACTTCATCCATTTTTCGTGTTCCGGGAAAGCCTCGCACAAGCGGATGAGCGCGACAATCGGTTCCTGCTCTTGTCCGATGTGAAAACGATGAAAAAGATTGTCTCGTTTTGGGCTGGTGTAGAAATACCCGGTCAAGGGAATTGTCCAAGGTTGCAGCGTCCGCTCCTGAGAAGCAAGCACCTGGTCGCCCAGCACGATAGCTTCCTGCGCAAAGCGAACTTCTCGCGTTGCCAAGTAAAGCTCTACAGATGCGACGACGCCGAAAGAAGTCCGTTCTAACTCATCTTGTGCTCCGTAAACTTCGGCGAGCGGCGGCGCCGTCTTCAAACCTGCCACCGCATACTTCCAATCCTCTTCCGCGATGAGCAGGCTGCGGTTCGCCAACTCTGGGTCAGTGTCCTTCAAAATACGGGCCGCCAGCGCCTCCACTCCGCTTACCCGGAAGTTCCATTCTGGATTATTGACGGCTTGGCCAAGGCGATCATCTCCGTCGCCCATAATGCCGTCAGTCCAGTAACTCACCAATTGCCCGGTACTGCGATACCCATCGCCAAATCGCGTCTTAAGTACCCAATTCAGTCCCCAGCGCGCTTCTTCCAATAGTCGATTGGAGAGAATCGGATCTCCGCCCTGTCGTTTGTTCTGTCCGCGAGCGATAACAATGCGTACACCATCCCCGGCGTGTTTCCTGTCGCAGAAAGGTCACCGGCGTCGTGGTATCCGCCATTCACCACAATCCGCCTATCGTCGTGCGTCGTATAAATGTCTTGATGACATCTGCCGTGAATTCCGGGAATCTCAGTTCCGCATCTCTCGCTGTACATAAAGTTGATCGCCTTCCAAATGCTTTCAACCCATGCGTCATCTCCAATGCGGAAAGGGCGAGTTTGGATATCGCCGGCATTGATTACGTATTTGCCCGGACCACGGACTTCGGAAAAATCTAAAACCTGATACTTGCCCAAAGGCGAGGTCGTCTGTTTGACCGGTTTGGTGAGGACGACCTTTCCTGCCGCCCAGTCAGTAACTGAGAACTCATGGGCGGCCAAATCACTCGCGATCGCGGTCTTCGAGGAACCCGTCGTATACCCGCTTCCGCTGAACGCGATTTTTCCTGGTGCTACATCCCAACCCTCAACGTGATCGGGAAGCACAGTCTGTAACTCCAGTTGATCGATGTCTAAGATCGTCTGGTCGCCGGGTTCAGGAAACTTCTTGGCAGACTGTAGGCAAACTCGAGACCGGTGACCCGATCTCGGTTGAGAGGAGCGATCTCCCATACAACATGGTTCCACTCGTGATTCTTAAGCGTAATGGACTCGTGACGGCCCTCGTTGTACGAATCCGGTAATTTATGGGCGCCGTCATTGTGCAGAACCAGAGAGCAGGAGATTGCCGGTGCTCCGATCACATCCGGATAAACCCAGAGTGAGATGCGGTTGTATCGACTCCAATCTTCGCCAGAGAACTTTCGCGTTGCCACAAGATCCTCCCACTCTCCGCTGCCTTCCACTTGGGCAACGTTGGTGGTAGAACGAACGCGCAGCGAATGCTTTCCATCCTTAGCGTGAACGTTGGTCAGCGTCATTTCTCCGGCGCCGGCAAACGACCAGGCGGAAAGGTCCTCCATGCTGTCGAGCGGGCGGGATTCGAGGACCTTTTTGTTTAGCCATCGAAACTCCGCGCCGTCTTCATGCCGAGCCTGCATTGGCATCTCGGGCGGAACTTGTTGTGCCGTGACGGACGTGTTCAAACAAAAGGCACACATAACGGCGAAGGCGCTGAATCGACTTCCCAGGAATGCCCACCTATTCCAGCTTGGCTTGATAGTCATGTCGAGTTCTGGCGCCTCCGTGCGAATATGAATTATTTTGAGGAATATCGGTCCCTATAATACCGCCCAGCCGAAATGCGGTACCTCCAAAGTGAACTTGCTCTTGTCGACAAGGCCCGAGGATTCTTAAAGGAAACCAGACAAAAGAATCTGCAGGTCATCATGATTGCGAATTCTGAGGGAAGACTGTACTCTTGGTGCCGAACGGTGCGCCCACTATTCCTGCCAGCAATGTTGCTGTCCCTAGCTTTTCAAGGCACGACGTCTCTCCGCGCCCAAGGCACCCCACCGGGACCAATTCAGTTCACAAATGTAACCGCCGCAGCTGGCATCAAGTTCGTTCACTTCAAAGGAAACAAGGGAATTTCGATCAATCGCGAGGAGTTTGGTCCCGGAGCCTGCGTGGCCGACTTCGACGGCGATGGCTGGCCGGACATCTATTTTGTGAATGGCAGGGACCTTTATGATCGCGGCATCTCTGTTACCAACGCGCTCTATCACAACAACGGGGATGGCACATTCTCCGATGTCACTGAGAAGGCCGGTGTACCTGGAACCGGCTACGGCCTCGGTTGTGTCTGGGGAGACTTCAACAACGACGGCTTCCCTGATCTATTTGTGACTCAGTATGACCGAAATGTGCTCTATCGAAATAATGGCAATGGAACGTTTACTGATATCACCGACAAGGCGGGCGTAGCCGGTACTGAATCCGGCGCGTTTCATTCCGGTGCGACATTCTTCGACTACGATCGCGATGGCTGGCTCGATCTCTATGTAGGAAGCTACGTCACTCTCGGGGAGAAACGCTACTGCCAATTGGGAGAAATGCTCAGCAGTTGCGCTCCCAGCGAGTACCGCGGCAGCCAGGACGCGCTCTATCACAACAATCACGACGGTACCTTTACGAACGTCACCGTCGCAGCGAAGATCAGCCAGCCCGAAGGCAAAAACCTCTCCGTAGCGGCCGCCGATTACGACGATGATGGCTGGCCTGATTTGTTCGTCGCCAACGATGGGCTGAACGCCTATCTTTACCACAACGAACGGAATGGCACCTTCAAAGAGATGGGACTCGTCAGTGGAATGGCTGTAACCGCTCAGGGAAGAGTCATGGCGGCCATGTGCATCTCCCTGGGAGACTATGACAATGATGGCCGCCTCGACCTTTATATCTCAGACTTTCAGCGATCCTCAGACCACCTTTGGCACAACGAGGGAAAGGGACTGTTCGATGAGGTTAGCGAACAGACCGGCATCACACGACCGACCCGTGATGTGCTCAGTTTCGGTGGAGGCTTCTTCGATTATGACAACGATGGCTGGCTGGATATTCTTATCGCTAACGGCCATGTCTACCCCGAGGTCGAACAAGCCACGCCCGGCACCCACTACAAGCAAACGAATTCATTGTTCCACAACGAAGGAAACGGAAGATTTACAGAAGTTAGTAGATCGTCCGGTAACGGTTTTGCCGCTCCCTATGTAGGACGCGGTGCTGCTTTTGCTGACTTCGACAATGATGGATTTGTGGATGTGGTCGTTGCGAACAATGGAGACTCGCCACTTCTGTTGCACAACAGCGGCGGCAATGGCAACCACTTTCTCAACTTCAAACTAACGGGCACGAAGAGCAATCACGATGCGATGGGAGCACGTATCCGCGTCGTTGCCGGTGCCACCTCCCAGACTCGTGAGATCGCCGGCGGGGGAAGTTATCTTTCACAAAGCGACCTGCGCGCACATTTCGGCATGGGTAATGCGAAGCGAGCAGAAACCGTGGAAGTAACATGGCCCAGTGGGCAGAAACAAATCTTCCGTGACATCGACGTCGACAAGTTCTACTGGATCGAAGAGGGAAAAGATCAGCTCCAACTACAACATTTTATCCGCAGGTAAGCCCTCAGACTCGGCAAGCCTGGTTTGATATTTCACGTTTACCATAAGGGCCATTCGCACGGAACTTCTTCGTTTTCCTTAGCGAAACCTGCGAATCAGCAGGGTATGTCGATCGGAACGATAAAGTCCCAACACATAAAGCGCAGCCTTGCCTTTCGTGGAGTAGATCACCTGGCGAATGCGGAGGACGGGCGAGCCGTGTGCGATGTTCAGAAGACGTGCGGTATGAGGGTCCGCTGTAGTCGCGTCGATTTCTTCGTCCGCATGGGCGATGTCCAGCCCGTAGTCATGCTCCAGGATTGAAAAAAGGGAGACGCGATCTAAAGGTTTGTCCGCCAACCCGGCGAAGTCTTCGGCTGACAAATAACAGGTCTCGATTGCAAATGGTTCGTCTGCCCCTTGACGCAAGCGCTCCACTTTGATGAGTCGACCAGTAGGGGGCAGAGCAAGTCGGGCAGCAATCTCTTGCTCGGTATCAATCACGCTCAGTGATAGCAACTTCGATGAAACAGAGAGACTCCGTCCCGACATCTGTTCGGTGTAGCTCATCAGCTTGTTAAAGTGGATTTTTGGCGGAGCGACGAACGTTCCCGCCCCCCGGCGACGCACGACCATGCCTTCGCGTTCCAGTCCGGCCAATGCGTGGCGCGCCGTCATCAGGCTAACGCGATGAATCTTCGCCAGTTCCCGCTCAGAGTTGACCGTATCGCCAGGCTTCAACTGCCCGGCTTCGAGCCGCTTCAGGATCGCACCCTGAATTCGTTTGTACGCTGGCAACCCGTTTCCTCGGGATTGTCGCATGAAGTCTCCGCTTGGCACGTGCACCATACTACAGTAGTGCTACATAGCTCAATATGAAATTGTGAAGAATCTGTTCTACACCTATATCCTCGGCGCAAAAAGCTGTTGACGACGTAGCCCGCTAATCCTTGGTTTTAAGCCGGCCGTCTCTACAACAAACGCACCCAGACAGCAAATTCTCCGATATTAGCTACCAAAATTATTAAATACACGCTCGCGTGCACCGCTCTGTGTTCGACATTTTCCACAGATCATCGATTCCCAAGGAAAAAAGGGGTGGAACCGCCTAGAGGATCCGCCAAAAGAAATTTGAAGCTTTCTGTATTTTTTTCTTGACCTGGCTCATCGATGTGCTATATAGCATGACCCCATGTAGTTTCGTGGGCCAAGTGTATCAGTCACTTCGTTTTTCTTGGGGTCAAGCGAACTAGAGGAGGTTCTGCAATGACGGAACGACGGTCCGCTGTGCTTTGCTGCGTACTGCTATTTTTGATGGCGTCGGTTGGCGCCGTTCAGTCTGCCTGGAGTCAAGAAGTATCAGCCGCTATTGTGGGGACCGTGGTGGACGCCAGCGGCGCGCCCATCAAGGGCGCGACAGTGACCGCCACCGATGAGGATCACGGCACAGTGCGCGTAGCGGAGACCAATGACTCAGGTGCATACAACATCACTCGCCTGACCGTCGGAACCTACACGCTGAAAGTCTCATCGGCGGGATTCCAGACCGCAGTCCATCTTCCGCTAACTTTGGTGCTCAACCAGACCGCCCGCATCGACGTTCAGATGAAAGTAGGGAAGGTTACTGAGAGTATCGAAGTCTCAGGTGGCACCCCAATCCTGAAGACAGAATCCGCCGTGGTCGACACCGTCATCGATTCCAGGACCAATGAAGAACTACCTCTGGCCACAAGAAATTACGTGCAATTGACTCTGCTCGCACCAGGCTCGGTGACGCCGAACCCGTCCAGTTTCAACAACGGCGACAACACCGCGAGTGGCGGGCGGCCGTATATCAACGGGAACCGGGAACAAGCAAACAACTTCATCCTCGACGGTATGGATAACAACCAGGTATCGGACAACCTGGTTGGCTTCACTCCGGCGCCCGACGCCATCCAGGAATTCAACCTCATCACTCAGAATGCCTCCGCCGAGTTCGGGAATTATCAAGGTGGCATCGTGAGCACGACTATCAAGTCTGGCACCAACGGCTTCCACGGTGACCTGTGGGAGTTCTTTCGCAATGATGTCCTTAACTCGAACTCTTGGGAAAATAGGTTTAACGATAGTCCGAGGCCCAAACTGCGCTGGAACATGTTCGGCGGCACAGTCGGCGGCCCCATCCTCAAGAACAAGCTGTTCTTCTTCTTTGATTATCAGGCACAGCGGTTTGACCATCCTTCCACCACCCTTCCACTCAGCGTCTATACAACGGCTGAGCGGGCTGGCAACTTCGCGGACATTTGTCCCGAGGGCTTCACAGGTGCAGGCATCTGCAACAACTCGGCTCACCAGCTCTATGACCCGTTGAACGGAAACGCCGCCATTCTCAACAACAACATTGCAGCTGTAGAACCGATTGATCCGGTAGCGGCCAATTTATTTGCGTCGTCGCTCTATCCGGCTGCGGTCGGAACCTCGACGCAAGCCAACGGCAGTTACACCCAGACCGGACAGGTCAATACCAGTCAATACGACATAAAAATCGACTTCAACGCCACTGGGAACGATCATATTTTCGGCCGCTATTCCCATGCCAAGCAGCACAATCCCACGCTCAATTCGTTTGCATTGCTGGGAACGGGCTTCTCGGAGGCTCCAATCGACAACTATGTCATCGACTGGAGCCACACGTTCAATTCGAATTTGCTGAACGATGTTCGCTTCGGGGTCAACCACGTCAAGTTGCACAACGGCACCCAGTTCGATAGCAGCGTCGGAGATCTGGGTACGCAACTCGGGATCGCAAACGCCAATGCCGGTGGGCCAGGGCTCCTAGAACTAGGTTTCAATGGAGGTAACCCCAGTGGGCCCGGCACCGGTGTTCTTACCAACGTCGGCAGCAATGGGGTCCAACAGAGATTCCAGGACGCGGTGATTCAGGCTTCGGATGCAGTGGTCATGACTCACAACCGGCATGTGTTTCACGTGGGCTTTGAGTACTGGCGCGACCGCATGAACAATTTCTACTCCGGCAACAGTGGCACGCTCGGCGCTATCATTTTCAACGGTGCATTCACATCATCGGATCCAACGAACGTGACTCCGGCTGTGGGCGGCTACGGCGGCGCCGATTTCTACCTCGGACTACCCTCTTCCTATGGCAAGGGTATTTCCGCTGGACAGTGGGGTCATCGGGCGAACATTTTTGCCGGGTATATTCAGGATGATTGGAGGGCCACACAAAACCTCACCCTCAACCTGGGTCTGCGTTACGAGGCCCACACCCCGTGGATTGAAGCACATGACCTGCAGGATAACTTCGATCTCATCACAGGACAGTTGATCGCTCCAAATTGTTCTAAAGTCAATCTTGGAACAGCCCCGGTGACTTGCAAGCAAGGCAGCCGTGGTCTTTACAATGGCACCTACGGGTTAAGGGATTTCCAGCCGCGTATCGGTTTCGCCTGGACGCCGGCGAAGTTAGGTGGGAAGACCGTCTTCCGGGGCGCCTACAGTATCTCTTCTTATTTGGAAGGCACGGGCACGAACCTTCGCCTCCCGATCAACCCTCCCTTTACTAAGGCTGAAACCTTGGCTCAATATAACAACGTCGCGCTCCCGGGAACGACTACGGAAGAAGGTTTGGCTCCGGTCGGGGCGGCCAGTGACCCGTTCGCCGGAGCTCTAGTCCGCGTTTGGGATCCCAATGTCCAGCCCGCCATCACGCAGCAGTGGAACGGGACAGTACAGCAGCAGTTCGGAAGCAATACCATCCAGGTCGGTTATGTGGGCCAGCATGGGACGCATCTAATGGTTCCCATGCCGTACTTGCAGCGCCAGTTGCTCCCGAACAGTGCTTGTGCCACACCGCCTTGTACAGAGCCCAGTGTCTACTTCTCCGGGAATCCGGCGTTCCAGTCGGATATCGCTCAGATTTCCGGCACCGCATCTGTCGGAAGTATGAACTACAACGCGCTGCAAGCAGTATTTCAGAAGCGCTATTCGAGCGGTTTGCAATACCAGGTCGCGTACACCTTTTCCCGCTGCCGGACTGATAACAGCGGATACTATGGCAACTGGGGAGCACAAGCGTCTCCGGCGAATCCGTACTATCAGAACCTTTACGATCCCAAGGCCGACTGGGCAAACTGCTTCTTCGACGCCAAGAATGTCCTTAGCGCCTATGCGATTTACGACATCCCATTCGGCCGCGGCAAGAGGTTCGGCCACGATGTGAATCGCGCGGTCGATGCAATCGCCGGTGGCTGGTCCATTGCACCGATTGTCTCCATTCACTCGGGATTTCCGCTGGCACTCTACGATTTCGGCACGGACTCCACGGGGACGAATTCTCGCGGATTACGTCCGGATTGCGGAGCTGGTGCGGGACGAACCTTCGGCCGGCAAACTTCGGTGGATTCGACCGGTAAGTACCTCGGCTACCAGTGGTTCGATCCCTCGCCTTACTCCGCTCCAGCGGTGGGAACGTTCGGCAACTGTCCAGCTCAAGGTCCGGTCCGCGGACCAGGGTACGGAGATGTTGATCTGAGCGTCCAAAAGAACTTCCCCCTCACCGAGACCATGAAGCTTCAGTTCCGCACGGATTTCCTGAATGCTTTTAACCGCGTGAATCTGAACACCCCCGCCACGGCGTTGGGCGATAATATGGGCCTGGTCAACACTTCTTCAGACCCAAGAGTGATCCAATTCTCGCTGAAGTTTTATTATTGATTTGGCTGGTATTATGGGGCAGATGTTCTCTAGCATCTGCCCCTTTTCCATGTTCCGATTACGCCTTTCGGTCTTTGCCCTAGCTGTCTTTACTCTGGCTGAGGCATTCGGGCAAGCGACAAAGCCAGTACCCGCGAGTGACGCGACATCCAGCGCGCAGCGCGCCGTCAAGCTTGCTCAAACCGGCCATTGCGAAGAGGCGGTCCCGGCGCTCAAACGAGCATCACCGCGAATCTCCGACAAATCTCTGAAACGCACCGCGGCGTTTGCCGGCGTTCGTTGCGCGATGCTTCTCAATCAAATGGATGCCGCGGTCGATTTCCTGCGCCTCTTGAATCACGAATTTCCCACTGATCCCGAAGTCCTCGCGCTCTCGGTTCACACGTTCTCTGATCTCTCGACAAGGGCCGCCGAGCAACTGGCAATGACCGCGCCGAACTCCGTGGAGGCGCACAAGCTGAATGCAGAAGCACTCGAAGCCCAGGGCAAATGGGATGCAGCAGAAAAAGAATATAAGATTGTTCTGCAGCAAAACCCGCAGCTGCCGGGGACGCATTTCCTGCTGGGCCGGTTGATTCTCTCAAAACCTGATGCCGGTCCGACGGCCGCTCAAGACGCCAAAAAGGAATTCGAAGCTGAGCTTGCCATTGATCCCACGAACGCCGGCGCGGAGTATGTGCTGGGAGAGATTGCGCGTCAGGAGAGCCAATGGCCGGATGCCATCAAACATTTCTCTCGTGCCACCGAGTTGGATGCCAGCTTTGGGGAGGCTTTTCTGGGACTGGGCACCGCGCTGCTCTCAGCCAAGCAATTCTCCGAGGCGATTCCGCCTCTCAAAGTCGCTGTCAAGCTTGAGCCGCGCAACCCCGGTGCACACTATAGCCTCGCGACTGCTTTATCGCGCGCAGGCCGAAAGGAAGAAGCGGATAAGGAATTCGCGATCCACCGTCAGATGACGCAGAAAGGCGAGGCAGGGCAACAGCAACCCGCTCCGCCGACAGATCCAAACTGAGCCAATTCTTTGTCGCCGCTTAGTATTACCCAGACAAGCCCGTGCTTAACTCATTTCAAAAACAAGAGATCGCGCCATTCGACGTTTCCCGGCGGCATTTTCTTCGCGGAATGGCCGGAGCCGTTGCGATCAGCGGGATGCCGCCCATCATCCGTGCGTTACCGGATCCCGCATATCCATTTGAAGAAATTTCGCCTACAGCAGAGTGGCATCACATGGAGGCATACCTCTGGCAGATCCGCTGCCCGATACCTACCCGAAACCACCGGACCAGGCTGTGCTTTTTTTGACTACGACAATGACGGGTGGATGGACATTTACCTCGTGAACAGTGGCCAGTGTGATTTTTTTAACCCCAGTCCGCCTCTACGCAACGCGCTGTACCGAAATAATCGCGATGGCACTTTCACCGACGTCACCGAAAAGGCACGAGTCGCTGCAGGCGGGTACGGACAGGGCGTAGCCGTTGGAGACTACGATGGCGACGGTTTCCCTGATCT
>CAWJAR010000013.1:0-358000 GCA_963840895.1 uncultured Acidobacteriaceae bacterium
ACGTCACGCAATACGGGAAGAGCATCCTTTACCACAATAATGGCGACGGCACTTTCACAGACGTGACCGAGAAGGCTGGCGTGGCCGCACCCGGATGGTCTTCCAGTGCCGTCTGGTTCGATTACGACAACGACGGCCGGCTGGATCTTTTTGTTTGTCAATTCGTCGAATTTTCCAAGTCGATCAACAAATCCTGCGGTCCAGGCGAAGAGGGCAAGCATCGGCTATTGCATTCCTCGTCTCTATAAGCCGATGCCGAGTTGGCTGTTTCACAACAATGGCGATGGAACCTTCACCGATGTCAGCAAGACATCAGGCATCGCCAATTATCCAGGGAAGGCCTGGGGGGTGGTAGCTACCGATGTAAACAATGACGGCCGCCTCGACTTATTTGTGGCAAACGACACCCTCCCGAACTTTCTGCTCATGAACCGCGGCAACGGCAAGTTCGAAGAGATCGCGAATTATGCGGGCGTTGCCTACAGTTCTGACGGCCGGGCTCGCTCGGGCATGGGAGTGGATTCCGCCGACTTCAATCAAGGATGGCTGGATGGACCTATTCGTAGCGAATATCGATCGTGAGATGTTCTCGATTTATCAGAACAATCACGATGAAACATTCGACGATCAGGCCGGACCTACCGGTATTGGCAATGCGACCCGATTGATGAGTGGATGGGGATTGAAGTTCTTTGATTATGACAATGACGGCAATCTCGATCTGTTTCTCGCCAACGGGAATCCGGATGACCTGATCGAGAGCTTGCATAGCCAGGTCAAGTACCAAGAGCCTCTGGTGCTTTTTCACAACACGGAAAAGAGTTTCGAGAATGTAAGTGAACAGAGCGGTCCCGTTTTTGCGAAACCACTATCCGCCCGCGGGATGGCCATTGGAGACTTCAATAATGACGGAGCCGTGGATGTCTTGGTTGCAGTGAACGATGCGGCACCTGTCCTTCTGCGCAACAACGTTGGAAGCAAGAACCATTGGCTGGGGGTGAAGTTAGTAGGAACGAAATCGAATCGCGACGCGGTCGGTGCACGGATCACCTATCAAGCAGGAGACTTGAAACGAAGTCGTACGAAAGTCGCAGGAGGAAGTTTCCTCTCTTCGCATGATCCGCGAATCGTCCTTGGCATTGGAAAGCGACCCAAAATTGACTGGCTCGAAATAAAATGGCCGCAACCTGGCGGTGCCACGGAGCGCATCACAGATCTGCCGATCGACCGTTACATTACCATTCTTGAAGGCAAGGGTAGTTGGATGTAGAGATGTCTCATCCGCAGTTCGCGGTTGGTATCGCGGAAAGGCCGATCACGGCACCCTGCTGGGACGAAGCCTCGCAGACTTCACTGTTTCTGAAATTCCCAAACCTTCACCGCCGGAACGCTGCAGGCATCCTTAAAAAACGAGGACTTACCTCCCGCGGCAAAAATAGAAAGCTCCGGCTCCCCGAAAAAACAGTCACGCTCCTGAAGGCACCCGAATCCGCTAGCACGAAAACTCTCTACGACCCGTTCAGCGGACCGCCTCACTGTTTCAATCTGCGCAGCGCCTCGTGTGTCCCGGAACCCTGGCCTCCAGCCTTCGTCGTAAGCCCTCGGGTGCATTTCTGTGACGATCAGCAGGCCCCACTCCTTCAATGTGTATGCCAGTTCTCGCACCACAGAATCCAGGTTCGCCATGTGGTTGAGCGCAAATGAGCAGAGGACGAAATCGAACGCTTCAGGCGGAAAGGGAAGTTGCGTGCAGTCACCAAGCACAAGGCGCTCACGGATCCCCGCTTTCGCGCCGGCAACGTTGAGCATCCCCGCGGAGAGGTCCATACCAATCACGCGGCGCGCACCTCGCGCAAGCAGTCGAGGAATCCAACGTCCCGTACCGCAGGCTAAGTCCAGAACGTTTCTCCCGATAAGTTCGGGAAACATATTCTTGAGACAACGCTCCTCGAGCGCTAGAACTGGATTGGGAGCCAGATCGTAGATCGGGGCCCAGCGATCATAGCCCTCGTGAACTGGAATGCTCCTGCTCTCAGACTCGGAAGAGAGAACGTGTAAGCCTTTCTCGTCGATGGCAGACGATATTCGTTCTGTCATGGCTGGAAATCTACAAGCTCTCGGCTTTAGGTTTGCGCAGATTGATCACACGCTGCGTCCATTTCAGTTCCATCGGAGCAGAGTAAATGCCCAACCGATAACGCCAGCTACTCAGGGCCTTGAGGGTAAGCCGACCCCAACTTGGTAGCCGAATATCCTGCGCCGTAGGCCAGCGGGAAGAAACTACCAGCTCAAAGTTGTCGATTAGCTGTTTGGTGCTCGGTCTGAGCCACGGGGTCCTTGGATCTTTTTGCGTTGCAAAGCGCTGCCATGGTTCGGTCGCCCATTCGTCGGGAGTCTCGGGAAACTGAAACTGATTTTCCACGCCACCGTACATTTGAGCGCGCTGCGGAACGGGAGTGTAGTGCTCCACCACAATCTCCGAGTCCGGATTGAGTTGCTTGAGTTGGCGGATGAACTGGATGCAGTCGCGTGTATCGCCCTCAGGATCTTTCGGATTACCAAAGATGATGGAGAATTCTGGAATGATCCCGAAGCGCCGGATGCGAGCCGCCAGCGCCAACGTGTCTTCGGCGCGTAGGTCCTTGTTCATCTCCTTCAGAATCTTGTTTGACCCGGACTCAGCACCGAAGAAAATCATTTTGCAACCGGCCCGACGGATGGCCTCGAACGTCTCGTCTGAATATCCCATCATGATGTCGGTCCTGGCCTCACACCACCAGCGTAGATTAAGCGGAGCGATACGATCGACTAGCTCTCGCGCATGATCCTCGCGCAGAAAGAAATTGTTATCGTAAAACTGCACCGCGTCGACTCCGTAGGTCTGCGCCAGGTGACGAAGAATTTGTTCGGTACGAGCCGGAGACTCTAATTTTTCTCGACTGCCTGAAAAGTTAACAACACCGCAGAAATTGCAGCGAAACGGGCAGCCAATGCTTGCCTGGTGTACGGCGGTCCTGCGTCCCAGAAATGTGGGCAGAACATACTTCTGAGCTGCAATCCGATGGTAGGGGTACCAGGGAAAGTCGTCGAGCTTTCCGATCGGACGTTCTGGATTCGTCCGTTGCGTGCCGTCGGGCTCTTTATAAGATAGTCCGCGAATTGCTTTGAGCTCTCCTTGACCGCGAATAGCTTCTAGCAATTCCAGGAACGTCTGTTCTCCCTGGCCGCGTACTGCGAAATCTACGTACGAAGCGTTGAGCGCTGCCTGTCGTGTAGTTCGTCGCAAAATATCCACCCCACACGATCGGGACTGCCGGAAAGAGCCGGCGAACCTCACGACAACTTGCCACAGCACCGACGGTCTGCGGACCCGGCATCACCGTGACCGCGAGCAGTTCGACGGAATTGTCACGCAACAGTCCAAGAAGCGTTTCGGTTGGATGCGGGTCGAGGTTGCCATCGACGATCGCGAATTGCTCCCGCCCTTCAAGCACCGCGGCGATCGCAAGGATCGACAACGGAAAGCGCCGATTGCGGAACCTGGTGGCTTTCGGATTGTAAAGGACGATCATAATTGCGGGTCGTGCCGGGTTAACTGCAGCTTGTCGCGGTTTCGGGTCCCATCGTCTTGGCGTCGACACTCGGTTTAGGAAGTTTCACGATATTCTTCAGCTGACGGTTCAGCCACAATTCAACCGGAAAGCTATAGAAGTCGTGATTCAACCGCAGGCGCGCAGGGTATGCCGTCAGATGCTGGATGGCTTTGGCAAAACGCCCCGGCCCATTCGCCGCGATCGGAGCCCGATCGAACGCGATCCGAAGGTAGTCCCGCATCGTCTGCACGCGCTGGTGATCTTTCCCGTTAAGCCATGGGAGCACGGTGTATCGCGGGAAATAATTTACCCAATCTTCCAGCGTCTTCGGCACATCGATGCCGAGAGTTGCGGCCTGATGGAAGATTGGTGAGCCCGGATAAGGCGTGAAGATGTTCGTCCAGAATTCAGCGCCCGGAAATTTCTGACAAATATCCATCATGAAATTCACCGTCTCGCGCCGTTCTTTGTCTCCCTCCCCCGGATATCCAAAGATGATGTTGAAAGACGGAATTACGCCAGCCTTGACGCAGCGTTCCGTCGACTCATAAATGTCTCCCAGCACTTGGAAATCCTTATTCATGAGTTTCATTACGGTTGGGGAGGCAGTTTCGATGCCTTGGCAAATCTGGTGGAGCCCCGAGCGGCGAAGCAGGCTCAGTTCCTCGACGGAAAGGCGCGCCGTCAGATTGGTCGTCGCCTGCACGCTCCATTTAAACGTGGCGCCCTTTCGAATCAGTTGCTCTGCAATCTTGAGCGATCGCGGTAAGTCGACCAGAAAGTTGTCATCCGCCATCCACAACAATTCCAGGCGATAACGCCGCGTGAGTTCGATGGTCTCTTCTACCACTTGCTCGACCGGCAGGGCATTCCACTTGCGCCCATAGACCCCAGCGTTCGTGCAATACGAACAGTTGAACGGGCAGGCAAGGCTTGAGACGTACATCGTCCATCGCCGTCCACAAACTCTTTCGTATGCATCAAAGTCGGCCAGTTGATAGGCTTTCTGCGGCATCTTGTCCAGAGTTTTCAGGGGACGCTCGGGATTCATGTGGAGCTTTCCGTCCCGCTTAAAGCCGATCCCCAGAATCTTTTCAAAGTCGCCGCCGTCTTGCAGGCATCGAGCCACTTCCAACATGCTGTCCTCGCCCTGAGCGCGAACGATGATGTCCACGTATGGGGCTTCCAGCGTCTGCCCTGGCAAAAGGGAGGGATGCCATCCGCCGAGAATGATCGGGAAATCCGGATCCCATTTCTTTACGGCCCTTGCTACTTCGACCGTGTCACGAATCATGGGACCTGTGACTACAGAAATTCCCAGGCACAGTGCATCCTGAAGCTCTTCCAGGATTCTCTTCTTATAGTTGGGTGTGATCGTCGAATCGATGATCTTGACTTCGTATCCGGCCTCTAGCAGCGGCGTTGAAATGGCCAGAATGCCCAGTGGAGCCGTTGCCTCGATACTCGAAAAGGAGGGAACAAAGAAAACAATCTTGTTCGAAGACTTCACGCGATTACCTCTCGGTCGTTGCTGTGAACCATGGTGCTTGTGCTCGATGCCCTCATGTCACGTTGGTTCGGTTACTGGAAACAGTGATTCAGAACAAATGGAGTGAAGGACCAAAACTTATCAGCAGCAAGGTCAACGATTGTCGCTCGCTTGTCAAAGTTATGTAAAAGCTCTTGTGCATCAGTTAAGAGCGGACGGCTCGCCAAATTACAAGTGACAGAAATTTGACAGTCTAATGACAAACACGGGTGATGCAGAGCGTAACTTTCGCTTTATTCGAACCAAGAACAACACGATTGGGACCAGCACGGTGCCGACTCGAACGTTCGGAGCAGGCTGGCGAAGTGTCGCTACCCAGGGGTTCTGTGAATAAAAAGGTTGTGCTCTTCTATCCTCCGTACGATGGACCCCCGCTGAGCGCCCCATTGTGTTTACTGGCACTGGCCTCACCACTCCTTCAAGCTGGCTTTGAGGTCAAGTTGGTTGACAATCTGACCTGTCCCGACTTTGAGAACGTCATTCTGCGCGAGATCCAGGATGCGCTCTGCCTCGGCATCTCGGTTTTGACTGGCCCCATGATCGGATCCGCGGTCCGGGTGGCGAAAAAGGTCAGGCAAATCAAGCCGGACCTACCCATCATCTTTGGTGGTTGGCATCCCAGCCTCGTTCCAGAGCAGACATTGAAACCCGACTTCGTGGACGGCATAGTTCGTGCGCAAGGCGAACTCACGCTCCTGGAGTTGGCACAACGAATTGCAGATCGCCAGGATTGGCACGGTGTAAAAGGGCTTTCTTTCAAGGACGCCGGCGGGACTCATCATGAGCCAGAACGCCCGGTAACAAATATCAACGATCTGCCAGCGCCCGCTTATCACCTGGGAAACTACGACACCTACTCGAAGAGCTCAGGAACGCGCCAGCTTGGATACGCCAGCAGTGTAGGTTGTCCGTACGCCTGCAATTACTGCACCGACATGGTCTTCTATAAGCGCCGCTTCAACGCATATCGCGCGGAGCGTGTTGTCAGTGACCTTGCCGATCTTGTCGCCCGCTACAGCATTGACGAAGTAGCGCTTCTCGATTCCAATTTCCTCGTAGATATCAAACGTGCCCTGGCCATCGCGCAAGGAATCGTTACGAGTGGCGTTCGCTTTCGTTGGGATTTCCAGGCCTCCACAGATTTCTTGTGGAAGATGAGCGATGACGAGGTCCGACTGCTCGGTGAGAGCGGCGTCACCCACATGGGCTTCGGCACAGAGTCCGCTTCGCAAAGCGTGCTGAAGCTGATGAACAAACATCATCAACGCGTCGAGCAGATGGTCGAGACGGCGCGAAAGTCGGAACTGGCCGGAATCCACGTCACCTTCAACGTGATTCTCGGCTATCCCGGCGAGACCGAGGACGATCGCCAACAGACCTTCCGCATCATGAGCGACATCGCCCGCCAGTATTGGAACGTCAGCTTCTCTCCCAACATCTTCACACCCTACCCGGGAATTCCGATCTGGCCGCAGCTGAAAGAGTTGGGTGTTCGCGAACCGCAGACACTGGAAGAATGGGAAGACTTGGCACTAGGCCACAACGTACTACCGTGGCTTCAGGGAGACGAGTTGCATCGCCTGCGACGCAGCCTGGAATATTTCTTGCTTAATAACCAGATTCGGAAGGCTACGCGCAAACATGCCTGGCTAAGGCGCGGATTCCGCAAGGCACTGGGCGCGCCCATTCGTTGGCGAATCGGCAGAAATCGGTATTCATTTCCGTGGGAGCTGTGGGTCTCGCGGACAGTCGAAAAAGTGGTCACTCGAAGGTCATTGTTGACGGGGCAGAAGTTGAGCGAGCGTATTCAGGAAGTGTGTTGAGCACACAGTTCAAATTCATGAGGCGCGACTAGCGTGGCTGACGTCCTTTTAACCCATTCGTATCACCTTTACTTCGACCGCAAGCAAACGCGGAAGATGCAGCCGTATCCTCCACTCGGCACTCTCTACGCCGCGGCCCTTTTGCGCAGCGCTGGAATTTCCGTGGCAGTGTTTGACTCTATGCTGAACAACCCCGAGACGGAGTTTCAGGCAGCTCTTGACCAGCATCGCCCGAAGATCGTCGCCGTTTACGAAGACAGCTTCAACTTCCTGTCAAAAATGTGCCTCACTCGCATGCGCGAAGCCGCGTACCATATACTCGAAGCCTCGCGGTGTTCAGGCGCGATTGTCCTGGCCAACGGGTCCGATGCGTCTGATCATGCTTCCGATTTCCTTCAGCGCGGATTCCGCTGCGTCCTACTTGGAGAGGCAGAATGGACTCTGCTGGAGCTGGTTCAGCAGCTTCTGAAGAACGGTAACTCTGACGTTTCACACATCCCCGGTCTCGCCTATCTGCACCCGCAAACGGGCGAGCAGATGCGGACCCCAAGCCGCCCGTTGATGCGGGATGTAAATGTGATGCCTGAGCCAGCGAGAGATCTGATCGACATCCAGCAATATGAAGCGGCTTGGAAGTCTGCCCACGGTTTCTTCTCACTCAATCTGGTTTCGAGCCGAGGCTGTCCGTACCGCTGCAACTGGTGCGCCAAGCCGATTTATGGAGACCACTTTTCCGTACGATCGCCCGCGAGTGTCGCTGAGGAAATGCGCAGGTTGAAGTATGAGCACGCTGCGGAGCATCTGTGGTTTGCCGATGACATCTTCGGGCTTAAACCCAAGTGGGTGTGTGAGTTTGCGTCCGAAGTGGAGCTTCGGCGGGCTGCGGTTCCTTTCAAGATGCAATCACGCGTTGATTTGATGAGCGCGGAAACCGTCCAAGCTCTGCACCGCGCTGGTTGCATTGAGGTTTGGATGGGAGTCGAGTCCGGCTCTCAGAAAATTCTAACGGCCATGGACAAGGGAACCCGCGTCGATCAGGTGGCAGTGGCAAGAGAGAGCCTTCGCAAAGAAGGAATTCGCGCGTGTTATTTTCTGCAGTTTGGTTACCCCGGCGAGAATTGGCAAGACATTCAGAAAACAATCGCCTTGGTTCGCGACACTCGCCCAGACGATATTGGCGTCTCGGTCGCTTACCCCTTGCCCGGGACTAGGTTCTTCGATCGCGTCCGCGCCCAATTGGGCAAGAAAACCAACTGGTCTGACAGTGAAGACCTCTCCATGATGTTTCAGGGCTCGTACACCGATGAGTTCTACCGGGCGCTGCACGACGCGTTACACGCGCAGGTCGATACTTGGCATTCTGGGCACAACGCAGGAGTCGCAGTTAAGGAGAATCACGATCACTCCGCTCCACGACTCGACGACTTGTGGGAGCGCGTCGTGTACCTGGAGAAGATTTGCCGGAACTCCCAGCCCACTGTTCTAGATAGCTTCCCAAGCGATTCGCTGGTGCAATTGAGGCTCGCGCCCGAGTTTGTTCACATTTCCTCTTCGGAGCCTCCTTCGGGAAGCGACTGATTGGGGCCGCACACACATGGATATCCTACTCACCCACGGGTATTTCCTGTACGAGGATCCCAAAGAGCTTCAGATCATGAAGCCCTATCCTCCTTTGGGGATTCTTTACATCTGCGCGCATTTGCGTCGGAAGGGAATGGACGTAGAAGTTTTCGACTCTACCTTCTCTACCCGGCAGCAACTCTTAGACGCCCTGCAGAATGGCCCTCCGTCGGTACTCGGTGTATATGCGAACCTGATGACACGTACCAATGTGACCGAGATCTTGCGGTGCGCTAAAGAAGCTGGTTGGCAGACCATCGTGGGCGGGCCGGAGCCCGGAGCGTATATAGACAACTATCTCAACGCAGGTGCAGACTTCGTGGTTATCGGAGAGGGCGAAGCCACCTTGGAGGAACTGCTGCCTGTTTTACACGGAAGGTCCCGCCAGCCCTTGCAAGACATCGCGGGAATTGCCTTCCGCTCACCGAGCGGGAACATCGTGCAGACTCGATCACGAGAGCAGATTCACGATATCAATTCGCAGCCTTGGCCCGAACGTGAAGCCATCGATATGGATCGCTACGTTTCCGTCTGGCGCGAACATCACGGCACTGGATCCGTTTCCCTGATCACCGCCCGAGGGTGCCCCTATCACTGCCGGTGGTGCAGTCATCAGGTCTTTGGCAAGACTCACCGGCGAAGAACACCTTCATCTGTGGCCGAGGAACTGGCCTGGCTGGTCGAACGTTACCACCCCGATATGGCGTGGATGGCTGATGACGTCTTCACCATCCATCACGGCTGGCTCTTCCAGTACGCTGCTGAATTGAAAAAGCGCAACCTCAAAATTCCCTTTGAGTGCATCTCTCGAGCCGATCGCTTGAATTCCCAAGTTGTCGAGACCCTTGCGGAGATAGGCTGCTTCCGCGTGTGGATTGGTTCTGAGAGTGGTTCGCAGCGCATTCTGGACGCGATGGAGCGGGGTGTGAAGGTAGAGGAGGTACAAACCGCCGTTGCCCTATGCCGCTCAAACGGCATTCAAACCGGAATGTTTCTCATGTGGGGATACGAGGGGGAAGAGTTGGATGACGTCGAAGCCACGATTCAACACGTGAAGACAACCGATCCTGACATTTTCTTCACTACCGTCGCCTATCCCATCCAAGGAACGCCGTATTCAATCGAGGTGGCTGATCGTACTGAACGTATGAAGCTTTGGCAGGTTGGTTCTGACCGGGACGTGCGGATCCGCGGCCGCCACTCACGGAACTTTTACGGGATCGCCGACCAGTTGCTGCGGAGCGAAGTGGAACTCGAACGCACCCGCAAGAACACAACTGTCGAGATATCAGTGATTGCTGAATTGCAAAGCAGGGTCGCGGATTTGCGTACGGGGCTGCACGCATCCTCGAGTGAGGTGGAAGCGTGACGCTTGCGCTGACGCAAATCGAGCCAACCGCGTCTTATTCTGCGCCATTCGACGCGATTGCTGAACAATACGACCTAACGTTCAGTTCATCAATGATTGGGCAGTTTCAGCGTGCAGCCGTTTGGCGCGAACTCACAAGGAGTTTCCGTGCAGGGGACCGAATCCTTGACCTCGGCTGCGGAACCGGTGTGGACGCCTGTTTTCTTGCCGAGCGTGGCATCGATGTCATTGCCTGTGACAAGTCGTCGCAGATGCTACGCGTTGCAGCTCAGAAAATCACTGCGCTTTCAACCAGCGCGAGATCCGTCCAGTTGCGCCTTGTGCCCGCCGAAGAAGTTTTGAGCCTGAGCACGGATGGTCCTTTCGACGGCGCTGTCTCGAACTTCGGTGCGGTCAACTGCGTGAGCGATGTCGGCAAACTCGCTCGCGACCTGGCTCGCCTTCTCAAACCCGGAGCAAGCCTGCTGCTGTGCGTGATTGGACCCAGCTGTGCTTGGGAAACGGCATGGTATCTCCTGCACGGAAAACCCCGCAAAGCCTTTCGCCGCTTCCGTCGCGGTGGGGAGCCAGCGAAGCTGGAGGGCGGTGAGGCTTTCAATGTCTACTACCGCTCGGTTAGCTCGAAGCAGGTTCTGTTTGCGCCAGGCTTCCGCTTGAAATCGGTCCGCGGCGTAGGCGTGCTCGTCCCGCCGAGTTATCTGGAACCATGGGCGCGCCGATTCCCGCGTCTCACAAGGTTAGCAGCCGAGACAGACAAATATCTTGGTTTGTGCCCCGGAATCCGCGGATTCGCAGACCACATCCTGCTGCGCTTCGAACGCACAGAGCACTGCATTGGGGAGAACAACTGACGATATGAGTGACTCGGTGACGTCAACTATCGCGGCTGCTCAGCCCTCCTTGGGAAGTTGGCCGCTCCCCTCCCTGCAGTTGCAATGCCCCAATTGCCGCAAGGGCCCTTGCCGAATATCTTCAACCGCCCAACCCGCCTGCCTGTCATGTGGATTCACGTTTTCCGAAACAAGTGGCGTCTATAACGCCCTGCCCCAATCGCGCGAGGCAAAGTATAGCCAGTTCGTTCATGACTACGAACTGGTTCGCTCAAAAGAAGGCCGTGGATCAGATCGCTCCGACTACTACCTGGCGCTCCCATTCCAGGATCTTACCGGCCGCAATGCTTGGCAGTGGGGCATTCGAGCGCGTACATTCCGTTTCATGGAACGCAAGCTTTTGCCGTTGATTGAGGGCAAGTCTCACCGGCGGTGTGACGTCCTTGATATTGGCGCAGGCAACGGATGGCTCTCCTATCGGTTGGCATTGCGAGGGCACCGTCCCGTGGCGGTTGACTTGCTGAACAACGACACCGACGGCCTCGGCGCCGCCCGACACTACTTTCACGCCGCTCCGACGTTCACGCGATTCAAGGCGGAAATGGATTGCCTTCCGTTCATGTCGGAGCAATTTGATGTTGTCATCTTCAATGCCTCGTTCCACTATTCCGAAGACTACACGCGAACCCTCGAAGAGGCGCTGCGGTGTCTGCGCAGACGCGGCCACTTGATCGTCGCCGACTCGCCCTTCTACCGGAAAGAAGAGAGTGGGCAGAAGATGTTGCAGGAAAAGCGTGCGGCGTTCGCGCGGCAGTATGGCTTTCGCTCGGACAGCATTCAGAGCCGTGAATATCTGACGGCTGAGACTCTGAAGCGACTGGCCGTGCGTTTGCACCTCAAGTGGCAAATTTACAAGCCCTGGTATGGAATCAACTGGACCTTCCGTCCAATAAAAGCCAAACTGACGCGTCGTCGCGAGCCGTCACAATTCTACTTGCTTCACGCTCAACGGGATATTCGCGGATGAGTGCGCTCATATCCATCTCGACTCCCTCCGCGACAATCGCCCGCTCTGAACTAGAAGCGCACCGCGTCCGTACTCTTCCCATCCTTGTAATTTCTCCGCACAATCAGTGCGACTGTCACTGTGTAATGTGCGATATTTGGAAGATCCGTGAGGCAGAAGAATTCTCGGTCGCGGATCTGGAACGGCAGATCACTGCATTTCGCGAGTTAGGGGTGAGTTGGGTCGTGTTTACGGGTGGAGAGCCGCAGAAGAATCGTCATCTCCCGGCTTTGGCGAAGACTCTCCGCGCGGAAGGGATTCACGTCACACTGCTGACAGCCGGGCTGCTTCTAAGTTCTCAAGCTCAGGAAATCGCGGACAGTGTCGACGATGTAATCGTCTCGCTGGATGGCCCAGCCGAATTGCACAACCGCATCCGTCGCGTTGCGCATGCGTTTGAGAAACTTTCAGATGGTGTCACTCAGTTACGTCATGTGCGGCCTGACATTTCCATTAAAGCTCGATGCACGATTCAAAAACTGAACCATCGCTTCTTGTGTGCAACCGTAGATTCAGCGCTAAGCATGGGCTTAAACTCGATTTCGTTTCTCGCGGCCGATATAAGTTCCACCGCCTTTAATCGTCCCTCGACCTGGTCGTCCGAGCGCCAGGAACAGGTGGCCCTCGGTCCGTCCGAAGTCGAAGAATTGGAGGCTGAGATTGGGCGATTGGTCCAAGAGCATCCCAGGGAATTCGATTCCGGTTTTATCGCAGAAAGCCCGCAAAAGTTGCGTCACATCGTGCGACATTTCCGTGCCAGCCTCGGGCAAGTCGAAGCAATCTCTCCACGGTGTAACGCCCCGTGGACGTCGGCCGTCATCGAAGCCGGCGGAGATGTGCGCCCGTGCTTCTTCCATCCCCCGCTAGGGAATACTCGGGTCAGCCCCTTGCACGAAATCTTGAACAGCACTCGAGCGTTGCAGTTCCGCGCAAATCTCGATATCGCCAGCGATCCAATCTGCCGACGCTGCGTGTGCTCTCTCTATGTTCCCAATCCAGAGTCCATCAACCGCACAGTCACTTCTACAATTCAAGAGGTCCACGGGGAAGGGGACTAATGTGGATGATCAGCCCATAGTTCCGTCTACGACGCAACCCACTTTGTACGCCCACACGTTTGCGTCATCGGGAAGCCAGCCAGCCCCCGATCCGATTGGCTGCGATGTTAAGCTGCCTTTCAAGAGCTTGTTTTATCCCCTCGGCTTTCCGGTTGAAATTGCCACGAATTGTGCGGACGTACTCGCGGCAGCCAACGAAAACTGGCAGTCATTTCAAAAGCAGTTTGTCGTTCCTCCGGTACAGCTTCGGATTGCGGTCAGTCAGGTGCGTGCGAGCGAATGTCCCAGCCCGCCAACCTGCCGAGGTCAACGCAATCTGGTAATGTTTGTGGCAAGCGCTCACGATTTTGCTGTTTGCGATCTTACCGTGGGATTTGCATCCTGTTGGCTGTCCGAGAGCACCGTCGAGAACAGCGCTTATCTCCGGTATCACTTTCTCGATGCCATGGCGTTACTACTGATCGAGGCCTTGTACCTGACGCCAATCCATGCTGCCTGCGTATCTATTAACGGACGCGGATTATTGTTGTGCGGAGATTCCGGAGCAGGGAAGTCTTCCCTCTCCTACGCCTGTGCGCGTCGCGGATGGACCTTCGTTTCGGATGATGCCAGCTTTCTCGTTCGCGCCGGCAAAGGAAACGTCGCCGTAGGCAATCCTCAGCACCTGCACTTCCGCGAATCCGCCACAGATCTATTTGCCGAGTTGAAGTCTCACGAACTCACTGCACGCATCAACGGAGAGATTGCCATTCAACTCACCACGGCAAAGCTGCCCCGCATGAACACCGCGCTTCAGTCGCAGATTGACTTCCTTATCTTCCTGAATCGGCAACCATCCGGTCCGCCTGTCCTGCGACCTTTCTCGAAAGCCCGCGCGTCGGCCATCCTGGAACAGGTGATCTGCTACGGCGAGCAGCCCATTCGCGACGCGCAGAAGGCAGCCCTGAGGGACTTGCTCGGAGGAGATGTCTTGGAATTGCAATACAGCGAACTGGATACTGCCGTAAGTTGCCTCACGGAGTTGCTACGATAAACGAAGCCCCACCTTACGGAAAGTCAAACTCCACTGTCGGACTCGCTCCAGCTGCGACAGTTATCATTTTTGTCTTCATTCCAAGCTTTTCGTGCCATGCCTGCAGCGTATAGTTGCCCGGCGGCAGATCCTTGAGCTCGAAGGTCCCACCCTTGCCTGTTACTGCAAAATACGGATTCTTGACCACCGCAATGTAACTCTTCATCCACGGGTGAATATTGCATTTCACTGAGATTGCAACCTCTTCCCGCGCAAAGACCTGCTCTAGCGGAGCGCCCTGAGGCTGCGATACGTTCCACTCGCGATTGTTGTTTGGCGTGGGATGTATGTTGTGCGTAGTCGCATCGGTGTTGACCACACTGAGCTTCTGTCCCGCTCTCATCGCGAGCACATGCGGTTTGTATTGGCATCCTTTTTGTTCCATCACTGCCGGCTGATCCGGCACCGGAAATGTCGCTGCTCCCAATCCGTCAGAGACGTAAACCACGACGTTCTCGAGTCCGCCACTTGAATCTGTGACCACATCCTCCGTGGTTGCTCCGTTAGGATGAGCCTTCGCACAGAAGGGATCGGCCGACATGTCGATTCGTGTCGGTTTCTCTGCGGCTCCCTTGAGCTTGACCACGCCGGTCACCGAAGACCCGCCCGGGGCCGGGGTTGCACCAATTCGATCCGCGTCCAGAAGGGTCATGCCACAGACGAAAATCAAACAGAATATGGCGAGATAGTAAGAATGCTTGTTCACGTTGCCTCCTGAAAGGGATTGTGGATCGCGATCACCTTTCTTCTATTGGACTTTATGTATCGCTCGGTGAAAGAAGCCACCAGTGTCTTCGTTCAGCGTTTGAATGTAATGCACAAGATCCCAAATCTGATCCGGCTTCATCGAATCTGCGAACGATGGCATCGGAGTTCCGTCCAGCCCAGTGGTCAGGTCTTTGAACAAATCTCTCGCTGTTTCGCCACACTTGAAGTGGGTTCCATCCGTAAAGTCGAAGGGGCGAATGGGATATCCTTTGCTATCGGTCAATGTCTGCGCGGACGGACCGTTTCCTCGCCCTTCCTTGCCGTGGCAGCTCCAGCAATTCATGCTTTGAAACAGGGCCGCACCCCGCTTCACACTCTCGGCTGACGTGGGCTGCTCGGTCGGAATGGCGACGGATGCAACTGGCGGCTCCTCCTGGAATCGGCTTGAGAATGTCTTGATGTAGGCCACCAGGTCCGCCCGCTGCTGCCGGGTTAACGGTCTCCAGGACGGCATGCCGGTGTTGTAGATTCCTCGGCTGATTGTGTCGTACAGGTCACTGTCGGTGGGAAGGCTTCCGCTCGGAGTAGACCGGCATTTGAATGCCGCCTTCGTAAAGTCACGAGGTTTGGGATCAAGATGCGGCGCGCTCTCTCCCGCTCCATCCCCGAGCGCACCATGGCACCCGACACAATAGCGGCGGTACAGCGCCTTTCCGGAGTTGGCATTTCCTCTGGGCTCTCCAATTTTGCTGTCCTGTGCAGATGCAAGCAGACTGCAGGTCACCAAGAATGCCAATGTAAGGCTGCTACCTTTCATCATGATTCGTATCCCTGACTCCGTGGTTTTCAAAACTCCAAATCAAATCCCATCAAATAGCTGCTGTTGGTCTCATTCTTGCCGCTGAGGGGTGCAGTCCCTGTCGTGTGCGCAATGGCGTATTCCTGATGCCAGGCAAGGCCCGCCCGGTTATTCATGATGGGATACCAGCGATATCCCACGGTCCACACCTTCATATCCCCAAAGTCGTTCGGGGTCGCCGGATTGGCCTGCCGCGACATCTGGACCGTCTCGTACTTGCCGATCACAATCAGCTGCGGATTGTAGGTGTAGTGTGCCTCAAAGAACCCGCCGTTCCACGTGGGTCCGGCAGCCCCGGGCGGAAGATCGCCGGGTTGGTTCGCCGCTACGCTATTCCCCAGGAATACGTTGTCCTGGCCGTGAAGATAGAACGTACTGAAGTCGAATTTGCCGGCATACCACAGCCCGTAAACGCCGGTGCGGCTGAAGCTTCGATTGCCCAGTCCAGTGCCAGGAATGGGAGCGCCGTTGCTGGTTTGTGAGAACGTTGGACGTTCTCCAAAATATCCGTATACGCCCACCCGCTGCAGTCCCAACTTTGGAATCTCAAATCCTTGCGTGAAATCGGCATAGACGTCGTAGGTATTGGTGGGTGTGTCCGCAACCCCGTTTGTACTGTTAAGCACCGCGATCGAGTAGCGCGTGTAGTCGTTGCGCGAGTGTCCCATTAACTCGGCCCCAAGCTGGTTATCGCCCAGTCCGAAATTCGTGCTGTCACCGGCGGGAACAAAATGGTAATTGCGGTAGAAGCCACCCGTATTGCTGTATACCAGTTCGCGTTCTTCTGAGATCAGTGTGTCAAGCTCGAATTTGCCAACCTTCACGTTGAGCCATGGGGAGCCTAACAAGTTGTCGAACCGAGCAAAATAAGTCGCAAGGGTTGCTGTGCCGCTGTTATCAATCTCGGTTTGGAATCCGAAAGAGATGTTTTTTGCAACGGTTCCGGCCGCCCAGATGGTGAGACCCGAGATGTTAAATCCGGATTTGCTCACGGGGGACTCCATCTGTCCGGCCGCGGGATTCCCCGGAATCGTGTCCACGGCAACCAGACTGTTGTATTCGCGATGCCACGAAGCAAAAGTACGAAACGCTACCGGGAAGTATGCCCCCTGTTGAAAAATGGGAGTGTCCCGCCCGGTCATTAATTGATAGCCGTTATCTTTGAACGTTTGGCCAAAGTTATTGAGCTTGGGCCACGCTTCGTGACAGTCAGAACAGCGGAGGTTGTATTTTCTGGCAAAGGCGGGAATGCCAAAGGCCGGCAGCGCGCTTCCGAACAACACCATCACAGCGATCCATCCACATCGGCGCCACCCTCGTGAAGAATCCATTCTTGTCTCCCAAATGTTGCTCGTTGTAAACAAGCACAGCAAAATCAAATCGCTGCACCAGCGATGTAATTTCTTTTTGAGGTTAGAGCAGACGGCCGGATGGCATTGTCATCTGCTTGTCATTTTTTGGTCACTTCAATGACACATGCGCGCACGCGACAGGCTTACGGCAGCGCGTGATTCGAAGGTCTCGCCGACCACCACCAGCGGAAGCCGTGCCATAGCGTTGCCGGAAGAACTCTCAGGTGATAGCCGACTCGCGCAAACAAATAGATCAAATATCGGCTGTAATTGTGCCAGCCGGGTTCCTCTGTCGGAGAGCTGTTTGGTATGCGGTTGGCTATTGCGGTGTCCACAGGCAGTACCCGCCGCGGAAGGAGTCTTCCAAGAACTACCCGTCGTTTCTCTGCCGCAGAATTCATCAGGCTGCTATGCAGCCAAATCGCATCTTTACTGGGACGCATCCAACCCATCGGAGACGGAGACGTGGCGTCGATCTCGAACCAGCGCCTTGTGCTCACAGGAAGGTGCCGGATCTCTGCCTGTACCGCCTCCGATAGGTCGCAGTGAAACCATGTTCGAGCGAGTAGGAAGGACACCGACTCGAGTCGCCTCAGTTCCGAATCGTGTACCCGATTCCAGCTTTTCCAGAATTCCTCGTTGCGGGCATTATGGTGCAGGAACCACGCCAACTCATATACCTGCGATGTCACAATGCTGACACGTAGCAGATCGCGAAGCAGGTTCAGGGCACAGTACCCAAGATTGTCAATGGGATGGAGGGCGGGGAAGGAGATCTCTTCGACTCGTCTTCCGATTCGCCTCTCCCAGAAATGCATGTCGCCCTCGGGACCGCACTGAACGGCGGCGCGATCCCAGAAACAATGGTGCAGTTCCACGGTTAACGGCATCTCCGGATCATAGGCATTTCCTCTCCATCTCCATTCTGTCCTCTTTCGCAACGGCGGAAGGTGATCCCATGGTTGATCATCGAAGGTGTGTTGACTCCGGTAGCCGATGCCGTAGAGCGCATCGCGGGCACGAAAGATTGTTTCCCGAGGACAGAAGATATCGATATCAGACTGAATCCGATGTCTTGGATTTGGGGCGTAGTCGGGTGTCTTCGTGAAGCCCTTCAAGATAAGGTAGTCAACGTGCGCTTCGCGAAGTGCCTCCGCCAGTTCGGAATAGGTGTTCTTGACCAGTTGGAAGCGACGGGAATTGTCTTCAAGGTTCTGATCAATGCGTGAGCGCACCCAAGGTGGACAACAATCGGCGCAACTCTTCATAAGCGGGATCGTCAAATGCATCCGATCTCCAAAAATGAGAAGTTGCTCCCACTCTGAATCGTCAAGAGCTTGCAGGACTTCAGGCTGGGCGTTTCTGAGCCTGAGTGCGGAAATCAACGCGGTGACATAGCGTGGGCTGCCAGCCATCTTCCTGGTTCTCCAGCGCAACAAGGTCTACGAGGAAGATGCTATGAGCGGCTGGGGCCGCACTTGTCTTGGATTTGTTAACGGTTTGTATCTTTATGCCCCTTGGCAACAACACAAAACCCCGAAAGAATCTCGGGGTCTTGTGTTGAATGCTTGTACTTGACTGATTTTCCTTCCTCCCACCAATCGCTGTTGCTGGAGGGCGGGATGAATCTTCAGTCCATCGTTCCAATCACGCCAAAGGACAGCGCTGCGCACTGTGTCGAGTTCAACCCCAGGCTGGAATCGCACCAGTTGATGAAGCTGAGGCCGAAGAAGCTGGAGTTCAAGAACATCTGGCCGACCGGCTGCCAGCTGCCGTGAACGTTGGCTGCTTCTTTGACCGTGTTCGATACAAAATAGCGCGTCGCGAACGAAGTGCATTGCCCGTCGCTCGAGTCCGTGCATTGTGGAGTGACATTAACCCAGTAGGTACCCGCGGAAAGGCTGACCGCCGGAAACTTCACCGCTACCGTGTATTCGCCCAGCCCGAGGAAAGCTCGACCCGTAGGCTTCATGGTGGCTGCCCCAGTGCCAGATGCAACAACCGTTCCGCCATTGCCGCTGGTAACTCCACTGCGGATTTCCCAGGTGGCTTCCTTCGGGTTCATGTGTGCGTTCATCTGCACCTGGAAAACCAACCCCGTCACCGAGGCGCTTCCAGATGCGATTGTGAACGCTCCATAGGTGTGCGAATCGGATACGTTCAGCGTGTTTTCGTCAGAAAGACCCGCGGAATCGATGTTGGGTACATCCAAATTCCCCCCGTAGAACAAGCAGGGATTGCAGAGGCGTGGCGCGCCGCGATGGCCGTCCGGTTCAGCTTGGAATCGATTTCCCGGGGGAGCCGAATAGTGTCGTGAAGGCTGAGGTGCCTTCGTCTGTGCTAGAGATGCTAGGGTCAGGGTTGCGACGCAAAGGACCGCAAAGAACATCTTTCTCACGAGAATCCTCCTGTTTTTTTTACTGTTGAAAGGTGACCTACCAAAATGTTGTAGCGGGTGAAACCCGCTGAGTGTGGAGGGTTCTGAGCGGATTGTCAAGCAGGTATCTGCTGTATCGCAATATTTTTAAAAGAGTTGCAAGATTTTGCAACTGTCGGCCCGCTCGACCGGAAGT
This sequence comes from uncultured Acidobacteriaceae bacterium, assembly GCA_963840895.1. GTDB lineage: Bacteria > Acidobacteriota > Terriglobia > Terriglobales > Acidobacteriaceae > Sulfotelmatobacter. The sequence continues at coordinate 19,473 of CAWJAR010000013.1, forward strand.
TTCCCCGCTGGCGCCCACTCGGCCACCACTGGGTTATTTCGTCATCCCGCCGCCAACGTCGATGGCTAAGGCTGAATTTCTGCCTGCGCGGCGGAGCCCCGAGCGGAATCAGGGCTGATCCAGATATTTACCTTGGCCGCTTCTACCCTGAACTGATTGTGGTCATTCCAAATCGCGAACGCTTCCGGCTTCAATTCAAAATGTACTTGCTTCGACTCTCCGGCAGCCAGAGTCACCTTCTGAAATCCTTTGAGCATCCGGACCGGTTCCGCCATGCTCGTACCCTGGAGTTGAATATAAAGCTGCACCGTCTCCGCTCCGGCCCGCGATCCAGTATTGGACACGTTGGCTTCGACCGTTATTGCCGTCGCCACATTCTCGCCAGCACTCAAGCCTTGATTTAGCGTGGATGCGCTCAAACGCTTTGTGCTGATCGTTGTGGGTCCGTATGAATAGCTGGTGTAGGAATCACCGTAACCAAAAGGGAACTGAGGACTGTTCTGTTCGTCGAGATAACGGGACACATATTTGCTCACGATGTCTGTCGGTGGACGCGTCAGGTCCACGTTGCCTGGGGGACGCCCGGTATTGAGTGCGTTGTAATAGAGCGGTTCTTGACCCACGCTGCGCGGCCAGCTGACGACCAATCTCCCGCTGGGATTTACCTCCCCGAACAATGTGCGAGCCAACGCTGGTCCTCCGCTGATTCCGGGCAGCCACGCTGCGATAACTGCGGGTACATGTTCAAATGCCCAAGGAACCGTGAGTGGACGTCCGCTGAATAAAATCAGGACAATCGGCTTGCCGGTGCGAACGATGGCTTCCAGCAATTCCTGCTGCCTTCCCGGAAGGCCCAGATGCGCTCGTGATGCCGCCTCCCCACTCATCTCGGGACTTTCTCCCAGAGTCAGGACGACAACATCAGCCTTTTGCGCCACTGATACAGCCGCTGCTATATCCCCGTCACCGCCGTCGAGAATTCCGCTGCCCTTGCTCCGCGAAACATGGCCTTTGCCGATTCGTTGTTCCAAAGCCGTCACCAACGTTACACGCGGCTTCTCTCCTGGCGGCAGGCCGCCCGGGAAGGAGGAGTCATCCCCGAGCGGCCCTATCACTGCGATGTTCCCGATTCCGTTCCCAAGTGGCAGAAGCGCCTTTCCGCTCGGCCCGTTGGCATTGTTGAGCAGTACAAACGATTGCTCCGCCGCCTCCTGGGCCAGCGCAATGCTCTCCGGATGATAGAGCGCCTTTGCAGCCTCGCCTTCGTTTACAAATGGATGATCGAATAGACCTAAAGCAATCTTCACGCGAAGCACACGGTGTACCGCTTCATCGAGATCCGCTTGCGACGCCTGCCCGGATTTCACGATCTCTTGCAAATGGTCGTGATACAAGCTGCTGACCATATCCATGTCCACACCTGCCGTAAAGGCCTTGCGGGCCGCTGCGGCTCCGTCTATCGCAACGCCTTGTGGAATCAACTCTCCCACCGCATTCCAGTCACTTACCACCACACCCCGAGAGCCCCACTCCTTTCGCAGCACCTGCTTTAACGTGAATGGATTGGCCGATGACGGCACCCCGTTCAAAGAATTGAATGCGCTCATGAGCGACGCCACCCCGGCCTCGACTGCCGCATGAAACGGTGGCAGGTAGTACTGGCGCAAAGTATGTTCGGAAATTTCGGTGCTGTTATAGTCGCGCCCACCCTCGGCAGCGCCATAACCGACATAATGCTTGGCGCACGCTGCAATGCTGTCCGGAGCATCCAGCCTTGAACCCTGATAGCCCCTGACATAAGCTGCGGCCATGGCCGATCCCAGAAATGGATCTTCCCCGGCTCCTTCCGCCATCCGCCCCCAGCGCGCATCCCGAGCGATATCGACCATCGGCGAGAACGTCCACCGGATACCATCGGCGGAAGCTTCCATCGCTGCCACACGAGACGCTTTTTCCACGATCGACGGGTCCCACGTCGAGGCCAGTCCCAGAGGAATCGGAAACTCTGTCTTGAATCCATGAATCACGTCGAGACCGAACAGAATCGGAATATGCAGCCGCGAATTTTCCATCGCGATCTTCTGATACTTGTTGATCTCGGCAGGCTCTCTCACATTGAACATCGACCCGATCTGCCCGCGCTCAATCATGTCCTCATAATCAGTCCGCCCCGTTCCAGGCCCGGTCGGCTGGCCCGCGGAATACTGCACCAGTTGCCCCACCTTTTCTTCCAACGTCATCTGCCGCAATATCGATTCCACACGGGCGTCGAGGTTGCTGTCCGCAATGCCGCCGGCCTGACTCGCTTGGGACGCCGCTTGGGCCGTCATCATCACTGAGGCGATCGCGCTTAACATCAAAGCGCCGATTATCCTCATGTTCGCGGCACGCTTTACTTTGTGGCAGTGATGCAGGACAAGTCGATTGAAAGACGAAACTGACATGGGGTAGAACCCTCCGTCGCACGTGCTGAAACATCTACTAAATCGCATTAGTAAATCATGTCGGAATGTATGAAAAATGTTTTTCTTCGCAATGTCAATAAGCTGCATGTCCTACATGCGGCTCGAATGCCAAGCCCATGCTTGCTCCCCGGATTCGGTTTGTGCGAGACTTCGCACAGTGACGACAAGAAAAACGGCTGAGAGCTCCAAGCGAACCGTGCGCCTGGGGCCCAAACCGGTGAGCCTGAAGCAACTGGCGGGGCACCTCCAGCTCTCGCCCGCCACCGTCTCCCTCGTCATCAATCGCTCTCCTGTCGCCGACTCGATTCCGCAAGAGACAAAGGATCGCGTTCTTGCAGCAGCCAGGAAGTACAAATACCGCCCCAACTTTTTCGCCCGCTCGCTTCGCTCTAAGCACAGTCTGACGATTGGAGTCATCGTTCCCGAGGTCAGCGAAGGATATTCCGCCTCGGTCATGAGCGGCATCGAAGACCATCTCCTGCAAGCTGGATACTTCTACTTTGTCGCCAGCCATCGTCATCGATCGGATCTAATTGATGAATATCCCAGACTCTTTCTGGAGCGCTCGGTCGATGGCCTGATTGCGGTCGATACTCCATGGACTCAATCGCTGTCAGTACCCGTCGTCACCGTCTCGGGCCACAATCAAGTGCAGGGGGTGACCAATATCGTTCTCGATCACGTACGCGCCGCCGAGGTCGCCCTCAAACATCTGTCGCAACTTGGTCATCGCAATATCGCCTTCATCAAAGGACAGGAATTCAGTTCGGATACTGCGGTCCGCTGGGCAAACATCGAGAAGACCGCCCGACGTTTGGGACTCCGCATTTCCCCAGCGCTTACTTCTCAGCTCGAAGGAGACTCTCCATCTCCCGATCTCGGATACGAAGCCACCAGAAAGTTGTTGGCATCGCACAAAACATTTACCGCTCTTTTCGCTTTTAACGACATTTCGGCCATCGGAGCCATTCGTGCGCTTCGCGAGGCCCGGTTGCGTGTGCCAGAGGACGTTTCCGTCGTCGGTTTTGATGACATTGAGGGCGCAGCCTATCAGAATCCAGCGCTGACCACCGTGCGCCAACCTCTCCGCGTAATGGGGAGAACGGCCGCCGAAACTCTCTTGCGCCGTATCCGACGCGTCGGCTCCGATTCCCACGACGGTGAAATCATGGTCGAGCCCCGGCTCATCATCCGCGAAACCACCGCTCGTGCGCCGACCCGGCCTCATCGCGCGAAATAACTAGTCGCGAAGCCTTGAATCCACGCTCGCGTTTTCCGCTCCACGCTGCACCGCGTACAATAATCCTTTGCAAACGCGATAGTTCGGAAAGAGGCCGGCATGACCACCACTCACCAACCCCGTCCCCAAGTCACGACGGAGATCCCTGCGGTTCCCCTTACTACCGAAGGCTACAGCGTTCTACACCAGATGATGCGGCTCCGCTGGCCCGCCTGGCGCGCCCTGCCCGCGTCCGAGAAGTCCGCCATCGCGAAAGAGGCCTCCGACGTTCTCGCCGCCATGGAGATGAATACAGCCGGGCAGTCTGCGCTCTTCTCGCTCATCGGTCACAAGGGCGACTTGATGCTGATTCATTTCCGCGAGTCGTTCGCCAGCCTCAACCAGGCCGAGCTCCAACTCGCCAACCTGCGCCTCAGTGATTACCTCGAGCCCACGACCTCGTATCTTTCCATCATCGAACTCGGGCTTTATGACTCCACTTTGAAAATCTACAAAGAGCTCACCGACCAGGGCATTGAACCGCACTCCGATCAGTGGAAGGCGGAAATCGCCTGTAAGCTTAACCGCCACAGCGAAGCCATGCGCCCCCGTCTCTACCCTGAAATCCCGCAGCATCGCTACGCGTGCTTCTATCCCATGGACCGTCGCCGCGGTGAAGACAAAAATTGGTACAAACTTCCCATCGAAGAGCGCGCCCGCCAGATGAGCGATCACGGCCTCATCGGCCGCCGCTACGCCGGCGAAGTCAAACAGATCATCAGCGGCTCCATCGGCTTCGATGACTGGGAGTGGGGGGTCGATCTCTTCGCCGACGAACCGTTGGTCTTCAAGAAGCTGATTTACGAAATGCGCTTCGACGAAGTGAGCGCTGTCTATGCCCTGTTCGGCCAGTTTTATGTAGGGGTTCGAGTCCACGCCGCGCAGCTCGAGAAGTTGCTCGCCGGAGAACTCCCCAACAAATCGTAGAGACGCAACTTGTTACGTTTCTATTCGGCGATCACTGTGTCGTTACGATAAACTTTCGACTTTTCTTTCACCCGGAGACCCCATGTCTACACTAGGCCTAATCGAATACAAAGACGCCACTCCCGAAGTCCGTGCCGTCTACGACGACATCATGGCAACACGCAAAACTGACTGGATTAACAATTTCTGGAAAGCCATCGCCCACGATCCCGCCACCCTCAAGCGCACGTGGGAAGACATCAAGCAGATCATGTCCCCTGGCGCTCTTGACCCGCTGACGAAGGAACTCGTCTACGTTGCCGTCAGCGTCACCAACCAGTGCCATTACTGCATTGCCTCACACACCGTTTCCGCCCAGAAGAAGGGCATGACTGATGCGATGTTCAAGGAACTCATGGCAGTCGTCGGCATGGCCAACGAAACCAACAAAATGGTGACGGGATATCAGGTCGAGATTGACGAGCAGTTCAAGAAGGACCGATAGTACCTGGTCCAGCCAACCCCTCTTTACGGAATGCAAGACGGGGCAGGACACGTTCCCGCGATGCCCTGCAAATGCAGAGTTTTACCTCGGCCGGGTCGAGTTCTCCCCTGCTACTTTGCGCTCCGTTTCGCCGCACGCTTGAAGGGTGGCATCACACCCTTCTCCGGACGCTCCTTCTCAATCACGTCAGAGAGTTTGTGCAAAGGTTTGTCGCCGGCCGAGGAAAATTGTGGACCAGCCTCGGGCACGCTCAACCCCTGCGCGGTATTCATGGCCTCGTTGAATGTCGATCCCGACTTCGCCGCAGCCACAGCAAATACGCCGTGCGGGATCCCGTTATTGAAAACGGTCGCGATGTAATCCCCGACCATCAGCCCGTTCTGCGAATTAGGCAGCCAGTGCAGTTGCATCGCACCGGTCAATGTCAGCGGGGCGTTCCACGTGGTTCCGCCGTTGTGGGAAGACACATATCCGACAAACAGCCTGCAGGTAGACTGCGTGCAGTTCGCCTTTGGATAGAAATAATAATGAATGGCCAAGTGCGCGGATGAGCCTGAAGTAGCCGGGTCGATACCAATGCCCGGAATGAAATGATCTACCGTGCTGGTGGTCGCGTCGATGGGAATACGGAACACTTGCGACCACGTCACACCGTCCCGCGACCGGCTGTAGACCAAGTCGTTGGTCGAACACTGGCTGCGGAAACGACAGTCCTCCCATACTACCCAGACAATTCCCGCACCATCTACCGCAGCGGAGGGCAAGGGGCCGCTGCGAATTCCTCCGGCATCAAAGTGACTCTGGATGTTGGAAATCGTTACTGGCTTCGACCACGTCTTGCCGCCGTCGGTCGATCTGAACGATGACATGCCACTGGTCTCGATGGGTACGACTACGGTTCCATTGGGCTGAACCAGCGGCTGGCCACCGATGCCACTGGCGTGATTCGCGGTGCCAATAGCCGCACTCCAGGTAAGGCCGCCGTCGCTGGAGGTGCTCATCAGGATTCCATCTCCAGTGTTGGGATTGTCCCATTCGATGTAGCAGTTGCCGTAGAACGGGCTCGCGGAATAGCTGTCGCACACGATCCAGTTCTTATCGGAACTGGCCACGTTGGGTCCCACGTTCACTGGATTGTCCCACGTGAATCCACCATCGCTGGAGCGGCTCACGACCACGGCTGGGGTCTGCTTTGTGTTCGAAATGGGGAGGGACGCGATCATCCAAACGCCGTGCTTCGCATCAAAAGCGACTGCAGGATCGCTGGCCGCGTCGTACGGACCGCCGCCATTGCCGGTCGTCAGTCCCGGCAAGAATCCGTGTGCCCAGGATGTGCCGCCATCAGTGGACGTTGCCCAGCCAATCGCAGTCCCGCCGCCGTTTGGGATGCGTCCAGTTTGGAAGGCCGCCACCAGAGTGGGCCCGTTCGCCAGCATGTGGGGCTCGACTTCGGTTGCGTGCTGCCCCGGCCCTACCGTGAACGGGTCAGAACTGATTTGCGTGAGGCTGCCCGACAAAGGGGCTGCCTGCGCTCCTGACAGTGGAGCATTCGAGAATACCGTAGCCAGTGCTATCGTCAGAAGCGCGCAAAGCGCCCGTCGAGGCAAAGCTTCTCCAAAACCATGACCAGCGGGAATGCGATTCATGAGGTTCCTTAGTTATCAGAGAAAGTGATTTGCAAGCCGAGTCGCCGCGAAAATGGCAGGGTATTGCAAGGCTGGAACCTTCGCGCGATCGCTCTTGTTCGTGCCGCTGAACATATCCCGGTTTCGGAAACCCTGTCAACGTGAAGAGTTGTGCAACCTGGAGGCTGGCCAAAGAGAAGTGGGAGCGTGTCCCCCTTGAAATATCCGTCGGTCAGAAACCTCCGGCCGAATCGTTGGGCGGAAATTGCTCAAGATGGTTTGGAGCGTCGCCTCTTCCGGGGCGACCTTGACCGCTCAGGAGGAATGCGCTTGAACTCACACGCCTTCATATCAACTCGCCGTCCGCGAAAGCGCACCCCCTCCGCTTCCAGGCGAAAACGCTGCTCAATCGCCGAGTCGCCTCTCAACTTGATCTCACCACCCGCGCCAAGCACCCGCTGCCACGGCAACCCAAATCCCCGCCTCAAGATTGCCGCGACTTGTCTTGCCGCTCCCGGAAATCCGGCCACCCGCGCGATCGCCCCGTAGGTTGACACCTTCCCCCTGGGAATCGTGCGAATCGCCTGTTCGATCCGCAACCGCATCCCGCCTGCAACCCCAGAGTTCGCGTTGAGTTTTGTCATCCTGAGCGAAGAAGGCCGGCTCGCCTAAGCGAGACGGCCTTCGCAGTCGAAGGATCCCTACCTACACCCCTGAACTAACCGATGTACGAGCCAATCCGGGACGTATTTCTATTGCACGTTTTTGAGAGAAGCCGAGATTGACTCTACGCAGCCGTCCGGAACGCTTCCAGCGCCTCATATTCAGAAGGATGCACCTCAAACACCGTCAACAATTTGGTGACCTGCATCAGGTCTCCAACTCGTTTCGTCAAATTCGCCAGCTTAATCGTCCCTCCGGCGTTATGCGCGGTCGTGTGCAGAGCAACCAGCGTCCCTAGTCCGCCTGAATCGATGTAATTGACTTCGCCTAGGTTTAGCACAATGCGCTTGTTGCCGTCCGCGATGGCCTGCTTGACCTCATCCCGCAGCAGGGAAGACTCTTCTCCGAATACAATCCGGCCGCTGCACCCGATCGCCAGAATGCCATCCACATTTCGTTTCGCGAGTTTTAGTTGCATAGACCTCTCTCCTTTGCGGCCCGCCGAGACTTGCCCGCCCCATTGCCGCATCCGCACGCAATTCTTGCCGAACCAGCCTATCGCGGCGCCAGCGCCTTCGCAAGCCCACGCCAAAACTTGCGATTTTGACGCGTATAATTCGCCAATTCGGTCCCTCGGAGGACGCTCATGACACCTCACAATTTCAGTTTCGCTGTGCCCGTGATCGCTACGGCCGATGTACTCGCTACGGTGCGCTACTTTGAGCAGACACTCGGATTCAAGCAACAGTGGCTCTGGGGAGATCCTCCCGTTTACGCCGGCATTCGCGCCGGCGGAGCCCTGCTCTACGTAACCCACGATCCCGCTCTGGCCACTACCATCAAGGAAAGGTCTTTATCTCCTGACATTTTTCTGTGGGTGAACGACATCGACAGCGTCTATGCTCAGCACCGCTCTGGCCACGCCGAGATCACCGAAGAATTGGCGACCCGTCCGTGGGGCGTCCGCCAATATGTCGTCCGCGAGCCGAACGGATACCTCTTGAAAGTAGCCGAATCACCGGAAAAGGAGGAAGACGAACATTCTTAGCAATTGAGTCGGCTATCATTCCTGTCGCAGTTCTTCGCGGCCTTTCTCTCCGCGTAGCTTTTGCCGTGAACCTCGCTCAACTCCTCCCGCGCATCACGTATAATCGACTCTTCCGCCCATGAGTTATACGGTCCTGGCCCGCAAATATCGTCCGCAGAAGTTCTCCGAGGTCATCGGACAAGAGCACGTCACCCGCACCCTCCAGAACGCGATCGAGCAGGGACGCACCGCCCATGGCTACATCTTCAGCGGCCACCGCGGCATTGGCAAAACGACCGTAGCTCGCATTCTGGCCATGGCTCTCAACTGCCGCTCAAAAGATCGCCCGGTTCCTGAACCCTGCGGAACCTGCGAGTCCTGCACAGAAATCCGAGCCGGTAACGCCGTCGATGTAATCGAGATCGACGCCGCCACGAACCGCGGCATCGACGAAATCCGCGAACTCCGCGAGGCCGCCCGCTACCGTCCTGCTCGGGACCGCTTCAAAATCTACATCCTTGACGAAGCTCATCAGATCACCGACGCAGCCTTCAACGCCCTCCTCAAAACCCTGGAGGAACCCCCCGACCACATCGTCTTCATGCTCGCCACCACGCAGCCTGAGGACATCCCCCAGACCATCCGCTCTCGCTGTCAGCATTTTAGTTTTCGCGCCGTCAAGTTCGACGCCATCGTCGCCCAACTGCGTGACCTGGTCACCCGCGAAAAAATCGAAGCCGATGATGACGCTCTCGCCCTGCTCGCCGAAGCCGGTGACGGCTCAATGCGCGATGCACTCTCTATCCTCGATCAGGCCATTGCCTCCGCCAGCGGACGCGTCACCGCTGACTCCGTCCGCAACCTGGTCGGCGCCGCTCCCGCCCACATTCTCGAACAAGTGATGCAAGCGGTTTCCGAAGGCCGCAGCGAAGAAATCCTCAGTCAAGTTGACCACCTCATTAGTGAAGGCCACAGTCCCACTCACTTCGCCCGTCAGATGGTTCGCTTCCTGCGCAACGCCACGGTGGCGAAAATCGCCGGCAAAGATTCCGCCTTGCTCCAGGTTTCCAGTGAAGAACGCGAACGCGTTGCCCGGGTCGCCGATTGGTTCGGCGAAGAAGATCTCACGCGACATCTCCAGATCATGCTCCGCACCCACGGCGAACTGGGATACAAGCAGGAACAACGTTTTCACCTCGAACTTGGCCTGCTGAAAATGGCACACGCCCAAAAGCTTTTGCCCATCGAGCAGCTTTTGAGCGATGTTTCCGGTGCGCCCACATCCGGTTCGCAGCGTCCGCCAGCACGCCCCGCCATCGTAGGCAGCGCGCCCACATCCGAAATACGCCGCACCGAGGCGACTCAGCCTGCACGCCAGAATTTCGTTTCGCCCTTCGCGGCCGACTCCGCGCGCAAGGGTACTCCCAGGCAGGAGTCTTCGAGCGAAGCCGCAGCCCCAAGCGGCCCGAGAATCGTAGCCACAGCCAGCACTCCCGAGCCAGTAATCATGGGCTCAGCCGCTCCCGTGACTCTCCCCGACCGTAGAGACGTAGCTAGCTATGTCTCTGCCGACGTCACGAGACAGTCCGCGCCAGAACCGCAGCCGGAATTGCAAGCCGCGCCACCGCAGCGCGCCACTGCCGTCGCAACCGCCCCACCGCCAATGGAGCATCTCCAGAACGCCGTCCTCCAAGCCCTGACCGACGGCAATCAACGCATCCTTGTCTCCATGCTTTCCGCCGGAGAATGGAGCGTTGCCGGCAACGAACTGATCATCAAAATCGCCGAGTCCCAAACCGTAGTGGATATGTCGCTGGGCCCGGACGCGAAGCGTCTGGCGATCGCCTCAGCCAGCGGAGTCTTAGGCCGTCCCGTGAAGCTAAGAGTAGTTCCGGGAGCAACAGTGGCTCCGCAAGAAAACAAGCGAAACGGTGGTCCGCCGCTTCCCTCCGGCCCTGGTGGCCGGGGTCGCGCCGAGCAAGACCCGGTCGTCCGCCGCATGCAAGAAAAATTCGGTGCACAGGTCCGTACCGTGATCGACTACAGAGAAAAGCGTTAACACAGCGGCTTCCGGCTCTCGGCTTCTGAAGGCGAGTCGTCCGAGGGCCGGATAGCGGAAGCCGAAAGCCGAGGTTTTATGGGTGGATTCAACCTGCAAGAATTAATGTCCAAGGCCAAATCGCAATATGAAGACCTGCAGAAAAAGATGCAGGCCACCGTGGTCGAAGCCTCAGCCGGCGGTGGCACCGTCACGGCCAAGATGGATGGCCGCAAGCAGCTCCTCAGCTTGCATATCGATCCCGAAGCCGTGAAAGCCGGCGACGTAGAAATGCTTCAGGATCTGGTCCTGGCCGCCGTCAACGAAGCCGCACGCAAAGTAGACGCTCAAATGCAATCTACGGTCGGAGGTATGCTCGGCGGACTAGGTATACCTGGCCTGTAGCCCGTTTGCCGAAGCTGTCGTAGTAGCTCTGTCATCCTCAATAATGCGGTGTCATCCTGAGCGAAGCGAATGACCTATGTACTTTTCCGCGGTCCAGCAAACAGCGTACGTTCATGGTGCACGATCACCGATTGAAAGTGAATTAACGAATGCCCAAATTTGCCGAACCCATGTCGCGCCTGATCGACGAGCTTAAAAAGCTCCCCGGCGTAGGAGCCAAAAGCGCTCAGCGCCTCGCGTTCCACATTCTCCGCTCCAGCGACGAAGATGCCGAAGCTCTCGCTACCGCTGTACGCGATGTCAAGGCCAACCTCCGCCTCTGCTCCGTTTGTAACAACATCACTGACGTCGACCCGTGCGTCTACTGCACCAGTCCCACGCGCAATCAGCATCTCGTTTGCGTTGTCGAGGAACCCACCAACATCGCCGCCATCGAAAAGACTAAGCACTTTAACGGAGTCTTCCATGTCCTCCATGGTGCGATCTCGCCTCTGCACGGAGTAGGTCCGGAACAATTACGCATCTCGAACCTGATTACCCGTGTCGATACCGGCGACATCGAGGAAGTTATCATCGCGACCAATCCCACGGTCGAAGGCGAAGCCACCGCCACCTATCTCTCACAGCAACTCAAGCGCGCCGGAGTGAAAGTCACGCGCATTGCCATGGGAATCCCCGTCGGCAGCGACATCGAATACACAGATGAAATTACGATGCTGAAAGCAATGGAAGGCCGCAGAGATATGTAGTCTAAAGTAGCGTCCGCGTCCCGCCGGCTGTACCCGAGGGCGTCTCGCCCTCGGCGTGACGGTTGAATCGACTATGTGGGGACAGCCGTCCCGGCTGTCCGTCGAGCGCAGTTCGATTTAACGCTCAATCCTTACTGCTTCATCTCCGCATCCCAGTTCAGCACTAGCGTAACCGGCGAAGAAACCTCTTGCTCAACCCGGACTGACACGAGAATTCGCCCATCTGTCGCGGTATCCAGCGGAGAGACCCCTCCCGGAGACATGAAGATCTGCCGTGGCACTCCGTAGTGAAACTCGCCGCCCTGAGGCTGGACATTCGCCGCCATCAGTCCTCCACCGGCATCTCGAAAGTAAAGCTGTTTGCCGTCGCGGCTCCAAATAACTCCCGGAATGCCTCCCTGGACCCCATTGTTTGAAATCTGCCACCGCCCGGCCGAGCCCGGAAAAGGAACTACATAGACTTCACTGCGTCCGCTATCGTTGGCAATGTAAGCCAGCCAATGCCCATCGGGTGAAAATCTGGGCAATATTTCATCAAATTGCGAATTGAACACCGGCGTGAGCGACTGTGGCTTATCGGAAACTGCCAACGCCATTACGTCCATGCCCGTGCTGGAATTCTGCTGCTGTACCAGGATGGTATGTCCGTCCGGCGACCAATCCCGAGTCATTGCCACCTGCTCATTCGAAGCATTGACAGGTGTTCCGGTTCCGTTGGAAGGAATGATTTGTACCTTCGTGCCCAATGAAGCAATGGCTAGGTGGCTGCTGTCCGGGGACCAGACGGCGGTATAGCCGTTCGCCGGATGAAAAGTCAGCCGCGAAAATATTCCCCGTTCCACGTTAATCAGCCACAAATCATTCTTGCCCGTCTCTGCCCCGTCTTCCCGGGTCGTTACGATGGTCCGGCCGTCGGGTGACAGTCGCGCGAGACCATAGTTTGCCGGCTCTCCGATGGTTGCCAACTGCTTCCCGCTGCGGTCTAGCCAAACCAACCGGCTGGGACTTGCATAGGCGCTGCGATAGACCAGCACTCCGTTTTGTGAAACCGAAAAGTTTCCCTGAGACTTGGCTTCCCAGTACTCGATTCTTGGCGCCACTGGAACCGGATTTCCACTCAGTGCCAGGCGATCGGGATCGAACGACTGCGCCACCAGGTTCCCATCCTTCACAAAAAAGATGTACCCATTGGCATACTGCGCTGCAGTATTCTCTTCTACGATCACCTTTGCTTCCGGATTGTCCAAAGAGGCGGCGTAGATTTTCCCCCTGAAATCATCGCCCTCGGTTCCCATATACAAGAAATGCTTCCCATCGGGAAGGAAGTGAGGCCAGCGGCCTCCGGCGTAGGTTCCTGGCTTCTTAACCTTCGTGATCGCCACTGGTTGCCCGCCGCCCTCAGACACGCGGTAGATCGCGTCATGAATCCCTGGCGTAAAAATGATCACTCCCTCGCGGTTCCAACTGCCGCCGCGTCCGAACGGCGAATCACACAGGGACTGCACCACGCCTCCAGAGGCTTCGACTTTCTTGAGTTTCCCGGCCGCAAAAAATCCCAGGAACTTGCTATCGGGAGACCAGAAAGGATAGTAAGCGCCTTCCGTTCCAGCCAGTGCCTGCGCCGTTGTAGCATGAAGCGGGCGCACAAACAGTAGTTGCTTGCCCTCCCCTTCAGCAATGAAGGCAAGTGTGTTTCCGTCGGGAGAAATCGCCGCGAGATTGCTCGCATTGAGCGACGTGAAAGTGTAATGTTCAGGCGCGCCAATCTGCGCCCTCACGACCTTCCGGAGCGTGTCGGCCTTCTTTGAAAAAAATAGTGTCCCTGCAATGCCCGCGGCGGCCAACAGTCCACACACCACCGCTGCGGCAATCAGTCCCCGCTCGCGATTCTTCCGGCGCGCGGCTAGTGGGGCAGGAACCCCCGCCTGCGATCCTCCTTCGACAATCCACATCAGCTGCAGCTTCAAATCATGAACACTCTGAAACCGCTCGTCTGGATCCTTCGCCAGGCATACCTTCACCACGCGATCCAACGCCGGCGGCGACATTGGACGCACCACCGAAATCGCCTGCGGCTCCGAGGCTAGAATCGCAGCAACCACGCTGGCCTGCGTCTTGCCGCCAAATGCTTTTATCCCGGTTGCCATTTCATACAGCACGGCGCCCAACGCAAAAATGTCCGATCGCGCGTCTGCCTCTTTCCCTTCTACTTGCTCGGTAGACATGTACTGAAACGTGCCTACGATCATCCCCCGCGCAGTCAGCGGATTCTGTGACCCTCGCGCACCGTCGCCCGCTCCGGTTCCACCGGACCATGCCCCATCCAATGTCGCCGTCAACCCTGAAGCCGGCGGCGGCCCCGTTACCGCCTTGGCCAGCCCAAAGTCCATCAGCTTCGCTCCCGCCTTGGTCAACATGATGTTGCCCGGCTTCAGGTCGCGGTGGATCACCCCGGTTCTGTGCGCTTTCTCCAATCCCTCACAAATCTCAATCCCATACTTCAATACCTGCTCTGGAGGCAGAGGTCCCTTCGCCAGCCGGCTCGCCAACGTCTCGCCCTCCAGAAACTCCATGACGAGATAGTCCATCCCGTCCTGATGCCCGACGTCGTACAACGTGCAAATGTTGGGATGGTTCAGTGACGAAATCGCCCGCGCCTCTCGTTCAAAGCGCTGCTTCGCCTCAGGATTGTCCGATAACTGTGCCGGCAGAATCTTGATGGCAACGGTGCGGTCGAGCCGGGTATCGCGTGCGCGATATACCTCTCCCATCCCACCCGCACCCGCCGCCGAAACGATCTCGTAGGGACCAACGCGCGAGCCAGAGGTCAGTGCCATGGGTGCCCGGAATTATATCGGAGAAAAAGCAGCTTTCATCCCCGCAATGGTAGAGACGTAGGCTTGCTAAGTCTGTGTTTGCGGGACCAAGGGCGGTGTCCTTTCATGAGCGACCCGTGGTTGAACACCGCAGTGTGCAATCTATGCAAAACTTTGCTCCGAGATCGCGGCTCGTTTAGAAGGGATGCATAAGTGAGCCAGATGTTGATTACCGGATAACTACAATAAAAACAATCCCTTGCGTGCCATAATCGTAACAAATGCATTCATGGCAAGCTGCTTGCATCCAGCCTAAAGTCGGTTTCCGCTTGCCGCGCCAGATCCTACGATCTGTGACCGGCCTGAGGCGCACAAATGCATCCCCTCAGCGCCAGTCGCGCCGCGCTGTGATGTAACCGCATCCAACTCGACGCAGAAGGAGCCGGGCCAACCAGCCCGGTTTTCTTTTTGTGTGGCCGACCACGCAAACGATGTGCGGTTGAAGCGTTAACGACGAAATGATAGTTCCGCGAAACAGCAGCGCCGGCATCGCCGCCCGCGGAAGATCGTTGAGTTTCGGAACGACGACCAAAGATTGCACCAGCTGCGGCGGCGAAACATGAATGCGCCGAACCCACATCCACGCAAGCCGCGAAGAGGCGGCACATGAAAGCCCGGCACGGAAGTGCCAGGAAAATCGAGAGGGAATTGAACCGAGTCCCGTCAGGGACGGCACTCCTCGAAACTCACGCCGTGGACCATCCGAACCTTGCGCGCACTCGCAAAATCTTTGCGTTTAGCACGGCACTTCCGGCTCCAAAAACACATTCAACTCTTCCTCAACTTCCTCCAACCCTTCCGGCAACGTCCCGCGATTGTACTCAGCCATCCGATTCTTCCACTTCAAGAAGTCTGTGATACTCTGCGGCTCAATCCGCACCTCAACCCGCCGCAAACTGGCCAGCAACAAATTCATCTCGTACCCAAATCCCTTCGCAGTACGCAGATTTTTTGCCGACGGGTGCACTATCTCAACGCGTCCGCGCCGCAATTCCAGCAATCCCCACCCCACGGGCAGTTCTTCGACTTTCACCAACCCTGGCGGAGTCAGATAAAACCGCTCGCTCCCCACTCCCTGTTCCGGCTTGGCGCGAAATGGCTTCCCGCGATCTGCCAGAAAATCCGCCCGCGTGACCTTGCACTCGACGAGCACGGAGTGCGAAGCCCGCTTCCATCCGATCGCGTCCGGCATCTCGCCGCTGACGCATGCCTGCTCCGATAAGACCACTCCGCACCGATAAGACCGCAGCCATCGCACCGCCCGTTCCACCATTTGCGCGTGAGTCATGGAATCAGTCTACGTTGTATCGTGTTATGGAAAAGTGACTCGTACGCTTCCCCACGTTCGGTCGGGAACATTGGATCAAGCCGTCGTCTTCGATCTTGCGGCATTTGGAAGCTGCCCGACGCTCTGTCTAGCCTTCACCAATACGGGTCGTCGCAAAACCACTTCCAGCAGATATCTTTCCGCCGCAACTGCCTGTGCTGTCGAACTCCCCGCCTCAAAGCCTTCGGCCCCAATCACTAGAGCCTCCGTCGGCCCCAACGTCGCAGGTTTTCGCAGGAAACCACTTGTCCGGCGCCCACTTTCAATTTCCCGAACCCGATTTTCGATATGCACCCGCCGGATGTGCCCATCATGCTCCACATCAAATGCATTCGCCAGCCGCAGGATCGCAGCTAACTGAATTGTTATTTTCTGTTCATGGGACAGAAGATCACGCAGCGCTTTATGGCTTCGAGAGGGAAACGCTCCATCGTGAAACCGGGCCACGATCGCGGCCCGATTCATCACCTCCGCCTTCCATCCCAACGGCGCTCCGTGCGCCTGAATCAACTCAAGCGATTCCTTGTGATGCTTCTTCTTTCCTTTCGCCTTGCCAACGTCGTGCAATAACGCTGCTACTTGTAGGCTTGAACGCGAATCGCCTTCACTACGATCGTTGGAATCACTCATGTGGCCAGATCCACTGCCCAACAATCCACGGGTGACAAGCCCGTCATAAAGTTCCAACGCCAGCCGCGCCACCCGCTCGGAATGTGCGAAGTCCGGATCCAGAGCCTTCGCCCATAACTTCATTCGCTGCAGGGCAATCTGTTGAATCTGTTTGCCTTGTGGTAGCCCAGCCCGCCACTCGTCCCACAGCGAATCTGGCCCGACCGTACGCTCCCGATACTCATCAATCCGATTCTTGCGCTCCTCAACAATGCGGTCATGCCAACTCTTCCGCGATGCTTCGTCAGGGAACACGTGGCACGCCAACGCGGTTGCCCACAACACGTCCAGATCGTGCACCTCGCCAAGAAGATCTTGCATGTGCTTCAGGTCGCCGCTCCACGCCTGATGCTGTTCGGGAAGGAAATTCTCGACGATATAACGAAACCGTTTGATGCCAATCCTTAGCGTATGAAACCCAACCTGCGATCGGTTTCGCAGAGCACGAGTGTGCAACTCGCGCGCTGCAGTCCATCGCTCCAAAGCCAGATGCTTGAAAACCAAACTGCCGGGCCGAACACGCATGGCTCGCAACGGCAGTGATTTACTCCATTGCCGCCACTGTTTTCGATCGAATTCCTCGAGCGCCGCCCGTGCAACGCGCTTCTGCTCGATCTCCCGCCCTCGCAGAATTTGAAACAGGGCATGAGCTGCGGTATCGCTTCGCGTGATGTCGACCCTGGCTGCTCCCGCGTTGTCGGTTCCCTCCCCGCTGCTTGCAGGGACCGGAGTTGCCACGCCCGTAGCCGTCTCCGTGCGCGCGGGGTGCAGTTTCTCAATCCACTCCATCATGA
Source organism: uncultured Acidobacteriaceae bacterium (assembly GCA_963840895.1). GTDB lineage: Bacteria > Acidobacteriota > Terriglobia > Terriglobales > Acidobacteriaceae > Sulfotelmatobacter. The sequence continues at coordinate 36,801 of CAWJAR010000013.1, forward strand.
TCTGCACATCACGCAGGTTGCCCAGGCTCTGGAAGAGTGCTTTACCAGCCTTCTTCATCGCCTTCCATTCGCGATCCGGATCCATGGCGATCATTCCGTCGGCCATCGATCGGCACCTCCGGAGCGCAACCCGCAAATCGTGTACCGGATCGGCGCTGAAGTCTGCGCTTACATGCTCGCACTCCTCCAGTACCCGCTCCGTCCAGTACAGCAATCCCGTGATTTTGCTGGGCAACTTCATGTGTCAATCCAAACGCGCGAACTTACGCCGCGAGTATTCTACTGAATTCTTCCTTAGGTAGCGGACACACCGATCCCACTTCTAACGCCCGCGTCGACCGCGCAACACGATTGGCACTCTGGGCCATGCCCTTGGGAGCACCGGGTGTAACCACTCTATTACCTCCGTAACGTTTAAGGCCTTACCGTTTCCCTTTACGCTGGAGCTTCAATCTTGCGTTTACGAGGAGTTCCTTATCTCTGCCACAAACACATCGCAAGGTGCGCGTGCCGCCTCCGCGCGCGCGTTCGTTCATAGCCTGAACATTCTCATCAAGTACGCCAGAATGTACGGCTACGAACACAAACGCACTGAAGCGCAATTTGAGACTACCTGGAAAGAGTTGCAGCAGGGCTTGCCGACAACCGGCGATCAGGGCTTCCTATTGGGTGTATCCGACAATAAGTTGTTGCTCGATGGCATTCCGTTGGAAACAGGAAATGCCGAACGCAGCTTCGCGACACTCCTGTCCACTGCCGGTCTCGCGAGTCTTCACTTTTCGAAGGATGTGACAGAGGAAGATTTCGTCCGCCTGGTTCGCGCCTTTACAGTTGCCGGATCGAAAGCCCAGGATGTCTCCAAGCAGATCAAAGAAGCTCTCAGCGCGGGCAGGCAAGGCAGCACCATTAAGATCAATGAAGTGAAGTTTGTAGCTGCTGATCCTCTGACCGGCGATGTGAGTATCGCTGCGCAGATCGCCGCGCAAACTCTGGGACCAGAGTTCAAGCAATGGTTGAACGATCCGCAGAAGCTATTGCAGTTAATTGCGGCTGCCGAAGGCGCAAAATCCGGAGGTGGCGGCGGCGGAGAATCCGCGAACGGCGTTCCCATGGTTCCACTGGGCAGCATTCCTAACGCTGCGCGAGGTTCAGGCAAGGGAGTTTGGGTTCCAGAAGGAACGCTGATCGGTGTTCCGGGCGGCACGGCAGCTACCGCGGCGGCTCCCGCATGGACCGGAGGGATGGTCCCTCTGCAAGAGCAAGAGGTGATTCAGGCGATTCGCCTCCTCACGCGCTTCGGACAAGTGCAGCAGGATCCCAGCATCAAAGAAGAAGACCTCAAGAAGGAACTCACTGAAACCGATCCCAACACCCGCCTGAATCTCCAGCAGTTGCTGGGCAGCCTGGCGGCGAAAGCCTCGACGGAAGAGCAGGACACCCCGCTCCTCATGAAAGCGGCCGAGCACATGGCCATCCGCTTCGCCCTCGAACGTTATCAAAAGGGTGAGGTCAAGGTGAACGCCGTTCACCAAATGATGGAGCATATGAGCCGCCAGATGGACTCGCTCCGCTCCATCCTGAAACTGCAAGAAGAGAAGATGAGCAAGGCCGGCATCCTTGTTGAATCTCATGCCGACATTCTCGACCGCATGTTCTGGGCAGAAGTCCCGGAGGCAGGCAAGAAGAGCGTGCTCATGTCGCATGAAGCGCCATGCGTTCCCCCGCGCAACCTTCGCCAATTTGTTGAAGTACTGCTCGATCGCGATGACAAGCAGAGCGCAACCGACATTCTGAATAACTATTCCAATTGTTTGAGCGCACGCGAAACAGAACCTCGCCGGCGAACCGCGATTGGACTCAGTCAGTTGGCCGATCTCTATGCTCGCCTGGGCGGCCAGCCCATGGGTCAGGCGATCCGCATCCTGAGCGAGCAACTCATCCACGAGAAAGATCCTGAACTGCAAAGCCTCTTCAGCGCAGCATTTGTGCGCATGAGTCAGGAAGCTAGTTCGGCTAAGAACTTTGCCGCTGTAAATGAAGTGTGCGGCGGCATGGAAAAGATCAGCATCGAGCGCCCTGTTCTGATCAGCGATCTACGACCGCGAGTAGGAGTCGAGAACCGGCTGCCCGAATTCATCGAGGAAGCGCTCCAAATGGAGGCCATTCCTCCTGACATGTTGTCTGTGCTGCGGCGCATGAGTCAGCCCGGTGCTGAGCATCTGGCCGACCGATTCTTCCGCTGCATGCGGCGCGACGAGTGCGACCGCATGATCGAACTGGTTCAGGAGCTCGGATCGCCGGTCCTCGGCCAGTTGCGCGAAATTCTTCGCACCGGACAACCCCGGCAGGCTGCTGGCGCGGTCGGACTCGTAAGCCGCCTGGATGTCGGAACTCTGCTCGAACTCCTCCCCACCCGCATGCCGGAGTGGAACCGTTTCTATCACGACATCGTTGTGCGTCAGATCGCCTATGGCGCGGCCGTGGATCGCGGACGTACTCTGCTCGAGTTAGCCGAAATACTAGATCCGCTGGTACTACCCGAGGCGGTCGACGAGATTGGCATGAGTGGCGACATGACGGCCACGCCGCCGTTGATTGCCATGGCGCGTCCGGGCGAAGCCGCTTCTCGTTCTCCTTATATCCAGCTGAAGGCCATTGAGTCGCTCGGCCGCTTGAAAGATTCCGAGGCGGTTGCCACTTTGCGTGAAATTCTCGAAGCCAAAAAGACGTTCAGCTGGGTGCATCATCGCGAGTTGCGCATCGCAGCAGCCCAGGCACTTTCAAAAACTGATCCCCGTTACAGCTCGCAGGTCTTGTCTGACAGCGGCCTGGAAACGGCGGAACTCGCGATCGCGCCACTTGATTTTGCTCCTGCCTGCCCCTGGGTGCGTCAACGCCGTTACGAACGCTTGGTACTGTCGAAGACCGTTCCAGCCATCATTGGCAGCTCGTGGGGCAAATCAAGAATCATGATCCGCGAATTGAGTCTTGGCGGCGGCATGGGAACCAAAGAAGACAATCTCCGCATCGGCAGCGAAGCCGATCTGGAAATCTCGGTCGGAATGCGGGCCAAAATTCGCGCTCATGTTCTGTTGCGCCGTGCGCGCGTGAACGAGGTAGGATTTGAGATCGTCAACACCGACCTGGAGAGCCGCTACCGGCTGCGCCGCTTGCTGGTCGATGCCCTCAATAGTGCCCCGCAAAATAAGGGACAAGAGTGGAGCGGGGAACGCAAGCTGTAGCCACCCGTAGAGCGCCAATTGAGAAAGGCCTCTGTCTCTCGACAGAGGCCTTTCGGTTTCTTTGCTTCACATCCTTCCGAACCTACTTTACGACTTTGACGAAGATAATCAGGAAGGTGAACAGGACCAGCGATTCGATAAAGGCCAGTCCGACGAACAGGGCAATCTGAATTCCAGGACGAGCCGCCGGATTGCGCGCCAGCCCCTCACATGCCGCCGATGCCACCTTGCCTTGGCCCAGAGCAGCCAATGCGGCTGCGAAAGCCATTGCGAAGCCAGAGGTAATCGCTACCCAGTTTGTACCGCCCGAAGCAGCGGTCTCTCCGCCCTGCGCAAATGCAGGCATCGCGAAGAGCGACAACGCCACCATGGTCAGAATCAGGAATACAACTTTACGCATTTCATTTCTCCTTGCCGTTTAGTAATTTTCGCCAGGAGGTGGTTGACGTCATCCTCGTACAGACGCCCTCACACTGGTGAAATCTCGAAAAAGCCATGACTGCCATTAGTGTTCGTGAGCCGTCGCTTCACCCAGATAAACGCAGGTCAGGATCACGAAAATATATGTCTGGATCAAAGACACGCCCACATGCAGACCTTCGAAGATAATGGGCACGCCAATCGGAATCAGTGAAAAGAACACGAGCGTGACCATTTCTCCTGCAAACATGTTCGCAAAAAGCCGAACCGTCAGAGATAGAAGTCGCGCCGTATGGCTGAAGATCTCAATCGGCAGCATCAACGGCGAGAGCCACCATACCGGCCCCATGAAATGCTTGAAGTACCCCATTCCGTTGGTACGCAATCCCTGAAAATGGTAGTAGAACCAGGTAAGTAGTGCGCATCCCAGCGGAACAATCGGAACTGCGGTCGGCGACTCGAACCCTGGGATCATTCCAATCAGGTTGCAGCTCAGAATGAAAAGGCCCAGCGTCACGAGATAGGGGTGGTATGGGTGATAGTGATGCCCAATGATTTCATCGCCCATGTCACCGAAGAATCCCTCAATCCACTCCATCGCATGTTGCAACCCGCCCGGCTGGTCGACTGACAATCGCACCCTGACGGCCAGAAAGAGGCTGGTCAGGAACAAAGCCACCAGCACTTCCATCGCGAAGCTGTTGGAGATCGGGGTGAGCGGATGCTTGGGATGAATTCCAAGCGCTAGCAGTAAATGAAGTACCGGCGCGCCAAACAGGCGATTGAGTAGCGCGGTGAACCAGAGTTGCTCCATATTTACGATTCCAGCAAACCTAAAAATTGATGCGGCCTTGAGTCAGTATCCCCGGCGCAAAGCGGCGTACGCCTCATATCCCGCTTCCAATAGCATAGCCGCAACCGGCGTGCACAGCCCAAACAGAAAGCCCCGAAAGGCTTGAAAGGAACTTGTGAATATAACATACGCAACGATTCCTGCCAAAAGATAGCGAAGGAAGAAGCCATTGACCAGCGAGAAGCCACCCTCCGCCCGGTGCGATGCCACCACGCGCGCTGCCAGTGCTTGCACCGCTCGGTTCAGCGAGCGGAAGCTGAGGTAAGCGATAAAGCTCCCTGCGGCGAATCCAATCGCCGTCACCATGCCAAGTCGCCAGGCCACTGCCACCGTCAGGGCGGCCCCAAGAATCAGGACGAAACGGAGCATCCTTGGAATTGCCGCAGAAAAGAAGCGATCGGCTGCAGGCGAAGCCTCCGGCGTCTCAACAGGAGGCAGCCCGTCAGGTAGCGGAGCCGGAGTCATCGGTCGTTCTTATCCCGCGATAAGACAATCGCCGACCGGATCATCTGCGCGAACCCGGCCACGGCCCCGAAAATTACGCCGGCCAGGTAGATCCAGTGAGTATGCAGCCAGTAGTCGAGTAGTTTGCCCAGCGCAAACCCTAGAAATACAGCCGCTGGGATAATGAATCCAATCTCGGAGTAGCGGGCCGCCGAGACCAGTCCGTTCGGATTGCGCGGCCGTTTTTGATCTTCAGGCACGATCGAATTCTATCGCACCATGGCGCTAGTATCGCCTGTAGCGCTTTTTTGCTCCTTCTATGATCAGGTGAGAAAGGTCAGTGGTCTGCCGATGCTCGCGCCAGCACGGTGGCGCTGCTCGTGGGCATGGACTCGTAATAAGCTACAAACCTGCCGGTTTCGAAACTCCGATAGCTACTCAAGTTGTGGGCCCATCGAAAGCCGATCGGTTGATACCAAAGTTCAACCTCAATATGGTACGGCCCAGTTCCATCAAGTAGTGCCACAGAGTAGCGGATGACGTCGCCGGCATCGGTAAAGTTCGGATCGTCCACCGCGTCGCCGGCAACGGCAATATCCTGACTGGCCGTCTGCTTCTGAAATCCTGCCGGAAGCAGCCGGTTGTCCTTCAAGTATCCGGTCGCAGCCGATAAGCCAGTAGTAACATGACCTGCAGCATCCTTCAGAATCGGTTCATAAATCTGTACCTGCTCCGGGCCCGTAATCTCGCGATAATGTGGCTCAAAGCGCGAAGCATCCGCGTCGTTATCATTCCCCTGGATCGAGCCATCCGCATTCAGCGCACCCGACTCAAATATCTTCTTCCCAGTCTGATCACGAACCAGAAAATGAAGCCACGCCCGCCGAGAAGGGAATGCAGTCGGCAGCTTGTGACCCGTGAGGTTTTGAACGAAAACGTCGACCCTTAGACTTCCCGAAGCAATGTCGATTTCACGAATGCTCACCCTAGCGGATCGCGACTGCAAAAACTCCTTCGTTCTCTCCGCCTCCGCCGTTAACTCCGCCGGCATCGCTGTTACGCTGAGGTCGTTGCGATACTTGTTCAGCAAATTGAGCATGAAAAAATTCGCGCCCACAAACGTATGCTGCCTCACCCCCTGCCGCGGTTCGCTTAGCACCGCAGCAATGGGCGCATCCTCTTCCACTTGTGGCATGTGACAGGACTGGCAACTTTCCTTCTCCGGATAATCGCTGTGCTGCCATTCCAGATACACCATCTGTTCGGGGAACAATCCAATCTCTTTGCCATCGGGCGACAGGGATTTTGTATACAACGTATGACAGGTGGCGCACAAAGCAGAATCGTGAATGTGTCCCGCTTCCGCTGGCCGAAAACCTCCAGTCGAAGTCTGCATGATTCGGGCCTGCCCTTTTTGAACCACGAACGGCCCATACTCCGGATGATTCTCCTTCGCTTGCGGAGCATCCACCACAAATCCCCCGTTAAAGCTCTCTCGCGAGCCCAGTTTCTCTTTTCCAATCTGGTGACACACCGAGCAGGAAACTCCATCCTCTGCTGCCGCATTTCTCTTGGGATCGTCCTCGAACGGAAGATGCGCGAAAACCTCCCCCAAGCGACCCTGCAATTTCGACTCGTACCGAGCGATGGGCATGTGGCAGTCCGCGCAACTGTCTTCAATCGCCGCGCGCGACTCAGGATGATCGAGATCTTCGCGTCGAACGCTGGCCTGCCAGTAAGGATCCCGGGCAGAATTGGCCATGATGCTCGCCCGCCAAGCGAACCCAATCGAGACGTCTTTGCCGGAAGCAGTCGTCAATCCGTTATGACACGCTAGGCAGCGATCCGAAGTGTGAAACTGGGGCTTTAATTCTTTTTGACCGCCCTTTCCCAACCCGCTCATCGAAGCGCACAGCAAACCCACAACCGCTGACAGAACAATTGCTTCACGAATCTGCCGGACTCTTGTCATTACCAGCCCTCGTTCAACCGGCCGTCCTGCCAGTCCCACAGCACATAGAACATTAACTGCATCGGCCGCCCCGTCGTGTTGTTCACCGGAATGCGCAGTCCAAGATCCGCGCGAATATGCTGCCGCTTGCTGATCGTCACCTGCATCTGGGGCAGCAGATCCCAATTCATCTTTGCGTTATCGACCAGGTCCCGGTCCGCCAGAAATTCGACCATCGGCGACCACAAACGGCCCATTCCATGATCCGCAGCAAGGCTCTGCCCCACAGCCGTGTTGAAGAAAATGGATTGCGGCGAAATCTGTGTATGCCGCGGCAGATCCGCCCCAAACTGCGTTTGAATAAAAGTATTCGACCGGAACAATTGGTCGAATGAAGCGAACGTTTCGAATGTCGTGGTACCCGTACCAAACCCTCGTTCTTTATTGCCGGTTGGCACGATCACGCTGCCCTGCAAACTGAATATCGATCCCACCGGCAGGCTCGAGAACAGAACCCGCTTCACGCCAAACGTCGTGTCACCCACACCTCCATACCATGTGTGGTTCTGGTCCTCGAATGTAATCGGAACGTCCACTTCGATCTGGTTGTTCATCCCGAAACGCTGCTCGTGAATGATATGGCTCCCCACACCGGGAGTGCCCTGCGCATTCACTGCAGTCGAGACCACCACTTCGTCCTCAGGGAAGGCTTTCTCCGTGACCATGGCCCGTGGCAGGTTCAATTCTCCCCGCGGCCAATGCCGGTTACGACAGAATCCGCGCAGATACCCAACCACCTGATCAATCTGCTTCGGCGTAAGCGCCTCCGCGAATGACGGCATGATCTGCGAGAATCCTCGGTACGGTCCGCCGTGCGTAATCACCGTCTTCCAAGCCAAATCCGCCTCGGGTGTCGTCTGATCGCACCGTGTGAAGTCGGGAAAAGTTCGCGGCGGTTCAAAGCCGGCAATCGACTTCGGCATCCCCTGCCCATCCGGTCCGTGGCACGCGACGCAGGCAGCTTTGTAGATCTGCTCACCGTTTTCCAGTTGTGCCGGTGCAGTCCCCTGCGCCAGAAGCATTCCTGCATTTGCGAAGAGAATGGCGGCCACAAGGCCGATGATCGGGACATGGGGAAGGACGCGGTCGATCTGATTCCTCGGGAGCATTCGGGAGAAATAGACCCGTCGAGATCATGAGCGCTGAGGACGACGAGTAGCGGAATGATAAATGAAGTCCAGCGAGCAGCGCCAAGGCTCTTGGGTTCCGTGCGATCGGCTATGCGCTCGGCGGTGCTAGTTCCTGTACATCCGGCGCATCCCCGCCCAGCCAGTCGGGATGCTTCGCGGTCGAATCGAAGTGCGAAGATGTCTTGAACAACTCGTACTTTCCCGCCATCGCCAGTTCCTTCGTCTTAGCCAGAAGTTGTGCGATCTGATCGCGGTTCATCGGCTGGAATGTTTTCACCGCCTCAAAGGCTTGATCGAGAAGCTCTGGCTTGTCGATGCCCGTGATCACGACCGATGTCGGCAGGCTCAGCGCGTAGTGCAGGCATTCAATCGGCGACACCGTCTTGCTCTTGAGAATGACCCCATCGCCCATCGATTTCATGCCGAGCACTCCAATCTCCTGCTTGACCAGTTCCGGCAAAACCATCTGACCAAAGCTGCGAAAGTGGGCATCCATCACGTTCAAGGGCATCTGCACGCTGTCGAAGTGGAAGCCGTGCTCCGCAGCAACTTTCAACATGTAAAGGTGAATGTGGGGATCTTTGTGCCCCGTAAAGCCAATGTAGCGAATCTTACCCGCCTTTTGCGACGCCACCATCGCCTCGTTCGCCCCGCTTTCCGCGAAAATGCGATCCGGATCGTCGAACCGGATAATCTCATGGTGCTGTACCAGATCAATGTGATCCGTCTGCAGCCTCTCCAGACAAGTCTCAATCTGGCGTTCGGCCGCCTCTTTGGTCCGGCCATCGATCTTCGTCATCAAAAAAACCTTCTGCCGGTACCCGTCTTTGAGTGCCTTCCCCATCAAGATTTCGCTCTGGCCTTCGTTGTAATCCCAACTGTTGTCCAGAAACGTAATGCCACGATCAACGGCCGACCGAACCATGCGAATGCTCTCTTCATCGGTCAGCCCATGCTTCGCAATATGAAAGCCGCCCATCCCGATTGCCGAGACTTGTTCTCGGGTGCGTCCCAATGTGCGGTAAAGCATCTCCCCTTTACGGGTTCCAGCGGATGGGGCGAGGGGAATCTGATGCATGGCATTCTCCTGGGTGGAAGGCTTGTCTTGCGCGAAGGCCGCGGTCATTGTGCTGGCGACGCCGCATAGAGCGGCGTTCTTGAAGAAATCTCGGCGTCTCATAGTTGGACTTCACCTAACGCTGGAGTCTAATCACCCTTGAGATGACGCCCGGAAGTTGGGTGTTGCCGGATATTCTGCGCAGGAGGCTTGGGGAGAATCTGCCGTCGCAGAGACGTTGCTCGCAACGCCTCTAAATCCACCAAATCAGACTAGGGCTATTGCGTTAGCTTGGCCACGCTAGGATTCTGTGCGATCCCCAGCGCCCAATTCACGAGTCGGATGAATCCGTCCGGCAGCAGTCCAATGTAAAGAGTAGCCAGCCCGGTTATAGCAATTGCCGCTCGCATGCTCAAACTGACAGGCAAAGTTTCTTCGGTTTTTTCCACCTTGCCCATGAACATGGCATTGGCAATCTTCAGATAATAGTAAAGTCCGAAAACGGAATAGAGGACGCCCAGCGACGCCAGTACGTAGTGACCGGACTCAATCAGACTGAGGAAGATGAAATACTTGCCCCAGAAGCCCGCCAGCGGTGGTATGCCGGCCAGCGACAGCATAAACACCAGCATCAGAACGGCTTCAACAGGAGCGCGAGAATAGAGCCCGTTGAGGTCGTCGAGTTCGTCCCCGATCACGTTGCGATGCCGCAGCGCCGTGATCACCGCGAAGGCGCCAAGATTCATGAACGTGTAAACCAGCAGATAAATCAAAATCCCCTTGATTCCATCAGGACTCAGCTGGGTTGCCGTGCCAGCGATCAGGCCGAGCAGCATGTATCCAACATGCGCGATGGAAGAATAAGCCAGCAACCGCTTTGTGTTGGTCTGCGTGAGTGCGGCAAAGTTCGCTCCCGTCATGGTCGCCACTGAGACGAACACTAGCAGGGGCACCCAGATCGCGCGCATCGGCATCAGTCCAACCACCAGAATACGCAGCAGCATCGCCCATCCGGCAGCCTTCACTGCGACCGACATAAATCCCGTGATGCTGGTCGGCGCGCCTTCATAAGCATCGGGCGCCCATTGGTGGAATGGAATTGCCGCGATCTTGAACAGCAGTCCCGTGATCGTTGTCAGTAGGGCCACCACCGCCACGGGCTTATATTCGCTGTTCAGTACGTGCCGCATCAGTTCCTGCTGAATCACGGCGAGGTTCGTGCTCCCGGTCAGTCCGTAGAGCAGGGAAAGTCCATATGCGAAGATGCCTGAGGAAAACGCTCCCAGTAGCAGATATTTCAACGCCGCCTCATTCGACCGCCGGTCGCGCCGCAGGAATCCCACTAGCACGTAGGTCGAAATGGCCATCAATTCCAAGCCGATAAAAATGAGAACGATATCGATTCCTGCGGCCATGCACATCATTCCCGCAACCGAGAGGAGCATCAGTGCATAGTATTCGCCATGATTTTCGTGCTCGGTCTCCAGATACCGTACCGACATCAGAATCGCGATGGCGGTTCCCGCGAGGAAGAGATAGAAAAAATAGATCGCGAAACGGTCCATCAGCACGGTCCGCATCAGCCCGAACGATCCGGGCGAAGATCCCAGCCAGAGCTGAATTTTGTACACTCCCGCAGCCGAAAACATCACGCCGATGAACGCGGTCACCGCGTTGGCCCACTTCATCTCCTGGGGGAGCATGAAGTCGATCAGTAGGATGCCGAGCGCGAACAGCGCCAGCAGCGTGATCGGCAACGCCAGTAGGTAGTCGGTCCAGACCACTAGTTCGTCCCCTTTGCGCCCGCAGATGGCGGATTCGTCGTGGACGGCATCCCCGCCGTCGGGGTCGCAAGTGCGCTCGGTTGTGCCGCCGCATTCACTGCGGGCTGCGGATAATCAGGCCGCACCACCGCAATCGTATGATTCACGGGTTGTTCCAGAATCTGGAAAAACGGCTTGGGATATAGTCCGATCCAGAACGCCATAATCAGCAGCGGAACAAAAGTCGCAACTTCACGCGGCGTCAAATCATGCAGTTTTTCATTCTTCGGATTGGTGACGGTTCCGAAGAACACGCGCTGGTAAAGCCACAGCAAATACGCCGCCGCGAGCACGACTCCCGGCACCGCCCATGCGCCCCATCGCCAGTTCTCCATGAACGTCCCCTGCAAAATTGTGAACTCGCCGACGAACCCATTGAGCAGTGGCAGGCCCATCGATGATAGGAACATGATCATGGTGATGGTGGCGTAAAGCGGCATCACATTCGAGATCCCGCCGTACTCCGCAATCTCGCGCGTATGCCGCCGTTCATAAAGGATTCCGACAATCAAGAACAGAGCGCCCGTCGAAATGCCATGATTGATCTGCTGTAAGACCGATCCACTCAGCCCAAGCGGCGTCAGCGCAAAAATTCCCAGCGTGCAGAAGCCAAGGTGGCTCACGGAGGAATAGGCCACCAGCTTCTTCATGTCCTTCTGCATCAGCGATACAAGCGCACCGTAGATGATTCCGACGATCGACAGGAAGATCATCCACCCGCGCACGGTCATGTGCAGGAATGTCGCGGGATTCGACATCACGTTGGGGAAGAAGGGAAGTGAGAACCTGATAAATCCGTAGGTCCCCATCTTGAGTAGAACGCCCGCCAGGATTACCGACCCCGCGGTAGGAGCCTCCACGTGCGCATCCGGCAGCCACGTGTGGAAGGGGAACATTGGCACCTTGATAGCGAACGCGAAGAAAAAGCTCAGGAATAGCAAGGTGGCAACTTGCGGCCCGTAATCCGCATAGATGCGCGGCGCAGTTTCGTACAGCGACTGCAACGCGAATGTATATACCCCTGTGACCGAGTGGTGATGAAAGTACAGGAACAGAATTCCCAGCAGCATCAGTACCGATCCGGCCAGGGTGTAGAGGAAGAACTTGATGGCGGCGTAGAGTTTCCGCGGCCCGCCCCATATCCCGATCAGCAAATACATGGGCACCAGCATCGCTTCCCAGAACACAAAGAAGAGGAAGAAATCCAGGGCCATGAACACGCCCAGCATGCCCGTCTGCAGAAACAAAAACCAGATGTAGTATTCCTTCACCCGATTCTCGATCGCGGTCCACGATGACAGAATCGAGATCCACCCCAGCAGGGTCGTCAGCATGATCAGCAGAAACGAAATGCCGTCGATGCCCAAGATATAACCCGCGCCGATGGAAGGGATCCAGTTGCCCGCGCTGCCCTCGATGAACTTGAAGCCCGGCTCGAAGCGTTTGTCCCAGAACATCGGAACCAGCGGGATCGAGATCAGAAAGCCGGCGAGCGCAAAAAAGTTCGCGATCCAACGGACCGCGTCCTTATTCTCCTTAGGGACAAACAGGAGAATCAGCGCCCCCAGCAGCGGCGTGAAAAGAATGATCGATAAGATATGGTTTTGCATAGTCAGCTTCTAGCTTCTAGCTGCTGGCTTCTAGCTGGGCCGGGTTGGCTAGTAGCTAGAAGCTAGGAGCTACGCTCTTTTCAGTGATACACGTAGTAAAACGCAAACCCTACCAGACCCGCCGTCATCACCAGCGCATACCATTGCACCAGGCCCCACTCGAACAGCCGCGCCGGATAACTCAACATGCGCGCCAGAATCGCTGGCCCGTTCACGCCGATGCCATCAATAATCCACTTGTCCCACCAACCGGAAAACGTCGCGGATGTCCGGGTAATCCAGCCCGCGGCATTCACCGCGCCATCGACCACATTGGCGTCGAACCACGAACTCGCCTCTCCCGCTCCCATCACTCCCAGTCGCACATCGCCCACCTTCCGGCGCCCGGTGAACACATAGTCGTAGCCTTCATCGACGTAATACTTATTGAGTAACATGTTGTACAAGGGTGGCGCTGCAGCGGCGATTGGTTCGGTGTACCCTTTGTCGGCCCTGCCATAGGCGCGCGCCGCCATGAACCATCCCGCTCCGGCGGCCGCGACCGACAGAATCATCAGCAGGTATTCTGTCCCGCGGGGACCTTCCTCGTTGTTGGTTGACGCCTCGGCCGTCTCCGTGTGATTTGCGAACACCGGGTCGAGAAACTTATCGATCCGCTTGGACCCGCCGAGTCCCTCCGACACGTTGAGGTAACCGGCTACGATCGAGAAGAAAGCAAGGATCACCAGGGGCACGGTCATCGACTTAGGAGACTCGTGAATATGATGTTCAACCTCGTGGCTGGTGATTCGAGACGGACTCCAGAAGGTCAAGTAGACCAGCCGGAACATGTAGAAGGCAGTCATCAGCGCCGTGGCGAAGCCGATCGCCCACAGAGCAGGATGGAACTTCCAGGCCTGCCATAAAATCTCGTCCTTCGAGAAGAAACCGGCGAGCCCAGGAATTCCGGCGATGGCCAGGGTGGCAATGAACATCGTGCGGAACGTCACAGGAATCTTTCCCGAGAGCCCGCCCATATTCCGCATGTCCTGCTCGCCGCTCATGGCGTGAATCACCGACCCCGCTCCAAGGAAGAGCAGGGCTTTGAAGAAAGCGTGGGTAAATACGTGGAACACGCCCGCAGCAAAGGCCCCCACGCCAAGCGCGAGAAACATGTATCCCAACTGCGAAACCGTTGAATACGCCAGTACCCGCTTGATATCGTTCTGCACCAGCCCGATTGACGCAGCAAAAATAGCAGTAAGTGCACCGACGATCGCCACAACCAGCATCGATTTCGGCGCAAGCACAAACAGAGCATTCGACCGTGCCACCATGTAAACGCCGGCCGTCACCATCGTCGCCGCGTGAATCAGCGCCGACACCGGCGTAGGCCCTTCCATCGCATCCGGCAACCACACATAAAGAGGTAGCTGCGCCGACTTCCCGCAGGCTCCCACAAAGAGCAGCAGAGTTGCCGCGGTTATGATCGGGTCGCCGATATGGAACATTCCGCTACGGGCCGCGGCGTTCACGTCGATGAATCGCAGTGAACCCAGGTACCAGGCGATAAAGAACATGCCCAGCAGAAATCCCGCATCCCCAATGCGGTTGACGATGAACGCCTTGTTGGCAGCGTCACTTGCCGACTTGCGCTGAAAATAAAATCCGATGAGCAGATACGAGCACAGCCCCACGCCTTCCCACCCAACAAACATCAGCACGTAGTTGTTGGCCAGAATCAGGGTGAGCATCGAGAACATGAAGAGGTTCAGGTATCCAAAGAATCGGTAATACCCGCCTTCATGCGCCATATACCCGGTGGAGTAAATATGGATCAGCATCCCGACGCCAGTCACAAACAGCAGCCAGATGCTCGACAGCGGATCAAGCAGGAAGCCGGCATCGGCCTGCAGAGGCGCCGACGTCCGATCTGCTTTCAAATAGGTCGTATGCCCCGTGTCAGTGCCAAGCCAGGTGTAAAGAATCTTCTCGTAAGGTTTGTGATCGTTCGCTGGAGCCCAGTTGGTGTACTGCCACACTGCGCCGCAAGCCATCAGGAACGCGAGCGCAACCGATCCGACGCAAACCGCGCTGACCGTAGCCTTCTGCAGTCTGCGCCCAAAAAAGAACATGATCGCCGCGCCCAGCGCAGGAAACAGAGGAATCAGCCAGATGTGCTCTAGAAATAGCATTCGAAGTCAGCTTCTGCCTCCTAGCCTCTAGCTCAAGCGTCGGCTGTCGGGCCTTGCTAGAAGCTAGCAGCTAGAAGCTGTTGTTCTACCACTTCAACAAATTCACTTCATCCACGTTCACCGTCTCCTTGTTCCGGAAGAAGGCGATTAAGATGCCAAGTCCGACCGCAGCTTCTGCCGCTGCGTCGGTGATGACGAAAATCGCAAACACTTGTCCATGCAATGCACCGGGACCATGAATCCCCTGCCAGTACCGCGAGAAAGCAACCAGGTTCAAATTGACAGCATTCAGAATCAGCTCAATCGACATCAGCACGATGACAACGTTCCGGCGTGTCAAAACGCCAATCACCCCGAGCAGAAAAAGTGCCGCGCCCAAAACCAAATAGTGAAGCGTCGAGATGTGAAGCATTGCATCCATATCGAGATTCTGATTTAGCACCTAGCTAAAAGCCAGAAGCTAGCAGCTGTCTTCTCAAATCCTCTTCTTCGCCATCACCACCGCGCCGATAATCGCCACCAGCAACAGCAGGGAAGCGATCTCGAAAGCGAACATATATTGCCCTGCGTGCCGGTCAAACAGAAGTGACGCGATCGCCTGCGTATTCTGATCTTCGCCAAAGCTCATACGCCCTTCGGGAAACAGCATCTTGCCTTTTGTCGTGGTCGTGTAAACCGCGATGAACAACCCACCGAGTGCCGCCGCGGCGACGATTCCGACCAGCCATTGCTTGTTAAACTGCCGCTCTTTTACCGACCGCTCCATGTTGATCAGCATGATCACAAACAGGAACAGCACCATGATGCCGCCGGCATAAAGAATGATCTGCACGCCAGCCACGAACGGAGCGTACAGCATCAGGTAGAGCCCAGCCTGGGCCAGCAACGTGGTAATCAGCGCCATCGCCGAATGCACCGCGTTCTTGCGCGTGATCACCAGAATTCCTCCGACGATCATCGTGGCGGCCAGCAAATAGAAGAAGAACGGAGTCGCTACCGGAGGATTCATGGTCGCCACACTCCCTGCAGTTCTGCCCAAAGATCAGCTCGCATGGCGACCACTGCAGTCAAAATCAGCACTACCAGGCCCGTCGGTAGCAGCACCTTCCACCCTACTTTCATGAGCTGATCAAACCGGTAACGCGGGAACGTGCCACGATACCAGATATAGAGGTACATAAACGCGGCGACTTTCGCCGAGAACCAGTAAATGTCAACAACCCGCACGCGGACATAGGGAATAAACAAAATCAGTCCGATGAATGCCAACACCACTCCGAACCCAGCCAGCCCGATCGTTTGGATCCTGAACAGCGGATGCTTCGGCATCCGCGCCGTGTTGTAGAAACACATCACACCTAGCAGCAGAAATGTAACTCCGGGGAACAGTGCGAACACCAGATCCCATGTGGACCCGCTCAACCAGTTCGGAAATGGCCGCAACCACCCGCCCAGCCACAGCGTGACCGCGATCGACGACACTGCGATCATCGCCGAGTATTCCGCCAGAAAGAATAAAGACCAGCGGAACCCGCTGTATTCTGTATGGAATCCCGCCGTCAATTCGGATTCTGCTTCCGGCAAGTCGAAAGGCGCCCGGTTCGTCTCCGCGACCATAGCCACGGCAAAAATGAAGAATCCAACCAGCCCGAGCGGAAAAAACTTGAAGATGAACCACTCGCCCTGCGACAGCTGAGCCTGCACGATCCCGATCATGCTTAAGGTGCCCGTGCTTTGCTCATTCAGGCTGGTCATCAGAATGACCGAAACCACCGCCAGTCCCATCGCCACTTCATACGAAACCATCTGCGCGCTCGAGCGCAGCGCGCCGATCAGCGGATAGTGTGAGTTCGAAGCCCATCCCGCCGTCACAATCCCCAACACGCTGAGCGACGAAACCCCCAGCATAAAGAGGATGCCGATGTTCATATCGGTAATCGCATGAGTGGGCCCGAAGGGAACTACGACGAATACGGTGAAGGCCGCGAGCACGACAATGAACGGTGCCACCCAGAACACAATCGCGTCCGCTTCGGCAGGAATGATGTCTTCTTTCAGCAACAGCTTGATGGCGTCCGCAATCGGCTGCAGCAATCCGTGCGGCCCAACGCGCATCGGTCCCAGCCGAACTTGCATATGAGCCAGAATCTTCCGCTCCAGCCAGTTCATGGCAATGACGGCGACAGAGAGTCCGCCAAAAACCAGCAGGATATAGACCGTAGCCCAGAAAATATTCCCCGCTCCGCCTGGGGTTGTTGTGACGTTCGGATCGAGGTAGGACTGAATGTACAGAATCAAATCGTGCATCAGCGGTCTACCTCGCCCAGAACAATGTCCAATGTGCCGATCACGGCGATTACGTCCGCGACCAGTTGCCCGCGGCACATTACATCGAGCGCCTGCAAGTTCACGAAAGACGGCGGCCGCACTCGAATCCGGTAAGGCTGCGTCGACCCGTCGCTCACAATGAAATATCCCAACTCGCCCTTGGGCGCCTCGATCGAGTGGTAGATCTCGCCCACCGGAGGCTTTATCACCTTGGGCACCTTCGCCATGATGGGTCCTTCCGGAACTCCAGCCACAGCCTGCTCAATGATTCGGCACGACTGCCGCATCTCTACCATTCGCACCAGGTACCGGTCGTAGGTGTCGCCACTCTGTCCGGTAGGAATCTCAAAATCAAAATTCTTGTAGTTGGCGTAGGGCTGAGCTTTGCGAAGGTCCCATTTAACGCCGCTAGCGCGCAACACCGGTCCAGTCACTCCAAGCGCAATTGCGTCCGGCCCCGAAATCACGCCGACGCCCTTGGTGCGCTCCAGCCAAATACGATTCGTCGTCAGCAGCTCTTCGTATTCATCAATCTTCGGCGCGAAGAATGTAAGGAAGTTCTTAACGTCCTTCTCAAACCCTTCATAGGCCTCATACTGCAAGCCCCCGATGCGGAACGCATGCGTCGTCAGCCGCGCCCCGCAATACTTCTCGAAAATCTTGAGAATCTCTTCCCGGTCGCGGAAGGTATAGAACAGGGGGGTGATCGCGCCAATGTCGAGCGCATGCGTCCCTAGCCAAAGCTGGTGGCTCGCGATCCGGTTCAGCTCCGTCAGAATCACGCGAATGTACTGCGCCCGCGGCGGCGCCTCAACGCTCAGAAGTTTTTCAACGGCCTCGCAGTATCCCAGGCCGTTCGAGACCGCAGCAACATAATCCATACGATCGACGTACGGATTGAACATCGTGTACGTCCGATTCTCCGCAATTTTCTCAACGCCACGGTGCAGATACCCGATCACGCACTCGAGCCCCAACACCTTCTCGCCATCCAGCCGCAAAATAACGCGCAGCACCCCATGGGTCGCGGGATGCTGCGGCCCCATGTTGATAACGAGCTCGTTGGCATCCAGAAACGTTTTGTCCGATGTCTCCAGATCCAGCGGCGACATTGAATTCGGCTCCGTCATTGCTTGTTCGCAGTAAAAAAGTTATCTGACTCCAGTCTTGTTTGCCTTCAGACGCTCTGAGTCCAGCCGCGGAGCGGCGATAGAGTGCAGCCCACGGCGCAAGCCGTGGGTAACTCCAGAATTCGAGGAACTAGCCCCGAAGGGGCGAAAGAAAAACCGCGGCGTTCCACTCCTCATTGCCCGCTCTCAATCCCCAAATTGATCTGCACCCACTCATTATCCTGCTGCAAAATCCCGTAGTCCTTGCGCAATGGATGCCCCTTCCAGCCATCGGGCAGTAAAATTCGCTTCATATCCGGATGTCCATCGAACTTGATCCCAAACATGTCGAACACTTCGCGCTCCAGCCAATTGGCGGTCGCCCAGATCGGAACCGAACTCGGAAGCGTCTCTCCGTCCGCAATCTGTGTCTTCACACGAATGCGCTCATTCCGCGCAAACGAATACAGCACCCACACCACATCAAACTGCTTCTCGCGCTTGGGATAATGCACTGCCGTAATGTCGACGCAGTAGTCGAACTGCTCTTCGTTCCGCAAAACCTGCAGAATCTCCGGAATCAGCGACCGGTCCACCACCATATAGTTCTGCCCAAGATGCATCAGCGGTTCAATCCCCGATCCATATTCGCCCTTGAGCTTCGCAACCATCGGCGAGTCCCACGGCATTGGCACAGGAGCGGCAGGTTTCGCAGGTGCAGCAGCAGGCTTGGCAGCAGGGGTTGCAGGTGCGGCAGCGACAGGTTTCGGGGGAGTAGCGGGAGTTGCGACAGCGGGACCGCTGGCGGGCTTTTCAGGAGCAGCTTTTGTTTCTGATTGAACCGACCCGGCGGGTGTAGCTTTCACCCCGCCCGGAGTTGCGGGCTGTTCCGCCGTCGGCTTCGGTTCACCTTCCGGCGGCGGTGGAGCGGGGGATTTGGTTTCGTCCGGCATATCCGAAGACACAAAGCTCCAGCGGAATCTGCGTTGAAAAGAACGTTAACTTTTATCAGCTTGACGGGATAGTGTCAACGATTCGCGTTGCGCGCAATTCGCGGAAAGGACTTCGTGCCACGGAGTTCCTCCTCGGTATTGCACTTCACTGCAAATCAAGTGTGAAAATTGTCCATTTCACGTCCTTTCCACGCCTCACCCTTCCATCAACCGCGCATAATCTGTTAAGGTACCGCGTGAACTGCCAGCCCTGTCCTGGTGAATCCAAAGATTGTCCAAGCTGCAAAACCTTGGAAAGGATTTCCCCATGAACACACCTCGCATCCTTCTCGCGTCCCTAGGTGCCTTCGCCGCGTACTTTTCGCTCGGAGGCCTTTTATTTGGCCTCTTCCCGCCTCTGCGGAATGAATTCGCCAAATACCCGGCAGTTTACCGCTCTCAAGATGCAATCAAGAGCGTCATGCCGTTCGGAATGTTCGCCATGCTCATCGCGATGCTTGTCTTGGCGGTTCTCTATGCCATGCTCTATCAAGGAGGTTCGGGCCTTATCGAGGGTATCCGCTTTGGCGCGCTGATCGGCCTCTTCGCCGTTTGCTCCTTCGTGATCCACAATCACGTGAATCTGAACATCGGACTGGCGTTGACGATCAAACAATCGCTAGCCTACTTCGTGGAATGGGTGATCACCGGGATGGTGATCGGCTTGATCTATCGGCCGGCACACTGAGCGTGGCAACTCAGCCGCGCGACTGTGCCTGATAACTCTCGATCAGGTCGCGAATCCGCTGGGCTTCCGCCTTGCGATGCCCATGGCTGGTGATCGGATCGCTGCCGCCTGTCGATTCAATCACGATCTCGGACCAGAACACGCCGGTAGAGATGTGAACTGACGCGACTTTCGAAATCGGTATGCTCTCTTCGTTGCTTCCAAATAACTTTGACTTGGTGCGGATCACCCGCTGCGGACTCACCACAAGCTTGGTCGGGAAGAAAAAATTCCCCTGGGTCCACCGCGAGGCGGTAAACGTCTCAGCCGGAGAAGAATCCATCGGATTATCAATCGCTGCATTCATCTAGACAGTGGCGCCGCCGTCCCGGCGGCAGTAGCGGGGACGTTTCGCCCGCGCAGCGTGCGTTACACCCACTCCAGCGCGCCCTTCCTCCAAACCCAGATATACCCCACGATCAGGATCGCCAGGAAAATGAGCATCTCGAGCAATCCAAACAGCCCGAACGCCTTGAACCTCACCGCCCACGGAAATAGAAAGATCGTCTCCACATCAAACACCACAAAAAGAATGGCAATAATGTAGTAACGCACCGTGTACCGTCCCCGCGCACTATCGATTGGATCAATCCCGCATTCGTACGGCATCAGCTTCGTCTTGCTCGGGTTCGAGGGCCGCACCAATTTCGCCAGCAGCAAAGTAATCGGCAACAGAGATCCGACAATGGCGATAAAAATGAAGATAGGAACGTAGTTTTGGGGCATATGGCTTCTTGCCTCGCAATCGATGCAGCAGGCCATACTATCGCCGATGGGCCTGCGGTTCAAGACCTCATAGCCTTGATTGTCTTAGCTCCATAATTCTGTCACCCCCTAACAGCAACGTGAAAATGTCACCCCATGAGAGGAAGGACATTCGCGTTGAGTCAGAAGGAGCTGCAACGAGTGAGCGTAATTTCCAGTTGCGTTAAGGGAGACATGGCGTGCGCCAGAGCCGCCGAACTGCTCTCGCTCAGCGTCCGTCAGGTCAAGCGTCTTAAGAAACGTTTGCGGGAGCAAGGGGAGGCGGCTCTGGCGCACGCCAACCGCGGACGCCCCAGCCCCCGCCGCCTGCCCGCCCGGGTACGCCAAGCCGTGGTTCGCCTGGCCCGATCCACCTATGCCGGCTTCAACGATCACCATCTCTGCGAAAAACTTTGCGAGGTCGAGGGCTTCTCCCTCAGCCGCGAAACGCTCCGCCGTCTCTTGCGTGAGGCCGGTCTGGGGTCTCCCCGGAAGCGCCGCGCTCCCACCCATCGTCAGCGCCGTCTGCGATCCCCCCGTGAAGGCGAACTGCTGCAACTCGATGGCTCGCCTCACGATTGGCTCGAAGGCCGCGGCCCTCGTCTCACCGCGCTCGGCCTGCAAGACGATGCCACCGGAAAAATCCTGGCTGCTCAGTTCTTCCCCTCCGAATCCGCCGCCGGCTATCTCACCTTGCTCCGCCAACTGTTGCGCCACCGCGGTATCCCGCTCGCTTTCTACGGCGATCACAGCGGCATCTTCGTCCGCAACGACGACTTCTGGTCGGTCGAAGAACAGCTCGCTGGAAAGCGTCAGCCCACTCAGTTCGGCCGTGCCCTCGAACAACTCGGCATCACCTTTATCGCCGCCCGCAGCCCGCAAGCCAAAGGCCGCGTCGAACGCCTCTGGGGCGTGCTCCAGGATCGGTTGTGCAGCGAACTCCGACTGGCGCAGGCTGCCGATCTGGACTCCGCCAACGCCGTGCTGCGCGTGTTCATGGCCGACTACAATCGCCGCTTCGCCCGCCGACCTCGCGACCTGCAATCCGCCTGGCGTCCGGCTCCGGAAAATCTCGACCGCATCTGCTGCTTCGTCCACCAGCGCGTGGTCAGCAACCACAACATCGTGCAGTGGGACGGCCAGCGCCTTCAGATCCCCCAGCAAGGCCAACGCTTCAGCTTTGCCGGAGCCAAAGTCCACATCTATCAAGCTCTCGACGGGCGCGTCTCGCTCTATTACGGCGACACCCGCCTGCAACACACCCTGGCTCCGCCAGGGTGACACTTTCATGTTGCTGTTAGGGTGACAAAATCAAGTTGCTACAACAGACCTCATAGCCTTGATTCTTCTTGCACAGCGTGCAATTCGGTGTAGATTGTCTCAGCGGAAAACAAGGAGACTTATGTCTACTCTGGCAACTTCTGGCCGTGTTGCGGTTCCGTCAAGCAAGAGAACTTCAAACTTCGTTCTCAAGGTCGCCGCTTTGGGCGCGATCCTTGCCTTGGCCCTAGCCTTCGTCTTGAAGTACGTCTTCCGTTACTACCTGAACTACAACCAGCCTGCGTATACCGATCCGGCTCTCGGCGCAGCCAACTATTGGGCCGATCGCGCCTGGCTCCTCATGCACATGACCGGCGGCATGGTGGCTTTGCTGACCGGCCCGTGGCAATTTTGGAGCGGCTTCCGTGCGCGCTATGCGCGCGTGCATCGCTGGACTGGGCGCTTCTTCCTCGGCGGCGTCGCCATCGGTTCCATCGGAGCCTTCCACATGGCAATCGCAACCACCTTCGGATGGGCCTTCGGATTCTCGCTTCTGGCTTTGGACACAGCCTGGGTCACCACAGCCGGTATGGCCTACTACGCGATCCTGCGCAGGCAGATACCAGTCCACAAGGAATGGATGGTGCGCGCCTACGTTGTCACCTTTGCGTTCGTGACCTTCCGTGTACTGAATGACTACGGTCCCACTTCGCGACTCCAGCCAGCCGGCGACCGCGCCATCACCATCGGTTGGGCTTGTTGGGCTCTCCCGTTGCTGCTGACCGAGGTCATTCTTCAACTCCGCCGCATGCGCTCTCGGGTTAATTCAGTCTGACGGATCTGCAGCCGAAATGGCATGGATTCGGAACGGCGGAAAAATAACAAACGTCGCACTATCATCCAACGTACGCAGTACCAGCAAGCCTAGGCAGTACCAGCAAACGTACGCACTACCGTGGAAGAGCGGCCCTTCTAGGGCCGCGTACAGCATTAGGAATCAGTGTGGGCTTCAGCCCCGTGGTTGCTACAAACACAGGTTACGAGAACCCATTTCGCGTCAGCGGCAACTCCCGGACCCTTTTTCCCGTTGCCGCGAACACCGCGTTGCAGAGCGCCGGAACAAACGGAGGCACCCCAGGCTCGCCCACTCCCGCCGGAGGCGCCGTACTCTCCACAATATGAATGTCCACCTGCCGGGGCGCATCGTTCATCCGCGCAACCTGGTAGTCAAAAAAGTTGGACTGATCGACCACTCCGCCGGTAGCCGTGATCTCTCCAGTGCGAGCAATGCTAGTCCCAAACACAGCCGCCCCTTCGAACTGCTGCCGCACCATCTCCGGATTGGCCACGATCCCTGCGTCCAGCGCCGTCGTCACGCGCGGTATGCGGATCGTCCCCTGGTCATCCACCTCAACCTCGACTACGGTCGCAACATAGGTATAAAAGCTGCGATGCACCGCAATCCCCATGCCGCTTCCTTTCCCGTTCTTCTTTTTTCCCCAGTTCGCTTTCTCCGCCGCCAGCTCCGCCACCCGCCGCAGCCGCACCGTGTCATAAGGATATTTCTCCCCAATTCCCGGAGGCCCCTGGGGTCCAGCATCCAGCGTATGTCCTGGCCCAATCAACGTGAGCAGATAGTCGTACGGATCGCGATTCGCCGCGTACGCCAGTTCATTCGCAAAAGACTGCACCGCGAACGCGTGATAAATATTCGCGACCGAGCGCAGCCATCCAATCCGAACGTGCGCCGTCGCCTGCCCGTTCTCCGAGCGGAAGTTCGGCACATTGAAGGGAACAACATTCCATCCCATCGACATCTCCCCGGCCCCGCCGTAGTTCGCGCCCGCTTCGAATGTCGATCCAATAGGAGGAAACACCGACCGTTGCAACCATGCTTTCGGCTTGCCCGCGTCGTCGAGCACCGCCTTCATGTACATGGCCGCGACTGAATGGTAGTAGTCGAACTTAATATCGTCTTCGCGGCTCCAGATGACTTTCACCGGCTTGCCCGTCTTCTTGGAAAGCAAAGCCGCTTCCACCGCATAATCCGGCTTCGACTTCCGTCCAAAGCCTCCGCCCAGAAACGTCACGTGACACGTGACGTTTTCTTTCTTCAGCCCGAGTGCTTTGGCCACTTCTTCCTGCACACCCTGCGGATTCTGGGTCGGCGACCACACCGTCACCTTTTCGCCCTGCACATCGGCCACTGCCACGGGCGGTTCCATGGAAGCGTGCGCCAAATGCGGAGCGAAGTACTCGGCCTCGACAATCTTCCCGCCTTTGGCAAATTCCGCATCCGGATCGCCACTCGTATGTACGACCTTACCTGGCTGCCGCGCGGTCTGCTGCAACTCATTTTTATATTCGGCCGAGTTGTACGTCGCGTTCACGCCGTTGTCCCACGCGATCTTCAGGTGCTTGCGTCCTTTGAACGCCGCGAACGTATTGTCGGCAATCACAGCAACTCCGCCGAGCGGCTGAAATGCATGCGGCGGTTTGAACGGATCGATCGGAATCGTCTTCTTAACTCCGATGACTTTCAGCGTCGCCGCGTCATCAACTGACTTGACCTTCCCTCCCAGCACCGGCGGATGCGCGATCGCTGCATAAAGCATCCCGTCCACGCGAACGTCCATGCCAAACAGCGGTTTGCCCGCGCATACATTGGTCACGTCGTACCCCGGCGCGGGCTTGCCAATGTAACGCCATTGTTGCGGAGACTTGAACTGCAACTCTTCTTTCTTGGGGACAGGCTGCTTGGCCGCAAGAGCTGCCAGATCTCCGTACCCCAGCTTGCGGCTGGAACCCTTGTCGGACACAACGTGCACCGGATCCGCCACGCACTGCGACTCTGGAACCCCCCATTGCTGCGCCGCCGCCCGCACCAGCATCAGCCGCGCCGTCGCTCCGGCTTCGCGCAGAGTGTCAAAAAATTCGCGCACAGAGTGCGATCCATCCGTATCCTGCGACCCGTAAGCCTCATCGGCATCCGCCTGCACCACGTGCACGCGACTCCAGTCCGCATCGAGTTCGTCGGCCAGAATCCGCGGCAGGCTGGTGCGAACTCCATTGCCCATCTCCGACCGGTGCGAAACGATGTAAACCGCGCCGTCGGTGTGAATCCCAACAAAGATGCTGGGATGGAACGCCGACGCCCCCACTGACCCAGCCGCACCCGCTCCGAACCCGGGTGCCCCATCTCTCGCTGCTTTTGCGAAAAATGGGGATTTTCCGATGCATAACACAAACGCGCTGCTGGCCAGCATCCCCTGCAGAAAGTTGCGCCGAGAGACATTTTCGATCGGCATATTCTCCATAGCGGTTTTTTCCAGGGGGATCATGCCGTCTCCTTTGCTGCCGTCTTAATCGCGGCCCGGATGCGCTGGTAGGTCCCGCAGCGGCAAATATTGCCCGCCATCACCGAGTCGATGTCATCATCCGTAGGCTTGGGCTTCGACGAGAGCAGAGACACCGCCTGCATAATCTGCCCCGGCTGGCAGTATCCGCACTGCGGCACATTCACCTCCGCCCATGCTTTCTGGACCACGTGCGACCCGTTGCTCGAAATCGCCTCGATCGTAGTGATCTCCAGCCCCTCGACGGTGCTCATCGGCTTGGAGCACGAGCGTATGGCTTTTCCGTTCTGCAGCACCGTGCAGGCCCCGCACAAAGCCATGCCGCATCCAAATTTAGTTCCGGTCAGTCCCAGTATGTCGCGCAAGTACCACAACAGCGGCATCTCAGGATCGCCATCAAACGTCTGAGCGTGTCCGTTCACCTTGAAATGAACCATGGTTTACTTCCTGGATTGGAGTGGCCTTCAGAAAATATGCGCCTATTCTACTGCGGGAGCAGAGTGTACACGCAAATACCTAGGGACGGGGTGCATGCAGGATCAACGGGGAAACGAGACTCCGTTCTTTATCCGCGCTGTCTCTCTTTCTCTAACACGTCATCCTGAGCGTAGCCGCTTTTCAGGCGTAGCGAAGAGCCTGCCCTGAGCGACGTCGAAGGGATCTGGCGGGCATCATATCAATCTATTGCCGCGCATCAAAGCAAGACTACTTCTCCCAATGCGTACTACTAAATTGCTGCGCATCAAAAACCGTCGGCGCCAGCTTCACATTCGCCTGAATGTCTGTATAGTCCTCGCTAAACACCAACCGGTCCTCCGAGTGCACCTCCACGCGCGCCGCTACCCAAGCCCCCGCCAGCGGCCGGTAGTCCGTGAACCGGATATAGTCCATCTTCTTTGGATCGTCCCGCGCCGGTTCAATCTCCCGCACAAACAACAGCGTATCTTTGGCCACCCAGAACTGCCTCGACTTCAAATCCCCCTTGTCAGCCCCAACTACGTACGCCGAATGCCCCTCCCATGTATCCTCGCGAAGCTTCGACAGATCGTACCCCTCGCCCTTGACGACTTTGATTGTGATCTCCGGATCCTGCGTGTACACATCAAATCCCAGCACCAGAAGCATATTCACGGAACTTCGAGTTCCGGCAACCTTGTTGTCTTTGACGATCGTCACCACGCCGTCCACCAGGACATACCCATTGCCGTTCGCCGTCGGCCCAATATCGATTCGCAACTTTCCCGGCAGCATTGCCGCCTCATACCAGGTATCGGCCGTGCTGGTTCCATCAGGCTTGTACGTCGTGCTCTTCTGCGTGAAGGTAAGCGTCTTGTACCAGGAATACTTGTATCTCTCGTGCATCGCCCGCAACAGCCCATCGCCCGTCCGAATCTCCTGCGCCTGGGCCAAACCAAGAGTCAGCAATACCGAGAAGAGCACGCAACGTTTCATGAAATATAAGAACCTTTCTGTGATGATCGTATCGGATCAGGGACGAGCCCGTACCAGATATGTGGGGACAGCCGCCTTCGGCTGTCCACCGGCCGCAGGCCGGCTCTCTTGTTGTTAGTTCCCCCCGCCCACCGCAATCGCGAAAGCCGCCGCCCCATAAATTACCAGGTTTCCCACGTTATACGTCCCATGCAGTAAATGAATCATGATCGCCATCACGAACACCGCCAGCAATAGCCACGCCCCGCGGATCGCCGTCTGCGGGATCAGCATCAGGATGCACCCGCCAATCTCCCCAAACCCCAACACCATCCGGATGAACCCCGGCATGTGAGTCCGCGCAAAGTCATGCGCCGCGCTGGGCATCACAAACAGCACCGCCTCAATCAAGATCACCACTCCCAGCGCCCACCGCAGTACGCACAAACCAATTTTCGTATTCGAAGAACTCATGGGATGTCCTCGTTAGACTATTTTTAGGCACTACGCTTGCGTGGAGATCTCGCCTTGATTTCCTTCAAGCGATGGCTGGCGCTGGAATCCAGATCCAGTCCATAGAACTTCTTCAACTCGCGAATGCGTTCCAGCGATGCCGCACTGAATGGCGTCTTCCCGTCAAACGCATGCAGCACAATCCCCTCCAGAACATCCCCCAGAGTCATATCGTGATACTCCGCAAACCCCTTCAGCACCTTGAGAATGCGCTTCTCCATGCGCACCCCAGTCTGCACCCGCTCCACCATTAATTTCGGATCGTCCATGTGTACCAATGTACCATGGTACCAACGTTTGAACAAGCAGCAATAGGATCCGCTACGTGCAATCAAGGTCTGGCGTTGTCGACGTCCCGAACTTTATTGCGATGCCTGCCCTGACTCAGTACAGGAATGGAACCGTACTGGCGCGCCCCGCTTGAGCCCTGCCCCACCCCCTCTGGTAACATCGGCAGCAAGAACCGTATTGGAGGGCTGCTTGCCTGTGAACAAGATCCCCGAACGAACCTCCACTTTCGCTGCTCAAGGCCCTTCACATCTGCGCGTGTTGGGCATCGTCCTCGCCGGAGGTAAAGGAACCCGTCTTTTTCCTCTTACCCGCGAGCGTGCCAAACCTGCCGTCCCCTTCGGCGGCAAATACCGCATCATCGATTTCGTTCTCAGTAATTTCATTAATTCCGGAATCAACTCTATCTATGTCCTCACCCAGTTCCGCAGCCAGTCTCTGCTCCAGCACTTGAGCGAGGGATGGCAGTTCGGCGGCTTGCTCAAAAGCCACTTCATCATCAACGTCCCCGCGCAAATGCGTTCCGAGAACGAATCCTGGTACCAGGGAACTGCCGACGCCATTTTTCAGAACATCAATCTCATCGAGCAGTCGGACCCGCACATTGTGGCGATCTTCGGAGGCGATCACATCTACCGCATGAATGTCGGCAGCATGATCGATTTCCACATGGCTCGCGGTGCCGAAGTCACCGTCGCTGCTAATCCCTTCCCCCGCGAGTTCGCCGCTGAATTCGGCGTCGTCGAAGCCAATGACGACGGACGCATCCTCGCTTTTCACGAAAAGCGCCACGACGCCCCCACCATGCCCGGTGATCTCGATCGCGTCTACGCCTCCATGGGCAACTACATCTTCTCCACGCGCACCCTTCTCGATCTGCTCAAGGCCGACGCCAAAGATCCTCACAGTCACCACGATTTCGGCCGTGACATTCTTCCCAAACTCGCTGGCACCGCTCCCATCTTCGCTTATAACTTCGAGACCAACCGCATTCCCGGCGAGGTTGAAGACGTAGCTCCCTACTGGCGCGATGTCGGCACCATCGACGCCTTTTACGAAGCCAATATGGACTTGAACGACGTCAAGCCCGAACTCAATCTCTACAACCGCCAGTGGCCCGTGCGCAGCACCAGCTATCCCGATCCTCCCGCAAAATTTGTTTTCGACGAAACCAATCGTCGCGGCGAGGCCCTCGACAGCATCGTCTCCGGCGGTTGCATTCTCTCCGGAGGCCTCGTACGCAAATCCGTTCTCGGACGCGGTGTTCGCGTTCACACCTGCGCTGTGGTCGAAGGCTGCGTCATCATGGATAACTGCGACATTGGCCGCCACGCCAAGGTCCGCCGCGCCATCCTCGATAAAAATGTCCGCGTTCCCGAAGGCGCCACCGTTGGCTACGATCTCGATGCTGACCGCGCCCGCGGATGGCACGTCACCGAATCCGGCATCGTCGTCATCGGTCGCGAACACAGCCCCGTGCCCGTAGCGCCCATGTTTGCCTGATTCCAGCGCAAGAATAAAAAGGACGAGCCGCGAACGGCTCGCCCCTTTTACTTCGTCGCAAGCTTACTGAGTAACCGCCGCAGTCAAAGCAGTGATGGTTCCGTTCGCTGGGACTTTTCGAGTGTCGAGTGGACTGCGTGTGCTGGTTCGCTGTGGCAGTCCGGCCGTTCCCGTGGTTGCTACGACAGTGTAGCCTGTTGTCATGTTGTCTGTGGTTTGGCTTGTCAAACTCCAGGAATAAGGTATCGACAGCTTGCAAGTCCGGGTCGCCCCAGTTCCAGTCGCTGCCACCGTGTTGGTCTCGCTGTAGACTGTCGGACTGATGGTTCCATCCAGTGTCGTTACGCTGGCACTGCATGTGAAGTTCGTCAGCCCCGTCGTCTTGACCGTGATCGTGATCGTCAGGGTGACCGTTCCTCCCACCACGGTAGCGGCAGGCAGCGAGTCACTATCATCCACCGTCGCAGGAACTGCTCGAAACGCCCCTGTTCGCGGATCCAGGTATCCCAGAATCCCATTCATGGTTTGTCCGCTTGCCGCCTGTCCCCACAGTGTCGGTACTGCGATTCCGAGGCAGCAGATGCATATCAACAACAGCTTGGTAATTCTCATAGTCATCTCTTTCCGGGGGGATTGAATCAGGGTTTACTGCTTGGCCGTTGGGTCGAAGAAAGGTGGGATTCTTCCCACGCGTCTGGCAAAGCTACGCATCGCGATGCCACAACTGCGGGCCCCAGCTTCGGCAAGAATGTACCCAATCCGGGCGTTTGTCAACGTGTATGAGTTCGTGTATGAGTTTGCCTAACGCAAGGCAGAACTGGCGCATCCCTTAGTCGCATTCAGCGACTCGAGGATGCAATTCAACCAATTCCGTCGCTCTCACCTGTCGCTCCCGCGGGTCACGCCAAGATCCCAGACTCCTGACGCAGTCTGGCGATGTCCTTAGTCGGCGCACTTCCAAAGAAGCGGCTGTACTCTCGGCTGAACTGCGAAGCACTCAGGTAACCCACGCGCTGGCTCGCGGCACCCGCATCCATTACTGTCGACAACATCAGCCGCCTCGCCTCCTGCAGGCGCAGCACCTTTTGATAGTGCAGCGGGCTCATCGAAGTCACCGACTTGAAGTGCTCGTGAAACGACGACACACTCATGTGCACCAGTTCGGCCAGTTCTTCGACCTTCATCGGTTGAGAGAAGTTTTCTCGCAGCCATGAAATCGCCTTCGCGACTCGGTGCACGCTGGATTCCGCAAAGCCCATTTGTGCGATGCGAACCCCAATCGGGCTGCGCAGCAGCCGGATCAGAATCTCATCAATCACGAGCGGAGCGACCAGTTCGGCATCTCCAGGCTTCGCCAGGCACTCCATTAGTCTTGTTCCGGCGTTGATGACGCTTGCTTCGGCTGGGGTAATGTAGACCGCACTCCTCCCCTGCGCAGGAGGCAGCCCGTGCGGATACACCTTCAGCACCAGTTCTGCAATCTTGTGCGGGTCGAGATCGAGCTTCAATGAAAGGTACGGCTCAGCGGCGCTTGCTCGTATGACCTGCGCAGCGACCGGGAGAGCTACCGAGAACACGATCATCCGCGTGGCATCGTACTCGTAGACCTCATCTCCCACGATGACGGACTTCGCTCCCTGCGCGATGATGCACAATGAGGGCAATCGCAGAGCATGCACACATTCGTTGTTGACTCGCGAAAAACGGCTCGCGTGCACGCCCGGAATCCGCAATTCAAAACTGCCATCGTGCGGCGCGTAGGCGGCCAGCAAACGCGCCAGCTTAGCCACGTCGGGTACGATTGCAGTCGCTCCGTTACTTGACTGCTGCGGAGATACACTTTTGCCGTTCCCCTTAATGATTTCGAGAGTACTCGCTTTTGTAGCCATAGTGGTATTTCCAGCCGCAAATCAGCCAGATGCTTCCTGGCGAACGTGGCTCTTGCAATCAAGATTTTAATAAAGCCTGCACGTACGCGGGCTTCATCGGAAGCCGCCGCAGAGTCTTCCCGGTTGCGTCGTGCAGTGCCGCAGCGATCGCTGGCGCCGCCAGCGCATTCGCCGCCTCCGAACCTCCACCGTACGTACCCACCTTCGGATTGTTGAGCAGCACAACTTTGATCTCCGGGATGTCCGCCATGGTCGGGATCGGATAGTCCGTCCAGTCAGCCGTGGTGATTCCGCTCTCATCGAACGTGACCTCTTCAAACAGCGCATGGCTGATCCCCATGACCGCGCCGCCTTCGACCTGCCGCTTCAACTGCATCGGGTTGACGACGATGCCGGGATCGACCGCGATCGTGTACTTCTCTACCACGATCGCACCTGTGCTGGGAGTGACGGCGATCTGGCAGACGCAGGCCCAGTAGGTTCCACTGCGCAACATCAGCGAAACTCCGCGACCGCGCACCGGCGTTGATCCCGTCGATACTGCATTCGGACGTGGCGAGGGACGCGTGTCCCAGCCGGACGCATCGCGGACCGCTTTCAGCACGCCGATGACCCGCTCTTCGCTCGCGTGGTCGATACGAAACTGGATGGCGTCCGCGCCCGCGAGCGCCGCTGCCTCGCTGATCGCCAGTTCGCGCGGATAGTTCTGCTGGAATTGTCCCGGCGTCCGCATGCTGTGGTCGCGCAGACCGACGGCAAGGGGCGACGCTTTCTGTCCCACCTGGAATGTGCCGTGGCCACGCTCAATCACGATTCGGAACCGGAGCGTACACCCACGGATCGGCAATGCCGTTGACCGTGGAAGTGACGGAGTCCGATTTCACCTCCGGCGCCGGCATGGTGGGCAGTCCGGCAATGACCGCCCCGACCGGCCGATCGTCCTGCATCGCCGGCATGTAGTGGTCGATTTGATACGCGGCCATTTTGCCTTTTTCGTCGATGGCAATCTGAACATCGGAGAACGCAGCGGCCGATTGCGTGGACCACTGCATGTCGTCGGCGCGCATCCACTGCACGCGCACCGGCTTGCCGACGGCTTGTGACAGGATCACCGCCTCGTCTTCCGCGCCGGCGTTTCCGCCGTTCGACCTTCCGTAGTGGCCGGGCCCGGGATACGCATGCACGATCACATGATCGGGCGTGGTGCGCAGCATCATCGCAATTTCGCCGCGAAGCTCCTGCGGATTCTGATTGTGCGTATAGATGTGCACCGTGCCGTCCGCCTTGACATCGGCAACGGCCATGGTCGGCCCAATCGGCGCGTGCTTCATGTACGACAACTGATAGGTGGCGGAAAGTTTCTTGTGAGCCGACGCGAGCGCCGGCCCCACATCGCCCTTCGTTCTTCACTCTTCTCGACCGGCGCTGATGGTCCAATCCGCCTCTTCCCGAAGATGCTCGTAGAGTTTTGCGTTGCCGGGCAGGCCCTTCCACTCGGTCCACTTCGTGGCGCTCGGCCACCTGCTCGGCCGCCTGAATCGCCTCCCACTCTGTGGGCGCGACCACTCCAACGAGATTGCCCTTCACGATGACTTGCGAGTTCGGAAACTTGGTCTTGTCCAGTTGACCGGCCGAAACGAGAGTCGAGCCGAGCGTCTTCGGATGCACCACGCGCGCGTGCAACATGCCCGGCAGGCGCACATCGGTCGCCCAGGTTTCCTTCGCCGCCACTTTCGAACTGATGATGGAATTCTTGAACGACTTGCCGATGACCGTGTACTCGCTGACCGGCTTCATCGGCGGATTGCCCTCGACGGTCAACCCAATGATGCTGGTGAGGTCTCCCTTCACCGGGAATCGTGAGCTTCAACTGCTGGTTCTTGACGAGGTCGCCGTAGGAAATGCTCTTGCCGCCACCCGAGACGATGCCGTCCTTCACCGAAAGCTTGTCTTTCGGTACGCCGAGTCGTTCGGACGCCAGATCGAGCAGCGCCTGGTAGGTATAGGCGGCCGCCTTGCGAATGTTCGGCGTTCCATGGCCAAGGAAATCGAAGGCGCCGCTGCCGTCCGGCGTGCGATCGGTGTCTCCCGACACGACCGTGGTGATCGCTTCGAAGGGCACGCTCAACTCTTCGGCCACAATTTGCCGGTAGGCCGTGAAGGTCGAGCCCTGGCCGAAGTCGCTCTTGCCGGTGCGAATCAGGACCGTGTTGTCGGGATGAATCTCAATCCAGGAACTGGGGAGCGTGGGATCGAGCGAGTTCTTCAATGCGGCGGCTTTCGCGGTATCGCCCTTCAGAAATCTCCGGGCCAACCAAGCTGAAGCCCACGACGAGCGCGCCACCCGCCTTGACGAATTGACGGCGCGAAAGTGTCGCTCCGAAAACATTCCCTGGTTTTTCGCTCATGGTTGCCATCGCTTACCTCCCCTTCGCCATGATCGTGGCGGCATGTTGTACGGCTTCCATGATCGCGACGTAGGTTCCGCAGCGGCACAGATTCG
This sequence comes from uncultured Acidobacteriaceae bacterium, assembly GCA_963840895.1. Taxonomy (GTDB): domain Bacteria; phylum Acidobacteriota; class Terriglobia; order Terriglobales; family Acidobacteriaceae; genus Sulfotelmatobacter. The sequence goes on from CAWJAR010000013.1 coordinate 70,208, forward strand.
GCGACGGACCGGATGTGGTAAAGGCTTCTTTGATCTGCGCCAGCGTCGGATTGGGATTGCTCTCGAGCAGTTCGGTCGCCTTGATCATCATCCCGTTCTGGCAGAAGCCGCACTGCGGCGTCTGCTCCTCGATCCAGGCTTGCTGCACCGGGTGAAGCGTGTTCTTCGCTTCCTCCGCCGAGAGGCCCTTTTGCTTGGCCCACCTCGCAGGCAGACCTTCGAGCGTGGTGATTTCCTGGTCCGACGACGCTCGCAGACAGGCAGTCACGCACGAACGCACTTCCTTGCCGTCGATCAGAACAGCGCAGGCTCCGCACTGTGCCAGTCCGCAGCCGAACTGCGGACCGATCAGTTGGAGATCGTTGCGCAAAACGTAGAGCAGCGGAGTGTCGTCGGGCGCCTGCACCTCGCGCCGGACTCCATTCACATTCAGCGTGACCATAGAGACCCCCCTGAACTTTCCGAGATGGGATGACCTTGTTAAAAACCTCTCTGCCGGCGGCCCCAGTCCGCTAAGGCAGGAATTCGCTTTGGCTGCTAGCCGACATCATAACTCCCCTGCACTCCTGCTCGGCAATCGATCGCAAGCGGCGGTCGAACAGTCTGCAACTTGGCCGGCCTTTCGCTGCGTCATCCCGAGCGGAGCCGTCCTTCAGGCGAAGCGAGGGATCTCGCGCGAGTCACATCTACCGTCGACTTCCGATGACAACGATCAGCCTATCTGCGCGACAACCGCGACATCGAACTTCGAGTAATATTTCTTCACGTCGCCGGCTCCATACTTCTCCCGAAACTTCTCGACCACCGGTTGCACCCCCTCGGCATCCGCGATCGGCACGCTTTTCACTTCTGCCTCTGCTCCGCGCGCTTCGATCCGAAGCTTCGGATTCTTGAGCACATTCTGAAACCACTGCGTATCCGACCCCTTCACCGGCAGCAGGTAAACCTTGTCTCCCTCCAACACAAACCATACCGGGTTTGAAATGGTGCGTCCTGACTTTCTGCCGGTCACGCTGATCGTGATTTCGCGATAACGGGAAAGGCGGTCCTTCAGAGAATCATTCTGCATTGCCATGTGTGCTCCTCTTTTACGCTCCGTCTGACTGCTTCCGGCGTTTAGTCCTTTGACAGCACCTCTTTTGCGACCATGATGGCGCTCATTGCGTTCGGCCAGCCCGAATAAAACGCGAGATGAGTAATGACCTCAATCAATTCTTCCTTCTGCACTCCATTCTGCACCGCAAACCTCAGGTGAAACCGCAGTTGATCCGGACGGTTCATCGCCACCAGCGCCGCCACGGTTGCCAGACTCCGGTCCCGCTTGGAGAGTTCCGGACGCTCCCAAACGTCCCCGAAAAGGACCTGATCCGTCAGTTCCACGAGCTTGGGAGCGAAGTCGCCGATCATTTTCTGTGCCGCTGAAGGCTCTTTCTGCGCTGCTGAAGGCTCTTTACTCATGCCGTGCTCCCTCCTGTACGTCGTACGATTTGGTTGCGCCTTGTTGGGCGTCTTTGGTATTCGGGTTGATAACGAGAACATGGTAGGAGATGCCGTCCCACGCGTTGTGAATGCCGATAAATAGCAACAACAGCGCCGCACCTCCGACCCCAAAGAGCGACTCGCGCAAATGTTCGCTGGCTTCGAACCAGGTAACCGCAAGGGTTGCGTACGCCGCCAGCGGCAGCCCGACGTGAAACAGCCAATCCTCAAATACTGGCCGGTATGCGGCTTGCTTCCTCATGCGCCGCGAAACGATCATCGTATACGCGACTCCGGCGAGGCCCAAAAGTCCCCAAAGAGCCGCGGCGATGGTGATCGTTTGCCACGGTGCGTGCAGCATGGCCGACAAAAACAACGCGACGCCGAAATGCACGATCGTCGGGCTGCCGAATGCGGCGCCGGCATCTGCCGCACCGACTGGCGGTCTTTCGGCAATCAGCGTTAGCACGACGAACTGCAAGCCGATCAGCGCACCGGCGGCCGACCCCACGATGATGTAAAAGTTGTCCCACTTCGCAAGCTCTGACATGATCACGATTATGGCGCAAATCGCACAAAGCGGCATGCCAGCTTCGGGCGAAGATTGTTCCGAGCTTGGCGCCCATCAGATCCCGAACCCAAAATGCCAATTCGCATTGCCGTTCTTCTTCGCGCCACGAACCGCTCTACTCAGATTTGAGAGAAGCCATGTCGATGGAGAAGCGGTACTTTACATCGGACTTCAGTAGCCTCTCGTAGGCCTCGTTGATCTTCTGGATCGGGATCACTTCAACGTCGGCCGTAATGTTGTGTTGGCCGCAGAAGTCGAGCATCTCCTGCGTTTCCCGGATGCCGCCGATATTCGAGCCCGAAAGGTTTCGATTGCGCATGATCAAGCTGAAGGCAGAGACGCCGAGAGGCTTCGGCGGCGCCCCCACGAGGGTCATATTGCCGTCCCTCCCCAGCAGGTTCAGATAAGCGTTGATGTCGTGCTCGGCGGAGACCGCATCGAGAATAAAGTTGAAGCTGCCCGCGTGCTTCTGCATTTCATCGGCATTGCGGGAGACGACAACTTCGTGCGCCCCGAGACGAAGCGCATCTTCTTTCTTGTGCGGGGAAGTCGTGAAGACCACCACGTGCGATCCCAGTGCACGGGCAAACTTTACGGCCATGTGACCCAATCCACCGAGACCCACCACGCCGACCTTTTTGTCCTTGCCGACCTTCCAGCGGCGCATGGGTGAGTAGGTCGTGATCCCAGCGCAGAGGAGCGGGGCAACACCCGAGAGAGTCAGTTTCGGAGGCACGCGCAGCACGAACCTCTGATCGACAACGATGCTGTCCGAGTAGCCACCGTAGGTGACGCCTCCCAGGTGCTTGTCGGGCGAATTGAAGGTGAGTGTCAGGTTCGGGCAAAAGTTCTCGAAGCCAGCCCTGCATTCGGCGCAGGTGCCGTCCGAATCGACGAGGCAGCCTACTGCGGCCAGGTCTCCCGCCTTGAATTTCGTTACAGCCGCACCGACCCTGGTCACTCGTCCGACAATCTCGTGGCCCGCGACAATCGGATACACCGTCGGCATGAATTCGCTCCACTCGTTGCGCACCGCGTGCAAGTCCGAGTGGCAGATACCGCAGAACAGAATTTCGATCTGTACATCGTTTTCCGTTGGATCTCGCCGCGCGACCGTCGTTGACGCAACCGGCGACGTCGCACTCGCGGCGGCATAAGCTTTGGCCTTGTACATGGATTAACCTTTCAGATGTTGCTCATCAATGATTTTCGGATGTGTCCTAGTAGTGCTCCCAGACAACTCTCCAGTGTTCTTCCGGTCGAGCTGATTTCACAATGAGCTGTTTCCCCGAAAGCTCGAATGCGCGCGGCAAGTCTTTGCCGATAAGATTTCGCACCAGTGCGCCCTCAACATGAAAAGTGAAGGTGTGACTGCGCTCGTCAATCTGATAGGTGCCATACGATGCCTCGTACCCGCCTTGCGAATACTGCTCCGGACTAGCAGCGGCTTGCGCCTGCGGATTGCGTTCCATCACCTGCACCGACATGTGGCCATCGCCGGTGAACACAAGCAGCCCGGTCGAGTCTGCGCTGTGGATTTTTCCGTCAACACCCGGCTGATCGAGCCGCGCCAGTCGCCACGCCCCGACAAATTGCTTTCGGATTCCCGGATTTGCACTACCATCTTGACCGCCGCATAGCGTCATTGCGGCAGCAACAAACAAGCACACTACGCCGGACCAAAGCAGTCTCTTCATCTTCGGCTCCTCGATACTTGTTCAGTTTTGCTGTTCAGCGGCCCACTAGCTTTTGCAACTCTTCTGGATACCGGGCGCCTTGCACGGAAATCTTTGAGGCTGCAATATCCAACTCTCGCAGATCATCGGCCGAAAGTTGAACGTTCACGCCCCCGATGTTTTCTTCCAGCCGATGTACCTTGGTCGTCCCCGGAATCGGCACAATCCACGGCTTTTGCGCCAGGAGCCAGGCGAGGGCGACCTGTGCTGGAGTCGCTTTTCTCTGTTGCGCAAAGCGGCTTACTAGATCCACCACCGCCTGATTCGCTTTCCGATTCTCCGGCGTGAACCGAGGAACAATGTTGCGGAAATCGTTCTTGTCGAACTTCGTATCGTCGCTGATCTTGCCCGTGAGGAAGCCTTTCCCCAGAGGGCTAAACGGAACGAGGCCGATCCCAAGTTCCTCGAGCGTCGGGATCACTTCTGACTCCGGCTCTCTCCACCACAGCGAATATTCGCTTTGCAGCGCGGCGACAGGCTGAACCTTGTGGGCGCGTCGGATCGTCTGCACGCCGGCTTCAGAAAGTCCGAAGTGCTTCACCTTGCCTTGCTGAATCAGATCTTTCACCGCACCCGCAGTCTCCTCGATCGGCACGTTGGGGTCGACGCGGTGCTGATAAAACAGATCAATCACATCGGTGTTGAGCCGCTTCAGTGACGCCTCGGCGACTTCTTTAATGTGCTCTGGCGAGCTGTCCAGTCCCGCCTGCTTGCCAGTGTTCGGATCAATTTTGAACCCGAACTTGGTCGCAATCACCACATCCGCGCGGAACGGAGCCAACGCTTCACCCACGAGCACTTCATTGGTGAACGGGCCATACACCTCCGCCGTATCGAAGAATGTGACCCCGCTCTCCACTGCCGCCCGAATCAGTGATATGCCCTCCTTCTTATCGACAGCCGGACCGTACCCAAAACTGAGTCCCATGCAGCCCAGCCCCATCGCCGAAACTTCCAGATTGCTTCTTCCAAGTTTGCGTTTTTGCATCGCTTCTCCTTCAGTTCAAAAATCCGTCTGCCTCAAAGTAATTGAAGCATAAGCATAGTTTCCCAAGCGTTGCTTCTCTTGCCTATTCCGATGAACTTCTTGCCAGATCCTCCGAGAACCTCAATTCCATCCACACAACTTTTCCCTGGCAACGTGTTCTATGCGATAGCGATCGCCTTGCGCCTGACGCGTTATCATAGGTTGCAACCCCGAAAGCGTTCCCGGTCGACTGGAGGCTACCTTGCGGCAGTTCGCGCTCCTCACACTGCTCCTGACCGGACTGCCTTCATCGGCGCAGTCGCCTGCTTCCCAGATTCCGGTTCCCACCATTCGTGCCAATACGCGCATGATCCTGCTCAGCGTGATTGCCACCGACAAATCTGGCCCAGTGACAGACCTCACAGCAAATGAGTTTTCTGTTCTTGAGAACGGCAAGCCCCAGAAGTTGGCGAGCTTTGCATTCGAGCAACCTACGCTCACGCAGCAGAAGGTGGAGAAACCTCTACCGCCAAACGTTTACACGAATCGCCCCACTTACCTCACGCCTTCCGGACCTCTGACCATCCTGTTACTCGACGCCCTGAACACGCAGGCCACGGACCAGACATACTTTCGACGTGAGTTACTGCAATACCTCGCAAATCAGGTCCGTCCCGGTCAGCGCCTCGCCGTTTTCGCCCTCGGAGAACAACTGCACCTGCTACAGAATTTCACATCAGATCCCGCGCTGCTTCGCGGTGCCGTCGAAGGTTTTACTGCCAAGACCTCCATCGAACTCCAGCAGGATGACGTCTTCGTGCCTCCAGCGCCAAAAGATATTACCCAGGCCCTTGGCTACCTCCGCATGTTGCGGACACTTAAGCAACTGCAAGCCGATCACGGCGAGATGACCACCAACCAAAGAGTCGCAGAGACTCTCGCCGCCTTCCGCACCATTGCCCGCTCGGTTGCCGGTTATCCCGAGCGGAAGAACCTGGTATGGGTCTCCAGTTCATTTCCTCTCGTGTACCAACCGCAACTGGCCCTCACCTTCGACACAACTCGCCCCGTTTTCTATCGCGCTTACGAGCGCGAAATGCGCGAGACCGCCAATATCATGGGAGACGCGCAAATCTCGATCTACCCCGTGGACCCTCGCGGTCTCGTTGGTGCTGAGATCGTCGATGCCAGCAAGCCCATGCTGGACGAACTGGGAAGGCCCTATACCGGGTCGGTTCTAAGGGAAGTCGTCAATCGCAGCAGCGAAGATCGTCTGAACGACCAGACCAGCATGCAGGAAGTTGCGGATCTCACCGGCGGCCGCGCTTTCCTCAATCGGAACGACATAGATAACGCGGTCGCCCTAAGCGTCGCAGACGGCTCTGTGTATTACACCTTGGCGTACTATCCGGCGAATAAGGCATGGCACGGAGAATTCCGCACCATCCATATCCGGGTCGCGCGGAAAGGCGTCCAACTCCGTTACCGCAGCGGATACTACGCCACCGATGCCAGTCAAGAGCCGCGCACCCGCGATGCCGAACTCGTGCAAGCTCTGCGCAGCGATGCCCCTCCAGCAACCATGGTCATCTTCGATGCCAAGGTGCTTCCGGCCACTTCAACGCTCCCCGCACCTGAATCGCTCACCACGAAATATCTCATCGGCTTCATGGTCGACACCAGAACACTCTCCTCCGAGCCTCAGCCCAACGGTGGCCATCGTTTCTCCTTGGAGTTTCACGCTGCGGCCTTCTCGCCCGACGGCTCTCTAGCCGCCCACACCGACACGCAAGTCAACACCTATGCCAGTCGTGCCAGCTACGAACGCATTCGAGACGACGGCTTGCCCTTCCACACCAGTCTGCAACTCCCTCCCGGCCGCTACCAACTTCGTCTCGTAGTACGAGATATTCGCACGGGCTATCTCGGCAGCCTCGATGTGCCACTCGTCATCGCCGAGCCCGCGCCAGCAGACTAGCGAAATGTCCCAAACGGTCGGAACTCCTGCTCCCGACACTCCTTCTTCGCTGTAAGTTCTACCAGTTACCCGCTTGATACCGCCCACATAGACTACAGAGTCGCTGAGCCTTAGCCGTACGCCCATAGCCCCGATGCGAGTCGAGGCCAACCGATTCGGCGCCATAGGGCGAAGCCTCGGTTTCCGACTGACGGAATGTATCAACTCGCCGCGAACCAACTTGCCCATGCCATCAACGCCAGGCGCACCGGTTGCTGACAAGACAGTTGCTGATAAGACGATGACCACTATCGAAACGCAGCCTGCAACCGACACACAGACCACAGCCTCCCGCACCACGGAGCCAGATTTCTCCCTGGTCACCGGCGGCCTTCTCTTTCGCATCTTCCGGCAAACCCATCTCTCCGGGCCAACTCTGGAATGGCTCAAACGCCGAGCCTTAGTGATCACGCTATTGGTCTGGTTACCACTGCTGTTGTTGTCGCTCGTCGAGGGACACGCTACCCGCGGTGCCATCAATATTCCATTCCTGCGCGACATCGAGGCCCACGTTCGATTCCTCGTCGCGTTACCCCTTCTCATCGTCGCCGAGGTTACCGTCCAACGTCGCACCGGCCCTGCGGTTCGAGATCTCATCTCACGCGGGATCGTGACCACCCAAGACTTGCCCAAATTGGCTGCGGCAATTTCCTCGGCCGCACGGATCCGCGACTCGTTCGCAGCCGAAGCCCTCATGATCTTGTTTATCTACTCGTTCGGACTCTGGTTCTGGCGTACCCAGATCGCCTTGGGAACCGCCACTTGGTATGCCATTCCCCAAACCTCACACATGAATCTCACATTGGCCGGATACTGGTATGCCTACATCAGCATTCCTGTCTTTCAGTTCATTTTGCTGCGCTGGTATTTTCGTCTTTGCCTATGGATCCGGTTTCTGTGGCAGGTTTCGCGTTTCAACTTGCGGCTTAGGGCAACCCATCCCGATCTGGCCGGCGGCATCGGATTTCTGGGCAAGGTTTCCTACAGTTTCTGTCCCTTCCTGTTCGCGCAGGGCGCTCTGCTGTCGGGCCTTATCGCCAGTCGCGTGCTCTATGGTGGACGAACCTTGCAATCCTTCAGAATCGAAGCCCTCGGATACGTAGGATTCTTCCTCCTGATCGTCCTCGCACCACTCGCGCTGTCTTCCCCGCTCCTGCTGCGCACCGAACACGAGGGCCGCGCCAAGTACGGTTCTCTCGCCAACCAGTACGTTTCCCAGTTCGAACAGAAGTGGCTGGAAGGCAGCACTCCCGGAACTGACCAACTGCTCGGTACCGCAGACATCCAGTCTCTGGCCGACTTGGCCAACAGCTACGCGGTCATACGCCAGATGCGGCTCGTCCCCTTTGGTCTCGACGACGTCATTCGATTGGCTGCTACCACTGCCGCTCCCCTCTTGCCGTTGGGGCTGATTGTCTTTTCCCCATCAGAATTGCTGAGCAGCTTAATCAAAGTCCTTTTCCGATGAATAAGAAGATGAATGAAGATGATGAATAAGAAAATGAACCGATTCCGCAGTTGTGACCTCGCCAAATCTGGTCAGCCCGTTGTCAAGGGTTGTGAAACGGATAACTGGATCTGAGATGCGCCGCACACTCCAATCCGCAACGACCTTTGCCCTAACTTTGTGTTTCCTTCAGATCGTCAGCGCTCAAGACCTTGCCCCCCGCGCTTATCTCATCACGCCGCTCCATTCCAACGCCGTCACCCTGATCTGGTCCTTCTACGATGGCAGCATCAATTTCAATGGCGCTCTTCCGGTCAGCGACGCCAAGGGGACATACAGCGTCCCCGTTATTAGCCTGTACCACTCCTTCAGCCTCTTTGGCCGCTCGGCCAACATCGTCGCAGCCCTGCCCTACGCCATCGGGAACTTCAATGGGACGGTGGCGGGGGCGGGGCTGAACCTCTACCGTTCCGGTCTTGCGGATTCGACCTACCGTTTTTCAGTCAATCTCAAGGGCGGTCCCGCGATGGCTCCGCGTGAGTTCGTGAAATGGCATCAGAAAGTCCTGCTCGGCGTCGGACTGAAAGTGATCGCTCCCACCGGCCAGTACGATCCCACCAAGCTGATTAACTGGGGGACGAACCGTTGGTCCTTCAAACCCGAATTCGGCTACTCCCAGCGCTTCGGTAAATGGATTCTCGATGGCTACGCCGGAGTCTGGCTCTTCACCACCAATCATGATTTCTGGTCGCGCAATGCCTACTACGCCGGCACCCGGTCCCAGTCGCAACAACCCATCGGAGCCTTCGAAGGCCACTTGAGTTACGACTTCAAGCCGGGATACTGGATCTCCCTCGACGGCAATTATTGGTTCGGAGGAATCACCAGCATCGACGGCATTCAAAACCCGATTACCAAACAGTCGAACTCTCGTATCGGAGCCACCGGTTCCGTCCGTATCGCTAGGCACCAGTCCCTGAAATTCGGCTATAGCAACGGCTCCTACATCCGCTTCGGCGGAAACTATCAGAACGTCTCCGTCGCTTGGCAATACTCCTGGCTAGGCAGGCCCAACTGAAACTCCTGCCGTTGCCCCACCCTTGTCGCGTTTTATGCGACAGGGTGGGGATTTTGACTTCCTTTCAAGGGTTCGTTACGTCGGAGCTTCGACAGAGCGCAGCCGAACGGATGGCGAATCGATGCTGCTGAACACGGGATTAGAGAGGCACGCGCGCATGGATCGTGGTTCCATGCTGAGGTCGCGATTCGATCGAAAATGCACCCTTTGTCAGCTTTAGGCGCTGTTCCATTCGGATGAGGCCCAACCCGCTCCCTTTCCGTGCCTCCTCGACGTCAAAGCCAATGCCGGAGTCCCCGATTGTGAGATGAAGTTCATTCAACATTTCCCACCATCGCACTTCAAACCGCCGTGCCTCACTGTGCTTCACCCCGTTGTACAACGCCTCCTGCAAAATCCGGAAGAGGCAAATAGAAACGTCAGGCGGCACGAGACTGCGTTGACCTTCGTTTCTGAAGTCAATCTCCACTCCCTTCCGCTCACCGAACTCCTTGCAAAAGCATTTCATGACAGTTGCAATGTCAAGGTAGTCCAGCCTTGGAGAGTGTAATTCGTGTGCCGAAGCCTTGACGTCGGCCAATATGTTCAAGGTCTGCTTCCGGACCGCGTGCATCCGGTCGAGAAGGTCAGCGGGCTGATTCGCTGGGTGCTTCCCGAGTCGTTCGATCTCGATCGCTAACAAAGTGAGGCGCTGCCCGATATCCTCGTGCAGGTCCATTGCTATCCGGGAACGCTCCCGCTCCTCCGCCTCAATCACTCTGCGGTTCGTGCTGGCGAGAGCCTCTTCGATTCGCTTGCGATCGGTGATGTCCTGAGCGGTACCCCGTAAACCCAAAATGCGGCCGGCGGTGTCGCGTTGCACTTCGCCTCGAGCCCTGATCCACCTGCTAGCACCGTCAGCACGGACCATCTCCAGTTCGAGTTCATACGGTGTGCCGGTGCGCAGCGCTTCGTCAACAGCGATGCGAAGCCTCTCATAACTTTCAGGACTGTAGAGCCGTGAATGCTCTTCAAAGCTGGCCGCAGGCAATGCGGGATCACGCCGAGCGATTCGATAAAGTTCTTTCGACCATGTGACCGTATCAGTGGCCGGATCCCATTGCCAACTCCCTACCTGTGCCAAACGCTGGGCTTCCGTAAGCTCCGACTCTCGGAGTTGAAGAACCTGTTCCACATGCTTGCGCTCGGTAATGTCTACCGCCATCCCCAGCATACGTTCGGGTTTACCGTCGCCCGAGTAGTAGAATTTTCCTTTAGCAGCGACCCAGCGCACACTTTCGTCTGGCCCGAGAATGCGGAACTCCGCCGCATAAGGTTGGTGGCTTTGCATGGCGGCGTTCACTGCTCTCGTGACTAATCCTTGATCGTCTCGGTGTATGCGGTTACTGAAATCTTCTACGCGCCCGACATGAGTATCGGAAGGGATTCCCAACACTGTGACCAGGTCCCCAAAATAGACATTGCGTCCGCTCTTGATGTCCCAATCCCAGCCCACCGATTTTCCCGACTCCATGGCTAAGCGAAGCCGATCATCCGCCAACCCGACACTTAAAGCCAGTTCGTGTTTGGCCAGATGCTCTCTTACGTAGGCAGCACCGGCCAGAAGCACAATCGCTGCAATTGCTAGGAGCAGGCGCAGGGTGCGCACACCCGTGGCGTTATCACGTTGGAACAACTCCCACACCATTGGGATCGAGATCATCACAGCCACGACCATGGCCCAGACCGAGCCCTGTGCGGTCTCGCCACGATCGGATTGGGTTGGTCTTGCTCCGCTTCCCGCCTCCTGGTGTGCGCGCATCGGTATCCATACAAACCAGCAAACCGCGGTGGTTAACCCTATGCCATACAGCTTGCCGTTCACGTACCCACCGGTGTCAATCGCAAGATTGGCGATTGCCGAGCTGAAGGCGTACAGGGTAGATGCTCCCAACAAATGACGATAAGTCGCCCTCCAGGGATGCTGCGCGCGAACATTCACAACACCGACTGCCGTTACCAACGCCAAATTCTCTATCAGATAAAAAATGTCAAAGCGTAGGGAGTAGCTGAAGCGCGTGTCGTTCGAGAACAGGTATTGGTAGGGAAAAACAGCATAACCATAAAGAAAGCTCCAGAAAAACAGCACGAGCAGCGAGTTTAAGATAGCCCGGTATAGCTTGCGGTCAGGATATCGGTCCGGCAGAATCGCCACACCTGCCATAAGCGGAACGAGATGCAGAAACAGAACCGGATCGGCAATCGAGTTGTCAGGCACTTCAACGTGCCGAAGAAGTTCATAGTATAGAAACAGCCATTGGTGCAGCGCCCAGAGGCTGCAGCCCATCGCGAACAACACCCAGAATGGCCGACTTCCGAGCGTGTTCTGCATCGCATTGCGAATGGCAAAGCCGGTCGCCAAAAGCAGCAGAAGGAAATAGCTGACTCCGCTATATGAAACGAGCACAGAGCCTGGCTTCACGGCAATCGACAGAATAGCTTTAATGATTACAATTCCGATCAGGACGGTTGGCCACGCAGCCAAGCTTGACGCGATTCCGAGATTTGACGAGGATAGTTTCTTCATGATTCCCCGGGATCGCCTCAAGAATCCTTTGTGGCTCGCGGAAAACAAATGACCGCGCCTGCCTTCTTGCCGTCGACCGAAAACTGCGACGCAACCTCGACTACCACAAATGCAGCCGTGCCAAAGGTGTTATACGCGCCTTTCCTCTATAGACCAACCTCTTTAATAGGGCGATTCTGACGGAGACGAACGTCAGAAATCAGGAAGGTCATCAATTCCCTTCGCTAAGTCCGCGAATGGCCCACCCTTGCGTTTTTTAAGGGGTGGGAATCGATGCTGCCGAGGCTACTGGTTTTCCGATGAAATAAGCCATCTCTCACCCTGAACAGAGCCGAAGTGGTGACGCGGCCGAAAAAGTTGATGGACAACCAAATAGGTGATAACGTCCGCCTTGGAAGAAATCATTGTCGGAGGATAATTTCGTTGCGTGCTGGAAGCCCGGTTCGGATCGCGCTAGGTTTGATCGTTTCGCTCGCGTGCGCGGCTCGAACCGTGGCCCAGTTCGAGACGCGGTCAAGTATTCCGCTGGGGACGAGCGTTCCGAACACGCTTGCGGTTGGTGATTTCAACCGTGACGGCAAGCCCGATGTAGCCGTTGTAAATTATCTGCCTACCGGTAGCGTCAGCATTCTGCTCGGAAACGGGGATGGCACGTTCCGCGTCGGATCGACATATGTAGTGGGGGTTCAACCATTTTTTCTGGCAATCACTGCTGCAGATTTCAGGCACACCGGGATGCTGGACCTGGTTGTTACCGATTCCCTGAGTGACAATATTTACCTGATGCTAGGAAACGGAGATGGAACGTTTCAGGCTGTCGTCCCATATCCTACGACTGGGCCTTCCCAATCGGTGGGTACGGGAGACTTCAACGGCGACGGAAACTTGGACGTTATCGCTGTCACAACCTCCGCTCAATGTATCTGTCTCTCTGTTTTTCCAGGGAACGGCGACGGAACCTTCAAGCCGGCGATCACAACGCCCGTGCCTTATAACGTAAATGGCTTGGCGCTAGCGGTTGGCTACTTCAACGCCGACGGCAAATTGGATGTGGCTCTAACGGGTGAATTTGGGACGGCGCATCAGGTCAATATACTCCTCGGTAATGGTGACGGTACCTTTCGCCCGAACGGTCACTACGACGTCTCACTCAGCCCCTATTCGATCGTTGCAGCAGACTTCAACCACGACATGAAAGCGGATCTGGCGGTGGCAAATTTCGAGGGCGGCAGCATCAGTGTTTTCCTCGGGAATGGAGACGGAACGTTTCAAGGACCACAGCAGTATGTCACTTGGTTCCCAATATCGGTTGCTGTTGGGGACTTCAACGGTGACGGCATACCGGACCTGGCGGTGGCAAACGTGGATCGCCCGGCAATCTATTTGCATGTACAGGTAGCGTATTCATAGGCAAGGGTGACGGCACATTCGAATCGGGTGTCATCTTTCCCGCCGGGGACGAACTGAACTATATTGCTGTGGGGGATTTCAACAGGGACCACCACACAGACCTAATCACCATTGATTCACTCGCGAATTCACTCATTACTTTGCTCAATACAGGCGTCGTCAGCTTCTCGCCGACCACTCCGATCCGCTTTCCCGACCAGTTGGTCGGTACCACTAGCTCAGCACAAACCGTTACTCTCACGAATACCGGTGCGACCGCGCTAACCATCTCCTCTACGACGCTCAAAGGCCCATTCAACTTGAACTCCACTTGTGGAACCACAGTCGCTCCTGGAGCCAGTTGCGCGATGAACGTAACCTTCTCGCCCACGAGCCAAGGCACGAAGTCAGGGACGATCTCGATTATCGACAGCGCGTCGTCCAAGCCTCAGGTGATCGTACTGACCGGGGCCGGAACGGTTGTTGAGCTGACACCGGGGTCGCTAAAGTTTGGTGCGCAGAACGTGGGAACAACCAGCGCCGCGCAGAAAGTGCAATTGACCAATACCGGTACTACGATTCTGAACATCAGCAAGATCGAGATTAGTGGGGCGCAGAGTCAGGAGTATTCCCAGACCAACAATTGCAGCTCGTCTCTGGCTGCGGGAACAAGCTGCACGATTCAGGTGACCTTCACTCCGCACAAAACGGGTACGCGTATCGCCCAGATCGACCTAACCGATAGCGGCGGCGGCAGTCCCCAGAAGATTTCGCTACGAGGCACGGGAAAATAAGCGCTCGTTTCACTTTTCCACAGACCCCACCCAAAATAAATCCCGACTTTGTGACGAACGACCTTTACTGAGGATACAGAAAGCCGACAATGGATCCGTGCGCAACAATCTCCCGCGATCCGTTTCGAGCTCAGCTTTCATCCTTCGGAACTCCGCTGACGTCGCTAACTCCTTATTCCGGAAGATTTTACGTATAACTCTTTTCGAATCAATATTTTGCCAGCTCACGAGCCGATACCCCTTCCGTAACTTCCAAAGAATCAAGATTTTGCAAACTCGCGTGAAAAAAATATGGGGGGGGGTACCTACCCGCGGTCTTGCAAGCGCGGTTCGCAAGCGCGTCCGAGTCGGCCTCAATGCATTGTTTATAATCTCCATTCCACCGCAAGCAATTAAAGGACTCCCTTGGCACTCGACGACAACATCTACGAACTGCGCCGCGAGAAGCTGAAACAGATTGAGGCCCTCGGCCAGCCCACGTACCGCAGCAAATACGACTTCACCCACACCGTCGCGCAGATTCTCGCCGACTACACCGCCGAAGACCGCCGAGGAACTGGAGCAGCGCCGCGCGTCAACGTCCGCGTCGCCGGACGCATCATGGCGATCCGCCTCATGGGCAAGGCCGGATTCGCCCACCTCCAGCAGGGCGGCCAGCGCCTCCAGATCTACGTCAAGAAAGACGCCGTCGGCGACAAGGGATTCGAACTCTACAAACTGCTCGACCTCGGCGACCACATCGGCGTCAGCGGATATCTCTTCCGCACCCGCACCGGCGAACTCAGCGTCCACGTCGAGGAGATCACCTTCCTCAGCAAAGACCTGCTGCCCCTGCCCGAGAAGTGGCACGGCCTCACCGACGTCGAACTGCGCTACCGCCAGCGCTATGTCGATCTGGTGATGAATCCCGAAGTGCGCGAAGTCTTTCTGAAGCGCACGAAGCTGGTGCAGTCGATGCGCCGCACCCTCGATGCGCACGGCTTCATCGAAGTCGAGACCCCGATGATGCAGCCCATCGCCGGCGGCGCCGTCGCGCAGGCCGTTCGTCACGCATCACAACACGCTCGACATGGATCTCTATCCTGCGCATCGCGCCCGAGCTCTATCTGAAGCGCCTGGTCGTCGGCGGCTTCGACCGCGTCTACGAGATCAACCGCAACTTCCGCAACGAAGGCCTGGGATGGCGCTGGAATCCCGAGTTCACCATGCTCGAGTTCTATCAGGCCTACACCGACTATCACGGCATCATGAACCTCACCCAGGAAGTCGATCACCGAAGCCGCGAAAGACGTCACCGGCGGGACGAAATCAAAGTGGGGCGATCAGGAAATCGACTGGGCCAACTGGCAGCGCATGACCATGCGCGAAGCCATCATCCACTATCTGGCCCGCAGCCGCCGGAGCCAAGCCCGAGATGAGCCGACTTCACGACGCAGCGACGGCGTGAAGAAACTCGTCGAACGTTTCAACGCCGCCCACTCGCACATGGCCTACGATCCCAACGCACCAACAGGGAAGAACATCGCCGCGCTGTTCGAGGCCGTCGCCGAAGAGCATCTGATGCAGCCCACGATCATCTACGAATTCCCGACCGCGGTCTCTCCGCTGTCGAAGCAGAAGCCCGACGAGCCCGACTGGACCGAGCGCTTCGAGATCTTCGCCGGACAAATGGAGATCGCCAACGGCTTCAGCGAACTCAACGATCCCGAAGACCAGCGCCGACGCTTCGAAGCACAACTGAAAGAACGCGAGCGCGGCGACGACGAAGCCCACCAGATGGACGAAGACTACATCCGCGCCCTCTCCTACGGCATGCCCCCGGCCGGAGGCGTCGGCGTCGGCATCGACCGGCTCTGCATGCTCCTGACCGATTCCCACACCATCCGCGACGTAATCCTGTTCCCCTTGCTGCGCCCAGAGAAACCTTCAACCACAGAGGACACAGAGCCCAGAGAGGAAAAATGACGGATCAGAAAGAGAATGCGTTGTCATCCTGAGCGGAGCCGCTTTTCAGGCGGAGCGAAGGATCTCAGGCTGAACGAGTCTCGGCCTCACCGTCCCAGTACCCTCCTGCTATTAACTGCCCAGTACCTACTAATGCACTGTTATTAGTGCATACCAAATTCCTATACTTCCAGCATCAGTTTGGGCTCTGAATGGGCAGCGCTACCGTAGCGTCCCCTGAACCCGCGGACACTGGGTCGGTAGCGCTTTGCTTTTGTTCCAGCCCTACTTCGCCTTCTTCCCGGTTGTCTTCTCAGGCGATGTCCGCGGCGGCTCGTACGCCGGCTGATCCGGACCGAAGTTCGCACTCAGATAGTCGATCAATGCGTCGTGATCTTTGGCGTCAACGACCGCTCCCCACTTCACCATCTTGTCGACCTCTTTGCTCCACGCTGCTTTGCTGAGGCGCTGCTGCAGGATGATCCGCGCCTCGTGACACTCCAGGCATGCAGTGGTGGCTTTGGCCTGCATGGCACCGGCCGGCAGATCTTCAGCTGCCTTCGCCGCTTGCTGCGAGAAGGCCGTGAGCGACGTGACTACGATAGCCACGACTGCAACTGCAGCAAGAGACTGCGTCCGACAATTCGACTTCGCGCTATGCAACATGGATCTTCACCTGATCAACCGCGTTGTAGAGATACCCGCTCGGGTTCCAAGCCGGAGTAGCTTGGCTGAGTGCGTCCCTGCGAGTCGGTCGCGCGAGACAGGATGGTATAGTCCCCACCTTTGACCTTCCGCTCATAGCTCCATAGGCGCCATGCATAGCGGGCTTGATCGTGCCCAAGCGCTGCGGGAGTCCAACTCGCGCCGCCATCGATTGAGACTTCGACCTTGACAATGTCCGCCTCGCCCGCCCAAGCAGCCCCGTGTACTGCGACTCGGCCCGCCTTCACGCTTGCTCCATCCGGTGGACCTGAGATTACCGACTTCACATTCAGGCCCGTGACAACGTGCGTATCTTCAGGCTTCACCGCGTCGCCGGGTTTGACCGGTTGGTTGGGAAAGCGGTAGCCCGGACTCATGAAGTTGCCAACGAATTCGGACTCGAGGACTTTGATCTCCGTCAGCCACTTGCACGAGGCCGCGCCGATCCAGCCTGGAACGAGTGCGCGGGCAGGGAAGCCATGATGCTTGGTCAACGGTGTGCCGTTCATTTGCGTTGCCACGAGCGTGTCGGAGTCGAGCGCTTTCTCAATCGGTATGCTGCGAATGAACGGCGGAACCTTGCCGGGCACTTCATCGAGCCCTCGGAACATGACGTGCTTCCCGCTCGACTTAACTCCGGCGCGCTGCAACACGTCCCGCAGACGCGGGCCCGAGAAGCGCGCGGTGCCTACGGCGCCCTTGCCCCATTGAATCCCGGGAACCTGCGGACGATGCAGACTGCGTCCGTTGCCCGCGCACTCGAGCGTGTTGACCACGGAATGAGTTTCCAGTTTCGAGAGTTCCGCCAGAGTGAGAGTTAGCGGCTTCTCGACTTCTCCACCAACCGTCAGCCGCCAGTTGTCCGAATTGAGTTCGCTTGGTTCGTGCATGTGATTGCGCACGAAGAAGTGCGGGAACAGGAGTGAGCCATGTATTGAAGTACTCGACCGGAGTTTCCAGATCGACGAAGCGGAAGGAGCGAACGATCATCCCATCTTCGCCGGGAAGGTCGATCGATCCGCTTTGAGCGGAGGTGGCCCATGACAGAAGCGAAGGAGCTGCGCCCACCGCGAGTGCGGCGCCAGACACTTGTTTCAGGAAGTTGCGTCTCGAGTTCATAGTACCTCGACGGTTGCTATCTCCGATGCATTCTAACGTTCATACCGCCGGCCCGGAAAAGGAGAGTGGCCATAACCGGGCCGGCGGCATTTCCGAAGGGAAGGTCCCCTCGAAAAGGAATCTAGAAGATGTAAATCGTGTCGAACTGCAAGCGCGTGAGCCACGGTTCCGTCGTCCCCAGCGGACGTCCGACCAGGGCGGTGAAGCCCAACTGTACCCTCGGGTCGAGCTGGATAGAAGGATGTGAAGCGGTGCTGGCTGACGTTCGTCCCTTGGCGTATATCGCTGTAGTTGAAGTTGCCCAACACCGCCTCACGCTCAATGTAGATGCGGGCGTATCCAAACTGCAGATCACCTTTTTTCTGCAGGCGGCCAAACGTTCCTTCAGCCCAATACCCGCGCCGGTAGTGCGAGTTGCAGGGCGCATTGACCGTCTGCTTATAAGTCGCAGTCGCGGTGTTTGTCGGGGCCGCAACGATGTTCGGGAGGTTGCCGCAAGCCTCGGTATTCTGAACGTAGTCGCCGATGAAAGAAATCGGGAGGCGAGGATGTCCAGTATCGATATCGATGCGAGCGATGCTGTCGAAGAGCCCGAACTTCGAGGCGAACTGCGCGTTCGAGACGGTGTTCACTCCTGTCGGATAGGCTGTTCCGTCTACGGTGACGATCGTCGCTCGCCGTGGTGGTGTAGGTTGAGTTCTGTACCGGATTCCCAGAGGTAAGGGGCAGGTAGCCTGAAAATGGAGTTTGCGGATTCTTGGTGCTGGCCCGCGTCAGGGCGAGGGCCACTGAATCGGCTCCGCGGTAGTCATAGTAGCCCGTGTACGCGCTCAGGTTCATCCACGACGTAAGACGCCAATTCGTCTGCAACTGGCCACCATAGGTGATGGACTGGGTGATTCGCTTGTCTGTGGATGCGGTGCCGGCCATCTCAGCGAAGGGCAACTGAAACCCGATGAATGCAATGCGCTTCAGAACGGCGTTATCGAGGTTGAATGCCAGAGTCTCCGCTACACCTTCAGGATTCAAGTCTTTGTCCCAGGTAAGTTCGGTGTTGTACCAGGGATAACGGAATTTGCCGCCCACCAGGGTGAGAGGCTTGAAAGCTGTTGGGGTGAACTCTACAAATGCCTGGTCCAGAGCAACCGCCTTCCGCGTGTAGAAGCCGGTAAGAGTCTGGTTAGTAGACGTGGGGTCATTGATGTCACCGCTCGCCAGGGTCAAGCCGGCACGGAATTGTTCACCGAGCGTAGGCGATGGCATTAAAGCGGGCACGAACGCGGGCACGCATTCGATCGAGCGATTGGTCCGCTGGTCCGCCGAAGAAAGGCTCGGCACGAAGTCGGACGTCACCGCTGAAGGAGATAGGGCCGAGGCCCTTGATCTCTCTCTCCAGATTGCGGACGCGTTCATCGGAGCTACCCGCATTCTGGGTGGTCTTATTCGACGGAGGCTCCTGGAGACTTGCGACGTTGATGTTCGAGTCAGACGATGCCGGGGAGGTTTGGGCTGTGGTAGCAGTGGGAGCCACAGAAAGAGCAGTTCGGACTGGCTGCGGGGCCTGATCTTTGTTGGCTTGATCCTTGTTCTGGTTCTGACTTTGCAATTGCGTCTGCAACGCCTGAATCTGTAGCTGCTGGGCGGCGAGAGCGTCTTTCAACGACTGAATGTCGGCTGCGGTGATGGGCGGCGGGGCCGGCGCTGGCGCTGAAGCCGCAGGTCCGTTTGCCGGAGCAGCATTCGCGGCTACCTCAGTTTGGGCCCAGGCGCCACCGGCGGTTGCCGTCAGAATCAGGGCAGTGAAGATCAGGTTCTGGTTGAGTTTCATGGAAGTACAGTCCTCTCCTTTTTCGTTTGTTGCTGCAACTGCTACTTCGGCGGGGGAACAACAGAACTCTAGCCGCGACAGAGCAGGGGAAACGTTCTATTTGCGGGTCGGCACTTTGTCGATTCAGTCATTTCAACCCGCTCCATAGAAGTAACACTATAAACATAGTAGACATACTTGTAAATCATTTCGTACGTTTATTTCGCTTTTGACCAAATGGTTTTTGGGAGAATCGAAATGCCGATCTCGAAGGCCTAGGTTGCGGGTGTCAGCCCCCACCTGTTCTGTAAATGGCGTTCCATTCCCTTGAACACGATGCCGTCGACCAAATAGCCGAGAGCGATGATCAGAATCATGACGGCGATTACGGCGCTCATGTCGTTCAGGTCGCGGCCCATCATTAGCACCTGACCGAGACCGAGACTCAGGTAAAGCATTTCCGCGGTGATCAGCGAGCGCCAGGCGAACGCCCAACCTTGCTTAAGACCCGAGACGATGAAAGGCAAACTCGCAGGTAACAAGACGTACCAGAAGAGCTTGAATCCCGTGGCGCCGAGATTGCGCCCGGCCTGGCCGAAAATCTTAGGCATTTGCTTGCGGCCGTCTTCCATGGCCAGAGTGACGGACAACAGGGAACCCATGATCACGACGAAGAGGATTGCGTTCTGGTTGAGTCCAAACCAGAGCAGCGCAAGCGGCCACCAGCAGATGCTGGGCAGGCTCTGCAGACTTACGAGCAAGCCTCCCATGGTTTCTTCCAGAAACTTGTTGCTGGCCACGCCTAGGCCGAGGATCATGCCGAGCACGACGGAAATGCCATAGCCAATAAGGACGCGCTGCATGCTGACGCGGATCGCGATCCAATATGAGTGATCCTTGAACCCGGCATAGAGAGCTTCGCCGACGCCCCAAGGCGTAGGGAAGAGATATGGTGGCCAGATTTTCAGTTCCGCGAGCAGTGTCCACAAGCCGAAGAGCGCGGCATAAAAGATGATGTAGCGAGCGGCGCGTTTCATACCTGGACTCCCCCTTCAACCGTCGTTTTGACATGGGGCTTCACGCCCTCGTTGTAT
Organism: uncultured Acidobacteriaceae bacterium; assembly: GCA_963840895.1. Taxonomy (GTDB): domain Bacteria; phylum Acidobacteriota; class Terriglobia; order Terriglobales; family Acidobacteriaceae; genus Sulfotelmatobacter. The sequence goes on from CAWJAR010000013.1 coordinate 90,921, forward strand.
TCCGCTTCGAGGGAGCGGTTAATCTCGTCGCGCAGTTCATCGAGAATGTCACGGGCGGCGCGGGCGACGGTCGGATCCTCAAGATGTCGTGGGCGGGGGAGTTCGACAGGGAACTCGCTCTTGACGCGGCCCGGACGGAAGGTCAGAAGAACGACGCGATCGCCGAGTCGAACCGCTTCGCGAACATTGTGAGTCACGAAAATGATGGTGCGTCCCGTCTCGCTCCAAATGCGCTCCAACTCGTCGTGCAACAGGTCACGAGTCTGGGCGTCGAGGGCGGCGAACGGTTCGTCCATGAGCAGAACGTCCGGTTCGGTGGCCAGAGCGCGGGCGATGGCCACGCGCTGCCGCATGCCGCCAGAGAGTTGGTGGATGTAGCTCTTTTCAAACTTTGCCAGATGTACGAGGCGTAAATAATAGCGAGTCTTCTCCTCACGCTCGGCCTTGGGAACGCCTTTCATCTTCATGCCAAATTCAACATTCTGGCCGACCGTGAGCCATGGGAACAGGCCGTGCTCCTGGAAGATGAGGATGCGGTCGGTGCCCGGACCTTCGACTGGCTTACCGTCGATCAGGATCTGACCCGACGTTTGCGGCTGCAGGCCGGCGATCAAATGAAGCAACGTGGACTTTCCGCAACCCGAGGGACCGACGACGCAGACGAACTCTCCAGCCTGCACTTGCAGGTTGATGTGGTCGAGGGCGAGCAACCGCTCTCCGCTTTGCGTGCGATAGCTCAGGCAGATTTCGCTGAGGCCGACCTTGGAAATTCCAGGGGAGACATTGCGCACCGGACTGTGGACCGAGATCGGACCCACCTTGCCGCCGGGAGCCCCAGAGTGAGTTGCGAAGCGTGGGTCGACCGGGATCGGGAACTGACTGGGAAATTTCTGGACGTTGGTACTCATTGAATGGCCTTTCGTCCCTTTTCCGCGAGGACCTGGTTGAGCAGCGAAAGATCGTAGAGACCGGAGAGGTCGGGCATCTGGCGTCCGAGGAATCCATCTTCAAACGCCTGTTGCGCGGCGGTAGTCAGCGCGGTATGCAGCGGATCGTAGGTCACCTGCATGCGGGAGAAGGCTTCGTCGAGAACCGCTGGAGGAAGCGCCTTGCCGGTTTCGGTCTGAATCTGTTGATTCAGGAGTTTCCGGGCTTCGGGTTGATGGCCGTTGATCCAGTCAGTCAAGTCGACGTTCGCGCGGATCCAGTTCTTGACTAAGTCGGGATGGGTCTTGAGGAACTTTGTATTCACTACGAGCAATCCGATGACGAATTGTCCGTTGGGCCATAATGTGCGCTCGTCAAGGAAGAGGCGGCCGTTGCCTTCATGGATGAGGCGTGTAGCCCAAGGTTCCGGAGCCCATGCAGCATCCAGATCTTTTTTTAGGAAGAGCGTCAACTGGTCAGGATTCGCCATGGGGACGATCTGCACGTCGCCGCCTTTGTCGTTGGTTTTCATACCGTGGTTTTTGAGCCAATTGCGCAAGGCGACGTCCTGCGTGTTGCCGAATTGCGGAGAAGCCACGCGCTTGCCGTGAAAGTCTTCCGGTTTATTGATACCGGAATCGTTGCGGACAATGAGCGAAGCCCCGCCGCTGGCCGCTCCGGCCACGACACGAAGAGCTTCGCCGCTGGAGCGCACGTAGCCATTGATCGCGGGATTGGGGCCGACGTAGGTCATGTCGATCGCTCCGGCAAATAAGGCCTCGATCGCCGCCGGCCCAGCATTGAAACTGGTCCATTGAACCTTGACCTGCGGTCCCATGGCTTTATCGAACCAGCCATTGGCTTTGCCGACCATCGCCTGGGCGTGCGTGATGTTGGGGAAGGCGCCGACGCGGATAGTGTTGACAGGTCCCTGCGCAAGAAGCGACAAGGACGTTGCAAAAACGAAAACAACTGACAAGAAGCGTCTACTCACGCTTGCCACCGACGACCATGGGGAGGATGCTGGCCGAATCTTTCTTCTGATTTTTTTGACGCCTGGCATTCTTGCCGATGCGTGGGCCGCCGTGCGCGATCAAGTCGGCCAGAGTGGTGTTGTCGAGGATGCGAGCCGCTGCATCGCGAACATCGAGGAAGACCTGGTAAAGGGTGCGGTGGGCAAGATCGCGGTCAATCAGTTCGCGGAGTTGCTCGGCATCGCCAAAGGGCGCGAGCGGACCGTCAATCAGTCGCATGATTTCGCTGAGGTGGATTTCCGCCGGGTCACGGCGGAGTTGGTAGCCGCCCTTGGCGCCGCGCACGCTTTCAACCATGCGTGCATTCTTGAGTTCAAGCAGGATTAACTCCAGGAACTTCTCGGGTAACGCCTCTTCATAGGCGATATCGCGGATCTTGATGGCGCCCTGGTGGTGATGACGGGCGAGCATCATCATGGCTTGGAGGGCGTAGAGACCTTTTTGGGAGATTTTCATTTGTGGCAGGTTTCCATCGGCGATTATTCCATAAAGTCCATTGATGTAATAGACATTATTAACATAAGCGACATAGCAAGCGGAAGTCCATTGCGGAGAAAAATCGAACGGGCATTATGCTTCTGAAATCAGAGGCTTAGTGGATTCCCTAGGGAAGGAAACAAGGCGGGATGTGCATCGGATTGCAGTTCGTGGTCGAAACCTTTCCGCCCGCGCGGTGGAAAACTCGGATGTTTGCAGGATCTTGCATACCGGTAAGTCCTGTGACGTTCGTCCGAGCTTGGGAATGTTAAGCCTCTTCCCCGCGGCATCCTGGGGCTCATCCAAGCGTTGCGCCGCGTTGCTGATGGCGACTTCTTCGCTTTTGGGGGATGAGCGGGTTCTTTCGGTCGCATAAACTCGGTGAATATGAGGACGTCAGAGTTCGTATTCACACTTTCGATCGCCACCTCGTTTAGTTTCCTGGTGGCGCGCCAACTCGTATCAGGGGATTGGCCGGCGATCCTCGGAGTGTCAAGCATTGTTCTGCTGGCGGTACTAGGTTTTCGCACAGACTGGTTTCTGGGAGGGGCGCTCTTGCTCTCGTCGGTTGGAGACTTTCTCTTGGGCGTGAGGCGATTAGGGCACCTGGAGGGGGAGTCGCTGTTTCTACTCGGGTTGGGATCATTTCTGATCGCACATCTGGTTTACATTGCGATGTTCCGCAGGGTCGGTCTAATGGACTTGCGAAAGGTTGGCGCGGCAAGAGCCTGCGGCATGATGGGGATTGTAGTTGCGCTGGCGTTTGTGTTGGGAATTCTGCGGCCGACACTTGGTGATCTACTCATTCCAGTGGTCATCTATGCGGTAGTCCTTTGTGGCATGGCGATCAGCGCGGTGTTGGCCGACTTGGGAACTCCTCTGGCTGCCGTGGGAGCATCATTCTTCATCGCGTCGGATGCGATGCTGGCGATTGGCAAGTTCCGCGGGCCGTTTCTGGGAAGCGCTCACCTCATCTGGATCACGTATTACGTGGCGCAGGCTCTCATTTTGCAGGGCGTCGCGCGCCAACAGGGTTCCGGGAATAGGAGGCTTCCGCAAAGTGCCGAACCGTGAGGCCGAGACAGATTTTAATGTGTGGGCTGCAAACCCGTGCGTGCCTAGGGTGCGCCAAGCCGCCCGCCTACTCGGTTCCGCGTAGGGAGAAATTCCTGCCTAGTTCGAATTATTTGCATCCTGAACGGGATCGCGGGATCGCAGCCTTCGTGTCCGCAGCATTTTCCTTTGGCCCATGACGTGCTTTGTGCATCCTAGGTAGCGAGGCATCAACGTGGGCCTAGGGATACGGTGGGGAATGATTGGGGCGACGGTAACGTTACTCAGTTCCGTCGGAGTCGCCCAAAAGGGCGCATCGCAAGCGCCTCTGCCGCTCGACCAGATCGTGCAGTCGATGGAGAGGGCACAATCTGCGGTTCATCCACAGGTCTCGTATCAAATCATTCGCGAGTATCGGCTGTTTGGCGCGCAGGATTCCAAGGCCAATTCCGAGGTCGTGGCGGAAGTGAATTTCAGGCCACCCGCATTTAAAGACTACAGAATTCAGAGGTCTTCAGGAAGTAGTCGAGGGCAGCAGTTAGTCCGCCGTGTTCTGGACCATGAGGTCGAAGCAAACTCCAACAAAGCCAGCAGCGCCATCACCCGAGACAATTACAACTTCAAGTATCTCGGCGACGTGACCATTGACGGACATTCCTGTTACCTGTTGGGATTAGAACCGAAACGTAAAGAAAAGGATCTGCTTTCGGGAAACGTTTGGATCGATAAACACTCTTTTCTCCTGCGGCAAGTTGAGGGCGAGGCGGAGAAGACGCCTTCCTGGTGGCTCAAGCAAGTCCGGGTCAAGTTAGTTTTTACCGACCTGGACGGAATCTGGGTGCAGACGAACATGGAGGCTACTGCTGACGTGCGACTGGTTGGCACTCATACTTTGACATCCCACCTGCTGGATTACCGGAGACAGGACGAAGTGGCAGAAACTCCGATTCGCAGCATTTCAACCATTCGGAAGCGCTAGCTAATCCCGAAAACTGATCAGGCAGAAACGCGGAGAACGACAACCGTGATGTTGTCGGGACCACCACGTTCCAGCGCTATATCGACGAGCTTTTGGCAGGCGTCGGTAGGAGAATTGGTGCGCACGACCTGGGCGAGGTCCGAGTCGCCGACCACACCCCATAAGCCGTCGGTGCAGAGCAGGAGAGTGTCGCGATCTTCCAACGCAATGGGGTGCTCGGGGATGTGAGGAATAACGTCCCTTCCAGAGCCCAAAGCGGCGGTCAGAATGTGGCGCTGGGGATGGGATTCAGCGTCCTCGGACCGCACAATGCCAGTCTCGACCAGGCGTCCGACATAGGAGTGATCTCGCGTGAGGCGGGAGATCGTCTCTCCGCGAATCAGGTACAGCCGGCTGTCGCCTACGTGGGCGAAACAAAGTTGACGGTTGACGATCGAGAGGGCAGTACAGGTGGTCCCCATCCCATAGAACTGAGGATGCTCCAGGGCGTAGCGCTGGATGTTCTGGTGGGCCGATTCGAAGGCCTCAAGAAGCGCGGCCTGGGGATCGCCGCCAGAGGTATTATCGTAGACACTACGCACGGTTTCGACGGCCAGGTGGCTGGCTTCTTGTCCACCTTCGTACCCGCCCATGCCGTCGGCCACCACGGCGAGACGGCCCTTCCGGCGGAAATCCTCGTCGGAATCAGGTTCCCAATAAAGATAGGAGTCTTCGTTATTGGAACGCTGGCGGCCGACGTCGGTCAGGCTCGCCGCTTCGATGCCGGGCTTAGGAGTTTTCAAGTCGACGGCCATAGTGAAAGATGCCAGCGCCGGGTTCTGACGATGGAGCGATGAAATTCGTGCGACGGGTTCCGGGAGCACCGAAAGCCGTTTTGGACCCGGACATTATAAGGTAAGCCTCCACTTTCTCGTCTTCCGTCCCGTGATCCCGATTTCGGGCTCAGGATTGGGTAGCCTATCACTTCTAACGGTGGTCTGGACATCAAGTTCATTCTTGTTCGGAAAAACAAAAAACAAAGAACAAAGAACAAAGAGGCACCAGAGAATAGCGGACGAGGCGCGAGAGCTTGCGCGGTTTGGCAACCTGACGGGCGACCAATTAGTATTTCCGGCACCTCCAAGGAAACCTCATGACCATACTCTGCCACCTCCGTACCCTGGGTTCGTTCGCTTTGTTACTGGCTTCGCTTTTTTCTGGATCTTCGTTCGCGCAGACCGTTTCTTCATTGCCCAGCGAAACTCCGGCAAAACTGGAACCGGCTACCGAAAGCTTCGACTACGTCAAACGCGACGAGATGATTCCGATGCGCGATGGGGTGAAGTTGCATACCGTGATCGTAATTCCCAAGGGGGCAAAGAATGCTCCCATTCTTTTGACGCGGACTCCCTACAACGCCAGTTCTCAGGTCAGTCACGCGCAGAGTTCGCATCTCGGCCCAATTCTGAACGGGTACGACAATCCCTTGGACGTGATTGTGGAAGGTGGATACATCCGCGTAGTCCAGGACGTGCGCGGAAAATACGGATCGGAGGGCGACTACGTAATGACCCGGCCGTTGCGTGGGCCGCTGAATCCAACAACCGTGGATCATTCGACCGATACCTATGACACGATCGACTGGTTGGTTAAAAACGTGCCCGAAAGCAACGGGAAGGTAGGGATTCTGGGAATTTCTTACGATGGATTCCTTCCACTGATGGCGCTGGTAAATCCGCATCCGGCGTTGAAAGTTTCTGTGCCGATGAATCCGATGGTCGATGGCTGGATGGGAGACGATTGGTTCCATAACGGCGCTTTTCGCGAACAAAACTTGCCGTACATCTACGAGCAGGAGGCCACCCGCGACAACAGCGCGCAGTGGTGGAGCAGTCACTTTGATGACTACGACGAGTTCATGGAGGCAGGATCGGCGGGCGAGTTAGGGCGACGGCACGGGTTGGAGCAGGTCGGGTTCTGGCGGAAACTGTTGGAGCATCCGAGCTACGACGCATGGTGGCAACAGCAGGCCATGGATAAGATCCTGGCGGCGCAGCCCTTAAAGGTGCCCGTCATGCTGGTCGACAGTTTGTGGGATCAGGAAGATATTTATGGCGCTACTGCAGTTTACAAAGCAATCAAACCGAAGGACACCAACAATGACAAAGTGTTTTTGGTGATGGGGCCCTGGCATCACGGGCAGGAAATTGGCGACGGGAACGCCCTTGGCGCGTTGAAGTTCAATAGCGATACCGGCCTTTATTTCCGCGAAAATATTCTGCGGCCATTTTTGGACCAGTACTTGAAAGACGGAGCGCCGAAGGCGGACGTGGCTCCGGTAACTGCCTTTGAGACGGGGACCAATACGTGGCGGCGGCTGCCATCGTGGCCGGCGGGTTGTGCTGGCGGATGCGCCATTCGCGCAGCACGACTTTATCTTGGGGCGGGCTTGAAGTTGAGTTTTGACACTCCGAAACCTGGCGACACAACATTTGAAGAGTATGTTTCTGATCCTGCGAAGCCGGCGACGTTCCGCACCCGCCCGATTCAACCGGTCGGCTACGGCGGAGATTTCACTTGGGCGCAGTGGCTGGTGGATGATCAGCGCGAGCTGTCGGGGCGTCCGGACGTGGTGTCGTTTAGGTCGGAAGTTTTGAAGAATCCGGTAAAGATTAGTGGTCAGCCGGTGGCGAACTTGATCGCGTCGACGAGCGGAACGGATTCCGATTGGGTGGTGAAAGTCATCGATGTATATCCGGACGAAGTGGGAATGCAGCCGTCAATGGGCGGATACCAACTGATGGTTTCGGCAGATATCTTCCGCGGACGTTACCGCGAGAGTCTGGAGACACCGAAGGCGATCGCAGCCGATAAGCCGTTGCTCTATCGCTTCTCGCTACCGACCGCGAACCATGTATTTCTGCCAGGGCACCGGATCATGGTGCAGATTCAATCGAGCTGGTTCCCGCTGTACGACCGCAACCCACAAACGTTTGTGCCGAATATCTTCTGGGCGAAGCCAGGGGACTACAAGAAGGCAACGCAGAGGGTTTTCCATTCATCCGATCAAGCAAGCTTTGTTGAGCTGCCGTTGGTGGAGATGCGGTGAATTGGTTCGGTGAAAATTCGTTACGAGTCGTGGTCAGTCTCTTGCTACTGGTGGGGCCCGCACTGGGGCAAGGGAAGCGTCTCTGGGTGCTGCGTTCGCCGGGAGAGATGGTGGAGTACGATCCAGCGACGTTTGCGGTGAAGCAGACTGTGAAGGTGCCAGCCGAAGCGGTACAGGCACCTGCGAATGTTTCAGTCAATCGCTTGGGCCAAATTCTATTCGCCGTACCGGCATCTGTGCCACTCTCCGAAGAAGAGGCTGCGTCGACGCGCAAGGTGTGGGTTTGGAATGGACACAGCGCGAATACGATTGATTCGGGAGTGAAGCGCGAGACGACGGCAACCGGATCGAATCAGGCGATCACCGAGATCGCCCCAGCGGCTTTTCTTTCGGCTGACGGCACACATCTATTCTGGTTCGCGAATCAAGCGCGACGACTGCAGCGCGAGGGCATTGACCTCTCGACCGCGACGACCTGGCAAGCCTGGCAGACCGATTTGAGCGGAGCAGGGCGGGAAGATCTGGTCACGATGAAGCTTCCGGACTGCCGCTGTCCGACCGGGACGTGCGAGGAGAGTTGTGCATATGGTGTGCTTTGGGCGCCCGCCAATGGCGTCGAGCACTTCTTTCTCATGACACAGTTTGTCGCAGGGCAGACCGAACCCGACTACAAAGCGACTACCCGGTATCTGGCCGAAGGTGGAAAGTGGACGCCTGAAACCCTGACTGAGCCTTTGAAACGCGTACTGGATGCGGCATCTGATGGGAAGACCATCGTCGAAGCCATTCCTGATACCGGCTGTTGCGGGTGGTCAAATCAGAGCAACGATCAAACATTGGTGCTGACCGACGGTAAGACGCGCACTGTCTTTGACGAGCAGGCGACATACAAGAATCCTGACTATGATGTGAGTTTCTTCACCTCGAATGCGCGGCTGTCGCCGGAACTGGAGTACGTGGCGATGACGATCTCCACCACGGCGGAAGCCAACAAGCCGATTCAACTGGCAGAAGACGGCGACGCGAATCCCGAAGAGTCGCAGCGAATTCGGAAAGCTTTGGTGGATCTGCCCGCGGTGGAAGTGAAGAGCCTGGAGGACACGCCGCGGCGAGTGGCGTTTGTGCCGCATGCGCTCTTGGTGGGATGGGTCAGCGAGAAGGAAGTGCTGATCGTCGAAGATCATCTGCTGGTGCTGTACAACATCGGCACAGCAACGCGGCGGAAGTCGAGTGTGCGTGTGGAGGATGCCGGACACGTGTTCTTACGGTGAAGGCTGCACCGAGGAACTTCCAGCGCTGTGCCTGAATCTAGATGATAGGCAGAACGTTCTTCTGTCGCCCAGCACGATAGATGATCCATCCGAGAAGGTTCGCTCCCAGCACAACTCCGGCAATCTTCCACGAATACTTTGACTCGCTCTCCACATGAATAATCGGGGAGATCGAAAGTATGACGAAGAGAAGGGTCACGAGAAAGCCTGACACCGCAGCGATCCTGAGCGCGAGGCCAGGACGGATTCCGCTGGCTTTCGGCGCCAGCAGCGGAATTGCGAACAGCGCGAGATAGGCGATGCCGTAAAAAGCAAAGCCCCAGGTGAGGAGAAGTTCGTAGGCCTCTTGCTCGCCGACTCCAATCAGAGCCGCAATGCTGGCGGCGAGCGTTGCGCCTCCCAGAAAAAGAATTGAGTTCACTGGCGTCTTGTAGCGGGCCTGCAGACGCGAGAACCATGCCGGCAATAGGTGATCCCATCCGGCGGCCATCGGAAGGCGTGCACTCCCGCTGAAATAGAGACTGAAGGTGGAGAGGTAATTGGTCAGCAAAAGGAATATCGCAACAGGCACGATGACGGCGCCCAGGCCTCCAAAACCCAGGCGTAGAGCTTGCGGGATCGGTCCGATGACGTCGACCGAATCGGGAGAAACATACACCAGGATTGCGCTCGTCGTGAGGATATAGATCAGCACGATTGCCGGCGCGGTGATCACGATGGAGCGCCCGATATTACGACCCGGATTGCGCGATTCGCCGGCGAAGATGGCGACGTACTCGAAGCCGCTGAGCGCGCCGAAGGTCATCTTGCTGAAGACGCTGAGCGTGAAGATCGTGAGCGATGGTGCGACCAAACGTAAAGGATGGAACGATGCAACCGCTCCGTGACGTGCGTTTACAAGCGGCAGTGCAACGAGCACGGCAACCGTGATGAGCACGGCGATGCTGCCGGCATTGTTGAACCATTTGCCGATGCGGAATCCAATGCTGGCCAGCGACGTTTGGGCCGCGATCAAGACCACCGACGCCGCGAGAACAGCCCACTTGTTGTCGGCCATCCACGCCAGCGAAGGTATTGCATAGCCCAGGAAGGTGGTTGTTACGAGACCAATAATCGCGACATACAACATGATGAAGAGCCACAAATTCCAGGCGACGAGAAACCCGATCTGATCGCCGAAGGCGAAACGCGCCCATTCGTAGAGGCCGCCTTCGAGCGGCATCAGGCGGTTGAGGTGAGCGACGATCAATGCCAGCGGGATGAAGAAGAGCAACATCGCCGATAGCCAGAGGACAACATGCGAAGGCCCGGCTTTGACCGCGGTGCCAAAGAAATCAGGAACGACGACCAGCAGGATTTGGGCCAAGACAAGATCAAGCAGACCGAGTTCGCGGCGCAGTCCGGTGGAGTGAGCAAGGACTTCGGCTTCAGCCGCTTTGAGAGGCGAGTTGTCGAGGACGGCCAATTGAGTCTCTCAGCAATCTACAAGAAGTCGAAATCCACACTCTCTAGGAAGCGACGCGAGCAGCGGGCACCCACAACGCTCTATCGTTTATTTCTTCTCTGCCGGTTTCAGCAGCAGGTCTTGATAGTCGAAACTGAAATCGGCCAGCGGAGAGACTGCCGCCATCCTTGCGCTATTAACAGTTCCGTCGGGGTTGAGTGAGAAGGTCACAAAGGCGTCTTCAATCGTGCGATCGCGCCAGTGAGCTTTGAATGCGTCGTACTGCCAGTGCTGCAGGTCGCCGATCATGGTGGGCGTGTGATCGAAGGTCATGACCAGGCCACCGTTTTCCGAGCGGATGGTAATGGGTCCATACCACGCGTCGCTATAGATTCCCGCGTATTTGTCGAGGGGCAAGGAAGGCTTGGAATTAGCGGCGCGGGAGCTCTCGGCTTTCTTCATCTGCTCGGCGGCATCCTGCTCTTCGGTATCTTTCAGTTGCTTAAAGGCTGCGATCCAGTCGGTCGGTGGCAGGCTGAGGTAGTGATCGATCACGTGATAGAGAATGGAATCGAAGGCACCGCCTTCTTCGGCGTTGGTGAGTATCACCACGCCTAGGTTTTCTTCAGGCACAAGCATCACGCGAGAGACGAAGCCGGCAACGCCTCCGGTATGCCCGACGAGTTTGCGGCCATGATAGTCGTGCAGTCCCCAGCCGAGAGCGTAGTCGGCGAAGTTGGTCTTCAGCTTCGCGAGCGGCGCGGGAGGATCGTTGGTCGGAAGAATGGTTTGTGGTGACCACATCTCTTTCGATCGCTGCTCGCCAAACAATCGGCCGTCACGATCGGTAAATTTTCCGCGGTTGAGTTGTAACTGCACCCACTTCCCCATATCGGCGGCGCAAGAGTTGATGGCGCCAGCCGGGGCAGCGTTGTCGAGCACTTCGAAGTGGATGACCTGGAGCTTGCCTTCCAGATACGAGTGCGGAAACGCCACGTTGTCGGTGGGCTTGATCCCGGCATTGCTTACGTTGGTGTGATTCATGCCCAGCGGAGCGAAGATGCGCTGGCGGACGTAGTCGTCCCACGAGGTGCCGGTCACTGCGGGGATGATCTGCCCGGCCGTCATGTAGAGCAGATTGTCGTAGGCGTAGTGGCTGCGAAAACTTGAGGCCGGCTTCATGAAGCGCAGCTTGTAGATCACCTCTTCGCGCGTGTAAGTGGAATGCGGCCAGAACAGCAGGTCGCCTTCGCCCAGTCCCATGCCGCTGCGATGGGCGAGCAGATCTCGAATGGTCATCTCGTGCGAAACGTACGGGTCATACATGACGAAGCCGGGCAGACGCTGATACACGGGATCATCCCAGGAGAGTTTGCCTTCATCCACCAAAGTGGCAAGGGCGGCCGTCGTGAAGGCTTTGGTGTTCGAGCCGATGCCGAACATGGTGAATTCATCGACCGGGGTCGGCTCGCCAAGCTTACGAACGCCGTAACCCTTGGCAACCACGATCTTGCCATCTTTCACGATGGCCACGGCCATCCCCGGGACATCGAAAATCTTCATCGAAGAGGCGACGTAGCTGTCGAGATCGGGTGGAGCGATCGACGGCGTTTGGGTCCACGCGGAATGAACAAGTGTCAGAACCCCCAAAGCGACTGCGAACCGCTTCGAACTGGTCAGTAGCATGAAGTGTCTCCCAAGAATGATTACGTGCGAGAATTGCGACGCGGAGATTAGAACACAGAAGTGACGGATTCTCCGAGAGCGGCGTGTCGCAGGCCGCGGAAGCAATGCATACCTATTGTTTGGAACGAGAGCAATGGCTTCCAAGGCCGGTGGACGAAGTCTTTGCGTTTTTTTCGCGGCCGGAGAACCTGCAGGTAATCACCCCGCCCTGGCTCGACTTTCGCATGGTCGAGAGTCCCGCGGAACTCGCCGTGGGCTCATTGATTCGCTACCGGTTGCGCTGGCGATGGATGCCTATCCGTTGGACAACTGAGATCAGTGAGTGGAATGCTCCGCATAGATTTGTCGATCGGGAAATCTCTGGCCCTTACGCGCAGTGGAATCATGAACACTGGTTTGCACCCCATGAGGGCGGAACCACGATGCGCGATCGGGTGACGTATGGGCTGCCTTTGGGGTGGATCGGTCGCGCCGCTTACGCCATCGTCGTGAAGCGCGATGTCGAGAGAATTTTCGATTTTCGCGCCCAGACAATGTGCCATTTATTTCCGGCCTGACGGTGGCTGTACAAAGGCACGGGCTTCGTATACAAAGTCTGAAAGCATTGTGTGGCGGGTTGTTCGGGGGCCCAATCCTTGTACTTCAGGCCGAAAACACTTGACGAGGCAGTCTCTCTGCTGGCTTCTCCGGGCGGACAGATTCTGGCAGGCGGGACAGATTTTTATCCGGCACTCGGCGAGCGATTGCCGCAGGGACGCATCGTCGATATTGCGGCGCTCCGGGAGATTCGTGGCATCTCGATGGAGCGGGAGCATGTTCGCATTGGCGGCCTTACCACATGGACTGAAGTAATTCGCACTCCGCTGCCGCGTTGTTTTGATGCGTTGAAGGCCGCCGCGCGGGAAGTCGGGTCGGTGCAGATTCAGAATCGAGGCACGGTCGCAGGGAACCTGTGCAACGCGTCTCCGGCGGCCGATGGAGTTCCGCCGCTGCTGGCACTGGACGCGGACGTGGAGTTGGCTTCTGCTGCAGGGAGCAGGCGCGTGCCTTTATCCGAGTTTATTGCCGGCAATCGCAAGACCGCACGGCACGCCGATGAGATTCTTTCAGCCGTGCTGGTTCCGCGGCACATGGAGGATGCCGCTTCGGTCTTTCTGAAACTCGGCGCGCGACGGTATCTGGTCATCTCTATTTCGATGGTGGCGGCAGTTGTGCTCGCGGACGGAGCAGGGAAGGTCGCAGAGGCGCATATGGCGGTGGGATCGTGTTCGGCAAAGGCACAGCGGTTGACTGCTTTAGAAAACGACCTTGTCGGCTTATCCGCGAGTGCGGGAATTGGCGCGACCGTCCGGGCCGAACACTTGACGCCGCTTTCCCCGATTGACGATGTGCGGGCCACAGCCGATTACCGTCGGGATGCTTCCTTGACTCTGGTGCAACGGGCGCTGGAAGCCTGCGTGGGAGCACGCTGACATGGCGACGACTGAAAAAGTTATCGCCGCCGGGACGGATTTAGTTTCGTTCTCGGTGAATGGGCGCGCGGTCGAGGTTGCGGTCCATGGAATGCGGCGCCTCTCTCGCGTGCTGCGGGACGATCTCGGTCTGACCGGGACGAAAGTGGGATGCGATGCTGGCGACTGTGGCGCTTGTACCGTCTTGATGGATGGCGAGCCAGTATGTTCCTGCCTGGTCGCAGCTGGACAGGTTGCGGGATGCGAGATCACGACTGTGGAAGGGTTGGCCGGGCGGGCGCCACTGCACGGCAGACTGCAACAATCATTTCTCCTGCACGGCGCGGCTCAATGCGGCGCGTGCACGCCGGGGATGTTGGTAGCAGCGACCGCACTGCTCGAACGGAATTCCTCTCCCAGCGAAACCGAAGTCGCGGATGCGATTGGTGGCGTGCTTTGCCGGTGCACCGGCTATAGGAAGATTATCAGCGCGATTCTGGAGGCCGGATCAGAGACTTCGCTGCCGTCGTCGCCCGCTGCGGGGGCAGCCGTTGGATCACGGTTAGTGCGCCTTGACGGGAAGAAAAAAGTCGAAGGCACCGAAATCTTTGGAGCCGACGAAGTCCCCACAGGAAGCTTAGGAGTCCGGGTGGTTCGCTGTCCGCATCACCGCGCGCGCTTTGAGTTGGGCGATGTGGATTCATTCGTCGAGACTCATTCCGGCGTGGCGGCGGTGCTGAGTGCAAAGGATGTCCCAGGAATTGATTGTTATGGGGTGATTCCGAGATTTGCTGACCAGCCTGTATTTGCACATCGCGAGGCTCGCTTTCGGGGGGAGGCGGCTGCCGCAATCGTGGGCGAGACTGATACTCTCGAGGCGCTCAATCTGGCAGAGTTTCCCATTCGCTGGGAAGAGTTGCCGCCGATTAGAACGATCGATGAGGGGCTGGCAGCCGACGCTGAACAGATTCATGCACATCGCGGGGGAAACATTCTGGTTCGCGGGCGTGTGGCTCGCGGGGATGTGGAGAAGGCGATAGCAGAAGCAGATGTTGTGGTTGAGGGTGAGTACGAAACCGGATTCGTGGAGCACGCATACATTGAACCGGAAGCCGGTTTCGCGCGGCGGCTTGGAGATCAAATCGAGATTCAGGCGTGCACCCAGTCTCCGTACATGGACCGCTCCGACATTGCCAAGATCCTGGGGATCGCGCAGGAGCTGGTGCGAATTATTCCCACAGCGGTCGGCGGCGGCTTCGGATCGAAACTCGATCTTTCGGTGCAGCCTTTTGTTGCGCTGGCGGCATGGAAGTTGGGGCGTCCAGTGCGCATGGTGTATTCCCGGACCGAGTCGATTGTGTCGACGACCAAGCGGCATCCGGCACGAATGCGACTGCGGGCCGCGGCCACCAGAGATGGCAAACTGACCGCACTCGATTTTGCCGCAGACTTCAATACGGGCGCGTACTCTTCGTGGGGCCCGACGGTGGCGGGGCGAGTTCCAGTGCATGCATCGGGACCATATACAGTTCCGAACTATCGGGCACTGACTCGCGCGGTACACACAAACGTCGTCCCCGCAGGAGCATTCCGCGGATTCGGAGTGCCCCAGGCAGCGATTGCGCAGGAGCAACTCTATGACGAACTCGCCGACCGGGTTGGAATCGACCGGCTGGAGTTTCGCATTCTGAATGCACTCCGGAATGATACGCCGACAGTGACGGGGCAGGTTCTTGGCGAAGGAGTTGGCATAGGAGCGTGCTTTGAGGCTCTGCGACCGAAATGGCAGGCTGCTCGAATTGCTTCAACTGCGTTCAACGGTTCGACCACCGGGTCCATGCGACGCGGTGTTGGCGTGGCCGGCATGTGGTATGGGTGCGGAAACACTTCACTTCCGAATCCTTCTACAATACGCATCGGATTGAAGCGCGACGGACGCATCGCCTTGCACCAGGGGGCGGTCGATATCGGACAAGGATCGAATACCATCATCACCCAAATTTGCGCGGATGCATTGGGCGCGCCGGTGTCGCAATTCGATCTGATTTCCGGCGACACATCGATCTCACCGGATTGCGGGAAGACATCGGCTTCGCGACAAACTTTTGTGACCGGGAAAGCCGCCCACATGGCGGGCACTAAACTGCGCGGCGAGATCTTGAAGTTGGCGGGCGCATGTGACTGCGCCGCCGTCGAATTCGGCGATGTTAGCGTGACGGTTGTTGAAGACGGAAAAACGAGGGTGCTTGACCTGTCCAAGTTTCCGATCGACGCGCACGGCTATGTGATGACCTGTGAAGCGACATTTGACCCGCCGACAAGTCCGCTCAACGAAAACGGGCAGGGAAGTCCGTACGCCGTCTTCGGTTTTGGTGCGCACATGGCGGAGATTGAAGTGGACGTCGAACTTGGCACGGTGCGTGTACGCAAGGTGACTGCAGCACATGATGTGGGGCGCGCCATCAACCCAACACTGATTGAAGGGCAGATCGAGGGCGGCGTAGCGCAGGGAATTGGCATGGCGCTGATGGAGGAGTTCTTCCCGGGCAAGGGCGAGAACCTGCACGACTATCTGATTCCATCGGCCGGAGACGTTCCTCCGGTGGAGTCGATTCTGATTGAGGATCCGTCATCGATTGGGCCATTTGGCGCGAAGGGAATCGGCGAGCAGGCAGTGATTCCGACCGCGCCTGCAATTCTGAACGCTATTTATGACGCCGTAGGCGTACGCATTCGCAAAGTTCCGGCCACGCCGGACCGGGTGCGGGCAGCGATTCTCGCGAAGGCCAACGGAGGCGCGCATGGCTGACGACGCGATCCGCTGCGATGCCTGTCCCGTGCTGTGCTATATCAAGCCGGGGCGGACCGGATCGTGCGATCGCTACGGGAATCACGAGGGCAAGTTGGTCCGGCTCGATCCGCATGTGGTGCTCGATCGCGCGGTGGAGCGAGGAGACTCCGTCGTTCCATTCCTTGAGCGCGGACGCGACTGGGATGGAACGCTGGTCAGTCACGGCGAAACATTTGTGACGGCGATCGGGGCTGGCACAACGTATCCCGACTACAAGCCGGCGCCCTTCATCATTTCGTCGCAAGTGGAAGGCGTCGATATGGTCACGGTGGTGACCGAGGGAATTTTCAGCTATTGCGGCGTGAAGGTGAAGATCGACACCGACCGCCATCTGGGTGCGGAGTGCAGCACCGTCCGTTCACAGGGGGAAGCTGTTGGGCATGTCACGACTAGCGAGTACGGATCGCAGATGCTATCGCTGGGCGGCGTCCGGCATTTGACGGGTGGTAGCCGCCATGAAGGCACCGCAACTTGTGAGGCCCTGTTGAACCTGTGCAATGGCAAGGCTGTCGAATTAAAGATTGATGACGGCGCCAAAGTCGTGGTTCAAGCGGGCAAGCCGCCGGTTGTCGATGGTGCACAGGAAGAGCGGATGCGCGTAGGCTGCGGCTCGGCGACGATTGGCATGTTTGCCAAGCAGTGGTTCGGCAAAGTCGATGATGTCGTCGTGGTTGACGATCACATCACGGGCGTCCTGTCAGAGCATCAGGCCGGGAAACTGCTGGGCGTACCGGAGACCGGAATCAAGCTGAAGGGAAGACGCTCCACGCCCGGACGATATTTTCAGGTTGCCCAACCAGGGACGTCATGGGGTGGAACCGATATCGAGGATCCGCTCACGATTCTGGGGAAGTTCAACCCCAGGAAAGCCTGGCCGGGGCTTCGTTTGCTGATGGTGAGCACCACGGGTGAGCACCATGCTTACTTTGAGCTGGGCGAAGATCTCAAGCCGAAGGAAAAGGAGTTGCCCGCTTCGCTGAAAGAATCGGTGGCCCGCATCAAAGAAAATTGTGAGCCAGCTCTCTGCACGAGTCCTGTTCATGGGCGGCGCGGGAGGATCGTTGCGGGCCGGGGTGACTGAGAATCCGGTGAAGCTGACGCATTCGGTGCGCGACGCGTTGACTCGCGTGACCTGCGGGGGCGCGCCCGTGTATGTGTGGCCGGGAGGTGGAATTACATTCATGGCCGACGTGACTCGCATGCCGCAGAACGCATTTGGCTACGTGCCGACCCCAGCGCTCGTGGCGCCGATTGAGTTCACATTGCGCTTGGTGGATTATGCAGCGCTCGGCGGCTATGTAGGAAGTGTTCGACCGCTGAGTTCGATCGCTGCTGCGGAAGGGCAACGACGTGTGACAGCGCGGGCAGACAATCCGTGGCCGCTCGAGTCTGCAGAGCAGAAGAAACAATGAGGCCGCGCGCACAAATCCGATTGTTGCCTGATGGCCGGCGATTGCATCTGCAAGATGGGCCGATCGACCTGATCGTAGAGGCATTCGGAGCCCCGCGTGAAATCGAGTTGGCATACCGCGCAGCGGGTGCTCGATTCATCACCGTTCTCGACGAACTGTGCAGCGAGCTTTCATACTTGCGGAAGGCATGCGCGCCGGAAGTCGCATGGCCGAAGAGCGTCGTGGCGCGGAGAATGGTAGCGGCCGTGATGCCCTATGCAACGCAATGTTTCATCACGCCGATGGCGGCCGTAGCGGGCGCGGTCGCGGAAGAGATTCTTGCGGCGATGCTCTCCGCTGCCGGTCTTGCCCGCGCATATGTGAACGATGGAGGAGATATTGCCCTGCACCTGAGTGCCGGCGAGACCTTTGTAGTCGGGATGGTTGAGCGCCCCGACCGGCCGTCACTGTTCGGAACCACTACTTTGAATGCCTCCGATACGGTGCGTGGCGTCGCGACCAGCGGGTGGCGCGGCCGCAGCTTCTCTCTTGGAATCGCGGACGCCGTCACGGTGCTGGCGGATCGCGCCGCCGCTGCCGATGCTGCGGCCACGATCATTGCCAATGCCGTCGATCTGCCGGGGCATCCTGCGATTGTGCGCGTTCCGGCCTGCGAACTGGCGCCAGACAGCGATCTGGGAGCGAGGCCTGTTACACAGGACGTAGGATCGTTGGCACTCGAAGACGTGAATCAGGCTCTGAATGCCGGCGCCGAAACCTCGAGACTCCTGCTGAAAGTGGGCTTGATCCAGTCAGCCGCTTTGAATCTGCAAGGAGAAACGCGGGTCGTAGGATCCGTGGGAGAATCGCGAAGGATCGCAACGCCGGTTCGAGAAAGGGGCCTGGTCCATGCCTGAGGTGCTGGTCCGAAAGAAGAGTATTTGCGTGGAGCAGATTTTTCACGAAGGCGGGCCAGTTGCCGAAACGCCGCTGCGGCGGGCGGCAGCGCTCGCGGTCATTCGAAATCCGTTTGCAGGCTCATATGTGGCAAACATCGAATGGTTCATGGATGACTTGAAGCCTTTGGGATTGGAAATGGCCCGCAGGTTGGTCGACGCGCTCGGCGGTGATCCCGACGCCGTCGAAGGTTACGGCAAGGGCGCGATTGTCGGTTCCCTGGGAGAAATCGAGCATGGAGCGTTGTGGCATGTGCCCGGTGGATACGCGATGCGCGAGGTGCTGGGCGGCGCGAAGGCAATCGTGGCCTCGACCAAGAAGGTAGGAGCACCCGGCACGCGCCTCGACGTGCCTATCACGCACATCAACGCCTCGTATGTACGCAGTCACTTTGATGCGATGGAAGTGGGCTTGAACGATGCTCCGCGGGCGGATGAGATTCTGTTGGCTCTGGTCATGACTACCGGTGCCCGGGTGCATGCCCGCGTCGGCGGCCTCAAAGCGTCGGAGATCAAAGGAGAAGACGGACTGCGATGAAAGCAAAAGCGAAGATTCGCAAGATTGCGACATTTGTAGAAGAGACAAATCGCGAGATGGACCGCGACGTTTCTCCGCCCACCAAGCGCGCGGCTGCGGTCGCTGTGATCGAGAATCCCTATGCCGGGAAATACGTTGAAGATCTCTCCGAGTTGATGCAGATTGGCGAAGAACTCGGCGAATTGCTTACAGCGCGAGCCGTCGCGGCCCTGGGAATCTTGGGGCCGTCGGCGGAGAGTTATGGCAAGGCAGCGGCGGTTGGCGAGAACGGAGAGCTTGAACATGCGGCTGCGATTCTGCATCCGAAGCTCGGAACGCCCGTGCGGCGCGTGTTGGGCAAGGGCGTGGCATTGATTCCGTCGTCGAAGAAGCGCGGCGGAATGGGTGTGACGCTCGACATTCCCCTGGGGCACAAGGATGCGGCGTTCGTGCGCAGTCACTTCGATGGCATGGAAGTACGCATCAATGATGCGCCGCGAGCGAATGAGATCATGGTGGCGATTGCGGTGACAGATAGCGGGCGTCCGTTGGCGCGCGTCGGGGGGCTGACCAAGAATCAGATCAAGGGCGAAGACGGGTTGCGGTAGCCTTTGCCGCTACTGTGCGCCCGTTGCACGCATCAGGAACGATATGTCGCCTACCTTGTAGAGAACTTTTCCCGGAGAAGCTGGCGTCGCAGCTACTTTTCCCGCTCGCACTCCATCGAAAGCGGTCACCAGTTGCGCCAACACCGAGGGTTGCGCGACCGGAATGTTGTGTGCGCCTAAAACTAACTTCACCTGTGGTGCCAGTGCAGCCAGACGGCGAATGGAAGCAGCGTAAGCATCGAGATCGGTTTCTGGCCGAAAGAGCCAGATGGGCGCGGGATAATAGGTGTCCCCGGTGAACAGCAGGCCGTTCGCGCGATCGATCAGAGAAATCGCGTCTGGCGTGTGGCCGGGCGTGGCGATGACCTCGATGGTGCGGCCGCCGAGATCGAAGCGCTCTCCATCATGTGTGTAAGCGGCGATCTTCCACGGCCGCGTGACGTAAGCCTTCGGATCGAATCCTTTCGGCAGCGAACCACAGATTTGATCAGGCGTGATCTCCGCTTGCGCGTCTTCGCGAGAGCCCTTTGCGTTTGTGCGCGTGAAGTCCGTATCCATTCCGTAGACGGTGTCGAATTCCCAGTCACCTCCAACGTGGTCGTCGTGTGTGTGCGAATTGAGCACGATGATTGGCAGCTTAGTCAGTTCGACGGTGACCTTTTTAATGTCACTGATGCCCATGCCGGTGTCGAACAAGAGCGCGCGCTTCTGGCCGACGATGAGGTAGCCGATCGTTTCTTCCGCCTGATGCGGTTCATAGATCGCGAAGACACCGGCTGCCGGTTTGTAGACTTCGAACCAGGGATCGCTAATGGGAACTCGCTCGAGAGCTTTGTACTCTGGGCGTGGGAGTGCGCGGCACCAGTCAGGGATGGGTGCTTGCGCGAATACCAATCCTGACAGCAAGGTGCAACTGATGGTGAGAATCAACATTTGTCTACGCACGGACAACCTCCGGCACCCGTGTGGCCGGCGGCGTGTTGCGGCTGCGTTGAATACTGACGTTCCCATCGGTGATCACCATGCCGACGCCAGCCAGGTCTCCTTTTTCAATACTGTCCAGCAGATTCTTTCCTGCGGATTGCTGCGCGGTGTCGAGGAAGACGAAGGTGGCTTCGCGTCCGGCTGCGACCAATCCGCAGTTGAGGCTGCGCATTTTTGCCGTGTTGCCTGTAGCGAGGCAAATTGCGACTTCCGCTGGAATTTCCCCAAGCGACGATAGCATCGAGATCATGCGTAGAATCCCCAGCGGCTGAACGCCCGAGCCGGCGGGCGAATCGGTGCCCAGAATCACTCGGTGAAGCTGACTGAGATCCTTCGATGACCGCAGCGCAAGCAATGCGGCACGCTCGTTGCCGTTGTGAACGATCTCGAGTGCGCGGGGTGAGCGCTCACACAGTGCGACGATCTGGTCGTCAGGCAAAGCGGTGTGGCCGCCATTAACGTGGCCGATCACATCGGCGTCAGTTTCGAGAACCATATCTTTATCGATCAGACTGGAGCCGGGAATCGAAGGGCCCCCAGTGTGAATCGTGCTTTGGATGCCGTATTTGCGAGCCCACGCCACCATGCGACGCCCAGTGACGCCGTCCTTCACGCTGCCCAGTCCGACTTCGCCAAGAAACTTCACGCCTGCTGCAGCGAGTTCCTTGAAGTCGTCTTCGACCATGCCTTGTTCGAGAACCGGCGCCCCGGCGTAAACCTTGACGCCTCCAGGGCGAAACGCCTGGAAGGCGCGCTGCGCAAAGATCGCCATTGCTTTGAGACCGACAATGTCTTTCGGGCGCCCCGGCGTGTGAACTTCTCCGGCGGAGACCATCGTAGTGACACCTCCGTGCAGACAGCTGTCGATCCAGCCCAGTTGGTTCTGGCGGGGTGTCCAATCGCCGCATACCGGATGCACGTGACTGTCGATGAATCCCGGAGCCAGTGACGTGCCTTTCGCGTCAATGATGGTGGTGGCGTCCGCCGTGTCGAGGTCTTTTTCTTTGCCAACGGCGTGGATCACTCCATCCACCGCGACAACGGTGTCGGCTTCGAGAATAGGTCGGTCAAGATCTCCGCTGAGAACGAGACCGATGTTGCGGATTACAAGTTTGTTGGGCATGGGTGATCCCGCATGCATTTAACCACGAAGGACACTAAGGTACACGAAGGAAGACAAACGCGAAATTGTTTCGTGGGAATATTTGTCAGGCGCTGAGTCGGAATGATACGCTCGGCCTTCGCGGCGGAAGGAGAAACATGGTTTCAAAGGATTTCATTTTTTGGGAAGTGGATCCGCAGGCCGACTTCATGCTGCCCGGAGGGAATCTGTATGTCCCCGGTGCCGAAAAACTACTGCCGAATATCCGTCGCCTCACCGACGCGGCGCGGCAGGGGCAGGTCTTCCTCGTCTCGCATGGATGTTTCCACACGCCCGATGATCCCGAGTTCCAGGTCTTTCCGGCGCATTGCGTGAAGGGAACAGCCGGAGCGGAGTTGGTCCCGGAGGCCCTAACGGAAAATGTCGCACGCGTGCCCAATGACGTAGACGCGCACCTGCCTGAAGACTTGTCTCATTTCCAACAGATCCTATTGGAAAAGCAAACGCTCAATATTTTTGAGAGCCGGCACGCGGAGGCTCTGGTGAAGCGCTTGGGAAGCCGGGCCGAGTACGTGATCTTTGGAGTGGTGACGGAATACTGCGTGAGCTTCGCCGCGAAAGGCTTGCTCGAAAGGGGACGAAGGGTGACGGTCGTGAGGGATGCGATTGAAACCCTCAAGCCCGAAGACGGGAAGACTACCATTGCGCAGTTGGGGCAGCTTGGTGCGAGGCTTACGACCACAGACCAGGCTCTCAGAGACCTTCTTCCCTGAGAGCCCGGATTGGATTCTACTTGTGACCATGATCATGGTCGTGATCTCGGTCGTTGTCGCCATGATTGTGGCGCCAGGTCCAGTACTCTTTCTGCTCTTGAGGAGGGAGTTTTTTAAACTCGACATGAGAGTCTCGATGAGTTTCGACAGTCCAGGTGTTGTAATAAACCACTTCATTGTGGTCCCAATGGTGGTAGTCGGTGTAATAGGGATCGTACACACGATAGGCATGGTGCTCGGAACATCCGATGGTTGCAAAGGACGAAGCCAGTGCAGCCGTCAGCAGGACTAGACTCAATGACCCACGACTCATGTTTTCTCTCCTAAGAGGTCAAAACCCCCTCCACGCAAATTAGTTGCCAAAATTGGCCCTGCGGTTTCCGGAAGGCTCTTCTGACGTTTGCTTGCGAACGCTATTTCTTTTTCTTTCGAATGCTTTTCAACGGGGTTGCATTGTATTAGACTACAGCTTCCTCGGATGGAGGGATTTCTACTTGAGAGACCCGTTGAGCAGCCTGCTGGAGTTACCAGAGCAAGAAAGATCCGAGCGGGGACTGGATCATACGCCTCGCGAAATCTGGCAGCAGCCGGACACTTGGAGCAAGACTTTCGATCTCTGTCGAAACCGTCATGCCGAGTTGAATGATGTGCTGCGGCGCGCCGGAATTGGGCGTGGCGGAACGTCATCCCCCACCGTCTATCTCGTGGGCGCCGGCACGTCAGACTATACCGGGCGGGCGCTTGCACCCTTGCTTCGGCAGCGTTGGGGTTGTGATGTCTGGCCCATTCCCAGTACCACCCTCCTCACCGAGATTGAAGAATTCCATCGGCCCGGCCGGGAATACTTCTGGATTTCATTCTCCCGTTCCGGGCAAAGTCCGGAAGGCGTTGCGCTCCTCGAACAGGCGCTCGATCGTCATCGGGAAATTCGCCATTTGGTGATTACTTGTAATCCTGAGGGGCCGATGGCGCAGGTTTGCGCCCGCAACCCCGACCGTGCAATGGCCCTGGTGCTCGACGACGCAGTCAACGACCGCGGACTCGCCATGACCAGCTCGTTCAGCAATATGGTCTTGGCGGGCCAGTGCGTTGGACATCTGGAGGACCTTGCTCAGTTCGGCGAGGCGGTTGCTCAAATGAGCGAAACCGGCCGCCAGTTCTTGCCTGCCGCAGCCGAGACCGCTGCTGCCGTAACGCTGCTTGGTTGTACACGAGCCTGTTTTGTTGGGGGTGGAGCTCTGCGCGCAGTGGCGGACGAATGCGCCCTCAAGGTCGTGGAACTCAGCGCCGGCAAGGTTACCACCATGGCCGAGACTCCACTCGGGCTGCGCCATGGGCCATTGTCGAGCGTGGACAGTCAGACTCTGTTCGTGGCGTTCCTATCCAGCGACGCGCGGCGGCGGGGATATGAGCTCGACTTATTGCGGGAAATTGATCGCAAACGTCTGGGTAGAGTTCGGGTGGTGGTCACAGCGCGAGGCGATCAAGATGTATCGTCTCTGGCAGATCACTCCTTGTCGCTGAATTGTGCGGCTAGCTTTCCCGATCAATATCGCCCGGTTCTCGATGTGATGTTGGGACAGTTGATTGGATTGTTCGCGTCGATGCACTGCGGGTTGAAGCCGGATCAACCAAGTCCGGGCGGAACGATTACACGGGTAGTTGCTCCGATCAAATTGTATTCGTGATGCAATTCAGCCTGAGGCTTATTCAGCCGGATGATCCACCGTATTCGCCTGGGGCACGAGTTGGCGATACACGGAATCGGGAACGTCGCCGCTCCAATAACCGGCAGAACGCGCGTATCCAACAATTCCCAAGAACAACACTGCAATCCCCACCGCCATCGCCCAGGCCGGCAATCGGCCGTCCTTTGGAGCGCGCGTCGAATGCGGCAACGCGAGTTGCAGCGCACCTTCCGATGGACAGACGGCAACACACTCCATGCATCCCGTGCACTCCGCCGATTTGATGCTGATCAGTTTGTCGACCGGAAGTACCGATGGGCAGGCCTTTGCGCACTTCGCACAATCGATGCAGACAGATTCTGAGCGGCGAATCCGCAAAGGGCTCAGCAGGGAAGCCACCCCGAGCAAGGCTCCGTATGGGCACAAGTAACGGCACCAGAAGTTCTGCACTAGAACAGAGGCAACTCCCAGAACGGCGAGTACGATGGCCGCTGTTTCGCCGAGATCGCGAAAAAAGTTCAGCATGCGCACGTCCGCGATGGCGCCGTAAGGGCTGTGCATGAACTCAGAAATCGAAGCGGGGGACATGTTCGCGACGGCCCACGCGAAAAATCCCAGCAGCAGATACTTCAGCGAGCGTAGAGGAATATCGAGCCAACGCGTGATTTGAAACGTTCGGCCAAAGAGAGTTCTTCCTGCGCGCCACAGATATTCAGAGAACGTACCGACCGGGCACAGCCAACTGCAAAATGCTTTCCGCAACAAGAAGGCAATCGCCATGAATGTGAGGAGGAGGAAGAGCGCTGCGGGATGTGTCGCAGGGAGGTGCCCGGTGCTGAGCCAGAACTTAAGGTTCATCAGTCCGGCGATAGGGAGCCAGCCTTCAACGCCTGCGGGTCGCGCCAAGGTCTGATGTGCGCCGGTTTCAAAATGGCGCACCCACGCATAAAAGATAGCGCCCAGCCAGACGTTCAAGAGCAAGAAAAGGAATTGAAAGCTACGGCGCAGAGCCTGCGAGTGGTCCGGCAGCGCGCGCCGCACCAATTTCTTGCGAAGCACCGAAAGTCTGAGCCCCGAATCGTCGGTGACAAGACGCTTTGGAGGCTCACACAAAGTTTCGGTGGACGGCTCACTCATCTCGCATTTGCTCGCCATCATTCGCACGCCATCTACGCAACGCTCCGCTAGCTCACAATCGTTTCGGCCGTTGCGGGTTCATAGCTACAGAATGGATCGGTTCCCAGCGCGTCTCCGGTATGAGCGTAGGCTCGCGCGCGCGATCCTCCACAGATGTGGCTGTATTCGCAGGCACCGCACTTGCCGTGGAATTGGTCAGGGGAGTGCAAGCCGCGAAAAATGTCGGAGTTGCGGTAGACGTCAACCAGCGAACCAGTGCGGACGTTCCCGCAGCGCAGTGGCAGAAATCCTGAGGGATAGATGTCTCCCAGGTTCGAGACGAAAACGATGCCGTGGCCGTCACGAATCTGGAAGCCTTTGTACACCGAGGTTTCCTTCATCTCCGGCGTGGCCATGCCCGAGGAACGCATCTTGTTAAGGGCGATGCGCCGATAAGATGGCGCTTCGGTGGTCTTGATGGCAAAGGGGGAATGAGGCGAGAGATCAAATACCCACTTCATAATCGCTTCGCCTTCTTCGGCGGAGACTTCATTCAAGGCTTTGCCGCGTCCCACTGAAATCAGGAAGAACAAACTCCATCGCATGACCGGAAAACTAGTGCGCAACAACTCATAAATGGCAGGCAGATCATCAGCGGTCTCTTCCGCGACCAGAGTGTTGACCTGGATCGGAATGCCCAATCGTCCGCAATGACGCGCCGCTTCCATGGTTCGCTCAAACGTTCCGGGGACGGCGCGAATGTTATCGTGCTTCTCCACCGTGGAGCCGTCGAGGCTGAGTCCCATGCTTTGAATTCCGTGCGCCTTCAGCTTGGCGATCGCGTCGTTGGTTAATTCCGGGGTTGCGCTCGGGGTAATAGAAACCTCAAGGCCGAGTCCGTTGGCGTAGTCGATGAGAGGATAGATATCTTTGCGGCTGAGAGGATCGCCGCCGGTCAAGATCACGTGCGGCAGCGGGTCGCCAAATCCGATCAACTGGCTCAAAAAGCGCTTGCTCTCGTCAGTGTTGAGTTCCAGCGGATGCGCCTTCGGCATCGCCTCCGCGCGGCAATGTTTGCAGGCCAGTCCACATGCCTGGGTCATCTCCCAGTAGACCAGCATTGGATTCTTAGAGAAATCTTGAGCCGGGCGGCCCATATGTGGCGAATTACCAGTGATCCCCATCACGTTCCCCTTTCGGCGTAAGACTCTGAAAACGCTCCCACAAGCAAGTTCAGAGTACTTTTGGAGCGCAGAAAAGGCTGTGATTAGAATCACAGGGAGTGGTGACTGATCTCGCAAAAAGATAGGGCAGCGATCGTGGATCAGTGGGCATTTTGCGTTGCGGTGGGCGCGCGACGGACCGTTTTGGGAAGGCTTACCTTTTAGTAGCCCCCACCCCTCCCCCCGTCGGTGCTATTGGAATCATCGACTTGGGGGAATTTCGAGATTTAATCTATGGGCTGCAATCGCTTAGGGGCAAAATCTTGAGCCGCAAGGAGTTACAGTCCGAGATCGAATCTCGAGGTCTGCGCCAGTATCGCGGAAGGGAATTTCTCAGTCAAGGTTGGATGAACATGAACGCAGTGCTGTTCTGTGCAAAACGCGAGGGTCAGGGCTCCGGATTGTGATTGTGATAATGGGCAATCCGGAAATCGATGATTCCCCAGAACTCGCAGTCTGGTTAGTTAGGAGATAAAACAGAAATTGCGACCACTCACGCTGCTGGTTGAGTCTCCGGAGCTATATTTTGATTCACACGAAAGAAATTCGTGGGATCGTATTTTTGCTTGATGGCAGCAAGACGTGGCAAGTTCGGACCGAATGCTGTCTTAATGACTTCTTCGGCCTCGACGTCGAGAGCAGAAAGCAAGTGTGCGTTCTCCGAGAAAGGCCGTAGAATTTCCTCGCCGGATCGCGCCCAGTCGCGGTGCATGTTCGTTTGCGCTGTATCGGTCCACTGCGCAAGAAACAAGATATCCCATGGCAGATGGCGATGCGGGAACGCGGTGGCTTCGCTCGAAACCCGGCCTGCGGCGCCGCCATAATATTCGAAAACAACGAAGGAAAGAGGGGAACTCAGCCGGTTGGCGTGCTCGACAATCGCCGAGATCGCAGCGTCTGACAGTTCCCGTTGCAGCGTGGATTTCCAATAATTATGATTCCCGTCCGGGAACGATGGGCCAAGCAGCGACTGCATCGCGGGAAAGGGCATGGCGTGGATACCATCAACAATGGGGCTACCGAACTTGCGAAGAGGTTGCAGGACGCGTTCCCCATCGGCAACATTGCCGCAATAGCAAGGGATTACTCCAACCAGTGGAGAACCATCCGGACCGTGAAGAAGCGCGGCGTAGGCCGTGAGTTCGTCGGGAGCAGACGCCATGTAATCACGGAAGTGGCGGATGACGTCAATGGCCATCGCCCGAGGATAGAGGAGAAGGCCGCCCAGGACGGTCGCAACCGGATGAGCCTGGAATTCGAAAGAAGTAACAACGCCGAAATTTCCACCTCCGCCGCGAAGCGCCCAAAAGAGATCGTCGTTTTCAGAAGCGCTGGCAGTGAGCACTTTGCCGTCGGATGTGACCACCTGCGCAGACAACAAATTGTCGATCGACATCCCGTATTTACGAATCAGCCAGCCAACACCACCTCCGAGAGTCAGGCCACCAATACCAGTCTTGGACACGATGCCACAGGGGACAGCAAGCCCGAAGACATGCGTTTCTCTATCAATATCCCCAAGAGTCGCTCCGCCTTGTACTCGAACTCTGCGGGTCGCATGATCCACGAAAACGGATCTCATTCGGGACAGGTCGATCACCAAACCGTCGTCGCAGAGCGCACGACCGCCTACGTTGTGCCCGCCACCACGAATAGCCGTCGGCAGATTGTTCGTCCGTCCGAAATTGATCGCGGCAATCACGTCAGCAAGACCGGAGCAGCGAGCGATCATCCCAGGATGTTTGCTGACGCTTGCATTCCAGATCTGACGGGCCTCGTTGTAGCCGACATCCACTGGCTCGAAAATCTGGCCGTGAAATACAGACCGGAAGGAATTGATGTCGAGGTCCGACATGGTGGGACAGAATTGTACTCCACCTCAGGAAGTGTGTCGCACTGGTTCATCCATGCAGTAGGTGCGTTGCGGGGCAGTTCTTGTAGCCAGGCGTTACCCCGGTCCGGGGCACGATGAGTGAAATCGCGATGTTACGACAGCTGGCTTCTTGCGGATTATTCCCGAATAAATATCGCTTTGTTTTCAAGCGTTTACCATACTAGTCACCCCGGCTCACCTGCAATCACCCCGCTCCCGCTCAATCCATGCACGAATCATGGCGCATGCATTGAAGGTCTTGTGCGTCCGCCGCAGAGTCGGCACAGCAAGAAAATTTACGGAGCACAGCTCCTGGAGGCGGTTATGAAAAGCACGAGACGCGCAGTCACGGCAGCTTTCGCTTTATTGGTTATGCTCACCCCGGTATTCGGGCAATCGGCCGGCCTCCGGGTGGATGTACCGTTCAAGTTCGTCGTCGGGAAGACTAACCTCGCAGCGGGAGAATACAAAGTCACCGTGATGAAACCGGGCATGTTGCAGTTACAGCGGACGGATGGAGGTGGGACGGCCTCGTTCATGACCAGCTATACGGGCGGCGGCCCCTATCAGGACCGGAGAGAGAGACTCGTCTTCCACACTTATGGAGACCACTTCTTTCTGTCGCAAGTCTGGATCGACGATGTGAATCCGGGCCACGAGTTGTACGTCTCTGCAGCCGAATTGGAATACGCGCGAACGGCGCACCAGACTCAAACCGTGTTGGTAGCGGAGGGACAACACCACAAATAGGCGGATCGTCCAAGGGAGTGTGAAGCCAAAGCCCGGAGAAATCCGGGCTTCACTTTTTGAGCGCTTCTACTTAAATTCCAGGTCGAAAGCATAGATTCCTTCAATTCCAGTGTCGCGGGTGGTGATGGGCCTGTCATCGGGAGAGAGGCCGAACCAGCCACCGTCGAATCGATCAAGATAATAGGCAGTGCTTCGAAATCCCGACAGGGACGCGATTTGTTCTCTGGAGTGGGTCGATACATCAACGCGAATCAGCGAACTGCCGTCTTGGGCGTAAACAAACTTGCCATCATGCGACCAAGACTCCCATCCTAAACCGGTGCTGGCGACGAGTTCCTGCCAAGTATTGGAGGCGAAGGTGAAAAGCATCATTTTGGGAGCCGCTCCGTTTGGCGAGGACTGAGAAAAAGCGACTATGTGGCTTCCGTCCGGCGACCAACGTGGACTCCACAACCCTTCCGAACCGGGCACCTTGGAGGACTTTAGACTTCGGAGATCGAGGATACGAATGTCACGTTCTCCACTCCCGGAATTGGCTGCGTAAGCGATCGAGTAGCCGTCGGGAGACCAGGTCGGGTCCCCGAGATGACCGGAGAGCAGCAAATTCGGAGCGCCACCATCGGCGCTGACCACGAAGATGCGTTGCGGGGTAGTTTCGTTCATTTGGCGCCGGTCCCCATTGGCCAGGTCGGTGAAGGCAATCAGCTTTCCGTCTGGGGACCAGCGGGGATTCAATACAGCGAACGGGGGCGAAGCGAGCTGGCGTTTTTCGCTACCGTCGATTTTACTTCCCCAAAGTGCGCCTTCCGGATAGGAGACATAAGTCATCCATTGACCGTCGCGCGTGAAGTCGACATAGGAAGCAGAAATCCCATCGAGATAGGGAACGAACTTACGGGAGGCGCGATCGTAGACCGACAGTTCGCCCTGGTGTTCCACGCCGAGGGCGAAGAGTTGGCGGCCGTCCTTACTGATCGAGGGTGGCCCGATCGAGGTGGGGCCAAAAGTCAGCTGTTGGAGAGGAGAGGGGTTCCTGCCTGAACGTGGCGGCTCGTCCGCGAGGGCCCAGAGGTTGTTTCTGTCGCCATCAAAGGCAGTGAAAAAAAAGACCTTTCCGTCGAGACTCCAAGTCCCGCCGAACACATAGCTCTGCCCGGCAAGAACAACATGCGGGTTGGTCCCGTCCGCGCGCACCTCCCAAATCCTCATATCCGTATGGGAATCAGGCATCTCCCCAAAGCGGATGCGAGTTCCATCGGGCGACAAGGTTGGGCCATAGGGATTCGGAAGTATTGCCAGAAGTCGAATCTCGGTTCCGTCAGCATTGGCGCGACAGAGTTCCTTTTCGTAGCGGATAAAGTAGATGCCTTGGCCATCCCGGGTCCAAATCGGGGAATCCGCATTCTTCAGAATCAGGCGAGGTGGTCCCGCCGGGAGAGGTTGGCTCCAGACATTCCTTTGGCTGGGTTGCGTCTCATCGGGGGCCATAAACAGCAACTGCGACCCATCCCGTGAAATGTCTTGCAGACGACCTCTGACAGTATCGATCGCCGATTCTGTTCCGCCAGTCACGGAAACCTGCATGGTGGTCACGCCGGCCGGGTGGTCTTCCTGGAAATAGACCGAAGTGCCATCAGTCATGGGCTTCAACGGCCACATTTTCCGATAGGCGTTTCTCACGAGAGGACGTGCCCCAGTGATCCGCGGAAGGGGAGCGGGCTTGCTCCTCGGATAGAGCAGCACGCCAACGCCAGCCAGGAAAGCGACGGCGCAAGCAGCTAGATACCGGATGTGGAGAATGCGCCTCGTTTGCTCCGCGGGAGGTTGTAGCTTGGTTTCGGTTTCGGGTGGGACCGACTTTGCCGATGATGCCATACTTTGCTTTCACTACAGGGAAGACGCCGAGAAGGTGAAGACCGTCTTATCGAAGCGGTTTGCAAAATACGGTTTGACACTTCACCCGGAGAAGACGAGGCTGCTGGAATTTGGGCGCTATGCAGAGGAACGCGCGAAGAGGCAGGGAAAGAAGAAACCCGGCACCTTCGACTTTCTCGGTCTGACGCACATCTGCGCACGCAGCCGGCGAGGGAAGTTCACCGTGCATGTGCGAACGATGCGCAAGCGGCTCCGCAGGAGCCTCACGGCGGTCGCCGCATGGTGCCAGGAGCACCGACATGCACCGGTGGACGAGCAGCAGAAGACCCTCAACGCCAAGCTCCGAGGCCACTACCAGTACTACGGCCGACCGACAAACTCTCAGAGCCTTCTGAAGTTCTATCGGGGTGTTGTTAGGATCTGGAGAAAGTGGCTGAATCGTCGCACGCGCGGAAACCGGTTGACGTGGGAGAGATATACCGAGCTCCTTCGACGTCATCCGTTGCTGCCGCCTCGGATCTGCCATGTCTGGATGTAAACCGGTGAGTCCAGCTTGAGGAACCCGCTGCGGGAAATCTGCACGGTGGGATCTGTGAGGGAGGAGATATCCCGGTGGTGCCATGGCGGACCTAAACGGGCACGAAGCTGGAAACGGCGGACACAGCCAAGGAAAGCCTACAGCCTATCGGGACTCCTCTACTCGGAGAGATGGGGATTTTTCACCAACGACTCACGGATGCCTATGGCATCATTGTGCATTGGAGAGTTCCCGGATGGGCATTGGCGCATGTGTCGAACTACCTGACGACGTGTTACCACGAATATCGAGCATAGTCACGTCTAACGGTATCAAATTAAAAATCGCGGACAAACCGGGTAAGGGTGAATCCCTTGGGCGGTACATTTTTCGAAGTATTACTTCACTCCGCCTCCACTTGCCTCGGCCAACTGCGCTTCTTGATGCCGCGCCTTTTCCAGGGCTTGATCGATGCTGAAGCTGGCCGCCCTTTGTCGTGGCGGGAACTCCTTGAAAGTTTGCAGGTACTCGGAGACGATCGCTTGTGCTGGTATGAACAGAAACATACGATCGGCGAACCACTGGCCATAGAACGCGGCGGCGTCCAGGTCAGCTCGCTCATATGGATCGCTTCGCAGATTGAAGAGCTTTGGGGCACGCAAGCTGACAAGTGGATCAAGCCATACATTAAGCCCGTGGCTTCGTTGCTCCAAGAAATGAGCTTTCCACTGGTTCACCCGTATAGAGTCTAGTTGCCTTCATCGAAATTTCTCCAGTAGGCGAATGGGCCGAAGTCGTGCCCAACGAGTACATAAGGAAGTCGCGGGCGTGGTTCGTCCATTCTGTCTTCACGACATGCACCACGGGTCCGCCGTTAGATCGTTGACCGACGTGTCGTCGGACGCCATATTGGGCTTTGGGGTTGTTTTTGTCAAGAAGCGCAGATAGCAAGCGAATACCCGCTCCAGGACAACCGCCAACTGGACCTTAACAGTCAGTTGTTGTTAGCAAGGCCATTTTCGCTCCAGTGAGGAGTTTTGAGTGCTACGTGGATTTCGCGCCAGTTAAGCACCGGGCTTCTTCTTCGTCATGCGGCTGGGTTCAGGGTTTCGTCGATGGCCACCATAATTTTTCCGTCAACAACTTTCACAGGGTAGGTGGCGACTCCTACTCCTGGCACCGGGTAGGTGCTTCCGGTGGTGACATCATATTTCCAGCCGTGTCCGCGGCAGGTGACGATGTTGCCTTCGAGCTTCGAAATTCCGAGCGACACTCCCTGGTGAAGACAGGTGTCGTCCATTGCGTAGACCGTTCCATCCACGTTGAACAGTGCAATGTCTTTGCCTTCGATCGAGACGGTTGTGCCTCGTCCGGGAGGAAGTTGTTCCAGATTCGCAACCTCGATATAGTTCGCCATCTGTCACGCTGCTTTCTGGCTTGACGACTGGCGTTCCAGTTCCTCCGCGAGGATCGGCAAACCCAGGTTGAAAGTTTGAACTCCTTGAACGAAGCAGAGATTCAGCACTTCCATGATCTCCTCCATGGTCGCGCCAGCTTGCAGCGCGTTCCTGATGTGGCGGCGCGTTCCGGGCGCATACATGTGAGTGACGGAAGCATCGAGGGCGATACTGAGGAGTTCGACTTCCTTGGGCGACATAACTCCACTCTTGTACAGGGCAGCGCCCATCGCCATGAATTCGTCAGTAAACACAGGATCGAGTTGGAAGAACGGATCCCATGCTGTGTTCCACTGTCCGATCTGCCGCATCGCATCGCAGGCCGGGGTCGGCTCTGTGCTGCCTCGCGGAATCGGCTGGACGTTAGCGGCCTTAGCTTCTTCGAGAACAATCGGAGCGGCCAAGCTGCAGGAATGAATTGACAAGGCGGATCCGCACTTGAGGACGAACAAGATCTCCTCGCGAGTCGCACCCGCTTCGAGCGCGGCCCGAATATGGTGGCGCGTTCCCTCTGGATGGAGATTCGTGCAGGCGGCATTCAGGCTGATGCTGACCAGTTCGATAAATTTGCTCGGCAGAACAGAGTGGGTCCACGGATTGGTGCTCATCTGGAAGCAGAGCGCGGCCCACTTCGGATCCCACTCGCGCAACTTATCCAAAGCCGAATCCCAAGGACCAGTGGGTGTGCCGGTCACTCTATCCGCAGTTCCTTTGTATTCCATTGTTTCGTTGCTCATGATTTCTTCCCTGGGTTTGTTGCATGAGGTCCCGCCCCGCGCGGATACGGAACCTCAGGGATTGTGATGCTCGGGGCTTTACGCAACCTTAAGTTTCCCCGGTACCTCCACCTTATCCACCTTACCCTCCCACTCGCCTGCGTGAATATGTCCGCATCCTCCTTGCGCAGCTGGGTGGAACCTTCCGTCTGTCTCGTGGACCATGAAGCCCATGTTGCCCGGGCGGCGATTGGGCGGGAGCCCGAGGTTAGCGAGGGTCTCGGCGGTGGAACTGTAGGTGACGCCGATCTTCAACATCTGGTGGGCCTGTTCGGCTGTAGCGATGGGGCGGCCCAACTCTTCCGCCATACGAACGTGCCGCTCGATCATTTGAAGCGTCGTCATACGCACACCCTTCGTTGTGTTCCACAGATTGTCTTCGATGCCAGCCCGGGTGTGTTGTCCGAGGGCAATGCAAATCGCGGCAAGTGGGTGGGTCAGACGGAAGGTCGTTTGGTAGGTGAAGAATGAGCCATGCGGCGTGCGGCGTATCAGCTCCATGAGGTCAAACGGATTTGCGCCGCAGGTGCCACCGGCACCGATGCCGCGAGGATGCAGATGGACATCAGCGGATCGGGTACGCTCACCCACGCTACGGATTCTGTTTGGGCCGGGATGCAGGGCAAAGAGGGTGCCGGCAAGCAATGCAGCAATTTGATCCCGAAGCAGTTTCCACACCAGCAGTCCAAGCAAAACCGCCACCGACACGTGTTTCAAGATGCAGAGCAGGTGCCATCCCCAAGCAGACTCGCCACTGAGGATGAAATTCAACCTCATCCACAACGCGAACAGAGGCCGGTAGAAACTTGAGGGACCGCCCGTGAACTGTGCCCATACGTACGTCGTAAAGTATTCCCAGAGATGGCCGGGCGACTGGATCCGTGGATCGCCAACATAGCGGTGATCGTCGAGAATGAATTTGAAATCTAGCGCGGGGCTGTAAATGGCAACGACCGTTGCCGCCAAAGCGACCGCAACCATGCCAAGAGTCAGGGGCGAAAGCGTGGCCGGTGCTCCGGCCGGACTCACCGAGGTAGAAACCTTCTGCTGCCGATTCAGGGTCGGAGGCTTCATTCTATGGATGACATTGTAGTAGCGGAGCGGGAAACCGAACAGCCGAGTGCCTGAGAGTCCAACGCTTGCGATTCCGGACTCGGTGCGTCTATCAGCTTACGAAATCCCGGACGAAGCACTCATTGAGAATTAGCGATGAATGGGAACAAGTAAAGCCCGGGTCTAGGGGTGAGCACGTAGACCCGGGCGGGCTGTCCCGTGTTTAGGCGAACTGTTAGAGGGGACGTCTGGCAAGCCGGCTGGGCCAGAGCTTGCCAGCGAGCGGATCACTCACCCTCGCATGTGTCTCGCGGTGCCCGTCAGGGCAGCGCCAGTTCGCATTTTTCGGAACAGCGATCTTACTAACTAAATCAATTACGAGCCCAACTACTTCTTCTGTGTTTCGCGAATGTAGGACACGACCATCTTGACCTGGTCAGGAGTTACGCCCTTAGTTGCGAACGCGTGGCTGGCTTTCTTGTCTTTGCCGCCATTGGCGATCATTTCGGTCAGATCGGCATCGGATGCCTTCTTGGCATCGTCGGAGACCAGGCTCGGAATTTTGGCAGCCGGTTTTCCAGCGAGGTCAGCGCCGTGGCACATGGCACACTTTGCTTTGTAAACGGACGCGCCGTCATCGGCGGCCCAAGAGAGATTCGGCAGAGCGAGGAATAATGCCAGGGCGATCATCACGATCAGGATTACGAGCTTCGACATCTTCATGATTGCTTTTTCCTTTCAGAACCTTAGTTGTCCCGCCACTTCGTCCGCGCTGAAGCAGGAGAATCTCACGGACAAGTTTCGAGACTCGATAAGAACGTGCTAATCGTCATGCAGTTTCGACGGTGAGTGGCTGGTTGGTCAGTGATTGTGATCACCGACCGCCGTGATTGCGGTGCGGCTCTAAGTCGATATGGCACAGGGAGATCGCGTGAAAAGACTCGCGACCCGCGCTATATGCCGCACTCATCCGATCTTGAGGAACATCTCATCTGCCGATTCCATCGCAACTCTCTGAAACTACGCTGCTTCAATGTGGATCGCAGCGGGACTGCTTTGGCAACCGGCTTGCGCTTCCCGAAGTGCAACTTGCACTCGAGGTCTTCGTCATGGAACCCACACTCATGGTGATCGGCTTGAACCACCGGACCGCTCCGCTGGCCATGAGAGAACGTTTCTGGATCAGCGAGAACCGGCGTTACGAAGTCTTGCAACAACTCAAGAGTGCAGAAGGCATTGAAGAAGTAGTCGTTCTTTCTACCTGTTGTCGCACCGAATTCCAGGTATGGGCCAACGAACCTACGCTGGCGGCGAATTCAATTCTCCATTTTCTGGGGAGCGAGCACGGACTGAAGTTGAGCGAATGGGAGCACTTCTACCGGTTGTTGGACGAATCGGCTCTGATCCATATTTTCCGTGTGACCTGCGGCCTCGACTCCCTGGTGTTGGGAGAGCCGCAGATCGTGGTCCAGGTGAAAGCCGCATGGGAACAGGCACGAACCGTAGGAGCCGCTGGACCTTTCCTGAGCGCGGTCATGGCGAAAAGTCTCGACGTTTCTGATCAAGTACGCCAGCAGACGGCGATTGGGGAACTCGCAGTTTCCATCCCGACAGCGGCATTTGATCTGGCCCGGCACATCTTTGGATCCCTGGAGGGTCGAAGGGTTTTGCTGCTGGGCACGGGCAAGATGAGCGAGCTGTCGGCGCGCCATATGGTTGAGAACGGGGCGCGATCCGTGGTGGTCATCGACCAGTCGTCGACCCGGGCGCGAGAGATGGCGGAGAAGTTAGGTGGCACGGCGGCTACCTTGGCCGACCGATGGAAGTGCATGTTGCGCGCCGACATTGTCATCAGCGCGACCGGATGCCCTCACGTGGTGTTGACCCGCGAAGAAGCAGAACGAATCGCTATCGAGCGCAACCGGGTGGCGCTGGTTATTTTGGATATTGGAATGCCCCGCGATGTGGAACCCGCCGTGCGCCGGGTTGACGGGATTCTGCTTTACGACCTGGAAGGTCTGGAACGCGAGGTAAAGAACGATGCCGCAGACCCGTCCGCGGCGGCCGCCGAGGCGGAGAAGATTGTGGCTGCGGAGGCGCAGGCTTTTCGCGGCCGACTGCAGGCGGAGGCTATAGTGCCGACCATCGTGGCACTGCGCCAACGGCTCGACCAAATTTGCCGGCAAGAACTGGACTCCTTCATCGAAGAGCGCGGGCCGTTTACCCGGGAGCAGGATCAGTCACTTCACGCAATCACAGCGCAGGTTATACAGAAGATTGCTAGCTCCCTAGCCCGCGAACTCAAGGATGTTCCAGAGAAGCAGGAACAGGAGCAGATGACCGCAGTGGTCACACGCCTGTTTCACCTGGACTCGCCGAAAGCGGCGCTTGCCGGCGCCAAATCGGAGAAAGAAAACAATGAGCGAAGCAAACAGCCCGCAATCGCAGCCAACTTCTAACCCCACCCGCGCGGCCGGAGCCTGGACCAGCGCGCAGGCCTATATCCTGGCGGCGTTCTGCTTGTTACTCGGTGTGGCTTTGGGATATCTGTTTCGGGGCTCCGCGTCGGTCGCCCCGGCGCAGGCCGCTGCCTCAACGAGCATGCAGCAGGGAAGCGCGACTCAGCCACCAGATCCCAAAGCGCAAGCTGCACTGGCACAGGCTGCAGCGCCCTTGCTCGAAGCCGTGAACAAAAATCCCAACGACTTTGACATGCTGGTGAAACTGGGCAACCTGTACTACGACGGGCAACAGTTCCCCAGTGCGATCCAGTTCTACGAGCGCGCGCTGGTGATTCATCCTGATAATCCGGATGTGCGGACCGATATGGGGACGGCCTACTGGTACACGGGGAACGCGGACAAAGCCTTGTCCGCAATGGAATCGTCTTTGAAATACCGGCCAGGCCATCCGCAGACTTTGTTCAACCTGGGGTGGGTACGCTGGCAGGGCAAGCAGGATCCCAAAGGAGCCATCGAGGCCTGGGAGCAATTGCTCAAGGCGAATCCGGAATATCCGCAGAAGCAGCAGGTTGAGCAGTACATCGCCAAGGCGAAAGAACACGCTTCGCGCGGCTAGCATTTCGTAAGGGTACTGGCGCTTCTTAATAACCGCTCATACTGGCACCACGGGGCTTCCCAAAAGGAAGCCCTTTTTTTGCCTGGAATCAATGGGAAGACGTCTTAGTTGGATGCGTTTTCGGAGGGAACCGAGTCGGGTGCGGCTTCCTCGTCTCCTGCGGGGACGAGTTCAAATTTCTTCAGCTTGTAACGCAGCGCATCGCGGCTGATGTCGAGCAGGCGGGCAGCGTGAGTCTGGTTCCCGTTGGCTTGCCGCATGGCAAGCTCCACCATCGCGCGCTCCACCTCTTCCAGCGACGTGCCTTCCTCGGGAATGTAGAGCCGCGGCAAAACGCGGCCATTGGCTAGCTGTTTGCCTCCCCCGTCAGAGGAAGAACTGCTGTGTTCGAATGCTGTCAATCCGCTGCGGGCGGCCTCACCCACCGCGAACGGCATGTAAACCGGCCGGAGAATTGTTTCCTCTTCCAAAATCATGGCTCGCTCAATCGAATTCTTGAGCTCACGAACGTTTCCCGGCCAGTTATGAGCCAGAAGCAAGCGGCGGGTCTCGGGGCTGATGCCGCGAATGGACTTCTTGAACTTGCGGTTGTACCAGTCAATAAAGAACTCAACCAACGGCAGAATGTCTTCGGTGCGCTCGCGCAGCGGGGGAATGAAGATCGCAATAATCGCCAGCCGATAATAAAGATCCTGGCGGAAATGACCTTCGCGGACAGCTTTCTCGAGGTCGCGATTCGAGGCGGCGATAACCCGGACATCCACCTGCATGTCGCGCACTCCCCCAACGCGCCGGATTACCTGGTCTTCCAGCACGCGCAACAGCTTGGCCTGCAGCAACGGGGAGAGTTCGCCAATTTCGTCGAGGAAGAGCGTTCCGCTGTTCGCGGTTTCGAATAGGCCCTTCTTCATTTGCTTGGCGTCGGTGAAGGCGCCGCGCTCGTGGCCGAAGAGCTCGGCCTCCATCAGAGTCTCGGGGATCGCTGAACAGTTAATGGCGACGAAGGCGCCGTTCTGACGAGTACTCTCATAGTGAATCGTCTTGGCGATGAGATCTTTGCCGGTGCCGCTCTCGCCCTGAATCAGAATCGTGGTCGCTTCGCTGGCGGCGACCTTCTGCACGAAGTTCATTAGTTCTGTAGTCTTCGGTGAGACCGCGACCACTTCGTGATAGCCCGTGTTCCGGCGCACTTCGCCCCGCAGCGATTTGACCTCGGTGCGCAGCCGCGAAGCCTCAAGTGCGTTCTGAATGGTGACGTGTAACTCTTCGAAGTCTAAGGGTTTGCCAATGAAGTCATAGGCGCCCAGCTTGAGGGCAGTCTTTACGTCGTCGAGTTGGGGGTCGGCCGTGATCATGATCACCGCCGGGGCGTCGGGAGCTTTTTTGAGCTGTTCAAGGACCTGGATGCCGTTCAGGTCGGGCATGCGGACGTCGAGCAAAACCAGATCCGGTGACTCCTGTTGAGCCATGCGCAGTCCCGGTTCGCCGGCCACGGCTTCCGCGACGTGATATCCCCACTCTTCGCACTTCTGGCGCAGCGACCAGCGCACCAGGCGCTCGTCGTCGATGATTAAGAGCTTCTCCGCAGGCATGCCTGCTTAGCTTACTACGGAAGAGGCAAGAATGGAGGCGGGTGGGGCGGAACGGCAGAAACGAACCGGTTTAGCGAACGCCAAGCAGAACGCCAAGGTAGGCTCGCACTTTGGTCAGCAGAGACGGATCGGCCTTCGAATGAAAGTCGGCTTTTCTCGCGGACCAGTCAAGGCTTTTCAGATGGTCGACCAGGACAGCGCCTTCAACCTTATCAACGGTCACAGGCAAAGCGAAGGGATAGGGACGGCGCCGGCTGGTGAGGGGACAAACGATGACAAGTCCGCTCGCCTGGTTGTAGCTTCGATCGGTAATCACCAAGGCAGGGCGACGCTTGGCCTGCTCGCGTCCCACTTGTGGGTCAAAATCAAGCCAAATGATGTCACCCGCCCGTGGAATGTAGGCCTTCACCACTCGACCTCTTCCTTACCGCGCTCTGGCCCGGTCTGGATCTCTTCGTAGCGGCGATCACGGGTGATCTGCGCCACGAGTTCGGCGAGAGTTGGAACCCGAAGTTTCGGCCGCAGGTTAATAAGCCCTTCGGCTGCCTCGATGACGATGGCATCGCCTTCGCGGACGCCTGCCTCTTCGGCCAACGGTTTTGGGATCCGCACCGCCAAGCTGTTCCCCCACTTCACGATTTGCGACTCGGGCATGCTTTGCCTCCTGAATATACACAGTATACACGAAGAAGATATTTTGTAGATACCGACGAATTTGAACCGTCATCCTGAACGCAGCGGCTTTCAGGCGGACGGGACCGCCTCCGCTTAGCGAGGCGGAAGGGATCTCGCGCGTGTGTGGCGAAGATTTACGAGGCGGCGTTCGAAGCCTCAGTCCGCTGCAAAGGCAAAACCACAGAGAATGTCGTGCCTTTCCCAAGCGTGCTGGAAACGTCAATGCGCCCCTGGTGGTCTTCAACAATGCGGCGCGCCAGAGACAGTCCCAGGCCAGTGCCGTCACCCTTGGTCGTGTAGAACGGGCGAAAAATGTTGGGGAGTTGATCGGGAGAAATGCCGCGGCCGTTATCGGCCACTTCGACGATTGCCGCGTTGCCTTCGGACCGCAGGGTGACGATGACCTTTCCGTTGGTATCGATGGCCTGTACGGCATTGAGCAGCAGGTTCAACAGCACCTGGTGGATCTGATCGCTGTCGTGTTCGACTTCTGCCAATGTGGGATCTTTGTGCAGCGAGATCTCGACCGATTTCGCCACCGCCTGCTGGCGGCCAAGCATCACGGCATGTTCCACGGTTGTATTCAGGTCGCTTTTGCGGACTTTGGGTGGGTGCGGGCGAGCCGTCTGCAATAGGTCGGTGACGATGTGATTGATGCGGGCGATTTCCTGGCGAACATCTTTGACCACGGAGCGTGCCGGGCTCGTAGCAGGCAGATCGCGGCCAATGATCTCGATGACGCCAGCAATCCCAGCCAGGGGATTGCGAATCTCGTGGGCCAGGCCAGTGGCCATCTCTCCCAAGGTGGCAAGGTGCTCGGCGCGGGACATTTGCGTGCGGTGCAGGCGCTCGATCTCGACCCGGCTCTCGCGGAGCTGCGAAACCATTTGGTTGAAGTTGCGTCCCAGGTCTCCGATCTCGTCGTTGCGGTGGGCAAAGCTCACGTTCGCGCTGAGGTCACCGCTGCCGAGCTGAGAAATCTTCTGCTGCAGTTCGACCATCGGCCGCTGCACGGTATAAGTGAGAACCACGAGGAGCACGCCGCAAATCGCAACCGCACCCGCACCTGCGACCAACAACACCATGTGGCGTTCAGGATCGCGCCAAGAGAGTGTCGCCAGCAGGAACAACAACATTCCTCCGAGCAGAACGCACGCGATCGGAACCAGCGCCTTGATCTCCCAGTTGATTCGCAGCCAGGGTAGCTCGGAATCCTTCTGCTCAGTCACTCGCGTCGGATCATCCACTACGGACCCCGTCGAGATTGGATCGGTCAGCATGCCTTCACTCGAATGCGCAGTACTGAAGAAACCGGTGCGCGGTCGCAGAGAGCTATTATCTGTCTCTTCCGTCGGCATGGCCGGATCTTTCTGTTCGCTCATAATTTCAGGCATACGCGTGGAGTCCAGGCAACAAGTACGTCACACCGAAGAACGTAAACATAACAACGGCAAATCCCAGGATGGCAAAGTAAGCTGCACGCCGGCCTCTCCATCCGCGCGTGATGCGCATGTGCAGATAACCGGCGTACACCAGCCACGTAATCGCCGCCCACGTCTCCTTGGGGTCCCAATTCCAATAGGAACCCCAGGCCCGGTTGGCCCAGTAGGCGCCGGCGGCGATCATCAGGGTGAGCAGGGGGAAGGCAATGCAAATCGTCTTGTAGGTAATGCGGTCGAGCGCGTCCGCGTCGGGAAGCAATCTTTCCAGATCCTCACGCCGCCAGAGCAGGAGAAGATAAAGCAGGTTGGCGAAAATTCCGCCCACCAGCGCCGAGAGAATAAATGGGCTCGCCGCCAGGCTCGTGGCATACAACCCTTCTGCGTCGAGCGAGGGATATTGTCCCGACTTCACCCGCAGCAAGAAGAAGACCAGCGCTAGAGACTGCAAGAGAATACTGATAAAGACAGCGCGATCAGCGACTGCCAGCAATCCGTGATTCCTTTGAATCCGAGACAGGAGATACAACACCAGCGGCGCCAGCACGGCGGCAAAGACCAGGAGCATCAGCCATCCGAGGTCGGGAATCGTTACGAACAGCCGCACGCCCCGCGACACGAATACTTCGGCCTTGTTCTCCGCGTCCCAGGCAATCACGTTGAAGCCGCCCCACTTCTCGAACCGAGTCAGCACGGCTCCATAAATTCCGACGGTAAAGATACTGGTAGCAGCCAGAAACAATTCTGTCTTCACCTTGTCTTGGATCAGGAACATCATGGCCAGCGCGAAGCTCAGCGCGCATGCGGCATAGGCCAGCATGGCGAGAGTTACGTGCACGTGCAGCCATGTCGACTGCAATGCCGGGACCAGCGGCCGAACTTCGCTGGGTAAGAGCTGCATCAGGATTACGCCGACGATCGCGACCGGCATAGTCACTGTCCCGATGACCTTCACTCCGTAACGCTTCTCAGCAATGAGGGTGAGCGCGGCCAGCGTCCACACGAAGCTGAGCAGCATTTCATAGATGCTGGCAAACGGCGGATGTCCCGCTTCATACCAGCGATGCGCCACTGCCCCGGTGTTCGCCAGAAGTCCCGCCCAAGTCATGAGCGACGCGTACTTGACGTAGACGTCAGTACCGGTGACGCCAAATCCCAGGTACAACGCGCCCGCGCCGGCATAAAAGACCAGCGAGGCATAGAGCAAATTGGCTTCGCTCAGAACGTTTCCGCTCTTTACGACATTCAGAAAAGCAATGAACAGCAGGAACGCAATTCCCAATCCCACCATCACGACCAATGTGGTGCCGGTCGCGGGATGCTGTTCAACTTTTGCGGGTGCCATACTTTTCCTCCGTAGCCGGACTCACCGACCGGCGATCGTTGTCCCTGAAATCGATGTGGCCTGCGCCGCAGCGGAAGCCACGGTTTTGGGTTTCAATTCCTTCTGAATCTGTTCCACTATGTTTTTGAACTTGAGTTCGAAGGCGTCACGGTTGCGATTTGCCGTTCCGCCGATCCACAACATGCAATTGCCGCGCGCGTCGAGCACCGGAACAACCCAGAAGCGCACGTGAATCACATAGAAAACAAAAGTCAGGCCGATCGCCATCAGCACCACTCCAGCCCATACCGCCCACTGGCCGGGCTCGTGCGAGACCTGCAGCCCGGTGTAAATTCCCGTCTTTAGATCTTTGGGATCAAATGTGTAGGGGGAGGAAGCATTCTCGGCGATTCCGGGAATCTCCGGCAGCCATACGTTCACGCTGCTATTGGCCTTCTTCGACGTCACAATCATGTGGACTGCTGGGTTTGA
The DNA here is from genome assembly GCA_963840895.1 of uncultured Acidobacteriaceae bacterium. Classification (GTDB taxonomy): domain Bacteria; phylum Acidobacteriota; class Terriglobia; order Terriglobales; family Acidobacteriaceae; genus Sulfotelmatobacter. Next base: position 134,441 of record CAWJAR010000013.1, read on the forward strand.
GATGTCTTTGCTGCGGGTATAGACGCGGCCGTCCTGCACGACAAAGTCGGGAATGAATTCCACCAGTTGCACGCTGGTGTCGGCGTCAAGCTCGACCGTCTGGTTCATCGCCAGAGAAATCTCTCGCGCCGCGCCGCTCCCGTTGGCTGGTGTCGCGTTGAGAATCAGTTGATCCAGATTCCCGGTGCGGCCGTAGCTCGCCTGGTAGAAGCGCAGTCCCTGATAAACCAACGGGTCGTTGACTACGATTTCCTTGCGCGAAACTTCGCGTCCGCCATCTACTACGGCTAGCTTCGACCACCACCGCTTCGGAGAGCCGTCGGCGTATGTTTCTTCTCCGGTCCCGTCACAACGAATCGCGAACGGGATGGTTCGCTGACTGCCGTCTTTCATGCCAACCTGATTGCTGGAAGTTCCCGGACTGAGCATCAGGAATCCGCGCCATCCGTACAGAGAGTCCACGATGAAGCCTAGAAAAATCAGCAGCAGACTAGCGTGCACGATGTAAACTGCCATCTCTGAGATCCGGCTGCGTTCCGAAAACAGTGAGAAGCTGTTGGTGCGAACGATGCGCTCGGTCTTCATTCCCAAGTGGCGGAAGGCGTGTTCGGCTGTGCTCAATCCCTGCTCTTCGTCCGCAACTGGAATGAGTGCCTGGGTCGGCAAAGCCTTGCGGAAACTCTCGTCGGGGCTCTTGTAAGGACGCGCGAAATACCGCCACGCATTGGGGAAGCGTTGCACCGACGCAGCAATAATGCTCAGGCTGACCAGGATCAGCAGCGCGACAAACCAGCGCGTATGAAAAACGTCGGTCAGGCCCATCACGTCGAGAAAGCGCAACATCGCCGGGGAATAGGCGCGCTGCATGTCGTCGGCATCGGTCATGGGGCGCTGCAAGATGACCGTGCCCGCCGCCGAGAAAATGACGACCAGAATAATCAGTACGACGCCAGTCTTGATGGAACTGAGCGTCTGCCAGATTTTGCGGGACACTGAGCGAAGTGACGGGGCCATATCGTTTCTCTTCCTCGCATCCTGCAATGCACGTTCCGCGCCAACACCTGCCATCGCAAGCAAGCCGTGTCTTATCAATCAGTTGAAATTGTCCTTGTGCACGGCGCCGCCAACACGAATGAGCCATAACACTCATCGGTACAAGGCCTTTCTGCGAATTCCCCCACCGCTGCACTGCTGTGATTTCAATCACAAGTAGGCGTAAATCCAGAGGGATCGCGGTTTCTTCGAAGTGGTCGACGAAACGTGCGCGATTTCACCGATCGGGTGTGGCAGAAGGCCCATTGTGGGACCAGGATGACGGCGGGCATGAAATTCTCTGCGTCCGGATCCCGGCTAGGAAAGTGATTTGTTGCAATAATTTACAGTTTTGACAAGAAAATGCAGACGCTTCCGGTGCGGAAGGCTAGGATCGTGCACATGCATCGATTGCGAATGGTCCAACGTCTTCATTTGGTTTCCGTATGAGCATTCAATTCAAAATTGGTCAGGCCCTCCCCCGCCTCCTCCAGTTCGCAATTTTCCTTGTAGCGGTTCAAGTAGTTCCGGCATTTGCGAAAGAGCATCCCGTGCCTCTCGACAAGAATGTCGATTCGGCCAAGTGTCTTGAGTGCCATGAGGATAAGTCGAAAGGCAAGGCCGTCCACTCCGCCATTGCGACAGGGTGTTTGAGCTGTCACGAAGTTCGGGTCAACAAAGACATCACTCGGATCAAGCTGATTACCGCGACGCCCCAGGCGCTCTGTCTGAGTTGCCACTCGGAGAAAGATGCCGCCACCCTAAAAGGGACGGTGCATCCACCAGCCGTTCGCGACTGCATCAAGTGCCACGATCCGCACACCAGCGACAACAAGAACCAGTTGCTGAAAGCTGAAACGGGAGATAAAGCTCAGAATCTCTGCCTGAATTGCCATACTCAAGGATTGAACGTCCCCGAAAAGGGCAGCCGCCATGCCGCCCTCGACATGGGATGCGACACCTGCCACACAACCCATAAGACGGGAGAAGCCGGCAAGGCCGAGTTTGATTTTCATTTGACCAAGAGCGCTCCGGCCCTCTGCATCGATTGTCACGACGTCAAAGATGCAAGCCTGCAAAAGGCGCATCACGATCAGCCTTTCGCGACGGCGAACTGCACCAGTTGTCACGATCCGCACCAGTCAGCCGCACCCAAGCTGATGCGACAGTTCCTGCATCCTCCGTTCGCGGACAAGTCGTGTGACACCTGCCATGCCCCAGCTAAGGATGGCAAGGTCGTACTTACGCAGGCCGACGCGAAGTCGCTGTGCGTCACCTGCCACGACGAAAAAGCCAAGCAAATTGAAAGCGCGAAGGTGCCTCATCCGGGAGCAGCGGGCGACTGTACCGATTGCCACAACCCGCATGCCAGCCGCCAGCCCGGCCTGCCCAAAACCAACGCCGTCGAAATCTGCCTGGGGTGCCACGCCGATCAGGCTGAGCAGGCCAAGAAGCACAATCTGCATCAGCCTGCCTTTAAGCAGGGATGCGCCACCTGCCACGAGCCTCACGGCGGCGCAAACGATCATCTGTTGCGTGCGAAGAATCCCAATACCCTTTGCCTCGAGTGCCACGGTCCGGATTCACAGCCCAAGAAACTCGAAGCCGAGCACGTGCTCACAATTTTCAATGGCAGCGTGAAAATGCCCGACGACTATTTCGCAAAGAATAAAGTGGTCGTACTGCCCCTGAAATTCGGCCGCGGGCACCCGATCGAAGGCCACCCCGTGTCCGATGTGCTCGACCCAACGGACATCACGAAGGTTCACGCCAAGATCGACTGCCTATCTTGCCACCAGCCACATTCTTCAGCGCAAGCTGATTTGCTGATCAAAGATCAAGCCAACAATTTGGAGTTCTGTTCCAGTTGTCACAAAGATCTGACGCGGAGATAGCTATATGAGGAGAATGAAGCCGATGCCGGAAGCCAGCGCGAAACTCACTCGCAACCGTAAGAGCCTTGCCGCCGCCTTGATGCTGGTGAGCCTGACCCTGGCTGTGCCTCTGGCTTCGTTCGCGGACAAGAAAAAAAAGAATACCGACGCCGAGCCGAAAAAGGTTCCTGTAGTGGACTATTCCAATATCGTGTGGCCGAACCCGCCCGCCATAGCTCGCATTCGCTACCAGGCGTTCTATTCGGCGCAGAAGCTCTCGCAAGTCGAGACTCCGAACACCAGCAAACAGAAGTGGATGGATCGGCTTGCTGGCACACAGCCTGTGAGTGAGAGTGGTAAGGTGCTTTTCCAACTTGCCGAGCCTTATGGTTTGGCTGTGGATTCCAAGAACAACCTCTATGTAGCCGACCAGAAGGTCGGCGCTATCTTCATCTTCAACACAGAAACGCGCGAAGTCGAACTGATCAAGAATAAGACCCATGCCCACTTTGCGCGGATCATCGGCCTGGCCATGGACGACAATGACCGCCTGTTTGTTTCCGATCCTGGTCTCAGACACATCGTGACCTTCGATGCGAACCACAAGCCGGAAGACGTGATCTCGGAGGGGATGGTTGAGCCCGGTGGGCTGGCGCTCGACAAAGAAAATCGACTGCTCTACGTGGCTGATGTCGAACTGGATCAGGTTCTTGTGTACGACGCGGACAGCTTCAAGCTGCTGCGCAAGATCGGCACCACCGGGCACAAGCACGAACTCACTACTCCCGGCGATTTTTCGAAACCCACCGCCGTAGCGGTCGACCACGATGGCAATCTCTACGTTTGCGACACCCTGAACAATCGGGTTGAGATCTTCGACGCCGATGGCAAGTTTGTCAGCACCTTCGGCAAAGCCGGAGATGGCCCGGGATATTTTTCTCGGCCCAAGGGAGTCGCTATCGACTCTGACGGACACATCTGGGTCGCTGACGGCATGCAGGATCGCGTTCAAGTCTTCAACAAAGACGCGCAGCTACTTATCAGTTTCGGCGGGCATGGACTAATGCCAGGACAGTTTCAGGGATTGGTCGGGATCGCCACCGATAAGAACAACCGCGTGTTCACATCGGAAATGTTTCCCGGACGGGTGCAGCAATTCCGCTATGTGACCGACGCTGAGGCCGAGCAACTCAAGAAAGAGCGGGAAGATCAACGGGTGAAGAAAGCCGTCGGAGGGAATAAAGAGACCGCCCCCGCCCCAACACCCGCGGCCGATGCGAAGAGTCCGCAGAGCAAGTAACTGATTGGTTGAATCTACTCGTAGAGACATAGCTCAGCTAGGTCTCTCTCCCCACGATTTGAGTAGCCGCGTAGCGGAATTGAGCTAGTCGCCGCGAACGCCTTCTGCCCGTGATGAATTTCGCAACAGCCCCGATGTAAACCCTCTCAACTGAGGAATTTGACCAACACGGGCCTGACAGTGGTTGTTTTCCCCCAGTTCCCTGGAATTTCTCCGGCTGCCGATTCATTCCATGCCCTGCGACAAGTGGCATGGAATCAATAACGTACATTTGAAATGACTGGAACGAGGCTGCCTTGGCATTTCGGATAACCAGTTGCACTAGTAGCAGCCGAGGGGCGGTTGCACCAAGCGCCCAGGCGCAAAATGCAGCCCTCGGCCTAAGCCTCTGGGAGTTTAGCGACAAGCTGACTACATCATTCATGGAGGTCGTGAGATTTTATGAAGAAAGTGATTCTGGTAGCGATGTTCGTACTGGCGGTCGGGGGCTTGGTGATGGCACAGAATGCATCATCCACGGTTGACGTCCTTGGCGCGCACAACAATGGCGGCCGCGGTTGCGCTGGCTGTCACCAACCGCATAGCGGATCGCGTGGTTCAGGCCAAAACGGCACCACCGATTCCGGTAACTACGCTCTGTGGGGCCAGGATGCAAGCCCACTGTATGGCGCGACCATCGCATTCGGCGACGGTGGGAAATTCACCGAAGTTCTGCCGGCTAACCTGACTGTCGCCAGTTCCGATGTGGGCGGCATTCTGCTTTGCCTCAGCTGCCATGACGGCAACGTCACGTCCAAGAACATGATGGCCAACCAGTCGTATGAACAGAGAATTGGCCTTCTGACCAATACCGCCTACGGCAGCCAGCCCATTCCGACCCTTCTCGGAAGCGACGGCTCGACCGTCAACAACTACCAGAACGACCACCCGGTGGGCACCAACGCCACGATGGTCAGCTTCGGCAAAGTGATGCAGGGTGCAACCAGCGGCGTCGTTTGGGCCAACCCCAACTTCACCGTAACCGCCGGATCACAATACGCCCAGTTCGTAGCGAACTACGGCTATCCAGCGATCGCACCCGGAAAATGGGGCCCGCAGTACGGTATCACCGCCGCCGGAACGCCCTATGTTCTGTGCACCACCTGCCACAACCAACACGTGATGACGGTGTACTCGTCCAGCACTCTTAGCCCGATCGCGGGCAACACGGCTGGGTTCTATAACACGTTCTTCTTCGTGAATGGTCCATACAATCCGAATATCAACACCGTATCCAACGCGAATGCTCCTTCGACCACACAGTTCTGCCGCCAGTGCCACTTTGGCGAAGCGAACGAAGCCAACAACACCAACGGCATCACCACAGTATTCCAGTAGACCTGAGTTGATGTGCGAACGGGGGGGAGAGATTCGCTCCCCCCTTTTTTACTAGCGGTTCTTCGAAATTGGTAAGCGAGGCAATATGAAATACCAACTCCCAATCTGCGGCTTCCTGGCAATCGCACTCACGGCGTCATCTGCTCAAATGGCTTCACACACGCCGACCGCGATCACGAACACGGCTTCCGCTCAAACCTCACCCCTTCAGGTGAGCGACAAACCGGTCGCGCGGGTAAACGGGACCGTGCTGACGGATCGCGACTTGCTGCGCGAGATGTATGCGATTTTTCCCTATGCGCAACAGCACAACGGATTTCCCAAAGCTCAGGAAGCAGGCATCCGCCAGGGCGCGTTGGAAATGATTATCTTTGAGGAGCTTGTGTATCAGGAGGCGGAACGCCGCAAGCTTGTGGTTCCAGCCGCGAAACTCAATCAGGCGGAAGCCGAGTTTCGAAAACAGTTCAACAGTCCCGACCAATACCAGCAATACTTGCAGAGCGAGGTGCATGGTTCCGAGCAACGCGTGCGCCAGCAGATCCGACGCTCTCTGCTGATCGAACAGATATTAAAGACCGAAGTAGAACTCAAAGACACGGTTAGCCTCGCAGAAATGCAGACCTATTACGCGAAGAATGCCGCCCGTTTCTCGCAACCGGAGACGTTTACGTTCCAAAGCATTTCCATCGTCCCGCCGCTTAAGGACAGCCCCGAACAGGCAAAGCAAGCCCGCACCAAAGCGGAGGATGCTCTGCGGCAAGCCAAAGCGACGAAGAGCTATCAGGATTTCGGCTTACTCGCCGAGAAGATCTCTGAAGACGATTTTCGTGTGAACATGGGCGACCACAAGGCCGTGTCCAGCGGCAAGTTACCGCCGCAGGTGGTCAAAGCTTTCAAGGCCATGCAGTCTGGGCAGGTCAGCGGAATAATCCAAATTGAAAGCGCCTTCACGATCCTCCGGCTGAATGCCCATACGCCGCCACGCACGAAACCATTCTCTGAGGTCAAGACCGAGCTGAAGCAGGACTTACTGAAGAGTAAGTACGAGAAACTACGCTCCAAGCTGGCCAAACAGCTCAGGGCCAAGGCGAAGATCGAAGTCGTATAGCGCGCGACCCGAAAACTGACTCGTCTTGTCATCCTGAACGAAGTGAAGGACCTATGCACTCTGCGGAGGATTGCCTAGATCATTCACTTCGTTCAGGATGACAGTTTTTATTTCCGATCTGATTTTATGTTCTTCGAATGTCGGAAACGGCCGGCGGAATGTCCGCATTTCCCGTTGTTGCGGATTTCAACTCGCGCGCCGGGTGATATGCCGCACCTTGGCGCAATTCCCACATCTTGACGTGCTCGGTTAAGCCGCAACGGCCCTGTTTTCAAGGCCTTACAAATTAGTAACCCGCTTCCGATTTGGCAATCGTTGTGCCCTCCTAGAAGTGTAAAGAGGCGTTCCCCTGAGCGGCAGGCGGAAGGGCATAGCAGAAATGAGAGTTGCGCATCGCATCATCGGACTGGCGACATTGGCGATCGCCCAAATCGCTTTCTCTCAAAGCCAGCCACAGACCCAGACTCCTGAGCTTTCCATTGGCGAGAATACCAAGCTGAGCGCCGGTGGCCTATTTACGTTTGGATATAGCGGGGACTACGGCGACGTCATTTCCTCGCAACACGGATTGAATTTCGGAGTTGACGGTAGGCTTTCGGGTTACTACTACAATCCTAATTTCATCTCTTTCACCGCAACGCCTTACTACAACCAGTCGCGAGCCAACTCTAGCTATCAATCCTTGACGGGTGCGACTGGCGTTAACGGAACTGCGAACTTCTTCGGCGGCAGTCACTTTCCGGGCTCAGTAAGCTATCACTACGACCGCAATAGTAGCGGGACGTTTGGCTTGGCCGGTCAGCCCAACTTCACCACCGTCGGCAACGATCAAGGATTTGGCATCAACTGGAGCGCCCTGCTTCCCAACATGCCAACGTTGTCGGTTGGATATTCGCAAGGCGGCGGCAGCGGAACGATCTATGGCACTGATGAACAAACGAACTCAAACGCTCGCCTCTTGAACGTTCGTTCGGGCTATGAAATCGCCGGATTCCGTCTGAATGCCTTCCTCGACCGAAATAGCATCAGCTCGACCTATCCGCAATTCCTGGCAGGACAATCAGAGTCAGTGCAGGATTCAACCGGCGACGACGTGGGATTTGGAGCGCAGCACGCCCTGCCGTTCCACGGCCAGTTTTCCGCGAACTACACTCGGGCCTCGGCCGATACCAGCTACCTCTCAGATGCGGGGCAGACCTCCAGTAAGTCGAACTATACGGACGACATCATAAACACGGGCGCCAGCTTTCATCCGACGATGAAACTTACCCTGAATGTCACCGAGAACTACACCAGCAACCTGAACGGATACTTGGCGCAGAGCCTGGGCACCGGCGGAACCGTAGAGCCAGGGCTCAGCCTGGGATCGGGAGCGCACTCCTCGACTCTGGGCGGCGGCGCAACCTACCAGTTCACGAACTATCTATCGGCGTCATCCCAGGCGACCTATTACGACCAGTTCTACTTCGGAAAGAGCTACACAGGAACTTACCTCAGCGGTACCGTGAGCTATGGAAGGCGGCTGCTTGACATGTTCACCTTCTCCGGTTCGGTCATTGATAGCAGCAATGGTCAGGGCACCAACTCACTGGGATTTGTTGGGAACATGAACTTCTTTCGCAGTATCAAGGGTTGGCAGCTGTCCGGGGTATTCAGCTACGCGCAGAATGTGCAGTCGATACTCGTCACGTACACAACCTCCTATTACAACTACAACGCGAACCTGCATCGCCGCTTGCCGGGCGGCCTGCAGTGGACCGCAGCCTTCAACGGATCGCATAGCGGTCTAACGAATTATCAAGGGACGAGCAGCCGCAGCGAAGGCTATTCCACGTCGCTCGGTTCACGGCGGTACAATCTCTTCGCCAACTACACTCAAGCGACGGGCATTTCATTGCTGGGAGCGACCGGATTCGTGCCAGTTTCCGGAACCCCGGGTGTGACTGACTTCATTACGTTCGGCGGATCGAGCTACGGTGGCGGCATCTCGGTCACTCCGATACGACGACTCGTGATCGCCGGAAGCTATAATCGCGCCATCAGCAATACATTGGGCCAAACGATCTCGCACAATAACACCGTAATCTACGACGCCCAGATGCACTACCATTTACGGAAGATCGGACTGGACGCAGGTTACACACGGTTCACCCAGGGAATCAGCGCTGTGGGCGCGCCGGCAAGTACTACAGCCTACTTTGTCGGAATATCCAGATGGTTCGACTTCTTCTAGAGTTGCGGCGCAGTTTGGCATTTCATTGGAAACTGCCTGTGGCCGGGCTGATGATCCTGCTCGCGTTATTTCTGATCTTGCCCGCAACCGCGGCCAAGCGCCCCAAAGAAACGATCAAGCCTTCCGCGCCCGATCTCCTGATGGACGGAGGCCGCAAGCTCTCTTTCGAGCGTAGCTTCAGCCTGGAGCGCGAGGTGAAGCCCAAGCGCAGCTTCTGGACTCGCGTGGTCGACACCATTGCGGGTCAGCCCGACTTTCACTACCTCGTCAGTCCCTACAGCGTGGTCACCGATTCGCGCGGCCGCATCATCGTCACCGACGTGGCCGCGGCCGGCGTGCACATCTTCGATTTCGAACAGCAGAAGTACAAGTTTCTCTCGCGGCGCGATACCGGGAAAGATCCCATGCTGACGCCGCAGTGTGTAGCCGTCGACTCACAAGACAATATCTACGTTACCGATTCTCAAGTCGGCAAGGTCTTCGTCTTCGACGCCAAGGGCAAGTATCGCCGCGCCATTGGCAGCCTGAAGGGCGGTGAAGGATATTTCAAGCGTCCCACCGGAATCGCCATCGACTCGGCGGCCCAGCGCATTTATGTCAGTGACACCCTACGCAACAAGATTTTCATAATGGACATGCAGGGCAGCGTTCTGCAGACAATCGGCAAGACGGGCACCGCCGACGGCGAGTTCAACTATCCCACCGAGTTGCGACTGCACGGTTCGGATCTGGCGGTGGTCGACGCCATGAATTTCCGCGTGCAGGTATTCGATCGCTCAGGCACCTTCCGCTACGCCATCGGCAAACCGGGCGACGGCACGGGCTGGATCTTCCGGCCAAAAGGAATCGGCTTTGATTCCGAGTCACATCTCTATGTCGTCGACGGACAGTGGGGCGTAGTGCAGGTTTTCGACGAGCAAGGACAGCTGCTGTATTACTTCGGAGGCAAGGGAACCGGGGCTGAGCAATTTCAGCTGCCTACTGGCTTGCAGATCGATAATCACGATCGCATTTACGTGGTCGATTCCTTCAACCGGCGCGTCCAGGTATTTCAATACTACGGAATCACGCAGGCGGCCGACGGGAGGAAAGAACCGTGAAACCTCTTCTCGCACTGGCCTGTGTATTCGTCGTCGCTCAGAGTTTCGCCCAGGTGCCTACGGCCGATGTGCTGGGAGTCCACAACTTGTCGTTGGCGAGCGGATCGTCGGTGTATTCGCAGGGAAGCCTGGGATGCACGTTTTGCCATGCTCCGCACAGCGGGCTCGGCGGCAACACGCCGCTGTGGAATCAGAAGTTGTCGCAGCAATCTTACGTGCCCTACAGCAGCACAACCGATCCGAACCAGGGCAACACGCAACCTACACTGGGCGTCACCAGCAGCCTGTGTCTGAGTTGTCATGATGGGACGGTGGGTGTCGGACAGTCTGCGGCCTACGGACAGTTGCCCATGGTCGGAACCATGAACAGCGCCGATTCCTTTGGCACGACCCTGACCGGATCGCACCCCTTCAGTCTCGTAACTCCTCTGAAAGACGCATCCAACCTGGTCGCCTCGCTGTCTACGCAAGGCAAGACTGCCGACCCAACCGGCGCCGTAAAGCTGGTGAATGGCAACATCGAGTGTACGAGCTGCCACGATCCGCACGTGCAGAATATCGACAAGATCGCACAAAACTTTCTGGTGCGCGACAGTTCGGGAGCGCAGATGTGCCTGGCGTGCCACGATCCCAACCGCGTGGTACAGGGCCAGGTCAATCCACTTGCGGGATTCACCAATAGCGTCCATCAGACTGCGACCAACCAGGTCTCGCCCGATGCTCATGTCGGCCCCTATCCTACCGTCGGAGTGAATTCGTGCGCGTCGTGCCACATGTCGCATGATTCGGTGGCTCCGGCGCGTCTGCTGCGGCCGGCGGCCCCGGCGGCTCCTGCGTTTGATCCGGTTACTCAGAGTTGCATGACGTGCCACGGTGGCGGTACGTATGTTTCGCCGGCTCTACCCAATGTCATGGCTGAAGTTGCGAAAGTAAGTCATCCTCTGCCTTCGGGCAACAACTTTCACGACGCGGGAGAGGCGGCGCTACTCAACAATAATCGCCACGCCACTTGTGTGGATTGCCACAGCGCCCATGCTTCCAATCCCGAGTTGCAGTTCTCTTCGCCTCCTGCCATTCGCCCTCCGCAATCGGGCGCGACGGGCATCAGCGCGCTCGATGGTATTACACCGACCTTTCCTGCAGTCAATCAATACGAAACATGCCTGCGCTGCCACGGCACCAGCACCGGCAAGCAGAGGCTCATCCTCTACGGTTACGCTCCCATTCGCGTGGTGTCTGCTCCCGATTCTCTGAATCTGATTCCGCAACTCGCATCGACCGCAACCTCGAGCCATCCCGTAGCGCACGCCCGCTCCAGTCCGTTGCCGCAGCCCAGCCTGCTGCTGAATATGATCGACGAAAAGGGGCTGGCATCCACGCGCGTCGTGGGCACACAGCTTTTCTGCACCGACTGCCATAACAGTGACGACAATCGCGAGTTCGGGGGCGCTGGCCCCAACGGTCCGCACGGTTCGGTCAATTCGCACATTCTTGAGCGCAATTATCAGTTCAGCCAGGCGGCGGTCCCGGGCGGACCTGTCACGAATACGTTCCCGAATCCTGACATGAGCGTCGCTGGACCTTTCTCGATGTGCGCGAAGTGCCACGATCTCGCCCAGATCTTTGCCAACACCAGTTTCCCCCAGCACAGCCTGCACTCCAATCAATACGGATTCAGTTGTTCCGTTTGCCATACTGCGCACGGTATGGGCGCGACATCTCCAACCATATCCGGCGAGCGAATGGTGAACTTCGACGCTAATGTCGTCGCTCAAAATGGCGCCGCTCCCATCGGATATAACCGCGCTACCAATACATGCACGCTGACTTGCCACTCCACCGCTCACAATGCGGATGGCACCGTGACCTCGATTACCACTCCGGCAGCGAAGCCGAAGGGAATTAGAAACCGGTGACCTTGCGTTTTGGCCTCGGAGTAATCGATGAAGTGCATGCGGAACAGGGTTAAAACACGCGTGGAATGTGGCGAAACACTCCGAGGCAGTCAACGAGAATGAAAGTTCGGGTGTGCGGCAATTGTTAAACCGCTGAAACAAAAGATTCATCGTTCGCTGGTATGAACTGAGGCTTTGGCATTGCCGGTGCATGGAACCATCGGTTGCATTGCATATCTGCGCCTGCACTTCGTTTTTCCGGGGCGTCGCATCTCCTGCTTCCAGGCAGGACATCGCATGCACGGGGACCGGCAGGGCTGGATGACTTCGAACTGACGCCGTGGTTAGGCCTACGGATTCGGGTCGGCTCCTCCAGCCCTGTATCGTGGAAACTGAGACTGAATCGTGACACTGGAGAGTGGTTCGAGATGGCGGCAGCTGCGAATCAGGTAAATGTAGGCAGCGACCGCACGAGCGCTAAGCGCTATTGGCCGCAAATCGCCAGTGCCATCCTGATTCCTGTCCTGCTGCTGGTCGTGCTTGAGGGAGCGTTGCGGCTCTTCGATGTCGGCTTCCCCACCAGCCTCACTGTGCCCTGCACGCTGCAAGGGCATGCGGCCGCCTGTTACAACCTCTTCTTTCCCGCCCCGTTCTTCCCCCCGGGAATGATCAAGACTCCGCAGGCGTATGCCATCCCCGCGGAGAAGCCTCAGGGAGCCTACCGCATCTTTGTACTCGGGGAATCCGCTGCCATGGGAGATCCCGATCCGGCCTATGCCTTCAGCCGCTATCTTGAGGTAATGTTGCGGCAACGCTACCCTTCGATGAAATTCGAGGTCGCCAACACCGGCAGTGTGGCCATCAACTCTCACGTACTGCTGCCCATCGCAGAGGGGCTCGCCAAGCAGCATCCCGATCTATTCATCATCTACTCCGGCAACAACGAAGTCGTCGGCCCCTACGGTCCTGGAACCGCCCTCACCTCTTCCGGCATGAACCTGCCGGTCATCCGCACCAGCATCTTCGTCCGTTCCACCCGCATCGGACAACTTCTCACCAAGATTGGAAGCCAGAAGAAAGAATGGGGCGGGATGGAGATGTTTCTCGACAAGCAGGTGCGCGAGAGTTCTCCGCTCATGCAGTATGCGTACTCGAACTTTGAAAGGAACCTGAAAGACACGGTCGAGATCGCTCGCCGAACTGGCGCACGCGTCATCGTGAGCACGGTCGCAACCAACCTTAAGGACTGTGGGCCATTCTCATCCTTGCACCGGGAAAACTTAACGCCCGAGGAGTTGCATTCCTGGACGACGCTGGTGCAACAAGGGGCGCAACTCGAAGCAGCCCGCTCCTATCCCGAGGCGCTGCAGGCGTACCAGGCAGCCACAAAAATTGATGACCAGTTTGCCGAACTGGAATTCCGCATGGCGCGCAGCCAGTGGATGCAAGGAGATTATGCTGGCGCCAAACAACATTTTCTGCGGGCCCGCGATCTGGACACACTTCGCTTTCGCGCCGACAGCAGGATTAACGACATCAATCGCTCGGTCGCGTCTTCGACTCCCGGTGCCGAGCTCGTCGACACCGAGGCTTTATTTTCCAAAGAAAGTCCGAACGGAATTATCGGCAGTGACCTTGTTTACGAACACGTTCACATGACCCCTGTTGGCAACTACCTGCTGGCTCGCGCCATGTTTCTTCAGATCGCGAGCAAGTTGCCGTCAGAAGTTGGGCATCGCACAACCGAGGCCGATGTTCCTACGCAGGCGGAGTGCGAGCAGTATCTGGCTTTCACCGGCCATGACCACGCTCGCATCACACTCGAAATGCTGCAGCGATTGCAAAAGCCGCCCTTCACCAATCAGGTGAATCATTCCGATCAGGTCCTGCGACTGACGCTCAAGGCCGAAGGGCCCAGTGAGAGCGCTGACGAAACCGCCGCGCAATACGAATGGGCGATCCGAAAGAATCCCGCCGATCGCGTCTTGCACTACAACTATGGACTTTTTCTCTTCGAACACAACCGCGACGCCGCCGTCCAGCAGTTGAGTATGTCCCGCGCGTGGGACGGGTTCCCCGTCTTCACTCCGGATGGCGTGCCTGTGCAATAGCGTCAGGGCAAGATCTTCACAGAGACCTAGAACTTGTTGTACATGAACTGTGCCGTGCTGGCCCCTTGCGTCAGCGTCACGAGTAGCAGAAAGATCAGCGCTAAAGCATACAGAGGCGGGATCCAAAACCAGCGCCAGCGCGCCATCAATCCAAACATGCCCGGATTGAAGTTGGCTTCGGATGTTTGCACTTCATTCGAATAACGGGCCAGCGCGTCCGCGATCAACAAGACGATCGCATAGCCAATAGCCACGACCGCGACCAGAAAATAAAGGCTCGCACTTAGAACATGCGAGTTGTAGTTCATGGGCGAAACAATAGCTCCGATCATTTGCCGCGCTTGCGGCAGGGAACTGGCGCGAAAGAAGATCCATCCGAGGTTAATGAGCGCCATGGTCGCAATCCATGAGACTGGAAGCCAGGATTTAGCCGGAGGATTCCAGTCGAACCTGCGCTGCGCTTGCTGCACCTGGCGATGCAAAACCAAAAGGATTCCGTGATAACAGCCCCACAAAAGAAAAAGCACGCTCGCTTTGTGCCATAGCCCAAACACCACCATCGCGATTACCAGCGCTAGATTCCGCCACCACATTTCACGTCGCACCGTAGCTAGCGGAAGAAATAAGTAATCCCGGATCCAGAACGACAGCGACATATGCCATCGCGTCCAGAAGACGGAAGCATTGGTTGACGCAAAGGGACGCGCGAAGTTCTCCGGCACTGCGAAACTCATCGCTTGAGCGGCGCCAAGCGCGATATGCGAATAGCCCGCGAAATCAAAGAACAACTGTAGTCCGTATCCCAGAGACAGGCACCACACATCCGCACCGCTCCACTGATGAAGGCGATCAAACCCGCTGGAGATTCCGTCGCCGCCGAAAATTCCTTGCCCCAACAGTTTGGCTACCTGCATCATGAACACGCCGGTAGCGATGCGTCCAAATCCGCGCAGTATATCGTCCGCGGCTGTGGGTTGCTCTGACCGGAATTGCGGCAGCATATCCGGCATCCGACAGATCGGGCCAGAGATCGTCACTGGAAAGAAAGCCATGTACAGGGCAAATTCGAAAAATGTCGGATCCAGTTCCTCGCCTCGATAAAGATCGAAGAGATAACTCATTGCTTGGAACGTCCAGAACGAAAGTCCCAGAGGCAGCGCGAGATGGGAGAAGTGTTGTAACGAAGTAACCGGGAAATGCACCGCCACTTCCGGCAGATACTTGAATGCTCCCAACAGCAGCAAATTTACACAGATGCCTAGCCCGAGGATCGCCCCGGAAGGCTTTCGCCGCAGCCCTTGCCCCAAAAGAAAATTGAGAACCGTCGAGGTGACAAGAACTGCGCCGAACCAACGCCCCCATGTCAGGTACAGACCATAACTCGCGATCAGCAGAACGGCTTGCCGTACCCTCCGCGAACGGACCTTCGCTAGGATCCCTGCGCAAAACAGGAACACCACACAGTACAGGATGCCTTGGAACAACACTCCTCCGTGCGTATCGATGGAATCTGGCGCGGGTAGAGCTATCTATTTCCAGAAGATCTGGGACGATCGCGCTGGCAATAGCGAACCAGAATAACGGTCCGTCATCCGACTTACAAGAACGCCCGACTTCCTCGGATGCAATAATGTTGGGTGCAATTCCGCAATCTGATCGAAGCGCTCGAGGCCGCTCCCGCCGACCGTCCGTTCGTGACTGCCTGGATCGACGAAGATGAGCGTGAGACGTTGACTTTCGGCGATTTTCGCCGCTGTGCCCGAAGGCACGCCACACTCCTTCAAAATCACGGCGTTAACGCTGGCGACCGTGTGGTGATCATCATGCCGCAGAGCATCGCTGCCATGACAACTTTCGTCGGAGCGATGATGTTAGGTGCAGTCCCCGCATTCCTTGCTTACCCCAATTTCAAAATCGAGCCTTCCAAATATCGCTCCGGCTTAGCCGGAGTCACCGCTAACCTCAATGCCAAGGCTGTAATTCTCGACAACGAATTCCCGGACGACATGCTCGGCCACGTTTCCTTAGGGAAGGAATCGAGACTGCTTCGTGCCGATGCGGGCCCGGGCGTAGACGACGACGGTGCAGACCCAAGCAAACCCTTCACTACACCTCTCATTCAATCGGACAGCTTGGCTTTCATCCAGCACTCCGCCGGCACAACCGGCCTGCAGAAGGGAGTCGCGCTGACCCACGCATCGGTCCTGCGCCAGCTTCAACATCTGTCGCATGCCCTCAAGATCGACGCCGCCACCGACCGCGTCTACAACTGGCTGCCTCTCTACCACGACATGGGCTTGATCGCCTGCTTCATGTTGCCCTTGGTCTGCCACGTTCCGGTTGTGCTGCAGTCTCCTCTCGACTGGGTGATGCATCCCGAAACCATGCTGCAGATAATCGACGAGTACGAGTGCACGTTGGCGTGGCTTCCGAATTTTGCTTTTCAATTCGTGGCCCGGCGGACGCCCGCCGCACTCCGCTCCAAGTACGATCTATCGTCGGTTCGCGCCCTCATCAACTGCTCCGAGCCCGTCCGTGCCAACAGCATGTCTGAATTTCAGAGAGCCTTTTCCGGCAGCGGATTGAAAGACTCCGCCCTGCAATCTTCCTATGCCATGGCGGAGAACGTTTTCGCGGTGTCGCAATCGAATCTCGACGGACCCGATGGGCCCGCTCGAATCTGGGCGGATGGTGCCCAATTTCGCGCCTCTCATCGAATCGTTCCAGTTGCGGAGCAGACGTCCGGTGCGGTAGCGTTCACTTCCTCGGGCCACGTGCTTCCGAGCCACGAAATTCGTATCACCTCCGAGCCTGGCATGATCCTCGGCGACAATTCTGTCGGGGAGATTCTGGTGAAAAGCGATTGCCTCTTCGACGGATACTTTAACCGTCCCGACCTCACCGCACAGGCGCTCGTCGACGGCTGGTATTGCACTGGAGATCTAGGCTTCTCCCTGGCCGGCGAACTCTTCGTCGTCGGCAGAAAGAAAGACCTGCTCATCGTCGGCGGAGAAAACATCTATCCGCAAGATATCGAGGAGATCGTTGCCACGCATCCCGCGATCCACGACGGCCGCGCGATCGCCATGGGCGTATACAATCCCGATCTCGGAACCGAGGACATCGTCGTCATCGCAGAGGTTGAGCGCGAAGAGTTTCTCGCTCGGGCGGCGGACATTGAAACCGAAATCCGCAACATGGTTGTTTCCGGTATGGGCGTTGCCATTCGTACGATTTTTGTGAAGCCACCCAAATGGATCGTGAAGAGCACTGCCGGAAAGGCCTCCCGTTCCGCCACCCGTGAGAAACTGCTGCAAGAGCACCCAGAACTTGGAGTCGACTAGGAAAGGCAGATATGGCCGAAGAAGCGCAGCAAATGATCGCGCACATCGCCCTACTGATTCGAAGACCGGGCATGGCCCTCGACGAGAACACACCGCTCGTCTCCTCGGGACTCATCGACTCCATGTCTTTGGTGGACCTGTTATTGAAACTCGAAGACCTTACTCACATGCGTATTCCCGCCGGCAAAGTCCAGCCCAAAGATCTGGACACAGTGGCTAAAATGTTCGCCACCGCACAACGCGTGGGCAAGCCCCGAAAGTAGCCTGCGGTGACAAAGCACACCACAAGCCTGCCCTAGCTCGCTGACTCCTGAGTACCGAGTACTGAGTACTGAGTACCGAGTACTAACTACTGCTCTCTCATCCCCCCGACATCCAAATGCCGCGCAGCGACAGCGCTAGCTTCTGCCTCTTCGAGCATCTGATTCCGGTCCCACTCCGGCCGCAGCACCATGGCCTTGATGTGGAAACGCGACTCCTTTGGAGCGTCGTCCACCCGAATCAGCATTTCATTTTTCTGCAGGCGAAATCGCGTGTTCTCTGCCAGCGGTACCAGTTGATCCGAACCCTTCCCGCTGATCACGTACACCACGCGATCCGACACCAGGACGTATTCCGGGCAGAGCGCCCCGGCTTCGACTTTTCCGCCACCGGACATGGTCGCCATAAAACCGTGTTGTGGTCCCAAACAATCCGTCATGCGCATGCGGATGATGGTGCCCTGCTGTGCTGGCCGAGCTTGCGCCGCAAGAAGACCGGGGAAGGCGAACACGAAGATGCAAAACAGCATGCGTTTCATAGGTGTCCTCTCTTACTGAACTTGGTTGGGGTAGTAATATCCGCTTCGGCTGCGGAACTGCAGTTTGAGGTTGTGTGTTGGCAGGATTCGTACTTCGTGGAATCCATAGGCGTGACTCGGCAATCGGTAGGTCACGGAATAGCTTGCCCGGAATCCTTCGAGAACTACATTCAGGGCCTGATCTGCTCCGCCCTTCAATGGAAAGTAGCGTCCCCCAGTGCCACTAGCCAAGGTCTCGAGAACCGCCGCTCCCTGAGAACGGTCGGCAGCTTTGTTCAAGTCAATACAATCCAGTTGAACTTCCCCTCGCAGTGAAGCGCTGATGGCATTGCCTAGTGAGCTTCGGCTGGCTGTGTCGAGACCATCGGAAAACACGATCAGCACTTTCTCGGCATGCGGGTCGCCCTGCTTTGCCAGAAAATTCGCTGCAAAAATAATGGTGTCGAACAGCGGAGTCAATCCGCGGGCGCGTTCTCCGGGAAGTCGATCCGCGCCGTGCGACGAGCGGCAGTTTCCGGCGCAAAGCTGAGCCGGCTGCGTGTCCTGAAACGAGAACATTGCCAGATTCTCCTCCGGAACGCCTCCGGTTTGAGAAACCAGTTCCAGCGCATTCGCCATTTCCTGTCGAAATCGCGGGCTCACCGACTCGCTGGTGTCGACCAGAATTGCGATTTCAAGTTTTGTCCAGTCGGATCGGGTAAAGCTTTGGAAATTGCGGACGATAACATCTTTGTCAACGACCGCAAAGTCATTGGCCTGTAAGGTAGCCACGCCGTGATTGTTCTGGTCCATGGCTGAAAAGTTCAGCCGGACTTCCGTGGCGTTGGTGCGGTAGGTATAGTCGGGCCGGTCTCCGCCCATGGCTGGAGAGATGGCTGTCCAAAATAGTAGGAGTGAGAATCGCGGCCAGTGACGTCGACTGGGTACAAGTGTGGCCATACCGACTACATCGGCCTTTCGCACGAAACTTTAGGGCGGTCCCCGTTACGCTCGTCACCCCACGCCCCTGTATTGCCTTGGATGTGGCCTCACGGTTGCCCGTTGCTGTATGACCAAGAAATTTCTTAGAGGGTCTGAAGAATTCGCGCGTCGACGATCGTTAAATTTCTTCCCAACGGGTAGGCTTGCCCCAAAATCAATGGGTGGGAGATGTCCGGGATTTGTGCCGGGGCTATTGGGAAATCTTGGGCTGGCGCGCCTGTGCAATCAGCTTCTCGACTGCGGCCTTCTTGTCTTCGGGCAAGGTGGGGTTCGCTTTCAACAATTGCTGCCACGCACTGATCGCACCGGTGGGATCGCTTTTCGCCTGTAACCGGATCATCCCCAGGTTGAACAGGGAATTGGCATCCTTGGGGTCGTAGCTCAGAGATTTTTGCAGTTGCTGAATCGCGCCATCGGCATCCCCATCGTAAAACAGGCACGACGCCAAATCCGTTCGCGCTGCCACGTTCTTGGGATCGGCATCGATCGCCTTCTGAAAGTATCCTGCGGCTTCTTTGAACTGATGCGTTGCTTTATAGAGCGTTCCAATCTGATTCAGCAGCTGAGAGTTGTTGGGATCGTTCTTCAACTTGGCAAGCAGCGGCTCTGCCTTTTTGTCCGCCATGTGCTTCATGTCTTCCAGACTGGGTCTGGCCATCTGTGGATGTGCACCGGCCGAAGCAGCCGAAGGCACGGACGCTTGCGCCGCCTGTGGGACCGAAACGTGGCTTGATGCCGACCCGCGATACAAGTAGCCTAAAACCAGTCCGATAGCCAGGCAGATGCAGGCCATCGCATACACTTGTGACGTCCGCCAACCTCGTGATACTCCGGAATCCGCTTCGTTCGCCATAGTTTCCGTCGAGGGATAACATCCCTGGACATTCTTGAAGGGCACGCTGGCTGCCAACTTTCCCGGGTTCCGGACGCAAGCATTTTCAATTACTTACACCCAATAAATTCAAGCCGCGGGAAAGCCCGGTCCCAGGATCGCGTCTTTCTCCGCACATCCTGCGCTTTTTCCCTCGCCACCGTGTGCAGACACTCGTTATTGGGGGAACTAATAGGTGGGGACAGCCGCCATCGGCTGTACGTCGAGCGCAGCTCGACAGAGTCGTCGTGACGTAAGATCCGATCAGGAAGCTCTTACAAATTTAAGTGATGCTCACTTCTGTATAGGTTCCGTATACCTGCCGCAAGGCCTCGCAGATTTCTCCCACGGTGGCGTAAGCGCGAACTGCGTCCACGATGTAGGGCATCGTGTTGGCTGACGAGACATTCCCGTTGTTCCCTGCGTTTGGTTCCAGCGCTGCTGCCTTCTTGAGGGTTTCCAGCGCCCGCTGCACCGCCTCGTTCGAGCGCCGCGCCCGCAACGTCTTCAACTTAGCCGACTGTTGGCGAGCGACACTCTCATCGATGTACAAAATATTCGGAGACCCTTCTTCGATGACGAATTCGTTGGCTCCGACGATTACTTTTTCACGCGCCTCGACCGCACGCTGGTACTGATACGACGCCTCGGCGATCTCCTTCTGCGGATAGCCGCGCTCGATCGCCTTCACCATCCCGCCCATGGCATCGAGCTTTCCGAAATAATCGAACGCACCATTCTCCATTTGCAGAGTCAGGTTCTCGAGAAAGTACGAACCGCCCAGAGGATCCACCGTCTGTGCGACTCCCGATTCATAGGCAATGATCTGTTGCGTGCGCAGAGCGATACGCGCCGCTTCTTCAGTCGGAAGCGCCAGCGCCTCGTCGTACGAATCCGTGTGCAGCGACTGCGTGCCGCCGAGGACGGCCGCCAGTGCCTGGATCGCCACGCGGGCAATATTATTCATCGGTTGCTGTGCCGGCAAAGATACGCCCGCTGTCTGGGTGTGAAAGCGCATCAGCCATGTGCGCTGGTTCTTCGCACCGAAGCGGTCCTTCATCACGCGATACCAGATCTTGCGCGCCGCGCGGTACTTCGCGATCTCTTCGAAGAAGTCGTTGTGCGCGTTGAAGAAGAAACTCAGCCGCGGACCGAACTCGTCCACATCCAGCCCGCGCCGCCGCGCCCACTCCACATATTCCACTCCGTCGTAGAGCGTGAACGCCAACTCCTGCAGCGCCGTCGACCCCGCTTCGCGAATGTGATATCCGCTGATCGAGATGGTATTGAAGCGCGGCGTGAACTTCGACCCGAACTCGAAGGTATCGATGACCAGCCGCATCGACGGCGCGGGAGGATAAATATATTCCTTCTGCGCGATATATTCCTTGAGGATGTCATTCTGAATCGTGCCGGAAATCTTCTTCCAGTCGGCGCCCTGCTTCTCCGCGACCACCAGGTACATCGCCCAGAGCACGGACGAGGGTGAATTGATGGTCATCGATACAGTGGTCTTCTCCAGATCGATGCCGCTGAACAGAATCTCCATGTCTTCGAGCGAGTCGATGGCGACGCCGCACTTGCCGACTTCGCCTTCGCTCGCAGGATGGTCGGAGTCATAGCCCATCAGCGTCGGGAGATCGAACGCAACCGACAACCCGCTGCCGCCGTGTTCGAGTAAGTATTTGTAGCGCTGATTAGTTTCCTCCGGCGAAGCGAAGCCAGAGAACTGGCGCATGGTATACAGCTTGCCGCGATATCCAGTAGCGTGAATGCCGCGCGTGAAGGGCGGTTGGCCAGGATAGCCAAGGGAGTTCTCTTCGCTCCAATCCTCGGGCAGATCGGCCTGCGTATACAGCCTGCGGATGGGCACGCCGGAAATCGTGGTGAAGAGCGCGTGTCGGTGCTCGTCGAGATTCACGCCGGAAGGCGCGCCAATCGGCCGCTCCGGAGCCTTTTCGAGGGTGGGCGCCAGCGTCTTCTCGGCCCACTTCTTTTCCCCGTCGGAAGGATGGCGACCCTCAAAAACATCGGCAACAGGACTCTCGGCGACTTGCGGCTTCAGCGGCTTCTTTTCCATGCAGACCCCAGTGTTCTACTTTGATGATAGGGAACTGCGCGCACAGGAGCAAGGCGGGAACCGAAGATGAAAACGACCGGTCGGTCGCGATGATCACAATTGCTTGCGCGAAAGCTCCCACGCCTTGGCGTATTTCCACGAGACATAAACCGCATGGTTCAGGTGTAGGAGCAATCCCTCGCGGCCGTCGAGGAAGCCGAGGCGAAAGAAATAGTTGTAAATGAAGGTTGCCATCGGTCGCACGACGATATTGATCGCGCTGAACCGCGCCTTGCCCTTCGCCACTACCATCTCAGCCCCCAGCGACGAGTAGCGGTTCATATGCTCGATGTAATCGGAGATCGTAGGATAAGAGTGGTGAAGCAGAGCGCCGGCTTGGATTCGTCGAGTAGTGCCTTCGACCTCCACGTCCTCGTGGACTGCGCGGTTCTCGAATTTGCCTTTTCCGCGCCGGAAGAGGCGGAGCTTTGGGTCGGGCCAGAAGCCCCCGTGCTTCATCCAGCGACCGAGGAACTCATTCTTGCGGGGAATCCACAAGCCATCGAAGTTAGTGCCCAGCTTGGTATCAGTTTCAAACGCCGCGCCCTCAGTGGCAGACGAGTGACCAGTGGCCTGTTTTCCCAAAGTCGATAGGCGGTTCAGGGCGCCCAACATTTCCTGCAGCGCTTGCTGCAGCGCATGGTCGAGTTCTTCGTCAGCATCCAAACTGAGAATCCAGTCGCCGGTTGCCTTGTCGATCGCGGAATTCTTCTGCGCCGCAAACCCTTTCCATTGCTCTACAAATACCTTCGCGCCAAACGACTTCGCAATCTCAACCGTTCTATCGGTTGAGCCTGAATCGACGACGATGATTTCTCCTTTACCATCCACGACTAAGGCCTTCACACTGGCCAGTGTGCGCCCCAGATTCGCCTCTTCATTGAAAGTAATGATGACGACGGAAAGGTTCATGAATGAAATTTGACTCACGATTTCGAAGGCGTAGTTTATCAGGCGTGCTCTGAAGAGCGCCCCTGACGTCTGTAAAGCATGAGCCGCAACAGGGAATGGGACATCGACAAAGTGTTCCTATGGGAACCTTCCCAGTACAAGAATGTATGTACAAATCGGTTAAGTGTTGTGTTTGCAACACCTGGATCCGCCCACCCAACTTCCCATGGACGCTACATTTGCCCTCCGGGCTGCGCCGAAGGAGCGGGCGCGGACGACGGTTGTGCGGTCGGCGGCGCCTCCTGGCGAGGCGCAACGTACGGAACGGTCGGCAGGTGCGTGACCTGCCCTCGGGTTGCATCGGCGACGTCTATGTTGGCGTGATCGAGCAGCAATCCAGTGGCGCGATCAAGTTCAATCCGAGACTTCTCGTACGCAGCCTTTGCCGAGACGAGATTCGACTCGCCCGTGGTGAGCGTAGCGGCATCCTGCAGGATTGCAGTTTGTGTGGTGAGGCCGACTCTCAGTTTCTGCTGATCGGCATCCAGCGTCTGACGCGCCAGGTCGACGGCGGATTGCGCCGCCTGCACGGCTGCCCGATTCTGACGCACATCGAATTGCGCATTGCGAACTTCGATGCGGACTTGATTCTCCAGTTGGTGTAGTCGCACCTGAGCCTGGCGATATTCCAGTTGCGAACGTACCTGGTTTGCCTGGGCTTCCCGGTTGCGCAGTGGAATGGTGAGCGCGAGCCCGATGCCCTTGTCGGGAGCAGTGCCATTCACGAGTTGATTCAGCGTGCCACCGTAGCTGACGGAATTTGTGTTTTGAAATGGCGGCGGGACCGATGTGTAGCAAGTACCGAGCGCGGTTCCGGTGCAGGGGGGAAGTGCGATATCTCCCCCCACGCCTGAGCCTCCATAGTAGGCATAGGCATCGAGTGTCGGGAGCAGCGCATTCCGAACGGCCTTGTCGCTGATGTTGCGCGAATTGAGATCGATGCGCGACTCGGCCAGTTCGGCGCGATGCTGCAAGGCATCGTTGATCAGGTCTTGAATCGGGATGACGGGCTCCTGCTCGGGAATCTGCATCGTTGAGGTGGGGACGACATCGGCCTCCGCCAGCAAAGGGTCGTCAATGCTCCTGCTGATCGCATTCTTCATGAGCAGTTGCTGTAATTGCAGGTTGTTCTGCGCGACAATCAGGTTTTGCTGGTTGGTGGCAACGATGCTCTGGGAACTCACCACCTGAATCGGAGGCGCGGTGCCCACTTGCGCCTGTCGTTTCGAGTCTTCCAAGGCCTTCTGCGCATAGGTGAGCGACTCCGCCTGCACGCGAACATTTTCGTAGGCGAACACTAGATCCCAGTACATATTTTCGATCTGATCCACCGTGGTGAGGACTTGCAGGCGGAAGGCAACGTCGGAAATTTCGCGGTTGTTCTTGGCGATGCGGATGAAGCGCGTATTGGGCAGGGACCCGAATCCTTGAAGAAGGTTTTGCGTGACCCGCAATTGGAAGTTGGAGCCGAGCGACGGACTCAACAGGCTCGTCGGATTGTTAGTGGTCAGGTGAGAGTTGTTGAATCCCACGCTGAGCGCCGTTCCCCATTGAAATCCCTGGGTATAGGCGAAGTTCGCCGTGTAGGTGTTTTGGGAGAGGATTGGAACAGGACTGAGCGCGCTGGTAGATTCCGCGTTGTTCTTGTCGAGTTGCAGGGTGCCGGTAAGAGCAGGATCGAAGCCGGTGATCGGGGAGCCGATGCCCAGGGTTGAACCGACCAAGCCGTTGGTGCCGGTGCCGGCGCCGCCGGCTGCGATCGTCGTGCCGCCCGTGCCGGAGCCCACGGCGCCTCCGAGACCGCCAACCCCGCCTCCGGGAGTGTTCTGGACGATTCCGGTGTTGACGCCCAGGATGTTGGCACCTGACTTGGCGCGCAGCAGGTCGGTGGCGGCAATGTTGAGGTTGAAGCGCGCAATTTCCAGGTCAAGATTATTTTCCAGGGCGAGCGCGATGGCGTCATCGATCGACAGAAGGATCTTGCCGTCGTGCAGCAGCGCGTCGATGCGTGGCGAGTTGCCGAGATTCGGCTGCGCCAATTCCTGCGTCTTGTAGGGCTGAAACACTTTCGGAAAGGCCGAACGCGGCTGCGAATAATCCTGCAAGTGAATGGCCTGCGGCTGAGCCGGTTGCGGCACGGCTTGAGCGGAGGGCGCGGCAGGCGGCTGCTGTCCCCAAGACGCCATCGGGATCAGTCCAAAAAGCACGACGGAGGCCAGGTTCAGCGGCAGCCGCCGGGCAACCAACATCAAAGGTAGTGAAAGCATGGTTCTTTCTCCTTGCATAAGAGCAGGCAAGCATCCGAGCGAAGTCAGCACTCTGACAATGCCAAAGTTGGATGCAAGACGCATAAATAGGTCACTTCATCTTAGCGGGAGAAGTTTGGCGAAAAGGGCAGGGGATTGTAAAGAATTGTGAGGGACCAAATAAAAAGGCGCCGCGATCATTAGAAGGTGGCGCCGGAAGTTCAGGTTTGCGGCTACTGCTGGGCGTTCGGTGCCGCGGGCGCTGCGGCCGGTGTTGCCGGCGGCATATCGGTGCGCGGTTGAATGAACTGCACATGCGGCAGTTGCCGAACCTGACCGCGCGCGGCATCGTCAATGCTGATGCCTGCATTGTCGATCAATTGCCCAGTAGAACGATCCAACTCAATCCGCGACTTTTCGTACGCCACCATGGAATTCACCAATGACGATTCGGAACTCGCCAGCTGGCTCTGGTATTGCAGAACCAGAGTGGTGGTTGAAGTGCCGAATTGATATTTTTTCTGTTCCGCGTCCAACGACTGCCGAGCCAGTTCCGCCGCTGCCTTCGCGGAATCGACGCTGGCTCGATTTTGCTGCACTGAGTACTGCGCGTTGCGAACTTCGACGGTCACCTGGTTCTCAATCTGTTGCCGGCGCATTTGCGCCTGGCGCAACTCCAACTCCGAACGAATCTGTACGCCCTGGGCAGCGCGGTTGCGCAGCGGAATGTTGAGTTGCAGGCCAATGCCTTTGTCGGGAGCAGTTGAGTTTACAAGTTGATTGAGAGTTTCGCCGTAGCCGACGGATGGCGTTGGCGTCACTGCGCAGCCAAATCCCTGCAGAGAGGGATCGAGGTTCGAGCAAAGGTTCGCTGGATTCTGGGAACCACCGACCCCGGATCCGCCGTAATAGGCAAACAGATCCAACGTCGGTAAGAGCGAACTCCGCACCGATTTGTTGCTCAGTTCGCGGCTGTTCAAGTCGATACGCGACTCCACCAGTTCCGCGCGATGAAGCAGAGCCTGGTTGATCAAGTCTTGAGTGGGTACGACTTCTTCCTGGGCCGGCACGCTCATCGTGGAAGTCGGGATCACTTCGGCGGTCGCCAGCACGGGATCTTTCAAGGTGCGGGTAAGCGCGTTCTTCATCAGAAGTTGCTGCAGCTGAAGATTAGTTTGAGCTGACGTTACCAGTTGCTGGTCCTGGGCGACGGTGCTCTGTGCGCGCACCACTTCAATCGGGGCAAGACTTCCGATTTCCACCTGTTTCTTCGTGTCGGAGAGAGTCTTCTGGGCAAACGCGAGCGACTCGTTCTGCACACGCGCATTTTCATAGGCGAAGACGAGATCCCAGTAGATGTTTTCGATCTGATCGATCGAGTCGGTGATCTGAAGACGGAACGCCACGTCGCTGAGTTCACGATTGTTCTTGGCGATGCGGATGAATCGCGTGTTGGGGGCAAACCCAAATCCTTGCAAGAGATGCTGGGTGACCGTCGCCTTGAAGCCGCTGTTCAATTGCGGACTCAAGCTGGAGAAAAAGCTGTTGGTGGTTCCCCGCGTATTGGTGAAACCAACCTGCAGGTTGGTGCCCCATTGAAAAGCCTGCTGGTAGGCGAAATTCACCGTGCCAGTGTTTTGCGCCAGGCTGGTGCCGGGAAGAACGCCCTGGAAGATGCTGGTTACCTGTTGACTAAAGTGATCCTCCTGGAACGTGCCGGAGAGAATGGGATCGTAGCTGTTGATGACCGGGCCGAAGCCGAGCGTCGAACTTACCAGGCCGTTGGTGCCGCCGCCGGCGCCACCCGCGCCCAGGCTGGTGCCTCCAGTAGCCGCCCCGGAGTTCGCTCCGATACCGCCCACGCCGCCGCCAGGCGTATTCAGGACGACGCCCGCGTTCACACCGAAGATGTTTGCGCCCGACTTGGCGCGCAGCACGTCGGTATCGGCGATGTTGAGATTGTAGCGTTGGATAGCGATGTCGAGATTGTTCTCCAGCGCTAACGCGACAGCGTCATCCAGCGACAAGTAGAGCTTGCCCTCGTGCATGAGTTGATCGAGTCGCGCGGTGTTCGCGAGATTGGGCTCCGCCACGTGCCGAGCGGTATAAGGGCCAATCGGATTCGGAAAGTGCGAGACCGGCTTGGCGTAGTCCAGGACCGGCAGGGGGCGTGCTTCCGGCGTATTCTGCGGGGTAGGGGTGGGAGCCGACGGCGGTTCCTGACCCCAGCACGCGAAAGTCAGCATTGCAAATAGGCTGGCAGTGGCGGCGAGCCGAGTGGTCGAGACTATACTTGCGAATGGCATCTACTCTTCTCCGTTCGTAAACACTAGTTCAGGTAAGAACCAACTGATTAAAAATCTTGCTACGAATACACTTTGGGTTCGCCCGAGACAGACCAACAATCCAAATAAAGTCCTGCTCAGGCATTGGTACGCAAAGGACCGGTAGAAGGTTCCGGAAAGCTAGGAGAAAATTGACCTTCCCCGCTGCGATTCTTGCTTAGTTCTCGTCCTTGGTTTCCTGCGCTCTGTGCTGCTTGGGACGTTGTGGCAGAGAGGTCCCCACCCTGGAGACCGGCATACCGCGGAAACCATTCAGTATAGCTGACCGGAACTGTACTTGACTTAGGCCGCATCATTTGTGGAACTAGTAAATTGCTGGCACTGCGTGAAATTGATTTGGATGATGCAGACAGGGCGCGGGACTCGAAAGATCGCAATGCGCAATCTCAAATTGATCCTCTCCTATGACGGGGCAGAGTTTTCCGGTTGGCAGGTGCAGCCCGATGCCACGACGGTGCAAGGCACACTGGCCTCGGCTATTGGACGGGTTACGGGAGAAAAGGTATTGCCCCAAGGGTCCGGCCGCACTGACGCGGGAGTGCATGCGCTGGCGCAGGTTATGACATTTGTCACGGAGTCTTCCGTCCCCACCGAGAACCTGCTGAGGGCGTTGAACGATATTTTGCCGGCCGCGGTGCGCGTGCTGGAAGTGTCGGAAGCGCCCGCAGATTTTCATGCCAGGCACTCCGCGCGCGCGAAAACGTACCGGTACCGAATCTATCGAGGCTCAATCCGTCCGCCATTTCTGGCGCGGTATGTTTGGCACTATCCGTACAAGCTTGAGGAAGAGAAGATGGCGCAGGCTGCGGGCCTGGTCGTGGGTGAGCGTGATTTCACGTCGTTCGCGGCCGTGGATCCGGAACGAGGACGCGAAACTCCCGTGTCGAACGTTCGGAAAATCTACTCCTCTTCATGGGAAAGCCTTGGAGAGGAACTGGTCTACACCGTGCGGGGCTCCGGATTTCTCCACCATATGGTGCGGAATCTGGTTGGCACCTTCATCCTTGTGGGCAAAGAGACGCTGCAGGTGGAGGATGTGACCCGGATTCTCGAGGCTCGCAGCCGCTCCGCAGCCGGTGCGACCGCGCCCGCGAGTGGATTGTATCTGGTCAGTGTTGAGTACTAGTGGACCGGAGGCCTTGTGGATTTAGATTCCATACAGCAAACGTCGCGCCACAGCGTCTGGCTAGCCGTGGCGGAGTTTGCCATCGTAGCCGGGCTGTTCTACGCCGACGTGCACCATCACATCTATATCAGCAAGACTCCTTACCTATTCTTGCTGGGTTGGGCATCGCTGCGCCTGCGCGGAATGCGATGGAAGGATGTGGGCTTCGCGCGTCCGCGAAGCTGGAGCACAGCAGTCTTAGTGGGAATCGCCGTCGGCGCGGGCATAGAGGTGTTGGAGTTATTTGTCACGCAGCCACTTCTGGCGCGATGGCTGGGAAAAATGCCCGATCTGTCGGATTTCGCCGACATGGTGGGAAATCTGAAAGTGTTCCTGTTTTACGTCGTCTTGGTCTGGGTGTTAGGAGCGTTGGGCGAAGAGATCGTATATCGCGGCTATTTAATGAACCGCGTGGCCGGCGTCTTCCGGAATACGAAGGCAGCATGGGTGGTGAGTTTGATCGTCGTCAGCATCGTTTTCGGCTGCGGACACATTGATCAGGGCGCGACGGGCATGATTGAGAATGTATGGAACGGGTTGCTGCTCGGAGCCTTGTATCTGGCTTGCGGACGCAACTTGGCCATTCCGGTCATCGCGCATGCATTCTCGGACACGCTGGATTTCTTTTTAATCTACTTGGGCAAGTATCCGGGAATGCACTCGTAGGCTGCGCGATCTGACGGGATACAGAGACGTAGCAAGCAACGTCTCTACGGGACTAAGATTTGTCTATGGCCATTGATCTACAAATCGCGGCGCGGAAGATCGTGCCGGTAAACCCGGCGACGGGCGAAATTCTGCGGGAACTTGAGTGTGCAGGTGAAGGTGAGATAGAGGCCGCTGTGGCGCGTGCGCGGGCGGCGCAGGCGGCTTGGGCTGATCTCGGGTTGCGGCATCGAATTGCGGTCATGCGCGAGTTTCAGGCCAAGGTCTTCGCGCGGAAGTCGGAGATCGCGGCCGCGATTACTCGCGAAGTAGGAAAGCCTCTGGCAGAGGCGCTTGTCACAGAAGTATTGGTTGTCCTCGACGCGGCGCGGTTTCTCATCGACAATGCGTGGGGTTTGTTGCGCGACGAGCCGGTGCCGCACGGAAACTTGGTCACCAAGCTGAAGAGCGGATGGCTGGTGCGCGAACCGCATGGCGTGATTGCGATTATTTCGCCGTGGAATTATCCGTTTTCAATTCCGGCGACTGAGACGTTGGCGGCCTTGGTGGCGGGCAATGCCGTCATCCTGAAGCCTTCGGAGTTGACTCCGCTGGTGGCGTTGGAACTGGCCGGGTTGCTGCACGCTGCGGGAGTTCCCGAGGATGTCTTCCAGGTTGTAATCGGCGAGGGCCCGGCGGGAGCGGCGCTGCTCCGGTCGCCGATTGACAAATTGGTTTTCACGGGCAGCGTTGCGACCGGAAAGCGGATCGCGGCCGCGGCCGCGGAACGATTGCTTCCCGTGGTGCTTGAGTTGGGCGGGAAAGATCCGATGCTCGTGCTCGACGATGCGGATGTGGACGTCGCTTCGAGCGCGGCAGTTTGGGGAGCCTTCGTCAATGCCGGGCAGGCTTGCCTGTCGGTCGAGCGCTGCTACGTGCATCGCAGCTTGTACGAGGCGTTCGCCAAAGCGTGCGCGGAAAAGACCAAGCAGTTGCGGATCGGCAACGGCATGGATTCTCACACCGATGTGGGGCCGATGATCCAGGAACGGCAGGTCCGCATTGTGGAAGCGCACGTTGAGGACGCGAAGGCGCGCGGGGCGCGGGTTCTGGCGGGAGGGGTGCGGCTTCCGGAACTCGGCGTTAATTTCTATGCTCCCACGGTGCTGGCTGACGTGACGCACGACATGCGCATTATGCGGGAAGAGACATTTGGTCCTGTGCTCCCGATGATGGCTTGCATCGACGATGACGAAGCTGTGCGTCTGGCAAACGATTCTGAATACGGTTTGGCAGCCAGCGTGTGGACGCGCAATCGCAAGCGCGGCGAGCGGTTGGCGCGACGCATCCACGCGGGAACCGTGATGGTAAACGACGTCATTTCGTGTTTTGGAATCAGTGAGGCTCCGCACGGTGGGGTGAAGGCAAGCGGTGTGGGACGCACGCACGGGCGCTTCGGGCTGGATGAAATGGTACGCGTGAAGTATCTCGACATGGATCGCATGCCGGGGATGAAGAAAGTCTGGTGGCATGGTTACGGCGAGAGCTTCCGGAGGCAGATGGAAGGATTTCTGGATATGCAGTTTGCGCGCGGGTTAGGGACGCGGGTGCGCGGGGCGCTGCGCGCGGCAGGCGTGGTTACGCGCAAGCAGTTGTGATGATACGGCCGAGCTTCGCCTTGGCCGGACAGCCGAAGGCGGCTGTCTCCACATGAGTTGTGGTTGTCCCTAAATTGTTCCAGGCAGGATTACTCATTGAAACGATCGCCATGGCTTCGTGGGTGCGAGATCACCAGAAAGCGAACCGGAGTTGACGACGGATTACGGATCTGATGCCGTTTTCCTGGCAGCACCCGAATGCCGGTTCCAGCGTGTAGCAGCGACGTCTGACCTTCCACCTCCATGATCACTTCGCCCGTGAGAATGTAGAAAAACTGCTGCGCTTTCTCGTGGTGGTGACGAATCTCCGCCGCGCCCGGAGGCATGAATTCCTCGATGACGCTGAGTTGCTCATCGTTGACGAGATACCAGGCGTCACAATCCACTCCCCAGCGATAGTGCTCGGCGGTGTCGCGGCTTATGGCCGCGGGATTGGCAGAACAGGCGTGGACCGAAGCGTGCGGAATTTCCTTGGCCATCTTTTCGTCTCCTGCGTACCAGTGTAATCTTGTCGCCATGAACACCTCTACCCGCACGAATCCTGATCCAACGCGTGAAATGCTGCGGCATACTGTTGCCACCGTGGCCTATCGAGGGGGCAAAGCCTTGCGAGATGCTCCCGCGGGATTTGCCGATTTTCAGGCTGGCGAGGGAGTGCGCTCCCCCGTGCAGATTCTGGCGCATGTGGGGGATCTGTTTGACTGGGCCCTCTCGATCGCCATGGGCCAAGAGAAATGGCACGACTCGAAGCCGCTGCCTTGGGGGCAGGAGATCGAGCGATTCTTCGCCACGTTGAAGAAGTTCGATGACTTTCTGGCTTCCGGCGAGGCGATTCGCGGTTCGGTGGAAAGTTTATTCCAGGGCGCTGTGGCTGACGCACTCACTCATGTCGGTCAAATCAATATTCTGCGACGGCTCGCCAGCGGACCGGTGAAGGCGGAGAACTACCACGTCGCCGAGATCGCGGTCGGACGAGTCGGCGCCGACCAGGCGAAACCCAAGCGCGAATTTTAGCGAAGGGTACGCAGGGCTAGGCTGCAAGCGCGGGCTGCTTGAATACGCCGATCTGCTCCAGCATTCCCAACTGATCCCAATTGTCCCAGCCCTCGACAACCTGCCCGTCGACAAAACGGGCGATGGTGATGCCTCGGCTGTGCACGGTGCGCCCGGTTGCGGGCATCCCGAGACCATCACCACTGTGCGTCATGGTGCCTAACCAGCGCAGGACCACCTTGTCGCCGGCACCAAACACGTCCTCGACTTCCACCTTGATGTCGGGGAATGCGCCGCGAATCTCTTGCACGAACTTTACGAACTGCTCGGGCCCACGAATTTCCGATTCGCCGCCTCTTTGTCCATTGGCGACTCCGTTCGGAGCAAACAATTCATGAATCGTCTCGATCCGGCCTTCGTTCCACACTTCCTGGAACCAGCGTCGCATCAGTTGAATATTTTCGTCGGCTGCCATAGGCGAGAACTCCTGTCGAACGATTTCGGGCATCACACGTTAGCTCGCGGCCGGAGAGAGGGCAAGCGGAATTTCGCGGGTAGGGATGGACGCATTCGTCCGTCCAAAGAGCGAAGCGAGCGTGGTCCATTGTTTGGCGAGACCACGTCGGAACCGCGTGCCTGGCATCCCCCCGGCCGCAAAAATGGGAGTATCATTTCGCTCATGAAGAGGAAGAGGCCGCTCTCGACACAGCGTAAGCCGCTCGCCCGCTCGTGGATGCGGAACAAACTTCATCATGGGTTTCATGGCTACCCCATTGCAACCATCGCCTTCTATGGGCCCACCGACAAACTGGCGACTAAGGTTGCCGTGAGCATCTTTCTCACCGAAAGTGATGACCCGGATTTTCTCGAGCGCTATTTCTCCGATGGCGAAATGGATGTGCGCAGTGATCCGGCCGTTGGCGAGCAGCTCATAGCCCTCCTCAAGGCTCACGCTCCACGATCGACCGTGGTTACCGACCGGATCATCGGGTGCCCCCATGAAGAAGGCATTGACTATCCGGACGGAACCTCCTGTCCGAAGTGTCCTTATTGGGTGGGCCGCGACCGCTTTACACACGAACGCATTCAGTAACGCTAGGACGTCTCCATGGCCATTACCCGAAATTGCCCATCGTGCGGGAAGCCGAATCGGATTCCACCGAAGCATCTTGCCGATACCGGACGATGCGGCGCCTGCAAGAACCCGCTGCCTCCAATGGCCGAGCCGGTGGAGGTCAGCACTGCGGAGTTCGACGAAATTGTTCGCGACAGCAAAGTCCCTGTCCTGGTGGATTTCTGGGCGGCATGGTGTGGTCCGTGCCGCATGGCCGCGCCGCACGTGGCCCAAGTCGCGCGCGACCTCGCCGGACGGGCCGTCGTGCTGAAGGTTGACACGGAGAAGTTCCCGGAACTGGCGTCCCGGTACAACGTCCGGGGGATACCGAACTTCGCGGTATTCGCCGGCGGGAACCTTCAGTTTCAGCAAGCCGGGCTAGTCGACGCCAACACGATGAAAAGCTGGCTCGCCACCGCGGCTTAGTACATTACTTTCTTGGCCGAGACTCCCGCCCGTTTTAGAAACAAATGCTCCAAAAGCAGCTGCTCCAAAAGGACATTGACTGGCTCGCCGGTGAGAGGTAACGTTCTGTACTGCGCAGCCTTCGTATTTGAAGTGCTGAAGATGGGGCGAAATCATGAATGCAGGCGCGCTCCGGCATCGGGTCGTCGGATCAATCGCCCGTGCCTTGCGTGGTCACCCCGGAGTCTTGAACGGGATCCGTTCAGCGGTCAGATCGGCCGCACTCCAACAAGACATCCTGAAGCACACGGCGGCTAGAGTTCTTCCACAAATCATTCAGCCCGATCCCAAAGAAATCTTCCTCACGCTAACCGCGAACTGCAATCTGCGCTGCAAGGGTTGCCGGTATGGCCGCGATTTCATGCCCGGATCGCAGCTGCCTTGGCCCGTCGTGCGGGATCTGCTGGATGACTGCAAGCAGTTCGGGATCAACGGCATTCGCCTCTATGGGGGCGAACCCTTGCTGCATCGCGATCTGCCAAAAATCGTGGAGCATGCGAAAAAGCTTGGTCTACATCCCTGGCTAACGACCAACGGCATCCTGCTCAAGGAAAAGATCGACGAACTCTACGACATGGGGCTACGCGATATAAGCGTCGGATACTACGGAACCGGCGAAGAATATGATGCCTATGTCCAGCGCAAGGATCGATACACTGCGTTGGAGCGAGGAGTCCGTATGCCCGCGAGCGCTACGGCCCGGAGCTTAACATTGCGCTGGGCTGGGTTCTCATGCGCCCCACATGTAGCGTCGATGAAATCCAGCGGCTGTGGAAGTTCGCGGAGAGATATTCCGCCCCCATCGGCGTGAGCCTTATCCATTATTCGCTTCCGTACTTCACGGAAGGGCCCGACCAGGAATTGCAGTTTCGCCCGGAGGATCGTGCAGCGATCGAGCGAGCCGTCAGCGAACTGATTCGCATAAAGCAGCTTCGTCCTGAGCTGATCCAACAGTCTCTGATGGCTCTGCGTTCCATCCCTGACTGGCTGCTGAAGAAAGCGGATATGCGCGTGCCATGCGACCGATACCATCTGCTTTGGGTGGGAGCTGACGGCACGGTTCAACTCTGCTACGTCACTTTCAAACTGGGGAACTTGCACGAGCAAAGGCTCGCCAGCATGCTTTTTACTGCTGAGCATAAAAAGGCCGCGCGGGATGCGTTTCTGCTGAACTGTCCGAATTGCCATTGCAGCTACAACAGCCGGATTGAGAAGGATCTGGGAAGCCGTTTTCGCTATTCATAGAGGCTCGATGAAGAAGCCTGACTTGTTTCTGGTAGGTGCTCCGCGCTGCGGCACAACTGCTCTCTACACCTATCTGAAGCAGCACCCGGAAATATTCCTGTCGCGCATCAAAGAGCCTCAGTTTTTTGCAGACTTTTTAGGCGAGCAAAGGCGCATTCAAAACTGGCCCGATTATCTGAACTGTTTTGCCGGAGCCAATGGCGAAAAGAGGATCGGCGAGGCATCGGTATCGTATCTTGCCGCAACCAACTCCGCGAGCGACATAAAGGTCTTCAGTCCCGAAGCGCGGATCATCATTATGCTCAGGAACCCGTTGGATGTGATGCACTCGCTGTATCACTTGCGTCGATTCAATGATTTGGAAGATGAACTGAGTTTTGAAGCAGCTCTTGCGGCAGACGAACGCGGACGAAGGCCGTATGAGCAGACTTACCGTGCAAAGGTTTCGTTTTCGGAACAGGTCAAACGGTTCGTCGACGCATTTGGGCGGGATAAGATTCACTTCATCGTTTTCGATGACTTCGTTGCCGATACGGCTTTGGTGTATCGAACGACGCTGGAGTTTCTGGAGGTTCGACCGGATGGCCTTACGACTTTTCCCGTGGTGAACGCGAGCCCGCGCGCGCGAAGTAAGGTGTTACGCAAGACGGTGAGTCAGCCACCACAGCGCTTGCGGTCTATCCTCCATCGGCTCACGTCTGAGCGGGTTCGGTCGAGTGTAGGTGGTCTCTTGAATCGGCTGAACATTGTCTACGAAAAAAGATCGATCGGGCCCGAGCTGAGATCCCGCTTAAGCATTGAATTTTCGCCCGAAGTCGAAAGATTGAGCGCGGTGGTTGGTCGGGACCTGAGCGGGTGGTGTCGGACATAATTAAAGGAGAGAACCGCATCCTGCGACAGTGCATGCGGCCTGATCCCCCGAGCGAAACCCGAACTATGGCCGGGGCAAGTCGAGCAGTATGACTTCCGAGTGCTCCTGCACTCGTTCGAGGACGACTTCACTTCCGTCTGGGGAAATGTCGAAAGCGCGAATATCAAAATCGGGAGGGAGGTTGGTCAACTGCCTCTCAACTCCCGTTTCCAAGTCGACGAGCCAGAGATTCTTGTGCTGAATTTCGCCTCGCAGAAACACGAGCGACCGTCCCCCTTCCTGGAACGCGAGGTGTCGAGTTCCCCGAGTCAGCTTCAAGGGGGGCAGGGGATGGGCTGCTCCGTCGACGTTGACGGCCTTGACCGAAAATGTGGTTCCGATGTCGGGTCCAGAGTAAACAACGAAACGGCCGTCGAGCGACCAAGCGGGGTCGACTGCATAATCCGCGACAAATAGTTCGGGGGGCCGACCGTCGAGCGGCACGCGGAACAGGTGTGGGACGCCATGGTCATCGGCCGCTGAAGTGATGGATTGTCCGTCGGGCGTCCATGCGGGTGAGCCGCGCAAATCGAGAGAATGGGACACAACACGCGCATTGGTACCGTCGGATTGCATCACGTACAACAGATTTTGCCCACGTTGCCGGACGGAAAACGCAATCGACCGTCCATCAGGGGCGATGACCGGGCCCCCAAAAATGTGTGCTCCCAGACCGCTCCACAATTCCGTGCCCGTTCCATTGGTGAGCTTCCAGATGCTCTCGCTTGTGCCCGTGGCAGAAACATACAAAAGATAATTTGGACCGAGTCGCGGAGAGAATCCGCTGCTGGTTGTCAGAGAGACTGGATCCGCCGTCGACGCCGCTGGGGACGAAGCAGCGATTCGCTGACGCCAAAGTGTTCTTTTCGGACTCGCTAGCGTGGCAACCAGCCGGCGACCGTCAGCGCTCGCGGCCAGCGACGTGTATCGATCAAGCCCCGATGTCAGACGATGAGGAATGCGGCGTTCAACGTCCATGCTATAAAGCCATGGCCCCGAGCCGTCAGGATCGCTGGCGAGGTACATCAGCGTCCGCCGATCCAATAAGACCGGATGGCTTACGCGTGCATTGTGCGACGTGATCCGTTCAGGAGTTCCACCGGCTGGGTTGACTCGCCAGATGTCCAATCTGTCTGGGAGAGCCCCCTGCACGAAGTAGATGAACGCTGCGTCAGGCGCCCACAAGGGAAAGTGAGAATGCAGGCCTGCCGGCGCAGTGAAGATGTGTCTGCTCTCGGATCCCGTGTTGCCGGCCGACACGAACAACGGGTCTCCGGGGCCGGGCGTGTGGTACGTCAGGCGTGAGCCATCGTGCGACCAGTCGAACTCGGCCACTCCTTCAAGGTATGGCCTCGGTGCGCCACCCAGAGTCGGTACTGCCCAGATGCCGATTTCGCCTCCGTCCGAGCCGCCGGGCTTGCGAACCCAAAACGTGACGAGAGATCCGTCCGGCGAGAATCCCAAGGTCCGGATCGACGGATTGACGAGTTCCGGAACACTGCCGTGCGTCAGGTTGTGGAACTCCCCGGAACCGACCTGCGTGACCCAGACGTCCATTGGCCCGTC
This sequence comes from uncultured Acidobacteriaceae bacterium, assembly GCA_963840895.1. Classification (GTDB taxonomy): domain Bacteria; phylum Acidobacteriota; class Terriglobia; order Terriglobales; family Acidobacteriaceae; genus Sulfotelmatobacter. The sequence goes on from CAWJAR010000013.1 coordinate 171,888, forward strand.
GCGGTCTGAGAGTAATGCCACGAAATGGCCGTCGCGGGACACCGCTGCGGCCTGCTCCACTCCCTCAAAATCGGTGACGGACTGAAATCGTGCATTTGCGATTGGGCTTCGCCAAAAGTACTCGGTTTTGCGGAGCCAAAGGCCTGTAACAATTGCCAGCGCGACTCCCGCCGCTAGCGCCAAGGCGAACTTCCTGGCCAGCGACTTTACCGGCCGCGGCGGAGGTGCGGCGGGATTTGGCGTAGGGACACTGTTCCCATTTCCGGGCATTGCTCGCAGATTCCGGCTGCGGGACCAGGCATCCAATTCCGCCCGTGAGGCATAGACCGACCCCATCCTGTCGTGCAGGTGCCGATGAACGGGCATCCCCTCCCGTTTCTCCCAGCGCTGGACCGTGGTGACGTCGCGGCTGAGGTGAGCCGCGATCTCCTTCCACGAATCCAGCCGGTCCTCGAGCGGCTGCTCGGGCGGCTGTGTCCTTAGGGATGATTCATCCATCGCTATCGTAGTATTGGGTCCGCGGTCCCGACGAACCCGGGAGCCCAGATTCTAGCTCCCTGCGGCGGCAAAGGCACGGCAAAACACTGCATTTCACGGCAAATTGCGGATCGCAAGCAATCCGGTGCCTTACCGCTTGTGATCCGCCACCCGAGTGTCCGATGGTGATCGAGCGTCTGAAGTGAATCCCAAAATCGACAATCGGAGGGTGTTTCCATGAAAACTAAAGCATTTGAGCGGACGGCGCTCATCATCGCAGTTCTCCTGCTAGTGGCCAGTGTCGGCGCGCTGGCTCAGAATTCGGCAGCAACCACCTTCGGCGGAGAACTCAATGCCTATTCGCCGCAAACCACTGGCTCAAGCGGCACAACGGGTCCGTATGAGATACGAGGTCCTTGGTCCCTGACGGTGAAGGGAAGCACCGCGAGCTTTTCAGCAGATTTGAATATGGAAGAGTCAGATGGCTGGTGCATCAGCCAGAACGGCTCAAACTTTGATCCGGCCGCGCGCGGTGCTCACACCCACCACATCGCTCTCGCCAATGCCGCTGTCACGCAGACTACGGGCGGCTTTGAAGTAACCGGCTCGGCCACAATTATGGCGAACGGAACCATCGCCGCCATTTCACCATCCGTTTTGACCATAGACGTCACAGGGGGCACGGACCGGAAGTTCTCCAATATCACGCTGACCTTTCAGGCCCCAGCCTCCGGGCACTTTGGAACGGAGCCCGTACCTGGTGTAATCCGAAGCATCACGGGATCAAGCGGCAAAAAACGAAAGTAGATCTGAAGCCGGGTCGCGGTCTCCGAAAATCGGCGCTATCGACCTTCGGAGCACCGCACCCGCCGGCGCCACCTGCCCGAGACGCGTAGACAGATTCCCTCCGGTCCACGCGTCTCGCGCGGATAGCTCACTCTTAACGCTAGAACCTCGGTAGCCACCCAGGGTTTTTGCCCGGTAAATGTGGGCCATTCGCATCCCCAATCCACACGACATGCCCCAGATCTTCCACCACCTCCACGAACCACTCACGGATGCCCGAGGCTTCCATTCCGATCAATGCCGGCACTGTCAACGACTCGTAGAACTGCTTGGCCTATCCGTCGCCGCCAGCTGGGGAAATCTCAGACAAGCGACGCGTGCAGACTAGCTTTGGGATGACGGAAATCAGACGACGCTTCGCGTCAACCCCAGCCAGTTAGGGGTTTCCCTAGTTGTCTAGATCGGAAGTCAGACCTACGCTTCTTTCAGAAATGAGTCCGCGAAATGATCCCCTGATCACCCGGGACCATTCGAACACGACATTTTTGATCTCGTCTGCTGAACATTTCAACCGCATCGCACGGTTGCCCTTCTGCCGGGAAATCTGTTGCGGTTCGACATGAGTCGAGGCCCCATGATTCTGAAAATAAAGGGTGCAACGGTCCGATCCTTAGTAGCTATTCTCTGCACCACTGTCCTTTCACTGGGCGACACTGTCGCGGATGTGTCGTTCAATTCGCAGGAGCCTGCGGCGTCGCCGCAAAACAAGGCTGCCAAAATTCCCGCCGAACAGTTGGATTCTCTCGTAGCGCCCATAGCACTCTATCCAGATCCATTGCTGGCGCAGGCTCTGGCGGCGTCCACGTATCCTCTCGAAATCATCCAGCTCCAACAGTGGCTGGCCAAGAACAAGAGCCTGAAGGATAAAGCGCTCGCCGATGCTGTAGCGAAAGAGTCCTGGGATCCAAGCGTCCAGGCGCTGGCTGCCTTGCCTGATGTGGTGAAGCGGTTGGCGGACGATATTCAGTGGACCACCGATCTGGGCAATGCGTTTCTGGCGCAGCAGGGCGACGTCATGGATGCCGTGCAGCGCATGCGCAAGAAAGCCCAGGATAAGGGCAATTTGCAATCGACTGAGCAGCAAAAGGTGGAAACCAAGACCATCGAGAACAAGAGTGTCATCGTGGTCGAGCAAGCGAATCCCCAAGTCGTATATGTGCCTTCCTATGATCCCGTCATCGTCTACGGTCCGCCGATATACCCTTACCCTCCCATCTATTATCCGCCGCCGGGATACTATGCCGCGGGAGTAGCAATTTCCTTTGGCGTCGGCGTCATGATGGGGGCCTTTTGGAGTGGCGGTTGGGGTTGGGGCTGCGGATGGGGCGGCAACAATAATATCTACATCAACAACAACAACAACTTCAACCGCAACACGAACATCGGCGCGCGCCCCTCGAATCCAATAGCAGGCGGTGGAAATCGCGGCAACATTGGTGGGGCGGGCGGAGCTGGCGGCGTCGGCGGAGTTGGTGGAGTCGGCGGGGCTGGTGGAGTCGGTGGGGGCGGTGGAGTCGGCGGGGCCGGCGGTGTCGGTGGAGTTGGTGGGGCTGGCGGAGTTGGTGGAGCGGGTGGCGCGAATCGCCCATCCACGTTGCCCTCGGATGGTGGTGGACGCAGCAACTGGCAGCACAATCCCGAACACCGCGGCGGCGCTCCCTATCGAGACCGCGCGACCGCAGATCGATTTGGTGGCACGACGCGGGGCGATTCGCTCGCCAATCGCCAGGCCAGCGCGCGGCAACAAGTTGGACGGCAAGGCGGCAATCTGTCAAGCAACCGGGCGGGAACTGGCGGTGCGAGCAATCGGGCTGGAAGCACCGGCCTTGGCAACCGGGCAGGGGCAAGTGGAAGCGGAGCAGATCGCATTGGAGGTCGTGATCTTTCTCGCAGCGGCGGCGGAAACCGGGATGCCTTCGGCGGAGGTTCCCGCGGTTATAACGGATCGAATACTCGATCCAACAGCAGTCGCGGTTCATCCAGCATGGGGTCTCGCGGCGGAGGCGGGGGCGGTCGCTCGAGGGGTGGTGGGGGTGGGCGGCGCTGATAGCCGATAAAAGGCTCGGAGATTGACGAGAAGACACTGGAGCACGGAATGAACTCAACATCTGCGAATAGAAAATTCTTCGGACTTCTTGGGATGGGTGTCGCGCTGGTGTGGGCCGGTCTGTTCACGCCGGTCGGGTCTGCTGCACAGGCGACTGCTGCGGGAAAGACTCCCTCTTCCTCTACCGCAGCACCTGAAGGTGCAAGGCGGTTTGACACTCCGCAACAGGCTGCGGATGTGCTCGTCGATGCTGCCGACAAGTTCGACGTGGTTGCGCTCGGTCAAATCTTTGGGCCTGGCGGGGATGACATCGTATTCAGTGGCGAGTTCGCGCAGGACCGGCAACACGCCGCAAATTTTGTTGCCCAGGCCCGCGAAAAAAAGAGAGTGTCGGTCGATCCGAAGAGTGGGACCCGGGCATTCCTCCTCGTAGGCAACGAGGATTGGCCGTTCCCCGTGCCGCTGGTGAAGAGAGGTGACAAGTGGTCGTTTGACTCCAAAGAGGGCTGGCAAGAACTCCTCTATCGTCGCATCGGCGCCAACGAACTGGACGCTATCGCGATCTGCCATGGCTACGTGGAAGCACAGCATGAATACGCCCTTCAGCCCCGTGAAGGATACAGCGTGAACCAGTACGCTCAGCTCATCGTAAGCACGCCCGGCAAGCAGGACGGCTTGGCTTGGCAAAACGCCGATGGCGGCTGGGATGGTCCGATCGGCGAAAAGATCGCACGCGCTATCGAGCAGGGCTACACCAGCGGCGCCGATCCATACCACGGCTATTTCTTCAAGATTTTGAAGGGGCAAGGGCCCGCCGCGCCACTGGGCACGATGGATTTTGTCGTGAAAGGGTTAATGATCGGCGGCTTTGCCTTAGTCGCCGCTCCAGCAGAATACGGCGTAACTGGAGTGAGAACCTTCATCGTGAGCCACGACGGGGTTGTGTATGACACCGACCTTGGACCGAAAACCCTCGACGAGTTCAAGAAGATGGAACTCTTCAACCCTGATAAATCCTGGAACCCCGTGCCCGAGGACGAGGAATAGAAAAGCAAGTCCACGACTTTGGGAATCGGCTCAGACGGCAGAGCAAGCCAATATCGGAATGATCGCCACCCAGGGCTTGTGCCCGCCGCCGCAACGACCGCCGCCCCGGTCTCTACGACGCCTACCGCGAAGCCTGGCACCTCCTCCGCCCCGTATGAAGATGGCGCTGCAAAGATGGCGGGTGGCCTGGACAATCGTATCTTTCCCAAACCCGAGGGTGCCCCGTTCAAGCTCAGCTTGAGCGGGGTTTTTCTGCCGGCGCCCGCACAGTCGCGCTCAGGAATATTCCCGCACGTTCCCGAGTGCGAGCGGTCCACTCCGACTCAATCTCGACTGTTCCCATCTCTCCGGTCGCGTAATGACGGAAACTGCTCCATGGCCAGTCCTCAGGTTTCGCCACGAGCCCGCGCCTCACCGGATTTCGGTGAAGATAACGCAGCTTCTCTCGAAACTTTCGTCCACTCCAGACATTGAAGTCGTAGTAGCGCTCTTGCCAGAATGGTTCCTCGGCCCGCAGGGCGAGCCGGCGTGCCACGCCTTGCTTCAAAGATTTCAACGCCTGCGCAAGCGTGCTGCGCTGGGGTTCGTTCATGAGCAGATGCACATGCTCCGGCATGATGACGTGTCCGTACACGCAGAGCCAGTAAGATTGCCGGACCCGTTCCAACGCGGATACGAAGATTGTGCAGCCTTTTGTGCTGGCGAACTTCGCTTGTCGGCGGTAGCAGCTGAAAGTCAGGAAATGACTCTGACGGGTTTGCTGAAACCGCCTCAGCGACCAAGGCATGAGGACAGGCTATTTTCACGGGCTTGTGAATGTCTGTGACGGATGAACGGAGGAGTCAAAATCCCCGCTCAAGCCGAGCTTGAACGGGGCACCCTCAAGCGTCGAAGACGATCACAAGAGCAGGGAAGGAGAAGTGATCCCAAGGGTGCCCCATTCTAACGTCGCTCGGTTTGCGGCGTTAGAGTGGGGACTTTATTCGCTCCAAAAAACACCATTGTCATTCCGACCGGAGCCGGAACGAACGCGACGGCGCAGTGGAGAGCCTGCCCTGAGCGGAGTCGAAGGGAGCTTGCTGCTTTGTTGCGCCTTCCAGGATGAAGATTCGGCCAAAGCCTCCCTCGGAAGCCCAAGGGATCGGCAGTCCGGCATGCCCACCCTTTGCAAGCAACGCAAAGGATGGGCCACCTGTCCGCCCGTGCCGGTCGGGTTCGATGAAGAAACCTGGGCCGCCCGCCCCAATGGGTTAAGCAGCAACTCGTTCCGTAGCCCGGGTCTGGTGCGGCGCGGCCACGTAGGGAAATTGCGCGAGCAGGTCTTTGTGCGGCCCGACCTTATCTTGCGTCACCTTTCCATTGCTCAGGAGAGGGAGGAAGAAATCCACGACGTCGTCGGTGAGCGTGCGGCCATTGGTCGGGTAGACTGCCGGCTTTGTGGGGTCATAGGGGAGAACGTCGGGCAGCAACGTCCCTGCGACCCGCGTTGCTTCCTCTGGCGTATATCCACCGGCGTGCTCGAGCGCGTGCGCGAAGACGGGGACGAAGCGGGCGTCGCCCGCCGGCTCCGCAGCGAGATAGGCGGCGTTCTGTTCGCCAGCGAGGAAAGGAGTTTGGTTGGACCGCGCACCGCGATCCGCCTGAACCCATTTTCCACTGGCGCCGTCCACTGTGCGAGCCCACAGGCCCACCTTTCCACTCCCGAGAGCTGAGTTGGGCACTTCCAGCACGATGCTGCACACGTCCTTGTCGGCGAAACCATCGTCACCGGTGAATTGCAGGTTGTTTAGGGCTCCCTGGACGTCGAAGAAAAAAGGATCTCCGCGCCAGCCGGCGAAGAAGCGGTAGTCACCGGCCTCCACCGCATGTGTCTCCGTCCCCGTCGAGACCGGCGCTCCCTCGACGATGACTTGCCCTTCATCGCCCAGCGCCGCGACCTGCGCGCCCTCGGCGCGGCGAAGCGTCGCGGTCTGCGCCCCGTCCTTGGAGGACGCGAAGCGCACCCGGTACGCGATATCGGCTACGTTGTCGCCATTCGTATCAATCCTAAGTTCATAAATCGCCTCGGGTGAGAAGGCGACGTCGGTGGTGGGCCCTGGCGGGTTCACACCGGTGGACGGATGCACGTTCATGATCAAGATGGATTTGCTGGTATCCCCAGGCTTCGGGAAGGCATACAGATCGGTGAAGTCGAGGCGGGCATCCCCATGGGGGAATCCAAAGTCGGGACCGGAATAATGGTGGGACATAGCTTTTCCTCGTTCTAGCGGAGATTGAGATTAAATCCAGAGTTTCCGATTGGGACTTCTGGTCAGCGGATTATACGCTTCTCCATAGCTGGACATGATGAATCTGCCAAGGGCTGGTGGCCCATCCTTTGCGTTCTTTGCAAAGGGTGGGCTTTGCCAAATCTGGCCCATGTGGGATTTGAACGTGTCTCGACTCGCGCCGCGCGCCTTACAGGGAAAGGAAAGCCCAAGGGATCGGCAGTCCGGCATACCACCCTTTGCAAGCAAGGCAAAGGATGGGCCATGGTTTGTGCTCGGTAAAGGTGGGCCACCCGCGACCACGAGAGCCTTCCGAGTTCTTGAGCAGCCACACTTGGGCTAAGTACCTTTGTAATGTGTCACACCGCTGCGTTCTCTTTACCATCTCTCCATACAACATTTCCAACAAGGAAAGCCGCAGATTTTCGGAATGAGTTTCCGACGCGAAGAGAAGCTGATCCGGAAAGTATGCAGGTCTCTACTAATTCGAGGCTAAGTGAATCGTCCTGTCTTAAGCACGCTGATCGTTCTCTCCGGCCTTTTGCTGGGGGTGCTGCATTACAAATTGAAGCCTTCGCCCACGAGCAACGAGGTTCGCGACCGGGCCCACACGATGATCGGATACACAGAGTGGCGAGGCCAGATCGCGCCAGATTTCGAACTTAAAACCAACGATGGCGTAACTTTCCGGCTCTCGGAGAACGTTGGAAAGAAAATCATCGTTCTGAATTTCTTCGCTACGTGGTGCGGTCCGTGCCGCACGGAAATGCCGGAGCTGAATCGTTACTTCAACCAGCACAAGAACGAGTCCTTTCTGCTGCTGGCTATCGATTCTGAAGAACAGCCGGATCGAGTAGAAGAATTCTTGAACGAGCTGAAGCTGGATTTCCCGGCGGGAATTGACCGTGGCGCAATCCAGCGGCAATACGGCATCAGTTCCTTTCCCACAACCGTTCTGATCGGCATTGACGGCAAGGTGCAGTTCTACGAGACCGGGTCCCTGGCAAATGCGGACGTCGCTTTTGACAAGCTGCTCACGGCGAATCTCGACCAACTCAAGCTGGGCCGCGGGATTTCTGCCGACGATTACAGGCGGGAAGCACAACTCCACCCGTCGCTTCCGTTGAACCAGCCGGAGACCAAGAGCTCAGAGGAGCATGAGTACAAGTTCGACGATCGCGGCAAACGTATCGTGGCACATATGGATTGCCCCTGCGGCTGTGACAAGAAAGTCCAGACGTGCACGTGCAACACCTCGAGCAACATCAAGAAAGCGCTGGCCAATGAAAATTTCAAAGACCAATCCGATGAAGCGATCGTGAAGAGCCTGAACAAACGCTTCTGCTCGGGGGCTATGTGATCCGAGCCGAGAACGTTCGCGTAAATTTTCGGCGGGGCCTGTTCCGCCGTCAGATCCAGGCTCTCCAAGGGTTGACTCTCGAGGTGCGCGACGGCGACTTTTTCGCTCTTGTCGGACAAAACGGAGCTGGGAAATCAACCGCCATGTACTGCTTCCTGGGCTTGATGAAGCCCACGTCCGGCCGGGTCGAAGTGATGGGGAGCATTCCCGACCTGGGACGGCCCCTTTATAGCAACATCGCTTATCTGCCGGAAGAGCCGCATTATCATCTCTATCTCACCGTCAAAGAGGCCACGCGCTACTATGCCTCGCTGTATGGGCGGCGCGTTTCCGAAAAGGCAATCGATCAGACTCTCGAGCGCCTGGGGTTGTCGGAATTCAAGAATCTACAGTTGTCGAAGTGCTCCAAGGGCATGAAGCAAAAAGTAGGAATCGCCCAGTGTCTAATTCATGAAACGCAATTGTTGTTTCTCGATGAACCGACGCGCGGGCTCGATCCCATCGCCGTGCGCGAGTTCCGCGAGACCTTGCGGGAGATCCATCAGCGCGGGGCGACCATCGTAATGAACTCGCACGTTCTTTCTGAAATCGAAATGTTGGCCAACCGCGTGGCGATCATCGAAGCTGGTCGCGTGGTCGCGCAAGACGAGTTGAGCAATCTGCTCACACCCGATCGCGAGTTGTACAGTGTGACGTTCGAAGCCAACGGTTCCGTGCCGGATTATCTGAGCGCACTCGAACGGCAGGGAACGGTGGTTAAAGGCGTGATACCGAAAGACAGACTCTACGACTTTATGGAATTCAGCCGCGCCTCTGGGCTTCCTTTGCGTGAGTGCTCGTTGAAAAAGACGTCTCTGGAAGACAAATTCTTCAATATCGTGAAGGGCGGACAAGAGCCGGTGACCGCGACTCCTGTGGAGCCGTTAAAGTAAAACTTTATGGCGGAACTGTTGAGAGCAAATGTTATCGCGCATCTGACCTTCTATCGGAAGAGCCGGCTTCTATTGGCCTTTCTGATCCTATTTGCCGTGCTTACCGGCCTGGAGTGCGTGCCGCAGCTGTTCGTTGCCTCGGGCGTGCAGAACTTCAACAGTCTCCGCGAAATCTACGGTACGCTCAACTTTTTCCTGCTGCTGTTCGCTGCGGGACTGGGTCTCTTCGTCATCTCATCGCACTTGCGCAGTCGGAGCCTGAAGATGGTTTTCACCAAGCCATGTCCGCCGGCTGTGTGGCTCGTCTCGGCCTTTTCGGCAGCGGTCATCGTCGCGTTCTTGCTCAACGGTGTGGTTCTCGGCGGGATGACCGTACTCTCCATGCTTTGGCATATCCCCATCCGTTCCGGTCTGATCTTTATCTCCGCAGATACATTCATCGCTTCGATCGGGCTTGCCGCGTACCTGATGCTGCTGGCGACCGTGGTGCATCCCGCCATTGCAGCGATTCTGGCGATTATTTTCAATGGCGACATGTTCTATGAGGGGCTGGTGTGGGCACAGTCGGCGATTCGTGCGGGGAACCATAGCGGCGGCCTTCATGCCTTCGAGCGGGTCTTACACTTCCTGTATCTCGCAGCGCCCATCGTGCATCCGTTCGGCAAAGAGACCGGGAATATCTACGTCAGTCTGCGGGTGATGCACGGCGAGTGGAAATATCTCCTCTATTCGTTAGGCTACTCACTGGCGCTGGCGGCCTTCTGCTATCTCGTCGCTCTCTCAGCTTTGCAGCGGAAGAGACATATATAGGATCTCTCTTCTCCTGCCCAAATCCGAGCTCATCCCCGCGTCCTTGATCGCGGGTGGACCGGAAACCGTGTCCTCCCTTCGGATCCGGAATCGATTCGGGCTGTTACCCTTTACCGGCTGCAACCCCGCGTGATATTCTCATAACTGTCACATAGACAATCGATTAAAGACAGGAGTGCACCAGGCAAGTGTTAGCCAGAGAGCACAAGAAATCCCTCATCGACCAATACGGGACGCATCCCAGCGATACCGGTAGCCCTGAAGTCCAGATCGCGTTGCTGAGTGAACGCATTGGCCAATTGACGGAGCACTTCAAGACGCACCAGAAAGACCACGGCTCGCGCCGCGGCCTTCTCATGCTGGTCAGCAAGCGCCGTAGCTTGCTCGACTACCTGAAGAAATACGATTCCGAGCGTTACAAGACCGTCATCACCAAACTCGGTATCCGCAAGTAGTTCGAAGGCAAGGTTTCAGGGTGGCAACGTTTCAAGGTTTCTAAGATCTTGAAACTTTGAACCCTGTGAAACTTTGAAACTTCGCCTAGCTATTTCTGAAGAACCGTCTCTGGGGAGACGGTCCAGCATCGAGGAATTCTCTACACGTGCGTTTTTCAAGCGCTGATCCCTCGCCACAACCTGGCACCAGTCCGGTGCCCGGGCCCTTCCGCGCGTCTTCATCTGCATCTCGGGGAAGGTTCGCCTGCCTGCTGCAATTCAAAGGAATGAAATTATGAAACCAGAAGCAACTAGCGTCACAGTCCATCTCACCGGCGGTAAAGAAATCTCATTTGAAACTGGAAAGCTTGCCAAGCAAGCCGGCGGCGCCGCCGTAGTAAGACTCGGCGAAAACGTTGTCCTCGCCACCGCCACCGCCAACCCTGATCCGCGCGAAGGCATCGATTTTTTCCCTCTCACCGTTGATTACCGCGAATATACCTACGCCGGCGGACGTTTCCCCGGAGGCTTCATCAAGCGCGAAGGCCGCATGAGCGAGCGCGAAGTGCTCACCAGCCGGCAGATTGACCGGCCGGTGCGTCCCATGTTTGCCGAGGGATTCAAGTGCGAGACCCAAATCATTGCGTTCGTGCTGTCGGCCGACAGCAATAACGATCCCGACGTGCTCGGGATCAACGGCGCGTCGTGCGCCCTGACACTCTCCGACATTCCGTTCATGGGGCCGATCGGCGCGGTGCGCGTGGGATTGGTGGATGGGCAGTTCATCGTGAATCCCACCTACGACGAGATGCGCGGCGGCCTGGTCAACATCATGGTGGTGGGGACTGCCGACGGCATCGTGATGATCGAGTCGGGCGCGAAGGAAGTAAAAGAAGAGACCGTGCTGGATGCGATCGAATTCGGACACACCGAGATCAAGAAGATCTGCAAGGCCATCAACGAGCTGCGCGACAAAGTCGGCAAGCCGAAGCGGAAAGTTGAGCCTCCACAATTCGACGAGGCTTACTACAAAGACTTGAAGAAGCGCATCGGCGCTCAGTTGGAGGATGCACTCGATACAAAGAAGCATCCCAAGGCCGAGAGCTACACGCTGGTCAAAGACATCAAGAAGAAGCTCGCTGCCGATTTGCCGGAAGACGACGATGAAGCCAAGCTCAAACTGAATCACTACTACGAGACGCTGCGCGAGCGCATCTTCCGCGAGCAGGTGATCAATCAGAAGCGGCGTCCGGACGCCCGCGCCTTCGACGAAGTGCGCGACATCTGGATCGAAGCCGGCGTGTTGCCAAGAACCCACGGCAGCGCCATCTTCACAAGAGGAGAAACGCAAGCCCTGGTCACCGCCACACTCGGCACCAGCGACGACATGCAACGCCTGGAAGGGTTCGAAGGCGAATCCAAAAAGCGCTTTCTCTTACATTACAATTTCCCGCCGTTTTCGGTGGGAGAAGTGGGATTCATGCGGGGAGCGGGACGACGCGAGATTGGGCACGGAGCGCTGGCGGAGCGGGCGGTTTCGGCGGTGCTTCCGACGGAAGAGAACTGGCCTTATGCGATGCGCGTGGTGTCGGACATTCTGGAGTCGAATGGGTCGTCGTCGATGGCGACGGTGTGCGGCGCTTCGGTTGCGTTGATGGATGCGGGCGTTCCGTTGAAGGCTCCGGTGGCCGGAGTGGCGATGGGCCTGGTGAAGGAAGGCGATCAGTATGCGATTCTGACCGATATTGCGGGCGCGGAAGATCACTATGGCGACATGGACTTCAAGGTCGCCGGGACGCGCGATGGCATTACTGCGCTGCAGATGGATATTAAAGTGACCGGCATTACCTCGCAGATTATGCGCGAGGCGCTGGAGCAGGCACAGCGGGGACGGATGCACATTCTCGGTAAGATGGAGGAAGTGCTGCCGTCGGGACGCGAGAAGATTTCCGACTACGCGCCGCGCTTCTATACCGTGCAGATTCCGGTCGACAAGATTCGCGACCTGATCGGGCCGGGCGGGAAGATGATTCGCAGTATCGTGGAGCAGACCGGAGTGAAGATCGATGTGGAAGATTCCGGACTGGTCAAGGTGGCGTCGAGCGATCAGGAGTCGGCGGCGAAGGCGCTGCAGATTATCGGCGACATCACGGCGACGGCCGAGGTCGGGAAGACTTACCTGGGCAAGGTCACGCGGCTCGCGGACTTTGGCGCGTTCGTGGAAATTCTGCCGGGAACGGACGGGCTGCTGCACATCAGCGAAGTGGCGGAGCATCGCATTGCCGATGTGCGTGACGAACTGAAGGAAGGCGACCAGGTGCTGGTGAAAGTTCTGGCGGTGGAGGGCAACCGCATCCGGCTATCGCGCAAGGCGATTCTGAAAGAGCAGCGCGCGAAGATGGGTGGCGGGGAAGCGCCTCCGGTTGCTGCAGTAGCGCCGTCGGGCGATGGCGAGCCCGCGATGACCGGTTCCTTGGTCATAGAGGGCGGCGGGGATTTTCCCGACGAGCCGGACTCTGAGCCGAACTTCAACCGCGATGGTCCACCTCCCGTGAGTGCTGGGGGCGGTGGAGATCGTCCTCGGGGCGGAGATCGAGGCGGGGATCGTGGCCGGGGCGGACGTCCTGGCGGTGGCGGCGGTGGCCGTGGACGTGGCCGCGGTGGACGTCATGGTGGAGGCGGTGGCGGTGGACGCCACGGCGGCGGTGGCGGCGGCGGGGGGCGACACTAGAACTTCTCTTCCACGGATTGAACGGATTTTCACGGATACGAATGAACAAGGGGCCGCAGAAATATTCTGCGGTCCTTTTTTCTTTTTGAGTGGTCGGTCATGGTATAAGTCTCCGGGCAGTTTTCTGCCTTGAAACTACAAATTCGGAGAATATCGAATGAAGAAGATGGGGATTGCGGTTCTGTTGGGGATTTCTACGTTCGCGCTTGCGGCTGTGCCTGCGGGGTGGAAGGTGGTCACGGATCGGAAAAAGACTTGCCAGTACGCCGTTCCGGCGGATTGGACGGCGGATACGCTGCTGGTGGGTACGGCGACGTCGGCCGACAAGAAGAGCAACGTGGTGGTTCATGGCAACCAGCAATCGCTGGCGGAAATCAAGCCGATGGTCCAGCAGATGATTCCGCCGGACAAGACGATCGACGACAACGGCAAGCGATATTGGTACTCGTACAAGCACCTGTCGAATGGCGGCGACCTTCCGGGAACGAACTGGTATGTGGCCGTAGCCGTTTCCGGTGGGGTGTGTGCGGCGCAAGTGGGCTTCAAGGACCCGGCGGGAGAAGCCGTGGCGAAGCAGATAGTCGACACGATTGGGGCGGCGAAGTAGGGGCGTGGGATCTTAGCGTTGTGACTGTTGGGTGATACACGCGAGATCCCTCTCTTCGCCTGAAGAACGGCTCCGCTCGGGATGACGCCCGCCTTGACCCATGCAGTTGGACCCGCGGTGTCGACTTCGACCGTTGGGTGATACGCGCGAGATCTCTCTCTTCGCCTGAAGAACGGCTCCGTTCGGGATGACGCCGTCGAGGCGATGAACGAGACTAGTAAATTTACGCATGCATTTCTTGCTCGCGGGGCGAAAACTATTCCCATCGACGACGATTAAGGTCCGACGATGGCTCTCGAAGGGACTACAGCGTCTCCCGTAGGCGCTCAGAAAACATTCCTGACATGCAATTCTGATACGCTTCAGCAGTCCAGCTAAATCCTTCGCTTGCAACGACGATCGCACATGGAAGGTGGATGCTGTGTTCTCTTGGCAGAGCGTTTGCTAGGTCTTCCGGAAGAGCCGCCTGGCTCCTGGAGGATTTAGTGAAAACCAAGATTCGTTCGCTCTCGTTTCTCGCCACCCTGGCAGTCGTCCTCGGCATGATCTCCTGGGGCAGTGCGTTGAGTGCTCAAACATCACCGTCATCGCAGTCTGACCAGCAGGCACAGCAGCCGGCTCCGCCGCCGGATACGCAGTCGACGCCGACAGATCAGCAGACGCAGCAACCTGCCCAAGCGCCGGATACGACGCCGTCGCAGCAGCAGACGCCCGATACGCCTCCGGCAACGCAACAGCCCCCGGCCACGCAAACTCCGGATCAGGCTCAGGCGCCTGACTCCAAGGCCGGGATGCCAGCCGCGTCGGACAGCCAGACTTTCTCGGGTACGGTTATGAAGTCGGGCGACAAGTATGTATTGAAAGATGATTCCGGGAAGACCTATGACATCGATCACCAGGACGAAGTGAAAAAGTTCGATGGCAAGCGCGTCCGCGTGAAGGGCAAACTGGATGACACGGGCACCAAGATTCAGGTGCAATAACTGAACTTTACGTTCTAAACTTCGGCCAGAACAGGCACCGAGGACACCGGGCAAACCGCTCCGTGATCTTCGGTGCCTTTTGGTTTGTATTCGTTACTTGATTCTTTCTGCAATGGTATGACCCAGCCTTCCGGATCTTCGAAGGCGAACTCGCGCATCCCGTAGAACTGTTCTTTCAACGGCATCGTGATCCTGGCTCCGCTCTTTTGGACGGCAGCTAGCACTTCCTCGATTCCTTCCACTTCCGTAAATAGCGTGAGGCTGCCGCCGATCGGCCTGGAGCCGAGAGCGGGATAATCTTCCGCGACTGCCTTCTGGTCGTTGAAGAAGATCTCTACGCCGCCGGCGGTGACGGAGCCAAAGACATACGGTGGATCGTCGGGGACGTGCATGGCGAGCTGGAAGCCAAGAACGGAGCGATAGAACTCCATGCTGGCGGCCACATCGCGGACGACAAGATTGGGCGTGAGCTTTTGAAACTTCATGAGGTCTCCTTGTTCATTCGTGGAGGGTGAGCGCGGCCTGCATTAGGAGGCGCGACGCTCACCAAGACTGTATGTTCGCAACGCCTCCATCCAGGTGGCGGCTTTCGGCGGAACGAGCCATGACTTAATCGGCACTTACGAGCAGTAGCGATCTTCACTTCATTTGCTCGCTTTGCTGTAGGCATATCCGCACAAAATTCTTGATCACCGCCGATTCGTGCAACTTGTTCCAAGCCACGCCCACATCCCACTGAGCTTCCCGGCCACGGATGTCGCTAAACCTGACCCCGGTTACCCGCAGGTGTCTGGCTGAGCGTGGCACAAGTGCAACCCCAATCCCGGCGCGCACCAAGTTGAGGAGTGTGAACATGTCTCGCGCCTCCTGCACGATCTTCGGGCTGAAGCCGGCACTTCCGCAGAGCTGGATGCAATGGTCGTGGTACGTGGTTGAAACCTCTCTGGCGATCATGATGAAGGCCTGCTGGGAAACACCCTGGAGGGTCAATGCCCCACGGAAATCACTGAAGGCAGCGATCGTCAATTGCTCCTGCAAAACCTTTCTGACGACCAGGGGTGGACGCCCATTGGGTAGTCGCAGAAATCCTACGTGGATCTCGCCGGTCAGCAGGGCATCGATCTGGCGTGGAGTGGACATGTCGCCCACCTGGATCGCGACCTGGGGATGCGCTTCGCGGAATGTGCGGAGAGCCGGCGGCAAAAGGCTGTGGATGGTAGCAATGCCGGCAGCGATGCGCAATCTGCCCGCTTCGCCGCGCACCGCCGCCTGCGCGGTATCGAAGAGCGCGTCGAGATCGCGAACAATGCGGCGAGCCTCACCGTACAAAAGCTCTCCCGCTGCGGTAAGGCGGACATCGCGCCTGTTCCGGACCAGCAAGGGACCTCCGATCTTCTGCTCCAGGCCTTTAATCTGTTTGCTGAGTGCGGGCTGCGAGATATGCAGCAAACTCGCCGAACGGCCGAAGTGTAACTGCTCCGCCAGAATGAGAAAGGAGCGCAATTCCCGGTCTTCGATACCCATAACTAATAGTTATCACAGGAAGCCAAACGTTTCATTGGAATAATCGTCCGGAACCGGTTTTAATTGAGACATGAGTGATGCTGGAATTACGTCTCTTGTTGGTACCGTTGCCGCCATATGCACTACCGGGGCTTTCCTTCCGCAGATCGTTAAGCTCCGCAAGCAGGGTGGAGAAGATCTGTCGTATTCGATGCTCGCGGTGTATCTGGCAGGAGTGCTCCTGTGGATGGTTTACGGGCTATTGTTCCACGCTGCGGCGGTGATCTGGGCAAATGTGATTACGTTCATTCTGGTCGCCACTTCTTTGATTCTGAAGCTAACTTGGAAGGGAGCAGCAGTTAGAGTCAGCGGCAATGGCCGTCGCCCCCGGGTCGCGGTCGACATGGATGAAGTGATTGCCGACAGCCTTACTCATCATCTGGGCCTCTACAACCAAACGACTGGCCAGAATCTTACTCCCGACATTATCCGCGAGAAAGGATTGAAGGAGTCGGTCCCGCTGAAGCACCGCGAGGTTTTCGCACGTTTGCCGCACGACGATGGATTTTTCGAGGACCTGGGTGTGATCGAAAACAGCCAGCATGCCTTGCAGCGATTGGCGACCGAGTACGACGTCTTTATTGCCAGCGCCGCGATGGAAGTGCCCAGTTCGTTTGACGCGAAGTTCAGGTGGCTGCAGAGACATTTTCCCTTCATACCCACGAGCAACATCGTGTTTTGCGGAAACAAGGAAGTCATCGACGCGGATTACCTGATCGATGACCGTTCCCGTCACTTTGCCCGGTTTCGTGGGACTGGGATCCTTTTTACCGCTCCGCACAACGCGCGCGAAAGTGCACATCTTCGCGTCAACAATTGGAATGAGGTGTTGGCGATACTCTTGAAGCCGGAATCGGGGCAGGCCATTCAACGGTCAGCGGAAGGCAACATCAAGTCGGAAGTTGCTACAGCAGGATGACGCTGAAACACAAGATTGGGTTTACTTATGCTCCGGCAGACGCCAGGCAAAGAGCACTCCGCCGCCGCTGGTGACAACGTATTGCCGGTGATCCAGTTCATAGGTGATCGGCGAACCCACGATCTGACCGCCGGTGCCGGCGTACCAGAGAGTCTTGCCATCGCTGCTATTGAGGGCAAGAGCATTGCCGCTGGAGTCCCCGGTGAACGTGACGCCTGAATCCGTCGTCAGCACGCCGGCAGAGGCGCCTTCGCCGATATCGTGGCTCCAGCGAATTTTTCCCGTCTGGTAGTCGATGGCTTTGATCATGCCTTTGCCCCAGAGTCCGTAGTCCGCGCCAGCCCAGCCATAGGCGCCGTCGGCGGGCTTGGCAAAATAGAGAGAGTAACTTTCGCGCGCGGAGACGATGAACAATCCGTTCCTGGGATCGAAACTCGGAGATCGGAAGTTCGTCATACCGCCTTCATCGGGGGCAATCAGGCGTCCGTCAGGCGCCGGTTCTTTGTCGGGATTCGGAATCGGCCGACCTTCCTTATCGACGCCTAACGTCCAGTTCACCGGGCCAAACGGCACGGTAAGAAGGCTTTTGCCGTTGGTGCGATCGAGTACGAAGAAGTAGCCGTTGCGCGAGGCCTGCATCAGCAACTTGCGAGGCTGTCCTTGAAAGTCGGCGTCGACGAGAACGGGAACTTCGATGGCATCCCAATCATGCGTGTCATGCGGAGAGGGCTGGAAGGCCCAGACAAGCTTTCCGGTATCGGGGTTCAGGGCCGCGATGGTGCACGTATAGAGATCGTCGCCAGGGCGCGCCCTGCCATTCAACACGGGCGTGGGATTGCCGGTGCCGGTGTACAGCAAATTCAGGTCGGGATCATAAGTCCCGGTCATCCAGATGGTACCGCCGGTGGTCGCATTCGGAGTACCGGCATCGGGCGTCGTATTCCATTGCCATTGCGTCTTGCCAGTCTCGGGATCAATGGAGCGGACGTAGGCGACGATGTTGTCCAAGTCGCCGCCCACACCGAGGATGACGTGATCGCGAACGATTAGCGGCGCCATGGTGGTCCAATATCCCTTTTTGATGTCGCCGACTTCCACATCCCAACGGACTTTGCCGTTCTTGGCTTCGAGAGAAATCAGGTGTGCATCGGGCGTGGAGAAGTAGAGCCACTGTTTGTACATGGCGACCCCACGATGCCCGAGATGCATTCCTTCGTTTGCCTTGTAGGTGTAGTGCCAGATTTGATGGCCGGTACGGGCGTCAACCGCCCACACGTTGTCGGGCACGGTGAAGTACAGCACGCCGTCGACCAGCAGCGGCGACGACTTGATGATCGATTCCTGGCCAGTTTGAAACGCCCACGCCAGCCCGAGAGATGCAACGTTCTGGGGAGTGATCTGGGTCAGGGGGCTATGTCGCCGGCCGGAATAGTCGCCGTGGTAGCTCGGCCAGGAGTCGGCCGGCGGCGCTGCGATGGTGGCGGGATCAAGCCCTTGCGACACGAGCCGGCCCGGGAAAAAGTACAGCAGGCCGATAGCACACAGTATCCATTTCGTAGAAAGAGATTTCATAAGTCCTAGCGCAGCGTTTGCAGGTACGCCATCAGGTTATGGATGTCGTCATCGGTGTACTTGCCGAACTGCTCGATATGAGCATCCGCGGGGGAGTCGATTTTGTATTGAACTGCGCCGATCGGCCACGACCTGTTCCACCCTTCGGAATCGGTCATGGCGATGTGGAACTCGTCTTTATAGGTGAGCGTGCCGGTGACGGTTTTGCCGGATGGAGTGGTAACCGTGAGCTTGGCCTTCGCATTCTGGGGGTAGAGCATTTGCATTTCGAGTTCGAGCCCTTCGTGGCGGGTGGCTATCCCGGCCAGATCGCCGGTGGGGGAATGACACGAGGAGCATTTTCCGGGACCATTGAAATAGGCTTTACCTTTCTCGACGTTGCCGGTTTGCAGGTCCGCAACATCGACGCCGCGGCGGCCGCCCGGCTTGGAATTCAATTGTTTGGTTTGGTCGCGAATGAAGGCAATGAGATCGTTGACCTGAGGGACGGTAAGTTTGGCGAACGCCGGCATGCCCTTCTCGATCCGACCATCGTGGACTACCGCGCGAATCCTGTCTCCGCGGACGTCGCGGGCCACCAGACGAGAACGCGTCAAGTCGGGACCGGATTCGCCGCCGGCGGCATCGCGCCCGTGACAGAAGGCGCAATTGCTCGCAAAAAGCGACTTGCCACGCTCCGGCGCGGATTGAGAGGCTGGATTGGTTTCCTGCGCTGATGCCGCAGAAATTCCTGCCAGCAGCAGCGCAGAAATCAGGAAGCTCGTTCCAAGACTGCACCCACGGATACCCACCACCGATGAAACCCTCCGGCAGGAATCTACATCCCCGAACGCCCACGTTAACGCCAGTACATGTTAACAAAGCGCGCATCAGCAATTTGGATTAGCGGCGGGGAAAAGTGCTCCCCACCCTGGCAGAGGATGCGAGGGTGGGGCGTCCCGCTACGAGGCAGGTATACCTGACAGGTTGGGATTCCGCTTGCGTTTCAGGCGGCGGTCGGCAAGTGGATAAGGACGGGTAATCTCGTGCAGCAAGTTCCCCCTTTTAAAGTCTCATCGGGATAGTGTGGCCGGACGGGAAAACGTTTCGGAAAACTTTCAAGTCGATTTTTCACCTCTCGCTTTTCTTGGTGGTATGGAGTACGGCGATCTCTCCGCGGATCGCGGGTCCGGTCAAGAGCTAAGGAATCCAGCCAGTGCGCTTTTTCGTCGCCCGCACAGAGCGGCGAAACGATTTCCTATCGATTCACACCATCGTATTGCAGTGAGGTCTCGGAGTTAGCTCGGGGATCCCCCTCCGGAGACTGCGTGGTGCAAGCCTCGTAGAGTCTGCGGCTGTGCTTCCGGTTGTCTCGCTACACCACACAAAAACTCTAGGAGGAGTTATGAAGTGCATCAGTTTTGGCCCTTGTGTCGCCCTGATCGGATCAGTACTGATCAGCGTGCCACAGGGCTTTTCTCAGGACGCAATGTCTCAAAGCGAACCGGTTCGATTGACGGTCGCTCCCAAGTCTTCTTCGCGTATTACGATGAAGACGCTTCCAAAAGCAACCTGCGTGCTGCACGCAGAAGGCGACACGGCAGCCGAACATTCGTTCAAAACGTTTGCCGACGATGAAGGTAAGATCCGTTTCCAGGTGAGGCCTTCAGCGGAATCTGACCAAACCGCCCACTTTGCGGTGGACTGCGCGGCGGATGGGAAGTCCAGCACCTTCGCATTGGAAATGCGACCGAACTCTGTTCCGACTTTTGATATGCCCGCGCCTCAGGCAGAGGTGCGTACGCCGCAGGCCGGAGACGTGATGCGTCCCGCGCTGAGCAAGGCGGATGCGGCGCGGCTCGCCAATGATGAATTGGCCAAGCGCGGCTATCCAATTCGTCCCGATGTAAAGCAGGCCCCTGACGCCTATGCGGCATGGCTCAAGGCGGTCACGCAGCCGTCTCGGCTGGTGGATGCGCGGCAGGTAGCGCGTTCGGACATTCGCCACGTGAAGCCGGTGAAGGCGAGCAACTTTGAAACCAGCAGCAACTGGAGCGGATTCGAACTGCGCGGTTCGGCTGGCGCTTACGACCTGGTCATGGGCGAGTGGTACGTGCCGACGGTGTACTACGAGAACAATACCCACACTTATTCGGCCTACTGGATCGGTCTGGATGGCGATGGCACCAGCGATCTGTGGCAGGCGGGCACGGAACAGGAAATTCAGGACGTCAATATCCTGGGAATTCACTTTGACTTCACGACGTTTTATGGGTGGACAGAATTTCTGCCATCGCAAGCGACTGAAAGAGTGCTGCCCAACTTTACCGTGACGCCGGGCGATCTGATGTTCACCGAAGTATGGGTGGGCAACTCCGGGCAGAGCCCGTCGCTGTCGGGTCTGTATGCGATTTCGTTTGTGGAAGACGTTTCGCGCGGGGAGTATACGACGATCTACAACTGCCGCGGACTCTCGATCTTCGGGGCCTGCACCAACATTGGGCAGACCGTTATTGGAGGATCGGAAGCGGAATGGATCATGGAGCGTCCTACGGTGAACGGTGCACTGCCGGATCTGTCGGACTACAGCTACTCCTACATGTACGATGCCTATGCCGAGAAGCCGGCGGGCACGTGGGTGACCTACAACGGCGCGAATAACCAGCAGATCTTCATGTACAACGGAAGTCATCTGCTGTCGGGCGTGTACCCGGCAGGCAGCACGACCATGCTGTTTGACTGGTTCAACTGGCACTGAGTTCATTCGAAGGAGACGAGCCGGACGTGGAGACACGTCCGGCTTCCACTTTTTTGTGCGAGTGCGGTAGGCTGGGCTGGGATTGCCTGGGCTTGGTCGGACTTGCCGACGGGTCGGAATGGACTCGGAAATTGAAATACAACGATGCCAAGTATTGGATTGAGAAGTTGCAACTGGAGCCGCATCCGGAGGGTGGGTACTTCCGGCAGACGTATCGCTCGGAGATGGTGATTGCGCGGGAGGCTTTGCCACCAGAGTTCACTGGTGCGCGGGTGGCCTCGACTGCAATTTACTTTCTGTTGGAAGGCAAGAATTTCTCAGCGTTTCACCGGTTGCGGTCGGATGAAGTTTGGCACTTCTATGCGGGGCTGCCAGTTCTTGTGCATGTGATTACACAAGATGGAGAGTATTCGTCGATTCTGCTTGGGTGCGATTTGGAGGCGGGGCAGGTGCCGCAGGCAGTGGTTCGTGCCGGTTGTTGGTTTGCTTCGCACGTGGCGGATTGGAAATCGTTTGCGGTGGTGGGATGCACCGTCGCGCCGGGGTTTGATTTTCAGGACTTTGAGATGGGGAAACGGGCGGAACTGGTGGCGAGGTTCCCGCGGCAGCGGGAGTTGATTGAACGGTTGACGCGGGAGTAGGAGTTATCGGGGAGTTCTTCAACTGAGAATCACTGGGGGCGGCGTGTCCGAGTCCCCCTGTTAGCCACCCATCTGTACATTTCGGAGACAGGCTGTAACACTGGCTCATCCCATGGGAACCAGCCAACTGGAAAGCCATTCGAATGAGTATGCTAAGCCTTAGAAAAGGTGGTCATCTGCTGATTCGCATGGCAGTGATCTTGTCCTGCATGCTGGCGACAGTACAAGCGGTAACCACGAAGAAGATCATCGGCTACTATTACGGGAAGGGGCGGCCCGGTTATCAGTTTTCTCAAGTGCCGCTTCAACAATTAACCCACCTGATCTATTCGCATGCAAAGCCGACGGTTCGCGGCGATTGTGAAATCGCCCATCCCGATGTGGATATACCAAACTTACAGGCTTTGAAGGGCCTCATCAGAGCTCAAAATCCACGCCTTTTAGTTCTGCTTTCAGTTGGGGGATGGAGCGGTTCGACATATTTTTCTGACGTTGCTGCTACGCCTTCTGCGAGAAAGCATTTTTCTGCATCCTGTTTGCGAATTGTCGAGAAGTACGGTCTCGATGGACTGGATATTGATTGGGAATACCCAGTGACTGGAGGGAAGCCAACCGATCATAAGCGAACAAGCGACAAAGAGAATTACGTGCTCCTTCTAAAGCAACTGCGCAGCGATTTGGATGCACTCGGGCACGAACACCACTTGTTGCTTACCATCGCCTCCACGTGTTACCGAAATCACCTGAACGATCTGTCGATCAAAGAGATGTCTGATGTTCTGGACTGGTTTAATCTCATGGGCTACGACTTCAATGAGATGCAACCCAGGCGCACATCTCATCACAGTGGACTTTTTGGGTGGCCGATGACTTCAGAGCAGGACGCAGAGGCGAGCAAATATGCAAATTCCGATGCCGCCGTGCAATGGTATTTAAATCACGGAGTCCCACCCGAAAAGATTGTGCTAGGCGTGCCGTTTTACGGACAAGTTTGGGCCGGCGTCCCTGACGAGAACGAAGGCCTCTATGAACCGTACGTAAGCAGACCGGGAGAAGACGGCGTGTTAAGTTACCGCGAAATTGAGCAGACCTACCTTCCCGTTTACACCCGCCATTGGGATGATCAAGTCAAAGTGCCATGGC
This sequence comes from uncultured Acidobacteriaceae bacterium, assembly GCA_963840895.1. Taxonomy (GTDB): domain Bacteria; phylum Acidobacteriota; class Terriglobia; order Terriglobales; family Acidobacteriaceae; genus Sulfotelmatobacter. The sequence continues at coordinate 195,004 of CAWJAR010000013.1, forward strand.
TGTACAACAAAGAGACCAAAATCATGATCAGCTACGAGGACGCGCAATCGATTGCCGTGAAGGCACAATATGTCATTCAGAAACACCTCGGAGGAATGATGTTTTGGGACCTCGGTCAGGACGACAGCAAATCAACTCTTCTCGACGCGATCCACGGGCAACTTGACGGGAATTGATTCCTTGAATCATTAGGGTCAATTCAGACCCTCATTCGGTTGCTGAGGACATCTCGCAATTTCACCCAGTGCTGATCTTTCGCGGGCGGAGGCGCCCGCGCCACATAGTCACTTTGCGGCAGCGGTCTTTTTGGGGAACATTTCGCCGATGCGGCGGATTTGGGCTCCGACTCCCTTCAGCTTTTCTTCGATGTGTTCGTAGCCGCGATCAATGTGGTAGACGCGGTCGATGATTGTTTCGCCATCAGCGACTAAAGCTGCCAGAACAAGGGAAGCCGAAGCGCGCAGATCGCTCGCTAAGACAGCCGCGGCACTCAGGGGAGTTTTGCCACGCACGACGGCGCGGCGGCCTTCAATCTTGACGTTGGCGCCCATGCGGACGAGTTCCTGCGCATGCATGAAGCGGTTCTCAAAAATATTCTCGGTAATGATCGACGTGCCTTCGGCTTGCGTGGTGAGAGCCATGAACTGCGCCTGGCAGTCAGTAGGGAATCCGGGATGCTCTTCCGTCGACATGTCGGCTGCGGCGAAGGGATTGTCGCCCATCACGCGAACGGATTCCGCCGTGGTCTTGGTTTTGACGCCGACTTCGTGAAGCTTGCTGAGTAGGGCGTCGAGGTGGGAGGGATCGCATCCGGCGATGTTCAGGTCGCCTCCGGTCATCGCTCCGGCAATGATAAATGTGCCAGCTTCGATACGGTCGGGGATGATGCGGTGCTTGGCGCCTTTCAGCTTGCTCACGCCCTTTATACGAATCGTGGGCGTGCCGGCGCCTTCAATCTTGGCGCCCATTTTATTTAGAAGGTCGGCGAGATCCGCGACTTCGGGCTCGCGCGCGCAATTTTGCAGAATGGTCTCGCCATCGGCGAGAGTTGCGGCCATCAGCAGATCCTCGGTGCCGGTAACGGTGATCTTGTCGAAGACGATTTCCGCGCCCTTGAGGCGGTTGGTGCTGGCCTCGACATAGCCGTGATCCTGCGTGATTTTAGCGCCGAGACGTTCGAGGCCTTTGATGTGGAGGTCGATGGGGCGGGCTCCGATGGCGCATCCGCCGGGAAGAGACACGCGGGCGTGTCCACAGCGGGCGACGAGCGGTCCGAGGACGAGCGTGGAGGCGCGCATGGTCTTCACCAGTTCATATGAGGCCTCAGGCGCGGCGAGCGTGGCGCAGTGGATGGTGGTGCGGTGTTGGGCGCGTCCGTAGCCGAGTTCGACCTCGGCACCCATAGCGGCGAGAAGGTTGCGCGTGGTCTGGATGTCGCGAACCTGAGGAACATTTTCCAGGATGACGGGTTGATCGGTGAGCAAGGCGGCGGCCATGCAGGGGAGAGCGGCGTTCTTCGCGCCACTGACGCGTACCGTGCCCAGAAGCGGCTCTCCGCCGCGGATTACAAACTTATCCATGAGTTATTCCTTGCATCGATATTGTAGCGGGGAATTCGGTTGCGCTTATTGATCGGAAGGACACCGACTATGGGTGATCAACCACAGAGGGCACGGAGGAGACACGGGGAATTCTGAGTTCGGCCTGGCTATCGTTTTGCGATTGCTATTGCCTGGCGAACGTGGCCTTTCTTCTTCTTCAATGCAGATGCGGCTGTAGACCGGGGCACGCCGGCGGCCAGCATTACCACTGCGACGGGAGTACGGTTGCCGCTGGCTTCGAGGGCGCATGTGGCGGCATCTTGATCGGCGCCGGTTGCCTCTTCGAGAATCCGCACGGCACGCTGCACGAGCTTTTCGTTCTTGGTCCAGACGTTGACCATGAGGTTGCCGTAGACGTAGCCAAGACGCGTCATGGCCCCAGTGGAGATCATGTTGAGGACCATTTTGTGAGCCGTGCCGGCTTTCATGCGCGAAGATCCGGCGAGAACTTCTGGCCCCACTTCGGTGACGATGGCGAAATCCGCGGCGCGCTCGAGCGGGGAATTGCGGTTGCAGGTGAGGGCGATGGTGCGAGCGCCGTGGCTGCGGGCGCACTCGATGGCGGCGATGGTGAAGGGCGTGCGTCCGCTGGTGGCAATGCCGAGCACGATGTCATGTTTACGCGGCTTGCGTTTCTTAATTTCGGCAACGGCCAACGAAGTGTCGTCTTCGCTGGCTTCGGTGGAGGAGGCAAGCGCTTCGGCGCCTCCGGCCATGATGTATTGCACGGTGCGCGAATCGGTGTTGAAGGTCGGCGGGATCTCGGAGGCATCAAGGGCGCCGAGGCGGCCGCTCGTGCCCGCTCCTACGTAGATCAGGCGACCGCCGTGGCGAAGTCCCGCGACGATAACGTCGATGGCGTGGGCGATCTGCGGCAGAGCGCGACCCACGGCGGCGGCGATGGTCGAGTCTTGTTGATTGATGAGACGGACGATCTCGAGGGATGACATGCGGTCGAGATCGGTGGCGGCGGGCAGGATCTGTTCCGTCGTGAGGCGGCGAAGATCAGATTTCGCTTTGCGGGTGTGAGTCAACTCATGCGCCTTTCAGCGTATCTCCAGAGCAGAACATTTTATTACGTTGCGGAGACACGTGCAGTGATGAGGTGGATTCACAGTCTTGGACGCGTCTCACGCGCTCTTGTTTAGCGCTTCGATGACGGCGTCGTGGAAGTTTGGACGGACTTGCCGGATCGCTTGATTCGCGCAGTCGGGCCAGGTCCGGTTTGTCAGCAGGGTGATCGAGACGTGGCGGTCGGGATCGATCCACAGCGATGTACCTGTATAGCCGAGGTGACCAAAGGAGCGAGGGCCGAAATATTTTCCGGATTGCGAGGGGGCGGATGGGGTGTCCCAGCCGAGGGCGCGCGAGGTGCCGGGAGGAGCGGGCTCGCGGCGGGTGAAAAGTTCGACCGTTTCGGAGCGGAGAATCGGGCTTCCGCCGTGGAGCATGACGTGGGCGAAACGGGCTAGATCTTCGGCGCTTGAGAAGAGGCCGGCGTGTCCGGCAACGCCGCCCAGGACATATGCGTTTTCATCCTGGACTTCGCCTTGGATGAGTTTCTTGCGGAAGGTGCTGCGGGTTGCGCCTGGCTGCGGCTTTTCTGTCGGCAGCGCGCGGGCGGGGGCGTCCGCGCTACATTGTTCTTCGGCGCGCTCATCGGCGGTCGGTGGAATTTCTGCGCGGGTACCCGCGGGAGGGTTGAATGTCGTATTGACCATGGCGAGGGGGCCGAAGACTTCGCGCTGGCAGAAAATATCGAGAGATTCGCCGGCGATGCGTTCGAGGGCGGCGCCCAGCAGAATGAATCCGATGTCGCTGTATTCGGCGTGCGTGCCGGGATCGGTGGAGAGGGAAGTCGTGAAGGCGGTTCGCAGCAGGTCTTCGCGAGAGTGCGCCCCCAGGAACAATTTCTCATAGGCGGGGAGTCCGGAGGAATGGGCGAGCAGCATGCGGAAGGTAACGTCGCCGCGGCGCGGATCGGGCTCGCCACAATCGTCCGCCATGAATTCGGGGACGACGCCGATGACGGGCGCTTCGAGTTCGAGGAGGCCGCGCTCGTAGAGGAGCATCGCCATCGTGGTGGTGGCGACAGCCTTTGTGACCGAGGCTATGTCGAAGAGCGTTGTCGGCTTGACGTCAACGTCCCCACCCTTCGACTCGCTCAGGGCAGGCTCCTGTCGCAAAGAGCGCGACAAGGGTGGGGCACCCTTAGGAGCGGTTTGTCCTGCTGGACCCACTTCATTCGTGAGGTGGCCAAATGCCTTGAGTGCGACTACACGATCTCTGTGGGTGACTGAAACCGAGGCGGCCGGGAAGGCGCGGGTGGCAATTGCGTCTTTCAAGACTGAGAAGGCCGACGAAAAGATGCTGTCTTGATGTTCAAAAGCTGGAAGCAGGATTGGAATCGGACTATTCAGGGCTGGGATCGCTCGTGAGAAATTCTTGGCCTGTGCGGGTTATAGCAGAGTTGGGAGGGAGCGGTAAAGCTTCGATGCAGGGAAGAATTCACCACAGAGGACACTGGGGAACACCGAGGAACCAGTCTTAGACCAGGGGCGGCGTGCTGCTGGCCGCACTCCCCTTACTTGAGTTTCTTGAGCCATGCCGCCGAGTTGTGTACAGTCAAAGACATCATCCTCAAAATGAACTTCAATAGGCACTTCTCTCGCATCGCGTGCGCCCTTCTAGGGACGCTTATGTCTTTCCATGCCGTGGCACAGGTGAAACGTCCTACGACGCTCCCTCGATTGAGCGGGGTCGACTCTGTCATTGAGCAGGCGATAGCCGACGGGAATATACCGGGAGCCGTGCTGCTCGTGGGGCACGACGGGGCAGGTGATTTATCGCAAGGCATATGGCAACCGGGCGCTCGAGCCGCAACGCGAGGCGATGACACTAGATACCATTTTCGACATGGCGTCGCTGACCAAGGTGATCGCGACGACAACGGCAGTGATGCAACTGGTCGAGCAGGGCAAGGTGCGGATGAATGATCCGGTGGCGAAATACCTGCCGGAGTTCGCACAGAATGGCAAAGAGGACATTACGGTCCGGCAGTTGCTGACGCACTACTCGGGGCTGGAGCCGGATCTGGATTTGAAGGCGCCGTGGGAAGGGAAAGACACGGCGTATCGCATGGCGTTTGCCGAGACGCCTGATCAGGCACCGGGGTCAGGATTTGTTTACAGCGACATCAATTTCATTGTGCTGGGCGCGTTGGTCGAGAAGGCTGTCGGGAGAGACGCTGGATGCGTACACAGCGCGAGCATATATTTGTGCCGCTGAAGATGATCGCATACGCGGTTTGTGCCTCCGACATCGTGGCGGGCGAAAATCGCGCCTACGCAGTATGACGAGAACGAGCACATGCTGCGCGGGGTGGTGCATGATCCGACGGCGCGGCGGATGGGCGGCGTGGCGGGGCATGCGGGGCTGTTTTCGACTGGAGATGACTCTGGCGAAGTTTGCGCAGGCGCTGCTGAATGGTGGCGGCGGCATTCTTTCGCCAATGGCGGTCGCGAAGATGACCTCGCCCGGAGCAGCCTCCGTCGGCGCCGGTGTTGCGCGGGTTTGGGTGGGACATTGATTCTCCGTTCTCGTCGAATCGCGGAGATCTGTTGCCGGTGGGGTCGTTTGGGCACACGGGGTTTACGGGGACTTCGTTGTGGATCGATCCGACGACGCAGACTTACATCATTCTGCTGACGAATGCGGTGCATCCTCGGGGCAAGGGGAACGCGATCGGGTTACGGTCGAAGGTTGCGACGGAAGTGGCGGCGGCGCTGGCGCTGAATACAGTCGGAACAGGAGGCGCTGCGCTGGAAGAGTATCACCGGGTACAACGAGGCGCTGAGCGCGGCCCGGCGCATGAGTTCGCGGAATGGGAACGTGAAGACCGGCATCGATGTGCTCGAAGAACACAACTTTGACGTGTTGAAGTCATCGGAAGGGAAGAAGCGGATCGGGTTGGTGACGAATCAGACGGGCGTTGACAGCCAGGGAATCCGGACGATCGATGTGCTGGCGAAGGCGCCCGGCGTTTCGCTGGAGGCGATCTTCAGTCCTGAGCACGGGGTTACGGGAACGCTGGATACAACGGACATTGGCAATTCCGATGGATGCCGTGACCGGGATTCCCGTCTACAGCGTCTATGGCGGGACGGATGCGGCGCGGCGTCCGCCACCGGATGTGATGAAGACGCTGGATGCGGTGGTGTTCGACATTCAGGACGCGGGTGTGCGCTTTTACACCTACGAGACGACGCTGGGATATTTTCTGGAGGCGCGCGGCCAAGGCGGGGATTGAACTGATTGTGCTGGACCGGCCCGATCCGGTGACGGGGTCGTTCGTGCAGGGGCCGGTGTCGGATCCGGGAAAGGAAAATTTTACCAACTACTGGACTGGTGCCGGTGCGGCACGGGTATGACGATGGGTGAGCTGGCGAAGATGTTCAACGCCGAACGAAATATCAACGCCAAGCTGACCGTGGTGCCGATGGAAGGTTGGCAGCGCGGAGACTGGTTTGATTCGACGGGGCTGGTGTGGGTGAATCCGTCGCCGAATTTGAGAAGCGTGTACTGAGGCTTCGTTGTATCCGGGCGTGGCGATTATCGAGGGCACGAACGTTTCGGTGGGGCGCGGCACCGATAGTCCATTTGAGTTGTTGGGCGCGCCTTGGATAAAGGGCAAGGAACTGGCGGCGTACCTGAACGCACGCGGCATTGGAGGGATTCGCTTCGTGCCAGTGACGTTTACTCCAGCAAGCAGCAACTATGCGGGAAAGGTTTGTGAAGGCGTGAATTTTATTGTGACCGACCGCAACGGTTTTGACGCGCCGGAGTTGGGGATGGAACTGGCATCGGCATTGCACAAGTTGTATCCAGCCGATTTCAAGACTCGAGCGCATCACCGAGTTGTTGGTCAACCAGAGCGTGTATGACGCGCTCGTGGCGGGACAGGATCCGCGACGGATCGCGCAGGAGTGGCAGGAGGGGCTGGACAAGTTTATCCAGACCAGAAAGAAATATTTGATTTATTAGCGACGTAGTTACCCTTCGGTGGCCATGGTGCGTTGTGTTGAATGTTTCCTCGCGACCTCACCGCTGTCAGCGAATGCGCGAGATAACTCCGAGTGGGGCTGATTGCATCCTAGCGGTTGAAGCGTGCTAATCTTTGGCTGTACGGGTACGGCGGGCGAGCCGCCTGGGGGTGCAGAATGCGCGGAATCTTAGCGGCATTGTTGGCTTCGGGGATGGCGTGGGGACAGGCGGCGGAAACGCCAAAGCCGGCGGCTCCTGAGGGTCAGGCTGCTCCGATCACGCAGCCAGGATCGGCGGCGCAGGTGCAGGCGATTGCGCCAGCTGGTGCCAGCGCGGCCGCGTCTGATCCCAATGCGACCGTGATTCCCGCGGGCACTAAACTCCCGTTGGTGTTGAAGCAGGCCATCTCGACCAAGAATGCGAAGGAAGGCGACGCGGTTTATGCGGAAACCTCATTTCCGTTTGTGGTGAACGACCGCGTTTTGATTCCGGCAGGGACTTACATCCAAGGGAAGATCTCGCACGTGGTGCATCCCGGACGCATGAAAGGCCGGGCGGCACTTCTCATGCATTTCACTTCGATGATTTATCCCAGCGGCTATACGGTCATGCTGCCCGGTTCCGTGGAGAACACGCCGGGTGCCGACGACAAGGGCGTGAAGGACAAGGAAGGCACGATTCAAGCCGACAGTGATACTGGCAAGAGGATTGAGGACGCGGCGAAAGGCGGAGCCGTCGGGGGGGCCGTAGGAAGTCTCGGTGGCTTGGCGGCCGGGGGTGGGAATGGGGCGCTCTACGGAGGCCTGGCTGGAATGGCAGCAGGCGCCGCGTGGGCGTTGCTCAAGCATGGTCCGGATGTGAAACTGGATGTGGGGACTTCGCTCGAGATGGAGATTCAGCGGGCGATCCCGGTGGACGCAAGCCGGATTCAAGTGGCGCGAGCTGCGCAGTAAGCCTGGGACGTCAAATCTTTACCACGAAGGACACCAAGGTTCACGAAGGTAATCTATCCAGAAGTCGCTCATGAAACTGTTCGTCTCCTTCGTCGTACTCCTCTAAAGAAATCCATAACGCAGGCTGCTAGACTTCGTCCATGCGGCGGACGGATGTGTCTGCGATGCGGGGGATCTTGCAACAGCTTTGTCCCCGGTGCCGCGCGGGGAAAATCTTTCACAAGTCGGTTTGGGTGTTTCCGCAGATGTACGAACGGTGTCCGGCGTGCGACTTGAAGTTTGAGCGCGAGGCCGGGTATTTTCTCGGCGCGATGTACATCGGCTACGGACTGGGCCTCGGAGTGATTGCCGCGCTCGCGGCGCTGGTTTGGGAAGTCACGCGGTGGTCGATTCTTAAGAGCACGGCGGGCGGGATTGTACTCTTCTTGCCTCTGGCGCCCGTGCTGACCTGGATGGCCCGCGTGCTCTGGATCTATCTCGACCAGGGGATTGATCCGGACCGAAGTTGATGGCGGCGTCCCAATCCGGTCCGATATGCACCAAGCCAAGCAACGTTTCCACTAGTGATTTGCGCGCCACCTTCTTCTAGCTGCTATACAATCCGCGGTAGGAGTGTTTTGCTTGCGCTCCGAAGGGTGGAGGCGTCCGTGGAATCCTTTGGCGTCGGTTTCGGTACGATCATCATCGTTATTGTTGTCATTTACCTTCTCAGTTCCATCAAAATTCTGGCCGAGTACGAACGCGGCGTTATCTTCCGTCTGGGCCGGCTGCTGGCTACGGCGAAGGGGCCGGGGGTAACACTGGTTTTCGCGCCCATTGACCGCATCGTGCGTGTGTCGTTGCGGCAGGAGGCTCTTGAGGTTCCTCCGCAGGACATCATTACTCGAGATAACGTCACGCTGAAGGTGAACGCTGTTATCTTCTTGCGCGTAATCGATCCCAACAAGGCGGTGGTCGAGGTTTCGAACTACGTCTACCAGACCTCACAGTTTGCGCAGACCACGCTGCGGTCGGTGCTGGGCGAGCAGGAACTGGACGAACTGCTGTCGCACCGGGAAAAAATCAATCTGCGGCTGCAGAGCATTCTCGATACTCACACGTCGCCGTGGGGAGTGAAGGTCACCAACGTTGAAGTGAAACAGGTTGACATGCCGGAGTCGATGCTGCGTGCAATGGCTAAGCAGGCGGAGGCCGAGCGCGAGAAGCGGTCGAAGATTATTCACGCGGAAGGCGAGTTCTCGGCGGCGCAGAGGCTGGTGGACGCGGCCCATCTGCTGGCGACCGAGCCGGTCAGCGTGCAGTTGCGTTATCTGCAGACCCTGACGGAGATCGGCGTCGAGAAAAACACGACAGTGATTTTCCCGGTACCCGTGGACTTTTTCTCGGGCCTGCAGAAGTTGCTAGGCGGGGGAGACGGGCAGGCGGCGCCGGTGAAGACTGCGTAAGGATGAGCCGAGCGAAGCGTATGCGTCTCTTTAAGGGAGTCATCCTGAGCGGAGCCGGGTTTCAGGCGGAGGGAAGGATCTCGCGGATCGTCGCTGCGTCGGGGTTCCACGCAAGAGAAGTTGTTGGAGTTGAACTATGGCATCGTCACAAGATACGGAAATTACGTTAGGCACGGGAAAACTGCTGGTCCTGTTTTTCGGACTGGTTGGACTCTGCGCACTCTTCTTTGCATTGGGCTATTCGCTGGGGCGCAAGTCGGAACCTGCGATCACCACGGCCAGCGCCGCCACCACGCCGCAAACGGTGCCGGGAACCAACAAAGCTAGCAGTGGTACTTCGACGGCGGCGCCCATGACGTTCTACAAGTCGGTCGAACAGAAGGACGCGAGCCCTGAGTTGACGCCTCCGGCCGATGCCAAGACGGAAACTCCCGCGGCTACGACTCCAGCGCAAACGGCTCCAGCGAGCGGCCCTGACCCTACGACCACCCTGCCGACGGGCGGATATTTTGTGCAAGTCGCTGCCGTCAGCAAACAGGAAGATGCGAACTCTCTGGTGGAGGCGCTCAAGAAGAAAGAGTATCCCGCGTTTGTCGCCGCTTCAGTCTCAACTGACAAATTGTTTCGCGTTCAGTTGGGGCCATACTCCGAGGTCAAAGAGGCGGAGGGGATGCGGGCGCGGCTGATTGCCGATGGGTATAGTCCGATTCTGAAGAAGTAGCTAGTGTCCCTGCAACTCCAATCCAAGATCTTATATTGACAGACATCTATTTCCGCGATATTCCTTTTTGATCCATGTCCTCCATTGAAGCATCCCTCGACCGCGCGCTTCATGCGATTGGTGATCCGACCCGGCGCCGGATTCTGCAGGCGCTGAAAGAAGGGGAGGCGGAGGCAAGGGCATTGAAGAACGCTACGACTGGACCGTGCCTGTGTGCGGGAGATATTGAACAGCGAGTTCGGTTATCGCAGCCGACCATTTCTTACCACATGGCGATCCTGACGAAAGCTGGGCTGGTGGAAGCGACCAAGAAGGGGCAATGGCGCTGGTACCGCCGCAACGAGAAGGCGATTCGCGGGATGGTGAAAACTCTGCGGGCGAAGCTGTAGGCCCTCAGCGGCTAAAGCCGCAAGTAAGCGTGCACATTTCGGCCCGACTGAAGTCGGGCCCTTCCCATTCGTGCTTTTAGGCATGACTTCGAGGTTCTGCAAATATCTTCCGAAGCCCTGAATTTGCTCTTCGTTCCTTGTTTCTCAGTGGGTCTTTCTTTTAGACCGCGGTTCCTCAACTTTCCTAGCCGTCTTCCTCTGTAACCTAAGGCGTGCCTAGCGCCCATTTCTCCAGATCCCCGGTGGAACGTAGCAGTCCGAGTTGGCTTCGCTCCAGTTCGAAAGTTACGTCCTGCAGGGTGATAAAGCGTTCACTGGCTTGCGAGCGGGCATCGTCGAGATCGTGGAGTGTGGCGGTGCCCGCATCCATGCGGGTTTGCACTGCGGTCATGTTTTTCTGGGCGAGTTCATATTCCAGTTGAGCCACATCGCGCGCGGCTAGCATTTGGGAAACCGAGCGCTGCAAGCGCAGAGTCTCCTCCGAAACCTGGTTCCGAGCTGCTTCCGCCTGTTTAGTCGCCTTCAGGGCATCGGCATCGGCTGCCTGGGCGCGTGCTCGCTGCGAGGCATTGAACAGGGGAAATCGAATGTTCACGCCCACGGTCGCATTGTTCTGCTGAAAATTATTGGTTACGCACAAGAATTCGCCGAGCGGCGTCGTGCACGGTTTCGACGGGATGTAGTAGTTCTGATAATTATTGAACTTCGAAAGCAACGCGTATTGAGCAGCGAAGTCGACCGCTGGCCAGAGTGATCTGTGTTCGCCTTGTGCCCTGAGATATTGCGCGCGCGCATGCTCGACGGCGGCTTGTACTGAGGGATTGGATGCGGCAGATTCTTTCGGGGCGTCCTGGCCGGTGGCGGTCGCAGGTGGCGCGGGAATCGAGTCCGGGTCCGTCTGAATATTCGCTGTGGGCAGTCCGGTGAGTTTGGAAAGATGTTCGCGGAGGACATCGGCTGCGCCCTGCGCTTCGGCGACCCGCAACCGTACACGAGCCGCGGAGAGCCGGGCCTTGGTTCCTTCGATCTCGCTGTCGACGCCTTCTTTAACACGTTCGGCGACTGCGGCTTGCATCTGATTGGCTGCGGTCTCGGTATCCTGCAGACGAGTTAAACGCTGTTCCCATTTCGCCAGCTCGGCATAGCTCAGAGCTGCATCCTGAATGATCTGGTTGCGCTCGTCCTTGGTTTTCAGGGATGCGACTGCGGAATCAGCCTTCGCGGCGCGCACAAAATCGTGCAGAGCAGGGTTGAACAGGGCGGATTGCGTATTGATATTAAACAACGACGGTGCGGATCCCTCAAGCGCCAGGGGAAATCCATAGGAATAACCGAGGCCCGCACCGGTCGAAAGCTGAGGAATGTAATTGTTCCTGAGCTCGCGATAGCTGGCGGCTGCTCTTTGCTCGTCGGCAGCGGCAATGGCCGCGCCATTGGCGTGACTCAGCGCGAGTTCCACGACGCGTTTGAGCGACACGGGTTCCGCCAGCAGTGACGCGGGAAATAGAACGACAGCCAGAATCCACTTTGCGGTGCGCCCACCAAGGCACGTAGTTTTCATTGCGTCCCCTTCAGAGTGATCTGGAAATGATTTCATGAGCGATTAGATGCCAGCGAAATTCTAAATGTCCGACGGCTGAGGCTCCGCCAGAAATTCAAGGTGCGACCCGTTTCAAATGCTCCTGAGCGGGCGCATAGGTATGACAAAGAGCCAGCGCCGCGCGGAACTGTTCGGCGGCCGCCTGTCGGTCCCCTTGCTTCTCGAGTATCTGGCCTAGATAATCGTGCGCCTTGAAAGCAGGACCCTCTTCGACGGGAGCGGCAAGGTAGCGGCGCAACAGCCGGGCGGCCATGGGAAAGTTGCGGCCGGAGCGAAACAGCAAGCTGGCGCCATCCATGAGCGCGTCGGGATGGTCGAGCGGGCTGTTCTCCATGGTTCCGAGGGCCTGCTCCATCTGGTCCAGACGGTTGCCGCGGAAGAAGAAATGCGCGAGTTCGAACCATGCGCGGGCACCAGAGTGGCTCGCGGAGATGTACGCGCGATATTCGCTCTCAGCGCTGGTGGAGTCTTTCTCCTTGGCAGCGAGTTTGGCCAGCACCCAGTGCGCGATGGCTGGATCGAAAGACATGAGCGCGTCGGCTTGGCCGCGGGCTTTGTCTTTACCCCCGCCAACGATGGCTGGAGCTTCGAGATAGAAATCGGCCAGGTCAGAGCGAGCTTCCCAACTCTTGGAGTCCAATTCCACAGCGCGCTCAAAGGAAGAGCGGACTTTTTTGGCTAAGCCGGCGGCAGACAGAAAGCTCACGCGGGAGGCTTTTTCTCCGTAGATGCGTCCGAGCCACAGGTGGTAAAGGCTCTTTTGCGGGTCGAGATCTCGCGCGCTCTCGCAGGCGGTAATGCCACGGTCCCACTCTTGCGCCATGAAGTAGGAGCGGCAAAGCAGGTTGAAAGATTCGGCGTCACTGGCGGACCGGCTCACTTGCTGTTGTAAGGCACGGATGGCTTCATCCGCACGACCGGCAGCCAATAATTCTTTGGGAGGTGTTGCGGCATAGCCTGGCAACAGCAGTAAGAAAAGAAAGACGAGCGGGAAGAGTTTTGGCAATTTCATCACGTGAAGCTTTCGCTCGCACTTCCCGAAACTACGGAACCACCTTGACGGCAGCGCCATCGGATAACGGCTTATCCTCGGCAGGTAATGCTACCCGGTCGCCTTCGGAAAGGCCGGAGGTGATCTCGACCCGGGTCAGATTCTGCAAGGAGAATTCAATCGTCTGCCGCTTCAGGTGATTATCGACGATGCGGTAGACGTAGGGTTTGCTCTCATCGATGCGCAGAGCATCGCGTTGCAAAGTCAGGACATTGCTGTGCTCGGCCGCGACGATGGTGACGCCGACGTTCACGTTAGGTAGCAGCCTCAAGTCTTTGTTGTCGACGACGCAAGTCGCCTCGCCCACATTTCTGGATCCGCGTAATTTGACGGTCGACGGGACGGTGCTGACGGTTCCGGTCCAGGTACGCCCGGGAAGTGCGTCCCAAGTAACTTCAACTCTCTGCCCGGATTGCAGTCGACCCACATCGGGTTCGTCGACGAACGCGCGAACCAACACGTGCGCCAGATCCGCTTCCTGCAGCAGCAGGTCTCCGGCCTGCACAAAGGCTCCTTGCTTCACAGGAAGAGCGTAAACCAAACCATCGAAGGGAGCGCGCACCATGGATTTGCTGACCGCGTCTTCTGCCGCATCGTAGGACGCTTGCGCCTCGGAAGCTTGTGCCTGCACCTTGGCGATTTCAGGCGAGGAGTAACGGTCTTTCTGTTTCTGCTCGAGCAGATTCACGTCGGCCTGCGCTCGTTGCAGGTTGTCTTCGGCCTGCCGAACCTCTCCAGGGGATGCCGCACCCTGTTGCTGGAGACGACGAAATGCATCGAGGTTGCGTTGGGCTAGATCGCGCGCGCTGCGGGCCTTCGAAAGCTGTGAATTCAGCGTCAGGACTTCTTCCTGGGTGCCGCCCGTCTTGAGCGCAGATTGCTCGGCCTGAGCCGCTTTGATTTGAGCTTGCGCACGTGCTGCCTGGGTGCGAATATCCGCGTCGTCGAGTTCCAGCAGCAACTCTCCCTTGCGCACATGATCGCCCTCCTTGACCAGCAGTCGCTTGACCGTCGTCGCGATCGGAGCGTGGGCCTCGAAGTTCAGGACAGGTTCAATCTTGCCGTTGGTCGAAACCACGCTGCGGATGGGGCCGCGTTCCACTGCGATGGATCGCACTTTTAAAGGAGTTTGGTGAAGATAGGAGTAAAGGATCGCGACGACAGCTAGCAAAGCCAGCGCAAGCCAAATCCATCGCGCGCGGGATGGCGGTTTCGAATTGTTGGTCAATGCCAACCAGTCAGTCTTTCAGTGTGCCGCAGAGATAAGTGTAAGTATCAATTTACCATTCCCGGAGGGAGACACATACACGAGCACGCTCCAGGCACGGTGTCTGATTGGATGCGGGCTGCGCGACCGTGGGTGCACGACGTGGTGGAAGCAGTCGCAGACGCTACAATACAAAAATGGCAAAATCGCCCCGATATACGCCTGAGCACGCTGCCGCGGGTCTCGACGCGAAGTTCCCTGAGATCGAGATATGGCCCAACCAGTTTCCGGGATATGAGATTGTCGTGGACGATCCCGAGTTCACGTCGGTGTGTCCGAAGACTGGGCTTCCGGATTTTGGAGTGCTGGCGATCCGCTACATGCCAGAGAAGAATTGCCTCGAATTGAAGTCATTAAAAGAATATTTACAGTGCTACCGCAACTTGGGGATCTTTCAAGAGAACGTCGTCAACCAGGTGTTGGAGGACGTTGTGAAGTGGGTCAAACCCGTGTGGGCGGAGGTGCGGGGAGAGTTCCGGCCGCGCGGTGGGATCTCGACAACGATCATAGCCCGGTGGCCTCGACCGAAGGGAGCGCGGGGCTGAAGTGCCCGCCATGCTATATTCGCTCGACCCGTGTCCCAGACTGATCTCCAACCTCGCACCGCGCTGATTGTCCTGACGGCGCTCAATCTGCTCAACTACGTGGATCGTAACGTGCTGTTTGCGGTGCAGCCACTGGTGCAGGATGAATTCCATCTGACCAATGCGCAGGTGGGGTACTTGACCAGCGCGTTCCTCGGCTTCTACATGATTGCGGCACCATTTGTCGGGCCGCTGGCCGATCGATATTCCCGCAAAATGATGATTGTGCTAGGGGCCGTGTTCTGGAGTGGCCTCACGCTGCTGACCGCAGTTACACATAACTATACGGAATTGCTGATCCGGCACACGCTTGTCGGGGTGGGGGAGGCGACCTTCGTCACCATCGCACCTACGTTTGTTTCCGATTTGTTCGCGGAGAGAATTCGTGGACGGATTCTGGGTGTGTTCTACCTGGCGATCCCGGTGGGTTCGGCCGCGGGATATTTGCTCGGAGGGTATCTCGCGCCGCAGCATGGGTGGCGATTTCCGTTCTATGTCGCGGCCGCCCCCGGATTTGTGATCGCGCTCGTGGTGTTGTTTCTGAAAGAACCGGAACGGGGCCAGTTTGATTCCCTCAAGGAAACTCCGGAGCGTGGAACGATTCTGGGTCTGGCGCGCAATCCTGCGTTTCTAACCTCGACGCTGGGCATGGCTGCGATGACGTTTTCTCTCGGAGGCATTCAGGTGTGGATGCCGAAATTTCTCTTCAGCGAGCGAGGCTATACGCTGGAGGCGGCGAATTTTGCATTTGGCATCATCATTGTTGTGGATGGAATTCTCGCGGCGCTTGTGGGTGGGTGGCTCGGAGATTATCTGCTGCCGCGTATGAAGAGTTCCTACTATCTGGTTTCGGCGGCGAGTATGCTGCTGGGAGTGCCGGTGATGATCGTGGCGTTGTTCGTGAGAGGACCGCTGATGATCCCAGCGATTGGCGTGGCTGCGTTTTTCCTGCTGCTCAACACGGCCCCACTGAATGCCGCTGTCATTAACTCCGTGGGGGCGCACATTCGTGTTACTGCGCTAGCGGTCAATATTTTTATCATCCACCTGCTGGGAGACGTGCCTTCGCCGACGATGATGGGATGGGTGGCCGACAAGCGCTCCCTGCAAGCGGCGTTTATTTTGCCGGTGATTGCGATGGGGATTTCCTCCGCGATACTCTTTTATGGGATGAAGTTCGCGCCGGCGGTCGCGGTGAACGGAAAAAAGGCATTCACCACCGAGGACACGAAGTAACACGAAGGAATACTCGAAGTACTCCGAATGCTCTACGTTCATTGGATTGCGGGAACGATTCTGGCGCTGGCGTGGCTTTCCCGCATCGTGGATGCTGCCCTTGGCATGCCCAGCGTGGCCGATGTTTCCCGTCCTGAGTGGGATCGCAATCCCGTGTTGCCCGGCGGAAATCCTCGTGTTTCCATCATTGTTCCCGCCCGCAACGAAGAAGAGAGCATCGAGCAAGCTCTGAAGTCTCTCCTCGCGCTCGACTACGACAACTATGAAGTGATCGCGGTCAACGACCGGTCGACAGACCGCACGGGCGAGATTATGGAACGGATCGCCGAGAGTCGCAGCCAAAATCCCTACCCTGTCGCAGAAATCGCGACAAGGGTGGGGCACCTAAATCTTCGGGTGGTTCATCACGCCGAACTCCCTGCGGGATGGCTTGGCAAGACGCATGCCATGTGGACAGCGGCGAATCAGGCGTCTGGCGACTGGCTTCTGTTCACCGATGCGGACGTGCTATTCAAGACCGACTCCCTGCGGCGCGCTCTGGCTTATGCGGAGTCCGAGCCCGCGGATCACCTGGTCATGTTTCCTCGCATGATCATGAAGCGGCCGGGCGAATACATGATGATCGCTTTCTTCCAGACAATGTTCATGTTTGGGCACCGCCCATGGAAGGTGGCCGACCCCAGCACCGACGATCACATGGGCGTAGGAGCGTTCAACCTGGTGCGCCGGCGTGTGTATGACGCGGTAGGAACCTACGAAGCGCTCCGCATGGAAGTGCTTGATGATATGAAACTGGGGAAGGTGGTGAAGAAGGCGGGCTTCGCCCAGCGCAACGTCTTCGGCGGGAACCTCATCTCGATCCGTTGGGCAAAGGGCGCGATGGGTATCGTCAACAATCTCACCAAGAATTTTTTTGCGGTACTGTCATTTCAGTGGTGGCGCACCGTGATCTCTGCAATTGGCCTGGCGTTTCTGAATTACGGCCCATTTCTCGGCGTGTTTCTGGCAAATGGATGGGCACGCGTGCCCTATGCAGTGGCCCTGGGATCAATGTTCCTGATCTACATCGGCATGTCGTGGCGCTCGGCCGTGCCGCCGTATTATTTTCTCCTGCACCCGTTGAGCACGACACTCTTCATCTATACCCTCCTGCGTTCCATGATTCTCACCTTGTGGAATGACGGAATTGTGTGGCGGGGGACGAAGTATCCGCTGGAAGAGTTACGGCGGGGAATGGTTTAGGACGCGACGGCGCTTGCATTCGCAAAATCTTCCTGCGAAGTGTTTCGGCGGACGGCGACAACCAGCAGCAAGATCAGACCCACCGCGAAAACCGCGTTTCCGATCCGAAGGCTTGCACCACCGCCTCCGACGGCGGGATTCTCAATAAACGCGTGCCATGCATAGGCGAGAGCAGCGCCACCCGCCAAAGCTAGCCGATGATGGGCGCTCCATTCCGTCCGACGCGACCAGACAACAACGCCCGTAATCAACGCCACGTCCAACAACACATAGATCGCGACGGCAAGCCATCCCCAGGTGCGGGGAACCACGAGGAAGATGGAACCCGCAACCAGGGCGGCTGCTCCGATGCACCATGGACTCGGAACGTGTCCAGGTACGCGGCCCGCCCGGCGTGCTGGCAAGAGAAAAGCTACAGCGATGGCCACGATGCATATTACTGTGGACCAGGCGAACTGCGATCGCGATGCCACGAAATGATCCTGCTGGATCTCATGCGCTGTCGACGCGATTGCGGCTAGCGTAAACAATACTCCTGTCACGGTGAGGCCGATCCGTCCCAGCCACGGAGTCGCCGACCGGTCCGGGACGAGCGCTTCGACCAACGCGATCGAAACGGAGATACTCCACACAGTGTGAAGCGTGAGTACAAAGATCGTCCACCAGCCGCCAATGCCGAGCGCAGGAATGTAAGCCGGCTGCAATAGATGTAAATTCAGATGCAGGTAGTCAGGGTTGAACAGAGTCTGGGTGGTGAACGCCTCTTCGATCACTGCATAGGCGAATGCCAGCACGAAAATGCCAGGCCACCCTTGGCCGGTTCTGCGTACCACTTCGCGGATCAACAACGCGCCGCCTCCATACAGCGGCGCCAAGATGACCAGTGCACCTAATAACTTGATGGGGAGATTGCCCAATAGATACTCGGCAACCAGCGGAGCAATGAAGAACAGTCCGAGAGCAGGCGCGACGCGCCTGATTCCTGAAATCGCCATGATGCAGTCTAGATATATATGCTGGCGAATTTTCCGTCCAGCCGACGGTAGTCTGGTTGGGCCCTTTTATCGTGGGTCTTCGTCGCCCTCGACGTCGTTTCCATAGGTCGATGTGCTGTTGATACCTTGGCTTTTGTCTTGCCCGGTTTCTTGGTCGGGCTGAGGCGGCCGGCGCTGAAGTGTCCGCGGTTCTCAACGTCGTAGTTCTTGGGAAGTGGAGGGATCATCGCCGCGCCTCCACTGACCTGGCTGATGCGGTTCAGGATGATCTCCGGACGGCCGTCATAGAGTTTGACCGCTCCGTGGATTTCGATCGTTCGACCTTCGAAGTGGCGCACGTCCCCAACATCTTTCAGCGCTGACGCAAACACGACTACGGTGAAGGGACAGGCCATCTGATCTTCACAGAAGTCGAGGAAGTGAACGCCCTTCGCCCCGAGTTTTATTCTAAGGACTTTGCCCGAGACGCACTTGGTTTCACCGACGTGCTGCAAGGCTTCGTGAATCGGAATGCAATCCGAGGCCGAGAGACATGGCGCCAACAGAAGACAACCCACGCCGAGGGCCGCAGCCTTGCCCAGTGATCTGAGCCGAAAGACAACAGCAGTGCGACACATGCTCCAAGTTTAGAAATAGCCAGGGAAGTCAGTGATGGAACAAGAATAATTCGGAAGGCGTCCCAGAATGAACTAAAAGGCAAGATCCCCCACTTCCCGCAAGAATACGAGAAATGGGGGTACTCGCTAAAACCTGTGCCGCGAAAATTCGGGGCCTATTTGAACGATTTGACCGCGGATGCTTCGTCGTCTTTCACGTCGAAGACGGTGTAGAGCTTGGTGATTTGAAGCAGATCGTTGACCTTCTTGGTGAGGTTCAGAAGCTTCAGTTCGCCGCCCTGATTCTTCGTGGTCGTAAAGGCGCTAACCAGTTCACCGATGCCTGAGCTATCGATGTAGTTGACGTCCTGGAGATTCAGCACGATCTTCTTGTTTCCCTTGGAGAGCAGGTCGCGCACGGTGTCCCGAAGAGTGACGCTGCCCTCGCCGAGGGTGATGCGGCCGCTGCAATCCACAATCATAACTCCATCCACCTGCCGGGTACTGACTTTCATGCTCACTTGGAAGCCTCCTTGCCGTCCCCGGATGGCCCGTGGACGTGCTTGATTAATTTGAGTTCCGTGCCCGTGCCGGTGGGTCGAATTTCGACCACATCCATAAACGAGCGCATAAGAAAAATTCCGCGTCCAGAAGTCTTAAGCAGGTTTTCCGGGGCCAACGGGTTGGGGATTTTGCTGAGATCCATCCCCGGTCCCTGGTCGCAAATCGTGATGATCAGGTCGTTGCCGGTGCGCTCAAAGGCGAGAGTGACTTTCTTGTCTGGGGCGTAGGCATTGCCGTGTAATACGGCGTTGACCGCACCTTCGCGCACGGCCATGGAAATCTGCATGATCTCGTCCTCGGCGAAGCCGAGTTCGGTCGCGATTCGGGTGGCCTTCTCCTCCGCATTGTCGATCGTCTCCAACGAGGAGTCGAGCGTGTACGAGACCCGTTGCTCGGTCATGGCCATAAACGAAGTGTAATCAGTGATTATACGGCCTAAACGGCGATTCTTGCCTTCCGGCCGCTGCAGGCGATCGCTTGAAGCGAATTCCAGCGAATGCGGTAGTTTGCCTGTCGGATGGTCGACTTGTCAATGTTGGCCCGCGCTTGCCCCGCGCTTGACCGTTCTTGGGGACAAAAAACGGCCCTTCACAACAAATATGGCCGTACACCCTCGCCAGATTTACGCCACGACTGCGGCGGGCCAGTGATGTATCAGATCACCGAGGATCGGATTTACCAGTCGCACCATGTCGACCCAGTTCATGCGAACCAATTCACGATGCGTGCCAGCACTGAATGTGATCTCTTCGTTTTCGGCCAAGTCGGCGTCGGCATATACGGTCATATCGTACAGATTTCCGAACGGAGGCATGGCTCCCATCTCGCAGTCCGGAAAAGCATCTTTGAACTCGTGTTCGCTGGCGATTTCGACGGCCTGCGCGCCAGTCAGGGTTCGCAGCCGGTCGAGGTCCACGCGTGCTGGGGCAGGAACGACCGCCATCGCCAGGATTCCGTCGATCTTGACGATCACCGTCTTCGCCAGTTTCTTGCCCGAACAATGTGTAAGGGCGGCAATCCCCTGGGCGGTATACGCAATAGAGTGAGATATCACCATGTACTTGACGTGTTGGGAGTCGAGAAACTCACGAAGATTGGATAGCGGCATAGGACACTCCTTGGGGTTGGAATTCAGGTGTCCGCTTGCGCGGCCGTCACTTGGCTTGAAATACTAGGCTCCGCCTCGGGATTTTGCGGTGACGGGAATCACGAGTCTTTACGGATCGCGATCGGCCGCATTGTCGCTCAGAGAAAAGGAGCAGGCCAATGAAGTGCTTCAGTCATCCCGACCAAAACGCTGTGGGAACTTGCAAACATTGCTCCAAGGGCGTGTGCAGCGCGTGTGCGAAGGAATCCGGCTGGTGGATCGTCTGTAGTCATGCCTGTGACACCGAGGTTCAAGCGTTGCGGGCGATGGTGGAGCGAAACCGCAAAATGGTGCCAGTCGCGGCAAAGGCTCATCAGCGGAACGCGGTCATCTTGTTTGCGATGGCCGCGGTGTTCATCGCCTTTGGAGCGACCCAACCCCGCGGCGCTTTTCAGAACTACCTGATCGCGTTCGGAATGATTATGCTCTTCGGCGGCGGTTTCGCGATTTTCAACAGCCGCCGAATCGCCAAGCTCTAACTCTAATACTTCACGATCGCGGCAAACGATTTTGGATCGAGAGACGCGCCGCCTACCAGGGCACCATCAATCTCTTCCTGCGACATGAGTGACGAGGCATTGTCGGGCTTCACTGAGCCGCCGTAAAGAATCCGCAGCTTCCCGGCAAAGTCCTCGCCGAAAATCTCTGTCGCTTCCTTACGAATCACCGCATGCGCTTCTGCGGCAAGCTCTGGCGTCGCGGTCTTGCCGGTGCCAATCGCCCATACCGGCTCATAGGCGACGACGAGCTTCGCCGCTTTCTTCGCCGAGATGGCGTGGAAGGCTCGCACACACTGCCGGCGGAGAACGTCATCGGTCAGTCCAGCCTCGCGCTCCTGCAATACTTCGCCCACGCAGCAGATCGGGGTGAGTCCCGCTTCCAGTGCGGTTTTCAGGCGAAGGTTGACAGTGTCGTCGGTCTCGCCAAAATATTGCCGCCGCTCCGAGTGGCCGATGATCACGTGGGTTACACCCAGAGCCAGCAACTGCCCCGTGGAGGTCTCGCCCGTGAACGCACCCTCTTCCTTCCAGTGCACGTTCTGTCCGCCGATGGCGATGTTCGATCCCTTAGCCGCCTCGAGCGCCGCGGGTAAATCCAGAAACGGCGGACAAACGACGATTTCGTCGCGCGTGTGACCGGAGACGAGTGGTAAGAATTCGCGGAAGAAGTCTCCAGTCTGGTCAGGGTTTTTATACATCTTCCAGTTGGCGGCCATTACTTTTGTTCTCATGAGTGAGCCTTTTCAATTCGGAATGGGGAAGTACGGGTGGTGCGATGGAGTGTTTCGGCGGCGCGTTGGAAGGCGCGCACGGTGGAGACGTCGAACAGAACGAACCGGCAGAGCGTGACATGCTTTGCCGTTGCGAGCGATTCAAGGGTGGCCGATAGAGCAATCGGCGCCGCTTCGGTCACCGGATATCCGTAGGCGCCGGTGGAGACCGCGGGAAATGAGAGCGAACTGAGGGCGTGTTCGTCCGCCAGGCGAATGGACTCACGATGACAGCTCGCCAAGGTTTCGGCTTCGCCGCGTTCACCGTCGCGGTAGATTGGCCCGACAGTATGGATAACGTGTTTTGCAGCCAGATGTCCGCCCGTGGTAATGACTGCTTTTCCGGCAGGCAAGGTTCCGATCTTGCTCACAATCTGGCGGCACTCGGCGAGAATTGCGGGCCCTCCGGCGCGATGAATTGCACCATCGACTCCACCACCGCCGAGCAGCGATGAGTTCGCCGCGTTCACGATTGCATCGGTCGTTTCTTCTGTGAGATTAGCCGGGCCATGAATATCGATCGCCTTGCCGCCAGAGAGTAGGAGTCGAATTGTGAAGCGGTGCACGACAGTATCCGTCACGCCTTATTCCGTTGGTTCTTGACGCCGAGGGCGAGACGCCCCTTCGGCGGGCTCAGGGCAGGCTCTCGGGACAGCCAGCGGGACGCTGGCGCTACGATCTTCACTTTTTGTCCGATAGCGCTTCCACTCCCGGTAGCTTCTTTCCTTCCAGGAATTCCAGCGACGCACCGCCACCGGTGGAGATGTGAGTGATCTTGTCGGCGACGTTGGCGGCATGTACGGCTGCTACCGAGTCGCCGCCGCCGACGATCGAGGTGGCTCCGCCGTTGTCCGCGACTGCGTGGGCGATCTTGAATGTCCCGCGGGAGAATCCCGGAACTTCGAACACTCCCATCGGCCCGTTCCACACGATGGTGCGCGCGGTAGAGATTTCTTCGGAGAACAGCTCAATTGTTTTCGGCCCGATGTCGAGCGCCATCTTGTCGGCTGGGATGGGCTGGCCTTCGCCAATCTGCTGTATGACGGCATTGGCCTCCGGCTTCAGCGCGACCACATGATCGACGGGCAGCAGGAACTTCAGATTCCGTTTCTTGGCCTCGGCCAGCAATTGCTTGGCGAGATCGACCTTGTCGGCTTCGAGGAGCGACTTGCCAATCTCGTGCCCCTGAGCCTTGAGGAAGGTATACGCCATGCCGCCGCCGATGATCAGCGACTGCACTTTATCCATCAGATTTCGAATCACGCCAATTTTGTCGCCGACCTTGGCGCCGCCCAGAATTGCTACGAAGGGCTCTTCAGGATGCTGCAGTGCCTTGCCCAGATATTTCAGTTCCTTCTCCATGAGCAATCCGGCGGCAGATTGCTTCACGAATTTGGTCATGCCAACGGTGGAGGCGTGGGCGCGATGCGCGGTGCCAAACGCGTCGTTGACGTAGTACTCGGCCAGGTTCGCGAGTTGCCGGGCAAACTTCTCGTCGTTCGCTTCTTCCTCAGCATGGAAGCGTAGATTCTCGAGCAGCAGGGTCTGACCCTTCTCCAGTTGAGTTGCGACCTCTTCCGCCTCAGGTCCGACACACTCCGGACAGAAGCCAACGTTTTCCCCGCGCGCCAGTTCCTTGTCAAGCAGCATGCGCAAGCGCTCGGCCACCGGCTTCAAGCTCATCTTCGGATTGGGCTTGCCTTTGGGACGTCCCAAATGCGAGGCCAGGATCAGCCGCGCGCCATGGCGCAGCGCGTATTCGATCGTGGGTAGGGTTTCGCGGATGCGAGTGTCGTCCATGACACGCCCGTCTTCGAGCGGCACGTTGAAGTCAACACGCATAAAAATGCGGTTCCCATTGAGGGGAAGGTCACGAATGGAGAGCTTGGACATGGCTGGTCGTCCTTTACTTGCAGGCGATGGTATATGTGGCGCGGGCGCCCTCGCCCGCGCAGCCCTCGTTCGTGCTGTCAATACGCGGGCGAGGGCGCCCGCGCCACAGGTAGAAAATAGCGCCGCCGGGACGGCGGCGCTACGGTCTTACAGGCCCTTATTTGCGAGGTAATTGATCAGGTCGCGTACGCGGCAGGAGTATCCCCACTCGTTGTCGTACCAGGAGATCACCTTGACGCAATTGCCGCCGACCACCATCGTGCACGGAGCGTCGACGATCGAGGAGCGCGAGTCGCCCTTGTAGTCGGACGAAACCAGTTCGTGCTCTTCGTATCCCAGGTATCCCTTCAACGGCCCCGACTCGGTCGCTTTCTTCAGCGCCGCGTTTACTTCTTCCTTGCTCGTCTTCTTCTCAACCCAAACCACGAAGTCAACCACCGAGACGTTGGGGGTCGGCACGCGCATCGAGAATCCATCGATCTTGCCGCCGAGTTCCGGGATCACCAGCTTCAGTGCCTTGGCTGCGCCAGTCGAAGTCGGAATCATTGAGAGTGCAGCCGCGCGGGCGCGACGCAGGTCCTTGTGCGGGAAGTCGAGAATGACCTGGTCGTTGGTGTAGGAGTGAATCGTCGTCATGGTGCCCGCGACGATCTTGAATTCATCCTGAATCACTTTCGCGACGGGCGCGAGGCAATTCGTGGTGCAGGAAGCGTTGGAGATCACATGATGCTTCGAGGCATCATACTTTTCGTGGTTCACGCCGAGAACAAGAGTGATGTCTTCATTCTTGGCCGGAGCCGAGATGATGACCTTCTTCACCGGCCCGCGCATGTGCTTCTTGGCGTCGTTGGCATCGGTGAAGCGTCCGGTCGACTCGATGACCACCTGCGCGCCGACGGAATCCCAAGGCAGCGCCGCGGGGTCTTTCTCTTTGAAAACTTTGATGGTCTTGCCGTCGACGGTGATGCTGTCGGCGCCCGCCGAGACCTGGTTTGGAAGGTTACCCAGAACCGAGTCATACTTCAGAAGATGGGCCAGCGTTTTCGGATCTGTCAGATCGTTCACTGCGACGAAGTCCAGATTTGGATCCTTCAGGGATGCGCGCAGCACGTTGCGGCCGATTCTTCCGAAGCCATTGATGCCAACTTTGATTGCCATGTTTTCCTCCGTTCAGATTTATGAAGGCGTGATCAGGTTTAGTTGAGCGTTGAGTGGTAAACCATTGATGTTAGCAGGGAAGGGTGAGCGACGTAAACGTTGACGGGATTACTTTTGACCGACGGCAATCCCGATCACGGAATTCCTTGCGCCGAATCACTGACTTCCAGTTGCGAGACCTTAGGTAGCGCCGGCGTCCAGCCGGCTGTAGTCCTGGCGTCTCGCCAGCACACCTCGACCAACTGAGACGAGCTGGCGATATTTCAATCCCGAATTATTTGGTTAGTTGAGCAGCAGCTGCTATAACTCGCGGCACGATTAGCCAACCTGACTCTGCTACCGTTTCACCCGCTCATTTGCTTTTGGTCGTGTCGATCCTCAGAAATCGGGCGGCGTTGTTGTACAGGATGTCGCGCTTCTGTTGGGGCGTCAGGTAATCGGCGTTCTGGATGATGCTGATCGAATAGGCCATCAGCTTCGGCCAGAGCAGTTGGTCGGTTCCGAACATCACGCGGTCTTCAAATCCGCCATCGACCAGGCGTTCGATATAGCGATTGACTTCCTTGATCGGATAGCTCCAGATCAGTCCGGCAACGTCGACGTAGACATGGGAGTTCGCCTGCAGCAGTGTGAGCATCTCTTCGATCATGGGGTAGCCTGCGTGCATCACTTGAAGGCGCAGCTTGGGGTGGCGCGCCAGGAGTTCCTCGAACAATAGCGGATTGCCCATGGAGCCGCGGAATTTCGGCGTGGTGATGTTGGCGCGACCGGAGCCTCCAGTGCCCATATGCACGGCCACGGGAATATCCAATTCCTCGGCGAGCGCGAAGTAGGCATCGACCGAGGGATCGCTGGGGGAAATGCCCTCATATTGGAGCCCGATCTCACCCATGACTTTGAAGCCGCCGCTCGTGAAATCTTTCCGCAGTTCATCCAGAGGCACGCGCTGGCCGGGAGTCATGCCGTTTGAGAACGACGTGCCGGGGATGATCCGCTCGGGTGCGGCGTCTTTCCACTTCTGCACGCTCTTGGGATCGCCGAAGACGACCGCCGTGACGTTAAGGCGCTCCATCTCGGCGAGAACATCCTTCATGTACTCGCCCGGGGCTGACGGATAGAGTGCGGGTGTGCATGGCTCTTTCACCCAGCCGAACGGCTCTTCCTTTTCTTTGGGATCGGACGCTGTGAACTTTGAAGTATTGGGACACATCGGCGCGATGCCGGGAAAGGTTCCATCCATTGCGTGCACGTGAACATCGAGTACCGGCGGAGCCTTTGCTTCGGTGTTTTGAGCAGGAGCGATTGCTGTTATGAAAGAGATGAGTACTGCGCAATGCAAGAATCGCTGGATGAGGGAGCAGGACATTCCGAATCTCCTTTTGCGGACGCGACGCCACCCTGAGACTTCGGAGGTATACCACAGATCGTTACATTGTTAACAACGCTTCGAGTGGCCGCTGATAGATACTCGCGAGGTATCTTACGCGGCCACAGCTTGACTGGCTGCTTCCGCTTCAGTGCAATCAAGACCTTCCCGATCTTTCCCGTAAACGCGAAGTGACAGGGGCGGGCGCAGAACATCAAGACTGATAGCGCGCCAAACTTGAGATTCAATTGCCGGGTTCCAGTGTTGCGATGTCCAACTAACTGGCTTGCGACTATTTGAGTTCCTCAAAGTCTTCGGGCTTCCAGCTTCCATCGAAGGCCGCCTGTTCCGGGCCGTAAACGCGGAAGTATACAAACCATCCTTTTCCGGGGATTGTCTTGATCCATCGATCGTCGTGCCCCGCCGGAGCACTGGGACCGAAGTAAAGATCCATGGGCTGCTGGGTGGAGATGTCTTTCAGTTCGAAGAGGGATCGAAGCGCAGCCTTGCCTTGATCGGTTCGAACCTGGCTTCGCGTGTCGGTGTCATACAGTGTCACCGACCAGAAAAGCTTGCCCGGGACCGGCTGGGGGACTGTGAGCTCATACGTTTTTGCTCCATCGAGACTTGCACCCGATTTGTCGCGGAGGCCGAGCCAGTAGAGCGACCCGGCGCTCGTGTCGCGTTTGAACATGGCGGGTGAAGCGCCGATGGCTTGATAAAACCACTTGTCGCGAGCGTAGAGGTCAGCGTAATTGTCGGTGTTGAAGTCTCCGTCTTCAAAGCGAAGCGCGGCCCACTCCCATTTACGATCGGGCCAAACGATGCGATCGGGCCGCCGATCCCCAAAGGACTCTACCCGCATCTGCGAGTTCGCAGTCTCGGCGGCTTCCTCCAGAATCGCAGTCATCCGCGCGTCTGGTTTGAAGGCCTTGCCTTTCTCGATGCCTAACGCTGCGAGCTCACCGTACATGTTGTGGAAATGGGGGTTGGGTGGTTCGGAGTTGATGACTTCGTGGAGTTCGCGCCAGTATTGAATATTACTCTCCCAAGCGAGCGGCGTAGTGTCTTGCGGGATCGGCGTGAGGTCGAGCCATTTGGTTTCAGGCCAGCCGGGCGCGGGCTTGAGGGGATGGACCTTCGCGGTCTTGATGCGTTCGATAGCTCCGGCAACGTCGCCATTGACAGGAAGGGATCGAATGCCGACGAGCATCTTGTTCGAGGAGAGTTTGCGACGCGATAACCTGCGGGGGGTTGATCTTTGTAACCGGGAGGAAGGAAGACTACCTTGTCCCCTTTGCCGGCGGCCGGGCCAGGCAGGCCGAGGTCAGCTACCCACAACTGGTTGACGTCCATTGCGATGCAGATGAGTGGCCCGGGCGGCAGTTCGACCACCAAGGGGCCATCCGAGAGATCCATGAGGAGCGGAGCGTAAGGAGTGTCGGAGTTCAGCGTGAACCCGACGTGCATCGGCTTGGTGTCGAGCGTGCCGAAAACCTGGTTGGGAACAATTCCGATCTTCTCATTGCCTTTGAAGATGGCAGAGCCCGATACGGTGGGATAGAAAAAGCGATACGCCTCCGTGGCGCGAGAGAGGTCAGCATCATCATAGGCGCGTTGAATGGTCTCCGACGTGGGAAATCCGCGCTTGAAGGTGTACTCGCTGGGCGCGCTTTCGGGAACCTGCTCGAATGAAAGTGGTCGAACGGCCATCGATTTCTCTCCTAACCAGAATTACTTTCCGCAGAGTTCGAAGAATAGGCTGGGTGACGCAGGTGGTTGAACTGGAAGATTTGATAGTAGGAAGCGCGCTAAAATCTCGCGACTGCATTTGTCGGGACTTGGATCTTCAACCTAATCCCAACCTGTGACTCCGGTCACTCTCTCCCGCGACCATTGTCACTGCCCAAAACCCGGCCCCATCCTCTAATGGACCCGCGGAGAAAACGGTGCGGAGCGGCACCCCCGCGACTTCCCCCAACCACGAGGCAGCGATGGTGAATGACGACGTTGTGAAGTGTCCACTGTGTGGCGGATTTACGCACATTGAAAAGACCGAGCTGCGCGAGGCGTTGAAGAACCCGCGCCTGCGCGAGCAGGTCGAGCATTACATTGCCGAGCTTCTCAAGTCTCCGGTGGACGAACTCTCCACCGTCGGCGCCACCCAGGCTGGCCACGATTTCCAGAAGGATGTTCACAGCTGGAATCCGTGCGTGCCCATGTGGAAGAGAAGCCCGAAGGAATAGGGTCCGGGCAAGCAAGGTCAGCACGGGAAAGACCGTAGCCAGCCCCGCCTTACAGAGATGAGCGTAGGAAAGGTATGTCCATGAAAACGAAGAAGGTCCTGATTCTTGGCGCCGCCGGCAGAGACTTCCACAATTTCAACGTGGTATTTCGCGGAGACGCTGACTACATCGTATTTGGCTTTACGGCCACGCAAATCCCGGGTATTGCCAACCGCCAGTATCCGACCGAGTTGGCTGGTCCGCTATATCCAGCGGGGATCCCGATCTTCGAAGAAAACGACATGGAGCGGCTGGTCGCCGAGCACGGCATCGACGCGGTCGTATTTTCCTACAGTGACATTTCGCATCAGAACCTGATGCATCTGGCTTCGCGCGTGGTGGCGACGGGAGCCGACTTCTGGCTGTTGAGTTCGCAACGTACCCAGTTGAAGTCGTCGGTGCCGGTGATCTCGATTTGCGCCGTGCGCACCGGATGCGGCAAGAGCCCACTGAGCCGCCTCGTCGCATCAGAACTCCGCCGGGAAGGATGGAAGCCGGTTGTGGTTCGCCATCCGATGCCCTACGGCGATCTCGCCGTGCAAGCGGTCCAGCGCTTTGCCGAGCTGGATGATCTCGACAAGCATCTCTGCACCATTGAAGAGCGCGAAGAATATGAGCCGCACCTGCGCGAAGGCACGATCGTCTATGCCGGAGTCGACTACGGACGCATCCTGCGCCAGGCCGAGAAGGAAGCCGACATTGTCCTTTGGGACGGCGGCAACAATGACACGCCGTTCTACGCGTCAGATCTTGAGATCGTAGTTGTCGATCCGCATCGTCCCGGGCACGAACTGGCCTACTATCCCGGCGAAGTGAACCTGCGCCGTGCCAATGTGGTCGTCATCAACAAGGTCGACACGGCCGCGCGTCATGACGTCGAAACCGTCCGTAACAACGTCCGCGTCAGCAACCCGAAGGCTGTGGTCGTCGAGATGGCTTGCCGGGTCGCAGTGTCTGCACCGGAGCTAGTTAAAGGACGCAAGGTTCTGGTCGTCGAAGATGGCCCCACGCTCACCCATGGTGAAATGCCCTATGGCGCCGGAGTGGTGGCTGCGCGGCAGTGCGGAGCCGATGAACTTGTCGATCCTCGCCCGTATGCAGTCGGTTCGATCCGAGGAACCTATGAGCGCTATGGACACCTCACCAGCCTGCTTCCGGCAATGGGCTACAGCGCGATGCAGTGTCATGAACTGGAAGAGACGATAAATCGAGTTCCCTGCGATCTGGTGCTGGTCGCCACGCCGATCGACCTGGGACATATGGTCAAGATGAATAAGCCTAGCCTGCGTGTTACCTACGAAGTTGAGGACCTGTCTCATCCCGGAATGGCCGAGATTCTGGCCCGCTTTACCCGGGAGCGTGTGGGAGCGGGGGTCTAGGCACGATCCCACGCTCACGACCTTTTGTGATGGTAATCACAGCCTCTTGCAATACTCGGGGCTATACCCAAGTATGTGGGTTTTTACCAATGGCCGTAGCTCGCGCCAGCCGACGGCACGGAGGAAATCATGCTTATTAGCAAGCAGCAGGCACTCGATTATCACAATGGGGACCGTCCGGGAAAGATTGAAGTCACACCAACCAAGCCCTGCCGCACGCAGCGCGATCTGAGCCTGGCGTATACACCCGGCGTCGCCGAACCTTGCCTGGAAATCCAGAAGAATCCGCAGGATGCATTCAAGTACACAGGCCGCGGCAATCTGGTCGCGGTGTTGAGCAATGGAACCGCCGTGCTCGGCCTGGGCGATATCGGCGCCCTTGCAGGCAAGCCGGTGATGGAGGGCAAGGCTGTCCTGTTCAAACGTTTCGCGGATGTTGATGTTTTCGACATCGAAGTCAACAGCCACGATCCCGAAGAAATCATCAAGCTCTGCCAGTTGCTTGAGCCTACGTTTGGCGGAATCAATCTCGAAGATATCAAGGCTCCGGATTGCTTCCAGATCGAAGAAGCTCTGCGCAAGACGATGAAGATTCCCGTCTTCCACGACGACCAGCACGGAACCGCGATCATCTCCGGTGCCGCTTTATTGAACGCTCTCGAAGTAGTAGGCAAAGACATTCAGAAAGTACGCGTCGTCTTCAACGGTGCGGGAGCGGCGGGCATTGCCTGTGCCGAACACTATGTTCGCCTGGGAGTGAAGCGTGAAAACATTCTTCTCTGCGACACCAAGGGAGTGGTTTACAAAGGCCGCAAAGAAGGCATGAACAAATATAAGGAGCGATTCGCGCAGGAAACGGCGCTGCGCACGCTCGCCGAGGCCCTGGTGGGCGCAGACGTTTTCGCGGGACTGTCAGTCAAAGGTGCAATCAACCAAGAGATGGTACGAACGATGGCAGCCGATCCAGTCGTCTTCGCGATGGCCAATCCCGATCCCGAGATTACCTACGAAGAAGCCAAGGCGGCACGGCCCGACGTGATTGTCGCCACGGGACGTTCTGACTATCCCAACCAGGTCAACAATGTGCTCGGCTTTCCCTTCATCTTCCGTGGGGCTCTTGATGTACGGGCTACTGCGATCAACGAAGAGATGAAGCTGGCCGCCACGCATGCGCTTGCCGATCTCGCCAAACAGGATGTGCCTGATTCGGTTTGCCGCGCCTACGGTGTGCCGCGTCTCCAATTCGGCCGTGAATATCTAATTCCCAAGCCCTTTGATCCGCGCGTTCTGATGTGGGAGGCGTCGGCCGTAGCCGAAGCCGCCATGCACAGCGGAGTGGCTCAGCAACCCGTCGATCTGCTTACCTACCGTGCGCAACTGGAGCGACGACTGGGCAAGGCCTACGAAGTTTCGCGCACCATGATTCACAAGGCGCAGGCGAATCCCAAACAAGTGGTATTTCCGGAAGGCGACAACGAGAAGATTCTGCGCGCCTGTCGCGTCCTAGTCGAAGAAAAAATTGGTAATCCTATTCTTCTCGGTGAGCCTGCCAAGATCCAGAGCCGCGCCCAGGAATTGGGTGTCGATCTGGAAGGCATGCAGATTGTGGATCCCGCAATGTCGAACCATCGCGAAACCTACGTGCAGGAACTCTTTCGCTTGCGGCAGCGCCGCGGTGTCACGCTTGGGGAAGCCGGCACGCTGATTAACAATCGCAACGTATTCGGCTCGATGATGGTCCACATGGGCGATGCGGACGCGCTGGTCTCGGGTGTGACTCAGCATTTCCCCGACACCATTCGTCCCGCTCTACAAATCGTTCGCATGCGCGAAGGCCTGCACCGTGTTTCCGGATGCTACGTTGTGATTACGCGTAAGGGGGAAGTCTTCTTTCTCGCGGACACCAGCGTGAACATCGAACCCACCGCCGAGGACCTGGTTGAGATTGCTCTCTGCACGGCCCACATGGCTCGTCGTTTCGATCTGATTCCGCGGGTCGCCATGCTTTCGTTCTCCAGTTTCGGTGGCGTCGATCATCCCATCTGCACCAAGGTGCGAAAGGCTGTGGAGATGATCAAATTTGCCGACCCGACTTTGATCATCGACGGAGAGATCATGGCCGACGAGGCCCTTTCCCCTGAGATCATCGAAGAGCTCTACCCATTCAGTTCTTTGAAGGGCGGGGCCAACGTTTTGATTTTCCCGGACCTGGCGTCGGCGAACATCACGACCAAACTGGTCGCCAAAGTTGGCGGCGGCGAACTCATCGGGCCGATCCTGATGGGAATGAGCCGCCCCGTGCACGTGCTGCAGCGTTCCGCGACTGTGGAAGTGGTGGTCAACGTGGCGGCCATTGCCGTCGTGGATGCTCAGGAAAACGATACTTACGCTCATCCACATGTACATGTATCAGTGGAACCGGAATTAGTAGGCGAAGACTGATAATCTGAAGGTGAGGGAATCGCGGGGCCGAGCCGTAACGCTGGTGTCCCGCAGGCAGTCGCGGGGGCGTTTTGCCCGCGCGGGAAGGGGACAACATGTCCACGCTGTGGAAGTCGCGTTACGCGCAGCGTACGCTCGGAGTAAGAAGCTCCGCCATCCGTGAACTCTTAAAGGTCACGCAGAAACCGGAAATCATTTCTTTCGCCGGCGGATTGCCTGCGCCCGATGTCTTTCCCGTAAAGCGATTCCAGGAAGCCTGCCACAAAGTTCTCAGCGAACAGGGCGCCCAAGCCTTGCAGTACGGCACCACCGAAGGCTACCAGCCTCTGCGGGAAATGATTGCCCACAATCTCGCCCGCTATGGCATCGTCGCCAGCGCCGAAAATGTCCTCATCACTTCCGGCTCGCAGCAGGCGCTCGACCTGATCGGAAAACTCCTCGTCAACCGTGGAGACCGCGTCTTGGTCGAAGCCCCTACGTACCTCGGCGCGCTGCAGGCCTTCAATGTTTACGGAGCGCAATACGTTTCGGTCCCCGTGGACGACGACGGGTTGCTCACCGACCAACTCGATCCCAGCCTCCGTGCCGGACCGAAATTCATGTATGTGCTGCCCAACTTTCAGAATCCGGCTGGAGTAACTCTGTCCGAAGGTCGCCGTCATCAACTCATTCTTCTGGCTGACAAGTACGGCATCCCCATCATCGAGGATGATCCCTACGGGCAACTGCGCTACGAAGGCGACCACATCGCGCCCCTGGTGGTGCTTGATCGCGACAATTTGCGCCGCGATAACGGATTCACTCTGGGCAACGTGATCTACCTGAGCACGTTCTCCAAGACGCTAGCCCCCGGAATTCGCCTGGCGTGGATCGTCGCTCCCCAAGACGTGATCAGTAAACTGGTGCAACTGAAACAGGCCGCTGACCTGCACACCTCGACGTTCAGCCAGTACGTTGCCTTCGAAGTTGCGCGGGACGGATTTCTCGACCAGCACGTCAAATTGATCCGCAATGTTTATCGCGAGCGCCGCGATGCGATGCTCAACGCGTTGCACGAATACTTCCCGCCCGAAGTGACATGGACTCATCCCAAGGGCGGCCTGTTCCTCTGGGTGAGCATGCCCCAAGGTTGCGATTCTCAAACGCTGCTGCCCGCGGCACTAGCGGAGAACGTTGCTTTCGTACCCGGCGACAGCTTCTACGCCAACAACGGACACGAGGGCGGCCGGCACATGCGGCTGAACTTCTCCTACTGTCAGCCTGACGTTATCCACGAGGGCATCCGGCGGCTCTCTGTAGCGGTCAAAATGCGGCTTCGTGGCAGTCATCATCCCTCACCCGTGGGTGATTGATAGAAAGCAGACCCGGTGTTCCTGCGACTCCGCTCGAGGCAGGCCCTGCCGGTGTGGCGGGGCTTCTTGTCCGCCGCGACCGAGGCCACAAGTGATCTGAATCACACTTTCCGGTGACGCAAGGCATCGCGAATTCGAGGCATGTCCCCCATCCTATAGGCACATAGAACTGGCCTGAACAAGGATCCGTTCTGAACGCTGACAGCGGTAGCTGAAAGCTGCTCAGCGGAGGTGATTTATGACGGTCTCAATCCTGATCACAGTAGCCGTCCTCGCACTGGCAGTTGGGCTCTTCGCCTTTCGCGCCATCCCCGGAATCCGCGCGTACTTCACCTACAAAGGAAAACGGCTGATCACCTGCCCCGAGACGCACCAGCCCGAAGCCGTCGACGTTGCCGCAGGAGAGGCCGCCGTCGGAGCGTTCCTCGCGGAACCCACGATTCGCCTGAAGGAATGTTCGCGCTGGCCCGAGCGCCAGAATTGCGGCCAGGAATGCCTTAGCCAGATCGAGATTGGCCCAGCGAACTGCTTAGTCTGGAATATTGTTTCGCAATGGTACGAAGAGAGAAATTGCGCACTCTGTCACAAGCCCATTGGCCGGTTGCATCATCTCGACCACGCACCTGCGTTGCTGGGTCCAGATTCGAAGACGGCCGAGTGGAAGGATTTCCGCCCCGAGCAACTTCCCGACGTCTTTTCCAAGTACCAACCCGTTTGCTGGAACTGTCACGTGACGGAGACTTTTCGTCGTCTGCGTCCGGAGCTGGTAGTCGATCGCGCCTTCGAGCCCAAGCGCATGATGTGAGATGTGGGCGCGAATTGGGATGACGAAAATACCGAGGTGAGGCCATCGGAAAGTAGATGCATTGGAAGCGGAACGGTTAATCGACAGTCGGTCCGCCTTAGCCTCGACACTTCTGTCGACGTTGATCGTCCGAAGCAACGCAAGGAGCTCTGCCGGAGACGCGAATTCCTTTTCCCTGGTCGGTTGACTCAAAAGTGAAAGCTAATCTCCGCTTACGATGCATGCGGAGTTGTTCCACTAGAGAGGAATCGTCCGCAGTGAGTCGCAGGCTCAGCCCCTGTGGCCCTTTTCGATGAGTATTTATTTTTCGCGATTGGGGGTTAATCGGTGCAAAACGAATTCCTGCAGCACGGTGCTGAGCATGCGCTCGCCCGTGGTAATAAGGAAATTCTGGAATACTAGACCCGCGCCGCGGTTCGACTCTGGATAGTAGGTGTTGGAAAGAGCAGCCGAGCCCAGGTCGCCACCTATGCTTGAGTAGTTGGGCTGCAACTTTCCATTGTCTCCCTTGCAAACGAATGGGCTTGAGAGAGCGTGGAACGCGCGAGACTTATTTGAGCCTGTCCCCTGGTAGTAGTAGCGGGGATCTTGGTGCAGCAACGAGGGCAGGATGGCGCCACCGATCATGATGTCGGAAAAGCCGTCTGCAGCGGCCGCGCCATAACGCTGGGCATAGCCCTTCGCACCCTGGACGTAGTCAGGAGTATCACCGGC
Organism: uncultured Acidobacteriaceae bacterium; assembly: GCA_963840895.1. Taxonomy (GTDB): domain Bacteria; phylum Acidobacteriota; class Terriglobia; order Terriglobales; family Acidobacteriaceae; genus Sulfotelmatobacter. The sequence goes on from CAWJAR010000013.1 coordinate 230,102, forward strand.
CTGATTGATGCCGGCAAGCACCCCTATCCCAACAACAGTGGCGGCATCGCTCGACGTTTTCAGGGCGAGTTGGAATTTCAGCTTGGTCGTGAGGGGCGCGGGGTTTGGCTCGTAGACGACGTAGAAATTGGGGATGATCCCGAACACGCGCTGCGTCTCCTCGACTGTGACCTGCTCGGTGGCGACTTCCACTGACGAGTCAGACACGTTTACCGCGGTCACAGCCTTCGCAATAAGCAGCTTGCTGGCCGGAAGGATCAGATATTGGCCGGAACTGAGGATGAGGTCGGGCGAGCTCCAGTCGGCAAATTCTTCGGCCATGATGGTGATGTGATAGGTTCCTGGGTCGAGTTGCACAAACTCAAAAAATCCGTTGTCGTCCGAGAGAACCTTGCGGGGATCTTTGAGGCTAGGGCCCTCGAGAACGACCGTGGCGCCAGAAAGCACGTCATTGTTCACATCGCTTACTGTGCCGGTAATATGTCCCGTCTGCGGCATGGGTGCGTTGATGTCTTGTGCCGCTAAAGGCGCGGCCATGGCAATCGCCATCAAGATCAGCCGCCAAATTCGTAGAATTCTCACAACAATAGCTCCAATCAATCAGTGTGGATTTGCCTTCACCCCACGGTGACCGTTCCGATCCTCCAAAAACGCTCCGGAAGATCAGTAAGAAGGTGGCGAATTACATGTGTTACAGGTCGATTTTGGCTCCAATTTGCTCAATTCAGACAAAGTATGACGATGTTCCAACAACCTTCGCCGAAAGAGAAGGGTACCGACGTTCATGTCTGCCGGAACCCCCTCTCCCCCAGGGGTCTAGAAGTGAAAGCCTAGTTCGGCTGTCAGCGCACGCGGCGTCACGTAATGCGTGCCGCTGAAGGTGGAAAGGAAGTTGTAGAGCGCGTACTTGTTCGTCACATTTATAGCTGTGAACCGCAAGCTCACCTTGTATTTGTCGCCACCGAACAGGTTGTCATGTCCAACCGCTAGATCGAAGAGGTTTCGCGGAGCGATTCGCGGAGGGTTGTGGTCATCATTCTCGGAGCCAGCCGCTGGGATTTTGACCAAGCTCGATGTGAATTGCGATGCCAGGCAGTTATTAGGCAGTGCCATGGTCGGCGTCGCACGCACGCCATTGCAAACGAGCCCAGCCTGAAACTGTTGATCGGCGGTCAGGCCACTTCCGGCCAAATCCACAATGCCGCTGGCATCGGCGAACGGCACTGCACCCGCTACCAGGCCACTGTCATATCGCCAGTTGAATCCCGCCCATGGCCCGCGTTTCCAGGGTTGATACTGGATGTGACTTGTCATGTTGAACTTCTCATCGTGGTCGATACGAAAAACTCCTCCCGGCGCCGACGGAGTGGCACCTGCGCCGCCGAGTTGCGGAGCGAAGAATCGCGCGGCCACGCTGGAGAAGACCATCAATGCCGAGAATCCGTGGAGGTTTGGCACGCTCACGCGTCCCGCAAATCCCGGAATCTTCGAGTTGTGCCATTCGATGGGAAACGTGAGCGGGGTTGCACCGAGAATACTGAAGTCGTAGGCATTGTGCGTGTACTTCCAGATGTATTCGCCGGAGAAAACGAGGTAGCGCCCGAATGCCTGCTGGATCCCGGCATGAAACTCGTTGCGCCATCCTGGACTGAACGGCGTAATACCTAATGTGGTGCAGCCCAGCAGCGGATTCAGAACGGCATCGCCGCAGCCCAGACTGGCGAGAACCAGGTTTTCATTGAATGGGGACTCCATCACGCGAGCGTAAGACACGCGCAAGACGGTGTTGGTCCGCTTGATGTTGTAGGCGATGCCGAGGCGCGGCTCAGCTTCCCGGTGGACAGTGAGCCCATTGTAGAAGTCGCCTCTCAGTCCTAGGTTGAGGGCCCAGTTTCCTTTGGTAATCGAATCCTGCAGATAGAGCGACAGTTCTTTCACGTCTGTTTGCCCGTTGAAGGTGTAAAGGCTGCCATGACGCGTGAGGTCGTGAGGTAACAGGTCAGTGCAAGGGGAAGCCAAGGCAACGTTATTTACCGCGTCATAGCAGGGAAGCCCGTTTGCGTCCGTAAGCGAAGGTAGATAGGTTGGATCGACTATGCCGAGAGGATCACTTTCCCGAAGAAAGGTCTGCTCGTAAACAGCACCCGCCTTTAGATTGTGAATGCCCTTAACGTAGGAAACGTTCGATCGCAATCCAGCATTTGTGAGCGTCCGGTCTTGACTCACCGTCTCGGTCTGAAGATCGGGCGCCAGATCAGCAAACGGGTTCGCGCTGGAATAATAATTGTAGTGATCGCGCCGGATGAAAGCGCCAAAGGTGAAAACGGTTGTTGGACTGATCAGACGCGTCCATGATGGGGCGATGTTGAAAGTCTGAATTTGAGAGCGCTGGTCTGCGGGCCCCACCACGTTTCCGTTGGGATCGAGCCCGCCGTTGTCCACGGTCACGCCATTCCATGCGGTCGCGTTCTGCGCGTCGAAGGAATTCGGCGTCTGGAACCACGATCTCGTGTAGCCCAGATTGAGATGAATCGAGTCAGCGGTCGAAAGCTGGTAATCCACCCGGTCAAAGAAGTTTTCCTCGTTTCCTTTGTCGTGCATCACGACAAACTCCGGTGGATCCAGAAACCGTCCGCTGTTCAGCCCGCTGGCCGAAACGAAGTTGCCCCAATTCTTGCCGCCATAGGCGAGATTGAAGTCAACGTTGCTGGTTCCGAACGAACCATAGGAGGCCGTCACGCTCGCCATGCGGAGCAGTAACTCCTTGTCCCGATTGTGTGGTCACATTGATGACTACGCTGGTCTTGTCGCCGTATTCCGCCGGAGGCGCGCCCGCGATGACCTCCATCGACTGAATCGCATCCAGAGGGATCTGGTTGGAAAAAACTTTGCTCTGCTGATCAGTGATGGGTTGGCCATCTACCGAGAACGAATTCTCCGCGTGATCGCCCAAGCCATGGAAGAGTCCATTCGAATCTGCGGAAATTCCCGGAGTCGACAGAGTCACCAGCGAACTCACCGACGACGACTGGCTTTCGAGCGGCAGCTTGTCAAACAGGTTCTTATCGACATCCGTATGGAACGTCGAATCGCGCTCCACCAGGTCTCCGCCCTCCGCCTCGACAGTGACGGCGGTGGTGGAACCGGCGACTGCCAGACTTACAGCCACAGTGACCGGTACCGAGGATCGCGGTTCGACATCCTGCGCGTAGGCCATGAACCCGGCAGCCGTTACGCTCAGGTGGTAGTGGTTGAAGGGAATATTTGTGAACGCGAAGGTCGCCCGCATTATCGGTGGTCGTCGATCGGTCAAATCCGCTGACCGGGTTGTGAATTTGAACTTTTGCGCCTGCCACAACGGCGCCCGTTGAGTCAGTGACGGTACCAGTCACAGATCCAGAATTACCCACTGATTGCGCGCCCGCCAGCGTCACCGCGATCCCCAGTGTGCCTGCCAATACGGCAAGGCGCCTCAAATGAAATAAAGGCATAAGCCCTCCTGTAGTAAGAAAAGAAGAGTAGGGAAACAATTCTGACCAAACGCACTAGCGTTTGGCCGGAAGCATCAATTTTTGTGAGGATCCCTACAGGACAGGAGGACCACGACTGCCAAGTTCCGAGAAATCGAAATGGACCTTCGCGACAACAGCTTCGTCACGCAGCAGGCTGACCGCGGCAAAGACCGGAGCAGCCTGGCTGGAATTCACAGTGGGACTGGCGCTATGCGCTACGACGCAAATCGAGCAGGTGATCGATCCCGTGCGCAAGGGATGGTTGTGGGTAGACTCCGCCGTCGCCGCCCATAACATCAGGGACAGGCAGAGCCATGCCGACCATTTTGCCCACACACGCATCGATTAGGTTTCCTGCTTCGGGATTAGAGTCTGTTTAGCTTATAAGGGTTATCCACCGCAAGGCAACGTTCGGCAAGTTACTATAGATATCGGGCGCTCATCCTGGATCACGGCATGCCAACCGCCCAAGGCACTCATATCAAACGCGAGGATTGCAATGGCAGAACCCACCTACGAAGAACTGAAAGCGAAACTTTCTCAGCTGGAAAAGGAAGTCGAAACCAAGAAACGCAGCGGAGACCTGATCTTTAAAGTCGGAGAAAAAGGCGGTGTCAGCGTCTATGGTCTCGGCCGTTTCCCCGTCACTCTCTACTATGAGCAGTGGAACCGCCTGCTCGGCGCCGCCAATGAGATCAAGCAGTTCATGGAAGACAACAAGTCTAAGCTGAAGCTCAAAGAGCAAGGCTGAATCGTGCCTATCTCGGCATCGCTACCCGTCCTTGTCGCGCATTATGCGACAGGGCGGGGATTTTTATGTTTACGAAACTTGACACGCTCGTCGAAAACGTGATGACGAATGCGTTTTAGACAAGGGTTCCTCGTTCGACTAGGTTTTCATTAAATGAGACAATAAATGTTGGATGGTCAGACACAACGCGTCGTATCGTAATTTCTTTTTCATCCTTCTGACCATCGTCATGGTCGGTTTGTCGTCGGCGTCCGCTCAGCAACAGCCCGCTCCACCACCCGAACCTGCTCCAACCATTGCCGCGCCAAAGGATTCCAAGGACGGACAACCGCAGGACAAGAATAACCCGGAGCAGGAAGCCGGAACGGTGATCAGTGTTTCTCCAGACGCCCAGCAACAGCCTGCTCCGCCGGCCCCGCCACCCGATCCAAATGCCTCATCGACAAAAGATTCCAAGGAGGGCCAAGCCGCGCAGAAGCCCGACGGATCAGTTGGCAAAAGTAAGTTGGAACAGGAGACGGGAACGGTTAACGATCGCATCTTTGCAGTGCTCCCCAACTACGGCACTGTCGAAACCGCCAACACCCTGAAACCGCTTAGAACCGGGCAGAAATTCCGCATCGCCACCGCGAGCGTGTTTGATTGGGCGGCCTATCCCTTCAACGGCGTGCTTGCTGGAATCGCCCAGGCCAAGAATGATCCCGAGGCTTATGGACAGGGATGGGACGCCTATGCCAAGCGCTACGGCGAGTCTTTTGCCGACAATAGCATTGGGACGTATATGACGGTCGCCATCTTTCCCAGTCTCCTGCACGAAGACCCGCGCTACTACCAGATGGGCAAGGGAGCCTTCGTCCACCGCTTTTCCTACTCGCTGAGTCGCCTCTTCGTGACCCGAACCGATGCAGGCAATACCCGATTCAACTATTCGGAATCGATTGGCAACGCTACGGCAGCCGCGATTTCCAATATCTATCATCCCGACGAAGATCGCACCGCCGGCCGCAATGCCACGACTTTCGCCTTCCTGATTCTTTATGATGGCTTGTCGAACGAACTGAAGGAATTCTGGCCCGACATTCGGCGCAAAGTGTTTAAGAAGAAGAACCCGTAGGTCTCGCTGCCCAGAATATCCGGCCGGCCATTTTCTTCTGATAAAATCCCTGCCGTGAAAAGACGAACTCTACTCCAGGCAATTCCTGCAGCAGCGCTGCTTCCAGCAACTCTTTGGGCCGCTTCCCAGCAAGACAACGCGAACTCGACCGGCGTTTACGAACTCCGCGTCTATCATGTCGCTCCAGGAAAGTTAGCGGATCTGCTCAAGCGCTTCCGGGAACACACTGTCGAAATCTTTAACCGGCATGGAATGAAAAGCGTCGCTTACTGGACGCCCGTCGATGAGCCCGACAAGAGCAATACGCTGATCTACATTCTCTATCATCCCAGCCGCGAAGCCGCGGCCGCCAACTGGAAGGCGTTCCAGGACGATCCTGAGTGGAAGCGCGTCCACGACCAATCCGAAGTGAACGGTAAACTCGTCGACAAAGTGGATTCCACCTACATGGCCCTGACTGATTTTTCCCCGCGTTTGGGCTAGGGATGACGGCGTTGGCCAGCTCCGGCGGCCTTACTCCGTTGCGTCGTGTGCTTTCGGCGCAGAAAACCGGTGCCGCGCTTTGTTCCACTCGTCGGTGGCGAACAGGCGCGGCCCTACCTCGATCAGTCGCGGTGTCATGTTGAAAACCGCCACCCGAGTCCAGGGTTTGCCGTCGCGCATCCGCAAGCCCTTTTCATTCAGGTCGCTTACGATGCTGGAGTAAGGAAAGTCCTGCACCAGCAGCTCCATCATCAGCATGAGCGTGCGGTTCTCGAACGGATCGACCTCTAGCCGTTGGCAATCCTCCGAGATGCGCAGTCCGTAGGGAATGTCTTCGTTAAACGCCCCTTGCGTTGGAGCCTCCGACTCGGGCAACTCGCGCCGCCATTCGATCGATACCATCTGCCATCCCGCCTTGGTGCGTTGCTCGATGACTTCAGGACTAAACGGCCCGGAAATCACATCGCGAATCCGTTCAAAATGCGCCATGGTATGCCAAGCCTCCGTGGTGTTTTTGTTGCTTACGAAGTGCCCGCAATTCCTCTGCCAGAAACCGGACCTGCGCGGAGACGCCATGTGCCTGCGGCGTTTAGGAAAACCCCAGTCCCTGGCGCGGATTCGAGCTGCCGAGTGTCCACTTGCGCGAATCACTGTTCGCTTCCGGACGCCCCTTTTCACCGCGCTTTAGCGGACGTCGAATCGTCAGGAGCGCCAAAATCGTTAGAGAGCTCAGCGTTCGAACAAGGCCACGCTGTGTTGTTGTTCCTAGGACCCAACTCGAAGGTACCCTTTTGACCACTGAGAGGCGCGAAGGGAATAGAACTTTTCGTCTATAATTAAAAGATCGTGCCAAAGTACTCCATCGTCGTCCCTCTACATAATGAGCAAGAGAACGTCACCGATCTCTACGACCGCCTGAAAGCGGTTATGGAGGCTCACGGCGAGAGCTTCGAAATCGTTCTCGTGGACGATGGCTCGGCCGACCAGACCTTCGCTATGCTGCGTGAAATCGCGGCTGTCGATAGCCGGGTCACCGTGGTCAAGCTGCGTCGCAATTTTGGCCAGACCGCCGGCCTCGCCGCTGGCTTTGATCATGCCCGCGGGGAGTACATCATCGCCATGGACGGTGATCTGCAGCACGATCCCAACGACATCCCTCTGTTTCTGGAAAAGATCGCCGCGGGATACGACATCGTCAGCGGATGGCGCAAAGTTCGGGTCGACAATTTCTGGATGCGCCGCATCCCTTCCCGCATCGCCAACTGGATGATGGCCAAAATCAGCGGCGTCGACATCCACGATTTCGGGACGACATTCAAAGCCTACCGACGAGACATTCTTGAGCAGGTTCCGCTCTACGGTGAGCTGCACCGCTTCATCCCCGCGTTGGCTTCGTGGCATGGTGCGACGATTTGCGAAGTGCCCATCCGCAATGTGAACCGCGAGCGCGGCGTTTCGCACTACGGCATCACGCGCACCTTCCGCGTATTTTTCGATCTGTTGACGATCCGCTTCCTGCTGCGCTATCTGTCCCGCCCGCTGCATTTCTTCGGCAGCGTAGGCATGATGAGCATTTTCGGCGGCAGTGCGATCGTTTTGTGGCTTGGCTTGGAGAAATTCCTGCGCCACGTCCCGGTGATGGCTGAACACGGCCCGCTGATGATGACGGCTCTGGGCCTTCTCATCGGTGGTCTGAATCTTCTCGCGATCGGCCTGTTGGGCGAAATGCAAGTGCGCCACTATCACGAGCCCAGCCGTCGCGCTCCATATTCCGTCGACCGAGTCCTGCGTGCTCAAAGCGAAGAGCATAGCGTCTCCGACTAGCTCTTCAGTAGGGACCTAGCTTGCTACGTCTCCTCCAACCACGCACACATCAGCTGATCTCGCGGCGATCTTGAAGTGTGTTTCTCGACTCAGGCGCCCAGAAAAAGCTGCAACCACAGGGTCACAGAGAAAAGACTGCGGAGAACTCGGAGCGAATTTGGCGTTTCCGTCGGGTGCCAGCTGGCGTTGAGTTTCATTCCCACCGCGCTGCCGGCTGTCCGTCCTTCAGCCAAACAATGAAATCCGTCGTGGGCGGAACTCCTCCCAACTCCCGCAGTCGAGTCGCATTCTGCCCGCGATGATAGAGGCTGTGCATCGCCGCCTGCGTTAACGCCTGGCGCACGCTGAGTCTAGCCGGCGGTTTGAACCAAGGGACTTCAATCATCTCGTCCATACGGGCTTGATCGGTTTGGAGCAGTCGCTCCCGCATCTCTTCCAGACCCTGCCGCCCGTATTTCTTAAGATCCGCCATGGAAGGGAAGTCTTCCATCTTCTTGAACGCGAACTCTGGCCGCTGCGGAGCGGTCACCCACAAAAATCCGTGCTGCACCAGATGTATGTGAAGCAACCGCTCGCGGATTGCTTTATCGGACAACGCCGGCGGATGCGCCTCAAATGCCCGCCAATGTTCGGCATCCGCCCACTCCAGATGCGCATAGAGTTCGTCGAGATATGAGTTCATGGACGTCTCGGTGTCGGCAACTCCGACGAATAGTAGCCCATCCGACTCGGCAAGGGAAACCCTGAACGACCAAGGTCACGAATTAACACGAAGTCCCGTGTTCGCAGAGCCTTCCTTCGTGAACCTTTGTGTCCTTAGTGGTTTATGTCCTCCCCAGCGGGCGTATAATGTGCCGTTTGGCTTCTTCAGGAGTTTCCTCGCCATGGCGCAGACCACCCAATACGAATTGCATCTCGCCCGTCGGATGTCGCGGCTCGGCACCGAGACTGCTTTTGAAGTTCTGAACAAGGCGCGCGCCCTCGAGCGCCAGGGCAAGAGCATCATCCACCTTGAGATCGGCGAGCCGGATTTCGATACACCAGCAAACGTCGTCGAGGCCGGCATCGATGCCCTTCGCAAGGGCTGGACTCACTACGGCCCCTCCGCGGGTTTGCCCGATCTACGTCAGACCTTGGCCGAATACGTCAGCCGCACCCGCGGCGTGAAGGTCACCAGTGACGAGGTGGTTGTTGTTCCCGGCGGCAAGCCTATTATTTTCTTCACAATTCTTTCCCTTATTGATGAGGGAGATGAAGTCATCTATCCCAATCCCGGATTCCCCATTTACGAGTCGATGATCAACTATGTGGGCGGACGCGCCGTCCCCATCGCTTTGCGCGAGGAGCGCGACTTCTCCCTAGACGTCAATGAACTCGCGTCCCTGATCAACGATCGCACCCGGCTGATCATTCTGAACTCGCCCCAAAATCCGACGGGCGGCGTGCTCGATCGTCGCGACATCGAACAAATTGCAAAGCTCATCGGAGACCGCAACATCATGGTCCTCTCCGATGAAATCTATAGCCGCTTGCTCTTCGACGGTGGCCAGCACTTCTCCATCATGTCGGTGCCCGGCATGCAGGAGCGCACGATTCTGCTCGACGGCTTCTCGAAGACCTACGCTATGACGGGATGGCGCATGGGCTATGGTGTCATGCGTCCGGATCTCGCCGCGCACATGACCCGGCTGATGACCAACTCCAACTCGTGCACCGCCAGCTTCACGCAAGTTGCAGGGATCGAAGCGATCCGCGGAGATCAAACCTCCGTTGACCACATGCGCGACGAATTCCAGCGGCGTCGCGATGCCTTCGTTGCCGGCCTGAACAAGATCAAAGGCTTCTCCTGCCGCATGCCCAAGGGTGCGTTTTACGTCTTCCCCAACATCAAGCAAACGGGATGGAGGTCGAAGCTTCTCGCAGATGCGTTGCTGGAGCAGGCAGGAGTGGCCGCGCTCTCCGGCACGGCCTTCGGGGAGTATGGCGAAGGCTACCTGCGCTTCAGCGTGGCGAACTCATTGGAGAACCTGCAGCAGGCTCTTGACCGCATCGACCAGTGGACGAAGAAGAATCTGTGATTGCGTAGTCGTGCCGTGTACTTTTTCTTGAAGGCGTCATCCCGAATCCCGGCGTAGTTCATCCGGGTGAGGAGCCTGCCCTGAGCGAAGTCGAAGGGAGCTCGCGCGCGGCTCATTGGCTCTGCTCGCAAGATCCCTCCCTCCGCCTGCAAAAAGGGTGCGGTCGGGATGACTCCATAAGAACTTACTGCTCGGAGAACTTTCATGCCCGTGAAGAAGCGCATCGCAAAGCCAAAGCCACCCAAGTCCAGCCGCCCGCAAGCGCCCGGCTATGGTTTCCCCAAAGGAGCCAAGGGCCTGCTGCCTTGGTCCTGGGCTGAGCAACGCCTGAAGAGGTCTCACAATTACTGGATCACCACTGTGAAGCCCGACGGCTCGCCGCACACTATGGTCGTCTGGGGCCTCTGGCAAGACGGGCGCTTGCTCTTCAGCACTGGTCGCAAGTCGCAAAAGGCACGCAACCTCGGTCGTAATCCTAACTGCATCGTCTGCACTGAACAGACAAACGAAGCTGTGATCGTCGAAGGCGTGGCAGAAATTGCTGACGTCTCAGCCCGGCGCAAATTCCTTGGAAACTACACAGGCAAATACAAGTTCGACATGTCCTCGATGGAAGACGACATCCTCTCGATGAAAGAGCCCGTCTTCGCAGTGCGCCCCAAAAAGGCCTTCGGCTTATACGAGAAGCACTTCCAGGGCAAGTCCACGCGCTGGCAATTCAACTAGGCGAAGCTGACAGGTGCACCCCGCCTGCGCAACGGCGGCTGCCCGCTTTGCCTCACCCGCAAATGTGATTCTGATCACGGCCCCGAAACGCTCTCCTCGATATTTTGTTGAAAGCGTTCTGTGCGCTTCTTTCCTGCGCAAAGGGGGGACGTCATGGCCCTTACCGATTCCACCAGCGGAAAGGTGATCCGCCAATACTCCATCGAAGAACTGAAAGACGCCGCTAACCTGATGCGCGGTTATGACTTGGTTGCCCTGAACGCGGCAGGTTCCGGCCACGCGGGCGGCACGCTTTCCATTATGGACATCACGGCAGCCCTCTACCTGAAGATCGCCAATCACGATCCCCAACATCCTGACTGGCTCGATCGCGACCGCATTATCTGGTCGACTGGACACAAAGCGCCGAGCCTCTACCTGGGCCTCGCGTTCGCCGGTTTCTGCCCTGTCGCTGAGGTTGTCACGCTGCGCAAGTTAAGCTCACCATTTCAGGGTCATCCGCATTGGTTGAAGTTGCCGGGTGTGGAAGCTTCGACCGGATCGTTGGGCCAAGGTTTGAGCATCGCCGTAGGAATGGCGCTGGCCGCCCGCCTCGACAAGAAGAGTCACAAGATCTTCTGCATCATGGGCGATGGCGAGCAACAGGAAGGTCAAGTCTGGGAAGCCGCAATGGAAGCGGGACATTTCCAACTCGATAACCTGATCGCGATCATTGATTGCAACCGCCTGCAGATCGATGGATGGGTTAAAGATGTGATGGGCGTGGAGCCCCTCGCCGCAAAATACGGAAGCTTCGGTTGGGACGTGCTCCGCATCGACGGTCACGACATGAACCAAATCGTCGACGCGCTCGAGCAGGCCCGTTCCGTGAAGGGCCGTCCTGTCGCCATCCTCGCCGACACTGTAAAAGGCAAAGGCGTCAGCTTCATGGAGGACCAAGCCGGATGGCACGGCAAAACCCCGAACGCGGAAGAACTGTCGAAAGGCTTGCAGGAACTTCAGCTCAAGGATCGCATTCCAGTGCAGCAATTATTAGAGAAGGCCAAGCACTACCAGTTGGAAGTGGAGCGTCGGCTCGAAGCCAAGATGCCTAAGTTCACCCACAACTACTGGTGGAATTGCGGTGACACCATGAAGGTGAAGATGGAGCCGACCCGCAAAGGCTTCGGCCAATCCCTGGCAGACAACGGCGACGATGAGCGCGTCGTTTGCTTAGGTCTCGACATTTCGGGCTCAATCACGATCAGCGACTTCTATGCCGGAAAGCCGGAGCGCAAGAATCGCTGGATCAGCCTGGGAATCGCCGAGCAATCGGCCACCTCAGCCGCAGCCGGTCTGGCCCGGGAAGGCAAGTTGCCCGTGATGGGCACCTACGCCACCTTCGCTGCCGCGCGCAATCTTGACCAGATTCGCACATCGGTGTGCTACGGCAACTTCAACGTGATGATTGCCGGAGCCCACGGCGGTGTCTCAGTCGGCCCCGACGGCGCTACTCATCAGGCATTGGAAGACCTCTTTGCCATGCAGGGCTTGCCCAACATGTCAGTTGTGGTCCCGTGCGATATGGTCGAGACGCGCAAGGCAACGAACTACTTGCTGCTGCAGCATAAGGGCCCGAAGTATATCCGTTTCGCCCGAGAGGCAACGCCGATGGTCACCGACGAGAAGACCCCATTCGTCTTCGGTCAGGCCAATGTGATTCGCCTGCGCCATGAAGGCCCCAGTTTTCTCGAGGCTTTTGAAACCGTACTGGCTGAGTCCTACAAGAACGAAGAGGAAGACCTGAGCATCGTCGCCTGCGGGCCCATGGTTCCCGAGGCGATGCGTGCTGCCTACATTCTCAAGAAGGAATTCGGCTACGAGTCTCGCATCCTGAATATTCACACTCTCAAGCCCGTCGATGCCTCGGCGATTGTGCGCGCCGCTCGCGATACAGGAGTGGTCGTCACCGCGGAAGAGCATCAGATCGGTGCCTTGGCGTGGCGGGTCAGCGGGATTCTGACTGAGAGCCCAGACATTTATGGCCACCCGGTGATCACCGGAGCCATCGGCGTGAAGGACCGCTTTGGAGACTCCGGCGCGCCCTGGGAGTTGATCAAGGAATTCGAAGTCAGCGCCGAACACATCGCCCACAAGGCCGTCGAACTCATGGCGATCAAAAAGAAGGGCGTGGTAGAGCGCGAGGAGCGTCCGTCGCTCGCTGGCATGCGCTAGGCAAACTTTTGCAGTCCTCGTGCTTGCGGCCGCTCTCGCGGGTCGGTGCGTATGGGGAAGCTCTCAGCTGTCAGCCATCAGCCCTCAGCTTAATTCTCCGATTACCAGCGCTGCGAGTGGCTAAGATGGCGGGGAGCAGCGGTAGTGACTTAGCTGACGGCTGAAAGCTGACAGCTGACAGCTATCTGCCGCCATTACTTCCGTTATCGGTGAGCATGATCTCGGTCATGCGTCCGAGCCCTCCCGCTCCCCTATAATCTTCTGTCTTGAACAAAACACCCGGTACGCTGCGGAAGGTGTTCGGGGCATCGTTTGCCGGCCACGTCCGCATCCTATGAGCTAATTGACACTGTTACGATCCTGCTGAACAATTGAGGGCATCCCTGCAATTCATTTCTAGCTTCCCGAGGAGGAAGAGTGTATGGCCGATGATGGCTACCAAGTAAACACGGAACCCCAGTCGAACGCCGGCAAGTGGATCCTGATTGTGCTGGCAATTCTGGTTGTAGCGGGCTTCGCCTATGCGCACTATGCGACGCACAAGTCGGTCGAGGCTCTGACGCAGGATCTGGCCGCTAGCCAGGCTCAGGTCAAGGAACTCCAGAACCGCATGCAGACCGCGGAAGCCCAGGAAGAAACCCTGGCGCAGCAGGCTGGCATGACCAAGCGGGAACTCGCGCGGCGCGCCGCTGAGTTGCAGTCACAACAGAAAGCCGCCGAGGAACGTATCGCCAAGGAGCAGCAAGCCCAGATCAGCGAAGTGACCGGGCAAATCACTGGCGTGAAGACTGATGTCGGCGGCGTGAAGACCGACGTGGCCTCCACCAAGGCCGATCTCGAAGCCACCAAAGCGCGCCTGCAAAGCACCATGGGAGATCTCGGGGTACAGAGCGGCTTAATTGCCAATACGCGCTCCGACCTTGAAGTTCTCAAGCATAAGGGCGACCGCAACTATTACGAGTTCACTTTGCTCAAAGGCGCCAAGCCTCAGCCGGTTTCGACTGTGAGCCTGCAGCTCAGAAAGACCGACGCCAAGAAAGGCAAGTTCACGGTGAACGTCACCTCCGACGACAAGACGATCGAGAAGAAGGATCGCAACGTCTCAGAGCCGATCCAGTTCTACTCGGGCCGCGACCACATGCTGTTTGAGTTGGTGGTATGGACGGTGGACAAGAACAAGGCGACGGGATACTTGAGCACACCCAAGAATGCTCCTGTGCCGGTGACGGCGAACTAGTGGGCTTGTGAACTCATGAGCGCAGCGTGGTTCCCCGGAGGTGCCGTGCTGTTGCAGATTGTGCTGCGCACGGCCGTCATCTACCTGCTGGTGCTGATCGGGGTGCGTTTAAGCGGCAAGCGTGAGGTGGGGCAGATGACGCCGTTCGATCTCACCTTGCTGCTCCTCCTCTCTAACTCTGTACAGAATGCGATGACCGGGCCAGACACGTCTGCTGCTGGGCGGCGTGATCGCGGCGAGCACACTGCTGGTGCTCAACTACGGCGTGGCCGGGGTATCCGGCTCAAACCGCCGCCTGCGCAAGTTGATCGAAGGGCAGCCCACGCTCCTGGTGCACGATGGCAAGATCATCGACGCTCACATGGCGCGGGAGCGCGTCAGCATGGACGAACTGCACCGCGCTTTGCGCGAGCATGGCATTCACAGCTGCGATCAGGTTGCGTTGGCGGTCCTCGAAGTCGATGGCTCGATCTCATGTTTGAAGTATGACGAGATCAAGCCGGACGCCAGCACGCATCTGGTGCATCGCAGGTTTATGCAGAAGAAGCAGTCGTAGGCATCGCCAAATCGCGAGGCATCCCGCGCGTGGGCCGATGCAATTCCTTCGGCAGGTCGCCCAGTCGGCGGAGAGAATGAACTCTTCCCGCAGGATCGTTGACCGTCACGCTGAAGAGTGACGGAGCACCCGACAATCCTTTCTGCAGTGTTCCGACTGAGACCATGACGGTAACGGCAGTCTGGTCTTTCTGAAAGTCCGCCTCGACGCACATGGGCTTGTCGCCCTCGCGATCTTTCGTCGGACGCCCGGTCGGTTCGTCGCAATCGGTCACCTCCCACTCAATGGCTGCGCCTCCACTTTCGTAATTCAGAAAGAACTCGAGACTTACCTTTGGCAAGGTCGTATCCAATGACGACGCGAGCACAGTTTTCGCGCGCTGAATGGCTGGTTCTTCTGGCGTCTTCTTGGAGGCCTGCGGCTGCGCCACACAGCTGGCGAGCACCAGGAAGAAGAACGTCAGCGAAACACGACCCATGCTTATATCAGACACCGCAGGCACTACTTCTGCACCGGTTGTCCAAAGGTGATCCAGAAGCCGTTGAGGTCGCGAATGATGAACTCGCGCCTGTGATCGCGAACATGAAGCATGGGAAGTACGTCCTGTAACATGTGATTCTATTTGCTCGGAACGAACTTCACACACACGGGGCTGCCAACGTCGAGAACCTTTCCGGTCGGCGTAAACAGGCCGGTTTTCTGGTCGATCC
Organism: uncultured Acidobacteriaceae bacterium; assembly: GCA_963840895.1. Lineage (GTDB taxonomy): Bacteria > Acidobacteriota > Terriglobia > Terriglobales > Acidobacteriaceae > Sulfotelmatobacter. The sequence goes on from CAWJAR010000013.1 coordinate 245,307, forward strand.
GGAATACGACGATGTTGTCGGACTTCTGGTTGGCCGCAAACAGGAGCGTCCCGGTGGGATCGATCTCGAAGTTGCGGGGCTCCTTGCCTCCCGTGTGAATGATCCCTGCCTGGGTGAGCGTTCCCTTAGTCTTGTCGATCGCGTAGACGGCGATGCTTTCGTCGCCTCGGTTGGAGGCGTACAGGAACTTGCCTGAGGGGTGAACGCGGATCTCGGCGTCGTCATTGCGGCCGGTGAAACCTTGGGGCAGAGTGGTGATCGTCTGAATTGGCTGCAGATTGCCGGCCGCCGCGTCGTTGGAAAAGACAGTCACGGTGTGCCCCATCTCGGAGACCACGTACGCGAACTTGCCGTCGGGGCGTAGCACAAAGTGCCGCGGACCGGAGCCGGGATCGACCTTGGCATAAGGCGGATCATTAGGGGTGAGTGACCCCTTGGTGCTGTCGAACTTGTAGACCAGGAGTTCGTCGAGCCCGAGGTCATCGACCATGGCGAAACGATTGTCGAGCGAGAGATCGACGGAATGGGCGTGAGGTCCTTCTTGCCGCTTTGGATCGGGGCCCTTGCCGGTGTGCTGTACGAACGAGGAAGCCCCTCCCAACCTGCCATCGGCGAGTACCGGAAAGACCGCAACGCTGCCGCCAGTGTAATTCGCCACCAACACATACTTCCCAGTCTCATCGACCGTGATGTAGCAGGGATCGGCGCCGCGCGAGGCGACCTCGTTCAGGAATGTGAGCTTGCCAGTGGCGTGATCGATGGCGAATGCGCTGACGCCGCCGCTGTTCGGTCCCTTGTAGTTGCCGACCTCATTCACCGCATACAGATACTTACCGTTCGGGCCCGGGGCTACGAACGAGGGATTGGTCGTCTCCGCGGCCAGACCGAGCGCGGTGATCTCGCCACTGCCGGCGTCATAGCGGTAGGCGTAGATGCCTTTGCTTTTACTACCTTCTTCGGTGTAGGTGCCGACGTAGACGAGATACTTGCCGGCCGTTTTGGCGGCAGCAGCAGTAAACAAGCTCACGCAGGTTAGCGCGAGCACAAGGGTAACGGAACGAAGAGGATGGCGCACGATTTTCATGGGAACCATAAAAACGCATTTACCGGTATTCATGCAAGAGACCTCTAGGCCGAGGGTTTGTGCTGCTGACTGACAAGAAAACATCGAGCTGCGCTCGGTGGACATCCGAGGGCGGCTGTCCCCACGAATAAGTGTTCGCACCGACTTCCGATCTCTACTTCTTCATCACAACTGGCACGGTCTCGTTGTAGGGCCACACATCGACGCTGACCGATGTTCGTTTGTTGAAGGCGTCGAGGGTCACTGGAAAAGCAACGATGATGGTGCGGGCAACGGTTTCCCCGGGTTGGATCTTGTCCTCGGGCGACAAGGCGGGCTGGGAGCCACTCTTGAGCGCAGGAAAAGCCTGGAAATATCGCGCGAAATCGACGGCAGATACGGCGTCGACAGTGTTGTCTCCGGCGGGCCCTTTGAGCGTGCTCTGCAGTCCTCGGACGTAGAGCATCTTTTCGCTCGTGTTGCGGATGGTGAAGGTCAACGCGACCATGGTGGAGTTTTGGTCGGGGATCTCGACGGCGGCCACGTTGTCGAGAGAGCCTGAGGCTTGCGGCTTGGCGCGCTTCAAGAACGATGCGATCAGCACGACGACCAGTACCGCGCCTACGGCGATGAGGACGATCTTCGCGGGCGGGAGGTTTTTCTTGGCGGTGCCGTACTCTTCGCCTATGTTGATAGTCGGGCCTGCGGGAGGCGCAGGCGGCTGAGGTGGAACTGGGGGAACGGGAACTGGATCAGGCATAGTGTTCTGCTTTGTCAGCCCAGATTCTACGCCAGTTGCCAGATCGAAGGCGCTTCCCGAGTTCTGCGGTTTCGTGTTGCGGCCCATCTCCAGCGACTGGAGGTGCGACGAGCGGGCTACCATTGACCGGCCGATTCTTGAGGGATATCATCGCGCATTTTTTTGGCTAGACCTGTAAAATACTCATTCCTTGGTGGTTAGCTAGAGTATATCTCCGTTATTTCGTGTAACATATTGATTCTAAATAGGTTATAGGTAAAATATTGCGGAATAAGGACTTATCCACCGCCCTCATATCCGAGCAATTCTGCAAGCGATTCATTTCATTGGGGTTGCTGGAGAAGCACGAATTGTTTCGTTTGCAAAGTCCTGATTCTAAATAAGTTGCACGTAAAATATTCCGGAATAAGGAGTTAGCGCCGAAGCCTGGAAACCGGATCTGCGCGCCTTGAAATTTACGGCTTGCACTTGTGACCACGAGAGTTAGTTTGCGCTTTCTGTACCCTCAGTCAAGGTTATCGGTCACAAGAGTATGAATTGCCCTGTGGAAAACGAAAAATTAGTCGGATCCAGCGACGCTTACCAGGCGTGTTTCATGGCCTTGGCGAACTTTGGAGCCGGAAGGGTGTTGAGGACGTCGTCTTTGGTGAGCCAGGCGCGGCGCGCTTGCAGGACGCCGTAGCGGATTTTTTCCATGTGCGAAGTGTGGTGGGAGTCGGTGTTGATGACGATCTTGACGCCGCACTGCTTGGCTTGGCGTAGATCGACATCGTTCAGGTCGAGGCGGTCTGGATAGGAATTCAGTTCCATCGCGACTTTGTGTTCGGCGGCCGCGGTCAATACTGCGTGCATGTCGAAGGGATAGGCATCGCGGCGGAGTTGGATGCGTCCGGTGGGGTGTCCGATGAGGGAAGTGTTGGGATTCTCGATCGCCTTGAGCAGTCGCTCGGTCATCTTAGCGGGCTCCTGATTGAAGACCGAGTGCACGCTGGCGATGACGATATCCAGTTGCGCGAGGACATCGTCGGAGAGATCGAGATCGCCATCCGCCAGGATGTCGACTTCGATGCCAGCAAAGATGGTAATGCCGTCGATGTTCTGGTCGGCGGCGCGAATTCGGGCGATGTGTTCGACCGCACGTTTGTCGTCGAGTCCGTTGGCGAAGGCCAGGTTCTTGGAGTGGTCAGTGATGGCCATGTATTGATAGCCGCGCGCTTTGGCAGCCTCGGCCATCTCTTCGATGGTATTGCGCCCGTCGGTCTCGACGGTGTGCATGTGGACGTCGCCTTGCAGATCGGCCTGGGTAAGCAACTTAGGGAGGGCGTGATCTTTCGCGAGATCGATCTCACCCAGATTCTCGCGCATCTCAGGTGGGACATAGTCGAGGTTGAGTTTGGCGTAAATCTCTTCTTCCGTTTTGCCGGCAACGGGCTTCGCTCCTTCTAACGTGGCTAGGCTGTATTCGTTGAGCGTGTATCCCATTTTGAGGGCGCGCTGACGCAAGGCGACGTTGTGTGCTTTCGATCCGGTGAAGTACTGCATGGCGGCGCCAAACGATTCGGGCGGCAGAAGGCGAACATCGACTTGCATGCCGTTGCGCACGTGAAAACTGATCTTGTTATCGCCGCTGGCGATGACGTCCATCAGAGGGGGATATTTCGCAACGTAGGCAATGGCTGCCTGACGCCCTTCCGCAGTGGTGCAAGCCTTTCCGGTAACGAGGATGTCGAGATCGCCGACGGTGTCGCGGCCGCGGCGCAAAGAGCCGGCGGGCGTGATTTTGTCGATGCCGGGATATTTCGCCAGGTATTCGGAAAGTTTCTCGGCCTCAGTTTCAGCGGCATCGATGAGGAAGCGGCCGCTGATGCGGCGGTAGTCCTCGATGGCTTTCAGCAGCTTGGCTTCGTGCTTCTCGCCCATGCGGGGCAGTTCGCGGATTTTGCCTTCCCGTGCCAGTTTCTCTACGCCATCGACGTCGCTGACCTTGTAGGCGCTCCAGATGAGCGCGATGGTTTTCGGGCCGAGTCCCTGAATCTTCAGCAACTGCAACATTGACGGGTGATACTTCTCGAGCAGCTCGGCCTGCACTGCGAGTTTGCCATCTGCGAAGAGTTCCTGCAGGTTGCGCAGCATACTTTTGCCGATGCCAGGAATCGCGAGCACCTGCTTCGGGTCGGCGATTAATCCCTTAATCGATTGCGAATGATTCTCGATGGCCTGCGCGGCGTTGCGGTAGGAGCGGATGCGGAACGAATCCTGCCCATCGATCTCAAGCAGGTCGGCAGTCTCGTAGAGAATGTTGGCGATGGCCTTGTTGTCCATGGACAAGGTAAGAGTAAACAAAGTTGGACGGGAGGACCAGAGGCGGGAGTGGGAGTACCGTCCAGTGGTGGCGGAGATTGTTGGAGATCAACAGGACAGGTGGAAGAAGTTAGAGGACAAGAACGCCCGTAGGAGACCTTAACCGAGGATCTCGCAACGGAGCATCGGCGATGTTGCTCCAGCTATGCGCGGACGAGGTCTTCCGAGCATCCGAAATGTTACGCCGACTTGCTATCAGGCGGCCTTCGTAACGTTTGCTGCCTGCGGTCCTTTTTGACCCTCAGTGATTTCGAACTCCACCGGGTCACCTTCCTGCAGGCTTTTGTATCCCTCGGAAGTAATTGCGCTGTAATGAACGAATACGTCTGGTCCATCCGCGCGTCCGATGAACCCGTACCCTTTGGCGTTATTGAACCACTTGACGGTTCCTTTCAGACGTTCCACGTACCCCCCTCTTTCCGCACGTCCTGACTGGGGGGACCAAGGACGTGCCCACAGTTAAAATGCCGCCCTTAGGATGCATTTTGGAGTGCCAGGGGTAGGCTGTCAAGCGTTGGTGAATCGGAAAAAAAAATAAGAAAAGTGGCAGCTAGACTCCCCGATTAGTCGTGAGTGGTAAGGTTTGGACCCCGCCTACTTTTTTGCTCGATTTCTTGACATGTGATCGAGCCAAAGCACCGAAGCAATTGTCTTGGCATCCTTGACGGTTCCGCTGACGACCATTCGGACCGCGGTCGGGAGAGGGACGAGCCTTTTGTAGATGATCTCGTCTTCCTCCGGTTGGGCCTTTCCCTTGCGCAAGCCGGTGGCTAGGTAGACGGCCATGGTCTCGGCCACGAAACCGGGGCTGGCATAGAACTTCAGGATGCGGCGCCACTTGGTGGCGGTGTATCCAGTCTCTTCCAATAGTTCGCGCTGGGCGGCCTTCAGTTCCTGCTCACCCGGGTCGATGCGTCCCGCGGGGAGCTCCCACAAATAGCTGCCAGCGGCGTGGCGATACTGTCGTTCGAGAAGGATGCGAGGCGTTGCGCGCGAGTCATCGACCGCCAGTACGACGACGGAACCGGAGTGATGGATGAGGTCGCGTCGAGCCTTTACGCCGCCTGGTTCCTCGACGTAGTCGGTGGTGACCCAGAAGACTGGACCGCGATATACGGTTTTCGAGGAGACGATGTGAGCCTTGCTGGACGATTTCGGCATGCCAAACAATATAACGGCTTCCGGCTTTCGGCGTCCGACTTCAGCTCGCGAAGGCCGGAAGCCGGGTCTGCTATGCTGCCGGGCATGGGCGCCAGGCCGCGAGTCGCGATTGTGGGAGCGGGAAAACTCGGGACGGCGCTTGCGTTGGCATTGCGGGCGGCGGGGTATTCGATCGACCTGATCATCGCACGAGGTCGAGGTGCGTCTCTAAAGCGGGCTCAGAGGCTGGCCGAGCAGGTGAGGGGCAGGGCAGCGACTGAGTTGTCTTCTACGCGGGCACAATTGATATGGTTCTGCGTCCCTGACTCGCAGATTTCGCGGGCGGCGCAATCGCTCGCTGCAGGGGTCCAGTGGAAGGGAAGAGTGGCGTTACATTCGAGCGGGGCGCTGGGCAGCGAAGAATTGGGATTTTTGCGGAGCCGCGGAGCCAGCGTTGCCTCGGTGCATCCGCTGATGACGTTTGTACGCGGATCGAGGCCATCACTGGCCGGGGTTCCGTTTGCGATTGAGGGCGATGAGGCTGCCTTACGCTTGGCGCGTCGCGTGATTCGGGATCTTGGTGGCCGCGCCTATCCGATTCGAAGAGCGGATAAGGCTGCTTATCACGCTTGGGGGACGTTTGCGTCTCCGCTGCTGACTGCTCTGCTGGCTGCGACGGAACAGGTTGCAACGCTGACTGGAGTGAGTAGAACGGCTGCGAGGCAACGGATGATTCCGATCCTGCAGCAGACGCTGGCGAATTACGCGGCCCTGGGACCGGAGAAAGGGTTTAGCGGGCCCATCATTCGCGGCGATGTGGATACGGTGAAGCGGCATCTGCAGGTGTTGCGCACGGACAAGGCTCTGCGTGATGCGTATGTGGCGTTGGCACGCGCGGCTTTGCGGTATCTGCCGGTCAAACAGAAGAACTCGCTCCAGCGACTTCTGACGCGCTCAGGGGATTGACGCGCACGCGAGTCATCCAGGCAAGCAATGCGAGCACGCGCGAACGGAAGTGATGCGGCGGTGCGAATGGGCAACGCGAAGATTGCGGTTGAATTGAAAACGTCCGTCGACAGCAACGGACGCAGCATGATCAGCGCGAAGGCCGCCCCATACGGCCAAAAAAGGACGAGAGCACCGATTGCCAGCAGGGTTCGAGGGACGCGTCCGGCATTGGACAATTCGCGCCGGTACCGAAGCAGTAGAAATATTCCGGGTAAAAGAATTACATGATCATAGATAGCCTGCCCGGGCAGCAGGGTGACCGATGTGATGGCGAGTAACAAACTCAAGGTCAACCAGAAGTCGAGCGAATCGGGAGTCGCGCGACGATTTCGCCACGCCAGTAGACAGCAGACTCCCAACAGAACGATGATTAGCGCTTTGCCGAGATAAAGACTCCAACTGCCGAGCAGGACGGTAACCAACGGGGGCGTCGCATAGCGGTGATATCCGAGCAGGATTTTGATCCATTGCTCGATCCAGCGCGGCCAGAGAATCAGAGAAGAACCTACCAGGAACGCAAGCGTGGTCAGAAAGCCGACCCAGAAGCTTCGCACGGTGGCGATCGGAGAGACTCCACAGCAACAGATACCCAATCGCAAGCAAGGTCATCTGCGGTTTGATCAGGGTCAATGCCATCAAAACTCCGGCAAGCAAAAGACGGTTGCGCCTGAGAGCTAATGCGGCACCGGCCAGCAAGCATCCGACGATCAAGCCGGGTTGTTCTGCGAACAGGGCTTCGAGAACCTGATAGTTGCAGAGCGCGAGCACAACGATCACCGCGAACCACAGGGGATGGACGCGCCATTGCAGTGCGAGCATCCATAGCCAGAGGCTGGCGACGGTGATGAGCGTCAACAGCAGCGCGAGAATGGGACGGAGTTGTGAGAATTGCATACCGGCGACGGGCCATACAAGGAGTTCGGTAAAGGCGGGATAGGCCAATTCGCGATAGTCGGCAGGAGGGTCGGTGGGGTTGAGCGGATTGAGAGGCCGTCCAAACAGTCCGATCTGAATCTGCCGCGTCATCTCGGGGCTGTAGGGATTGCGATGATCCAGTCGCGACAGATGCGCGGCTAGCCAGACAGGGTAGAAGTCGTCGCCGAATGCGTATCCATTGCCCAGGCCTTGCGCGGCGCGCACTTGCAGCACGTTGGGGATAAAGAGGTGCAGGTGGTAGTAAAGCATGGAGGCCGCCCCCAGCAGTGCGAGGCAGAGGGCAAGAGTGGCAGACCGGACAGATGAGCGATTTCCGGAGTCAGATTTTGGCATTCGCGAACGTTACGCCAGCGAATTAGAGCATGTTGCCGCGTGTCAGGTGAAGAGGTGGCCCAGCTTTTCTTTCTTGGTCCTGAGATATTCCTCGGCGTGCGGGCTGGGAGTGACTTCGCAGGGGACGCGTTCGACGACTTTCACTCCGGCGGTTTCGAGAGCGTTCACCTTGTCGGGATTGTTGGAGAGCAGGCGGACGCGCGTGACTCCGAGCGCTTTGAGAATCTCGGCGGGAAGGGTGAAGTCACGATAGTCATTCTTAAAGCCGAGGCGCTCGTTGGCTTCGACGGTGTCGAGTCCGGCATCTTGCAGCTCGTAGGCTTGCAGCTTGGCCATCAGGCCGATGCCGCGGCCCTCCTGCTGTTCGTAGACGAGAATGCCCGCGCCTTCCTCGGCAATCATGGAGAGGGAGAGTTCCAGCTGCTGCCGGCAATCGCAGCGCAGGGAATGAAAAACGTCTCCCGTCAGACACTGCGAGTGAATGCGAACCAGGGGCGGGGCGGATTTCACGTCGCCCATTACCAGGGCGACCGCTTCTTCGATGCGGCGATCACCGTCGGAACCGGACTGTCCGCGAAAGCCGTAGATGCGGAACTTGCCCCAGCGGGTGGGAAAATCCGCGGAAGCGACTTGTTGGATTTCCGTTTGACTCACTGCAATTCATTATAGCGGCTGGGCAAGGTGTGATGAGCGGCCAAGGGAGACGGTTGGGGACCGCTAGCCCCGTGCGTGAAAATGGAAAATGGCGTCTTGTTTGGATGAGATGGGCGATCCATTGCGCGTGGCCGGCTGGAAGTGCCAGTTTTCCAGGGCGAGCAGAACTTTCTCGTCGAGTTTGGGGCCGAGGCTCTGGAGGACGGTTTTGGCGACAATCGCGCCGCGCTCGTCGATCACAATTTCGACCACGACATTTCCTTCGGAGTCCGGGAGTTCCCAGGGATAGGCCACGGGATCGGCGGTGGTGACTGGCAATGCGGGTCGGACCTCGTCACCCGAGAATGGGCCACGGTTCAGAGTGCCGTAGGGAAGTCCGGCTTGTGCGCCGTGTCCGAGGGCGGAGAGCGTCTGCGTCTTGGAATCGTCTTCGGCGGCGGTACGAGCCAGGGGATCTTGCGGTGCGGCTAACTTTGCGGGCTTTGTCGGAGCATTCCAGGTCAGCTTCTCATGACTGAGCCGTTGCTTGCGATAACGCTCAGTGGCACTGTCAGACGAACTACGGCTGCTGTCGTCGGGGTCCTTGCTGGGCCAGTAGAGCCGCGTCACAGACTTGCCATTCTGGCCGAGGGCGACCGAGACGGGGTTCAGCAGTTGCGGGTCTGGAGTGTGCAGCAACCAGGCGAGAACCATGCCGTGAAAGACAAGCGAAGCGGTACGGAGCCAGCGTTGCCTGGCGCGCGGTAGCGGGATTGAGTTGGGCAAACATCCGGTGCGTTGTGCGGCAGGCGGCCAAGCCGCCGCTTGGTGTTAGTTAGACGCAGGAGGATGAAGTTCGTCAAGGGAATTTGTTGCAGGTGTTTGGGAGGGAAGCCCCGCTGGTAACGTGCGCGCGGGGAGCGTCCGGTTGGTACCGATTCGGGATCGCTGATAAAATACCTGAGCAGTTATCCCATCCCATACAAGGGGCTGTAGCTCAGCTGGGAGAGCGCATCGTTCGCAACGATGAGGTCGCCGGTTCGATCCCGGCCAGCTCCACCAAAATTGTAAACTCTTCTTAGGTTGCGCATGTTTATCTTTCCTCACAACTGCTGAATCAATACTGGAGAAGTGTTTGTCCGTGCGGCGGGAGAATCTTAGCAGCACAAGTCTGTCTGTGGCGGTCGGTGATCGAGGTTTACGGTCAACTAACCGAAGAGGTCGCAACGGTTTGCCGCTGCCTGGTCGATAGAGACGGTCTGACTCTTGGCTTCGCGACACCTTGCGCCGACGAGCTGCCTACCTTCAATACAGCATCTAGAGCGACCGGTGAGTCGACGAAGCCGCAGACGAGAAAACCCGCTCGGGGAGAGCGGGCTTTCGCTTCCAACTTTGCGGGAACCGGGATTCACTAGTTGCAGCTTGTGAACTTAAACGAAGCTAAGCGAGTGGAAAAATTGAAGCTTCCGTTGGTCTTGTAGTATTCCTGTGCGTACCAGAACGTGCAGTCATCAGTGGGATCGATGGCCATGCTGCTGTAATCGCCCCAACGGTTGAAACTGCTCTGCTGAACGCCCGTCCCTGCTACGATCACTTTTGCAGTTTCCATCGTTCCAAGCGGGTCTGTGGGAACCCGGCCTGTGTATCGAATGCCGGGTTTCACCGTCGAACTGGAGACACTGAAACCGAGTGCGATGTCCCCAGTCTTGTCCATGCCAATGCTTCCCATCCAGAACGCAGCCGTCTGCGTGCCGCCGCCGAACGTCCCCTGTTGAAACACAACCGGCGCTGAGCCTGGATTACGGATTTCATACCAACGCACGGCAGAAGGAGCGTTGCCTGCTCCCGTCGCTTTGATCGAGTGACTGGCCACCATGGCCTCGTGATCACCGAAATTACGATAGGCCAGGCGATACATAAGACGATCGCCCAGAGCGTCTGAATTGCTCACCCGGACTTGGTTGCTTAATACAAGTGCCGTTAGCCGCGCAGGCGTCCGTGTAGGCTGCAACGGTGAGCTTGGTCGGACCGGAGAATGTCGAGTTGGAAGTGGTTACGAAATCCACATGGAATTTGTACAGGTTCAAAGCCGTCGAGCTGGCCAGATCCAATTGATAATTTGGCGAGCCGACAGCCGGAGGCCGACTACCGTCGATGTCTGCGGGTAGCAGAGCAAAATCCGCCGTGTTTCTCTGGAAGCAAACTGATTTTGCCGCAGCCCCCGCCAGCATCTTGGTGCGGTTCATGGCGCAACTCTCTGCGCCGGTGAAGAAGCCGCCATTCGGGAAGCTGTCCGTGGTCACGTAGTAGGCATCTCGCCACACCCCAACCTTCGGATAATCCGGCAGAGTCTTGCCATAGGAGAAGGCGTACACGTGGTAGGTTCCGGTCGCGTCCGAAGTGGTTGATACCGCCATGCACGCATCGTTGTCAGTGAAGCTGTTGTTGAACGCGATCATCGTAATGACCCAGCGTCTCGCAGTTTTGTCAAAATTCACAACCGGATCACTCAAGTTGCCAGACGCGCACTGTCCTCCTAACGAGGTATAGAGCGTCTGGATACTCTTGGGTGCCATGAGCTGCGTACCGGTGGTTTTGTCCCACACCGAATACGCCACATTGACGGTCTCAACCACCTGCGTAGTACCCACGGACGCATTCGTGTCGGGAGGAACGAATCCGCCGCCCTGCGAATCTGTGATGCCATCGAAGTTCAGAATGGTGTTGGCACTTACGGGAGGCAATACCTGCGACTGTGTCACGGTGTCAGGCAGATTACTGATGTGGGGATTGAGCGAGCGATCATGCTCGGGCATGACTTTGCTTACGTTGTGCCAGCCCACATCCACCATATCTCGAAAGGCGACAGTCGTCGTTGTGTGCCGCGCCTCGGTTACGATCGGATTCCGTTGAACTGTAAAACCTTCCTGGGCAAAAATGAAGGCGGGCGTAAACAGCAAAGCTGAAAGCACAGCCAACGGGCTGAGTGGAATAGTTTGGCGCGTCATAGCGGGGAATTCTCCTTGGGGATTTCGTTCGAGACCTGGTGGCCTCTCGCAAGGCCAAGAGGTCCACTATCGAGCGTAGTAATAGTACTCTCCAATGGAGGTCCGGCAGTCGGGGAAAGTGAGAATTTACAAGGTAACGACAACTATTTCCCTCGGGGTTGATGTACTATCACCGATAGTCGAAAGATTTTTCCTTAGGGTTGCCCGTCGCGGTTCCACAAACCGCAGACGGGCCTTTTGCTTCTCACACGTATTGCGGCACGTGTGTGGTCAAACTGATTTGCAGCGGGATGGGAGGGAGTTGTGCGCGCGGATTTTATGATTGGCGATCACCTGTCCGTCTGCGCGGTTGAATTGTGCTACGTTGTGTTACGTAAACTGCCTCTAAACTACTGAAACCAAACATCTGCCGTAGTCAACTTCTTCGTTCGCAACGATGAGGTCGCCGGTTCGATCCCGGCCAGTTCCACTATACTTTCAAACACTTGCGGATAGACGGTAGTAATCGCACGCAGTTGTGTGTCGTGGTTTGTGTCGCAAAGCCTCGTTTCACACCCCGAATTCGCCCTCCGCACTCTCACGTGAGAATTCAGGCGAAATGAACTGCACTCGACTCTCTCTTGGCCAAGCAGTCCGGGCCTCATGCTGTTACGCCAATCACCCACCAGCCCATTAGTCACACAAGCTTGAGATCGTGAATGGGCGGGGTGCCTCTCACAGCGGCTTGTTTTCCACAACCGCGGTCTGTATTAGTTCGAACCGTCGCTCCGTTTCAGCGTCGGCCGATCATCGTCGGTCTTGGTATCCCCCGACGGGTCGGTCTGGTTCGACGTTCGCCGCAAACTGGGCTTGCTGGAATCCTTCTCATCGATCACTTTGTGTTTGTTCTCGATAGCCGCGAGCCGCGACTTCACGTCGTCAAATTCGGAAGTCGTCACAACATACTGCGCCTTGGCGGGAAGGATCTTGCGAATCTCGGCCTGCGATTTCTCGATCCGGTCCGGCGTCTGCGGGTGAGTATCGAAGGCCTTGGACAGAGTCCCGGGCTTCTTCTTTTCCATCGCCTGAATCTTTTCAAAGAACGACACGAAACCTGACGGATCGTATCCCGCCCTGTACATGTATTCGATTCCAAGGTAGTCCGCTTCGGATTCGAACGCACGCGAGAAGTGCAGGAAAGTCAGCGGAATGGCCAGTCCCAAGCCCTGATAAATGCCGTAGCCGATTGCGCCACCCATAAAGATTGCGGGTAGCGATGCGAGTTGCATCAGATTGGCCCGGGTCATCTCGCGGCCATAGTGACAAGCCGCCACGTGCGCGATCTCGTGCGCCATAACCCCTGCCATTTCGGCTTCCTCATCCGCGGCCAGGATCAGGCCGGAGTTCACATAGAAGAATCCGCCCGGCAGCGCCATAGCGTTGACCACATCCGAGTCAATCACCTTAATCGTGAACGGAACCTGCGCATCGGAGTTCCGAACCAGATTCTGGCCCACTCGGTTTACGTACTCCGTAATCACAGGGTCTTTGATCAACTTGATCTGAGATTCGATCTGCTGGGCGTACTGGCGGCCGGTCGCTACCTGTCCCTCAATGGTGTACCAATTGCCCACCCCGCGCTCGCAGCCTACGTTCCGGTTCCCGATCGCATCGATATCCGCCTTGCCGCCGTTGTGCTTGATCTGGCTATCATCCTGGCTTGGTAGGGTGGCTGGCGGTTGCTTGGGGGCATTCTGCACGTCGCCCGCTTTGGGCTGACCCTGGTCGGGATCGGACGTTGGAGTCTGCGTTTGCGTTGGATTCTGGCTTGGATTTTGCGTCTGAGGAAACGTGCAGGGCGCCGCACTGAACGCGGCCAATCCGACTGCGATTGCCAGCCATCTGAATTTCATAAGGTACTCCTTAGCGATGAGTCGACGTATTCGAGCCTGAACCGGAGGTACTGTGGACGATTGCACGTTGGCCTGCGCCGAAATCCAAGAACTTCTGAAGGGGTGAAGAAGCCCACCAGACCGTTCCAGGCGAGTCGATGGGCTTATTCGGCCAGGTCCTCCGCCTCAAATTGGAGAGGGTCTTAGCACGTCTAACTAACTTGGAGCCCACTTTGGCCTGTCAGCAACTGGCAAAAGTTATAGTGACTCGATTAATCTCTGGTTCGCCCTTTTTTCGTCCATCGCCCTGCTAGCGTTTTTTTTCGACGGGGTTGGACTATGCGAACTCGAGCTGTCAGATCGAATTTGGAAACCGTGCGAACGCCTTCTGCCGCGGCGCGCAGTCTGTTGCGGGATGCACGGACTGTGGAAGCTCGATTTGCTCCGGCTGCCGCACGGAGGTTCAAAGTTCACGACCCCCAAGCGTGTGTTGCAAATGATTGGTCTGACCGGCCGCGTCAGTCAAGGAAATTCCGCTGCGTATAGCCGAGAATCAAGCCTGGCTGTCGATTTTCTCCTCACATTCCGGCAGCCAGCGGAATCCCTGGCATGTTCAATCGCCTGGGACCGGTAATTCAAGCATTACGAGAGTACCCTAGCAACGGCTTGAGCTTCCGCTACATTCGGGGTAGTGAGCTGAAATCCCGATGGTCACAGACGTCATCGTCGTAGTGCTAACGGCACTCATCGTTGTCCGCTTCTTCATGAAGTACGGGCACTAAGAACCGCGTCCTGCCGACTCTCTTAGTGAAAACCCGTGACGAATCTTCGCGCTCGTTTAACGCGTCGCAATGCAAATATGGTCGAGGGTGACCCGGGTCACAGACGCTGGGGCATGTACGGGGCAGACTTTGCTCTGTACACGGAACTCTGCCGCATATGAGCTGTTGGTGGCGTTCTGTCGGCCCACATCATCCAATCAGTCCTCCTGGCAGAGTTCCGTGCGGCATCTCGAAGGAGTCTTCCATGCGCAAAGGTGTCATCTTCGTTGCAGTATTTGTCGTTGTGGTATTCGTTCTCGGATCCATGCTCAGTTTGCAGGCTTCCACTCTGGCGGGGATCACCATGCCCGAGACGGTACAGGTTGGAAGCACGCCGCTCGTGCTCAATGGAATGGGATTGCGAACGAAGTTCATGGTGAAGGTGTATGTCGCGGGGCTTTATCTGCCGCAGAAGTCGTCGGACGCGGGCGCCATTCTCAAGGGGGACGCACCGAAGCGGATGGTGATGCACTTCGTGCACGGCGCGAGCAAGAGCCAGATGTCCGACGCCTTCGAGGATTCGTTCAAAGATAATTCGCCGGAGGCGGTGAAGACGTTGAAGACGGAGATCGACAAATTGCTGGGCGCGCTCGAACCGGTGAAGGAAGGCGATGAAATGATCTTCACCTATGTACCGGGCACTGGGACTACCTTTTCGGTGAATGGGGCTGATAAGATGACGGTCGCCGGTCCGGCGTTTGGACAATTGCTGTTCTCGGTGTGGCTTGGACCCAAGCCTCCGAACGCGGATTTAAAGAAAGGAATCCTCGGAACGAAGGAGTAAATCAGCGCGCGTTCGGGAGATGAGCGGCCGAGCTCGATTGGTTAGCGCGGTACCACATGGACGTCGGGCAGTTCCTGCGTCCGTACAGGCAGCCCGAAGCCGTTCACCAGACTGCGGCGATGTTCGAGAATTTGTTGCATCTCTTCCGGCGTGCCGCGGGCCGGGGGAACGTGGGAGATCGCGTCGTTGAGCATCGCCCAACTGACTTCCGAGGCAATGACACTGTCGCGGGCCTGCGGAAATCCGAGATTCTTTCCGGCGAGGATGGATCGGGCGAAGACGTCGACCATGACGTCGAGTTTCTTGTCGTTGAAGGCGGCTGTTTTACAGAACGTCCGGTGGATGCCGTAGAGTTCGATCGTCGCTTCCGAAAAATCGTGGCGCATACGCGCGACACCTTTGGTGCCGATTGCGTCAACGTAACAGTTGTGCGGCTTTTCCTTGGCCAGGTGTCCGTAGATAAATCCCTGGGTGATATCGAATACCACTCCATTGGCAAAGGTGCCGTGGGCTTGCACCCACCAGGGATCTTTGTAGTCCCACATGCGAAGGCCCTGAGCGTGCCAGGTTTCGTATTCGCTCTGTGCGTACCAGCGGGCCACGTCGACGTAGTGCATGCCGCAGTCATGGAATGGCGGACCTTCCGGGTCGTGGCCTTCGAGAGGCATGTGGCCGGGCGTCATGTGGGAGATGCGGATCACGGCCAGGTCGCCGATCTCGCCTTCGGCGATAAAGCGTTGAATATCTTTGTGATACCAGGCATTGCGATTGAAAAGATTGACGGCGACGAGGCGGTCGCTGGCTTCGATCTCGTGGACCAGGTTCCATTCTGTGGTTACGTCGGGGCCAATCGGTTTTTCCGCCAGCACGTGTTTCCCGTTTGCCAGAGCGTGGCGAATCTGCTCCGGGCGTGCATCAGCCAGGGTGAACAAACCCACGGCATCGATGGAAGGGTCACCGAAAATCGGCTCCGGGCTTTCGTAGATGGCGGCGTCGGGTAGTTGTTTCTGAGCCAGTCGGCGCGCCTGGGAGCAGATGTCGTAGACTGCGGCGACATCCCAAAGATCGTTATCCCGCATTGCGGAAACAAACTCGCGACCCATCCGGCCATACCCCAGAATTCCTGCCCTCAGCTTTCTTGCCATAAGCCTCGCTGATCTCGGTCGCTTACTTGCCGCGTTGGTCTGCTGCGCAAAGCGGCTCTCTCGCGCCTTTCAACCGCTGCTTTATGGTAGGCGGAACTGAGCGCGCAAACTGTGATTGAGGTCACATGGCGGTGTTTGGCGGAACATTCCCCTGGGTATCAGAGTGCGTGCAAAATGAATGCAGATCGTTCTTGGATCGAGGCTTAGCTGCATGAAAGTGGGCGATGGCGTGATATCCTTTTTGGTGAACCCTCTTCGACTGGATCTTCGGCGCTACGTGTGCGAACGGCTGGCGCCTTCCGGACTCTAGTCACACTGCGCCTCTGTGCGTCCTGAGCAGTTGTTCTTACTGCTTGTTTTCCCTTGAACGAAAAGCTTTCTGAGAGCAGTGCTGTTCGTGCGTCCGCGCGAATTGTGCGATGAGTCTCGAGAGCTGCGAACCGGATTCTTCGAAAGGAATTCCTTATGAAACTACTGGTGATTGGTGCAGGCATGATGGGCTCGGCGGCGGCGTTTGATATGGCGCGGAACGCGCAGGTGGATTCGGTGACGCTGGCCGACAGCGATGCGACGCGCGCACGCGAGGTGGCGGCGCGGGTCAATCGCATTACGGGCGGGAAGAAAGTTCGAGCCGTGTTGCTCGATGCAAGCAACGAAAAAGCGGCTGCGAAGGTGATGCGCGGTCATGATGCCGCGCTTTCGGCGGTGCCGTATTTTCTGAATCTTGGATTGGCGCGAGCGGCGCTGGAGGCGCGGTGCCACTTCGCCGATCTGGGTGGCAACAATACTGTGGTGCGACAGGAGTTGGCGCTCTCAAAGAAGGCGGAGAGCCGCGGTGTGGCGTTGGCGCCGGATTGTGGGCTGTCGCCGGGAATGGCGTCGATTCTGGGCGGGGAACTGGTGCGCCGGCTGGGAGGACGCGCCGACGCGCTGCGATTGTACGTAGGAGGACTGCCGGAGCGACCGACGCCGCCATTCCATTATCAACTGGTGTTTTCGGTGGAGGGACTGATTAACGAGTACGTGGAGCCGGCACGGATTCTGCGGAAAGGCAAGTTGACGACGATCGATCCGCTGACCGAGCCGGAGGAGTTTCACCTGGATGGTTTCGCGCCGCTGGTGGCGTTTCATACTTCGGGCGGCACGTCGACCTTGCCGGAAACGTTTGAAGGACGAGTGGGCGAGTGCTTCGAGAAAACGTTGCGATATCCAGGTCACTACGATCTGCTGTGCGAGTTGAAGGAGCTGGGATTGTTCTCGAGCGAGAAGATGAAATTCGGAAAAGCGGAGATTGCGCCGCGAGCGATGATGTCGCAGATCTTCGCAGGGAAGTTCGCCTCGAAAGGGCCGGACGTTTGCCTGATGCGGCTGGAGGCACACGAGTCGGTGAATGGCGCGGGAGTGCGCGGACTGCTGGGCGGGCGGCTTAAGGGACGAGTTGCGTCGTTCACCATGGTTGATCACTACGATCCCAAGACCGATATGAGCGCGATGATGCGGACGACGGCGTTTCCGGCGTCGATCGTGGTGCAGATGCTGGCCTCAGGAGCGATCAGCAAGCGAGGCGGAGTATTGCAGGAGCGTGATGTTCCGGCGGATCTTTTTCTGGCGGAAGTGGAAAAGCGCGGGATCAAGATCGAATACGCGATGGAGTAAGTCGACTGAACGGCCCTGAGGACGGTTGCAGCATTGACAAAAAAGCCGCACAGCTGTGGGCTGTGCGGCAAGCGTGAGACGCGGTCAAAGGAGAACTTTTTCTAAGAGCGAATCAGGCTCTTTGCGAACTTGTGGCGAAGGGCGCCGGCGAGCGCCAGCAGTCCCGTGCCCATCATTGAAAGGGTGCCGGGCTCAGGTACCGCTGTGTAGCCGATGAACTCCTGCGGCCCGAATCCGGGCTTGGCGCAATTTGGTGTGTAGAGCAGCAGTCCGCTATAGGCGCTGTTGGGCGCGCTGGCGGCAAGCGCGAGATAGATTGCGTCGGTGGCGGCGCCGCCGTAATTCTTGAACAGCTGATCAGTCTGGGCGTTGGCCGAGAACAATCCCCACACGGCCCATTGCGCCTGCAGAGTCGTCAGTGTGCCAGCCAACATGCTCTTGTAGATGAGTCCGGCGGCTTTGTAGTCAAGCGTCATCGTCGGGCCGAACATGCTGCCGGCGATGCCTTGCAGGAACGGAGAGACGGTGGCCGTCCAACTCTCGCCCTTGTGAATCGTGTTGTCGAAGCTGTCGCACATGAGAGGCATCATGTTGCTGCCATGGTTCGCGGTGAAGTAGTAGGCGCCTTGACTTTGAAACTGGTAGGTCAGAGTTACGGACTTCGCAAACGCAGCATTGCTCAGGGTCAGCGCCAGAAGCGCTACGAACAGAACCAGAGAAGAACGATTGCAACGCATGAATAATCTCCCGGCTGACTTGTAATCGCTGTCTCCCTAGAGCTGCGACAGCGGCATTCCACTTCTTCTACCGGGGGGACATCTGCTGAAACCTAAGGGGGTAGGTCAGCTTCTGGGTAGTGCCGTTGAGGGGACGGCGAGCGGTGCGGGACAACTTACTCCCGTAACCAAGGGCATGGTACCAGCGATAGGTTTTGGGACGGAATGGCTCGTTGGTGGCGTTACCAAAGTTACCGGCCTCGTGCATACTGCGGTGTGAAACCCACAAGGCTAGTGGCGCATGCGGAGGCTTGTTTTTCCCGCATTGGGCCTGAATTGTTCGTGTATTTGCAAGATGCTTACCCATGTCCAACATATTTTGTGCAAAGGACTTCACTGTCTGTTAGCATGTTCGCAAATTAAACTCATATCCCCAGCGTTTTGTGGGAGTTGAGCGCCCGGAGATGGGCACTCGGCCTGCACGTACGGAGAGCAGCGCAGTGTTCTACGGTCTAGTGCTCACAAGGCCGGTCGCTAAAGGTAGGTAGAAGTTGGAGCATCGATCGGAAGCAGGGACATTTGAGAGGGTCATTCGGCGCCGTCCGACGCGCCGGCATCGCCGCAATCGTAAGATTCGCCGTATTTTATTGGCTGTTTTTTGTATCGGGCTAGTCATCGGGTTCGCTACGGTCGCACTGCAAAGCTTGAGCCCATCGCTATTCCGCAGGTCTGCTTCGGTTGGTCCCAATCGCCAGTCAGTCGAAGCGAGCCGCGATATGCTGATGCGGACCCAGCAGGAAACGCTACGGCAAATGGAGAACCGTCCGGTTTATCCGTACTCTGTGGTGTCGGGCGGGGTGAGGGACGTGGCCGAGTTGAAGTGGGCGGCGGAGCACGATCCGGTGGTGAAGCGGCACTACTGGGGTTTCGACTATGAGCACGCGCGCATGGTACGCCTGGTGCTGGCCCGTACGGCTTATGTCTCGTATCGTATCGGTAACAAGGTGTATTGGACTCGCCATCGGGTGACGCTGAAGAAGGGCGAGACGCTGATTACGGATGGAAAGATTACGGCGCGCTCGCGCTGTGGGAATCGGGTGGAAGAAGTTCCGCAACAGGCTACATCCTCGGCGGAGCCGCCAGTCGCAAAATTTGAAGAGCCCATTATGCCTGCGACCGGAACCGCGGTTGCGGGGCCTCCACTGCCGTTTGAATCTGCCTTGTTGAATCGTCCTGCGCCAGGGTTGGGGCCTGCTCTGCCATTGAGCACAGCCGATCCGATCGGCTATGGAGCGTGGACGCCAATTGCTCCGCCACCGCTTCCCAGCGTTTGTGGCGTGGAGAAAAAGAAAAACGGCAGCGCCCCTCCGCCCAAGAATGGGAAGGGAAATCCCTGCGAAAACGGTGGCGTGGTGCCTGAGCCCAGCACTTGGCTGCTGATGGCGGCCGGCCTGGCAGGGATCGCATGGAAGGCTCGCGACAAATTTGTTCGAGTGTAGTTGTCTCTGTGCGATCTGCGATTGACGGTATCATCTCTACTTCACCTCTTGCACTGAATCACTTGATTTCGGTAGCCTTCTGCCTTCGCTTCTAAGGGAGGGATCGAGTGCGTTCTGCTAGTGTGCGCTGCTTCGTTTGCTTGAATCTGCTGGGTGCTTTGGTTTTCCTGCTTGGGCCGAGACTGCACGCGCAGTCCATCCGGTTGCACGTCGATCTCACCGACGCTCCCCGAAATATCTATCACGCGCATTTGCAGATTCCTGCTCATGCGGGAGAGATGGCGCTCGTGTTTCCGAAGTGGATTCCGGGGAATCATCGTCCTAGCGGGCCGATTGGCGGGCTCACCGGGATCCGCATGGAGGCTGGAGGGAAGACGGTTCCGTGGCGGCGGGATGATATCGAGATGTATGAATTCCATGTCAACGTGCCGGCGGGCGTGGAGATGCTTGACGTTTCCCTGGATGCGATCACGACGCAGGACAGCGCAGGCGGCGGAGGGCCGGCGGCGTCAAGCAATCTGCTTGATTTGAATTGGAATGCAGTGGTGCTGTATCCCAAGGGGCAGAAGTCAGATGATGTGAGCGTGGTGCCTTCGATCACGCTGCCGGAAGGATGGAAGTTTGGTACGGCGTTGCCGGGGCCGCGCAGCAATGGAGACGAGGTGGAGTTTGCTCCAGTCTCGCTGACGACGCTGATCGATTCGCCCTTGATTGCGGGAGTGAATTACAGGAAGGTCGAACTCACCAAAGACACACCGGTGCACGTGATGGACATGGTTGCAGACGCGGAACCGGACTTGGCAATGAGCGCGAAGGATCTTGCGGCCTACCAGAAATTGGTTGCGGAAACGGGAGCGTTGTTTGGGGCGCGACACTATCGCCAGTATCACTTTTTGCTCACGTTGAGTGATCAGGTGGGCGGACATGGACTGGAGCATCACGAATCGAATGACAGTGTGGCGGCCGAGAGGACGCTGCTCGATCCGGACCTGCATATGCTTTATGCGGGCCTGGTGCCGCACGAATTTGTGCACTCGTGGAATGGCAAGTACCGGCGCCCGGCGGGATTGGCGACGCCCAACTATCAAGAGCCGATGGTCGGCGACTTGCTGTGGGTCTATGAAGGGCTTACGGAATATCTTGGCAACGTTCTGGCGGAGCGCAGCGGGCTGTGGACGGACGAACAGTATCGGGAAACATTGGCGGCAACTGCGGCGGCGCTGGATCATCGCGCAGGCAGGAAGTGGAGACCGCTGGAGGATACGGCGCGCTCGGTGCAAACGCTGCGCATGATGGGCGGGCAGTGGCAGAACTGGCGTCGCGGGCTCGACTACTATCCTGAGGGCGAACTGATCTGGCTGGAGGTGGATGCGACGATCCGGCAGCAGACTCATGGCGAGCGTTCGCTGAATGACTTCTGCAAGCGCTTCCATGGCGGCGAGAGCGGGCCGCCGAAGGTGGTGCCTTATACGTTTGAGGATGTGGTGCGGACGCTCAATGAGATTGCGCCGTACGATTGGGCGGCTCTGCTGCGCGAGCGGGTCGGGGCCACAAGTACTCATGCTCCGCTGGGAGGCATCGAGCGTGGAGGGTGGAAGCTGGTATATAGCGACAAGCCGAACGCGTCTACACAGGCTCTGGAGAAGCTGGCGAAGTTCGCCGACTTCTCGTACTCGCTGGGGTTCACGGTGAATGATGACGGCAAACTCGACGACGTGATTGTGGGATCGCCCGCGTACCAGGCGGGGCTGGGTGCGGGGATGAAACTCGTCGCGGTGAATGACCGAAAGTTCTCGCCATCGGTGCTGCATGACGGCGCTGAAAGAGGCGCAGGGAAGCGATCGGCCGATTGAGTTGCTCATCGAGAACGCGCAGTTCTTCAAGACTTATCCGGTTGTGTATCACGATGGCGACAAGAATCCGCATCTCGAGCGAGTCGCGGGCGAGCCCGACATTTTGGGGAACATTCTGAAGCCTTTGACGCATTAGACGGAACCTGTAGTTCTAGTACCTACGTAAGTCCTGCACACGAGTGTGGCTGCTACAATCGCGCTAGAACCATCCAAAAGACCGCCCGGGCGCAGGCATTCATGCACAGGTTTTGGCGAATTATTATGAGTCGGCTACTGCTGGCCGGCCTCTGCGCGCCTGTGCTCCTGCAAGCGCTGCCGGCACAGACCTCGGTACGCACTGTGAAGGTGCTGGGCAGTAAAGATGCGGTTGAGATTGAAGTGGAAGCGAGCGACCGCATCGTGCCGCAGACGCAGGTTCTGACCGGCCCCGATCGCCTGGTCATTGATTTTCCGAATTCCGTTCCCAGCAACCAGCTGCGCAGTCAATCGGTCGATCGCGGAGAAGTGAAGAATTTACGCATCGGCCTGTTTCAGTCGAAGCCGCCGGTGACGCGGCTGGTGCTGGATCTGAAAACGGCGCAGTCGTACCAGGTGTTTCCGTCGGGGCGAACCGTCATGATTAAGGTGATGGGCGGCGGGCTGAGCGCAAGCGGGCGCATGGACGATTCTGCTTCGCCGCCGGCGACGCGTCCCAGCCTGGTGACGGCGAACTACACAACCCACTCGGAACCGGTGATGGTGGAGGCGGCGCAACCCGTGCTCGACGTCACCTATCGCAATGGACTGTTGGGGATCAGGGCCAACAAGGCAACGCTCTCGGAAGTGTTGTTCGCGGTGCAGCAGCGAACCGGGTCGGAGATTTCGATTGCGTCCGGGGCGGAGCAGGAAAAAGTTGTGGCGGAAATTGCGCCCGGGCCGGCGCCTGAAGTTCTGGCGCGGCTGCTGAATGGCTCCCGGTTTAATTTTTTGATTGTGAGTGCGGTGGATGATCCGCAGAAGTTGGATCGGGTGATCCTGAGTATGCGTCCTGAGGGTGGATTTGCGAACTCACCGCTTCCGCAAGTACAGAGCAACGATGCTGATGACGATGGATCGGCGGGCGCCAGTTCGCCGGTGGGGAATGCGGGTGCGGCGCCCGCGCAGGTTCCTCCGCAACCGGCTGCCGCAGAACAGAACGCTCCAGACCAGTAGGACAACCGTTTCGCAATCGCGTGAGATGAAGAAGGCAGGCGGTGGTGCGTCTATGGGGGCGTTACGAGGCGGACCGGCACGGGGGAAGTGCCTGGTATTGGCGCGTTGGTGGCGCTGTTGCCACAGCCCGCGACGTTAAGGACCGTTACATTGAGGCTTCCGTCGGCATTCACTAGATTGATGAAAACTTGCAGGAAGCCAACAATTGTGACATGGGGTCGATTGCTCGTGCCTATCAGTGACGACGTTGTCGTAGATCGGCAGTGACACGATCGAGTTGCTGCTGCTGACGAAGTTCCCTCGCAGAGCGACATGGGATTGGAGTCCCAGCGGTGATTTGGTAAGGGATAGGCGCTGGGTCCAAAGTGTCTTGCCCGCAGGCGGCGCCTTGCGGATCATTGGTGAGTCAGACATGCTACATCGCTGGCGGTGTCGCCCGTGGGCGGCGGTCCTCCCGGATTCTCGGCGAGGTCAATGAGATTTGGCGGTACTCGCGATCGAACTTTGCACACCACACTGGTAGGCTGTGATTTGGTCGCACCCTGCGACAGTTGGTGAATAGAGAGGATTTCCACCGACTCCAGAAGCGGCACAGGATGGCACGGCAACTGCGGACGCCGGAGCTTCGCCAGGAAGGTACTGGAGATTGGGTGTGGGAGGTGGTCCGCCGCCGTTGAAAAGTTCCACCGGTGACATTTGCTTGCGGCGGAGCTTGAAGTGGGCAAGGCACTCCAGGGGCGCAGTCCGCGAATAGGTTAAAGGTTTCGCCGATTACTCCGGTCGGGTTTGCCGGCAAAATGCCAGGGTTCGTAATCTGTCCATTTCCCGGAGCCAGGCAAACTGCGGAGGACGTGCTCCCTGCGCCGGTTTGGATTAATAGGATCCAGATTAGGCACCATCCAAGGCTTCACGCAACTGGGCTGTACGGGAGTGACGCCCGTGGTCCCGCGATTGCGAGGTCGGACGCAGAAGGATTGAAAGCCTCCGCGGTGGCGGTCGCGCTCACGCTGTTTCCAGTATTTCCCCAGATGCGCGAGAAGAAAGTGGGTAAACCGGCGCGCCGTACCAGCACCGTCACGAGCGGATTCACGCTGAAAGGTCCCTCGGCAGCCAACTGGAACAGTCGGCATCGCCAGCGCCACCGGCAGAATAGGTCACCGGACGGTGGTGGCCGTCGAGTCCCCCCTACGGCATTCTGCTTGCGACCGCTATCGCAGCTTGCGTCGCAGCGCTGATCGAGTCCGCCACAAATCGGCTGCCAGGATGCAGTCGAGTTGCTGGGATCGCCGGTAATGCCAGAGATCGAAATCACGCGAGCGGCCGCCAGGGCAGCAGCATCGGCGGCAGCGTTGAGCCTCCTCTTTGACCAGATACAAGCTGATCACGTCGATGGAAAGGGCCGCCATCGCGATGATGGCAACCATGGCCACTGCGACGAGCACCATGGTGACGCCGCGCTCGCGTGGCGATGCGGCGCGCATTGCGAGATTTCGGGATTACGGGCGCTTTCATGCCGTTTCTCAGTTCTCGTTCATCGCTACAGCGGTTGCAGTGATGGTGTTAGGGAGCGAGGTTGCGCCTATAAGGCTTGCCACTCTTCCGAACTTCCAAGGATACGCATATTGAATGCTGATGCAGGTGGCGATCAAGAGCAGTTGCGCCCCCGGGTCGGTCGGACGTGCAATCCGCGGTGAGCGGAACAGTTCCGTTCGCGGGAAAATAGTAGCCGCGATTGATGATGATGGTGAGTCCTCCGGGAGGACAACTCGCAGCAGTTCCTTGATAGGTCCACGTCAAGCCCGACTTGGTGGGCGTCGTGGTGCGACGCCGCAGTCGCTGAGGTTGTTGGCCAACAGATAGTTGTCAATGTCTTGAAATGCATCCACGACCGACATCGGAAGGCGGATCAGGGACTGCAAATCACTGGCCGGTTCGGCGGCCGCGGCGCGGGCGGCATCGCGAGCCACGTTGGTGAGTTTCTGTTTCAGGGTGAAGGCGTTGCTGAAATCGAAGATGCCCACGACAAACAGCACCAGCAATGGCAGAGAAACGGCAAACTCCACGAGCTGCGCGGCTTGGTCGTCGCGCCATCCGGATCGACGACTGGAGCCAAAGGTTCGAAGATGAGCAAACGAATCACCGAGTCTCCATCCGCACGCGGGCCGACGCTGTAAGTCCAGATTTTTTGCTTGTTCAGAGAGGTAAACGGCAGCCAGAACTGGAAAGGATATTGAAACGTGACGGAGATGCCGCAGACTCCGGTTCACCGTTCGAGTGAATTCGTCAACAGGACGGGGCCTTGACACACACGTTGTGCGCCTGGCACATCGCAGCCGGATGACTCGGGGCCACCGCGACAATGACCAAGGTGGAGGCACTGGCGGAGAGCGCTTGGTCAGGTTGGGATCGAGCTTGGATGCGAGCTAATGCAGCTTGGACGGCATTGACAGCATTGGTCGCGACTGACGAGTGTGCGGTCCCGGCGCAAGTGGCGCAAATAGGAACCGAGCCGGCGCGGGCGCCTTCCTGCGCGGCGCGGGTGATCGCGCCGTAGATGCTGAAGGCTTGCCCAAACCAGAAGATTCCCAGCAGCATCATGAACATCAAGGGCAGGACGGCGGCGGCTTCGGCAATCTCGGCGCCGCGCGTTTCGGCGGCTAGCCGGCGAGCGTTGGATTGCAGTGAATGCAGCATCCTAAGCCACCATCCTGAGCTTCCAGAAAATTCCATAGAGCATTACGGTGAGCGCCAAGGCCACGCCGTAGGGGACCTTCAGCGAATCTGGATTGTCGAGCGAGACGCGAGATCCGGGCAATCGAAACGTCACCAGCGACACCAGAATGTGACCGATGTTTCGCAAGGTCTGAAGCACGCGTCCTTTGTAAATCACTAGAGCGACCGCCATCACTCCGGCCACAAAAACCGAGGCCAGGAGCAGATCGATCAACATGGCCGGGCCGGTAAACGCTCCCAACGCACCGGCCAGTTTCCAGTCGCCTGCGCCCAAGGCTGCGCAGCAGGACGAAGGGAAGCAAGCAATCCCAGGCCGAGGGCCGCGCCTAGCAGAGATGCCTTCAACCCGCTCCATCCTCCAAGGACGGTGTTTACGGCAATGCCGATCGCTAACCCCGGGACCGTCAGCCAGTTCGGGATGCGGCGGCTGCGCAAATCGGTCCAGCCAGCGGCCATGGCGAGAAGCACCGCACCTGCCAGAATGAGCGGCCTCAAACGAGCCTCAGGCCGGGACAGCTCGCGAGCCGAGCCACGCTGCTCCCATGATATTGAAAATGCTCCATCTTGTGACGGTTCTGAAAGCGCCGGCAGAAGGGGGCCGTCGGCTCAGCCACCTCGCCGTTCCCCGCGAAAGCGGCCTCTCGACCGAATTTTCACATGCGAACAAGGCGAAGTCAATGAAAGGTGCTGACTGCAAGAACATGAACCACAAAGGACACGAAGTATCACGAAGGGAATTCGATTGCGGCGATCTGCATTGATATCAAAGGAAAAGGCCCGGAACGCGTCCGGGCCTTCGGTCAAATGAATTCCGTTACTGCCGATTGAACGCAGGAGCGGCGTTGTGTTCGGCAACGATCTTTTTGGCGTTGTCGGCCAGTGCTTTTGCCTGCGGCAACAGCTCAAGTCCCTTGACGACCTGCGGATCGGACTCGGCACGGACCTTCATGCCTTCGTCCTGGCCGAAGGCGTCGACGAAGATCTCCGACTTGATGTTGGAATGGATCCAGTCGTTGTTGTCGATCAGGTCGGCCTGGGTGTAGCCGATGCTGGCCTCGTCGAGAGACTTGCGGAACTCCTGCATGGTCGCGTCGTCCACTTCGAAAGTCTTTGCGGGATGATGGTTCACCACATAGCGCTTGGCGAAGTTGAAGAACGCGTAGTGTTGCAGCAGCGTGTCCTGGAAGTGATTGCTCTTGACGGGAGGAACGTTGACGTCAGGTGAAATGCCGCCGCCGCCGTAAACCGTGCGTCCGCTGTCGGTGAGTTTCACTTCGCGGTTGGCCGTGTTGGAAGCTCTCGGCGCTATCGCGGTTGTAGTAGTAGTCGTAGAGCGAAATGTTGGAGTAGTCGCGCTGGATGAGACGTCCGCTCGGCGTGTAGTAGTGGGCGGTGGTCAGCGCCAGGCCGGTGTTTTCCGAGAGCGGATAAACAGTCTGCACCAGGCCCTTTGCCGAAGGTCACTTCGCCGACGATCAGACCGCGATCGTGGTCTTGAATGGCGCCCGAAACAATTTCCGCCGCTGACGCGGTCAGCCGATTGACCAACACAACCACGGGATAATCCTTGCCGCCGTTGCCGTGCTGAGCGACGTAACGTTTTTCCGCTGAGGCGCGGCCGTGATGAGAGACGATGAGTTGTCCCTTCTTGAGGAACTTGTCGGCCACGCCGACGCCTTCGCTGAGCAGCCCGCCAGGATTGCCGCGGAGGTCGAGGATCAGTCCTTTGAGATCGCCGAAGGAATCGAGGGCCTCGGAAACTTCATGCTCGGTGGTTTCGTTGAAGCCGTTGACGTGCATGTAGCCGATGCCGGGCTTAATCAGGAAATGGACGTCGACGCTGTAGCGCGGAATTTCGTCGCGGACGAGCGTGAATTCCATCGGCTTCTCAACGCCTTCGCGCGCGATGCTGATGTGAACCGTGGTGCCCTTGGGCCCCTTCAGCAGGTCGGCCACGTCGCCGGTGCTCATGTTCTCGGTCGACTTGCCGTCGACGGCGATGATTACGTCGCCGGGATGGATGCCGGCCTTGTAAGCGGGCGTCCCGGTGAAGGGATAGATGACGATGACTTTGTTGTTGCGCGGGCCGACGGTCATGCCCACGCCGTAGTACTTGCCGCGCTGGTCTTCGCGCATGAGCGCGTACGACTTGGGATCAAAGAAATTGGAGTGCGGATCGAGCGCGTGCAGCATCCCCGGGATGGCGCCGTTGTAGATGGCCTTGTCAGCATTCACGGGCTCGGCGTAATTGTCCTCAACGAGGGCGTAGACGTCGGTGAATTGCTTAAGGCTGTCCTTGACCTCGGAGTCGCCGGTGATGGACGACTGCTGGCCGGAACGTTGGGCGAACAAAATGCCCAGAAATCCGCAAGCAAGGAGAAAAAAAACTACCAGGAAGAGCGATCGGCGTGAACTACGGGCCATCTAGATTTCCTTCGTTGAGGGCGTACTTCCACCCCAGCTACCGCGCTGATATCAGGCAGTATATCACCACCTTAGACTGCCCCGGGACGGGATTGTCACCATGGTAACGGGTGCCGAGAATCAGAGCTATCTATCTGATGCGGCGGGAGGCCGGGAGGGTTCCTGAGACGAGTCGAAATCCTCAATCGCTAGGGCATATTGGCGGAGCGCGCAGTGGGATGGTTCACCGTTCCTGGTAAGTTTGGCGATTCTGACCTTAGCGCCACCATGCCCGACGGTTCCCGCTTGGATGGCCGGCGCTTGTGCCCGGAAGCCTGTTCGTCTGCGTCCGGCCAGTTGGGCGAATACCGGTAGCGAACTGGAAACGGTGGAAAAGCCAAGCCCATGCCGGCGCCGATTCCTCCTCCTAAAACGCCGAGAGCAAGAGACGCGCCTATGCCTCCGTTTGCCTTCGCGGCGATGGCCGTGACAACGCCGAATCCGATCAACGCTCCGATTAGAGCGTGACGCCTGTTGCCAGCTGACATTGACGGTCCGGGATAAGCGGCATAGGGAGGCGGGATCGGCCTACCTGCACGGACGGGAGGCATCGGGCGGCGGTCGGGGAACTGCGCCAACAAGACATCGTCGTTCTCGTTAGGCGCTTGCGATGAACCCGCCGATGCGGCACACACATTGTCAGTGGGTGCGTACCGGCAGCGCGCGGCTATCAGTTCGGGCCGAGTGTGCGGGACTCGCGAATCCACTAACTGCGCCAAGCCATGCGTTACCAAGAGAAGCAGTGTCGCCAGGAGAGAAGGAAGTAGGTTCATGTTTTTCATGAACGCATCGTAGGGGTGTTTCTCTGGCGAGGTTGCTGCTCTTGGGACAGTTTCTTTGGTGTCACAACAGAAAGAGCACATGTATGATGCGATGGCTCTTAGGTCGATTCGATCGGGTTTTGGATGAACTCTTGGTAGTGCTGTAACTCCGCGATCGATGGCTCCGACAGCAGCGGGAAGGGAATTGCGCGACAGCCGTCGGGAAGTTCTGCCGCGGTAAGCAGGTCGCATACGACGGCGGCCGTCTGCTTCAATCCACGCTTCCAGTTGGGCTCGCGAGCATCGCGAAAGACGAGGCTGTCGGGATGAAATCCAGCGGCATTCAGAACCGCACGCGCCACTTTCAGAAATTCGGGCCAGCGCGAGGCCACGCCAACAAGCGCTCCTGAAGGAGCAGGGAGGTATCCGGCAAGCGAAGTTGGAACGGAACGAACCTGCAGGGTAATCAAGTCCGAGCCGGGCGGCAGGGCTTGGCGAGCTGCCGCCTCACGGTTCGGCAGCACCACTGGAATTCCGCCCACCGGCATTCGCGGACAATCGTGGGGTGAGCAGGACTCTACGACAAAAGTGACGGCGCGAGCGATTTCAGCTGCGAGGATACGACGCAATTCCTCGTCGGGCTCGATCAGCAGAAAGTGATCGGGAGGCTGAACTTCCAGCCACTGCCGGAGCCGTGCACGCAGCACCGGAAGCGTAATACCCAGCTTCCTTGCTGAACGGAAGAGGCGGGCGATCATTTGATCGAGCGCCAATGCGGGCGTGGGCGAAGTCTCTGGCTTGTTGGCACGAACGTAGACGCCGCTGCCCCGGCGGAACTCGACCCAGCGATCGCGTTGGAGCTGGCGA
Source organism: uncultured Acidobacteriaceae bacterium (assembly GCA_963840895.1). Lineage (GTDB taxonomy): Bacteria > Acidobacteriota > Terriglobia > Terriglobales > Acidobacteriaceae > Sulfotelmatobacter. Next base: position 274,909 of record CAWJAR010000013.1, read on the forward strand.
TATCCGGCGCTGATCGTGTTCGGGTGGAGATGAAAGCGCCGTGCCAGATCGCGAGTGCTGGGCAGTCGCTGGCCCGGTTGGAGATCGTCGCTCAAGATGCCAAGGACGACCTGCGTGACCAACTGTTCGCGGATGGAGACTTCACTGCCGCGGGCAAACCAGAATTGCATGGCGGCAATATCATAAGCGTTGGCTGCCCGGCGAGAAAGTTGTCAAGGCCAAGTCTCGCAATCATTGCCGCTTTTCCGGCTGGGGCAGTATGATGAAGCGCATGAATCTTTCTGAGACGATCTTCCTGTTCTTTTTGGCGCTCATTATCTTTGGGCCCAAGAAACTGCCGGAGATCGCGCGTCAGATCGGCAAGTATATGAACGAGTTCCGGCGCGCTTCCAACGAATTCAAAGCGCAGATCGAGCAGGAGATCGCACATCTGGAAGTGGAAAAGCCGACCGTGCTTCCGCCGAGCCCAGCGCCGGAAGGCACTGCCAGCCGTACGTTGAACTCTGCGCCGAGCGAAGTTAGCGCAGCCGTGGGTTCGACCTCCGATATTCCCGCGACACTGGCAGCCTCCGAGGAGGATGAGCCTCTATTTGCCAGCAAGAACGGTTCGGGCGCAACGGACACGATTCCGGTTACCGAGGCAGCTGCCCATCCTGAAGATGTAACATCCCCCACTAGTTCGCAGGAGTCGCATGCCTGAATTCGGAGCCGCGGCAAGCAGCGGCGATAGCGAAAAAGAGCCCATGCCCACCATGGGATTCCTCGACCACCTCGAGGAACTCCGCAAGCGTCTCGTCTATTCGATTCTTGCCGTTGGTGTCGGTTTTGGAATCTGCTGGTGGAGGGTGGAGCGCATCTACGACATCATGCAGCGCCCTATCATGAGCGCCCTCAAGGCCAACGGGCTGTCGGAGAAATTGGTTTATTTGAATCCCACCGAACCGTTCAACCTTTACTTGAAGATTGCCGCGCTGGCGGGTTTGTTTCTGACGTCTCCGTTTGTGCTCTACCAGGTTTGGATGTTTATTTCCCCGGGGCTTTACCGGAATGAGAAGCGCTACGTCGTGCCCTTCATGGTGTCGACGATCACGCTGTTTTCCGCCGGGGGATACTTCGGGTACAAGATCGCTTACCCTCGGGCGCTGGATTTCCTAATTCACTTCGGAAGGCAATTCCAGCCGATGATCACGATTGGCGAATACACTTCACTGTTTCTGAGCATCGTATTGGGCATGGGATTGATCTTTGAGCTCCCGATCCTGGTATTTTTTCTTTCGCTGATGGGAATCGTGAGCCCGGGCTTCATGTGGAAGAACTTCCGCTATTCGATTTTGGTAATTTTCATCGTGGCCGCGATCGTCACGCCGACGCCGGACGTAGTGAACATGTGCATCTTCGCGGCGCCCATGATTGCGTTGTATGCGATCAGCATCGGAGTGGCTTGGCTGGTACATCCCAAGCAGCGCGAGGCAAGGAAGGCAAAGCAGGCGCAGGCATGAGCGGCCAGAGATCACAGTCAGGCACGAGGACTCACCTTTGGGTCGCGCTCGTTGGTCTGTTACTAGTCGGCTTGGCCTGCAATCCGAGCAAGGATGCAGCGCAGGAAAAGGATAAGAGCCAGAGTGCTCCCGCGATCAGCGCAGCGGACACTGCGTTGCCGACACTCTCATTCCCTCCGGAGAGCGGTCCGCCGCCCACATTCGATGCTAACCGCGCGATGCAGTATGTGAAGGAGATCGTCGCGTTTGGCCCGCGGCCGGTCGGCAGCGCCAATCATAAGAAGGTTGAGGATTACATCACTTCGCACCTGAAGGGCGATACCGTCGAGGACGACGCATTCACCGCGGATACACCCGAAGGCAAGTTCCCGGTGCACAACATCATCGCAAAATATCCGGGAACAAAAGATGGGATTGTCGTTATCGCGAGCCATTACGACACGAACTACCCACTGCGGAATACTTCATTCATAGGGGCGAACGACGGCGCAGCGACGAGCGCTCTCTTGTTGGAATTCGCCAACCAGCTTCGCGGCAAGAAAAGCGACGGCTACAGCGTGTGGCTGGTTTGGACCGACGGTGAGGAGGCTGTGAAAACATGGTCGGACACTGACAGTCTCTATGGCACCCGCCATCTCGCACAGAAATGGCAGCAGGACGGAACCGCCAAGCGGATCAAGTCGTTTCTGCTGGCCGATATGCTCGGCGATGCGGACCTGGACATTGATCGCGACACCAACTCGACTCCGTGGGTGGAAAGTGTCGTTTACGAAGCCGCTACGCGCCTGGGCTACCAGTCGCATTTCTTTGTGCGCAACAACACTATTTCTGACGATCACCTGCCCTTTATGAAGATTGGTGTTCCGTGCAGCGACATCATCGACATCAATTACGGCTATAACGGCGTGTTCCACCATACGGTGCAGGACACGGTCGACAAACTGAGCACCAAGAGTCTGGAAATCAGCGGGATGGTAATTCTGGAAACCGTGCGCATTCTCGACAAGATGGAACCGCTGCCCCCGAAGTAACTTGTACGCGCAAGTCAGCACGTTTTGCGCTTTTCCAGAAATTCATTTCTAATGCACCCCATATGAGAACTGCGAAGACCCTGTTCTTTGCCCTTTTTCTTAGCTTCCCATGTTTAGCCGCTAACCCTCCCGCCGATTCGAATGAAGCGAATGTTGTGATCCGGACAGCTTTGCAGCCATCACCCCTCGAGGACAATTTGCGGCGTTTAACGGACGAAGTGGGCGGTCGCGTTCCGGGTACGCCCGCGATGCAGCACGCGGTGGCATGGGGACAGCAAGCTTTTACCGTTGCCGGAGCCGACAGCGTTCACACCGAAGGGTTCACGATCCAGGCGTCATGGGCGGAAGGCGCAACGGAGATGACCGCGACGACAGCTTACCAGGTGGATGCGACGAAGGTTGGAGGAGGGACGGTGCTGTCGTCATTTCGTGTGCGCGCAGTTTCTGTGGCGTGGGCTCCCGCACTGGCTGCAGTGAAGCACGTGCCGATCGTGGATGTCGGCGAAGGGAAGGAAGCCGACTTCAAAAAGGCGGGCGATATTACGGGAAAGATTGTTCTTGTACATACGGTAGTCCTGAAGACGTGGGATGATCTCTTCGCCGAATACATGAATGCTCCGCCGGTGATCGATCTCGCGGTGAAGGGGAAGGCAAAGGCAGTTGCTTTCATGGCGACGCGCGAACACGACATTCTTTACCGGCACACGAACTCAGGTGCGGGAGAAATCGACCGTCTGCCGATGGTGTTGGTCGCGCGTGAGGATGGCGAACGTATTGCGCGGTTGCTGGCCGCGGGGAATCTGGTGTGGGGAGATCTCTCGATTCCGAATCAAATTGGTGGGCCGATCAAGACCACTAACGTGATCGCTGAAATCAGAGGCAGCGAAAAGCCAGACGAGTTTGTAATCCTGGGAGCGCACCTCGATTCGTGGGAACTGGGCACGGGTGCGCTGGATAACGGTTGCAATGCCGCATTGGTCGTCGACGCACTCCGCGCGATTAAGGCGTCAGGCGTGAAACCGCGGCGCACGATCCGCTTTATTCTTTTCTCGGGCGAGGAGCAGGGACTCCTGGGTTCGCGGGCGTATGCGTTCAACCATCGCGCTGAGCTTGATAAAGCTGCGGGAGTCGTAATCTACGACTCGGGTACGGGGAAGACGACTGGTTTTTCGGTAGGCGGGCGGAAAGACATTCTTGATCAGGGCAAAGAGTTAATTGCTCCGCTCGCGCAATTTGACGTTAGGGAATTAAAGACCGACATGGAGTGGGGCACCGACCACTTCGACTTCATGTTAGAAGGCGTGCCCACGTTCGTCGCCGACCAGCAAGAAGCGAACTATCTAGAAAATTATCACGCCATTTCCGATACCTACGACAAGGTCGACTTCGCTCAATTGAAAAAGCATGTGGCTGAAGCTGCCGCGCTCAGCGTTGAGTTGGCAGATCTTCCTGGCAAGATTGGCCCACGCTTGACCCACGATCAGATTGAGCAGACCATGCGCGATACCAAGAGCGTCGAACTGCTCAAGGCCTTTGGTATTTGGGACGATTGGGCCAGCGGCCAGCGCGGAAGACAGAAGTAGGTAAGCCAAGGTTCTGTCCAGGGATTGCTCATTGCTCTATTTTTGGATTCTCTTCAACGTTTTCGCACTGGTCATGCTGGTGCTGGACCTGCGCGTCTTTCACCGGCCCGGGCACGTCGTCAGCTTTCGCGAATCTCTGGGTTGGACTGCGATGTACGTGGCGCTGGCAGCCGCGTTCGCGGTCCTTTTGTTTTTCTGGCAAGGCGAACAGATTGCGCTGGAATTCGTCACCGGCTACGTGCTGGAACTCTCGCTCAGCGTCGACAATCTATTTGTCTTTCTGCTGGTTCTTCAACTTCTTCGCCGTGCCCGACCAGCAGCAGCATCGAGTGCTGTTCTGGGGCGTTGTCGGGGCGCTGGTCATGCGCGGCATTTTTATCCTCACCGGAGTGGGGCTCATCTCCCGGTTCCATTGGGTGCTGTACCTCTTCGGAGGACTGTTGATCTACAGCGGCATTCGATTTCTATTCATGGGCGATCACCAAATCGATCCTGCCGCCAATCCCGTGGTGAAAGCTCTGCGCCGATGGATTCCTGTCACCAACGAGTATCATTCAGGAAAATTCTTTATCCGCAATCCGCAGGACAATTTGCGCCTATATGCGACGCCTCTGCTGGCAGTGCTGGTGGTCATTGAGACGACCGACATTCTTTTCGCGGTGGATTCCATTCCGGCCATTCTGGCAGTGACGCTGAATGCGTTCGTGGTTTATACCTCGAACGTATTTGCGATCCTGGGGCTGCGCTCCATGTTTTTCGCAATCGCCCGGCTCATGAAGGCGTTCCGCTTCCTGCACTATGGACTGGCGGTAGTGCTCATATTGGTGGGTGTGAAGATGATGGCAGCAGATTACTACCGGGTTCCGGTCGGGATAACGCTAGCCGTGGTGGCAGGGGTATTGCTAATATCGATTGCCGCTTCGGTGGAATTTTCGGGGAAGAACGCGGAATAAACGAGCTAGCTCTTAATACGCTTCCTAAACGAAGACGACCTTTTCGCCTCGGACCACCGAATGCTTCAGGAACTTCTTGTCATCGTGATCGGGATAGTCCATGCGGTATTGGGCGCCCCGACTCTCTTCGCGGGCCAGAGCGCAACGTGCTACGAGCAGGCTCGCCAGATGCAGATTCGCAGCCTCGCAGGCTCTTCGTGTTTTGGGATGCGCTAGTTTCGGAGTCATCTCTTCCAAAGTTTTGATCGCCTGGTGCATTCCCATGCGGGTACGAACGATGCCGACATCGGTTTCCATGACGGCTTGTATCTTCGCGATCAAGTCTTCCACTCCGGCATCCACGGGCCCGTTCGAGTATGCAGCCTTTGGCTCTACGCTCTTACGCGAAACCACCTTCGCGTCTTCGCGCATCGCTTTGCCAGCGCGGGCGCCATAAACAATGCCTTCGAGAAGCGAGTTGCTGGGCAGTCGGTTGGCTCCATGCGCGCCGGTCGCTGCCGCCTCGCCCGCGGCATAGAGTCCCTCAACAGTCGTCTTGCCATCGAGATTGGTGCGAACCCCACCTACGCAGAAATGAGCAGCCGGACGCACCGGAATCATATCTTCGGTGATATCGATGTTGTGTTGCATGCAGGCGGCATAAGTGCGCGGAAAACGCTTCGCAACCTTCTTAGGGTTGAGATGAGTCAGGTCCAGATAGACGAAAGGATCCTTGGCTCGGCTGACTTCCATCTCATGCAGGATGGCGCGGGCCACAAGATCCCGCGGCGCCAGTTCTCCCATGGGATGATACTTTCCCATGAACTGGTTCATCTCGAAGTTTCGCAGGTGTGCACCTTCGGTGCGCAACGCTTCCGACAGCAAGAATCGCGGCACCTTCTTCATGTACAGGGCCGTCGGATGGAACTGAACGAACTCCAGATCGCTGAGTTCCGCACCGGCCCGGAAGGCCATCGCTGCGCCGTCTGCCGTAGCCACACCGGGATTGGTCGTGTTGCGATAAAGCTGGCCCATTCCCCCGGTCGCGAGTAGCACGGCGGAGCAAGCAACTTCCTGGGGAACTCCCTTCTCGTCGGAAAACGCGACTCCGGTGATTCGTCCTGCATCGCTCAACAGGTTGGTGGAAAAGCAATATTGAGCAATCGAAATGTGTTTGAGCGACTTTGCCTTAGCGTGAAGAACTCGGAGTATCTCTCGTTCGGTCGAGTCTCCCTCCGTGTGCAAACTGCGATGGCGGCTGTGGGGACTTTCCAGTCCGAAGACCAGTTTGGTGCCGTTGTGGGTACCCCATGTGATCAATTCCTCAATGCGCTCCGGACCTTCTTCCAGTAACGTTTTTACAGCGGCGAGATTGCACAGACCATCCCCCGCGCTCAAAGTATCCTGCAAGTGGAGGATGACTTCATCTTCGTCGCTCAAAGCGGTGACTGGCGGAGGAGATGGTGGGGCGTCGGCGACCTCGTTCTTTTCCAGTACGAGAACCCGCCCAGCGGGGGCCAATTCGATGGCTGCACGCAGGCCGGCAACGCCAGCTCCTAGGACTACGAAGTCGGTCTCGGGCGGAAGACCCTTCATAAACGGGCAATGGTACCACTTCCCGGGCAAAGCAGCGCTGCGAGCGCATACGCTATTATTGAACCGCATGCCGCAAGTGACCATCCACGTGCCGCCGCGGCCGTATCAGGCCTTGATCGAGAACGGCTTGCTCACGCGGGCGGGGTCCGTTCTAGGCGAACTGCTGCCGCAGTCCAGCCGCATTTTTGTGGTGACAGTTCCACCAGTGCGCAAGCGCTGGGGAGCGAAGTTGGTTGCTTCTCTCAAGGCCAGCGGATTTGCGCCGCAAGTTCTGGCGATGCCCGACGGCGAGCCTACGAAGCGCCTGGCTACCGTCGAGGCAATGGCTGAAAAACTGGCGCGCCTGGGCGCGGATCGCAAGGCGGTGATCGTCGCTCTTGGCGGCGGCGTCGTAGGCGATGTGGGCGGGCTGCTGGCCTCGCTTTATATGCGCGGGATCGAGTTGGTGCAGATTCCGACGACGGTGCTGGCGCAGGTCGATGCCTCCATTGGCGGCAAGACGGGAGTGAATCTGGTCGCCGGGAAGAATCTGATGGGAACTTTCTACCATCCCCGGGTCGTGCTGATCGATCCTGCGGTGCTGAAGACGCTTCCCGACCGCGAGTTTCGCGCCGGACTTTACGAAGCGCTGAAGTGCGGAATTATCGGGAACGTTGAGCTGTTTCTGCGCTTCGAACAGAACCGCGCGAGCATTCTGAAGCGCGATCCCGCTGGAACTGGAGTGGCTCATCGCGCAGTCGGTGAAGCTGAAGGCCGAAGTAGTTTCCGCCGACGAGCGCGAAGGCGGCCTGCGCCGCGTCCTCAACCTGGGCCACACGATTGGCCACGCGCTCGAGGCCGAAACTGGCTACCGGCGCCTGTTGCACGGGGAAGCGGTTGCCTGGGGCATGATTGCCGCCACCAATATTGCGCTCAGTGTGGGTCGAACCGACAGTGTCACCGCGGGCCGCATCGCCGATGCGGTGTTGAGCCTGGGACGCTTGCCAGAAGTGAACGTTAGCTCGCGAAAGATTCTGGCACGGCTGCAGTCGGACAAGAAAACGCAAAATGGAGTGGTGCACTTCATTCTGCCGCGCGAGATCGGCAAGGTTGAGGTTGCGAGCGATGTGCCCCCGAGCGCCGTGATCGACGCGGTGGAAGAGTTGCGCCGCTTGTCGCGCGGCGGCTGGGTCTGGGGAAAATAGTTCGCTCACGGGGAAGAAAGTATGGCAGGAAACAGCACAGCAATATATTCAGCGAATCCTGGGATACGTGGAAGGGCTCAGGACGCGATCAAGGTGCAGCGAGGAACCACGCCGCGAAGCTGAAGAAGGCAATTCAGGGCCTGACGCCAAAGCAGTTGAAGTGGAAGCCGGAGCCGGGGAAGTGGTCGATTGCAGAGATCGTCGCGCATCTGGCTGACGCTGAAATTGTGGCTAGTTGGCGGATGCGGTCGGTGATTGGGCGCGAACGGAACGACGATTCAGCCTTTCGATCAGGATGCGTGGGCGTCGGCTTTTGAATATGCGCAAGCGCGATCCGAAACAATCGCTGGAAGTGTTTCGCGTGCTGCGCGAAAACAATCTCGCCATGCTGAAGGCGATTCCACGCGAGACGTGGGACAACTACGGGATGCATGCTCGAGCGCGGCAAAGAAACCATCGCGCACTTGTCCCGCATGTTTGCCGGCCACGATACGAATCACGTGCTGCAGGTCGAAGGCATCGTCGTCGCAATTGAAGAGCGCGAGGAAAAAAGAAGAAGCGCAAATAAATCACGGACGAGGAAATGCCGTGCCGAAGCCACAAATCGAGCGGTAGTCGGCGCTGCACCGGAGGGTGCGAGGACCGAGACACGCGTGCTGCAGCACGTGCGGTGCGCGAGATGTTCACCTCGATTGCGCCGCGCTACGACCTGCTGAACCACGTGTTGTCGTTCAATATCGACCGCATGTGGTGGCGGCGGACGGCTCGCACCTTTCGGCGACATTACTGGCGCGATCCGGACGCGCGCGTCCTCGATCTGTGCTGCGGCACTGGCGACATGACGTTCGCGTTGCGCCGCCAGGCAGGGAAGTCTTCCGCGCAGATTGTCGGCGCCGACTTCTCCCATGCCATGCTGCAGCGCGCCACGGCGAAGACGGCGGCTGCGAAAAATGGGTCGAGCGCCGAAGTGGATCGAAGCGGATGCTCTCAACCTGCCCTTTCCCGAGCGCGCATTTCGATCTGGTGACTTCCGCATTCGGCTTTCGCAATCTCGCTGACTACGACGCTGGCCTGCGCGAGATCGCTCGCGTGCTGCGTCCCGGTGGCGAGTGCGGCATTCTCGATTTCGGGGAGCCGGAGGGGACGATGGGCACGCTGTACCGCATTTACTTCAAGCAGGTGCTGCCGCGCGTCGGGACGATGATTTCCGGTGTCCGCGGCCCTTATGCATATTTGCCTGCCTCGGTCGAACGTTTCCCGCGACCCAGATGAAATGTCTACACGAATGAGACGCGCGGGCTTTACCGAGGTCACGTTGGACGCCCTATACGTTCGGAATTGCCGGGTTATATCGCGGCAGGAAATAGCGAGCCAGCCGGCATCGTTGCGCTTCGCCCACATCTGAAAGTCCCAATGAGCATCTTATTCGGCGGGCGAAATGTCTATTGTGCACTCTGCAGCAATTTGCTCAGCGCCTCAATGTCTTCCGCGCCCACGTCACCGATCACAAAATACCGCAGTCCATTCTGCGTCCAGTTCTCCACGGTGAACGATTGCGCGTGCACCGGGCCCGAGGGCAGACTCGCGGTTTCCTCTCCGCGATCCTGAAAGATGAAAACCGAAACTTCATGCTTCCGAACCTGGTAGATCGAGATGTGCCCCGGGCGTTTGCGCGAGATAGGTGACGCGTCCGCCGAGCAGGGTGAACTCTGATCCTTGTAGCTCTGGCAGATTGAAGGTGAAGGGAATCTTCCCCTGAAACCACGGTTTCACGGTATGCCGATCGGTGGAGACAACGTCGACCGGTGCAGGCGCTGGCGAGGGCGCTCACGTGCAGGTCGGCGAGTTCGCTATACACGCGCTGGCGACGATCAGCTCTCGTGACGCGCGTAAAAACCACGGCGACTGAGAGGATCGAGCAGAGACAGGGCCGGTACGGCGAGTATCTTCCACAGCCATCCTGCTTCCGGCGACGGCTTGGCGGAGATCGTTTTCTGCAATTCGGTTCCGTAATTCGGCGCTCGCGGTGTAGCGCTTGCCCGCGGCGTGCGACGGAACGCTTCATCTGAACTCGTTCCAGGACGTCGTTGGCACAGGCTGCACACTCGCGTAAATGCCGGCCCAGAGCGCCCGCTTGCGCGGGATCGAGTTCGCCGTCGACGTAAGCGTCGATGTCCCTCGCGCCATTGCTCACATGCCATGCCGGCCTCCGTCACTGCTTTTCCGCAACAAATCGCGCAAGCGTTTCCGCGCCCGAGACAGGCGAGACATTACCGTGCCGATTGGAATGACTAGAGTCTCCGAAATTTCCTGGTACGACATCTCCTCGACCTCGCATAGGAGCAGGATTTCGCGGAAGGGCACGGGCAACTCCGTTAGCGCTTGCTGCACGGTATCCCTGTTCGCTTGTTCGATGAGAATGCTTTCCGGCGTGCTGGTTTCCGCGGGCAGCACGATCTCATCGTTTTCTCCATCGAGAGGGACGATTGTTTTGAGCCCAGTGCGCGAACTCAGAAACGAGTTTCGCAGGATGCGATACATCCACGCCCGGAAATTGGTCCCCACCTGAAACGAAGAGAACCCGCGCAGAGCTTTGGTGAAGGTTTCCTGCACCAGGTCCTCCGCCTCCGCGGTGTCGTGCGTGAGCCAGCGCGCGAAGTTGTAGAGCTGGTCGAATAACGGCATTGCCAGTTCTTCAAATGTCGCGGCTGGCAAGCGGTCGGTCAGGCACCTCCATAGCATAAACTGCCGGAGGGGACGATTTATTCCCGCGCTCGACAGGAAAATATTTAAAGTGCGTGCCGGGGAGGTTTTGCAACGATTTTGGTCCGGCGGGGTAGGAGGATCGCAACCACTTAGCTCGAACTAGATGTCGTGAAACTGAGTCCGCGAACGCGTCGGCAATGGTGTAGCGGATCACGTGATCGTACTCTGGGCCCAGGAACCGACGCAGGCGGTCGGTGTTCATGATGTATTCGCCGGTCATGTAGGGAACAGCTTCGGGGGGAATGGCTGAAATCTTCTGCTTCCAAAGAAACTTCAACACTTGCCGCATTGCCCATTTGCCGGGGACACGAACCAATTTTGCATGCGCCATCTCGACGCAACGACCGAAGGTCAAAGGTTCGCCCTTACCCGCGACGTTCAGAATGGTCAGCCTCTGGGTCTCCGGTTCGCGCTGCAGGATGTGCCGGATCAGGCGCGCCATGTCATCCACGTGAATGAACTGAATCTTGTTGTCGAGGTATTGTTGGCCGCGAGGGAACATGCAGGGCAGACGCTTGCCTTCTTTGCGCATTTTCTCGGCGCGTGAGCTTTTGCCGTTGGGCGTCCCGCGGAAGGCGCCCATCAGGTAATTTTCGACGCTTGCTCCGGCGAAAATGTGGGGGCGCAAGATGTACGCGCTGCATCCCCGCAGCGCGTGCGAGCGAGTTTGCACGACTTCATCCGATTGCTTCTTATGTATGGCGTAAGGAAGAGTGTGCGCCGCCAACAAGGAATCTTCACGTTGCCGGGGCAGGCAGGTTTGGTCCGTACGCCGAGACGCTGCTGGGAAAAATGAACTGTTTGACTCCGTCGTCGGTCGTGCGGTTCGCCTCGGTAACGGCTTCCATCACGCGCGCCGTGCCGGAGACATTGATTTGCCACATGCGCTCGATGTCGAGCACCCCAGAACGCACAGGATCGATCACGAAGGCAAGATGGACGACCGCGTAGGCGTGGGTATCGCGTAGCAATTCGTAAAGCACCCGGGTCGACGATTCCTGGCCCAGGTCCAGAGATTCAAACTGCAACTCGGAGTCGGTGCGGGGTGGACTGACGTCCACCCCAATCACCGAATAGCTTCCCAGCAGCGGCAGAAGCCTGGTGCCAAGATTGCCCGACACTCCGGTTACAACGACGACAGGTTTGGCCATCAGTTCGGTTTTGCCGCCGGCGGTTGCGGCTGGTGGAGCGGTTTGCGGCTGCGCTCCCGGAGCGCCCGGTTGCATCTGGCGCGGGCGCGGCAGTCGTCCGGGCGGTGGGGCGCCTACTCCGCCGGGCCCAAAGTAGGCCTCATTGGTTTCCACCTTGAAGGAGCCGCTTACCTTGTCCATCATTTCGCGGGTTCGGTCGTTTTGCAATTTACCGTGGATTTCATTCTTGGCTTGGTCGAGCGTCAGGTGATCGATGCTGATCAACTTGTACACGTAATGGCCGCCCGAATCACTGATCACCTGTGAAACGTCACCGGGCTTTAACTCGAAGACAGCGACATGGCCGGGGGGTAGCCCGGTCCGGCGCACATTCGGCAGATTGACCGTTGGGGATTCGATTTTCATGCCGGCGGCGTCAAAAGCTTCTTTCTGGAGTTTGGCGAAATCCTCGCCGGCGGCCGCTTGCGCCCGCAAAGTTTCAGCGAGCTTAGTCATGGCCTGTTCGCTTTCATCTGCCTTGGCTTTTTCCTCGGCTTCTTTAGCTTTCTTGGCTTCGTCGCTCAGTTTCTCGTCTTTCTCTTCTTCTTCGGCGGCCTCGCCGGCGGCCTGCTTGGTTCGCGGTATGAACAGGCGATCGAGATTGAATTGTTCGAAGGTTTGAGTATTAGCGTTGTAATACTTCTCGACGTCCTCTGGGGGAACCTTTGACGCGTCTTCTTGAATCTTGCGCTGCAGTTGAGTTGGTCAGGATCTGCATTTTCGCGAACTTGACGGTTTGTTCGAATTGCGGAGTCTTGTCCATGCCTTCTTTTTTGGCCTCGTTGGACATACCAATGAAGCGCGGCAAGACGCCGGCGAGTTGTTTTTTTACCTGGGGCGTAACGTTGGGAGCTACGGCACTGGCTAGCTGCTCAAACTCAGCCTTAGTGATGACTGTTTTGCAATCGCCATCCGTGGTTTTTGCTGCGGGAGCCTTGGCGGATGCGGCAGGCTTGGCCGCTGTCGATTTGGCTGCGGTGGCCTTGGCGGGCGTGGGACACACGCCGATCACCGTGATTACTGCTGCGTCAGGCGGAACAGCTGCAGATGTATCCGCTGGCGCCGGCTGGGCAGCGGGAGGGGCGCCCGGGGCGGCCTGTCCCCAAGCCAGCGCTCCCAGCAAAACACACATCAGCCAACTCTTACCCATAAGTCATTTCCTCCAGGATTGGTCCATCAGAAAGTTGAAAATGCCAAGCATTAAATCGTAGCACAAGACAGGCCCGTTTTTGGCGTCGTCGCTCGGCAGACGACGGGCGCAAAATGCGTTTCACTCACTGCTCGGAGGGTTCCGGTGATTTGCTTGGCTCTTTCTGCTCGGAGCGGCGATAATTCGTGCATGTCGGGAAGTTCGGCGATTTCGTCGGCGAATTTGATGCGCTCCGAGAAGCGGGCGGCGGCGGGAAACTCCGTGCTCGCGGCGGTGGTCATTACCGGCCTGAAAATTGTCGTCGGCGTCAGTACGGGCAGCCTGGGAATTCTCTCGGAGGCGGCGCACTCCGGCCTTGATTTAATTGCTTCGCTGCTCACATTCTTTTCGGTTGGCGTTTCCGATAAACCGGCAGATGCTGACCATCAATACGGGCATGGCAAGGTCGAGAACTTTTCGGCCTTCGTCGAAACCGGCTTGCTGCTGTTGACCTGCGCCTGGATTATCTACGAGGCGGTGTTGCGGCTTTTCTTTCGCCGCATCGATATCGAGCCTTCGATCGCCGCATTCGCTGTGATGCTGTTTTCTATGTGCCTGGACTGGTGGCGTTCACGGGTACTCGCCCGCATCGCCACAAAGTATGACAGCCAGGCCCTGGAGGCGGACGCGCTTCACTTCTCAACCGACATCTGGTCCGCCGGAGTCGTCGTGCTGGGCCTGGGATTGGTTCTGCTCGGTCGGACACTTCACGTCGATTGGCTCCGCGATTCCGATCCGATTGCCGCCCTGTTTGTGGCGGGTGTTGTGGTCTCCGTCAGCTGGCGTTTAGCGCGCCGAACGATTGATGCACTGCTCGACGCTGCGCCTCCGGGAGTGCGATCGCAGATTTACGACGCGGTGCTGCGGGTGGAAGGCGTTCTCGAAGTGGATCGGATTCGAATCCGCCGGGCCGGCAACCGTTTTTTTGCCGACCTTGCGGTAGGCCTCGCCCGTACCGTGACGTTTCAGCGCTCGGGCCAACTGGCCGCTTCCGTCACCGATGCGGTACATAAGGTGCTTCCCGATGCCGACGTAACCGTCCAGCCTCTTCCCCGGGCACAACATTCCGAGAACATTTTTGACCGGATCCGCGCCGTGGCTACGCATAAGAACCTCAACGTGCATGACATCAGCGTGCAGGACTTGGATGGTCGCCTGCACGTGGAACAGCACGTAGAGCTGGACGAGCGGATGTCTCTCAAGGCAGCGCATGATGAGGTCACGGAACTTGAGGCGGACATGCGGCGCGATGTCCCCGAAATTTCCGACATTCTTACGCACATCGAGAGCGAACCGGCCACGATCGAGAAGCCAGAAGAAGTCGTCAGCGACGCCGAGCTCGAGCATCGCCTGAAAGCCGTGGCTTCGCAGTTTCCCGAAGTGCTGGATGTGCATGACTTCGTGATTAAGCGCGTCCGGGGACGGATGTACATCTCCTGTCATTGCACGTTGTCCGACGATCTTTCTCTGGCCCGCGTGCATGACATTCAGACGGAGTTGGAGATTCGCTTCAAACAGGATGCGCCGGAGTTATTTCGCGTCCTGATTCATCCCGAACCCAGCACCGACAACCGGAGGTAGCCGGCACGATGATCACAGCTAAGGCAATCTGGGCCGACGGCGAGCGCTACATCGGCGACGCCTCTTCCCGGCACGCGATCGTGATGGATACGGGGTCAGAAAAAACGGCGAGCAGCCCGATGGAACTGGTCCTGATTGCGCTCTGCGGATGCACCGCCTCGGACGTTGTCGGTATCCTCCGCAAGAAGCGTGAGCCTTTTAGCAGACTCGAGGTGACGGCGAGTGGAGAGCGGGCGACGGGCTATCCGGCTGTCTACACCGAAATCAGCGTCGTTTATCGCATTGCAGGCAAAGTCTCTCGCAAAGCGGTGGAAGACGCCGTCACGCTCTCGAAAGAAAAATATTGTTCCGTGTCGGCGATGCTGGAGAAAACGGCGAAGATTACATCGAAAATCGAACTCGATGAGTAACATTGGCTCCCGGAACGCAACCGCAGAGAAAGGCGAAAATCAAAATGTCCATCCGCGTACTGCTTTTCTCCCAACCCGGTTGCCTATCCTGCGAACTCACAAAGATGATTCTGCAAGCCAAGGAGATTGTCTTCGAGGAACGAGACATCAGCATTGACCTCGACGCGCGCCGCGAAATGACCGAACAGCTCGACAGCACGGAAACCCCGACCATCGTGATCTTTTCCGGAGAAACGACGGAAGTGGTTGTCGGTTTCGATCCGGTTCGCCTTGACCAGTTACTCGACCCGGCTCCATCATCGGATTCGGTGACTGAACCCTGAACTCTCCTCAAACCATCCAAAAGACGGCTCATCCGCTGCGTGGATACCTCTTCATCGGGACAGCTGCATTTCTGTGGGGAGTCTCTGCCGTGCTGGGGCGTGCCGTGTTTACCGGCGGGTTGCCTCTGCGTGGAGAGGCCTTGCATCCTGTCGACCCGGTCATCCTGTCGCAGTCGCGCACTTCATTTTCGCTGCTCGTTTTGCTTTTGATTCTTGTAGGCCGGCACGGTTGGCAGCGCATCAAGCTGCCGACAGCTGATCTCGTCCAATGCCTCGTGCTAGGGATGCTTGGCGTGGCTGCGTCGAACTACTTCTATTACGTTGCCATTCAGAAGACGAGCGTCGCGATTGCCATCATCGTCCAATATATGGCGCCGGTATGGGTGCTGTTTTACGTCGTTGCCCGAGGGCAGCAAAGGCTCTCGCTGCAGAAGATTGCTGCCGTGGCGGTCGCTGTCACGGGCATCGCGCTAACAATCGACATTCTCGGCGGAGGCGGTTCATCGCTTCTTCGTCTCAACTCTTACGGTTTTTTGGCCGCGCTGCTGGCCTCGTTTTCGTTCGCCTTCTACAACGTTGGCGGACATCGCATTCTCGCCCGCTACGACCGCTGGCGCGTCCTGATTTGGACGTTGATGGCGGCCTCGGCATTCTGGTTGTTGGTGAATCCTCCGTGGAAGGTATTGGCGGCGCAATATTCACCAGCGCAGTGGGGATTCCTGTTTGTGTTCTCCATGATCTCGGTGCTGGGACCGTTTTCGCTCTACTTTCTTGGACTGCAGCACCTTGAGCCTACCCGCGCCATCATCGCGAGTTGCCTGGAGCCCGTCTTCTCGATCTTACTGGCGGCGGCATTATTAGGAGAGGGCTTGCGGCCAATTCAGACCCTGGGAATTGTACTTGTGTTGTGCGCGATCGTGATCGTGCAACTCCCGCGTCGCGGCGTATCGGAAGAGTGCGTTGTGGTGGAACCCATGGAATAAGGTTCTATCGCAGAAGATGAAAAGAGCGACTCCACGGCAGCAAGTTCGGCAGAAAGTCGGTCGCGGCATGGGCGATCACCACCACGGTGAAGTTCCTGGTTCGCATCCACAGCACTCCCAGGAACAAGCCGGCCAGGGAGGTCAGAACGATCGAATATCCGATGGCAAAGACCAGGGTAGGGTGTTCGCCGAGAGCTTCGAACGAACCACCCGGTCGCAAGTAGAAGCCGGGTGCGTGCACTAGCCCGAACAAGAGAGCCGCTGCAACGATGCCACCCCACGTCGATCGCAGTGTCTCGGCGAGCCGCTCCTGCAGCAGCACGCGAAAGAAAAATTCTTCTACGACTCCCACTTCGAGCATGAGCCAGACAAAGCTGAGCGGAGTTGCCACAACGAGTACCCACGCTGGCGGGTGCGCTGCCCGAATGTCATGCAAGCCGCGCCCCAGAACTGATTGCATGAGAAGGGCAGCGAGAGAAATCCACAAGGCTGGACGAAGATTCCTCCACGTAAGTGAAACGGGCATTAGTTCAGAAATTCGGTAACGTTCTAACACTGAAATCGTCGCTCCCGGAACAAACACAAAGAGCAAGAGCTTGACGCTCAATAGTGCAAGAGAATGCAGCGGCTCAGGGCTGATGCGAGTCACGGCAGCGAATCCAGAGGTGAGCACCCACGCAATCACCGCAAGATATGCCACGAGAAAGAGGCTCTCGATACGTGGCTGATGAACAGAATAGGGGAGTGTCGGCACGCCGCGCGTAACCAACCAAGCGAGGGCGGGGAAGATGAAGCCGAGGATGACCAGGGCAATCAGCGCGTCACTGACCTCGAAGGCCTCGTGGGTTCGCAGCAAGACGAGTGCGGACGCCCAGAGCGCCAAGTAGCCGCCCACGTACATGAAGGTTTGAGTCTTGTTTTCTGTTTTCACCATGAGCGTCCTCGTCAGGGGAGTCCGACTATTCCAACGTTTTTCCTTTTGTTTCGGGCAACTGCGTGGTCATGAATGCGGCGAGCACGTATCCTGCCGCGCACAAATAAAAAGCCCAACTCAACCCTTTCGTCTGACCTACTCGACCAATGATCAGCGGCGCGACGGAACTCAAGGTGCGTGCTCCGTTGTAGGTGAAGCCGAGGGCTCGCGCCCGGACAGCGGTCGGGAAGATCTCACTGCCCATGATTCCCGAGCCAGAAAAAATCCCCGTCCCGAAGAAAGCCACCAACGTTCCAATCACGAGTAGCACGAACTGGGATCGTGCCGCAGCATAGATCGGAATCAATGCAGCCGCCGCCAGCGAGTAAAGGAGGAAAGCTTTACGCCGTCCTAGGTGATCGGCGACCCATCCGAAACTGGCGTAGCCAGGGAACATTCCACACAGATTCAGCACCACCAAGAGTGTGGTCATGCCCATGACGCCAAAGCCGCGTCCACCTTGGTCTACGGGCAGGGATAAGTACGGTGGAAGCCAGGTGAACAGCCCCCACCAGGCAAACATTCCGAAGAAATTGAACAGCAAGAGCGCGAAAGTATGTTTGACGTAAGGCGGCTGGAAGATCACAGCAAACTTTGTAGCGACGTAGCTGGCTGCATCTCCGCTGGAAGAGTCGCTGCTGTGAGGTTTCTGTTCACGCGCGCGCCACATGTCGGACTCGGGTACGCTTCGTTGAATCCATAGTGTGATGACAGCCGGTAAGATTCCGACGAAAAATACGGCGCGCCATCCGAAGTAGCGCGCAACCGGCCCCGCGACCAGCGCGGCCGCGGCGAATCCAAGAGCCCAGGAACTCTGCACGATTGAGATTGCTTTGGCTCGAAATTCCGTTGGCCAGCTCTCGGCGACGAGGGTCGCGCCGGTGTTCCACTCGCCGCCCATGCCCAGGCCGAGAACAAATCGGGCCACCGCCAACATGGCAATGCTGGTCGCCAAGCCCGACGCGAAAGAGCAAATCGAGTATGTCAGGATGCTCGCCATAAGGGCGTGCTTACGGCCAATGCGATCTGCCAGAAATCCGAAGAGCACGCCGCCGATGCCCGAGGCGAGAAGAGTGAGCGTCCCCAGTGATCCGGCAATGGTTTTGCTCATGCCCAGATCGCGCATGAGCAGTGCCAACACCAGGGAGTACAACATCGCATCGAAGGCGTCGAGGGCCCATCCCATGGCTGCGGCCAGCAGCGTTCGCCGTTGCCCGGGTGTTGCCTGCCGGATTAGCTGTACGGGACCAATGGCCATGCGGGTGTGAAGATGGTCTGGCGGATTGTAACGGGTAAAGGAGAATTCTCAAATTGTGCTTGCGGAGCCTCACTGACGAAGAAGGTTTCGATGCGGACGCGCAACTCCTACCTAGGCTTCGAGTGGGACGGAATCAGCGCGAGGCGGTCGCTCGTCGCAGCAGGTGAAAATATCTTCGCGCCTTCTTCACATCGCGCGCAATCTGCTCCCGCAGGGCGTCGACGGAGGGGAACTTGATTTCATCGCGCAATCGCTCCAGGAAACAGATCTCGACTTCCGTCTCCGGCAGCAATTCAATGGGATGGAAATTCAGCAGGTGTGTCTCAATGGCAAACGATTCAGCACCGAACGTTGGACGAGTGCCAACGTTGGTGACCGAATCAAAACGTTCCGTTCCTACGCGAGTCCCGGTGACGTAGACGCCATCCTTCGGTACAAGCTCTTCGTAACGCGCCAGGTTGATGGTCGGGACGGTGTACTTCGAGCCGTAACCGCGTCCGCGCCCTGGCGTTCCGAGAATGCAGAACGGGCGCGCCAGCAGATGCCGCGCCCGGCTCACGCGACCGGCAGTGAGCAGTTTGCGAATCTGACTGCTCGATACCGTTTCGCCGCGCAGCGTCATCTCCGGATACACCTTGACGTCGAAGCCCATCTCACGCCCGAATTCAGCCAGCAGGTTCATATCCCCGGCAGCCTTGTGGCCAAAACGGAAGTTGAATCCTTCGTGAACTTCGCGGGCATGCAATTGTTTCTTCAGGATGCGCTCGGCAAACTGACGCGGAGTCATCAGCGAGAGATCGCGGCCGAAGGGAAGCAGCAACACGGCGTCGACTCCGGTACTTTCCAGCCAGCGCAGTTTTTCGGGCGTGGGGGTGAGAAGCTTCAATCCCGCTTCCGGCCGAAGGATGCGCGTGGGATGCGGCTCGAAGGTCACTGCCACAGCCGTTGCTCCGGTCGCGCGGGCCCTCGATACGATTTCCCCGAGCACATGCGCATGCGCCCGATGTACGCCATCGAAATTACCGACGCTCACCAGCGTCGGCCCCAGGTCTGCCGGAACTTCTTCGAGTTTGTGGAAGACTTGCATGGAATCGAAAACCGGCATTACACCGCAGGCTCCAGCCGTCGTTAGATCTCAAACTCCAATTTCATGCCATCATGCGACAAACGCACGTGGCGTGGCAGCGATGCATTTGTCGCCTCGTGCGCCAGGTCGTGACAAATGTGCGTAAAAAACGCTCGCTTCGGTTTCAGTCTCTCCACTATTGCCAGGGAGTTCTTTACTGTTGAATGCGTCGGATGCGGTTTATGCCGCAGAGCGTCCAGGAACAAAATATCCAAGCCCTCAAGTTGATGGAGCGACGATTCCGGGATCTCGCTGTGGTCGGTGAGATAGGCCGCCGATCCAAAGCGGTAGCCGTAGATCTGGGTTTCTCCGTGAATCAGAATGACCGGTTCAAACTGGATGCCCAGGACATCCACGGGACCATCAATCGGGCGCAATTCGAGCAGAGGCAATCCGCCGAACTTGTAGTCGGCATCGAAAATGTAGCTGAACATTTTGCGCAGAAACGCCGCCGCGTCGGGCCGCGCGTAGAGTGGCAACTTTTCCGGCTTGTGCCGGTAGCTTAAAGGACGCAGGTCATCGATACCGAGGATGTGGTCGGCGTGCGTATGGGTGTAGAGCACGGCATCAACCCTCGTGATGTGTTCGCGGACTGCCTGTGTGTAAAAGTCAGGAGTGGTGTCGATGAGCACGACCTTGCCGTCGTACTCGAGCATGATGGAAGGCCGGGTGCGCCGGTCGCGAGGGTCGGTCGAATGGCAGACCGCGCAGTCGCACCCCAGCGTCGGCACGCCCATCGAAGTTCCACTGCCCAACACGGTCAACGTTGCTTTCATCGTCCGCTGGTTCCGGTGGCGGGTCCCGCTTGCGGAGGACGTGCGAGTGCGTTCGTCACCTCGACGTAGGCCATGCGCAATTCGTACAGGCTGTTCTGCAGGAAATTCTCTTCCGTAGCGTTGAGATTGCCCTTGGTTTTTGCGGCAATCAAGCTCAGAGTGTCGATGGTCTGGCGTGCTCCGATGATGTCCACTTGTGGTTGACCGCCCTGCTGCTGCATGAGACCCAGTTGCATCATCGCGGTCATGTAGAGCGAGGCAAGAAATCGTTCAAAGGTAATTTCAAAATCTTTGGCGGAATGTCCACTCAACTCGACCTGGGTGTCCAAGTCCTTGGAGGATTGGCGGTAGGCGGCGGCCTGCGCCTCCTGTTCAGCATTGGTCGGGGGCGCAGGCATCTCGCGATCCGCCGCCACACTTGGGTCGGCGGCCACCGGAGCCGGCTCCTTTGGCGTGGGAGAAGGCTCTGGAGTTGCCGTTGCCGCAGCCTTTGGCGTTTCGACTTCTTCGGGTATCTCGGTGCGCAACTCGCCATCCGAGGTGAACAGCCGACGATCAGTTACCTTGAAACCAGATTGTTCATGTTTCTTCTCAGCCATAGACCCTTTCCTCAATCAAGCAGCGCGAAAGTTTTTCCGCGCGCTCCTGGTAATCTCTATTGTGACCTTGCGGTCAAAGCTTTGTCGTTAAGCCGGACGCCGCTCCAAAGAACCTTCAATCCGCGCTAGCGCAGCATCTGCAATCGGCAACTGTACGACGGTCGCTTTCGCCTCGCCAATCACCACCTCGCGCCCGGGAACGCCGACCTCGCGCCGGATGTAGCCCAGGGCCATCGTCTTATGCAGTTCCGGGAGTTGCAGGTACGCGGAACTGGTCACCTCGCCGACTTCTTTTTCTCCCGCAACGACCTTGGTGCCGGCAGCAATCGGGGCTGCCCCCTCTGCGAGAAATCCCGTGAATTTCCGGTGCACAGCCCCGCGCGAACGAATGCGTTCCACAATCTCCTGGCCAACGTAACATCCCTTGTTGAAATTCAGGGCCCGTGCCTGTTCGGTTTCCTGCGGCAGGTCGCGTTCGCGGATATCCACTCCATAACGCGGAATGCCGGAAACAATGCGGTGCATCTCCAACGCATTCGAACCCACCGGTGCGGCGCCGGCGGCGCTCAGGGCGTCCCAGAGTTGCCTGACATTCGCGGGAGAAGTCCAGATTTCGTATACCGCGTGATCGGCATCTTCGCCGCGCACCACGCTGCACTCCGTACCTTGCCACATCACGGATTGGACCTGCAAAGGCTGCATTTCCCCGACCGCGAACCCGGCCGACGCCAACATCCCGGTTGCCTTGGGGCCTGCAACGCCCAGGGCCGTCAATTGCCCGCTGAGGTTCGCGACTTCAACATCGTCCATGATGATGTAGTGGTCAAACGTCGCCAGAATTTTTTCCGCCTGCCCGAGGTCGGTGTCAATCGTAATCGACTCTCCTCGGTTGTAGGAATATAGATCGCCGAGAATGTGGCCCTGCGGATTCAACAAAAATGCGTACACGCCCTGGCCAACGGCGAGGTCGCGGACGTTGTTGGTGACCATTCCGTTCAGCCAACGCACACGATCGCCGCCGGTGAGCGAAATCTTGGTGCGAAATCCGAGATCATAGACCCCACAACTCGTACGTAATGCAATGAACTCGGCGTGCGGATCGCCGAAATGCGACGCCGTGGCTGCGCCGCGATACTCGTCGACGCCCGTTGCGCCCAACCCTTCGCCGCTCGCCTGCAATGCCGTATTCCCCATACTGGTAGTTCGATTATAGCGATTGTGTTAACTTTCCTGCCGTGGACTCGAAAAAGGAAACGCAGGCGGCAACGAAAAGGCGTATCGCCATTATTCCGGGTGACGGGATCGGTCAAGAAGTCATCCCACAGGCGGTCAAGGTAATTCAGGCCTCCGGCGCTCAAGTGGCATTGACCCATTTCGATTGGGGCGCCGATCGCTATTTGCGCGATCAAGTCACGGTGCCACCGGACGGGTTCGTGGCGCTGGGCCGCGACTTCGACGCCATCCTGGTCGGAGCGTTCGGCGATCCGCGCGTGCAGACCAACATCCATGCCAAGGAAATTCTGCTGGGCATGCGCTTCAAGATGGACCTGTACGCGAACGTGCGGCCCGTGCGCCTGCTCGATGCCGCGCTGTGTCCACTGAAAGGAGTCGAGCCCAAAGATATAGATTTCGTGGTCCTTCGCGAAAACACCGAAGGGGTCTATACGGATGCCGGTGGCGTCTTCAAACAGGGAACTCCTGATGAAATTGCAACGCAGGAAGATATCAATACCCGCAAGGGCGTCGAGCGAATCATCCGTTATGCATTTCAGTATTGCGAAGGTCACACCAAACTCGACAGCTCTCCGCGCAATAAAGTCCTGATGTGCGATAAGTCAAATGCCATGACCCACGCGGGAGGCCTGTGGCAGCGCGTGTTTAAAGAAGTCAGCGGTGAGTATCCGAGAATCACCGCGCAGCATATGTACGTCGATGCCCTGTGCATGCAGATGGTGCGCGATCCGCGCCAGTTCGACGTTATCGTCACCAACAATATGTTCGGCGACATCATCACCGACCTTGCCGCGGGCTTGCAGGGAGGCCTTGGAATGGCAGCTAGCGGGAACATTCACCCCGGTAGAACGTCGATGTTCGAACCAGTGCACGGCTCGGCGCCCCCGATCGCCGGCAAGAACATGGCGAACCCCTTCGGCGCAATTCTGACAGCGGCCATGATGCTGGCTTATCTGGGGATGACGAAGGAAGCTCAGAAGATCGAAGCCGCGGTGCTCGAAGCCCTCCGCCAGAAGAAGACCACGCAGGACATTGGCGGCACGTTGGGAACGAAGGAAGCTGGGGAATGGGTGGCGAGGGAAGTCACTCGCTCGTAACCGCACTTACTGAGAACTCCAACAACCGGTGCGCGCTATGCCCGTCGTCCCACTAACAACGCCAGTTCCCGCCACTTCCAGGCACAATCCACATCCTGGAATCCAATCTCGCGCAACCATCCGAGCTGCGCTTCGACATCCAATAACTTGTTAGATGGATCCTCGGTCTCAACCGCAAATCCGATCCGCTCCAGAAATTCCTCATGCAATCGCTGACTGGGCGAGGCCACGTGCTCAAGGTTGCAGAACACGCCGCACGGATTCAGCAACTCGTAAATCTCCGTGTAAAGCGTTCGCTTGCGCTCGTGTATCACGTGATGAATGGCGAAGCTGGAGATGATTGCATCAAACTTCCCGAGCGCGGGCAGAGCCTCATCGAAATTGTGGGCCACCACGTTGACCGAGGAATCCCCGGCAAAGCGTTTTCGCACAGCTTCCAGCATCGCTGGCGAGAAATCGACCGCCACGGCTTCGGTGTCAGGGTGCTCGCGCCGGACTAACGCCAGCAAGCGACCATCCCCCGTACCGAGGTCGAGGATGCGCCGCGTGTCCGGTGGGATGAACTCCAGCAGAGCCGATTCCCCCTCGCCACGATGAGAAATCGAATCGGCGCGCTCCAGATAGTCGCGAGCGTGTTCGTTTGAAGTCCAGAGATTGACAGGCTTGGTCGCAGTCATGAGGGAAAAGTATACGGAAACGTATAGACTGAATCTCAATGAATAAGGCTCAAGCGCGTTTCTCCGTGATTCTCCGGCTGTTTTTGGCGGTTGTACTGTGTGCCGTTACCTCGGCCCGGCTAGCCATCGCGCAAGAAACGCAGCCAGCGGACAAGAGCGCTTCTTCGGTTCCATCCTCGACCGCGCAGGAACCCAAGCCGCTTCCGCCACCACAGGAACCGTCCAAAGAAAACGACGAAATCAAAATCACACCGCGGCAAGCCGAGGAATTGTTCCACTCCGTCGACCAGATCCTCGACTTCGACAGCAAGCAGACGGGGCTTCCCATCAAGCGCGAGGTGAAGCGCAAGTTGACAAGTCGCGATGAAGTGGTTGCTTTTCTCACCAAGCACCTGAACGACGAAGACACCAAGCGCCTGCGCCGCTCAGAACTAGTGCTGAAGAAGTTCGGGCTGCTGCCGCGTGACTTCAACCTTGAAACTTTCCTGGTCGCCCTGCTGCGCGAAGAAGTAGCCGGATACTACGATCCCAAGACCAAAACCGTGAATCTGCTGGACTGGATCCCTCTCGAAGAGCAGGAACCGGTCATGGCTCACGAGTTGACGCACGCGCTCCAGGACCAGGCGGTCGGGCTGCAGAAGTGGATGAAGAAGGGCGAGAAGGACCTCGCCGAAATCAGGAAAGATCCTACTCCCGCCGACATTGAAAACGACGAGATGGACAATGCCCGCGAAGCCGTCATCGAGGGCCAGGCGCAGGCCATGATGTTTCAATATGCGATTGCGCCTACGGGGCATTCCATTACGACGTCGCCCGCGATGGTCGACGCCATGCAAGAAGAGACGTTGACGGGAACATCCAGCACCAAAGTATTCAACTCCGCGCCCATTTTCCTGAAGGAGTCGCTGACATTCCCCTACAGCTACGGCATGGACTTCGTGGTTAAGCTGATGCAGAACGGTGGCAAGGAAAAAGCGTTTGCCGCCGTGCTGCAAAATCCTCCGCACACCACACGCCAGATCATGGAGCCGGAGACGTACATCACGGGCGAAAAGATTGATCCGATGCCCGTGCCCGACTTCAAGCGCGACTTCAAGGACTACCAAAAGTTCGACATCGGAGCGATGGGAGAATTTGATGTCGCCGTCCTGATCGAACAATATTCTGGAAAGCCGCTGTCCAAGCACATGTATCCAGAGTGGCGCGGCGGATACTACTACGCGGCCAAACCGAAGCCGGATTCGAAAACAGATTCCGCCGCGGTGGCACCCTTGGGATTGCTATATGTCTCGCGCTGGTCGAGTGCCGAGAATGCCGCAGAGTTTGCCGCGATCTACGCGCAGTCGTTGAAGCAGCGCTACAAGAAGGCAGACGAGGTCGCCGGGCAAGCGCTAAATCCGCCAACTTCCGGTCCTGACCAACTGAAAAGCCGCCACGCCTGGACTACGGAAGAAGGTTCCGTCGTCATCGAAGCTCAGGGCGACACGGTGCTGGTGAGCGAGAGCCTGGATGCGGCCACGACCGCAACTTTAGAAAAAGAAGTATTCTCCAGACCCGCAGTTCCGAGGTGAACTTCACGCCTCTTATTTTTTCTTGCGCTCTTTTTCGTCCGGCAGTTCTGCGAGGAAGTGCTGCACCGTCGCCGCTACGTTGAATTGCTTGCCCGCGCGCTCAATCGTTAATCGGCGATCCTGCCCCGGCGTTCCTCCGAGCATCGCCCACACTTGTCCCATCGTGGAGCCCGCTACGGGAATGCCATCGACGGCAGCCAGATGGTCGCCCACCTGCACGGCGTCTGACCCTTGGATCACCGATGGCTTTCCCTCGAATTCGGCGACGCCCAGGATCGTGAATCGACCGTCGTCCTCCGGACGCAGAGTGAGGCCAATGACATCAAAATCAGGGAAGTTGAACATGCGTCCGAACTCGAAGTAGACAATCGAGTGCGCATAATCAAGGCCTACCCGGTAATTCACCAAAGCATTCGACCCGATCAGGCCAGCGGTTGGGACGCCCGCTCGCTTGGCAAAAAACTCCATGCGGTCTTTCGGGAAATCCACGACTGGAACGTTGGCGAGAAAGAGCGGCCCGTACTGCACGCGGTCCACGCGCATCACCTTCCACTTGGGTTCTTCTTCCAAGCCCCACATGTTCGCCGAGCCCACGGCTCCGGTCATGTGCGGCCAATCTGGATGGGCGGAAGTGAGCTTGTCGAACAGGTCCTCCGACAGAAAACTGATGCACGACCCAATGTCGAGCGCAAGATTGTATTTCTTGTTTTCAAGTTGGCTGGGAACCTGGATCAGCCCATTCTCCGCATTGATCTGCACCTTCCCGCTTGGTCCGCGAAAATGAAGCGTGCCCGGCGCGCCAATCGAGAACTTATGACCGGGAAAATCGATGAGCACGTCGTAATGCCGCAGGATACTCGAAGGCAGGTTCACCTCCGCATTCATGCCCGGGGCCAGTACTGAGGCCGCAGTCGCAGGCCTCAGTGGAATCTTCGCTTCTTTGATGCCCACGAGAGAAATCTTCATTCCCCCCACCGTCAATGCCTGTGGCGCGGGCGAAGAGCATTCATGGTCATTGCAGAAAACCGCGAGACCGAGCAGCGTCGCAAGGCGGCGCGATAACTCAAGATCTGGATTACCATTATCCACCCATGCGCGAACGCGTTCGGTTGAACCGTTGGGCAACGTGAGTTCAGCAACGACCACAACCCGGTTGTGATCGATCGCTGCCGGGACCGTTACGGAATCCGGCTCGGCCGGGCGCTTGCCAGGCTCTTGCGCCTGAACGATTCCACACAACAGCGACAAGCAGAAGACAGCAACGCAGAACCTCATAACTCAAATTGTAGCGCTCCATGATCTGCGGATCGGTTCAGCAGGATCACGCATCTGGTCCTGTATAATCACGGGTTTGACTTGCGTTCGCGCACCACTTCGGGAGGATGATTGGGACAGGCGGAAATCGGAATTATCGGCGGCAGCGGCCTCTACGCAATGCCGGGGCTGACCAAGACAAAGGAAGTGCGAGTGAAGACGCCGTTTGGAGCGCCGTCTGACGCTTATGTCTGCGGAATGCTCGAGGGCCGTAAGGTCGCATTCCTGGCGCGCCACGGGCGAGGCCATCGCATCCTGCCGAGTGAACTGAACTTCCGCGCCAACATTCATGGTTTCAAGCAGCTTGGTGTCGAGCGCATTGTTTCCATTTCCGCGGTGGGATCGCTGAAAGAAGAGCATAAGCCGCTGGATTTCGTGATCCCCGATCAGTTCTTCGATCGCACCCGGTATCGGGTCGATACGTTCTTCGGGGGTGGCGTCGTAGCGCATATCGCCTTTGCGGATCCCGTCTGCGGAGAACTCGCTGGGGTCGTCGAGTCTGCATGCAAGAACGTCGGCGTTGTGGGTAAGCATGGCGGAACCTACCTTTGCATGGAAGGTCCGCAGTTTTCTACCAAGGCGGAATCGAACGTGTATCGCGGCCTGGGCATGGATGTCATCGGCATGACCAACCTCCAGGAAGCCAAACTGGCGCGCGAAGCCGAGCTTTGCTATGTCACGGTCGCAATGGTGACTGACTACGATTGTTGGCATCCACACCATGACTCGGTGACCGTCGATCAGATCGTTGCTGTTCTCCTGAAGAACGCAGAAAATGCCACTAGGGTAGTCCGCGCCACCATAGGCGCGATGCCTCGCGGTCGTTCCTGTAAGTGCGGCTCGGCGCTGGCCCACGCAATCCTGACCGATCCCAAAAAGATTCCCGTCTCCACCAAGAAAAAGCTGAAATTGATCTTGGGTAAATACGTGAAGTAAAGAAGCTGGAAATTTCTGGCCACTGATCGCGGGCCACTACCTTGGAGTCACTGAAAAGATGAGCATTCTCGTTGTCGGCTCGGTTGCATTCGATGACGTAACTTCGCCCTCGGGCAGCGTCAAAAACATTCTCGGCGGCGCTGCTACCTACTTTTCTCTGGCCGCCAGCTATTTCACTAAGGTTCGCGTCGTGGCTGTGGTCGGCGAGGATTTCGGCGCCGAGCAGGAGCAGGTCTTTCATCAACACGGAATTGATATCCGCGGCCTCGAGCGCGCCAAAGGCAAGACCTTCCGCTGGGGCGGCTCCTATACCGACAACCTCAACGAAGCGAAAACAAACTACACCGACTTGAATGTCTTCGAGACTTTTCAGCCGCGGATTCCCAAGGAGTACGCGGACACCGAGTTCCTCTTCCTGGCAAATATCCAGCCCACGCTGCAAGCCAATGTGCGGCGCGCGATGAATGGTGTCCGTCTGACCGGCTGCGACACCATGAATTACTGGATCAAGGGAGCGCTGAAAGAGCTCACCGAAACGCTGAAGCTGGTGAACGTGCTTCTGATCAATGATACAGAAGCCAAGATGCTTGCCGGCGAAACCAACCTGCCGCGCGCGGCCAACAAGGTGCTGTCCATGGGTCCGCAGGCACTCGTGATCAAGCACGGGGAATACGGAGCAACGATCTTCTTTCGGGAAGGTGCGTTTGGAATTGGTCATCATCCGTTTCGTGCTCCCGCCTTGCCGATCGAAGAGGTGAAGGATCCGACCGGTGCGGGCGATTCGTTCGCCGGTGGGTTCATGGGATACCTGGCCTCACAACAGGAATTGAATCGCGAGGTCCTGAAGCGCGCATTGTTTTACGGCGGGGTGATGGGATCGTTCGCAGTCGAGCGCTTCGGGACTGAAAGGCTGCAAGCACTTACTCGAGAAGAAATTGATGCTCGTTTTCAAATCTTCCGTGAACTGACGCACCTCGAATAGCCCGCGCAGGCCTTCGGGGACACCCGTTTTGTGCCCAAAAAAATAAATCACGCGCCCCCTGCTTCCAACTGGGACTCTGAGGTCAGGCTACTTGCGTGGTTAGCGACCTGTGTTTCGGTGTTTTCTTTCTTGTTCTACTTCCAGCGTGGTGATGTATTACTCT
This sequence comes from uncultured Acidobacteriaceae bacterium, assembly GCA_963840895.1. Lineage (GTDB taxonomy): Bacteria > Acidobacteriota > Terriglobia > Terriglobales > Acidobacteriaceae > Sulfotelmatobacter. The sequence goes on from CAWJAR010000013.1 coordinate 303,881, forward strand.
TCGGCGACGCGGTAGCGCACATCAACATCGCTCGTCGTGTCTTCGATTCGAAGACTCCCGGCCTTTTGCAGTTGGGTACGGTGTGGCTTCCTCTACCGCATCTGATGATGATTCCGTTCATTGCTTCGAAGGAGATGTGGCAGCGGGGCGTGGGGGGATCGATCCCTTCCATGGTTGCGTATGTATTTGGTGTGATTGGAATTTTCCGGTTGGTTCGCGGTGTTTTGTCGCGAGGAGTTCAACCGGACGGTCGGACGCGCGTTGCTGCCTGGACAGCGGCTATCGTATACGGGGCGAATCCGAATCTCATCTACATGCAAACCACCGCGATGGGCGAGGCACTCTATCTCGCTCTGTTCGTCTGGGTGGTGATCTATTTCGGCGAGTTCGTACGGGGAGATGCGAAGGCCCTTACGAAATGCGGCTTGTGCCTTGGCGCAGCTTGCCTGACGCGCTATGACGGATGGTTCCTGGCTGTAGCGGTGGCTTTCGTCGTCGTGGTGCTCCAGCTGTTTCCGGGCAAAGCCGAGGCGCAGCATTCCTCAAGGTTCAGGGTTTCGCGAGGTTCATTAGCGAAGTTCTTGCTGCTTGCAGTGGCGGCCCCGGGCCTTTGGCTTGCATATAACGGCATCGTCTATCGCAACCCTTTGGAGTTTGCGAATGGTCCCTACTCAGCGAAGGCAATCGAACGGCGAACCCAAAACGCGGGCAATACGGGGCATCCGGGGAGTGGCAACGTTCTCCTGGCTGGAATGTATTTTCTGAAGTCGGCCGAGGCCAATATGGCTGAGAGCGAATGGTTGCAGCGAACCTGGGTGCTGCTCGGGATCGCAGGCGCTGTGGCGGTGAGCCTGAGGTTTCATAAATCAAATAGGCTCGGGTTTCTGCCTGCGGGGTCATGGATTATTCTTCTCTTGCTGATCCCGGTTCCGTTCTACGCACTGTCGGTAGCTTACGGCGGAGTTCCAATCTTCATTCCTCGATGGTGGCCGTTTTCGCACTACAACGTTCGCTACGGATTGCAGTTGCTGCCGGCCTTTGCGGCGTTCCTTAGTGTTCTGTTGTATATGGCTGTTAAAACGGAGCGGTGGACGCCTCGGTTTCGTCCCGCGGCTGTGCTCCTGGTCGTCGCGTTCGTGCTTGCGAGTTATGCCTTGATCTGGCGCAACACGCCTATCTCCCTGAACGAAGCCCAGATCAACATGCGAACGCGCAACCAACTTGAGGCGCAACTTGCCATCTGGTTACAAAAACTGCCGCCTGAGTCGACTCTGTTGATGTATCTGGGCGATCATGTCGGGGCATTGCAGCAAGCTGGTATTCCTCTCAAACGAACGATCAACGAGGGCAATCATCGGACGTGGAAACAGCCCGCGGATCCCGAGGGTTTGTGGGAACGAGCGCTCGAAGACCCCTCGCGCTATGCCGATTACGTCGTTGCCTTCGAAGGGGACAGCGTGTGGCAGGCATTGCAGGGCCGTCATCTTCCGGAATTGGTCGAGATCCACGTGACAGGCCAGGCTCGGGCCGCCGTCTATCGGGCGCGGTAATCACGCAGGTAACGTTGGCGCCGACAAATCCAATGATAAAATCCGGCCATCGGAAGTCTGCTTCGGGCAGGCCTTCGTCCTCATGACCTGGAAGCATTTCTTCGACATTTTGCGCGGGGAGATGGCGAGCGGAGCCGTCGGCAGTTCGATCACGCGATTGATCGTGGCGGCTATTCTCGGCGGCCTCATCGGCCTCGAACGCGAGTTCAAGCATCGTGCGGCAGGCTTGCGTACCAATATGTTTATTTGTTTCGGCGCGGCGATGTTCACCTTGCTTTCCGAGAGACTCGCCGGCGTTCCTTCCGACGCCGCCAGAATTGCGGCGCAAATCATCCCGGGCATCGGTTTCATCGGTGCGGGCTCGATCCTGCATACGCGTGGTCTGACAACGGGGTTGACCACGGCGGCCACGCTCTTCGTCGTTGCTTCGGTCGGAATGGCCGCGGGCGGAGGCCTTTACCTGACGGCCATCTTCGCCACGGGTCTCGTCCTGATTGCGCTCTTTTCTCTTGGGCACCTGGAAGAGACTTTTAACCTCAAAGTGCTGTTAAGTAGTTACGAGGTGACCGGCGCCAATCTGGAAGAGATCAGCAACGAGATCAATCGCATCCTGGAAACGCAGCACCGCATGATGCAAAACGTGCTGACTGGAAGTACCGGTCAACACCTTCGTTTGCAGTTTGACGTTGCGGGTTGCAACCGTGATCAGAAGCTACTATTCCAGCTCATGAAGGCGTCGTCGATTCTGAGCGGCGTGACCTCGCTTGGACGGGTGGACCCCGAGTGAATTCGGACGTTCGAACCATTCCATTCGTGAAAGCCAGCGCCTGCGGCAATGATTTCCTGTTAATCGATGGCGCCTTGGCTCCGCAAGATATCGCTGCCTTTACCAGTCAAATCTGCGATCGCCACAGTGGTGTTGGCGCCGACGGCGTCGAGTGGATGCATCCACATTTCACCGCCGATGTGGAGATTCGACTCATCAATTCCGACGGATCCTCCGCTGAGATCTCAGGCAATGGCACTCGCTGTGTCGCCGCTTATATATGCGCCCAGCAGGGTAAAGAAAACATTTCGATTCTGACTGGGGCGGGGATAAAAATCTGCACCCTCACTTCGCGCACCGCTTCAGCATATGAGTTTGAAATCGAAATGGGAGAAGCCATCGTCGAAAATGAACTTGCGTTGCACATAGCAGGCGTCGAACTTCACGGCATTCCGGTGTCAATGGGCAATCCGCACTTCGTGACCTTTGTCTCTGAGTTCGCACCGGATTGGCAACTGCGTGCGGCCGAAATCCAGCGCAGCGCTCACTTTCCGCAAGGCGTGAATGTAGAATTTGTTGCCATCGATGGCAAGCATGACGTGCGAGCATGCTTCTTCGAGCGCGGTGTTGGCGAAACCCAATCCTCGGGCACAGGATCGTGCGCGTCCGCAGTCGCCGCTCTAGCCACTGGCCACGTGGCTTCGCCGGTCAGAGTGCATGCGCCGGGAGGAACTCAAACCGTTCGCAAGAATGGCAATCAAGTCTTCCTGCGAGGCCCTGCGCAATTGGTGTGCCGAGGAGAGTTTTTTGTGAGTTGATTTTCGAACACCCAACAGCGCTCCACCCATGTCCTCGACCAATCATCAACTCGTGAAGCCGCGCGCCCTTCGCCCCGGCGATACCGTGGGCATCGTTGCGCCTGCAAGCAATCTTAAGCGCACTGACTTGGAGGCGGGTTGCGACGCGCTCCGCCGCGCTGGCTACGTTCCTTTCTATTTCGACTCAATTCTTGAGCAGGATCTCTACTTCGCCGGTTCGGTCAAGCGGCGTGCGGGCGAGTTAGAGGAAATGTTCATGCGCGATGAGGTTCGCGCCATCCTCTGCGCGCGTGGCGGCTACGGCGCGAACTATCTGCTTGAGGAGCTTGATCTCAAAAACATCGGCGCGCATCCCAAACTCTTCATCGGCTACAGCGATATCACTACGCTCCTGACCTATTTTCATGATGCCCAGGGCCTGGTCACCATTCATGGCCCGATGGCAGCGAAAGACTGGGCTCACGAAGATGGAGTTGACGTGACGTCCTGGAAAGCGGCTGTCTCCGGCACCACCGCTTGGGACGTGCCCGTGAACCCCGACGTCAGAGCCTTGGTCGACGGCGAAGCCGAAGCTATTCTTTATGGCGGATGCCTCTCGATCCTGGTGGCGTCGCTGGGCACGCCTTACGAGATTAAGACCAAGGGGACCATCCTGTTTCTCGAAGATCTCGCCACCAAGCCTTATCAGATCGACCGCATGCTGATGCAACTGGCGTTAGGCGGTCATCTCGATCACGTGCGCGGCATCATCTTCGGAGAAATGCTTGACTGCGTACAGGCGGCTAGTCAGGGCTACACGCTGCCAGAAGTAATCACTAGGATTGTCGGCGACCTGGGAGTACCCGTTGCCTTCGGAGTAAGGTCGGGACACGTTTCATCGAGAAACATCACGTTGCCATTCGGCGTGCGTTCGAGGCTCACGGTGCGCAATGGACAAGTAACATTCAGGATTTTGGAATCAGCGGTCACACCATGATCTTTAGTCGAGAAAGTCTGATTTGAGTAGCAAGATGAATCACAAAAAACATATTCACTTGATCGGCATCTGCGGCACAGCGATGGCCTCTCTGGCAGGAATGCTGAAGCAGCGTGGCTTCCACGTGACCGGTTCCGACGCCGCGGCATATCCTCCGATGTCCGATTTCTTGCGCGAGTTAGGCATTCCCGTCGCGCAGCCTTTTGACGCCAAGAATCTCGAGCCGCGGCCGGACCTCGTTGTGGTCGGAAATGCAATGTCACGGGGCAACGTTGAACTGGAATACATCCTCGATCAGCGCATTCCGTTTTGTTCTCTGCCGCAACTGTTGCACGACGAATTCCTCGTAAATAAAGAAGTGCTGGTTGTTGCTGGAACCCACGGTAAGACCACGACAACATCGATGCTGGCGTGGATCTTCCACTCTGCTGGATTACAACCATCGTTCCTGATTGGTGGCATCGCCGAAAATTTTGGCTCGAGCTTTCATCTCGGCGAAGGCAAGCACTTCATCCTCGAAGGCGACGAGTACGACACCGCCTTCTTCGACAAAGGTCCAAAGTTTCTGCACTACTTTCCTGACTCGGTGATTCTCACTTCAGTCGAGTTTGATCATGCCGACATCTACAAAGACCTCGATGCGGTCGAAACGGCATTCAAGCGCATGGTGAATCTCATCCCGCGCCGCGGGCGAATCGTGGCCTTTGACGGGTTTGTCGGCGACGCGGCTGAAAGCCCCAGCCTGGAGCGCTGTTTGGCCAAGGCGTTCTGCCCCGTGGACCGCTACGGCGCCGGACCTGGTGCGACCTGGAAAGTGACGAACCTTCATCTCGAACCTTTACGGACTCGTTGGACGGTTCTGCGTGATGGAAAGCCGTGGGCTGACCTCGAGTTCCCGCTTGCCGGGGAATACAACGTGTGGAATGCGACCGCAGCAGCGGCGCTCGCTGCTTCGTGCGGCGTCTCAAAAGAAGCAATCTCTGCCGCCCTGAAAACTTTCAAAAGCGTCAAGCGCCGACTGGAAGTCAAGGCGCAAGTCAACGGCATCACCATCATCGACGACTTCGCGCATCATCCCACCGCTATCGCCGGAACGTTGAAAGCCCTCCGGGCGCGCTACCCGAAAGCGCGACTCTGGGCCATTTTGGAGCCGCGTTCCAATACGTTGCGTCGTCGCGTTTTGCAATCCGATTTGGCGCGCAGCCTGGCGCAAGCTGACGAAGTCATTGTTGCCGGTGTTTTTCGCTCCGAAGCAGTTCCGGAAAATGAGCGCCTGGAGCTGCCCGCACTTGCCGCTGAAATCCAACGAAACGGCCGTCAGGCAAGGCTTCTCGCGGATGCGGATGCCATCGTGCAGAACATCGCGCCTGAAATGCGCAGCGGCGACGTCGTGGCCATTCTCTCCAATGGCGGCTTCGGTGGAATTTACGAGAAGTTGCCGGCGCGCCTGCGCGATCTGGCAGGGAACCGATGATGCTATGCCCGGTCGGTCGTCGATCCTTCTGCGTCTATCTTTGCGCCACAATTCTCGCGGTGTCTTCGTCACTTGCTCAGTCGGCCGGGGCGATCGGATACACCATCTCGCTCTCTTCTCCCGAACAGCATCTGGTCGAAGTACAAATCATTCTGCCGGCGGGCGCTGCTCAGCGCGAACTTCAGCTTCCCGTATGGAACGCTCTCTACCAGATTCGCGATTTCGCGCAGTACGTCAATTGGATTCGCGCCAAAGATCGTTCCGGCCATGCGCTACCGATCCATGCGCTCGATAAAAGCCGTTGGCAGCTCCAAGGAGCCGATGTCGGTGCCATCGTGGAGTATCAGATCTACGTCGATTCGCCCGGACCTTTTGGAGCACAATTAAACTCGCATCACGCCTTTCTGAATCTTGCGCAACTCCTGATGTATCCCGTCGACGCTCGATCTACGCCTCTGCACGTCCACCTCAGCCACATTCCGGCCGGATGGCGCGTTGCCACGCCCCTGGCATCTTCCTCGATCGAAGAGTTGGACGCCCCCAACTATGACCGCCTGGTTGATTCTCCCCTTGAGATCGGAAATTTCCAGGAATCCAGCTTCGAAGAGTCCGGCGGTCACTTCCGGGTAATTGTCGATGCCGATCCCGCGGACTACGACATGGCCAAGATCATCGCCGCTCTGCACAAGATTGTCGCTGCGGCTACCACTTGGATGAATGACCGTCCGTTCGACACCTACACTTTCCTTTATCACTTCCCACGAGGTCCCGGGGGTGGCGGCATGGAACATGCGTTCTCTACCGCGATCGAACTGAATGCGGAGTCGATCAAGCAATCGTTGGATCCCTTGACCAGCGTTACGGCGCACGAATTCTTCCATCTGTGGAATGTCAAACGCATTCGTCCCAAGACGCTCGAACCCGTGGACTACACGAAAGAAAATTACACGCGCGCATTGTGGTTCAGCGAGGGCGTGACCAGCACGGCCGAGGGCATCATCCAATTGCGTGCCGGATTGATCGACGAGAAGCAATATCTGGTACGGCTGGGAGAACAGATTACGGAGTTTGAGCGCCGGCCTGCTCACCTTACCCAGTCAGCCGAGGACTCAAGCCTTGACGCCTGGCTCGAAGGCGATGGATATTACCGCCGTCCTGATCGCAGTGTTTCCTACTACAACATTGGTGAGCTCCTGGGTGTGATGCTCGATCTTGCATTGCGCGACCAGAGTCACGGGCAAACGTCTCTGCGGGAAGTCATGCAGTGGATGAACGAGAACTACGCCAAGAAGGGTCGTTACTTTGACGATTCCCAAGGAGTGCGCGAGGCGGCTGAGGCGGTCAGCCATACCGATCTAGCCTCGTTCTTCGCAAAGTACGTGGCTGGGAAGGAGGAGATTCCGTGGGATGATTTCTTTCGCCCCGTTGGGTTGCGCGTAGAGACCACGATGAACACGTTGCCCGATGCAGGTTTTGCCGCATCCCGCAACTTCGATGGACCGATGTCTGTTGTAGCCGTGACTCCCGGCGGCGAGGCCGAGCACGCGGGACTGCACGTCGGCGATACGATTGTTGAATTGCAGGGCAAGCCGGCGGGGCAGGAATCGCGGCAGGAGTTGGCGCGGATGAATCCTGGCGATGCGCTTACCGTAAAGGTCCGACCGCGCCGTGGGGCAGAGCGCGAACTCAAGTGGACGATCGGAAGCCGTCAGGAAGTTTCCTACGATGTGAAGAATCTCGATCAGGTTACGGAGCAGCAACACGCGCGTCGCTCTGCCTGGCTGAAGGGTGAAGCTCAGGCTGCACCCTCAGCAACGGGGGATAGTGGGAAATGATCCGCACCATCCTCATGTTGATCTTCTGGACGTTGGCAGCGCCGGTGGCCGCGCTGATCGGCTTTCCCGCCAGCTACATCATGGGTGATGTCCGGGTTCTCTATCGTCTTTTTATGTGGGGCGCGTGGGCTGGCGTGTGGATTACCGGTGTGCGCGTTCAAACTGTCGGGCTTGACCGATTCGACCACTCCCGCAGCTATATCTTCATGACGAATCACGTGTCGAATCTTGATCCCCCGATTCAAATCCCGCTGATTCCCAAGCGCACTTCGGTCATGGTGAAAAAAGAACTGTTCAAGTTTCCGATTCTCGGCCGGGCCATGCGGATGGGATCTCTCGTTCCGGTCGACCGTGGCAATCGCGATGCCGGTATTGAAGCGGTGCGCGCGGCGAGAGCTGTTGTCGAGCAGGGGCTGAATATGACGATCTACGTGGAGGGCAAGCGATCGTTCGACGGCAAGCTCCTGCCTTTCAAAAAGGGTCCGTTCTATTTGGCGGTCGAGTGCGACGTTCCAGTGGTTCCCGTGACGATCGTCGGGACACACTACACCATGCCCAAGGCGCGATTCGCGATTAAGCCAGGTTTGGTTACGGTGATTTTCCATCCGCCCATTGAACCGAAAGATTTCGGTGATCGGGATGCCCTGATGGAGAAAGTCCGCGCCGCCATCGACAGTGGCTTGCCGGAAGAGTGTCGGCAGTTCACGCCTTCGACTGTTCCGGTCGAAAAAGAGCGAGGCGGTACAGCTTTCGCCTAGATCTTTTCTGTGATCCCTGTGTCCTCTGTGGTGAGGCCCTGGTTTTTCTTACTCCGCACCGCCCGAGCAATCTCGGGCAGTCGCGGCAGGATGGCGGAATACTTCAGCCACAGCTTGTGATCGACTGCGGGCGCTCCGCTCACCAGCGCGCCGGCATCAATGTCGTGAGCCACGCCACTTTGCGGTGTCACGATCGCATTGTCCCCCACTTTGCAGTGACCGACGACTCCGACTTGGCCAGTAAGTATGACGCGGTTTCCGATTTCGGTGGATCCGGCAAGCCCCACCTGCGAGCACAGTAAGGCATCTTCACCGACTGTCGATCCGTGACCGACTTGCACCAGGTTGTCCACCTTAACCCCGCGCTTAATATGGGTCTCGCCCACGCTGGCACGGTCGATACATGAGTTGGCTTGCACTTCCACATCGTCTTCGATCACGACCGGTGCGGGTTGCGGGATCTTGTGCCACCGTCCCTCAGAGGTTTTTGCGAAACCGAACCCATCCGCTCCAATCACGACGCCGTTCTGCAGGAGGACGTTGTTGCCGATGCGACAATTCTCGCGGACCACGGAATGGGCGTGCGCGAAAAAATTGTTGCCGATCTTCACGCCACGATAAATCACCGCGTGCGCCAAAAGCACAGCATTGCTCCCGATCTCGACATCCTCTGCGATGACAACGTATGGCCCAATGTGAGCATTCGGGCCGATCTTTGCGCTGGCAGCAACCACCGCCGTCGCATGGATCCCCGGCGCGTAAAGCACAGGTTTATGAAAAAGCTCGAGCGCGCGCGCAAACGTTAAGTAAGGATCCTTTGCCCGCAACATAGCAGTAGGGATAGCAGGGAAGTCTTCCCCGACGATGACGGCTGACGCCTTGGTGGAACGAGCCACCGGCGAGTATTTGGGATTCGACACAAACGTGAGTTCCCCGGGCCCGGCGTGTTCAATGCCGTTGAGCCCGGTGATTTCAGTTTCCGGAGAACCGTTTTCGAGGCGCACGTCGAGAGCAGAAGCAATTGCAGAAAGTTTCATGGCGATGAAATGAGTACGACTGAATCGTACACCACCCGCAGATGCTGCTCCGCCGGCGGCGTTCTCGTAACCCGAACGATCCACTAGGGACATCCATTCCAGCTACTGGACGATAAGAGAAAAACTCCCGGTATGTGTGAGTGAGCCGCTTGTTGCGGTCACGGTCACGGCGAATGTTCCCGTCGGTGTGCCCGTTACTACGCTGAAATTCACCGCGCTCGAAGCGCCTCCGCCCGGTGAAGGATTGGTAACAACCACCGGGTAAGAGCCTATGGCAGACAGATCGGTGGCGGCCAGCGAAATCGACAATTGGGAACCACTCAGGAGAGTGGCCGCATGAGCGACGCCGTTGTACGTCACCGCCGACCCGCCGATGAACCCGGAGCCATTAATGGTCAAGGACTGCGATGCAGACCCGGCCGCTTGCTGGGTGGGAGATAACGATGTGATCGAAGGAACCGGATTCGGCGTTGATCCTCCTCCCCCGCCACCACCCCCACCGCAACTGAGAAAAGCAAGCAGCATAGCAAGCATTATCATCGCCGGCCATATCTTGCGCCTTCGTCCGAATGGCGAGACGCCAAGCAGGCAAACCCCCAGCAAAGGAAGGAATGCAGTGGCCATCCACCCATTGCGCCGCACTTCGCTCGCAGCCCGGCGTAGAGCTTGTCCACGCGACTGTCCCGGCCCGGACGTGGTGATCGTCAGAATCGTTGGTCCATCTGCGGTGACCTGCGTCGGGCTGAAACTGCACGTCGTTTCCGGAGGCAGATTCGAGCAAGTGAAGTTCCCTACCGTTCCGCTAAAGGATCCCAAATATGAAACGTCGAACTGAGCTGTTTTCGACTGCCCCTGCCCCACGGTTACGATCGAAGAAGAGTCGATTCCAATGCTGAAATCGTTTACATTGACGATCGCGAATACCGAGGCCGAAGGGTAGTTAGTATCGCCGCTGTACTGCGCGAACACTGACATCGCGGTATTTGCTTTAAAGCTTGCCGATGCTTGGCATGCGTAGTCACCCGAGCTGTCCTGGGTACTTGTGCACGGCGTAGGGCCAGCCAGGATTACATTGCCGCTGCTGAACGTGATCGTCCCAGTCGGATACACCGTTTTGTTCTGCGATGCAATCATCACCGTAACGCTCGCGGTCGCTCCGATGGCAACATTCTGCGAGTAGGGAGTGACCGTAGGAAATGGTGGCGGATACTGCACGCTGATGCTGGTTCCAACTGATGTTGACGGGGTATAGTTTCCATCCCCGCTGTACGAAGCGGTAATCGTATAGTTCCCCGCTGTTGGAAGAGCCGAGGCCGCACTTGCGAAATTGGCGGTTAGCCATGCGACTGTGGGTGGACCAACCTGGTTGCCTGACTGGTACGTGGTCGTTCCCGATACGGGAGTTCCGTTGACCGAGAATGTGATCGTTCCGGAGGGGGGCAAGCCGCTGCTCGTCGCTTGTACCAGGGCAGTCGCTCCGAATCCGGACCCAACATATGCGGTCGGAACATTCGGTGGGTTTATGTTCGTACCGGCTAGAGTGATGCTGATTGCATTCGTCGCCGTACTCGGGTTAAAGCTGTTATCTCCGGCATACGCCGCCTGCACAGAATTCGTGCCGCCTGGCAACTGAACCGCTACATCCTCGGTGTACCCGTAGCTATTGAGGGTGTAGGTTCCGGAATCGAGCGTTGTCCCATTATTCGTCAGTGCGACCGTGCCCGATGGACATGCTGTGGCACCGGAGCCTACGGGTTTGCAGAGCTGACCCGCGGAATTTTCCATGTTTACCCGCAATATGTACGGGGACCCGTAAGGTGCAGTCATGGTGTCAGCGTTCACCACATTTCCGCTGCTGTCGAACGTCACCAGAAAGGTCTGGGGCTGGCTGTTCTCCTTGCTGACTGTCACGCTGACTGGACTGGAATAGCTGCCACCATAGTTTCCATCCCCTGCATAGTGCGCGATGACGCTATAAGTTCCTCCCGGGAGCATGTTCGTCGTTGCGCCCGGAGTCGAACCACTGCTGAGAGTGAACGTATCAATTGCCTGGCCGGTGCTGGTTCCAACGCCGGAGCTGACGAGCAGGGAAGCTTGGCCCGTGGCCGACGCCGAGGTTACGCCGATACTTACCGGGACTGCAGTCCCGTGCTTCACGTTGACAGCATTGCCGGAGTTCAACTGCAGAGCGGTGGTCGTGGCGGTAAACGTCGCCTTGGTCCAGTTGCTCACCAGGTTATTGACATCTACCGAGCCGAGGCCGGTGGCCAAATCGTATCCGGGCCCGGTGCTGTAACCGGAGAGGATCCCGTAGGAATCGCCCGTTACTGATACCTTGCAGTTTGGAGTGCCAGCATAGCAAATGGTCGCGATGGTCGACCCGGAAGGAACGTCGTGAAAAGTATTTGCCTGCTTGGTCACCAGTTTATACAAGGCGAAGCCTGGAACGCCCTGCGGTGTGCCAGTCTTCTGATTGACTAGCGACATGATTCCAGCGAAGGCGGGAGAGGCGACAGAAGTGCCGCCGAAGCCTAGAAGATTGTTTAAGTCGCAAACACCGTAGGTCTGGTCCTGCTGACAAATGAGATACGAGCTCCCCATGAACCCGTTGCTGGCAAACAGCGAGATGTCAGGAAGGTCACGAACATGATCGTTAGGCACTCCTGCACCGCTTTGCCACGAAGGCTTCGCATACCCCTGCGTGCAACTTCCCACAGTCTGACTGTTCACCACGCAGTTGCTCGGTCCGCCGCTGCCCCCCTCCGAGAGGGGGTCTCCGAGACTCCCGTTACAGACCTGCTCGGCGGTTGAGCCCCAACCTAGCGTAATCCAGATGCCGTTGGTGCACGTGTCGTTCCACGTGGTTTCCGGAATGTATCCCTTGGCCGATTCCTGGGTTGTGGCGTTGTTCGTCGAATTCCAGTATGTCGACCAAGTGTTGTATTCGTTGAAGTCTGTACCCCCCACGGCGGCGTTGAACGCCGTGGAGGCGATGCCGTTCACATTCAGTCCGTACTGCGCAGGTCCGCCAGGGTTGTCGCAGCCGGCAGAGCCGTTGTCGCCCGAGGATACGAATACGCTGATGCCTTGCGCGGCGGCCTGCTCCCACAGGGCTGAATAGAACTGGTTTCCGGCGGTGCCAAGGCCGAGTTCACACTGGCCATAGCTTTCGCTCATGACCGGTGCCAGATTGTTGTCGACGATATAGACCGCCGAGAGATCCACTCCATCTGTCGTCTCGGTCGATGCAGAGGTTACGAAATCGATAGCCGCTTGCGGTGCCACTGCACCGGACCACTGGACATCGATGTCGGCCTCCGATTCATCGTCATTAACCCCAGGATCAGTGCCGTTTAGGATGATGTTCAGTTTGTTCGCGGGGACGGTAAGACCAAACAGCGCCCAGAAATCCGTTGCATCCAGCGGATTTATATTAGTTCGCCCAACTATCGCGATCGTTTGCCCCGCACCGTTGATGCCACTGTTCCACAGAGGTAGCGCGTCGTAGATAGTGGCAAAGTCGTAGGGAGATACTCCGTAACATTGATAGACCTGGCAGTTATAGGTGAATTGTGGATTCGTACTCGTGAGTTGTTTCGTAATCTCGGAATACTTGCCGACATAGGTGTTCATCGGTTTCTTGCGGAAGTCATGCAGGGAATCAATTCCCGCTACTGCGGGCGTTAGCGCCGTCGGAATCTGGGGGTCGCTGGCGTTGGCCCAGTGCTGCTCACCGTTGACGAGGTATTTGTGCATCGTGGTGTGGAAGGTTTCCTGGACCTGTCCTGCGGTGCCAGAGAATTCCAATACTGTTCGGCCTTTGGTGGTGCCGACCTGGAATCCGTGAGATTGCAGCCACGAGGTGATCGTCTGCAGGTCGCTCTCTGAGGGGCCGAACTGCTCGCCGTATTGCTGCGGCGTGAGCCACTTGTGATAGTTCGGAGAAGCTTTATCCTGCTGGTCGTCGAGCAACTTACGCAGCTGATGTTCCTGGTCGAGACTACGCTTCAACACTAAAAGCATGCGCTTCATGGGCAGGCTTGCTTCGGCCGTACCAAGATCGAATTCCGGGCGCGCCAGTGGATGCGTGTTTCCTCGCAACCGCGTGAGCCGCGTTTCGTCGATGGTCTGGGTGATCAGCGGGCGCACGCTTGTGACTGCTTGCGATGCAGCATCCTGCGCTCCCGTGGATGTGACGAGCATGAGAGCCGTAATGATGGTTAGGAGAACCGTGAAACGAAGGGCGCGACAAGAATCTGAAACATACGACGCTGGGATCGCTCGCATGGCAGAGACACCTGTGTTCGAGATAGACGACGTCCACTCGAGATGATCGGAAGGGAGGAAGGAAGGGATCCGCTCTTCTCTTTGGCAGGCGCAGGGCCTGTGTGGACTTCACACCCTACATCAACTCTTGTCTGATTTCAACGCATTTCAAGTGACTTGAGTTGAGCGAGTAGAACTCATCGGACGGAACGGCAGCATGACATTGCTAAATCTTGCACTAATGAGTGTTTAAAACCCTTTGCTTGGTGGCATACTGACGCCACATTAATCAATTTGGGGGCTTCTATGAAAAGCATGATCGCTGGAGTGTGGGCGACGCTCGTCTTGACAACGGCTGTTGTCGCGACGGCGCAAACGTATACCATCATCGATATCGGCGTGCTCAAGGGTGATAACGAGAGCAGCGGCTTTTGGATTAACAATCTCGGGGAGGTTGTGGGTTGCTCGGATACGCAGACTTCTGAAGGATATCCGTGCACTGGCGTGGTTGCGGGGCAGCATGCGTTCTCCTGGACGAAGAGCGGCGGCATCAAAGATCTCGGTACGCTTTCCGGAGCGACGGTGAGCGGCGCAATCGGGCTGAATGATGCTGGCACGATCGTGGGCTATTCCAACGTGAAGGGTAAGCCTGCGACCAACTTCGTCGCGGTGCAGTGGTCATCGACGGGAGCGATCACGAGTTTGGGTACGCTTTCTGGAGGCTCTTCCAGCGCAGCGTTCGAAATCAATTCCTCAGGAGTGATCGCAGGCGATTCGTTTCTGAGCAGCGGACTCGTGAATGCCACGAGCTGGACGAACAAGAACATCAAGAATCTGGGAGCGCTTCCGAAGGCAATTTTTACGGCGGGACTCGACATCAACGACAACGGTCAGATTGTGGGTGAATCGGTGTTTAACTACGGTCCGCCTTTTAAGTCGCACGGGTTTCTGTGGAATGGTTCCCTCATGAAAGACCTGGGTACTCTTTCGGGCGGTGTGACGAGCATCGCGAACTCCATCAACAACACTGGAGTGATCGTGGGCCAATCGGATGGAAGCAGTACGCAAGGGCATTGGCATGCGGTGCTGTGGAACACTTCGCAGAAGATTCAGGATCTGGGAGTGATTCCTGGAGGAAATTACAGCATTGCTTTTGGCGTCAACGATTCGAGCGTGGTTGTGGGGTATGGAAATCTGTTTAACAATGCTCCGCATGCGATGAGATGGACTTCGAGCGGAGGGATGCAGGATCTGAATTCGCTGATTCCTGCGGGTTCTGGCTGGGTGTTGATCAACGCGAACTCCATCAACAACATTGGTCAGATCACCGGGTACGGGACGAAGAACGGGCACAACCATGCGTTTATGTTGACGCCAGTCAACTGATCCAATTCCTATTTTGGGATGGGGGTTACTACTTGGTTATATAGGGTACCCCCTCCCCCCTCGATCTATTGGAATCATGGGGTTAGGGAAAATCTCGCAAAAATCTATGGGGCTCAGTGAGTTAGGGGCAAAATATTGAGCCCGAAGGAGTTAGGGACGTTTGTGTGGTCAAAGAGCTACTGGAGACAGCCGATCAGAGCGGGAACGTGCTGGCTGGTTGCTGGCATGAACCTTCTGTACGGCGGCGTGCCGACTGGTTATGTACAGACGGTACCCAGCAATGGGGCGCCACCCGCTCTGGCTCCCGGTCTGGTGTACTACTTTTTGGCCGAGACTAAGGGCGCTCCTGGAATAGAGGGCTTCTTTTACATGGATAAGACCATCCCGATCTTGGTAAATATTCCCGGCCTATGTGAGAGCGCCTTCGTCGGAGATGTGAAGCCTGTGAAGTGCGGAACCAACGAACCTTACATCGAACCAACGGACCTGGAGAAGTTCGTTCAGGAAAACCGAGTGCGATAAGGACTTCTCGGGAAACCCGGGAAACCGGGAAACCTGGTGACGGGAAACCTGGGGGGGAAACCTGGGGACAGACGGGACAGACGGGACGTTCACCGGTTTGTTCCAGAATCTAAGCAACCGAGATGAGGGTGGCTTGCCTGCAATCGGCCATGGGTTTCTTGGGACGCCCTCCCTTTCGCGGAGCGAGCGGGCGCGAAGTCAATTCCTCAAGACCTGCCACGAAATCCGGACTCCCCAGCGGTCGCCCGGTGTGCGTGGAGTGGCGCAATCGGTTCACGTCGACGGCCGATTCCGCGTCAGCGATGAAGTGCTGCCACTCCGCAGGCGTCCATCGCTTCCGCCAGCGTTCCATTTCCAGCAGCGGGTCTGGGTTGGTCAGGCCACAGTGCGTTGCAGCGCTCGACCATCTCCACCGCTCCGGCGTCGCGACTATTCCCGCGCGCACTGGGTTCAACTCCACGTAGCGCAGTGCGGCCCATAAATGCGATTCATCCAGCGGACAGGAATAGAATCGTCCCTGCCATACGTGGCCGCTCGACGATTGCTGGGCATTCCAGTACGCGGCGTAGCGTCCATGTGCCTGTTTGAGAGATTGCGAGAGAGCCTGTGGAGTTTGCGGAACTGCGATCAGGTGTACGTGATTCGACATGAGGCAGTAGCCCAGCAGAGAAAGAGCGTAAAGTTGCGAATACTCTCGCAGCAGCTCAAGGTAGGTGACGCGGTCCGCATCGCTGGCGAGAATTACTTGTCGCGCATTTCCCCGCTGCGTAACATGATGAGGAACGTCGACGATCACGACACGCGGCAGTCGAGCCATAGAAAGAAAATAACAGGGATGACCCGGTCCGCCGACAACGATGGCTTGGGGTTGCCTGTGTGATTCCCAGATCGGGAGGAGATAATCGGGGTACGTCCCGTCTGTCCCCATGTTTCCCCGTCCCATGTTTCCCCTTCAACGAGTCGATCGCCTCGTGCGGGGACTTACCATTCATCGGCGGATCCCGTTGGGAAATGAGACATGGGCAGGGACCGACATCTGGTCGGTGTGCCCCGATTGCGGAATTCAAAAGGGGCAACTCCACACTGAAGGGTGTGATATCGAAGAGTGCCCGGAGTGTCATGGCCAGCTGCTCAGTTGCGGTTGCTTTTCTGGAACCGAGGTGTCCAGTGGGTTGCGGAAAGGGCGCTAGTTCACCTTTTGCTGCTGTCTCACGTATTCATTCCAGCAATCCACGTGGAGCTCGCGGCCGCTCCCGAGTTTGATTGAAGGGCGCCGTTCCGGCGTGATTGGGAGTTTGCAAACGACGCAGATCGTTGGTTGAGTCTCTTAACGCATAGAAGGACTCCTGTCCGCTGTCTGGGACATCGCGGTTTTGGACACCTTACTACGCCGCGTCCCTCGCGTGTCGGGAGTGGTCGCTTAGCGGAACAGCGTAGCTAGCCAGCAGAATCCCAGGGCGAATGCGACCATCCCGATCCACCCGAAGGTGTTGTTGAGCGCGAACTTCCAGCGCTTATATGAGTTGTGGTCCGGAGAATGGCAGTACTCCTCGTACCAGAATGTTTGGAGCACCATGAAGAGCACAAGGAAAGCTATGCAACATCCGAAAAAGCCGAAGACAATCGGATCGATATCGCGCACCTTCTGCTGGAACGCTGGTTGTGTAGGTTTGTCGCTGGCGATTGTGCTCACGAGAAACGCCATGGCCGCCCCGGAGAGCGTGATAGCAAACTTAGCAAGATCGTGATAGCGCTTGCAGTGTGGCTCGAATGTTCCGGCGTCCTTCAGCTTGGGATCGACGTGGTCTTTTGGGTCAAAGAAATACCAGTCTCCTCTGAAATAGAGCAAGAGAGAAGCGTACGTGATGATCGCAACCGGTAGCAGGATCCAGAATGCGTGCCAGATCGAACCGCTGAACCACTCGAACATTGGCCCTCCTCTTTCGAGATCGCGGTTTTGTGGACACCTTAACACGAAAGCGGCGGGAAGGTTTCTTCCGGGATGTCGATGATGACGTCGATCCACTGCTGGCGGGTGGCGAGGGCCATGAGGGCTTCGTTGGTGGGCGTGGTGGAGCGGTGGCGCATTTCCTCGAGGGCGCGGGTGATGGTGCGGTGCTTCAGGCCGAGGTGTCCAGCGGCTTGCTTGAAGGTGGGGCCTTCGGCTAGGAGCGTGAGAATTTCGCGTTCGCGCTCGGTGGGATTGCGCGGCGCCTGAAAGACGAGTAGGCGGGCGGGCTTCATGAATTCGGAGTGTAGCGAGGTTGCCGGTTGTTCGCGTGTGATCAAAATCGCGCTTGCTGCGCTCGCTGGACGGGCGAAGGCGCCCGTCCCCACACGGGTCGATCCGCTATATTGATTCTGCCATTTGCCGCACACGGCGGGTTTTGATATGGTCCCGACAATGGATTCGACCGATATTCCGAACGAAGCCGCGCCTAGCGTTCCCTTGGTTGCGTGCCCCCATTGCGCTGCTCAAATGCCAGAGACGGCGGGATTCTGTCCAGGATGCGGGCGTTCCATGGAGGTCGAGCAGCCAGCCCGCGGCAAGGTTGGTCCGCTGACTGAAAACATTGCAGGAACGCTTGCCTACTTCACCTTCATTCCCGCAATTGTTTTCCTGGTGGTGGATCCGTACAACAAGAACCGCTTTGTACGGTTTCATTCTCTGCAATGTCTGTTTTTGTGCGGCGCTTCGATCCTAGCCGGGGTCGCCCTCAAACTGGCCAGCGTCGTGCTATTCATAATTCCGGTGCTGGGACCGTTGTTAATGGTGCTGGTCTCAATCGTGGTCGCGCTTGCCGCCGCCGTGATCTGGCTGGTTCTGGTCGTGAAGGCCTTTCAGGGATTCATGTTCAGACTGCCGGTCCTCGGTGAATTTGCCGTCCACTATGCCATGATTCCCTAGGCTTTTCAGGCCGCCTGCGGAAAATTGTTCGTTGATTTTCGGGAAACTTTTTGGTACCTTGCCGCAGCGTCGCTTGGCGGCGGCCAGTTGTATTCCGTGGACCGCATCCTCTCCAAGCAAACGAGGAGACACCTCCATGGCCTTTTGCAGTATGTGCGGCACTCAGATCGCAGACGGTACCTCCACTTGTGCAGCGTGTGCGGGCAGAGCGGCAACCGTCCCGGCCACGCCGGTCGCTTCGGCTGGCGGAATGGCCGACAACGTCGCGGGCATGCTCGCTTACGTCACCATCATCCCGGCCATCGTTTTCCTGGTGATGGAACCGTACAACCGAAATAAATTCATCCGTTTCCACGCTTTTCAATCCATCTTCTTCGCGGTAGCGTGGATGGCACTATGGATTGCGCTCAGCATCTTCGCGCACATTCCCCTTCTTGGCTGGCTAAGCATCCTTATGTGGCCCCTGATTGGACTCGCGGGTCTAATCATCTGGGTCATCCTGTTGCTTAAGGCGAATCAGGGGCAGATGTTTAAACTTCCCATGATTGGCGACATGGCGGAGAAGCAAGCCAACGCGATGTAGTTTTTTCGTCCGTTCGATGAAGTCATCCTGACCGGGGTCGTTTTTCAGGCGAAGGGAAGGGCTCGCCTCGAGCGCAGGCAAAGGGATCTCGGGCACCCGCTTACCTGGCTCCTTCGATGACTCCAATCTGTTACTCAATCAGCCCCCGCGCTTGACTTTCTTCCTGTAAGCTGTCAATCCTATTAGCTTTTACCCGCATCGCAATCCCGCGCCATGCGCGCGGTGTTTCGCCGGCGGGAAATCTGCTGGGCGATCGGGGAATTCATTTGCGAGTACGGGTTTTCTATCACGACAAATGCTTTGACGGAGCTTCCTCCGCCGCGTTGTTCTCTCGTTTTTATCGTGAGCGCATTCGCGAGGACGCCGAATTCATCTTCACCGGCCTGGTCCATCGTGCGGGCGCGCTTTTCGACGAGAAGGAGTTTGACGGCGACGAGAATGCGATCGTCGATTTCAAGTACTCCAGTTCGCCCAAGATCACCTGGTGGTTCGATCATCACGAGAGCGCCTTCCTCTCGCCCTCCGACGCCGAGCACTTTGAGCAAGACCAGAGCAACCGTAAGTTCTACGATCCTGATTTCAAATCCTGCACTAGTTTCATCGCCATGATAGCGCAGCAGCGCTTCGGTTTTGATCCGTCTTCCGTCGCCGACCTGGTGCACTGGACCGACATCATCGACGGCGCCCTCTATCCCGACGCAAAGACCGCGGTCGAGATGGAGGCTCCCGCTATGAAGCTAACCATGGTCATCGAGTCGGCCCCCGATCACGGGTTCGTTCCCAACTTAATTCCCCTGCTAGCCACGAAGTCTCTAGCGGATATTCTGAAAGAGCCCTTCGTCGCCCCGCTGCTTCCGCCTCTGCTCAAGCGGCACGAACTCTCCATCGGAATTCTTGAGCAGCGCACCGAGTGCAAAGACGGCACGATCTTCTTCGACGTCACTGATCACGATCTTGAGGGCTACAACAAATTCATCCCGTACTATCTGCATCCTGAATCGGTTTACAGTGTCGGGCTTAGCAAGAGTAGTTTTCGCGTGAAGGTTTCGGTGGGATCGAACCCTTGGGCCCCGCAGGAGCCTGAAGTGAATCTGGCTCGCATCTGCGAGCGTTACGGCGGCGGAGGTCACGCCCGTGTCGGCGCCATCTCCTTCAACGTGGACCAGCACTCCGCGGCAATCAAAGCCTCGCAGGAAATTGTTGAGGAACTCCGCGGTGCGATTCGCCAAAAGAAGGCATAAAAAGTAGCGCCGGCATCTTGCCGGCTGCGGTGGCGGCGTCTCGCCGCCACTACCCCTCTATTGCGTCGCCGTCCCGCTCACCAAACAGGTTGCCGCAATCCCATCCGCCGATGAACGAATCGCCGCGGTCTGGTCGGCGCAAAATGCCTTTCGTCCGAAGCTATTGCCACTGGGCGCAGCGCTAAGCTGAAAACTGCTCGACGGCGAACCTCCGCAACCGGCAAGGGAAAACACATACCCATACCGCTTCCCGCTCGCCAGTCCGCTATTGATCAGCATCGCCTGGTGTTCGTTAGGCTCTCCGCCGCCAAATCCATCAAGATTGGAAAGCGTGCACGTATAACCAACATTCGGATAAGTAGCGGCATACGTGACCTCGGCAGTCAGAATGGAACGCATCGCCGCAATTACCTGCGAATCGCTGCCGGCCGGCTGTGCCGATATCTCGGGGTGTGCGGCATACGCAGTTGGTCCGGCATGCGGCGTCATTTTCTCGGTAATCGCTTTCAAAAAATCAGGATCGGCCAAAGGCAGATGGATCGTCACCGAAATCTCATTCAGTTTCCAGACTTTCTCTTCTTGCTTCATCGAGAAAGTCATCTGAGGCATGAACGGCGTGCGTTCGACCTGCCCGTTCTTGTAAACCTGAAACGATAACTCAATATCGTCCTGGTCGGCCTGCAGCGCGTCATTCTCCACCGTGACCTCGAACTTATCTCCGGTCTTTGGATCCTGCCCCGACAGCAGTACCGAGCCGGTCTCAAAAGTCTGCACCGTCTTCCCTTGCGTTTGGAGTTGCGTCGCCATACTCGAGTACATCTGTAACGAGGTCAGTGCTCCCGATTTCTCCAGAGCCGCCAGCGTGACAGCGGGCAAGTGCTTCACCAAGGTCCCCGGCGTTTTGCTGAAGAACATTTCCAGCAGAGCCTGCCTTGCCGTCTGCGGTGCCGAAGCAGTTTCCCCCCACAAACTGCACGCCGAGACCAGCGCAAGACTCAGACACACGACGACTATTCTCATGATTCATTCTCCTGCGTCATCGTGACATCCTTCCGTCGCGCCCTCTAGTTACGGAGGTAAGGATTAGTTTCGGCGAACCCATCGGGCAGGGAAGTCCTGCATGCGCTTTCTCACCGTGATACTCTGCCTTGAGTCACTGTCAGCAGCATGCGCCAAGCCGCCTCTAAGCCAGATCCCCATCGCAGCCAACGCCGAGTCCTCCAGGCCGTTGCCATGTTTGAATTTTTCAAAGGGATATTCGTCGTTTTAATGGGATTCTGTGCGCTGGCACTCGTGCACAAAGATGTCTGGCTCTACGCGGAGAGTCTGCTGGCCCTCTTCCACATCAGTACTGACCGCAAGTCCGCTCAGTTGTTCCTGGACTTCGCCGACAATGTAACCGACGCGCGTCTCTGGGCGGCGGCCCGCATCGCCTTCGCTTACTCCGCCCTTCGCTTCACCGAGGCCTACGGACTCTGGCACACTCGAACATGGGCCGAATGGGTGGCGCTGGTTTCCGGAGCCCTTCTGTTGCCTCTGGAAATTCGCGAACTCATGCGCGGATTGAGCGTGTTGCGCGCCGTGCTGCTGGTCGGAAATCTCGCCGTCGTTCTCTACATGCTCTACGTCATCCGCGCCAATCGCCGCGAACGGCAGAATGCCGCCGCGATACGCACGGCAAAATGAATGTCCGCCCGGTTCGCTGCGGCTGCTGGGCTGCTCCCGAATACCGGTCCGGACTCTCCCGGATCACTTCATTGCGCGGAACAATGTGACCGGCGTCAAAGAGAGGCCAGCCCGCTTGTCTCTGGGAAGAGTGCCAACGACCGAAACAGCGGAGCTTGTCAGGAATTCGGAGGAGCGACAAACTCGGATTTCCTGTTCATCATCAAAATCGACATCGTGGCAAAACCCTTGCCAGAAGCGAGATGTGAGCCCAAATACTCTGGCAATTGTGCCGTCTTCAGTTCATAATGAACGTGATTTAAGAGCAGTTTCTGGAGGCCTTTATGCGTCTGGCTACTTTGTCCTGCCTGCTGCTCCTTCTTACCGCAGTCAGTGCCGCGCAGGAAACGAACTTTTCCGTCGGTCCGCAGTACTTGATGACCTCGGGTTCGCCGCTTCTCGCCCAGCCCATCGCTACGCCGTCACTCTCGTTGGGCGCCCCGCTTCCTGGAATTCCGAGTATTCCGCAGATCGGGCCGGTTGTCGAAAATGAAGCTTACGTCGCCAATCCAGAACTTCGACACCAGGCTGATCTGTTTCCGATCTACTACGGTTATCCCATGGCGAGCGTGGTGGAGATTTCATCGGCCGAGCCGCCGCGAGAACTCCCCGCCAGCATCACCGACGTGGGAGTGACAGGGATGACCAACCTGCAATCCTTGCGCATGCGCGGTTATGGAGCGCCCTTAGGCGACACGGCCGCTTTCTGGAAAACTCATAAGCCCCGCGCCCCGCGGGTTTACACCAACGACGACCTCCAACGCCTGCGCCCCAACTAAGCGCAAGGTGTGACAGAACGCGCCGCCGCCGCGTCAGTTAGTCAGAGCAGCGTTCCGAGCCAAGTCTCACGTGGTTTTGGTGTCGCTATGTGTTCTGGGCAGATTTTCCTCTGGTGCCCTCTGTGGTGAAAGGTTTAGGGCCGACTTTGCAAAGCCGTCCGTGTGACATCCAACCTTGACTGAGAAATTCAAAGAGCAGATCATCGTCAAGGCGAAGGCGGTACACAACGACCCCTCGCGAAAGGTCGGTAACCTTCTTCTTGTTAAGATTTTGACCTCCAAGTCTCACGGGCTTAAGGTGTCGCAGGTCACTTCTGCGAAACCCGCGCTAGTCAAGTCATTCCGAGGGGATGGTGGGAGGGTACCCCGACTTTACCGCCTTTTCCCAAAATGAAACTCATTCGAAACCTCAATTTCTTGACGGAAGGCCAACTATTTTTTCGCGAGTTTTCCACAATCTTACTCAAGAGAATTTCAGCGTTCCATCCGCGACTGGCTTGCGCATGGTAGCCTGAGTCCATCTCACGTCCGCACAGGGAGTTCATGTCAGACGCCAATCCTTCTCATCTCGATCTGCAAGCCACAGCAAAAGAAATCATGATGCGTTACGGCTTCGAGCCGGATTTTCCCCCACAGGTTCCGCAACAGCTGGCCGAGTTGAAAGCCCATCCGCCGCAGATCGCTGCCATCGGCGACATTCGCGACCTGCGCAATCTGCTCTGGTCGTCCATCGACAATGACACGTCGCGCGACCTCGACCAGATCGAAGTCGCCGAACGTGTCTCGAATGGTGACGTGAAGATCATGATCGGCATTTCCGACGTGGATGCATTTGTCCCCAAGTTGTCGCCGATCGATCAGCACGCTGCAAAGGAGACCACCACGGTTTATGCGGGAGTTCGGAATTTCCCCATGCTTCCCGAAGAACTTTCCACCGGCAAATCGTCGCTGCTCGAAAACCAGGATTGCCTCAGCGTCGTAACCGAGTTCGTCGTCGATTCCAGTGGAGTTGTCAAATCGTCTAGCGTCTATCGCGCGCTGGTCCGCAACAAGGCTCAACTGCAATACAACTCCGTCGGAGCGTGGTTGGAAGGGAAGTCGCCCGCTCCGCCGAAGGTCGCGGCTGCTGCGGACTTGCAAGCGCAATTGAAACTGCAGGACGAGGTTGCCCAGAAGCTGAAAGCGCAACGCTTCCAGAACGGCGCGCTCAGCCTGCAGACGGACGAAGTCCATCCACTCATCCTCAATGACAAGGTTGTGGGAGTAGTGAAGCAGCAGAAGAATCACGCTACGGAGTTGATCGAAGACTTCATGGTCGCCGCCAACGGCGTTGTGGCGAGACTTCTGGAGAAAGTGTCTTCGCTGCGCCGCATCGTGCGCACACCCGAGCGCTGGGATCGCATCGTGCAGTTGGCCGCAACCAAGAGTGAAAAGCTTCCGGCGCAACCCGATTCTAAAGCGCTGAATGATTTCCTGATCCGACGAATGGCAGCCGATCCCGATCACTTTGCGGATCTGTCACTGGCCGTCATCAAGCTGATCGGTCCGGGAGAGTATGTGTTGGAACGCGCCGGTGAACCCGCTCCTGGACACTTCGGACTTGCAGTCCAGGACTACACCCACTCCACCGCGCCCAACCGTCGCTTCGCCGATGTCGTCACTCAGCGCATCGTCAAGGCTCTACTCGCCGGCCAGAACAATCCTTACTCTGACGCTGAACTGACCACCATCGCCACCAACTGCACTCAGAAGGAGGACGCTGCAAAGAAGGTCGAACGCCAAATGTCGAAGCGTCTGGCCGCTGTCGCCATGCAAAACCACATCGGCGAAACCTTCGACTCCATTGTCACCGGAGTGACCGATCATGGAACCTTCGTTCGCGTTGCCCAGCCCCTCGTTGAGGGCATGCTCGCTCAAGGCCAGCAGGGACTCGACGTGGGAGACCGGCTTCGCGTGAAACTCATTCGCGCAGACGTGCAGACGGGATACATCGACTTCGCCCGCGCATAGCGCTTTCTCGGCCTCCGCAGAGGCATCAAGCATGCTAATAGCGGTCCAGGAAGACGCACGCTAGTCTTATCGCAGCCGTTGGATTGGGTCGGCTGCGGAGACTCGTGTTGTTCGAATGGCGAAAACTCGTTTGCCTTCCCTTGATGGCAATCCTGCCAGTATCCCTGCTTGCCCAGGACACTGCAAGCGCCATGTTGCGCAGTAACGGCGCAGGGGTGATGGTGAATCGAAACGCAGCGCCCGCCTCCACTGCTGTGTTCTTCGAGGATCTCATCGAAACCCAGAAGAATGCCGCTGCCCGCATTGAAGCGAACGGATCGACCGCCGACATCAATTCGGAAACCATGATCCAGTTTGAAGGCGACACGTTAGTGCTCGATCATGGCAGCCTCTCGGTTAACACTTCTCGTGGATTGAAGGTGCGTGTGGGTTGCGTGATCGTCACACCGGCGAACAACGCCGAGTGGACTCATTACGACGTCGTCGACCGCGATGGCAAGGTCACTGTATCGGCGCTGAAGAAAGACGTGAACATCAATTCCCGGTCGAGCAATCCGAAGCAGGCCAAACAGGGTGCGGATTCCAGCGTAACAGTAAGTGAAGGACAACAGAAATCGCGCGAAGAAAATTGTGGCGCAGCGTATCCGCACAGTGCCGCTGCAGCCCCAGGCGCAGGCGCGATCATGAACTCACCATGGGTGATCGGCGGAGCCGCGGTCGCGGTTGGCGTAATCGCGTGCTTCGGTCTTTGCCACAGCGACGATCCGATCAGCCCAACAACTCCCTAAGTAGCGTCTTTTTACTCCCGCGGGAATCGAATTGCAGCGTGACTACTCCGTCACCACTGCTTTCACCAGGTTTCGCGGATGGTCTACGTCATATCCTTTGTTGACCGCGATGTGATAGGCGAATAGCTGCAGCGGGATGACTTCGACAATCGGAAGCAGAAGTTCGGGCGCTGCGGGAACGTAGAAGACATGCTCCGCGATGTCTGCGACTTCCTTGTCGCCTTCGGTCGCGACCGTCACCAATGGCCCGCGACGCGATCGCACTTCCTTCATCACCTCGAGCGTTCGCCGGTAACGCAGAACCGAATCCGGATCGCGATGATCGCATGTCGCCAGCACCACTACCGGGAGTTTCTCGTCTACCAGCGCGTTCGGGCCGTGCTTGAGTTCTCCGGCGGGATATCCTTCGGCATGCGCATAGGAGATCTCTTTGAGCTTGAGCGCGCCTTCGCGAGCGATAGCGTAATGAACGCCGCGCCCGAGATACAGAAACTTCTCGGCCTTGAAGTGCACGTTGCCGAAGTCCTCGGCGAGCGCGTCCCATGTGGCGAGATTCTTCTCGATTGCCTCAGGCAACCGCATCAGTCGTTGTAGATAAGACCGAGTGACTTCCGAGGTCATGCGGCCGCGTTTGCGGGCCAGGAATAGTGCCATCAGGTAGAGGATGGTCAATTGCGTGGTGAAACTCTTAGTCGCGGGAATCGAGAGTTCCGGGCCAGCTCCGGAGATCAGAGCCGCTCCGGCTTCGCGCACGATGGTCGTGTCGGGAACGTTCGAGATTGCTATGGTCTTGACTCCGCGCGTCAGGGCTTCGCGTTGGGCAGCGATCGTGTCGGCAGTTTCGCCCGACTGCGTAATCACCATCACGATCGGATCGACGGCCGCGTGCGTTGAGCGGTAGCAGTATTCACTGGCGTATTCGACGTCGACCGCTACGCCGGAGAGATCTTCGATCATGATCTCGCCCCCGAGACCCGCGTGGCGACTCGAACCGCTGGCGGCGATGATCAGCTTCTCAAAGGTGAGCAGCGCGCTTTCAATGGCGTCCAGTTCGCCAGGAAAGATGATGTCGTTCTTCAAATGCTTAGCGACGGTCTTGGCGATAGCCGTGGGCTGCTCGTAGATCTCCCGCCGCATGGCGTGGGAATGCTTCTGGTCGGCAGTCTTCTTCTTTGTTTTCGTAGGAGTCATCGGCAGGGCTGAGAGTAAATCATTCCGTGTGCCCTGGGCAAACCGCACAAGAGTGAGGCCTACAGTATGCCAAGGCTTTTCCTGCACTCGCCAACGCACTGCGGGCGAGACGTCCGCAGGACAATCGCCGAGACAGGGCGCTACTTTGCGGTTGCGCCTTCGAAGTGGGCTTCGATCTCCTCCAGAGTTTTTCCTTTTGTTTCCGGCAGAAACCAGATCGCTGTGACGAAATAGATCACAGTGCAGGCGGCGAAACCGAAGAACATGGTCGAGTACCCGTACTTGCCGACTGTGGGCAGGAAGACCGCCGCGATAGCTGTGGACACCGCCTGGTTGAGTAAGAGCGCGATGCTCATTCCGTTGGAGCGGATGCGCGTAGGCATCAACTCGGAAAGGGCGAGCCAGACGCATACGCCGGGGCCTATGGCGAAGAATGCCATGAAGATGAAAAGGGTAATGGCTACGAGCCAGCCATTGCGTGCTGTCGGGACCGGCGTGATAAGGGCGTTCTCAATTCTGAGGGGCGCCGTGCGCGAAGCGTCCAGGTCGCCGAGAGGATTGGAGAAGAAGGCCACCACTTTATTGGCTGGTACGCAACTGTCTCGCGTGACTTCGATTGGCTTCGCGGCCGGGTCATCGGATCGAACGACTTGGCTAGCCGCGCGAAAGTCTCCATAGGAGTAAATCACGACCATTGAAGTTGGGCGATCGCTCGTTTGGTTGGCGCCCGTTGAGGCCAACAGTTTGCTGGCGGTCGGTTCGTTGTAGAGCAGTTCGAGCTTCTGGTCCGGTGAGACCATGGACTGCACAGAGCCCTTGGTATCCACACGCAGGTGTTCGTTCCAAGGAAAAGAACCCCGGTGCAGATCAGCGATACGATGATTCCGGCCGTGCCGATTCCTAACAGGAACTTGCGTCCCTTGCGGTCCACCAGCATTACGCCGCCGATACGTCACGGCGAAGTTGATGATGCGTAAATATGACGTAGCCCCAGTGAGCCGCAGAGGTCCGAGAGTCCACTCTGCAGGAGAATGTTTGTGTTGTACGCAATGATGGAATTGATGCCGGTTGCCTGATTGCAGGCAAGAATAATGCAGGCCAGCACAAACGGTATGACGTACTTGCGTTTCAACAGTGACTCGCGAGCCTTTGCTGCACCCGATGCGCTCCCTTTTTCAGCGGCCAGAACTTCCTGCATTTCCTTGAGCTCGAGATCAGCCTGTGGGGTCGTGCGAGAGCGGAGAAGCGCAGTGTAGGCCGCGTCCTTCTTTCCGCGACGCAGCAGCCATCGCGGGCGATTCGGCGACCATGAAACTGCCAATGACGAACAGGATTCCGGGAGGCAGAGAGACCCAGAAAATGCCGCGCCACGCAGTGTCCTTGTAAGTGAACAGCCTGGCTGCATCACCAAGTTGCGCGACTTGGTCGACGCGCCAACTGAAATAGGCCCCGACGAGTGAGGCGGTCACGATCCCCGCGGTGAGCAACCACTGGAAGATACCGGTGCCTTTGCCGCGATTCGATGCGGTCAAGCACTCCGCTAAGTAAAGAGGAACGACAACGCCGATCAAGCCCGCGCTCACACCCTGCAGCAAACGGCCAAAGACCAGCGGGCCGTACCCGTGCGCCAGTGCGATCATCGGGATGCTGATGACGAACATACCACCACTCAAGGCCATCAGCGATCTGCGGCCCATCCAGTCAGCAAGCAATCCGGCAAACAAGGTGGAGATCACGCTCCCGAGCAACACGGCGGCTACGACAATCGAGAGTTGGCCCGCATTGAGACCCGACGTTGCCTCGAGGTACGGCAGGGCGCCGGCGATGATGCCTACATCGACGCCGTAGAGCAATCCGCCGAGGCCAGCTACGATCAGGAGGAAGCGGTTATAAAAGGTTTTCTTGTCGTCGAGGATTGCGGTGGTGCCGGCTGCGATATCAGCTGTCATAGAGTGTTTGGTGAGACGTTACGACCGGATATGTTTTGCTTTTCGCTCAAGATCGTCGGACTGGCTAGGGTTCTAAAACGCACCCTGCATTGTAGCCCAGGGAGAAGCGGCGGCTGGCAATATTGGTAAAATCGAAAACCTTAAACCGCAGAGTTCACAGAGGGTCACAGAGGAATCGGCTTATAACCCTCCTAACGATCAGCCGCTTCTTGGGCTTCGAAGGTTCTCGTTTTCTCTGCCTCAAGGCTGTCACTAATCTGTGGTTGACAGTCAGCTACAATACCCAAGCCGCGCGGGATTTGGCTTCCGGCCTGCAAAACTTCCGATGAGATACGGGTTCATCATCGACAATCGCAAGTGCATTGGCTGCCATGCCTGCACGGTTGCCTGCAAGACCGAAAACCATGTTCCACTTACTGTGAACCGCACCTGGGTAAAGTATGTGGAGAAGGGAACGTTTCCCAATACCCGGCGTGTGTTTCAGGTGACCCGTTGCAATCACTGTGAGAATCCACCGTGCGTAACGATTTGTCCTGTGACCGCGATGTACCAGCGGAAAGACGGCATCGTCGATTTCAGCTCAGAGCGCTGCATCGGTTGCAAGGCGTGCATGCAGGCTTGCCCGTACGACTCCATTTATATCGACCCCGATGAAGGCACCGCCGCCAAGTGCCATTTCTGCGCACATCGCACCGAGGTGGGACTGGAGCCATCGTGTGTGGTGGTGTGCCCGGAGCACGCGATTATTGCCGGCGATCTGGACGCATGCGAAGGAGAGATTGCGCAATTGCTGGCGCGGGAACCGGTGCGCGTGCGTAAGCCGGAGCAGGGAACGCGGCCCAAGCTCTATTACATCGATGGCGACGAGAGCGCGATTGTGCCGACGGCTGCGCGCCACGAATCGATTTACATGTGGTCACAGCGCAACGAGAGCATTCACGGCGGAGGAGCGCTGTATCCGCCGGACAGCCCGTTGCTGCAGAAAGATGCGCTGGCCGCGTATGACGTTTCGCATGCACGGCCCTGGGGCTGGCAGGTTCCGGCATATTGCTGGACCAAGGCGATAGGCTCGGGCGCGCTGGCGATTCCGGCGATCGCTATGTTGATGGGGCGTTTGGGCGCGGATCGCCTTCGCGACATGGTGCTCTCAAGCATTGCGTTACTGTTCACGGCTTTAACCACTGTGCTGCTGGTTTGGGATCTGGAACACAAGGCACGTTTTCTACGGGTTATTTTCACGCCGCAGAGTAAGTCGTGGCTGGCGCGGGGAGCATTCATTCTGATCGGCTACAGCGGGCTCGCTGGTTTGTTCTGGGTCGCTTCGGTGTTAGGGCTGTCCGCGATTGCATCATTCTTATTATGGCCCACGGTCCTAGCCGGGTTTCTGGCTGCGGTATACACCGCTTTTCTTTTTGGACAATGCGAGGGGCGCGATTTGTGGCAGACGCCTTTGTTGCCGGTGCATTTGATTGTGCAGGCTTTGATGTGCGGGGCGGCTGTGCTGCCCTTGCTGCCGTCCGCAGCTGGAGGGTCGCCGCAACTTCTGGGGATTGCTAAGGAGGCGCTCAGTTTTACCCTCATTCTGCATTTGCTGATTGTTGCGGCTGAGTTCATGATGCCGCACTCCACGGACAACGCCGCTTATGCAGCGCGATTGATTACGCATGGTCCGTTCAAGAACTGGTTCTGGGGCGGAAGCGTTGTGCTGGGAGGAATTTTGCCGCTCTTGCTCCTGTGGCGCGCGCCTTTTGATTTCTACAGCACTGCGATTGCGGGAATGTTGGCGCTGGTAGGACTGCTGATTTTTGAATGGTGCTTCGTTATGGCGGGGCAAAGTGTACCGAATAGTTAGAACGCAAAGGGCAAAAAGCTGAACTTCACTCAGTGGACAGCCGGGGCGGCTCCCCACATTGTCTTTTGCAAAAGGATTTGGAGATTGAATGAATAACGAGTTCAAACGTGACGGGAGCCATTTGGCCTATTGCCCTCCGGTGGAGAGGTGGGAGGACTGGGTTGAGCTCGATCCTGAGGCGTGGCCGCGGCGGGTCGAGAAACATTATTCGCTGGTTCCGACGATTTGTTTCAACTGCGAATCGGCGTGCGGCCTGCTGGCTTATGTCGACAAGGAAAGCGGGCAAGTTGCGAAGTTTGAGGGCAATCCAATGCATCCCGCGAGCCGCGGACGGTTGTGCGCCAAGGGGCCGGCGACGATCAATCAGATTCACGATCCGGATCGAGTGCTGTATCCGATGAAGCGCAGTGGGGAACGCGGAGCAGGGAAGTGGACGCGGACATCATGGGAGGAAGTGCTGGAGACGTTCGGCACGCGCATTCGCAAGGCGATCCAGGAGGAGCGCGGCGAAGAAGTGATGTATCACGTGGGGCGCCCGGGGCACGACTTCATCATGGAGCGGACGCTGCAGGCCTGGGGCATCGATGGGCATAACTCGCATACGAATGTTTGTTCGTCCTCCGCGCGTCTTGGTTATCTGCTGTGGCACTACGCGGACCGTCCTTCCCCAGATCATGCGAATGCTCGATTCATTCTGTTGCTCTCGGCACATCTCGAGTCGGGACATTATTTCAATCCGCACGCGCAGCGCATCATCGACGGCAAGATGGCGGGGGCGAAGCTGGCGGTGATGGATCCGCGGCTGTCGAATACGGCGAGCATGGCCGATTACTGGATGCCGACTTATCCCGGAACGGAAGCGGCGGTGCTGCTGGCGATGGCGAAGGTAATTCTCGATGAGAACCGCTTTGACGCCAAGTTCGTGAAGAACTGGACCAACTGGGAAGAACTTGAGGTGAATGGCTTCCGGGCCAAGGGGCAGAGTTTTGAAGTCTTAGTCGAAGCTCTGAAGAAACATTACGCACAGTTCACGCCGCAGTTTGCGGAGAAGGAAAGCGGTGTCAAAGCGGAGGTGATCGTCAAGACCGCGCGTGAGATCGCGACGGCCGGAAGCCGCTTTGCGTCCCATCTGTGGCGAGGCAGTGCGTCGGGGAACCTGGGTGGCTGGCAGCCGGCGCGAGCGCTGATGCTGCTGCATGTGCTGACGGGTTCGGTGGGAACCGAGGGCGGGCACAATCTGAACGCGTGGAACAAGTTCGTTCCGAAGACATTCAAAGTTCCTCCGCCGCAGAAACGTTGGAACGAATTGCTCTATCCGCAGGAGTGGCCGCTTTGCACGCACGAGATGTCGTTTCTGTTGCCGCATTTTCTGAAGGAGGGCCGCGGGCGGATTGAAGCTTACTTTACGAGGGTGTTCAATCCGGTGTGGACGTATCCGGACGGCTTTTCGTGGATTGAGATGTTGCGCGATGAGGAGAAAGTCGGGCTGCATGCCGCATTGACGCCGACGTGGAGCGAGACCGCGTGGTTTGCCGACTACGTGTTGCCCATGGGTTTCAGTTCCGAGCGGCACGACTTGATGAGCCAGGAGTCGTATGCGGGAAAGTGGATTGGATTTCGGCAGCCAGTGAATCGTGTGCTGCGCGAGCGGGCGGGTGAGAAGTTTGAGTATACGTACCAGGCAAATCCAGGGGAAGTGTGGGAAGAGGATGAATTCTGGATCAACCTGTCGTGGGCGATTGATCCGGATGGGGCGATGGGGATCCGGCAATACTTCGAATCGCCGTATCGAACTGGGCAGAAGCTCACCGTCGACGAATATTATGGCTGGATTTTCGAGAACTCTGTGCCGGGCCTACCCGAGACCGCGAAGAAAGAGGGACTCGCGCCGCTGCAATACATGCGCAAGTACGGGGCGTTCGAAATTACGCGCGACGTTTACAAGCAGAATGAGAAGCCGGTTGCGGGGGCGGAACTGGCGGGCTCGAAGGTGGAAGCGAACGGGGTAGTCACTCGCGAGGGAAAGCCAGTTGGAGTGATGGTCGAGGACAAAGCGGTTGTGGGCTACAACACGCCATCGCGCAAGCTGGAGCTTTTCTCGAAGACGATGGCGGACTGGAAGTGGCCGGAGTTCGCGCTGCCGGAATACTATCGCAGCCACATTCACCGGTCGGCGCAAGGAGCTTCGATCGGCCAACCGGGCGAGGATTTCGATGCGAAATACACCCCGGTGGTCGAGTGGCCGAAGGAGGCGCGGGGCGATGTTTATACTCTGCTGCCGATCTTTCGGCTACCCAATCTGATTCACACGCGCTCGGGCAATGCCAAGTTCCTGTACGAAATTTCACACAAGAATCCGCTGTGGGTGAATCCGGCGGACGCGAAAAAGCTTGGCGGCGTGCGAACGGGTGACCTGATGAAGGTTCACACGGAGATTGGATACTTTGTGCTGCACGCGTGGGTTACGGAGGGGCTGACGCCAGGCGTGGTGGCGTGTTCTCATCATCTCGGGCGTTGGCGCATTAATAAGGACGAACAGGTGGAGCGCATGTCGAGCGCGTGGGTCGATCTGAAGGAAGTGGGCAAGGGACAGTGGAAGATGCGGCAACTGGAGAGTGTCTCGCCGTACGAGAGCGTTGATAAGGATACAAAGCGCGTGTGGTGGAGCGATGCGGGGGTACATCAGGATATTACGTTTCCGGTGCATCCGGATCCGGTGAGCGGTATGCATTGCTGGCATCAGATGGTGCGGGTGGACAAGGCCGGGGCGGATGATCGGTATGGGGACATTTTTGTGGATACAAATCTGTCGTTCGCGGTATATCAGAGGTGGAAGGCGTTGGCGCGGCCGGCGCCGGGGCCGGGTGGATTGCGGCGGCCGTTATGGATTCCGCGGGTTGTGCGGCCGGAGGAAGCAGCGTACTACATCAAGAAACCATAACTCATTTCTTTGAGTATGGTACCCTCGGCGGCTGAAGCCGAAATCCAGGTGGCATTAACGGCCCGACTGACGTCGGCCCCTTCCCAATGAGTGGTGTTAGAGGCCGAGCGAACTTCGATCCGAATGCAGTTATGAACGTTTCTTGTCCTACCGCGGAGTGCGATTACGATTTCTTCTCTAACGGCAGGGTGAACGAGAAGACGGAGCCGCTGCCCAATTGGCTGACGACGCCGATGGTTCCGCCGTGGGCTTCTACGATTACTTTTGCAATGGCCAGGCCCATGCCGGTACCTGGTGCGCTATAACGCTGGTGCTGTCCGCGATAGAACTTCTCGAAGATCAGAGACTGCTCGAAAGAATCGATGCCGGGACCGCGGTCAGCAACGCTGGTCACCAGATATTCGCCCTTTACCTCGCTGGTTACTTTAATTGGAACTCCCGGGTCTGAATACTTACCGGCATTTTCCAACAGGTGCATCAGGACTTCACGAATCCGCTGTACATCCATGCGTGCGCGGGGCAGGTTGGGTGGCAATGTGATTTCCAGCGGGTGATTCTCAAGAGAAGCTTTGGCGTCCGTGCGGGCGAGTTCGAGCGCTTCGCCGATCGCGTGGGGCTGCAGATCGAGCTTGAACATCCCGGAATCAAGTTGCGCCATCTCAGCTGCCTCGCCCACCAATCGATTGAGGCGGTCGGTCTCTTCGTCGATTACAGTTAGCAAGTCTTGGCGGCCCTGGTCGTCGAGAGTGGCCCCTGACAACAGTGTCGTTACGCTGGCCTTGATGGATGTCAGGGGAGTGCGAAACTCGTGGGTAACTGAGTCAAGCAAGGCCGTGCGCAGGCGTTCGTGTTCCTGCTCGGCGCGGTTCTTGCTGAGTGCTTCTAGCGCGCGGACCCGCTCAATGGCCAGGCCCGCTAGACTTCCAAGAGCGTCGAGAGTTTCGCGAGACAGTTCATCTCCGGTGACGCCCAGTGCGCCGACCGTACGCATTCCCAGACGCAATGGAACATAGGAGACTCCCTGCTGGGTGATGGGTTCTCCACGCAAGAGCGTGGAGCGAAGAACGCTTTCTTCGAAGGGAGCATCGAGCGAGGAACGGTAGACCGTAGGATGGTCGGCGGCCATGACGACCACGCTGCTCACCGAGAACGTTTCCTGCACGTATTTCGGCAGGGCATTCAGCAACTCCAAAACGTTGTCCGACGCCAATAGACGCTGGCTGAGACCGAAGAGGCGTTCGACTTCGCGGCGGCGCTGCTTTGCGCCTTCGGCTTCACGGCGAGCCTGCTCGGCGAGATTGCTGGCCACCAGTGCGGTCACCAGGAACGCGAACAGCGCGACCCAGTTTTGCGGATCGGCAATTGTGAAAGTTCCATACGGAGGCAGGAAGAAGAAATTGAACGCAGCTGTGGCCACAACTGCCATGACGACGGCGTAGCGCAGTCCCCAGTAGGCTGAGGTGAGCAGCACCGTGACCAGGAACATCAATGCCACGGTGGTGTGGTTGAGGTGCAGCCTGAAGTCGATGGCGGTGATCGCTGCAATGGCCATGACGACGGCTACATAGCGGGTTACCTGGGTTTGCATCCCGGTTTTCACATCCGCATTGTACGATGGAGGTGACAATTCCCAGGTTGCGAAAGACAATAGCTCGATGACCAAGACTCCCGAGGAGTGGCTGAACGAAGTTTCGCCGGAAAAGCCGCGTGGAATCTTCAAGCTGTTTCTCGGTTACGCGCCCGGCGTTGGCAAAACCTACAACATGCTCAGCGAAGCGATCCGCCGCGCCAGTCGCGGAGAAGACGTGATCGTAGGCGTGGTGGAAAGCCACGGCCGCAAAGCCACCGCGGAACTCGCGGGCAAACTCGACCGCGTTCCACCGCGCAAACTAGAGTACAAGGGCACTACCTTTGAAGAAATGGACGTGGATGCGATCCTCGCACGGAAACCTGCGGTCGTCGTGGTCGATGAACTGGCGCATACGAATATTGAAGGCAGCAAACATGCCAAGCGTTATGAGGACGTGATGGAGTTGCTGGAGGCGAAGATCGATGTGCTCTCAACCATGAACGTGCAGCACGTGGAGAGCGTCGGTCCGACGGTGCAGCAGATCACCGGCGTGCAGGTGAGAGAAACGGTTCCCGACTGGGTGATGCAGCGGGTCGATGAAATTGTGCTCGCTGATCTGACACCCCAAGCCTTGCAGAAGCGGATGGAGCGCGGGGATGTTTACCCTGTCGACCGCGCCCAGACGGGCGCTCTCCCACTTCTTCCGGCCAGGAAATCTGATCGCACTCCGCGAGTTGGCGCTACGTCAGGTCACGGGAGTCGTCGACCGCAGTCTCGATGCATTTCTGGAGAAGGATGATACGCGGCCGGCTCATACGGTTCGCGAGCGCATTGGCGTTTGTGTGAGCTCGAATCCCGCGGCGCAATATTTGATCGCACGAGGTTCGCGGATGGCGCAAGCCATGGGCGGAGAGTTCTACGTGTTCTATATCGATGTCGGGCGGGATACGCGTCCGGAGGATCAAAAAACTCTGGCAGAAAATATTCGTTTTGCCGAGAATCTCGGAGCCCGGGTGGTGCGCGGCGCGGGCGGAAGTATTGCCGATGGCTTGGCCCAACTGGTGAAGCGAGAATCACATTACGCAGGTAATTTTCGGCCGCTCCGCGCGCACCGGCTGGCAGCGGTATCTGTACCTATCCGCGATTCAGCGCTTCCTGCGCGACTCGCCGTCGGTAGACGTGCACATCGTAACCCAGGAGGCGCGCTGATGGTTGAGCACCCGCACATTCTCGTGGTGGACGATGAGTCCCAAATCACTCGGGTTCTGCGCACCAGTCTTTCTGCGCAGGGGTATGACATTCGTATCGCCAATACCGGCGAGATGGCGCTGGAGATCATGAAGGACTGGACACCCAACCTGATCATCACCGATCTGTCGATGCCTTCCGTCGATGGCATCGAGCTTTGCCGCAGGGTTCGCGCTGTATCGCAAGTGCCCATCGTTGTGCTTTCAGTGCGCGACAAGGAGCAGCAGAAGGTGGAGGCGCTCGACGCCGGAGCCGACGATTATGTGACCAAGCCGTTTGGCATGAATGAACTGCTGGCGCGGGTGCGGGCCAATCTTCGTCGGGTTCCGACCGAGAGCGAGCCGAATGATGGAGTAATCGAGGTTGGCGATTTCCGTATCGACACGGCTGCGCATAAAGTGACCGTACGCCGAAACGAAGTGCGCCTCACCCCAAAAGAGTTCGACTTGCTGGTTTTCCTTGCGCGGCGCCCGGGGAAGGTTGTGAATCATCGCACTCTGCTTGGGGCGATCTGGGGCGGGCAAAGCACAGAGCAGGTGGAATATCTTCGCGTCTTCGTGGGCCAGTTGCGCAAAAAGCTGGAACCGGATGCGTCGTCGCCGCGCTACATCGTGACCGAACCCTGGGTTGGATACCGCTTCGAACCTGGGGAGTAATCACCAACTCCGCACCATCTGATCGCCTGCCTGTCGTCTTACGAACATTCTACGAACCCCTTATTCAATCTTTACGCCCGCTGTTATCAAATCTGTTGAAGGCGGAAAGGGCGGACGTCACGCTTCTACGCCTAAGGGAGAAAATGCTGCTACTGCTGGTAGGACTGCTCATCAAGCTGCGAAAGCAAGCTGCAACCACAGTTCAACCAAAATCCAATCTGGCGCGGCAGCAGTTTCATGAACCACAGAAAGGGTAGGACCTATGTCGACGATTCAGGATGTTACTCCGGAAGAACTGGCAAAACTCATCTATCACTATCGGGAAGCCTTGGCGCATGACGGCAACGGTCATGGAATCAAGGGAGAAACGTCTTCTTGGGAGCGGACTCCTCAAGATGAACGCAAGTTGATGGTGGCCGCTGCACGCTTGACCCTCCTCGAATTGGCGACGACCCCGGTCTCCAAGCCAAACCGTAAATACTACGCGATGCCGGGCGAGGCAGAGTGGGGCTGCTGAACTGCTACCCGCTGCGTTCGACCGTGGCCAAGCAGGTGTGATCCTTTACGAATTCTTTATGAACTCTTGATCCCGCTCTTACGTGTGGAGAGAAACAATCGTGTTTGCAAAGATCTCAGAGCCAACCGTGCGAGCGATGTTATGAAACTTGCGCTCGTCGTGCCATGCATTTTAGCGGTGCCTTTCTTCCTGCGAGTTCTAGTAGCTCTGGTGCAGGAGGAGCGAAGCTGGCATCGGCCTGCAGTCCTAGCTTATGGTGCTGGTCTCAGCCGCTCAACACGGCGAGGCAAACTCCTGGAAATGAAAGCTGGCGACCCGGGGCAGGAGCAATCTATAGGCACCGGCAAACGCATCGCGCTTTGATCTGACCGCGAGAGCATTGCGAAGTTGTCGAGGAGAGTACCGATGCAAGATGTTCTTTGGATCGCAGTCACGATTGCATTTTTTGCGGCTTCAGTTGCGTATGTTCGTTTTTGCGATCGCATGAAGTAAGGGGGCTCATGGACACACAGTCACTCATCATGCTCATCATCAGCGCGGTGGTAACCGTATATCTGTTCTACGCCCTGTTGCGGCCGGAGAAGTTCTGATGACGATTAACGGCTGGCTTCAAATCTTCGTCTTCCTGGCGCTAGTTCTCGCGGTTACCAAGCCGCTCGGCGTGTTCATGACTCGAGTATTCGCGGGAGAGCGCACGATTCTGGATCCCGTGCTGCGGCCTATCGAACGCTTGCTCTATCGTGTAACGGGCGTCGACGAGAAGCATGAAATGCGCTGGACTGAGTACGCGACCACCATGCTGGTGTTCAGCGCGGTCTCGATGCTGGTGCTTTATCTTCTCGAGCGTGTGCAGGGCATGATGCCTTTCAATCCTCAGCACCTGGGGGCCGTGGTGCCTGAGCATCTGGCGTTCAATACCGCAGCATCGTTCACCACCAATACGAACTGGCAGGCCTACTCTGGCGAGACGACCATGAGCTACTTCACACAAATGGCCGGCCTCGCGTTCCACAACTTTGCCTCGGCGGCGACCGGCATCGTTCTGGCGATCGCGTTTATCCGTGGAATCGCCCGCCGCCAAATGAATACTCTCGGGAATTTCTGGGTCGACTTCGTGCGCTGTTGCCTCTGGGTGTTGTTGCCATTTTGCGTGGTAGGGGCGCTGTTCCTGGTTTCGCAGGGAGTGGTGCAAAACTTGAAGCCTTACGACACCGTGAAACTGGTCGAGCCGCAAGAGGTGCAACATGTGGGGGCTGACGGAAAACCGGCTGTGGACGCTACTGGAAAACCTGTGATGGACACGGTTGCGACGCAGACGATCGCCCAGGGACCGGTGGCTTCGCAAGAGATCATCAAAGAATTCGGAACGAACGGTGGTGGCTTCTTCAATGCAAATAGTGCGCACCCATTCGAGAACCCCTCGCCCCTGACGAATCTATTCGAGATGTTTTGCATTTTTGCCATCGGTGCCGGGCTGACGTACACCTTGGGCCGGATGACGGGATCTCCCGCACACGGCTGGGCGGTCTGGTCGGCGATGGCCATCCTGTTTCTCGCCGGCGTGACGATCGCATATTGGGCGGAGGCGCATGGCAACCCGCTCTATCCCGTCTCCGTGGCGCAGCATGCTTCCGTCTCCCAGTCAGGCGGCAACATGGAGGGCAAGGAAGTACGCTTCGGCATAGCGAACTCGGCACTGTTTGCGACGGTCACCACCGACGCGAGTTGCGGCGCCATCAACGGCTGGCATGATTCCTTCACGCCGCTGGGCGGCATGGTTCCCCTCGTCAACATCATGCTGAGCGAGGTCATCTTTGGTGGAGTTGGCTCGGGCATGTACGGAATTTTGATCTACGTGGTACTGGCTGTATTTATCGCCGGACTCATGGTGGGGCGGACGCCCGAGTATCTCGGGAAGAAGATCGAAGCTTACGATGTCAAGATGGCGATGTTGGTGTCGCTGGTGTTTCCGTTAATCATTCTCACACTAACGGGAATCTCGACGGTCAAGGGCTTCGGAACTGGTGGAATCTCAAATCCCGGGCCGCACGGCCTTAGCCAGATTCTCTACGCCTTCACATCCTCGGCGGGAAATAACGGCTCTGCGTTTGGAGGACTGACGGTCAACACGCTTTGGTATGACACCGCCACAGGAATCACCACGTTGGTGGGTCGTTTCTTCATGATCATTCCGATGCTGGCCATTGCCGGCAACCTGGCGCAAAAGAAATACGTTCCGCCGTCTCTTGGGACATTTCCAGTTACAACTCCGCTGTTCGCGCTGCTGCTGATCAGCGTCATCCTGATTCTGGGTGCGCTCACGTTCTTCCCGGCCCTCAGCCTGGGACCGATTCTTGAACATCTGCTCATGCAAGTGGGAAAGACCTTCTAGAAATCTATGGCAAGCCATCACAAATCGATTTGGGATGTGAATCTCGTTCGCAGCGCCACCTGGAGTTCGCTGCTCAAGTTGAACCCTCGGAACATGATGGGAAACCCCGTCATGTTTGTAGTCGAGATCGGCAGTGTGATCACGACAGTGCTTTTGATTCTTCGACCGCACGAAGCCTTTCGTTTCAATCTGCAGATCACGCTGTGGCTGTGGTTCACCGTACTGTTCGCCAATTTTGCGGAGGCGATGGCCGAGGGACGCGGCAAGGCGCAAGCCGAAACGTTACGAAAAGCACGCTCGGAGACGGTTGCGAAGCGGATCGTCTCCGACGGCAAGATCGAAGAGATTCCGAGCGCGAAGCTGCGGGCAGGCGATCTGGTTTCGGTGGAAGCCGGAGAACTGATTCCGGGGGATGGCGAGATCGTCGAAGGCGTTGCGTCGGTGGACGAGTCGGCGATTACGGGCGAGTCAGCACCAGTGATTCGCGAAGCCGGCGGCGATCGTTCCGCGGTCACCGGAGGCACGCGCGTCCTGAGTGACTTCATCAAAGTGAAGATCACGTCGAATCCGGGCGAGACTTTTCTCGACCGCATGATCGCGCTCGTAGAAGGAGCGGCCCGGCAAAAAACGCCCAACGAGATTGCGTTGAATATCTTGCTGGCCGGGCTGACCATCATCTTCTTGCTGGCCGTCGTAACGCTTCAACCCTTCGCGATCTATTCGGGATCGCCACAGACCGTTTTTGTGCTGGTTTCGCTACTCGTCTGCCTGATTCCTACCACGATTGGCGGGCTGTTGTCCGCTATCGGGATTGCCGGGATGGACCGACTGGTGCAGCACAACGTACTCGCAATGTCGGGACGCGCTGTTGAGGCTGCGGGGGACGTAAACACTCTGCTACTCGATAAGACGGGGACGATTACCTTCGGCAACCGCCAGGCTACCGAATTCCTGCCCGCTCCCGGCGTGAGCGAAGCTGAGATGGCGGACGCGGCGCAGCTTTCCTCACTGGCCGACGAGACTCCCGAGGGGCGGTCGATTGTGGTGCTGGCTAAGGAAAGATACAAACTGCGCGGGCGCGATTTCGGGGCTCTCGAGGCCGAATTCATTCCGTTCACGGCGCAGACGAGAATGTCCGGAGTCAATTTGGATGGCCGACATGTTCGAAAAGGCGCTGCCGATTCCATTGCTCATTATCTCGAGCAGAACAACTCTGCGATGCCGGTGGAAGTGCGCGCCGCAGTCGAGCGCATCGCATCATCGGGCGGCACCCCACTTGTGGTCTCAGAAAATCGGCGGGCTATGGGGGTGATTCATCTCAAAGACGTGGTCAAGGGAGGAATTCGCGATCGCTTCGCGCAGTTGCGAGCCATGGGCATTCGCACCGTAATGATCACGGGAGACAATCCCCTGACCGCTGCCGCAATTGCACGCGAAGCAGGGGTTGATGACTTTCTGGCGCAAGCGACGCCAGAGGACAAACTGAAGCTCATTCGCAGCGAACAGGCGGGTGGAAAGCTCGTTGCCATGACGGGGGATGGCACCAACGATGCCCCGGCACTCGCGCAGGCGGACGTAGGTGTCGCCATGAATACCGGGACGCAGGCCGCCAAGGAAGCGGGCAACATGGTCGATCTCGATTCCAATCCGACGAAGCTCATCGAGGTGGTTGAGATCGGGAAGCAGTTGCTGATGACGCGTGGTGCCTTGACAACATTCTCAATTGCGAACGATGTCGCGAAGTATTTCGCGATTATCCCGGCAATGTTTGCGGCGACCTTTCCGGTGCTTAACGCGCTCAACATCATGCATCTGAAGA
Source organism: uncultured Acidobacteriaceae bacterium (assembly GCA_963840895.1). Taxonomy (GTDB): domain Bacteria; phylum Acidobacteriota; class Terriglobia; order Terriglobales; family Acidobacteriaceae; genus Sulfotelmatobacter. Next base: position 345,438 of record CAWJAR010000013.1, read on the forward strand.
CGCCGCAATCGGCGGTGCTCTCTGCGGTCATCTTCAACGCCCTTATTATTGTTGCGCTCATTCCTCTTGCGCTGCGCGGCGTGAAGTATCGCGCCATGAATGCCGAGGCGTTACTGCGACGCAACCTCCTAATCTACGGAGTGGGCGGATTGATCGCGCCCTTTGTCGGCATCAAGCTTATCGATCTGCTCATCACTGCCGTCAGGTTGGCTTAAGAATTTCAATGAAAAAACATCTCATCACCGCGTTTCTCATGACCATCGCTACCACGGTCTTGCTGGGAGTGTTGTATCCGCTCGTCATCACCGTACTGGCGCAGGTTTTATTCAAGGACAAGGCGAATGGACAGATCCGTTATCGGAACGGGGAAGCGATCGGCTCGCGGATTATCGGGCAACCGTTCACTTCCGCGAAGTATTTTCATTCGCGTCCGTCGGCCGCTGGCAATGGTTACGACGCTGCCAACTCTGGCGGTACGAACCTGGCGTCGACCAATCAGAAACTGATCGACCGCGTACAAGCCGATGCTGCGAATCTCCAGAAGGAGAATCCGGCGCAGCCGATTCCCGTGGATCTCATTACCACCTCTGCGTCGGGATTGGATCCCGATATTTCTCCGGCTGCTGCCGAGTTTCAGATCCCGCGTATTGCGCGTGAACGCCAACTTTCTGAATCAGCACTTCGGGACATGGTCCAAAAGCATACGCAGCCGCGACAGCTTGGTCTGCTGGGGGAACCCCTGGTAAATGTCCTGGAACTTAATCTGGCCCTGGATGAATTGACCGCAGCGCGGTGACGATCGTGAATTGCCTCAAACAACAACATCGGAGGCTAGCTGCCGGTTGAGGGTTGTCCTGTAACTTGTTGTCGACACAGATGCTTTCCCAGTGGAGCCCTTTGGTTCACGTTCCCCTCGTAACAGCCGTTACGGGCATTACTGGACGCCTGCTCGCTCTATAGTCGAACGCAGATTCCTACGGCTCAAGTCAAAATTGGGCGGCAACGTATGGAGCTTTGTTGTTAACAAACCTGAGCCATTGTTAGACTGCGTGAAGGAGCCCTGCCGTTATGTCTCCTTGCACCTGCCCCGGTTCTTGGGAAGGGCACCCCAATCTCTGCGAACATCACAAACCCGGTGAACCTTGCCCGAACCGGATAAGAGTCTCGATGGGCGTTGTTATTGATCCGCAAACACGTGAACCAATCCCCGGCTCTGATTATGGTTTTTGTGAACAGTGCGGGAACAACTTCCATGACAAAGTGGTAGAGCCTGAGTTTCGCCGGATGGAACATGAAAAACGTAAAGGACCAGGGCGGGCAGCGTGACCCCATCATCACCGGGCACGATATCCATTGATGACATTGATTGATGGGATTATCGGAAGCTCCATTCAGAGAGCACTCACGCGAAAATGCGATAATATGCGATGGTGCGAAAGTGCTGGCCCATCAAGTTGCTTTGAATTTCTTTAATGTATTGCTTAGTTAGGACGGCCCCGTAGCTCAGATGGATAGAGCAGCGGTTTCCTAAAAGCCCCCGCCTTTGGCCTGCCTGTTTGGATCAATCACTTACGTTCGGACCAGAGCATCGGTTTGCGGAGTATTTCACCCTGTTCGGCACAGTTTGTGCAATGGCCGTGCAATGAAAAGTCAGCTATTTGGAGCCATGTTTTCGATGATGCTCGTGCCGATGTTTTTCTGCTTGCTTCGGAGCGAGCCAGCGATCTACCAGGCCAACGGGTGGCAGGAAAGCGAGAAGTGAGATGAAGATCCCGGTCGCGATCGTGCCGTAGGAATAGTTCGTGAGCCTTCGATGATTCTCATACGATAAGACGCCTCGATTCACCAATCCCAAGCCGGAGAGCGCGAGAACCGCTCCGAATGCGAGAAGTCCGAGGCGAACGCGAAGTTTCATCTTACTACGTATCATGTGCGCGACTTCCAGCCCGGTCAAGGTGCCCGTCGACTGGCCCTACACCTTGTATTCACGGCTTGCAGCAACCATCACAGTTCGAGGTTGGGATAGCACGAATGGGATAGTCCGTTTAGCAGTTGAGAAAATGGGATAGGAAAAGCACCCTTCAGCAGGGTGGCAAAGTGCTAGGTTTTGATCCCCCTGTCGTCTGGGATGCGCATAAAGGAGATCTCGAGTGAAAAAAGCGGTTCCGGTACGAATGCCAGATTGGTCTGAGGGAGAATTGCCCACTACTAAACAAGTGGAGGTCTACTTAATGTCTTGGGAGCATCAGCGAAAGCCATTGGCCGCAGATCCCGGCGTTGGATTATCCCAGAAGTCATTTTGGCTAGATCCTGAAGATCTCGAAATTAACGCCCGCCGAGCCGAATGCTTTCGTGCCGGTCGTCCCGATCGCGCGCTTTTTCTTCGGAGGATCATCGCGACATACCATCTGCGGAAGACTTGGAAGCCGACTCCAGTGCAGGCTCCGGCCGTACCGCGGCCAGAAACACGAACCGTTTCCCCCGGGTTGGCTGCGACCATAGGCCAAGTGCTGCAACGCGTCTCTGCGCCGAAGGCGCATCCGGAAGGAGAACTCACTTATGCCCAGGTCAACGAGATTTCACGTGCGCAGGGTTTGGGAATTTGCTGGCAGCCAGGAAACGTGTACCGCATCGGTCGGACTGCAAATGCGAAGTCCTGTTTGGTGCTAATTGATGCCCAGGGAAGGGAATTGGCCAAGTTACGGCTCGTGGTGAAGCTCAACTGAACTTTTCTGGTGTTGCAGAATTGCGAAGAGGTTGACAGCATCTGCAGATCCACCAGACTTAGGATGTGAAGTCGGCTCGCGCACCGAAGCGCAACCAGAAGCACCCTCCACCATAATCAATGCGTTACACGCAGTCCTGATGCACCCCAGCGCACGGAAGCGCACGGAATTCCAAAACGAACTGACACCAGAATTGACACCGATCAGTCACGCCGTTTAAGAAGGGATAGCAAACTGCCGGGAACGTTTCCCGGATTGCCGACCATCCTTGGAACTGCTTGGTTGTTGTGATAACAACAGCTATCCGCATCGGCCAATTTTGGTCTCTACGCGCAAGGCGAACTGAGCTTCAGTTACGGTGGGTGGCAGTCTAATGGTTCACTTCCAAGCAACCCAAGTCACCGAAAACAACACAGGCCTGAACAGAGTTCGGAATGCTCGCCCAGGCCTGAAATTTCGCAATTGAACTACCAGGTAATCGCCTGCGAATAGATCTGCATGCTGGCCCCGTCACGGGTATCGGACCAAGCAGCATGCACAACGCCGTCAGGACCGGATGCCAGCTGAGTGTAGTCGCCGAAGAAACCGCATCCGGGAAATCCGATGCAGGGATTGAAGGCGACGTCACTGACGGCGGTTTGTGTCGGGAAGGTGTGCCCACCGTCGGTCGACTTGCCGACAAAATACTGCACTAGCGTGTTGAACGGGTCGTTGCGGTCGTCGTACCATCCCACATACACTGAGCCATCAGCTTTGCTGGTTGCCCAAGGAAAAAAGTGATCTGAGCCGTCGTTGAAGGGGTCATTGTTGACGCGGTAAACCTTGGACGTGGCGTTCAGAGTGTTCACCACGGCAACATAGGCACTGACACCACTCTCAAGTGGACCATTCACCAACTGATTCGCTGAGAATGCGCAATAGGCGGTGTCACCGTTGATTCCGCATCCAGGAGCGATCGTTCCAGAGCTGCGGAATCCCCAGTTGATACTGGCTAGGCCGTTGAAAAAGAAGTTGGCAACCGGCTTGGAACTCACCACCCAATTAGCACCCTTCAGTGTGGATTCGTACATGGCAACGGGGAGATTGGTAAAGTCGTCGAAGAAAACGTGGGGTGTGCCACGGCTATCGATGACTAGATTGGAGAACTGGGTGTTGAGCAGCGAGCCGCTGACCAGATTTGGGGCTGAGAAAGGCAGGCCGGCACCAGGTGAATGGGCCTCCAGTATCGCCGAGGAGAACGCCGGGATCATGGCGTTACCGTCTGTACAAGGTTGGTCGAAATTTGGCCCTGTGCCGAAGCAGAAGTACGTGTAGTAAACGTAGATGGTCCCGTTGTGCGGACTGCCCGGCACGTTGTCCACGGCGACCAGCGGCTTGTCTAGCGCGCCCGGACAGTTGAACATCCCGTCTGCGTCGAAGGTGCCGCTGCAAGGCTGGTCATCAACAGGCGTTGGGAGCAGCAGTGTGTAAATTCCGTGACCAAAGCCCTCCGCCACGTAGATCTCGGTGTCAAGGTTTTCGTAGCTATTATTGAAGTCGAAGATCTCATTGCCAGTGATCGTCGATAATATGCTATGCCCCTTGCTGTCAAAGGCGACGCCAGGGTCGCTCTGGAAGGTAAGAGGAATGAACCCGGTAACAGGATCTGCCCCTCCGACCATGGAATCATCCGTCCACCTTTTCCCTCCGTTCGTTGAGACATGGTAGAACATGTGGTCCCAGTTCTCGCGGAAGTCATTTGACATGACCACGTAGTTGTTGCCATTGGTGGGATCAACTGCTGCGCCAATCTCAGCTTTCGGCCACGGGTTGCGATCCTGGTTGACCTTGACGTTAGTGTGGGCAGTCGGCGTGCTTGCGGTGTTCGCCTGGCGTGCGCTGTTCAGTAAAGCCATTCCAGCACCTTGCGGAAGCCGTGCGTTGTCGCGGTCAAAAGGCGCCTTCATATGCGAATTCACAAACCTCACATAGGAATCAATGTCTTTGAAGCGTGGATGGTTCTGGGCGCTGGCGAGCTGCCCCGGAAGCAGAGCGGCCAGCAGCGTCGATAACAAGGCTGTGCGCAGTACTACTCTCATAGAATCTCCTTATTGTTCTGATTGGTCTTCTTCGGAAGAAGAGTTGCGTGAACTCAGGTCAGGTTTGGAGAGGTGTCTCGGGCCGGTCAGGCTGGCCCCCCTTTGTGGGTGAGTCGGCATGGCGATCTCCTTCTGCGTCCACGATGGATTGGCGGCGTCGTGAACTACTCCAAATAACAGGAAGGGGCCTACTCAGACAGAATCGGCTTTTCGGGACTCTGGTGAGATGTGTCGCGAGGTACAGGAGGACAATGAACGCTCCCTAGGGGCTTGTCAAGAGGAGAGTCGGGACGAAAACTGTGCGCCTAGGCTGATAACTGGCGAAATATCGCCATTACACTCAAATGCCCGGAATAAGGGGTTCTGAGTGTAATAGCCTTGGTTTCGTCAATTGACTCTGGCGGCACTTAGACGGCCACGTGTAAAGTGCTCAGCATGAGATTCATCGCTCGAATCGCTTTGCTACTGGCAGTAGCGAGTGGCTCTGACATAGGCGCTCTTGCACAACAGCCCGCGTCCACAGCCCCTCACTTGGATGCACCGAAGGGGAACGCTATTCTGGTCAACCTCTCCCAGCCCATCTATCCACCGCTGGCACACCAAGCAAACATCCACGGGGAAGTTCGCGTCGCAGTCATGGTTTATCCAGATGGAAAAACGGATGTGACGGTCGAGAGCGGGCACCCAATGCTGAAACAGGCCGCTCTCGATAGTGCCAAACAATCTCGATTCGAGTGCAGGAATTGTGACGCAGCGGTTTCCTATCAGCTCTTATATTCGTTCCGGCTCATTCGAGGGAGCGACTGTTGCAGTGCGATTTCAGTGCCAGCACGGGTAGCCCTAGAACCAGGGTCGAGCGACGCGACTGGGCCGCGACAGACACACATCAACATAACGACTGAGGAAATATGCCTCTGCGACCCAGACGTCCAGTTGACAAAGAAAAGTCGCTCGCTGAAATGCCTCTACTTGTGGAAATGCTCGTAGGCTCAAATCAACTGGCGAAAAATCGCCATTTCAGTGCGCCGGGCTAAACCGGCTTGAAGTAGAGGATGAAAGAAGCCTTACGAGAAAGGAGTAGCGATCCGCTCGGCCTCGAGTCTTGCGCTGGCTACCGCGAGGTGACACGGCGAAGCGTAGACAGAGGAATAGGCGGGGTGGGTATTGAGCTCCGAAAAGATGCAACCCGGACGCCGACGCCTCTTGTAATGGCGGCAGGCAACACGAACGGAGACGATAGCGCGAGTTCGACGTTCGGTCCGGCGTAGTCGAAGACCCCAGAGCACGCCTAGAAACTTCAAGCACGAGAACCGGGAGACCTCGGAGACGCCTGCGGCAAAACCGAGCCGCAGGACGGCGGGAGAAGGCTTAGGCCACACGGCCCGCATGTACGTCTGCGAGGAGTCGGACAGCGGCATAGTACCGATGAATCATTCGAACAACGACGGAAAGCACGTCGGCGGAGAGTGAGGAGGGAAGGCTGCTGATCAAGGAGAACACTCTCCCGCTCGACACGTACCCGACATAGAGCGGGACTTCGCGTGTCCCACGGGTGGGCGAGTGTGCGGACAAGCAGCACGCTTGGCCGTTATTCATCTGCGATAAGAGCCGCATGCGCTAATGAGCGCTCGTGCGGATCCGCGCGGGGGGCGATCAGCAATGGTCGTCCGGACCGCGACCTCAAAATAGTCAAAACCGAAGCGACAGCAGACGCCAGCCGCAATCCATTCCAGAGCACTTGTCAGCACCAGCCAGATATTGAAAGCCAGAACGATTCCAGCAGACGGAGCGATGCCCCTGTACTGCACCCACCTTGCCGCAAAGACTCCCGGATAATTGCTCACCCTCGCTAGGGGCAACGATTTGCTGTAGAGCACCAACACCATCCACAAAGCGCCTGCCAACCCTATAAGGAGTGCCCATCTCTTCATGCTGTCCTCCCATGGGCATTAGACACCAGACAACTGCTGGCCAATTGGCGAAAAAGATGAATACCTTCAAGTATGCATTGGTTAGTGTCCTCGGCCCGCAATGGTGAGTGCGCAAATAGCCTCCGTGAAGGCATATTCCGACCGATGCAGCAGAAGTTTACGGAGCCCTGTTTGCACTGAGAAGCAAGAAACCCGTCCTTGTCCTCTCAACAACCGTTAAACCAAAGATTTGCTCAGTGAGCGAGAAAGACGCAACAGGAATAGAGGACCTCAATTTCGCGAGGCAATGAACGGCTTTCGCGATATCAATGAACACGTATGGATTTGTCGAGCGTCCTCGGCGACCGAAAAACGATCACTGAAGCGGAACTTGATGAAACATTCAAGCCCGGTGTGATGGAGGGGTGGAAGCGGTTTCGACTGAGTACCCGGACTCTTTGGGGTACGTCGCGTTATCAGCTGTCGGTTTCAACAGCGCACACACCGTTGCCGTCGTGTACGCAGAAAGCCGTGGCGGCCCCGTGGAGAGCGGCGGACTCAAGTACTTCCGACGCACGCCAAAAGGATGGCAGCGAGTTAATACAGACTTTCCGAACTGCGACTGGATTTCTTGACAGGGCTCTTGCCCTGCGCTTGTTGACGTAACATCGCGATTACAGTGCGCCGGGCTAAACCGGCTTGAAGTAGAGGATGAAAGAGCCTTACGAGAAAGGAGTAGCGATCCGCTCGGCCTCGAGTCTTGCGCTGCTACCGCGAGGGACACAGCGAAGCGTAGACAGAGGATAGGCGGGGTGGGTATTCAGCTCCGAAAAGATGCAACCCGGACGCCGACGCCTTTGTAATGCGCGGAAGGCAACACGAACGGAGACGATAGCGCGAGTCGACGTTCGGTCCGGCGTAGTCGAAGACCCCAGACACGCCTAGAAACTTCAAGCACGAGAACCGGGAGACCTCGCAGACGCCTGCGGCAAAAGTGAGTCGCAGGACGGCGGGAGAAGGCTTAGGCCACACGGCCCGCATGTACGTCTGCGAGGAGTCGGACAGCGGCATAGTACCGATGAATCATTCGAACAACGACGGAAAGCACGTCGGCGGAGAGTGAGGAGGGAAGGCTGCTGATCAAGGAGAACACTCTCCCGCTCGACACGTACCCGACATAGAGCGGGACTTCGCGTGTCCCACGGGTGGGCGAGTGTGCGGACAAGCAGCACGCTTGGCCGTTATTCATCTGCGATAAGAGCCGCATGCGCTAATGAGCGCTCGTGCGGATCCGCGCGGGGGGCGATCAGCAATGGTCGTCCCTACCGCGACCTCAAAACCCACTTTGCCACTCAAAGCGTGAAATGGCCTGCTAACAACAGTTAAGATGCCGGTATCAACGCGCCGCAAATAAGCCGCTTCCTGCTGCAAACGTCTACGGCTGCACTGTCTGCGTTACGGACGCCGAACTCCCATTGATATTTGAGTTTCCGTTGTAGGTCACTTTGACCACAGTCGAGCCCACGGTGAGAGCCGAGGTCGTGAATATCGCTTTGCCGCTGCAGAGCTGAGCCGTCCCTTAACACCGTCGTTCCGGTCTTGAAAGTTACAGGACCGCTGGGTATGACTGTTGGCGACATGATCTTCGGGCGAAGGTAATTGCCTGTACGAGAAGTACAGAGCAAAGGCACAGTGGACACAGAGGAATATACTGGACTTACACCGTCCCACATCTGGGAAACGTGAACAGACATCAAGAGATAATTTTTCTTCCCTGCTAACCTCAATTCGGAGTAAACTTTGTTCCCAGCAAGCGCGCTGCTTTTTTCGTGCGATCGACACGAGGTGTTGTATGCCTGGCCTCGATACGAAACTGCATGTTGATATGCTCAGCAATGGAAGCAGCGGAAGATCTTTGCCGCGCCGAATGCTCCGGGCCGTCAGAGTAACGAAGCAGGCTCTCCTCGATAAAGAAATCTATGGCCTGCAGTGGGGCGATCGGAGGTCAACGGATCATTGCGGTTCATGCGCGATCGCTTCTTGGACCCCTATGTCGACCCTCTCCACGACGCGTTGGGATAGGACCCGGCGGCGGCCGCTGGACCAGGTATCTACTTCCATTCCGCCACCTATATGTTGTTGACTACTACCCCGAACTGCGGCGCACTTCCGCATGGCGGTCAGGGCGCCCAATACCACCATAATTAAAGACGACGGCAATAACTTCCCCGGTGTCCCCAACCAATCCATCGACTTATATTTTCAGCTTCGGTACGTTCGTCCACCTAGATATCGATATCATTCGTGACTACCTGCAAAACATGCGTGCCATCCTGAAGTCCGGCGGGAACGTCGTAATCAATTACTCTGATAAGACTAAGATTATGGCCCAGATCAACAACACTTTTTCCCAAAACAACCCCGACACGATGCGCCGCCTGATCGCTGCCTCCGGCTTCACGGTAATCGAAGAGGACCTCACCTCCCTGTGCAACGCCAGCGTCGTTCGCTTCACCCTGTCATCCTGACATCCACTTCGAGCCGGTGCCTTGCCCAGGCCGCGGCTCCACGATTTACAACCGGTAGCCATGCACTAGAACAGGCTTTGGAACACAAGTATAGTGGAGCATCCTCCGAGGTCGTCTTTGTCATCGCCGACTGCTCCGCAGAGCGGAAGTTTCTTGGGCCTTGCCGTTATGTGTTTGCGGCAAATGGCAATCCGCAACTGTTGAAACATCCCGATTTCATCTTCATGACCTCTCATTCCGAAGCCAAAAAAGACGTCCCAGAATCAGAAGGGTTCTAGGCAAAGTTTGAACAGCCCTCCCCCCGGAGTCTGCTCGTCGAGTAGCATGCCGACACTGGCAAGCGTCCGTCTGTTCAAATTTGAACAATATCGAAATATTTTTTTTATCGCCGTCGCGGATTCCTCATTGTTTCCGAAATCGCCATTTCACTCATCGACATCTGCTGACCTTTGGCAGGCAGAACAAAACCCGAAAATTTTTCTGGGTCAGCCAGAAATCAGCGCCCGCCTTCGGGGGGTGGGGGTGCGGCGCTCGGGGGGCATCTTTGGGGCCCCCTCTTCGTTGCCGAAACATAGGGCGACAACGCTAGAAAGGCCGCGTGAGAGCGTTACGCAGTGCGTTTCCAGCGCAGTCTGTCGCATCTCTAGGGGGCAGGGTAGGAGTCAGAAAGGTCCAGCGCTGCCAGCGCCGCCCCGCTCTCCGGGCAGCCATCTCCGCTTGATGCGTCTGCCTGTACCGCGCTGAGTGCTGCTGTGGGCTCTGCAAGATCATCCCGCTGCCGCCTGCTTTCGACACGCATGCAGAACGGCCTAGCATGTCGATCCGGAGCGTATGTTCAAGCGGAACAGGCTCGATCTGCCGCTCACGGCAAAATGCCTGATAGTCGCAATACAAGAGTCCAACCGAGTAGGAATGTGAGTCACCAAGCTGCTTTGTGAGCACAGCGCAATTGCACTCGCAATAGAGGCGGACAAGTCACGGACAGCGCTTCTATCTTCCAGATAATCAGTGAGTTACAGACGCACATTTGGCTGACTGCCAAAAGCGCTCCTGACCGTCATAATCGTGCTAAGCAGTGTGGCGTTTGTCACAGGCGTGACATTATCCCCATTGGGACCCCGCGCCCTGTGTGCGGTGGCTACGTCTTGACTCAGCCCGCAATTCACGGCACTTTCCCTAGAATGCTTCGCCTTAAACCCGCGTAAATCATTGATGATTTGCCCAACGGGCAGAAAAACACGGTACTTTTTCGCCCTGCGAAAGAACTGCGCGGCCTTTTTAGCCCGCGCAGACAACCCGGATGCGTGGTGGTCCACCCGGGGCATCGTTTGGGTTCCATCGCGCATCCAGCATCACAGCGCAACCGCAGTAAGGGGCCGCGTGAGAGCGCTGGGCACGGCGTTTCAGGCAGTCTGTCGCATCTTTGGGCATGGGGGAAGGGTAGGAATCAGGGTATTTAGCGCCGCCGCTCTGTATATTCCAATCGCTCGCATGCAGCCGCAAAGGATGTGCTCTGGTTGTTCCCAGGTACCCGAAAACGATTGAAAACAAGCGCCGCAAAAGTAACAGTGGTTGCCCAAACCGCTCTGATAACAGTCATAATCGCTGAGCGCCGATAGATTGACGCTTATCGATATATCTCTGTTATGGGGCAGAACTAACCATCTTTTTTCAGCGACCGCGAAAGAATTGGCCGAGGCGAACCTTTCCGCCTGTCTCGCGCTTCTCTAGTCATTATTCTTGTAATTCGGGGAAAAGAGGGCAGTTAGACGAACTTGGAAAGGGCTGGCTGAAGGCTGTGAAGGGAGCCGAGCATCGACGTTATAGCACTCCCTAACTCTATATACGTGGATAAGGGGCTGCCTTCAGTTGCCTTCAGGAACATAGGAATTTAGCCATTTCGTTGGCGTAATCCGTCTGGCTGCATGTTTGCTTCGCTGGTCCATTTCAACATGGTCTTTCCTCAGCTTCCGCATGTAAAGCTTTCTGCGTTCCTTAGAGTCTGGCCTGGATCGGAGATGCTGCTGCCCGCATACCTGTCGACAAAATCTTCCATCCGTTCGAATGCTGTTAGAACCAAGTCCCGCACTGTTCGCACTTCCGCACTCGTTCTAAGAATCTGTCTGAAAAAGTTGATGAGGGCGCATAACGGCATCAGACTCGCCGAAACGATGCCGGAATCCCGGTATTACTTCGTCGGGAAATCAGCCTCGAAAGTGCCCCTCTGAGCGTACCATCCGATGAATAAGCGCTGCTCGCCGAGCCGGATTTCGGAATGTACGGCCTCAACTTGTAGAAGCGCAAAACCCGATTGACCTCGACCCGCAGTTTCTCAGCAATAGTGATAAATCGAAGATCTGCCTCTTGAATCTCACGGGCGGACTTAAATAGCCGAGCGCCAGCTCGAGTGGATGCCGAGCAGCAGGTCATACAGCTTCGACAATCGTCGGTAGCTCTGCTCGCCGTTCTTCCGAGCATCATTCAGCCACGCAATCAGCGGTACAGCCTGGGATTGCGCCAAGTCGTATTTCCTCATCTGTGACAAATTCTTTCGTGCCATAAGTATTAGTTATATTCTCTGACTGCAAACTTAACAGGGGCGTGGCACATTGTCTATGGGCGTTTCGGAGGAGAAGAGCCGTGTATTTCGATATCGACTGTCTGAAAGGGTTCGAAAGGCCGGCACTGGACGCTTAGCGAAAGCGCCGCCATCTGGGAGCCTATCTCGCAGCGAGCCTTGCAATCGTGGGTTTCCGGTCAGACTCTTAGAATTCGTCCGAGTTGTGGGCCTCGCCGATTTGGGCTGCTCTGCGCAATTCAAGTTCGGGATTGCGATTCGGCTCCTCAAAGCTAAATTGCCAACGGAAAGCTATCCAGACATTTTTAGATTACTCTGCGGATGCCGACTTTATTCCTACTGTGAACTTCGCGGAAAAGATGCAAGGTCGCTTCGATCCTCACCGAAGACCCGACTAGTCCCGATCACCTAGAATGTTTTTCTATCCTGAGCAGGATGCGGAGCGGTTCTGGATCGCGATCAAGGTGCTTACGGAAAGCCCCATTCGCTTCATAACGATCAGGCCGGATGATGTGCTCCGAGAAGTTCAGGGCCGCATTGCAGCGTGGAGTGAACGCCGCGATAAATTCGGCGCAAACCGCCAGTGAGAAAGCCAAAGCCGCATTGGGACGTTATCCGCGAGGCAAACTTGTCCGAGGGATTGCCCGCAAATGCCCCTAGGCATGGAGAACTGCGTACGAAGCGCTGCGCCCGATTTCCTTGGCGGTAGGGCGGCAGCGCCGTGGAGGTTAGATATGCTTGAT
>CAWJAR010000014.1:0-68073 GCA_963840895.1 uncultured Acidobacteriaceae bacterium
CGATGAATCATTCGAACAACGACGGAAAGCACGTCGGCGGAGAGTGAGGAGGGAAGGCTGCTGATCAAGGAGAACACTCTCCCGCTCGACACGTACCCGACATAGAGCGGGACTTCGCGTGTCCCACGGGTGGGCGAGTGTGCGGACAAGCAGCACGCTTGGCCGTTATTCATCTGCGATAAGAGCCGCATGCGCTAATGAGCGCTCGTGCGGATCCGCGCGGGGGGCGATCAGCAATGGTCGTCCCTACCGCGACCTGAAAACCCACTTTGCCACTCAAAGCGTGAAATGGCCTGCTAACAACAGTTAAGATGCCGGTATCAACGCGCCGCAAATAAGCCGCTTCCTGCTGCAAACGTCTACGGCTGCACTGTCTGCGTTACGGACGCCGAACTCCCATTGATATTTGAGCTTCCGTTGTAGGTCACTTTGACCACAGTCGAGCCCACGGTGAGAGCCGAGGTCGTGAATATCGCTTTGCCGCTGCTGAGCTGAGCCGTCCTAACACCGTCGTTCCGGTCTTGAAAGTTACAGGACCGCTCGGTATGACTGTTGGCGACATGATCTTCGGGCGAAGGTAATTGCCTGTACGAGAAGTACAGAGCAAAGGCACAGTGGACACAGAGGAAATACAGAGACTTACACCGTCCCACATCTGGGAAACGTGAACAGACATCAAGAGATAATTTTTCTTCCCTGCTAACCTCAATTCGGAGTAAACTTTGTTCCCAGCAAGCGCGCTGCTTCTTCGTGTGATCGACACGAGGTGTTGTCTGCCTGGCCTCGATACGAAACTGCATGTTGATATGCTCGAGCAATGGAAGCAGCAGAAGTCTTTGCCGCGCCGAATGCTCCGGGCCGTCAGAGTAGCGAAGCAGGCTCTCCTCGATAAAGAAATCTATGGCCTGCAGTGGGGCGATCCGGAGGTCAACGGATCACTGCGGTTCATGCGCGATCGCTTCTTGGACCCCTATGTCAACCCTCTCCACGACGCGTTGGAGATAGGACCCGGCGGCGGCCGCTGGACCAGGTATCTACTTCCATTCCGCCACCTATATGTTGTTGACTACTACCCCGAACTGCTGGCGCACTTCCGCATGGCGGTCAGGGCGCCCAATACCACCATAATTAAAAACGACGGCAATAACTTCCCCGGTGTCCCCAACCAATCCATCGACTATATTTTCAGCTTCGGTACCTTCGTCCACCTAGATATCGATATCATTCGTGACTACCTGCAAAACATGCGTGCCATCCTGAAGTCCGGCGGGAACGTCGTAATCAATTACTCTGATAAGACTAAGATTATGGCCCAGATCAACAACACTTTTTCCCAAAACAACCCCGACACGATGCGCCGCCTGATCGCTGCCTCCGGCTTCACGGTAATCGAAGAGGACCTCACCTCCCTGTGCGACGCCATCGTCGTTCGCTTCACCCTGTCATCCTGACATCCACTTCGAGCCGGTGCCTTGCCCAGGGCCCGGCTCCACGATTTACAACCGGTAGCCATGCACTAGAACAGGCTTTTGGAACACAAGTATAGTGGAGCATTCTCCGAGGTCGTCTTTGTCATCGCCGACTGCTCCGCAGAGCGGAAGTTTCTTGGGCCTTGCCGTTATGTGTTTGCGGCAAATGGCAATCCGCAACTGTTGAAACATCCCGATTTCACTCATTGACCTCTGATTCCGAAGCCAAAAAAGACGTCCCAGAATCAGAAGGGTTCTGGGACGTAAGTTCGAACAGCCCTCCCCCCGGAGTCTGCTCGTCGAGTAGCATGCCGACACTGGCAAGCGTCCGTCTGTTCAAAATTGAACAATATCGAAATATTTTTATCGCCGTCGCGGATTCCTCATTGTTTGCAAAATCGCCATTTCACTCATCGACATCTGCAGACCTTTGGCAGGCAGAACAAAACCCGAAAATTTTTCTGGGTCAGCCGGAGAGTCAGCGCCCGCCTGTCGGGGGGTGGGGGTGCGGCGCTCGGGGGGCATCTTTGGGGCCCCCTCTTCGTTGCCGAAACATAGCGGCAACAACGCTAGAAAGGCCGCGTGAGAGCGTTACGCAGTGCGTTTCCAGCGCAGTCTGTCGCATCTCTAGGGGGCAGGGTAGGAGTCAGGAAAGGTCCAGCGCTGCCAGCGCCGCCGCTCTCCGGGCAGCCATCTCCGCTTGATGCGTCTGCCTGTACCGCGCTGAGTGCTGCTGTGGGCTCTGCAAGATCATCCCGCTGCCGCCTGCTTTCGACACGCATGCAGAACGGCCTAGCATGTCGATCCGGAGCCATGTTTCAAGCGGAACAGGCTCGATCTGCCGCTCACGGCAAAATGCCTGATAGTCGCAATACAAGAGTCCAACCGAGTAGGAATGTGGTCGCCAAGCTGCTTTGTAGCACAGCGCAATTGCACTCGCAATAGAGGCGGACAAGTCACGGACAGCGCTTTCTATCTTCCAGATAATCAGTGAGTTACAGACGCACATTTGGCTGACTGCCAAAAGCGCTCCTAGTCATAATCGTGCTAAGCAGTGTGGCGTTTGTCACAGGCGTGACATTGTCCCCATTGGGACCCCGCGCCCTGTGTGCAATGGCTCACGTCTTGACTCAGCCCGCAATTCACGGCACTTTCCCTAGAATGCTTCGCCTTAAACCCGCGTAATCATTGATGATTTGCCCAACCGGGCAGAAAAACACGGTACT
This sequence comes from uncultured Acidobacteriaceae bacterium, assembly GCA_963840895.1. GTDB lineage: Bacteria > Acidobacteriota > Terriglobia > Terriglobales > Acidobacteriaceae > Sulfotelmatobacter. The sequence goes on from CAWJAR010000014.1 coordinate 2,696, forward strand.
TTTTCGCCCTGCGAAAGAACTGCGCGGCCTTTTTAGCCCGCGCAGACAACCCGGATGCGTGGTGGTCCACCCGGGGCATCGTTTGGGTCCCATCGCGCATCCAGCATCACAGCGCAACCGCAGTAAGGGGCCGCGTGAGAGCGCTGGGCACCGCGTTTCAGCGCAGTCTGTCGCATCTTTGGGCATGGGGGAAGGGTAGGAATCAGGGTAGATTTAGCGCCGCCGCTCTGTATATTCCAATCGCTCGCATGCAGCCGCAAAGGATGTGCTCTGGTTGTTCCCAGGTACCCGAAAACGATTGAAAACAAGCGCCGCAAAAGTGAGCAGCGGTTGCCCAAACCGCTCTGATAACAGTCATAATCGCTGAGCGCCGATAGATTGACGCTTATCGATATATCTCTGTTATGGGGCAGAACTAACCATCTTTCAGCGACCGCGAAAGAATTGGCCAGGCGAACCTTTCCGCCTGTCTCGCGCTTCTCTAGTCATTATTCTTGTAATTCGGGGAAAAGAGGGCAGTTAGACGAACTTGGAAGGGGCTGGCTGAAGGCTGCTGAAGGGAGCCAAGCTTATCGACGTATAGCACTCCCTAACTCTATATACGTGGATAAGGGGCTCTGCCTTCAGTTGCCTTCAGGAACATAGGAATTTAGCCATTTCGTTGGCGTAGAATCCGTCTGGCTGCATGTTTGCTTCGCTGGTCCATTTCAACATGGTCTTTCCTCAGCTTCCGCATGTAAAGCTTTCTGCGTTCCTTAGAGTCTGGCCTGGATCGGAAATGCTGCTGCCCGCATACCTGTCGACAAAATCTTCCATCCGTTCGAATGCTGTAGAACCAAGTCCCGCACTGTTCGCACTTCCGCACTCGTTCTAAGAATCTAGTCTGAAAAAGTTCGATGAGGCGCATAACGGCATCAGACTCGCCGAAACGATGCCGGAATCCCGGTATTACTTCGTCGGGAATTAGAGCCTCGAAAGTGCCCCTCTGAGCGTACCATCCGATGAATAAGCGCTGCTCGCCGAGCCGGAGTTCCCGAATGTACGGCCTCAACTTGTAGAAGCGCAAAACCCGATTGACCTCGACCCGCAGTTTCTCAGCAATAGTGATAAATCGAAGATCTGCCTCTTGAATCTCACGGGCGGATTTCTTAAATACGAGCGCGAGCTCGTACGATCTAAGCAGCAGGTCATACAGCTTCGACAATCGTCGGTAGCTCTGCTCGCCGTTCTTCCGAGCATCATTCAGCCACGCAATCAGCGGTACAGCCTGGGATTGCGCTCCGTATTTCCTCATCTGTGACAAATTCTTTCGTGCCATAAGTATTAGTTATATTCTCTGACTGCAAACTTAACAGGGGCGTGGCACATTGTCTATGGGCGTTTCGGAGGAAGAGAACAAATGTATTTCGATATCGACTGTCTGAAAGGGTTGAAAGGCCGGCACTGGACGCTTAGCGAAAGCGCCGCCATCTGGGAGCCTATCTCGCAGCGAGCCTTGCAATCGTGGGTTTCCGGTCAGACTCTTAGAATTCGTCCGAGTTGTGGGCCTCGCCGATTTGGGCTGCTCTCGCAATTCAAGTTCGGGATTGCGATTCGGCTCCTCAAAGCTAAGTTGCCAACCAAAGCTATCCAGACATTTTTAGATTACTCTGCGGATGCCGACTTTATTCCTACTGTGAACTTCGCGGAAAAGATGCAAGGTCGCTTCATCCTCACCGAAGACCCGACTAGTCCCGATCACCTGAGAATGTTTTTCTATCCTGAGCAGGATGCGGAGCGGTTCTGGATCGCGATCAAGGTGCTTACGGAAAGCCCCATTCGCTTCATAACGATCAGGCCGGATGATGTGCTCCGAGAAGTTCAGGGCCGCATTGCAGCGTGGAGTGAACGCCGCGAGTATTCGGCGCAAACCGCCAGTGAGAAAGCCAAAGCCGCATTGGACGCTATCCGCGAGGCAAACTTGTCCGAGGGATTGCCCGCAAATGCCCCTAGGCATGGAGAACTGAATTAAAAAGCGCTGCGCCCGATTTCCTTGGCGGGAGTGGGCGGCAGCGCCGTGGAGGTTAGATATGCTTGATACTCAACCTGAATCAGTCTCGCCCGCTCCTGTGCGTGAGTCAAGGGGTGAGCGAGGTCATCCGTACCGCGATCTGCAAGGCGAAGCCAGCAAGTTAGCCACCCGACTGGAATTAAGAGCGCTGCGCTGTGAGTCGGCCTCAGAACGTCGCCGTCTTGGCGTTCTCGCTGCCGCTCAAGTCCAGATTGCGCAGTGCCTAGCTGGCGTAGGAGTGAAATCCAATGCCTGATGACGTGCTTCCCGCGAATCAGGCGGCGGAACGAAGTGTTCTAGGTGCCTGCATCGAATCCGAAAGCCTTCTAACTTCTGCCCTAGCCGAAGGTCTCACCGCCGACGATTTCACAGGCGATTATCCGCGTGTGTTCCTGGCCATGATGGAGATGCGCTCCAAGCGTCTGCCCGTAGATTTCATTTCGCTGCCCGATTACCTGGGCAATGGCCAACGGGAATTCGCCCTGATCGGTGATGTAGTCAGCGGGGCTGTGGTTCACGAGTCCCACGTTATGCATCATGTCCAGATCGTCCGTGAGAAGTCCCGTCTGCGTTCATTGCTCCGATTGTCGGACTGGATCGCACAGGCAGCCGTAGAACCATGTGCTGATCCAGAACAAATCGCCAGGCTAGTGTGCGAAAGACTGGAACCCGCGAGTGTGATCGCATGAGTACGCAACCGGATGTCATTTCGGAACAGGAGTGTGTGACGTCTCCTGAGTTCTCGGAAGATTCCTTGGCCCTGCTCTATACAGGACGGCACTCGGATGATCTGCGATATACGCCAGAACTAGGGAAGTATCACAGACTTTCCCGATCCGATGACGGGGGAGCATGCTGGCATCGGGACACAGTTTGCCGGACGTTTAGCGAGATTCGGGATTTGACGCGGGAGCAAAGCATGCTCACCGAAAAAGGGAAGGCAAGGCTGTGCAGCGCCGCAACAATCTCTTCCGTGGAAAAGCTAGTCCGCTTTGACCAGCGCACGGTAATGACCGTAGACCAATGGGATTCAGCCACGATGGTTCTGAACACTCCTAGCGGAATCGTGGATTTAGAGACTGGCAAGACTTCCAAGGGCGATCCACTCGCCTATTGCACGAAACAAACCGCCGTTGGGCCATCATCCCAACCGCCCGAACTTTGGAACAGCTGCCTAGAGACTTGGACGGGTGGGGACAAGGATTTGCAGCAATACCTGAAACGGGTTGCTGGGTATTGTCTGACTGGCGAGACTCGCGAACATGAATTCTTTTTCTTCCACGGTAGCGGGGGTAACGGCAAGAGTTCATTTCTAAATACGCTACATGGAATTTTGGGAAAGTATGCCGACATAGCGCCGCCCGACGTTTTCACGCTGTCGAAGTTCGAGAAACACCCCACATCCATGGCGGGCCTTGTCGGTTGCCGGATGGCCCTAGCAACCGAAACGGAGAGTGGGAGCCGTTGGGCGGAAACGCAGCTAAAGTCCATCGTGGACGATTGCCCGATAAAAACCCGTTTCATGCGGCAGGATTTCTTCGAGTTCAAACCGCAATTCAAGCTTCTGATTTCCGGGAATCACAAACCCAACCTGACAGATGTGGGGGAGTCGATGCGCCGCCGCATCAACTTGCTGCCGTTTAACGTGATCGTCCCGAAGGAACAGCGGGACACAAAACTTAAAGCGAAGCTGCGGGAGGAATGGCCTTCGATTCTTGGATGGGCGATACAAGGCTGTCTCGAATGGCAGCGGGATGGACTGAAGACTCCCGCCAGCGTGAAGGCTGCTACGGATGATTACCTAGAGGGGCAGGACGTGATGGGCTGCTGGATTGAGGAGTGCTGCATTATCGGAGTGAACTGCAAGGGCCGGACCCAAGAGTTACACAAAAGTTTTGTCGAGTGGTCTAAGCAAAACGAGTATTACCCAACGAGCCTAAAGCAGTTCCTTAGCACGCTTCTGGAACGTCCCAAGATTCGCAAGATACATAAGGAAGTCGGAAACGTAATCGAAGGAATAGACGTGAGGCCATGAAGATAACCCCAGAAGGGAACACTCCGCTGACCGAGTTTGAAATCGTGGACAGCAAGATTCTGGCCGAGCGGCTGAGGGTTTCGGTCGCATGGGTCAAAAAGCAATGTCTGTCTGCAGCCGAGAATCGAATCCCCCACTTGAAATTCGGCAAGTGTACTCGCTTCCTGTGGGGCAGTCCGGATCTATGCAAATGGCTAGAAGGTCGCTACCAGAAATAACTCGCCTTTGACTCCACTTACGGGGTAAGCTACCATCGCTCTAAGGGGGTAAGCTGATAATGAAGTTATCGAAACGGGCAAGCGCTGAATTTGCAAAAGCAGGGGCAGAGGGCGGACGGATCGCCGCCAGTCGAATGACTCCGAAACAGCGAACAGAACGGGCACGGAAAGCGGCACTAGCCAGCGCGAGGGCAAGACAAGCGAAAGCGCGAAAGGGGAAAGCATGAAACCTAAGAAACGAGGCAACAAGCCTTACGTGTTCCGTCGTGGAGATTCTTGGATATTCCGATTCCGCGAAACCATCAACGAGGGCGGGGAACTCCAGAGTGTGCAGAGGGCGAGGCCGTTGTGCGCTGTCAATGGTGTGTCCAAGAAATCGGCGCAAAAGATGGCTTTGGCCGAAGTGCAGAAGCTTGAAAAATCGCGCCCGTCTAAACCGGAACTGGTTGTTACCCTGGGTGATTTTATTACCCAAGTGTATCAACCGTTCGTAGTGGCCAACAAGAGGGGCGCGACCGCACAGGGTTATTCCGATATGTGGGAAACGCACTGCGCCGGGCGCAAGCACATCAACGGCTCTCTGTTGAAAGATGTACGCACGGCAGATGTTTATTCCTGGCTGTGCGAGATCGCCGCCACTGACAAGAACCGCAAGGGCGAACCGCTCAAGAAACGGACCCTGCAACACATCAAGGCTTTCCTGAGTGGAGTTTTCAAACTCGCCAAGAATCACGGCTACGTCAACGGCGAGAACCCCGTGCGGGATTCAACAGTTCCGCCAGCGCCGGAGGGGGCGGAAACCTATGCTTACAGCGTTGACGAAATAAAGAACATGCTAGCGGTTCTGCCCGAACCTGCCCGTACGATGGTTGCGACGGCTGCATTTACTGGCTTGCGGCGAAGCGAGTTGCAGGGGTTGGTCTGGGAGGCATACGGTAACGGGGAATTGCGCGTACTGCAAAGCGTTGTAGAAGGGAATGTGCAGGAATGCAAGACGCGGGCGAGTCGTGCCGCTGTGCCGTTGCTACCTTCACTTCAGCGAGTGTTAGACGCGCACAGGGAACGCGACAAGGAACCAGTGAAAGGGCCAATATTCAGAACGAGTATTGGGACGGCTCTCGATCCGAATAACACCCTAAACAGGCAAATCCTTCCGGTGCTGAATCGCTGCGGTACCTGCAAGCGCCCAGAGGATGAGCACACCGAGAAAGTAAAGCATGACTACCAGAGGGATGAATCGCTTCCACGGTGGCGAGGTTGGCATGCTTTCCGCAGAGGCTTGGGAACGAATCTGTACAGCTTGGGAGTCAACGAAAAGACGGTGCAGGCGATCTTGCGGCACGCCGATGTCGGCACTACCATGACGTATTACGTTAAGTCGCTGAGTGAGGATTCTGTGCGTGCAATGGCTGCTCTCGATAACGTCTTGTGCTCAACTTGTGCTCTCGATTCAGCCTCCACGGCTGATCTGAAAACGCAATAGCAGTGTAAAATCATGGAGTTAACAGCAAGCGGCCCCGTAGCTCAGATGGATAGAGCAGCGGTTTCCTAAACCGAAGGTCGGCAGTTCGACTCTGCCCGGGGCCACCATCCCATTCATCAGTTAGGAAGCATCGGCACCGCGTTTCTGTCCAACTGTACTCTGAACTGCGAGTGATCCGATCGGCTGTTCGATCTTCGCAGCGGCATCGCAGATCCGATGCGCATCTTGTAAATGAATCGCACTACTAATTCGTTGTAATAGCGGCTACGTTCTGCTAGTGTCTACCCCCTAAACTCTAAGCTTGGAGAGTAGTGAGAAATACAAGCTATTCCGACAGAAATCACCGTTCGTAGCGCATGTAACCGCACCGCCCTTGAAGAAATGCTTGGGACTGCCTTAGCGCGGCGCAGAGATCTAGAGATCGACCTGAAGGAAATGGACGCGGTAATCGAAAGCCTTCAGTCAAGATTGCATAACGCCCGACGAAATTCAGACACGCCACACCTTCCAGCAGTAATGCCAAGGGAGTTTAAGGGAATGACGTTAAGGGAGGCGCTGAAGGCCTACTTGCAAAGAAGGCCCGGGCTCAAGATAACTTACGAACGCGCCGCAGAGGACCTGTGGGCAGGCGGAGCCGTTTGGGACGATCGCAAAGGAAAAGGGCCTGAGGGACGACTGCACAACTTCAAGATGTCCTGCACAGTGAATTACGATCTAGTAGAACAAGACAAAAAGGCTGGGGTCTTATGGCTGGCGGCCAACCCGGGAGAAAAGACTAAGCCGAAACAGGTCAGAAGGAAAAAGAAGACAAGTAATACGGCACTCCTAGAAGTGTCGCTGCGTTAGAAGGTAGCGTCTCCGCAACGTCAGAACGTATCGTCTTCGCGTGGTGGTCCTGTTTTTGGGTTTTGCATAAAGCGCCACGTAGCTAGAATGACCGCGTCCTGCATTTCCTGGGCAGCGTCCATCAGTTTCTACCAACCGGCGGCGTTCCACAGTCGGCCAGTTGTTGCCCGAAGTCTTTCAGAGCCTCGCTCGGGGCCACCATCCTATTCGGCGCTTTCGATCTTCCGACAACGGTTCCTGCTGTCCCGCCGGAGGCCGGATTGGACTACGTCTGTCCTGTTTCGGGAACCGTCTGCCCTATTTTAGGTGCACTTGCGACTGACCATGTGACGATGGTCACGCTGAGGCGTGACAGTGATTGCTGACTCAGATCACAGTCCAAGTTCTAATTTGGGAACGAGGTCAAGCAGCGTGCCCGCCGTGCAACAAACTACCGACGTCCTCGATTTCCTTCTCACTCGCCTGCACGAGGCCCATGAAGTCTCCGTCTACGCCGCCATTGAGCGCTTAATGCAAGGCGGCGAAGCAGTTGGCTTCGACGCCGACAAGTTGGTGCGAATGCTGGACCGAGGCGTCAGCCTGGAGGAACTGTTTCGGCTGATTGAAACTGAAATGCAGTTTCGGCAAACGTCGGAGGAAGCGGCGCAGCAAGCGGAACGTGCGGCATGACCGTTGCATTGTGAGGCAGCTATGAATTTCGTGGAGTGGTCCAAATCGAGCGTTGATTACGGTCAGAAACTTGTGAGCTCCGCGATTGAAGGGGCGCGCGAGGGAGAAGACAGCTTTCTGCAGAATAAACCGCTCGCTCCGTATCTGAGCACGTCGGCTCGGCAGGCAGTGGTGCCGGCGATCGTCGGCGCGTATTTTGGCGCGTTCGGTGGCAGCGTGGGAAGACGTCGCAACTCCGCCGCACGAACCATCGCCTTTGGCTTGCTCGGCGGCGCGATCGGATTTGGCGCCGGCCTTATTTGGGATAACCGCGAACTGAGCGCAAGTGTAGCGGCGGGCGCGTGGAAGAAGATCAGCACGACGCGTGACAACCGCTGGTTCGAAAAAAATCCGATCGATTACGCATAGAGCGTGTCAGACCGCAGAGGCTCGCAAGCGATGAGCCATCGAACCGGACGACAGAGATGGACGCCAGGTTGACTGAATCGTTAAGGCGTTAACTTCGAATAAATCAGGGTGTAGACCGTGGTAGGTATCTATTCCCCTCATAACGTTGTCGATTGGCTGGTTCCCGGCCGGAATCTGTTTCTGGCCATCCACGTTCTTGGAATTGCCTGCTTCTTCTATATCGTGGCGATGCGAATGGTTCCGCTGCTTCGCGCCCAACGCGATCCTCGTTTTGATCGACCTCTAGAACGCCTCGGAAGAGTCCTGAAGTTCTGGCTGGGGCAGTGGAAGCACCCACGATACCGTTTCGCCGGAACGCTCCATATCTTGATCTTTGCTGGTTTCATTCTTCTGGCTGCCCGGGCTTTTACGGTGCTCATCATCGGAGTCAATGAGAACTTCGTGATGCCCGGTCTTTCTGGACGCGTCGGGCAAATCTACGAGACTCTAACCGACTACGCTGCCACAGTCGTGTTCATCAGTATGGTTATCGCGGTTGTGCGCCGACTTGTTTTCAGGCCCGCTCGCTACGCAGTGCCCCCTAAGTATGGCAAGGCACACACGGCCGACGCGGTTTTCCTGTTGGGGCTGATCGCGCTGTTAATGTTCGCCGACAGCCTGTTTTCGGCTACCCGTTTCGCCGGGCATGCTTATAGTGGTGAAACTGTCGAGAGTCTTGCCATCTACTCTATGCCGAGGGCGCTGGCGATGCTCGTCGGCTCGACCTCGCTCGCCACGCTGTGGTTTCTGAATGTCACCGCGTATCTTGTCCATCAGGTCGCCTTCTATTTTCTGCTGTGCTATCGGCCATTCGGTATCCAGTTCCATGTGGAGACGTCACTGTTCAGCATTTATTTCTCCAAGCTGAACCGCGGAACGATCAAGCCGGTGCGCTGGGACGTCCCGGACGAGCATTTCGATCAGCTGAAATCGTTTGGCGTGAAGACATTCGAAGACTTCACCTGGAAGCACATCCTCGATTTCTATTCATGCGCCGATTGCGGCCGGTGTGCGGACAACTGTCCGTCGAATGCCGTCGGTCGCCCACTTGCCCCGCGCTTCCTCACCATCAAAGCCAGGGACTACGTATTCCGCCACTACCCGGTGTTTGGCAAGGCCAAGCATGGCACGCCGTTGATCGGCAATATCTATTCCGAAGACGAAATCTGGTCCTGCACGACCTGCGGCGCATGTGAAGAAGAGTGCCCGTTGCTGGTCGAATACATCGACAAGATCGTTGATTTACGGCGCGGCATGATCGATGACGGGAACGTTCCGCAATCCCTGCAAAAGCCGCTGAAAGCATTGGAGAGCCGCGGTAATCCATACGGCAAGATGGAGAAGAAAAGGGGCGACTGGGCGAAGAGTCCGGAGGCTTTGAAACACGGTACCATTCCGGTCTGCGACGGCAAGAACCAGGCCGATACTCTGTACTTCGTCGACAGCATCACCTCCTACGACGACCGCATTCAGTCGATCGGGCGCGCTACCGCGCGCATCCTCAGTAACCTTGGGATGAAGTTTGGAATTCTCGGCGCCGCCGAGAAAGACAGCGGTCACGAAGTCCGCCGATTCGGCGAGGAACTTCTGTTCCAGGCGTTGCGCGATCAAAACACAGACGCCATCAGGGCATCGGGGGTTCAACGAATCGTCACCGCAGACCCCCACGCTTACAACGCGCTCAAGCACGACTATAAAGACATTCCGCCCGTCGAGCACATCAGCCAGTTGCTTGCTCGGGAAGTGAGAGCCGGCAATCTCCATTTCAACTCGGTGGAACAGTGGTTTGAAGATCGGAGCCGCGTCTACACCTACCACGATCCGTGTTACCTCGGTCGTCACAATCAGGTGTACGACGATCCGCGCGACGTGCTCGACTCCATCCCAGGATTGCATCGCGTTGAGATGCAGCGTTCGCGCGACCGCTCTTTCTGTTGCGGTGGCGGTGGCCTGGCGCTGTTCTATGAGCCGAAGGAAGAACAGAGGATGGGAGTGATCCGCGTGCGGATGGCCGCGGAGGCTGGTGCCAATGTCATCGTGACCGCTTGCCCGTTCTGCATGGTCAACATCGATGACGCCGTTAAGGTCGCGGGCCTGGAAGGAAAAATGTCGGTGATAGACCTGACGGAAGTGGTCGACCAGCACATGGTTCGCGGGTCTTCCGATAAAACGGCACAAAAACCCGCAGGGAAAACACAGGAATTAGAAACGGTAATTTCAGGAGGTTGAACGTGGAAATCCTGGTATGCGCCCGAAGAGTGCCCGACACCTCGGAGAACGAGATCGAACTCAATGCTGCCGGAAACGACATTGAGCGCGATGAACTCGTTTACTCGGTGAATGAGGCAGACAACTACGCCGTCGAGGAAGCGTTGCAGATTCGCGACCGCGTAGGCGGCAAAGTCACGGTGGTCACCGTCGACAACGAGGAGGGCGAGGAGATCCTGCGCCGGCAGTTGGCCATGGGTGCAAATCAAGCCGTTCTGCTCTCCGACGACAGCTTCGAGGGTTCTGACGGAAAAGGTATCGCCACCATCCTCAAGGCCTTTGTAGACAAGGGACACTACGACCTGATCCTGACCGGTGTGCAGGCCGATGACGGCGCGGCCCAAGTCGGAGGAATGCTGGCCGCGATGCTCGACTATCCCTTCGCATCCTTGGTGAACTTCATCACGGTTCAAGGCGGCAAGCTGAAAGTGAGTCGCGAGATCGAAGGCGGCAACCGCGAGATCAATGAGATCGATCTACCGTGCGTGCTCTCGATCCAGACCGGGATCAATGAACCGCGCTATGTCGGAATGCGCGGCATCCGCCAGGTTGCGTCCGTGACGATTCCGACCTTGGGAACGTCAGACCTCGGTGTTTCTCACGGTACCGTCGGAAAAGAGGCCGCAAAGGCAAAGCGTGTCGATTACTTTGTCTCTGCGCTCAGCAAGGGTGCCGAAATCCTGAAAGGAAGCCGGGAAGAGAATGCGCAAAAGATTCTTGAGTTGGTAGCTGCGAAGGGAGGCTTAAACTAATGGCTCGCATTTTTGCTTACATCCTGCACAAAGGCGGTGTAGTCGATGACTCGGCTGCCGAACTCATTGCCGCGGCGAAAGCGATTGATCCCGCTTCTTCTCCTACTGCGATTCTCGCTGGCTGGGGTCCGGACTTTGATCTTTCTTGCAATTCCTTGACTGCCTCCTTCAGCGATGTCTGGAAAGTCGCAAATCAAGCGCTCGCGTACCCGAACGCCGAACTTGTTCGTCAGACGCTAGTACGCGTACTACCGCCGGACAGCATCGTGCTCGTCCTTCATGACCATTTCGGAATCGATCTGGCGCCGGGATTGTCGATCAAGCTGAGTGCGGCATTTGTGTCCGATGTGCTGGCGATCGAAGGCGGCGATGGAAGCTCTTTGAAACTCATCCGCCAGGAGTTCGGCGGACAGTTGAGTGCACACGTCATGTGTGACATTTCCTCAGGCGCCGTGATCAATATTCGTCCCGGAGCCTTCAAGCCCCAGCCACGCCTCGTGACTTCCGGCAAGGTCATCGACAAGTCCGCCGAAGTAGGCTCGCTGACAGCACGGCGCCGCTATCTCGAAACAGTTGTCGCCGAAGCCGGCGATGTCGATATCACCAAGCACAGTCTGCTGGTGTCAATCGGCCGCGGCATCCAGGAAAAGGACAACATTGCACTCGCCGAAGAACTCGCCGAGGTACTCGGCGCAGCTGTCAGTTGTTCGCGGCCAGTGGTCGACGCCAAGTGGATGGAAAAATCCCGGCAGGTCGGCTCTTCAGGAAAAACCGTGAAGCCCAAGGTTTACCTTGCCTGCGGCATCAGCGGCGCATTCCAGCATCTGGCCGGCATCAAGGGGAGTCCGTTTCTGATTGCCATCAACAAGAATCCCAAGGCCCCCATCTTCCAGGTGGCCGACGTTGGAATCGTGGACGACCTCCTCGAGTTCCTCCCCGAACTGACCAATAAAGCCAGAGAATTCCGCGGCGTTGCTGCCAAGTGAGGATGAGCCGATGCTTGCATATAAAACACTGAAACTAAGCGTGAAGTCACTCAAAGAATTTGCGAAGAAGCGCTTGCCCGACGAAGTGCTGATCGAACTCGATGAGCGCGACGAGTGTCCGGTCGATATCGTGCGCGACATGTGCAGCCCCGACAAGTTGGGAATTCAGCTCCTGTTCATCCCTGAAGAATTCGGTGGCATGGGGGGCGGCACATTCGATGTCTACTGCATTTGCGAGGAGATGGCACGCATCGATCTCGGTGTCGCTACCTCCGTATTGGCTACGTTCCTGGGGAGCGATCCGATTACCGTTGGTGCGACACACGAGCAGAAGAAGACATGGCTCAGCCGGATTGCCGACGAAGGCTTGCTCTTCGCCTACGGCGCCACCGAACCGGAAGCTGGCAGCGACCTGGGCGCGCTTCGCACCACGGCCGACCGCGTCATGCAAGACGGGCGCATCGTCGGTTACAAGATCAACGGCAACAAACAGTGGATTAGCAATGGTGGAATCGCAGGTGCCTACACGGTTTTGGCCAGCACGCCAGCCGGGCCGAGTTGGTTTGTCGTGGAAAAAGATGCCAAGGGATTTACTCACGACGAGCCCGAAGACAAGCACGGCATTCGCCTGAGCAACACAGCGGCACTCGCGTTCAACGAGGTCTACGTTGATGCTGACCGCCTTATCGGTGGCGTTGAAGGTCAGGGCTTGAATCAGGCGCAGGCGGTATTCGGATATACGCGTCTGATGGTCGCGGCTTTTGGATTGGGCGCCGGTTGGGCCGCCCTCGATCGCGCCATCCCTTATTCCACGAAGCGCATTCAGGCCGGAGCACCGCTTTCGGAGAAGCAAGGCTACACGCACAAGCTGATCGTACCTAACGTCGCCCGTCTTGAAGCCGCACGCGCCTATATCGAACAGACAGCGGAACGCATCGATGTCGGCGAAGGCAGTCTCAACACGGAAGGCGCGATCGCGAAGTACATGGCAACCGAAGCAGGGAACCAGGCTGCCGAGGCCAGTATTCAGGCTCTTGGCGGATACGGCTACACGCACGAATATCTGGTTGAGAAGATTAGTCGCGACGTGCGCATCACCACGATCTACGAGGGCACCTCTGAAATCATGGAGATGACCATAAGCCGAGATCGCTGGCAGCTTCACCTGAAGACTCGCGGCCAGCACTATCACGACAAAGCCGTCGAGCTGGAGGCCTTGTATGCGCAGCATCCGAACGTGGGCGCGAACATGGCTGCACTAGCCCATCACGCTCTGGCCGAATTGATGGAGAAAGCGCGGGTCGCACGCCTGACACGATATCAGCATATTCTCCTGCGCCTGGGAGAATGGATTGCCTACGCCGAGTGCGCTGGCACCTTGGCGCGCCGCGCCGCGCTTCATGCCGAGAACACGCTGAATGAAAAAGCGAATCGTCGCTTTGATGCAACGGCGCTCGCTGCCGTGAGCCGCATTTTCGCTCGCGATGCCGCACTCAAGGTCGCGGAAGAAGGTTTGCGCTGGATCTGCGGGTCCGGTGCAATCGCGGACTCTGAGATGCCCGCTTTCGAAACAAGTTTGCAATTGCCCGCCATTCATCGTGGCCAGGCGGGTTTGATTTTTGACATGGATTTCGTAGCCGACGTCCTCTACGCCCGCGCAGCCAAGCCTGCGCTCGCCGCATAAGTAAAGACGCCTGACTAATTGACGTGCAACCTGCCATCGGTTGCACAGGAGCGTCCCAATGCAAATGGAAGACACAGCCTATCGTGCGATTGCGATCGTAGGCGCGGGAGCCGTGCTGCCCGACGCCCCCAACGTCAACGCTTTCTGGGAGAACGTGAAGCGTGGCCGATACAGCATCACCGACGTTTCTCCGGAGCGTTGGGATCCCGCATTTTATTACGATGCAGATCCCAGGGCCCCGGACAAGACGTACTCCAAGATTGGTGGATGGGTGCGCCAGTTCACGTGGGATCCGATGAAGTGGCACATGCCACTTCCACCCCGTGTCACCGATGCGATGGACCAAGCGCAGAAGTGGGCTATCGCCGCCACTCGTGAGGCCCTCGAAGACTACGGCTACCCCAAGCGGCCGCTGGATCCCGATCGCGTCGCGGTCATCCTCGGCAATGCCATGGCGGGTGAGAAACATTATCAGACGGCCTTGCGGGTGAACTTCCCTGAGTACGCGCATGAACTCGCTGAAAGCGAGAGTTTCGCGACGCTGCCCGAAGCCCTCCGTCGCGACATAACGCGGGAGCTGCGCGAACGCATTGGCAAACGCCTACCCGAAGTTACTGAAGACAGCATGCCCGGCGAGCTTGCCAACTGCATCGCCGGACGCATCGCCAATCTCTACAACTTCCACGGCCCGAACTTTATTTGTGACGCGGCTTGCGCCTCTGCCATGGCGGCCATGACCGCTGCCGCCGAAGGGCTGGTTGCGAACGATTTCGATGCTGTCATCACCGGCGGCATTGACCGCAACATGGGCGCTCAGACTTTCGTGAAGTTCTGCAAGATCGGCGCGCTCTCGGCGACCGGCACACGTCCCTATGCCGAGGGTGCGGATGGCTTCGTGATGGGCGAGGGTTCTGCGATCTTCGTAATGAAGAGGTTGGCCGATGCTGAGCGCGATGGCGACAATATCTACGCCGTGTTGCGCGGAATCGGTGCATCGAGTGATGGGAAAGGCAAGGGGATTACCGCACCCAACCCGATCGGGCAGAAGTTCTGTCTGGAGCGTGCGTGGCAAAATGCGGGGCTATCGCCCGCTACCGCTACGCTCATCGAAGGGCACGGTACTTCTACTCGCGTTGGCGACGTGGTTGAAGCGCAGTGCATCGCGGACCTGCTCAAGAGTCAAAACCTTCCGGTTCACTCGGTCGCATTGGGCTCAGTCAAATCGAACATCGGACATTTGAAAGGCGCAGCGGGTGCAGCCGGAATGCTGAAGATCGCTCTGGCCCTCCGCGACAAAGTGATGCCACCCAGCGTGCACTGCGAACATCCCAGCCCAGATATCGACTTTGCCCACTCCCCTGTTTACGTCAACACCACACTGCAGCCGTGGACAGTTCCGGCCGACATTCCGCGACGTGCCGGCGTGAGCGCCTTCGGCTTCGGAGGCACGAACTTTCATATCGTGCTTGAAGAGCACATTCCCCACAGGCTGACCGGAAACGGGAAGCGGTCAATCGCTGTCAACCTCCCGCACACTGCGATCCCAGAGGTAGTTATGAATGTAAAAGCAACCCCCTTCTCCCCTTCAGCCTCAACCGCATCGCCTGTCTGCAAAACTCCTCTGCGAGGTGCGTTGTTGATTGGCGCTGCCTCCGATTCCGAGCTTGTCGAACGCTTGTCCGCGGTTATGAAGGACGCACAAGCTGGACGCATCCCGGCGTCCGCCGCTCCAGCCGAAGCCGACCTGCATGCGCCGCAGCGTCTTGCAATTGATTATTCCGACGCCGCTGAACTGGCAGACAAGTCCGCCAAGGCTTTAAAGGCCTTCGCCGCAAATCAGTCCGTTGTGTGGAAGGCATTACGCGCGCAGGGAATCTTCCGCGGCCAAGGTGACGCGCCGAAAGTCGCATTCCTCTATACCGGACAGGGCTCGCAGTACGTGAACATGTTGCGTCCGCTCTACAACGCAGAGCCGATCGTCGCGGAGACATTTGCCGAAGCGAATCGCGTGATGACTCCTCTGCTGGGTAAGCCTCTGACTGATTTTGTATTTGTCGACCAGACCGATCCCGCTGCTGTGTCGAAAGCCGATGACGACCTTCGGCAGACAGCGATCACGCAGCCCGCCGTGCTGGCTATCGATCTCGCGCTAACCCGGTTGTTGGCCGCATATGGCATTCAGCCAGACATGACGATGGGGCACAGCCTCGGCGAATACGGTGCACTGGTTGCGTCGGGCGCACTGCCGTTCGAGGATGCTCTTGAAGCGGTTAGCGCCCGCGGTCGTGGCATGACCCGGGTTGCGGTCGCTGACACCGGCAAGATGGCTGCCGTATTCGCGCCTCTCACGGAGGTGGAACGAATCCTGAAGAGCATCACCGGCTATGTAGTCATCGCCAATATCAACAGCGAGCACCAGGCCGTGATTGGAGGTGCGAGTGATGCGGTTGCCGAAGCCATGCAGGTTCTGCAGAAAGCGGGCTATGAAGCCTCGGAACTGCCCGTAAGCCATGCTTTCCATACCTCCATCGTCGCTCCAGCCAGCGAACCACTCCGTCAGGAACTTGCCCGACTGCGTGTGGAATCGCCGCACCTTCCCGTGGTGGCCAATGTGAATGGAGAGTTCTATCCTACAGGGCCCGATGTCGTACCCCAGATACTGGACCTTCTCGCCAAGCAGGTAGCCTCTCCCGTGCAATTTGTGAAGGGCCTGCGCACTCTCTACGAGGCGGGCGCTCGTATTTTCGTAGAAGTTGGCCCGAAGAAAGCGCTACAGGGGTTCGCCGAAGATGTTCTCGGCGGCCGCGGCGATGTCCTCGCACTCTTCACCAACCATCCCAAGTTCGGCGATATCGCCTCGTTCAATCAGGCGCTGTGTGGCCTCTACGCGGCAGGACTCGGCCGCGGCATCGCTGCCATCTCGCCAGAGAGGCCAGCGGAGGTCGCATCGTTGTCGCCCAGTGCAAGACCATCTCCCGCCTCGGAAGAGCCATCTGTCGGATGGCGCAGCGCTTCTGGCGCTGCGATAAAGCCCAACCCCTCCCCCATGGCTTCAGCCGCTGCGCGCCGAAACGATCCCGATCACTACGCCGAACTTGGCCATTTCTTCGCCGAGGTTCTTGAGCGCGCCTGGCAGATTCAGGGCGACCCTGCTCCGGCAAATCTCCCGGTTGTCATCACCGGTGCCGCTCTTGGCCTTCCCGGGACCGATCATGTCTTCGACGATGCCAACCTCGCCCGCCTCCTGCGTGGCGATCAATTCATCGACCTCATCCCCACTCGCCTGCGCAAGGCAATGCTCGACAAGCACATCACCCGCCTGGTAAAGAGCGACAACGGCGGACCAACTTTCGAGACCATCAGCAACATCTCCGACGTCATTAAATTAGCCGGCCGCGGAGGCGCGTTCGATCTCCAGCAGGAATTCGGCATTTCTGCCGACCGTCGTGCCGCTCTTGATCGCGCTACACAACTCGCCATCGCGGTTGGAATCGACGCCCTGCGCGACGCCGGCATCCCGCTGGTCATGCGCTACAAAACTACGACAAAAGGCACTCAGTTGCAGGATCGCTGGGGGCTTCCTGACGCGTTGCGAGACGACACTGGGGTGATCTTCGCTTCCGCATTCCCCGGGTGCGATTCCTTCGCCGATGAGATGGGGCGTTATTACAACGACCACTCCCGCCGTGAGCAACTCGGCTTGTTGGAGAGCCTGCTGGCTCGGGCTGCGAAAGGGAATGGCGACTCAGTCCTCGAACAGGAAATCGAGCGCCGCACAGAGGACTTGCGGGATGCAATCGAGAAAGAGCCGTACGTCTTCGATCGCCGCTTCCTGCTAAGAACGCTGTCAATGGGGCACTCGCAGTTTGCTGAACTTATTGGCGCGCGCGGTCCCAACACACAAATCAATTCAGCCTGCGCCAGCACTACGCAAGCCGTTGCCCTGGCGCAAGACTGGATCAACGCCGGCCGTTGTCGCCGCGTGATTATCGTCTCGGCAGATGACGTGACTTCAGATCATTCCATCGAATGGTTCGGCGCAGGGTTTCTTGCCAGCGGTGCGGCCGCAACCGACGAAGTGGTCGAAGAGGCTGCCACTCCGTTCGATCGTCGGCGCCATGGCCTGATCGTCGGCATGGGCGCTGCCGGCCTCGTAGTCGAGAGCACCGACGCCGCCCGAGAGCGCGGCATTCAACCGATCTGCGAAGTGCTGAGTACGGTCACTGCCAACAGTGCCTTCCACGGCACCCGCCTCGACGTACAACACATCGGTCAGATGATGGAGAACCTTATTGGGCAGGCCGAGGCAAAGCACGGCATCTCACGCCAGCAAATTGCGCCTCATGCGGTATTCGTTTCTCACGAGACCTACACGCCCGCGCGCGGCGGCAGCGCCTCCGCCGAAATCCACGCGTTACGCCACGTATTCGGCGCCGCAGCCGATCAGATCGTCATTGCCAACACCAAGGGACAAACCGGCCACGCCATGGGCACGGGGATCGAAGATGTTCTCGCTGTGAAGGCCTTGGAAACTGGCTTGGTACCACCCGTCGCTAACTTTAAAGAGGTAGACCCGGAGTTGGGCACGCTGAACCTGTCAAAGGGCGGCGGATACCCAATCGAATACGCGATTCGATTGGGCGCGGGATTCGGCTCACAGATCAGCATGTCGTTGCTTCGCTGGAACGCCCCGAAAGATGGAGGTCACCGCCGTCCCAATGATCTCGGCTACGCCTACCGCATCGTCGACGAGGACTGCTGGAAATCCTGGCTGAGGCAAATTGCAGGCTATCCCAAGGCGGATCTGGAAGTGGTCCACCGCACATTGCGGGTGCGAGATCAAAAAACAGGGGCACGCTTGGTGGAAGTCGCCAAGACGCCTCCGGAAGCGGCCGCCGTTCCAGTCCCACCGACACCAGCGCCGGCGGAGTCGCCGCGCACTGAACCGTCACACCCGATGGTTGAAGCAAGAGTCGAAACGAAAACAGCAACTCTCGTGCCGACATCGCCCCCAAAGCCAGTCGTCCAAGGCGATTCGGTCAAGGATCGCGTTTTGGCTCTGGTCGCTGAAAAGACAGGCTATCCGGTCGACATGCTCGATCTGGATCTCGACCTCGAAGCCGACTTAGGCATCGACACCGTAAAGCAAGCCGAAGTAATGGCGACGATTCGTCAAGCCTACGGTATCGTGCGCGACGACACCATCAGGTTGCGCGATTTCCCCACGCTCGCTCGCGTCATCCAGTTCGTGCATGACCGTGCACCACAAGTTCGCGCCGCGCTGCCCTCAGCAGCTTCGCCTGTATCAGAACCTGCGCCCAAAGCGGAAGGGAAGGCCGAGCACAAGATCAAAGTCGCTCCGCCAGTCGCCGCAGTGGCTCTCGCACCCATCAAAGTTGCAGAAACAGAGACTGATCTCGTGAAAGACCGCATTCTTGCGCTCATGGTTGAGAAGACCGGGTACCCACAAGACATGCTGGACCTCGATCTCGATCTCGAGGCTGATCTCGGTGTCGATACCGTGAAGCAAGCAGAAATGTTTGCGGCCATCCGCCAAATCTACAACATCCCTCGCGATGAAAACCGTAAGCTCCGCGATTACCCCACGCTGGCGCACGTGATTCGCTTCGTGTACGAGAAGCGTCCCGACTTGGCTGGTACGTCTGCTCTAACAGCTCCAACCCACGTCTCGCCCCGGCCAACGCCCGCCGAGGCAGTTGCTCCATCTCTAACGCCGATCGCAGTCCACGCCAGTTCCGATGACCCCATTCAAAAGAAAGTCCTGCAGATCGTAGCGCAGAAGACCGGCTATCCCGAAGACATGTTGGATCTGGATCTCGACCTTGAGGCCGATCTTGGCGTCGATACGGTGAAGCAGGCAGAGATGTTTGCCGCTGTCCGCACCGCCTACAACATTCCGCGCGACGAGAATATGAAGCTGCGCGATTTCCCGACGTTGGCTCACGTCATCAAGTTCGCACACGAACGCTCTGCCCTTGTAACCTCCGCTTCGGCGTCTCCCGCCAAGGAGAAATCGAAGCCAACGCCAACGCTCTCTGAGCCCACCGAACGCCGAGTTCTTAATAGCTTCGAAGCTGCAGATCGTGTCCCGCGGCGCATCCCAGTAACGACCTTGCGTCCTCCGCTCACGTTTTGCAAGCCATCAGGAGTGAAACTCGATCGCGCCAGCCGCGTCGTTATCATGCCCGATAAAGGTGGCGTGGCCGAAGCACTGACGCAACGCCTGCGCGTGTTAGGCGTCGAGGTACTCTGCATCGAAGCTGCTCTCGATGCCGATACCCTTACACGCATTCTCAAAGACTGGATCACCTCCGGTGCAATCGCCGGAATCTACTGGCTCCCCGCGCTCGACAATGAAGGCGACCTCCGCACTCTCGAGTCTGCCAGTTGGCATGAAGCCGTTCGCCTGCGGGTGAAATCGCTGTACGTTGCAATGCGCACACTGTATGAGCAGATCGGCCGGCCAGGCACGTTTCTCGTCACGGGAACGCGGCTTGGCGGACACCACGGGTACGACGATGCAGGCGCAACATTCCCGCTCGGAGGCGCCGTCACCGGTTTCGCTAAAACCTACAAGCGCGAGCGGCCGGATACACTCGTCAAAGCAGTAGACTTCGAGCCCAGTCGCAAAGCCTCAGAAATCGCTGACCTCCTGGTTGACGAGACGCTGCGCGATCCCAGTGCCGTCGAGATCGGATACACCAGCGACCAGCGCTGGACCGTCGGTCTAGAAGAGCAATCCGCCAGCGACGGAAACCCAGGCATGGTTCTCGACAAGAGCAGCGTTTTCGTTGTGACGGGGGCGGCGGGCAGCATCGTCTCAGCGATCACCGCCGACCTGGCCGCTGCATCTGGCGGCACTTTCTACCTGCTCGACTTGGTACCCAAGCCAGATCCGGACAATCCCGATCTCAAACGTTTTGTCACCGATAAGGAAAACCTGAAGCGCGATCTGTTCGCCCGCATACAGACCCGAGGCGAACGCGCCACGCCGGCGCTCGTCGAGAAAGAACTTGCTGCCCTCGAAAGGGCGCAGGCAGCGCAAGCGGCAATTGATGCCGTTCGCGCCGCTGGCGGCACTCCACATTATTTCAGCCTCAACCTTGCCGACGCTGAAGCCGTCACGAGAGTGATCGATCAGGTTCGTCTGGGCAGCGGGCGCATCGACGTCCTGCTGCATGCCGCAGGTATTGAAAGAAGCCACTTCCTTCCCGACAAAGATTCCCGGGAATTCGATCTGGTTTTCGACGTGAAGGCTGACGGCTTCTTTAACTTGCTGCACGCTATCGGCGACATGCCTCTCGGCGCTACGGTGGCGTTCAGTTCCATTGCAGGCCGCTTCGGCAACGCGGGTCAGACCGACTACAGCGCCGCGAACGATCTGCTCTGCAAGATCACTTCGAGCTTCCGCACCACTCGTCCCGCCACGCGCGGCATCGTGATCGACTGGACGGCGTGGGGCGGGATCGGCATGGCGACCCGCGGCTCTATACCGAAGATGATGGAACTCGCCGGTATCGACATGCTTCCACCAGATGCTGGTATTCCCCTGATTCGACGCGAACTGACCACGGGCGCCACGCGCGGCGAGATCGTCATTGCCCAGCGCCTCGGGGTGTTGCTGAATGAATGGGACACAACCGGGGAACTCGATGCTGCAGCCGCGGGGGCTGCCAAGAAGTCCTTGCCAGCAAGCGGGCCGATGGTCGGCAAGATTGTATCCGCCAGCATCTCCGGCCGCTTTACGGTCGAAACAACTCTTGATCCCCAAGTTCAACCGTTCCTGCACGATCACCAGATTGAGGGCACCCCGGTGCTGCCGGGGGTCATGGGCATCGAGGCCTTCGCGGAAGCAGCTACCTGTTTGCTGCCGGGGTGGAGCGTTGCGTCCATCGAGGACGTGAACTTTCTGGCGCCATTCAAGTTCTACCGCACCGAACCACGCGAGATCCAAGTGGAAACCAGGATCCGTCCGCAAGGTGATGAATTGGTGGCGGATTGCCGCCTGATCGGCCGACGCATTCTTCCGAACCAGAGCGAACCTCAAAGCACCATCCACTTCACCGGGCGGGTGCGGCTCTCGAAACAGCCGACACAAACGCCGGCTCGAATGCTAGGCAAGGTGGAAGGCCATATTATCCAATCTGCCGACATCTACCGAATCTACTTCCACGGCCCGGCTTACCGGGTTGTGGAGAAAGCGTGGTGGGACGGCAAGCGAGTCATCGGATTGATGGCGGCCCATCTGCCTCCCAATCACCACCCAAGTGAACTGGCTACGTGCGTGGAGCCGCGGCTAATCGAGCTCTGCTTCCAGACTGCTGGCATCTGGGAGCTGGGTGTGCAAGGTCGCATGGGCCTGCCGCAGCACCTGCGCGAAGTCTCTCTTTTCCGGATGCAGGAGGACGCGGACGGACCGTTGTATGCCGTGCTCACTCCCGACGCTGCTCGGGGAAGCTTCGACGTCGAAGTCCTGGATGCAAAAGGGAACTGCTACTTGCGCGTCACGGGATATCAGACCGTAGCCCTTCCGAGTGGCGCCGACGCGAAATCTCTGAGAACGCTGCATGAGGTCATGTTTGGCGAAGCCGCCCTTGTCGCATGACCCATGCAGCCCGATTAACGCTTAACCGTTTCATCGGGGTGACTAATGCAAAGTGATTTTCGACGAGTCGCGATAGTGAATCGCGGTGAACCGGCGATGCGTTTTATCCGCGCAACCCGCGAGTTCAGTTACGAGCAGAGCATTCCGTTGCGCACCATCGCGCTGTTCACCGAGCCCGATCGTGATGGGATGTTTGTTCGCGAGGCCGACGAGGCTTTCTCGCTAGGAGCTGCCCAGTTCATGGATCGCGATGCCCTGCGAACTAAAAGCAGCTACCTCGACTACAAGCGCCTCGAACAGGTGCTGGGCGCGGCGCGTGCCGACGCCGCATGGGTTGGATGGGGCTTCGTGGCGGAACACGCGGCCTTTGCCGATCTTTGCCGCGAAATGGGCATCGTGTTCATCGGTCCTTCAGGCGACGTCATGCGGCAACTCGGCGACAAGATCGCCGCCAAGCATCTGGCAGAACAGTCCCAAATCGCCGTGACTCCATGGAGCGGCGGTCCGGTCGAAACCATTGCTGATGCACTCACGCAAGCCGATCGTTTGGGGTTCCCTTTGCTGATCAAAGCTACGGCTGGCGGAGGCGGCCACGGGATTCGTCTGGTGCACTCGGCGAGTCAACTCCCGCAGGCGTTCGAACGGGCGCGCGCCGAAGCATTCAAGGCCTTTGGCGATCCTACCGTTTTTCTCGAACACATGGTCGAAGGCGCACGTCACATTGAAGTTCAGATTATCGCCGACAATTTCGGAACCACGTGGGCAGCTGGCGTACGCGATTGCACGATTCAGCGTCGCCATCAGAAAGTGCTTGAGGAAGCGCCTTCTCCGGCCCTTTCTGTCGAGCAAGATGAGGATCTTCGCGCAGCCGCAATTCGCCTCAGCAAGGCTGCCGGGTACTCCAATGCCGGCACCGTCGAATTCCTGTACGAGCCCCATCCCAGGCAGTTCTTCTTCATGGAGGTGAATACTCGTTTGCAGGTAGAGCATCCGGTCACCGAATGCACCACCGGCCTCGATCTTGTGAAACTCCAGATTCACGTTGCACGGGGAGGCCGCCTCACGGGCGACTGTCCCCGCAGCATAGGTCATGCCGTTGAAGTGCGGCTGAACGCGGAAGATCCCGACAACGGTTTTGCAGCAGCCCCGGGGGTCCTCGAACGCTTCCGCATGGGGACTGGTCCAGGTGTGAGGATCGATACGGGAGTCGCCGAGGGCGACAGCATTTCTGCCGATTTCGATTCGATGGTCGCGAAGGTGATCGCGTACGGGCAGACTCGGAAAGAGGCGCTATCCCGCCTCCACAGAGCATTGCGTGAGAGTGTCGTCGTCCTGAAAGGCGGAGCGAGCAATAAGCCGTTTCTGATGGACCTGCTCGAACGTAACGAAGTGCAGGATGGGACCGTTGACGTTGGTTGGCTCGACCGCGTCGCGACGGAAGACGCAAATCTCTGCCGCAAGTATGCCGATGCAGCCTTGGTGCAGGCGGCGATCAATGCTTACGACTCTGAGTTGGCGGTGGAACAAGCTCAGTTCTATGCGTCCGCTGCACGCGGGCGTCCGCTGGTGCGGGGCGACATCGGCCGTACGCTCGCGCTCCGTTATCACGGTCGTCTGTACTCCATGAAGACCGACCGCCTCGGTCCGAAAGACTACCGCATCGAGGTTGACGGAGTGCGGATTGAAGCGCACATCGATCGTCTCGACGAGTTTGAATGCTGGCTCAGCGTCTTCGGACGCAGGTTCCATGTAGTTTCCGTCAGCCAAGGTCTGACTTCGCGCATTGAAGTTGACGGCGTTTCGCACCAGGTGGATCGTGACGACGGAGGTGTGGTGCATGCTCCGGCGCCGTCAGTCGTCGTTTCCATCGCTGTGAAAGTGGGCGACACTGTGGAAGTCGGAGACCGTCTGGCTGTGCTCGAAGCAATGAAAATGGAGACTCAAATTGTTGCGCCCTTCTCCGGCAAGATTCGGAAAATAATGACGATGCCTAACGTGCAAGTTGACGCCGGCGCACCCCTCCTCCAAATTGAGGGGACCGGAGGCGATGCGGAGGCCGGGCCGCAGAAGCGTGTCGTCTTTGGTGAAAGCTACACTTGGCAAAATACTCGGCAAGCCACCTGCATCGACACGCTCAAAGAACTGCGCCAGGTCATGCTCGGCTTCGACCTCGATCCAACCAACAGCGCACGCCACCTCGAGGCGTGGAGTCAGAGCTGCCCTGCATGGGGCGAAGACATTGCTCAGCACGAAAACGAAATCCTCAGCATCTTTGTGGACATCTGTTCGCTCTTCCACCGCGAACCGGAAGTCAACCACCGCGCCTCTAGTGAAGAGCCCAGCGCAGAGTCGTATCTATTCTCGTATCTCCGCATGGTCGAGACCAATGCGGAAGGCCTTCCTCCCACATTTGTAACTGCATTGCGCCATGCACTGGCTCATTACGGCGCTCTCGAGTTGGATGGATCTGCGGAACTGAAGGAGAGCTTGCTTTGGATTTGTAAGTCGCACCAGCGAATGGCCGGGCAGACAACCTCGGTTCTCGACATTCTCGAGCGACGATTGCGCCAGGCAAAGGTCCCGGGCCCGGCTCCCAGTAGCTCCTTCCGCACTCTGCTCGATCGCATGATCGCGATGACGCATGAACTCTATCCCGCAGTCAGCGACCTTGCCCGCGAAGTGCGTTACCGTTACTTCGATGAGCCATTGTTCGAGAAGGAGCGCGATCGGGTCTTCACCGAAGCGACCGACAATCTTAAATATCTCCAGGAGCATCCTGACGCACCCGACCGTCGCGCGCGGCTGCACGCGCTGGTCGAGTGTCCGCAGTTGCTCGCCGGCCTGTTTGGGGCTCACTTCCCATCCGCAGACAACGCATTGCGTGGCGCCATGCTCGAGGTGCTCACCTGGCGGTACTACCGCAATTGCTCACTGCGTGATCCGCATTCTTCAGTTGTGGGCGGTCACCCCTATTTCTCAGCCCATCACGACTCCGAAGGCACTCATACGCACATCGTCGCAGCGTATGCGGAGGATGCCTGCCTTGCGACAGTGGCGCAGGCTCTGAGTCCCTTGATTGTGCGAGTGCCGGCAGACCATGACGTCGTCATTGATTTTAACCTTGCTCATCCCGCTAAACTCTCGGATCCAGATAGTACACAGCGAGAGGTTCAGTCGATGCTGAACCAAGTTGTATTCCCGCGCGCCATCCGACGGATCGTCGTCTCAGTGGCGGGACCGAGCCAGGGACCTCGGGGAAGCGCCCTGCAGCACTTCACCTACCAGCACGATGGAAATGCCTATGCTGAGGATCCATTTTATCGTGGCCTGCATCCGATGATGGGGAAGCGCCTGCATCTCTGGCGGCTCGGCAATTTCAAAATTGATCGCGTGCCGTCAGTCGAAGACGTCTATCTTCTGCATGCCGTTGCCCGCGACAACCCGAAAGATGAACGCCTGTTCGCGGCCGCCGAAGTGCGCGATGTAACTCCTGTGCGCGACGAAGCGGGTGGCATCGTGCAGTTGCCGCATCTGGAACGTATGCTCATGGAAGCTCTCGCCGCGATCCGTTTGTTTCAGTCGCGTCGTCGTCCCCAGGAGCGGCTGTACTGGAACCGAGTCTTCCTGTATGTCTGGCCTCCACTCGATCTGAAGGCCGACGAATTGCGCAACATCGTGCGCAGGCTCATGCCCGCAACCGAAGGCCTTGGTCTCGAGCAGGTCGCCGTCCGCGCGCGCATCCCCAATCCCGCGACCGGCGAACTGCGCGATCTGGTGGTGCGCATTTCGAGCCCAGTCGGCAGCGGCCTGCTCATCACTTTCCGCCCAGCCGACAAGCTACAGGCTCTCAAATCGCTCTCCGAATACGATCAGAAGGTCGTGCGCGTGCGCCAGCGCGGGCAGGTCTATCCCTACGAGATCATCAAGATGCTCACTCCCGCATGTGAGGACGCCCGCGGCGAGTTCCCGCCCGGCGATTTCGTGGAATACGATCTGGACGCCCATCGCAAGCTCGTTCCTGTCGATCGCCCCTACGGAAAGAACCGTGCCAACATCATCGTTGGAGTCGTCCGCAATTTCACTACTCGACACCCAGAAGGCATGACCCGGGTTTTGCTGCTGGGAGATCCCAGCAGAGATCTTGGAGCACTCGCCGAGACGGAATGCCGTCTCATAATCGGTGCACTGGACATGGCCGAAGAAAAAGGCGTTCCTGTGGAGTGGTTCCCAATTTCAGCCGGCGCCAAGATCTCCATGGAAAGCGGCGTCGAGAACATGGACTGGATCGCTCGTGTCCTGCGCCGGCTTATCGAATTCACGCAAGCCGGGGGGGAGGTGAATCTCCTGATCAACGGCATCAACGTGGGAGCCCAACCCTATTGGAACGCCGAAGCCACCATGCTCATGCACACGCGCGGCATTCTTGTAATGACACCGAAAGCCGCAATGGTCCTTACCGGCAAGAGAGCGCTAGATTATTCAGGTGGAATCTCAGCCGAAGACAACCAGGGCATTGGCGGTTATGACCGCATCATGGGCGTTAATGGCCAGGCTCAATACTGGGCCGCAGATATCAATGATGCGTGCCAAATTCTGTTCCGCCACTACGATCACACTTACGTGATACCGGGCGAACGCTTTCCCCGTCGCGCCGAAACAACAGATCCCATCGACCGCGACGTTCAGACATTTCCTCACCGTGAAAATGGTGAAGAGGGATTCGCGTTGGTCGGCGAGATCCTGTCGGACGAAACGAACCCCGGCCGCAAGAAGCCCTTTGACATTCGTAAGGTGATGATGGCTGCGGTCGATCAAGACCATGCGCCCTTGGAACGCTGGGCGGGGATGCGGGCTGCGGAGACCGCCGTTGTGTGGGACGCCCATTTAGGCGGCTATCCAGTATGTCTCATCGGCATTGAATCACGTTCCGTACCGCGATTAGGATTCGTCCCGGCTGATGGCCCGGATCAATGGTCGGCGGGCACTCTTTTCCCGCAGTCCTCCAAGAAAGTAGCGCGTGCCGTCAACGCCGCCAGCGGTAATCGCCCTGTCGTCGTCCTGGCGAACCTTTCAGGCTTCGACGGTTCCCCGGAATCGATGCGCCGCCTGCAACTCGAATATGGTGCCGAGATCGGCCGTGCCGTGGTGAATTTCAAAGGCCCGATCGTGTTCTGCGTGATCTCGCGCTATCACGGTGGCGCCTATGTCGTTTTCTCGGGCGCTCTGAACGACGGCCTCGAAGTGGCTGCATTGGAAGGAACCTACGCCTCCGTGATTGGAGGCGCTCCCGCTGCAGCGGTGGTGTTTGCCGGAGAAGTCGAATCGCGCACCCGCAAAGACGAACGCCTTCAGGCATTGAACCAAGCCATGCTCCAGGCGGACGCCATCGAAAAAGGCCGCCTGCGCTCGCAGTGGAACGAACTTCACGACGTCGTCTATTCCGAGAAACTTGGCGAGATGGCCAACGAGTTTGACCGCGTACACAGCGTCTACCGCGCACTGAGCGTGGGCGCTCTCAGTCACATTATTCCTCCCGCGAACCTTCGCTCGTACTTAACCGATGCGGTCGAGCGGGGCATCCGTCACGAGGAACATCCAGGAGCGAAGGAAACGCTCGAGATCGTGGAAGCAGCGTAGCGCCGGAAGAAAAGCGAGGGGCGAGTTCTCCATGGAGCTTTACTGGCTGGAACAAACCGAATCTGACGTGCCCGCCGACGATCGTTGGCTGAGTCCGGAGGAATCGATTTGCCTTCACTCCATGCGCTTTGCCAAACGACGCAATGACTGGCGTCTTGGCCGCTGGACTGCGAAGCGAGCTCTCGTCGCCCACCTTCGGTCGCCCATCGACATCCGTGCACTCGTGGACGTGGAAATCCACGCCGCAGAGTCTGGCGCTCCAGAAGTATTCCTCTATGGCGAGCCTGCCGACGTCGCAATTTCTCTCAGTCACCGCGCTGGCACCGCCTTATGCACGGTGGGGCCGCCAGTCAGCAACTTCGGCTGCGACCTGGAACGAATAGAACCGCGCAGCGAAGCCTTTGTAGCCGACTACTTCACAGCGGCCGAGCAAACCCTCATTGAGCGAACGAATCTGCCAGGCCGGTCACTGCTACTCGCATTGCTCTGGAGCGCCAAAGAGAGCGCTCTCAAGGCCCTGCGCGTCGGACTTCGACTTGATACCCGGAGCATCAGTGTTATCCCGGGCGCCGGTTGGTCACACGTCTGCACTGACCCAGAGGAGTGGCGCCCCTTGCAACTCCAATACGCACCCGCAGGCTGCTTCGAAGGTTGGTGGAGAACTCAACACGACCTCGTGCGAACCGTAGTCGGCGATCCCCCGTTATGTTCTCCCCTTCACGCAATCCAGAGCCACCCTCTTGCATTAACCGTGCCCTCTCCTTTCTAGAAAGAAAAAAGGCCGCCGGAGGTAGCTCCAGCGGCCGAAGTGCTTCGTCCTATTCTTTTCGACTATTGTCCCTTGCCGGTCAGCGTTAGAACTTGTGGGCTGCCGACACTATTGTCGAATACCTTGTAGGTCGCGTTCTCAGTACCAACCTTGCTGGGGAAGAAACTTACCGTGATCTGGCAAGTCGCTCCCGGCTTCAGAGGATTGGCCGAGTTGTTCCCACAAGGCGGGTTATCGCCATAGTTGCTGCTGAAGTCCGCGCTATTGGTTCCGAATATCTCACCACCGATAAAGTAGACATTCGTCGTCCCCACGTTGGTGATCGTAACCGTTGACGAAACGGTTTGACCTCGCGTAACCGTCCCAAAATTCACCGTGCTGGGCGCGAACTTAATGCCGGTTCCATACCCTTGCAGAGCTACTGTCTGTGGGCTGGTCACGTCACTATCATTTACATTGAGGGTTCCCATCGCAAAGCCAACCTTGGTGGGTTTGAAGTTGACGTTGATCACGCAGGTTCCGTTGGCAGCGATGACCAAACTGTTGGTGCAGGTTGTGGTGCTCGCGCTACCAAACGTTCCCGTCAAAGTGATCGCCGGATTCCCCAGCGTGATCGATACACCCGTGTTGTTGGTGAGAGTTATTTTTGTATTCGCACTGGTCACGCCTACGGCCGTAGTTGCGAAGCTCACTGAGGCTGGATTGAGAGATACATTACTGATTCCCGTCCCGGTTAGCCCGATGAGCTGCGGTGACGAGGGATCGTTGTCATTGATTACCACTGAGCCCCGTTTCGCGCCTGTGGATTTCGGCCCGAAGGTCACGCCGATACTGCAACTTGCTCCCCCTGCCAGCGTGGAACCGGAAGCCGGGCAAGTGTTGGTCGCGATCGTGTAGTCCGTGGTATTGGTCGACGTGATCGCTCCCATCGTGATCGCAGTGGTTCCGCTGTTCTTTACGGTTACGGTCTTAGCCGCGCTCGTGGTTTTCACAAGTTGGTTGCCAAAGCTCAGCGGAGCGCCCGCCAGCGAAATGGCGCTTCCCAGACCTGTCAAGCTGACCGCGTTAGTCTGGCTGAAGTAGCCGTTCGAGTTGATCGTGACGTTCCCATTCAGGCTTCCTGAAGCTGTCGGCACAAAGTACACGTACATTGTGCAAACGGTTCCGTTCGCCATCGTCGACGGACAATTATCCGCCTCGCTGAAGTTAGCGCTGGTCGAAATGTTGCTGATGCTGACTGGACCGTAGGCACTCACAATAAGCGTCTCCGGTGAACTGGTGGACCCGACCGAAGTAAGTCCAAATGACAGGCTGCCGGTGCTGGTGCCCACCGCGGCAAATGCCGAGATGCTGCGCACCCGGAAGTTGTTGTAATCCGATACCAGAACGTTGCCCGAAGGATCGAGCGCGATTCCAGTTGGTTCGTACAATGCCGCGGCTGTTGCCAAGCCGCCGTCTCCGTTGTAGCTGGCTACGCCGGTGCCCGCGATTGTCGTCATAATCCCGTTGGGACTGACCCACCGCACACGGTTAGCGTAGTCTCCGATGAAGAGGTTGTCGTTGGCATCGACGGCGATTCCTTGTGGGTAGGTAATGCCATTCGCGATCGCCAGTCCATCGCCCGTGAAGGCGCAGTTGCCGGTTCCCGCCACGGTGTTGATTACGTTTGTGGCTACATTGATCTCGCGTACCCGGCAGTTGTTGGTATCTGCGATAAAGACGTTGCCTGCGGGATCAACAGCGAGCGACGTCGGTCCGTACAGTAGCGCGCTGGTTGCTGGTCCACCGTCTCCGGAATACCCTTGCAGACCGCCAATACCGGCGATGGTTGTGATCACGCCACCGGAAACTTTACGGACAACATCCTCAACATAATCCGTAAGGTAAACATTGCCCTTGCTGTCCACGGCTATTCCGTAGGGGTTATAGAGTTCTGCACTCGTGGCAGAGCCTCCATCGCCCGTGTATCCGCACCGTGGGCTATTGTTGACCAACAAACCTGCGAACGTTGAGATCGTTCCGCCCGCGGTCACCTTGCGTACCAGGCAATTGCTAGTATCGGCGATGTAGACGTTCCCCACGCTGTCCTTGGCAACTCCGTAGTTGTAGGTAAGCTCCGCACTGGTCGCGGCCCCTCCATCTCCGGAGTACCCGTAGGTTCCGTTTCCAGCGAAGAAGTTCACCAATCCGCTGGACTTCACATCTTCGCGAACCATGAAATTGTGGCTGTCGTTGACGTAGACGTTCCCGGCGGAATCGTCAAAAATCCCGTAAGGATAGTTCAGCTCCACGCCCGTCGCGGGTGCGCCGCTGACCAGCGTCTCAAGATTGTAGGAGTGGTTGCCGGCCGCCAGGTTCAGGTTTCCACCGGCGGTGAAGCTGTCAATGACGTAGTTGTCGTTGTTCGCGATGTAGATTAGCCCGCTACTGGTCTCAGCAACGTCTAACGGATAATAGAGTTGGGCGCTCGTAGCCGAGCCGCCCTCGCCGCACGTACCGGCGCAAGCAACGCCGTTACCGGCAACCGTGTTCATATTTCCACCGACTGTGAACTGGCGGACTCGCTGGTTGTAGTAATCAGCAAACGTCACCGTGGTGCCAAGCACTGCCAGTCCAAATACCTGGTTCATCGACGCACTGGTGGCGGCTGCTCCATCCCCTGAAAAACCGCAGGTGTGGTTCCCCCCGACCGTCAGGATCTTGTTGGAGGTCTTAATCACTTCTCGGATCACGCAGTTCGAAGCGTCCGCAATAAACAGATTTGACGAACTGTCGGTCGCTAGTCCGGAAGGAGTGTACAACTCCGCGTTAAGCGCTGGGCCGCTATCGCCCGAATAACCGCAGGTGTGATTTCCAGCATAGGTCGAAATGGTGTTCGTCCCAAGAACCAGCTTGCGCACCACGCAGTTCGCCGAATCACCGATGAAAAGGTCTCCGGAGGCATCCAATGCCAAGCCCTGCGGAAAGTAAATCTGGGCGGCCGTTCCTTTCCCGCCATCACCCGAATATCCGCACGAACCCGCAATCCCTGCAATGGTCGTGATCGTCTTGGCGGTGTCGACTTTTCGCACCACGCAATTGCCCTGGTCCGCGATGTACACGATTCCAGTACCATCGACTGTCACTGCGAACGGATGGTACAGGCTCGCAATTCCCGCGCCGCCTGTTACGCCGTCTCCCGCATATCCCTGTGCACCGCTGCCGGCGACCACGGAGATGGTACCGCTGGCGTTCACTTTGAATACGCGATTCTGGTTATAGGCAGCGATGTAAAAATTGCCGGAGGTGTCCACGGCAACGCCGTAGGGGTTGTAAAGGTTGGCGTTGGTGGCGGGAATGCCGTTCGGACCGCCACCAATTGCGGTGGTAATCACATCTTGCGCGACTGCGGGAAGACTCACCAGCAACGCGGCCAGCAGAAGTAGAGTCGACGAAGTGAAGCGGCGCATCATATTTTCTCCTCAGAGGTCGTGATTTCAAGCATGTTCAGCCTGCAGCAGCTCTGCTGGTCAAAACACCAACGGGCGGCGGCTGATCTGCGCACCCTTCTGCCAACTTTTTCCTTTGCTGTCCTGGAAAAGAATGATCAGGTTCGGTTGGGCCGGAGGAGCCATCCATTCTCGGAACTCGCGCTTGCTTACGGAAAACTCCTGGCTCATTTCGATGAAGTGCTGGCTCTTCCAAACCTTTACCGGCTGAAAGTTTCCGCGCAACGTCATTGCCGGAGAAGAATCCATAAGCGCGACAATCACGCTCTTTGCGTCTGCGTCACTGTGGTTGAAAAGCTTGAGGTGAAGGGTGACCTGTACCACGTCTCCTTGTTCTTGCACTCCGCTGACATCGAAGTATCCGGAAAACTCTCGTCCGCTTTTACTGGAAGCGGCCACCGTGGCCAGAGATAGGACAGCAAGCAGGGCACAGACTACCCATGCGCGTGATGGGCGCAGCGATCGCATAAAACTCCTCCTTGAATCGAATCGTTCACAACTCTGCCCGCGCCCAGGCTAGCCGCACAAAAATGCGGCTTCTCCTTTGCGAGAACCGTTGTTTGAATTGATATTGCTGGGGCCTTACAGCTTTGGTACCTGGGAAAACGACGACCGGTACAGACTATTTTTTTAACTGGACTACGCTACTTGGTTCGTCGTCGGTGGGGGCTCGACACCCCGAGGTAGACAAGAAATCGCCTTCCCCAAGGCGGCGCAATTGTGGCCTTATCTCGGATCGTTGTCAAGATGAAGAGTTTTTCACAGTGCAAACCAGTGCAGAATGACTGCAAGCCTTGCGCGGTTTTTTGAAGCACTCGCCCCATCCTTTAGCGCACCAGGCGGGTTCGTTTAGGCATCTCAGGAGGAGGGTGGTAGTTGTCCAGCTTCTTCGGCGCGGTGACTGTCCACCGACAACTTGCGCAACGACAATCGTTCTCGATGGGCAAGCACGAGGCCCGTCGGGACCACTGCAGCGAACGTCACCAGCCACAGCAGAATCCCGCAACTGGCAGCCATCTCCGGAGGCACGTCAAACACGCTCGACAGCGTCGCGATAGTTGCCATCTGTGATCCGCCACCCACTGCCGGCAACTGCAGCATCGAACCGACCATGCTCGATCCCATCAGGATCAGCAACTGCGAAACGGGGATCTCCAGCGCGTCGACACCATAGGAGTGCGTTACCTCGTGGTAGGAAAGCGCGATCAGGTACCACATCCCGACAGATACCAAACTGAGCCATAGCATCGAAGCCGGCCCGTGAATGGTGTTGAGGCCCATCCCGAACTCTCGCACCTTCTGCCCCATCTTGTGTCCAATATTCGAGGACAGGTGCGAGAATCGCCTTTCCACCCACTGGGCAGCAGCCTCTCCGTTGCGGCCGATCAAGACCGCTCCGACAGCGGTTGCCACCACGACCGCAATCAGGAAAAATCCCGCCTCGCGAAATCGCGCATAGTATTCCGGATGCGGAATGGAAGGTAAGGCGCTGGGCAAGAAAATTGCCAGCACAATCAGGAATGCGAACGCTCCAACGTCAAAGATGCGTTCGACTGCCCATACCGCCAACTGCGAAGAGAAGGAAAGATCGGTTCGCCTCGCTATCAAATAGGGGCGAATAAATTCACCAGCCCGACCCAATAACGCCAGCCCGGTAAAACCAACTAGCGTGGGCGACACCATTTCGATCACGGTTGTTCTTGGCCGCACCGGCTTCAGAAATATTTTCCAGCGAAGCGCCCTCATCCCGTACCCGATGTAGATCAGTGCGATCCCGTGCAGTACGTGAATTTTCTTGATCCGATGCGTCTGACTCCAGAACGTCCCCCAATCGAAGGTTCGCCAATGCCGATATTGGAGGTAAATCAGGATGGCCAGTATGAGGAACACTACAACGCTGGCCAGAATTCGCTTTTTATCCATGAAGGGGGGAGAACTCCGCGCCGCAGCCCCAGCAACGCGACGCGGCAGACGGCACGTTCAAAGGTAAATGACCACGTCGAAGGGGTCAATCGATTCGAGGTGACGCGGACGATCCTTGTGTTCTTGCTCGCAGTCTGGCCGGGAAAGGGGTGCCTACGAGCCCTATAAACGCAGGCTTATTCGGTGGCCGACGCCGTGCTAGCGGTCGCCCGAGTCGCGGGCCGTCGGTTGCTGGTCTTGGTGCTGGCCTTTTGAGAGGTGGCGTTCTTCTGTTCGGAACCCGGCTTTTCCTCCGCTGCTTTCTTCTTATTGAAGTCCTTCACGATTCGCGCCACATAAAGTCGCGTCTCGTAGTAAGGAGGCACCCCGCCGAATTGTTCGACGCGCTGTGGTCCTGCATTGTAAGCAGCTAATGCCTTCACCAAATCAAAGTTGTAGCGCTCTAGGAGCTCCCGCAAATATTTTGTCCCGCCTTCAATGTTCGCTTGCGGATCGAACGCATTGGGTACGCCTAGTTGCGACGCCGTTCCCGGCATCAACTGCATCAGCCCCTGCGCGCCCTTCGGGGACACGGCCCGAACGTTGAATCCGCTCTCCGCCTTGATCACGCTGTTTACCAGGTCGGGATCCAGCCGGTAGCGACCGCTCGCTGAATTCACCGCCTCATTCAAGTCCACCGCATGTGATCGGGAGAAACTGGCCGGCGGTTTTGAAAAGGAGAGATTCTGCGGCTGGTTACCAAGATGGCTCGACTGCGCTTGCGACCCCGAAGCTGGCAAATCTGGCGCCGCCTCGTAATGCTCAATCTCTGCCGTCGGCACGTCGACGAAACTTGACCCGTCAGCGTTTACATACAACCGAGTCGTATCCCCGACGATTTCGCGCCGCTCATGCCGGATGGAGAATCCATTCTTCAGCACCGCCACTTCGCCCGCAAAGCAGGGAAGCGCCGCGCCCGCGAGCACTGCGATGAGGGCTACTCGTAAATAGAAATTCAACCGTTTCATCTGCAACTTGGTGCGGCTAGCGCTCTGCCATCACCGCACCCAAGACTAAGTCTACCGCCGCGGCGATACCACATGCATCATTTCCGCGAGTCACCGTCCACCCGCGGCTGCGCAGCTCCTCGCACGCATTCCCCATGATAACCGGATGTCCTGCAAACTCAAGCATTTCGACGTCGTTGTGGTTGTCACCGATGGCCATGACCTCTTCGCGGCCATACCCGCGAAACTTGGCCCACCGTTCCAGAGCGTGTCCCTTGGAACATCCCGCGTTCAACACGTCAATCATCGACAAATCCCGTGCCGGATACTCCGTCCGCAACACGGTGACCGTTCCATCCATCCCCGCGCCATCAAGCACCCGCAACGCTTCCTTCATCCGACTCATGGTTCCGCAAAACATCGCCTGCACCGGATCACTCACCAGAGCGTTTTCAAGCGGGATCACGAACTCGATGAACTCCATATTCTTCTCCAGCCATCGCCGGATGCTAGCTCCCAGTTCGTCGAGCCGTTCCAGGACGATTGCACCTTTGGTTTCCTTGTCAAAGGTAAGAACGGTGTTACCTCGGAATTCTTGCATCGCCCCACAAAGCTTGCGACAGGCTTCCGCTGGCATCAGGTCGCGATGAAAGGTCTCGCCGGCAAGCGAACGCGTCACGGCGCCATTCGAACTGATCAGCCACAGATCAAAACCAAGTTGCTGTGCAATCGGCAAGGCAAACGTATGCCTTCGTCCTGTCACCAGCACAATCTCGATGCCCGCGGCGTGGGCGCGCCGCAGCGCCAGCAGATCGCCTTCTGAGATTTGGAATTGTGGGTTGAGCAGTGTGCCGTCGATGTCGGTCGCCAGCAGTCGGATGGAGCCTTTGGAAATCGTCACTGCCTACGATTTTAGCATCGGGCATGTTTAAAATCCCCGCTGTCAGCGGTTACTCAGGAAGCGGGCAGACGTCCGAGCAGACTGCTGGCCTTGCGAAACCACGGCCGTTCTCGACGTCGAAGGTATCGCGGCATGGTCGGCTTCTTATCGAGAATCTTCTGCGACCACACGCGCGCCTCGGCTGCTCGTCCCTGTGACTGCAGGAACAGCGCGTAGTGATAATAGGTTTCTGAAATCGTGGAAATCCGCGTAGCCTCCCGGAACATGGCGTCCGCTTTGTCATTCTGGCCCGTCTGCGCGTAGGCCCAAGCCAGCAATCCCTTGGCGCGATGGAAATCGTAGTCCGGATCAGAGCTTACGGCATGTTCCAAGTCCGGCACGGCAGCCGCGAAGTCGCCGAGTTCGACCTCCGCAATGCCCCGACGATAAAACGGATCCGCATGATCGGTCCGCGACGAGATTGCTTTATCGTAGGCCGCACGGGCGCGCGCAAACTTTCCATCATCCAGATATAGCAGTCCGATTTCTTCGTAGTTTCCGGCCGAAGGATTGTCGAGAACAATGCGTTCCAGTTCCTGTATGCGCCGGCGGCGCGGGAAGACCTGAAACGAACCCCGCAACAGCCCCGCGTCGGGAATCACTTCTACCAGGATGTAGATTAGTGCTCCCACCCAGTGAAACAGGATCACCCAGATCCAGAAGAAATTCGGTCGCCGCCGAATAAAGTGGATGATGGCCACAATCCGGAGCCCTATCGACCACCACGAAAACATGAAGAACAGAAAGGATCCCATGTCGAAATCGCACTATAGCATGCGGGGTGGCGTTCGAACTTCGGCCATGTTCAGGGGATCTTGGCATCCCGTCGGCTTCGGGCGAGGCCCGCACCAGTTTGATTTTTCCGGTAGCGCTCCTCGAAGGCATGGCGCACGGCGCGCCACTCAGATGCTTCGATCCGCAATTCGTTGTGTTGGTTGGACGGAGGCACTATGTAAGGCCGGGGCCGCATCGCTGGTTGAACTTCTTGGGGTTCTACTGTCTCTACCCATGCCACCAGACGCTCCAGAGTCCAGTTCTTCTTTACCATAACGTGGTAGTCGAAAAGATGTGCGATGACTTCCTTGATCCGCATCTTGCGCCGTATCCAGATTCGCCAGCAGTCGCAAGGGCGCGGCACCTCCTTTAGCATCCATGCCCCCCAGACTCCTTCCGCACCAAGTGTGCGTCGATCCTTCTCAGCAAACGGCGTCGTCACCTGGTGAAAACTGCATCCTCGTGCTATGGCTGCCATGCCAAGAGCACAACCTTCCTGCGTTTCGGAGAAATGTTGTCCCCCGGCCCTGGGAGCCAGGACGGTACTGCCCAATAAAATCGCTTCGCTGAGTTTCATATCGAAATCCCGTCCTTTCTTAAACCTAAGCCAGCTGCATTCGATGGTGTCGAGTCCGGTTCGACGCATATTTAATCATTCACATGATCCATTGTCACCTCGATGCCGATCGAGTGAGTCCTTGTGCTTCCAGCCAGTAATAAAATTCCTCGATCCAGTGATCGCTGGTGGTGCCTTGTTGTTTCATCCCGAAACCGTGGTGTCCCGCACTGTAAATATGAACCTCGGGCTTGATCCCCGCTGCTTTCAGCGCCTCATAAAACTTGTTCACAGGTTCGAGGACGAGTTCATCATCCTGCGCCCACGCCATAAAAATCGGCGGCAGCTTCGTCGGTATGGCCGGCATCACGCCAAATGGTCCACCGTAAATTAGCGCAGCGAAATTCGGACGAGCCGCCGCGTCCTGCTGAAGTAATACTCCGCTCGTCACCATAGCCCCGGCTGAAAAGCCGAGGAATCCGACTCTCTCCGGAGAAATGCCCCACTCGGCCGCGTGTTGGCGAACCACCTTGACGGCCTGAATTCCATCGGCGATCCCGTATTTGCACGCCTCGTCCATATTGAGATCTTTTGGAATGCCTTCGCCCTTCTTTTCCGGAATACGATATTTCAAAACAAATGCCACAATGCCTCGTTCCTGCAGCCATCGCGCCACGCTGTAGGCCTCTTGCTCAATCGCCAGCGCGACGCAAGCCCCACCGGGCGCAACAATGATGCCGGTTCCGCTAGCCTTGGATTTCTCGGGAAGGTAAAGCGTTAGCGTCGGCGTGACCACGTTCAATATCACGGTTCCCACGGGAGTGTTTTCTATGATCAGTTCCTTCTGGGTCCAATGCTCGGAGCCGGGAGCGACGCCGGGCCATAAATTCAGCGTCTGCGCGTCCGCGGAGTAGGACACGAAAATCGTAAGTGCGACTGCAGACGCAAGAAATGATAACGAGTGCCGCATACTTTCTCCTTGATATCTCGAGACGAGCCGGTAACTCCATCCTAACGTCGCATCTTTTGCCACGCTAGAGCCGGGCATCTTGTTTTCGAACTTCTTCAAATCAACGATTAAATCGAAATGAATAGAGATCCGGCTGGAAGAGTCGACGGCCTTGTCCCAGACCCGCGTGAAATCACATCTTTCGACTTTCAGGTTGTGCTAAAGGATGGAGAGTACGCCTGACTGGCGACACGTCTACCCCAGTTCGATCTGAAGTGAAGAAATTTCGTTCGCGAGAGGGCAATCATGACTGAGATGACACGAAGTGAATTCTTGAAGAGCTGTACATTGGGCGCGTGTTCCTGTTCTCTGGTCGCACTGTCAGCGACCGAGACAGCAATGGCTGAGTCTGGTAACTCTGAGGTCGACACCCTAAAGGCGCAGCGCGACGCAATCCGAATCCGGTATGCGAAATTGCTGGGCATCCTGGACGAAGAGATCGACCAACCCACCAGAAAGCGCATCTTTGAACGCTTGGGACGCGTCTGCGCCGACCAGTTCCGCGCGATCACGTACGACAAGTACAAAAATGACATTCGCGGTTTTCTCGCTGCGATTCAGGCACCGGGCGGATGGGTGGAAAAAGTTGAATACAACGAGAAGGCCGGGACCATCCGAATCTTCGACCGATTCAAGAGTTGCACCTGTCCATTGGTGGAAAAAGGGCTGACCCCGTCCGACCAGTGCGAGTGCACTCTCGGATGGCAAAAACAAACCTATTCGGCCATCCTGGGCAAACCGGTCGAAGCAGAACTCGAAGAGTCGATCTTGCGTGGTAGCACGCGCTGTGTCTTTCGTATTCAGGTTGTGTAGCCTGGGGAAATAGGGGCTGTGACACAAGCTTCCGATGGCCACGGTGACCGGTAATGCTTGCAAGTCACGCTACGGTGTCACGGTGAACACGGTCCGGGTCATTCCTGTCCCACCGGGCGTTCCGACGGCGATTTTCGCCGTTACCGCGCCAGTTTAGGGTGCCCGATGGACGTCGGGTGACCTGTCCAGATTCGAACAGAGTGTCGCGGAAACGGACATCGCACAAATTGGATCAACAAAGAGGCTCGTGCCATCAACAACTTGCGCGAATCGGAGTGGCCACCCGATTGCCATTTAGGTCTGCACCGCATTTCGAGCTGGAGGTTTTGTATGGAGAGTCTGCTGCAGGATGCGCGCTGCGGGGTCCGCGTACTGCGCAACTCGCCGGGATTCACCCTGGTGGCAGTGCTTACGCTGGCATTGGGCATTGTGGGCACCACGTTGGTGTTCAACGCCTACAACGCAACCGCCTGGCGACCCCTTCCGGTGAAGGATCCGCAGAGGCTCACGATCCTGCAGCGGAGGCTGTCGAAGGGTGGCTATCGCTCTCAGTTTTCACTCGAGGACTATCAGAATATTCGCGACCACAGCCGGACTTTCTCGGGTATGGCCGCCGAAGGCGACTACGACACGGTCCTGGCCCGACTCCCCGACATCGCGTCGGGCAAACTTGTCGAACCGCGACAGACGCTGATCAAGCTCGTTTCCGAGAACTACTTCGACGTGCTCGGCATCGCAGCTAAAGCCGGAAGAGTATTCACGCCCGCCGATAACGCCACGGCTCCCGTCGCAGTGCTCAGCGCGGCGTCATGGCATCGCCGGTTCCGCAACAACCCCAACGTGCTCGGACAGACTGTCCACGTCTATGGCGCCGCGGTGACGATCATTGGAATTGCGCCTGAGGAGTTCATCGGGAGTGGTAATCCTCCCGTGCCGCCGGACCTATGGATTCCACTCTCCGCCGAGACCGTGATCATGCCGCTACGCGCCGCGCGCAGCGATCGGGAAGAACGGCTGCGAATCGTAGGTAGGCTGAAGCCGAGCATAACCTTGATGCAAGCCGAGAGCGAACTCAGCGCGCTCGCGCTGCAGGACGAGAAGGACCGCGGCATCGAGCCGGTCACTGCATCCATGGTCGGCGGGCCGGCGGTATATTTCATCGATCCCGATGCCACCCCGCAATATCGCGCTCTGGCAGGGCTGCTGTTGGCGAGCTTCAGTGTCGTGCTACTTGTGGCGTGCGCCAATACGGCCAACTTCTTCATGGCCCGGGCGACCGCGCGGCGACGCGAAATGGCGGTGCGCACCGCGCTCGGAGCTTCGAAGATCCGCCTGGTGCGCCAACTCATGACCGAAGGCGTCCTCCTGGGACTCGCCGGAGGCGCGATCGCGGTCGTGGCAGCGACCTGGATCTGCGAATTGATCTGGCTTGAGGCGGAGCAGCGCATCATCGCGCGCTTCACCGACCTTTACTATTTCGCGTTCACATTCACCCCGAACTGGGGCGTGCTGGCGGCCACTTGCGCAGTCTCGGTGCTGGCAGGCGCGTTGTTCAGTCTGGCGGGGGCGCTGCAATCGTCGCGCGTCGACCTGAATGGCGTGTTGAAGGGGTGCGAACCTACCGTCAGCCGCGGCCGCCGTTGGCGCTTGAACATGCGCGACATGCTGATTGCTGTGCAGGTCACACTGAGTGTGGTGCTGCTGGTGAGCGCGGCGCTACTAGCGCGCGGCATGGTGCGCGGGCAATCCGCCGAGCCCGGATTCGACACCCACAATGTGCTCAACATCGAGTTTGGCGGCCTCGACAGCATCGGCTACGACGCCAAACGGATTGGTGACCTGCGTCAGCAGTTGCGCGCACACCTGTCGCTCATCCCCGGAGTCAGTGCAGTGGCCTTCGCCAGCCACGTGCCGTTGCTCGGCGTCGGCATGGGTCAGGCAGTAGTGGCCAACCCTAGTGAGCCACCGATCCAGGTACTAAACAATGACGTCTCGCCGGGTTTCTTTGCGGCGTTTGGCATTCCTCTGCTTCGCGGGCGCGACTTCACCGAGAGTGAGATCGTCCATCGCGCGGGAGTGGTCATCGTCTCGCAGACCACTGCCCGAAACCTGTGGCCGGGCGAGGACGCCATCGGCAAGCTGATCCAGGTGGGCAACCCACAGCGTTCCATGCAAGTAATCGGCGTCGCGAAGGACGTACACATCATGAATCTTGCGCAGGTCGAGTCCTACTTCCTCTATCTGCCGCTCGCGCCTGACGCTCCGGTCGAAGACGTTTTCCTCCGCACCAGCGGCGACGCAAACCAGGTGTTGGCGCCAGCGCTGCGCGCTGCTTCCGAGATCGATATCAAGCTCCCATCACTGGCGAACGCGCACAGCATGGATGACGCGCTCTGGTTCCAGCACCTGCCTTCGACCCTTGCAACACTGTTCGCGGGCGTGGTGGGCAGCATGGCGTTGTTCCTGGCGAGTGTAGGAATCTACGGCACCATCGCTTACGCGGTAGCCCAACGCACGCGCGAGATCGGCATTCGCGTGGCGCTCGGAGCAACGCACTTTTCCATCCTCCGAATGGTGCTAGGCCGTACGCTGGCGTTGGTTGGCGGCGGAGCGTGCCTCGGCCTCGCCGCTGCATTGGTCGTTTCACGCGCCATCACCGCAATCCCGTTCGGGTTGGGATCCCTGCTCTTGTTCGGAGTGAGCTCCAGGGATCCTCTGGCATTCGGTGGCGTAGGCGTGTTCCTGTTGGCGGTTGCCCTGGCCGCGGCCTATAGGCCCGCGCGCCGGGCCACGCGCGTAGACCCGATGGCGGCACTCAGATACGAGTAGACGCAGTCTAGACCGCTGCTTTCGAACCAGAGATACCCACAGTGAGCTGTCTCAAAATCTCCCGAAGATGCAACGCCGCACAATCAATACACGGGAAATCGGTGTTGCTTTCGTTGAACAGCAGCGTCAGATCAGTGCCTGCGAACAGAATCGCATCCACGCTGTGATGCTTCACGAGGCGATGAGCGAGAGCCGTTAGCTTCTCGTGCTTCTCTGCCGACGACTGGCCCGTCGCTGCTACTTCGACATACGTTTGGTGAATCAGGTCTACTTCCTCTGGAGACGGACGGATGATCTGCACCCCGCTCAGCGCGCCGAACAAATCGGACTCGATCACGAATCGCGTGCCAAAGATGGCGACCCGCCGGGCCTTGCGCGCCTGCAGTTCCCGGTTCAAAGGATCGAGCAGAGACACGATCGGCAGTGCAGAAGTTGCGGCGAGTTCCTTCCAAGAGTAGAGGGGAGTGATCGCCGGGATCGCCGCCACCTCGGCTCCAGCAGCCTTCATGCGCCGGATGTAGCCACTCAAATATTCGGCCAGACCCCCACGATCTTTTGCCTCGACATACTCAAACACACGTGGTATTTCGGCATTGGTGATCACAATGTCGAGCGCGAGCCCCAGTTTTTCGCAACCTCGCGCCAGCTTCTCGTAGTAGTAGATGGTGGCTCCGACACCCAATCCACCAACCAACCCCAAGCAGCGAGACTTGTTCATCGACAAAGATTAAAACATTTCGTCCGACAAGTTCGATTTTGGGAATAAGATCGTCCCGACGTTTGAGGCCGTTTTACTTTTGGCGTCACAGATCGGGAAGGGCATGAGTTTACTCGTGCCGTAAGGCGTCCAATTCAGGCCGCTCTTTAGCGCCTGAGGTTCGACTCGTCGCCGATTCGCTTCGTACGTCGAATATTCTGAAGCAGCAG
The DNA here is from genome assembly GCA_963840895.1 of uncultured Acidobacteriaceae bacterium. Lineage (GTDB taxonomy): Bacteria > Acidobacteriota > Terriglobia > Terriglobales > Acidobacteriaceae > Sulfotelmatobacter. The sequence goes on from CAWJAR010000014.1 coordinate 45,411, forward strand.
TTCCCGCGGACTCCCGATCCTGCTCGGTCACCTGCCCATCTCGACCTGCGTCATCCCGAGCGGAGCCGTTTTTCAGGCGTAACGAGGGATTCTGGCGTGCATTATCTCGGGCATCTCAGCCTCTCCGCCGCTATACAACATCGCTAGATTTCAAGCGTTGTGCCTACGCTTCGAACAGAGCTAGTCGGTGGAACCTCGAGGGCTCAATTCCCCAATTGCCGGCGGAGCACGCGGCGCAGAAGTCGTTCAAACACTTGCCGGTGAATCTTCCAGCGTCCCGGATAGGGCAATTCAAGATGAGTGCCGTTCCAGCTTGCCCGAGACTGTGCGCGTTGGACGTTGTGAGTGATGGAGCGAACAACCGTAACAACGAGTGCTGGATTGAGCCGCCGAATCATCTTGCCCAGTCGCGCTTCGGCCCGCGTGCACGCAAGGCGGCGCTGCGTGGTGGGCAGGCGGTCGACCGGACTTCGGCACAAATCGACCAGATAACAGTCCAATTTGCGAAATGACTCCAAAAACTCCGCTCTCTTGAGTTCCGGAAAGGCCGACAAAAAAGTTTGCCGGACAGCGCGGTAGAGTCCGGAGTCTGCCTGGTAAAAGAACCGTCCAGATGCCGGCGGCGCCTCGCCAACAAACAGAATCCGAACGCGCGCAGGCCGATAGCGCCTGCGCAGCCGCTCCCGCGCGGCCTCAGCCTGCAGGGGCCCAACCGACTTGCGACTCTTTGCTGAAGCGCTCATGACATTCCTGCTGAGGATAGCAGCGGATCTTAACACTCGGAAATATCAGCTCAGCATAGGAGCGTCGAACTTCTCTTAAGACTGCGGCAGCATCGTGCCCACCCTTCGAACCTGCCGGCCGAAAAGAAAAGCCCCACTCCGAAGAGCGGGGCTCTGATCCTAGCTAGAAGCTAAGAGCTAATAGCTAGAAGCGGTTCTTAGTACATGTCGCCCATGCCGCCGCCGCCGTGTCCACCCGGGGCCGGAGCTTCCTTCTTTTCAGGAATCTCGGCGATCAGGGCTTCGGTGGTCAGCATCAGGCTGGCAATCGAGCCGGCATTCTGCAGGGCGGTGCGCACGACCTTTGTGGGATCGAGCACGCCTGCCTTGACCAGATCCTCGTACTCGTTGGAGAAAGCGTTGAAGCCGTAATTATTCTCCTTCGAATCGAGCACCTTGCCCAGAATCACTGCGCCTTCTTCGCCGGCGTTCTCGGCGATCATGCGCAGTGGCTCGGTGATGGCTCGCTTCACGATGTTGATACCGATCTGCTCATCGCCTTCGGCCTTCACCTTGTCGAGCGCTGCGGCGCAACGCGCCAGAGCAACTCCGCCGCCGGGGACAATGCCTTCTTCCACGGCTGCGCGCGTCGCATGCATCGCGTCTTCCACGCGGGCTTTCTTTTCCTTCATTTCGGTTTCGGTTGCGGCACCGACTTTGATCACGGCCACGCCACCGACCAGCTTCGCCAACCGCTCCTGCAGCTTCTCGCGGTCGTAGTCGCTGGTGGTCTTATCGATCTGGCTGCGAATTTCTTTCACGCGGCCTTCGATCTCAGCGTGCTTGCCCTTGCCTTCGACCACCGTGGTGTTGTCCTTGTCAATGGTGATCTTCTTGGCCTGGCCGAGGTCCGAGATCTGGACGTTCTCGAGCTTAATGCCGAGATCTTCCGTGATCGCCTTGCCGCCCGTCAGGATTGCGATATCCTGCAGCATCGCCTTGCGACGATCGCCGAAGCCAGGAGCCTTGACGGCCGCGACTTGCAGCGTGCCACGCAGCTTGTTGACCACGAGGGTGGCGAGCGCTTCGCCTTCCACGTCTTCCGCGATGATCAGGAGGGGTTTGCCGGACTTGGCAATCTGCTCGAGCAGCGGGAGCAGATCCTTCATCGAGCTGATCTTCTTTTCGTTGATCAGGATGTACGCGTTCTCCAGTGCCACTTCCATGCGCTCGGGATCGGTTACGAAGTAAGGCGAGAGGTAGCCGCGGTCGAACTGCATGCCTTCGACCACTTCTAGTTGGGTCTCCAGAGTCTTGGATTCCTCAACCGTGATGACGCCGTCCTTGCCAACCTTCTTCATCGCTTCGGCAATGATCTTGCCAATGGTCTCGTCATTATTGGCGGAAATCGTCCCAACTTGCGCGATCATGGAATCGTTGTTGACGGGCTTGCTGAGTTTGTCGAGTTCGCCGTTGATGCGGTTGCCTTCTTTGTCGAGCTTGCCGGTGATGATGGTGACGGCTTTCTCGATGCCGCGCTTGAGGGCCATCGGATTTGCGCCGGCAGCGACGGTCTTGACGCCTTCGCGGAAGATAGCCTGGGCGAGAACGGTGGCGGTGGTGGTTCCATCGCCGGCGACGTCGGACGTCTTCGAAGCGACTTCACGAACCATCTGGGCGCCCATGTTTTCCAGGCCGTCCTTCAGTTCGATTTCTTTTGCCACGGTGACGCCGTCTTTGGTGATGGTCGGCGAACCGAATTTCTTTTCGATGACTACGTTGCGACCCTTGGGGCCGAGGGTGACCTTCACGGCATCGGCCAGAAGGTTGACGCCGCGGAGGATCGCCTGACGGGATTCTTCTCCGTGAACGATGTGCTTTGCCATTGTTTCAATCTCCTTAAATATTTCGGCTGCAGGATTGACCTGCGATTTCTTGGCTGGTGCTGTCAGCGATCAGCTTTCAGCTCTCAGCCCGGTTCTTGATGCTGCCGCTGGTCAGGATCAGGTCTTAGCTGATGGCTGACAGCCGACGGCTGAGAGCTACCGCTTGCTGGCGAGTTCTTTCTTCGCCGGGGTGGAAGCGCCGGTCAGGGTGCCGAGGACTTCTTCTTCTTTCATGATGATGAAGTCTTCGCCATCAATCTTGATTTCGGTGCCGGAATACTTCCCGAACAGGATGCGGTCGCCTTCCTTGACTGCCAGAGGAAAGGTCTTGCCTTCATCGTTGGTGCGGCCTTTGCCGGTGGAGATGACTTCGCCCTCCTGGGGCTTGTCTTTGGCCGAGTCTGGAATGATGATACCGCCACGAGTCGTGGAAGCTTCTTCCACACGACGGACCAGAATGCGGTCATGGAGTGGTGAGAATTTCGCCATGGTTTGTTGCTCCTTTCAATTAGGTAGAAGGTTATCTGCCTGGAACTTATTCGCGTAAACCTATGATTTGGTTGGGTTAGGCAATGCTGTTAGCAGTTGCGTCCATCGAGTGCTAATTCTACGATCTGAGCCGGGAATTGTCAAGGGAGCAAGCAAGCGGCGCGAGAACCGTAGCCTCACCCTCTCGCTACCGAGAGCAAGAAGAGTGAGGCACATCCCGGTTTGATCGTCAGATTGGCTTGTACGTAACGGAAACGGATTTTGTCTGGCCGGGTCGAATATCGAGATTGAAGTAGTGGAGAAGGGAACCATCGCCCTGAAAGAACCCTTGCTGTCCACCAGACTGGCCGAAGGGCTTGCAGGGATCGGGGCCGTCGGGATTGGTTTGTACCAGGGAGAAGTGGAAGTCGAACTGGGCGGTCAGAAAAGCTGCCGTCGCCATAAGCCCGTTGAGACCTCCTTCTGCCGTGCCGAACGCCGTGGTTCCGGAGGTATCGAAGTCGTTGAAGGTGCTTCCAGAGGCATCGACGTTGACGTGGCGCATCACAACCACGATATCGTCCGCGTTGGTAAGGTTGGTTACGGCCATCGTGATCCGAGCAGCACCGTAGCCAAGATTCGAACCCGGCATCATGGCGATTGTCTGCACCAGTCTCCAGGCATGGTCTGCGGTGGTCCGCGTGATGGTCACTGAGTTCGTGCCAGCGACCGCTGTGGCAGTCCCCCAATTGCCACTGTCGCTGTTGGCGTAATCCCAGTACGAAGTCAGCGAATCCACGTTGCAGATGCCGTAGCCTTCGGAAGCGGGGGCGACGCCATTGAGCATTTCCATGAGTAGACCGCTGTCGCCGGTGACGCCGAATTCGGCAATATTGCCGTTGGCGGTTACGCAATACTGCGTGTGTCCGTGTTTCGCTCCGGTTGTGAAGTTGAAGGCGCAGGTTTCACTTGCGGACTGACCCTGGGCAGCAGAGTTGAGGGGTCGTTGTTGGGCAAATGCCAGCGAGCAGAGTAGGACCGCCACGCTGGTCCCGAGCGTTACAAGTTTCGACATGGATGGAGCCTCTTTTCGAAATGTTCCAAGTTGCGATAGCTCAGCACTGACGGTAAAGTAGCGCAGGGTCCAAAACAGTTGTCAAGACCTTGTTAAATCACGGCAAACAATCGTTGACCGCGAAATTTCCTGCGAGGTTCTTCAACAATCGGACCACGATCGACCATTGTGTCGTAAAAAACTTTTGACGTGATGACACAAAACCGTTTGCTCGATCGGATGACGCCGCTCCCTTGACCCTTCGTTCGCGCTACAACGGAAACGGTTTGACTCTGAACTCTGAGTCAGGATAATTGTGCCGGGGGAGTAAACTAGCGCCCTATGCCTCCCACGCTTGGCCACGGCAAGATTTGCTACCTGCAGATTCCTGCGACGGATGTTGTGCGTTCCGCCGAGTTCTATGAACGAGTCTTCAGCTGGAATATCCGGCAACGTGGAGATGGACACACCGCGTTTGACGATGGAGTGGGGGAAGTGAGCGGCGAGTGGGTCTTGGGACGCAGGCCAGCGTCCGAGCCGGGGCTACTGGTGTACATCTGGGTGGAGAGCGTGGCAGCAACACTCGATGTGATCGTCGCGAATGGCGGCGAGATCGCGCAACCCATCGGAGCCGATGCTCCCGAGATCACGGCAAGATTCCGTGATCCCGCGGGAAACGTGATCGGCATCTACCAGGAACCCGACTGAACTTTTCCCGTCACTATTGCGACTTCTGCTCAGTGTCCGCAGACTTCTTTGCCAGGGAGCGGACATAGTTCACTAAGTCCCAATTCTCTTCGGGCTTCACCCGCTGGCCTTCGGGAGGCATATCCTCGTGGCCGTTCTTGATGATGTAGAAGATCTCGCCATCGGTGCGATCCTTGAGCGTCGCCGCGTCGGTGAAATCGACAATCTTCAACTTCATTTCTGCAGCAGTTTCGCCCTTGCCGTTGCCGTCTTTCCCGTGGCACATGACGCAGTCGAGCGTCCACCACTTTTTGGCGCGGGCCAAAGACTCGGGCGTCGACTTTACCGGATTCGGCTGCTTGGCTGCCTCGACCGGGATCGCTGCGTAAGATGGTGTCTTTTGGGTTGATGGGGTTGAGGACTGCTGCGCAGGAAGCGCGGATGCCAGGAAAAAAAGTGCGGGAAGAACCAGTGTGAATCTGGACACAGGAACCTCCTCTTAGATTTTAAGAGTATGTGCTACCACGATTGTAACACCGGGGCTCGGTCCGCTTTCAGCCGATGGGACGTAGGTACCGCACTGAAGACGGGTGGCTAGAGTATCGGTGGCGCATGCGGAGAAGTAGTTGAGCTACGTCTCTCCGAAGCGATTATTCTTCGTGGGCGAGGGGTTTGCCGTCGGGATCGACTTGGATTTCTTTTTTCTTTCCGGCCGTTTGCACTTTGGCTTCGTAGGCCACCAGTTTGTCGTGCTTTGTCAGGGACTCGACTTTGACGATCTTGCTGCCACCGGCCTTCGCCTGGAGACCTTGTTGCACGGCGGCGGGAAGGGAATCGAGCGCGACCTGTTCTTCGATTTCAACCACTGCGCCATTGGTATCCACGAGAACATCCTTGCTGTGGCCGTTCACCGTCATCTCGGCCTCGTAAAAAATCTGCCCGTTTTCCTGTTCCTGAGAAAAGCCCTTAATCGTGGCTCCCCGGCTCTGTTCGCTCACTGTCTTCTCTACGGCTGGAGGCAGGTCGGTGCGCTGAATTTTCTTCTCTTGTGCTGCGGCACTCGCAGCGAGAAGAATTACGATGGCTGCATAGTTTGTCGTGAACATAATCGCCCTGAACATCTCTTAGAACAGGAGCGGCAGGTTTCGGGGCGCCGCCCCTGATTCCATCTCCAACCAACAACACCAGTGATTACACGCCTGCATTCTGAAGATTAGATGAAACAAGTTCAGGAAATTCGGTGCAAGACTTACGGAACTAGGTCTCACCGAAACACGATGATTTTTGGTCGCTTCTTTGCAGTCCGGTTTGCGCGGACTTCGGTCGCGTATGATATTTTGCGTCGTCCGGTGGAGTTCAACCCGCAGGCAGCGAGGGCAACTCGCCCTCGCGACAGCCGGCAGGATACCGGCGTTACGTAATCCGCGCTGCCGACGCATTGCAGTCATAGACTGATTCGCAAGAAAGATGCTTTGCAAATAATCATGGACAAGAAATTTCGCGTATTTGCCACCTGCGACATTGGAGAAGCGATTGATGTGCTGCGCAAACGCGGGTATGAGGTGGAAGTGTATCCGCATCCGGAGGCGCCGCCGAAGAGCCTGATACTCGACAAAGTGAAGAATGGTGTGGATGGCTTGATTACGACGCTGCGCGACCCGATTGATGCCGAGGTCTTTGAGGCCGGCAAGCGCACGTTGAAGGTGGTGGCGCAGATCGCGGTGGGTTTCGACAATATCAACCGCGCCGACGCGAACCGCTACAAAATTCCCTTCACCCACACTGCCGACGTCCTCACCGAGGCGACCGCGGAATTCGCCTTTTTCATGGTGGGAACGCTGGCGCGTAGGATGTGGACGGCCGAGCACCTGACCCGCGACCACCAGTGGGGCTATTGGCATCCTTACTTGCCCTTCCTGGGGGATGAAGTCACCGGCAAGACGGTCGCCGTTATCGGAACGGGCCGCATTGGGCTGGCATTTATCAAGAAGTGCCTTGGGTTCGACATGAACGTGCTTTGTTATGACCCGGCCTACGAGAACCACGCGTTCGTAAATACCATTCAAGAGATGAATGACCTGCGACACGCGCGGGGCTTCACCAAAGAGAAGGCATGGATCAAATACGTCCCGTTTGAAGAGGCGTTGCGGGGAGCCGACTTCGTCAGCGTGCATGTGCCTCTCTTACGCGAGGGAGAGAGTGCCACCCCCACATATCATTTGTTCAGTGAAAAGACACTGAGTCTGATGAAGGCTACAGGCTATCTAATCAATACATCGCGAGGTCCGGTGGTGGATGAGCAGGCGTTGGCTCGGGCTTTGCGTGAGAATTGGATCGCCGGCGCGGCCTTGGATGTATACGAGAAAGAGCCCTTGCCAGCCGATTCTCCGTTGCGCGATCCGGCTATCGCGGACCGGTGCCGGTTGTTGCCGCACTTCGCCAGCGCGGCGAGGATTACGCGATTGTCCGTCGATCCGAACAAGGGCATGGCGGGGCGATGCGCGCAGGGACTGATTGATGTGCTGGAGCAGAACTACAACGGAGATATCAGCAAAATGCCTTATGTGGTTAATAAAGAAGGTTTTACAGAATAGTTGCCGTGACAGAGGAATCAGCATCGCTACTGGGTTTGAATAGTCGATAGCGGAAGGTTTGATAGTGCTTAGCGACAGGGATACGGTTACAATGTGAGCTCAAGTTGTCGCGCTCAAGGATCCGAATGAATAAACGACTTTTGTGGATTGTTCCAATCCTGCTGCTCTGTGCATCGGCACTTTCGGCGATGGAAGCCGACGGGCAGCCGCTGTCGAGACTCGTGCCTACTCCCAAGGAAGTTCAGTTGCGCAATGGGGGGTTCGAAGTAGGTCCGCGAACTAAGATTTTTGTGCAACTCGGGCATCAGTCCGAGGACCGCATTGCCGCCGAGACCTTGGCAGAAGAAGTCGCGGACCAGTCAGGACTGAAACTCGACATTCTGGGCATGAAGGCTGCTAGCAAGGCCGAGGATGGGGCGATTGTGCTGGCCCGCCTTCAGGATTCGCGGGTGCGTCGATTCCTGGCGCGCAATGGGCTGAAAGACGACTTGGTCGGCGAGAATGGCTACCTGCTCTTCTCCGATAAGTCCCACTTGATTGTGGCGGCGAATACGGGGCAGGGATTGTTTTACGGCGTACAGACCCTGCGACAGTTGTTGCGGCCAGCAGGCAAAGGCGTAATCTGCCCAGCCGTCGGAATTCGCGATTGGCCGAGCCTTGAGATGCGCAGCACGCGGGGCGACCTGACGCAAGATGTTCCGCCCGAAGGGTTAAACAATATGTTCCAACGGCATTGAGACGACGCGTTTTTCGAGATAACTTTCATTCTCTTTCAACCGATCCCGGCGCCAACGCGTCGGGATATTTTGTGCACGGGCTGAGCGCTTCGACTCACCGGATTTCTGCTTCAAAGCTCGCGATTGAGCGATTCTTCCGGCCTATCGCATAGAATCCCTTCCATGTTTTCCGATCGGACCAATTGGAAGCTGGCGCAGAACCGGTTTACGGTTGCACTGGAACAGGTGCACGCGAGCGGAGTGAAGGTTCTGGATCTTACGCTTTCGAATCCCACTCGAGCGGGTCTCAATTTCGACGGCGCCTCGATCTTGCGGGCGCTGGCCTCACCGCAGGCTCTCGACTACGATCCGCAATCGAAGGGCCTGCGCGAGGCGCGGCAAGCGGTAGCCGGTTACTACCGCGACCAGCACGCGGTCAACGATCTCGATCCCGAACAGATTGTGCTCACGACGAGCACCAGCGAAGGGTATTCGTTCGTTTTTCGTCTGCTGTGCAATCCCGGCGACGAATTGCTGGTGCCGAAGCCGAGCTACCCACTGTTTGAGTTTCTGGCGGATTTGCAGGATGTAAAGCTGGCGCCTTATCCCCTGATTTATGACCACGGGTGGCAGATGGATTTTCCGTCGCTGCAGAAAGCGGTCACCGAGAGAACGCGGGGCGTTGTGCTTGTCCATCCGAATAATCCAACAGGATCGTACGTGCACGATACCGAATTCAAAATGCTGAACGCGTTTTGCAGAGAGCACAAGCTTGCAATCATCGCAGACGAAGTGTTTCTGGATTATGAGTTGACTGGCAGCGCGCACCGAAGCTTTGCCGGCAATCGGGAAGTGTTAACGTTCACGCTCAGCGGGTTGTCGAAGGTTGCGGCCCTGCCCCAGATGAAGGTGGCGTGGGTGGTGACCAGCGGGCCTCGCGAATTGGAATCCGACGCAAGTGGTCGGCTGGAGGTCATTGCCGATACCTACCTCTCGATGAACGCCCCGATTCAGTGGGCCATCCCTGCGTTGTTGGCACAGCGTACCGACATTCAAAAGCAGTTGCAGGAGCGGGTAAAAGAAAATCTTGCGGAACTCGATCGGCAACTGGCGGGGCAGAAAGCGTGCGCTCGGCTGGTCGTCGAGGGCGGATGGTACGCGGTCTTGCGCGTTCCAGTCACGAGTTCTGATGAAGAACTGACCATCGAGTTGGTACGGGAGAAGCAGGTGCTGGTGCATCCCGGGCACTTTTATGATTTTCCCAGAGATGGGTATTTGGTCTTGAGTTTGATTACGCCGCCGAAGGAATTCGCGGAAGGGATACGACTCGTTCTCGCCAAGCTGAACTCCTGATTGCCACCACCTACCGCTAGCAGCGCGGATTTAGCCCCAACCCGGCGCCGACCAATGGCATCTTAAGTAGGCCATTGCTGGAGGAAAAAACATGCATCGTGGAAATAAATATTTGGCTTCACTTTTTGTATCCGCGGCACTCATGGCGCCCTTAGGTGCTTTTGCCATCGCCGCACCTCAGGACGATCACGAGCGACACGAACAAGAGGAGCACGAGCGCCGCGAACAGGGGCGCGTCTACGATCCCTATCACAAGGACTATCACAACTGGGATCAACGCGAGAACGAAGTCTACCGGCGCTGGCTCGACGAGCGGCACGAAGGCTATGTGGATTATCAGCGGTTGAAGCACAAAGAGCAGAAGGAGTACTGGCAATGGCGCCACGAGCACGAAGAACACGAGCGCATGGAGCATCAATAACTGATCGTGCGTGTGATCCGGAACGGCGGAGAACAATCTCCGCCGTTTGTGTTTCTGGTTGGTTCACCTTCTAACGAGAAATGGATTGGTCTCGCGCTCTTCGCCGATCGTGGTTAGCGGCCCGTGCCCGGGAATCACAACCGTTTCGTCCGGCAACGCCAGCAATGTGTGGTGCAGGGAACTCAGGATTTTCTGCATCGAGCCGCCAGGCAAATCGGTTCGGCCAATCGAGCCCGCAAATAGGGTATCGCCGGCAATCAATTTTTTCTCCGCAGGGAAGTAAAGGCAGATGCTGCCTTGCGTATGCCCCGGCGTATGCAGGATGTCGGCGCTAAGCGATCCGGCGGTGACGGTTTCGCCTGTGGTGACGCTGCCGTCGATGTCGACTTTTCCGGGCGACGGCATGCCCACCCACGCGGCCTGCGCGTCGAGCATCTGCAAGAGATCGTAGTCATTCTGGTTGAGCAAAATTGGGGCGCCGGTCGCCGCGCGCAGTTTCATCGCTCCGCCGACGTGATCGATATGCGCATGCGTGATCACGATCTGATTGACCTGGAGGTTGTGTTTTCCGACGATCACGAGAATTTCCTGAATGTTATCGCCTGGATCGATGACCATCGCTTCGCGAGTCGTTTCGTCGCCAATGATGGAGCAGTTGCACTGCAAAGGACCGACCGGAAGAATTTCGTGGATCATGCCGTTATTGTATGACGAGCCTTGACGCTGATGGATGCCGGAGATGCCTTCGGAGCAAGCGCTGATAACCGGGCCACACAGAAATCCGCCCCCGCATGACAATCTGCCTGTTAAATTGGACGATACTTGCGGTAAGTCGCGCCTCGGGTACACAATACGGCGCGTGCTTGGGAGGAGTTTGTGGCGGCAAAATATCGACAACATGGATATCAGGATCGCGATCACGAGTCGCGAAAGGGTGGTGGAGAAAAGCCAAGCGGAGCTCCACCGCCGAAACGAGATAACAGTTTTGGGCCGCGGCCCGTCAATCTGCCCGGCACTCGCGCGGTTTCGCGGTGTACACAGTGCGGCACGGTCCTGCAGGGAATGCCGACCACAGGCCAGTGCCCCAAGTGTGGCTTCGAACTGCATTCGTGCAAGCAGTGCACGTATTTCGATCCGGGAAGCCGCTTTGAATGCATGCAGCCTGTCAAGGAGCGAATCCCCAAGAAGGATGCGCGAAATGACTGCACTCTGTTTGAGATTCGCGTGACTCGGGAAAAAGAGACTTCGACTCCGGCCAGCCTGCGTCCCAATGATGCCCGGCAGGCCTTCGAGAATTTGTTCAAGAAATAGCAGAGTATTCACCACAGGGGACACTGAGGACTCCGCGAACCAAGGCAGCGGAGCTTCCCTCCGCGGACAGCCAGGGGCGACTGTCCCTACATCTAGAACTTAGAACTTCATTGCCACTAAGGTTTTTGCGTTGGCCTCAGAAGGATCTCGCTGACAAACGATTGCGGCGCTTGCGTTACCAGCATAGCGACGGCGTGGGCGACATCATCCGGTTGCAGCATTTTCGCTGGATCCTTGCCGGCATGCGGGCTCAGTTCGGTTTCTGTGGAACCCGGACAAACCACAGACGCTCGGATATTGTGCGGGCGAAGTTCCTCGGCGACGGAATAGGTCAAGCCGTTGAGCCCCCACTTCGAAGCGGCATACGCGGCCCCGTTGGGGAGGGCATTCTTTCCGGCGAGAGACGAGATATTGATGACATGCCCTGAGCGCGCTCGGATCATCAGCGGTACGAAGGCCCGGATGGCAAAGTAAACGCCACGCAGATTCGTGTTGAGAACACGCTCCCATTCTTCCGGCGCAAACTTGTGCAGGGGCTGGGTGAAGGCCCCGACCCCGGCATTGTTGACGAGAATGTCGAGGCGCCCCCAGGTGCTGTCGACGCGGGCGGCGGCGTATTCCAGTTGATGCAGCACCGTGACGTCGCAAGGAATCACCTCAGTCTTGCCCCCGGCGTTCGCGATCGCCTGCGCGGTTGCGTCGAGCGCTGACTGGGTGCGCCCGCACAAAACCGTCGTCGCGCCGAGCTGGGCGAGTTTGCGGGCGATGGCGGCGCCGATCCCGCGGCCTGCGCCGGTTACCACCGCGACCTGCCCGACTAACGGTTGCCCGGTGTCCATAGAAGATGTCTCCTACCTGTTCGTTTTACTAGTTGTTTTAATGGACGCGACGGGCAAAATGGAAGAACATCCGCCCTGTCAGCTATCCGCATCTTAACAATAAAGTGGAGGGCGAATGGAAGTCGCTTGCCTTCGGAAGAAGAGGTACTTATAATCCGGCCAACCGGGAAAAACGGTCAAGGCGCCTTTGTGTTCCAGCAAGGCACCACTTTTCCCGGGCACCTGCCAGGAAACCGGGCATTCCAAAGCAGGATCCGGACGAGACGCGGTCCAGATGGAATGCAGTTGCTGCTCAGCGTTAAAGAATACGTTTCCCGAAAGCCATTTTCCAACGATCCAAGGAGCCATACTGATGAAAAAGATTCTGCTTACGGTTGTGCTTGGGGTAGCAGCGAGCGCGGTGGCACAGAGCACTGCGGCGCCCGCTCAGGGACAACCGGCCACGCCGCCGGCACAAGGCCAAGCGGCTGCGCCCGCGGGTCAAGCTGCGGCGCCGGTGATCAAAGATCCGGCCGAGTACAACGCGTACGTCGGCGCGATCCAGCAGTCCGATGCCAACGCGAAGATTAGCGGCCTCGAAGCCTTTATCACCCAGTATCCCAACAGCGTCATGAAGAACCAGGCGCTCGAAATTCTGATGGGCACTTACCAGCAGGCAGGCAATGCGAAGAAGACGATGGACACCGCCACCAAGCTGGTCACAGCGGATACGTGCAACGTGCGGGCCCTGGCGCTACTGGCGTACTTTGACCGCGTGATGGCGCAAGGCGGAGATCCGAACGCAACGCAACTCCTCGCCGATGGCAAGAAATATGGTCAGCAGGGGCTCGACTGCCTGCCCAAGTTCAACAAGCCCGACGGCACCTCGGACGCAGACTTTCAAAAGACCAAAGACCAGATGACCGGCATTTTCCACGCTGCGATCGGCATCGCATGCCTTCAGGGCAAAGACAATGCCTGCGCGGTTACGAACCTGAAGCCGGCCGTGGACGCCAGCCCCGATACCCAGAAGGATTTCAGCCTGGTGTATCCGCTGGCCCTGGCTTACCTGGGACAGACACCCCCGGATTCTCAGAACGGCATTTGGTATGCGGCGCGGGCCGCCGCGGTGGCTCCTCCCGCAGCCCAGGCGCAGATTGAAAAGTACGCGCGCTCGCAATACATCAAGTTCCATGCTGGAGATGACGGCTGGGCTGAGTTGCTGGCCGCAGCCAAAGCCAATGGCCCGCAAGTGGCCATCAAGCCCGCTCCTTCCCCGGCCGACCAGGTTCATGCCATGGTGACCACCAAGAAGCCGGAAGAGATGAACTTTGCCGAATGGCAGTTTGTGTTCACCAATGGCTCGCAAGAGGATCAGGACTTGGTCTGGAACTCCATCAAGGGCAAGGCCGTGCAGATGAATGGCACCATTATCGGCACGACCCCGACCGAATTCTCGATCGCCGGCAGTTCCGACGACATCGACGCGAAGAAGGCCGACATTACCTTGAAGTTCGAAGACAAGGTTCCAGTCCGGCTGATTCCCAAGGATGGCGCCAGCTTTGACTTCCAGGGCGAGCCGGCGTCGTACACGCCGAATCCGTTCATGATGGTGATGGAGAAAGGTCAGCTGCTGAAGGCCAAGGCAGCGCCCACCACCACGAAGAAGCCTCCTGTACACCACAAGCCGGCCGCGCAGTAGCGGACGGTTTCAAGCAATCTAAAAGGCAGCCTGCGAGGGCTGCCTTTTCCTTTGTGCGGTGAAGTCTTCAGAGCGAATGCAGGCTCGCCTTCGAACGGTATTCGGAAATATTCATGCTTGCGCCCGTTCGATAGATGGTCTCGACAGCTTCGAGAAGTGAACATGCTCGGGAGAAACAACCATCTCGACCGGAATCGACAGTGGATCAACCTGTACAGCGTGTGGATACGGGCCTTCTCCTGGAAGGCCATTACACTCAGAATCCCTCGTCCAGGCATTTTGAGTGCAATCGCGATATTGCAGCAACCATCAGGCAAACTGGCAGCTAATTTCGGGTTATTTGCCCCTGATTGGAAATGTGCGAACGATCAGGCCGATATCAGTTTCAGACAGGCAAGTCGGAAGCTTGCATATATTTCAAATATTGAGCAATTCAGGACAGAATTGCAGTTCTTTCAGGCCTAGAGTCGGGCCTCAGACTCACTCACCCTATCGTCACTCGATACAACTCAGGAGGCATATGCATACTCTGGAATCACTCAGCTGTTTAAGGAAATCCCGCTGCTTGTTGGTCGCCTCGCTCGTTTTGCTTCCCCAGCTTCTGTTCGCTCAATGGACCGCCAGCGTAGGCGCCGAAAGCGGCGATCAGGGACGTCAGGTGTTAGCCTTTCTGCCTAACGAAATTTGGATCCATGTCGGCGACAGCATCACGTGGAAGCTGGTCACCAAAATCGAACCCCACACCGTCACCTTCCTGATAGCGAACCAGATCCGCAATCCCTTCAACGTCGGTTGCCCAGGATACACGCCCGACAACTCGCCCTTCGATGACACGGCGTGCGTGTCGTCTCCACCCATGGTGAACGGTCAGACCTTCACCGTGATTTTTCCCGCAACCGGTAATTTCAAGCTGTCCTGCTTGTTCCATGAAAACATGCAGGGCACCGTGCACGTTCTGGATCTGGCAGAAAAGCTCCCTCACGACCAAGCGTTCTATGACGATCAGGCGAAGAGGGATAGCAAGGCAATGCTGAACGACATGCTGCAGGACATGGGCAAGGACTCACACGGCAAGCACCAGTCCGCTAACGCCGTGATGGTCGGGCTGGGAGAAGTCGTAGCGACCGGTGGCGGAACGCGTACCCTTTCGGTCGTGCGATTTATGCAGGATAAAGTGACGATCCACAAAGGCGACACCGTGGAATGGACGAGCGGCGATGTCATCACTCCCCACACCATCACCTTTGGAACAGAGCCGGTAGACCTGATCGACCCATCGGCAAATGTCACCGTCGATACGGACGGCGCTCGCCATGGCGTGATCAATTCGACCTCCGATAGCATGCACTCTGGCTTCATCCAGGCTGCACCGCAAGATCGGATTGGCCTCGCCCAGGCACCGCTCGGGGTCACACGCTTTCGTGTGACATTCTCCAATCCCGGAACCTATTCGTACATCTGCGCTCTTCACGACGGTTCCGGTATGACGGGAAGTGTGATCGTTCTTCCCTGAGTGACAATTGACGGAGCGCGACCATCACACTTAGGGGCTGCGTCGCAAAACGCAGCCCTTATCTTGCGCCATCCTCAGGATGACAAGATGGACAATCTCCGGTCTAATCCACGTATGCCGCTCTCCCGCGCCGGATAGGCCCTCCGCAGTGAGCGGCTGTTCACATGACTTCCCTGAAAAATCGAGGCAGAAGTGTGCAAACCTTCGAAACGGGAGTCCTGCCCACCGCTCGCTATCGGCCATAACTGTCGAAACCAGCCATTTCGCTCATTGAGGGGGTTTTGAGTGCAAATCGAGATTATCGACAACTGGCAAGTCACTCGAGTCCCTCGGTAGTCGTATGGAAGGTGTAGATACGCGTATACGCCCATGCTCCGGCCACCTGGTGCAGCATGAACACCGTTCCGCAGCCTGACGAGAAACCGCAATTGAGATTTCCACCAAGATAGGTAGTGCCAAACAAGCCGCCAGCAGAATCTTGCAGCAGCGTTGATTGGCCCTGGTTACCGGTGGAATCGAAGTCATGCAAGTCCTGTTCGGTGACTTGGGCGCAAATGTTTGAAGAGAAGAGTAATGTCATCGCCAGCAGAATGACGAGTTACGGCAGAACTCGGCGGAATTTGGACACACGGTACCTCCATGGTGATTGTGTGACGAAGGGGAGGAACAATCCCACGGGAGTATAGCATAGTGGGAGAAGTAGCGGACAATTGATGAACCGCTGGGCGTCGTCACGGTGATGAAGCCAGTGGTCGCGCCGGAGGGAACCTTCGCTGTTAGATAGGTGTCGGCAACGACAGTGAAAGTTGTAGCTGTCTCCGGCGGCTTCGGCGTCAAGCGCCGCGGCCTACTGACTCTGTTGGTAGCTCTTTTCGCCGATTCGCGGCCTAAATGAGAATCACCTAGCGGACGATCTTCTTTTCCAGAGTGACGGAGCGGGTGCTGCGCGGTGGGCGTTTGACGCCGTCGCGGAGTTGGCGGACATCAATTTTCAATTCGGTGATCGTACGGCTGAGGGTGTTGCGGTGCATGCCCAGTTCGCGGGCGGCGCGGCATTGGTTGCCCTTGTTTTCCTGCAGGACGGTCAGGATGAAACGCTTCTTGAACTCACGCACGCCTTCGGAATAAAGAATGTTGCTGCGGTACATTTGCAGGATAAGTGCTTCCAGTTGATCTTTCACGGATCTCTCTCTTTAGAATGAATTTTTCACTGCACCGCAGCCTATTTCGGCGGGGAAGCAGGGGAGCCGGTTAACTTTTGAGGAGCCTGATGCAGCAGATCGAGACCTTGAAAGAAACGGGCACGCAACTCCGGCGGCGCCAGCCAGATCGCTGCCCGGCCCACTACCAGAAAGTAGGGAGCCAGTTGCGAATTCTCCAGCAGCTTCGACGTGGGAGTGAATGCCGTCATACCCATCAAGATCACCGCTACCATCAAACCGCCCTTTAGCAGCCCCAAGATTGCGCCAAGGAAACGGTCAATACCACTGAGACCGGAATGCTTCATCACCCAGCGGGCCAACCTGGCGGCGAGGCCGAACAGGAGCACGATGGCAAAGAAAATGACGAGGAAACCGAGTATCTCAGCTAACCACGCATTCTTCAAAAACGATTCCATCCACCGCGCGACGCCGCGATACTGCCATGCCGCCACGATATAGCCGACCACCAGCCCCGCCATGGTCAGAGCCTCGGAAAAAAAGCCCTGCATGGCCGCGGCCACCACGTTCAGAAGTACTAACCCACAAATAAGCCAGTCCGCGGGAGTCATAGCGGGTACCCGTGGACTTGTGTTGCACCAGACGTGCGATTAGACATCCAGCTTGTGTCCCGTGAGCTGGAAATACGCCTCGAGATACTTTTCGCTGGTGCGCAGCGCCACGTCGGCCGGCAAGGCCGGGGCGGGCGGCTGCTTGTTCCAGTGAATTTGTTCGAGGTAGTCGCGAACATACTGCTTGTCGTACGAATCCTGCGGCCGTCCCGGAGCGTACTTGTCGGCGGGCCAGAAGCGGGAAGAATCGGGAGTGAGGACTTCGTCGGCGAGGGTGATGCCCTTAGCGGTGCGTCCAAACTCAAACTTGGTGTCGGCGATGATGATGCCGCGCTGGCGAGCGTAGGCCGCGGCCTTCTTGTACACACGCAGCGTGAGATCGCGAAGATGGCTGGCCGTCTCGACGCCTACCAGCTCGCACATCTGATCGAAGGAAATGTTTTCGTCGTGCCCGGTAGTGGCCTTGGTCGAGGGCGTGAAGATAGGCTCGGGAAATGCTTCGGATTCTTTCAGCCCCGCCGGTAGCTGGATGCCGCATACCTTCCCCGACGCCTTATATTCCTTCCAGGCTGAGCCTGAGATGTATCCGCGCACCACGCACTCGACAGGGAACATCTCGGCGCGGCGTACCAGCATCGAGCGTCCGCGAAGCTGGTCGGCATACTTGCGAATCTCGCCGGGGTATTGCTCGACATCGGCGGTGATCAGGTGGTTCGGCACGATGTCGGCAAGATAGTCGAACCAGAACAGAGAAATCTGATTGAGGACTCGCCCCTTGTGTGGGATGCCCGTCGCCAGAATGTAGTCGAAAGCGGAGATGCGGTCGGTGGCAACGAAGAGCAGCTGCTGGTCGCCGACGGTGTAGACGTCACGGACCTTGCCGCTGGCATGAAGGTGGAGTTCGGGAAAATCGGTTTGCAGGAGAACGGTATCGAGAAGTTCGGGGCTCATGATGAAATTTTACAGGTAAGGAGCGAGGCGTATTCTAGCTGGTCCGAAAAAAATGTCAACGATTCTGATCACACTTCCGAGTCGCAGGCGTCTGGGCGGGTAGACGAAAAGTATTGACAGGAAAGCGAATGCCCGAAATTCCATACCCAGCAAGGGCCCTGGGCGAAGGAAGTTGTGGAAAAGCTGAGGATAGAAGTGGATATCGTGGACGAAAATGAACTTGCTCCCTCGGGTTGCCCCATCCTTGTCGCGTTCTTTGCGACAGGGTGGGGATTTTGATCTTGCCCGTCCGCACACTGCCAGAAGTCAAGTGTCCCACCCTGTCGCAAAAACTACGACAAGGATGGGGCGCCCTACCGTTGAACGGGGCTACGCCGGCGCTCCGAAGCGTACCGATACCAGCTTCGAGACGCCCGGCTCCTGCATGGTCACGCCATACAGTACCGGTGCGATGCTCATGGTCTTCTTGCTATGCGTGATCAGCACGAATTGCGTCTGCACGCTCATTTCTTTGACGAGTTCCGTAAAGCGGCCGATGTTGGCTTCGTCGAGTGGGGCGTCAACTTCGTCGAGGATGCAGAACGGGCTGGGCGCGTACTGGAAGATGCCGACCAGCAGGGCCAGCGCGGTCAGGGCTTTTTCTCCACCGGAGAGCAGAAGCACGCTCTGCAGTCGCTTGCCCGGAGGCGAGGCGACGACGTCGATTCCGCTCTCGGCGCTGTTTTCTTCGTCGGTCAACTTCATGAAAGCATGACCGCCGCCGAAGAGCTTCTTGAATGTGGCCTGGAAGTTCTCGTTGATCTTCGCGAAGGCCTCTTCGAACTTCTGCCGCGAGATTTGATCGATCTCCTTGATCGTGGCCGTCGTGTTTTCGATCGACGAAATCAGGTCCTTGCGCTGGGTTTCGAGGAACTCGTGGCGCTCGGCCGTCTCTTTGTACTCTTCGAGAGCCATCATGTTGACCGGGCCCATGGCTTCGAGTTTCGACCGCATATCGCGATAGAGCTGATCTTCCGCTGCAAGCTGCTCACCGGTTACCGGCACGAGCGTGGTGTCGGCCACTAGCGCCGACCGTTCGACCCCAAGTTCGTTGATGCAGGTTTCCGACATATATTGCGCGTCGGATTGCAAGCTTGGCGGCGGTCGCCGACAGTTCGCCTCGGCGGTCGCGAGCCTGATCGAGCAGCAGGCGGCTGTTGCGCAGCAGTTCGTCGATCTCTGTCAGGCGTGCGCGGAGCTGTTCGGTCTCAAATTGCAGCAGACCTTCGCGCGCTTGGGCAGCGTTGCGTTCCGATTCGAGGTCGGTGGCTTGCTGCGCCAGTTGCTCGTTCTCGGCCTCGCGCTGCAACTTTTCGACGGCGGCGCCTTCGATTTGCGAGGCCAGCGCGTGCACGCGTTCTCCCATTTCGGCGAAGAGCGATTCGATGCGCTGCAGCACTCCAGCTGCCGAACGGTGGCGCTCTGCGAGAGTGGCTACGCGGGCAGCATGTTCCGAACTCGTCTGGGCAGCTTCTTCACGGCGTTGACGGAGTGCCGTCAGCGACTCCTGCGCGGCCACGATTTGCTGTTCGAGTCCGGCGCGTTGAATCTTCGAGGACTTCGATGTCCGACTGGCGAGCGCAGAGAATGCCTTCCTGCTCGGCCCGTTCCGCTGCCAGTCGCTGCAGTTCGAGCTGGCACACATTTAGCCGTTCGCCGACGCGCGTCATCTCGGAATCGAGTTGTTGCAGCATGTGGCCCGATGTCATAGCCTGCAGTTCGGCCTCGCGCTTTTCGCCATCGAGGCGATCCAGCAGGGAACTGAGCTCTTTGATCTCGCGGCCAAGTGTTAGTACGCGCATTTCTTCATCACGCAAGGCACGCTCGAGTTCTTCCAGCTGACGCAAGACGTCGCGCAACTCGCGCTTCATCGAGAGCGGGCCTTCGGCGCGCTGTTTGCCCCCAGTCACCGTCACGTTGTGAAAGCATTCGCCGCCCTGCGAGAGGAAGAAGGCGTCGGGATTCTCCAGTGCCAGGCCGCGTGCGACGTCAGACTCAGGAACGATGTAGCCGTCGCGTAGTTTGGGCAGAATTACTTCCAGCGACTTGCCAAAACCGTCCAGCACGCGGATCGTGTTCTTCAGCGGGACGATTTGAGCGGCGGGCGGCGCACAGTGCGCAGCCTCATCCAGCACAAAAGAAAACTTGGCTTGCGAGTCTTCCGGATGCACGAGGAAGGTCGCGCGGCCATCCACGCCGGTGCGCAACATGCGCAGCCCTTCGTCGGCAGCGTCCCAGGATTTCACCACGACGTAGTTCAATTCATCGCGCAGGAAGTCTTCGACCACGCGCTCGTACCGCGGTTCCACTTCGAGGAAGTCGGCAAGCACGCCCACGGGCGCGAGCCCTCCGTTCATGACCCCGGATTGAAACAGCCGACGCACCGATTCGGTCGAATATCCATGTTCGGCGATGACGGCTTCGAGCGAACCTTTCTTGCCCAACGCAGTGGCGTACTCCGCGCGCAGAACGTCGAGGTTGGTCTTCGAGCGAGTCTCCTCCACCTTTTTCTGCTCGATCAGTCGGCGCAGTTGGCTGATTTCTTCAGTGATCCCACTGACGCGCTGGCGGACAGTTTCAAATTCAAGCGTCAAGTTGGCCGCGTTGTCCGCCGAAGGCTTCCACCTGTGTAGTGGCGCTGGCGATCTCA
This sequence comes from uncultured Acidobacteriaceae bacterium, assembly GCA_963840895.1. GTDB lineage: Bacteria > Acidobacteriota > Terriglobia > Terriglobales > Acidobacteriaceae > Sulfotelmatobacter. The sequence goes on from CAWJAR010000014.1 coordinate 66,067, forward strand.
GCTTCCAGACGGCGAGCTTCGCGGTCCGCGCCAGCCAGACGCTCCTCGGCCTGTGCGAGTTGGTTACGTAGACGCGATGCTGACGACACAGTATCGAAGATGGCGACGCGCGATTCCTCCTGCTGGCGTTCGATTTCCGCGAGGCTCGCGGTTGCAGCGACAGCCTCTTGCTGGCAGAGCACTAGATCGCTCTGCGCGGCGGCTAGATCGGCGGCAGCAGATTCGAGAATCTGGCGATTCGATTCGCGCTCCGATTCCAGTGCACTCAGGCGGTGACGTGCTTGCGCCAACTCAGCTTCCGACGACGCGGCCCGGACCACCAGTTCAGCGCAGCGTTCTTCGTTGTGACGTCGGCGAGCATGGGCGCGGTCGATTTCGAGGGCAATCTGGCTGATGCGTTCGCGGTTCTCGCGCAGTTCGGTGTCAATCGTGTACCCGCGTTGCGTTCCGTCGGCGTGCTCGGCCTCGAGTTGCTGCACGGCCTCGGTGCGCTGCTGCATCTCCTCGGCGAGAGAGTTCAGCTGAGATTCGAGGGCTGCGCTCTCTTGTTCGATTGCGGCGAACTTACTGGCCAGCACCAGCCGCAGTTTGGCGCGCATCTCCTCGCGTAGCCGAGCGTAGCGCTCCGCCTTCGAGGCTTGCCGCTTCAGCGAATTCATCTGGCGCGTCACTTCGTCGAAGATGTCGTTGATGCGCGACAAATTCAGCTTCGCATCCTCAAGCCGCGCCTCGGCCAGACGCTTCTTGGTCTTGAATTTCGTAATGCCCGCTGCCTCTTCGAGAATCGCTCGGCGATCAGTGGGACGGCTGCTCAGTATCTGGCCAATGCGTCCCTGCTCGATCAGCGCATAAGACTCGGGCCCCAGGCCGGTTCCCATGAACAGTTCCTGAATGTCGCGCAGGCGGCACAACTTGCCGTTCAGCAGGTATTCGCTGTCGCCGGAGCGGAACAGGCGGCGCGTGACCACGATCTCTCCCGCGCGGAACTGCTGCTGGTTGAACTTACGTCGGCGGATTTTCAGAACCACGTGCGGAGCCGGCGTCCCAACGGCCCCTGCCGTTGCGGGCGCAACAACGTTGTGCGCGGGCAGCGCGAAAATCGGTTCATCGTCCGGGAAGGCGACTGCAATCGTGTTGATCTTGTTGCGGGGAATTTCTACTTCTTCGGTTCTGCCGGGCTGCGCGTCTTCCACTGCCTCTTCAGTCGCCTTCGCGGCGCGAGCGCGAATCGAGGCTTCGTCCCAATCGTCGGAGAGGTTGTTTTCCGGCAGGTCGTCCTGGATTTCGATTTCAGTCGGAGCGTTAGCGTCGGAACCGTTGTAGGCTTCGGGATCGATCAGCGTCAGCGACACTTCCGCCATGCCGGTCGGCTTGCGGTCGCGCGTGCCGGCGAAGATCACGTCTTCCATGCGCGAACCGCGCAGTGTCTTGGCCGATTGCTCGCCCAACACCCACGAGATGGAGTCCGAAATATTCGACTTGCCGCATCCGTTGGGGCCGATGATGGCCGCCACACCGTCTCCGTGGAACTTGAGCTCGGTGCGGTCACAGAACGACTTGAACCCGAGAATCTGAAGCCTCTTCAGTTTGAGCAACGTGAACTCCTTAGAAACAGTGGCCGGTTTTCAGTGGCCAGTCGTTTGGGCACACGGTGCTGTGCCCGCTGCGAATGTGCGCATGTTAACTAACGGGATTCCTCCCATCGGTTCGATGCATCATGCCGTCCATGGAACGGTCATTCTTGCCCCAGGCTGGATAGGGCGTGCACAAAGTTAAGCTACTGTAACGGTGAAATTGGGCCGGGGTCAAGCAATATAACACTATATATAGTGGGGCCTTAGGACCGACCGCGTTGGGTTGCACACACATTGCAGCAGATAGACACTTTACGGGTGGAGTAGGAAAAAGAGGTGGGAGAACCGCGAGAGCAAGATAAGGCTAGCGCAGTCGAGGTCTACGCGCAATGGTTGAGTTTGTTTCAGCACAATGTGAGTAGAATCTGACTCT
>CAWJAR010000015.1:0-370066 GCA_963840895.1 uncultured Acidobacteriaceae bacterium
TCAATCAGTGCTGTGCGACCCAAGCTGTGGGCGTTAGATCCGATAGATGCTGTAGTTGCATGTTGGCTAAGCTCGGTAGTACGGCGTACAGATATTCACGCACGGGTAGATTGATCCGTCGACAAGTTTCGACCTTCGGTCCGGCTTGTGGACTGCCCAGGTGGTGGGTGCGCCGACTTGAGGGTCTTCTTCTCCCACAGGCAGAAACCGCACCGCATACCAAAACGCTCGGAGATGCGACAGGACCACTGTTGGAACTGTTCCCGAGTCCACTCAAACCGATGGTCCTTGTGGCGGAACTGGCCGGCCGGCAGAGTGTCGAACTTCACCTTGTATTCCGCGTTGGGTGTGGTCACCACGATTGTTTTCGGGTGCGCTGCTTCGAAAAGCACAGGCTCGAACGCGGCCAATCGTGGCGCGTCTAGATGTTCGATTGCTTCCACGGCCGTCGCAGCATCGTATCCGGATAACCGATTGGCGCGATACATCAGCGAACCATGCATCAGTTTCAGCCGATCTTTTTGCTTCGTGGGCATTCGATTGAGTTTCAAACGCTGACTCGCAATTTCGAGGCTTCGATAGGAGACATCCATGCCGACGACCTCAGTGAACGACTTCTCGTCCAGGAGCACGCGCAGGAGCTTTCCTTCTCCGCAACCCAAATCCAAGACACGTTTCGCGTCTGCTGATCGCAGTACCGCAACGACGGCTCCCATCCGCTGTTGCCACAGCCGGATCGGCTCCTCCATCTTCGTTTCTTGTTCAGCGTGAGCTTCCTCGGTCGCATCAGGATCAACATTGTCTTCCTCTGTCAGCCCGGCGAGCGCCTCTCGCGCCAGTTGTCTCGGTCGTGGCAAATAGCGCTTTACGATCGTTTTCTTTATGAGGATGCGAACCAAGCCAACCTTCTCCTTTGCGCCGCAGCTTCTCACTTCATCCTGGCACATCCAATAGTGCTTCTCTGCGTCGAGGACCGGCACCAGCACATAAAGATGATTGAGGAGATCCTGTAAACGGAAAGTCCCAGCCAAGGTCACTGAGTAATAAGGCCCGTCGCCACGTTCAGGAAACTTCTCGTCGAGCGGGCGCTGCTGGGCCGCGACGCTGTACCCGAGCGGCTCAAATAGTCCTCGAATCAACGCCTCGCCCGCTCTGCACGCCACAACCGCCAGGTTTGCAGTCAATGGAATTGGCAGGTCAGCCAATTCTTGTCTACCTTTGCTGCGTCCCGACATCGCCGTGCCAAAAGCGCGGCCCATCGCGACGCTCAGAAAGGAAGAGAGCACATAAGGCCGATCGTTCACATGCTGATCGAGCGTTCCACCCTTATGCTGTCCCCGCTTACCACGAACCAGTCCCACCGGACCGACATCGAGTAGAAGGGCTGCAGTGCATCGCTCCGTAGTCGCTTCCGGATAGAAGACGTGCGCTTTCCCGAACGAGAGCTCGAACGAATGTAGCTTTGCCGGGTTTTTATGGAGCAGATATCCCAAGTCCGTTGCTGGGTTGTTCGTAGTTGTGAGCGTCAGCAACATGGTCGGATTATACGAATTGTATTTGGCCCTACCGCCCCTTAACTGGGGCTGAAAAGCTTTACAGTTGCGATACGCATTTCTGGTTTCGCAGCACTCCGGGTTATTTGTTGTCGGGTGGCTTGAGACGGGCTGGCTCTTCGAGGATATCCAGGAGAGGAGTCGCGCAATAGACTCGGTCGCGCTTCGCATCTCCTATCCGTTTTACGATCTTCCCCCGTTCGAGTCGTTCGACGGCGCGCTGCGCGGTCGTAAACGCGATTTTCAATTTGTCGGCCGCACCTTTTATCGTGATGAAGGGATTTGCCCCCAAAAGTTCGACCACACGCAACGGGTTGTTGCTTGATTCTCCTGAAACTTTCCTCTGCCACTCGGAGAGTAGTCCGTTGATGCGCGTGGCTCGGCTCAACGCGTCCTCTGACATGCGAGCGACTCCCAGCAGGAAATACTCCAACCAATCGCTCCAGGCCCCGCGTTCGCTGATCGCGCGCAAACCGTCGTAGTAATCTCGCCTCGAAGCTTCAAAGAAGGCCGACAAATAGAGCAGCGGTGTCGGAAGGATTTGGCGCTCGATCAGGAACAAGGTTATGAGCAGGCGTCCGACTCGGCCATTGCCATCAAGGAACGGGTGAATGGCTTCGAACTGATAATGAGCCAATGCAATGGTCACGAGCGGTGGTAGGGTCGATTCATGCAGGAATTTTTCCCAGGCCGCGAGACACGGCTCGACCTCCCCTGGAGGGGGCGGGATGTAGGAAGCGGTTGCGATAGTGCTGCCAGGCTTGCCAATCCAATTCTGAATCCTGCGAAAACGTCCGGGCGCTGCTTGGTGACCCTGAACGCCCGTCATTAATTTTTCGTGTAACTCGCGGGTAAGCCTGACGCAAAGGGGAAGTTTCTTGAGACGCGAGATTCCGTGCTCAAGAGCCGCTACGTAGTTGCCAACTTCCCGAAGGTCCTCGGGACTTCGATCCACGAACGCTCCCGCCTCGGCGGCAAGCAACTCGCCTAGCGTGGCCTGTGTGCCTTCAATCTTGCTCGATAGAACAGCTTCACGCTGTACGAAAGGCCGGATCAAAATATGAGGATTGGGCAGCCGACCACCTTCGCCGGCTAATCGTCCGACTAGCCGGTCTGCGTCCGAGAGTGCCCCAATCAGCCGGGGTGTCCAGTTCAGTTCAGGAGGTAGGGGCGCCGGCACAAAGGCTGAATAGCTTCCCTGCGATACTTTCTGGCCAGGAATGTTAGTGGCGTGGGCCAATGTGCCTTCTTAACGTCGAAAATAGCGTTTGGCGCTATTTTCACAATCCATGATAATCGAAAATAACAAGATTTGCTATTTGCACAGGTGAAAGCGTTCCATTTAGAAATGGGGCCATCACTGGGTTGGGTGGTAAAGTCTCCTATGGGAAGTCCTGGTTATTGCTTGGCCAAGTGGACATCATCGCCCGAGGAGAGCCGCAAAGCACTTCACGCGCAGGTGACAAGGGATCTGTGGAAATCGACGAATACTTCCACATTTACTTTCACAGTTTCACAATCTATGTCTTGGATGAAAAAGACATAGAATGTGAGATTAGCTTTAGAATCAAGCACTTCCACGAAGTGCCGGGATGGCGGAACTGGCAGACGCAGCGGACTCAAAATCCGCCGACCTTCGGGTCTTGGGGGTTCGACTCCCCCTCCCGGCACCACTCCAGAAACCCAGTGAATACGCGGTTAGCAAGCCCAGCTCTCTGCCTGCGATTAGCTTCTGCGGCAGACGCAGCGGACATTTTATTTTTATCATTCAGAGTCGTAGTCATATCCAAATGAAATGATTGAGCTTATTCAAGCGTCAGAGAAATCCGTACCTGAACATTTATTACACACTTCCTCGGCAGGAGAGAATTAAGTTTTCCGGTTCTTTCCCCACGGGCCGCCCGGCTGCCAGACTTGGTTTTCTTCGTTCCCTTTCAAAACGCCGTCCACAAGTGGCATTAAGAACTCTCGGATGACTTCGATAATTTCTTTCAGCGAAGAATCTGCCTTAAGCTTGCTCTTCCGCAGGAACGCTCGCCATTGCGTCTGCTTCGTTGGAAGTTCATAGAACTCAGTCCGCAGTGCTAGCGGCGAGGATCTCGGCAGAGCCGTACGCCGCGTCTTGAAAGTCGACTGAATGGCCGCGGCGAGAGTGCCACTGTCGAATTCGAACCTTCGTGCCAGTACCCAGAGATCGTAGAAGTCCTTCATTCGGCTATTCGCGACACCGAGTTTGACCATGGTTTCGAACTTCTCCGCAACCACACTCTCCTTGGAATACGCGTGCAATTTGGGTGCAGGAAACTTAAGCAGCGTGGGGTACACCAATTCCTCTGATGCGGGAACAATGGTGTCTCCGAGACCGACGTCAATCTGAAGAGGAATACGCACATGCCCAAGCCGGGCTTCCACCCGTACCCGAACTCCTTCGTAGGCTTCCTCATCACGGATTCTTTCCACACGAATCGTGTCTGGTAGAAACGTCAGGCCATCGTCTTCCACATTTTGCGAGCACACCTCGGAGAAGACTTTCCGGAAGTTGATATCGGACGGAACCCGTCCGAGCAGATCGAGGTCGCGGGTCGGACGATACGTCTCTGCGGTCCAGAGTTGCAGCAGCAGAGCACCTTTGAGAACAAATCCGTTTCGATGGGGAGAAATGCTCAAGCGATAAAGGAATCGCTCCAATCCATAACGGGTTAGGAGAAGTCCAAAATCTTCCTTGCGTTCCGTCGCCAGATTCAACAGCCGCTGCCGGACGGAAGCCGACAGATTTGCAACAGGCTTCTTCACGTGAGCGACTCCAGGTATGGTTGTATCACCCGTGCCACCCGGCAGACTTTCGCAGCCATGAAGAGTTCATCCATCGTGGCTTTCCGCTGTCGGTAGCAATCGCGCAGCGCTTCCAGAGCGACGTCCAGCCCTATCTTGTTGCGGTACTTGAAACAATCGGCGACAGTCTTTGCAGGATCAAAGACTCGCACGGCAACTCCTTCGAGTTTCTTTTCGTCGATGCCATAGGAAAGTGCCTTTCCGGAAAAATGCACAACACGCATCGCCGGATAACCCGCGCGGGGGCGACGAGCCTTGTGGGCAATCGCTATCCAAACCTCATGCGGCGATTGCGTAGTGAGCCCATGGAAGCGCAGCGCAGACAAGAGGCAGATGACACCATGCGGTACGCGTTTCGCTGCCTCCACGAGCGTATGGTGCTCGGTCACCCGCCTACCGTCGGCCACATAAAGTCCTCTTCCCACTTGCCGCACTAGCCCACGGTCTTTCGCCTGGCGGAGATATTCCCGAGGGATAGCTACCCGATCCAGTTCGCGCGGTCGGAATACCCCAGCCTTCCTGACCATGCGGGCTACGAGTTCTGCCTTTGAAACAGCCATGACGCCTCTTTACTATATGCATGCATATTATCATAAGTGCCAACATATCGTAAAATAGAGCGTCATGTCGATATCGATACGCCGAAAAGCGTTGCGGTGGACACTCATCGTAGGAACTGCTGGAGCTATTTCTCTTGGGGCCAGACCCGATGATAAGGATACTGTCGGGGCTTGAACTGGAGGTTGAGATAAGTGCCTTTGGAATCGGCGGCGAGGAAGGCGGCGTGCTCCTCAGCGTGCACATCGAAGTATTGATAGACCTCTCCACTTTGTCTAAATTCCAGCTCCAGCACCCGTTGCTCAGGAGCAAAGCCGATGCTGGCAATACTGCTGGAATCTACAGAAACACGCTGCACACTTTCTTGGATGCGGATGAAGCTCCGAAGGAGCAGATGCGGCAGCCTCTGCTTGACGTTCCCGAGGCAGCTGTTCGCCGGATCGAATGCGGAGAACGCGCAGTGGTATCGTTCATGCCGGGTTGAGAGCTCCGTCTAATTCGGATTGATTGATCGTCCGAGCCGGAGCGGAAACTGAGATGATGTCGAGAATCGGTCATGCCCCTCCCTCTCCATAAACACATGACGTTTGTAGAAAAAGGCGGAGCGAGATGATCTATTCAAATCCGCGAAACTTACACAGTGACTTCCACACTTTTCATATTCTGTTTCCGGATATGTCCCGTGTTATCAATAGTTAGCTGAAATACGCAGCGAACTCAAAATCCGCCGACCTTCGGGTCTTGGGGGTTCGACTCCCCCTCCCGGCACCAGCAAGTCTCCTCAGTCTGAATCTCAAGTTCTCGAAATCGATCGTGGAACGCGACATTCCCATCGTGTGAGAGAGATCCGAAATGTGCATCGACCGTTCTTGCTGACAGTGTGAGGTTGATGACGAAGAGCGTTGCTTCCGACCTTGAATGACCGAGTGCGGTGATCAAGTCATGAAACGCTGCTTCGGTCTACCCCTTATTTCAATGCGATATTCTTCATCGTTGACCGTCGCAGCATTTGCCAGTGTCATGCTGGCAGTCAGTTTACCGGTCGTGCATCCCTTGGAGCCATTGGGCGTGGATGCGGGAAAACGAAGGAAAGCATGTGAAGATCACACTATTTTTAGCCACTGCGCTTCTGCTCACCGCCCTCAGCCACCGTTTCAAAATCGTAGGACCGAGAGTCGTGGCCGTCGCGTTCACGATGTTGCTGCTAAGCATGTACTGGATTTGGATTTTTCCACAAGCGCTAGACAGCGCCGTTGGGTAGCCCGCGCAGTCGGGCGAAGCAGCAAAAAACCTAGAGCGAACTTGGCGGACGGGCAGCGCTCACAAACTGCTTGCCTTCAAGAACTGCGTCCACAGCGGCTAGCAGGTTGCCATTGGCTGTTGTCTTGACGACGTAGCCGAGCGCCCCGGTCCCTAGAGCTTCCTTCATCACATCGGGGGAAGATTCCTGAGTGACGAATATTATTTTGGATTCAGGAACACGCTTGCGAATCTCTCGAGCGGCCGCGATTCCATTCAGCGTTGGCAGTCCGATATCAAGCAGAATTAAGTCTGGTTTCAGTTCTTCCGCTTTGTGCACCGCCTCCTGACCATCGGACACTTGCTCGACAATTTGCAAGTCGGATCTTTTGTTCAAGGTTGTACAAAGAAAACGCCGAAAGGGCTCAAAATCTTCGACCACTAGCACTCGAATTGATGGCATCCTCTCCCGCTTCCAACTCCAGGGATTGCAGTTTCGGCTACCAGGCCGGAACTTGCTCTGATCTCCATCTTCTTCGTTAGCGCGTATTTGTCAATACCCAGAAAGCCGTGTCCCATCGCACCAATGGGCCATGCAAAGCCACTTTCGCGACGGGAGCAAACGGGAGATGGCCAGCATAGCGAAGTCTAATTTTTCTCGCGGAACCACGGATGCATTGCAAGACCGATCGCCTTATCGCAACGCAAAATACTGCTATACGCGCTGTCAATTTTGCCAGTATTCATTGCGGTGAAGGCTTTCTACTATCACCTCGTTGCGTCGCCGCTTTTTCAGTCGAGCGAAATCAGCTCGCGCAAGATTATGAACACAATTCCGGATATGAACACAATTCCCGAAAGGACAAGTTTATGAAGCAAAATCGTAAAAGAATGGTCGCTAGCACCGCATTGCTGTGCTGTCTTTGTGCCGGATTGGCGCTTGGCGCGTCGGACGGCAAGAAGGTCAAAGTGAACGGACTGATCACTGGACGTGATGGGGAAAATGTGATGTTGAGGTCAACCAAGGACTCCTCCAATATCGTCGTTGTGCTGACCGATGATACGAAGGTCCAGCAACCGAAAGGCTTGCTGAAACTTCGGCACGCCGAACATTCTGTCACAGCCCTGATCCCCGGGTTGAAGATTGAAGTCGAGGGAACAGGTACAGATGCACGCGTGGTCGCCAAGACGATCAGCTTCGACAAGGACGATCTCCGCCTTGCCGAAACGATTCAGGCTGGATTAGCTCCGACACAAGAACAACAAGCCACGAACACCGCCAATATTGCAGAAAACAAAGCAGGCGTCGAGGCCAATAAAGCCGGTGTCGCCGCTAACCAGCAGCAGGGTGCCACTAACGCGGCAGGCGTGGCTGCTAATCAGCAGCAAATTGCTGCTAATCAGCAGGACATTCAGGCCACTACCCAACGTTTCTCCGAACTGTCTGAGTACGACACCAAGGCCAAGGCGACGGTCTACTTCGGGAGCGGAAGCACGAAGATTTCAGAAAGCGATCAATCTGCTCTTGCCTTGTTGGCTCAGGGCGCGGTCGGCCTTACCGGCTACCTGATTCAGGTAAAGGGTTATGCCGATTCATCGGGAAATGCCGCCATGAATCAGGACTTGAGCATGGACCGGGCCCAGGCCGTTGTGGCCTACCTGCAGCAAAACTGCCATATCCCGATCCGCCATATCGTGGCGCCTGGGGCGATGGGTGAATCCGATCCCGCCGCTCCTAACGAAACCGCAGAGGGCCGCGCGGAAAATCGCCGCGTGGACGTCAAGGTAATCGTGAATAAGGGAGTCGCAGGAGGAATGTAGTCAACCTGTCCAGAGGAACAAGTCAAAGGTTCAAAGTGTGCCGCTTCACGGACCTCCAACGAAGCGGCATACGTGTCTCTGCAGACATTTTCGTACCTGTAAGTTCTGTCAGTATCCCCACTAGTGAGCGACTGTTAGTTTCCGGTAGGTGATACCACGCGTGCGGAGCTCAACCAAGATGACATTTTCGAATCGCTCAAGAATCCTTCTTGTCGCCTTCTTCCTATGTTTCGCTGTGCTGAACATCGCTCGAGCCCAGGATACGAACGATCTCGACAATTACAAGTGGCGAGTGGATGGGGACTGGTGGTATTCCCATCCCTTCGGTTATTTTGGTGTGAACAAAAGCAATAATTATTTCGATGTGAATAAGGATTTTGGTTTCGGCAGTTATTCCACGTTTACCGGGAAACTCGACTGGCATTTTGCTCACAAACACCACTTTCTGCTGATCGGCACTCCAAACTACAACTCCAAAACGGCAACAGCGAACCGCGAGATTGATTTTCAGGGCCAGACGTTCGATGTTGGCGCGCAGGTCAAAGCCGAGTTAGATGCCATCAACGTTGCCCCCGGTTACCAGTACGACATCATTCGGCGCGATCATGGGTTCCTGGGCCTGGAAGTTGATCTCAATTTCATCAAAACGACAGCCAAGTTATCGCTCGCGGGAAACGTGAATGGGGCGGGTGGATCTGTATCGGGTTCGAAGACGTTCTGGGCTCCCGTACCAGACGTTGGCCCAGTCTTCCGCTGGTATCCTCTCCACGACTCCAATCGGCTTTCAATTGGAGGTTCGTTCCGGGGCATGCCGTTCTTTGGCTACGGAAACTACATGACGGCTCGTGCCGATGTTGGTGTGGGTCTGACGCAGCATTTGAATGTTCGTGCCGGCTATGAAATGGGAAGCCGCCTGAGTATCCACGGGACTAGCGACCAGATTGCCGTGAAACTGGCCCATCGGGGGCCGACGGTTGGAATCGAATATTCATTTGGCGAATCCCCAGCAAAAAAGGTCAAGAACCCTAATCCTTCTCCGAGTGATTGGCACGTGGACTGGATTCCGCTCTATCTGTGGTTCAGCGGCCTCGACGGAGACGTGGGAGCAGCAGGAACTGTAGTACCGGCCAACGTTAGCTTCGCCGACGTCTTCAAGCAACTGAATGTCGGTGTGATGACAGCGCTGGATGTGCGCCGGAAGCGGATCGGTCTGTTTACCGATTTGATTTTCATGAGCCTGTCTTCTGACCAGATGACGACACCGGTCGGTCCAATCCCCACGTACATTGGCTTTAAGGCGAACGTGAAGGAACTGATTGTGGATCCCGAGGCTTACGCGCGCGTGATAGACGGCGATCGAGGTTTCATCGATGTGTTAGCCGGAGGGCGCTTCTGGAAGCTGAACAACAGTCTTAACCTGTTCCCGCCAAATAACGGAACCGAGGTGACGGTCGGTCAAACGCAAAACTGGGTTGACCCTGTGCTGGGTGCCCGCTTCCGCCTCAACCTCAATAAGGGCCTGTTCCTCAATTTGAAGGGAGACGCCGGCGGCTTCGGAGTCGGTTCACAACTGACCTACCAGATTTATGCTGGAGCTGGAAAGGAATTCAAGAAGCGGTATGCCGCGTTCCTGGGTTATCGCTACCTGTATGTGGACTACTCCAGTGGCGGATTTCTCTATCGAGTGCACATGAGCGGCTTAGTTACCGGCTTCAATATTCGCTTCAAATAGTTACCAAGCCAATCTTTGTCATACCGGAACTGGCTCTGCCGACTCTTAGGAGAGCCGGCTTTGTGTCCGGAAGCAAACAATTGGGGAACGGCCAAAGGCGGACCGTTCCCCGGGAAGGCTTTCAGGTTGTGAACGTCTATTTCTGATACACGAAATGAGCGCGGCGGTTCTGCTGCCAGCAAGTTTCGTTGCTGTCGGTGCAGAACGGCTTTTCCTTGCCGTAGCTGATCACATTGGCGCGGCTGGCATTGATTGCTGCCGTGGTCAGTGCATTCTTAACGGCACCCGCTCGCTTTTCACCCAAAGCCACGTTGTATTCGATGGACCCCCGCTCGTCGCAATGTCCCTCAATCGTGAAGTTGATGTTGGGGTGCTGATTGAGGAAGAGCATGTCTGCTTGCAAAGTTGCGCTCTGATCGGCATGAATGTCGGACTTGTCATAATCGAAATAGACGTCTTTGACGTTCTGCGCGAACAATTCCTCATCACTAGGTCCGGCCGGGGGTGGCGGAGGCGGTGGAGGCGGCGCAGTCACAGTGAGACGCGTGGTGGCATTCTGGGTTCCGCCTGCTCCCTTTGCGACCAAGATGTAGTTAGTGGAGTCCGAAGGCGAAACGACTTGCGATCCGTTGGGCTGAACCGCGCCCAGTCCCTCGATGGAAACATCGGTAGCATTGGTAGTCTGCCAGGTCAGACTCGCTGACTGTCCTTGTTGAATGCTGTTCGGATTGACCGAAATGTTTGCAGTCGGAGCTGGTGGTGGGGGTGGCGGCGGTGGCGGCGGTGTCACTTTCTTCTTGCAGGCGCCCAACATCATGATTGCGCCTAGGGTTAATAACAGTAAGAACCATTGAACGCGCTTCTCTTTCACTGTTGATCCTCCATTACGACTTAGAATGATTGCATCCAAAGCCAGACGAAGTCTTGTTCTCGGCGCCAGGGTGCCTCAGGTCATGCGACAGACACACGTCAGGCAGCCGTTGTATACAACTGAATTTGTGAGTCAAAGGCCGGGAAAGGATAGTCTCAATTTTTCCACTGGTGGCGCATGTACGCATTGCCAACCATGACAAGACTGCCACGCCGACAGGCGAATCGGCAAGTCTACGCGGCCACCATGTGGTTTCTGACTGCGTACTTGACCAGTTCGGCATTACTTTTGACGCCCAGCACTTCCATGATTCGATATTTGTGATATGCGACCGTCCGGGTTGTCATGTGCAGGATGCCACCGACTTCTTTCATGACCTTGCCTTCGGCTAGCAATTGCAGCACTTCCCGTTGGCGATCGGTAAGTCGTTCCTCTTCGCTCACAAGCTCTTTGTGCTGCCAGCGCAAGCTGTCGATCGCGTCCCGAGACAGAGCCTTGGATAGATATATCTTGCCGCGCAAGACCTCGCGAACTGCAAATACCATCTCGGCGGCTGCACACGTTTTAAGCAGATACCCGGATGCTCCGCGGGCTAGGGCTTCCGCCGCTACGTCCGCGTCAGGGTTCATGGTCAGGTAGACCAGCTTGACGCCAGGCAACATTTTCTTTATCTGCCGTCCAGCGTCCAGACCATTCAACACCGGCATTGCAATATCGAGCACAATCACGTCCGGTTTTGTTTCGCCGGCAGCGCGCACCAGGGCGCGACCATCGGCAACGGCTCCGACCACCTCAAAATCCTTCTCGAGCAGCCGTCTGCAGAGTTCGGCCACCAGATTGTGGTCATCCGCAATCAAAACGCGCGAACGGTTGATCATTTTGCCCCCTCCTTAGTATCAGATTAACGTCACGCTTGCAATGACGGAGCACACTGCCCTTCGATTTCCCGGCCGGAAATCGGCTGAGCAGCCCCACTTTCGTCATGCGCCAATTGCTGCAGACTTTCAGGATCCGGTCGGTGAAATCGGCTCTACTTCGCAATACTTGGCCCAAGGCACGAGTCCCGAAATAGTCTGGGTGAGCCGCATCTGTAACGTTGTTCATTCACATTAGCAGGGAAATTCAATCGAGATTTGTGATTTCGATCAGATTTCATATGTTTTTCCGGCAAACTGTGGAAAAATTTCCGCATTCCTATCAATATTTGCGTCGATTCCGCACTTCTTAGCGTAGGCACACATGAGCAACTGGCAACGAATAGGACTAACAGGGGCTGGCACGACGCCGACAAGCGGAACGTCACCTAAGTTACGAGAAAGCCTCTTTGTAATGGGACGGGATCGGGTTTGGCCTCCGTCAATGTCTACGAACACGGCCCACACTACACTGGCCCTCGCAACCCTTCAAACTGTAACTTTTGCTAGTTTGGCGATCGATGCTGAACACCTAATCTAGTTTCTGCCGCGTCGGCGCGTACGCTCTCGCTCGCGACGACAGGGCGTTGCATCGGCTCAGCTAACGAAATCTGGGTGACTCTCATGAATGCCCTTTCAAGTGCTCAATTGCGTCCCGTCCCGGTTCGCATTGCGTTGGTAGTTGGCACCGACCCGCAGATCGAGGAACAAGTGAGATCCGTCCTTGAACCGGGCGTGTGGGCCATCCAACATGCCAGAGACAACAATACCGCCTTGGCAATGGCACACGTGAAGAGTTTCGATTTGATCCTGACCAGTGAGAAAACTTCGGCTGGGGAGGATGTCGCACTCCTCCGGAAGCTTCGCCGCATACGTCCTCATACCAGGCTTATCATCTTGACCAGGCAAAGTACCCCGAGGGACGTAATTGACTCGATACGCGAACACGCGTTCAGTTATTTCTGCGAGCCGTTTTTGCCGGGTGCGTTAGCCGTCATGATTCAGCACGCCATTGATGGGCCAAGCTGGGATGATGGGATCGAAGTGATCTCGGCCACGCCCGAGTGGATCCGCATTCGCGCCCGGTGCGATCTTCAGACCGCTGATCGAGTGCTCCAGTTTCTTGACGAGATGGCCGAACTGCCGGATCCGGAAAGAGGCGCGGTCAGCATGGCATTTCGTGAAATGCTCCTCAACGCGATTGAACACGGCGGAGCGTTTGACCCCAACCATGACGTCGAAATCTCATACTTGCGTGCTCGTCATATGGTGACCTGCCGCATTTCAGATCCGGGGGAAGGCTTCACGCTCGACGAAATTCCTCATGCCGCCGTTGCCAATCCGACGGACGATCCGGTACGCCATCTTGAATATCGCGACACCCACGGAATGCGACCAGGTGGCTTCGGAGTGCTGGTGGCCCAGCGTTTGGTGGATGAACTCGTGTACAACGAGCAGGGCAACGAAGTCGTGCTGATCAAATATCTCGATCTGGAGCCGCGCGTTCCCGAACGAACTGAATTATTTCCTCGCACCCGCGCCAGTGCTTAGCTGGCAAAGGCGGTGCCAAGTAACTCGCCTCCTCGTTCGTCGAAGTTTCAATCTTTCGCAACTGAAAAGTAGAGATTGACTTCCAGACCGATCGAGTTCACCTGCTGGTTCGGATGCTTCCCTGTATTGTTGTCGTGCTCATAGTAGGGATTGAACTGCACATGCTTTCCCACTGGAAGTAGGCACCCGGCATAGAGAGAGGTAGTGCTCCATTTTTCGTACTGGCTCTCGTAAAACGGCTCGGCAGCGACATAGGGAATCAAATGATAGGAATGAATCGCAAAGGTTCTTTCGACTGTCAGCTTGTTTCGGTAGCGCCAATAGAAAGTTCCAGCCTTCCAATCCAAATCTGCGCGATTTCTGTCGGTAATCAGAAGTGAATACTTCATGGGGAAATGGAACGTCACAGCTGTCACCAGACGGTTCTTGGCAGCCGTGTCCGGAGCCGTGATATACCGGTAACCAATTTCGAGCACCACGGGTCGGTGCTTGGAATCATCCAGGTCGAAAGCGGCGATTTTCTTCAGCTTGACCAGCGGTTTGAGATAAAACTGAGCACTTGGTCCTAATGTCGCTTGTGTGGGATCTCCCCCGTCGCGATCGTCTTTTGCCTGGAAGTAAACACGGAACATCGGGTTCACCGTCAGGTAGGGATCGACCTCGGGCAGAAATTGCACCGATTGCGCCTGCAGTGAAACGCCAACGGAAACACAGAGGACGGCTAGCGCAAGCCAGGACTTTTCTCGAAGATACTTTCTCATTGTAGTAAGACAACGATTGACTCTAACGTCGGATCTCACCTCTCGAAACCGGCAATTCTGACAGGTGTCGCTCCCGGTCTCGCCCCTTACCTTGATGGCGCTGGCTATCCATATTTGTGTGCCCAGCGTGCTCCGGATGTCTCAACTCTTGCACGACGAAGTCTGACAGGTGACAAATGCAGCGCAACGATGTTCATTTTTCATTTCATCACTCCATTTGCGGCATTCTGCTGCTTCTTCTGACTCTTTCGGGGACAAGCTCAGCACGAGCTAAGAAGGACGTCATTCAGTTCAATAATGGGGACCGCATCACCTGCGAGATCATCAAACTGGAGAAGGGATATCTCTACGTGAAACTCGACTACGCGGACGGGACGGTAGCCATGGATTGGTCCAAGATTACGCGCGTCGAGAGCCCTCAGAATTTTGTTGTAACCAACAAAGACGGAACGCGTCTGACAGGCAGCTTGCAGCAGGTCGCGCGGAACGAAATAGAAGAGGGAACTGAAGAGCCAACGGTCCAGGTAACGGGAATTTCCTCCAGCGAAGTTCTTTCCACGAAAGAGGTTGTGGAGATGCGCCGGACCGACACGAGTTTCTGGCAGAACCTGCACGGAGGGATGAACGCCGGCTTCAATTTCGCGAAACAACAGAGCCGCACGCAGTACAACTTTCAGGCGAATGCGCTTTTCCAGCGTGCCAAGTGGTCGGCCGCGGCAGACTATCAGTCGAGCTTTAGCGGTGGCGGCGGTATTTCAAATCTTCGCAACGATGTGAACCTGGATACCACGCGACAGCTGCGAAACACACGCAATTTCTATATGGGATTGGCGGAGTTCCTCCAGAGCAATGAGCAGCAACTGGACCTCCGGACCACTTTGGGGGGATCCGTCGGACATATTTTCAGCAACACGAATAATAGCTTCGTCAATGGATTCGCCGGTGTGGTTTGGAACCGCGAGCGATATTCTCCAGAAGCGACCGTAGGTCAGACCGGCGACAGCGCCGAAATCGTTCTTGGCACCCAACTCAATTTCTTTCGTTTCAAGACCACAAACATCCTTGCCAACGCCAGCCTGTATCCCAGTATCACGGATCCCGGGCGGGTTCGTTTCAATCTGAATACGTCGGCGAAGCTACGGATTGCGAAAGATCTCTACTGGAATTTTAGCTACTTCCTCGATGTCGACAGCCGCCCCCCTCAAAACCTGCCTAAGACTAATTATGGTTCCACTTCCGGTCTGGGCTGGACATTTTGAAGATTTCTCCTGCCAGATCTTCGATGAACAGCGGGAAGTTCGATCTGGCAGAACTGACAGTAGTCAAGAGAGTCCCACTCCCCCAACATATTTCCAAACAAAGTGTGGAAAGCGAGTGGATTTGAGCTGAGGCATCGCCCGGGAGGGAAAACATCCGGTCTTTAGCGATGCGATGCATCTCTCGCTCCTCCGTCCAAATACAGGCCGATTTGATTTTCGAACACTATCTGGAGTCTCCCTTGTCTGCAATGAAAGGACAAAAAAATGCGCTATATCGAAATTGTTCGAGCCCACAAAACTTCCCTCGTCAGCTTGACCCTCCTTTCCTTTCTGGTGCTGGTAAGCACTTTCGCGCTTTCTCGTGGCCCCAAGTCAGAAACGATTGAAGCAAGCGCCATGGGTACTGGAACACAAATGGGAGCTGTGATCGGCGTAACTTTGGACATCTACGAATACTCAACGCCAGAGGACCGACAGATCCTAATCGAGGCCTTCACAAAGGGGCAAAATCAGGGACTAGTCAACGCGCTTTCCAAGATGAAAGCGGTGGGCCACTGCTCGATCACCGGAACCATCGGCTACGACGTCAGCTATATCCGCATGGTGCCCACTCCGACCGGACGCAAGATTGTGTTCGTAACCAACCGCCAGATCCGATTCGGCGAAGCGTTCTTTGACACCCAGTCTCAGTCGTTCAACCTCACGGCAGGTGAATTTGAATTAAACGATACCGACAAAAACAAGAGTGTGGGGTCGGTATATCCCGCAACTCAGTTGGTGATCGATAAGCAAGGCCAACTGCAGTATGACCTCCGGGAGAATCCTTGGAAGCTGGTTGACGTCCTCGATTGGAAAGGGACGCCTGGCGTGAACTAGGGAGAACAGACCATGATCAAAGATTTTGCAAAGCGGTTCCTGTCCGCATTCCTATCCGTTCTGCTGGTCGCAAGTGCGGCACCAAAGGAGGTCGAAGCCCAGCAAACGGCACCGACCGGGTATTCGGGACAGGGAGTACCTCTTACGGCGGAAGAGTTGCAGCAACTAACCGCTCCGATCGCCTTGTATCCAGATGCGCTGGTGGCTCAGATTCTTGGAGCTTCAACCTTCCCTGACCAGGTTGCCAACGCGGACGCCTGGCTTAAACAGAATACGAATCTCACGGGCACGAACCTCATGAAGGCGGTTGATACGCAGTCTTGGGATCCTAGCGTGAAGGCTCTTACGCAGTTTCCCACCGTCCTCGATAACATGACGAAGAACCTGAGTTGGACCTCCGCACTAGGCGAGGCCTATCACACGCAGGCCGCGGACGTCATGTCTGCCATTCAGTTCTTGCGTGCCAAAGCCAAGGCTGCTGGCAATCTGAAGTCGGGCTCGCAGATCACGGTGGTCGAGCAATCTCCACAGACGATCGTGATTCAATCAGCAAACCCCCAGGTGGTCTATGTTCCCACCTATAGCCCTGCGGTCGTCTACGGGACACCCTATGTATACCCCGGATACAGTACGGGCGCGATGATCGCCACTGGGATGCTCGCATTCGGAGCAGGGATCGCGGTGGGCGCCATGATGTCCGGTGGTTGCTGCGGTTGGGGATACAGCAGTTGGAACTGTGGCTGGCACAGTACCACGGTCGTGTATCACGGCGGTGCCTACTACGGTAACGCTGCCTGGCATGGCGGTTATTACGGCGGAGCCGTTCACTACGGTGCTGGATATAACTCAGCAACCGGGACCTACGCGCGTGGAGCCACAGCCTACAACGGTTACGGCAGTGCAAGCGTTGGTCAAGCCTACAATCCATCGACTGGAACCTACGCACGCGGCGCGTCAACCTCCAATGCCTATGGCAGCGCGGGCGCAGCTCAGGCCTACAACCCAAGGACCGGGGCCTCCGCCTCCACGGTCCAAGGCTCCAATGCCAACGGCAGCTGGGGCAGTTCGACCGTTTCGAAGAACGGCAACACCGCCTACAGCCAGCACCAGACGACAGCTCAGGGCACAACCGGATCGATACAAACCTCGAACGGGGGAAAAGCCGTTGGTGCGTCGGGTCAGTACAACAGCGGGGGGATGGCGGAGACCGCTAACGGCAACAAGTATGCGTCCGCGAACGGCACCCAATACAAAAACACCGGCGGCGGGTGGGAGACTAATAAGAGCGGAAGCTGGAATAGCGCTCAGAAACCCAGTGGTTCCAGTTCATGGAGCCAGGACGCATCCTCGCGAGGATGGGGCGGACAAGAGAAAACCGGCGGTTCGTCGGCCTTCGGCGGCGCGAGTGGTGGAGGTTGGGACTCCCGGTCAGCAAGTTCTCGCGGATGGGGAAGTGGCGGCGGGGGTGGCAGTTGGGGCGGTCGTAGCGGCGGCTTCCGCAGGTAGGTTTCAGATCGCTGCGAAAAATTGGCGATCGATTGTTCAAGCTTCCGATCTCTATTTGGGGAGAATGTTATGTTCCGCAACACCAGCAGACTTGCAGTCACAACGCAATCGCTGCTTTTCGCCGTAATTCTTTCTCTCGCCGCCTGCAACACTTCGGAACAATCCGCGACGAAGGTATTCGCGTCTCCGGAAGATGCCGCAAATGCCTTATTGCAGGCCGCTAAATCACAGGATCAAAACGCATTGCTCGCCATCTTCGGGCCGGACTCGATGCCGGTCATATCCTCCGGCGACGTTGTTCAGGATAAGACGGTTGCCGACGCCTTTGTGTCCGCCTACGAAACCATGCACCGCTGGCGCAAGATGGCCGATGGCGCTCAGATCCTGCTCGTTGGAGCCGACAATTTTGCCTTCCCGATTCCTTTGAAGAAGAACGGCGGCGGACAGTGGTTCTTCGACACCGCAGCCGGGAAGGACGAGATTCTGGCACGACGCGTTGGCCGCAACGAACTGGCCGTCATCGGTGTCTGCTTCGCGATGGCCGACGCTCAAGCCGAATATTTCTCCCAGGTTCGTGAAGGTGGGAACGCAAAACAATATGCGCTGAAGTTCATCAGTGACTCTGGCCGGCAGAACGGTTTGTACTGGGAATCGCCCGAGGGCCAACCCAAGAGCCCGCTCGGTCCGCTGGTAGCATTCGCAACCGACGAAGGCTACAGCACTCATCCGAACGCGCGCGCACCCTTTCACGGCTACAACTTCCGAATGCTCAAAAAGCAAGGGAGCCATACTCCGGGCGGAGCAAAGGATTATTTGGTGGACGGCAAAATGGTCAATGGATTCGCGTTCGTCGCTTATCCCGCGGAATACGGAAACTCAGGCGTGATGACCTTCATGATCAACCAGGACGGCGTTCTCTTACAAAAGGATCTGGGTAAGACCACCACAGAGATCGCAGCCGCCATGGACGCTTTCGATCCCGACAACACCTGGACCGTCGTGGGTCAATGAGCAGAATAGCTTCTCACCTTCCGGCAGCGTACTCCAACCGTGACGCTAGCGATACGAAGAGCAAGAAACTGTCATGACTGACAGATGCTCTGCCGCTACAAAGTTGTTCGCGCAGGGACTGGTAAAAGTCACAGTTGAGCGTTCCGCCGAGCACGGCTACGCTTGTTCGCGTTCGCTTCAATTCATCACAGGAACGCCGCCCGGTCTTCGAAGGGCGGACCCAATGATTTCCCAAGTTTGCGTTTGAAGGAGGATCGTAATGATTTGCAGATTGAAGAACGTCGTTGTTGGAGTTGCTTGCGCAATAGGGTTCCTCCTGTTGGCAGCTGGAGTTGCATCCGCCCAGGACATCAAGACAAACTACATGCCGGGTACCGACTTTTCGAAATATCACACCTACAAATGGGTCACCATCAATAACGCCGAGCAAGCGGACCCCATCGTCGCTCAGCAGATTAAGGACGCGATTGACACGCAACTGGCTTCCAAAGGGATGACCAAGACCGACGGTGATCCCGCTGACATGTACGTGGGCATTCAGACCTCCATCCAGCAACAACAGCAGTGGAACGCGTACGGGATGGGCGGTGGCTGGCGATTTGGCGGTGGCATGGCCAGCGCCACCAGTTCCACGCTTCAGATTGGCACTCTCGGCGTCGACTTCTATGATCCTGCGACCAAACAACTCGTATGGAGAGGTGAGGCGACCAAGACCTTGAATCCAAGCAAGAACGCGCAAACAAATCTCAACCGCGTCAACCAGGCGGTCGCGAAGCTTCTCAAGAACTTCCCGCCGAAGTCGTAGTAGTAAAGCAACCCAATCGAACGTCCGGGATCAAAAGTTTTAAGTCGGCCGCAAGGAGCTAAGGCAGCTCACAATTCGGACGCCGGTCACAACCGGCGTCCGGGATCGGGAAGATGGATTCATCAACCGAACTCCCGGTGAAGATCGCTCAGCATGATTGGGAAACTCGCACCCTCTCGACTTGACAGACGAAGCGATGCTCGCCCAGTCTGAAAGTCACAAGGTGGACGGAACTGAGGAGATGGCGCTTCAGGGTAGCCACGAAAAAAATGACAATGAAGCTTCGAGTGAATCGCAAAATGCTGGTCGTCGCCATCGTATTGGCGGCTGCCACTTTGGTGGTCGGCAAGTCCAGTAAGCTGATCACCAGCTGGCGCAATCCCAGCTATGCTCCCGCTAAAAAATTTCATCGGGTCTTGGCCATGGGCTTCAGCAATAAGATGGAGGTTCGCGCAGACTTTGAAGACGCGTTAGCGGCCGAACTCACCAGCAAAGGATTGGAGGCGGTGGCAGGCAACACTATTTTGCTTCGTCCGCCAGGCTCCAAACTCGATCTTAACTATCTGAGGGAACAGATCCGGGCGAACCAAATCGAAGCCGTCTTTGTCTCGCGCCTCGTCAAAGTAGATGAAACCGTTACCTACGTTCCCGGCACGCCTTACTTCATGCCGTATCCCTACTACAACACTTTCTACGGCTACTACGGCACACTCTATCCGATGGTCTATTCCCCGGGCTATTTAGATAAAGAAAAGAAGGTGCGGGTTGAAACGAACGTCTATGTTACAACTGCGCCCGACGGACAACTCATTTGGACTGGCACGACGGATACCTTCAATCCTTCCAACGTACATAAGGCCATCAACGGCTTGGTCAATCTGCTCGTCACAAAAATGGACCAGGACGGGGTCCTCTGATTGTTCTGCCGGTGTGGGCACAGCCTTTGCACTAGCTGACTCGCCCTTCCCGGAGTACGATTCGGACTACGTCACCCGTCTCCGGTACTGTTAACACTACTAGTAGTTGGCAGATAAGGCCCGGGCTTATCTTAGCTGTTCCTACTTATCGGAAACAGGTCAGAAAACGATCAAGTGTGACCAAAACCACATCGCATCTGTGTCACCGAGGATTGATAATATTTGACCTGTTCATCGAATTGAAAGGTGTATTAACACGCCCCCGGATTTCTATCAGCGGTCTTCTGGTAAAGGGAGAAAGTTATTCCAGTGGACGCTGATTTGTGTCCTTATTCTTGTCATCTTCCGGCCCAGCGTCGCAGCCCTTGCTGCTCGCCATTCCCGCACAGCCCCGCGTTCCGTGCCCCAGCAGATCGAGGTACTGTTTCTTTCCTCGCTCGATCCTGATATGCCCGACGTTGCGGCCATGATCGAGCAGGCCGAGACCCAGATTCTTATAGGTTCCGATAAGCCGGTGCGTTTCAGCTTTGACTACCTCGACTTCTCTTCGTCTCTGTCGGATGCACCTCACAAGAAAGCAACCGCTTTTTATCTCGCCGACAAATACCGGGGAGCCACGTTTCAGTTAGTCATCGCGATCGGTGAAGACACCCTAACCTTCGCCGAGCAGACTCAATCTAAGTTGTTTCCAGACGCGACCCTTTTGTTTTTTATCGTCAATCCCAAAGAAGAATCCAGATGGCTTAAGACAAGAACGAATCGGACGGGCGTTATCCGCAAATCGAATTATTTGCCAACTCTACAATTCGCGCTGCGGCAGAATCCCGGAACCTCCCGGGTCATCGTCGTCGCAGGAACTTCGGACGGCGAGAAGCTCCAGATGAATCTTGCTCGCGAGCAGTTTCGCGGCTATGAATCGAATCTGAAATTTGAATACTTGACGGACCTGAGTTTGGCGGAACTAGGGCCTCGACTGGCGAGTGCACAGCCCGGCACCCTGATCGTGTTTCTCGACTTTGCGATGGATTCGAGTGGAGAGCAATTCGTCCCTTCCCGCATCTTGCCGGCTATTTCCAAAACTGCTGGCCGGCCGATCTACGGAACGTTTTCCTCGGTCGTCGGTAAGGGTGCGGTTGGCGGTAACGTTGCGGATTTGACCGACGCTGGGCGGGTCCTCGGGCGCCAAGGGGCGCGCGTTTTAAAAGGCGAAAAGGCCGAGAATATCCTCGTCACCACCGGTGAGTTCCAGCGTTATATGGTCGACTGGCGCGAATTGCATCGTTGGGGCATTTCAGAGTCGCAGTTGCCTCCACAGACAGTTCTGCTGAATTGGGAGTATTCGCCGTGGGAATTGTATCGCTGGCGAATCCTCGGCCTGACTGCTCTGATATTGTTCCAGACTCTGCTCATCGGATTACTGCTTCGCAATATCGTCCACCGCAAGCGAGCGCAAGAGGCTCTCCGTCAGAAAGAGGCGGAACTCGCTGACGCTCAACATTTGGCTCGAGTGGGCAACTGGCTGTGGAATCCCAAAAAGAAAGCATTCTCTTGGTCAACGGAGTTGTATCGCATTCACGGACTGGATCCAAACTCTCCACCACCGTCCCTCGAGGAGTTTGCTCTGCTATTTACTCCCGAGAGCTGGGAAAGACTGAGCGCCGCGATGCAAGGCGACGCGGAGACTGGTTTGGTTCAGGATCTCGACCTGGAGTTGGTTAGGCCAGATGGAAGCAAACGGTGGGTCACGACTCGCGGTGCAGTCATAAAAGACGTCAACGGTCACCTTACGCACCTCCACGGCACGACCCAGGACATTACTGAGCGCAAGCAAGCGGACGAAGCCCGCAGCCGGCTGGCTGCGATTGTTGAATCGTCTGACGATGCGATCATTTCCAAAGACCTGAACGGGATCATTCAAAGTTGGAACCGAGGCGCTGAGCGGACCTTCGGCTACACCGAGTCAGAGGCTGTCGGTCAACGCATAACTTTGATCATTCCTCCTGAACTTCGAGACGAGGAAGACACCATTCTCCACAACGCGGGACTCGGTCAGAAAGTCGAGCACTACGAAACCGTCCGCGTCACCAAAGCGGGGAAGCGGATCAATGTCTCATTGACCTTATCTCCGCTGCGAGACTCTTCTGGCAAGATCATCGGCTCGTCCAAGATTGCACGAGATATCACTGAACGAAAGCGCGTGGAAAACGAGCTGAAGAAGTCCGAGGAGAAGTTCGCCAAAGCTTTCCAGCGAAGCCCGATGGCACTCGTACTGATGAACGCTACCACTAATCGCTATCTCGATGTGAACGAGACGTTTGAGCAAATGACCGAATTCTCTCGGGCGGACGTCTTGGGGAAGAGCGACCTGGATCTGGGTCTGTGGTTAGACCTGAGCAGAAGGTTCGAACTAAGGGAGCGGTTGATGGCCGACGGGTTCATCCGCAATGTCGAATGTGAATTCCGCACCAAGACCCACCAAGTGTTGATCGGGCTAGCATCGGCGGAGTTGATCGACTTAGGCGGCGAGACCTGCATCCTCGCAGTCGTTGCGAATATCACGGACCGTAAGCAGGCTGAGCGGGCTGTGCTGGAGAGCGAGGCGCGCTTCCGCTTGATCGCCAATACCGCTCCGGCCCTGATCTGGATGTCTGGTACGGACAAGCTGTGCAATTATTTCAATCAGCCCTGGCTGGAGTTCACCGGGCGGCGCCTTGAGCAGGAACTGGGCAACGGCTGGTTGGACTGCGTCCACTCCGACGATCTGCAAAAGTGCTTGGATACCTACACTCAGTACTTTGATCGCCGCGAAAGGTTCAGCTTGGAATACCGTCTGCGGCGCCATGACGGCGAATATCGCTGGGTTCAGGACGTAGGTGTCCCCAGATTTAACAGCGACGGATCCTACGCCGGCTTTGTCGGTTGCTGCATGGACATCACCGATATGAAGCAGGCCCGGGCGACGGTCATCGAATTCGGCGGCCGCCTTATCAAGGCCGGTGAAGAGGAGCGCGCTCGAATTGCGCGCGAACTGCACGACGACATCAATCAGAGGCTGGCGCTATTGGCGAACGGACTGCAGGAAGTTGAGCAGGCGGCCGCCGATCAAGACGATCAACTAAAACAGCCCCTCCGCGTCCTCGGACAGCTCACCAGTGAAATTGCAACTGATATCCAGCGTATGTCGCATCACTTGCATCCCTCCAAACTGCACTATCTTGGACTGAGGGCGGCGGTTCGTGAGCTGTGCCTTGAATTTTCCAAGCAACATAAGATTGAAGTCGAGTGCATCGTGAACCGGCTTCCCCTCGATCTCGACGAAACTACTTCACTAAACTTATTCCGCACGGTACAGGAATCTCTCCACAACGTGGCGAAACACAGCCATGCCCATCATGTGAAAGTGGAAGTATCTTGCGATTCAGACCTGGTCCGATTGCGCGTTTCCGATGATGGAGTTGGGTTTGCGTCCGAGCGAGCCCCTAACCTCGCTGGTCTTGGATTGGTCAGTATGCAAGAGCGTCTGCGATCGCTCGGCGGAGAACTCTCGATCTGGTCCAAGCCCTCTCTCGGCACGCTCGTGGAAGGAACTGTGCCGGTTAAATTCAAGGCCGAATCGTCAGAATTGACAGTAGGCGAGCCCAGCGAACGCAAATAGTATCGTTTCGCATGTTGGTCCCTGGGCCCAAGCGCCGCGACCGCCCCTCACTTGTCAGCGGGTTGCAGTCTCATCCCCAGGTTCTTGAAAGGGAGGTCGTGCCCGACCTGACCATACTCCTCGCGGATGACAACTCAGCCATTCTCGATCATGTCCGCAAGATGCTGGCAAAGGAGAAATCCTACAGGGTCGTCGGCGCGGTGATCGATGGGGCCGCGGCCGTCCGTGAATATCTCCGGCTGAAGCCTGATCTCATGATCCTCGACATTTCGCTGGGTGAAGATAGCGGGATCGACGTCGCTCGCCACTTGAGAGATTCAGGATGTTCTGCCAGGATCATTTTTCTAACCGTGCACGAGGATCAAGACTATGTGAATGCCGCCATTGGTGCAGGCGGCCTGGCGTATGTTGTGAAGTCTCGTCTGAACCTCGATCTTCTCCGAGCCATCAAAGCGGTGCTTGCAGACAAGCTTTTCGTTTCCTCGAATCTAATGTACGAGCCTGGATGACTTTTCCTTCTTCGGCCTAACGACCTTCCTCAAGAAAATATCGCTCTTCTTCAGAACGGGCACTGAACTCGATGTACTCGATACGCAAATGCGGGGCCCTTCTAGCGTTTCTGGTGAAACTGACCGTAGCCCTTCGATGGACAATGCGCGCCTACCGAACTTGGGAGTAACCCGGTCCGGTGGCGTTCCGCTCCGCAACCCGTAAAGTTACGATCTAAGGCGCCTGTAAGTATTGACAGTTACCCCATGCCCTTCCGCCTTGTACTGTTTCCGCCGTAGATCATTTCAGGAGCGTGCGGTGCCTCTGTCGCCTGCAGCTCTCCAAACTCATCGGGAGGTCGGGTTCCGGCATGCGTTGGCTACGCCAAGTCGAGCGTCTACTGCTGGTTGCGGGTGTTTTGCTGCTCGTGATCTATGTCGCGGCTCGTGTTCACCGGGCGGTCTTGTCAAAAGCGGACCTGCAAACGTTCAAGGCTAAGGCTCGTGTCCCGGTCGCAGGTCCTCGCGGTGTGGCTTTGACCACGACAGTTCCCGACTTCAGTTTGTGGTCCGAGAAACGCGTCAAGCAATACCAGGAGAGTTTGGCGGCACAGTTTTCCCCTGCAATGGGCATTTTGCGCATCCCGAAGATCGACGTCGAGGTACCGCTTCTCGAAGGGACCGACGATCTCAGCTTGAACCGCGGAGTCGGCCACGTCGCGGGGACTGCGAATCCTGGGGACGACGGAAATGTGGCGATCGCCGGGCATCGCGATGGATTCTTCCGCGGCCTGAAAGACGTTGCTGTCGGTGACAAGATTGAACTCGTGACGCTTCAAACAACCGATACCTATGTTATCGACAACATCACCATCGTCGATCCCAGCGACGTATCGGTTTTGCGTCCCAGGTCGCGTTCCTCCCTGACGCTGATTACCTGCTACCCCTTCTATTTCATCGGTAGCGCTCCGCAGCGTTACATCGTACAGGCGTCCATCGTGAACGCCCCTCCCGCAACCATCCATGCTCGTGCCCGCCCGGAACTCGGGCCTGATGCGACGGCCGTACAAAAATGACAGTTGAATATTTGCACTCAAAAATCTGTACCGACGTGACTTCGACAAAACAGCTTCAAGGAGAAAACCAATGAACTCAAAGACTATTTGGACACGTGCATCGCTGATTCTCTTGGTAACGGCTCTCTGCTTGGCTTTTACCTTGACCTTGAGCGCGCAGGTGCAAACAAAAACCAGTACAACCTCCGGTAAGGCCACGGTTACCACCGAAGTGAAGAGCGGTGAGATCGTGTTCGTTTCCGGCAACAGCGTCGTCGTCAAGATGGCGGATGGCTCGCTTCGCCATTTTGACAATATTCCTGAAAGCGCCAGGGTCACGGTCGACGGACAACAACTTGGCGTTCACGACCTGAAAGTAGGCATGAAGGTCCAGAAGACCATCACCACCACAACGACTCCACAAACGGTTACCACCGTGAAGAGCGTGACCGGTAAGGTGTGGTTTGTGAATCCCCCCAGCACGGTCATCCTGACCATGGAAGACGGAAAGAATCAGGAGTTCAAGATTCCGAATGGTCAGAAATTCAACGTCGATGGCCAGATGGTCGACGCTTGGGGCCTAAAGAAGGGGATGAATGTGAATGCGACAAAGGTTGTGGAAACACCCACGACCGTGGTTGCACAGAGGGCCAAAGTGACGGGCGAAATGCCGCCGCCACCTCCTCCACCGCCGGCGGATGTTCCAATCCTGGTTGTCGAAGAAGTCGCGGTTCCGGTTCAGGTCGCGCAGGATCAGCCGCCCGCTTTGCCCAAAACTGGAAGCGAACTACCTCTGGTTGGATTGCTGGGTCTTCTGTCCCTGGCAACCTCCCTTGGATTGCGCACGGCCCGCAAGAGCTAACCGATGGCTGCTCGGCTCTGTCCGAGCAATCCGATCAAACGGGCCAAGGAGTTGCCTGCTTAACCGAGCAGGCAACTCCTGTTTTTTTTAGACACAGTCGTCCCCAGCCTTGGGCCGTAGATCTCTAGCCCCGCGTCGTCTTCTCCTCGCAGACCAGAGAGTTCTTGCCGTCGCCGACTGGTATTTTTACCAGTAGCACCTCGTACCTCAACCACGGAAGATGAAGTTGTTGGGTGCAGCTTATTTCACAAATCTTCGCTTGTCGCCTGAATTTCAGGCAGGTATTGGCACGTTCGACAGGCCTTTTCTGCCTGAATGGATGCTCGCGACGACTCGGTCCAGCAACGCCGGCTAATAGGATCTTCGAAACAAAAGAAGTTCGTTTTGGAAATTGAAATTTACAGGAGAAATTTATGCGAATGTTCTTGTCGATCTGTGCCTCGTTAGTTCTGTTGAGCACGTTCCTTCCCGCCCAGACTGCCACCGTTTCTGCGAAGCCCCTGAGTGATTCAGACATTCAGTTGTTGCGCTCCGACGTCCAAGCCGGCAAGAACGAGATCATTACTGCGACCATGCAATTGACTGACGCCGAGTCCACTGCGTTCTGGCCTATTTATCGGGACTATGCTCGCGATCAGCAGAAGATCGGCGATGAGCGCGTGGCGCTCGTCAAGGATTATGCTGCGAGCTATGACACCCTCGATGACAACAAGGCGAAGGATATGGTCCAGCGCATGATCAACATCGACGACAAAACCTTGAACCTGCGAGAGGACTACTGGCCGAAGTTCATGAAAGCCCTCGGCGCGAAGCGTGCCGCAAAGTTCTATCAGGTCGACAACCGGCTCAGCATGATCGTCAACCTGCAGTTGACCGCCGCAATTCCTCTGATTCAATAGCAATGCGTTTGAATCTGCTTCGGCTGCAACCGCTCTTGCAGAAGGGCACGGCTTGATCCCCGTTCCTTCGTTCACCAAAATTTTGAACAGGCGACGAGCTGAGTCGGGCAGGACTTCAAGTTTCTGTTACTGAAGTGGCTTCTGCTGCGTGTAGAAATTGGCCCGATCAGGCGTCGATGACGAGCTTTCCGGAACCCTTGTCGAACGCTGCACAAAATTCGAGCATTACTGTCACGCAGACCGGACAGTACGTTTCCTCCAGCACCCGATCACACTGAATGGAGACAAAGGAACCACAATTCTCACAGTGCCAGAGCGTCACTCTCGGATTCGTTTTGGATGTCGGACGGTCTGTTTCTCCGGTAATCAACATTCAAACGTCCTCCAGTTCGACGATGAGATCGTAGGTTCATACCGACAGACAGAAAACTGTCAGATGTAACAGGCGCACGCTGGCAATTAAAATACGATTTCTATCGAACCCTTGGGCCGGGTACTGGCAATAGTTACAGTTTCGCCCGTCGTAAGCGGGCCAGGATGAATCTTGATACTGAAGCTTCAGTCGGTACGAGTCGATCTATGTCATTCTTTGAAACAGGACTTTCACTCGCCTTCGTCAAGTTCGTGGCAATTGTGGGAACCACATTGATTGCCGTGCTCTTTCTAGCGCTGGTCGGCACCAAGTGGAGATGACGCTGCAAAAAAGCGGCGCCTTCTTACCGCGTGTGCTCTGACTTTCGACCGGTCGCCGCAGCGAGACAGCGGGATACTCTGCGTGTGAATTACGATCCATCCCTACGGATTTCAAGAAATCAAGAGATCGAAGAACCACCGTGAGAGTTACGGGCAGTATATTCCGCAACCTGAAAAGTCACGCCTTTCGAACGAATTGCTTTTTTGCCAGAGTGTGCTTTGGGCTAGCCGCATCGTGGTTTGTTTGCCAGCCAAAGTCGTTGCTCGCTCAGAACTCTGCGACCATCTCTCCCCCGCAAGCCAGGGAACAGAGCTTTTCGCAAGATCACCCTCCAACGATTGCCACACAACCCACCGCAACAATCTCGGCCGAGCAAGCTCGGAAGGCTGGCCCTGAAGAGAAAAAGAGAAGAAGGGACATCGTGGACCTTTTTAGTAGATTTTTCTCGATCACAGGAGGCTCCGGACTCCGGATCGGCCAATACTTGCCCGGCCCTGTCAAATGTGACAGTTGTGACAACCGCTTGTGTCTCCTACCCTCCACTTGAGTGGACGATGCCTGACATGCGCGAGTGGGTTGAATTGTCATCGCAAGGGATTCAGGGGCTCGCAGTGGTCATTATCGTCGTGTCGATCATTTTTGGCTCCCTGCGATACGTCGCGCATTTGAGCAAGCAAGTAGCCCATGCGTATTCCGTATACAAGGAACTGCTTGGCCGCTCACTCTTGCTGGCTCTCGAACTCCTGGTTGCCGCCGATGTGATCCGCACCGTTTTGCTCGACTTGACCGCGAAGGGAATGGAAATCCTCGGAGCCTTGGTGGTTGTCCGAACCTTCCTGAGTTGGTCGTTAGTGGTTGAACTTGAGGGTCATTGGCCATGGCAAACGTCGGCGCTCGCGGTCCAAAGTCAACCAGCTCGATGGGCCATGTCGGTTCCGGCTCGCTCTGCAGCTCCCGAGGCCGTCAAGGTGAATGGGGCCAACGTCGACCCTCTATAGAAATGTTTTTTCTCGCCGCAGCGCATCGCGAATAGCGGCAAGCCGCTCAGAGGAGGTATCTGAAATGAATTTGCCAAGCTTTCCGAACGTCGATATGTTCTCTGCGGGCATCAATGCCCTCTACGGGATACTAGTTGCGCGCCAACCGTCGCACAACCGCGGCTACACTGCCGCCGGACTCTTGATCATGGCCTTCTTCGGTGGTATCGGCGGCGGCGTGACGCGCGATGTACTGCTCGGTGAAATTCCCTCGCCAATCAAGGACCCATACTATCTTCTCGTGTGCGTTCTCATGGGTCTGCTCGGGTTGGCGATTTATGAGTGGGCAGATTCAAAAGAGGAGGCTTTCCGCACGCGGTTTCTCGCCTACGTGAAGTCCTTCACGCTGCCCTGGTTTGCCATCCTGGGAGCGCACAAGGCACTCGATCACAACCTGGGGCCTTGGAGCGCGATCGTCATCGGTCTGATCGCCACTACCGCGGGCGGGGTGCTCATCGATCTTTTTTCCGGGGTGACGCCCGAGGTCGTACGCCCGTCGCAACAACTCGTTATGTCGGCTGTGCTGGCGAGTTCGGTCTATACGCTGCTCGCAGTCCTAACGAAGTCGGACCCACACTTCTTTCCCGTCACGCTAATCGCGGTGCTGGTTGCTTTCACCTTCCGCGTATTCGCCGTGCGGGAACACTGGCCATCGATCGTGCCGCTCGATGCACCCGCTGAGGGCCCGGAGAACGAGGTCGTCTCCTCGGCGGCCGCCAGTCGCACGCGCGCGAAAGCTTCTTGAACCGCAACTCACGGTTGGTCGTTAGGCGGCCGTGCTGGATTCTCACAAGGGGAGGGAAGTGTCATGGATGACATGTGGTCTCGCGTAGGTACTCAACTGCTCGCCCGGGTCAGCGGTCCAATGAAGTTCCGGTTGGTGCTCCAGCCATGCATGGCAGCGTTTTTCGCGATTCGCTCCGGTCTGGCCGACGCGAAGGCGGGCAAGCGACCATATTTCTGGGCCCTCCTCTCTGATCCCGGCCAACGTGAGGACATGCTCAAAGATGGATGGAAGAGCGTGGGCAGAATTTTTATTCTCGCGGTGGTCCTGGATATCGTTTATCAACTCATCGTCATGCATTTCGTCTATCCAGGGGAGGTGATCATCGTCGCCTTTATCCTGGCGATCGTCCCTTACCTGATTGTTCGTGGTCTGGTCACGCGCTTCGCTCGATCAAGGATGACGCCATCCGCAGCTCCGGAAAAGGTCACACTCCCAGAGAAGACGCCTGTGAGGAAAGTCTCATGAGCCCGGTTGAAACACCGCCGAAAGATAGAGGTACGATTCTTGCCGAAGAACGAACCGATCTCGCCCTGCAGCGTACGCTGATCGCTGCTGAGAGAACATTGATGGCATGGATTCGAACCGCCCTCTCCATGATCGGGTTCGGATTCAGCATCTACAAGTTCTTTCAATATCTGCCCGAAGAGGTTGCCGCCGGGAACATCCGGCGCCCGCAGGCGCCCCGCAACCTCGGAATGAGCCTGATTGCTCTCGGTACTTTGGCACTCATCGCCGCAACTTGGCAGCACTGGACTTTCCTGAAGAAGATTGGCTCGTCCGAAAGTCATTTCCGTTCTGTTTCCTTCGTTGTGTCGATTGCAGTCATCGCGATCGGATTCATCGCGTTCTACGGTGTTTGGCTGCGCCATGGTCCGTTCTAGTGGATTAGCCTAGTATCGTAGTCAACAACGATTCCACTGCCTGATATGAGCACTCTTTTGAATTACCCGCGCGTAGTCCTCGTCGTTTCTTTTCTTTTGTTCTGGGGAGCAGCTCTCCTCGGTGCTTATTTTCGGAAGCATGCTCACCCGTTGGATCCAGACACGCGCGACGATTTCGGAACGGTTCAAGCCGCCATCTTGACGCTTCTCGGCCTTCTCATCGGATTTACATTCTCGATGGCCGTTAACCGCTACGACCAACGCAAGAACTATGAAGAGGCCGAAGCCAATGCAATTGGGACGGAGTTCTTACGTGTAGAACTGTTGCCTGCGCCCGATGCTGCCAGACTCCAAGACATGCTCAGGGCATATCTCAAGCAGCGCATGCTTTTCTACACCACCCGCGATTCACAACAGCGCCGGGAGATCGACGCCCGTACTACCGCACTTCAGAACGATCTCTGGTCCGGCGTCCGCGATCGAGTTGCCGCCCAACCTACACCCCCCGTGGCCCTCGTCATCTCCGGCATGAACGACGTGTTGAATTCCCAGGGTTACACTCAGGCTGCCTGGTGGTATCGCATCCCGGTTCAGGCGTGGAATCTGATGGCGCTGATTGCCTTCGCCTGCAATCTGCTCATCGGTTATGGCGCGCGCCGTAGTCATCCATTTCTGCTGCTGATCGTGCCGCTCGCTGTGTCACTCTCTTTCTTTCTGATTGCCGATATTGATAGCCCGATTGGAGGCCTGATCCAGGTGCGCCCGCAGAACCTGATGAGCCTCGATGCCAGCTTGACACCGCATTGATTGCCACGGGTAAGGATGCATACTGGTTTTGTCTAGGCATCCCTGTCAAATCTGCTAGTTGTAGCGACGCGAACCGCGTCGTACCCTAAGTTCCAGGGAAAGCCACGTTGATACGACCTGCTTCATCTGTTTAGCTAAAAAGCTGGGTGGTGAAGCCTCGAGACGCATTACGGCCCCAACCTTATGATGGACTGGAAGCAACAGGCCCGAAAGCTTCACGAGGAAGCCCTATTCTTCTATTTCGTGTTTAAACACCCGCGCACTCGCTGGTATACCCGGTGTATAGCAGCTTGCGCCGCCGGTTACTTGCTCAGTCCCGTTCAACTGATCCCAAGCTTTATCCCGCTGATCGGATTCCTGGACGACTTCCTGGTTCTATTCTTGGCCGCGAAAGCGGTCCGAAGGATGACTCCTTCCGACGTGCTCCTTGAGTGTCACGATCTTGCCCGTGCCGCCGAAATGCGCCGAAGAGAAGAATTCGGAACAGGCCTCGCCTATGTTGCCTTCATCGCGATTGTGGCCTCCTGGCTCGTGGCGGTTGTCACTGCTAGCGCTCTAGTGGCGGCATATATATACCATTAGGCCAGAGAGTTCGGTTTTCGCTGCACCTTCGCTCTCCTGCGTCGATCTGTGCGATTGCGTCCCCGACCTAATCGTTTTTGGGACATTCCTACCCTCGAAGCCAGCCCTGTACTTTTTGACAG
Source organism: uncultured Acidobacteriaceae bacterium (assembly GCA_963840895.1). Lineage (GTDB taxonomy): Bacteria > Acidobacteriota > Terriglobia > Terriglobales > Acidobacteriaceae > Sulfotelmatobacter. Next base: position 32,076 of record CAWJAR010000015.1, read on the forward strand.
TTACCCGATCCACGCCTTGGGCCTAATGTGATTCGAGCAAAACACTCACGACGGTCACTACACAGGTTCGAACTCCCGGAGACGCTGCAACCATGACGTTAATCACTGATCAAGCTTGGCCCGCTCAATCTCCCCCGGCCTTTCACCTCCTCGCGAAACCGAGCGGATCCACTTGCAATATCGATTGCACGTACTGCTTCTTCCTCTCCAAGGAAGCGCTCTATCCCAACGAAAAGAATCGGATGTCCGAGGCCACGCTCGAGGCCTACATCCGCCAGTTGCTGGAATCGCACCGCGCTTCGAACGTCACTGTGGCTTGGCAGGGCGGCGAGCCGACCCTCATGAAGGTCGAGTTCTTCCGCCGCTCCATCGAACTCGTGGAGAAATACCGCCGTCCTGACCAGATCGTGCAACACACTTTTCAGACCAACGGCATCCTGCTCGATGACGAATGGTGCGCTTTCTTCAAGGAACACAACTTTCTGGTGGGCCTCAGCGTCGATGGCCCCCGCGAAATCCACGACACCTACCGCCTCGACCGCAGCAAACGAGGCACCTTCGACAAGGTCATGCAGGGCTGGCGATACCTGCGCAAGCACGAAGTGGACTTCAACATCTTGTGCACCGTCAACGCCGCCAACGAACACCATGGCCGCGCGGTCTATCGCTTCTTTCGCGATGAAATGAAAGCAACCTGGATTCAGTTCATCCCCATCGTCGAGCGCGCCAGCGCCGAAACCATCGATATCGCCAACCAGGGTTGGAGTGACCAGCCCGGTCGCAAGCGCTTGTTCTATACCCAGGATGGCAACCTCGTCACCAAGCGCTCCGTAAACGGCAAGCAATATGGCCAGTTCCTGGTGGACATTTTCGAAGAATGGTTGCGCCATGATGTGGGCACAATCTTTGTCCAGATGTTCGACGTCACGCTCGAAGCCTACTTCGGTCGTCACCTGCTATGCATCCACGCCCCTACTTGCGGATACGGTCCCGCGCTGGAATACAACGGCGACGTCTACTCCTGCGATCATTTCGTCGAGCCGCGTTATAAGCTGGGCAACATTCACGACACTCATCTCGTGCAACTCGTAGCCTCCCCCGTGCAACGCAAATTCGGCGATGACAAGCGCGACACGCTTACTCCCCAGTGCCAGAGTTGTCCGGTCCGGCCTCTCTGTAATGGAGGCTGTCCCAAAGATCGCTTCTCTCTTTCGCGCGACGGAGATACCGGACACAACTACCTGTGCGCGGGACTCGAGCTGTTCTTCACTCACACCCAACCCGCTATGAAGATGATGGGCCAACTGGTGCAGCGGAATCGGCCCTGCTCCGATGTGATGGATATGATCGCTGCCGAAGACAAAAAGAGAGGGCCCTACGTGCCCTGCCCCTGCGGCAGTGGCAAGAAGTTTCGTTTCTGTCACGGCGATCCTGCGCCGCAATCGCCATTTACCAAACTCAGCCCCATCAAGGCCGCGCCACACGATGCAAAAGTTATCCCGTTTCACGCCGAACTCCCGCGCCGAGCGTCGCCCGGCGACACGCCGGGAGCCGCTGAGTAACTCGGCTGCTGTCTTGGCGCTCTCGATGTGTTTTTTCTCCGGCGCAAGCCGGCAACATTAATTCAAATCACGTAAAGGAAGGAACAAACAATGGCTACAAAGCAACCCAATATCCTGGTCCTGTGGGGTGATGACATCGGCTGGTGGAACATCAGTTTCAATAGCCGAGGTCAGATGGGGTACCACACTCCAAACATCGACCGCGTCGCCAACGAAGGTGCTTGCTTCACCGATTACTACGGCCAGCAGAGCTGCACCGCCGGACGCGCCGCCTTCATCACCGGCCAGAACCCGCTCCGCACCGGCTTGACCAAAGTTGGAATGCCCGGCGCCACTCTCGGGCTTCAAGCCGAAGACCCGACCATCGCCGAAATGCTAAAGCCGCTCGGCTACGCTACCGGACAGTTCGGCAAGAACCATCTCGGCGACCGGAACGAATTCCTGCCGACCGTTCATGGATTCGACGAGTTCTTCGGCAACCTCTACCACCTGAATGCGGAAGAAGAGCCCGAACTACCCGACTACCCTAAAGACCCGGCCTTCAAAGCGCAGTTTGGACCTCGCGGTGTTCTGCACTGCCTGGCCACCGACAAGGACGATGCATCGACTGATCCCCGCTGGGGCAGAGTCGGCAAGCAATCGATCAAGGATACCGGCCCTCTCACCAAGAAACGCATGGAAACCGTCGATGAAGAGATTACGAGCGAAGCTCTCGGTTGGATGGAGAAGCAGGCGAAAGCCAACAAGCCTTTCTTCCTCTGGTATAACTCCACCGCGTGCCACTTCCGGACTCATCTCGCAGAGAAGAACCGCGGCAAGAGCGGACAGGACGACTACAACGATCGCATGGTCGTCCACGACGAACAGATTGGCCAGATGCTCAACAAGCTCGATGACCTGGGCATTGCTGACAATACCATCGTCATGTACTCCACCGACAATGGTCCCGAAAACGACACTTGGCCCGATGGCGCCAATACTCCGTTCCGCGGCCAGAAAGACACGAATTGGGAAGGCGGATGGCGCGTCCCCTGCTTCATTCGCTGGCCCGGCAAGATCAAAGCGGGAACCGTCCTGAATGGCATCGTTTGCCACCAGGACATGCTTCCGACGTTCGTGGCGGCTGCCGGCGATCCCGACGTGAACAAGAAGCTGCTCAAGGGTTACAAAGCTGGCGATAAGACCTTCAAGGTGCATATCGACGGCGTGAATCAATTGCCTTACCTCACGGGAGAGGTGAAAGAGAGTCCCAGAACCTCCTTCTTCTACGTCAGCGATGACGGCGGTATCATGGCGGTTCGTGCGGGCGACTATAAGTTGTCCTTTGAAGAGCAACACGCTACCACCATGGAGGCTTGGGCGAGTCCCTTCGTGAAGTTACGCCTTCCACATATGTTCAACTTGCGGCGCGATCCCTTTGAGCGCGCCAGCTTCAACTCCAACACCTATTGGGATTGGATTGTCGACCATGCCCCTCAGCTCTATCTAGTTCAGGGACTGGTGGCGGCCCAAATCCAGAACTTTGTCATGTACCCGCCGCGCCAGAAGGCAGCCTCCTTCAACCTTGATGCTGTCATGGCCCAACTTGGGCCGGCGATTGCCGCATATAAGAAAAAACAGGCGAGTCAAGAAGAGAAAGAACACGAACTCGTGGCGTAACCAAATCAGCTACCTGCCGATGGATAGCTCGGAAACCTACCTCTCGGCAAACTCGTGAGCAACTCTCCCCGGTGGCGGTGGCCCACCGGGGACTTTTGTACAACGGAGATCGCCTTGGAAATCCTGATGACGAAAGTCCAGAAGCTTATTGTATTGGCGCTGTCTGGAATGCTCGTCATTGTTGTGTTGCTTTCCACCGTGCACCTGGGATACCTGATTGGGGAAGAAGTCTGGAAACCTCCCCGGTTTCTCATTCCAGTGCAGGGCCTGCTCGAAATTTTCGGCTACTTCCTGCTCGTTCTGATCGGAGTGGAACTCCTTGAAACCCTAAAAGCTTACGTCAAGAAAGACGTGATACACATCCGCGTTGTCCTGGAAGTCGCGCTAATTGCCATGGCACGCAAGGTGATCATCGAAGAACCCAACGTCGTTCCGAGCTTGACCTTGTTTGGAATCGCTGCCTTGATTCTCGCTCTGGGCATTGCCTATTTCTTTGAGCGTCAAGGAAGAAGGGAACGAGGTCAGCCGTCAGAACCTGCGCACCGTTCTGAGGCGAGCTTGTAAGCGTGGTATTGTTCTTCCAGGATTAGACAGAACTCCAGCCATTGAGACGCGGTATCCCATGACTCAACCAGCGGAAAGCCTCTTGTCACCACTCGATGTATCCGGCGAAGTCCGCGATTTCTACGACCGCTATCCCTATCCTCCTCCCGTTGAAAATCTGGAAAAATATCAGCGGCAATGGCAGGATCCCCAAAGACGCCGCGCTGACTTTCATCTGTTCTGGCCTGACCGCGCCTACAAAGAAGATCAGTCCATCCTCGTCGCCGGCTGTGGAACTTCGCAGGCCGCCAAGCATGCCCTGCGCTGGCCCGCAGCTCAGATCTTCGCCATCGATTGCAGCGCTACCAGTGTGCGCCGCACCGAGCAACTGAAAAAAAAATACGATTTGAAGAATCTTGAAGTCCGCCAGCTTCCGATCGAGCAGGCAACCGATCTGGGGATGTCCTTCGATCAGATCGTCTGCACCGGCGTCCTCCATCATCTCCCCGACCCCGACGCCGGTCTCAGCGCGCTGCGCACCGTGCTCAAGCCTGATGGGGCCATGCAACTCATGGTCTATGCGCCCTACGGACGCGCCGGCGTCTACATGTTGCAGGAGTTTTGCCGCCGCATCGGCCTTCATGCCAACGACACCGATATTCGCGAGCTCATCGCAGCGCTTGAGTCCCTGCCCCCCGGGCATGCCCTGCAGAGCCTGCTCTCGCAAGCTCCGGACTTTCGCAATGAAGCCGCCCTCGCCGACGCGCTACTCCATCCCCAGGATCGTGCTTACTCAGTCCCCCAATTGTTTGACTTCCTGCAGAAGGCGGGACTGGTCTTCGGCCGCTGGCTCCGGCAAGCGCCCTACTCGGTTCACTGCGGAGTCATCGCACGAATTCCTCCTGTCAACCGGATGGCTCATCTTCCCTTACCGGAACAGTTCGCCGCCGTCGAATTGTTTCGCGGAACGATGCTTCGCCATAGCGTGACTGCTTACCCTAGCGATGGTCCCAACCCTTCGCAGAAAATTAGTTTTTCCGGCGATGCCTGCTTCGCCTACGTGCCCATTCGAATGTCTGACACCATCTGTGTACAAGAGAGGTTGCCTGCCGGATCCGCTGCCGTCCTGATTAACCAGACGCATACCTACAGAGATCTGTTCTTTCCCATCGGGCCAGCACAAAAAAACCTGTTCGATGCGATTGATGGAGTTCGCACTCTGGAGGAGATCGTCAAGACAACTCGATCGTCCTCCGCCCCGGCGAATCTCGAAGTTGCCCGGGCTTTCTTTGAACAGCTTTGGTGGCATGATCAGGTCGTAGTCGATGCTTCCCATCCTGCTCCATCGCCCTAGCAGGAATCGACAAAAGAAATCCTGATCCACCCTTAACACTTCCGCTGAGAAAAAAGCCCCAATCGGAAGACCGGGGCTCTTAGGGTGAAGCGCTCGAAGGTTAGTTCGTGCGAGCGATCTGGTTTTGCCGATACGTCAGATTGTCCACGTTCCGGAACATCGGCGTTCCGGGCGGCAGGTTCTGAGGTTGGGCGAACAGGCTGTCAAACGTATATTGCCGGTTCGGCGGATTGTAGACCAGGTTGCAGCACTTGAACGGACCGGTCGCGTAATAGCTCCAGTACAGGCTCACGATCGATCCCTTGTAATACAGGTTCTGCAGAGCTGTAATCCCGTTCCAATCCTCGAGGAAGCGCAGGAAGTTGTGCACACCGCCATCCATCCCGTAAGCAAACTCGGGATTTTGCGTGGTGTTGTTAAAGGCGATGTTTTTACCCGCCGCGATGGCTAAGCGGTAATACGTCGTGACCGCGATGCGATTCGGCGTGACTGCCGGGACCGCCTGTCCACCGGGGTTAATCGGGTTGACCAAACTGCCCGCCGTGGTATTCAGCGTAGCCGTGCACAGGCCGCCCGAAGGCTTGCAGCCTGCGTCCTGCCAGTTGGTTGACAGCAGCGTTACTGCGTCCGCAATCACCGAAGCGGCCGCGTGAAGCGGTTCGGCCGCTGTCGTACTGGTCCAGGTAGGATCATAGTTCGTGTTGTTCGGGGTGCAGGTTGTGCCGGCCGCAGGACAGTTCGAGTTGTAGTTGCCCTGGATATAGACCGGGTTTTCGGAAGCTACGGTGAACCCGCCGCACCCTGTCGGATTGGCGGCGCTCACCGCACAATTGTTGGTCGCATTGCCCGGCGGCATCGTGGGCAGGTTCCCCAGAGAGCCGTCGACCAGTTTCAGTGCGTGGCGCGCGCCCGTTACAGCATTAGCGCGGCCAATGGTGAAAGTCGAGATCCGGTGGCCGATTGCGTATGGCGACGGCGGCGCCGTGACATCGGTATCGGTCGCAGTCGTCGGGCCGAACGCGTCTCCCACATACTTCACGCCATAAACGTCCAGCGTGAGATTGCCGTTCACGTCTTCCGCCGAAACTCCGTTGTAGTTCACCGCATCCAGTCGGCCATCCGGCTTGAAGCCAGCGCCCGCATTGGCGTAGTTGACTGTGTCCTCGTATCCAAACTCGCCCCACTGGGTTTTGTAATTTGCACCCTGTGCGGCGGTGGCGAACTGCATTCCCCGGCGATCGGAGAAATAAAGAACGTATCCGTTCTGGGTGGCAAAGTCGACGTTGGTGCCCGTGGCGCCCGTCGTACCACGCAGCCAGTTGCGCAAGTTGCCAACGTCGAGTTCAACCGAGTTCATGATCCCGTTCGGAGTTCCTGTACCAGCCGCGAACGTTGCGGAAACGTCATTGTTCTCGCCTTCACGCGCATCATAAAGATTGATGGGATACCAGTTGTACTGTGATCCCGCTCCAAAGTAGCTGGCGGTAACGGGGCCATCAGTGCCAGCGCCCGGGCCTGTAATCGTGTTGTTTCCGTTGCGATCGGCGGTCTGCTGGAAGTACAAAATCGCGTTGGCGTGATCCTGCAGGAAGTTGCTGCCGTACGCTGCCAACGAGTTCGATGCCGGGACCCGGTAGGGCGTTCCCGGCGAAGTAGGAACTTGCAGTCCGCGTGCGAAGCCCAGGCCCAGCCATTCACTCGTAACGCCATGCCACAAGCCATCGGCGGCCCACTTCACTTCGACTAGAAGCCACCCGTTATTGATGGGCCACTCCAAGCCGTTGAGGCCGTTATTGGCGGTAGTGAAACTCGCTGCAGCCGGGAACGCCGTTGGCACCAAGGCTGCCCCGCCGGGACCATTCGAGAGCGGCCCGTAAGTGAGCGGGATAACAAAATTGGAATCACCACCGTTGGTGGTCGGGCAAATACGACTCGCGGGATACGCCGCTACAACGGCCGTTCCAGCGCAGTAGCTCTCACCAAAATAGTATGTTTTGCCATTGACCACGATTCCGGCCAGGGGCTGGGTTCCGGCGCCCGCATTGCCCTGCGGCAGTGCCTTCAGCGCGTTCGGCAGCATGCTCACCAGTTGAATGTCCTGGGCCGCATTTCCGTTCCAATCCGCCATATGCAGCCCGGCTTCCGTATCGCTCAATAGGATACGAATCTGCGCCAGGTTGGCTTCACGGTTCTGTCCTAGAACCGACGTGATAATTTCGCCCGTCGGTGGCCGGCGAATTACTTGCACCGCGTTCGTCGTGCCGCTCACAAAGGGCAAAGTCAAATCGCTGGCGCCGGTTCCGTTCGAGCCATTGGCTCCACTGGGAAGACCGTTGCCGTCGATGAGATATCCCTGATAGGTGCCGAGAGAAACCGTCTTCCAACTTGCCGTATTCTGCGCCGAGCCGTGGCCGCCAATCACGCTTCCGTTGTTGGCTCCCAGTGCCGTCGTCGCAATATCCACACACGTGGCGCTCGCGGCAGCCCCCGTCACGTTGGTCATCTGGGTTGCGCAACCCGCAGCTTGAGTCGGAATCATGACCGAGCCGCCATTGTTATTGCCCGCCGAGACTACGCCATTGTCCATCTGCTGCCGGATGACGTTTCCGAAAGCGCTGATCTTGTCTCCGAACACCAGGTTTGATCCATCAGCCACGCCCAGATAAAGGTCGCCGTTGGTATGCACGCGCCCCGCAAAGCCGAGATCCGGGCTGCGGCCAAAGAACAGATCGGAATCAGAGAACACACCAAACTGGAACACGGGAATCAGCGCCACTTCGGCAGTCCGCGTCATGCTGACGGTTTCTCCGCCGCCGCGCTGTGCCGTCGCGTTCATCGTCACCGGAATGATCTGCGCATACAGGCCCGCGTCCGGCCCCGATTGAATCGGTCCCCAAACCGTGGTCAATGCCGCCGCGCAACCCGAAACCGGAGACACGTTATAGACCGGATAGGTCACCGTCGGATCCCACGTCGGGTAGTTCGCACTGAGCGCACAAATCTGGCCCGCAGTTGGAGACTGCACATTCTTGAACGTCCCTGCCAGATCCGACGTCATCTTCTCGATGGCGCCCTCGCTGGCATGAAAGGCATAGCTGTTGTTCAAGTCGAAGCCACCGACACGTTGCTCGGTGTTCACCATCATCAACAGGCCGAGCGCGAATCCCGACATCAACAACAACAACAAGAGGGAGGCGATCAGTGTGAATCCTCGTGAACCGAACTTCGCGTTATCCATTGTCTGTCTCCTCATCAACTGCACGTCCTCCCAGCGCGACCCTGTTTAGGCCTGCGCCGAGGTGATTTAGTACGCAGATCCTGAAATCGGATACTCCTGCCCCATGGTCAGATTGCGGGCGCTAACCGATGTCTGCAGGTCCAACCCTTGATATCCCTTGACGCCCGACATCTGACTGCGAATGGTCATATGTTCGATATTGACCTTGTTGATCATGTTGGGCGTAACCCCCGCCGGAAGCGTCTTTTGACCGGCCAGCACCACGCCGTTGTTATCCACGTCGTAGCTGAACTTCAGGTAAGAAACGTTCTCCGCAACCGGCATCGGAGCCTTACCGCTCTGCACGCGCATCAAGCGCGGCGTGCCGTCGCTCGGTGAAATGTCGAGATAGTAAGTAATCAGCAACAGCCGCACTGCCGACAAGGTGCTGGCGCCGACAGGAAGCTGCTTCAAGCTGCCGTTGGTCGCCGTGGGCTGGTTGATGTGGCCCGGATCGCCCAAGGTGAAGTTCACCAGGTAGGCCGCACTGTAGAGCGCTCCGTTCGTCACAGCCGTGGTCGAGATCGTGCTCACCACGCCCGCGGCGGATTGCCCGAAAAGGACGTAATCTCCCGCTTGCAGTCCGACCACCGGGGCATTCAGCGCCTGCGGCGCCGCCACTCCCGTCGGCAGAATGCACGTCGAGGGCAGAGTAAGCGGAAGCTGAAACAATACCTGCGTCGCGGAATTGACCGTAAGCTTGTAGCAATTCAGAGCGAGATTCGCATCCGCATATGCAATCGTAATAATGTCTGTCGGCCCTTCCGTCGCGTTAACCGTAATCCCCAGGTTGTAGCCGGGCGTAATCGAATACAGATAGGGCGCTCCCGTCACTGTCGGATACGTCACCGCCGCGCCGTTAATGTAATTGCAGGTCGTTGCGCTGCACGGATACACCGGCAGGATGCCCGTTCCGAAGGGCAGGCCGACGCTATTGCTCGCCAACCCCATCTGGCCCAGGCTGCCCGATCCCGCCATGCTGATGTCGCGGATCATCAGGTTGCCCGCCGCACGGAAGTCCTGCTGCATTTCGGCCTTCTGCGAGGTTACCCACGTCGCGTTCACCGCCTGTTTGAACATCGACAACGCCGCGGCGAGCAGCACCAGGCCAACCCCCATCGACACCATCATCTCGACTAATGTGAAGCCCCGAGTTGTACGAAGTCTGCGCTGCATGGTTCCTCTTTTTAGTGATAGGTCGAGACGTATTCGCTGTTGACGTAGGTCTTCGGCACGCTCGAGTTCGGACTCGTGTACTGAATCGTCACCGTGACCTGGTTCAATGTCTGGATGGGATTGCCATTGACGTCCAGCAGCGGCTGGATCTGAACCTGCCTCGTGAAGTTGGTCAGTGACAGAATCACATCATCGGAGGTGCCCATGATGCCATCGGCTCCCGGTTCACTCAGGCACCTCACTCCACCGTTCGGGCAGGTCGCACCCGATGACGTCAAGCAAGCCACATCGTCGGCCGTATCTAGAATTCCATCGGGCCCGGCGCACTTCACTGTGGTGAATCCGTCGATGAAGATGCCGCCGTTGGAAACGTTCTGGATCTGTGCCCACGAGATCTCTGACGTATTCCGCGCCGTGTAGATACCTTCGATCGTCTCCGACGCCAATTGCCGCGCGATCAAGTCTCCCTGCGATGCCGCGGTCGCCTTCACCGCCACCCCGAACACTCCCAGCAACCCGAGCGCCCCGATGGTCAACACCGCCATCGAGATCACACACTCGATCAGAGAAAAACCTTTTTGCCCGGATGCTCGCCGGAATGCAAATTGGCTGTCCATTATTGTTGCCTCCACGTCTTGGTTCCGCTGTTGTTGTAAAGGCGGAATCCTCGGAGTCGGCCGGTGCTTCCCCACAACGTAACTGCGCGCGAGCTGTACAAATCGCCCGGACGCCCCAGGTACACCACGCCGTTGTTCACATTTCCGTTGATATCCTGCGCGGTCCCATCGGGATAGAAATAGATCGTGGTCACTCCCCCGGGGCCCACGCCTTGGTCGAAGTCGATCGCAAATCCACCGCTTCCCATTCCATCTGGAGTTGTCGGCGCCACGGTGGGCGATGTCGGGATCCCCGGTTCGACGTGAAAGGTCACATCGGGCGGCAGCACGGTTTGGACCAGCAGCGGACCCGTGGTGGTGTTTTGTGTGACCGTGATCGTCCCCGGAGTTGCAAACGACACCACGTACACCCGCATGTCCGCAGATGCCTGATCCCGCGCCCGCCGCAACGTGGTCAGCGTCGCGTTATACGCGCTGGTCACATGTTGCTGGTTCATCACCGGTCCCCAGACCATGCTGGTGACTCCTGCCAGGATGAGACTGATGGAAATCACGATCAGCATTTCCAGCAACGAAAATCCGCGATGTTTGCTCGACGTCATAATCTCTTTCGGGGGAAGGAGGTCGTTCACTTTTACGTGGTTTACGTTCGGGGAGAACGCTCATCGAAGACTGCCGGCCAGCCGTACTGGACGCCGGTCGGTCTACGCCAACCGGTTATTTCAACTAAGCAATTTTTTCATTCGAAGCGGCAAACGCCAAGATTACTTAAGATCACCCGGAGACCTTCGTGGGTGATTACGGAGGTAAGCTGAACGCATGGAACGACTTTGGCCCTTGGACGGGAATCGACGGATCATGATCGCTCAAAAGCCGAACTTGCGCCGGTTTTTGATTCTTTATATCTTTTCGTTGAGTTCGACGGTCGCGCTACCGACCGCCACATCTCCTTTCTTCCTTAGTAAGCCACTTCGCGGAGGCTGATTTCGTTTAGATTGGCCGCCGGCGTGGTCGTGTTGTTTAACAGAGTGGTGTCGAAATGCAAAGCCGTACCGCCAGCATCGCTAACTGTCGCCGCTACTGCCGATCCGTAAAAATTGGAACCGCCGGTGAATTGCAGACTGGCGTTGGGAGCATTGATGACACCATACGCTCCCGACCCGCCTGCGATTTTCATTGAGCCTGTTCCTGCGTAGTTGATCTGAAAGTTACCCGCAATTCCGGAGGTGTTCGTGAGACCTCCGCCTTCCAGATCAACCGGCGTCGCCTGGCCCTGTCCTGCGATGTTGATCACGACTGCGCCGGGAGGACTTATGCTAATCGTCGATTGTCCCGCCAGGCTGATGCTATTGATGTTGTAGACTCCCGGTGCCAGGACCAGATTGGTGTGACCGGTCAAATTGACATTCCCATAGTTGCCGGGAACGAGGCTGCTGGGATTGCTCAGACCAGTAGTCGGTGGAAGAGGATTGGGCACCGGCGGTGTAGCGACCGACACTGCGGGCTGCGCAATGATGTTGTTACCCGCGAGCAGGCCGGCGCCGCCGTTCTCCTGAACGCCGTCCGGGCAAGCACCGACAGTGGCGTTCGGTACGTAAACGTTGCCCCCGACTTGAGTCGGACTACCGCCCAGGCTTACACTTCCGTTCGATCCAATGCCGCCAGCGGTCGTCGATCTGGTTGCTGCATAACCACCTCCGCTGCTGGAAAAGCCGTCGGTGGTCGCCCCACCCTGCATCACGAATGCCCCGCACGCAGTACTTGTCGCAAAGAAACCCGCCAGTTGCGTAACGGCCGGTGGCGGCAGGGCTACCTCTGCTTGTACCATCTTTCGCGCTCCGGTTGTCGTGTTGAGCGCCAGAGAAGTCAAAAGGTAGACGGGGTTCGCCGTAGGTGTCATTTGACTGCAAGCGGTTTTGCCGGCTGGCAGCAAGACTTCCTGCGAGCCGTTATAGCAGACAGGCGTGCTGCAGCCAGATGCACCCAGCGAAGGGCACGTCGCGGCGTTTACCGGGTAGTTTTGCACCGATCCGTTCAGTTTCCAGGCGACGCGCACCCAGTGGAACGGCAGCGCGGCACTCGTTCCAGCCCAGGGCGCGTTGCTGGTCGTGCTGGCATACCACGACGAACCTGTGGGAACGACGCTGCAGTGCACATCGGAGCTTTGCACCGCAACTAATCCATATCCGTCGTGACATAGTTCGTCATCGGTATAAATCGTATTTGCCGTCCACGGTGTGACCAATGCCGGGTTCACCCCTCCCCGCACATAAAGAATTCCATTATTGCTGCTTGTGGGCACTGCCTCAGTCGCCGGCAGGCACGCCGAAGCCGGAGTGCAGGTAGGGCTGATCAACGTGTGGGCGCTGGCCGGTGCCATCCGGTCTCGAACCTCTTCAACTCCTGCCCGAGCCGCGAAATCGAGTGCTCGCTCCTGCCGGTAGTTGGCATTGACCGCTGTCTCTGTGTTCGACGTTAAAACCAGTCCGACCGCAATCGCCGACAGCAATATCAGAATCAGCAGCGCCGAGACCAATGCGATTCCGTTTTGCAGGTTCGTTTTTGGACTCTTCATTGAGATACCCCCGTCGCGAGACATTTGCCTACTGGATCTGAGCTTCCGTCGACATCGTCACGTTCGTGTAAGCACCCGTCGTCAAGTTTGGTGTGTTCGATCGGACATTGAGCAGGATCCCGATATCTTTAATGTTGTTCATCGAACTCCCGTCCGCGCATACTGTGGCGGCACAGGGTAGAGGGATCACATTCCCCGCTTTGTCGTATGCCGTAAATATGTTGAGATTTGCGACCCCATCCACTTCCGTGTAGTACGTCGGAGTGGTGCCGCCGGCGTAGAGAGCCTTCGAGACTGCCCCTCGCCGCAACGTGCAAGGGCACGGCCCACCGCTTGGAGTCAGTTGCACGAAAACTTCGCTCACGCCCGTTCCGTCCACGTCGCCTTCGTATTGGATGGAAGTCGCGGTCACGCTGACTAGCCCAACCGCGTACAGATTAGGATTCGCCGTCGAGGTCGCGAGGTCGAACATCGCTACGTCAGGAAAGCCGGCTTGATGCAGATCCGCCACCACCTGGTCCATGAATTGGCGTGACTGTTGAGTCAGGTCCACATTCACCGCCTGGTTCGTATTGGTCTTCTGCAGTTGGGTGACGCCGCTCACAATCACTGCCACTACAACTGCCAGGATCACAATTGCGATCAGCAACTCCAGCAGCGAAAATCCTCGCTGCTCGCCCTCTTCCAGGTTGGAAGACTCTTCTGTTGCCTTCACCATTAAACTCCTCCGATGCCCCGCACAGTGACCGGCAAAGAGTAGACCGCTCCCCCGAGTTGGTTCGAAGGGCTCAATTGCCGCGCCGAAACTGTAATGAGACGCGTGTACGTATCGATGTTGATCACATTCCACCGCACGTCATAAATGCTTTGCGTGTTGGCCGCGCCGCAGTCGACGTATTTCATCGCATAACCAGGAGTCACTGCCGTCGCCGGTGGTACGGAGTTGTAGTCCTGCGCAGGATTGATTCCGCCATAGCTATAGTCTGTCGAAACCGTATCGAGAGTTGCTCCGGCACCGCTGGGAGCAACTCCTCCTGTGGTCGCCACCGCCCATGTGTTTCCCACGCAATCCGTCAGAAAAATTGTCGCTGTAGAGTTTGGGCTCTGCGAGCTGATCTGCTCCAGCACAAGCTGTGCAAGCAGCGTCGCGGTCGCATTTCTGCTGTTCTTGTTGTTCGAAAGAGTCGCTGATATGAACAGTGTCGACAGTGCTCCCAAACCTACCGCTAACACGACCATCGCAACCATCAGTTCGATCAGGGTAAAACCCGATCCGCCGCTATCCTTCCGCGGTAGTCTTCGTTTGATCGTCTGCATTTGGTCTCCTGTCACTGATTGAACGGAGCCCACACGGTTCCGGTGTAGTACCAAGTCTTGATTCTGCCCGCGGGACTCACCGTCACCGCATCCCATTCGTTGTTCGTCGAAGACTGGAAAAACGCGACGTACGCGATCGGTCCGCCCGCGCTGTTACAAACCAATCCCGTTCCTCCAGTCGAGGTGATTGGCGTACAGGGCAGTCCATCAGGTCCCCAGGTCGCGGGCGTGTTCTTGATGATGGCCAGTGCGCAAGAACTGCAGAACTGCGCGAATAGATTTGCCGTGTCCGGAGCTAACCCCGCTGGCTGCGGAGCCGCTTCGGTCGAGAGCGTGACCATCGGATCCGCTGGCGGACCCGCAACAAAGTTTCCAGTCGGACCGTTACCCGAAGTCCCGTTCACATTCTGCGGATAAATATCCACATATGCCATTTGTGGATTGGTTGTCGTCGCCGTCTTGACGTACACCGAGTAATAGCGATCATCGTTGACCGCCCGAGTCCGCGCCAGTTGCAACAGGCCTGCATATGCGGTTTCAGATCCTCGGAGACTTGCCAATCGCCTGGAGGTCGTCCACATCGGAACGGCGTATGCCGCAACAATGAGCATGATCGCAATCACGATCATCAATTCCAGTAACGTGAATCCTCGAATGTTCCGCTGTGCCAGAACAGCACAGCTCTCTCTGCGCGGGGTTTGGTGAGCCCCGGATTTTCCGGGTGTGCTTTCTGGAAACGCGGTCAAGTGGCGGTGCGGGGCGACCGTCATATGCTGCAATCTCTTCACTCCTGAGTTTTCGCGAGCCAGACTACCGTAGACGAACCGAGCCTTTTGCTACTAGTTACAGTAGTACGAGGCGCTTTAAGAATTCGTAACCTCCCCGTTTTGGTGTGGTTTTCCCGCAACTTCACACGGGTTGTATACTCTCTGTTTTCCTCAGGTTGCAGCAGGGTTACTCAGACAAGTCGAACCCACCGCTTTACGAAAGAAGGAGATCCGCAATGCAGAGTCGCATCACCGGCACCACCATGCCCGTCCTCGAATTCGCCCTTGAGCCCAACGATTCCATCATCTCCGAGGCCGGAGAACTCTCCTGGATGAGCAGCTACATCCAGATGACCACCCACACCCAATTCGGCGGTGGCGGCGGGCTCTTCGGCGTACTCAAGCGCGTGGCTGGCGGCGGCTCCATCTTTATGACGGAATACCGTGCCCTCGGTGGCCCCGGCGAACTCGCCTTCGCCACCAAACTTCCCGGACACATCGTCCCCGTCGAAATCTCTCCCGGCCACGAATACATGATTCACCGCCACGGCTTCCTCTGTGCTACTCCGCAGGTCCAAATCGGCGTCGCTTTTCAGCAATCCTTAGGCGCGGGGATTTTCGGCGGCGACGGCTTCCTCCTGCAAAAGGCCAGCGGACAAGGCACCGCCTGGCTCGAACTCTCCGGAGAACTCGTCGTCCGCGATC
Source organism: uncultured Acidobacteriaceae bacterium (assembly GCA_963840895.1). Classification (GTDB taxonomy): domain Bacteria; phylum Acidobacteriota; class Terriglobia; order Terriglobales; family Acidobacteriaceae; genus Sulfotelmatobacter. The sequence continues at coordinate 47,628 of CAWJAR010000015.1, forward strand.
TGCAACCCGGCGAAACTCTGCGCGTTCATCCCGGCCACGTCGGCGCCTTTCAATCCAGCGTCTCCTTCCAGATCACCACCGTTCCCGGCATCAAGAACATGATCTTCGGCGGCGACGGAATCTTTCTCGCCGCCCTCACCGGCCCCGGCCGCATCTGGCTGCAGACCCTCCCCATCGCCCGCCTGGCCCACGCCTTGGCGGAATACATGCCCCACGAAGTGCGCAGAGAGAATGTGCAAAGCGGCGTCGTTGGAGGCATCGTCGGCTCCATCCTCGACAACATGAAGTAAGGATTCCGTGTCCGAAGTCCATTGATGAGGCAACTGGTCTTGGATGAAGTAATTGGATGAAGCAAATAGTCGTGGATGAAGCAAGGGGTTTTTGGGAAGGGTACGGCTTCAGCCGTACCGCAAGCGGCTTCTCGAATGACGGGCTTCAGCTCCTGAGGGCACGACATATATCGCGTATGGGTTTTTGGGGGGGTACGGCTTCAGCCGTACCGCCAGCGGCTTCTCGAATGACGGGCTTCAGCCCCGGGGGGCGCGACATATATTGCGTATGGGTTTTTGGGAAGGGTACGGCTTCAGCCTTACCGCCAGCGGCTTCTCGAATGACGGGCTTCAGCCCCTGAGGGGTACGACATATATCGCGTATGGGTTTTTGGGAAGGGTACGGCTTCAGCCTTACCGCCAGCGGCTTCTCGAATGACGGGCTTCAGCCCCTGAGGGGTACGACATATATCGCGTATGGGTTTTTGGGAAGGGTACGGCTTCAGCCTTACCGCCAGCGGCTTCTCGAATGACGGGCTTCAGCCCCCGGGGGGCGCGACATATATTGCGTATGGGTTTTTGGGAAGGGTACGGCTTCAGCGTTACCGCCAGCGGCTTCTCGAATGACGGGCTTCAGCCCCTGAGGGGTACGACATATATCGCGTATGGGTTTTTGGGAAGCTTCAGCCTTACCGTAAGCGGCTTCTCGAATGACGGGCTTCAGCCCCTGAGGGGCACGACATATATCGCGTCTAGGTTTTGGGAAGGGTACGGCTTCAGCCGTACCGCAAGCGGCTTCTCGAATGACGGGCTTCAGCCCCTGAGGGGTACGACATATATTGCGTATGGGTTTTTGGGAAGGGTACGGCTTCAGCCGTATCGCAAGGTGCTCCTGAATCAAGGGGCTTTAGCCGTTGCAAAGTGTTACCAAACCCCTCAGAGCCTGTTCATAAACTTAGAAGGCATAGCTAAACTCTCCGACCACTCCGTAGGTGGTCTGAACCACGGGTAGTACCTGTCACCGCAGGTCTTGGAAGTACTTCCGAGGGATGGGAACTGCGGGTAACGGTCACCTCGACTACCTACAACCGCAAGACCGAATTTGTTGGAGTTGATTTCTTATTTTAATGTGGCCTGGATCGCCGAGCTGACGACTAGGGTCGGTGAGCGTAACGGCGATGTTTCGCCAGCCGGCTGCTGCTCGGCCTTAGAATACCGTTGTGCCAAACGGAAAGCATGGCGACAACCCATTGAGCGACATGACGGTTCATGGCGCTCACCCATTTCCATCAGACATCGAAAGTATGCTGCGCGAGATAGATTCTTTGGGTCGTGCTGATGGGAGATGGGCGCTTGGAGAGAACTGGCCCTACTCACCGCATGAGTTCGATTGGGAGAGCGGCAGGAACCTGGACGAAGCTCGCAGATTGTTGTCGCATCTCCTCGCGATGCTTCGAGCTGGGCGGGGCGATGAAGTGCTTTTCGATCCTCGCACTCGTAAACCGTTTAAGAACGGCTGACGTGCTTACGTGACCAGTCATTTCGCCGACCGGTCAATTTGAGTGTAATCGCGATATTACGACAACCATCTAGTCCTGCGTTGTCCGTTTCAGTACCTCGGCTGATGGCACGTTTTCTCTCATCGCAAATCTAACGGAGAGTTTGCCGCACCCTCTCTTCTTGATGCCGTTCACGACTACTGGCTTGAATTTCCATTTGGATACAGCTCCCATCAGGTGAGAAATTCCCAAAGGCTCACCAGAGATTGCGTCCGCGCCCGTCACGCGCCCTTTTTCGTCGAACCCTATTTGAAAAACGGCGACGCCACGGTAGTTGGAATGATTGCCCATCTTGTCAGGCTCCATCTCAACGTGCATAGCGTGCTTCGACATCTCTACGTCTGACAGGCACACGGTCGCTTCATCGCAACCACACGCAACGAGCGTTTGCGCAAAGGCGGGACTGACGCAAACAAATGCCGCCGTTAGTGCTCTAAGAAGAGGTCCCATACGTGTTTAGACACCGTGAATGGCTTAACGAGCACACTGAGCGTCCCATGGTTGACGTAAGCAGATGGGATGAGAAGGCCGGTCTCCGGCGGGATGCTGTACGCTCCCAAGTTATCGACGCGCTCGAAGCGCAAGAGATAAAGGAGACCGGCAATGAAGAAGGTTAGCACTGCTGTGGTAACGGCGACGAAGAAGTTTTCTCAACCGAAGCTGACGATTGGGTTGGACCTGGGCGATCGATCGAGTTGGTATTGCCTGCTCGACGAAGCGGGCGAAGTGCTGCTGGAACAGAAAGTGAGCACGACTCCGAAAGCAATTCGAGAGGTGTTTGGGGCCATGCCGCGCTGTCGGATCGCGCTGGAGACGGGGATGCATTCGCCCTGGGTGAGTCGACTGCTGAGTGAACTGGGGCACGAAGTAATCGTGGCGCATGCCCGCAACGTACGGCTGATTGGAGAGAGTCGGAAGAAGGACGATCGGCTGGATGCGCGGACCCTGGCACGATTGGCGAGGATTGATCCGCAGTTGCTGAGTCCGGTGAAGCATCGCAGCGCGAAAGCGCAGGCGGATCTGACGGTGATCCGGGCACGAGCTGGGTTGGTGCGAGCGCGGACGTCGCTGGTGAACACGGCCCGCGGGTTGGCCAAGAGTTACGGCGAGCGGCTGCGCGGATGCAATGTACGCAATATGAATCCGGAGAAAGCCGAAGGGTTGAGCCCGGAACTGCAAAGGGCGCTGCAGCCGCTGCTGGCAGGAATCGAGTCGCTGAGCGAACGCATCCGCGAGTGCAACGAAGGGATCGAGAAGCTGGCACAGGAAAGTTATCCGCAAGTGGCGCTGCTGAAGCAGATCAAAGGAGTAGGCACGCTGATCGCGCTGACGTTCCTGCTGACGCTGGAGGATGCGCATCGCTTTCGCAAGAGCCGCGACGTGGGCTGCTACCTGGGTCTGCAGCCAGGACGGAGAAACTCCGGGCAGAGCGAGCCACAGATGCACATCAGCAAAGAAGGGGATCCGTATCTGCGCACACTGCTGGTGCAGGGAGCGCACCACATTCTGGGTCCGTTTGGAGCGGACAGCGATCTGCGGCGCTGGGGGCTGAAGCTGGCGGAACGTGGCGGGAAGAATGGGAAGAAGCGAGCGGTAATTGCGACCGCACGAAAGCTGGCGGTGTTGCTGCATCGTTTGTGGGTAAGTGGAGAGGTTTACGAACCGCTGCGGAATAGCCAGCAGGTAGCGATGCCGGCGGCCGCATAAGTCAAAATCTTCTTCGGAAGGAAAAAACAAAAGCCCAGAGCGCCGAGTTCCGGTGACTGCGTTAATGGCCTGGCCCGGTTTCTATCGTAAGGATGGAAATCAAGGTCGACAATCAGGTGGCAGCACCGACTGAAACGAGAACACCCAACTGGCACCGAGCGAACAAAATCGCTCACCAAGAGTGCGGATGGAAGGGTGGCGTCAGTGGCGACGCGGCTGGGAAAAGCAAAATGATTCACCAAAACCAAGAAGAATCGACTTGACTCCGACCGGCCTTCTCATGGAAGGCCATTTCACTCATCGACCCTCACGGGTCTTGGTGCGCCGAATGACGCGCCCGATAAGCGAATCCTCCCCTTCCAAAAGGTTCAGGGCCTGCGCGAAGGCGGGATCGGAACGGTTTAGCGTGTTCGCCCACCGCAGCAGCATTGCCATTTTTTCTTCGAAATCACCCTCGGCCCAAGGGCTAGGTTTGACGATGTGGCGGCCAGACTTGTAATGCTCAGAACCAAAGAGGCGGTTCTTATCGGAATCGTAGAGTGAAGAGTCCGTCTCTTTGTAGGCAGCGTAGTTGATGCCTTCGACAATCAATAGTCGGGCTTCTTCCAAGGTCATGACGGTAATGATAGTTGACGAAAACAGCCATCGCATTCAGAACCCTGTTCCGGGCATTGTGGGTGTATTGAAGATTCATCGACAGTTTTGAGATCATGTCATTCGCAACAGGCTCGACAATTCCCCCTGAATTACGCGATTCGTCGCACTACCCGCAACAGCTACGCGGCAAGGTCCACGATGATGTCAACCCGCTCGCCATCCAAGTAAACGTTTTCGTCGTTTGCAAGCACGAAGACCAGCGCCTTTGGCTGTTCGGAGAGGGTTCTCGCTTCAATCCAAGCGGCGATGTAGTAGTCCGCCTCCGGACCGATCCCTTCTTCCCGGTTGGATAAAACTCGGGTTGCCACCGCTTTCTGCCTAAACCCTGTATCTGCATGTCTCGCGAACTCGAATTGCTGGCCGATCTTGATCTCTGATTCCATGCCTATCATCCTTTCCGCTTTGCCTCTCTCTCCGGTTTGTGGTTGATTCAGCACGACCGCAATTCGCGCTAATACCGGGTCGAGGAGACGAGCATTCTACCCCAGGTAAACCTTCAAATGATCAAGCCATAGCACTCAGAACCCCCTCGGGCCGGTGGACGCACTACCACGCCCTAGGGATTCGGGGAAATTCGGGTAAACTAACCTTAGTTCTCTTCTTTTCTTCGCCAAATGATCAACGGCAAGCGCATCGCGGTCGTCATGCCCGCCTACAACGCGGAGAAGACTCTTGCAGGTCACCGTCGATGAACTGCCCGAGCCTGGTCGACATCCGCATCCTGGTCGACGATCACAGTTCCGACCAGACCGTCGATCTCGGCCGCCGCCTCGGCCTCTTCGTCTTTCAGCACAACCGCAACTACGGCTATGGACGCAACCAGCAAACCTGCTATCGCGAGGCTCTGGCCGCGGGCGCCGATGTCGTGGTCATGCTTCATCCCGACTACCAGTACACGCCGCGCCTCATCACCGCCATGGCCAGCATGGTCGCCTACGACGTTTATGACGTCGTGCTGGGTTCGCGCATCATCGGAGGCCGCGCCCTCCTGGGCGGCATGCCCATCTACAAATACATCGCCAACCGCCTGCTCACCGCCTTCGAAAATCTGTTTCTGGGCGTGAAGCTCTCCGAATATCACACCGGATACCGCGCCTTCAGTCGCAAGGTACTAACCGAATTGCCCCTGCTGGAAAATTCCGACGACTTCGTCTTCGACAACCAGATGCTCGCCCAATGCGTACACTTCGGCTTCCGCATCGGAGAAGTCTCCTGCCCCACAAAATATTTCGAAGAGGCCTCTTCCATCAACTTCCGCCGCAGCGTGAAATACGGTTTCGGTGTGCTGGCCACAACTCTCCAGTTTGCCCTGCAGAAAGCCGGACTCCTGCACGCTCCGCGCTTCAGCAACCAGGGCCGCAAACTCGAATCCGCCGACGAAGCCTACTACACCGCCCGCTCCCAAACCGCCGGCCCCGCCGCCTGACCCAGAGAACTAGATTTGCAGATAGTGCGTTCATCTATAGGTGTGCGTCCTTCTCGTTTGTTTCCCGGCCACAGCCGCGAAGCGGCGAAAGAGAGCAGCCCACAGCCTGCCCCTGAGCCTGTCGAAGGGCCGTAAGGCGTGGGTTCAGTCGCAGAAGGGAATAAGCCCCGGAGGGGCGGCAGAAAAGATCGACCCGCCCGGAAAACCGATGCACGCCGTCCTCCCCCTGACACGCGGTACTCCTTCCCCAACCTTGCTACACTCTCCGCTAGCCTCCTGAAATGTCAGGGCCTTCACAAATCTCGCCGCCCGCCCCATCGCGCACCATCACAAATCTCCTGCTTCTCGCTTCGCTCACCGTCCTCGCCTTCCTCATCATGGGGTATCACCCCGGCCTCGAAGACGACGCCTTCTATCTGGCCGCGATCAAACGGAATTTGAACCCCGCTCTGTTCTCCCACGATTCCGAATTTTTCCGCCTCCAGTTCCAGGCCACCATCTTCGACAAACTCATCGCCTACTCCGTCCGCCTCACTCACCTCCCGTTGGATTGGACTGTCTTGTTCTGGCAGTTGGCCGCCATCTTCTTCGTGCTCCACGGTTGCTGGCGAATCAGTCGCCGTTGCTTCTCTCAGCCGCATGCGCAATGGGCTTCGGTAATCACCGTTGCGGCCTTGCTCACGCTTCCCCTACCGGGAATCGCCATCAACCTCGCCGACCAATACCTGCACCCTCGCACCCTCGCGACCGCCGCAATCCTCGCGGCCATCGTCGCCGTCCTCGATCGCCGCCTTTGGACCGCTGCCATTCTGTTACTGGTTGCCTTCGCCATTCACGCCATCATGGCGAGTTTCGGAATTTCTTTTTGCGCTTTCCTGCTCTGGAACCTGCGCACGCCGCGCGTATCTCCGTCCCGACCCATCCCCGCGAGTATGGCTCTGCTCATGCCGTTAGGATGGCTCTTCGAACCCGCCTCTGACGCCTGGCGCCAGGCCGCCGCCACTCGGAGTTTCTATTTCCCAACGCGCTGGGAGTGGTACGAATGGCTCGGAGTGATCGCGCCGCTGCTTCTCCTGTTTGCCTTGCACCGCTATCTACCCCGAAAGGGAGCTGACCGCCCGGCTTTCCCTGCGCTGGTTTCGACGCTCCTCTTCTATGGAATATTCCAGACCGTCGTCGGCCTTCTTCTCATGCTCCCTCCCAGCCTGGAACGCCTGCGCCCCCTCGAGCCCATGCGCTATTTTCACCTCCTGTATCTGCTCTTTTTCCTGATCGCAGGCGGATTGATCGGCAGCTATATTATTGATAGAAATATTTACCGTTGGCTATTATTATTTATCTCCCTCAGCGCAGGCATGTATTTCGCTCAAAGCCGCCTGTACCCCGCATCGCCCCACCTGGAACTCCCGGGTCTCGCGCCTCAAAATCCATGGCTGCAAGCCTTCGCATGGATTCGCCAAAACACTCCGGTCGACAGCCTGTTCGCAATCGATCCCCGCTACACCAAGCTCCCCGGCGAGGACTACCATGGTTTCCGTGCTCTCGCCGAACGCAGCGTGCTCGCCGACTATGACAAAGATGGCGGCATGGCCGCCCGCGTCCCTCGCCTCGCCCCTCGCTGGCTCAACGAAGTCACCGCCCAGAGCAACTGGCAGAATTTTCAGCCAGCCGATTTCGCCCGCCTCAAAAAAGATTTCGGCGTAACCTGGGTCGTCCTCCCCCGTCCCGACCCGCCTCTAGTAAGCAATGATGAGAAGAGCATGACGTGCCCATATAGGAACGATCACCTGCAAGTCTGCCGTCTATACTAAGATCGCAACAAAAAATACCGCCGCGACGTAGCGCGGGCGTCTCGCCCGCACAGCCGCCGCCACCACTCATGCCGCCAGAATCCCCCAAGCGCGTTCAACCATACATCCTGATGGTGCTCGTCGCGCTCGCGGTTCGCCTCGCCGTCATCCCCTTCACCTACCACGAATGGATGGATCCCTTCGTCCTCAATCACTGGGCCTTCGGATTGATCGCGCGCTCCATCGCCTCCGGCCACGGCTTCGGCAGCCCCTTCGCCGAAACTGGATCGTCCGCACTCTTGCCGCCGGTGTACTCCTACCTGCTCGCAGGAATTTTCAAAGTATTCGGAATCGAGACGCGAACGTCTGTCCTTGCGGCGCTCTCATTGAACAGCCTGTTTTCTGCGCTGACGTGCATTCCGGTTTTTTTTCTCGCGCGGCAAGCCTTCGGGGAACGCGTAGCCAAGTGGGCCGGATGGGGATGGGCCTTCTCTCCCTACGGTGTTTACTACGGTGCTGACTGGGCGTGGTCTACCTGCCTGGTCACGCTCGAACTCGCTTGCCTCTTCCTCTTCGCATGGCGCCTGGAAAATTCGGCGCGCATTCGCGACTGGCTATTGTTCGGCGCACTCTGCGGCATCGCCGCGCTCACCGAACCTGTCGTGCTGGCAGTCCTTCCTTTGCTTGGAATCTATACACTCTATCGCCGCTTCCGCTTGTCACGACCCTGGAAAGCGCAGACCGTCGCCGTCGCACTCGCAGGCATGGCAGTGTTGTCGCCCTGGCTCATTCGCAACTATGAACTCTTCCATCGCTTCATCCCGGTACGCAGTGGCTTCGGCCTCGAACTCTACATCGGCAACAATGGATACTCGCAGCACTGGGTCAATCGCACCCTGCATCCCAACCACAGCGATGCGGAACTCTCTGAGTACGAGCGCGATGGCGAGATCGCTTACATGGATCACAAACTCCATCAGGCGAAGGATTACATCCGAAGTCATCCCGCATGGTTCGCTTGGATGACCATGCGCCGCATCATTTATTTGTGGACAGGCTACTGGAGCTTCGATCCCGCCTACCTGAAAGACGAGCCTCTCGACCCGCCCAACATCTTCGTAAACACCACCATGACTCTTCTTGGTCTGTGGGGACTCAGGCGGGTCTTCCAGCGCGATCCCGCGCTGGGCGTGCGTTTTGCCATCGTGCTGTTATTCTTTCCTCTCACCTATTACATCTCTCATCCCGAGACCTACTACTTCCGTCCTGTCGATCCGCTTATCGTGGTGCTTGCGGCCGTGGCTGTGGCCGGACGCTCGAAAAATCCTGACGCATTGCAGCCTCTTTCGAGTGGGGTTTAACATCTAATCACCAATGGCGAGTGCGATCTCTACCTCGGTCACTTCACCGCGACGCTTCACGATTGGCCTCAGTGAGATCCTGAATTTTGCCTACGATGCATTCTGCAGTAACAAACTGCAATTCACGCTGACCGCGCTGGCCATGGCGGTGGGCACCGCGTCAGTCATTCTCGTCGCCACCATCGGCCTCACCGGAAAGCAGTACATCCTGCGCCAGTTGCAATCGATTGGCACCAACATGATCTATGCCGACTATCAGGGCGGCGCGCAGCGCATCGACTCCACGCCTGATCCCATGACAGTCGATGACGTGAAAGCGATTCGCGAGCAGGTCTCGAGCGTGGTGGCCGCGTCGCCCACAGTCGCCTTGGGAGACCGCATCACCATCGGCGACGACAAGCAAAGCGACATCCTTGTCCTCGGCATCGATCCCGACTACTTGAAGGTGCGCAATCTGAAAGTGCTTGCGGGACGCTTCTTTGATACCGAAGACTCTCTGGGACGCAACAAGGTCGCGGTCATCACCGAGAAGCTGGCGCAGAAATTGTATGGATCGAGTCATGTCGCCGTGGGTCACATCATCAAGCTCAGCGGAGGCCTTCCGTTCACCATCGTCGGCGTCTTCAAAGAAAGCGTCGATACCTTCGGGCAGTCTGAAATTCAGGAAGACACGATGCTGATCCCTTACACGGTCAGCCGCTTCTTCACACCCACCTCTGCGGTGTACCAGATTTATTTTTCCGTTGCGACTGCGCAAGACGTGATTCCCGCGACGGCTGCCATCAAGCGCGTGCTGCAGTCACGTCATCGCGCCGAGTCTGTATATAGCGTGCAGAACCTGAATCAACTGCTCACAGTCGCAGGAAAGATTGCCGACGCGCTGACTTTGATCCTTATGCTCGTGGCCTTCGTCACACTGCTGGTGAGCGGCATCGGCATCATGAACATCATGCTGGCAACCGTGACGTCGCGCATTCGTGAGATCGGAATTCGCAAGGCCATCGGCGCGACCAACCGCGCCATCCGCTTTCAATTCCTGGCAGAGGCTATTTTGATTTCGCTGTGTGGAGGTGTTGCCGGCATTGTGGCCGGGCTCGCTATCCCATACTCGATTCGCTTCCTCACTGACTACCGCATGCCCATCTCAGGGCTGTCGGCGATCATTGCCATCGTGGTGTCATCGATTGTGGGAATTATCTTCGGCACTGTTCCTGCCACTCGGGCATCGCAACTCGATCCGGTCGAAAGCCTGCGCTACGAGTAATCAGAGATCCTGAAGGTGAAAATTGCGCAAAGTGTTCCTATGGGAACATTTTGATGACAATGGTGTACGTACACAATTGCATTGAAAGTTATCTAAGTGATTGACTCGGAACGGTTTGTTGATGCTGGCAATGTTGCGATCTCATACCTTCCTTCTGCCGGCTTCCCCCCGGACCGGGTAAGGTCCTAGAATCGCTCAAAGTACGCAGAGGGGAACGAAACTACTTTGAAAATTCACTTTTGCGACCAAAAGTGCTAGGGTGTCCGCTAACCGTTTGAAACCGTGGGGGGTGTCATGTCCACGCAAGTGTTGCCGGCACAGGCAAATCCGCTTTTTCACTATCTTTTTGAGCAAGCATCCCTGGGGATTGCTGTGGAAGATCTCGAGGGAAATCTTTTGCTTGCCAACCCCGCCCTCTGCGCCATGCTGGGATATGAGGCGAACGAGCTCTGCGGCATGAGTTGTTCGCAGTTTTCAAGTCCTGAAGATGCCCAGGACGACTGGGCCTTGTTTCAACGACTCCGTGCCGGAGAAATCGGCCAGTATTCCGTGGAGAAGCGATACATCCGGAAAGATGGCACACGGATCTGGGGGCAGCTGAACGTCTCCATTTTGAAGGGCGCCGAGGGGGATCCGCCGCTGGTCTTCGCCTTTCTCGAGGACATTACCGCAAGGAAGCGGACCGAAGAGGCGCTGCGTGAAAGCGAACAGCGTTTTCGTCGGGCGGCAAGCGCCGGAAAAATGTTTGCTTACGAATGGGATGCCGCCACCGACGTCGTGGTGAAATCGGGCGAATGCGCTGAAATCCTTGGCACGGAATCAGTATCGAATATCACGAGTGGTCGCGAGGTCTTGGCCAAGGTTCACCCGGACGACCGGGAAAAGCTTCAGGCTGCCGATGCCGCTCTTCGGCCGGAAAGCCCCAACTTGAAGGTCAGCCATCGCATGGTGCGTCAGGATGGCAAGCTGATCTGGATGGAGAGGACGGGGCGCGCGCACTTCGACAAACAAGGAAAACTCCTGCGAGTCGTGGGAATGGTCGCCGACATCACCGAGCGCATGGAAGGGGAAGAGGCCCTTCGGCGAAGTGAATCGAAATACCGTCTTTTTGTTTCGCAAAGTTCCGAAGGGATTTTCTGCCAGGAACTCGATCGGCCGATTCCCGTGAATCTTCCCGAGGATGAGCAGGTTCACCGTATTTTGCACGAGTCTTACATGGGGGAATGCAATGAAGGTTTGGCCCGGATGTATGGCATGACCCCGTCCGATTTTTCGGGGATGAGGCTGACGCAAACGTTGGATGCGTCCGACCCCGTCAACATCGAATTGACCCGCGAGTACATCCGGGCGGGCTACCGGGTCGTAGATCGAGAATCGCACGAGGTGGATCCACAAGGAAATTCCAGGGTCTTTCAGAACAGCATGATTGGGATTGTTGAGAACGGCATACTGGTAAGGACTTGGGGAATTCAGCGGGATATCACGGAGCGCCGCCGGGCGGAAGAGGATCGTGTGCGCGCCGAACAGGCGCTCCGCGAGAGTGAACAGCGATTCCGCCTCGCGATCCAGGCGGGAAAGATGTATGCCTTCGAATGGAACGTCGCGACGGACTCGGTTTCGCGGTCCGAGGAACACCGGACCGTTTTGGGCTTTAGCGATCCGGCCGGGCCCCTCACTCGGCGGCAAGCATTGGCGAGAATACATCCTGATGAGCAGGCGCGGGCGGTATCGTCGAACGACCTGATGACTCCAGAAAATCCCAACACCCATGTTACGTATCGCACGGTTCGTCCCGACGGATCGGCCATCTGGCTGGAGAAGAGCGCACGCGCTTCTTTCGATGAGCAAGGCAAGATGCTGAAGGTGATCGGGATCGTTGCGGACATCACCGAGCGTAAGCGCGCGGAAGAGACGCTGCACGAAAGCGAGAGAAATCTGGCCGACGCTCAGGCACGCGCGCACCTGGGTAGCTGGGTGGAGACCTGGACCGATCACAAACTTAGCTGGTCGGACGAACTCTATCGGCTATGGGGATTCGAGCCTCGTTCTGTCGAGCCGAGCTGGGCAATATTCATGGGCGGCATTCATCCTGAAGATCGGCCTCATGTCCAACGGTCGATGGAGGCCAGCCTGAAGAGTCTTCGTCCCTTTGATTGCGTTCACCGCGTCATACGGCCGGATGGGTCGCTGCGATTTGCTCACACGCAGGGGGAACCCATCACAAACGATCAGGGGCAGGTGGTGCGCCTTGTTGGCACCGTTCTGGACGTTACCGAGCAAAAACTGGCTGAAAACGCTCTCAGCGGCGTGACCCGTCGCCTGTTTGAGGCACAAGAGCAGGAGCGTGCGCGCATCGCCAGAGAGTTGCACGATGACATTAATCAACGTCTTGCTATGCTGACCATCCACCTGGCTCAAGTCCAAGGGGACTATTCCGATCTGCCGACGGAATTGATTCATCGTCTTGGCAACTTGAAAAAGGAGTCCGCGGAGATATCCAAAGATATTCAGTCTTTGTCGCACGAACTGCACCTGGCAAAATTGGAATATCTCGGTATCACGACGGCGGTGAAAGCTTTCTGCAAGGAATTCGGGGATCAACAAAGAGTGGAAATAGACTTCGAGGTGCAGGATGTTCCGGTTGACCTGGCGCCGGACGTAGCCCTCTGTCTGTTCCGAGTCTTGCAGGAATCGCTTCACAACTCAGTGAAGCACAGCGGGGTAGGGCATTTCGAGGTTCGATTGCGGGAGATCGCGGGCGAGGTTCATCTCACCGTCCGGGATTCAGGTGCAGGCTTCGATACAAAGGCGGCAAAGCAGGGCCGGGGGATTGGCCTGGTTAGCATGGAAGAACGGCTGAAGTTAGTAAATGGGATGCTTTCCATCGAATCAAGACCGCAGGGTGGGACGACGATCCACGCACGCGTTCCGATTCGACGTTCCAGCGATGCCATGCAGGCGGCCGGATAACCGAAACTCAAGCCGGCGATAGCTGCGTTTGGGATGAGAGGGTGTTCAAGGTCGCAAGCCGGACAAAATCGATTTCAACAAGAAAAAACGGCGGAATGTTCGGCGCAGATTCTCTCGTAGATGCGGAGTTCCAGTTCTCGCTGAAGGTCACTCAAGACGTACCCGCAGCAAAGTTTCACGTTGCGTTCTCTGGCGATCTGGTCCCACAAGTGTTCGACTGCAATTGCCGCATCTGGATTCCCTCGGCGCCACAGCTCAGATCCACATTCCCCGCAGGCTGCAACCCGGGGATGTTTCCCAATTGCCGCTCGAGCCGCCGTATCAACGAGCTTTTCAGATTCTTTTCGGAATCGTGCTACATCGAGCACGCCATCGACCATGTAGGTTGCGAGGGTCTCATCCACATCCATGGGGAGATAGCGGCCCTGTTGCAGAGCGGATCCAAAGTTCGGGTCGGTGGCCTGCAATGCTTGAATGAGGAGGTTCTGGTGTGGCTTTTTCGCAAGCACAATGACCGCATTTCCGTCGAACAGCTCGGTCTTAATAAACTGCGCGAGCCCATTCAGCAAAGCGGTATGGTCCGAGTAAAATCGCACTTCGTGGTTGCGAGCGTTCTGCTGGAGAGACACCGGACCCGGTGGATCCTCGGGATAAGTGAAAACGTGTCCCGCCAACCTGGCGCTGACAAAATGTCTTCCCTGGAGAACCGATTGAACCGCGGCCAACAATTCGGTCCCAGCGTATGCCTTCACGACATAGCCCATGGCGCCCAAACTGAACGCCAGTTGGACAACATCAACCGACGATTCCTGACTCACGAAGATGATCTTGGATGCGGGGGCGAGCTTGCGGATTCTTCGAGCCGCTTCGATTCCGTTCAACTGCGGCATCCCAACATCCAACAGAATCAAATCTGGTCGTAGTTCCTCGGCTTTCTGGACTGCCTCGAGGCCGTCGGCTGCCTCGCCGACGACGCAGAATTCTGAGGTTCCGCCCAGCGTCGAACAGACGAATTCGCGAAACGGGGCAAAATCGTCAACCACTAGAACCCGGATTGCCGAAGTTGCCAAGAAGCCTCCCGACCTCCAGTTTCGAACCCAATGCGCGGAGCTTGGTTGCTTAACGCTTATGATATTTGTCGCGCGTTAATTCATTAATTCCCAGAATGGGGATTGATTATAGGGTCAAAAGTGTCAGAAAGACAGATCAGAAACGATTTAATTCTGACTGGCGAAATCGCATGAATCATACACTGCTTCTGAGGCAGGTCGGCAGCGCCATTCGAAAGACAAGGCAATCTTGTTCTGTAGGCCTTAGTTGGCAAAAGCCCCTGAAAACCACAAAGCCGGGCTGGTTTGCCCGGCTGTCTACTTGTGGAACTGGTCCGCTCGGTCCTGTTTTGACCGCCGGCCCAGAATGTCAAAAACCTGGGTGAGCCTCGGGACTTCCAAGCCACCGCATTTTTCCGCGCTGTCAGAAACTCTCCAAGTCTCACCTTGCACCACGGGTTCACCGGCCCGCGGCGCGAAACTCTTACATCACCATCGCCAGGTTCTCCAGCTCGTGCATCAGCACGGGAAGGGCACATCCGGCCATTTCGACGCGGCCCGCCGCATCGAGGGCCGCTTTGGGGGAAACCCCATAGCCACGACCCATCAGAAATACCTGGAGCAGCTCCGCTGCCTCGTAGGAGTCGATCATGCCCCCCTGGAGCAAATCGTTCCTGAGAGCTGCCAATTCGGTCATCGTGAACCTGTCTTTATCGTTCATCACTCGTTCGTTCGTCATGGCCGTCATCACCTCCGACTCCGACCTTCTACCTCTATGCCGTATTAGACTCATCGGCAGCTGTGGAAGTTGCATGCAATCAGGCTGCCGAAATTACCGTGCTGTTCCTATTTCGGTCCCAAAATCCCTGTACTGGAGATAACCCCTGTGTATGTGTAAAGTTGTGGGCCACGCCGGAAGCGGCTGGACCGTGCCAAGGTTCCCTTTGTACTCAAAAGGTAATCTCAATCCTGACACAATGTGTCATTTCCTGACGATCCTGCGTCGTGTGGCTCGGACGTAAGGGCGAATGAAGATTGCTGCTACGGACTTGAGTCTCCTTTCTCCTTGATAGTGATCCATCGTCGCCGCCCGTTTCGTCGGCACCAGAAAAAAGGCCTGCCGAATTCTCGGCACCTCGGTGCCCGGAATCCGGCGCACGTCAAGACGAAGCAGGGGTTCAGGATTAGAATGGGCGGCGGCATCTGCTTGGACTGAAAAGCAGCGAAGCCCTCCACGTCATTGGAAGACGAACGAACATGCGAGTCTTGAAGGCATTTCTCTTTGTTGTGCTGGTTGTGTTGGCGGCAGCGATCCTCGGCGGGGTCGTGTTAGTCGGGCGCGGCTTCCGTGCAACCACCGTTCCCAGCAAGTGGGAAGTCGTGGTGGCTCGAACCGTCCGAAATCTGGCTATCCCGACCCACGAGAGGAACCAGCAAAGCCCCCTCGCGGCGACGGCCAGCAACACGAGTCAAGGCCGCGAGGCCTATTTGGCGCAGTGTGCTGGCTGTCACGGAATCGATGGCAGCGGCAAGACGCCCATGGGAGCGAATCTTTATCCCCGGGTGCCCGACTTGCGGGCCGATCCGACCCAGAGTTTGACCGACGGCGATATCCACTACATCATCGAAAACGGAGTGCAGTTGACCGGAATGCCGGCCTGGGGCGAGCCGCACAAAGAGTCGTCTGCTGACAGTTGGAAGCTCGTCTTGTTCATTCGAAGCCTGCGACCGCTCAACCGGCAGGAACAGTCATTGCAGGTAGCGACGGCAGGTTCGGCACATTACGTCGGCTCCCAAACCTGCGAAAAATGTCATGCGGAGATCTATACTCGGTGGAAGAAGACGCCCATGGCCAATGTGGTGCGCGATCCCCGCGCTCACCCGGAAGCCATCATCCCCAATCTCGCCACCAACAACGTTGCCAAGTTCGGTGTGGAGCAGGTCGCCTTCGTCTACGGCAGTTTGTGGAAGCAGCGCTATTTCACGAAGGTCGGCGATGACTATTATCCGCTGCCCGTACAGTGGGTCGTCGGCAACAAAACGTGGCGTCCTTATATGGTCCCCGCGGGCGGGGATTGGTGGGCGAGCATCTATCCCGCGGACAACATGCAGCGCCCCACGGGTCCTCTATGCGACGGATGCCATTCCGTCGACTACAACATCAAGACCAAGCAGGTCGCTGAGTGGAACGTCGGCTGTGAGCGCTGCCACGGACCGGGCAGCGAGCATGTGGCGCATCCCACGCGCGGCGACATTCTGAATCCGGCGGAAATGGACGGCGTGGCCGGTAACGATACCTGCATCCAGTGTCATTCCCAAGGACAGCCTTTGACGAATCCGATCGATGGGAAATATTACGATTGGCCGGTCGGCTACAACGTTGGCCTGAGGCTGCAGGACTTCTGGAAACTGGAAGACTGCAAGCTGGGTGAAACCACCTTCTATTTCTTTCCCGACTGCACTGCGCACAAGAATCGGATGCAAGGCAACGACTTTGCGCAGAGCGTGATGTACCGGCACGGCATTACGTGCGCTTCGTGCCACGATGTGCACGGCACGGAGAACTATGCGCAGCTGCGCAAGCCGGCGAATCAGATTTGCCTGGATTGCCACGCGGCCGGGGGGCCGAATGGTCCGCGCACTGCCACTCTGGAGGAGCATACGCACCACAAGGCTGGGAGCGCCGGAGCCGAGTGCGTTGCCTGCCACATGCCGGCCATCGAGAGCGAGGGCGTCCCGGGAGCGTTCGTGCATGCCCATACCTTCCGGTTCATTTCGCCGACGATGAACGAGAAATACAAGATTCCCGACCCATGTACGTCCTGTCATAAGGACAAGTCCACGGGGTGGGCCGCGGAGGCCATGAGTCAGTGGCCCGAGCGATCGCCATGGCGGCTTAAGTAGTGTTGGGAATCGGACATCAGGCCTGCGCCGCAATGACGGTATCGTAAAACGGAAAGAACTGCTCGACGTGCGCCACCTTCATGGTGTCGCGCACTCGCTGTGTGACGCCAACCAGCGCCAGGCGGCGGCCGTCCTTCTGATGATTGACGTACGCTCCCACAAGCGCACCAATACCGGCCGAATCAATGTAGGGAACCTGCGCGAGGTCGAGGATGAGGATAGGCGCAGTGCTGGCCCGGACTAACGCCTGAAACTGAAAGAAGTTGGAGAGGAGGATGGGACCGCTCAGACGCAGCACGCGCTGGTCTGCCGGTGCGCCGGTGACGTCTTCGATCTGCAGAGGCTCCTGTGGCATCCGCAGATAGTATTACGAGAATATGAATGCCATGTTAACGGGCGAAGAATCTCGCCCGCACGGACGGCGGTTTTGACATCTTCACATTGGCCCAGTCACACGCTGGCTGAGGCTGGCTCCAGTTCGTTATCCTTCACCTGCTCGATCAGGCTGTCGAACTGTGCGTGATCGAGACAGACGGCGTGCTGGCCGTACCGGGCTTCCTTCCCCACGACGTGCCAGTAGGGCATCCAGCAAAACTGTTTGCCTTTGGCCCCACCTTCGAGGATGACCAGGAATGGATAAAACGTGACCTCTTCTTCCTCTTCGCCCAGCCAGGATTCTAATTTCTCGGGAAGGTTCGCGGAGACCACTTTGAAGTCTCCGTCGCCTGCGCCCAACTGAAAATCGAGATTCACGTGCAATTCGCGCGCGCCTCCACAAGCCGGGCAGTGTTCTGGCTGAGCTCTGGAAAAATCGTACAGGGTGTCGAAGAGTTTGTGGTGTGTGGGATGTTTCTTATGACATTGAGTGCAGTAAATGTATTGAGCAGCCACGTGGACTTTCCTTTCCTGGAAAGCCGGTCTCCCGAAAATCGCAAATTCAGCTGCAAGCTGCGTGCAACCATGCGGTCTAGGGCTCGACCACGGCCTCATCGACCAGCATGATGGGAATGTCGTCCTTGACCGCATAAACCCGGTGGCATTGCGTACACTTCAAACTCTCCGGGTTTTCACGGTATGCGAGCGCCTGCTTGCAGGCCGGGCACACCAGAATTTCCAGTAAGTCTTTGGCAATCATGACGTGTGCATTGTACGACACCGGGCTGGAGGGGCATGTGATGGCAATCACAAGAGCTTTCACCACAGGGGACACGGAGGGCACAGAGGAAGACAACAAGAGCCAATTTGTTTGTTGTGGGTTTGGGTATCCCCTGTGGTCTCTGTGTCCTCCGTGGTGAGTGCTCCTTTTCCAGTTACGATAGAATTTCCTCGGAGAGCGAATGCCAGCAACGATTCTCGACGGAACCAGGATTGCCCAGGAAATTCGCAGCGAAGTGGCTGCGGAGGTGAAGACCATGGCGGCGGCGGGAGTGCGTCCCGGCCTCGCCGTGGTGCTCGTCGGCCATAACCCCGCTTCTGAAATCTATGTGCGCGGCAAGGTCAAAGCCTGCGAGGAAGTTGGCTTGCACAGCGAGAAACTCACGCCGCCCGAGTCGGCGACGACCGCCGAGTTACTGGCGCTGATCGCAGAACTTAACGGTCGCGATGACATTGACGGTATTTTGGTGCAGTTGCCCCTCCCGGCCCAGGTCGACGCGAAAAAAGTATTGATGGCGGTTGACCCGGCCAAAGACGTCGACGGCTTCCATCCTGTGAATGTGGGGTTTCTTTCGACGCAGCGGCCCGGGCTGGTACCCTGCACTCCTGCCGGCGTGATCGAGATTCTGAAGCGCAGCAATATTCCCATCGCTGGCCAGGAGGGCGTCGTCGTGGGACGCAGCGACATCGTGGGCAAGCCCGCTGCCATGCTCCTGCTCAATGCCAACGCCACCGTTACGGTGTGCCACTCCAAGACGCAGGATCTTCTCGGCGTCTGCAGACGTGCCGACATTCTCGTGGCGGCCATCGGACGTGCGGGGATGATTACGCGCGATTTCGTGAAGCCCGGGGCGACCGTGATCGACGTAGGGATGAACACGGTTACCGACGCCGCGGAATTCCAGCGCTTTTTCGCGGGCAATGCGAAAAGGGAAGACGGCTTCCGTAAGAGGGGATCGACGCTGATCGGCGACGTTCATCCCGAAGTCGTTGAGATTGCAGGAGCACTCACACCGGTTCCCGGAGGCGTCGGCCCGCTGACTATTGCGATGTTAATGTTCAACACGGTCAAGGCCGCAAAGATGCGGCGAGGGAATCGAGTCCCGGAACTGTCGCGGACTTAGAATCCACCACGGAGTCACGGAGTCACAGAGTCACGGAGAACCCTTTCTGTTTGATTGTCGGTTTTCTCCGTGCTTCCGAGTCTCCGTGGTGAAAATGTCTTAGGGAGACTCATGCTAAAAGTCGGCCTCACCGGCGGCATCGCTGCCGGAAAGTCGGTGGTGGGAGACATGTTCGTCGCCCTGGGCGCGCGCCTGGTGCAGGCGGACCGCATCGCGCACTCGCTCATGCAGCCTGGAGAAGCGGTTTATAACGAAGTCGTCCGCCACTTCGGCCGCGAGATCCTCAATCCGGACGGTAGCGTCAACCGTGCCAAGCTAGCCGAGATTGCATTCGCTCCGGCGACTGATGTCACCACAGAGGGTACAGAGGACACAGAGAAAAGAAAGACGAAAACTACGGGCAAGTACGCCTCGCGCATCGAAGAACTCAATCGCATCGTGCATCCCGTGGTCATCCGCAACCAGGATGCTTGGATGCAGGAGATGGGCCGTCAGGATCCTCATGCCGTCGCCATCGTCGAAGCAGCGCTCATACTCGAAGCCGGCCTGCACAAGCGCTTCGACCGCTTGGTCGTCGTAACCTGCAACGCGGGGCAGCGAGCCTCCCGTTTCGCCCTCCGGCAGAAGATTGACCTTGAAGCCGCCCGCAAAGAAGTCGAACGCCGCATGGCCGCGCAACTGCCGGATGAAGAAAAGATCAAAGCCGCCGACTACGTGATCGACAACTCCGGCTCTCTCGAAAAGACCCGCGAGCAAGTCGGTGAAGTCTGGCAAAAACTGCGAGCCGAAGCCTTGTCATCCTGAGTGAAGCGAAGGATCTCTGTACTTCTGGCGGTGGCGAAGATTTCCCCTAGGACGGCCAAGAGGAAGCTACCTCGTTTGAAAGATCGATCTCGCGTGGCTCACGGCATGTGAGCCGGCTTCAGTTCGCCACGAAAGAAAGCATCGATCTGTTCTCGAACATCAACCGGGCATTCGAGATAAGCGAAATGTCCGCAGTCTTTTAACGTGACCATGCGAGCCTCTGGCATTGCCTGAGTGATATGCACGGCCGTCTCGGCGGGAATGAAGTCGTGGTCACTATATATCACCAGCGTTGGGATCTTCAGATTCTTGAGCTTCGGAAGCAGATCGAATTCAGGGGAAGACCATGTTTCCGTCATGAGGCGGCTTTCCACGGCTCTCGACTTTAGAATGCCTTCCTTGGTGAAACTTGCCTTTAGCCTGGCAATGATCTTCTCGTAGTCCTCAGTCCGCACCAGAGCCGATTTGAAATGGATGCGATAGTAGGCGACGACTGCGTCGGGATCCCCCTCTTTATACGCAGGGGAGGACGCTACGACCCTGCGTCGTTCCATGTCGTCTGCTCGCTTCTCCAGCCATTCGTTCCTGAGTTCCTTGTAATCGTCGGCAGACGCCGGTGCCGGATTCATGAGGATCATGCGAGAGACTCGCTCCGGATAGCGAAGCGCATACTCCAGGGCCAGGACCGTGCCCCATGAGTGTCCCAGCAGTACCACCGAATCGAGGTGAAAATACTGCCTCACCTTTTCCATGTCGGCGATTTCGGATGCGATGGTGACATCCTCCGGCTGCACATGATTCGCGGACCTGCCACGTCCCCTCTGGTCGTAGTAAATGAGGCGGAACGAATCGGAGAGACGATCCATTTCTGGCAACAGGTAGCTTTGGTCGAAGTCCGGTCCCCCATGCAGGACGATAATCGCCGGACCTTTTCCGATTTCTCGCGAATACAACTCCGCTGCATTCCCGACCGGAATGCGGAGTTCGGTCGGCGTGGTCTTTTGCCCGCCCTCAACCACGGCCGGCGAACCCGAAGGAGACCATGCGGCGGACATCGCCGCAAAGATCGCCAGCAGCACCGTTGCCTTCATGGCGCTAACCTACAACAAGCTCTTATCTCAAGCAACAGGCACGCTACGACCTGCCTCCACGCATCTGTAAGAAGGCCAGTTAGGCGAGACGAAGGTGCCGAAATCCCGGCGGCGTGCTTCCCGGCAGGGCATTGTTTAGAATTGAATGCAGGGATCTTATTTCCTCCCGATTGCGTACCTATGTTCGGACGGTCTGAATTATGAAAGTCATGCGGCCCTTGATCTTTGCGCTCGCCCTGGCTGGCGCATTCTTCTACTTCACAACCTGGCGCTCGAACTCGCAGGCGGGGGGAGCGCATTCCGCGACCTGGCTGAGTCATCCCGCGCAAGTGGAGATCACCGAGGCGGCGCCGAATCCGTCGCTGGATGACGAAGAGCAGAACAATATTTCCGTCTACCGCAAGAATATTCCGTCGGTCGTCAACGTCACCTCCCGCACCATGACCATGGACTTTTTTTACGGCCTGGTTCCACAGGAAGGGCAGGGCTCGGGATTCGTGATTGATAAAGAGGGCCACATCCTGACCAACTATCACGTGATCGCCGAGGCGCGCCAGGTCGAAGTCACCATGCACAATCGCAAGAAGTACAAAGCGACCGTGATCGGAACCGACCCTCCGCATGATCTCGCGGTCATTCAAATCAAGGCTCCTGACCTGGTTCCTGCGATCCTGGGCGATTCCCGCAACTTGCAGGTTGGGCAAAAGGTATATGCCATCGGCAATCCGTTTGGATTGGCGGGAACCATGACGCGCGGTATCGTAAGCTCGATTCGCCCAGTGCGCGAGCCCAACGGAGCGATGATCGACGAAGCCATTCAGACTGACGCCGCGATCAACCCCGGAAATTCCGGCGGTCCGCTGATGAACTGGCACGGAGAAGTCATCGGCATCAATACGATGATTCTCTCGAATGCGAACCAGAGCGCCGGCATCGGTTTTGCCATTCCGATTAATACTGCGAAGGCCGTGCTGAATGATCTGATGACTCTCGGCCGCGTGCGTCGGCCGGCGTTGGGTGTGCGCACGATTCCCATCAGCCCCGAACTGGCAGATGAAATCAGCCTGCCCGTCGACTATGGGTTGCTCATCGTACAGGTCACGCCCGGTGGTTCTGCCGATCAGGCGGGGCTCCGCGCCGGGACGGATCGCGCCTATTTAGGCAACATCCCCATCATGCTTGGTGGCGACCTGATCATCGCCATCGACGATCAGAAGGTGCAGGACGAGCAGGATCTGTCACAGATGATGAACAATCACCGCGCCGGCGACACGGTGAAGGTGACCATCTACCGTAACAAGAAAAAGCTGGATGTGAGTGTGGCGCTCGGCGAAGCGCGGCAGCAGGTTTGAGAAAGGCGCTGTCAGCTTTCAGCCATCAGCTTTCAGCAATCTGCTTTTACCATGCGCCTCACTGCGCTGGCTGAATGCCAACCGCCGCGTACAATTCGCCGCTGTTGTAGAGCGTGCCGCCTTTCATCACGAGACGGCAGCGGCGGATGTCGCTGATGCGCTCGACCGGATTTCCCTCTACTAAAAGGAAGTCGGCGCGCTTGCCTTCCGCAATCGAACCTAGATCCTTCTCCTGTTTCAGCAGCCGGGCCGCGTTGTAGGTCGCGATCTGCAGCGACTTCGCAGGAGGAATTCCGGCTTGTACCTCTAACTCCAGCTCCCGATGCAGCATGATTCCTGCGATCGCGTCGGTGCCCGCCAGTAGCGGGACGCCGGCATCGTACATGCGCTTGGTCATGGCCAGCATGGCGCGATAGGAATCCTTATAAAGTTGGTCGTTTTCCGGAGTGACCGGAAGCCCACCACTGTACGCGCCGCGTTGCACCTGCGCCGGCAGCCGCTTCAGCACAGGCACAAAATCGGGCGACGCCGAGCCGGGTCGTCCCGTGAACATGCCTTCAAACGTGGCCAAAGTCACGTCTACGGTCGTGTGATGGTTCAACAGCAGCTGAATGAAATCATTGACGGGTTTGGATTGCAGGTCGAGCTTCGCGGCATTAGCCCCAACCGCGGTGAATCGCTCCGGAGTTCGCGTGTCTTTGACCAGGGGCGCGAAGAAATTCAGAAAGATGAAGTTGATGTGCTGGATTTCATCGGCGCCGTCGATCACAAATTGCGAGGCCGTGATGCCATTGGGAATGTGCCCGCTGACGCGCAGCCCTCGCGCGTGGGCCACTGAAACGATATCGGGCACGAACGCTGGCTTCAGCGAGCTGTAAAGCTTGATCTGCACGTAGCCAAGATCGGCGTAACGGTTGACCGCCGCCTTAGCTTCTTCCGCGGTGTCGGCATACAAGCCGGTGGGCACTTGGAACGGACCGTGGCCATCGATCAATCCTGCTTTCCACACACGCGGACCGATGGCGGTGCCTTTTGTCCATTGATCCTGAAGCCGCTGCAGTTCGTCGATGTCGTTTCCCATGTCGCGCACGCCGGTCACGCCGCTTGCGACATTCAGGATCCCGTCGAGGGCTTGCGCGTGCGCATGCATGTCGAACATGCCAGGCATGAGTGTTTTCCCGCTTCCGTCGATTCGCTCTGCATCTGCCGGCACCTGCACGGAACTCGATGGACCGACCGCTGAGAAGTGGTCGCCGGAAACGACGACTGTCTGATCGTCCCGCATCACCGCATGTTCAGAGTCGAACAGCCGCACATGCTCAATCGCGACCGCATGCGCCGGATGCTTCGCCAAGTCTCTCGCCAGTCGCGCATATCGCTCGTCGCGCATCTTTACATCGATCGCATACAGCTGGTCGTTTGTCTTCTCCCAGCCTTCCCGTAGAAAGGCGAACCAGTTTCCCGGAATTGCGAACAGGTGCAAATCGTCGTCGAGCCAGATCGTTTGTGGTTCGAAGGCGAGGCCTGTGATTGCATAGTCGGTGACGTGCATCTTCTGCCCGTGATCTTCAAGCGTCAGATCCGTCATCCGCTCAAGCCGGGCTTCACCGGCGGGGAAGAGATGAACAGGGCCATTGGCCTTCGCGAGCGCCGCAACCAGGAATGCCGTCTCGGCTGCAGCCCCGTTATTGCTGATGTAAAAGCTGCCCGCGGGAGCTTCTCCTTTTTCCGCGGTGCTCTTCCACCGGGCAGTGCCGTCCTTCACCTCGAAGTGCTCGTCCACCGGAGCCTTCAGGTAGTCGTTCCCGGTCTCATCCACGTGAAGTGGCAGGCCGTTGGAATCGAGAACATAGTTTGTCGAAATCTTCGGACCGCGTCCCCGGTCATTGAACTCGAACGTGCTCTGAATCCGCCCATCCGGCAGGTAGGTGTCGACCTCATGCCCGGCAACTTGGCCGTTGGAAGAAATCGTGTAGCGAAGCGTCACGGATTCCGAGGCGGCGATATCGACTGCGTTCAGAACGCAGATCGAGAGAGAGAACAGTGCGAGGCGCAAGCGAAACATGGCGATGTATTGTCCCACCACCTGCGACTTCATGAAAACATTATTTGTTTCCTTCGTGGACCTTCGTGCCCTTAGTGGTTCAAGGCTTTGGATTTGCTTCTTAGCGAAAAACGAGAATTTCGCTTGAACCGCAGCAACCTGACGTGTAGTCTGACGTCCTGCCTATGACTGCCGTCCTTTAATCTTGCGGGTTGCAATGTTGAGCGGAAAGCTCGCCGTGGTGTGCGCGCCGCTCCTGCCTGGAACTGTCTTCAAACCGAAAGGATCATTCCCATGCAATTCGTCGATAAGGCACTCGCTCGCCGTCTGGAGTCGGGGGAAGAGATGCCGCAGGTGATGTACGCGCGCTTATTTAAAGAAACGCGCCCCGAGATCGGAGCGGCCGAAGAAGAAATCTGCGGCGGCCACATGATTTTCGCTGGCCTGGGTTCGCCCATTGGACGCGCCACCGGCGCAGGTCTGGATCGCCGCTTCACTGCCGAGGACTTGAATCGCGTCGAGGAGTTCTATCGTGCGCACAACGCGCCGTCGCAGGTTGATCTATGCCCGATGCACGAGCCCGAAGTCTTTGAGCTATTCAAGGAGCGCGGCTATGGCATCGCGGAACTGAACAACGTTCTCTATCGGAAGCTGGAGCCGGGCGAGAAATTTCCCGCACCTCCGCCCGGATGCGAGATTCGGCGCAGCTTTCCGGAAGAAGCCGCCACCGCGGGTGCGATTGTCGAGAGTGCCTTTTTTCCTGACGGCGCACCCGAACCCTATCGCGGCCTGGTCGCGCCGTTCTACCAAATGGATCGCGCATTGGCGTTTGTGGCCGCCATTGATGGCAAACTCGTGGCATGCGGCACGGGCCTGGTGATTCCCGAGCACAAAATGTTTGCGCTGGCCGGGGCCGGCACGCTCATCGAGTTTCGCAAGCGAGGACTGCAAACAGCTCTGTTGCGTGCTCGCATGGCCGCCGCAATCGATGCTGGCTGCGAATACGCCGTGGTGGTCACCCAGGGCGGCAGCGCCTCGCAACGCAACGCCGAGCGCCTTGGCTTTCGGGTGGCTTACAGCAAGGTAACGGTCATCAAGCAGTTGGAGGCGTAACGAGTAGCGCCGGCATCCTGCCGGCTGTCCCGAACTGCTCCGGCTTCGTCGAAGAGAGTCTCGCTCTCGGTGCGGTCGGATACGCAACCAACAGCCGGTAGGCGGCGCTACAACCCGCGTTTGCGGCGCGGCAGCATCCGTTGCATAGTGGAAGGGCATGTCTACAGGAAATTTCACGCTCGAGGGAAACCGTGTTCGCCTCGAACCCTTGGAGCATCGCCATATTGATGGGCTGGTAGCCGCTGCCGGTGATGATGCCGAACTCTACCGGTGGAGTCCCGTCCCTCGCGGCAAGGGCGAAGCGACATCTTATGTGGATACCGCGCTCGCCTGGAGGGACGCCGGCACAGCCGTTCCCTTTGCAATCGTGCGCAATGAAGACAAATCAGTCTTGGGCTCGACGCGCTTCTGGAACATCGAACGATGGGGGTGGCCGCCGGGTCATCCTCAGCACGGACGCGGCACTCCGGACGCCTGCGAGATCGGCTACACGTGGCTCACTCGCTCCGCGCTCCGAACGGCGGCCAACACGGAGTCCAAGCTGCTCATGCTGACACATGCCTTTGAAGTGTGGCGAGTGCTGCGCGTCTGCTTTCACACCGACGCACGCAATCAGCGCTCCCGCGCTGCGCTGGAACGTATCGGCGGACAGTTTGAAGGAATTCTCCGCGCCCACCGCATGGCGGCCGACTTCATCCCGCGTGACTCTGTGCGCTATTCGATCGTTGCTGCCGAGTGGCCTGCGGTGAAGGAGCGCCTGCTTCAGGCCGTGGACCGTAAGTAGATCGTCACCCTAGTTCGTTGTTTGCGGTTCAATCCCGTAGTGACTGCTCATCGGTCATGCGTCTCCTTTGACGGGATGCTGAAAGCACAGACCGTAGCCATCCGGATCTTTGAACCACAATTGCCTCATCCCGTACGGCGCGACCTTCGGCTCGTTCAAGTCAAGCCCGTGAGCCCGCAGATGCCGGTACGCTGCATCCAGATCTTCGCAACCAAAAAACAGGCAAGTATCTTCGTGCGCCGCGACGCGCGCAGGGTCCGACACAGCTGGCCGCTGGTCAGCCTCGTACGCGGTGTTGAGCATCACTTCCGCACCGTTCAACCGCAGGCCTGCCCAATTGCAGTTGTCACCGGGCTCGGAGCTTCCCCAAATCGTGAAACCCAGCACATCGCGATAAAAACGAATCGCGGTCGGCATGTCGAAAACCTGCAGCAGCGGAGCGACCCCGCGAATGTCCATAGCGCAATGACCTCCTTCGCTTGGCGGCAGAATATATCAAAGTCCCGAATGTTTGGACGAGTCATATGGTTCTCCGTAAGCTGACCGCTCCCGTCCAATTTATGAGAAGGTAGTCGGAGAAAAGCAGAACTCACATGAACATAGATTCAATTCGCGCCTACTGCCTCTCATTCCCCGAGTCCACGGAAAAGTTGCAATGGGGTGACGCCCTGTGCTTCAAGGTCCGAACCAAGATGTTTGCCGTGTTGGGACTGGATCACGTACGCCTGACCTTCAAGTGCTCTCCAGAAGAGTTTGCGGAGTTAATCGAGCGCCCAGACATTCGGCCGTCCCCATACCTGGCTCGCTACAACTGGGTCATGCTCGACCGCCTCGACGCCCTGCCCGGCGACGAAGTGAAGGAGTTGGTTGCGCACTCTTACAATATGGTCGCGGCAAAAGCTCCGCTAAAGAAAGTCCGAAATTCTGTTCGGAAGAAAAAACAGAATTCGCCGAGGGCCCAGCGAAAAGCTCGTGCTAAGAAGCATTGAAGTGATCCCGCTGGCCTCGATGCTCGTTCCGGCCATGGTCGCGTCGCATGGTATTGTGGAGTCGAGTTTGGAATCAGGTCATGCCGGTGACCTATCAGATCGACTCTACGAGACACGTCATTCAGACAGTGTGTAGCCGGCCTCTGACGTTCGAACAGGTCATCGACCATTTTCGCGAGTTGAGCGAGGACCCTGCCTGTTCCGGGCGCCTGGATGTCTTGCTGGATGTCACCGATGTGGATCTCTTGCCGAACAGCAGCCAGATCGGTGCCGTCGGCACTGCCTTAAGCGCCGTGCACAAAAAGGTGGAATTCGGAGCTTGCGCGATCATCGCGCCCAGCGACGCCATGTTTGGCATGATGCGGATCTTTGAGGTCCATGCGAGCGATTATTTCGACGCAACCCGCGTGTTTCGCAAGGCTGCCGATGCCGAAGCGTGGCTCGCTTCGCAGCCAGCCGAGGCCGAGACGGGATAGTACGGTTACCTGCCGTATACTCCGTGGCGCAGAAATGACGAATCACGCCGATAGCTGAGGTCACCTCGATTCTGCGTCCAGATTTGACTCCGCTTACCAGCCTCGGCTAGCCTCAAGAGTCGCCGCAATTTGGGCTCCTCAATCTGGGCATGCGCTTTCCGCACAAATCATTGATTTTGTTGTCGATGGCGTTTCTGTTGCTGATCGCCTCGCCGCCCGCCTGGGGATCCACACATCCGGTACACGCGCAGCACGCTATTGTGGTCAGTGTGCACGACTTAGCTTCCCATGCCGGTGTTGAGATCATGCGGGCTGGCGGCAACGCCGTCGACGCCGCGGTCGCGACCGGTTTCGCGTTGGCCGTAGTGCATCCTGCAGCCGGAAATATCGGTGGCGGAGGCTTCATGCTCATTCGCATGGCCGATGGCGCGGCGCACTTTGTCGACTATCGCGAGAAGGCTCCCGCCTCGGCGACGCGCGACATGTACCTCGACGCCAAGGGTAACGTCATTGAAGGTGCCAGCGAGATCGGCTTCAAGTCGATCAGCGTCCCGGGATCCGTGGCGGGCATGGTCTACGCCCAGGAAAAATATGGCAAGCTTACCCTCAAGCAGGTGATCGCTCCCGCCATCAAGCTGGCGCGCGAGGGCTATCCCCTGACTTGGGACGAAGCCCAGGATCTGCATGATCGCCATCTGGCGGAGTTCCCCGAATCGCGCCGCGTATTTCAGCGCAACGGCGATTACTACAAGCCGGGAGAACTCTTCCGCCAGCCCGACTTGGCCCGGACGCTCGAACGCATCGCCGAGAAGCCAGATGATTTCTACCATGGTGCTCTTGCGCGGGAACTCGCAGCTGCCATGCAAAAGGGCGGTGGCCTGATCACCGCCGACGACCTGGCGCACTACGAAGTCAAAGAGCGCGAACCCGTCCGCGGCACCTATCGGGGATACGAAGTGATCAGTGCTCCCCCGCCATCGTCGGGCGGGACGTTACTTATTGAGTCGTTGAATATTCTCGAAGCTTACGACCTTGGCAAGATGGGCGATCGATCAGCCCAGTCCATGCACTACACTCTCGAAGCCTTTCGCCGGGCATTTTTCGATCGCGCCGAGTTTATGGGCGACCCTGATTTCGCCAAGATTCCGGTTGCTCAACTCATCGACAAGAAGTACGGCATGGCGTGGGGCGAAACCATCGATCCCGCGCGGGCTACGCCGAGCGGCGATCTCAAGCGACCGGCGGTCTTCAGCCAGCTGGAACAATACGCGGCTGAGCACCCACCAGCCATGGTGCCGCACGAAACCAACCACACGACGCATTATTCTGTGATGGACGCCGACGGCAACGCCGTGTCGGTGACCACCACCATCAACGACTGGTTCGGATCGCGCGTCACCGCCGACGGGCTCGGCTTTCTGCTCAACGACGAGATGGACGATTTCTCGTCGAAGCCTGGAGTGCCAAACAGCGACGGCCTGTTGCAGAGCGAAATGAACTCCATTGGCCCCGGCAAGCGCCCCTTGTCGTCGATGACCCCAACCATTGTGGTGCGGGGCGGCAAAACGGTGATGGTCCTGGGTTCGCCCGGCAGTTCCAAGATCATTACTACCGTCGCCAATGTTCTAATGGGTGTAGTGGACTACGGCATGAACATCGAGGAAGCGGTGAATGCGCCCCGCTTTCATCATCAATGGATGCCCGACGTGGTGAATGTGGAACAATGGTTCTCACCTGACACGCTGAACCTGCTGCAGCATATGGGATACAAAATAGAGATCGGGCTGCATTACGGGACTGATGTAGCTCCTTATTGGAGCGAGGCGGAGTGCATCGCGGTCGATGCCAAGACCGGCGATCGCCTTGGCGCCGTGGACGGACGGAGCGGCGGAAAGGCAGTAGGATACTGATGCTGAAAGCAGTTTCAACCTACCTGTTTGTCAAAGAGCGGTTGCATCCCGGCATTCTGGATGGGATCGCTCGCAGCGGGGTGCAGGCCATTGAGATTTTCGCCGCGCGCCAGCACCTTGATTACGCTAACCGCAAGGCGCACATCAAGGAGATTGCCGACTGGTTCCGCGGCAGCGGGATTCCGCTCCATTCGGTTCACTCGCCTCTCTACTCCGACTACGAGTGGGGACGCGCCGGGGCGCCTCCGGTCAACATCGCATCGCCCGACCGTGCCGCCCGCATCGACGCCATGGACGAAATCAAGCGCGCCCTCGAAATTGCCGAACAGATTCCATTTCGTTTTCTGGTGCAGCATCTCGGAACTCCGAATGAAAGCTTTAACGAGAAGAAGTTTGAAGCGGCCATGACCTCCATTGAACACCTGCGGGCGTTTGCCAAGCCCCTCGGCGTTCGCATTCTGTTGGAGAACATTACCAACGAACTTTCGACTCCGGACCGCCTCGTGGAAATGATCAAGGGCGCGCACTTCGACGATGTTGGAGTGTGTTTCGATTTTGGCCACGCGCACATGGAGAATTCGGTCAGCCAGGGATTTGAAATCCTGCGCAGCTATATTTGCTCGACCCACGTTCACGACAACGACAGGAATAAGGACTCGCACCTGTGGCCCGGGCAGGGAACCATCGACTGGAAAGAAGCAATAGAGTTGCTGCGCTCGGCCCCGCAAACGCCGCCAGTGCTACTGGAAGTCGGCGAAGACGAGAAAGTGAACGCATTGGACAAGCTCGGCGAAACATTCGACAAACTGGAATCAGCATAGTAGCGGCGCCGTCCCGGCGGCTGTCCTGCGGGCGTCTTGCCCGCAGACTGCGAAGGCAAAATGCCTTCGCTCATTTTTGAGAGGCACGCTCGTACATTATGTCTTCACCTGTCACCACCATCGCAGAGATCGGCAAGCACGAAGGCCAGACCGTCACCATCCGCGGCTGGCTCTACAACCTTCGCGAAAGCGGCAAGCTTCTGTTCCCCCAATTTCGCGACGGCTCCGGCATCATTCAAGGCGTCGTCCCGAAAAATGCCGTACCGCCGGAAGTCTTCGACGCCATCAAGACGCTCACGCAGGAATCGAGCGTGATCGTCGAAGGCAAGGTTCGCGCCGACAAACGCGCCCACGGCGGCTACGAGCTCGACGTAGCCAACGTCCAGATTGTTCAACGCGTCCCGGAATCGACGCCCTATCCCATCACTCCCAAAGAGCACGGCACCGATTTCCTGATGGAGCACCGCCACCTGTGGGTGCGCTCGCAACGCCAGGCGGCCATCCTGCGGGTGCGTGCCGAGATCATCAAGGCTGCACGCGATTTCTTCGATGAACGCGGATTCACGCTGACCGATCCTCCCATCATCACGCCGGCAGCGTGCGAAGGTACCAGCACGTTGTTCCCGGTCGACTACTTCGACGAACAGGCATTCCTCACGCAGTCGGGCCAGCTCTATGTGGAAGCGACTGCCATGGCGCTGGGCAAGGTGTATTCCTTCGGTCCCACATTCCGTGCGGAAAAATCCAAGACGCGACGCCACCTCACCGAGTTCTGGATGGTTGAACCCGAGGTCGCTTACGCCGAACTCGACGACGTGATGGAACTCGCCGAAGGCCTCATCACCGCCATCGTGAAACGCTGCCTGGAAAAGCGGCGCGTGGACCTTCAGACCATTGGCCGCGACATTTCCAAACTCGAAAAAATTGAGCCGCCCTTCCCGCGCATCAGCTACGACGACGCTGTCAAGAATTTGCAGGAGGGACACGCCAAGGGCGCTCTGGAATCAAAGTTCGAATGGGGCGGCGACTTAGGCTCGCCCGACGAAACTTACTTGTCAGCGCAATTCGACAAGCCGGTCATGGTGCATCGTTATCCCGCAAAGGTGAAGGCCTTCTACATGGAGCCCGATCCGCAGCGGCCTGATTTGGCGCTGTGCGTCGACGTCCTTGCTCCCGAAGGCTACGGAGAAATCATCGGAGGCTCGCAACGCATGGCCTCGCACGAAATGCTTCTGCAACGTATTCATGAACACAATTTGCCGGAAGAAGCCTTCAAGTGGTATCTCGACCTGCGCAAGTTTGGCAGTGTTCCCCACGGCGGTTTCGGGATGGGGATTGAACGGGCTGTAGCGTGGATCTGTGGTTTAGAGCACGTGCGCGAAACGATTCCATTCCCAAGAATGTTGTACCGTCTCTACCCGTAGAAAAAAGATTGAGTGATTGTGCGATTGAGTAAGAAAGATTGAGCGATTGGGTAATTGAGTAATTTGAGAATCGGCGATTTGGGTTTTCAATCACCCAATCACCCAATCACCAAATTACTCAATTCCTTAGATCCTATGACAACAACGACCAGCTCTTCCAACATCTCTCCCAGGAAAATTCGTGTCATCGGCGTTCCTCTTGATCTCGGCCAGTCGCGCCGAGGAGTCGACATGGGCCCCTCGGCCGTACGCGTAGCCGGCCTCGAAGCGCGGTTGGAAGCTCTCGGGCACGAGGTCGAAGACGGTGGCAACGTCGCCGTCGCCATTCCCGAGCAGAAAAAAGAAGGCGACACGCACGCCAAGTATTTGAAGGAGATCACGGCCACCTGTACGAAACATGCGGAACTCGTGGTCAAGACGCTCGAGGCCGGAAAAGTCCCGCTGGCACTTGGCGGGGACCATTCAATGGCAGCCGGGACGGTTTCCGGCGTCGCCGAGTTCTACCGCCGCCAGAATCAATCCGTCGGCCTGATCTGGATCGACGCCCACACCGACATCAATACCCCTGAATCCTCGCCCAGCGGCAACGTACACGGCATGCCTCTCGCCGCGCTCATGGGTCTGTGGCCCTCAGAACTCAGCAACATCTTCGATTTCTCTCCCAAGGTGAAACCGCAAAACTGCGTGCTGGTCGGGGTGCGCGACATCGATGCGGTCGAGAAAGAGAATGTGGTTCGCGCCGGCATTGGCGTCTTCACCATGCGCGACATCGACGAGCGCGGCATGCGCACCGTCATGGAGGAAGCCCTGCGCATCGCCGCTCGCGGCACTGCCGGCTATCACATCTCACTCGACATGGATTGGGTCGATCCCGAAGACGCTCCCGGCGTCGGTACCCCTGTGCGCGGCGGCGCCACCTATCGCGAAGCGCACCTTGCCATGGAAATCATCGCCGACCATGGCCGCATGCTGAGTTTCGAAATTGTCGAAGTGAACCCCGTGATCGACGAGCACAACCGAACTGCCGATTTAGCGGTAGAGTTGGCGCTGTCGGCGTTCGGGAAGAAGATTCTTTAGCCACGGATTCTCGCGGATTCACACGGATCCGAGAAAGCAAAAGAATTGTCTCTGCAATCCGTGCCGATCCGTGGCCGAATGGGTTCCCCAGTATCTCCCCTGCGATTGACGAGACACTCGCTCCCGTCCAAACTGGAAGGTAATGGAAAAGCTTCGGGTCGGCATCTTATTCGGCGGGCGCAGCGGAGAGCACGAAGTCTCACTTCTGTCGGCCGCCTCGGTTCTGAACGCAATCGATAAAGATAAGTACGAGGTTGTGCCCATCGGCATCACCAAAGACGGCCGCTGGCTGACGGCCGAGCACGCCGAAAATCTCCTCACCGGCAAGCTCGTGCTTGAGCCGCGCAACCTCCGTGCCGGAGATCCCGAAAACACAACGTCGGCCGCGGTTCTCGCTCGGGGCGAAGCCGTCGTGGTTCCGCCGGAACCGGTGCACCGCCAGACCGGACTCGTGCCTTTTCAAACCGACGCCTCCATGATGCGCCGTGCCAGTGACCGCGCCATCAATGTCGACGTGATCTTCCCCGTCCTGCACGGAACCTTCGGCGAAGACGGCACCATCCAGGGCCTGCTCGAACTTGCCGACATTCCCTACGTGGGCGCAGGCGTCCTAGGCTCGGCTGCCGGCATGGACAAAGACATCATGAAGTCACTGTTTATCGCCGCGAAGATTCCGATCGTGAAGCACGTAACCATCCTGCGCAGCGCGTGGGAGAGCGATCCCAGGAAAGTTCAGAAGAAAGTCGAGAGCAAGCTGACGTACCCGGTATTCGTGAAGCCGGCAAACCTGGGATCCTCAGTGGGCATCAGCAAAGCGCATAACCGCAAAGAACTCGGCCCGGCCATTGAAGAAGCCGCAAAGTTCGATCGCAAAATCGTGATTGAGCAAGGTGTAGGCGGCAAGAAAGAGAAAGCCCGCGAGATCGAATGCTCGGTGTTGGGCAACGACGAACCCGTCGCGTCAGTCCCCGGAGAGATCGTTCCGGGCAAGGAGTTCTACGACTACACCGCGAAGTATGTCGACGAAGGTTCGCAGTTGATCATTCCCGCGAAACTTACGAAAGCCGAGACGAAGAAAGTTCAGGAGCTGGCCGTCGCCGCGTTCCAGGCCGTAGACTGCTCCGGTCTGGCCCGCGTAGATTTTCTGATGGATCCGAAGACGCGAAAAATCTTCCTGAACGAGATCAATACCATGCCCGGATTCACATCGATCAGCATGTATCCG
The DNA here is from genome assembly GCA_963840895.1 of uncultured Acidobacteriaceae bacterium. Taxonomy (GTDB): domain Bacteria; phylum Acidobacteriota; class Terriglobia; order Terriglobales; family Acidobacteriaceae; genus Sulfotelmatobacter. The sequence continues at coordinate 81,973 of CAWJAR010000015.1, forward strand.
AAATTGTGGGGCGCATCGGGCCTAGAGTACGCCGACCTGATCGACCGCCTGATTCAGCTGGGCATCGAGCGCCACGAAGACAAAAAGAAAAATCAATATAGCAAGTGAAGTCAGTTTCAACCACGAAGTCACACGAAGGGGGATAGGGCCTTCATTCTGCTGCGCCTCAGTGGTACGTAGTTCTTATCAGTTCCGTGAAGCGGTACATAAAAAACTCCCTGCATCATTCGTATCCCCGCTCCCCTTATACTGCGCAAACTTCGGATACGCGCATAGCGGACGTGTCATCTTGGCGTGCGTCCGGTCCTGGCCTTCAAACTTTGAGGCGATAATGGTCGACGGCACAGTCCCTTTTTCCACCCACTGTTCCAAAGAAGCGTCCATGCTGCGTTGCGGGTCGTCGAACTTCAGATCGCCGACAGCACCAAACGAGTCGGGTCCCGGGCCTCCGCCGCAGTGTTGCACGCCCGGCGCCATGTAGAGGCGCACAAACGAATCCACATCGTTCGAGCCCATCTTCGCAATCACGCTATCGTAGTAATTGACCGTGTTGAGCGCCGTGATCGCCGGATCGTTCCACCCGTGATACAGAATCAACTTTCCCCCGCGAGCCTTGAAAGACTTCAAATCCGCGTCGGTGGCATTCAAAGCCTGCGCCGTTTTCTCGTTGGCCGCTTTCAAATCTGCGTCAACATGAAACGTCTTGTAGTCCCAATCGGACTTCTCGTAGACGAAGCCCGAGAAGAATCCGTTACCGAAGAAGGCCATGAGACTCTTAACCGGTGCCGGCCCCGTGATCCACAGTCCCCAGCCGCCTTCGCCTTCCTCGGCTCCGGGCAGATAGCCGGGATAGACCACGTGCCCCTTCGAATCCAGCGTACCCTCGTAGAGTTTTTTCAGCGCCGTGACCTGCGCCGCAGTCAGGCACTTGTCGGAATCCTCCGCCTTGCACTGAATCGTCGTGGGATCGAAGTGGCATTGCCGCGGATCGTTCAGGATTCCATCGCTCACGCCATCGAGTTGGTCGCACGCAGCATTGACTGCGGCCGAAATCGTCGCAATCTTTGCGGGCGGAATGAAGCTCGCCGGATCCACGGTCAGGGCCTGTGTGTCGTATGCCGCAGTTGCCAGCAGAGGAGTCCAATTGTTCGCCGGAGCACCCGCCAGAATCCCGTCATAATCGTCGGGATACCGCTGCGCCTCCATCAGCGCCTCGCGCCCACCGTCGGAGCACCCCGCAAAGTACGATCGCTGCGGAGTCTTTCCATAGTACGCACGCACCGCTTCCTTCGCCACGCGCGTCATCTCGTGAATGCCGCGATGCCCGAAGTCAACCACTTTCTCGGGATGTCCCATCGCCCACGCCGCATCAATCGGCGATCCCGTATGCCCCGTATCTGTCGCAGTGACCGCGTAACCCTTGCTCATCGATGTGCTGAGCTGCACATAGTCGATCAGCCCGGCGAATCCACCGTTGCCAATGCCCTGCAACTTTCCATTCCATCCGGAAACGGGCAGCCACACTTCGATCTTGATATCGGAATCTGCAGTCGGCTTCGCCTCCGCCACCACGCGGCAGAATGCGGGCAGATTCTTGTACAAGGCCGAAACGTCGACCCCGCTGAACGGCGCCGGAGGTCCTGCAAACGTCCCCGCAGCGACAGTTTGTGCCAGAGTAATTGTCGTTCCACCGATTTTCGCTGCCGCGACCTTTTCGCACGAATCATCCGCGAACGCGATGACGCTGGAAAAGAGAAAAGAAGAAACGAGAAGAACTCGCGCTGTTTTCATAAAAGTTGTTAAGCGGTGAACATTTCTCTGTGTCGCTCGTGACCTCCGTGGTTAAGGATTCGCCTTCCCCATAAACGCCGCCTGATCCGCCTTCATCTTCTTCAACCCGTCCATTGGCAAATAAACCATGTGTCCCGCATCGTAAGTCGCAAACGAAATGTTGTCCCGATACTTCTGCGGCAGGTTCAGATGGTTCACGGTGTAGTTGGCCGCATAGTATGGCGTCGCCAAATCGTAAAAGCCTTCCATTACCAGGATTTTCAAGTAAGGATTCTTCACAATCGCTTGCCGCATCGCCGAAGCGGTGTCGGGAAACCCTTGAATTGCCGATCCCCAATCCCATTTATCGAAACCGATGTCCTGCGCCCGCACGTAATATGGCATATCCACTTTGTACCCAAGCTCGGTGCGAATGTAGTGGTTGAATACCGACGTAAAGGGCGGCTGCGTCGCCGATCCCGTGGGATCGTAAAACGGCGTATCGAGCAGCCCATTCGGATCAGGACCCGTATACCGTCCGTCGAGTCTCCCCACGCGCAATTTCTGATCAATCAGCAGGTAGTGCGTAAACTTCTGCACATTGATGCGCAGGTTCGCCTCGTCGATTACTTCTTTACTCAGGCCCGTAAATCGCGCCAGCTGATCGATGACCTTCTGCCGCTCCTGCGGCGTGAGCGCATCTCCCTTGTCCAGAGCCTGCGCGTATTCCGTCGAAGCCCACTGCTCGGACTCCTGCCGTGCGCGGTTCATATCGCCCGCTAGATCGCTTGCCAGCTTGTGGTGATATCCCGCAATCATCGTGAACGACGGCACCAGAAAAACATAAGGCTGATCGTTGGTCGGGTTTTCCTCGAGTGTCTCGAAATTCAGCACCGTCGAGAGTAGCGTGATCCCATTGAAAGAGATTCCGCGATCCGCGAGATATCCAGCAATTCCAGCCGCCCGTGTTGTCCCATAACTTTCGCCGAGAATAAACAGCGGCGACGTCCACCGCTCGTTCCGCGTGATGTACAGCCGAATGAACTCGCCGAACGCCTCAATGTCTCCCTTCACTCCCCAGAATTTCTTCATGAGCTCGGAGTCTGCCGCGCGGCTGAACCCCGTGCCAATCGCGTCAATCAGGACCAGGTCGCTCTTGTCGAGCAAGGTGTAAGGATTGTCTTCCAGGCGATACGGCGCCGGAGGCATGAATCCATCTGGCTGCAGCACGACCTTCCGCGGCCCCAACGCGCCCATGTGCAGCCAGATAGACGCCGAGCCTGGCCCGCCATTGAACGCAAAAGTCAGCGGACGTTTCGCAGTGTCCTGACCTTCGGCCGTGTATGCAACGTAAAACATCTCCGCGTCGATGCGGCCGTCTCCGCGCTTGATGGGCAACCGCCCTGCCGTCGCCGTGTATTTCACCGCCTTGCCGTCGACGGTGATCTGATGATGCGTCACCACCGGCGCCACTTCGGTCATGTCGTAGTGTTCTTCCTTGTCCTTCTCCTTATCGCCGGATGCTGCAGGCGCAGGCTTCTGCTCGGGCGCAGCCTCCGGCTTAATCGAACTCTCCGCAGGTTTTTCGGAAGATGTAGGCGCAGGCTTCTTCGGCGTAGCGGTTTTCGATGGGTCGGGTTGTTGAGCGAATGAGAAGACGCAGGGCAAGCAGCTGAGCAGTGCGACGGCGAACAATTGAAACAGGTTCTTCATTATTCAGTTCCCCAAAAGTCTGCCAAGGATTTTGCGGCGGCCCAGATTCCACGGGGCGAGGCGGGGAAATTGTACACCCCGCCGATTCGCCGCCATCGCATTATGTGGGACATCATATGGGACAGCTCATGTGAGGACGACTCGTGTAGGGACAGTTCATGTGGGGACGGCCGCCCTGGGCCGTCCGTCGAGCGAAGCTCGACAGTTGCTCGCGGCGTCATTGTCCGCCCTGCATGCTATCCTTCCGCGCATGCAGCGATACCTTCGGATAGCTTCATTGATGTTCCTTGCGGCTCTAATTGTTCCGTCCCTGCGCGCGCGGGTCGTCCGGGTGGAAGTAACCTCCCGCACTGATGTTCTCAACGGCAAGCAGTTCGGCACGGCCGGCACCTACGAGCGCATCACTGGACGCATTTACTTCTCCCTCCCCGTGACTAATCCGCACAACCTGCGCATCGTAGATCTCAGCGACGCGGTCAATATGAAAGACGGCGAAGTTGAGTTCTCCTCCGACTTCAATGCCGTCCGTCCGAAAGACGCTCACAAAGGAAACGGTTCGCTGCTTCTCGAAGTCCCGAATCGTGGCCGTGGCCGCATCCTCTCGCTTGTCGATGGCGGTGACTGGGATCTCGCCGCCGACGCCGGGGACGCATGGCTCCTCCGCAACGGTTTCACCATCGTGAGCCTCGGCTGGCAATGGGATGCCGCCGGTCCCGGAGCCCTTGCGATTCACCACTCCAGTCGCGAAAGATAACGGCAAGACCATCACCGGTCTCCTCCGCGGCGATCTCATGCCCTCGCATCTCATGCCCGAAATTCCGCTCGGACATCTTATTCTCGGCAACATCGGCGGTACCGAATATCCCCTCGCAGCGCCCGACGACCCGCGCGACATCCTTACCGTGCGCGACTCACGCAATGGCCCACGCACCGTAATTACGCGTACCGAATGGCAATTCGCCCAAACCATCGACGGGAAACTTACGCCCAGCAACCGGCACATCCACCTGAATGGAGGCTTCCAGCCCGGCAAAATTTACGAATACGTTTACGTTGTTGCCGATCCCGTCGTCGCCGGCGGAGGCTTCGCCGTGATTCGCGACTTCGCCTCCTACGCCAAGCACGCCGCCGACGCCATCACCCCCGCCGCCCGCGTTTACGGCGAAGGCATCTCGCAGAACGGGCGATTCCTCCGCGACTTCCTCTATCAAGGCTTCAACGCCGACGAAGAAGGACGAATCGCGCTCGATGGCGTTCTTGCTCATGTAGCCGGAGCGGGTCGCGGCAGCTTTAACTACCGTTTCGCCCAGCCCTCGCGTGACGCCCAGCCCACTTCTTCAATCTTCTTCCCCACGGACATCTTCCCCTTCACCGATCTTCCCGAGAAAGATCCGGTCACCGGAGACACGGGCGGTCTGCTGGACCGCGCCACTGCTGAAAAAGTTGTCCCGAAGATTTTCTTCTCGAACACGTCGTACGAATATTGGGGTCGCGCCTGCGCGTTGATCCATGTCAGTGCCGATGGCAAGCAAGACGCCCCCATCTCCGACAACGTCCGCATCTATCACTTCACCGGACTGCAACATTTTTCCGGCCCGTTCCCTCCAGAAAAGGGCAAAGGAGATCTCCTCGGACAACAGCCGCAATCGCCGCTGCCCATCAAATACTTCTGGCGTTCGATGATCGTCAACATGGACGCCTGGGTGCGCAGCAGCACATCTCCCACCCGCCAGCAGCTATCCCAAAATTTCCGATGGGACGCTCGTAGCGCTCAACGCCTACGCCTTGCCTGCAATCCCCGGTATAAATCGTCCGCACGAAGCCAATGAAGCCTGGCACCTCGACTTCGGTCCCAACTGGCGCGATGGAATCCTCAGGGTGCAGCCCCCCAAAGTCGGCGAGCCTTTCCCGGTGCTGGTGCCGCAAGTCGACTCTGACGGCAACGAGCGCGACGGCGTGCGCCTTCCCGAACTCACCGTCCCCTTGGCCACGTACACCAGTTGGAATCTTCGCGATCCCACCATCGGAGCGCCTAACCAGCGAGTCTCCTTCGAAGCCTCATACCTGCCGTTTCCCAAGACTGTTGCCGAACGCCACAAGACTGGCGACCCGCGCACATCCATTGCGGAACGCTACTCCGATCGCAACGATTACATAAGGAAATACACAAGCGCTGTCGACGAACTAATCAAGGAGCGATGGATCTTGCAAGAAGACCGCAGCGCCTTCTTGCAGCGCGCCGAACAGGAATGGCAAGAAGCCACACAATGAAAAATGATGTGCCGATGCGGAGCGTTGCTCGAACTGCTCTGATAGCGAACCTGATTGGTTTGTTTCATCGCGTCTTCCGTATAAAATTACGTCCTATGAGGTTCGGTCGATTCGCGAGTTCGACTGCTTTTGCAACGTTGACCGCTGCCCTATGCATCCCGCCCTTGTGCCCTGCCCAGGATAATTCCAAGCCCCAATCCTGGACCGCGACCAGCCAGCAGGCTGGGCCCGGCGGCTCTCTCAATCCCACGCGTGCGAAAGAAACTCATACCGAAGCCAACGGTCGAGTTCTCGACAGCACCTCGGTCGAAACCCTCGGTCCGGACGGACGCTATATTCCGTACTCCGACACAGAGAAAGAGTCGGTCCGCATCAACGACACGACGGTTCGCAATATCGAGCGTACCTATGGACGAGACTCCGATGGCCGCAGAACTTTGATTCAGGAAAGGCAGGAAGAGTCCCGCACACTCTCCGGCGGCGAACAGAAGGTCAGTCGCACCATTTCCAGTCCCGACGCGAACGGCGGACTGCAAGTCGTGCGGCGCGAGCTAGAGAATTCACGCCAACTCAATCCCGGTGTACGCGTCACCAATACGACCGTTCTTACGCCAGACGCCAACGGAGGCTTCTCTGCCGCTGTGCAAACCGAACAGCGTGACACGAAAAGCACGGACGGCACTGTTGCCTCCACGAAATCTACGCTCTTGTCCGACGGATCCGGAGGCTGGAAGCTCAGCGAGGTCCGCGAAAGCACCACCCGGCAGGATGGTCAGCTTCGCAACAAAGACGAGCGCGTCCTCCGACCCGATTCCTCCGGCACGCTCACCCTAGTTGAGCACACGGTGAACAAGCAGGTGCAGACCGCTGCAGGGGAAAAACGCGACACCACCGAAACCTACTCGACCAACGTTCCGGGCGTAGCCGGAGACGACAGCCTTCAGCTCGTTCAACGCGAGACCACAGTTCAGCGCTCCACGCCCGGAGGCCCGCAACGCACGGTTCACCAGATTGAGCAGCCGCGTCCCGGAGAGTCGAGCGACGGCCTTCACCTCACCCAGGAAGCGATCGATATTGTCCGGCCAGGCGCGAGCGGCACTACCGACCAGTCGCACGTCGTGCTCACGACGGACTCTGACGGCCGGCTCAGCCAAGTCTGGGTCGACACTGCCAAAACCGACAAGCCCTCCGCTGTCAAAGTGGACACGGGGTCCGCAAAAAAACCTCAGTAATCCTGAACTCACATGACCAAGCGAATGTTCATCAAGATCCTCACTGCCATCGTCGCCTCTCCCGTGCTCATGCGCTTGTTGGCGTGGGCCGGGGGAGAAAAACTCACCAACTGGGCAGGCAATCTCCAGTACAGCACCGACCGTTTGTACTCTGCGACGTCGCTCGAGCAAGTGCGCGACTACGTGAAAAAGGAAAACCGGCTCAAGGCGTTGGGCACACGCCATTGCTTCAACAACATTGCCGACAGCAAAGACAGTTTCCTCTCGTTGAAGCCGATGAACGAGGTGATTGCGATTGATGCCGCCGCCCGAACGGTGACAGTGGCTGCGGGTATCACCTATGGCCAGCTGTGTCCGTATCTGGAGAGCAAGGGCTTTGCGCTGCACAACCTGGCGTCGTTGCCGCACATATCGGTGGCCGGAGCGTGCACCACGGCGACGCACGGCTCGGGCGAGAAAAACGGAAACCTTGCCACCGCAGTCTCTGGTTTGGAATTCGTTACAGCGGCTGGTGACGTTCTGAAGCTCTCTCGCGAGAGCGATGGCGAGACGTTTCGCGGCGCAGTTGTCGGCTTGGGCGCTCTGGGCGTGATCACAGCCGTCACGCTGGATATTCAACCGACCTACACGATGCGCCAGTATGTTTACGAGAATCTGCCGCTCGCCGCGATGAAAGATCATTTCGACGCGATTGAAGCCAGCGCCTACAGCGTGAGCCTCTTTACCGATTGGCAGAAACAGCGCATTAATGAAGTGTGGATCAAAAGCCGCGTCGAACCCGGAGCGGCCTTTGACCCGACTCCGGAATTCTTTGGGGCAAAGCGCGCGACTAAGAACCTTCACCCCATTGCAGAACTTTCGGCTGAAAACTGTACCGAGCAAATGGGTGTGCCCGGGCCCTGGTATGAACGCCTTCCGCACTTTCGCATGGGCTTCACACCGAGCGCCGGCAAAGAATTGCAGTCGGAATACTTTGTCCCGCGACAACATGCCGTCGAAGCGATCCTGGCGATTGAGCGCCTGCGCGATCAGGTCAGTCCGCACCTTCTGATCTCCGAAATTCGCGCAATTGCGGCAGATCACCTGTGGATGAGCCCGTGCTACGAACAACCCAGCATCACCATTCACTTCACCTGGAAGCAGGACTGGCCTGCGGTCAGCAAGCTCTTGCCGGTGATCGAGAAAGAACTTGCCCCGTTTCGGCCCCGCCCGCATTGGGGAAAGCTGTTTACCGTGTCCCCGGCAACGTTGAAGGATACATATAAGAAGATGCCCGAGTTCATTCAGCTTTGCCGCAAGTATGACCCCCAGGGGAAGTTCCGCAACGATTTCCTGAACCAGAACATCTTTGGCAGCTGACGTAATCGCAGCGATCTCAGGAATGGAGCCTTGTGGCGTTCGCGATTCAATACTTCACTTACCCTTGGTTTTTTTCCTGCGGAGCACACCCACAATCTCGGGAGCAAACTCGCCCAGCCAGTTGATGCCCGCGCCGACGAAGACTTGAGTCACCACGGCCTGGTAGCCCCGCACCTCCCACTTCGGATTTCCGGGAGACCACGTCGAAGCAATCGCGGAAGACCCGAAGGCTCCGAGGAAAGGCATGAGCTGAGGCCGTAATGATTTCTCCGTTCGGTCGTAAGTTACAAAGTTCCTGACGAGTGCGTGTCGGGTCCGTGGCCACAAACCATCGCAGCGACAGCGATCATAACGCGGTTCCCACCCCAGCATCCCGTTTCCCAACGAGGTGATCGAATTTTGAATGATGAACTGAACCTGCCGGTCCCCCAGTCGTTTGGCAAAGCCGCCAAAACCGTCTCCCCATTCCGGATTGCTGTTGGTGATCTGATCATGGAGAGCAAACAGAGTTGTCTTGATGTAAATTCCCGGAGTTGTGTACGTCTGCATGAGGTACAGTTTGAAGCGCTGATGGCCGTCGAGAGGTATAAGCGGCACGTCTTTCGGAACGTATGAACCATACAACCAATTCACGTTGAGCTCTCTGCCCTCAACCGATGGCGGAGTCGAACCGTTCCCGTTCTGTTCTTGAGCCGCGCAACTTGAAATCAGCAACGCACAAAGAATTCGGATCGCCGCCCACCGCCACGCGCACTCCCTGGGCGCCACAATCCAGTCCGGCGCGGAAGCACCCCCAGCGCCTTCGATCGTCCGGATCGATCCGATCGTTCGTATCGTACGTAACATCGAGTCTCTTAACGATTGCAAGCCCTGGCGCAGGGGACTTGTACACAACTTAGTGCAACACGCGGTGGACTCGCGTGTTAACTGTCACTTGTGCTAGCCAGGATGAAACCCGGTTGGACATCGCAGAGTAGGCTTCTCGAAAGCGAGCGTCCAGCGCAGACGTGATTGTTTCCCAGAAGGGTTAGTTCACAGCATCGCAGTTCCAAATCCGGCGTCAGTTTTCATGTCTGCCGCCGCACCCAACGGTTCAAAACACTCTGCATGAATTCTGCGATCGTGTTGCCAAGCACCGGAAGGCGCCGCAACTTATCGATCTGAACGTACTCCCACCGGATGCGGCTCTCATAGCTCCATTGGCCCAAATAGTTGGCAAGGGCCAACTCTTCAGCGTGGCGGTCGGTCGTTGCTCCACTAAACTCGGCGATCACGTTTTCGTAAAGCTGTTCCCAATGCCCCGCTGCTTTTTGCAGACTGACTTCCCCGCGGGCCCGGGCGCACACCGCCGCAGCGTTCTCGGCATCGTAACGCGCAATTTCACGCCGTAAGATTTCCGGCTTGAGAGGCTGCGTTAACACTCCGCGCCCGAAGTTCATGCGCCGCAGTTCGTCGAATCTCTCAGCGGTCACCATTGGCCCAACCCCGGCGAAATCGCACAGGACCACCGCACAACCGACGCTCATAGCCTCCAGTGCGCAGCGGGCTTTAGCGAACACCAGATCGTAGGCCGGAAGAATCGATTCCGGGGCGGCCACCGGAATTCCCGCGTCCATCCCTACGGCGTCGACCGTCACGCCCTCCTGCAGGCACGCCTTCTTGATGGCCGGAAGCTGTTGATCACTGTTGCTGAAAACCAAGGCCCGCTTCGGTCGCGACGGCAAGGGAGGGCGCATCGCAAAGCGCGTTAGATCCACAGCATTTTCGATGACCTCGATCCGCTCCCGTGGAATCGCCGCAACGCTCTCCAATCGCGCGCGGCAACGCAGATCGACGGCGACGTACCGCAGAATTCGTGGAAAGTAGAATGGCTCATCGACGCGCGCCGTGGCATCATGGCAAACGTAAATCGCGGGCACGTCCGGAAAGCGCAACAAGGCTTCGACGACTTGCGCGTGATGCTGTCCGTGAATGATGTCAGGCGCATTCGGAAGGCTGGTTAGATTATCCGTGGTCACGATTCCAGCAGCGGCAATCTCGCGGGCAACGGCTCCCAGGATCGACGCGTAGACTATCGGCTCATGCCCGCGGCGCAGCAGCGCCAGCGCAAGGTCGCGCACCACCACTTCCGTGCCCGTGCGGGTATCGACAATCTTGTTGGTGATGAGGATTCTCACACGCCCTCAGGAAGCCACCTGGCCTTTGGCGCATGGCCTGGCGGTGGCGGCGACGTGGCGGTCAATCGCCTGCTGCAGCGGCAGAAGGTGTTCCTGATAACGAATCACGGAAGCGTATTCACCCTCCGCTACGCGCTTCTCTCCCCAGGTTTCATAAAACGGTTTCTCGGGCGCCTCCGCGGGAACGCCCGTGATCCGTCTCAAGCATTCCGTGCGGAAGTGTTCTTCGCCTCGCCTCGCCACGGCCCGCTCGACTTCATCTTGCAATTCGATGTAAGCCTGCGCGGCATCCAGTTTTGCGCGCAGCGTCGCGGCGTCCAGTCGCGTATGCCAGCAAGCATCATCGTGGGTCTCTTGGGTTCCTTGCTCCCATTCGGTCAGGCAGAACTCGTAGTTGGCAACTTTCTTTCCGGTCGCAAGTTGCGTTGCCGCGGCGGCTCCGTTAATCAACATGCGGCAAACGTCATGCGCTGGATTGAACCATTCCGTCGCATCTCCGCTAACCAGTTCAATATCGTGCTTCTGAAATGACGCCGAAAGCCCATCCAGCAGATCAAGGCAGAAAGCGTGATCGTGCTCGCGGATGGCTCGATAGATCTCCCGATCGGAAACCGTCCCGAAAATCTCACCACACTCACATCCCATTTGGCTTAGCAGACTGGCACTAGACGCCAGTCGGGAAATCCCGGACCGTCCCGATCCATCGGTAAGAACGTAAACCCGGGCGTGATGGGCCTGCGCCCAACCGAAAACTCGCAGCTCATGACCCGGATGCGCGACTACGAGGGCCGTGCGCAGGACTGGCTGGATCGGCGAAACAGGGGAATGCGCCATCGGTCCAACTCCCTTTGCAAATTTAAAGATGCCCCATCATACATACATCGCCCCCAGATCGCTGTTGCCATAGACGCCAACTTTGATCTTGCTGCCGCCCACGAGGTGGTGTGGCTGTGGGGAATGAAAGATGAGAGGAACAGAAGCCGCTGAGCGCGGATGGTCGGAAATCCCCTACCTGAAATTTTGTCAGAACTTTACGGGGGCGACCCTCTCGCCAGAGTACATCGCCCCCGCCCTCGCTCTTGCTGAGGGGTCCCAACCCAAAGCTCGAACAAGTATTGCTAACGGACGACCGGCGCCAAGACCGATTCTCCACATCGAGAGGCTACGAAAGCTCTGCCCGTTTGAAACAACGATCCTCAATCCCTCGAGCCGTGAGCCGATATGACCGCGGGTACATGCCATCGTGACGCGAATCATAGCCGTTCCGATGTGGGAACAATCGTTGTAAGAATCACCTCCGTTTTTGTGAAAAACAAGTTCCTAAATCGGGATAATTCCAATTTCTGTTTTCGTGTCGACCAATTTCCCAAATTGGTGTGATTTGAATCACACATGACAGTGCGAAACCCCTGTAAAAAAACGATTTTTCTTGACAACCGCAATCGCTGAGTCTGACCATGATTAGTACGAATTCCATCCGTTTCATCCGACGCTTATTGTCGAGTTTCTTGAGCAGTAAAAACCAGGAGGCAGGAAATGAAATCACTCTCGTCCATGTTTGGCGAGGAGCTCAACGCGTTCATAAAAAGGCGTGACCTTCAACTCTTACTTGTTCTCTTCGCGTTCTTCACACTCTTCACCTCATTCGCGGCAGCTCAGGAAGCAGCCATCGTCGGTACGGTGATGGATTCAACTGGCGCCGCGGTTGCGGATGCGTCCATCGTAATCACCAACACCGATACCGGAATCAGCCGTACGATTGCTACCTCGTCTGACGGGCAGTATGTCGTCCTCGACCTGCATATCGGACATTACTTGGTTCGCGCGCAGGCGTCCGGCTTCAAGGCGGGCGAGCGCAAGGATCTCTTGCTTCAAGTGGGCGATCGAACCCGTGTCGACTTCACTTTGCAGGTCGGCAACGCGCGCGAGACGATCACAGTCGAAGCCAATCCTGTGACCGTGCAAACCGAGTCTGGCGAAGTCAGCAGTGTCGTGACCGCCAAACAAGTCAGCGATCTTCCTACCAATGGACGGACCTTATATAACCTTTACTCTTTGACTGCAGGCGCCGTCAGTCTTCAGGGAGACAACATCAGTCCTACCGCTGTCAGCGGCGATAACAACGTGAGCATCAATGGTCAGCGCATGGGGCACAATCTTCTGCTCATCGATGGTGGCGAGAACCTCGATCGCGGCGGCAGTCAGGCCAGCGTTGCCCCATCCCTCGAGTCCATTGGCGAATTCCGGATCAATACGTCGAACTATAGCGCGGAATACGGCATGTCCGGCGCTTCCACCATCACTCAGGTGGTTAAATCAGGCACTAAGGATTACCACGGAGAAGCCTGGTGGTTTGGGCGCAACGACGCGCTCGATGCACGTAACTATTTCAACCCCGCCCCGGCCAAGGTGGCTGAACTCCGCTACAACCTCTATGGCTTCAATGGCGGCGGCCCGGTTGATTTCTGGAAAAAAGAACACAAGACGTTCTTCTTTTACAACATGGAGTGGCGCAGCCTCATCCAGGGCCAACTGCTCAACCAGACGGTTCCGCCTGCCAGCGCATATCCCAACGCAGCCGGCGACGCAGTACTGCCCACCACCTACAACGGCAAAGCGCTCGATACTGTAGTGCCGACTGGGATCGCCGGATTTGGAGCAAACTGCTCCGCTGCAGTTCAAGCGACGCTCGTCCCCGGCCAGCCGTTCCCCAACAATACGATTCCTGCTTGCCTGATCGATGCCAATGCCAGCGCCTTGCTGACTGCTGGCGGCACCTACGGCGGCATCTTTCCGAAGGCCACAAGCGGAGCCAGTTTTATTGGCGGCAACAACGTGCCCACGCATGTCCGAGAGGAGATTGCCCGTGTGGATCACCAGTTCAACGGAAAGTTCTCCATCTTCGGACACTGGGTCTCAGAGCAAATCTCGCAGGACTACGGCAATACGATGTGGAGCGGCGACAATGTTCCCACCATCGGCAATACGTTTGGCAATCCCGCGTACAGCACGGTGGTTCACCTCACTCACATCATCAATCCGTCCCTGCTGAATGAGGTTGCGTTCAACTACAATGGCAATCGCATTCACATCCTGCCGCAAGGCTTGGTGACCGCTCCCTCCGGCTTCACCTTCAACCGTCTGTTTCAAGGACCAAATGCCAGTGATCGTATCCCCTCGATCAACCTGAATGGCATCACGGGAGCGAACTATACTGCAAACTGGACTCCGTGGAACAATGAAGCCAATAATTATCAGGTTCGTGATGATCTTTCTTGGACCAAGGGAGCGCACCAGTTCAAGTTCGGCTTCAGCTGGATGCTCTATAAGAAAGTCCAATCCTGGTTTGCCAATACTCAGGGCAACTTCAACTTCAATGGATCCTTTACCAGCCCTACCGGATGCACTGCCTCATCGACCGTAAGCTGCGGCTACGACTTCGCAGACTATCTGCTGGGATACTCTCAGCAATACACGGAGAATGCTGTCCAGGACACCGGCCATTGGAATAACGTCTCCTACAGTGGATACGTTCAGGACAATTGGCGCGCCACCAATCGGCTCACCTTAAACCTGGGTCTGCGCTGGGACGGAATGCCTCATACCTACGAGGCCAACCACCAGTCCGCGAACTTCTACCCCAACTTCTATAATCCCGCGAACGCCGCTATTTTTTGGAACGATGGCAGCGGAAACATTTGTTCTGGAGCCGCAACCGCAACCGCAAACTTTGGTTGCACCGGCGCCAGCCCCGGCCTCGGCACGAGCCCCAATCCGATCCTGGCGGGATTGCAGTTCTACACCAACGGCATCGGCATCGGCGGTGTGAACGGAATCCCCAAAGGACTCGTCAACAACACGTGGGCCAACTTCGGTCCCCGCATCGGTTTTGCTTATGATCTAACCGGACAGGGCAAGACCATTCTTCGCGGCGGATTCGGCATCCTCTTCGACCGCATTCAGGGCAATGACATGTACAACGGCGCCACCAACCCGCCGATGAATGCCAGTCCAACCCTGAATAACGTCTCGCTTTCCAATCCCGGTATGAACGTCAAGTCCGGGGACACCATCACTGCAGCCACCTTGCCCATTCTCCCTCTTGGCGTCACCGGAATCCAGGCGAGCGGCTACAAGCTGCCTACAACGTACCAGTACAGTGCCGGCGTGCAGCAGGCGCTGGGACGCAAGACCGTGCTCTCTCTGGCCTATGTTGGAAGTCAGAACCGGCACATGGATTACTACCAGGAAACTAACCTGCCGCCCTTCGCCGATCTGCCGGCTTTAATCGCTTCGGGCGGTACCGGCATCAACCAGCTCTACAACTATCAAGGTTTTGGCGCGATCCGCATGGCGGAGAACGGCCAGAATGGCCACTACAACGCATTCCAGGTAGATCTGCATGGCAATGTGCGCCATGATCTCACCCTGCAATTTGCCTACACGGTCGCGCACTCGGTTGATCCGAACGCGGGCGGCAATGGCAGCGGCGGCGATCTCAACAACATCACTAACCCATATGCGGGATGGCGCTATGACATCGGCCCATCCTCCTACGACCGCACCCAGGTCGCATTCGTCAACTTCGTCTACCAATTGCCGTTCTTCCAACATACGGACAACCGTCTTCTGAAGACGACCCTGGGCGGATGGCAAGTGTCGGGCATCGTCACCATGATGTCGGGAGCGCCGCTCAACCTCGGCGTTACTGGCAGCAACGTGGCAAGCGTCGTGCAGAACTCCGGGAACCGGCCCAACGTCAACGGATCGATTACTTATCCCAAGACGGTCAATGCCTGGTTCAACCCTGCTGTATTTTCAGTGCCCACAGGAACGGGCACTGACATCTATGGCAATCTCGGATTCAATGCCCTACGCGGCCCGGGACGTCAGAACTGGAATCTCTCTTTGTTCAAGAGCTTCCTGATCAGTGAATCCCGTGGAAGTCGCTTCGAACTCCGCGCAGATGCCTTCAATACCTGGAATCACACCCAGTTCAGAGGAGACGTGAACACTGGCGGCATCAGCCTCAACACTGGCGCCGGAAACTTCGGTGCGATTACCGGGGCTTTCGATCCGAGAGAGTTCCAACTCGGAGCAAAGCTGATCTTCTAACGCGTTGAACGCAGTCTAAGAAAACCGCTCGCGGCAACCCTTCCGCGAGCGGCTTTTTTTCCTCGTGAGAACTTCCCAGACAAGACCTTGCTCTCGGGCATCATGAGATAACCGTGCTGGCTCTGCTACGCAGCAAATGAGGTTGGGCCCGCGCTTGCGGTGGAAGGTGGGCTCGAAGCCATTGCCTTGGCTTGCTCCTCCTCAGAAGCGAAAGCTTCGATGGCGTTCTCCGCAGTGGTCGACAGCAGGTGGAACCAGCGCAAAATGATCGAGACCGCCACAACCCACCACAAGAACCATGTTTTCTCGATGAAAGGGATCAAGGAACTCCTCCTGAGCCTTTGGTGGTACCGGCAAGAAAGTCAGTACTCCAATTACTGGCTCGAGTATATATCATATAGTCGATGGGCATACTAGACTTTATTAAAAAGAATATGTGCCTGCGGCTTTGGCTTCGTTTTGCCCCACCAGCGACTCAGGGGAATGTTGTCTTCACGGTTGAGCCGGGTCTGACGAATGCGAGGATCTGTTCGCGCAGGGCGGAGTACCGATCGGGTTGCCCATTGTAAGTGTAAGCCATTGGGACAACGCCTTGCGCTGTGATGATGGTTAGCCGATAGATCGGGACGTCCCTGGCGGCGCGCTTGGATTCCGTGCCGATGTCGGCAATGTCGTCGAAGGCGATTTCGCCCGATTCCGCCTTCAAAACCGTTCGGCCCTTCCAGCGGACCCTGCGCTGCATGGCGTCGAAGGTGAAGGATTTGCGGAGGTCCATGATCAAGGCGAACAGCAGTAAGAAGGCAGCGGCGAACAGTCCTGCCGGCTGGCGGCGAGTGATTGCGGAATAAAGGCCGAACAGGGCCAAGGCTGCGCAGCCTGCGGAGAGCCAACGAGTGCCGGACACAATAACAAGTTCCTGCGGTGTCTGACGAGCGATGTGCATGGACTGTCCTTGCCAGAACTATCGCATGAAGAGGAATCGGCCCTACAGAGGAATTTGTTTTGTGACATGACCGGAGTTTCACCCCGCGGCTGGGACGCTTGCGCCGGACGGGACGGTTTTTCTTTGAATCGACAGACGGGAATCTTTACCGCCAAGGCGAGCATCTATGTCGACCTTTTCCCAATCCTCCGAATCCTGCACAATGACACGATGACTCTTACTTCGCGTTCTCTGGGAGTTTGTCTTCTCGTCAGCCTGATCGCGGTCGCCCATCCTCTCCTGGGCCAGTCCTCGTCACCGCCGCAACGCACCGAACGCCCCGCCCCACCCACGCGCGACCCCAACACGCCCGGCTACGTCACGGCCAAGCAATTGCCCGATGGCTCCAACCCTCCCGCCAATATTGACGGTAATTTCATTGTCGGACCCACCCACGAACCTCCGCCCGAGATGTCCGCCAACGCTGCTGTTCCCAAAGGCACAGTAATCGAGTTCGTCATGAACTCCTCCGACAGCAAGATCTATCCCGGCATCGCCCGCGACGCCAACACCTTCGGAACTCCAGATCCTGCGGACCCCGCAAAGCTAGTCGTAACCACCAGCCATCCCGCACCCTACACCCGCAAGGTGGCCGTCTATGTCCCCAGGCAGTACGTTCCCGGCACCGTTGCGCCTTTCATCGTTGGAGCCGACGGCCCCGATACGCTGCTCTTCTCCGTGCTCGACACTCTGATCGCACAACACAAGGTTCCGGTGATGATCGCCATTTCCATCGGCAACGGCAGCGGCGACGCGCAGGGAAGTGAGCGCGGCCTTGAGTACGACACCATGTCTGGAACCTACGCCGAGTTCGTCGAGAAAGAAGTTTTGCCTCTCGTCGAAACCCAGGCTCACGTAAGACTCACCAAGGATCCCGATGGCCGCGCCGCCACCGGCGGCAGTTCCGGAAGCTCCTGCGCCCTGATCATGGCCTGGTATCACCCCGAGCTGTATCACCGGGTCCTGACCTATTCCGGAACATTCATCAACCAGCAGTGGCCCTACAATCCCAAAAGCCCGAACGGCGCCTGGGAATTTCACGAACACCTGATTCCCGAAAGCCCCGTCAAGCCGATCCGCATCTGGATGGAGGTTGGCGACCGCGATCTATTCAACCCGAATGTGATGCGCGATAACATGCACGATTGGGTTCTCGCTAACGAGCGCATGGCGAAGGTACTCGCGGCGAAGGGCTATCACTACCAATTCGTATTCGCCCGCAACGCCGTCCACGTCGACCGCGCCGTACGCCAGCAAACCCTTCCCGAAGCCCTTGAGTACTTGTGGCAAAGCTACCCAACGTCGTCCGTTCAGCACTGACTCGCTGCGAGCCGACCTATCGAAGCAGGCCTAAAGGAAAGTCGGCTGCCCACCGGTCGTGGCTTTCGACGAGTGGGAATGCATGCTGCCGGCAGATGAGTGTTTTTATCCGCGCATCGAGTGCAGCAGTGACTTCGGCACACAGCAAAGTCATTCGCTGCGCAGAATGGAACCGATGTCGAGTCTCGCGATCGATCGCGTCGCCGACCAGATACTCGTCGATGCTATGCCCGCGAAGAGCAGAACTACGCCCGCGGATATCGCCAGCCCGATAGGTTTCGCCCCATCGACCAGGCTTTCAAGATAGTGTCCGGTAAGCTGGGCTCCAACGATTCCAGGAACGGCTCCAGTCATGACCATCCATAATCCCTGCCGCAACAACATACCCCGCAGTTGAACTGGAGTCCTGCCAAGAGCCATGCGCACACCCATCTCCTGGAGCCTCTGGGCGACCGAGTAAGAAAAAATGCCGTAAATGCCGATCACCGCCAGCAAGAGCGCGAGCCCGGCAAAAATCCAAACGGCGGTTCGGTAAAACCTCGGGCTCGCGAAGAGCTCATCCCGCCGCTGCTCCATAGTCTTTACGCTAAATACGGGAACTAGTGGATCCACTGACTCGACGGTATCGCGGATCCTAGCCAGATATTCTTCCGCCCGGCCATCTACGCGCACCACGAATGTCGAGGAAAAGCCTCCGGGCATTGCCGAAGGAACAAAAACCTCATTTCCATTGGCAGTCGTCGGATCGGTCTCGTACTCCATTCCCTTCACGACACCAACAATCTTCCACGCGTCGTCGCCGTTCGTGAGCTGATGACCCACGGCATCCTGCGGTGCGCCAAATCCCGCCGCAAACCGCTCATTCACAACCGCGACATTGGCTCCGCCCCGCACTTCGGCTTCCGTAAACTCCCGGCCGTACAAAACTCGTCCTCCCATCGTTGCGAAATATCCCGACAAGACTGGGATCATCGTGGAACTTCGTCGAGCCGGACGTCCATCGAGACCGAATGGTCCTCCGACGAATGCCGACGCGTACAGCGGAAGGAATTCGGTGGCACTTGCCGCCCGAACCCCAGGAAGCCCGCGGACCCGATCCAGCACCTCTTCAAAATAGGCAAGTTGCCGCTTATTCAGCTGGTGCGTCGTGCCCTCCAACGAAACGCCTACGGTCACGATTCCTTTAATCTGATACCCGCGATCGATCCTCATCAACTGGACGAACCCGCGCCCCAGCGACACCGAACCGGCGAGAAGAATCATTGTGAGCATCACCTGCGCTGTGACCAGGCTTTGGCGAACCAGCCGCGAGCCGCGAGTCCTCCCGGAAGTTCGCGAACCCAATACCTGGATGTGGCCTGCATAGAGCGAGGGCAACACTCCCAACGCCAACGCGATACCTAGAGACACCGCCAGAGTAAACGCCAGAACGCGGTCATCCAGGACTGCGTAAGATTGTGCGCCGAGCGGTGGCGGCTCAATCTTCGTCGCCAGCGAGGTTGTCCAATATGCGATTGCCAACCCGGCCAAAGTGGCAACGAAGGAGAGTAGCAAGCACTCGGTCAGCAATTGTCGCGCTAGCCTGCCGCGAGTGGCTCCCAGCGCGGAGCGTATCGACAACTCCGCCGCGCGATCGGTTGTGCGGGCAATCAGAAGATTTGCGACATTCGTGCACGCAATCAGCAAGACCAGAACTACCGCACCCATGAACAGTAACGAGGCGTTCCTTACTGCCCCGGCAAGTCCGTCCTGAAGCGAGCGCATGCTCGGACGCAGGTTCGAATTGTCGATTCCTCCTTGCGTTAGGGCGTCACGCTCTGCCTCCACTGCAAAAGCGGCGCGCGCCTGCGCCCAAGTGACACCGGGCCTTAACCGCCCAACGGTTCCCCAGCCATTGTTGCCGGGACTGAATGCTGCCGGCTTCCACAGAACCGCCTTGCCCGGGAAATCGAAACCCGGCGGCGCGACGCCAACAACCGTAAGCGGGTTTCCGTCGATTCGGACGGTCGTCCCCAGAACATTCGGGTCGCCTCCGAAAAGTTGCTGCCATAGTCCATAGCCGATCACCGCTACCCCATTGCGGCCAGCCGGTCCCCACCCCGTTCCGTCCACATCCTCGTCCGCCGCGAACCCCGTTCCGAGCACAGGCCGAACGCCCAGCATCGAGAAGAAATTCCAGGATGTTTGTGCGACATGAACCCGGCTTGCGACGCGCGTTCCGCCAAGGTTTACATCGTTTTCCTCGAAGAGTGCCGCATCCTCGAGATATGCACTGCTCTGCCGCCATTCGTGAAACTGCTTGGCGCTGTCGTGTGGTGGAATGTACTGCTGAAACAGGGCAAGCCGTTCCGGCTGTTGAAATGGAAGCGAACGCAACAGCAACCCGTTGACGACGCTGAACACACCCGTGTTCGCGCCAATAGCGATCGCGAGGGCAGTGACGACGAACCCCGTCTGCCATGGGCGCTTGACCCAGAGCCGGAGAGCGTATTTGAGATCCTCAAACACGTCGCGAAACCTGTTCCCGCGCATTTTACGTCAGAGGCCTATTGTCGGGATCAAGGGAATGGAAAAATGCAGTTCTCCGTTTTCCACAGCATAAAATTTTGATATGTGACGCACAACCTTGACTGAGGATATGGAAAGCGCAAACTGGAAGCATGCTAGTTAGCTCTACGAACGGAAATGGGAGCGAGATAGAGCCGGATGCAAAAGACCAGGCTAACTCCTTATTCTGCAAGATTTTACGTGCAAGTTCTTGTGGCTCAATATTTTGCGGACATGAAGCTCGATGCGGTGTCCGTAACTCGATTGGAATGAATATTTTAGAGATTCGCGCAAAAAAAAATTGTAGGAATATCTAGACGGGATGCGATAGCAAAACAAAAAGGCAGACGCCTTAGCGTCCGCCCTGATTCTGACAGCTGACAGCTGAAAGCCTACTTAATCGCGCTAACCCGCTTGCCCAGCCGGGACTTGTAGCGAGAAGCAGTGTTCTCGTGCAGCGTCCCCTTCTGAATGGCCTTGTCGAGGGCGGAGACGGTCTGGCGGTAGGTCTGCTCAGCGGCAGCCTTGTCGCCCTTCTCAATCGCTTCGCGCAAGTTGCGCAACTGGGTGCGCAGGCTGGAGGTGTTGGCGCGATTCCGCGCGGTACGGCGTTCGGTTTGGCGTGCACGCTTCAGCGCCGAAAGATGATTTGCCATAGCTGGTTCGTTACCTTTGTAAGTGCAGAGAGATATTCGGGGTAGGTCCGAATTCCTTATTATAGGGAAGCATCCCCACCCGGTCAAACTTCTGAGGGTCGAGTTCTGTTCCTTAGTCGGAGTCCATCTCGGCCGGAGCCGCTCTTCAGGCGGAGCGAGGGATCTCGCGAGGAGAACCTGGATCTACCATGACTGACGGACTCGATCGACTCAAGGTACTCATCAACTCGTCGACCCCCATCGTTGTGATGGAGACTTCTGAAGAGATGCACGCCGTCAAGATGGTCCGCTCTGCGTGCGTCGAACTCAACATGGCGACCTTCGAGTGGAGCATCGCCGACGGCCTCGTGCGCTCCGGTTCGAATACTCCGATCGACGGACAACCGTCAGCGCAAGCCCAGGGTGCTCTCTACACTCAAGCCGGACGCAGCCAGACGCAGACCCGAACAGTGCTGAGCCCTGGGACCGCCGAGGCCGAGCGCCTCGCCCGAGCGATGAAGTCAGCCTTGGGAGCCGAAGGCTCGGCCGCAGCCACAGGCGCCGCTATTTACAACACGCGCGAACCCGTGCAGGCCCTCGCCAACATGGAGTCGATGACAGTCGAGGCCGTATTCATCCTGAAAGATTTTCACCGCCACATGGACGACCCCGTCGTCGTCCGCCGTCTCCGCGACGTAGGCCAGAAGTTCGCCGCCAATCGCCGTACGGTCATCATCACGGCGCCCGAACTCGCCGTGCCTGCCGAACTCGCCACGTTGGTCGAGTACTTCGATCTCCCACTCCCCGATCGTGACCGCCTGGCCGAGATCATCCACGACACCTATACACGACTGTCGAAGTCGTACACCCTGAAGCTTCAGCTTGACGCTGCCGGAGTCGATGCCATGTCGGCAAACCTCCGCGGTCTGACCGAAGAGGAAGCCGAGCGCGCTATCTCGCAAGCCCTGGTCACGCGCTACGCGTTGTGTCCCGAGTCCATCACGGACGTTGCTCGAAGCCAAGAAGCAACTGCTGCGTCATTCCGGGATGCTCGAGTTCATTCCCGCCACTGACAACATGGCCGCCGTCGGAGGACTGGAGAACCTCAAGCACTGGCTCGGTCAACGCCGCGGAGCCTGGGAAGATTCTGCCCGCGAGTTCGGCCTCGAACCGCCGCGAGGCATGATCATCCTTGGCGTGCAAGGATGCGGCAAGTCTCTTTGTGCGCGTGCGGTCGCAGGAGAGTGGAAGCTGCCACTGGTTAAGTTCGATACTTCCGCCGTATACGACAAGTACATTGGCGAGACCGAAAAGCGCATCCGCAAAGTCTTCCAGGTTGCCGAAGGCCTTGCCCCATGCGTGCTCTGGATCGACGAGTTGGAAAAGGTCTTCGCGGGAAGCGGCCCCGATTCCGCCTCGGCCGATGCCGGTGTTTCGTCGCGCCTCCTTGCCTCGTTCCTTTCTTGGATGCAAGATCGCAAGTCGCCCGTCTTCGTCGCCGCCACCTGCAACAACGTGACCGTGCTGCCGCCCGAACTGATCCGCAAGGGCCGCTTCGACGAGCTCTTCTTTGTCGATCTTCCCAACCAGGCCGAGCGCAAGCAGATCTTCTCCATCCAACTCGCCAAGCGCAAACGCAATCCTGCGGACTTCGATTTGGAAAAGGTCGCCGCGGCCGCGAAGGGATACTCTGGAGCCGAGATCGACGCAGCCGTCCAGGGCGGACTCTACGCCGCGTACTCCGAGAAGAAGGAGCTCTCGACCGAGTCGCTGTTGAATGCGCTGGCGCAGACCGTGCCGCTCTCGGTCACCCGTGCTGAAGAGATCGCGACCCTACGCGAATGGGCCCGAACCAGGGCCGTGCCCGCGTCGGCTCAAGACGCCGGCTCTGTACGCTGAGCCTCGCCCGCATGGACCGTCTTGCAATGCTGATCAAATTCGCGCTGCAGTTGGTTCGCGTACTCCTCACGGTTGGGACGATGGCTTGTCGGCGCCACGCGGAACAGCGGTTCCGGCCCGCAGGTTATGCAGCTGGCCTCGACGGGAATGTCCCCTAGCCATTTGGTCACGCGCAGAAAGGGCTTCTTCATACTCCTAGTTTCCCACAGGCCTCCCCGTTGAGGCGCCATGGGCGTAGGGTCTGCCTCCCATTGACTCCCTTTGCGACCCGGGTTAGGCTTTAACTTAATGGTAGTGACTTGCCTTCTGGGCATGCGCATTCCGGCCGGTCCCGTCTCCAAGCGAAACCCTGCTTTGTCCGTGAGTTGCTCAGGCGCATCTCAACGTTCCGCAAGCGCTGGGCTCTTCCTGGCCGGACCGCCGGCCGCTGTCTCCACTTGGTTCGTCCAAGAAACTAAATGAAGAAAAGCATCGGGGTCAGTCCCAACATCGAGACGTTCTTCGGTACGCGCGATGAGAATGTGCGCCTGCTGGAAGACGGTCTCAACATCACCATCAACCTGCGGTCGAATGCCATCGAACTCGAAGGCTCTGCCAAAGACGTGGCGCGCGCTGAGCAAGTCTTCACTGACTATGAAGGCCTGCAGCGCTCCGGCTACACCTTCAATAACGGCGATCTCAACAGCATGCTGCGCGTGCTGATTTCCGATCCCAACTCGAGCCTGCGCGGGCTCGCCGACGCCGGGCGCCAGCGTTCCTTTGGACGCCGCACTGTCCAGCCCAAGAGCAGCAACCAGCGCCGCTACCTCGAAGCCATCGAAGGCCACGACATGGTGTTCGGCATCGGGCCCGCCGGCACCGGCAAGACGTATCTCGCAGTGGCCATGGCGATCTCCGCTCTGCTCGCCAAGCGTGTCAACCGCATCATCCTGGCCCGTCCCGCGGTGGAAGCGGGCGAGCGCCTGGGCTTCCTGCCTGGCACCTTGCAAGACAAGATCGATCCCTACTTGCGCCCACTCTATGACGCTTTGTATGACATGCTCGATCCCGAGAAGGTCGATCGCTACCTCGAAAAGAACGTCATCGAGATCGCTCCCATCGCGTTCATGCGCGGACGCACGCTGAACGACTCGTTCGTGATTCTCGACGAAGCGCAGAACACGACTTCAGAGCAGATGAAGATGTTCGTCACTCGCCTGGGCTTTAACTCGAAGGCGGTCATAACCGGTGACGTCACGCAGATCGATTTGCCCAATGCGCGTCGCAGTGGCCTGCTCGAAGCAATGGACGTGCTCAAGAACGTCGACGGACTGGCCTTTGTCCAGTTCGACGAAACCGATGTAGTCCGCCATCACTTAGTCCAGCGCATTGTGCGTGCCTACGACGAGCACAAGACACGAGTTACCGAGCAACAGCTGCTTTTGCTTGCCGAGCCCCGGCACGCAGACGCCGCGAGCGCGGAAAAGCAGGCGGCCGCAGCGGCCAGCGAAGCGGCGATTCACGAACCAAAGGCATCGTCGGCCGAAGCCAAAGGATAAGTCACGCCTTGAGGAGGGCTGCGCATCCGCCCTCCTCTTTGCTTTTGCAGCGCACCGCTGTATGAAGAAGAGGCCAAAGAGCAAGCACTTGGTTCATCTGCAAAAGAAGATCGCCGGTCTAAACGAGAGCGCATTGCAACGCTTCGTGGTACGTGCCCGCAAGGCCGCGGGACTTCGCGGCACCGTAAACGTGCTGGTGACCAGCAGTGCCGCCATCCGCTCCCTGAACCGCCAGTTTCGTAGCCAGAACAAAGCAACGGACGTGTTGTCGTTTCCGTATCATTCACCCACCTCCGAATTGCGCAAGCGTCCCAAACTGGCTGGGGACATCGCCATCTCTGCCGACATTGCCCGTCAAAACTCATTTCGTCTAGGCCATCCCGCTGTGCAGGAAATCAAGATCCTGGTGCTGCACGGAATCCTGCATCTGGCGGGCTTTGATCATGAGCGCGATAATGGACAGATGGCGCGGAAAGAAGCCGATTTGCGCCGGGCACTCAGGCTGCCGGTTGCATTGATCGAACGGGTCGAACGAGTCCATCCCGCTGATAAGTCCTCGAAACTCCAGCGTGGAACCGTGCGCGCCTCGCGACCGCGGAGGACGGCATGACCTATGCCGTCATGATTGCGCTTCTGCTTCTGCTGGGTCTGCTCACGCTGGTCTCTTACGTCGATCGCGTCTACCAGGAAGTCGGAAAGTTCTTGTCTCGCGAATTCCAGGACAACATCGACGTCTTCGAACAGAAGGTCGAACCTGAGCTGGGCGTGGGCCGCAGCCGGGCTTCGCTTTCCATGGCCGTGCTCACGCAACTCACCATGGCGGCCGTTGCATTGGTGATTGGCTTTTTGATTTTTAATGACCAGTCCTGGAACATCTACGAGATTCTGCAAGCCTCATTCAGCCTGATTCTCATCGTCATTCTCTGCAACCGCTTTCTGCCGTTCGTGTTCTTCTCTCGGACCAAGGGCGAGTGGTTGGTGCACTGGACGCTCATTCTGAAAGTTCTGATCTACGTGGTGATGCCCGTCACGATTGCGCTGGGTTTTCTGCAGTCCGTCGCTTCACTCACCAAGCAAGGCGTCAGCGAACAACCGGAGACCTCAGCCGAGGCCGTCGATGCCTTGATCGAAGCTGGCCAGGAAGAGGGAATTATTCAGGAAGGTGACCGCGACCTGATCCAGTCGGTCGTGGAATTCAGTGGAAAGACCGTGCGCGAGGCCATGAAGCCGCGTCCGCAGATGTTTGCCGTGCCTTCCGATACGACGGTCGAACGCTTCATTGAAATGCTGCGCGCCAAGCACTACTCGCGCGTGCCGGTATACGAAGGCAGCATCCATAACATCAAGGGAATTGTGTATACGCAAGACGTGTTGCAGGTGCCGGACAGCGAAGCCCGCGTGCGCACCTTGGACACGATCATGCGGCGAGACGTCTACTTTGTGCCCGAGAGCAAGCTGGGCAGCGATCTTCTGCGCGAGATGCAGAGGCAGAGCATCCGCATGGCGATTGTGGTCGACGAGTACGGAGGCGTCGCCGGCCTTGTCACCATCGAAGATCTGGTGGAAGAGATTGTGGGCGAGATCCGCGACGACCACGATAAGCCTGAGATCGTACGAGAAGGCGAGCGCTCGTTCATCGTGGCCGGGGGAATGGATGTGGACCGTCTCGACGAACTCTTCGGCACCAAGCCGGAAGGCAAAGAGTCGGCCACCATCGCCGGCCTGGTCAGCGAACTTGCCGGACGAATTCCCCGCAAGGGCGAGGTGGTGGAAGAAGACGGCCTGCGCTTTGAAGTCCTCGAATCCACCGACCGCAAAGTAGAGCGCGTGAGAGTTACGGCAGTACAGCCGCGGCAGTTGAAATTGATATGAACCAGCTGCTAGCTTCTAGCTACTAGCAAACACCCATGAAGTCTCATCCTTGCCAAAGTAGCAGACCCTCGATTTGTAGCCTAAGATGAAAGTTGCGCTAGTGCTTAGCCAGAAGCTAGGAGCTAGTAGCTAGAAGCTTCCTATGCCATTCCGCTCTGGTTTCGTTTGCATTCTCGGCCGCCCCAATGCGGGCAAGTCCACCTTGCTCAATGCGCTCGTGGGCGAAAAACTCGCGATCATCTCGCCCAAGCCTCAGACCACGCGCAACCGCATTCAGGGTGTGGTTCACGTGCCGAAGCGCAAGGGGAAGGGCGGCGGGCAAATCGTGCTCGTCGACACTCCCGGCGTGCACAAGCCCGACAGTTCTTTGGGCCGCAAGATGATGGTCGAAGTGCGCGAAGCTCTCGAAGGATGCGACCTGGTGCTTGTGATCATGGATGTAACGCGCAAGTTCGATCCGCGCGATCAGTTTGCCCTTGACCTGCTGCGACGTCCTAAGACGAAAGCATTTCTCATTCTCAACAAGGTCGATCTGATTCGGGAGAAGTCGAAGCTTCTGCCGATGATCGAGGAATATCGCAAGCTCTACAACTTCGCCGAAGTGGTCCCCATCTCCGCGCTCAAGCGCAATGGCCTCGATACGCTGCTCGATATGGTGATCGCTGCTCTACCCGCTGGCCCGGCTTACTTTCCCGAGGATCAAATCACCGATCAACCGGCTCGCTTCATGGCGGCCGAGATCATTCGCGAGCAAGTCCTGCTGAATACGAGCGAGGAGATTCCGTACGCGACCACAGTGATCGTTGACAATTTCGAGGAAGGCGCCAAGCTCGCCCGGATCGCCGCCACTATTTATTGCGAGCGCGAAGGCCAGAAGGGAATTCTGGTTGGAAAAGGCGGCCAGATGCTCAAGAAGATTGGAACGTCGGCGCGCCTGCAGATCGAGCGCATGCTGGGAACGAAGGTGTTTCTCGAACTCTACGTGAAAGCGGAACCTGGCTGGCGCGATTCGCGACGCTTCGTGGAAGAGCTCGACTGGCGCCGGCAGCTGGAGCATCGAATGATGGAGTTGAAGATTCCAGAACATAACACAGCGAACAAGGACGTTCAGGCTGGTGGCATCCTGGATGTCGACCGTAACTCCACGGACGACTGAAGTTGTGCTATTGTAACGAGGCCTCAGAGGAGGCGGTTATTGCCCGATGGGCGGCTTGCCGCTAAAATTGCAATAGGCCGCGCTTCACAGGCGGGATGGGGGACGACGGGCCAACCATGGAATCTGGGGCTTCTGCCGAGGAACAACTCCCGGAGTACAATTTCGATCCAGAAAAATTAAACCTGCGCGTGCGAGTCACGCTGGCGGCGGACCGCAAGGCCGTGGACCCCGTCGTGGCGCAGGTGATGGAGGCGGTTCGCAGCATGAAGTGCGTCGATGGCAAGGAGGACGCCATCGAACTCGCGCTGCAGGAAGCTTTGGCGAATGCCGTGGTTCACGGAGCCAAGGAAGATCCCAGCAAGATAGTGGAGTGCCTGGTGGCGTGCGACGAGCAGCGCGGTATCCTCATCATCGTGCGCGATCCCGGTCCGGGCTTCGATCCCAATGCGATTCCCAGTTGCACCATCGGCGAGAATCTTTTTTCCAATCACGGCCGCGGAATTTTTCTCATCAACCAACTTATGGATGAAGTGAAGTTCGCCAAGAACGGTACCGAGATCCACATGGTGAAGCGCTAGGCCTTTCGTCAAGACTCACAAAATCCCCTCTGTCCTACTTCGAAATATTCCAGCCGCCTGATTTCAACCTGCGAGTGATAACCTTGCGGAATGCCTAACGATCCTCCTGTACCCCCACCATCCGGAACTGCTCAATCGCGCGCTGCGATTCCGGTTGCGCTCATCCTCGGAGTGATCCTCGGCGTGGTGTCTGTCGGTTCCGTCGGAGGGTTGCTGCTCTCGCGCACCTCGGGTC
Source organism: uncultured Acidobacteriaceae bacterium (assembly GCA_963840895.1). Lineage (GTDB taxonomy): Bacteria > Acidobacteriota > Terriglobia > Terriglobales > Acidobacteriaceae > Sulfotelmatobacter. The sequence continues at coordinate 110,372 of CAWJAR010000015.1, forward strand.
GATCGTTGCTGAACCACGTTTGGTCGGCGATGACGGGACGAACTCTGACGATCGATGTGAGCCAACCCACCGTCGTCGATCGCATTCAGAAATTACAGCGGCTCGAGACCGTGGTTTACACGATGGACAAGATCGTGACCGGGGCGAAGGAGAATCCGTTCTTGCCGAACTTTCTGGCGGGAGATCGCCTGCTCATGCTGGTGCACGGCGAGGTTGTGGCGGGCATCGATTTCTCGAACCTGAAGACGGGTGACGTCCGAGTTGATGGCAAGCAAGTACACCTGCATCTTCCGGCGCCGCAGATATTCAGCACCCGCCTTGACAGCGCGAAGACGCGCGTCTATTCGCGGCAGACTGGGCTGCTGGTGCCGACCGATCCGGATCTGGAAACGCAAGTGCGACAGGAGGCGGAACGGCAACTGCAAGAGGCCGCGATGGCTGATGGGATTTTGCGGACTGCACAGCAGAACGCCTCGTCGACGCTCACGAGCCTGTTACAGGGGTTGGATTTCGAAAGGATTGATTTCGATTAACGATTGGATGGACGTTGCCGTTTATTCTTTCGCCGCGATCCCCAACGCTTTCATTTTTCGATAAAGATGGCTGCGCTCTAGCCCAAGCATCTCCGCGGTGCGGCTGACATTGCCGTGATTCTGATCCAGCGTCTTGAGAATGTAATCGCGTTCGTAGGCGTCGCGCGCCTGGTGTAGCGTGGAGAACTCACTTTTGGGTGCACGCCGGCTGCCTTCGCGATAGACCAGTGGCGGCAGGTGCTTGCTCTCGAAACGCGAGGTCGTGGGATTCATGATCACAATGCGCTCGATAACGTTGCGGAGTTCGCGCACGTTGCCGGGCCAGGAGTAACGCATCAGGATTTCAATGGCATCATCGGTGATCTCCCGGGGCCGGCGTCCATAGGTCGCAGCGAGTTCCTTTAAGAAATGCCGCGTGAACAGCGGGATGTCTTCTTTGCGTTCGCGAAGCGGCGGCACAAAAAATGGAATCACGTTAAGCCGGTAAAAAAGATCTTCGCGGAAGTTTCCGCGCGAGATTTCCTCTTCCAGGTCTTTGTTGGTCGAGGCAATCACGCGAACGTCGACGGTGATGGTCTCATCGCTGCCCACCGGCGTAAAGCGTTGCTCGTCGAGAGTGCGCAAGACTTTCGATTGCGTCTTCAGGCTCATGTCACCGACTTCATCGAGGAAAAGCGTTCCCCCATGAGCTCTCTGGAACTTGCCTTCCTTGTCGGTGGCGGCTCCGGGAAACGATCCCTTGCAGTGTCCGAAGAGCTCACTCTCAATCAAGTCTTCGGGAATCGCGGCACAGTTGACCTCGACGAAAGTTTCGTCCTTGCGCAAGCTCTGCGCATGGATCGCATGGGCCACGAGTTCCTTGCCAGTGCCCGATTCGCCGTAGATCAGCACGCGGCCATTGGTGGGTGCCATTAAACCAATCTGCTGGCGCAACGCCTTCATCGGAATGCTGTCGCCGACGATGGTGCTCTTCACCTGGAGCTGCTTCTTCAGGTCGACGTTCTCGCGGTGCAGTTTCTTCGATTCGATGGCGTTCTTGACCAGAATCAGAGTCTTCTCAAGAGACAGGGGCTTTTCCAAGAAGTCGTAGGCGCCAAGTTTCGTCGCGCGCACCGCCGTCTCAATGGTGCCGTGGCCGGAGATCATAATGACCTCCGGAGGATTTTCAAACTCGCGAATCTTCTCCAGCGTCTCGAGACCGTCAACCCCGGGCAGCCAGATATCGAGCAGCACTACATCAAATGCAGTCTTGCGCAGCAGGTCCAGACAAGCCTCGCCACTCTCGACAGAGGATGCGGAATAGCCTTCGTCGGCCAGAATGCCGGCCAGCGAGTCTCGAATTCCGGCTTCGTCATCCACCACCAGGATGTTATGCATGTTGGGCAGTCACCGCTGCCGTCGTGGGATCCGGAACAACTGGAAGTTCAACGATGAAACGCGTGCCCACCGGTCGGTTTTCTTCCACGCGAATGGAGCCATGATGATCTTCGATAATTCGGCTGACAATCGCGAGCCCGAGTCCAGTGCCGCGTTTCTTGGTCGAGAAATAAGGCAGGAAAAGTCTTTCCTTAAGTTCGCGGGACACGCCGTGGCCCGTGTCGGCGATGGTAATTTCAACGGCGTCGCGGCTCGCCACCAGGGCAGTAGAAATTTCGATTTCTCGCACGACCGAATCCTGTGAGGCTTCGGCAGCGTTATCGACCAGGTTAGCGACGGCGCGTTTGATGGCTTCGCTGTCGGCCATCACCTTCGGTAAATCGGAGGCCAGAGTAGTGTGAACGCCAATTCCGTCAAGCCGGCCATTGAACATGGAGAGCGCATTCTCGATCACTTCATTAATATCCGCCGGCTGCGGCTTGGCAACAGGGAAGCGGGCCAGGGTAGAGAATTCATCCACGAGGCGGCGAACGGTCTCGGCTGCTCCGGCAATCGTCTCGGCGCAGGCGCGGACGACGCCGAGTGACGCGGGATCGGTTGGCGTGGCCCGGTCCAGATGCCTCTGAATGCGCTCCGCCGACAATGCTATCGGCGTGAGCGGGTTCTTGATTTCATGCGCCACCCGGCGCGCGACTTCGCGCCATGCTGCCTGCTTCTGAGCCTTCAGCAGGTCGGAGAGATCTTCGAAGACGACCACATATCCGGAACGCTCGCTTTGATGCCGCAAGGTCGCAAGCGTGACGGCCACGTTCAACGAAGCGCGGGGCAACTGCATTTCCATTTGGCTGGTAGTCATCCCCATGCGATCGGCGCGCCGCAGCAGAGGCTCGAAATCTTCCAGAACCTCGGGGGGAAACACATCCGCCAAAGCTGCGCCGCGAAGTATCTGAGGGGCGCCGTCGTGTCCGGCGTCAGGATGGAACATGCGGAGTAATGCCTGGTTGATGTGTGTAACGCGCCGCGCGGCATCGAGCGAGAGTACGCCCGTAGGAATGCTCTCAAGGATCGTTTCCATCTGCCGACGGCGCTGGTCGAGCTCTTCATTCGCTGCGCTCAGGTCGCGGCTCGAGGCTTCAATCTGGCGGCGGCTGCCCTCCAAATCCTCAGCCATGCGGTTGAAGGAACGCACCAGATCGCCGATCTCGTCAGCGGCGCTAACGGGCACGCGGTAGTCGAGGTGTCCGCGCGAGATCGCTTGCGTGGCTTCGGCAAGAGCCGAAAGCGGGCGCGTCACAATCTTCGAGAGAAAGAGCGCGAGCCATGTCGTCACAAAGAGCACGATCATGGTCAATAACAGGAGCAGGCCCATGTAAGTGCGGCGCACGAGTCGGCGCTCGCGCGCGAGATCGTAGTAGCGTTGCTGGCTGGCTTCCACCTGGTGCACGGTTTGCGAGAACTCGCGAGGAAGAGGGATCGCGACCAGGATCAGGCCCCCGCCCGGAACCTCAGCACTGCCCAGCGAATAATCGGTTTGCTGCCAGGTGAATTGAGCCGGATGTCCGATCGTCGCGTCGGCCAGGGGCAGCTTGCTCTTCAGGACAGGCCACGGGGCCGGCGCATTGAAACTGGCCTCTTCGTTGTCATTCTGTACCGCGAGAGCGAAACCGCCTTGCAGGGTAGTCTCGTGATGCTGAAACTCAGCGACTACTCCAGAGAATCCGTGACCGGTGAAGGCGCGCTCAACCTCGGGCGAGGCCACAATGGCGAAAGCTTCGGCACGCGCGTTCTGCATGGCATAGCTTGCAAGTAGCGTAGCCATCGCGTGCGTGTCGGCACGTACTTCCTCGACTGGAGTGGAGAACCATTTATCGATGGAACGATTCATGAGTCCGTAGGCAAACCAGTACATCACCATCACCGGCAAGGACGACAGCAGGAGCGCGCCGGCAACCATGCGCGTGCGAAACTTTGAACCCAGCACGCCGAGGCGCCGCTCGGCAAAAAGCTTGAGCAGGTTGCGCAGCAAGACAAATGTAAGGGCGACGAAGAGCAGAAAGATCAGCGCCGAGAGAGCTGCGAACACCACGATGTCCTGGTTGTTTCCGGGACGCAGAAAGGTCAGGTCAAAGGCGGTTTGCGAAACCAGAATGGCGAGCAGAAGGAAGACAGAAATCGCCAGCAGGATGATGACCTGCTTACGATGTGACGTCTTCTGAGGCGGATTGGAAGTCGGCTGTGCCACTCGTGCCCCGCATCCTGGCTCGCATTTAGGAAGAATTTCTAATTGCCAGGATGTGCAAGTCATTATAGATGCGTCAGCATAGGCCGGGGCTTCATTGGTGCTACGGTGCCAGTAGTAAGCTATATCCCGGCGGATTGTCGGGCCGAGCTTTAATGAGGCTGGGAGTTTTTGGCGGAGATCTCTTCGAACATGAGCTGGAAAGCAGCCTTAGGCTTGTAAGCGCGGTCGAACGGGAGTGCCGCCCCTCGGGTCCCGTGAGAATGCGATCCGATCCATGAGTATCTGTCGGTGAATCCCCAAGTCTGAATCGCCGTGCATTTAGGGCTCTGCAGGCACGCCCGAACAACCTCGCGATAGATTTCAGCCTGGCGAAGAAGGTCGCCGTCGCTCGCTGTCCCATTCGCGTCCACTGGCAGCGACACGTCGAGTTCCGTGATATGGACCTGAAGCCCCAAGGCAGTCAGGCGCGCGATGTTGGAGGCGATCGCTGCAGTATCAAGGTCCAAGTGCGAAATATGCATCTGCAGACCCACCCCGTCGATGGGCACGCCGCGCTGTTTGAAGGCCTTTACCATCGCGTAGATTGCGTCTGACTTGCGATTCAGGCCCTCGCCACCGTTTTCGTTGTAGAACAGCAATGCCCGCGGATCGGCCTCATGTGCCCAGCGGAAAGCCTGTTCGATATAGGCGGTATCTTTTTCCGCGAGGCCGATGCCGGGTTGATTGAACCATGGAGAATCCTTCAGCCGGCCGTTCTCGTCCAAAGCTTCGTTGACTACATCCCAGGCGAAAACTTGTCCAGCGTAGTGCTTCATCACCGTGATGATATGTTCCTGCAGCAAGCGCGACAGTTGGGCGGGCGTGAAATGGCCGTCGGCAAGCCACTGAGGATTGTTATGGTCCCAAACCAGGCAGTGCCCGCGGACCTTCATTCCGTGAGCTTGCGCGAAGCGGACGATTTCATCGGCCTTGCTGAAGTCGAAGGGTCCATGAGTGCTGCGAACCATCCACCACTTCATCGCATCTTCCGGTTCGACCATATTGAATTCGCGCGCCAGCGTGGCTGAGTAAGCGGCCTCGGAAAGCAGCGACGGACGTACAGCAGTACCGATCAGTAAACCTGCATGTTCTGCCGCCACTCGCAATGGGGCAGGTGACGCTGCGGTTGCGGTCAGAAACACAAGCAAGGCAAAAAGCTGATAGCAACGGCTTAGCATGATGCGCGCCTATCCATCGAATGTCTATCCAGCATTATTGCCAGGCAGGAAGGGTTGTAAAGGACATCCGTCACATTTCGGCTGCGATTTCCCACAATGGTGCTTGCCGACTCCAACGATGAGTCCGTGCATCTCGTTGTAGACCTGCACCAAGGCGGTGCGCTTGGCCGTGCTCATTGCCGAGGGGGCGTGAGCTGCCCCACGGAAACCCGCTTCGAGCTGTGGCTCGGAATTCGGGGGCTTCTGTTCCTGATCGTGAACGGTGGGCCCAAGCGCCTGCTGGAACAGGTTTCGAATGTCCTCGTAGTCAGTTTTTTGCGGCAGAATTCCGTGGCGATCTAGAATCCGACGGGTGTACGCATCAACCACGAATACCGGGTGATTTCCCGCGTAAAGCAGAATCGAGTCGGCCGTCTCCGGTCCCACGCCGTTTAGCGCAAGCAGTTCCTCGCGGAGTTTGTTGGTCGGTTGCGCGAAGAGATCATCCAGCGAACCGCCATATTTATGATCGAGGAACGCGATGAATGTCTTGAGCCGCTTTGCCTTTTGGCGGAAATAGCCGGAGGGCCGGATCAGACGCTCGAGTTGCGTCAGGCGAATTTTCCGGATGCCGTCGACGCTCAATAAGTTCGGCTTGTCTCGCAGATTCGCCAGTGCACGTTCTACGTTGGTCCAAGCGGTATTTTGCGTGAGGTAAGCTCCTACGATGACTTCCAAGCGAGTTTCAGCAGGCCACCAATGCTGCGCGCCCCAGGCTCGATAGAGGGCGTCATAGTATTGCCGGATCTTTGCTTCGTTTTCCGCTGTTTTCCGTTGCGCCAATGAAGAAATCCTCGGAGTGAGTCTACTCGAGTCCGTTTCAGGCATGTGATCGAACCCTTCCTTGCACCGCTCAGGCTTACCGAAGTGCATGTACTTGAGCAGTCGAATTTCCAGCCGACGGAGGAAAACGGGCATTTGGCGTGAACTTGAGCGGGGGCACCGCTTCATGGACTGATTTTGCCGTCAGGGCCAAGTACCAAAGTAAGTGGTGCGGTAACCCGCTAGCGTTGACAATTTGTGTCAACGCGAATGAGCTGCGTCTCTTCCAATGTTGAGCGGCCGTTTGCGCTACGCCCGAATGAGTGCGAGGCGGCGTTCCACCCACGTGGATAGGAGATCGGCTTATGTCTCAACGGCTGGGTGACCTTCTCGTCAAAGAGAAGATCATTACCCCAGAGCAGTTGGAACAAGCGAATAAAGCACAGAAGGAACAGAGTTGTCGCCTGGGCTCGGCCCTGGTGAAGCTCGGCTTCCTCACGGACGAAGACGTCACTAATTTCCTCTCCCGGCAGTACGGCGTTCCCGCCATCAATCTCTCTTATTTTGAAATCGACCCGGCAGTTGTCAAGTTAATTCCCTTTGAAACCGCGAAGCGATACCAGATTCTTCCGCTGAGCCGTGTAGGTGCGTCGCTCACCATCGCGATGGTCGATCCGACCAACGTCTTTGCGATGGACGATATCAAGTTCATGACCGGCTTCAACATTGAGCCGGTGGTGGCTTCGGAAAGCTCCATCCTGTCGGGAATTGAAAAGGCATACGGATCGACCAAGGAAGAGGATCTGCAAACCGTCATGCAGTCGATGACGGAAATGGGCGACAGCGACGTCGAACTGCAATCCGAAGAACAGCAGATGGAGTTGGCCGAACTGGAGAAGGCGGCCGATGAAGCTCCCGTCGTCAAGCTGGTCAACGTCGTTCTGGGCGATGCGGTCAAGCGCGGAGCCAGCGACATTCACATCGAGCCCTACGAAAAAGAATTCCGTGTCCGGTTCCGTATTGACGGCGTGCTGCAGTCGATCATGTCTCCGCCTTTGAAGTTGAAGGACGCGATTACCTCCCGTCTGAAGATCATGTCGAAGCTGGACATCAGCGAGAAGCGCTTGCCGCAAGACGGCCGCATCATGCTGAAGATGAATGTGGGCGGCCGCAAGAAGCAACTCGACTTCCGTGTCAGCACACTGCCCACCTTGTGGGGCGAGAAGATCGTGCTCCGGTTGCTCGACAAAGAGAACCTGCGGCTCGACATGACCAAGCTCGGTTTCGAGGCCGAGTCGCTGGTGAAATTCGAAAAAGCTATTTTGAAGCCCTACGGAATGGTGCTGGTCACAGGCCCGACGGGATCGGGCAAGACGAATACGTTGTACTCGGCGATCTCGCGCCTGAATCAGCCCGACACCAACATCATGACCGCCGAAGATCCGGTCGAGTTTCAGTTGGGCGGCGTCAACCAGGTGCAGATGAAAGAGCAGATCGGATTGAACTTTGCTGCCGCTCTGCGATCGTTCTTGCGACAAGATCCCAACATCATTCTGGTCGGCGAAATTCGAGACTTTGAAACCGCCGAAATCGCCATTAAGGCCGCCCTCACGGGCCACTTGGTGCTCTCCACCCTGCACACCAACGGCGCGCCCGAAACGATTACGCGCTTGATGAACATGGGTATTGAACCATTCCTGGTTGCAACCTCGGTCCACCTCATCTGCGCACAGCGCCTGGTCCGGCGCATTTGCAAGGACTGCATCGACGTGATGGAAGTTCCCGTCCAGACCTTGATTGAAGCAGGTTTCACGCCGGAGGAAGCCAAGACGGTGAAGATTCAGAAGGGCAAGGGCTGCGGGGTCTGCAACAACACGGGCTACAAGGGGCGCTGCGGTTTGTATGAAGTGATGGAAGTCGACGACGAGATCCGCGAATTGGTGCTGGTCGGAGCCTCGGCATTGGAATTGAAAAAGAAGGCGATCGAGCGCGGCATGATCACGCTGCGTCGAAGTGGATTGATCAAAGTGGCGGCGGGCATGACGACGCTCGAAGAAGTCGCTCGCGAAACGATTCATTAATTCGGATTTAGAGGCTGAAAGGGAAGGAACTTGCTATGGGTTTGTCGTTAAGCGATCTGCTCAAGAGAATGCTGGAGATGAACGGCAGCGACTTGCACATCACTACCAATTCGCCGCCCCAGATTCGTGTGCACGGTCACCTGGTGCCGCTCGATCTGCCGCAGATGACTCCGGCCGAGACCAAGCAACTGGCGTATAGCGTCATGACCGATTCCCAGAAGCATCGCTTCGAAGAAAGCCTGGAGCTCGACTTCTCTTTCGGATTGAAGGGACTGGCCCGCTTCCGTGCCAACGTCTTCAACCAGCGTGGCGCCACGGCGGCTGTCTTTCGTCTCATTCCCTTCGAGATTAAGTCATTCAACCAGCTTGGGCTGGCGCCCGTGGTCAGCAAGATGTGCGACAAGCCGCGCGGATTGGTGCTGGTGACAGGGCCGACCGGATCAGGCAAATCGACCACGCTCGCGGCCATGATCGACAAAATCAACAGCGAGCGTCACGATCACATTCTTACGATCGAAGATCCCATCGAATTCGTGCACATGAACAAGAACTGCTTGGTGAACCAGCGTGAGTTGCACGCGGACACCAAGAGCTTCACCGACGCTTTGCGCGCCGCCCTTCGTGAAGATCCCGATGTTGTGCTGATCGGCGAAATGCGTGACTTGGAAACTATCGAGTCGGCGCTACGCATCGCAGAAACCGGCCACTTGACCTTCGGCACGCTGCATACGAACTCCGCGACTTCCACCATCAACCGCATTATCGACGTCTTCCCGGCGCACCAGCAGCCGCAGATTCGAGCCCAATTGTCGTTAGTTCTGGAAGGCATCATGTGTCAGAGCCTGCTGCCGCGCATCGATGGCAAGGGCCGCGCCATGATCATGGAAATTCTGGTGCCCAACGCGGCGGTGCGAAACCTGATTCGCGAAGACAAAATCCACCAGATCTATTCATCCATGCAATCCGGACAGGAAAAGTTCGGAATGCAGACCTTCAACCAGTCGCTGGCTACGGCTTATTTCCAGAAACAGATCACTCTGGAAACTGCCATGGCGCGGTCCAGCAATGTCGACGAGTTGCAGGAAATGATTAATCGTGGCGCCAGTCTGACCAACCGTCCGACTTCGGCAGGAACCACTCTGGCCCGAGGAGCGGCGCCGTCGAAGCACTAGCCGAAATCGAGCAAGAAGCGTAAATGAACCGAACTTTTAACCAGCAGGTACGTCAGTGAGGAGAAGCTAAACATGCCAGTCTTTACATTTTCCGGCAAGGACGCATCCGGGCAGAAGATTTCCGGCGAGCGGATGGCGGCGAATAAACAGTCGTTGGCGCAGGCGTTGCGTCGCGAGCGCATCACGCCCGGCGCGATTCGCGAAAAAGGCAAGGAATTTTCCATGCCGACCTTCGGCTCGGGTAAAGTCGGGACCAAGGACATCGCGATCTTCTTTCGCCAGTTCTCGGTCATGATCGATGCCGGACTGCCTTTGGTGCAGTGTCTGGAAATTCTGGCCGCAAACCAGGAGAACCAGGCTTTCCAGAAGGTTCTGACCGGGGTGCGAACCACGGTGGAAGGCGGCGCTACTTTGGCTAATGCCATGCGCCAGTATCCCGTCGTCTTCGACGATCTCACCACCAACATGATCGAGGCTGGTGAAACCGGCGGTATTCTCGACATCATTTTGCAGCGCCTTGCGACTTACGTGGAAAAGGCCGTCCGCCTGAAATCAGCCGTGAAGTCCGCGCTGATTTATCCAGTCGCCGTGGTCAGTATGGCAATGCTTATCGTTGGCGCGCTGCTCAAGTGGGTCGTTCCCATCTTTGCCAACTTGTTTGCCGGACTGGGCGTTGCCCTACCGCTTCCCACGCGCATCGTCATGGGGCTGAGCTCGTTCGTGCAGACCTTCTGGTGGATGTTCGGAGTGGGCGTGTTTGGCCTGTTCTTCGGAGTCAAGCAGATTCGCAAGCACCCCCGCGGCCGCTACTACTTCGACAAGATGCTGCTGTTCCTCCCTGTGATTGGAACCCTGTTGCGCAAGATCGCGGTAGGCCGCTTCACCCGCACTTTGGGTACGTTGATCACTTCGGGCGTGCCGATTCTCGAAGGCTTGGGCATCACCGCCAGGACTTCGGGCAACGCCGTGCTGGAAGAAGCGCTGATGAAAGTCCGCAAAGCCATCGAAGAAGGACGCACGATTGTCGATCCCTTGCGGGAATGCGGCGTGTTTCCCAACATGGTGACGCAGATGATTGGCGTTGGCGAAGCGACCGGCGCCATGGACTCGATGTTGCAGAAGATCGCCGACTTCTACGAAGAAGAAGTCGACGCCGCCACCAAGGATATGTTGGCCATGCTCGAACCGGTCATCATCGCTATCCTGGGCGTGAGTGTCGGTGGCATCGTAATTTCGCTCTACATGCCGCTGTTCGCCATGATCGCCAAACTGGCTGGCTAACAAAAACACGATCGGGAGGCCGGAACACCTATCCGCGGTGCGGCCTCCTGACTTTGCAAACGATATTTGGTCATCGGTGTCAGGTCTTAGGCCTATGACCCCCAACAACCAAGACCTAAGACCGACGCGTCGGTCAGCAGGCCCCGCGTCCGTGGTTTTGAGATCAGCGGGATCGCATGCAATCGACGTTTGACGAGCGCAATTGGCTGGTATGGCTGGTACGGGTCCGCATTTTCATCTTGACCCTTTTGCTCGCCATTGAGCTGGCGGTTGCCCAATTTAGTCCGTCGCCGCTGCCCATGCGGCTCTTCATTGCGACGATCCTCTTGTGGTACAGCCTCTCGCTGTTTTACGTTCTTCTGCTTTCATTCTGGCAAGAACATCGGCTGCAGGCCTCGCTGCAGGTTGTGACCGACCTGATTCTGGTCAGCCTGGTAGTGCATGAGACCGGAGGATGGGATAGTTCGTTGAACTTTCTGTATCCCCTGGTCATCATCGTCGCAAGCGTGTTGCTGCCGCGAGTGTGGGCCCACCTGGTCGCCGCTCTGGCTTTCATTCTTTACGGGACGGTGCTGGAGCTGAACTATTACGCCGTGGTTCCGTCGTACTGCACGACGCACCCGGTAACGACGACGCTGCAGGCGATCATTTTCGTCAATCTTTTCGCTTTTCTGGCGGTGGCGTATCTGGCAGGGCTGTTGACGGCAAAGCTGCGCCAGGTAGGCGTACAGCTGAAAGATACGAGCGGCGCGCTCGAAAACCTGCAAGCCTTGCACGAAAACATTATTCACTCGATCAGCAGCGGCCTGATTACTACTGGCCTGGACGGGCGCATCACCCTGGTGAACGCCTCTGCCCAACGTCTACTGGAGCGAACCCCGACGGAGTTGCTCGGCGCGCCGGTGCATCAGTTGTTTTTGGACTCGTTGCCCACGGTTGAATCGCAACAGACCCACGGCGAAGTTCGTTTCGACGCGCCCACAAAATTTCGCAAAACAGTTCGGGTGCGAGTGGCCGCCTTAACCGTACCCGAGCGAGGCGAACTGGGGTACGTTTATGTACTCGACGACCTTACCGAAATTCGCCGCCTGGAGCGCGAGGTCCGCATGCAGGATAAGCTTGCGGCGGTCGGCCGCCTGGCCGCGGCCATCGCACACGAAATCCGCAATCCTCTGACCTCCATCGCCGGTTCGGTCAGCATGCTCTCGGGCGTTCCCGAGATGAATGAGGATCATCGCCGCCTGCTTGATATTGTGACCCGCGAGTCGCAGCGGCTGAATAGCATCATCACAGATTTTCTGGCCTATTCCCGTACCAAGCAATATCACTTTGACCGGGTCGATCTGATCCAGTCGGTGGAAGACACACTGACGCTCATGGATCATCGCATGACGGCGGAGAAAACCGGAATCACCATCGAGCGGCGCTTCACCGTGCGCCAGGCCTGGGCTATCGCCGATGGTGACCGACTCAAACAGGTGTTCTGGAATCTGTGTGAGAATGCGGTCCGCGCCATGAAGAACGGGGGAACGCTGACCGCGGCGGTCGAACCTCTGGGCGACGATTGGCAGGTTTCGTTTATCGATACCGGAACCGGCATGACGGCGCAGCAGATCGAAAAAATCTTTGAACCTTTTCAGTCGAACTTCGAAGGCGGAACCGGACTTGGACTGGCCATCGTCTACCAGATCGTGCAAGCCCATGAAGGCAAGGTCTGGGCACGCTCGAAGCCAGGGCAGGGAACCACACTCGTTCTAAGGTTGCGGCGGCTGGATGCTGAGCGCTCGGCCTCCACGCAAAGCCGCGAAAATTCGGCTCGGGCCCTGGTCTCGGCACCGTCCGTTGCGGCCGCGGCCGGAGGAGGTTCGCGTGGCTAATATTTTGGTCTGCGACGACGAACGCTCCATTTGCGAAATGCTCGACATCTCCTTGCGGCGCGAAGGTCACCGCGTGGAGACGGTGCAGGCTGGTCAGACGGCAAAGAACAAGATCGACGGCGCGCTCTATGATGTCATCATCACCGACATCAAGATGCCGAACATCGACGGCATTGAAGTGTTGCGGCACGCCCACCGTGTGTCACCGGACTCCGCCGTCATCCTGATCACCGCGGTCGATGACTACGAGGCTGCCGTGGAAGCCGTAAAAGCGGGGGGCGCCACCGACTACATTCGCAAGAGTCCCGGCCTCGTCGATGAGATCAAGCTGGCGATTAACCGTGCGGTCGAGAAATTAAATCTCAGCAAGCAGAATTTCGCGCTGCGCCGCGACGCCGCGACCCGAAATTCCCTCGACAACATTATCGGTTCCAGCGGAGCCATGGAGAAGCTCAAGCAAACGGTTCGGACTGTTGCTTCTACGGCCAGCACGGTGTTGATCCACGGGGAGAGCGGCACGGGTAAAGAACTGGTGGCCCGAGCGGTTCACGTTTGTTCGCCACGAGCCGCCGAGGCTTTCGTTTCCGTCAACTGCGGCGCGTTTCCTGAGACCCTGCTGGAGAGTGAACTCTTTGGATATCTGAAAGGGGCCTTCACCGGCGCCAATCAGAATAAGCGGGGCTTGTTTGAAGTCGCTGACGGCGGCACCATTTTTCTGGATGAGATCAGCGAGATGACGCTGGCCATGCAGGTCAAGCTGTTGCGCGTTCTGCAGGAACGCACGGTGCGTCCGGTGGGCAGTACCGGTGAAATCTCCATTGATGTGCGTGTGATTGCCGCTACCAACCGCGATCTCGACAAAGCGGTGGCTGAGAACGTTTTCCGCGAAGACCTTTACTACCGGCTAAACGTGATTCCCATCCGTGTGCCTCCCTTGCGCGAGCGCCGCGAAGACATTCCGCTGTTGGCAAACCATTTTCTGAAAAAGTACGCCAGCGCCGCCGGCCGAAGCATTCTGCGCGTGAATGCGCCCTCGCTCGATTCCCTGTGCGGGTACGAGTGGCCCGGAAACGTGCGGCAACTGGAAAACACGGTCGAACGGGCTGTCGCACTGGAAACTACCGAAGAGTTGCACGTGGAACTTCCCGCGGAGAGGCCGAAAGCGCGCGCTGCGGCTGCGGCGGGCGGAGGAGGGCTGCCCGAACCTGGCTCTGACGTCACCCTGCCTGAAGGCTTAGGCATGGAAACCTACGTGGCGGGCATCGAGCGCTCGCTGCTGCAGAGCGCGCTCAACCAGAGCAATGGTGTGCAGACCAAGGCGGCCGACGTGCTCGGCATTTCATACCGATCGTTCCGGCATTTGATGAAGAAGTATGGTTTGTAACACGTGTTTGATGACACTTCGGGGCTCAGAATAGATGCTCGCGATTTAAGGCCGAGTCATGTCGAAGTCTATTTCGACTTTGTAGGGTCCACAACCTGGACGGGCCTTGTACCTGAACTCTCGTGCTCTGCGCAATAAGAGATCCTTCGCCTCCGCTGGGGACGCCTTGAGAACTTCTGCTTCAACCACGTCGCCCTTTTCACTCACCGTAACTGCGATGGTGCCTGTGGCCTTCAGTTTCCGCCCTTCCTCTTGCTCCTGCTCAGTCGGTACGGAGCCAGACAGGGTTTCGGGCGGTCTCTCGCAATCCGACCGTCCCTTGTTCTTGGCGGCAGCAAGTTGGAGTAATAGAGCTAAAGCAAGAGCAGAAGTCGCACTTCTCCTGACGAGCGTCTGCAGATCCATAGCCGGGACACAGTAGCTCAGGAGGCGCATTCTTTCAAGGTGAAATCGAAGGGTTGGCTACAGATCGGAAACCGGTGGCCCACCCTTCTTTAGCTGCTGTTTCCATCCCAGCACCCGCGCTTTCGCGCCTTCCGCTTCTGCTTCCGGAATCATCCCCTTCTTCTGATACAGCACCGACAAACTGGTGTGTGCCAGCACGTCATCGGGATCGATTTCTGCCAGGCGCTGCGCCACCGCAATGGCGTCGTCGTAGCGCTGCAAGTCCTGGAGAGCGCGCGCCAGCCCGTGCATGGCTTCGGTAAAGCTGGGATCGGCAGTAAGAGACTCCTGATAGGCGGTGACCGCCTGCTCCAGATGGCCGTCAGCCATCAGGTCGAGCGCGACGTAGTAGTGATCTTCGGCCTTTTGTCGGGCGTCGGTGTCAGACATTCGTGGAAATCCCAGGCGGAGATTGGATTTTAACATGTCGTGTGATCGCGCTTCCCCCTGAACCACGAAGGACACGAAGTTCCACGAAGGAATTCTCCGAACGCATTTTCCTTCGTGATCCTTCGTGCCCTTCGTGGTTCATGCTTTTCCCCGCTCTTGACCGAGTCAGTATGATGGCTACATGCGCTACAAGCTCCGTTTTCTGTGGAATGCCACCAAGGGCCATCGCCTGGCCCCATGGCGAAGTCCCTATCTTCTATGGCGCATCGAGACCTACACGGGCGTGAAGATGACGCAGATCGGCTTCCTGGAATTTTGGGAATTCATGTGGCGCGAGCGCGGAGACCTATGGCGCTTTCTGAAGTGGACTGGCGAGATGGAGCGCTATGTCCATCCCAAGCCTAAGAGTTCGTGAGGTCCTCAGCAACAGCGGCAGTGAAAGCGCATGTTCGAAACTTCCCAAAATAGTCAGCGCTCCACCCTTCAGGTCTTGCTCGGGTTTCTGCTGGGAATCGTGATCTGCCTGGTGTGTTTCTTTTTGTCGATCATGCTGGGCTTCGCTGCCGCACTTCACCAGACATGGCTGTATGCGGCGTTCAATGCGATCGGCTTGATTGCGGCGGGCATTGTCGCCCTGCGGCACTTTCGGGAGTCAAGCTATGCCCAGGGTGTGGTGATCGCGCTGTTGCTGGGTTTACTTCTCGATGCGGCCTGCGGAGTCTTTCTTCACTAAGAGTTGGAACTCAGGCGCCTTTTCCGGCGGCCGCGGCCTCACCTAAAAAAATGCTGACTTCGCTGCCTTTGCCGGCTCCGGTAATCTGCGCCGCCGCCGCGCGGTTGGCCACGATCTCGAGGTAGCCCATACTGCCGATGATGCCAAACACTTCTCCCGGCGCGCCCTCGGCGTAGGCTTTGCGAATTTCAGTGATTTCCTTGCCGCCGACGGTGATCTTGAATGTCGCGGACTCCGCAAACAGCCCCGGGGCGTCTTCGGGGGTCACGTTCGTGATCAGGTTGCCGAAGCGGTCGACCTTCAGCACTACGGCGCGCAGGCGACCCTCGCCCGTCGCTTTCGGCCGAGGCGCGGCGAAGCGCACGTAATCTTCAATCTCGTCTCCGAACTTGTGCGAGTCGACCTGCTTTGCCAGGTACGCAGCTACGGGGGCAAAAATGTCGCGCGCGTGGAACGTATTGCTGACTGGAGTTCGGAAGTAATGGTCGGACGTGATATGCCGCACGCGAATGCGCGGCTCCTTGGCGTAAACCATCGAGAGCACGCCATTGTCAGGGGCAACGAAATGATATCCATCACTCGAAGCCAGAATCGGACGCCGCGTCGTGCCTACGCCCGGATCCACCACCACCATGTGGATGGTTCCGCTGGGGAAGTACGAATACGACTGTGAGATGGCCAGCGCGCCATCAAGGACATCGAAAGCCTGCACGGCATGGGAGATGTCGACGATCTGCACGTCGGGCACAATGTCGACGATCACGCCCTTCATCGCGCCTACAAAATGGTCGTTGGTTCCAAAATCGGTGGTGAGAGTGATGATCGGATGATAGGCCAACTTTTCCTCACTGGAAGACGAATATAAGACGCAAGAATCCCTGTGCATGCGAAGTTAATTTGCAGGGAACCTGTGCGTCAAGGCACGGAGGTAATGGCTGAATTGTCGCTCTCTCCGTCGGAACTTGCGCACCCCTGCCGGTGTCCAACCAACAGGGACGCATGCCATGTCCACTCCCCCTACCAACCGTTTCGTCGCGTTAGGTTGCACCGGGGCAGTGGTCGCGACGATCTTCGGTGGCGCGCTTGCACCCGATCATCCGCAAAGTCCGGTTAGCGTGCTTGTACGCGCAGGCCTTTACGTTCTGGTGGTTTTCGGTGTGACCGCATGTGCAACTTACTTAGGATTTCTTGTAAGGGGAGATAGGCGAACCGGCCGCGCTCGGCAGATTGCCCTTCGCACTGCGGCGACCTCGGTGTGGCTGCCGCCGCTACTATTATTCTCCGAACAGAAGTCGGTGTTCGTCTTAGTGATCTGGGTTGCACTTCTGATCGAAGTAGCTCGGTTGATCGCCTTTGTAAAAAAAAGCGCGATGTTCGACGATGCGTCGCCCCGAGAGTCGTACGAAATCTGCGCGTTTTCTGTCTTGAAACAGGATTTTCCCTCCGGGATCACTATTCTTGGCGCGCTCATGATTCAGGGAGCTATCTTCGCCGCCTTCGATGGTCGCGTTGTTCTGGCGGGCGTGCTCTATGTAAGCGGTACTACGGCGATCGCGTACCGTGTACTGAAGATGTTTCAGGATACGCCCGCCCTGGATGGCCCCACGCTCAAGGAACGACTTCCGAGTACGCTTCTGACCGCGACATTTCTGATCGTATTTGCCTGGCTGCCATTGATCGTCGGATCCGGCGGTCCGGGAGGGAGCGGAAACTCCACGGGATCGCTCACCAGCGGAGGCCAGCCGCCAGGACAGTCATCTCAAGGAGCCGGCGCTCGCAAGGACAAGCGTAGCCGGAAAGGTGGCGCGACCGCCGTGGCTTGGCTACGAGATCTTTTCAAGACTGCGGGCGCTGATTCCCGCGCGAACTCGTTTGCGGTCGCAAGACGCATTCTCGATTCAAGCTTTCCTCAATCGGACGGAACCAGCCGTGGCTTGAAGAGCCTCCAGAACACAAAAATCGAAACGGCTGTCTTCGTCGCTGGACCTGTTTTTGCCGGCGTAGAACTGTATCCGGAAGTCAAGGCGCATACCAGGCTGGTAGCTCCTCGCCTGGAAGGAATCAAGGGATTCGGCGCGGACCGCTCTGATCCGCTGAGCATTCCCTTTGAGGGCGTTTACTGGTTCTGGCGAGGCCCCTCGGACCGGCCGCCATTGAATTCGGTGGTCATGCACGGCAGTCCGTCGGCACAGTTCTTTCGCTCGACCGACGGTGACGGAATGTCGATGGAGGCGCGGCAGAACCTGGGATTTACCGTCGATCCGAAGCACTATGGCGCCATCGAGATTTTCATCCAAAATGTCGATCCCTTTCCCAACACCGTCAGCATTCTGCTGAAGGTACGAAACACAACAGTCGCCGGAAATCCCATGCTGTCACTTGGCATGCAAGATGTTTCTACGCCTGTATCGGCAGTCGGTAGCAATCGTTCCGGCATGCAGATGTTGAGATTTCGGATTCCCAGTGACATCCGCATCGGTAGCTTTGACGAATTGACGGTGAGCTACTACCTGAAAGGGGCGCGCAGTGACAAGAGCGCCCGCATTGCGATCAATGGACTTCGCCTGGTGCCACGGGGCGAATAGAGATCTCTTTTTGCTAACGAATTGTCGCGCCGTGCGGCTCCAAGTCCCGCCTACTCGTATCTCAGCGCTTCAATCGGATTCAGCCGCGATGCCTTCAGGGCAGGGAAGAATCCGGAGACAATCCCGACGAGCGACAGAATCGTGAACGAGATGATCATCACGCTCAGGGAAGCATGCAAGAAGATCGCGCCTTCATGGTCGGCCGTCTTGTAGAACTCATCGTAGAGCGGCATGGGCGGAATCGCCCAGGTCAGAAATTCTGCGACGGCCATGCCGATCAGCCCGCCGACGAACGTCAGCACCAGGGCTTCGAGCAAGAACTGCACCAGGATGTGCCGCGGCCTCGCTCCAATCGCCTTGCGCAGCCCAATTTCCCGCGTCCGCTCGGTAACTGAGACCAGCATGATGTTCATTACGCCGATGCCCCCGACCGCCAGCGTGCAGACCCCAATCAGTCCTAGCACTGCTTGCAAGCCCAGCGAGAAGCCGTTGATCATGGCGCGGTCTTCAATGGTGTCCCACTCCGGCGTAGCCTTGTCGTCCTTGGGATCGAAGTGGTGGCGTCGCGCAATCACTTCGCGCACCGCCATCAATGCCTTCTTATTCAGTTCTGGCGCAGTGGGCTGGATGATGATCTCGTCCGGGTCGCGAATGTTTTTAAGATCGCGCATCAACGCGAATGGAATGAACCCGTTCTCATTGTCCGGACCCTGATACATCGAGTCCTGAATCTTATTGCGCATCGTCCCGATCACTTCAAAATCCAGCCCGCCAATGTTGACGTTCTGCCCGACCGCCGGTGCGCCCTGAAAGACTTTTTTCGCGGCGCTATAACCCAGAATCACCACGCGGCGATGGTCGGCGAAATCGCTTTCGTTGAAGTAGCGTCCGTCGGCCAGATCCAACTTGCGCATCTGCCCATAGGGCATGTCCACGCCGCGCACTTGTATGGAAACCACGCGTGTGCCGATCTTGAAACCGAAGTCGCGGTCGATCTCCCCACTTACCGCCCGCACAATCGGTACTTCGTCGCGAATCGCTTCCACATCCTCGAGTTCGTACTTGACGGCTTTGCCGGCCCGCTGTCCGCCAGCCTGCATGCTCGTCTGCCCGGGCCAGATGACGATGACGTTGTTACCCATGTTCAGGAAGGCATGCAGCACGCATCCGCCCAGGCCCTGTCCGTAAGCCAGCAGCAGCACAACCGACACCAGGCCCCACCCAATGCCCAGCATGGTGAGAGCCGAGCGCAGGCGATCGCGCATCAGCGACTGCCAGCCTTGCGAAATGAGTTCTTTTAGGTACATGGTCGACAGAAAATGCAGCTTTTGCGATTTCAGATATGTCTAGATTTCAGATTTTTGATTTCAGATTGCAGATTGAAAACCAGTCCTTCGATCTGCAATCTGCATCTGAAATCTACAATCTATGATCTGAAATTTCTTCTCTACTGAATATGAATGTCGCCCGAACCGGTGCGCACTCGCAGCAGTTGCCCGCCGCCGTGTACCTTGCCGCGAATCTGTTTGTGGGAATCTCCAACGCGCCCCTGCACGGTCATCTCAATGGGCTCACCCACGTCGACGGTTCCGGAGCTGGTGGAAATATCGGCGTCAAACGCCGCATTCGATGGCAGCTTCACATGCACGTTGCCGGAGCCAGTATGAATCTCCCACGCACCACTGGGCGTGCCTTCCGCAGTCACATCCCCGCTGCCCGTCTCGCCGCGGAATCCGCCGTTCACCCCACGAGCGGTGATATTTCCCGATCCCGTGTGCATGTCGACGTCGCCCGAAGACGCCTCCTCAATCTCAACGTCTCCGCTGCCGGTGCTTCCTCTCACGGTGCCCGAGACCTGCCGCGCCCGAATGTTTCCGGAACCGGTCTGCAGGTGAATTTCGCCGGTCAAGTTCGACAGCTTCACATCGCCCGATCCGGTTTGTGTGTCCACGTTGCCGTGCGTGCCTTCAATTACCTGGTCTCCCGAGCCGCTGCGGGTGCGGACAACGGTATTGGTGGGGACACTGATCTCGTAATCGACCGAGATGTTGCGCAGGTTCACATAATCGATGTGAATGCTGTTGCCATCCTGGCGAATTGGCGGATGCTGCTCGATCTCGTGGACGTCCGCTTGCCGGTTGCCCATCAGCCAGTGGTCCCCAACATAGATCTTTCCGCGGATCACCACCGATCCGGTGGATCCGGCGCGCACCGTCACGTCGCCGGAGCGAGTCAGCACCTCAAGATCGACTGGGCCGCTGACCTGCAATGTTTTTTCGAAATTGCCCTGGGGCGTCGACGCGAAAACCATCGTCGATGCAAAAATCACGACCAGCGCGATCGCCAACGTCGCAACGGTAGATCGGCCGGACACGGAGATTGGAGAGAGCAAGCGTCGGTTATTCATAGCGTAGTGACTCCACGGGTGTCATATCCGCGGCGCGCTGGGCGGGATACATGCCCGCGGTCACGGTAATCAATGAAAGTGTCAAAATCGAAGCGACGATCGAAATCCAGGAAACGATCGGATGTGGAACGAAGTCCGGAAGAGGCAGAGCTTGCAGCCCAGAGCAAATGCCAATTCCCGCCGTCAGCCCCAGAAATCCGCTAGCCACCGTTAACATTGCCGACTCTGCAAAAAACTGCCGCAGGATGTCGCGCTTGGTGGCGCCCATTGCCTTGCGAGTGCCAATCTCGCGCGTGCGCTCGGTCACCGATACCAGCATGATGTTCATCACGCCGATCCCACCCAGGCACAGCGTCACAATGGCGACGCAGCCGAAGAAAATCGTGACCACGCCAAAGATCTTGTCCAGCATCTTGGCGCCGTCCATGGTGTCCCAGATGAACAAAGCGTCTTTATCGATAGCGTCGAAGTGATGCACGCGCGCCAGTGCGTTTCGGACCTGGAGGACTGCCGCTTCGTGCTCCTCGGGATCGCCCACTTCGAAGACGATGTCATCCAAATATCCACGCGTGATCCCCGCACCCTTTTTGGTTGGCGGCGGAAAGTCGCGGGATACGGCGGAATATGGCGCGAACAAGTAGTCGTTGTCAGGGCCGCTGTAATTGGAATTCTGTTTCTTCTCCTGCAGAACTCCAATCACGAGATAGGGAACACTCTGCACCAAAACGCTTGCGCCGATTGCAGGTTGTCCCGGAAACAGTTGCCGGTACGCTTTCGACCCCAAGACCAGCACGCGCCGGCCTTCGCGCTCGTCGTCGTCGGAAATCAGCCGGCCTTCGGAAATCTGCAGCGAGCGAAAATCCTGATACGACGGCCACATGCCGACGACACCGCGGTTGGCCAGATTGAATTGGCTGACTTCCGGAATCGTCCGCCGCAATTCCGGGCTGACATTCTTGACCAGGTAGCATTCACTGCGAATCAACTCGGCGTCGTCGACATGTAACTGAATCTCCCTGCCCGCCGCGCGGCCGCCCACCTGCGAACTGGTACGCCCGCCCCACATGATGACCAGGTCCTTGCCCAACGTCTGCATGTGTTTCTTTTGATCGACGCTGAAGCCGCGCCCCAATCCCACCAGGATGATCACTGAAGCGATCCCCCACACGATGCCAAACATCGTGAGGAAAGTCCGCATCTTATGGGCTCGGAACGTGGCGAGCGCCTGGCGCAGGATTTCGGAGAGAGTCATAACGATCCCTAAAAGACAACCGGCTTCCGGCTCTCGGCTTCCGGTATACGGATAAGCGCTTTGAACCGGAAGCCGGATGCCGGAAGCCGGCAACCGCCTTACTGCAGTACGACCTGATCGCCTTCCTTCAGCCCGCTCAGCACTTCGGTCTTCGCGCCGTTGGAAATCCCGATGTTGACGGCAACTTTGTCCTTGCCTTCTTTGCCCTTCGGATTCGGAATTTCGACCGAGGCCTTCTTGTCCTTGTCGTACAGGATGGCGCCTTCAGGAATCTGCAGAACGTTCTTATGTTCTTCGAGGATGATTTCCGCGTTGGCGGTCATTTCGGCCTTGAGTTCTCCGCCTGGATTCTGAATCGAAACGCGCACTTCGAAGGTGGTGACGTTATCCTTCTCCACGCCCATCGGAGAAATCTTGGTCACCTTGCCGTCGAAGGTCTTGTCTTTGAACGATTCGACCTTGATGCGGGCGCGCTGCCCGAGATACACCTTGCCGATGTCGCTCTCGTCAACCTTGCCTTTCACGTACACTTCGCTGGTATCGCCCAGCGTCATGACCAGGGTGGCCGACGATCCCAACACCAGGATCGAACTGACCGCGTCGCCCATCTGTACATCGCGCGACAGCACAATGCCGTCGATCGGCGAGATGATGTCGGTGTAGCTGAGCTGTTCTTCCAGCTGTTTCAGATTCGCTTCGTCCTGCGCCACGTTGGCCTGGGATTGCGCAATCTTGGCCTTCAGCACGGTAACCTGCGCCTTCGACACGTTCTGCTTGTTCAGCGCCATCTCGTAGTTCTTCTCGGCATCGTCGAGCGCCGAGGCGGAAACCACGCCATCCTTCGCCATGCTCGTTGCCCGGTCGTAAGCACGCTTCAGCACCGGCACATCCGGACCTTCCGCATCGACCTTAGCGCGCTCGAAGTCAGCTTGCGAGCTTTTCAGGTTGGCCTCCGCAGCTTCCAGGCCGGCCTTGGATTGCTCCACCTGCGCCTCAATCTCGACCTTGTCGAGTTGTGCCAGGAGTTGTCCCTTCTTGACGCGATCGCCGTAATCGACCAGGAGCTTCTTCACAATGCCGCTGGCTTTCGATTTCACTTCGACCTTGGTGATCGGCGTAACCTTGCCCGTCGCAACCACACTCTTGGCCAGATCGCCTTTTTCCACTTTGGCGAGTTTCGACGGATCAATCTTGGTTCCGCCACGCGTCGCCGCGAACACTCCACCCGCAATCAGCAGAACGATGACAGCTACCACGCTGCCCCAAATAATCAGTTTGCGACGCTTCTTCTTATTATTCCCGTTACCGTTCACAACGCCTCCTGTAGATACCGCCAAGTGGAGATTGGGAGCCATTCCGCTGCCCTCACTCCTATGTACGCGGCCCAGCTTACTTTTGTTCCTGCGATCTCGAAACTATTTGCTTTTCCACCTGGACTCGAAGAGACCGACCCTGCCGCTAACCCATCTGCCGCCTGTCAGTTAGACCCATGACCTTCTAAAAGGATAGCGGATCGTGACCCGGAATTTTGTGACCCTACGCACCTCTGATTGAGTGCCCCGATTTACTGTCGCGCGAGCAGGTCCATGCGGGGACAGCCGCCATCGGCTGTCCGTCGAGCGCAGCTCGACTTATTTTTGACCTTGGACATGCTGCCGTGTCAAAACATCGGGCCTTCGCCCTGAGGCCAGCCGATGGCGGCTCTTTCCACAACCTGCCGCCCGAGCAACCGCCTTTAAAATGTTAGAATTACGGTTTCATGATTGCCTTTGTGCTGCTCCGGATATTTCTGATCCTTCTCCTGGTGGCAGCCAACGCCTTCTTCGCGGCAGCTGAATTCTCCCTGGTGAGCGTGCGAGATACGCGCATCCAGCAACTCATTTCATCGGGGCGCATTGGTGCGCGCATCGTGCAGCGCCTGCATAGCCATCTCGACGAAGTCGTCAATGGGGTCCAGCTTGGTATCACCATGGTCAGCCTCACCCTTGGCTGGATCGGCGAGCCTATGGTCGCCCGCCTCGTGGAGAGCATGCGCTTCGTCCAAGAAGTGCCCCACGCGGCTGTGTATGCCCATACGATTGCCATCGGGATCGCCTTCAGCCTGATCACCTACATGCACGTGATTCTCGGCGAGTTGGTGCCGAAGACCCTCGCCCTGCAGCGCGCGGAGCAGGTCGCCCTCGCCGTCGCCGCTCCCATGGAGGCTTTCCTCACTATCACGCGCCCGTTGCTGTTCTTCATGCGACGCTCTGGCGGCCTGGTACTGAGGTTATTTGGCGCCCAACTGGCACGCCGCGGAGGCGCCGTTCATTCTCCCGACGAACTCAAACTGATTGTGACGGCCAGCCGTCAGTTCGGCCAGATTCCCGAATTCCAGGAAGAGATGATCCACAGCGCTATTGAACTCGACAGCATCACGGTTCGCGAGGTCATGGTCGCTCGCCCTGACATTTTTTCCTTGCCTTCCGATCTGCAGCTCGACGAAGCCTTAGCGCGAGTTGTGGAGGGCCAGCACTCGCGCATTCCGGTGTACGATCCGCAGCGCGGCCCCGAACACCTGGTCGGGGTGCTCTATTACAAAGACCTTATGCGCTGGATGCGTCTTCGGCTGAGTAACCTGGGTCAGTCCACATCCACTCGCATTTCCCGCATGCAAATTGGCCAGATCATGCATGACGTGCTCGTGGTTCCCGAGACCAAGGTCTTGGCCGAGTTACTGGCCGAGTTCAAAGATCGCCGCCGCCACATGGCGGTCGTCGTGGATGAATTTGGTTCAACCGCCGGCGTCATCACCGTCGAGGACGTTTTGGAACAGCTCGTCGGCAACATCGAGGATGAATTCGACGTCGCCCCCAAAGCGCCCGCACTCGAAGATGAGTCGGTCCTGGTTCTAGAAGGCTCGGTGAACATTCGCGACCTGGAAACCGAGTATGGCCTGACATTACCTCGCGACGCCGGCTTTGAAACTCTGGCGGGATTCATCCTCGCCCGCCTGCAGCGCATCCCAGCCTATCGCGACTCTTTCGAATACGATGGCCGCCGTTACACCGTGGAACAGTTGGAAGGCCACCGCATCGCCATGGTAAGAATCGAAAAGACCGCAAAGGCAGAAGGTGAAGCCGAAGCCAAAGGGGCGGGGAACTGAGGAAATGCTGAACATGTCGATGCTCTCAAACCCTGTCATCCTGAGCGGAGCACGTCGGTGAGCAAAGCGAGCCGCCGCGCGCAGTCGAAGGATCCCTACGCGGCGGCAACCCTTTCCCGTCGCCTCAAGGCGTTCTCTCCGTGCAGCCGACGATCCGCACCGGACTCGCCGAAACTCCCTGACAAAATCGAAGCCATGCCGAACGGCAAGGGATCCTTCGACTCCGCGCGCTCATTCGAGCACGCTTCGCTCAGGATGACAACGTGGCGGAGAACTGAGAACTGAGAACTGTCCTCCAACGCGTCCTCTATACTCTGCCGGTCATCTGGCTAGTCGTGAGCCTGGTCTTCCTGCTGATCCACTTGGTCCCCGGAGACCCCATCGCGCAGATGCTCGGCGAAGGCGCCCCGGCTGCCGATATCGCGGCCACTCGTCACGCCTATGGCCTCGACGCTCCGTTGGGAGAGCAATATTTCCACTACTGGAAAGGCGTGTTGCACGGCGATCTCGGCCGCTCCATTCGCTACAACCAGACCGTCACCAAGCTGATCGCCCAGCGCTATCCCTACACGCTCCGTCTCACCCTGGCGTCCTTATTTGTAGCGATCCTGCTGTCGATCCCGGCTGGAGTGCGCTCCGCCCGCCGCCGCAATCGCTGGGACGACCGTCTACTTTCCGTCGTCAGCCTCTTCGGTCTTTCGTTCCCTAACTTCGCACTAGGCCCAATCCTAATTTTGTTGTTTGCGATCAAGGCAGGATGGCTCCCTGTTTCAGGCGCAGGCTCGTTCGCCAATCTCGTGCTACCCGCGCTGACCATGGGCGGCGCGCTCGCGGCCATCCTCACCCGCATGGTGCGCACGTCGATGCTGGAAGAATTAAGTCAGGACTACATCCGCACCGCCCGCGCCAAGGGATTACCGGAACGCACCGTCGTCTATCGCCACGCCTTGCGCAATGCCATGATTCCGGTGCTGACGGTTCTCGGCCTGCAGTTCGGAGCACTGCTCGCCGGCGCCATCGTGACCGAGAAGATTTTCTCCTGGCCTGGCATCGGCCGCCTCACCGTCGATGCCATTTCGGCCCGCGATTACTTCCTGGTGCAAGGTTGCATCCTGGCGATCGGGCTGACATATGTCGGTGTGAACTTTCTGACGGATGTGCTGTATTCGGTGGCGAACCCGCGGATCCGACAGTGACCCTGATCGTGAGGTTTCCAGGCGGCCCGTATAGGAGAGCTTCATGCATTGACATGGGGTCACGTTTGGCGTACATTGTACGTACCGCGTACGTAGAATGTACGTACGGAAGGAACTTATGCCTTCAACTGCCGCCAAGAAGAAACGCACCGAGCGCTTTAATGTTCGCCTCAGCGAACGCGAAGCCAGGCTCATTCGGCTTGGAGCGGAGCAGTTGGGTGTCAACGTCACAAACTTCATCCTGGAGAGTGCCTGCGTGCGAGCGGCCCAGGAGATTACCGAGGCCCGGCACTTCGAACTTAGTTCCAAGGACTGGCAAAGGTTCACCGAGGCTCTCGACCGCCCGGTCAAGGTGAAACCCCGTCTTAAAAGACTCTTTGGGGAATCCACAGTCCTTGAATAAAGCTGATGCCCCAGCACCCAGCGCCGCTCTCAAAGGTAGAAACAATCTCAGAGTCCCATGACCTGAGCACCTTCGATTGTGGTGCCCATCCTTCGCTAAACGACTGGCTCAAGCGTTTTGCTCTTACGAATCAACAAAACGAATCGGCCCGAACCTATGTCGTGCACCGCAACGGCTCTGTGATCGGCTACTATTCCATTTCTGCCGGTAGTGTGGCGATCGGAGAATCGCCCTACCGGATTGCAAAAGGGCTCGCGCGTCATCCGATCCCGGTTATCTTGCTGGCAAGGTTGGCCGTTGATAAGAGTGAAGCGGGAAAGGGTCTCGGAAAAGCCCTGCTAAAGGACGCACTGGTCAGAATCGCCAGCGCCGCTGACATTGTGGGCGCCCGTGCCGTACTCGTTCACGCGATTGACGAGCAAGCAAGAAAGTTTTATGAGCACTTTGACTTCGAGTCCTCGCCGATCCACGAACTGCAATTAATGCTGCTGATGAAAGATCTGCGGAAAGCACTGGAAGAATAGGCTAGGCGCTCAGGCGCCGATGTTGATGACGGCTGGCGGGGACTGGGCGTCCCCGCCTCCCGTCCAATCGCCTTACGCTGCCTGCATTACTTTCTTCATCCGTTCTTCCATATCTTTGGGCGCCACATCTTCGACGTGCGTGGCAATGCCCCACAGATGTCCGAACGGATCTTGAATGAAGCCGGAGCGGTCTCCGTAGAACTGGTCTTGCACCGGCTTCAGAATTTTCGCACCCTCGGCAGCCGCGCGTTCGACCACGCGATCCACGTCGGGAAGGTATACATAGAGGCTAACCGGGCTCGCGCCGATCGTGGCCGCGCTGGTGTGTCCTTGCCCCATGCTGGGATTCTCGTCGGCCAGCATGATGTGCGAATTCCCGATCTTCAGTTCGGCATGCCCGACCTTGCCATCGGGGCCATTCATTCGAAACAGCTCCGTCGCCCCGAACACTTTCTTGTAATAGTCGATCGCCCGGGCAGCGTCCCGGATAACGAGGTATGGCGTAACCGAATTGTAGTCCTTGGGAATATACGAGACTTTATTCATGATTTTCTCCTCAAAATATAGGCTGAAGGTTGAGGGTTAAGGGGCGCAATGTGGACCGGCGACGCGGTCCCGACATTCCTATTATCAGAACACATTCGGCGGACGATCTCAACCCCCGGTAGCCGCAATCTAGCACTTCGTACTATCAAGGGTGTTAGATGTTTTTCGCGCCAATGGCTTAGCCAACTGGCATTTCTGACGCGCGCTGATTCTCAACCAGAACTACTGCGCAGGCGGAAGCACTATGTGAATCGTTTGCAGCCAAGTCTCCACCAGTTTTGGCCACCCCATGACCGGAAGATCTGTGCGCCGCAGGCCATAGCCGTGTCCGCCGTTTGCGTAAAGGTGCAGTTCCACAGGCACTTTGGCGTTTTTCAGCGCCAGAAAATAAACTGTCGAATTCTCGACATGCACCGGATCGTCTTCAGCTTGAACAATGAAAGATGGCGGAGTCTTCTCCGTGACGTTAATCTCTGGATTCGCCGCGAAATTTTGCTCCGAGAGTGCCAGGTATCCGGGATAAACGATCACGCTGAAATCTGGCCGGCAACCGACCTTATCCGCGCTGTCGATCGGATCGTAAAGGCGCTTGTCGAAGTGTGTGCTGACTGCGGCCGACAGGTGCGCGCCCGCCGAGAAGCCGAGCACTCCAATCCGATTGGGATCGAAGTGCCACTCGATCGCATGCGAACGAACTATTCCTAGCGCTCTTTGTGCGTCCTGCAGCGCCGCCGCGGATTTCGGATATGGCCCCGAACCAGGCACGCGGTACTTCACCAGAATGCAGGTGATGTTGATCGAGTTGAGCCAATCGCAGACTTCGGTACCTTCCAGATCGATAGCCAGGATGCGGTAAGCGCCTCCTGGAAACACGACCACTGCCGCGCCTGTGTTCTTTTCTTTGGGCGAATACACCGTCAGGGTTGGCGTCGAAACGTTGCCGAGGCGGATGACTGGCTTGCCCGCAATCACATTGTCTTTGGCGGTCGTGGCGTTGATCTCAGCTGCGAAATTGGGCTGCGCGCCGGGCGCTCCGTGTGGCCAGAGATCCATAGTCAGGTGACCGGGAGCCGGTTGCCATGCGGGTTGTTGTGCGAACAAGACGGCGGAGAACAGCAAAACTGTGACGAAATAGAGCAGGCTGCGCATAGCTCGATCATCTCAGCCCTCAGCTCATCAACGCAACCTGAGCCGCGCCATGTTTGATTCATATATACAAATATAGTAATGTATATATACGAGGAAAACTTCATGGCTGTTTCGATGACTTCGATCCGCCTCGATACCGACCTGGCCGATGAGGCCGTGAAGGTTCTCGGCGCCAAGTCCCGCACGGAAGCCATTCACGTGGCTCTCCGCGAGATCGTCGCCCTCAAACGTTTCAAAGACCTGATGAAGAAGAACGCCGGCAAACTCAAGTTCGCAGCTTCCGACGAGTCACGGTGAGTGACCTCGTCATCTTCGATACCTCGGTTCTCGTCGATGATCTGCGTACCGCACGCCATCAGGAACGGATCCGGGCCGTCAGCGGTCTGATCCGAACTTCGGCCGTCGTTTTGGCTGAGTTGTGGCGCGGTGCGACTTTGGTTGCCGAGCGTGAGTTCCTTCACACGCTCGCGAAAAATCATCCCATCCTTGTTCCCACGGAAAAGAATTGGCTGGACTCAGGCCAGATCCTGGGAAGGATTCGCGCCTCTCGCGGCGTTGCACCCCACAAACTGCGTGACCTGCATTTCGACGTTCTGATTGCCCTGACCGCACGATCCTACGGCGCCCGGCTCATTACCACGAACCGTTCCAATTTCGAATTGATTCATGGCTTTCGTAAATTCCGGTTTGAGATATGGTAGGAGCAGACTCCAATGTCCACCGCCACCATTTCCCTCCGCCGCCGCGTCGCCGGGAACGCCCGTCACAATCCGCTCGCGGCCATCGGCGTATTGCTGATCGTGCTCTTCGTCGTCTTCGCCTTGTTCGCACCTTGGATCGCTCCGCAAGATCCTGCCGCGATCCAGTTGCCCACACGGCTCGATCCCCCGTCTGCGGCGCACTGGTTCGGCACCGACGAACTCGGACGCGATATTCTCTCTCGCGTCGTCTATGGAGCGCGCATTTCCATGCTGGTGGGTAGTTGTGTTGTGCTCACGTCGCTTGCTCTCGGGCTCATCATTGGCTCCATCGCCGGATACTACGGCGGAGGGATCGACCGCTTCGTCAACGTCGTCCTGATGAACGCGTTTCTATCTTTCCCCGGAATCTTGCTCGCAATCGCTTTCATTGCTTTCCGAGGTCCCGGCATTTTCAACCTGGTTCTAGCTCTCTCGCTCGGCGGATGGGTTGGATACGCTCGCCTCGTCCGTGGACAAGTTCTCGCCGCCCGCGAACGCGAATTCGTGGAAGCCGCCCGCGCTCTGGGCGCCAGCGATCTGCGCATCATCGTTCGCCACATTCTGCCTAACATCATCCAGCCCGTCGTGGTTCAGGCTGCCATCGGAATGGCCGGCGCCATCCTCGCCGAAGCCACCATGAGTTTTCTCGGGCTCGGCGTTCCTCCCCCAACCGCGAGTTGGGGAGCCATGCTCAACG
Source organism: uncultured Acidobacteriaceae bacterium (assembly GCA_963840895.1). Taxonomy (GTDB): domain Bacteria; phylum Acidobacteriota; class Terriglobia; order Terriglobales; family Acidobacteriaceae; genus Sulfotelmatobacter. The sequence goes on from CAWJAR010000015.1 coordinate 140,548, forward strand.
ACGGCCGCGCGCATCTCTTCGATGCCCCGCATCTCGTCCTGTTTCCCGCGCTTGCCGTCATGCTGGCGGTGCTGAGCTTCAACTTCATCGGCGACGCCCTTCGGGATTACCTTGATCCTCGCTCCCGCATCGAGGCCGGTTTATAACTGATCTCGGGCGCAACTTTGAATGTCCCTCCGGGTTCGCGCGAGCAGGAGAAGCGTTATGAGCCGCGCCAGCGTGTTGTTACTAGCCGTTATGCTCTGCTCCTGCGGCACTTCGACTCCGAATAATATCCAGGGCATCGATGGCCCTTGGTTCGCCCAACTCAACAATGTTGACGGCACATCGGCTTTTGCATTCTCCGCGACTCTCACTCAAGCGAATGGATCCGCGGTGAACGTCAGTAATCTTCAATTCGCAAGCGTCTTGACTTGCTTCGATTCTTCTACCCATCAAGTGGGAACGTTTTCTGTCACGGGAACGACCAATGGGATTGCGGTCGGAACCTTCACTCTGACGATCACCGCGCCTTCTTCTGGTGCTATGAACAACGAGCTCAGTCTTCAGGGCGCGCGGACGTCCGATGGCAGTATTTCGGGTACATGGAGTCTGACTGGTCAGCCAGGATGTGCCGGTGCGAGCGGTACGTTTACGATGCGCCTGCCCCACAGCGACCCGCCGTAAGAACAGCGGCCCAATCTGTTTGGAACTGACGCGTGAAGCTTGCGTCATTGCCGGCCCCTACATCGAGCCAAAGCGCTTCACCCGTATATTGCCTGAAAGGCTTGCGCCGTGCGGTATTTGGGCGATTTCGCGGGAACTCTGGTAATCCAGCAGGCCTATCTCATTTGCCATCAGCGAATTAAAATCTGCGCAACATTTCTTGACGCGCTGTGTTTCTTCTCCCTGTGGCCACAATCGCCGAAGTGAGCAAAATAAATCCACAGGGAGAGATCGGATGAATAGCCAGTTGAAGACTGCTTTATTGAGTGTGGCACTTGGAATGTTTGCGTTGCCGGTCGTCGCGCAGAGTCCTGCAGCAACTCCGGATCCGGCGCCGAGAAGCGAAGTGGGGCAACGCCAGGAAAACCAGCAGGATCGGATTGCACAAGGCGTGAAAAGCGGCCAGCTGACTGCGGGTGAAACCGAACATCTGGAAAAGAATCAGGCGCGCATCAATCGTCAGATTCACCAGGACCGCAAAGAGAATGGCGGTAAGTTAACACCCCAGGAACGCGCTCAAATCAATCACGAACAGAACCACCAATCGAAGCAGATCTACCGCGCGAAACACAACGGTGCCCGCCAATAAGTCCAATCAGCCAAGAAACAAGGGAAAAAAAGTACCGCAGCGCCTCCGGATAAACCGGGGGCGTCTTGCTTTCGAACCTCGGAAATCGCTGGCGTGCCGGCAACCCTTCTGCCAGAATCCAAGGGAACCACGACCGATTGCGCGACCAGGAGGACGGCCATCGCTGCCAGCACGCACTCCGCAGTCTCTGCCTCAGGCCACGCGCATGATGCTGCGGCGTCGGTTCGCCCAGATCAGTTTGCCGCCATCTACGATGAGCAGTGCGAAATCTGCCAGGCGTTCGTTTCTTGGTTGAAGCTCCTCGACCGCCGTGGGAAAGTTTCGGCCGTCCCGATTCTTCCTGAGTCGCTAGCCGCGATCCATCCTAGCTTGCAACTCGATGCGTGTTTGCGCGAGCTCCACGTAGTTACTCCACAGGGAGACGTCCGCCGCGGATGGGACGCTGTTGCAGAGTTGGCGCGCCTGTTTCCAGTCACATTCGTCATCGGTTGGCTCGGGATCGTCCCTCCCTTCAGTTGGTTGGGCCGTGCGGCCTACCGCTTTGTAGCGCGCAATCGTTATGCAGTCAGCAAGTGCCGGGGCGGCGCTTGCCGGGTGGCGCGTCCCGACCAGGTGAAGCAGAAGTCGTTTTTCGGAACTTTCTGGAGTTGTTACCTGATCGGCCTATTGATTCGCTTGCCACTGATCGCGGGTGCGGGAGCGAGCGACATGATCGGTCAATGGAGCGTCCACATCCGCACCTTTCGCCGCCGCATTGATTTTCCCGGTAGCAAATTGACTGTCTTGTTCCTCGGCGGTATTCCGTGCGATGTGGTCCCTCTCCTTTTCGGAGAATTGTTCACCGCGATTCTCTACGATGGAGTTTTGATCGATCCCGGCTCACCGCGCATGCGCCGTTCGCTAGCCCGGCATCTGCGACGGATGCCGCCGGGTACAGTTCGCGCAGTTGCGGCCACGCATCATCACGAAGAACACGTAGGCAATCTCAACTGGGCTGCGCAAACCACCGCGACGCCGCTCTATCTTTCTTCCGACACGGCTCGACTGCTCGCGTCTCCATGGCGACTGCCTTGGGTGCGCGCTGCCATCATTGGTCAACCCGAAGCGCTTCGGGCTCCCTTCGAGATTCTCCGAAGCGGCATCCAGACGAAGCACGGGCACCTGGAAGTCATTGCTACTCCCGGGCACTGCGATGACCACATTGTGTTTTACGATCGCAGTGAAAAAGTCCTGATTGCCGGCGACGCTTTCATGGGCAGCTATTTCGCGACTCCAAACGCCGACGTCGATAGTTGTAAGTGGATCGATACTCTGGAGCGCCTTCTGACCCTCGACATCGAAGTTCTCGTCGAGGGGCATGGCCACGTTCACACCTTGCGTCCGGATTTTCCGGAAATTTCCGGAGTCGTAATCCGGGAAGACCCGCGCGAGGCGTTGCACAAGAAGCTCCACTATCTTGTGTGGTTGCGCCAGCAGATTGAATCCGGTAAGCGAGAAGGGCTCGCTCCCTGTGCCGTCGAAGCTACGTGCTTTCCGTGGGGCCGCGGGCGCGCTTGGGAGAGCTTTTCCAGGAACGAACTGATCCGCGTTCTCAGCCTGGGGCACTTCTCGCGCTCGGAACTAGTGCGAAGTTTTGTGCGCGAAGAATCCGTCCAGGTTGCTCCTACCGTCTATCAGGCGCGCCTGCACCACCCTGCCGACGATCCAGCTCCGACGCCGAAGACTTCCTGAAGGCCCCAAGTCCATGAAAAGATGACAAATCGCCTCCTTGACAGAAATTGCATATTGCAATATAAATATTGCGAGTTGGAATACACAACAACGAGGCATGGCCGGTGAAGCTCGGCGAAAAAATCCGCTATCTGCGCGAGGTGGAAGGTTCGTTGCGCGGGCTCGGACGTCCCATGACGCAACTCGAGTTGGTGCGCGCCATTCGCCAAGAGTTGGGTAAGGGCCGCGGCGCCAAAGGTGCGTCCATCAGCCAGTCCTATCTTTCGCAGATTGAAAACGGCGCCCGCCCGCACATGACGCAGTCTTCCCGCGCGCTGCTGGCGAAGTTCTTCAAGGTGCATCCTGGCTTTCTCGTGGATGACCCGGACGGCTATCACACGGAATTGGCTTCCGACTTGCGCACGACCGAAGGACAGCTCGACGTTTGGCTGCTGCAAGGTTCCGAGCGTTTTGCCAGTGATCCGGAGGTCAGCAGTGTGCTGATCAAAGCTGCGCGTGAGAAAGATACGCGGCGCAGTTTTTTGCTCTTGGGTGCCATTCTCGAAACGCCGGGATTGGCCGACCGCCTGCTGGAGGCTCTGCGGCCCCAGTCGGGAGCGGGTAACGGCAAACCTGGCCGGGTCACGAGTGAGGAAGAAAGGCGAATCCGATGACTTCGACAGGGTTCAGCTGGTCAGATTTCTATCTGATTTGTTTCGCGGTCGGTTTCTGCTTCAGTTTCTTTTCGTTTGTGTTGGGAGGATCGCGCGTTGGTCGCCTGCACCTCCCGCACTTTCACGGACACAGCGTCGCCCACTTGCCGGCTGCGCATGGTTCCGTCGCGCATGCTCCGTCGGCAGGTGGCCACGGGTCGGCGAGCGCACCCGACACACCAGGAAGCGCCCATGCGCCGCGCACCACCAGCGTTTCGCCTTTCAATCCGCCAGTCATCGCCGCGTTCCTGGCGTGGTTTGGCGGCACCGGGTATCTGCTCACTCGATTCTCGGCCGTCTGGGTTGGCTTGGGTTTGCTGGCGTCGGTGGGGAGTGGTCTCGTCGGCGGAGGAATCATTTTTCTTTTCCTCAGCAAGATCCTGATCTCGGACCAGGAGTTTCTCGATCCTGCCGACTTCGAGATGGTCGGTGTGTTGGGAAAACTCTCCGTGCCGATTCGCGTAGGAGGCACGGGCGAACTGATCTACTCGCAGGCCGGTACTCGTCGCGTTTGCGGGGCACGCAGTGAGAATGGCGAAGCCATCTCCAAAGGAACCGAAGTCGTCGTCACGCGCTACGAAAAGGGAATTGCCTACGTCCGCTTGTGGAGCGAGATGTCGGGAGAGGCGGACGAAACCACCGCTGCGACTCAATAAAGCCGTTTGTCTTTGGTGATTGATCGGGATTCCCGGAGATTCCATGAATCGAGACTGGTTCAAACCGCTGGTGGCGCTGATGTGGCTGATGCTGGTCGCTTCCGCCGCGAGTTATTGGAAGGCATGGGATCAGCTGCCTAACCGTATGGCGGTTCACTTCGACGCCAACTGGCAGCCCAATGGATACACCTCGCGCGAAGGAGCAGTCATGCTGGGCCTCGGGATCATGGCGGTCATGCTCTTGCTTTTTTCGCTCGCAGCGTTGATCGCGAGGGCGCTCAAGCCGAGCGCATCCTGGCCAATCCTGCTGATTTCGTATGTGGTTCTGGGGGTTTGCTGGTACGGGAACCAGTCGATCCTGAATTTCAATTTGCATTCCGAGCCGGTCCATTCCGAGTTGATGGGCCCAATCTCCCCGGCAATTCGTAACTCAGACGGACGATCCGTTCTTCAATCGCATTTGTAACAGGAGGCGTTATGTTCGAAGGCGTTTCACACATTGCTGAGATCTGGATCTTTGTTGCGCTGGGGGTGATGGTCATTCTCTTTTTGATCAGCGGAATGGCCCGGCTTTATCGCAAAGCTGGCCCCCACGAGGCGCTCATCGTGTACGGACTAGGCGGCACGCGCATCGTAAAGGGACACGGCTCGGTAGTACTGCCCATGGTGCAGGTCTGTCGCGGTCTGTCACTCGAACTGATGTCGTTCGATGTGGCGCCGCAACAGGATCTCTATACCAAACAGGGCGTGGCCGTCACCGTCGAGGCCGTCGCACAAATCAAGGTGAAGTCCGACGATGAGTCCATTCGTACCGCTGCCGAACAATTCCTCACCAAGACGCCTCAGGAGCGCGAAGGCCTGATCCGCCTGGTGATGGAAGGCCATCTCCGCGGCATCATCGGCCAGCTCACGGTGGAAGAAATCGTGAAGCAACCCGAAATGGTTTCGGACCGCATGCGTTCCACTTGCGCCGACGACATGAACAAGATGGGGCTGGAAGTAATTTCCTTCACCATCAAGGAAGTGCGCGACAAGAACGAATACATCACCAACATGGGACGGCCGGACGTGGCTCGCATCAAGCGCGACGCCGATGTGGCGGCGGCGGAAGCCGATCGCGATACGGCGATTAAGCGTGCTCTGGCAACGCGGGAATCGGCAGTGGCACGGGCCCAGGCCGATCAGGAACGTGTTCTCGCTGAAACCTTGTCGCTTGCTAAACAAGCCGAAGCCCAGCGCGACCTGGAAGTGAAGAAAGCGCAGTTCCTCGAAGTCACCAAGCGCCAGCAGGCGCAGGCCGATAAGGCCTACGACATCCAGACCAACATCATGCAGCAGCAAGTGATTGCTGAGCAGGTGAAGGTGCAGCAGATCGAGAAAGAACAACAAGTCAAGGTCCAAGAGGCGGAAATCAATCGTCGCGAAAAAGAACTGATCGCAACCGTCTTGAAGGGCGCCGAGATCGAGCGTCAGCGCATCGAGACTCTGGCCGCCGCTGAGAAGCAGCGCCTGATCGCGGAAGCCGAAGGGCAGGCGTCTTCGATTCGCGCGCAAGGCGAGGCCGAAGCCGAAATCATCTTCAAGAAAGGTGAGGCCGAAGCCAAAGCCATGAACGTGAAGGCCGAGGCTTTCCAGGAATACAACCAGGCGGCAGTCATCGACCGGCTGTTCGCCAGCATGCCGGAAGTCGTGAAGGCCTTGGCCGCTCCGCTCGCCAACGTCGACAAGATCACCATCGTCTCCACCGGCAATGGCGATGCTTCGGGGATGAACAAGATCACCGGTGACATCGCCAAGATGGCGGCGCAGGTGCCGGCATTGTTCGAGACGCTTTCGGGCATGCCTCTGTCCGAGTTGCTGGGCAAAGTACGGCAGATCGGCGACAAAACCCTGAAGCCAGGCGATGCGCCGAAGGCCTAAGCGAGGGGTGCGGGAACGAACCGGGGTTCGTTCCCGCCTTTGAGTATGGGGCTTTCGGCTTCCGGTTTTCGCGGACAGGCGAAACGTGCCGCCGAATCCAGAGGGGGGAAGCCTTCAGGAATATGACTGCACCACCAGCGAATTGAGCGGAGTGAAATTGATCATGTCACCCGCGGGGGTGACCAGAAGCTAAGAGCTAAGAGCTAAGAGCTAAGAGCTAGGAGCTAGAAGCTGCAAGCTGCAAGCAAAGGAGTCCATCATGGCACTGCTAGAGCGCGTTTCCACACTCGTCCGGGCAAACCTCAACGACCTCATCGACAAGGCCGAGGAACCGGAAAAAATGATCAAGCAGGTCATTCTCGACATGCAGAACCAGCTTCTGCAGGTCAAGACGCAGGTCGCGATTGCCATCGCCGACCAGCACTTGCTCGAAAAAAAGCAGAAGGAAAACGAAGACAAAGTCGCCGAGTGGATGCGCAAGGCCGAACTGTCGGTCGACAAGAAACAGGACGACCTGGCGCGTGCATCGCTGCTGCGCGTGGAAAGTTATCGCGAGCTAAGCGAGAACTTCACGCAGCAGGTTTCTGATCAGAAGGCACAGGTGGAAAACCTGAAGTCTGCTCTGCGCCAACTGGAGCAGAAGTTGACCGAAGCGCAGGCCAAGGCCGACGTCCTGATTGCGCAGAATCGCCGCGCCCGTGCAGTGGGCAAGGCTAGCGACGCTCGCTTGGCTTCAGGCGACGGCTCGAAAACCGCTGCCTTCGATCGCATGAAGCGAAAAGTCGCGCACTCGGAGGCCGTAAGCCAGGCCAAATCGGAAATCGCCGGCGACAATCTCGACGACCGCCTGGCCGCGCTCGAAAAAGAAGACCGCATCGAGCAGTTGCTGGCCGACCTAAAGTCGAAGCGCGGAGCATAAAGGCTTCCGACTTCGTTCACGGCAGGCTCATACCGCGTCTTGCGGGCCCCTAGTACCCGAGCCCAAAGGAGGTTCTGTGGTCGGTCGTAGGGAACGTCTGTTTATTGCGATTGGTTCATTGGCCTTGGGGTTGGCCATTGCGCTGCACCTTCAGACCCATGGAAACCTTGCCCATTTCGGCAGTGGATTCCTTTTGGGAGTGTCTATCGCACTGTTAATCCTTGGCTTGACGCAGCTTTCTCGCGGGGTTTTCCGATGATGAGTAGAATTCCGACGCCGGCTAGCGCGCGATGGTCCAGTCCTCGAGTTTTAACTGTTTCACGCGCTGAAAGACACGATCGTGTGTAACCAGCACAACCGCTGCTGCGAGGGCTTGAGCAGCGATCATCATGTCCATATTGCCCATGGGTACGCCCGCGTCCTCCAACGCACTGCGCAGAATCGCGTACTGCTGCGCCGCGCTGGAGTCCCACGCAAGGATATCTACGCGCAGCAAAAACTCGTCCACCGCCAGCTTTAGCCGCGCGGCTTCCGGCTTGCGGGCAACTCCGAATCGTAGTTCGGCCTCGGTGATGACTGAAATGCCAACGTCCGTGATTGGTACCCTTAATAGTTTTTCTCGCACGCGTGGAACGTTGCCCTTGATGACATAGCTGGCCATGTTCGTGTCGAGCAGGTAGCGCACTGACATTAGAAAAGGTTCCGCTTTTGCGGTGGCGTGTCGCGTCGGCTCGTCAGGAAGTCTTTCGGAATATCGAGGCTGTCGACGAGATCGAAGAAGTCCTGCCAGGATTCCGGCCGGCGTGAAAGGATGACGTCGCCGGTATTGGGATCGCGGCGAACATAAACCTCGGAACCCGAGAATCGAAACTGAGCGGGCAAGCGAACCGCCTGGCTTCGGCCGTTGCGGAATAACTTAGCGGTGTACGGCACGGCTCCCTCCTTGATCGATATCGAAGTATATCACATGATATCTATCACGGTATATATCATTCCTCGCAACCAGCCTCGCGTACTGTGGTTTCTAATCGTTCCTTCGGCGCCTCTTCTGCCCAGTTCCGCTGCCCTTACATCCATTGACGGGTCTGCCCGCATCTCTCTATTCTCGTAGTGATCCCAAATTCCCAAGGACGGTACATGAAGAAGCTTGCAATCCTGATTTTGCTGGCGCTGGAGTTCGCGGTTTGTGGTTGTGGCAACAGCAATAACTCAAGTAACACCACCAGTACGGCCACCAGCGGAAATTGGGAAGCGACATTGATTGGAGGCACGGTCGAGGCCAGTAAGCTGAACTTTGTAACCGCATTCTCCGTTACCAACTCAGGACCGCTGGACGTTACCGGCTTCAGTTTCATCAACGCGGGTGCGTGCTTCACTAATGGCGTCAACGGTTCAAACGAAAGCGGTACCGCAACGTTGAACACCAATACCGGGACGAACCAGGTTACAGGCACTCTCGATTTTACGGTGACGTCGGTGACCCCGGCGGGCAATACCCTCACCCTGACTGGGAACTTGACCGGCAACTCCAATGGCACAACGACTACGACAGGGACACTGAGCAACGGAGTCGTTTCAGGCACGTGGACTCTGACGGGCGGTCAAGGCGATCCTAGTTGCTCAGTACTGAAGGGCACTTTTGTGATGTGCCAAGGCACTGCCACCTGCACCGTCACCTAGACGCGCCGCCCAGGCCGTCACCACGACGAGTTCGTTTATCGCTGAGAGTTCGGTGAGAGCCCCGCTCTTCCGTCCTGTTGCCCCGCTGCTATACAGTGGGAGCGGTGAAGGTGTCCTTGCAGCAGATCGCGGAAGCCGTCGGCGCACGCCTCGTCGGCGATGGCCGTATCCAGGTCAGTGCCGTGGCCAGCATCGAATCGGCCACGCCCGATGATCTTGTCTTCGTCGACAATGAAAAGCACTTGGCAGCGGCGCTGCAGTCTCACGCCGGTGCGGTGATCGCCGGAGAGTTCGCGTCATCCGCCTCCTGCGATCGCACACTCCTCATCAGTGGTCATCCCAAGCTTTCCTTCGCGCGGGCGGCTCGATTTCTCCAGGAGAACTCGCCCCTCAGCAGCATCCATCAGAAGGGAAGTGTGCACTCGACGGCCGTGATCCATGCTTCTGCGGTTCTCGGCCCCGGAGTCTTGGTGGAAGAGCGGGCGGTCGTCGCCGAGAGTGCGCAGATCGGTGAGAACACTCGCATCGCCGCAGGCTGCGTCATTGGCGCCGGAGTGAACATTGGAGCCAATTGCAGAATCTATCCGAACGTTACGATTTATCCTGGGACGACGTTGGGTGATCGCGTAATCGTGCATAGCGGCGCGGTGCTGGGCAGCGATGGCTTCGGCTACGTGCGCGATCGCAAGACCGGCCACTATGAAAAATTTCCCCAAGTTGGACGCCTGGTGATCGAGAACGACGTCGAAATTGGCGCGAATACCACGATTGATCGGGGCGCGCTCGACGAAACCCGCATTTGCCGCGGAGCGAAAATCGACAATCTGGTGCACATCGGTCACAACTGCCACATCGGCGAAGACGTGGTGATTGCGGCGCAGACCGGCCTGTCGGGAAGCATCGTCATCGAGAAGGGTGTTGTACTCGGCGGCCAGGTCGGCATCGGCGAGCACGCCCGTGTTGAAGAGGGAGTCATGCTCGGCGGGCAAGGCGGAGTGCTCCCCAACAAAGTTCTGCGCGGCAAGGGCATCGCGTTCTGGGGCACTCCGGCGCAGCCGGTACGTCAGTATCTGAAACAACTCGCAACGCTGGCGCGCCTGGCCAAGAAGGGTTGAGCGTACCGCCGGCATCTTGCCGGCTGTCGCGAGGGCGTCTCGCCCTCGCATCTCGGGGCAAGAGGGAAACGTCAGATGGCTTTGGTCGTAGTGGGCGGACACTCGCGCAGCGTTGGTAAGACCAGCGTAGTCGCCGGCCTGATCGCCGCGTTGCGCCACTTCAATTGGACCGCCGTCAAGATTACGCAATACGGCCACGGTATATGTTCCGCGAACGGCGAAGCCTGTGATTGCGCCACCGGCGATCATTCATGGGCCATCTCAGAAGAGCGCGACCGCTCCGGCGAATCGGATACGTCACGCTTCCTCGTCGCCGGCGCAGTCCAGTCCTTATGGGTCCGCACCGAGCAAGGCCGCTTGGCCGAAGCGATGCCAACCCTGCGCCAACGACTGGAAGGGAGAGGGAACGTCATCCTCGAGTCGAACAGCGTGCTGAAGTTTATGCGTCCAGATCTGTACCTGACAGTCCTCGATCCCTCAACCGCCGACTTCAAGAACTCTGCCCGCGAGTTTCTAGATCGCGCAGACGCGGTAATTCTGCACGAACACAGCGATAGCGCTGCATGGCAATCCGTATCTCTGAAGCCAGTAGCCGAACGTCCCATTTTCCGTATCACCCCGCCGCCCTACGTCACCCCCGAGATTGTGAAGTTCGTCAGTTCCAGCCTTAGTGAGCAATTTCCCGAAACCAGAACGCCAAGAGTCAAGAGCTAGAAGCTAGAAGCTAGAAGCTAGAAGCTGACAGCTGACAGCTGAGAGCTGCCCCCCGCATTTGTTATCCTGTCGCTTGCGCCAAATTCACTTCAGCGCGTGGCTGCTGGTCGTGTTGTCGGCCATCCTTCAAGTCATCATCTTTCCCTTGCCCGGCGTCTACGTTCTCTCTTGGCTCGCGCTCGCTCCTCTGATCGTTGCTCTTCTTCGCGCTCGCCCCGCAGGTGAACTCGAAATCGCCGGCTCGGTGAGGTTGCGGCCCGCTTCGCCCGGGCAGGGCTTTCTCATGGGCTACGCGTGTGGAATCCTGTGGTACGCCGGCACCTGTTACTGGATATTCGACACCATGCGGAACTTCGGCGGCCTTAATGTGGCTGAGGCCCTGCTTGCACTCTTTCTCTTCTGCTGCTATCTCGGCCTGTATCACGGTTTCTTCGGACTGCTGTTCAGTCTGCTGGCAGATCCGTCGCGCGACTTCCGCCGTCCCTTGGTGATAGCTCCGTTTCTATGGGTGGCTGGGGAGTTGGCACGTACGCGGATCACGGGCTTTAACTGGTGTTTGCTCGGAATCGCGCAAGTGGACAACGTCGCGCTTTCCCGCATCGCGTCTTCGACCGGGGTCTATGGCATTTCGTTTGAGATTGTGCTGGTCAACATCGCGCTGGCAGCGGCGTTCCTGGTTCCGCGCGAAAAGCGAGGCGCCATGCTGGCCGCGGCACTGGCGGCGGCCGCAGTTCTGCAAGCCGGCAGATTGATCGATGCTCCTCCCGCCAGAGCTGACCGGACCGCTCTGCTCGTGCAGCAGAATATTCCGGTTTCTGCTGACTGGACGCCTTCCTATCTGCAGCAAACCCTGCGTGATCTAACCAGCCTCACTGAGACTTCAGCCGCCACCAGTTCCCAGCCCAAGCCCGACTTGATTGTCTGGCCGGAGTCTCCCGCCCCCTTCTTCACCAATGACCCGCGATTTCGCGATGTGACGAGCAAGATGGCTCGTGACACAAAAACCTGGATCGTAGTCGGATCGATCGGAACGTCCTCGGCGGCGGGCGAAGGGGGCCAGACTTCCCCCTTGTTCAACTCCGCGGCACTAATCAGTCCCAGCGGCGAATGGACTGCCCGTTACGACAAAACGCACCTCGTTCCCTTTGGCGAGTATCTACCCTTTCCAAGCCTGTTTTCCTTTGCCGGAGGCCTAACGAAGTCAGTCGGCGAGTTTCAGCACGGCACTTCGCACCACCCGCTTGATGCAGGCGACACACGGCTCGGCGTTTTCATCTGCTATGAATCCATTTTCCCCGATGAGGTCCGCCAGTTCGCCAATCAAGGTGCGCAGGTCTTCGTCAACATTTCCAACGACGGATGGTACGGCGACAGCGGCGCCTACGCGCAACACCTCAACCAGACGCGCATGCGCGCCATCGAAAATAATCGTTGGCTTCTGAGCGCGGCCGACACCGGCGTCACTGCCTCCATCGACCCCTGGGGACGAGTGGTTGCTCGAATTCCCCGCAAGGAGCGCACTACCCTCATCGCTCCCTATGCCCTTACTTCCGATACGACGTTCTACACGCGTCACGGCGACTGGTTCGCCTACGCGTGTGCGATAATTTCACTGGGAGCACTGTTCACGCGCTTCACATTCTCTAGAAATCGCTCCACAAACCGCAAAAAGGCTGACGCGTCCTCATGAATCAAGAGTTAGTCCTGGAATACGAAAAACTGAACAAGAAAGTCCACGAACTTCGGGAGTATCTTTGACGCGGAGAAAGTCCGTCCGCAGCTAGCCGAAATCGAAAAGCAGTCCGCCGACCCGAACTTGTGGTCGAATCCGCAGCGATCTCAGCAGGTCATGCGCGAAAAAAAGCGGTTGGAGCACGTGCTCACAACCGACGCCGACCTGGTGCGCCGTGGCGAGGATATTGCCGCCTATTTTGACCTGGCCAAAGAAGGCGAGAGCGTCGACGCCGATTTGCATCGCGAAATCAGTGCATTGCGCGATCTGCTCGACAAACTCGAGACCGAAACCCTGCTATCCGGTGACAACGACGCGCGCAACGCCATCGTTACAATTCATCCCGGAGCCGGCGGCACCGAATCGCAGGACTGGGCCGACATGCTGCTTCGCATGTATTTACGCTGGGCCGAGCGGCAAGGATTCGAGACCGTGCTCTACGACTATCAGGCGGGCGAGGAAGCCGGGCTCAAATCCGCGACCTTCGCGGTTAACGGCGAATACGCCTTTGGGCTTCTGCAGGGTGAAATCGGTGTCCACCGCCTGGTGCGCATCTCTCCGTTCGATCAGGCCAAGCGGCGGCACACTTCGTTTGCCAGCGTCTTCGTTTCGCCGGAAATCGACGACAGCATCGATATTGTCATCAAGCCGGAAGACATCCGCATCGATACCTACCGCTCGAGCGGCAAGGGCGGACAGCACGTCAACACTACCGATTCTGCCGTGCGCATCACCCACATTGCCACCGGCCTGGTCGCCAATTGCCAGAACGAGCGCTCGCAGCACAAAAACAAAGAGCGCGCTATGAGCATGCTGCGCTCCAAGCTCTATGAATTCGAAATGGAGAAGAAGCGCGCGGCCACTAAGAAAATTGAAGACTCGAAGCTCGACATCGAATTCGGATCACAGATCCGTTCTTACGTGCTGCAGCCCTACCGCATGATCAAAGATCACCGCACGAAAACTGAAGTCGGAGACGTCGACCGCGTGCTCGATGGCGATCTGCAGCCATTCATCCGGGCGTATCTACTGGCGCGGCGCGGGGAGAAGCAGTGACGGGAATTGTGAAGAAGGCTCAACCACGGAGGACACTGAGGACGCAGGGAACACTTCGCACCAAGAGAAAGCCGAAGCTTGGTCCGCGCTTCTTGCGTGCGTTTCAGTTCGCAGCAAAAATGCATGCCGGCCAAGCACGCAAGGCCTCTTCCATTCCCTATATCGCCCATCTGATGGGCGTGGCATCTTTAGTTCTCGAGGCCGGGGGCGATGAAGATCTCGCCATTGCTGCGCTGCTGCACGATGTCGTCGAAGACTGCGGAGGCGCACCCGTGCTGAAAGAAGTCCGCCGCCATTTTGGAAAGCGCGTCGCCCACGTAGTAGACGGCTGCACCGATGCCGACACTTACCCTAAGCCGCCCTGGCGCGAGCGGAAGGAAACATACATCTCGCACCTGAAAAAAGCGGATGCCGATTCCCGGCTGGTTTCCGCCGCCGATAAGCTCAACAACGTGCGCTCGATCCTCAGCGATTACCGTGCGATCGGGGAATCAGTCTGGTCAAGGTTCAACGGTGGACGCGAAGGCACTCTTTGGTACTATCGGACTTTGCGGGATGTATTTCTCCGCCGCCCGCGGAATCGCATCACTCAAGATCTGGAATTAGCTGTGAGTGAACTGGAAGCGTTGGCCGGGGAAGAGCCGGTTTCCAATGGCCAATGATCAACACCCGCACTCGAGGCATGACGCCGTGCCGCGCACGATCGATCAAATTCGCGCTTCCAAGCTTCCCTCTAACATGATGCAGTTTGCCGCCCGTGGCGCCCTGCAAGTGCCGGCGGCAGAGAACATCGAGATTCTCGTCTATCTGGCCCTGCACAACTCCGTGTTCGGCAGCCTGGCGCGTATGACATTGGCGGGGTGGGACGAAAAAACATCTGTGGCCGCCGCCGCCGATCCGCAAACGTCTCGCGAAGTGTTGGACTATTTCATCTCCCCCGACAATCTGCGGCCAGCATTGTTGCCCGCGCTGCTGGAGAATACTTCGATATCCGAAGGGCAGGTGGTCAAAGTGGCGATTGGAGCGTCGCGGGAGTCGATCCACGCCATGCTTCGAAGCACACGGGTTCACTATATGAGCGGAGTGCTGCAGGCTCTTCAGGCGAATCCGTACCTGGAGAAAGAACAGGCCGAGCAACTTCGAACTCTTTTGGCCAGCACTCCCAAGGCCACGCCGGTGGCAGAGGATTCCGCGCCCGCCGTCGAGCTCTCAAGAGCCGGCGAAGCGCCCGAAGCGGAGAAGGGTTCCGGCGGCGCCGACGAGTGGGCAGACGACGAAGCCCTTGCCGCATACCTCAAGGAGCATTCGACCGCCATCGCCGCTGAGGGCGACAAACCCTTCCAGGCAATCGGCGGAATTGTGGAGTTGCTGGGCGACGATTATTTCCCCGTTCTCGATGAAGCGGACGCGCCCGCTCCTGATCCGTCCGCCACGCCAACTCCAGCGGCTGCTCCCAGAAAAGCCGTGGCGCCCAAAAAACCGCCCACCGGGCCGATTCGCGAGAACGCACTCCAGAAAATCAATCGGCTTGATGTGAAAGGCCGCATCCAGCTTGCCTTGAAAGGGAATAAGGAAGAACGCTCCCTCCTGATTCGCGATGGAACAAAAGTTGTCGCTCTGGCGGTGCTGGAGGCGCCCAAACTTTCTGACGGCGAAGTGGAGAAATTTGCCAGCCAGAAGAATGTGCTTGAGTCTGTGCTGCGCCAGATTCCTCTGAAGCGTCGTTTTATGAAGAATTACAAAGTGGTGCGGAATCTGGTGTCAAACCCGCGCACGCCGCTCGATCTAGGTCTCGGTTTGATGAAACACTTACTGATTGCGGATTTGAAAAATATTTCTTCCAACAAAGAAGTTTCCGAAACGGTTCGAAAACTGGCGCTGAAAATGTATAAACAGAAAGAAGATCAGGCGAACAAGAAGTAGTCGCAGCGACCTTAGCTCTGATGGCTCAATCGGACCCCATCGCCGAGTTACTCACGCGAGCCAAAACCATCGCAGTCGTAGGCCTTTCCTCGAATCCCTTGCGTCCTAGCCACGGGGTCACCGCCTACATGCAGAGCCACGGATATCACATCATTCCCGTGAATCCGAATATTGATGAATGTCTCGGCCAGAAGGCCTATGCATCCCTTCTGGAAGTTCCGGAGAAGATCGACATTGTGAACATCTTCCGCCGTCCAGAGTTCGTGGAAGAAGTCGTCGACCAGGCCATCCAACTCAAAGTACCGGCCATCTGGATGCAGGAAGATGTGATCCACGAGAATGCGGTAGAAAAAGCCCGTCAGGCAGGAATTTTCGTGGTCATGGACCGCTGCATCCTGAAAGAGCATCGCGACCGGATGCGATAGATTAGCGGCCGACCCCTACAAACACCACGCTGGCATCGTCGCGCAGATTGGCGCCGTTAACGAACGATCGCACGTCGTCCACGATGCTTACCGCCGAAGATCCGGGTTTCACGGCATGTTCCGCGAGACGGGTGAGACCATATTCTTCCGCATTTGCGTTCTCAGCTTCGGTGATGCCATCGCTGTAGAAAATCAGCTTCGATCCCTCAGGCAACCTGATCTCTGTTTCGGAATAATCTCCGCAACCCAGGCCGAGAGGCAGTCCCCGTTCCGTATCCACGAAATGCTCGCCCTGCTGATCGATGAATAGCGGCCGCAAGTGTCCTGCATTGGCGAACACCACGTTTCGAGTCGACGGGTCGAGCACGGCGTAAACCATCGTCACAAATTTTCCCGCAGGAAAATCATCGACCAGCAACTGATTTAGCTTGGTTAGCACTTCGCCGGGCGTGCAGCAAGCCTCAGCCAATGAACGCAGCACCCCGCGTGTCGCCGACATCAGCAATGCCGCTGCTGTTCCTTTGCCAGAAACATCGGCCAAAACGAGCCCCCAGCGCCCGTCGGGGAAGGGAATGAAGTCGTACCAGTCGCCTCCCACCGCCCGCGCCGGAACACTGAGACCGGAAATCGCAAAGCCAGGAATATATGGCGAACTCTTCGGAAGGAGAGCCTGCTGAATCGTGCGCGCTTCCTGCGCCTCGCGGTCCAGGGCGGCGCGTTCCGCACGTTCCGACTGGAACCTGCGCGCATTTTGAATGGCGACCGCAACGTGATCGCACAACGCCTGCAGAATCCTTAATTGCTGGCGGGGAAACGCATCCACTTCGTGATGCGAAGCGGTAAAGACGCCTACTAGCTTTTCGCCCACTCGCAGCGGAATCGCTACTTCCGAGAGTGTCGCCGGTTCGCATCCGATGTAGTACGGATCATTGCGAACGTCTGGCGCATAGCGCATTTGTCCGTTTGACGCAACATAGCCAACCAGTCCTTCACAACCAATCTTCAGGCGGTGTCCCTTGCAGTGCATGGTGCATCCGCAAACGCCGGTCATTACCATCTCGCCCCGCTCCTCATCGTGCAGGAAAACCGAGGCTTCCACGCAGCCAAAGGAGTGAGTCACTTCGTTGACGACGCTATCAATCAGTTGGTCGAGATCAAGAATGGACGAAATTCGTTGCGCAGCCTTCTGTACGCGCTGCAGGTCATCCACGAGATCGGAAGGCAGCACACGAACCGTGGCCATCTCATCGCGGCCGACATTGGGAACGACGCTAGGACTCGTAGCCATAGAAATATCCCTTTGGAACTGGAGGCGGCCGATCCACACCCGTGCCAGTACTAATTTAAGATGTGAGGCGACAGGGCTAAGATTCTTTCTTTGGCGTGGGACTGTCGCTGTCGCCGGTGCGGGAACGCTGCCGCTTGATCTCCTCCATGCGCTCCCGAATACGTTTCTCGATGCCTTCGTTGGTTGGTTTGTAATACACGCGGTCGCGCAGATTGTCGGGAAGGCACTGCATGTCGGCCACTTTGGTTTCCAGATCGTGGGCGTATTGATATCCCTTCCCGTACCCCAACCCCTTCATGAGTTTGGTGGGAGCGTTGCGCAGGTGCAGCGGGACTGCATCGGCGGCCGTCTGCTCGACATCCTGCTGAACGTCACCATAGGCTGTGTATAGGGCATTCGACTTGGGCGCCACCGAGAGATACACGACTGCCTGAGCCAATGCCAGATTTCCTTCCGGCATGCCGATGAAGTCCACCGCATCCCGCGCTGCCATGCAGAGCGAAAGCGCGTTGGGATCAGCCAGGCCGATGTCTTCCACTGCCATGCGCACCACGCGGCGCGCGACATACAAAGGATCTTCTCCCGCCTCCAGCATGCGCCCCAGCCAATACAACGCTGCATCGGGATCGCTGTTGCGCACAGATTTGTGCAGCGCAGAAATCAGGTTGTAATGCTCTTCCCCGGTCTTGTCGTAGAGCAAGATACGCTTCTGCAAGGCGTCGCGGACAATGTCGTCGCTGATCTCTAGTAAATCCTTTTCCTCGGATATCGCCAGCCCCGCTGCCACTTCCAGAACGTTATAGGCGCTGCGCGCGTCGCCGCTGGTGTAGCTGGCGATCTTCTTCAGCACATCGTCCGAGGCGATCAGGTTCTTTTCACCCAGCCCACGCTCACGATCCGTAAGCGCGCGCCGCAGCAGCAGAACAATCTGATCTTCCGTAAGCGGCTTCAGTACATACACCCGGCAGCGCGAGAGCAGCGCCGAGTTAATCTCGAATGAAGGATTCTCTGTGGTCGCACCAATCAATCGAATATTGCCCTTCTCCACGTGAGGAAGAAACGCGTCCTGCTGCGCCTTGTTGAAGCGATGAATCTCGTCGATGAAGACAATTGTCCGTGTGCCATACTGGCGGGCGCGTTCGGCGTCGGCCATCACCTGCTTGATCTCTTTGATTCCCGCGAGCACGGCGGAAAACTCAATGAACTCCGCCTTGGTCATGTTCGCGATAATCTTCGCCAGCGTCGTCTTCCCTGTGCCCGGAGGGCCCCAGAAGATGAGCGATCCGGTGTCGTCGCGATCCACTTGCGTCCGCAACGGCTTGCCCGGCCCAATCAGATGTTCTTGCCCGACATATTCGTCGAGCGTCCGCGGACGCATGCGGTCCGCGAGCGGTCGAGTCGTATCGGCTCCACTGGCATTCGGGATGGGTTGGAACAAACTCATGAAGCACTGCGCCCATGGCGCTCACTCAGCTTAACGCATCGTGGGGCGAGCCGGTTAGCGCCAGGAAGACAGCGGTTGGCATCCTACGGCTGTCTTTGTCACCACCCAGTTCAGGATGACACTCCGCTGTCCGCAAGTCGTTGAGTCTTCGTGGAAGTGATTGGAGGGCCGTAGGGGCGCCTAGAAGGTCACAGGACGCGCCCTCTCCCAAGGATGACCCTTTACCCATCCCGGGCATCGATCGTCGTTGCTAGGGCCTTCCCGGCCCCGGAAAGGGCATTGTAGACGACGATTCGACCGCCAATTCACAACCCTGAGTTGACGCCCGCGGTATTACGTATAAATAAGTAATGTCTAAATGTACGTACAATAAGCTAAAATGCGACCTCTTTGGTCGTATTCACGAATTGCAGTTCTGGGGCAGGAGGTAAGGCGCCCACTTCCGCCGCATAACGATAAAACAGTTGCAGCCCTTCCATGCATCCGGCATCGAGCTGGTAGTGGATGTTCTGCGTGAGGTAGTTCCGAACGTCAGTCTCACTCATGTCCAATCGCGGAGCCCACTCCCGAACAATCTGGTTGAGGTTGGAAGGCTCCAACCCCCGATCGCGCGACTTCTGAAACACGGCAGCCAAATCCAGCGCGGGAGAAGCTTCCTTCAACGCATCGGCGCGCACCGCCCAGAAGGCAAACACAAACGGCTTTCCGGTATGGCGGATCCATTCTTCGGCAAGATCAAGCGTGTGATAGCGCTTGCGA
This sequence comes from uncultured Acidobacteriaceae bacterium, assembly GCA_963840895.1. Taxonomy (GTDB): domain Bacteria; phylum Acidobacteriota; class Terriglobia; order Terriglobales; family Acidobacteriaceae; genus Sulfotelmatobacter. Next base: position 159,896 of record CAWJAR010000015.1, read on the forward strand.
TCGATTTTCAGGGCAGGGTCGCCGATCAGGAGGCCAGCATCATGTTCGGCCAGCATCTGGTCAACATTCGGCGCCATCGCTGTGAACGTTCTTCCTCCGCCCAGCCACTTCTGGAACAGAACTTTCGTCAGCGCCACCGACGTCATGGAAGAAGTATCCAACGCGACGGTACGAACCTTCTCAAGTGGAACGTTGCTGACCAGAAGAATCGAGCGCACGGCCCGGCGGGACGCGATTGCGACTTCGGGAAGCACCTGCAGTCCAGGAATTTCGGTATAGGCCGCCGCCGGAATGATGCCGATGTCGGCGGTCCCGTCGGCAAGCGAGCGGGCGCACGCCGAGGGCAGCGTATACGAAATTTCGAACTGCGTACCCCAACCGTTGGCGTTTTCTGCCAAAGGGTCGGTTCCGCCATGCTCAAAATCCCACATCAGGGGGGCTGTATTCAGGTAAGAGATCGCAGAAATGCGTAAACGTCTCATTTTCCACAATTTTAACAAAGCCATTGTGACGGATGACCTTGACTCGTTTCTCTCAGGGTAGCTACAGTCCGTTCGGAGTCTCTTTTTGTCTCAAGCAGCAGTATCCGCGTCCGCAGCTCATCTTCTCGAGTGGCTGGCCATTTCGCTGACCCCCGGCCTCGGTCCTACGAAGGCACGCAAACTGGCCGAACACTTCGGCTCTGCGGAGGCTGTCTTTCGCGCTTCCTTGACCGAACTTGAGGCTACCGGGATACAAGTCGTTTCCGCGCAATCGCTAGCCACCGGCAAGTCGGCGGAACTCGCCCGCGAAGAGATTGCCCAGGCTGCCGCGGCAGGGGTAACGCTGGTTTCGCTGGACGATCCGTCCTACCCGCCACGCCTCAAAGAAATCTACGATCCTCCTTTAATTCTGCGAGTTCGCGGCAACCTCGACGCGCTCACCAGTCCCGGCATCGCCATGGTCGGAACGCGCCATCCTACGCCGTACGGTTCGGGCATGGCCGAGCGCCTGGCATGCGATCTCGCTGCCCAGGGACTGGTCATTATTAGTGGGATGGCCCGAGGCGTCGACACCGCCAGCCACCGCGGTGCCATCACCGCCAAAGGCAAGACGGTCGCGGTCTTTGGCACGGGCGTCGACGTGATTTATCCAAAAGAGAACACACGGCTCTCGGAGCAGATTCTGGCTCTCGGCGGCGCGCTGATTTCAGAGTTTCCGCTCGGAACGTTTGCCGCTCCTCAGAATTTTCCCATTCGCAACCGCATCATCAGTGGAATGTCGGCGGGCGTGCTGGTCGTCGAAGCCGCCGAATACTCCGGCACGCGCATCACGGCAAGGTGCGCGCTCGAACAGAATCGCGACGTCTTCGCCGTGCCCGGCAATGTTACCAACAAGAATTCCTGGGGACCGAACACGCTCATCAAACAGGGCGCGAAGCTGGTAGCAACCTGGGAAGATGTATGGGAAGATCTCCCAACAGAAGTACGACTTGCATTGACTCCGCCCGCTTCGCTTGAATCCTCGGATGCCTCCTCCGCATCTCTATTCCCGAACGAAGGGCTCCCTCCTCACGAAAAGAAAATCCTGAGCCTGCTAAAAGCTGACGAGTCCACGCACATCGACGAACTGGTCGAGCGCCTGGAAAGCGAAATGTCTTCCTCCGAAATCTTCGCCGCCCTGTTCGAGTTGGAACTGGCCGGCAAGGTGAGGCAAATGCCGGGGAAGAATTTTGTAAAGAGCTTCTAAAGAGCTCCTAGCTGCTAGCTCCTAGCTTTTAGCTAAAGGCGAAAGGACGGATCGAGGATGGAAGATTTCAAGAACTTGAAGGTTTGGAGTAAGGCTCATCACCTGACGCTGATGATTTATCAAAACACGCGCAAATTTCCGAGGGAAGAGGTTTACGGTCTAACAAGTCAAATACGCCGTGCCTCCTCTTCCATCGGAGCAAACATAGCCGAAGGCTGTGGACGAAGATCGGATCCTGAAATGAAGCGGTTCCTTCAGATTGCACGAGGCTCGGCAAGTGAATTGGAATATCACCTTCTGCTGGCGAAAGACTTGCAGCTTCTGACGGTCGAGGAATTCACAGAGTTGGAAGCAAAAGTGTTCGAGATTCAGCGGATGTTGGCCTCGCTAGTCGCGCGAGTGCAGCGTCCGATTTTGGCTAGAAGCTAGCAGCTAGGAGCTAGCAGCTTTCGTGCGGTAACTTGTTACCCCCTTGACATTCGTGCTAGCTTCGAAACGGACTCCAAGGAAATTGAGGTTACATTGTCAAAAGGTTTAGTCATTGTCGAATCGCCGGCCAAGGCGAAGACCATCCAGAAATATCTGGGGAAGGGCTTCACGGTGGAAGCCTCCCTCGGCCATGTGAAAGATCTGCCCAAGAGCACGCTGGGCGTCGATATCAAGAACGACTTCGAAACGGATTACATCGTCATCCCGGGCAAGGAAAAGGTTGTTGCCAAGCTCAAGAAGCTGGCAGCCTCGGCCGATTCCATTTACCTCGCGCCTGACCCGGACCGCGAAGGCGAAGCCATTGCCGCTCATCTCGCGTTCGAACTCGATGGAAATGGCAAGGGGAAAAAACCGAAGAAGCTGAAGAAGGGCGAGGAAGCGCCTCCGCCGCGCATTCAGCGCGTTACCTTCAACGAAATTACCAAGCGCGCCGTGCAGGCAGCCTTTGAACATCCGCGCGCTATCGATCAGAACCTGGTCGACGCGCAGCAAGCCCGCCGCGTACTCGACCGGCTCGTGGGCTATCAGGTTTCTCCGCTGCTTTGGGATAAAGTCCGCCGCGGCCTATCCGCCGGACGCGTTCAGACCGTTGCGTTACGCCTGATTGTTGAACGCGAACGCGAGATCAAGGCGTTCCAAAAAGTTGAATACTGGACCATCGACGCGCACCTCGCGGCGAACAAGCCTCCGGCATTCGACGCGCGCTTTGTCGGGAAGGGCGAAGAGAAAGTTGAGGTCAACAACGGGGAAGACGCAGAAAAGATCCGCGCTGCGCTGGAGAAGGCGGACTGGGTCGTCCGTTCGGTCGAAAAAAAAGAGCGCCGCCGCAATGCAGCTCCGCCGTTTACGACCAGCAAGCTGCAGCAGGATTCCTCGCGCAAACTGCGTTTCAGTGTGAAGCGCACCATGATGATTGCGCAGCGCTTGTATGAAGGTGTGGAACTCGGCGAAGAGGGGCTCGTCGGTCTCATCACCTACATGCGTACCGATTCGACCCGCGTCGCGCCTGAAGCCATTCAGGAAGTGCGCGAGTACGTTGGCAAAGAATACGGTCCGACGTATCTGCCCGAAACCCCGAACACGTTTAAAGAAAAGAAAGATTCGCAGGGGGCGCACGAAGCGATTCGTCCGACGTCGGCGATGCGCCATCCTGACCAGCTCAAGCAGTACTTAAAAGAAGATGAGTTCAAGGTTTACAAGCTAATCTGGCAGCGCTTCGTCGCTTCGCAAATCAATCCTGCAGTCTTCGATCAGACCACGGTCGACATCGACGCCAAGAACGGCAGCGAGGTTTTCTGGTTCCGCGTGACCGGATCGGTACTCAAATTCGACGGCTTCCTGCGCGTCTACGAAGAATCGAAAGAAGGCAAGGACGAAGAGGACGAGGAACTGAAACACAAGCTCCCCGCGCTCGAAGCCGGACAAAAGCTTACGCTCAAGGAACTGAAGCCCGAGCAGCACTTCACTGAGCCTCCGCCGCGTTACAACGAAGCGTCGCTGGTGAAAGAACTTGAAGAACGCGGAATCGGACGCCCCTCCACCTACGCCGCGATTCTGACAACAATTCAAGAGCGGCAGTACGTGCAGAAGGTCGGCGGGAAATTTAGCCCGACCGAAATTGGCCTGGTCGTCACCGATCTGCTGGTCGAAAACTTCCGCGATATTTTCGATGTGCAGTACACCGCGCGTCTGGAAGAGAATCTCGACGAAATTGAAGAGGGCAAAGAGAAGTGGCAAGACGCTCTCGCCGATTTCTACAAGAAGTTCCTGAAAGATCTCAAATATGCCGAAAAGCATATGGAGAACATCAAGCGGATGGAGAAGCCCACAGACGAGAAATGTGAGCGCTGTGGCGCGCCGCTGGTCATCAAGTGGGGCAAGCACGGATCGTTCTACGCCTGCAGCACTTACGACAAGGAAAACAAGGATACCTGCACTTTCACCAAAGAGAATCCCATCAATCTGCCCGACCTCGATTCCGCCGATGTGCAGGAGACCACGCAAGAGGAATACTGCGAGAATTGCGGTCGCGTGATGGTGCTGAAGCGGGGACGATTCGGCCAGTTCATGGCTTGCACCGGATATCCGGACTGCAAGACCACGCGGCGTCTCGATCAAGGCAAGAAGGTTCCTGACATCCCGCTCGACGAGCTCTGCCCGAAGTGCGGACGCAACATGATGATCCGCCACGGAAGGTATGGCGAGTTCACGACCTGCAGCGGATATCCCGAATGCAAGTATGTCAAGCAGAACTTCATCGGCGTGAAGTGCCCCGAGTGCAAAGACGGGGAACTGGTGGAGAAGCGCGCCCGCAAAGGGAACACCTTCTACGGCTGCGGAAATTATCCCAACTGCAAGTTCACCTCGGCGCACAAGCCGATTGCGGAGAAGTGTCCGGCCTGCGGCAGCGAGTACCTGGTAGAGAAGAACCTGAAGGCCGGGCCGGTGATCGCATGTCCGAATAAGGAATGCGATTTCGAAAGGCCCGCACCACCGGCGGAAGTCGCGGCGACCACGGCCTAGGGTGGACTGGAAATTATTTCCTCTATGTCCCCTGTGGTTTGAAAATCTTTAACCACGGAAGACACAGAGGGTGGACAACAGGTTCCTCGACGGCGCTCGAGACCCCGCAAAGTTCAATCAACGGAGACAACGATGGCTAAGAAACCGACCACATCCGACGCCCACTTGATTCTCGAACTCTATGACCTTCGCCGCGAGGCGGAGATGCGCAAAGCTCGCAACTGGTTTGCGGGAGAGTTTTTCCCGCAGAGTGCCGACGACTTCCTGAAGGTTGCCTGGGCCATGGGCACGCAGGAGAACGCCTGGTTGCGACAGGTCGGCGGATACTGGGGAATCGTTACCTCGTTCGTCCTGCAGGGCGTGCTGAACGAGGAACTCTTCCTGCAGCCCGGCTTCAGCGGCGAACTGTTCTTGATCTACGCCAAGATCCATCCCTTCGTGAAAGAATTGCGAGAGAAGCTGGGCGACCCTGAAGCATTCCTCAATCTCGAGAAGGCGGTCACGCGCACCAAGTGGGGCAGGAATCGCCTTCAGTTCATGATGAAGCGGGTCGAAATAATGCGTCAGAAGCTGGCGGAAAAGAAGGCGAGCTAGTTTCACCCCGTTTCTTTTAGTTGGAGTCATCCTGACCGGAGCCGTTCTTCGGGCGACGGGAAGGATCTGGCGTGCGGACCGGATCCAGCCGTGCGCGCAATCACATCCCGCCCCACCTCATCTGTTATCCTAATCGGCTGTGCGGATGATCTGGTGGTTTCTGATACTGGGTGTGAGCACATTGGTGGTCGTGTGCGTGGCCATCGCCCTGTATGTGCACTTGCGGCGCCACCTGCAGAAAGCTCACTCTCACGACGGACCGTTGCCGGAAGCGAAACAACCACGCCAGACGGACAGCATCGAACGTTGAAATTTGACCTACGACTCGGAGGTCCAGTTATGACAAAGTCGGCAATTCATACTCTAAGCGATCCGCAGGATCGGGCCCTCGAAGCTTCGCGACAGGTGGCGCTCGTAGTGGGCGCGAGTTTGGTGGTGGCGCTGTGCGCGCGGATCACAATCCCCCTGATGCCGCTCACTCCAGTGCCGCTCACAGTCCAGAACATGGGCGTGCTGCTGGTTGGCTTGATGCTGGGGAGCCGTCGTGGTTTTGCAGCGCTGGCTCTTTATCTGGCGGAAGGTGCGGTTGGACTTCCAGTATTCAATCCCACAGGCCCAGGCGGGATCGCTCAATTGTTCGGCCCCACAGGCGGCTTCCTGATGGTGTACCCCTTCGTCGCATTCCTGGCGGGATACATTTTCGAGCGTGGCACAAAGAGTTTTCTGCGTGCCGCCGTCGCCGGATTCCTGGCAGAAATTCTGCTCTTCACCGGCGGCCTGACCTGGCTTTACGCTTACACGCATTCTCTCGCGAAGGCAGCCTATCTCGGCCTGTACTGGTTCCTGGCTGCTGAAGTCATCAAAATCATGTTGGCGGCCGGCATTGCCAATCGCTGGCGCGTCCGAGCAAATAGAAGCTCAGCCGAGCAGTAGAATCCTGGGAGTAACACCATGACAGTCGTATCTGAAAAAGCACCGGGCAGCAGTGTCGCAGGGCAGGTCCGCGAAATCACCGTCGCGCATAGTCCCGATTCTGACGATGCCTTCATGTTCTATGGCCTCGCCACGAATAAAGTTCGCACCCCGGGCCTGCGCTTCACCCACACCTTGTGCGATATCGAGACGCTGAATCAGAAGGCGCGCGAAGGTGTGTATGACGTCAGCGCGATTTCGTTCCATGCCTATCCGTATGTTCAGGACAAATATGCGTTGATGACCTGCGGAGGCAGTGTTGGCGAGGGTTACGGTCCCATGATCGTCTCCCCGCGCCCGTTCACCGCCGCCGAAATTAAAACCAAGCGCATCGCGGTGCCCGGCACCTTGACTACCGCCTATCTGGCATTGCAACTGTTCGCACCCGGTATCGAAACCGAGGTTGTTCCCTTCGATCAGATTATTCCGCAGGTACTTGAAGGCAAATACGAAGCTGGACTCATCATTCACGAAGGCCAACTCACCTACGACAAATCCGGCCTGCATCGCATCGTTGATCTGGGCAAGTGGTGGGGAAAGGTTACGGGTCTGCCTCTGCCTCTCGGAGGCAACGCAATCCGCCGCGCTCTCGGTCCTGACCTCATGCCGGTGGTGACTGCGGCCTTGCGCGAGAGCATCCAGTACGGATTGGATCATCGCGAAGAAGCCTTGTCGTACGCCATGCAGTTCGCCCGCGATCTCGACACGTCGTCGGCCGACAAGTTCATCGGTATGTACGTGAACGAGCGCACTCTCGATTACGGTCCTGATGGCCGCGAAGCCGTTCGCCGCCTGCTCGATATGGGGCACAAGGCCGGGATCATCGGGCCAGAGGCGAAGGTGGATTGGGTATAGGAAAGCGTCTAGCTTGTAGCTGCTAGCTACTTCGATTGGCACACTCTCTTTTGAATTCTGCCTGACGTCAAAAAATATCCGCGTACTCTGTTTTGCTAGACGCTAGCAGCTAGGAGCTAGAAGCTTGCCTCCTCAAACTCTCCTCATCGACGCTGACGACACGCTCTGGGAGAACAACATCTATTTCGAGCGCGCCATCGCAAAGTTCATCTCGTTTCTGAATCATCACGAGTTCTCGCCCGAGCAAGTGCGCGAAGTGCTCAACGATGTGGAGCGAGAGTGCATTGTGAAGCACGGTTACGGCCTGCACAGTTTCGCGCACGCGCTCGTCGATACCTTTGAACGCCTGAGCGTCGATCCGGTCACGCCCGAGTTGCACGCGCAGATCAACAGCTTTGCCCATACGATTTCCGATCATCCGGTCGAATTCCTGCCGGAAGTGCCCGAGACTCTGCAGTACCTGTCCGAGCGGCATCACCTGATCCTGATGACCAAGGGTGCGATCGCCGAACAAACCGGGAAGGTGGAGCGCTCCGGCCTGAAAGAATATTTCACAGCCGTTGAAATTGTCGCCGAGAAGGATGCAGCAGCCTACGCTCGCGTGGTCGAAAAATTTGAACTCGAACACGATTCGACCTGGATGGTTGGAAATAGTCCTAAATCCGACATCAATCCCGCACTCTCGGCCGGGCTGCACGCGGTCTTCGTGCCCCACGGCAACACATGGATTCTGGAGCACGAAGAGGTGAGCCCCGCGACGCCGCCGCAGAAGTTGCTCATCGTAGGCCGCTTCGCCGAACTGCGCGAGCACTTTTGACGTCCCATCGCATTAAATCCACGCTACGATCCACCGTGTCATCCTTCTAGCCTTGTCATCCTGAGGTTAGCGAAGGATCTGTGCAATACGCGGCGGAGTGCAAAGGTCCTTCGCTTCGCTCAAGATGACAAGGGATTGTGGGAACGGAATACATTAGGGCGCTGGAAGTCATCCTCATTCCACCGTAGACCTCAACTGCGCGAATACGGGTCGTGTCTGAAAGCCGAATTCCTCCTGAAATCGGTTCGAGTTCAGCAGCCGAGGATTGCCCCCAGCGAACTTCTCCCCTAAGCGGACGCGAACGTTCGAATTTAAACGTTCCACCTCATGCTTCAAGCCAGACACGATCACCGACTCGCAAACCGCGTTGTAGACTCCGTGCGCCGGACATGCCGCCTGTAGCAACGAGACCAGCATCTTTGCGACATCGTCGACATGCACGAGCAGAATTCTTTCTGATCCCACGTAAGGCAATAGGATTTCAGACGCGTCCGTGCTCGCGAGCTTTTCGAAAATCTCGCTCCTCCACGCGGACGTCGCCGACTCTGCTCCAGTTCCCACAACACGTCCAATCCTGAGACTGGTGAACTCCAAACCGTGCGACTGTCGATAGGCTTCGCCAAGTTGTTCGACATAGAGCTTCGCGGCGCCGTACAAATCTTCCGGTGCGGCACGATCGGCCTCCGAAACGAATCGATCTGCAGAGCATGTTCCGTAAACGCTCAGCGAACTGCCGAACACGAAACGCTTCACCTCGAACCGCTGCGCCAGTTCGAGCAGGTGAAGACTTCCCATGACATTGACTTGCGTTGCGCGCACTGGATCATGCTGTGCTGCCGTCGGTAAAATCGCCGCCAGATGGATCATGCCGCCGATGTGCCGGGTCTCAAAAACGTGCTGCAGAGAGGCTGCGTCGGTTAGATCACATAACAATTCATTCTCGACCGCCGGTCGAGTCTTGGGCGGTCCAGTCACGAGCAGTCTAGTCATGAGCGGTGCCATGTCCAACGACACAACTTCATAGCCTCTACGCTGTAAAAGTTTTCCGACGGCGCGGCCGATAAATCCGCGCCCTCCCGTGACCAGTACCGGTCTTCCGTCGTCAGCGTCCATGGCCCTCCGGTGCCCGAATCAGATTCGTTACCATCGTTGCATGTTGGTCACTACCGCATCAAACTAACCAACACGCGCTATCGCGCGCGGTAATTCCCGCATGTTACCCTCATCTTGCTCTGCGATCTGGCTCCCACTTCGTCCGTGGCGATACAGACACAAAACTTACGGCGGCTGTTGCACACGGTTGAGGCGCTTTCCGAACTCGGTCCCGCGCTAACGGCGGAGCGTGAGTTTTCGGAAACTTCCCGGCTCATGCTGTCAGCCATCATGGAAGCGGCGGGCGCGCGCGAAGGCGCGCTTTTGCTCTTCAATGACAAGCCCGCCATGTTGACCTCGGCCACGGCACAGGGATTTGCCTTGATGCCAGATCCCGCCTTCATTCCTCTCCTTCCGAAACATGTTCATGCTCTTACCGCCGCGCGTGGTCCCATCGTTCTCAATTCTTCCACGTACTCGGTATTTCTCAGTTCCAATGGCAACGTCGCGCCCGAACTCTTCAAGTGTCTTGCCCCGCTGAAGGCCGGAGGCCGCTTGGCCGGAGTCGTCGCCCTCGGCCGGCGTCCCGGCGATGCTCTTTATGAAGACAGCGAACTCGACGCACTCGAGTTGCTGTGCAGCTACATTGCGCTGGCGGTTCAGAATCATGCCTTGACGCAAACCATCACGCAACGCGTCTCTGAAAACCTGCGTCTCATGGCTTCGCTGCACGGTTTCTACGACAACGCGCTGGAAGCGTTCGCCACCGCCATCGACGTAAAACATGTCAACATTCATGGCCACTCTCTGCGCGTCGGTCGTTACGCAGCTGCCATTGGCGAAGCCATGGGCATGGAGCCGAGCGATGTTGCCGCATTGCGTAGCGCAGGATATCTCCACGATATCGGAAAAGTCGCCGTCGATCGCCGGCTGTTCGGAAAGACGAGCGCGCTCGATCCGGAAGAATTCCGAGAGATGGCGGATCACACCACCGTCGGTCACCAGATCGTCAGTAGCGTGCAGTTCCCCTGGCCCAGGATTCCCGAGACAGTGCGTTGGCATCATGAACGCAGCGACGGATCCGGATATCCTGACAAGCTTGCTCACGACGACCTGCCCATGCAGGTGCGCATTGTGGGCCTGGCTGATTCATTCGATGCCATGACCAGCGCGCGTCCGTATCGCGCTCCGCTGTCGGTGGGCAGCGCCCTCAGCGATCTCGTACGCATGGCCCCGGACAAATATGATCCGAATGTGGTGCAGGGCCTTTTGATTCAAGTGCGGCGCGACGTGGTGGGCAGCAACCGAGCGCCATTGCTCGATAGCGTGCCGGTGAATATCGCGGCCTCCGACATCGATCAACTCGCTGCCACTCTGCAACACAAAGTCTCGCGCAACAAACTCTACCTCACCAAAGAGAACGGTCATTAGCTCCTCGTTGGCCTCATTTCCGTCCCAAGCCCTTCCCCTCCAATAGCTTCCAAGCCATTCCGGATTGGTCGATGACAGCAACTTTTTCGCTCATTAGGGTTCATAATTAGAGAACCTCTGTGTGGGGAGTCCTGATGAGATCCAAGCTGGAAAAGCTTGTGCTGTTGCTGCTGTGTCTAAGCCTTGTGTCTGCGGTTCCGCGTCTGCTTGCCAGCAAAAAAGACAAAGTTTCCGATGCTAGCGCGAACGAGCAGAAGCGAGCCCTGCAAGCGCTGAACCGTCTCACGTTCGGTCCCCGCCCCGGTGATGTGCAGCAGGTCGCGGCCATGGGAGTGGACCGCTGGATCGATCTCCAATTGCATCCGGAAAAGATTTCCGATAGCGCCGTAGAGAACCGTTTGGCAGCCTTTCGCACGCTGCACATGAGCGGGAAAGAAATCATCGAGGAATTTCCCGACAATCAGATCATCCGTCAAATCATGGACGGCAAGAAGTCGATGCCCTCCGATCCCGCTAAACGAGCGGTGATCCAAGTCCAGATCGCTCGATACCAAGAGAGGCAGCAACGCAAGTCTGAGCGGAAAGTGGGCGATCAGACAGCCAGCAATGGGAGACCGAGCGATGCGACGGCGAATCCGCCGAACGCAAACAGCGGGAACGAGCAGGCGTCGCCTTCTTCCCAAGGTTCCGGCGATTCATCCGCGGCAGATAGCGCCGCTGCTGACAGTGCAAAGACTGCCGAGGAACTGGCGGCAGAGGCCGCGGCCAGCCCCGATGCCATGCCCGGTACGCCCGCGGACAACAACACTGCCACGGACGGCATGACCGCTGCCACGACCGACGCGCCTGCGAAAATGCCAGGGGGCGACGCGTCCGCGGCTGCTTCGACCGACCCGCAGCCGAATTCTGTCGACGACGCCGAAGCCCGGCGTCGCGAAGATCGTCTCTATGCGGATCTAAAAATCCAAGGGATGATGGATCTCTCTCCGACCGAGCGCTACAAGAAAGTTATGGCGATGTCGACCGCGGAACAGGTCGTCTTTGGCGACTCGATGCGCGGCGGCAAGGGGCTGGATTTTCTTGCTGGCATGGATCCCAAGCAGAAAGAAACGCTGCTCTCGATGAACAGCCCACAAGCGGCGGTGCTGTCGGAACTGGTGCAGGCCAAACTGCTGCGCGCAATTTACAGCGAACGCCAGCTCGACGAGGTGATGACTGATTTCTGGTTCAATCACTTCAACGTGTTCGTCGGCAAAGGTCCGGAGCGCGTGCTGGTTACGAACTACGAGCAGAATGTGATCCGTCCCCACGCGCTGGGAAAGTTTGAAGATTTGCTCCTGGCGACGGCAAAGAGTCCTGCCATGTTGTTCTATCTCGACAACTGGATTAGCGTCGGGCCAAATTCCATGCAGGGGCAGGGAATCCCGGAGCGGCGGCCCTTGCGGCCTTATGGGCCGTATGGCCGCTACCCGCGCTATCCGCAGCAAAATCCGAACGCGAAGCGCAAACAGAACAAGGGGCTGAATGAGAACTACGGCCGCGAGTTGCTGGAACTGCATACGCTCAGCGTCAACGGAGGCTACTCGCAGCGCGACGTCACCGAAGTTGCCAAGGTCTTTACGGGCTGGACCATCGAGAAACCCGCCGACGGCATGGGGTTCAAATATGAACCCCGCATGCACGAGCCCGGCCCCAAGTTTGTCCTCGGACATGAAATCAAGTTCAAGGGGGAAGACGAGGGCAAAGAAGTGTTGCACATGCTGGCGACGAGCCCGCAGACGGCCCATTTCATTTCGCTGAAGCTGGCGCAGCGCTTTGTCTCCGACGATCCTCCGCCGGCGCTGGTCGACAACATGGCGAAGACGTTCGAGAAGACCAAGGGCGATATCCGCGAGGTGCTGGCAACTCTCTTTCATTCGCCGGAGTTCTGGGCCGAGAATGCCTACCGGGCGAAGATGAAAACGCCACTCGAGTTTGTTGCGTCGGCGGTGCGCGCCACCGGCGCCGATGTCGACGATGCCTTCCCGCTGGCTCACCAGATCGAAAAGCTGGGAATGCCACTGTATTCCGCGCAGCCGCCGACCGGCTATTCGATGAAAGCGGATACGTGGGTGAGTTCGTCGGCGCTGTTGGGCCGCATGAACTTCGCGTTGGGCATGACGTCTGGCAAAGTGCGAGGTGTGAAGGTGGACGCAGTGCAGTTGGCCGGCGGACCGCCTCCGCCGCCGGATTCCACTACCGCGCTGTCGACCCTTGAGGCAAAATTGCTTGCGGGTGACGTATCGAAACAGACGCACGATTCGATCATCGCGCAGCTTGAAGCGCCGTCCAAAAATGCCGGGGCGGATTCGCCAGAGCAGAAACAAGACCAAAAAGCTGTTCCGCGCAATTCTGCAGGCCCGCCGGACGCCAGCACGATCGCCGGATTGCTCTTAGGTTCGCCGGAGTTTCAGAAAAGATAAGACTCCGCAATCAGCCTTCAGCCGTCAGCTCTCAGCTGATATCAACTGAGACTGATTGCTGACAGCCGAAAGCCGAAAGCTGGTTTGCCCATGTCCATTACGCGCCGAGTTTTTCTTCGCAACAGTGCTCTCGCCGTTGTCGGTACTGCCGCGGTTCCGAGCTTTCTGACCCGGGCCGCCTACGGAGCTGTCGAACCCGGCGCGCGTACGAAGCGTCTGGTCGTGATCTTTCAACGTGGCGCCGCCGATGGCCTCAACATCGTCGTTCCTCATGCCGAGTCGCAGTACTACTCCATGCGGCCCAGCATCAACATTCCGCGCAAGTCGGTGCTCGATCTTAACGGCTTCTTCGGGCTGCATCCGTCGCTCTCGGCATTTCAACCGCTTTGGCAGCAGGGTCATCTTGCGATCGTGCATGCGGCCGGATCTCCCGATACGACCCGCTCACATTTCGACGCGCAGGATTTCATGGAGACCGGCACTCCCGGAGTAAAGGTCACACAAGACGGATGGCTCAACCGCTCGCTTCACGGAGCGTCAGCGACGACGCACGCATCTCCCTTTCGCGCGATCGCGCTCGGACCTTCGGTGCCGCGGATTTTAAGCGGCTCCGAACCCACGGTAGCGATGAACAACGTCAATGACTTCTCCGTGGGCGGCAGAAATTCGAAGAGCTCTCCCGCAGCCAGCGCGTTCGAGGCAATGTACGACCACTCCTCCGACAGCGTGTTGCACGGTACGGGCGCGGAAACATTCGATGCGGTCAAGATGCTCAGAGCCGCGGACCCTGGAAGATATGCGTCTGCACCGGGAGCCAACTATCCCAGAGGGCGCTTCGGCGAAGGCCTTCGCCAGCTTGCGCAATTGATCAAGGCAAACCTGGGCGTGCAGGTAGCGTTCGCCGACATTGCGGGCTGGGACCATCACATCAACGAGGGCTCGACGGAAGGGCAGTTGGCAAACGTGCTGGGTGACTTCTCACAAGCGCTCGCCGCTTTCTGGATCGATCTCGGCGATCTCGGCGAAGACACCGTTGTCGTCACGATGTCGGAGTTCGGGCGCACGGCGCGCGAGAATGGCAATCGCGGCACCGATCACGGTCATGCGAATGTAATGTTCGTTCTCGGCGGCCCGGTGAAGGGCGGCAAGGTGTACGGCCGCTGGCCAGGACTCGATCAGTCACAACTCTATGAAGGCCGCGACCTCGCTCTTACGACGGACTTCCGTCAGGTAATTGGAGAAGCCGTCGCCCGCCACTTGGGAAATCAGGATCTAGCTGCCGTATTTCCGGGCTACGACAATCAGCCGGCGAAGTTCCTGCGCTATCTCGGCTGAGGCCACGCGGACGTCAATCTCGAAACGAGCTCGCAAGCGGTGACTCGCTTGCGACCGTTTTCGTCGCGAGTACTTTTCGATGACGCGTGTAATCGATCCACGCTTCCGCGGCTAAGAATGTCGACGTGAATCCCAGCCAGAACGCGATCCCAAAGAACTCATGCGGAGTGAGCCGGCGAGTGGCGAAGAAGATTCCCACAATCGGTCGCGTTGTCGCCACTCCCAGTCCCACGCCGAAGGCGCGGATCATCCACTCGCGATGACGCGCTACCTCCTTGCGGCGAATGTACAGGTACGCTTTTACCAAGCAGATCAGAAACACAATCGCAAAGAGAGTAGTCGCGGCGGTTTCGTTGGGTCCGCCAATATTCATCGTGTAACTCATGACTAGCGCCGTGACTCCAATGATGAGCCCGCAAATCACAAGCACTCGCCCGCTCCAGCGATGAAACTGCAAATGTTTCTGCCGGATGCTCGGCATGAATTGCAGGGGAGCAAGGGCAAAGAATAATCCGCCGGGCAGAATGTGAATAAGCGTCAGCGCCATGTGGCGCGCGAATCCGGCATCGAGCACCGCTGCCGGATTCGACTTTCCGCCGGACAAACTCGGCCAGAGCAAAACAAGCGTGCGCCGAGTTACCGCGGCAATGCCGATCACTACGAGAAGAACCACTCCGGTCCAGAGCAGGCGGCTCGCTGGCTTGGAAATAGACATGACAAGTCTCCCGACTGAGTGGCTACCGATGTAGACGGGATTGGATGACTAATATTGTGGGGCTCGTCGTCTTTCGGTCTAGATTTCGACCAGCACGTCGCCGTCCTCGATCTTCAGCGGATACACTGTGACCTTCGCGTTCGCATTGTGCGCGGCCTCGCCTGTCTTGGGATCCCATGCCCAGCCGTGCCAGGGGCAGACGACTTTGCCGCTCTCGATCATGCCTTCGCCGAGAGGGCCGCCGCGGTGCAGGCAGACGTTGTCCATGGCGCTGTAGCTTCCGTTCACGTTGGCAACGCAGATGATTTTGTCGCCGCAGGGAAACTCTTTGGCTTCGTCGGTGGCGGGGAGTTCGGATTGGGTGGTGAGCTTGATGAAGGTCGGCATTGTTTAAAAGGGATTGCTCGGATAAGCCTGGCCTCATTGCGCACGGCGCACAGCCCCTTCGACTTAGTTCAGGGCAGCTTTGCTGGCTGTCCCCAGATGGCTCGATTTGCTGACAGCTGACAGCCGAGAGCTGACTGCTATTTCGGCTGTAGTGTCTGCGCGATCATTACCTGACGCTTGAAGTTCTCGACCATGTTGGGGTCGAGACGAACTTCGGTGGGCTTCTTGGCGAGCGTCATGGTGTCGATCTTGTCCTGCAACTTGAGCAGGGCGTAGAAGAGGTTCTCGGGACGCGGCGGGCATCCGGTGACGTAGACATCCGTGGGGACGATTTTGTCGACGCCTTGCAGCACGGCGTAGGTATTGAACGGGCCGCCGACCGACGAGCACGCGCCCATGGAGATGACCCACTTCGGATCGGGCATCTGGTCGTAAATGCGCTTCACCACCGGAGCCATCTTGAGCGTGACGGTACCGGCCACGATCATCAAGTCACTTTGGCGCGGGCTCGGACGAAATACTTCCGAACCGAAGCGCGCGATATCGAAGCGCGAGGTGGATGAGGCGATCATCTCGATCGCGCAGCAGGCCAAGCCAAACGTCATCGGCCACACCGCCGACTTGCGTGCCCAGTTGAAGACGTAATCAACTGTGCTGATCATGAAGTTCTTTTCAAACTTGTTTTGCAGCCAGCCCATGAATGACCCTCGCGAAGCGCTACACAGGCAGTCTAGGTAAGCCGCTGGTCGGTGTCAAACCGTCACAGACAGTCGTCAGGCCAATCGTGGCGCAGTGCCAGGACGACTCGTGGATTCCCACATGCGAGGGCGCCCCGTTCAAGCTTTGCTTGAGCGGGGATTTTCTGCTGGCGCGACTACACGCCACCGTCAATATTCCGGTAAGATTCCGTCGGCGAGGGGTTCCGTGCGATTCGATTTTGACCGATCGAACTTCCCCCGGAGCGTGAAGCTCGATCCTAGGGTCCAACCGTGATGACCGACGTCCCATCCTTGACAACCACCGGATTGAACAGAGTGGACCACTCAGCCGTGATGTGAAATGTTCCCGAAGTGCTGGGAGCATGGTACGTCACGGTCAGGGCCGGAACAGTATCCGCTCCCTCAATCGTCCCATCTGGGCATGGACCAACCGGTTGCGTATTGCCCGACCAGTTGCACTGCGCGCCGCTGGCACCATTGGTTTGTAGCTCGACGATCGACCAAAGCACCGAAGGCGCGCAGGATGAGCACAAGCCGTGAACCGTAGCCTGCAATGTCGTTTGGTCGCTTGCAGGGATCGTGATCGACGCCGGTGAAACGGTCACAGTCACGTCGTTGGGGTTAAACCCGCCACCTCCGCCGCCGCAGCCCGCGGCAACAACTAAGAAGATGAGTGCACCCGCGCCCAAGCCTCGATACAAGTCCATTCAGGGAGCTCCTGCATTGACGATCAAACACCCAACGCTAGACCGGTTGCGCTTTAGGGCGGTAAAGAGTACCACGGAAATCTCTGTTTCACCGCAAAGGTGGGATGGTCCGGACGGTCCTGAAGTCCCACACTAGAGGGTGCCCCGTTCAAGCTTCGCTTGAGCGGGGATTTCTGCTGGCGCAACCTCAGGCCATCGTCGGCGACATCCCAGTGCGCTCCGATGCTGCCAACACGGTGGCACAAACAGCGGATTCAGGGTTCCCCAAGGGCGAACTCTCCACCACCAAAAATCACACGGGGAATATCTGGCTCAGTGAGCTAAACGTCGGAGACAGCACGTTCGATCCCAGTATTGCCATGGCAACCTATGATGCCGGTGCAAAGCTGGATTGGCATGTTCATCCCGGAGGTCAAGTTCTACTCATCACCGAAGGCACCGGCTATTATCAGGAGAGGGGAAAGCCAATCCAGAAAGTTCACAAGGGGGATGTAATAAAGTGCCGCCCGGGCGTAGAGCATTGGCACGGTGCAACACCAAATAGTGGCTTTGCCTATATAGCGGTTACACCGATTCAAAAGGGAAAAACAATTTGGTTGGAGCCTGTTAGCGATAAAGACTACAAGAGCTTGAAATAAAAAATTTCCGGATGGGATTCCTTCTGATTGGCCGGTGACACAATACAAAGGACCGCAACCGTGAGTTACAAGGCGATATGGGTGGCACGATGAGATTTCGCAGCATGGGCGTGGTGACCGCGTTTGTTCTCCTGACTGCTGCCTGCGAAGCACAGCAACGTCCGGCGGACACTCCTCTCCAGATTCCGAATCCTCACTATGTAACGCTCAACGAATCGATCGTCGTCGACGCGCCAGTGGACAAGGTATGGGCACGGGTCGGCGGGTTCTGCCACATTACTGAGTGGATGAATTCACCCGAATGGGAGGATTGCAAATACCTGCAGGGTGATGGTGGTCCTGGCACGGTGCGATCGATCGTGAACGAGGAGCTTGCTGGTCAGACGCCGTACAGCTACACCTACGCCCAACCGCCCCGAAAGGACACGCCATACAACCTGGCTCACGGAACGCTCGCTGCCGAAGCTATGACTCCCACGAGCACGCGGCTGACGTATACGATGCTGCGGGATGACTCGATCCTCCCTGACGACGCTGCGCGCAGGCGGGATGAGGAAGCGCGGCACGCACGCGTTTCAGAATGGCTGAAGAACATGAAGGTGCTCGCCGAGGGAGGCAAGCTTCCACCTAAGCCAGCAGGGAGCCTTCGCCCGCCAATAACCACGCCGTTGCTCAATCCCAATCCGCGCTATGCCAATCTGCCGATGTCGATCGTCGTCAATGCCCCTGTCCAGAAAGTCTGGGCGCGTGTCGGCAAGTACTGCGACATCGGAGAATGGGGCTTCCGGAGTTGCAATCTGATCTCCGGCAAAGACGGCGAGATCGGCGCGGTTCGCACCATCGGTCATTCGATCATCGTCGGGCAGACGCGATACAGCTACACCTATACCCAGCCCTTGCGTGCCACCGGTCTGTATCCGATGTATCACGGAACGCTGGAGGCGCGTCCGCTCGTATCGAGCCGTACTACTCTCTACTACACCCTGGTGTGGGATAGCTCCACGCAGCCAGACGATGCTGCGCGGCAGAAGCAGGTCGAAACCTACCGTTTGCTCTTCGAGAAGATGCTGCGCAACATGAAAAAGCTCGCCGAAGGGGGCGTCCTGACGCCGGAAGACAAGCAAGCCCCGGTAGATTTTTAGGTCGCCAGGACTTGTTCTTAGGATCGAAAGTCGCGCCTTCACCCGAATTGGTGGCGGCGGGGGAGTCGGAGATTGAATTCCACGTTTGAGTGCGCCCCGTTCAAGCTTTGCCTGAGCGGGGATTTTCTGCTCGCATGACCGCAGACCAACGTCAGCAATATCCCAGTGGGCTTGCGGCCGAGAGCGGTTCAGTGCGATTCGATTTCGACCGGTCCAACTTCCAGGTTGGTTCGACCTTTGCGCATTTTGCAGAAACTTGAGTTGCTCGGGGAGGCTCGTCTCTGGTCTTTCCACAGGCCAATGTGACATCTGACCTTGACCCTGAAATTCAAAGGGCAGATCATCGTCAAGGCGGAGGCGGTACACGCGGAAACCGCGAGCCAGTCTCTAACTCTTTTGTTCTCAAGATTTTGACCCCTAAACCCTTGGGGCTCAAGATTTTGCAGGGCATTTTTGCAAAACCCGCGCCAGTCGCGGCTTTCAGAGGTGGGTGGGGGAAGGGGGGACCCTTCAAATCTGGCGATTTTCCCAGAACGGGCTCGCCGAAAAGGCGCTCGTCAGGGCTCCTCGCCGGAAATTTTTTCTGCGGGTTTCGTTACAATGAAAAACAAGGTTCTGTGAACCCACTATGTCCCTGACGAAGGCACAAGCGCTGGAGATGTTCGAGTCCGATGACCTGATCGGCATTGGCATGGAAGCCGATGCGGTGCGGCGGAAGTTGCATCCCGAAGGCGTGGTCACTTACATCATCGATCGCAACATTAATTACACCAACTTCTGCACCGAGTACTGTACCTTCTGCGCGTTTTACCGTCCGCTAAAAGGACCCGCGGCGAAGGAAGGATACATTCTCGACTTCGACACGATTTACGAGAAGATTCGCGAGACCGTGGAACTCGGCGGAACCGGTGTGCTGATGCAGGGAGGTCTGCATCCGGACCTGAAGATTGACTGGCACGAGAAGATGCTGCGCGGAATTAAGGAGCGCTTTCCGCAGGTGCATCTGCATTGCTACTCGGCGTCGGAGATTATTGCGATTGCGGAATATAGTTCGCTGTCGATACGCGACACGATTCTGCGTCTGCGCGATGCGGGACTCGATTCGATTCCTGGCGGTGGCGCGGAAGTGCTGGATGATGAAGTCCGCTACAAGATTGCTCGTCTGAAGTGCCTGACGGATGACTGGCTCAACGTGCATCGGACGGCGCATCAGATCGGGATGCGAACCACCGCGACCATGATGTTTGGCGTGGGCGAGAATTACGAAAACCTGGTCAATCATTTTCAGCGCCTGTATGAATTGCAGGAAGAGACAGGCGGATTCACTGCGTTTATCCCGTGGAGCTTTCAACCGCAGCACACCGCGTTGGGCGGACGCCACTGGGATGAGGCGACCGCTGTCGATTATTTGAAAGTGCTGGCGATCTCGCGGATTTATCTGTCGAACTTTCTCAATGTGCAGTCGAGCTGGGTGACGCAGGGCCTGAAGGTATGCCAGATGGGATTGCGCTTCGGCGGCAATGATGTGGGGTCGGTTATGCTCGAAGAGAATGTAGTGCGTGCCGCGGGCGTGACTAATTGCACGACCGAAGAAGAGTTGCGACGGATTATTCGCGATGCGGGATTTCGTCCAGCGCAGCGGGACACGTTGTACCGGCAGTATTTTTTGAATTAGAGATTGCGCTGTTGTCATAGATTTTTCTTTCGCCCCGTCCGGGGCTTGTTTCCTTTCACTCTGGCATGATCCCACGGCTTGCGCCGTGGGCTGCATTCTTGCGCCGCTCCGCGGCTGAGGCGGACACTCGTGTGTGCTAACTTTCCATCTGGCTCGTCCGATACGAGAAGTACGAAACGACGAATCACCGCGTGCAATGCGGTTGAGACACATGTTTGGTGTTGTGAGTTTGTCTTCTTGTGACAACAAAGTTTTGACAGAGCCGTTACAAGTTTCCGCAATCGAAATCTTCTTCGCGCAATCAAAGTCTTCAACGCGCACAAAAGTGTAGTCGTAACCGGATGAAGGGCGTGACATTCGGAGGGAAAGTTCCGTTTGTTTTTCAAGTTTCAACCGGAGAGGCGCGCGGAGGACACGAGCGATCGTGAATCAACTAGAACGAAGAAGAGGAAGAGTATGAAGAGCATGAAGACAGTGGCGTTGTTTCTCCTGGTTGCGGCTATCGGCGCGAATCTCGCCGGCGGACGCGCGCAGGCGGAGGATGATACTCGAGTTGCAGTCAACGTCCCATTTGATTTTGTGGTGGGAAAAACCATAATGAAGGCCGGCAGCTACAAGGTCGAAGTGCTGCAGTCTGGGCTGGTGGATTTCTGGAGCAACGACGAAGGGCGGCATCACATTGCGTTGATGCTTCCGGGTTCCGCATCGAAAGCCCAGAATGTCGATCCGCATTTCGTATTCACGCGCTACGGCGGCGAGGCATTTCTGAGCAAGATTGCGATGTCGGCTGACCTGAATCTCGAAGCTCCGGTTAGCGGCAGGGAGAAGGAACTCATCCGCAGCATGTCGGCTGGAGGAAGGGATTCTCTGGTGGTCGAATCGGGTCGTTGATTTGCGGCGCCGGGTGCCTCAACTTTGGTTATGGCGGCATCACGAGAAATTGATTTTGTAAGGCTCGCGATGCTGCCGCCAAAGGCAGGTCAATTGTTTTCGGGAAACTGTGGTGAGTCTCTGGCGGTGGTTGATAAAATAATAGCCAGGATGGCATTTCCGATTAAAGTTTGCGTAGTCTGCTCGGAAGAATTTGAGTTGAAGCCGGGGAAGCCGGGGTTTGCCAACCGATGTCCGGCATGCAGCGAACCTGAGGTGGATGGTCCGGCCGAAAAGAAGGGGATGAGCGCCGACGAGCGTAAGTCGCTGGCTGAAGCGAACGAGGCGCGGAGGAAGGCGATGCGGGATTTGCTGTATCGGAAGGATAGCTGAGAAGTCCGTCTGCAGGACCAACCCCCACTCCCTCTGGGCAATGAAAAGAAGCGCCGCGCTGCGCGCGGCGGACAGCCGAGGGCGGCTGTCCCCACATATTCCAATCCTCACATCTTCTATTCCCCGCACTTTCCACTCCACACACTTTCCATTCTCCGCACTTGCCATTTTAGTTTTCCATTTCCTTGCGGCTATTGCTTCAGGATCCACGTCGACATTTTTTCCAGGGCTACGGGAGAGATGGTTTCTTCGATTTCTGCGTATTCAGAGGGAGAGCCCGTTTTGGCGGGCTGGAATAAATGGTTGAGGCCGGGAAGTTCGTCAACTTCAACGTGGCGGTTGCCGGCTTGTTTCAGAGCTTCGCGAATGGGGGGGAGATTCTGAGTGGGAAGCACTTGCTTGTCGAGTGAACCGTTGATGGCGAGGACCGGGCAGGTTACTTTGCGCAGCGCGCTTGCGGGATCGTACGTCAGAAAAAAGCGGAACCAGGGAGAGGTGACCTGTTTGATTTGGGAGCCGATCAGAGGCTCGGGAACTTCGCCAGCCAATTTTTCTTTTAATTCTTTCTCCAACAGGGCTTCATCTTTTTCGGTCTCGACCAAGGTCAGCATCTCTTTTTCTTTGGCGGCATTCTTAGCGGCTTCTTCGGGACTCTTGCCGCTGGCAATTTCGATGGCCTCGCCTTGGGCGACGAGGACTTCATCTCCGCGGACGCCGGTGCCAGCCATCATCACGATGAAAGCGACATCTTTGTTGCGGGCAGCGACCATCGGGGCAATGACTCCGCCTTCGCTGTGACCGATGAGGCCGATTTTGCGGGGATTGATTTCGCCGCGAGTTTTCAGGCAAGCGATGCCGGCTTCAACATCGGTAGCGAAATCGGCGGTGGTGGCGGTGGCGAAGACTCCGGTGGACTTGGCCGTGCCGCGATCGTCAGCGCGGAGAACGGCGATGCCGTGGCGAGTGAGATAGTCGGAAAGAACCAGGAAGGGCTTGTGGCCGAGAATGCTCTCGTCGCGATCCTGCGGGCCTGAGCCGGTGATGAGCACGACGGCAGGGAATGGGCCCTTTCCTGGGGGAATGGTAAGCGTGGCGGCGAGTGTGACGTTCTGTTGCGAGTTGGTGTAGGAGACCTCTTCCTCACGATAGGGATAGGGCTTGACGGGATTCTGCGGGCGTTTGAGTTCGAGTTCCGATTCGTTCTTCACTGGCTTAAGCAGCAAGGTTAGTGTGCCGCCCCCTTGCGTCCACTTACCGTCGATGGCGGAAAAGTCGGCAGCGATCTTGCCTTCGAAGAGTCCGGCAAGAGATTTGACTTCGATTTTGAGCGAGTCACCGTTGCGAGTGACTGCGGTAGTGGGGATGCCCTTCATGCCTTGGTCGGGGCTGTCGAGGGCGGCGGTGAGGCCATCTTCTGTGTTGATGATGTGGAAGACGACGCGCAGTTTCATGGCGCCCGTGTCGAGCGAGCCCATCCAGGCGCCATCGATGTCGGAGGGCTTGGCGGGTTTATGTTCGGACTTGACGGGCGTGGTCGAGCGCTTGAACTCGAGAGGCAACGGGGTGGCTTGGGTCCAGGTGCCAGTAATGGTTTGAGCGTCGGGCGCGACTTTGCCTTCGTAGGTGCCGTGAACGGCGTCGATGCCGAGGTTCAGCTGGGAGTCTTTCAGCGAAATGGAACTCACGGGAATTCCATTGCCGCCGGGCTGGTCGATGCTGTCGAGCGTCGCCTTGAGAGTGTTGTCTGCGGCTTTGGTGATGTGAAGGACGAGGCGGAGTTCGGCGCCACCGGCTTGGAGAGTGCCTTGCCAATCGCCAGCTACGTCTTGAGCCCGGGCGAGGCCGGTAGCGAGAATGAGGACGGTCAGGATGAGAGTGCGGTTCATGGATCCTCCTTGGGGCGAGAGAAGTTTAGGTCATTGCGAGGTGTCACGGAGGTCTTTGTCCCGGTCCTCTCGTGGTTTTCAAGGTTCAAACGGTTTACCACAAAGGGCACGAAGGTACACGAAGGAAGCGGGAGGACGGTGCTTTGGAGTGAGTCATTTCCGGGATAGAATGGGTTCGCCGACCCTCACGGCCTGTTTGAAATCAATCTCAGAGATTCCCTGACTGAAATCATGAAGCGGCCTTCATATCTAGCGATCGTTTTGCTGAGTGCCGGCGCGTGGACCCAGGTTGCGAGCCATGGCGTGGCCAAATCGGTAGGCCGGGCTGTGATTGATGGGGTAGTCACGAAGGAGCCGGGGAGCGAACCGGTGAAGAAGGCGGTGATCGAACTGATTGCCGAAAATCAGGCGCAGGGCGGGGACTACACGGCGGTGAGCGGGGTGGATGGGGGATTTCGTATCGAGGGCATTCTGCCCGGGCGCTACCATCTTTTTGCCGAACGCACGGGACTGCTGGAAGTCGATAAGCACCGGGCGCGTGGGGACGGGCAGGTGCTGACTCTGACGGCGGAACAGGAAGTGAAGGACCTGCGGATTCGATTGCAGGCTGCAGCCGTAGTGCGGGGACGGGTGACGGATGAAGATGGGGATCCGATGGCGAACGCGCAAGTGTCGGTGTTGCGGCAGACGTTCGGTTCCGGGCGCAGCCGGCTGGAGCAGGCTGGAGCGGAGCGCACCAATGATTTGGGCGAATACCGAATTGCGGGGCTGGCGGCAGGCAATTACTACGTGTCGGTGAATCCGCCTCCGGATTTCAAGAGCCTGATTGAGGCCGCGGGAGTGGGGGCTGAGGCGCGGTCGGCGAACGACAAGTCGGCAGCGACGGCGTATCAGACGACGTATTATCCGGGGACTCCGGATCGAAGCCAGGCGGCTCCGGTCGATCTGCATGCTGGGGATGATTTCCCGGTGAACTTTTCTCTGACACCGGGGCCGAGCCTGAGCATTCGGGGGACCGTCGTGAATCTGCCGCCGCGGTCATCGGCGGCAATCATGCTGCAGTCGCGCGATTTCAGCGTAATGCTGAATGGGGCAGAGATGCATCAGGACAGCAGCTTCGTGATTCGCGACGTCGCGCCGGGAGCGTACACAATTCTGGCGACGGTGGAGAATTCTCCGGTGCCGATGATGGCACGGCAGGCGCTGCAAATCGGGTCGAACAGCGTGGAAGACTTGCGGTTGGCGCCGCAACCGGGGGGATTGATTCGCGGGCGGCTGCGGGTGGAAAACAAGGGCGAAGGGCGCTTCGATGCCAGCCAGATTCTTCTGCAATTGCGCTCGGCCGATGGGGACGACGTGGCGATGTCGACGTTCACCATGGGCGATGGATTTTCTCATCTAGCGCATGTAGGAGCGGACGGAAGCTTTGAGTGGAAGAGCGTGCCGCCGGGAAATTATTTTGTGCAACTCGCGGGCGAAGGCGGCGGGACGTCCGACTTGTTCTTGAAGACGACAGCGGCGGGGAATCGCGATGTGAGTGATGCGGGGATCAGCGTGAATGGCGGGGTAGTCGTGCTTGACCTGGTAGCGAGTACGAATGGCGGCGGCGTCGATGGAGTTGCGGTCGATGCGAAGGGCGAGCCGGTTGCGAACGCGGTGATTGTGGCGGTGCCGGAGATGCGTCTGCGAGGGCTGATGGAGCGGTATCGCAAGACGGTGAGCGATCAGAGTGGGCGGTTCTCGTTGCGCGGAGTTCATCCCGGGGATTACACGGTGCTGGCTTGGGAGAGCGTGGATGGCGAGGCTTATTACAATCCGGAATTTCTCAAGAGCTACGAGGGGCAAGGCACTTCGTTGCGGGTCAATGAAGGAGATCGGAAGGGGATGCGGGTGGAAGTGATTTCGGGGGGCGAGGGAGAACCGTAAACCTTCCACCACAGAGGTCACAGGGGTTCACTGGGGTCTGAACCCTTTCTGGTCACAGCATTAGCGTTCGCCTTTTCAGGTCGCATCCATCGTTCATATCCGCTTTATCCAAAACAGGGTCTCAGGGTTTTCAATACCCATCTTTTCAAATCCATTAGCCAAATAAGTCAAGCGTTGTCAATAGGTTACGCGTGCATCTCCAGGGTGCGCGCGGCATCAAACTATATAGAGGTTTTTATATGATTTTTATCTCAGGAGGAGGCCGATTATGAGGCTGGCGAGATGGGAAGCAGTGGCTGGAAGTTGGTTTCTGGCGGCGCTTCTGTCTGTGCCTGCGTGGGGGGCGAATGCAGACTACAACAACAGAAGACAGACGGCGATGCCGGGGACGTTGAACTATGTAGAGGGAGAGGCGTCGATGGGCGACCAATCTCTCGACTCGAAGTCGGTGGGCTCGGCGACTTTGCAGGACGGGCAGGTGCTGGAGACAGGCAATGGCAAGGCGGAGGTGTTGCTAACGCCAGGGGTGTATTTGCGGCTGGGCAGCAACAGCTCGGTGAAGATGGTTTCGAGCAGTATCACGAACACGCAAGTTGCCCTGAACCAAGGACAGGCGATGCTGGAAGTTGATGAGATTTACAAGCAAAACAATATCCATATCAGCCAGCCGGGAGCGGACTCGCGGATCGAGAAGAATGGTTTGTACGCCTTCGATGCCGGCAAGAATCAGGTGCGAGTGTTCGATGGCAAGGCCGTGGTTTCGGCGGACGATCACAATACGACCGTGAAAGGCGGGCATGAGCTCGCGCTGAACACCACCGGGAAGCTGAAGGCGCAGGGCTTCGACAAGAATGAAGTCCAAAAGAACGACGATCTGTATCGCTGGAGCAGCTTGCGATCGGAATATTTGTCGGAAGCTAATGTAGACGCGGCGCGGGCGTATTATGGCGCCGGCGGCTACGGGCCTGGCTGGTGGGGACCGGGATGGTATTGGGATCCATGGTTTGCGGGATTCACATATCTTCCAGGAGCGGGGTTCTTTTATAACCCGTTCGGGTGGGGATTCTATTCACCAATCGTGGCTTATCGCACGCCGATCGTGGTTGCGCGTGGAGTGCATCACTTTGATGGGACCCGGCAAGTGGCGATTGGGCGCGGGTTTCACAGCCACGCGGTGACCAGTTTCCACTCGGGGCGGGCTGGCGGATTTCATAGCACGCCGATGGGATCGGGATTCCATGGAGGCGGAGTAAGTCCTCGTCGTTAAGACGGGAGCTTACGCCAGCAGATGAAAGCTGACCGCGCTCTCAGGTTCGAAAAATGTTTCAGGTCAAAATCCCCACCCTGTCGCAAACAACGCGACAAGGGTGGGGCACCCTTTTTGCTCTTACGAGGAAGGCCCTCTGCAGCGCGGCCGACAGCCGGGCGCGACTGTCCCCGCATAAACGTTCCCCCAAACTTGTTCTGCTATTTCACAACCGGGGAGTTGGCGTCGGCGGGCTTGGATTCGTCGGCGTGAATCTTTCCGTCGTCTTCGGCGTAGAAGGAACGGTGCTCGGCGTCCATATTCTTTGGAGTCATGGTGAGGACGTAGCTGTCTTTCTTGCCTTTGAAGTTTGCGGTGTAGTCTCCGCGCTGGGTGTCGACCATGCGCTTGGTGAAAGATCCGGAGTGCACGAGGTCAGCGAGGGTAGTGGCGAAGTGGTCGTATTGTTTGTTGAATTGGTGCTGGGCACGGATGACGACGCGCATGTAAGCGAGGGCGGCGGCCTCAGAATCGGAGCGGGCAGGATCGCCGGGGAACTTGGGTTTGTAGGTGGAAGCCGGGGCGTTCGCTTCGGGCATGGCTCCGCCGGGTTCTTGCGCGAATAGTGTGCAGGCAGCGAGGATGACGGCGATTACGGCAAATAATTGCTTTGGTACTCTCATGAGAACGGTTTCTCCGTGGTCGTGGCGATGCGGGGGAAAAGCTGGTCGAGCTGCGCTCGAAGGACAGCCCCTTCGACTTCGTTGAGGGCAGGCTTTGGCGGCTGTCTCCACAAGTTCAGTCGTGGCTGGTCTCACATGTTTTCTCTGATGGGTATACTTACAAGTTGAGTGGCCAATGCGGCTTTTCGCCTCATTTTTCCATGTTACTCCCGTAATTTCCCTTCGGTCACCTTCTCTTTGCAATCAGTCGAATTATTACTATGCTGAGTAGAAGAATCTTGCCTTACAGGGAAACCTATGAAAGCAGCCGTAGCCAGAAAACCAGTCATCAAAATCGCGGTGGTGGAAAGCGATCCATTGCGCTTTGTTGGGTTCCGCGCATTGTTCGATGCCGAGCCCGAATTTGAACTCGTCTCCGCGTCACTGCCTGAGATCAGCACGCTGCAGGGAATTGATCTCATTCTGCTCGGCAACCGCAACGGACAAAACCTGTTTGATGTGATGGCCAGCCTCAAGGCCACGCGTCCGGATCTGCGGATTATCGTAACGGGCTCGGGGATCGACGAGGAAACCATCCTGAAGGCTATTGCGTCGGGGGCCAAAGGCTACGTGGATGAAGCGGCCACGCCGGCAGAGTTTGCGCAGGCGATCCGGATTGTGAACCAGGGATCGGTGTGGGCTCCGCGCAAAGTGCTTTCGATGTTTATTGAACGGGTATCGTCGGCACCAGGGCGAATCTTCCCGGCGGGACGGGTGACATTCACCGACCGCGAGAAGGAAGTGCTGGAGATGCTGGTGGCCGGTCGGTCCAATAAAGAGATTGGCGGCCAGTTGGGAATCGAAGAGCGCACGGTGAAGGCGCACGTGGCGAAGTTGATGCGCAAGGTGGGCGTGCAGAACCGGATTGCGCTCTCGGTGCATGCCATAACACATTCGCTGGTGGCGGCGAAATAGGACAGCTTCTAGCTTCTAGCCAAAGAAAAGGGCGGTCACCAGAGGGTCACTTACCTTCGTAATCTTGTCGGAAATTCTGAGGCGACGCATACTCGCCTCACCTACCACAGAACCTGGGAGACGGGGTTGAGAGTGGCGATTAGGGTCACTGCTTTCAGCCCCGCATTTTTTTGTCCGCCAGTTGCCTTCCCATATTAGTCGGCTGATTCCTGATACAACCTCCGGGCGTTCACGACCGTCCCACTCATTTACAATCGAAGGACTGGATTTTCAGTCAATTTTTCTGTGGTGAGGGACGATGAAGAAACTTGTGTTGCTGACCCTAGCGGTGTGTCTCGGCAGCTTTGCGTTTGCCGGGGATGAAGAGTCGAAGGAATCGAAGGCGACGGATCGCGTGCAGGCAGCTGCGCAAGTGCTGAACGAGATCCAGTCGGCGCCGGATTCGGGTATCCCGCAGGACATTTTGAGTAAAGCGGAATGCGTGGCGGTGGTTCCTTCGATGTTGAAAGGCGGATTCATAGTGGGCGGCAAGTACGGGCGTGGACTCGCGAGTTGCCGCAACCCGAAGGGGTGGAGCGCGCCGGCGTTCTTTACCATCACCGGAGGCAGCTTTGGATTTCAGGCTGGCGGACAGGCTGTGGACCTGGTGATGCTGATCATGAACAACGACGGGATGCAGCGTCTGCTGTCGAGTAAGGTGGCGCTGGGAGCGGATGCGTCGGCGGCGGCGGGGCCAGTGGGACGTCATGCCGAGGGCAATACCGATTGGAAGATGCGGGCGCAAGTGCTGACTTATTCGCGGACGCGCGGAGTATTTGCGGGAGTGAGCCTGAATGGCGCGGTGATGAAGCAGGACAAGGACAGCACGCGCGAGTTCTATGGGCACATGGTGACGTTCAAAGCTTCGCTGACGGGGGAGGTGGAGCCTCCGTTGGTGGCTAATTCCTTCCTAACTACATTGGCGAAATGGGCGCAGGAGGCGGCGAAGTAAGGGTGTCGTTGCATCGCGGCTTAACAGCCTGAGGAATTCCTCTCGGGCGCCTCAATAGCTAAAGCATTGGCGAAAGATGAAAAGCTTTTTCCCGGGGCTGAAAGCGCTGCGCCAATCAATTCTGATACTTCGAGGGTGAGGGTGATATGAGTTCTCCGACAAGTGCGCCTCCGCTGGCGGGGAATGTGGTTGGGTCCGCGAGCGCTAATTTTGTGATGGCGGAGTGGAGAGACGGGGGAGGGCCGCCGGGACCGCCGAGGTGGATTGCTCCGCTGCATCTGCATCGCAACGATGACGAGGCGTGGTATGTGCTCGAAGGCAAGCTTTGTGTTCGAGTGGGGAAAGATGTGGTGGAGGCAGCGGCTGGAACCGCTGTTTTTGTGCCGCGGGGAACGGTTCATACTTACTGGAATCCGGGGCCGGAGGCAGTCCGGTATTTGCTGGTGATGACCGGCAATATTTATTCGTTGATTGAGGATATTCATGCGATGACGGAGCGTTCTCCAGTGGCGCTGCGGGCGGTGTTTGAGAAGCATGATTCGGAGCTGGTTGAGGAGTAAGGATCGAGCTGCGGCCGATGGCGGCTGTCCCAACATATATCCTGCCCAAAGAATCTCACAGGTTTGACAAGCAAAATTCAGGGTGATACGGTCACGCTTCCCTCGATGCGGCGGAAAC
Source organism: uncultured Acidobacteriaceae bacterium (assembly GCA_963840895.1). Classification (GTDB taxonomy): domain Bacteria; phylum Acidobacteriota; class Terriglobia; order Terriglobales; family Acidobacteriaceae; genus Sulfotelmatobacter. Next base: position 189,804 of record CAWJAR010000015.1, read on the forward strand.
TCGAATACGCGGCAGCCTGGCCGTTCATCAAAATCCTAGGTGCAATGCCGCGCGCGCTGGCGCGTGCTTTCGCTATTGGCATCGCGCAGTTGGTTTATCTGCTGCACTTTCGGTTGCGGGAGGTGGGGATGCGCAACCTGGTGATGGTGTTTCCTGAGAAAAGCGTTGCCGAACGCAAGCGGATCCTGCGCGGAGTGTTTACTTCTTTAGGGCGGCAACTCGCCGAGCTGTGCCGGTTTCCCAAGTACACGAACGAGAACGTCGACGAGGTCGTGGTGTACGACGGCCTGGAGAATTACGAGCAGGCGTATGCGCGAGGCAAGGGAGTGCTGTTTCTGACGGCGCACTTTGGAGGTTGGGAGCTTTCGGCGTTCGCACATTCGCTGCACGGGCACTGGCTGAATGTAGTGATGCGGCCGATGGACAACGAGTATCTCGACCGCTTGCTGCAGAGTTATCGCACGATGCATGGCAACAAAACCGTGGCCAAGGACGATTTTGTGCGCGGGCTGCTGGCGGCGATGAAAGCCGGGGAGACCGTTGGAATATTGATGGACACGAATATGACTCCGCCCCAGGGAGTTTTCGTGGACTTCTTTGGCATTCCGGCATGTACGGCGAGTGGACTTGCGCGGATTGCGCTGCGGACGGATGCGGCGGTAGTACCGGGATTCACGATTTGGGATCCGGCGTTGAGGAAGTACCGGCTGCGCTTTGACCCGGCGCTTACTGTAATTCGGACGGGCAATCTGGAAGCCGACATCGCCGCGAATACGCAGCTGTTCACCAAGGTGATTGAGGATTATGTGCGCAAGTATCCCGATCAATGGTTATGGGTGCACCGGCGGTGGAAGACGCGGCCCGAGGGCCAACCTCCGCTCTATTAGCGTTTCGAGCGTTGAAAATATCCTACTGGCTTGCCTGGCCTTCCGGCACCGCATTCACTAGATCACGCAGCGGCTTCAGGACCGTGAAGCGAACGTAAGCTTGCGGTTTCTCAGCGTCGTCCAAGACGGCGAGTTTCGCCGCCTTCCATCCTGCGGCGGCGGGCAATCCAGACGAGAGATAGGACACTGCTTCAAGGCCGAGCGTGCCAAGTTCGGCGAGTTGGTGGGCTCGAGGCTCGGCTTGCGCGAGCAGGGGAGCGTTGGCCATCAGGCTCAGGATGCCGGGTTCGGCGGCGGTCCAGGCGTTAAACTTCGACGCGAGTTCTTTCTCCTCCTGCTTTTGGGCTGCTGGTTTTTGCAGGTAAGTGCGCGTCAGCAAGTCGAAATTGTGGCGCGAGGGCGGGTCGGGAGGGAGGGCGTCCACCAGGAGATCAAGCGGCGTGAGTTGATTGGCATGTTGCTGGTGAGCACGCTGATCGAAGACGACGGGCTCGAGGACGGACGCCAGAACCTGCAGCGAAGCAAGCTCGCGAGTTCCGCTCAACTGACGCAGGCTGGCGTCCCTCTGCGAGATGTGGGTCAGGCCGAAGGTTTCTAGACGGAGCGATTCGACTTCAAGCCTGCGGTACATGTCATCTGCATCGTTGACGGTGCGAGGGGACCACAGGCGCTCGGCGATCGTTGCTGTGCGCGGCCATACCCGTGAGTCGATGTCGACGAAGCTCGTCTGTTCCATCCACATACAGGCTTCTCCTCCGAGAATGCGCGCCTGCTGCTCTGCGTTGAGGTCGGTGGCTTGCGGCAGAGGATCGACGGCGTAGTGGTCCGCCGCAGTGCTCATGAGATTCAAGTAGTAGCCGGCAGAGAGGATGCCGTTGTAACCGTTCCTGGCCCCGGCGGCGAGGGAATCAAAGCCGCGCCAGCTTTGCACCATGACATCTTTGGGGAGGTTGGGAGTGAGAATCTCGTCCCATCCGATCATGTGCTTGCCGTGCTTCTCGAGAATTTTGAGCAAGTGCTCATTGAAGTAGTTCTGCAGCGCGGCGGTGTCTTTGAGGTTGTGTTCGCGCATGAAGGTCTGGATGCGCGGATTGGATTTCCACTCGACGCCGTTGTTCTCGTCGCCACCGATGTGCAGGAAATGGTCGGGGAAGATGGCGGCCATCTCTCCGAGGAACGAGTCGAGAAACTTGTAAGTGCTCTCGCGCGTGGGATCCATCGTGGGATCGAAGACGCCGAATTTTCGCTCGATGTGGAACGGGCCGGGCGCGCTGGCGACGTCGGGATATCCGACGAACCAGGCGCTGGTGTGGCCGGGCATGTCGAACTCGGGAATGACGCGGATGCCGCGTTCGCGGGCATAGGCAACGATTTCGCGGGCTTGCTCCTGGGTATAGAAGAGTCCGTCAGAGCCGAATTCGGTGAGTTTGGGAAAAGCCTTGCTCTCGATGCGAAAGCCCTGGTCTTCGCTGAGATGCCAATGGAAGACGTTGAGTTTGACTGAGGCCATGCCGTCGAGGGTGCGCTTGACGACATCGACCGGCATGAAGTGGCGAGCACAGTCGAGCATGAGGCCGCGCCAGCGAAAGCGCGGCGTGTCATGAATGGATATGGCGGGAATGAAAGGCCCGGTCGCGTCGGACTGCAGGAGTTGTTCGAGGGTGGCGAGGCCGTGCATGGCGCCAACGACCGTCGCGGCTCGGAGATGTGCGCTCGTAGGAGTGACTTCGAGGGAGTAGGACTCGTTTTCGTCGACAGATTGGATGGTCTCTCCGGCAGCTTCGACGCTGATGATCAGGTTTGCCGAGGTGGTGTCGGCGTCGGGGGAAGTGGGAATGGCGACACCGCTACGGATCTTGATGCGGGAAAGGCTGCGGGTAATGGCGGCGTCGAGTCGCGCATCTTTGAAATGATCGGTGATGGTTTTGAAAGATGGGGTGATCGCAAGGCGTCCGTCTTGAGCCGAAAGCTGCGAAGGCTGCGGCATGAGAGTGTTGATGAAAGGTAAGGACGATGGCACCTGGGTATCCGCGAGGGAAAATACCGCGAGGCTTACGAGAATCACTGCGATTGTTAGTAGACGAGTCATGATGCCTCTTTCAGGGGGCGTGATGCGCAGGCAGGCGTAGCTTGTTTTATCTATGAAGGAGATCAATGCCTGCGACGATTTAACGTACCGCAGATTCTAGCGTAACGAGGGTGCTGGAACGACGTTGACGAACGATTTGCTACTGGCTTAAGTTCCGTTTTAGTCCCGCAAGATCCCTTCGGCTTCGCGCTTTCGAAAATCCCGACTTCTGGCGCGAAAAGCGCGCAAAAAATGAGGCACCCAAAACGCAGGATGATGAGGGCCCGCTTAGGACGAAGCCCTTGGATAGTGGTCCAAGCTGCGGCTCAGGGGCTGGGCTTGCCGAACGGTGAGGAGTGCGGTCTGAGCCATGCGCTCGAGGATCGCTAGATCGCCTTCGTCGAATGCAAAAGAGTTCGGGGAAAAAACCTCGAGTAGACCGACAACCGCGCGCTCGTAGCGGATGGGAGCGGCTGCGATGGAACGAATAGCGAATCGCCGGCAGACCGTGGCGTCGACGCGGGGATCGATTTCGGCGTCGTCACAACGCAGAGTTCTTCCAGTGCGTATGCACTCGCCAGAGAAACCGGCACCTATGTCGACATGAGTGCCAAGGGGCGGTCCACCGATCCCGACGCTGGCGCGGCACATCATGGGGCCACGGTCGACGAGCGCGATCGCGGCGCCGCTGCCGCGCAAGAGCGTGCGGGCACGTTCGCTGATGACGCGCAGAGCGGTATTGAGATCGGATCCGAGCGAGTGGAACTCGTACTGAATCGTACTGGAGCCTGAAGGTGGACGCTGAAATTCTGACGCGCCGGCGGCGGCTTCCAAGCTGACGGAACGCGTTTTTGAAGATGTGTTCGCGGCAGATGGGGAGCCCGGGTTGGAGCCAAGCACCCGGTCGAATGCCAAGGTGGGTGCCTTGCGGCTGGGCGCTTCATCGTTGAGGGCGAGCCATTCGTCCAGGCGGCGGCGTGCCTCGGCGGGCAGTTCGGAGAAGCGGACGCCGGCGCGACCGAGGGCGTCGGCCCATGCGATATAGCCGGTGGTTTCAAGGTGAAGATCGGGATCGGGCAGATCGAGGCGGAACTGAAGGCGGCGTTCGGCCCGGCGGTCTGCTTCCAAAGGGACCGAGGTTTGCATCGATAGTCCCTGCTCACTGAGATCGAGAATCATGCCCCCGGTGACGCCGTCAAAACTGGCAAAGACAGGGCCATTCACTTTATGGCGGAGACAACTCCGTCGTTCTGGAAACATCCTGCAATACCTGCCTTGCTCGATTGTCGCTTAAGGCGCGAGATTGTCCGTACGGAAAAGACAGATCCGCGCATGCCTTACTCCGTCAAGACGGAGGGAGTGTGTAGCGAGTGAGCTACAGGGATGATCGAAGCAAAGACGCGCGAAGGGAAGTGCATGACGGGGTTCGGGGCAGTTCGAGCGGCGTGGCATCCACAGGCCGGACTTTAACTCTTCTTCTTTTTCTTAACGCCAGCATGCGCGTAAATGAAATTCTCCACTGGAATGTGAAGAAGATGTTCCAACTCGTGGATGCGGTCTTGCCTGGTATTGTAGGCCGCCCGTTCTAAAGCAGATAGGCCTCCAAAGACCTCGTCCTGTCGCGCCCTTTGCTGCTCTCGTTGGAGTCGCGTCAATTCGGATTGGAAAACTTCGATATTCATGATGCAACCGCCATCGTCTGCGGAGAGGGGCTGGAAGCAGACGTAGTGCCTTTAATTCCAACCTAGTCTTTCGAGGCAGGAAAGGAATACCCCAGACACTGTACGTTAGCGTACGTAGAAAGTCTAGGGGCGCTCGTTATCGCGCGGATCACTAACAACTTCCTCCCCCCTAAGCCGGGTTGCGCACGCGGAGTGGCAGTAGTGTGGGTGCCGCTCGCGTGCGCAAGCTGTTTGTTATTTGTTCGCGTGCAGTTGCCGCTAAGGTTTTCAATCGGACTCGTCCGTTCTTACCTCTCATTCCGGTAAAATTAAGTTTCACGGAGGCAATCATGAATACTCTGACCGCGGCGAATCCTCCTGCGGCTTCGCAGGCATCGTTTGAACAAATCGCAGAGCGTGAGCGGAAATACTTGCTGCAAACTTATAACCGGTATCCCCTTGTATTAACTCGTGGCAAGGGAGTGTTTCTCTACGACATCGCGGGCAAACGCTACTTGGACTTTGTGTCGGGGCTGGGGGTGAATGCGCTGGGACATGCGCATCCGCGCATAGTAAAGGCGATCCGGGAGCAGGCGGCGAAGCTGGTGCATGTTTCAAATCTGTACTACCACGAATACCAGGGGCCGCTGGCGGAGAAACTGTGCGCGCTGTCGGGGTTGGACCGGGCATTTTTCTCGAACAGCGGGACGGAGGCGATTGAGGGATCGATCAAGCTGGCGCGGCTGGCGGGACATCGGGCGGGCGGCGAGGCGAAGAGCCGGCTGGTAGCGCTGGAAGGGTCTTATCACGGGCGCACGTTTGGCGCGTTGTCGCTGACGGGGCAGGACAAACATCGTAAGGGATTCGAGCCGCTGCTGGAAGACGTGACGTTTGTGAAGCAGAACGATCTGGAAGGTTTGCGCGCGGCGGTGAATGAAAACACGTGTGCGATTGTGCTGGAGCCAATTTTTGGCGAGGGCGGCATTCATGAATGTTCGGTGGAGTTTCTGCAGGAGTGTCGTGCGCTGGCGGACCGGAATCGCGTGGCGCTGATCTTCGACGAGATCCAGTGCGGGCTGGGGCGAACGGGAACGATGTTTGCATTTCAGAGTTTCGGAGTGAAGCCGGACATCGTGGCCATCGCCAAGCCGATTGCGGCCGGGTTGCCGCTGGGTGCATTCATAGCGAAGGAAGAATTTGCGACCGCGATTTCACCGGGTCAGCATGGCACGACGTTTGGAGGAGGTCCGCTGGCGTGCCGGATCGCGCTGGAGTTTCTCGCCATCGTGGAGGACGAGAAGTTACTGGAGAATGTCAATAAAGTTGGGGCCTACTTGCAACAGGAGTTGAAGGGCCTGGTGGAGAAGCGGGCGGCGGCTACGGAAGTGAGAGGGCGAGGATTCATCCAGGGAATTCAGTTGGAGATTCCGGCGCGGCCAATTGTGGATGCGGGGTTGGCGGAAGGAGTTTTATTTAATAGCACGCAGGATACTGTGGTGCGGTTCTTGCCACCGTTCATGATGGAAGAGAAGCACATTGACCGGGGGATTCGGGTTTTGAGCAAGCTGCTGGGGAAGAAGCGGAAAGCGGCAGCTTAAAGTCCCCACTTCTCGCCTAAAGGGTGCGCGAGAAATGGGTGCCGAGCGGTTTGACCTGGATTCGTTGGTGAAGTCAAAATCCCCACCCCTTCGACGGGCTCAGGGCAGGCTCTGTCGCAAACAACGCGACAAGGGTGGGGCACCCACTTCGCGAACCGGCGTCGACTGCTTCCCAAAAAAACGGGGAGCCGAAGCTCCCCAAGTGAAGCGACAGAGGCGTTCCCTTAAGTAGAATCCAGCGGCGGGGAAAGAGTTGTCCGCAAGGGAAGATTCTTCATGAATGACGTTCAGGAAAGCACGCCAGGGGTTGCTTCTACACTGGGCGAAGGTGTGGAAGAGTGCTGGATGGAGATTGACGGCGGCCGCATGCGCTATCTGCGCGCGGGAGCGGGGCCGCCGCTGATCTTGCTGCACGGGTTGATGGCCTACTCATTTTCATGGCGATATGTGCTGCCTGCTCTTGCACCTTACGCGACGCTGTATGCACCGGACTTGTTGGGAGCGGGCTTCTCGGACCGGCCGCGCGGAATCGATCATTCGATGCGCGCGACGGCGCGACGAGTGGTGCAGTTTGTAAAGAAATTGGGGCTGGAGTCGTTTGATTTGCTGGGTACGTCGAGGGGCGGCGCGGTGGCGATGGCGGCGGCCGCAGAATGTGTGACCGCAGGTGGGTCCAAGCCACAGGTGCGGCGGCTCATTCTAGTGTGTCCGGTGAATCCGTACTCCTCGAATGGAACATGGTTGGCACCGTTCTTCGGCACCAGCGTTGGGGCTGCGTTATTTCGTGTGGGCGCGGAGCGGATGCCTTTTATGTTTCCGTACTGGCATGGACGGCTGTATGCGGATCGCAGCAAGATTCCGCCGGGAAGCCTGGAAGGTTACAAAGCGCCGATGGCGACTCCGGGGATGTTCGAGCATGGATTGAGCATTGTGCGCACCTGGACGGCCGATCTGCGGGAACTGGAAGCGCTTTTGCCGAAGTTGGCGGCGATTCCTACGCTGCTGATATGGGGCAGCAAGGATCCGGCGGTGTATGTTTCGTCGATGGAGCCGTTGTCGCGGCACTTCAAGAATGTGCGAAAGGTCGTTTTTCCTGGGGTGGGGCATCTACCTTATGAAGAATGTCCGGGGGAGTTCAACCGGGCGCTGATCGAGTTCTTGAAACAATAGGATTTAGAGGCAGACTGCTCCGAGCAGTGCGAGAGGGTGACGCTCTCGCGACAGCCGGCGGGACCCTTCGACTGCAAACTTCCAACATCATGACTCAAGCCATTCTCGACTTTTTGCGGAATGCGGTGGTGGAGTATGGCTATTGGGCCGTGGGCTTGACGCTGCTCGCCGAAAACGCCGGGATTCCGGTGCCCGGCGAGACGATCCTATTGCTAGCGAGTTTTCTGGCGTACTCGCGACAGGAGTTGCAGCTCCCCTGGATCATCGTAGTAGCGACGATTGCGGCCACCATCGGCGACAACATTGGTTTTGCATTGGGAAACTACGGCGGCCGTCGGCTGTTGGAGCGCTATCAGAATTTCTTCAAAATTCCACACAGAACGCTGCAGCGCGGGGAAGGGCTATTTGCGCGCTACGGTGCGGTCACAATCTTTTTCGCGCGATTTGTATTTGGCATGAGGATCATCGCCGGGCCTTTGGCAGGTGTGCTACGCATGCCGTGGCGAAAGTTCATGGTGTTTAACTTTCTCGGGGCGGCAGTGTGGGTAACGGTGATTTCCGGTGCGGGGTACTTGTTTGGGCGGCATTGGGAACGCCTCGTGAAGGACATGAAGATGTTCGATATTGCGATCGCAGCTGTGGTGCTGTTGAGCGCAGCGATTCTGTGGTGGCGGCATCGGCGCAAGGTCTGACTAAGGCCTCTGCCCAGTAACCTTCGGCATCTCGGCAGATTTCGTGCGAGCCAATATACTGTGCCAGTGTCGCGGGCTGTTCGGGCAGGGGGCAACGTCCGTGGCAAGAGACCACATCGGCTGCGTCCGAGCCGCAAGTCGGACGAGGAGGAAAACTTGAAAAAGATCGGATTCTTGACTCTGCTCATGACGGCAACGCTCGTCGTTACGCTCGCCTTTCCGGCGGTAGCCGCCGGACCGAAACCGCCGGCTCCGCCAACCCCCGCCGTCGCAGCGGTTCCAGCGGTACCTGCGGTAGCCCCTCCGCCGGAGCGACATCCGCACATTGACGAAGCGCTGGAGTCGATGAGGGCCGCAAAGCATCACTTGGAATCGGCTGAACACGATTTCGACGGCCATCGGGCAAAGTCGATCGAACATCTGAACCAGGCGATTCATGAAGCCGAGATCTGCATGTCGATGCGGTAAGGCCGGACAGACCGCTTTGAAAAAAGGCAGCGTTCCCAGAACGCTGCCCTTTTTGTCCCTCAAAATGATCGGTCTGGCCAGTGGCGGGGGCGATTCAGTCGCGGTGGAAGAAATAACCTACCGAGACGCCAAGGCGAAAAACGTTATTGGAATGGAAGACGTCGGTATTGTTGAAGATGTAGTAGTAATGGACTTCAGGCCGGACAAATAATTTTCGCCACACGGTATAGCTCACGCCGCCACCCAAATGCAGGAGGAAGTGATTGCTGTCTAGGTGGTTGACGCAGCCAGAAGGGTAGTAACAACCCGTGTATCCGGTGTAAAAAAGGACGCTCTGTCCACCGGCACCGGCCATGAAAATGGCATTGGTCTTCTTCCCAAGAATGGGGGCGTAAATGGCATTGACGTCATACAAGATTGGCCGGTACTGCTCATAGTTGTTGTAGAGGGTCTGCTTGGCACGGAAAGCTACTTCGGCGCTGTAACCGTAGCGGTTCTTGAAAATTCGATCGAACCCCCCATTTATATAAGTTCCACCCTTTTCTGGCGGAGGCAGGTAGGCCTGGGATGCCGTGGTGTTCTGGGTGGACATGAGAGTGCCAGCACCACCGGTAAGGTCAAATTGCTGAGCGCGAGCGAAGGTAGCGAATGCAAGAAAAGAACAGACAGACGTCAGCAACGCAAACTTTCTCAAATAGATCCCCTTTTCGTAGGTAGTCCGGTTCTTGAAGCGTCGGCAATGACAGGATACCGGACGGGCGCGAGTGCTCAACGATCGCTTCTTGTTTTTCAAATCTGGCTACTACACGATACTCGCGGCCGCCGTGGGTTCAGTTTTAGTCTGGACCAATCGTGTAGCCAATGGAAGCGCCGACGCGAATCACGTTGTTGTTGCTGAAGTCAGCAGTGTTGTTCACGATGTGGTAGTAGTGCGCCTCGGGGCGAAGAAAAACGTGTCCCCAAATGTAATAGCGAATGCCGCCACCGACGTGCATCAGAAAATGATTGCTGCTGGTATAGCAGGCACCGAAATAGACGCAGTTGCTGGTGGGCTGATAGCCATAGAAGCGAGTGGTCTGCCAGCCAATGCCGCCCATCAGGTCGAGGCCGGCTTTCTTGCCGAGTTTGGGCTGGTAGACGGCGTTGAAGTCGAACATGATGGGGCGATAGGGGATGCCGAGTCCGGCATAGTCTCCCTGGCCGCCTCTCCAGGCGGTCTCGAACCCGAAGCCGATGCGCTTATGAAAAATGACGTCGGCACTGAGACTCGGGTAGAACCCTCCCTTTTCAGGCACGAAGCAAAATCCACCGGTTGCCGGGCAAGAGGTCTCGCCGGCAGCCAGGATGGTGCCGCCGCCGAACATTGCGTCGCCTTGTTGCGCTTGAGCGAAGCTGGCTAGGAAGATGATTGCGGTAACGAAGGCGAGCAGCGATGTCTTTCTCAAGAAGAACCTCCTGTAACGATCATTGTTGACGGGTAAGATGCAACCGCCAAACCATTGGGATGCAAGCGCATGCGCGATCTGACCATCATAGTTTCAACCCGCCGGGAATTCAAACCAACGTACCCACGGACGCCGGGTGCCCGTTGCAGTCGAAAGGGGAATTCTTGAGAACAAACCCCTATGGTCGGAATAAGTTGCGATGGCGCAACGGCGAGCTCACGAGCGCTGGGAAGCGCCGCGGCCTCCGCCGCGCAAGACGTGATCGATAGCAATCGGGCCGGCACCAAAGAAAATCAGGGCGAAGGCTAACGCGGCAGCCGCGAGTGGGAACTCATAGCCCGGATGATCGGGCGAACCGAGCAGGCCATTATGGAAATGTACCTTCCAAATGGCGACCGACAGGTTGATGAAGATGGCGAGCGCTGCGGCACGCGTGAAGAATCCCGCAAGAATCAATAGACCGCCGAGAAACTCGGTAAACGACGAGACGTAACCCAACCAGCTTGGCAAGCCCAGGCTTGCGACCACCTGGGCGTGATGGTGCAAGCCGCCAAAGACCTTGTGATATCCGTGCGCAACCATGATGACTCCCAGCGTCAGGCGCATGACCAAGAGAGCAAGCGGTTGTAGGCGATCGAGATAGCGCAATGTGTTCCTCCGCGATGACGAAATAGATTACAGCAGCGAGGCTCGTGGGGAAAGGATGTGGTGCCAAAAAACAATTGCACCTCACGCACGGTTTTGATAACGTTGCTCCGCCGCGAGAGGCTAGTGGGGAGCACATTGCAATGTGCCAATAGAGCCTCTTGCCGGTCTTCTCTTTTTCCGGGCCCAGAAAAAAGACTGAATCATTCCGTCCCTATGCGGACCAGGACACTTTGTGTCTGGGGGGCGGATGAAAACTTGTGTCAAGGAGTCAGCGAATGAAACTCACAGTAAAAAAAGAAGCTTTACGACGCTATGCATTGCTTACGCTGCTGATCGTAATGCCGGCTTTTGCAATGGCCCAACAGAAGAAGGCGCCCGCGCCAGCGCCGCATGCAAGCGCACCGTCGCACGCGTCGGCCCCGAGTCACTCGGCATCGCAACCCCAGCATTCATCGCCGCAAGGCCATTCCAGTCAGGCTGGTCACAGCAGCAATTCACCGCAAGGTCATTCCAGCACGGGTAATACCGCACATTCGAGTTCGACCGCAAACGGGCATCCCAGCACGAGTGCCGGCGGCAAGACTGCGGGCACGACGAGCCGGCCGGGAACAACAAACTCAGGCAAGCCTGGCGCCGCAAACAATGGCCGACCCGGAAACATGAATACTTCTAAACCTGGTGCTACGAATAACAGCCGCCCCTCGAATATGAATGCCAACAACCGCGGCAATATGAACCATACGGCTCCGGGACGCCAGGTTGCTCTCAAAGGGGGAGGAACGGCACACATTCGTCCGAACGGACAGATCCGCACCGTCAACCGCAACGGGATGCAGATTCAACACGGTTTGCACGGCGGGCGAACCGTCGTGGCCACGCGTAACGGGGCCCGGGTCGTGACTGTCGGACGCAGGGGTGGTTACGTGCAGCGTGCGTACGTAGTACGCGGCGGCCATTCTTACTACTCCCGGACGTACTACTATCACGGCGCTTACCGGAGCGGCGTCTATCGCGGCTACTACTACGGCGGGCGTCCGTATTACGGCTATTATCCAGCCTATTATTACCGTCCTGCGTACTACGGATGGGCTTACCATCCCTGGGGGGCGCCTGCTCCGTATGCATGGGGATGGGGAGGAGCGCCGTGGTACGGCTACTACGGTCCGTACTACCAACCGTATCCAGTGTATCCGTCGGCGGCATTCTGGCTGACCGACTTCATGGTTGCCGCGACATTGCAGGCTGCGTACGAAGCGCAGAATGCGTCTCTCGGCCCCAACGCTGCCGACGGGACGCTTGTTGCGAGCCTTGCGCCTATGGCAGCAGCCGGAGGTGAGACCGCGAAGATGAGTCCGGAGGTGAAGAACGAACTGGCGGAGGAAGTAAAAGCAGCGCTGGCAGCCGAACAGGCGGAAGCCGAGAAGGGCAAGACCGCTTCGTCGAGCGGACAGCCGGCGAACTCCACGGAAGCGCCGCCAGCGTTGGATCCGAACTTCCGCACATTCGTGGTGTCTTCGGATCTGAGCCTGGTGGTAGAGGGCGATGAGTGTGCATTGTCGGAAGGCGATGTCATCACGCGCACGACAGAAACTCCGGACAACGACGGCAATGTAAATGTGAAGGTAGTTGCCAGTTCCAAGTCGGATTGTGCGGTGGGCAAAGAAGGCCCGCTCTCCACAGACGATCTACAGGAGATGTACAACCACTTCCGGGAGCAATTGAAAGATGGCATGGGAGAACTCGCCAAGAAGCAGGGAACCGGCGGGTTGCCGAAGGCTCCGGACACCACGACGGTCGACGGAGATGTTCCCGCGCCTCCGCCCGACAAGAACGCGCAGAAGACTCTGGAGGATCAGCAATCGGCGGCCGACCAGACCGAGACCGAAGTCAAACAAGAAGCGGCGTCGGGCGGTGGCGGGAACTGACGAGCGTCCGGGGATGGGAAGGGAGTGTTCTGTTCAAAGAGCGCTCCCTTCTTCTCGACAAAGTTCTTCGCTACACACACGTCGACAATTTAAGTCGTTGCAGGAGGTTTCGCGATGCGGAAAAAATTCGGCATTCTTCTTCCGGGAGCGGTGCTCATTCTGGCGGTGGTTTCACAATCCAACGCGCAGGCTCCCACGCTGCAAGAACAACTCGTCGCGCAGTACAAAGCTGTGAAGATGGGATCGGACACTAGCGGATATTCCGTCGTGGACGCGGGAACGCTGCTGGAGATTAAGAAGGGCGGCATTCTGGCTGTGCCCTATTCGGATTCAGGTATTCTCTCGACGAAGTATGAGGGCGGAACGGTGCACTCTCCGAGCGCATTGCTGACGAAGGGCATTGGCTTCGGGATGAAGAAATTTGGCAAAGAACAGACGACGCATCTGTTCGCTGCGGGGGACAAAGTCTATCCCGCTAAAATTGAAGTCGATGTCAACAAAGACGACGTCGCGATGACGATTGTAGCCTGCGACAGTTGCAACAAGACGGATCCTCCGACGTACAACAAAGCGAAGGTTGTCTTTCAATTTCCCAAGGGCTCGCTGGCCAAGGCGAGCGCAGGCGATGTGGAGGACACCATCGGCCAGTTGCTGGCAATCACCGAAGATACGCAGCAGGACCAGGGTGGACAGCAGCAGGGTGGACAGCAGCAAGGTGGACAAGATCAGCAGGCCGCGCAGCAAGCGCCGCAACAACAGCAGCAGGCCGAGCCCCAGACGATTGAAAAGGGACAGAACACCGATCAAGTGCAATCGGCGCTGGGCAAGCCCGATAAAATCGTGAACCTGGGGTCGAAGCAGATCTGGGTGTACAAAGATCTGAAAGTGACATTTGTAAACGGTAAGGTTTCAGACGTTCAGTAATGGAAATCCGGGCATTTTTCGGTTTGCGGTAAAGGCAACCGAAACAGTAGTTTGAGCGGTTGATACAGTACCTCCGTACCGTGCCTAGTACTTCAGTTACCGGTCTCGATGTGACCGGGCTTCCTCTGCACAGCGAATACCTCTAATAGCGCCTTCGTGTACTCAAGCCACAATATATAGAATTGCCCCTCGATAGGGCCCCTGAGGATTTCCAAGAAACAGGCATAAAACCCAAAGAAACGCGGAGATTCGCTTGGAGGCGGGGTTTTTCAGGGCTGATATATGCTCGGAACACCGAAAGCCCTCGGACAAGCAATTGAGGGCGAGGCAGTCTCCTGAAACAGCCCGCGGCCGAGGGAACCGGAGCGGGAAGGGCAGTGGTGGAAAAGGCAAACGGAACTATGGCTGACTCGCGAGAAGTGATGAACATCCGGCAAGCGTCGCAGTATCTGGGCGTGAGTCCGGACACACTTTATAAGTACGTCGGCGAGCAAAAGATTCCCGCATTCAAGTTGGGCAACCGCTGGCGCTTCAAGAAATCGAAGCTGGACCAGTGGATGGAAGAGAAGTCGAACGAGATGGAACCGCAGTCGAAACGCAAACCGAAGGCGGCATCGAAAGCTGCCGGGGCACTGTAGGAAAACTGAGTGCCGGCGGGACGCCGGCGCTACAAAGGTGGGCACATGTTTGGATTGGGATCGAAGTCCATTGTTGGCCTGGATGTAGGCTCCTCGAGCATTAAGGCGGTGGAGCTCAAGAAAAAGGGTGGGCAGATTGAAGTCGCGCACCTCGGGCTGGAGCCACTGTCTTCCGACATCGTCGTCGATTCGATGATCGTGGACTCGGGCACGGTATCGAGCGCGATTTCGAAACTGTTCCTCGACAACCAGATCAAGACCAAAGCGGTGGCCACCGCGGTGAGCGGACACTCGGTGATCGTGAAGAAAATCTCGCTGCCCTCGATGAGCGACCAGGAACTGGCCGAGACCATCGAGAAGGAAGCGGCGCAGCATATTCCTTTCGATCTAGCCGATGTGAGTCTTGACTACCAGATTCTCTCGGACGAAGTCGGCAGCCCGCAGATGGACGTGCTTCTGGTCGCGGTCAAGAAGGACAAGATTCTGAACTACACCAACGTACTCTCGATGTCAGGGCGCACCCCGGCTATCGTCGACATTGACGCGCTGGCGCTGCAGAACTGCTACGAGTACAACTACCAGCCCGCACCGGGCCAGGTGGTCGCGTTGCTGAACCTGGGCGCGAGTGTGATGAACATCAACATCGTGAAGGGTACGACGCCGCTGTTCCCGCGCGACGTCAGCGTGGGCGGGCATCAGTACACCGACTCGCTGCAGAAGGAACTGGACCTGAGCTTCGAAGACGCCGAGTCGCTCAAGTTGGGGAATAAGGTGGGCACGGTGAGCGAGGATGCGAAGCAGCCGATCCTGCAGCAGGTGACCGAGATCATCGTGCTGGAAATTCAGAAGACCTTCGATTTCTTCCGGGCCAGCGCGGCCGGCGAGCATATCGAAAAGATCTACCTGGCGGGCGGTTCGTCAAAGGTGCCGGGCCTGGTGGAAGCGTTGCGGCAGGAATTCTCGATGCCGGTGGAGTTGTTGAATCCGTTCCAGCGGGTCACGCCGCCAGTCGAAGGACACGGGGCGGAGTTGGTGGAGCAGAATCCCGGCCAGATGGCAGTGGCGGTGGGCTTGGCCCTGAGGAGCTTTGAATCCCTATGATCAAAATCAACCTGCTCGAAAATTCCAAAGGGAAGAGCAAGCGCGGCGGCGGCGGACCGTCGATGCCCACGATGGAAATGGGCGATATGGGCTCGCCCAAGCTGAAGATCCTGGCGGTTCTGGTGGTGGCGGGTTTGTTCAACCTGGGCTACTGGTACCGGCTGGACGCTCAGTCGAAGGCGATCGCGGCGCACATGAAAGTGGCCGAGCAAAAGAATCGCGAGCTGGCCGATGTGAAGGCGCGGTTCCTGGAGCGCCAGACGCAAGCCAACAACTACAAGCGCCGGGTGGATGTGATCGACGGGCTACGGGCGAGCCAGACCGGTCCGGTCAACCTGCTGGCCATGTTGGGACGAGACGGTGAACAACACGGAAGCGGTGTGGCTGAGCAAGATGGACGATTCCGGTCCCAGTGTGAATTTGGAAGGAACGGCACTGAGCACGGACGCGGTCGCCAACCTGATCGCGAACCTGCAAAAGACTGGCTTCTTCAAGACCGTGGAAATCAAGGAAACCTTCCAGGACGAGACGATCAAGGACATGCAGGCATTCCAGTTCACGCTGACTTGCGAGAAGGGAAAGTCGTAGAGGCAAACCTATGGCGATGAATTTTGGCGAGATGTCAGGCATCAAGCAGTGGGCAACCGTGGTTCTGGGCGGAGCAGTGGTGACGGCAGCGTTGTACTTCACCCTGTTCAAGAGCCAGAACGACAAGAACACGGCCGCGCAGCATGCCCTGGAAGACAAGGTCCGGGAAAACAACGAGCTGGAGTCGTACCGGCCCAAGCTGAAGCAGATGGAGCAGCAGCTGGCCGAGCTGAAACAGCAGCTGGAAATCGAGCAGCGCATCGTGCCGGATGAAAAACAGGTTGATACCTTCATCACCATGCTCGACGGCGAAGCCCAGAAAGCGGGCGTGGAACTTCGGCGCTATACCGCCAAAGACACGAAGTCGCAGCAGTACTACACGGAAGTGCCTTTCGACCTGGAGCTGGATGGTCCGTACTACTCGGCGCTCAACTTCTTCGACCGGGTAAGCAAGCTGGAACGGATCGTCAACATCAGTGGATTGCTGGTGGCGACGACGAAGAATCCGAGCGGAGCGAAGGCGAAGCAGACGTATCAGTACGCGCCCAATGAGAGCGTCGTTGCGACTTTCACGGCGACCACTTACTTCAGTCACGATCTACAACCTTCAGCGGCAGGCGCCGGGACGAAACCGGGAACGCCGGCGGCGAGGTAGGGATGGCTATGAAGCTGACACTAGGCATTTTGGCAACGGCAATGATGGTGAGCGGGGCCTGGGCACAAAGCCCGGACGCCATCGATAACGCGCGCAGCACGGCAAAATCGCTGCAGCAAAAGCAGGACAACGCGGCTTCGAAAGCGGCCGCAGTCCCGGCAAAGGCGAAGCCGGCACCGGGCGCTCCGGCTCCCGCGGTAAAACCCGCGGCGATACCGGGATCGACACCGGTTGCGGCGAAGCCGGCACCGGCAACCTCGATCCGCACAACCAGTTGCAGAAGGTGAATGTGGTTCCGGGAGCCGACGGAGTCCAGATCGAAATCAGTTCCAGCCAGGCGGTGACGCCCCAGGTGACGAAACTGACTTCGCCGGACCGATTGCTGGTGGAGCTGCCGGAGACAGTGGTGGCCACCGCGCAGAACAAGATTCCTGTGGGCAGCGCCGGAGTGAAGGGCGTGCGCATCGGCATGGACGGCAAGACACCTCCGACCACCAGCGTAGTGGTGGATCTGAATTCGCCGTTGGCTTATGAGTTGACTCCGGGAGCGGCCGGCAAGCTGATCCTGACCCTGCATTCGCAGGGAGGGGCGCCGAGCGTGGCGAAGAATAGCCCTGCGCCAGCTGTAAAGGCGTCGACCGGCACCGGCAGCGAAGACATCTGTGCCAGCAGTCCAGGCGTCGGCCAAACCAGTTCCAGCCCCCGCGAAGGTTGCGGTGGTGAAAGCTCCGGCGGCGAAGCCGGTGGTGGCGGCTACGAAACCGGACCCCAAACAGGTTGCCAAGGCTGCCCCAGCGCAGAAGGTAGAGGCCCCGGCCCCGGCTCCAGCCGCGGGGGAACCGGCAGCGACTTCCGCCAAGGGCACCAAGGATTCCAAGCAACCCAAGCCCGAAGAGAAGAAGTGGGCGATGAATGGGAAACGCGATCCGTTCTTCAGCCCGGTCGTACAAACCAATGGCTCGGGATGTTCCACAGGAAAGAAGTGCCTGGAGATTGGCGACGATTAATCTGCGGGGCGTAGTGAAGTCCGATGCCGGCTTCATCGCAGTGGTGACGAACAATCTGAACAAGGCTTATTTCTTGCGCGAAAACGATCCGGTATTTAACGGCTATGTCGTAAAGATCACGGGCGACTCGGTAGTGTTCCAGGAGACGATCCAGGACAAGCTGGGCAAGTCTTTCACGCGGGAAGTGGTGAAGCGAATCTTTACACCGGCGGTTTAAGCAGGACGGCGCGACCGGAAACCGGGGGCGTCGAAATGAAGTTTCCAGAAGGACACGCGGGCCAGGCCCGCGGGTGGGGAGAGGCGAAATGCGAAAGCAACAACTGACACAGTTCGTATCGATGCTGGTCCTGGTGATGGGGGCTGCGGCCGCCCAGACACCGAGTCAGCTCGATCGAGTCAACGTAGTCCGTAGCACGGATGACATCCGAGTCGAGATGAGCTCCCGCGGCACGCTGTCGCCGAAGCTCAGCACGTTGGACTCGCCCGCCCGCGTGGTGGTGGATTTGCCGGAGACTGTAATGGCGACCGGACAAACCCGCATCGCGGTGGGCACGGCCGGGGTCAAGGGAGTGCGCATCGGCATGGATGGCCAGGCGCATCCGACCACCCGCATCGTCGTCGACCTCGAGAGGGCTTGCGCCTACGAGCTGACGCCGGGGCCGGCAGGGAAACTGGTGCTGACCCTGCATGCCAATGCAGTGGTCAAGGCGAATGAAGAAGCGAAGACGGTAGCGGCGACCACGCCGGCTCCCGCGAGCAAGCCGATGTCGCCATTCTCGCCCCGAGTAATGGACGCGCAGTCTGCGCCGAAAGCGGAGACCACGCCCGCTGCGAAGCCAACAGCCAAGGATTCACCTACGGACTTTGTAGTTGTTGAGCCGACGTATCAGGCCAAGAGCCCGGCGACAAGCGATGCTAAGACAGACGCAGTCGCAGACGAGCCGACGGCTCGTGCCCAGGAAGCCGCTGCACGCTTCTCGGACAAGACTGCCGCGGAATTGCTTCCGGTAAGCGCCCACGCCGCGCAGGCTCAGAGCACCCCGAACACAATTACACCGGCGGTGAATCTGGCGGCTGAGCAAAAGGCACAGAGTGGACAGCAGAACGCGTCCGTAGGACCGAAGTACACGGGTGAGCCGATCTCGGTCAACCTGAAAGATGTCGACCTGAAGGACTTCTTCCGCCTTATCCACGAAATCAGCGGACTCAACGTGGTGCTCGATCCAAACGTGCACGGTACGCTGACCGTGGTGCTCGATGATGTGCCGTGGGACCAGGCACTCGACATCGTACTCAAGAACAACGAACTGGCCCGCGAACTGGAAGGCAACGTTCTGCGCATCGCTACGGTCGAGACTTTGAAGCACGAAGCCGATGGACGGCGCGCACAGATCGAGTCGGAAGCACTGGCTGTGGAAAAAGTTTCGGTGACGCGTTTCCTGAGCTATGCAAAAGCGAAAGACGTCATTGTCACGGTAAAGAAATTCCTCTCGCAGCGCGGCGATGTAGTGGCAGACGATCGCACCAACGCCGTCATCATCAACGATATTCCGAAGACGATTCCGACCATCGATCGCCTGTTGACGCAACTGGATCGCAAGACGCAGGAAGTCGAAATCGAAGCTCGAGTGGTGGCCGCAACGCGGCAATTTGCCCGCGACATCGGTACCCAGTTGGGCTTTGGCTGGGGCAACGGCCACAGCGCGATCGGCGGAAACCAGGCTGTAGGGTCGTCGCCGACCACGGTCAGTGGACTTACTCCGGGATACATCACAGTACCGGGATCAGGCAGCAGTACCACTGGATCCTCAATTCCGTTGTTCTCGAACCTGGGAGTTACGTCGCCTTCGAGCGGTTTGAGCTTTGTGAACGCCAGCAACACGGTGCGCATCGACGCGGTGCTCTCATTGGCTGAGTCACGCGGATTGTTGAAGGTTCTGTCCCGTCCGCGGGTCGTAACCCAGAACAACATTCAAGCACTGGTGAAGCAGGGCGTGCGCGTGCCGATCGTGACGCAGGCACAGTTGGGTGGTCCTCCGACTGTGACGTACGTCGACGCATTCCTGCGGTTGACGGTGACTCCACAGATCACGTCGGAAAACACTATCTTCCTGAACGTAGACGTGGAAAACACCACGCCGAACTTCGGTCAGGAAGTACAGGGCAACCCGGAACTGATCACGCAGCAGGCCACCACGCAGGTGCTGGTGACCGATGGCGGCACGGTGGTGATCGGCGGCGTCATCCAGACGCAGAACTCGATCAACATCTCGCAAGTTCCGCTGCTCGGCAACCTGCCCTACCTGGGCAACCTGTTCAAGCACACGCAGGTCAACACTTCCAACCAGGAGCTGATTTTCTTCATCACGCCGCGAATCATTCAGACATAACAGCGTCAGACATAGCAGCGTAATTCGAAGATTGGAGCCGCCGGCCTGAAGAACCTGTCAGGCCGGCGGTTTCGCATTTGGACGCATTCTCAGGGCGTCTTCCGCTCCTAAAAACCTTTCACCACAGAGGGCACTGAGGACACGGAGGAAAGCTGAACTCGAAACCTGAGAACTGAGAACTGAGAACTGAGAACCCCTTCCTCTCCTGATAGACTTTCCAGCAATGAATTATCAGGGGCGACAAAAGAAATTGCGGGAGCATCTTGCGACCACCCGGTTCGATGCGCTCCTCATCAGTCATCTTCCGAATATTCGGTATCTCTGCGGCTTTACCGGGAGCGCGGGTCTGCTTCTTGTGGAGCAGGCGGGGAGCATTTTCTTTACCGACTATCGCTACGACACCCAAGCGCACGAAGAGGTCAAGGGCGCGAAGGTTGTAATCGCTCGCAAGGCGGTGTTGTCTAGTTTGGGGGAGTTCCTTGGTGGGCGGCGCAAGCGAGCGCGGGGACGGGCGATTGGAATCGAGGCTGAGCACTTTACGGTTGCGGAAAAGAAGCGGCTCAATCAGCTGATACCCGCCAGCATCCATCTGAAAGATGCGCCTGCGGTGGTCGAACGGGATCGCATGGTGAAAGACGCCGATGAATTACAGCGAATCCGTGCGGCCGTGGCTCTGGGTGCGAAGTTGTTTGATCGTGCGTTGGAAGTGCTGCGTCCGGGCATAAAGGAAACCGAAGTGGCAGGGGAGATGGAATTTGCAGCGCGCCGGGGTGGGGCCGAAGAGATGTCGTTTTCGACCATCATTGCCTCGGGAGCGCGGTCGGCTTTGCCGCACGGTCGAGCGTCGGACCAGCCAATCACTGCGGGTGGGTTCGTGGTCTGCGATTTCGGTGTTATACTTTCAGGTTATTGTTCGGACCAGACGCGCACTGTGTGGGTGGGGTCTGTTTCACAGGAAGCCCGCCGTGCTTATGAGGCGGTGCGTGATGCCCAGCATGCGGCGATTGATGCGGTCCGACCGGGTATTGCGGTCGGAGAGGTCGATGCCGCGGCCCGTAAAGTCTTACGCAAGGCCGGGTTAGGACGATATTTCACGCACTCGACGGGGCACGGAGTCGGGCTAGAGATTCACGAATCGCCGCGGGTGGGGGATGGGCAGAAGGAGATTCTGCAGCCTGGGATGGTCATCACGATCGAGCCGGGAGTATACTTCCCCGGCAAATGGGGCGTGAGGATCGAGGATATGGTAGCTGTGAACGCCGGTGGTTGCGAAGTGATGACGCCGACGAGCAAGGACTTTTTGGCAGTTTAGTCTTCATTATTAGTTCTGCCGGGCAAGGGTCTGCGTCCGGCTTCTCCGCTTGTGATTAAGGTTAGTATTGCGGAAGTGACAAACGGTCCCACCGTACACGAATGAATCAAAAAGAACTGAAAGAACTCATCGAGTTTCTCATCGAGAAGGATATTGCCGAGTTTGAGTTGGAACGCGGTGATGTCAAAGTGCGAATTAAGCGCGCCGGGGAACATACCTTCGCCCACAGTCAGGGCGAGGCGCGCTTCTTTGCGGTGCCCGCGGCCCCGGCTGCTGCTCCTGAGCTCGGAGTCGTACCCGTAGCGGCTGCGCCCGCCGCGACATCTGCGCCGGCTGCGCCTGCTCCCGAAGAAGGACTTCACATGGTGAAGTCTCCGATTGTGGGGACGTTCTATGAAGCGCCCTCGCCGGGGGCACCTCCCTTTGTGAAGCCGGGTGACGGGGTGGAGGTAGGACAAGTCCTATGCATCGTCGAAGCCATGAAGCTGCTCAATGAGATTGAGTCCGATGTGGCCGGGGAGATCGTCAAGAAGCTGGCGGTCAACGGGCAGCCGATTGAGTATGGGCAGGAATTGTTTGTGATAAGGCCGAAGAAGTGAATCGGTTGAGATTTTCGCGGCGCGCCGGCAGCGCGCCGTTTTGTGTTTTCAGCAGGAATTAGGAACCCACCGGGCTGCGCCCGGCGGACAGCCGAAGGCGGCTGTCCCCACACGATTCTGACATGTTCAAAAAAATCCTGATTGCCAATCGCGGGGAGATTGCACTGCGCGTGATCTGCGCCTGCAAGGAACTGGGCATCCGTACGGTTGCCATTTATAGCGAGGCCGACCGGAACTCTCTGCCCGTTCGCTTTGCCGATGAGGCCATTTGCATCGGGCCACCACAACTGGCACAAAGCTATCTGAATATCCCGGCGGTGATCAGCGCGGCGGAGATCGCCAATGTTGAGGCGGTGCATCCGGGTTACGGACTGTTGGCGGAAAATGCGAACTTCGCCGAGGTATGTGAGACCAGCGGGATCAAATTCATCGGTCCGCGGCCGGAAGTCACGCGCTTGATGGGGGAGAAAGAAAAAGCTCGCGCGGCGATGAAGAAGGCGGGAGTTCCGATTCTGCCGGGGTCCGACGGCATTATCGCTTCCGACGGCGAGGCCGTGGAGTGGGCGCGGCAGGTCGGCTTCCCGGTAATCGTGAAGGCATCGGCTGGAGGTGGCGGACGTGGGATGCGCATCGTCCGGACCGAAGAAGAGTTGCCAGCGTTGTTCAAGGCAGCCCAGGCCGAAGCGGCGGGTGCGTTTGGCAACGGCGACCTCTACATGGAGAAGTATGTCGAGCATCCCCGGCACATCGAGTTTCAGGTATTGGCGGACGAGCACGGGAACGTGGTCAGCCTGGGTGAGCGCGAGTGTTCCATCCAGCGGAGGCACCAGAAGTTGCTCGAGGAATCGCCGTCGACGCAGGTCACGCCGCAGTTACGCGACGAGATTGGCGGCGTACTGTGCAAGTCACTAGCGGCGATCGGGTATAGCAATGCAGGCACGATTGAATTCCTAATGGATCAGGACCGAAAGCTGCACTTCATCGAGATGAATACGCGTATCCAGGTGGAACATCCGGTGACGGAGATGGTAACGGACGTCGACTTAGTGAAAAGCCAGATCATGATAGCGGCGGGCGCGAATATGCGCGACGTGCTGCAGGGGCCGATCGTGCATCGTGGACACGCGATTGAATGCCGCATCAATGCCGAGCATCCAGAGAAGTTCACGCCGTCGGCAGGGAAGATTACGGCGTTCCATCCGCCGGGAGGGACTGGAGTGCGAGTGGACACCGCGGCTTATGCCGAGGGTGTGATTCCGCCCTATTACGATTCGCTGATTGCGAAGCTGATTGTGCGTGGCAAGGACCGCAGCGAGGCTATTTCGCGCATGGCGCGGGCGCTTGAGATGTTTATTGTCGAAGGCGTGTTTACGACGATTCCGCTGCATCGGAAGATTTTGGCGGATGAGGACTTCCGGGCAGGGAAGATTGATACCGGATTCATCGAGAGATTCCTGAAGAAGAATGGGAAGTAAGGGGTGTGGTGAAGAGGTAGTGCCAGCGATCTGGCGTGAACCCTGCCGGCAGATTAGAAATGGAATGCGAGCTTAAATTTGTAGAGAAACATGTAGTGTTGTCCGTCATCGCTGACGGGGCCGAACCCTTCGCTAGCGGCGAGGCGAGCCTGCAAGTGAAAGGACTGAATGGCTATGAAAAGCAGCAAATCCGCTATTCTCTCCCTCCTCGTTCTCGGCGCAACACTCACCGTCCCATTTCGCGCCCAGACCAGTGACAATCCCGCTCTCCTGCCGCAGCGCGATGGCTCACACGACTTCGACTTTCTCATCGGAGACTGGAAGGCACACGTTCGCCGCCTACCCGACCGGCTGAACAATTCCAACGTCTGGGACGTGTACGACGGCATCTCCAATCACCACAAGCTGCTCGACTCGAACGCGAACTTCGAGCAGTTCGAGGTGACCAGCACCGACAAGAAGCTGCACATCAAGGCGCAGACGCTTCGGCTTTATAACCCTGCGACACGCCAATGGAGCATCTACCTGGTGGACCTGGATAGCGGCACTCTCGACACGCCTCCCGTCGTCGGCGGGTTCACCGACAAGCGAGGGGAGTTTTTTCATCAGGAGACTCTCAAGGGCCGCACGATCCTGGTGCGCTACGTCTGGCTTGACCTTTCACCGCAGTCGGCGCGCATGGAGCAATCCTACTCGTCCGACGGCGGCAAGACCTGGGAAGTCAATTGGATTTGCGAATTGTCGCGATAGCGCGAGAAGTGGAGCGGCGGACGCTCCGCCCGCCGGCTTCATCCAGAGAAGTCGCCCGGACGTGGCCTACGGGGCTCCACATCATCTCGCCTTGTGGTCCTGAAAACCGATAGACTGGGCTCCTCATGATTGCGTTGCCCCGCTTGTACGCCATTCTGGACGCCCATTTCTTCTCACAGGCCGATGCCATGTTTGCCGCAGTGGAGGAACTTGCGGCAGCCGGATGCACGCTTATCCAGTACCGGAACAAGTCTGGCAATGCGCGCGTGATGCTGGAGCAGGCGCGGGAGTTACGCCGGCGTAGGCGGGCAGGAGTGCCCGCGCCACATCTACTGCTGATCATGAATGATCGCGCCGACCTCTGTCTGGCGGCTGATTTTGATGGAGTTCATGTGGGGCAGGACGATTTGTCCGCGGCGTCGGTTCGCAAGATCATTGGGCCCAATCGCTGGCTGGGGGTCTCGACGCACAATCCTGAGCAACTTCGCGAGGCAGATCTGACCTCGGCGGACTATCTTGCCATCGGGCCCGTGTTTTCGACCTACAGTAAAGACAAGCCCGATCCTGTGGTGGGGCTTGAGGGCGTGCGGCGGGCGCGGCAATTGACTCGCAAGCCGCTGGTGGCGATTGGCGGGATCACTCGGGCCAATGCAGCGTCTGTCATGGAGGCTGGGGCCGACTCAGTGGCGGTGATATCCGATCTGTTACGGGAGCCACGCAAATCAGCAGAGGAATTTTTCCGTATCTTGAGGTAAAGTCGGGTGACCTCTTCGAGGGGTCGAGTGCGAGGGCGGGACGCCTTCGCGACAGCCGGCGGGACGCCGGCGTTACGTTCCAGGAGGGGTTCCTGAGTACATCAACAACGCAGCCGTCTACGGGCAGCGACTGGGATCTTCACAGTCATCAGGATAAGGAACTGGTACAGGGATTGGGCCTGACCAGCGCCACCATGCTGGTCATGGGCTCGATGATCGGCTCGGGCATCTTTATTGTGTCGGCCGAGATCGGGCGCGAGGTGGATTCGCCTGCGTTGCTGATTGGGGCGTGGGCTGTCGCCGGGTTCATGACGATTGTAGCGGCGCTCAGCTACGGCGAGCTGGCGGCGATGATGCCGCGAGCCGGTGGGCAGTATGTTTATCTGCGCGAGGCGCTGGGGCCGCTATGGGGTTTTCTCTATGGCTGGACTCTCTTCCTGGTCATTCAGACCGGAACCATTGCTGCCGTAGGCGTGGCGTTCGGCAAATTCCTGGGCGTATTCGTTCCATCGATTTCTTCCACTCACTGGTTGCTTCACCTCTGGAAGGTCCCGCCGATTCACCTTGGCCCGATGGTGCTAGGCAACATGGACGTGGGCATCAACACCCAGAATCTAGTAGCAATCCTGCTGGTGATTTTCCTGTCGGTGGTGAATATTTTTGGATTGCGAACGGGCGCCGCGATTCAGAACATCTTCACCGCGGCGAAAGTTGCGGCGCTGCTGGGCCTGGCCGTGTTTGGTTTGGCTCTGGGACGGAACGCGCAGGCCTTGGCCTCGAACTTCGGGGGCAACTTCTGGCACAATGCAGGGCTGGGCGCGCAGCACGCGGTTCAGGTTGGGGTTGGTGGCCCGATCGTTATGGTGGGGACCTTGACCATTCTCGCGGTTGCGCAGGTTGGGTCGTTGTTCTCTTCCGATGCGTGGAACAACGTGACGTTTACTGCCGGCGAAGTGAAGAATCCGAGCCGCAATTTACCCCTGTCACTCGCCTTAGGAACGGGCGTAGTGATCGCGCTTTACATCGCCTGCAATTTTATTTATATGACCGCGCTGCCGTTGGATGGCGCTGAGGGCGCGACCACGATTCTGGCGCGGGGCATCAAGCACGCGGCCGAAGATCGCGTTGGCACCGCGGTGATGACGCAGATGTTCGGAGCGGCAGGCGGACTGCTAATGGCCGCTGCGATCATGATCTCAGGCTTTGGCTGCGCCAACGGACTGATTCTTTCCGGGGCGCGCGTGTATTACGCCATGGCCAAGGACGGCCTGTTCTTCCGCAACGTTGCCAAACTGCATCCTAGTTACAAGACTCCGGCGGTTTCGCTGATGGTGCAGATGGTGTGGGCGTGCCTGCTCTGCGTCTCGGGCAGCTACGGGCAACTGCTGGACTACATCATTTTTGCAGTGCTGGTGTTCTACATTTTGACGATCGTGGGGCTGTTCGTTCTGCGGCGGACGCATCCGGATGCGACTCGGCCGTATCGGGCGGTGGGGTATCCGATATTACCTGCGATTTACATTGTCATGGCCTTATTCATTGATATCGTACTATTGCGCTACAAACCGCAATACACTTGGCCGGGACTGATTGTGGTTCTGTTGGGGATCCCGGTTTACTATGCGTGGTCGAGGAGGTCGCGACGTGGCAACCCAAGTGAGTCCGCCTAAAGGCCAAGGAGAAACCAAACGGATGGCAAATCTGCTGGCAACCAAGCCGCTGAATCTGCTGATGGAAGAAGCCCGCGAAACGGGCGAGCACAGCCTGAAACGCACGCTAGGAGTTTTTCAGCTCACCGCGCTGGGTGTGGGCGCGATCATCGGCGCCGGCATTTTTGTCATGGTGGGATTGGGCGCGCAGTATGCCGGGCCCGGGACTCACTTTGTCGTTCGTTCTGTCAGGACTGGGCTGCGCCTTTGCAGGACTCTGCTACGCGGAGTTCGCGGCCATGATTCCACTGGCGGGCAGCGCTTACACTTACGCCTATGCGACGCTGGGCGAATTGCTGGCGTGGATCATCGGCTGGGATTTGACGCTCGAATACGCGATGGGCGCCAGCACGGTTTCTTCCGGCTGGTCGAATCACTTCATCGAACTGCTGAATATTTTTCATATCAAGATGCCGCTCTGGCTGGCCTACGATCACTGGACGGCGCTGAAGATCGCGGAGAACATGATCGCACGGCAGATGGCGAGGCTGCGGACTCCTCGCTGGTGGCGGGATCGCAGGCATTTCTCGACAAGGTGAGCGCCATTACCGGCACCCAGTCTCCCGAATTGCTGCAGCGAGCACATGAGTTACTGGGTGCTCCGCACCTGTTTGGAATGGAAGTCGGGTTCAATCTTCCGGCCTTCATCATCGCGCTGGTAATCACTGCGATTCTTGTCGTCGGCATCAAAGAGAGCGCGAGGTTCAATGCCGGGATCGTTGTCATTAAAGTATCGGTAGTACTCTTCGTGATCGCGCTGGGCGCTCGCTACATCAATGTCAGCAACTGGGGTACTGACTGGCACTCGTATGCTCCCAACGGCTTCGCGGGAATTGGAGCAGGTGCCGCCTACATATTCTTCGCCTACATTGGCTTTGATGCGGTCTCGACCACAGCGCAGGAAGCCAAGAATCCGCAGCGCGACCTGCCCATCGGCATGATTGCCTCCCTGGCCATTTGTACCGTCCTGTACATTGCGGTGGCTGGAGTGCTGACCGGGATGGTGCACTGGCAGCAGATCAACATCGAGGCGCCTGTCGCCCGCGCATTTCTGGATCGTGGCCTGACTACCGCATCGCACATTATTACGTTGGGCGCTCTGGCGGGACTCACCAGCGTGATGCTGGTGATGTTGCTCGGACAGACTCGAGTGCTGTATTCAATGGCCAACGACGGCCTGTTACCGAAGAAGTTCTTCGCTGCCGTCCATCCCGAAATTCCGCACGCCGTGGAAGAACACGATTCTCGTGGGCCTGCTGGCGGCGATCGTGGGGAGCCTGACGCCGATCGATGATATCGGTAGGATGGTGAATATCGGAACGCTGCTGGCATTCGTGATCGTATCGATTTCTGTGATGGTGTTACGGTACACGAATCCCAGTCAGCCGCGGCCCTTCCGAACGCCGTGGGTGCCTCTGATTCCAATCCTGGGTGTAATTTCGAATGGTTACATGATGCTCAGACTGGGTAAGTGGAATTGGATCCGCCTCGGTGCCTGGCTCGCTATCGGCCTGGTGGTGTACTTCACCTACAGCGTAAAGCACAGCCGGGTACAGGCGCTTGGCTGCGGGACGCACGCCGGAACCCAGAAGTTGACCTCGGCGTTCGTGATCTCCAACAGCCCTCCGCACTGCGCGGAGGGCTTTTTTGTTTTATAGTCGTGGGTCGAGAAAATGGCCCGTGACCAGTGATCAGTGGCCAGAAGGAAGACATTCCGACCAATCGGTTTTTGCTGGCCACTAGCCACTGATCACCGCCCACTGAATTCTCATGAAAGCCTTCCGCAATCTCCGAACCATCGGCGCGCTCCTGCTGCTGGTAATGGCAATCGGCACGGCGGGCTATCACTACATCGAGGGTTGGCCGTGGTTCGATGGCTTCTACATGGTGGTGACGACCTTGACCACCATCGGTTATCAGGAGGTGCATCCGCTGTCGCATGCGGGGCGCGTCTTCAACGTGTTTGTGATTCTGGCGGGCGTGTCGCTGTTGTTGTTGGGGGTCGGGGCGCTGAGTCAGGCTTTGCTAGAATTCGAGCTGCAAAGCTTCTTCGGAAGGCGGCGCATGGAGCGCGAAATCGGTCGTCTCGACAGCCACTTCATTATCTGCGGCCTGGGGCGCGTGGGACGGAGCGTGGCGCGTGAATTGGGGCGCAAGCCGGTGCCATTCGTAATTCTCGAGAACAATGAAACGAAGCGGCAGCGCTTCGCTTCTGAGAATTGGCTGGTGCTGGCTGGGGATGCCACCCAAGAGCAAACTCTTCGCGAGGCAAGAATCGACAAGGCTCGCGGCCTGATCGCCGCGACCACCACCGATGCTACGAATCTTTATATCGTGCTCACCGCGCGCGGTTTGAATCCGCAACTCAAGATCATTGCGCGGGCCAGTGAGGACTCCGCCGAGAAGCATCTGCTAACTGCCGGAGCCGATGCTGTCGTGTCTCCCTATTCGTTTGCGGGGCAGCGCATTGCCCAATCGCTTCTGCGGCCGCATGTGGTCAGCTTTCTCGATACTGCCACGACGCATCTCGGCATGGACTTGGAGATTGGCGAGATTCACATCACGTCCTCGTCGACGTTTGCGGGCAAGACTCTGGAGAGTTCACGCATAAGGCAGGAGCGGGGAGTCATCGTGCTGGCCATCAAGAGGCGCGAGGGCATGCGCTTTAATCCCGCTCCCGACGAGCGGATCGAGGTGGACGACTGCCTGATCGCGATGGGTGAACCGGCGCAGTTGCGCCAACTGGAACAAACCGCTTCGTCCTCATGAAAATCGAAACGCAATGAAAATTGTTACTGCACAAGAAATGCGCGCCATCGATCGCGTTACCAGCGAGCGCTTCGGCGTGCCATCGCTCACGCTCATGGAAAATGCGGGGTCTGCCGTGGCGGAATATGCCATGCACGGCTACGCCACTGCGGAGAAGATTGTGGTCTTATGCGGGAAGGGCAACAACGGCGGGGATGGATTCGTGGCGGCGCGCGTGTTGCACGAGAAGGGCAAGAGCGTGCAGGTGATGTTGTTGGCCGATCCCGCAGACCTGCGCGGTGATGCGGCCGCGATGTTCGGCAAGCTGCCCGTAGAGGCGATCGTGGTGAAGTCGAGCGATGATCTGAAGCGGGCTCGACCGCGGATCTTTGTCGATACAGACTTGCTTCTCGACGCGATCCTTGGAACCGGATTCAAGCCACCGGTCAGCGGCTTGTACGCTGAGGCAATCGCGATGCTAAACGCCAGTCAGGCGCCGGTGATTGCTGTCGACATTCCCTCAGGCGCCGATGCGGATGCGGTGGGGGCGCAGACGGGGCTGGTTGCGCGCGCGGATGCCATTGTGACTTTTACTGCGGCGCGTCCAGCGCACGTTTTCAGTGCGCTTACGCGTGGGCCGACGCTTGTTGCGGAGATCGGCTCGCCGCCGGAGGCAATTGTTTCCGCACTCCAGCTCAATGTGATCACTGCGCACGACTTCGCTTCGTTGATTGGCCCTCGTCCAGCGGACTCAAACAAAGGGAATTATGGGCATGTGCTCGTCGTGGGTGGATCGGTCGGTAAGGCGGGCTCGGTGGCGATGGCGGGAATGGCGGCTCTGCGGGCGGGAGCGGGTCTTTCGACTGTTGCGACGCCAAAGTCTGTGTTGCCAACGGTCGCAGGGTTCCATCCGGAGTTGATGACCGAGCCTTTACGAGAGACCCCTGGGGGTACGATGTCAGCGGGCGCGGAAGCGCGACTGGATGTTCTTGCGAAAGGGAAGAGCGTGCTGGTGGTTGGGCCGGGAATTTCGCGCGATATCGAGACGGCTGAACTGGTGCGAATTCTGGTGGGCAAGGGTGATCTTCCGATCGTGCTCGACGCTGACGGCCTGAATGCATTCGAGGGTGTGACCGATGAGTTGAGCGGGAAAGGGCGGTTGCTAGTGATCACTCCACACCCAGGCGAAATGGCGCGACTGGCGGGGTGTTATACCGCCGACGTACAGAAAGATCGGCTGGGAGTGGCCCGTAAGTTTGCGCATGAGCATGAAGTGATTGTTGTGCTCAAGGGGAACCGGACGCTGGTGGTGCAACCGAGCGGAGAGAGTTGGGTCAACACAACAGGGAATCCTGGAATGTCGACTGGAGGAACCGGCGACGTTCTCACCGGGATGGTGGCGGCAATGATCGCGCAGAATCCCAAGGACGCGATGTTGGCAGTTTGCGCGGCGGTGCATCTGCATGGTCTGGCGGGGGACGTGATGCGCGAGCGCGTGGGAGAGCATTCGCTGGTTGCGACCGATTTGCTGGTTGGGTTGCCCGAGGCTTTCCAACGAACTCGGAGAACAGCGCGGGAAAAGTGTGTGGAATGGGATGGTTAACGGATCCCCTAGCGGTTAAAGCCGGAATCTGAAAGGACGGACAACGGCACGGTTTAAGCCGTGCCCTCCCCGTTTCGAATCGCACTCCATCAGTTTCATTCTCGCTATGAGCTCGGGCCAAGTCGGACCTCTGGCGCGGATCTCTGAGGCCTATCTCGTCGGCGGTAGTTTGACGCTCATTCCGGTCGCGGCGGAGCGGCGGGCTGCATCGAGAATTTCCGTTACCGTCACGTTGGTGTCGAGCGAGGAAAGCGCATCGGGCTTGGCTCCGTCGAGAACTACGGCTCGCACGTACGAGAGCGAATTGTCGTATGGAGCGGGCACCGGCTTGGCCGCGATCAGTTCCTCTTGCGTGTCGTTGCCGCCGCGCCGTACGCGAATGTCATCTCTCTTCACCGTGATCGCATATCCGGTCTGACCGTACACTTCCATATCTTTGCGGTCGAAGGGCCAGTTCCAGGAAGCCTGGATGAGGGCTTGGGCTTTCGGATAAGTCAGGATGATTGTGGCCTCGTCGTCCACCCGCGAATATATTTCCGGCTTGATCTGCTGAGTGACGGCGGTGACGGTTTGCGGACGCTGGCCGTTCATCAGGTAGGTCATGAGGTCGGCGCCGTAGCATCCGAAGTCGAACAGGGCACCGCCGCCGTTGAGCTGGGGATCGGTGAGCCAGGCGAGAAATTCCGGCTCGACACCAATTTCTTTCGGGCCAGAATGGCCGTCGTGAATCACGACCTTGCGGACGTCGCCCAGCGCTCCTTCATGCACAAGATCGTAGGCGGCGTGATTGCTGCGGTACCACGACGTTTCATAATTAACCAGTACTTGAATGTTTCCGGAGCGGGCCGCTTGAGCGATGGCCAATGCGTCTTTGAGGCTGACGGCGAGCGGTTTTTCCATCATCACGTGAACGCCGTGTCGGGCGCAGACTTCGACCACGCGGCGATGATCGGAAGTGTTGGTGTACACCAGCACGGCATGCGGACGAGCTTTCTGCAGCATGTCTTCCAGGTCGGTAAAGAGCAAGATTGGGGCCGAATCCGTAGCGCGCGGCGTTTTGATCAAGAAGTTGTTTATTGGGTTCCACTACTCCCACGATCTCGATTTCCGGGCTGTGCAGCGATTGCTGAAGGAATCCGTGTACATGTCCGTGGACCAAGCCTACGATGCCGACGCGGAGTGGCGGTTGTGCGGGGGCTGAGAATGCGGGTGTGGCAGTGAGGGTCGAGAGTAAGGCGAATAAGAGGATGCGACTCATGAGTGCTCCTTGGGGGAACTGGTCCATCATGGTAAATCGGCGAAAGCATCTCGTGCGGGAAAATGCGATTGCCACATGCGATGAATTGTCCGTTGGGACATGTATCAACTGGTTACTATCTGCTAACTGTCTGATAGGGCAGGGCGTGGGGGCTCCAAATGCCGCGCCCAGCGCGGGAATCCGGACGAGGGGCTTCAGTAATCTGTTACTCGATCGGGCGTAGTGCCATAGTGATACTTGCCTATGACCCAATTCCCCCAACCGCATCCATCGCGACGCGCGGCCCGGGTTCAGCTAGGAGATTCCGTCCTGGCTGCGATCCGTTTAGAAGACGGCCGGCGCACCAAAGCTAAACTCCAAACCATCTCCGTGACCGGCGGCTTGCTGCAGTTGGCCCAGTCTCTGGCGCAAGGCGACTTCGTTGAAGTTGCTTTTCAAACGCAGGCAGGGCCGGTGCACGGCATGGCCGAAGTTCTGAGCCCAACGCTGCAGATGAACGATGGCGTGCTGCAGCCGTTCCGCTTCGTCGCGATTGAAGATGACGATCACCGCCGCTTGCGTACTTCGCTGGATCACGTCGTAGACCGGAAACATCCGGGCATGAAGGCTAGCGCATTCTCCAACTACTAAGGCCTGGCGCGAACTCATTGGCTCATCTGTGAAGAGCACTCTCGCTATACTGGACGTGTGAACGGACAGACCACGGCGAGAAATCTGCTACGGGAAACCACCACGCACTCGGCTGAAGAGACGGTCGCGTTTGGGCGCACTCTGGTCGAATTGCTATCGCCGCCCAGGATGGTGCTTTTGCGCGGGGATCTTGGGGCGGGGAAGACTACTCTGGTGAAGGGAATCGCGGCCGCGTTTGAGGCGGCTGCCGAGGAAGACGTCACCAGTCCTACCTTTACGCTGGTGCATGAGTATCGCGGGCCGCGAGCGAATCTCTATCACATCGATCTTTATCGGATTGACACTCCACGGGAACTCGAAACCCTGGGGTTGGATGATTTGCGTTCGGAAAACAGCGTTCTGCTGATCGAGTGGGGAGAGAAGTTTCCGCGGATCGAGTGGGATGTGGAGATCGATTTGGAGCGGACCGGTGAGAACGGGCGGCGGATTCGGATTAACGGCTAGCGTTGGTTACGAGCGGCGCGATTGAACGCGCGCAGGCTGCGGGGGCGTTCCACTCTCGAATCATTGAGAAGAGGGTGGCTACCGAGAACAACGCGAGGACCAAGCGTTTCTTTTGCATCGATGTAAATCATATCAGCCGAAGCAATCGTGACGCACTGCACGCGAGATCCCTTCGACTTCGCTCAGGGCAGGCTCTTCACTTCGCCTGAAATGCGGCTCCGTTCAGGATGACGTCAACAGTTGTGGAAGCGGGAGCTGATCATGGTTTCGCGCCGACTTTGCCGAACCATTCGTCGAACCAATCCAGGGTGCGGACGAAGTAGTCGCGGGAGTCCGCGGGTTTTACGAAGACGTGTCCTTCGTTGGGGTAAACCACCAAGCGGACTGGAACTTTCATCGCTTGAAGCGCGTGCCACCACTCGACCGATTGCTCCATGGGGACCTCGCCGTCGCGGTCGCCGACCAGCACGAGGGTTGGCGTTTTCACGGCTTTGACGAAGTGCATGGGATCGCTCTTGGCATAAACGGCGGGATCGTCATAGATCGACGCGCCGAAGAAGGGGATCATCCATTCGTCGATATCGTTCACGCCGTAATAGCTGAGCCAGTCGGAGAGTCCGGCACCGGCGACCGCGGCGGCGAAACGCTGAGTTTGGGTCTCGGCCCACATCGTCATGTAGCCACCATAGCTGTGGCCGCGGATGCCGATGCGGCGAGGATCGATCGGATACTGCTTCAAGATGGCATCGACTCCAGTCATGATGTCGTGGAAATCGCCGCCGCCAAAATCTTTGATGTTGGCGCGGGTGAAATCTTCGCCTTGGCCGTAGCTGCCGCGAAGGTTGGGGCAGAACGCGAAATATCCCATCGCCGACTCGGCGCCCATCATTTTGGAATCCCAGTGCGAGGAGCAGGCTGCAGACGGTCCCCCATGGACGTTCACCACAAGTGGATAAGTCTTGCCGGGCGCAAAATCCTTGGGCAGCATCAGCCAGCCTTCGAGCTTCAGATTGCCGTTGGTCCAGTGAAAGTTGCGCATCTCGCCCCATGCGGGCTTGGCATCTGCATTGATGGTCGTGAGTTGTTTCCACTTGCCGACCGGGCCGGCCCAGACGTCAGGTGCAGCGCTCGCCGACTGGCGAACCACCGACGTTACCGATCCATCGTGTGAGAAGGACGCGGCCACGTGTTCCGCGCCTGACCATAAGGGCTGGATCGTGCCAGGAGTAAGCCGAAGCGTTGCCAATCCAGATTCGCCATCGACGTTTTGCGTGAACGTGATCTGGTCGGGGCCTGTCCAGATCAGCGAAGACGGGGAGCTGTGAATGTTGGGGGTGAGATTCTGCGGCGCGCCGCCGCTGATGGCAATAACGTAGATGTCGCCGCCCGTGGATCCCTCGTCGCTCATCAGGCCTTCGATGAAGGCGACGTTCTTGCCGTCGGGCGAGATATGGGGCTCGGCAATCTGCCATTTGGGAGTGTAAATCTCACGCATCTCACCGGACTGCGCATTGATGCGACAGAGCTTTGCGACATACCAATTTGCATCGCCGGAGCCGTGGGCGGCGGTTGCGACCCAGCCTTGGCTGTCGGGAGTCCAATCGTATTCATAGACGTAGACATCGGCAGGCGTGACCTGTGTCAGCGTGTTCGTCGAAAGATCAATCGTCGTCAGGCGCTGCTCGTACACTTTGTCATCGATCACGCCTGCGAGCGGGGTCATGGGCTGGAGCGGCCCGGCGATCCGCGGCATGCCTTCGATGAACAGCAGAGCGAGTTTTGAACCATCGGGAGAAAACGTTGGGGCTGCCGCATAACCTTTTACATCGGCATGTTTCACGGGAGAGCTGCCGTCGAGTGTAGCGATGAAAATTTGAGCCGCCGGAGTATCACCTTCCAAGTCGGCGATGAAAGTGATTTGCCGGGAATCTCGGGACCAGGAAACGTCGCGAAGGGCGAGCTTGCCATCGACGGCGATAGAGCGCACTGTTCCTCCCTTAGACGGCATCACCGAAAGTTCGCCACCGATGATGAATGCGACTTGAGCCCCGTCAGGAGAAATCGTAGCCTGGTCGATCTCTTTCACCTTCGGCATCGAATCGATGATGGAGGCGGCGCGGGAAGTTGATTGA
This sequence comes from uncultured Acidobacteriaceae bacterium, assembly GCA_963840895.1. Lineage (GTDB taxonomy): Bacteria > Acidobacteriota > Terriglobia > Terriglobales > Acidobacteriaceae > Sulfotelmatobacter. The sequence continues at coordinate 225,144 of CAWJAR010000015.1, forward strand.
CTCCACAGGGAAGCGGCGGCGCACAATGTAACCGCAATCGCGGAGAGCGCGAAGCAAAGTCTATTTTGTTGTTTCATAGAGAGAACGAACCAGTGACTAGAACCGACTAGAACCCCATAATGTTGAATCCGCAATCGACATAGATCACTTCCCCGGTGATCCCGGAACTGGCGTCGGAAGCGAGGAAGACTCCGGTACTTCCAACCTCTTCGACTTCCACACGGCGGCCCAGCGGAGCGCGTTCTTCGTGGCCCTTGAGCATGTCGCCGAAGCCAGCGATGCCACGAGCGGCAAGAGTCTTGATCGGGCCGGCAGAGATGGCGTTGACTCGGATCCGCTCCTTGCCTAGCTCAAACGCCAGATAGCGTACTGAGCATTCCAGTCCGGCCTTGGCCACGGCCATTACGTTGTATCGGGGAACAACCTTCTCTGACGCGTAATAGGTCATGGTCAGAATCGATCCGCCGTCGGTCATGAGAGGGACGGCCGCGCGAGCGACAGCGATTAAAGAATAAACGCTCACATCTAAAGCAATGCGGAAGCCCTCACGCGTAGTATTGACGAAGTCTCCCTTCAGTTCATCGGCGGGTGCGTAGGCCACAGAGTGCACGACAGTGTGTAGCTTGCCGTGACGCTCTTTGAGCGTGGCGAAGAGGCGGGCGATCTCCTCGTCTTTGGAGACATCGCACATGTAGGCTTCGGCGCCGGGAAGGGAGAGGATGAGGTCCTTTGCCTCCTGCTCCAGACGTTCGTTCTGGTAGGTGATGGCAAGCTTCATACCAGCGGCGTGCAGTCCCTGGGCGATGGACCACGCGATCGAACGCTTGTTGGCGACTCCGAAAACCACTCCAGTACGGCCCTGCAAATCAGCGGACATGAGTGCTCCTTACGAATGGAAAAGAATAACAGGAGCGAAGTGCGATTTACCACGGAGACGCGGAGATACAGAGGAAAATCAACGGTCGCAACCCCGGTAAATGGCGGTCGAGAGCGGTTGCCACTATCGCGTTCAGTTCACGGCGCTTGTTTCTTCCACAGTTGTGGCGACCGGCCAGCTTGCGGCAATGAATGACAGGCCGTAAACGATGGCCAAGATGGCGAAGGCGGCAACCAAGCTGACGCGGTGGGCCACAGCGCCGACCGCGATGGCGAGCGCAATCTGCAGGAATGTGCCAACGAAATAATATGTGTTCTGGACGCGGCCCATCAGGTGTTTAGGCACCATTTCCATCAGGCTGGTGTTCATGGCGACGCCGCCAACGCCTCGGCCCGTGCCCATGACGAAGTAGGCCGCGATGGCTAAGAATAGGAACCGGGAGACGGGCGCACAGGCCATCATCACGGAGAGCAACGCCATGGAGAAAGCAACGGTGCGTTGACCGCCAAGACGCGCGATCAGTTGCGGTGTGTACAAGGTGCTGAGGAATGCTCCGGTTCCCCAGCCCGCGCTGAGCCAGCCATAGCCTACAGGTCCGGCGTGGAAGACGCGCTCACTCAGCGAAGGAGTAACGATGCCGCCGGTCATCATGGCTCCGAGGAATAGTGCCCAACTGACGCCCAGCATAATGGCGGCCGGATGATCGCGCAGAAAGTGGAGACCTTCGCGCAGGTCGAGCCAAAAACGATGCAGTTGGTTCTCCGCGGCAATGATATCCGCCCGCAACTCATCGGGATGCAAAACCACGTGGCGTCCCTTACGCACAAAGAAGTAGCAGAGGAATGAGACCACATAGGTTGATACGTCAATGAGTAGCACGCCTCCCAGACCGATGTGGTTGTACATGAAACCGACGATCGATCCGGCGATGAGCCATCCGCCCTGTACCCCGGCCAACAAGAACGTGTTGGAGTGTACGAAGCGGTCCTCGGGGGTGAGTTCCTGAATCAGGGCAGTGATCGTGGGCCAGAACATCCAGAAGCCGGCGGAGACGAGCATATTCATCAGGTAGAGCTGCCAGATTTGGACGCGATGCTGAAAAGCAAGGATCGCCACCGTGAGGATAATCAGGCCGCGCAGTGCATCGAGCCACATTACCAAGCGCCGTCGGTCTTCGCGATCGATAATGACGCCGGTGAAGGGAAGCATGAGCATCGCCGGGATGGTCTGCAAGACGGTGAGGGTACCCAGAGATACTTCGGAGTGCGTGGCCTGCAGAATGTACCAGGCGACGGCGGCTGCGTTCATCCCGCTGCCCAACATGGAGACCATGTTGGCCGCGAAGACGAAACGCAACGGGCGCTGGCTGAGAATGGCACGCATCGTTCTACTTTAGCTGAGGTGTAGTGGGAATTAGCAAAAACCATGAACCACGAGGGGTACGAAGTCGCACAAGGGAGATGAACTCAAGGTATAAGGACTTCGTGAAACCAGATATCCTTTGTGGTCGATGTTTTGCATCCGGCGTGCCGAAAGTGATCTGGGCCCTTGCGTGGGGGCCCATTCGGCGCTAGGATTCGCCTGCTGCTGGAAGTATGACGTACTAATTCACGCTCACACCGGAGGCGGTCTATGAGACGCTGCAGCGGTTCGACCCTGCTGGTTGTCCTTTTCCTTTCCCTCGCGGTTCTTGTGCCTAACTTGGGTGCTCAGGTCGATCGCATCACGATCGCGGCTGGCACTGACGAAGATCACGCCCTACAGGCCATCTCGGCGGAAGCCGATTCGCAGAAGAAAATCGCGATGTATGAAGAGTTCGTGCAGAAGTTCTCGTCGAATCCTGCGGCTGCAGCCTACGGAGACTGGCAACTCGCGCAGGCGTACCAGACTGCGGGCGACCTGCAAAAGTCACTAGAGTATGGCGACAAAGCTCTGGCTGCATCGCCACGCAATCTGGATATTTTGGTGTCGCAGGCGGGAGCGGCGCAACAGGCGAAGAACAACGTCAAGTTGATGGACTATGCCGCGAAGGGCGGAGAGATCTGCGCCTCGATTGCCAAGCAATCCAAGCCCGAGGGAATGAGTGACGACGATTTTGCCCGCAAGGTGAGTGAGGAGAAGTCTGCTGAGCAGAACAGCTGCGATTTTCTCGAGAGCTCCGGTTTTAATGCCATCACCAGTGAGACCGACCCCAAGAACCGCATGGCCGAAATAGAGAAATTCACCGCTGCCTTTCCGGAATCAAAGTTCGGAGAACAGGTGTCGAACTATGCCATGTACACGCTCGGTCCTGGACAATTGAACGATCAGGCGCGCCTTGTTTCGTTTGGCGAAAAGATTCTGGCGGCCAACCCGAACTCGCTGGCGGCGCTGCTGCTACTGGCTAGTTACTATGGCGATGACACCAAGCCGGGGAGTGCGGCGAAGGCGATCCAGTATGCGCAAAAAGCGATTGAAGTCGCCAAGCCAGATGCTCCAGATGCGGATAAGTCGCGAAAGCTTTCCGCGGGAGCTGCGCACAATACGATCGGGTGGGCTTATCTTAAGCAGGAGAAAACTACCAGCGCCATTCCCGAATTGAAGGCCGCAGCCGGCCTGCTGAAGGGGCAGGATGAGCAACAGTATGCGCGGGCACTCTACGGTCTGGGCTTTGCCTACGGCAAGCTGAACAAGCTGACGGAAGCGCGCGAGGTGCTGACCGAGGCTGCCAAGATTCCGGGGCCACTGCAGGCAATGTCACAGGACTTGCTCACGAAAGTGAACAGCGCCCGCGCCAAAGGGAAGTAGGCGGGCAGAGCGTTAACCACAGAGGACACGGAGGGACACAGCGAACTACTCTAATGTCCGAGCCGTTAACGCGATCTCACTTTTCTGGCTTCACCAGCTCTTCCGACAAAAGCTGAGCTTTCCATGCGAGGGTGCGCGCGCGTTCGAGATCGCCGTCTCCGACCGCGGCTTTCGACTGGGTCATGAACTGGTGGATCTGAGTGACCATGTCCTGCTGTTCGGTATTGAGTTGGCGGTCCCCAATCTTCTTGAGGTTCGCTTCCGTCGTGTCCAACATCTGATTGGCAGTGTCTTTCTGGTGCGATGCCTGGTCACCGCCAGTCCCGCCTGCCACTTGAATGCTGGGTTCCGAGGTTCCTCCATGCTGCACGATCACCTTGGGAGGTGTACAAGGAACCGAGCCTCCGGTATTCGGGGCAGAGCCGGTGGCAGGATTCGTCGAATTCGGCGCAGATGCTGATGACGCCGGAGTGGCCGCCGAGGTGGTGTCGCAGTCGGCAGGAGCTGTTTTCTTTTTGTGATGAGTCTTCTTTGTGCTGGTATGCGGTGTTTGACCTGAAGCTGCCTTTGCCGGAGGGGATGTCGATGGCGGCGCAGATTGTTCGGGCGGCTTTTGCGATGAAGGTGTGGTTCCCGTATCTTGCGTTGGCGGAGCGTCGGATGGCTGAGTCGGCTGTGCCTGCTGCGGACCGGCTGGACACGCCGTTGCCGGCATAGATCCGCAGAAAATACCAGCGAGAAGGATAACGGCCAGAGTCATTCCCAATGCCCTAAACGATTTTACGCCTTCAGACGTGAAGTGCTGCGAGAGTCGCCATGAATTTTCGGGGTGCGATGATGGCCTTCAGGTCAGTCTCCATGATGCGAGGCGGTTGCGTCTTCGGCGTATTCCGGATGTCCATCCGCCGCGGTTCCCGCGAGTGGAATGTGAAATCGAAAAATCGTGCCCGTTCCCTCCCTAGACTCAAAATCGACCGAACCATAGTGCCATTGCAAAACTTGATAGGTTTGAGCCAGGCCGATGCCACTTCCGTCTTTCTTGGTCGTAAAGTAGAGCTCGAAAATCTTATCGTGCAAATCTTGCGGGATTCCGCCACCCTGATCACGAATTTCGGCGACCACTGCATTGTTCTCCCTTCGTGCCGAAATGGTCAGGAGCCCGCCCTGAGGCATGGCCTGAACTCCATTGATGACCACGTTCAGAAAGGCCTGTTTCATTAAGTCCACGTCGACCTTGATCGCCAGCCGCTCTTCGGGCATGTGGCGTTCGATGGTAACACCGTGTTGCTCGGCATCGGGAGCCGCGAGTTGCGCCACATCTTCCATGAGGCGGCGCAAGTCGACTTCCTCCAGATGAAGATCTCGCGGGCGGGTGAAATCCACCAGTGTCTGCACGACACGATCGAGGCGGCGGATTTCGCTGTCAATGATATCCATGTGACGCCGGGTATCAGGTTCCTGTTCCGCCAACTTGTTCCGCAAGAGTTGCAGATGAAGGACGATGGCGTTGATGGGGTTCTTCACCTCATGGGCCACTCCCCGGGTAAGGCGTCCGCTCGCGGAAAGACGGCGCGACATTTCGATCTCATCGCCAATGCGGCGTACGGATTCGGGATCGCGCATGATCAGCAAAGCTCCAATCTGCGAGTTCTTTTCCTGTACGAAATCCAGGGAAACCTGGACGCGCTTTCCTCCGGCCGCATCAAACTCCCGTTGAGACAAGGGGCGACGCCGGTCAAAGGCCTCGAGAAGAGTTGCGCCAAGCAGGGAGTGACGGTCAAATACCTCGTGAATCGTGCGTCCCAGGAGTTGTGCGCGAGGACGACCGAGGAATCCTTCAACCGGTGCGCTGACCAAGACAACGCGGGAGTCGCGCGCAAACAACATAAGGCCATCCTGCAATTTGGACATGAGTTGGTCCACGTTGTCTTTTAGCGCTGAAAAGATCTCGCGGCTATCGCGAATCTGGCGGCCGAGGTTGGCAATCTTGAGCGATACCAGTCCGTATTCGTCGTGCTCAGATTCGTCCGCGGACAATTCCTCAGCGTGGCCGGCGTTTACGCTGTCCAGATTGCGGTTGATCTCCTTCAGCGGGCCTAACGCGAGGTTTGAGATTCCCGCGGCCAGGAATAACGAAACGAAAATCAGCGTGATCGAAATATAGGCGGCTTTCATCAGCCGGGACTCCACCTCGCTCTTCAAGAAAACAGTTTGCACGCCGATGCGAATCGTGCCGAAGGGCTCGCCATTCATTTCGATTGGATAGGTCACGTCGTAGACGCTGGCGGGGCTGAAGACCAAACGCATCTGATCGGGAAAGCGGGCCGTCACAACTTTCTGAAAATCGGGGCGCGCGGGGATCGCTTTTCCTACCATGCTGGCATTGGTATGTAACAAGGCCCTTCCATTTACATCGAGGATGGTCACGTCGTAGATGAATCGCCAGTCTCCCGGATCGGACTGAAGGAGGTTGTTGAGGGCGACGTCGGTCTGCACGTATTCGGCCAGCGCGCGACGTACGGACGCAGGGTTGCTGGTGTCGACGGAGGTACTGCTGAAGTCGGGCACAGCGCTGGATACGGCATACGCTAACTGGTGCGTCAGGCTCGTCGCAGTCTCGTTCGCATTGGTGATGCGGAGACGAAGGATCTGAGACACATACAGGTATGAAAATGCGGATACCATCGCCGTCACCATAAGGGTGATGACCAGCACGATGATGGTCTTTCGTCGCAGCATGAAGAGAAGGGAAACTGGATCGCTCAACGACCGTGCGAAGACATCTTAGTTGCTCGGAACTTCCTCCTTGCCCGGAACGGGCTCTGCGCCTGCACTGCCGTATTCCTTTAGTTTGTTGTGCAGTGTCTTCAAACTGATGCCGAGGATCTCTGCGGCGCGGGTTTTGTTATTGCTGGTCGCCTCGAGGGTTTTCAGAATTAACATTTTTTCTGCTTCTTCGACGGTTGTGCCCACGCCCAGGCGAACTGCATCGGGATCATTGGCTGCTGTACGCAATGGGGCCTGTCCGAACCCGGGCGGCAAGTGTTTGGTCTCAACCACGCCGGCCTCGCAGACGATCACCGCCCGCTCGATCGTGTTTCGCAGCTCGCGTACATTTCCTGGCCAGGAGTAATTGTTGAACTGGTTCAGGACAGCTTCACTTACGGCGGCCACCTTGCGGCCGTGCTTGCTGCTCATTTCCGCCAATAATAGTTGGACGAGGCTGGCAATGTCTTCTTTGTGCTCCCGCAGGGGCGGCATGTGGATATTGAATACGTTGAGACGGTAATAAAGGTCGCTGCGTAACTCTCCGCGCGCTACGGCTTCGTCCGGAATTTTGTTGGTGGCGGCAAGCACCCGAACATCCACTGACGTTTCCACCTTGCTGCCAAGCCGGCGGAGTTTGCGGTCTTCAAGAACGCGCAGCAATTTGGCCTGGGTTCCAACGGGCATCTCGCCGATTTCGTCCAGCAGAAGCGTTCCGCCTTCCGCGAGTTCGAAGCAGCCGGTGCGACGTTCCAATGCGCCCGTGAACGCTCCTTTTTCGTGGCCGAAGATCTCACTTTCCATCAGGGTTTCTGGAATCGCGGCACAGTTGATGGCAACGAACGGCCGGTCCTTGCGCGGACTCAGGTCGTGGATGGTGCGCGCCACCAGTTCTTTGCCGGTCCCGCTGGCTCCCGTGATCAGAACCGACGCCGTGCTGGGGGCAACCATCTCGATCAACCGGAAGATCTCTTGCATTTTGCGGGAGGCACCATTCAGGCGTCCTAACGAACCCGCGTCGCGCAGCCGGCGCCGGGTGACTTCGAGTTCGGCCCGGGTGCCCAGCAGAGCTGCGGCGTTGCCCAGCATGGTCCGCAAGCGATTGGTATCGATAGGCTTAGTAATGTAGTCGTAGGCCCCCATACGCATGGCTTGTACGGCGCTGTCGATCGTTCCCTGGGCTGTCACTAGAATCACCGCGATGGTTGTGGCGTGCTCGGCCAAGTTGCCCAGCAGCTCGATCCCGCCCATGCGCGGCATTTTGAGGTCGGTAACAACGATCGACGGCGACCACTGAGTGGCTTTCTCGAGGCCCTCTGCGCCGTCACGAGCGGTTTCCACACGGTAGCCCCAGGAAGACACCAGCTCCGCCAGTCCGGAACGCTCGTTCTCCTCATCCTCGACGATCAATATTTTTTCGTGGCTCATCGGCTTCTTGGTTGTTTATCTCTCCGGTCCGTCACCGCAAGGAATCTACTCATCTTCGAACAGCAATCCAATTGACCCACGATACGCGGCATTCTTCTCGTCCGGCAAGGCCTGTTCCCCTCAATGTTCATTGGCCTGACAGGCCAAACGATTCAGGGCGCGCGGAAGCCTTTCGGAGCAACAATTGGAGTCTACGCTTTCGCTTTCAATAGCAGTACGGTAGAATTTACAGTTTCCAAGACAAAGGCCCCGTCGTATACCAGTATCGCTACACCTTTTTTCCCCTAGGAGCCCGGTTCAACACCTGTCCGGGACCCAACCATTTCGGAGGATCCATGATACTTGACAAAGCCACACGAGCCGGACGACCAGTTTTGGTCGTCCTATTAGCCGTGACCGCAGTCGTAATGTTTTCCACATCCGCATTAGCTCAGAGTGATTCCACCCCTAAGTGGGACGTCTTTGCCGGGTATCAGTATCTGAATCCCGGCGGTACCGTGCCTTTGATCGGCGACCCGAACAATCCCGTGCCCTTCAAGCTTCCGGGGATGGCGAAGGGAGTTGGTGGGGCTTTTACTTTTAATTTTTCTCCGCATGTCGGTCTGGAGACGGATTTCGGCTATAACCGGGATACGGACTCCGGTTCGTCCGAATGGACCGCGGGTGCGGGACCACGGTTTATTGCGCGCGGCGAGGGATTCGCAATTTTCGCTCACGCTCTGGGCACTTTCAACCGAGTGACCTATTCCAACGGTTTCGTCGACAATAACGGCATCGGCGTGATCCTTGGCGGTGGGTTGGATATTCCCTTCACCAAGATGTTTTCGTGGCGGTTATTCCAGGCAGACTATGTTTGGGCTTCGCACAATTACGCCGGTTATGCATCTCCGGCTTTTCCCTCTCTGCGCCATCCGAATTTCGAGGGTGCGAGACTGCGCACCGGTATCGTTCTGAACTGGGGCGGAGCCCCCCCGCTCGTTCCAGCAGCCGCTTGTTCGGTGCAGCCGACCGAAGTGATGGTTGGCGAGCCGATCACCGCGACTGTAGCGGCCAGCAACTTCAATCCAAAGCATACAGTGACTTATAGCTGGGCCGGCAATGGTGGCCAGGTCACTGGAAAAGACACCACCGCCTCCATCGACACCACAAATGCCGCACCCGGCAGCTATGCAGTCACGGCGCACGTGACCGATCCAAAAGAAAAGAAGAACAACGAAGCCAGCTGCACGGCGAATTACACCATTAAGCCCTTGCCGCCGAAGAATCCACCTACCATGAGTTGCTCGGCGAGTTCGTCGTCTGTTCAGGTTGGCGGCTCCGGTAGCATTACCTGCACTTGCACCAGCCCGGATGGCGTTCCAGTTTCAGTAGCGAACTGGACTTCAACCGGTGGCTCTGTATTGGGAAGCGGCAATACGGGCACTCTCAATACCTCCGGTGCCTCCCCGGGATCGATCACGGTGGGTGCGACTTGCACCGACTCGCGTGGTTTGACCGCTCAGGCCTCAACTCAAGTCACGGTTGAAAACCCGCCTCCTCCGCCAGTTGACACGGCATTGGAAGGGCGGCTCGCTCTACATAGTGTGTATTTCCAGACGGCGCAACCCTCGCCCAAGGATCCGAACGCCGGCTTGTTGCCATCGCAACAGAAGATCCTGGTGGCGATGGCGACTGATTTCAAGAAATATCTTGAAACCAAGCCCGACGCTCACCTCACGCTGGAAGGTCACGCGGATATTCGAGGATCGGATGCCTTACAACCAGGCGCTCTCCGAACGTCGTGTGGCTCGGGTCAAGGGTTTCCTGGTCGAACAAGGCGTTCCTGAGTCCGCGATTGATACCAAGGCTTACGGAAAGCAGAAAAACTTGACGACGCAGGAAGTGAGGGATTCGGTCGAGAAGAATCCTGAAATCACGACTGAAGAGCGGAAGCGGGCTCTAGCCAGAATTACCGTCATCCGGCTGGCCAGCAATCGCCGTGTGGACATCACGTTGTCGTCACTCGGCCAAAGTGAAACCTCGGCAGGCTGGAAGTTCCCGTTCAACGCAGCCGATGCGTTGAGCTTGATTGGTGGGCGCGAAAGTGAAAAGAAAAACTACCGCCAAACCAGCACCGAAGAAACAACCCGTGAAGAAACCGTAAGCATTAAGAAAATCACGGCTGAAGAATTTGGAGGGCGGATTCCCGCCCTCCTTTTTTATTCAGAGACAGGTGGCCGTTGGTTTTCAGCGGCAATGCCCGGAATAAAATACCCGGACGGAAGAATCTACATAGCCTACCCGAAGGTGCCATCGCCAAGTGATTGATTTGATGAGACCGTGTCTGGTATTCGGGTTGCCACTTCACGATCCAGGAAACACAGGCGAGGATCATTCTGATGAACCGGTTTCGCAGACCACGAGGTCTGACGATGTGGGCCATGGTATTGGCCTTGGCGGGGACCACAGGCTGCGCGCGTCCAGTCGGGCCGCAGAGTGATGACGGCGCTCCCCCGACCGATCAACATTCCGTGCCCTTTCACGACGTAGCCGGCCAGGACTCCCGTCCGAATGACCCGGCGTCAGCGACCGACCATCCGACTCCGGATAACGCGCTTCCATTCCATGATCCCAAGAATCTTCCGGCAGGTACCCTGCTCACCGTGCGGCTGAAGAACCCGATTTTCGCCCAGAACCCTGGCGAGAAAGGGACATTTGAGGCTTTAGTTGACGAGGCGGTGGTCGTCGAGGGCAATAAGCTAGTTCCGCGCGGCACTCCTGTCCTCGGCCGGGTGGAGTCTGCCCGCTCTTCGAGCGTCGGGAGTAATCGCGGATATGTACGGTTAGCCCTGGATTCCATTCGACTTGGAGACTTTGATCTGCCAGTTTTGACGTCGAGCCTGTTCGTGCGAGGCAATTTTGCCGAAAGTTCCCCCTCCCAAGGGGACACCACTCAACGCTCGTCTCCTATTGTGATTCACCTGGAAAAGGGTCGCCGTTTGACCTTTCGTCTCAGCGAACCGGCTTATGTGGCGGCAAGCCAACGGACGCGAGTCGATCGCTGAGTCTGTTTATCCGAGTTTTCCACAGAAAGATTTTCCGTTTTAGTGACATCTGCCCTTCGAACCCACAGGCTCATTTCTCTATAGTGGGGTTCGAAACGGGATTTGAGATGGAAGTAATCGCTCTCCAAATTCCCATTTTAGGAAAACCAAGGTCCTAAGCTACGGGATAACAGGTTCCTTTTGGAATCTCTCCCGCCCAGAGTAGGCATATGAGCATTGCCGCGGGAACACGATGGACAGATCAGGATTCAAAAACGGAACTGCAGCCCTTTTTTGAGAACGCTCCGTTCGCATGGGCTCAGTGTCAGCGTGATGGCAGCGTGACCGAGTTGAATCTAGCGTTGCGCAAGAGACTTGGCGATACGCTGGAGATGTCGCAATCCTTTCACTTCGGGGATTTCATTCATCCTCGTGATCGATCCCAAGCTGAACGCCTCCTTTCCGAATTGTTTGAGCGTCAACGCCAGAGCTTCCAGATCGAATCCCTGACGTTAGGCGAGGAAGCTCGACCAGTGCGCTGGACGATGTGGAGGGTGTCGGACCTGAACGGCAACCCCGACTATGCTCTCGTTCTGGCAGATGACGTTCCGAAAGACATTGAAGCAGCGCAACGCCTGCGACAGGCGGAGAGGTTGGAAGCGGTAGGACGTTTAGCCGGAGGCGTAGCTCACGACTTCAACAACCTTCTGACCGGAGTGTTGTTGTACTGCGATTTACTGTTGGCCAATCTGGAGCCCTGCCACCGGGTGCGGAAATATGCCGAAGAAATCCGGAAGGCGGGCATGCAGGCCACAGGACTGGTGCGGCAGTTGCTCGCGGTCGCGCGCCCCAAGACCAGCGAACCGAGGCTCTCTTCCCTGAACGAAATTGCCGACGGCATGCGAAATCTGCTGGTTCGCCTGATCGGAGAGAACATTGAACTGAAGTTCAACCTGGATCCCAATCTCGGACTGGTCAAGATGGATCCCACGCAGAGTCAGCAGATTTTACTGAACCTGGTGCTGAATGCGCGCGATGCAATGCCCGGGGGCGGCACGATCACCGTGGAGACCAGCAATCGCAGAGTGCAGGCCCTTACGGAGTCCCGGCCCGGAAACAACAACGGGACCTCGCTCCCCTGTGCGCTGTTCGTCGTGTCCGATACCGGGCTCGGCATGGACTCGAAGACACAAGCTCACCTGTTTGAAGCTTTCTTCACGACTAAAGCTGGAAAGGGAACCGGACTCGGGCTGGCTACGGTTTACGACATTGTGTCCGGTAGTGGCGGACTGCTTCACGTGGAGAGCGCTTTGGGATGTGGTACACGCGTGAGTGTAATCCTGCCGCTGGTTCCACCATCGATTCTCGCTACTCAAGACCTTCACAATTTCCAACCCGCGGAAAGTGCGGGCGTACTTATACCTAAAGGATAAAAAAGAGGAATGACCGCCATGACGTCAGCAGCACTCAGTATGATTCCTGCCACACCGCAAATTGAAGCCGCCAATTTTCTCAACCTTCTGATCGTGGACGATGAACGGTCGATTCGTGAGGCCTGCCGCGAAGTCGCGCAATCGTTGGGATATACGACGCATGTAGCCGATTCCGCAGAGCATGCGTACCGTTGTTTGGAGGCTCAGGCCTTCGACGCAGTCTTGCTGGACCTTCGCCTGCCAGGTGCCGGGGGGTTGGACGCCCTGCGTCGCATCAAGGAACGTCGCCCGGAGGCGGTCGTGATTGTGGTAACTGGGTACGGCACGGTGCAGTCGGCTGTACAGGCGATGAAGAATGGCGCCTACGACTACGTGACCAAGCCTTTCAGCGTAGACGAGTTAAAACTGCTGCTGGAGAGGGTGGCGAGCCATCTGAAATTGAAGTCAGAAAACCGGTTGCTGCGCGAGAAAGTGAAATCGAAGCAGGGCTTCGGGGGCATTGTCGGGCGCGCTCCTGAGATGGAGAAGCTGTATCGCATCATTGCTAAGGCAGCTAACAGTGTCCATCCCGTACTGATTCTGGGCGAGAGCGGCACGGGCAAGGAGATGGTGGCCCGCTCAATTCACTACTCTGGCCCGTTCCGCGACAAGCCCTTTCTTCCCGTGGACTGCGGGTCGCTAGTGCCGACGCTGATCGAAAGTGAACTGTTTGGCTACGTGAAAGGCGCATTCACCGGCGCCAATCAGGCGAAGGACGGCCTCTTGGCAATGGCCGAAGGTGGCACTGTGTTTCTCGATGAGGTCGGGGAACTTCCGGTGGATCTACAAGCCAAAATGCTGCGAGCGATCCAGGAGAAAGAAATTCGTCCGGTGGGCAGCACCCGGCGCGTTCCGATCAATGTACGCATTCTGGCCGCTACGAATCGCGATTTAGAACATGCCGTAATGCAGGGCGAGTTTCGTCGCGATCTTTACTTCCGGCTGAACGTGCTTAGCCTGCGGATCCCGGCTCTGCGGGAACGGAGACAAGACATCCCGTTGCTGATCGGTCATTTCCTCGACCGCATGACGCGATCATCCGGCCAGGAAAAAATCCTCAGCGACGACGCCCTGAAAGCCATGCTGGCCTATGACTGGCACGGAAACGTACGCGAACTAGAGAATTGTCTGGAACGCAAATACGCCTTCACCAGCGGACCGCTGATTCACACGACAGATCTGCCGCGGGAGGTCGCAAACCTGCCGATACCTGAGCCTTCGAATGGAAATGGCAACGGCAATGGAAACGGCCACGGGAAGATCATTCCCATGGCAGAACTGGAGAAGAAGACGATTCTGAGTGCCATCAGCGAGCTCAACGGCGACAAACTGCAAGCCGCTCGCTTGTTAGGGATCGGCAAGACTACGCTGTATCGGAAGCTTAAGGATTACGCCGCACAAGAATTTCAATCTTGAGGACCGATTCTGAACTGGCGCTCTTAGGGGAGTTCAACAACGGGAAGCAACCTGCCGCGCATTTGGCTAAAGCGCTGAATTCACAGCGTGCAGCAGTTGGCGGCAGACGTGCTATTGGAAGGGCATGATTCTACTTATCACCACGTCAGCTAATGGCCCGCAGTGCGCCGACTCGTTGTACGCCGCCACCGGTCAGGAAACGCAGTGTGCTAGTACCTTGCAGGAGGGCGCCACTCGCCTGCGCGAACGAACTTACAACGCTGCTGTCATCGACCAGTTTTTGCTCGAGACCGAGCCCGAGGAAAGCGATCAGATGATCGAGCATCTCGGCTCCGCATTTCCTGTCTACGTAAATTTTGCGCTCACGGGAATGGAACGATTGGTGCGCGAGGTGCGCTCGGCTCTACATCGTCGCAAGCGCGAAGAACTTTACGCTCGGCGGGCCGTCGCCGAACAAATGCATAGCGAGATGAGTGAGACGCTCACGGCGATGCTGCTCTCTTGTGAACTCGCGATGTCGGTGCCGGATATTCCGAATCCCGCGGTGGAAAAGATTCGCACCATCGATCTCCTCGCGCGAAAGCTTCGGCTGCGTCTGGAAGTGAACTGACGGTTCTATTTCTTTGAGGTGCCGGGGCCGAGGATGGAGTGCTCGTCGGCCTTCGCGGGTGTCTGGTTCCTCTGGACTCGTTATGCTCGGAGAAGCGGTCGCGTGCGCTTTCGGCGCCTTGATACCCAGCAGCAGTCCGTCCTCGAAGTTTCTCGAAACGATTCGTTAGATCCGGACTTGGTAGTATTTTTGCGCTATTGTGCCCCGCACGTGCTGTCCGCTAACGTTTCGCTGCTCATTCATTCTGTGGACTGGGGTCCCGGAAAATCTAAGCGCAACTTTGCTCGTGCTCGCATCCGTGTGTGCGTTGCGCGCTTAGGTCCTCTCACCCAGCAGAGCGAGTGATCCTCAGAAAGAAACACTGACTTCAATATGACTATTATCAGAAACCTGATGTACGCCTCGCTGGCCTTATGTTTTGGAATGAGTGTCGCCGCCCAACAGATCTCTGGGAGCATTCGCGGAGCGGTTGTTGATCCGTCGGGTGCTGCTGTGGCGGGTGCATCCGTTACTGCATCGCAAACAGAAACGGGCCTGACGCGCACTTCAACTACAGGTCGTTCCGGCGAATTTGTAATCCTGGAACTACCGGTCGGTCACTACCGGTTGCAGGTCGATGGCAAAGGATTTCAGAAATATACCCAGCAGGGCATCATTCTCGACGTGAACGAGACGGCGACCGTTCCCGTGCACCTGGCGGTTGGTACTGATACTCAGCATGTGGACGTGCAGGCGGACGCTCTGTTGATTCAGAACACGGTGACTAGTTTGGGCAAGACGGTTTCCGAGCGCGAAGTGTTGGATCTTCCTTTGAACGGGCGCAACTTCGCGCAACTCGGTCTTCTTCAGCCCGGAGTGGTACCGATTACGCCGGGCCTGGCGGAGGCTGGAGGATCGTTGCGTGACGGTCAAGCCTATGCTGTAAACGGGCAGCGGCCTGAGTCCAATAATTTCCTGATTGATGGCGCCAACAACTTCAACGGAGTGGACGGTGGCTTTGTGCTGAAGCCGCCGGTGGACGCGATTACTGAATTCAAGATTCTGACCCATAACGCTACCGCGGAGTTCGGCGACAGTCTGGGATCGACAACCAATATCATCACCCGATCGGGCACGAACGGATACCACGGAACGCTTTGGGAATTCTTGCGGAACGATGTCTTTGATGCGACCAACTACTTTGGCACGACCACAGAACCACTAAAACAAAACCAATTTGGTGCGACGTTCGGTGGCCCCATCCGCAAGGACAGAAGCTTTTTCTTCGGATATTACGAAGGGTTTCGCAACCGCCAGGGTGAGACGGACTCGTCAACCGTGCCATCGGCCAACGAGCGGCTGGGTAATTTCCAGGAGATTTGTCCTGAGGGTTTTACCGGCGGATTCTGCAACAACCCGAATCACCAGTTGTTTAATGTGTTTCTTAACCAGCCCTATCCCAACAACCAGTTTGACATGTCGTTCCTGAGCCCGCTTTCGCAGAATCTGTTGAGCTATTTTCCTGCGCCCAACAATGGAACCAATGTTTACACCGCAACCCAGGTTGTTCAGGAGGACACGAACCAGTTCGGACTGCGTCTCGATCAATACTTGGGAACAGCCGATGTCTTGAACTTCCGCTACGCCTACAGTGATGGCACTCAATTTCACCCGATCGCCACATCGGGCGCGAGCGTGCCGGGTTTTCCAGTCGGGCAAGACCAGCGGGCACAGAATTTCGTTGCCCAGGAAACGCATACGTTCTCTCCGGCGATGATCGGCGTCTTCCGCTTCTCATACCTGCGGAATAAATTCCTCTACGGCGAACGAATCAACCACACGACCCCCGAAAGCCTCGGTTTTGGCTATCAGCCGAGCCTGGATGCTGCCATTGGTCCGCCGTTCATTCAGGTGAACGGCTATACCACCATCGGAGATCCGATCACGGGGCCGCGCGACACGTACGAGAATGCGTTCGACTATTCCGCCGCGCTCAGTTGGGTGCATGGCCGGCATGATGTCAAGTTCGGCGGAGGTTACCAGCATTTGCAGGTCAATGTCCTGCAAGGCATCGCGACCAACGGTTTCTTCGTGTTTGCGCCTTTTCCGGTTATTCCCGACGCATTTGCCAGCTTTCTTTTCGGCCAGCCCGTTTTCTTTCTCCAAGGTCGCGGCGATTTTTCCCGCGGTATTCGGGGCAATTCTCTGAACGGCTACGTCCAGGACACCTATAAAGCAACGTCGCGTCTGACTTTGAATATCGGGCTGCGCTACGAACTCCCATTCCCCTACACCGAGATCCACAACCGGCAGACGCTTTGGATTCCAGGCCGGCAATCGACCGTGATGCCTAACGCTCCGCCAGGGCTACTCTATCCGGGAGATGCGGGAGTGCCGGCAGGGCTCATTCCAACTTTCAAGAAAGGATTTGCGCCGCGTATCGGCGTCGCGTGGGATCCCACGGGAAAATCAAAGTGGCTGGTGACGTCCGCCTACGGAATCTTTTATGAACCGTACTATACGGGCCAAGGCGGCCCCCTGCAGTCGCCGATCAGCGCGCCCCCGTATCTACAGACCCAGCAGATTAGTCTTACTCAGACAACGTTTCTCAATTTCCCCGATCCCTACTTCGGAAACCCGCCACCGGACGGTACTTTTGCTACGCCGCTCACGAATCTTACATTGGCTCCAAATCTGCCGCTGCCTTATTCGCAGGATTGGGATTTGACCGTCCAGCGATCCCTCGGCTCTGATCTTCTGCTCGAGGTTGGATACGTAGGAACCAAGGGGACGAAGCTGCCGCGTTTTGTGGAAGGCAATCCAGCGCACTACATTCCGGGATTCGATTCCAGCGGTAATCCGATTTCAACTTCGGGCAACGCGGACCAACGCCGGTTGCACTCAGGGTGCACGCTTGATCCCGCGAGCCCGCCTTGCACTTACTCCTCCACCGGACTGATCGAAGGCATCGCCAATTCTTCCTACAATGCGCTCGAGGCTAGCCTGACGAAGCGCTTCAGTCATGGCATTTCGTTTCTCGCCTCGTACACATACTCCAAATCGATTGATGATGCGTCTTCCTTCAACATGACGGGCTCCGCATCCAAGCCCGTAGCCGGTGAGAATGATCTGGCACAGGATCCATTCGATCTGGCTGCCGAGCGCGGCCGGTCGTTGTTCGACTCCCGCAACCGTTTTGTGCTGAGCTACCAGTGGAGCCTGCCTTTCTGGAGACAACCGCACGGCTGGTATCAACAGATTCTTGGCAACTGGCAGGTCAACGGCATCGTCACCATGATGAGCGGCACGCCGTTCACCGTTTTCGATTCAACTGATTTTTCAGTGCAGGGCTCTGCGCCGGAAATCACCGGATTCTTTTCGAACCGTCCGAACGTGGTCGCGGGACAAAATCCGAACTCCGGTCCGCATACCCCGGCGGCGTGGCTCAATCGCAGCGCGTTTCAGCAAATCATCCAAGACCCGAATTCACCGGTGCAGCAATTTGGATCGGCTGGCCGCAACATCGCGCAGGGGCCCGGTTATGCCGATTGGGATTTTTCGGCATTCAAGAATATTCGCGTGACGGAGGGTACGGAACTCCAGTTTCGCGCTGAGTTCTTCAACGTGCTGAACCATCCGAACTTCCGATTGCCTGACAGCGACATCAGTTCGCCCACCTTCAACCAGATTCTCGCAGCCCAGGACCCGCGCCTGATTCAGTTCGCTTTGAAGTTCATGTTCTAATCCGCAGTTCATCGGTCTAAACGGAGTGTGTGGGGACGGCCGCCTTCGGCCGTCCTGGTTCAATTCGCTCTGTGAAAAATCTTGCGCAGTCGATCTCGCAAGCCTCTTCCCGCCACGCCCGATTCGAACTAGAATGGACCCGCTTGGATCGCGGGATCGCCCGTTCCACGGAGCATTCCGCAAGTTCGCTTCGGAGATTCTGTGCACGTTCTGGTTACCGCCGACTCGCTCTCCGGTTCATGGACATATACTCGCGAGCTCGTGACGGGCCTGGTCACGCGCGGCGTACGTGTCACTCTGGTCAGCTTCGGCGAGATTCCTCTTCCTGAACAGACCTCGTGGATGGATCACCTGCATGGCCTCGACTATCGTCCTACGGCATTCCATCTTGAGTGGATGCAGGATGCAGAAGAGGACCTGTCGGAGTCATCTGCATATCTGTCCGCACTGGTTCATGAACTGCGACCTGATGTCCTGCATCTCAACCAGTTCTGCTACGGGAGCTTGCCGGTCGATGTACCTCGGGTTGTGATGGCCCACGGCGATCTGATTACGTGGTCCCATGCCGTCCACAATCATGCTCCGCGCGTGGAACGCTCGCTGATGTGGTACCACAACACGGTCGCGAACGGCCTGTCTGGCGCGGATGCCGTGGTAGCACCTTCCTCGTGGATGCTCGATCGCATCTCTGCCTCCTATGGGCGTCCGCAACGCGCAGAAGTGATTTACCCGGGGCGCAATCCTATTTTCTTCAATCCCTACGTGAACAAAGACGATTGCGTGCTGGCTGTGGGCCGCATGGTGGACGCCGGCAAGCAAGTTTTTTTGCTGACGCAACAACCTCATTCTGTTCCGGTGTGCATTGTGGGTGCCGAGCATACCGTGCCCATGCCGCGCATTCCGATCCGCGCCGACGTCAAAGTCGCCACCGATCAAACCTCGGTTGCGATTCGCGGCCCACAGACCGAGGCACAACTGCGCGCGTTGTACAGTCGGGCATCCATTTATGCGGCAACGGCACGATATGAACCGCTCGGCATGGCCTTACTCGAGGCCGCATTTTCGCGATGCGCGATTGTGGCCAATGATATTCCCAGCTTCCGCGAGATCTGGGGCGATGCTGCTCTCTATTTCCGCACCAACGATTCCGCCAGCCTCGCCGAAAATATTCGCCTGCTCAGCGGGGATCGCGCGATGCGACGCGCTTACGCCGAGTTGGCCTACTCCCGCGCCCGCGAGCGCTTTACCACTAAACGTATGATCGACGAGTGCTTGCAACTTTATCGCAGCTTGAGTTCGGTTCGAGTCGAAGCTGCCTGAGGCATTGCTCTCGCCCAAGACAATCCCCCTCTTTTGGTGATATCGTTTTAGCCTTACTAGAAACCCGTAAGGTTGGAGGATTGAATATGGCTCAAGTGAAAATCACGGTTAGACCGAACGGTCCATACCGGGTCGAAGCTCCAGAGGGATCCATCGAGTTAGTCGACGTCAATGGCACGCCCTACGACCTGACTGGCAAGCCCGCATTTTCGCTTTGCCGCTGCGGAGGATCGGTCAATAAACCCTTTTGTGACGGGACCCATAGCCGAGTTGGCTTCCAGGCAGCGGAGCTGGCCGTGAAAAAAGTGGATAGCGGGTCGTCCTCGTAATATCGATGGAAGTCCTGGCAGTCAACGCTATTGCTTATAGGTATGTCGTTGCAGGAAAGGCGTGGCTTCAGTCGCGCCGCAAATGCTGGCTCAACTGAGGTTTTTGGCCACTGAAGAGCACAGCATCGGGCTGCGGAGGAGATCGTGCACGATTCACGGGACCGGGAACTGGGGATGCATCGCAAGATCACGCGCCGGGATTTTCTTAACGGCGTGGCGGTAACGGCGGGAGCGGCGATGATGCCCTGGGACTTGTCAGCCGCCGGATTTGGTCAAGCGGCGGTCGGTCCTGAAAGTTCGCCGAATTACTATCCTCCTGCGCTCACGGGCATGCGAGGCAGTCATCCTGGCTCATTCGACGCCGCTCACGCCCTGCGCGATGGCACATTCTGGGACACGGCGGGCAAGCCCGAAGATACCGGAGAGACTTACGATCTGATCATCGTTGGTGGCGGCATCAGCGGACTGGCGGCAGCGCACTTCTACCGAAAAGCCGCGGGAAACAAGGCGCGCATCCTTATTCTCGAAAACCACGACGATTTCGGCGGCCACGCCAAGCGCAACGAATTCCGAGTCGGTAATGCGTTTCGCTTGGGTTTCGGCGGAACATTCTCGATCGAGAGTCCGGCTCCTTACAGTGCGGTTGCCAAGAGCGTGATTGAAGAACTCGGCATCGATGTGGCGTCTTATCCCAAGTATTTCAACAAGAGTCTCTACCCCTCGGCAGGCTTGCGCGCCAAGGTCTTTTTTGACAAGGAAACATTCGGCGTTGACAAGTTGGTGGTGAATCCCAGTCCGCGTGGCGGAGGCGAGAGCGAAGACGCGGCCAGTTTGTCGCCTAAGTTACTAACACAATTTCTCGCCGAGGCTCCGCTCGCGGATCAAGCCAAGCGCGACCTGGTGCGTTTGCAGCAGCAGCCGAAGGACTATTATCCCGGTCTGACCTCAGATCAGAAGAAGGCGAAGCTGGCGCGCATCAGTTATGCCAAATTCCTGACCGATGTGGCCGGTGTGCATGAAGACATCGTCAAGTACTATCAGGCCTTGCCGCACGGCCTCTTCGGCGTGGGGATTGACGCAGTTTCGGCCCAGGATGCCTGGGGATTCGATCTTCCGGGTTTTGATGGCCTGAAACTGGATCCGACACCCGGGAAGGGAATGAATCGCGACGCCATTCCTAATGAAGAAGCGGAGAAATACTTCTTTCATTTTCCTGACGGCAACGCCACGATCGCACGCCTGCTGGTTCGACGACTGATTCCCGATGTTGTTCCCGGCAACTCGGTGTCGGATGTCGTGCTGGCGAAAGCGAACTATGCGAAGCTCGACGACTCCAATTCGCCCGTGCGCATTCGCCTGAACAGCACGGCCGTCCGAGTGAAGCACCTTGGCGACGCGGCCAGCGCCAAGGAAGTGGAAGTGACCTACGCGCGCGGCGGCAAGGTCTATACCGCCAAGGCGAAGAATTCCATCCTGGCGTGCTGGCATGTAGTCATCCCATACATTTGCGAGGAACTGCCGGACAAGCAGAAGGAAGCGTTGGCCTCGGCGCAGAAAGTTCCGTTGCTCTACACCAACGTCGCGCTGCGCAACTGGACCTCACTGCAGAAAGTCGGCGCCAGTTCCATCTATGCGCCGGGCATGTACCACTCGTACGTGAACCTCGACTTGCCAGTCAGCATGGGCGGATACGAGTGTGCGCGTAAGCCTGAAGAGCCGATCATTTTGCACTTGATGAAGGCGGCCTGCCATCCCGGACTTCCGGCGCGCCAGCAGCACAGCTACGGCCGCATGGAGCTGTATACGACCGATTTCGAGACGATGGAGCGAAAGATTCGCGATCAACTTGCCCGCACGCTGGGCCCGGGCGGTTTCGATCCCGCCCGCGACATCGCGGCCATCACCGTGAACCGCTGGCCTCACGGCTACGCCTATGAATACAACTCGCTGTTCGATGACTTCTGGTTGGAGGGTGGGGTCACACCGTGCGAAATCGCGCGCAAGCCCCACGGCCGCATCGCCATCGCCAACTCCGACGCCGGCGCGTATGCCTACACCGATGAAGCCATCAATCAGGCGTGGCGTGCGGTGGGCGAAATCACGAAGGCCTGATTGGGTCTATGTGGGGACAGCCGCCATCGGCTAGCTCGCCCTGTGCGGAGACCGAGGGCCGAGCGCAGGCCGGCTTGCCCTGTGACCAAGGACTAATCTGTGCCCTGACCCTTGAACTGCGCGGCCTTACTCCGTGCGTCCTGCGCCTGTTGCGTCATTCCTTTGGCGTCATAAGCGTCTGCCAGCGCAGTTTCGAGCTCCGGCGAATCGCTGTTCTTGTCTCTTTCCTGTAGGTAAGACGCAATGGCCTCGTCATACATCTTGAGCTTTGTATAACAATTGCCAATTTCGTAGTAGATGCCGGAGATTCGCGGGTCCAGCTGAGCGGCGGCTTTGAATTCATCGATGGCCGCTTGATATTTGCTGTCACGCAGAATCAACCAGACCGAGGCCGTAATGCGCGTCGGCGCTCTTAGCGTCCTGCGCCAGCATTTGGGTGAACATCCTCCTGGCGTCGTCGAATCGCTTCTCGTTCAGCAACGTGATACCGAGATTAAATTGCGCGCTTATATTTTTTGGCTGCAATTCCAGCACACGTTTAAACTCAGCTTCTGCCTGCGAGTACTGCTCTCGGCCGAAGTAGGCCTGTCCGAGCGCCGAGTGCGCCTGGACCAAGTTTGGCTGCTGCTTGACGATGGCTTGCAGTTGCGCGATCTGCCGATCGGGGTTGTTCGCCGAGGGAGAGGAGAAAGCCCTCATGATCTGCATGGGCCCGCCACGCCAGCGTTGCACTCCCAACGCCGCGCCAGCCACAGCAAGCGTGACTACCGCTAACACGCCGACACGCCGCATGCGGCAGGCTCGGGTCAGGTGCGATCCGTGCAATCATGGCGCCGAGAATCAGTCCGCTAACCAGGCCGCCCGCGTGGCAAGCGTTATCGATTCCGGGAGACAGCGTTCCGAACAGAACATTGAAGCCGACGAAGAAGAGAAGACTTCGCAGTGTCCCACTGATCGCAACCCTAGGCACAGAAAATTCGCCGAGATAGAACGATGCGATCAGTGCCCCAGCCAGTCCGAAGATCGCGCCTGATGCGCCCACGCTCAAAACCTGCGGATTCCACGCAACGCTGGTTACGCCCGCCGCAATCCCCGTGATCAGATAGATGGCGACAAACGTCCAGCGTCCGTAGAGGGATTCGCATAGCGTACCCAGATCCCACAGGCACCACATGTTGAAGGCGATATGCATCAGATGCCACCATGCAAGAAACATGTAGGTCAGCAATCGCCACCACTGCGCCCGAAAGTGTAAAGGGGCCGAAGTTGGCACCGAAATGCACCATCACTTGTCCCGTGAAGTCGAGCGAGGGACCCGCTGGTCAGATCACCATCGCGATAAAGACCATCACGTTGGCGCCGAGGATTACCTGTGTGACAGTAATGCTGGATTCGCGTCGTACCCAGGGAGCAGCGATGACTGGCTGCTTAGCGTCCTCGTCGAGTTCGCCGCGCTGCGCCGCTTCATGCTGCACGCACCATTGGCAGATCTTCTTCCCAAACAAAATCGGAGGAAGCTGCCGCCCACATCGAATGCAATTCGCCATGTAATAAAAGAGTATCAGCAGTTGCCCAGATTTTGGGGCGGGTAGCCCTAGGTTCGGGAAGTGCGATAACCAGAAATGGCCGGGTCGAGCCAAACTCGGGGAGTTTATGATCGCCAGGGTGTTTGGGAAGGGCACGGCTTCAGCCGGGCCACTAGCGCAAGAAAAATCGCGGGCTTTAGCCCTTGGCAGGCGCATCAGTGAATGGTCTTCGTCTTCCGCGACATGTAGTCCATCAGCAGGTACTGCCCGAGCGTGTAAGGCGTCGTGAAGTACGCCTTGCCGCGGCACATCTCGGTGACTTTCTGCACGAACTGCACCAGTCCGTAGTCAGACGCCAGCATGAACGTATTGATCAACACGCCGGCGCGCTTGCACTTCGAAACTTCTTCCAGCGTCTGACTGACGACCAAGGGGTCGAGGCCAAATGCGTTCTTGTAAATCCGCCCGTCTTCCAACGTCAGAGCCGAGGGCTTGCCGTCGGTGATCATCACGATCTGCTTCATATCTTTACGCTGTCGCTGCAGGATTCTCTGCGCGAGTCGCAGTCCCTCGCGAGTATTGGTGTAATAAGGCCCGACCTTCACCCGCGCCAGTTGCGACAACGGCACTTCCTCGGCGGAATCATGAAAAAGCACCAAAGAAAGCGAATCTCCCGGATACTGGGTGCGGATCAAGTGCGAGAGCGCCATCGCCACTTTCTTGGCCGGCGTGAAACGGTCTTCGCCGTAGAGAATCATTGAATGCGAGCAATCGAGCATGAGCACTGTGGCGCATGACGACTGGTACTCGCACTGGTGCACCTGCAAATCGGAGTATTCGATGTTGAGCGGAAGCGTGAGCCCTTCGCGCTGAATCGCACTCGAAAGCGTCGCGGTGATGTCGAGATTCAGCGTGTCGCCAAACTCGTAGGTCTTGGCCGATCCGCTGGTTTCGATGCCGGTCGCGAGGTCGCGCGTGTCATGCCGTCCAAAGCTCGACTTGCCGAGCGAGCCCAGCAGATTTCGCAGCGACTTGAATCCGAGAAAGTCGAGACTCTTGTCGGTAATCTCAAACTTGGCCTGCTGCGCCTCACCGGTCTGCCCGCCAACACTGGATTTCCGCGCCGGGTCGTGCGGATCGTCGATCGAAATGTAGTCTTCCTGCTGCATTCGTTCGATGAGTTTCTCGATCAGTTCATCGAGTTGTCCGTCGGCGACCATCTGTTCGATCTGCTCGCGCAGGTTCTCGTCGAACATCTCCCCGTTCATCAGGGCCTGCTCGATGGCTCGCTTGAGCTCCTCGAGCGTCTGCTCGCCTTCGGGAAGTTCGTACCACATGGACTCCTGAAAGCCGCTCTGCAGCAGGTAGTCCGAGAGCGCACTGAGCAAGTCTTCCATGCTCATCTCGCCCGCGGGGTCGGGCACGTATTTGGAGTAACGAATGCGTTTCATAAAGACGGCTTCCGGCTTCCGGTGTTCGGCTTCCGGTTGTCGGTTTTGAACTTGATCGTCATTTCGTCCGTGGTTCCCGTGCTCACCCGTTCCGAAAGTCGGACTGCGGACGCGGAAGCCTAGTTGAACTGTCTTCTCTGCCGGTACGGCCTCTCGTCAGGCTCGAACGATTTCTCTCGCACCGCCTCCGGCTTCTTCTCTCCAGCCTTGAAGATACGCTCCTCGCTGCGTCCGATGCGCTTGTGCGCATGCAGACCTTCGAGTATGAATTCCGCGGCTGACACTTGCTGCTCCGGAGTGTCCTTCGGTGTAACGCTCAGCGGGCCGAGCTTGTCGACCAGGCCTTGAATCCCTTTCAGCTTGTCCAGCGCCTCTTCGGCCGGAACCGAATCGGCCAGCTGAATTTCGCCGCCCAGGTCGAACCACTGCACGATCTGCTGGACGTTTGCGCCGGTGTAGTACTCGTCGTAGGTCTTGGCGATGGCGGCACGAATTAGCTCGCGGCCCACGTGGTCTGCGCCCTTCATCTCGCCCTCGTACTCGAGTTCGAGCTTGCCAGTAATGGCCGGAAGTGCCGCATATACGTCGCTGATGCGGGGCACAACCACTTTCTCGTCATTGCGGATCGCGCGCCGCTCGGCATTGGAGATCACATTCTCCATTGCCGAGATCGGGAGTCGCTGGCTTACGCCCGACCGTTTGTCGATCTTCTTGTCCTCACGGGCCGCGAAGGCCACGCGCTCAATCACCTCCTGCACATAGTTCGGCAGGTGCAGGGTGAACGAAAGCTGGTTGTGGCCGTTGCGCCGCGTCCACGCTTCCTGCGCAGTGATCGCAATGCCTTCTTCAACCGTCGCTGGGTAATGCGTGCGAATCTCCGAGCCGATGCGATCCTTGAGCGGCGTAATAATCTTTCCGCGCGCCGTGTAGTCCTCCGGGTTCGCGCTGAATACCAGCGCGACGTCGAGCGGTAGCCGGATGGGATAGCCCTTAATCTGCACGTCGCCTTCCTGCATGATGTTGAACAGTCCGACCTGAATCTTCCCCGCCAGGTCGGGCAGTTCGTTGATGGCGAAGATGCCGCGATTGGCACGGGGAAGCAAGCCATAGTGAACCGTCAATTCGCTCGACAGCTCGTGACCGCCACGGGCCGCCTTAATGGGATCGATGTCGCCAATTAAGTCGGCGATGGTAACGTCGGGCGTAGCCAGCTTCTCCACATAGCGATCGTCGGGCGCGAGATAAGCGACCGGCGAATCATCTCCGAGCCGCGCAACTTCTTCGCGACAACGCCGGCAGATGGGAGCGTACGGATTATCGTGAACTTCACATCCCGCAAGATACGGCATCTCTGGATCGAGAAGCGTGGTCAAGGCGCGCAGGATGCGGCTTTTCGCCTGTCCGCGCAGCCCCAGCAGAATGAAATTGTGCCGCGAAAGAATCGCGTTCACGATCTGCGGTATTACCGTGTCCTCGTAGCCGACGATGCCCGTGAAGACCGGCGTGTCGCCACTGGAGCGCAGTCGTTTGCTAAGGTTGTCGCGTAATTCGTCTTTGACGTGGCGCGTGCGCAAGCGCTCTTCGGAGAAAATACTGCGGCGCAATTCACCCAACGTGCGCGGAAGACTACCCATGAAAGGAACCCCCACTGAACTACAATGGCCTGATTATACCCCTTGTGGCGGTTCGGTCTTGGCAGCGAACGCCGCGCCAGACTGGAGGCAGGCGATCATCGGACATTTTACGAATCGCGGCTCTTGCGCAGTCTTTGTCGTGCTCCATGCGTTTCTGGCTCTGTTGGCCATTCCCCCTGCAGCTTGTCAAACCGAGAAGCCCATCTTTCCTCCCGTCGGACAGATCGTAGATGTGATTTGCGAAGGTGACTCCGCGCAGAGTTATGCGCTCTATTTGCCGTCGGCGTACGTGCCAGGAAAACCATGGCCCGTAATCTATTTCTTCGACCCGGGCGGGCGCGGTCGTCGCCCCCTCGAACTTTACAAGGACCTCGCCGAAAAATATGGGTTCATAATGGCGGGGTCGAACAATTCCCGAAACTTCTCTACTGACCAGTCACATAGTGTCAACGCGTTCTGGCTCGACACGCATCGTCGCCTCGCGATCGATAGCCATCTCACCTACGTCAGTGGATTCTCTGGCGGCGCCCGGGTTGCCGGCCTGATGGCCCTGACGTGTCCTCAATGTCAGATTGCTGGAGTGATCGCGCACGGCGCTGGATATCCGAGCAACCGCGGGGAGGCCAGAGACAAATTGCTCTATTTCTTCGCGGTGGGCGACCAGGATTTCAATTGGTCTGAAGTGATGATGGTCCGGCGCGACCGCGAAGATAACGGGTTGCCATACCGCGTGCGAGTGTTTCCCGGGCCGCATCAGTGGGCTCCAGCCCCGATCATGGAAGATGCGATCGAATGGATGATTCTATGTGCGATGCAGTCCGGAGATCGTCCAAAGGCCCCTGCGTTCATCGACGAACAACTGCGCCGAGCCCAAACCGAAGCCGTGAACGCCGAGGAGAAGCAAGATACGATCGCGGAATTGAACGCCAACCGCTCTTTGGTGGCGGATTTCTCCGGTCTCAAAGACACGTCCGAGGCGGAAAAGAAGCTGGCTTCACTGAAGAAGTCTGAAGCGCTTAAGGCGGCGTTGCGGCGCGAGCATGAAGAAATGGAAGCGCAGTCTTGGTTGGAGGGCGAGGTATCAGCAAAACTACACACCTACATGAGCGGCCGAGCCGACGACGAGGTGACGCTGGGGAATGCCATTGTGCAAGAGATGCGCCAGTTGAACGATCAGGCAGAGCATTCCAAGAATGAAGTGAAGCGACTGATTGCCAGGCGTGCATTCGGCGAGGTGTGGGTTTCGGGAATTGAAACTGGGCAGCAGGAACTCGCCGCCCGCCATTTCGACAGGGCCGCGGCCTGCTTTGAGCTGATGAGCAAAGTCTCGGACAATCCCTGGGCGGTACTTCTGCTCGCTGACACTTACGCGAGCCAGGGAAATAAGAAGGATGCCATTCAAGAACTGAAAGAGGCCGTGCGACGTGGACTGAAGGACGCAGAGGTGATCGAGTCGGACGACCGGCTCCAGGTTCTGAAGACTGATCCGGAATTCCAGAAAATAGTGCAAGCTCTGAAAGAGAATCGTCCAGTTCCCTGAGACTCAGCGTGCGTGTCCATTGCCGCCGGCCTTCTCCCGTGCCCGTGCCGCGCGACGTAAATTGGGGAGAATACTCTCCAGGTACAGTGCGACCGCCTGAATCCGCTCGCTTTCCGTCCGCACCGCGAGTAATTTCTGTTTGAAGTCGAGATCGAGCGGCAGCGAGCCGGCAAGATAGAAGGAAAGCGCGCTCTGGTCGGCCGCCGACAAATCCTGCACCGCTCCCGCCAGCGACAATATTTCCTGGTGGACCTGAATGGCTCGCGCTTTCTCGTTGTCCGCAGACGGGCCCGGTTCATCTGGGACGAGAAGAACTTCCGCCTGCAGGAAAGACCGGTCGCGGTTGAGTTCGAGAATCTCGAAGCGCTTGCGACCTTCGGCAACCAAATCTAAACGACCATCCGGGTACTCCTTCGTGACGGTAATGATCTCGGCGGTGCAGCCCACTTCGGCCATGCCCTCGTCCAAAGCACGAATCACACCAAACGGAGTGTCGTTGGCAAGGCATTCCCCAATCATCTCCTTGTATCGCGGCTCGAAAATGTGCAACGGCAAGGGAGTGCCGGGGAGCAACACGAGATCCAGCGGGAACAGGGGAAGAAGAGCCACGAAGTCTCCAATATCGTGAGCGTGCAGGATGGAGCGGCTGCTTGATTGTACGACATGGATTGCAGCACATCACTTCGTAACCTTGACTTGCCGCGTCGCGGAGAATACAACCCCAGCATGGAACTCGATGGAAAAGTAGTCGTCGTCACCGGTGCGTCGATGGGAATCGGCGAAGCTCTAACCAAGATCTTTGTTGCGCAAGGAGCAAGTGTAGTGATGCTTTCGCGGGATACAGGCCGGGCAGAAGCCGCTCGTACGCGAATTGGTTGTCCCGAACGGACCGTCGCACTGTCCTGCGACGTGAGAAACTCCGAAGAAATCGATCGCGTCCTCGCCCTGACGCTCCATCACTTCAAACGCGTGGATATCTGGATTAACAACGCCGGCCACGGCCTATTCGATTCCGTTGCGCAAACCGACATGCAGGCTTGCCATGAACTCTTTGAGACGAACTTCTTCGGCGCCATGTCGGCGATGCAGGCGGTCATCCCCGTTATGAAGCAGCAAGGCGCCGGCACCATCATCAACATTTCCAGTGTGGCTGGGCACATTCCTTTGCCGTTTCACGCATCGTACAGCGCAACTAAGTTCGCTCTGAATGCCATCGGCAAAGCCGCAGGAGTCGAACTCAAGAAGGATGGCGTTCACGTGCTGACGGTTTGTCCGGGGTACGTGCGGACAGCGTTCAGCGAGAATGCAGTGCGGGGAAACGAATTGAAGAAAGTTCGTCCGGAGTCCGTTCGCGGGATCACTCCAGAGCGCGTCGCCCGCGCCACTCTGCAGGGATACTTGAAGCAGAAGCGGGAGGTGGTCGTGCCCTGGACTATGCACATCCCCGTAAAGTTGTATCAGCTGTTTCCCAGCCTGGCGGAATGGGCGATGTCGAGGATGGCAAAGTAAGACAGATCCGAACCGTTCGAGCTAGGCAATTTCGGCATTCCGCATTGTTTGGATGAATTTCCAGGATCCATCCTTTTGCGGCTTCGCCACCCGCGTAGCCCAGACCTCGCAACTGGCGCTAGTCAGCGAAGCCCACGTATTTCCCATCGCTACTTGGGTGAATGAAACTGACCGGAAACCGGAAGCCGGATGCAATAACTCCCTATGGCAAGTGGTCCGCCAGCCCGGGAATCGTCTTGGTGAGATCGTTGCAGATCACCATGACCGCGAACAGTACCAGGAAAACGAAGGCTGCCTGGTAGACCCTTTCCTTGATGTTCATGCTGATGTCGCGGCGCATCAGGCCTTCGATCAGCAGGAACAAGATCACGCCGCCGTCGAGAATCGGAATGGGCAGCAGATTGAAGATGCCAAGATTCAGGCTGATAGCTGCAGTCAGTCCCATCAGCGGAGTCCAGCCTTTGCTCCGCGCCGCTTCACCCGCCGCCTGGCCGATCCGGATCGGCCCTTCAATCGACTTCAACGACATCTT
The DNA here is from genome assembly GCA_963840895.1 of uncultured Acidobacteriaceae bacterium. Classification (GTDB taxonomy): domain Bacteria; phylum Acidobacteriota; class Terriglobia; order Terriglobales; family Acidobacteriaceae; genus Sulfotelmatobacter. Next base: position 255,199 of record CAWJAR010000015.1, read on the forward strand.
CAGCTGCGCCATTTTCTTGACCAGCTTCAAAATAAGCAGGGCGTTCTGCTGGTTTTCTTCCAGGGAGAGACTCAAGGCTGCCCCGAACGGCAGAGTCTTTACCTTCATCTGCATGGTGCCAATGCCAATGCGATAGCGCTTCTCCGACAGAACTGGCTGCAGGGTGAATGTTTTCTGCTGGCCATCTCGCAGCACCGTGAGCGTGATCGGCTTGTCCTTGGTGATTTCGAGGCTCTCGACCATCTCCGCTAGCGCGGGCACAGGTTTCCCGTCGAGAGATACGAATCTGATCGCCTTCCTTTAAACCAGCCTTCTCTGCCGGCATCTTTTCCTGCAGATCGGTGATTACGACCTTGTCTTCTTTCGGTGCCCAACCTGCGTACCCGATCTGGTCAAGTCCGGTCGCCTCCGGAACGATCGTCTTCTCCATCGTTTGACCGTTGCGCTCGATGCCAACCACCAACGGCTGGCCGGGACTCAAAGCCTGCTGCAAGTCGACTTGCTTCCAAGTCGGATTTTCGACGCCATCGATGCGAATTATGCGGTCGCCAACTTGGAACCCGGCCTTCGCTGCAGCAGTATCTTTTGCCACCCATCCGATCACCGGGACTTCGTCGTACACCGCTGGATACTCGTAGTGCACCATGTAGACAGTGGTCAGCAGGACGATCGCCAGCAGGATGTTCATCGTCGGCCCGGCAATGGCAATCAGGAAGCGGTGCCAGCGGGAATGATTCATGAACTCGCGAGGATCATCCGAGCGCTCGTCCATCGGATTCTCGCCGCTCATCTTGACGTAGCCGCCCAGCGGGATCGCGTTGATGCGATAGTCGGTTTCACCCTTGCGGAAGCCGATCAGCCGCTTGCCAAATCCAATGGCAAACTGCTCTACTCGCACGCCCAGCCACTTGGCCACGGCATAGTGGCCAAATTCATGGATCAGGATCATGAAGCCCAGGACCGCAACCACGGCAATCAGGGAAGTGAGGAAGTCAGACATAATCGAGAGTACGTATTCTCCAGCTGTTTAGATTCCGAAATTATGCGAAAGATGTTGCCCGGGGCCTTTCGATTTTCTTTCCGCCCGTCACCTGCCGTTGCGCCAAACTGCGGGCCTCCGTGTCCGCTTCAGCACTTCCTCAATAGACTCCAGATGCCTCGCTATTTGTTTCACGGCAAGAACGTCTTCGATGATCCTGGGAATATCGTTGAAACCGATGTTGCCTTCCAGAAACGCCGCCACTGCAACCTCGTCCGCCGCATTCAGCGCCACGGTCTTTGCGCCGCCAGCCTCGGCGGCTTCGTAGGCCAGACGCAGACAAGGGAATTTTTTCAGGTCCGGAGGGCAGAAGTCCAGATGACGCAAGTCACTGACCGCGAAGCGCATATCCGACTGGATCCGCTCGGGATATGTTAGGGCGTACAGGATCGGCAGCCGCATATCCGTCACTGAAAATTGAGCAAGTATGCTGCCATCCACAAACTCCACCATGGAATGGATTGTCGACTGCGGATGGACAATGACTTCCACTTTTGCCGGCGGCATGTGAAATAATCTGCACGCTTCGATCACTTCAAAGCCCTTTATTCATCAGCGTGGCCGAGTCGATCGTGATTCGCCGCCCCATCTTCCACGTAGGATGGTTCAAGGCCTGCTCGACCGTGATCGCCGCAAATTCTGACTGCGGTTTGTGCAAGAAACGGCCCACCCGAAGCCGTCAGCCAGACGCGCTCGACCTCGTCCATGCGCCCGCCGCGCAGGCATTGATGCACCGCATTGTGCTCGCTGTCGATGGGAAGCAGCGGTTTGCCTTGCTTGCGCGCCTCGGCCGTGATCAGTTCGCCGGCGGCGACCAGACATTCCTTATTCGCCAGCCCCAGAACCTTTCCCGCGCGCACCGCCTCGTAGGTCGCTTCCAGCCCCGCCACGCCCACGATCGCGCTGACCACGAAATCCACTTCTGGATGGGTCGCTACCCGGACGGTTCCGGCGGCGCCGTGAACGACCTCGATTTCGCTCAGCCCTTCCTTCTTCAGCGCGAGCGCGCAGAGCGTCGGCGTCGGCTTCCGCAGCCATCGAGATCACTCGCGGCCGCCAGCGCAATCGCCTGTTCAAAGGCCGCCTCAAGATTCGACCCCGCGGCCAGCGTCGACGATCTGAAATCGGTCGGGATAGGACTGCGCCACACTGAGCGTGCTGCGCCCGATCGACCCCGTCGATCCCAGGATGGCAATTCGTTTCATGATGAATTGAGCTGTTACGGGGGAACTGGCACAGCCTTCTCATTTTACGCGCTTCCGGCCCGCGTTGTTGGGGAGATGCGGGGAGGTTATTGCATCACTCGCCAAGCCGTGTAGAACCACAATACCGGAGCCGCAAACAGCAGCGCATCAATCCGGTCAAGCATGCCGCCGTGCCCAGGAAGGATCGCTCCCGAATCCTTCACGCCCGCGCCGCGCTTGATCAGCGATTCGACGAGATCACCGAGCTGTGCCGCAATATTCAGCGCGATCGTCAGCAAAATCACCGGGCCGATCGCCGGCTGCTCCAGTCCGAACAGGCCATCACGCCGCTGGATCAACCCAACCCGCAGCATGGCGGAACTCATGGGCAGAGCGTAGTGAAACAGCAGCCACCCCACTGCGACGCTCGCGACCAGCGAAGCCGCGGCGCCCTCCCACGTCTTCTTTGGACTGATACGCGGCGCCATCAAATGTCGCCCCATCGACTTTGCCCACAAAGTAGGCAAAGATGTCTCCCGCCCACACCACCAGCAGTAGATAGAGCAGGTAAAAGGCCCCGGCCCACTGTTGCCGAAGCTGCACTAGCATCCCCATCGGCAGGGCGATGTAAGTGAACGCGAAAACGGACGCGGCTGCCGCCGGATATCCGCTGCGCAAATCGACGCGCAGCATCAAAATGCTCAATGCCAGAAACGGCGCAATCGCTGCCGCAAATCCAATGCAATAGACAAACATTGCCGTGGAGAGGAGCGGTTTTTCGTTCCCCACATTGATCGCCAGCAATAAAAAAAAGACGCCAACAAAAACATAAGTTGGCATCCGCAGAGGCTGCACGCCGTAGGATTCCGTCAACTTAAGGAATTCAAAAATGGTCAGCAGCGCGACAACAGCCGCCACCACCGCCAGCACGGGCACCGGCGCCCGCAGGATGAGCACCAGCACAATCGGAATGAGGACGACCGCGGTCGCGATTCGTGTTAACAAGGGATGTGGTTGTGATCTAGAAGGCGGCCTCAGCCGCGCTCGCTAAGAGTTTTGCACGAATCGCAGAATTTAACCAACATTCGTCGAAGGGCCGGTTTTCCCCTTCGTGTTCCTTAGTGTTCTTCGTGGTTAAGGCTTTTCGCCGTGAAGTACCGAAGAAATCTCCGCCGCATGACCGTCGCCGTGGTTCAGCCCGCCGTACCGCCGCTCGCGCTTCTGATATTCCGCAATCCCTTCGAGCAGGTGCGTCCCACGAAAATCAGGCCAGAGCGTGGGAGTCACATAAATCTCGGCGTAAGCGAGTTGCCAGAGAAGAAAATTACTCAACCGCATCTCACCCGACGTTCGCACCACCAGGTCGGGATCCGGCAGGTGCCGCGTATACAGATGCTGCCCCACCATATCCTCATCAATCTGCAGATGCTCAACGCCGCCGTTCTGCGACGCGGCCTGCACCATCGACCGGAACGCATCCACGATCTCACTGCGCGCACTGTAGTTCAGCGCCAGCGTCAGCACCATCCCTGAATTGTGCGCCGTGGCCTCGCGCGCCCACTCCATCCGCTCCTGCACGTCACCCGGCAATTCATGCTGCCGCCCAATATATTCCAGCCGGATATTGTTCTTGTTCAGCGTGGGAACTTCCGCCTTCAAGATAGCGGCTGAGCAGTCCCATCAGGAAGCCGACTTCGCTCTTGGGTCGCTTCTTCCAGTTCTCTTCCGAGAACGCGTAGAGCGTAAGGGCGGGAATATGAATGCGTGCCGCGGTCTCGACGGTGGAGCGCACGGCCGACACTCCTGCGCGATGCCCAGCCACGCGCGGCATGTGACGCCGTTTAGCCCAGCGCCCATTGCCGTCCATGATGATCGCGATATGTTTCGGGAGCCGTCCTGGATCCAGCTGTCGGTAAACTTCGCTTTCCTTGCGGTCGAGCCCCGTGGGTACTTTGTCCTGCAAAGTGGTCATCCCGATATGAGGCTACCACAGCAGGGAAGGCTGCGCAATGACCGGACAGGTGATGCAACCCAAGGGGGCCTTATCTGGCGCGGGCGCCCCGCCCGCGCAATCCATGCCGACTACTCGAAGCATGTGTGGGCATCCGCAGTTGTCACGGGGCGAGACATTCGCAGGGTTAAGAAGCAGGCGGGCGAGGGCGCCCGCACCAAATAACTACCGTGCCTCCTCCGGTACCACCTTCAACTCCAGCTTCTCCGTCCACCGCAGCACGGTCAGGCGAGCAATTCACCCCCACACGCACATCGGTCAGCATCCGGTGCAGATCGTCTACGCCCGCCAACGGCTGTCCTTCCAGCGCGACAATGATGTCCCCCTCGCGCAGCCCCGCGCTGTCTTGCTGGACTGTTTTCTTCCACGCCGAGCACCACGACGCCCATCTCCTTCGGCAGATCGTAGAACCGCACGACACGGCGGTGCACCGGCACGGTTTGTGCCGAGACGCCAATATAGCTGCGTCGGATGCGCCCGTCGCGCAGCAGCCGACTGGCCACAAACTTCGCCGTGTTGATCCCGATAGCAAAACAGATCCCCTGCGCCGGAAGAATGGTCGCCGTATTCACGCCAACCACGCGTCCCGCGGAGTCCACCAGTGGCCCACCCGAGTTCCCCGGATTCAACGAAGCATCGGTCTGGATCACGTCGTCAATCAGTCGCCCCGAATACGAACGCAGCGACCGACCCAACGCGCTCACCACGCCCGCCGTCACCGTCGACTGGAATCCATAGGGCGCGCCAATCGCAATCACGATCTGCCCCACGCGCAGGCGCTGCGAATCGCCCAGCACGGCCGCCGTAAACCCAGGCTCGCCCGAATGAGGCTGGTCAAGCCGAATCACGGCCAGATCGCTCGCTGGATCATCCCCAATCACCGTAGCCGGCATGCGACGTCCGTCCGCCAGCGTTACCCCAATCCGCGCGGCCTCGTGTACGACGTGGCTGTTGGTCAGGATCAGCCCATCGGGCGTAAACACGAAGCCCGATCCCCCACCACGCCGTTCGCGCGGCTCGCCCGAGCGTGTGCGTCCCGCGCTCTGGTGCACTTCAATATTCACCACCGACGGACTCATGCGCTCGACCGCACCCGTCACAGCCGTCGAGTAAGCGTCGAGGAGGGAGGCATCCGAACCGCTACTGTTCGGGTCGCCCGACGTGCTTCCCGATTCCGCCGCCCATCGCCCTGTTTCGCCGAGTGGGTTTATGGGATCAGAATGACCAAGTACGACGGAAAATTCACTTCTATCTCGTTCCAAGTTCATGCTGGATAGATGTCAGTCGATCTATTGGGGATTCAGAACTGCTAGGAGCCGGCAGACGCGGTCATCAGGCCGTGAAGGACTGTCATTTTAGCTGGGGAAGGACGGAAGTCTTGAAGTACGCTGACTCTTCGAAGTTCAGCAGAAAATCCCTCATCGAAAGGGTATTGGGAGGCCTCGGTACTGGACTCGAAATCTCCGCGACTCGTACCAACGGAACCGACATGAAAACACCCGCACGATAACACCGGAGATAAGACTCTCCCATCGACATCAGCAGGTCTCGAGCGTCAGTGCGAAGATCGGCGAATGAAATAGCAGCGAGCCCGCGCATCAAATGCGGGCGGTCGGCAACGGTCTGTAACTTCCGAGTGGACCAGCCGAGGTGGTTGGAGAGCCGACGAATCAGGTCGTGATACGACCCCACTATTTCGCGAGCCTGCTCCCTTTCCTTCATAGCGAGGTACTCGAGGCAGACATCCCCTAGTCTCTCTTGCAGGCTGTCGTACTCGGCCCTTAGGGCTGCATCAGTAGAGGAGCCCGCCGCAACAACGGAAGCGGAATCCAGCTGTTTGTTCCAAGTATGTTTGGAATAAAGACTCTCTCCGATTAGCATAGCCCGCGACGTCCTGACCTAACTCGCACACCTTCGCTTCGAACTCGTTGAAGTCCATGCTCCCGATCCGCCCGTATGCAAATAAAAAAGCCGGAACCTAAACCTCAGTCCCGGCCTTAGTGTTGGCTGGTTGCCCGGATACACTCGTTTAATACCGAACCTTACATGATCGGCACAACAACCCTGAATCTTGACCTACGCGCTTCGTCTCGGCCGCACCGTCAGATCCCGCACCTGGGTCAGAATGCTTGACATCTGCATTCCATTCAGTTGCGAAACAAACGGCAGCAACTCGGCGATGAACTGATCTTTCATCAATTCGTTCACTTCCTCTTGACGGCTGCGTTCGCCGCCGCTGAGCAGATCGGGCACAGTTACCTCCAGTGCACGCGCCAGCCGTTCCAGGGAAGACAGCGTCGGCGTTGCTTTCTCGTTTTCAATTTTCGAGACGTAGGTGCGCGGTACCGACATACGTCCGGCAAGTTGCCGCTGGCTCAGCCCGTTTCGCAGGCGTAGCGAGCGGATGGAGGTCGCCAAATTCAGATGCCCCCGTCCATTGCTGCCGGGCACAGGCATCATCATCGGTGGCGCTACCATGATGGGTTCGGGTTCAGGCTCCTCGTCCAGGGACGCGTGGCAGCGTCGACAGTTATTATTGGATGTACGGAACTGGACCAGCAGGCAGTGATCGCATCGTACGACTTCCCGTGAATCTACCGGGGCAAGAGTCGTGGCCATCGGGTTGTGGGAGTGCCAGAGCGGGCTACTCCTTGCAGCGAACTGCAGGAACCAATTGGGGGAGAGGTTCCAACTGCTTGGTCAATCTGCGGCATTCCCCCTGTGGAAGTCAAGGTTAAAATGCTACAACCCCGCGAATTTTGCGGACAAAACCCAAAACAACACGTCAAATTCCCGGAGAAAACAGGGTCAGGCCATGATTGATCGCGAGTCCGCTTGGTGTTTACTAACTGAGTTCACCCAGTCAGAAAGTTTGCGCAAACATGCGTTGGCTGTCGAAGCCTGCATGCGGGCCTGCGCCCGCAGGTTTGGCGATGGTTCCTCCGACGCCGAAAATCTTTGGGGCCTCGTCGGCCTGATTCACGACTTCGACTACGAACGCTGGCCTACTCCCGAAGAGCATCCGTACAAGGGCAGCGAGATACTGAAAGATCGTGGATATTCCGACGAGATCCGCCGCGCCATCATGTCGCACGCGGAATATAGCGGCGTCCCCCGCGAGACTCCTATGGAAAAAGCTCTCTTCGCCTGCGACGAACTTGCCGGATTCATTACGGCGGTTGCCTTGATCAAACCGGGTAAGTCGCTGGCCGAAGTCGACACGAAGTCGGTACGAAAGAGGATGAAAGACAAAGCCTTCGCCCGCAAGGTGAACCGCGATGACATCATCAACGGTGCCGCTGACTTGGGCGTGGATTTGGACGAGCACATCGCATTTTGTATCGAGGCCCTGAAACCTATTGCTGGCAAGCTCGGGCTCGATGGCAGCGCCGTCAAGTCCGCGTAACTCAACTCGCAGCGAACGTGATTGGAAATACATCCCAACCATTCGGACCTGTGCTAATATTTGCTGGCATTTTCCCCCCGTATTTCGCATCTCTGGCTGATGTGCGGAGACCCCGTAAGTATGCCGACAAACAGCAGCACACCACCCACAACGAAAGTTCTGTTGGGATGCAGTAAGTGTGGCGCGACCCTGCCCGACGATGCAGAGTTCTGTCTGAAATGCGGAAAATCCGTGAGTTCTCCCCCGCAGACGACCAAGGTCGTGGAAGTGCTGCCTCCGGCGCAACTGCCGCAGCCCAGGAAAAAGCGTCGCCTCCTCTTATGGCTGATGCCCGCAATCCTGATCCCGGTGATTTTATGGGCACTCCTGAGCGACAACGCCGGTGCTCAGCACTTGCAAGAGTTAGTCGGGATGAAACAGGATCGAGTCATCCTCGACTCCACTTTTTCCGTTGGTCCTCATACTTTCCGCTACTACAAATTCGCCCTGCCCGAAGGTTCCCTGAACGTGGCCGTGGTCGGTCAGTTTAATTCGACGGCCGATTTGCAAAATTCCAGCATTCACAAGACTCCGGTTGTCGACAAGAATGGAACTGATGCGGACAACAATATTGAGGTCAATATCCTGACCGAGTCCGCCTTCACGGTCTGGCAGAATGGATACGCAACCAGTTCTCTCTACGAGAGTGGGCGGGTTCCCGAGGGCACAGTCCAGGCCGATGTTCCGGCCGGTGCGGGCATCTACTATCTCGTGTTCAACAACAAATCTTCGCCGAAAACTCCCAAGACTGTTCGTGCCGCTGTGGTGCTTCGGTACAAGAGTTGGCTGCCAGACTGGTTTCGGCACTTAAAGGGACGTCTGTCGGATTGGCTCAGCCCTGACTGATCAACCGTTCAAGAAGTTATTAAGTCACTGTGCCATAACGATATACCTCCGTCATTCTCAGGAACATTCCTTCCAGCAACTCCTCGTATCTGCCACTTCACTGGCGATTACTAGAGGACAACGGCTTCCAGTTACTTGCTGACCTTCCACCGATCGTTTTCACTAACAGTGCAATCTTCTTTTCGCGGACGCTCGAAATGCTCGGGTCCGGTCGAAGGGAGAAATATGTTCCATTCTCAGGAGATTAAAGTGCGCAAACTTATTGCTGTTGGATGCTTCCTTGCGATGTTCTCTTTGGCTGCGATCGCCCAGGAAGGTAGTTATCCGAAAAGTGAAGTCTTTGCCGGCTATCAATATTCGCGGATGGAGGGCACGAATGCGAATGGTTATAACTTCGCCTTCAACGGTAACTTCAACGAATGGTTTGGAATTACAGGCGACTTTAGCGGAGCCTATCGCAGCGAGGGTGGAATCAGCTTCCACAACTACACCTACACCTTCGGTCCGGTGATCTCACTGCGGACCAACAAGGCCTTCACGCCTTTCGCGCATGCCCTCATCGGCGGCGATCACGCTTCTGCAAGTTTCGCTGGCGCCAGCGCAACGGGCAACGGCTTTGCCATGATGGCGGGTGGCGGAGTTGATTTCAACATCAATCCACACATGGCGTTCCGTGCGGCTCAGGCTGACTGGATGTTGCTGCATAGCTCTGGATCCACTAGCAGCAAGAACGCCCGCATCTCAACCGGCATCGTTTTCAAGTTCTAGATTCCGGTTCACACAAAAAATCGGGGCGGCCTCAGGGCCGCCCTTTTGTCCTCACCGCCAACCTACCGCGTTGTCTCTTCGATTTCTGAAATCCAATCTGGACGCTTCAGTACTTCGCGTGGTTTCGGGCCGTCGGCTGCTCCGACAATGCCGTCCTGTTCCATCAGATCGATGAGGTGAGCCGCACGGCCGTAGCCGATCCGCAAGCGGCGCTGCAGCAGCGAAGTGGAGGCCTTGCCGAACTCCACCACCAGCTTCACCGCATCGCCGTACATGGGGTCGTCTTCGGCTTCGCCGTCTGCTCCTGTTTCGCCGCTTCCGCTATCGGATCCCGCCTCGCGTTCGCCTTTCGGCGCTTCCAGGAACTGCTGCTGATATTCCGCCAGCCCTTGCGCCTTCCAGAACTCGACCACCGCGGCGATTTCCTTTTCCGTAACGAACGGAGCATGCAGGCGATGTACGCGCGCGGAGCCTGACGGCAGATAGAGCATGTCGCCTTTGCCCAGCAGGGCTTCCGCGCCGTTGGCGTCGAGAATGGTCCGCGAGTCCACCTTCGTCGCCACGCGGAACGAAACGCGCGCCGGGAAGTTGGCTTTGATCAGTCCGGTGATGACGTCGACCGAAGGCCGCTGCGTGGCCAGCACCAGGTGAATGCCGACCGCGCGGGCCATCTGCGCCAGGCGCGTGATCGACTCTTCGACGTTGCTGGAATCGAGCATCATCAGGTCGGCTAACTCGTCGATGATGATGACGATGTAGGGAATCGGCTTCTCGTCGGACTCTTCGCCGAACAGGCTCGGCGTTCCGCCCTGATCGAAGAGCTTGTTGTACTGATCGATATTGCGAACGCCCTTGGCCGCGAGCAGTTTCAGGCGGCGCTCCATTTCGCGCACCGCGTTGCGCAATGCATTGGCGGCAAGCTTTGGCTCGGTAATGATCGGCGTGTATAGGTGCGGGACGCCTTCGTAGTTGCCGAGTTCCAGCCGCTTCGGATCGACCAGAATCAGGCGCACTTGATCGGGCGTCGCCTTGTACAGAATCGACATGATCATCGCGTTGATCGCGACGCTCTTGCCAGCTCCCGTCGAGCCCGCGATCAGCAGATGTGGCATTCCCGCCAGATCGGCGGTCACGATGCGGCCGTTGATGTCTTTGCCCATGGCGATCGTCATCTTCGACTTCGATCCCATGAACTCCTGCGACTCGATGTTCTCGCGCAGCCAGATGATTTCGCGCTGGCGGTTCGGCACCTGAATGCCAACCGTGCTCTTGCCCGCCATGCGCTCGATCAGAATGCTCTCAGCCTTCAGCGCCAGGCAGAGATCGTCGCAGAGATTGGTGATGCGGCTGTACTTGATTCCGGCTTCCGGCTTGAATTCGAAGGTGGTGACCACAGGACCGGGATTGATCTGCGTGATCTGTCCGTGAATCTCGAACTCGGCGTATTTCTCGGTGAGCACTTGCGCCAGAAGCTTCAGTTCGTCGGCATCGACTTGCTGCTGTTCGTCGGGACGCTGCAGCAGGCTGCTCGAGCGGCAACTTGTATCCACCGGCGATGCGCGGCATCGTGGTCTTGGCCTTATTGCCACTGTCGGCGCGTTCGGTGACTTCAGGATCGGCGTCGATTCCGTCGTCGCGTTCGTGCCAGCGGTTCCGCCAGAATTCCGCCAGTTGCGGCAGCGGATCGCGGTTCCGTTTTCGGCGCTTCCTCCTCCGCCATCATGCGTTCGATGCCGGTGCGGCGCGGCTCGGCAGGCGCTTGCGAGGCGGCTGAAGTGGGCCGCGACTGGATCAGTTGCGTCTTAACGACAGGCTTCGAAATCCGTCGCTGTTCCAGTTCTTTCTGTTGGCGCTTCTTGGCGCGCTCCTGCTGCCAGTCTTTGTAGCGATTCCACAGCGCAGTCACGAAAGCGAAGCGCGTCGGAGCCCAGAGCTGAATCGCCGAGAACGAGAATGCCGTCGAGAGATACAGCGCAACCGCCAGCACGGTGCGCGCAGACAATGTAAGCGCCAACCAGATTCAGGTAGTGAATCAGAACATCGCCTACGACGCGACCCAGCAGGCCTTCGATCGGGATCACATGCATCCAGCGCAGGTGTCCGGGCAGCAGCGCCAGCATCGCGGGAACGAACATCACCAGCCAGATTCCGCCCAGACTCTTGGCCAGCGGCGACTGGACTTTCAGGGAACGGAACCAGCGAATTCCCGAGCATCGTGGGAAAGATCACCAGCAGGAATGCGCCGACGCCGAAGAACTGCAGCAGCATGTCGGCGGTGAATGCGCCGACGACGCCGATCCAGTTACGGGCAGCATGCGAACCGGTCAGCACCGATGCGCTGTTCCACGAGGGATCGAGCGGAGAATACGAAGCGAGCGCGAGGAAGAGGAGGAGCGCGGAGACGCACATCAGGAATCCGACGAGCTCGTTGAGCCGACGGTTGCCGGTGGGAACAAAAATGCTTGCCAGATAATCCATTGGGCCAGAATCCACACCACGAAGACACTACATTCGACACTCCAGTGCCGCAATCGGCCAGAGCCCTATACATTATGCCAAGAAGCGGGTGATCCGACAATGCAGGAAACATCTGTAGTATCCAGTTAGCTTCCCGCCGTAGAGACGTTGCTTGCAACGTCTTGCCGACATCGGATGAAGCACGAGTGGGTAGAGCAGACGCTGCGAACAACGTCTCTACATCAATCTTGCCGCGAACACCAGCACCAGCGCTCCGACGATAATTCGGTAGACCGCGAACGGGGCGAAGCCGCGTTTGCGGACGTATCCCATGAACCACGCGACCGAGCCATAGGCAACGATGAACGAGACGACGAAGCCGATGGCAAGAACGATCCAGCCATGCGCGTCGATCTGCGAGACGCCGATCGGATTCTCGCCTTTGCCGCGCAGCGATTTGAACAGCGTGTAGAGCGTCGCGGCAGCCATGGTGGGAATCGAGAGGAAGAAAGAGAACTCGAGCGCAGCGGCGCGCGACATGCCGACGAGTTGTCCGCCGGCGATGGTCGACATGGAGCGTGAGGTTCCGGGGAATACGGCGGAGAAGATCTGGCAGAAGCCGATCCAGATCGATTGACCGAGGCTCATGTCTTCCATCTTCCAGGTGTGGATGCGGCTTCCGGGCGCTCCGGGACCGGCGACTTCCGACTTGGCGTTGAGCGCGTCGACCAACCACATGACGATTCCGCCGATCAGCAGCGACCATCCGATGATCGTGATGTCTTTCTAAGTGCTTGCCGATCACCTTGGTCAGCAGGAACGACGGAATCGCCGTGACCACGAAGGCAATCGCGGTAAGACCGAGCGGATGCGTCAATGCGGTGCGATTTCCGCTTTCACCTTGCGGGAAGGTCGAGAGGAATTTCGTGATGCGGCTCCAGAAATACACCGGGAGACACGCGATCGCGCCGAGTTGGATAACGATGGAATACATCTTCCAATATCCGTCAGAGAGGCTGATGTGCAGTAACGCTTCCGAAAGACGCAGGTGCGCGGTCGAACTGACTGGCAGGAATTCGGTGAGGCCTTCGACAATTCCCAGGATCAGTGAGAGCAAGTAGTCGTTCAATTGTCCTCCGAAAAATCAACGCAACAGTATCTCAAACGGGTGCTGTGTAACGTGCTCTGCCTGCAGATTCAAACGCGTTTACCATAGAAGACACGGGGGAACACAGAGGAAACCCGTTCGGTTCGATTAAGCTGAAAAAATTAGTCGCTGGCGTTTCCGTATGTCGGGACGCCTTGCTGCATGTAGAAGATCAGGCTCTGGGCGCGCGGGGACCAGTCGCTTTGCGCATACTTGGTGACAAGCTCTTGCGCGAGAGCGAGGGCGCGGTTCTTCGACTCATCGGATTTCTTCTGGTTGGCTTCGGTTTTGTAAATCTCGATGAGAGCGGAGCGGCGCCAAGCCGCGTCGTACAAGGCTTCTGGCGCGGACGGGGACTGGTCGTGCTCTTTCGCGTACTTCTCGTACATGTCCGCTTCTTTGTCGGGGCACTTGGACGCGCCTTGCCAGTCGCCGCAAAGCTTATTTTCGATAAGATGGAAGGCCGCGAGGTCGGCCCATTTCGTACCCGGGAATTTTTTCATGACCAGTTTCATCCACTGCTCGTCGATCTGGCCGCGCATGTAGGAGTCGCGTTCGCGCGCGGAAGGCCGCGTGAGTACATCGGCTCGCTCCATCTGCCAGCGGATGTCGGCGGCGCGATAAAGCCCCTCGGCAGCAAGCGGCGAAGCGGGAAACAAATCGTAAACGCGATAGTAGAGGCGCATGGCGTCTTGCGCGGCGTCTCGGCGTCCGCGGCGTCGACTGGCTTGGTCTTCGGAGTCGGCGGCTTCGCCGAAGACAATCTTGTCGCCGTTGGGCGTGGTCATGCTGACTAGAGCTTTGCTGGAAACCCATCCGGTGATGGTTTTGCCCTCGGATTCTGGGTCGTCTTCGTCTGCATCCTTTCTGGGTTCGCGGAGGATCGCTTGAACGTGCGTCCAGTCGCGGCTGGTGTCGATGATGATGAGTTCGTGTCCGCGGCCAGCCATGCCGAGTTTGGCGGCATCGGAACTGGGTGCGACGCGAATCGTTCCCTCGTGCACAAGAGTTCCGCGCTGCGCCTGCGCGAAGGCGAGGCTTGCGGAAAATAACAGGCAGACGAGAAAAATCGCGTGTTCCCGGAATGGGAATCGCGACGCGGCTGGGGGTACCCCCCCTCCCCCTCGGTCTATTGGAATCATGGGCTTAGGGGAAAATCTAGAAAAGATCCAAGGGCTGCAATCAGTTACGGGCAAAATCTTGGGGACAAAGGAGTTAGCGGCGTCTCTTTGGGCGAGTTCCATGAGAGTTTTGATGCATTCAGAATCAGCGTTCAGGGTTGTTGAAGTCAAGGTCATTTGAATATTGCGGTCCGGTGAAAATCTGGCACGCTCGAGCCGGGAAACCTGGAACCCAAAACCGTGAAACCACAAAGGGCACTAAGGAGCACGAAGGAAAAAGAAGGTCAGGTACGAAGCTCTTCGAGCATGGCCGGTTCGATGTTGCCGCCGGAGATTATCGCTACACTCAGCTTTGATTTTGGGAGTTGATCAGATCGGAAGAGGAATCCGGCGGTGGCGACTGCGCCGCTGGGTTCGGCTACCGTGTTGGGATTGGTTGCGAGAAGTTTCATGGCCTGGTGGATTTCGTTTTCGGTCACGGTGACGATGCCGTCGACGAAACACTGCATGTGATCGAAGTTGATGGGGCCGACGCTTTGGGTGCGGAGTCCGTCGGCGATGGTGCGCGTGACTTGGTCAGCGGGGTAGCTCACGATTTTACCGGCGCGAAGGCTGGCTTGTGCGTCAGCGGCGAGTTCTGGTTCGACTCCGAAGACGCGGACCGAGGGCTTGGAGAGCTTAATGGCCGCTGCCACGCCGCTGATGAGGCCTCCGCCGCCGACCGGGGCCAGCACGGTTTCGACGTCGGGCAGGTCTTCGAGAATCTCGAGACCGATGGTGCCTTGTCCGGCGATAATTTTTTCGTCGTTGTAGGGAGGCACGATGATATAGCCGTGCTGGGCGGCCAGTTCCTCGGCTTTCAGTTGGCGCTCGGTGCTGCCGGGGCCTACCAGTACGATGTCGGCGCCAAGGGCGGCAGTTGCCTCACGCTTGATGGCGGGGGCGTTGTTGGGCATGACAATGACGGCTTTGACGCCGAGCGCGCGGGCGGCGTAGGCGACACCTTGAGCGTGATTGCCGCTGGAGTAGGAGATGACGCCGCGCTTTTTGTCTGCCTCCGATAAGGAGGCGATCTTGTTGTAGGCGCCGCGGAGTTTGAAGGCGCCGATGGGTTGCTGGTTTTCGGGTTTGAGGTAGAGGCGGCGGGTTGAGCTTGGCGCGGAAGTCCCCACGTCTCGGGAGTCGTCAGTGTATTCGATCAGGCGGGTGCGGACGGTGATGCCTTGGAGGATGGCCTGAGCGGAGTGGAGGTCGTGGAGAGTAATCATTCGTTGGTCTTAAGGCTTTGCCTATGGCACAGGGTATCGTTAATGGTGACTTTCGCGCCAGTGGAAGTGGCGGGCTATTTTAGGCGGTCCAAGAAACCTTGCGTGTTCGAGAGAATTCGTTTCGATGTTTCAGGCAGCATGGGCGTGATAGGGATCCTTCGACTGCGCATTTGCACTCGCTTTGCTCGCACAAATGCTTCGCTCAGGATGACAAACTCTAAGATTGTCTTGGTTGGACGAGGTTAGCTCCGACCGGACAGCCGAGGCGGCTGTCTCCACATGAGCATCTAGGCTACTAAATCTCCAGGATTACCGGCATGATCAGCGGGCGCTTTTGGGTTTGCTTGGAGATGTAGCGTTTTAGGTCGGCGCGGATTTTTTCTTTGATTACGCCGTAGTCGCCTTTTTCTTCTTCGCTGGAGTGGGCGAGCGTGTCTTCGACGATGCGCTTGGCGCCCTCCATTAAGCCATCGTCCCCGGGGTTGAAGCCGCGAGTGACGATTTCTGGGGCGGCTTCCGCTTCTCCGGACAACTTATTGATGGCGATGATGGGCAGGACGATGCCGTCTTCACTGAGGTGCAGACGGTCTTTAATAATCAGATCTTCGACCACGTCGGTGCGGTTGCCGGAGTCGATGCAGATGCGGCCGACTTTAACGCGGGCGGTTTTGCGGGCACCGAGTTCGTCGAATTCGAGAACGTCTCCGCTCTCGATGAGCATGACTTTGCCCACGGAGCCGTGCATGGCTCCGGCCATTTCGGCGTGCAGTTTCAGTTGGCGGTACTCGCCGTGGACGGGAATGAAATAACGCGGCTTCACCAGGTTGATGATGAGCTTGAGTTCTTCCTGGCTGGCGTGTCCGCTGACATGAATTGGCGGCGAGGTTCCATCTTCGTAGATGACGTGGGCTTCGCGGCGGAACAGGTGGTCGATCATCCGGTAGATGGTTTTTTCGTTGCCGGGGATGATGCGGCTCGAGAGAACAACGGTGTCTCCCTTTTCTATTTTGGCGTGCTTGTGGTTGTCGACAGCGGCGCGAGAGAGTGCCGACATGGGTTCACCCTGCGTGCCGCTGATGAGGACACAAACCTTTTCCGGCGGGAAGTTTTTCATCTCGCCAGGATTGATGACGAGGCCGTCGGGAACTTCGATGTAGCCGAGGTCTTCGGCGATCTCGGCGGAATTGTTCATGGAGCGGCCGAGGAAGGCGACTTTGCGTCCGTGCTCGTGGGCGAGTTGGACAGCGAGATTAATGCGGTGAATCGACGACGAGAAGCACGAGATAAAAAGGCGGCGCTTGGTGTGGGCGAAGACTTCATCAAACTTGCGGCGGACGGCGCGCTCGCTCGGCGTGTATCCCTTGCGCTCGACGTTGGTGGAATCCTGAAACAGGGCCAGCACGCCGGTTTTGCCGTACTCGGCGAAGGTATGCAGATCGAAAAGTTTGTTGTCGGTGGGCGTGGGATCGACCTTGAAATCGCCGGTGTGAATGATGACGCCCAGCGGCGTATGGATCGCCAGGGCAACACAATCGACCAGGCTGTGCGTGACCTGGATCGGATGAATCGTGAAGGCTCCAGCCTTGAAGCGCTCGTTGGGGCGCATTTCGCGAAGGTCGGCGTCGTCGAGCAGTCCGTGCTCGTCGAGCTTGTCTTCGACGTAGGCGAGGGTGAACTCGGTGCCCCAGACAGGGACGTTAAGTTCGGAGAGCACCCATGGCAGCGCTCCGATGTGGTCTTCATGGCCGTGAGTGAGGATGATTCCGCGAACGCGCTGGCGGTTTTCGGTGAGATAAGAAATGTCGGGGACGACGATGTCGACGCCGAGGAGTTCAGCTTCGGGGAACATGAGTCCGGCATCGATGACGATGATGTCGTCTCCCCAGCGGACGGCCATGCAGTTCATGCCGAATTCGCCGAGGCCCCCGAGGGGAATGACTTGCAGTTTTCCGGTGGGCATTGAGTAAGGATGATGCTAGCACATAGCAGAGAGCTTCGAGCTACGAGCGGCGGTGTGGAAGAGCGTCGCTCTAGCGCCGCGTGAAGCAGCAAGGAGGTTGGGTTTAGCCGCGGCGGGTGTTTGTTGCCGTGGCAATCGAGTACGACCACAGCGGCTAAAGCCGTTTCGAGATTGGACGTGGAACGCGGCCCTAAAGGGCCGCTCTTCCACGATGATGCCGGCGATGAAATCACGAGAGCTAAGAGCTGAGAGCTGCTGTACCTGCTTCGCTGGATGGCTTTCCGGGTGCGTGTGCGGTAAGGTGGGAGTCATGGCGGTCCAAGGCAAATCGTGGTTGCGGCGGCGGGTTGAGGCGGGGATGGTGCGAGGGTTGACGCGCGCCTATTCGACAGTGCGCGTGGATCCGGACAAGTTTCTGCTGCAATTGCGAGCGGCGTATCGAATGCCGATCAGTGGATATCACGGGGTGTATTCGCTGGAGATTGGGGAGATTGATGTGGTGGCGGACTCCGTCATTCGCAGCGGGATGAAAGTTGCCGCGGTCGAGGGAGCGGGATTGGGGCTGGGCGGGCTGATCACGATTGTGCCGGATCTGGGGATTCTTTCGGCGATCACGATGCGGACGATTGAGAAGTTGAGTCTCGTTTACGGATTCGAGTTCAAGACGGATGATGACATTGCGGAGCTTTGGGTGGCGGCGGCGAGCGCGGCCGGGGTCGATATCAGCCGCGAGCTGCTGGAGAAAGAAGTCATCAACAAATTTGTTCCTAAGGTGATTCAGAGGATTGCGGCGAAGGCCAGCGCTGAAGTGGTGGAGAAGTGGGCGGGTCGGCTTGATTCCTCTGGCGAGTTCGGCGATTGGGGCGGGACTGAATTATTGGTTTGTGCGGGCGTGGGGGGAGCGTGCCAAATCGCATTTCCGGCAGAGGCATTTGTTATTGCGGCAACGGGCGCGGGAGGCGGCGTTGGTGGTCGAGGGGCAGACGAGTCTACCTGGAACTGGTCTTTAGTTGCGCGGGAATGTCGGTGCCCTGATCTGGCAAGAGTACATAGGTCCTGCGCTTCGCTCAGGATGACAATTTGATTTTTGGCATTACCGTTGAGACATCCTCGCCTGCAGCGATGCCGGCGCTACGGTTGTGCGAGTGGTGTGATTAAATATTCAGAGATGCCTACCTTTTCCTGCTCAGCCATACTTTTTGATCTGGATGGAGTTCTGGCGGATTCGACACGCGCGGTCGACCGCGAGTGGCGTGAATGGGCTGTGCGCAAGGGCGTGGATGGAGACGCGATCATGGCCATCGCCCATGGCGTGCGGACAATCGAAGTGATTCGACGGGTGGCACCGCACCTGGATGCTGAAGTCGAGGCGAGCGCCATTGAGAGTCACGAAGCGAACGACCAGGCAGGCGTTGTGGTGATGCCGGGAGCGGCGGAGTTGGTGCGCTCCATTCCACTGGGGTGTTGGGGAGTGGTCACGTCAGGTTCACGGTTGCTGGCCACGAATCGGCTGCGTTATTGCGGGCTGCCTGTCCCTGAGGTGCTGGTTACTTCCGATGACGTTACGAATGGAAAGCCGCATCCCGAGCCTTATTTGAAGGGTGCAGCGTTGCTGCGAGTCAAACCGGAGGATTGTCTTGTGATTGAAGACGCTCCTGCGGGGATCCAGTCGGCGCGCGCGGGCGGGATGAGCGTATTGGGAATCACGAGCACGTATGCAGCAGGGGCCTTGCAGCACGCCAATCAGGTGATCGGGAAACTTGCGCAGCTGCGAGTCACGTCAAACGGCACCGGGAAGTTGTCCGTCGAGGTCGAGCCGGGCGCGGGACGAAAATAGAAAAAACCTGGCCAGTCAGAATCGCGGCCGGCCAGGCTTCAGAGCAAACATCGCGATTTTATTCGGAGTTGCCTCGCTGCTCGGCTGCGGTTGCATTAATCTTTCCGAATATTCCATCACTCTCGTCATTCGGTCCAGCGGTGAAATAAAGATCCGTTGGGGATCCGTTCACGGTGCTGTCACCGGCGAAGCTGAGAGCCCAGAGGCCATCAATCACAAGCGAAGCTCCATTGGCATCGAGGAGCGTTCCCTCAAACCTTCCGCTGAAAGCGTTGAAGACATGGATTGTGCCATCGCCGAAGTTACCGATGAGAAGCCGATGGCTGAAGGGGCCGAAGTCGCCGGGAGCCAGGGCGATGCCCCAGGGAGCGTTCAAGAACATGTTGTGTTGCAGGCGCAAGAGCACGTCTCCGCCGGTGCTGAACACTCTTACGGCGCCCAGGCCGGGCCCGTGATTTTCATCTTTCGAGCCGGGATCGCGTTGGGCGTACGTGACCACAAGATTGCCGCCGACATTCTGAATTCCGAAGGGGACGAAGTTCGGCGGAAGGTCGGTGACATGAAAGCGTTCTTCCTGTGGCACGCGATGAAACGTTCCGTTATAGACTTCGATTTCCCCGCTTTGAAAGTTGGTGACGTAGAGCCGGGGACCGTGGCCAGTGGTTGCAATGGCGCAACCTTTGAAGATGGCCCGCTTGGGATGATTCACCATGAGAACCGCTTCGCCAACGTTGACCGCGGGATTCCACCCGGAGATCGTGCCGTCCTCGGTGACGAAAATGAACGCGGCCGGCTCTCCCGTAGCGACATTGAAGCTGGTGGTGTAGTTAAAGACCGTTCCGGTGGGAGCTGATGGTCCCGTGGCATTTTTCGGGGGCGGGATAGTCACGACAAGGGATTGCGGGACGCCGT
The DNA here is from genome assembly GCA_963840895.1 of uncultured Acidobacteriaceae bacterium. Taxonomy (GTDB): domain Bacteria; phylum Acidobacteriota; class Terriglobia; order Terriglobales; family Acidobacteriaceae; genus Sulfotelmatobacter. Next base: position 275,194 of record CAWJAR010000015.1, read on the forward strand.
TCAGGTCGTAGAGAGTAGACAAGCCAGTTCCGTTGTCGGAAATCCACCAGGGAGAACTGGTGGCTCGGGAGAGTCCCCAGGGGTTGATCAGGTTGGGATCGATGTTCGGAGCCCCGGATACGCTGGAGGAGTTTGTGGTGAGATCGGTTCGGGTGTAGTGCTGCGCAAAGGCCGCACTCACAAGAAGAAAGGCGAGAGCTGCAATCGCGGTAAAGCGCACCGCGAACCTACGGTTCAGATTCGAAGCCATAAAGATCTCCTGTGGAAGAATTACGTTGCGGAGAGGGTCAGGGTGTCGGAGCCTTCTGACGTCGCGGAGATTCTGACGCTCATTCGGGCGGGGAATGTCACTAAGATGTTTCCGAATTGTCAAATTTTTTACAATGACGATTCCGCCAGGCCACTCCAGGTGACTCCGAAACGAAACGTCGGTTAATATGGGCCCGGCAAACAGGATTGCCGAAACCAGTTCGGAAGGGCATGTCAGCACGGTGTTTAGACGATAGAGCCCATGGTCGGAACGGGATTCTCACGAATTTTTTCACGAAAAGAATATTCGGAATAAAATGGTGAGAGATTCGCCGATCTCATTACACCCGGGGGAGTTATGGAACTCGCGCAAAACGGCAGGGAACAATCTTTGGTAGCACTTCTATCCAATGACCGCGTGACGCTTGCATTGATTGCAATGGGAGTCGTATTTGCGTCACTGGGCCTCGGCGAAGCGGTCTATCGTTTTGCATTCCTTGATTTCGATGGAGCCACGGACCGTCTCCCCATCGAGATGTTCTTCGGGCTGGGGTTTGCCTGGATGATCACGAAACTCGTAAGGAAATTTCACCAACATCGCAAGGAAACCTCGGAGAGAATCAGGTTCATTCGGGACCGCAACTACAAGATTCGCCATGCGGTGGAAGCCATCAGACTCGTCCCCTTCCCGACGGACCACCAAGCGATCCGCGTGATTCGGGAAGAAGTAGACCGAATTGAGTGGGCGCTGACCGAGATTGCTCCTCACTAGGTGCGACGAGTGCGGCACTCGGGTTCTCTGGCACTACTTTTAGACCGGGTTGGCGCCGGTTAGGGAACTGCGACTTGGGACGATGGCGGACGGCGATGCTATCTGAGCCAGTCTTCCAGTTCTATACCTCGGTCGGTTTTTTCGTCGCGGTACTTTACGATGACTGGGGTATAGAGCGAGAGATTCCATTCGGCGGCGACGCCTTTCTTCACGGCGCGCGAGCCCGGGACGACTACTGCATTTTCCGGGACCTCAAGCGGCGCTTCGGCGGTGGCGCGGTAGACTTCGCCTTTCACCAGATCATAGAGCGGAGTGGAGCGTGTCAGGATTGTGCCTGCGCCCAAGACAGCACGGGCGCGGACTAGCGTACCTTCATAGATTCCGCAGTTTCCTCCGACCAGAACGTCATCTTCAATAATGACCGGGGCGGCGTTGATGGGCTCAAGGACTCCACCAACTTGTGCGGCGGCGCTCAGGTGGACACGTTTGCCGATTTGCGCACACGAGCCGACGAGCGCGTGGGAGTCGACCATGGTTCCTTCGTCGACGTAGGCGCCCACATTGATAAACATGGGCGGCATGCAGATGACCGAAGGCGCGACGTACGCACCGGTGCGGACCGAGGAGCCTCCGGGCACGACGCGGATGCGATCGGTGACGACAAACTGGCGGGCAGGGAAGGTATCTTTGTCGACGAAGGAGAGGCCCGCGGGCATCTCCTGTATCACTCCCAAACGAAAACCCAACAGGATTCCTTGCTTAACCCAGGCGTTGACGGTCCAACGGCCGTCCTCCTTTGATTTCTCGGCGGCCCGGATTTTGCCCTGGGTGAGTTGATCGCGAAATTTCAGGAACGTCTTACGGGCGTCGGGGTCGTGCTCGACTTCGCCCAGGGAGGCGAGGCGCTCGATGGAGGATTTCAGGGAGGACATGGGATTGATGATTGTCGATTGCTCATCGATAGTTTGTCAAAAACTCAAGGCTCAACCACGAAGGACAAGAAGGTACACGAAGGGAAAACCAACAATCAGAATCAAAATCAGAAAATATTCCTTACACGCACTTGCATTCGCTGCGGATCAGGACCCCGGTCATTGTGTGGGCGGTTTCGCGAGCTTCGGCGAGGGTGGAGTAGGGACCGTGCCAGCGGGCGTGGTTGACGTCGTGTCCGGCGGGGCGGCCCTTGCCGTGGCTACATTGGCCGCAGGATCCGCGGTGCACGACGATTTTGCGCGGGCCGGCAGCCCAGTTTTCGTAGATGAAGAAATCGGCAGCTTCGGCGGCGGGGCCCGCGGGCTTGGCAATCAGTCCTACTTCGGTGGCGACCTTTTGCAGGCGCGAGCGGGTGTCGCGGCGCATGGGGAGCAGAGGCAGGCGATAGACTTCTTCGACCTTGCCCATCATCGCGAGGACTGCCTTTACAGGCAATGGGCTCGATTCGATGAAGTTGGCTTGCATGAGCGGGAGATATTTTCGGTGCAAGGTGCGAGCCGTCGTCCAGTCATTTGCGAGGGCAGCGCGGGTGAGGGCGGCCATCTCATGGGGAATCTCGTTGGAGGCGACCGAGACGATCCCAACGCCGCCCAGAGCAATGACCGGGAGCGTGACCGCGTCGTCCCCGGAGAAGACGAGGAAGTTTTCGGGGACGGCGTTAATGGCTTCGGCGATCTGGGTCATGTTGCCGCTGGCTTCCTTGACACCGACGATGTTCGGAATCTCGGCGAGGCGCGCCAGCGTGGACGGTTCGAGGTTCGCAGCGGTGCGGCCGGGCACGTTGTAAAGAATGATGGGCTTATCGACGACAGCTTCGGCAATCGCTTTGAAGTGGCGGTACTGACCTTCCTGCGTCGGCTTGTTGTAGTACGGCGACGCCGTGAGGATGGCATTGACACCGGGACGCGCGGCGAGTTCCTTGGCTTTCTCGACGGCTTCGTGCGTGGCGTTGGATGTGGCTCCGGCGACGATGGGGACGCGTCCGGCTGCGACCTCGATTGTCGTGTCGATCACGTAGAGCCATTCGTCGTGGGTTAGCGTGGGCGTCTCGCCGGTGGTGCCGCAGGGAACAAGAAAATCTATTCCAGATTCGATCTGCCACGTGACCAGATTGCGCAGGGCTGTGTCGTCGATAGAACCATCCTGATGGAATGGAGTAACGAGGGCGGTGCCACAGCCGCGGAGTTGCATAGGAATAGGATAGCGCGGATGGCGGGGGAGGGAAAACTCGGGTATTGCTTACGAGCAGTCGCGAGCTGCGCTCGACGGACAGCCGATGGCGGCTGTCTCCACATTAACTTCCTACAGGTCTCGCCACACATCTTTGAAATCGTAGAAGCCTTTTTTGCCGGCGAGCCATTCGGCGGCGCGGATGGCGCCTTCGGCGAAGCCGCGGCGGGATTTGGCGTCGTGGCAGAGGTAGATACGGTCGGCAGGGGATTCGAGGACCACTTCGTGCAGACCGACTACGTCGCCTTCGCGGAAGGAGATGATCTCGAGTCCCTCTTTGTGAGCGGCGGCTTCGCGGATAACTTGCTGGATTGCGATGGCGGTGCCGGAGGGAGCGTCTTTTTTGTGGGCGTGGTGGCGTTCGAAGATTTGTCCGGAATAGTCGTGGCGCAGGGCGGCAGCGGCGGCGCGGGCGACTTCGAGGAAGAGATTTACGCCCACTGAAAAGTTTGCGGCGTAGAGGAATCCGGTCTTGTGCTGCTCGACCAGTGCGCGGACGCGATCCACGTCGTGGTACCAGCCGGTGGTGCCAACGATCATGTTCTTGCCCGCTTTCACACAGGCTTCGATGTGGGGTAGGACCGTGTGCGGAGTCGTGAAGTCGATGACGGTGTCAACGGCTTTGAGGGCTTCTGGGGTCAGCGCGGCGCAGGCTGGATTCTCTTTCGAGCCAACCACTCTGGCGTGATGCTTGCGCACGGCGGCGACTTCCGCTGTCAGGGAACCCGTTTTTCCGCGGCCTAGGATCAGGAGATTCATGGGTTGCACCAGGACGATTTAACCACAGAGGACACGGAGGGGCACAGGGGAACACGGTAATCGTGGGACGTTTAGGCGAAGACTTCCGGGTCTAGCTCTGAGAAGAATGTTTTGTGCAGGCGCTGGATCACGCTGCGGGACTTCGTCTTCTTCGATCACGAAGGTCAGGTTGATTTCCGAGGCGCCTTGCGAGATCATGCGGATTTTCTTGTCGGCCAGTTCACGAAAGACCAGGGCTGCAATGCCCGGAGTTTCGCGCAGGTTCTCCCCTACAAGGCAGACGATCGCTTTGCGGCCTTCATATTTTACGTCGGCTAGCTTGGCGAGATCGGCTGCCAGCGCGGGAATCGCTTGATTCGAGTCGACCGTCAGAGAGACGCTGACTTCCGAGGTTGAGACTACGTCGACGGAAACTTTGTGGCGGTCGAAGGCTTCGAAGATGGAGCGCAGGAATCCATGGGCCAGCAGCATGCGAGGGGCGGCCACGTCGACGATGGTGATGCGCTTCTTGGCGGCAATGGCCTTGAAGATATTCTTGCCTTGCGGAGCGCGCGTTGTGATGCGGGTGCCTTCGCAAGACGGATTGCGTGAGTTCAATACGTAGACGGGAATATTTTTCTGGATGGCGGGAAGCACCGTCGCGGGGTGCAGGACCTTCGCGCCGAAGTAGGCGAGTTCGGCGGCTTCGTCGAAGCTAATGACCTTGATGCGGCGAGCCTCGGGACAGATGCGGGGATCGGTGGTGAGGATGCCGTCGACGTCGGTCCAGATTTCGATGCGGTCGGCGCCGAGTCCCGCACCGAAGATGGCGGCGGAAAAATCGGAGCCGCCGCGTCCGATCGTCGTGGTGATGCCAGCGCGGTTGGCGGCGATGAAGCCTCCCATGACCGGTACTTGGCTGGCATTCAGTAACGGTTGAACTTTTTGCTGCAGCCGCGTGTTGGTTTCTTCGTATTGCGGGACAGCCTGCATGTACGCGCTGTCGGTGACGAGGACGTCACGAGAGTCGACATGAGCTCCGTTCAGACCACGGGCGGCGAAGGCGGCGGCAACGATCTTGCTGGAGAGCATTTCTCCGAAGGCGGCCACGTGGTCGGTGGTGCGGGGCGTGATTTCTCCGACGGCGGAGATGCCGCGCAGAAGTTCGTCGAGAGTCTCGAAGTCGGCTGCCGAGGTCGGAATGGAATTCGGTGAAGCGCGCGGTGCCGAGCAGTTCGCTGGCGGTGTTGTAGTGGCGCTCCTGCAGGGAGCGGCAGAGTTTGAGGGCGGTCTTGCGCTCGCCGGCGCCGGCGGCTTTGGCCATCGTCAGCAGGGTGTCGGTCACTTTGGCCATGGCGCTGACGACGACTACGGGTTTTTGCGCGAGGCGGCCCTCGACGATGGAAGCGACGCGGTCGATGGCCTTGGCGTCTTCGACGGAAGTGCCGCCGAACTTCATGACGATCATGGGCGGAACCTGTCAACAGATCGAAAAGTCAGGGCACATTTTCTCCGCGCAAGATCCTTCGCTCCGCCTGGAAAGCGGTTACGCTCAGCATGACGCCTGTCTTCTGGTCCTAACGCTTCCTCTACCGCCCGTCCGTTCATCCGAGATAGCCTTTCGCTTTTAAGAGTTCGGCATTCAGGACGGCGGCACCGGCAGCACCGCGGATGGTGTTGTGCGAGAGCACGGTGAATTTCCAGTCGAGGACACCGCAGGGACGAAGGCGGCCGACGGCGGTCGTCATGCCGGCGCCCATGTCGACGTCGAAGCGGGGCTGCGGTCGGTCGGCGGCTTCGAGGTAGACCACAGGCCGGTCGGGGGCGCTGGGCAATTTCAGTTCCTGCGGCTCGGCGCGATAACTGTTCCAGGCCTCGATGATTTCGTGCGGCTTTGCTTTTTTCTTGAGGCGGATGGAAATCGATTCGGTGTGTCCGTCTTCGACGGCCACGCGGTTGCACTGCGCGCTCATGGCGAAGTCGCCGGGAATGACTTTCGAGCCGTTGAGCTGGCCGAGAAGCTTCTTGGTTTCCTCCTCCATCTTTTCTTCTTCATTGCGGATGTAGGGGATGACGTTGTCCGAGAATGTCGAGCGACGCTACGCCCGGGTATCCCGCGCCGCTCACGGCTTGCATGGTGACGGCCATGACGGTTTCGAGACCGAACTTCTGGTGGAGAGGAGCGAGCGCCAGCACCAGACCGATGGCGGAGCAGTTGGGATTGGTGACGACGTAGCCGCCGGATTTTTTGCGCCACGCCTGGGCGTCGATCAGCTTGATGTGTCCGCCATTGACTTCGGGGATGACGAGCGGGACATCTTCCTGCATGCGCAGGGCGCTGGAGTTGGAGACCACGGCGCAGCCGGCGTCGGCGAAGCGAGGCTCGAGTTCGGCGGCGATGGAAGCGTCGAGGGCGGCAAAGATGATTTTCGGTGCGCCTTCGGGAGTGGCCGGAGAAACTGTCATTTTGGCGACCGCGGGTGGAATGGGCGTCTTCAGGCGCCAGCGCGAGGCTTCGGAGTACACCTTGCCTTCAGACCGGTCGGAGGCTGCCAGCCAGGCCACCTCGAACCACGGGTGGTGCTCCAGCATTTGGATAAATCTTTGTCCTACGACGCCGGTGGCGCCGAGGATCCCAATAGGAATTTTACGATTCATAGAGTACTTGGAATTCTATAACAGTCGCGGGAAACCAGATTCGTCCGCCCTTCGCGTGCGCTCTGGGCTGGAGTGACAGCATTAGTTTTCAATGCTGACGGCAGAGTCTGCAAGTAGCGAAAGGAGGACGACCTCCGCAGCCAGGGGCAACCCATTCAGCACTGCAGAATCCCTTCCATCTGCCGATAAGGAAACTGGAGGGATTCACATGCCCGAGCTTCGCCAGAATTTTTTTACGAAAGAGTGGGTCATTATTGCTACGGAGCGGGCCAAGCGGCCCGAGGACTTGGCCACACATCGCGTGATGGATCCGATACCCGCGTTTGTCGAGAGCTGTCCATTTTGTCCAGGGAACGAAAGTAAGACGCCGCCAGAGGTGATGCGGGCTCCCGCGAGTGGAGAGCCTTGGGCAGTGCGGGTGATTCCCAACAAATTCGCGGCGCTATCCAGCGAGGTGCAGCCAACGCGCAGCCTGCAACACTTGCGGCGGCGCATTGAAGGTTTTGGATTTCATGAAGTGATCATCGATAGTCCGGACCACTCGCGCTATATGGGACTGTTGTCGGATGAGCATGTGGCCAGCATCCTGCGGGTTTATAAGGCGCGCTACAACGCTCTGAGCATGGATCATCGGGTGAACCACATTACGATTTTCAAGAATCATGGCACCGATGCGGGGGCGAGCTTGCAGCATCCGCACTCGCAACTGATCGCCACTCCGGTGATTCCGAGCCAGGTGCGGCATCGCTTGCACGAAGCACTGCGGCACTATGACGACGTAGGGGAATGCATGTTCTGTCACATGGTGGAGCGCGAGGTTGAAGACCAGACTCGCATTGTGCTCAAGAGCGAGCGCTTCGTGGCGATGGAAGTGTTTGCGTCGGCTACACCGTTCGCGACGCATATTTTTCCAATGCGGCACATGGCCAGCTTTGGAGATATTTCCGAGATGGAGATAGTCGATCTGGCGCGGGTATTGAGGGCACTGCTGGCGAAGATTTATGTGGGGCTGGAGAATCCGGATTTGAATTTCACCGTGCGCAGTGGGCCGGCGGAGTATGCCGGGGCGCGGCATTTTCATTGGTATGTCAGCGTGATCCCGCGGCTGACTCGGGTGGCGGGATTTGAGTTGGGGTCGGGGATGTTTATCAACACCGTTTTGCCGGAGGCCGCGGCGGAATTCTTGCGGAAGGTGTCGGTGGAGAAGGCGGCGGGAGTGGGGGTGGGGCAGTAAAGGCTCGATCGCTTATGAATCGTGAATGTGGCGCGGGCGTCTCCGCCCGCGCTTTGCTGTAAGCTAAACAACCACGCGCACGAAGGAACCCACCCTTCGCATCACTAAGTGGCTGAAGGCCTTCTCGATTCCCGGTTCCGATATTCCCCTTGAAGCCGAATGTACAGCCTGTCCAGACGTGCACTTCGAGACTCCGTTCAGCCTGCGCAGCCACCTCGCGAAGCCTTTCCACCAACCGGATCGAGAGCGCTTTCATAATCACCTTCGTCGCGCATTCGAATTACACGTCAAGGAAAAGCGCTCCAGGACATTCTGACGGGAAAAGCCCCGCCAAACTGAGGCGACGAGCAAGAGCATCGCCTGAAGTTGCGCGTGATGCTACGGGCGGTGGGTTTCCTGGCTGCGGAAAGGGTAGTCGGTGAGGGGGCCGAACTTTTTCTTTTCCGCGTACAGGCGCCAGCGGCGGAAAACGATGCGGAGGCTGGCCATTACCGGGATGGAAAGATAAACGCCGAGGATGCCAGCGACTTCGCCTCCGGCCATGACGCCGAAGATCGCGGCCAGGGGATGCAGTTCCATGCTCTCCCCCATGATGCGGGGAGAAGAGACGTAGTCTTGCAGCAGGCGCCAGATGCCCAGAAAGATGATGAGGATGAGCCAGTGTTTGTAGCTCATCAGCAAGGCAACGCCGACGATGATTACGGCGCCGGCTAAAGGGCCGACCACCGGGACGAATTCCAGAACTCCGCCAATGGTGCCCAGAACGAGCGCGTAGGGAACGCGCATTACCCCTAAAAAGGCGGAGTACATCACCAACGTTAGCGCGGCTAGCGTGAGTTGGGCGCGGATGAAGTGCGCCAGCATCTGGTTGAGGTCATTGAGCACATTTTCCAGAAACTCGCGCTGCGGCCGCGACTGAATGGTGGAGAGCAAGAAGTCGCTGAAGGCGCGTCCATCCTTCAGAAAGAAGATGGACAAGAGCGGCACGATGAAGAACATCCAAGCCTGCTTGGCAACGTCGGCCACGCGCAGCCCGATGCGCTGTGCGACTTCCGTGATGTCGTCGCTGTGGGCAACCAGGAAGGACTGGGCCAGTTCAGTCGTTTTACTGTTCCAGCCGTGTTCGGCGCCAAGTTTTTGGGCGATTTGACCGGAACTCAGTTGAGTCAACAGGGTCGGAAGGGATTGTCCCAGTTTCGCGCCTTCCCGCGTTACTTTCGGCCCGACCAAGACAAAGAACACGACGACCAGGACGAGCAGGAGGCTGTAGATGACGGCAATGGCGCGCGCGCGCCCTCGCAGCACGCTTTCCAGCCGATTGACCAGGGGGCTCATCAGGTAGGCAAAGAAGATTGCGAAGAGAAAGGCGATCAGGGTGGTGCGGGCAACGTAGAGAAAGCCTAGTGCCAGGGCGAATAACAGCACCGTGACCAGAGCCCGCGCCGTACGTGAGTCAGTCAGCAGCAATAAATTTTCCAGATCAATCTCGATTCTGCCGCCGGGAAGGCAAAACCTAGTCCCGGTCTACGATCGTGTTATCGGCAGGAATCGCCACGCGTATGAGCTTAAAGTGATCGGCGTCATCGACCCACAGGGCCCAATCAAACTGATCCCCATGAAGGTTCAATCGCAGCAGGTCGCGCTCGGTGCCGCGTATCGTCACCTTCTCTTTGCCTATGAGTTCCATGCGGACGCTCATGGACGTCCGATCTTGCGGTACGAGCGCGCCAAAATCGGCCGGTTCGCAGTGCCGGTGGCCGTTTTCGTCTTTGCAGGGCGCGACTGCCAGATACTTCCACGCTAACACTTCGCGGTGCACAAAGAAGTTGTTGTCCAGTATCGGCGAACTGGCAGGCAACAGGAACGCCTGCTCGGCAGCTTTGGCGGTTCCGGACGCGGTGATTTTCTCTTTCAGGAAGTCACTGTCGGGAAACACCGAGAGGGAACCGCCAGAGGCCTGGCTCCACTCATAGCGCAGCAGTTCGCCTGTGGGAGTGAGTTGCAGTTCGGACCTCTCGCTGTTGGAATCTCCCCCGGAGGCATCCTTGACCTGAGACTTGATGACGCTGGCGCCTTCCACTTGGTCGATGCGGAAAGTCTCGGTGGCCACGCGCTGGCCCTTGATGAAGACCCCGAACGAACCGGAGTCGACAGCTTGTTGAGCTTCAGTCTTTGCCTTGTCTTTTTTGTCACCCGCGTGAGCGCTGAGTACCGCAATGGAGGCAGCCAACAAGGCGGCCAGGACACGGCGCATTGGTATTTCAAACTTCACTCGACTTCTCCTTGTTCCGTGCGTAGCGCGATTTTCTTCAGACCGAGCTTTTGTGCAATTTCGGCTGAGATCGATTCCACGGTGCGCTTGCCGGTTTGAACCTTCAGAGCCGCCTTCCGGTAGCTATTGCGCCGAGTTTCATACAGCTTGCGAAACTGCTCGACACTGCGCAACAAAGGACGCTCGGCCCCGGTTTCACTGGCTTGAGTGCAACAGCGCTGCCATAATTCTTCTATGGGGGCATCCAGAAAAACCGTCGGCGCGCTGAATGCTTTCAGCAGGGCCGCATTCTCCCTCTGAACAAAAGCGCCACCTCCCAAAGCGACGATTCTCGCGCCGCCGCCGCGCAATTCCTGTAACACATGCTGCAGGGCTGCATGTTCGGCACGCCGAAATTCCGTCTCTCCTGAATCCTGAAAAATCTCCGCCACCGTGCGGCCCTCGCGGGACTGGATGCGATCGTCCAGATCTTCAAAGACCCAGTTCAGGCGCTGCCCAAGGGAGCGGCCCACGCTGGTTTTGCCGGCGCCCATGAACCCCACCAGGAAAACGGAATTCGCAGGGGAACTGGCGTGCATCGCGGCCGGTCGTTTGAGCCGCACACGTCGCCGCGTGCTCACGCTTTTGCCAGAACCGTTCTTCAAAAGTTCGTTTTATTTGGAGGTGCGTTTTCTGAGGTGGATTCTACCACTGAAGGTACGCAGCACCACGGTCGAAGAGACTGCGGCCCTGCCCATGGTACCCCAGAAGGCACTTCCCTCTTTGATGACGAAGGGAGTGTGCGCTTTGGGTTGGAGAGGAATGTCGTCGTGCACTTCGCCGCGAACGGAGCGCGCGCTGACATCGGCCGAAGTGGAGTCGGGCACCGTGGCTTCGATGTTGCCGCTATGGCTGGTGAGGCGGTAGTCGCCGTGGTCGCCGAAGTCGCCGATGTAGTTAATGCTCCCGGTGGTGGAGATCACCTGTACCAGGGGCCCGGTTACAGCGTTGAGAGTGACTGCACCGCTCAAGGAGTCGATTTCGACATGGCCATCCTGCACGTTGGTAAGAGTGACAGGACCATTCAGAGTTTTCACATGAACGTGGCCGCCGACTATGTCACGGATCTCGACGCTGGCGGCAGAGCCTTCGAGGGTTACGTCGCCGTGAAGTTTCTCGGCGCGCAAAGGGCCGGTGGTGGAGCGCAGGGTGATGCTGGCGTCAGCAGGGACAAGGATTTCGTAATCCACGCGTCCGGACTGCGCATCGGCGCCCGGCAACAGGTGCGATTGAATGTCGATGCGGTTGCCGACGAGGTTGTTGTCGACCTCGACTTTGTCGGATGCGAGCACCGCATTGACCACCACGACGTTACCCGTCGATGGTTTCACCGAGATGGAGCCGTAAGGATTGTTGACAGAAACCCCGGCCTTCGGTCCGACGTTGAAGCGAAAGTCCTTGTGGGTCTCGGCAACCAGTGTCCCGGCCAGCATCGCGCCGACCACTACAAGTTCGATTGTGCGCCCGCTCATAAGATTCCTCGAAAAGCCCCAGTAGGTCCGCGCAGCGCCGGGGCTGGCGGCCGAGAATTGCCTACATTACGGCAAAGAACGATCCATTGCCAACTCGAAAAGCATAGCCTTTTCCTGATAAGCCTCCATCAGCGAACGGCGAGCTTCCTCATCGTTCGGATTGGCGGCGACGACATCCTTGGCATCCCGGATGTACTCGTTCACATTCCGGAGATTGTCGGTGTACTCCGCCTGCATGGCGGGCGACAGTTGCGCAACTTCTTGAAGCAAGTCGTCATCGTTTAATCCGGCTACGGCCGAATCTGAGACCACGGGAGCCGGAGTGGAGTTATTTGCAACCGGGGCCGGCGAATTCTGCCGAATGTAAATGGCCAGCAGCACCAGCGCGGCCGCGGCAGCGGGAACCATCCAGCGAGTCCATGCCCAACGACTGCTAAACGAGGGAAGAAGGGAGCGATTGGCGCGCTGCGGGCGAATCAGCCCCTCTTGGCGCAAAGCAATTTCAATGGAATTCCAGACGCGCGGGCTGGGCTCGTCCGCGGCACGCAGATCACCCGCCGCGGCGATAATAAAATCCAGTTCTGCCACCAGAGCTGAGCAATCCGGGCAAGTCTTGAGATGATTCCGCTGTTCAACGCTCCTGGCGCTTTCGATCTCCGCCAAACTGGCTTGCAACTCGACGCAATTCATACCGCTCTCCCCAAGCTTCTGCTGAATCAGTGAAGTGCCAATTCAAAATCAGCTTGCAGTTACGCCTCAGTCAAAATCAACTGCGTGTCCGGTCTACGCCGGCTCACTTGAATCGTAATGTCTTGCATCGCTCAGGATTTGTCCGCCTTTTCAGCTCGACTCATCTTGAGCAAATCGCGCAGTTTCATCCGCGCTTTGTGAAGCTGTGACTTGCTGTTACCGATCGAGCAGCCGACGATCGTCGCGATCTCATTATGTTCGTAACCTTCGACGTCGTGAAGAACAAAAATCGTACGGTAGCCAGGAGGGAGATCGTCGACTGCTTTTTGTAACTGCAGCCGGTCGATGGACCCGGCTAACGCCAAATCATCTGCCCCGAAATCCTTCTTCGGAGTATCTTCTTCGCCGCCCTGCGTGGTTTCTTCCAGCGAAACCACTGGGAGACTCTTTCGTCTCAGCTGCATCAGCACAACGTTCACCGACAGGCGGTGCAGCCAGGTTGAAAATGCCGATTCGCCGCGAAACGTTCCTATCTTACGGTAAAGCTGCAAGAACGCTTCCTGGGTCAAATCTTCGGCTTCGGCAGTGTTCGCGGTCATACGCAGGCAGAGTGAGTAAACGCGCCGCTTGTGCTTATCGTAAAGAGCCTGGAACGCCTGGGCGTCGCCTTGTTTGGCTCTTTCGATGAGCTCGGCTTCGTTCGAATCGTTGCCCTGTCGCTGCGATCGGTCGGTCAAGTTGCCTTTTCCGGCCGCACCCCGTGAGATGCGGCTAACTATCTTTACGTTGTACGGCTTGCGAGCCGTTGCTGTGGAACTAAGGTAATGCCTGTATTCAAAATATTAGAGTATTTCTACCGAACTTGGGATTCCATGTGCCGCCCCTTGAAAGGTGGAAATCCTTTGTCTGCTCCGAGTTGAATAACGCGACTCTCGTAGCGATAAACCCGATTCCAAATTTAGAGTCGCAATCTTCGCAAATCGGTAAATTTTATTTCAGTTGTTCATTACTTCTTGCCGGTTGTGATCGTCTCCAATCCGTGTCCGTGAGGTCCCGTCTCGCGAATGCGAAGCAGGATTGCAAGGGCCATTCCGATGAACCCGAGGATCGAGAAGATCCACAGCCCTAGGGCGTAGCCACCTGGATTCTGGAGACCGGCACCCGCATAGTCATTAGCCTTTCCGATCAGGAGATTCATGATGAAGAATCCGATCTGCTGGATCAGGGTCATCAGCGCATAGGCCGTGCCCAGTCGGGATTCGTCGACTATATACGCGACCGATGGCCACATCACCGCAGGAATCAAGGAGAAGGCGATTCCCATTAAGGCGACCGGTACATATAACGAAATATTGGAGTAGGCCATCATCAGGTAGACCGGCATCAGTAGCAGGGAGCCAAACATCATGAACCACGCCCGCTTCCCGACCCGGTCGACCAGTAGCCCGAACAGAGGGGTAGCGATCATGGCGGACAAGGGAAGCAGGCTGTTCAGGCGACCGGCCTGCTCCAGCGAATGGACTCTGACCACTTCCAAGGCTGCCACGCCGCCGTGGGACGCCAGTATCTTGTTCGTAAAAAAATCGATGGCGAAGGTGCGAAACGGAAAAATCGCAGAATAGAACGTAAAGCAAAGGCCGACCACAAGCCAGTATGAGGGATTGAAGCAGAAGATTCCCTTAAACTCGAGCTTGTCGATGGCACCAGCTTTGCCCAGTTCGTAGAGGGATTCGGCGCGGGTTTCCAGAGCCCAATAGATGAGAGCGGTGGCTACGCACATAATTCCTGCTCCAACTGCCAGCAGCAACGGTCCCTGCCAACTTGCCGGACCTGCCGAACCCTGCGGGTAGAAGACCCGGTTCGCCCAAGTTGGGGAATTGTCGGCCGCCACCGAGGCCAACCGGGCGATCGTGAGATTGATCCCAAAGGCGAAGCTGAGCTCTTTGCCCTTGAACCATTTCGCCAAGGCCGTGGTGACCGCCACGATCATCGACTCCGCGCCGAGCCCCAGCACGGTCCGTCCCGCAATCATCACAGGGGCACTTCCCCGCAACGCGGTAAGGGCCGCTCCCATCAGGCACAGGAAGGCGAACATGGTGATCGCCTTTTTGGTGCCAATTCGATCGATGATGATGCCGCCAATCAGCAAGGTCGCAACGGCAGCGACGCTGTAACTAGCATTCAGCCAGCCAAACTGCGTGGCGGAGAATCCGAGGTGATCAATGAAGATTCGTTCCAGGGGGTTGATGCTGTCATAGATGTAGTAGTTCCCCCCCTGCGCCAGACTGATGAACACGAGAACCGACCACCGGTATAAGGGAGACGGCTGGGGGCGAACCATGTCTGGCATCAGGACTCTTTTCTGAGCAGATTCAACTCCGGGATGGCGAGCAGAGAAGATTAGCAGAACTCTCTGCTTGGTCCTAGCCGCCTGTAACAAGTGACAGTTGGCTTGAATCCGTCCCCATGATGCACTAGGCGGGAATACCGAACCTGTTGATCTGGGTTTCCAGAGGACGCTGCAATGTCGAAAGCTAGAGCCACAATAGGAATCAACGGGAGGCCACTCCCGATTCTGCCGCCGGAGCGCGACGCGCGCGTTTGGGCGAAACTGGTGCGAGTGATGTTTTACACTCCCGGATTTTTAGCCATGTTGCTGTTGAAGGCAGGCGAGCCGGAGGGCTTCGGGATCACGGTGGAGTTGCTGATGCTGTCGAGCGCCGCGGCCATTGTCGGGGGGATGTTCATCGGCACGCAATCCGCCAAAAATGCAGGCTCAGATGTTGTGTCGAAGGTCGGCACATGGTGCGGATCCTTGGTGCTCGAGCTACTGGCCGCTGTGCCGTTGCTTTGCGCAATTCCAGCGTTGTTCCATCAGTTGGCCCACAGCCGGCTGCTGCATGCGGTAGCGCCCGGAACGATCGACATCACACTCGGCGCCTCCGAACTTCTGCCCATGGTCGCGATCTTGCCGTTCATGGTCTACCAACTCGCGGGATTCGGCACACTAGACTACATCGTGACGAGGCCGGTGAACTGGGCGATCAACATCGGCATTCTTAGTTTGATCATTGCCAGCTATATCGCCAACCGCGAGGGTGCCTTCGGCATTGAGAAGAGGCTCGGCAGTACTCTCGTTGTTGCTATGGCTCTTACTGTGTTGTACGGCGTGCTCAAGCTAAAGCAGATGCAAGCGGTTTACGACGCTCAATGCCCGCCAAAGGCGGCCAAGATGGCAGCATAGAGCTAGCTTCCCACATATCTCGCGTACAGGCTTCGTGCGACCGCAGCGTCGGTTGTGCCTTTGATAATGGCGCGGCCGTCGGGAAAGAGTGTCATCTCGTAACGATCGTGCCAGAACTTCAGGACGAAGTCGTTGTGGCGCACCGTGCCGTGGGGCTGGAGACGGCGATCGAGTTCAGCGAAGTTGATGGGGCGTTGGCGCTCATGAATTTGCACCGAATTCCTGCCGCATAGCGTGATGTGCGGGCGGCCTTCCCCCGCGAGATGAATGAAGTCGCGTTCTCCACAGGCGCGGCAACCGGGCCGAGGTCGGGCGGCGGAGATCTCCGCGTGTTCGTTGCTCCAAACATCAAAGGAAAGCAGAGTGCGTCGCCACTGCGGCGCGCCAACCAGCATCTTGAGTGCTTCCGTGGCAGCGATCGAGGCGACCAGGTTCACGGCCGAATTCAGAATCCCGGAGGTTTCGCAGGTCTCCACCATTCCTCGAGGTGAGTCCGGGAAAATGCAGGCCAGGCAAGCCGTTTCTCCTGGCAGGATATTCTGGGTCACGGCGTAGCTTCCAACCGCAGCGGAATAAATCCAGGGCAACGAGCGCTCGACGGCGTAGTCATTGATGAGATAGCGAGTTTCAAAATTGTCCGTCCCGTCGAGGATCAATGACATTCCTTCAAGCAGAGCTTGAATGTTCGCGGGAACGAGATCTTCAACTTTTGGTTCAACTGCGATCTGTGAATTGAATGCGTTGATCTTGCGGGCGGCAGCAATGGCCTTGGGCAAAGACTCCGCGGCGTCTTTCTCATCGAAGAGCGACTGCCGCTGCAGATTGCTAGGCTCGACATAGTCCCGGTCAATGATGCGGACGGTGCCTACGCCGGCACGGGCCAGCAGTCCCGCCAGAGCAGAGCCGGTGGCGCCGCAGCCGACGATGGCAACTCGTGCCGCCGCCAGTTTCTGCTGGCCTTCTACACCAATGCCGCGGAACAAAATCTGCCGCGAGTAACGTTCTTCCATAGAAAAATCCCGCGGGGAACTTCCCGAACGTCCTGCGGGTTGTGTTTCCTGTGCCAAAGAGGTCACCAGTTCCAGAGCGGTAAAACCTTTATTATAAGTGGCTGGTCCCCGGCCGATGCTTGCCAGAACCAGGCTCGACAGAAAGCGCTGCTGAGCATTCGTACAACAACAGCCGGGGTGCATTCCATCGAAGTGAATAGCGAAGGATCCAAGGACACTGTTTGCTGAAACGGTACGCGATACGTCTGACCGCGATGATCCTCCTCTGGCCTGCGCCCGTGATAGCGGGAACGGCGGGAGGTGGAATCACGCTTCAGGGGAGTCGCGGAACCGAGAACCAGGATCCAGTGCAATCCAATCCGGCGCCGAAGCCTGACTCCCAGCCGCAGCAAGGACCACCGAGCGGACCCGGTACCGGACTCTCCGGCTACGAAGGGAAAATCGTTCGATCCATTGAGATTCCGGGCGTCGCGGAAAGCGATCGAGCGCACATTCTGGATTTGCTCCCGCAGAAAACCGGTGAGCCGCTGGATCGCACGCGCGTCCGCGACAGTATTCGCGCTCTGTACGGGACCGGGCGCTTCGCCGACATTCAGGCAGAGGTTACTCCCGCGGAGCAAGGGATTACGTTGGCCTTCACCACATCAGCCAATTTTTTTGTGGGAGCCGTCAACGTGGAGGGAGCTCCGCCGCGGCCCTCGGAGAACCAGATTGTCAATGCGTCGAAATTTCAGCTGGGAGAACTTTACAACCACGACAAGTTGGAGCGCGCGCTGGAGAACATCCGGCAACTCATGCAGGAAGGTGGTTTCTACCGGGCGCGAGTAACCGCAGAAACGGTATCACATGCGGATACGCACCAGGTGGACGTCCTTTTCCACATTACCCAAGGCGAGCAGGCCCATGTGGGCGAAGTGATGGTGACGGGTTCCTCGGGGCTTACTTCCGCGGAAGTTCAAAAGATCGCGCACCTGGATCGAGGGGATCGCATTACAGTGGCGCGTGTCAGTGGAGCGTTACAACGGCTGCGCAAGAAATTCCAGAAGCAGAATCGGGCGTTATCCCAGGTTTCGATTGCGGAGCAGAAATATCAGGCGGCGAGCAATGCCGTAGATTTTACTTTTCAGATTGATCCCGGCCCGGTGGTGGTGATTTACGCGCGCGGATACAAAATCAGCAAGAGAACTTTGAAAAAACAAATCCCGGTTTATGAAGAGAACGCGGTCGACGACGACTTGCTCAATGAAGGGAAGCGCAACCTGCTCGACTATTTACAAACGCGCGGCCACTTTGATGCCAAGGTGGAGATCCTGAAAGAAACCGATGCGAAGACAATGCAGGTCATTTATCAAATCGATCCGGGCGCTCTTCACAAATTGGTTTTGGTGGAAATTACCGGAAACAAGGACTTCCTGGACACCGCCAAACTGAAATCGTATTTGCAGATTCAGCCGACCAGCCGCCTTCTAAGTCACGGCCGTTATAGCGAGACCCTGCTCAAAGGCGACGTTGCGACTCTGGAAGCTCTCTACCGCTCGAGCGGGTTTCGCCAAGTCAAGATTGAAACCAAGGTGGATGACAACTATGAGGGCTCGGACAACAAGCTGGCGGTGCATATTCATATTGACGAGGGCGTGCGGACAATCGTGGGCGAGTTGCATGTGTTGGGCACGCAGCAGGTGCCGCTCAGCGAACTTCCTGAAACCAGCACACAGCCGGGCCAGCCGTATTCCGAACAGGATCTGGCGAACGATCGGGAAAGAATTCTCAGCTATTACTTTGACCACGGCTTTCCCAACACCTCACTCGACATTTCCACTAAGCCCTCCGACCACGACCCCAATCGTGAAGATGTGACTTACGCGATCCAGGAGGGAGAGCACTTCACCGTAAATCGGGTCATCGTGGCGGGAACTGAGCATACGCGGGACTATGTGGTGGAGCGCGAGTTGCAGGTTCATGAGAAAGACCCGCTCAGCCAACAAGATCTGCTCAGCACGCAGACGCGACTGTACGATCTCGGCATCTTCAGCCAGGTGGATACCGCCGTTCAGAATCCTGATGGAACCGATCCCCAGAAAAATGTGCTGGTGCAGCTGCAAGAAGCCAAGCGCTATACCTTCACTTATGGAGTTGGACTTGAGTTCCAGACCGGCCAACCCGCCGGGACGACCGCTTCCCAAGGCACGACCGGAGTGAGTCCCAGAGTCGCGTTTGACGTGACGCGCCTCAACTTTGGAGGACGCAACCAGACGTTGACGTTCCAGTCCCACGTTGGCCGCCTGCAGCAGCGTGGGCTGATCAGCTATGCCATTCCGAAGTTATTCGACAATGACAAGTTCAAGCTGGTCTATACGATTTTCTACGACAACAGCCTCGATGTGGCTACCTTCACTTCGCAGCGACTGGAAGCGAAGATCGGGTTGCGGCAACAGATCGGAAGTACTGGCCGGGAGCCTGGGACGCGTCCGGGCCCGAGTTCGATTACCTACCGCTTCGATTTCCGCCGGGTCCAGGCCAGCAATTTTGCGGATGAGTTTTCGCCCGGTGAGATCACCTTGCTCTCTCTGCCCGCCCGTGTGAGCGGTCCCGGCTTCACTTTTATTCGTGACAAGCGTGACAACCCGCTTGAGAGTACGAAAGGTAACTACTTCACACTGGACGGTTTTGCTTCTTCGAAATATTTCGGGTCCGAAGCGGACTTTGGACGCGTCCTCGGCCAGTTCTCCACGTATTACGCGTTCGGAGGAAGAGGAAAGGTCGGTCATCAGTGGGTGTTTGCACGTTCGACCACGATCGGCCTGGAGCAGCCAGTAAACGGCACCAGGGTTCTGCCTCCCGGTTCCTGTCCGCTGAATGCAGCGGGCGAGCCGACATGCACCGATATCACCACCATCCCGCTGCCCGAGCAATTCTTTACGGGCGGTGGCAACTCTCATCGCGGATTCGGGTTAAATCAGGCAGGACCCCGCGATCCATCGTCAGGATTTCCTGTCGGCGGTACCGCCCTGTTCGTCAACAACCTGGAACTGCGCTTCCCTCAGATTAGTTTGCCCTACTTCGGGGACGGATTCGCTTTCGCTATTTTTAACGATATGGGGAACGTATTCACTGCCGGCCATGACATGTTGACGGGGCTGTTGCGATGGCACCAGGCGAATCCGAACTTGTGTTTGCCTGTTGGTACAACACCCAATTCGTGCTTCAATCAATTCAATAATTCAGGGTATGATTACACCTCACAGGCAGTCGGAGTAGGCATACGCTACAAAACGCCGATCGGGCCCCTGCGTTTCGATTTCGGATACAATTTGAATCCAACCAGATACTTCCAGGGAGTATTCGACCCGGTGACCAAAGTACTGACAGGCTATGAGACCCAGCGCCTGCGCCACTTCAACGTATTTTTCAGCATAGGCCAGCCATTCTGATGAGTAGGGTTCGCACGAAGACGATTACGGCGGTCGCGCTCTTTTTCGTATGGAGTGCGAGCATCCTTCCCATGGCGCACGCCGGGCAGGTAATCGACCGTATCGTCGCCACCGTGAATGGGCACATTATTCTGCAGAGCGATTGGGACGAAGCCTTGAGCTACGAGGCCCTGCTGAACGGCCGCGCGCTCAACGAATTCACGGAAGATGATCGGCGAGGAGTTCTCGACCGCCTGATTGACCAGGAACTGCTCGCCGAACAAATGAAATCGGCGAATTTCAAACATGCCTCCGAAGAAGAAGCCGAGGCGCGGGTCGCCGAAGCGCGCAAGCAGTATCCGGACGCGGCGACCGATGAAGGCTGGCAATCGGTTTTAGGCCGCTTCGGCTTGGTACAAAAAGATCTGGTGGCGCATGTGCAACAGCAAATCGATTTGATGCGCCTGGTGGATGCTCACCTGCGCCCTGCCGTGCAGATTGATTCCAAGACCGTCGAAGCTTACTACCGGGAAAAGTTTGTGCCGGAGCTGAAGCAACCTGTCGCCAGCGAAGCGCCGCCGGCCGAGGTCGCCGCCAAGATTCGTGAACTGCTCACCGAGGAGAAGGTCAACGAACTGATGGTTTCCTGGTTGCAGTCTCTCCGTTCGGAAAGCAAGGTGAGCGTGCCCGGCACCGGGTCGGGTGGAGATGGAGTACAAACGCGGTGACCGAACCCGCCGCCAGGCCGCGACGCTGGTGGAAATATCTGCTGATTGCCGGCGGCATCGTTATTACTGTCAGCCTCGCTGCACTCTGGTACACGACCACCAACTCCTTTCAGGCCTACGTTCGGGGCCGCCTGGTCTCCGAAGTAGAGCGCATTACCGGCGGGCGCGCCGAAATCGGCAGCTTCCATGTCGTCCCTTTCCATCTTCAGGTTGAAGTTCGGAACATTACCGTGCATGGAAAAGAGGCTGCGGACGATGTTCCCCTGGCTCATGCCGACAGTCTGCTCGCGCAGGTAAAGGTCGTGTCGTTTCTGCGGACCGAGTTCGGTTTTTCGTCGGTGGTTCTCGATCATCCGGTGGTCCACATCGCCATTGCGCCGGACGGAACCACCAATATCCCGGCACCCAGAGCAGCGCGAAAGTCATCGGAGAGCACGCCGATCGAGCAACTCTTTGCCCTTTCCATCGACCACCTGACATTGCGAAATGGCCAACTATTGTGGGCGGATCGAAAAATCCCTTTCGACTTTGATGCGCGTGATGCCAGTTCGCAGATGGATTATTCCTTCCTGCGCGGACGCTACGAGAGCCGGATTTCGATCGGAAAAGTCGATAGTGGCTTCCAGGATTTCCGGCCCTTCGCCTGGAGCAGTTCGGTTGAGTTCAGTCTGGGATCGACCTTCGCCGACGTGAAGACGCTGAAATGGAACTCGGGGCGATCGTCGTTGCAGGCCAGCGGGCGCATCAGCGATTTCCGCAATCCCCGCCTCGACGCAAGCTATGAAGGGCATTTCGATCTTGCCGAGGCAGCCGCCATTGCCCGACGGTATGAGTTGCGCGAAGGCGTTGCCGAGTTCAGCGGCAGTGGTCACTGGTCGTTGGAGGACTTCACCGCCACCGGCGCTCTGGCTCTGCGCGACCTCGGATGGCAGAACGATCAGATTGTGCTGAAGAAGGCCAACGCAAATTCCGACTACTCGATCACCGACGAGCAGATCAAGCTGTCGAAATTACAAGGAAAGTTATTAGGTGGCAGTTTCACCGGCGACGCGCAGGTTGACAACTGGTTGCATAGCATACCGCCGCCGGCAGCAACAGCAAAGAAAGGCGCAGATCTGCCCGTGGTCAGCGCACTTCGTCCTCATAATAAGAAGGACCAGAAGGAAAAGCTTGCGGGCGTCCAAAACGGCACGGTACATCTGCGTTTGCGGGACGTGTCTGCCGGGGAACTGGCGCACGCTCTCGACGTTCCAGCGCATAAACTCGGTAAGTTTCGTCCCACCGGGTTAGCCTCCGGAAATGTCGACGCATTCTGGCGAGGATCGTTCCGGGATGCGGAAGTCGGATTTGCCATGGACATGGTGCCGCCGTCGCGGTCCGCTGCGGGCGAATTACCCATGACGGCCCATATCCAGGGAAAGTACCGCGGCGCGAGCGATTCCCTGGAACTCGCCAACTTCAATCTGTCGACCCCCTCATCCCGGATTCAGGCATCGGGAACTTTGGGGGCTATGTCCACAGTACGCGTTTCCGTAGCGACGACCAATCTGGAGGAGTGGCGCCCGCTGGTAGCGGCCCTGGGTGGTCCCACCAATCTTCCGTTTCAAGTGAATGGCAATGCAACCTTCAACGGGGTCGCCGGCGGAACGTTCTCATCGCCAACCCTTGCCGGAACGCTAGCCGCGGATGACTTCGAATTCACCTTGCCCGCAACCTCGCGCACGCCCCAACAGCAGGTGCATTGGGACTCATTGGCCGGCAATCTCCAATTTTCTTCGCGTGATCTTTCGTTTCGCGGCGGCACGCTTCGACGCGGCGATACGAGCGCTGAATTCGATGTCAGCGTTGTTTTGCAGAAGGGGCAGTTTACCGAAAACAGTCCTCTCACGGCGGGCCTGACCCTGCGTAACGTTGACGTGGCTTCGACTGCCGCTCTGGCGGGTTTCGACTACCCGGTATCTGGAACCGCGAACGTGACCATTCAGGTTGCCGGAACGCGCTTGCATCCTCAGGCGCAAGGTCACATTCGTGCGGCAAACGCTTCAGTATATGGAGAAGCGATCGAGAAGTTCGACGCCGATTTGAGCATTGCCGGAAGCGAGACCGCTCTTAACAATATTCACCTCACTCATGCCGGCGCGGAAGTCGCTGGCAGCGCTGCATACACCCCGGCGACGCGCATCTTTCGCATCGATCTGAAGGGACAAGGATTTGACCTGGCAAGCATCCGCCAGATTCAAACGGCACGCTTGCCGGTGGAAGGCGATGCCGACTTCACCCTGCAAGGCAGTGGCACGCTCGATGCTCCGGTCATCAGTGCCGATGTACACGTGCGCAATCTAGCGCTCGACCACGAACAGCAGGGCGGCCTGGATCTGGAAGCTGTGACCAAAAATGGTGAAATGCGGGTCAGTGCGCGCTCCAAATTTCTTCATGGAATGTTCTCCGTGGGTGGAACGGTCGGGATGCAAGGCGAGTATCCGGCGAGTATTGCTGCGCATCTGGATCATGTTGATCTCGATGCCCTGTGGCGCGCCTATCTGGGTGACCAACTGACGGGGCATTCCTCGGTGGCGGGCACGGTCACCATGCACGGCCCGCTGCGTGAGCCGCGGCAGTGGACGCTCAGCGGAAACGTGACGGACATTGGCATTGATGTGGAGTACGCCAAATTGCACAACCAGGACCCCATCCGCTTTACCTACTCAGACCAGGCTGCTCGGCTGGAAAAGGCACATTTGGTGGGCGACGGAACTGACGTTGTCGGGCAGGGCGATATTCACTTTGGGGGAACCCGCGAACTCGATCTGTCGGCCGATGGGCAAGTCGATCTCAAACTGCTGGGCAGCTTCGTCCCGGATCTCGCTGGGGCCGGAATGGCTACGATTCATATGACGCTGGGCGGAACTCTGAGCGAGCCATTTCCGCAAGGCACAATTCAGCTTAAAAATGGCTCAGCTACCTATGCTGGCTTGCCGAGTGGGTTGAGCGAAATGAATGGTGCCCTGTCATTCACGCGCGACCGTATTCACATCGACCAACTGACCGCTCGTACTGGTGGCGGCACGCTGGAGGTGAAGGGCGACGCCACAAACTACAAGGGACAGCTCAGCTTCAACCTGAGCGCGGTCGGCAAAGAAGTGCGCCTTCGCTATCCGCCCGGGGTCAGTTCAACGGCTACGGCGGAGTTGCGCTGGGTAGGCAACCGCTCGGCGTCGCTGGTGTCTGGGGATATCCTGGTTACGAAATTGGCGGTGACGCCAGGTTTCGACTTCGGATCGTATCTTGAACGAAGCCGACAGTCGGCTGCGATTACGCCCGCGAATTCTCCTCTCTACAACGTGAAACTCGATGTGGCGGTTCGCACGGCTCCAGAACTCCAGATGAAAACCGCAGTGGCTCGGCTGTCCGGTGATGCCGATTTGCGCTTGCGTGGATCCTTGGCGCGTCCCAGCGTGCTTGGCCGCGCCGACATTCTGGAAGGGGATGCCACCTTCAACGGCATAAAGTTTCGCCTGGAGCGAGGCGATATCACGTTTGCGAATCCAGTCGCGATCGAACCCCAAGTCAACTTGCAGGCTACAACGCACGTACGCAATTACGACCTCGACGTTACGGTCACTGGAACTCCGGATCGCCTTACTGTGAACTACCGCTCGGAGCCGCCTCTGCCTAAGTCGGACATCATCGCTCTTCTCGCTTTGGGTCGAACCAGCGAAGAGTCGGAGCAATTACAGCAGCAGTCCGGCCAAGGCCTGTTCAACGACGAGGCCACGGCCCTCATCATTAACCAGGCAATCAACTCGACGGTAAGCAGCCGCATGCAGAAACTTTTCGGAGTCAGCCGAATCAAGATCGATCCCCAGGGTCTGACGACCGAAACCAACCCGACCGCGCGAGGACCGCAAGTCACCATCGAGCAGCAATTCGCCAACAACATTACGCTCAGTTACAGCACCAACGTATCGCAGAGTGCGCAACAGATCATCCAAGGCGAATACTACGTCAATCGCAATGTCTCGATTGTGGGGACGCGTGACCAGAACGGCGTGGTCAGTTTCGATGTCCGCGTGCGACGCCGTAAGAAATAAAATCATTCGGAGGGACCCCGGTTCCCCACCACGAATGACTTCCGCCGGCGATACTTCTCTGTTTACATCCTTACGGCATGCGATGGTCGATTCCCAACTGCGCGCGCGGGGGATCTCTGACCAGCGCGTGCTCGATGCCATGGCGCGCGTTCCGCGCCACGACTTTGTGCTCGCCAGCACTCGCGACCAAGCGTATGAAGACCATCCTCTGCCTATCGGCGAAGGACAAACGATCTCTCAGCCCTACATCGTGGCGCTAATGCTGCAGGTGTTGACCCTTGTACCCGCCGATCGCGTACTCGAAGTTGGAACGGGATCGGGTTATTTGACGGCGTTGCTCGCGGAATTGGTAGCGCAAGTGGTGTCTGTCGAACGCCATGCCGTGCTGGCGGAATCTGCCCGAATGCTGCTGATCGGGATGGGATACAGCAACGCAAAAGTGGTTGTGGGGGACGGCAGCCTGGGGTATCCAGAAGATGCGCCCTATGATGCGATCATCGTTTCGGCCGCGGCCCCGGAAGTGCCGGGCGCGTTGCTTGCGCAACTGCGAGAGGGCGGCCGAATGATCATTCCGGTTGGCTCCGATGATTCCCAGCAACTGCAACTCATCCGCATGGAGAACGGCGAGCCGAAGGTCGCCCTGCGCGAACTGTGCCGGTTTGTACCGTTGGTATCGGGGAATGGAGAATAGGTGTTGGCTGTTAGGTCTTCGGTCTCTTCCTTTAGTGGTCTATCCAAGACCAAAGATCTAAGACCCTGAATTACAATCTTCTCGTGCCCGTTCTTCACAACTTGCGCGTAACTCTGGAGATGATCAAGTGGGAGCACTCGATCTTCGCACTGCCCTTTGCTCTCTGCGGGGCGATGCTGGCCGCCGGAGGATTTCCTTCCTCGCGCCAACTCTTGTGGATCGTGGTCGCCATGATAGCGGCGCGATCGGCCGCAATGGCGTTTAACCGGTGGGCTGACGCGTCCATTGATGCCGCGAACCCCCGCACTAGCACTCGAGCTTTGCCCGCCGGACATCTCACACCCGCATTTGTGGCGACATTCGTGGCTGTATCCAGTGCACTTTTTATTTTTGCCGCGAGCCAGTTGAACCGTCTGGCGCTGCTGCTATCGCCTGTTGCTCTTGCCGTGTTGCTGCTCTACTCCTACACAAAGAGGATCACCCGCTGGTCGCACCTTGTGCTGGGATTCGCGCTCGGGATCGCGCCCTCGGCGGCATGGATCGCCGTGCGGGGCTCCCTTGATCCCCGCATTCTATTGCTCACCGCCGCCGTGACTTTCTGGGTAGGAGGCTTTGATGTTCTTTACGCCTGCCAAGACTTCGAGTTCGACCGCCAAAGCGGGCTGCATTCCATCCCTCGATATGTGGGTATCTCTAGCGCACTGTGGATCGCTCGCGGCTTTCATCTTGTGATGGTGGCCCTACTGATCGCGCTTCTGATCGTATTTGGCCTGGGCAAGATCGCCGCATTTGGAGTGCTTGCTGTGATTCTGCTTCTGCTCTACGAGCATTCGTTGGTTCATCCCAACGACTTGTCGAAACTGAATGCCGCATTTTTCACCATGAATGGCGTTATTTCAGTTTTGTTCTTCGTATTCGTTGCGGGTGACTTGCTGCTGCGAAGATGATCCGTCAACAGCCCGCTCTTACCTGATCCCCGCATCCATGGCATAATCGCTGCGCACTGGAGGACTTCATGCTTCGGAAAGCTATGATTCGCGTCATCTGTGTCTCGTTTCTGCTCGCCGCCCTAAGTTTTGCCCAACAGCCGCCTGCGGCGACTGCCCCAGTTCCCGGGAGTCCGGCAGACCTGGTGCAACAAGGTCAGAAACTGAGCCGTGATGGCAAACAGGATCAGGCTCTCGCCCTCTACCGCAAGGCACTCGACAAGTCGCCCGACCTGTATGAGGCACACATGGCTTCGGGAGTGGCGCTCGATCTTCAGGGCCAGTACGGAGAAGCGCAGGAACATTTCGCCAAGGCGATTGAAGTTGCTCCAGCCGAGTCCAAAGCACAGGCGTTACGTTCGATGGCCGTTTCGTACACGTTCGAGGGCAACGCCTCGAAGGCTTCCGAGTTCGAACTTCAGGTCTTCAATGCGCGCCTGGCGAAAGGCGACTCGGTGGGCGCGGCGGAAATTTGCACGGAACTCGCCCGCATCTATCTCGAAACCGGCGACCCCGACCATGCATATAAATGGTACAAGATGGGTTACGACACAGTCGGCCACAAGCCCGACCTTAGTGATGCGGACAAGAATCTGTGGCTGTTCCGCTGGGAAAACGCTCAGGCACGCATCGCTGCCCGCCGGGGCAAAGCCGACGAAGCCCAGCAGCACGTGGCCGCCGCCAAAGCCGCACTCGATAAAGCCAACAATCCCGATCAAATGAGGTTTTATCCGTACCTGACGGGGTATGTCGCCTTGTACGCGAACGATTACAAGACGGCGATCGCGGAATTGCAGAAAGCCGACCAGCGCGACCCTTTCAATCTCGTATTGCTGGCGCAGGCCTACGAGAAGTCGGGTGATGCGGCTCAAGCCAAGAGCTATTACGGAAAAGTTTTGGAATCGAACGCCCACAATCCCGCCAACGCTTTTGCGCGGCCATTGGCGCAGAAGAAGCGGAGTAGCGGAAATTAGTAGTAGTAAGAATGCATGGTCTCGATGAGCCCGCTGTTTACAGGATTACTCTTGTAACCGCCGCCCCGGACAACCGTGTTGCTTCGACTTGCCTTGGCACCTAAACTTTTGAGGGCGATCGATTTGTGTGACGCGCTCGCCACTTCTCGTGCGCAATCACTCGGACCCATCGCAGGACAAAGCTATCGACCGCAAGCCGGCGCTTCGGATGGGCCTGACCGTGCTGTTGTTTGGGGTCATTCTGGGTCTTGCATTGAATCGGGATTTTTATAACGATTCGATGGCCTCGGCCTTTCTCTCTCTAGCTTTGGCGAGCGCGGTGATAATTCTCGCGATGATTCGGCTCTCCTGGCTGGATCTGCTTTGGGTTCTGACTGGCGGGCTGTTCCTAGCGGTTGTTGACCTTCGCGTGTTGGGTTTCTATCCGGTCTTCATGGCCGGATTTTCATTTGTGGGGATGGCCGCACTCGCGGTGCTGGGTACCCACTCAATCTGGGCCGATGGGGACGAACGCAAACTGCTGCTCTATGGATTTCTTCCGGCGGTTCTGTTCGTCGCTTCGGAGTACATGGCGAGCACGCTGCTCGACATCACGGAGAAACTCCATCCCAAAACGTTCGACCTGTTCTTATACTCCTTCGATTGCAGCCTGCGGGTGCAGTTCAGTTTTCTGATGGGACAGCTTTTCTGGACTTGGCCGTGGGTTCGGTTTGTCTGCCTGGTGATTTATCTGGCGCTCCCATTGCCGTTGGCCTTGGTATACGCCGCGCAGCTGCGCCGGCAGAAAGAGAAGGCGTTGGCGGTCATGTTGGCGTTTCTTGTCACCGGACCCCTCGGCGTCTTGTTCTATAACATGCTTCCGGCCTGCGGCCCGGCGCACATTTTCGGAGCCGCATTTCCTTTCCATCCGCCGTCGATCGCTGACGTGATGCATATGAATGTTGTGCCTGTCTTGCTCAAAGGAGCGCGCAACGCGATCCCGTCACTGCATATGGCTTGGGTATTGCTCGTGTGGTGGAACTCTCGGGGACTGGCCTGCTGGATACGGGCAATTGCGTTGCTGTTCGTAGTCCTCACAGTAATGGCGACGCTAGGCACGGGAGAGCACTACTTCATTGATCTGGTGGTCGCGTTTCCGTTTTCTCTGATGGTGCAAGCTCTGTGTTCTTACTCGCAGCCGTTCCGCAGCGGGGCGCGCCGCAACGCTTTCCTGTTCGGCACATTTGTGACGTTGATTTGGCTGGCCTTGCTCAGCTTTACCACGACAATTTTCTGGAGTTCGCCCGTGCTGCCTTGGGCGATGATTGTCGCCACCGTGGCTCCATCCATTCTGTTATGGAACCGTCTTGTACCCTCTGGGATTCAGGAAGAAGCGGTTCGCGCCCGGGCGGCGTCCGCCAGCACGGCGTCGTAACGCCTCGCTCCTAACCACAGGTTTGATACGGCGGAGAGACCTGACAAAGCCTCTCCGCATTGGCCGCCGTTATTGAATTACCTTCAGCAGCAGCATCGTGCCGCTTTCGACCTTGACGTTATTTTTCTCCGAACTGAGTACGGAACCTTGGGTCGCGCTCTGGCCAGCTTCTAACTTCAGATTGGAAATTCCAATCACGCCCTGTGTGTTTCCGGTGATATTTGGACGTGTTCCGCCGGCGCCCTGCTGCTGCGCCTCGGTGCTGGTGCCTTGAGCATTCGGTGAGCCTGAGTACTGCGGTTGCGCTGTCGAGCCGGAGTTGCTGTTGCGCCCGTTGCCCATCGGCGATGTTGCCGTGGTGCCTGCCGCTGCGGGCTCACCGCCTCCGCTGCCGCCACCACTATTGCTGCCCGCGTCGTTCGACGGAGGCGCGATCACCGCCTGGATCGACATCGGCAAGTTGACGTCCCCGGTTTTCAACGTCGCATGATCGAAGGCAATTGCGACTTGAGACCCTTTCTGATCTTTGGTGCTGGCTTGCGCTTCGGTGACATGTCCCGTAACTTTTGTGTCCTTGGGAACGATCACTTCGCCGCTATTGGTCTTCAGATCCATTGTGACCTTGGCCATGACTGGATCGCCCACCTTCGCCTTCTTGGCGTCGATGGTCTTCGTCAACTGGACGGGAATCACGCTTCCCGGAGCAATTCGCGTGCCTCCTGCGGGCTGAGCCTGACTCGCGCTAGCCTGACCGGTGCTGGGCTGGCTGGCCGCTGGCGCCTGCATTGTCGGCGGCGCCGGTCGCGTCTCGGGTTGCGATTGCGGCTGAGCCTCGGGCTGCGCCAGAGTTTGTGTCTGCGGCTGGGATTGCGGAGTGCTCGGATCGGCTGAGCCCGGAGTCGCGCTTTGCGCGAATGCCGCTCCGCTCGCCAGTGCCGCCATCAATGCTGTGAAAATAAGGACTCTATTCATCGACTCTCCTTCCGTTGTCGAGTGGCGTACCTATGGTAGGATGCCGTTTTCAGGCCTCCAGTAAACGAGAATTTGAGAGCGCCAACCGTCGGGCCCAGGATGGCATCCGAATGGCATGTTTCTCAGGTTTGGCTTGTTAGCTCTGCTCGGTTCGATACTGGCCACTTGTGCGGCCTGTGCGCCTCAGTCTCCCGATCAGCTTCGCGAGAAAACCGCCGAAGCCACCGCGAATCTCAAACGCAATACCAAGGCTGTGGCAGAAGGCGTTAAAGAGGGTCTTAGCAGCAAGAAGACGGTTGATTTGAACAAAGCGTCAAAGGAGGACATCGCTTCCTTGCCCGGCATCTCCGCACAAAAGGCCGACCGGATCATCGCCGAGCGCCCCTACGCGACAACCCGTCAACTGGTGACGCGCCACGTACTTTCGGAAGACGAATACGCCCAAATTCAAGACCGCATCGTGGTTACTCGCTAGCCTCTGGCTCCGCTTGTCCCTATTGGCAGACCGTGTCGTTCCTGCGATATCATCAAAAGGATGTCCGTCACGCCTTCAACCCACGCCTCTCCGACGCAGGTTGCGCCGATGCACGCCTTTCAGACTGACGACCCGCGCCTGACGCCTATCCATGACAAAGTCATGGCCGGCAAGCGCATGGATGTCGATGACGCCCTCGCCCTTTACCGCACCGGCGACATTCTTGCCGTGGGCTGGATGGCCAACGCCGTCCGCGAGCGCATGCATGGCGACAAGACCTATTTCAACGTCAATCGCCACATCAATCCCACGAACGTGTGCGTGGCGGCGTGCCGTCTGTGCGCCTTTGGCAGAAAGAAAGACACGGCCGGCGCCTACACCATGGCGCTGGAAGAAGCATTCGAGACCGCTGCGTCCGGATACAGCGAGGCGGTCACGGAATTTCACATCGTCGGCGGGCTGCACCCTGACCTGCCGTTTCAATACTTTCTGGACTTGTGTTCCGGGCTGAAGCAGCGTTTTCCCCAGGTCCACCTCAAGGCCTTCACGATGGTAGAGGTTGCCTATCTGTCGAAGCGCGCGAAGCTGACGATCCGCGAGACGCTCGAACAATTAAAGGCCTCAGGCGTGGATTCTCTGCCAGGTGGAGGCGCCGAGATTTTCGCCGATCGCGTTCGCCACATCATCTGCGATCACAAGATTGATGGTGGCGAATGGCTTGAGACTGCCAAACTGGCGCATCAGATCGGGCTGAAATCAAACGCGACCATGCTCTACGGGCACGTCGAGAATGACGAAGATCGCGTCGACCATCTGATGAAGCTACGTGCGCTGCAGGACGAGACTGGCGGCTTCCAGACGTTCATTCCGCTCGCCTTCCATCCCGACAACACGCCGCTGCAGCATCTGCCGAAAACCACCGGCATGCTCGACATCAAGCAGATTGCCGTGAGCCGCCTGGTGCTCGACAATTTCCCGCACATCAAGTCGTACTGGCAGATGATGACCGCCAAGATCGCACAGATCTCCCTGCGCTTCGGAGCCGACGACATGGATGGCACCGTGATCGAAGAAAAGATCTATCACGACGCGGGCGCAACCACTCCCCAAGGCATGCGCCGGGAAGAGCTGGAGCGCCTCATCCGCGCGGCTGGGCGCGTACCGATCGAGCGCGACACTCTCTATCGTCCGGTCACTCGAACGGAGACGTCAGTCACAGTCGCGGTCTGAGGCTGTCACGTCAGACGTCCAGCAAACGCAACGTACCTGCTGCCGCGCACGCCTACTGGGCAGGTTGTCCCGCTGGATATTTGTGCAACTCCTCTGGTGAACTGTTCAGTAAATTCCGCAGCACTGCGACCTCTGCCGCGATGCCTGCATTCAATGCGGGCTCGACATCGGGAGCGAACAGCGGAGAGTGATTTGACGGCAGATGTATCCCCGATGCTTTCGCCTCCGACAGCTTCGCGGGATCGGCCCCTCCCAGGCTGAAATAAAAGCCCGGAACTCCCTGCTCCACGAAGTAGGAAAAGTCCTCAGAAGGGGCGATGGGCCCCGCCGTTTTAACTTTGTCCTTTCCCAGTGCCGCCTCCAGCGGGGCTCGCAGCCGCTCAGCGAGTTCAGGATTGTTGTAGACCAGGTCGGTCCCCTCATAACGTTCCACCAACGGCTCTCGTGGCGCACCCGCCGCCGCAGCTTCGCCCTTGGCAATGCGCGTGATCGCGGCAAGAACGAGTTTGCGTACATCTGGCTTGAAAGTACGCACGGTCAGACCCATCTCCGCATGATCCGGGATAATGTTGTTCTTGGTTCCAGCCTGAATGTAGCCGACGGTGACCACGGCCATCTCGCCTGGCTTCACTTCGCGCGAAACAATCGTCTGCAGTGCGACAATCGTGCGCGCCGCAATCACGATGGGATCAACGGTGGTGTGCGGCGCCGCTCCGTGACCGCCCCTGCCGTAAATCGTGATGCGAATGGAATCGGAATTTGTGTTGTAGATGCCGGGCGTAATGGATACCGTCCCGGCAGGCTCCTCGTTGCCAACGTGCAATGCCACAGCCACGTCAGGTTTGGGAAATCGAGTGAACAACCCGTCGCGAATCATGCCGTCTGCGCCGCCAATGGTTTCCTCCGCGGGCTGGCCAATCAGCATCAGGGTTCCGTGCCATGTGTTTTTGGTGCGCGCCATGATCTCAGCAGTTCCCAGAAGGGACGCCATATGCACGTCGTGTCCGCAGGCGTGCATCACGCCAACATCGCGCCCAGCGTCGTCTTTCGTGCGAACCTTGCTCGCATAGGGAAGTCCGGTCTTTTCTTCGACGGGAAGCGCATCCAGTTCGGTCCGCAACATCACGATGGGACCGGGGCCGTTCTTCAGGATGGCCACAATTCCAGTACCGCCCACGTGTTCAGTCACTTCATATCCAGCGCTGCGCAAGCGCCCCGCTAGTTTGGCGGCGGTTTGCGTTTCGTGCCCGGAGAGTTCGGGATTCTGATGCAGGTCGAGATAGAGCGTGTGTGCATCGGGATAGACGCTCTCAATTTCTTTGGAGGATGGTGCCTGTGCGTAGGCGAGGGCAGTGAGTGACACCAGCAGGGCGAACTTGGACCAGGTCATGGACCCGGATCATACCTTGCGCTTCTCAGGTCTGCAAACTTTGTGGTTCGCAATTTGTTTCAGGAGCAACGCAATCCCCTGGGAAGCCATCCTAAGTGCAAAGCATTTCGATTCTGTGCTTGTCTTTTTTCCACCGGGTGTACAATCGGCTTAGAAAGCACTTGGTTGCGCACTTCGTTAGCAAGGCCGAGGCGCTATGAACGTTCACGTCAGCTACCGTCTTCATAAAATTCCCGCCGTCGAAAAAGATATTCAACACCAGATCGAAAAACTGCAAAAACGTCTGCAGGTTTTCCGTCCCGAACTGATCCACCTCAAGGGAGTGGTGGAAGAAACGTCTCCTCGCGAAGGCACCAGCGTGTCTCTGAACCTGCGATTACCTTCGGGGCAGATGGCCGTGCAGTCTTCCGCGCCCAACCCTTCTGCTGCGGTTAAGAATGCGTTTGAGGATCTGCTGCAGCAGGTCAATAAGCACAAGGAAATCCTGCGCGCCTCGCACAAGTGGCAGCGTGGGAAGCGTGGCTCGAGTGAGCGCCCCAGCGCTGTGGTGCGCGAAGTCCCCTTTGAGCAGACGCTGGCCGCCGTGTTTCCGCCAACGATTTCCTCTGACGACATCCGCTCCTATGTGAACGCCAATCTGGCACGCCTTGAGCGGTTCGTGGAACGCGAAATCTACTTCCGGGAGGCCCAGGAATTCATTGCGCCCGACAGCCTTTCCAAGGAAGAAGTGATCGATGAAGCCATCGCCGCCGCTTTGGGCGACGGCCAGGAGAAGCCCGAACGCCTCGCCCTTGAGCCCTGGCTCTACCGCTTGGCACTGCAGGCGTTGGATCAGTTGTCTCGATCCGATGAGAGCGATGGCCACGCTATGCCGTTGGAAGACTCTGCGCGCCAGCGCAACGTGAAGGGGAGCGACGAGCCCGAACTGCAATTTCACCAGCCCGACGAATCGATTACCGGGGCCACGGTGATTGCCGACGCTCGCGTCGCTACCCCTGAGCAGATTATGGCTTCCGACGAACTGTTGCGCCTGATCGCGTCCTCTCTGCGTGATCTAGGCTCGGGACCGCGCGAAGCATTCATCTTGCATGCCATTGAAGGCTTCACCGTCGAAGAGATTGTGGCGATTACCGGCCTTCCCACCGAAGGGGTACTCGCCTTTGTTTCTGCAGCACGTGATCACTTACGTAAGACGCCGGGACTGGCCAAGCAATTTCAAGGCCGGTTCGTTCCTACCGGCGCTGCTTAAATCCAATTCAAATCAATTCCTGGAGACATCATCCATGACGATTACTCGCGAACAAATCCGAGAGCTAGCTGAATTTCAGGATGAAGCATCGTGCGCACTGAGCTTTTACTACCAGCCTTCCACACCGCGGAACAAGGCGCACAAGGAAGACACAATTCTGGTAAAGGACCTGGCGCGCGAAGCCTTGCGCAACCTCGAAAGCAAAGGCAAGAAAGACTGCGCCCGCGCCGACATGGACCGCATCCTGCGGCTGTCGAGTGAACTGCGCAGCAACGGCACTCACGGCAAGGCTGTCTTTGCCTGTGCTGCCAAGAATATCTGGCGTGAGTACGACCTGCCAGCCGCACTTCCCAGCACCCAGCTTTTCGTCGATCGTCATTTTCATCTCAAACCGATTGCTCATCTCTTGGGCGCTTCTCCGCTGCTGGGTGTCGTCCTGGTGGACCGGCACCGGGCCCGCATTTTCGACCTTCGCCTCGGCGAGCTGACTGAGCGGGAAGACCTGTTCCATCCCCTGGCCCGCAGGGGACGAAGTGACGGATTCGCCGGCTATGACGGAGGCCATGCCCAACGACGCGTCGAAGACGAAACTCGGCAACACTTCAAGAATGTCGCAGCGTCTCTCAAGGACCTGCTGGAAAAAGGCGTCTTCGAAAAATGGATTCTCGCTTGCCAGGATGCCCACCGCTCGCTGCTGGAGCCGCAACTGCATTCGTATGTCAGTCAGGCGTTGATTGGCCGCTTTCATGCCGACCTGGCTCACGTGACTCGCGACGAAATCCGCAATCATGCGCAGCAGATTGTCGATCAGTGGCAAACTGAGCGCCGCAGCGAACTGGTTGCCCAAGCCCTTGGCCAGGCCCGCAGCAACGGACGCGGGGTCACTGGATTGCGGCGCGTGCTGCGTTCGCTGCAGTTAGGCGAAGTGCAGACGCTGCTGATTGGGGAGAACTTGCTGGCTCACGCCGTCGAATGCACCGGATGCGGACACATGGATGCGCATCTCGTCAGCTTCTGTCCCGCGTGTGGCCGGGCGACGCAGGAAGTGGTCGACATCGGCGACGCCATTCTCCCTTGGGTCATTCGGCGCGATATCGAAACGTTTTACGTGAAAGGCGATTCGGAGTTCGACAAAGTAGGCAATATCGCCGCGCTCTTGCGCTTCCGGTCGGAAAATGTTCAGCCCATTTCGACAGCGACCGCGGAACGCCTCGAAAAGGCGGGGTCGGCGTATCCAGGCCGTCTGCGCCGGTTCGCGAGCCGGTGAGCCGGTGCACTCGACCGACTGCGTCGGAAGATCAAGGAATCACGCACGACGTGAACTGGAGACGTCCAGGCGAGACTCTAGTTGTTTGCGATAACGCCGGCTCAACCGGAGACGGATCTCGTGGTCGAGTAGGACGTCGTATTCGCCTTCGTCATTCAGTTTTAATCCGCGCACCCGATCGAGATTCACAATGGTGGAGCGGTGAATCCGGCAAAATGTTTCACTTAACTCATTCTCGAGTTCGGCCAGGCTGCGGCGCAACAGGTGTGTCTTGCTCCCGACGTGCAGGCACGCGTAGTAGTCCGCAGCTTCGATCCAATCGATCTCTGAAAGTTTCACGAACGAGATTTGTCCAACACCTTTGATCGCCAACCGCTCGGGTTTTCGCGGCTGCTCCCGACTGCGGACGATTGATTGCTTGGCGCGCTCGAGCGTCCTTTCAAAGCGGGCATTGTCGAAGGGTTTCAGTAGATAGTCGAGCGCACCAGCCTCGAAGGCGCGCAGCGCGTACTGATCGTAGGCGGTGACAAAGACGACTGCCGGTGGTAAATCATGTCCAAGCAATTCCAGAACATCGAAGCCGTCGCACTCCGGCATTTGAACGTCCAGAAAGAGTAAATCTGCCGTCGCGCCGCGAATCTTTGCAAGAGCTTCTTGCCCAGAGCCACATTCGGCGACGATTTCGATTTCGGGATCGGAGCGCAGCAGCACTGAAAGGTTACAGCGCGCGAGGGGTTCGTCGTCCACCACGATCGTGCGGATCTTGCGAGGTGCTTCCGGGCGCACGAATCACTCCTTGCAGGGCACGGTGAGCGAAACTTCCACGCCACCAGGTTCCTGATTTCGCACGTTGAACTCAAAGGCCTCTCCGTACAGGCCCCGCAGCCGCGTGCGCACGTTAGAGATCCCAATGCCGGAGCCAGTCTCTTCCCATCCCACCGGCAAACCGGGCCCATCGTTGTACACGCTGAGTGTCAGCTTCCCGTTGGATCGAAGCGCGCCAATGAGGATAGCGCCGCCATGCACTCGTTTTGCAATGCCGTGTTTGACCGCGTTCTCGACCATGGGCTGCAGGATTAGGCTTGGAACTGGCGAAGGAAAAAGTTCGTTCGGGACGTTGACGCTTACTTGCAACCGATCCGCAAAGCGTACCTTCTGGATGTCGAGATACCTGAGTGCGAATTCCAGTTCCTCTCCGAGCGGTACCTCGTGCCGGTTGGCGTCGTCGAGCACGCGCCGCAGGAAGTCACTCAGTCCCGCTATCATGTTTACTGCTGCATCATTCTGCTTTTCGCGTACCAAGCCAACGATGGCATTGAGAGTGTTGAACAAGAAATGCGGCTCAATCTGGCTGCGAAGGGCGTTGAGCTGCGCCTTCGAAAGCTGTTCGTTCAGTCGCGCAGTCTCGGTTTTCTGCAACGCAAGTCGCTCGCGGGAGTCCAGTACGTGGCTTACCAACAGAATCGCGCCGTACAGGAGTACGAATGAGAGAAGCCCGTTGTAGAACTTCTGGAACCATAGAACCGCGAACGGCTCGGGGCCGGGAACATGGGCCCACGGATTCAACATCTCTTCCAGAAACGCATTCCAGGTGGCCGAAACCAGGCCGGTCGCGACACAGGCGCCAAGATGAACACCCCACGTCGAGAGGCGCCGCCATTGTGCCAGTGAATATTGGCGGCCGAGGCGGAGTGCGATCGGCGTCACCAGTGCCCACGGCAACCAGGTCAATAAAAGAACCACGAACAGTCGCGACCAGAAATGTTGCATGCCTTCCGCGCGCATCACGAATACGTTCTGCGTGGCATCGAACAATGCGATGCCGCCCCAGATCGCTGTTATCCAGCGCCATCGTGACGAAGTGCTGTGTTCGCCGATCCTGTCCATAAAAGAGGATCGTATTCTACGTCGTGCCGAACAGGTCAACAAATGCAGCGAATCGCCAGCTCCGAGCAGCGGGCGGTCTGGCACCCGCCAGGAAATCGGGGCATACTGCTCGCCATGCCAAACCACAAGATGAAACTTGTCCTGCTCAGCTTAGCGGTTCTAACGTCCGCGATGGTCCTTTATTCCAAGGGGGCGCCCACGGTCTCAGGGCCGGAATATACCGCCGATGCCCAACTCAAGTTTCCTGAACACTATCGCGAGTGGGTATACCTGACCACCGGGTTCGACATGAGCTACAACCCTGCAATGAATATGGATCATCACATGTTCGACAACGTCTTCGTAAATCCGGAGGCCTACAAGACATTCGTGGCGACCGGCACTTGGCCCGACAAAACGATGCTGGTGCTCGAGGGCCGCATGGCAAAAGGCAAAGGCTCGATCAACCAAAAGGGCAACTATCAGAGTACGGACCTCATGGGAGTCGAGGTCCACGTTAAAGATGAGGCGCGCTTTCCCGGCAAGTGGGCGTTCTTCGGCGGCCTTGAGGAGGGAAAAACGGCGAAGATGATCCCGACCTCTGCCGACTGCTACACCTGCCACGCCGCGCACGCCGCTGTCGACACCACGTTCGTGCAGTTCTATCCAACGCTGTTGCCGATCGCTGAACACAAGGGGACGCTTTCACCCGCCTATCAGAAAGAGGCTGCAGCATCGTCACAGCCGTGAAAGCGTGGCTGAGTGCGTCAGGAATCCTCATTTGCGTGGGGAAATTGTAGGTACGACAGATTGGCCCTATGATTTCGCCCCAAAGATGGCGCCCTACGGTACTCCGCTCCTCTATCGATCGTTCTCAGCTGGCCCGCAGATATCGAGAAGAGCTCTGAGAGGAATCGATGTGAGGACACCCGCCCTCGGATGTCTGTCGGGCGAAGCTCGACGTTGCGTCGAAATCCTGCGTGATCCTTAGTGTCCTTTGTGGTGATGGCTCTCCCAGGTGTAAATCCTCAATCCGGCCCGTGATATGCTTCCCGTTCGCCCGCAAGCCTTTCGTTGCCAGCGGGCACGAACCCGGAGGACCAGTGACCGTATCGCGCCGTGATTTCGTAAAGACATCAGTGCTCGGAGCTGTTGCCGCAAGCGTGGGAGCACACGCTGCTGTTCCTGAGAACAGCCAACAGGGGCACGCAACGCAGGGCGATGCACCCAAGCGTCCGATCATCATATGTGCCAACAACGGCTATCCCTACGTCGAAGCCGCGTACGCTTTCCTTAAAAGCGGTGGAGACACCCTCGAAGCCGGCGTTCGCGTGGTGAAGGGACCGGAGGACGATCCCAAAGACGATTCGGTCGGTCTAGGCGGCTTGCCCAACGAAGAAGGTGTGGTCGAATTGGACTCCTGCTGCATGCACGGCCCGACTCGTCGCGCCGGTTCGGTGGGCGGCGTACGCAATATCAAGAATGTATCGATGGCCGCCAAGGCCGTGATGGAGCATACCGGCCACGTCATGCTCGTCGGCGAGGGCGCCGAACGCTTCGCCGTCGCGATGGGACTTCCTCGCGAGAACCTGTTGACCGAGCGCTCGCGCAAGATCTGGCTGCTGTGGAAAGAGTTCAATTCCGATCGTGACTGGTGGGGACCCGGCCTTGCCGATCCGCACTGGCGTCCACCAGCAACGGATTCGAAATCGCAGGCCGATCTGCGGCGCGAACGCATCCAGCAACTGCAGCAGCATGCCGCCAATCTCGGCATCGAGCCAGAATTTCAACTCGCAGCCGTGCGGCGCGTTCTGTTTCCGCCCACCGGAACAATCCACTGCTCGGTCCTGAACGAAAAAGGAGAAATGTCGGGCATCACGACGACTAGCGGACTGGCGTTCAAGCTCCCCGGCCGTTGCGGCGATTCGCCGATTATTGGTGCCGGCTGCTACACCGATCAGGACGTGGGATCAGCCGGCGCGACCGGTGCCGGGGAAGAAAACATCAAGGTTGCCGGCGCTCATACGATCATCGAAAACATG
This sequence comes from uncultured Acidobacteriaceae bacterium, assembly GCA_963840895.1. GTDB lineage: Bacteria > Acidobacteriota > Terriglobia > Terriglobales > Acidobacteriaceae > Sulfotelmatobacter. Next base: position 314,580 of record CAWJAR010000015.1, read on the forward strand.
CGGCACGGCATGTCGCCGCAGGAAGCCGGCATGGACGCGCTGAAGCGCATCGTGCGCAACTACAACGGCGACATGAACAAGATCCGCTTCATGGACATGACGTATTACATCCTGCGCAAAGATGGTGCTTACGCGAGCGTATGTCTGTGGGAAGGCTATTCCGCCGGCAATCCGCACAAGTTCGCGGTGCACGATGGAACGTTGCGCTCGGAAATTTCGACCCCGCTGCTTAAAGGATTTTCGCAGGAGTGGCCGCTGATGCCGGTTGTGCCGGAGGACCTGAAAAAAGATTCGGAGTATCTGAAGTAGGAAAGTATCGCCGCCGTCCCGGCGGCAGTCCGGCGGGCATCTCGCCCGCCGTGCCGAGAGCGAGAGCGTGTCAGCGAAGCCGGCAAGATGTCGGCGCTACGAGAACCTGACTTTCAAGTCCGGTCCCTTTTCCAAATGAATGCTCTCCACGAAGCGCACCTTACCCGTGCGCAGGGTCATGACCACAGACGATGTTCGCGTGCCTTCGCCGAAGAAGCGCACACCCTTCATTAATGCGCCATCTGTGACGCCGGTTGCCGCGAAGATCAATTGTTTGCCGGGCGCAAGGTCTTCCGCCTCGTAGATGCGGTTCTTGTCTTTGATCCCCATGCGTGCTAACCGCTCTTCCTGATCCGGTTTCACAACCAGGCGGCCGAGCATGTATCCATTGAGGCAGCGAATTGCGGCGGCGGTGATCACGCCCTCTGGCGCTCCGCCTGAACCCATGACCGCATGCACGCCGGTGCCGATCACGGCGGCCGCGATTCCGGCTGAGAGATCGCCATCCCCAATCAGTCGAATGCGTGCTCCAGCCGCGCGAATATCTGCAATCAACTTCTCGTGGCGCGGACGTTCGAGCACGATCACGACCAGGTCTTCCACGTCGCGATCCAGGCGCTTTGCAATGTTCTTCAAATTGTCGGCAACCGGCGCGTCCAGATCGACCGCATCTTTGCACGACGGCCCGACAACGATCTTGTCCATGTAGCAGTCCGGTGCATTGAGCAGGCCTCCGCGCTCGGATGCGGCGAGCACAGTGATCGCCCCAGGAGCGCCGGTGGCGCACAGGTTCGTCCCTTCCAGCGGATCGACCGCGATATCGACTTCCGGAACTTCCGTGCCATCCGGGAACTCGGCCCCGACTTTCTCGCCGATGTAAAGCATGGGTGCCTCGTCGCGTTCACCCTCGCCGATCACAATGGTGCCACGCATCGGAATGCTGTCCATCGTCCGCCGCATGGCCTCAGTGGCGACCTGGTCGCTGAGTTTGCGTTCTCCCTGCCCCATGGTGCGGGCCGACGCAATCGCTGCTACTTCCACCACGCGCAGGAATCGCGACGCCAGGTCGCTCTCAATGTTCTCTCCGTAAGTGCGGGCCTTGCCTTCTGGACGGGACTGCGTAGCCATGGTTCTCCCTCGTGCGCGCCTTTTGATGCCGCCGATACGCGCCGGGTTGAGACTATAACGCAATCCCGGTCAGGATTGAAAGGCACGCTAGACTCACATTAAATTCCGCCCAACAAGATCGATCTTGCACTCGAAATTACTGAACCCGACCGCGCGGCACTGAAACGAAGTGCGATCCTGCTGCACTATTCGCATTGAGAGGTTGGAGGATTTATGGCCGCAGTAGCGGATCAGGCGCTATCGATCGAAAGGCCAGCGACGACGTCATGGAACGGGATATGGGTTCCCCTCATGGGCGGCCTTTGGGTCCTGGCCAATGTAGGGCTTGGGGCACTGGGAATTTATATTGACTGGCCAATCCTGTGCGCGTTCCTGGCTGGCTTGGTGAACGGCTCGCTGCTGTCAGTGATTGCGGTGGCGACGGCGAGCGAACGTTTCCAGGCAGGTACGACCGGGCTGCTCGGCGGGATGACTCTGAGTGTCTTGCGCAGCGATGGCAGCATGGTCTGGAAGCTCACGCAAGGCCTTCACCTTTTTGTCGACGGCGCGTTTCAGGCACTGGGCATCGAGATCAATGAGAAACTGCACCGCGCGCTGGAACAGGAAGCCCTCTACGCGATCTGGACGATTGTCCTCGTTGTGCTGGCTTCGCTCGTGGCGGAGTGGGTGCGATCGACTCGGACGCAAACGGACCGGGAGCGCTAGCGCAACTTTCTGGCGGCTGTGAGCATCTCGTCCGCGCGGGCTCGGACGCGGATATCTTCGGTGAAGTTGCTCCAGCGAACAATCTTGGACGAGTCCACCAGAAACTCGGCTGGCCGTGCGATGTCGTGCCCATCCGGCCCGCCCCCGGTGTGCAGCAAATGGTAGCGCCGAATCACTGCGGTATCAGGATCTGAGAGAATCGGGAACGTGTATCCCGCTTTGTGAGCTAAGTCGCGCGACACCGCAGGCGCGTCCACGCTGATCGCGACGGGACGTATGCCCGCCGCCTCGAACTGTGCCAGTCGTTTCTCCACACCTCGCAACTCGAGGTTGCAGAAAGGTCACCAGTAGCCGCGGTAGAAAATCAGCAACACAGCATTGGGAGCCTGGGCTTGCGATTGAGATGTAGAAGCGGAGCCAGCCGGAGCGAGAAGCTGATCGAGGGACACGGGTTGCCCCGACGTGTCGGAGAGAGTGAAGTCGGGAACTCTCTGCCCCACCTGTGGCGCCGCAGTTGAACTGGGTAACTCCCGGGCTTTGACGAACGCGAACGCGGTGATTCCGAGAGGAAACAGAGCAATCACCGTCAGCACGACGCTCAGCACTTTGCCGCGATAGACATGTGCCTGGCCAAACGCTCGCAGCATTCCAGCAGCGAGAAAGACGAGCGCCAGAACGGCGAACAACACGCTCAGCCAAGGAAGTGCTCCCTGGAAGGGGGGACTCACAAAGAACGCGGCATTGCAGCCGATTGCTCCGAGAGCAAACAAAAGTCCCCACCAGGGCGCGATGTTCTTTTGGCGATGCGTTGCGTCCGGCATGGCCTCAGAGTTTATCAGACTAGCGGGATGTGTCCCGATTGACTCCAACGCCGTTCTGCGCCGAGTTTGTTGGCACCATCGGAATATTTGATCATCGAGTCCTCGCCCGCCGTGATATTCTCGCAGACCTGCTACGGATGAATGCCATGGCTGATTCGCGTCCGCTGACTTTTCTCTGCATCACCACGTATGAGAAAGGGCAGGAGTTCATGCGTGAGTGCAAGCGCCAGGGCTGCCGCGTCATCCTGCTGACCGCGGAAAAACTGCGTGACGCCGACTGGCCGCGCGAAAGCCTCGACGATACCTTCTACCTGCCGGAGGAGATTGCGGTCGGCGACATCGTAGGCGCGGTCACGCATCTTGCTCGTTCGCACAAACTCGATCGCATCGTTGCCCTCGATGAGTACGACATGGAAACCGCCGCCACCCTGCGCGAGCATCTCCGCATTCCGGGGATGGGCCTCACCACGATGCGCTATTTCCGCGACAAGCTTGCGATGCGCATGCGCGCCCTCGACCGCAACGTGCGCGTGCCCGATTTTGTGTCCGTCGTGAATCATCAAGACATTCGCTACTACATGGATCACGTTTTCGGTCCCTGGGTTCTCAAGCCGCGACAGGAAGCTTCCGCCATCGGTATCAAGAAAATTCATGCTCCTGAAGAACTATGGCCGCTACTCGAACAACTGGGCGACAAGCAATCTGCGCATCTGCTGGAGAAGTTTTTGCCGGGTGATGTTTATCACGTGGACTCGATCGTCTCAGAGAACGAAGTCGTCTTTGCGAACGTCAGTCGGTATGGCAAGCCTCCCATGAACGTGGCTCATGGAGGCGTCTTCACCACGTTCACAGTTCCGCGTGGAAGCGAGGAGGACTCCGCATTACGCGCCATCAACAAAGACCTGATTGCCGCGCTGGGACTGGTGCGCGGAGTGGCTCACGCTGAATTCATCAAGGCGCATGCGGACGGGCACTTCTACTTCCTCGAATGTGCGGCACGCGTCGGGGGCGCCTACATCAACGAGATGGTTGAGGCCGCAACTGGAATCAATTTGTGGCGGGAGTGGGCGCGCATTGAAGTCGTGGGCGAAGATGGCAGTTATACGTTGCCGCCGACACGAGAAGAGTACGCCGGAGTGATCCTGTCTCTGGCGCGTCAGGTCGAGCCCGACACGTCGCCCTACAACGATCCCGAAGTTTACCAGCGCATCACGAAGCATCACCACGCGGGTTTAGTGCTGCGCTCAACCGACCCACAGCGGATTCCAACTCTGCTCGACGATTACGCCCGCCGCTTCGCCGAAGAGTTCCTCGCCGTCGCGCCTCCACGCGATAAGCCGACCGCCTAGCATTTAAAGCCGCAGGCACTCGTCCGCTCTGCTACCATTTTTCCCATGAACACAATCACCAGCGATCATCCCGCGGAACGCACCACGCCCGAGCGACCGGAACGCAAAGAGCCAACTTATCTCTTCACGGAAAAATACGTAGCGGACAAGAGTGAGACTGCGCGCCGCTTCATCGAGACCCGCGCCCGGCTCAATGCCAATATCGACAAGGCCAACAACTTCCTGGTGAAGCGCTTCTACAATATCGATCACAATGCCTACCTGGAAGGTCCCTTGCCGGCGAAGACGAAGGAGTTGATGGGCCTGGTAGCCTCAGCCTGTCTGCGCTGCGACGACTGCATCTTTTATCACGCCATCCAAGCCTATCGCTTAGGCGTGACCCGCGCCGAGCAGGAAGAGTCGCTGAACGTGGCGCTAGTCGTGGGAGGCAGCATCGTGATCCCGCATCTGCGCCGCGCGTATGAACTGCTCGAGGAGATGTACGGGTGAGTTTCGCCGTCAGCGGTGCATGGATGCGGGTGGTTACCGCTCCGGGGAGCGCCGCTTCACTGAGGTGATGAGGGTGACGATCATCAGCGCGATGCCACCACAGAGTTCCAGTTTGTGCGGGCGGCGAATGGCTGCCCATACGGCCTCCGGGGGCCAGAAGACGGTGGCGTCGCGCAGGGCGTCCATACAAGCGAGTACACCGGAAAGGAATCCGGTTGCCGTTGCGATCCGGCGCTTTTTATCTGGGGTCATCTAGATACCATTCGGGCACGAGGTATGAATTAGAAGAAGACCTCTGGTGACACCTTGAAGCGACGGCTCAGCCTGCGAATGTGCTCCGCATTCAACTTACGTTTTCCGTTCAACACTTCGGAGGCGATGCTGGGGGTTCCGAAAACGTCCATGAGGTCCTTCTGCTTCAGGTCGTTCGCCAGCATGAGTTCGTTCAGAACCTCGATGGGGCTGGCCGACTTCAGGACGTAGTGCTTCTCTTCGAAGTCTTCAATGAGAAGCCTGAGCAGTTCGGCCATTCGTCGTTCAGCCGCACTCATCCGGTTCCCCTTACGGTCCAGTTCTTCGAGTAATGCGATGTGGCGTTCGTTTTCCGCCTCGCTTCGAATGACAGCGGGCAGATTGCTGGTCAGAAGGGACGCATATTCCGAACGGACTGCGGTTGCGCTCATCGTTTCCAGCCTCCCCGTTCGCGACGCCGGTAAAGCATGTAAACAAAACCACTTAGAAAGTTTCGCACGTGTATGTACATTTAATGTACAATCCGAATAGTGATAGGTGACGTCGAGTTCGACTGGGATAGCCAGAACGAAGGGCATCTCGCGAAGCGTGGTATTAGCCGTTCCGACGCCGAGGACATCTTAACTGGAAATCACATCCTTCTGGAGTACCAAATGGAAGGAAATGAACAACGTTGGGTTGCCGTCGGGTCGACTCGCACGGGTCGCATAATGAACATTGTGTTTGCCGTGCGGCGCGAGGCGATTCGTCCGATCACAGGCTGGATCGCAGACAAGGAAACGGTTGCTCTGTACCTCGAACAGTGGGGGTTGGAATAAACATGCCAAAAGCAAAGATGAAGCAGGTCGTCATCCCGAAGTTTTCCAGTGAGGCCAAAGAGGCCGCATGGTGGGACGCTCATCGTTCCGAAATCGAGACCGAAATCCGTCAGAGGGTCAAACACCAGCGGCCGCTTACGCTAGGCAGCCTGCTCCGTGGAGCGAAACCCTCGCAACCGGTAACGCTGCGCATTCCGAAGGAAGATCTGGAAACTGCGCGACGCTTGGCTGCCCAGAAAGGCTTGGGCTATCAGACGTATATCAAGATGCTCCTCCGGGAAGCTCTGGCGAAGAATGCCGATGAGTAGCAGGCAGCGTGAGTAGAGCACTGTGAGTCTGTATAAGTACATTTCGCCTGACAGACTGGATATCATCCGAAATCTGCGCATCCGTTTCACGCAACCCGGAGCACAAAATGACCCGTTCGAGCTCCGTCCAATAGTAAAACGCTTTCGAAGTCCGGAGGTCGCGAGGCAGGCGCTATCTGGGCCGCTTTCGGAGGAGTGGGATCAACAGTTTTCCGACAAATTCCTGAACCAATTCGGTTCGCAGTTTATAGGAGAAGTTGAGAGGATACGGCCGGGTAATCTAGCATCACAGAAAGAGGCCGCTCTTCTTAAAGCCGACATGCAAAGTGATCAAGCCGCTCGGGAATTGATTGATCGGCATCTGAACACCCTCGGAATACTCTCCCTCAGTGAGGTTCCTGATGACCTCTTGATGTGGACGCACTACGCGGCAAATCACTCTGGATTCGTTTTGGAATTCGACGATAAACATCATTGGTTTTGGACGTAGAGGCCTGAGGGGGACGACTGCGAAAACCTTCGACAAGTAAGCTACGCTGATCATCCTTCTTCCGACTACTTGGCTGAACTAAAGGCGCATGAGATTTTGTATACCAAAGGCAAGAAATGGGATTACGAACGAGAATGGCGCATCATTCGACCGCTCGCAGAGAGTTCCACGTCCCCTAGCGAAGGAGTATTCCTGTTCGATTTGCCCGTGACAGTTATGACGGGCGTTATTGCTGGACTCAGAACCAGTGGCGCATCCCTTAACGAACTACGGAGAATCCGTCAGGGCAATCCTGAACTCGCACGCCTCCGTATCGGGCGAATATTGGAAGTCAAAAACTCCCACACTCTTCAAGTGGTATGGGCTTGATGTGAGCGCAGCGTGTGTTAGGAGTTTCTAGAACGCGTCGATGCCGGTGATGCTCTGGCCAATGATGAGTGAGTGGACGTCGTGGGTGCCTTCGTAGGTCTTCACGGACTCCAGGTTCATCATGTGGCGCATGATGGGATAGTCGTCGGCCACGCCGTTGGCGCCGAGAATGTCGCGCGACAGCCGGGCGCACTCCAGCGCCATCCAGACGTTGTTGCGCTTCGCCATCGAGATGTGTTGCGGCTCAACTTTGCCGGCGTCTTTGAGACGGCCCACTTGCAAGACCAGTAACTGCGCCTTGGTGATTTCGCTGATCATCCAGGTGAGTTTGTCTTGCACGAGTTGGTGCGAGGCGATGGGCTGATCGCGCCACTGCTTGCGGAGCAGGGAGTATTGCAGAGCGCAGTCGTAGCAGGCCATGGCGGCTCCGAGCGCTCCCCATGCGATGCCGTAGCGCGCCTGGTTCAGGCACATCAGCGGAGACTTCAGGCCACCTGTCTTGGGCAACAGATTCGATGCGGGCACGTGCACGTCTTGTAACGACAGACCTGACGTCACCGATGCGCGCAGCGACCACTTGCCGTGAATGTCGTCAGCCTTGAAGCCGGGGCGATCGGTCTCGACGAGGAAGCCGCGGACGCGATCCTTCTCGTCCTCGACCTTGGCCCAGATGATGGCGACGTCGGCGATGGTGCCGGAGGTGATCCACATCTTCTCGCCGTTGATGACATACTCGTCGCCGACTTTCTTGGCGCGGGTGCGCATGCCGCCGGGGTTCGATCCGAAGTCGGGTTCGGTGAGGCCGAAGCAGCCGAGCTTCTCGCCCTTCTGCATGGGGGGCAGCCACGTCTGCTTCTGCTCTTCGCTGCCGAACTCATAAATGGGATACATGCACAGGCCCGATTGCACGCTGACAAAGCTGCGTACGCCAGAGTCGCCGCGCTCGAGTTCCTGCGTCATCAGGCCGTATTCGACGTTGCCCATCCCGGCGCAGCCATAGCCTTTCAGGGACGCGCCAAAGAAACCGAGGTCGGCCATGGGCTTGACCAGTTCGCGGGGGAAGCGGCCGGCGCGATTGCATTCCTCGATGATGGGAATGAGATTGTCTTCAATGAACTGGCGCGTGGTGTCGCGGACGAGTCGTTCCTCGTCGGTGAGCAGGGAATCGTACTGGACGAAATCGACACCGCGAAATTTGATGGCAGGCATGATGATCTCCTGATGAAGTGGGTTCGCAGGACCGGGCGCGCGCCGGTAGGCAAACATATGACGGTAGCAGGGGCGAGCGACGCGGGTCAATGTGGGGTCGATTCGACGGGGTGATGTAGATGCAGTTGATCTCGGAGTTGACGGCAGGGCGGAATCCATCTCCTTTTCGAAGTCGGTCCTCGAGCGCCGAAAGCCCGAGTGAGGACGCAAGGGGATCGCAGCGCTGAAAAGCGCTGCGCCACCCAAAAGCGCGACACAAAAGAGCGCTGCGCCTCTCGAAAGGCATTGTGCCAGCCAGAACGCTTTGCTAAAAGGGCCTCGTTCCGTCAAGCGTTGGGCGGGGGTATGCGCACTTTTTTTTGCCTAGAATTTCTAAAATATTCATTCTTAAATAGTTGCTGGCGAGGGTTAGGCTTCGATCACCGCAAAATCTTGAGCCACAAGAACTTACAGGTAAAATCTTCTGGAATAAGGAGTTAGCTCTGCGCTGACAGTTGGCGGGTAAGACGGCGTAGTCAAAATTATTTGTTTTCAATGACTTGCGCGCGGATGGTTGCACGAGGCGTATGTAAAATCTTGATTCGCAAGCACTTGCAGGTAAAATATTATGGAATAAGGACTTAGCTTTAGGAGCTTGATTGCTCCCGGCCATGTTGCGCGAAACCTGAATGGAAGAGCTTCCGTCCATGCAATGAGCTTGCGCCTTTTTAAAGACCTCAGTAAAGGTTATGCGTCACAAAGACTAGATTTTTGTGGTGGAAAGGCTGTGGAAAAAGGATGGGGAGGCAGCTGCGAGGAAGTCTTCTGGAATCCCGACGGGCACTGAGATCGAGACTGCCGAAGGCCGCCGGTTGCGATCACCGACGCACTACCGCAGGAAGGTTATTTGGCGCCGGCTGGGGCAAGCCTTCGCTGTAATGGATCGCATCCACACGGTCCTCGTGGGCAGTGCGGGTCATCTTAGAAGGCAGACCTGCATTCCTGAAACATCTGATATTGCAGTGGGGATTCACCGCTCGATTTCATAGCATGCGCTCAAAATCGCCGCACTCTTGGGCGCAACTTTCACAGTGGTTTTCTCATCCGACATCCATACCTTGACCTGATTCCCATAAGGAGATCTGATGCCCTCGAAGCCAAAAAATACAATCTGCCTCTGGTTCGACAAAGACGCACATGATGCTGCTCGCTTCTATGCCGCGACCTTTCCGAATAGTGAGGTGATGGCCGTCCATAAAGCCCCCAGCGACTTCCCGGGTGGCAAGCAGGGCGATGTGCTCACGGTCGAGTTCACGGTCGCCGGCATTCCCTGTCTCGGGCTCAACGGCGGCCCGACGTTCAAACACAGTGAAGCCTTTTCGTTTCAGATCGCGACCGATAATCAGGAAGAGACCGATCGCTACTGGAACGCGATCGTGGGCAACGGCGGACAAGAAAGTGCGTGCGGCTGGTGCAAGGACCGCTGGGGGCTCTCCTGGCAAATCACCCCGCGCGCGCTAACCGATGCACTTGCAGCCGGAGGCGCCGAAGCAAAACGCGCCTTCGAAGCCATGATGCAGATGAAAAAGATCGACGTCGCCAAGATCGAAGCCGCCCGTCGCGGATAACGCGGCGGACGTTCGCCAATGTTCCTTCTTCGTACGCGGCATTTACGATTTTAATTTCCAGGCTCTTCGCAACAACGCCAAGGAACGGGGCGCCACTGTGTTGGTTATGCTTGCAAGATCAAACCCACGGGCTATCCGACCAAAGTTTCTTTCGCCAAGAACGCTCAGGATGTCGGCTGCGGGCTTCCCCTTCCGCCGCGCTCAGGGTCACGCCCGCAGTGCGCCTCAAGTTTACAGACTGCCGGTTGGGATTGCGCCGGCACGCTCGTAGTTCACGATAATGACGCCTTTCGAGGTGACGGTGCTTTCCGTCACCTTGAATGCCGCCGGGATCGTGCCCTCGGCAAACAATCGCTTTTTACCGCCCAACGTTACCGGAATGATCATCAGCGAGAACGCATCGACCAAATCATGCTTCATGAGGGTTTGAACGAGATTTGCACTTCCAGAAACGCGCAAATCCGGCCCGTCCTGATGCTAGATTTTGGTGATTTTTTCCGCAATATCTTCGTTTAGAAACACAGACGGCTGCCATGCGTGAGAAGTGATGGTATTCGAAGCGACGTACTTGGTCGCTCGGTTGACGTCTGGCCAGATGTCATTATGTTGCGGCCAGAATTGTGCCCAGAGCTCGAAGGTTCGGCGCCCCAGCAACAAGTCAAGCGGCGTGTTCATCCCCTTTGTTACGGCCGCTCCAGAAACCGGGTCACGGTATGGACGTATCCACCACGGCGGGCCATTGGTATCTTCCTCTGGCCCGCCCGGGGCTTCTATAACACCGTCAAGGGAGACGAATTCATACACGTTGATTTTTCTCATGACCGAGTTGCTTTCGAGCCTGATCTGATTTTGTGCAATTTACAGGCCTCCCCCGTTTCCGTCCCAAATCCGTAAATGCAAGAGCGGCTATTTGTTGGCGGTCTGATTTGGCAGCTCAGCTCGGAGCGCTATTTTGTGCTGGATCTGCTCTTCGGACAGGATGGGTGCGAAGTCTTCCATCTCAAAGACCTGGCGGATTTCGACTTCGGACTCGCCGGTGTTGGAACTGGGGGCACGCTTGACCCACTCGACGGCCTCTTCGAGGGACTTTACCTGCCAGATCTGGAAGCCGGCGATGAGCTCCTTGGCCTCAGTGAAGGGGCCGTCGATGACGGTACGAGACTTGCCGGAGAATTTGACGCGTGCTCCTTTTGAGCTGGGAAGGAGGCCATCGGAGGCGAGCAGGATGCCAGCCTTCATGAGCTCCTCGTTGTATTTGCCCATCTCGTCCATGAGTTGTGGATCGGGGAGGGCGCCCTGTTTTTCCGATTCTGCGGTTGCTTTGCCGATGATCATGAATCGCATTGCGAAATCTCCTTTGGGTTGAGCGATGGTGCCTTGTTTTCAAGTTTAGCTATTTGTTGGCTAACCGGTGACCCTCAGATCGAGAGTGCATTTGGATCGCTGTTGCTCGCTTTCGTACTGGCTCTCTGCTGATACATCGGACGGTATGTGGCCGAATCGACATGAGGAACGGAATTTAATTTACGGCTTAGAGACTTTCGGTTCCGTCTGACCACCGTTCGACCGGAATCACGAACTGGGTCAGGTGCTCTACGGGGTCGCTGATACCGACGACGGGCGAACCCGGCAGATTCGCTCCCCAAATTACGGGGTCGGTATCGGAATAGAAAAACATGAGATGGGGAGGCCAGTGGGGGGTGCTGTCGCCGCCGTAGCCTTGCTTCGACAGCATGTAACACATCGCTCCGGGCTCCATCGCCGGCAATTCTTTTTTGGCGATGGCGGCGGTGATGGCCTCGGTCATCTGAGCTTGCGTACGCCCCGCCAGTCCCCACTCGGTCTCTTTGGTAAGGCGCAGAAGGTAAGAACGCGCGGCTGCCTCATTCACACACATGGGAACGCGCACCTTCGGATTCCAAAACTCAGAATCGGGCGCGGATGTCCACGATCGTCCCACGATACACACGAAACCGTTCTTGCCTTTGACCGCCGTTTCGAACCCATGACGTCCTAGAACCTGTACCTCTGCATCGCGTGCAATGGACTCCGGTGCTGCACTTCGCGCCAGGGCGATTTCCGCACCCTGATCCGTCATGAGGTATTGGTCGATCGGGGCCATGTTCGGATAAGGTGTCGTGGCATCCTGTGCCATCGCATGATCCACCGAACCGAAGCACGCCGCGCCGAGCACAACCAGCAGCGCGAAACTTTTGATCGCAATTGCGTGAACCTTCTTTTTCCGCATCGTGTTCCTCCTGAGTGGGCCAAGTCGGCCCGTTCTCCGGCAACAAGCCGGTGGTCACGGATGGACCATTTTCACTGCCGCTCAGTCGCTTCCATTGGGCCTCACTCGGAGAAACGGGCGCACCTCGACAGGCGCCCGACAGGCGACGGCAGCCTTGCGTCCCCACGCAAGAGCCTCGTCCAGGTCTGGGGCTTCCAGGATCCAAAAACCGCCGATGTGTTCCTTGGTCTCCAGATACGGTCCGTCGGTGATGAGCACCTTGCCATCGGGTTGCGCCCGCAGGGACTTCGCGCCGCGGGCAGCGGAGAGGCCGCCGGCGAAAATCCTGGCACCGGCAGCATCCATCTCTTCGTTGAGCGCGCTGATATCGCGCTGCATCGCTTCGCCCTCGACGGACGGGTCGTAGTTGTCGGGGTGGTGAATCGCAACCAAGTACTGCGCCATGATTTCTCCTTCTTCTGTAGCGATATTCTTTCTGTAACGGCGTTGGGCGGGCTGGTTGCCCGGCCTTCACCATATAGTCGAACGGCCGGTCCGGAATTCGACAAATCGTCTCGGAAATTTCTCTTTTTCCGCCTCGGGGGGTTGCCCATATCGTCTGATTTTTGATTTTGATCGCATCGCCACGGAAGAGGCTGGCCCGCTCGTTGTGGTTTTCGACGAGTGGGCAGCCCGACCACGACTGGTTTTCGCGGAGAGCTTCACGCGATCCGGTGCGCGCGCAGTTCAGCTTTCCCCGGTTCATTGATCAATATCGAAGAGGAGCCAACGAGGAGCAGATGTCTCTGGTACCCACTCGCCGAAAACCGCGGCGAGTGGGGCAGCCTTGCGTTGGAATGGCACAAACGAAATAAAATCGATGAATGGGCCAGCCCCCGGTGCCCCAAACGTCTCTCTCGATTAGAAATGGTCAACGCGGTCACCAAGACTAGAAGGCTTCTCCGATTCCCATGCTGAATGTGTGGCCATCTTTGCCCTGAGCGAAATCGGCGCGGAAATTGAGTTTGTATTTCTGGCTGATCTTGAATCGCAGGCCTCCGCCGCCGGCAGGAAGAAGATTATCGGCTTGTATCTCGCCCAATCCGGGCGCGACCTCACCTACTCCGACAAAGGCGACCATGCCAAATCTCCAAAACAGAGTACGGCGATACTCGAACTGGGTGGCGAACATATTTGAGTCGATGTATCGACCTGCCACGTAGCCCCGCAGTTCGTTGTTGGTCCCGAAGATGCACTGTCCGTAGAAAGGCGCGCTTCCGGCGGTCGCACAATTGAAAAAGTTGTACGCGAGAACCTGTTTCGTTCCGAGGCTGTGATAGTAGTTGAAGGTGAAACGATAGGACTCGAATGAGTACTTGCTTCCCAGTGCGTCGGAAAAAAACATCGACGTGAAGTCGAATAACGTGCCCTGTTCGGGATAGAAGCGGTTTAGCCGCGTGTCACGGTTGGCGTGGAATCCCACGGCGGTGAGTCTGGTTTGGATACCGGTGTCCGGAGGTGGAACGACGTCGCTTTCGTTCTCGGACCGCAGCGTAATGCTGGAGTTGCCGGTCATAAACCGAGGACCGACGGAGAGCTTCCATCGCAAGCGGTAAAGAAAATCTGCGAGAAACAGCTCGCCGGTCTGTTTGAGGGGTAGCTTCAGGCCGGCGTCGCCAGACGCAGTACCGGTCCCGTAAAAGTCGTAGTTGAGGTTGCCACTGAAATAGATCGTCGTAATGTGGTAAGTGTCTTGCTTGAAGTAGAACTCGCCGCCCAGGCCCCAAGCTCGGCTTCCATTATCAGTGATAAGAACAGCACCTCCGATGGTTGAAGGTTGCGAGATTTTGTCGGACGTGCGCAGGGCAAAGATGTACCCGCCTGCCAACACGGCTCCTGAACCGATTGCAGGACTGGAAAGGGGAATAGGAGCGGCGACAAGAGAACCGCGCTTTTCTTTTTTTATTTTTTCTTGCGGCGGGCTCTCAGACGCTTTCTCTTCTTGCGTTTCCTGGTCGATCGGCTCTTGCGCCTGAGCAAAAAGAGTAATGAGGGTCAGCATCGTCCACATAGGCACAAGTCTTCGCGGGTTGGAGGATATCCAACTCACGAATTACACCGCGATAGCGGCGCCATGGCTTGATAGATCTGGCAACTTGAATCGCCGTCGAACGATTTCCGAGAAAGCTTTGCCGTGATCTGTTCCATCTCGTCAATCCCGGTGGAACAGGTTGGCACAGGCGCCACCTTCGGCGAAGTGCAGGGCGATATAACTCCAAAGTGCGTCTCCTTCGTCATTTCACGGTTACCAAGGCACGGGACCAATGATCACTGAGGGTGCTCCAACTCGGGGCCAGTTGACGGCGAGGCTTTCAGCTTGTCCAATTCATCAAGCACATCGTGCCAGGCTTTGGGGTCCTTCTTGGTCGCAAACGGTGCATCGAGATCCGCATAAAATGCGAGGATGTCACTGCGCAACGTCTCTGAGATTGGTTTCGCGCTGACCTTGGCTAGCAGCTTCGCGTAGGTTTGGTCCGTAAAAGGGTAGGCCGTAGGTTCTGTAAGTTCTCCGGTGTCAAAGTTGTCGTTGGGCAATTGGAGGTGGCCTTCCCGTTGGGCAACAAGCAACGCACGATAGTTTTTCAGGGTCTCGTTGAAACTGTGCATGTACAACTGTTCTACGGCTGGCGTAGGCGGATGAAATGCGAGGGCGCTGAAAGGTCCCACTTTTGGCACCAGATGCAGAAAGAACGCTTTGATGCGGGCTGGGATTCCTGGTTCTTCGTAGGTCTTTCCCCAGTCTTTGCGGTACTCAGAATGCGAAACGTTGTAAATGAATTGACTCCGCACCTCATTGGGATGGCTGTTCTGGATCTGATGTCGCTTCATATGCCACGCAACTCTGGTGGTCCTGGGGATGACCGTTGAAACGGCGTGGCGATAGCTGCCGATTGCCGCATCAACGCTGAGAAAGACGCTCGACATGTCGATGCAGTAGGTATCGGCGAACGCCCGTTCCAGTACGGGCTCGGACACTTCGAAGCCGATGAAATCATGATAGGCGCGTGACGCGTAGTTTCCTTCCGCCACCTGATCGACGTCGAAACCAAATTCAACCTGCGCATGTGCCGATGGTTTTTCGTCATAAGTGACGACGGGCCCGTACTGCTTCGCCAGCTTGGGATACATGATTGCAACCGAAAGGTTCGTCGCCAGCGGGTGTCCCGTGGTATCGGCGGCGTAGTGGGCAAGGGCTCCCAGCGCGAACGCATATTCGTTCAGATTGTGGGATTCGGCGATGAGCGCGAGAACGAAATCGCCGCTGCGCACATAGTGCGTGAGATCGCTAAAGAATTGACTGCCGAAGGGATAGTAGCCCATGTCCTGAATGATGGCCCCTCCATAGGCATAGGCGTGGGCCTCGACCAGTTGCTCCGCGGTCGCGTCGGGGAATCGGCTCAACAGTACTGGCACAATGTCTTCCTGCCACGCGGCATCGATAATCGCCTCATGTGTAAGGACGGAATACCCCACGCATTCGGGGGCGCAGCACATTCCGAGGAGAAGTCCGAGAAGCAGACACCCAGGCAATAAGGACAACGTAGATCGATTCTGCGTTGGCATCGCGCCTCGCTGGTGACCAGTCTCCGGAAACAACCCTAGGCTTCGATTCGATCTCCGCACAACTAGGGAAATCCCTGAACCTTACTGGGAAGTGCCGCCCCTCCCGAAGGGTCGAGTACCATCGCGATTTCCAAGTTCTGGGTTATTACGGCATGCCAATGTCGCGCCGAGGGACGACTACTGTGGTAACGAGCGCCATTTCACTCGAATTGACGAAAAGCAGGCTGATGTTTCGTCAACTATCGTCGAACAACGAACCGCGACAAGAGGTAGAAAAACAAGCTCGGGGCAGTCCGGGACGGCTCTCGGATGAACCTCGTAAGGGTATAATTGCTGTGATGAAGGTCTGCGACGACGACCCCAACTCGCCGCGCAAATAGCTTACGAGACCGCCAGTGAAGGGGGTCTATGGAACGGGAACTCAGCAAGCAACAGGAGGCAGTCCTGCTTCGCGCTCAGCTAAAGGGCGGGACTTGTCTTTCGACGACGGCATTCTCCGCCTTGTTCGATTTGGGCGTCACCCTGACGGGATCAAACCAGGCTTCAATTCTCGCCAGTGTCGGCGGCATCTTGCGGTCACTGGTCGAGCTCGGCTTAATCGTGAAAAGCGGACCCGGAGAATACCACCTGACCGAAGAGGGTTTTCGAGTCGCCCGAGTCGCGCAAAGCCGTGGTGCGAGCTATCCGTTCGCATAACAAGAGAAGCCGCGCTACGGACGTCGTTCCCGCAACAGGCCCACGTGAATCCCGGCGAGTCGGTCCGGGTGGCGGCTACTTTTCTTTGCTTCGCTCGCTTCTGCTGGACGCTCAGTGAGTCGTCCGACCACACCTCTGGGTGGCTGAAAACAGTGATACCGACGAGACCAACCGGGGCACCGCTAGGGTCAACAATCTGCCCTTGGATCCTCTTTACGGGCAGTTTGTACCACATCAATTTCTGAATATTAATCGCAACAGAGGCTGCGACGAGAAACGCAAAAACAACTCCCATTTTCAGAGATCGCATGCGTTAACTCTCGAGCTTTCACGGGTCGGCATTACCTCTGAGATTATGCGCCAAACCTGTAGCTGTCGCTATCAGGCGATTGCCCTCAAGTGCCCCACTCACGACCAGAATGAGTTCAATCGCGATTTTTCGATAGTTATCGGCAAATCCTGGCGTGGCCACGCTTCGCGGGGCGTTTTGACTGGGCTATTCCTCATCAATGGTCAAGCGGACCTCTTTCATTTCTTTGATTTCGGTGATCACGATTGCATGAGTCCCAGTTCGCTCAAAAACAATCCCGCTCGCCCGCACGTATTTGCCGACGAATGGCATTAGTTTCTGCCGCTGATCGGTGTCGGGCATTTTGGCAGAGATGGGGAAAGACAGCCGACCATCCTGGGTCAGAATAACCAGCGGAGAGCCACCCTTCACGCAATCCTGTACGCACTTGCGGCCCATGCTCGTCGCACTTCCATCGAGGTTCTGAATTGGACAGGCAACATCGCGAACCAGGCCCTCTATGGTTTCTTTGGAAACATTTGCCCGCGAGCCTGCCATCGATGTGCTCTGTGGAGGTTGAGACGCCGCCAAGACGATCCCGCAGCATGCGAGCAAGCAAATACCCAAGGGTCGGATCATCGGTTCTCCTTTTCACGGGGCATGAATTTTCTGCCATGTTACCAGTTCGATGGAGCGTGTAATCATTGCACCATAGGGACGTGACAGAAATTCAATTTCTGTAATCAGGCTTTTCGCTGATTGAGGGGATTTGAGTGTAACAGCGATTTATCGCCAACTAAGGGCTGATGATGGATAATCGGCGGAGATAAAAGGTAGGTCGTCCCATGAAGCCGATCGGCATCGTTATCCTTGGTCTGTTCCTCATGGTACCGTCCTGCGGTATGCGTTCGGTGGATTGAAACGAGGCCGCGAACAGATCGAACAATACCGATGTCAACCGCATCTAGACTCGTTTCTAAAAAGCTGCCCGCCGTGGTATAGTGCCCGCCTGCGGAGATGGTTGCCTTCTTCTGCAACACCCCTTTTCCGAGGTATTGAGATGTCCATTCGATTTTCACTATTTCTGGGCCGCGCTGGGAGTTTATTCGCCACGACACTCGTGCTGGCCAGCGCTGCTTCGGCGCAGATCAGTGAGCAGGTAATCTTCAACTTTACGGGAAAGAACGGCATGACGCCGAACTCCAGACTAATACAAGGTCCGTCCGGAATTCTCTACGGCACCACTATCTACGGCGGTCAGCCAGGGCCGAACTGCATTGTTAATTCCGGGTGCGGCGTGGTGTTCGCACTGGCGCCCAAGTCCGGCGGGGGCTGGAACTATCGACGCTTGCACGCGTTTACGGGCGGCACGGATGGTGGTATACCCGGCACGAGCCTCCTGCTAGACGCAGCGGGAAATCTTTATGGCGTCGCAACTTCCGGAGGAGCCTACGCCGGTGGCTTGGTCTTCAAGCTCTCGCCGGTTGCTGGAGGGGCTTGGACGGAGACCGTTATCTACGCTTTTAACCCGGCCAATACCGCTGACGGCGTCAGCCCAACCGATGGACTAATCGCTGACTCTGCGGGGAACTTCTACGGCAATACAGGGAACGGAGGTCCACACCAAGATGGCACCGTTTTCAGGCTTACGCCCAATTCAGACGGCACCTGGAACGAGAGTGTGCTGTACGACTTCACGGCGTCTTCGGATGGATGTGCAGTCGCCGGCGGGGTTGTCTTCGACAAGTCGGGAAATCTCTTTGGAACTACCACAGGCTGTGGCGCATTCGGCCTAGGCAATGTCTTTGAGCTGTCGCCCAACTCCTCCGGGGGCTGGACGGAGAGCGTACTTTACAGTTTTAACGGCTGCTGCCCGAACAATCCAAGTGGTCCGCTTATCGTTGACTCGGCGGGCAATCTTTACGGTACCGGACCTAATCCGGACGACGGCTACATTTACCAACTTGCGAAAGGCTCCGATGGCCGTTGGACGGAAAACATCATCTACGCGTTTCCCGACATCCAGCACGGCGAGGGCCCGGCCGGGGGCTTAATCGCGGACAAAAACGGCAATCTCTACGGCACGACTGCACACGGCGGGGCTCAGTTTGGCAACGGTCTTGTCTTCAAGTTGACGCCTCATTTGAATGGCACGTGGAGCGAAACCATAGTTTACGCATTTGCGGGCGGCCCCGATGCTACGGAAGCGACCGCAGGCGTGACCTTTGGCAAGGGAGGCGTCGTCTACGGCACAACCCTCTATGGCGGCTCAGCCGGCGACGGTGCGGTTTTCAAAATAACGCGATAGCGGATTTTCTTTTGCGGCGCGCGCTCTTCAAGGTTACCTTCCACCAAACAAGCTGGGAGAGCGCGATTAAAGCCGAAATGCTCCGGTTGGCGGGCTAGTCAGACGCAACTGTTGTAAGCAAGGTCTTCGCACTCAAAATTCCTGCTCGGGGCATTTTGAGTGCTATGACGATTTTTCGCCAACGACAAATATGGAACCCAATTTGTGTAGAACTCATAGACCTGTTGACCGCTGCTACTCCCCCCGGGCCACTACATGACCGTGAAGGTGTCGCTACTTGTGACACTGCCGCCCGCAGGAGTGAGCATGATCTTTCCAGTCTTTTGACAAGCGCCATCGCCCTCTTTTCTGGTGATGACTTTTAGAACGGACAAAAGGCGCCGTGGTTTGCGCACGGCTAGGACTTACGCGATCCTTACAGCCCCTGCCGCTGGCTGGTTTCCAAACGCTCGGTGATACACTCCGTTCGGGAAGACGACGAATTCATGAAACCACCATCGAACGTCAAGACGCCAGCGCAATACATCGCTTCACTCCCCGCCGATCGTGCGAAGACGATCGCGAGGGTGCGCGCACTCGTGAACAAGCAGATTCCGCGCGGCTACGAGGAGTGCCTCGTCTGGGGCACGATCGGCTGGACGATCCCCCTGTCTCGATATCCAGACACTTACAACCAGCAGCCGATCTGCTACGTCGCGCTCTCGTCGCAGAAGAATTACTGTTCGCTCTATCTAATGGGCGCGTTTTGGAGTGCGAGCCAGCTCGAGCAGCTGAAGGCGGCGTTCAAGGCGGCGGGGAAGAAGCTCGACATGGGGAAGTGTTGCGTTCATTTCGAGTCGCCGGACGATTTGCCGCTCGAAGCGATTGGCAAGCTGATCTCCGCGATTTCGAGCGAGAAGTGGATCGAGATGTACGAACAATCGCGCTTGAAGACCAAGGCGGGGCAGGCGCAGAAGGCGAAGCAAGGCGCCCCACCGGCGAGCAATACGGCCGCCAAGCGCGTCGACGCAAAGCGTCGGCGGTAAACTTTCCCAGCATGAATCGCCTGTATCTGGCCACCACGTTTTCCAAAGGCGCCTGGCTCAGCTCGTGTCTCGCTTCGTGGTACCCGGGATCTATTCCATTTTTCCAGCGGCCGGACCGACGGCGGTGGCCTGTCTGGTCTTGGGGTCAATGCCGATGAGCGCTACTCCTCCCACTCCGCCGCGGCTGACGGTGACTACGTGGCCGCGAGCCCTCAGGTCGGCCTGCACTGTTTCGGGGAGAGTGTTGGGCACTGAGAGGCTACCCAGGCTCGCAGCGTCCTGACTGAAGGAACTGATGAAATGCTCGGTGGAGAAGCGCGGCGCCTTGAAGGCGTCCTCGGGACTCATGCCGAAGTCCACGTAGTTGAGGATGACCTGGATGGCCGCCTGATCCTGCTGGTCGCCGCCCGCGACCGAGATCGCCATGACGGGTTGACTGTCGTGGAAGAGCAGCGTGGGGCTCAGCGTGATGCGCGGCCGCTTGCCGGGCTGGATCACGTTGGGAGTTCCCGCAAACGTGTTCAGGCTGCTGAGCCGGCTTCCGTGAATAATGCCGGTGCGTCCGGCCACGCCGGCCGTGCTTGACAGACCGCTGGGAGTGGCGGCGATGACGTTGCCAAACTTATCCGTCACGCACATGACGGTGGTTCCGCCATGCCCGGGGCCGGTGATGGTCGGCGGCTTGGTCGGTTTCATATTGTAAGGATCGCCAGGCCGGAGTTCGAGAGATGCCTTGTTTGGATCGATCAGTTTGCGCCGCATTTCGGTGTACTGATCGGAAAGCAACTGCTGCATCGGCACCTTCACAAAGTTCGGATCGCCGTAGTACTCATCGCGATCCGCCAGCGCCAGCTTCTCCGCTTCAATCACCGTGTGGATGTAGTCCGCCGAATTGAAGCCCATCTTCTTCAGGTCGAAGCCTTCCAGCAGGCGCAGCGTCTGTAAGAGATAAGGACCCTGCGTGAGGGGACCGGTCTTATAAACGGTGTAGCCACGGTAGGTGGTTGTGAGCGGATCGACCACGGGAGTTTTGTGCGCAGCCAAGTCCGCCTTGCGAAGGAAACCACCCTTTTCGATGTACCAGGCTTCGAGGGCGGCGGCGATGTCGCCGCGATAGAAGCGGTCTGACACAGCTTGCAGTTTCTGCTCTCGCGTACCTTTCGCGGCCTTTTCGGACTCGACCAATTTGCTAAAGGTCACTGCCATGTCCGCCTGCCAGTTCACGCCGGTTTCGATCTTCTGCCCGCTGCCGGTGTCGATATACCAACTGGGGCCGCCGGCGTCCAGAATGGCGAGCGTCGGCTGCACGACCTCCTCGAAGCTTTTGGTTCCGTAAAGTTTCAGCAGAGTGACGATGGCATCGATGGTGCCGGGCACGGCGGCTGCCTTTACGTCACCGTCCGGGATTCCATGCTTCATGTACCAGTCGATGGCCTTGGGATCGCGAGGGGCTTCGCCTTGTCCCTCAAGCAGCTTCACATTTTTCTGGCCGGCGCTATAAACGAGGATGGGAACCTCTCCTCCGACGCAGAACGCGCCGACATAGGTGACCGACAGTGCGAGCAGAGTGGCGGCGCCTGCGTCGGCGGCGTTTCCTCCCTGTTGCAGAATCCTGATACCGGCGGCAGTGGCGGCAGGCCTGCCGGAAACAACCACGCCTTGGCTGCCGGCAGCGACACTCGGTCCCCGCAGGCCGACCGGCGTTTTGGTGGCCTGAGGCAAAGCGAAGGGTGCGAGTAAAAGCAGGGAAGCGGATGATATCGAAATGAGCTTGCGCATAAGGGGGCTCCGTTGATGTGCCGACATATTATTCAGGGTATCAATTCTGTTATTCCGTGCTGCCTCAGCTGTCCTGGCCGGGCACAGCAGAGGTCTATGATCCCACGGCTGCTGTTATCTGGTCAGTCCCTCTCAGACTGCTTTCCGGCCTACCACCAAATAAATTGCGCGCTAATACTCCGAGGGGCCATTTAAGTGCATCGGAAGAACACCTACACGCCACCCAGGAGGGAGCACATGACCGATCCAACGACAGCCCCAGCCGCTTATACGGATGAGGAGTTGAGGCGGGAAATGGCTCGCGTGCTCGCGCTCGCTCGCAGTGGGGTGCTGGACGATGCGCAGGTGCAGAAATTCTGGGAGATCTACCAGGAGATTGTGCGGCGGCGGGCGGCAACCGGAAACGCGGCGTAAGGGCTAGACGGGTATCCTGTCAGGATCGAATGGCTCAAACAAAAACGTTTGGCCATAACATTTTTGTTAGGTGCGGGCAGGGTCGAACCAGCCCGCTGCCGCGATGTACGACCCGGCACGGCAATGTTCTACAGTGGTGGAAATCTCGGGAGGCGCTTATGAGTTGCAAATCTTGCGGGTCCGCAGAGGTGACGACGTTCGTGGCGGAGGTTAACATCCATTTTTCGCCCTCCCCGCCGAAGAATCTGGACAAGCCCGGTGTGTTGGCGTTCCCCACCCTCACGATCTGCCTCGATTGCGGCTATACCCACTGCACTCTTCTGGAACGCGATCTGCTTCGGCTAAGGGAAGGTCGAGCCGCATAGATCCTTCAACGCGCGGAGCCGCCAAAAAATGGACCTTGAGGTCGTAGAGGGGAAGCTTGCCTCGGCGGCAGTGCCTTTGCATTGACACGACTCGCGGCGGTAGACTCGCGAGCGCCAGCTTTTCAGGGCCGGCCATTCTCTTCCGCATCTTCGCATCTTTGCATCTTTGCATCTTCGTGTGGTTCAAAACGTTTGCCATGCAATTTCGTCCAAACAAAAGGGAAAAAATAAATGAGAATTCGAAACCCTTTCTGCTGCGCGGTCGGCACTGCGCTGTTGGTCTGTCTCCTCGGAGTTGTTGCTGCCGCGCAGGCTGCTCCATCTTCCCCAAAGCCCGTGTCTGTGTCGAAGCCGGCTGATGCCGCCTCCGGATACAACCAGCCGCCAAAATACATTCTGGATGTGATGCGCGCGCCGTCGCCGCCGCAACCGATCGTGAGTCCCACGCACGACGCGATCCTGCTGGTCTCGTGGCAGGAGTACCCGTCGATCGCGCGCGTGGCCACACCGTTCCTGCGGCTGGCGGGAGTTCGCGTCGAGCCGGGCAATCACAGCCGGCACGATACTCGAGGTGGATACGGAATCACGCGCTGCGCCCGGAACATCGAGTTGGTGCACGTCGCCGACAGCAAGCAGATTCACGTCGAGGTGCCTTCGGGCGCCTGCCCCGGGATGCCGGTCTGGTCGGCCGACGGCAAGCTGTTTGCGTTCGTCAACATCGCCACGGACTCGGTCGAGCTGTGGGTCGGCGACGGCAAGACTGGCCAGGCTCATCGCGTGCCCGGAGTTCGGATCAACCCGATGTTGAACGACGCCGTGCAGTGGATGCCAGACCAGAAAACTCTGCTGGTCAAACTTGTGCCGAAGGAACTGGGCGCGCCACCGCAGGAATCGAATGTCCCCGTTGGCCCAAGCATTCAGGAATCCGAAGGTAAGAAGGGACAGAGCAGCACCTACGAAACTCGCGACACGCTGAAGAACAAGCACGATGAGGATCTGTTCGATTACTATGCCGCGACGCAACTCACGCTGATCAATGCAGCCACGGGAGCGATTACGCCCCTCGGCAAGCCTGCCAATTACGAATCCCTCGACCCCGCGCCCGACGGCAAACACGTGCTGGTGACGACCATTCACAAGCCGTATTCCTATGTCACCACGTATGACCGCTTCCCGCAGGAAGTAGAGGCCTGGGACGTCTCCGCGCCAGCGAACATTTCTGTACATACAATCGCTTCTTTGCCTCTTGCCGATCGCGTTCCGATCCATGGCGTTGCTCTGGGCCCGCGCGATTTTTCGTGGCGTCCGACGGACCCGGCGACTCTCCTATGGGCGGAAGCGCTGGACGGCGGCGACTGGAACACCGAGGCTCCCAATCGCGACAAGATCATGCTCGCCAAGGCGCCCTTCAGCGGGCCGCCGGTTGAAGTCACGCGGACGGTGCAGCGTTACGCCGGTTACGACTGGAGCGAGAAACCTGCGGTCGCCCTGTTGAGCGAGTACGACCACAACAAGCACTGGCGAAAGACGTTCGTGGTAGACGTGGACGATCCGCAACAAAAGCCTCGCCTGCTGTGGGATCTCTCGACCGATGAACTTTACAAAGATCCCGGCGAAGCCGTGTTTCGCGTGCTTCCCAACGGAGCGCGCGTGATCGTCCAGGAGGGCGATTCCATCTACCTGCGCGGGGACGGGGCTTCTCCCGACGGGGACCGGCCGTTCCTCGATCAGCTGAATATCAATAGTCAGAAATCCGAGCGGCTGTTCCGGTGCGACAAAAGTTCCTACGAGCGATTCCTCTCTTTTACGGGCGCGGATACGAAAACATTCCTGACCTGGCGTCAATCGCCGGCCGACCCGCCCAACGCCTTCAGGCGCACGCTGGAAAGCATGGTTGATCCTCCGGAGGGAGAGGCAATCTTTTCTTCGACGAGCGTTGCGATCACGCACATTCCCGATCCCACGCCGGCGGTGCGCGCCATCCAGAAGCGCCTGGTGAAGTACAAGCGCGCCGACGGACTTGACTTGTCGTTCACGCTCTACACGCCGCCGGGCTACAAGGAGGGCACGCGCGTTCCTACCATTCTTTATGCCTACCCGCTTGACTATGCTGATCCCACGACGGCCGGCGAAGTTTCCGGCTCGCAGGAGACCTTCACGCGGCTCTCGCAATACAGATTCATGCTGCTGGCCGGATACGCCATCATCGATGACGCTGCGTTCCCCATCATCGGCGATCCCAAGAAAGCCTATGACACGTATCTCGACCAGTTGGTCGCCGACGCCAAGGCTGCGGTCGATGAAGCCGTGCGCCTGGGAGTTGCCGATCCCGAACGCATCGGCGTGACGGGGCACAGCCACGGCGCGCTCATGACCGTAAACCTGGTTGCGCACTCCGATCTGTTCCGGGCCGGAGTCGCCACCAGCGGTTCGTACAACAAGACGCTCACCCCGTTCGGCTTCCAGAACGAGCGCCGCTCGGTGTGGGAGGCTCCGGATGTCTACCGGCAAGTTTCTCCGTTCTTCGTCGCGGACAAAATCAAGACGCCGCTGCTGCTCATGCACGGCGCGGAAGACGCCAATCCAGGGACTATTCCGTTGCAATCGACAATGCTGTACGAGGCGATTCGCGGCAACGGAGGCATCACCCGCCTCGTGCTCCTGCCGCACGAGCCCCACTTGTACAGCGCGATGGAGTCCAACGAACAGGAGGTCTACGAGATGCTGCGCTGGTTCGACAAGTATGTGAAGAACGGGGGTTCGCAAACCCACACGGAGGCGGGCCAGTAAGCGAGGAGGAGCTGGAAGTCTATAAGGATGGGTCGGTTAGTGCTACGGGGATCTTGCATCAGTTGACGAAAGGGAGATCATTTTTCGATCTCCCTTTCAAAAGCGTTCAAATTACTTGCCGACCAAAACGCCGTGGTTTGCCGCAGGAGTTTTTCCTGAAGCAGCTTCCTTTTTCTTTTCTTGATACGCCTGGATCGCGGGGCCTAATTGCGCCAAGACCGTGTCAAGGTTAAAGGAGGCCGCCTTCTGGCGTGGCGGATACTTCACGTAGTTGTCGATCTGCGCCGCCACAATGTCTTGCACCAAATAAAGCTGCGGAACGTGATCGAACATCCAGTCGAAGTAGGTATTCGAGTTATCGATAGCCCGCTCGAATGGATCGCGTCGCAGATGGATGATATCGGGCAGACGCAGCTGTACGAATGGCTGTTGCCAGACCCGCAGCTTTTCTGCATGTTGCTCCTGGAATATCAGCTTATAGTCGCCCGCGCGGACGGCCATGATTCCGCCGTCATCGCTGACATAGAAGAAGTTCGTTCGAGGGCTCTCCTTCACCTGTCCTGTCAGATAAGGCAACTGGTTGACGCCGTCGATATGTACATTGAAGGTCTTATCCCCGGCTTTGTAGCCGTCGAGGAGTTTCTGGTTGATGTTTGGCTCGCCCGCCGCCGCCAGCAAGGTCGGCAGCATGTCCTGGTGACAAACGATGCCGTTCAGGGTCGAGTTTGCCTTGATTTTGCCGGGCCAGCGCATGAAGCAGGGAACGCGCCAAGCGCCTTCCCAGTTCGTATCCTTCTGGCTGCGGAACGGCGTATTGGCGCCATCGGGCCAAGTGTCGTTCTCGGGGCCGTTATCGGTGGAATACATAACGATGGTGTTTTCGGCAATGCCCAGTTGATCGACCTTGTCCAGCATTTCACCGATCTGCTCGTCGTGGGTCACCATCCGGTCACTGTAATCGTCCTGCCCGCTCTTGCCACGGTTCTTGTCAGCGAGGTGAGTCCTGACATGCATCGCCGTTGCGTTGTACCAGAGGAAGAAAGGCTTGTTGGCCTTGACCTGCTTCTCCATCCAGGTGATAGCGCTGGCAGTGATTTCCTCATCAACGGTTTCCATCCGCTTCTTGGTCAGTGGACCACTGTCCTTGATCACTTGTTTGCCTACCCGGCCGAAGCGGGGATCGACCGTCGGGTCATCCTTATCCGATGCAAAGCAATGAAGCACGCCGCGAGGGCCAAACTTCTCCTTGAATCCCGGGTTCTTCGGATAATCGGGCAGTTCCGGTTCTTCCTCGGCGTTCAGGTGATAGAGGTTGCCGAAGAACTCGTCGAATCCGTGGACGGTCGGCAGATATTCGTTGCGATCGCCCAGATGGTTCTTGCCGAACTGTCCGGTGACATAGCCGACCGACTTCAGCAGGTCGGCGATGGTTGGGTCCTCAGGGTGCAGCCCGACGGCAGCGCCGGGCAATCCGACTTTGGTCAGACCGGTGCGCAGCGGATTCTGGCCTGTAATGAAGGCGGCGCGGCCAGCGGTGCAGCTCTGTTGCCCGTAAAAGTCGGTGAACTTGACTCCTTCGTTGCGGACGCGATCGATGTTCGGCGTGCGATAGCCCATCTGGCCATCGCTGAAAGCACTAATGTTCCACATGCCGACATCGTCGCCCCAAAGGATCAGGATATTCGGTTGCTTTGTAGCCATTTGCTCTACTCCTTTTCGGTCAGTTTAGGTTGGACTGGTCTCACTAAGAAAAGCCCTAACGGTTCACTACGAGTGCAGCACCGGCGTGGATTCTTGCCTACTGTCACTTGTTACAGAAGGGTCATTGAGGGGCGAATCAGTTTTTTGGGAGTCCGATGGAGACCCGCCCAAGAACGTTCTTGAACGGTGCTTCACGACACTTAAAGGAAGGAACGCTTGTAGCTTGGAGTCAGCTTGGCGTGTTGGGAACTGACAAAACGGATAGGAGAAATGAGAATCGGAAGAATGCGGTTGTTCGGCGGCTCACACTATCGGCCATCTCACGTAAGGGCCCATCTGCGGCGTGGTGAGTGGTTCGGGATCGGATGAGAAGGTTCTACAATAATCCTTGTGGCCAGCGAAGCAGTTGTCGTGATTGATGTTCAAAACGCCATTCTGGATATTCCCGGCATGAAGAGGCCAGCCGAGACGCACGCGGCTTTCGATGGGCTTGTAGGCAGAATCGCGGCATTTGTGGAGCGTGCCCGGAACCGGGGCATTCCGGTTCTTTTTGTGCAGCACCACGGTCAGCCGCGCCATCGGCTGGAGAGAGGCTTGTCGGGGTGGCAGATTCGACGCGAGCTGACGCCGATTCGGGACGAAGCGGTCATTCCCAAGACCGCTTGCGATGCATTCTTCAAAACTAGGCTGGAATCGGAACTCGCGTCGCGAGGCATTCGCCGGCTGATCGTCGCGGGATGCATGACTCAGTATTGCGTCGACACATCCGTGCGCCGGGCCGTCAGCCTTGGATACGATGTGACGTTAGCGGAAGATGGACACTTAACGGCAGACACCGAGTCCCTGACGTTCGATCAGATCGTTGCTCATCACAACGCACTGCTGGATGGCTTCGATGCGGGGGAACACTCGGTGCGCGTCGAGCCTTTCGACCGGATTTCGTTGTAGTCCGTCTTACCTTCGTAGGATCCTATGCTGCCCGTTTCTGCAATGGAGTCTCACTCAGATGACTGGCTAGCTTGCGAGCGGCCAGAGCCATCATGAAGCGAGTGGTGCCGGTCATGATCATGCTGATGCCTACGTAGGTCCCGATGACCCATAGCGAACTTGAGGGCCAGCGGTTCCAGATCATGAAACCGAGAACCAGGGTGATGATTCCATCCAGCAGCATCCATGGTGAAGCGCCGGTCTTACGCGTGGCAAAATAGGCGACGATGTCGGCGATGCCTTCGGCGAAGAGGAATACCGCGAACACCAGAGTTAAACCGGCGACCCCGACAGCGGGACGGGCGATCAGGCTGAATCCAGCTACCACGTAGATCACCGCGACCAGAACCTTCCAAAGAATGGGGCCGATGCCTTTGGACTGGAAGGCGTGAACGAATTGTGCAATGCCGGCGAAGATCGCCATCCAGCCGATGACAAGGGCGACGCCAATGGAGGAAACCAGAGGCAGCGCGATCGCCAGGATTCCGAAAATGATCAGCACGATTGCCAAGGCAAGCGAGGTTCCCGACGCTCTTTTCAATCCATCTTCCAATATGGTCATGATCCCTCCTGATCCGGCGGTGTCGACTCAGACATTCGCCAGGGCTCGACGTATGCGCAACCAGTATTTTGCGCTGAGCAAACAGCTTACGCAAACCGGGGCCGGGCGAAAACTGTCAGAAACTACAGTCGCGGGCTGGCCCTGTCCTGGTCTTCAAGATGTTCCGCCAAATACCGGATCGAGCGACGCAACGAACGCCGGCGCTTCATGAATTCGTGTATATTTCGAGCCATGTTGAGCTGGGACGTAAATCGCCGCGAATTTCTGAAGATTGCTGCCGGTGCGGGCGCCGCCTTAGCGATGCCAGCATCGGGGCAAAATGCTGAATCTGCGAAGACCATTGGCATTCAGGTGGGAGCAATTTCTTTCGTGGACGAAGGCACCGAGAAGGTGCTGGACGAGCTTCAGCAACGTGGAGGCGTGAATACCTTGTTCCTTGCGGTGTTCACCTACGGACGAGGAATTGCGGGAAGGCAGATTCCGGGACAGCCGCTGCCGGATCATGGCAAGCAGGAATACGATCTCAACTTTCACGGCGGGAATTTCGCTACGCCTCATCCGCAGTACTACAAGAACACGGTTCTCAAAGACACCCGCGCGCCCGACCACGGCAACCTGGACATTCTGGCCGAAGTGCTGCCTGCGGCGAAGAAGCGCGGGATGAAGGTGATCTGCTGGCTGGAGGACGTATTTCGTACCGACCTGCCGAACATTTCAAAACTGCAGGAGCGTGATTTGTATGGACGGAATGCGGAGACGCTGTGCGTGAACAATCCGGACTACCGCAATTTTCTGACCGGGTTGGTTGAGGACTATGCGCGTTCGTATGACATCGACGGAATTATGTGGGGATCGGAGCGGCAGGGCGCGCTTTGCGACAGCCTGGGCGCGACGCATGACACGCCGCCGGTCGATCCAGGAAGCGTGACCTGCTTCTGCGAATTTTGCCGGGCGAAAGCGAAAGAGCGCGGTATCAATGCGGATCGCGCCCGGCAAGGATTCCTGGAGCTGGAAAAATTCGTGCGCTCGTCGCGAAGTGGCAAGCGCCCGGTGGACGGATATTATGTTCAATTCTGGCGGCTGTTACTGCGGTATCCCGAACTCGCCGCATGGGAAATGCTTTGGACCGACTGCCTGCGCGAGACTTATGCCGCGATTTACAAAACTGTGAAGACGGCGAAGCCAACGGTGCCGGTAGGGTGGCACATCTGGCACAACAATTCTTTCAATCCGATCTATCGCGCCGAACAAGACCTACAGGAGCTTTCGAAGTATTCGGATTTCATCAAGGTCGTGATGTACAACAACTGCGGCGGCGAGCGGATGGCGCTATATGTGGACAATATCGGGTCGACACTTTACGCGGATCTCTCGAAACAGAGCCTGCTCGATTTTGACTATGCCGTGATGGGATTCAAGGAGGGCAGCTACGACCAAATTCCGCACACGGGGCTTTCGGCGGATTACGTTTACCGCGAGACGAAGCGCGCGCTGGAGGGAGCTGCGGGAACGAAGACTCTGATCTGGCCGGGGATTGATGTCGATATCCCGACTGAACCGAGCAACAGCAAGTGCACGCCGCAGAGCGTGAAGCAGGCTGTGCTAGCGGCATTTCGCGCGGGTGCGCCAGGAGTGATTCTGTCGCGCAAATATTCCGAGATGCGACTGGCGGATCTGAGCGGCGCGGGCGATGCGGTTCGCGAGTTGAAATTGTCGAGCTGAAATATCGAATAGTAGACGGGCGATTGGCTCCAGCAACTACCGACGCGCCATGGCGTCATCCTGACCGGAGCCGCCGTTCAGGCGAAGGGAAGGATCTCGCGCGTACTCCGAGGACGGCTTCCCGCGAATCTCTCACCCGAACCCCGCCGAGTTCGATATGACGCCACAAGAAACAGGCCTGGCACGAAAAAGTCCTGAATCGCACGCAAGGCCGATCGCCTATCTCCTCTGCGGGGAAAGCGGGACAAGGTTCTTATCATCTTTCGAGTCACCCTGCATCAGTTCAACGATCATCGCAAACAGTTGATTGCGGGTCTCAAGTCTCACCCCGGCCCGAGTGACATAGCGAATGACGATGTCGACACCAGCTCCCGCCGGCCTGAGATTGACCGAGGGCATGGCGCTGAACTGCGGCGAGCCTTCCTCGTGGGTCACTCGTTTCCATTCCGCTTCCGCCATTTTCGCGTCCGCTTCGGTCGTCTTGACCGTCGCTTCGTAGATCCCTTTCAGAAGAGGATGGATTCCCGTGCCAGGAGGAACACTAACTTTGATCTCATCCCACATCCATTGGCCTACGGTGGAGAAGTTGAAATATTTGCCGCGGATGGCGTAGCCATTTAGAAACGAAACTCTTCTTCCCGTAGGATGGCCGTTGGCGGTCCAGTTTCCCGTCTCCAGTAACCATGTGCGGAACAGGCCGAGCTGGACGACCTCGCCACCGACGCCATCGATCTCTACCCAGTCGCGAACCCTGACTCCGTTTGGTCCCATCAGGACAAACCAGCCGCAGAAGGCCAGGATGAAGTCCTGAAAGACGACGGTCAGCCCTGCGGTCGCCAGGCCGAGGATGGTTGGCATTTGCCGGGGTATTCCGAAAATGGTTAGCAGGATCAGTAAGAGGCCGACCAGTTGCGTTCCCAGATTTAGAACTGTTTTCAACGTCTGCTTCTGGCGAGGATCGTGAACCATCTTCTCCAATGCTAGTTGTAGGGCCCAGCCTGCCAGCATCACCAGGATGCAGATGCCTGCAATCCACGCCAGAGACTGCAATATCAGGTGAACTACGATCTTTTGCTGGATCTCGACTTGCTCTCCCCATCGCCCGTAAAGGGCCACGAGTTGCTGTTGCGCGCCGAGACGATCGTTGAGGATGCTTTGGATGTTCTGCTGAGCGCTCAGCAGTCGCAGCCGCTCGATTCGTTCGGAACTGGATTCTTTAGCGGCTTTATCGGCGGTGCCAGCGAATTCGGTCTTCAGAGTTGTTTGATCGCCTGTGAGCGCGGCCACGTCGGCCCTTGCCAGTTGCTCCGCCTGCGCAATCAATTCTTTTCTGTGGCGGAGAGATCGCCACGTGGATAGCTGCTGTGCAAATGTCGTGTACTGTTCGGCGGAGGCGACGGCGGTTTGCCCATCATTCCCGGAGGCGCTATCCCGGTATTGCTTCATAGCGGCTTGACGTGCCGTGAGTTCCTGCTGAAGCTTGACTCGCTGGTCTCCGCTTTCGCGGGCGAAGTCTTCGATAGAATCGGCTAGTTCGCTTTGGTCGAGGCCAAGCTGCGCCTTCGCAATCTCCAAATCGCTGCCATTGGACGTTGCACTCGCGGATTTCGTGCTCGCTGCTGCAATGAGTGAAGCGATCTGAGCCTGGTCGTTCTTGATGGTCTCCTGCAGCTCGTTGATCCTTTGCTGCAAGGCCAGCGCTTTGCCGCTGAGATTTGGCTTTGCAAGGCTTGCCTGTCGCAGAGTCTGCGAGAAGGCCTGATCGACTTCGTGATCGGCAAGGCGCTCGGCCTCGCGGGCGAATTCTCGCTCCTCCGCGGACTGGGCTAAGGCTGCCAGAGTTGCCGCAGTCTGCCAGGGCCGCTGATCCACAATTCCGCGCGATACATAGGCTCCCGTCCATTTCCCCTTGCGAGCCTGCAAGAACGGAAGATACGCCATGACCCCATTCGTCAGGAACGCGCCTGCCAAGGTGATGGCCAGCACAATCAGCAGGACTAGCACGATCACCAGGCGGGGCCGACTCATACGCATACCTTCTGTGAAACCTCTGGTTGACTGTATCGCAAATTAGGAACAAATTCAGGGGTCAGACGGCAGATGGCAGGCCGTTGAACCGTCGCAATAAGATTTGTCCGAGACGTTTTCGCGGCAGGAATGGCGCGATGAGCACTGCGACCAAAAGAAGAAGCAGGAGGTTGCGGGCCCTCTTCTCACTCAAACCCCATCGATGAGATGGGAATTTCGCAATAGTCGTGGGCATCCATCAACCGACTATGTCCCTCAGAAAATGGTATTCGTCAAGAACTTCGAGAGAGACGCCAGGCGGGTCTGTCTGCGATTCCAATGTTCGAGCGTTCGTGGGAGACAGTGTTGGGTTGTCGTCGAGAAGTTGCTGTATGCGTTCTTCGATCTGTCTCCGATCCTCATCGGTCAGCGAGTTTCTAAACCGAGCCCGTTCCGCATTCGCTGGCCGCTGTTTTCCTCTGGCCCACTCCCGCATTGCCCGATCCTCACCTTTGCGATCCGCGTTGATTCCAGCTTGCTGACTGTTCATCCGTTCCCGTGCTTCATCGAGTTTCGCTCTTAGAGCCGCATCCATATTGTTGCCTTTTTCCGTTCGTCAGATGTAGTGCAGCACATCGGAACGACTCTGCTATCAGGGTTATTGCATTTTCTGTTGGCGTCAGTCCGGTCCATCCGGGAGGTGAAGCGGAACAGGAACCGTTTGCAGGCTCGGCGAGCTAACCCCTCCTCCGCACGAATGCTAGGCAACCACCTGTACGGCCACTAGTTCCGGGATGCACTGGGAATTCTGGAGGGATTTGGCGGCGTCCTCGGCCGTGAATTTCCCCATCAGAAGTGCCAGCTTCCGGTTGGTCGTCGTGTGGATAGGAGTCGGATCAACTCGCAGCACGTATTCAGCGGCACGAGTACCGCCTCGGTTCACTTTCACAATAAATTTGATGTTTTTCATATTTATATCCTTAGCCGAGAAGTTCTGGGGAGACGTGAGCAAAGCGACGGTTCATTTCTTTGAAATCGAATACACGACGGCCGTAAAGGGCTTGCCACATTCCATACAACTTGCCCTTAATCGAGACGTGATCAATCCGCATGATGGGCACATCCTTTGCTGTCCTAACCCGGTGGCGTGTGGTCTCAGCTTGCGCATCCTCCGAATCAGCAGGATCGTGAACAGCACGATCAACAGACCGAAGGCAATACTGGCTGCATTCATAACCGCGACCCTTCTTGGCGAGTTCCGCGTCTCGCGAGTAGAAGCGTTCCGATGTCAAACGGTTCGGACTTTTGGGCTCGCTGAAAAGCCTAAGGTGGAAGAACTTCAGATGGACTGGCTTAGGTCAGAGGACCTGAAAGAGGAGAAGGAGCGTAACCGCCTCTGCAGTCATTATAGCAGTGGAGCGTCCTGTGGCGCTTTGTCGTTGCCAAGCGGCGTTCAGGACGGGTCAATGAGCGATATCGCGATTTTTCGCCAACTGAGAATTGGCGAATCAGTGTCGA
Source organism: uncultured Acidobacteriaceae bacterium (assembly GCA_963840895.1). GTDB lineage: Bacteria > Acidobacteriota > Terriglobia > Terriglobales > Acidobacteriaceae > Sulfotelmatobacter. The sequence continues at coordinate 348,448 of CAWJAR010000015.1, forward strand.
CGAATGCTGATGAAGCCACGCAGCGCTCGTCCGACCCGTACTAATCGGGACTCTCCAGTAAGTGTTTTTTGTCTCACCCTGGCCGCCTGGCCGACTTCGCCGTTCGGATCCAACTCTGCACCTCGTCGATATTTTTCGAGGGCACCTTGCAAATCACCTTTCTGCTCCAAAATAAGACCCAAATTGTAGTGTGACGTCGCGTTATTGGGTTCGAGTCGCAGCAGGTTGTGATATTCAACCATCGCGTCCTGCAAATTTCCCTGTTCAGCCAGCATCCGCGCCAACTGGAACCGCGCGCCCGTGTCGCCAGAATTCAGCTGAAGCACTGATCTCAGTTCAGAGATCGCACTCGCAATATCACCTTTCGTGTAGAACAGATTGCTCAGATTAAAGCGGGCGCTGATGTAATCGGGTTTGATCTTGAGAGCGGCATGCAATTCGCATAAAGCATTGTCCAAGTCGCCCTTTTCGAGCAGCGCACTGGCCAGATTGTTATGAACTCTCGCTTCGTGCGGCTGGAGACGCACCGCAATCCGAAGCGTGTCGATGGCACTCTCCAAGGCACCCCTTTCGAGAAGCACTGCGCCCAAGTCGCTGTATGCATCCCCATAGTTTGGAGCAGAACGAAGTGCCGCGCGAAGCTCGGACTCGGCGCCTTTCATGTCTCCTTTCTGAGCGAGTAGGACACCGGTATTGCGGTGCGCGCTCGCATGAGTCGGGTCGATTCGAAGAGCAGCAGCGTACTCCACGAGTGCATTGTTCGACTCCCCTTTTCGTGCCAAAGCATCGCCAAGACAGTTATGAGCTTCCGCGTGACTAGGATAGGCCAGGGTCGTAGCGCGAAGCTGGTCAACTGCAGCATCTAATTCCCCTTTGTCCATGAGTGCCCGCGCCAGAGCGCAGTGTGTGTCAAAGTCCGTGGGGTTCAAGCTGAGCGCGATGTGAAATTCAAAGGTTGCCTCATCAAGCTCACCCTTCTTGCGCAACGCGATTGCCAAATTGTAGTGTGCATCGGCGTCGTTGTGATCAAGACGTACCGCAATCCGATGTTGGGTAATTGCGGCATCTACGTCTCCCGTTTCAACTAGTACATTGCCCAAATCACTGTATGCCGCAGCAAATCGCGGGTCCGCTTCAATGGCGGCGCGCAATTCGGATTTGGCAGAATCTGCTTCTCCCCGCTGCAAGAATATTGTCCCAATTCCATGGTGTGCCCTCGCGTGATCCCGATCGAGCCTCACAGCAGCGCTATACTCGGCGAGGGCAGCGTCTAAATCACCTCTTTTTTGCTGTATTACACCAATGTAGTAGTGTGCCCAGGAGGCATCTACTTCCTCTAGATCGAGTCCCAAGGACGCACGATATTCAGCAACGGCGCTATCCAAATCGCCTGCACCCCTCAATGCGTCACCCAAGAGGAAGTGGGCACCAGCGTGGTGGGGAACGAGACGAATCACTTCGCGAAGCTCGCGGATGGCAGCACTCCAGTCCTGTTGTCCGATGAGTTCCACACCGTGCTCGTAGTGCTGTTTCGCAATTTCCATAGGAACTGCGTTGAATTTCAAAATTTGTGCCCACTGTGCCCGCGACAACCTCGCCAGCTCGAAAAGCTTTCTCGGTCGTTCGCGGGGCGAAGACGGGTGCCGGATTATATCCCAGGATTGTCGAAACTACGATTACACTCAGAATCCCTGTTCCGGTCATTTTGAGTGCAATGTCGATGTTTTCACCGGTTATGCAGCGGATCACCGTCACCCAGCTGGTAACTTCTTCGTGAAATGCATTACGAGGTCATCATCAAGCACTACGCTTGCGCCCTCTTTCACAAAGCAATTTCGGTACGTAATGCCGCGACCATCCGGGATGTAGCCTCGCTTCGCATAGAGCCTCTGAGCGGCGTTGTACCCCGGATGCAGTCCGACTGCGATGCCTATAACACCCGAACGGCGGGCTGCTTCAGTTTCTGCGCGGTCAAGTAAACGACTTGCGATACCTTTTCTACGATATTTTGTCAGCACATTGAGGTCTTGAATCTCAGGAATGTTCAGGTCAGCAAATGCGGCGTAGGTAGGTCGCCAGTCTACTGTCACGTACCCGGCGAACTGCCCGTCAATGATACCCACGAAGCACGATCGAGTTCCCGCCAACTGCTCGTGCAAGTAGCGACGGTACTGGGCCTCCGGCTTGTTCCATCCCATGTTCGTGAACGCGGCAGCGATGCTCGGAGGATCGCTTTCTTCGAGAAGACGAATCTGGACGGTCGCCGCGTTTTCCATGTGCAACACTTTATGCCCAAAGGCGCTGTATTTTAAGCTGCACATTAATTGATGTAACCGCATTATAAAAGGGCGCCCCTTTGGGAGTAGGTTGTGATGGTCTGCATCATGACCTACAGAAAGGAGCACCCTCGTGAACGACGAAAAGTATATTGGGCTGGATGTTCATCAAGCAACCATCGTGGTCGCGGTACTGGATTCCACGGGTAAGTTAATCATGGAATCCATTCTGGAAACCGAAGCGGCGACGATACTTCAGTTCTTCGCCGGCTTGCGCGGAACTTTGTCGGTGACGTTCGAAGAAGGAACCTGGTCGGTCTGGCTGTACGATTTGCTCAAGCCTCACGTTGACAAACTGGTGGTGTGCAATCCGCGGAAGAACGCGTTGCTCAAAGACGGGAATAAGAATGATCGCATAGATGCGCGCAAGCTGGCCGAGTTGTTACGCGGCAACCAGCTCAAACCGGTCTACCATGGCGAGAACGGCGTGCGGATGTTGCGGGAGTTGTCCCGGAGTTATCTGACCATCGTCAAAGATCTGTCGCGGGTGATGAACCGGCTGAAAGCGGTGTACCGCAGCTGGGCGATTCCCTGCGCAGGAAGGGATGTCTACTATCGTCGGCATCGAGCGCAGTGGCTGGCCAAGATTCGGGAAGCCGGCGTGCGGCGACGAGCGGAGCGACTCTATGAGCAGCTGGACATGTTGCAACACTTGCGGCAGCAAGCGCGGCGGGAACTGCTGGCCGAAAGTCGGAAGCATGCCATCACCGCCAAGCTGCGACAGATTCCCTATCTTGGACCGATTCGCTCGGCGCTGGCGGTGGCCCTGATCCAGACTCCGCATCGTTTCCGCAGCAAGCGACAACTGTGGGCCTATAGCGGACTGGCTTTGGAAACCCGCATCAGTGCGGAATACCGCATGGTCGAAGGTCAAGTGCGGCGATCGAAGAAACTGCTTTCCATTCGGGGCCTGAACAAAGACCACAACCATGATCTGAAAGGTCTCTTCAAAGCAGCGGCTACGATGGCCAGTGTGCGCCCCGGACCGTTCCAGGACTTCTACCAAGCTGCGCTGGCCAAAGGCATCAAGCCGACTATGGCGCGTCTGACGCTGGCGCGCAAGATTGCAGCGATTACGCTGACGCTATGGAAGAAGGGAGAAAACTTCGACGCCGAAAAACTAAAATCGCAAGCCGCTTGAGCGTCTCGGGTGAAGAGCCCTTCCATCTCCGGTAGATCTTTCTGGTGGTGGCCAGTCGGTTCTGGAGACGCTCGGGTTCGAGGGTGAGTATGACAATGGCCTGTAGACGACACGGTGCCGGTGGCACCCAGTCTCTGTGTAACCCCTATGCCCCCTCGGATAACCCGAAAAAGCACTAGGCCCCGAGCCTCAGATAGACCCATGGTGTGCGCTGAGCAGCGCGTTGATCAGGAGGGTTGAAGTCCCTCCGGTGCTCGGATGAGGAGCACCGTATCCAAAAGCGGGGTTGAAAGCCTCGCTGGCCGGAGAAGTGGAAGGTATGGAGACGTCTAAACGGGCACGAAGACGAAAGTCGGATACAGCCAAGGCGGACCTGAAGCCAGCACTTGCAGTCTCCGGAGGGCAGGGTGTCCATCGCGAGATGGAATCCGAAGGGCATGAGGAGAAGTTCCGGGCCGTAATCAAAGGGTCACCCAGCGATGAACCGGTCGGCCAAAGGTGGGTTCGGTCGAGCCCGCACCATGAGGGCGAAGGCGTTCTCATTCACCCACCGTACCAAGGTGATTGCGGACGGCACGGAACGGAAGAACAGCGCGTGACCTCAGGAGGACTGACAGAGTCTCTGGGTGGCACCAGAGTAAGCGGACCTATAAGCGCAAGCGAAGGGGCGAGCGACGCTCTGCCAGTAGACGGACGGCTGTGTAGTACCACAACCCCAGTGAAAGCTGGGGGACCGAGCAATCGGCGATCAGAAGTGGATCGGGGAAGGCAGCCGGCGAAGACGGTTGGGAAGAGAGAGGAAGCCAGATGAGTAACGGCGAGAAGGTGGATCAGTTCCATGAGTGAAATACCCGTACATTTTCGCCCGAGGAGACTGGCGGACTGGATCAACCCGACAGGAGCCAAGAAGGTCCACTCATTAGTGGATAAGGTGTACAAGCGGAAGAACCTGGAGATGGCCTGGGAAAAGGTGAAAGCGAACCGAGGCAGTGGAGGGGTGGATGGGCAGACTCTGGAGACTTTCGAAGCGCAACTGGAGCAACAGTTGGAACGGTTGCATCGAGAGCTAAGAGAGGACTCCTATCAGCCGCTGCCGGTACGACAACATCGGATTCCGAAGCAGGGGAAACCGGGTGAGTTTCGAATGCTAGGCATTCCTGCGATCTATGATCGTGTGTGTCAGCAAGCGCTGCTCAATCGGTTGGAACCCATCTTCGAGCCGCTATTCGATGATGCCAGCTTCGGATATCGGCGAGGGCGATCGACGAAGGATGCCATGCGCAAGGTGTGGAAGGAAATCGACGGTGGAGGGGAGTGGATCGTGGACGGAGACTTGAAAGACTTTTTCGGGTCTGTGGACCACGGGAAGCTGCTAACACTGGTCGCCCAACGAGTAGCCGATAGCCGAGTGCTACGTCTGATTAAGGCGATGCTCAAAGCGGGAAGCTACGGGCAAGGGAAACTCTTTCCCAGCGAGCGCGGGACCCCGCAAGGCGGAGTAGCTTCTCCATTGCTCAGTAACATTCTTCTGACGCCGTTTGATCAGGAGATGCGACGCAAAGGATATCAGCTGACGCGGTTTGCCGACGATTGGGTGATTACCTGTAAGTCGGCGGCTGAAGCGCGTGCAGCGTTGGCAGCTGCGACTCGGATACTGGAACGGTTGGGTGTGTGTTTGAATCCGCAGAAGACGCGGATTGTGCACATTCAGCAGGGATTTGATTTTCTGGGATACCGAATGGTGCGAACCAGCGGGAACAGCAAGATTCCCCGCGGCATGATTCAGCGATGGAACCCAAAAGGGCTGATCGCATATCCCACACGCAAATCAATCCGACGATTCCGAGATCGGGTGCGGATTCTGACGCGACGCAGTGCTCAGCGCAAGACCGCGGAGCTGATACACGAGCTGAATCCGACTCTGCGAGGTTGGGCTGAGTATTACAAACGAGCCCACGTTCGAACGCTCTTCCACAAACTTGACGGCTGGATCGTGCGGCGCATTTGGTCGCACCGTTTCTGCCGGTGGCGGACCCGGGGTTGGATCCAGTTACCCAAGGCGAAGCTGTATGAAGAGTTTGGCTTGGTAAACCTCATCTCTCTGATACCCTCGCTCGGTTTTCACTCCCGTTCACGAGCGTCTTCGTGAAAGCTGTATGCCGGAAATCGGCGCGTACAGTTTGAGCGGCGGACGGAGGCTAGCGCGACAGCGCGCCTCCTCCGACCCGACTGACACCGTACAACCGCACGGCTTGATTCAGTTTCGAAACGGATTGGCGTCGTCGCTACTCACGAAGATGCAGCTGCTGAGATGGAATAATCCAGGGCACCACACCGCACCAGCGTCTTCCATGGTGAGAGGGCTGAAGGTCGCGAACTAAACTTGCGCCTCCGGTGGAGGGAGAACAATGTTCTTGACATCCCCTTTTATAGACCAGATGGGATGAGAAGGCCGGTCTCCGACGGGATGCTGTACGCTCCCAAGATATCGACGCGCTCGAAGCGCAAGAGATAAAGGAGACCGGCAATGAAGAAGGTTAGCACCGTAACGGCAAAACCGAGCAAGAAAATCTCTCGGCAGAAGTTAACCGTTGGATTGGATCTAGGCGATCGCAACAGCTGGTATTGCGTGCTGGACGAATCCGGCCAGATACAACTGGAGCAGCGCGTCCGCACGAATGCGAAAGCGTTGCGCGAAGTTTTCAGCAAGATGCCGCGCAGTCGGATTGCACTGGAAATTGGGACGCATTCGCCCTGGATCAGTCGCTTGCTCAGCGAGTTGGGGCATGAAGTGATCGTGGCGAATGCGCGCAAGGTGCGGCTGATCGGGGAGAGCCGCAAGAAAGACGATCGGCTGGATGCACAGACACTGGCGCGACTGGCCCGGATCGATCCGCAGTTGCTATACCCGGTGAAGCATCGCAGCGCGCAGGCGCAAGCTGATCTCATGACGATTCGGGCGCGGGCAGGGCTGGTGCGGGCACGAACGGCGCTGGTGAATACGGCTCGCGGACTGGCGAAGAGTTATGGGGAACGTTTGCGCGGATGCAACGTGCGCAATATGAATCCGGAGAAAGCCGAAAGCTTGAGTCCGGAACTGCAAGCCGCACTGGAACCTCTGTTGAACGCAATCGAATCGTTGAGCGAGCGCATCGTGGAATCCAACGAGCGCATCGAGCAGTTGGCGCAGCAGAGTTATCCGAAGGTGGCGCTGCTGAAGCAGATCAAGGGCGTGGGCACGCTGATCGCACTGACGTACATGCTGACGCTGGAAGATCCGCATCGTTTTGGTAAGAGCCGCGACGTGGGCTGCTATCTGGGATTGCAGCCGGGACGGAGAAACTCGGGGCAGAGCGAGCCGCAACTGCACATCAGCAAAGAAGGCGATCCGTATCTGCGTACGTTGCTGGTGCAGGGAGCTCAACATATTTTGGGACCATTCGGGATCGACTGTGATCTCAGGCGCTGGGGATTGAAGCTGGCGGAGCGAGGTGGGAGGAACGGAAAGAAACGAGCGATCGTTGCGACTGCGAGAAAGCTGGCGGTGTTGCTGCATCACTTGTGGGTGAGCGGAGACGTGTATGAACCGTTGCACAACAGCAGCCGAACGACCGTGGCGGCAGCCGCATAAAACAAAAAGGCAAAACCAAATCAAAACCGTTCCAGGAAGAGAAAAAACAAGAGCCCAAAGCCGAGTTCCGGTGACTGCGTTAATGGCCTGGCCCAGGTTCGACTCTGAAGAGCAGAACCACAGGGCGCCAATCAGATAGCAGCACCGGCTGAAACGAGAACGCCCAATATGCACCGAGCGAACGAATCGCTCCTCGAGAGTGCGAATGGAAGCATGGCGTCAGTGGCCACTCGGCGGGAGAAACAAACTTTGTTCAACCAAGCCAAACAAGAATCGACTTGACTCCGACCGGCCTTCTCATGGAAGGCCGTTACACTCAGAACCCCTGCCGCAGCATGATGAGTGTAATCGGTTACGTCAACAAGCGCAGGGCAAGAGCTCTGTCAAGAAATCCAGTCGCAGTTCGGAAAGTCTGTATTAACTCGCTGCCATCCTTTTGGCGTGCGTCGGAAGTACTTGAGTCCGCCCGCTCCCCACTTGGGGCCGCCACGGCTTTCTGCGTACACAACGGCAACGGTGTGTGCGCTGTTGAAACCGACAGCTGATGATAACGCGACGTACCCCAAAGAGTCCGGGTACTTCAGTCGAAACCGCTTCCACCCCTCCATCACACCGGGCTTGAATGTTTCATCAAGTTAAGCCGCTTCAGTGATCGTTTTTCGGTCGCCGAGGACGCTCGACAAATCCCATACGTGTTCATTGATATCGCGAAAGCCGTTCATTGCCTCGCGAAATTGAGAGGTCCTGTACTTCCTGTTGCGTCTTTCTCGCTCACTGAGCAAATCTTTGGTTTAACGGTTGTTGAGAGGACAAGGACGGGTTTCTTGGCTTCTCAGTGCAAACAGGGCTCCGTAAACTTCTGCTGCATCGGGTGCGGAATATGCCTTCACGGAGGCTATTTGCGCACTCACGACCATTGCGGGGCCAGAGGACACTAACCAATGCATACTTGACGGTATTAGAGCATCATCCACCGGATCAATAATGTATTTGGAACGGGCGTCGTCGTTTCTTGCCCTTTAATTATGCCCTCGGACCTCGATTGACTGTCAAAATCAGGCCATTACGCTCAAATTTCGACTGCTTTCGGTTCGGGTCATCCGTCAGTAATCGAAAGATGAGTGTAATGGGGATGTTACAACAACCGTCTAGGCCTTCCTGTCATCTTGCCAGTAGGCGCTCTGAAATCAGCCGACAAAACGGGTGGAAAGATAATCTCCCCGATGGACAACTGACCAGATTCGTCTGCATCTTGTTGGGCAACCTCTGGTGAGAAAAACCGGGGGCACACGGCCGCGGACCCATCCTAAGTACTCCGTACTGGCAGCCATTTATCGCTAACGTGGGTTGTCTCGGGGCTTCGATTTATGTTTCGCCTCGAAGGTTTCGCGAGTGGATCGCCATTCCGCTTCTTCGGCGGCGGCCGTTTTTTCTGACGCGCGCGCGCGTGTGACTTGGTTTGCCAACGCTTGGTCAACCCCCGACGCGATACGGGGAGCAGATTCCCCTGGCTCCCATCTCTCCACCCAATGCACGAGTTGGTCGAGAGTCCAGTCTTTCTTTTCCACTATGTGGACATCGAACAGGTGCGCGATGATGTCCTTAATCCTCATATCGCGGCGCAATTCCGCCTGACATTCACATGGTCGCATCACCACGCGAAGCAACCACGGTCCGAAGATAGATTCCACGTTTCCGGTTCGAAGATCCTTCACCGGTATCTGCCGAATCGGCCTGCCGAAGGTACAGCCGGCTGCAATTGCCGCCATTCCCAGAGCGCACCCTTCGTTAGTGCGCGCGAAACGCAAACCGCCCGCCCGAGAACTTACTACTGTGCTGCCCAACAGAATCGCCTCGCTGAGTCTCATGTTGATTCCTCCTCCCCGGTCAGCTCATGAGCATCAGGACGCATGATAACTGAATAGTGAGGAGGAATGCCTCCTCAATCCCTGAGGGCCAATGAGCGAAACGGGATATTTCGCCAACCTACCCGTTAGTAGGTCAAATAAGGAACTGCTTCACCTTGACCTGTCTTGGTGGATGCTGGACAGTTGTGCAGCGCAACTAGGGTGGCTTGCAACGTTCCTACGCCAATTGCGAAGGCCATTACGAGCGGCCATACCCACGTCCAAACATCTCGTCCACGAAGAACTTCGAACAGCGTCGCACCAAGAAAGAATCCTGTGACTGTCGCTTCCACAACCGCCAGCATAATCGTGCTGCGAGGCGACCACTTCTTCGTGTATTTGTCGTAGTTGATAAGTTTCATGAGCACCTTCACATCGCACAAGTATAGGCCGGATTTGGCAATAGCTGGCGAAAACAGGCCGTTGCACTCAGAATGCCTGTTCCGGGCATTTTGAGCGTGATCGGAGATGTTACATCAATCAGCTACTCCAGCTGCTCCAGCGTCCAATACAACTCATAGGTACAGCACGGGAATTGACAGTACTCACGCGGAAGGGGGGAGTGGAATTACCGGTCCGTGTGCGCCGGGGCATGTTGAAACAGGGACAGCCGTGACTCAATAGCGTTCAGGCTTCGGGACTCCAACTCATTCGGCGTGATCGGTTGCCAGCTTGGAATACGCAGATAAGCAGCGCGGCTCTTCTCGTACCAATTGCAAGCTTGGGCCCAGTTCTCGCTCCTTTGCGTGTGAGGCCTGCCGGCCCGTATTCGATTTACTTCTCCCAAGCCGTATTCGACATTTACCAGCGTATAGAGAGCTTCCAGATTTGGCTCATTGCCCGTCGACAGGGGTTCGATGATGGCCAACGCTCTTTGGTATTCAGCGAGAGCTTCGTCGAGCTTGCCCTGCTGAAGGTGAATGCGACCGACTCGGTCCAAAACACCAGCGAGCATGATGCAGTCTCCGACATCCTTCGGATCAGACAGGCATATGTCGCGGTAAGTGGCTACGGTCAATTGGTACTGATGGATTGCTCCTTCCCGGTCTCCGCCCTTCTCCATCCCACCTGCCATCCAGAGTCTGATCGTCACCTCCAGACCCCTGGTTCTCGAATCCTTCTGCTTGCCGGCAGCGACTTCTTCAAGACCGCGGCGCAAAGACACCAAACCTTCCTGAACATGACCCGCTCTCCACAGGGCATGGCCGTAGGTGGCACGAGCAGCCGCCAGATCTCCCCGAAACGACACACTCTTCGGGTCGACCACCACCAGCTTGGTCGCCGTCTGCAACTGTTGTCGATAGTACTGCAAGGATTCCTCAAAGCGGCCGTCGACGAGCAGCATGTCCCCCATACGCTGATACGCTAGCGGCAGGACATTCAGATAGGTGAGACTACTGCTCTGTTGGGCGATGCTCTCGAAAGTTCGTGCCGCCTGTTGGTAGAGGGGAATCGCCTCTCTCACATGTCCGGTTTCAAATAGGTCGTCAGCCGTCAGTATGCTCAAGCTGCCGTGCCAGATGCTCAGGTCCAAGTCAGTAGGATATTCTTTGGCTAACTCCCCGACCAAAGCATATGCCTTGCGATGATTTTCCAGTGCCTTGTACGAGTCGCCGGCATTGCCTGCGGTGCTGTTTTCTCCGTAGGCCCTGCCGGTCGCTTCGTAGTCCTTGGCCAGTTCTGTCAGTACGACACGATTGCCTAGTTTCACGTTACGTTGTCTCTCGGCGATGCTCACCGCCTTGTTGCAGTAATCTAGCGCGGTTCCGATGCTGCCCAGGTAGCGCGCGTTGATTCTGCACAACTCGCGATAGCTCGCAGCGAGCGCGATCAGGTCTGCGAAGTTCTCCCTCGACTTCAGATTGGCAAGCTGCTCCCGAATTTTCAGCGCCTTACGAAAACTGTCGTGAGCGCCGGCAACGTCACCGAGGTTCGAAGCGTCCGGGTCTCCTTGGACCAGCCCAATTCGTTCGTAGGCGTTAGCCAACTCACGCTGCAAAGAGATTTCGCCGCCCGATTCTCTAGCCAGCCGGTTGAGATACTCGAGTGAGCGCTGGACGATGAGCTGGCGCGCCGGGGTCGCGCCCGGCAGGTCCTGGATCGAGTCATGCACCTCGAACATGAGCGAGTCCGCCAACTGGCGGACATCGTTGAAGTGTTGTTGTGCCCGGCGCTCATTCTGGGCCGCAATGCGCGCTTCGCGCAAGGTAACGATGAGCCCGGCGATCAGAGTCATCACGACCAGCGTGCCGGCGACCACAACCACGCGATTCCGCCGGAGGAACTTTCTTCCGCGATAGCTCCACGAGTCCTTGCTCGCCCCGACCGGAAGCCCTGCTAGGTAGCGGCGTATATCTTCCGCGAACTGCTCGACGGATGCGTAACGTCTCTGAGGTTCCTTACGTAGAGCCTTCAGTACGATGTTGTCTAGATCGCCGCGCAGGATCCGCCGCAATCTACTCGCTGAAACTTCCGGCACTTCGCGCTTCTCTATTTTCGACACGGGTGAGCCATCGTTGTTCTTCTGAGCATCGTATGGAGCGACGACTGCGCTAGGTCGATGGGGATCGGTTTCTGTAATCGCGCGCCGCCTGCTGATCATCGCTTGCGACAAAGAGTTCTGCCAAGACTCCCGTATTTCCTCCGGTCGCTAATTCTCCGCTGCGGTGGTACGTGTTGTAAACAGGTGCCTACGCGCCAACACGGAACTGGCACCCGAAGAGGTTTTGATTCACAGCCTGCCCCGCTGGCCACAGTGGGCTCTGCAAGAGCCAGCGCCAAGCGTCCAGCCTTGGGTTCCTCTCGTCCCCTAAAATGTGTGTAACTTCCTTCGATCTGCAGCGTACTGCTTTATGGACGCCAAGAGGAACATGGCGAAAGAACCGCAGCCCCGCGAGGGCGAAGACCAGGCAGATGGAGGGGCTCGGATTTGGAGAGCGTAATAGAGCGCGCACAGGGCCACGATGCCGAGGCCCTGGGGGAGATCTATCGCCGCTATGTCCGGCGCGTATTCGGCTTGTGCCGTTACATGCTGGACTCACGGGAGAGCGCAGAAGATGCCACCAGCGAAGTCTTCCTCAAGCTGCAGCGCTCCATCGAGAGCTACGACGGTTCGATACCGTTCCCCAGGTGGCTGCTGCGGGTGGCTGGCAACCAATGCATTGACGCTTTGCGGCGCCGGCAGCGTGGACGGCAGGTGATTGTGGAAGTTGAAGACGGAGCCGCGGTCATCGAGGCGGCCAGTTCGGAGCCGTCGCCGCTGGGTGCTGTCATCAGCACGGAAGAGAGGGCGCAGGTGCGGGATACCATCGCACGCCTGCCGGAGAACTATCGCGTGCCGCTGGTCCTGCGCTATTACAGCGAACTGAGCTATGACGAAATCGCGCAGCAGTTGGGCCTGCAGAGGAACTACGTGGCGGCGCTGATATTTCGGGCCAAGCAGGAGCTGCGCCGGAAACTGGCCCACAGGAGCAAGTGATCATGGAATGTTATTCGGAACAGATCGTGCGCCATCTTCGTGGACGGCGAACTGGCGGCGGACGAGGCGCGGCGCCTGCGAGACCACCTGGCCACGTGCCGGCGCTGCCGGGAACTGGTGGACGCATTGCGCGCTGAGAACCGTGTTCTGAGCGAAAGTCTGCACGAGCTTCCGGAAGAAGCAGCCAGCCCGGCGGGCTTCTCCCGTTCGGCGCTGGTCCTGGGTGTGGGGTGACCTGGCGGTCGATGGCCGCGGTGCTGGCGCTAGGTTCGATCGTTTCCGTTTGGTTCGATGAGCTGAGTATTCCGGAAGCGCTGCAATGGTTCAATCCCTTCAGCGTAAGCGGCCGCACGAACCTGATCTTCAACCTTTCTTACTACTTTGCACACGGAGGTACTGCCATGCTGACTGATTATGCTGCTGTCGTCGGGAGGATTCTTTTTGCTGTTGCTGTTGGGCGGCAGCGCACTGCTGCTGGGACGCCGATGGCGGCTACACCAAGCCTGGCCTGCGCCTGCTGATCGTGCTGCTTGCGTTGTCGTTGCCCAGCTTTGCCCTGGAGCGGCGTCACGGTGAGTTCGTCACCGTAGCGGCGAACGAGACTGTGGACGACACTCTTTTGGCCGCCGGCAACACTGTGCGCGTGGAAGGCGTGGTCAATGGGGACTTGCTGGCTTTTGGCCGGACCGTGGAAGTGCGCGGCACCGTCAAGGGCGACCTGGTGAGTTTTGCCAAGAGAACCGTGGTGAGCGGAACCGTGGAAGGCCGCATCTACAACTTTTCGCATTCGCTCGACCTGGACGGGCAATTGGGCCACAGCATCTACGGCTTGGTGCAATCCTTGCGTGTGGATGACCGGGGCCACGTGGGCGACGGTATCGTGGTTGGCGCCGGCGACGTCAGCCTCGAGGGCGAGGTGAAGCGCAGCGTGACCATGTTCGCTGGCAATGCCGATGTGAGCGGCAGCATCGGCCGCGAACTGACCATGGCCGGAGATAGCCTTACGCTGACGAACACGGCCCGGGTCGGCGGCAACCTGAGCGCTCGCGTGCACCAGCTGAAAAACGTGCACATCGCCGACGGCGCGACCATTGCGGGCAAACGTGACATCCAGGTGCGCGTGAGGAAGAGCCAGTTCACGCGCCCCAGATTCTACTTCTACCAAGCTGTCTGGCTCGCTGCCGCCATGCTGGTGGGATGGCTGGGCCTGGTTCTGTTTCCCGGCTTCTTCCAGGCCAGCGACGTCAGGCGGTGGGCTCAGGCTGGCGCAGCCTCGGGCTGGGGGTTGCGGTTCTGGCGGGCGTGCCGGTGGCCATGGTCGTGGCAGCCATCACGCTGGTTGGCCTCCCGGTCTCGCTAATGTTGCTCGCGGTGTATCTGGCTGCGATCTACCTGGCGAAGGTTTGGGTTGGAGCCTTCCTGGGGCGGATACTTCTGAAGCCAGCCGGAGCCACGAAGGGCGATTGGTTGCTGGGACTCCTGGTGGGCCTGTTGATCCTCACCATCGTTGGGTTCATCCCGTATCTTGGCGGGCTGGTCCGCTTGGGTGTGGTTTGCCTGGGTTTGGGAGCGTTTGCCGGGCAGCTTTATCGGGCTTCACGACCGGCAATAACGGCCTGAAGAGGCCTGCTGAGGGCTGGTCGAGGCAGGCAAAGTTCGTCAAAGGCATCCGAAGCGAAGTGCGCGAGGTTTGTTGACGCAAAAATCGCGGTTACACTCACTGACCCCAGTCAGCCAATTCTCAATGAGCGAGATGGCCCGTTCTCGACAGTTGAGCAACGAGAGTAGGTTGACGCGAAAATGGAAGAGGTGCTGATCCAGATACTGCTGATGGTAGCCGCAGTCTTCTTCGAGGCCCTTCTCGAATTAGGAGGAGGGGCTTTGTTAGACGTGCTCTCTCGCGTTGCGGCAGATGTATTTAAGCCTGCTGAACCTCCGAACCCCATCCTGCTTGCCGCACTTTCTCTCGCTGCTCCGGTGTCATTGCGCAAATCTCATCGAACGTGAAGCCCGGAATCTTATTTCTCGCGGAATCGTGCCGTTTTTGTCGGAGGATGATCCAGAATGCTTCTTCCATACTGCGCTTCCCCCTGCGCGCCTTGAACCGAACTTTTCTGGCCATCAACCCTCCGGTGCGTACCCGATCGGCCGGCCTGCGCCGTCGTCCTCGCCGGACGGTGCTTGCAATTGCAGCAATCGGTAAAGCTGAGCGAAATTCGCTACTTCGCTGCGCAGCAAGAGCGCCGCGGGATGAGCCACGGCCATGCCGAATCGGTTCTTCTGTGTCATGCCCTCCCTGTCCACGATGCGAGTCAGTTTGTCGATTCGGTCCTGACTCCGGCAGACGTTTTCGAGAAGCGAGTGTTGCTCGGCAGGGACCTCCCAACCGTTAATAATGTTGCGCCAGAGCCGCTTCCCGCCCGCTTTCAACCCCGTTGGTGGTGTGTTTGGCTGCATATTTATTGATCAAGACCAAAGAAAATACCTACAGAAATTATCCGCGTTCGTGGAAGCGCGCCCGCGGTCCTTAGGCGTGAGGTCGTAGAGATTCAACCCACCCCCACCTTCGCCCCCGCTATTTGTTTTGAGTTCATGCATTTAGAGAAAGCATTCCTTAATTCGTTCCATTGACAACCACTTAGTTGAGACGAAGCGCCAGATCTCCGCAAAACGCGTGGCCTCGACTCAGCGAACGCCCTGAGCGTGCAGAGAAGTTCGTCTCCATCGCGTGCCTCACGCCGCTGTACAAATACGGCGCTGTCGGTCGCGCACAAGTCGCGGGAGAAACTGCATCAGTCGCACATCGCGCGCGCGGACCTCGAAAAATTTGGTGAACACTCAAGTTCCTCCCCGTTTTCGTTACTTCGGTTATTTACTCTGCCGTCATCTTCCGCTCTAAGTCGACGAAATTCCATTTCATGTGAATTGAAACCTGAGCGCTCGATTCTGTCGGCGCGCAGCATGATCTGTGCGCGCTTTAGCATGCCGCCCGCGGCGTGAATGTGCTGCGGACGGATGCCAGGCCGGAAAAACTGTGAGGCAGCTCCCCGGCAAGCCTGAAATTGTTTATTGGAACAGAATGGAACAGATTGAGGGTTTGAGTCGCTTCTAAGTGATTGAAGGATTGGTGGAGCTGGCCGGGATCGAACCGGCGACCTCATCGTTGCGAATTCTCAGCCCTGCGCGAGACGCTGCGACATCGAAGAAGGCTGAGTAGCACTGAGGGGCGGTGTTCATGCGCCATCCGTGCATAGCCGCTGTCCCTATTTCCTTCCTGAGCGACACTCCGCGACACGGCGCGACTCCAGTAGGGACGGCGTGGTTACGACACAAAGACCGACACAAACTATTTGGAGTCCCAAGAGGACCGCCCCGTGGGAAACCCCAGGGCCATGCCCGAATCGCCGGGTAACCGCACGGCTGACCGAAACTCCAAAATCAGTCCAACACTCTCGGCCCGCCTGGAAGGGTTTTGAGTGTAATGGCCTGTGGGTGTTGAAAAAGTCACGTCGATTAGCGGGATAAGATTCAGCAGAAGCATGCTAGAAGAGAGTATCTGCTCATGCTCTGTTTGATTCTGATCGTCGGAGGCCTGCTAATCGTGATGGGACAACACGACCGCTCTGAAGCGTTGTTCTACTACTTCCGGCTGGAAGATCATGTTCCTGAGACCCACCTGCGGCTGATCGAAAAGCACATCAGTTTTGCCTTTGTGCGGGAGAAGCTGAAAGCGAGTTACAGCGATACCGGCCGTCCTTCCATTGACCCCGAGCTTCTGCTGCGCATTCTCCTGATCGGCTATTTGTATGGCATCACCAGCGAGCGCAAGCTGGTGGAAGAACTGCGCATGCATCTGGCGTGGCGCTGGTTCACCGGTCTGGGCTTCGATCAGGAGAGCCCGCATCACTCCACGTTCTCGAAAAACCGGCATGGACGGTTTCAGGAATCGAAGCTGTTCGAGGAGTTGTTTGAGCAGATCGTGAAGCAGTGTGTGGAAGTGGGACTGGTGCAGGGCAAGCACCTGTCGGTGGATGGAAGCTTCGTGGAGGCGAATGCCGCGAAGGAGAGCCGGATTCCGCGCCAGCAGTTAGCGGAAGCGGCGCAAGTGAACCAAAGCGTGCGCCAGTACTTGGTGGAACTGGAGCAGCAGAATCCCACCGAAGAGCCGGTGCATCAGCAGGATCAAGTATCGACCACGGATCCCGATGCGACCTATGCCACCAAAGGTGGGACACCGGCCCGACTGGGGTACTACGACAACTATCTGATCGACAATCCCAGTTGCGTGATCGTCGGGGTGCAAGCGACGGCAGCACGGATGAGTCAGGAAACGGTCGCCGCGCAAGACATGCTCACTCGTTTCACGCAATGGCAAGAACGAACCCCAGAATCGGTAGCGGCCGACACGACCTACGGCAACGGGGAGTTCTTGCACTGGTTGGTGGATCGGAGCATCACGCCCTATATGCGAACCCGCGACAGCATCCACAGAAAGAACAGCCCGTTCTACGGCCCCGAGCGGTTCACTTACCAGCCCGAACACAATCGCTATATCTGTCCTGCAGGCCAGTCCCTCAACTACGGTGGTCGCAACATGCGGAACCGCACCTATGCCTACATCGGGACTCGCAAACGTTGCGGTGGGTGTCCGCTAAAAGCCCAATGCACGAGCGGAGCCTTTCGCTTTCTTGCCATCCACATGGATGAACCAGCCCGGCAACGCGCACGGGAGTTAGTGAACACGCCAGAGTTCGCCGCCGCACAGCGGCAAAGAAAGAAGGTGGAAGCCTTGTTCGCGGAACTCAAGAATCAGATCGGGCTGCGTCGCTTGCGCCTGCGGAGATTGAAGTTTGTACGGGAGCAGTTCTTCCTGGCTGCGGTCGCCCAGAACATCAAGCGACTCGTGCGTTTCCTTAGCCAACCGACAACAACTGTTCTGCCAGCCACCACTTAGCCGAACTGAGAGAAGACAAACTCGGCAACGTCATACTCCCCGCCGAACAGACGCCCTGTTTTTCAACACCCACGCCTGATTTCGTTAGTTGATTTCGTCAGTTGACTTCCGGTTTGCTCGTAATCAACTCCCTCCGAGGTCGCCACAAGCGTTATAGCGGACACTCCGGCAGACAGAACAACCTCAAAGACGCGAGCTAGGACTGTGATGCTGCCCCGCGAAAGGCCATCGTTATAGAACTCCAGCAGTTTTCGCGCGAAGGGTGGGGATGTCGGCGCCCAGAGGGGTCTGGCCCGGAATACCCATTTGAATGTACGGACTGGTAGGAAGCAGTTGGTAGTCTCCCCCATTTCCGTTGTGAAAATCCGTAAATCCAACAGCAGCGTCGTTCGCGGCGAAGAAATTCCCTTTGGGCCATGGGCCTTGACTGCTCCGATAGGCGATGATGGCATTATTGGAAGCGGTATACGAACTCCAACATTGATTGAAGGTAGTGAGGGGTTGCCCAGACTTCGCACAAGTGCCGGTATACTTTCCACCTGTTGACCAGACTGAATACGCGCCTGCTACTGCAATATTATTCGTGAATACAATATTGAAAGGGAGCAGGGGATTTCTGTAATCGGCACCGACCAAGAGCAGTGTCTTCTTGGGATCGGTGAGCATCGTCACATGATCGATGGTCACGTTGTTTAAGGGCCGATTTACCACCAAGCCGCTGGAAATCTGGAACCCAATCCCATCCCCGTCGTAAGTGGAAGCACTCATATCGTCCACGGTGACATCATGAATGCTGATGCGTTCGCTAGCAATCGAGTCTACCGTCACCCCACTCGGTAGCGTATATTGCGATGCGCAAATCTGGAACCCGGATCCGACGTGGCTGATGGTGTTGTAGCGGATTGTAATGTCGCGATCCGCCGCCCAGGACCCACGCGGAGTAATCACTATGCCCCAGCCCACCTGGGAGAAGCCTCCCCAGCTGTTCTGCATCACATTCCCTTCGAATAGAACACGCTCAGCGTTCTTTATCTCAAAGAGGTTCTTTACAATGAACGGATCTCCGTCGTTTCCTCCCACGTATCCAGGTTGTCCTTTCATCCACGTAAGGGGCTTGAACATATGATTCCGTCGGATTTCAATGTCAGCCGGCACCGTGGAACCCACGGCGCCACCGAACATTATGTTTTCTGCTGCCGCTTCCAGGAAGTTATTTACGATTTTGTAGGGGCCGGTGGGCAGAAAACTGTTACCTCCATTTATGGCCTGGGAGTCAGTGCACGAACCGCTCACGGCTATGCAATGGAAATCTGTAAAGAACGAATCGATGACGGAAATGTACCTGCCGCTTCCGAGCTGTACCCCCCGGGTGGTTTCATCGTGCGCGGTTCCACGGAACCAAATCCGGTCATAAATGACGTTGCTGCTAACAGCGCCAGCAGTGGGCGAGGCGAGTGCATACACCACCCCCGTTCCTGTGACTCTCGTCAGCTCCAGACCGATCAGGCGGTAGTGATTCGCGCCTGCAGCGAACTGAACGGGGCCGCTGCTGTTACCCCTTTTCATTACCAATTTGGCCATTACATTCTTGGTCGAGCTGCAGTTGAAAGCAGGACGTCCCGGTAGCGAGGAAACACCCGCGTAGCACGGTGTCAGCCGAGATCCTTCCGGGGGTAGCAGCGAATCATCGCTGCTGGTACGAACGATAACCCAGTGATTATCGTCACAGCTCTTGTTTGGAAATGTGAATATTCCACTAAAAGTGGCTCCCGCTTGCAAACGGATAGTGTCGCCACATCTGGCGTTTTCGAGAGCAGACTGAAAATCGCCCCCGCTGTTTACCGTGATCGTAATCCCAGGAGCCGGCGTATCCGCCATTGTGGTCTGGATTAGGACTCGAGGCAATTCAGCCGGTCCGTCGTAGCTGCCGGTAGTCGAACCATGCGCCGCTTGCCAAGCCGCACTGATGATGAGTAGAAGGACGAGAAAGAATGCCGAAACTTTCGATCCCTGCGTTGTTGTGCCGGTAGAGGTGACTACGACGTGCTCGCTTGGAAAAAACATGATCGCATCTCGGGATTGGAAATTCGAACGACTAGCCTTCAAGTCCTGGCGAGCACTCTAGAACTGGAAAAGTCTGGGGACAGATACCGATAGGTCAGAAACTTCAGGAACACGTTAGTTCCACTTGGAGATGGGGTGTACTTCTAAGTTCTTTCAGCCGGGTTTCAGATCATCCGACGATGAGCCGCTGTCCAATTTGATGGATTGTGAACCCCTCCGGTCCGTCGTCGCGTGCGACGGTCAAACTATCGCCATTCGAGAATCGCAGTCTCACTTCTCCTTCCGGACGAGCCATCACAAGCTTCGATGGTCTGCTGTAGCAGACGCAGCACTGGTACTGCATCGAATGGATGGCCCTCGGTCCAGACAATTTCGCTACCTTCGCTCGGTGCGTAGGTGACCCGTCCGGTGCACGAAAGGCCACCATTACCCCAGTTAAACTGGAGGTCGTACATTCCGAACGCAATTTGGCAAATCTCTTGTCCTTTGAGGAATTGCAAGTGCGAGGCGCTTTGATGGTTCATAGCAGGGACAGTGTACCCTTGAAGATCGGGAGTTCATCAACTGTTGCAACATCGCGATTGCACTCACTGACCCCGGCGGAGCGGTTCCGAGTGTAATGGCCTTCCATAGAGAAGGCCGGTGGAGTCAAGTCGATTCTTGTTTGGCTTGGTTGAACAAAGTTTGTTTCTCCCGCCGAGTGGCCACTGACGCCATGCTTCCATTCGCACTCTCGAGGAGCGATTCGTTCGCTCGGTGCATATTGGGCGTTCTCGTTTCAGCCGGTGCTGCTATCTGATTGGCGCCCTGTGGTTCTGCTCTTCAGAGTCGAACCTGGGCCAGGCCATTAACGCAGTCACCGGAACTCGGCTTTGGGCTCTTGTTTTTTCTCTTCCTGGAACGGTTTTGATTTGGTTTTGCCTTTTTGTTTTATGCGGCTGCCGCCACGGTCGTTCGGCTGCTGTTGTGCAACGGTTCATACACGTCTCCGCTCACCCACAAGTGATGCAGCAACACCGCCAGCTTTCTCGCAGTCGCAACGATCGCTCGTTTCTTTCCGTTCCTCCCACCTCGCTCCGCCAGCTTCAATCCCCAGCGCCTGAGATCACAGTCGATCCCGAATGGTCCCAAAATATGTTGAGCTCCCTGCACCAGCAACGTACGCAGATACGGATCGCCTTCTTTGCTGATGTGCAGTTGTGGCTCGCTCTGCCCCGAGTTTCTCCGTCCCGGCTGCAATCCCAGATAGCAGCCCACGTCGCGGCTCTTACCAAAACGATGCGGATCTTCCAGCGTCAGCATGTACGTCAGTGCGATCAGCGTGCCCACGCCCTTGATCTGCTTCAGCAGCGCCACCTTCGGATAACTCTGCTGCGCCAACTGCTCGATGCGCTCGTTGGATTCCACGATGCGCTCGCTCAACGATTCGATTGCGTTCAACAGAGGTTCCAGTGCGGCTTGCAGTTCCGGACTCAAGCTTTCGGCTTTCTCCGGATTCATATTGCGCACGTTGCATCCGCGCAAACGTTCCCCATAACTCTTCGCCAGTCCGCGAGCCGTATTCACCAGCGCCGTGCGTGCCCGCACCAGCCCTGCCCGCGCCCGAATCGTCATGAGATCAGCTTGCGCCTGCGCGCTGCGATGCTTCACCGGGTATAGCAACTGCGGATCGATCCGGGCCAGTCGCGCCAGTGTCTGTGCATCCAGCCGATCGTCTTTCTTGCGGCTCTCCCCGATCAGCCGCACCTTGCGCGCATTCGCCACGATCACTTCATGCCCCAACTCGCTGAGCAAGCGACTGATCCAGGGCGAATGCGTCCCAATTTCCAGTGCAATCCGACTGCGCGGCATCTTGCTGAAAACTTCGCGCAACGCTTTCGCATTCGTGCGGACGCGCTGCTCCAGTTGTATCTGGCCGGATTCGTCCAGCACGCAATACCAGCTGTTGCGATCGCCTAGATCCAATCCAACGGTTAACTTCTGCCGAGAGATTTTCTTGCTCGGTTTTGCCGTTACGGTGCTAACCTTCTTCATTGCCGGTCTCCTTTTCTCTTGCGCTTCGAGCGCGTCGATATCTTGGGAGCGTACAGCATCCCGTCGGAGACCGG
>CAWJAR010000016.1:0-668691 GCA_963840895.1 uncultured Acidobacteriaceae bacterium
AGGGAGGGATTCCCCGCCTGTGAATACGCGGACTGCACACTCTGCTGTTGGGAAGGACATTCTACGCTGTGCTACACAGCACGCGGCTGGAAGGCCAAAAGCCGAGTACGACACTCCGCTGTGAAGCGGCTAGACCTACGATCTGGCCCTTCTTGGACAAACAGGACAAACCGCCCCTCGCTAGCAGACTGCACCTTCGGTAAAACTTCTCCCCCGGAATAAGAGATTATTCCCCGCGTTATTATCGGTACAGGGCTTCACTCTTTCAAGCAGGCCAGGGAAGTGTCCTAATCCTGCGCTGGTAAGCGTAATCTGGTTGTGTGATGAAGCGAAACACTTCCGTGGTGTGGAGCTGGCTCTTAACGGCGTCGATTGTCGGGCTAATAATTGTCTTGATCTTAACCGCGTTCCGCATCTGGGGGAACAAATGAACATCCGCGAGAATTACTGCCAAGTTCGCTCTTTTACTATTCTGGCAGCCACAAGTTCTACGAGGCTTTTGCCGTCAAACCCAAAAGAGCCTCATGGCCATCGAAACCACTCAAGGCCAGCCTGCAAACGGTCTTTAGTTAGGTCCTTATCAACGCACTCTTAGGACACGACCCCTCCCTTGGTGGGTAATACCAAGCTCCTCTAGACGTGATATAATGCAGTTGAGCTGGTTTCCACTTTCTCCTCTTTCAGGTTCCCTGAACTAAGTCAGCCCATCTGAAGTTCTCTCCTCTTAGCGTGAACAACCTTTAGGAGGTTGATATGTTTGCACGCACCGTTTCTATTCATCTGAAATCGAACATGCTTTCTGATTACACCCGAACATTTGAGAAGGACATTCTTCCTTTACTTGGTAAGCAGAAGGGCTTTAGGGACGAAATCACACTGTCAAATCCCAGCAGCCTAGATGCGATCGCAATCAGTCTGTGGGAGACCAAGGCCGATGCAGAAGCTTACAACACCAATACCTATCCAGAAGTGTTGAACACCTTGTCAAGAATGATCGATGGAACGCCCAAGGTTCAAACGTTTGAGGCCGTTACTTCGACCTTCCATAAAGTCGCCGTAGCAGCGTAGAGATCTTGTAAACATGTCGCACGGGAGGGCGGTTAACTCCGTCTTCCCGAGTGACAAGTGCCTAAGGCTGAAAAGCGTTATTGCGCTCACACTCCACATCTCCACAACGCTTCTCCTTGACTTGGTAAGAGGGGACCATGAACGAATGAGATGCACCGTAAACTCCCCCGACACTACGCTTCTTCCGCAAGTTGAAGAAGAAATCGGTCGCCGCGTGGCCGAGGAAAGGCTGCGACTGGTGCAAGCCGCGGGGCTACAGGAAGAACCCGTCGAGCACTTCCACCGCCCCGTAGAGCGGCCCTTCACCGCTGAAGAACGTGACCGGGTGACCATCCTTTTCGGAGGCTTTACCTGGAAACACGAACGCTTCATCGAAGCCGTGTTCCGTGGCTGCGGCTATCGTTTCCAGATGTTGCCTGACCCCGACGTAGCCGCCTTCCAGATCGGTAAGGAGTATGGCAACAACGGCCAGTGCAATCCGACTTACTTCACGGTCGGTAACCTCATCCAATTCCTGAGGTCGCTAGAAGCTCGAGGTCTTTCACGCCAGGAAATTCTTGACAACTACGTCTTCTTCACTGCCGGCTCCTGCGGACCTTGCCGCTTCGGCATGTACGAGTCTGAGTACCGCATGGCGCTCGAGAATGCGGGCTTCGGGGGCTTCCGGATTCTGCTTTTCCAGCAGGAACATGGCGTCAAGGCTGGATCTGGCAACCCCGGCCTGAAGTTTTCCGTAGACCTCGGCATGGGTGCGCTCAACGCACTGAACCTGGGCGATGTCATCAACGACATGGTTTACCAAATCCGTCCCTACGAGCTTGCTGCGGGTGCAACCGACCAGGCAATCAAGGAAGTCGTGGATCAAATCAGTAATTTCCTGGAGAACCGGAAGCGCTACGAAGTCCTTGAGCAAACGCCTGGATGGATTTCAGAACGCCTGGCGCGGAACAAGAAGCTTAAAGACATCTTCAACACGCTGGGCAAGGTTCTGGATCACCTCTACGGCGAGGCCTTCCTCAAAGTTATGCATGTCGCCCGCGGGCGTCTGAACCAAGTCGAAATAGATCGCATGCGCGTAAAACCGATTGTCAAAATCACGGGTGAGTTTTGGGCACAACTCACCGAAGGTGACGGCAACTTCAACCTGTTTGCTTTTCTGGAGCAGGAAGGCGCCCACGTCTGCGTGGAACCTATCGGTTGCTGGGTCACCTATCTCCTGCATCAGGCCCGCGCCCATGCTGAAGCAATAGAAGGCCTCGATGCCCCCTATCCTGACGCACGTCGGTGGGAATTGAAGAAGAAACTGGCCAACGAGTGGAAATTTCGCAAAAAGTGGCTGCTGTTGTGGCTGAGCGAAGGCATCTGGAACCGCCAGCATGCGCGCACCGCCCGCCACCTGGGACGACTCACGCACCGTCTCGTTCCACAGAGTAAGCTGGCACGTGTGGCGCATCCCTTTTACCACTCACTCGCCCGCGGCGGCGAAGGACATCTGGAAGTGGCTAAGAACGTCTACTACACAACGAACCGATTGTGTCACATGGTACTGGCTTTGAAGCCATTCGGTTGCATGCCGTCTTCCCAGTCCGATGGCGTGCAGTCAGCGGTAGTGAATCGCTTCCGGGAAATGATTTTCCTGCCCATCGAGACTTCGGGGGAGGGAGAGATCAACGCGCACAGCCGTGTGCAGATGGCCCTAGGCGAAGCCAAGATTAAGGCCAAGGCGGAGTTCGAGCAGGCACTTGCTTCCACGGGCAAGAAACTCGCTGAGATCAAGGCCTACGTCGCTGAGCATCGGGAACTGCGGAGTCCATTTTATCCGGTTCCACGCCGCCGAGGCGTTGCCGGGGTTGCCGCCAACTTTGTTTTGCACGTGAGCAGCCTGATGGATGGTAGGGCACGTCTTGCCAGACTGCCAGGCGAGAGCCGGACGCAATAGGAATTTTTGTGGATACAACTGAACAACGCGTGTGTGTCGCTGAACGTCAGGCTGAATTGCTTGAACCCATACAAGGGGCCGGTATCCGCTATCGCGTAGGCCTGGACGTAGGGTCCACCACGGTCAAGGCCGTGGTCGTTGAAGCAGGAACCGACTGCATCCTCTGGCAAGACTACCAGCGCCATGAGGCGCGCCAACCCGAGAAACTCCTGGAATTCCTCCAGCGCATGGAAGCCGAAGCCGGAATTGCTCCCGACAACTGCCGTATGTTCATCACCGGCTCTGGCGGCAATGCACTCAGCCCTCTGATCGGCGCCAAGTTCGTGCAGGAAGTAAACGCTGTCTCGCTGGCGGTGGAGAAACTCCATCCCGAAGTAAACTCGGTCGTCGAGCTCGGCGGACAGGACGCCAAGATCATCATTTTCAAGGCGGACGGAGAAAATGGCCGCAGGAAGAAGATCCCGTCGATGAACGACAAGTGCGCGGGCGGCACCGGTGCGGTCATCGACAAGATCAATGCCAAGCTGAAGATTCCGCCCAACGAGCTGTGCAACCTCGGCTACAAGGGGATCAAGGTCCATCACGTCGCGGGCAAGTGCGGCGTATTTGCCGAGACTGATATCAATGGCCTGCAGAAACAGGGCATTCCTGCGGATGAGCTGATGGCCTCACTGTTCGACGCAATTGTTTTGCAGAACCTCACCGTTTTGGCTCGTGGGCACACGCTGCGCCCGCACGTGCTGCTGCTCGGTGGACCTAACACCTTCATTCGCGGTATGCGCGAGGCTTGGCAGCACAACATTCCTCTCATCTGGAAAGAGCGGGGGATCGAGCTGCCGTCCGATAGTGCTCCTGAAGATGTAATCAAAACTCCGGAGAACGCGCTGTATTTTGCGGCTCTGGGCGCAGTGGAATTCGGCAAAGGAGAAGACTCGGAGGTTGGGGAGTACCTGGGGACTGAGTGTCTTGAGCGTTACATTCTCGAAGGACGTCAAAAGGAAAACCAAGTTTCCGGCAGTCGCGGCTTGTGTGCTTCGCGGACAGAGCTGGAAGAGTTCACCGCCAAGTACCAGCGTCCGAGATTTACTCCGGCGACCTTCCAGCCCGCCGAGCGCGTCCAGGCTTTTCTCGGCCTCGATGGCGGATCGACTTCCACCAAAGCAGTGCTTTTGTCGGAGAAGGGCGAGGTTCTCTGCAAGGCCTACCGACTCTCCAATGGCAACCCGATACAGGACACCATTGACCTTTTCGAGAATCTGCGGCAGCAGGTAGAAACCCAAGGTGCGATCTTGGAAGTTCTCGGCGTGGGCACGACCGGCTATGCCAAGGACATCCTGAAAAGCGTGTTGCACGCCGATGTGGCTTTGGTAGAAACCGTGGCGCACACGGAGTCGGCGCTGCACTTCTACAAGGATGCACAGGTCATCGTGGACGTCGGCGGGCAGGATATCAAGCTCATCGTCCTCAAAAATGGCCGCGTTAAGGATTTCAAGCTCAACACGCAGTGCTCGGCGGGCAATGGCTATTTCCTGCAGTCCACAGCGGAAGGATTTGGTATCCCGGTCCAGAACTATGCAGACGTTGCTTTCACCGCCGATACTATGCCCGTCTTCGGCTACGGCTGCGCTGTGTTCCTGCAATCCGACATCGTCAACTTCCAGCGCCAGGGTTGGCGGGCTGAAGAGATACTGGCCGGGTTGGCGACGGTACTGCCCAAGAATGTTTTTCTGTATGTCGCCAAGGTGCCGAACCTTGCTGCTCTGGGTACACGTTTCATTCTGCAGGGCGGCACACAGAACAATCTTGCGGTCGTCAAGGCAGAGGTGGACTTCCTGCGCGCCAGCTTCCGCTCCCTGGGGAAAGAACCAGAGATTGTTGTTCACCAGCACTGTGGCGAATCGGGAGCCATCGGTGCCGCCATTGAGGCCATTCGCTTGTGGCGCAATGGGCACTCAACCACCTTCATCGGCTTGGACGCCGTTCGCAAGACCAGCTACCGCACTACGCACAGCGAAGGCACGCGCTGCCACTTCTGCAAGAATGCCTGCCTGCGTACTTTCCTCGACGTACAAACCGGAGGCGCGGAAAGTTGGGAACCACCGTCTTTCCCCACCAAGGTGCCGCTCCAGCCGGGTGAGCAGCGCATGATCATCGCCACCTGCGAAAAAGGTGCGGTGGAGGATGTGGAAACTATGCGCGGCATCAAAGCCGATCTCGACGCCAGGAAAGCCGCCAACCCAAATCTGGTAGAGCTTTCCGCGCGCGAAGTATGGCGTTCGCGCCACCCGGAAAGCGTTGCTGATCCAATCCCCGCCCGTGCCTGGACCGCCGCCGCCCGCCGACGCGTCGCGCTGATGAAAAAACGCGGGCAGCTGCGCATCGGTATTCCTCGCGTGTTGAACATGTATGCCTACGCACCGCTGTTCAGTTCTTATCTGGAAAGCCTGGGCTTGCAGGCAGAAAACATTGTCTACTCGGATTTCACCAGCGGGGAGATGTACCGCGCCGGATCGAGCCGTGGCTCGATCGATCCCTGCTATCCCTCAAAAATCACCATCGCGCACGTCCACAACCTTATCTTCAACAAGCACTCGCACAAACCGCTGCAGGTGATTTTCTTCCCCATGTTCGATGTGCTTGCCTCACCGCTTGTAAGCATAAAGGGGCATAACGCCTGCCCTACAGTGTCGGTGACGCCGGAGACCGTGGAAGCAGCTTTCACAAAAGAAACGGACCTCTTTAGCGAACACGACATTCGATATGTACATCCGCTGGTGAATCTTTCGGATCACAAGTTCTTTGCGCGCCAAATGTTCCAAGCGTGGGCGCCGATTCTTGGCCTCTCGGAGGAGGAAAATAAGCGCGCCATCGAGATCGGCTTCCGGGAGTTAGGAAGATTTGAATCCAGCATTCGCCGCCGTGCTCGCGAGGTTCTCGACCAGCTGGAGTCGCACCAAAAGTTAGGTATCGTCATGCTGGGACGCCCGTACCACCACGATCCCGGCGTGAATCACGAGATCTTGGAGCAGTTTCAGAAGCTGGGTTACCCGGTCTTCTCGCAGAGCACCTTGCCGCTGGATGAGGACCTGCTGGAGCGTCTGTTCGGTGGTGAAGTACGTGCGGGTGTAATCAGCCACCCGCTTGACATCTCCGATGTGTGGAAAACGGCCAACTCGGCCAGTTCCAACCACAAGATTTGGGCCGCCAAGTTCACTGCCCGCCATCCCAACCTCGTGGCGGTGGAAATTTCCAGCTTCAAGTGTGGTCACGACGCGCCCATTTACAGCGTGGTCGAACAGATCGTGGAACGCTCGGGCACGCCTTATTTCTCCTTCAAAGACCTGGACGAGAACCGGCCGGCAAACACTATTAAGCTCCGCGTCGAAACAATTGATTATTTTTTAAAGCGGTACGGGGAGGATCTGCTGCGCAGAAAGGAAGAGGAAGCGGAAATTGAACGGCAGATTGCAGAGTACGAGCAGAGGCTGCGACAGCAATTCACCAAAATTACGCAACTCGCACCGGCCTCTAAAGAAGTTGGACCGAATGGCATGGCCTGTGCGGGCAGACCGGCTGAGTGAACAACGTGAGCTCAACTGACGGAATCACCGGAACTGCTCTCGCACGCGAGCATCAAATTGACACGATAGTGGTCGACTTCAACATGCCGGACTTAGACGGAAATCAGGTTACTCAGGTGCTGCTGATGAAAGAGCACCCCACGCTGCCTGTCGTAATTTGGAGCGGTGCTCTTGACGACATACTTGAGTGCCTGAAGTGGCTTGGCCGATGCCTTGCAGGCAGGTAGCGAGTAACGATCGGACTCGGCTGGTTTCTCCTTATCGAAGTGAAGTGACAGTCTGCCCTGCGTTTCGACACTTCGCATCGAGACAAAAGTGATAACACCTGGATCGTCGGCAAACCGGGACTAATCCAGATGGGCACCGAGCGGATCAGTACCGATAAGTCTTAGTGCTGTATCTGAAGCGCCCACGAGTGAAGATCTATGGTTCCGATGCGCTGTGAAGGGGCGCTTCAGATACAGCGACTTGAAGGAAGCCGCCCCGGGGGACTATGGGGTTTGTATGTGGATGAGCCGGTCTTGATCGTTCGTGAGGTTGACGTTGCTGTCGGTGCGCTTTGGTTTCAGTGGCTGATGGCAGAGAGAATGGTCATGGGGCGGTGCATCGGAGAGTCTCGAGCACACAACCATACTGCGTTCTGAGGAATGCGAGGCACAGAGCCAGTGTGCGCGCCGAAGCACGAGAGAGATTCGAGGCTGGGGATGTGGATTCATGCGGCGCATCGGCTCAGAGGAGGCGGAGATCGGAGCATGAGTTGCGCGGCGGAGAGGCGCTCGACAACCTGCATGGTTCCGCCGCAAAGCGGACATTTGTATTGAGCCACGCGCGGATCGGGAGACGTGGACACCCGCCAATTTGTATTCGGCGGGTGTTCGTGTCAGTGCACCACCGCTATTTTTCCTTTTCATGGGTCACCCAAATCACTGGCTGGCCATCCTGGGAACCTCGATAAAAGACAGCAAGGCCTCGCTTCCGTTCCTGCACATACCTTTTGAGCTGAATCTTAAGAGTTCTTGAGGCAAACCTCGCGTATTTTCCAAGCTTTGCTAAGGTCCTCTGGCTGAGCACAACTTTGAGGCCTTCGTGGGGCTTCAGTCCCGCGTCGATTTTGGCGATCGTCTCCTGCCATTCCGGCGTACTCGTGATGATGCTGCCCCGTTTACGCGACGGCTTCGGCAACTCTTTGCGAACATCTACGACCTCTACACCCATAAAAAACTACCTCCCTCAGTGACTTGGCTAATGGATCTATTATCAACAGCTTACTATAACGGCACCTAAAACAGTCAACCGTAATAGTAATCAAGGCAGTACATTTTCACGGTTACCAAAGATGTCTTGCTACCCAAACGGTCTCGTCGTACAGTCTCCTTATGCAGTCATTACAAATAGGCTGCTAGTTCTAGCATCGTATACAGGAGCCTTTGATGACCACTGAGCCAATCACGCCAGTTGTCCCACCGCCAGTAGCTGTGGCCGAAGATCAGCCGCAGAGTACTGGCACCGAAGCAGTAGCCACCACCAACTCGCCCGAGGACCTCCTCGTGCAACGCATTGCCGTTCTCTGGAACGAGAACACGACCAACCGATTCGAACTTGGCAAGACGCTGTTTGAGTTGCAAGAACTCCACGCTCATCCTGGCTCTGGAGACTTTATCGAGAGAGTGAAAGCAATAGGCATCTCGAAGATACTGCCAAACGGTTCGGGTTCGTCGATCCAACCTGCGCACCTGCGCACTGCGACGTTTGACAATCGTAGGGCACAAGCCTAGCATCGTAGATTGAGCAAGCTACCTCTTCTTACTCTTTCAGGTTCCCTGAACTAAGTCAGCCCATCTGAAGTTTTTCCTCTTAGCTTCCCTCTGAAGGAGGAATTGCGTTATGACACTATTGACCCGTTGGGAGCCTTTCCGTGAGTTTTCCACCATGCAAGACCGCATGAACCGCATGAACCGTCTTTTCCGTGAGTCGTATAGCCCCGAAGGCCCGGAAGAGGCGTTGACAACCACCAGCTTCGCACCGCCGGTGGACATCTACGAAGACGAGCACAACATTACTCTGAAGCTTGAAGTCCCGGGCATCGACGAAAAAGACATTGATGTCCGCATCGAGAACAACACCCTCACCGTCCATGGCGAGCGCAAGATCGAGAAGGAAGAGAAAGAGGAGAACTTCCGTCGCGTCGAGCGGCAATACGGAAGCTTCACCCGCTCGTTCACGCTGCCCAGCTCCGTGGATCCGGGGCAAGTGAGCGCCGACTATGACAAGGGCGTGCTGAAGATCAAGCTCGCCAAGAAGGCCGAAGCCAAGCCCAAGCAGATCAAGGTTAATGTTGGCGGCGAGAAGACCCTCGAAGCCAAGGCTCCCGGCAAGGCCGCGTAAAACCAGCAGGTGGAGAGAAATGGGAGGTGGCTTACATCGCCTCCCCCTCATCTTAGTTTGGACTTGCGGGCGAACTGTTTCACTCAGACTGGAGACAATATCTAAGAAGAGCACGCTATAGATGATGCGATGTATGCCTTGCAACGCCCTTTGGAGCGCGTTGAAGTATAGGCCGCACGCCAAAAACGCCTTTCAAGACTTGGCCGCTTGAAATTCACTGGAGACCATCGTGGCTAAGAACAATAGAAACCATTCCAATACCCCAGACATTCCTACACAACTGCGCAGACGCTTAACAAGGCTTTCCGACCGCGGCCAACAACTGCCGGCCGGAAAGAGCGAGGGTTCGCGGCGATGTTCTATACCCGCAAGGCGGACGCCGGCATCGCCTCGCGACATAAGCGAGACCGAATCATGTGTCATGATCGGCTCGCGGGACCTAGAGCAACGTATTAGGTTCGAAAGCGCTTGTCGTTCGCTGACTTCTGTCGACACATTCTTTACGTCGCCAAGTCGGGCGTGAAGAACGAATCAAGAAAGGCATAGAGCCTTCTCGATGCGGGCTGGACTCTGGCTGGGACGAAGCTGAGGGGACCGGGAGCCGAAATTCGAGCCGCTCTTCTGGACTTCGGTGGCTCGCCGTGAGTTCCGTGAGCTCCCCGACTGGACATAAAGGTTTAAATATAGGTGGCTAACCAAGGAGGATCGGAATTTTGCCCAATCAAGCCCAGTCGCCAATGTTCTTTGACAATTAAGGTAAGGGCTTTTTGGGGATGCGCAGAGTGAGGTTCTGCCGGGAAACGATCTTCAGGGATTGGGCGACAGGCTCAAGTTCCTCTAGGGACCTCTGGATTGCCTGCAGTTCTTCCCGAGCGGCCTCAAGTCTGTCGATTAGGCGGCTGATCGTTTGCGGTAATTTATTGGACCGCCGCATAGGTTAGCAGCACACGCTTTTAAGCGCAGAAAGTCGGTACGCTAGCGGTTATATTCGCAATGAAATTTTCCGGCGTCAACGACATGATCGGCGCGATCGTCGACGATTTGTACGTCGCGGCCGGCAGAGCGCACGTGCCTGGGACTGGAGAGGGCACCGGCGCGGTGCCAGACGACACCGCGATTCTGCGCCGGGCTGAGACTGGCGCGATCGTGTCGTGCGCGAAGAGCGGATACCTGCAGCATGTCGATCACGGTGGCCTGGTTGCGGCCGCGCGCGCGGCGGACGCACTGATCGTGCTGAAGTTCCGCCCCGGGCAGTTCGTGCTCCGCGGTGAGCCGCTCGCTGCAATCGTCCCCGCGGAGAACGCCAGCGCGCTCGAAGCCGCGATTGATCGCGGAATTCACATCGGCCGTCACCGCACGCTCACCCAAGATAGCGAGTTCGGCATCGCGCAGGTCGGTCAATGATACGTTCACTGGCGTTGCGTGCGTCGACTGGCTCGCCGATGCGCTGCTCACTCTCGCCGAGCGGCCGCCTCTGGAAGGGAACTGGTACGACACTAGTAGCCGGCTTCGGGTATGGATGCCACCGGTGCGGCTAGACCGCCTCGCCAAGCTCGCGTTCGATCAGATCCGTCAGGCCTCGTCTACGACGCCCGCCGTACTGGTCCGCCAGCTCGAAGCGATTCGCCGGCTGGCGCCGCGGCTTCCGGACGCTTGCCGTCAAGCGCTGTCGGATCAGGCGGACGCGATCCAGGAAACCGCAAGCCCGCTGGTCGCTCTTGATCGCCGCGACCTCGATGCGGCATGGCACCGGGCACACGAGGCGCTCGAAGCGCTACCTCGGCCAGCGACAGCGAGCAAGAAAACGTCCGCATAGCCCTCGGTCTCTGACGAGCTGATCACCCCAACCATTCCTTGATACTGGCCGGCACTCTGTTTCGAGCCCTTCATGCGCTTAGATTTTCCATCCACTCTCTCTTACAAGGGACTCTGTGCACATCGAACTTCAGAGCGCGCCGGGATTGACCCGATTCGGATAGCTGCACAATCACCGCGTTGAAGCTTTGATTCCTTTGTCCCTCGAACACAAACATTAATGCGTGGTCCAACTGTAGTCCAACAGCCGATGTTTTTGTGTTTTTCAACTGACTTTCTGTCGTTCTCTGCGGCGTCAAGTCCTTGAAATTCAATGCTGTCGTTTAGGCTGCTGTCCTCATAACCCAAAGGTCAGTGGTTCAAACCCCCGCAACCAGTCTTCGCCGGTGGCGAGGGTTTCCTTTTGACGTCAATTTGGTCACGGATCTGCCCAAACTGAGATAACGCGGAGGCCCAGATGGCTCCCCTTGGGCATTGTGGATGGCGGTCAGGAATCGCAGCGATGATCCCGAGCACGCGCCTGCGTCCCTCATTCATGTAAGGCATGGCGGTAGCATATTTGCTTTCTATTCGCCCTGAAATTGCCCTTGACAATGGTAACGCAAGTGTTACCATAGCGCATGGTCGAGGTTCTCGAGTACCTGGATCAGAACGGATATAGCCCTTTTGCCGACTGGTTCAATGGTCTTGACGCTCAGGCCGCTGCCAAGGTGAGTGCAGCTCAAACAAAGCTTGGTTTGGGAAATTGGTCTAACGTGAAAGGCGTAGGGGGCGGAGTCTATGAGCGCGTGATCGATTTCGGACCTGGCTACAGAATCTACTTTGGGAAAGACGGCGATAAAGTGGTGATCCTGCTTGCGGGAGGAGCCAAAAAACGGCAGGACATAGACATTGCCAACGCAAAAGAACGGTGGCAGGACTACAAGCAGCGCAAGAAATCGGAGAAATGAAACATGGCGCTCACAAGAAATTTCATCGAAACCATAAAAGCCCGAGCTGATCGTGATCCCGATTTTCGCAAAGAGCTTCTCAGGGAGGGTGTCGAAACGTTCCTTTCAGGTGACGCAGAAACTGGAAAAGCGATTCTGCGCGACTATATCAATGCGACCGTTGGTTTCGGGACATTAGGAAAGGCTATCGACATTGATCCAAAGAGTCTCATGCGCATGCTTGGGCCTTCCGGCAACCCGAAAACTGACAATCTTGTCGAGATCATTAAGTATCTGCAGACAAGAGAAGGCGTACATCTTAAGGTGGAGGCAGCAGCGATAGCATAAGCCGCCGACTGTCAGCGGCCCGCATCGTGTCTTCCTGTTCATGTAACGATCATGTAACGATAAGATGTTCCTGCAACTCTCAGCTGGGTCTTAGAGGTTCCTACAGCACCACCTGCGCCCTCTAAGTTCTTGTAAAGCCGTCAAGGGGTCGCCCTTTCACGGCGGTAACACGGGTTCAAATCCCGTCGGGGACGCCAGAACTCCCGGCGTGTAGTTTAGGACACATCTGCCGTGGCTAGCGAAGCCGAGGCTTTCGATTCGGGACACCAGGCATCGGAGTGGAAGTGGCTGGACCTTCGCTCGACGCTACGAATTCCGGCATTGCTAGGAAATTGTCATTCTGAAGCGCAGGTTCGTATCGCGAAAAAGACTACTCTGAAATGGGTTCAATTTCCGAGAACGCCGTCAGATTCCGAGTACGCTGCAGTCCGATCCTTAAGGTGGCGTCCTCTGCCGACTCGTCCGCACCCGCATCTGGCTCAACTCCTGGTCCTGGATCGTCGCGGGGACCTCTCACGGCCAGACGTTGCTGGAGTTTAGAGTTCGCATCTTCGAGGTCATCCTCATCTTTCAATTGGAATGCACCTCGAAGCAGCAGCGGAGTCACCAGGGTCGTAAGAAGCACCACTGCCACCATCACCGCGACGTCAGAGCGGCCAAAAATACCGGTGCTAGCGCCCATTGCAGTGACAATCAAGCCAACCTCACCGCGGGAGATCATTCCGCAGCCGATGCGAACGCTTCGCACCCAACTCATCCCCGAGCCCAGCGCGGCGAGCCCGCAACCGACCAACTTGCTGATGATCGCAACGACGAAGATTGCGAGCAGCAAGGTCCAGTGTCCCGACAGGGCCCGGTAGTCGCTGGACAAGCCAATCGAGACAAAGAACAGAGGAATCAGAAGCCCGTGGCCGATGGCATAAAAGCTGCGCTCGACGTCCGCCTTGAGTTCGGATCCGGCAAATACATATCCCAACAGATATGCCCCGGTGATGCCCGCCACACTCCCGAGCCACTCGGCGGAGATGGCATAGATCAAGACCAGAGCAAGCACACAACTGGGAACCGCTTCGTTGGCGGAAAGTTTGCGCAGTTGAAGAACTAAGGGATCCAGCCAACGTTGCGCCGCCCAAGTATCGCAACCACGAAAAAGATGAGCACGCACACGCTGATGAGCGTCATCAGAACCAGCAACGGATGGCTTCCCGCGAAGGGAAGTTGTTGTTGCAACCAGGCGCTGGCCATCGGGGCCAGACCAAAACTCGCCCCCTTTGTGGTAGAGCCAGCGGCAAGGAATGCCAGCACAAACAATCCCATCACGTCGTCGATTACGGCCGCACCCAGGATCACGGTGGCCTCAGGAGAGGACATTTTTCCGGCGTCCATGAGTGTCCGCGCAGAAATCGAGACGCTGGTCGCCGTGAGGGCGCCGCCCAGAAAGAATGCTGTTTGCCAGGAAAGACCCAGGAGATGCCCTACGGCGGCTCCGAGAAAAAAGGGCCAAATGACACCGGAGAGTGCGACGAGAAAGGCGGTGACGCTGGCTTCGCGCATGCGGTCGATGTCGGTTTCAATCCCGGCAACGAACATCAACACCAGGCCCCCGAGCTGCGCCAGAAGCATCAGGGCTCCGGTCGCCTGCCCGCCCTCGAACAGATGCAGATGCAGCAGGTTGATGGCACCGGGACCAAGGACGACGCCCACCAGCAGTTCACCCAAGAATGGGGGGAATTCCGAGACGAGCTAAACAGCGAGGCGGCAATCTTGCATGCCGGCAGTAGGATAGCCAGCAGCAGCGCAAGCTGAAGGGCTGGTTGCATGGTTTAACTGATGTCCAACGCGACGGAAGGCTCGCTTCGGTTCCGGGTCCACAGGCGGCGCAGTGGACGCGTGATCGCACGACCAAGGACTCTTATAGCCGCCGCGCTCGATTCCTTCGCGCCGCATCGTGCGGATGGTCGCCGCCTGACGGCGTGCCAGCTCAGACTGGGCCAGACTCTGCGCCAACAGACCAGCTAATCGTGTGTGCTCTTCAGCTTTGTCCATCGCTCGAAGCCGCATCCACAACTCCCCGAGTTTCAGCTGGGCGATGAAACTATTCGGCGCAAGCCTGACGGACTCTTCGAGCTGACTCGATTGCCGCTTGAGCGTCGAGGTTGACACACAGCGCCATCCCGAGGAGCACGCGCAGTTCTGAGACCTCCGGATATTGATCAACACACTCCCGCAGCTGATCGACGAGACTGCAACGATCTTCTTTTTCGAGCAGGTAAGGATCGGCGAACATCCTCAGCAGCAGATTCTGCGTATTTGCCGGACATGGAAGCAAGCGCGAGAGACGAAACACGCGCACTCAAATGCGTCTGGGTCTTGGGGTCGTGCACTGAGATTTCGCTGTTCGAAGTATTGTTCATAGGCGTATTTAACGATCACTCTCTGCCGATATCGTCTACAGAGTAATGGCAAGGCGCGAACTCACAGTTCGCGCCTTGCCGATTAGTTTCAACTCCAAGGTCCGCGGCAATTAGGCGACAGCGAACTCCCGTGGAGCCTGGGCAAATACCGTAGATTCTTCCCGGAAGACAAACTCGGGATAGCCGAGCTGCCCCATCTCCGGAAGATCGAGACCCGCGACCTCGGTTTCCGCGGAAACTCGCTGTCCGACGAAGAATTCGAGTCACCAAGTTCAGCAGGAAACTGAAGGTGAAGACGAAGCCGAGCAACGTGGAGATGCCCACGAGTTGTGCCGCAAGCTGGCTCGCGTCGCCGTAGAAGAGGCCAGTGACGGAGCCGGTGACACCGTTCCAGCTACCTCCGTAGTTGCTCGTGCCGTCTGCGAACAGGCCTACGGACAATACGCCCCACAGGCCATTGGCGCCGTGCACTGAGATCGCGCCGACGGGATCGTCTACTTTCAGCACGTTCTCGACGAAGGCGACAGCTCAGGCAGACCAGAACGCCGGCAATCAGGCCGATGATTGCCGCAGCTAACCGGACTGACAAAACCGCTGGGAGCCGTGATGGCCACCAAGCCCAGCCAGCAGGCCGTTGCCGCTCATCGAGGCATCGGGTTTCCCCTTGAGAGACCACATGTAAAGCAGCGCACCGAATGTGCCGGTGCAGCCTGCCAGCATGGTGTTCACCGCGATCGAGCCGATGCGGAGGTTGCCGTTCGCCGAGGCGCCCAAGCGTGCTGCCGGGATTGAATCCGAACCATCCGAAGGCAAGGATGAAGCAGCCGATCAGCACCGCCGAGATATCGTGGCCGATGATCGCATTGCTGGAACCATCGCGATTGAACTTGCCGATGCGCGGACCGATGATCAACGCGACGGCCAATGCAGTCAACCCTCCGACGGCGTGCACCACGCCCGAGCCGGCAAAGTCACAATAGCCTTTGCCCAGGCCGAGGTTGGTCCCGAGTTGCGCCAGCCATCCACCGCCCCACGCCCAGTTGGCAAACAGCGGATAAGTGAATGCGCCCATCAGCACTGACGACACGGCGAAGGTCAGGAACTTCCATCGTTCCGCGCATGCGCCGGTAACAATGGTCAGGGCCGTATCCATGAACACCATCTGGAAGAGGAAGATCACCATCACGCCGACGTCATAGGTGTGGCCGGACAGGAACATTCCGGAACCGCCGAAGATGCCCCACGTCTTCCCGAACAACGTAGTGGTATGTTCGCAGGGAGAGCGGCTGGAGACCGCCCAGGTTTCCGTTGCCGGCAGCGCCGCCCATCTGGATGGCGAAGCCGATCAGCCAGTAGGCCAGGAGACCACAGCCATACACGAAGAAATTCATCATGTAGGTGTGGTTGGCATTCTTGACCCGGCAGAGGCCCGACTCGACCATGGCAAACCCGGCTTGCATGAACATGACCAGGAAGCCGGCAGATCAGCGTCCAGGTGAAGTTGATGGCGATCTTGTTCTGACCGACCTGGTTGGCCACATCGGGCAGAGTCACCCCAGCCTTGGGATCGGCAGCCGGAACGTCGTTAATCGTTCCGGTTAAGGTACCGCCTGGATCACCCTTCTGCAGGTCAGCCGTGGTGGGTGCCTTGGCCGCGGCGTCTTTCAGTTCGGCTGCCGAGGCGGAAGGCGGGGGTGCTGCCGGAGCCGGCGCGGAAGCCGGAGCCGACGACTGAGCGTAGGCGAGTCCGCCGATCATCAAGCCGATCGCCAAGATACATCCCCTGAGAGATCTACGTCGAAGCATCTTCATTATTGATTGCTCCATGGTCATTTTTTGGCTGCCGGAAAAACCGGCGCGTCTAGCTCTTCCAAATCGCGTTCTTGTTGAAAGCCGCCGGCAGAATATAGAGGATCCCGAAGAGGCTCACCCCTATGCCCACAAGCCCGAGAACAATTCGGCCGCTCGTCCCGGTCACCACGTGCAAGCCGACCAGAATGAGAACCCAGCCGAAAGCGGAAACGAAAGCTCCCATCAGCTTCATGCCTCCGGCTCCGGCTTTCTGTGCGGGCTTTCCTTCTAGCGGCTTGAGCTTCAGAAATGCGAGCAGGCTCATCGCCACGACCAGTGCTCCCGCCACGGCTATAAACTTGCCCACACCCGTGGAGAAATACGCGATCCCAGCGCACAGCCCAGTCAGTCCCACAATGAACGTCGTGAATGAACGTCCTTGCCCTGTCGTTGCTGCCATGAGTATTGCCTCCTCGACCCGAAGCGGGTCACCCGTTTGACTGCCAATTCCACGTGCGATATTTCAGGTCCTCCTTTGGTGCCCTGTGTGATCCAAACCCAGAGAACTTCATTTGGCTCTCGCGTGGCTCCGGGCGGGTAAGGCCAGAAACACCGCGAACTCCACGGCCACCATGATCTCCAGAACCAGAGGCAACTGTTCCTGCAGACGAAGAACCAGCATCAATGCCACAATCGAAAACCACTGCCATCGCGACCGCCGCAGCCTGTCGAGGCGGTCCGGGAACCGGAACAGTTCGCCGAACGTGATCCGTTCACCAGTTGCCACCGGCCCGTGCGCTCGAATACAGGCGATCGCAAAAAAGCCTGCGAGCAACAACTCCGCCAGCATCAATTTCCCACTCATCCCAAGCTCCTCTTACTCGAAAACCCAAGTCGCACACTTTTTCCTTCGCGCCGAATGTGCAAGGCACATCAGGCGTCGGAGCGCTTTTCAGCTTCTCCTACTCCCAAATCACTTATAACGAAATAACGCTTCGGACCCCTGACCCTTGCAGCCCCTCAACGTCGGAGAGAAGCGCGTGCGTTTGTCTTGGCGGCGATGCTCTCATCGGGTACCAACAAAGTCAAATTCGTATTTTTTATGGCGAGCATCACTTCAATTTCTGGTGGTAAGGAAGCCCGAACTAAACCGCAAGTGGGAGCGTGACGGCCGCGTCGCCGGGCGAAGCAGATTCTATTGTTCGCCGCTAATGCCGCGCGAAGTAGAGTAGCAACGTGAAAACCACAATGGGGACCAGTGCGACAGCCACGTAAGTGAGGACTTTTCTCAATCGAGCCGTGCGCTGTTTTTTCCATGCACGCAGTTCCGAGCGGTCGGCGACGCCGACACGGTCAAGATGCTCGAGGTCTCTGGCAAAGTCGCGGGCATTCGCGTATCGGTTCCTAGCCTCCGGTTCGAGCGCACGGTAGGTTACTTCCTGTAGCTGCGGAGAAATCGAAGGTTCGAGTTCACGCGGCGGAATTGGGTGCTTGAGCACTCGCTCGAAAGGATCAACCCCTGGAAACGGTGTCTGGCCCACCAGCATCTCATACAGCGTCACTCCCAGCGAGTAGATGTCACTGCGAGCGTCGCCACGTTTCCCTTTCAGTTCTTCGGGGGAAACGTATTCGGACGTGCCTACCAGCTGTGAAAGGTTGGTAAACGTAATTCGCCGCGCTCCGACTTGTGCGGCAAGACCAAAGCCGATGAGCTTGATATGGTCGCCGGCATCGACCATGACGTTCTCCGGCTTGAGGTCCCGGTGAACGACCCCATGATTCTGAATGTAGTCAAGCGCCTCACAGATGCTCAAGGCGATCCGTACTGCGCGATCGGAAGGAAGCTTTCTTGCGCCGTCAAGCAGTCGCCGTAAGGTCACTCCTTCGAACCACTCCATGACCATGTAGGTCTGATTGCGGCCGTCCTCAGCAAGAACCTTCATGATGCCGGGGTGATCCATGGACTTGCAAATCTCCTCCTCGCGGCGAAAGCGGACGGAGAAGGTGGGGTCGCTTTCCATGTCGGGATGGGGGACCTTGACTGCGACCGGGCGCTTCGTATTGAGATCGGTTCCACGAAAAACAGAGATTGTGCGACTGCGGGCAACTACCTCTTCAAGCAAATAGTGATCGAGTTTGTCGCCCGAGCTAACTGTTGTTCGCATCAGATTTGGCGAGGAGAGGAGTAAGAGTGTCTGTCATATTAGCCAGTGGGCAGTGCCCCGTCGCCTTTGGTCCTTGCAAGGCTGATGTGGCGTTCCCGATCTTATCACCGCAATTCGTCCCCAGAGAGACACTTCGTTCGGGCGCTGAGTCGTTCTTTGTTTAGACTAGATCAGAAAAATCTATTTGACGGGCTGTAGCCGGGTTCGTAGCCTTGGTATCGGTGCCGTTTGCTCCCATGATTGGGCGGACTTTCGCATCCATACGGCCGCGGGATTGACCCTGGCTGATTTCCGCGCGGTCTTGAGGAAGGGTCGGGATGAAACTTGCAGGTCTGCTGCTATTAGTTGCAGGATGGGGCATCGTTATGTCCGCCGTGGCCCTGCTACCATCTCTGATGGGGCGCGCCGGATTTGCCCTGGCAGGCGTCGCGGTGGAGTTGCTTGGACTGGCTCTGATTGTCAACTCTCATCTCGTCCTGAGCGCGGGCAAAGGGTGACGACTCACCCGCTTGCTTCCCTTTCCGATGCGTCGGCGGTACTGTGCGCGCTTCTGGTTCTCATGGTTCCCATGGCGTGCGTCGGCTTAGCTCTTGTGAACACGGGCTTGGGCCGGGCACGCAGTGCCGCACATGCGATGCTGTCTTCTCTGTGCGTGTGCTCCGTGGCTGCAATTGTTTACGTGATCATCGGATTCTCCTTTCAGGGCACGCCTGGCGGACAAGCCCACGTTTTCGCCATCGGAGGAAAGACTTGGAACTGGATTGCTGCGGAGCCGTTCTTTCTCCGAGGTCTGCGTCTCGACTTTCTCCCCCGTCTCGCTGATCGTCCTATTGCAGATCTTCAGCGTGGGACTGGCGTCATTGATCCCGCTGAGCTCCGGTGCTGACCGCTGGAGACTGGGAGCAACCTGCGTTTCGACGGCGTTGTTGGCGGGCTTGACCTATCCGCTATTCGCGCATTGGGTGTGGGGCGGAGGCTGGCTGGCCCAGCTCGGCGCGAACTACGGGGTGGGTTCAGGTTTCGTAGATGGTGGCGGCTGCAGCACGATCCAGGTTGTTGGCGGACTGACGGCGTTATCGATCACATGGATTCTGGGTCCGCGCCCGGGAAAATACACACCGGAAGGAACGTCTGCCGCGATTCCCGGACACAATGTCGTGCTGGTTCTCCTGGGCTGCCTCTTCGCCTGGATTGGATGGCTGGGCCTGAATTCATCCGGCGCAATTCTCTTCGGTGACGCCGAACCTTCGCGCGTGATTTTGGTTGCCGTCAACACTACGCTTTCCGCAGCCGCTTCGGCGTTGATGGCAGCCGCGGTAACGCGGATCCGCTTTGGTGGACCAGACGCGTCGCTGGTCGCGAACGGCTGGCTGGCAGGTTTGGTCGCCAGCAGCGCGGGGGCCGCTTTCCTGAAACCCGCAGCGGGAATTCTGGTGGGTGCGGTAGCAGGCGCCCTGGTCCCATTCGCCATCGACCTTTTGGAATCCAGGCTGGGAGTGGATGATCCAGGCGGCGCGATTTCGGTCCATGCCATCGCCGGACTTTGGGGCTTGTGTGCGGTAGCAACATTGTCGGATGTCG
The DNA here is from genome assembly GCA_963840895.1 of uncultured Acidobacteriaceae bacterium. Lineage (GTDB taxonomy): Bacteria > Acidobacteriota > Terriglobia > Terriglobales > Acidobacteriaceae > Sulfotelmatobacter. The sequence continues at coordinate 20,017 of CAWJAR010000016.1, forward strand.
GCGCTCAAAGCGCATCTCGCGGACAATGGCTGGCACAACTCGTGGGTATCGCAACTTTGCTGGGCTTTGTCTTGCCTCTCACGTACGGCTTGAACTGGCTGTTGAATCGCGTCTACCACCAGCGCGTCGACGTGGAAGGCGAGTGGCGGGGAATGGATCTTCACGAGCTGGGTGCGGGGGCCTACCCGGAGTTCGTCGTCCACAGCGACGATTTCATTCAAGGCTGACTCGCCCGCTACTCCGCATGACGCGAATACTTCAGGCGAGATGTAGCTGTGTCGTGCCACGTAGAGTAGCAAAGCGAAAATTAGCAGCGGAATCAGAATCAACATCCCATACAACAGGATTTTCTTTCGCCAGGGCGCACGCCGCTCCTTCCAGTTATGCAGTTCGGGACGTTCGGCGATTCCGACCCGGTCGGGATGTTTGAGGTCCCAGGAGAAGGCGTGCGCGCTCGGGTACCGCTTCTTGGGATCCCGCTCCAGGGCGCGATAGATGACCTCTTGTAGTTGCGGCGCAATCGTGGGATCAATTTCGCGCGGTGGCACGGGGCTATTCAGCAGGCGGTCATTCATGACGAGGAGAGGGTTCGCGCCGGAGAATGGCACCTTGGCCGTCAGCATTTCGTAGAGCATCACACCAAGCGCATACAGGTCGCTACGTGCGTCGCCGCGTTTTCCCTTCACTTGTTCCGGGGAGATGTAGTCGGGCGTTCCCATCTGCGAAAACTTCGCGAAGGTGAGGCGGCGCGACTTGGCATTGGCCGCGATGCCGAAATCGATGAGTTTGATGTTGTCGTGCTCGTCGACCATAATGTTTTCCGGCTTCAGGTCGCGATGCACTACCCCGTGGGAGTGAATGTACTCCAGCGCGTCGAGGATGCGCAGCGAGATGCGCACGCTGCGTTCTGGCCCCAGACTGCGCTGCTCGTCGAGGATTTTGCGGAGTAAGCGCCCCTCCACCCACTCCATGACCATGTACTCTTGACTGCGATCCTCGTCCGCAAAAACTTTCACCACGCCGAGTGATCCATCGTTTTGCCGATTTCTTCCTCGCGACGGAAACGATCGAACAAGGCGGGGTCGTTCTTTACGTCAGGATGGGGAACCTTGATAGCAACTGCGAGCTCGTTGCGCAGGTCAGTGGCGCGGAAGATGCTGGCCATGCCGCCGTCGGCGACTAATCTCTCGATGCGGTAGTGGTCGAGTTGATCGCCAGGAGTGGAGGAAAGTCATCGTGAGCAAGTCCGGTCAAAGCACGGACAGCGCGCTGCGAATCTCCGTTTCAACGTGGTACCCGTTCATCATGCCAGAAATTCCACCAGCAAAGCGTAAAGAATTCACAATGAAGGCACAAACGGAAGTCTGAACTCAGCGGAACGTATAGGGGCGACCGCGATACATTCCCGTGCGTTCCACTCTGCGGATGCGAATCACCTGAAGGCTGATGTTGTCGCTGCCGTCCTGCTGGTTCGCGCTCGTGACCAAATCGCGAGCCATGACATCCAGATCATGCCCGTGGCTCACCGTGTCCGCGATCTCAGCGGCGCTAATGGCTCCATGCAGAGCCGTCAGAACAAACCACCAGTACATCACCAGAGAGTAACGGTATTTGCTTAATTTCTGGTTCAACAAAGCGGCGGCTGCCCAGAGAGCGGCTGAGAACATGTCGTGTGCTTACTTCTGCAGCTTCCTGCGCCGACAGAATGCCGAGACGTTCGTGTTCACTGGCAACGGTATGATCGAGGGTGATTGGCCGCGCTTCGCCCTTTCGAATCAAATAGCAACGGGAATCACCAACGTGAGCCACGGTCGCGCAATCAGAACGCAAAGCACAAACAACGATGGTGGATGCCATACCCGATCCCACGGTTCCGGATAGAAGCCCGGTCTCCCACACGCGTGCGTTCGCCGATTGCACCAGATTCATCACCAACTCCCGATGGGAACCCATGGCTGCTGCGCGTCGGAAGCCGCCGATTACTTCCTCGACTGCTGCGCGTGAAGCAACTTCTCCCTGACGCTGGCCACCGACACCGTCAGCCAAGGCAAACAACCAGCCGTGGGAACGGGCCTCGGCTGGAGAACGGGGCACCACATGGCCCAGATAGTCTTCGTTGCGAGGACGAACGCGGCCAGGATCAGAGAGTTGGGAGAACTCAACGTCCAACATAAGTATGTGCACCACGCGAACATCTAGTCACGGCGTCGTCTCCCACCTGAACAGCGTTGGCGTGTAGATTCCTTTTGCGCTTTACGCGGAAGAAGCCTCCGCCTGCGAGACCTGACGGGCGAGTCCCGGGGGCCAACCACACGTCATTTGGGTATCGCCGGGCCGTGAGTACATTTTCTCTTAGATCCCAAGATTCTCTAACAACAGTTGTCCTGCGGAGGGTGGCTAAACTCCTGCATCGTTCTCAGCATCCACTTCACTTGGCGCCGTTTGCGCCCCGCAGCAACTCGCTATTGACCTCAGGAGCAAGGCCATGGAACCGAGCACAAGCAAGACGCCAACGAGCGGATAGGCCGCCAACAGAAGTAGCCCCCCGACAAGGCCACCATACGCCGCAAGTATCGCCAAGAGATCCGTTAGGTGAAACGATAGGCTTTTTCCCAGTCTCTACTTGGCGTCCGCGCTGCTAAAGGTGTAGAGCGCACTGCCGAAGCAGGAAAACCACGAAGAAGTTTGGCTCCACTCGCGTCAAAACATGAAACCTGCTTCAAGAACACCACGCGGCTGGTTCACGTCTAGGCCGGAGGTTCCGAAGCCGGCACCAGGCGTCATATTTGTAGCGTGGACAATCGCGAAGTCTCCCCGAAGGAAAAACGCGTCTTTGCGATAGGTCGGCGTCACTGTGAAGGCAAAGGCTCCGCTACCCGGACCGTAAAGCAAATTGATAGCGCCGCTGCTCACGCTGCCTGTACTCTTTATGTATTCAGGGCGAGCTGCTAGTGAGAATCCGCGCTTGAAATTGTAAGTAACCAGCACCGCTCCTGCCTTTGTCCCAGCGCCTTGGGATATTCCAATCGTCGCGTTGGTGGGAACGTCGGTGTATTGAAAGTAGGGCTGAACCACCCAACTCCCCTTGGTATAGCTGTAGATCAAATTGTAAATCTGCTCATTGTTGAGATATAGGGGTGTCGCGAGTGTATTCTTCGCGTACGCACCAGCATTCCCACCGCCCACAAAGGACAAACTGTTCGCAGAATTGAAAGCATACGTGAGCGAACCTGATACCCATGTGTAGCGATTAGAGTAAAAGCCGTCGTTCCAGCTCAGTGCCGCAGTCCACTTCTTGTAGGTCTCGTTGAGCTGTATGCCTCGGTTGACTGCGTTCTCCTGATTCCAGAGCAGGCCGCGCTCGATGTTCATGTTTTGAAAACTGAACGTGTACTCGGCCCCGATCAGAGTTGGCAGCGCGCCGATTTCTACGTTGAAATTCCCTTTGACAAGTTTCAGATAGCCTTGCGGAAAGGGCCCATAGATGTTTTTGATCGTATCGGCGGTCGAGAGGAATGGCACCCCGATTGCCGGCAAGTTGTACGCGCCGCCTTGCAAATAGAATTGCCACCAGCCCGTGGTTTTTTGCACAAACACCTGCGCGTTGCTGACATCCCAGTGCGTCGACGAGTCACCTGAAATGTGATTTCCTTCCGTCAACATCATGCCACTCAAGATGCCTGTTACTTTCAGACTTCCACCTTCCATCTCACGAGGTGGAGCAGTTTGTAGTGGGCCTGACATCGAAGGCATCGGCAAAGGTTGCGGATCTGCGGGCTTGGCCTCGGGAGCCGGACTCGCTGTTGGAGTGGAAGTTGGCGCGCTTGGAGACTCCGCAGGTGCACTCTGCCCGAAGGACGGAAGCGCCATCAACGCTACAAAGAACAGAGCAACAAAAGACACCAATCGTATGCCCAAAGCTGATCTCCTTGTCGAAAGCTTTGTCACCTCGTGACCTTCGGCGGCGTGCCAGCGCGGGAGTGCTTTCTGTAAACTGATTTACGCCCCGCTCCCACGTGTGTCACTTGACCAGTAGGCTGCAAAAGTATTGGGAACCAAGGTGCGTGTCCAATTCATTTTTTGTTTCGCTGCGATCAGAGAAATTGCGCAGAAGAAATCTATGAGAGCAAATGACCGACTGTCATTTGCCGGGCAACGTATAGCTGCGTCACGAAATTCGACCGAAATTGGAGTCGCGTTGAAGATCAAGACACACGGTCGCTCCGGTTAGTTCAGTATCCATGGGCTGAATCGACGAGCTCATCAGAAGCGTTGGGGATAATATTGATGACGGCCCGGAAGACTTCTACCATCGCGTCATTGGCCTTTGATGAGACTCGAGCACGTCGATCTGGTTACCTCATCGGATCTTCCTTCAATAGGGTCGATAAATATTTTCTATAGATGATGCGGTGCGCCTCACGGTACTCTGTTGGCCGAGTCATCCCATCCGAGACTCAACGGTAGGTTTATCCCACTCCACTAAGGAGAGAAATGCACAACGAACTGCGTAATTTCCTCGCGCTCTCATACGACGAACTGGAAGAACTCAACCTGAAGGCAAAGGAACAGCGCAGGAATCGCGTTGCAATCGACAAAGTTCGCGAAGAACGACTCAAGTATCTGACCGACGAAAAGCGAATCAAGGCCGTGACGGTGCTTTTCAGCGATCTCGAGGGCCGGCTTCACATGCTCGACTATGACAAGAAGTTCCTGCTCAAGAGCTGGGACAATCTAACCTTCGACGGCTCTTCGATCCGCGGTTTTACTGCGCAGCGGGAGAGCGACCTGCGCCTTGGCATAGATTGGGCAGCGTTCTACTGGGCTCCCGCGGACGTCTTCGGTTCCGGCAAGGTGTTGGTCTTCGGCGAAGTAATCGACAAGGGCGGCACGCCTTACACCGCCGACATTCGGGGCGTATTGAAGGGTTATGCCGATGATCTGCATAAGAAGAAGGGTTATACCCTCAACGCGGCCAACGAGATCGAAGGGTTCCTGTTCAAGGGGCCCGACGCCGAGCGACATTATCACGAGAGTGGAAAGTTCGAATACGTCAACTCGGGCGGGTATTACCACTCTTTGCCCGGCGATCCGCTGCGCACGTTCATCGACACCACTGCCGAAGTGCAGCGCGCGATGGGGTTCCAGAACGAGAAAGACCATCCGGAAGTCGCGCCGTCGCAGTTTGAAATCAACTACGGCTACGGCGAAGTCGTGGCAGCGGCGGACCAGATCCAGCTCTACAAGCTGATCTGCCGCCAGGTCGCAACCAACATGGGCCTAACAGCGTCGTTTCTGCCCAAGCCCGTGGTGGGCGTGAATGGTAGTGGCATGCATACCAATGTTTCGATCAGCGAGAATGGAAAGAACTTGTTCTGGGATGCCAAGGGCGAAGAGAAACTCAGCAAGGTGGGATGGGCTTTTCTGGATCGCATCCTCACCCACGGAAACGACATCTGCCTGCTGCTGAATCCTAGTGTGAACGCCTACCGGCGATTGGATCCGCACTTTGAGGCGCCCAATCAGATCAAGGCATCGCCGGTGGACCGTGGCTCGATGATCCGCATTCCGATCGGCAACGAGAAAAGTATGCGCGTGGAAGTGCGATCGGTGGCACCGGATGCGAATCCCTACCTCGTGATGCTTTCGATCTTTAAGGCGGGGATTGACGGCGAGACTGCAAAGATCAAGAACCTTCGCCAAGCCGAGCGCTACTTGCCGGACAACATTTACGACGCTTTGGCGAACTTCCGCAAAGCGGAGTGGACCACAACGCTTCTCGGTGATGACGTAAAAGGGCGCTATGCGGATTTGAAGCAGGCGGCGGCCGATCGTTGTCCGCGCCTACTAGGAACGTTTGTGAAGGCACCCGAAGTACAGTATCACCACGACGTTTACAACCAGTTCCTCTGGAACTTGTTCTAGAGCAGGTTGGATGCGTGCTCAACCGTGCAAGCGTCCCTTTTAGCGACAATCCGTCGTGAGGAAGAAGTTGTTTGGCGAGAAACCAGCACCTGAAGCGTTGCATCCACCTCCGAAATGGAGCGATACCGCTGCACAGGGCGTGCTATGGGCGATCCGCCCAAGCTTGGGCCGGGTTCCTCCTCGTAGTGAGGAGCTTCCAGCTTGTGCCCGAGTCACTGCAGTCCGGAGATAACAGATTCATCTTCCTTTCGCCCGACGAGGTTTAATAGGCACGCACCTTCGCCAATTGCAGGGGCCGGGTACGCGACTTTTCCGCAAGAGCTAGTGCAATCTCATCTTGGGGGAATTATTCTTAGCCTCTCTTCAAAACCGGAGAGTTCAGTCGCTTTTGTGCTACAGAGCCCTGCCTGACTGGCCTCTCAGATCTTGCCGGCAGGCGAAAGATCCCCAAAGAGCAACATTACTGATAAGGGCAACTATCCTGTCGTTCAGATCGCTTATGAAGACGCATTGGCCTATGCAAAATGGGCCGGCAAGCGGCTCCCCACTGAGGCGGAATGGGAGTTCGCCGCGCGCGGCGGTCTGGCTGGCAAACCTTTTGTCTGGGGAGATGAGTTCCGACCCAGTGGGCGATGGATGGCCAACACGCATCAAGGTCATTTTCCCGACGAAGATACAGGGGCTGATGGGTATACCGGAATAGCCCCAGTTGCCAAGTTCGCTGCGAATGGATATGGGCTCTACGATATGGCGGGAAACGTCTGGCAGTGGACTAGCGACTGGTACCGTCCAGATTATTACCAGCAGCTCGCTGCAATTGGGGTTGCGCGTAACCCTCAGGGCCCCGATTCTGCTTACGACCCAGCCGAACCCGGTCAACTGAAGAAAGTCCACCGCGGCGGATCATTTCTTTGCACAAACCAGTACTGCTCACGCTACATCGTTGGCACACGCGGAAAGGGCGCTTTCGATACAGGAGCGAATCATCTCGGGTTCCGTTGTGTCATGACAGTTCAGCAATGGAAGGAAGCACAGGCAAATTCCGAGAGGCATATTTCTCACGGCCAGTGATATAAGCTCATGGCAGGAAATGATGCTATGTCGTTCCGGTCGAGTGACGGGTAAACCAGAAGTTAATGTCAACTGACGCTAACAGGTCTCTCTCCGAGTAGAGGAGTCCCGATAGGCTGTAGGCTTTCCTTGGCTGTGTCCGCCGTTTCCAGCTTCGTGCCCGTTTAGGTCCGCCATGGCACCACCGGGATATCTCCTCCCTCACAGATCCCACCGTGCAGATTTCCCGCAGCGGGTTCCTCAAGCTGGACTCACCGGTTTACATCCAGACATGGCAGATCCGAGGCGGCAGCAACGGATGACGTCGAAGGAGCTCGGTATATCTCTCCCACGTCAACCGGTTTCCGCGCGTGCGACGATTCAGCCACTTTCTCCAGATCCTAACAACACCCCGATAGAACTTCAGAAGGCTCTGAGAGTTTGTCGGTCGGCCGTAGTACTGGTAGTGGCCTCGGAGCTTGGCGTTGAGGGTCTTCTGCTGCTCGTCCACCGGTGCATGTCGGTGCTCCTGGCACCATGCGGCGACCGCCGTGAGGCTCCTGCGGAGCCGCTTGCGCATCGTTCGCACATGCACGGTGAACTTCCCTCGCCGGCTGCGTGCGCAGATGTGCGTCAGACCGAGAAAGTCGAAGGTGCCGGGTTTCTTCTTTCCCTGCCTCTTCGCGCGTTCCTCTGCATAGCGCCCAAATTCCAGCAGCCTCGTCTTCTCCGGGTGAAGTGTCAAACCGTATTTTGCAAACCGCTTCGATAAGACGGTCTTCACCTTCTCGGCGTCTTCCCTGTAGTGAAAGCAAAGTATGGCATCATCGGCAAAACGGATCTCATGAGCTTCACCCCGGAGTCGGGGTTTCCCCGCTGGATTCCATCAAGAAGTTTCACCGTTTCATCTCGGTTCCCCCTCTTCCAAGCTTTTCCCAGCGCGATGACAATGTCGGCGGTGTCAAGCACTTTTCGAGCGTACTCGTCCGTGGACTCGGAAGAGCGCGATGCCCAGCGGAACGCGAACGCCACGAATGCCACGAAAGACAGATCCAACGTCTCAAATTCACGACCCATCTCCATCTCGGTCATTGACCGACACGGCGCAAAACTCAATCCTTTGCAACCAAGCGTCGGTCACGATGCGGCTCTGTTCGTGGTAGTCCCGTGCGGAGTTCGCACTTCTCGCCCGGCCCCGCGCCACAAGTCGGGCATTCGACGGCTTGTACTTGTTTGAGAGGAGGCTTCTTGGCCTTCATGGTTGCCGATTATGGGGCAATCCGCACAAGAAAAATGTGCGATTTTGCACAGCAAACTCGGATAACTGGTGAAACATCGCCATAGCACTCAGAATGCCCGGAGCAGGGATTCTGAGTGTAACGGCCTTCCATGAGAAGGCCGGTCGGAGTCAAGTCGATTCTTGTTTGGCTTGGTTGAACAAAGTTTGTTTCTCCCGCCGAGTGGCCACTGACGCCATGCTTCCATTCGCACTCTCGAGGAGCGATTCGTTCGCTCGGTGCATATTGGGCGTTCTCGTTTCAGCCGGTGCTGCTATCTGATTGGCGCCCTGTGGTTCTGCTCTTCAGAGTCGAACCTGGGCCAGGCCATTAACGCAGTCACCGGAACTCGGCTTTGGGCTCTTGTTTTTTCTCTTCCTGGAACGGTTTTGATTTGGTTTTGCCTTTTTGTTTTATGCGGCTGCCGCCACGGTCGTTCGGCTGCTGTTGTGCAACGGTTCATACACGTCTCCGCTCACCCACAAGTGATGCAGCAACACCGCCAGCTTTCTCGCAGTCGCAACGATCGCTCGTTTCTTTCCGTTCCTCCCACCTCGCTCCGCCAGCTTCAATCCCCAGCGCCTGAGATCACAGTCGATCCCGAATGGTCCCAAAATATGTTGAGCTCCCTGCACCAGCAACGTACGCAGATACGGATCGCCTTCTTTGCTGATGTGCAGTTGCGGCTCGCTCTGCCCCGAGTTTCTCCGTCCCGGCTGCAATCCCAGATAGCAGCCCACGTCGCGGCTCTTACCAAAACGATGCGGATCTTCCAGCGTCAGCATGTACGTCAGTGCGATCAGCGTGCCCACGCCCTTGATCTGCTTCAGCAGCGCCACCTTCGGATAACTCTGCTGCGCCAACTGCTCGATGCGCTCGTTGGATTCCACGATGCGCTCGCTCAACGATTCGATTGCGTTCAACAGAGGTTCCAGTGCGGCTTGCAGTTCCGGACTCAAGCTTTCGGCTTTCTCCGGATTCATATTGCGCACGTTGCATCCGCGCAAACGTTCCCCATAACTCTTCGCCAGTCCGCGAGCCGTATTCACCAGCGCCGTTCGTGCCCGCACCAGCCCTGCCCGCGCCCGAATCGTCATGAGATCAGCTTGCGCCTGCGCGCTGCGATGCTTCACCGGGTATAGCAACTGCGGATCGATCCGGGCCAGTCGCGCCAGTGTCTGTGCATCCAGCCGATCGTCTTTCTTGCGGCTCTCCCCGATCAGCCGCACCTTGCGCGCATTCGCCACGATCACTTCATGCCCCAACTCGCTGAGCAAGCGACTGATCCAGGGCGAATGCGTCCCAATTTCCAGTGCAATCCGACTGCGCGGCATCTTGCTGAAAACTTCGCGCAACGCTTTCGCATTCGTGCGGACGCGCTGCTCCAGTTGTATCTGGCCGGATTCGTCCAGCACGCAATACCAGCTGTTGCGATCGCCTAGATCCAATCCAACGGTTAACTTCTGCCGAGAGATTTTCTTGCTCGGTTTTGCCGTTACGGTGCTAACCTTCTTCATTGCCGGTCTCCTTTATCTCTTGCGCTTCGAGCGCGTCGATATCTTGGGAGCGTACAGCATCCCGTCGGAGACCGGCCTTCTCATCCCATCTGGTAACAATAGCTATCCAATTCCGATCTGGAAAAGGCCAGAACCTTGCATTGAAATGGCCGGTAAAGATGGAGATAGCTGAATGAAACGACAGCTTAATTGGTGGACGGAATTGAAACACCATTAACTTCTTGATCCAGTTTTTTTTGCTTGATCTGGCGAGTCTCCCGGGTTCATATTAATGTGCAATCGACCTTTCTAGAGTGCGGAGTGTGCTATGGCTGGAGAGGACTCTTTCCTTTGTTCAATCTGCTTCAAAAGCATCCGCTTGGAAGATTGCGAGTTTGACGAGGACGGACGTCCCGTTCATGAGAAGTGCTGTGTGGAGAGAATGCTATATACGCTCCCCTCGGCCAAGAAACCGCCCGGGAAGAGTCCCTGCCAAGTACAGGGGTGGCGGGGCTTGGGTTGGAAAATTATGAAGACTGTGGGGCGGAGATAGCTTGTTCCGAGATCCGATTTGCGCCACGCAGTCCTTGGGGAACCCTGCTGGAATGTCAGATGCGCTCACAGCATGGCGCTACCACGCGGGCTTGCCGTCTGGGAAACGGAAGGTTAGGGTTTCTCCTCCCTTGACCATTTCGCGAGCCAGGATCAGGTCCGCTCCGTTCTGCTTGACCTTGGAGCCCTTGACCTCAATCGCTTCGTCGGTTTTGAAAGCGATTCCCATTTGGTCGAGAAAGCTCTTGGGACAAAGAAAGATTTGAACCGTATCTTTCCCTTTGTCGGGGCCGGTTTTCGTCACCAAATAAGCGATAGGCTTGCCGCCTGTGGGCGGAACGAGCTTCAACTCTCCTACGGTACCCTTAACCGTGGTTTCGGTGGCTGGGTCGTATTTGGGTGGCGCCTGGGAAAACGCAGAAGTTGCAACAAGAGCAATCGCGGCAAGCTGCAGAAGCCGAACTAGGACAGAAGGGATCATCGTGAACCCTCCATCCCGCGAATGCTAGGCCGGGAGCGAAAGAAAAGCAATGGAATAGTCGGGTGTCGAGAACGATCTTGCGGCGCTCCCCTCGGCCGGGATAAGGATAGTTGGCGAAAAATCCCCATAGCACCCATCATCCCCGTCTGATTACGGCAATAATGAAACTGCTGTAGACTTCCGCGTGTGATCAATCTGAGGAGGAGTTTATGTCAAACATCCACAGCATTGCGTTCCTTGTCGGGCGGGTCATCGCTGGCTGCTTTTTCCTCATGAACGGCTTCAACCACTTCGCACAACTCAATATGATGACCGGATATGCCAAGAGCAAAGGCATACCCGCCCCCGCGCTCGCAGTGGGCGGTTCGGGCGTACTTCTTTTCTTAGGTGGACTGAGCCTGCTCCTTGGGCGTACGCGATTCGCCTTTTCTGGAGAGTGACCCACGATGGAGGCCGCAGATTTCCGCCGCATTGCTCTGAGCCTGGAAGGTGCGGAGGAAGGCTCGCACATGGGCGCAGCCGACTTCCGTGTAGCTGGCAGGATTTTCGCGACACTCGCCTCAGAAAAACAGGGCTGCGGCAATTTGATGCTCACCCCCGAGCAGCAGGCTGAGTTTGTCCGGGAACTGCCGGATGTTTTCCTGCCGATTCCGGGTGGATGGGGAAGGATGGGAATGACGCATGTTCGTCTGGCGAAAGCGAGCGAGGATGTGCTGGCCGGTGCGCTCCGCACGGCGTGGAGGCTGCGGGTGGAAAAGACCACGAGGCCGAAAAAGAAGCGTGCTCAACGCCGCGGGTGAATTCGAAGGATCGGGATAAAGCGCTACGCCGAATGATTGCTGCTCTCAAACCGGGAGGGTAGCTGGTGGACGAAGAATTTGATTCCGCTTCTCTCCTTGCGGGTCCCGTTGCGTATCCTGCGGAGGTCCTTCCCAAGACTCAGCTTGCGATGATGCGCCTTGTAGAAGATCGTGGAGTCGAAAGACGCTGCGGACGATTGTTACTCGGACGCCTGCGAGCCCACGGGCTAGTCACCACCGGCGCAGAGGCCCGCATGTTTATGTGGCAGAGCGAGTCGGCGGGCACCTCTCTTATGCGGGCAAATTTCCAGCAGCTTCGCGCAGATATGATCAAAGCTGGTTACATCACTGAAGACGCGTTCGAGCAGGATCTCGCTCGACTGAAAGCAACGGACTTCCTGACAATTTCTCCCACTCTGTGGGCCGCTTGGGGAAGGCGGCCGCCAAGGTGAAATACCCGTGTCGAATGACGCAAATCGTGGTCCGTGCTCGAGATGGCGGACCGATACGTCACTTTAGCGCGAGGGTTATGGCGCACGGTTGTCCATCGGCGAAAGTTGCGCGACGCGCGAAGAACTCATCAGTATGGTCGCGATCAGCCCGCAGATTGCGGCGAATGATAGCCACAGTCCCGGAATCGCGCGATTGCCAGTCGCATGGATCAGATAGGTTGAAATCGCAGGCGTAAATCCACCGAAGATGGCTGTCGCGCTGCTATGGACGAGAGAGAAACCGGCGGTGCGGACATCGGTCGGCATGATTTCCGTCAGGACACGATCAGCGCGCCGTTGTAGCTGGCGAACAAGAACGAGAACCACAATTCCACCGCCATCAGCCGGCTGAATGACGGTGCGGCTACCAGCCACGACAACGCCGGATAAGCCGTCAGCAGCGCCAGCACACCGACAGAGCCCAGCATTGGACGCCGCCCAATTCTATCGGAAACCGCACCCATGATCGGAAGCCAGAGAAAACCCGCTGGCGACGCGGACCACGGGCCAGAAAGTCAATGCGCGGGTGGGTTGTACTGCGGCCACAGATTTGGCTAACTCTTCTGGAGTTTCCATTCTTGAATTCCAGTAGACGGTTCAGGATACGCCAGCCGCCAATGCATGCTCGAATATGGAACGTCCAATCCGGACCTGGCAAACCAGGTCTTGGCTCTTCATCTCGGTAGCACGTGGGACACGGATAGTTTTCCAAGTGCCCACAAACCTTCGAGATTACCGGGGCGCGGATACCTGGCGGTTCGGCCCTGTGGCCTAGCCAGACGGTTGCAGCACAGTACATCCTGATAATTCTCTCCATTTCCAACTGAAGCAGGACAGTTTAGGATCAACTCGCTCACAAGCAGATCGTCATCGATAATGATCTCCTCGCCTTTCGATCGAACGGATTATCCCAGCCTCCGGCAAAGTGTGTACTTGAATCAGGCGTCCCTGGGATTGATCGGTCAACCATCAGTGACCGCAATGCACACTTTCATAGACAATGTAGCCAGGCATGGCAACCTCTACATGTCCGACAGCGATGAGGTGGCGTATTACGAAACACTTCGCGGACGCGCATCGCGATTACTTCATTGCGACTCCAGTCGAGTCGCAATTGTCGCTAGCGCAAGTGAAATCTTGGGGCAGCTTCCGATGTTGCTTCAGCCAAGTCCAAAGAGCACAATTCTGGCCGTTTCATCAGACTTTCCTGCGATAACTCGGCCGTGGCTTCGTCTGGCTGCTCTAAAAGATCATACGGTGCGCTTTGTTGATGACCAGCCTACGCGCGATTTGACCGATACACTCATTGAGGCAATTGATGAGAGTACTTCTGTGGTTGCGGTGAGCAGTGTGCAGCACGCTACGGGCACGGTAGTGGATATTTCTCGCCTGAGCAAAAGCGCCGCCGGGGTTGGTGCACGGTTGGTTGTGGACGCTACGCAAGCGGCAGGTGCAACGCGGGTGGACGCAGCGGCATGGGATGCTGATGCGGTCGTTACCAGCGGCTACAAATGGCTAGGTGGGCATGGAGGCATTGCACTAGCAATCATGTCGCCACGCTTGCTTCAGCAAATACCCCCTTTACCGGGTTGGATGGGCGCGGTTGACCCCTTTGGATTTGATGCAACCTCTGTGTCGCTAGCTAATGATGCGCGGCGCTACACGCAATCAACAATGTCTTATGTTTCTATGGCGGGGCTCGTAGTAGCAATTGAGCAGTTGTTGTCCTTGGGTGAATCTCGCATTGAGGCACATGCACGGAGTCTGGCAGCAATGTTGGTTAGCGAGGCCAGCAAGCATGGCTGGCAACCGTTTCGTAGTGCTGGCGATCCTGCTGGGTCTTCACACATCATTTCACTGGGCCGCCCTCGTGATCGCGTACAAGCAATTGTCAACCGACTTCGTAGTCAGAATATTGTGTGTGGTACACGTGGCGGCCGCATTCGTATCTCGCTCGCCCCATACAACGATGAGAGTGATATCAACGCGCTTGTCGAAGCGTTTGCCAGAGCACGTTCGGGATGAATTTTAGAGACCGAAACTACATGCCAACTAGCATCAACACGAAAAGTCTCAAAGGCGCACCTTTCTTGTCGAAGATGCTCGGTATTTTGCACGGGAAACGGGTGCCTTTACGCTGAGTTGGTTGCTGTTGTGATCAGGCGCGGGTGTTGAAAAAGTCTCTGAGACTAGGGTGCTGAATGGCAGCAAAAGCGTGGTAGAAGAAGGAGAACTTGGAGAACTTTCCTCGCATGCTTTGCTGGTTCACCAGTCTTGGAGGTTCATACTTTCTCTCGACGAATCTCGATTCTCCAGAAATCGTGGCCGAAACTCGCGATAGAGCGGTCGTCACAATGCTCGGATCAGGCGCTTATCTTGGTTGCACCGCACTACGGATTACGCTACGGTTTTGCTCCCGCTACCGGGAATTTCCAACGACTTAGAGGTCGTCCGCCTCTTGTAAGTCCTTTAAAGTCGTGTATGGGCCGTTCTTTCACGGCGGTAACACGGGTTCAAATCCCGTCGGGGACGCCAACTAATAAACCCTTTCGAACAAATCTCCCATGTTTTCATGATCCTAATTTGATCCGGCTGGCTTGCAACCCATATACATGCGGGATGGGCCTTGCTGATTGTCGAAGGGGAAGGACGCGACCGTTTGGGGCTCGATCTGGCACGAACGGGAGCAAGAGGTTAAGATTGCCATTCACTCAGGGGCGGTCGAATTTCCTGATCGGAGGCCCTACGATGACCATGAACCTCAGTCCCGCAAAAAATCGGACAACCGGAATGACCAGCGTGCTTGATGCCGCAACGGGCCTCGCAGTCGTCCGCCTGACGATCGGCGCACTGTTCGTGTCAGTCTTTTTCGAGAATCTGGGGAAAGGACTTTACACTCCTGCAGGTTACGCGGGTCTGATCAATTACTACATCAAGGCGAGCCACTGCCCGGCCGCTTGGAAGACGGTGATGGGGCTGGCGGCAAGCCACGCTGCGATCGCTGCTCCGATGCAAGGGTTGACCGAGATCTCCCTGGGCATCCTGCTCGTCATCGGCCTGCTCACCCGCCCCGCCGCAACTGTGGCTTTTCTGTTCCTCGGAAGCCTTTGGATTTCGGAGTTGGGCACAGCGTGGATCTGGGAACTCCTGGTTCCGGTGCTCGCGTCGCTTGGGCTCGCGATTGGAAGTGCCGGCCGAAAATGGGGCGTTGACGCATGGCTGGCGCAACGGTGGCCATCTTCTCTCTGGTGGTGATTGGACCAATTTCACGTGAGAGTGTCCGTCGTCATTCCTACCCACAATGAAGCGCAGGCAATTGAGCGCGTCTTAGCGGATCTGCCTTCCGATCTCGCGACGGAGGTCATCGTTGTCGACAGTAACTCGAACGACGGGACGCCCGAGATCGCAGCAAAAATGGGAGCTCGCGTGCTTCAGGAACCGCGCCGCGGCTATGGGCAAGCATGTCTTACGGGGATGGCCACGGCAAACTCTCCTGACGTGGTTGTGTTCCTGGATGGTGACTACAGCGATCGGCCCTCTGAACTGCCAATTCTTTTAGCTCCAATCATGGAGGGGCGTGCAGATATCACGCTTGGTTCCCGCCTGTACGAGCAGCGCGCTGCCGGTTCGTTGCCTCGGCATCAGGCGTTTGGTAATCGTCTCGCCGCCAGCCTGATCCGGCTCCTGTACGGGTTGAATCTCACTGATCTCGGCCCGTTCCGTGCTGGTCGCGCCGACGTACTACGCGCGCTCGCGCTGGAAGAAACGACCTATGGCTGGGCGGTGGAGATGATCCTGAAAGGCGCTCTGGCTGGATACCGCGTGGTTGAAGTCCCAGTCAGCTACTATCCGCGTATCGGAAAATCGAAGATCAGCGGCACGCTGAAGGGCACGATCGGCGCCGGTTGGTTCATTCTCAGCTTGATTGTGCGCTATTATTTCCGGCATCGAAGTGCCGGGAAACCGCGGCCAAGCATGAAACAATAATCTGCACGACGATAGAACTTTGATGTGGAAATCGTGAAGAGCCGGATGACAAAACGTAAAGCAGTTAATAACGCGGTCATTGATTCTGAATTCCCGTGGCGAGTAACGCGAAGAGACTCGAATTGGCCTTCGTATGCTTACAAAATGTCCGTGTCAGAGTGGAAGACCCTGCTGGCGCAGGCGAAGGGCGGTGACCCAGAAGCAGAATGGGAAGTAGCGGATCGATATGCGGACGGCTGCAAGGACAAGGAAGGGAAGATTATGGTAAGGCGTTCCGCTAGAAGAGCCGCTCAGTGGTTCCGGCGAGCCGCTGAACATGGCAATAGTGCTGCGCAGAACAATTTGGGGATTCTACTCAGCAATGGAAGTGGTGTAAGGAAAAATGTCGAGCAAGCGTTGTTCTGGTTGAGAAAAGCATTCCATACTGGAAACTCGTGTGTCGCACAAAACATCGCAATAACATATCGGGAGAGTGGCGACCTAAGGGCGGCTGTCAAATGGTTCCGAAAATCTGCCGATGAAGGAGACGGTGACGCACTGATTCAGCTTGGAATTCACCACTACTGGGGAAAGGGGACTAGGAAAAATCCCAAGGCAGCAGTTCAGTGACTTTCGAATTGCAACGAAAGCAAGAAACATATGTGAGTGGGGGAGAGATGACGCATTCTTCTTTTTGGGAATCGCCTACTGCGAAGGTGACGGCGTGAAAAAATCAATCCCGACAGCCAGAAGGCTATTCAAGCGAGCAGACATCGATGGCGATCACCTCGCCGCAAGCAGAATGTTGCTTCAACTGCAGGCTTAGCCGCTCCTGGGGTTTCTGCTTAAGTGGCGAGATCAGACAGTCTCACCGCTTATGGGAGATTGATGCGCTATGGAATCATCTAGCCATACCGCGGAGAGTCTGCCAAATCGGGACCGCACGCTCGTCATTATGGCGAAAGCACCGAGGCCGGGCGTGGTGAAAACCCGCCTGGCTTCCAGCCTTTCTCCCGGGGCTGTCACTGCTTTCTATTGCTGTCTTCTGAACGACACGCTGGCGCTCGCGCGGTCATTGGCGGATGTGGAAGTTGCGATCATGTGCCCCGACACGGATGTGAGCGAGCTGTCGCAGATCGCGGGCAGTGATGTGAGAGTAGTTGCGCAGAAAGGCGACGGACTTGCAGCAGGCCTCATTTCGGTGTTTGCGCACTTCGCGCAAAAATCGGAAAGTCGAGTTGTCGCCTTCAACAGTGACAGCCCCCACCTGCCGCGTTCAGTTCTCGAAGACGCCTTCGAAACGCTCACGGCGCATGATGTAGTCGTGGGACCAACACACGACGGAGGTTACTATCTCGTGGGGGCAAATGTTTCTCATCCCACGCTTTTTGCGAGCGATGGAATGGGCACAAGCAATGCGCTGGAGAACCTCCTATCGCGCGCCCGTGCTCTTGACCTATCGCTAGGCTTCGTAGACTCCTTTTACGATATCGATGTATCCGACGACCTGACTCGTCTCGCAGCGGAACTGCGTCTGGCTCCGGCAAGAGCGCCACGCACAGCGCGGTGGCTTAAAGACTGGGAACTCCTTGCCGTAAAATTACCCACCGGCACGGGAGAACTGTGAAGGTCTCCCCAGAGTGGAGAGTGTACGCACTCGGCGCCACGTTGTGCGTGGCGTTAACGATCTGCGCACGCGCCTTCGGCGATCGAGGTGGACCGACGTTCATGGCCTCTTTGGCGGCTGCGGGAATCGTCTACCTCCTGTCGGTCCGTGAGTTCTTCGCGACGAAAAGATTTCCGCGGCGCGTTGTTATCATGGGTCTTGTCCTCGCTGCCGTGTGGCAGATTGAATTTCTTCGCCTCCCTGCGGGCCCAGATGATGACATCCATCGATATGTTTGGGACGGCCGCCTGCAAAGGCTTGGCTACAACCCATATCTTGTCATTCCGAGTGATCCCGCGGTTGCCGCATTGCATACCTCCGAAACCCGCACCTTGAATAACCCGGATCTGCCGAGCCCATATCCTCCGGCAGCGGAGCTTTTCTTTCGCACAGTCACTGCGATCCAGGAATCCACCTTTGCGTTGAAAGTCGCATTTGTGATGTGCGAGCTCGCGATTATTTTGGTGCTGCTCTATCTTCTGCGCAGTAAGCAAGGAGCCCAGGCGGTTCTAGCATTCGCCTGGAACCCATTGTTAGCCGTTGAGGTGGCGGGAAGCGGTCACATCGATATTGTTGGTGCGTTATTGTTGGTAGTGTCGGCCGCCGCTCTAGCGCGCCGGTGGCGGACGACTGCGGCCGTCGCGCTTGGACTGGCGGTCGCGGTGAAGTTTCTCCCGATCGTACTACTACCGCTCTACTGGAAGCGGGTTCGCATTCGAGACGCGCTGCTCGCGGCAACGGTCGTCTCGCTTCTATATGTGCCCTTTCTCAGTCATGGCCGGCTTCCGATCGGATCTCTTGACACGTATGTGCGGACTTTTCGATTCAATGGTCCCGTATTTGCCGCGCTCGCTCGGATGGCGCCTCCGCAGTTGCTAGCGGGACTGGCAGTGCTCGTCGGATTTGCGACGGCAAACTGGATTAGAAGCAAAGAGCTTAACCAGGCACGGCAAGGAACCTCAACTACAAAGGGCAGAGAGTCACAAAGAGGAAAAGACACAGGGTTTTTTCCCTGTGACTCTTTGTCTCCTGTGGTTCACGGTTCTGAATTTGCATGGCCGATGGCAGCATCTCTCTTGTGCGCGCCCGCCGTTTTCCCATGGTATCTGCTCTGGCTGCTGCCATTTCTGACGTCGCCGTCCACACTGGTGATCTTCGTCTGGACTGTGAGCATTGTCCCTGTTTACATCATGTGGCACTTGCGCACACTTGGGCGTCCGTGGGGGGCGCTTCCTGCCTGGGTGATGCTCATCGAATATGGATTCGTGGCAATCGCTGCCGCAATCGTCGCTTCGCGCCGGATCGTCCGATTCATTACCCTACAATGGTCCGGAAGACCGGTCGGCTGAAGTTGGCCGCACTCCTCGCGATTTTGTGTATCCGAGAGTGTGTGGGCGTCATCATCTACTCTTACCAAGCTGTAGATCAATACCTTCGTCCAATACACTCGTTTCTTCAGTTATGGCTTAATCGCAACTGTAAGGAGGGTTGTTCATGAAAAAGTTGGCCGGCTCAGTAACGATCCGTTGTTTATTTTTGGGATTTCTGGTCCTTGCGGCAAACTCTTGGGCGCAAGACCGAGCGCCAATTCTCGACCAAGTTGCCAAGGCCTACGGCATCGATTCGTGGGATAAAGTCGAGGCGATCCGCTATACGTGGAATGGAGAAATTACCGGACTCTTCAAAACGGCTCACACGTGGGAGTGGGAGCCCAGGACCAATAAGGTTACCTTTGAAGGCGTTGACAAAGACGGTAAGCCACTCAAGGTTTCTTACGTGCGTACTGACCCGAGCACGCAGTCCGACTCCGTGAAGAACGAGATCGACCCGAGCTTCATCAATGATAACTATTGGACTCTGTTCCCCTTTCATGCTTATTGGGACAAGAGTGCCAGTGCGACTGATCAGGGCAAATTTAATCTGCCCGTGGGCCCCGGCATGGCCGAACTGGTCCCGGTGAAGTATCCGGCAGATGGAGGATATACGCCCGGCGATACTTGGGATCTGTACGTCGGTAGCGACAGCCGCGTCGTGTACTTTGTCTACCACCGCGGCGGGGCCAGGCCGCCGAGTCGCGTCCTCGCAACGTGGGCAGGCTACAAGAAGGCAGGCCCAATTCTGTTCTCAACCGAGCATCGCGGCACCGCCGACGGCAAGCCCCTGCACATTTCTATTACGGACGTTGCGGTTAAGCTGACGGGGTCGGATGCATGGATGAAGGCGCAGTGATCGCGCAGGCGCGGACGAGGACGTCTGGGAGCAGCGCAGCTTGACAGCTCCATCAAATTCTCGCTGGCGTCATTCTGAACGTAGCCGTATTTCAGGTGAAGTGAAGGATCTTTACTTTATCGGCGGCATCGCCAAAAGTAGCACGCGCCGTTAATATCTGACTCCCGGTGATCCCGGACATTCTAAAATGCATGCATTCCGATGAAGGCTGACGTCGATCTGGATATCGGGCACAAGACCTTTACGTCTGGTCTGTTGCCGGAACTGATCGCTGTGCTACGTCGCAGCCGCCCGGGAGCTCTGGTCGCGGTGATCGGCGAAGAACTGGGCGTGGGTCGGGAGTTGGAAACCTGGTGTAAGTTCACCGGGAATCCGCTGCTGGAAGCGACGGTGGAAAAGGGCCGGGCACGCTGGGTTTTCCGGTGCGGCGCCGTTGCGGCGTCGGTCGCGGGCCCGGCGGAAGACGATAGGCCGGTCGGCTCGCGGCTTTGGCTGTACACGAATTTCGACTGCAACCTGCATTGCGATTACTGCTGCGTGCGTTCCTCGCCCAGCGCACCACGGCGCGAACTAGGGCTCGCTCGCGTGCAACGAATTGCTCGCGAAGCGGCGGAACTTGGCGTCAAAGAAATCTTCGTCACTGGAGGCGAGCCGTTCCTGCTGGCAGACATCGGCGAGATTCTTCTTTCTTGTGCAGCAGCAGCTCCGACCACGGTGTTGACCAACGGAATGTTGTTTACTGGTCGTCGCATAGAAAACTTGCAAGAGCTGCCTCGTGATCGAGTAGTCCTGCAAATCAGCTTAGACAGCGCGACGCCAGAACTGCACGACCTTCATCGCGGGCCTGGAACATGGGGGCGCACACGCGGAGGAATTCAGCACGCTCGTTCCCTCGGCTTTCGCGTGCGATTGGCCGCCACAGTTTCGACCGACGCGGAAGTCGAAGCTTTTCGCCAATTCCTCGATGAAGAGAAGATTGCCACAGAAGACCGAGTCATCCGCCGGATCGCATTGCGCGGTGTTGCCAGCGAAGGTGTCGCAGTGAGCCGGGCCGATTTAGTGCCGGAAGTCACTATTACAGCCGATGGTGTGTACTGGCATCCAGTCGGCGCCGAAGATGCCGATCTGTTGGTGAGGCGCGACATTTTTCCGCTCTCCGAGTCCTTCGCTGCCGTCCGACGCGCCTTCGACCGCGAAGCCGAACACGCGAACAAGCTGGCGAGAATCTTCAACTGCGCATGAAAGTTGCCCAAACCGGCCGCAGAGCTGCAACGTCAATAGTCCATCTCTGAGAAAACCTAGGCCGCCTTCGTGAGAACCGCGCGAATTCGCTGACCCACGATCGCATCTTCGCCGGGCTGCAACATCCATACGCCAACTACAAGCGTGTTTGCATCCGCAGGGATGCCCTGGTTGGGCCTTTGGCCGGTGTTGGGGTTGAGTTCAATCGAAGGTGTCCCCTTGCGCAAACTGTCGACGATCTGGCCAGTGGTGATCCCCGTGACCGTCGGGTCAAAGCGGATGAGGAGATGTGGAACATGGTTGGCGATCCTCGGGACCACCGTCTCCGTTCTGACCGAAGGGATCCCCTTCATCGCATTAGCGATGAGATCGACCCGTTTCTGATAGTCGCCTTGCATCGATTCTTCCGTGTGCGAAAGAACCCAGTCAACCGCCGCCACCATGCCTACAATCTGCTCCTTAGCCACTTTCATGCCGCGTCCAATTCCGTCGCCCGGATTATTGTTCGCGTGGGCGAGGTCCGTCAGGGCCTTCCGCCCAAGCAAAAGGCCCGCATTTTGCGGACCGCGCATTCCCTTGCCGCCAGAAAACGCCACAAGGTCGAAACCCATGCCCGTGTACTTCCACAGATTCGAGATCGGTGGCATGTCGGCGGCTGCATCCAGGTGACACGGAATCTTGTACTCATGCGCCACTCGCAGCCACTCTTCCCGACCGATCTGGGCACTGCCTGCGATCCCATCCTCGTCTTCTGCAGCATTGAAGAAATTCGTCATTACCGCGTTGCCTGTGCCGCACGCGCGCTTGTAGTCGTCGAGCGTGACCACCTCGGTCACCCGCGCCCCGCAGAGATACATCGCGCGGTCGTACTCGTAGCGGTGGGCCCGCTGCACAATGACCTGATACTTTATGCCGTCCATCGCCTGCGGTATGTCGAGAGGAGTGATGTTGTTGGCGTACTGCAGACACGCGGCAGTCGCGAGGCTGATAGCTCCTGCGGCTCCCGACGTCACGACCGCTCCTTCGCACTTCAGGCGCTGCGCGATGTACTCGCCCGCCTTCTGTTGCAGCTCATGCAGACGGACAGGATGGAGGGCGGACTTCTGCACTGCGGCCAAAACTTCCGGAGGCATGCAAGCAGCGGTGAGCGTGGTGTAGGTACCGGCGGCGTTGATTATCGTCGGGACGCCAAGCTTCGCGTAATAGTCCTCACCATCTGATGACGCCATCGGCGAGGAAAAAGTCTTGGCGGAAGAAACCAGCGCCGTCCCACCCAGAGCAGCAGCCATTGAACTGGCCCAGCCAAAGAAGCGGCGGCGCGAGAGAAAGCCTGCTTGCGATCCCGTCGATGCTGACATGTTGGTGGCTCCTTTGGTCGATGAGGTTACAAACAGCTCTCACGCGGTTTTCGCCAATCCCTGCTCGAAGAATCCCTGCTGTGCCGCGGCCTGCCGCAATGCACTGTAGCCATCCACGTGGGGCGGTAACCAACGCTGAAGCCCTTCGGCGTCGAGTATAGGCCGATGAACTGGATTGTCATAGCTCATCGCTGAGAGCGCTTCGGCGAACCGGCGCTCCCGTTCTGGGTCGAGATCGGGCCGCGCCGTAAACATGCAATGGTTGTACGCTGGCGACGACCATATCTCGCGAAGGCCGCCTTCGGGCACGAGGTGCTCGCTCAGTACCGTATTCCAGAAGGGACTGCCGATTGCGCCCGCATCGGCTCGTCCGTCGAGGACGGCGCGCACCACATCCACTTCGCTCGTCCCGGTATCACCATGTTTGCCTAAGTCGCTGTTGAAGCGCAGCGTGCGGTAATCGGTGCCTTCGCGCAAGCCTTGCTCCCCCAAAAAATGAACGGGCAGAATCGCTGCATGTCCGCTATCCCGGCTGCCAATTGCAAGCGTTCGGTCTTTCAAATCGGCAATCGTAGCAATGGGGCCTCCGCTCACAGTAACGATTTTAGTCATCCAGCCGAGGTCGGTGTCGCGCATAGCAACCGCGCGGCACGCATGGCCGCTCCACTCATCCGCTTGCAGGTATGCAAGGTTCGTATTCCATGCAATATCGATACGTGGAACTGAGTCGCCCGGCTGTGCGAGGAGCGCCAAAACCTGGGCTTCGTAGCTCTGAAAGAGAACGACTTCAACTGGCAGATGTGCTTCTTCATGAAAGTAGCGGCGCATTCCCTCCCAGATCGTGACCACCTTCGGTTTGTAGGCAACCGCCCCCATCCAGATTGTTTTGTTCATAGGCTCTCCCAATTCTTTTGTCCGCCGTGTCAAGACATTCCTTGGTGCGGGCTCGATGTCTTAGAAGAGCGGCATTCCGAGCAGCGTCTTCCCGATGAACTCGCGCAGAACGTCGCCTGTAGGCGCCATGACAGCGCCCGCATGCGCATCACGGAACAGGCGTTCGACATTCAGATGCTTGGAGAACGCCGCACCACCGCAAATGCGCATCGCTGTTGAGGTGACGCCGATCGCAACATCCCCCGCGGCGGCTTTAGTCTCCAGCACGCGCAGCATCGTCGTTTCGCGGGGCTTCTCAAGATGGTCAATTAGATCGTCGATGCGCGCCGACAGTCCATCGGTATCAATTTGCATTGTTGCGAGTTGTGCCCGTAGCGTAGGCAGACTTTCTCCGAGGCTCTGGCCAAGATGCTCAAACCTTGCGTTCTTGAGGTGCGAGGCCGTTCCAGCGACCGACGCCCGGCACAATCCGAGGGCCACCGCTGCCGTCCCCAGATTAAACAGCGGAAGAACCACGTTCAGCATGGCTGGAAAGCCGCCGCCATCCTCAGTCAGTTGAAGATTAGACGGGACTTCGCAGTCATCCAGCGTGATAGGCGAAGAAGCGTTGGCGCGTAGTCCCAAACCGTCCCAAGGTCCCGCAACGGAAAGGCCGCGCGTCTGCGCTGGAACAAGATAGAGGGTCGAATCGGTGGGCCCCTTTCCCTCAGGAGAAAGTGAAGAAACAACATAGCTATGAGCATGACCTGCGCTGGTCACCCATGATTTCCTGGCACTGATTCGCACTCCGTTTCCATTTCGATGCGCGCGCGATGTGGGCGCCCAGAAATGGCTGCGCGAGCCGGCTTCACTAAAAGCCAGCGTGGATAAATGGCGACCCGCAGCGATCTCGTGCAGTATAGGCGCGACTGACTGAGTGGCGCTTGGGCGCGCCGCCGAGATCGTGGCGGTGCCGAGAATGTGCATAAGATAGACCATCGCGACCGAAGCATCTGCCTCGGCGAGCGTCGCGATCACGTCTGCGAAGGTGCGGGGACCTAAAGCAGCCCCGCCAACATTGACGGGCAGCATGAGACCGAGTAGTCCGGACTCACCCAGCAACTCGATCGCTTCGGCAGAGAATCGTCCCTCTTTATCGTTTTGTCCAGCGGAAGACGCCAGCACACCAGTCGCAATCTTTTGGGCTTTCAAAATGGCGGCATCATGAGTCATGGGCGCTCCTATCGTTCACAAATCACTGGATCGAGCCATGATTTTCGCCGAGGATGCGCGGAGTGGTCAAACGGTCGCTAGCGGTTGCTGGGCCCCAGCACACAGCAATGATCTCAGAGCTTGCTTGGCGACGGGTGTGTGGGGCCCAGATTTTAGCCTTTGGAAGTTAACGCTGCAAGACGCTTCGGTAGCGGGATTGTGTCACCGTCTGGGAGACAGCGTCTCATCCTCATGAGGTCAGTCTCTAGAGACGAGCGGTGGGCAAGAGCCTAAGCCTCGAAAGGGAACTTGTTTCCGGCGGTCGCTGTTGAGGACAAAGATCGTCGACGAAAGGATGATTCACAATTTTAGGGGACACTTTGCGTCAAAGAATGAGGCTGCGGACGGCAACGTGGTAACGGTGTCGCCAATCCGCAGCCTTGTTTGACCAAGTTGGGCAGGCTCGCAGCCTACAATTCAAGTTGTGCGATGCCTTTTGCGATCGCTTCATCGAGCAACGCCTTCATCTGTTGGGAAGCCTTTTCCGCCAGTTCGCCCTGTTGGCGTCCTAACTCGCCTTGCTCTTCTCCGAGCTTGCCTTGTTTCTCCCCCAAAGCGCCCATCTGCTCACCCAATATTCCTTGCTGATCGCCCGCCTTCGACTGAAGATCGCCGATCTTGCTCTGCAACTCTCCGATCTCAGATTGAATGTGGCCGATCTGTTCCATAGTGGCGGTGGAACTGAGCTGCTTCAATTCAGCCCTCAGTTTGTCGAGCTCGGCTGTCATGTCGGGAACGTTAACACGCACCTGTTCCATCTTTGCTCCGAGTGCCTCTTGTTGCTTTCCCAATTCTTCCTGCTGCTTGCCGAGAGCTTCCTGTTTCTTGCCAAGCTCTTCTTGGGGAGCCCAGAGCTTGCGCGCACGGTCGACTGTAGCCTGATCGCGAATAATGTAAGACTTTTCGTCGCGTTGAAACCAGATGAAGTCGCCTGAAATCTGCTTTTTCAATTTCTCAACGTGACGCGCATCTTCCGACGTCCCCGACATTGTGAAGGAATCACTCTTGCCTGAGACGATTACGAATCGCTGTTCGTCGTCGAAGCCGTAAGCGTAAGAGAATCCGCGGCCGTAAGATGACCGTGATTGTCCAGATCGGCTGGTACCAGCCGCCGGAGGAACTGGCGATCGCGGAGCCATCGGAGCGACTGTCGCTTGAACCGGCGCTCCGACAGCTGGGCCAATCCCCTCGACGGGTGCGGCAGCGGGTGCATCGCCAGCGGTTGGCGCAGCACTGGGCTCGGACTGAGGAATCGCAGGGGAGGGAACGCCTGCAGCGGGTGCCGCAGCAACTGGCGGAGGCGTGTGGCTTTGTGCTTTGGCAGCGTGCACCGAGGCTGCAAAATACACAACTGGAACTGCAAGCGTAAGCACCGCAACCGCAATTGATTTCTTCAAACGCATGGCTACAGATCCTTTCCAGGTAAGAATTCTCTCTAATCGTTTTTCCGCTTGACCCGCTTTTGCCATCGAAACGCCCTGCCACCACACTCGACCGGGCGTGACTTGCAAGGCTTCGAAGAATCCAAGCAAAGTTCGGGCGTAGTCTTTGCGGTCTGTTCCAAAGATCAGCGCCGCTTCGTCACTTGCCTCTTCCGCAAGATCGGCCAGATGCCGGTCAAGCCACCACGCCAGCGGGCTGAACCAGAAGACCGCACGGTGCAACAATGAAAGGCGCAGAGTGAGGCCGTCGCGACGGGCGACATGCGATACCTCGTGGGTAATAACGGCATCGAGTTTTCGGTCGTCCCATTCGCGCCAACTGGTCGGGAGAAGAATCGTCGAGCGTAGCGCCCCCAGCGTGAGGGGAACAGAAATCAAGTCCGACTCTTTAGTCAGAGGAAGAATGGTAAGTCCGCAGTTCTTCGCGGAAGTTGCGACCCTTGCGGCCAGGCGCGAATGTTCAATTGTTTGTGAGGTCCACAAGAGGCGACGGCTGAACACGATTCCTGCGAAGAGGCGCATTAACAAAAACAATGCGACGGTGAAGTAGGCTGCCCCCAGAACCGTGCTCGGTGAAACGGAGGATAGAAATGAATGACTCGGTTCGGTGGGAGCTCTGAGTGGAGTCTGCAAATGAGCCGGTTCTTTCATCTCCGCTCGGCTTGGGTACTCGGTCGATACCGGCCTCGAAACATCCCGATCAACGAAATGCGCGTTTTCGATCGAGTAGGGGACAGGTTCGGGCTTTGACTGAAAAAGGGCCGGAGCAGGCACGGACATCGTCGGAAGCATCCATTCCAGCATCGGCATAGCAAGGGCGGCATAAAGTACGATCGTCCAGGTAAACAGCCGCATCGTCGCGTTTCGCACGCGGAAGGTTGCCAGTCCCAGACCTGCGACGCCACTCAAGGCAACGACTCGAACCGCAGACTCAACGAGTGTCATCAGTGAACTTCCAGACACAAGGCCAGCGCCGGTAAGGATCATGATTGGCCTTCCTGCTTTTCATTAGCACTTCTTTCAGCAATCTTGCGGGCGAGGCGCTCCAGTTGCCTGCGGTTCAGGACCGCGTTGTCGACCATTCCCAGGACCAGCTGTTCGGCGGATCCGCCGCAAAATCGATCGATAATTGCCTTCACAGCGCGCACGGCAACATTTTGGCGCGCATCTGACGCCTTATAAATGAATGTGCGGCCTTGAGTCTCATGAGTCAGAAAGCCTTTTTCTTCCAGTCGCCGCAGGATGGTGCGTATCGTGGAGTCCTTCATCGGGCGGGACACAGCCAGAGCCTCACGGCAAGCTTCGGACGAACAGGGACCATGCGCCCAGATGTAATCCATCACGAGCTGTTCGACCTCGCCCATATTCCTTAGACGTGCGTTCGATGTGTTAGTCATTGTAGCGTTACAATATGTAACATATACACGAGCGGCTGTCAAGGGGTCAGCGGGTGCGGCGGTTGACGCAACGTCAACCTCTCCGAAGTGTTTCTAGAAACGAGTTGCCTCACGAACCTGGGATCGCAATCAACTTGCTAATCACGACGACGGCGCATACTCTCAGAGTAGGTGGTATTTCGGGACCACAAAGGGGAATATATCTGACACACGAGGAACTCAAGGCATCCTACGTAGTAATCCGCCACAATGTGCGCACGTACGAATCTGCTGGGGTTGTTGAGGTCGTCAAGGGGCGGGCCAATGCAGAGTCGACTTTGAAAAACTTCGAAATCGAACAGAGCTCGGCGGACCGCCACGAAGGATGGAGATACTTTCTGGAAAAGAGCACCATCAAGGCCGGAACCGACCCCGCGGAGGCCACCGAACTTCGTCAAGCGGAGTTGGAAAGTCGGGAGAATAAGGCAGCCCAGGAGGGCGAAGGCTCCAACGGCGGTGGGAGCTTCTCCAGATAGGCGAACCCCTTCTGTTCCGCAAATCGCTTGCTAAGCGATAGCTCCCAGCGTAGCATCAGGACGTGCGTTAGACCGAATCGGTCGTAAGCAGTTCTCGCCTAACCAGCAAGTACCTGCCTGCAAGTACCTCCGAATCTCTCCAGCGTAAATTGATTGAAAGGAACACCGCACCAACATGGCAGAACAAGGAACAGTAAAGTGGTTCAATGACGCCAAAGGCTATGGCTTTATCAGCCGCCAGAATGGCGAAGATGTTTTCGTGCACTTTTCAGCGATCCAGGCGGGCGGCTTCAAGAGCCTGCAGGAGGGCCAGACGGTGCAATTCGACGTGACCAAGGGCCCCAAGGGATGGCAGGCTGAGAACGTTCAGCCACTCTAAGTTCATCTAAGGATGCAAAAGGCGATCTCCGCGCGAGATCGCCTTTTCTGTTGCTCACTTCGAAGATTTTGCGCCCTATGTGATGCTCTTATTTGGAGCCCGCCGGCTTAGAAAAATCTGCTGTCCCAATCTTTACGACCGTTCCACGCGGCTGCGATTTCGCTTCCTTCGAGTCCTTGTCGGCGTCAGTCTTGTCCTTAGCTTCTGGCGGTGACGCGGTTTTTTCCGTCCAGATTCCGTAGACGCGTCCGCCGTAAGCAGCAATCCCGCTGTAGTCGCCGAAGAAGACTTCGCTGGCTTCGAATGCTTCATCCGTCCACGCATAATTAGCGAAACTGCGGCCGCCGTCGGTCGATCGCGCCAGAACTACGATCTGCTTACGGCCCTGTGGATCGCCCCTGCGGTCATAAAACACCACGTCTACGGAGCCATCGGTCGGATCTACAGCAAGCCACTGAAAGAATTGCTCCGCTCCGTTGTGTACGGGATCGTTGTTTACACGCAAGGGAGCGCCCCAGTGTTTACCGCCGTCGTCAGACGTCGCCAGGAAAACATCGAGATCGCCATTGCGATAATCGCTCCACGTGACAAACAAACGTTTGCTCTTCGGATCAATCGCAATTTGCGGGAATCCGTTCGCCCTCTCCAGTGTCTGGATGGCGAACATGACCGGCGCAGTATGAATGATGGGGCGGGCTCGGGAAAAGGTCTTCCCCCCGTCTTTGGAAACCGTCAGCATGATGTCATTGTCCTGGCTCCAGATTGCATACAGCTTGCCATCCGGGTCGATCACGCCATCGAATCCTTCCACCGCGCCGTTATCATCGCGAGGCAGTCCAGGATGCGCATCGATCTCAATGGGCTGCGACCATGTCTTCCCGTCATCGGTGGACCGCGAGATCACCATCTGCGAATCCGTTAACCTCCAGCGCGTCCATCCGATATAGAGATTGCCCGCGTATCGACTCTTGCTGTTGTCGGCGACAATGTACGGCTTATCTTCAAATGGAATTCCGGGGGAACTTGACTGTTCTGCTACGGGGATATGCTCGGCTTCCCACGTTTTTCCGGCGTCGAGCGAACGCCGCACAAAAATTCCGTTGCGCGTAGCTCCCCGCGCCCAGTAATTGAAACTGCCCAACTTGTCGAAAGCGATATAGCAAACAAAAGCGTGACCCTGATTATCGAAAGCTACCGACACGTCGCCGGAGACGCGGTAGTTCTTAGGGTCCACGTTCTCGGCCGGTTGCCACGAATGCCCCGCGTCCGTCGAATAGGAGGCATGCACGTTATCTTGAAATACTCCCACTACCTGTTGCGGATTCATCGGGTTCACGGCGATGGCCGGTTCCGTAAACGGCCCGACGGTTGGGGTAAGAGCGAAGATCTGTGACTGCGGCGCCTTCTGCAGATCCTGAGCATCTAGGAGCACTCCCGCATAGAAGAGCACAGCAAAAACCGCCGATCCTGCAAGCCGCCGGAACAAGCGCGAATAGATCATTCCAAATCCTTCCTCAAGCAGTTTCCTCAGCGCACAGTGCCGCGCCTCCCGCAATGCCAGCATCGGCCCCGTAGTAAGCCATCACAAGTGGAATCTCAGAAGCGCTTGGATTCACGCACCATCGAGGAAGCCCATTCTTGATTTCACCAAAAAATGGTTTGAGCATCGCCGCCACCCCGCCACCCATTACCACGACGTCGGGATCGAGCAAATCAATGATGTTGCCGATCCACGGAGTCAGGATCTCCACTGTCTCTTGAAGAATCTCTCGTGCCAGCGAATCGCCGTCAGCATAAGCCTGTCCGACCATTTCGCTAGTCACCGCAGTCACATCGCCCTTGGCGAGTTCGAGAATCTTGGAGCTAGAGTGTCCGGTCCCCAACTTGGCGCGCGCCCGACCAGCGATCGCCGGTCCCGCTGCCAGCGCTTCGATGCATCCCAGTTTGCCGCAACCGCACCGCGGTCCGCGGTAGTCGATACTTACATGTCCGCCTTCTCCCGCGGCGCCTGAGTGACCGTGATAGATTCGGCCGTCCAGCACGATCCCGCTTCCGATCCCGGTGCCGATCGTGGCATAAAAGACGTATCGAAATCCGCGGGCGGCACCCCAGCGCGTTTCCGCCAAAGCAGCAGCATTGGCATCGTTGTCCACTCTAACTGGCACGCGATATCGAGAGGAGATCTTCTCTGCCAGCGGAAAATTTCGCCAGCACGGAACATTCGGAGGATTGAGAACGACCCCGGCTTTCGGATCCAGCGGTCCGGGAGCGCAAATTCCTATGCTGTGAATGCCCACTGTCGACGATGAGGCTAGCGAATCAATTGCCCCTAGTACAGCCTGCAAACCGGCTTCAGCCGTGCCGTTGGCTACCATCGGCTTGCGACCTTGGCTGACAATCCTTCCTTCGTGGTCCACGAGGCCGACCGCAACCTTGGTGCCTCCAATATCGACGCCGAGAATTGGACTCCGGTTCTTCGCGTCAGTCATGTTTGGCCGTCGCCGTCGCCTGAATCAATGCGGAGAACTTTACCTTGATGGTCTTGATCTCGTACGGCTTCGTATGGATGCTCACTCGGCCATTGCTCACCGACAAGTTACCTAGTGGTTTCTCCATCAGGTCAGTTTCCGCCGCGGATTCCGCTCCCGGAGGAAGTTGAATTGTAACTTCACTATCTTTACCCGCCCATTCGTAGAAGCGCACAACCAGCGCGTTCTCATCCTCTGCTTTTTTCATTGCGGTTACGATGACGTTGTCTGGTGTCGCTTGCAGAAACGAGTGCTCAGCCGCCAGCGATCCTTGATGTTTCTCGAACGGCATCGAGAGCAATTTATAGTTCAGCTCGTACCCGCGCCGAATGGTCATCGCATCTTTCCACCCTCCGCCGTGCGGATACAAAGAGTAAGTGAACTCATGATGGCCCTCGTCCGCATGGGGATCGGGATATTCCGGCGACCGCAGGAGTGACAGCCGTAACACATTCCCTTTCGCGTCGTATCCATACTTGCAGTCGTTCAACAGACTGAACCCGTGCTTCGAGTCCGAGATATCTGCCCATCGCTGCGCCGGCACCTCAAATTGCGCCAGTTCGGCAGGAGTGTTGCGAGTAGTTGGACGCTCCACCGAGCCAAATGGAATTTCATAGGCCGCCTTATCGCTATGCGCGCTCACCGGAAACGCAACTTTTAGCAGAATGTGCTTTTCGTGCCAATCGGCCTGCATTTTCACATCAACGCGAGGCACGCCCGCGTACAAAGTAATGTCCCGCACGAACGTCGAGCTCTGAAAATGATTCTTGACTTGGATCACCGCCCGGAGCGGCCCGCTTTCCACGAGCTTTACTTCGTCGGCTTTGTCCAGATCCCAATGTTGCTTTTCGAAATCGGCGTCGATATTCCATGCGTCCCACTGCTTAGGCTTATCGACGAATGTCTGTAGCAGGTTCCCGCAGGTGGAAGTCTTGGGTCCGCCCGTGTCAGTTTCCGCGGGCGCGAGCGATTCAGTGCCGCTCCGTTTGTCAAACAGGCTCGTCATGCAACCCGTTTGCGAATCAATCTTCACACGGATGAACTCATTCTCGAGAGTGTCTGTGGTGGCCTTCAAAAGGGAATGGGACGCAGGCGCGGCCGCTGTGCCACGAACGAAATAGGTGTTGTATCCGAATGCGAGGCGTGGTCGATAACAGCAAGAACCGCGCGCGGTGAGTTTCCTGGTCAATGGAGAGTAATTGTGCCTCCGCTGGCTTTCCTGCAGAATCCACCACCTCAATTTGCTGCGCCGCTGCAGGCAGTTGTACCTCGACTTCTGTCACTTCGGTTCGCGGCCACGACAGCGAATTGAACAGCAGCACCGGTACCCCGTCGCCCTGAGTGTTTACGTGTGCCGCAATCTCCCGGAGAGACTTCTTGGTCACGTCGTTCGCTGCGCGATCGAGATCTTCCAGGCTGCGCTTAGCATCCAGATAGTTCACCGCAATGCCGGAACCCGGCATGATGTCGTGGAAGTGCTCGAATAGCAGATTCTTCCAGGTGCGTTCCATTTCATCCTGCGGGTACGAACGCCCGTAAAGCGATGCCAACGATGCAAATTTCTCGGCGTTCAGTACGATCTCCTCGGAGCGCCGAATCCTGCGCTTGGTTTCGGCTTGTGTAGTGAACACGCCGCGGTGATAGGCGAAGTAGAGTTCTCCGTCCCAGGTAGGGACTTGCATGTTCGGCAACTTCTTCTCCATATCGCTGAAGAAGTCCCGCGCAAAACTGAATTCCAGCTTCGGATACACCGTCTCTGGAGCCATCAGTTGCTCCGCGTGATCGAGCATGACACGAGTCGGCCCTCCGCCGTGATCCCCTACTCCGTAGAGATGCATCATCTCGGGCTTCTCGGGGATCGTCTTGCCGTAAATCGAAGGCATCCAGATAGAGAGGTCCGTCGCGAGCGGCTCGGCATCAATACCGCCGGCGTAATCGTGCGGGAAATAGGTGAGCAGACGGCTGCCATCCGGTGCCTGCCACCAGAAAAGTTTATAGGGGAAAGTAGTGAATTCGTGTGCCCAGAGCAGCTTCTGAGTGACGAAGTAATCCATGCCCGACTTTTTGTAGATTTGCGGCAGTTGGTAGTTGTAGCCGAATGAATCTGGATTCCATCCGATCTTCACGTCCACGCCAAAATTCTTCTGGAAATAGCGCTTGCCCACCAGAATCTGCCGCACCAGCGATTCCCCATCCGGCATATTTAGATCTGGTTCCACCCACATGCCGCCGATAATCTCCCACCGGCCCTCTTTCACGCGCTTCTCGATCTGCTGGAAGAGGTCGGGATATTTCTCCTGCATCCACTCGTAGGTGCGCGCCGACGACATCGTGAACTTAAACTCCGGATACTCGCGCATCAAGTCGAGCACACTCTGAAATGTGTTGCGCACGACCTCCACGGTTTCGGTCCACGGCCACAGCCATGCCATGTCAATGTGCGAGTTACCCACGATCCGAATATTGAATTGCTGCAGAAAAGGTTTCAGTGCTTCCAGCTTGGTATGGGCCTGCCTCAGTGAAGCATCGAAGCCCGCCTGATCTCCCTTCTCTAATGGGGAAAAGTCAATCGCCTTGATGACGGCGTCGAGTTGCTGCTGGCGCTCGGTCTTTCCGTATTCATACGCATTGATGATTGGTCGGGCAGACAGCAGTTCCGTTCGCAGAAACGCGGGGTCGGGCCGAGCGTGGGGTGGTTCAACCGTCAGTTCACCGTGAAAGAATTCGCACTGTGCGTCCTCGTCCGCGACCACTCTCGCCGCTACCAGGAATTTCTGCCCTGGTTGCGCATTTTCGGTCAGCAGCATGGGCAGGATGTCGTCGTCGCTCCCGCGATAAAGAATCGCGCCGTTGGCGAAGACTGTGATCTTCAAGCCAGATTCGCTTCCAAATCTCAAATCAATCGAGACGCGCGAGCCCTGTGTCGCGTAGCCGTTGATCTTCTCTGGAATCTGCACCCAGCGCCGGAACACGCGGGTTCCCGTCCAGTGCTCCTCATTCTTGTTCATGCCTCCGGAGCCCGATACGTTCTTCACCGTCAACGTGCCCCAGCCAGAATCGTTCAGCCCCGGATCTTCGGGATGGGGAACATCTGCGTGATAGCGCCATTGACTTTCGCCCTGACGAGTCAGTGCTTGCAATCGATCGAGCGTGGGTCTGTATGGGTCAGACGAATTTTCACTCTGAGCGACTGCAAAAACTGCGAATAGCAGAATAAGGAGGATTAAGAAGATGGTGGAACGCTTCATAGGCACATACCTTTCCGAGCGAGGTCACACTGCGATAGTAAGCTGTACGATGGCAGCCAATGATTATCACTCAACAGATGTTGGGAATGCTAAGTTGCTGATTCTACAGTGAGCTCGGCGGCGCACATCGCGACTGCAAAAATTATGATTCTTTCCATGCAAAATATGAATCGAAGTTGTTACGTAAGATAGTTGACGGCGCAAGCCGGGCGACCTAGAATCCATACTCGAATGTCAGCGATCCGCAATCTTCGCGCTATGTGCTGTTGCACTTGTTGTTGTTGTGCATGCGTGTGCACTGGCGCGGGGAGGCTGCTGACCTAAGAAGTTTTTCTTAACACCGGCACTCATAAACCCATCGCCAGATGAACCTGGCGGTGGGTTTTTTATTTTCGCCGGATGTTTCGGACCATAACTTATGACGATTCCAGCCAAAGAAACGAAAGCACAAAAGGCCGAGCGCCTGAAGCGGGAGATGAATCCATGGCAAGGATTGGAGGAAATCCGTCGCTTTGCTCGTGAAGGATTCGAGTCCATCCCGCCGGATTGGATCGGGACCTATCTTCGTTGGTGGGGCGTTTATACCCAGGGCGATGGAGTGGGCGTTACCGGCGGCCAAGGTGGAGTCGGCCGCGCCCTTCAGCGATTCATGGTGCGCATCCGAATTCCTAACGGCATGATGAGCTCTCGCCAGCTTCGCACCATCGCCGATCTCACCCGCGAACACGCCAACGGAATTGCCGATCTCACGGTTCGCCAGAACATTCAACTTCACTGGGTCACCATCGAGTCTCTTCCTGAAGTTTTAGACGGCCTTTCGCAAGTTGGACTGAATACGACCGGCGCTTGCGGTGATGTCGTGCGCAACGTTACCG
Organism: uncultured Acidobacteriaceae bacterium; assembly: GCA_963840895.1. Lineage (GTDB taxonomy): Bacteria > Acidobacteriota > Terriglobia > Terriglobales > Acidobacteriaceae > Sulfotelmatobacter. The sequence goes on from CAWJAR010000016.1 coordinate 55,079, forward strand.
GATGCCCCGTCGCGGGTGTCGATTCTGACGAGATCGTGGACGCTTCTCCGCTGGTGCTCGAAGCCTCGCGGCTGCTTGCCGGAAATGCCGACTTCTACAACCTGCCCCGCAAGTTCAAGATCTCGATCACAGGATGCAGGGTGTGGTGCCCATATCCCGAGATCAACGACGTTGGACTCACCGCCATCACCCGCACGCTTGACGGAAAGCCGGAAGTTGGTTTCTCGCTCCGAGTTGGGGGTGGGCTTTCAACGGATCCTTATCTGGGCGCGCGATTGAATGCCTTCGTCCGCTGGAATCAGGTCCTGCCGGTGATCAAAGGCGTAGCTGAACTGTTCCGCGATTCTGAGGTATTGCGCGAACATCGCGAGCGTGCCCGCCTGAAGTTTCTCTTCCTTCGTCATGGATGGACCGCCGAGCGTTTTCTCGGCGAACTGCAAGACCGCATCGGATTCCAACTCGACCCCGCCGTGGAAGAGCATCCTCCCGACGACGTTTACCGTGATCACGTCGGCATCCATGCCCAGAAGCAGCCAGGTCTCTCGTACGTGGGAGCCGTGGTCCTTCGCGGCCGCATCACTGCCGACCAGATGCACTCCGCCGCTGATCTCGCTGAGCGCTTTGCTGGCGGCGAGCTCCGCGCCACCAATATGCAGAACCTGTTGGTGGTGAACGTACCTACGCTTCAGGCCGACACTCTTGCGAAAGAACTCGACGCGATCGGGCTGAAGGTTGGAGGCTCGTCCTTCTGGCGTGGAACCGTCGCGTGCAGCGGAACAGAATTCTGCAAACTCGCGATCACGGAAACAAAGAGCTTTTCACGCTGGCTCGTAGAAGAACTGGAAGAACGCTTGCCCGGTTTCGATCAGCATCTGAAATTGCACGTTACCGGATGCCCCAACAGCTGCGGCCAGCACTGGATCGCCGACGTCGGCATAGAAGGCAAGAAGATCAAAGTTCACGACCAGATGGTCGATGCTTACTACTTCTGCGTGGGCGGAGCGCTTGGCCTCAATCAAGGAACAGCTCGTCCGGTGGGATATCGGTGCGCCGCGACCGAGGTTCCTGATGCTCTCGAACGCCTGCTGGGACGGTACTTAGCGCAGCGGGAGCCAGGCGAAAATCTCCGCCGCTTCTTTGCCCGTCACAGCGATTCAGAATTGCGCGAGTTTCTTGCCGGTGAAGTGATTGCTCCCGTAGTTCGTGATTTGCCGGATCCGACTCGGAGCCTGGCTCAAGCAGGAGGACACGGTGACTAGCTTATTCCCAATGTTTCTGAAGCTCGAAGGACGGCAATGTCTGGTGGTAGGCGCGGGAAGAATCGGAGAGCCCAAGATTAGCGGCCTGCTCGAAACCGGCGCCCGCATCCGAGTCGTTTCCCTCGATGCGACTCCAACCGTTCGGGAATGGGCCCGTGCCGGTGCAATTGAACTGGAGTTGCGAGCCTTCTCCTCAGATGACCTGGACGGAGCGTTCCTGGCCGTCGTGGCGACCAATTCCCGCACCCTGAATGAGCGTGTCTATCACGAGGCGCAGCGCCGGGGCGTTCTCTGCAACGTGGTCGATGTTCCAGACCTATGTGACTTTTTTTACCCCGCAGTTGTACGTCGCGGCGACTTGCAAATTGCGGTTTCAACCGCCGGGCAGAGTCCGTCGCTGGCGCAGAAGATTCGACAACAACTCGAAAAGCAATATGGTCCCGCGTATGCCGCGTGGGTCAAGGAACTGGGCGAGACCCGCAAGCTCATTCTCGCGAGCGATCTCGACAAAGAAAAAAAGCTGGACCTTTTGCATTCGCTGGCCAGCAGGGAAGCGCTCGAAGCGGCTTTGGCCGAGACCCGCGAGCTAGTCGTTAAAGGAGAAGAACGATGAAGGGCAAAGTTTATTTAGTGGGCGCCGGGCCGGGCGATCCCGAATTGCTCACGCTGAAAGCGCTGCGCGTCCTCAAGACCGCCGATGCCGTGCTGCACGACGACCTAGTCACTCCCGAAATTCTGCAGCTCATCTCTCCGACTGCCCAGGTGCACGACGTCGGCAAGCGCTGCGGCAAGAAGAAGATTCAGCAGGAAGAGATCAACTTTCTAATGGTCGCCCTTGCGGACTCTGGGCTCCGCATAGTCCGCCTGAAGAGCGGAGATCCGATGATTTTCGGACGTGCTGGCGAAGAAATCGAAGCACTCCGGCGCGCCGACATTCCCTACGAAATCGTTCCCGGAGTGACATCCGCCCTGGGTGCCGCGGCAGCAGCGGAAATTCCCTTGACGCATCGCCGTGCATCCTCCGCCCTGGTATTCATGACCGCACATCAGGCCGCTGGCAGTGAACCTGCCGACTGGAACAAGCTGGCGGGAAGCGGCGCAACGCTCGTAATTTACATGCCCGGTCAGAATTACTCCGACGTCGCCACCAAGCTCAAGGCGGCTGGCCTCTCCGGAGAGACACCGTGCGCAGTCATCTCGCGCGCGACGACCGCGCACCAGCGAACGCACCGTTCCACAGTTGCCGATTTGCATCGCTCGCCGAAGCTTGCTGCTCCCACATTGTTAGTCGTGGGTGAAGTCGTCCGCTTCGCCGATCCGTCAACGCTTTCAGACGAATTCGGACTGCCCGCAATTTCTGCTGGCAACAGTACGGTGCCCGCCGTTCTATTCGAGGATTCTTCCTCGACTGCGTTTCTAGTGAACGAGGAGCCACTCGCGTGAACCACCTTCAGAACCACCAGATCCCAGATATTCAGCGCCTAGCGGAGAGTTGGACTCCACAACGAACTCTTTCCTGGGCATTCGAAACGTTCGGAGACAGCGTGGCCATTTCCTCGGCCTTCGGCGCCGAGGGCATGGTGCTGATCGACATGGCTTCGCGGGTCCGTAAAACTTTTCGCCTCTTCACCATCGATACCGAATTTCTCTTTCCCGAAACCTACAACCTGATGGACCGGATCGAAGAGAAATATGGCATCGCCATCGAGAAAGTATTTTCGGTGCTCTCTCCCGAAGAGCAAGAACGCACGCACGGCGCTGCGTTGTGGACCCGGGATCCCGACCGCTGCTGCAATCTTCGAAAAGTTGAGCCGCTCCGCCGCAAGCTTGGCGAGTTGAGCGCATGGATCACCAGCATTCGCCGCGATCAGACCTCAGTCCGTTCGAGCGCCCGTCGCGTTGAATGGGATGCGAAGTTCGGCTTGGTGAAGGTCAATCCAATCGTGGATTGGACGTCAAAGCAAGTGTGGCGCTATATCCACGACCACGATGTTCCTTACAACGAGCTTCACAATCAGGATTACCCGAGTATCGGCTGCACGCATTGCACGCGCGCCGTTCGCCCCGGAGAAGATCCGCGCGCCGGTCGTTGGCCGGGATTCGCCAAGACCGAATGTGGTTTGCACATCATTGAGCCTTTGCCGAGCCCGGCTGCGGATGTATCGAAAGCCGCCAAGCTCGGTAACTAGACCGTGCTCCGTCAACCCGCCTGGCAGAACGCACTGGAGATTCCACCCCAGTCGTGGGCGGGTTCGGGGTGCGGGAAGAAGGCTCCGTGCAGTCGCTGCACCGATTCCTCCACCTTCGACTCCTCCACCAGGAATGAAATCGTCCCATCCGACGCACCCTGGCAAAGTACTCGCACGTCCATATCCGACACGGCCGCAAAGGCTCGGCTCGCCACCTCCGGTTGTCTTCGGATGTTTTCTCCCACCAAGCACACTAGCGCTTTGTGATTCTCCCAGCGCACATCCGCCACTCCTTTGAGTTCCTCCGAAATTCCGCGCAAAGCGCCCGTCGATTCTAATAGCAACAACATGTGACCCGGCGTCATTGCCATGACGTCCACCGGGCAGGAATGTTTGTCAAAAACTGCAAAAACGTCGTGCAGCAACTGTGAGTCAGCCCCGCGGATGGCTTTGATCTCAACCGTCGCTACGTTTCTCTTCGCAGTAATCGCATTGACCGCTTTGCTCGTTCGTGCGCGGGCGGTGATTTCAGTGCCTTCCCCCAACGGCCGTCTCGAGTTAAGAACATACACAGGAATGTTTTCACGCATCGCAGGAGCCAGCGTCGCGGGATGAAGAACTTTAGCCCCGAGATGCGCCAACTCGGCCGCTTCATCGAAGCTCATCCGCCGAATCACGCGGGCGTCGCGACACAACTTGGGATCCGCGGTCATAATCCCGTCTACATCTGTCCAGATTTCAACTCGCGCAGCGCAGAGAGCGGCGCCCACAATTGTCGCGGTGAAATCCGATCCCCCTCGGCCCAAAGTCGTGGGCACGCCCTCAACCGTTGATGCGATGAACCCTCCCATCACGGGCACCTGCCCGCGCTCCAACAGAGGACTCAACGTTTCCTGCAATCGTTCCTCCGTCACCTCCCAGATCGGAGTCGCCTGCCCGTGACGTCCGTCGGTTACGATGCAGCGGCGCGCGTCAACATGCGATGCTTGCACGCCCGCCTGGCACAGAGCCTCGTTCACCAGCTTGCTGGAAAAACTCTCCCCGAATCCCAGCAGTTGATCCTGTGCTTTCAGATCCAGCGAGCGACAGGTCTCGAGATCGTGCAGCAACGCTTCCAGAGCCTGAAACTCTCCTCGCAACTCGCGGTCGAGAGCACTGTACGTGGATCCATCCACCAGCGAGTCGGCCAATTGCTCATGCCGGACATAAGCGTCCCGGACCATCGCCAGAGAAGCCCCTAAATGGCCGTTCGCGGCCATGTTGCCTGCTTCCAGCAATTGGTCAGTAACCCGCGCGAGCGCGCTCACCACGACGACTGGTTGCGCGACGAGCCTGCTCTGCACGATGCTGATGAGCCGGCGAATCGCATCCGCGTCTTCCACCGACGTGCCCCCGAACTTCATCACCACCACATCGTCGCTTCTCTCGAATCTGCTTTGTCGCTGTCGTTCGCTCATTTGGCCAACTCCTTCGATCATTTTTGGAGCAAAGAAAAACCCACCGCCAGATCGCTTCTGGCGGTGGGTTCGGTGAACTTGCTTATCAGTGCTTTACTTCATCCGATCCCGTCCTCCAGAAGACACGTAATTCGTGTCGACGTACCTGTGCCTGTCGATGTAATTCGTGTGGACTTCTGGATGAGGATCTTCATGAAATGGCTAACGGGCTTCGAATCCAGCTGATAGCGTACTCGGCCCCCGAAAACAGGGGAAATTCAAAATTCTGATAGCAGCGATCAGAATTCCAGCTAACTTCCGCAGTAGGTAGTGGGGACAGCCGCCCTCGGCGGTCCGTCGAGCGAAGCTCGGCTAGTTTCTAGCTCTCCGACTTTTTCAACTGCGTAGCGAACTGACGCAACAACGCGACAAACGCAGTCGACGCCACCGAGAGGGTCCGATCCCGCCTGTAGGCTAGTCCCAGTTCCCGGTACAGCTCCGCATCCTCAAGATCAATGAGCTTGACGCGGCCGGCCTCCACCTCATCGCGCGCAAACGACGCGCTGATCAACGAAACTCCCAAATCTGCCGCGACGAAACTCTTGATCATGCCGATGCTGGGAAGTTCCATGCGAACCTGCAATTCTGCGGCATGCGGCCGAAACAGCTTATCCAGCAGCCTTCGCGTATGCCCTGTCTTCGGGAAGAGTAGTGGGTGTTTCACAATCTCGCTGACCGGCACCACCTTAAACTTGGCTAGCGGATTCTTAGGACTCACCATCAACATCAGCTTGTCGCGGAAAATCGGCTGAATCTTCAAGCTTGGGGACTGAATCGGCAACGTTAAAATGCCAACCTCAACCTGCCCGTTTTCCAGTTTCTCGACGATCTTGTAGCTGAAGTTGCGATAGATGCTGATCTGCACCGGCGGGTACCGGCGACAATATTCGCCGAAAACTTCCGGCAGAACGTAGAGACAAGTAGCCTCATTCGCCCCCACGCGCAGAGTGCCACGAGGCGTGCCGCTGTGATCCGCGACCGCCATCAGTGATTCATCCCGCAGATTCTTCAGACGCTCCGCATATTCGTAAAAAACCTGACCCGCCGGAGTCAGTTTCACCGTCTTGCCGGAACGGTCGAGCAGGCGGTCGCCGTACTCCTGCTCCAGCTGGCGAATCTGCGCGCTGACAGCGGACTGTGAGCGAAAAACCTTCTCGCCCGCACGGGAAAAGCTGCCCTGCCTGGCAACTTCCAGGAATGTGATGAGTTGATCAAAGTCCATTTTGGTGTAGCGGAATTATAGCGGAGTCGACACCATTCGAGGTTATTTACCCGGAACCACTCCCGGCAGCCCGCGCCCTGAAATTTGCATCGTTTGCATCGAAATTCTGCATTGTACTTTGCTCGGCCATACACGCTATTAAAGAGAACACGAACGTCTGTTCCTGAGCATAAGTGTGCGACATTCTGTCGCTTCGCAAGGCCAGCCCAAGAACGAGTGATTCGAAAGGAGTTCAGTCCACGGACGGAGTCCATGATGACGCGTCTAAACCCGACCTACGGCCTTCCACCCGCCCAGGGGCTCTACGACCCCGCGCACGAGCACGACGCCTGTGGAATCGGGTTTGTCGCCAGCATCAGTGGCCACAAGAGTCACGACATCATTCGCAAGGGAATTGAGGTGCTGCTGAACTTGGCCCACCGCGGTGCCTGCGGGTGCGATCCGGAAACCGGCGATGGAGCTGGAGTCCTGATCCAGATTCCCCACGAGTTCTTTGCGCGCGAATGCAGCAAACTGGGTTTCACTCTTCCTAAGCCCGGTACCTACGGCGTCGGCATGACTTTTTTGCCGGTCGAGAAGCATCCGCGCCTGCAGTGCGAAGGAATTCTCGAGCGCATCGTCCGCGAAGAAGGGCTCACCTTACTAGGATGGCGCGATACTCCCGTCTATGCCTCCGCGATTGGCCGCGTGGCGCGCGCTTCCCAGCCTTATATCCAACAGATTTTCGTAAGGTGTGCGACCGGAATGGACGAGGATGCCTTCGAGCGCAAACTTTATGTCGTGCGCAAACGTGCCGAAAACGAAATCCGTGAGTCAGGCATTGAAGACGCCGAGATGTTCTACATCCCGTCGCTTTCCTGTCGCACGATCGTTTACAAGGGATTATTGCTTGCCTCACAGATAGCGAACTTCTACCGTGAACTCTCCGATCCCGATGCTGTGAGCGCTCTGTGCCTCGTTCACCAGCGCTTCTCAACCAATACTTTCCCGAGTTGGCAGCGCGCCCATCCTTATCGTTATGTCGCCCACAATGGCGAAATTAATACGCTTCGCGGAAATGTGAATTGGATGCAGGCGCGCCAGTCGCTTCTCCAGTCGCCGCTCTTCGGCGAGGATATAAAAAAGCTCCATCCGATCATTGCTCCCGACGGAAGTGACTCGGCAAACTTCGATAACGCGGTCGAACTACTCCTGCAATCCGGACGCAGCTTGCCTCATGTGATGGCCATGCTGATTCCCGAGGCGTGGTCCGGCAACCCGCACATGAAGCTGGAGAAACGCGCGTTCTACGAATATCACGCCTGCCTGATGGAGCCATGGGACGGTCCTGCGGCCATCGCCTTTACAGACGGTCGCGTCATCGGAGCCACTCTTGATCGCAACGGCTTGCGGCCCGGACGTTATGTCGTCACCCATGACGATCTGGTCGTCATGGCCTCGGAAGCAGGAGTTCTCGATGTTGCTCCTGAGCAGGTCAAGCGAAAAGGCCGCCTCCAGCCCGGCAAAATGTTTCTCGTGGACACGGTGGAAGGCCGCATCATTTCGGATAAAGAAATTAAGCAGAAGCTGTCGTCGCGTCAGCCCTATGCCCAATGGGTGAAAGAGAATCAGATCACGATCGATCAACTACCCGAGCCTTCGCGCATGCACTATCCCGATGCCGAAACTCTTCTCCGCCGTCAGCGCGCCTTCGGGTACAGCGACGAAGATCTGCGCATGATCCTCGGTCCAATGGCTGCGAAGGGCGAAGAGCCGATTGGATCCATGGGCACGGACACGCCTCTGGCTTGCCTCTCCGACAAGCCGCAGTCGTTGTTCAACTACTTCAAGCAACTGTTCGCCCAGGTCACCAATCCTCCCATCGATCCCATCCGCGAAGAGATGGTCATGTCGCTCATCAGCTACATCGGGAGCGAGCGCAACATCCTGCAGGAAGAGCCAGAGAACTGCCACATGTTGAAGCTGGCGCATCCTCTGCTCTCGAATCGCGAGTTGGAAAAACTGCGCCGCGTCTCGAATCGTGACTTGCTGGCGACCACTTTGCCGGCTCTCTTTCGTGCGCGCGACGGCGAAGAAGGACTCAAGCGTGCTCTCGATGAACTCTGCCAGAGAGCATCTCTCGCGGTAAAGGCTGGCTATTCGCTGCTTATTCTTTCGGACCGTGGCGTGGACAAAGACTATGCTCCTATCCCATGCCTGCTGGCGCTGGCTGCCGTACACAATCTGCTCGTCCGCGAAGAAACGCGAACGCAAGTTGCATTGATTACCGAATCTGGCGAGCCCCGCGAAGTCATGCATTTTGCACTACTCAGCGGCTATGGCGCCAGCGCTATCAATCCCTATCTTGCGCTCGAGAGCGTTGAAAACCTGGTCTGGCGTGGCGAATTGGGCGATGGCATTACACCTGAAATTGCCGTCGAGCATTTCATGAAAGCCATCAAGAAGGGTCTGCTCAAGACCTTCTCGAAGATGGGTATCTCCACCCTGCAAAGCTACCAGGGTGCGCAGGTCTTCGAAGCCATCGGCCTGAACAAGGAATTGATTGACTCATACTTTGCGGGCACGACCTCTCGCCTCGAAGGTATCGGTTTGCCCGTCCTCGCGGCCGAGGCGCAACGCAAGCACGAATTCGCATTCCGTCCGCTCACCGAATTTGAAACCGAACTCTCAGTCGGCGGCAGCTATCACCAGCGCGTGAACGGCGAGTATCACCTGCTCAATCCTCTGACGATCAGCAAATTGCAGCAAGCGGTTCGGCAAGATAGTTTCAAGACATTCCAGGAATACACCGACCTCATCGATAAGCAGAGCACGACCCTTTGCACACTCCGCGGCCTGATGAAGCTTAAGGAGAGTGACAATCCAGTGCCACTCGAAGAAGTTGAACCCGCCAAGGAGATCGTGAAACGGTTTACAACCGGCGCCATGTCGTTTGGATCGATCAGCAAAGAAGCGCACGAAACTCTGGCAATCGCCATGAACCGCATCGGCGGCAAGTCGAACACCGGCGAGGGCGGAGAAGATGAAGAGCGTTTCAAGCCCGACGCGAACGGCGATCTGCGCCGTAGCGCCGTCAAGCAGGTCGCCTCGGCACGATTCGGAGTCACTGCGAATTACTTGGTGAACGCCGACGAGTTGCAGATCAAAATGGCACAGGGCGCCAAACCTGGCGAGGGTGGCCAACTTCCGGGCCACAAGGTAGACGATGTCATTGCTCGCTTGCGGCACTCGATCCCTGGCGTTGGACTCATCTCGCCGCCGCCGCATCACGATATCTATTCGATTGAAGATCTTGCGCAGCTGATTTACGACCTAAAGAACGTAAATCCGCAAGCTCGCATCGCAGTGAAGCTGGTAGCAGAAGTGGGCGTTGGCACCGTTGCCGCAGGTGTTGCCAAGGCTCACGCCGATGTTGTCCTCATCAGCGGCGACAGTGGCGGCACCGGAGCGTCCCCGCTGAGTTCCATCAAGCACGCGGGCATTCCTTGGGAACTCGGGCTGGCTGAAACGCAACAGGTCTTGCTCTTGAACGACCTGCGCAGCCGCATCCGTGTGCAAACCGATGGCAAACTGCAGACTGGTCGCGACGTAGCCATTGCTGCTCTGCTCGGCGCCGAAGAATTCGGCTTTGCCACGACCCCTCTGATCGCGATGGGTTGCATCATGATGCGCAAGTGCCACCTCAACACTTGCTCCGTGGGCATTGCTACGCAAGACCCCGAACTGCGCAAGCAATTCAAGGGACAACCCGAGCACGTGATCAATTTCTTCTTCTTCATCGCGGAGCAACTGCGCCAGTACATGGCAGAACTCGGCTTCCGCACGGTGGACGAGATGGTCGGCCGCGTCGACATGTTAGACGCGAAGCCCGCCGTCGACCACTGGAAGGCCCGCGGGCTTGACTTCTCCACGATTCTCTACAACCCACCCGTTCCGTCGCGCGTCGCGCGGCGTTGCGTGCACACCCAGGATCACGGCCTGGACCGCGCCCTGGACCATCAACTAGTCGAGCACTCCCTGGACGCGTTGTTGAGCCTGAGAAATGTAGAAGTCAATTTGCCGGTGCGTAACGTCAATCGCTCGGTCGGCACAATCTTGAGCGGAGAAATCGCGCGCCGTTATGGCTCGGCCGGACTGCCCGACGACACAATTCGCATCCATCTCACCGGTTCTGCGGGCCAGAGCCTCGGAGCGTTCCTGGCCAATGGAGTCACGCTCACGCTCGAAGGCGACGCCAACGACTACGTTGGCAAGGGGCTTTCCGGCGGCAAGGTTGTCGTGTACGCGCCACGCACTTCAACTTTTGCACCCGAAGAAAACATTATCATCGGCAATGTCGCGCTCTATGGCGCTACGAGCGGCGAAGCGTTTTTTAATGGTGTTGCCGGCGAACGCTTCGCGGTTCGCAATTCCGGCGCGACCGCAGTGGTCGAGGGCGTCGGTGATCACGGCTGCGAATACATGACGAATGGTCTGGTCTTGGTGCTAGGTTCCTGCGGCAGAAACTTCGCCGCCGGCATGAGCGGCGGCATTGCCTATGTCTTCGACGAGCGCGGCGACTTCACCGAAAAACGTTGCAACCTCGACTCCGTCGACCTTGAGCCGTTGCTCGAAGCCCAAGATGTCCAACTTGTCCGCGACCTGGTCACGCGCCATCTGGAGTTAACCAGCAGCCATCGCGCGAAGTGGATACTCGACAACTGGAACGACCTGGCTTCGCGGTTCATTAAAGTCTTTCCGCACGAATTCAAGCGCGTGCTCGGAGTTCGTCGCAGCGAGCAAGCTTACATTCCGAGCCAGTCCGATGCCATCCTTGCCCACGCCGACCAGGGGCAAAGCGAGCAGGTGCAACATGGGTAAGACCACCGGCTTCATGGATTACTCGCGCGAGCTCGCTCCTCGTCGCCCCGTCGCCGAGCGCGTCAACGACTGGTTCGAGATCTATCAGGACTTCCCCGAAGAAAAGCTCCGCAAGCAGGGCGCCCGCTGCATGGATTGCGGTGTTCCGTTCTGTCAAACCGGATGTCCCGTCAACAACCTCATTCCCGACTGGAACGATCTCGTCTATCGCGGCCGCTGGAAAGAGGCCGTCCGTCAGTTGCACGCGACGAATAATTTTCCGGAGTTCACGGGACGCATCTGTCCCGCTCCCTGCGAAGCCTCCTGCGTTCTGGGCATTAATCAACCGCCAGTCACTATCAAGCAGAACGAAAAAAACATCGTCGAGCGCGGCTTCCTCGAAGGCTGGATCCACCCTGAACCACCGAAGCTTCGCACCGGAAAGAAAGTTGCCATCGTCGGTTCCGGGCCCTCAGGTTTAGCAGCCGCCCAACAGTTATGCCGCGCCGGCCATTCGGTCACGGTCTACGAAAAAGCAGACCGCATTGGCGGATTGCTTCGCTATGGCATCCCTGAATTCAAACTCGAAAAGCACATCATCGATCGCCGCCTTGAACAAATGTCCGCTGAGGGCGTGAAGTTCGTCACCAACGCGGAAATCGGACGAAACGTTCATGTCGAAGACCTTCGCCGCGATTTCGATGCTATCGTTCTGGCCGGCGGGTCCGAACATCCGCGCGACCTCAAAGTTCCCGGCCGCGAATTCAAGGGAATCCACTACGCCATGGAATTCCTGCCGCAACAGAATAAGCGTTGCCATGGCGACGCCATCGATCCAACCCTCGAGATTCTCGCAACCGGCAAACGTGTAGTCATCATCGGCGGAGGCGACACCGGCGCAGATTGTCTTGGCACGGTTCATCGCCAAAAGCCGCTCTCCGTCCACCAATTCGAAATCATGCCCAAGCCTCCCGAAGAGCGCTCGCCACAGACTCCGTGGCCGCTATGGCCGATGCAACTGCGGACCGAAGCAGCTCACGAAGAAGGCGGCATCCGCGACTGGAGCATCGCCACCACCAAATTCACGGGCGACGAAAACGGCAACGTCAAACAACTGCACGCCCTCAGAGTTGGTGCTCCTCCAAAGTTCGAACCCATTCCCGGCACCGAGTTCCCAATGGATGCCGACCTGGTCCTCATTGCGATGGGTTTCCTCGGCTCGGTGCGCAACGGCATGATCGAGCAACTCGGAGTTCAACTCGACAACCGCGGCAACGTCGCGACCGACCAAAATTACATGTCGTCAGTCCCAGGAGTCTTCGCGGCGGGCGACATGCGTCGCGGACAGTCTCTCGTCGTCTGGGCGATCTCCGAAGGCCGCCAAGCTGCGGCCGGAGTCGACGCCTACCTGCAGGCGCTAACGCCCCGCACTGTTGCCCCTTTGACTACCTCGGCGCAACAAATCGCCTCGTGACCCTCACCATCTCATCGTGCACCGAGCTAAGATGGAGCGGGATCCAGCAGAGATCAGCAGAAAAATGACTGGCCTAGCGTAATGATCCAACTCTCCGACATCCAGGCCGCCCTCAACCGGATTCGCGCCGACATCCGCGTCTCTCCCTGCACTCACTCGGAAACCTTCTCCGGCCTCACCAACAATTCCATCTTCCTCAAGCTCGACAACCAACAGCGCACCGGTGCCTTCAAAGAGCGCGGTGCCCTGAACAAACTGCTTACGCTCAATCAAGAAGAACGCTCCCACGGTGTGATCGCGGCCTCCGCCGGCAATCATGCGCAAGGTGTCGCCTATCACGCCGGACGCCACAAGATCAATGCGCGTATTGTCATGCCGCTCCCCACGCCGCTCACGAAGGTCTCTGCAACACGCGCCTACGGTGCAGAAGTCGTCCTGCACGGCACCAACTATGACGAGGCCTACGAACAGGCGGTCGCGCAGAGCGAACAAGATCACCTTACTTTGATCCACGCTTTCGACGACGACACCGTCATCGCCGGGCAGGGAACTCTTGGCCTCGAAATTCTCCAGCAGCATCCTGGCATCGAAGTCATTGTCGCTCCCATCGGCGGCGGAGGCCTCATCGGAGGCATTGCTTGCGCAGTCAAAGAATCAAATCCATCCGTGAAGATCTTCGGTGTCCAGCCCTCGAAAATTCCCTCCATGAAGGCTGCGGTAGCAGAAGGCAAACCCATCACTCTGAAGTCCGCTAAGACCATTGCCGACGGAATCGCCGTTCGCCGCGCCGGGGAACGCACCCTCCCTCTCGTCCAAAAATACGTCGACGACATCGTCACGGTCGAAGAAGAAGAGATTGCCAACGCCATCCTCCTGCTGCTGGAGCGCGAGAAAACTTTGGCCGAAGGCGCCGGAGCCGCAGCCATCGCCGCGGTTCTCAACCGCAAGCTCCCTCTGCAAGGTAAAAAGATCGCCGTCCTCGTCTGCGGCGGCAATATCGACGTCACGCTACTCTCGCGCATCATCGAACGCGGCCTTGTGAAAGATGGGCGCCTTGTCCGCCTGCGCGTCCACCTCCCTGACTATCCCGGCGCTCTGCACCGCCTTACAGGTATCCTTGCCGACCATCGCGCCAACATCGTCGAAACCGCCTACGACCGCGCCTATCATGGCGTCAATCTTGGCGACACTGCCATCGACATCACGATGGAGACTCGCGGCCCCGATCATATCGCCGAACTTCTGGCTGCTCTGGTGTCTGCCGGTTACACGCACGAACGAATTCTGTAGCTGCGAGCTCCGTCACCTGAACACTGTTCCTGCCTTTTTGTAATACTTCTTCTCTCTGGGTAAAACTTTGTAAATCATCGACTTCCGTCGTATGCGGCCATGTAAATTAGAGGTGGGGCGTATGAAAGCTAAGAGAGCAACTATCGCGACATTCGTTTTATCGGTCATAGGCGTGTCCGGTGCGACCGGTACACCAGCGGGTTTTGTACCTCCCATGGGCCAAACTCATGATGCCGGCCAACCTGCTGTGGCGAGACGCATCGGAGCCATCAAAGCGATCACAGGGAATGCCATTACCTTGGCCCCCGATTCCGGTCCTGAGGTCGCTGTGACCGTCCAGCCAAATGCGCGCCTCCTTCGTATTGCCCCGGGTGCGAAGGATCTTACGAATGCGACTCCCATCCAGCTGCAGGACTTGCAAGCGGGCGATCGAGTGCGAGTGCGAGGACAAGCAACTCCCGACGGCGCGTCGATCGCAGCCTTGGAGGTTATTGTCATCTCCCATTCCGATCTCGAAGCTCGCCACGCGATGGAGCGCCAGGACTGGCAGAAGCGCGGCCTCGGTGGACTTGTCAGTGCCGTCGATGCCTCCAGCGGCACCGTTACGATTTCTGTAACGAGTCTGGGCGGGAAAAAAGAAATCGCGGTTCACACTTCAAACACCACAGTATTTCGCCGCTATGCCCCAGACTCCGTGAAGTTCGATGATGCCAAGTCCAGCAGCCTTCAGGAAATCCAACCGGGCGACCAACTTCGCGCCCGCGGAGCCCGCAGCGCTGACGGTTCCGAACTGACTGCGGAAGAAATTGTTACAGGCAGCTTTCGCAACATTGCCGGAACGGTCAACTCTGTGGATGCAAGCGCGGGCACACTCATCGTTCAAGATTTATTGAGCAAGAAAGCGTTGCCCGTGAAGATCACGCCAGAATCACAGCTCCACAAGCTGCCCCCCGAAATGGCGCAGCGCATTGCCGCACGTTTGAAGGGCTCCATGCCGCCAGGAACTCCCGGGGCTGCGGGTTCCGCAAACTCCACCTCGGCTCCCGTTGCCGCGAACGGTCAGTCAGGCAGCGCGCCAAACAACGGTACGAACTCGAGTGGTGGCGCGATGGGTGGAGGCTCGCGCCAGGGTGGTGCCCCTGATATCCAGCAGATGTTGAATCGTATGCCTGCGGTCACGCTCGCCGATTTGCACAAAGGCGATGCCGTGCTCATCGTCACGACCTTGGGTTCGACAACAGAGGGCGGAACCGCAATCACTCTGCTCAGTGGAGTCGAACCGATTCTGCAGGCCGCTCCCTCCGGCAGCCAGGCAATGATGCTCGCTCCCTGGAGTTTAGGCGGCGCGCCCGGCGGAGACGCGGGTCCGTAGCAAAGGATTGTTCTTCATAGAATCCTAAGGAAGTCTTGGTAAATAGGTAAATGCAATGATAGCTGAGAGATACGTTCGTCCTTTTTTATTCCTAGTCTTCTTCGTCCTGTCGGTAGGCGCCTTACTGGCACAAACCGGCTCGGGAACTCTTCGGGGACAGATCACCGATCCTTCGGGTGCCATCATTCCTGGCGCCAGCGTGATCATGACACCCGCAACGGGCTCTCCGATTGTCACTCAAAGTAATGCTCAGGGGACGTACGAGTTTAAAAACCTGACCGCAGGGAAATACTCGCTCTCCGCCGCTGCCCCGGGCTTCACTCTCTACCAGAACGAAAACGTCGTGATCGCCGATCAGCCCCTGCGGCTGAACGTCGCTATGACCATTGAAGTGGAGACCCAGAAGGTTCAGGTTTCCGACACTGCTCCGACCATCGATGTCAATCCCTCCAACAACGCCGGCGCGATTGTGATCTCTGGCAAGGAACTCGAAGCTCTTCCGGATGATCCCGATGAGTTGCAGGCAGATTTGGAAGCGCTGGCCGGGCCTTCGGCCGGTCCCAATGGCGGACAAATGTACATCGACGGTTTCACGGCAGGTCAGCTGCCGCCGAAAGCATCCATTCGAGAAATTCGCATCAACCAGAATCCTTTCTCCTCCGAGTACGACAAGCTCGGCTATGGCCGCATTGAAATCTTCACCAAGCCGGGAACCGACAAGTACCACGGGCAGGTTTTTGTCCTGGGCAACGATTCGTCTTTCAACTCGCAAAATCCATTCGCCGGCGAAGAGCAGCCCTACTATTCGACTCAATTCAGTGGAAGCATCGGGGGACCGATCGGCAAGAAGGCGTCCTTCTTCTTCAATCTCGACCGGAGAAATATCAACGACCTTGCCACTACCAATGCGGTTGTGCTCGATCCTACCTTCACCACCGCGGTTCCATTCGTCGACTCGATTTCTAACCCGCACCGCCGAACCAATATCGGACCGCGTTTCGATTGGGCCATCACGAAGAACAACACGCTCACTGCGAGATATCAATATTTCCGTGACACGGAAGACAATAATCTAGGCGGTGGTGGTCAGAGCCAGCTCAATCTTCCTACACAAGCTTTCTATTCCGAAGAGACCGAGCAGACAGTACAGATCAGCGACACGCAGGTATTTGGTTCCAAGCTCATCAACGAAACGCGCTTCCAGTACAACCGGGATGACAATCTTCAGAATCCGACCAACACAAATCCGGTTACGGATGTCCTCGATAATTTTGTTGGTGGTGGCAATGGCCAAGGTCACCTCAGCGATCGGGAGAATAGTTACGAACTCCAGAATTACACTTCGCTGATTCATGGTAATCACAGTATCAAATTCGGCGCTCGCGTACGCGGAACGCAAGACTCCAACTATTCCACTTCCGGATTCAACGGAACGTTCGTCTTTTCCGCTCTGACGGGTAGTCCGAACCTGACTCCGACCTGCTTGGGACAGAATCCGCCATGTCCGATCTCACTTGCATTCGCCATGGGACAAATTCAGAACCCCCAAGGCAATGGCGGCCTTCCCCCTTACGCCAACCAGTTGACGTATACAACCGGTTCGCCCGCGGCAAACGCCAACTACTTCGATGTCGAACCCTACATACAGGACGATTGGCGCATTCGCCCGAACCTGACTCTCAGCTTGGGTCTTCGTTACGAGACGCAGAACGTAATTCACGACCATAATGATTGGGCCCCTCGTTTCGGATTCGCCTGGGGCGTGCATGGGCGCAGCTCGCCGCCTCTGGTGGTCATTCGCGGCGGCATCGGAATTTTCTATGACCGTTTTAAGACCGAGCAGATCCTGCAAGCCGAACGCCTGAACGGCGTTACGCAACAGCAATTCATCATCAATAATCCAACCTGCTTCCCCGGCGTCGATGTGCCGATCACCGACTTCTCCAACTGCGGTCCGGCTACGTCCCTCGCGTCGGCCGTCTATCAGATTCCTCCCGGCCTGCATGCGCCCTATACTCTGCAAAGCGCTATTAGCGTCGAACGTCAGGTTACAAAGTCGGCCACTTTGTCGTTTACCTACCTGAACTCGCGCGGCTTCGACCAATTTCTCACTCGCAACGCCAACGCGCCTTTCCCGGGCACGCCCGGAAGCAGCGTTGTTCCGTTCCCTAATCTGGGGAACATCTACCAGTATGTCTCCGAAGGAAACTTCAAACAGAATCAATTTATCGTCAACACAAACGTCCGCATCGGTTCAAAATTTCAGCTGTTCGGCTATTACACCCTGAATTATGCGAACAGCGATACCGCGGGCATTTCCGGCTTCCCATCAAACTCGTACAACATCAGCCAGGACTATGGCCGAGGTGTCTTCGACGTCCGTAACCGCTTATTTCTGGGCGGAAGCATCGCTCTGCCTTATCTATTCCGCTTGAGCCCGTTCATGGTGGTGAGCTCCGGTTCACCGTTCAATATCACCTCGGCGGCTGACTTGAATGGAGACTCCGTCTACAACGATCGTCCCGGTTTCCTGTCCAGCGCCACTTGCGCGTCGATCACAACCTCAGGTTCGAACAATCAAATCTATTGCACGCCGCTGGGAACTTTTGACGCGTCCGGCGCCACGGGGAGACTCTTGCCCATCAACTACGGCACCGGGCCAGGTCGATTTGTGTTGAACCTGCGCCTTACCAAGACGTTCGGTTTGGGAGCTAGGGCGAAGAGTGCGAATAGTCCAACTCCAGGTGGACCGGGTGGCCCGGGAGGCGGTGGAGGAGGGGGCTCCCGTGGCGGCGGTGGGGGTCGAGGCCCCCTTTTCGGTGGCGGTGGTCCGATGAGTATGTCTTCGAATTCCGATCGGCGCTACAACCTCACGTTTGGCGTCAATGTCCGCAACATATTTAACAATGTTAACGTTGCCAACCCCAATGCCGTCCTCGGCTCCCCGCTCTTCGGTATCTCAAACTCTCTGCAGGGAGGCCCGTTCTCCGCGGGTTCCTCCGCGAACCGGCGTATTGATCTGCAGGCCACGTTCAGTTTCTGATCGATGCACACTTCTCGCTCTATCGCGGACCGGTGGAACAGGTTATCCTGAATGTCGGAGACCGATGCCCCGCCTTCCGCAATCTTGGGGCCTGATAACTGATTGCCCCTTTTTCCAACGACCAGGAGAAAATTCATCCGTCTGGCTGCGACCGCCGGTGTGGCCGCGCTCGCAGCCGATTCGACTCTTATCGAACCCAACCTGCCGAAAGTCGTGCGCAAGCAGATCGCGCTTCATCGCTGGCCCTCACGACTGGATGGGTTCACCATCGCACTCCTCAGCGACTTTCACTATGACCCATATTTTTCCGTCCACCCTCTCCGCGCCGCCATCGGCATGGTCAACTCCCTGAAGCCTCATCTGATCGCCCTGACCGGAGATTTTGTTTCAGAACCGATGTTTGGAGAGCCCTCACCGGCCGCTGCTGCCGCCGAACCCTGTGTTGAACTGCTACGAAAAATGCAAGCTCCTCACGGTCTCTGGGCAGTGTTGGGAAATCACGACTGTTCCACCGATCCGGATCATGTGTCCGCTGTCTTGCGTGCCGCAGCCATCCCGGTTCTGAACAATCAGTCGGTTCCCATCGAACGCGATGGAGCGCGCTTCTGGCTCGGCGGCGTCGAAGACGTCCTCGACAGTTACCCCGACCTGAATGCTACCCTGCACGATGTTCCGGCAGAGGAACCGATGGTCCTTATGGCTCACGAACCCGATTATGCCGATCAGGTCGCGCGCTATCCTGTCGATCTCCAGCTCTCAGGCCATTCTCACGGAGGCCAGGTACGACTCCCCTTCATGCGCCCGCTTTACTTGCCGAGGTTGGCAAGGAAATATGTCTGGGGTCTGTATCGGATCAACGCATTGACCCTCTACACCAATCCCGGTCTTGGCACCGTGAATATCCCAGTTCGTTTGAACTGTCCTCCCGAAATTACGCTGCTCACATTGCGTCGCTCCGGGATCGTTTAGCCAAGACAGTCTCTGGGAGCGTCGTCGCGCGATGGGCCTGGATTGAGTGCAATAACCCAGCTTTTTCGTCTGTCAAGAACAAAGTCAAAACTTTTTCGACAGTTGCAAGAATTTGCATCGAAAGCAGCGCAAGAAATTGCGGCCGCCATATTTATCCAAACATGATTTCAACCAACAATGACAGGGCTGAAAGTGAACTTCGCCCTCGCGGTCGCGTAAAAGTTTCGACGACTCAAATCGGTCAACTCCTCCTCATTGCGGAGGTCAATTCATGATGCAAAAACCACCGTGAAGTTCTGGCGATGGCCGATCTGTCGCGCTTATAACAAAATCAATTTTGTATGCAATTTGTTTCACTCGTGCAACGCACCTTCGCTTCTCGCGCTCGATAACTCGTTCTCGTTCAACAGAATCCTTAATTGAGGAGTGGTCCTGCATTTGCCCACACCAGAAGCAGGGTGATTTCCGCCTAACAGGAGCAGTAACCTTGCGTCGAAGCGTCTGGCCCGCGATCTTTCTTGTTCTCGTCCCTTTAATTGCGTGGGGGGTGGAGACGACTGCGCAGCGCGTGCTTACGGCCACCCTGGAGCGGCAAAAAGGCCCGGCGCTCAAAACGCTGGCCCGAGCTTCGCAGTTTGTGGACGTGATTCACGTGAGCTCGCGTCCGTCCTGTCTCGACGTGCAGCCTCCGGAGGCTCTGGCCACGCCCGATCCGCTGTTTTCCCTTGCCTCTCGAGGCGAGAGAGTTACGGTCAGTTTCATCATTGGGATCGACGGCCGCGTGCACACTCCTCTCATCTTGCAGAGCGCCGGACTGGCGGGCGATCGCCATGTATTGCAGACCGTGCGCACCTGGAAATATCGTCCTGCGACCTGCAATGGCGTGCCGACGGAGATCGAAGGGAAAATCGAGTTTTCCAGCCGATAGCTCCTTGCCACGCTGCTGGGCTAGAATGAGCCAACAGTGGAGTGATTCGATTCGTGGACAAAGACAAGAAAAATCCCAGATCCTCTGACGAGCCGTTGCGGAACATCGATATGAATGAGATCTACCGCAAACTGCAGCCGGAAATGCGACGTCCGAAACCTAGCGCAGACGCGATTGCTGCCGCGCTGGAATCGGCGCAGCGCTTAGCCGCCGAGTCGGATGCGGAACAGGCGGCGGACGACACGGCACAGGAAATTACGGGGCCCGCCATCATCTGTGGCCTTTGCGGACATCGCAATCGCGAGGGGAACAAGTTCTGCGGCATGTGCGGAGCGATTGTGGCGGAATCGTCAGGACAGTCTTCGTTGTCTGCGGATGAAGAACGTCTGTCATCGCATGCCTTCAAGCTTCCGCCCAATCCGTTTCTCGATCCCGAGCCAGAATCGCGACCACCGGCAACTCGACCCACGGGACAAGAGACCCATCACTATCATCATCACTACCATCACCACTACTTTCCCGGTGGTGAAGCGATGGCGCCTCGGTACGCGCCAGATCGATACGCGCCGGAAATGACCCGCGCGGACGCGGCGCGAGAAGACAAGATGCGGCCAACAGCGGCGCTGCGCGGAGACATGAGCCGCGCGGAGGCAGGGGTGAGGAGCGTCACGCAAGAGTGGGTGCTGGGCTGCAATACGAAACATCTCGACGATCTGTTGGATCTGTACACGGCGGATGCGATTGTGCTGCGTTCGAATTGTCCTCCGATCCGCGGAGCGGCGGCGTTGCGCGAGTTCTTCTTTGGCGCGCTGGATGCTGGGCTTGGAGAAGTGGAAATCGAACCGCTGCGCATCGATGTGGTTGGCGAATTGGCTTATGAGGCGGGTCGCTTCAAGGCGCTCATTCCGAGCGCAACCGGCAAGCGGCGCGAAGAGCGCGGAAAGTATTTGTGGGTGTGTGCGCGCCAGAGCAATAGTGAATGGAAGCTCGCGGCCGATTGCTGGTCCAGCGATTTGACGCTGACTACGCTGGAGTCTGATGTTCCGCAGAGCGCAGGCGTCAAGACCAGTGTTCCGCGCAAGAACCCATAAGGCGATCTCACCGTCGAAAGCAGGGGCTAAAGCCCGCAATCATCTATACGAATTAACGCGGCCCTAAAAGGGCCGCTCTTCCACGACGACGCGCTCCGCGCTGATACGCTCCACGATCACGTGCTCCACGACAACGATACGTTCTGGGTTATGGGTTCACGTCTAGTTTTGAGAGGTCCTGGCGCAGCTGGTCGATCTGTTGCATCTCGATGACGTGCATTCCCAGTTTGACGGCACATTCGAGGTTCAGGGCGCGATCGTCGATGAAGCAGCATTCGGCTGCGGGAATTTGAGTTGTCTCCAGCGCGAGTCGGTAAATGTCCTTTTCGGGCTTACGGAATCCTACGAAGCACGAACTCACGAACAAGCGGAAGATCTTCCGCAATCCGAACTTCTCAATGCGGTAGTAGTTGAGCTCGCGCGATTCATTGTTGATCGTTCCCATGAAGTACTTTCCGGAATCGGCAAGCGCCTGCGCAAACTCGAGCACCTCGGGAAACGGCTGCGACAAAGAGAAGATGTAGTCGCGAAACTCCTCGCGCGGGAAGGGACGCGTGCGGTAGAAGACCGTGCGGTCGAGGTACTCGTCGAGCGTGATCTTGCCGCGCTCGAACGATGAGACGACCATCTCGTGACGGTCGTGGAATTCGTCCTGGTCGAGATGAAAGCGTTCGAGCGCCGCAGTGCGTTCGCTGCGGTCCCATGCGTTGGTGAGTAGAGACACCGCCAACGTCCCAGAAAAGGCGCGAATGGTCGACAAAGGGTGGTAGCTCCTCCGAGGAAAATTGTCGAAGAGGAGTTTAGACGAGTTGCGGCCGGAACGCGTAAGTCGGGTTTTTCGTTTTGGGAAAGCGCGAGAATTCGGGGGGTGGCCCCTCCCCCTCCGGTCTATTGAAATCATCGGCTTAGGGGGGGGGTAAATATATACTTGACACACGCGAACATCTGGCGTAAGCTATTTTCATGAAGCCGCCACGCACCCTACAAGAGGCCATCGTTTACTTCTCCGATCCGCAACGGGCTTTCGACTATGCCGTTAGCCTTCGCTGGCCCGATGGCAAGGTGATTTGTCCGCGATGCAGTTCCGACAAGAACTACTTCATCAAGACGCGCAAGTTGTGGCTCTGCCGTGGCTGTAATCGCCAGTTCACATTGAAGGTGAATACGATCTTCGAAGATTCGCCGCTTGGTCTTGATAAGTGGATGGCGGGGTTCTGGATGCTGGTTAACTGCAAGAACGGCATTTCCAGCATGGAAATTCACCGCACGTTGGGCATCACCCAGAAGTCGGCATGGTTTATGCTTCAACGCCTGAGAACCGCATTGCACAATCGCTCGTTTGGTTCTACAACCAAGATGGGCGGACCGGATACCGAATTGGAAGCCGATGAGACGTTCATTGGCGGACTGACCAAGAACATGCACAAGAGCCGCAAACTGCGCCTTGTGAAGCAGGGAGGGATGCATGGCGGAAAGACTGTTGTGCAAGGAATCCTTGACCGAAACCTTCGGCAGGTTCGTGCGGAGGTTGTTCCTAACATCACTCGCGAAACTCTTCAGGCCGTTCTGCTGAAGAACATCAAGTACGGCTCTACGGTCTACACCGACAGCGCAGTCGGCTATGACAAGGTGAGCTACAACTTTGTGCATGACGTCGTGAACCATGCCGAGCGGTACGTTAACGGGCGCGTCCACACGAATGGCTTGGAGAACTTCTGGTCGCTGTTGAAGCGCGGCCTTCGTGGAACCTACATTGCTGTTGAGCCGTTTCATTTGTTCCGCTATGTCGATGAACAGGTATTCCGATTCAATAACCGTGCTACTGCCAACCGCCCCGTAAACGATGCCCAGCGCTTCAAGATGGCTATGTCGCAGATCGCTGGTCGCCGTCTCACCTATACCGAACTCACAGGCAAAGATCAATCGCCGCGCCACGTACCGACAGGGACGGGGGAAACGCAAGTCCCCTTCTAGTCCTTGTCGGAAAGTTTTGGTTTCCTCAGGCGAGAAGCACGCGAAGCCTTCTGTTTCTTCTTCTCGGCCTTTACAACTTCGCTTTTGGGAACTTTGAAGAGAGCCTTCATGCCCTCTTCAAAGTTCCGTATTGCTGTAGCGTCTTCTATGTATTCGATTCGCTTCATTTGACGTGTGTTTCCCATTCTGCCCAATGCCTGGAACTTGGATATTGGAAAACCGGCCCGATCATGATGGCATCTATTTTAGGATCATACTTTGAGCCCTTAAGGATAATTTGTGTATCTTTTTTATTTGGGTCAACAACTACCAAAACGTCTTCGCCTCCATCATTGAACCATTCTCCTTGCAATTGGATTCGGTCAGGATAGAGGCGCAATTGAAAAACTATGTGATCCCGCCCATCCTTTACCTCAAGCGCGTCTCGACTGTAGTTTTTATCCAAGCAGATTCCCTTGTCTGGGCTTACGCTCCAGTGGTTCTTTTCTAGTTTGACTACAACCTTCCCTTGCTGATCCCTGACCTCAGTTGAAAGCAATAAATGCCCCTTATCATTTTCGACATCTAGATTCGCATCCGCGAAAAAAGACAGGATGCGGCCATTGGGACCAGCTTCTACCCTAGTTCCGCCCTCACCGAACTCGATAATTTTCTGCTTTGCATTGGACTCGGGTAGAAATAAATCTCCCTCTAGTGCGCTGGCCTTCTCTTCTCTCCATTGAGCATAGGCCGTTGGGAAACAAATTCCAAAGAAGCAACCGATTAAGCAAAGCGCCAACACAGTCAATGTGCGTCTCGGTAGTCTATTAACTGGAGGAAAACAGAGAACTAGGGCAACAAATATGGCCCAACAGAGCAACCACCCAGACCAGCGCCATGCTACAGGCATGGATATTGACCCAAATATGAAAGCCAGAAGCAGGTCAGAAAGGGACAGGCCGAGTATTTCCCGCTGGTGCGGTTTCCCTTTTTTATCGAGCACGAACCAATGTCGCGGGACGGTGTATAGAAAATGCATACATCCTCCCATGTCGTTGATGTTTTTGAGTCCTCCTGTATTTTGCTTAACTGCAAGCATTCGCGCTTCGGGGTGTTGCCGAAAGTATTTTTCTGAATGCCAGCTAGGTGTCTGCATAAGAGGGACAGGGTGATTGTCGCAGAAACACCGATGTGTGCCAAGTATATAATGGCCCTTAGGGGGAAATCTCAAAAAAGTCTATGTACATCAGCGAGTTACGGGCAAAATCTTGTTTCTAAAGAACTTAGTGAACCGGCACCATGTTGTAAGTTCTTTGGAATCAGTCAGCCACTTTAACTTGGACGATGCCAAAGTCCTGAATGCAAAGAACTTATTCTAAGAAATCTATCGTGACCGCTAAACGTCAGCGCTTACAGAATGAGAGCGAACTTCAAGAAAAGTGTCAAGACCACGAAAGTATCCCGAGTTGCGTCTACATTATTAGTCTAAATGTAAAAAATAACTATTTCTAAAATAGGTATTCCAGATATAGAATCCGCCTCATGGCAAATAACCCCGAACGTCGCGATCTTTTCCCGGGCGCGCTCGAAGTGATGATTCTCCACTCCCTCCGGGCGAAACCAATGCATGGCTACGCGCTTGTGAAGCACATCAAACAGGTTTCCGACGACCTGCTTCAGGTGGAAGAAGGGTCTCTCTATCCCGCGCTCCAGCGGATGCTGAGGGAAGGCTGGCTCGAAGCAGAAGCGGGAATCTCCACGAAGGGTCGCCCTACACGAATTTACCGGCTCACCGACGCGGGCATCCGCCACCTCGAGAAAGAAGTCATCAGCTTCGAAAAGATGTTTGCCGGCATCACGCGCGTGCTTGCTGTTGCGAAAGTATAGGAGGCCGTACGATGCGCTGGTTCATTCAGTTGTTTCTCTTGGCGTCGCCGCTATGAGGACATCTCCATTTCGATCCAGGAGCACATTGAGGAACGAACTGAGGAATTGACGGCCGAGGGCATTTCACGCAAGCAAGCCGAGCAGACGGCGCGGCGCGAATTTGGCAATGTGACCCTTCTCGAGGAGCGCAGCCGTGAAGTATGGCAGTGGCCAGCGTTTGAATCCATTCTGGCCGACCTGAAATTCGCCTTCCGCCGGATGGGAAAGTCGCCGGGCTTTGCCGCGACCGTTCTCCTCACGCTAGGCATCGGCATCGGCGCCAACACTACGGTCTTCAGCGTGGTCAACGGCGTCCTTTTGAAGCCCCTGCCTTACCCCGATTCAGGACGGCTTGTCTCCTTGTGGCTCAACGCTCCCGGCGCTGGAGGCCTAGCGAATTTTTCCAGTGGCCTTCAGCTTTCGCCGTCGATGTACTTCACGTTCTCTGAACAGAACCGAAGCTTCCAGTCGATGGGTATCTGGACGCCAAGCTCGGCAAGCGTAACGGGAGTAGCTGAACCGGAAGAGGTGCGAACGGAGTTGATCAGCGACGGCGTGCTGCAGACGCTCGCCGTTCCCCCCGCGGTGGGCCGCTGGCTTGCTCAAGCCGATCAGGATCCACATGGCGGGAAGACCGTCGTGTTGAGCTACGGCTATTGGCAGCGGCGCTTTGGTGGAGATCGCAGCGCGATCGGACGCGCCATTCAAGTGGACGCGCAGACCAGGGAGATTGTTGGCGTCATGCCGCGCGGTTTCCGGCTGGTTGATCGCGACTTCGATCTTTTGATACCGATGGCGTTGGATCGCGGCAATCAAAAGCTGGCCGGCTTTGGCTACTACGGAATCGCCCGTCTCAAACCAGGCATCCAACTCGCCCAAGCCGACGCCGACATTGCGCGCCTGATTCCGGTATGGATGGATTCCTGGTCGAACGGCCCGGGCACGAATCCGCATGTTTACGAGAGGTGGCGAATTACCCCTGGCTTCCGTTCTTTGAAGCAGGAAGTGATCGGCAGCATTGGTGGGGTGCTGTGGGTGGTGATGGCGACCGTGGGACTTGTCATGCTGATTGTGTGCGTCAACGTCGCAAATCTCCTGCTGGTTCGCGCGGAGTCGCGCCACCACGAGCTTTCCATTCGAGCCGCGCTAGGCGCCGGCCGCATGCGCATCGCACGCGAGCTGCTGATCGAGAGCGTCTCGCTCGGGCTCCTGGGCGGCATGATTGCGATTGGTATTGCTGTTGCGGGCTTGCGACTACTGGTGGCCATCGGCCCAACCGATCTGCCGCGCCTGAGTGAAATCTCTCTCGATGCGCGCTCTCTTGGTTTCACTCTTGCTCTGTCGGTTCTTTCGGGATTGCTGTTCGGATCCATATCGGCCTTAAGATACGCGCGGACACAGGCCTTCGCGACGATGGGAGGCACAAACCGGACGGCTAGCGCTGGCCGTGCGAGGCAGCACTCTCGCAACGTAATGGTCATAGCGCAGGTGTCCATGGCGCTGGTCCTCTTGGTAAGCGCTGTGCTGATGATTCGCACGTTCGCAGCGCTCAGGAACGTCGAGCCCGGCTTTGCCGAGCCCCAACACGTACAGACCATGCACATTTGGATTCCCGACTTGCTGATTTCCGATCCGCAAATGGTCACGCACGTTCAGAACAACATCGCCGACAAACTTGCTGCCATTCCCGGAGTCACTTCAGTTGGCTTCGCTGGCGCCGTGCCTATGGAGAACAACGATCCCAACTGGGACGAGATTCGCGTAGAAGGGAAGAGTTACGAAGGCGGGGTGGCTCCCCTGAGGCTATTCAACTTCGTCTCACCATGCATATTTCAATGCCATGGGCACTCGTCTGGTTGCAGGTCGCGACTTTACATGGACGGAGATCTACGACCTGCGGCCCAGTGTGATCGTGTCAGAAAATTTTGCGCGGGAGTCGTGGGGTTCGGCCGCCGCCGCCGTCGGCAAGCGACTCCGCCAGTTCTCGAACATGCCCTGGCAAGAGGTCATCGGTGTCGTCGAAGACGTGCGCGTGCATGGCGTCGACGAAAAAGCTCCTGCTATCGTCTATTGGCCGGCGATGCTCAACGATCCGTACACACCGAAGCCGGCCATTCAGGCCCCGCGCTTCGTTACGTTCGCGATTCGCAGCGACCGTGCTGGAACCGAAAGCTTCCTCAAGCAGGTGCAACAAGCTGTCTGGTCCGTGAACGCAAGCCTGCCGCTCGCGTCGGTGAACACGATGCAGGAAATCTACAGCCAGTCGCTCGCACGCACTTCATTCACGCTCGTCATGCTGGCGACTGCCGGCGCAATGGCGCTGGCCATAAGTCTCATTGGCATCTACGGAGTCGTCTCGTACGCCGTTTCGCAGCGCACTCGCGAAATGGGAATCCGCCTTGCGCTCGGGGCACAAAAGAGCTGCGCTGCGGTGGATGTTCGTTCGTTCCGCCCTGGTGTTGACTGGAGTTGGTGTCGTCATTGGCCTGGGAGCGGCAGCCGCACTCGTGCGAGTTATGAAAACTCTACTCTTCGGAATCAGCCCGCTCGATCCCCTGACGTTCCTCGCTGTGCCGCTCATCCTGGCCACCGCGGCTGCGCTGGCAAGTTATCTGCCGGCTCGCCGGGCTGCTGGAGTCGATCCAGTTGAAGCACTGAGAGCGGAGTGATTGAGCCGATGCTGCAAGGAAGGTCTGGTTTGCCGCCAGCACTACGGTCTTTTCGTCTGGTCGAACACCTCACGGATGGCCTTAATTACGGTCTCCGGCTCGTCGAATTGGATGTATTCCGAACTGTTGTGGGCGAAGATCTGTTTAGCGTTGGAAGATAGCCCGAGCCACCGTGCCTGGGCCAGCGTGGTCTCCCGCTCATATTCGAGGTGCTTCGGGGTGTCAGGAGGCTTACTCTCCAGGTGGCCGACAGCATGATTTCCCGAGGTGAGCACGCGGATGGGCCGCGAGCCGAAAGAACGCCGATGCTCTTGTAGATAGGTTTCGTCCGACGGTGTCTGTTCCATTTCTGAAGAATAAGCGTCATACATGGCAACTTTTGTTTGCGCGATCTCCAACACTTTGGCGTTCAATTCCGGGGACCACTCGGCTTCCGGAAAACCCCGGAAAAAAAACTGCTGAGCACAGGTCTTTTGTGGCTTGCCGGGACCTGAATCTGTCGCCGGCAACGGCTTGTGCTCGGCAATCGCGTTACGACAAGCGCGCAAGTCAGAGGGAATTTCAGCATGTCCCCGATGTGCTTGTTCTCGCATCGCCTCTGGTTCAAGGTCGTCGGGATCGGCGTCAACCAATACCAGCCCGGCAACCTCGTCCATGTACAGGTCCGCAAACGTGCGCACGTTGTCGCCGCCGAAGCTGGATCCCACCAGAATGTAGGGCCCGCCGATGCCGGCATGGTGAAGCGCAGTGCGTAGCTCCTCGGCGATGTGCACGCTCGAACGCGGCATTGGACCAGGTTCGCTGAATCCCGTGCCGGCACGGTCATAGGTGCAGGCGCGCGTCCATTTGGCGATCTCTGGCTGCACCTTCGACCACGCGGGTGCCCAGTCTCCCCATCCGGAATCGAAGACAACCGCGGGCGAGCCGCTCCCTATGCAATAGAGATTAAGCCTGAATCCGTCTACGGGAACGAGTTGGCCGGGTCGCGCATAAAGGATGTCCGCGGGAGAGCTGCCGCCGCTGACTGCTTGCTGGCCGAAGACCGCGATTGCGGAGACGAGCATTGCCAACAGAAAGCCGGTCCGTGATTGCCTCATCGTCGTTCCTCCAAAGGCTGAAGTGCCCACCGCTTTCATTTGCGCTGCCGTGCGTCCGCGCATAACACCATGCTTCGGTGGGGCAATTCGTAGGACAACGGCTGTGGCAGGGTTGTTATGCAGACGGCGGCTTATAAGACGGGTGACTCGGAAGAAAGTTAGCCACGATGGATCCATGCGAACCGGAACGAATCCTTAAGTTAGCGCTGAGGGGCGTGCCCCCGAGCTTCGCGCAAATCGTCAAAAGAACTTGACATATTCCTATATAGGAATATATATTTCTTTTCATGCCAAGAGCAGCGACCACTTCAGATGCGTTCAATGCAGTAGCCGAACCGCGCCGAAGGGACATCCTCAACTATCTCGCACTGCAAGAGCGGGCGGTTGGGGATCTCGTGGCAAGTCTGGGAATGGAGCAGCCTTCGGTTTCGAAACACCTGGGAGTGCTGCGGCGGGTTGGTCTGGTGCGGGTAAGGCGCCACGGGAGGCATATGTTCTATCGAACGAATGCGGATGCGATCCGGCCCTTGCACGAGTGGACCAAAACGTTCGAGCAGCTGTGGCAGCACCAGTTGAGCGGCGTGAAGGTACGGGCCGAGGCGAAACAGAAAACGCTGGATGGTGTCTGAAGAAGAGATCCTTCAGAACAGTGACGCTACACGCGAGATCCCTCCCTCCGCTTGAAAAGCGGCTACGGTCGGGATGACGCGAATCAGGCAAGATTCAAAAAACAGAAAACAAGGAGGACGGAATGAGTTCGATTGCAACAGCGGGAATTGACCATTTGACACTGAACATTACTCAGGAAATTCACGTACGGGCGTCGCTGGAGGTGACATTCGAGGCGCTGCTGGAACAACTCGGGCCAGAGAATGACACACCCGACGGTAAGACAATGTCGATGAAACTGGAGGCCTGGCCCGGAGGCCGGTGGTATCGCGATCTGGGAAATGGCAACGGGCATTTCTGGGGAAACGTGCAGGCCATCAAGCGGCCCACGCTGATTGAACTTACCGGTCCGCTGTTCATGTCGTATCCGGTTGTCTCCAATCTGCAATACCGGTTGAGCGAGGAAGATGGCGGAACGCTCATCAAGTTCCATCACGCAGCGCTCGGTCTGATTCAGGATGACCACCGGCAAGGCGTGAACAAGGGCTGGACGCACATGCATACGCGCCTCCGCGAGCGGGCTGAGGCGAAGGCGCGGAAGTAACTTCCATCGCGCCCGAAGGAGGAGTTATGTGTCCAGCATGCATGGCCAGCGCTGCGCTGATGGCGGGCAGCGTGATGTCGACCGGTGGGATGGCCGCGCTCGCCTTGCAAATTGGTTCGTGGGAAGAAGACGGGTGAAGCGAAAGACGATTCGACAAATACTAGGAATAGGAGAAATGACGATGGCAACGATGAATGCAGTGACAAGTAAGGCTGAACACAAAGTGGTGGCAGCAATCGGAGTGGGTTACGGCGCGCAAGGAATTGTTGCACAAGGAGAAGGAGTTGACGCACCTGCGTGATGAGATCAGCCGTCAGCGGCGCGCCCTGCCGTGGGAAAAGGTCGAAAAGAACTACGTGTTCGATGGACCCCGAGGCAAAGAGACGCTGTCCGATTTGTTCGGCGGGCGGAGCCAGTTGATTGTTTATCACTTCATGTTTGGTCCGGGATGGAAAGAAGGCTGCCCCAGTTGTTCATTCCTGGCCGACGGCTTCGACGGCGCGGCGGTGCATCTGGCGCATCGCGATGTGACGTTCCTCGCGATTTCGCGAGCGACCTTTCCTGAGATCGAAGCATTCAAGAAGAGGATGGGATGGCAATTCAAGTGGGTGTCGTCGTTCGGAAATGATTTCAACCACGACTATCACGTGTCGTTTACGAAGGAAGAGCAGGCGAAAGGCAAGGTGTACTACAACTACGACCTCATGGAGTTTCCGTCGGAGGAAGCGCCCGGCGCGAGCGTGTTCTATAAGAACGAGGCGGGAGAGATCTTCCACACGTATTCCAGCTTTGGACGCGGGCTCGACCTGATGATCACAACCTACAACTGGCTCGACCTGACGCCCAAGGGACGGGATGAAGATGGGCTGGCTTTTACCATGGCGTGGGTGCGGCATCACGACAAGTACGAGGACGGCCAGGTGGTCGACCCGAAGGCTACGTACGTGGCGCCCACGAAAGCTGAGGACTCATGCTGCTCGGAAAAGAAGAGCGCGTGAAGGTTGATTGACCCGGCACGCTAATTATTCATTCAAGCAGGAGATAAGAATCATGCAGACGCTGGAACCGGTGCTGAAAGAATTTCGCGAGGAATGTGCCATCACCCAGAGAGTGCTGGACCGATTGCCCGCGGACAAACTCACATGGAAGCCGCATCGCAAGTCGATGTCGCTGGGGGCGCTCGCGCTTCATATCGCGAGCGTTCCAGGGGCGCTGGCGAGAATTTCACAACTCGACGAGTTTGACGCGGCGCATGCAAATTTCAATCCGCCTGAACCGAAGAATGTCGAGGAGATTCAAACCGCATTTCAAGAGAGTATCCAGGCGGGCGAGGATTGCCTGGCGGGAATGACTGAGCAGAAAGCAAAAGGGAACTGGCGGCTGATGGTGAATGGGAAAGAGGCGTTCAGCCGGCCGCGGTCGGAGGTGATTCGGTCGATCATGTTGAATCACTGGTATCACCATCGCGGGCAGCTGTCGGTATATTTGCGATTGCTCGACGTGCCCCTGCCAGTGATTTATGGGCGCAGTGCAGACGAGAACCCGTTTGCGTGAACGGTCTGCAGAATAGTTGGGAAGGGCACGGCTTTGAAAGCCGTGCCCTTCAAATCCGCTTAAGGCAAAGTTTTCCTTAACGTAAAGCCCTTCAATTTGCCGCGGGCCATTCCAGCCAGCGCAATCAACCCAGCTCCCATCAAGCTCAGCGAGCCCGGTTCCGGAACCACGCCTCTCGTGACACCGCCCGAACTGATGTTCGTGTCACCGCTCGAAATATTGGTGGTGCCGTTGAAGAAGCCTTTGCCGGTATTGATGGTCAATTGTACGGTCACACCTGAGGTGGCCGTCCCGGTGTCGCCGGATCCCATCAGAGTGCCCGACAGGATGTAGTTGTGCGTTCCATTCGCCAGAGTTATCAGCGTCCAAGTCACAGGCCCATCGAATGTTCCCGTGAACAACGCTCCGTTCGGAATTCCGCTGCTACCATTGCCGCTGATTGTGAACGTTCCGCCCGCCGCGAAGGTGCCGCCCATTTGCAAAGAACCGCTCGAGAGCGCGCCGGTTGTGAAGCTTACACTACCCAAGTCGTTTCCTGTGATCAGTCCCCCGATGAGCCCGTTGACAGCCACCAAAGTCGAACCGGACAGCGTTAGTCCGCTGCTCGAACCGGCCAAAGTGCCGCCACTGTTGGTGAAGTCGATGCTGCTGTCGGCGAAAACTGCCACCGGCAGGGCCAATGCTAAGACAGTGAGCAGGAGGATTTTCTTCATGGTACTACTCTCCTAAAGAGTTACTTCGCGAGGGTCTTGACAGCTCAACACAACCCGAGTGGGAAATTACAACATCGCGGTGAACGGTCTGGAACTAGTACAACTGATAGTCAGACGAAGGAAGAGTCCATAGTGGACGAGCGGTCATGATAATTAACCCGGAGTAAAATTGTTTTCCTTGAACTCAGGTGCGCGAATAGGGCGTCCTATGAGTGGTACCCGCATCACTTTTCCGTGGAACCAGGTTTCGACTGGTAGATTTGACAGTGGTCGATACTCAGCTGGATAGAGCACTCTGACTTGCAGACGTGGGGTTCGATAGACCACCTGTTCGCGTTCTGGCAAAAGAGCATTGAATGTCCTTTTGGCAGCCTTTACCGCGCGACTCAAGTGGGAGGGGTCGGACCTCCGGGTCAATCTGGGAAGTGGCTGGGATGTGGATGCGCGCGGTCAGTTACGTTTTTGTTCTTTGGCTCAGTGTTGCTGGGCTGGGGGAGGTGGCGAACGGCGCCATCATGGTCCGGGCCTCTGGCCGAAATCTGATCGCTGTCTCAGCTCTCGCGTCCGCCACATCCGTGGATCCCAACAAGGCTCCCTCGGAATTCAATCACCACCTTGCGGGATGGGCGTTGATTGGAGTGGGAGCGCTCGTCCTCGCCTCTTTCCTTTCTCCGAATCTCAGAGCCCTGCGTTACGTGTGGCCTTCCTTATTTATGCTTGCGGGATTGTTCCTGGCGCTTTGGAGCGACGGTGAAATCTGGCCGCGCGGCAACCTGAGTTGGGCTTGGCTTGTGCATCACGACTGGGAAGCTGGACAGCACAAGATCTACGCCATGCTCCTCATTGCGATCGCAGTGGTCGAGTATCTGCGGGTACGCGGCTCCCTCAATCGCTTTTGGGGTACCTGGACATTCTGCATTCTCGCCATCGTCGGAGCGGCACTCCTCCTCGTCCACGACCACACCGGCGGCTCGGGTGCCAATTCCCCTGAAGCCCGCGCTTACCTGGTAGACCCTGCCTTGGATCCCGATGGAAAATTGCCAGCTCCACGCGCGTCGGATCTCATGCCCGGCATGGACCGCGCTATGAAGGATATGGATCACAGCGGCATGGCTATGGATCACTCCGCGATGCGGACCGGGGAAAATCCGACTCCCACCAATGCTCCCTCGTCCAGCCATCATCACCACATGACGCCCTCGATGATGATGGTCGAGCGCGAACACTTCTGGTTCATGATCATTGGCCTGGGCGTTGGGCTGTTCAAACTTATTTCTGATGGGAAATTTTGGCGCGGACGCTTCGTTCCGTACGCTTGGCCGAGTGGCATGGTACTGCTTGGTGTGTTGCTGGTCTTCTATCGGGAATAGCAGTCATCGTGGAATCGTGTGCCCAACCCGAATCGGCGGTCTTGAAACATCGCAATGCGGGCGGAGCATTTCTAAGCACGAAAGAACAAGCCCATGCCCTCATCATGCCGAGGCACTCTTTACATCTCATTGGCAGTCGCCGTCTTGATGGTAGGCCTGACCGGTTGCAGCTCTACACCTCCGACGACACCGAAGCCAGAAGCTCCACCGACGAACCCTGCACAGACCACGGACGAATCGCTCCAGTCTGCGGAGAGCGCGGCTCCCGGTTATGCGCTCCATTTGCCGCCTAGTCTTGGTCACTGGACAGGGGACTGGGACGAAATCCAGAAGCACAGCACTCTCCGTATGCTGGTCCTGTACAACAAAACGGGATTTTTTTACGACAAGGGACGTCCCCGGGGCGTGCTTCCCGATATGGCAGAAGAGATGGAACGCTATCTGAACAAGAAGCTGAAGACCGGGGCGAAGAAATTCAAAGTCGCTTTCATTCCAGTGTCCCCTGCGCAGTTGGAAAAGTATTTAAACGACGGTTATGGAGATGTGATCGCCTCCGTCGTGATCGTCACTCCCGAACGCGAGAAACTCGTGGACTTCTCGATGCCGATCATATCCGGTGGGAAGGTGAAACTGGTGGTCGTTACTGGAAAGAACGGTCCGCAAATCGCCAGCCTCGATGACTTGAGCGGTAAGGAAATCTACGTCAATCCGATCACCCTTTCCTACAAACTCCTCAAAGAACGCAGCCAACAGTTGAAGGCAGCGGGCAGGCCCGAGATCCTCGTCAAGGAATCCGATCCGAATCTCACCGACGAGGACTTACTGGAAATGACCAATGCCGGAGTCATTCCGGCGACGGCTGTGTTCGATTACCGCGCGGAACTATGGTCGGCGGTTCTGCCCGACATTGTCGTCCACCGCGATATCGCACTGACGAACGATGCGAACCTGGCATGGGCGATGCGCAAGAACAGCCCCCAACTGAAAGCAGTCCTGGACGATTTCCTGAAGGATCATCGCGAGGGAACTCTCTTCGGCAGAATGATGCTTAAGAAGTACTACGAAAACAAGAAGTTCATTAAGAACGCCACTTCCCAGGGGGAAGTCAAGAAGTTCCAGTCGTATGTGAAGTACTTCCAGAAATATGCCGCGGAATACAATTTTGACTACCTCATGCTCGCGGCTCAGGGATACCAGGAATCCATGCTGCAGCAGGAGCGAGTCAGCCCTCGTGGCGCGGTGGGCATCATGCAAGTCCTTCCGAAATATGCGGCGGCCAAGCCTATCAACATTCCGAATGTCCGAACGGCGGAGCCGAACATTCACGCTGGCACGAAGATGTTGGCGCAGATCGCCAAAACGTATTTCAACGATCCCGGCATCACTCCCATGGATAAAACTCTCCTTACGTTCGCGGCCTACAACGCCGGCCCGAACCGCATCGTACGCCTGCGCAAAGAGACAGAGTCACAAGGACTCGACCCCAATAAATGGTTCGGCAATGTGGAAATGATGGTTGCCAAAGACATTGGGCAGGAAACGGTGCAGTACGTCAGCAATATCTACAAGTATTACGTTGCCTACAAGATGGCGGTCGAACAGAAACAAGTACGGGAAGCAGCCAAGAAGACGGTCGCAGAACAGTAAGCAGCCCCAATCTCAGAGCACTCACTGCAGGCATTCGCGGCGCCCGACGACTTTCGAGGGGGGACCTAGCGTTTGTAGATCGTGGTGTCGGGGTGATAGTTGCGCCAGTCGAACCAGTAGTCTTTCAGGGCGGGGACGCGATCGAGGCACTTGCCCTGCGCGGGGCCGGAGATCGCGCAGCCCTGAAAATTCCACTCACTGGCGGTAGTAGTGTCGAGCAGGATCCAAGGCTTGGGCGTGGGGCCCGACGCGGGCTTGGTGGCGGTTGATGCGTCTGCCTTCGTGTTCGACGAAACCACAGCTTTGGTATCGGCAGGCGGAGCCGGCTTGTTTGCTGCGGATGGCTCGGCCTTGGCTTCCGGCTTCGTTTCGGTTTTTGTCTCTGGTTTGGCTTCGCCTTCGCTCTCGCCTTTCAAAAAGAACTCGGCATCTTTGCCGTCGATGCGGCTGACGAAGACGCGGAAACTCTTCCCATCGGGGCCGACTGCAACCAGCACCGGCGTCCCGTGAACGTGATCAACGACCGGGGATTGCTTCACCAGCGTGTCCCAGGGATAAGCGCGGCTGGCATCGTCAATCTTCAGGCCCACGACCACGTCCCGAGATTTCAACTCAGTCCCCGGAAAGCTGATCACCACGGGGAGCTTCGCGACTTCTGGCTCCCAGTTGCTGTCGTACTCCTTCACGTACTTCGGGACCTCGGCGAGAACTTTGCCGTCCGTGAACTCCGACTTCCACTCGCCGAAAGTCAATTCGTCGCTTAAAACCAAGTCGAGGGATGCACCCTTCAGCGGACCATAAATGGCCTTGCCGGTAATCTGCTGCCACCAGGTGCCGGTTTCCTTGTCGCGCATCAGGAAGTTCTGGTTGTTGATGCCGGCGAGATAGAAATGCAGCACCCTTCCGTTTACCGTTCGTGTCCACACCAGACCGGTGTGACAGAGCGTTCAATAGGTGACGGCCACCGGAACGCCTTTGACCACATCATTGAGCACGTGGTGGTAAGCCATTTCACGAATGGGATAAGCGCGGGCGTCGGAACCGAAACGGACCGCGAGGATCATTTCATCTTTGCCCAGCTTGCTGGCGGAGGCGGATTCGAATTGCGCACTCGGTATGGGATGGAACATCCATTCAAAGTAGTTGAGGCGCGACATGACGGCGGAGAATGTGACCAATACCATTACCACCGCGACCACAACTTTGCGCCAGCGATTGACGACGTTCCAGAGAATCAGCGCAAAGAGCACACAGGTCAGAACCGCAGCGAGTGTTGCCCAGGGAGCACGCTGGCGGAGCGCCATCGCAAGGGCGAGCCCGGACGCGGTTTGGTGACTGAAGGGACGAATGACGAAGGCGGGAATGAAGAACATTCCGATGCCCACCATGGCGGAGAGAAAAAACAAAAACCACAAAATGCCGCGACGTTCTGAAGAGGATGCCATGCTGTTATCGATTCCCCACTGACGAAAGTGCGGTTGGATGGCTTCGATTCTATCGGATTTTGGCGCGAAAAAAACCCGGTCCGCTGAGGCGAACCGGGTCAATGGAAAATGTGCGCGTTTATTGCGGTGTGAAGTTCTGGTGATAGCTGAGGTTCACGACGTCCTGGAACATGGGCGTGCCGGGTGGCAGGTTGGCCGGGTTCAGGAAGAGCGTATCGAACGCATAGCTACGTGTCGGCGGGCTGTACACGGTCGTGCAGCACTTAAAGACGCCGGTGTCATATTCCGAGTAGTACATGCTTACCAGTGATCCGTTGTAGTAGAGGGTGCGTCCGCCCCAGGCTTCTAGATAGCGCAGGAAGTTATGCAAGCCGCCGTCGGTGCCGAAGTCGTTGCTGACACCGGCCCAGGCCGGGATGGGGAATGGAACGTTCTTGCCTCCCGCCACAGCCATCCGGTAATAACTGGTAGCTGCTGGGCGGCCGCCGAGGTTGGTCGGGTTATTCAGGCTGTTGGCGTCAGTCCAGTTGCCAGACAGCAGTGTGACCGCATCGGCGATGATGGCGGCCGCCGCGTGCGGCGTGGTGTTGCTGCCACCGCCCCAGAATGGGTCGGCGGAGCTGCTGTTGTAGTTGCCCTGCACGTACACTGGGTTTTCCGATGCCACGGTGAATCCGCCTAGACCGTTGTCGGCGCGGACGGGTAAGTAGCTATTGCCTGCACCATCTGCGCCGGCGGCGACCAGCTTCAAAACGTGACGTGCTCCTGAGACCGCGTTGCTCAAACCAATCGTGTTGCAAGTCGTGGTCAGGTACGGATTTGGCGGAGCCGTATTGGTGTTCACGTTAAAGCCATAGCCGATGTTTTTGCCGCCCCAGTTGTCAAGGAAGCCGTTCTGGTCGACGTCTTCGGGCGAATAGGTGTAATAGGTGGCCGCTTCCTTAACGCCGTCCGGGTTGGTGGAGGTGTTGGGCTGGGCTGAGTTGACGACATCTTCCAGGCCGGCTTCACCGCTGATCACGTTTGCGGGCGTTTGTCCGCCATTCGATAGATTGGGGTCAACCAGCATGCCTCGATGATCGGAGAAATAGAGAATGTAGCCGTTCTGGTTGGAGTAGTTCACGTTCAGGCCCGGATCGCCGGCGTAGGGGCCTGCACCTTTCAGCCACTTCGCCAGGTTGCCAACGTTGATCTCGACTGCGTTCATGATGCCGTTTACGGCGCATCCGTTGTTGGCGTCGCGCATTTCGCCTTCGCGCGTGTCGTAGAAGTTGATCGGGTAAAACGCATTGGGAACGTCCGATCTGGGAAGGGGTCGTCGGATTCATCTGCTGCAGGATGAGAATCGCGTTCGGATTGTAGGGATCTGCTCCCGCCGTTCCGGTTGGTCCCGTGGGCGGAAGGTTGTACTGGCGGGTGAAGCTCCAGTTCAGCCATTTGCGGGTAATGCCCACCCAGTTGCCGGTATTGTTGAGGTACTCCACGCGCAACCATGCGCCCTGACCATTGTTCGGAATTCCTGCTGTCGTGAGTTCGCCTAAAAGCGGATAGGCGGTCCATCCCGGGTAGCCCACCGGATTGACCCAGTTGTTAATTGATGGGGCGGTCTGAGCCATGCCGTAGAACTCAAGGCCGGAGACTGCGGCGCCAGAGGTATCGCGCGCGCCTGCAGCGGCGGGTATGTTCCAACCCGTGTTGGGGACGAATTGCACGTCGTCCGCGTCGAGCGCGCCCAGTCCACGCTCGGGATGCAGGTCAGCCACCGTGTCGGCCAGTAGCACTCGAATCTGCGCTTTGTTGTACAGACGCGAACGTCCCGAGTGCGCTCGTCGCCGATTCGCCGGCTGCGGCTTACGAATGATTGCAATCGGATCGGTGCAGGGCGGAGGATTGCTGGTGCAGCTGTTCTGCACAAAGGGCAACTGCATGTTGGTGACGCCGGTCAGCGAATTGGCGACGTAGTAATTCAGAGTCCCTGAAGAGAGACTTTGAAAGTTGGGGTTCGCGGCTCCCGCGATGCTGGGGAAGCCACCGCTCCAGCTGGCATCTCCCGGAATCGTTCCAGCGCCGGGAAGGGCGACGCAATTGGTTCCGGTTGGCGGGAACGTGTTGAGCGGGCAGCCCGCGCTGGCTTTTGGAACAAACACCGTCCCACCGTAACCTGTCGTGGTGAGGTGGCCATTTTCAAGCTGATCCATGATCACTTGCTGATAGGCAGCCACTTTGTCGTTGAAAACCAGGTCGCCGCCGGCGGCCAGGAACAGGCTGCCGTTGGTGTGAACGCGTCCACCAAAACTGAAATTGGGGCCAGGGAAGTAGCTGCAGTCGTAGCCGCAGAACACACCAAACTGAAAGACTGGAATCAGCGATACTTCCACCTTGCGGGTCATGTTCACCGATGCGCCGCCCGGACGGGAGGCGATGACCTGCATGTTCATCGGAATAATTTCCGCGTACAGTCCCTGATTCGATCCGGAGCTGACCGTGTTCCAACTGCTGACCGGGTTGCCGTTGGCGTCGGTGGGATAAGTAATGGTCTCGGTGTAATTCATGCCGCTGACCATCGCCGGCGTCGGAGGAAAGTTGGTCAGGTTCTGAATCTGGGCATTCGTCGGAATCATGTACTGGGTGTAGAGCGCGGAGACGTCGGCGGTAAGTTTCTCCATGCCGGATTCCGCGCCGTAGTACGCCAGGTTGGTCTCCAGATCGTTGCCGCTCATGCGCGATTCGTTGGTGACCAAGTAAATCAGTCCAGCCGCAACGCCCGACAGCAGCACCAGGATAAGAAGTGCTGCGATCAGCGTGAAGCCCGCCGAATTATTGTTTCGCTGTCCCATTGGATTGATTCTCCTGCCCCAAAAAACGCTACTGATAGCGATTCCGAAAAGCCATATTCCGCGCGCTCACAGAAGTTCCCAGAGAAAGGTTCTGGGACTTGTTTCCGTGATTGATCATGCTTTGACCCATGACGATGATGTTGATCTTCTGCACCAGGTTGGGAGAATCGCCCGCGCCCAGCGGGTCAGGCTGATTCGCCTCGAGGGCCGAAGTGGTCGAGTTGTAAATGTCGTAAGAAAACTGCAGGTTGATGATGTTGTCGGCGACCGGAACCGGATCCAGCCCGTTGACCTGGCGCATGAGACGCGGCAGCTGGCCGTTGGCGGGAACCGTCAAGTAATACGTCACCGCGAATAAGCGATATGCGACGGTGCTGGCGCCGCCGGAGATGGCGCGAATGTTGTTGGAAGCAGCTCCGTTCTGATTGATATTGAGCGCATCCAGATCGGCAAAATCGATGCTCGTCGGAGTGAGGTTCGTCACCTCGCCCACCGCAGTACCCAGGCTGTTGCTGAGCATGATGAGATCGCCCACCTGAATTCCGCCCGGAGAATTAATCGCCGGTGGTGCAGGCACAATCGACGGATCGGGCGTCAGGTTGATGGTTGTGCCATTGCCCGGGACCGGGAATGTGACCTGATATTCCCACAAGGGAAAGTTGTAATCGGAATAGATCGAAGTGATGCTGCTATCGATAGCGGGCAACGGCGCGGCCGGAACGATCCCGTTATTTTCAACGCCATTCTTGTAGCCGGGCAACACGCCATACATATAGTTGCCGGTGGGATAGGTATTTCCGGGAACGTGGCAAGCGCCGGTTTGATCACAGCCATACGTGGAGAAGCCGTTGCTGCCGGCT
The DNA here is from genome assembly GCA_963840895.1 of uncultured Acidobacteriaceae bacterium. Taxonomy (GTDB): domain Bacteria; phylum Acidobacteriota; class Terriglobia; order Terriglobales; family Acidobacteriaceae; genus Sulfotelmatobacter. Next base: position 95,535 of record CAWJAR010000016.1, read on the forward strand.
CCGGTCGGCAGCTGGATGCCGCCCGAAGGCAGACCGGCTCCCGCCATGCTGATGTCCTTCACCATGAGATCGACGGCGGCGCGCATGTTCTGCTGGGTTTCTGCGCGCTGCGTCAACAACATCGCCGAATCCATCCCGGCCTTAAACAGGCCGGCCATCGCGCCCATCACAATCAGGCCCAGAGAGATGGCGACCGTGAGTTCCAGGAGTGTGAAGCCGCGTTCGGTTTTGTGCTTTGGCATGTGCATGTTCACCATCCCAGATCTTTATCGGAAGGCTGAAATCAGCGCGTTCACCGTATATGCGCGAGGGATACTGGATCCGCCGGTGGCGTAGCTGACGGTGACGGTAATTTGCTTGAGATTGGGATTAATCGTCCCGTCCGTCTGAAGCACGGTTCCAATCTGGATCTGGCGCTGAAAGTTGGCCAGGCTCAACGACGTGTCATCGGCTGTTCCCAGAGTTCCGTCAGGACCGGGAAGGGTGATGCACTCGGGTCCGGCCGCGCATGCTCCAGAAGCCGCGAACGGCAAATCATCTGCGGTATTCACCAATCCGTCGGGGCCCGCGGACAAAAGCTGGGTGGGCCCGTCGGTGAAAATTCCGCCCGCTAGAAATGTTAGCGATTTGCGAAAACGTAATTTGCTGAGTGTTGCGAGCCGTGTAGATGCTCTCCATCGCCTCCAGAGCTTTCTGGCGCGCGATGAGATTTTCCTGCGAATATTGGGTGGCTGCGACTGCCGTGCCAAACGCGGCCAACACGGAAACGATGCCGATCCCGAGGATCGCGATCGCAATCATCGTTTCGATGATCGAGAACCCGTCCTGCCCGGATGTCCGAGAGCCTTGTTTCATTGTTGCACCCATGTGTTTCCACTCTGGTTGTAGAGGCGCCAGCCTCGAACTCTTCCGGTCGTGCCGAATACCGAGATGGCGCGCGAACTGTAAAGATCGCTAGGACGGGTCATGTACAAAACGCCGCTGTTGTAATTTCCCAGCGTGTCTTGCGATGAGCCGTCGGGCATGAACATGATGTAGTTCTGGCTGCCCAGCCCCATGCCTTGGTCGAAGTCGATGGCGGTACCGCCGCTGCCAAAATTGTCAGGCGCCGCCCCGGTGGGAAATCCTGCTTGCACCGCGAACTGAACGTCCTGGGGCAGGGTATAGGTGGCCACGAGCACGGGCGGCGGTGAGACTGGAACGCCCACGCCCCAATACTGCACGGTGATGGTTCCCGGGGCAGTAAAAGTCAGGATGTAACGTTTGCTCTGGCTGATCGATAAGTTTCTGTAGTTGCGAATGACGGAGAGCGTGGTGTCGTAAGCCGCGTCCACGTGGTTTTGCTGAAACAGCGGCATCAGAGCCATGAAGGTCACGCCTGCCATGGTCATGCCGATGGCGATCGTGATCAGCAACTCCAGCATCGAAAATCCGCGACTCTTACTTGACGTCATAGATCTCTTTCGGGGGAGATGTACTGGACGGCTGAATGCGTTCGAACTTTCAATTGGACAAGGACTGCAAATGCTGCTTCGAATTCGTAGGGGGCTCGTTCCGTCGACCGCGCTGAAAGGCTCTACAGCTCCGCTAACCGCGCCACGATCCGAGATCCACGTACTTCGCGCGAAATATCACTTTTGTCGACTGGATCATTATTGCCACCCACGATAACGTTGCAAAGTTACGTTAATAACCCGTCGTGGTTACGTCCGAACAGCCGCAGAAAAGCTGCAAACCACAACACATCCTAGGAAGGAACCAGTGAGGCGTCAAAGTACGACAGTCCACAGCACCCGGTCGTGACCTTTTGTCACATCCAAAGTTGGTTACCGGCTTTCGGGTCTCGTGTTTGTTGTCGAGAACGTTGTTGCACAGACGGACGGACCCATGCCGAGAAGCATCGGGAACCGAGAAGGAGTGCGTGATCGTTAGGCGTCGGATTTTCGGAACTGTTGCGCCAGGCGAATAATCAGGAATGGAGCGAAGATACCTGCGATCAGCGTGAAATAAGTATGGGCGAGGATTTCTTCATTGACCCGCCCCGCGGCGTTCGCGATATCGCCGGTGAAGGTCTGAAGGATGGTTCTTTGGAGAAGCAGGTTCAAGCCCGCGAGTACGATGACGGGCACACTTCCCAAGCAGGCAGAGGCCATGATTCCTGGCTTAGCGGCGCGGCGATGGGCGACACGCAGGTAGAGTCCCAGGTTCAGCGCCACGGTCAACAAAATGAGAATCGGTGTGAGACGGGCATTTTGCCAATTCTTGAGGATGAGGTGCGGAAATGATGACGGAAAGACGATGAGCAGCACGCCGAAGATCAATGAAACATTGGCCAGCATGATGGCTGGATCTGCAAGCCTCATAGCTACCGTATGACGAGCCTCTTTTGCCAGTGCTGGAGCTGCCGCCGACGCGTTCATTGACCTGCCACCTTTGCGAAACGATCTAAAAGAATTTCAGTCATAGCAGCCAGACTGAATACCAGGAAGGCCAGACTGCGTGAATCTCTCCAGGCTCGTTCTGGAGTAAAACGGATGCCGGTGCTGCGACGGCAATACGATTCGATCCAAACCGCGCCAGACATGATCCCGGTCATGGCGAGGAATACTGAACCCAGCGCAATGGTATGGGACAGAGTACTGAGATTTTTGCAGGTCCCAAATGACGGAGATGGCGAGCATGAGGCCGACCAGTCCCTAGTTCTCCGTGCTTGAAGAGTTCTTTCAGACTGGGTTTCAACACGGTCTGGTGCTGATGCGCCCAGGCTCGAGTCATGGCCCACGGTACGGCGATTCCGAGGATCACATATAAACAGATCCAGGAGGCCCACTTGGCGGCCATCCAGTCGGCGGTCAGTTGCGAGATGTCATGCGAGGCCATAGGATGCCCAATTCTATGGACCGCTGTTCTGGCGGAGCAAGTTACCGTAGACACGATACTGCGGACGAAATCCGGCCGCGTTGGAGTGAGGGCGGGCGGATGCAGTGGGGCGTGTGGAGTGACCCCGGTAACTTGTGACCCGAACTAGCGGAACTTAGGATTGGGGCAGGTATGACTCTATCTGCTCTGCTGGTATGCGTTGATGAGGCGGCGGCCGGAGTGCTGCGCCAGGTTCTTGGCGAACTCAGCATTCGGGTTGAATCCTGTCCCGAACTCGTTCGAGCGTCGATTCGGCTGGCGCAGGAGCGGTTTGACGTAGTGATTGTCGATGGGGAATCGAATGAAGAAGTGATTTCGTTGTTGCGCGACACTCGCGCATCGCGACTGAATGATGCCACGCTCGCCGTCGCGGTGGTAGCCGGCCAGGAGACCATTCGCGAACTGTTTTCACTGGGAGTGAATTTCGTTCTATATAAGCCCGTCGCCTATGATCGGGCGCTCAGCAGCCTGCGCGCGGCGAGGGAAGTGATGCGCAAGGACAAGCGCAAGAATGCACGCGCGACCGTGCATGCCCACGCCACCGCCGACTACGCCAATGTAGAACAGGAGAAGGCGACACTGGTGGATCTTGGCGCAAGAGGGCATGTCGGTGCGGTTCGGGAAAAAGCTTCCTCCTGTAAGCAAAGTTTATTTTCAGTTCAAGCTGCCGGGGCAAACTTCGAACGTGCGATTGTCGGGTCAGTTGATCTGGCAGGATTGGAACGGGCGCGCCGGAGTGCAGTTCATAGATGTGCCCAAGGCATCGCGCCGGCTACTGACGGATTTTCTCGCCGTCAATGTGCCCGCACGAATCCAGGGGAGAGCGAATCTCCGACGTTACCGTGGAAATGGAGGAGTTGCTGCAACTCGCAACGGTTTCGGTAGCCGAGCAGACTCACGGAAGCGGGACGTCATCAGAGCCGTCACACTACATTGCGACTGCTCCGACCGCGAGCACCGAAGCTTCCGATGCTGACAATCGCAGGACGCAGGCTCGTTACGCGTGCCGCGTTGGGGCTGAGGTTTATCGGTCGGGGACTTCGGTTCCCAATCATTGCTGCCTGACCGATCTGAGTTCCGGCGGATGCTATTTGGAGGTTCCGCTACCATTTCCTAAGGGCGCCGAAGTAGAGATCGTGGTACGAACCTACAATCTGAAATTGCACCTGCGGGGTACGGTGCAGGCGGCTCATCCCGGCTTCGGGATGGGGGTCGCGTTTGAATTGAAGACCCACGACGAGCAAGCCAATGTAAAAAAGCTCTGGATTTCGTCGCCTCGACTACACAACCTTCCAACTAAGCAACGGACGCATCTCGAGCAATGTCCGTAACTGCTGAAATTCCTTATAAGTCGTTGAGCCTTCGTGTAAGTGGTTGATAAATCGTAGAAGCGTCCTGGGAGGCTGCAGGAGGCACGATCTTGCGCGCGATGACCTCCGCTTCACCTGCGGACGCGATCGTCGCGGGAAGGGCCGTTTCCGGTCCAAGAAAGGGCATCGTAGAGGGCGGGCAACCGCCCGGAATGGGATCCCTTTCCGTAACGTCTGCAGTGACGTACATTTTAGTAAGGCGTTTATGTACGTACATCCGCCTGAAATCGGCAATTACTTCACGGCTGCTTCTTCGGCAACGGCCTTCTTGAAGTAGTCCAACGACTTACGCAGGCCCGTTTCGAGGTCGATCTTGGGCTCCCATTGCAGCAATTGCCGAGCTTTCGTGATGTCGGGGCGGCGCTGCTTGGGGTCGTCCTGGGGAAGCGGTTCGTTACGGATCTGACTCTTGGAGCCCGTGACCTTCAGAACCAGCTGCGCACATTCGAGGATGGTGAATTCCCTGGGATTGCCAATGTTGACGGGAAGATGCTCGTCCGACTTGGATAAGCGCAGGAAGCCGTCGATCTCGTCGCTGACGTAGCAGAAGCTGCGGGTCTGGCGACCATCTCCGTAGACCGTGAGATCTTCGCCGCGAAGAGCTTGCTTCATGAAATTCGAGACCACGCGGCCATCGTTCAATTGCAAGCGCGGGCCGTAAGTGTTGAAGATGCGGACGATGCGGGTGTCGACGTTGTGATAGCGGCGATAGGCCATGGTGACGGCTTCGGTGAAGCGCTTGGCCTCGTCGTAGACCGAACGCGGTCCGATGGGATTGACGTGTCCCCAGTAAGTTTCTTTCTGAGGATGTTCGAGCGGATCGCCATAGCACTCGGACGTCGAAGAGACTAAATACTTCGCGCCGTATTTGTGGGCGACGTCGAGGGCGTGAAAGGTGCCGAGCGATCCAACCTTGAGAGTGGGAATGCCGTGGTTGCTGTAGTCGACGGGACTGGCCGGGCTGGCGAAGTGAAAGACGTAGTCGACTTTGCCGACATCGAAGGGCTCGCAAATATCTTTTTCGATGAATTCGAAGCGCGACTCGTTGCTGAGGTGGGCGATGTTGGAGAGGCGGCCGGTGAGCAGGTTGTCGACGACAACGACACTCCAGCCTTCGGCCAGCAGGGCATCGCACAGATGAGAGCCCAGAAAGCCGGCGCCGCCGGTGACTACGGCGCGTTGAGGGCTCATGCTTTCTTGCCGTTCCTGAGCACTGCCGCGGGCACACCGTCGGGATGAGAGGCGGCGCGGCCGACGCTGTAGTAGGTGAAGCCTTCCGCGGCCATCATCTCGGGATCGTACAGGTTGCGTCCGTCGATGACGATGGGGTAGCGGAGTTCCTGGCGAAGCCGGTTCAGATCGAGATTGGCGAACTCCTCCCACTCGGTGAGGATCAGCAGAGCGTCGGCGCCGTGCGCGGCCTCGTAGGCGGAGTTGGCGAAGGTGACGCCGGAGGTCAGCACTTCGCGCGAGCGCTCCATGGCCGCGGGATCGTAGGCGGTGATCCGGCTGCCCTGCTGCACGAGAGACTGCACCAGGAAGAGCGCAGGGCGATTCGCGGATGTCGTCGGTGCCGCCTTTGAAGGCGAGACCGAGTACGCCGAGGTTCTTGCCGCGCAGCGTCCAGAGCGCGCTGTGAACTTTCCGCAGGAAGCGCTGGCGCTGATCTTCGTTGATGCGCATGACTTCATCGAGCAGGCGGAAGTCATAGCCGCATTCGCGGGCCACGGCACGAAATGCCATGACATCTTTGGGGAAACAGGATCCGCCATAACCGATGCCGGGATTCAGGAATCTGGGACCGATGCGGGAGTCAGTTCCAACGCCGTGAACAACCTGATTCACGTTGGCGCCGACGGACTCGCAGACCGAAGCCACCGCGTTGATGAACGAAATCTTCATGGCCAGGAAGGCGTTGGAGGCGTGCTTGATCAACTCCGCGCTCTTGGTGCTGGTGACAATGATGGGTGGGGGAATAGAAGCGCGATCGGGTTGAGGAATTGCGTCGGCGCGCTCGTAGTAGCTGCCGTTGGTCAGGGGACTGTAGATTTCGCGCAACACTTCCGCAGAACGCTCGGTATCGCAGCCGATTACGATGCGGTCAGGAAACAGGAAGTCCGTGACGGCGGTGCCTTCGCGCAGAAACTCAGGATTGGAGGCGACATCGAACAATTCGGGATCGGTGCCGTTGCGCAGGATGATCTTGCGCACCCAACTGCTGGTGTAAACCGGGACGGTGCTCTTTTCGACGATGACTTTGTAGCCGTTAATGCCGCCGGAAATTTCGCGGGCGACAGATTCCACATAGGACAGGTCGGCTTCCCCACTTTCGGTGGGAGGAGTGCCGACGGCAACGAAGATGACCGAACTGCGGCTGACGGCATCCTTCAGATCGTCGGAAAAGGTAAGGCGTTGTTCGCGGTGGCGGCTCAGAAGCTCGGGCAGAAATTTCTCGTGAATCGGTACTTGTCCGTTCCTGAGTGCCGTGAGCTTTCGTTGATCATTGTCCACCAGAATGACATCGTGCCCGAGGTCGGCAAAACAGGCGCCCGCCACTAACCCCACGTATCCGGATCCGACAACCGCAATCTGCATGTTTCACTCCCGTAGTTAAATGTCCCGCAACAATTTGTTTTGAATATGCTTCCGCGCGGAAGCGAGGGGAGAAATCAGGAAAACGGACTGGGAAGACTCATCTACGTCGCCCCAAGTTGCAGTGATTCTAACGGATACAGACTAACATTGGGAGGGGAGAAAAGACTCTATTGAATTGCCCAATTGTGGGGGTCTATCCCGGATTGGGATGAGGTCGAGGCGGCGGTTTCCGGCAGATTGAATGCGGTTGTCGCACCGGAAAAGGCCTAAAATAAGGGCCAGGCTGAACAATCGGAATATATTGACAAGCCGCGGCCGCGGGAGGAGACTCCGCTTCAGAGGCCCATTGTCGGCTTCTGATCTTGTTCGGTCTTCGTCTTGGTCTATGGCGCCCGATACCAGGTTGCAACCCGATTCTTCGAAATCTGAAGCCGCTGCTTCGAGCGTGCCCCCCGAGCCACACTTCGAAAACGATTTTGCAGTTCTGGCAGCGAGGTTGAGTGCGCAGGGTGAAGGCGGTTTGCCTCCGGAATTTTCCGCGGAACTGGCGCTGGAGATTGTGCTCAACGAGATCGTGGAGAAGGCATGCTTAAGCACAGGCGCGACAGGGGCGGCGATTGTGATGCGCCGCGACGGGGAGATGGTGTGCCGCGCCAGCAGCGGTTCGACCGCTCCCGACTTAGGCTCTCAGCTCGATGAGGAATCTGGACTTTCCGGGGAATGCATTCAGACGCGCAAAACACAGCGTTGCGACGATGCTCTGGACGATCCGCGAGTAGACCGCGAAGCCTCACTGCGGCTGGGTGTGCGATCGGTCATGGTTATGCCGCTTCTGCGCGGCGATGAATTGGTTGGCGTGTTCGAGTTGTTTTCATCGCAGCCGAATGCTTTTGGAGAGGCCGCGGAACACACGCTTCAGGTGCTGGGAACTCGTACTCTGAGCAGCCTGGAGCGTTCGACTCAACCTCTGCAGGCGCTGCCTGAAGTTCCTCCGGCTCAACCCGTTGAGGAAGCCCTCCCGGAAAGCCCGCAGATCAGCGTTTCGCGGAGTTTTGACTGGATCACTGCAGCCCTGGGAATTGCGGTTCTTGCCTGCGCGATCTTGCTGGGTATTCTGATCGGCGGGCATCTGAAAATTCAGAAGGCCGCGGCCCGTTCTCGCCCGGCGCCGGCCCCGGCCTCTGTTCTCAAACCGGTTAGTTCCGAGCAGCCCGCCGACAGTATCACGGTCGTGAGCAAAGGGGCCGCGAGCACAGTACCGGCGGAGCAAACTTCCCCGCGGAAAACAGCTGCCCCGACGACCGTCCCGGAAGGTGGATTACTGATTTTCGAGAACGGGAAGGAAGTATTCCGCATGCCTGCGGACAATTCACAGTCTGGAAACAGGCAGCCACAAAAAACACAAGGCGCGCCGCCGACAGAGCAAGGAGATGATGAAGCCGTGACAGTATCGGCGGCCGAGGCTGAGAGCAACTTGATTAGCCGGGTCGAGCCGGAATATCCGGGCAGCGCCCGGCAGGCTGGAATTCAGGGTTCAGTTGTACTGGATGTACGCATTGGACTCGAAGGTACGGTAGAAAATGTCCGAATGGTAAGCGGGCCGCCTGAGCTGACGACCGCCGCCGTCGATGCGGTGAAGCAGTGGCGTTTCAGGCCGCATGTCGTGAATGGGCGTCCTACGGAAATGCGGACAACCGTAAGGCTTACCTTCCGATTGCCCTCTTAATAACCAGTGTCTACAGGTCTTAAATAGCGCTCTTCCGAATCACGAGCGGGGCGGGCGGCGTAGTTCTCGGCCGAACCGCTTCAATTTGTGCCTGCTTGCGATCCTCAGGCGGTTCGGAATTGCGAGGAACGCCGTTTCCGAGCGCATAAAGAACGACCTCGACGCGACTGGAAACTCCCAGCTTGTCAAAGATCCGGAAAAGATAATTCTTAACCGTATGTTCTGTCAGTTTGAGGCGCTGCGCGATTTCGCGGTTGGTGAGGCCATCCGCCAGACAGCGGACGACGTCTCGTTCACGAGCAGAAAGCAAAGAACCGTCGTTGGTCTCGAACAGAGTGAGCGCGGGTTGTGACGAAGCTTCCACTAGGTACTGCAACTCAGTGGCGCTGGCCCAGACCCGTCCCTGCTGCACGCATTGAATACACTTGCCGAGCAAACGGAAAGACTCGGTGCGGCAGAAGACTCCCAGGGCGCCGGCTCGAAAGGCCTCGATGACCAAGGATCGGTCCGAGGAGTCGAGCAGCACAATAATGCGCGTTGCGGGAGATTGCGTCCGGATTTCCCGCAGCAAGCTGCTGGTACCGCCGTTGGTCTGGCCTAGCCGGCCGCATAACACAGCGACGTGCGGCTTCTCACGATTTACCAAGGCGAGCAAGGCTGCCGCAGTGGACGGAGACTCGATCATATGGAACTGATTGTCGCGGCCAAGCGCTTCCACCAGCAACTGAGTGCTCATGGAATTACTGTCGGCGGCTAATACGCGAACGCGAGCCTGATTGGAAACAGTCGAAAGATGGGCCATAAGGGTGATTTCCGAGCTTTAGCTTGTTTCGTATCTCAGCAAAAACACAGACAATAGACTGATGGCTTTGCGGTCCCTAATACCCGCGTGAGGGGATTTGTGCGTGGCGAGACTGACCACAGTGTTTAAAAACGTTAGGGGAACTTCGACTGGGAGTAAATGGCACTATTGGGGGATGCCACTCTGTAGTTACTGGTTGCTGTCGATTTTGAATGAGAATCCTCTCGAAAATCTCGTATCGATAGGCATTTAAAAGAGATATTCCGTTACTGGAGCACCGCTATTGTGGTGCGAATGGAGACTTTAGACCCTACACCTTCTGCTCCTTGCAATTTCTGATCCTGCAGATAGAATCGTCACAAATCTGGGGACCCCCGTAAGCTCACTTCAAAGGTACTGACTTACCCCACGAAAATTTGGTGGCGCGTTAATTTTGGTCTGGCCACAAAGCCGGAGAGGCGTCATTTTTTCCAACGAGTTGCGAATGACTTGGGAGGCAGCTGAGGATGGGCAGTCGCAACCAGCAATTGGCTTCGATTTCCGACAGAACAGACATGCAACTACTGTTGAATGAACCACAGTGGTACGCCATCCGTACTCGGTCGCGCCACGAAAAGATGGTGTCCGATCAACTGGAGCAGCGAGGTATTGAGTCGTTTCTTCCGCTGGTGAAGCGAACGCATAAGTGGAGCGACCGAGTCAAAGAAGTCGAACTACCGCTGTTTGCAGGGTACAACTTTGTTCGTGTGGTCCTATCCTCGGCCGACCGGTTGCGAGTTCTTCAGGTGCACGGGGTGGCGGGATTTGTGGGGATCCAGGGATCAGGAACGCCAATTCCGGAGAGCCAAATCCAGGACATCCGGACTTTATTGGCGAGCAAAGTGCCGTTCGAGGAGATCTCGTCCTTGACGGTGGGGCAACGAGTGCGGATCCGCGGCGGATCTCTGGACGGAGTCGAAGGCATTCTGGCAGCACACAATGGGGATCAGAGTCTGATGATCTCCATCGAGCCGATCCATCGGTCCCTTTGTATTCGAGTGCAAGGGTACACGGTGGAGTCAGCCTAATGCAGATCGTGGGGAAGCGGGGGAACTATATGTCAGGATGCGGAAACCGGAATACTCGGAAACGCGGGAGGAGCCTTTGTTCTCCGGGCTTGCGAGTCTTTCTACCACTTGCACGGTTTTGCAGACTCCGTTATGCTTTTTTCAATTCGGAGGCACCCATAACGGATGCTTCCTGTGATTAAGTAAAACCCCCCTAACAGCAGTTTCAACAAGCTCTGGAGCCAGTCAGAAATTTTCTGACGCAACCGCTATTCGTGTCGGAAGCCGAAGGTCGCAGTCTCATATGGGACTGAGAGGGCGAAGCTGTGACGCCCGGCAGATCAAAGGTACCTTTTCAAGAGTTACCTGGCTCCACAAGCAATCGGATGGGTTGCAAAAAGCTCCAAAATCCTAGGCCGCTCCACTCTCTCCTTCTAACGTCTGAAGCTCACTCTCGTACTCGAGGTTACACATGTCGCAAAATCTGGATTTAAGCAACGAGCATCCGCAGCCGCCCACAGAGGCGACAGCGATCGGAGTCACGTACGTTCCCAGCAGCGAAAATTCGACTCTCCGCCGAGTGATGGAAGAAGCCGAGAGTCAGGTGATTTTGCGTGCCCTGCAGCATACGGGCTGGAACCGGAAACGGGCGGCAGCGATCCTGAAGATCAGCTATCGAGGCCTGCTTTATAAAGTTCGCCGGCACAATATCACGCCGCACGGCGGTATTGGGTCGGCCGTACCGGCGCAAGGGTCGAAAATCGAGTAGCCCGCTGAGCGGACGGGGCGAGTGAGACTATGGAAACGTCCCCGAAGGTTGCGATGGACTGCCGAAATCGGGAAGTTGATTCGCATTCACAGTTATTGTTGTCGGCTGGCGGGAACCGGTTCTATTCCTGGCTAGGAAAATAATGATGAAAAACATGAAATCGCTTATTGGATTGCTGTTGGTAGTGATGGCCGCCACAGTGTGTATCGAGGCGCAGACGGCTCCTCCCGCGGTGGCGAACAATGCGGTGGCAGATGCCGGCAAACCTGCATCGATCGCGACGAGTCCTCAGTTCGCTACTCGCTACCCGCGCTACAAGATTGGGTCGGGCGACAGCTTTGACGTGAGCTTTGAGTTAAGCCCAGAATTCAACCAGACGGTGACGGTGCAGCCGGACGGTTTCGTGACGCTGCGGGGCGTTGGCGATGTGAACGTTGCCGGTCAGACGGTTCCGGAGTTGACGCAAACCTTGAAGACGGCTTACGGAAAGATCCTGAACGAACCGCAGATCGTTGTCATGCTGAAGGATTTCGAGAAGCCTTACTTCATCGCGGACGGCCAGCTCGGACATCCGGGCAAGTATGACCTGCGCGGAGACGTGACGGTAACCGAAGCGGTGGCGATGGCTGGTGGTTTCACCGAAGCTGCGAAACACTCTCAAGTGCTGCTGTTCCGGCGGGTATCAGACGAGTGGACCGAGGCCAAGATCATCAACGTTAAGAAAATGCTGAAAGACGGAAATCTGCATGAAGACCTGCATCTGCACCCTGGTGACATGATCGTGGTGCCGAAGAATACGCTTTCGAAGATCTCGAAGTATATTCCGAACACTTCGGTGGGTGCGTTCACCCAGTTCCCCATTTGGTAGCCGAGGCCGAGGAAGCAGCCAAACAGGAGATTCAAGATCTATGACAGACCAAGACTTCATCTCAGGGAACGCCGGACACGGGCTTTCGTTCACCCTGCGGGATTTTGTGGCCATCGGATTCCGTCACAAGCGACTGCTCGTGCTGAGCTTTGGCACTCTGGTGCTGGGCACGATCGTGGCGACGTTGATGTTGCCACCGAAATACCAGGCGGTGACGAAGATCCTGGTGAAACGCGAGCGTGTGGATCCCGTGGTGACACCACAACGCAGCGACAACCTGCAGGTGAAGGAAGATATCAGCGAAGAAGAGCTGAACTCTGAGATCGAGCTGATCGAGAGTGACGACGTGTTGCGGCAGACCGTGCTGACCTGCGGATTGCAGCAGCGCAAGTCGATGCTCGCGTACATTGGCATCAAGCGGAGTGAGGACGAGAAGATTTCCAAAGCCATCATGCGCCTGAAGGCGGATCTTCACGTCGAACTGCTGAAGAAGAGCAACATCATCAGCTTGAGCTACAGCTCGTCCGATCCAAAAGCCGCGGCTCACGTGCTGGATGTGCTTTCCAATGCTTACATCGATCAACACCTGGCGGTTCATCGTCCGGCTGGGCAAGTGAAATTCTTTGAGCAGGAGACGGAGCGGTACCGGGAGAATATGTCCCAGTCCGAAGCCGAACTGAAGAAGTTCGCCGATGAACAGGGCGGGGTAGCTCCGCAACTGGCGCGCGATATGACGTTGCAGAAGTTGAATGACTTCAGCGCTACGCTGGAGACGACGCGGGCGGAAATGGCTTCGACTGAGCAGCGTATTCGCGATCTGGAAAAGCAGCTGGGAACGACTCCCGATCGTTTGACCACGCAGGTTCGTGAGTCGGATGATGCCCAGACCTTGGAGAAGATGAAGAGCACCTTGATGAGTCTGGAGTTGAAGCGGACCGAATTGCTGACCAAGTACCAACCGTCGTACCGGCTGGTGCAGGAAGTCGACAAGCAGATTGCGGATACGCGCGCGTCGATTGAAGCCGAGCACGACAAGCCGATCAAGGAACAGACGACGGACCAGAATCCGACCTACAGTTGGATTCGTACGGAGCTGGCGAAGGCGAAATCCGATTACAGCGCGCTGCAGGCGCGCGCAGCAGCGACTCAAACCATCGTCACTCTCTACCAGCAGCAAGCCAAAACACTCGAAGAAAAAGGCTTGATCCAGCAAGACCTGCTGCGAACGGCAAAGACGAACGAAGAGAATTATTTGCTGTACCAGCGCAAGCAGGAAGAAGCGCGGATGGCGGAAGCGCTGGACGTGCGCAGGATTTTGAACGTGGCGATTGCGGAACGGCCGAACGTTCCATTGGTGCCAACCAATTCGCAGTTGATTTTTGCGATGGTTGGCATCTTGCTATCGGCGACTGTGAGTCTGGGCGTAGTCTTCGCCGCGGAATATATGGACAATTCGTTCCGCACGCCGTCGGAAGTCGTGTCGGAGCTGAATATTCCGGTGCTGGCGTCGGTCCCGCACCGATTCAGCGCGCAGGGAAAGTATGGCCGCAACGGTTCGAACGGGAATGGCTGGAATCAGGACATCGCACAAGCCGCAGTTGATCAGCCGATCCAGCAAGGTTAAGAGGGGAGCAGCGAATGTTCTTAAAGTTTTTTGGCTTGCGGGAACAACCGTTCGGAGTGACACCGGACCCGCGCTTTCTCTACCTCAGTCCGGCCCATCGGGAAGCTCTGGCCTCGCTCTACTATGGGATCGAGACCGGACGGGGATTCCTGGCGTTGATCGCGAAGCCGGGAATGGGGAAGACGACACTGCTGTTCCACCTTCTGGAGAAATTCCGGACGTCAGCCCGCACCGCCTTTCTGTTTCAGACGCAGTGCACGTCGCGCGAGTTCATGCGGTTCTTGCTGGCCGAGTTGGGGTATGAGACCGGAGATCATGATTTTGTCCGGATGCATGAAGAGTTCAACCGGCACTTGCTGCAGGAAGCGCGGGCAGGGAACCGGTTCATCGTAGTAGTCGATGAGGCACAGAATCTGGACGCGTCGGTGCTGGAAACGATCCGGTTGCTTTCGGATTTTGAGACTCCGCGCGCCAAGTTACTGCAGATCATCCTCGCGGGGCAGCCTGAATTAGCAGACAAGCTGGCAAGCCGCCATTTGTCGCAGTTGCGCCAACGGGTATCGCTGGTGAGCGGACTGAAGCAATTTTCGGCGGAAGAGACACGGAAGTATGTTCAGCACCGCCTGCACGTTGCCGGCTACCAGGGCAACGAGTTGTTTACAGAACAGGCCCTGGTGAGTATCACGAACTTCACGGAAGGGATTCCGCGGAACATCAACAACTTCTGCTTCAACGCTCTTTCGCTGGCCTTTGCTATGCGGCAGCAAACGGTGGATGCAGCGATCGTGCAGGAAGTGATTTCCGATCTGGACATCACACCGCACCTGTCAGGAAATTGGCAAACGGAAACGGCAGGGTTCGCGGACCTCGGCGTGGACGAGGAAGTCATTGCGCATGAGCACGGGAATATCAGGCGTACGGATGGACATCGGCATCGGGCTCCGGGCAAGGGCGGAGAGATGATTCCGGGAACGCCACCACGGCGGCCGGGTAACGGTGGATCCATTACACCAACAGACGCCAGAGCCTATCTGGAACTGGTGGCGCGGTCGTTGAAGAACTGGCAGTGAAGTTGGGTAGGAATCACGAACCAGGGACGGGACAATGAGTCGAAACTTCGAGTTGCTGCAGAAAATTGGAAAAGAGCAGGACGTCTTCGAGCCTGAAGACATCCTGATTGCCCAGGACGCGCCTGAGCCAGTGATTGAGAATCCGGCGATTCTGCAGGCGCCGGTTTTGAATATCGGGGCCAAGGAACTTGAAGAAGTGAGCAAACTGGTGCAGCGCGTGTTTCTACTGCCGGGAGGCCAGTCGCCTCGTTCCGTGGTGTTCATGGGAACCGAGCCAGGGAATGGATGCAGCTGGATGTGCGCCCGAACCGCGGAGGTTCTGGCCTCGCAGATTACCGGCAGAGTGTGCCTGGTGGATGCGAACCTGCGGGAACCGGCCCAGCATGAAATGTTTGGGGTTTCCAACGAGCACGGGCTGGCGGACTCTCTGCGCCTGACGGAGTCAATTGGACATTATGTGCAGAGGCTGTCGCGTCCTAACCTGTTTTTGGTGAGCGCAGGTTCGACGGGCGAGAACTGGCAGGGATTGATCAGTTCGGACCGCATGCGGCTACGATTGTCGGAACTGCGGAATGAATTTGATTACGTGTTGATCGATTCGGCCGCCATGAGCGTCGGCAGCGACGGAGTTGCGCTGGGCTGCGCGGCGGACGGAGTTGTCCTGGTGTTGAAAGCGAATTCTTCTCGCCGGGAATGGGCGCGGAAAGCCGTGCAGGAACTGAAGACGGCGCGAGCGCAGGTGCTTGGGGCCGTGTTGAACGAGAGAACGTACCCCATTCCGGAATCCATCTACAAAAAACTCTAACCTTCACTCACCTCCAGGTTACAAATTCCAAGAAGGGCAACAAATGTTCGAGAATTTACGCGCTGATTTTCAAGCCGCGATGGGCGACCGCAAGATGGAACAGGGCTTGTGGAGGGTACTACTGCACGTCGAAATGCCGGCCCTGCTGTGCTACCGCTTCGGGCATTGGGTGACGAATCTGAAGGTTCCGGTGGTTCGCCATTTGCTGTTGATCCCGGCGCTGATCTGGCAAAGATTCAACCAGCTTTTCCTGGGAGTGTTTATTTCACCCGATGCAGAGATTGGTAAGGGGATGGTGATCCACACGCCGCAAGGCCTGTACATTCCGCCGATCAAGATCGGGGAAGGTGCGACGTTCCAATCGGGAGTCTTGATTGGTTCCGGATGCCGCGGGGTTGGCGACAACGTGTATTTTGGCGCGGGCTGCAAAATTGTGGGTGATGCAAAGATTGGAAACAACGTTGTGATTGTGGCGAACAGCGTGGTGATTACCGACGTGGCGGACAATACGACGATCATGGGCGTGCCGGCGCGGATCAAGTTGCCGGGCGGTAAGCCGCGGCGGTTTCCCTGGAGAGCCGGGCAGATTGAAGCCAAGCCGAATGGAAGCGCTCCAAATGGAAATGGCAACGGGAGCGCACCGAAGGTTCGCAGCAACGAAGCTGAAAAATCAGAAAAAGTTTCCGTTTAGATCAGAACGAGGGGACCACTTTGGATTTTGCCTGGACCGAAGAGCAAGCTGCGTTTCGAAAAGAAGTCATTCGTTTTGCGAAAACGGAGTTGAACGACGACCTGGAGCGGCGCGATCGGGAAGAAGAATTTCCGTTTGATTTCTGGAAAAAATGCGCAGAGTTCGGAATTCAAGGTCTTCCGGTTCCGCCGGAGTACGGTGGCGGAGGGGCCGATACCCTGACAACAGTTTGTGCGCTGGAAGCGCTGGGCTACGGCTGCAAGGACAACGGGTTTCTATTTTCGCTGAACGCCCACATGTGGACTACGGTAATTCCACTGATGGCGTTTGGAACGGAAGAGCAGAAGCGGAAGTACCTGCCGAAGCTGATCAGCGGAGAGTGGATTGGCTTGCATTGCATGACGGAGCCGATGTCGGGCTCGGACGCTTACAGTTTGCGTACGCGCGCGGAACGCAAGGGCGATCGTTACGTCATCAACGGAACCAAGACCTTCATTACAAATACGATTCACGGCGACCTGTTCATCGTATTTGCGAACGTCGATGCTTCGAAAGGGGCCAACGGGGTTACCGGATTTCTGATCGAGAAGGGGCATCCGGGTCTGGTCGTTGGCAAGAAGTTGCACAAGATGGGATTGCGCACTTCGCCAATGTCGGAAGTGGCGCTGGTGGACTGCGAAGTTTCCGCAGACTCCATTCTGGGGAAAGAAGGAAGCGGGCAGGCGATCTTTCACGCATTCCATGGAGTGGGAGCGGACCTGCATCCTGGCGAGTCATCTTGGGATGATGCAGCGGCTGATCGAAACTTGTGTCAAGTATGCCCGGGAGCGCCAACAGTTCGGCCAACCCATCGGAAAATACTCCGCCATCGCCAACAAAGTTGCCGACATGGAAGTGCGCCTCGAGACGGGGCGCCTGCTGCTTTACAAGGCGGCATGGCTCAAAAGCCAGGGGCGGCATGCGCTGCGCGAGGCTTCAATGGCCAAGCTCTATGTGAGCGAAGCAACGGTGCAAACGTGCCTGGATGCCATCCAGATTCATGGAGGCTACGGATACACCACGGAATACGAGATGGAGCGTGACTTGCGCGACGCGATTTCGGGGAAGATCTACTCAGGAACATCAGAGATTCAGAAAGTGATCATCGCCGGATTTCAAGGACTGTAAGTTCAGTCGCAATTCATCATTTCAATTCACTGTAAACGGGAACCCATGGCTTATATCCTGCAGCAACTGCTGAAGAAGAGCGCGGCACAGTATCCGGAAAAAATCGCAGTTTGGGCTCGTGGACGGAGCATTACCTACCGGGAGTTGGACGAACAGTCAAATCGACTGGCGCATCTGCTGCAACGGCAGGGCGTGAAGAAGGGTGATCGCGTCGGCCTGTATTTTCCCAAGTCAATTGAGTCCATCGTCAGCATGTTTGGTGTGCTGAAGGCGGGTGGAGTGTATGTGCCTTGCGATCCAGCGGCCCCGCCGGATCGAGTGGGGTACATCCTGGGGAACTGTGGAGTGCGCGTGCTCATCACCAATGGTGAAAAGCGCCGCGGTCTGGATGCCGCGACTTTGAGCTCGCTGCAGGTATCGGTCCTGGTAGATTCCGAAACCAAAAATGGTAATGGCGGCGGAGTGGTGCCGTGGTCGATGCTGGCGGAGTTTCCAGCGAACGACAAGCATGCGGTAACGCTCACCGAAACCGATCTCGCTTATATCCTCTATACGTCCGGATCCACCGGACGGCCCAAGGGCGTAATGTTGTCACACCAAAATGCCCTTACATTTGTGGAATGGTGCGCTGAAACATTTCACATCACCAGCGCGGACAACCTGTCCAATCACGCACCTCTGCACTTCGATCTGTCGGTGTTTGACATTTACAACGGGATCGAAGCGGGGGCGACAGTGTACCTCGTGACCGAAGACATCGCGCTATTTCCGACCACGCTGGCCAACTTCATCGAGAGCAAAGGAATCACGGTGTGGTATTCGGTTCCTTCGGCGCTCGTCCTGCTTCTGCTGCATGCGAACCTGCAACGGGAGAAGCTTGCGAAGTTGCGCATCATCCTGTTTGCGGGCGAAGTTTTCCCGATGAAATATCTGCGTCAGTTGGTTGACTTGTTGCCGGCCGTGGAGTTCTGCAACCTCTATGGCCCGACCGAGACCAACGTTTGTACGTACTACAAGGTGGAGCGGACGCGCCTTGACAGCATGGACAAGTTGCCGATCGGCATCGCGTGCGAAAATACCGAAGTGTTTGCGGTCAATGATCAAGATCAGATCGTGACCACGCCGGGGCAAAGCGGGGAACTGTACGTTCGCGGTCCGGCTGTGACCTACGGCTACTGGGCCGACGGCGAGAAGACGGCGAAGATGGTGGTGCCTAACCGCTTTCAAAGTCATTTTCGAGAAAACATGTATCGCACGGGAGATCTGGTCACGCTGGCGGAGGACGGAAACTACTATTTCATGGGCCGGCGCGACAGCATGATCAAGAGCCGGGGATACCGGATCGAGTTGGGAGAAATCGAGAGTGCCCTGTTGAGTCATCCGGGCGTGAAAGAGGCGGCAGCGATTGCCATTCCCGACGATATCGTGGGCAACCGGATTAAGGCGGTGGTCGCGTCGCATGATTCTCATACGCTTAAGCCGGCGGAGTTGCAGCTGCATTGTGCAGCGAAAATTCCGAAATACATGATCCCCGAGATCATCGATTTCATGGCCGATCTGCCAAAGACTTCAACCGGGAAGATCGATCGTGTGCGGCTGTCGCAAGCCGCCTTGGTGTAAATCCCATCACGCAGTAACCGATTTGTTCAAATTCAATTTTTAAATCAACAGACCCCAGGAGGAGCAAAACCCTGTTATGACAACTGCAAGAGAAAGCACCCAGCCCGCTGTGAAGGATCAGATTCGCGAATTTATTCAGGAGAATCTCGCCAGTGTTAAAGGCATCACGTCGTTTCGGGACGACGAGTCGCTGATGGATAACGGCGTGATCGATTCCCTTGGCATCTTCCGACTGGTTTCCTTCCTGGAAGAAAACTTTGGAGTTCGTGTGAGTGATGAAGAAATCAATCCAGAGAATTTGAAATCCGTGGACACGATAGAGCAACTGTTAATCGCCAAGTCAAAAAAGTAGCAGGAACCGAATGCGTTAGTCAGCCGCTACTGATACTCCGCACTCGGAACCGCAACTCAGTATTCGTTCGCTGAGTAAACCTCCTCCCCGCACGCTGCCGACTACAACCCTTGAGTCTGGTTCATCGGAGGTTTCTTCTGTGGGTACGATTCGCCGCCAGGTTCTTCTCAACACCCTAAAAGTTTACGATCTTGTTCTCATGCTGGTTTCTTTTGCGGTGGCCACAATGGTGGTCTCGGAGGAGAGCGGCAAATTCACGCTGGAAGAATTTCTTTCCATGCGGGTCAAGGTCTCGAACTTTGTGATTTTTGCGGGACTGCTGCTGGTCTGGCACTTGATCTTTTCGGTTTTCGGGATTTACGACTCTCACCGTCTTTCCCGACGGTGGGAAGAACCAACCGACATCCTGAAGGCTGGCAGCGCAGGGACCCTTGCCATTCTGATGGGAGCCGCGCTGTTTCACATCCGAATGATCACGGTGATGTTTGCCGTGGTATTTTGGGCGACCAGCGTGCTGACGACGATCCTGAGCCGCTTCATCATGCGAAAGGTGCTCAAGGGCGTGCGTTTGCACGGCAGAAACTTGCGCGACATGCTGATCGTCGGTACCAGCGCGAGAGCGGTCCATTTTGCCAGAAAAATTGAAGGTTCGGCGGAGTTGGGCTATCGCATCATTGGGTTTGTCGACGATGAATGGGAAGGCAGTGAGGAGTTCCGGCAGTCCGGCTACAAGCGGGTTTCGGACTTCGCGGGACTTCCAGCATTCTTGCGCGAAAACGTCGTTGACGAAGTGGCGATGGCGTTGCCGATGCGCTCGCTTCACGCGCACGCTTCCGAAGTAGCCGCTCTCTGCGAAGGGCAGGGAATCGTGCTGCGCTTCACCTCCAACCTGTTCGATCTCAAGCTCGCTAAATCGAGGGCGGACGAATTCGGGGGACATTCGGTCATTACCCACTACACCGGCGGGATGGTGGAAGGGACGACGGTTGCGATCAAGCGCGGCTTTGATTTCCTGGTTTCGCTGGTCCTGATCGTCCTGTTTTCGCCGGTGTTCCTGTTTACGGCGGTGCTGATCAAGATGACCTCCCGCGGTCCGATCTTTTTCGTGCAAAACCGTCTCGGATTGAATAAGAGGCGCTTCAAAATTTACAAATTCCGGACAATGGTTCCGGATGCTGAGAAGAAGATGAAAGAAGTGGAACACCTGAACGAAGTGAGTGGGCCGGTGTTCAAGATTAAGAACGATCCCCGCATCACGGGCGTGGGGAAGTTCTTGCGGAAGACCAGCATCGACGAACTGCCTCAGCTGTTTAACGTGTTGAAGGGTGACATGAGTCTGGTGGGGCCGAGGCCGTTGCCGGTGCGGGACTATGAAGGCTTTAGCGAAGACTGGCAGCGCCGTCGATTCAGCGTTCGCCCTGGAATTACGTGCATCTGGCAGGTTGGCGGCCGCAGCTCGATCTCATTCGAGCAATGGATGGAACTGGATCTGCAATATATCGACAAGTGGTCGTTGTGGCTGGATTTTCAGATTTTGTTGAGAACGATTCCTGCTGTCTTGAAGGGCTCTGGCGCGGCCTGATTTGTGAAGTGCGGGTCAGTTTAAAGAAGAAGAATTGCAGTCAACTTATCTGTTTTTGTAAACATCGTGAAAAATACAGTCGAGCCCAACACGCCCTCACCTTCTGAAACCGTCGCCGTAGGAACTGAATCGCCGTCCGACTTAGGATTGTTAGTTATTCCGGCGCTGATTCGCCAACGGGCCACGGCTGCGCCCTCCGCGGTCGCGGTGACGTGTGGCTCAGAAACGTTGAGCTATGCCGACCTGGAAAAGCGGTCAAATCAGCTGGCTCATCTTCTCCTTGATCGGGGAGTGAAATCCGAACAAATCGTAGGGCTATATCTGGATCGCTCGCCTTCAATGGTGATCGCCGCCCTTGCGGTGTTGAAGGCTGGGGCAGCGTATTTACCGCTTCCACCGGATTCACCGCGGGAGCGGTTGGAGTATATGCTGCGCGATGCCGGGGTAGCCGCAGTGTTGACGCGATCGGAACTGGCGGGACACTTGCCCGCTGGCCGTTGCCAGGTCGTGGCAATCGACAGGGATGCAGCGGAGATCGCGCGGCAGGAATCGGATTCTCCCGCGTGTGCCGTAAGTGAAAAAAATCTTGCGTATGTGATCTACACCTCCGGTTCAACGGGCCAGCCGAAGGGTGTGGAGATTTTGCATCGAGGGCTGTCAAATCTGGTTTCCTGGCATCTGCGCGCATTTGAGGTAACCGCAGGCGATCGCGCGAGCCATCTGGCGGCGCTTGGATTTGACGCCGCCGTGTGGGAGTTGTGGCCGTACTTGGCGGCGGGAGCGAGCGTCCACCTGGCGCCGGATGCAATTCGACAGAATCCGGAAGCTCTTCGCGACTGGTTGGTGGCAGAACGAATCACGATTGGATTTTTAGCCACGCCGCTTGCTGAGCGGCTATTGCTGTTGCAGTGGCCGAAGAACACCGCTCTCCGCATTCTTCTCACCGGCGCCGACAAGCTGCATCGCCGGCCAGCAGCCAGGTTGCCCTTCACCTTGGTAAACAATTACGGGCCGACCGAGTGCACCGTGGTCGCGACGTCGGGGACGGTACATGGAGACGAATCTTCGAATCGTCCACCTACTATCGGGCGCCCGATTGATAACATCCGCGCGCACATTTTGGATGAGGAACGAAGGGAAGTCGGGGTTGAAGTTCCGGGTGAACTGTATCTTGCGGGAGCGGGCATCGCGCGTGGATATAGAAACCATCCAGAACTGACCGCACAGAGTTTTGTAGCGAACCCGTTCAGTGCGGACGCATCCGATCGGTTGTACCGCACCGGAGATCTGGCTCGGTTGCTGCCCAGCGGAGAGATCGAATTTCTCGGCCGGTCGGACGAACAGGTGAAGATCCGTGGTTACCGGATTGAGCCCGGAGAAATCGTAAAGGTGCTCGACCAGTACGCCGGAGTAGAAACCAGTACGGTCGTGGCGCGCGAGCGGGATGGTGGCGAAAAGAGCCTGGTTGCGTACCTTGTGTTGGCGCCCGGGGCAAAGATCACGGCAACGCAAATGCGCGAGCATGTAAGCCGGCAACTTCCGGCCTACATGGTTCCGGCTTCGTTTGTGCGCGTCGATGCGCTGCCGGTGACGGAGAACGGAAAGGTGAACCGCAGCGTTTTGCCGGCCCCCGATGCGTCCAACTGCCTGGTGGATGACGACTACATTGCACCGCGCACGCTGGTAGAACAGCGGCTGGCGGTAATTCTGTCGCAGTTGTTAAGTGTGAAAGCGGTTGGGGCAAACGACAATTTCTTTTTCCTGGGCGGACACTCGTTGTTGGGAACACAACTCCTCACGCGCATCAGCCAGAGCTTTGGAGTTGAACTCAGCCTGCTGAGCCTGTTCGATCATCCGACGCTTGCCGGAATGTCGGCAGAGATTGAAAAGTTAATTCTGGCGAAGCTGGAACGTATCGAACCAACTCCAAGCTCGAGACAACAACTGGGAGAAGCCAGCTAGTGTCCCAGGGAACACAACCTATTTCTACGGAAACGACGAAAGACTCGGTGCTGAGTCTTTATCGATTGCTGGATCCCGAGGTTCTGGGCAATCCGTATCCTTTATTTCGGCGGTTGCGCGAAGAGGATCCGGTGCACTGGGATCCGTTTCTGCATGCGTGGGTGGTGACGCGCTACGCCGATGTGCTGGAAGTGCTGCATACGTTTTCCGCGGACCGCACTCCCACTCCACAACAACTGTCCGCCATGGGGCTCGATCACTTGGGGCCGATCGCGCAGTTGATGGTAAAGCAGATGCTCTTCATGGACGCATCGGCACATACCAGGCTGCGGGGGCTGGCGTCGGTTGCATTTACGCCGGCGAGAGTGAACGCCCTCAAATCGCACATTGAGGAGATCGTGAACGATCTGCTCGACTCGGTGCAGGACAGGGGCGAGATGGATGTCATCACGGACCTGGCCGAGCCACTGCCCGCCATCGTGACGGCGGAGATGCTGGGAGTGCCGGTCAGCGATCGCCAGCAACTCAAACAGTGGTCGGCGAATTTCGCCGAGATGCTGGGAAATTTTCAGCACAATCCCGAACGCGCACAGCTGATGTTGCAGACCGTGGATGAGATGACGGCATATTTCCGCGATGCGGTTCGCGAAATCAAGAAGAATCCGAGAGAAGGGCTGATTCATTCGCTGCTCACCGCAGAGGTTGAGGGCGACCAGCTCGCGGAAGAAGAGGTTGTCGCGAACACGATCGTGACGATGGTAGGCGGGCAGGAGACGACGACAAACCTTATTGGTAATGGAGTTCTCACGCTGCTTCGCAATCCGGAGCAGCTGGAGCGATTGCAGAATGATTTATCGCTGATTCCGTCAGCGGTGGAAGAGATGCTGCGCTATGAGAGCCCAAGCCAGCATACGGCGCGGCTTGCTCCGTCTGATCGTGTGTTGGGCGGGAAGCAGATCAGCAAGCGGCAGGCGGTGATCGCGGTGATGGCGGCGGCGAATCGCGATCCCGAAAGATTTCCTGATCCGGACGACTTCGATATCGAGCGGAAGGACAATCGGCATCTCGCCTTCGGATATGCAGCGCACTTCTGTTTTGGTGCGCCCTTGGCGAGAGCGGAAGGCCAGATTGTATTTGAAACCTTGCTGCGGAGAATGCCAAAGCTTCGTCTGGAGCCGCAGAAGCTTGTGTGGCGAACGAACCTGGGCCTTCGTGGATTGACCTCGTTGAGAGTGAAGTTCGGCGACGAAGGGTCGAAGAGCCAACAGGTTTCGGTGCACGCGCCTCTGAGCGACCAAGCGACGAACCAACAGATTCAGTGGAATAACACGCGCGCGGAATATCCGTCGGATAAATGTGTCCATCAGCTGGTCGAAGAACGGGCGCAGCGCGATCCCGAGTCGATTGCTGCGGAGCAGGGAGAGCGTCGCCTCACGTACCGGGAGCTGACGGAGCGAGCGAACCAATTAGCGCATTTGCTTCGTAGCAGAGGCGTGGGCGCCGATGTGCCGGTTGGAGTTTGTTTACCGCGATCGCCAGAACTGTTTGTCGCGCTGCTCGGGGTGATGAAGGCGGGAGGAGCGTGCCTGCCTTTGGATCCGGATTACCCGAAGGATCGCCTGGCATACATGCTGCACGACTCGCAGGCTCCGGTACTGATCACGAATTCGGCGTTCCTGCCCGTTTTCGGATCTGAGAAGCGCGAAATCGTGGTGCTCGATTCGACACAGGTTCTGGAAGGGCAGAGCCGGCAAAACTTATCGCCGATAGCGACTCCCGACAACCTTGCTTACGTTATCTATACGTCGGGTTCGACCGGCAAACCGCGCGGGGTGCTGTTAACGCATCGCGGGTTGGTGAATCACAACGTCGCTGCCATTCAGCTCTACGGCATTACGCCGACGGATCGCGTGATGCAGTTCGCATCCATCAGCTTCGACATTGCAATCGAGGAAATGTGGCCGACCTGGATTGCAGGTGCAACCTTGGTCAACCGCGCGTCCAAAGCGCTGATGGGAAGTTCTGAACTGCTGGGCTGGATTCAGGAACAGCAGATCACAGTGTTGAATCTACCTACTGCCTATTGGCACGAATTGGTGCGCGAATTGGCTGAGTCGAAACGGAGCATGCCGGAGAGCGTGCGACTGGTGATTGTGGGGGGCGAGAAGGCTTCGAGTGCGGCCTATAAGTCTTGGTTGCAGTGCGGAGGCGATCGGGTTCGGTGGATCAATACCTATGGCCCAACCGAAGCCAGCGTCATCGCGACGTCGTTTGAGCCGGATCAGACGAAGCCGATCCCGGACAATCTTCCGATTGGCAGGCCGATCGCAAACACCGAAATTTATATTCTGAACGAAAATCTTCAGGCGGTTGCGGCCGGCGAGCCCGGAGAGTTGCACATTGGCGGGCCGGGCGTCGCTCGCGGGTACCTGAATCGCCCGGAGATGACTGCGGCGAAGTTCATTGCGAATCCGTTCAAGAAGCACGAGAGCGAACGCCTGTACAAAACTGGAGATTCGGCGCGGTTTCTTCCAGATGGATCGATTGAATTTATCGGGCGCACCGATTTCCAGGTAAAGATTCGTGGATACCGGATTGAACTCGGCGAGATTGAGGCAGTACTGGAGAAATGTTCGGGAGTTCGTGAGTGCGTGGTGATTGCTCGCGAGGATGACGGCACGAAGCGTCTGGTTGGATATGTGGTTGGGTCTGCGGAACAGACAGTCTCGGCGGGCGATCTTCGGGATTTTCTTGCTGAGCGACTACCGGAATATATGGTTCCGGGGGATTTTGTTCTCCTGAAATCCCTTCCGCTCACGCCTAACGGGAAGGTCGACCGGCGCGCACTTCCGGCCCCGCCCGCAACGCGATCTACCGAAGGACGACAAGTCGTGGCTCCGCGGGACGCGGTCGAATCGCAGTTGGTCAAGATCTGGGAACAGGTGCTGGGCAAGCGTCCGATCGGTGTTGGGGACAATTTCTTTGAGCTCGGCGGACATTCACTTCTCGCCGTCCGGCTGATGGGCCGGGTGGAGAAGGCATTTGGACAGCAATTGCCCCTGACGGCTTTAGTACAAGCTCCCACGATCCAACAATTCGCCGATCTAGTGCGGCGAGATGCGTCGTCGGAGCTGTGGTCTTCGTTGATTCCTTTGCAGGCCGAGGGCTCGGAGCCGCCATTGTTTTTTGTACATGGACTGGGCGGAACGGTTCTTCGTTTTCATGAACTCGCGCAACGCATGCGTCCCGACCAGCCGTTCTACGGAATTCAGGCCCGCGGGCTGAACGGCAAAGAAGCCTGTCTGAGTCGCGTAGACGACATGGCAGAGTACTACCTCGAGCAATTGCGAGGAGTTCAGCCAGAGGGTCCGTATTTTCTGGGCGGGTATTCGTTCGGGGGATTGGTCGCGCTGGAGATGGCGCGCCGCCTGATCGAGGCAGGGCAAGTCGTAGGGTTGCTGGCCCTGGTGGATACGTATCCTGGAGCTCCTAAGTCGACAAGTTCGCTTCTCGGCACATTCTTCACGCTCTCGGCAGAGCAGAAGGCCGCTTACGTGAAGAAGAGAGTTGCCCGTTATCAAAAGGGAATCAAACGGCGAATCGATTTGCTGAGCATGCCCCGCCCGTTAAAGATGGTGCGCGAGGCTTGCGCCGTGGCGGAGCGGAATTACTCGCCGCGAGCCTATCCCGGCAAGATCGTGCTGTTTCGCGCCAGTGAAAAAGCGTTGCGCGGACTGGATGATCCGCAAGGCGGATGGAGCCAATACGCGACGGCAGGACTTGAGATTCATGAAGTCGATGCGGATCATGGCAACATCCTCAATGAGCCGCAAGTGCAGCATCTGTCGGCGGCCATTCGAGCCGCGATGAAGCAGGCTCAGGCTACGCTGTCTGAGCTGCAAACTTTAAGTATTTCTTGAGATCCATTCTTCGGATTTCAGCCCTCCCCAAGTAGTTCACAACATCGTCGGAGCCTAGAGTGTTAGATCCAGTTGTCGAAGAAAGCAGAAGCCCTTTGACCGAACAGACCCCTGACTCGGCGGAGGCGCAATCCGTGCCGACGAAAGGATTTGGGTTGGCCAAGTTCTTGCGCTGGATGACGAAGGGCGGGCTGGCGATTCTGGATAACGGGCTCATCTCGGGCTCGAATTTCCTGCTGGGAATTTTGTTGGCTCGATGGCTCGCGCCGGAAGAATACGGCGCGTATGCGCTGTCATTCAGCTTGTTCATCCTCGCGGGCTTCCTCTACCAGGCATTGTTGTTGGAGCCGCTTTCGGTGTTCGCGGGTTCGAATTACCGCGACAACATGCGCGGGTACCTGAAGAAGGCGTTGACGATTCACTGGGCGATTTCGCTGCCCACCGGAGTCGTAATTGCCGCTGGGGCGCTGGTCGCGAAAGCGTTCGGGCACTCCTTGGTCTTACCGGTGGCGCTGGCAGGAATGGCGATTGCAACTCCGTTTCTCTGCATTCACGCCATGGCACGGCGCAGCTTTTACTTGAAATTGTCGCCGGGCCCGGCTGCATTCGGTGCAGCGTTTTACTGTGCGATGGTCACCGGGGGTGTGTACCTGGTTTATCGCGGTGGCTGGCTCAGTTCTTTTACCGCGTTTCTGATCATGGCAGGCGCTGCATTGTTCAGTGCATGCGTCATGTTGTGGCAATTGAACTCGGCGCTTGATCCGGCTACTGGAGAACCGCGGTTATCGGAGATCTGGCACAAGCATTGGGAGTATGGCAGCTGGGCGCTTGCGACGTGCGTGGTGGGCTGGATTCCGAATTACGTTTACATTCCGCTGGTCAGCACATTTTCAGGGATGGCGGCGGCAGGCGAGTTACGGGCGCTGATGAATCTTGCTGCTCCGGTGCTGCAAACGTATGCTGCGCTTTCGATGCTGTTTCTGCCCTTCGCTGCGCGAATGTCGGAAGAAAAGCCGGAAGCAGCGACCGGTTTGACTCGGAAGCTGGCCATGTTATTTGTCTTTGGCGCCGTAGCGTATTGGGCAGTGATCATCCCGCTGCGTCAACCAATTTTCCAGTTTCTGTATGCGGGCAAGTACATGGGTTCTGCTTACCTGATTCCGTTGTTCGGGCTGGAGACGATTGTATGGAGCGCGAGCTTGGGGCCGGCGATCGTGCTTCGCGGAATGAAATCTCCGCAATCATTGTTTTACGCAAACGGCGCGGCCAGCGTGGTCGCCCTTCTGGCTGGCATTCCGGCAACAAAGTTCTTCGGATTGAAGGGTGTGATCTGGAGCATGATTCTGGCCAATGCCCTTTATGTTGTCGTCGCCTTCGTTCTCTACGGACGTAAGGTCGCAACGCTCAAGATGCCGAGCTTGAGCGTGGCCGAAGCGGCGCAAGCCGATTGAATTATTCACGCGCTACCTGTCAGCGTTTCAATCAGAATTCAGGAAGAGTCAATTGAACATCGTATCGGTACATAATCGATATCTTCTGCGAGGCGGGGAAGACGAGGTTTTCGAGTCGGAAGCCAGTCTGATGACACAGTTCGGCTGGCAGGTGACTCCTGTGGTTGAGCAGAATACGTATCCCGATAGCGTGGCGAAGAAAATCGGTGTGGCGATGGATTGCGTTTGGTCGCGGCGCTGGTACCGGGAGTTCACGGCGCTGCTGGAGCGAACCAAACCGGATGTCGTTCACATCCACAATTTCTTTCCGCTGATTTCTCCGTCGGTGTATTACGCGTGCCGGAAGGCCAACGTTCCGGTGGTGCAGACGCTGCACAATTACCGGCTTCTGTGTCCGGCCGCGACCTTTTATCGTGACGGTAACGTCTGCGAAGAATGCTTGCAACATGGCTTGCTGCGCGGGGTGAAGTACGGTTGTTATCAGGGATCGAAGTTGGGAACGTCGGCTCTCGCACTGATGTTGCAGGTGCATCGCCGCATGCGCACGTGGTCGAACATGGTGGACTGTTATATCGCCCTGACGGAATTCTCGCGGCGCAAGTTGATTGATGGAGGGCTTCCGGCGGCAAAGATTCGGGTGAAGCCGAATTTTGTGTTGCCCGATCCTGGAATGCGGGAAAAGCGCGGCCAATATGCGCTGTTTGCAGGACGGTTAGTAGATCCCAAGGGCCTGCCAACGATGTTGGCAGCGTGGAAACGACTCAGCCAGCGAATTCCCTTGATGATCATTGGAGACGGACCTAACCGGGAAAGCCTGGAAGCGCAATTGAAGGACCCGGCGATGGGGGGCATCGTTTATCGCGGCAGACTCCCACACGACGCGACAATTGACGCAATGAAGGGCGCCCGATTCCTGGTATTTCCCAGCGAGTGGTATGAAGGTTTTCCGGTGACGATTGCCGAGGCCTTCGCGTGTGGAGTTCCTGTCATCTGTTCCCGCTTGGGTTCGATGCAAGAAATTGTCGCGGATGGGCGAACGGGCTTGCATTTCAGGCCGACCGAAGCAGACGATCTGGCGCGCAAGGTTGAATGGGCTTGGGATCATCCGGAACAGATGGAAGCCATGGGTCGGGGGGCACGGCTTGAGTTCGAGGCAAAGTACACCGCGGAACGCAATTTTTATATGTTGAAAGAAATTTACGAATTCGCGATGGGTTCCCGGTTGAATCGCGCGGAGCGTCCGGAAGCAGAGGCGGTTCTGGTCTAGAGAATGGATCATTCGACGAAAAGGGATTCGATCACCGCGAGCCGCCCACGTGTGGTCGTGACCACGAGTTGGGACGACGATGCCGTGAGCGGAATGCGGGTGGCAGAACTGCTGGGCGAAAAGAAAATGCGAGGCACGTTTTACGTGCCGACCAGCCAGTTAGGCGGAGTATCCCATTTTACGGCAGCGAACTTGCGTTCTTTGGTGACGGAAGGATTCGAGGTTGGCGCGCATACGATCTCGCACCGCATACTGACTGGACTGAGCCCGTCAGACCTAGAAATGGAAGTCGGCGGTTGCAAGCCGGTGCTGGAGCAGATGCTGGGCAGGGAAATCGTGATGTTTTGTTATCCGCGAGGGCGGTTTAATGCCGCGGTTGTGCGAGAGGTTCAGCGAGCGGGATACGGAGGAGCGCGCACGACCCGGATGTTGTGTGCGGACGCTGCGTTCTCTCCGTTTGAGATGCCGACAACGGTGCAGGCTTATCCCCATACGCGCTCAAATTACTTGAGAAATATGGCTCGCCTGGGTGGAGTTTCGGCGTTGGTTCAATCTGTGCCGGAGATGATTTCATTCGAGAGTTGGATTCACCTGGGAAAGAAATTCTTCGACCGGGTGCTCCGCGATGGCGGGGTTTGGCATTTATACGGGCACGCGTGGGAACTCGAAAAGTTGAATCTGTGGAAGCAACTCAAGGAAATGCTTGACTACGTCAGCGGACGTGATGGGGTGGCCTACCTCACGAACGCTCAGGTGTTAGGGTTCGTCAAAGCCCAAGGCGAAGTTGGCGATCCGCAAATTGCGGATCGCGAACACAGCCTGGCTCACTAGAAATGCCGGAAGCCGTGCAAATCTCGGATCAGAAGCGCAAGCAACTGGAAGCCTACCTGCAACTGCGGGTAGACCAGGTTCCGGCTGAGCGCATCGAGAAGCGCGAGTCCGGGACTGCGGCGCCACTGACGTTCGCGCAGCAGCAGTTGTGGTTGCACGCGCAACTCGCTCCAGATAGTCCCGTCTATAACGAACCATTCACCGTGCACCGGCGCGGTCCGCTGGATGTTGCAGTTTTGGAACGAAGCTTCACGGAGATCGTGCGGCGGCATGAAGCGTGGCGGACGACGTTTTCAAAGGTGGATGGGGAGCCCGTGCAAACGGTACATCCTGCATTCGCGGTAACGTTGCCGGTCACCGATTTGCGGAACATGGCACAGGCAGAGCGTGAAGCGGAGGCCTTGCGCCTGGCGACGGCAGATGCATGCAAACCGTTCGATCTCACGCAATGCCCGCTGTTCCGTGCACGAGTGATTCGACTCGGCGAAGAAGATTTTCGGCTGGCCATCACCGCGCATCACATGATCTTCGATGGCGTGACGGGATACAGAATATTTCTGCCAGAACTGGTCGCACTGTACGAGGCATGTCTCGACGGAAAACCCAGTCCGTTGCCGGAGCTAGAATTTCAGTATGCGGACTACGCAGTTTGGCAACGGCAATCAGCCACGCGTGGGCTGCTGAATCAGGGACTGGACTACTGGAAGAAGCAGCTTGCGGGCGAACTGCCCACCCTGCAATTGCCGACGGACCAACTGCGTCCCGCCGCGCAAACGTTTCGCGGAGAGATGCAATCGTTTGCCCTGTCGGCAGAGTTGAGCGCCGGCCTGCGAGAGCTAAGCCGACAGGCGGGCGTGACATTGTTCATGACGTTTCTGGCAGCGTTCGATGCGCTGCTGTACAGGTATTCGGGGCAGGAAGATATCCTGGTTGGAAGCGTCACCGCCGGCCGCAATTTCCCGGGGAGCGACAAACTTCTCGGTTTCTTTTTGAACACCGTAGTCATGCGAACCGATCTATCGGGCGATCCAACATTTCGCGAATTGCTGGAACGTGCGCGAAACGTCACGGTGGGAGCGCTTTCGCACGATGAAGTTCCCCTCGATGAACTGGTTAAACAACTTCATCCCGAGCGCAATCTCAGCAGCAATCCTCTGTTCCAGGTGTTATTGGCATTCGAACCAACGCTATCGATGGTTGATTCCAATTGGAATCTGACGGCGATCGACGTCCAAACTGGCACCGCGAAGTTTGATTTGTGCCTGGTGCTGGACGACCGTGTGGAGGGTTTGCAGGGGCGGCTGATTTACAGTACGGACCTCTTTGAGAATGGAACCATCACGCGCATGA
The DNA here is from genome assembly GCA_963840895.1 of uncultured Acidobacteriaceae bacterium. Classification (GTDB taxonomy): domain Bacteria; phylum Acidobacteriota; class Terriglobia; order Terriglobales; family Acidobacteriaceae; genus Sulfotelmatobacter. Next base: position 127,322 of record CAWJAR010000016.1, read on the forward strand.
TCGGGCACTGGCAAACCTTGCTGGAATCCGTGGTCGCGAATCCTGCATGCCGCATCAGTACGCTCGCAATTCTGCCCGCGAAAGAGCGAGAGGAACTGCTCAAGCAATCCGAGGGACCCAACCATTCGTATCCCTCGACGTTAGTGCACGAAATGATCGCGGCACAAGCGAAACAGACGCCCGACGCAGTCGCGGTTTCTTGCGGCGATCATTCCATGAGCTTCCGCGAGCTTGATCACAGGGCGAGCCAGTTAGCGCATCACCTGAGAAATCTCGGAGTAGGGCGCGAATCCACGGTGGCCCTATGCGTGGAGCGATCTTTGGACATGGTGGTCGGAATCCTGGGTATTTTGAAGGCGGGCGGCGCTTACGTTCCGTTGGATACGACCTATCCCAAAGAGCGCTTGGAGTACATCATGACGGATTGCGGGGCTTCTGTGCTGTTGACGCAAGCCCACCTGCCGCCGCTCACCCGTCCTGACGATCTTTGCGTGATATGCCTCGACGCTGACTGGAGTGCGATCAGCGAAGGATCGATCGAGGATGTTCCGGTCAAGGTTAACCAGGAAGATCTGGCTTATGTGATTTACACGTCGGGTTCTACGGGCAGGCCCAAGGGGGTCATGGTCACGCATCGGAACCTGGCGCACTCGACACTATGCCGAGTCGACTACTACCGGGAGCCCATTGAGAAATACCTTCTGCTCTCGCCGGTGGGTTTTGATAGTTCAGTGGCCGTGATTTTTCATGCACTCGTGACTGGTGCAACCCTGGTTCTGCCGGAGCCTGAGTTCAAGTGGGAATCGGAACAGCTTGCGGAACTGATCGGGCGCACTTCGGTTTCTCACATGCTGTGTGTGCCGTCTTTGTACAGCGAACTTCTCGATACCGCTAAGGGCACGCAACTAAAGTCGCTTCGCACGGTTATCGTTGCGGGCGAGGCGTGCCCCAAACAGTTGGTGGGTAGCCACTATCAACTGCTCCCATCGGTATCTTTGTTTAACGAATACGGACCGACCGAGGCGACGGTCTGGAGCAGCGTCTATGCGTGCGATCCCGCGGCTTCGTATGCGTCTACGCCGATCGGCAAGCCCATCGCAAATACTTCGACCTATGTTTTGGACCGCCAGCGTCAACCCGTGCCCGTGGGGATTCCGGGTGAGTTACACATAGCAGGGGCCGGGGTTGCGCGAGGGTATCTAGGCCAGCCAGATCTCACACGCGAAAAGTTCGTTCCAAATCCGTTCGCAGGGAAAGGCGGAGATCGCCTGTACAGGACGGGAGATTTGGTGCGCTCCTTACCGGACGGGAACCTGGAATTTCTGGGCCGGCTCGACCAGCAGGTCAAGATACATGGACTGCGCATTGAACTGACGGAGATTGAGACCGCATTGCTCGAGCATCCTGACGTGCGGGAAGTAGTCGTCCTCACCGAAGAGACCGATTCAAACGGCCTACGTCTGGTCGCGTATGTCGTGGCCCGGGGAGAGTATTCGACATCCGCTGCAGAATTAAGGGCATTTCTGAAGAGCCGCTTGCCGGCCTACATGGTGCCCGGAGTTTTCTCATTCGTCAATGCCGTACCGCGCGGGACAAACGGAAAAGTAGATCGGCGGCAACTTGCTTGTATCGAAGGTGTGCGGGATGTGGCTGTGGCCCCGCCTCCGGCGCCTCGCGACTTTGTTGAGGCCCGCCTGCTGGCAATCTGGAAGGATGTGCTGGGCCGCAATGACCTGGACATCCGTCAGGATTTCTTTGAACTCGGCGGCCATTCGCTATTGGCCGCGCGGTTGCTGGCGCGGGTTGAAGCGGATTTCGATCAGACTCTGTCTCTGGCGTTTGTCTTCCAAGCCCCGACGATTGAGCTTATGGCTGAATTGTTGAGAAATCCGGACGTAAGCATTCGGGGCCGGGCGATTGTTCCAGTGCAGCCGCATGGGTCGAGATTGCCTCTGTTCTGGGTGCGAGGCGGGCCACGTTTTCGGCTGCTGGCACAAAAGTTGGGGCCAGATCAGCCATTTCTGGGACTGGACTTGCCATTTTCCGACGCCACGAAATTCCGAACACCTTATCGTCTGGAAGATGTGGCCGCATACCTGGTGCGCGCGATGCGGGAAGTGCAGCCACATGGTCCTTATGCATTGGCCGGCTTGTGTGTGAATGCAGTGATTGCATATGAAATTGCGCGACAGGTGAGCCTTGCGGGGGACGAAGTGTCGCTGCTCGCCATGTTCGATGCGCACAATCATGCCTACTATAAGAATCCACTGCTCGACGGACGTTACACGGGCAGAATTAAATATCACCTGTCGAATCTTTTCCGGGCGGATATGAAAGAGAATTCTGCCTACCTTCTGGATCGACTGGACGAAGCGCGGCGGAAGGTCGAGCGCATGATCTGGCAGCTCTCCGCGACGAACGCCAAGAACGGAAACGGCGATCGCCCGCACAACACGGATTTCATCGTGCATCCGGCATTTCACCGCTACGAGCCGCTGCCTTATGCAGGGAAGGTGACTTTATTCCAATCCAGCGATTGGCCGGATGGTCCCTATTTCGACTTTAAGCTGGGGTGGATGGATCTGGCGCAAGCGGGCGTGGACTTTCACCGGATTCCAGGAGACCACCCTTCGATGTTTACCGAACCGAATGTGAACCTTGTGGCGGCTGAATTAAGCGCGAGTCTGAACGAGGTTCATCATCGTCGCAATGGCTCACCGTCTTCATTGGCGCCGAGCCACATCGCCCCCGAAACGCTCAGCAGAACCTAGTACATCGTTATTTTTCCGGAGCAAATTCAACATGCCCACGCTACGACGACTGCGACATGATTTATCGAAGACAGGCTTGCGATCTCCGTTGTTATGGGTTCGCCATCACGGATTTCGTCCGAGCGATATTTTTACGGCATCGTATCCACGCTCGGGCAGCACGTGGCTTCGGTTCATTTTGGCGGAGATCCTGGCGGGACAGTCGAGCGGCTTTAAAGGAGTGAATCTGCTGAGCCCGGATGTGGGACAACACTCGCGGGCGCAGGCTCTCTTACCGGGAGATGGAAGGTTGATCAAGACGCACGAACTCTATCGCCCGTCGTACAAGAAGGCGATTTACCTGGCACGCGATCCGCGAGATGTGCTGTTCTCTGAGTATGCGTACGAGAACGCCCTCGGAGTGATTGACGGAGATTTCGACGTGTTCTTGAATGCATTTCTGCGCAAGGGGGTCAATCCCTTCGGGTTGTGGACCGATCATGTGAACACCTGGCTGGATGCGGCCGATTCCAACCAATGTGAATTGCTGGTCGTGCGATTTGAAGAGATGCGGCGCGACACCGAGGGTTCTCTGAAGCAGATCATGGATTTCATGAATGTTCCGGTGGAACAGAGCGCGATCCGCAAAGCGATTGAGAATAATTCGCTCGAACAGATGAAGGCGAAGGAAAAGATCACGCCACAGAGAGCATCCGCCAAGGGCCGTTTCATCGGCAGCGGTTCAGTTCAGGGATGGAAGCAGAAGCTCAGTGTCCCGCAGTTGCAATTGATCGATCAATATGCGGGAAGAGCGATGTCGCGACTGGGCTATGCTCTCGCGCTCGAAGCACCAAAAACGCTTGCCGAAGTACGAGCTTAAGACCGTGCCAACGTTTCTCGAGACAAAACCCGACGCGGCGATGGACGCGACCCCGAATCACTTTGCGCCAGCGCCACAGGCGCGCTTCAACTGGCGCACTGTGGCCATCGTGGGCGCACTGTGCATGCTGACGGCGTTTCTGTTTGAGATGATTGCCAGCGAACTGGTGACGCAGGAAGTGATTACGGTCATCGGCGTCGGGGCGATCTTCTTCGTGGTGCTGGGTTTCTGCGCGGCGCGCAGCCGGGCGCTGGCGGAGCGTCCGAAGTGGTTCATTTTTGCGGTGTGGGGATTGCTGCTGGCGTCAGAAGAGATCTTTTCCTATATCAACGATGCAACCAGCACATACGAATCGCAGTTCGCGTTTGCCGCTTACGCACAGGCAGCCATCTGGATGCTGGCTGCTGCGGCCCTCCTGGTCTTCTTATTGGGGAATCCGGGATCGTTGCGCGGCCTGTTCTCAGGGCAGTACAAGTGGGTTTCGATCTATTCTGTCGTAGCGTTGCTTTCAGTAGCTTATGCACCGCAGCTTTCGTTCTCGCTGGCCTGGGCGTTCAAGCTGTGTCTTATCGTGCTGGTGCTGCAGGCGATCTCGAAGCAGTTGTTTGATCTCGATGACGTTGCAGCCTTCCTGCTGGCCACGATCGCAGCATATGTGTTCCTGGTGGGAGCGCCATCGATACGGTCGATGATGCCCGATCCGACCGGAACCTACGGTCAGAACGAATTTGAAACGCGCATGCGCGAAGGTCCGACCGGGCTTTCGGCTGCGGCTGGAACATTTGCCTTGCTCGCGCTCACCGTTTACACGCCGGGAAAGAGGAAGGCTTTGCTGGTACTGTCGGTCATCGGTTTGGCCGTAATGATTATTGCCGGCGGAAAAGCGGCCATCGCTGCTGGAATTCTGTCGGGATTGTTGTTCTTCGGATTGCAGAAGCGAGTAGGAGCGACGCTGGGATTTATGGCGGGTATCGTCGTTATCTTCTGGTTTGCGCTGACATTTACTCCATTGTCCAAGTACATGTCCGCCTACACGAGTTCAGGCCAAGTCACGAGCCTGACGGGTCGGACGGAACTTTGGGCGTTTGTGTGGCCCGCGGTGAAGCAAAGAATAGTGCAGGGACACGGATATGTTTCCTCCCGATTCGTATCGGTGGCAATGCCGGGCACTCCGTTCCAAGCGGGACATATGCACAACGGATTTCTAGAAGCGCTTTATAACAACGGATTGATCGGCCTGTTTCTGATGTTGATGATTCACGTAGTGATTGTGCGCAATCTTTGGAAGACGATGAGAGGCGAGGTTTCGCCGCGCGCACAGAGGCTCGCGATCGGATCCATGGCGATTTACACGAATCTGCTGATCAACGGAATGTTTAACGCGACCTTCAGCGGGCGCGCGAATTCGCAGTTCATGTTGCTGTTGGCCATGGTCATTGTGAGCATTCGGTTGGTGAGGGAAGTCAAGCCGTCGAGAATGTTGGAGCGTCCCGCTCCAGCGTGGGCTCAAGTAGTTCAGAGTTAACGAAGCTGTCCTGAAACGACCCAAAAAACATGACAAGAAACACTCAAAATCCGTTGCCGCAGTTCCGCGTGCTGGGAGTTCGAGTCAACGCCGTGCAGATTCCGGACGTTGTCGACTGGATGGAATCTTCGATTCAGGAGCGCGGACCCGCCCGCTATGTGGCGGTGACGGGGATGCATGGAGTGACTGAGTCGAATCAGAATCCGGAGTTTCGGGCGATCCTGAAGGATGCGGATTTAGTGGTGCCGGATGGCATGCCGCTAGTATGGCTTGGCCGGATTCGTGGTTTTGCGCAGTTGGCGCGACGAGTTTACGGTCCCGAGTTGATGGAGACTTTCTGCCGTGACACTGGAGCGAAGTACAGCCATTACTTTTACGGCGGTGCGCCGGGAGTAGCCGATCGCCTGGCTCAGGTAGAGCAGGAGCGCCACGGGATTCGCGTAGCCGGGACGTACTGTCCGCCATTCCGTGCACTCACCGAAGAAGAAGACAAAGAGGTGGTCGCGCGCATCAACGCAGCGGCGCCAGATGTGGTCTGGGTCGGGTTGAGCACTCCGAAGCAAGAGCGATGGATGCGCGAGCATCGGGACCGGCTGAAGGTTCCCCTGATGCTGGGAGTGGGCGCGGCATTTGATCTGAATACCGGGCGCTTGAAGCAGGCTCCGAAGTGGATGCGGGAGCGCGGATTGGAATGGTTGTTTCGCTTGCTGGCGGAGCCAAAGCGGCTGTGGCGACGATATCTGGTACAAGGCTCCAGATTCGCTTGGAATGTGTTGTTGGAGCTCACTACTTTACGCGTATACGAGTAAGTCAAGAAGTAACGGGTTCCCACGGAACCTGAAAATTACAGGGGTCGAAACCCAGGAGAGGAAAGAGGGGATATGAACAAGCAGAAAAGGGTACTGGTTACAGGGGCCGGTGGATTCATTGGTCATCATTTGGTTAAGCGTTTGAAGGCAGATGGATGCTGGGTCCGGGGTGCAGATATCAAGCGTCCTGAGTACGAAGCTAGTGCGGCGGACGAGTTCGAAGTTCTCGACCTGCGCAAGGTTGAGTGCTGCCTGCTAGCCACGCGCGGTGGCATCGATGAAGTTTACAACCTTGCAGCCGACATGGGAGGCATTGGCTACATCACTGCGAATCATGCCGACATCAGCCGCAACAACATTCTGATCAACGCCCAGATGCTCGAAGCCAGCCGGCAGAATGGCGTCAAGCGCTTCCTGTTCTCCTCATCGGCCTGCGTCTACAACCAGGCGAAGCAGAAAGATCCGGAAGTGAAGCCGTTGACGGAAGAGGATGCGTATCCGGCGGATCCCGAGCCGGGATACGGCTGGGAGAAGCTGTTTGCCGAGGAACTCTGCCGCTATTACTACAAGGACTACGGCTTCGAGACTCGCATCGTGCGTTTCCACAACGTTTACGGTCCCCTCGGGACGTACGACGGCGGCAAGGAGAAGGCTCCGGCTGCGATTTCACGCAAGGTTGCCATGGCATCGAACGGCAGCGAAATCGAAATCTGGGGCGACGGCGAGCAGACGCGCTCGTTCATGTATGTGGACGACTGTGTGGAAGGACTCACGCGAATCATGGCTTCCGACTATCGGGATGCCCTGAACCTTGGAACCGACGAACTTGTGACCATCAACGGGTTGGTGGACATGGTGTCGGGCATCGCGGGCAAGAAGTTGGTCAAGCGGCATAACTTGACTGGTCCACAGGGCGTTCGCGGGCGCAACAGCGACAACACTCTGCTTCGCAAAGTGTTGGGCTGGGAACCGTCGATCCGCCTTGAACAGGGACTGGCCATCACCTACAAGTGGATTGCATCACAGGTTACGAAGAAACCGGTGGAGCAGTCGGAACTTGTTTCAGCGCGGTAGTTCGATTCCCCTCTCCGGGCTGACCTCACCAAATGAGGTCAGCCCACTCCTTAGTTCGCGAATCACTCCATAGGAACTTCTTGCGTCGATGACGCTGGGACATCCCTCCCCACTCAATTCAAACATGGCGACAAGTGTAGTCACAGAAGAACGGATGACGAAGCCGGCCTCGGGGCTGCGACCTGGGCCTCTTTTTGTAGTCGGCATGTGGCGTTCGGGGACTTCGTTGCTTTATGCCTTACTCAACCAGCACAGCCAGATTTCGCTGATGTATGAGGCGGAGTTGCCGGTGCTGCGACCACTCTTTTTGATGAAAAAAGGGAAGTCGGATTGGGCCGAGCGGTGGAATTTCTGGAACAGCGCACTGGAGCGGCACCAGATTTCTGTGTCTGAGATTCCTGGGACTGCCGACGGATTGCCCAGTGCAATGAAGGCGATCTACGGGCAGTACGCTCTGCGCAAGGGTGCGCCAATTTGGGGCGGAAAGTCTCCAAACTACTATGACTTCTTAACGCGATTGTCGCATGACTTTCCCCAAGCGCAGTTCATCGTAATCTGGCGGGATCCTGCTGACATTTGCCGCAGCATCTTGCGGGCGGCAGCGAAGGACACATGGTTCAGCAAGCGGGGCATTCCGCACCGGGCCTTGTTCGGACTGCATCGCATGAAGCGGGATTGCGATCGTTTGGTAAAACGCGGAGTTCCGGTGCACCAGATCGATTATGAGGATCTGATTCACCGGTCAGAAGAGGTCATGCAAGGAATCTGCGAGTTTCTGGATATCCCGTTTGAAACTCGCATGACGACGCTTGAGGGTGCTGATCGTTCCGCCATCTACGAGGGTGAACATCACGAGGGCGTCAAGAGCGAGAAGATTGTCGGCAAGAAATCTCGACCGGAAGTTCTTCCGGCTGCGTTGAAAGAAAAGATCGAGCGGTATCGCTGTTTTTGGCGGACGCGGTACGGAAATGCGTGGCCGCCGGCGCCAGCCACGTCTGGAAGCGAAGATGTGCGGATGCCCGGAGCGCTGGAGAGAATGAAAGATCAGTTAGTATTCCGCGCTTACCGTGCACTCGACGCAGCGGTTGTGCTGGTGTATTGCTATGCGCCAATTGGCTGGTTGAGAAAGTACCGGGCGGTGAAGGCTCAATCGCCGGTCGCGGGAGACGAAAATAGGCAATCGACAGCGTTGTCAGCGGATCGCTGATTGTGGACGAATCGAAAATTGCTCGTGATGAAATTTATTCGTAGTCATCTTCTTGTCGGCTTGGTGCTCCTAAGCTCGTTGGGAATCGTAATCTGGGCGGCAGCGGAGGCCAAAGTGCCGCGACCACCGTCCGAGCCGGTACCCGCTAACTTCTTCGGGATGCACATTCACCGTGCGGCCGTGTCGACGCCGTGGCCTTCCGTTCCCTTTAAAGCGTGGCGCTTGTGGGACACGCACACGACGTGGGCGCAGCTTGAGCCTCAAAAAGGGGATTGGGATTGGCGAATGCTTGATCGCACCGTCGATTTGGCACAGCAGCACGGTGTCGAAGTGTTGTACACCATGGGACGCTCTCCGAAATGGGCGTCGGCCCGTCCGAATGAGCTTGGCAAAAATCCAAACGCACAGCCGGGAGGGATGGCAGAACCTCGTAGTCTCGAAGATTGGCGGAACTATGTTCGAAAGGTGGCGACCCGCTACAAGGGGCGCATCAAGGCCTACGAAATCTGGAACGAGCCTAACCTTGAGAATTTCTACAGTGGTACGCCGGAGACAATGGTTAGTCTGGCGCGAGAAGCCTATAGCGTGCTGAAAGAGGTAGATCCCGCGATCGTAGTCGTTTCGCCTTCGGCAGTGGGGCCGACTGGATTGCCGTGGATCGAGGAATACCTGAAGCTAGGCGGGGGGAAGTACGCCGACGTAGTCGGTTACCACTTTTATGTGCGCGGCCAGGAACCAGAGGCCATGCTGGGTTTTATAGATCAGGTTCACGAGATCACGCGCAAGTATGGCGTCGCTGATAAGCCGCTCTGGAACACGGAAGCGGGCTGGCTCCAGCCGTATCGGATTGATCCCGAAGACGGCCCTGCCTATGTGGCGCGCGCTTACGTTTTGAACTGGGCGGATGGCGTTAGTCGCTTCTACTGGTATGCGTGGGACAACCAGGGAGCGCGGGTACGCATGACCGAAGCGGATGAGGCGACGTCGACTGCGACGGCAAGAGCGTATGCCGAAATACAAAAGTGGATGGTGGGCGCCCGCATGGAGTCGATCACGGAGGATCGCGGTACCTGGATTTGCCAGTTGAGCCGGGACGGCGCAATTTCGTTTATCGTCTGGAATCCTGAACGCAAAGTGGATTTTGATCGGCCAAAAGACGTGAACACCGTGCACAAGTTAACTGGGGAAAGCGCTGGGATTTCGGGAAACAAGGTTGAAATTAGTTCGACACCGGTTCTTCTGGACCGGTCTACGCATTGAGTTGAAAGACCTCCCTCTGGCGGTTCGGTTGAAATCGTAAGACAAACTCAGAGAAAACTTAGATTTTCTCGCAGCATCACACAGGAGGCTCCGTGCAGCAAACATTTTGCCGCAATCTGGCTAAGCACTTTGGCATTGCCCTCATTCTGACGCTCGCTGTGGCGCTTTCATCGCAGCAGATTTCCGCCCAGACCTTTACAGTCACGCCCAGCTCCGTCGCCTTTAAACAGGTGGTGGATGGAACGATCGGCTTGGCCTACACCGTGACCGTCACGAATACGGGGAAGACCGGCAACGTGGTCATCGATAGTTACAGCATCGAGCCATCGGAGTTCCAGTTCTTCTACGGGTGGTCGCCGGTGGTGTTGACGCCAAACACGCTGATCAACTATTCCATCCGATTTGCCCCCGATGCACCACAGACTTTCAACGGAACTTTCACGATCAACATCGAAGGGTCGCAACCGGTCGTGGTGCCCTTGACGGGCACAGGAGTTTCCACCGGGGCGAACCCGGCGATCAGTGTTCCATCGTTGAGCTTTGCGAATACGCCGGCCGGCACGGTGAGCGCGAGCCAGCCCATCACAATCACGAATAACGGTACGACCGGCACGACTGTCAATACCATTACTGTGGACCCACCGTTTCAGTTGAGTGGATTTCCGCACTCGCAAGTCCTTCAACCGGGAAAATTCCTGACGGTAAATGTGAACGTGGACGGAACCATTCCGGCGAGCTATAACAACATGCTGACGGTCGGGTTCAATAACGAGCTGTCGAAGGGAACCGCACTTAAGGGGAGTGTCACCACCGGAAATGCGTTAGGAGTGAGCATTTATCCGCAACTGCCTTCGGGAGTGGTAACGAGCGCATACTTTTCCAAACTTACCGCTGCCGGTGGGGCGTCTCCGTACAACTGGAGCCTGCAGTCTGGTTCCAATTTGCCGCTGGGATTGTCGCTATCGTCGGACGGCTCGATCACCGGAAACTTAGATCCCAGCGTGACCGTTGGCAGCTACAGTTTCACCGTAAATGTTACAGATTCTGCCTCCCATACGGCGGCAAAGACACTCACCATTCCTGTGGCCGCGCAGACAGGAGCGAAGTGCAGCAACATTGAAAGCTTCATTCCGAACTCGACCAACCCGCTCGTTCCGATTACTGATTTGGGACTTGGCACGTATGGAGGCAAGCAAGGAGGGTTGTACCTGAATGGTACGAACGTGCGCCCACCAGCGTTCAATTCGGGCGGTATTGCGATCGCGCAAGGCATTCAGCCCTTGGACGCGAACGGCAATGTCGATACGGTGAACGGCAAAATCGGTTTGATGTCGGTTGGCATGTCGGCTCTGTTTGATACCTGGCTTACCTTTACGACGGATGTGCAGGCCGATCCGACAGTGAATCCTAAGCTCGTACTGGTGGCGGGCGCGCAGCCACGTGCCTATGCCAAGAATTTTGCCAATGCGAACGACGGTTTCTGGAATCCAATCTTCCAGGATTTCCTGCCTGAAGCAGGGATCACCGCGGCCCAAGTCCAAGTGGTTTATATCAAGGACATCGACCCCACTCCGGCGGGAACCTTTCCTCAAGATATGGCGAACCTGCAGTCGGAGTATGAGTCGATTGTGCAGAACGTCTTCGCCAGATTTCCGAATGTCAAACTCGCCTATTTTGGGGGATCGGTCTACACCGGGTATTCCAACGGTCTTAGCAACATTGATAACGAGCCTTGGGCTTACGAATCTGGGTTTGCGGTAAAGTGGGCGATTCTGGATCAGATCAACGGCAAGCCTGCGTTGAACTGGAATCCAGCGAGAGGCACGGTAAAAGCTCCCTGGATGTCCTGGGGCGCCTATCCTTGGGCGAATGGTTTGCTGGCAAGAAACGATGGGACGACTTGGGCATGTCCCGACATCAAGTACGATGGCTTCCATCCTTCCGACCCTTACGGACGGGAAAAGGAAAGCAATCTGATGATCAACTTCTTCAAGAGCGACCCAACGACAACGCCGTGGTTCCTCGCACACTAGACACCAGGCAATTTGGTTGTAAACAAAGGCGGCCAGAAATGGCCGCCTTTTTCTTTGCGTAAAACAGTACGTTGCCGCGCGTGGTTCTAGTCGTCGTCGGGATCGGTTGGCGGGCTTTTGTCGTTGATGAAGTGCTCTGCTTTGAGAGGAGCATTGATGGTCTGGAAGGTAAGAGGGGCTTGAGTGAAATCGAAACAATCCGCGAAATCATCGGCGTTGGCATCAGCGTAGTTCAGCGATGGAAGCGAAAAAGTCTCTTCGATGAACTTCAGAACGCTTCCGAAGTGGTGGGTCGTATGCGAAATGTACTGCGCCTTGGCGTAAGGTGAAACGACGATCAGGGGTACGCGAAAACCATATTCATACGAGTTGATGACGGAAGGCGCCACGTGATCGTACCAACCGCCCCAGTCATCCCAGGTAATAAAGATGACAGTGTCGGCCCAGTACTGGCTGTTACCGATGGCGTTGACAACCGAGGCTACCCAGGATGGGCCGGATCCATCGCTGGCAAAGGAGTGGTCCGAAGATTTCCCGTCGGGGATAACCCAACTCACCTGGGCAAGTTGATTACTGGAAACGTCCGTGAGAATTTGCGCATGATTGAGGACGACGTTACTGGTCCAGTCCGAACCCACACAAGAGGTGCCATTCGGTGGAGGCGCGTCGGGTCCACACATGTGTTGAATCGCGTTCGGTGCGGTCCAGATCGATCCGGCTTCAGGGGCGTAGTAACGCCAGCTGATATTTTTGGCCTCCAGCGAATCCGTGATCGTCGGATGATCGAAGCACGGGTACTGACTCGTCATGTTGCCGCTAGGGTCAATCATGCTGACGGTTTCGTTTGCAGGAGCGATGCAGCCGGCGTTCTCGTTACCGGTTCTGTCGGGATTGTCGGCGTCGAAAAGATTGCTTGAGGCCGAAGGGGCGGAGGTGCCGGAGATGATGAATTGATGGGCTGGAAAACTGGGGCCTTGGTTGGTCTGAAACATGCGGTCGCCGAAGGTGTATTGCTCCGCAAGCTGAAAATAGGGCTGCACGTCGGACGGCATCACATACTTAAATTGCGGGCTGCCAGCCGGAGGGCAGTTCACGGCGGCAGGCGCGCAGGAAATCGAGATCAGGTCCGCACCATCCATTTTTCCGTTGTCATACATTTTCAGAAAACCAGCGTGTGAGTGCCCGGGATCGTAGTTGTCAGGCGAACTCCCGGCGTCCCCTAGATCCAGTGGCGTGAGGGCGATCTGTTGTCCGAGGGAGTTTTTACCAACATTGACGATATCCGCCCCGCGAGAGATCAGAACGGGGTCCTGAAAAAGGTTGTCGGGTGTCCGGTTCTCCTGGAAGATGATGACGATGTGCTGAATCTTCGAAGGGGGAGGCGGAGGAGGAGGCGTGACGGTTGTGACCGAGCTCGTGCTCCCTCCACTACAGGCATTGAGCCCTAACAAGAGGGCTGCGCAGAACATCAGGGCCAAGACTGACAGCAACGTGACATATCTCATTCCGTACGCACTCCTCTGGCAAGAAGAAACCCGGCGTCGGCGATTTCCACTCGGCAAAGGTTAGATTCTTTTAGCTAACTTATGGTTAGGCGGAATTAGCAGTGAAACGACGATTTTCAACTCAGCGCTGTAAGAACCAAGGTGTCGTTGTGGTTTCGGTCTTGAAGAAATTGAGAATGATATTTGCATCCTTTTCCCATCCGCCCGGCCTTGAGGGATGCACGCCATCCGAGGTCATATCCTGACAGGTCCAGATCAGACCATCGTTGCGTCCAAGGAGGCCGTTCGACCACTCGTAGGGTCCCCACGTCATCCACGGCGCATTCACCGTGCCCTCGTCCGGATCATAATTCAGATCGGGATCGCCATCGATCTGGTCTTGAATGCTCCACTTCACCGCGAAGCCGGTTTCGTATGCATAGGGCTCGGGGTATCTGGGATGCGGCAGGCCGTTGTCATAGCCGTCATAAAACTTGCTGGTGAAGTATGCCAACTTCAAGTTAGGGAATTTGGTGTGCAAGTTCTGTGCGATGCTCTCCAGTTGACTCTGTTCCTGCATCATGTCAGCGGGAAACTTTCCCGTCGGGAAAGCGTTGACGGCTTGCACCCACGCGGCCACTACCTGGTTGGCGGTGAGGCCGACCTGAGGAAGGAAGAACTGAAAGATGGCATTCCATACGCCGTCATTTGGATCTGCGAACTTCGCAGCAGGAGCGGTGGGTTGTGCGCCCTTGACAATCACGAGATGAGAATTTTTCGAAGGATCGGCGTTCGCGTTGATGGTGAACTGCGCGTACGTGTTTGAGGTGTTCGATTCGCCAATTGAAATCAACCCGTACTTGCCATTGGGATCGGGGTTGCCGTTGGCGTCCAGCGGTTGAATCGAGTTTGCGATTGCAAGCCCAGCCGCGTCGCTTTCGAGCGGTCGCGTATTCCTGCCGTCGGGATAGAGCCCTCCTTCTGAGCCCAGATAACTGCCAAAGCCAAGATCCGTGAGCGCGACCATTGGGGTGGAAGTGCCTGCAACGTTCCAAGAAATGTTGCTGCAATTGGCTCCAGTGATCGGGCCTACGGGAATCGTCACGCTGGCTGTGGCGACGAGCGGAGGAGCGCTGGAATCGGTGGCAGTCACCTGAAATATGTATGTTCCGACGCTGACGCTAGAGTCGAGGTTTCCGCTTATGATGCCCGTATTCGAGAGGCTCAGACCTGTAGGCAGACTTGAGCCAGAGGGCAACGACCAAGAGTACGGAAGGGTTCCTGCAGATGCTGTCAATGAGGCCAGATAAGGGGAACTGACCGTGGCCGCGGGCAAGGTGGGGAAATTAGTAATTACGAAGGAGGAGGCGGGAATAGCTATTCCCGTGAGTGCGACGGCGTTCGGGGGGAGCACATCGTAGCTGAGCACCATGGCGTTGTACGACGTGCCCACGGAAGATGCGGAGTAAGTAACCGTGAGAGGCAGCGAGCCCGCGGGCAATACCGTTGCGGGAGCGGTGAAACCTTGGACCGTAAATGGAGGGTCGATATTAATGGACTCCAGAATGAACGGGGCCGTCCCCACATTCGTGATGGTCACGGATTGCGACGAAGATATCCCCAGGCCCTGTCCGGAAAACGTCAACGATGGAGTGCTAAGACTCGCTACGGCAGTGGTTGTCAACCCCGTTCCTCGCAGTGGAAGAACCAGGGGACTCGCGCCGGTGATGTAAAGAGTGAGTTGCCCATTAAAGGTTTTGGCCGCATCGGGCACAAAGTTTACGCCAAACGCCAGGCTCTTTCCCGGGCTAGCTGTGTTTGGGGACCAACCTGTTACCAATTGGAATTCGGAAGGCGCAAGCGTCATGCTCTCGACGGTCAGGTTGGTCGTGCCTGTGTTGGTCAGAATGAAGGTCGTAGTGTGACTCACCGTCCCGATCGTGGTCTTGGGAAATTGCTCGCGGACTGGCCGGACGGTGTATGAAACCTGGGCAACGACGGATGATGCAAGGCAAAGAAGTGCCAAAGCGGGCAGGAGGTCTCGGCATGTCAGAGAGTTGGTTTTGCTGGCGGAAACACTTTGGCCCGTGAATACCCGGGGGAGTGCAAAACGAATCATGAGGATCCTCGTGCTAATGGTGAAATGGAACCGCCATTACCTACTACCCTTACTGATTGCGGGCCGCTTCGCGGCCGCGTTTCGCTGTCCTTCCGGATATCGTGACTAGCCCGGATATGAACTAGGCTTCTCTCACCGGTGACGCGGATCCGTCGAAAGAAACCAGGGTACCGTCGTGCTGTCGCTCTTAAAGAACTGCATCATCAGATTCGCTTCTTTTTGCCTGCCATTCGGGTCGTTGACATGGGTACCATCAGGCATCAGATCCTGGCAAGTCCAAACCAGGCCATCGGCGCGGGGCATCAGACCATTGGCCCAGGTATAGGCACCCCACGACATCCACGGAGCCATGACGAGTCCTTTGGTTGGGTCGTAATTCAGGCTTGAGTTACCGTTGATCTGGTCTTGGATGGTCCATTTAACGGCAAACCCTGACTCGTAAGCGTAGGGTTCAGGATCTTGCGGGGGTTTCTTCATGAAATTCGAATAGCCAGCATAGATGCGGCTCCCAAAGTACAAGAGTTGCAAGTTGGGAAACTTGCTGTGCAAGTTCTGAGCGATGGATTCGAATTCCGGCTGCAGGGTTGCGATGTCGCTGGGAAATGTTCCTGTGCTGCGTGAGTCCACATCATCCACCCAAGCCGCGACCACCTGGTTGGCGGTAAGGCCCGACTGAGGCAGGAAGCTCTGGGATATGGCGTTCCAGGCTCCGTTATTGGGATCGGCAAACAGCACGGCCTCGGCCCGAGGCTGTGCTCCGGGAACCAGAACCAAGTGCGGGTTTCGCGCGGGATCGGAATAGAAGTCGGACATAAACCTCACGAACGTGTCGAAGGTTGCGGACATCCCGATGGAAAGCAATCCGATCTTGCCATTGGGATCGGGATTGCCATCGGCGTCCAGAGGCTGTATCGATTGCGCGATTAAGCTTCCAGCAAGGTCATGATCGATGGGGCGGGAATTGGTTCCGTCAGGATAGAGGCCACCTTCATAGCCCTGATAGGTCAGGGTGCCCAAGTCCGTGAGCGGTACCATGGGCGTTTGGGTGTTGCGAACATTGAAATAGATATCGTTGCAGTTGGAACCGGTAGCCGGAGCCACGGCCATCACAATTGGAGAAGCGGTTGAGGCGGATGCTCCGGTGGAGTCGGTAACCTGCACGTTGAAGGAGTAGTTTCCAACAGTCACGGCCGGATCCAACGTGCCACTGATGGTGCCGGAACTAGAAAGAGATAGACCGGTTGGCAGGGACGAGTCCGGCGCAACACTCCAGTTATACGGGGGCGTGCCTCCTGTAGCGGGGAGGGGCGCTAAATAAGCCGAGGAGACAGTCGCCGTGGGCAACGGCGAAAAGACATTCACGGTTAAGGATGTCTGCGGCGTCGCGGTCGCATGTAGAGAAATACCCGTTTGGGGTACGACGTCATAGAGGATCGTAAGGACGTCAGCGAATTCCTGCGCGGTCGTTCCGGTGAACGTCATCTGCAAGTTCAGGCTCTGTCCTGCCTTCAGCAAAGCTGGGTACGCGGGCCCAGTCACATTGAACGGGGGATCGGCGGTGACCGCCAGAACCTTCATGCTAGTCGCTCCAGCATTCTTGACCGTCAGAATCTGAGGCGTACTGGTGGTCCCTATCGGCACTTCGCCGAAAGAGATTTCCGCGGGAGTCACGCTGGGCACCGCACGGGTGCTTAGGCTCTTGCCGGTTATTGGAATGACAACATCGGTTCCCGACAGATTGACGGTGAATTGACCAGAAAAAGATCCCGCGGCATCCGGAGCGAACTTAATGCCAAAGGCAAATTGCTTACCAGGTCCGATCACGTACGGAGCCCAGCCATAGATCAGAACGAACTCCGGGGACAGGCTGTAGCTGTTGACCGTCAAACTGGTGGTGCCTGTGTTGTAAATAGTCACCGTCTTGGCGAGGCTCAACATGCCCACCGGCGCGCCGGTGAAGGAAAGCGAGGAAGGAGTGACGGTATAGGTTTGGGCGGACGAAATCGTGCCAGTTACGATTAATACCATTCCCAGGACAAAGATTTTCGTCCAACTACTTTTGCATGGCGCGACAGACATTGGTCAAGGGGCTCCCTTGCGTGAAGAAAGATGACAGTACGCAGCCCGGGGGAGGACGCATCCAGCACTTGGGGGAGGTTACACGAAGCATGCAGCCGTTTGGTGCTTTTAATCTTGATCGGACACGACGAGTTAACAGGCGCGTTTAGTTACCGGTACCCTGAAGCCGAATCGTTTGGGGACTTCGGAAATCGCTACTCACCACGCTTCCGGTTCCTGTGCGCGTTCCGGTCTGTGAGGGAGTGAAGGTGACGCTGACGGTGCAGGAAGCGCCGGGAACCAGAGTCTGCGGGCAGTTGCTGCCGGCCGCGAAGTCGCCTGCCGCGGTGACTGGACCCATTGTCAGGTCGGAGACGGTCGAAGGATTGCTAACTTTGACCGTCATTGGACTACTAGTCGTGCCCACAGCTTGAGCTGGGAATGTCAAGGTAGTCGGAGAGAGCTTAATCGCCTGGCCGGTGCCTCGCAGGTAACTTACGATCGGGCTGGCAGGGTCATTGGCATTCACCATTAAGGATCCCGCGAGAATTCCAGATGCGTCGGGAGCGAACTGGACGGTGATCTGGCAGCTGCTATTTGCCGCGATTGAAGAACCGCACGAATTCGTTTGCGAGAACGGGCCGGCGGTGCGGATGCCGGAGATCTTCACCGCAGAATTGCTTGTGTTCGACAGAGTAACCGTCTTGGTTGACTTGGCACCGTAAACAATATTGCCGAAATTTCCTGGCGTCGTGAGCGTGAGGAATGTCCCCATTCCAGTGAGCTTCGAAGTTTGCGGGCTGCTGGGATCGCTATCGGTAATTACAACGGAGCCGGTACGAGATCCAGTAACAGTAGGATTGAAGCTGACGTTGATGTTGCAGCTTTTTCCTTTTGCCAGGGAGGAGGGGCAATTGTTTGTTTGTGAAAAGTCTCCGGTGGTTGCAATGTTGGAAATCGTCAACGCCTGCGTCGATTGATTGACGAAAGCGATAGGTGTGCTGGGCCCAGCGATTCCGACTGACTGGCGGCCGATGCCGAAATTCGGGGAGATGAATGGGCAGACCCGCTGCGTGAGGATGTCTGGCGGGAGGGGAGCCTGGTTGAAATTGAAACTGTCGGTGGTGCTGTTGGCGTTGGCATCGCGCGCCGTCAAGGGTGGAAGGCCGAAGCGTTCCTCGATGAACTTCAAGATCGAGGAAGGCTCGTACTGAGTGTGCGAGATCTTGCCCGCAATCGCGTACGGAGAAACGATCAACAACGGCACTCGCGGACCAAGTCCAAATTTGTCGACCACCGGCGGACGTACGTGATCATAGAAGCCGCCGAAGTCGTCCCACATGATAAAGACGGCGGTAGTGTTCCAGTCTGGTCCGCTCATGATCGCGTTCAAAGCAGCGACCGTCCAATTCTCGCCGGGACATGTGCCCGACGGTGGATGTTCGTCGTTCCCAGCGGTGGGAATGAGCCAAGAGACAGCGGGTAGATTCCCACTCTGGGCGTCTTGGTTGAAGAGCTTGTGATCCACCACATTATTCCAAAGCGAGCTAAAACGAATGTGACTGATGGCTGCTAACGTAGTGAACGGATAGCCCGGCTGGCCTAACAGCGACGCATAAAATTTCCAACTGACTCCCGCACTCTGAAGTTCGTCTGCCAGGGTGGTGAAGTCCACACAGGGGAAGGTTTGCGTGACAGTATTGTCGTCGTTCCAGACGTAAGTGAACGTCCCCGGAATCGAATCGCAGCTGCCTCCGTTAGTCTGGGAAGGACTTGGCTGGGTGAAGATATTGCTCGACTGAGCGCCGACCGTGTAGAGGTGATTTACGAAGCTCGCACCCTGGATCGACGAGAACATGTTGTCGGCGAGGACGAAGTGTTGTGCGTATTTGAAGTAGTTAGGTAGATCCGATTGTGAGAGTTGCGAAAGGCCGAGCATGTCTCCGTTCAAATTTGAGCCGGAGACGATATCGAAGAGATCCATCTTGCCTCCGTCGACCCCTTGCACGGCGTCAAACCAGCCATGACTGATGTCGCGTGGAGGCGGGTCGGGAGCATGGACGAGGTGAACCGTTTGACCGGTGGACATGACCGCAGAGGTCGCGCCATTTGCGCCTGGATAGGTCCCGAAATACTGATCGAACGTACGGTTCTCTTTGATGATGAAGACAATATGCTGGATGTTGTTGATGTCGCCCGGAACGGAACCGGGCTTGGACTGGGGATCTGGGCGAGGAGTTTGAGCCGCCAGGCCTGGGCACTGAAAGAGCAGGATTCCCAACAAGATGAACGAGGACAGTTTCCGCACATAGGAACTCACCAAGGGTCGCAACCTCATGTCGTATTCAGGGTCTGGGAATCGCCAATGGCGCGAGCGGGGGAATTCCACCAGGCAGTATTAAAATCCTTGCTTCCAGCGCAGATTTTGTCAAGATGAAAGATTCTGCAACAACAGGACTTAGCTGCTATTTTAACGGTTATTTTGGGGATGTTGCCGAAGATTAGCCGGCGCGGTGCCATGGCCGTTTCCCTCAGTCTTTGATGGCTTTTTCGCAGTGTTCCTGGCCTGTTTCATTCCATGACTAAAGTAGTAGTCCAATGAGAAGTCCGATGCCCAATCGCGTGCACTTTTAGCCTGAAATGTGCTGACCGTCTGTTACCTGTTTTCCCGCTGAGGCCCTGCTTACAGTGAAGTTGCATTTCTTTGCAGGGCGAAAGCTGGGGGTCGCGTTCGATGTCAGCCAACCATTTTCCTCGCACGGGAACTCGTCGCGAATGCGGCCCTGTCGGCACCAAACTTGCAGCCCTGGAGGTATTAGCTCTAATCGGTCTGATAATTTTCTCACTGGCTTGCGCCGGAGTGAGCGCCGGCAAGCCAGGTTCGAACGCTTCCGTCTCGGTTTCGATCAGCCCCACCACTTCCACCGTCGTCTCTTCGGGGACGGTGCAGTTCAGTGCGGCTGTTGCCAATAGCTCCAACACATCGGTTACCTGGTCGGCTTCGGCGGGGACGATCGACAGTGCCGGCCTCTACACCGCGCCGGCTGTGAAGGCAAATACAAATACGACCGTGACAGCGACGAGCGTGGCGGATTCGAGTCAATCGGCAACGGCTGCGATGGTTGTAACCCCGGTGGGGGCGATTACCATTGATACCGTTTACATTCCAGATGCAGTTTCCGGAACACCTTACAACACGGATCTCACAGCAATAGGCGGCACGCCTCCGTATCAATGGAGCATGTCGTCCGGGAGCCTGCCGACGGGGCTGCAACTGAGCGCCTCGGGATCGATATCGGGCACGACGAGTACGCTCGGTCAATTTACCTTTACGGCGATGGTGACGGATTCATCGTTGCCAGGACAGACTGCAACGCAGTCATTCACTCTAAGCGTTGATACTGCCGCTCTGGATGGAGCAATTCCCGCTAATTTCTTCAGCTTGCATGTGAACCGGCCCAACACTCCTTGGCCCAGCGCGCCATTTGCCGGGAAGAGACTTTGGGACGCTGGTGTGAGTTGGGCGCTGGTTAACACGGCGAACGGTGTTTATGACTGGTCGGTGCTGGATCAGCGACTGGCGGATGCGCAGACGCATGACGTTGACGTGCTTTACGATCTCGCACGTACGCCGGTTTGGGCACAGTGCGGCCCCACAACGGTTTCTCCGTGCACCCAGACTCCGGATTGTGCGTATGCCGGGGAAACATGGGGCGGTGGACCTGGCCAATGTTACTGGCCTGCCGACTTGCAGGCTGACGGCACTGGTACCAATCAATATTGGAAGAACTGGATCACCGCGATCGCAACTCATAGCGTGAACAGCAGCACAGCGCACATCAAATACTACGAAATCTGGAATGAGCCGAATTCGACGTCTTTCTTCCGCGGAACGATGGCGCAACTGGTTCGTATGACGCAGGACGCCGCGTGCATCATCAAAGGAACGGGACCAGGTTGCACGAGGCAGGGCATCGATCCTGGCGCGCTGATCGTTACGCCGGCTCCTACCCAGGGTGCTATGGCGATCGATAAGTTCATGACAGATTTCATGTCGTTAGGTGGCGGAAACTTTGTGGACGTGATTGCTTTTCACGCCTATAACGGCACGGAGGCGGACCGGGTTCTCGATGTCGTGAATACGCTGAAAGCTGGTTCGCTGGCCACGTACCAGCAGACCAGCAAACCACTGTTTGACAGTGAGTTCAGCTGGGGCGAGAACGTCACGTTTCCTGATCCTGACGAGAGGCAAGGCTTCGTAGCCAGCAGCTTGCTCCTGCACTGGAGCGCCGGAGTCAGTCGAGTCTACTGGTATAGCTGGGACGCGTCCGGAACGATGTGGAGCGCCACCAGCATCGCGGGATGTTCGATTCCTGACCCGAGCGGCGTTGGATATACATGCGGGTCGGCGATCGCCTACGAGCAACTGCAAAATTGGATGGTCGGCGCGGCCATGAGTTCAAATTGCTCAGCGACCGGAACCGTATGGACCTGTGGTTTGATCAGGACGGGGGGCTATGAGGCGCTGGCGGTCTGGGATACAGCGCAGAGTTGCAACAATGGCACTTGTACGACTTCAAATTTCACCGTGCCCAATAGCGCGAATTATGTTCATTATCGGGATCTGGCGGGCAAGGTTCACGCCATCAGCGGTAGCACGGTCCTGATTGGGTACAAGCCCATATTGCTCGAGAATAAATAGCGATTTGCTTCTGACAGCGTTCGAACTGCCTGCCCGTACGGGCCCATCCTACAGTTCATACAGTTCATGCGCCATTGCGCCTCCGCGAGAATTGCTGTCAAACTGTGGTTCGGGGAAGCAAGGATTCACATGCGCAATTCCTTAAGAGTTATTCCTGTATCTGTGGCAAGTCTTTTCGTTGCGAGCGGTTTGTGGGCTCAGTCATTTGTAGCCAAGCCGTTAAATGATCTCGGAAAAGAGACGTACGAAGGCTTTTCCGGAGGTCTGTACGAAAACGGAAGCAACGACATTCCGGCGGATCATCGAACGGACGGTCTCGCACTGGCCGAGCAGGTTAAACCGATTCGCGGGAAATTCGTGTTCCTGGGAATTGGCATGAGCAATGCCGCGATGGAGTTTTCCACGTTTGAAGAGTTAGAAGCCGGCGACAGCCGTGTGAATCATAGTTCGATGGCCGTAGTCAAAGGGGCGCAAGGCTCAATGACAGCATGTGCCTGGGCGAGCGCGAAAGGAACGCCTCAGCAGCATGGTTGCAACATGCCACGTTATTTGCCAAATCAGTACGACCGCATTCGTGACGAATTGTTGAAGCCGGCAGGCCTGAGTGAGGACCAGGTGGAAGTGGTGTGGATGAAGAATGCGGAACGCCGGCCAACGGTCTCGCTGCCCGCGAAGAATGCGGAGGCTTACGAATACGAGCGCTATATCGGAGATACGGCTCGAGCGCTTCGAGCGCGCTATCCAAATCTGAAGCTCCTGTTTATTTCAAGCAGGATTTATGCGGGGTATGCGCGGGTGCCGCTGAATCCTGAGCCTTATGCGTATGAATATGGGTTCTCGGTGAAGTGGGCGATCCAGGCGCAGGTGGACGAAATGCGGCGAGGTGCGGTGGATCCCATCGCGGGCGATCTCGATTATAAGAAGGGCGCGGCCCCGTGGATTGCCTGGGGACCGTATTTGTGGGCGGACGGCACCGTCCGGCGTTCTGATGGTTTGACTTGGGAGCCTTCGGAATTTATGCCAGATGGAACCCATCCAAATCCCGAGGGCAGGGAAAAAGTGGCGGGCATGCTTCTGGAGTTTTTCCTGCATTCTCCGTACACGACGTGGTTCAGGAAATAAACTTGCGAAACCGCTGTCGACTTGGCGGGGTGTGAAGAAAATTGCATGATCGAAAAGATCGATATGTCTTTGTTGAACTATCTTCTTGAAGTTATGTTCGGTCAAGGCTAGGATCTCAACTGCCTTCCCCCGAGGCGCCTTTATTTTCATCGTTCCATCCACCGGTTTGGCTCTCTTCGCGCAGCGTTTGTGAAGGGTACTTAGATTACGGTGGCGGCGCCAAGCTCAAATATTTCCGGGAGTCTTTCATGGGCCGGCTTAACGCCATCGTAGTCACAGTTAGCTTTTTCCTTCTTACGCTCCTGGCAAATGCGCAGATTACCTACACATTAAAACCATCGTCGGCCCAGTTCGAGGGCACGGTCGGCATGCCGAGCCACAACGTCAATTTTGTCCTCACCAACACGAGCAAGACGACGTTCACGATCCAGAGCATCAGCATTGATTCGCCGGTGTTTCAGTTGGTCACGGGTTGGGCGCCCTATACGCTGGTGCCGACGCAACCCGCACGCTACGGCATCAATTTCGTGCCAACTTCGGCGGGCACGTTCTCCGGCCACCTGATCATCAACATCGACGGCCTCGATCCTATTTCGATTCCGCTTTTCGGGTCGGCAGTGCCCACTGGCGCCACGGTCAGTGTCAATACTTCGTCGCTTTCCTTTGCCCAGCCCGTAGGCGTGACCAGTGCTCCGCAGACCGTTACGGTTACCAATACCGGCACTGACCCGCTGACGGTGCTGGCGGTTGCCGTCGATCCTCCGTTTTCCGCGTCCAGTTCTGCCTTGCCGGCAACGCTAAACCCGGGCAACGCTCTCTCTCTGCAGGTCACCGAAACAGGCACGGTTTCCGGCACGCAGACCAGTTTGCTCACAATTACCTATGACGTGCTGCCAGCGAATGCGGTCGACCTCTCCGGCACGACCACACCCGCACAGTCACTCTCAGTCAGTTCTTTTCCAGTCCTGCCAAAGGTGCCCGCCGGAGCTCCTTACTTGTTTGCCTTTTCGGCGGCTGGAGGTACGCCCCCCTACAAGTGGCGCCTCTCGCCGGGATCCGCATTGCCGAAGGGGTTGACGCTCAACTCCGATGGAAGCGTGACCGGCACCATCGCTTCGACGGTGAAGGTCAGCACGCGCAATTTCAATGTGCAAGTGACAGACGCTGCGTTGACGACCGCGACTTCCACGATGACGATTTCAGTGGGGGTGCCGACAGGTTCGAACTGCAACAATCTCTTTTGGGATATCGCGAATACCTCAACGCCGCTCGTTCCCCTGAACGATCTTGCCACCGGTACTTACCTGGGTAGTGAAGGCGGCCTCTATCCGGACGGAAGTAATGTGAGGCCAACATCGCACGAGGCTGCAGGGATCGCTATCGCGCAATCGATCGGCCCTCTCGACGCCGCAGGAAATCCCGACCCCAATGGAGTCTACGGATTACTTTCCATCGGCATGTCGTCGACCGCCCATACTTGGGACCAGTTCACGATTGACGGAAATGCCGAGCCGCTACGAAATCGCCAAATGGTGATTGCGCGGGGAGCGCAGCCGGACGCGGGCGCTGTGCGATTCGCCGACGTAAACAACGGGGTTTGGAATGCCATCACGCAGTTTTACTTACCTCAGGTTGGCTTGACGAAGTATCAGGTGGTGGCAGCGTGGGTGGTGGCGGTCGACGGCTATCCTGCGGGAGTTTTCCCGAAGGATATGTCGCACTTGCATGGGGAATACAAATTGATCGCGCAAAACCTGCATACTATCTTTCCTACCTTGAAGTTGGTTTACTTCACCAGTAAGTTCTACGATGGATATGCGAATGGAACCGCGCATCCCTCATATCCGGAGCCATTCGCCTACGAATCGGGCTTTGCGGTGAAGTGGGCGGTCGAGGATCAGATCGACGGTGATCCCACGCTCAACTACGATTCCAGCAAAGGTACGGTTATGGCACCCTGGATGTCGTGGGGACCATACGACTGGGCAAATGGACTGCTGGCCAGAAGCGATGGTTTGACTTGGACCTGCGAAGACGTGAACCATGACGGCGTTCATCCCACCAACCCGCAGGGACGTGAAAAGGAAACCAATATCCTGCTTAACTTCTTGAAGTCGGACGTTACCACCGCTCCGTGGTTTCTCACTCACTAGAGATTTCTAAATTTCCGCAACTCCTGTGGACATTCCGGGTTATAGAAGCAACTAACCCGATAAGGCTGTGCTTTGCCTCGGGCTCTGCGCCACTAGTCCGGTATCAACCCGAACGCCGGGTACGGCTAAAATATCGCCACGAGGGATAAGATGTTCGTTATCAAGGCCTTGGGAGTTGTCCAGCGCAAGCCGATTTTGGGGATGGGGTGCCTGTTCGCCGCCATCGCGACTAGCTTGAGCTGCGGGGGGAGTAGTCCCGCTGCGCAGGTTGTTCCGCCCGTGAACAAGACTGTTACGGCTGTAGCGATCAACCCTACAAACGTCACGATTCCTGTGGGTGGAACTCAGCAATTCACGGCCATGGCAACGTACAGCGATAGCTCAACCAGCGATGTCACCCCCTCCGTGACCTGGTCTTCGTCGAATCCTTCTGTGGCGAGCATTACAGCGAGCGGAACAGGAGCAGGCGTTGCTACGGGAGTAGCAGGTGGCTCCGCCGATATCATGGCGACCTTCGGTGGAATTACGTCGGATACCACTCTAGGAGTGAGTGGTGGTACTGCTACGGGAGTGGCGCTTAGTGTAATCAATCCCTCAATCGCTCCCGGAGCCAAACTGCAGGTCGTTGCGGTGCTTCAGTACAGTGATGGATCCAACCAAAAGGTGACAAGTTCTGCGACTTGGACATCGTCGAATCCTGCCGTCGCTACCGTGGAGAGTTCTAGTGGTGATCATCCCGGCGCTGTAGCGGGAGTCGCTCCGGGAAACACGACCATCACGGCGGCAGCCAATGGTTTCACGTCCCCCCCAGCCACGGTTACTGTTGCTAACAATGCCGCGCTGCTTCCGCTGATGGACATGACTTCTTCACAGAATTACCTGGGCTTCGAAGGTGGGTTGTACGAGAACAGCAGCGATACGCCGCCGTCGGACCATGACTCGGCTGGGAAGAGTGCCGCCAATGCCATTAGAGCTCTTGACCAAAACGGAAATGCAAGCTCCAGCGGCGCGATTGTGTTCCTGGGAATTGGGATGTCGAACGCAACCCTGGAGTTCAGTGCATTTGTGAACGCCACTGCCTCGGACCCGAACCTGAACCCTTCACTCGCTGTGTTGGATGGCGCCTACGGAAGCGTAACCGCTTGCCCGTGGACGGTGGAGAATGATCCCACCACGACTGCAGCCTGTCCGGAATATACCAGCGGTGTCCCGTCAAAGAATCAGTATGATCGCGTACGAGACACAGTGCTGGCGACCGCTACGGGTGCACCATCGGCTCCTGCAGGATGTGGCGGTCCTCCAGCCACGCCGTGCCTGACCGAAAAGCAAGTGCAGGTGCTGTGGATCAAGAATGCGAACCCGTCACCGGCATTGCACTCGCCCAGTCCGGGTTTGGTCGGGTATACGTCGCTGCAGCCTTTTACCGATAACTGTGCTAGCGAGGCAGCCACGATCGAAGCGTGTTACTACGAAAAGCAGCTAGGAGAGACGATTCGGGCGGCCAAGGGTCGATATCCGAATCTGAGACAGGTTTTCATTTCGACTCGCATCTACGCGGGCTATGCCTCGGTTCCTCTAAATCCTGAACCCTATGCCTATGAGTACGGCTTTTCCGCGAAATGGCTGATTCAGGCCCAGATCAATCAGATGCGTCCCTCGGGAACCCCAGATCCTGTGGCCGGAGACTTGAACTATAACAGCGTTATGGCTGCTTGGACTGCATGGGGTCCTTACCTGTGGGCCTATGGGACCACGCCGCGTTCCGACCAGCTTATCTGGTGCAACGGCCAGAGCGGATCCCCTTGCAATCTTGAAGACGATTTCCAGTCTGATGGAACCCATCCGAGCCCAGACGTCGGCGTTCCAAAAGTTGTTAAGCTGATGATGACGTTTTTCTCGACTTCACCCTATACTCCGGGATGGTTTTGCAAGAGCGGGAGTTCGTGTCCAAATTAGTTCAACTTGGATTTGAGGGCTGTCACCGACAGCCCTCAAGAGTTTCAGACTCAGCAAGTTGCGGCCTGACCGCGGCATACCCTTGCAAAATCTTTCATCTTGACACGGTTATGGGTCCTCGACAGAATGGACGAACGTCGCGAGGATAGCAATTCTCCCCGCTTTTGATATCCCCCACTAAAGTGGTCTTCCGCGGGTTGCTCCCAGAGTGCCCGGTTTGAAATCTCCGGAGGTTCTCTTGTCTCTGCATAGCTGCGTTCAGCATGGCGCCGAACTCCTGCGCAAATCTTGTGCTCTGTCTCTGTCTATTTGTCTGCTGTTTTCCACTGGGGCCTCATTTGCTCAGACTGGCCAGAGCGCTCCGCAGGCATCGGCTCCGCCACCGGTCGATTTGACCAAGATCCAGCACATCATTTTCATCATTAAAGAGAACCGGACCTTCGACAATTATTTCGGGACTTACCCTGGAGCAGACGGAGCGACGACGGCGAAGATTTCGACCGGGCAAACGATTCCGCTGGGGCATACCCCGGATCAGACGCCCCGTGACATTGCCGGACATGGCTGGTACGACGCCATCGCGGGAACCGACAAGGGATTGATGGATCAGTTCGATCTGATCCCGGGAGCCAGCCTGAATGGCGATATGCTGGGCCTGAGCCAGTTGACCCAACAGGATATTCCGAACTACTTCGCCTATGCGCAGAATTTCGTTCTCGCCGACAAGATGTATTCGTCGATGAAAGGTGCCAGTTGGGCCAATCACCTCTACATGGTGGGAGCCCAGGCCGGGGGCGCCTTTACAATCCCGAAAACCACGGTGAACTCCTGGGGTTGCGATGCCAATCCCACCGCATCGGTACAGGTGTGGGACACGGACGACACGGTATCGGCGCCGTTCCCGTGCTTTGATTTTCAAACGATTGCGGACGAACTGCAGGCCGCGGGCGTTTCGTGGAAGTTCTACGCGCCGCCCCAGAGTGATCCGGCATATGTGTACTCTCCGCTCGACGGCATCAGCCATATTCGTTTTGGGTCACTGTGGGGCACGAATGTGGTGAGCGATACCCAGTTCGTGACTGACGCTCAGAATGGCACCCTTCCCGCAGTGAGCTGGCTCGTAACCCGTGCCACCACGAACGAGCATCCGCCCAGTGGGTCATGCACGGGAGAAAACTGGACAGTCAACCAGATGAACGCGCTGATGCAGGGAGCGAATTGGAGCAGCAGCGCCGTATTTCTTACGTGGGATGATTTCGGCGGTTTCTACGACCACGTTCCGCCCCCGACTTTGGACAAGTTCGGCTTGGGCCCGCGCGTGCCTCTGTTGATCATCTCACCGTATGCCAAGAAGAACTTCATCTCGCACACGAAGTATGAATTTTCGTCGGTGCTGAAGTTCATTGAGGAGCGTTATGGCTTGAGCGCTCTGACCGAACGCGACGCCTTGGCCAACGACATGACCGACAGCTTTGATTTTACGCAGACGGCGCGCGACGGGGTCATTCTGCAGACCCACACGTGCCCGTTTATCAATTCGACGACCAATGTTGGGATCGGCGTTCTGGGGAAGGTGACAACGACAAAACTGAACTTCATCAATCGCAGTGGCGCGACGATGACGATGAAGGGAGTTACCGCGAGCGGAGACTTTTCGCAAACGAATAACTGTCCCACTACGCTAGCGAAGGGCGCCAGTTGCATGATCACGGTGAACTTCGCTGCGACGGCGAGCGGCACGCGGACAGGTACCATCTCAGTCAGTGACAGCGATCCGACCAGTCCGCAGGTGACCCAACTCACGGGTACCGGGACCGCGATCTTCCTGACTCCAGCGCAACAGTTTCCCAGAATTGTAACGGGGACATCTTCGTCGCAGACGTACACGATGACGAATTCGGGCTCCACGACCCTTACCCTGTCCAGCATCAAGATGAAAGGGGATTTCTCGCGCACGACCACGTGTAAGACGACGCTGGCCCCGGGTGCCTCGTGCCAAGTCACGGCTAAGTTCACTCCGACTCAATCGGGAAACCGCTACGGGGCGCTGTTCGTCAACTCCAACGATGCCTACAGTCCGTATGTGTCGGTGCTGCAGGGAGCGGGCCAGTCGATCTCGTTGTCTCCAACAAAGCTCACCTTTGCGAGCCAAGCTGTCGGGACTACCAGCGCGCCACAGACCTCGACGATCAAGAATCCTTCGCCTTCGCAGAACCTGGTGTTGGGAACGATCACCGCAACGGGGGATTTCGCGGCCAGCAGCAACTGTCCCTCCTCATTGCTTCCGAATGCAAGCTGCACGGTTTCGGTGGTCTTTACTCCCTCGGTGGCGGGGACGCGGACCGGAGTTACAGATGTGATTAGCAGCGACTTCAACAGCCCGACATTGATTAATTTGACCGGAACGGGTTTTGCATCACAGAGTCACTAACCCATCAGTGAGGCTTATGACGACGAAGCAGGGCAGCATCTCTATGAAATTCCAGGCGAATCAGAAGCAAATTCAGACTCTCATGGCTGCGGCAATATTGATCGTGGCGGGGACGTTGTGCGCGGCTCCGGTGGCGCTAGCGCAAGTGAATCCACCCGCGACCAGCGCCGTTAATCTTTATCCCGCAGGCGTTGCGTTCTTTGATCAATTTGTAGGGACGATGGGTCCTGTCCAGACCGTGACCCTGACGAACAATGGCACTGCGGCTCTGAGCATTACGAAGATTGCGGCCAGCGCGGGATTCTCGCAGACAAACAGCTGCGGAGCGTCAGTGGCGCCGGGTGCGTCATGCACGATCTCGATCCGCTTTAAGCCGACATCGGCCATGCTGCTGACCGGCACCGTGACCGTGACGGATAGTGCGCCCACGAGCCCACAGACCATCAACCTGCGTGGCACCGGCGTCAACAACGCTATCGCCTTCAGCACGACGAACCTGAACGCCGGTACGCAATTGGTGAATACGGCGAGCGGTCCGGTGGCCGTGACCGTCACCAACATCAGTGGAGCTTCGGTAACCGTAAGCAGCATTGTGGCGACGGGAGACTTTACCCAAACCAACAGCTGCGTGAGCCCTCTGCCGCCGACGCCGGCGACGGCATGTCGCATCGATGTCGTATTCAAGCCTACGGCGGCAGGAACCCGGGAGGGCACCGTTACCATCACCGACAGTGCTCCCGGCAGTCCCCACGTTGTACAGTTGACCGGCGTGGGTGGCGTCTCGAGCCTGACGTTCTCGCCGACCACATTAACCTTTGGAAATATCAACCTGGGCCGAAAGAGCGCCGCCAAGAATGTCACGGTGACGAATAACGGAAGTTCGCCGATCACGTTCCTCGGCATCACCAGCAACGGCGATTACACGGAAACCGACACTTGCGGCACGTCGATAGCGGTTGGCGGAACTTGCACGCTAACAGTCACGTTTGCTCCCAGCGGATCTGGCAAACGAAACGGCCGCGTGACCTTCAATGACACCGATCCTTCGAATCTTCAGACACTCACTCTATCGGGAGTCGGTGTCGTCCCCGCCAGCACGGTTGCGGTTAGTCCACGTGCGGCTACCTTGACCTCTCAGCAGAACCAACAGTATTCGGCGACCATCAACGGAGTTTCCAGCAATGCGGTGACGTGGGCGGTCGATGGCGTACTCGGAGGCAACACCAGCGTTGGAACCATTTCCACGGCGGGACTCTATAAACCGCCGAGCACCGCCGGTCGCCACGCCATCAAAGCCACCAGCACCGCGGACAGCTCTCAAGCGGCTGTCTCGTTCGCTTATGTCACCAACTACGCGGGCACGTTAACCTATCACAACGACACCATGCGTACCGGGCAGAATCTGAAGGAGACGGTCCTGACCCCGGGCAACGTGAACAGCGCGCAATTCGGGAAGGTATTTTCGTTCCCAGTGGACGGCAAAGTCTACGCGCAGCCGCTCTACGTGCCCAACGTGAACATTCCCGGGAAGGGCGTGCACAACGTGATCTACGTGGCTACCGAGCACGACAGCGTTTACGCCTTCGATGCTGATAACCTGACGAGCACACCGCTCTGGCAAACCAGCTTTATCAGTCCCGCAGACGGAGTGACTACGCTTTCGATTGGTACTGCAGGCGGTAACGACATCACGTGTGACAGCATGAAGCCGGAAGTCGGCATCACTGGTACTCCGGTCATCAACGCGACAACCAAGACGATGTACCTGGTGGCACGGACGAAAGAAGTGAGTGGCGGCCACACAAATTTCGTACAAAAGCTGCACCAGCTCGATATCACCACGGGTGCGGAAAAGGCGAACAGCCCGGTCGTAATTCAGGCGTCGGTACCCGGCAATGGTACCGGCTATGACGGACAGGGCAACGTACTATGGGATCCGCTGATTGCCAACCAACGTTCCGGGCTGCTGCTGATGAATGGCGTGGTCTACATCGCGTTTGCTTCGTTCTGCGATCCTCCGAATTTCCACGGGTGGTTGCTGGCGTACGATTCCACTTCTCTGCAGCAGCTGCAGGCTTTCAATACCTCTCCGAACGGCTGGGCCGGTGGAGTCTGGGGATCGGGATCAGCCCCGGCAGCGGACGCCAGCGGCAACATCTATATTGCGACCGGGAATGGCACCTTCGATGGTGATTTCGCAGGCTCGAACTATAGCGACAGCATCCTGAAGCTTTCTACGAACGGCAGCCTTTCGCTGGTCGATTCCTTCACGCCGTTCAATCAGTATTACTTCATCGGAGCGGATCTTGACCTCGGTTCCGGTGGCGTGACGGTTGTTCCCGATCAGACGACGGGGCCGGCGCACTTGCTGTTTGGAGGCGGGAAAACGGGCGATGTTTACCTGCTGAACCGCGACAACATGGGTGGATACAACGCCTCCAACAACAACCAGATTCTGAGCGATGTGGTGCATGCCGCCGGCGGCACGGGCAAGGGCGACAAAGGCATCTGGCCGAAGGGCGCGTACTGGCAAAACCAGATCTACTATGTCGGTACCGGCGATGTGCCCAAGGCTTATCGGGTGTACAACGGACAGCTCTCCCCCAATCCAATTTCGGAAGGGAACTTTGTCTTCGCCTATCCGGGCGGATTGCCGGCGATTTCTTCCAACGGCGATTCGAACGGCATCGTGTGGATCGTATGGGAAGCGACTCCGATCCAAGCCCAGAGCGTCCTCTACGCGTTCGAAGCCGATAACCTCAGCGTGCAACTGTACAACAGCACCGGCACAACCACAGGCTTGGGGGTGCAGTTCGGGGTGCCGACCGTCGCCAACGGGAGGGTTTACGTGGGCACGGCCGGTGAACTCGATGTGTACGGACTGTTGCCGTAAACGGGAACTCGCAGGAAGGTTAAGATATCGCCCGCTCATACCTGCCTGGCGGCAGGGGAGCGGGCGAATGTTTTTCGCACGGAGCATTGACCTCCTCATCGTGAAGAGGTTGACCATCAAGCAAGGTCACGCTTTGTGTCCTTGTCTTCAACAGTTGAGAAGAGAATCAGGAGGATATTTCTTTCGGAATTCGCGTTCATCTGAAACTAAGAAAGGCTATCCGCCACGCCGTATACTGAGCTTTTGATATGAAGGACACGTAGAGGACAAGCGGGTGAACTGTCTTCGTATGGAGGTTGGGACACTTCTTTTCTGGGCAGCTGTTTTCGCGGCACCTGGCAAAGTTCCAGTGCCCGTCTTGCCACGCCCTACGGGCCCGTTTGCTGTTGGCAGGATCGGGTTCGATTGGACAGATCGGTCTCGCAGGGAGGTTTTATCGAAGGACCCGGGCGCGAAGCGGGAACTGATGATCTACGTTTGGTATCCCACAGAGAAGGGGGGCAAGACCGGTAAACCTGCTCCTTACCTGCCAGGCGCGACAGCGATCAACATGCTTTCTGATCGTGCACTATCTGGAGCCGACGGGAAACTATGGCCGGCGATCTTGTCCGGCGAACTCGCCTCGAACGCAGTTGAGGGTGCGACTCCCGCAAAAAATCCCGCTCGATTTCCCGTATTAATATTTTCGCACGGGCTGGGGAGCCCGGTATTTCACTACACCGCCTTCATCGAGGAACTCGTTAGCCACGGGTACGTCGTAGCTTCAATCCAGCATACCTACGAGGTGAATGTAGTTGCTTTTCCTGATGGAAGAACGGTCGCGCTATCGCAGCTCTCCTGGAGTATTTATGGACCACAGCCGCCCGAGATTTCTGAAGAGGAAGCTTCGAAGAAAGCGATCACGTGGGAGAAAGAGAGAGACAGTGTTTGGGCAGCTGACATAAGTTTTGCCCTCGATCAACTGACAATGCTTGATCGGGATCGAGGCTCGGTGTTTTTCGGCAAACTAGACTTGGCGCACGTGGGGGCGGTGGGTCATTCTATTGGCGGCCGGGCGGTTGGACGTGCTTGCCAGTTGGATCGTCGGATCAGGGCGTGCGTGAATGAGGATGGCGCGCCGGACGAGGGAGCAGTTTTAAATTATCCGGGAGCAGGCCCGCCAAACCAGCCCTTCTTGCTTGAGGAGATTTTCGTTGCGCCCCCAACCGATAAGGAACTTGCCGACGCTCATGAGTCTCGCCAACACTTCAATCAATCGATAGTTCAGCACGATGCCGCTATCGACAAACAGCTCAGGCACTGCCAAGACGGCGGCTACCGTGTCACGATCAAGACGCCGGACAGTGATCACAACAGCTTTACGGATGTACCACTCTTGGAAGCGGCCGGCGACCCCAAGGCGAAAGCTGCAGCGCTCCATTCCCTCTCATTGATCGTCGATGTAACAC
Source organism: uncultured Acidobacteriaceae bacterium (assembly GCA_963840895.1). Lineage (GTDB taxonomy): Bacteria > Acidobacteriota > Terriglobia > Terriglobales > Acidobacteriaceae > Sulfotelmatobacter. The sequence goes on from CAWJAR010000016.1 coordinate 161,226, forward strand.
TTGCTTTCTTTAATAAATACTTACGAGACGAAAAGGACAGTCTGCTGGACAGGCCTCACGAACTTGGGCCGGAGATTAATGTAAAACACTACTCCGCCGGAACTCCCTAGTCCTTTTTCGCAAGCTATTTCCGCGTGCAGGGGGGACCCACGACTGGAGTGGTACAAGGCGTAGTTTTCAGGGACCCGGGACACGTGCTAGTACGTTGTCGCCAGGAACAAGGGCGCGCGATCAATCTGGCTTTAACGCAGCATTGCTCTGGCAGTCGCCAGCGTTCGCCGTCAATGTGGTGCCCAACCCCGCGCCCGTCCTGCTGTGTGGCTCGGGCGCCTAAACCAGTGCGAGTGGCTGCCAGTCCCAAGATACGAAGAGCGGGCAACCCTATGGTTGCCCGAAACGGCAGCTAATTCTATGACCGTGCTTTCCCCTCGCTCCTACTGCCCCGTTCCTGTCAACGTCACATACTCCGGGCTGGTGATGCTGCCATTGTTGTCGCTGAGGACAACATTGCCCGTTCGTGCTCCGGTCGCAGTGGGTGTGAAGGTTACAGTCACTGTGCAAGTGTGTCCCGGCAGCATTGGGCTGGGACAGTTGTTGGTCTGGGCAAAGTCTCCTGTGGCTGCGATGCTGGCGAAGGTGAGCTTCTGCGTTCCAACATTCCCCACGGTGAAGGTCTGTGAGGCGCTGGTTGTGCCCACCGCTTGAGGCCCAAAGGTCAGGCTTGTCGGGTTGAGCGAAACCTGGGTCGCAGGCCCGTATGCCCGAATCGTATGCGGGCTGGCAGGATCGCTACTGTTGACCACCAAGGCTCCGTAACGGTAGTCGGTCTGCGTGGGAGTGAATTTGACCGAGATCACGCACTTTCCGCCGACAGGTATGGTGTTGTTGCACTTGTTGGTCTGCGAAAAGTCTCCAACCATTTGCAGGCTGGAAATCGTAATGGGCGTGGTTCCTTTATTGGTGAGTGTGACATTCAGAGGATTGCTGGCTACGCCTAACGACTGTTGCGCGAACTTCAAGCCGGGATAAAGCGCATTTTGCGAGATTCCGATGTTGGATCCCGTGCCGGTGATGTTGACCAGTTGCGGACTGGTGACATCACTGTCGTTAATGGTCAACACACCATTACGCTGTCCGGTAGCTGTAGGCTTGAATTGGAAATTGACTTTGCATGACGCTCCTGCCTTCAACGTCGCCGTGCACGTCGTGGTGCCCAGCGTGAAATCGCCGGTGATGGTGCGCGTGCCCAGAGTCATGGCAGTCGTACCGTTATTGGTGATCGTTACGGCCAGTGGGGTGCTGGTTGTGCTAATCCCGTAGTTGCCGAAAATCATCTGAGTGGTTGAAACGACGGGGCAGGTGCGGGAGGACAATACAACCGGCGGATTCGGAGTTTGTGACCAGTTGAAGCTGTCAGTGGTGTCGTTCGCCGCTGAATCGCGTCCTGTCATGGGCGCCAAGCCGAAGCGCTCTTCAATGAATTTCAGAACCGATGAGAACTCGTACTGAGTGTGCGAGATGTAGCCGGGCTTGGCAAACGGCGAGATGATCAGCAGAGGCACACGCGGTCCGAGCCCGAACATGTCGTTAATCGGCGGCACGACGTGGTCGTAAAATCCGCCAAAATCATCCCAGGTCACAAAGATCGCGGTCGAGGCCCAATCGGGCCCCTGCATGATGGCATTGATCTGGCTGACGGTCCAATTCTCTCCGATGCAGGTGCTGTTCGGCGGATGTTCGCTCTGCGGTCCCGCAACCAGCCAGCTGACTGCAGGCAATCGGCCGTTCTTGGCATCGGACACGAAATTGGCGCTGTTCGGTACATGCTGAGTCCACAGGGAAGTGTTGCGGATGTGACTGATCGCGTTGAGGGTGGAGAACTGATAGCCCCGAGTGCCGAACGGGGGGGCATAGAACGACCAGGAAATACCGGCGCTCTGCAGGCTGTCGGCCAATGTCGGGAAGTCGAAGCAGGGTCGAACGTTGCTTACATCATCATCAGCGTCCATCTGCTGCACCACCACGGTGGGGTCGTCATCGCAACCCCAGCCCTGGGTGCCGATTCCATTGGGCTCGACGGGCGAGAAGGGAATGCCAATCACGCCTCCCGACTGAGCCGCGACGGTGTAAAGGTGATTGGGGAAACTGTTGGCTCGAATCGAAGAAAACATCTTGTCGGCGAGAACAAATTTCTGCGCGTAGGTGAAATAGTTGGGGATGTCGGTCTGCGTCATCTGCGTATACGCGAGATAGTCCCCATTGTGATTACCGTTGAAGATCAGGTCGTACTGGTCCTGTTTTCCGCCGTCGATGGCGGTGTAGGCGGCGTTCCAGGTGTGGTCGATATCAGTGGGAGTCTGGTCGGGTGTGTGCCCGAGCGGAATCACCAGTCCCGACGAAATCGTTCCATTGGTCGCGCCATTGGCGCCGGGAAAGGTTCCGAAATACTCGTCAAAGCTCCGGTTCTCTTTGATGATGAAGACGATGTGCTGGATCTGGGTAATGTCCTTCGTTCCAGCCAAGATCGTCTGCGCGGAAAGGGACGACAGCAAGCAGAACAGCAATGATCCTGCCAAGGAGAATCGGAGAAGATTCGAACGTCCGGCGATGCTCATGGGAATTGTTTTTACCTCGTTGGGCATGGACAACAAGTAAACGTGCTCGTCCGGCAGCACAGCGTTCCAGATGAGCGCCTCGTGTGAGCTACAACACGTCGCATGTAACGTGAAATCGCTTGCGACCCTTCCTCACCTGCGCTTTTGTTGAGGGAGACAGTCCCAGCAGATCCCGTTGAATGACGGGCTAATCGGGCTATCCTGAACAGCAAACACCGTTTGGCAGCCCAAATCCACAGACAGTTAATTGGTACTTTAGTCGGTTCAGGCAAGCGTGTAAATGGCACCTTCGGCGGGTATGCAGATTCTTGCATAGTCCCCTACCACAAGGGCTTAGGCCCAATTTGGCATTGGCAAGATTACGCTCGTACTAATGGCCAAACTACAGGTTGTACTTATGGAATCTACCGGGTTGACCCCAAGCTCCGTACAGTGTTTCCATTAGCACGAAAAATTCATATCTAGAGGTTCCCAATGTCCGGCAATCCCCCGTCCGGAAGATGCAATGGCTCGGTCCGTAAGATTGATGGATCCAGCTTTCAACCCATCCACTCGCGCATTTACGTAGCGACTTTCATCGCGTTTATTCTTCTGGTTGCAGTCTCGTCCTCATATGCCGGTACGGCAGTACATGTTTCAATCTCTCCCGCGCGCGTAAATGTCTTTTCTGCCCTGACTCAGCAGTTCACCGCGACGGTTACGAATTCGGACAATACGAAAGTTGTCTGGTCAACCACAAAAGGCAAAGTCTCGAGTACGGGTCTCTATACGGCTCCGGTTGTATCGAGCGACACCACGGTGTCAGTGACGGCGACCAGCGTTGCCGATCCCACCAAGTCAGCGACGGCTACAGTCACGGTCATGCCACCGGTCAAGGTTTCCGTCACTCCCACTGGCGTCGTCATGAATTCGGGAAAGACTCAAAACTTCAAAGCGACGGTAACCGGCAGCACCAGGAATGGGGTTACTTGGACAGCCGGGCAGGGAACGATCTCCGGTAGCGGAGTCTTTACGGCCCCCACCGTCAGCAAGACGACGACGGTATCGGTAACGGCGACGAGTGTGGCGGATCCGAAGGTTTCGAATTCGGTATCCGTCACGGTGAATCCCCCCATCAGTGTGTCAAGCACCCCCGGAAACGTCGGCGTTCCATCAGCGGAGGTCCAACAATTTACGGCGACGGTCAAAAATACGGGCGATACGCGCGTAACCTGGTCTTCCTCGATTGGACACGTTGCCCCCAGCGGACTCTACACGGCTCCCGACGTCACCACCGAGACCAGCGCTGTCGTGACTGCGACTAGCGTGGCTGACAAAACCAAGTCATCGACGTCAACCGTGACGGTAACCCCGGTTGCGACGCTGGCCATAACGACCACCGGTTTGAGCGATGCGCTAGCGGGGGTGAAGTACACTCAGACGTTTAAGGCCACCGGCGGTATCCCTCCGTACACATGGAGCATCAGCTGGGGCACGCCGCCGACGGGCATCAACATCCAATCGAACGGCACGTTTACCGGAACCACGACGGAGACGGGATCATTTACGTTTAATGTTCACGTGAGCGATTCTGCGAAGGGGAAGGCGACCGCGAAACAGGCCTTCACCCTAACCGTGAACTTGAACCTGGCAGGAAAGAATGTTCCCGCGAACATGTTTAATATGCACGTCAACCATGTCAATACGCCGTGGCCGAGCGCTCCAATTTCAGGACAGAGATTCTGGGATGCCGGAGCCGATTGGGCATTGATCAATACAGCGCCGGGAACCTACGACTGGACTGAACTGGATCAGAGACTGGCGGACGCCAAGCAACACAACGTGGACGTTCTTTACACCATGGCCATGACTCCGGTGTGGGCGCAGTGCGGCGCCAAAACGGCTTCTTCCTGCAATCAGACACCGGGTTGTGCGTTTGACGGAACGACGTATGGCGGCGGGCCCGGGCAATGTTATTGGCCCGAAGATCTGAATCCGGACGGCAGTGGAACCAACCAGCACTGGAAAGATTGGGTCACTGCGCTGGCGAATCATAGCGTGAACAGCGGTGTGGGTCATATCAAGTATTACGAAATCTGGAATGAACCGAACATCTCTGGATTCTGGCGCGGCACAACCGCCCAACTAGTGCGCATGGCGCAGGACGCTGCTTGCATTATCAAGGGCATTGGTTCGAGTTGTAAGAACGCGGGCATCGATCCGAATGCGATGATGGTGACTCCATCCGCCGCATTGGGCGGTGGCGCTATCAACACTTGGTTGCTGGGATATTTCGCCGCCGGTGGCGACGCCGTCACCGATGTCATTGGATTGCACGGATATAGCGGCAACAGTCCAGAAAAAATCACCGGCTTGATCAGTAATGTGAGAGACGGTGCCCTTACCAGTTACAACCTGCTGAGCAAACCCATTTTTGACGACGAATTCAGTTGGGGAACCGCTGCGTTTCCGGATCCGGATGAGCAAGCCGGATTTGTCGGCCGCTCCATGCTCCTGCATTGGAGTGCTGGCGTGAGCCGCACTTACTGGTACGCCTGGGAAGACACGACGCCGCTCTGGTCGATGGATAGCGTGAAGGGATGCACGACTCCCGATCCCAGCGGAACCGGCTTCATTTGCGGGACGGGCATCGCATTCGAACAGGTGCAATCCTGGATGGTTGGAACAACCCTGAGTCAGCAATGCTCTGTTACTGGAACGATATGGACTTGCGGTTTGAGCCGATCAGGCGGATACCAGGCCCTGGCAGTTTGGGACACATCCAAGAGTTGCAGTAACGGGGTCTGCGGCACGTCCAATTACAAGTTCCCGCCTGCCAGCCAGAACTATACGCACTACCTGGACCTGGCGGGCAAGAGCCATACGATCTCCGGAACAACCGTCCCGATCGGTTACAAACCTATACTGCTTGCGAATCAGTAGCATTTCAGCGGCCCCGACAGTCTGATTGAACTGACACTCAGCGCGTTATCCGCGCTGAGTGTTTGTTTTTTGGAGGGTTTGAGAGACACATCGGGATTTGGGCTCTCCGACGAAGTTACCTGGGATGGAACTCTGGCGATCTCTGCTTGCCAAAGCTGGTCGGTTCAAGGGTAAATTAATAGCATGTCCATTTTGATGATTAGCTCCCGTAGTGCGATGCGGTCGACTCTTGGTTTGTTATTGGTTGGTGCGGCTATCCTTCTGATGAAGCCCGAAGCGAGTGCCCAGAAACCGGTGCTCGTTTGTCCAGCGGCAAAAGGCGTGCCCCAAGTTCACCAGTTTTCGGGATATAGCGTACGCTTGTCTGGTTCCCCCGGGCGCGTGAACCGATGCTTCGCGACTGTGACCCCTCCCGGAGGCAAGACTGCCGGTAAGAAGGTGGCTACAGATTGGGCCGTATCGATCAATGCGTTGTCCGGGACCGACGTCAACGGCGACGGAAAGCCCGATCTCATTGTGCAAGGGTTTTCTGGCGGAGCCCATTGCTGTTACACGTATCGCATCATCGGGCTGACCGATGGGCTGCCATTAGTTCGCGAAATTCACAACCAAGTCCCCGTGGTTTTCAAGACCCGAGATGACGGACGAGTGGAGTTGAATACTGGAGAGGGAGTCTTCGACTATTTTCTGGTTCCGCACGCAAATTCTGTCATTCCGCGGATTTTCATGCGTTTGGACGGCGACCAGTTAGTGGACGTCAGTTCCGAGCACATTGCGGATTATGATCACGAGATTGAGAAGGCTCGTAGCGAATTGACTCCTGACGAGTTGGATAAGCTCAAAAAATCAACCTACAGTCAGGGAATGCTGTTCGACCAACTGCCCGCGGTCCAAAAGGTTCTGACCATCGTGCTCAATTATCTGTATAGCGGTCGTCAGGACGAGGCCTGGAAGGCCCTTGATGAGATGTGGCCGCCGAGCGATAAAGAAAGAGTCGAGAAACTCATTCTGGAACGCCGATCCCGCGGGTTGCTTTCACAAACCACCGACAAGTCCAAGGTTGGATTGTAAGAACGCGGGCGGTCTAAAGATCAACAAGGATTCGACGAGACAAAGAAAGAAGGGCGGGTTCCAGAACCCGCCCGTTTGTTATTCATGATGCTTTGGCTTTTCTTCCTATTGGATCGTCAGAGTAAGTGCCGCAGCGTGCTGCAAGGGGGAAAATAGTCCTCTCACGGACAAGTTGTAAACCCCAGGCGTCGCCGAGGTTCCTACCGTGACCGTAATCTGCGTTGTCCCGCTGCTGACGCCGTTCAGCGTGACCGACGTCGGATTCGCCTTGCACGTGGTCCCTGCGGGCGCACCGCTGCAACTAACCGCGATGGTCTTGTTGAATGCAGCAATGGGAGCGAAGGTTGTAGTGACCGAACCTGCATTGCCTCGCGCCACCGTTAAGGTATTCGACGAATTCGAGATGCTGAAATCCGGCCCTGATCCAGTCAGCGAAATCGTCTGCGGACTGTTCGTGGCGTTGTCGGTGAAGATCAGACTGGCCTTTGCATTGCCATAGAAGGTGGGAGTAAAGACCACACTGGTGCTGCAAAGTGAATCCACGCCCAACAGTCCCGGGTTCGGACAGGTAGTAGTCTGACTAAAGTTGCTAGCGTTGGCTCCTGTGATGGCGATGCTGGAGATATTCAAATCCACGCCACCCGTACTCTGCGTTTTCACTGATTTCGAGCCGCTGGCAGTGTTGATCGCCACGTTCCCGAAATTCATCGGCTGAGTGGGCATAGTTACGGCCGGAGTCAGATGAGCGGTCCGAATGCGATTGTTGCCCTCGTCTGAGATGAAGAGATTGTTGCTGGCATCAACCCATAGGCCGAAGTTGGCCAACGTTGCAAGGGTCGCGAGTCCGCCATCGCCAGCGAACCCACCAACCAGAGGCTTCTTGGCGTTTCCAGCAACCGTTCCCCAGATGCCGGTTTGAGCGTTGATCCGCTGCACGACGTTGGCATTGCCGCCGCCTACGAAGACGTTACCGCTCGGATCGGTCGCGACCTCGAGAGGGTTCCAGATGCTGCCGTTGATGGCCGGTCCGCCGTCGCCGCACAAGCAAGTCTTGCCCGTACCCATGTAGGTGTGAATGACCCCGGCGGTATCTACGTTCCGAACTTTGTTGTTGTATTGATCGGAGATAAAGAGAGTTCCACTTCCATCGACCGCAACGCTCGACGGATGGTCCAGATTTGCTTTGGTCGCTGGCCCATTGTCACCCGATCGTCCTTCGATTCCCGTTCCCGCATAAGTGGTGATGACCTGAGTTGATCCATTCACCTTCCGGATTTTGAAGGCAAAGTAATCGGCGATGAAGAGGTTGTCATTGGCATCGACTGTCACGGTCAGAGGCCAAGTGAGGTTTCCGCTGGTCGCCGGCCCACCGTCTCCGCAGGTGGACGTGGTTGGGAAGCAGGAGTTGCCATTGCCTGCGACCGTACTGATGTTGTGAGTAGAGGCATCGATCTTGCGGACCACCAGGTTCCCGGTGTCGGCGATGAAAATGTTGCCGGCCGAGTCGATGGCAACAGAGGTAGGCCCGTTGAGCATGGCGCTGGTCGCCGCGCCACCGTCGCCAGAGTAGCCCACACTTCCGGTTCCGGCGATGGTTGTGATGGTGCCGCCAGAGACCTTGCGAACACGGTTATTGCCACGGTCCGCAATATACAAATTGCCAGCGGCATCTCCGGTTAGCGTGTAAGGGCCTGCGAGGATGGCGTTGGTCGCAGGACCACTGTCGCCGCCGGTCCCGCCGCCAGCAAGAGTCTTGATCACGCCGCCGGAAACGATCCGCACGCGTTGGTTACCAGTATCAGAAATCAAAATGTTTCCCGATCCATCCACGGAGACTCCTACTGGAAGATCGAGTAAGGCGCTCGTGGCAGCGCCGTTGTCCCCGCCAAAGCCTTGAGCTCCCGTGCCGGCGACGAGGGTGATGGTTCCGGTGCTGTCAACCACACGGATCTTGTGATCCATGGTGTCAGCAATGTACACGTTGCCGGACCCATCCAAAGCCAACTGCTGTGGCTGATGCAGGTTTGCCAGGATTGCCGGGTGTCCGTCACCGCAAGTGGTTGTGGAATTGCGGCAGAAGCCGCCATTGCCGGCGAACGCATTGATGTTCCCGCCCGAAACGATTCTTACGCGCTGATCGAGCGTGTCAGAGACATACAAAGTGCCGTTGGCGTCCACCGCAACGCCTTCCGGGAGGTTGAGTTGCGCAGAAGTCGCGGCTCCGCCGTCGCCACAATCGTTGGAAGGATTCGCACATGGGTTTCCGTCTCCGACGACGGTGGTGATGATTCCGGTGGCGGCGTCAACGCGGCGGATTTTGTTGTCAACGGAGTCAGCGATGAAAAGATTGCCGATGCTGTCCAGGGCGATGGCCTGCGGAAGATTGAGCAGAGCCGATGTGGCCGGTCCGTTGTCGCCACAAGGATTGAAGCCGTGAGCGCATTTTTCGCCGCTTCCGGCAACCGTCGTGATGACGCCAGTCGTCGCATCGATTCGACGCACGCGCGAGGACCCGAAGTCAGAAAAGAAGATATTTCCGTGGCTGTCGAAGGCAATGGCCGCCGGAGCCCCCAACTGTGCATTACTCGCTTGAATACCGTCACCATTGAATCCGCCATAGCCCTGACCGGAGAAAACACTAAGTACTCCAGCCGTCGTCAACTTGAATATATCGGTGGAGGTCGGCGCGGCAATGTAGGTGTTGCCCGCCTGGTCGCGGACCGCGGATGTGGGTCCGGGAAGGTCGGCGGTAAGCGGCGTGCTTGGAGTGGTTCCCCCGCCGACTACGGTGCTGATGATGTTCTGGGCGTGTGCTGGAACAGGTTGAAGGCTCAAACCAATCACCAGAGCCGCGGCTGCCATTACGCTGATCGAACGGGTACGTCTCACAATCTACCTCCGACAGAATTGAGTGCAGTAAGAAAACTCAGTCCAGAATGAATCTGAAGATCCCTTCATCCCGGCTACTGGGAACAAGCTTCATGTTGAGACATTGTCAGAAAAGTTATGGAATCCGTGGGGGAATCATCAACCGCCATGAGGGAGATGTTTCGTCGAGTATGAAGAACACGGAAAGGGCCTGTCAAGATGAAGGAATTTGCATGGTGTTTGAATCGATTGCCGCAAGTTTCGGCAACAGCAGTGAGCACCTCCTCGTGTCGCCGACTCGCTTCTAAAGACGCGCAAGACAGGGAGACTGGGACCTCCCTTTGAGTCGAGACTGTCGTGCAGCGTGGAATCATTTGGCTGTTTAGGATCATCAGCGGACGCGACAGGATCGGTCGCCTGGATCGATCCTGCCGCTGTTTTAGATCGTTACACCAGTCTTGCATTGGAGCTCACTGAACTTTTTCTGTGAAGTTGACTGAGGTCAACCCCGTGGCCGACGCTGTGATTGTGACGTTTCCTGTCTTGTTTGGGGTAGTGTATGAAACGCCCGCGACGCCGGATGAGTTCGTAATAGCGCTGGTTCCCCCGGGGAAACTACCATTAGCTCCATTGTCAGTGTAGTTAACGGTGACACCCGCGACCGGATTCAGAAATTGATCGACGACTTTCACCTTCAGCTGTTGCTGCAGAAGCGTGTTCGGTGCACCGGTCTGATTGTTCCCTGACATAATCGTCATCGTCGTTGCAGTTCCAGCAAGGGCTCGTTCCTGCACGCTGGCGTTGAAGCCGGCGGCTGACGCAGTGATCGTGTTGTATCCCGCCTTAGTCGGCAACTTGTAGGTTACGGTTGCCTTACCCAGGGAATCCGTAGTGATCGTTTTGGAAGGGAGAAAAACCCCCTGATTCGGACTGTCGCTGAAGGTCACCGAGACGCCGGGCACACCGTTCCCGTACTGGTCAGCTACCTTGAAGACAATCGCCTTGGGCAGCGTGGTGCCCACGGTACCAGTTTGGGTTCCTCCGGAAACCGGTGTAATGGAAGCTGGGCTGCCGGCGGTGACCGTTTCCACGAATGTAGTTGATGCGTAGCCAGGTGCGCTGACGGTGACCGTCAACATGTTGGACGTGAAAGTAGTTGGCAGGGTGTACGTCGTGCTGGCGGTGCCAGTGCTGTCGGTTAAGGGGTTTGAATTGCCGAACGATCCTCCCTTCGCGCTGAAGTTGACGGTAACATTCGACAACGGCGCGCCGCTGTACGGATCGGTAACACGAATCGTTAAAGGCAGGGGTAGCGTGGTTCCAGCTTTTCCGGTTTGGTTGCCGCCCGAGACATTGGAGATCACCGGCATCAGGCCGTAGACGGCGAGTTGCGTTTGCGTCCCGACATATACCCTGCCATCCGCCACAGTGGGAATTACAAAATGAGCTGTTGTTCCTAAGGTGTCACGGCTGCCGGCGACGGTAGAGTTGTAGATCTCTGTCATCGCGGCCGCATCAAAGGCAGAGAGCTGCTTAGCAGTGCCACCGGCGTTTCGAATCAGCCACATAATTCCGTTGCTGGAGCCGTTTGATGACAAGGTGGGTCCAGCCACCGCTGTTATGGGTGCGGTTTGCTGCGGCAATTTCGTGAGTATTCCGGTGCTATCTATGGAATATGCCTTTGCTGGACCCTGAGCGGGAGCAAAGAAGACAGTATTGTTCCAAAAAGCCGGCGTGCCATCGACTTCGTTCAGCGCATCTTGCAGCCACTGGATAATTTGATTGTTATTGTTAGGGTTGAACCCGCCCATATCGTTGGGATCCACAACGTAAATGGAACCAGTTTTTCCGGCGCCAATCACGACGTTCGGATTTGAGAGCAGCATCGCACCGCCCGACCCCAGATCGAGATCGTTCGCACCCATATTGGCTTGGTCAAAGGGAGTGAAGTAATCGCTCCAGGTCAAGAAGTTGCCCGTGAGAGTCAGCTTCAAGAAGCTGTCAGCAAAGTCGGATCCGCCCGAGTTCGCGTTGAACACCCCATTGGCTGTGAGAAAAAACACATTTCCATTTGCGTCGGCGGCAGGGCCTGCGCCACCCTGCCAAATGTTTGCGCCGCGCTTTTGATTCGGAGCCGTCGAAAATGCCCCCAGCTGTTGCAGCAAAACTGGGTCGTATGCGAAGATCCAGCCGCGAGCGCCGTCGCACCCGTTTGATCCGAAAGCGATATACAACGTGCCGTTGGTTAGAAGCAGTCCAGCCCGTTGACATCCCTTGGGCGAATCAAATGTTACCGTGCCGTTCAAACCCTGTACCGAACCGCTGATTTGAACTGGGCTATGCAATTGCTCGTCGCCAGTCTTGACATTGATTGCATGCAACCGGTGCACATAACTGTAATTGGGCGCGGTCCCTTCTTTTGTTTTGACGGAAACGTAGAGGGTGCCAGCATCAGGGTCAATGACAGGAGTGCCCTGAATGCCCACCTCGTTATAACCATTGACCAATTTACATCCCTGATCCTCCATCGGAACAGTCGTAATCCCCGCGCCGGGGTTAATGAAGCTGACTTGCCATAACGGAGCACCGGTGATGTTGTCTGCATCGAAGGCGTACAAGCTGTCATGCATGGTCGCCACAAAAACGACGTTGTGTGACGTGCCGCCAATGGACACGTTTTGCATGTAGAGGGGTTGTGCAACAACGTATCCATCTACGTTGTAGGCGCCCAATTTCGCGAACGTCGCTGATTTGACGTTCGCCGTATTCAGGAAGGTTTCGTTCGGATTCAGTCCGGTACGGCCATTGTCGTATCGGTTGGTTAGAACACTGACTTGCCCGCTAAGGAGCAGGCTGGAGATCAGTGCCATCGCCGCAGTGAGGAGAACAGACCTGAGTCGAGTGACGGCCCAGCGGGCGTCCAAGGTTCGGCGAGAACAAGCCGCACTATCGTTGGCCGTCAATGTACGCAGAACCGTTCCTTTTCCGGCGAACACATAACTACTTGTCATCTGAATCCTCCAAAGTAAAATCGAACCCCCCGTGCCCCTGGCGCGAGGCCTTCATGAACCATGGCCAGAAATATTACAAACGAACAGTTACTGCCTACTGTCCTGTACCAGAGAGCGCGACATTCTGTGGGCTGTTTACCGCGTTGTCGACGATTTTCAATTTTCCGCTGCGGCTTCCGCTAGCGCGCGGGCTGAAGGTCACCGAGATTGTGCAGGTTCCTCCTGCAGCCAACGAACCGGGACAATTGTTGGTTTGAGAGAAATCAGCACTGTTCGTGCCGATGATGCTGATCGAGTTAATCGTTAGCGGCGTTTTTTGGTGATTTGTCAGCGTCGTAGGTAGCGGACTGCTGGAATCGCCAACTGCTACGGTCCCGAAGCTCAACGAAGTGGGAGAAAACGTAACCGGGCTAGCGCCGGTTCCGCGGACGGCGATCGTTTGTGGGCTGGTCGCTGCGCTGTCGGAGATCGTGACAGCCCCTGTTTTTGTTCCGAGGACGGCTGGGGTAAACGTCACGGTGATCTTGCACTTCGCACCTGGGGCGATCGAGGTTCCGCAAGTGTTAACCTGGCTGAACGGCGCGTTGGCTACGATGCTGATGTTAGTGAGCGCCACGTTCTGATTGTTCGTCAAAGTCACGGCTGGTGCGGTGCTACTTGAGCCAAGGGTGACATTTCCAAAATTGAGACTTGTGGGTGAAACCGTGACGGGAGTGATTCCAATCCCGCTGACGCCGATAGCCTGCGGACTATTGCTGGCGTCATCGGTCACAGTCAGAGTTGCCGAGCGTGATCCCAGCGCTCCGGGAGTGAAAGTCACGTCGATCGAGCAATTCGCTCCTGCGCTCAGGCTCGATCCGCAGTTGTTGGTCTGAGCAAAGTCGGAACCGTTTGCACCGGAGAACCCGATGCTGCTGATGTTGAGCGTCGCATTCTGTCCATTGGTCAGGATCGCGGCCTGCGAAGCGCTGGTGGTACCGGTTGCGACAGAGCCGAATGCCAGGCCGGTAGCAGGTGACAGCGTGGTTTGGCCGCATCCGGGAAGCCTGAAGTTGGAGATGCGCGTTTGCCAATTGTGTTGCGTTCCGGTTTGGTTCTGGCTGAAGTATTCGTTCACGTACCAGAAGGTGCAGTCATCGACGGGATCCACCGTCATGCTGGTGTAGTCGCCCCACGTGCTCTTATTTTCTTCGTCCGCCGCTCCAGGAAACAAACTGAATTCAACTGGGGCGCTTAGGTTGGCAAGGTTCCACCATGAGGCACTGATGCCGGGATGCGTCGATCCGTTGGAGACGCTGTAACCTACAGCGGCCTCGGCGCTGCCGTCCTGCGCGATGCTCGGCATGAATCGGAATAAAGACGAGTCCGGGCTCACGGTCCCATCCTGGAAGAGCGCGGGAGTGCCGGCGCCTCGAAGTTCATACCAACGGACACCGGTTTGCTTGCTGTTTCCAGATCCTGTCAGAATTGTGTGACTGAACAAGAACGACTCGTACGTGCTGAAATTTCGGTAGGCGAGACGCGGCATGAAACGGTCACCAACCGAATCGATGCGGATACCTGTGATGCTCGTAGTCGATTCAGGAACGCAAACGGTGTTGACAGGCTGGGCTGCAGTGTAGCAGCCGGGCGTATAAGGGACTACGGGCTGTGTCGATTCAGTAAATGTGGAGTTTGCCGGGTGCAACCAATCAACGTGAAAGTCCCAAATATTAAAAGAGTTCGAGGTGGTGGTGACGCCATCAAGAACAGGATTTTGAATGGCGACGAAATATTCATCTCGCCCCACGGGCGGAGCGGTTGTGCCTTCGAGGTCGGCGGGTATCAGGCTATGGCCGAGATATACACTGGTTCCCCCGGACGCGGGATCGCGAAAACACTGCGGAGATCTGGCGACTCCTCCGACTAACATATTTGCTCGATCAAGAGCGCAGGCCACAACGCCAACTTCCTTGAAGTTGCTACCCGGATCTTCGAGGTCAGTCGACATGTAATACGCATCACTCCAGCTACCGAGCTTAGGCCAGTCCGGGAAATACACATTCCCCTGACCGTTCGTCCCCAAGATTGAATTCAGCGGAAAAGCATAGGTGAACCATTTCAGGGAACTGGAGGAGAGATCGTCCGTATTGGAAATCGCGACGCAGAAAAAATAATTGTTCGCGTTGTTTGTACGGGCGCTGATGATCCATCGTGAAGCCAGGCGATCGAAGTTAACCAGGCCATCTCCCGCAATCTGCGTACAGTTGGTCAGGCCGGCATTTTTCCATGGTGTCGCACCTGCCTGCGGTGCGGACCACACGGGAGCGAACGTTACTTTGTCGTACGCCTGATACGCGACGTTCACCCACTCCATGAACTGTTTCGTGCCGACCGCGCCATTGGGGTCTATGTCGAATCCTGGGTTGGTCAACTGCGACGCGTCGATTCCCTCGAACGTATTCACCGTTTGCGCGTGCAAAACGGAGCATGCCACGGCGAGGAAAAACAGCGACAGAACTCTGCACGTATTCATAGGACGAGATTTCACCAGCACCCGATGGCTATTCAGTTTGGCGAACTGCAGAGGGAGGAAGACGGAACGTTTCGATATACAGCGTGGTCTGCGTCTGCCGCAGAGCCAATCAATGACTGGCATCATAGCAGATTCTTGCGCAGTCACCATATGAAATCGGCAGTGTTCATGCGCTTTATCGTGTGCAGATTCTTGCAACTAGCGCACCTTGCAAGAATTTGCACAGTAGAAATTCCGTTAGGCGGCGCTACCATCACTCGACTCCAACGCCATGCTAGACACCGGGACTTGAGACGGCCCGGCCGCCACTTTTGCTCGGAGAATCCGATCCGGGCAGATGATTTCCAGAACCGGAGTTGTCATAAATGTCGTAAACAATGCCATCAGAACCATCATCGAAAACAATGCCGGAGAAATAACTTTGATATCCAAACCGATGTTCAATATCACCAACTCCATTAGGCCGCGGGTATTCATTAAGGTGCCGAGCCCGGCTGATTCTCTGAGGGGCATTCCTGCCAGCCAGGAAGCGATCATCGATCCTCCCAGTTTCCCGGCGGTCGCTACCAGGATGATCAAAGCGGTGTACATCCACATCTCAGGGCCATTCACCAAGCCGAAATTCGTGCGGAGTCCTGTGAACGCGAAAAACAGAGGCAAGAGCAAAGTGATCGCGATGGTCTCGAAGCGATCCACGATGTATCGTACAAACTTCGCCTCCTTGGGCATGATCGCGCCCATCAAAAAGGCTCCAAAGAGCAAGTGAAGTCCCAACCATTCCGTGAGCAGGGCAGAGCTGAGAACCAGGAGCAGCATCAAGGCCAGCAAATTCTCAGTCAATCCGCCCTTCCGCTCGTAAATCGTCTGAAATCGCCGTAACAAGAGGCGGACAACGTAGATCATGAAGAGCGCAAAGCCCAGCAGGCCGCCCACGGTAAGCCAGATTGGACTTGCGCTGTGTGCCGATCGGATCAGAAGCACGATGTAGGCGAGGATGCACCAGCCAGTCACGTCGTCGACAGCCGCGCAAGCAATCGCGATAGTGCCTAACCGGCTTCCGAGAAGATCTCTCTCTGTGAGAATGCGCGCCAAGACCGGGAACGCCGTGATGCTCATTGCGGCTCCCATGAAGAGCGCAAAACTGCTGAAGGCGACGCTGTCGTCAGAGAGCTTAGGGTAGAGATAGAGTGAAAGGAAGGCTGCCAGGACAAAGGGAGCTGTGATGCTGACGTGGCTGGTCAGGACGGCGGCATGCCCGTGATGTTTGAGTTCCTTCGGATTGATGCCGAGTCCCACCAGGAACATAAAGATCATCACACCAACTTGACTCAGCGCGTTCAGAAATCCGAGGCTGTTGGGCGGAAACAAATACGCCGATACTCCAGGGGCTAGCCATCCCAAGAAAGATGGGCCTAGGAGTATCCCGGCAAACATTTCGCCAACCACCCTGGGCTGGTGAATGAGGCGGAAAAGACTACCGACAACCCGGCATACGGCGACCACCACCGCGATTTGCAGGACCAGGAGGAAGAGATTCGGCACTAGCTTCCTCCTTTTGCCGCAGGCGGGCGCCGGAAAGCGCGGAATTCGACAGGCTTGCAAGTCGGACAATCGTTAAGAGAGATCGTTCCCGTCAGCGACCTTGGCGTCGCATTCGGATCCACGGTGGCTAGTAGGTTTAACTCACGCCCGCGGCCGCAATCCGGATCGTCGGACAGAGACGGGAACAGCGAAGCCTTCAAGGTGGTTCCAACGAGAACGCCTGACGCGGTGGATTTTGGTCCGGTCGTTATGCTCAGCGTAAAAGTTTCGCCTGACTGTGAAATCGAAAAGTCTGAACTCGCCAGCGACTTTCCGCAAGGTAGGGATGCTAAGCGTGAAGAATCGGCTTGCAGTGTCCAAGTGCCGTCGAGCGAGATCGGCGCAGCAACTCTTCGCCCAGTCTTCAGAACACCGATGAGTCCGAGAACGGGAAGCCCTACTAAAAGAATGTAGGCGATGATGAAATTCCGGTTGCTCTGCACCATGGACCCTCGCCTAATCCGGTGAAGCTTAAAAGAGTTCGAAAAGTTTAACGCAGTGAGACCAGACTCGTCCCGGTCCCACTGCGAATTTGTAGGCGTTCGCGCGGACGGTTAGACGGTCGGACGAAACGCGTTTGCTGTCAGATCGCCCAGAAGCTTGTGCCAGGGGTGTTTTTCATTCTGCTCAACTTCCGTCACCATCTTCTTCATCTTCTCCAGCACCTCTGGTGTGGCATCGTCATAAACATCGCCTTGCAGCAACTTCAGGACATCCAGGCGATAACGTGGATCGTTGATGAAGTAGGTGAACAGGACATTGAGACGGTAGTACACAGTAATGAACTCGTACCAGTTTTTCGTGCCGAGGCGCAGCGTATTTTCAAAGTTCGCAAAACTCTTCCGCGAAAAGTCGTTGGTCTCGAGAGCGCTCAGAATGTCCTTGTGAGCGAAGCGTGAACTATTCAGGGCGATGCTGACGCCGGTCGAGAAGATTGGATCGACGAATCGCCCAGCATCTCCAACCATCACCCATCGATCGCCGCAGAGTTGCTTCATGGCGTAGCTGTAGTCGCCTTCGTCCTTGAACGGGCGAATGCGATTTGATTTCCGGAGCGTTTCCTCAATCATCGGACGGGTACCGACCGATTCCCAGAAAAACTTTTCGCGGTCCGCTTTGGATTTCGCGAAATTCTTCTTTTGCGTCACCACGCCCAGGCTGGTCACCGTGTCGCTAATGGGAATCTGCCAGATCCACGTATTCGAGAGCGGCAGGAAGTGGATATAAATGTAGTCCAGATTGGTATCGCGCTTGGCGAAGACCTTGCGGTCGTAGCCGTCGAACCAGGAATGAATCGCGTACTGGTCGAATACCGTATCCTGCACCTTAAGTTTCAGCTGATTGCCCAGGAAGGTATTGCGGCCGCTGGCGTCGACAACCATCTTGCAACTGACGCTCATTTCCTGCGACCCCATGGTGAACCGAACCAATGGTTCCTTGGGACCGAAGTCTACGGAGACAACTTTCACGCCGTCGTAAACAGTTGCTCCAAGCTTGTTGGCATGCTGCAGAAGCATGAGGTCGAATTTGCCGCGGTCGACGTGGTAGGTATAGTTCTTGTCGATGCCCGGCTGTTGGCGTTCTTCAAAGCGGATGTCGACGTTGCAATCCGGAGCAAGACCGTCGAGGTCATGCACGTAAGGCATCTTCTTATCATCTGTCGTCCACACCGCGCCGAACTTATGGGGAAACTTTGCCGCTTCCATTTGCCCCAGGAAGTCCAGGTCTTTGAAGACACGGGTAGAAGAAGGAACTAACGACTCACCCACGTGGGGCCGAGGAAACAGTTCACGCTCAAAAACCACGCAACTCACACCGGCCTTGGCCAGGTAGGCCGCCATCGACGATCCTGCAGGCCCCCCGCCAATAATGGCGACATCAAAATCTGGCTTGGTAATAACCAAAGCTTTCTCCCTTCTGGAATGGTGATGCTGTTCTAGCTGGTGGCAACCTGCTTGAAGGCGTCGACCGTCATGTTACCCAGGGACTTGTGCCACGGGTGCTTCACGTTCTGCTCGACTTCCGACACCATCTTCTTCATCTTCTCAAGCACTGGCGGCGCGGCATCGTCATAGACGTCGCCTTGCAGCAGCTTCAGCACATCGAGACGGTAGCGTGGATCACCCACGAAGTAAGTGAACAGCACGTTCAAGCGGTAGTAGACGGAGATGAACTCGTACCAGTTCTTGGTTCCGAGCCGGATTTTGTTTTCGAACTCGGAGAAACTGGCGCGCGAAAAGTCGTTCTTTTCCAGGGCGGCAATTACGTTCTTGTGCGCAAACCGCGAACTGTTCAACGCGATGCTGACGCCGGTCGAGAAGATAGGATCGACGAATCGTCCCGCGTCCCCCACCATCATCCAGCGGTCGCCGGTGACCTGCTTCATGGCGTAGCTGTAGTCGCCCTCATCTTTGAAGGCGTGCATTCGGTCAGCCTTTAGCAGGGCATCCCGCAGCGCGGGGCGCGATCCGACTGCGCTCCAGAAGAACTCTTCGCGTTCCTGTTTTGACTTGGCGAAATTCTTCTTCTGCGTAACCACGCCGATGCTGGTGACGGAGTCGGTAATGGGAATCTGCCAGATCCAGGTATTGGAGATGGGCAGGAAGTGAATGAAGATGAAGTCGCGGTGCTCATTCTTTTTGGAGAACACCTTGCGATCGTAGTTGTCGAACCAGGTGTGAATTGCATACTGGTCGAACACAGGATCTTTGACTTTGAGCTTCAGTTGATTTCCCAGGAAGGTGTTGCGGCCGCTGGCATCGATCACCATCTTCGCGGTCAGGCCCATTTCCTTGCCGTTTCGTCCCATGTTGAAGCGGACGACCGGTTCCTTGGCGTCGAAGTCAACCGAGCTCACTTTCACGCCTTCGTACACGGTTGCTCCCAGCTTGTGGGCGTGCTGCAACAGCATGAGATCGAACTTGCCGCGATCGACGTGATAGGTGTATTCCCGGTCCACGCCATCCTGTTTCCGCTCGCTAAAGCTGATGTCGACATGCGAGGTTGGGGCTAAGTTGTCTCCCTTGCCGTCGAAACCGCCCTTGAAATCCATGTCATAGGCGCCACGATCTTCGGCAGTCCATGCTGCGCCGAACTTGTGAGGAAATTTCGCCTCTTCCATCTGACTGAGGAAATCCAGGTCGCGGAACACTCTCATGGCAGATGGGACGAGTGATTCGCCAACGTGAGGTCGTGGGAACAGTTCGCGCTCGAGAACTACGCAATTCACTCCAGCTTTTGCGAGATAGGCGCCCATGGAGCCGCCTGCAGGTCCGCCACCAATGATAGCGACGTCAAAATCGGGTTTCGTAAGAACCAAAGTACTTGCTCCTTGATAAGGGTATGGATTGCTGCGAAAAGCCAGTCCCTTGGGGGGTTTCTTGAGGTACTGCGCTGTAGTTGAATCCAATATTGGACTGCGCTAGCTACCACTGTCAAGAGACCTTTTACCCTAGTCGGGGCGCGAGTTGCAGTTCGTTTTACGGTAACTGTTACTTCGGCGTTTGGATTTTCGCTAGGTGATAAACGGCTCGAAAATAAATAGCATAGGCGGGAGAGGTTGATTTTGAATCTCGTCCGTGCTCATCGCCATGGTTAGAGGAGCAAGTAACCAATTTGGCGGTTACTTGGAAGATACTCTCGCGACGACCGGCTCACTTGAATTTGCCACGCTGCAAATTGTTTCTGCGTAGCTAGGACGGAGGAATCGAGAGCAAGGAAACTCCTGAACAGCGGAGATCTCTGCGTCTCACAATCAGCGAGCTTGAGCTCTCGATGCTAACGGTTCAGAACGGTATATCGTCGTCGGTGATCGGTCCGGAACCTGCCGGTTCGGGCTCGGGAGTGCGTTGATCAAAATTGTTGCTGGCTCCGGCAGAAGATGAAGACCCGCGTGAACTTCCGGCGAAATCGCCTCCGCCACCCTCGCCACGTCCACCCAGAAGGATCAAATCACTGGCTACGACTTCGGTCATATATTTCTTCTGCCCGGATGTCTTGTCGTCCCAAGAACGAGTCTGCAGGCGTCCTTCGATATAGACCTTGCCGCCCTTCTTCAGATACTCGCCAGCAATCTCGGCTAGACGTTGCCAGAGCACGACATTGTGCCATTCCGTGCGATCCTGCCACTCGCCGGCCTTGTCTTTGAAGCGTTCGTTCGTAGCGATGGTGAGCTTGGCAACTGGCGTACCCTGCGGGGTGTATTTGATCTCAGGATCCTTGCCTAGATTTCCAATCAACTGAACGCGATTCAGACTCTTGCCAGCCATAAGCGTGCTCCTTTGCAGGGGTTCAATATAACAGAAGGAGGCCGGTGGAGATCGTGCTGCCAAGCACAAAATCCATGCGGAAGTGTCGTTTCGGGCCAGTCGTCTCGTGCTCGTGCCGGATTTTCACGCGCAAGTAAGGTTCATAAATTGAGCGGGTTCAGGGTATAATTCCGCGCATGCCTCCTGCTCCCGGTGCCACCAAAGCCGTCGGTATGGTTCCCGACGAACTGAAGTTTGAGCCGAAGTCGAAAGGTCTCGCCACCCCGCGCAAGAAGAAGCCGAAGGAATTGGCGGTCATCACCGAGTGCTGCACCGGATGTGCCGGCTCGCCCGCATGCGTCGAATACTGCCCCGTGGAAGATTGCATGTTCTGGGTTCCCGACGAAGATCATCCGCCGTTCGGCCGCATCCAGATCGATCCCATCCTTTGTATCGGCTGCAAGAAATGTTTGAGCAAGGGCCCGGATGGCTGCTTCCTCGATGGTTGTCCCTGGGACGCAATCGCGATGGTCGATACAGTGGAAGTGGAAAAAGAAGTCGGGCCAATGGCAATTTAGAGAATCTCTCAGCTATCAGCCGTCGGCTTTCAGTTGCAGCAAGTCCCACTTGTTGCCGTAAAGATCTTCGAAGACCGCTACTGTTCCGTACGCCTCTTCACTCGGAGGCCGGACGAACTTCACGCCGCGTGCGTTCATCTCGCGATAGTCGCGCCAGAAGTCGTCCGTGTGAAGAAAGAGAAAAACGCGGCCACCTGTTTGGTTGCCGATGCGGCTCGCCTGCTCGGGATTGACTGCACGCGCGAGCAGCAAGTCCGTTCCTTCGGCGCCCGGAGGCCTCACTAGAACCCAGCGTTTTCCGTTGCCGAGGTCTGTGTCTTCGATTACCTGGAACCCGAGCGACTGCGTATAGAAAGAAATGGCTTCATCGCAATCACGAACGACCAGAGCAACGTAGCCTAATCGTTGTGCCATGCCCGCCTAGTTTGCTCCCGCGCGCTTCCGAATCTCTTGTTCCGTCTCCAAAGCCTGCTTGCGGACGTCATTGGAAATATCGGGCAGGTCGCGTTCGTAGGGACGAATCGCCGGCAGATCCTCCAGTTGCCCGACCAAATACAGTGCTCGCAGTGCTTCCCAAACCTGTTCGGTGCCCGGATCGACGACCGCCACCTCTGCTCCGGCGGCGACATGTGCGCCCGGTTGCGAAACGGATCGAATTCGTCCCGGGATTGGCGAACGGATCTCAACCGGCGCCGAGGAACTTGTGGTCGCTAATTTTGCGAGCAATCCGCCCTGATGAACCGCTGTTCCCGGGCGGTCTGAGTCGACGACGTGCCCATCCGCTGGAGCGCTGATTTGTGCCGACTGCAACAACGCCACGATTTGCGGACGCCCGGTGGGGTCTCCGAAGCGAACGAGTGACAATGCGGCGTTTCCTCGAACCATGGGAGATGCATCAGTCAGCATCTTCAGCAATGCTTCGTGAAAACCGGCGCCCGAGGGATCCAGGCCCATCACCCATGCGTCTGTATTGCGTACTTCTTCAATCGGATCGTTGGCGAGACGCACCAGGTCTGGGTACCATCGCCGAACATCGGCATTGCTTGCCGACTTTTCAGAGTGTGTTCTGTCCGGCGCACCCATGCGCTCACCCATTTGCACCAGGGCATGCTGGATATGGCGCGGCTTCTTGTCGTCGTGCAGATACTCTGTGAGTTGCTGGTCTGAAAGATGGCGCCCAAACCACGTGTTCCACCAAAACAGAAATGGCATGAGGACGATCAGCCAACCGGTGGCGAAAAACAGGATCTTCTGGGTGCGCGACATACTGCGCTTGGGCTTGGCCTCCGGTTCAGTAGAACTCATGGAACTCGGAGCGGACGATTCAGGCTGATTAGACATGGGATATCGAAAAAATATAGCAAATCACTCTCACTGTTCTTCTACATCAGCGTCGAGAACCCGCTCCTGTTCGAGGTAGTGCGCCATAGCGTACTGCGCGAGAAGCGGTGTCTGGAGCCGGATTTCAGCGCCGATCCACTCCCCTTTGGCATGAGGAACATCGGGCGGGTGATTGCAGCGTCCGCCACTGCCAAACTGCGGTCCAAAATCCGCGCTCTGAATCTGATCATACTGCTGGATCTCGCGCCACGCCGCGTCGCCGACTGTGCCGGAGACATCGATTTTGAGTTTCAGGACGAGACATAAAAATCAATTCACCACAGAGGGCACGGAGCGCACGGAGGAAACATAGAAACAAAGAATCGACCGTAGGCCATCAGGACTTGTTGAATCTCTTTTTCTCTATATCCTTCGCATCTCGGTGGTGAAAAACCCTCTTCGGGATCTAGCTGTGCGGGAACCACCGGTAAAGCATGAAATATACGATCACGCCTGTGACAGAAACGTACATCCAGAGCGGCCAGGTCCAGCGAGCAATGGCTCGATGCCTATCGTAGTGAGCTTTCAGGCCGCGACTTAAAGTCACGATCGCGAGTGGAACAATGACGATAGCGAGGGTGACATGCGAAATCAGGATTGCAAAATAAACTGGGCGCGCCCAGCCTTCGCCGAGGAATCGAATATTCCCGACCTTGAAATGAAAGAACAAATAACATCCCAGAAATAGAGCTGACGCAACGACTGCGGCAATCATGCACGCACGATGGGCGGTGATGCGTCCGCGCGCAATCAGCACACGCCCCGTGAGAAGCAACGCGGCGCTGGTTCCGTTCAGAGTAGCGTTCAGTGCAGGGAAGAAGGCGTATTGCTCAGCGATCACGCAGCAGGCCTCGTCGTCCGGCGGTTTGCCATCAAGACCGCCAGTCCTAGCATGACCAACGAGAAAAGTAGCAGCGTTGCCATGGCTGAAGGCAGTGGAAAGCTGGTTTCCGCCCCTGGATAAAGCAATCCTCGTAGCGCCTCGACTCCGTATGTCAATGGATTCAGCCGCATGATGACCCGAATCCACCCGGAAGCGCCGGCGAGAGGGAATAGCGCTCCCGACAGCAGCCACAGCGGGATCAGAAACAGATTTACGATTCCGTGAAAAGCCTGCGAGGAATCCATCGGCCAGGCAATTGCGAAGCCAAGCGCGGTCAGGGAAAACGAAACGAGAAAAACAACAACCCCGACCAGCAATACTTGCACGAGGTCGAGATGTACGCCGGCGAAGGGCGCGAAGATCAGGAAAATCATCCCTTGAATGGCCGAAAGCGTGGTTCCGCCCAGCACCTTGCCGAGCACGATTGCAGTGCGCGGCACCGGCGCGACCAGCACCGAGAGCAGGAATCCCTCTTTTCGGTCTTCAATCACCGACATCATTGTGAAGATCGAAGTGAAGAGGACGATCATGATCAGCGCGCCGGGATAGAAGTAATCCAGGTAGTGCTGTTGACCGGGTCCACCACCCGAACGAAATGACGTTCCGAAACCCGAGCCGATCACCAGCCAAAACACCAGGGGAGACGCCAAGACCCCTACCACGCGCGTGGGTTGCCGGTAGAAGCGCACGATCTCGCGCCACCAAAGCGTAAATGCAGGTAATGCCACTCCGGCGGAAGGGGCCAGCGAAGGGCGCGTCAAAGTTGCAGCGTGGGTTGCCATCAGTTAACTCGCTTTTGCCGTAGGTGCCTTCGTGGGTGCGCTTTCTTTCTTCTTGCCGAGCATTCCGCGGTCGCGCATTTCCCAGAATGCATTCAACAGGAAACATGCGGACAGCGTCAGCAGGATCAGCGTCATGAACAACCCGTCCATTGTGATTGAAAACGGCGACAGGACGATCATGCCACTGACGAAAATCCAAACAACGCCAAACAAGGGAACTACACCGAGTACGAGAGAAAGCACCAGAATCATTGGACGCAAGCTACCTCCTCTTCTTCTTGTTTTCGGATTTACCTTCGGAAACCGCTTCGCGCTCTTCACTCCAGAACTTGTGGCCGGTGCGATGGATAAATACATCCTCCAGCGCCGGTTTGCTGACGGAAATCGCCTGAATCTCGCCCGGGAACGCCTCGACCACGTCAGGAACAAACCGGTGCCCCCCCTCACGCTCAATCCGAACCTGGCTCCCGAGCACGGATGCTTCTACGCGAAAGCGTGTCCGGATGTGGTCGGCCAGCAAAGCGGCGTCGTGCGCGGCATCGAGCATGATCACGTCACCGCCGATTTCACTCTTCAATTCTGTTGGCGTTCCCAGAGCAACCAGATTTCCTTCATTCATGATGGCAAGGCGGTCGCAGCGCTCCGCTTCTTCCATCAAATGAGTCGTGACCAGCACGGAGACATGCTCTTCATCGCGCAGGATTTGCAAATACTGCCACAAATCGCGGCGCGCTCCGGGATCAAGCCCCGTCGTAGGTTCATCGAGCAATAGCACTCCAGGATGGTGCAACAGGCCTTTTGCCAGTTCGATGCGGCGCTGCATTCCCCCGGAGAATGTTTCCACTCGCTCTTTGGCACGGTCAGCCAGACCTACCCGTTCGAGAATCGCTCCCACGCGCGCCTTGAGAGCGGACCCACGCAAACCATAGAGATGGCCCTGATGCCAGAGGTTCTCGTATGCGGTTAACTTTGCATCAACGCTCTGCGCCTGAAACACCACGCCAATCTGTCTTCGCACGTTGGCGGGATCCTGCGCGGCATCGCAGCCCATTACCAGGGCCCGGCCGCCGGTGGGAATCATCAGCGTCGATAGAATTCGGAATAGAGTAGTCTTTCCACTGCCGTTCGGTCCGAGTAGTCCGAACAACTCCGCCGGCCGCACATCGAAGGAAACTCCATTCAACGCAGTTCGATTTTCATAGCGGTGAACCAAATTCTGTACGGAAATAACGGACGCGGCAGACTGCTCGGCTTCCAACCCGGGATCAGCGAGCGAAGAGACTTTTGAAACCAAAGGAGACTCCGAGGACTGCAACCAGTTTACGACATCATGGGCAAAACTATGCGGCGGAACAATAGCGACAGTCGAATCCCTGGGAAGAGAAAGCAACTCGCGCCATCGCTCGGCTGTCAGGAGCTTTACGCTGCCGAGGCGTCCCGTTGCGCCTGAGGCAATCGCTCTTCGAAGGCCACGGGCACATGTCTCCATACCTGGATCGACAGGATTACGGTGCTTGCCAACAACAGGGCTCCCACCGCCACATGAGCCACGGTCGCCACCACCATGGGGAGTTCCGGTTGCACCGCATCTCGACCCCAGGACACGCGGGTGAGAAACGCTGTGAATCCCAGGCACAACTGTGCAATGACCAATGACAACATAAGAATCGCGGGGCGACGGACGGCCTCGATCTGCGAATAGATCGTGAGGGCCCGGATTGCCGTCCACGCCAGCACGAATGAGACAACTACGGCATGGACCACGTGAGGCCACCAACTTAACCCGTGGTGACGGAACATCGCCCCCAGGATGAGTTGAACGTAGAGCACGAAAATAGATAGTAGCGTCAAGGTGAACAGGCTGGGACGACGCTGGTCATATTCGACTTGCGGCTGCTCTTCAACCCATTTCTGGCCTGTGAAGAGAGCGAATGCCACGGCCAGGCAGAAAAATGTCTGGGCAAGTGCTGCGTGCGCCGAAGATACCGGCGGCGGGAGGAAGAGTACGACAGTGAGTCCCCCAAGAATTCCTTGAACGATAACCATTCCTAGCGCACCGAAGCCCAACACCCGCATCCATCGCCGCTTTTCCGTGCGCCAGGTCCAGACGGCAAGGAGGATTGTCAGCAGTCCGGCCCCCTGCGCGATCATACGATGCGTGTGTTCGAACTTCACACCCCCGACCAGTTTCGGAATCTTGTACCAGGAACCAAATGAGGTAGGCCAATCCGGCACCGATAGTCCGGCGTCATTGCTAGTGACCAGTGCGCCCGCGATGATGAGAAGAAAAGTCCAGCAAGCAAGAATGACCGCGAGCCTGTGATGTCCGCGATTGTAGGATGTCGCGATGGCTTTCAGAGTAGGGCCCCTTGGGTCAGGGAGTCTCCGGAGTTGGAGACCACCCTTGGGTTTGGAGGTCAAGGCAGGCAGCAACAGTGAGTGCAACCTGCCTTGTCCAACCCGGTATTCTATCACCGTAGAAGCTACTCGCCGCCCGCTTTGAAGCTTTGGTCGACGGTCTTCGTGTCCTTGGCAGCGACTGTTACTTTCTGGTCCTGCTCTCCAAGTTTCTCGTGCACGAACGCGATGGTGTAGTCGCCCGGCGGCAAGCCCTTGATCTCATACTTGCCATCTTTGGATGTGACAGCAAAAAACGGGCTCTTCACTACGTTGATGTACATCTTCATCCACGGGTGCTGGTTACACTTCACCGGCAGCATGATCTCTTCGCGGGCGAAGTTCTTTTCGATCGCCGGAGACGATGGCGGCTGCGACTCGTTCCACTCGCGGTTGTCTTTTGGAGTCGGATGGATGTTGTGAGTCGTCGGATCGTCATTCTTGATTTGGACGGTCTGACCGGCCATCACACCCAGAACATGAGGATGGTATTGGCAGCCCTTCTGATCAAGTTCCACCGGATCCTTGGGCGTGTCGAATGTTCGGCTACCCAGTCCGTCTTTGACATAGACGAAGACATTCGCCAAGTCGCCGCCCGTGACCACAACGTTCTCGGCTTCGTTGGTGCCCTTGCACCCTGGATCCTGGCTCATATCGATCTTCGCTGCTTTGGGTGCAGTGCCGTCGAATTTTACTGTGCCATTAATCGTGGCTACCGTGGCCGGATCAATCGGAGTTGCCGGCTGCGCAGGAGCTGCCGATTCCGTCGGAGCGTTGCTGGATTGCTCCGTATTTTCTTTCTTGCTGCATGCTGCCATGATCAGCAGGCCGCACAAAGCCAGCATGCTGATGGTCATTGCTCCCCAACCCGTTTGCTTATTCATGATGTCGCCCTTTCATTTTATGTGTAGCGCCGGCAACGCGCCGGCTGTCGCGAGAGCGTGCCAGCCCTCGCGGTAGATCGTTAGACATAGGCAGAACCACCGATCAGACCGCACATTCTACCGCGAACCTCCGCCCGCGGTATGATGCGATTCCACCGCTGCCTGTTTACGCTTACTAGAAGGCTGTAGAGACGCCTTCGCCCGAGGCATGGAAGACGCCACACGCCGCTGTTCTTCAGGCGTTAACTGGAAGATGTAATCGGTCAAAAGCTTGCGATGATCACCCTCGAAGCCATTAAACGTTGGCGGCGTGGGTCCGGCAAATACCCATTGATTGTTCTGCTGCCTGAACAAACCCGAAGGCATTGAGGTGCCCGGGCTGACTGCTTGCGGATCGGTGATCCAACGCTCCACCCAATCGGGTTTCAGCCGTTCCTTCGCCAGCAGGAAGTTGGGGGCTGTCGCGATTTTGTCATGTGCGGGATCGCCCGTGGCATGGCATTTCAGGCAAGGCGCTGCCGTGCTCGAGAACAGACTTCGCGCCATGTCGCTTTCTTTGGCCGTGAGTGTCGGCACCTCTTCCGGAATGTAGGGAAGCGGCTGCTGCGACAAGGCCTCAAAGAAGCGCACCAGCTTTCGTAGTTCGTTATCCGAGAACGAGAAAGTTGGCATGCGGACTTTCAGATATGGCCGCACTCCATTGCGATTTGTGTCAGTAGTGCTGAGCGCCGGATTCGATAAGAATTTCCGAAGCCATTCAGGGTCGACGCGCGCGCCTTCCGTCAGAAGTTTCGGAGGCAGTTGCTCCTGCGCATCCTGGTACTGCTTCAGGCCCATTAAGATCGTCCGCTGCCCAGGGATGAACTGGTGGCAACCCATGCAGTTGTACTTCTTAACCACCCACCAGCCTTCCTGAATATCGTGCCGCGCATCGCCCGGTTTGTATTGATAACTCTGGGGAAGGGAAGTCTCCTGACTACCGAGCAGGAACGTCGTGAGGTCGAGCACCTGATCTTTTGTCAGGTGCACGTTCGGCATGCGCAGCGCTTCCGTTTCGCTCTTCACCTTGCCCTGGTCATAGATGTTCGGTTCGGCGAGTTTGTGCTCGAAAAATCCTTTATGGTCATACCATGGTTCTGTTGTCGGACCGTCAGGCAGGCGGGCCAAATCTTCTTTGTCCTTGATCGGCTCTGCGCCTTTGCCGCCGCGCTGTGCGACTTCGGTAAACAACGCGAAATCCAGGCGCTCGATCGGCTTGCTGCCTTCAAAGGTCAGTTCGGTGCCAATGCGGCCTTCCTCCTCCATGCCAGCGATTTCGTGGCAGCCGCCGCAGCCGTAGAAGCGAACCCATTTCTTACCTTCTTCTTTCAGCGCCGGATCATCCATGAACGACGCATTCGCGTAGGACGACGGTTCTTGCTTCTTCTGCGACATCAGATATGTGGCAATGTCCTCGGCGTCGTCCGGACTCAGACGAAGGCTCGGCATCACCGTCATGTTCTGTACTTGCAGTTCGTGTCCATCATTCGGGCAGCGGCTGTGGTCCAGGTCGAATACGTAGGGAAGGTTCTTCTTCGCGTAATCTTCGGGACCGATATCCTTCTTCTCGTAAGGACAGTAGGGCCGTGTCCGCTGGCGGGCGTTGTGAATCCAGCGCACCAGGTAGTCGTAGTTAGCTTTCTCTCCAACGCGCGTCAGGTTTGCCGCGAAAGTTCCGCCTTGCATCTGGTCGCCCTCACCGATGGAGTGGCAGGCTAGGCAGCCTCGCGTTTCGAACAGTTCCTTTCCGTGAGCGGCATTGCCGGGCTTGTGCTTGGGCAGTTCGTCGGTAAAGCCTGATTGCCAGATGTAAGCCGATATCGCCTGAATTTGATGGTCGGTAAGGCGGAAATTCGGCATCTTCGTGGTCGGACGGAAATCCGAAGGCTTTTTTAGCCACACTGGAATCCAATTCTTGTTCAACTTCAGTCGCGCATCTTTTAGGTTCGGCCCAACCTTTTTCTGATCCTGCATCAGGCTGTGCGACTGGAAATCAAGTTGCTGCAGACGAGCATCCAGCTTGCTGTTGGCGACTCTGAGGTCGACGGCTTGCGTGTTTAGCTTGTTGGCTGCGTCATTGGACTCAGCGGCATCAGCCTGATTCATCAAATCCGCGGAGTTCTTTGCGTTTTCCTTTTTCTGGGTTTCAATCTGCTTGATCTGCTGCCCAACGGAGTTCAGATCTTCGGGTTCCTTGTCGTAGCCCTCGTAGCGATGACAGCCCATGCACCCGCGCTGCCGGAACAAATCCTTGCCGTTGTTGATGGTATCGAATTGGACGTCGCCGCTGGCCAGCACCATGTCGGCGGAGTGACACGTCTGGCAGCCCGCTTGCGAATTTTCTTTGGGATACAGGGGCCACAGCCAATGCTCATAATTTCCATGAGCCTTTTCGATGCTGGTGGTCGCGCGTCCATTGCCTTGATGACATGGGGAACATCCAAACTTCTCCGGGTCGTGAATTGACAGCAACTCCGGCTCGGGATGGCTTATGAACGCATTTGCATATTCGTCCGGTTTCTTTTCGCCCTTGCCGGTCATGGCCGCGGCTGTGATTTTCAGCGGCTCGCGTGTGTTCATGTGGCAGGACTCGCATCGGTCCACGATGTTGGCATCAGCTACGTTGATCTGAACGATCGCCGGATCCCATTCCGTCGCCCGTTTCCGCAGCCCCTGAATTTGCGGCGGCGTCAGATCGACCATGTGATCCGAGATGTATTCATCCATCTTCGCCTTGGCTGCCGTGGCTGGCTTCAGCACGTCGCCCAGTTCAAGGCTCAGCTTCGTACGCTCGTCGCGGATTTCGTTATACTTTTCCTCCAATTGCGGAAATGTGAACTTCTGCTTCGTGCCGTCAGGAAACTCTACCGTCGCCTGCTCGGCCTTGTAGGAATCAATGTCTTTCTGCTTGCTTGCTTTCGAAGAGGCGCTGGTGCTGGTTTCCAGTTCGTAGGTGAGAGCGTTTACGTACGCGCGACGGTCGGTAAAAACGCTCTGTACTGCCAGCAAACGTGCGCTGGCGTCATCCAGTTTCTTGCGAGCCTCTTCTGCTTGCGCTTTGGAATCCTGATAAGCCTTCTCGTAATCCTGCTTCAAAGCGGCGTATTGCGGATCCTTTTCCACCGACTGCTCGGACTTCGCGGACGTCGACTTCGCCGTGTTCAAGAAGGCAGCATAACGATCTTTCCAGTGATCCTGGAATGCCTTCCACGGCCGCTGTCCCCAGGCTTCGTCGTACAAGGCCCAGAACAGCGTGGCGATCAGAATCACCGTCGCAATCAAGTAATGGATGGCGTACGATTTTCCGGTTATCGGATCCTGCTCGGGGATGGGTTTTTCAGGCACCGGATTGTCCCTCTTATCCTTTGAAGACGATCTTTCGAAACCAGGAACTCGAAGCTAAGAGCTAGTAGCCAGAAGCTGCCTTTCTCACACGTTAAACCAGGGCGTGATCCACACATACTTGATGTGCCACAGCAGCCGCAGAGCCATTTTCAACGGCAACGCGATCATGGTGAGCCACAGAAATGCCATGAGCGAAAACTGCAGCAGGCTCATGCGTTGGAAGTCCTTTTTCATTTTCCGGCGGAACAGTGAGTACACTGCGCCGCCGCCGACCAGATAGAATCCGACCACCACGATCGCGCCAAAAATTGCTTTCGCCGCGTTCGAGGTGAGTCCAAACAGATCTGGTAGATCCCGGTTCACCTCATAGATCAACCGGTTATGGTCCCAGGTTTGTCCCGGCCAGAACCACTGCCAGCCCGGACCGCGAATGAACGTCCCAATGATGATCATCGCGACCCACAAGATCACGAAACCGAACATGAAAGTGGAAATCGAAAACTTACGCTGCTTCCAGGTGTAATATCCGCTGCCCAGCGGATTGGTGTCGATGTAGGGAATCACCATCAATCCGATAATGATCATCGTGGGCATCACAACCCCAGCAATCCACGGATCGAAATAGACGAGCATCTCCTGCAGTCCGAGAAAGTACCAGGGAGCCTTCGCCGGATTCATCGTCAAATTGGGATTCGCCGGTTCTTCGAGCGGCGCGTTCAAGGTGATCGACCAAACCATCAAGATGATGGTGATGATGATGGCCGCAAGGAATTCTATTCGCAGTAGAAAAGGCCAAACGTGCACCTCTTTCGCCCAACCGGGCTTGAAAGGCCAAGTCTTGCGATGATGCGTCTTGGCCATTGCCGGATCGGCCTCAAGCTGTTCGATCAACTGATCGTTGGCCCGTGCCTGCTTCACCGCCAGATAAATATAAAACGCGAGCAGCGGAATCAAGCCCACGATCGGCACGTTGTCAGGCGCCGAACAGATTTCCCAAAGTTGTCGCCAGTCCATAATCTCTCCACCAACCCTGTGGGGACAGCCGCCATCGGCTGTCCGTCGAGCGAAACTCGACGCTTTTTTTTCAAACACTGCCAGGCATTGCCCGGCGGACAGCCCCTTCGCCCAGTTCAATGCGGACTAAGGTTGGCTATTCCTACAAACCCGCCTACTCTCCTGCGGCCTTTGGTCCTCTCCGCGGCTTGTCCGCTTCCGCTTCCAGCATCACTGGAGCCGGGCCCGAAATCCCGCCATCCTTGCGGACGCGCCAGAAGTGCACAATCATCAGCACCGACGCCACGATCGGAATCCCGATGCAATGCCAGATGTAGGACCTCAACAGAGCATTCGCGTCGACAATCGACCCACCGAGCAATCCAAATCTGACGTCGTTGTATGGCGTCATGCCAAGCATCGATCCGAATGGGCCTTCATGCCCCAGCAGCGGCGTGGCACGCGCCATATTGGTTCCTACCGTCACAGCCCAGAATCCGAGTTGATCGTCGGGAAGCAAATATCCAGTGAACGAAAGCAGCAACGTGAACACTAACAACAGCACACCGATGTTCCAGTTGAACTCGCGCGGTTTTTTGTACGATCCCGTCAGGAAGACGCGGAACATGTGCAGCCATACGCCGATGACCATCAGGTGAGCCGCCCAGCGGTGCATGTTGCGTAAGATCTTCCCGAACGGTACATCATGCTCCAGATACAGCACGTCACGAAACGCCTGCACCTTGCTGGGGTGGTAATAAAACATCAACAGCACACCCGTATAGGTCAGGATGATGAACAGGTAAAACGTGATGCCACCCATGCCCCAGGTGTAGCTGTAACGCACGGCATCCCGATTGATCTTCGCGGGATGCAAATGCAGGAACACGTTGGAAAGCACGCCCAGTGCCCGGTTTCGCGGCGTGTCGTCGTGCTTGTGGCGGAAGATTGACGTGTAGACCTGCGTCTTCGTCGGATCTTTCAGCCCCTCGATCTGTTCCTTGGTCTTGGCGGGGATGTCGGTTTTAAGAGCTTGAATGTCGTCTTTGACGCCGGTAGTGACTCTGCCCACCAGCCCGACTTTGCCGTTCTTTCCATGCGGGCCGCCGTTAGAGCTGCCGTTGCCGCCGTTCGGATTGTTTTCGTCAGCCATAAGATTTTTTAGCGCCAGCGTCACCGCCGGCAGTTCGGGAGGCCCTCTGGGCCTCGGTTGCTTACACCCCGGTCAAGAACGCTCCCGGATCATTAAACTTGCTCGGCTGCCCCTTTGGCCACGAGTACAGCTTTGAAGTGTCCACCAGAACTTGTCCGTCGGGCGCAAGCTCAATGTGTGCACGATCCATCGGCCGAGGTGCCGGACCTTCGAAGTTAATGCCTTCGCTGTCGTAGCCACTGCCGTGACAGGGGCACTTGAACTTGTTTTCGCTGGGTTTCCAGTCCGGCGTGCAGCCCAGGTGGGTGCAGCGAGCGTAAATCACAAATAGACGATCGGGAGTGCGATCGACCCAGATGCGGTATTTCTGTTGGAACTTCGTATCGACTCCGAGCGCAAATTCGGACGGGTAGCCGATTTTGAAAACGGAGTTGGGTTCAAAAAGCGTGCGGGGCAGGAAGAAGCGGAAGAAGGCCAGGAACCAAGCCATGAGGAAGCCAGTGACCATGGTCCACACAAACCGGCGACGGTGACGATCGATCTCCGTCGACGGAGCTGTCCCGGCCACGCCAGCGGCCGCTGCCGCTTTCGAGGTTCCTACGGCCGGGGTGCCCACATACTTGGTGGCATCCTGCGCTCCCGGCGCTGCGGGTTTCGCCGCTTCGGGATTCGGATTTACCTTCCCGGTCTCCGGCTCCGCCATGCACTCCCTCCTCTACCTTGAGTTGAAACCCTAGTCCAAACCGGCCGCCGCCGCGTACTCCGGCGCCGCAAACTTCCTCCCCACGCTGTTGATCGGAATCAATCCGTCAACTTCCTGGTCCAGAGCCTCGAGCACGATCTGCCCCAGAGCTTGTATGAATCTTGGAGAATCGTTGAGCCCGGCACTCATCTCGAACTGCGCGAAGCCTAGCTGGTGCGCTTCTTCTCGGGCTTCATGGTCAATTTCTCCCAGAGTCTCGACATGGTCGGAAACAAAAGCCACTGGAACGACGCACATTTCGCGCACTTGTTCGTTCGCCAGATGACGTAGAGTTTGATGTAGGGAAGGCTGCAGCCAACGGCTCGCCCCCACCTTGCTCTGGTAGCAAAGCCGGTGCCGATTGCTCCATCCGCCGCGTTCGGTCAGAAGCCGCACTGTTTCCTCGATCTGCTGCTGGTAAGGATCGCCTTTTTCAATCACTGACATTGGGATGCTGTGAGCGCTGAAAACGATTTCCGCCTGCCCGGGCGATTTGAAGCGCGAGAGCGCTTCATTTACTCTCTCGATAACAGCATCCAGATACATCGTATTACGATAGAAAGTCTCGACGCAATGAACCGGGACCTCGGCGGGGAAGAACCGGCGCCATTCGTTCAAACTCGATCCGGTCGTCGTCGATGAATACTGCGGGTACAAGGGAAGCAGAACGACGTCGTCACACTGGGCAGCCTGCAGCTGTTCGATCGCTTCGTTTGTGAAGGGATGCCAGTAGCGCATGGCCACAAAGCAATGCGCATCAACGCCTTGATGGCGTAGTTCTGTTTCTAAAGCCCGTGCCTGCCGCTCAGTGTTGCGCCGGATGGGCGATCCGCCGCCAATGGTCGCGTAGTGGTGCTGCACCTTGCGCGCGCGGGTGGTCGAGATGAGCTTGGCCAAGGGCTTACGGCCGATGCGGGCAAAAGGGAAGTCGATGATATCGGGATCGCAGAACAGGTTGTACAGAAAAGGTTCGATCGCTTCCAGCGTGTCGGGTCCACCGAGCTGAAAGAGAACTATCCCCACACGCCGTGATGTGCGCGTCATTTTCCCCAGAATCCCCAGAACGAAAAGGACTGTACCTTGAACCGAGCGCGCGAGTCAATGGTGGATTTGCAAATTTAGGAAACACACTGTGTTCATCACTCTGCGGATTGAAAAAAATAAGATGCGCATGCAATCTGATATGTATGCCAGAGTTGCCAGACATCAGCGCTTATATCAAAGCGCTCGAATTGCGCATCGTCGGCCAGCCACTGCAGCGTGTACGCGTTGCCAGTCCCTTTCTACTTCGAACGGCTCAGCCCCCGCTCGCCGATGTCGACGGGCGGACAGTGGAGGAATTGCGCCGAATCGGGAAGCGCATCGCCATCGGCGTTAGCGGGGAATTGTGGTTGGTATTGCATCTGATGATTGCCGGCAGGCTGCATTGGCGCCCGCGAGATGCAAAGCTGGCTGGCCGTCAAAATCTGGCAGCTTTCGATTTCCCCAACGGCTCCCTCGTGCTCACCGAAGCCGGCAGCAAGCACCGTGCATCGCTGCATCTTGTAAAAGAGGAGGAAGCGCTGCGTGCTTTTGACGCTGGAGGAATTGACGTTTTTGCCAGCGATTTGGATGCCTTTCGATCCGTCCTGACTGCGGAAAATCACACTTTGAAACGGGCCCTCACTGATCCCCGTCTCCTCAGCGGCGTCGGGAATGCCTACTCTGACGAGATCCTTCATGCCGCACAACTCTCCCCGATCACTCTGACGAGCAAGCTCAAGCCTGAAGAGTGGGAGCGGCTGTTCGCTGCAACGCGGCAGACTCTGCAACTTTGGATCACTCGACTTGGTGCCGAGGCGGAGAAAGCGTTTCCGGAAAAGGTCACTGCATTCCGCAAAGATATGGCAACCCATGGACGCTACGGGCTTCCGTGTCCCAGGTGTGGCGATAAGATTCTTCGGATTCGCTATGCGGACAAGGAGACCAACTATTGTGCACGCTGCCAGACGGGAGGAAAAGTGCTTGCCGATCGAAGCCTGTCGCGGCTGCTAGGATCAGACTGGCCGCGCACTTTAGAAGAGTTGGAAGCCCTGAAACGTCGCTGAAAGGGAACAGACGAGTCATCAATTTAGAATCAAAAATGGATTTGTCGACATGGCACGTTCTGCTGGAATGCAGCTTAGTGGTTTGGTCTCTGCACCCGAACTTGTTCTCCGATCTCGATCGTCATCAAGTCTTCCCCGACTTCAAGCGGTCCTGAGTACGTCTTGCGGGTATGCGGAATGACATCGGGAACGTCGGGCGGAACAATATGCGAGTACACAGCCAGCTTGGGTGCGACCTTGGTGAATACCGTGCCCGCTTCTTCGGGAGTGCTGTGGTGCTCCCGCACGCGTTTTCTTTGTTCTGGCGTCAGAGAGTTGCCAACTTCGCGATAGGCCTCCGGATCGAAGACTTCATGAACCAACACGTCAGTCCCCCGCGAGAACTTAATCAAATTATCCGATGGACGTGTATCGCCTGAGAGCACAACCGCATGGCCTTGGTAGTCGACGCGGAAGCCCAGGGCAGGTTTTACCGGTCCATGATCCACCAGAAAAGCCGTGACTTTGACTCCGTTGTTTTCATAGACCACGCCCTCGCCGATGTCCTTTCCCATCAGTACGGCACCTTCTGCAGGTATTTGTTCATCAACGTCCCTGCGCATATGCACGTCGAAAGCGTAGGCCTGCTCGAGACCTTTGAGCATGTCGACGGTTCCCGTCGGACCCCACACTTGCAGTGGGACATGCCGTCCCATAATCCAGCCCGTCAGCCAAAGGTCTGGAAGCCCAACCACATGGTCTGAATGCAGATGAGTGAGAAACAAGGCAGTGACCGAGGAGAAGGGAACCGATGCCTGCGAAAGCCGTATCGTCGCGCCGCGTCCGCAGTCGAATAGCAGCGTTTCTTTCCCGGCTTCGACTAGAATGCTTGGACCGAACCGATCGATACGGGGCCGTGGATTACCAGTCCCCAGCAACGTCACTTTCAGCGTCTGGCTGTAACAGACAGTTGACAGGCATGCCGCCAGAATTACACATCGAAGAATTGCGATTCTCATTTGCTGGAATGCCCGCATGTCAGGCTACGCCTTAGCTGACTGCATTTCCTCGATAACGGCATCGGCAAACTCCGAGGTTCCAGCCTTGCCGCCGATATCACGCGTCAACTTTTCCGGATGACGATAGACTCGTTCGAGAGCGTTCCGAATCTGCGTTGACGCTGCTTGCTCCCCCAGATGTCTTACCATGAGCAACGCTGAACGCAAGAGTGCCGTAGGGTTAGCCAGGTTTTTTCCCGCAATGTCTGGCGCGGATCCGTGCACCGCCTCGAACACTGCACATTCATCGCCGAGGTTGGCGCTGGGAACAAAGCCCAGTCCCCCCACAAAGGCCGCGCACAAGTCCGAAAGTATGTCACCGTACAGGTTTTCCATCACCAGCATGTCGTACTGATATGGATTCATCACCAACTGCATGCAGGTGTTGTCGACAATATGCTCGCCGTAGGTGATTTCTGGATAGCTCTTCGCCACATCGCGCGCGCAGCGAAGGAACAACCCGTCCGACAACTTCATAATATTGGCTTTGTGGATGCAATGAATCTTCTTACGCTGATTCTTGCGGGCGTATTCAAAGGCAAACTTCGCAATCCGCGTCGAGGCTTTCGCGGTGATGACTTTCAGGCTTTCCACCACCCCGGGCACAACCTCATGTTCCAGACCGGAATACAGTCCCTCGGTGTTCTCGCGGACGATAATAAGATCGACGTCTGGATAGCGCGTCGGAATATGCGGCAAATTGCGG
Source organism: uncultured Acidobacteriaceae bacterium (assembly GCA_963840895.1). Classification (GTDB taxonomy): domain Bacteria; phylum Acidobacteriota; class Terriglobia; order Terriglobales; family Acidobacteriaceae; genus Sulfotelmatobacter. The sequence goes on from CAWJAR010000016.1 coordinate 199,062, forward strand.
ATGGGTCGGAAGTTGGCATACAACTCGAACTTCTTCCGTAGTGCGACGTTGATGCTGGGAAAGCCTCCACCAACCGGTGTGGTCACGGGGCCTTTCAAACCAACGCGCGTTCGCTCTAGGGACTCAATCAAATCCTTAGGGATGTATTCGCCGGATTTTTCGAAAGCTTCGGCACCCACGGCGAAGGTTTCCCACTCAAACTTCACTCCCGTCGCTTCGAGGATGCGAACCGTGGCCTTTGTTACCTCCGGGCCGATCCCGTCTCCGGGAATCAGGGTTACTTTATGACTCATGAATGTATTGTCCTCACGGGCAGGTCCTAGGCGCCTTTTACTTTCACTAGATCCTTCAACTCGTTCATGAACTCTTTCACATCTTTGAAGTCTAAGTAAACGGACGCAAATCGCACGTAGGCTACCTTGTCATAGCGGCGCAGCCGGTTCATGATCAATTCGCCCAACTCGCTGGTCTTGCGCTCGCGTTCCGCTGATTCCATCACGAACGATTCGGTTTCGTTGACGATCTGCTCCAGTTTGCTGATCGGTACCGGACGCTTCTCGCATGCCCGCAGTAATCCGTTTAGAACTTTCTGGCGGTCGAATTTTTCCCGGCGTCCGTCTTTCTTCACTACCATGTAGGGAATTTCATCGATGCGTTCATAGGTAGTGAAGCGCTTTCCACACTTCAAACACTCCCGTCTCCGCCGAATGGATTCGGCTTCCTTGCTTTCCCGGGAATCAACGACCTTATCGTTCGCAAATCCGCAAAAAGGACATTTCATGGCGCGTCATCACTCAGCCTGCAACGGTTTCGGCGGGTCAGAGCTAAAATTGTAACAGTGAATTTGAGCCAGATAGGCCAAGGACGCTCGGCTCCAGTGCACAAGCGGGCACCCGGGAACATCCTTGCGGTACAAAAAACGCAAAACGGCGCTCGCACCCCCTGCGGTACGAGCGCCTGTTTTTCCCCATTCCCTCCCGGTGACGGAGGGGCTGAAGGTTGCGATCCCACCTACAGGGCGGTTTGCCCCCGTCATAGGATCTGAGTAGAAGGTGCCTTACCTGCAGATCAGTTTTGTCATCAAAGTGTCTGGATTTTGTAAAAAAGTCAGAAGGTTGCCGCCGCCCTTACTCAGCGTTTGGTCTGGGTGGCTGGTAGCGTGACGGCCACCACTTCACCCTGCAGTAATGGTCTCTCTATACCACGAAATATTTCGCCCCCGGATGATGCACCACGATCGCGGAAGTACTCTGTTCAGGTTCGAGAAGGAACCCCGAAGTCAGTCGAACGCCAACATTCTCCTCGGGCTTCAGCAGGGCAAACAGCTTGGTCTGATCCTCAAGATTCGGGCAAGCGGGATACCCAAACGAATACCTCGACCCGCGATATTTTTGGTGAAACAGAGCGCGAATTTCCGTTGCGTCCTCACTGGCAATTCCCAATTCCTCGCGCATCTTCTTGTGATGTAGTTCCGCCAACGCCTCGGCGGTTTCAACGCTGAGACCATGAAGGTAGAGATACTTTGTGTACTCTCCTCCCTCGAACAGCCGCTGGGTTTCCACGCTCGCTTTGGGCCCAATCGTTACAAGAGAGAGCCCGATCACGTCCATTTTTCCCGAGGACTTCGGCGCAAAGAAGTCCGCAATCGATAGCCGCCGCCCTTCGCGCTGCCGTGGGAATGTAAATCGCAAGAACTCCGGGCCAGTAGCGCCGGCGTCTCGCCGGCTGTCGCGGGGGCGTTCCGCCCCCGCACTCGGCGCCTCATACACGATCACATCGTTCCCATCCGCCTGAGCGGGGAAGTAGCCATAGACGACCTTGGGTTCGAACAGTCCAGAACCCGCGACCTCGTCTTCCAGTTTCCGCAGTACGGGCCGGAACTTCTCTTCCACCAGCCTCACATAGTCAGCTTGCGAAGCCGTCTTCAGTTGCCACTGATTCTTGAACAACGCCGTCTCGTTGATGTACTGAAAGAGCTCGCGCAAATCGTAGTCTTTCCGCACACGCACACCCCAGAACGGAGGTGTCGGAATATTCGGAGCGTCCGCCACCACTGGACTTCGTTCCGCGAATACCGGCCCGGTTTCTTCATCCACGGCCGCAGCCTTCGCGTATTCCTTTACGGTACGGCCTTCGGTTAAACGAGTTTGCTTTGCCCCGTTTTCTGTGGCCAGATCTTCCATGATGTGCAACCCGGCGAACGCGTCGTCGGCATAGAAGACGGCGTTGCCACACTCACGCCGCAAATCGTCCTCCACGTACTTGCGAGTCAGTGCGGCACCGCCGCAGATCACGGGGAATGCGAGCTTCTGCCGTTCCAAATCCTGGATAACGTACTTCATTTCGAGCGTGGATTTCACCAGCAGTCCGCTGAGTCCAATGGCGTCCGCCTTGTACTCCTGGGCCGCTCTGATGATGGTGTCTCCGGGTTGCTTGATGCCAAGGTTGACGACCCTGAATCCATTGTTCGACAGAATGATGTCGACCAGATTTTTTCCAATGTCATGCACGTCGCCCTTCACCGTCGCCAACACGATCGTGCCTTTCTGTGACCCCGCCTTCTTCTCCATCTTCGGCTCGAGATAGGCTACTGCCGCCTTCATCACGCCTGCGGAATCGAGAACCGACGGCAATTGCATTTTGCGAGCGCCGAAGAGGTCGCCGACCGTCTTCATGCCATCGAGCAGAACCGTGTTGATCAGTTCCAGGGGCGAATAACTCGAGAGCGCATCTTCCAGCAGCGTTTCCAGCGATTTCTTGTGCGCACCCTCTCCCACCGATTTCTCGCCGTTGATGATGGCGAACTTCAGCTTGTCCTCCACCGACAGTGTGTCGACATGGGCAGTCGTTGTGGCTATCGTCTTGCCCTTCATACCGGCAAAATGTGCCATGTACTTCTGCAGTGGATCGCCGTCGGAATTGGCATCCCGATGAATCAGCTTTCGCGCCAGTTCCACTTCTTCCTGCGGAATCTTGTATAGGGGATAGATCTTTGTGTAGTTCACGATGGCCATGTCGAGCCCGTGGTCCACCGCCTCATGCATGAACACCGAGTTGAGCACTCGACGGGGATAGGCATCGAGCCCGAACGAGATGTTGCTCACGCCAAGGATTGTCTTGACGCCGGGTAGCTCCTTCTTGATGCGCTCCACCGCGTTGATCGTCTCGATGCCCGCCGTGCGATATTCTTCCTGGCCGGTCGAAATCGGTAGCGTGAGAGCATCGAAAATAATGTCGGTGCTGTCCAGGCCATATTTCTTGGTCGCGAGATCGTGAATGCGGTGTGCGATGGCGACCTTCTTGTCGGCCGTCAGAGCCATTCCGTCTTCGTCGATCGTCAAAGCAATCACGGCCGCCCCGTAGCGCTTTGCCATGGGCAGAACTTTCGAGGTCCGTTTCTCGCCATCTTCCAGGTTGATCGAGTTAATGATGGCCCGGCCTGGGATACGTTTCAACGCTTCTTCAACGACGTCTGCCTCGGTCGAATCCACCAGAATGGGCGCCGGCACACGGGTGGCGATCTTTTCGAGGATCGAAGTGATGTATCCCTTCTCGTCCTTGCCCACGATCGCGCAGCACAGATCCAGCATGTGAGATCCGTCGTTCACCAGTTTCTTGGCTAAACCGAGAATCTCGTCATACTTCTTTCCCTGCACCAGCTTACGGAAATGTTCGACGCGAGTGGTCGTGTTCATCTCCTCGGCGACGATCAGGGGCTTAGGTTCCAAATCAAGCGGTACGGTCGTATACGCGCTGGACGCAGCACCCGCGCGCTTCACGTCGCGTTTAGCCGGTTCCACGTTGGAAACCGCATCAACGACGGCTTTCAGATGCTCGGGAGTCGTCCCGCAGCAACCGCCCACAATACGGACACCATAATCCTTTACAAAATGCTTGTGATACTCCGCCAATTCCTCTGAGGACAACTGGTAGACGGCGTGGCCGCCCACGTTCTGTGGCAATCCCGCATTCGGCAAGACCGAAACTTCCTTGATCGAATTCAGCCCCAGATAGCGGACGGCATCGTTCATCTCCTTCGGTCCGGTTGCACAGTTCAAACCGATTGCGTCTACTTCGAACGGCTCAAGCGCAGTCAGAGCTGCCCCGATCTCCGTACCCAGTAGCATCGTCCCCGATTCCTGCAGGGTGACTTGTACCTGCACGGGCAGGCGCTTTCCGGCTTTCCGCATGGCTTCCAGCACGCCGATAGTGGCGATCTTCACTTGCAGTAAATCCTGCGCCGTCTCGATCAATAGCACGTCGACTCCGCCTTCAATCAGCGCGGCAGCCTGTTCTTCGTAAGATTCAACCATCGCGTCGAAGCTGATGTGACCCAGCGACGGCAGCTTAGTGGTGGGACCCATCGATCCCGCTACGAACCGAGGATGGTCTTTCGTGGAAAACTGCTGCGCCACCTCTCTCGCAAGTTGCGCCGCCTTTACATTGATCTCGTGCACGCGATCGCGCAGCTCGAATTCACCGAGCACGATGCTGGAACCGCCGAAGGTATTGGTTTCGACGATGTCGCAGCCCACACGGAAAAAATCCGCATGAATATCGCGAATCATGTCGGGACGGCTCAGCACCAGTACTTCGCTGCAATTCTCCTTGCCCCAGTAATCGTCCAGAGTAGGATTGCGCTTCTGAATGTTGGTCCCCATCGCGCCGTCGTAAACTACGACGCGGTCCTTCACGGTCTGTAAGAAGTCAGCCATTTCAGCCTCTAGCTCCTAGCTTCTACCTTAGATTTTGATCGACCCGTTCGAATCTGTGTGGATCGGTGGCAAGGAAGTTCTTTCTCCCACATGCACGAACGCCGGTCTCGTGGACCGGCGTTGTTGAACTCGAACCCGCTTCGAAGTTAACTCCCCGGTACCATCTCCGCCGGCGCACCGCCATCCACGTCGGCTTGGTTGAATACCACGTTGGCGCCCATGTGTGCTGGCCGGGGGGCCAGCATTTGCTCCTTGCGATAAACCAGATTGCTGGCATTGAAGGTCGCCAGCTCAAACCCATGCCCGTGGGTAATCGCATCCGTTGGACACGCTTCCACGCAGTAACCGCAGAAAATGCAGCGGTTGTAATCGATGTTGTAAACCTTGGCGTAGCGCTCGGCGCCACTGACCCGGTTCTCGGCGGAATTCTCCGCCGCTTCGATATAGATGCAATTCGACGGACAGGCCGCCGCGCACAGGAAACAGGCTACGCACTTCTCCAGACCGTTTTCATCGCGTTGCAGCACATGAGCGCCGCGGAAACGGGCCTCAATACGCGCGCCACGCAGGGGATCTTTGCCGTCGGGATAATTTTCCACAGTCGTGGGCTGAAACATCTCCATGAAGGTGATGCTCATGCCTTTGGCAATGGCCGCGATGTTCTTCAGAACTGGCATCTCGATATTCAGTATACCGAAAGAATGGCGAAATCGTCCCGAAGGCGAGCATCCGGAGGTCGTGAACGTGTTAGGCGGCTTGATTTGCCTTAGACCCGTCCGGACGCATGTATTCTGTGAATGTGAACCAGCAGAACAAAGCACTGAAGGTAAGTGTGGGTCTGTGTTCGGATTGTCGCTTCATGCGGCAGATGCTGTCCGACCGCGGATCTACTTTCTACCTGTGCGAACGGGCCGCCACCGACCCGAAATTTCCCAAATATCCCCGCTTGCCGGTGCTCCAGTGCGCGGGATATGAGTCCGTGATTCCCGATCGGCCGCATGAATAGTTTTGGCTGACGTCCGCATCGCTGTCGCGTGATCTACATCACCGCACGAACTGTAGCGATGCAGCACTATCGATTCGAGTCTTGTTCCCGAGTGGTTCCGGTGTAACAGGAGGAATCGAATCATGCTGCGGAAGATTCTTGGCGTCGGCGCGATTGTTTTATTTGTCCTTTGAACGGTCGCCGTGCTCCAGGGTTGGAGCAAAAGCACGATTACCGATCATGCGATTGGTCTTGCATTCATAGCTGTATTCGGCGTCGCCGCGGCTTGGGGTGTGCGAACGCTTTTCGGATTAGGACGTTAACTTTCCGTCGCCGAACTGTCCGGCCGTCTCATGTTGAAGAATGCGTTTGCAGGTCACGAAAAGAGGCCAACCGAGAACGCGTTGTCGTCCGCCTTGGGTAAGGCCGACGCGTTGTGGAAGGGCCTTGTCGCCGATCTGAAGCGTGATCTTAAATTGGATTCGGAAGCATGGAACAGCTATTCCATCAAAGCGGGTTGGTCGTTGCGGCTGCAACGGAAGAAACGGAACATCGTCTATCTATCCCCTAGCACAGATTGTTTTCTGGCATCTTTTGCGCTTGGGGATAAGGCAGCGGCGGCTGCTCGAATCGCCAAGCTACCACTGAGCACCCGCAAACTGATCGAGGAAGCCAAGCGTTATGCAGAGGGAACTGCAGTTCGCATTGAAGTCCATGATGCCAAGGATGCGAACATCGTGAAAACGCTGGCAAAGATCAAGCTAGAGAACTAGGCAGTTCGATCATTCAATTCCAAGTTCCTTTGCCAACATCTTCCACTTGCTGTCGACCGCCGCCTTAGTCTTCGAATCCATCACAATTTCATCGGGCCATGGCCGTGCAAACCCCTCGCTTGCCCACTTCCGCGTCGCGTCAATCCCCATCTTCGATCCGAAGTTCGGCAATCGCGACGCATGGTCAAGCGAATCCACCGGACCGAGCGTGAACTGAATGTCACGCTCAGGATCGATATGATTGAAGACCTTCAGCGTTACATCGGCAAGATCCTGAACATCAACGTCTTCGTCGACTACGACAACGCACTTGGTAAACATCGCCTGCCCCAGCGACCAGATCGCGTTCATCACCTTTCGCGCCTGTCCCGGATACGATTTCCTGATCGAGACGATCATCAGGTTGTGGAAGACGCCCTCAATCGGCAGATTGACGTCCACTAATTCCGGGATCGTCAGTTTCATCAGCGGCAAAAAGATGCGCTCAACCGCCTTGCCCATATAGGCATCTTCCTGCGGAGGCTTCCCAACGATCGTGGTCGCATAGATGGGATCTTTCCGATGAGTAATACACGTCAGATGGAAGACGGGATAAAGATCTTCGAGCGAGTAAAAGCCGGTGTGATCTCCAAACGGACCTTCGGTGCGAAGTTCATCGAGATTTACGTATCCCTCGAGGACAATCTCGCTTGCTGCCGGCACTTCCAGGTCGACCGTCTCGCATTTCACCAGATCAACAGGGGCCCCGCGAAGGAAGCCTGCGATCAGGTATTCCTCGACCTCGGGCGGCGCAGGAACGATTGCAGAGAAGGTGACGGCTGGCTCAGTGCCGATGGCAACCGCGACCTCCATCTTTCCTGAGGGACGCGAGCCTTCCGGCAAAACCGAGCCCCCCGAAGAGCGCGCCATGATGTCGACCGCAGCAGATTTTCCATCGACCGCGGCGCGCATGCGCTCCCGCGCGTGCTCCGCCGCCACTTTCTGCCGCTGCCAATGCATCCCCGTCGTGCGTTCGTCGTAAACCTGCATCCGGTACATGCCAAGATTGCGCTTTCCAGACCTGGGGTCGCGCGTGGTGACGCACGGCAGCGTGATGAATCGTCCAGCATCTTTCGGCCAGCACTGCAGGATCGGAAAATCAAGGAGAGAGAAATTGTCGCGCTCGATCACTTCTTTGCATGGCCCGGTAGGCACGGTCCGGGGAAAAAACTTGCCGGCTTCCGTCAGCAAAGGCAACATCTTCAACTTGTCCAGAAAACCCTGGGGCGACTTCACATCCATAAACATACGGATGCGTCCCGCAATCTCGTCGAGAGAATTGACGCCCAGAGCAAGTTTCATGCGGGCCGCGGAACCGAACTGATTGATCAGGACCTGAGCGCCCGAATGACCTTTGATGTTTTGAAATAGAAGTGCCGGACCGCCCGCGACGCCTTTGCTGTCGCGGCTCTTGGAGGCACGGTCAGTGATCTCGGCGATCTCGAGAATAGGATCAGTTTCAGTTTGGATTCGCTTCAGTTGGCCCGCGCGTTCGAGCGCCGCGATCCACTGGCGAAGGTCGTCGAAGGGCAAAGGAGTCCTCTCTTGTGACCGACGATTATAAGGGATTCACGTAGCTTCTTCGCCGCGGATTGCGCGGATACACATGGAGTCCTGATCCTGCTAAAAGTGAGTAATCACTTTCTTTGTTCCAACTTCACACTGACGGTGATTGGCTGACCATCGCGCAGCACTTTCACTTCCACGACGTCGCCCACCTTGCTCCGCCGAAGTGCATCCGTGAAGTCGTACAAGTTTTTGATCGGCTTGTCGCCAAATTGAATCAAGATGTCCCCAGCTTTGAGTCCAGCCTTGGCAGCCGGAGAGTTCGGTTTTACATCAGAAAACTTCACCCCGTTTTCCGTCTGCCCAAAGTCCGGAATCGATCCGAAGTACGGCCCATAACCGCCGCCCCCGCCTCCTGTGGTCGGCTTGTCTTCGGCCACAACCTGGAACGCGGGCGCTTCAGTTGCATTCGCCAATTGGACGGCAACGTTTTCCACCAGATCGAGCAGTCGCGCCGCCGAAGGTGCGTTTATCTTGTCCCATGTGTCGGAAGGTTTGTGATAGTCCGAGTGCAATCCAGAAAAGAAGAACAAGACTGGAATCTTCTTCGCTACGAATGAAGTATGGTCGCTTGAGGAATATCCACCGGCAGAATATTCGATCTTGAACGGCGTTTCTTTTTGAGCCTGTTCGAGGATGGCCTTGAGCGTGGAACCGGTGCCAACGCCTCCAATGTAAACCTTGTCGTCTTTGATGCGGCCAATCATGTCCATATTGAGCATGGCGACGGCCTTCGCCAGTGGTCTCGTCGGATTCTTGACCCACTCGGCCGAACCCAATAGTCCAAGTTCTTCCCCCGCAAAGTCCATGAACAAAATGCTGCGTTTCAGTTGTCCGCGCTGTGGCGCCAGGAGCCGTGCCAATTCGAGGACCCCAGCCGTTCCGCTGGCATTGTCGTCCGCGCCAGGATGAATCTGCCCAATCTGCGCCGGAGCCAGAGAATCGAAGTTGCCTCGACCCAGGTGATCATAGTGAGCCCCGACGATGACGTATTCGTCTGTTTGCCCCGGCAACCATGCGAGAACGTTGTTGACCGTAGCACGCGTCGTTTCAATGTCGATGTGCAGAGCGAGATGCAATGTATCCGGGAAAGCGAAGGACGCCGGTTTGCTCGTCGAGTTGATCTGCTCCTGTGCGTCCTTCAAGGATTTTCCTGCGGCCTGAAACCACGACTCCACAACCGCGTTTTTCGCCTGCACCATCACCAATCCGACATGCTCCGGCCCGCTGACGCTGCCAAATCGCGTCAACAGATCCTCTTCTCCGTCACCCAATTTTCCGTTCAGAACGACAATGCCCTTTGCTCCATGATTGCGCGCATTAATAGCCTTAGTGATGAGCTGCGAGTGTTGCGTGAGTCCGTGGTTGCCGCTCTTCTCCGCGAACCCTGAGGGTTCGTAGCGCAGAACAACGACGATCTTGTCTTTCACGTCGAGGCCAGCATAGTCGTCATAATGGAATTCTTCAGCCGTCGCGCCATATCCCGCGAACACGACCGGGGCCGCGATCTGACCGGAAGCAGAGAAGCTAAACGGAACGAAGTCCTGATTGATTTTCAAATCACTCATGGATCCCGCCGCCTCTACCGCGAAATGGTTATCAGACTTAAGGCGAGCCCCAGTGACCACCGTGAATGGCTGGGTGTAGCCATTCGATCCTGCTGGCTCCAGTCCGAGTTCTTTGTAGCGCTTCTCAATCAAACGTTGGGCCCGCGTCAGACCCTTGGTGCCCGCGCCGCGTCCCTCCATGTCAGGAGAGGCCAGCGATTTAATGTCACTCAGGTAGCGTGTAGGATCCGCCTGTGGGCCGGGTGTCGATGCCGCGGCCAATACTAAAGCGGTAAGGACAATCAGAAGAAAACGATGAAGCCTGAGACGAGTCGTCATGGGACCCCTCGATGAACCGAGAATCGTATGAGGTGGCGGTTAGGGTGTCAATGACGCGGCATCAGCGAATCGTCTCGGGATAGAGTTGGCGCCGGCAGTCTGGGCAGATTCCGTGCGTGAAGTCCGCCTCCGTATGATTCCGGATATAGGTCTCCAGGTTATGCCACGAGTTTTGCTTGTCGCGAATCCTTCGGCAAGAAGCGCAAATAGGTAGGAGACCGCTCAGCGATTTCACGCGACCCAGTGCATCTTGCAGTTCTTCGATCAGGCGCTCGCGTTCGGCTTCGACTGCTCTCCGCTCCGTGACATCACGAAAGATGATGCAGGTTCTCAGTTGCCCGTCGGGGCCCTGAAAGACGACAGAAGAAATCTCCGCCGGGAAAAGCGAGCCGTCCTTGCGTCGCGCCCTCAGTTCCCCGTGAGCCCTGCCGGTTCGTTGTCGCTCTGCAACTAGAACAGCAAGGCGAGGATCGGAAGAGTCCATCAGTCCTTGGCGCCCTTCGCTCAGAATCTCTTCCCGAGTGCGGCCTAAAATCCGACACGCCGCAGGATTAGCATCGAGAATCGAGCCGTCCGGTGCCGTCAACATCAGACCATCGAGGCTGTTTTGAAACAGAAGTCCATAAAGACTTTCGTTTTGTGGAAATTCGAACGAGGACACCTGTGGAATCTTGAAGGGCACCATGGGTTCTGGGTCTTTGGTTCTACGCAGCACGCGAGCCCGAGTGTCGCGCGTGGCCAGCCAAAAGTTATCGTGAATTCTATGCGAGATGGAAGGAGCTCGCAACTTCCGAAAGGTTAGATTCGGTCTACAGTTCTCACTCAGTTAACCTGAGCACAATTTCTTCCACCTGCTTCCACGCAGTGCTTCTGGGGTCAATGATGTCGAAGTGCCCCGCGTCGGGAATCTCGAGCAAATGCACATCTTCCTTCTCTTTGCCCGAGCGACTTTGCTTGATTGATACGTAATCACGGCTGAACGCAACGGGCACTTCGTCATCTGCAGAACCATGAATCAACCACTGCCGGGCTGTGGGGATCGAAAGCTCCATCGGATCGGCTTCGCGGTAATGGTCCGGAACCTCGCTGCGCGTGCCATGCAGAAACTCGACCACGGCATCATGACTGAGGTGAAGTTCGTGCGCGCGCTGCAAGTCGATCACTCCGGCGAGCGAAACGACGCGGCTGACACTCGCTTCGTGAGCTGCGAGGCAGAGCGCGAGTTGACCTCCGGCTGAATGTCCCATGACCACAACTCTTCCCGCATCCAGCTTGTGCCGCCGTGCGTTTTGCACAAGAAATTGATAGGCGGAACGTATATCGGCGAAAGTGCCAGGCCATCCTCCGCCTTCGTTTCCCACACGGCGGAATTCGAGATTCGCAGTCGCCAGTCCTTTGCTCGTAAGAGAGGCGCACAAGTGGCCCGCGTGGTCGAGATTGTACTTCGCTCGCCAGTAGCCGCCGTGAATGTTGATCACCACCGGACATGGTTTGGAGACTCCTTTAGCCGAGGGAATACGCAAATCGAGAAACTGGTTGGGATCCGAGCCATACGCGAGGCGTGCATCGGCCGGGGGCGGTGTCATCGTAAGAATGTCGTCAGACATGCCGGATTGATTGTACGGCAGGCAATGCCCTGGCTACTCGTAACGCAGGGCTTCGATGGGATCGAGGTTGGCCGCCCGAAGCGCTGGAACCATCCCGCTGATCACGCCGACCACCGCAAGGATCGACGTCGCCACAACCAAAATCATCGGCGAGACAATCAGGCGGATATCCGCTGCCTCGGCATGCTTTGCGAGGGCACTATAAAAGGTGATGCGGCCGGCGAAGATCGATACTGCATACGAGAGAACAATTCCTAGCGCCCCTCCAGCAGCTGTGATCACCATCGCCTCCGAGAGGAACTGAAAAAGAATGTGGTGTCGTCGTGCTCCCAATGCCTTCTCCACGCCGATTTCACGAGTACGCTGCGTGACTGATACCAGCATGATGTTCATCAGGCCAACGCCGCCGATGCCCAGAGTGACCGTCCCAATGAACGCCAACAGAACCTTCAATGCCATCGTGATAATGCCAAACTGCGCCAGCTGCTTTTGCGCATCGAAGACGAAAACAGCGCGCTGGTCGTCTGGCTTGAAGCTGTGAGCAGTCGCTAGTGTGGATCGAATCGTTTTGTCCAACTTGTCATGATCAAGTCCCGCGGAGTCGAGCCACATCCCGTCGAGGTAGTGATTGTCTTTGAGGACATCCATCGAATTAAAGGGAATATAGACGACGCGGTTATTGTCGTTGTCGCCCTCCTGCATCCGTGGCGCACCCACTCCGATTACCTCGAACGTCACGCCATCAATGCGAATTGATTCGCCCACCGCTGGCATGCCGGAGAAAAGTTTGTCGCGCGCTTCCGATGCGATCACCGCATAGAGTCCGTGTTGCATATTGTCGGCATCGTTGAGAAAACGTCCCTGCTCGATGTCGAGATTCCATATGTCCTGAATCGAAGGATCGAGCCCCATCACGGGGAATGTGAACGATCGGTTATTGTTCTGAACCGTCGAATCCTTCTGTGCCATGCGCACAACATGCCGGCACAAGGGAATGTTGTTGCGCATCAACTCGATATCATCATTGGTGAAACGAACCTGCACACCCGCTTTGTTGCCGCCGGCCTGCTGCGACGTGCGCCCCGGGAACACTCCCACCGCTGTCGCCCCGAAACTTTCGAAGATGGTCTCGATGGCTTTGCCGAAGCCGTTCCCGTAGGAAAGCAGCAGAACTACAGTCGCAATTCCCCACGCCATCCCCGCCATCGTGAGCAGGGTACGGCGCAGGTCATGGCGCATGGCCGAGTACGCTTGTTGTAAGAGATCGCGATGCATAATTATTCCTTGCGGAGGGCCTCCACGGGCTCAAGCATAGCGGCGCGCCGCGCGGGATATAGCCCAGCAGCTACTCCAGCCACTCCCAGCGAGATAACAGCGAGAAACGCAGTGGATGCGACCAGCTTAGGTGGATCGAACCCTTGGCCGAGATCGACTCCCGACAGCATGGCCATTAGTCCAGCAGCGCCTGCAATGCCGATGCCGCCACTCAGCAGCGTAAGAAATGCTCCTTCCACAAAGAACTGGAACATGATGCTAGCGTTCGTTGCGCCCACCGCTTTGCGCAGACCGATTTCGCGCGTCCGGTCCGCGACGGCAACCAGCATGATGTTAATGATGCCGATTGCTCCCAGCGCCAAAGTCACCAATCCCACGCTTCCTAGGAACATGTTCATCGCATCGAAAATCTTGCCGATTTGATCGACCGTCTTGATCGTGTCCCACTCGTCGAAAGCATCAGGATTCTTCGGATCGAAGCCATGGTTGCGGGCGATGATTTTGTGAACTTCCTGCTGCGCGGTCACGTGCAGGGCGCGCGATTTCGGCTGATAGTTGATGAACGAGATCACATCGGTGGCAATCCCTGTATTCAACGGCCGGAAGTAATCCTGCATGGCATGGAACGGGACAAAACTACGCAAGTTCAGATTCATGTTGTCGCCGTGCCCGACTTTCTGCAGGGTGCCAATCACCGTAAACCGAACGCCGTTGAGCAGAATCGTGGCTCCAATAGCGGGTCGACCGGGAAACAAGGTTCGCCGGACCTCGTCGCCGATCACAATCACCGTGCGCTTTTGCGCGTCATCCAGAGCGTTGATCCACCGGCCTTCATTCACGGGCAGGTAGCGAATCTGGTTAAAGTTTGCTGGCACGCCCACGATCTGGCCGCTGGCTTGGAAAAAATCGCTGACGGCGCGGATGTCGCCTCGGGAAATCGCAGGTGCCGCCGCAGCGACGCTGGGACATTCGCGAAGAATATCTTCGTAATCGCGATAGGTCAGATAATACTGGCGCAGAGCGGTAAAGCTCCCCTGCATCACAGGGGCTCGCCCCGACCAAATGAACATCACGTTCTCACCCATGGAGTCGAATTGCTTGCGATTACCAGCGCGGAAACCTTCTCCCAATCCCACCAGCAGCAGCAGGGAACCAACGCCCCACGCAATCCCGAACATGGTTAGAAACGAGCGCAGTTTATGCGCCCAGAGAGCCCGAAAAGTCTGCCCGATGATGTCGAAAATGTGGCGCACGTTATTTCATTATACGGGGCTCGCGACTTGTATTTCTCCCGCCGGATGACGGTCTTGGGTCGCTTCGTGGAGAGACAAAACTCCCTTCGAAGCCCCTTTCGTTGGACGTGCGAAATTGTGATTTGTTTGACTCAGCTACGCTCAAGCGATACTTAACTCTCCTGGCAAGCGCATTTAGCCAGGGCATCTTGCATGATCTTGTCTCCGTTGGACTTCGACCGTAAGATCCTGCACATGCTGCATCGTTCTTGTTGCAGCTACTTCATAATGCGAGGGAATCGGGCGAATGAGGAAAGTTACCAAACTTGGAATTGCCGAATGGGCCTGTTTGTTAATTGCAATCTGCGCAAGCGTCGTTCCGGGCGGGTTTGGGCAAGCTGCCCAAAACGGTGACGAGGGACAGATCCTCGCCCTTGAAAATGCATGGAACCAGGCCGAATTGCAACACGATCCGGCGGCTCTCGAACTTATCTTGACTGACGATTTCGTGATCACTGAGCCCGACGGAACCCTTCAAACCAAACGTGAGCACATGGCGTTTACCAAAGACGCGTCCTATCACTACGACGTCTTGGTGTCCGAGGGCTTCCGCATCAAGGTTTATGGCGCCGTCGCAGTAGTCACCGGAACCTACCATGAAAAAGGATCGTCAAAGGGCATTCGTTTCAACCGCCGTGGACGATTTACCGACACTTGGATTCGCATGGGCGGAACTTGGCGCTGCGTGGCGAGTCATGACAGTTTGCCGGTGAAGGGGTGATCTACAGGATCCAACGTTCCGTCCATTCTGCTAATTCTCGGCTTCGAAAGCGAATTTTGATCCGAAGGTTGCGTCCGCGGCCAAATTCCCGATTTTCGTTTCGAAAGCCGGGCGAGTTCGCTATTCTCTAGCCAGATGATGACTCTGGCCCTCAGCGAATTGCTGGGCGCGACGGTCTACGACCCGTCGGGCGCCTCTGGTCGTGTGCGTGAGGTGACCCTCACCCCGCAAGAGGATCGCTCCCGCATCTCGGGCCTCATCGTGAAAACGAAAACAGGGAGCCGCATTCTCTCCCTGGCGGCGGTTGCCGCGATTAACGGTGGCATCCGAACCAACACGCCGGCTGCGGAATGGCCCGCCGCCAACGGCACCGAAGGCCTGTTTCTGCTCGAACGCGACCTGCTC
Source organism: uncultured Acidobacteriaceae bacterium (assembly GCA_963840895.1). Taxonomy (GTDB): domain Bacteria; phylum Acidobacteriota; class Terriglobia; order Terriglobales; family Acidobacteriaceae; genus Sulfotelmatobacter. The sequence continues at coordinate 214,326 of CAWJAR010000016.1, forward strand.
GACCAGCAGGTAATCGACATCAATGGACGGAAGGTCGTCCGCGTCAATGACGTTGACCTCCAGGTCGATGCGCCCAAAGACAAGGATGCGGCCCGCTCTCGGCCAGTTTTGCGCGTCCACTCGGTCGACGTAGGCGCCCGTGGCGCCGTTCGGCGACTGCTGCGCGGCGTAGCGCCCAAGACGGCGCTGCATGCTCTGCTGGGTAGAATTCCGGCCCGCAGCATTCCTTGGAACTTCATTGACGTGATCGAAACCGATCCGGCTCGTCGAGTAAAGCTCAAGATCTCCCATGAGGGTCTCGCCAAATTGCACCCAGCTGACATTGCCGACATCGTGGAAGATCTCGCGCCCGACGAGCGACAGGCCGTGTTTCAGACCCTGGACGAAGGGACGGCCGCCGAGGCCCTCGAAGAAGTTGAACCCAAGGTTCAGAAAGCAATTGTCGAGTCGTTGGATTCTGGACGCGCTGCCGACATTGTCGAAGAGATGGATCCCGATGCTGCTGCGGACTTGCTGGGCGATCTCCCCGAAGAGCGCACCGAGCAAATCTTGGTCCAGATGGAACCCGAAGCGCAGCAGGACGTCGTCGAGTTGCTGGAGCATCGCGAAGAAACCGCCGCCGGCCGCATGACCACCGAGTTCCTCGCCCTTCCTAAGACGGCGACAGTCCAAAATGCGATCGATTCGCTGCGCGAATTCGAAGGTGGGGTCGAGGTCGTGAGCACGATCTATTTAGTCGATTCCGAGGGAACCCTGGCGGGCGCGGTTCCACTCGCTAGACTGGTCCTCGCGGACATGAATGCTCCCATGTTGTCACTGACTCAGGAACCTCTGGTCCTTGCCCATGAGGGCGTCGAAGAAAACGAAGTGGCAGAACTATTCGATAAATATAATCTGCAAACTCTTCCCGTGGTGGACGAGCGCAACAAACTGACCGGCGTCATTACATCCGATGATGTGATCAGTATGTTGCGCGCGAAGCTATAGAGATCAGCGCATCTTAGTACATCAAACAACATGCAAGGAAACTGGGGAAACTTGTGGCGGCCTTTAATTCATATTGGATCCTATTCTCAAGCACGATCTCATTTGCCTTGATCAGGCTGTTCCTCATCCTTGTTTGCGCGCAGGGTATCTACGCACAGAGTGGCATGGCCTGTCACCCGATGGATACCCGCGATGTAGTCGCTCCCGAAAGGCTGCCGCCTCCCCAGAAGTTAACGGGTATTGGAAATGCCCACATTCGTATCACGGCCACGCCTGAGGCCCAAGTATGGTTTGACCAGGGACTGAACCTGCTGCACGACTTCTGGGACTATGAATCCCTTCGCGCCTTCGAGCAAAGCATCCGCGTCGATCCACAGTGTGCGATGTGTTACTGGGGGATCTATCGGGCAGAAACCTTCGCCCACAGCAATTCCAGGTATTACGCAAACCAGATGTTGGCGAAGGCTGTCAGCCTTAAGCGGCAAGCCAGCAAAGCCGAACGACTCTACATCGACGCTAGCGTAGCCGCCGACACCGAGCAGAAATCCGACAGGACTGAGCAGAAGGGAAAGAAACAGGATTCGCAGTCGGTTCAGATCTACCGCAAGCTGGTTAGGAGCAATCCCCAGGACATGCAGGCGAAGTTATTTCTGGCAGACGCCCTTAAGGACGGATACGAGGAGAATGGTGAACCACGCCCAGGCCAGAAAGAAGCCCTGGCGATTTTGCAATCTGTCCTGAAAGAGGACCCGGACAACTCGGCAGCCAATCACTACTGGATTCATGCAGTCGAGACCAGTCGTCACCCCGAGCAAGCCCTGCACAGCGCCGAAATCCTCGGCCGTCTCGCGCCCACGTCGGGACACATGGTCCATATGCCCGGCCACATCTACTATCGCACCGGAGACTACGCCAGCGCGAAGCAATCGTTTGCGGCTTCCATGAAGGCCGATGAGCAATACATGGAGGCACAGCACGTTCAGGTGGACGATGACTGGAACTACGTGCACAACTTGATGTATGCCATCGCGAACCTTCTGGAAGCGGGGGAGTTCAGCGAGGCCACAGCGTTGTCCGCCAAGTTAAAGGACGCACGCGGTGAACTGGAAAATACGCTGTATCCCTGGTCGCCGCGCGATGCTATTTCTCGCCTGAATCCTGGTCTCCCCGTCGCGCTGCGCACGGCCGATTGGACCACGGCTCTCGCAATGCTGAAGTCCAGCAATCCGCCGTCGAGCCTGCCCAACCTTCAGTTCTTAGCCCAGCAGCTCACCCACTTCGCGCAAGGAATGCAGGCTCTCGATCAACGAGATTCGTCTCGTGCCGAAGCGGCTTCAGTGCAGTTCGATGCGGAACTCTGGCGATTCTCGAATCACTTGAAAGACGAAGAACGAGCAATAGCCGAAGAAAAACGAAAAGACAAACAGAAAGTTGCGGATGCAGCGCCGCCCATGCTGAAGCTGATGCCCGACGCGTTTCCGGATCCACTGGTGAGCAACTTGTCAGTCATGTCACTTGAACTGCGTGCGGGTGTGCTCATGACAAAGAAGCTCACCGACGATGCGAAGAAGCTCTACGCCCAGGCCGCACGAGAGGAAAAAGCTTTGGGGTACCACGAGCCTCCCGTTTACATTCGGCCGGTCGGTGAAACTGAGGCGGCTGCACTCCTGGCTGCATCGGACTGGAGCGACGCCAAGGCTGCCTACCAGGACGCTCTCGTCGAGCGTCCGCGCTCAGGTTTTCCACTCTACGGTATCGCTATCGCTAGCGAACAGTCGGGCGACACCTCTACAGCCGCGGCTGAATACGCGGACTTTCTGGCTGCATGGAAGTCCGCCGATTCCGACCTTCCGCAAATCTCTCACGCCCGCTCGTACCTCTCCTCGTATAACCGTTCTACAGCTGGCAAATAGCGGATCGGAGACACGCGCACCGATACTGGGAAAGCCGACAGTTCGGCCTTTCCACGCTCGGGGGACATAACATCGCTCGTGCACCATCTCCGCCATCCCTAATTCGTCGCCTTACGCACTTTTCGTTTGGTCAGATTCGCCACTGCATTTATCCTGTGGCGTCGTTGGTCACTACGTCGCTTTATCCCTATGTCTGCGAAAAGTGCGCATGAAGTTTTTCAAACGTTCAAAAACTCGGATCCTGCTGTTCCTCGCCGTCGTCGGTCCGGGTTTTATCACCGCAAACGTCGATAACGATGCCGGCGGCATCCTGACTTATTCGTCCGCCGGAGCCCAGTTCGGACATCTTCTCCTCTGGACCATGATCCCGATCACCCTCGCCCTGATCGTGGTGCAGGAGATGTGCGCGCGCATGGGCGCCGTTACGGGCAAGGGCCTCAGCGATCTCATTCGCGAGGAATTCGGGTTCCGCATCACTTTTTTCATGATGCTCGGCATTTTGATCACCAACTTCGGCAACGTTGTAACGGAGTTCATTGGCATTGCCACCAGCCTCGAATTGTTCGGCCTCTCGCGATTTATTACTGTTCCCGTGTGCGGCGTGATTGTCTGGCTCATCGTGGTTAAAGGCCAGTACAAGACCGTGGAGAAGGTCTTCCTGGCCGCTTCGTTCTTCTATGTGACTTACATTTTCGCTGGCGTCCTCGCCCATCCCCTTTGGAAGGACGCGACCATCGCAACGTTCAAACCGCCCGCGCTCGTCGCCTTTCGTGACCAGGCGTATCTATTCATGGTCGTCGGAGTAGTCGGAACAACGATCGCGCCGTGGATGCAGTTCTACCTGCAAGCGTCAGTAGTGGAAAAGGGCGTCACCCGCCGCGGATTCAAGGCGTCACGCCTGGACGTGGTCACGGGATGTGTCTTCACCGATATCGTCGCCTGGTTCATCATCGTGGCCTGCGCTGCGACGCTTTATGTGCATGGCTTCCGGGACATCAAGTATGCCGCCGATGCTGCCCAGGCTCTTAAGCCCTTGGCGGGCGACTACGCGTACATCCTGTTTGCCGTCGGCCTGTTCAATGCCTCGCTATTCGCGGCTTCGATTTTGCCGCTTTCCACGGCGTACACCGTGTGCGAGGGATTGGGTCTCGAGTCTGGCGTAGGGAAGAGATTCGGCGAAGCGCCGGTGTTTTACTGGCTGTACACCCTGCTGATCGTGGCGGGTGGTGTGCTCGTGCTGCTGATCCCCGGGCAACAGTTAGTCAAAATCGTCCTGTGGTCTCAAGTGCTGAATGGTGTCGTGCTGCCCTTTGTGCTGGTCTTCATGCTTCTCCTCATCAACAAGAAAGAATTGATGGGCGAATATGTCAACACGCGGCTCTTCAATTTTGTGGCCTGGGCGACAACCATCATTGTCACCGCGCTGTCGGTGGCATTGGCTTTGGCGATGATGTCGGGGAAAACGGGAGGCTAGCTTGCCCGTTCGGACACAGTCAGTGGCCCTCATGGTTCAAGCCACATGAAAGATCAGAGGAGCTTACCGGCAGCAAGTTCGCCGACTAGCATTAGATCTGCTTCGAGAAAATCAAAGGTCGGAAGATCCTTGGGATCGGCCCAACGAATATCTCGAAAAATTCGATTCTCAATCTCTTTCTGGTATTCGCGCACCACGAAAAAGCGGAGCTCCACCATGCCGCCATTTGGATATTCGTGTTGAATCCTCCTGACTTCGTCACCGATGGTGGCCAGAATCCCAAGTTCTTCCTCCAATTCTCGTCGGAGGGCATCCCGGGGCTGTTCTCCGTTTTCGATCTTTCCCCCGGGAAACTCCCATTTCAAAGGCATGGTCTGGTGCCGCGTTCGCTGGCACACCAGGAGCTTCCCCTCTTTTACGATGAGGCCCGCGACTACGCGCTTCATGGCTCGGTCACGCTGGCAGCTTGGAGTGCGCTGGTGACCGGATCGACACAACTGGTGAAGGTAAAGGCGAATGCGGCGACACCAGTCGAACAGCGGAGTTCCAGCTCGTGCGAGCCAAACTCGTGATTGTCCAATAGAAAATACATGCGGGCCGAGTCAGCAATTACGTAGCTTTCTTCATCGCCTTTCGCGCCGGGACGAAAACGCGTATCGCGTGTAGCCTGTTTCCGCGTCAAGGGCTTGCCGTCTTGCAAAATGACCACTTCTGCCTTCGTGGCATGTGGGCTGGCCATCACCAAGTTTACGGCGGATGCGTCGTATTTCAATCGCAAAGTGTGAGGCCCGTATTCAACCGCTTCAAAATATTCCGCGGTCGATGCCCATCGTCCGTTGGCATAGAAAAAGTTTTCCTCAGCTTTTCCCGCGAACGCATAGTCCGCAATTTGGTCTTCTTTAAAACCGCCTTCGTTGCCGATGCGCCCTCGTCGGTTTCCGAGATAGAGTTCGCCGGAAGCGTGGTAACACACTGCGCCCACGTGATCTTCTTCCCGCAATGGTTCCATTAGGGCAGGTAACTCCAGACTCGGATCAATCTCACGCAGCAGCTCTTGAATGACCTGCTCACATTCGCCGTAACCGCCTTCCCCGAAGTGACCGAAGCGCAGATATCCGTCCTTGTCGAGCAGATACTTGGTTGGCCAATAGCGATTGGCAAACGCTTTCCAGATTTCGCGATTACTGTCGATTACGATCGGGTAGCTGATTCCGAATTCCCGGATCCCGCGCTCCACGTTCGACTCGTATTGCGCGAAAGTAAATTCAGGCGTGTGCACTCCGATTACCGTCAAGCCTTTGTCACGGTAACGCTCGTGCCATGCCTGTACATAAGGCAACGTGCGGATACAGTTCACACACGTGTAATCCCAGAAATCCACCAGCACGACACGACCCCGCAGTTGCCGGAAGCTGAGTGGACTCGAGTTCAGCCATACCCGGCCAATCTCGGGCGCGCGCACTTTGCCCTTTTCAACTCTCATCGCGTACTGTCATTCTTTGACCGTTAGTGATCGGAGGTTTCCAACTTTTTGCCAACGAGCAGAGCGCAGTGTTGTACCAGTTCCTGATGTTCTGGCGTGAAAGCCGCTGCGAAGTGGCTGTCGATATCCAGCTCGCCTACAACTTCGCCGTGTGCAAAAACAGGCACGACGATCTCCGACTTGGTTTCAAGCGAGCATGCAAGGTAGCGGGGATCTTTGCTCACGTCGTCCACCACTACCGTCTGTCCGCTCGAAGCAGCCGCGCCACAAATGCCCTGGTTGAGCGGAATGCGAGTGTGCGGCGTCATCGCTCCCTCGAATGCACCCAGAACCAGCATCGGCGGCTGTGCACCGGGCTCCAACAAATAGAAGCCCACCCAGTTATATTTCAGCATCCGTTCGTGCAGCAGACGGACCATCGCTTGCATCAGTTCCTGCGCGGTTGGGACTGTTTCAGCCAGCGCAGTCAGTTCATTGCGGATCTCTTCGATTCGGCGGGCTACGGGCATACGCAGATATTAACTCAGCCCTTCGGATTCTTATCCACGAACACCGGAACGCCAGTAATCTGCCGGATTCCTTTCGTGCATGGGAACAGCTCCGGATGGATCGCAAAGGCGAGCGCCGCTAGACCTTGCAGCAACGTAGGTGCGGGAGTGTTGAGCAACTCGTCCGCAATACAGAAGACTCGGCCAGAGAGTGCTGCCGAGGTACTGAGCCAACCTCGGTCGGCTACGATCTTCTCCAGTGGGACGCGATCGCCAGCCCCACACCACGCGGCGATGATCACCTGTGGATCAAGCTCGAGAACGTCCCCGGCCGTCGTTTGAGCGCCCGGTGCGCTCAGAACCGCTCCTCCGGCAGCATCAATCAGTTCGGCGACCCATGGCTGCGACGCGATAAGCGGTTTGCCCCATTCCTCACACCATACCCTTGGCCGCTCACACGTACTCACACGAGCCCGAACATTAGCTATGCTGCTTTGCATCGCCGCAATTACCTCTTCGCCGCGATCCGACGCTCCCACCGTGCCCGCGATCGTCGCCATGTCGGTATAGATATCCGCAAGATTCTTCGGAGCCAAGCCTAAGAATCGCGCTCCCGCCCGCAAGATCTCAGTGACCGCTTTCTCCTGGTAGGGAACCGCTGCGATCACGAGATCTGGCTTAGCGGCTACGATTTGCGCGGTATTAGCAGTCCACGAATCCGCGAGAATCAAGCGCGAGCCATCCGCCACTTGGGGGACAACGTCCGCGCAGTAGCGCGTGCAGGCCACTACACTCCCAAGCGCTCCCAAAGCATCGAGAATCACCGTCGCACTAGGCTGAAGGCAAGCAATGCGACGCACTATGTGGAAGGACGACATACTCACGACCGAATTTGCCGCAGAGCCGTCGATAACGCGTCGAGAGCTAGTTGCGCGGCATGTGCCGACGCTGGTGGCAAACCACCCACCGCCGCAATCACCGTCTCGCGACTCAAAGACCGGCTCTCTTCCAATGTTTTTCCGGAAACCAATTCTGTTAGCGCCGAGGCGCACGCCATTGAGGGCACGCATCCTTTGGCCTTGAATCGAATCTCCGCAATTCGGCCGGAATGGATTTTCATCGTCAGGCGCAGTACGTCGCCGCAGGCCGGATTCTCAATTTCGGCGACGGCATCCGCAGCGGCGATTTCGCCGGGGTTCCGCGGATTTTCAAAGTGATCGAGCAACTGCGACGAGTACATACTCAAATTGTAAATGGGCGGCGCGTCGTCAACCGGCATTCTCAGCGGGAGACGCAGTCACGGATCCGTTGCTGACGACCCCCTCTATTGCGTTTAGGGAAAATAGATCGTCCATCGATTCTGGCGGGCGACCGCTTCAAGGTCAGGATTGGGATTAACCGCGAAAGCGTGGCGCGCGTTTGCAAGCATATCCGTGTCCCAGCGGGAATTGCCAAATGCGGCGTCGATCTCTCTCTTGACGATTTCACGCAACGCCTTCGGTTTGCCCGGGCCGGATGGAATGCGGACAATCCGATCCGAGATTACCCCATCCTCAAGTTCGACCTTTGCCGCCAGGATGCGGCTTTCAGCGATGCCAAAGCTCTTCATGCCAGCGCGAATCACCCACTCGTTCGATGAGGAGACAGCCCAAATGTCGCAGCCGTCCTCGTGCAGGCGGCTGACTAGTTCCCGCATCTCAGGGAAAATATGTCCGGGAAAAGAGTGCTCCATAAAATCCCCGGCGGCCTTCATCATCAAGGCGTCACTCATCCCTCGGTGCATGGTGACCATTTCGCCGCACATATCCTCTTCGCTTACCTTGCCGGCTTTGTACTCGACATAGCGAGCGCGCATCGCATCTCCGATTGCTCCTGAGACGACGCCCTGCTTGATTTCCCAGTCGAAGAACCTTTCTCCCGCGTCGCCTGACCACAGCGTTCCATCGCAATCGAAGGCAGCCACCCGCGGCTTCAACCGCAGAACGGCTTCAACGAATTCCAGTTGCGTGGGAGTTAACGTTTGCGTCCGAGATGTTTCCATGCCTCTCGACAATAACGTGGAGATCGAGAAATGGGCAACCCGCCGCGAGGCAGGACTCTCGGCTACGGCTCGGTTCTGGTTAGCAAAGCGGCATAGTCGTCAGGCGTATTGATATTCAAGGCTACAAACGGGTCATCCACTGCCACATACTGGACGTGTTCTTGATAGCGATGCTCAAGGTCGCGCGCGCTAGCGGTTGCGGGGGCCTGCAGAAACACTTCAATCAATTCGCGCCCTACCAGATACGGATGTCCATGCTTTCCCGAAGCCTCTGGTACAACTGCCCAAATACCCTGTGGCGCAGATTCAAACGCTTCCCGCAGACGTTGTACGGTTACTGAAGCAATTGCTGGCCGATCGACAAGGGTTATCACAGCCGCATCGCGACCTCGATTCAGCACTTCGCGCAACCCGACTTGCAGGGAACTGAATTGTCCGCGGCTTGGGTCGGGATTGTGCACCACAGTTGCACCGTTTGCGTATGCAATCGGCGCCAATTCCGTCTCGTTTCTCCCCACGACCACCACAACGAAATCTGTTGCCGGCGTCAGCGATCGGATCGCTGCGGATAAAAATGTGTCGTGTGACGCTCCTTGCCCGGCGATGTGTGGCGGCCAGGGAAGCAAGGCTTTGTCAGTCCCCATGCGCGAGGATTCCCCGGCGGCCAGAATGACTCCGGCAAAACTGGGCGAGCGGGACATGTGCGGACAATAGCAGAAAGCCCGGCGAAAGTCAGTGAGCGCGAATACTCACAGGTTGGTTTCGCCTTCTTCCAGTACCTCGGCCACTGGGTCCGGTGGGGCTTCTTCCCGAGCACCCTTGAACCAACTCAGGTGCGGCAGCGCCGACCCGGCATGCCGCCGGTTCGCGATAAGTTCGGCCGTAATTGCAACAGCGATCTCCTCTGGCGTAATCGCGCCAATGTCCAAACCTACCGGGGCATGCACTCGATCAAACAGGTGTGCGGGTAGCCCCTCCTTCTGGAGTGTTTTGAAGATTTCAATCACCTTGCGCTTCGAACCGATCATTCCCACGTAACGCGCGCGCGTCTGCACGGCCCAGCGCAAAATCCGCATATCATCTCGATGCCCGCGCGTGACAATGACGATGTAAGAAGATTCGTTTGGATCGACCTTCTTCGTGGCCTCTTCGAAATCAAGGGCGTGTACTTCACGAGCCAGCGGAAAGCGTTCGTTCGTAGCATACGAGGAACGATCATCAGTCACAATCACGTCAAATCCTGTACTTGCCGCCGTCTGGCAAAGGCTGAAAGCCACATGACCTGCGCCGAAAATATAAAGTAAAGCTGGAGGTAATACGGGCTCCACGAATACTTCCAACGTTCCGCCACACACGAGCCCCGTGTCGTACTTCGGATCTTGGTTCAAGTCAAACTTTAAGGTTCGTGGCTTCTCCGATTCCATCACCTCACGGGCCGCCTGCCAGACATCGGCCTCCACGCAACCGCCGCCGATCGTTCCGACAATCGAACCGTCATCGCGTACCAGCATCTTCGCCGTGCGGAAGGAAGGAATGGACCCGCGCACGTTGACAATCGTCGCCACGGCCCCCCGGCGTCCCTCGCGCCTCAGTTCGACGATTTCTTCGTAAATGTCCATTCAGTCGTGATTATTGGGTCTTTCTCCAGGCCAAGTCAAATCCAGGGAAAGGCCTAGCTCAAGTCATTTCCGTGCTTCGACGGCCGCCTTCCAATATGCCTGGTGCCCGATGTAGTCATCGTCCGCCAGATTCGCAATGATCAGGCGCTTGAGTTGCAACGGATCCACGCTGGAGCTTTGCATCTTGTAGGCGATGCTCCCATCTGGACGAATCAGCAAGGTATAGGGAACCGCCGCGTTCCAGTCAGGGTCAAAGGCTGCCAGTTCCGCATAGATGTCGGTCGAACCCAGAATCAGGTTTGTACTCGTGGCATGTTCGGCTGTCAGCACCTTCTCCACTCCCGCCTTTTCGTCGGGATAATTGACGCTCACAGTGACGAGGTCAAAGGCTCGGTGACCGTACATCCGGAACATGGTTTCGAAGTCTGGCAATTCCTTCCGGCAGGGCCCGCACCAGGTGGCCCAAAAATCCACGAGCAATAACTTGCCTGTCGAGTTTTTGCGCAAGGATTTAAGGTCTTCGACACTCGCCAACTTAAGCTTCACCGGCTGCTTATCAATTTCCGCCATTTCCTGGCGGCGCCCTTCCTCCTTATAAATCCACTTGGTCGAGCAGCCCACCGAAGGAGTCTTCGCCCTCGGCACTGGTTTTCCTGCCAACACCGCGTCCAGAGCGAGGCGGGCATCCTGCTTTGTGACTAGCGGCTCACGCGGATTGTTATCCACTCGCCCTTCGTATCGAAGCTTGCGATCGTCGCCGAAAATAAAAATGTGCGGCGTCGCAGTTGGACCATACAGCTGCGAAATCTTCTGGGTCTCGCCATCGTAGAGATAAGGGAAGTTGAAATTGCGGTACTCAGCGCGAATCTTCATCTCCTCCGGCGAGTCGCCCACGTCGGTATAGCCCATTTCATCGAGCCGTACGGCATTGGGATTGTTCGGCTCGATCGCAAGCGCCGTCACGCCGCGATCTTTGTAATCTTCGGCAATCTTCTTGATTCGAGTCTCGTAAAGCTGGGCCGTCGGACAATGATTGCAAATAAAGGCAATCATCAGAACCTTCGCTCCCGAGTACTCCTGCAAGCAATGAGTTTGACCATCAATCCCGAGAAGACAGAAATCGGGAGCCGCCGATCCCACGGCGAGGGTCGGCGGTCCGTATCCTTCATCGTTGTCCTGAGACAGCGCGAATGAAGCGAGCAGCGCAAGAACAGTGAAACACGCCAGAAACAACCGAAGCCCAGAAGTGCGCGAATTCGACACAGGGGGCGTAGGAAGCAAAGACGTACGTCGCGGGCAGTGCATGATCGGCCTCGCATCGCATTCTAGCGCGGATTTGCGCGACCTTTCACCGCGAGGCCTGCCGTCGTTGTGGTAGGTTGAACAGTCCTCGATTTCCGCTGGAGGAGAAAGCCCGCATGAAGGCCGTCCTCATTCATCAATTTGGTGGACCCGAAGTCTTAACCTACGAAGATATCCCCGATCCGCAGCCGCGAAAAGACCAAGTGCTGGTGCGGGTGAAGGCTTGCTCGCTCAACCATCTCGACGTGTGGGTTCGCAAGGGACTACCCGGGGTCAAACTTCCTCACATCTTAGGCTGCGACATCGCCGGCGAGATCGTCGAGATTGGCGAATACATCACCGGATTCAAAGTCGGTCAGCGTGTTCTGGTCGCACCCATGCATTTTTGCGGACATTGCACGAAGTGCCTGGCAGGAGTGCAAAATCAGTGCCGCGAGTTCACAGTCCTCGGCAATGCGGTTGATGGCGGAAATTGTGAGCTGATCGCCGTGCCCGGCGCCAGCGTTATCCCTATTCCCGACGCCCTCGATTTCAATCAAGCGGCCAGCGTCCCACTGGTCTTTGTGACCGCGTGGCATATGTTGGTCGGTCTTGCCGCCGTGCGCCCGGGCCAGACGGTACTCGTACTCGGAGCAAGTTCCGGCGTGGGTATTGCTGCCATCCAGATTGCTAAGCTATTTCACTGCCGGGTCATCACCACCGCCGGCGACGAGGCCAAACTCGAAAAAGGACGCGCACTCGGGGCTGATTACGGCATCAATCATTACAAGCAGAAAATTTCCGAAGAGGTCCGCAAGATCACGAACAAAGAAGGTGTCGACATCGTAGTCGAACACGTCGGCCTGGCGACGTGGGATGAGAGTTTGCGATCTCTCAAGAGTGGAGGCAAGGTGGTAACCTGCGGTGCGACGACCGGGCCTGCGGTAGGACTCGATTTGCGCCACCTCTTCGCCCGCCAACTTACCCTGCTTGGTTCTTATATGGGCACAATGGCGGAACTGCATGAGGTTCTGGGCCACATCTTCGCCGGTCGCCTGAGGCCTGTGGTCGACCGAACGTTCCCGCTGGCGGAACTTCGAGCAGCTCATGAGTATTTAGAAAAGAGCCAGATGTTCGGCAAAATCATCATCACTCTTTAGAGATCTTGTGCCCTCTGTGCTCTCTGTGTCCCGCTGTGGTTTAGAATGTTTTCATGGCCCGCGAACTGAATTTCGGACCCTACATCGAAGTCGAAAACGGCACCAAGACCGTCAAGGACTTAACATTCGGCAATCCCACCCCCGAAGGAGTGGTGCTGACGACGCTGGACTCCGCCGTCAACTGGATGCGCAAGAGCTCCATCTGGCCCATGACATTCGGTCTAGCCTGCTGCGCCATTGAAATGATGTCCATGGGAGCGTCGCGCTTCGATATCGCGCGCTTCGGTGCCGAAGTCTTTCGCCCCTCGCCGCGGCAGAGCGACCTGATGATCATCGCCGGGCGTGTTTCCAACAAAATGGCGCCCGTCATACGCCAACTCTGGGAACAGATGCCCGAGCCCAAGTGGGTCATGTCCATGGGTGCATGTGCAACTTCCGGTGGCGTCTTCCAGAACTACGCCCTGGTACAGAGTGTCAATCAGGTCATTCCGGTGGACGTGTACGTGCCGGGATGCCCCCCGCGCCCCGAGCAGTTGATCTACGCCATCACTTTGTTGCAGGAAAAAATCCAGAAGGAACGCGGTACGATCAGGAAGGCTTTAAACCTCGGATAGCCGCTCGGAACCTTGCCCTCCAATTTGCAATTTTAGCGGTCTTCCACGCCTCCAAACAGCGTTATAATGACCGCAAGTCGCCCTGGGGTGGTTTATGGAACGTCTTCGCTTTACGTTCTTCGTTTTGTTTTCCGCACTGATTTCTACGATCCCTGCGCAATCTCAAAACTCCAGCTTAACTCCACCGCAAGACCCACCCGCGACTCCGCCGTCGAGTACCCCGGTCATGCAGTCCACGACGCCTGCGCCGCCCATTCCTGCCAACGCTCCACGCATGTCGAAGCAAACTCGCCTCGAGATCATCCGTGACTTTGAGACCCAGATTGTTTATGCGCGCACCTTTTTCCCGATGGGAACAACGGGCATCAAGCTGAGAGATGGCGTCGCCACCCCCAGCGGTCCCGCAATGCAACAGGCTCTCGCCATCTGGGGTCCGGCCGTCAAACCTGGCGATCCTGCTCACCTCTCGTACGTACAGATCAAGGACGACCATATCCATTTCGACATTAACGGTGGTCCGGTTCATCGCAAGAAATGGTATGAACATATACAGGTGCAGGGCGCGAACGGCACCACCGCCCAGATGGGTCCGAACGAGGCCCCGCAAAACCCTCACGGAACTTATCTCGACGTCTACTTCGATAAATATGTCCCTGAGATGACGGCGCGACAGTTACGCGATTTGCTCTTACCCGTCCTCGACTTTAATGCCAGAAATAAAGAGGAGGCTTACCTCGACACCGTGCCTCCCAAGGTCAAGACGGCGATCCTGGCTCACCAGGTTCTCGTGGGAATGAATAGCGAGATGGTGGTGCACTCCCGGGGCAAGGCGCCGAAGAAAGTACGAGAAAAAGATGGGGAGACGGAATACGAGGAATGGATCTACGGCGAACCTCCCCAGGATGTGGACTTTGTCCGGATCGTCGGCGACGAAGTGATCCGCGTTGAAACCATGCGGGTCGGCGGCCAGAAGATTGTTCGCACTGAAAAAGAAGTAATCCTCGAGAAGCCCGACAAAGACACTGAGGCGAAGCAGGAGGACCGACCGCCCGATGCTCCTAGCCTGCGCCGTCCCGGTGAAGACCCTGAAAACGCACCAAAGCCCTCCGACGGAATTTCGCCGGTTCCGGTTGCCCCTCCGGTCGACAATCCCGGGCCCGGACAACAAACTCCCCAGCAGGGCCCCGGTGACACAGTCAATGGCCACCGGTAAAGCCGATGCCGCTTGAGGCTGCTCACTTCAAAGCGACCGCCGCTCCCACATCCGCAAACGAAAACCCCAGTGACACGTTGGAATATTCTTGTCCGTCAACCTCGACATACGGATAGACAAAATAGTTCAGCGGTTTACCCTTCTGCGGAGGATTCAAGCCAAGGTCGCGGCCCATACTGAATTGCACCCGGTTCACATCGTGCGATCCGAAGAAGTAATCCCTCTTTTCCGGATGCTTCCAGGCTTCGGAAATATCGACTGGAATCCAGCCCTTGCCATCGACATAAAAATCAGACCAGCAGTGGTAGCCCGCGATCTCAGCTGAATGTTTGTCGGGCGGCAATGGGAATCCGATCTCGAAGCGTGCCGGAATGCCCTGCGATCGCGCCATCGCGATAAACAAAGAATGAAAGTCGGTGCAGTTTCCCTTCTTGGCGTCGCATGCATAGAGCACGTCGCCATGTCCCCAGCCGGTGCCGGTCTTGTCGTACTTCATGGTCGTGAACACGTAGTCGTAAATGGCTCGCGCCTTGTCTAGCGGCGTGGTTTTGCCCTCGGTCACTTTGCTTGCGAGATCTGCGGGGAGGCCCGTGATGGGGACGAGCGCATCCGGTTGAAGGTCTTCTACCTTTTCTTGGGTTGTCAAAGAGGCGTTGACAGGATGGGCGCCAGGATTCAGCGCAATCCGTTCCCGGCGAACGATATCGTATTCGACGTCGAAATGCAGTTCGGGCTGAGTCGCACTGTGGCTCTCGGCGTAGTAGACCTCGTTGCCATATTTCGCTTCGCGCATTTTCTTCACTGGCAGGTCTCCTCCGGCCGAAACGACCTTTACTTCCTGAAATGCATCCGATTGCGCTGCCGGAATCCAAATGAGAACCTTCTTGCCTGTGGGCAGATTCTTGAGGGTAAATGCATAGTGAAAGGTGAAGTGCCGCGAATCCTGGGCGGCGGAGACAAGAGCAAAAGCAATCAGGAGAAACGACAAAACAAGAGTCTTGCGCAGCATAAGCGGCTTCCTTTATGCGTTCTCAAATGAGAACTGAGAATTGGGAACTGAGGACTGGTTGGAAACGACACACGGGCGTCTTAGAGGGAACGCCGTCAAGTAAAACCGCGCTTAGGGATGCGCATGGAAGAAAGATGCCTCAATGGAATCTCGCGATGCTGAATTTTTGCACGATAGCCCGCCGCCCTATTTCTGTTCCTCCGCCGTCGAGTTCAACACAATCGTCAATGGGCTGGGATGATCAGGCTTAAGGTAGCGATTTACCAGAAACTGCTTTCCATCCGGGCTGACGTCGTAGGTGAATATGTCGGTCGACGAAATGAAGGCGCGTCCACGAACCTGGAAAAGAGGAACGGGCGTTCCGCTGGAAAACGTCCCTTCAGTCGCAATCGGTACCGCCATCAGCATTCCCGACGGTCCGATATAGAAAAGTTCTTGGCCATCGTGCCGCCAGCGTGGCTCGGTACCTCCACCACGAGAGATCTGCCACTTTCCGGCTGCTGCCGGAAACGTAGTGACATAGGTTTCCCACTCGCCGGACTCATTCGACGAGTAAGCGGCCCACTTTCCATCGGGAGATATTTGGCCGTTCGTTTCGGACCCCTGAGTCGTCAGGAAGGGCACGGGTGTCCCGCCCGCGGCCGGTATAAGAACGAGGCCCTTAATCCGGTTTCCCGTGCGCTCCGGGAAGAACATCGTGCAGAGGATCTGCTTGTTATCCAGCGTCCAGGAATTGGGCAATGTGTCCGCGGAGATTTCTGCGGTGAACAATGTCTTATCGCGCTCCAAGCCCGAAGCTGCCTTTGACATCAACTTGATTTGTTCCCCTACCGAACGGTAGGCGATAGTCTTTCCATCGCGTGACCATACTCCTACGACCTCTTCGCTGGGGCCGAACGTGAATCGAGTATTGGAGCCACCTCGCAAGCTCTCCAGCCAGATATCCACGCTGTTGGCCTTCGAATCGGCAATGTCTACCGCCACACTCTTGCCATCGGGTGAAAGGATAGGATTTGACAACGTCCCGGGTTCCCCCACTCGACCAACTTCCTTGCCCGACCGGTCGATCCAGGTCAGAGCCGACAAGGTGGTCTGATTCCCGCTCGAGTAGATTAAGCTGCCGGTGATCGCCGCGGAAAGGTCAGCCCAGATAATCGAAGGCTGAAATCCCACAGATCCTGCGACCACATGCGATTCGGCCGAAGCTATCCCTTTCGACATGTCGAACGCAGAGGTCACCAATTGCCGCTTCTCGTTAGCGTAGAAGATCTGTCCCTGCGCGACCCCGGCGTTGGAGTGTGCCAGGACTACCAAAGTCTTCTCTTTGCTACCAAGGGAACCCCTGTAAATGCCAGTCGTCCGGTCGTCGCTGCGATTCAGGAAGTTTCCAGCCCAGAATATGAAGTGGTCGCCATCCGGCAGGAATATCGGCCAGCGGTGCGATTGCTCATCCTGGCCCATGGTCGTCAGGGGCGCCGCATTTCTGCCGTCCGCATCAATGCGCCAAAGTCCGCCCTGGGGCTCGGGAGCATACACAATCACGTTTTTCGATCCCCATGAGCCACCCCGGGCCAGGCCTGCCCTGAATAGGGTCTGAGGCGACCCACCAGAAGCGGCTACCTTCATGAGCTTGCCCTTGGCGAAGAATCCTATGTAAGCATCATCCGGCGACCAGAAGGGAAAAGTTACCCCTTCCGTTCCTGGCAACTCGACTGCGTTGGGCGATCCAATGCGCTGGACGAAAAGTGTTGGCGTGCCGGTGTTGTCGTCAGGTGATACGAAGGCCAGCATCTGGCCATCCGCCGAAAGAGCAACCTGGCTGGCTTCTCCCGGCACTGGCAGCGCAAATTGCATGCGATGAACCGCCGGAGTGCCCCGCAACACCAGCCATGCGAGATCGGAAACACTGAATAATGCAACTGCCGCCGCTACCCATAACCACGGCCGCACGGTGCGGGCCGGAGGTTTTGCTGCGACTGCTCCACTAGCATCCGTACCCGAGAGCGCGCCCAACGCAAACGCCAAGTCTTGCGCGGATTGAAATCTCTGTGTCGGTCTCTTCTCCAGGCACCGCCGTACGATGCGGTCCATCGCCGGGGGAACCACCTTCGAACTCTCCACCAATTCAGGTGGTTCTTCTTTGAGGATCGCGGTCATGGTTTCAGCCGCCGTATCGCGGTGAAACGCTCGCTGTCCCGTCATCATTTCAAACAGCACGGCGCCAAACGCGAAGATGTCGGTACGGTGATCCACCGGTTCGCCACGCACCTGCTCAGGAGACATGTAGCCGGCAGTGCCCATCACCACTCCCGCCATCGTCGGAGAACTGGTAACTGTCAACCCTTCGGGACCGGGTGTTGCGTTAGGAGACTGCGTCAGCTTTGCCAAGCCGAAGTCGAGAATCTTCGCCCGTCCGTCTTTCGTGATGAAAAGGTTCTCCGGCTTAAGATCGCGGTGGATAATTCCTTTTTCGTGTGCCGCCGCCAGTCCCGACGCAACTTGTACTGCATAATCGCCAGCCTTCCGTGCCCGCACGGGACCGTTCTTCAGCATCTCGCGCAAACTCTCGCCTTCCAGTAGCTCAGAAACCAGGTAAGGGCTGCCATTCTGCGTGCCGATGTCATACAACCCCAAAATATTCGGATGGTTCAGCGCCGCTACCGCGCGCGCTTCTTGCTCGAATCGACGCAAGCGCTCCGGGTCGCGCGCGAATGATTCCGAGAGAACCTTGATCGCGACATCGCGCCCCAGCCGAGCGTCGCGGGCTCGGTAGACCTCACCCATTCCGCCTGCTCCAATCAAAGACACGACTTCGTAAGGCCCCAACTTCGTGCCAGAGTTCAAGGTCATAAGGTGCGAGGATTATACCCGCAGGGTAGAATCACTCAATGCCCGTAGCCATCCATTGCCGCGATCTGCGCAAGACCTACGATGGCAAACTCGAGGCCGTGCGCGGGCTCAACCTCGAGATCCAAACCGGCGAATGCTTCGGCTTGCTCGGCCCCAACGGAGCAGGGAAGACAACCACGATCGAAATCCTGGAAGGCCTGCTGGAACCTACTTCCGGTGAGGTATCGATCCTCGGACACACCTGGCGGGAGAATGAACGCGAGATGCGCGAGTGGCTGGGCATCTCGCTGCAAGAGACTCGCCTGTCGGAGAAACTCACCGTTCGCGAGACCATCGAACTGTTCGCCAGCTTTTACCGCCAGCCGCGCTCGTCGGACGAAGTGTTAGAGCAACTGCAACTCACCGAGAAGTCCGACTCCTGGGTCGGCAAGCTTTCCGGCGGACAGCGCCAGCGCCTGGCCGTTGCAACCGCCCTGGTCTGCAATCCGAAAATTCTCTTTCTCGACGAGCCTACGACTGGTCTCGATCCCCAAAGCCGGCGCCAGTTGTGGGACATCATTCGCGAATTTCAGCGCAATGGCGGCACTGTGTTGCTCACCACCCACTACATGGACGAGGCTGAACGCCTTTGCGATCGCCTCGCCATCGTCGATCACGGCCAGATCATCGCCGAAGGTTCGCCGCCCGACCTGATCGACCGTCTCGGCGGACATCACGTGGTTGAGTTCTCCGTCAGCGGTAACTCCGACGGAGCAGCCCTACAGGCATGGAAGGGATTGCCCAGCGTCGAGTCGGTTCGTGATGACGATGGCATGGTCTCGCTGAATGTAAAGCAGCCACACCTGACGATCCCTGCGCTCCTCGAGACGATTGATCGGCAGGGCAGCCGTTTGCAACATCTGACCACGCGCCAGGCGAGTTTGGAAGATGTGTTTGTGCGTTTAACAGGACGCCATCTGCGCGAAGAATAGGAAGCATAGCTGAAGATACGAAAGGTTAACGAATGCAGAGAGTTCTAAAGTTTTCAGTTGTAACAATGATTCTACTTAGCACCTTGGGAACCGTCGACTACGCTCAGACGGCGGACGCCCCCTCCAGTTTTACTCCCCTCGAGCAATGGAAAAGCGCTGTCCTCGCCGGCGACCCTGCCGCACTCAAAGCGTTCTACAGCACCAATCCACCTGCTGAGATCGAATTGAATCGAGCGAAACACGACGCCGACTCCGATGTCAGTTTCTGGCTCGGCCTCAAGGCTCGCAGCATGAATGTCGAAATCGTCCGTCTGTTAGTTCGACCCGATCGGGCCAGCATCATCTTCCGCGCAGACGTCGCGTCCGGTTTGCCCAACGCGCAGACCGTCAGCGTGACCGACGATCAGTACTGGCTGAAGCACGGCGACCAATGGCGCCTCGTAGCGGCCGAAAGGACTGACTCTCCGAAGCTCAAGCAGCCTGCGGATATGAAGAAGAATATCTATCCGGCCGACGCGGACGCCCACGCGGAAATCAAAGAAGCCGAGGAACGAGCCTCTCGCGAGAAAAAGCGGCTACTGCTCGTATTCGGCGCTAACTGGTGCTTCGACTGCCACGTACTCGATCTTGCCTTTCAGCGGCCAGATCTGTCGCCTATTCTCGCGATGAACTATGAAGTCGTCCACGTCGACCTCGGACCAGACGAGCACAAAAACGCCGATCTCGTAAAACAGTATGACGTCCCCTTGAACAAAGGCATCCCGGCGCTGGCGGTCGCGGAGAGCGACGGCAAACTCGTCGTTAGCCAGAAAAATGGCGAGTTCGAAGACGCCCGTGGCCTGGCTCCCGACGCACTCGCTGACTTCCTGAACAAATGGAAACCACAGGCACGGTAATTCAACAGGGCAATTAAGTATGAGCGTTGCACAGGAAACGCCGGTTAAAAGAGCAGATGCGCCCCAAACCCGTCCACCGCGTCCGAACGGGCGGTGGGCTGGCTACAGTCATTTGCTGGCCGCGCGCATGCTCGAACTCAAGCGAGAGCCGGAAGTCGTTTTCTGGGTCTTCGTCTTTCCTCTGCTGCTCGCGCTCGGCCTCGGCATAGCTTTTCGCAACAAGCCCGCGGACGCCGTCCGCGTCGCCATTGTTTCAGGCAGTGAGTCGCACGACGCGCAGTCTCTTCTTTCGCGTTCCCCGCAGCATGACATCTTCAAAATCCAGGTATTGTCCTCCGACGAAGCACAAAAAGGATTCCGTCTAGGCAAATTCGATCTTCTGATCGAGCCCAGCGACAAGGGCGGCCTGCAATACCGCTACGATCCCGCGCGCCCCGAAAGCGTTCTGGCAAAGTCGGAAGTCAACGACGCCCTGCAGTCCACCGCAGGCCGCAAGGATGTCGTCGCCACCACAACCGTCTCCTCCTCGGAACCGGGATCCCGCTACATCGACTTCCTCATCCCCGGCCTGCTCGGTATGAACCTGATGAACTCAGGTATGTGGGGGATCGGTTTCGCACTCGTTGATATGCGCCAGCGCAAACTGCTCAAGCGCTTCGTCGGAACTCCCATGCGCCGCGGAGATTTCCTGCTGGCCATCATGAGCAGCCGCCTGATCTTGATGGTCATCGAAATCGGCCTGCTGCTGGTTTTCGGCGTCCTCTTCTTTCACATGCGCGTTCTCGGATCTGTATTCTCGATTGCCTTGCTTGGCGGCCTGGGATCGCTCACCTTCGGCGGTGTTGGCCTCCTGACCGCCAGCCGCGCGCAAAAAATCGAGAGCATCAGCGGCCTGATCAACCTGGTCATGATGCCGATGTGGATCTTCTCCGGCGTGTTTTTTTCGTACGAGAGATTCCCCGCAGTGATTCACCCTTTCATCAAAGCGTTGCCGTTGACCGCTTTGAACGACGCACTCCGCGCCAGCATCCTTGAAGGCACCCCACTCCTGCAACAGTGGCCCCGCCTTCTGATCCTAGCTTTATGGGGTGGAATTTCCTTTGTGCTCGCGCTGAAGTGGTTCCGCTGGACGTAAGTCCATCCTCTTGCCTAAGGTCTCAGGATGCTTCAGCCGAGGAGCGGATTCTCAGCACGCCGCAACCGATGTGCGAGGGACTCGTCGCGAGGGTCTATGTGGCGCGGGCGCCCCGCCCGCGTTCTGACCAGGACTCCAAATACCGAAATCATTCGAAAGCCTGCATCCTGTTCCGGGGCTTTCCGCAAGGAATCAAGCTCCCCATCCCTGAGAGCAAACACAACCAGAGCAGCATGCTGATTCGTGCTGACGAGAGCGCGGGCGAGCGTGCCCCCGCAACATAAGAAGATGTCCTACTACAAGTCCCTGCAATGTTCCAAGTACGAAGCCGCGGAGCGGCGAACCGCTCTAGCACTGGTTACGGAAGGAGAGCGAAGACGAGTCCCGACCTGGAGACGGCACAATCCGCCTCGACCCGCGATTTCGAATCAACGTCACCGCCCTGCCTCAATCGCTAACTCCCTTATCTGGTTCAAATACCTCACATAAACCGGGATCGGTATATCGGGCGAATCCCCATCATTCAAGAAATGCTCCAGCCGTATCTCCTTCGGAATCGACGCAATCACCTCGCGAAAGCGCGGCATCTGCAAATACTTCACTCTCCAGATCTCGAGCATCAACGAACGATAATCCTCGCTGATAAATCCCATCTTCCGTTCGCCAAGATAAACGCCGTCGAAGTGTGCCTCGGCCAGCATTGCTCTTGTTGGGTCGTCGGGCTGAGAAAATAAATGCACCAGATGAAACAAATCCGCCAGGTCCCCCCACAGCACTTTTTCTTCAAACGCGCTGAAGCGGAACGCAGCCGCGTGTCGTTGCTGCACCAGCCTCGCATGATCTTCGCCTTGTAATCCATGCCGCGACAATTCATCTTGAAACCACTGCAACCGTTCACGCGCCAGGTTGTGACGCAGAAACTCCACGGCGTACGCATTCGGCAAATACAAATTCGGATCATCGTCCAATCGTGCGAGCCACTTGCTCCAATCTTTCTTCTGGAACTCAGTCAGCAACTTCCGTAGTTGGCCCACCGTGACTTCCGGGTGATATTTCACCGCTTGCCAGAAATGCTCCGTGGAGTCATAAGTGGCGCCGTAGAGCGTAATGCCTTCTTCAATGGGATACCAGTTCGAAAGTACGCGCGCCGGAATCGACGGGGATGCGCTCCAGCAATTCACCGCGTTCTTCCACTTATCCTGCACTTCCAGGAACGCATCGGAATAACCTGGCGGCACCGGTTCCTTTAAGCGACCGAGCGCCTCCTGCAATTCTTGCCGAGTATGCGTTACCAACGCTTCCAGAGGCCGCTCGTCGGCCATCGAAATAATCCGGCTCTCGATTCCGCGTCGCAACAATTCGCGTTCCAGGGCCTGCCGTTCGGTATCTCCGAAATCATTGCGTGTTTTCCAGCGCCCAGTTTGCGTCTGGATGTACGAAAACAATTCAGCCAGCGACTTGAATTCGATGAAACCATGCACCGCAAAGGTAACGGGATGGCCATCCTTGAACACAACGGTAGAAGGCGTGACGATCGACTGAAGAGGGATAGCTTCCCCGGTCAACACATCTGTCATCAGGGGAATAAATACGAGAAGGACAAGCACCCGCACTGAAGATCGCGACAATCCTGGCAGTGGCATGGAACAGGGATCAGAGGTCAGAAGGTTCGGCATGTGGCCCCGCGCGCGGTCTTGGGAGAAGTTACGAACGGGACCTTCTGCCTGGTTAAAAAAATAACTGCAGTTAGGATTTGACTAGCTTGGCGGCCTGTTTCCTTACTTTCGCCCAGCGTAATCGTTGCGCATCGGCGATCCGCTTGCGGGCTTCCTTGCTCAAGGTACGACCCGTCTTCTTGAGCGACTTCCCGCCAGCATGGCCGAGTGCATCGAGAGCTTTCCCCACTCGTCCCATCTCTTTTTCTAGACGGGCGTATTCGTTTCGCAGGGAACTCACTACCTTACTCAGGTTGGTCATCTATTACCCCCTCATAAGTCAAGGCTAACATGGGAATCTAAAACGTAGTGGAAGATTAGAGATGGGCTCGCTTCTGTTTTTCTGCTATTTGAATATCAATTCCTGCTTGCGCCGATGACGCCTACTATTCCACGGTAGTTAGAAACTGCGGAGCCCGCCGCGCTTTCGTGGCCTGCTCAAACGAATACGCCACTTTGATCAAGATCGGCTCGCTCCATGCCCGCCCAAAAAACGAGATCCCAACCGGTAAGCCCGAAAGAAAACCCGCGGTCACATTGATGTTCGGATATCCCGCGACCGCCGCGGCATTGGAACTTCCTCCCGCCACGTGATCCCCGTTCACCAGATCGGTCAGCCATGCCGGCCCTCCCGTGGGCGCCACAATTGCGTCTAGACGATGTTTGTCCATCAATGCGTCGATCCCCTCGGTTCGCGCTAATTGATGATTCTTTGCCAGGGCGTCCACATATGCTTTTTCCGTCAGTGGCCCTTTACCCTGTGCCTTCACAAATAGATCCTGTCCGAAATACGGCATTTCCTTTTGCCGGTTCCGGTCATTGAACTCGATAATCTCTTGCAGCGTATGCACCGGCGCGTCCGGTCCAAGCCTCGCCAGATAAGCATTCAGGTCGGCTTTCAATTCGTACATAAATACCAGCAGTTCGGTGTCATCAAACTTTCCCAGCGTTTCAATGTCCGCCGGATCGACCAGCGTCGCTCCCTGCTGCTTCATCACGCCAAGAGACTCCTCCATCAACGCGTCCACCGCATCATTGAATCCAAAGTATTTTCGCGCCACGCCGATCCGTGCGCCGTTCAGCCCATTGGGATCGCAAAACTGTGCATAGTCCGTTTGCGCTTTGCCCGCGCTGGCCGCAGTTGCCGCGTCCTCCGGATCGACGCCGGTAAGCGCTCCCAGCAGAATCGCTGCGTCGCGCAAGGTTCGGCACATGGGCCCGGCCCCGTCCTGGCTGTGCGAGATCGGAATGATGCCGCTGCGGCTGACGAGTCCTACGGTGGGCTTGATTCCTGCAAGACCGTTCGACGACGATGGACACACAATCGAGCCATCGGTCTCAGTCCCGATGCCAGCCGCTGCCAGGTTCGCCGAAATCCCCGCGCCTGTTCCGGAACTGGACCCACAAGCATTCCGGTCCAGCGCGTACGGATTCTTCGTCAAACCCCCGCGCCCACTCCATCCGCTCACCGAATGACTGGAGCGGATGTTCGCCCACTCGCTGAGATTGGCTTTCCCGAGAATGACCGCACCCGCGCCTCGCAGTTTCTGCGCGACGAAAGAATCTTTCGCTGGCTTCGATCCGACCAGGGCCAGCGAACCCGCCGTGGTCATCATGCGATCGGCTGTGTCGATGTTGTCTTTGATCAGTACCGGGATGCCATGCATCGGCCCTCGCGTTCCCTTGGCTTTTCGCTCCTGATCGAGTGCGTCGGCAATCGTCAGCGCATCAGGATTCATTTCGATGATGGCGTTGACCGCCGGCCCACGCTTGTCGATCTCATCAATGCGCTCCGAGTATTTCTCTACCAGTGAGCGGGCTGTGAGCTTGCCTGACTTCATCCCATCCTGCAACTCCACAATAGTGATCTCGTCCAATTCGAAAGGCTTGACCGGCGTAGCCGCGCGCGTCGCCGGAGCCAGCACTCGTCCCGCACTCAGCGCCGGGTACAACGCGGCACCTCCGCTCGTTGTTAAGGCAGCTTGCAGAAACTTGCGGCGTGAAGCGGCAGGGCGGGCAATCGCAGAATTTGAGGAACGCATAGACTCCCAGGAATCGATCGGGCTTGAGCTACAGGCCGACTATTTAAACACGAATGGCAACACGAATTCACGCCTCTTGTCGATGGTTGTGAGCCTGTAGAGGGAATGATAAGCTAAGGCAGTTCGCCGGCTTTGAGCGGGAGTAGTTCAGCGGTAGAACGCCAGCTTCCCAAGCTGGATGTCACGGGTTCGATCCCCGTCTCCCGCTCCATTCTTAGCCAGTCGATTCACCGGGCGAACGCCTCCGGAAAGGCATTTCAAACGGAACCAGGCGACGGTTGGCTTTTGATCGCGCGGTCGGAGTATCAGGGTAAGGCGCGTTTGCTGTCTTGCCCAGCATTCTGGACAGGCCCCAGCGCCTTCTTGAGCCGGGTGTTGATCTTGCTCAGTTCCCAAAAAATGAGAAGCAGCAGAATCGAAATCACGAACAACAGGAATAGAACGTTCATGGGGTCAGCTCTTTGAGTGATAGGGAATGGTCACCGTTCAGGCATTCTACTACCAGTCTGGCCTGTCAGAGTTAACCAAGTCGATCCAAATTATTAGAAGGGGTCAAAGCCTAAACTGTCGCACATGCACGACTGCCATCGAGGTTATCGTCGGTCTCCGCGCCTAGTCGGTCGTTTGGAATTCCATGTTCTCGTCCACCGAGAGTTGTGCAGGCGTTCCCGCCAGGTTCTCTCCTGACCGCGTCGCTACGACACGAAAACTATTGGAGCCAAGTTCGACGGCGTAACTATAAGGAGGTCTCTGGCGAGCTACGGAAATGTAATTGGTGGAGATCAGATCGTCGAGCGAGGCGTACTTGCCTTCGGTGGCAAAATATCGTCGCTCGGCAGACGCAATAGTGATCAAATCGCTTTTTACCCCGGTAATGTTAATGGCGCCCTGGGGTGTACTTGCTCCCGCAGGCGCAGACGTGCTTTGAATCTGCTTGGAATAGATGTACATACCGACGGCCATCACAATGATCACGCTGAGAAAGCCGAATAGGCGGCTCATGGAACCCTCCCCAGTCACAATTGCACCTTGAAACGCTAACGTTGACAAGTAACCGGAAGACGGTGACCCGCCAACATGGGCAAAAGTCGATCCCGATCTGAATCACGCGTGGGCTTGAAAATCCGTACCAATTTGTTAGACTTCGGCTGTTCTGCACCTGCCGTAAGGAGACAGGCAATGACACAGCCTCTTCCACCTCTCGCGCCTCTATGCTCGATTTGCCATAAGCCCGTGGATCTTAAAACGAGCAAGACCGATAGCAAGGGTCAGGCGGTTCACGAGTGGTGTTACTCCGCCCAGCTCGCCCAAGGGAAATCGTCCGATCGAGTGTAAGACACCCATCACCTCGCGAACCTCTCGAATCGACTGACCTATAATCAAGGCGCCGCGTTCTGCAACGCAGTGCCGCTGAGAGTCAACTGCGATTCGCAGGAACCTGCGTAGCTTTGTCATCGCCCGAGGATACAATTCCCCGCACTTGTTGTTCTGGCCTGAAGCGTTCGCTCTGTCGACCTTTCCTCACTCCCCGTCCGGCTTGGTCTTACCGCGGTTGTTCTCGTAGTTTGGTTGACACGATGGATGTTTTCACGGGCTTAATAGCCGGCCTTTTTGCGGCCATTTGGCGGGATGTTTTACAGATTCCCTGTTTCCAGGGCCGAAATCTGAGATTTTTGTCCCTCTACGCGCGCTCTCCCTCTACCTTTGCCTCTTATTCGCGGTGCTGCCCCGCCGTCCGACGATTCAACGAGGCAGATCCTCCACCATTCATCTGCCATGGTTACTTCGGTTTAGCCCGAAATGCGAAAACCGTGATTTCGATCACGAAGAAACGTGATGTGGGCCATTTGCCCGGAGGGGGCCTTCGAAGAAGATGACCGTGGAGAAAGGGGCGATGTGACCGCAGAGGCCACATCCCCTCGCCACGACCCGCCTGAAGCAGGCGAGGCAGGGTGAGGCAAGGGAGGTTCCTATGGGCACAATCGAGATTCATGAACCAGAAGTAAAGCAAGTCCAGCCAGGGCAAGCGGCTAAGCGCGCCGCCGCTACGAGCTTGCCCCCTGCGGAATTGATATTAGGGCCACCTCTGCCGCCGCGAGCTATGTTCGCCGACAGCCTGCTCGAGTTTGGAACGCAAAACAAGCGAAAGGCTCTCGCGACGACCAGTTCCTTTGTTTTCAATTGCCTGCTGATTCTGGTCATGTTGGCCGTGCCTCTGATGTTTACCGAGGAACTCCCCAAGGCGCAGTTGTTAACGTTCTTGGTAGCTCCCCCCCCTCCCCCCCACCACCTCCACCGCCCGCGGCGGTGGTGAAAGTGGTGAAACAGATTCAAACCGATATGCTGAACAACGGAGGCCTGCGAACACCAACGAAAATTCCGCAAAAAGTCCAGATGATTAAAGAGGAAGAAGCTCCTCCGCCGATGCCATCTGGTGGTGGAGTAGTGGGAGGAGTTCCAGGAGGAATTCCTGGTGGACAACTGGGAGGTGTAATTGGCAGTGTTATCACCGCCACCGCGAATCTCTCGGCGGTTCCCAAGTTTGTGCCGGTGACCCCGCAACGTATCCGCATCTCAGGAGGCGTCACCAAGGGCCTGCTGATCCATCGCGTCGAACCGACCTATCCCCCGCTGGCACGCGCTGCGCGCATACAAGGCGATGTGGTGTTGAGCGCAGTTATCGACGCCAACGGCCAGATCACAAATCTGCAGTTGGTCAGCGGTCACCCCATGTTAGTGCCCGCAGCCCTTAGTGCAGTCCGCCAGTGGCGTTACAAGCCGTATCTTTTGAATGGGCAACCGGTAGAGGTTGAGACCACGGTCACCGTGATCTTCACTCTCTCCTCTTGAAGTGGGGATGGCGCCCTCTGGGAGCGTCAGGAGTCAAATATGGCTGCTGAATATACCTATCGCGTTTCGGCCTGGTGGACTTCAGGCCGCACCGGACTGGCCAAATGCGAGTCCTCCCCCAATACCATCCATTTCTCCGAGGCTGCCGAGTTGGGTGGCCTGCAGGGAAGATGGACGCCGGAGCAACTTCTGCTTTGCGCCCTGGCTGGCTGCTTTACAACTACATTCCACGAAGTGGCCCGGGCTGCGAAGTTCGACTTCACCGATTTGGAAGTGGAGATCGAGGGCAGCGTCCGCCGCAACCGGACCACGGGCTGCAACTTCAACGAAATCCTGATTCGTCCCCGTCTGACCGTGCAGTCTGAGGCGCAACGCGAAGAAGGATTGAACCTGCTGCGCAAAACCAAAGCGGTGTGCATGATTTCGCGCGCCATCACCGTTCCGCAGACCCTGGAACCCGGCGTCGAAACCGGCAAAGTCCCGGTCGAGGGCTGGAACAATCAGGACGCGGGGGTGAAGCTCCTGGTATGACGCAGCGCCCGGAAACGGGCGAAGGGGGTGCGTATGATGTTCTCTTATAGACTGGTACGCTTGATCGAATCGCATGCCGACGCACTCGCTGCGGGGCTCGAAGAAAAAGTTCAGGATAGTCTGCAAGTCACCCATTTTCGCGATATTTCTGCTCATGAGTTAAGAGAGCGCGTCTACGAAATCTACCGTCACCTGGGCGAGTGGCTGCTGGGCAAGAACGAACTGGATATTGAGCACCGCTATCGTGACATCGGGTCGCGCCGGGCCCAACAAAAGGTTCCGATCAGCGAGGTCGTCCAGGCAATTGTCCTGACCAAGGAAAATCTCTGGGAGTTCCTGAAGAGCGAGGCCGTCATGGACCGCGCTATTGAAATCATGGGTGAACTCGAACTCCTGCAAATGCTCGAGATGTTCTTTGACCGGGCGATTTATTATGCCGCTGTGGGGTATGAAGAAGAGGTGGCTCGCGCGTCGCGTGGAGAACACGCGCTACGGGCCAGCTAGGGGAGCGGATAACGAATGTCGATGTCGTGGGAAATGGAATACAAAAAGCGGCTGAAATTGGCCGATGACGCACTCCAGTGTGTGAAGTCGGGGATGCGGGTCTATATCCAGCCTGGTTGCGCCGAACCGGAGACGCTGGTCGAGGCGCTGATGCGGCGCGCTCCCGAAGTGCACGAAGTGGAAATCGTGCATATGATGACCATGGGGTGCGCTCCTTATGTAGCCCCAGAGATGGCAGGGCACTTTCGCCACAACGCCGTGTTCATCGGCGCCAATGTGCGCGATGCCATCAACGACGGCCGCGCCGACTACACGCCGATTTACCTGAGTGAGATTGAGGGGCTGTTCGAGAGCGGCGCGATGCCCATCGACGTCGCCCTGATCGAAGTCTCGCCGCCCGACTCCCATGGTTTCTGCAGCTTCGGCGTTGGGGTCGACACCACTCTCACCGCTGCAAAATGTGCCCGCTACGTCGTGGCGCAAATCAACGACAACATGCCGCGCACCTATGGCGACAGCTTCATTCACGTGTGCGATATCGACGCCTTGGTCGAGTCCTCCCGTCCTTTGTGCGCGCTTAAGAGGCCAGTGGTCAGCGACCTCCAGATCGCGATCGCGCGCAATGTCGCCAGCCTGATTGAGGATGGGGCGGTTCTACAAACCGGCATCGGCGGAATTCCAGACGCGGTATTGCCTATGCTGATGGATCGCAAGGATCTTGCCGTGCACAGCGAATTGGTTTCGGACGGCGTGATTCCGCTGATCGAAGCAGGAGTCATCACCGGCGCGCGCAAGAACTTCAAGCCGCGCAAGATCATCCTGGGGTTTGCCTTGGGCACGAAGCGCCTGTTCGAGTTTGTGGACAACAATCCCATTTTCGAGTTTCATCCCACGGCCTATACCAATGATCCCGCTCTGATCGCGCGCAACGACAAGATGGTGGCCATCAATTCTGCACTGCAAATCGATTTGACCGGCCAGGTCTGTTCCGATTCGATCGGCAACCAGTTTTACAGCGGTATTGGCGGGCAGGTGGATTTCCTGCGCGGAGCGTCGCGCTCCAAGGGCGGTAAACCCATCATCGCGATCTCGTCTACCGCCAAGCACGGAACGATTTCGCGCATCGTGCCCATGCTCGATCCCGGCGCCGGAGTGGTCACTTCGCGTGGTCTCGTCCGTTATGTGGTTACCGAGTACGGAGTTGCCTTCCTGCATGGCAAATCGATTCGGGAAAGAGCCAAGTCTCTGATCGAGATTGCGCATCCCGATTTCCGCAGCGAGCTGTATGAATATTGTGAAAAGACGAAGTGGTTGCAGAATCCGCAAGCAGCACAAACGGCGGCACCGAGGTGAGGAAATATGGCCGGCCCAGCACGCGGCAATATTAGGATTGATGTCGAGGAGTGTAAAGGATGCGGGCTCTGCGTGGAGTCCTGCCCGCCCAAATGCCTGGAACTCGCTCCGGAATTAAGTTCTTACGGAGTGCATCCGGCGCGTTACATCGGCCACGATTGCACCGGATGCGGTATCTGCTTCTATTGCTGCCCGGAGCCCGGGGCCATCCTCGTCTACCGGCTGGTGCCGCCCCCTAAAGTGGCCGTTCCTCAAACCCAGCCTGGAGGCGAACATGCGCCAACTCTGTAAAGGCAACGTCGCTGTCATCAAGGGCGCGGTACTGGCCGGCTGCCGGGCATATTACGGTTACCCCATCACCCCTGCCAGCGAAGTTGCCGAAGCCGCCGCGCTGTATTTCCCGGAAGTCGGCGGCACCTTCGTTCAAGCGGAAAGTGAAACCGCTTCCATCAACATGGTGTATGGATCGGCGTCGGCGGGCGAGCGCGTCATGACCGCTTCCTCCGGCCCGGGCTTGAGCCTGATGCAGGAAGGCATCTCGTATCTTGCGGGCGCTGAACTGCCTTGCGTCATCGTCGATGTCATGCGCGGCGGCCCCGGCCTGGGCAACATCGCGCCTGAGCAGAGCGACTATTTCGCCATGGTCAAGGGCGGAGGCCATGGCAACTATCGCAACCTCGTTTTAGCTCCGGCCTCGGTGCAGGAAATGGCGGACCTCACCATCCTCGCCTTCGACCTGGCTGACCGCTATCGCAACCCCGCCATCGTCCTCACCGACGGATTCGTCGGCCAGATGATGGAGCCGCTGGACCTCGAGTTTCGTGAAATCCTCGCTCCCGAAAAACCCTGGGCGGTGAAGGGAACCGCTGAGACTCGCAAGAACATGGTCAGTTCCATCTTCCTCGAGTGTGATGACCTGGAGGAGCACCAGCGCCGCATGGAAGCCAAGTACATTCGTGCCCAGCAGGCCGAGACCCGTTGGGAGGAGTACCGCACGGAAGACGCCGAACTGATCGTTGTCGGCTACGGCATCGTTTCGCGCGTGCTTCGCTCGGCGGTCGATGAGGCTCGCATTCATGGACTGAAAGTTGGCTTGTTCCGTCCCATCAGCTTGTGGCCATTTCCTTCGCAGCAAATCCTGGCGGCGGCGATGCACGCGGAGAAACTTCTCGTGGTCGAACTGAGCAACGGCCAGATGGTGGAAGATGTCCGTCTTGCCCTTGACGGAAAGCGCTCGGTTGAATTCTACGGACGCGGCGGAGGCAACGTCCCGTCCATCGATGAATTGGTAAGCAAGATGGAAGAGCATTTGCCGGCAGCAGTGTGAACACGTAGTCCCGGACGCATTCGTCCGGGCCTTTGCGAACTGAGTTGAAGCGCGGCGAGCGGATGAATGCGTCCGCCGCTGCGATGGGACAGTGGGGAGCCAATCATGGCGGAAAACAACGTCATCGCGGAACAACCGAAACCGGTCACCGAGAACTACGAAATCGTTCACCAGAAATCGCCACTCTTTTATCCGCAATATGAGCGCAAAAGCGATCTTAAGCACCAAACTCACTACTGCCCCGGCTGCGGCCACGGCGTCGCTCACAAACTGATCGCTGAAGCTCTGGAAGAGCTGGGTGTACAAGACCAGACCATCCTTGTCAGCCCAGTGGGATGCTCCGTCTTTGCCTACTACTATTTCGACGTCGGCAACGTACAGGTTGCGCACGGCCGCGCTCCTGCCGCCGCCACCGGACTGAAGCGTGCCTGTCCCGACAAGATCGTGATTGCCTATCAGGGAGACGGAGACCTGGCTGCGATCGGCACCGCGGAAATCGTGCACGCCGCCAATCGCGGGGAAAAAATCAGCGTCTTCTTTGTGAACAACGCTATCTACGGAATGACTGGCGGCCAAATGGCGCCCACCACGCTGGTCGGCCAGCGGAGCACCACGTCCCCTTGGGGCCGCCGTCCGGTCAATGAAGGCTTTCCCCTTCACATGGCCGAGATGCTTTCTTCCCTCGAAGCTCCCGTTTACATCGAACGTGTAGCTCTCTCCGACAACAAGAACATCATGAAAGCACGCC
Organism: uncultured Acidobacteriaceae bacterium; assembly: GCA_963840895.1. GTDB lineage: Bacteria > Acidobacteriota > Terriglobia > Terriglobales > Acidobacteriaceae > Sulfotelmatobacter. The sequence goes on from CAWJAR010000016.1 coordinate 246,530, forward strand.
GGGCCGTCCGCAAAGCGCTGGAGTTACAACGAGCTGGTGCTGGCTTCACCTTTGTCGAAATTCTCTCGCCCTGTCCCACGATCTGGGGAAAGGATCCGGTCGAAGCCCGCAAGTGGATCACCGAGAAGATGATCCCAAACTTCCCGTTGAACGTCTTTCGCGACCGCAAGGTGGAGATTCCTAACAACAACGTTCCGCCTCACAAGACGGTCGCTGAACTCGTCGAAGGAGAGCGAAAAGCTGCAGGTGGGGAGGCCATTGCCCGCAAGCAACATCATTTCCGCGACCTCGGCATCAAGATCGCTGGTTTTGGCGGACAGGGCGTCTTGCTGCTCGGCCAACTTCTTGCTGAGATGGGTATGCAGGAAGGCTTGGAAGTCAGCTGGCTGCCTTCCTACGGTCCCGAGATGCGTTCAGGCAGCGCCCATTGTCACGTGTGCCTCTCGAAAGACCGCATCGGAACTCCCGTTCTCTCCCGGCCGCAAGTGCTCATCGCGATGACGGAAATCTCCCTCCGTAAGTTCTATTCGCAGGTTGCGCCTGGCGGAACCATCATCTACGGCCGCGAGCGCTTGCCCGACGACTTGGAGATCTCACAAGCGCAGGTGGTATGCATCCCTGCTTCCGAGATCGCCGACAAACTCGGTTCGGCCAAAGTCGCAAACGTCGTCATGATGGGTGCGCTTCTGGAAGAAACCGAATGCCTATCGCCGGCGACCGCCATGAAAGTGTTGGAAAAGAAAGTCAAGAATCCGGCCCTGCTGGAACTCGACCGCAAAGCCCTCGACGCCGGCAGGCTCTACATCGATCACACCGTCGCCGTCGGAGCTGTCACGCAGGCCGACGGCTTCGCCCAGTAGGTCGAAGGCGGAAGACCAATTTCGATGGGTCTCGTACGACGAGAGTTGCTCTAGCCTCTGCAATTTCCGAACGGCTGCCGATTGTGCGCCTTGCTGCATGTGATTCAAATCACAAAATCAGGTGACAGGGGGCATACCGGAAAAGTCCCCCGGAGTGTGATCTTGAAGATAGCTGTGGGAGGTGTCCTATGACCCCTGTAGAAGAATTGCGCAGTACCCACCTCGAACCGACAGTCCCAGCTACGCTTTCGGTGAAGAATGTCCTGTTTGCTACCGATTTTTCCGCAACTTCGGAGGCAGCCCTGCCTTACGCCACGGTCATCTGCCGGCGCTTTGGGAGCACGTTACACAGCGCGCATGTGCTCTCCGACGCCAGCCTGCTGATGATGACCGGAGGCGTCGATTACGTCAGCATGAGCACGATCTACGAAGATGCTCATACCGAAGCCGGCGTGAAACTCGACCAGATTTCTTCGCATCTGGAGGGAATCAAACACCATAACTATGTCCGTCATGGCCAGGTGTGGAAGAATCTGGCTGGAATTGTCGACGAGAATCAGATTGATCTGATCGTCGTCGGAACCCATGGCCGCTCCGGTTTGGGCAAATTGCTGTTGGGTTCGGTCGCGGAAGACATTTTGCGTCATGCACCATGCCCCGTTCTGACGGTTGGCCCCAAGGTTTCCGGACGAGCTAAACTCCCCGCAATCCAAACGCGCGGACGCGATCTCGCGCCCGTTGAATTGGACTTGCAGCAGATCGTCTTCGCAACCAACTTCGATCAGTACTCCGCGCTCGTAGTACAAAAAGCGATCGCGCTGGCCGAAGAGTTCCGTTCGCGCCTCACCCTTCTACACGTGATTGAGGACTATACCGGACTGGGCAGCCGCCCCGATTTCATGGAAGACAGCATCTGTCGCCTGAAATCGCTGGTTCCCAACGATGCCCCCCTGCAGTATCTGCCGGAATCGTTATTGGAATTCGGCTCGCCCGCGGACTGCATCCTGAAGGTCGCATGCGATCGCGAGGCCGACATGATCGTACTCGGCGCCCGCGCCTCGGCAGAGCTAGGCAGCACGCATCTGCCCTGGTCTATAGCGCACCACGTTATCGCCAAGGCGCATTGCCCGGTGTTGACGGTGCGGTGCTGATGATTCGAAGGGGTTGATTCCGAGCTCCTTCGTACCTACACCGACCAAGGAGGGTCGAAGCTAGTCACCGCGAAATGAAAGTGTCGTTTTCATCGTTGCATCCGATGCGCGTGATTCGCCGGCAACAGTCCTACATCGCCGTCGCTGTGGCCATCTATGCGGCGTTATGGGCCGCGGGACGTCCTGTGCCCATTGGCCGTACGTTGATCTACACCCTGACGCTGTGTAACGCGCTGGACCTGATGCAGGATCGCCTCGGCTTTCTCTACAATCGGAAGAACTTTCTATCCTCATGGGCGATCTTTCTGAGCTTGCTGCTGGTTGTGTCGATCGTAGCTGTCACCGCCATTAACACTCTTCAATTTCCTGCGCTGGGCATTCCCGGCCAACGCTTGTGGGAGTTCCTGGAAAGCGGATGGAAGTTCCCCTTCATGGCTAGCATGATCTTCGGCGTGAGTTCGCAAATCTACCGGCGCACCCGCGAACGCCTCGAATCCAAGAACCTGGAGTTGCAGGAAACCATCGAGCGCGAAATTGCGGAGCGCGAGTCGCACGGGCAGGAGTTGCAAAGGGCCCGCGAAATTCAACAATCTCTCCTGCCCAAAGAGATTCCTCAGGTTCCTGGATTCGAGATCGATGGCGCGTGGGAACCCGCCAGCGTCGTAGGCGGCGACTACTTCGATGTGATCCGGCTCAGCCCCACCAAGCTCGGAATCTGCATCGCCGATGTTGTCGGCAAAAGTGTCTCCGCCGCCCTGCTGATGGCCAGCGTCCAGGCCAGCGTCCGGGCGTTCGCCACCGAAGCAATTTCTCCAGCCGCCCTCTGCAGTCGGGTCAACTCGGTACTCTGCGCCAGCATCGCGTCCGGAAAATTCGTGACTTTGTTCTACGGTGTGCTCGATGCCGAGCGCGGCTCTTTGCTGTATGCGAACGCCGGGCACCTGCTGCCCATCGTGGTTCGTACCAATGGCGACGCAGAAGAACTGCAGAACGGCGGCGCTGTGATTGGCGTCTTTCCCGATTGGAAGTACGAAGACTCCCAACTCCAACTCTACCCCGGAGATCGCCTCCTGTTATTTACCGACGGCATTACCGAGGCTGGTTTGCCGGGCGGGGAAGAGTTTGGCCAGGAGCGCCTGGTCGCCGGCGCTCGAACCTATACCGAGGGTTCCGCTTCTGATTTGAAATCGTGCTTGCTCGCGGCCGTGAAAAAGTTCTGCTCCTCGCAATTGCGGGACGATGCCACCCTGATCGTCATTTCCGCGCTAGCGAAGAGTCCGAAGTACTCGAGGGAAGACGTCCAAAAGTGTGTTGCCGTGTGACCGTAAAGGCGTAGAACCGAAATGAAACTGAAATCTAGTAATTATTGCGAGTGTGATCAGCATTGTTGGTTTTATCAGGACTACAATCATTTTTTAATTGATTCGCCATTCATCATTCATTCTTGAAGCCGTTGCAATAGGGAAGGAACATGCCCTCATACGTTGCCAAGCCAACTCCACCCAATCAGGACAAGCGTTGGAAGCTGGTCGATGCCACCATGCGGCGTCAGGGCCTGCAACAGCGCGGCCTGATTGAAACCCTGCACACCGTGCAGGAGGCCTTCGGATACCTGGATGTGCAGGCGCTGCGTTACGTGGCCATGTCGCTGCGCGTGCCTCTGAGCCGGGCCTTCGGTGTCGCCACCTTCTATCATTTCTTCACCCTGAAACCTGCGGGTGAGCATACCTGCGTCATCTGCATGGGAACGGCCTGCTACATCAAGGGCGCTCCGCAATTGCTCGACGCAGTCCAGCGCGACCTGGGCATCGCTCCCGGGGAAACGACTTCTGACAAGAAGGTTTCGCTGCTCACGGCTCGCTGCCTGGGATCTTGCGGACTCGCGCCCGCCGTCGTCTATGACCAGGAAGTTGCCGGGAAAGTTGCGACCTCGGCCATCCGCGAACACCTCAAGAAATGGACACACGCATGACGCCCGAGGAACTCGATCAAATCGCCGAAACCGAACGCGAGGCTCAGAGCCAGTTCACCCAACGCGTCAATGTATGCGTCGCCGCCGGATGCCTTTCCTGCCAGAGCCAGTCGGTCAAAGATGCTCTCGATCAGGATGTCCAGCGCCGCGGCACCAAAGACCACTGCCAGGTGAAAGGCGTGGGCTGCATGGGCCTCTGTTCCGAAGGCCCCCTCGTCTCCACCAGTGCGGGAGTGCTTTATAAGAAAGTAGAACCCGGCGACGCCGCGGCCATCGTCGACAGCCTGGAAGGCGCTGCGGTCTCGCGCCTGCTCTGTCCCACCGATGTTCCATTCTTCCAGCGGCAGCAGAAGATCGTCTTGGAGAATTCCGGGGTCATCGATCCCGATCGCGTGGAAGACTACATCGCTGCCAACGGCTACACCGCCCTCATTAAGGCGCTCACGGAGATGACGTCGCGCGAAGTCATCGAGCAGGTCACGAAGAGTGGCTTGCGCGGTCGCGGCGGCGCGGGATATCCCACCGGCCTGAAGTGGAGTACGGTTTCGAAGTCGGTCGGCACTCAAAAATATGTCATCTGCAACGCCGATGAAGGCGATCCCGGCGCTTTCATGGACCGCAGCGTGCTTGAGAGCGATCCCCACCGCGTGCTGGAAGGCATGCTTATCGCCGCTTATGCTGTCGGTGCAGCCGAGGGCTACATTTATGTGCGTGCTGAGTATCCCCTCGCGATCAAGCGGCTGCGTAATGCCATTCGTCAGGCCGAGCGCCTGGGCTTGCTGGGTTCGAATATCTGCGGCACGCGCTTCAGCTTCCGCGTGGATGTGCGCCTCGGTGCCGGAGCTTTCGTTTGTGGCGAAGAAACTGCTCTGATCGCCTCGGTCGAAGGCAAGCGTGGCACTCCTCGCCCACGGCCGCCCTATCCTGCCATGGAAGGCCTCTTCGGCCAGCCTACTCTCATCAACAATGTGGAAACCTTCGCCAATATCGCGCCCATCATCCGCAACGGCGGCGACTGGTATGCCGGCATCGGCACCGAAAAGAGCAAGGGCACCAAAGTCTTCGCCCTGGCCGGCCGCGTGGAAAACACCGGCCTGGTCGAAGTTCCCATGGGAATCTCGCTGCGCGAAATGGTCTTTGAAATCGGCGGCGGAATTCCCGAAGGCCGCAAATTCAAAGCCGTGCAGACTGGCGGGCCTTCCGGCGGGTGCCTGCCCTCCGACTGCCTCGACATGCCGGTCGATTACGAATCACTCGCTAAAGCCGGTTCAATCATGGGTTCTGGCGGCATGATTGTGATGGACGAAGGTTCCTGCATGGTCGATGTGGCCAAGTACTTCATGGACTTCTGCATGACCGAGTCCTGCGGCAAATGCATCCCCTGCCGGGTAGGCACGTACCAGATGCATCGCATTCTCACCGCCATCGGCAATATGACCGCTACGCCGCAAGACATGAAAATGCTGGAAGAACTGTGCGATCTGCTCAAGCACACCAGCCTGTGCGGCCTGGGCCAGTCCGCTCCCAATCCCGTGGTCAGCACCCTGCGCTCGTTCGCCGAAGAGTACCGGGCGCACATTGAAAAGCATAAGTGTCCGGCTGGAGTCTGCGGTGCGCAGGCCGCCGAAGAAAGAGAAACCGCATGAGTCCCGCCCCCGTCAAGACACTGCGCATCGATGGCCGCGACCTAAGCGGGCGCCAGGAAGAAACCATCCTCGATGTCGCCCGCCAGAACGGCATTTTCATTCCCCGCCTGTGCGAAATGGATGGCCTGTCGGACGTGGGAGCCTGCCGCCTATGCCTGGTCGAAGTCAAAGGCCAGAATAAATTGCTCCCCGCCTGCGTTACGTCGGTCGAGGAAGGCATGGAAGTCACCACCGACTCCGAGCGCCTGCAAGGCTATCGCCGGATGATTCTGGAATTGCTGTTTACCGAGCGCAATCATGTCTGCTCCGTCTGCGTCTCCAACGGACATTGCGAAATGCAGATGCTGGCCCAGCGCCTGGGCATCACGCACGTTCATTTCCCTTACCGTTATCCCAAGGAAGAGGTCGATGCATCGCACGATCGCTTTGTCATCGATCACAATCGCTGCATCCTGTGTACCCGATGCGTGCGCGTCTGCGAGGAAATCGAAGGTGCCCATACCTGGGACATCATGGGCCGCGGCATCGACGCCAAGGTCATCACCGACTTGAACGAGCCTTGGGGTTCGTCGGACACCTGCACCAGTTGCGGTAAGTGTGTGCACGTATGCCCCACTGGCGCGCTGTTTGAAAAAGGACGTTCCGTCGCCGAAATGTTGAAGCGCCGCCAGTTCCTCCCCTACCTGACCATGATGCGGGAAGAGAACGAATGAGCATGGAAACGCGAAACCAACGAGCGGAAGCGGATCCGAAAATCATGTCGGAGACTGAGATACACAGCCGGGGTAGAGTGAACAGAAACGATCACGGAACAGGCAACTGAACGAGCGTGGATGAGACGAGCGGATGAGCATGGAAGGGCTAGCAAACGAGTGTGGAAGAGCGGCCCTTTAGGGCCGCGTAAAAGGGGAAAAGGAAATAGGGCTTTAGCCCCTGTCATGCGAAATACGGAAGAAATGAGTGGGATGAATGAGTAAGAAGAAGCTCGCAACCGTATGGCTCGATGGCTGCTCCGGCTGCCATATGTCCTTTCTTGATATGGATGAGCGGCTCCTCACCGTCGCCGGCCTGGCGGATCTCGTCTACAGCCCGCTGGTCGACGCCAAAGAATTTCCTCAGGATGTCGATGTAACGCTGGTCGAGGGCGCCGTCAGCAGCGAAGAAGATCTTCACAAGATCAAAATCGTGCGTGCGCGTACGAAAACGCTGGTCTCGCTCGGCGACTGCGCGGTCACCGCCAACGTGCCGGGAATGCGGAATCCGTTCGGCACCAAAGCGGTTCTTGACCGGGCCTATCGGGAGAATGTGACCTTCGATCCCGGCATTCCCGACCAGATCGTGCCCGCATTGCTGCCCAATTCGCGACCGGTGCACGAATTCGTCAACGTCGATGTATTTGTGCCGGGCTGTCCGCCTTCCGCCGACACGATTTATTACGTCGTCAGCGAATTGCTGGAAGGCCGAACCCCGGACGTGACCTCAAAAACTCGTTTTGGATCGTAGCCGAGGCGGAGTACGGATGAGCCATCAAATTGATCTGCGAGTAATAAAGAGCTCAATCAATGCAGTGCTGGATCATCTAATTGAAGACTTACAGCAGCCAACGATCGAGATCGACCCGAAAGAGGAGCTTTACTGGCACATACCGCCGGGCGAGCTGTCCGAAGTGTCAAATCCACCGCACAACTTGGATATCGGTTCTCTTAAGGACGATTTTGATTTTGTGAAACTGATTCGGCGAGGACAAGCAGGGGACATCGCATATAACTTCGTTCACATCGCTCCTCTGTTGCGGTACATCGGCGAGAGGGTAAAAAGATAGCTAGTCGCTACAAGCTAGAAGCTAAACAAGGGAGACTTCGTGAAGCAGGGCAGCAGCATTGTTATCGATCCGGTTACGCGCATCGAAGGCCATTCCAAGATCACGCTCCATCTCAACGAAGACGGTCGGGTCGAGGAAGCCCGCTTCCACGTCACGCAGTTCCGCGGCTTCGAGAAGCTCTGCGAAGGCCGTCCTTTTTACGAAATGCCGTCCCTCATGGCGCGCATCTGCGGTATTTGTCCTGTCAGCCACTTGATCGCGTCCGCCAAGGCGTGCGACTCGCTGCTGGCCGTAAGAATTCCTCCTACCGCCGACAAATTGCGCCGCATCTTCGGCTTGGCCCAGGTCACGCAGTCGCATGCCCTGAGCCTGTTCCACTTATCCTCGCCCGACTTGCTTTTTGGGATGGACGCCGATCCCGCGATCAGCAATATCTTTGGCGTGGCCGAAAAGAACCCTGAGCTTGCGCTCGATGGCATCCGCCTGCGCCAGTTTGGCCAGCGCATCATCGAACGTCTGGGAGGGAAGCGCATCCATCCCGCATGGGTGGTCCCCGGAGGCGTCAGCGAACCGCTCACCGAGGCCAATCGCGATGCCATCCTGTTCGCCATCCCCGATGCTCTCGCCATCGCCGAGCGCACCCTGGAATGGTTCAAGAGCACGATGGAGCGTTTCCGCGAGGAGATCTCCACCTTCGGCAACTTCCCCACGCTGTTCATGGGCATTGTCAAAAAAGACAATGGCCTCACCTTCTATGGCGGCAAGCTGCGCATCGTCGATGCCTCCGGTCATGTGGTCGCTGACGATCTCGACCCGAACCAGTACTACGATTACATCGGGGAAAAGGTCGAGCCTTGGAGCTATCTCAAGTCTTCCTATTACAAGCCCAAAGGATTCCCGGACGGCGTTTACCGCGTCGGACCCCTGGCTCGTCTCAACGTTGCCGACCGGTGCGGCACCCCACGCGCCGATCAGGAGCTCGCGGAATTTCACGAATTGCAGCGTACCGCGGTCCTCAGTTCATTCCATTACCATCACGCGCGGCTCATCGAAATCCTGTATTGCGTTGAGCGCCTTGAGCAGTTGCTGAACGACCCTGAGATTCTCTCCAAGCACGTGCGCGCCGTTGCCCGGCCCAATGCTTTGGAAGGCGTAGGCGCAGCCGAGGCTCCGCGCGGCACTCTGTTCCATCACTACAAGATTGACGAGCAGGGCCTGATCCGCTGGGTGAACCTGATCATCGCTACCGGGCAAAACAATCTCGCCATGAACCGCAGCGTCTTGCAGGTAGCCAAGCACTATGTCCACGGCAACCGTGTGACGCCCGGCATGCTGAATCGCGTGGAGGCCGTGATCCGTTGCTACGATCCCTGTCTCAGCTGTTCGACCCATGCCTTCGGCGAAATGCCGTTGCGCGTACAGCTTCTCAGCCCGGAAGGAGAACTCCTCGACGAAGTAGCCCGCTCCTAAATGCAGGGGCGGTCGCTTTCGTCCGCCCCGAGGAGCGAAGCTCCGAGTGTCGACGGCGCCTAGCGCGATCGTGGCCGGCGTTGTGCAGAGCGTTCGCAGTCGAACGGCGCGATCTGCTCTGTGCCTGACCCATGCCGTTCCCCGGCCGCCGTCATCGCGCGCTCCGCGTGCAACTCCAGACGAATGCGTCCGGAGCTAGACTCTCCACTATGCCTCGAATCCTGATCATCGCCTACGGCAACCCAATGCGCTCCGACGACGGCCTCGCATGGCGCGCCGCTGATGAGCTGGATAAGAAATTTGCCGGTACTGACGTCGAGATTCTCCGCCTTCACCAACTGGCTCCGGAACTGGCCGAGACCGTCACGCGCGCAAAGGCGATCATCTTCGTGGATGCCGCCGCATCCAACAAGACCAACGGCCAGCCCGGAGAGGTGTGCTCGTCCCCAGTCGACACGCCCGAGGGGCCGCCCCGCTTCTCCCATCAACTTTCTCCCGCCGCAGTAGTTGCCTTGGCTCGCCAGCTCTATGGTATTGACCCGCGCGCCTTCACCGTAACTCTGACCGGGCAAAACTTTGACCACGGCGAAGCACTATCCTCTGTGGTCGCGGCGGCCCTGCCTGCTCTGGTGGCCCAGATCGAGGCATTGGTTCACTCCCTGCGTTAGCCTGAATTTTCGCGTCGACTCCCACAAGGCTTAGAATCAGGGCAGCAGCTCTTCCCTCATGAAGACGGTTGCGGAACAATCCGTGACACAACGACTCCGCATCACTCTTCGCGGAGCCGTTCAGGGAGTCGGCTTCCGGCCCTTCGTCTATCGCCTGGCCACAGAAATGTCCCTTACCGGTTGGGTCTTGAACTCTTCCGCGGGCTTGGTGGTGGAGGTCGAAGGCCCCACCGAGCAATTGATCCTGTTTGAGAAAAGGATCGAACGCGAACGCCCCAAAGCTTCCGTTGTAACCGTTCATGAATCCGCCTGGCTCGCGGCGGAAGGTTCCACTCACTTCAAAATTCTGGCTAGCCATTCCGATTCCGGCAAAACCGTCAACGTCCTGCCCGAACTCGCGACTTGCATCGAGTGTCGCGAGGAATTGTTCGATCCCGAAAATCGTCGCTTCGAATATCCGTTCACCAACTGCACCAATTGCGGCCCCCGCTACACGATCGTCGTCGATATCCCTTACGACCGACCCAATACGACGATGCGCGAGTTTGTGTTGTGTCCCCGTTGCCGCGAGGAGTACGAGGACCCCGGAAACCGGCGCTTTCATGCTCAGCCTAACGCCTGCCCCGTGTGCGGCCCGCAACTCGATGGCACCATCGAAGATGCTGTCGAGGCGCTGCGCGAAGGAAAAATCGTCGCACTCAAGGGCATTGGAGGCTTCCAGCTTCTGGTGGATGCGCGCAACCCTGAAGCCGTCGCCCGCCTTCGCGAACGCAAGCACCGCGAGGAGAAGCCTTTCGCGCTCATGATGCCTTCGCTCGAAATGGCGCGCCAGTACTGCGAAGTGTCTCCCGCCGAAGTGGAACTGCTCGAATCGCAGGCCGCTCCGATCGTGCTGATGCGGCCCCAGACTGGCACTGACATCGCATGGAACGTGGCGCACTGTTCTCCGTATCTCGGCATCATGCTGCCGTACTCACCGCTCCACCACCTGCTGATGGAGGAGTGCCGTTTTCCGTTGATCGCCACCAGCGGCAACCGTAGCGACGAGCCCATCGCCATCGACAACAACGAAGCCCTCGTCCGCCTCAAAGACATCGCCGACCATTTCCTGATGCACAACCGGCCCATCGTTCGTGCCTGCGATGATTCCGTGGTTCGACTCACGCGCGGCCGCACCGGCATTCTGCGCCGTGCCCGCGGCTATGCTCCGCTCGGCATCCGCGTATCCCAGAGCCTGCCACCTGTGCTCGCAGTCGGCGGCCATCTCAAGAACACGGTGGCCATCGCAGTGGGCCAGGATGTCTTCCTCAGCCAGCACATCGGCGATCTCGAGACTCTCGAAGCTCGAGAAGCCTTTAAGAAAGCGATTGAAGATTTGTGCCGCCTGTACAGTTTCAAGCCTGAGATCATCGCCTGCGATCTGCACCCCGACTACGCTTCCACCCATTGGGCCGAACAATCAGGGCTGCCACTGCTCCGCATCCAGCACCATCAGGCTCATGTGGCGGCCTGCGCGGCAGAGAATAACGTTCAGGGCCCTTACCTTGGAATCTCGTGGGATGGCACCGGATACGGCTTGGATGGCGTCATCTGGGGCGGCGAGTTCTTTCACGTTGAAGAAAACCGATTCGAGCGCATCGCTCACCTGCGTTCCTTTGGCTTGCCCGGCGGAGATGCTGCCGTCCGCGAAGGCTGGCGCTCCGCTGCTAGTTTGCTCCACGAGGTCTTTGGTTCCGAGCCCGCGTACCCTGCGGTCGGACAACAATCGCCGGGGAATCCCCGATTGGATGAGGTCAAAGTCCGCTATATGCTCGAACGCGGTATCAATGTCGTTTCGACTACGAGTGTGGGACGACTCTTTGATGCCGTCGCCTGCATCATCGGCGTAGCCAGAGAAAATCGCTTCGAAGGCCAGGCAGCCATGCTGTTGGAAAATGAAATTGGCCTTTTGCGGACCGAAGAGGCGTATGCTCTACCGGGTGGAGACTGGAGCCCTCTGATCTCAGCCGTAATGGCCGACAAGTTGGCTGGCGTCGCGGTTTCGCGCATCGCAGCCCGCTTCCATAATGCATTAGTGGAATGGATCGTCGAAGTCGCTACCCGCGCGAAGCTGAAGCAAGTCGTGCTCAGCGGCGGAGTTTTTCAGAACCGGTATCTGACGGAGCGTGCAGCTGCCGTTCTGGAGTCCAAGGGCTTTGAGGTACACACGCACCAGCGTGTTCCTCCGAATGATGGTGGCATAGCGCTAGGGCAGGCAGTGATGAGCAAGATTTAGCGCATGACATAACATAAGAAGTAGCGTAAGAAGTAGCGCCGCCGTCCCGGCGGCTGTCGCGAGCGCATCTTGCGCTCGCACGCGCCCCGCTCCCCGGTTGTATGGGCGAGACCCATGCGACAGCCGGCAGATGCGGGCCGCAAGATCGGGAAGGGCACAAGACCGGGAATAGCGCAAGGTCGGGAAGAGCGCACAATCGGGAAGGGCACGACTTCAGTCGTGCCGCATAAGCTACAAAAAGACGCGGCTTTAGCCGCTGAGGCCACGGGAGGCTACGAAATGTGTCTCGCAGTTCCGGGCAAGGTAGTAGAAATTATAGACGATGGAGACATTGCCTTCCGCCGCGGCCGCGTTGACTTCGGCGGCATCCGCAAGGAAATTAATCTTGCCTATGTTCCCGAAGCCGAAGTCGGAAAATACGTTCTCGTTCACGTCGGCTTCGCCATCAGCGTGATTGACGAGGACGAAGCGCAGCGCGTCTTCAAGTACCTTGAGGAGATGGGTGGACTACAGGAGGAACTCGGTGAAATTCCTCAGTGAATATCGCGATCAGAAAGCCGCCGAGCAACTAGCCCAGCAAGTCTGGAAGAAAGTAACCCGCCCCTGGACGATTATGGAAATCTGCGGCGGCCAGACTCACACCATCGTCAAGAGCGGCCTCGAAGATTTGCTGCCGCGTGACATCACACTCGTCCATGGCCCCGGCTGCCCCGTCTGCGTGACGCCCATTGATCTCATCGATAAAGCCGTCGCAATTGCACAGCGTCCGGAAGTCATTTTCTGCTCCTTCGGAGACATGCTGCGCGTGCCCGGTTCCACAAAGAGCCTGTTCGATGCTAAGGCCGAAGGCGCCGACGTGCGCATCGTCTACTCGCCCCTCGACGCCCTGAAACTGGCCAAGCAGAATCCCTCGCGGCAAGTCGTCTTCTTTGCCGTCGGCTTTGAAACCACGGCACCCGCCAACGCCATGGCCGCATGGCAAGCCGATCACGATCACATCGATAATTTTTCGCTTCTCGTCTCTCACGTGTTGGTGCCTCCCGCCATGGAAGCGCTACTGTCCTCCTCGAACTGCGTAGTTCAGGGATTCCTGGCAGCAGGCCACGTCTGCACCATCATGGGCTACGAAGAATATTTTCCAATTGCAGAAAAATACCAAGTTCCCATCGTCGTGACCGGATTCGAACCACTCGACATTCTGGAAGGCATCCTCATGACGGTCAGCCAGCTCGAGGAAGGCCGCCATCAAGTCGAGAACCAATATGTGCGCGCCACTCGCCGGGAAGGGAACCGCCCCGCACAGGAACGCATCGTCGAAGTCTTCGAAGTCGTGAATCGCCAGTGGCGCGGCCTCGGCGAGATTCCTTCCAGCGGCTTGCAGTTGCGCGGGCGCTTTCAGAAATACGATGCCAACCGACGCTATCCCTCGTCTTCCGAACCCGCGCGCGAATCGCCCGAGTGCATCAGCGGCCTGATTTTGCAAGGCATCAAGAAGCCGCACGAATGTCCGGCGTTTGCCGTGAAGTGCACCCCTGAAAATCCGCTGGGCGCTCCCATGGTATCGTCGGAGGGCGCGTGCGCAGCCTACTACCACTATGGCAGACGCCAAAATCATGACCGAGTTCAACCTGAGTTGTCCGGTACCCCGAGTCGCTGACGATCGCATCGTCTTGGCTCACGGCGGCGGCGGACGCCTTACGCACCAGCTCATCGAAAAGATTTTTATGCCCGCGTTCGGCAATCCCATGCTCGAACAGCGGCACGACGGCGCGGTTCTTCCGGTCAACGGCTCCCGCCTCGCTTTCACCACCGATTCTTTTGTGGTGCGCCCGCTGATTTTTCCCGGCGGCAACATTGGCGATCTTGCCATCTACGGCACCGTCAACGATCTCGCCATGTGCGGCGCGCGCCCACTCTACCTGAGCGCTGGATTCATCCTCGAAGAAGGCCTCGAAATGAACACGCTCCGCACGGTCGTCACTTCCATGCAGCAAGCCGCGGCCAAAGCCGGAGTTCAACTCGTCACCGGCGACACAAAAGTTGTCGACAAAGGTAAAGGCGACGGCATCTTCATCAACACCTCCGGCATTGGCTTGATTGAAGCGAACGTGAAGGGAACCATCGGCCCAGCCGCGGTGCAAGTGGGTGACGCCGTCATTGTCAGCGGCGACCTCGGCCGCCACGGCATCGCCATCCTCTCCGTCCGCGAAGGCCTCGAATTCGAGTCTCCCATCCTGAGTGACACCGCCTCGGTCTGGCCTGCGGTTGAGGCCCTGCTGAATGCCGGAATCGAGATCCATTGCCTTCGGGACCTGACCCGCGGCGGGTTAGCCACTACGCTGAACGAGATCGCCTCCGACCGAAACATCTGCATCAAACTCGAAGAGACTCTCATTCCCGTCCAGGAGACGGTCCAAAGCGCCTGCGAAATTCTCGGCCTCGACCCTCTCTACGTCGCAAACGAAGGCCGCTTCGCAGTCTTCGTTCCGGCATCGCAAGCCGACGCAGCGCTCGGAGTCTTAAAGAAAGTCGAAGTCTCGCAAGCCTCAGTCCAAGTCGGCAAAGTAGCAGAGACTCCCGGCCGCACAGTCGTCCTGCAAAGCCGCATCGGCGGCAACCGCGTCGTCGATATGCTGAGCGGCGAGCAACTGCCGAGAATCTGCTGACATGAACGCCATTCAGAACTTCTTCCTCCGCGCGAGACACTGGCAGATTTTTCTTCCGGTCCTAGCTTGTTGGTGTCTAGGAACAGTTGCAACTCTTCGTTCGATGGCATCGGCAGACCCATTCGGGAATCTGCTCCCGTTCTTAGTGGCCATGGAAGTCTCCGCTGCGATTCTTGCTGCTTGGCTTTGGTCGATCGGGGAAATGCTTGGCAGTGCTATCCCGTCAGCGCTTAGGATGAATGTCAGCTTTTTTCGCTTTGCGGTCGCTCTGCTTCCTTTTTACTTTCCGATTTTCGCGGTCTTTTTTGTGGGACTGAACATGCGTTTATCAGCGAGTCTCGTTCTGGCCTCGTCCGCCGTTATCGTTCTTCTGCATTTCTTGGCGATGTTCTGCCAGCTCTACAGTTGGTACTTCGTTTCCAAATCCCTCGTGTTGGCTGAGCGTCTGCGCCCGGTCAGGTTTTCTGACTATCAGGCTGCCTTGCTCGGATTATGGTTCTTCCCCGTCGGCATCTGGTTTATCCAGCCACGAATCAATCGGCTGTATGCGAAAAGAGTGGCGATCCTTTAGGTCGGTAAGTTGAGAGGTAGCCACTCCTGAGGTCAAGAACGACAGACTGCGCCGGACCAGTTTCACGCAATGCTGGCCATGCAATCATTGCAATCATTGATTGCACAAGGCGCTCAGCCGCCCAAGAACTAGGTCTAGATTTCCATCTTCAGGCACCTGTTGCATTGTTCCTGGAGGCCGTTCAGAATAACAGGCGCGGGAGGTGCCCGTGGAATCACTAAGCCCCCTTTTTCAGCACCGCCGTAACCCCTTGATTCATAACCACTACCCTCCACGTGACCCAAATCACCACCGCCCGTGAGAATTATCACTGCCACTTTCCTGTGGAAGCCGACAATGGGGAACGGCATTATCTTCAAGTTGTACCTACGGAGGTAGGACTATGAGTTCTGTATTGACACATCCTGGGGTCAAGGCTCCGGCGGAATATATTGAGCAGGTTATGAGCAGTGTAAAGGCGAAGAATCCCGCCGAGCCTGAGTTCCATCAGGCCGTCGCAGAAGTGTTCGATTCTCTCAGGTTAGTGCTGGCAAAACATCCCGAGTATCAATCCTCGCGTCTGTTGGAAAGGATTGTCGAGCCCGAGCGCGTCATCATGTTCCGCGTTCCCTGGTTTGATGATCAGAACAACATTCAGGTCAACCGTGGTTTCCGCATCGAGATGAACAGCGCCATCGGCCCTTACAAAGGCGGACTCCGCTTCCACCCCTCGGTCAACCTCGGCATCCTGAAGTTCCTGGCATTCGAACAGGTGTTCAAGAACTCGCTCACCACGCTGCCCATGGGCGGCGGCAAGGGCGGATCCGATTTCGATCCCAAGGGCAAGAGTGACAACGAAGTCATGCGTTTCTGCCAGAGCTTCATGACCGAATTGCAGCGCCACATCGGTCCCGACACCGATGTCCCGGCCGGCGACATCGGCGTAGGCGGCCGCGAGATCGGTTTCCTCTTTGGCCAATACAAGCGTCTCCGCAATGAATTCACCGGCGTCCTCACCGGCAAGGGTCTGGGCTGGGGCGGTTCGCTGATTCGTCCCGAAGCTACCGGCTACGGCTGCGTCTACTTCGCCGCCGAAATGCTCAAGAGCAAGAAGGATTCCTTCGACGGCAAGCTCTGCCTCGTTTCTGGCAGCGGTAACGTCTCGCAATACACCGTCGAGAAACTGCTCGATCTCGGCGCGAAGCCAGTCACCGTCTCCGACTCGAACGGCGTCATCTATGATCCCGACGGAATCGATCGTGAGAAGCTGGCCTTTATCATCGAACTGAAGAACGTGAAGCGCGGACGGATCCGTGACTATGCCGATCACTACAAAAAAGCGATCTTCATGCCCACGGACATCAAGCTGGAACACAATCCTCTCTGGAACATCAAAGCCGACTGCGCCTTCCCCAGCGCCACGCAGAACGAGATCACCGCGAAGGACGCGGCGAATCTCATCAAGAATGGCATCAAGCTGGTTGCCGAAGGCGCGAACATGCCCTCGACGCTCGAAGCCACCAAGCTGTTTCTCGATGCCAAGATCCTGTACGGACCGGCCAAAGCCGCGAACGCGGGCGGCGTAGCCACGTCCGGCCTCGAAATGTCCCAGAACAGCGCACGCCTGAGCTGGAGTCGCGAGGAAGTGGACGACCGGCTACACAAGATCATGATCGCCATTCACAAGAACTGCTTCGAAACGGCCGACAAATACGGCACGCCCGGCAATCTGGTGAACGGCGCCAACATCGGCGGCTTCCTGAAAGTAGCCAACGCGATGCTCGATCAAGGCCTTGTATAAGTTCGTGTAGCGACGGAGCTGTGAAGTGGGTGCCCCAGGTCTCGCCGAAGTTGCGAGACTTGGGGATTTTGTTTTGGAAGTAGGGCAAAATGGCGTGAGCTTTAGACGATATGCTTCATGTTTGGAGGTATCCTCGGTCTATGACTCTCTTGCTTTCAGAGCATTGTGTTTCCATGTCTCGCAAGTCCTACGACCCTTCGACAAGCTCAGGGCAGGCTATGGGGCACTCCCCTTCATTTCACTCCACGAAGCTCTTCGATTTCATCAAAACGGCTGGTTCAAAAGTTCTGGGGCGGATCGTCATCACCAAAATATCTGTATCGTTGATCTTCACTGGACCTTCTTCTCGATCCAGGTACCAACGGAAGCTGCTCCAACGCCATTGTTCGGGCGACGCGACCAACCCTCGCTTGACCGGATTGCGGTGAATGTACCGAAGCTTCTCGATTCGTTTCTTCTCTGTCCAAACGTTGAAGTCGTAGAACCGAGCCAGCCAGAACGGATGCGGAATTGATGTGGCGTCCAAATCCAAAGGAATGCCCCGGGTCTCGCCGATTTTGCGAGACCCGGGAATGCCGGTACTTTCCAAACTGCGGACGAATCCAAGTTTCAATGCTTTCATCGCAGTCGAGAGCGTGGCTCTCTGTGGTTCAGTCACCAACAGATGCACATGCTCGGGCATGACGACATATCCCAAAACCACAAGTCGGTATCTGCGGCGCACCCGTTCCCGGATCTGCAAGAGCAGATCGCAGCGCGATGTATGGTTCAGCAGAGGCCAACGCTGAAAACAGCTAAACGTGAGAAAGTGGAGATCGCGTGCGCCATAAGTACGGTGAAGATTTTCGGGTACCGCTGCAGAGTAGAACAGCCGTGTTATGTCTGTCTGTGACAAACGAACATTTCCGCAATTTCGGTGACACTTTACGGAGTATCGGAATGGGGTGCCCCTGGGCAGACCTGGGAATGCTCTGTTCCCGAGACTCCCGGATTCCCATGTCTCGCAAAATCGGCGAGACATGGGGCACCCCCTTTCTTCTTTCAGGACCCCTGAGTCTCCTTCTCTCCACCTCCAAACCCATACCCCTCCTGCATCGCGCTCCGAAACTTCTCCCGCTCCTCCGGACTCATATTCCGGCACCGCCCGCGCCAATGCCGTCCGCCATGCCGCCCCGGCCCGTGCCCTCCCAGTCCGCCAAACAAAATCCGGCACAGTGCCAGCAATCCCAAAGCCTGCCAGAATCCCAGCATCCGCCAGCCAAATAACGGCGGCAGCAGCCAGTTCCACAGACGCATCACCACTTCCCCCCCAACAAATGCAAACACAAAAATTCCCACAATCGCCAGCGGCGCAATCCAAAACCATTTCTTTCTCATAGTTCGCCCCTCATTTCGTAAATTCGTCATACACCCTCTGCAATCGTTCCCGCAGATGCAGCACCGCATACCTTTTGCGCGACAGAAGCGTATTCACACTCACTCCGGTCTCGGCCGACAGCTCTTTGAAACTGCGCCCCTCGAACTCGTGCGCGACGAACACCTGGCGCTGCTCCTTGGGAAGCTCCGCGATGGCCTGCTCGAGTTCGCCGAGCAGCACATTCCGCGCGTAGAGCGCCTCCGGCCCCGCATCCGCCGACGGCAGCAGATCTTCGAACTGCAAGTCTTCGTCGTCACCCTCGACTCCGAGATCGCCAAAGGTTTCCGGCTCTTTCTTGCGAAACAGATCGGTAATCCGGTTCCGCGCCACACGAAACAGCCAGCCCGTCACATGCTCGATTGGCATCAGTAGACGGTTCGCCTCCACCAGTCGGTAGAAGACGTCCTGCAAAATGTCCTCCGCGTCGCCCGGATCAGGCACGCGCCGGCGGATAAAGTTGCGCAGCCGGGATTGCTCCCGCTTCACGACCTCGGAGATGCGTTGGTCCTGTTCGATTGCCATCCGCTCGAGTGCCATGTACTTCGGGCTCGCCGCGTCATTCATCCATCCGTGTAGACGATTGAGCCGTGCGGATATTGTAGGCGCGTATAAATTGAGAGCTGTAAGAGGGGTTGTAGGTGAAGGTCTTTCCTTTGTGAACCTTCGTGTCCTTAGTGGTCCAAGATTTTGCCGGACCCCGGAGAGACCTGATTCCCGAAATGAACCTGCGAAGCTTTTCAATTGACATTCAGGTAGAGAGATCCAATCCCTAACGTCTGCTTCACGTGCTGCGATCACCAGAAGGCGGGATAAGTCCTTTCGGCACAAGATTTTGCCCCTAAGTTATTGCGCCCCATAGATTACTTTGAGATTTACCGCTAACTCCATGATTCCAATAGACCGGGAGGGGAGGGGGATACCCCTATTATCAAACAGTAAATACCAAGCCCAAAACGGGAAAATCAATCGACCACACCCAAGACTAAGTCCCTCCTTTGCACTTTCTCAATCACCGACTCGCTGTCGACGCGCGAGTATGATGGGCAGTTAACGAAAAGGCCCATGATCGACCGCCGCATCGCCGCTCCAATCCTTGACGCTGAGCAACGCTTTGAAGGCTTCGAAAACCTGATGCCCTTCAAGGTGCATAACATCCTTCTGGTCTCCAGCCTCTACGACTCCTTCATCCTTCGCGAAGACGGACGCCTGAATGAACTCCTCATCGATGAATCCCTCGAACTCAACCTGCAACAGATTCCGGGAATCACCCATGTCTCCAGCTGCGCCGAAGCCCTCGACCTCGCCAGTTCCAACCCGCAGTTCAATCTGATTGTTACCAATCTCGCAGTCGGCGACATGAACGCCGCGCAACTCGCCAGCGAAGTCCGCCGCGCTGGACTGGATGTCCCGGTGGTTGTTCTCGCCTATGACTACCGCGAAATCAAGAATTTCGTGGCGCGCAATCCGACGACCGACATTGATCGCGTCTTTCTCTGGCAAGGCAACGCGCGCATCCTGATCGCAATCGTCAAGTACATCGAAGACAAGCGCAATGTTCTGCACGACACACGAGCGATGGGAGTTCCGGTTCTACTGGTGGTCGAGGACAATATTCGTTACTACTCAGCCTTCCTGCCGGTTATTTACACCGAACTCATCAAGCAGTCGCGGCGCGTGATTCAGGAAGGCATCAACGTCGCTCACAAACTCGTCCGCATGCAGGCGCGTCCCAAGATCCTTTTGAGTTCCAATTTCGAAGACGCAGCTAGTCTCGTTCAGGAATATCGCGACTATATCTTCGGCCTGGTCTCTGATGTCGAATTCCCCTGGGAAGGCAAGCTCAGTCCCGAAGCCGGTTTCGAACTCGCGCGCATGGTCAAGAGCCTGACGCCCGACGTGCCTGTAGTCCTGCAAACCAGCCGCACCGAATTCCGCCCGCGCGCTCACGCCGAAGGCTACTCCTTCCTGCGTAAGCGCTCGCCCACGCTCCTCAAAGACCTGCGCCGCATTCTGACCGACAACTTCGGATTCGGTGATTTTGTTTTCCGTTTGCCCGACCAACGCGAGGTCGGACGCGCCAAAGATCTCAACGAACTCGAAGAACAGCTCCAGACCGTTCCACCCGAAAGTCTGATGTACCACGCCCAAAGCAACCATTTTTCCCACTGGTTGATGGCCCGTACCGAGTTTGCGTTGGCCGCCAAGCTCAGGCCCCGCAAGGTCTCCGACTTCAACGGTCCCGAACACCTTCGCCGCAATCTCATCGAATCGATCAACGACTACCGCCGCGAGCAGAACGAAGTTCTCATCGGCGACTTCAAGCCCGACACTTTCAAGCCTTCAGACTCCAGCTTCTTGCGAATTGGGTCCGGCTCTCTGGGCGGTAAAGCTCGCGGCCTGGCTTTTGTCCGTCATCTCCTGCGCACACGGCGCATCGCTCGCCGCTTTCCCGGTGTTCGTATTTGTGTTCCCCCCGCCGTTGTTATCGCCACCGACCAGTTCGATCAATTCCTAATTGAGAATTATCTGGGCGACTTCGCCCTGCATTGCGACGACGACACCGAGATCCAGCAACGCTTCCTCGACTCAACCTTGCCCGTCGCACTGACGGAGAACCTGAAAGCGTACCTGGACGAAGTCGGCTATCCGCTGGCGGTGCGTTCCTCCAGCCTGCTTGAGGACTCCCAATACCAGCCCTTCACCGGTGTGTACGAAACGTTCATGCTCGGCAATCAGCACGCCGACCTGCAAACGCGCCTCGATGAACTTTCCGAAGCGATCAAACTCGTTTACGCTTCCACCTTCAGCCAGCATGCCAAGGCCTACGTGCGAGCCACTCCCTATCGTCTGGAAGAAGAGAAGATGGCGGTGATCCTTCAACAGGTCGTTGGCATAGCCCACGGATCGCGTTTCTATCCCGACTTTTCCGGCGTGGTGCGTTCACACAACTTCTATCCAGTCGAGCCCATGACCTTTGCCGATGGCATCGCCGCGGTCGCTCTCGGTCTAGGCCGCACCGTGGTCGACGGAGGAAAGTGTCTGAGCTTCTGCCCGCGCTATCCCCGCAACCTTCTGCAGTTCTCCTCGGTGGAAGACATTCTCGCCAACACGCAAACTGAGTTCTGCGCCCTTGAGCTCGACGGCGTTCCCCGTGGCGCAGGTCCCGGCCATCTCCGCGAAGCCCGCTTCGGCCTCGACGTTGCCGAAAAGGACGGGACTCTCCACGCCGTTGCCTCGACATACTCCGCCGACAATCAAGCTGTGTACGACGGACTGAGCCGCCCCGGCGCTCGCATCGTGACCTTCGCTCCCATGCTCAAGCACGAGATCTTTCCCTTGGCAATGATTCTTGAGTTGCTGGTGCGTGCTGGAGAAGACGCGCTTGGCAATCCGGTCGAAATCGAATTCGCCGTTCGATTGCCTCGAGCCGAAGAACCTGCCGAGTTCGGATTCCTGCAGATCCGCCCGCTTACTCTCTCGCGCGATCATCAGGACCTAACCATCGGTGATGTGGATTCATCTCATCTGATCTGCAAATGTTCGAAAGTCCTCGGCAACGGCCGCATCGAAAACCTGTACGACATTGTTGTCGTCGATTCCCATCGCTTCGAGCGCAGCCGGAGTCAGGAAGTGGCCAAAGCCGTCGCTCACTTCAATGCCGCCCTAAGCGCTGACAATCGTCCCTATCTGCTGATCGGAGTCGGTCGCTGGGGATCGAATGACCCATGGCTCGGAATCCCCGTCGAGTGGGACGAAATCTCCGGGGCACGCGCGATTGTCGAAGCCGGTTTCCACGATTTCCGGGTCACTCCGTCGCAGGGCAGTCATTTCTTCCAAAACCTCACGGCCTTCCAAGTCGGATACTTCACCGTGAATCCAGACGCCGGGGAAGGTTCCGTCGATTGGCCGTGGCTCGCCGAGCAGCCGGCGATGGAAGAGCAAGGCTGCGTCCGCCACCTGCAATTCACTGAACCCTTGAGTGTAATCATGAACAGTCGCAACAGCCAGGGAGTGATCTACAAGCCCCGCTCAATATAAACCTGTTCAAGAAAAAAGGCCCCGAAATCTCCGGGGCCCTTGCGTTAGTTATGTTTCGACGGTTACGGGGTCTTTCGCGCGTAACCCCCCACTTCATCTTGCATGAACGATCCATTCCGGCTGTCCATCCACGAAGAGAATAGAGTCGCTCCATCCCATGCATTGCCGGTATAGTCGCCCATGAAGCTGCTGCCGAAGCCATCATTAAAAGGATTCGACATCACGCTGGTGAGCTTCTGGTCGGTCGAGAAACTGGTACCGCCGTTGTTGGAGAACGTCGCGAACGAATCGTAGTTGATGTTCGAGGCGTCGTTGCGACGATCGAGCCAGCTCACACCGATCGTGCCCTTCGAACTGACGTTGATCCAGGGAAAGAATTGATCGTTAGGCACCGAGGACGGAGCCACCGGCACTCCCGCGCTCCAGGTCGTTCCGCCATCGGCGGAGTGCGAAACCAGCACGCGCATGCGGGTTCCATCCCAGTTGTAGTACACGATGTACAGGTGGCCGGCATTCGTTCCCGTGCTGTTGTCGCTCGCGATGACCGGAATATTAGAGACGCGTTCAAACGTATTCGGCAAGCAGCCATAGAACGCACCACAGTTATCCGGAGCCAGTTTGACGGTGGCAGACGTCACGGGCTTGGACCATGTCACTCCACCATCCAGAGACTTCGAAACCAGCATCTTCGACGTGGTGCCACCGCAGTCGCCTGCGGGGCCAGTGGCCGGGCAGCGTATCCACGACACATACACTGTTCCATCCTTGGCGATTGCCAGGTCGCTGAACTGATCGACTTGCGAAGGGTAGATTTGCTTGGTATCGACCACGACGGTTGACCAGGTCGTTCCATGGTTGCACGAGTGCGAAACGCTGATCTCGCTGTTGGAGTTCGCATCGAACTGCGTGTTAGAGACGTAGAGGCAATTGACGTGGGGACTGGCGCTGGACAGATCAATTTCCAGCCAGCCCTTGTCAGTGGTTCCACCGGACAAGGTCGGAACGGCAGCAACGATCGGTTTGCTCCAGGTGGTGCCGTTGTCCCGGGATCGCGAAATGACGATCACCTGTCCGGGTGAGCCTACCTGGATTCCTCCGGCGAAAGCATTGCCATTTCGGTCGTAGCCCACCATGGGATCTCCCAGCCCACTTCCTCCCGAAAGAACGGGTAGACACTGATGATTCCACGTGGATCCGCCATCGCTCGATGCGTAAATACCCTGGAACGAGGTAGTGCAGCTGTAGTCGTTGGCGCCCGTCAGCAGTTGTAGTGGATTGTGCGGATTGGCTGCGATCGGATCCTCATTCGCGATGTTGACCCCAGCGGAAGCCTGAACGTTCGGCAACACGCAAGGGAGGGGGGTGCATGTCAGATTGTCCTGGACGCCGGATGCCTTGAAAGAGGATGGTAGCTGCACCGTGCCGTTGCGTAGCCCTTTCGCAATCTGCACGCTTCCGGATTCTGGGCTGAGCGGCAGAATAGCGCGTGCATCTTGTGCTCCTGCCAATTGCGTGGCCATCGTGAACAACAGGCCTGCAGTTATTGCTGCAAGCATTCGACAACTTCGAGGGAATTTCTTCATGGTGTCTCCTGGGAGAAGTTTTGTCTTTGAAACGTTGAGTCAGTTGTTAGGGTGAGCCAAAAGAATTGAGTACTACTACTCAAACTAGTAGCCGCGAGATTGTGCCACAAATCGAGCCGTGGATTGTCTCTATTTCCAGGAACTCGCAAGAAAAAAATGCACGGTGATGAATATGTGCAAAGAATTGCAAACTCGTGACAGAGAATTGTCAAATTCACCGCACATCGCGATGTGATTCAAATCACAGCCTGTCCGCGCTCTTCCCAACACAATCGTTTAGTCGGGAACGTGCAATCTCTTGATTGCGGAGAGCCTGTGTTCAAAATCATCCACGCAGAATTCTTAGCCCCAGGAGTCAAACGGTTCGTCATTGAAGCGCCGCGGATCGCGCGAAAACAGAAGCCAGGACAGTTCGTCATCCTTCGGATCTACGAAGAGGGCGAGCGCATTCCGGTAACGATTGAAAACTCGGATCCCGAGCGCGGCAGGATCAACATTGTTGTGCAAGCGGCAGGTAAGACGACTCACCTGCTGAATTCGCTGAACGCGGGCGATCAGATTCTCGACGTGGTCGGACCACTCGGGAAGCCTTCCGAGATCGCGAACTACGGCACGGTCGTTGTGGTCGGCGGAGGCGTGGGCACCGCCATGGCGTATCCCACGGCCGCGGCGCTGAAGCGAGCCGGGAACCGCGTGATCTCCATCGTCGGTGCCCGTAACAAGGAACTCGTCATCCTCGAACCAGAGATGCGTGCTGTCAGCGATGCCCTCATGATCACCACCGACGACGGCAGTTACGCTGACAAGGGATTCGTCACCGACAAACTCCGCCAGTTGATCGAGAACGGCACGCGCATCGACCTCGTGGTTGCGGTCGGTCCCATCGTCATGATGAAGGCAGTCTCCGAAATGACTCGCAAAGAAAACATCCACACGGTCGTCAGTCTCAACCCCATCATGATCGATGGCACCGGCATGTGCGGAGGTTGCCGCGTGCTGATCGATGGCAAGAGCGAGTTCGCCTGCGTGGATGGTCCTGAGTTCGACGCTCATCGGGTCGACTTCGCCGTCTTAGTTCAGCGCAACTCAATGTACCGCGACGCCGAGCAACGCTCTTTGGCGGAGTTTCATCGGTGCAAGACCGAAGGAACGGCGCGAGAGCTTGCAAACCCCGTTGAGCCTGTTCCGGCCCGGCAAGGAGATTGACAATGACCACGACCGCAAAGAAATCTCAGAATCCCCTGCCAATGAAGGAGCGCATGAAAGTTCCGCGGCAGTTGATGCCGGAGCAGCCTGCCGAAGTGCGCGCCCACAACTTCGAAGAAGTGAATCTCGGCTACGATCCCGACCTCGCGCAGCAGGAGGCGATGCGTTGCCTGGAGTGCGCCAAGCCCACCTGCACCGATAATTGCCCGGTCGGAGTGGACGTCAGGGCGTTTGTTGAGCGCATCGTGATTGGCGACTTTCTCGGCGCTGCCGCCAAGGTCCGCGAAAGCAATGTCCTGCCCGCCGTCACTGGGCGCGTCTGCCCACAGGAAGATCAGTGCGAGGGCACGTGTTTGTTGTCGAAGAAAGTGAAGCCCCTCGGCATCGGATATCTGGAGCGCTTCGTCGCCGACTACGAGCAGCGCATGGGAACGCACATCCTGCCCAATGTGACGCCGACTGGAAAGAAGGTCGCAGTGGTCGGCAGCGGACCCTCCGGCCTGACCGTTGCAGGCGATCTGATCCAGAAGGGGCACAAGGTGCGCGTGTTTGAGGCGCTCCACGAAATTGGCGGAGTTCTTGTTTACGGGATCCCCGAATTTCGTCTGCCCAAGCAGATCGTGCGCGAACAGATTGAATACATGCGAGAGATGGGCGTCGAGTTTGAAACGGATGTCGTCGTCGGTCGCACCGTCACGATAGACGAACTTCTCGAAGAAGAAGGGTACGACGCGGTTTATATTGGCACTGGCGCCGGGCTTCCCCAGTTCATGAACATTCCCGGCGAGCATTTCAACGGTGTCTATTCCGCGAACGAGTTCCTCACGCGCATCAATTTGATGAAGGCCTATAAGTTTCCCGTCTACGACGAGCCCATGCTCGACTTGAAGGGCAGAGACGTAGCGGTGATCGGTGGCGGAAACACTGCGCTCGATGCGATTCGGTCTGCACTGCGACTGGGCGCGCGCAAAGCTTACGTGATCTACCGCCGCAGCGATGCCGAGATGCCCGCCCGTGCCGAAGAAGTGCACCATGCCAGGCAGGAAGGGATCGACTTCCAGATGCTGACCGCGCCAGTCGAATTTGTCTCCGACGGAAAGGGATGGCTGACCGCTGCTCGCTGCGTTCGTATGGAACTGGGTGAGCCCGATGCTTCCGGTCGCCGCCGCCCCGTACCGATCCAGGGTTCAGAATTCGACTTGCCGCTATCGGTCGCAGTCATTGCCATCGGCACCAGCGCGAATCCGATCGTGCAAAGCACTACGCCCGGCCTGGGTACCAACAAGCGTGGATACATTCAGGCCAGCGAGGAAACGCAACGTACTACTCGGAAAGGCGTATTTGCCGGAGGAGACATCGTAACGGGCAGCGCCACCGTGATTCTGGCGATGGGAGCGGGTCGGCGGGCAGCGAAATCGATCCACGATTACCTGACGACCGGCGAGTGGTGAATCAGGAAATTCATGAATCACGAAATTCATGAACCACGAAATTCATGAACCACGAAGGAACACGAAGGTTCACGAAGAGGTAATGACTAAGGCTTTCCTTCGTGAAACTTCGTGTCCTTCGTGGTTCAAGATTCAAATGGCAGCTACTCAAAGCCGATTTCCAGGTACGTATCGGTTCGCCACCATACCCAAGGAATCCGCGCCATCCAATACTTACGGTTGATGGTTTGACGCGCCCGGGCGTGTTCCTCCGCCGGCAGAATGCGTGCCGAGGCCGTAACCTCTGCTCCCGTCACCTTGCCACGGATCGTGCAGGGCGCGACCCGCACCTGCGGATTATTCCGAATCCGTTTCGTCTTTCCCATATCGCTGCGCGTCATTACGTAGACCTTGCCGCCTTCCTCTCCAAACCACACCGGAGTGGCGACCCCCACTCCTGTCTTGCGAAACGTTGTCAGCGAAATGTAATTCTGACCTTGAATGGCGGAGGGAATTTGACTCGGCATGAAACTATTCTAGAGTGGCCGCGAAAAAACTGCTCCGCTCGCTCTCCTTTTCCCCTATCATCGCTGGTACGCGACCGGCCCCGCGCGATTGCTCCTATCGCACGATATATGTTACAAGCCTGAACATGCGTAAATGGATGAAAGATCGATTACAGCGCCGCAAGAAGAAAGCCCCCGAGCAGGGAAGTCAGCCGGCGCCTCCGCCGTTACAACCGGCGTATTTCGAGGCGGAACAAACGCCAAGCCCAGTATCCGAAGCAAGCGATTCCGAGACGAGGCGTCCTGAGCCCAGCCAACGCGCCTCAGAAGAGTCCGTCTTGAACGACGCTGAAGTCGAAGCGCAGCCGGTTCGCGAAGAGTCCGCGGCTGGCACCGCACCGTCTCGTCCGTCGGCCGCTCGTGGAGAAGGTCAACGGGGACGTGGCCGTCGTCGTCGAGGTGGACGTGGCCGGGGTGGACGTGGACGCGAGCAAGCCGTGGCCCAAGCTTTCACACCCGCCGCCGCAAAAGGTATTGTCCCGGCCCTGCATGACTCGGAAGTGCCTTCCGAAGAAGGAGCGGCAGAAGTAGAAGCTCCGGACACAGGCACTCTAGAAGCCACTGAGCCGCAGGCGCATCCTGTGCCGCAAGCTCCACAGATTCCTGCTGCAATTCCCACAGCACCGCCGCGTCCGCCGAAGGGTATCGTCGTGCTCGCGATAGGTCTCCCGGGCTCGGGCAAAAGTTCGTGGTTCAAGCGTCACAACGTCACGCCTCTGTCCAGCGACATGGTTCGCTCTCTTTTATTTGACGACGTGCGCGAGCAACGCTTTCAGGATCTCGTGTTCTCCAACTTGCGGTCCATGCTCAAAGCGCGGCTCATCGCCAAGCGTCCCATGAATTATGTCGACGCCACCAACCTGACCCCGCAAGAACGGCAGCACTGGGTCAAACTCGCCAAGGACTACAACTACGAAGTGCACGCCGTCTTTTTCGATGTTCCTCTCGAAGTCTGCATTGAGCGCCATCAACGCCGCGACCGCGTGGTCCCCGAAGATGTCATGCGCCGCATGGCCGCGAAGTTCAAGCCCCCATCCTTCGCCGAGGGCTTTGCCAAGATCACCGTTGTGAGAGTGAAGAAAAAAGAAGAAGCTCAGTAGAACGCGCGTGTTTGGCATCGTTGTGCCGGTGAGGAACAGGCGGAGGACAACCGCACAGCGGCGAAAGAATTCAGCCCGCCGCGCAAACTATGGGTGGCGAACGGGATGATGCTAACCAGCCCCGTGGGGGCGTTAGAAGACTGCTAGGAATCCAACCGTCGGTACTCCTAACCCTTCAAGTGCGGCAACAACTCCCTGAACGCCGCCGAAGAAGACGACCGCATCAATTCATAAATCATCATCTCCGTCGACGAGATCACCGCGCCCGCTGCCCGCATCCGATCCAGCCCAATCTTCCAGTTCCACTCCATCCGCGAGCCAACCGCGTCCGATGCCACATGTACCAGATATCCTTCGCGCAACGCCCCCAGCGCAGTCTGCGTCACGCAAATATGACTTTCCATGCCGCACAGCAGAAGCGTTGTGCGCTGCCCGGGCAGACGCTTCAGCACGTTGCAGAAAACGTCGCTGCCGAAGCAGGAAAACAATGTCTTGTCGATGCCGTCGATCCCGGGCAACAAGGAAGCGATCTCCGGCACAGTTCCTCCCATCCCTTTCGCATATTGCGTAGTTACGAGTGGAGGAATCTTCAGAATCCCAGCTGCGCGAATCAGAAGCTGTGAATTCCGCACCAGCTGCTCCTTCTGAAAAATCGGCGGCAGCAACTTCTCCTGAATATCGATCACCACCAGGGCACACTGCTCGGCTTCCAGCGGACGACGCGCTATCTCCGAATAATCCGTGGCGGGAACGACAGAACCAAGAGTGGTCACCATGACTGCTCCTTCAGAAGAGATCGGATCACTCGAATTCTAC
The DNA here is from genome assembly GCA_963840895.1 of uncultured Acidobacteriaceae bacterium. Taxonomy (GTDB): domain Bacteria; phylum Acidobacteriota; class Terriglobia; order Terriglobales; family Acidobacteriaceae; genus Sulfotelmatobacter. The sequence continues at coordinate 275,567 of CAWJAR010000016.1, forward strand.
CGCTTCTACGAATGAGGGCATCTCCGGTTCTGGTTGACCCCACCTCACCTTCAACCATAAAATCAAAACAGCTTGCGACTTCGGCTGCAGGCAAGAAGTTGCCCCCTCGTTCAACGGCTAGGACACCTGCCTCTGGAGCAGGTTATCGGGGTTCGAATCCCTGGGGGGCAGCCAAACCTCTCGTTATCCTCTCGACAAACCATCCTGTACTGGCATAACCGAATTTCTCGGCGCATCGATTTCCATGGGCATCCTTCTCGTCTTGGCGGTCTCCACTGACTCGCGTTTGGTCTTTCCCGCATAGCACCATATACTTCATCGACTTCGATTTCTTCGAGAGTGAAATCGTAGCGACCTGAATCTGGATGAGTGCTTCCCGCCCTGACGCCGACCCGCAACTCGACCGCGGGCTGACTCTCGCTCCAACTATCTCGCTCGTCGTGGGCGCCGTGATTGGCACTGGAGTGTTTCTCAAAGCCACGATCATGGCGCAGACGGTAGGCTCGCCGAGCCTTGTGCTGTGGGCTTGGGCCATCGCGGGCCTGCTGTCGATGGCGGGTGCCCTTACCTATGCAGAGCTAGGCGCTCTCTTGCCTCACGCGGGCGGCGAGTACGTGTTCTTACTCAAGGCCTATGGCGAAGGGCCAGCATTTCTCTTTGGCTGGATGCGCTTCGTCATGGGATCTGCGGGATCCATCGCAAGCCTCGCCGTCGGTTTCGCCACTTTTCTCGCAGCCATCTTGCCGATTAATCATGTCTGGTTCGAATATTCCTATCGTGCGTTTGGTCAGCCGCTCGTCTGGCGATTCGGTACTCAGCAAGTGCTTGCGGTGGCTGTGATCGTTCTGTTGTCAGCGCTGAATTGCGGCCGAGTCGTTCTGGGCGGACAAGTTCAGCTGTGGTTAACAGTTCTCAAAGTCGCCGGGATCGCGGTGATTGTCGGCGGCATCCTCTTCTTTTCGAAGGGTGGCACGATCGCCAACTTGGCTCGTCCATTGGGTGTTCGGCCATGGACTGGCTTCGCGGCATTTGGAACAGCGATGCTCGCAGCTCTCTGGGCGTATGAGGGTTGGAATCAGATGCCTATGTGCGCGGGCGAGGTGCAGAATCCGAGCCGCAATGTTCCGAGAGGGCTGATCATCGGTACAGCGCTTGTCGTCGTGATCTACTGCGTCGCCAACTTCTCGTACTTCTTCGCGTTGCCTTTCTCTGAAGTTCTGACGTCGAACTCCACGACTTATCCGGATGCGCTTCCGGTCGCAGCCAAGGCGGCGCAAACCTTTCTGGCGCGCTATGGCGCTTCATTCGTTTCCCTGGTGTTCGTGCTGTCCACTCTCGGAGCGCTGAACGGAACCATTCTCTCTTCTGCTCGCGTGCCTTATGCGATGGCGCGCGATCGCCTGTTCTTCGCGTCCTTCGGGCGCGTCAGTGGCGCGACGCATGTTCCAGTCTTCTCCATCGTGTTGCAGGGGATCTGGGCCAGCCTGCTGGCGATCTCGGGGACGTACGATCAACTCACCGACTGCGTGGTCTTTGCGTCGTGGATTTTCTATGCGCTGGTAACAACATCCGTCTTCGCCCTTCGGCGGAAGATGCCGGAAGCGGAGCGGCCTTACAAGACCTTGGCGTATCCATTTCTGCCGCTGGTGTTTGTGCTGGTGGCAAGTTGGCTGGTGTGGAACACGATCCACACGCGTCCGCTGGAGTCCACTGTCGGCTTGGGACTGATCGCAGCTGGGCTTCCGCTGTATTTCTATTTCCGCAAGTCTCGCCCCAGAACGTTGCAGGGCGCTTAGTTACTTCGAACGCCTGCTCTTGCTTTTCTTCGGCTTCCGCTTGCGAGCGCTGGACTTCTTCTGCGGCACATAGGCGATGCAGTCGGCCTCAATCAACATTCCGAGCAGGGAACTCAAATCACTTCCTACCGTGGTTCGCACGGGATATGGACGGGAAAAACGGCGCGCATAGACCGCGTTGTAGCGTCCGAAGAGCGCGGGATCGCTCAGGTGAACGGTCACCTTGATGACGTCGGACAAACTCGCACCGTCAGCTGCGAGAACGGATTCCATATTGCTGATCACCAGTTCCGTCTGCTCTTCAATGGATGCGCCGGAGAGTTTGCCAGTGTTGGCATCGACTGGACCGGTTCCGGTCACGAAGATGAAGTCTCCTGCGCGCCAACCTTGCGAGTACGCGCCTTGCGGCGCTGCTCCCTTGGTGGTCTGGATCACGTATTTCGACATGATTCCTCCGTTACCTTCAGAGTCTAGGTTCTGAGCCCTCGCGCTTGCACGCGCCAGACTTCCTCGACACGCTCTCCGCGAAAGCCGATGATCTCGTCGTTGAGATTGGCACAGGTGCAAGCATGATATGGAAAGAAGCGGATCTTCTCGCCGAGCTTTACGTCTTCTTCCGTGCGCGCCATGCCGTGCTCTTCATTGAGCCGATCCACAAAGATGCGTCGATCGACGGCGCGGGCAATCGATGTGGGAGCTGCGCGGCCTGTGCCGACTCCGCCTGCGTCTCCGCTGAAGGTCTTGGTTCCTCCATCGAGGGTGAGACGGTCCTTTCCACTTGTGCTTGTCACCGTGCACAGAACGGAAAGCGCCAACTGATCTTCGGTCGCGATGCCGTGATCCAGTTGCATCAGGTCGTTGAATACGTAGTTGCCTGCGCGTACTTCTGTGACGCCTTTCGTTTCGGCGACCCATTTTCCGGTCGGCGTGCTTCCCGCGCTAACCTCTCGGACCTCGAGGCCTTTGTCGCGCAGAGCGTTCGCGACATTGACAAGCAGTTGACCTTCGGCGTGTCCAGCATCTTTGGGACTCGGCGCGCCGGGAAAACCACTGGAGCGGTAGGTCGTGATTCCTGACAACTGCAATCCCGGCAACGATGCGATGACGCGAGCGAGGCTCTCAACGGCAGCGACGTCTTCCCATGGAATTCCGCCGCGATGCAGCCCACTGTCGATATCGATCTGGATGTGGATTGTAACTCCCGCTGTGGTTGCAGCCTTCGACAATCCGCGAGCGGCAAGTTCGGAGTCGCAATTCACTGTGAGGCTGCGGAGGCGCGCGGCTAATGCGGCAAGTCGCTGCCACTTCACCTCACCGAAGACGGGATACGCAATGCAGATATCTTCGATGCCTGCAGCGGCGAAGGGCTCGCCTTCACTCACCTTGGCGCTGACAATTCCGCGAGCGCCTGCGTTGACTTGCATGCGAGCAATCTCCGGAATCTTGTGGGTCTTGATGTGGGAACGGAACTGAACGCCGCTGTTCTTGGCGTGCGTTTGCCATTCGCGGATGTTCCTCTCCAAACGATCCAGATCAATCAGGGTTACGGGCGTGTCTAAGTCGTAGATGGAGGATCCTGTTCTCGGGGATCCTTGGTTTGGGGACGCAGCCAAGTTCGGTTCTCCGCTTATAGGGAAGCGCTCTAAGGATACAGTCTTATTCGACCGAGCGAAATCTCATTACTGGCGAGACTTTCGTTTACTGGCGTCGGCTTTTCCAGTGGCAAGTAGTGAGTGCGATCCGGTAGTATCTCACTCCAAGTAGCGCAGGAAACACGCGGTCTCACTCATGGGAATCCATCATAAGAGCCAACATCTTATCGGCGCAATCGCGCTAGTACTCATCCTTTCGTCTGCAGGTGTTTCTGCGGTCGGCAACCTGCAGATCGTCGTGGTGCCTGTAACTAACATGTATTCGGGACCCAGTGACAATACAGATGTGGTATCGCAGGCGATTTATGGCAGCAACGTGACGCTGCTGACGGCTCGCGGAGAGTGGTCGCGAGTTCAAACTGCCGATCACTATAAAGGATGGGTTCCGAGCCGACATCTTCGGCTGGTGCAGAGCGGGTCGGGATATGCGACGACGGGGACGGTGGTCCAAGTCGGGAGCCTGTTCGCCAATTTGTATCGCGAGCCTGATGTGACGCGCCACAAACCTGTTTTGACCATTCCTTTCGAAGTACGTCTGGAAGTGATGACCGATGCAAATGACGGGGAGAGCACTGACAAGAAGGGAAAAGACGCTCATGAAGGATGGTTGCAGGTTCGACTGCCTGACAAGCGCAGCGCGTGGATTCAGGCGAGTGATGTGATTTCGGATCCGAAGCCATTGTCGATTCCCGAATCCATTGAACTGGCGAAACGCTTCCTCGGGATTCCTTATTTGTGGGGAGGCACTTCGAGCTTTGGCTTCGACTGTTCGGGATTCACGCAGATGCTGGTGCGCGCGCGGGGCATCACAATGCCGCGCGACGCTGACAAGCAGGCTGCGTGGAGCGGAGTGGTTGCGGTGGAGAGGAAGGATCTGCAAGCTGGCGATCTGCTTTTCTTCGGCGCGTCGGCAAGCAAGATCGATCACACTGGAATGTACATTGGCGATGGGCAGTTCATTCAGGACACCACCGAAGGGCATCCGGTGGTGCAGATTAGTCGCATCGATGACGAGCCTTGGAGTCATCTTCTTGTGGCCAGGCGCAGGCTGAAATAGATTAGATTTCCCGTTTCGGCACTCGTTGTTTACCATTTGGTAATTCGGGGTACCCCCCTCCCCCTCGGTCTATTGGAATCATGGAATTAGAGGAAAATCTAAGATTAATCCTAGAGCCTGAATAACTTACGGGCAAAATCTTGAGCTGCAAGGACTTAGTGGTTGGTTTTTCGTGTTCTCGAGACAATGGGCGACCCAGGAGACAGGGGCTAAAAGCCCCGGCGTTGTTTTCGACTGCTAACGCCCGTCTGAAGGCGGGTTCTTCCACGAAGCCCTCGCTGACGCCCGGCTGAGACCAGGTTCTCCACAAGACTTCCACTGACGGCCGGGTGGGCCAGGGGCACGGTCGTTCGGATACGGCCACAGGGCCTGAAGGAGTTCGGGTTTCTGAACCAGCCTGGCAGCGGCGATCTATTCCATTTCTTTTCTTAGCTTCTTGGACAGTTTCTCCATCTTCTTGAGGTTGTCGATGAGGTCTTTGACGAACACCCCGCGCTGGACCTTGAGCAGGTCGGATTGAATGGAGGAGCTCAGGGCGGCCAATTCGTTCGCGTCCTGCTGAACGGCGTCGAGGCGGGCGGCTGTCACATCTAACTGTGCGGGTGGTGGCATCCGGTTCAGGCGTTCTTGTTGTAGAGCGACCGAGTGGTTGACGTTTGCCTGAACACTGGCACGTTGGCAGACTGCCGGTACGGCTACTAGCAAGAGCAACAGGGTTGCGAGACGTGCGGGCATACGCGCCTCCATCGTCGAACGGATTTATAACGCGGGATTGTACTCCGGTCTTATGGGATATCAAACGCTAAACGAATGTTGGGTTTGTTGAGGCGCGAGATCGGGGAATGAGCGTGAAGTACGATCGAGCTATTGGAGTTAACAACATAACTGACATCACATAACAGTTTCGTTAATACCTCAACAAACGGACTCTTGGACTACACGTGATGAAGGAAAGCAGGACGCGATCTGACGTCGACTTTGCAGTGCACCCTGTTGTTCTGTACGACGGTGTGTGCGGGCTGTGCAACCGACTAGTGCGGTTTATTCTGCGGCGGGATCCGGCGGGTTTGTTTCAGTTTGCATCGCTGCAGAGTGCGTTGGCTGCGGGCATTCTGGCGCGGCATGGGGCGGATGCCGGGGATCTGGATACGGTTTATGTCGTGGTTAATCGTGGGAGAGGAGCCGAGGAGCTGTTGGCCCGGTCCGAGGCTGCGATCTTTATCCTGATGCATTTGGGGGCAGCCGAGCTGCGCTCGGCGGGACAGCCGAGGGCGGCTGTCCCCACAGATGCGACACCCACACATCGTGGCGGATGTCGATTCTGGAGTTGGTTGGGATCGATGCTGCGGTTCGTTCCGCGGAAGCTTCGCAAGTGGGGGTATGGGGTGGTGGCGCGGAACCGGTATCGGATTTTTGGACGGTATGATTCGTGTCCGGTGCCGAGCGAGGAAACGCGTGGGCGGTTTCTCGGATGAGGTGCAGGGCCTAAAGGCCAAATTCATTTGGGGACGCTTACGCTATGCCTGAAGGCATAGCCTGATACGGACATAGCCTGATACGGACCGGGCATGGTGCTGATGGTATGCCTGAAGGCATAGCCTGATACGGACCGGACAGGGTGCTGGTGGTATGTCTGAAGGCATAGCCTGATACGAGTCAGCACACCTGATATCAATCAGGCACTACCTCATATCGATCAGCGCCGACGTGATATCAACCAGGCACCGCCTGATACGAATCAGGCGCGACTTGATACGAACCGCAATTCTTAGGCGCGGTGATTGATTGAGTCCTCGATTTCCGTGCCTTGAGTGACGATGGTGCGGAGCAATTCTTCCAATTGATGTTCGGTGACGGTGGGGTTCATACAGGTGAACTTCAGGGATTGGCGATTGCGCACGCGGGTGTGGCCGATGATGGCGAGTCCGCGATTGAAGAGGCGCTGGCGGAGCCTGGCGTTGAGTTCGTCTGAGTCGATGGCGGGATCTCCGGGGGCATAGCGAAAGACCACCGTGCTGAGTTGTGGTTCGCACATGAGTTCGAGTTGCGGAGTGCGCTTCACGATATTCGCGGAGTGGTCGGCCAACTGGATGGTGCGGTCGATCATAGCGGCGAGCTTCGCGCGCCCGAGGGTCTGAAAAGAGATCCACAATTTCAACGCGTCGAAGCGTCGGCTGGTGAGCAGGGAAGTTGTGACCAGATTGGGAATGCCTTCGTCTTCGTGGAGTTCCGGGTTGAGGTAGTCAGCATAGAGCTTGATGGAATCGAAGTGTCGCGCGTCGGCCAACAGGAGAGCGCTGCACGGAATGGGTTGCCAGAAAAGCTTGTGAAAGTCGAGTCCAAGGGAATCGGCGGCTTCGATGCCCAGGAGTTTTCCGCGATGTTGAGCGGAGAAAAGCAAAGCACCGCCGTAAGCTGCGTCGACGTGAAGCCACGCGCCCGCGGACTGGGCGATTGAAGCTAGCTCCGGAAGTGGATCAATCGATCCGAAGTCGGTGGTGCCAGCGGTGGCGACGATTGCCATGGGAAGCAGTCCGGCAGCTTGCGAAGTCTTAAGCGAATCCCGCAGAGCGGACGGGCTCATGCGGAAGTGCTCGTCTACTGCCACTCGGACTACGGCGTCGGTTCCGAGACCCAACTGCGAGGCTGCCTTTTCTATTGTGAAGTGTGCGACCTCGGAGCAAAAAATGCGCATGCGGCGAGCATCCGGAGGAAGTCCGGATTTCTGCGCAGACCAGTTCCAGTGCTTCTGCAGAAACGCATCCCGCGCCAGCAGGAGGGCCATGTAGTTGGATTGGGAGCCTCCGGTAGTAAAGGTGCCGTCGGAGGTTGCGGGCAGTCCGGCTCGTGTGCACAACCAGCGGATCAGTTTCTGTTCGACGATCGTCGCGATGGGAGCCTGATCGAACGAGTCCATGGACTGGTTGAGAGCGCTGATAACGACCTCTGCGGCGAGAGCGGCGAGCAGCGGCGGACAATGCAGGTGCGCGACGGTGTGGGGATGATTGACGTCCACCGAATGGTTGACCACCGTGCGCAGGGTCGTGGCGATTTGTTCGGGGGTGGCAGATTGTTGCGGAAGGAAGTCAGTGGCCACCAAGCGGTTGAGGGCGGCGGCGTTCTTGCCGTTATAGGGGATGCCGGGGAGCGAAGAGCAGATGATCTGGGCGGCTTCGGAGACAAGCCTTTGGTACAGAGCTTTCGCTTCCGGGGTGGGAGTCAGGAACTCGGATTCGAACACGCGGGGCTTTCCAAAGTGCAGGTTATGACTTGCGCATGCCCATGACGAGGGCGAGGACGCCTCCAGCAAGCAAGACGATACCGGCTGCGGGAGGAAGCTTTTCGCTGTTTTGGGTTTGAACGCCGATTTTAGCGTCGCCGATTTTCACGCTGTGATCTTCACGGTGAGGAACGGGGACGACGAACGCCAGTACTCCCAAGACCAGCAGCAGAATTCCAACAAGGGTGAGGCTTTTCATAGGGAAACTCCGGTTCAAGACTCAGTTGCGTGGTTGACTCGGGCAAAACGGTAGCGCCGCCAGTGATCCTATCATCAATGGGGATTGAGGGTAGAATCTAGATTCCGGCGAGGGCGCCGCTAGAATCACGCGGGAACGCCATGCGATACACGCGAGATCCTTCCCTTCGCCTGAAGAACGGCTTCGGTCAGGATGACGCAGTTCGAAGAGCCGAGAGAGACCTGCAGGATGACGCAGAGTGAAGTAAACGGCCCGAGAGTTCAGAGAAAGGTTCGAGATGAAGACTGAGAAACTTGCCAAAATGTTTCGCGTGGACAGTGGGAAACATTTTCGGCTGAAGGATTTTGATCCGGCGGATACGGCGCACTTGAAGTCCAAGGACCGGGCCGAAGAAGCGGTGCAGGAGCAGGTGACCCGCACAGCGGAGTTGCAAGACAAGCTGTATGCGCAAGACACGTGGGCGGTGCTTTTGATTTTCCAGGCGATGGACGCGGCGGGGAAAGATGGGGCGATCAAGCATGTGATGTCGGGCGTGAATCCACAGGGATGCCAGGTGTATTCGTTCAAGCAGCCGTCGCCAGTTGAACTGCAGCACGATTTCTTGTGGCGGACAACGCGCGATTTGCCGGAGCGCGGGCATATTGGGATTTTTAACCGGTCTTATTATGAAGAGGTTCTAATAGTGCGCGTGCACCCTGAGTTGCTGAAGAACGAGAGCATTCCGGAGTCGCTGTTGGGGAAGCATTTGTGGGAGGAACGGTTCGAGGACATCCGCTGCTTTGAGCGGCACATGGCGAGGAGTGGGACGGTGATCCGCAAGTTCTTTCTGAATGTCTCGAAGCAGGAGCAAAAGAAGCGCTTTCTGGCGCGGCTGGATGAGCCGGAGAAGAATTGGAAGTTTTCCGCCGGCGACGTACACGAACGCAAGTATTGGGATGACTATCAGAAGGCGTACGAAGAGATGATCAGTGCGACGTCGACCGAAGACTCGCCGTGGTATCTAGTTCCAGCAGACAACAAATGGTTCACGCGTCTAGTGATTTCCAGCGTAGTGGTGGATACGCTGGAGTCGCTGGATCTGGCGTATCCGAAGGTTGAGGATGCGAAGAAAAAGGAACTGGAAGAAGCGAAGAAGGTTCTATTGTCGAAGAAATAAGGCCGTTGGCGGAATGACTCACAGTCAATTAAATGTTGCATGAAGCGGGCCGGGCTTTGCAGCGAGCCTCGGCTGGATTACCATAAACGAATTGTCCACTACATCCCCGGAGATAACCTTGAACATGGGCTCTAACAGCTTTTGCGCGAACGTGTGGGTACGGGTCGTACTGGTTGTCGCATTCTCATTTTTGTTCGGAACCGCGGTAGTTGGGCAGGCCAAGCCAGAGCGGCAATCGAAGGCGGCGAAGCCGGAACAGGCCACCAAAACGGCTCAGCCTGCAGCTCCGGCGGCCACGGACGACGAGGCTACGCCCGAAAATAATAAGCCGGAAGAGAAGGTGTTCAAGGGAATGAAGTACCGGCTGATCGGGCCGTTTCGCGGGGGAAGATCGCTGACGGCGGCGGGAGTTCCGGGTGATCCGACGACATACTATTTTGGGGCGACAGGCGGGGGAGTGTGGAAGACGACAGACGGCGCGATGACGTGGTCGCCGGTGTTCGACAAGGAAGGTACGTCGGCGATTGGGAGCATCGCGGTGGCGAACTCCAATCACAGTGTTCTGTATGTGGGGACGGGCGAGGCGTGTATCCGCGGGAATATTTCGCACGGTGACGGTGTCTATAAGTCGCTGGACGGCGGGAAGACATGGAAGAACGTGGGGCTGCGCGATTCGCGCGCGATTGGCAAAGTGATTGTCAATCCCACAAATCCTGACATTGTTTTTGTGGCGGCGCTGGGGCATCCGTACGGGCCGAATCCGGAGCGCGGGATTTTCCGGACGATGGATGGCGGCAAGACATGGGAAAAGGTGCTCTACAAGGACGAGAACACAGGCGGGATTGATGTGGCGTTCGATCCGCACAATCCGAATATTTTGTTTGCGGCGCTGTGGCAGGCTCGGCGCACTTCGTGGAGCATGACGAGCGGAGGCCCGGGAAGTGGCCTTTATCGTTCAAACGATGGAGGCACGACCTGGAAGCGCATTGAGGAGCACGGGCTGCCGAAGGGGCCGTATGGGAAGATTGGCGTTTCGGTCGCTGCGAATTCGGAGCGCGTGTATGCGCTGATTGAGGCACACAATCCCGATGGCGGCCTGTATCGCTCAGATGATGGCGGAGAGAACTGGCAGCTGGTGAATCCGGATCATAGCCTGTGGCAGCGTCCGTGGTATTACATGCACGTGATTGCCGATCCGCGCGATGAGAACTTGCTCTACATCATGAACGTGGAAGCTTACAAGTCGACTGACGGCGGGCATCTGTTCAACAAGGTGCGCGTGCCGCACGGGGATAATCACGGGCTGTGGATCGATCCGCAGAATACGCGGCGGATGATTGCGTCGAATGATGGCGGTGTGACGGTGACGCTGGATGGCGGGAAAAATTGGACGCCGCAGGACAATCAGCCGACAGCGCAGTTCTACCACGTGATCACAGATTCGGCGACGCCGTATCGAGTGTACGGGCCGCAGCAGGATAGTGGAACGGTGGCGATCGCGAGCCGCAGTGATGATGGGTCGATTGATCGCAGCGACTGGTATGACGTGGGCGGCGGCGAGGCAGGGTATATCGCGCCGGATCCGCGGGATCCGAATATTGTTTATGCGGCGGATTATCAGGGGAACATCACGCGTTATGACCGTCATATTGGTCAGGTGAAGGCGATTACGGAGCAGCCAGAACTCTCCGATGCGCATGGGGCGGCGAACCTGGAGCATCGCTTCCAATGGACGGCTCCAGTGATGCTGTCGCCGCATGATCCGAATACGCTGTATCACGGTGGCGAGCGGCTGTTTAAGACGACGGACGGTGGGATGCACTGGCAGGCGATCAGTCCGGATCTGACGCGGAATGACAAGGAGAAGCAGAAAGTTTCGGGCGGCGATATCACGATCGATGACTCAGGCACGGAATATTACGACACGATCTTTGCGCTGGCGGAGTCGCCGATCGCCAAGGGCTTGCTCTGGGTGGGCACGGATGATGGATTGATCCAGCTGACAAAAGATGAAGGCAAGACGTGGACGAATGTCACTCCGAAGGATATGCCGGAGTGGTCGCGGGTCAGCCTGATTGATGCTTCGCCGTTTGATGCGGGGACGGCGTATGTGGCGGTGGATCGGCATCAGTTCGACGACCTGCGTCCGTACATTTACAAGACGAGCGATTACGGCAAGAGCTGGACGAAGCTGACGCAGGGGATTCCGGATACGACGTTTGTGCGGGCGGTGCGGGAAGATCCGAAGAAGCGCGGGTTGTTGTATGCAGGGACGGAGCAGGGCGTGTTCGTTTCGTTCAATGATGGAGGGAAGTGGCGTCCGCTGCAGTTGAATTTGCCAACGACACCAGTTCACGATCTGGTGATCAAAGGCAACGATCTGGTGGTGGCCACGCACGGGCGAGCGTTCTGGATTCTGGACGACGTGTCGCCGTTGCGGCAGTACAGTGATGAAATCGCCCAGAAAGATCTCTTCTTGTACACGCCAGGGACCGCGTACCGGATTCAGGCGGGAGCCAGCGGGGAGCGGCACACCTCGAAGGTGACGGGGCAGAATCCTGCGGTGGGGGCGGCGATTTATTACTTCCTGAAGGATGCGCCCAAGGCGGAGACGGAGACGAAGATCGAAATTCTCGATGCGTCGGGGAAGGTGATTCGGACCTATTCGAGCACGGAGTATCCGACACTGGAAGAGCCTCTGCGTCCGGACGACAAGAAGCCGGAGAAGGAGATCAAGCCAGAAGCAGGCTTGAACCGGTTCGTGTGGGATTTGCGGTATGACGAAGCGCACAGCGTGCCGGGCTACTACTTGTGGGAATATGGCAACGGCGCGCGAGGGCCGGTGGCGATTCCGGGGCACTACCAGGTTCGGCTAACAGTGGGTTCGCAAACGCAGACGGCTGGATTTGATTTGAACCTGGACCCGCGAGTGAAGGTGAGCCAGGAAGATCTGGGGGCGCAATTCAAACTGCTGATCGAAACGCGCGACGAATTAAGCCGAGTGTATGACGCAGTCAATCAGATCGAGGATGTGCGTTCGCAGTTAGCAGGGCTGAAGCATAGGCTGCCGGAGAACGCCAGCACCAAGACGATTGCGTCGGCGGCGGATGATCTGGAGAAGAAGCTGGTGGCGGTACGCGAGGAAATGGTGAACCTCACGATTAGCGCGAATGAGGATTCGCTGGCGTATCCTCCGCAACTGGACGCGCGGTTGGCATACCTGGCAATGGATGCGGGGACGGCGGATTCGGCGCCCACCGAGGCCGAGGAGCGTCAGTTGGAGAAGCTGAAGCGGCAGACGGGGGAACTGATCGGGCGTTGGGACGACTTGCAACGGCGGGATCTGGCGGCGTTCCAGAAGCTCACGGTACAGGGCAGCTTGTCGACGGTCGTGGTGCCCCCGGCGGGGCGGGCAACCGATGAGGTAGTAGGGGCGCACTAATCGTTAACAAAACTTTCTAGATTCTCTCGTTGTCGGCCCGGCGGGCGTGGACGGGCAGCCGCCCGCATGGCGGCGGTACGTATCTTCTGTTAACTCTATGCGTTACTTCTATTACTTCCGTGCCACTTCTATGGCACCGTTGTGCCTTGTTCGACTGAGGACGTGTTGCTATTGTGCCGATAGAGGTTGATGTCGGTATCTCCCCTACAGAATCACTGAGGTCGATTCCGATTGGGGGGTGTCTATGCGAACGATGCACCTGTTCTATGCGGCCCTTGGCTTTGCGGTGGCACGCTGGATTTTCAAGCGGCAAGCGGTGGTCGACCCAGTTACACGGTTCCGGTCTCAGGGACTTCTGTAGAACGGTTTTTCCGGGCTTGGGCGTGCGCCCCGTTGCGCAACCATTTCGTCAGCGCGCGCCCATTGCTTCATTCCTCATCCCGGAAGTAATCGTTACCAAGGTTTGCCGGTATCGTGCCGGTTTCTTCGCTCTCTCCATACAATGAACTCAGGAATCCCTTCTGGCAGAAGGGCTGGCCTTCCTGAGTTTTCATGCTGTGGCTTCGCAAAATACGAGTGATTCTTGGACTGTGCACGCTACTGGGCGCGTTGGCGCCAGTGCGCTTGGCGGCGCAGGATGACTCGGGATTCGGGCCGACGGATGATCCCAACGATGTGCCGCTTGGAGACGTGGCTCGCAACCTGCGCAAAAAGACTCCGCCTATGCAGGGAGTAATTGACGACGACAATTTCACGAAGGTTATGGACCAGGCGGAGAGCCGCCGTGCAGCGGGATCGGCGCTCAGATACCTGATGGCTGGCGACGGGAAAGGCTTTCACGTTAGCGCTCCGGACGTGACTTGCAGCTTGGCATTTACAGCGAATGTGAAGTCGCTGCTTTCGAGCCAATACGCTCAAATGGAACTTCCGGCGAGCGAAGTGTCGAAGCTTGAGGGACCGGCTACCGTCGAGGGAGATACTCTGATTGTTTCCGTTTACAACCAAACGGACTGGCACCTGAGTGAGCTGGCGGTTGCGCTTACGATCGTCAAGAAAAGCGGCGTCCACGTGGCGTCGATTCCGGTGAGCGGCGCTACGGGTTTGGTGCCAGCGGTTGCGGCCTATCCGTCGCAGGAAGAGGAAGTTCGCCCGGAGAAAAATCAGGACTTGACCACAATTTACCGGATGAGAGCGGCGGCGCCTCCGTCGACAACGTCGGTATTTAGCGCGCGGCTGGGGCGGGACCTGGCGGCTGACGAGGAGTGGCACTGGGCGATCGTGCAGGCGAGAGGATATCCGCCGCAGAGCTACGCGCGTAGTTCCTCAGCGACCGCGGGACAAAGCGACGGACCGAAATTGATCGAATCTGCTTCGGATCAGCCTTCAGCGTCGTCACCGGCAGTCGCGCCGCCACAGAACTCACCCGCGGCGTTCACACCACAGAATCCTCAGTAAGTTCGCGGGCTGCCGCTACTTCACATATTTTCCGTTGTCTACTTCAACGACTGCGGTTGTGGTCTCCGCATGTGCCGTGTCTTGCGTTGCTCGCCAACACGGAGCTGCCGGCGCTGTGGCGGCTGCGAGCCGATGGTTGTGGCGGTGTAACGGCTGTTGCCTTTTCGAATGAAGTGGCATGAGTTAGCGGACCCACGTAATTCCGCGGCCCAGCATGAAGATGAAGAGCAGGCTGGCGATGGTTCCGGTCGTAATCCACGCGACACTGCGCTGAATGGGACGCGCCGCTTCGGATTGGCTGACCTTGATTCCCCGCATCATGCTGGGCAGGCTGAGGAGGCCGGCATTCGCGCCTAGCGTTGAGGGCAGGGCGGAAGCAATCACATAAAAGAGTCCTGCGGGATTGAGCAGCCCGGCCACTCCGGCGAGGATTCCATCGGTGAAATATGGAGTCCAGCAGAGGGCGCGAAGGCTGCGTGGATTCCCGACATTCCCGCGAAAGGGATTCAACTCGGCGGCGACCAGCAGCATCGAGGCATAGTAGGTGGCCACGCCAACCACGATCAGTCCGATGCGCCACATCCAATGCGGGTGCAGGTCGTGGATAACCGCTGCCCAGTCTCCGAAGTTTGAGACGCCGGAGAAGAAAAAGTAGCCTGTGCCTGTAAATAAATTCCCGCCAAAAGCCAGAATCAGAAAGTACCGAGCGGAAGGCCCATAGCGATGGCCGTTTCGCAACAGAAGCCACAGGATCCCGGCGCAAACCAGGTTGACGAGCGTGCCGTTGGCTGAGACCCATTTCGTCTCGATATCACTTTGCAAGGCAACTGTACTCATGGTGACGCGGTGGGCGCCGCTCAGCCACGCGGTTACACCATGGCCGACGCCTTCGTGGAGAATATCCTGAAGGATGCACGCGAGCGCGGAGATTGCGATGACAGTCAGGCTGTCGTCTCTGACAGAAGGGATCTCGGGCGGCATATGGGTGCCTATGGTACATGAGCGGATCTGGCAGGGTTGACTCGACGAGCATGGATGGCTTCGCCGGCGCTGCCAGCATGCTAGACTAAGCACAAATTCCTGCTTCTGAAGGTGCCCATGAAATTCGGCGTCATCATCTTTCCGGGTTCGAACTGCGATCACGATGCCTACTGGACGATTCAGCATGTCGCCAAGCAGCCAGTCACCTTTCTGTGGCATGAATCGCACGACCTGCAGAACTGTGACGCCATTATTGTGCCCGGCGGCTTTGCGTTTGGGGACTACCTGCGGACGGGTGCGATTGCCAAGTTCTCGCCGGTGATGGAGTCGGTGCGCAAGTTCGCCGATGGTGGCGGGTTGGTGCTGGGCATCTGCAATGGCTTTCAGATTCTTTGCGAGTCGGGCTTGCTGCCGGGCGCGTTGATGCGGAACGTTGGCCTTAAGTATGTGTGCAAGCCGGTGCAAGTGCGGGTGGAGAATGTCGAGACCCCTTTCACCAATGCGTGTTCGAAGGGTGAAGTGTTGACCATTCCGATCGGGCATATGGAAGGGAATTACTTCTGCGATCCAGCGACGTTGCAAGAGTTGCAGCGCGAGAATCGCATCGTGTTTCGCTACTGCTCGCCTCAAGGCGAAATCACCGTAGCGTCCAATCCAAACGGATCGTCGGAGAACATCGCAGGAATCTGCAGCCCGGGAGGAAACGTCGTCGGCATGATGCCGCACCCGGAACGCGCGGCCGAGCCGGAATTGGGCGGCACCGACGGAGTGAAGGTGTTTCAGTCGATGGTCGGCGCCATGGCCAGCCGATAAGGGCTACAACCTCTCCGCGATGTTCGGTTGAGCCATCTTCCTTTCGCGCACTCTTCTGATGATTCGGATCGGATACTCTTCGGCGAAAAGATTTCTCTTGGCTATTCAAACGCTCCGGTATATTGTCATGCTTCTTCCCCTGTAATACGGGCCCCTAAAATCCAAATTGTTTTTATCGGCACACGCGGGGAGGCGTGTCTCTGATGACACCGAAGCAAATTCTCGATTCCTTTTCAGAAACATTGATGCGGGATGACCGGATTCTGAGTGCGCCAGAACGCGCGCTGGTAGCCACATTGGTGCAGCATGCCAAGGCCGCCACAACCGCGAATCCGGAGACCCAAGAAGCCGTGCGCGCGGTGATCGCGTCGGCGGTGGGAGAAACCGTAGCGCAACGAGCGTTCGCCGTGCTCGGTGGCAGCATCGTCGACCGAATTCTGCAGAGCAGTGCGTTACCAAACGGGGAAGCGACGAGCGTGCGTCCCCCGGATATTTATGCTTCACCGAAGACGCCCGGTGAGCCGCAGCCGCCGGGTACGCCGGTACCGCCTCCAAGGGAACCGCAACCACCAGCGATCCGAATGGCGCACACTCCCATCGTCAACAGTCCTATGGTTCCGCCTCCGAAGGAGCCGCAACCGCCGGGAGCACCGTTGCGGGACACGCCGGTGGTTCCATCGCCGAAGGAGCCGCAACCGCCCGGGACGCCTTTGCGGCGGCCGGTGGAGCCACAACCGCCGACTGCCACCAGCACCACCATCATCTCGCAAACCAGCGCGGCCGTGGCCAATCGCCCGGCCCATTTGCCGGCGCGATGCGTCGTTCTCGATGAGTTCCTGGCGCCACAGGAGCTTGAAGAACTCACCCGCTTCACGTTGGAGCATGAGGCTGCTTTCAGCACCAGCGAGGTGGTTTCTCACAGCGCGAATGGTGGTGTCGTCAATTACGAGCACCGGCGCTCACGCGTTCTGACGGACCTGGAGAAGCATCAGGATGTGATGTTGGAGCGAATTAAAGCCGTCTTGCCGCAGCTGCTCAGCCAATTGGAAATGGAGCCGTTTGCGATTGCGGATGTCGAGGCGCAAGTTACCGCCAGTAATGACGGTGACTTCTTCCACTTCCATAGCGACAACGGCAGCGAGCGCGTGGCCTCGCGACATCTGACGTTTGTCTATTTCTTCCACCGCGAACCCTGCCAGTTCCAAGGCGGAGAACTGCGGATTCACGACGCGCGCTTGGAAGACGGCGCCTACGTGAGCGAGGGCAGCTATCAGACAATCATGCCGCGGCAAAACCAGATCGTTTTCTTCCCCTGCGAACTGTTGCACGAGATCACTCCGGTGAATTGCAGCAGCCAGCTTTTCGCCGACAGCCGCTTCACTCTGAACGGATGGCTTCGTCGCTAGAAAACTCGGCCTGGTTGCAGTGGATGAGCAACCTGTTGGAGGAAGGGTCGCGGCAGACTTATACCGTGACGCTTCCTCCTGACCGTTTTTACTGCCTGCTCGACGAACTGCCCGTGCACTTGATCCCGCAGCGCGTTTTCAAGTCTGTCCAGTTGCAAGAGTGCGGTGGTCAGGAGCTTTATCTGAATCCCGATTGCATTGTTTGTTCTGACGGGCGATTGCCGGAGGAGCTGGAATTTCGTCGGGAACTTGTTTCTGGATTTGCGTTGCAGGGTACGATCGCGTGGGTGAGAAGTCCCTCGATTGCAAATCTCCTCCCTTTTTGGCTCGGACCACAAACGGAGAGTGCGATTCGAGATCTACGTCCCGGCGAGCAGGTGCCATCGTGGGTTCCAGACGGCACAAGGCGGCTGTTGATGGCAGCGGGCACCCTGGTTTCCAAAGATCAGGCGAACCGGCGCCGACGGGAACGCGCCGAGTTGCTCAGGACGGCAAGCACGCTCTTTCGTGAAAAGGGATATGCGCCCCTCGCTGACCTGATCCATCCCTTTCACGTTGCCGCTCTGCGCCGCTACTATCGCTACCTGATCCGCAGTGGTGCGGTTCAGTTGGGCGACGGCCAGAGCTCGCAGCGTTACGTGGCATATAACGAGCCGGTCGCACGCTTCTTTCACCGCGACATTGCCGCGACTTTGAGTGCGGTGGCCGGGGAAGCTCTCAAGCCGTCGTACGTGTATATGGCCTCGTATCGCAGTGGAGCGGAACTGAAGAAGCATATCGACCGTGCGCAGTGCGAATTCAGTATCACCTTCTGCCTGGATTTTTCTCCGGAGCCGGCGCTGGAAACGCCTTGGCCCATCCACTTGGATACGCCTACGGGCACCGTCACGGTCTACCAGGCGCTAGGGGACGGATTGGCGTACCGGGGAGTTCGGCTACCGCACTACCGCAGTTCTCTGCCGGAGGGAAAAACGTCGACGTCGATTTTCTTCCATTACGTTGCCGCTGATTTTAAGGGGTCGTTAGATTGAGAGAGTCCGGCTGGAGCCGGTGCTGCTATTGCAGTCCGGAAATCAAATATAAAACTGACAGAGTCTGGTTGTAGCTGTAGGCAAAGTGTGTTCCGTCGCTGCTGACTACCACAGGAGCCACGCTCACGACGCCCGCGGGCGCTCCTGGGCGCAACTCTT
Organism: uncultured Acidobacteriaceae bacterium; assembly: GCA_963840895.1. Taxonomy (GTDB): domain Bacteria; phylum Acidobacteriota; class Terriglobia; order Terriglobales; family Acidobacteriaceae; genus Sulfotelmatobacter. Next base: position 293,994 of record CAWJAR010000016.1, read on the forward strand.
GAACCATGGTCTGCTTGCCGGTCCCGATATCTGCTTTGTAGATTCTGCTCGGGAGTTCTCCCGCGTGATAGCCGTAGAGAGCCGAACCGTCGTTGGTCCAACGTACCGGTCGAAAGCCCTCTGCGAGGCCTGGAATCGGTCGCGGCTGACCGTCGCCAAGTGGATAGATCATCGCCACGTCTGAGTTCTGCGTAACACCGACTAGCCAACGGTTGTCGGGAGACGTTGGACCGCACAAGATTCCTTCGGGTGTAATCGCCTTGGGCTTTCCGCCGGCCAGATCTAACCGGAAGCACTGTTTGGCATGGCCGGCCTGATTGCCAATCACGATGAGTTGTTTGCCGTCAGCCAGGAAGCGGCCCCATCCGTTGTAAATGTGTTCCAATCCGCCCACTTCAACTGGTCGAGGTTGCCCCGCTCCAATGGGAAGAAGTGTGACTCGCTCTGGGCTCCCGATGGAGACCGAGATCGCCCATTTTCCATCCGGGGAAAGCCCACCCGCGCTGCCGTCGCCCAGTCGGATCGGCAGAGAGCCGTCTACTTTTCGGATCGCTACGGCGTAGCCTGGTCCAGCAGCTTCACTGGCATCTTCAAAAAGAACGAACTGGCCGTCGCGTGAAATATCCTTGGCTACATTCCAGTCGTGCCACGATAATTCTTCGTCTTCCTTGCTGCCCAGAGTGCTGAAGCCCATGGCGAGGCGCTTGGTACTCAGCACGACCAAAACTTGTCCGCGCGGAGAGATATCTTGCAGCGTGATCCCCATGGGCAGATTCAGCAGGGAGCGAATCTTGCCCGACAAATCCACGGCCATAAGGTTCAAGTTGTTACCCTTCTCGACTGCCGTGAACCAGATCTCCTTCCCGTCCGGCCGCCAGGCAATGCCGTGCTCGGAGTCCCATGGGCCCGAGAGAGTCCGAACTTGACCTTTAGAATCTACGACGCAGACGGAGCCGCGATTGTCCCAAAGCGCCGGGTGATCCATGAAGGCAATCATCTCGCTGTGGGGAGAGAATCGGATGTTGCTGATCCATCCGCTACTTTCGTAGAGCACATGGCCGACGGGATATTCGAGGCGGCTGTGGCCGTCCACGTAATTCACGACCGCCAGTTCGCCTCTTGCGTCCCAATCAGCCCAGCGCACGTCCGACTGCAGTTCTTTCGGCGAACCTCCAGCCAGCGGAGCGCGAGCCAGCATGCCATCGACGGTTTCGAGTTGGCCGTTGTGGGTGCCGCGCAGCACGACGGCAAGTTCGTTATTCCGCGAAATGGCCAACAGGTTCGCGTCAGTAAGATTTAGAGGTTGCGATAGAAGGGAATTTCCAACCGTGGTAAACAGCTGCACCGGCTTGCCGTTCCAGGCTGCGCTGTACACAATGGTCTGGCCGTCTGAGGTGAAGCGTGCCGAATATACCGTGCCTGCCTCGAACGTCACGCGACTGTAGGTCGGAGAGGGAGCGGGAGTACGCGTCAGTAGAAAGACTGCGAGAAGCACGGTCGACAAGGCCAGTACCGCTGCGACGGTCCAAGGCAAGACGAGTCGTCGAGTACGGGCCTTGGGAAAGCGATACGTTCCGGCGGCCGAAGTTCCGGACAGTGTTTGCAGAGCAAAAACCAGATCCTTCGCGGACTGGAAACGGTTCTCCGGTTCCTTCTCGAGGCAATGCTTGACGATGTCCTGATATCCCGCCGGGATGGCAGCCTGCTCTAGGTTTGAGCCCGCTGGTTCTTCGCGTAGGACGGCGGTCATGGTATCAACTTCGGTTTCACCATGAAATGCGCGGTACCCCGACATCATTTCGTAGAGAATCGCGCCAAAACTGAAAATGTCGCTGCGGTGATCCACCGGCTTGGCCCGCAGTTGCTCGGGAGACATGTAGGCTACGGTGCCGATCACCGCGCCATGTTTGGTGACTGTAGTGAGGCTTTCGATGGAGCGATTTTCTTCGGCCGGAACCTGGAGCTTGGCGACGCCGAAATCGAGGATCTTGATGCGCCCGTCGTTGGTGAGAAAAAGATTTTCCGGCTTGAGGTCACGATGAACGATAAGCCGGTCGTGGGCGGCGGTCAGGCCCTGCGCAATCTGTAGCGCGTAGTCTGCAGCTTCCTTCACCGGGATCGGCCCTTCCTGCAAGCGGAAGCGCAGGTTCTTGCCCTCCAGCAGTTCGGAAACGATGTATGGAGTTGTGCCCTCGAAACCAACGTCATAGATGGCGAGGATGTTGGGATGGTTCAGCGCGGCAGCGGCTCGGGCTTCTTGTTCGAAACGGCGCAAGTGGTCGGGATTATCACTGGAGGCCGGCCGAATCAGCTTAACGGCGACATCGCGTCCGAGCCTCTCGTCGCGAGCGCGAAAAACTTCGCCCATCGCGCCTGCACCAATTTTTTCGAGGACCCGGTAGTGCCCCAAGAGCTGACCCGACATAGAGAATTACATCATCAACCTAGAATTAAGATGGCGCGCGATGGTTCGCATAGTAGGTGCGAAATCGTACATAGTCAAGACCACCAAATGATCGGTGTCTTAGCTCCATAATTCTGTCACCCCCTAACAGCAACGTGAAAATGTCACCCCATGAGAGGAAGGACATTCGCGTTGAGTCAGAAGGAGCTGCAACGAGTGAGCGTAATTTCCAGTTGCGTTAAGGGAGACATGGCGTGCGCCAGAGCCGCCGAACTGCTCTCGCTCAGCGTCCGTCAGGTCAAGCGTCTTAAGAAACGTTTGCGGGAGCAAGGGGAGGCGGCTCTGGCGCACGCCAACCGCGGACGCCCCAGCCCCCGCCGCCTGCCCGCCCGGGTACGCCAAGCCGTGGTTCGCCTGGCCCGATCCACCTATGCCGGCTTCAACGATCACCATCTCTGCGAAAAACTTTGCGAGGTCGAGGGCTTCTCCCTCAGCCGCGAAACGCTCCGCCGTCTCTTGCGTGAGGCCGGTCTGGGGTCTCCCCGGAAGCGCCGCGCTCCCACCCATCGTCAGCGCCGTCTGCGATCCCCCCGTGAAGGCGAACTGCTGCAACTCGATGGCTCGCCTCACGATTGGCTCGAAGGCCGCGGCCCTCGTCTCACCGCGCTCGGCCTGCAAGACGATGCCACCGGAAAAATCCTGGCTGCTCAGTTCTTCCCCTCCGAATCCGCCGCCGGCTATCTCACCTTGCTCCGCCAACTGTTGCGCCACCGCGGTATCCCGCTCGCTTTCTACGGCGATCACAGCGGCATCTTCGTCCGCAACGACGACTTCTGGTCGGTCGAAGAACAGCTCGCTGGAAAGCGTCAGCCCACTCAGTTCGGCCGTGCCCTCGAACAACTCGGCATCACCTTTATCGCCGCCCGCAGCCCGCAAGCCAAAGGCCGCGTCGAACGCCTCTGGGGCGTGCTCCAGGATCGGTTGTGCAGCGAACTCCGACTGGCGCAGGCTGCCGATCTGGACTCCGCCAACGCCGTGCTGCGCGTGTTCATGGCCGACTACAATCGCCGCTTCGCCCGCCGACCTCGCGACCTGCAATCCGCCTGGCGTCCGGCTCCGGAAAATCTCGACCGCATCTGCTGCTTCGTCCACCAGCGCGTGGTCAGCAACCACAACATCGTGCAGTGGGACGGCCAGCGCCTTCAGATCCCCCAGCAAGGCCAACGCTTCAGCTTTGCCGGAGCCAAAGTCCACATCTATCAAGCTCTCGACGGGCGCGTCTCGCTCTATTACGGCGACACCCGCCTGCAACACACCCTGGCTCCGCCAGGGTGACACTTTCATGTTGCTGTTAGGGTGACAAAATCAAGTTGCTACAACAGACCACCAAATGATCGGGCAAGGGAGTTGGTGAAGGGTTCGAAGGTGGCCCAATGCTGATTACGAGACGGCTACAAGTCCGTGGTATAATTCGGGTTCGCCTGCATTCAAACCGAGGCAATCCAGTGATCTCCTCTGAAGGCGAATCCTGCGCCATCCATAGCTCTTTAAAGAAGGATTTTCGACACGAGGTCTAACCATGTCCGGCCATTCAAAATGGGCCACAATTAAGCACAAGAAGGGCGCGCTCGACGCCAAGCGCGGTAAGATCTTCACCCGTCTCATCAAGGAAATTAGCATCGCCGCGAAGAATGGCGGCGGTGATCCTGACTCCAACCCGCGGCTGCGCGGTGCCATTGTTGCGGCCAAGGCGGAGAACATGCCCGCTGACAACATCAAGCGAGCCATCCAGCGCGGCACGGGCGAATTGCCCGGCGCTACCTACGAAGAGTTCTCGCTGGAGGGCTACGGTCCGGGTGGGGCGGCGGTGCTGCTCGACATCAATACCGACAATCGCAACCGGACCGTGAGCGAAATCCGCCACGTTTTCGGCAAGAATGGTGGCAATATGGCCGAGGCGGGCGCCGTCTCGTGGATGTTCCACAAAAAGGGCGACATCCTGATTTCCAAAGCCGCTGCGAAAGAGGACGATCTGATGAATATCGTTCTCGAGTCGGGTGGGGAAGACCTGAATGATGATGGCGACAACTGGGAAATTCTGACGGAGACTTCCGCCTACGAAGCCGTCCTGGAAGCCGTGAAGAAGGCCGGGATTGAGCCTGTTTCGGCTAGCGTCGCCATGATTCCGCAGAACTACATCAAGCTGGAAGGTGCCGCGGCCAACACTATGATCCGCCTGATGGAAGCGCTCGAAGAGCACGACGACGTGCAGAACGTGCACTCCAACTTCGACATTGATCAGAAATTGCTGGAAGAAGTTGCGGGATAGTCGAGCAGCAAACGAAGTTTGTGAAGCCGCCCTCAGTTTGGGCGGCTTTTATTATTGAGGCGGCCAGCGCATTCTGTCGACCGAAGTTTTCAACACGTTCGTGGAAAACGTTGTGGAAAAGCGCTGATCGCCGTGCGTAAGTGATTCACCCGTGAGGCGCTTCACCACTTTGCACTAGAGCGAGGGCTGGCACTTTCGTGGTAGAACTCATCGGCAAACAAATCTTGAAAGTTCGACTCGACAAACTTCTTGTGGACCGTGGTCTGGCCGCCTCGCGCGAACGCGCGCAAGCCCTCATCCTTGCAGGCAAGGTCCTTGTGGAAGAACAGAAGGTCGAGAAGGCCGGCTCGCAGGTTTCGTCTGCGTGTGCCATCCGTTTGCTCGGCGAAGATCTCAAGTTTGTCAGCCGGGGTGGACTCAAGCTGGAGCGCGCGCTCGATCACTGGCAGATCGAGGTCGCGGGCAAGATCTGCCTTGATGTTGGCGCATCCACCGGCGGCTTTACGGATTGCCTGCTGCAGCGTGGCGCGGCGCAGGTTATTGCTGTAGACACCGGTTACGGGCAGATGGATTTCAAACTCCGCCAGGATAGCGCGGGTGCGACTGCTGGAAAAGACGAATGCGCGATACCTGACGCGCGAGGCTGTGGGCTGCACAGTCGACTTCATCGCGATGGACGTCTCCTTCATCTCGGCCACCCTCGTGCTTCCTGCAGTGATCAGCGCCGCTTTTCCAGAGTCGCCGCATGAGCGCCGGGGACGGCAAGTGGTCGTGCTGGTGAAGCCCCAGTTTGAGGCCGGTCGAGAGCACGTGGGGAAGGGCGGCATTGTGCGTGACGAAGCCGCTCAACTGGAAGCCGTGGAGAAGGTGAAAACTTTCGTAAAAACCCTGGGCGCGATGCGCACCGACACGATCGAATCACCCATCCTGGGCGCGGAGGGGAATCGCGAGTTTCTGCTGTACGCGACGTTTTAATCGGTGGCATCCCCTTGTGTAAATATAGCGGAGGCTCCGAATAAGGGAAACCGGGAGTTTCTGCTTTCTTCAATGTTCTAACCTCTGCGTCCTCCGTGTCCTCTGTGGTTAACTCGCTGAAGTTCTGTACAATCTCCTTTTCCCTATGGCCAGCTCGCAAGCAGCGCCCCGAAAGACCGCCGCCATCATTTCCCGGCCAGATCGCCCTGCTGTCGCGAAGATACTTCCTGGCGTCCTCACCTGGCTTACCGAACACGGATACAAAGTCATTGTCGACCTGGAAACTGCAAAATACATCGACGGGCAGGAAGTGGTGCCGCGGTCGCAGATGTCATCGAAACCGCTGGATCTCGCCGTCGTGCTGGGCGGGGACGGAACCCTGCTCTCAGCGGCCCGAGTGACTGCGGCCATCGACGTGCCGCTGCTGGGAGTTAACCTGGGTTCCCTGGGATTTCTCACCGAAGTTCCGTTGCAGTCGCTCTACTCGATGCTCGATGCGATTGCACAAGGACGTGCCGCCGTGGAACGACGCTCCCTGATGGAAGTGCAATTGTTGCGGGAAGAAACGGTGCGTGGCAGCTACCTGGTTTTCAACGATGCCGTGGTGAACAAGACCGCACTTGCACGGCTCAATACCTACGAACTGCACATCGATAAGGCCTTCGTTGCCAGCTATCGAGCCGACGGCATGATCGTAGCCACCCCGACAGGTTCGACCGCGTATTCTTTGTCGGCCGGTGGCCCAGTGCTGATGCCGACTGTTAAGGCGTTCGTGGTTACGCCAGTCGCTCCGCATTCTCTGACGCACCGGCCACTGGTCGTGCCGGATTCGGTGGAGATTGAAATCCTGCTGCGTAGTGAAGAGGAAGTTGCGTACCTTAGTTTGGACGGGCAGCCCGGTCTCGACCTGCGCGACGGGGATCGTGTGCGGTGCCGCCTCTCTGAACATCAGGTGAATCTGTTCCGCACGGGATCAGACTTCTTTCACGTGCTGCGTACGAAGTTGAAGTGGGGAGAGCGGCAGGAGTGAAGACTGGCGCATGATGACGTCAGCGTTCCGGGCGCAGCAGATCAGACACTTTCTCCCGCCGACGAATGACCTTGGTCGATTTGCCAGTAACCAGGATTTCCGCGGGGCGTGGACGCGTATTGTAGTTGGACGCAAGCACCATCCCGTAGGCACCCACGTCCAGAATCGCCAGCAACTTGCCTTCGTCGACCATCGGCAACTCGCGATCGCGCGCGAAGAAATCTCCCGTCTCGCAAACGGGGCCGACGATATCGGTTACTTCCATTTTTGTGCCTGCCTCGGCATTTTGCGTAACCGGGACAATCTCGTGATAGGCGCCGTAGAGCGCGGGTCGAATCAAATCGTTCATTGCGGCGTCGACCACGAGGAAGCGTTTCCCGTCATGCTCTTTGCGGTAAACGATTGAGGTAAGCAAAACGCCAGCAGGACCAACGATCGAGCGTCCCGGCTCCAGAAGCAGACGCACATCCAGTCCACGCAAGGGCGTGGCGAGTGCGCGCGCGTAGGCAGCGACATCCGCGGAAAATGTCTGCGTGGATGGCTTGTCGTAGGCAATACCGAGGCCACCTCCGGCATCGATGTAATCGATGCGGTGGCCGTCGCCCCGAAGTTCTCGCACAAGATCAGCTACCCGTGCCATGGATTCGCCAAACGGCGCGACGTCGGTGATCTGCGAGCCGATGTGCACGCTCACCCCGCGTACCCGGAGATAGCGCGCACCTGAGGCCTTGGCGTAAAGCGCCCGCGCCTCGCGAATGGGGACGCCGAACTTATGCTTGCGCAGGCCGGTCGAAATGTAGGGATGTGTTTCGGCCGCGACATCGGGATTGACTCGCATCGCAATCGGTGCGCTCTTGTGCAGGCGGGCGGCACACTCGGCGAGCGTCCAGAGTTCCGACTCACTCTCGACGTTGAACAGCATGATGCCAGCCTTCAGCGCCGCAGTCAGTTCCTCGCGCGTCTTGCCAACACCAGAGAAGACGACTGCTCTTGCGGCCTTGCGATCGGCGGCCAGCACGCGTTCGAGTTCGCCGCCAGAGACAACGTCGAACCCGCATCCCTTACGGGCGAGCATCCGCAGAATGGTCAGGTTGGAATTGGCTTTGACGGAGTAGCAAATCGTGTGCGGAAGGTCGCGGAATGCGGCGGTCAAACGCGTCGTAGCGTTCGCGAATCGTCGTCGCTGAATAAACGTAGAGCGGCGTACCGTATTGCTCGGCAAGCTTTGGAAGTGCTACGTCTTCGCAGTGCAAGACGAGCGGGCCCGTGCGGCGCAGTATGCCGCGCTTGGTTTCGCGATAAACAAATCCTGGAGGACGCGCTGCCGGGCTCTGACTGCGGGACGTCATTTTTTCTTCGAGCCTGAATGGGCAGCGCCGTGCACCCGGATGGCAACGACGGTCTGATCGTCGAAAGTTTCCACGCCCGCTGAATGTTCGGCGGCCGCCTTGAAGAGGGAGTCCACCACGCAGTTCGCGGATTTTCCCGCGCATTCCGCCACGATCTTCTCGACGCGGCCGCGCCCGAACAGTTCGCCTTTACGGTTACGTGCGTCGAGAATGCCGTCACTGAAGAACACAAACATATCCCCAGGCTTCATGCGGAACTTGAACTCGTCGTAGTCCGCTTCGTCGAAAAGGCCCAGGGGCAAGCCGGTTGCCTCGATCACTTCATTCTTGCCGCCATGCACGAAGATGGGGCGGGGAAGTCCGGAGTTCGCCACCGTGAGGGTCCGTTCTTCATCGTCCCAGACGGCGTAAATGATGGAGACAAACTGGGCCTCGATGCGGCGCTCCGCCAGAGAGAGATTGACGGCGGAAAGCATCTCCGCAGATCCAGGCTCGATGGGAGCGTGCGAGCGGATGATTCCGCTCACCAGTGCGGCGTAGATGGCGGCCGGGGCGCCTTTGCCGCTAACGTCGCCGATCACGATACCAAGCCGCGACATCGAATACGGAATGAAGTCGTACAGATCGCCGCCAATGGCACGCGCAGGAACGAATTTCGCGGCGACGTCGAGGTGCGCCATCTTGGGATTGGTCTGGGGCAGCAGTCGCCCCTGCAACTCGCGTGCCAGCGCCAGATCGCGCTCCAGGCGGCGTTCTTGGCGCTCGATCTCTTCGTACAGTCGGGCATTTTCGAAGGCGATGGCAATTTGCGCGGCCAGGGTGGACATGGTGCGCTGATGTTCTTCCGTAAAGAATCCGCGGCGCGTGTGCTCCAAGATCGAGCACTCCGATCACTTTGCCTTTGTAGAGCGAGCGGCACCGCCAATTCCGACCGGGTCTCAGGATTGGCTTCAATGTAGCGCGAGATCCTTGGTTACATCGGGCACCAGCACGGCCTGCTGTGCTCTGTGCCGCAGCGCCGACGATGCCCGCGGCCCAGAGGAATCTCGTGCTTCAGATGAATGTTCTCGTTGAAGCGCAGCGAAAAGCGATGCTGCAGTTTCTCGCCCGACGTATCGAGCAGAAGGATGCTAAACATCTGGTAGTCGATCAGCCGGCGCACCAGTTCGGCAATGCGTCCGAGCAAGCTCGTCCAGGTTCAGAATCGAGGTCAGTTCGCGCGCGATTTCGTTGAGCAGCAGCAGAATGCGCGCCTGCTTGGTGGTGCGAGTGTACAGTTGTGCATTCTCAATGCCGGCCGCCATGCGCGAGGCCACCAGCGTTAGTACCTTCGCGTGCTCTTCAGTGAAATATCCGGGCTCGCGCGCCTCGATATCGATCACGCCGATGACGCGGTTTTTGGTGATGAGCGGAATTGCCAGTTCCGAGCGGACATTGGGAACGCCTTCGATATAGCGCGAGTCCTTGGTGACGTCGTCGATGAGCACCGCTTGCCGCAATTGGGCGGCCAGGCCGGTAACTCCCTCGCCGACTTTGAGGCGGCTGCGCTCGGCGAATTCCGGAGGATAGCCGACCTGAAAGCGAAAACGCAGCTCCTGCGTCTTCTCGTTGAGCAGCAGAATCGCGAAAATCTCGTAGTCGATGACCTTGCGGACAACTTCGGCGACCCGACGCACGGTCGTGTCCAGGTCAAGCGAGGTCGCCAGCACGTCGGCCACGTCGAGCAGCAGCGACTCGACCGGCAAGCGATCCGGTTTGGAGAGAACAGAATCCATTCGTTTGTATGATAGCAGCCGTGTTTCTTGCTGCCGTTTCCTCAAGCGCCGTTAGCTCAAGGATAATCGCCTTGAACCCAGCGCTGCGCGCCCAGTTAGCAGCGGCTTACTCTCTGGGAACGATACAAATATCCGGCAAGATTGCGATATTTTTCTGCGTAATCCAACCCGTAGCCTACGACGAATTCATCGGGAATCTTGAATCCTACATAGTCGCCCTCAAGCGGAAGCTTGCGCCGCGAAGGCTTGTCGAGCAGTGCGGCAATCTTCAAGGCTTTCGGCTGGTGAGCGAGCAGCAGTTTTTTCAAAACGTGAGAGTCAGGCCGGTGTCGAGAATGTCCTCGACGACGATCACGTTCTTTCCCTGCATAGACTGGTCGACGTCTTTTGTGAGTTTTACTTCGCCGGTCGAATCCCACCCGCTCTTCAATTCCTGAGTCGGGCTGGGGCGATTGCCGTAGCTCGAGACTCCGATGAAGTCGAACGTAGCAGTCAAGGTCAACTTGTCGCGCCAGGTCCGACAGAAAGATGGCTGCGCCCTTGAGCACGCCGACGAAGATGATGGATTGCTCCCGCAAAGTCCTTGCGTGATCTTGCGCGCCCAATTCGGCCACCCGCTTCGCAATGTCTTCTCGCGAAATCAGCACCTTGAGTTCGGCCATGGCGTTTCATATTAAACTAGGTGGGCGGTCTGCGGCACGAAATGGATTTTCGGCAGAGTTAAACACTTCTTCCGAGGTTGGGCATTTATGAATCTGAAAGGCATCAAGCTGACGTGGTTGGGGCATTCCACTTTTCGTATTGAAACTCCCGGCGGGAAAACGGTTTTCATCGATCCCTGGATCATGGGGAATCCCATGTGTCCGGAGGCTGACAAGAAGGTAAAGAAAGCCGACGTCCTGCTGTGCACGCATGGGCACGGCGATCACATCGGCGACGCAGTCGACGGTCGTGAAGCAGCACAATCCGCTGGTGGTGGGCATTTTCGAGCTTTGTCTTTGGTTGCAGAAGAAGGGCGCCAAACAGATTTCTCCCATGAACAAAGGCGGCACGCAGACGGTTGGCGACATCAAAGTGACGATGGTGCATGCCGACCACTCCTGCGGCATTCAGGATGGCGACGAAATTATCTACGGCGGAGAGGCCTGCGGCTACGTGATTGAGTTTGAAAATGGTGTGAAGATTTACCACGCCGGCGATACCAACGTCTTCGGCGACATGGCGATTATTCGCGAACTGTACGCGCCCGAGATCGTAATGCTTCCGATTGGTGATCTCTTCACGATCGGGCCGCGCGAAGCGGCGTATGCCATCAATCTGCTGAAACCGAAGACGGTGATCCCGATGCACTTCGGCACATTCCCAGCTTTGACGGGAACTCCAGTCCGACTTAAAGAAGCTTGTTCCCGGCGTTGAAGTGCTGGAGATGAAACCGGGCGTCACCATCGGTGGTTAAGTCAACATGAAGACAAGCGTAAAAGCGAAAGGGAAGCCTGTGACTCAAAGCAAGAAGAAAGACGACCGAGCCAGTTGGCGCCACTACAACTTCACCACTGCGGGACCGGTTGATGATTATCTGTACTCCATGCTGCCCAAGCGCGACGAGGTGCTCGTTGAGATGGAGGACTATGCCACTGAGCACAAGATTCCGATCGTGGGTCCGGCTGTGGCGCGCGTACTGCAACAACTCGCGTTAATGATCGATGCCCGCACGGTGTTCGAACTGGGTTCTGCGATTGGCTACTCGACGATCTGGTGGGCGCAGGCCGTGGGCGACAAAGGCCGCGTGATCTATACCGACGGCGACTCGAAGAACGCGGAACGCGCGCGCGGCTACTTCCAGCGGGCGGGCGTGGCGAACCGCATTACTTTGCACACGGGCGACGCCCTCGAAGTCCTTTCGGAGCAGAAGCAGGAGTTCGACATCATTTTCAACGATGTCGACAAGGAGGACTATCCGCGCGTGCTACGGCTGGTGGCGCCGCGGCTGCGCAAGGGAGGACTGTTCGTTACCGATAATGTGTTGTGGAGCGGGCGCGTTGCCGAAAAGAATCCGAGCGAAGCCAGTACTAAGGCGATCCTCGAATTCAATCGCAATCTCTACGCTGCGAATGAGTTTTACACGACGATCTTGCCGATCCGCGACGGTCTTGCGGTGGCATTGAAGAAGTAGCGCCGCCGTCCCGGCGGCTGTCCGGCGGCCGCTGCGAGGGCGAGATGCCCTCGCGACAGCCGGCAAGATGCCGGCGCTACCAAGATTCGAACCTTCCCTCTACTTCGCTGGCGTCTGGGTCAACTCCGCGTCAATCGTGATCGTGACCTCGTCGCCCACAACGCCGGGAGCTCCGACAATGCCGAAATCCTGACGATTGACCTTGGTGCTTGCCGACGCCCCGATGCGCTGTCCAGGGCCCATCGGATCTTTGATCGGCGCGGACGGACCATCGACATCGAGCACAACTTCTTTGGTCACGCCGTGCATAGTCAGATCGCCGGTCATCTGCAGTTTCCCGGATCCCGTGCTTTTCACTGATTTGGACTTAAAAGTGATAGTTGGAAATTTCTGCACGTCGAAAAAGTGCGGACTCTTCAAGTCGTTGTCACGCATTTCGAGACGGGTGTCGACGGTACTCGCGTCGATGGTGGTCTCCAGCGAATCCTTCGAGGGGTCGGCGGGATCATGGGTCACCGAACCAGTGACCTTGGAGAATGCGCCGCGAACGGTCGATACTCCGAGATGCTTCACGGAAAACTGCGCGGCAGTGTGCTTGGGATCGATCTGCCAGGTTCCAGCTTGAGCGACTGCCGTAGCGGCCAACGCCACAGCGGTAATGAGGGCAAAGAGAAAACGAGACATGTTTGCGACGGTCCTCCCAGTGAGTTGAGTTGAGTAATGCTAAATGGATTTGACCGGAATGGCCAATAGGTCGTCGACCAGGCCGACTTCTTTTTGCAGGAACGGTTCCGCATGGGTCACGCCGCCGAGCATGCCGTAGAAGCGCGCCATGGCGTCGACGCGAGCACGAATCTCGTCATGGGCAGGGAAGAGATCCTGGCCCGCCTCTTGATCACTGAACTGCGACTTGTAGGCCAAGATGGAGGAAAATTTCCCTTCGAACTGGTCGCCGATGTCGACAACAAATGACGGCCGAATGTCGTAGTACAAAGTCGCATAAATAATCTTGAAGGGCCGGTGCGCTGAAAGGGTGGCGCCGGCATCTTGCCGGCTTTCGCCCGGGCGCGCGGGCGAGATGCCCCCGCCGACAGCCGCCGAGACGGCGGCGCTACAGTCCAGTTTCGCGAGTCCCGCCAGAAAGCAGGCTTCATACCCGAGTATTGAGGCGGTGTAGTGATCGGGATGGCGGCCCTTCCAGTAGGGAAGAATGATCACCCTCGGTCGTGTCTCGCGAATTACTGCGGCCACCTTTAAGCGGTTCCCCCAAGTGTTCTCGACGCGGCCGTCTGGAAGGTCTAGGGCGCACCTCCAACTCACGCCAAGAATCTTGGCCGCGTCATCCGCTTCGCGGGCGCGATCTTCTGCCGTGCCCCGCGTTCCCATCTCGCCCTGCGTCAAGTCGAGGATGCCCGTGCGCTGCCCGCGCTGAGCGGCTTTCAGCAACGTGCCGCCACAGGTCTGCTCCACGTCGTCGCGGTGCGCGGCGATCGCGAGGATATCGAGAGGCTGATTCGAAGAGGAGGAAGACATTCAGTCGAGGCTTCCTTGCTCAATCACAACGTTTTCGCGCACGATCAACCGATGCGCTGCCATCTCCTTCAGTGTAGGCAGCACACGGTTCACGTGCTCATCGGTGTCGACGAAAATGATGACTACCGGTAGCTTTCCTCCAGCTTCGACCAAATGTGCGGTCCCAACAGGTTGCCGCCCCAGGAATCCCGCCACGGCGTGGATCGCGATCGCCGCGTACGCATTTTCCTTACGCAAATAGTTGAGAATCTCCATGTGGAGCGGCCGGTGATGCCACTGATCCGCTTCATTGAAATAGATGGTGACCTGTACTGCCATCGCGTTCGCCATTTTACAGTACCCGCGCCAAGGCCATGCCGCCGAGCGCGGCGGCCAGGCACAGCAGGTTGTTACCGAGAATGTTGGTGAGCATCAGTCCCCATTGTCCTTGTTCGAAATACGCCATGGACTCGAACGCGTAGCTGGAGAACGTGGTGAACGATCCGCAAAAGCCAACGACTACCAGCAGCCGCCAGCGCGGGTCGAGCAGAGCGCGTTCGGTGGTCCAGATCACGAAGAAGCCCACGATGAAGCTGCCCAGGATATTGATGAGTAGAGTTCCGACAGGGAAGACCGGACCAAATTCTCTGGCAGCGAGGCGGCTGAGGAAGTATCGAAAGTTGGCGCCGACGATGGCGGCGACAGATATAGCGAGAACATCTTTCACGATGGAGGTCCCCTACAAAAGTGGATTCAACTCTGTAGGAGTTATCAGCCTGTGCCGGATGCGCAGGCGGTTATGGCGAACTCCATCGCCGTACCTATTTTCTACCACAGGGGACACGAAGAAGCACAGAGTCGTTTGGTCGGCGGCTACTTCTTTCTCTCCACCAAGAACCGCGCCAGTTCTTTCAGCGGCTCGGCGCGCTCCCCGAAGCTGTCCAGTTCTGCGAAGGCGTCGTCGACCAGCGCATCGGCTCGCTTTACCGATTCCTCGATGCCGAACAGCGACGGATAAGTTACTTTTTCCGATGCCGTGTCTTTACCGGCAGTCTTTCCTAATTGTTCCGACGTTTGAGTCACGTCGAGTACGTCGTCGACGATCTGAAAGGCTAAGCCGATCCCGAGCCCGAATGCCCGCAGCTTTGCGACCTGCTTGTCTTTTGCTCCGGCATACAATCCGCCGCTGACCAAGCTAGCTGTGATCAGCGCCGCAGTCTTCGAGCGGTGAATATATTCCAGCATCTCTGCCGTCGGCTGCGTATGTTCGGCCTCGAGATCCACGACCTGCCCGCCGATCATGCCGTCCACTGTACCGGTCCCGCGGGCGATCTCTTCGACAATGCGCACGCGCGCTTCAGCGGGACATTTCAACCGCGACAGAACTTCGTAGGCTTGCGTCTGCAACGCGTCTCCGGCCAGGATTGCGATAGCCTCCCCGAATGCTTTATGGCAGGTCGGTCGCCCGCGTCGCAGGTCGTCGTTATCGAGTGCGGGCAGGTCGTCATGAATCAGTGAATAGGTGTGCAGCATCTCCAGGGCTGCGCCGAGTTCTTCAATGCGCGCCGGCAACGATCCCGCTACCATGCGACCGGCTTCCATGCAGAGTATGGGCCGCAGGCGCTTGCCCCCGGCGAATACACTGTGGCGCATCGCCTTGTGGATCGATTCCGGATGCTGCGTCTCCAGCGGAATCAACCGGTCGAGCGCAGCATCGGCCAGTTGTCGTCCTTGTTCGAGCGTCTCGTTGAGCATGAAGCAGTGAGTATAACAAGGGCGGGGAATTTGAAAGTGTTATCTGAGCGTGACGGAACTTTCGAAAATGCGAGAGAAAATAAAGGACGCCCAGAGGGCGTCCTCACGTCACGAACGCTGAATCTACGCGGCGGCGCGCCGGGAAAGCGCCAAGCTGCGCAGAACTGAGGTCAAAACGTTGCCCACGTCGTCGGTGGGGCAAACATCGCTGGCGCCAGCCGAAAGCGCTGCCGCCCACATCTCTTCATCCGGGATGCGGTGCGTACACACGATGGGCAGCGCGGGAAAGTCGCGATGCAGACTCTCTACGTCGTCGAGCAGCCAATGCTCAATGTTGAGCACCACGGCTTCCGGACGAGTCCGGGCCACATTGTCCCGCAACTCTTCGCGGGAACCAGCTAGATGCACGGAAAAATGCGGGCGAAGACCGCCAGCCAAATGGCTGGCCACTCTAGGATCCTTCTCGAGAACAACTACACTTTGCGTCATATTTCCCCCGGGGGTTCAACCTGTCGTCAACGGCGGACGTCAACGTTCGACTAGGGCTGCGGGGTGGCTGGGAAAACCACGACTCCACAGACATCTAAAGCTCTTGAATCGCTACCAGAAGTCAGCCCGTTCAGCGTCGAGCGGGCAACTTCTCGGCCAGCGGTTCGAATGGTTCGGCTTGGAGCTTCCCGTTCTTCTTCAACAGGATTTCAACTTTTCCCTCCGCCTGTTCCAACTCTTTCCGGCAGGCGGAAGAAAGCTGCATGCCTTCTTCAAACAGTGTCAAAGACCTCTCTAAAGGGACCTCGCCCTTTTCCAGTTCCTGAACAATTTTCTCCAGTCGCTGGAGGCACTCTTCAAACTTTGGCAACGGGGTTTTCGCTCCGTCTCTTATTGTATGCAACTATTTCGGAGAAGTGTCGAGTCTTTTCTATGCTCCAAATCAAAATAAATGGACGATGCAGTCCCGGCGTGGGAAGTGGTTCGAGTTCGGAAAATCCGCAATATCGTTTTGCTATTGGGATGAATCGATTCAATGCTCCCGCGTCTTTGCGGACGGCGTTAGGCCTTTGCGGTGGACCCTTGGTTGGTCCCCAACGCTTCCAAAACGTCAACCGCAGAACTGTACCGGCCCTGCGGCGCACTGATCTGTGCACCCTGCGCCATCTGCTTGGCCGCGATCAGCATTTCCCGCGCAATCGCCACACCTTCACCGCGCGCTGCTTCGGGGGTCTGCGCCTTGGCCATTCGCTCGAGTATCGAGTCCGGTACTGAAACTCGCAATTCATTTTTCATGAATTCTGCGTTGCGCACGCTTACCAATGGCCATATCCCAGCGATAACCGGAATGCGGCAATGCTCAATCCGCCTCAGGAAGTTTTCCAGCAAGCGTAGATCGAATACAGGTTGCGTCACCGCATACTCCGCGCCGGCTTCGACCTTGTACTCGAAGCGGCGAATCTCTTCATCAAGATCCGTTAGTCCAGGGTTCGCGCCCACCCCAATCACGAAGCCAGTTCCCGTTCCAATTGGATTTCCCCCGAGATCCAGACCGCGATTTAGATTGTGCACAATGTTGACCAGGCCAATCGCGTCCACATCAAACACAGCGGTTGCGTCGGGATAGTTTCCCATCTTCGGCGGATCGCCCGTGATGCAAATCAGATTCTTGATTCCGACTGCCGCCGCTCCCAGCAAGTCACTCTGAATGCAGAGCACGTTGCGATCGCGGCAGGTATAGTGCAGGATCGCGTCGATGCCGACCTCGCGCTGAATGAGCAGCGACAAAGCCTGGTTGCTCATGCGCGCCGAAGCTCGCGGGCTGTCGGGAATATTGACCGCGTCCACGCCAACCGATTTCAGAAAGCGCGCTCCCTCAACTTCCTTCACCACGTCGATTCCCTTGGGAGGAACGATCTCGACCATGGTCACAAATTCATTGCGAGCCAACCGCGCTCCCAAAAGAGAGCGGCTCTCCAAAGGGACGGCCGGAACTGCCTTGGGCGCAGGACCTCCCGTGACGTGAGCAGACGCAGTCTTTCCTCGGGCTTCACCCACGCGCAGTGCTGACTTCATGACACGAATGTGCTCCGGCGTGGTCCCGCAGCACCCACCTACCAGCCTCACCCCGGCGGCGACAAACTTGCGGGCGTAGCTCGCCATATACTCCGGCGAGCACAGATAAATGTTCCTGCCATCTACTGAGCGCGGAATACCTGCGTTGGGCTGCGCGGCCAGAGGGAGGGAAGTCGCAGTCCGCACGCGCTCCATGGCGTCGAGCATGGCGACCGGCCCCACGCTGCAGTTGCAGCCAATGACGTCCGCGCCCCACTCTTCTAGCTTCGCGACAAATGTCTGCGGATCGGAGCCGTCCAGGCAGTTTCCGTCCTCGTCGATGGTGACCTGCGCGACAAGAGGAATCGACGCGCTCACTTCCCGCACTGCCAGCATGGCCTGGTGGATTTCCTCCAGATATCCGAAGGTTTCGAGAATCAGCAGATCAACTCCGGTTTCGACCAGCACCTCGATCTGCTGCCGGAAAGCATCGCGGGCCTCTTGAAACGATGTCTTGCCCAAAGGTTCGATTCTGGTGCCCAACGGGCCAACCGATCCCGCCACCCACACATCGAAGCTTTTGGCGGCTTCGCGGGCTAGGCGTGCTCCGGCGCGATTCACGTCGGCCACTTTGTCCGCCAAGCTATGTCGTCCCAGACGGAAAGAGTTAGCCCCGAAAGTATTAGTTTCAATAATTTCGGCTCCAGCCTGAAGGTAGTCGTGGTGAATTCCACGAATCATTTCGGGCTGGGAAAGATTCAGTTCATCGTACGACCGGTTGATGAAGATGCCTTTGGCATAGAGCAGCGTCCCCATCGCGCCATCGCACAGCACGGGGGATTGCTTAATCCGGGCAAGAAAGTCAGCCGCCATATAGATTCTGAGAATACAGGATCAACGCTGGTTCGCGCATCCTAGTGGATGTGCAATGCGAGCGAGAAAGAGTGCAATTGTCTAAATTTGTTCTCCATCGTCATCCATGAGGAGAGGCACCGGGTCTGTTATAATCCACCATTTCGCAACTAAATCTTCCTTTTTCATGTTGTTAGGAGCCTCCCGTTTGAAGAGACGCATCCTCGTTTGTGTGGTCGGAGTGTGGGCCGCCCTGAGCTTCCTTTCCTGTGGCGGCAGCAGCAAGCCTAAGAATCCACCCAGCGGCCTGAAGGAACGTGTTCTGGCATCGCAGGGTGTCAGCTCCACTCTTCTTCAGGGCAGGCTCGTATTTATCGATGGCTCGAACGACACTATTGCACGGGTCTCGCCGATCAGCGCCGGAACATCCCCGGGGCTAATGGCCTTGAATCCGAACCGGAGCGTTCTGGCGACCTTCGATAGCAGCACCAACACCGTCTTCGCGGTCGACACGACAACCGAATCCGGCATTGGCAGCGTGCGCCTGCCTGGGACGACTTCCAGCATGGTGTTTCCCGTGGCAAGCCCAATCGGATATGCTGCGGTCCCTTCGGCCACTGTGAACGGGTTTTCGTTCGTGGGCGCGATCGACGTGATGAACTTTTCGACCGCCGCACTCAGCACAATCGCCGTCAATAACGCACAAACCGTCGTCTCCAATTCGAATGGCACGGAACTGCTCGTCTTCAGCAACGATTCCGATTCGATGACCGTACTGTTCCCGACCGCGGCGGCGCCTCCGGTCGACACCAGTTGCTACTCCAACCTTCCGAATTCGGTATGCGCGATCGTGCCTGGATTTGACCGTCCCGTCTTTGCCATCGTTAACGGCAGCACTGCCTATGTCTTGAATTGCGGCCCTCAATGCGGCGGAAGTCAGGCCAGTGTCATGATTTTTGACATGAACTCGCTTGCTATTACAGCCACCATTCCCGTGGACGCCGCGACCACTGCCCTGCTCGACGGTTCCACTCTTTACGTAGCGGGCACACCGCCCAGCAACAATGCATGCACGGGGCAGACGACTGCGGCTACCATTTGCGGAAGGCTCGATATTGTTGACTTGGGTAGCGGCACAGTCACTGGCCGTGCTGTCATCACCAACGGGTACCACGACCGCATCGACATGACCTCAAACGGTCAGATCTTCGTCGGCTCTCACGATTGCACTAACATTGGCAATATCAATAACCCCGTTGGAGAAGTTCGGGGGTGTCTGTCAATCTTCCGGACTCAAGACAATTCCGTCCTGATCCTGCCGGACAATGGCGATGTGCTCGGCCTGCAGGGATTCACCAGCCGGAACGTTGAGTACGTCGCAGAAGGCGGCGCTCTGCGGGTTTATGACACGAACAAAGACATTCTTCTGATCAACGACTTCGTGCCTCAGGGAAGCATCAACGTGGTTGGCTTCGTAGGAGACATCAAGGCGATCGATTTCTTCTAGCGGATTTTGAAGCTGGCGGCGATTCACTTTAAATGTTGCTACACGGCGCGGCTATTCGTGCCGCAAGGCTTCGATGGGATTGAGGCGGGAAGCGCGGAAGGCCGGGATCATGCCGCTGATCAATCCCACCGCCCCTAGAATCAGGGTCGACGCAATCAGCGTCCCCGGCGCAATGATCAGCCGGATGTCTCCCGCCTCACCATTCTTGGCAAAGGCGCTGTACAGCGTGAGTCGTCCCACGGAAAGCGCAACAATATAGGCGAGCACCACTCCCAGCACGCCGCCGATGAATGTAATGGTCAGGGCCTCCGCCAAAAACTGTAAGAGAATATACCGCCGCGGCGCACCCAAAGCTTTCTGCACCCCGATCTCTCGCGTCCGTTGCGTGACTGACACCAGCATGATGTTCATCAGGCCCACCCCGCCGATACCCAGGGTTAGAGTGCCGATAAAGCCCATCAGAACCTTCAATCCCATCGTGATGATTTCAAACTGGTGCACCTGCATCATGATGTTGAATACTCTCACCGCCTGCCGGTCAGACTGGTTGAACTTGTGTTGCGTCGCTAGAATTGTGCGCACGGCCGGCTCCAGTCGTTCGTAATCCGGCATCTGGTAGGTGAACCAGATGGTGTCGAGGTAGTGCGTGTCTTTTAGATCACTCATCGTGCTGAAGGGGACGTACACCACGCGGTTGATGTCGTCATTCCCCTCCTGCATTTTGGCCTTCAAGACTCCGACGACTTCAAAGCTGAGGCCATCGAGCCGGATGTGTTCTCCGATCGCATTGCGTCCCGAGAACAGTTTCTCTTTTGCTTCCGACCCGATGACCGCGACCCGGGCGCGCTGCACCTGGTCTTCCATGTTGTAGAAGCGTCCCTGATCTAACTTGAGAGCGCGAATATCCAACACGTTGGGATAATTTCCGCTCACGGCCCAGCTGAAAACTCTAGTGTCGTACTGAACGTTGGCCTGCTTGCCGACTTCGGGCGTGATGTGCGTGATCTGCGGAAGATTCGTGGTAAGCGCGTCCACATCGTCCTGGGTAAATCGAACTGCCACACCTGATTTTTGACCGCCGGCCTGCAGAGAGGTCTTGCCCGGCACGACGATCACCAGTTTTGTGCCAAAGTTGGCGAAGATGGCGGCGCAAGCTTGGCCGAATCCGTCGCCATACGCTAACAACATGACGACGGTAGCAATGCCCCAGGCCATGCCCAGCATGGTGAGCGCCGTGCGCCGCCGGTTGTGGCGCATGGCGTTGTAGGCCTCCTGAAGCAAATCACTGATCATAGGTATTTCCTGAGCACTACTCCTGCCGCAGGGCTTCGACTGGCTGCAGGAGTGCCGCTTTGCGCGCCGGATAGAGACCGGCGACCACTCCTGCCAACGTCAGACTGCCAATCGCGAGCATGGCCGACATCGGCACCAACTTCGGTGGATCGAATCCTTGCGGCCCTTGCACCCCACCCATGAGCGCCATTAATCCGCCCGCCCCCGCCAAACCGAGTAGCCCGCTGCCGAGCGTAAGGAGCAGTCCTTCGAGAAAAAAATGGAACAGGATATTCCGGTTGGTCGCGCCCAACGCCTTGCGCAAACCAATCTCCTGCGTGCGCTCGCTTACGGCGACCAGCATGATATTGATCACGCCGATCGCTCCCAGAGCCAACGTGACCATCCCCACCGCTCCCAGGAACATGTTCATCACATCAAAGATGGTGTTCACCATTTTTGATTCCTGGATCGAATCCCACTCGTCAAAGGCGTTCGGATCTGTGACATCGAATCCATGATTGCGCGCGACAATCTTGTGAACATCCTGTTGCGCGAGAAGATGCTCCGAGGTCGTGCTGGGCTGATATTCGATGAACGAAATGGAATTCTGGTGGTTCTCTCCCTTGATGGGGAAGTTCGTGGCCATCACTTCGAATGGGATGTAGGCCCGCATGTTTAACCACATGTTGTCGCCGCGGCCCAGGTGCGGCATGCTCCCAACGACCTCAAACCGCTCGCCATTGATCAACACGAAAGAGCCGAGAGAGGGACGCCCGGGAAACAGCGTCTTCAGAAGTTCGTTCCCCAGCACGATTACATTTCGCCGCTGCGCCCCATCCAACTCGTTCAGCCAGCGTCCCTCCTTCATCGGGAGATAACTGATCTCGTTCAGTTGGGGCTCAGTGCCTAGAATTTCTCCGCTGGCGCTGGCAAACTCACTGACCTCGTGAAGGTCGCTGCGCGCAATGATTGGCGCTGCGTTTCGAACGTGCGGAGCTTGCTGGCGGATGTCGAGATAGTCCTGGTAGGAAAGAAGATAGGAGCGGGCCGAGTTCATGTTGCCCATGACCGCCGGCGCACGCCCGGGGAATAGAAACATGATGTCCTTACCGAACTCGGCCATTTCCCGCTTGTTGCCTGAGCGGAAACCTTCCCCTACTCCTACCAGCAAGAGCAGCGATCCCACGCCCCACGCGATACCGAACATGGTTAGGAAGGAGCGCAGTTTATGTGCCCACAGGTTGCGGAAGATCTGCGCGAAGATGTCCCACAGTGTCCGCATAATTCAGTCATTGTACCGTTTCACGACGGCGCAGGTGGCGCATTCGCAAGCGGCGATTGCAGTGATTTGTCCCATGAATCGTCTGGTTGGGCGAGACTATCCCCACTCCTGATTAGCAATACGAGCGGAAGCTGCGGAATGTTTCACAATGCGTGAAAAATTTGCCCGGAACCGGCGATGGGTGAGCGAGAACCCACGCGGACTCTGCTACTTGGCCGCTTGCAGCACCAATCGATGCGTTCGGGTCCCTTCCACCTCTTTCGCGCTGAAGGGAAGAGTAAACGTGGTTCCCTCGTACCAGGCTTTCCACTGATCCATGTAATACGGGCTCAAGAAATTTCCACCCTGGCCGGTGACGATGTTCAGAGTCGACTGATCCAGGTCCGCAAGATTGGCCGTGAACCGCTCGGACGGCCCATGGTGCCTGGACACGGCCTTCACCGTGTAGCCGCTGCCCGACTGCTCCTGGACTCCTGGTCCGGACCACCGGTTGATCAATGGAATCTTACCCAGGATCGGATGTTGAATTTCGACCGCATTAAACGCGCCCCAGCGCCACGCCGCCAATTCCTTCGGTGCTTGCGGCCCGGTCACGGCTGCATCCACGGCTGCGGCAAGCAGATCATCGTAACTGGAATATTTTTCCGGCAGCCAGCGCTTCGGTCGGTGAAGCAGAATGTTCTCCAGCCACACCGAGCGCATCTCCCACGAATACGTCTTCCAGCTGAGTGCTGCATCCTCGTTCGGCGGATCGGCGGGTGCGGTTCCCAGCTTTGGCTCGAGCAGCAGTCGCCTCAACTCCCGGATCGATGTCTCGGCAAGCGTCGGCGCCACCGACGCTGCCTGCATTCGTCCATCCCAACTCCGCATCAGATCCGCCGCCTGTTTGACTCGGGGCGACGCTTTGGACGCATGATCCACCGCATACACCAAGCGCTCTGCGGCAAACAAATCGGCATCCGAGTGAATGTCAGTTTGCAAGGCCAGCATGTCTGCCGCGGAAAATTGCCGCCCCGACTCCAGCACGTGATAAATCCGCGCTGTGCGCCACGGAGCCTCCCACTCCATGCTGATCGAATTCGGGTACTTATCCGGCGTAATTCTCCCGTTTGCGGTGCCGATGATTCCCGATGGCGGGTTGTAAATACTGGGAAGCTTGTCAAACGGAATGAACGAAGTCCACTCGTGCGCATCGTCCGCGCCGCTTACGGGAAGGCTGCCATCTCCCGCCGCCCGGATCGGAACCTTTCCCGTCGTCTGATATCCGATATTCCCATCCACATCGGCGTAAACCACGTTTTGCCCGGGTGCGTCCAGCTGCGAGAACGCATGCCGGAATTCCTGCCAATTCTGCGCTGTATCCACATCAAAGAAGGGAATGTGCAATCCGTCATACAGCGTCCAGCGCAGCGCTAATGGCCGGGTCTCGCCCGGCACCAGTTCGGTGATGATCGGGCCGTGCCGCGTGATGCGCACATCCACGCTGACTTCGGGCTTCCCCTTGACGCGAATCACTTCCGTGCGATGGTCCGGTTGGACCCAACCGCCCGGAGTCTGGTACGCGCCCTGCGAGTTGAAATTCTCGATGAATACATCGGTCACCGTCGGACCAACGTTCGTGAATCCCCATGCGATCCGCTGGTTGTGTCCGACAATCACGTATGGCATCCCCGGCAGCGTGACCCCCGCAACGTCCAGAGTGCCGGCGTGCAGATGTGCTTCGTACCACAGGTTCGGCATCTGGTGGCCCAGATGCATGTCGTTCGAGAGTAGCGGCTTTCCCGTTACCGTGTGCGCTCCGGAGACAACCCAGTCGTTCGATCCATTCACCGGCAGACCTTCCTCGGGAGCCCCTATCGGTACTACCGTCTGCGTGACAGAGTTGTCCATCGGATCGTCGTCGCCGTTGTCGTCGTCATCGGAATCGGAATCGGCAGCGGCGCTATCGGGTTCATTCAGATCCTCACGCATCACGGTCGGAGGGCGGTCATGCCACGAGCGGTTCACATATAAGTCTGCAGTCAGCTCCGGCCCCAGCTTCGCGAGAATTTTCTCCCGCGACAACGCGTCGTAAAAATAGTGGTAGTTGAGGTCCTTGACCATCGAATTGGCGACCACGACCGAGTCCTCTGCCAGCCATGGTTTCGGCTCGTAGCGCAAGATACGAAACTCCAGCGGCAGGTGATCGCGGTGCGCGTCGATGTAGGCGTTCACTCCGTGCGCGTAGGCCTCGAAAAAACTCCGGTCGCGCGGGTTTGCCATCTCGAGCGCCTTCCTGGCGGCCGCGCGCGGGCCCAGGATTCGCTGCTCTCGGTCGTGCTTTAACAAATCCTCGCCCAGTATTTCCGCGAGTTCTCCGCTCCCATAGCGGCGCATGATGTCCATCTGCCAGAGCCGGTCCTGAGCGGTCACATATCCCTGCGAAAAGAAAAGATCTTCCAGGTTGGCCGCTTCAATCGTCGGAACTCCGTGGCTGTCGCGGGTCACACTGACCGGCGCCGATATCCCGCTGACGTGCAGTTGCCCATCCAACTGGGGAAGGGCAGAGTGCGCGACATAATAGGCATAGGCAATTGCAGCGACTACCAGAAAGACCACAGCCAGCAGTAGCCAGAGTAGTATGCGGGCGACGGGTGACCGGCGCGACTTGGGTAAACTGATCTCTGCCAGCGTGCTCATGGGGAATCTTGATTGTATGCCACGGGTTGGCGCCCCGGCTCGCGCTGAAAATGAATTTCATTTTCAAGATGGCGGGTGTTATCCTGACCTCGCTGCACCTGCCTCTTTCGGCCCAACATGCTCCACAAACGCATCGATGATCAGCCCACCATCTCTCGCCAGATGGTCCGTGAAGCCCAGGAGATCCTTCATAAACATTTGAAGGGTGTCGGCCTCAAGCAAACCGCGCAACGCGACACCATTCTGCGCACTTTTCTTGAAACTCGCGATCACCTCTCGACCGACGAACTTCATCGCCTGGTGCAGAAAAAAGATGACCGTATCGGCTATACCACCGTCTACCGCACGTTAAAACTGCTGGCTGAGTGCGGACTGGCCAGCGAAGTCGCCTTCCACGACGGCATTGCCCGCTACGAGCACCAGTACAACCGCCGCAGCCACCATCACATGGTTTGTACCGACTGCGGTGGTTCGGTGGAATTTTTCTCCCAGGAAGTGGGGCAACTCGAGCAGGAAATCGGGCGCAAGTACCACTACCTGACCACCCGCCACACTTTCCAGATCTACGGCGTCTGCGAAGAGTGCCGCCTGAAGAATCATACCCCGCGCCCGCAGTGAGAAGTTTTTGAGTAGAGCACTCTTCTTACAGTCGCAACATTGCACCTGGCGCAAGCAAGTCAAAGAAGATACAGGAAAATTTTGACAATCCCAAACGGTAGGATTACGGCGCACAGAGCGCGGATCCAACTGGCTCGAAGATATGGTTGTAGCAGTGGTTTTCTGTGAGTAGCGCAAGCAGCACTTCCGATGGCGCGGGTAGCTACTCTTCGAACATGGGGACTTGGCGCTGATCTTGCGTGCCGCCGCGGCGTTGGCGGCGGGTGGCGCCGATTACGGCAAGGACGGTGAGAGATTCCAGCGCGGTGCGGGGAACAAAGATGCGTTGCGTGTTGGAGCGCTGGTCGGGCGGGCTGACGAGGAATCCTTCGGGCGTGGTTTGGGTGAGGTCGGCGGGCATGAGGCCTTCGAGGATCTCGCTGTCTTTGAAGCGTAGGCGGACCCAGAGGCCCTCGGAGCGGGGACGGGAGGTGAAGGTTTTGCGGGTGAGAGATTCGGAGTCTCCGAACTCGCGGACGAAGTAGACGCCCTTGATTTCGCGGAGGTCCATGGAGATCACCGTGCCTGAGGTGTTGAGGAGTTCGAGTTTACCCTCGTTGACGAATTGGGTGGGGGAGACGTATCCGGAGACGGAGTCTCGGTCCATCTTGCGGACGATTACTTTTTTGTGAGTCGAGGGCATCTGGCTCCGTCATCCTGAGCGGGCGCAAGTACGAATTTAGATTGTAGATTTCGGATTTCAGACTGAAACGCGTAGACTCATCGCGTCTTCAATCTGAGATCTTCGATCTAAGATCTGAAATCCGCCGCGCCTGATTCTCGCACTTTTTGGCGGAAAAGCAGCGGAATCCGCCTTGGCAGTAGCCAAAATGTAAACGGTGTGTTATTTTCTTTAGCTTGCCGCAAAGATTCCACTTCGCATAAGTACTTTGTCTTAAGCCACTTGCATTCGGGTGGCTGGGGTATCGGATCCATTGGTCCCCAATGGCTGTGGAAATCTTGTGGAAAGTTTGGTGGATCTGGCTCTGGTCTAGGTGGCGATGTACCTTCGATCGCCGCTGAAAACGGGCCGTCCGCCGCTTGAGAACGAATGGCTGATTACATTTATACGATGGAAATCCGGCTGACGCCGGACCAACTGAAGGGCGTCGGACTGGTTCAAGACGTAGCCCGGGCAGCGGGCATGAACCTTTACCTGACCGGCGGCGCCATCCGCGACATCATCAGCGGATTCACCATCCGCGACCTCGATTTCACCGTCCAGGGCAATCCTCTCAAACTGCAAAAAGATCTGGAGAAGGCTGGGGCGAAGATTACGGCTGTCGAAGAAGACATCCGCACGATCTTCATCTCACTGCCGGGAAATGCACGCGCGGAAATCAGCATGGCGCGTACGGAGCGGTTTGAGAAGACGGGCAGGCCTCCGATCGTGACGCCGGCGACGATTCACGAAGACCTGCGGCGGCGCGACTTCACGGTCAACGCCATGGCGTTGTCGCTCAATGAAGGATCGCGCGGGCTGTTGCTGGATCCATTCAATGGCGTGGCGGATATCGAGGGTAAGGTCATCCGCATTCTGCAGAATTATTCGTTCCTGGAAGATCCTTCGCGGCTGATTCGCGCGACGCGCTTTGCCGCGCGGTTTCACTGGCCGCTGGAAGAGCGTACGCAGGCGCGCTACGACGCAGCGAAGGAAGGGAAGTACATCGATCACATTCTGCGGCCGTCGATAGGGCACGAGATCGCGGCGCTGGCGCACGAAGATGATCCGCTGCACGTGGTGAAGATGCTGGAAAAGGAAGGGTGGCTGGAGATTCTGCACAGCCACTGGAGCGTGGCCAAGGTTGACACCAACGGCATCACGCAGCTGATGAAGACGCGGCAGCAGATGGTGGACATGGGATACACGCCCGACGCCGGGCCGGCCGTGATGTATTTTCTGACCTCGCACTTCTCGGACAAAGAGGTTGCGGACATTCAGAAGATGATTCCGCGGAAGGATCTGGTGGAGGCGTGGCGAGATATTGAAGATCACGCCAAGGAATTGGCGAAGCGGCTCATGGGGAAAGAGGCGGCGACGCCGTCGCGCACGTGGCAGTTGCTGTCGTCGGCGCGCCCGGAGATGGTGCTGTTTCTGGCGGTAACGGCGAAGCAGCAGTCGGTCGAGCAGAAGATTAAGAATTATCTGACGAAGTGGCGGCAGGTGCAGCAGAGGCTTCCGTTGCCGGAGATGACAGAGTTGCTGATTACGCCGCAATTGCCGGAGTATCCGAAACTGGCGCACGACGTGTTCATGTTGCTGCTGGATGGGAAGCTGCGATCGCGTACCGAGACGTTGAAGTTTTTGAAGCCGTTTGCGCCTCCACCGCCGCCTCCGCCGCCGGCACCACGGCGTGGACGCGCGGCCAAGGCCGCGGCTGAAGCGACACCGGCTGCTGCGCCAGGCAAGCCGGGACCAAAGGGGAAGAAGGGGAAGGGCGCGGCTGCGGCGGCGCCTGCGGCTCCGGCGGCAGTGCCCGCGAAGGTTCCCGAGAAGGCGAAGGCTGCGAAACCAGAACACAAGCCCGCCAAGCCTGCGGCGAAACCGGCGAAGAAAGTGGTCTCGAAGACGCCAGCCAAGAAGGCGAAGGGGAAGAAGAAAAGGTAGTCACGGTTGCTTTCGACGCCGAGCTATGCCGAGCTATAGTGTTCCGCCACGGTTCACCCCTCTGGGGCTTTGATTGATTTCTGTTTGAGAATTCTCACGGCTTGCGCCCCTTCGACATGCTCAGGGCTGGCTGTGGGCTGTATTTTTTCGCCGCTGCGCTCGGAGCAGGGTTTCGCGGCGGGGAATCGCGCGACCTTTCGTGTGCGTCGAATATTCCTCTAGTCTGAAACTTACTTAAGATTTTTACCGTTCGAACATTTTGCGACACGAATGTTTCCTGCTGTTGATCTCTTGCGGCTGTGGCCTTATGATGTGGGCCGCCGTTATCCTTGTTGGACAAGCCTAGGGACCTATCGTCATCTATGAAAAAGCTTGGGAAGATTCTGCTTATTGGGGCGGGCGTGCTTTGCGTCGTGCTCATGGTTGCCATCAACTTCACGATCGGCTGGAGACCGTTCATCGGCCCCAAGAAGCGCGCTGTTACCAACCGGCAGTTTGAGCGCACCCCTGAGCGTGTGGCTCGCGGGCACTACCTAGCGGCGGGATTGTTGGGCTGTGTGACGTGCCATTCGCCGAAGGACTGGACGCAGCACGGCGCGCCCACTCAGCCGAGAATGGATCTGGCCGGGCAAAGTTTGCCGATTCCAGATTTCCCGGGAACCATTGTTGCGCCGAATCTAACTCCTGATCCGGAGACTGGCAGTGCGCGCTGGAGCGATGATCAGATCGCGCGCGCAATTCGCGAAGGGGTCAAGCACGACGACACGATTCTATTCCCGATCATGCCGTACGTGAACTACAAGGATCTTTCGGATGAGGACCTAGCGTCGGTTGTGGTTTACATGCGGTCCCTCACGCCGGTGAGAAATCCGCTGCCTCCGTCGAAAATTAACTTTCCGGTGAACTACCTGGTGCGCGGCGCCGCGGAGCCGGTTCTTGGACCGGTGCAGGGGCCCAATCCAGCGGACGTGCTGGCACGTGGGAAGTATATGGTACGCGTTGGCTGCGGCTGTCACAGCGTGGCTGATGGAATGAATTTTGCTGGTGGCGAGCGTCTGGCGGGGCCTTGGGGAGACGTGGTCAGCGCGAATATCACGCCGGACGCCTCGGGGATCAGCTACTACGACGAGAAGACTTTTATGACCGCGCTGCGAACGGGATACGTAGGTGCGCGCAAGCTGAATTCCATCATGCCGTTTGGCGAATTCAAGAACCTGTCGGATGATGATTTGAAGGCTATGTTTGCCTATCTGAAGGCCGTACCGGCGGTGAAGCATCGCGTCGACAATAGTTTGCCTGCGACGTACTGTAAGCGATGCAAGCAGAAACATGGTGGCGGAGATCAGAACGTGGCCTCGAGCTAGGGGCGCGGGATTCGAAGCGGCGGCTCAGAAAAATTTGAGAATGTCGGGCGGCCGATCGGGCGTATAATTTTTGTATGCATCGCCTGATGGCCATCACGGCGTTGGCGCTATTTCTGGCTGTACCGTTGTGGGCGCAGCGTGGCGGAGGACACGCCGGCGGCGGGCACGGCGGCGGATTTTCAGGACACGCCGGGTTTGGAGGAGGCCACATGGGTGGCGTCCACGTGTCAGGTGGAATGCGTGCCGGCTACGGTGGTTCGCGCGGGGTCGCGCACTCTCCTTCTTCTTACGCACGTTATCCGCAGCGTAACTTTTCGCGCGGCGTGTACGCACACAACGGATTCCACGGCAATCCCTACCGCCACGCACACCACAACCACAACCACGTTTACTTCTACGGGATTCGCAACAATTGCTACGGCTATGGCTGCCGCGGATATGGTTATCCGTGGGCTTATGGTGCTTATTACGATCCCTCCTGGTGGTGGGATTCGGGTTCGTCGTATAACGAGGACTACGAGCGTGAACGACAGATCGCGAACCAGATGAACCAGCAGAGCCTGGAAGAGGAGAGGATGCGGCAGCAGGCGGAGGATGATCCGCCGGAAAATAGTAACGATCGCTACGCGCGATCGGCACCTGCGGCTCGTGAAACGGAGAGCGCGCCAGTGCCGCCGACCGTGCTGGTATTCCGCGATCAGCATCAGCAGGAAGTGCGAAACTACGCGATTGTGGGGCAGACTCTATGGAACTTCGCGTCGCAGCGAACGCAGAAGATCCCGCTGTCGGATCTTGATTTAGTTGCAACAACGAAGGCCAATGATGAACGAGGCCTGACTTTCCGCGTGCCCGCCTCGGGCGAAGCGCAGTAGAGCGGTCCCGCTTAGCGCACCGTTTCCCCTTTCACTGCATCCAACACCCATTCAGATCAATGCGATTCTCATCTGGGCAGGGAACTAGTACATTGGAATCAAGCGTTTAGGTTATGTACAAGGGGTGAAGGGGAACCTGCAGAAACACTGGCCGGAAAGCCAGAAGCACCCTGTCTGAGTGATAAAATTAAGAGAATACCCATTATGCATTTAAAAACACTGTTTCTAAATCCTCCCTCGTTTGAAAACTTTGACGGAGGGGCTGGTTCCCGTTGGCCCGCCACCCGCGAAATTGAGAGTTATTGGTATCCGGTGTGGCTGGCGTACCCGACTGGAATGCTAGAGGGGGCGCGGTTGCTGGATGCGCCGCCGCATCACGTGTCGGGCGAAGAGACCATCGAGATCGCCAAGGAGTATGAATTCCTGGTGCTGTTTACTTCGACGCCGGGATTCCCGGGGGACATCCGGTTGGTGCGCGCGATCAAGCAGGCAAATCCAACGATCAAGATTGCATTTGTGGGGCCGCACGTGAGCGTGCTCCCGGAGAAATCGTTGCGCGATTGTCCGGAGATCGATTTCGTTTGCCGTAAGGAATTTGATTACGCAGTCGTGGATTATGCGAAGGGCAAGCTGTTGGCGGATATCCCGGGGGTGTCGTTCTTGAAGGACGGGAAAGTTGTGCACAATCCGGACGCTCCGCAGATTCAGAATCTGGATGCGCTGCCGCACGTGACGGAAGTTTATAAGCGGGATCTCGATGTGACGAAGTACAACGTCCCGTTCTTGCTGAATCCGTATGTGTCGTTGTACACAACGCGAGGATGTCCAGCGCAGTGTACGTTCTGTTTGTGGCCACAGACGTTGAGCGGACATCCGTGGCGGAAGCGGTCGAGCGATGACGTCGCAGCTGAAATGTTGAAGGCCAAACAGATGTGGCCGGCAGTGAAGGAATTTTTCTTTGACGACGACACGTTCAACATTCAGAAGGCGAGGACGATTGAGCTGTGCGCGAAGCTGAAGCCGCTGGGGCTGACGTGGTCGTGCACGTCGCGGGTGACGACCGACTTCGAAACTCTGAAGGCGATGAAGGAAGCGGGATGCCGCTTGCTGATCGTGGGCTATGAGTCGGGAGATCAGCAGATTCTGAAGAACATCAAGAAGGGCGCGACCATTGAGCGGGCGCGGCAGTTCACCAAGGATTGCCATAAGTTGGGACTGGTGATTCACGGCGACTTCATCATGGGTTTGCCGGGCGAGACGCATGAGACGATCAACAATACGATTGCGTTCGCCAAGGAACTGGACGTCGAGACGATTCAGGTTTCGGTGGCACATGCGTATCCGGGAACGGAGCTTTACGATTACGCGGTGCAGAACGGCTTCATGGTTGGCGACAACAAGATGGTGGACGAGGGTGGACACCAGTTGGCCCAGATTCAATATCCGGGGCTGCCGGCTGATGACATCATGTCGGCCGTGCACCGTTTCTATGACGAATATTACTTCCGTCCAAAGGCGGTTTACCGCATTTTGAGGAAGGCGGCTTTCGACAGCAATGATCGGAAGCGTTTGTACAAAGAGGCGAAGAGCTTCCTGAAGCTGCGGTCGGCGCGCAATAAGATGGTAAAGAAACACAACGCTGCGGCTGCCAACGCCGAGCCGATGAAGGCCTAGCGATATCTCAGCGTCCTTTGCACTTCAGCGGAGGATGCTGTAGATGTCAAGACCACTGAGTCGCAAGTGACCTTTCGCAAGTATCTGGTGCTGGCTGGAGTGACCGTCTTTGCGGCGGCGGGTGACTCCATGCTCTCGCACGGGATGAAGCAAACTGGCAATATTTCCCTCCATCATCTCCAAAGTATTATTCTAGCGGTAGGCAATCCGTGGGTCGCGGTAGGCATCGTGCTCCTGCTTGCTTTTTTTGCTTCGTATATGAACGCCCTTTCCTGGGCGGATCTCACCTACGTGTTGCCGGCGACCTCGCTGGGATACGTGTTGCTGGCGCTGGTGGCGAAGTTCGCACTGCATGAAGCGGTGAGCCCGCTGCGGTGGCTGGGGATCGCGCTGATCACGGGCGGAGTGGGATTCGTTGCCGGGGGGCCCTCACTGACTTCGCATGAACATGCTGAGTCTCACAGCTTCGACCATGCTTCGAGCGAGGTGACATCGTGAAACACATGTACACGTGGGGCGCGATCGTGGGCGTGGCATTCGCTTCCGTGGTAGGAGATATTCTTCTGGCGCGTGCGATGAAGCAGGTGGGAGACGTCCACGAACTGTGGAGGCGGGCGGGATTGTGGACTGTAGTTGCCCGCACCGTGGGGAATCCGAACTTCTTTATAGGGCTGGCCGCGATGGCAGTCGGATTCTTCAGCTTGCTATTTGCGCTCTCGTGGGGAGACGTGAGCCTGGTTGCTCCAGCCGCCGCGTCGCTCACGTTCATTGGGAATGCATTCGCGGCTAAAATCTTCCTGCATGAAAAAGTGGATCACCGGCGCTGGATGGCTGCCATGCTCGTGGCGGCAGGAGTGGCGTTGCTGGCCGGTTAGCGATTGCATCGCGCAAGCTCGACCTTAGTTTAGTCCGCCTCACGCGTTACTTACCTAAAAGCCCTGCTGGGTCGTCTGAAACATTTTGTTCGGAATCACCCAACCTCTGCAGCTTGTTGTGTCCCCTGATTTGCCTCCGCGACTGCCACAACTTAGGTTAAAGCTTGCCCAAAGGCCAGAAAGGGATCATGATGGCGGGCGGCGTTTGGAACGGAGATATCTGATGCAAAGACAAATCCGGGGATTCGCGTTGATTGTGGTGGTCAGTTTCGTTCTGACAGCGAGCCTTCCCGCGGTGCACGCTCAGACGTATACGGTGCTGCACAATTTTCGGGGGACATATGGCGACTCGCGGGTTCCGTCCACTTCCAGCGTGATTGCGCAGGGGCGTGACGGAAATATGTACAGCACGACTCCGGATGGAGGAATTGACAGTCTTGTGTTCAGAATTACGCCTGCGGGAGCGGAGCGGGAACTTCCTTTCCATTTCTTCCCAGCCGAATTTCCTGCGGATAGCGGATTGACGTTTGCAACCGATGGAAATTTCTGGGGGACGACGGAGGGTTACCAATTCTGGGGATTGCCTGGAATTATTTTCAAGATGAACGCTGCTGGGAATGTTGTCGAGTACAACACATTCGGTGGAACGGACGAAGTCAACGGGAACACGGCGACGGCTCCCCCGGTGCAGGGCAGAGATGGCAATTTTTACGGGACCACGAGTGCGGGGGGAAATATACAGCTTTGCGCTTACGGAAACGGGGGGTGCGGCGTCATCTACCGGTTCACGACGCTAGGTCAATACAAGGTCCTGCACACGTTCGATCAGGAGAATGGCGCGAATCCCTATGGCGCACTGGTGCTGGGAGGCGAAGGCAATTTCTATGGGACTACGCAATTAGGGGGCGCGGCCGACGCTGGTGTTGTTTTCAAAATCACGCCTTCATCGGGAAGGTATAGCATTTTGTATACATTCTGTTCGCAAGCGAACTGCGCGGACGGAGCTAACCCGTACGATGCCTTGGTAAAGGGCGCCGATGGAAATTTTTATGGCACGACGCAAAACGGCGGCAGTGGAATTCTGCCGGACGGAGTCGTATTCAAGCTGACTCCGGCAGGCCAATACACCGTGTTGTACAACTTCTGTTCGCAGAGCAATTGCACCGATGGCGCTAATCCGCTCGCGGGTTTGGTACAGGCGACGGATGGTAATTTCTACGGAACCACAGTTTCCGGTGGAGCCAGCAACTTCGGAACGATTTACCAGATCACCCCGGATGGGCACTATACAGTGCTGCATAGTTTTGACAACAGCGATGGCGCGAATCCCGCCACTACGCCGGTACAGAACACAAACGGAATTCTGTATGGAACTACTGCGGCGGGTGGCCAGTCCTTTTTCTACTGTGGTCCCGGTTGCGGTGTTTTCTACAGCGTAGATATGGGATTGTCGCCTTTCGTGACTTTGGTCAGCTGGTATGCGAGTGTGGGGCAGCCCGTAACCATTCTTGGACAAGGACTGAATGCGACCACGCAGGTGTCATTCAACGGAGTTCCCGCAACGTTCACGTTAAAGGCTGACACGTATCTGACCACGACGGTGCCCACAGGTGCCGCCGACGGCTTTGTGACCGTGACGACTTCGAGCGGCACGCTGACGAGCAATAAAGTGTTTCGGGTGAAGCCCTGAGGCTAGCGGCCGAGGATTTTGCGGATCTGATCGATGTGATTCACATCATGTGCCGCCATGTGGCGGCATAGATCCTGCACGGTCAACTTACCGCGTTCTGCGTGAACTCCGTGACGCTGCCATTGCGCAGGAGTGAGTTGCGCAAACATGCGCAGGTTGGCTTCCCGCAGGAGGCGGAACATGTCGAGGGCCTCCTGAGGTTTCCAAGAAGGATAGTTTCCGAGCCGCGACCAAAGTTCCTGATCGAAGCCGAGGAGCGGGGGGCCGTCGTGCTCGATCATCTGGCGGTAACGCCACGTGCTGCTTAATTCGTCTTCTGCCAGGTGGGCGAGGATTTCCGTTACAGACCACTTGTTGGGCGCGGGCTTGTGGGCCAACTCGGGCTCCGGCACACCGTGAATTAAGCGCGCCAGAGTCCGCGAAGCCTCGCGCTGCATGGCGATGGGATCCTTGCCGTCGACATAGGTTTCGAAGCGGGCTTTGTAGTGTTCAGGAGTTTCGGACATCTTCGATTCGGCGTTCGCTTTCGAGGATCAAGCGCTGTACGAAATTGTACAAGTTGTTCTGGAAGAGCGCGCTTCGTATCGGGAAGGATGTCAACCTAACGATGTTTGCTATGGACCGGCCGAGCCCGGCCCAGAACGAGCGGGTGGTTTTGTACTGTTGTTGCGGAGCGCTTGTCGGCGCGCCTCCATTTCTTTAATGAGTCGGGCCAGAAGCATTGTCATCCGGTCGGGATCGCGCTCGGTGGCAATCGACTCGCAGAGGGCTTGCCATTCTTTTTCGTCAATGGTCACGCCTCTGGTAAGGCACGAGGAGGGCCAACCCGAAGCACAGGGACGCCACGACAGATGAGTTGTAAGTAGTTCAAAAAGCGAGAGATGTTTTGCACCCTGAATCGGCAACAGGACGGACTGTAGGAAAATAGTGCTCGAAATTGGGTGCGGCAGAGCTCAGGTTCACCACATCGCCTTGTGCTTACTAGCGGCTGACAGGACGAACGATGGGCTGAGGCGAGGTGAAGTAGCGAACGGTTACGTCGTTGCCGAAGTGGGTTACACGGTTCTTCGGAGCCAGGGAGCGCTGGGCCGCGGGCTTGGGCGAAAAGGTGCGAACTGTAACATCGTCGCCGAAATATTGGATTTCACTCTCGGCAAGCCGCAGGCGCCTGTGAGCGACTCTTCCAGTGCCGACCTTTGCGGGGATGAGTTCGGGCTCTGCAACGGTTTTGCCGGGAAGAGGCTTGGAGACTTCCGGCTGGTCGGGCGCGGTCGATTTTGGAAGTGTGGCGGATTGTAGCGACGGCGCCGGACTTTGGTACCGGTAGGTGAGGAATCCGGCGAAAACGACGAGTACGGCAACGGATACCAGAACCAGAGGACGAAGGTTGAGGTGTCCCGCTAAATACTGCGCTCGTTGCATGCGCGTGATGTACTTCACACGTTGGTGATTGATGTAGTAGCGAATTCTATTACTGCTAAGGAAGCGCCTGGTTTGCTGCTTGTGAACGAAATACTTCTCTCGATGGTTGGCGAAGAAATGTTTAGATCGCCGCGCGAGAGCGTTGGCCAAGGCAAGTGAACGCTGGAATACTGGCGACTCTTTGGCGGTGGCGAGGCTAACAAATTGGTGATTGATGTAGTAGCGAATTCTGTTGCTGTCGAAGAAGCGCTTGGCTTTCTGGTTGTGGACGAAGTACCTCTCTCGCTGGTCGACGAAGAAATCTACCGCTCTCCGTGCGAGAGCGTTTGCCGAGGCAACGGAGCGCTGAAATGCTGGCGATCCTTTGGCGGAAGCGAGAGAGGATTGACAACGTTCGAAGAAAGAGGGGACGCTGGATTCTCCCATCCAGAACCGAGGGGCATCTTCGAGGTCTTCTTGTTTTTCTCGCTCGAGCAGAACCCCTTCCGGAATTGCGGCGGCAGCTGTGAGATCCGGCGCAACCTCGTGCGGTTGATGCTGGACGGAGTGTGAGAGAGCGCCTTCGATCTGTTCTGCCATCAGGCGGTAGGCGCGCACTTCACGATCTTGAAAGGTGTGCGCTTGATTGAAGCGGATGTCGAGAATTCCGGCGACGACATGATCGAAATAAATCGGGAGCATCAGCAAGGAGTTGGCACCGAACTGGCGACAGATGTCGGCTTCGATGCGCGTGTCGTTCTCGGCGTCTTCCACGCGAAGGATTTCGCGATTGGTCCTGGTAAATGCGGAGACTGTGAGAGATGCGGTCACGTGCTGGCCTACGAAGGCGGCGCTGGTGCCGCTGCCGGCGCGATAAGTGAGGCGATCGCCTTTTAACAGGCCGATGGCGACACCGGATGCGTTGGCGACGTCTCGCGCCGATTCCACGATGAAGTGCATAGCGCCATCGAGGTCGAGCTTGCCGCTGGCGATAGAGCGCTGGATGTCGAGGATGGCGGAAAGAGACTGGCGATTGATCTGACTTTCCTGCACGGCGTATGCGCTCGCCAATAGCTGCTGAAAAGTTTCGCGGTCGACGCTAGAGTGGTCATTCATACGGCTAAGGAACTACCGGGCAGCCTTTGCGGGCGAGCGGGCCGAAGCTGAGGGAAGCCGGTAAGCGCAGTCTCTCACCGGCCGAAAATGACTGTCAATACGGTGTTTTGCTAGTCGCAAACTATTTATTTTTTCCGGGTATGCAACCCGGTCTTCCGACTCACTGAGTCGTAATGCTGGTCTTGAGCGGCAACTCACGAGACGACCGACCGACCAGAACGTCGCGCGGGCCCGAGGGGGTGAGCCACTTTCCTTCTGCGGTCGACCAATACTGAAGTGCGCGTATCGGAACGTGAATGGTCACGGATTGCGTTTGACCGGCGTCGAGATGAATCCGATCGAAGGCGGCGAGCGAGTGGAAAGGAAAGTCTGCGCCCGCTGGCTTGTTGGTGGGGGCGGCCAGGTAGACTTGAGGGACATCGTCGCTGGGAACTTTGCCGGTGTTCTTCAGATCGAAGGTGACCTCGAGGCTACCGTCACTCGCGGGCTTGGTATGGAGGCCGGAGTAGGCGAACGAGGCATAGGTGAGCCCGTATCCGAAGGGAAATAGAGGTGCGATCTTCTGTTGGTCGAACCAGCGATACCCGACTTGAACTCCTTCGCTGAAAGTGGTGACTCCGTTGACGCCCCTCGATGAGCGCTCGGGATGCGCGGGATCGGTGGCGGGATAGTCTTCGAGGCGCTTACCCCAAGTGAAGGGAAGGCGGCCCGCGGGACTGGTCTTGCCGAGGAGAATGTTGGCAGTGGCCCATCCGCCTTCGTCGCCGGGCCACCACATCTGGAGAATGGCTTTCACTTTAGGCAGCCAAGGTAATGCCACGGGCTGGCTTACGTTGAGGACGACGATCGTGTTGGGATTGACGGCGGCGATCTCGTCGATGAGCTTGTCTTGATCGCCGGGGAGTGCGAAGTCGGGATGGCCGCGCGTCCAGGCGAAGACGATCGCGGTCCTCGATGCTTTGGCGGCGGCGACCGCGGCGTCGTGGTCGGCTTGACGTTGCGAGGGTGTCATCCAGGAGAGGCGAATCTGTTCGGGCTGGTTGGAGGTGTCGCCTTCCACGGTGGCGGTGATGGCGTGCGGTCCGGCGGAGAGTTCGACGGCGGCTCGGAGATTGTCGAGGCCATCGGTGGTGGGCATGAGGCCGTCTTTGCCGCCGAGGACGGTGTCGCCGTGGACGCCGCCACGCATGCCGTTAGCTCCCTCGACTTTCTTGCCGTCGATACTGACGCTGCCGGCGGCGCCGAGCAGTTGGAGGTAGATCCAGTAGGAACCGGCTGTGGGAACGGTGAGAGTGCCCGTCCAGGTGGCTTCGGAGTTGGCGGGAAGGGAGGTGCCGCTTTTCTTGGTGAAGTCGAGAACTGGATCAACGTGAGTGGAGCCGGCTTTGTCGGTGCGAAGCAGGCCGGGTTGGCTGTCATGCGAGAGGGCGGAGGCCGGGATGGGCGCGCCGGTCATGTCGTCCGCAACGGCGCAGGTGACTTTGGCGTCGGGGGCGAATTGCTTTAAGGCTTGGTAGGGGCCGACTTGCCTCCAGGGGAGACCGAGGGATCGTTCACCGGCCGTGCCAATGGCGACGGTCTGCCCGGCTCCAGGGCCGATCATGGCCAGCGAGGCGAGGTCGGCGGGCTTGAGAGGGAGAATGCTGCCTTCATTCTTCAGGAGAACGGCTCCGTCTTCGGCCGTCTTTTGGATGATGCGGGCGTTGGCATCAGTGGCGTGGGGCTGAATCTGGTGAGTCGGCGCGTGATCGAGGTAGCCGAACTTGTCAATTTGGAGAAGCACATGTCCGGCTGCCCTGGTGATGGTTTCTTCCTTGAGTTCGCCGGATTGCAGGAGATTCCAGAGGTTGATGCGAGCATCTTTGCCGGTGCCGAAGTTGGAGAAATCGCGCGGAGGCGGTTGCGGCTCTTCAGGCAGGTTTACGCCGAAAAATCCTTCGAACAGGGAGTTATTGGGTTTCTTGTCGGATGGCGGTTCCGGCTTTTTGGTATCGAAGAAAGAAAACAGCAAGGAACCGAGGGGGCTGTCTTTGGGACCAGGGCCGGGCATCTCCATGTCGAGGCCGTTGCTGATGAACGAAGCCGCGTGGGTGGCTCCCCAGTCGGAGGTGACGAAACCCTTAAAGCCGAGTTCGTTGCGGAGAATCTTAATGAGCACGTCGGGATTTCCGCAGGCGTAGGTGCCATTCACCTTGTTGTAGGAGCACATGATGGAGGCGACGTCGGCGTTGACGGCATCGACAAAGGGCGCGACGTAGATCTCGTGCAGGGCCTGCGGGTCGACGACGACGTTGGAGCCATCGGTGTCGTAGGCGACGTAGTGCTTGGCTTGCGCCATGATGTCCTGACTCTGAACGCCTTTGATCAGGCTTGCGCCCATGATGCCGGTAAGGACTGGATCTTCTCCATACGTGTTGTAGCCACGCTCGAAGGTGATATCGCGATCGATGTTGATGAAGGGCTGGAGGACGACGTCGATGCCGAGGGACTTGGCTTCGCGGCCGATGACGATGCCGTTGTCTTGCGCATCCTTGGCGCTGAAGGTGGCAGCGAGACCCATGGTGGCAGTCTCGGCTTGCGATGGGAGACGGGTGAGTACGCCGGGAGGGCCGTCCGCCATGCGAAGTGGAGGAATGCCGAGGCGGGGGACGCCGGGGAGGTATCCGGCCTGGCCTTGATTGGTGGCGGGATCTTCGTACGCGCCGCGGATGAGTCCCATTTTTTCTTCGAGGGTCATCTGGCTGAGGAGCTTATCGACGCGGGCGTTGCCGGTGACAGCGGGGACGGATTGCGCAGAGGCCAGGTTTGCCGTGAGGGAAAAGAGAAAGATGACTGCGAGAAATTGGATTAGGATGTTGAGGAAATTCCAACGGATTGAACCTTCAGGACTGCTCTTCACAGGTGCCTCCTGAAATAAAGCGGGTTTCGGATATTTATGTTCGCGGCAGAAGCTGGCCGGACCAAACACTCTACTCGTTTGTGGGAGCAAAATGCAGTGACGGAGTCACTTTTCTTTTGTCGGGGCCGAGCCCGGCGGACAGCCGGAGGCGGCTGTCCGCACATTCTTATTCGTGAAGCGCGATTCGAATTAGTGTCCGGTGGAGGCTCTCGATGCGAGGCCCGATTGCGACGCAACTCCGGTTGGGGCGGTTGCACTCGCGGGCGGGGCTTCAGTTCTCGGAGTTGACGCAGGTTGCTTGGCGCACATTTCGATGACCTCCGATATGCGCTGCATTTCGTGTTGCTTGGCCATTTGCCAGTTACGCAGGGCTTCTTTCTCGCGGGCAACTTGTTCGTGATTTTGCTTGAGGCGTTCGGCGTAGTGAGCCGTGACGCGGTCCATTTCGGCCTGAATGCGGGTGTCTTCCTGCGCCTTGCGGGCCTCGAATTCTTCCAATTGTTGCTGCTGTCCGGCTTCGTAGGAGTTTAACGCCTGCTGGCGGCGGGTCGCGTCCTGGAGAAGATCGTCGGGCGACGTGCCCGCGCGTCGAGAGCCATGAGCACGGAGGCACGCTTGATGTCTTTGGACAACTCGCGAATGCGGTCGCTATTGAGCATGTCGACGACCTTGTGAACACCGTATCCGGAGCGCGGGCTGAGAATTCCGGTGGCGTGGTAGATGTCTTCGTAGGAGAGCAGATCGGTTTGTTGCTGGCCGGTAATGCCTTCGGGACGATTGGGGTGCAATTGTTTCACGGGAGCCTCCGTCAGTGCGGCGTTAACAGGCGCGTCGGTGCCGTCCTGCCGGTTGCGCCAGAATTTTGGAAAGAGTCCTTTGGATTGCATAACTTTCCTTTCTTGACGAGGGGACGAGCCTGAGATCTGAGGTTGAACGCGCGGAACCGGGTCCGGACGTCGTACTGGGGGTAACTGTGAAGGGTGCGATGGGGATGCGTTCACACGCACGGAATCTGGACCAGCGGTGATCGGCCGAGCGAAAGCGGGCGGCGCAGGCCCTTCCTCTTGCACTGCTTCGGGAGTCTTTGGGATGTCCGGGAGTAGTTTTGGTGTAGGTAAGGAATTCACCGGCGGTGGCGCTTTCTCGACTCCTGAAGGTGAAGGCTTGCTAATTTTGTCGCCGCTTGACGACGTTTCTTTGTGAACTCCCAGCAGGAAATCGCGGCCATCGCTGCGGCAGTTTCGGGCTACTGCGGAAAATTGTTCGCGGTGCCACCTGATGGTAAGTCGGGAACCGACCGTGATCGGAGTCTTGAGGCGGATGCAGGCGCCTGATGGAGAGGTGTCTTCGAGGGTGGCCGAAACGCGATTCGGAGTTCCCGTCTGGTCTTCCCAGAGGACCTCGGCCACCGCCCACAAGACCGTTCTGGCTTCGATGTTACGGCCGTCCATGCCATGTGTATCGGCGGGGGAGTGAGTGGGGTTTAGTTACGGTGGGGCGGGGTAGGCCGGTTCGCGTTCCACGATGGTTTCTGCGCAGAGGAAACCCTGCCGAACTTTCCTCAGTTCGTCCGGGTCTAAGACCCGGACCCACACAAGCGAACCCTTAAGAACTCAATAAAAGAGGCGCATCAGGCCGGTCGGAGGAAGGTCTGGTGAGAGAAATTGGGGATCTTTGTGATCCGCAGCGCGGGCGAGGACTTCGGCGGCGTGATAACCGCTGCGAACGGCGCCTTCCATGGTGGCGGGCCATCCGGTGGCGGTCCAGTCTCCGGCGAGAAAGACGCGGGGCCATTTGGTAATTGGGGCGGGTCGGTAGGTATCGATGCCGGGACGGGGGGAGTAGGTGGCGTGGAGTTCCTTGATAACAGTGGATTTTACGAGGTTGGCTTCGCGGGCAGCGGGGAAGAATTCGCGGACCTCGCTGAGGGCGAGATCAACGATTTCGGCGCGCGATTTGTCGATAAGGGATTTAGAGGAACTGACCACGAGTTCGATGTAGCTGCCGTTCGTCGCGGATCCATCATCCTTTCGCCCCTCCGGGGCTGCTTCGTTTTGCCCGGCCCCATGGCTTGCGCTGTGGGCTGCATTCTCACGCCGCTCCGCGGCTAGAACGACCTCTGCCGGGCTTGGTGCTTGACTGCGCATGGGTTGGAGGCGGGATTTGTGAAACATCCATTGGATCGTGCGGTCGAGGAGGACGGCGTGGTCGAGGTCGGAGATCTGCCGGTCGAACCAGAGGTGGATGCCGGTAATGGGAGCGGTGTCGAAATGGTTGAGATCCTCACGAAGAGGGACGCTCTCGGGGGCGTCAGGAAGCACGCGATCGAGAGCATCGAAAGGCAAAGCGAGGATCAGGTAGTCGAAGACCTCTTCCTGGTTGGCATTTGATTCGTCGTTTTGAGATCTCGGGCGGACGGTTACCTGGGTGGGATCTGGGATAAAAGATTCGAGGGGACGGCGGAAGTGCAGAACGCCGCCGCGGGCCCGAATGTAGTCGCCGGCTGCGTTGTACAGATCGGTGAGCGGGACGGTGGGGACTCCCATGTGGCGTGCCTCGGGGGATTTCATCGATTCGCGCACCACCTGCGCGGCGGCGGAGATGGAAATCAGGTCGAGGTCTTCGCTGAGCGCGCTGACCAGGATGGGACGCCAGAAGCGGTCCACGGCTCGTTTCGTTTGACCGTGTTGGTTGAGCCAGTGCTGAAAGGATTGTCCAGTGTCGTATTGCTCGGAGAGCGTGAGGGGGACGAAGGCGCGGGCGATTGCCAGTTTGTCGGCGACGCCGAGGAACGGGAAATGCAAGAACGCCGGCGCGGTGTGGAGAGGTGCCGGGAGAGAAGATGATTTCATCACCGAGGTGCGGCCGCCGGGTTCGATGAAAGTCATTTCGTCGTACCAGCGGATTTGGTCGGCAACGCCAATGCGCTGGTAGAACTCGATGAGGTTGGTGCAGACGCGGAAGAGAACGTGCTGACAATTGTCGACAACTTCGCCGGTGCCGGGATGTTCCCAAGACGAGGCGCGGCCGCCGAGGAAGGGGCGCTTCTCGAACAGGGTTACGCGAAAACCGGCGTCGGAGAGGGCGCAGGCAGCGGCGAGTCCGGCCAAACCTCCTCCGGCGATTGCGACAGTGGGTTGGGATGAGGGGGAGGGCATGCTTCGTTATAGGGAAGCGAGGCGAACGCGCGAATTATTGCGTTCGCAAAAACCACGAACGCTTCGCACGGCTCGCTGAGATCCTTCGGCGCCAGAAGCAGGCGCCTCAGGATGACAAAAATCTTTGAGCATTCGCTCGTTCATGTCAGGCGTTTGAGGAAACCTTTCGCGAGAATGCGGAGCTTTTCCGAGGTGCTGAGAGAGACTTTGGCGGCGAAGACGTCGTATTGCTTTTCGGCGATTCTCTCGAGCACGCGGCGGTAGATGGTAACCAGCACCCACAACGCCGGCTGGCTGTCTTCGGAGATGTAGGGCAGGAGTTCTTCGCCAGAAGCGTAGAACTCACGGGCGCGATCCGCCTCGAGCGCGAGCAAGGGGCGGAAGCGCGCGGGATCTGGAGTCGCGAGTAGTTCGGAGGCGGAAAGGCCGAACTTTGCGAGGTCTTCTTCGGGAAGATAGATGCGGCCCATCGCTGCATCTTCTTTTACGTCGCGAATGATGTTCGTGAGCTGAAAGGCGAGACCGCAGCGCTCGGCCAGAGGTTCGGCGGCGGGATCACGGTATCCGAAGACGTGGATGCAGACCAGGCCAACCACCGAGGCGACGCGATAGCAATACAGACGGAGATCTTCGAAGGTTTTGTACTGGATCGTGAGGCCGGGAGCGCTGCTGGTTTGAGCAGAGGCTTCGGCTTCCTCGATATCCATGGCGGTGCCGTGGGCCAGTTCGTCGAGCAGTCCGGCGGGAATGGAGAAGCGACGCTGGGCGTCGGTCAGGGCAAGCAGGATGGCGTCGTCGGTGGGTTCGCCTTGCTGGGCGCGATGAAGGGCGGCGAGCCAAGTGTCGAGTTTCTGACGGCGGTCGAGCAGGCTGAGGGTTGGGTCGTCGGCGATGTCGTCGCAGCGCCGCATGAAAGCGTAAACAGCGCAGAGTGCTTCGCGCTTACGGCGCGGCAG
Source organism: uncultured Acidobacteriaceae bacterium (assembly GCA_963840895.1). GTDB lineage: Bacteria > Acidobacteriota > Terriglobia > Terriglobales > Acidobacteriaceae > Sulfotelmatobacter. Next base: position 338,204 of record CAWJAR010000016.1, read on the forward strand.
GACCATGAATGCGTAGTAGAAATTTTTGGCAGCCGTGCGCGTAATTCCTTTGCACACGGAATACGCCATGACCAGCTGCGGCGCAGCGGGATTCCAGGGAAGGGGAACTTGTTGGGTTCCGGCGCTCACGGACGGTTCCCCGGATTTCCGAAAAGTTTTCCCACAGCCGCGCGCACGACCAGAGCGATCTTGCGAGGCTTAGAAATGGCGGGGCGATTTCCGAGAACGGCGTAATCTTGCTTCTCGATGGCGTTCAGGATTTCGAGGCCGCCGCGGCTGAAGAGATCGAGGTCGATGGCCAGTTCGCGATCGACCTTTTTCACCAGGGAGACGCCCTGCCGGAACCAATCGCGGGCACGCTCGACTTCAAACTTCATCAGGTCACGGAAGGCCGGAGTGTTGCGGTCGTGGGCGATGTCGTCTTCCCTGACCTGGAACCGATGCAGATCTTCGAGGGGCAAATAAATGCGGCCCTTGGCATAGTCGGCGGTTACGTCTTGCCAGAAGTTGGCGAGTTGCAGGGCGGTGCAGGTGAAGTCGGATAGTTGCTGACGCTCGGGATCGCGATATCCGCAGAGGTACAGAACAAGATGGCCGACGGGATTCGCAGAGTATTTGCAGTAGGCCAGCAGGTCGGTAAACGTTGGGAAGCGGGTGATGGTTTGATCCTGTCGGAAGGCACGGAGCAGGCCGGAGAACTCTTCCTTGGGGATATCGAACTGGAGGACAGTTTCCGCGAGAGCTACGAATACTGGATGCTTTGGAGTGCCGGCGTAGCAGGCGTCGAGTTCGCGCTCCCATTGATGGAGTAGTTCCAAGGAGGCGGTGGTGTCTCCGACTTCGTCGCCGAGATCGTCAGAGATGCGGCAGTAGGCGTAGACGTTGAAGAAATGCTGGCGCAGGCGGCTGGGCAGGAACCAGCTAGCGACGGAGAAATTCTCGTAATGCGAGCGCGCGAGGCGGGCACAATATTCACGGGCTTGGGCGAGAGTGGGTGCAGTTGTGGGAATGGCGTAGTGCGCGGGCAGGCGGGACCATCCGAGGGCGGCGGGGTTGGTTGCGGGATGTTCTTGTACGGATGACAATTCAGTATTCTTCCACGATCGCGCGCTTCCGTCTGCTTCTCGCCGGATAGGGATCCTTCGCCTGTGTAGACGGTTCGCATTCGCGAACCCTCTACTTCGCCCAGGATGACAAATCTCTGGAACCCTGGTTGGCACGACTGAAGCCGTGTGCCCTTCCCAACCTCGCCAAATCAATGACCGGGAATGATTGCGGTTTTGATGTCGCCGCCGCGGTTCAGCATGTGGCGCAGAACCTGCTGCAGGCGCGATAGGGGCGCCTCCCCGGTTATGTAGTCAGTGGGGCGAATTTTTTTAGCCGCGATTAATCCGAATGCCCGGCGAACTGTTTCCGGCGTGTGGTGGAAGGTAGCTTTCAGGGTAATTTCCGAATAGTGCAGGCGATTGGTCTCGAGTTGCACTTTCGTTCCACTGGCGCAGCCGCCGAAGAAGTTCACGGTGCCCCCTTTGCGGACCATGTCGACCGCCCATTCCCAGGCTTCGGGCTTTCCTACTGCTTCGATGACGACATCGCATCCGCGCTTCTGCGGAGAAAGGGCGCGGACTGCGTCGACGATGTTCGGTACTTTCGTGGTCTGAAGAATCTCGTGTGCGCCCATATGTTTGGCAGCTTCGACTTGACCATCTCGCTTGACGACGGAAATGACGTTGCAGCCGATGGCACGGGCGACTTGTACGAACATGAGGCCGATGGGGCCGCCTCCGAGGATGGTGACGGTATCGCCGATTTCGACTCCGGTCTCATGCAATCCGCGCAGAACGCAAGCCAGAGGCTCGGTCATGGCGGCCTCTTCGACGCTGACGTTCGGCGGAATGATCAGCATATTAGCTTCAACGATGCGGCGCGGGACGCGAATGTATTCGGCGTAGGCACCGTTGTTGAAGAGGAGATCTTCGCAAAGGTTCTCCTGATGTTTGGAGCAGTAGAAACACATCTGGCAGGGCGCGGAGTTGAGGGCGACGACGCGCATGCCTTTCTTGAAGCCGTTGACGCCGGCTCCGACCTCCTCAATGACTCCGGCCAATTCGTGGCCGAACAGGGCAGGAGGGACGATCATGCGGGCGTGATAGCCGCGCTGATAGACCTTGAGATCGGTGCCGCAGGTCAGCGCGACCTGGACTTTGACCAAGACCTCGCCGTCACCGACACGAGGAATAGGTACTTTTTCGATCTTGAGGTCTTCTTTGCCGTATAAGACGGCAGCAGTCATTTTTCCGTTCACTGCAGGTTTCCTTCCACACTACTACCGCCCCTAGTATAAATGGGTTGAATCATGATTTTCATCGACGAAGGCTGAGGATGAGCGGCCAGCTCCAAGGCTTGCGGGCTCTGGGAAAGCGGGAAGCGGTGGCTGACGAGCCTTTCCAAATCCATTTCGCGGTTCATGACGAAGCGGACCGACTCCTGCTGCAAGTCGACCGAAGCACTATAGGACCCCACCAAGGTTTTCTCATCGACACAGATGGCTGCCGGATCGATCAAGGCCTCTCCGTGCTGCGTTTGTGCAAACAGCAATACCCTGCCACCGGGACGGGCCGCATCCATCGCGGTGCGAATCAAAGAGTTACCGCCTACGGCAAGAATCACCGCGTCAGCGCCACGTCCCTCGGTTAATTCGCGGACGCGTTCCACGACATTTGTCCGCGAAGCATCAATTGAAAGGTCTAACCCGAAACTTGATCCTATTCTAAGCCTCTCGGGATACAAATCGGAAGTAATTAAGGTGGCGCCCGCTTGCTTGGCCAGAACACTCAATATGATGCCGATTGGGCCTTGCCCGATGGCCAGAACCATTTCGCCTCGGCGGAGGCGCAGGGCTTCAATACCCTTCATGCAGGTGTTGACCGGTTCCACGAAGCAAGCTTGCTCGAAGGAAACGCCGTCAGGGATGCGAACGGTACCGTGCTCCACGATCCAATCCATCACTCGAACGTACTCAGCGAATCCGCCACCGGAAGGTTCAAATCCAGCTGTGCAACCGACTTTCTTATAAGTAGAGCACTGGGCGAAGGTCTTGTTCTGGCAATAGAAACACTGACGGCACGGGATGTGGTGGAAGACCATAACGCGGTCGCCAGGGCGGTAGGCCTGGACGCCTTCGCCGACCGCCGCCACCACGCCGGAGGTCTCGTGGCCGAAGATGCGAGGGGCGGAATGAGAACCGGTGGAGATCTTCTTGAGGTCGGTGCCGCAGACACCGCAGGAGTGAACGCGAACGAGCATTTCTCCGGGGCCAATGGCGGGTACTGGAACAGTCTCGAGGCGGACATCATTCACGCCGCGGTAGACGGCGGCCTGCATAATCGCGGGAATCGAATGCTCAGGGGATTCGACCGTGTACTGTCCGGCTAAGGCCATTGGAAGTATTTTAGATGATATTGGCGGTGGCTTTGGTTCAAGTCAAGCAGATGGGTTACCGAGGGTAATACTGGCTGGTGTACGGTGTCGTACGGAGTCCGCGGGCGAGACGCCTCACGGTACAGCCCGCCGGGAACCTTCGGGTTTCGTTCAGAGCAGGCTGGCGGCGCTACATTAATACGTACGCCTGCGCGCAGGACTGCGGGAGGCTTTCGTGCTATGCTGCGCAAAACTTCGGCTTTCCAGGACTTAACGTGCTGATTGAAATGCGGTTGGAGAACTACGCGGTGATCGACAACCTGGTGGTTGAGTTTGGGCCGGGGCTGAACCTGTTGACGGGCGAGACAGGGGCGGGCAAGTCAATTCTGGTCGATGCGCTGGCACTGCTGCTGGGGGATAAGGCCTCGACCGATGTGATCCGCGCAGGGACCGAGCGCGCGGTCGTGTCGGCGGTGTTCGAGGCGGAGGGAGCGGCGGAGAAGCCGCTGGCGGAGATTCTGGGAGCGAATGGGCTGGACGAGTCGGACGATGGGTCGCTGATCTTGCGGCGTGAAATAGCGACGAGCGGCAAGGGGCGGGTGTTCGTAAACAATCAGCCAGCGACGGTGGCTGTTCTGCGGCAATTCGCGCCACATCTCGCGACCATCCATGCGCAGAATGAATCGGTTTTGTCATTTGATGGTCCGGCGCGCCTGGCCTTGCTGGATGCGTTTGCTGGCAGCCAAGCCGAAGGGGCGCAGAGCGCTTACGGAGTGTGGAAAGGAATCCGCACGCGAATTCAGGAATTGGAACAAGGAGAGCAGGACCGGTTGCGGCTGGTCGATTTGTGGATTTTCCAGAAGCGCGAAATTGAAGAAGGGCGCTTGCAGAGTGGAGAGGACGAGAGCCTGGAGACGGAAAAGCGGGTTTTGGCGAATGCAGAGAAAATCTATAACGCCGCCATGAATGCCTTTGACTTGCTGTATGAAGGCAATGGATCGACGGCGTCGTCGCTGCGGGCGGCACAGAAGCAGGTGGAGGAACTCGTTCGGTATGAACCCAAGTTTCAGGAGGCTCTGGCGGCGTTGGAGACGGCACGCATCAGCGTAGAAGACGTGGGAGCGAGTGTCCGCGATTATGCAGGGGGAATTCATGCATCGCCCGAGCATCTGGCGCAAGTAGAGGATCGGCTGGCGCTGCTGGATCGGCTGAAGCGTAAGTATGGGCCGACCTTGGATGAGGTGATCCAGTTTGGGGTGGACGTTTCACGGAAACTTTCCGAGGTAGAGAACAAAGACGAGATCCTGCGGGGATTGCGGGGAGAACTGGCAAAGGCTGCTGCGGAGTATTTGCGAGTGTCGCGGTTGTTGTCGAGGAAACGTGGGGAGGCGGCGCGACGTCTGGAGAAGCTGGTGGAGGCGGAGATCAACGATCTAGCCATGAAGTCGGCTTTTCGGATCGAGATGACGAGTCCGGAAGAAGAGGAGAACTGGACGGGTTCGGGCATTGATCAGGTCGTGTACATGATTTCAACGAATCCGGGCGAGCCGTTGCGGCCTCTCGAGCATATTGCATCTGGCGGTGAGCTCTCGCGGGTGATGCTGGCGCTGAAGGCTAGCGTGGAAGCTGGCGCACGGGAAAAAGTAAAAAGCCCCGCCCCTTCGCTCCGCTCAGGGCAGGCTCTGTCGCAAAAAACGCGACAACGACGTGGCACTCAGAAGACTTTGGTATTCGATGAGATTGACACGGGCATCGGCGGGCGCGCGGCGGAAAGTGTCGGTAAGAAGCTGAAGTCTTTGGCTCGCTCGAACCAGGTTTTGTGCGTGACCCATCTGCCTCAAATCGCCACGTTCGGCGATCATCATTACGTCATCGAGAAGAAGGAAACGGGCGGCCGGGCTCGCACGAGCATTCGAGTGGTGACTGGCGAAGAGCGTACGGAAGAGGTGGCACGGATGCTGAGTGGGGCCAAGCTGACGGAGACGTCCCGCAAGCATGCCGAGCAGATGATTAAGACTAACGCATGAGGGATTCGATCGGTACGGGGCGGCTCTCGGCGATGGTCGTTTCGGAATTGCCGGCTACTTTAATGTTGAAGTTAACCGTGATCTTGGCTTTGGTTTCCACCGCCTGACCATTCTGCAGGACCGGCTTGAAGCGCCACTCGCGAACAGCTTGCTGTGCCGCGGAGGCGAGGATTGCCGGGCCACTCAACACACGAAGATTTTGAACCAGCCCATCGGCGCCGATGATGGCCTGCAAGACCACAGATCCCTGTACATTCATGTGCTGCGCCAGCAACGGGTAGGAAGCTGGCGCTGGCTGGGCGCTGGCGGTCAAAACCTGCTCGCGCTCGGCTGCGTTGGTTGCTGGGGCAAGATTCGCAGTGGACTGCGAAGGCTCAGTCGTCTGAGGATGTGCTTTCGTTGCGTTGATAGACGGATGAACCGAGCTATGCGTGTCGCCGGTAATCACTTGAATGCCGAGAGGAGCCAATGCGGTACGGCTGCTGACGACGACGGGCGCGTCGCCCATCTTCGGTTCGGAGGCTGGCTTAGTGGCGACAATGGCTTTATTGGTGGCGGATGCCGTAATCGAACGAATCTGCTTGGTCGTAGCCGGGGCTGAGGTCGCTGCTGTTTTCGGGGCAACGGTGGCAGTGGGCTGGTCCGAATCCACAATGGATTGATCAGAACTGAACCAAATACCCTGATCCTTCAGCAAGAGCGCGACCAGCGCAATCATCAAGAGAAGGAGTGCAAGGAATACGCGGCGGGGTTGGGAATTGTCGGTTGCGACTCGAACCTGCGAGTTGCCGACCGTCCGTCTTGGCGTGAGCTCTATCATGTCAACTGACCGGGGAGTCTGCCCGATGACCTCAATATATTGCTTCAACGGTACTGTTCCCACAATGGCACTCGGAGGGTAGACCGGCGCACGAGTGGGCCATATGGCCGAACGCTGGAATCGCGTGTTTCCAGAGGACATAGGCGGTGATTTCTATCACTGAAACACATGTCGAGAATCCGCTATAGGCTCGAGAATGGGACTTCTACCAGCGGCAGATCGAGTAGCGTGGCTTCAGGGACCTTCGGGGTGCTGCGAGGAGTTGCCAGAGGCTGGCCAGACCCCCGCGAGGCTCGTGCTACTGGGCGCACCCGGCGTCGGCAAAGGGACACAAGCTGACTTGCTGACCAAGAGTTTAAGGGCCTGCCACCTTTCGACCGGTGACGTTTTCCGTGCGGCGGCGGGAGGAAGGGATTGCCAGCCTAGCCCCGCCATGAAAGAGGCCTTGGACTATATGCGCCAGGGGGCGCTCGTGCCCGATTCAACAGTATGGGAAATGGTCCGGGAACGAGGCGCGTGCCTACGGTGTGGGGGTGGGTTCATTCTCGACGGATTCCCGCGCACAGTGGGGCAGGCCGAGTCGCTGAAGAATTGGATGGATGGCGAAGGAATCACGCTGACCGCGGTGGTGAGCTACGACCTGCCGGAAAATCAGATCGTGTCGCGGTTGGGCGGGCGCCAGACCTGCGAGAAATGCAAGGCAGTCTTCCACCTGGCGGAGTGTCCTCCTAAAATCGCGGGCCGGTGCGACCGTTGCCAGGGAAAGTTGTTTCAGAGGGAAGACGACCGACCAGAGTCGATCACGGTGCGATTGGAAGCGTATCGTCGGAGCACCGAACCGCTGATTGAATTTTACGGAAAGCTCGGATTGTTGATTGCGGTGGCCGCCACAGGGTCGCCCCAAGAGATTTTCCAACGAACTCTTGAGGGACTGGTCACGAGCGGGTTGCGTTTTTCCTTGTAACTTTTCGAGCGCATTCTCTTTCCATCATCTTCTTCCATAACGTTGACGCTGTATAAGAGATCATCAAGTTGTTTTTGTTGGAGATGTGTCTTTTCTGGGAAACGGGGAGCGTTTTCTCTATTCGCAGGCCTCCTCGTCTGCTATAAATGTCGGGCTTTTTGCGATGTCGAACAAACTTTTTTGCGATGTCGAACAAACTTTGAGGGGGAGTTTCCATGATCGATCGAGTCGCAGTCACCCGTTCCGTTCGCAACGCGGTCGTCTTTTTGATGATGGTTAGTGTTTGTGCGCCAATCTCATCAGCCTCGCAATCCGCATGGAGAAAATTGAGTTTGGCGCATAACCCGAGTCCACGGGTCAACATGGTGATCGCATTCGACCCGGTGGGCAAGAATATCGTGATGTTCGGTGGCTATGACGGAACGTCCTATTTAAATGACACGTGGATATTCAACGGCAACGACTGGGTCCAACCGAATCCCACGAATGCGCCACCTGTGCGATCGGCATCGGCAATGTCGTTTGATCGTGTCACGGGGACGCTGGTTTTGTTTGGCGGTTATAACGGCAATCAGTATCTTGGGGACACATGGTTGTGGGACGGTGCGATGCGAGAGTGGACAGAGGCGAATCCAGCGACGCGACCCAAGGCGGTGACCTTGCCAATGCTGTACACCGACCCGTTGAACGGGCACGCCGGCATGGTCGGCGGTTACGACGGAAATTTATATCGCAACGAAACGTGGCAGTGGACTGGAACGGACTGGCTGCGGTTGCATCCGAAGACGGTGCTGTGGGCGAGAGGAGCGGCAGTGGTCGCGAATGATGTCGCCCATAAAAAGGTCGTGATTTTCGGAGGACTGGCGGACCTCAATCCGAACAACACCTGGACTTGGGACGGCGTGAATTGGACGATGGAAAATCCGGCGACTCAGCCTCCGTTGGTTTACTACATCCCGGCAGCGTACGATCCGGTGCTGGGAAGGGTCGTGATGTATGCCGGCGTGTCGAGGCAGGACGCTACCTGGGCGTGGACGGGCGACGATTGGGCTTTGGTGTCGGCTTTGACCCCGCCGCCGCTGCTGAATTCCCAAGGGATGGCATTCAATGTCAAGACGAATGAACTAATCATGTTTGGAGGCGCCGTCCAGACCACGATCGTGAACGATACCTACAGGCTGGTGACAAAGTAGGAGGCGGGGACCCAGAACCTCAGCCATCCCTAGAGGGGAGTCCCGGAGCCAAGTGACGCCGGATGATCGCTGGCTCCGGGACTCCCTCCGGCTCAACCACCAGATATCGCCATTCGCTGCTAATCCCCGCGCTTTCTGTGGCTTACGTTGACCATCCCGGCACTTTCCGATAGTTTATTAGTACCGCCACAATGGGGATCGTGTACCCTGAAGGCAGGGTTTTGTGGCTGTTTTTGCATCTAAGACAGAGAGCAAATTCCTCGTTCGTGTTCGGAATAACAACCGGGCCGGGCGCCATGGAATTTGAGGAGCGGGTTAACACGTGGCTGGAATTCTAGCGAAGAATGACGGAAAGACCTTACTGTTGCTCAAACCGAGGGGGTTCTGCGCGGGAGTCGTGCGGGCGATCGATGTGGTCCGCATAGCCCTGGAGGCGTTTGGGCCGCCGATCTATGTGCGCAAGGAGATCGTCCACAACAGCTTTGTGGTCGAAGAACTGCGCGGCAAAGGCGCAATTTTCGTCGACAGCGAGGACGAGGTACCCAACGGCGAGCGGATTATTTACAGCGCGCACGGAGTTTCTCCGGAGGTTCGGGAGCACAGCGCGAAGCGTGGGTTACGCGTGATTGATGCGACATGTCCGCTCGTGACCAAGGTCCATGTGGAAGCGGTGAAGTTTGCCAAGGAAGGGTATTCACTCATTCTGATCGGGCACAAGGATCACGACGAGGTAGTGGGAACGCTGGGCGAGGCGCCATTGGTCACGCAAGTGGTGGGATCGCCGGAGCAAGTGAAGTCATTGACGGTGCCCGATCCCGATCGCGTGGCTTACTTAACGCAGACGACGCTCAGCCTGGATGAAACCAAGGACATTATCGCGGCGCTGAAGAAAAAGTTCCCCAATATTAAGGGGCCGGCGGCGCAGGATATTTGCTATGCGACGGAGAACCGGCAAGTGGCTGTGAAGCAAGTCGCTTCTGAGGCGGACTTGCTGCTCGTGGTGGGGTCGGAGAACAGTTCGAACTCCAACCGCCTGGTGGAAGTGGCTCGCAATCTCGGGACCAATGCGCATCTCATTGATAGCTGCAACGACATTGAGGCTGAGTGGTTGAAAGGCGTGAAGACGATCGCGCTAACGGCTGGCGCGTCGGCGCCGGAGTGTCTGGTCGAAGAAACAGTGATGTTCCTGCGAAACAAGGGTTTTGACAACATGCAGGAACTCGAAGTGATGCCGGAAAATGTGCGCTTCGGGCTGCCGCCGGAGATCGTAGAGGCCATTGCCGCGGCTCCGGCCACTGCAACTGCGGACTAAGAGTGACATTAGGGATGAAGGCCTGTTTTAAGGGGTCTTCGCTGGCTCCGTTCGGAGCCGTGACCTACTCAAGCCGGCGTGACGTGCAGCAAATGAACGAATGAATGGAGTGTCGAACTGATGGACACAAACTCCCCCGATTCTCGTACTGCTCCTTCCTTAGGTTCAAGTCCAGAACTGCGATTTGGAAAAATTGAGGAACTGGGCCAGCGCGTGGGCGCGGCAGTCGCCGCTGCACGGAAGTTTCTGTTTGCCCAGCAGCACGAGGATGGGTACTGGTGCGGCGAGCTCGAGGCGGATACCACTCTCGAGTCTGATTACATCCTGCTGCACACTCTGCTGGGTACCGGGAATCAAGAACGCTTTCAGAAATGTGCCAACTGGATCCTGCGCCATCAGAATGAGGACGGTGGGTGGAGTATCTATGCTTCCGGGCCGTCGAACATCAGCGCCTCGGTGAAAGCCTACTTTGGGTTGAAGCTGGCGGGGTATACCGCCGACCATCCGGCGATGGAGCGCGCCCGCAAGAAGATTCTTGAGATGGGCGGCGTCACCGAGGTTAATACATTCACCAAGATCTATCTGTGTTTCTTTGGGCAGTATGACTATGACGCGGTTCCGGCGATTCCTCCGGAGATCGTGCTGTTTCCGAACTGGTTCTGGTTCAATATCTACGAAATTTCTTCGTGGTCACGCGCCATTCTCGTGCCACTGTCGATCTGCTACGCCAAAAAGCCATTCAAGAAGATTCCCAACGAAATGGGCGTGGAGGAGTTATTTGTCGGAGGCATGCAGAAGTCGCGCATGCACCTGCACTGGGCCAAGAAGCTGGTCTCGTGGCGTAATTTCTTTCTTGTGCTTGACCGCATGACGCACTGGCTGGAGCGCGTGCATGTTCGCCCGCTGCGTTCAATTGCTCTGAAGAGCGCGGAGAAGTGGATGCTGGCGCGCTTCGAGATGAGCGACGGGCTGGGCGCGATTTATCCGTCGATGATGAACGCGATCATTGCGTTGCGCTGCCTGGGATATTCTCTGGATGATCCGCAGGTGATTCGCGCCATGGATGAATTCGAGAAGCTCGGGATTGAAGATGAGGATACCTTCCGGATGCAACCTTGCATGTCTCCGGTGTGGGATACAGCGTATGCATTGTTTGCGCTGGGTGAAGCGGGGGTTCCGGCGGACGATCCACGGATGGTGAAATGCGCCGACTGGATTCTGCAAAAACAGGTGCGCAACCCCGGCGACTGGAAAGTGAAGAATAAAACGGGACAGCCGGGCGGATGGTACTTCGAGTTCAACAACGAGTTTTATCCAGATGTCGATGACAGCGCAATGGTTTGCCTGGGACTGAGTCGCGTCGAGCATCCCAATGGACGCTACCAGCGAGAGTCAGTGCAGCGCGCGATTGACTGGATATTCTCGATGCAGTGCAAGAACGGCGGCTGGGCATCGTTCGACAAAGACAACGACAAGATGGTGTTCCAGTACATCCCATTTGCCGATCACAACGCCATGTTGGATCCGGCGACGGTGGACATCACCGGGCGCATTCTCGAGATGCTCGCGACCTACGGGTATGACAAGGATCACGCGGCGGTGAAGCGGGCGATTGCTTTCATCCGGAAGGAACAGGAACCGGATGGCAGTTGGTTCGGGCGCTGGGGCGTGAACTACATCTACGGCACGGCGCTTGTTTTGCGCGGGCTGGAAGCGATTGGCATGGACCTGCACGAGCCGTGTGTGCAGCAGGCGGCGGAATGGTTGCGGATGGTGCAGAACGCCGACGGTGGGTGGGGCGAGACGGTTGGATCGTATGACGACCCGACTCTGCGCGGGCAAGGAGAGAGCACGCCGTCGCAAACAGCCTGGGCGATTTTAGGACTGCTTGCGGCAAACGACATTCGCAGCGATTCGGTGGCGCGGGGCATTGCCTACCTGCTGCGCACGCAGAGGAAAGACGGGTCGTGGGATGAACCGTTCTTTACCGGTACCGGATTTCCGCGGGTGTTTTATCTGATGTATCACCTCTACCGAGATTACTTCCCGCTGCTGGCGCTGACGACTTACGCGAAGATCATGGAAAAGGCGCAGAGCTAGTTCGCCGGCTCCGATGCAACGCGCTCAGTTCTGACCGTTATCGCGGAGCAAGGGGGGACGGTCGGTTCTTCCAGGCGATGATTCCAGGTATCCCGATGCTTGACACAGTTCTGAAGCGCTTTGAAGAACCCGATGAAGTGCGAACGTTCGAGAAGGGAAGATTCGAACTCGTCCACATCGGAGGAATGACGATCGGGCGCGCCACGTATGAACCGGGCTGGAGGTGGTCCGTCCACGTGGGGCCGGGCGTCGGTGCGTCGCGCTGCAACGTCGAGCACGTGGGGCTGGTTCTTTCCGGATGTGCTACGGCTGCGATGGAGGACGGTACCATCCATGAACTCCGTGCGGGGACGCTCTTTCACATACCACCCGGGCCGCCCGGCCACGATAGTTGGGTGGTCGGCGGCAAACCTTACGTCTCACTACATTTTCTGGGAGCCGACCAGTACGCGAATAAATAGTCTTTACATGCGTCGGCTGATGCTTCATCACTTCTGAACTCGTCAGGTATCGAGAACTGAGAACTTACTGTTGAAAGCGTTCGTTACAGGTGCGACCGGATTTTTGGGATCCCACGTGGCCCGCGCGCTTGCGGATGGGGGCGCTGACCTGCGCTTGCTGGTTCGTCCGACGAGTAATTTGCGCAATCTGCAGGGTCTGCCGGCGGAGATCGCCACCGGGGATTTGCGTGATGCCAATTCCCTCGAAAAAGCGATGGCAGGTTGCGACACCGTTTTTCATGTGGCGGCTGATTATCGGCTGTGGGTGCGGGATCCGGCGGAGATGTACCGATCCAACGTCGACGGCACCCGGGCGATTCTGGAAGCGGCGCGAAAAAATGGTGTGCGGCGCGTGGTCTACACGTCGAGCGTTGCGACGATGGGATTTACCAGCAACGGACATCCTGCCGACGAGGACTCTCCGGTTTCTCTGGCAGACATGATTGGCCACTACAAGCGGTCAAAATTCATGGCGGAGCAAGTGGCGTTGGAGGCCGGCCGGAGCGGGATGCAGGTCGTGACCGTGAATCCGACGACGCCGGTGGGCGAGCAGGACGTGAAGCCGACGCCGACGGGGCGCATCGTGCTGGATTTTCTGAAGCGGAAGTTTCCGGCGTATGTGGAGACGGGATTGAATCTGGTGGACGTGAGGGAATGTGCGCGAGGACATATTGCGGCGCTGGAAAAAGGGAAGTCCGGCGAGCGTTACATTCTGGGCGGCGAGGACCTGACATTGAAGCAGATTCTGGACACGCTGGGAAGAATCACGGGATTGCCGTCTCCCAAGGTGAAGCTGCCGTACATCTTTGCCTTTGCTGCAGGCGTTGTGGATGAGGCGATCACGGGGCGCATGTTGCATCGCGAGCCGCGCGCCACGGTCGATACGGTGCGAATGGGCAAGAAAAAAATGTTTGCCAGCTCCGGCAAGGCGGAGCGCGAGTTGGGCTGGAAGATTCTTCCGGTGGAGGGCGCACTGCGGCGCGCCGTCGATTGGTTTCGGAGCAACGGGTATGTCTAAGGTCGCCATTGTGGCTGCTCTGGAGCGTGAGGTGCGCCCGCTGGTAAAGGACTGGCGCGTGCAGGAGCGCGAGGTCAGCGGGCGGCGGTTGCGTTTTTTCGAGAAGGGCGACTTCGTGCTCGTTTGTGGGGGGATTGGGGCAGAGGCGGCGCGCCGTGCGGCAGAAGCGGTGATCGAGAATTATGCTCCGAGCTTAGTTTACTCAGTGGGGTTTGCAGGGGCGCTTGATCCGGCACTGAGAATAGGCGAGATCGTTCAGCCGCAGCGAGTGGTCAACGCCGGCGATGGCAGCAGCGTGCAACTGGATCGCGGGGAAGGGGTGCTGGTGAGCTTTGGATCGGTTGCCAGCCCAGAACAGAAGGAGAAGCTGCGGGATTCTTTTGGTGCACGATCGGTCGACATGGAAGCGGCAGCAGTGGCCCGCGCGGCCGAGGTGCGAGGGGTGAGATTTGCGGTTGTGAAAGCGATTTCTGATGAATTCGATTTCCGCTTTCCCTCGATGGAACGGTTCGTGGATTCCAGCGGACAGTTTCTGACGTTGCGATTTGCGGCCTTCGTTGCGGTGCGTCCGTGGTTGTGGTTTCAGGTTGCGCGCCTGGCTCGGAATAGCGGCAAGGCTTCGGGTGCCTTGTGCAACTGGTTACGAGCACTGAAACCGGAGTCGGATGCCGGCTTTAGCGTCCATGCGATCGAAGAGGTCAATCGTTGATGAAATCACTTTTGTTGCAATGCTTTTGGATCTGAAAGCCTAAGAAGAAGCCGTTGCGACGCTGCAAACTTTTCATTGGCGGATCGGGTACACGCAAGAAGTTGCATGACTTCGTTCATCTATAATCAGAGAGGCGTTCTCCTAAAACACGATGCATTTTTTTCCCTTGCTAGCAGTGTTTGTCGGCGGCGAAATCGTCGACATGATCTCCAACAGTGGAGCGGTTGCCAAGCTGGTCCTGCTTGCACTGTTGGCCTTCAGCTTGATTTCCTGGTCAATCATCCTGACGAAGTGGAGTCTATTGCGGCGCGCGAAGGCTCAGAGTGGGCGCTTCGTGCGGGCGTTTCGAAAGGCGCAGCGACTGCAGGACATTGCGGCGGTGGCGGATCAGTTTAAGCCGAGCCCCCTCGTCGGAGTGTTCGAAGGCGCTTATGAGGAATACAAGCGGCAGGCGCAAACCTCGGGCACGATTCGGAATCTGTTGTCGATTCAGCGCGGAATGCAAATCGGAGCATCGGAAGAGATCACTCGGCTGGAGCGAAATGTGCCTTGGCTCGCGATCACCGCGGCGGTGACGCCGTTTGTCGGACTGTTTGGAACGGTCTGGGGCATTATCGATGCATTTCACGGACTTGGTACCGCCGGCGCGGCGACTCTGCGCGCCGTGGCGCCCGGAATTTCTGAAGCTCTCATCACGACGGCGGCAGGATTGGCTGCGGCGATCCCCGCGGTGATTGCCTACAACCTGATTAGTTCGTCGATCCGCGAATTCGCCGCGCGCAGCGATGATTTTGCGCTCGAAGTGATCAATGCCGTGGAGCACAGCCAGGCACAGGCGCAGGCTCCAGCGGAGACGAGGCGCTAATGGCGTTCACTACCTCCAACGGACGCACGCAGACCGCGCTGGCAGATATTAACATTACGCCGCTGGTTGACGTGGTGCTGGTGCTGCTCATTATTTTCATGGTCACGGCACCGGTGTTGCAGTCGGGAATCGACGTCAGTGTGCCCAAGACGCGAACGGTGAAACAGATCACCGAAGAGAAGATGGTGATCACCATCAATAAAGATCAGCGCGTATTTTTGGGGAACGACGCGATCAATATCAATGAAATCGGCAGCAAACTGCGTCAGAAAATTCGGGATCCGCGCAACCAATCTATTTTTGTGCGCGCTGACGAGAATGTTCCTTTTGGAGCCTTTGCGACGGTAATGGATGCGGTGAAGCAGTCGGGCATTACGAACGTCAGCATTGTCACACAACCTCTCGAGCAAAATGGCAGCAAACGCTGAGATCTATTTCGAGCACGAGCGCTGGGGCCGGGCGCTGGCGTGGTCGGCGGGTCTGCACGTCGGAATTACGGCGGCCGTCCTGATCTATGCCATGTTTGTCTCCCGCACGAGCGGCGATACGTGGGGCGCGGGCGGAGGCGGGGAAGCCATCGGCGCCACATTGGTGTCGACTGTTCCGCTGCCTGCGAATG
The DNA here is from genome assembly GCA_963840895.1 of uncultured Acidobacteriaceae bacterium. Lineage (GTDB taxonomy): Bacteria > Acidobacteriota > Terriglobia > Terriglobales > Acidobacteriaceae > Sulfotelmatobacter. The sequence continues at coordinate 353,751 of CAWJAR010000016.1, forward strand.
CCACTCAAACGCAGAACGTTCTAGCTAACGAATCGAAGGGCATTACGCAGTCGCAACCCAAGATTGAAGAGAAAGTGCCGGATGCAATTGAAATTCAAGGCAAGAACGCGAAGATAAAGCCGAAGAAGAAGCAGGAAACGGTGTCGAAAGAGAAGGCGCAAGCCCCACCTGAAGAGGAAAGCAACCAGGTTGCGTTTGGGGAGGGGGGGCCGGTCAGCGGTCCTTACGGCACGTTCAGTGCGGCTGGCGCCAAAGGGGGATTTGGTATCACCGGAGGCGGCGGAGATTTCGGCACGAAGTATTCGTGGTACGTGCACGTCATCCAGCAGAAGGTTTCAGAGAACTGGATGAAATACGAGGTCGATCCGCGAATTACTTCGGCGCAGCGCGTTTATATCGTGTTTGACGTTGCGCGCGATGGACACCCGATGAACGTGCAGGTGGAACAATCCAGCGGCGTACCTTCGCTGGACATTTCGGCAGTTCGGGCGCTACAGCGGATTGATACTTTCGGTCCGTTGCCCCCGGATTATTCCGGTGGCAAGATCTCAGTGGAGTACTGGTTTGACTACAAGAAGTGAACCACTGAAGTAAACGCCGAGCACTTCTGAGTACTATGTGCCTCGCAAAGAGGGCACAATATCAAAACGGGAAAGACTTGAGGCAGTGACGCACTGCAAGAGGGAACAAGCCTTGCAAAGGAATAAATATCGTAATACGATAGTGTCGTACGAAGTACGTTTCGCCCCCACACGGATGGACGAAGGTTCTAGAGAACAATTCCGGTGTTACAGCAGGCCTTGCTGTTTGGTGCCCGCTTTCGTTCTTCTCTTTCTATGTTGGTTCCAATCGTCCTCACTGTTGGCGCAAGACTGGGTTAAGACCGGCACAAGTCTCGGCGTCGAGAAGGTGCGTCTGGCGGTCCCCGACTTCAAGCCCTCGAGCACTGACGCGCAGAACGCCGCGCTGCTCAAGACTTTCAATGACACACTGTGGAATGACCTGGACGTTTCCGGCGTAGTTGAGTTGGTATCGAAGAGCTTCTATCCCTTGCAGGTTCCGGGACAGCCGCCGGAGGTGAATTTCCTGGCATGGAATGCGCCTCCTCCCAATGCGGCCATGCTGGCTTTCGGAACTTTGGGCGTTGCGGGAGATAAGCTGACAGTGCAGGGCTGGCTGTATGACGTGAAGAATACTCAGTCGCCCCAAGTCCTGGGCAAGCAATACTCCGACACCGCCAGCGACGCGGCGGCGCGAATGATGGCCCACAAGTTTGCCGACGAAATTATTTTCCGGCTCGGCGGAGGGCTGCAGGGAATCGCGGAGACGCAGATCTACTTCGTCAGCGACCGGACAGGGCACAAGGAAATTTGGGCTATGGACTACGATGGCTCGAACCAGCACCAGATTACGCACTTAGGCTCGATTTCGTTGTCGCCACGCGTTTCGCCCGATGGTTCGCGACTTGCCTTCAGCAGCCTGACCAAGAGCGGTTGGGAAATCATGATGTACTCGCTTGAGTTGAACCGGTCGGTTAGTTTTCCGCACATGGGCGGAACGAATCTGTCTCCTGCGTGGTCGGGGGACGGAACAAAGCTGGCCTTTTCGTCATCGCGTGGAGGCGAGCCGGAGATTTATGTCTCAGATGCGTCCGGCGGGAATTTCCACCGATTGACCACCTCGAAGGGGCCGGATGTATCTCCGGTATGGAACCGCAAGACAAATGCGCAAATCTCGTTTGTCAGCGGGCGAACGGGCCTGCCTCAGATTTATACCATGGAAGCCGATGGCACCAACCAGCAGCGCATGACCGATCAAGGGTACGCTGTGTCGCCCAATTGGGCGCCGAATGGGCAGTTTCTGTCGTTCTCGTGGGTGCGCAAGTACGGGCCGGGTGAGCCCGGTTCTTCAGACCTCTACCTGATGGATATTGCCAGCAAGCAGTGGGTGCAGCTTACGCATGATGGCGGTCGTAACGACTTTCCTTCCTGGTCGCCGGATGGGCGGCATATCGTGTTTCAGTCCAGCCGGTCGGGCAAAGAAGAAATCTGGACCATGCTTGCTGACGGCACAAAAGTTCAGCAGTTGACCTTTACCGGGCGCAATACTCAGCCCAATTGGAGTTGGAAATAGTAAATACGCTTCGTCGGACCTTGGAGGCGAGCCTTTAGGGTCGTAGGAGGAACAATAGTGAAGAAACAAAGTTTCAAATGTCTTTTTCTTATGCTTGCCCTCGGTGCTTTACTGACCCTAGGCGCATGCGGCAAGAAAGCGGTACCACCGCCTCCGCCGCCCCCACCTCCGCCACCGGCGCCGACCGCGTCCATTTCCGTGAATCCGAACTCAGTTCAGGCAGGGCAATCGGCTTCGTTGACATGGCAAACTGGGAATGCAACGGATGTGTCGATCGATGGCATTGGCGCCGTCCAGCCGAACGGATCGCAAAGCGTGTCCCCATCGGACTCGACTACGTACCACTTGATCGCGAAAGGAGCGGGCGGAACGCAGGAAGCAACCGCGCGGCTTACGGTGACCCAGACGGCGCCGCCGCCGACTCAGCCGACCGGATCGCTTTCAGAACAAGACTTGTTCAATCAAAGCATCAAAGACGTCTACTTTGACTACGACAAGGCCGATGTGCGCGGCGATCAGCAGAGTTCGGTGCAGGCCGACGCACAGTTCCTGAACCAGCATGCCAGCGTCAATTTCACAATTGAAGGGCATTGCGATGAGCGTGGGTCGACGGAATATAACTTGGCTCTGGGCGATCAACGCGCCAGTGCGGTGAAGAGCGCACTGACGTCGGCTGGCATCAGCGCAAACCGCATTAAAACTATCAGCTACGGCAAGGAAAAACCGTTCTGCACCGAAAGCAACGAAGCGTGCTGGCAGCAGAATCGCCGTGGCCATTTGGTCTATCAGAAGTAAAGGTCTCGGAGGGACGTCGTTCGGCGTCTCTCCTTTATTTTTTCGTAAAACGCCAAGTCTGCACGCCACGGGCGTGCCCTTGGGCTTGCTCACGAACGCGCCTTTCGCTATGGAATCGACCCAGCATGTGGGACAATCGAGCATCTAGACTATTTTGATATTTAGGGAATCTCTATGAAACTACATCGCGTTTTGGCTTTGCTTTCCGTGCTCTGGTTGGCAGTCGCTCCAGCTTGGGGCGTCAGCAAAGAGATGGTCCAGTTGCAGACCCAGGTACAGCAACTGCAAGAGCAGATGACGGCGATGCAGCGCAGCTTTGACGAGCGCATGGGCGTGATGAAAAACCTGGTTGAGCAGGACACCGATGCCGTCAACAAGGTGGCCAACGCTCTCAACGGGCTGCAGACGGCTCTCCAGAAACAGCAAAACGAAGGAGGGTCGAAGAGCGAGCAACTGTCGGGACAGATCCAGTCGCTGAATGACACTCTGGACGAGTTGAAAGTGAGACTCGGCAAGGTTAGCAAGCAGTTGGAAGATATGCAGGCGGCACAACAGAGTCTAGGAGCGCAACAGGCCCAGCAGCAAGCGCAGGCCCAGGCACTGAAGGATGCGCCGCCTCCGGACGTGCTCTATAACAACGCGTTGCGCGACTACAACGGCGGGAAGAATGACCTGGCGTTGCAGGAATGCTCGGATTACATCAAGTTTTATCCCAATACCGATTTGGCGGGAAACTGCTACTTTTATCTGGGTGAAATTCAGTTCAAGCAAGGAAATTACGAGCAGGCAGCGCAGAGCTACGATCAAGTGCTGCAGAACTTTCCCAGCGGGAACAAGGCCGCGTCCGCACAGCTAAAGAAGGGATTTTCCTTGGTCGAGTTGGGGAAGAAAGACGAGGGAGTGACCGAACTGCGAAAGTTAATCCAACGCTATCCACATTCTCCGGAGGCCCTGCAGGCACGAGACCGACTGCGCAAACTTGGCGTTACGACGACAGCCAGGCCTTCGTAAGCCCGACTGGGCTGCGACAACGGGGATACTAGACTGAGTAGTATTGGTCCTTGCGGTGTCGATGGCTTGCTGCACATGATGGCGATGGCTTTTACGAGCCTTACGTTGGCGTAATGAGTGGATGGCAAAGCGGAATACTGAACACAAGGCAAAGATTACTACCAGACAAAGCCTTTCCATCTACCCGGTTCTCCGCTGGAGTTCTCCCACTTTGTCACTATATGATTTGGCAGTCTGCAGGGCTACATTTGTTCGGTAAGACTTATTGCAAGAGGTGGAATCATGCCAGATAGCACGCGAGATCAGGATACGACGAAGGGTGCCAGCGAAACCGAGGACCACAAAGTCCCCGGTAATGTTGGGCTGCAAGAACAGTTGGGCCATCGCGATCAGGACCCGATGTTGAAAGATGCGGACTCCGATTTTCCCGAACCTGGGCAAAATCCTGAACACAGCGGCGAGCCGAAACGAAAAACCGCGTAAACAGCCTGCCGAGGAGTCAAAACGAAAAAGCCCTCTTTTTTGAGAGGGCCTTTTCTTTTCTTGGGTTTGATTGCTTCTAGCGAAGCTCTTCCATGCAAGCGTCTAGCACTTCTTTGCCGGGACGCGTCATGGAATCGGGCAATGTCGCCAGAGGTTGGTCCACCACGTTGAGCATGTCCATGAAGTTGGGAGCCTGCGGGTTTACGTAGAAAATTCCCGTCAGAACTTCGCCTTTGTCGTGAGCCTCGGTGAGTCGCGTGATGGCGCGGATCTTGTCGGTGGGATCGAAGTCCTCTTCCAACTTGCGCAAGTGCAATCGGGAACCGTCGTGCATAGTGACCTCGACGGTTGTCCCCGGATCGTATTCGACGGCAATATCTTCGAAGTGGGGAACGAAGCTGACGTCCTGCAGGGTCTCTTCGTGCTCTTTGACATACTTGTAAGACTTGGTTGAGCCCTCGTGGTCGTTGAAGGTTACGCAGGGCGAGACGACGTCGAGCATCACCGTGCCTTTGTGTGCAATCGCGGCTTTCAGCATGGCGCTTAGCTGGCGTTTGTCCCCGGAGAAGGAGCGCCCTACGAGAGTTGCACCAAGTTGAATCGCAAGAGCACAGGTGTCGATGGGCGGAAGATCGTTGACGACGCCGCTCTTCAGCTTCGAGCCGAGGTCCGCGGTTGCTGAAAACTGGCCCTTGGTGAGGCCATAAACGCCATTGTCTTCGATGATGTAGATGATCGGAAGATTGCGGCGCATCAGGTGGACGAACTGCCCGATCCCGATAGAAGCGGTATCACCGTCTCCACTGACGCCAATGCAAACCAGCTTGCGATTCGCCAGGATGGCCCCAGTGGCGACCGAGGGCATGCGGCCGTGCACGGCGTTGAAGCTGTGCGACCGACTCATGAAGTACGCGGGAGTCTTCGAGGAGCAGCCAATCCCGCTCGGCTTGATGAGCAACTCGGGTTGCACACCCATCTCGTACATGGATTCGATGATGCGCTCGGAGATAGCGTTATGGCCGCAACCCGCACACAGCGTGGTCTTGCCGCCCTTGTAGTCCATGACGGTGAGGCCGATGCGGTTGGTCTTTGGTCCGGGTGCGGTTGTACCGGGCTCTACGGGAGTCGTAACCATCTACTTGCCCTCCATGCTGGTCAGTTCGTCGGTAATGGACCGCGCATCGAGCGGCAGTCCGGTGATGTGGGCGATACTGCGGAGCTTTGTCATCAACTCGGGCTTGAGGTCGAGTTTCAGCAGGGTGAGCATTTGCGCGTCGCGATTCTGCTCGACGACGTAGATGCGGTCATGCTGTTCGATGAACTCATGCACCTCTCGCGTAAAGGGATAGGCTCGGAGACGAAGGTAATCGGTTTCGATCGAGTATTCGTCGCGAAGTTGGTCGCGGCTTTCGGTGATGCCCCAGTGGGATGTGCCGTAGCCGATGATTCCGATCTTCGCCTCTTTGCCTTTCGTAAGTTCGGGGCGGGGCACGAAGGAGCGCGCGGTTTCGAATTTGCGATTCAGGCGCTCCATGTTGTTTTCGAAGTCATCGGCACGCTCGCTGTATAGAGCCTTCTCGTTGTGGCCGCTGCCACGGGCGAAGTAGGCGGCTGCGGGGTGCATGGTTCCGGGCAGCGTGCGATAGCCGATGCCGTCTCCGTCAACGTCTTTGTAGCGTGCGAATCCGCCCAGGCGGTCTAGATCTTCTTTACTCAGCACCTTGCCTCGATTGATCGGCGTAGTGGGATATTCGAATGGGTCCGACATCCAGTTATTCATGCCGAGATCAAGATCGGACATCACGAAGACGAGCGTCTGGAATTGCTCGGCCAAGTTGAAAGCGTCAGGCGCCATGGTGAAGCACTCGGCTACGGAGCAGGGGAACAGCATCAGGTTCTTGGTATCGCCGTGGGAAAGGAATGCCGTGGAAAGAATGTCGCCCTGAGACGTGCGTGTCGGCAAGCCGGTAGACGGGCCGACGCGCTGAATATCCCAGATAACGCCAGGAACTTCGACGTAGTAAGCGAGTCCGGCGAATTCGGACATCAGCGAGATACCGGGACCAGCGGTTGCAGTCATACTGCGTGCGCCGGCCCAGCCTGCGCCAATGACCATGCCGATTGCAGCCAGTTCGTCTTCCGCCTGGACGATGGCAAAGGTGGCCTTGCCGTCGGGACCGATGCGGTATTCCTTCATGTAATCGATCATCGTCTCGACGAGCGACGACGAGGGCGTGATCGGATACCAGGTAACTACCGTGCATCCGGCGAACATGCAGCCGAGAGCGGCGGCGGAGTTGCCGTCGATAATGATCTTGCCCGCCGTGGCGTTCATGCGCTCGATGTAGAAAGCGCCGCGTTTCTGTAGATTCGCTTTGGCGTAATCGAAGCCAGCTTGGGCCGCGGCGAGATTCAGATTGGCAGCCTTCACTTTCTTGGCGAATTGCTTGCGGATAGCCTTTTCGACCTCAGCCATCTCGATGGTGAGCAAGCTGGCCACCACGCCGACATACACCATGTTCTTGACCAGTTTGCGCAGCTTAGCCTCGGGACACACAGCGGCGACCAGTTTGTCGTAGGGAACAGAGTAAAAGATGAGATCATCCCGCAGCTTGTGTAACGCGAGCGGTTCGTCGTACAGGACGGCGGCGCCGGGAGCCAGCGACATCGTGTCTTCCTGGGCGGTCTCGGGATTCATGGCAACGAGGAAATCAATTTCTTTCTTGCGTCCGATGTAGCCGTGCTTGTTAGCGCGAATCGTGTACCAGGTTGGAAGACCGGCAATGTTCGAGGGGAACATATTCTTGCCGGAAACCGGTACGCCCATCTGGAAAATGCTGCGCAAGAGCACCGTGTTTGAACTTTGCGAGCCGGAACCATTGACCGTCGCGACCTGAATGCTCATGTCGTTGACGATCCGCTTGTGCCCCACGCCTCCGGAGGATTCCCGGGGCACGACATCCGTAGTAGCCATCCCAACACCTTCCTTCAATTAGCGGGCTGAACCCATTTGCCCGTGATTAGTGGATTGCAACGAAGGAAACATACCATTATAAGGGCGGCGGCGGCGCCGCGTCGCGTCCAATCGCCCGTCTGTGGCCGGAGGAACCTGCATTGGAAATGGGGGAGAGGTTCGCGGCCTCAGGCTTCGGTCTTGTAGAACTGGGCGATGTTCCGGAATTTATTATATCGTGACACGAGCAATTCGGCAGGGGCGATCTTCTTGAGTTCTCCGTAATATTTCTGCAGGCTGGCATCGAGCAGGTTGGCGGCGGCTTCGTGGTCGCGGTGGGCTCCGCCCTCCGGTTCGGGGACAATGCCATCGATGCATCCCAGATCACTAAGGTCGGTGGCCGTGATGCGCATGGCTTCGGCCGCGAGTTCCTTCTTGGTGGCGTCGCGCCACATGATGGCGGCGCAACCTTCGGGCGAGATGACGGAATAGATGGAGTTTTCCATCATCAGGACGCGGTCGGCTACTGCGATGGCCAACGCACCGCCACTGCCGCCCACGCCAATGACGGTTGCAATGATCGGCACTTCGAGACGTGCCATTTCACGAAGGTTGTAAGCAATCGCCTCGGCCTGTCCCCGCTCTTCCGCGTGAATGCCAGGGTAGGCGCCATCGGTGTCAACCAAGGTGAAAATTGGTCTCCGGAATTTTTCTGCCAGTTGCATTACCCGGATGGCCTTGCGATATCCCTCAGGATGCGGCGTCCCGAAGTTTCGGTGGACGCGCTGCTTCATATCGCGGCCCTTTTGGGTGGCGATGATCAGCACTTCTTCGCCGTGGAAGCGGGCCATGCCGCAGATGATGGCGGCATCGTCGCCGAAGCCCCGATCGCCGTGGATTTCGCTAAAGTCGGTGAAGATACGTTCGATGTAGTCGAGGGACTGCGGACGCTGCGGATGGCGAGCCAATTCCGTTTTCTGCCAGGCGGTGGGTGGTGCATTCATCTCGCGGCGGAGCGTGTCGATACGATCCTGCAATGTTGCGATCAGGCGGCGGGTTGCATCATCGGCGCCCGGGGACTCCAGTTCGGCGACCTGGCGTTCGATCTGCTCCAATTCCTGCTGCGCTTTTTCTGTGGAAGTCATGCGTTAGGCGATGATGCGGACGCTGCCCCGCCCGCATAACTGTTCCACACGGGCGATGAAATTTCGATCCGGGATGACATTATAGCCTTCCGCCTCCATGACGACCATGAAATCACCCTGGCGTTCCACGTCGAACAATACTTTGGCCTCACCTTTACGCTCGAGGAAGATCGCATGCAAGTTGTCGACCGTCGTTTCGCCCGCGCTCTCGAGCGGAACGCGGATACGGATTGCTTTCGGGAGCGGGACCTTAGCCTCTTCCAGAGGCTGGATTTCAGCCGCCGTGATCTTGGGATTGGCGCCTTCTTCGATCCGCACACCGGCTTTCACGAGCACGGGAACTTCGAGTTTTACTTTTTCTCCAATGCGCTTGTAGGCCTCGGGAAACACGATCATGTCGATGGAGCCGGACATGTCTTCGAGCGTGGCCTGGGCATAGAAGTCTCCTCGCTTTGATTTGAGGACGCGCACGTTCCCGATGATTCCGGCGGTGACGATGGTCTCGTCTTTGCCAGTTGATTTGGTCATGGCCGCAATTTCTTCGATGCTGAGGGCCTGCAGGTCTCCCAGCTTGTCTGCGTACTTTTGCAGGGGATGGCCGCTGATGAAGAAGCCGAGGATTTCCTTTTCAGCGGTGAGACGGGTGTGCTCGTCCCAGTCGGGGGTGTTTGGCAATTTATCATTGTGCGATTCGGCATCTTCCTGCTGGAAGACGCCAAACAGCCCATGCTGGCCGGATTCAGCATCGCGCTGAGCCTTTTGCGCTTGTTCCATCGCCTTGTCGAGTACGGCCGTGAGTTGCGCGCGACGTCCCATGGAATCCATGGCGCCACTCTTGATGAGTGACTCAAGAACGCGCTTGTTCAGCAGCCGGAGGTCGACGTTTTCGCAGAATTCAAAAATCGATTTGAAGCGACCAAGTTTCTTACGAGCGGCCACGATCGATTCGATCGCATTGCCTCCAACATTCTTGACGGCAGCGAGGCCGAAGCGAATCGATTCGCCGTGCGGCGTGAAGTTGGCGTCAGAGACGTTCAGATCGGGAGCCTCGACGGCGATGCCCATCTCGCGACACTCATTGATGTACTTCACGACGTCGTCGGTGGAACCCGTGACGGAGGTCAGCAAGGCCGCCATGAACTCGACAGGATAATGCGTCTTCAAATAGGCCGTGTGATAGGCGAGCAGGGCATAAGCTGCCGAATGGGACTTGTTGAAGCCGTATCCGGCGAACTGCGCCATGAGATCGAAAATCTTTTCGATTTTCTTTGGCGGATATTTTTGGCGCGCGGCGCCCTCGACGAAGCGTTCGCGCTGCTGCGCCATTTCCTCGGCTTTTTTCTTGCCCATGGCGCGGCGCAGCAGGTCGGCTTCACCTAAGGAGTATCCTGCCAGGCGATTGGCAATCTGCATCACCTGTTCCTGATACACGATCACGCCCAGCGTTTCCTGCAGGATCTCCTTCAATTCGGGAAGCTCGTATTCGACCTTTTTGCGGCCATGCTTGCGGTCGACGAAGTCGTCGATCATGCCGCCCTGGATCGGGCCCGGCCGGTAGAGCGCGTTCAGAGCAGTGAGATCTTCGATCGAATTTGGCTGATACTTGCGCAGCACGTCGCGCATGCCGTTCGATTCAAACTGGAAAACGCCCGAGGTGAGTCCCTTGTGAAAGACCTTTTCGTAGGTCTCGCTGTCTTCGAGGGGAATCTGTTCGAGCGCGATCGCCCTGCCACGGGTTTGCTCGATCAGCTTAAGGGCGTCGGTCAAAATCGTGAGAGTGGTCAGGCCGAGAAAGTCCATCTTCAACAGGCCCATCTTTTCGATGGCGACCATGTCGAAGGCGGTCACGATTTCATCGTTCTTGGTGCGGTGCAGGGGAACGAGGTCAGTGAGCGGACGAGGTGAGATTACGACCCCGGCAGCATGAACGCCGGAGTTACGTACCATGCCTTCCAGCTTTTTGGCGGTCTCGAACAGTTCGCGGATCTGGCCGTCTTTTTCGATCGCCTCGCGCAATTGTGGGGAATCTTCGATGGCCTGCTCCAGCGTGATATTGAGCTGGGTGGGGACCATTTTCGCGATGCGATCGACGTCGGCGTAGGGGATATCCATAGCGCGACCTACGTCTTTAATGGCGGCTTTGGCGGCCATGGTGCCGAAGGTGATGATCTGCGCGACGTTGTCGCGGCCGTATTTCTGCGTAACGTAGTTAATGACTTCGCCGCGACGGTTCATGCAGAAATCGATGTCGATGTCGGGCATGGACACGCGCTCGGGGTTCAGGAAGCGCTCGAAGAGCAATTCGTGCTGCAGTGGGTCGATGTCGGTGATGCCGAGCGCGTAGGAGACCAACGAACCTGCGGCCGACCCACGGCCCGGTCCCACGGGAATGCCATGCTCTTTGGCGTAGCGGATGAAGTCCCAGACGATCAGGAAATAGCCGGGGAACTGCATCTGCTGAATAATGGCGAGTTCGCGTTCGAGACGCTGCTCGTAGTCAGTGAGTGAATGCTTGAGCTTGCCTTGCCCGTGCAGGGGACGAAGAGTGTCGAGGCGCCGGGCAAAGCCTTCGCGGGTGACGTGGACAAAGTAGCTGTCGATGGTATAGCCCGGTGGAACTTCGAACTGGGGAAACGGATTCGCAACTTTCTCCAGACGCAGGCTGCAGCGCTCAGCGATATCGAGAGTGCGAGTGAGCACATCAGGAGAATCCTTGAAAACGCGCGCCATCTCGTCGTGAGTCTTGACAAAAAACTGGTTGCCTTCAAACTTCATCCGCGCCGTGTCGTGGATGGACTTACCCATCTGAATGCAGAGCATTACGTCCTGGGCATGGGCATCGTCTTCGCAGAGATAGTGACTGTCGTTGGTGGCAACGAGCGGGAGGCCCAGATCTTTTTCCAGCTGGAAGAGGCCAGGATGTATGCGGTGCTCCATCTCCAGTCCCTGATCCTGAATCTCGAGGTAGAAATTCTGTTTGCCGAAGATGTCTGCGAAACTGCCGGCAGCGGCGCGAGCGGCGTCGTAGTTGCCCTCCGTGAGGCGTTCGGCGACCTCGCCTTTGAGGCATCCAGAGAGGCCGATCAGGCCTCGGGAGTGCTCGGCGAGAAATTTCTTGCTGACGCGTGGCTTGTAGTAAAAGCCGTGCAGCGAGGCTTCCGAGGTGATCTTAACGAGGTTGCGGTAGCCTTCTTCGTTCTCAGCAAGTACCAGCAGGTGATTGTAGGTATCGCCCTCAGGCGCCGCGCGATGGTCGTCTTTCTTGCAGACGTAGAGCTCGCAACCGATGATCGGCTTCACGCCGGCGTGCTTGGCCGCATTGACGAAGTGGACTGCGCCAAAAATGTTGCCATGGTCGGTCATGGCCACGGCAGGCATGCCCATCTCTTTCACGCGTTGGCAAAGTTTCTCGACGTCACAGGCGCCGTCGAGCATGGAATAGTCCGTATGTAGGTGCAGGTGGACGAATTGGGACATGTTCGGTAGAGCTAGTCTACCGCAACAGGGTCAGAGGAAAACCGCCCAAATTCAGCGGACGACGAGGAAAAGCTAGTCGGAGCCGGCTCCAGCGGCTAGCGCCTTTGGCAGCAGCCGCCGGGCTTGGGAGATCAACTCTGCGACTTCGAAGGGCTTTACCAGAAAGGCCACGTTGTTTTCTTGCAAGAAGGGGCGCTCGTCACTCGGACTGCTGGAAAATGTGAATAGGACGTGGCCTTCCATGGCCGGACAGTTTTCTTTAATCCATTGGTAAGACTCTTTAGCGTTCCACTGGCCGGGCATTTTGCCGTTCATGATGACGGCGTCAAAATGCTCCGAGAGCAGGCGAGTCTTCACGTCCTGGCTGGATCTTGCGGTGACAACCGTAGCGCCCGCGCCCGCGAGGACGTCGCGTTCAAACTCGAGAACAGCCTCTTCCTCTTCCACCAGCAAGACGCAGCCGTGAATAGCGCCCTCGTGCTGGCGGGTCGGAGGCTTCGGGGCTTCGGATTCGACGTTGGCTGATACGGCAGCTGGCAATCGCACTTCGATTACCGCCCCACCCTCGGGAGCGTTGTTGGCGGTGATGTCCCCGCCATGCTCTTTCACGATGCCGTAGCAGATGCTGAGTCCGAGTCCGGTACCCTTGCCCACGCTCTTGGTGGTGTAGAAGGGATCGAAGATGCGCTTGGCGTCTTTGATTCCGGCCCCGTCGTCGGTGAACTGCGTACAAACGTGGCTTCCAACGCAGGAGATACGAATCTTGAGTTTTCCGCTGCGCCCCGTTTCCAGAATGGCGTCGACCGCGTTATTGATAATATTCAGAAACACTTGTTCGATTTGATGCGGGTCGGCTACAACTAACGCCTTTTCCGATGGAAGATCGCGTTCCACGCGAATGTTGTTGATCTTGAGGTCGTAGTCCCGCAGGGCGAGCGTTTCGTCAAGAACCTTGCGAAGATCAACTTCATCCCGTTCCGGCTTGCGCTGGCGCGCGAATGACAAGAGGTTCTGGACTACTCGGTGAGTCCGCTGTGCCTGCTTAAAGAGTTTGCTGACGTAGTCCTGGGCGCGAGAATTCAGGCCTTCGGTTTCGAGAAGCTGGGCGTAACCAAGGATGGCGGTCAGTGGATTATTGAGTTCATGAGCAACGCCGGCAATTAACTGTCCAACGGCCGACATTTTTTCGCTTTGCAGGAGCTGTTCCTGAGTTTTGCGCAGATCCTCGTAGGCTCGGCACGTTTCTTCGTAAAGGCGGACTTTTTCGATGGTGGTGGCCAGCTGGCGGCTGATGGCTACCAGCAAATTCTCGTCGTTGCTGGAGTATTCGTATCCCAGATTGCTACACAGGCCCATGATGCCGACCGGGCTGTCTTTGCCCCAGAAGAGAACCCAAATCCAGGAACGGTCTGCTTCCGAGCGGACGAACTCCGCGACCATCGGCGGCAAGTGCGGAAGGTATTCCGTCGTGACCACTTCGGTGCGCGAGCGCATGACCAGATCACCAAAGCCTTCTGTGAAACAAACCTCGGCCGTGCGCATCTTGTCGCGGCTGCGCGGTCCCCAAGCAGCACGCCGGCGATACGTGGTGGTGTCGCTGTCGGAGAGGTAGACGGTTCCGCTCTCGGCACCGAAGAGAGTGACGACTTGGCGCAGAGTCAAGTTCAGAATCTCGTCGAGATCGAAGGATTGCGCAGCCACCACGGCCATGGCATTCAAGGCATTTAATTCGCGGTTACGCCTGCGCATCTCATCTTCGGCTCGCCGCTTCTCGGTCATGTCGAGAACGAAGCCCTGGTAACGTTCGACCTTGCCGCTGGCGTCGCGGGTGGCAAAGCTGCTCTCGACCGCCAAAAGAAGCGTGCCGTCCTTGCGACGCAGGGTGACATCGAAATTGCGTACGTAATTCTGGCCCTCAATCTCGCGGCGGAAAGCCTCTCGCTGCTTGGGATCGACACAGATTTCCGAATCCAGATTCAATACCAGCAACTCTTCCCGGTTGCTGTAGCCCAGCATATGCACTAAGGCATCGTTACAGTCGATAAGCTTGCCTGACGGGTTGGCAACGTAAACGCCTTCCTGGACCTGCTCGAAGAGCAATCGATACTTTTCTTCCGCGGAACGCCGATCGGTAATGTCCCGGACGACGTGGATGGTGCCTTTTTGCGGGCTGCCTTGTTCGGTGTAGGAGGAAGTTGAAACCACCGAGTAGCCGCCGAAGCAGGGATCTGCACCTTCGGTGAATTCTTCATCTCCACCCATCGCGCAGTAGGGGCAACCGGTCCACTCGCCATACGTGTGAGGCAGAGCCGCGTCGCAAGAACTGCCGACGACATCCGCGGCGGCTTGCCCCAGTTGCTCAAGCAGAACTTGATTGGCTTTGATGATGCGGAAGTCGGCGTCGTGGGCCAGGATGATGTCGTGAATGGAGTCGAAGGTATTGATCCACTGCCGTTGCGAGCGCAGCACCTGCTCAAGCAAGCGGAAATTTTCGACCGCGACTCCCAGTTGTTTTCCGCAGCCTTGGAGAAACTCCAATTCGTCGGGAGTCCACTGCCTGCTGCTGGAACTGCCGAGCAAAAGCAATCCGATGGGCGATTTGTTTCCCGTGACCGGGATCATTACCAACTGCCGAACTTTTTCGGCCTGCAGCGATTCCTGGGGTTCGGGGCTGTCGGCGCTTTTCGTCGTGACCTGTGGGCCAGGTTGCTGCAACAGTTTCGTAACGTCATCGTTGATGGCGGCGAAGCCCGCATCGCGCAGAAAATCAGCGGAAAGACCCACTGCATGCGTCGCGACCAGGTGCCCGCCTTCGAGCAGGCGGAACCATGCGGCTCGTACACCGGTCAAGCGATGCAGTTCTTCCACGGCCGACTGGACCACATTCCCATATTGCTGGGCGCTGGCCATGCTCGCGGCAATGGCCTGCACGGCGCGTAACCTGCGCGTGCGCATCCTCGCTTCGTCCAGCGCCACGAGCAGCATGCTGATTCCGAGTGTGATTTCGGCTGCAAGACTGGCAGCCGCGGGAATGCGATCGGTAAAGGGCGACCACGAAAGATGAAGGAAAGGTAAGGACAGTGCCAGCAGCCATGCCGAAGGCTCCCATCGGCCGCGGCGCGCACGCACGAGCGCAATCGATGCCGTGAGCACGATGATCCGATAACCGACTTCCACGGCCACTCGTAAAGGCAAGGAATCAGGCCATAGCAAGATTCGGGCCCCGGAGAAACCGACCAAGACCGGGGTGATCACCATCAACGGCAAAATAAGATCACGTCCGCGGGTGTAGAGCAGAACCGCGCCTGCCAGCAACCCTACGGAGAGAACGAAAGTTGCTTGTACAGCGACCACATCGAAAGGCGAGGGTATCTTCGCCGCAAAGCAGTGCTCGGCCAAGCGTGACAGGACGAATGCCGTCCAACCCAAGACCCAAACTTTGAAATAGTTCTCGCGGAAGGCGCGCAAACCGAGGACAAAGCTGGCGAGCAGGATCACGAGGGCGAGTTCTGCCGTCGTAGGCTTTGCCAGGCCCCATCGAGCAATCGTGTTCCAAATCGACCAGAGGGATGCGCTCATCGCTTGCGGACGTACTTCTTCCTAGCTTTTGAATATCATGGCCCGGCAATTTCTCGATGGAGAATCCGGACCTGACTGATTACTTTCGGCATCTCGTGCGTGAGTTACAATCGCCGATAGACTTTCGTGTATTCGCATGCCAGATCGCATTCTTGTTGTTGATGACGAAGAGCCGATTCGGGAAATCGTCGCGTCCATGCTGGGGACGGCGGGATACGCCTGCAAACAAGCGGCCTCCGGAATGGAAGCTCTGGCGGTCCTGACTTCAGGGGAAGAGTTTGAGTTGATGCTCTCAGACCTGATGATGGCCGACCTGGACGGGATTGGCCTGCTGGAGCGAACCAAGGAAAAATACCCGGATATGCCGGTAGTGATGGTTACCGCCGTACACGATATTTCGGTCGCGCTGGCAGCCATTCGAAACGGCGCGTACGACTACCTTTTAAAGCCGTTCGAACGTGAGCAACTGCTGAACACCGTCAGCCGCGCTCTGGAGAACCGCCGCCTTAAGGTAGAGAACCGGACCTATCAGACGAACCTGGAATCGCTGGTCAAGGCGCGCACCGATCAACTGCAGACGGCGATGGCGAACCTGGAACGCTCGTACGACATCACGCTGGAAACTCTGGGCGACGCGCTGGACTTGAAAGACCGAGAGACAGAAGGCCATTCGAAACGCGTGACGGCGTTTACGATCGCGATCGCTCGGGCGATGGGCCTGCCACGCGAGCAGATCAATACGATTGCCCGTGGAGCGTTTCTACATGACATCGGAAAGATAGCGATTCCGGACAGTATCTTGAAAAAACCGGGCAAACTCGAGTCCGACGAAATGATGATCATGAAGGAGCACGCCTATCATGGTTATCAGATTGTGAAAAAGATTCCATTTCTGGCTGAGGCTGCCGAGATTGTGTACTCACACCAAGAGTGGTTCAACGGGACTGGCTATCCTCGAGGTCTGAAAGGTGAAGAAATTCCCCTTGGGGCTCGCATCTTCTCCGTCGCCGATACGCTAGATGCCATCACCACCGATCGAATTTATCGACCAAAGCAGTCGCTGCGTGCTGCGCGTGAGGAAATTTCGAAGTGGGCTGGGCGCCAATTCGATCCCGAGGTCGTCAAGGTGTTTCTCGATATGCCAGACAACATTTGGGATGACCTGCGCAACGAGATTCAGGATCAGATCTACCACATTGCGCATTCTGCGGGCGCCAGGGGCTAGTCCGTTCGCGAAGGTGGGGACCTTTGAACGGCCATAATCCATCGAAATTCATTGTTGCCGCTGCCGTGCTGCTAACGGCGGTGTTGATCGCGGGGTGTGCTTTTCTCCCCCGGGGCTTCGCGCAGACTGCAGTGAGTGACATCGTGAGCGCCCTGCTGATGCTCACCGCCTTCTTTGCATTTGCTTGGAATGGTGCGACCAGCAAAGGCCGCATGCGTTGGTTCTGGATGTTGCAGGCCTCGGGTTGGGCGCTATGGTTTAGCGATCAAGTGGTCTGGGTGATTTTTGACCTGGTTCTGCAAAAAAAAGTCCCAGGCATGTTTCCGGCAGATGCTCTGCTGTTTCTGGCCGGAGCGCCAATGATGGCCGGCCTTCTGCTACGGCCACATCGGCAACCTTCAGAGCGGAGTGTACGCCTCGGGGTGCTGGACTTCTTTCTTCTGTTGCTTTGGTGGTTCTACCTTTACATTTCGTTTGTAGTCTGTTGGCAATACATTTCACCGAATGAAGGCGCGTACAACCGCAACTTCGACGTGCTGTCCATAGCGGAAACCGTTCTTATTACCTTCGTCTTGCTGATTTTCTGGCGTGAAAGTTCGGGACGATGGAAGAAGTTCTATGCCTGGCTCTGCGTGGCGTTTGTGTTCAACGGAATCTGGTTCTACGTTCTCAATCGCGCGCTGGAAAAGGATATTTACTTCACAGGTAGTTGGTACGACATTCCGTATTCCGGCTCGTTTGGTCTGTTTGCAGCAGTTGCTCTTCTAGGACGGGGCTTGTCACCGACCGCGGAGACAGCAGCCGATGAATCCTATGGTCTGTGGATGGGAAACTTCGCGATGCTGGCGGTGCTTTCTCTGCCGCTCATCGCCGTGTACGCGCTTTCTGATCCAGCCCTTCCGCACCAAGCCTCACATTTCAGAGTCTTGGTCACGCTGGCGACGATCTTCATGATGGCGTTTTTGTTGTTCATTCAGCACCGTCGACTGAACCGGGAGTTACGTCGCACCAACGTCGTATTGGAGGAGGCGTCGCTCACCGATCCAATGACAGGATTGCGAAACCGGCGTTATTTCTCAGCCTCGATCGAATCGGACGTAAGCCAGGCATTGCGGTCACACGCGGATAACCGTGATCCGCACACGCAGGACTTGGTTTTCTACCTGATCGATGCCGACAACTTTAAAGAAGTGAACGACCAGTACGGGCACGACGTAGGAGATAAGGTGCTGGTAGAGATGGCCCGTCGTCTCAGTTCGTCGATCCGGCACTCCGATGTGCTGATGCGCTGGGGAGGGGAAGAGTTCTTGATTGTGTCGCGCTACACCGATCGCAGGGAAGCGGAATTATTGGCGCAGCGCGTTCTTGCAGCCGTGGCGGATAAGCCAATTCAACTCGATTCAGGAGAAATGATGTATCGCACCTGTTCGCTCGGATGGGCTTCGTTTCCCTGGGTCCCCGAAAATCCGCAGTCGATTGGTTATGAAGAGGTCCTTACCCTCGCCGACCGCGGACTGCACCGGGCAAAGGAATTGGGCAAAAACCGCGCCGTGGGTGTTGTGCCCGCAACTGGGAAGCGTCCCGCCACGACGATTGAAGGACTTCACTCTGGCGGCCTTCAGGTTGATCTGCTGGCCGTGGCTGGCCCTGCGTTGGGGCATGGTTAGGCTGAATATTGTCTCAACCGAAGGCAGCAATTCCCTTCGTTCTCCCATCCAACCTAGAAGAATTGCTTGAGGGAGATTCCTATGCCCGTTCGCATCCCGCATTTCCGAATGAAGCTTGCTGCCATCTTGGTTACGATCATTAGTTTTTCCAACTGGATGTCTGCGCAAGATGCGCCCCCGGTTCCCGCGAATGCAGTGCCGCAGGGCACGACCTTTTTGATTCAACTGAACGATCGTCTCGATACGAAGACGGTGAAGGCGGGCGACCACTTTCATGCTCGCTTAGCGGAGCCGCTAGTGTCTGCTAGTGGCCAGGCCATCGAATCAGGAAGGAAGATCAAGGGGCACATCAGCGCGGTTGAACCGGGACTGCACACGCGCATCATTTTGAGTTTCGAGGAAATCGAAACTTCCAGAGGCTGGGTTCCCTTGATCGCCACGGTGACTGGCGTCCCGGGGGAGCATGGATTACGGCAGATTGGAGAAGAAGGAGAGATTGGGCGCAAGGGGATGACGAAGGAGCAGATCGCCGAGGCGGTGATCGTTGGCGCGGGTGAAGGCGCTGCGCAGGGGGAGCGGTCGGGTGGCAAACACGGCGCGGCGGCCGGAGCCGGTTCAGGTGCGGCGGCAGGAGCTTTCTCGGCCTTCGAAGCGGGGCACGACCTGGTGCTCGACAAGGGAACTGCTCTCGAAATTCGTCTGGATCGCAATCTCGCGGTTCCCACCCGGTAGAGGGCGAGATCGAGAGCCAGAAGATTTGATTGCTTCGAAATCGCAAAATCAATGCTTTCCGGCGTTCTTAATAAGGAAGGCGTCCCATCGTGGAAACTCGATCTTAAATGGGATAATCCTTCCGGAGGGCCGCCATGAAATCTGCCCGTTTACTCTTCGCTCTCATTCCTCTCTTGGTCACTACAGTGATTGCGCAGGATCATCCTGCGGTGAACGCACAGGCGAATAGCGTTTACGTGGGCGCGGACGGGAAGTTCGAAGCAGCTCCCGACACGGCCGTGATCCAGTTCAACGTGTCGGTGCAAGACGAGACTTCACAAGCCGCCTTCCAGCGGGGATCAAAAAACGTGGAGCAAGTGCGGCAGGTATTACGCGCCAATGGAATTGACCCCAAGGCCGCCAACATCGGATTTCTGTCAGTGCAACCGGTCTACGAGTGGAAGCCAAAGCAGAAAGTGATTGGATATCGCGTGACCACCGACGTGACCCTGAAGTTGAAGGATTTTACGAAGGTCGCTCCGATCACTCAGCAACTGGCCGACGCTAACGTGAGCGAGACCCAGACACTCAGTTACGCGCTGGAGAATATGGACGAAGCCAAGAACAAAGCCGTGGAAGATGCGTATCGGCGGGCGCGCAACTCCGCCGATACTCTGGCTCGCGTCGCTGGCCGAAGCGTGGGAGAACTCTCTTATGCCTCGGTGGACACGTTCGAGAACCCGCGACCTATCATGCCACGAATGGCTCATCCCATGGCCGCGATGGCCAATGCGGCGCCCGCCCCAACCGAGGAATTCACTCCACAGACCGTGACGGTTACGGCTCATGTAAATGCGCTATTCGACCTGAAATAGCTTGAGGGGCGCTCCCTTCGGAGACAACCGAAGGCGGCTGTCTCCACACGATTCTGATCAGTCTAGATTAGAGAACTGCGGGCTCAGGGTTGGTGGGTGGCGGAGTGGCTCCGAGCGGATCGACGTGCAGCCTGAGACCGTCAATCTTGCGGACCACCACGAGTTGTCCCGGCGGCAGGGGTGAGGAGGCGACTGCATCCCAGAGTTCGCCGTGGACGAAAACCTTTCCCTGCGGCGAAAGTGACGTCTGCGCAACGCCTGTTTCTCCCACTAGGCCTTGCGCTCCGGTCACCACTTTATTGCGCCGCGCCTTTACAGCGATCGTCATTAAAAAAGCAGTGATCAGTCCGAACGGGATGCTGACTGCCAGCGCAGTCAACAGATGTACGCGCATTTCCGGAATGGGCGAATCGACCAGGAGCAAGCCGCCTATGGTGAGCAAGGCAATCCCTCCCGCAGTTAAAACTCCGTGCGATGTGAACTTGGCTTCTGCGGCGAAAAGGGCAAAGGCCCCCAGAATCAATCCCAACGCGGCGAAACGTGTGGGAAGGAAATTCAGCGCAAACGCAGCGAGAAGAATGAATACTACTCCCACGGTGCCGGGGATGACCGCTCCGGGATGATTGAATTCCACATAGAGCGCCAATGCTCCGACCACAAGCAGCAAAAACGCCACGTTGGGGTCCATGAGCGTATCAAGAATCGTTTCCTTGAGAGTCATGCCGAAAGGCACAACCGGCTGGTTTGTCAGATCAAGGGTGGCCGTCTCTCCATTGAAGCGTTTGAAACTCTTGCCTTGCATCTGGCGGAAGATGTCTTCCGGGCTGGATGCAACATAGTCGATGAGATGTCCGGCGAGGGCCTCCTGCTCGGTAAAGGATTTGGACTCGCGTACGGCACTCTCGGCAGCTTCCGTGCTGCGTCCGCGCTTGGCAGTGACCGAGCGCATGAGTGCTGCAGCATCATTTTCGATCTTGCGCTTCATGTCATCGTCGGTTTTGACTTGCATGGGACCGATGAAGGTCACGGGATGCGCAGCACCGGCTGCGGTTCCGGGCGCCATGGCGGCGATGTCGGCGGATTCGAGAATGAAGATGCCTGCGGAACCAGCGTGCCCGCCCGTCGGGGTCACGTACACGATCACGGGAACCGGAGACGATGTGATTTTCTCCATGATCTCCCGCGTCGAACTGACCAAGCCGCCAGGCGTATTCATCTCGATCAATAAGGCCTGCGCGTTACTACGGTGGGCTTCGTCAATCGCACGGGAAATGTATTCTGCGCTGATCGGCTGAATCGTGTCGTTGACGACAACTTTCAGAACCTGAGCAGACACGGGAACGGAAAAGACTATCGCGATTGCGATGGCAATGAGGGTGCCCAACTTCATGCAACTCTTAAGGGTCACTGTTAGAGAAGAATGCATGGCGCATCGTCCTTTGCGGGGCTGAGCCATCGAGGATTCGGCCAAGATGGCCTGAACCCGCATCCCGCTTCTGTTCTATTGTCCCTCTATTTGAGTGGGCCCGTGTGAATTTCTTGCGCGCCCGGCTCCTTGGTAACGGCTGAGTCGGGTTGCTCAGCTGTCCAGCCAGGCAGATAGGTGCTCCCAGTGATCAACCGGGCACCACGCTCGTAGGTGACATAAGACCATGCCCATTGAATAAAGACCAGCAAGCGGTTGCGGAAGCCGATGAGAAACAGGATGTGAATGAAGAGCCACGATAACCACGCCACGAAGCCTGAGATGTGGATACGTCCGAACTCAGCCACGGCCGCGGCCCTGCCAATGGTGGCCAGGCTGCCTTTGTCCCAGTAGTGGAATGGAGGACGTGGGCCAAAATCCTGACTTCCAACCCGCTTTGACGCTACTTCCTGGCGAATCACCCTGGCAACGAAGCGGCCCTGCTGGATGGCAGTGGGCGCGACTCCAGGGAGCATCTTGCCGTGCTCGTCTTTCAACGACGCAAGATCGCCGATTACGAATACCTCCGGACGGCCTGGAATGGAGAGATCCGGCTGCACGAGCACGCGCCCCGCACGGTCGATTGGTACACCTAGGCATTTGCCGAGCGGGGAAGCAGCGACGCCGGCTGCCCAGAGCACGACTGTCGCTGGCAAGCGGGTGCTTCCCGCATAAACTGCGCCAGGTTCGATCTGAGTGACAACTGTCGAAGTACGAACTTCGACACCCAGGCGATTGAGTTGCTCCTGCGCGCTGCGGGATGAGTCCTCCGCATAGGCCGCGAGGACGCGGGGTCCTCCCTCGATCAGCAGGATATGGGTGCGCGAGGGGTCGATGGAACGGAATTCATGCGCCAAGGCGTGATGTGAGATCTCGGCGAGCGTTCCGGCTAGCTCGACTCCGGTGGGACCGCCGCCGACCACAACGAAGTTGAGAGGAGTGGTAGTTTCCCCGGAGGCAGCCTGCCGCTCAGCCAACTCGAAAGCGAGCAACACACGCCGGCGGATTTCCAGCGCATCTTCAATAGTTTTGAGGCCGGGAGCGAAGGGCTCCCAATCATCGTGCCCAAAATAGGCGTGACTCGCACCCGCGGCAACGATGAGGTAGTCGTACGGGATTTCAGCATCGGGAGTTTTGACAATGCGATGCTCAAGATCGAAGTCTGTGACTTCAGACATCAACACTTCGATGTTGCGGTGCGAGCGAAGAATGGAACGGATGGGAGCGGCAATTTCTCCTGGGGAAAGCCCCGCGGTCGCTACCTGGTAAAGCAGCGGCTGAAAGGTGTGGTAGTTTCTGCGGTCGATAACTGTGATTTGAACGGGTGCCTTTCCCAGAGTGCGCGCCGCGTTCAGGCCACCGAAACCAGCGCCGACGATTACAACTCGCGGTGTCACCTTGCTCGCCATCTTGCTGTCTGCCCTCCACCTCTATAAGATTCACCGCGATGGCAGATGGTTCCAGAAGTTCTGCGGTGACGACTCCGGCGTGGCTTCGCGTGGTGATGCCATCGGTGGCCGACGTAACGTTTCTCGCACTCCTGGGGGTGCTGGTACTAACACCCTTGTCGGTGCGCCTGCTGGGAGATGCAGGTATTGGTTGGCACATTCGCACCGGCCAACAGATTCTGGCGGTCCACAATGTGCCGCGCGTAGACTCGTTTTCTTCCATCATGGCGGGAAAGCCATGGTTCGCTTGGGAGTGGCTTTATGACGTCGTCGTAGGTCTGCTGGAAGCCAGGCTGGGATTGAATGGTGTCGTCTGGTTCACGGCAGTCGTAATCGCGTTAGTCTTCGCCGCGATGTTTCGGCTGCTCATCTTACGCGGAACGAACTTGCTAGTGGCACTCACGCTGACGCTGCTTGCAACTTCAGCGTCGATGATTCATTTCCTGGCGCGTCCGCATGTGGTCAGTTGGCTGTTCACCCTGGTGTGGTTCTGGATCCTCGATTCCTCTGAGCGGGATTGTCTGAGAGGGCGAGGTCGATCGCGATGGCTGTGGGCGCTGCCATTTCTGATGCTGGTGTGGGTGAATGTGCACGGTGGCTTTCTGGTTGGATTCGTGCTGCTCACAATCTATTTGCTCGGAGCCGGCTGGACCTGGTTCAGCGCCAAAGAGAACCGTCTCGAAGAATTCCTGCAAAAAGTGTCGGCAGCAAGCAGAGCGCGCAGGCTTGTGTGGACCGGTGTGCTTTCGGTTGCGGCCGGTCTGATAAATCCTTACGGATGGAGGCTATACGCGCACATTTATTCCTACCTCTCGAACCGGTTTCTGATGGATCACATCGAAGAGTTTCAGTCACCTAATTTCCACGGGCTGGCGCAGAAGTGTTTTCTCATACTTATTCTGATTGCGGTGAGTGTTGTGGCGATCCGAGGACTGGACTTGCAAATGAGCACCGGCCTGACGGTTCTGTTTGCGATTTACGCCGGGCTGTACGCTTCACGGAATATTCCGGTTTCCTCGGTTTTGCTGGTGATGGTCGTCGGCCCACTGCTGCCCGCCAGGGTTTCTGGCGGTTTCTTGCAGCGCATGACCGCAATGGAAACCGGACTCCGCGGCCATCTATGGCCGATTGTTGCAATTGTCGCAACGCTCCTGATTACTGTGAACGGGGGAGGCGCGGGGTCCAGGCAGTGGATGGCCGCGCATTTTAGCCCGCAGCGCATGCCCGTCGAGGCCGTGAATTATCTGGAGAAAAATAACCTCGAAGGTCCGGTGTTGAGTCCTGACTTTTGGGGCGGCTATTTGCTTTATCGGCTGTATCCCAGAACGCTGGTCGTTGTGGATGACCGGCATGACTTGTACGGTGAGCAATTCTTCAGGTCGTACCTAAAGATGATGCACGTTCAGCGTGGCTGGGAGAATGTTCTCGCCACCTACAAGGCTCCCTGCGTCGTGTTGCCCAGAGACGCGCCGCTAGCGACCGTGCTTTCGGGAACTCAGGGATGGAAGACGAGCTACGCAGACGAGATGGCGGTTATATTCGTGCGAGACCGTTGAACTCTAAGGCCGCCGATAAGAAGCAATTGACCTTTCCAATACTCCACCTGATGATGGTGGCACGTTGGTTGCGTTTGAGAGACGCACAGGAACTTCTGAATGATGGATGCAACAGGTGACCTTTTCTATTGGAAAAGCGCGGTTACCTGCCTTCTTGCGGGACTAACCCTGGCGTTGGTCGGATGTTCAGGATCGACGCCGTCCCCATCAGTTCCAGGAACGCAACCCGGAAATCCTGTTGGGGCGAATCTGACGCAGGTGAGCTCGGACCCATACTCGATCGGTCCGGGACAACACGCGACCGAAGTCGAGCCTCATATGGTGGCCAATGGGAAGACTATGGTGGCAGCGTTCCAAACCGGACGCATTGCTCCCGGTGGGGCGACCAACATTGGATGGGCAACTTCCACCGACGGAGGCAATACTTGGACTCACGGCTTCTTGCCGGGCCTAACAACCGGCGAAGGTTCGGGGCCGTATGACGCGGCGAGCGATCCGGTTGTCGCTTATGACGCGAAGCATGCGGTGTGGCTAGTCGCGTCCTTGCCGCTTTCCAGTACGCTTCATGCGCCAGCAGTCGTGGTGAGCCGGTCGAGCGATGGCCTGACTTGGCAAAATCCGGCCAGTGTCGATCCGTCGGCTCCGAGTTCCGACAAGAATTGGATCGTCTGCGACAGCTGGGCGAGTAGTCCGCATTTTGGCAATTGTTATCTCGAATGGGACGATCCCATCAATCAGGGCGAAATTCAGATGAGCACTTCCACCGACGGAGGTTTGACTTGGGGAATACCGGTGGCTACCGCAGACTTAGCTCAGGGTATCGGCGGACAGCCTCTGGTTCAGCCGAATGGGAACGTAGTCGTGCCGATCGAGACCAATGTTATCTCGGCTTTCAGTTCGAGCGACGGCGGCATTTCCTGGAGCGCTCCTGTAACCATTTCGACCAGGCAGTTTCATACCGATGCGGGTGGGATTCGCAGCGGTCCGCTGCCCTCCGCGGCAGTGGATGGTGCTGGAACCGTTTGGGTGGTGTGGGAGGATTGCCGGTTCCGGGCCATGTGCGCGACGAACGATCTGGTTTACAGCACGTCGACCGATGGCGTGAATTGGAGCGCGGTTACTCGCGTACCAATCGATGACACTTCGAGCACTGCGGATTACTTTATTCCCGGAATTGGGATTGATCCCGCTACCATAGGGAGCTCTGCGCATGTTGCTCTGCACTACTACTACTATTCGCAGAGCGCGTGCACGGTGTCGACGTGTCAACTCTACGTTGGATATATTGCGTCAGCGAACGGCGGCTCGACCTGGAATGCGCCGGTTGCCCTCACAGGCCCCATGATGCTGACCTGGCTACCGAATTCACAAAATGGCCTGATGGTGGGCGATTACGTAGCGACCGTCTTCACCAACGGCGTGCCTCACGGAGTGTTCGCAGTGGCGAGCGCTATTTCGGGTACGACGTTCGCGGAATCGATTTATACGGGGCAGGGTCTGACAGCGACTGCGGCAGGTCGGCAGCGATCGTCGGCTGCGGACAAGCCTCTCCACAAGCTATCGGACAAGATTGAAACGGAGCAACCAGAGAAGGGGCTGATTCCACCATCACGTCAGAAGAACCGTCGAAGAGCCAAGTAGTTCTACAACGCTAGCCACGTTAGCTGGCCAGTCGCCTTTTTCAGCGCGATGATGGCAATGACGATCGCCGAGGACGATTTCGAGAACTCGCTATTGGCACAAGGTTCCAACTCAGCATCGATCGCTGTTCCGGAATTCGCGTTCCGCACTACCTCGGCCGCGAGCATGTGAAAGCGGGTATGCTCATACTTCAGCTTTGTAAACTCCGGTAGAGAGCGGTAGGGTGCGCCTTCGCCGTAAATCCATTGTCCGAGTGCGCATTTGTGGTCAACACTGACGTCAGCGGGGTGGAGATTGCACTCGCCTTTCGCCAGGAAGCCTCGCAATTCACGTTTCCAGTTGCTGTGTGCGCTGACCGCTTCGTCAAAATCCATCCGCACTCCGGCGTGGGCGAGCATCGCCCTCCATGGGACATCGGCAACAGCGGGAGAACGATCAGTAGTTTGAGACACCACGGGTCAGAGAGAGTCAATCAAAGGTTCATGACGTACTAGAAGCGATCGTTAGTGTCGATTCCAAAACCCAGAATGGCAGTCACTTCCACCGGTTGATCACCACGCAGCGCGGCCCGGAACTTCCAACTATTCAGAGCGGCGAGCACCTTCGCGGTCATTTCGGCGGGGCCAGGGTCCAAAACGCGCAGGTTCTTCAGGTTGCCCGAAGCATCTAGGGTGCAAATGACCACCATGCGACCGCGCGGCAATCCCTCAGGCAGGGTGGTGCGAATCGGCTGAGGAGGAGTGAGCACGCCTCGGCCTTTTGCCGATTCCTCGGAGTATTCCATGACAGCCGTTCCAAATGAACTCGACGTGTCGGGATAGATTGTGTGCTTCTCCCCATGGAGCAGGTTCTTGTAAGGCTCGAAGGCTCCGCCGGAAGTGGCTGTAGCGACGACATCGACATCGAACGATTGCCGTTGCTTTAATGAAGAATGCCTTGGGCTCTGCGGATCGCTCGCGGCAGGGTCGGACCCAAACGCGGGAATTGTGACTTGACTGCTGCCTCCGCTGATGTCGATACCGCGCACGGCCGGGTTGCCAGAAGGTGCATTCCCGGAGCCGCCCGGGCCTGGGGCGGGAGCGATGCCGCCTCGTGCACTCGCATCCGATCCGACCCCGGCGCCAGATTTTCCGGCTCCTGACCCGGCACCGTTCATGCCACTGCCTGAGCCCTCTCCATGACCAGTGCTGGTGCCTCCACCTGCGCCACCGAGTCCGGGCTTGTCGCCGCCTGAAGGAGACATCGCGAGCGATCCAGTACCGCCGCTACTCGGTAGGCCAACTTTTGTGCCGGGCTGGGTCGAAATCACAGCACCCGCATTGGTGCCGCTGCCTCCACTCACGGGCGGAGCCAGGTTCGCGCCTGCATCCAGTGGCGCCCCAAGACCTGCGCCCCTACGACCCGAACCGCCGCCATTTGTTGCCGAGCCTCCACCAAGAGCAGGTGGCGGCGGAACGATATTGTTGGCCAGCAACGTGCCGCCCGGGCCCGCTCCTCCGCCAGTGTTGCCCGTGCCACCGCCGTTGCCGGCAAGCGTTGGCGGGGGCGGAACAACATTAGGAACGCCTACGATTGGCGCAGAGGATGCGGCCCCAGAACGAGTGCCGGTGCCGCCGGATATACCTGCGGAAGGCGGTGGAGCAACCACGTTCGATCCAATAGAGCTACCCATCCCGTTTCGCGCGCCGCGCGGACTACCGCCGGCCGGACTTGCCGCGACGCTAGGTGGCGGTGGAACGATGTTCGTTGCAAGGGAAGTTCCGCTCCCGCCAGTCGGGCCGTTCGAATGAACCGCAGGAGGCGGGGGGACGACCTCAGAAGCACCAAAGAGTTTTCCCATCAGGCTGCTCATGAACGAGCCGCTGGCCGACTGGGTGGGAGGTGGAGGGACAACCGCCCTCGATGGGTCTGGAGTATTTCCGCCCGCCAAACGATGAGTATCTTGCGAAACATCCGCGGAAGGCGGCGGTGCGACCACAGAGGATGCCGGCAAATCTAGTTTCGAATTCCGCCCGGTGTTTCGTTCGGGCGCCGAGACCGGTGGCGGCACCACAGCCGCATTCGTCATTTGGACAGGTGAACTGGAGAGTTCTCGGCTCACCCCACCGGGTGCGGGCGGGATCACGCTGCCAGCGAGCGCGGGATTGGATCGGCTTTGTTCGCGATCGGCCGTGGGTGCTGGCGCTACGACCGACGTTCTCAACATGGGCGCGTTCAGCCCGCGATCGCGGGCTGCGCTGGGAGCAGGCGGAATTACAGCTGGGCCAAGAGCTGGAGCGACGAGAGGATGGCTGCTCGACACGCTGGGGGCCGGAGGAATCAAATTTGCACTGAAATTGGGAGCCGTCGTTGTGCGATCGCGCGTCAACGAGGGCGCGGGGGCTATCACCGAGTCTAGCTGCACGCCGTTGCGAGTGTAATCGCGTACCACGTTCGGAGCGGGCGCCACCACAGCAGTTGAAAGATTGGGAGCAGCACGATTGGAGCGCAGTCCTTCTGCAGGCGGAGGTCCTGGATTCGGCCGAATGGCCAACAGGTTCGCCACCGCATCGCGCGAGGATGGAAGTTTGAGATTGGGCGCGTCGACCACCTGCGGAGAGAGCGAACCGCCTCGCGCAATCTTGATCGTCTGAGTGCGGTGGTGGGCTTCCTCCCCACCCGCGTTCCCGACGCTTCCAGCTTCAGCGCCGCCGACATCCTGAGTTCGCGGAAGTTCGTCGCCGCTGTAATAGATCACGTCATGACTTGAAAATCTTGGCACAACGTAGGGCCGCAGCGCCGCGATCTTTACCTGAACGACGATGACGGCGAAGATCAGGAAAGCTTCCAGAAGATAGGAAGGGATCATGATGCGCAGAGGGACGAGTCCAAAGGGAGCCTCGCCGGCAAGACGGCGTTCGGACCGCGCCAAGGCCGGCCGAATCGAGGTCACAAAGTCATGCCAGGGTGACGACCACTCCACGGCGAGCTTGAGCGCTGCGTCCTGAACGACGACGGCCTCTTCGAGTTGGAGTATGGAACTCACGCGGGCAGGACTTGACCATCCTTTTGCAACGTTACTTCAATTCTATCTCCCAATGCGGTTCTGGTTTCTGCCACCATACGACAGGGCAATTCCAATACAGACGCTGCCTGTGATCGGACCGGCGCAAACCGCCATGGCCGCAGGCCGCTCTGAAGATGAATTACCTTCATCGACGCGTCCAGATAAATGACGTCGATGGGAAACCCCATACCCAGAGTATGAACTCCGTGGCAAGGAACAATCCAGAGGCCAGAACCGTTACGGAAGTCACTCGAGGAGAGTCCAAGCAAGCCGCGCAGCCGGGTCCAATGAGTGTCAGCGACAGCGAGGGCCGTCGCCAGGAATACCTGCCGGGTCTGATTAAAAGCTTGCCCCTGCGAAGATAAAACCGACATAGCGACAACATGCTCCCCAAGTCCTATCTTGCGATTGCTTTGCCGTCTTAGTGACCGCCCGTAACGGGGCTGAGCTGCCGGAATAGTTCGATAATAGCCGGGCCAATCGTGACGAAAATAATCGACGGCAGAACAAATATCACTAGTGGGGGGACCATTTTGATCGTGGTTTTTGCAGCTTGTTCTTCGGCCCGTTGCCGGCGCTCCGTGCGGAGGGAGTCGGAATGCACGCGGAGGGCTTGAGCGACGCTGGTGCCGAAGCGATCTGTTTGAATGAGTGTACCAACAAGAGAACGGATGTCGTCAACCCCGGTGCGGTCCACCAGGTTGCGCAGAGCCTCAGCGCGAGGCTTGCCAGCGCGCATTTCGAGGTTTACGAGGTGAAACTCGTCGCTGAGATCAGGGTGGGCATGGTGAAGGTCCTGACCAACGCGGGTGAGGGCTTGATCGAGGGCCAAGCCCGCTTCCACGCAGATCACGGTCAGGTCTAATGCGTCCGGCAGTCCGATGCGAATGCGGCGCTGCCGGTCCTTAATCATCCGCTTGAGAACGAAGCGTGGGAGAAAGAATCCTAGACCAGCAACGCCGACCAGAAGGAAAAGGTTATCGAATCCTGTAAAAAGGGCGACACCGATAAAGCCGAGCGCGGAGGCTAGAATACGGGCACCGAAATAGTAGTTGACGTCAATGGCGTCGCGGAACCCGGCCTGAATCAGCCACGCGCGTGTACGCGAAACGTCCGCCGGGGACAAGGGGATCGCTTTGCTGATCGGATCCAACGCCTGTTCCATCCGTTCGCGGAACGCAGGCTTGTTCTCGACTTGCTGCTGCCCGCCCAAGGCACGCAGACGGGCCCCAAGAACCGAACTGGGAGTCACGACCGCCGCTCCGAAGGCGAGGACGACCATCACCACAGTGACGAATACGACGATAACCAAAATAAGCGGCAGCATGAGGTAAACGCAGTCCTTAAACTTGAATGCGAATAATCTTACGGATTACGAAATATCCCACGGTTTGCAGCGTAATACCCGCCACCAGCAACCCGTGTCCGATCGGGTCTGAGAAAAGGGGACGAATGAACGCCGGATTCAGGATAAGCATGACGGTCACAATAATCGGGGGCATCCCCATCAACAAGGCCATGGTCAAGCGCCCTTGTGCGGTATAGACGCGCACTTGGCGCTGGATCTTGAAGCGCTCGCGAATGACGTACGACAGGTTATCTAGAATTTCGGCCAGGTTGCCGCCAGTCTCGCGTTGCAGCATGACGGCGGTCACGAAAAACTTAACGTCGACCAAGGGCACGCGCTCGGTGAGATTTAACAGAGCATCCCGCACTGGCATACCGAATTTTTGCTCTTCGTAAAGCTGGCGGAATTCGCCGGCGACGGGATCCGCGACCTCATCCGTAATCATTTCCAGTGCGGTGGTGAAGGCGTGTCCAGCCCGAACCGCGCGGGCCAACGTGTCGATCGCTTCAGGAAATAGCTCTTCAAACTTCTCAAAGCGTTTGGTGCGTCGGTAGGACGAATACGCATAAGGAAGCACAAACCCTAGCAACATCCCAACCCATGCGATTTCGACGCGTCTGCTCAGCGCGTAGGCCAAGAAGGTGGTGGCGATCCCGGAGGCGGCCGAGATGGCAAGAAAATTCCCGGCGCGCGTTGACATGCCGGCCTGCTCCAGCATTTTCCGGATGTCACTGACACGTGTCGATCGCCTCAGCAGGTTGTCCAGCGCGGGAATCTGGCTCAGTTGTTCATCGCGGAGGAGGGCTAATTCTTCCTCGGGGGCCAAATCGGGAGCCTTGCGCTCCTTTGCCAGGCGTTCTTTCAGGAGTCGAGCGCGCGCATTGCGCTGGTCAAAAATCGAGCCCAGGCCAAAAGCCGCCAGCGCAACCACGATAAACACCACAAGCGCAATCAGGGCTGCTGGCATTTCGATCAGACCTCGGTTCTGGATTCAAATAACGCCGGCCGCAAGCGGGCGCCCGTGGTCGCGAGCCGCTCCGCGAATTGCGGACGCACTCCGGTTGCACGGAATGCACCACGGACTTTGCCGCTTTCATCCGTGCCGGTGCGTTCGAAGGTAAAAATATCCTGCATGCCGATTCGGTCACCGTCCATCCCGGTAATTTCCGAAACGGTGATCACTTTCCGTGTACCGTCCGAGAGGCGTGCAATCTGTATGACGGCGTGCACCGCGGAAGCGATCTGGTGTCGCACCGCTCGTTCCGGAATGTTCAGGTTTGCCATTGAAACCATATTCTCAACACGAGCCATGGCATCGCGTGGAGAGTTCGCGTGCACCGTGGTGAGCGATCCCTCGTGGCCAGTATTCATGGCCTGCAACATATCGAAGGCCTCCTCGCCGCGCACCTCGCCAACCACAATTCGGTCAGGGCGCATACGCAGGCTGTTGATTACAAGTTGCCGCTGGCGCACGGCGCCTTTGCCTTCGATATTGGGTGGCCGGGTTTCCAGGCGCACCACGTGCTCCTGCTTCAGTTGCAGTTCGGCTGCATCTTCGATCGTAACGATGCGATCAGAGTTGGGAATGTATCCGGAGAGCACGTTTAACAGAGTCGTCTTGCCGGCGCCGGTGCCGCCGGAAACCAGAATATTCAGCCGCCCCTTCACCATGGCCGACAGCAATTCGAGCATCGACTCGGTGAGGGTAAGATTCTCGATCATCTGGCGTGCGGTGACGGGCTCGCGCCCGAAGCGGCGGATCGAGAGCGAAGGGCCGTCAATGGCCAGCGGCGGAATGATCGCGTTGACACGGGATCCATCGGCCAGGCGGGCATCCACCATGGGAGAGGACTCATCGACGCGGCGCCCGATGCGCGAAACAATGCGCTCAATGATCTGCATGAGGTGCGAATTGTCTTTAAAGGACAACGCAGTACGTTCAAGCTTTCCCGCGCGCTCCACGTATACGCGATCGAAGCGATTTACCAGAATGTCGGAGACGGTAGGGTCCTTGAGCAACGGTTCGAGAGGGCCGAGACCGAAAATCTCGTCAAGGATCTCGCGCGAAAGTCGTTCCCGCTCGGCAAAGCTCAGAGGCACGACTTCGGCGTTGACGGCGTTCCGAATGACGACCAGCACTTCATCCCGGGCGGAGTCTCCGGTAGCCTTGCCCAGTTTCTCAAGATCGAGGCGATCCAGGATCTTGCGATGCAGATCGGCTTTAACCTGCTGGTAGTCGGTGCGCTCGAAGGATTGAAGATTTGCCATGTTTGCCCAGTTTCGACTCTAAATACTAAACCGACTTAAACAGCGACCACGCCGCCCGCTTGACCTCTACGTCGTTGCGAGTCAACTCCTGCGCTAACCCGGAGAAACAGCGTGCGATCTCGGAATTTCGTTGATCCATGACCGGTGTGCCGCGATCGATCGCTCCTGATATCGCGAAATACTGGTTGGGGATTCGCCACAGTAATTTTGCACCCACTGCCGTCTCGGCGTCTGCTTCACTAAAGCCGGGAACCTTCCGAAAGCGATTGAGGACAAGGCGAACACGCTCGCGGCTTCCGGTTTCCCCAAGGTATTGCTGCACCCGGGCAGCGCTCCAAAGCGACGCCACGTCGCTGCAGGCAACGAGTAAGACGGTTTCCGACAGGCTGGCGATCAGCCGGGTGGCTGCATCGAAGCGCGACGAAGCATCGACCACAACGTACCGGTAATGCGTCACGAGCATGTCGAAGAGGCGAACATACTCGGCGGTGGAGGGATCTACGGTAGCTGGCACATTGGTTCCCGCAAGCAGCTGCAACCCGCCGCTGTGGCGCGTCATGAAGCTCTCGAGCAGGGAAGCGTCCATGCGGTGAAGGTTGCGGGTGGCGTCGGCCACGTTAAATACCGGCTTCAAATTCATGTGGAGCGCGGTGTGGCCCAGAGGAGCAAGGTCCACCAGCGCAGTTTGCCCGTGGGCGGACTGTAACGCCAGCGCTAAATTGACAGACACGGTAGTCGCGCCGTTTCCGCCTTTTGCATTGATAACCGAAAAAACTTTGCCGCGAATCCCTTCTTGACGTCCTCGGCGCTGTGCGGTGGTGAGGCGCACGAACGCCTCAAGCATATCTGTTGTATTGGTAGGCCGTTCGATAAATTCTCGAGCTCCCGCACGCATGGCGTTGACGATGATCTGAGGTTGACTCAGGGTGCCGATGGCAAAAATGGCGGCATCGGGCATTTCCTGATGCAGCAGTTCGATAGCTCGGAGGGCGAGTTGAGGATTGTCCGTGGGAATGTCGACCAGGGTCACATCCGGATTCGCGGTGCGTACCCGCCTTGTCACAGGGTCAGAGGCGGCCACCGGAAAGCTCGCGCACGTATGGACCGTCCGCGCCACACTGGTGCCGTCAACCAGCACTTGCAGCACCGCTCGCTGCTCGTTGTCTGTGGCGACAATTACGACTGAGAGTTCTGCCATAACGTATCAGCGATTTCAGCGCCGAGATTATCTGCCTTTATCGAACTTTCCGCTGTCCATAAAAGGTTTGGGATTCTGTGGTGGGGCGGGCTGCTCTGTGCTCGGAGAGATCCGCCGCACCGTGCACAACACCATCAGTTCCGAATTGCTCTTCTGCAAACTCTTGCTGCGAAAGAGATTGCCCAGGACCGGAAG
Source organism: uncultured Acidobacteriaceae bacterium (assembly GCA_963840895.1). Classification (GTDB taxonomy): domain Bacteria; phylum Acidobacteriota; class Terriglobia; order Terriglobales; family Acidobacteriaceae; genus Sulfotelmatobacter. Next base: position 387,970 of record CAWJAR010000016.1, read on the forward strand.
GTCTCCGAGTCCAGGAATCTTGTTATAGATGTCGGTGACACGGTTGTCCATGAGACCCGCGATCACAAAGCTTTGCCCATCCTGCAACTCAAATTCGGTTTCGGCTTTACGCGTGCTCAAGGCGGGAACAGTGAATCCGGAGATCGTTAATGCATTGGCGAAATCCAACGTGCTGACTTCTGGAGCCACCTTCAAATGGATATTTCCGTTCGGCATGATGACAGGGGTGAACTGTAAGCGCACGCCGAATTCCTTGAACGAAATTGTAACCGCGGTGAAGCCAGCACCGGGCTGCACGATCGGGAAGGGAAATTGACCTCCGGCCAGGAAACTGGCTTCCTTGCCGTTGACCGCAATTAAATTGGGTTCAGCGAGAATCTGCAGCAGACTCTTATTCTCCAGCGCCGCGATCACGGCTCCGAAATTAATATCGGAACGAAAAAGAAACAGATTCAGTATGTTGCTGACTGTGGTGGCTGGACTGGTGGTGGCTCCCCCGGATTGGCCCGGAGTCAACGTCTGCGGTCCAAAGGCGCCGAACTGCCCAGTCGTCACCGTGCCGATGGTATTGCCGGCTCCCGTGGAAATGAAATTGATGCCCAGTTGGGTTAGGGCCGTGCGGTCGACTTCGGCAAACTTCACCTGCAATAGAACCTCTTGAGCTCCGACCGGGCCGAACGTCAGCACATTCACAACCCGAGGAGAATACGCGCCCGCGAGTTCTCCGGCGCGCTTGGCAACATCTTCGGTAGAAACGTGACCGGACAAAACGACGGCGGCCCTGGAAGGTGTGACTGTGATTTGCTCGTCGGGAAAGACACGCCGCTCTTCTTCAGCACAGGCACTCACGTCCACATCCACGCGAAGATCAAAGCTGCGAGAACGTTCCGCTTCATCCCAGATCAGCAGGGAAACCTCTCCCGGAGTTTTGCCATGAACCAGAATCTGCGTCGGCGTTATCACCTGGGCATACGCAATGTTCGGGTCAGTGATCGAAATACGTCTTAATCGCTCGGTTGTATTGATGAGCAACGACTTGCCCACCATGACCCGCAAGGGTGCGGACCCCTGAGGCTGTGGAGTTTGTGCTGGGAGGGTCGTGGTCTGTGTGTCGGTCGCCGCCGGTGCTTGGCCTGCGGGTTCGGCCTGCTGCATGATTTCCGAAAAAGTGGGGACGACACACGCGGCCAGCAGCCAAGCCCCGAGCAAAGACGCACGAACGTTCATTTTCAGAGTCCTCTCCCTGTGAGGAAACGGGCCAGTTCTGATTTGCAAGGCCGAACTCATTCCACTTAATTCGCGCCGCAATTCTCCTCCGAACATTTCACGATTTCTGGTTTTTTGTCGCCCTGGTAGACCTCAACACTCACGCCAGTCGGGGTCGGAGTGGTGGTTGGAGGAGCGACTTTCTTCGTCACGACACGATGTACGGTGGGCTGGGTGGGTGCAGGAGCAGAGATACCCCGATAGAGGCCCCTGGAATTGGAGGACGGTACTTCGTCCTGCTTGGTGTCCAGCGGATTACGAAGGGCCAGCTGAATCCGTCCTTCGGAGCTGGCAAGAGTCAGCCGCTGGGCATCATCCGGAGAAACCAGAAGTGTGATGACGGCGGTGGTCTGCGCTTCGCCAGTCGAAGTTCGCTCCAGCGTATGTCCGGACGCAAGCACCGCTACATTTTGCAGCACCGTAGTGGTCTGTTGCTCGCCGCCAGAGCCCGGTGTTCCGGTGAGCAGCACGTCGACGCGCGTTCCCGGGGTAACGAATCCGGCGACGGATACGACTTCATTGACCCGTACAGAAACGGCACGCATCCCGGGTGGAATGAGTGCCGGAAGGCCCGACCCGGCATTCTCGCCGGCCAGCCGATTGGGAAGAATGAATTCGCCCTTGGCGATAGGAACAATCACCCCGTGACCGATGACATCGGCTCGCCTTCTGGGCGCACCGGGAGGCAGATCAGCGCCTTGGACCTTGATAATCTTGATGTCGTGCTCAGTGACCCGCGCGCCCACCTGCAGGTCGTTTGCAGCGACGATTACGTCGACCCCATTTTCAATGCCGGAACTCGACTTCGACTGCAGGCTCTTGTAAACGTACACACTGGCAAAAAAACCTAACGCGAGTGCTAGAACTCCGATCATCAACAACCGTGTACGGTTCATGCTGCTCCCTTAGAAACTGATACCGGTTACCGCATCGCACTCAATCCCGGTATTAATGCCGGTCACTCGGCGGCTACTGGATGGAACTGGCGACAGAGGAGAATACCGTATTGGCATTCGATCCGATGAGTCGTATGGTTCCAACCACAATCACAAGAATCACTGCCAACATGACCGCGTATTCTGCAATATCCTGTCCGTCTTGTTCGCACCACAATCGGCGTACAAGTCCCATAGAATGCCCCTTTTTCTGGTTTCGAAATCGGGTGGCGTTAGTCCCGCGCCCCGTCTGACCGGCGTCTACCCAGAGAACGCCCCCAAAACTTACCGCTCGACCACGCGTAATCATACGCTGCAAGCCCTCGGAAAGGTCGTAATTTCTTGCATACCTGGGCAAAAACAGATTACCGTTGGGATGCTTCTTCCGCGAAGGCCCTGCGCTCTAACCGTCTCGATTTGTGAGGCTTGGAGACAGTCGGTGTCCAGAGCTTTTTCTGACTTTCCATTCTCTCCTGGAAACGGTGCTTGGCCGGGTCCTCGCAAGTCAGCTATGCCCCTAGGGGTCAAGAAGACATTCACTCTCCCGTAGGACCGTAGGGCAGCTGCGGATCGCCGTGACGCCCCTGATTCCATTTGTTCCAATCTGTTAACTATATTTTAATCTATAAGTTTATGCGATTACTTCCCGAAGAACATTAATATTTAAGGGAAGATTGGGGCAGCCATTTCTCACGCCCGGCCTGTTATATCGCGGTTCATGAAAATAGGTTGGCCAGGAGCGCTCTTTTCGTCAACCGGACCGCGTCCGGAGATCGCTATCGCGAGCACAGCCATCAGCAGGCCGACCAGAACGTCGATCACGTAATGCATCTCGAGCATTAGAACAGCTCCGACGAGGAGCACGTCGTAGGCGGCGAGGAAAACCACCATTCGGCGCCAGCGGCGCAGGAACCAGAGAACAATCACCGGTTGGACGATGTGCATACACGGAAACGCGATGAAGTAATCCGTGGAAATTCGCGAGATGGCCTGGTGGTGGAACAGGGCCAGCGCATGTGGAATCAGCGTGTGTTGGATCGTGTAGGACTGAATATTCGTGGGAAAACGCGAGAAGTGGTTCGGGCACAACGAGTAAGGACCCTGCGCAGGCCAGAAATAGAAAATCACTAAAGCCATATAGTAAGACGTAAGAATTGTTCCGATAAACTGCAGCGCGCGATTCCTCCCATCGGAGAGAGCGAGAAGGATGAGAGTCGCTCCAATTTGCGGAAACATTCCGAAGTAAATGAACTCCAGGGATCGATATAAAGAAGGCGGGAAAGTATTCACCGCCCAATGTGCCAGTTGCGATACTGAGTGTCCATGCAGGAGCCAGCGATCGATGGCGGCCAGACTGGGATCGGTAGCAAAGTTGTAACGGACTGAAACGACGGCACAGTTGTAGGCGAGAACCATCAGAAATCCGAAAAACAGATAAGCAGCGGGCGAAAAGACCGCGGCTATGGTTAGGCGAAATTGTCCCCTCCGGCGGTCAAGTAATTCGAGGAAGGCTATCGTATCAACGCCGAGAACCAGAGCCTTCATCCAATTCGTAGCCCACACCAGAATCACGAAAAAAACAACCAACGCAAGCATGCGAAGACGATTCTGGCGACAGCGCGTCAGAAATGGCACCAGCACTTGTTCGTGTGGCATGCCGATCAGGCACAACAGCACGGCAACGAAAATGGACTGCGCTGACAGGATGAACCAGTACGCGATTCCCAACGTGATCCAGTCAAACCGGAGCGGTAGATGCTGGCTGCGGAGCACTGGTACGAGCACGAGACACATCAACAGGCTGATGACGTAGTGCCAGTATTTCGTTCTTGTGAACCGATTCGCCAATGTCTTCACGAAGGAGGCGGAGTTGCGCCTGATCAAACCGTAGCCACCGGAGTGCGAGCTCCGCTTGCCGAATTCTTAGTTAGTCGTTTCCTCAAGAGCACGACTGCAAGCATGGGCATATAAATAAAAATCACTGTATAGCGGCCGACCTCGGTAAAACTGTGTGGAATGTGATACCAACGCCATACGCCCGCTCCCCAGCTGAAAAAGACGGTCCAGACAATTTCCCGCCGCGATTGCGGAATCAACCAGAGGATGAAGCTATCGAAGAACCAGCGCTGCGGGAATAGCGACGAAAGGAATAGAAATCGTGCGTCGCCGTCCGAGTAGCGCAACAGCGCAAGGATGAGAAGTGCCCCAGGGAGCACCAGGATCGGAATAAAGTGCTGATAATTTCCGAATTGTTGAATCCACAGCCATGGCCACTTCGGCATGACAGCCAGGCTGGCGAGAAAGAGGGCGGCACATGCCAGGACGCCTTTCCGACTCAGGCGTGTGAGAAAAACTGGTAGTCCAATTTGTGGCTTGGCCATGGTAACCGGCAGCAGCAAGGGGAAGAACGCACTGGCGGCGATGATCGGAGACCACTGCACCGTCAGCATTCCCGCCCAATAGGGATACGCAAGAAAGACGAGCAGGCGAGTATAGCCATGCCGCGTGAGGCCAAAAGCAAGAAGCGCGGAACTGATTCCCCAAAATAGTCCAGCAGACAGTTCAGGCTGCAGGCGCACAAAAGGAATCGCGAGCAGCCCGGCGGTGAGAGGATATTGCTCGAGTGGAGTATCGTAGGGGTTTTGTTGGGCGAGAAGCCGCTCGGCAAGATGAAGGGCCCAGCGGAAGTCGGCGGCGTCCTGATGAAAATGTTTCATCAGAAACCAGCAGAACACACCGCTCACAAGGCCAATTGCGCCCGAAACTGCAACTCGCCATCGCATGATTGGATTATTCACTCACAGTTGTAACATGAGGAGGTTTATCACCTTTGATTGTGGCAACCGTTTGAGCGCGGGCAAGGAATGAGGTGTGAAGGTTGCGAAAGCCGCTGCGGTCGGTCGTTGGATTCGGTTTGGCGTTAGTTGTTTCAGCGAGTACGTGGTTCTATATGAACCGGATCCTGCGCACGTATCAACTTGCCGAAGCGGCAGCGCATGATCGACCACGCGGCAACTTGTCGGACCTTTATCCACGCTGGCTGGGGGCAAGAGAACTGCTGCTGCGTGGACGCAATCCCTACAACACCGAGATCACGCGCGAGATCCAGCGGGGATACTATGGTCGCCCAATTGACAAGTCGCGTCCGTATGATCCAAAAGACGAGCAGGGCTTCGCTTATCCAGCATATGTTGTATTTCTACTGGCCCCCACCGTGAGACTTCCCTTCAATACGGTGCAGATTGGTTTCCGGTGGCTATTATTTGGCTCGGCGGTGGTGAGCGTATTGTTTTGGCTTCGTGTTCTACGTTGGAAGGCATCGTGCGGTGCGAAGTTGATCTTGGTGGTGCTTATGCTCGGCTGGTTGCCGGTCGTTCAAGGCATCAAACTGCAGCAACTCAGCTTGGTGGTGGCGGGATTGCTCTCGGCGTGCGGCGCGTGTCTGGCCGGTGGATGGCTTTTTCTGGCTGGAGGCTTGCTCGCCCTCGCAACGATTAAGCCTCAGCTGGCGTGGCCGCTGGTTCTTTGGCTTTCGGTATGGGCCGCCGCCGAGTGGAGTTCTCGCCGGAAATTTGTGCTTGGCTTTGCCCTGACGATGGTGCTGTTGTTGGGCGGGGCAGCATTTATCTTGCCTGGGTGGCTGGGAATGTTCGTCGAAGGAATCTCGCGTTATCACCAGTACACGCAGAACCAATCGGTGTTGACGGTACTCTTCGGACTCATCATCGGGCGAACTCTTGGATTCATCAGCGTTTTAGCGTGTGCCGCTTGCATCTGGAAAATGCGAAGAGAACCCGCTTCCCAGGCGGCTTTTGGACGATGTTTCGCTCTTGTCCTGGCTCTGACAGTCCTCATTGTTCCCATGTCTGCCCTTTATAACCAAGTGCTGCTCGCACCGGCGATCCTGGTGCTGGTAAAGAGCGCGTGGAACAAAGATCCGGTTCTGCCGGCGATTCAACTCGCTCGCAGGATAGGCGCCTTTTTGGTAGCTTGGCCCTGGATCGCGACCTTTGCGCTCGGCCTTATTTTTCTTTGGCTGACGCCGAGGTGGCTGGAACGAGTTTGGTCCGCGCCGCTGTATTCCAGTCTTGACATCCCTATCTTCGTATTTGGACTGGTTCTGCTGGACGCGTGGGGGAGCCAAGCCCGTACCTTGCGGGAGAGCGCGCCAGCAGAGTAGTCTGATTACTGCGGCGGAATCGCTGCATCGAACGCGACCAGCCACTGGCGACGGCGAATGGCGTGCTAAATAACCATCCATGGCTCTGACCGCAATCAGTCATAACAGTTCTGGCTCCGGTGTGTTTCCCGCATTGGTTTTCGTGCAGGGGAGTGAGCAGAAGAACATCGTTCTGAATCGCACTCCGTTCACCGTCGGACGGAAAGTGGATAAAGATCTGGTGATCGCCGACCCCCGCGTCTCACGGGATCATGCCCAGATCATGCAAGAAGGCCAGGAGTTCTTCCTCGTCGATCTTGGCAGCAAGCATGGCACCTTCGTGAATGGAGAGCGAATCCAGCGGCAAAAGCTGGAGCGCGGCGACCGGCTGGAATTTGGGGCGCGTGATTCGGCCTATATCCTCTTCAATCCTGCCCATGCTACCTCGAACACTGCGCGCGAATTCCTGAGCCAGATCTCGGGCATTCAGATCAAGCAGGAAGCCACCGACCTGGAGAAACTGACGCTTTTTCTAGAAGCTGCGCGCAAGCTGAATACGGCGGGTGTGCTCGACGAGATTCTGATGACGATGCTCGACGTCACGCTGCAGCTCACCCGGGCGGAGCGCGCATACGTCTTTCTCAAGGACGATGAAGGGAAGCTTCGCCTGGCTGCCGGCCGCAACTCCAAGAAAGAGCCGCTGCTCGACGACAAGACGATTTCGCATTCGATCCTGGAAGAATCGATCCGATCAAACTCGGAATTTCTCTTGACCGATACCAGCCAATCGCTGGATTTGGCAGGTCGACAGAGCATTGTGGCCTATGATCTGCGAACGGTAGTGTGTATCCCACTCCGCAAACTGGTGGTGCAGGCGACACGCGACGCGCAAACTCCCTTACACGCAGCCACCTCGGCTGAGGCGATGGGAGTTTTGTACGTCGATTCGCGATTTGCCTCGCGCGATATCAGCGGAGTCGGCCAGGATATTCTTCACGTGATCGCGACCGAAGCCGCGTCGCTCATCGAGAATGCTCGCTTGGTACAGGCCGAAGAAGAAGCGCGCCGATACCAACAGGAGTTGAGCATCGCGGCCAGCATTCAGCAGCGGCTGATGCAGGTGAAGATTCCTGAAGTGCCCTTTGCCAAGTTGCGCGGGAAGAATCTGTCTTGTAAAGAAATCGGCGGAGACTTTTTTGACGCGGTGAATACCAAGGAAGGCCTGGCTGTGGTGCTTGCCGACGTCAGCGGCAAGGGAGTTTCGGCTGCTCTGTTGGCCTCCACCCTGCAGGGAATGATTTATTCGCACCTCAGCGCGGGAGTGCCGTTACTCGATGTAGTGACGGCCGTGAACCGTTTCTTCACCGAGAAATTGGTTGGCGAGAAATATGCGACCGTGTTGCTCGTTCGGTTGCGACGCGACGGAGACCTCGAGTACGTGAATTGTGGCCATGTGCAACCGCTGCTGGTATGCGGTGGCGAGGTCATACGGCCCCCGCACGGTAATGTCCCCGTGGGTTTGCTGGCCGATGCAACCTTCGAGAGCGCCAGATGCCAGATGAAGTCCGGCGACCGCTTCATCCTCGTGACCGACGGAGTCACCGAGGCGGAAAATGCCATGGGTGATTTTTACGAGGACTTCCGCCTGGAAGCAGCGGCCGCCAAGTCGCCAACCCTTGAGGGAATTTTTTCGTCCGTGACCGAATTCTGCGCTGGAAATCCCCTCAGCGACGATTGCACCGTAGTCGAGTTGTGCTACACCAACGTCGAAGAGCAATGATCACTCGACCGTGACCACATAGTCCTTTCCTTCCCAGCGATTCTCCGCAGACCAAAAGAAAGTGAAGACCGCCTTGGCCCCAGCCGGTAATGACGCGGTTGGCAGGTCGAGGGTGTAGATGCCGAGGCCGGTGTCCCTTGCGTCCGTGTCGTGAGAAGTTTTCCAGCCATCCACGCTCCAATGCACTCGACCCGGCGTTAGTAGGACAATGCGGAGTGTCTTATTGCGCGGAACACTACGCGTTTTGTTGTTAAACCTCCAGCCGAAGATTTGACGCACATGCTTCTCAACCAGATAACGCTTAACGGTTTGAGGCGGCTGATCAAAGATTTTGTTGTCACGAATTGAACGACGCAGCTTGACGTACTCCGAGTGAGCCCAGACGAGCGGACAAGCGGAGCCCGTGGGCTTGCCGCGGAAGAGTTCCAGAGCGGGGATATCAGCGGAGTCCCAGACTTGTTCGGGCAATAGTCGGCTGTCTCCTGCAGTCGAGTTTTCCATGACAGTGAGCAGGGCCTCAGCCTCGTCTCGGTGCCCGCCTGCGAGGGCGTAATGCCCGCGCTCCCCGGCGAGCAGGGGCCACGGGCGTCCGATGCCCGTACCGTCGAAGGCAGAGCCGTCCTTGTGCTCGCCATAACCATCCCCGTTGTACCGGTACCAGCATGGCCCTTGGGGTAATTCGACCGATAGCAGTGCGTCGATAGCGCGAAGCGTATTTAGGATTCGTGGATCGTCCGGCGCCCTCAATCCAAAGCGTACCAAGGCCAATGCATCGGGACTGATAATGTGGTACGCGCGTTCACCATCCTGCCCCGGTGGACGATTTTTGATCGGAACAAAACCTTGTGTGGGCGACGCTGCCCCATCTGTATCGGGCGGTGCAATGCGCACGTAGTATCCATCAATGCCGAGTTGCTGTGCGAGGTCGCCACCGGTGGCATAGACCCAACGCTCAATATTGTCATTCCATGCATCTGCCGCATCGCGCATGGTTTGGGCCTGCTCGCTATGGCCGGTGAGATCGGCGATATCTGCAGCCGCTAGCAGCGCAGAAATTTCGGCGGCCAGCGTGAACGGGGAGTAGCCCGCATCCTCTTCCCATCGATCCTGCTGCGTGACCGGGCCGTTGCGCAGAATAAAACTGACGGCATTGCGTACCATCGGCCACCAACGATCCAGCTTGCCGAGAGATTCCGGCGCCTCGCGCCGAAGCAGATCGAGCAGCAGAATGGGGAATGCGGTTTCGTCCATCTGGATGCCGCTCCAGTAAGGACGTCCGTCGAGCCACAGATTTTGCGCCCAGTTACCCGCAGCCTCCTGAGTGGTTTCGAGGTAGCGGAGAACTCGCACAGCATCGGTAACGGCGCCCGCGGCCAGGAGCGCACCGGCGGTCTCGACCAGATCGCGCGGCCAGACCAGATGGTAGCCGCCGAGATCTTCATCTCCTTTGTTGAATCCCCAGGGAATCGAGAGGCTGGCGATGATACCGCCAAGGAAATCTTTCGATTCATGGGTGCGCAAGACCGCTGTCGAGGAGCGATACAGGTCGTTTTGCCGCGGCGGTTCGTCGAGCTTCAGCAACGTGGTCTGCCAGTTTTTCCATTGCAAGACGTAGTGCCGTCGCGTCTCCGCGTAGTCTTCGAAGAGTGTGGATCGCGCCTGCTGGCCAGCTTCCGTCCACATTGTTCCGAAGCCGATGGCCAGCACGAATTCCCCGTTGCACGCAGCGAGATCAATCTCCCCGGTGAACGCAATATTGCCGTTTTCCGCTCGCGAATATTCCCACTCCATCTGAAAGTGCTGGGAGAGATCTTGCCATCCGTCGGAGGTCCCGACAAAGCCCACCGAAGTCTTCCTCCACGGGGCCGAGGATGCGAGCGCCAGCGTCGCCCCATCATGATGGGCAAAGAACATCGGATAGCCCTTGTAGTCGGAGATCCAGCCGGTGTTGCCGTTGCCGCAGTTAGCCAAATGAGGCGAGAGTAGGGCATACAGGTGATAGTCCGAAAGCTTTCCCTGCAGAGGCTCGAAACGAACTTTCTGGAGCACAACATTGCGATAGGGATCGGTGAGGACTTCTTTCCGGATGCGGTACCGTCCCCGGTTGCAGGTATTGGTCAACTCAAAAGTGGGGATTCCTGGTTCAAAGGGACGATTCTCAAATGTACAGTCGCGCTTCTCCTCGGAAAAAAAATCACTCCCATTGGTGACAACAAATCCCATGTCGCGAGTACAAGCCTGGTCAACCCGCGGGAAGTAGATTTCGTTGAGGATGCCATGGCTTAGCGTGAACCAGACCTTGCTGTGCTGGTTCAGCGCGGTGCCGGCGCCCATTTTGGCGCTCGAGGTCCAACGCGGCGGAATGCCCGGCCAACCGGGTGCATAGCGTATCGGGGAATCACTCATGCCAAACATTGCCCTCCGACAAACCGGGCCGAAATGACAAAGGTTTTACAAGGCGGGGCCTTCATGTTCATGGCATCGGTCATCAAATCGTAAGCGGCCCTGGAGATGTCAATTGCAACGAACCAAAGCTCAACGACAATAGGCCAACAGGTCGGAATCATGATTTGTAAATTAGATGCGCGGGCGTGGAGCATAGTAACAGTCTTATGGATCTGTTGCGCCTGCTGTCTCACGCGAGCCGGTGATGTCCCGACAGCAACCCTCACTCCCCTCGACCGTGGTTTCTCAGGACTGTACAACCTCGACTTCGCAGGCGCCCAAAGGAATTTCACGGCCTGGCAGCAGTTGCACCCCGAGGATCCGATGGGACCGGTCAGCGAGGCTGCGGGATTCTTATTCTCGGAGTTCAACCGTCTTGGAGTGCTGGAGTCGCAGTTCTACGAGAATGACCATGCCTTCGCCGGGCGCCCGAAACTGACGCCTGATCCTGCTCTTCGAGCTCATTTCATGGATGCAATTGGTCGAGCCGAGCAGCTTGCGCACGCGCGGTTGGCTCAGAATCCCAAAGACCGCGATGCGCTTCTTGCGCTGACCTTGTCTTCGGGCCTGCAGGCTGACTACGCGGCGCTGATTGAAAAACGAAATATCGCTTCGTTGCACTTCACGAAAGAAGCTTCTGACTCGGCCCAGGAACTACTCGCGGTTTGCCATGATTGTTACGATGCGCTGCTCGCCACTGGTTTCAGCAAGTACATTATCGGAAACATGGCCCCACCAGTGCGTTGGATTCTGCGCATGGGTGGGCTGCCTTCCGACAAGCAGGGCGGTATTGCCGACCTGCAAACGACTGCGGAGTATGGGCACTACCTCGCACCTTTTGCGCGAATCCTGTTATCGATCGCCTATGTCCGCGAAAAGGATAAGCCCCGAGCGATGCAATTGCTGACCTCGCTGCACGCCGAGTTTCCCGCCAATGCGATATTTCCTCGAGAAATTGCCCACCTGCAGGCTGCGCACTAACGAACGCGGCTTCTTTCAGTTTGAGTAAGAAACGCATATCCCTCTCTGGGGCCTTTCATCAGAAATTCACCCGTTTGTAACCATCCTGTAACACTGCGCCGATAGAACGGGGTCATATAAACCCAAGGAGGAATTATCTAGTGATGCGCAAAATCGTGCTGTTGGTGTGTGTCCTTCTGGCCATGCCAGTGGTGGGGCAGACCACGCTGAACGGAGCAGGCGCCACGTTTCCTTATCCGGTCTACTCCAAGTGGTTCAGCGAATACCACAAAGTCCATTCGGAAGTGCAAATCAACTATCAATCGATCGGAAGTGGCGGCGGTATTCGCCAGGTGACCGCTGGCACCGTGGATTTCGGCGCTAGCGATATGCCCATGACTGACAAGCAACTGCAGGACGCCAAGGGGCTGAATATTTTGAATATTCCAACCGTGTTGGGCGCAGACGTTCCCGCGTACAACGTTCCCGGAGTGACCGGCGAACTAAAGTTCACGCCAGAGGCTCTGTCAGGAATTTTCCTCGGCAAGATCTCCAAATGGAACGACAAAGCGCTCACTTCGGCGAATCCGGGAGTAAACCTGCCTGATAAAGACATCATTGTCGTGCATCGTTCCGATGGCAGCGGGACCACTTTCATCTGGACAGACTATCTTTCCAAGATCAGTCCAGAGTGGAAGAGCCAGGTGGGCTCCGATACCTCCGTGAAGTGGCCGTTGGGCATGGGCGGAAAAGGTAATGAAGGAGTGGCAGGAATGATCCGCCAGCTGTCCGGCGCAATCGGTTACGTGGAATTGATCTATGCCGTGCAGAACAACATTCCCTACGGCAGCGTGCGAAATTCCGCCGGAAACTTCGTGAAAGCATCGTTGGAAGGCGTGACTGCGGCAGCCGCGTCGGCCCCCAAGATGCCGGCCGATTTCCGGGTCTCCATTACCAATGCTCCCGGAAAAGATGCTTATCCGATTTCCAGCTTCACCTGGTTACTGATTCCGGCTCAATCCAAGGATGCTGCGAAAGGTAAAATCCTGGCCGATTTTCTAAACTGGATGGTAACCGACGGCCAAAAGATGACTTCTGCATTAGCGTATGCGCCGTTGCCAGATAATGTGGCGGCCAAGGTAAAGGACGCGATCAAGCAGGTCAAGTAGGACGTCGCTATAGCTGGGACAGTTCGATCATCACAAGATAAAAAGGAGAGAAGAATGACGTCTGCGTTGAAAGTGTGTGCAATTCTGTTCCTGTCGACCGGGCTGGTTGCGCAAACCAGCACTGCCTCCAAACCCAAAAAGCCGAAGCCAGCACCAGTCACGGCCGCCGATGTGCAGGCGTTGAAGGATGCAATAGCCTCTCAACAGGCCGCCTTGGCTCAGCAGCAACAGCAGATCCAGCAACTGCGCGACGAACTTGGCCATAAGGATCAAGCCGTGCAGCAGGCACAAACGGCTGCCAGTGATGCGGCAAATAAGGCCGATGCGGTTCAAGCCCAATCCAACAAGGATCAGCAGGCGGTCACCGAATTGAAAGGGGATGTCACTGATCTGAAGAGCAATATGGCTAACACCGTAGTCAGCATCCAGGAGACGCAGAAGAACATGTCTGAGTCTCCACTCGCGATTCACTATAAAGGAATCACGATTACGCCCGGCGGCTTCATGGCGGCTGAAACTGCTTGGCGCTCACGTGCCTTGGCGGCGGACGTCAATACACCGTTCAACGGTCTGACGATGCCCGGGGCTTCGGCCAGCAACATGTCAGAGTTCTTCGCTTCCGGACGCCAATCGCGTATCTCGATGTTGGCGGAAGGGAAGCTGGCGAGCGCGAAGCTTACTGGTTACGTGGAAGCGGATTTCCTGTCCGCCGGTGTTACCTCCAACAACAACCAGAGCAACAGCTATACCCTCCGGCAGCGCCAAGTATGGGGTCAAGCCGCATTTAACAACGGCTTTTCGTTTACCGGCGGCCAAATGTGGAGTCTGGTTACAGAAACAAAGAAGGGTGTAGACAATCGTACAGAAGCACTTCCCATGACGATTGATGCCCAATACACGATTGGTTTCAGCTGGGCGCGGCAGTTTGGTTTGCGCGTGGCGAAGAACTTCAACAACAAGGTTTGGTTGGCGGCTTCCCTGGAAAGCTCCCAGGAGACGCTTACCTCCCACGGCAACGCATCTAATTTCCTGGTCGGTTCCCCTGGTGCGGGCGGCGGTCTCTACAATTCCGCGGTCACTGCTTGCTCCACTTCTATCAACAGCACCACCGGTGCGGCCACAACTACCTGTTCCGCAGCCGCGAACTATTCTTTCAATCCTTCGCCTGACATTGTCGTCAAAGCGGCATTCGAGCCCGGATTTGGACACTATGAAGTTTTTGGTGTATTCAGCCGCTTCCGCGACCGTGTCTTTCCTTGCGAAGACATATCCGCGGCCACACTGTGCGGAAACAGTTTGACTCCGGGACCCAACGCTTCAGCAGCGTTTAACAGCTCCAAAAACGGCGGCGGCTTCGGTGCGAATGCCCGTTGGTCGTTCGATAAAAAGCGCATCGACTTCGGACTGCATGCCCTCGGCGGCAGCGGAATGGGCCGATACGGTACGGGTGGGCTTGCGGATACCACGGCTCGTGCCAACGGAACCCTCGATCTCATTCGGAGCTATCAGGGATTAGCCACTTTGGAATGGCACGGTCCGAAGCTCGATGTCTACTTCAACGCCGGCGCGGAATATGCTGGTCGAGCCGCCGACTTCGATCCCATCTCTGGCAAGATTGTTGGTTATGGAGCTCCAGCATTCAACAACTCGGGCTGCTTTACGGAGACTGGTCCGGGCGCTGGCGGGTTCTTGCCTGGTGGCCTCGCCAGTTGCACGGCGGACACCCGCGTGCTGATCGAGGGGACCGCCGGTTTCTGGTACAGGATCTACGATGGCGCCAAAGAGAAAGCGAACCGGGGCAGGGTTCAGTTCGGCACGCAATACTCCTACGTGACGCGTAACGCCTGGTCTGGAGCAGCAGGCGCCGAGCCGCACGGAATTGACAACATGGTTTTCACGTCGTTCCGTTATTACCTGCCTTAAATCAACCTGCCCATACGGGCTTGAGCGAAGTTGCACACACCGGCACCCGGAGTAGAATGAATGCTTTCCGGGTGCCGTTTTTTTGAGTCGGTTGCACCACTGCGGCGAGGCGGTGCCTGCTTTGAGTCGCCCTTGCCGGTCGTTTCGAGAGGGATGCTTTATACTGATCGGGCGGTGCCCTTCGTCGCGGCAACCTTGGATCGATCTCGGCGCTTCAAACGAATCCCACGATTTCATCGGTAAGCATCTGCCATGGCTCGCATCTCGCTCGACAATCCTCACTACTTCCTGAACCGCGACACGTCCTGGCTCTCATTTAACCGGCGCGTATTGGAAGAGGCCGAGGACGAAGGCAATCCTCTGCTGGAGCGTCTTAAGTTTCTCTCGATCTCCGCCAGCAACATGGACGAGTTCTTCGAAGTTCGAGTGGCCGCCATGATGCAACAAATCGAGGACGGCTACAACGAGGCTGGTCCCGATGGCCTGACTCTCACGGAAAAACGGGATGTTCTGAACAAGCTGACCCATGAATTCGTGGATGACCAATACGACTGCTGGAACGCTCGCCTGCGTCCGGCGCTTTCCGAGAACGGCATTCGCGTGCTGGGCTTGCATGAACTCGACTCCGCGGCTCTGCGCTTCGTCGACGAGTATTGCGAGAAGGAACTGGATCCTTTGCTCACGCCGGTTACGGTGGATCCGGCACATCCTTTTCCTCGAGTTATTAACAAAGCGTTGTGCTTGGGCTTGCTCCTCCGCCGCCGTCGACGCTCTGCCTTGACCTATACCGGAGTGGTATCAGTGCCGCGAGCATTGCCTCGCTTGGTGCGGCTGCCGTCGGAAGGCACGGACGATTTCATCTTCCTGGCAGACCTCGTGGCCCACCACGCGGTACGTATGTATCACGGCTATGACGTGGTTTCGTCAGCGCCCTTCCGCGTGACTCGCAACAGCAATCTATATCTGGCGGAAGAAGAAGCGCGCAGCCTGCTGGAGTCGGTACGCACGGAATTGCATAACCGTCGCAAAGGTGATGCCGTCCGCATGGAGATTGAAGCCGACGCGGATCCTGAGATTGTGGACCGATTGCGAACTGTGTTCGAACTCGATCCCTGGCAGGTGTTTCCTGTGAACGGCCCGGTGAACCTTTCGCGCTTGTTCAATGTTTACGAGCAAGTGAAGCGTCCCGACTTGAAATATCGCTCGTTCTCGCCTCGTGAGCTGCGTTTGACCTCGAAGTCCAAGGACTTATTCGAAGAGTTACGCGGACACGACATCCTGTTGCACCATCCGTTTGACTCTTACGACGCGGTGGTTTCGTTTATTGAGTCGGCTGCCGAGGATGAGAACGTTCTTTCCATCAAGCAAACTCTTTACCGGACCAGCGAGCATTCACTGATCGTCCCCTCGCTCATGGATGCCGCATCGCGCAAAGAAGTCACGGCGGTGGTGGAGTTGAAGGCCCGTTTCGATGAGGCCTCGAACATCCGCTGGGCACGCGATTTAGAGGACGCGGGCGTGCAGGTCTTCCACGGCCTCGTCGGTTTGAAGACCCACTGCAAGCTATCGCTGCTGGTGCGGCGCGACCCAGACGGCATGACCCGCAGCTACGCTCACATTGGCACCGGAAACTACAACGCGACGACGGCCCGCATTTATACCGACCTGAGTTTGTTCACGGCCAATCCTGAAGTTACTCGCGCTGTGCATGATGTGTTCAGTTTCCTGACAGCCTACGCTGAAAATCCGAGCTACGAACCCCTGCTAGTGGCGCCACTAGATTTGGCGGAAAAAACTATCGCATTGATTGACCGCGAGGCTGAGCACGCTCGCCAAGGCAAGGAAGCACGGATTATTGCAAAGATGAATGCTTTGCTCGACAAGACAGTCGTCCAGGCACTCTATCGAGCTTCGCAAGCCGGTGTACAGATCGATCTGCTGGTGCGAGGCATCTGTGCTCTCCGCCCCGGAGTACGCGGCGTCAGCGATCACATCCGCGTGCGCAGCATCGTGGGGCGCTTCCTAGAGCACAGCCGCATTTTCTATTTTGCCAATGGCGGAGATGAAGAAATTTACATGGGCAGCGCCGACTGGATGCCCCGCAATCTGTACGAGCGCGTGGAAGTGTTGGTGCCACTGCGCGATGAGATGTTGCGGGACCGGGTGCGGCATGAAATTCTCGACGCCTACCTGGCGGACAATCGCAAAGCGCGAATTCTACTCAAGGACGCCACCTACATTCGCGCCTGGCAACCGATGCATGGAGCCAGGAATCGTCGGCCGCCTATTGGCTCAGCTGCTTTCTGCGCGCAAGATTTCTTGATTGGCGTTGCGGAAGGGAAGTCCCCGGCGGTTCCCCCGGTGCCCGTTTCGGGCAGAAAGCGTAAAGTGGTAGCGGGAAGGGAACGATAAGCAATTATGATCCTTTACTTTTTGCGTCACGCCAGCGCGGGCGAGCATGTCGCGAATCCGAAGAAAGACGAGAAACGCGCCCTCGATAAGGATGGCATCGAACAGTGCGGGTATATCGGCCGGGCTCTGGCTGCGCTCGATGTGCAAGTGGATGCCGTCGTCTCCAGTCCGCTGAAGCGCTCTACGCAAACTGCATCCCTGGTCGGTAACGAGATCGGCTACGAGGGTAAATTACAGCTTGATGCTGGGCTTCGCCCCGAGGCCGGACTCGCCGACTTCCGTAAACTGCTGGAAAAATATGCTCGTCAGGAAGCCATCATGGTGGTTGGGCACAACCCGAATCTGAGCCAATTCCTGGGAGCGGTCATCAGTGACCCCGGCGGCGAAGCCTCGCTAGAATTGAAGAAGGGCGCGGTTGCGAAAGTCGAGATGCGCCGCATGTCAGGCACTCTGCAATGGTGCGTGACGCCGAAGCTTCTGCGTACTCTTTACGACACCGCCGTCGAAAGCTCGCGCCCGAAGACTTCCCGGAAATAATCGCGCTCTTTCTCGATGGCCCAGAGTTCCAGGTCCACGCCCATTCGCCGTCGCGGGACCAAAGTCACACTGACCTCCGCGGAATGCACGCCAATACGTACCTTCTCCACTGCGCGGCTGCGACCCAGGTTCAGAGCACGTGCCAGGCGCAACAGCAGAATGGCCTTCTGAGCGTTGTCGCGATCTGCGGCCTCTACCATTTTCATCGGACCATCTTCCAGGGCGGGCCGTGATTTCCCGAGATAGCGCGCGATGGCGGCAATCAGGCGCCTCTGCTGCGGCGTATATCCCAGAATTTCTGAGTTCGAAATAATGTAATGGGTGTGTCGGTGGCGGCCGTTGCGGTTCACGTAGTCGCCCACCTCGTAAAGCATTGCCGCCGCTGACAGCCATTCGCGATATTCCGGTGGCAGGCGATGCACGGAGCGCAGCGCAGCGAATAAGAGCGTGGCGGCGTCCCGGACGTCCAGCGCATGCTTGCGGTCGACGTGATAGTGGTCCACCGCGGTCATAATCGATTCCCATCGTTCGGACTCGATCTGCCTGCCCGAGCGCGTGCTGCGATCATAGTCGGCCGCCATCTGCGCGAGGATTCCGTCCCGGAGCCCGAGCGGGGAATAGCGGAATCCTTTCAGCTCGAGACGCTCCAGCAGTTCGTGATACACCGTGGCCCCCGCGACTACGATTTCGGCCCGCCTCGGTCCGATGCCTTCGATTTTCCGGCGTTCTGCCACGGGTAGCCGCGCCAGCCGTTTCGCGATCCGGGTCATTTCCGCCCGAGAGACAATGGACCGCTGACGATTCGCTCCGCGACGCATGTGGCTGGCGACCGCGGCCAAGGCTGCCGCTGTACCCGACGTGGCGATTACATTCCTAACTTTGGCGCTGGCAATGCGGTCGGCGATGCGATTTACCTCGCGCGTAACAAAGCCGCGCAGCCGTTTCAGTTCACCCTTTCGCACCGGATCGTGGCTTAAGAATTCGTTGGTCAAACGAACTGCTCCCAACGGAAGGCTCACCGCGTCGCGAATGTGCCCACCTTGGGTGACGGTTAACTCGCAGCTTCCGCCGCCGAGATCCATCATTAGAGTCGGAGCGCGATCCACGCGGGGGCCGGAAACCAGCCCCAGATGAATCAATCGCGCCTCTTCCACCCCGGAAATGATCTCAACCCGCCACCCGGTCGCCGAACGTACCCACTCCAGAAATGCTTGGGAATTTCGGGCGTCCCGCAGAGCGCTGGTCGCGACCACTCGCACACTGTCGGTAACGATCTGCTGCGTGGCCCGGTGAAAGCGCCGCAGAACTTTAACGGTCTCCGCAATGGAATCGGGCGTCAGAAACCCGGATCCGAACACTCCTTGGCCGAGTCGCGTGACCTCGCGATCCTCATGCAATGAGTGGAGACGTCCCGATTGCAGTCGGGCTATCTTCAACCGCACGGAGTTGGAGCCGATATCGACTGCGGCAAACGTAGGCATGCGAGTTCCACAGTTTACATGGATGCGGCCCTAGCGTCACCGCTTCTGCGCCGGTTCGATTGGATGGCAATGGCGAGTTGAGAATTAGGCCGCTGTTTGGTCTCGACCAACAGGCCTCGCCGGACTGCCGCCAGGTTTCCGCGATGGAACCTCGCTCAACGAAACGGTTCTCGGTGCGGTCTCTGCAGTCGCGGGCTCGCTCGCAGCAGGCGGGATCGTTGACGACGCCGACAGCGCGGCAACGGCGTGTCTAAATTTACCGCTGGTTACGTTATGAAGAGCGGCAACCAGTGACGATTGACTGACTTCGCCAATTTGCTTGGACGCAGTCTGCGTCAACGTCAGCCAGTCGTGCCAGTTTCCGACAGCGTCCTGCAGTCGCTTGAGTTGCGTGATGAATTGTGCGGCCTCGGTGGATTTCGGCGCGAACTCCGCCGCATAACGAGCCCGCTTCACCGCGATTCGATACTGATGCAGCACATCTTCAGTCACGGGACCAGACGGACGCACAACTTCCGACAACATTTTTCGCGCCACCGCCATGGCTTCTCGACCGCCCCCGTGTTCGAGATTCGTGGAGCCGCGTTTCAGCCGCTTACGGATTTCTCGAATCGTCTCTTTCTTCAGCACCTTGCCAAGTCTTTTCTCATGCTTCGCGCGAAGTTCAATCAGACCATGGACGAGTTGTGTTTTCCGGCGTGGCTCCTGAAGAACTTTTAGGCTGCGCAGCGCGGCGAGCTGGACGTCAATATCGCGTACTTTGCCCGCACGCTTACGGATTCGCTCCAGCAGCTTCAGCAGCTTTTTCTGATTACGGTCGCGATCGGGAAGAATCTGTTCCAGCAAAGTCTGTAGCCTGCGGCTCGTGGTGCGAAAGGTATGCACGCTTTCAGCATCCTGTGCCGAGGCCAGTTTTAGTAGAGCTCGCTCAGTCTTTTGAAATGCTATCCGGCTACGTTCGGGTGCAATCGACATAAAAATATAAATCGTTCCCGCAGGACAGGAGAGGATCATTCAGGACGCGCGCGCCAAAGTACGTCTTGCAGACAACAGTCGCTCGAGAATTTCAGTTCGACTGATGGCCCTGCCAGAGGAAAAAGCCTCTCAATTTTAACACCTTTGTAACACGTCTCTGCTACGGTTAATCGGAATGGCCAACCCTGCTTTACCACGGCCTGATATGCCAGGACCGCAACCCGTTGAGGGGACGAGAGTTACATCCGCCGCGGTGCGCCGCACACCCTCCTTGCTGCGAGCCTCGGGCGGTGAAGTTCCTGACCGTATTTTCCAATTTGCGATGACAGTGTGCGGGGTCGCCGTTCTGGGCGTATTGGTTCTCATCGTTTACGAACTCATCTCGCGGTCCAGCCTTTCCTGGCATGCCTTCGGCTTCAAGTTCTTCGCCGCCAGTGACTGGGACCCGGTTAGCGAGAAATTTGGTGCGTTGCCCTTTATTTACGGAACTCTGGTTTCGTCTCTTCTCGCTCTCGTGATCGCGGTTCCCCTCTCCGTCGGTGTCGCCGTGTTTACGACGGAGATGTGCCCCAAGGCTTTGCGTGGGCCGCTTTCGTTCTTCGTCGAACTACTGGCCGCGATCCCAAGCGTGATTTATGGTCTGTGGGCAATCTTCATCCTGGTGCCCCTTTTGAGCGGATACATCCAGCCTTTTCTTGCCAAAACGCTGGGCTGGACTGGACTTTTTTCGGGGCCTCCTTATGGCATCGGAATGCTTGCCGCGGGAATCATCCTGGCAATTATGATCGTGCCCATCATCTCGTCGATTACGCGAGAAGTGTTGATGGTCGTTCCGCAGCATCAGCGCGAAGGGGTGCTCGCGCTGGGCGCGACACGTTGGGAGATGATTCGGGTCGGCGTGCTGCGCAACGCACGTGCCGGCATCGTCGGCGGAATCATTCTTGGACTCGGTCGCGCGCTCGGAGAAACCATGGCCGTGACCATGGTCATCGGCAACCGTCCCGAGATCGCGAAGTCACTCTTCGCCCCGGGCTACACCATGGCCAGTGTGCTCGCCAACGAGTTCAGCGAAGCCACGGGAGACGTTTATCTTTCGGCTTTAATTGAGATTGGTCTAGCGCTGTTCCTGGTCACAATCATTGTGAATGCACTGGCACAGGTTCTAGTGTGGAGTGTAACTCGCGGCCAGCCTGCGAGGGGACATGCCTGAAACAGCAGGAGCATTAGCCCCGATGGGTGTTCCAACGATTGGCTGGCGGCGTCGCGTCACCGATCACCTGATGACTGGCGTCGCGATCCTGACCGTCATTCTGGTTCTCACTCCCTTGTTCGCAATTTTCGGCTACCTGGTTTATCGCGGTGTGGGATCGATCAATTGGGCTTTCCTGACCCAAACCCCTAAGCCGGTCGGCGAGACCGGCGGGGGCATGGCCAACGCTATTGTCGGATCGATTTTCATCCTGGGCATCGCCAGCGTGATTGGCGTGCCATTTGGAATTGGCGCCGGCATCTACCTGGCTGAGTTCGGCCGAAACAAATTAGGAAAAGTCATTCGCTTCACCGCCGATGTGTTGAACGGCGTACCGTCGATCGTCATCGGCATTGTGGGCTATGCCATCGTAGTCCTCTACCAGAAACATTTTTCCGCTCTTGCTGGCGGCGTTTCCCTGGCCATCATGATGGTCCCGACCATCACCCGTACAACCGAGGAGATGCTCCTGCTGGTCCCGCAGTCTCTGCGCGAGGGGGCCTACGGACTGGGCATTCCGCGCTGGCGCACCACACTCTCCATCACACTGCGCACTGCGACCTCCGGGGTGATCACCGGGGTCATGCTGGCTTTTGCAAGGGTTGCCGGGGAAACTGCACCCTTGCTCTTTACCGCCTTCGGAAATCAATTTTGGAGTCTGCACTACGATCAGCCCACGGCGGCATTGCCTCTGCAGATCTTCGTATACGCCAATTCGCCCTATGACGATTGGCATCGTCAGGCATGGGCGGGATCATTCGTGTTGATTCTTCTGATTGTGAGCGCAGTCGCGGCGGTGCGATACGCGGTCCGTCGCGGCACGTTCGGAGCGGCATAATTTATGGGCGTTGGAGTCCAAGTCGAGAGTTTGAATGCCTGGTACGGCAAAGGCCAGGCGTTGTACGACATCAATCTGAAAGTGGCGGCCAACCACGCTACCGCTCTCATTGGCCCCTCAGGATGCGGCAAGTCCACATTTATCCGCTGCATCAATCGCATGCACGAAACGATTCCAGAAGCTCGCGTCGAGGGCCGCATCCGTATCGGTGAGATCGACGCTTACAACGGAACCTCCCCAACGCAACTGCGCCGCCGCGTTGGCATGGTCTTTCAAAAGGCGAATCCGTTTCCCACCATGTCGATTTATGACAATGTAGCGTCAGGGCTGAAGCTGAATGGCTTCCGTGACCGGCGCCAACTGGACGACATCGTCCAGCACTCGCTCGAGGTTTCCGCCCTGTGGGACGAGGTCAAGGACAACGTACACAAGAAATCCGGAGCCAGCCTCTCCGGCGGCCAGCAGCAGCGCCTCTGTATTGCGCGCGCTCTCGCCGTCGAACCGGAAGTGCTGCTTATGGATGAGCCGTGTTCGGCGCTCGATCCCATCTCCACTGGAAAGATCGAGGAGCTCATCTTTCAGTTGAAGGAGCGGTATACCATAGTTATTGTTACGCATAATATGCAGCAGGCCGCGCGTGTCGCGGAGTTTACCGGCTTCTTTTTACTGGGAAAGCTGATTGAGTTCGACAAAACGGAAAAGATTTTTACCAAGCCCTCGGACAAGAAAACTGAAGATTACATCACGGGCAGATTTGGATAAGAAAGGTTTGGATCATGCGTACGCGCTTTCAGCAAGGGCTTGACGATCTTCGACAACGGTTGCTTCGCATGGGAGGGCTGGCGGAGCAAGCGGTGGATCGCGCCCGCCAGGCTTATGTTGAGCGGGACTTGACTCGCTGCCAGATGGTGCTGGAAGGTGAGAGCCTGATCAACACCGCCGAGCGCGAAATTGACGAAGCCGCCTTCGATTTGCTCGCAATGCAGCAGCCCATGGCTGTGGACCTGCGCTTCATTCTCGCGGTTACCAAGATCAACTCCGATCTCGAACGTGTCGGCGATCAGGCCGTCAACATCGCCGAGCGTGTCATGGACATGGTTGAGCTTCCCGCCGCCGATCTGCCGGTCGACATCGCTCGCATGGGATCGGCCGTAAGCGCAATGGTGCGCCGCGCTTTGGAGTCATTCATCGAGGGCAAGGCCGAGTTAGCACAAGCCGTGCTCGAAATGGATAACGTCATCGACCGTATGCGCGACGACGCTTTCATTCAGCTCGTCAAGACCATGAATGACCGGCCGGAAGTTGTGCGGCAATCCTTGGACGCCTTGCTGGTCGCACGCAATCTGGAGCGCGTGGCCGATCACGCTACCAACATCGCCGAGGACGTCATCTTCTGGGTGCAAGGCTCGGACGTGCGCCACAACGTACACCCCGGCGATTCAGAACAAGAGCCGCACTCTCCAACGTCACAGCTATCCGGTCTCTGACCGCCGGTCGTAGCGACATTGCTTGTAACGTCACCATCAGCAGGGTTGAGGACCTCGTTGTACGCCTGGCTGCCAACACCGGCGTTAGCCGCAAAGTTTCTACGCTCAACTGGCTTCAGATTCCTTTGACCATCCCTACCTGATTGCATTACGCTCGTTTCTCTCTTCTTTCCAAGGATCTCTGAGCGGAGGCGTCGTGATTCGTCCTATCGGCCGTTTTTCTATTAGTTTCTTGATCAGTGTTCTGACCTTGTTCGCACAATCGCCATCCACCGATCGTCCGGCCATCAACCTCCCTTCCAGCAAGATGCTGACGACGCCCTCGCCCGGACGCATCGGGAGCACGAATAGTTTTCCCGCAACTATAGTGTTGAGTCCCGATGGGCGCTATGCGGCGTTGTTAAATGACGGATACGGGACACAAGAGACGCTCGCTCACCAGTCCATCGCTATTCTTGATCTGAAGAGTAATCAGATCGCCGACTATCCCGATGCCCGGCTTAGCGACGAATCGCATCAGAGCTACTTTCTTGGATTGGCCTTCAGTTCCAATGGAGAGCATCTGTACGCCTCCATGGGTTCGCTGACGGATCCGACCGGAGCGAAGCCCGGCAATACCGGAAACGGCATCGCTGTGTATCGCTTTTCAGAAGGCAAGGTTGCGCCGGAGAGATTCATCCCAATCGCGCTTCAGCCGCTGTCAACCGCGAAGAAGCACGCCGTCGGCTTAAAGGCGCCTCCGCACACGGCAATTCCATATCCTGCTGGGTTGGCTGTAATCACCGACGCCGGCCGCGACAAACTCCTGGTCGCCAATAATCTTTCCGACAATGTCGTGGTGCTCGATCCCATGACAGACAAAATCTTGCAGACTTTCGATCTGAGCACCGGCAACTTGGTACCATCATCTTTCCCGTATACCTGCGTAGCCACGCGGGATGCGCGCCGCGCCTGGTGCAGCTTGTGGAACGCATCGCAAGTGGCGGAACTCGATCTGGCAGGAAAGACTGTTGTCAGGAAGATCACACTAAAACGGCCGGAAGATCCGCTCGCTCCCGGCTCCCACCCCACTGCGCTGCTCTTGAGTCCGGATGAGAAAACTCTTTACGCTGCGCTCTCCAACTCCGATCTTGTGGCTGCGATCGCGTCGGCGTCAGGCGAGGTATCGCGACTATTCTCGACCACTGCTCCCGGGCAGAAATTTGCCGGCAGCTTTCCTGCTGCTCTGGCTCAGAGCTCCGACGGGCAATATCTGTTCGTGGCTAATGCTTCGTTGGATGCGGTCGCGGTCTTCGACCTGTCTCAACCGGTCGCGACCTCGAACGTTGAGATTTCGCAGGAAGCTCTGGGATTTATTCCCGCCGACTGGTATCCGAGTGCCCTCGCGGTGCACGATGGCGATCTGCTGATCGCTACCGCCAAAGGGGAAGGCGCACGCTCAAACAAAGAGAAGGGCAAGACCCCCTATGAGATGAAGCATCGCGATCATCCTTACATTCCCACCTTAGTCCGGGGATCAATTGCTCGCCTGAATATTGCGTCCACGCTCGAGAAGCTTCCCCAGTTGACGCAGATGGTGGAGAAGGACAACCTGCTGCACAACGATCCCGGCTCCATCACTTTTGCCAGCGGACAAAATCCCATCAAGCATGTCATCTACGTCATCAAGGAGAATCGTACTTACGACCAGATTCTTGGCGATCTGAAAGTCGGAAACGGCGATCCGTCGCTCACCATGTTCGGCGAGGACATCACGCCCAACGAGCACAAGCTCGCGCTGCAATTCGGCGTGCTCGATAATTTTTACGACAGCGGAGAAGTTTCCGGAGACGGCCATCTCTGGTCCACCGCAGCGATCACCAGCGACTACAACGAGAAGACCTGGCCCATCGCTTACCGCGGAAAAGAACGTACCTACGACTTTCAGGGCCAGGTAGCCGACGAATATCCCCTGGAGCACAATCAGCCCGATATCGACGATCCTTCCACGGGCTTTCTTTGGGATAACCTCGCACGCAATCACGTGAGCTATCGCGACTATGGCGAATTCGTGAATGCTTGGTGGTGTAATGAAAAACACAAAGCGGCCAACCCGAAAGAGGGAACTCCATCGGGGAAGGAGGCGATGTGTCCGCGCACCGAGTTGCATCAGGGCGACACCCTTCCGCCCAACGTGGGTGATCCGCATGCCAGCTCGAGTCCGTTCCCGTGGGCCGTACCTTTGTTCGGTGAGGTGAAGCCGACCAAGGCAGTGTTGCGCGACCACTTCGACCCGTTGTATCCCGACTTCAACACCGAATATCCGGATCAACTTCGTGCCGACGAATTTCTCAACGAGTTCAGCGCCTACGTTCGTGCGCGCGATGCACACGAGGGCCCCGAGTTTCAATTGCCATCGTTCGTACTGCTGTACTTGCCTGACGATCACACCGGCGGTACCCGCCCGAATTTGCCGCGCCCGGCAGCGTCGGTTGCCGACAACGACCTCGCTCTCGGCCGCGTCGTGGATGCCGTTTCGCACAGCGCTTATTGGGACGACACTGCCATCTTCGTTCTCGAAGACGATGCCCAGGATGGCGCCGATCACGTCGACGCTCATCGTTCGACTGCATTCGTGATCAGCAAGTATTCCCCGGGATCGGCCGCTCAGCCCAATGTGGAACATCGCTTTTACACGACGGTAAACATGATTCACACCATGGAGATGTTGCTCGGGCTCCCACCAATGAATCAGAACGATGCTTACGCTCCCGTGATGACCCAGCTGTTTTCTGGACCAGGCGATCAGCCGGTTTACAAGGCTGACTTTCGCAATCTGAAAAATGGCCTGATCTACGAAATCAATAAGCGGGAAGCGCCGGGTGCAAAGGTCTCCTCCAGAATGGATTTCTCGCGCCCCGACGCTGCCGGCGCCTCGCAGCTAAATCAGGTTCTTTGGCGTGAGCAGAAGGGCTCGACGCCGATGCCGGCTTCCAAGCACAACGTGTTCCCCGGGGGCGGAGACTGACGAGCAATGAATTCCGTTGAGATTTCCGCCGAAGAGTTTCTCCGCCTGACTGATCGTGTAGCCAAACTGGCTGCGGAATATCTAGAGAACATCGATGCTAAGCGGATCTCGCCCTCCACAGACGGGGACGAAACTTCCCGCCTCTTCCGCACGTCCCTGCCTGAACAGGGAATGGGCGACGCGGCTTTGGACGGACTGCCCGAAGTAATCAGGCTCTCGCGCGTACAGAACGGCCGCTTCTTCGGCTATGTGCTGGGTTCAGGAGAACCTGTGGGTGCCGTCGCCGATTTGCTGGCCAGCGTCCTGAATCAAAATGTAACCGCATGGCGCTCCGGCCCAGCAGCCGTGATGGTTGAGCAAACCGTGGTGGGCTGGCTAGCTCAAGCGATCGGATGTTCAGAGTTTCGCGGCCATCTCACTGGAGGCGGATCTTCCGCCAACCTGATGGGCCTGGCGATGGCTCGCGAAGCCAAAGCGCCGGCCAACGAAAAGGGAATCGAGCCCGGAGGAGTCATCTATGCTTCCGACGAGATCCATATGTCGATTCCGAAGAGTGTGGCGTTGCTGGGCATTGGGCGCGATAATCTGCGCCTGATTCCGACCGACGCGTCCTTCCGCATGAATCCCCAAGAACTTGAGGCCCGCATTCTCCAGGACAAAGCTGAAGGCAAGGTACCCGTGGCCGTTGTCGCTTCAGCCGGCACCGTCAGCACTGGCACGATTGATCCCTTCCCGCAGATTGCGGAGATTGCCCGCCGCCACGGTGCATGGTTCCACATCGACGGTGCCTATGGCGCTCTCGCAGCGATGGCAGATCGCAAGAAATTCGAAGGCCTGGAACTGGCCGATTCGATCTCGCTCGACCCGCACAAGTGGCTCTATCAGCCGCTGGACTGTGGCTGCCTGCTCTATCGCTCGTTCGATGCGGCGCAGCGAACGTTCGCGCACAGCGGTGAATACGCGCGCTCCCTGACCACGGATCCGATCGAAGGATTCGTGTTCTTCGAAGAATCTCTGGAATTGTCGCGCAGATTTCGAGCGCTGAAGCTCTGGCTGTCATTGCGGTACCACGGCGTTGCCGCGTTTCGGCAGTCGATCATGAAGGATCTTGCGCAGGCTCGCCGGCTGGCAAACGCGATCAAGTGCGAGCCTGAATTGGAACTGCTGGCGCCCGTCGAACTGAGCGCCGTGTGCTTTCGCTATCGGGGAGCTGACAATCGATCGAACGAGGAGTTGAACAGCTTCAACATGGCATTACTCAAGCGCGTCGTCCAACGCGGGCGAGTTTATCTTTCGAATGCATTGCTGCGAGGCCAGTTCAGCCTTCGTGCCTGCATCGTGAACCATCGCACGAAAGATGCAGACGTCGACAGCGTCATCCCAGAAGTACTGGCCGCCGCGCAGGAAGTTCGCGCTTAATACCCAGATACAGATGTGAGGACAGCCACCATCGGCTATCCCTCGCGCGAAGCGCGACTCTGCGAAATTGACCCTCGCCTGTCTTGTTCTACCTCAGACTGACAGTTTCCTTCAGCGGCAAGCTCTGTGAAGAGCCACCTACCATGAAGCCGTAATCTCCCGGCGGCAACTGCCAGCCATTCTGCTGAACGTTGAAAATCGAGAGATACTTCGGGTCGACGTCCACAACCACCTCTTTGCTCTCTCCGCCGCTGAGCTTGACTTTGCTCCACCCCACCAGGCGCTTCGGAGGTTCCGCTGCGGCCGCGGGCAGCGAAGCATACACCTCCGCAACTTCGGCTCCCGCGCGGTTGCCCGTGTTGGTCACCGTGAAGGTCACGCGCGGAGTCTTGCCCGGCGTTACCTTCAAGTTCGAATATGAGTAAGTCGTATAAGACAGACCGAATCCAAACGGAAACAGCACCGGCTTATTCTCCGCGTCGTACCACTTGTAGCCGACCTTGACGCCTTCGTCGTAGGTAACGTCGAAGGAAGGCAAGCCACCCGCGATCCGCTTCCAGCCCTCGCGATCGGCGTCCACGGCCGCTTTGGGCGGCTTGACGATAGTGGGATGCGGCAAGTCTGCTTCACTCTTGGGGAAGGTAATTGGCAACTTCGCGCTGGGATTCGCGTCTCCAAAAATCAGATTCGCCACCGCCTCGGCCCCACGGCTGCCCGCGAACCACGCTTCCATGACCGCGCTGACCTGATCGACCCACGGCATCGTTACCGGTCCGCCACTCTCAATCACGACGATCGTACGCGGATTCGCAGCCGCAACCTTGGCGATGATTTCATCCTGGTTTTCGGGAAGGGCAAGACTATCCAGATCCATTCCCTCACTCTCCCACTGATAAGCAAAAACAATTGCGACGTCGGCTGATTTGGCGAGGGCCGCAGCCGCAGCCGGGTCGGCACCGGAATTAAACTGCACGTTCACTCCGGGCGCTTTCGCGCGAATCGACTTCAACGGAGACGTAGGAAACCAAACCGGCTCCAACCATCGCGTCTGCCCTTTGCCCGGAGGCAGGATCGCGTTTCCCACCGGAGGATCAACCTGCGCCGAACCGCCGCCCGAAATCATCCCCACGTCAGCGTGCGGCCCAATCACCGCAATGCTGTGAATCTTGGAGGTGTCCAAGGGAAGCAACCCGTGATCATTCTTCAAAAGCACAGTGCTTTGTTCCGCAATCTTCTGCGCCACTTCGAAACCGCCAACAACGTCCACTACGCTCTTTTGCGGCGGATTATCAATTACCCCAGTGGCGAACATCGCCCGCAGAATGCGTTGCACATGATCATCGAGCTGAGCCGCCGGAACCTTACCGGATTCGACCGCCTTCTTAAAAACCTCTCCATAGAAGATCCAGCCCGGCTCTTCATGATCCAATCCGGCCGCCGATGATTTCTCCGTGCTATGCGTCGCTTGCCAATCCGAAACGACGAACCCTTTGAAATGCCAATCATTCTTCAGCAGATCAGTAAGCAAGTATTTGTTTTCGCAGGCGTAAACGCCATCCAATCGGTTATAGGAGCACATGAAAGCAGCGACGTCCGATTCCTGCAGCCCAATTTCAAATGCGAGCAGATCGCTCTCGCGGGCCGCCCGCTTGTCGATGTGGATGTTCACTGCGTTGCGGCCGCTCTCCTGATCGTTCAGCGCGTAGTGTTTGATGTCGCCCAGCACGTGCTGAGCCTGCAGGCCCTTCATCACGGCTCCAACCATCTTCCCGGCCAGAACTGGATCTTCGCCAAGGTATTCGAAGGTGCGCCCGTTTCGCGGTTCGCGCGTCAGGTTGATGCCTCCACCGAGCGACATGTTAAAGCCCTGGGCGCGCAGCTCACGGCCAATCAGCGCGCCGTACTCATAGCCTGCATCGAGATCCCAGCTCGCTGCACCGGCTACGTCGGCAGGCAGTGCCGTCGAGTAGCGCCCATTGTCCCCACTGTTCCGAACTCCGTAGGCGGCATCCGACATCTGAATTGCAGGAATCCCCAGACGCGGGATTGCCGGGACATAACCCGCTCCGCCGTTGGAGTGTATGGCGAGCGGACTCATAAGGCTGAGCCCTTCCATGCCGGTTCCGTGCAGCATCGAGAGCTTCTCGTCGATCGTCATCTCCTTGACGACCATCGCTGCGCGTTCGTCCGGAGAAAGGCTAGAGTTTGACCACGGATGGTTGTTGTTATTGGACTGGGCGAGCGAAGTTGAAACCGCAAAACTTAGAATGATTACCGTTAGGGTTAAGAACGAGATTCGGCGAGAAACTCCTTGCAGGGGCATCGTGGCTCCTCGACTAAAAGTGGCTGCCAAATCGTTAATGTTACGCCTTTTTTAACAATTTCGGCTGCTTAATTTCTCACGCTCCCGATCCTTCCCGTTCTAAATCGGAACTACGGGGAGACGATCCTCGTAGGTCACGCGGGCGTTTGTTTCCTCTGTCTCCCCTGGGTCCCCTGTGGTTAAGGCTCTCTTCGTCAGGACCCCTCATCGACCTGACTTGGCCACAAAATGTCCACAGCTTTACACTAGAGGTGTGAAGATTGCGCTGGGACAAATCAATCCTACCGTCGGAGATTTCTCCGGCAATGCTTCCAAGATCATCGATTTCTCGCGGCGAGCCCAGGCGGCCGGTGCCGGGTTGATCTTGTTTCCGGAGCTGTCGGTGTGTGGCTACCCTCCTCGGGATCTTGTCGAGCGAACCTCTTTCGTCACGCGCAACCGCGAAACCGTGGACCGCATTGCCGCCGAAACGCAAGGGATCGCCGTGATCTGCGGGTTGGTCACGCCCGCTCACTCCGATACCGGCAAGGCCGTCATGAACTCTGCCGCCCTGCTCATGGACGGCAAGGTGGCTTTTATCCAGTCGAAGATGTTGTTGCCCACCTACGATGTCTTCGACGAAATGCGTAACTTCGCACCGGCCAAGAGTCAGGAACTGTTTTCGTTCTGCGGCAATCGCATGGCGCTTACCATTTGCGAAGACGCGTGGAATGACAAGCGCTTCTGGCCCAGGCCGCTGTATACCGTGGATCCCGTGGACTCTTTGATTCGGGCTGGCGGCAACTTCGTGCTGAATATTTCTGCCTCGCCGTTCTGGATCGGCAAACGCGAGTTCCGACGCGAGATGCTGGCCAGCATTGCCCGCCAGCACAAGGTTCCAGTCGTGCTCGTCAATCAGGTCGGGGGAAACGACAGCTTGGTGTTCGACGGCTCAAGCGTGGTGCTGAATCGTGAAGGCCATGTGATCGCCCAAGGACGATCATTCGAAGAAGACCTGATCTTCTTCGACTCCCAGACCTTAACCGGCGAGTTGTACGACCAGATTGCTGGGGACGAGGCGAGCGTCTACTCCGCTCTTGTGCTCGGCACGCGCGATTACATGCAGAAATGCGGCTTCCAGAAAGCGATCATCGGCTTGAGCGGTGGCATTGATTCCGCCTTGACCGCGGTTGTGGCCGCCGAGGCCGTCGGTCCTAAGAATGTAATTGGCGTCGGGATGCCCGGACCCTACTCGTCGCAAGGCTCCATCGATGATGCGCGTTCTTTGGCCAAGAATCTGGGGATCCGCTTCGAGCTGCTCTCGATCAATCCGGCGTACGAAGCCTACCGCCAGACTCTGCGCGACGTATTTGCCGGGCTGAAAGAAGATGTGACTGAAGAAAATATCCAGTCGCGCGCCCGTGGCACCTTACTGATGGCCCTCTCGAATAAGTTCGGAGCAATTGTGCTCTCCACCGGCAACAAGAGCGAATTGGGCGTCGGCTACTGCACGCTCTACGGAGACATGGTCGGTGGCCTGGCTGTGATTTCCGACGTGCCCAAGACACTGGTCTACCGGCTCAGCCATTACGTGAATTCTCGGCAAGCCGTCATTCCTCAAGCCACCCTGGAAAAGCCGCCTTCGGCCGAGTTGCGGCCCGACCAGAAAGATAGCGACTCTTTGCCTCCCTACGAAGTTCTGGACGCTGTGCTCGAAGACTACGTGGAAGACTCCCATCCCGCCGAACAGATTGCCACGGACCACGGGTTCGACATTGAAGTGGTGCGACGCGTCATCCGCCTGGTAGATCGCGCCGAGTACAAGCGTCAGCAGGCGGCGCCCGGCATCAAGATTTCTCCCAAGGCTTTCGGCTACGGCCGCCGGTTCCCGATTGCCGCGAAGTGCGAAGCCTGAAACATGAATTTGCAGTATTCTGATAATTCGCTTCCTCAGCTTAAAATCCAGACTGCGAAAGGACTCCATGCGCTGTTTTCTGAACTCGATCGGTATTCTTCTGTTGGCCAGCAGCTTCGGCGTCGCTCAGACTAATTCGGGGGAGACCGCTCCCGCCAAACCCGCCGCGAAGCTCGGAACGCATGCAACAGCTGATCTTCCCTCAGAAGCGACGGTCGATTCCTTCCTCCATCAGCAATTTGGTTATCAGCCCGAGTTGACGTGGAAGATCTCCAGCATCCGTCCCTCCCCGGTTGCGGGATTGGCGGAGGTCACCGTTATTCTTGCCAGCCAGCAAGGCACACAATCGACCAAATTCTACGTTTCTCCTGATGGCGAACATGCGCTCATTGGCGACATTATTCCCTTTGGCGCACGCCCCTTTGATCCGGCAAAACACAAGCTGGAGAAGGGAATTACCGGCCCCGAGCGTGGTCCCAAAGATGCCGCCGTTACCATCGTGGAATTTGGTGACCTACAGTGTCCGGCGTGCAAAGCTGCGCAGCCTGCCATCGAAGCGCTGGTCGCGGCCGAACCCAATGCCCGTTTCGTGTTTCAGAATTTCCCGCTGGAAATGCACAACTGGGCGGCGAAGGGAGCTGCCTATTCAGACTGCGTTGGCCGCGCTTCGAATGAGGCCTTCTGGAAATTCGTCGCCAAAACCTACGAAACGCAGTCCGACATCACCGCTGAAAATGCCGACGAAAAGCTGACCGCGATCGCCGATGGTGCCGGAGTGAAGGGCGCTGAAATCGCCTCCTGCGCCGTCAAGCCTGAGACCAAGGCTCACGTCGACGCTTCCATCGCGCTCGGCAAGGCCGTCGATGTTACCGGCACGCCTACCCTGTACATCAACGGTCGCAAAGTCGGAAGTATCGATCCGCGAATGTCGGATGTCTATAAAAGCCTCGTGGAGTTTGCGGCGAAACAAGGAAAGTAGTCGGACCAGCGGTAGCCATTGAGTGAAAAGGCTGAGGTCGACTCGGCCTTTTCTTTATTTCTCGCTGACCCAAATCTCGGGCGTCGTCCGGTCAAAGTTGGAGACCACGTGCGGAGTGATGATGATCATTAATTCGTCGCTATCTTCTTGTTTGCTGTTGCTCACCATCACTTGATTGATTCCGGGCACGGCGCCCAGCCCGGGAATGCCGTTCATCGAGCGCGTATCCGTCGTTGAGACTTCGCCAGCCACCACAGCTGGCTCACCGTCTTTTAAGTTGATGCTGCCTTTGTACTCCCGGTTCGAGATGACCGGAACCCCGTTGTTCGATTGACCCGTCAACGACCGCACCTGCAGTTCCAGCGTAAGGCTGACGGAGCCATCTCCGTGAATCGTCGGTTTTGCCTTCATGCTCAACCCAAGATCTTCGTAGCTGACGGACGGGAATGGCGGAATATAGCTCTGATTTCCGAGCACCGCTGAAATCTGCGGCGAGTTGAAAATCGGTGCGTAACTGGCATTCAGGATGGGATACTTTTCTCCCAGGTGAAAGGTCGCGTCATTTCCCTGGCTGGCGCGCATGCTCATATTTTCCAGGCTGCGCACCCACGATTCGTTCAGCGAAAGTGCCGCCGAAAGCTGGTCCAGGCTCAAACCGCTGAACGTGAGGCCCCCGCCAAAAGTCGCCAGCGGCTGGCTGAAGATGGAGTTTTGCTGTCCTCCCAACTGCGCTAGAAGCCCCGAGAGCGCCGAACTGCCTGCCTGGTTAATCCCACCTGAGGCAATCAACTGGTTGATGAGGTCCCCAATATTTTGTCCCGCTAATCCCGCCAGGGCCGCGACCGGAATGTTGTACAGGTTGAAAGTATTTGGGATGTGTACTCCAATGTCGCGCGTCATCTGGTGGCTGATTTGGTATACGCGAATATCGAGTACGACCTGCGGCCGTTCGTTGCTGAGTTGTTCCAGCAGTGCGGAGCAGGCCTCGAGGATCGGCTTCGGCCCGCGGATCTCCACCGTGTCGGCAGTCTGCCCCGAGGTGACAAAGCGCAAGTCGAACATGTTGCGCATCGTGGTCACCAGTTCCGTCGCTTCTTGCGGTGTGGAATGCGGCGGCAGGATGAAAGTGCGCAACGACATTCGGTCGAGTTGCTTATGGTTCTCTGCAGTGTCCGCGGCAATCATCAACTGGTGCGAGTCGAGAGGGGCCCACATCGTTTTACTGACCTGGCACGCCAGCTTTAGCGCCGCGAAAAAGTCGACGTCATCGACGTTGAAACGTACCTGCCGCGGTTGCACCGAATCATCGAGTTGCGCCAGGACTCCGTATGCCGCCGACAACTGCGCAAACAGCCCTCGAACGTCGCCAGTGTAATGAAATGTGGCCCGGTCATTTCTTGGTTCGAGATTGATCTCGCCTGAATCAACCAGCCGCACAGGCAAAGCCCGAGGTATCTCCCGCAAGCTTTTACGACTGGCTTCGACCAGTCGCTCCCGGGCGAAGTCATTGTCCGCGTCGAGTTCGAGAGCGGCGCGAAATTCCGCTGCCGCCTGAGTACGCTCATTCTCCAGGAGCAGCGTGTTCCCGCGCTGAATGTGGTTGAAGACCAGTTGCGCCTTTACAACTTCGCGGGCGGTAAGGAACTGCGTACTCTGAGGTGCCAGACGGGTGGCTTCGTCGAAGAGGTCAAACGCCTCTTCGAGGTGCTGCTGATCCTGTAATTTCACGCCCTTTTGGAAAGCGCTTCTTGCCTCCTTGAGATCTTTCTTTGAGACGATGCAGTTGACCCCGCCCGGAATCCCGCTTCCACAGGAAATCGGCGGCGGGACAGCAGCGTCGCCGCCACCGGCGAACGCAGGCATGGCCAGGGCCGCCGCAAAGGCAGTAGAAAGAATGAACGATGTCCACCGCATGTGTCGTGATTCTAACGTGATTCAACAATCGAGGGCAGAGGCCAATGGGACCTAGTACCTTCGGTTTCAACAGCCGCAGCTCTCCCCGGCGGAAGAACGAGAGACAGCCTAAATCTTGCGATTTAATCGCAGAGACATTGCTGGCAACGTCTCTACGACAGCATCAAGCGCTCAATGCTGTGGGCCTTGCCGGTTTGCTCATCGCAATCGATCACCACAGCGCACAGCCGTGCATCCCCCGAGGCGGGCTCGAACCGTACCGGCATCCCATTCAGGAACTTGCCCACCACCAGTTCCTTCTTCACTCCGATCACGCCATCGTACGGGCCAGTCATGCCCACGTCGGTCACGTAAGCCGTCCCGTTCGGCAAAACACGGTTATCCGCTGTCGGCACATGCGTGTGCGTGCCGACCACCGCCGTTACGCGTCCGTCTAAATACCATCCCAGAGAGATCTTTTCAGACGTTGCCTCGGCATGCATGTCCACCACAATGATTTTTGCCTGAATTTTCTGCAGAAGTTTGTCGGCGGTCCGGAACGGGTCGTCGTTCGATGCCATGAACACGCGCCCCTGAAGATTGATCACCGCATAGGGAACTTTGCCCTTCATCCCCTCATAAACGCCCGATCCCGGCATGTCCGCGGGATAATTTGCCGGTCGCAGCACACGTCGCGCTGGCCCATGCCCGTTGCCCTCAACCATCTGAAAGTAGTCGATGATCTCGCGCTTGTCCCAGACATGGTTGCCGGTGGTGATCACGTCGATGTTCAGTTCGAAAAGATCTTCGGCGAGCGCCGGAGTGATGCCAAAACCCGCGGCGGAATTCTCCCCATTGGCGATGATCAGATTGATAGCGTGATCGCGGACGATGCCCGGCAGTCGATCCTTGACGATATTCCGCCCCGGCCGTCCGAAAATGTCACCAATAAAGAGAATTCGCATGATGTTGAAGCCGAAATTCGATGGTAACACGGTGGCGGGAAGCTAAATGTGGGGACAGCCGCCATCGGCTGTCCGTCGAGCGAAGCTCGACAGCGATCTCCTCGGGATGTCGGTGCGAGCACTCCTTACGGAACCAACTCTGCCGATCTCAGAAAGTCGTAGTTCCCAGCCGGATTCAGCTTGAGATTCCGCACGCGCCGGGTATGCACCAGCACGTTATCGAGATACCAGAGGTTGATGTAAGGCAAATCGTTCGCCAGGATGCTCTGCACTTCGGCATACAGCGGCTTGCGCAGGCTGGGATCGATCTCACGCCGCGCCTTGTCGATCAGGGCGTCCACTTTCGGATTCGAGTAGTAACCGCGATTCGCCCCGTTCGGCGGAAACTTGGCCGAGGAAAACGCGTATTCGAAAATGTCTGGATCCTCATTGCCTCCGATCCAGCGCAACCCATACATCTGAAACGCTCCGTGCTGTACGTCCGCGAAGAACGTGGCGAACTCGAAACTGCGGATATCGAGCGCGATCCCGGCCTCGCGTAACTGTCGCTGCATGACCGCGACCATGAGCCGCGTGTTCTCGTCCGTCGACGTCTTCATGGCGATGTGGAAGCGAACGCCATTCACCTCCGGATAGCCCGCAACATCGAGTAACTGGTTAGCCTTGGCGATGTTGTGATCGTACGAAGGCACGCTCCCGTCGTAAGCCCAACTCTGTGTCGGCAGAACGCTGCGTGCCGGTTGCGCTTGCCCGCGCCACAGATACTCGATCATAGGCGGTCGATCGAGCGCATAGGCAATCGCCTGCCGCACTCGCGCATCTTTCAAGATGGGATCGCGCAGATTGAAGCCCAGGTACGCCAACCTTGTTCCGGCCGCCCGTTCGACAAGCAGATTCGGATCTTTCTCCAGCGTAAACACAGTGTCCGGCGTCAGGGAATTGATAGCCACGTCGCCGCTGCCCTTGCGCAACTCCAATGCCTGGGTGGTCGCGTCTGGCACTACTGCAAAGCGCACACGGGCAAGTTTGGCCCGCTCACCCCAATATTCGTCGTTGCGTTCGACTGTCACATCGCGATCCGTCTCGGCGCTAACGAACTGGAATGGTCCGGAGCCGATCGGATGTCGCGACATCTCCTCGCCGCTGCCCTCCGGCACAATTCCAATCGCGCCATCCGACAGGTTCCACAGCAAAGTTGCGTCTTGCTCCTTCATATGAAAGACGACAGTGGCATCGTCCGGAGCATCGATGTGATCCACGAAGCGATAGACAGCTGCCTTGGTGCTGCGAATCTTACCCTGCAACAGCGAGTCGAAAGTCCACTTCACGTCGCGCGAGGTCAGCGCTCGCCCGTCATGAAACTTGACGCCGCGATGAAGATGGAAAATGTAAGTTAGCGGATCGGGAATCTCCCAGCGCTCTGCCAATCCCGGTGCCACATTCAGATCCTCCCCGCGTGACAACAGGTCGTCGAAGATCAGGTTGTCAATCCGTTCGGACTGGGCATCGATCCCGACGCGCGGATCAAGATTGGCTGGGCTCGACTCGATGATCATGACCAGCGTATTAGGATCGGGCCTTGTCGAGCAGGACAAAAGCGAAAAGAGGCTCAGGAAGCAGAGCAATGCCGCAACCCGCGGTTGCACCACCAAGCAGGAACCTCGGAAGTCGAGATCTGAAGCCCAAGGTCTGAGGTCCGCAGTCCGGTCCTCACGCATACGATATCTTCCCCAGCACCGCGGCCCGTTTCGCGCCCGTAGCCGATGGCACGTTCGAAGGTCGCCGGTGCCAAGTCTCGTAAGCCATAACCGCAAATGCCAGAGCCTCTTTGGCCTCTGAAGGCAAGCCAAACTCGTCTGAGAATCGCAACTGGACGCCGAGAGGCGCGAGCTCTTTCCTCAACATGTTCACCAAGGTGGCATTTCTGGCTCCGCCACCGGAGACAATCATTTCCCGGTAAAGACGCTTTGCCCCGGAACCCAATCGTGACGACACGAATCGCCGCACTGCGTCGGCGATCGACCGCGCCGTAAGCGCAGTGGCTGTTGCTACAACATCCTCTTTCCGGGCGCGTCCGCAGCGGCGCAGGAACTCGCCCACAAACTCCCGTCCGAACTCTTCCCGCCCCGCAGTCTTTGGAGGCTTCGCGAGGAAGAACTTTCGCCGCAGCAAGGGTTCGAGCACAAACTCCAATTCCGTCCCGGATGCCGCGATCTTCCCCCCGCGATCAAACGGACGCCCAATCAGCGCTTGGGTGACCGCATCGATCACCATGTTCCCCGGACCAGTGTCAAAGGCAAACATTCTGGTGGCAGCGCCACCAGCCGGAATTGCCGTGAGATTCGCAATTCCTCCAATGTTCTGCACGATGCGCCCACTCTTGGAATCACGAAAGAAAAGGTAGTCAAGATAAGGAACGAGCGGTGCTCCCTTGCCGCCGGCCGCCATATCCGCTGGACGAAAATCCGAAACCACCGGCACTCCCGCTCGGGCCGCGATCACCGCCGCCTCTCCCGTCTGCCAGGTAGTAGTAATCTTCCGTCCCAGAAAGACCTGCGGTTCGCCCTGATGATATAAGGTTTGCCCGTGGCAGCCGACCAGATCAATCTTCACCCGAAATTTCCGTGCCGTCGCCAGCACGGCGTCTGCATATAACTCGCCCAACAGGGAATTAAGCCGCGCCAGATCTGCGACCCTGGCTTGGGTCGCATTCATGGCGGCAAGCACCGCAGCGCGCACCTTGGCCGGATAAGAATACTCAGTGTGCCCCAAGAGTTTGATCGTATGGCGCGCGCCCTCCCGCCGGTCGCTTGAGCCCAGTGTTAGGCCTTTGCGAGAGTCGGAATCCCTAGCCTCACCAATGCGGGCCAGGGCGACGTTAATTCCATCTGCTGACGTCCCGCTCATCACCCCGGCCACGATCATCGTCGTTTTATTCACGAGCGCGCCCGTCGCTTATCTGCTCGGCGTCCGAAAGGCTCCAATCGCACCTGCTCTCCAAACTCCCACAACCGGCGAGTCAGTTTTTCGATCGTCGCTGGCGATGGGGATTTTGTCAGACCCAGATTCTTTCCGCATTTTTGTTTCCATGCCCGCACACGCTTGCCGGACTCCTGCACTCTTCGCGCGAATTTTGAGTCGCGTTCCGCCGTTTTGATCAACTCCTCGTATGCCTGGAGAACGAAATCCTCGCGATGGCAGACTAAGCATAAGTCTCCGCCCGCCCGCACAAATCCCACAGCCGCTTTGCCAATCGGTGCCGCTGACAGTACCCCGCCCATCTCCAGATCGTCCGACACGATCAGGTTCCGGTAACCGATGCGCTTGCGCAGAATGTCGGTAATCCATCTCTTCGAGAGGGAAGCGGGCGTCCGATCGTGCGTAACCTGCGGATACGCCGCATGCGAGATCATTACCATCGGAAGGTGCCGCCGAAGCGTGCGGTAGGGAAGCAGGTCCTCCGCCCAAAGCGCTTTCAGCGGTTTTTCAATCACAGGCAATTCGTGGTGGCTGTCGAGATTGCCTTCGCCAAGTCCGGGAAAATGCTTGCCGCATCCCATCACCTTCGCATCCCCTAGCCCGGCAAGAAATTCACGCGCGTAAGTCACCGTTTCCAGAGGATCCACAGAAACCGCCCGCGATCCCATCACGCTGCGGGAAGCCTCGAAGGCCAGATCTAGCACGGGCGCGAAGTCAACATTGAATCCCATGGACCGGCAGTTCGCACCGATGATCTCGCCATGTTTACGATAAAGGTGGCGATCCCGAGTGGCGAAGACATCCCCCGCAGACGGCGTCGCCCCGAGCGACTCGCGAAAACGATCGACCGTCCCGCCCTCAAGATCGACGCAATGGAATAGCGGCTCAGCAACGCATTTCTGACACTCGCGCAGCAAGTTCCAAGTCTGTTCTGGACTCTGAATGTTTCGCGCAAACAAGATGACTCCCGCCGGTTGCAGACGCGTGAGCAAGGACTGCAGTCCCGGTGTCATCTCCGTTCCGTCGAAGCCCACAATCAGAAGTTGTCCGAGTTTTTCGATCCCGCGATTCTTGCCCGAAGCCCCCATATTCCCTGCGAACAATTCCTCCGTGTTCTCTCTGCCCTCTGTGGTTAAATTTCTTTTTTTAACTCCGCCAGCAAATTGAGTGCTTCCAGCGGCGTAAGCCGGTTCAAATCCATCGCCCGCAACTTGTCCAACACAGGTTGGGATAAAGGTGTGAAAATCGTCAGCTGCGTCGGCGGAGGCTCCGCCCCCGGTGACAAATGCGCGGTCGCCTGTTGCTCCGCGAACTCGTGCTCTGCCAGCACCTCCCGCGCTCTGGTGACGACTTCGTTCGGCAGTCCCGCCAGCTTGGCGACTTCAATTCCATAACTGCGATCTGCCGCCCCGGGCTCCACCCTTCGCAAGAATGCGATCCCGCCGCCCGCCTCCTTCACCGAAACGTGATAATTCTTCACCCCCGAAAGCAACTCAGCGAGTTCGGTGAGTTCGAAATAATGCGTGGCGAACAGTGTTTTCGCCCGCACCCGTGCATGCAGATATTCCACCGCCGCCCACGCAATCGCCAATCCGTCGTAAGTAGATGTCCCGCGCCCAACCTCATCCAGCAGAATAAGCGACCGCGCCGTCGCGGTATGCAGAATGGCTGCCGTCTCCGTCATCTCGACCATGAACGTTGACCGCCCGCGGGCAAGATTGTCGCTCGCCCCAATGCGCGTGAACACGCGGTCGACCACGGTTAGTCGAGCCGACCGCGCCGGCACAAACGATCCCATCTGCGCCAGAATCACGATCAGCGCTGTCTGCCGCAGATAGGTCGATTTGCCACCCATGTTCGGCCCGGTCAACAGCATGATGTTGTGTGTCGCGCCGTTCAAATAAAGATCGTTGGGCACGAAGCGCTCGCTGCCCCCAGCCATTTCCAGTTGCTCGATCACCGGATGGCGGCCTTCAATAATCTCAATCTCGCTCGCATCCGCGCCCTCTACAAAGCTGGGCCGGCAATAATTGCGAAGCGCCGCGATGTGCGCCAATGAGGCTAGCAAGTCTATTTCCGCCAGCGCCAAGGCGGCCTGCCGAATACGCTTGGCCTCGGCCGCAATCCCGGTTCGCAGCTCGGTGAAAAGCCTCCGTTCGATCTCGACAATCTTCTCCTGCGCGTCGAGAATCTTCGCCTCGTACTCCTTCAACTCGGGCGTGGTGAACCGTTCCGCGCCCACCAGGGTTTGCTTCCGGTCGTAATCTTGCGGAACCAGATGCAGATTTGATTTTGAAACCTCGATGTAGTACCCGAAGATGGAATTGAATTTCACCTTCAGCGAGGAAATCCCGGTTCGCCCGCGCTCCCGTTGCTCAATCTGCGCCAGCACCTGTTTGCTGTTGCGCGAGAGTTCGCGCAGTTCATCAAGA
Source organism: uncultured Acidobacteriaceae bacterium (assembly GCA_963840895.1). Classification (GTDB taxonomy): domain Bacteria; phylum Acidobacteriota; class Terriglobia; order Terriglobales; family Acidobacteriaceae; genus Sulfotelmatobacter. Next base: position 429,477 of record CAWJAR010000016.1, read on the forward strand.
TTCTGATCAATGCCCGTCGCGATGACTCCGCCATCCCCAAAGCCCAAGGGCGGCTCGGGCACAATAGTCTTCTCAATGCGTTCGCGCACATCCCCCAGTTCATCGAGCGAGCCGTGCAGCTTTCTGAGTCGCTCAGACTCCAGACGTCCCAATGCGGCCCGCACTCCCGGAATCTTCCCGAGCGACGCGGCCAGCGCGAGCACGTCTCGCGGATTCGCTGTCTCCAGGGTCACCCGGCTCAGCAGCCTCTCAAGATCCAGCACTCCATCCAGCGCTCGCCGCAACTCCTCGCGTGCGACGATCTCTTTCACGCCCGCTTCCACGGCATCCAGCCGGGCATTGATTTCGCTTAGATCGAGCGACGGCCGCAGCAGCCAGGCCCGCAGCAATCGTTTCCCCATGGGCGTAACCGCGGCGTCCATTGACCGGAATAGAGTGACGCCTGCATCCGTCCCTGCAAACAGCGGCTCAATCAATTCCAAGTTACGAACGGTTACCGCATCCAGCACCAGGCAAGTCTGCCGCTCATACCATCCAATCCTGTCGACGTGATCGAGCGATCCGCGTTGCGTCGATCGCACGTAGTACAGAATCGCGCCCGCGGCAGCCGCCGCAGCTGTCCGGCCTGCCAGACCAAATCCTTCGAGTGACAACACCCCGAAATGATTTTCGAGTAACGGAATGGAATGATCCGGCGCAAAGATCCAGTCATCGAGAGGAGTCTCCGTACAAGTCGCTCCACCCACGCGAGCCTGCGCAGATGAAAGTGCCCTCGCGCTATCAGACCGGCCAAAGCCTGGTTCTTCCTTTCTTCGACTGGAATTCTCAAACAGTGGCGCCGCCGACCCATAGAGCAATTCTTTCGGCCGCAGTTGCTCCAGTTCCTCCTGCACCCGCCGCAGCGCGCCTTCGCCCGAAAACTCAGTCGCCCGGAACTCGCCTGTCGATAAGTCGAGTGCCGCGAATCCCACCCGCTCGCCGACTTCCGCCAGCGCTGCCAGAAAATTGTTCTCGTCTGAGCCCAACGACGAATCGGCCGCCGTCCCCGGCGTCATGACCCGCGTCACTTCCCGGCGTACCAGTTTCTTCGCCTGCCGCGGGTCCTCCATCTGCTCGCAAATCGCCACCTTAAAGCCCTTTCGGATCAACTTTCCGATGTAGCCCTCCGCCGCGTGATAAGGCACGCCGCACATGGGCACGGCGATTCCTTTTTCCTTGTTGCGCGAGGTCAGCGTGATCTGCAGTTCTTTGGCGGCTACAATTGCGTCGTCAAAAAAAAGTTCATAAAAATCGCCCAGCCGGAAAAACAAAAGTGCGGTGGGATGTTCTTTTTTGACGGCGGCGTATTGCCGCATCAGCGGAGTGGACGGCTCGGTCATCTGGGCGGGCTTCGGCGGATTATAACAAAGCGCATCGTTTTTCTTCTGCCGCATTTCGCATGTGCCGAGTCGAAATTACTGCGCCAAATCCAGTTGACTCCATTCGCTCGCGGTGTTCTCCTCTGCCTATGGAACTCCGCAAGGATCCCATCACCCGCTCCTGGGTCATCACCGGCGACGACCCTGCCGAATCCGGACCGCGTCTCGACTCCACCTGCTCTTTCTGTGCAGATTCGTCCACGTCTTTACAGGTGATTGCAAAATCTCCCAATGCCCCGGGCGTTCCCTGGTCGGCTCGTTCCGTGGTTCATCCCAGGCCCCTCTACCGCATTGAGGGAGAACCCGGCCGCCGCGGCGACGGAATTTATGACTGCATGCACTCAGTGGGCGCGCACGAAGTGCTGGTTGAAAATCCCAACCACGACCGCCATCTGTGGAACGCCTCTGATGATGAAATTGCGCACTTCCTTCGCCTTGCCGCCGAGCGCATTCTCGACCTCAAGCGTGACCCGCGCATCAAGTACGTCAGCCTGTTCAAAGACTTTGGCAAGAATGCCGGCCAGGAATTTACCCATCCCACCTCGCAAGTCACCGCAACTATGTTTGTCCCGCGGCGCGTGCTTTACGAGTTGCGTGCCGGACGCGAATACTTTGTCAGCAAGGAGCGTTGTGTCTTCTGCGATATCATCCAGCAGGAAGAGCGCCAAGCTCTCCGGGTAATTGAAGCCCGCGGAGATTATCTGGCCCTCTGCCCTTACGCTCCACGGGTCCCCTACGAAACCTGGATTTTGCCCCGCAATCACGATGCTGCTTTTGAACGGACCGGACTCAACAAGCCCGGCCTGCGTACCAACCTGGCCGCACTCCTTCGCCGTACGCTACAACGAGTGCGTTCGATTACCGAGGACTTTCACCTCGTGCTGCACACCGCGCCAAGCAGCATTCATCCCTCCAAGAACCTTGGCTACTGGAAGACGATCGACGAGGACTATCACTGGCACATCGAAATTCTTCCCGTCCTCAGCTCAAAGTCTCGGTCCTACACATTTAAAGAGGTGTACTATTCCCCCGTCAGCTCCGAGACCGCAGTAAAACATCTGCGGGAAGCAAAGATCGATGGCTGAATCGAATGGGAAGTAGAGATTGTGTGGGGACGGCCGCCTTCGGCAATCCGCCCGGCAAAGCCCGCCAAGAATGATGGGGGGGCTGCACAAATCATGGCTGCTAAAGTTACCGGCCTCATCCCAATGGCGCACGCTGCCGACGTGCAACGCGCAGCCGATTTCTACCAACAGTTAGGGATGGAAATTCGCGGCAGCCTACGCGATCCCGCCGGCAAACTGCAATGGGTTCACCTGAACTCCGGCCACGCCGACGTCATGTTCACGCGTGCCGCTGAACCCATCGTCCCCAGCCAGCAAGCAGTAGTGTTCTATCTGTATTCGCCCGATCTGGTCGCTTTGCGGGAACATCTATTGACCAGAGGTGTGAAGGTATCGAACATTACCTATCCCGACTACATGCCTAAGGGAGAGATCTGTCTCGAAGATCCCGACGGCTATTGTCTGTTGATCGGCCAGTCCGACTGAAACAAGCTAGTACGCCTTCCAGACTTCCTTTCCTCCCACCATGGTCCAGACGACTTTGTCGTCCTTGATCTTGTCGGTAGGGATCTCGAACAGGTTGTCTGAGAGCAAGATCAAATCCGCATATTTTCCCGGCGTGATCGATCCTCGATTGTGCTCCACAAAGTTGGCGTAGGCACCGTTGATCGTATATCCACGAATTGCAGTCTCCAAATCGATGGTCTGTTCGGGCACCCAGCCACCCTCCGGCTTGCCGTCGAGCCCCTTCCGGGTCAGAGCCGTATAAATTCCAACGACTGGTTCCATCTCCGCCACATTCCAATCCGATGCAAATGCCAGCGTGGCGCCCGCATCTTTCAAACTGCGAAAAGCCCATGCGTACTTCCATCGCTGCGGACCCACGGCCTTCGCCCATTGTCCGGTAATGTCGGGGGCGCAGTGTCGTGGCTGCATGCAGGCAATTGCGCCCAGTTCCTTGAAGCGTGGTATGTCCTGCTCGTTCAGACATTCAATATGTACCAGTTCATCCCGCCGGTCACGCGGACCATTTTGCTTCTCCGCATACTCGATCGCATCCAGCGCCGTGCGAATCCCGCGATCTCCAATCGAGTGGATGAAGATCTGGAACTTCATTTTGTCGATGCGCGCCACGACGTCCTTGAACTCGTCCGGCGGGTAGTCGAGTTCTCCGCGCGTTCCCGGACGATCGGCATACGGCTCCAACATGGCTGCCGTGTGCGGTTCGATCACATCATCGATGTAGAGTTTCACGGCCGCCACTCGCAGGCGATCGTCGTTGTATTTTGTGCGCGCTTCGGCAAATTGATCCAACGTTTGCTGACTTGTGCCACGCCGGTGGAACAGCGCGACTTGCAGTCGCACGGGCATATCGCCATTCTTCTCGAGCTTCACGTAAGTAGGCAGATCTTCCAAGTAGGACTGTGGATCGATCGCCGTCGTGATTCCATTGTGCGCAGCCTGAACCAGCGTGTCTCGAATGCCGTTATAGCTTTCCTCAGGAGAGTGCGACGGAAGATGCTTTCTCAACTCCGCCTCTGAGTCCTCCGACAGGCCGGTGCTGCCGAACCCGGTCACGATTCCTGTCGGCTCTCCCGTATTCGGGTCTTTCTCCACTTTCTCCGCGAAGATAACTTTTTCGGTGCCGCGCGTGATGCCGAATTCGTGGAGCGCCTCGCGATTCATCCATATCGTGTGGTAATCGTAGGCCACGAGGAAGGCTGGTCGTCCTCGCGTCAGTCCGACAAGATCTTTCGAGGTTGGCAGCGTGCCATTGGGAAATGCTGAGTAATTCCACCCATCGGCCTCGATCCATTTCATCGCAGGGTGCTGCTCGGAGAAATCACGAACCTGCTTCTGAATCTCGGCCAAAGAGTTGGCGTTCGCAATGCGCAAAACGCTCGCGCCCCCGCTGATCTTCACATGCAGGTGGCTATCGATAAACCCGGGCAGCATCATGCGCCCACCTGCATCGATTACCTGGGTGGAGTCTCCGACGTATCTCCCCGAGTCCTGGTCGCTACCCACCCAGAGAATGCGATCTCCTCGCACCGCGACAGCTTGTGCCGATGGCCGCTCTTTGTCCACCGTGTACACCCGTGCATTGCGAATAACGATATCCGCGGCGTCCTTCGGTTGCTGGCGTGCACAGCCGGAAAAGATCAGACTGCCAAGAATCGCAACCGACAACCAGCCGATCTTCATTCGAGCCTCCCGCTTAGGACCGCGCAGTGTATCACGCAGTTGGTTGCGAGCGCGGCGAAACCGTGCCGCGTCGGCATTGGGCGCTCCCTGAGTGGTCATTCCATGGCGTCAACCTGACCGCGGCCGTTTTTCAGGCGGAAGGAAGGATCTCGCGCGAAGACGGCAATACGTTCACGTCATCAACCGCTGTTCCTGTTCCCATTAGAACCTCCGCAGAACCTCCGCCCGTATAATGTTCGCTTTCCGGGGAGGCCCCACGCGTGAGAGTTCTCATCTGTTCGATCCTGCTTTGCGCCGCAGTCGTTGCACAAACACCGAATGCTCCGGCACCCAGTCCCGCAAAACTCCAAATTCTTTGGCAAAAGCTCGGGGCGAGTATTCAAGAGATCGACCAGCATCTCGACGGCGTGATGGGGGTCGCCATTGAAGACCTCTCGACCGGAGACCACTATTTCCTTCACGAGGATGAGGTCTTCGCCCAGGCCAGTTCAATCAAGATCACGGTCCTCGCCAATCTCTATTTGCAGGTGCAACAGGGCAAGCTCAAGCTTACCGATTCCTACACCGTGCAATCGTCAGACCTTGTGCCCGATAGCGACATCATGGGTGGGCTCACGCCCGGCGTCACGAGACTCACCTTGCGCGACCTGGCGACCATGATGGTCGCGGTCAGCGACAATTCCGCCACCAACGTTCTGATCGACCGCGTTGGGATGGCGAACGTGAATGCCATGCTCGACTCCCTCGGTCTGACCCACACTCGCTTGCGGCGAAAAATGATGGACCTGCAAGCCGCCAAAGAAGGCCGCGAAAACATTTCAACCCCGCATGAAATGATGACGCTGCTTGATGCGATTTACCGCGGTAAGGTGCTCAATAAAGATTCAACCGCAGACTTTTTCACCATGTTGAGTACGCACAAGGATTCCTGGATTCCTCGCGACCTGCCTGCCGACCTCAAAATTGCCAACAAGCCGGGTGCACTCGAAGCCGTGCGCAACGACTCCGGGGTCGTGTTTGTTGAAGGTCGTCCCTACGTGATCTGCGTGATGACTTCGTTCCTGCGCAACGAGCGGGAAGGAGAAGAGGCCATCAGCAAGGTCTCGCTTTCCGCCTGGCGCATGTTCGACCGCCTCGGTCGCGCCAGCGAGTATGGCAGGGTAGTCTCTCCTGGGAATGGCACGCGCTGAAGGGGCGGTTCGAATTCTTGATTGGGTGGACGATCTTACTTCGCCGCGCCTTTAGTGCGAGTTCCGGCAACCTGCTGCCTCATGAACTGTTGCGCTCCTTTGGCCTCCATGGGTTGCGAGAAGTAGTACCCTTGCCCATACTCGCATCCCAGTTGCAGCAGTTGCTCAGTCTGTCGTAGCGTCTCAATGCCCTCCGCAATCACTTTGAGATTCATTTTGTGCGCCAGGGCTGTAATCAACTCCACAATGTCAGACGTGGCCCGGTCGGTTTGCATCTCCCGCACGAGCGACCGGTCGATCTTCAGGGCATCGAGAGGGAACTGCCGGAGCCCGCGCAGTGACGTTGCCCCCGTGCCGAAATCGTCCAGGATCACTCCAATTCCCAAATGCTTTAAGTGAGAGAGCACGGTAACCGTAAGGGTGGGATCCGTCTCGGCAATGCTTTCCGTGATTTCCAGTTGCAGACGCGATGGGTCCACGCCTGTCTGTTGCAATGCATCCTGAATGTCGTTTACCAGCCGCGCATTGGCAAACTGCCGCGCCGACACATTTACGGTAACGTTCATCGGCTGCTTCGAGAACTGGTCAGCTTCCCATTCGCACAGCTGCCGGCATGCCTGCAGGATCAGCCAGTGCCCGATTGAGACTAGAATCCCCGTATCCTCCGCAGCTTCAATAAAACGGTAGGGGGAAATCAGTCCCTGCGTCGGATGATCCCACCGCAGCAACGCCTCAAAACTCACAATGCGCCGGCTGGCGAGTTCAACCACCGGCTGATAGTGCACGCGGAACTGTTTCGCGGTCATTGCCTCCCGCAGATCAGATTCAAGTCGCAGCCGTCCGACCGCCCGACTATGCATGGCCTCGTCGAATACCTCGCAGCGCGACCCGCCCAAGGCTTTCGCACGCCGCATCGCCACGTCGGCATCTTTCAGTACATCCTCCGGACGCTCATGCGTTGGCTCGCTCAGGGCGATTCCACAACTTGCCGAAACCCGCACCTCGCGGGCTTCAACCGAAAAGGGTTCCGCCACCACCTCCTGAATTCCCTTGGCCCACCGCATGGCATCGCTGGGATCATCCACGGCGTCGAGCAGGATTGCAAATTCATCTCCGCCCAGGCGAAACAACACGAAGTCCGCCGTCGCACCCACACTTCCAATTCGCGCTATCGTGTCCTGTTGCCGCAAATACATCGACACCCGCCGGCCGATCTCCATCAGCACATGGTCCCCCGCACCTGTGCCCATGGTTTCGTTGAAAACCTTGAAGTGATCCACATTCGCGAGCATGAGGGTATAGGGCCGGCCAACTTCGCGGCGTGATCGCACAAATGAATTTTCCAGGCGCTCCAGAAATTGCCGCCGGTTGGGCAGGCCCGTCAAGGGATCATGAAACAGGTTATGCTCCAGCCGTTCTTCGGCGCGCTTGCGTTCGGTAATGTCGCGGTTCACAATCACCAACTTCGCGACTTCACCCTTGGCATCCCGGATCGTGCTCGCCACCGACTCCAGCACCCGCCAACTCCCGTCCTTGTGTTTGATCCGGTACTCCAGTCGCTTGCCAACTCCCGTCTCCCGCGCCTCCCGCGCCGCCTCCAGCACCTTAGAGCGATCATCGGCGTGAATCTGTTCGAATGCGGAAGTTTCCCCCAACTCCGCCGCCGTGTATCCCAGGATTCTTTTGTATGCCGGACTGTTATAGAGCCGCCGTCCCTTCACATCCACCAGAGCAATCATGTCGGCGGCATTCTCGGTCACGATCTGGAAAAGCTCTTCGTTCTTCTTCGACTCGCGGTCGATCTGGAATATCCGAAACTGCTGGTACAGCACCAGGGCCGCCAGTGTGCCCAGTGGAATCCAGTACCATTGCAGTCCCATGCCGAGTTCTCCTCCGTGGATCTATCGGCAGAATGTAGTGGAAGATTGAATGGAACCAAGTGGTATGGAAAGTCTTAGAAAGAAGGTCGTAATCGGGCTAGCGGGATGTCGGCACAGACTGGATGCCGGTCTGCTCGTTCGGCCCTCCGCTCTTCGGAATGGGAATGCTCATCAACACGCGCGTTCCGGATTCATCGGATTCAAAGATCATGCTTCCTTGGAATTGCCGCAATCGTTCACGCATGCCGCGAATTCCTACGCCCGCGCTCTGCGACTGAATTTCCTTCAACTTCGCCGGCGACATTCCTTTGCCTTGGTCCCGAACACTTACGTTGAGCATGTCTTCCTCGCGCATAATGCGTATTACAGCCGTTTTGCTGCCCGAATGCCGATGAACGTTGGTTAGACACTCCTGCACCAGCCGGAACACCAGCAATTCCATATCCCCGGGAAGCCTCTCAAACTGGTGGGGAATTTCGAGGGTAATCTCCAGGCCGCTGCGCTCGCTCAGCCCCTGAGTATACCAGCTGAGCGCCGACGCCAACCCGCTTTCGTCCAGCAACGGCGGATGCAATAGATACGATGCGGTCCGAATTTCCCGATGCAGCTGTTGTACCGTCTCTTGAATCTTCTCCGCATCGTCGGCTAGATCAGGCGCTGTTCGGCCCGTCTTCTGAACCAGTTGCGCGAGATTGATGCCAAGCACCGATAGCGTCTGACCAGCACTATCGTGCAACTCGCGCGCGATATGGCGACGTTCTTCGTCCTGGGTTCGCAGCAATCGCCACGATAGCTCGCGGAGTTGATCGGATTGCCGCAATATATCCGCATTTCTTTCTTCTACCTCTTTGGTGCGAGCGCGCACTTCCACGTCGAGATTTTCGGCCAGCTGGCGGTAGTCTTCTTCTGCTTGCTTGCGCAGGGTCAGATCGCTGGCCGCGCCAAACCACTCGATAATTTCGCCGCTTTCATCGAGGCGCGGCACCGCCCGCGAGAGCGTCCATCCCACACTCCCATCCGGTCGCTGCACGCGATGCTCCAGTTCAAAGGGAGCCTTACTCCGAATGGCACTGTGAATCGCCTCTTGCACGATCGCCTGATCCTCGGGGTGGACGTACTCCTGCAGCCAGTCTCTCGTGGAACTCTCAGTGCCGGAAATCACACCACGGCCGTCCAGCTGCCGCACCGTGCTCCAGTCGGGACTCACGCGATACACAACATAGGAACTGGCATTCACCAGCGCCCGCAGGCGCTCCTCGCTCTCGCGCAATTCGTCTTCCCCGCGTTTCTGTTTGCTGATATCACGTGCCACTTTCGACGCGCCAATCACTCTTCCCATCGGATCTCTCAATGGCGAGACCGTGACCGAAGCGTCAAACGTTGTGCCATCCTTGCGCATGCGAATGGTTTCGAAGTGATCCACCCGTTCTCCGCTGCGCACCCGTCTCAGAATTTCCGCTTCCTCGTCTCTTCGATCGACCGGAACAATGAACGTAATGTGCTGGCCGACTGCCTCTTCGGGGGTGTACCCGAAGATTCGTTCCGCCCCACCGTTCCACGTCGTGACAACGCCGTCGAGATTCTTGCTGACAATGGCGTCGTCCGAGGTGGCCACAATCGCGGCCAGCATCTCGGCGTCGAGCCGTAACTTGCGTTCCAGTTCCGCCGAGTTTCCCCGAATCCGGGCGATGGCCAAGTGTGAGTTGACCCGGGCGAGCAATTCACGCGCGGAAAACGGTTTCACCAGATAGTCGTCCGCACCCGACTGCAACCCCTCGATTCGTGACTCTTCCCCGGCCCGCGCCGAGAGCAGGATCACCGGTATGTCCCTTAACGATTCCTCGGCTCTGACTGCCTGCAAGACTCCAAATCCATCAACCCGCGGCATCATGACGTCAGACAGAATCAGGTCGGGACGTTGTTCGCGCATGCTCTGTAATGCCGCTTCGCCGTCCGCTACTGACACGACGTCATACTCCTCGCCCAGCAACCGTTCCACATACTGGCGCATGTCTGCATTGTCATCCGCAACCAAAATGCGGGCGGAGCGGGCGGCTTGCCGCTTCGAGATCGGAGTCGCCGCCGGATGCAATGGCGAAAATGCGTCCGCCACACCGTCGGCGGACTTCGGGCGGTCCGGCAGCCATCGCAAAGCCTCTTCCACAAAAGCCTTGCTGCCCAGTGCGGTCGATGCCAGGGTGCGCGGACTCCCGATGCGGTCGGTCGGTAAGTGATCCGTGCCTAGCGGAATGCTGACCATAAACTTGGAGCCTTCATCAACCTTGCTCTCGACACTCACCTGCCCGGCATGCAATTTCACCAATTCCTGCACCAGCGCAAGCCCGATCCCGCTGCCCTCCCAGGACCGCCCGCGCGCTCCTTTGACCCGGTGGAAGCGCTCAAATACCCGCGAAATCTCGTTCGAGGGAATGCCCGTCCCGGTGTCGCGTACCGTCAACTCTACCCTCGTGTCCAGCACCCGCAATGAAACCGCAATCTCTCCAGCAAAGGTGAACTTGAACGCGTTGGATAGAAGATTCAGCACGATCTTTTCCCACATCTCCCGATCGACATAAACCATCTCAGGAAGCACGGGGCAATCAATCACGAGCCGCATTCCGGCTCGCTCAATGGCAGATCGGAATACGCTCGCGAGATCCGCCGTCATTAGCGACAGGTCGGTGGGTTCATAAGAAGCCTGGATACGCCCTGCTTCGATTCGCGAAAAATCGAGCAGAGTATTGACGAGTTTGAGCAGGCGCAGAGAATTGCGGTGTGCCAGTTCGAGCCGCTCGCGATCCGTCGTCGACAATCCCTCCGGTTGTGCCAGCGCATCTTCCAGAGGTCCCATCATCAGCGTCAACGGCGTACGGAACTCATGGCTGATATTGGCGAAGAACTGCGTCTTCAACTTATCCAGTTCCGCCAATTCCTCCCGTTGGCGCGCAATCTCTCGCTCGTGCGCCTTCTTCTCCGTGATGTCGCGTCCTTCGGCGGTAATGAATACGACGTTCCCCTGCTCATCCTTGACCGGCATCAGCGAAGCATCGATGATGATCGTTTCCTTGCCGCCCGCTCGTCCGTAAATCTCCGCATCCCATCGCACGAATTCGCCCTGCGCGGCTCGCCGGATCGATTCCCGAAGGGTTGCATTTACCGCCGCCGAAACCTGCCACCAAAAAGTCGTCCAAAACGGTCTGCCCTCCACATCGGAGAGCTTGATGCCTACGGCATCGAGTGCCACATGATTGATTTCGAGGACGGTGCCCTGGGCATCCAGCAATCCGACAAACTGCACCATCGAGTCCAGCGTGATGCGCGCCAGTTTTTGACGATATTGTTCGCGCGTGTCACTGGCCAGCAGTTCCGTGCCCCGAACCTTGGCGAGATTGAGAGCTATGGATGGATTCGTTGTCATCTCTCAGGCTATTTCACGCACCTTGTGCAGCTCCGCCCGCATTAAAACCAGTGTCGGACTCAACGTCTCTATAATTAATATCATCGCTTCCGGAAGGCAGGTCGTTTCTATCTTCGACTCGGATGCCACTACGCTTTTTCCAATCCCCGCGCCGCTCCGAGGCCTCAAGTTATTAGAAAATGTACGTCGGGTCCATGCAAATCAGGCATTTGCTGTATTGACCGAACTCTGCAAACACCGCGACATCAGCTACAACCCTGGGACCCTGGCCTGAAGCGGGGGAAATTACGCGACAAGTGGCTCAGTCGCGTTCCATAATGTCCGCATGTCTCCCAATTCCCCCGTCCGCCGGGTGAAGACTTACACGGGCACCCCAGGATACGTCTACCAGTACTACTTTGTCGGCAAACGTTCGGCGTTGCCTGACGATCCCGAAGCTCCCGCCACCGAATTTATTTTTGACGTAACTTCCGACCGCAAACTCACCTATTCCGTCAGCGTCTTCTTGCCCGACAGCGCGCGCACAGCCTGGGCCGAGGCACATGGCCGACCCCTGAGCGACGCCGAACAATATGCCGCTGCCAAGCTCCGTCTCTTTCGCGCCTTCGACGAGCTCGAAGATGTGAAAACTCACGGCCGCCGCCTGAGCATCGACGCCGCTCTGCTGGAAGAAGCGCTAACCAGCCTGGGCGTGGAATAGCTTCGTGACGAAAATATCGCAGACTGGAGACTAAGAAAGGGGAGTCATCCTGAGCGTAGCCGCTTTTCGGGCGGAGCGAAGGATCCCGCGCAACCTTATTGCAGCAACAGATCAGTTCTCTTGTGTCGCCGTGGCCGAAGACCATATAAATGCAGTCGGACTTTTTCCTATGAAACAATTCAAACCCGCGTTCCTGCCCTTGATCCTGATTGCAGTGGTCCTTTGCACCACTGCCGTCTTCTCCCAAACCACACGCTGGTCCGAACAGAAAGCTAACGATTGGTACGCACAACAACCCTGGCTCGTCGGCAGCAATTACGTTCCGAAATCGGCGATCAACGAACTGGAGATGTGGCAGGAAGCCTCCTTCGATCCCACGCAGATTGACAAAGAACTCGGATGGGCCGAAGCCATGGGCATGAACACCATGCGCGTCTTCCTGCACGATCTGCTGTGGCAACAGGACGCCCCCGGCTTTCGCAAGCGCATCGACCAGTTCCTGACGATCGCGGCTCGCCACCACATTCGGCCCCTGCTCGTTTTATTCGATTCCTGCTGGGACCCCGTTCCTAAACTCGGGCCACAACATCCTCCCGTCCCTGGCGTGCACAACTCCGGTTGGGTACAGAGTCCCGGAGCGAAAGCCCTCGCCGATTCCTCCCAGTATCCGCGCCTCAAGGAATACGTGTTGGGCGTGGTAGGAGCTTTTGCGAAAGACGACCGCGTCCTTGGCTGGGACGTCTGGAACGAGCCCGGCTCGTACGGCGGCGGAGATTACTCCAAAACAGAATTGAAGCACGATGACAAGATCGCGCGAGTCACCGCCCTTTTGCCGCAAGCCTTTGAATGGGCACGCGAAGCTAATCCCTCGCAACCGCTCACCAGCGGCGTTTGGGATATCGACACGTCCAAAGATGAAAGTGCAGTCGAACCGATCCAACAAATCCAGCTACGCGAATCTGACGTTATCTCATTCCACAACTACAGCTGGCCGGAAGACTTCAGGAGCGAGATCAAATGGCTCCGGCAATTTCATCGCCCGATCATTTGCACCGAATACATGGCCCGATCTGCAGGCAGCACCTTCGACACAATTTTGCCCATCGCCAAGCAGGAGCACGTCGGCGCCATCAACTGGGGATTCGTCGCCGGAAAAACCCAGACGTACTATCCCTGGGAATCCTGGGACCATCCCTACGTCAAGCACCAGCCCCCGGTGTGGTTCCACGAAGTCCTGCGCTCCGACGGCACCCCCTATCGCCAAGCCGAAGTGGATTTAATCCGCGAGCTAACGCGCAAACCTTAAATCTCTCACCACAGAGGACACAAAGGGCACAGAGGGTTTTCTGTGCGTCCCCCGTGTCCTCTGTGGTTAAAGCTTTTTGCTATCCACTCGCACCGTTTACAATCACCACGTCATGAAGAACTCTGCTCTCTCCCTGATCCTCGCGCTTTCGTGCCTCACCGCCTGCAGCAAGTCCTCCGCTCCGGCTCCGTCCTCCAATGCGGCATCGCCGGCCAAGGCCCCCGATGCGGTTCAACAAAAATTGCAGGAAGTTTCCGGAGCATCCGCCACCGACTGTGGTCGACTCAACGTGCAAGCAACGCCGGAGCAATCGAAAGCCGTTGCCGACTGTGCCATGCAAGCCAGCCAAGCCAAGCACCCGTTCTATGTCGCCTATGACATGCCCGGCATGACCATCGGAGTCGCCGGCAACGCGGGCGGCAAGCTGTTCAGTGTGCAGTCCCAAGGAAGCGGCCCGTCAGCAGCACTAACCAGTGGCGATTGCCCTTCGGAACTGCGCATTGCCTCCAGCGGCCGCGTCACCTGCTTCGCGCCTGGTGACATGGGATCGATGGGTGCCGGCCACACCGCCATCCCTCCCGGTATGCCCAATCCTCACGCGATGCCCAAGAAGGACTAGGCACAGGAGCGCTTCAACGCGGAAGCCTCAATTCTCACTGTCTTGAAATTGACCTTGACGGCTCACCACCTGCGAATTCGCTTAGTCTGTGATCCTAATCACATCCTTAAGTGACCCTCTTTCTTTGTCTTACCCAAATCTCCATGGAAAATGAGGATCGTACAAGAGGAAGACAGACCGGACCCGCGATTTGGGGTAAACTCAAGGGATTCCGGAACTTATAAGGCCTATGTCTCTGCTCTGGCTGCGCTTCGCACTGGCTTGCTACTTCATCGGACTGGTCTACGCTTTCGTGGCGCTCAGCCGCACCAGCGACCTGTTCAGCCGCATCGCCCTGCATGCCGCCAGCCTGGGCATGGTCTTCCATTTCGTTTCCCTTACCGAACTCTTTCTTTCTGGACACGTCGTCTGGGCGTCGGTGCATAACGGGGAATCGCTGCTGGCATTTTTGTCGATGTCGTTCTTCATGCTGATCTATGCGATCTACCAGACCACTTCGCCCGGCGTGGTCGTATTTCCCGTCGTGTTCTTTTTAACCTTTGTCGCGGCCCTCGATGAGCAGCCGGTATTGCTGACCCAGTTCGTCTCTCACAAGGGCTGGTTGGCCGCCCACATCTTCCTGATCTTCATTGGATACGCCGCCCTGCTGGTTAGCTTCGGCGCCAGCCTGCTGTATCTTCTGCAGGAACGCCGTCTCAAAGCCAAGAAATCCACCAGCCTGATCTCGTTCCTGCCAGCTTTAGAAGTGATCGACCAGATCGGCTACCGCTCGCTGCTCCTCGGTTTTCCGTTCATGACGCTCGGCTTGCTCACCGGTTCCGTGGTGGCGATCTCAGCCTACGGGCACCTTGACTTTCTCGATCCCAAGATTATGTTGTCGGTCTTGATGTGGGTCGTTTACATGGTCATGGTCTTTACCCGCTGGAACTCGGGATGGCGCGGACGGCGCGCCGCCTTTCTGGCAACCTTCGCCTTCGTGGCCGCGCTGGCTGCATGGGCGGCGAACTACTTCTCCGCGATCCACAGGTTCGCTGCCTCATGAGATTCCAGCTCATTGGCGTGAATCATAAGAGCGCCCCGCTCGAAGTCCGCGAGCGCCTCGCGATCCCGGAGTCTCGGCTGCCCGACACCTGCCGCGATCTCAACAATTATCCCGGCATCGAAGAGGCCATGGTCATCTCTACCTGCAATCGGGTGGAGATCGTGGCGCACACCACCAACGGTCACGCCGACCTCCGTGGATTTCTATACGATCACTTCCACCTGAAGCCCGAAGAACTCGACGCGCACCTCTACGAATTCCGCGAGAAAGACGCCGTCAGGCATCTCTTCCGCGTAGCTTCCAGTCTCGATTCGATGGTCGTCGGCGAAGCCCAAATCCTCGGCCAGGTCAAAGAGGCCTACGCGACTGCCCGTGCAGTAGGCGCGGTTCGGGGACAACTCGACCAGCTCTTCAGCCGCGCCTTCGCCGTCGCCAAGCGCGTGCGCACCGAAACCGCAGTCGGATCGTCTTCGGTGTCCATCGCATCGGTTGCGGTAGAACTCGCCAAGAAAATTTTCGGGACGTTGGAAGGAAAGACGGTCTTCATTGTCGGCGCTGGCAAAATGAGCGAACTCGCCGCCCGCCACCTGATGGCCCACGGCTGTACTTCGATCTTCGTCGCCAACCGAACTTACGAGCGCGCTATCGGCCTTGCACAAAGATTCAACGGCCAAGCTATTAAGTTCGATGACCTGTACAACACCTGCGACCGCGCCGATATCGTCATCACCTCGACTGGTTCGCCCCACGCTATCTTCCGCCGCGAACACGGAGAGCAATTCCTCTCCCGCCGCAAGAATCGCCCAATGTTTTTCATCGACATCGCTGTTCCCCGCGATGTCGCGCCCGAGATGGGCAAACTCGACGGCATCTTCACCTACGACATCGACGACCTGCAGCAGGCCGTCTCGAGCCACGTCGCCGACCGCCGCAAGGAAGCCGAACTCGCCGAGGCCATCATCACCAGCGAAGTCGAGCGCTTCGAAGCCCGCCTGCATACGCTCGATGTAGTGCCCACAATCGTTAGCCTGCAAGATCACTTGGAGACGATTCGTCAGGCAGAAATCGACCGCGTCCGCGGCCGCATGGGCCAGCTGTCTCCCGAACAGGAGATCGCCATTGAAGCGTTGACGCGTGGCATCATCAACAAAGTCATGCACACGCCCATCACCACACTGAAGACGGCTGCCAAAGAATCCGAAGCGACGACCGTAGTCGACGTGGTCCGCCGCCTCTTCAACTTGCATGACAAGGCAGAGGCGCCCCCCGAAAAGAAGAACGAAGTAGGGACTCGCCCATGAACTCAAAGTTATTTCAGCTATCCGCGCGTCTGAGCATTACCCCTAAGCCTTGTCATCCTGAGCGGAGTCTGGCGATCTCATCCCTTCCGTCCGTCTGTCATCCTGCGCGGAGTCTGGCGATGAGCGAAGCGAATCGCCAGACGGAGTCGAAGGACCTCGCGCGCTCCGGCAGTTGCACCGGCGAAAAAAGGAAGTTTCGTATCGCCGTCCGCTTCTTCGATGAGCACGAGACTGAGCAGTGCCCCGTCTCCAGCCGCGAAACAGCAACATGCGAAGCCCGGCACGGCAGTGCCGGATAGGCGGAAGAAATTGAATGAAGGGACAGCACAAAGCACGCGAGATCGGATGACGCAATGAACGACTCCCACAACGGTTCACACGCGACAAGACTCCGCATCGGCTCTCGCGGCTCCCAGCTCGCGCTCTGGCAAGCCAACCACATCTCCGCCCTCTTGCGCGACCGTGGCCACGAAGTCGAAATCGAGATCATTCACACCACCGGCGACAAAATCACCGACGTCGCGCTGGCGATGGTCGGCACCAAGGGCATGTTCACCAAAGAAATTGAAGAAGCCCTCGCCGCTGGACGCGTTGATCTCGCCGTCCACTCGTTGAAGGACCTGCCCACCGAACTGCCCCCAGGATTCGAAATCGCCGCCATCACCGAGCGCCAGGATCCCCGCGACGCGTTCTGCTCGCGACACTATTCCAGCTTTCAGGAATTGCCTAAGGGCGCGCGCGTCGGCACATCGAGTCTGCGCCGCCAGGCACAACTGAAGGCCGTCCGCCCCGACCTCGACATTCATCCCCTGCGCGGCAACGTCGATACCCGCCTGCGCAAACTCGAGCAAGGAGAATACGACGCCATCATCCTGGCCTATGCGGGATTGAAACGCCTTGGCAAGACCGAACTCGTCAAACAAATTATTCCCGCAGACGTCATGTGCCCCGCCGCAGGCCAAGGTGCACTCGGCATCGAGATCCGCCTGGGAGATACCGCAACGCGGAAGCACCTCGAATTCCTGAATGATCCGGCGGCCCGCGCCGCGACAACCTGCGAGCGCGCCCTTCTGAACAGTCTCGGCGGAGGCTGCCAGGTTCCCATCGGAGCTTTTGCCGAAATGCGCAACGGCAAGCTATACCTCGAATCCATCGTCGCCGATCCCGACGGCTCCAAACTGCTTCGCGACTCCCGCGACGGAAAAATTGAAGACGCCGAACAACTGGGCAACGATGCCGGCGCCGCTTTGCTCAAGCGAGGCGGAGACCAGATCCTCGAAGCCGTCTACGGCCGCGGCCTGGCCGTCCTCCCACAACCGTGATTCGAAAAATGCAGAATTGGTTCATGCCTTGGCATGCACAGTCGATGCCAGGGTGTCCGAGGTTCGTATCTGGACGCGCGAGGTTCGTGCCAGGGCACGCGAAGTTCGTGTCAGGGCATAGGAGGTTCGTATCAGGGCATGCCTTCAGGCATGCCGTTGAGGCCTGCCCTAAGAATTCGCCTTCAGGCGCTGGGGTCTATGCCGGATGAGCCGAAGCATCCTCTTGAAGTTCTTAGGCGGCACGAATTCTTCTCATGCGCTCCACCGGTGGATCAACTTCTGGCCGCCCTTTCTCGGCGCGGGCATCCGCGTCAAGCACATCGCGCCCGACATGAAGGCCATCGACGTCGAAATGAAACTGCGCTGGTGGAACGCCAACTACGTCGGAACCCACTTCGGTGGATCCCTCTTTGCCATGACCGACGCGTTCTATATGCTGATGGTGATGGCGAACCTGGGTCGCGACTATATCGTCTGGGACAAGGCAGCGAGTATCCGCTATCGCAGGCCGGGAAAGGGCACCGTCCGCGCCGAATTCCGCCTGACCGATGCCCAACTCGACGACATTCGTGAAAAACTGAAGACGCTGCCAAAATACGAGCCAACGTTTCAAGTCGACGTGAAAGACGAGTCAGGCGAAGTCGTATCCATCGTCGAAAAGTTATTGCATGTGCGTCCAAAACAGCCCAACGAGCAGCCACAGAAGTAGCCGCAGAGGGGCGAAAGAAAAAACGTGTACATCCCCGAACACTTCCGCGTACGTGACCATGCCGACGCAATTGCGTTTATGCACGCGAACCCATTCGCGATTCTGATCTCGTCCACCGACGATGGCCCCTTCGCCACGCATCTCCCGGTATTCGTAGAGGCCAAGGGTGAGACACTCGTCCTCCGCGGCCACGTCGCCAAGGCCAACCCGCACTGGCGCCATCTTGAGCGCCAGCCGGAATGCCTGACGATATTCCACGGCCCCCATGCCTACGTCTCAGCCTCGAACTACACCGCTCGCGAGAATGTTCCTACGTGGAACTATGGCGCGGTACACGCCTACGGCAATGCCCGCGTGTTTGTCTCGCCAGAAGAATTACAAGGTGTACTGCACAACTTAATCGGCACATTTGAGCCCGCATACGCCGAGCAGTGGTCCAGTCTCGCCGGCGCCTACCGGGAGCGCATGCTGAGCCACATCGTCGGTTTCGAAATTTCCGTCACCAAACTCGAAGCCAAATTCAAACTAAGCCAGAACCGCACTAAAGAAGAACAGAGCAATGTAATCGCGTCCTTAGAAAAAGCCGATGACACCGCGATCTCAGGTGTCTCCCGCTTGATGCGGCAACAGGGTTTGGGCGTGAAAAAGGAGCAGGAGTAAGCCGCAACGAGCGATTTCACAGAGAGCCGCCAGCCAACTCCAATCATGAGCAAGAAGCCGAGTTCGACGACGCATTCCCTGCGAGGAATCCGGGTACTGGTCGGCCGCGCCAGGCACCAGGCCGGCGCCCTCTCTGCAGAATTGAAGAAGCGCGGCGCAGAAGTCGTCGAGATCCCCTTCATCCAGATTCGCAAGCCCAAATCCTTCAAGCCCCTCGACGCAGCGTTCAAGAATCTCGACACCTACGATTGGCTGATCCTCACCAGCGTGAACGGCGTCGAAGCCATGTGGGAGAGAATCAAAACGAAAAGGGAAGGGCGCGACTTTAGCCGCGTCGTTAAAGCTGCCAAACCAGAAGAGGGTTTCGCCGCTGCCGGCAACTTACGAATCGCCGCCATCGGCCCCGCCACAAAAAAGGCGATCGAGCAGCGCGGGATGCAAGTCGATGTCGTTCCGAAAGAATATGTCGCGGAATCCGTCGTACGAAGCCTAAAGAGCAAAGTCAAAGGAAAGCGTGTCCTGCTGGTGCGCGCGAAAGTCGCTCGCGATGTAATCCCAAACGAATTGCGCAAAGCTGGAGCCCACATCGACGTTGTCGAAGCTTACGAAACTGTCGTGCCCGAAAGTTCGCGTCGCCGGCTGCGCGCCGCACTGAAAAACCGCCGTCCGCATGTCGTGACGTTCACCAGTTCCTCGACGGTACGTAATTTTGTTGAACTGCTCGATTTGCGACCTCCGCGAAAACCTGGCCGCGCCATCCGCGGTCAAGACCGCTCGCGCCACGGGCTCGACGGAATCCTGATGGCATCCATCGGCCCGGTCACCTCCTCCACTTTGCGGGAGCATGGCCTGCCTGTGGATATCTCTGCGAAGGAATTCACCATCCCGGGGCTGGTCGAAGCGATCGTGCGGGTGGTCACACAACGCTGCAGGTCTGCATCTTAGGCAGAAGTTATTGAAAGTATTGGAATCGGATTGCCGAGAAAGTCAGCACCCACTTCCTGTCAGTCAGTTAGCGATGAGTTATCGATAACGAAACGAAGGAGTACCGGGAGGATCTCCGCGAGCGTTCCGCCGTCCAGCTTGCGCGCCACAATGCCATTTGCCGAGGCGCTAAGGCACCTGGCAGCGACGATCGGCAGACGATCCAGCCCAGAGGTCGTGCCCGCAAACAAAGTCTTAGAAACGACTGCCAGCACCTGCCCCTTCTAGTGGAATCAATCACATAGCCGTAAGCTATTGAAAACAAACAGTACCTAGATGTACAAAAGTGTACGTACAAAACCCAGATGCTCCTCACTCGCTAACCGTGCAACTGCAATCCGCCGGTACAACATGCGCCAGCAGAAAATCCGCGACCCGCTTGTAAGCATCAATCTGATTTTCAACTCGCGCGAATCCATGCCCCTCGTTCTCATAGATCTTGGCGTCCACGGTCCCGCCGCGCTTCTTGATCGCGTCGACAACCTGCTGCGTTTCTGACTTCGGACACCGCGGATCATGTCCCCCAGCCAACAAGAGCAGCGGCGCCCTGATCTGATCAACGAAGTTGATGGGCGAGCGATCTTCATAGAGCGCCTTGTTCTTCACCACATCGCCCATGGTTGCCAGGTCCGACTGCTGCAGCACGGGATCTTCATTTTCAATTTCAGTGAACCAGTTCACGAACGGCACAATCGGCACACCCGCGGCCCACACATCTGGAGCCTTCGTAACCGCCATCATGCTCAGATACCCGCCGTAGCTTCCACCCATCACCGCAATCTTTTTGGGATCGAGGTGGCCCGTCTGCTTGATCCAGTCGACCCCGGCGAGCACATCCTGCAAATCGCCGCCGCCCATATCGAACAGATTTGCCTGCTGAAATTCCTTTCCGTACCCAGTCGAACCTCGGTAATTGGGCGCCAGCACCATGTATCCCTGATTCGCCGCGTACTGCACGAAGCGATTGAAAGAATTCATGGTCTGCGATGTGGGGCCGCCGTGAATGTAAACGATGGCGGCATTCTGTCCGTTGCGCGCCATGTTGAACGGCACATAGAGGAATGCGGAGATCGTCCACTTGCCGTCGCGGCTGGGATAGTGCACCAGGTATGGCTCAACCATATCCTCGGAGCGCACGCCTGCAACCAGCGAATGCGTGATCTGCTCTGACTTACCAGTGCCGAAGTTGTGAGTCCACAGATCGCCGGGCGCCGTCGGGCCGTTATGGTTGTAAAGGAGTCGCTGTCCATCCGGACTGAACGCCGACGGTCCGCCCTCGGGTTCATTCACGCCTTTGGGAATAGGAAGAGCAGTTGCCTTGCCCGTCGCAACATCGTGTACGTAGATGTCTTCATTACCATCGACGTTCGCGGTGAACGTAATATGCTTGCCGTCCGGCGAGAATTCGCCGCCGCGAATCCGCCACTTATCCTGAGTCAGCCACTTGATCTTCTTGGTGGCGACGTCGACCAACGCGATGTTATCGTACCCATTGGTTGCGTTCGACGTCAGCAGAACGCGCTTGCCGTCGGGCGAAATGCCATTGGCTGAAAATCGCTGCTCGCCCTCATGGGGCGTTAACAGCGTGCTCTTTCCCGTCGCGACATCCGCAATAAAGATATTTGAATCCGTGCCCTTCGCCTGCTCTTGTGTGTAGACGATGGACTTCCCATCCTTCGACCAGGTGATGCCGTAGTTTCCGAGATCCTGTGGAGTGTTCGTGGTGACGTGCTTCACCTCGCGCATCACCATGTCGTAAATATCAATCTCGAACGCCGCCGAAGTCTTCGGCTTCACTTCATACGCCAGATAGCGGCCGTCCGGAGACCACGTCGGACTCATCTCCGCGATCTCGCGAGTCTGCGTGAGGTTGACGACCTTTCCGCTTTTCGGCGAAACGAGAAAAATATCCCACTGCTCGTCGCCGTCATAATCCGACTCGTAGGCGATCCACTTTCCGTCCGGCGACCACGCGGGTGCTCTCTGCCGCTGGTCGCTGACCGTCAACTGCACCGGCCATCCGCCCTCGGACGGGATAATCCAGATATTGTTTCGCCCGCTCATGTTCGAAATGAACGCGATGCTCTTGCCATCCGGCGACCACGATGCGCTACCCACCTGCCGCGTCATATACAGCTTCTCGATGGTCAGGCTGCGCGGTTCCACCTGCGCATTGGGCTTCCCAGAAACCTTTTTCGGATCGGTGATGGCTTCGGGCACAGGCAGAGTCTGGGCGGCAACTTCGGTGACAACAATGCTCATAGCGATGACGATAACAAAGAGTGCGCACAAGCGCATGGCGCTCAACCTCAAGGTAAGGTAGAAAGGAAAGTCTAGCAGAGCAACATTCGCCTCGGTCAGCGCCTGAGATTGAAAAACCGTGCACCACGAAGGACACGAAGGTACACGAAGGACTCTTAGTATGCATTTCCTTAGGTTTTTCCTCTGCCCATGGATCGTCCCTCATCCCTTCGATTCTCAAGTACCAATGGCGACCATTCGAGCGGCCCAGCCTTCTATCGCGGCCAGTTCGAGCTAAACGAGACTGGCGATACTTTTCTGGATATGCGGGGATGGGGTAAAGGCGTGGTGTGGGTGAATGGCCATGCTCTGGGCCGCTTCTGGAATCTCGGACCGCAACGGACGCTCTATCTTCCTGCTCCCTGGCTGCGCAGTGGAAAAAATGAGATTGTGATTTTTGGCCTGGTTGCGCCCAAGAGCCCGACTCTCCGCGGCGTGCGCTCGCCTGTGCTGGATGAATTGGGTGAGAGTGATGAGTAGCGAGTCAACAAATCTTGTCATCCTGAGCGCAGCTAAGGACCTCTGCCATTCGATTCGACAGGATTACACCTTCGCGTTCTTGTGCATATCCACCGTGCTCCAGGTCTTATCCCCGGCGTGACAAATGTTCTCCAGGGCGCACTCCGCGCACTTGGGCTTCCGCGCGATACACAGCTTGCGCCCGTGCCAGATAATCTGATGCGAGAACAGAATCCACTTTTCGCGCGGAAGGATCTTCATCAGATCCTGCTCGATCTTCTGCGGATCATTTTGCGTGGTAAGTTCCAAACGCCGCGAGATCCGGTGAACATGCGTATCCACGACGACGCCCACAGCCTTCTTGAACCACGTCCCCAGCACCACGTTCGCGGTTTTACGCGCAACGCCGGGCAGGGTGAGCAGCTTCTCGATATCGTTCGGGACCTCGCCGCCGAAGTCGGTAACAATCTTCTTCGCCGCCCCCACAACCGACTTGGATTTATTACGGAAAAATCCAGTCGAGCGTACATCGGGCTCTAGTTGCTCCGGCGTGAGCGCCGCAAAAGCTGCCACCGTCGGATACTTGCGGAACAACTCCGGCGTAACCCGGTTCACATTCACATCGGTCGATTGCGCTGAAAGAATGGTTGCCACCACCAGTTCCCACGCGCTCGCGTGCGTCAACGCACAGGTTACGGCCGGATACAGCTGGTCAAGCCGCTTCAAGATCTCCGCCACGCGCTCGGGCGCCACCGGATTGTAGCCTTTGATCTTGGTGGCGGGTGCAGCTGCGGCTGCGGCTGCAGACTTTCCCTTGCTGACCGGAGGCGCTTTCGACGCCGAGACTTTTCTTCGCGACGTAGCATCAGTCGTTACCCTGCGAACTTTATCCTGGCGACCGTTGCGGGCGGGTCGGCGCGGAGCTAAACCACGAGGCATGACCAACTCCTTGGGGCAAATATCTTAACAGAGCGGCTCCCACGGCAGGCGACGCATTGGCCATCAGTAACCTCTCTGGGAATTGACGCCTGTTGCGCCCCCCGGTAGTCTGGAAGTACTTCAGCAAAAGACAGGACGAATCTCGTGGCAGTTAATTCGATTCAACTCGGGCAAGTGTGGCGCAGTGAAGCCGACGGCCAGGACTATCTGGTCACCAAGGTTTACAACGAAGTGTTTTCGCAATTCGCCATGCTTCGCCCCGCTGGAATCACTGCTCCCGATGCGCCCACGGTTCGCGTGAAAGTCGCCAAAGGGCCCGAAGGTGCTAGCTTGCCTGGGTACGCCTTTACTCAGGAAGGCTCGTTCTAGAGCCGCATTTCCATAAGAATTTTCCTTTACACTAGATACAACAGCTCTCCGTGCCCTGTTCTCAATCTCAGTTTAGCTGCCCGATTTTGGCTGAGAACTGAGAACCGGCAATTGAGAACTGACTTCTCATGACCGAAAGAATCCTCGCAGTCTTATTCATCTTCATTAGCAAAACCATCGCCACGGCCGGTTATGGCGGCATCATGCTGCTTATGGCAATTGAGTCGGCGTGCATCCCGCTCCCGTCGGAATTAATCATGCCCTTCGGCGGATACCTCGTATTCCAGGGCACTTTCAACCTGCTTTGGGTCGCTACGGCGGGCGCGATTGGCTGCAATCTCGGATCGCTCGTCGCTTACGAAATCGGCTGCTATGGCGGCCGCCCGCTGGTCGAGCGCTACGGCCGCTGGATTCTGATGGGCCGCCGCGAACTCGACTGGGCCGACCGCTTCTTCGCGCGCTGGGGATTCCTTGCCGTATTCATCGGCCGCCTGCTGCCCGTGATCCGCACCTTCATCGCGCTCCCGGCCGGAGTCGCGCGCATGCCCCGCGGCCGCTTTCACCTCTACACATTCCTTGGCTCATGGCCTTGGTGCCTGGGCCTCGCGTACCTCGGCATGAAACTAGGCGAGAACTGGCGTGAGTTGGGGAAATACTTCCACAAATTCGATGCCGTGATCGGCGCGGTCCTGGTGCTCGGGATCGCCTATTTTCTCTGGAGCCACTGGCAAAATAGAATCAGCAGCCAGCCGTCGTAGAGATGTTGCTGGCAATGTCTCTCGAACCGCACCGCCACAATCCGTGCGAAACGAGTCGCGTTCGTCCGCAAAATGTTACTGTACAAGCGATCAATTCCCATCCCGGAGGGGATTCCATGCGCCGCATCCTAGCTGCCATCCTGTTCATTTCCATTGTGGTTCCAATCGCCTCGTTTTCCCAGACCGTCCCCGCTGATTCCGGCAAGCCCTTCGTGGTCGAGTACTACTACAAAACCAAATGGGGTCATGCCGACGAATTCCTGAAGCTTTTTAAAAAGAATCACTATCCCGTCCTGAAGAAAGAATCCGAGATGGGCCGCATCACCAAGGTCTGGGTCGACCAACCGCGCTATCACACCACCGAAGATGGCCGCTGGGATTTCCGCGTGACCATTGTCTTCAAGAACGCTGCCGTCGCGAATGAGCCCTTCGACGAAGCCGCGCTGCAGAAGCAGATGTATCCCGACCAGGACACCTTCCAGCGCGAAGAGCAGCGCCGCTTCGAAATCCTCGAAGCTCACTGGGACTTGCCGATCAAGAGCGTTGAGTTGGAGACGAAACCGTAAGAGCCCCTAACCACAGAGGACACGGAGGACTCGGAGGAAAGCTCTCTTCCCCGTGTTCCTCTGTAGCCCCTGTGGTTAATGCTCTTGATCAATCCGCAGGAAGTTAGCCACGATCTTCTCGTGCCACTTCCAAGGCAGGAGGCGTTTCATCGCCAGCTGAATCTTCGCGTCGCGCCCTACCAGGTAGCGCAGCTTCGGGTTTGGATCCTGCGCAATTGTGACAATGAGCCGCGCAACCACGATTGGATCAGCCTTTGGAAGTTCCCGCAGTCGCTCGCGCATGCGCAGGCTTCGCTCAATATTCGGGGACGTCTGTTTCGTGGACTCCTCTCCCATCCGTGCGCCCCGCGTCCAGATCCCAGTCTGAAACGCTCCTGGCTCGACGAGAACCACCTTAATGCCGAGCGAGTTCACCTCCATGCGCAGCGACTCGCTCCAGCCTTCCAGCGCATGCTTCGACGCCGAATAGCTGCTCACCGTCACGGACCCATGCAATCCCGAGATCGATGAGACCTGAATAATGTGCCCCGAACGCTGCCGCCGCATCGCCGGCAATACCGCCTTGGTCATGGCCACGGCACCGAAGAAATTGGTTTCGAATTGCAGCCGCAGTTCGTCGAGCCTAATATCTTCTGCAAAACCAGCCACAGCGAATCCCGCATTATTGATCAAGGCGTCGAGCCGACCGTAGTCGCGAACCACGCCGTCGACGAACGGCTGGATCGTGTCAAAGCGCGTGACATCCAACTCGCGAATATCGAGTTTCGGCGTGAGTCCCCCGGCCGCCGCTGCTTTGTCTAGATGTTCGCGCCGTCCCAGGTCACGCATGGTTGCCACTACACGAAATCCTGCCTTCGCCAGTTCGATCGAGGTCAGCAACCCGAACCCGCTGGATGCGCCGGTCACCAAAGCTATCTTTTCAGGCATGCGAATGGTCTACCACAGTTAACTAAAAAACAGCAGCCACTGGCCTAAAATGGTGGCAAAATACAGCTAGACAGGCCCGGTTGGCACCCGTACCACGTGCCGAGGAGGTCTTATGCTGGCGACGAGATATCGCCTCACGCGCAATCCGTACTTCCACTTCCACCCGCTGCACACCCTGTTTTCGCTGATCGGAACTCTGATCCTGTTCGGATTGCTGGTGTGGTTTCTAGCAGTGCCGGCGCGCTAATCGGCGAGAACAGTAGCAGCGATGAGACGTTACCCTTAAGGAAGCGCAGGGCACAGACGAATTCCTCCGTGTTCCCCCGTGTTCCTCTGTGGTGAATGCTCTGCAAATTTGGAAAGATCATCCGCTACCCGATGCGCAAATTCTTCAAAAGATGTTAAACGTTGGTAACAATCTCGAGGGAATTCCTTTATCGCATCCATCAAAATTTGGAATTAGACATAATCTCTACAAGATCGATAATGTTACCCATGGACACCCTTATATCTGTTGAGGACTCACATGTTGATGTACTGCACGAAATCACCGAGCGTCTCGGCACGGCGGACGGATTTCATGACGTTTTGAACCGCGTGGTTGACTTCGCTTCGGCGTTGGTCAAGTGCGATTCCTGCCTCATTTACGTTCTCGAAGGCGATGAACTGGTTTTGCGGGCCTCCAAGAATCCACATCCCGAAGTGGTGGATCGATTAAAACTGAGAGTTGGACAAGGAATTACGGGATGGGTCGCCGAGCATCGCGAACCGGTAGCCATTCCCGAAGAAGCGGCGCATGACCCGCGCTTCCAGTTCTTTCACGAGCTTCCCGAAGACAGTTATGAAGCATTTCTTTCTGTGCCCTTAATGTGCCGGGGACGCGTCGTGGGCGTCATCAATCTGCAGCATCGTCAGCATCACGTCTATCGACGCCGCGAGATTCGCATGATTTCCACCGTAGGATTTCTTGTCGGCGCGGAATTGGAACTGGCACGACTGGAGGAAGCCAACTCATCGCTCGCCGAGCAGTTGCAGACCAGAAAGATTGTGGAGCGCGCCAAGGGCATTCTGCAGCGAGATCTGGGATTGAGCGAAGAGCAGGCTTACCTGGCCCTGCAACGCCAGAGTCGCCAGAAGCGCAGGCCGATGAAGGAAATTGCCGAGGCCATCGTGCTCAGTGATGACGTGCGAGGAAATTCGCAAGCCCAGCCGACCTAGGAGCCTGCCAATGGGAAAAGCGGACGCGTCATTTCGCCCAGGCGAGACCGTCCGCAAACTTTCCCACGTCGATCAGCTTCTGAACATTCCATTGGGCCAGATCAATCGCGGCGACTTTCCCGCTGCCGGCGCAAGAAACATATACGATCTTGCCGTCAGGCCGAATCAGGATTTCTTGCGGCAGATCGGCGACATCAATGCGGCGCGTCACCTGCATGGTGCCCAAATCCACGACTGCGACCTGATTCGTTGAGGGCACTGCCACCAGCAGCCAACGTCCATCCGCGGTGGCGGCCGTTCCGTAGCCCAAGCCAGGCAGAGCCACCCATGTCTTAACCTTTTTCGTCGCGGTATCGATCACCGCCAGCTGCGGCTTGGTTTGATCTGCGGTAAACACCAGTTTGTCGTCGCTGGAGATGGAAATTCTTTGTGCCGTCCCCGACACCGGAATCACCGCAACCGTCTTCTTGCCCACCAGGTCGAGCACCGAAACCGTGCCCGGACCGACATTTGATGTGTAGCCGAGTCGCCCATCGTGCGACAGTGCCAGCATGTGCGACTGTTCTTGCCCGGTCGGGACAGACCCCACAATCTTTCGCGTCTTGGGATCGATGATCGTTACCGTCTTATCCAATTCCGTGGTGACATACAACATGCCACTCGTGGGATCGAGCACTGGAAAATGCGGCCTTACGCCGCGACCAAAATCGATGCGTCCAACGATCTCCCGCGAGGGCAAATCGATCACGAGCATCTCGTGTCCATCGATTCCCGGCTTGCCCACTCCCGTGCTGCCATAGATGGGCACAAATGCGGTTCGACCATCAGCGGAGGCTGCGACTTCATGGCCGTGCACTCCCGTCGTTTTCTCTTCTACGGTCGCAACCTGTTTACCCGCGGCTGGGTCGACAATGCTCAAATTGCTGTCGCCCTGATTGACTACCAGCAAGGTTTGAGCGCTTGTGCTCAATGGAAGCATTCCGAGAAAGAGGATTGGCAACAATAGGTATTCATACTCAAACTTTGGCATAGGCCGAAAAGTATAGCCTAATGGCGAGGCGGCGAGGACCCGTCGCCAGATCCGACGCGCACTGTCCTGCATCGTTGCAATTGCGGGCCACAAACGCCGAGGGCAGATCGCCGGTTCGCGATCCGCCCTCGGTGGGTTGGGCAGGGAAGAGAGACTATTGGCCGGTTGCCCCGGCCGTGGTCGCGGCCTTGGCAATCTGTCTCTCCGTGGTATGCGGCGGTATGTTGAAATGCAGCGTCATGCCAAACTCGGGCAGTTGCATGGCGCTCACATAGCTGCCGCCGGGCGTTGCTACGAGCAGGAGCCGGCTCGTATCAGTCGGTTTAGCATCATCCGTGTTGGGGACTAGCACCATGTAACCAGTGCGATCTCCGTTGAGCTTGCTGATATTCAGGGTGTGCGAACCGTTGTCGGGAGCGTAAGAAAATGCATAGTCTCCCGCGGGCAGCGTGGCGCCTCCCCAGTGAACTTCATGCGTGAGGCTGAACTTGCCGTGCACCGGCTCCTGAGCGGAAGCCACTGCGGGAGCGAAATACAAAGCGGTCACGGCCAGGGCCGCGACATAAACGTAGTTGCGAACGGTTTTCATGGAATCTCCTTTTCTTCGTCTGAAGAGCACACTCCCGGCATGACGCCGAAGGGCGTGGGCTCAGATTGAGGTGGAGATCAACGGGGTCGAAAGGAATTGCGCGCCGCGGCAGGGCTGGAACGCAAACAGCAGCTTCACGGGACAGGCTGCAGAGCCCGTTGCGAAGTGATTCCACTATGCAACAGAATCGGTGCAACCGTCCAACGCAAAAAATCAATCCGCGTCATCCAAACAGATGCGCATGTGAGACGAGATGCACATGTGGAGACAGCCGCCTTCGGCTGTCTCGCCAGGGCGAAGCCCGGCGACCTCTGAGGGAATGCCAGCGGATAAAGTCGCCGCTCACTGCCTGGTCAGCACTCTTGAACCGCGATCCTGCACGTTCGGCTGTATGACTTTGCCAGATACGCTCCAACCATGAGATCATGTCCAGTTGGTGGCGGTGGCTAGCCACCGCCACCAGAAAGAGGACTCATGTATCAGAAACGCCCTGGAGTATTCATGGCCGACTGGTGGGATGCCGACGGCCGCCGTCATCGAAAGCAGTTCGCCAATTCTGCCGCAGCCCGCGAGCACGAGCATCGTGAAACCGCTCTTGCCCATGCCGAAAGAGCCAGCCGTGAAATGAAGCTCGCCGCCCGATCCAGTGGCAGTAAAAAGGCGCGTACCGAGACCAGCCACGGCACCATGGAGCCCGCCAAGGGCAAGCTCGGAGTGATGATCCCGGGCATGGGCGCGGTGGCCACTACATTCGTGGCCGGCGTCGAAGCCATTCGCAAAGGCCTCGCCAAGCCCATCGGATCACTCACCCAGATGGGAACGATTCGTCTCGGCAAGCGCACGGACGGCCGCTCGCCCAAGGTGAAAGAATTCGTTCCTCTCGCGGGCCTCGACGATCTGGTTTTCACCGGGTGGGACATCTTCGAAGACGATATGTACGAAGCCGCGTCCAACGCGGGCGTGCTCGACTATCGTCTCCTCGAGCAACTCAAGCCGTTTCTCTCTTCGATCAAGCCGCGCGCTGCCGTCTTCGATCACAACTACGTGAAGAAAATCGACGGTCCCAACGTGAAGAAGGGCAAGACGAAGATGGACCTGGCCGAACAGTTGCGGCAGGATATTCGCGATTTCAAGAAGAGCAGTGGTGCCAGTCGTCTCATCACCATGTGGTGCGGCTCGACCGAGTCTTACATTGAGCCGACCGAGGCGCACCAGTCCGTGAAGGCTTTTGAGAAAGCGCTCAAAGACAACGACGAGATGATCGCGCCGTCGATGATCTATGCCTATGCGTCGCTGATGGAAGGTGTGCCGTTCGCCAATGGCGCGCCGAACCTCACCGTCGATCTTCCTGTGATGCTCGAACTATCGCGCAAGAACGAAGCGCCGATTTGTGGCAAGGATTTCAAGACCGGGCAGACGCTGATGAAGACGGTGCTGGCTCCTGCGTTTAAAGCCCGTCTGCTTGGACTAAGCGGATGGTACTCCACCAACATTCTCGGCAATCGCGACGGGGAAGTGCTCGACGATCCGGGATCGTTCAAGACCAAGGAAGAGTCGAAGCTGGGCGTGCTCGAGCATATTCTTCAGCCCGGACTCTATCCAGAGCTTTATGGAAACATGTACCACAAGGTTCGCATCAACTACTACCCGCCACGCGGCGACAACAAAGAAGGCTGGGACAACATCGACATCTTCGGATGGCTCGGTTATCCCATGCAGATCAAGGTTGATTTCCTCTGCCGCGATTCGATTCTCGCCGCTCCCATCGTGCTCGATCTCGTGCTGTTCCTTGATCTGGCGAAGCGCTGCTCGGATCTGCGTGGGCTGGGCATTCAGGAATGGCTCAGCTTTTACTTCAAGTCTCCGATGACGCCTCCTGGGCTGTATCCGGAGCACGACCTGTTCATTCAGTCGATGAAGCTGAAGAACACGCTTCGTCACCTGAAGGGTGAGGACATGATTACGCACTTGGGTTTGGAATACTACGACTGAGGTCTGAGAACCATTCACCACGGAGGCACTGTGGCACGGAGAGAAACCGGATTCTTGTTTTCTCTGTGACTCTGTGTCTCCGTGGTGAATTTGCTTACGCCAACTTATTCTTGCGCTTGTATTCATCGAACTTGTTGAGGAAGCGATCGATGTCCTTCTTCTGCAGGTAGTAGGGTGTCGAAAGGCGGAGCTTGTTGGGATCGCCTCCGCGGATGCGGATCTTGTGGGTCTTGTAAAGCCAGTTCTCGAGATCCAGACGCGGGACTGGTGGGACGTTGACGCACACGATGCCGCAGCGTAGAGCTGCGTCGGGCGATGTCCAGGATTCGGCTCCACGCTTCTGCATCTCGTCGAGCAAGTAGTCGGCAAGATGGCGATGACGGCGCTCGATGCGATCCATCCCAATGTCGTTCGCCAACTTGATGGAGGCGCGCAAGCCGCACAGCGCGGGCACGTTCGAACTGCCAATGCGCTGGAAGCGTTCGGCGCGAATCTTCGACTCGTCCCAACCTTCGGTGGCGATGGTGTTCCACAAGCGATCAATCACTTCATCCCGCACATAGAGGAAACCGGTGCCTTTGGTGGCTTGCAGCCACTTGTGCGGGCTCGCAGAATACATGTCGCATCCGAGGTCGGTGAGGTTGAGGCGCATCATGCCGGGGACGTGCGCTCCATCGACGGCGGAGAGAATTCCTTTGGTGCGGGCGAGCGCGGCGAGTTCCTTGGCGGGCAGGGCGACTCCTGAAAACGTGGTGATGTGGCTGAAGAAGAGCACACGCGTGCGTGGCGTGATTGCGTCGTTGAAGAGGTTCAGAACCTGAGCGGCATCTTTCACCGGGCGGGAAAGCGTGATCTTCTTCACGACGATGCCGTAGCGTTTGGCCTTCAGGTTCCAGGGATGTTCACCTCCGGGATGTTCCTGATCGGTCATGAGCACTTCATCCCCGGGCTTCATGTCGATGCCGTTGGCAATGTAGCTGTTCGCTTCGGTCGCGTTACGCAGCAAGGCGATCTCATCGCGCTTGCAACCTACGAAGGCGGCGAGCGGGTCGCGGAACTCGTTCCAGGAGGCGTATCCCCAGATTGGATAATCTTCGGGCTCGTGCTGGTCTAACTTTTCGGTGGTGTTGTATCCGTCGAAGATGGCTTTCAATACTGGAAGGGGACTTGAGCCGACCGTGCCATTGTTCAGGTAGACCTCGTCTTCGGGGATGAGGAATTGCTTGCGCATTTCTGCCCAGAATGCATCTTCGTTCTTGTCGAGTAGAGAGAGGTCGGGAAGGGGCGGTGATTTTTCTACTTGGGCGTAGAGGTCGGGGTGAGGGGCGAGCGAGGCGGCGATACCCGTTGCTGCGGTAGAGAGAAAATGACGACGATTGAGCATGAAGGCTCCTGGCAATCGCGGATGATTGTTGATGGTGATTGGCTGTTTGTCAAAAAAATCAAAGGCTGGAACCACGAAGGACACGAAGGTTCACTAAGGAAGAACTTAATTTGGCTCAGATCCGAGGGGGCGCGCTCGTGACGGCGATCAAGAGCGCTTTCGCTATGGGGGCGAGCGCTTCAACCGGCATTCCGTTCTACAGTGTGGAGTCTAGTTTCTCTTGGCGGGCGGGATTGACCGGGTCGACCTCGATTGGCTGCGGAAACGCGCAGGCGGAACGGTGAACTCGCGCTTGAACGCGCGGTTGAAAGCGGCTTCGGACTCATAACCGACTTCGGATGCAATCTGGGCCACCGAATAACTCGTGGAAGAAAGCATCTGCTCTCCCAACTGGAGTCGCCAGCGTGTGAGGTAAGCCATGGGAGGCTCGTTGAGGTAATGACGGAACCGTTCCGCCAGCACCGAGCGGGACACGCCAGCTTCTTTGGCCAGCGAAGCAATCGTCCACGGATGCGCAGGGTTTCGATGCATGAGGGCCAGAGTTTTTCCAACCTCGGAATCGCGAGCTCCAGCCAGCCATCCAGTTTGCTCCGAGGGAAGATCCGCTATGTAGGCTCTCAGGGTTTCAACGAACAAAACCTCCGAGAGTTTAGCCAAGACCGCTTCACCACCAGCTCGAGAAGCGCCGGCCTCGTCCACCGAAAAGCGGATTGAGTTCTCCAGCCATCTGCCCGAGGCGTCGTTACGAATGCTGACTTTAAACACCGGCGGCAGGCCGCTAAGGAAAATCTGGCTCAGGCGGGGATCGCATGCCATGAAACCGCAGACAAATTTCGTGATTTCCCCCCCACCCCCCAAACTCGAGCGTTTCAAACCCTGAGCAAAAATTCGAGCGAGTTCCTGCTCCATCTCGACAGGCTTGGTCGCAGGGCCGTTTTCGAGGAAGTGGGCGTCGCCATGGGGGAAGATCACGATGTCGCCGGCCTGAAGAATGATGCGTTCGCCGTCGACTAACCGGGCAGAGGCGCGCCCTTCCGTGAGCAAGTGATAAATGATGACGTGCCTTGCAGCCGGCGCGACGTAAGGCGCGACCGTGCGAGAGTCTGGCGAGTAAAAACTCCACGGCGAGGAGAATTCTCCGTTATAGAACAACGCGCCCTGGAGCTTGACCACCTTCAGAACTTCGGAAAGCACATCCATATGCCCTCCCGCGGACTTGCAGCAAACTTCTCCGGACTCTAGAGCAAATCATCATACGGGAAGGCGGCCGGGAGCAAGAAAGCCGGACGCGCGGGTAAGTATAGGCCGCGATCCCGGCGCATAGTAAGGCACGTCGGAGCATTTGCAAGGTACGAAAAGTGCCTCACGTCAATTCAAACTCAAAGCAACAGGGCCGCGGACCGAACCGTTGTCGAAGTTGGAGAGAGAAGACAAATGTTTCTTGTTCAACTGAAGTTGATCGAAGAAAACTGCACGCCCGCCGACAAGATGGACACGAGTACCGCTCTTTCTTGCTGTTGGGCAGATATCAAAGATGTACTTACGGGCGAATGGGAGATTGGCGGGTCGGCGAGGCCAACCGAAACGATCCGTGGACTGGTTGCAAGCAAATAAAAAAACATCGGAGGGAATATGAGCACCATCACAATGACACCAGAAGTGACCGGCCTGAAGGCACGGCTGAAAGATACGTGGATGGCCGGAGACTACGATCGCTTTTCGCGCTATATGGAGCAGGGCGCGCGAATTTTCTACGAGCAACTCGATGTTCCGGCGGGATGTGAGTTGCTCGATGTGGCCTGTGGCTCGGGGCAGGTTGCACTGTGGGCGGCGCGCGATGGAGTGAGCGTGACCGGGGTGGATATTGCGCCAAACCTGGTGCAACGGGCACAAGCGCGTGCCGACGCGGAAGGTCTTAAGGCGCGTTTCATCGAAGGTGACGCGGAGGCTCTTCCATTCGAAGATGCGAGCTTCGACGTCGTCACCAGCCTGGTGGGAGCGATGTTTGCCCCGCGGCCGGAACTCGTGGCTCGCGAACTGCTGCGGGTATGCAGTCCCGGAGGCACCATCGCTATGGGAAATTGGACGCGCGACGGGTTCATTGGGCAAATGTTCAAGACCTTCGCGAAGTTCATCGCGCCTTCAGGCATGCCGGCGCCGGTGCTATGGGGAGATGAGGCTGTCGTACGCGAGAGACTGGGCCCCGGAGTTTCCGAACTTAGGATGACGCGCCGTGAATATGGATTTAGCTATCCTTTTCCGCCGGCGGACGTGGTCGAGTTTTTTCGACAATACTACGGGCCAACGAATCGCGCGTTTGCGTCGCTGGGTGAATCGGCTGCGAAGAAATTGCGCGCTGACTTGGAAGCACTGTGGTCTAAGCACAATCTGGGAGGGGAAGAATTTACTGTGGTTTCAGCGGAGTATCTGGAAGTGATCGCAGTGAAAGCCTGAGGGTTGGGTTCTTCCTGCGAATCTTGCACGACAAAACGTTGCACAACCAGGAGATAAGAAAATGGCTCTAATGCGTCCGGATCCAACTTTTTACCCTTCACCCGGCATGGCAATGCAAGCCCCGGCAGAACGGCTCGGATATGTCGCGCTGCTCAACGCCGGGAAGAATGGACAGCGCGATGCGATGGGCGTTGTCGACCTCGATCCGAGTTCGCCCGAGTATGGGCGACTCGTCGGGCAAACAGATTTTCCCCGCGGCGATAACGAATTGCACCACTTCGGCTGGAATGCCTGCAGCGCGTGTCTTTGCCCGCAAGCCCCGCATCCGCACATGGAGCGTCGCTACCTGATCGTGCCGGGCATCGGGTCATCGCGGATTTACATCCTGGATACCAAGCCGGACCCAAAGCACCCAAAGATCGTCAAGGTGATCGAGCCCGAAGAGTTCATCAAGAAGACGGGCTATACCTCGCCCCATACGATTCATTGCGGCCCCGACTGCATCTATGGGAGCGCACTCGGGTCGGCCACCGGAGACGGCCCCGGCGGCATTTTTCTAATGGACGCGAACACTTTCGAGCTGAAGGGCCAGTGGGAGCAAGATCGCGGTCCGCAGCAATTGGCGTATGACTTCTGGTGGCATCTCGGGCACGACACCATGATCACCTCAGAATGGGGCACGCCGAACATGGTGAAAGACGGCGTCAATCCAGAGTTGCTCTTGGCCGGCAAGTACGGGCACAAGATTCATATCTGGGATCTGGACAAACGACGCCATCAGCAGGAAATCGACCTGGGTGCGGAGCAGCAATGGGTGCTTGAACTGCGGCCCTCTCACGATCCCAACAAGACATATGGTTTCGTTGGAGTCGGCATTTCGCTCAAAGATTTATCAGCGTCCATCTGGATGTGGTTCCGGGAAGACGGCGGGAAGAACAGCAAATGGGCTGTCCGCAAGGTGATCGAAATTCCCGCTGAGCCTGCTGACCCGGAAAAACTGCCGCCGCTCCTGAAGGGCTTCAAGGCGGTACCGCCGCTGGTAACGGACATCAACCTGTCGCTCGACGACCGCTTCCTTTATGTTTCGTGCTGGGGGACGGGTGAGTTCATCCAATACGATGTCTCGGACCCGGGCAATCCGAAGAAGACGGGCTCGGTGCATCTGGGTGGCATTGTGCGGCGGGCGGCTCACCCTAGCAAGCCCCAGCAACCGCTGAACGGCGGCCCGCAGATGGTTGAGATCAGCCGCGATGGCAAGCGCATCTATTTCACCAATTCGCTCTACGCCCCATGGGATGAACAGATTTATCCGGACGGTTTGAAGAGTTGGATGGTAAAACTCGATGCCGACCCGAAGGGCGGAATGAAGCTCGATGAAAAGTTCTTTGTCGAGTTCGACGGGCTGCGGGCGCATCAGGTGAGGCTCGAGGGCGGAGACGCTTCGTCGGATTCCTATTGCTACTCAGAGGCAAAATGACGCACGAGATGGGGTCAACGGTGTTGTGGCTGATGCTGCTCCTCGGCGCCTACCACGGACTCAATCCAGGAATGGGCTGGCTCTTCGCGGTGGCGCTGGGGATGCAGGAGCAGAAGGGGAGAGCGGTGGCGAAGGCGCTCGTCCCGATTGCGCTTGGCCATGCTTTGTCTATTGGAATCGTGGTGGTGACTGCGGCATTTCTCGGGATGGCGTTGCCGCCAGGGGTGATCCGCTATTGCGTCGCCGCGCTTCTATTTGGTCTTGGAATGTTTTCGCTGATACGGCACTACCATCCGCGATGGGTCCGCATGCGGGTGGGCTTTCGCGACCTGACGCTCTGGTCGTTCCTGATGGCAACGGCACACGGTGCCGGTTTGATGTTGCTGCCGGTGCTGCTGGGTAGCGGAACCGTCGAAGCGGCTGACCACATGGCAGGGCATCATCACGCACCCGCAGCCGCCAGCCCTCTGGCAGCACTGCTCGCGACCGGGGTCCATACGATTGCCTACCTTGCGGTGACGGGGCTCATCGCGTGGGTGGTCTATAGCAAATTCGGCCTCGCGATTCTTCGCAAGGCATGGCTCAATCTCGACGTGGTATGGGCAACAGCACTCGTTGTGACGAGCGTGGCCACGGTGCTGATGTAGCCTTTTCAAATATTGGCGGCGGACGGTCAAGAGCGATAACCGCGGACTTAAGAATTTTCCGGATTTCCCGCCAAAAGAAAACTGAGAATCCGTCAGCGTTCTACACAATACGGACGGGCCCTGTTGCTGTGTGTCCCTGCATTTGACAAAGCGTCAAGAACATAGCATTTCGGTGCGGATCACAATTTCCCGAATTGTGAGAAATGCTCACCTACCCACGAAATGCACGCGCTATACGAACTAACAGTGTAAATACCCCCACCTATCCAGTAAGACTAAGTTTGCCTCTCAGGATCTGGGCAACGGCAACTCTGGTAGAGTCCGCCACGGAAACAAGAACTGAAAAACAGGAGACCGACATGGCTACAGTAGCGAGCGAGATATCGTCAACACCCAAAGAGATCGATTCGACGAAACCACAGGCGATGGCGATACCGAAGGAGGGGTACTTCCAGCGACAAGACGGGAGGTACGGCCCCGTATATCCACGAACGCCAGCTTGCTATGGATTCACTCTCATCGCGAAGATCAAACCGGGAAGAGAGGACACGATCCGCGCTTATGGCAAGACTATCGAGAAGGCGATCGCTGATATTCCTGATGCCCTCGCGACTCTGAAGCTCCACTACCTTCGGTGGGTTCTGTTTGACATCGGGAAGGAAACCTATTTCATGTACCAGGGAATCTTTGACACCGATTTCGACAAGTACACCGAGGACGCCGTCGCCCTGTTCACAGGGTTAGGTCTGAACACGACTTTTGAGAACCTCGAAGGCTTTCCGGAAGACTGGAGGACCAACGTACCGGCGTTCATTAAGTTCGTTCGTGAACACCAGTGCCCGAGTTTTTTGGAATACGGGGAGTATCCCTACGTGACAGCGGACGAAATCAAGAAGGCCCTCAAGCTCAAGGCGGCATTTAGCGGCATGCTCGACCTAATGCAGTAGCAGAACTATTTTTCAGGCGCGACGGAGAGAGGCGTGGGCATCTTGCAGCAATCGCATGGGATTTTGGGGGATCTGATCGAACGACGAGAAGAATCAGATTCGCTTGAGCTTGACGATATTCAACATTTCCTAATGGCGAGGCCACCCGCTCTCGCGGCACGCTATGAGTTCTTAACGTTCAAGCGTGCGACAGGCGGACGCGCGTGGCTGGCCGGCCTGATCGACAAGGTGGGCAACGCGAAGGGAGTAGGGACGAGCATCCTTGACTCCAGATGGGTGACCATCGGGTTGACGTGGAACGGCCTTGGCGCTCTTGGCGTAGCGGACGAAATATTAGCCACCTTCCCGGAGGAATTTCGTCAAGGGATGGCTGGCCGTGCGGACATTCTTGGACTCACGGGCGCGAACCAGCCGGATCACTGGGCTGACAAACTTTCAAGTCCCAACCTGCACGCCATTGCCATACTGTTCGCCCGCGATGTCGCCGAACGCGAGCGCTGCCAGCAGGAGCATGCCAACTATGTGGCGCAATGCGACGGAGTCGAAGTTCTATCTGCTCTGGATCTGGAAGCGATTCCCCCGTTCGACTACGCTCACGAACACTTCGGCTACCGCGATCGGCTCTCGCAACCCGTCATTGCGGGGACAGGAGTGGAGCCTACACCCGGCTCTGGGCCACCCATCAAAGCAGGCGAATTTTTTCTTGGCTATCCTGACGAAAAAGGACCTGCCGCAGGAATGCCGCAGCCGGAAATTCTTTCTCGCAATGGCAGCTACGTTGCCTATCTGAAAATGGAAGAGCATGTAGGCGCGTTTCGCGATTTCCTCCGAGCCCATGGCGAAACGCCGGAACAGCAGGAGTTGATGGCTGCCAAGCTGATGGGACGATGGCGGAGCGGCGCTCCGCTCGTGCTGGCACCGGGTGCGGACGATCCGGAACTTGGCGCTGATTCTCAGCGCAGCAACGATTTTAACTACGCGAAGATGGACCCTCACGGCTATGGCTGCCCGCTGGGGGCGCACATCCGGCGCATGAACCCGCGCGATACGGCAGTTAACATGAACCGGCGGAAGATGATCCGGCGCGGGGGGACATACGGGCCTCCCCTACCAGAGGGCATGCCCGACGATGGGGTAGAGCGAGGTATCGCCGCTTTCGTCGGCTGCGCGAGCCTCGTCCGACAATTTGAATTTGCGATGAATGTGTGGGCGAACGACCCAAGCTTTCACGAACTGGGGAACGAGCGCGATCCGATCTTCGGTACGCAGGACGGCACCTTTGACATGACCATCCCCAAGCGGCCAATTCGAAAGAAGATTAAGGGCCTGCCAGCTTTCACTACGATCCGAGGCGGCGCTTACTTCTTTTTGCCGGGTATAAGAGCGCTCCGCTACCTGGCGTCGAGTGTCGGCCATTGAAACAAGGGTTATTGGAAATACAGAAAGGCAGGCAATCATGAGCTCCGTTCCTCAACCGCCGCGTACGTACAACCAGAATCACGCGCCGCGCAAGTACACTCCGGGCCAAAGGAGAATCTCCATCTACTGGACGTGGAGTTATCCTTGGGAAACGAACCGGGACACCACGGAATTAGACAATCGATTCTCAACCATGACTGAGGTCCGGAGAGTCGCCTGGCCCGCGTATGAGGGAACGGAATGGGATCAGATGCATTTTCTGCAAGGAATCGCAGGCACGCTGGAACTGTTCCACCGCTCCACGCTCGCGTTTCAAAGAGTCGTGGGTGAAGTCACCGGACAAGCGGTTGCCGTCTTTCAACGAATCGACCAAGCTGGATACAAGCTTCCGATCGACGAACGAATCCTGGCTGACACGGATACGCTGATGGTGTTCGGGCTCGATCACCTCGTTTCAGAGCAGGAAGCGAACTCTGGGGAGATCGAGGCGATCCGCGAGTGGCTGAAACGGGAGGGAACTTGCCTTCTGCTTGGGCCTCATCACGATGTGGGTTTTACAGAAGACCTACAACAGCGCCAGCTGGAATATACCCACCACGGAGATGCGCTCGTCCCTCGCCAGCAACGCTTCGGGCAATACACGCGTTCGTTAATGCGAGCACTTGGGGTGCCGGTGATGAACCAATTCGGACTTCGCCCGGCTCTGGTCAAAGGCACGAAACAGATCGCGCCTCTTACAGTCAACAAAGACCTGGATAAGCTTGGGCTGCTCAACGGGGTTACAACATTTAATTTTCACCCCCACCTGCCGCATTACGCATTGACTACCGATGACACAAAGTCCGTCCACGTGCTTACACGCCAACCGATTGACCTGGACCGACCGCATCCTTTCACCCAGGCGGGCAATACCGAGTTCAACTCGTTTCTCTGGATGCCACCAAATGCACAACGCGCCGGAAACATCCTGCTGGCGGACTCCACAATATTTACTACCTTGTTTGGCGGCGTCGAGTCATTGGAGACCTTTTGGAAAAACGTAGCAACGATGCCACTGGCAAGCGGGATGCCAGCGAAGAAAACTCAGGCTGTCGCCTGATGAGAGACGCGGAGCGCACAGGCACTGCACGGGAAAGGTCAAATGGAACTCCTGAGTAAAGCAGTCCCGCTCACGATGCTCGTCTTTGTCGTGGTAAGTATGCTGGCAGTTGGTTCGAGTCTCACGGTTGGGCAAATTGTGGCTCCTCTGCGCAACCGGAAGCTCGTTTTCTTCGCTTTGCTGGCCAACTTTGTGCTAATGCCAGCGGGGGCACTAGCCATCGCCAAACTTCTCAGGCTCGATCAGCCACTTGGCATCGCCCTGATCTTGCTAGGCGTAGCCGCTGGTGCACCATTTCTTCCTAAGCTCGCCGGAATCGCCAAGGGCAACCTTGCCTTCGCCGTGGGATTGATGGTGCTACTCATGGTCTTGACTGTGGCCTACATGCCGCTCGTGCTGCCCCTGCTTCTTGAAGGCGTTTCGGTCGAGCCGCTGAAAATAGCGCGCTCGCTGGTTCTTCTCATGTTGCTCCCGCTCGGTGTCGGGCTCGTGCTGAACGCCCGGTTCGGAAGCATTGCTGAAAGAATGCGTGCGCCGCTTAACGGGATTTCTAGTCTCAGCCTGGCCCTCCTGATCGTGCTGCTATTGGTGACGAATATTCAAAATGTAATCTCCTTATTCGGGACACGCGGTATTTTAGCGAGCATCCTTTTTCTTTTCGCCGGAGCTGGAGTGGGGTGGCTGTTAGGCGGTCCGGGCCTCGGAACCAAAGGCGTGCTGGCGTTAGCGACTGCGCAGCGCAACATTGCGGCGGCACTTGTAGTCGGCGGCAAGGACTTCGACGACCCCAAGGTACTCGTCATGATTGTCGTCGTCGCCGTCGTCGGGCTGCTTATTCTGATGCCCTTGGCACGGTTTTTAGGAAGTCGGACCGCGGAGACCCCGGCGTAGAACATCCCAAGTTCAAGACTGCAGACCCTCCAAGATCGGAACAAACTGTGCACCTTGATGAGAGCACACTTGGCATTGCGCCTCCTTACTGTCGTTACCGTCGTTGCAGCTGCTCATTTTGTTTTGACTCCCCTCCAAGCGCAAGTCAGAGGCGTCTATCCAGTAGGCATGAGTGCGACGAACTCTGGGGTAACACCTGAAGCAGGAATCTCCTATTCAAATCTTTTTATTTTCTTCTCGCGTGACGAAGAAAAGGGGGCTCATGGCGAAATATTGGCTACCGGCCAGAACTCGATCATGATGGATATGAATAGTTTTATTTGGGTAAGCAAGAAGGAGATCGGTCTCCTGGGCGGAGCCGTATTGTCAGCGTCCGCTACGCTTCCGATTGCTAACAACTCGCTTACTTCGGACGTCAACGGTGCTCTCAGTGGCGGTGGCGGGTTTGCCGATTCCTATTATCAACCGCTCATTCTCGGCTGGCGCAAGCAGCGCGTTGCCATTCGAGCGATCTATGGGTTTCTGGCGCCAACCGGAAGATTTAGCGCGGGTGCCAACACGAATGTCGGTTCAGGTTATTGGACCTCAGTTGTTTCGAGTGGACAGACGATATATCTGAACTCAAGCAAATCCACTGCCTTGTCCGCCTTTCAGATGTACGAATTTCACGGTACCCAACAGGGCACGATGGTTCACCCTGGCGAGACCTTGAACCTCGATTATTCGCTAACTCATACCGTCAACCTGCAACGTG
Organism: uncultured Acidobacteriaceae bacterium; assembly: GCA_963840895.1. Taxonomy (GTDB): domain Bacteria; phylum Acidobacteriota; class Terriglobia; order Terriglobales; family Acidobacteriaceae; genus Sulfotelmatobacter. The sequence continues at coordinate 471,515 of CAWJAR010000016.1, forward strand.
GCTTGCGTCTTCAACTTGGATTGGCGGGCTACGGCCAGTGGCAGACTACCGATAAATACGGCCCAAACATTACCGCGGAACAGTCGGCCGCGCGCTACAAAGTTAACGCGGTGGGGTTCGCAGCAAACGCAATACTACCTGAGCAGAAGGCGAGCGTCGGTGTTAAGTACTTTCATGAATTCGAGTGCCGATCGACCTTTCAGGGATACACGCTCCAGATCTCCGGCACGATTAGGTTCTAAGCCCGGTCCCGTAATTCCTTGGGGAGTGACGCGTTCTTTCTTGACAAATGGTCGGCAACCCCCAAGTGACCCGGCTGCAATTCGCTTCCATCGATGTCTCCACCTTGCCGCTTCAGGAGTCTTAAGTTGTGTTCATGGGCGTTCCGGATCTTTTCGCAAAAATCGACCCTTTCATCAGACTGGTGGCGCAAGAGAGTAGAATTTTGGGAACGCAGTTGCGAGATCTTCGACCTGCCGTCCAGTTGCTGAAAGTTTGTTGACGTGGGGTCAACGACAAACGGCAACTCGGTTCGTCACCAATCAGCCTCAGGGCGCAGCCGATTCCCAGGAGACATCTTATGAGCACTTTCACCTCCCCCGCCTCCGACGAAATCCTTTCACTCAGTCCATACGGCGAGACGCGATCGACGATTGCAGGAAAGCCGCTTGGCACCGAGGAATTACGGAACACTGATGCCTACTGGCGAGCGTGCAATTACCTGAGCCTGGGAATGATTTATCTGCTGGAGAATCCTTTGTTGGAGGAGCCGCTGCGGCAGGAGCACATCAAGAGCCGCTTGCTGGGACACTGGGGATCGAGCCCGGGGTTGTCGTTCATCTATGTTCACTTGAACCGGCTGATCAAGAAATACGATCAGGACATGATTTTTCTGGCCGGGCCGGGTCATGGAGCACCGGGAGTTTTGGGTCCGGCATACCTGGAAGGAACGTACTCAGAGGTCTATCCGGAAAAGAGTCCTGATCCGGACGGGCTGCGCGAGTTCTTCCGGCAATTTTCTTTTCCCGGCGGGATTGGAAGTCACTGCACACCAGAGACGCCGGGGTCCATTCACGAAGGCGGAGAACTCGGCTATGTGCTGTCGCATGCGTGTGGCGCGGCCTTCGACAATCCGGAACTGATTGTGGCAGCCGTGGTGGGCGACGGAGAATCTGAAACTGGCCCGCTGGCAACTTCGTGGCACATCAACAAGTTTCTCAACCCGGCGCGCGATGGAGCGGTCCTGCCGATCCTGCATCTCAACGGCTACAAGATCAATAATCCGACGTTGCCGGCGCGAATCTCGCATGAAGAGTTGGAGAGCCTGCTGCATGGTTATGGCTGGACGCCACTTTTCGTGGAAGGCTCCGAGCCCGAGAGCATGCATCAAGCGATGGCGGCCACCGTGGAGCATTGTGTTCTAGAGATCCGGAAACATCAGGATGCGGCTCGCACGCAGCGGTCCAATGAGCGGCCGCGCTGGCCGATGATCGTGTTGCGGTCGCCGAAGGGATGGACCGCGCCTCGCGAAGTCGAGGGCCACCGGCTGGAGGGATTTTGGCGGGCTCACCAGGTTCCGCTCCCCGATGTAAAAAAGGATGCCGAGCAATTGCGAATCCTTGAGGGCTGGATGCGCTCGATGAAGCCAGAGGAGTTTTTTGAGGGCAACGGCAAGTTCGCTGCTCCATTTCGCGAGTTGGCGCCGGAAGGCCACCGGCGAATGAGCGCAAATCCTCATGCGAATGGGGGACGCGTGAAGAAAGCTCTTCGACTACCGGATTTTCGTGAGTACGGGTTCAATTGCAAGAAGCCCGGGAAAGCGCAGGCGGAGAATACGCGTCCGCTGGGCGAACTGCTGCGCGATGTAATGAAGCTGAACATGACGAACTTCCGCGTCTTCGGCCCCGATGAAACTACTTCCAACAAACTCGACGCAATTTACGGTGCGAGCAAGAAGTTCTGGATTGAGCAATATTTTCCGGAGGATAGCGATGGCGGCGAACTCGCTCCCGACGGCCGCGTGATGGAGATGCTCAGCGAACACACGATGGAGGGAATGCTGGAGGGTTACCTGCTCACCGGGAGACACGGGTTCCTGTCGTCGTATGAATCGTTCATCCACGTGATCGATTCAATGTTTAATCAGCATGCCAAATGGCTTGAGATCTGCCGCCATCTGTCGTGGCGGGAAGCCATCGCATCGCTGAATTTACTGATCACGTCGACGGTGTGGCGGCAGGATCACAATGGATTTACGCATCAGGATCCGGGCTTCCTGGATGTGGTGGCCAACAAGAGTGCCAGCGTTACGCGCATTTATCTTCCGCCGGATGTGAACTGCTTGTTGTCGGTGGCCGATCATTGTATGCGGAGCCAGAACTACGTCAACGTGATCGTGTGCGACAAGCAGATGCACCTGCAGTATATGGACATGGAGGCCGCGATCACGCATTGCACGAAGGGCATCGGCATCTGGGACTGGGCGAGTAACGATGACAGCGGCGAGCCGGATGTGGTGATGGCCTCGGCAGGGGACATTCCAACGCAGGAGGCGCTGGCGGCAACTGCACTTCTGCGCAAGGAGTTTACGGACATCAAGATTAGATTCATCAACGTTGTGGATCTGTTCAAGCTGGAGCCGAGCACGGAACATCCGCATGGACTGACGGACCGCGATTTCGACTCGCTGTTCACGATCGACAAGCCGGTCATCTTTAATTTCCACGGGTATCCTTACCTGATTCACCGGCTGGCGTATCGTCGGACGAATCACGAAAACATTCACGTGCGCGGTTATAAGGAAAAAGGCAACATCAACACGCCTCTGGAGTTGGCGATCAATAACAACATTGACCGCTTCAGCCTGGCGATGGACGTGATTGACCGCGTGCCAAGATTGCAGAGAATCGGCGCCCATGCCAAGGAAAGATTCCTGAACCAGCAGATCGAGTGCGTGAACTATGCGCATGAGCACGGGGTCGACTTGCCCGAGGCAGCTGGTTGGACCTGGCCCTACTAGCGGCAGTAAGAGAACTCAGGACGGGTGCGCTTCGCCGAGGATGACACGGACCGTATCGCGCGCGATCAAAAGTTCTTCATCCGTCGGGATCGCGTAGGCGAGCAGCGAGGAGTCGTCCGTGCAGATCTTGCCCTCGCGAGCGACGGTCTCCTGATTGCGTGACGGGTCGAGTTTGAGACCGGCCCATTCCATCGCGGCGCAGACCCGCGCACGGATGTCGGGCGAGTTCTCTCCGATGCCTCCGGTGAAGACCACCGCGTCTGCGCCATTCATGCAAGCCAGGTAGGCGCCAATATATTTGCGGACGCGATAGCAGAAGACCTCGATGGCGAGGCGGACACGGCGGTCGTCGTGCTCGTGCAACTCCGCCTGCAATTCGCGCATGTCATGGGTGAGGCCGGAGATGCCGAGCAGACCCGACTGCGTGTTGAGCAGCGTGTCGACTTCCGAGGGAGACATTCCTTCCTTGCGAGCGATGACGTTGACGATGGCGGGATCGAGGTCGCCGGAGCGTGTGCCCATCACCAGGCCTTCGAGCGGCGTCATTCCCATGGACGTGTCAATCGATTGTCCTGCGCGAATCGCAGCCGCGGAACAGCCATTTCCCAAGTGCAGGGTGATGATGTTGGTTTGCTCTCGCGTCAGTCCGCGCAAAGCGCGATAGCGAAACGCAACGTAACGGTGGGAGGTCCCATGGAAGCCGTAGCGGCGGATGCGGTGGCGACGGTAGAGGTGATAGGGAACGGCATACAGATAGGCTTGCTCGGGAATTGAATGATGGAAGGAGGTGTCGAAGACTGCCACCTGGGGAACGGTCTTGCCGAAGAGTTCGCGCGCGGCCTGAATGCCTTTGATGTTGTTCGGATTGTGAAGCGGGGCGAGGTCGATACAATCTTCGATTCCTTGCATGACCTTGTCGTCAATCAGCGCGGATTCGGAGAAGCGCTCACCGCCGTGCACAACGCGGTGTCCGACGGCTTGGACATCGGCTGAGTTCTTGATCTCCGGTACGCCCGACCGGTCGGATGCGATGAAACGAACGAGGAAGTCCAGAGCAGCTGAAATGTCGCGCAGCGAGGCAGTGAATTTCTGGCTATCCCCGTGCTGGTTCTTGAACGTGATGATGGCTTCGCCGCCGATACCTTCTACTTCTCCGCGGCAAAGACGAATATCCTTGAATTCCTTGATTCGTGCGAGATCCGTGGAAATGACTTGAAACTTCAGGCTCGAGCTTCCGGAATTCACCACTAGGACATTCATAGGCAGCACTCTCTGACTGGCTATGGTCCAAGATAAATGCTGTCAGGTCGTGCCCACAATGACGGGTAAAGAAATCTGGGACGGGTCGGTGGGCTGCGCGTGGTGCCCGTAGAGACGCAGCTTGCTACGTCTCTACGGATCGGGGGTTGCGCGCGCGTTGATTAGTTCACGGTGAAGACGGCGGAACTGGTGGCGGTGCCACCGGGTGTAGTGATGGAGACTTTCCCGGTTACTGCGCCCGAGGGGACAGTGGCAGTCACCTGGGTATCCGAGTTTGCTGTGAAGGTGGCGGCGACTCCGCCGAACTTCACGACCGAGGTGTTCAGCAGGCTGGTTCCGGTGATTATGACCGAAGTGCCTACTGGCCCGCTTGTGGGTGTGAAATTCTTGATCGCGGGCGTGATCTTGAAGTTTTGCAGTGTGGTGAGGTTGCCGCCTGGTTCCTTGATGGTGATCAGACCGGTGGAGGCGCCGGTGGCGATCTTGGCGGTCGCATAGGTGTCGTTCACGATGGTGAGCTGCCCGGAGCCCGTGCCGAAGAGAACTCCGGTTGCGGTGTTGAATCCCTGGCCCAGCAGTTCGACCGACGAGCTCACCTTGCCAGCGTGAAGCACGACCGGAGCCACGAATTCTTGCAGGCCGACATTCATGCTGTAGAGGACCCCATTCGAGACAATACTTCCTCCGTGCGACGCTAAACCGTAAATGGTGCCGTTGGTGTGGAGCAAGGGGGTAGACAAAGGTGTATCGCCGGTGGCAGTGATGAAGTCGTGAAGGTCGGTGTATCCACTACCGGTGGTGCTGACTTTGTAAAGGACGCCTTGGCCGTTCGCGCCGCCCGTAGAGGCCACACCGTAGAGGAGTTTGTCGCTGCCTTGAACGACGCCCGAGAAGGGCTTGGACCCATTCGCGCCACTGGCTACGAAGTTGACCAGAACTTTATAGACACCAGCGGTGGTGATTTTGAAAAGCGTGCCACCGGAACCGGTGCCGCCGGTTGAGGTGGTGCCATACAGGGCGCCATCGACACCTTGCATCAACGGGCCCCAAGGGGAATATTCGGTTTTGAAGTTGAACAGAGTCTTAAAGGCCTTGCTGGTCGGCGTGAACTGAAATATGGTTCCGCCGTTAAAGGTCCCGCCGTACAGGGTGGTGCCGTAGAGATTCCCGTTGGTGGCGAGTATGAGTGGTGAATAGCTCTGCGCCGCCAGCGTGACCAGCGGCGTAAAAACGCCGGCGGTCGTTATCTTGTAGAGGACGGTGATGGTGCCGTTGTTTGTGGTGCCATAGAGGTTTCCGTCCTGGGCCTGTACAGGGGGAGTCTTGGGATAGGCGCCGTCTGTCGTATTGGTGAAGTCATAAAGTTCCGTAAAGGTTCCGCTGGGGGTGATCTGAAAGACGATGCCGTAACCCTTTCCGCCTTGATAGGTGGTGCCGTAGAAGTTACCGTCCAGGCCCATGCTGAGGCCGCCCTGGGGATATCCGCCATGGGTCAAGTCAAAGTCGTGAATGCTGGTGAGCGTGCCCGTGGGTGTGATCTTGAAGATGTTGCCGTAGAAGTGGATGCCGCCACTGGTGGTGGCTCCGTAGATATTCCCGTCTCGTCCTTGCGCCATCAAACTGGGAGCGATGGCACAGCATCCATTGGTCTCGTTGAAGTCGTGCAAGTCGGTGTAGGTTTGAGCATTTGCCAGCAGGCCGAAAGCCAGGGTCAATGCGACGAGCAGAAGCTGGTAGCCATGGAATCTTGAGTTTTTCATTGGTCCTCTCCTGAGAGGCTTCGATCTTCGACAGCCAACGCTGGGCACGAAGGCTGCGGTGTAGCTCAGCGCCCAGAACCCGAGAGTGATGCTGCGTGGTCGCTGAGCCAAGAAATCAAAAAATCCGGCGATGAAATCCCCCCGGAAATCATCGCCGTGGCAAATTTTCAAACCCGCGGCCGAATACCCCACCGCACCTTGCCTACCTAGTAATGTGAAAACGGAACTCCATTTGGCTCAGGGGCAGGGAAATTATTTTCGCGGGCAGTCATAATGGGCGTTAAGTTTCGTCTCTTCAATCTGTCTCTTCAATCTGTTGACATAGGCTCGAATACCGGATATGCTTCGCGGCCAAACGCGTGTCGACCGCCGCGTTGCGGACGGACTTGGGCGTGCAGGATTCCTCGAATCCAGTTACCGATTTGCTCGTGCGGTGGAGACAGGGAGACCGCGAAGCGCTCGATTCGCTGATGCCGATGGTCTACGTCGAGCTGCGGCGGCTGGCCCATCATTATCTGCAACGCGAACGTAGCGACCATACCCTGCAAAGCACCGCCCTGGTGCATGAGGCGTTCTTGCGGCTGGCGGGGCAGCATCCGCCGCAGTGGCAGAATCGGGCACACTTCTTTGGAATTGCCGCCCACGTGATGCGGCAGATTCTGGTGGAATATGCGCGGGCCCACAGCGCGGCCAAGCGGGGAGGAGTCAACTCCTGTAAGGTCACACTCGATGAAGCGCTGGATCTTCCGCAGCGGATTGATGTGGACGTGATTGCGCTCGACGGCGCCCTGAACCGGCTGAGTGAGCTCGACCCGCAGCAGAGCCGGATCGTCGAACTGCGCTTCTTTGCGGGACTTACCATTGAAGACACCTCCGAGGTGATGGGTATTTCTCCAGCGACGGTGAAACGCGACTGGACTTCTGCGCGGGCCTGGCTGCACCGGGAGATCGCACGGAGCGCTGTGGAATGACTCCGGAGCGCTGGCTACAAGTTCGCGAGGTCTTTGACCGGGCGGTTGCGCTTCCTTCCGAAGAGCGGACTGCTTACCTGGGAGCGGCGTGCGCCAACGATGTGGACCTGCGGAACGAAGTGGAGTCGCTGCTATTTTCCGACGGCCAGGCGGGAGTTGGGTTTCTGAATACTCCAGTGGTGGAGTTATCGCTGGCGGGGCCGATGCCGGGCGTAAGCCGTGTGGGACGCCGGATTGGTGCATACAACATTCTGGAAGAGATCGGTCACGGAGGAATGGGTGAGGTGTACCGTGCGGGCCGTGCCGATGGGCAATACGAAAAGGAAGTAGCGATCAAGCTGGTGCGGGGTGGGTACGATACGGCGGCGGTTCTGGAACGGTTCCGGCATGAGCGGCAAATTCTGGCATCGCTCGATCATCCGAATATTGCGCGGTTGCTCGATGGAGGGACGACCGACGAGGGCATTCCTTACCTGGTGATGGAGTTGATTGAAGGCACTCCGATTGACCAGTACTGCAATACGCACGAGTTAAATGTGACAGAACGTCTGCGACTCTTCCTGCAAGTGTGCTCGGCCGTACAGTACGCGCACCAACGTCTGGTGATTCATCGCGACATTAAGCCGGGAAACATACTGGTGACCAAGGAGGGCGTGCCGAAGTTGCTGGATTTTGGGATCGCCAAGATTCTGGATCCCGCGTCGGGATCGGAGATCACGATGGCGGGACCTATGACGCCAGAGTATGCCAGCCCGGAGCAGATTCGAAACGAACCGATCACAACCGCCACGGATGTGTATTCACTGGGAGTAGTGCTGTACCAGTTGGTGGCGGGACGATCGCCTTATCCGGCGAAGACGCTCACTCCGCATGAGTTTGCGCGTGCGATTTGTGAGTGGGAGCCGGAACGGCCGAGCTTGGCAATCCTGAAATCGGTATGAGCGAAGAGAAGAGCGAGTTCGAGGTAGAGCAAGCGACTCCTGCATGGATCCGACTGGGAGAAGGATCGCCAGCTAGACTGCGCCGCCGCTTGACCGGTGACGTCGACACGATTGTGCTGCATGCGTTGCGCAAGGAACCGCAGCGGCGTTATGCCTCGGTGGAGCAATTTGAAGGGGACATTCGCCGGCATTTGGAAGGACTTCCGGTTACGGCGCGGCGAGATTCGTGGAGATACCGCGCGGAAAAGTTTGCCGTGCGGCACAAGCTGGCCGTGGCGGCGACGGCGCTGATTCTATTTGCCGTGGTCGGAGGAGTTACCGCCACGGTGCGGGAGGCGCGGATTGCGGCGGCGAGCCAACGTCGCGCTGAGCAACGTTTCAATGATGTGCGCAAGCTGGCCAACTCTCTGATGTTCGAGATCGACGACTCGATCCGGGATCTGCCCGGCTCAACTTCGGCGCGAAGGCTGATTGTCACGCGCGCGCAGGAATATCTCGATAGTCTCAGCCAGCAGTCCAAGGACGACGTATCGTTGCAAAAAGAACTGGCCGCCGCCTACGAGCGGGTGGGAGACGTTTTGGGATATCCCTATGGGGCGAATCTTGGCGACAAAGATGGAGCGTTACAAAACTACCGCAAGGCTCTCGCTATCCGCGAGTCGTTAGGGGCAGGGGCTCGCAATGATGGCGACCTGAATCGGGATGTTGCGGGCACGTATGTCCGGATCGCGCACATCCTGGAATCGAGCGGCGATTTCGCCGGGGCACTGGCCGCGTTGGGCAATGCGCAGGGGATTGCCGAGCGTCTCGTTGCCGGTAGCAAAGACCCTGTACTCGCGGATCTTTGTGCCGGAGTTTATTACTTCACGGCATCGATTCAAGTCCAAACAGGGAGTTTTGCGGCCGCACTGGCGAACTACCGGCATTCTTCCTCGATTCGGGAGGCAGCGCTGCAAGCGAATCCGGGGAGTGTTCCATTGCGTGCGCACTTGGCGGCGGACGATGCCGGTATTGCCCAGTGCCTCGAACTGAGCCACGATCTTTCGCAGGCCATCGAAATACAGTCGAAGGCGGTGGCGATACTCGATGACGTTGTGAAATCGAATGCGGAAAATGCAACGCTGTCGGAGTATTTGGGGGAAGGTCTCAACCGGCTGGCGACTTTCCGGAAGGAACAGGGCGATGTAGTTGCGGCGCTCGAGACCTATCGCAAGGCACACGGGATTTTCGGCGAGTTGATGAAGGCGGATGCGAAGAACCGGCTGGCGAAATCAAACTTTGGTTTTAGCAACGATGGAATTGCCAGCAGCTTGATGGCGTTGGGCAGGCCCGCCGAGGCCGCGAATGTATATCAGGAATCCATTGCTTCCTTTGAAGAGATGTCTCCCAGAACTGAAGGGAGTCGTTATCCGCGCAGCGGCCTGGCGGAGGCCTATTCAGGAGTTGGAGATGCGGAATCCGCTCTGGCGGGTGGTAAGGGGTTATCTGCGGATCAGAGGCGAGAATATTGGGCGCAGGCCCACGCCGCCTACCAGAAGAGTCTGACGCTATGGAATGACAAGGAAAAGCGCGGAGAGTTGGAGAGTGGAGAGCACGATGAACGGGCACTGGTGGCGCAACACGTTGCGGAAAGTGAGAGACATATCGCTCCACTGAGTTCGAAACGGGGCGGGACGCAGTAGCGGCGAATGTATTTTCGCAGTTCGCTATTTAGACAGAACCTCGACCGGATCGGCGAGTTTCATGGTGCTGCCAGCTTGTTGGCCGACTTCAATCGTGTGCCCGTGGGGGACATACGCAGCGATCACTCCGGGCTGCGACCAATCCAGGTCCCATCCGTTATCAATTGCCAAGACGGTGTAAGTACCCGGGACAACATTTTGCAGAGTGAACGTCCCGTCAAGATCGCTCTGATCGCGACGGAAAAGATCACGATTTATTTCCGGGTCTCTGGGAACGAGAACTACCATCGCTCCGGCAAAAGGTTTTCCTGCGCGTTTTGCGGTTCCGTCGATCTTCCGGCTGCCACCGGCGACAACCAGAGAAAGTGAGGCGGCCGCTCCCGCCGGTACGATCAGGGTTCTGCCGGACGCGGAAGCTCCTTCCGCCGACAGCTTCGCAATCGAATAAGGACGGGGTGGTCCCCAGATGAAAACATCGTAGCGGCCTGGGGGAACCTGTTCGAGGTCTGCTTCGCCTTTGGCGTCAAATTCCTTCCAGACAATTGGCCCACGGTGCGAGGAACCCAATCCGACCGTCAGCCGCTCCGGAAGAGCGGCTTCGCCACGTACTTGTGCCGATACCTTGACGCTACCCAGGGCTTCGGCGTTCGTAGTGTCGATCTCTTCGCCGTCTTTGCTGAAATCAAGGCCGTTCATTTGGATGGCGGGGCCGGAGCCATTGAGCCGGAGGTTGTAGCGTCCGGCGGGAATTCCGGTGATCTCGACCAATCCAGGAGAAACGAATTGGGCGCTGTCGGTGGCGCGAGGGGTGGCGCCGTCAAAGGACGGTTGCTCCAATTGAGGAACGGCGAAGCCATTGTTCTTGTCGGTGGGTACGCGAAACAAAAGGTGAAGCGACGGAACGGGGGTCAGGTGAAGATCCACCTGGATGCGCTCGCCGCCCCGGATGGGAATTGGCATGGCGCTATCGGCATCCGTCACGTCGGGGTAGTAGGTCAACGGATACGCGACGTCCAATGAGCGGTCAAAGGTTGTGCTGGACGCAGGATCGCTCTCCTTCCCGGAATTCGGTGGAGTGGATGTGGGATGGATTGCGTACCAAGGCTTGGCATCGACAGAAAGAAAATAGGTGCCGGGATTCAGCGAGGGCAGTTCGTAGGCGCCCAGATCGTCGGTCTGGGTGCCTCGAGCCTGTCGGATCTGATCGACGCCGCTGCTGTGATCGTCGAAATAGGCGGTAACTGAAGCGTGGCGAACTAACTCGCCGGATTCATCCAGAATTTTCCCGCTGATCACGGCTGCGGGAGCCAGACGTAAGACCAGATTTTCCGTGTCAAGATCGGCGCCCGTCACGATGGCCGTAGAAAACTGATCATGTTGGTCGTAGGCCGCAGTGATGTATCCGCGCTTAGTGCCGGCGAGCGAATATTTCCCGGCAGGGATAGCATTGAAGGCGAATTTGCCGTCGTCCCCGGTCACTAGTGATTCGAATTTGTCTGGCTCCTTCGTGTCTCTCAAGATCACGCGGGTGCGCGGAAGGGGATGGCTATCGATTTTGTTGACTACGGTTCCTGCGACTCTGTAGCTGTTGCCGGCGTGGGGGATCGTTGGTACCGTTTGGGCTGAGCTTAGCGAGCAAGCGCAGAGGACGAAGCAGAGCATCATCGACGAGATCCCGGTGCGCGTGATGCGGTAGATGAACATGTTTACTCTTTACTCGCTGCCGGAGCTTAGCGGTACCTGGACATTCGTTTTCTGGCCCGGAGATAACTGAACGACCTGGCCCTTCGTCTCGTAAGGCTGCATGGCCTCGGCATCGCCATACGGAAGATTGGGCTGGGGACTCTTGAACGCGAAGACGCGATACGCGCCGGGAGGCATTGTGTCTAAGGTGAACTTGCCTTCCGGGGCCGAAGTCGCAGTCTGCCGAAGCTGTCCGGGGCTATCGCGCAAGGGAACACAATAGATATAGGCGGAGGGCGGCGGTCCTCCGCTTGAGTCAGTGGTCAGACCCGTCACGGTTCCATCCATCTCGGCGGTATCGTCCCGCATTTTGATTTCAATTGGAGTCGTCGAGCCGGGAGCTACCACTAAGGGTTCATGCAGCAGATCGATACCGTTCATGGTTGCAGATGCTACATATCCGCGGGTCGTCGACAGGCGCAGACGGTAACGGCCGGGTGCCAGATTCTCAATCACCATAGCGTCATCATTGGGGCCCGAGGGCGGACGAAGAGACGCGCCACCTTGTCCCTCGAGCGAATCTTCACTCTCGACTCGTACCTGCAAGTAGAGGCGCGGACCGCGCATTTGAAACGAGCGACCGCCGACCATCCAGTTGCCAGAGGCGTCCGAACGCCGGGAGGTGAACTCTTCATCCACATGCACGGTGATCGAACTCCCGGAGTGAAAATTCAGCGACGGACCTTCCACGGGGGCACCCGCCACTGCGATGTTTACGGACCCAGATGACGCGTTTGGACCGTAAGAGGTCGCTTCGACCAGATAGTTTCCATTGGGCAGCAAGCCCTCAATCCGATGTTCCTCGCCATTGAAGCCCAGCGTAAAACCTGGGCCGCGATGCCCCTGCAGGGAGACGGTCACGTTCATGCCGGCGCTGGCATCGGCGTTCGAGAGTGGGACTCGGACCGGATAGTAAGCCTGGCGGGTCACGGGCAAGTCGGCCTGGACGGTTTGTCCAGCCGCAAGGTCGATTGTGCCTGCGGACGCAAAATCCGAAACGCCCGGGTAGTAGACGGGCGGAAATCCGTAGGCCTGCCCTCCCGGGACCGACCCGGCGGGGTCATTGTCCATCAACTCATTGGTGCCTAACTTGTAGGTGCCGGGCATGAGTTCCGCAAAACGAAACTCCCCATTCGAGTCGGCGAGAACGGTATTGGCATGGATCCACCGGGGGATGCCCTCCGGGAACTGCTTGGAGAGAAGTTGCACCGAAATCCCCGCTGCCGGTTCGCCTTCGGAAACGACGACGCGTCCTTTAATGACTGCCTCCGGCATCAGGGGGATGGTGACGTCACCGCTGCCGGAGGTCTGAACCTGGCGGTTGTCGCTCGGGTCATCGAGAAACCCAGGCTTACGCGCCATCAACCAAAACGGGCCACCAGAGCCGGCCACGGACCACACGGCGCGAGGCTGGCCTTCGAAGAAAGTGGTTCCGGTATTGCCGAGACCGCCTTTGGGCAGCGCGAATTCGAAGTGGCCGTCCCCATCGGTCAACATCGCAAATCGATTGTCAGGGGAGTAGACGAGAGCGCGGCTGATGGGAGCGTGCGTGACGGCATTGATCACGGTGCCGTGAACCGTGGACGGCGGTTCGTCCGACTGAGGAGTCTGGGCAGAAGCCTGGGCGATCGCGAGCCACGAAAGCAACACAACGATTACAACCGCGAAGTATGATGTCGCGGGAGAAGTGGAGGTTGGGCAGTGACAGATTTGGACCAGAGTTCCGTCCGCTGTTCGCAAGAAACTCACTCCTACGTAGATGCGCGCGCCGGGGGAGCAGTAACGTCAGGATAATTTGAATTCTTTCCTCGAGCGCCGTCAAACATGGCGATCGAAGGGTCGGCTGGAAGGGCAATATTTCCGCCCCAATTGCAGAATTTTGCCGTCTCGTCCTGGAACCTTTCCGGCTATCTTTTTTGTCGATGGTCTTTAGTCCGGCGTCTTGATCTACGGTATATACTTTAGTGACTTTTTGCCTTTTGCGGTGGCGAGATTTGGGGGCTTTTGGGTGGCCCCAGCCAAGGCACTCATGGACAATGGGGATCCACGCAGGGAAGCGGATCGTGGGAACAATGCCACCAATCTGCCCGGAGTGAGTGTTCCGGCGAAAGACAGCTCCAGCTCGAACCCGCCTTCCGATCCTGACGCAACCCTCGTAGATTTTGCGCTGTCGAGCCTGGATCCGGCGCCTGTAGATCCTGACGCGACGATGGTCGATGCGGGCTCGGTCAGGCCCATTCCTGTACGAGCCCAGGCAACCGGTCCCGGCCCTGTGCCGTTGCAGACGAACGCTCCGGTGTTGCATACCGGCGATGTGCTCGGAGGACGATACGAGATTCTGCAATTGTTGGGCGAAGGCGGGATGGGGGCGGTCTACAAAGCCATGGACCGGGAGTTGGATCGTCCGGTTGCGTTAAAGCTCATTCGGCCGCAACTGGCCGCCAATCCTTCGATCCTGGCGAGATTCAAGCAGGAGCTCTTGCTGGCCCATCAGGTCACGCACAAGAATGTCATTCGCATTTACGACCTGGGTGACGCCGATGGCGTGAAATTCATCACGATGGAGTTCGTGGAAGGCGTGGACCTGCGCGCCCTAATCCACGAGAAAAAGAAACTCCCTCCGGAAGAAGCGGTCGAGATTACGGAACAGATCTGCCGTGCACTGGAAGCCACGCATACCGTGGGCGTGATTCATCGCGACCTGAAGCCGCAGAACATCATGCGTGATAACTCAGGCCGCATCCTTCTAATGGATTTTGGTCTGGCCCGCACCGTCGAAGGCGACGGCATGACCCAAACTGGTGCGTTGGTTGGGACGATGGAATACATGTCGCCGGAGCAGGCCCTGGCCAAGAATCTCGATCAACGGTCGGACTTGTTCACGCTGGGGCTAATCCTCTACGAGTTACTGACGGGGAAGACACCGTATTCGGCAGAGAGCGTGGTCGCGAGTTTAATCAAGCGGACGCAGGAGCGCGCCATTCCTGTCTCTGATCACGATGGGACGATCCCGGCGCCGCTCAGCAACATTGTTAGCAAGTGCCTGGAGCGCGATCCAAACCTGCGCTACCAGACTGCTGCCGAACTGCTGCGCGACCTGGATGCATATTCAGGCAAAGGTGCGGCGGCAAACCTGCGCTTTCAACCCGCGGTCGAGCCATGGGGTCGAACCATTCCATGGCCACTCGTCACTGGCGTCGCTACAGTCCTCTTATTGGCAATTGTGGGCTATGAGTTTCGCGGCACGCTTTTCGCGCCTTCCGCCAAGAAAGGCGCGACGGTGCAGGCTCTGTCTCTGGCAGTCCTTCCATTTGAAAACAAATCGGGAGACGCCTCCTGGGACTGGCTGGGACCGAGTCTTGCCGACATGTTGAGTACGGATGTTGGACAATCGGCGCACCTGCGTGCGGTATCTTCCGACCGTGTGCAGCAGGTGTTTCATGATTTGCGAATTGCTCCCAATGCTGCGGTCGATTCCGCCACTCTCGGGCGGATTGCAGAGTTTACCAATGCCGACACGCTGGTTTCGGGGCGATATACCAAGCTGGGCGATCAGATCCGCATCGACGCGACGCTGCAGGATCGGAAACACAATCGAACCATTCTGGTGAAGGCGGAAGCCGCCAATCAGCAAGATCTGTCGGCGGCAGTCGACCGATTGGCGGCAATGATTCGGCAGAATCTCGCGCTGTCGCCTGATCTGGTGAAAGAGTTGCAGGCGCAGTCGTTCAAGCCGACGTCAACTTCAGTCGACGCTCTGCGCGATTACAACCAGGGACTGCAGTTGTTGCGGCAAGGAAATAATCTCGAAGCGAAGAAACAATTTGAGGCCGCGACCAAAGAAGATCCGCAATTTGCAGTTGCCTACTCGCGTTTGGGTGAGGCGTATTCCGATCTGGGCTACGACGCGGAAGCCGAGCAGGCGGCGCGGCACGCGGTGGATCTGAGCCAGAACCTGCCGCTGGCGCAGAAATATTTCATTGATGCCAGCCTCGCGCGGATCACGAAGGACAATCAGAAGGCGCTGGCCGACTACGAGAATCTGGCGAAGAGTTTCCCCGACAACCTGGACGTGCAATTCGCACTCGGCAGTCTCTACGAAGACGCCGGCGATATGGATAAGGCGCGGTCCTATTACGCAAACGTGCTGAAGACCGATAGCAAGAATCTAGATGCCCTGTTAGCCATGGGGCGCGTCGAGATCAAAGCCGGAAATCCGCAGAAGGGGCTTGATCCCCTCGATCAGGCACGGCACATCGCGATTGATCTCGATATCCAGGAGCAGCAAGCGCTGATTCTGCAGGCCACCGGGATTGCATACAAGTTGATGAACAAGCCAGCCGAGGCCTTACGCAACTATGAGGATTCGATGGCCATTAACCAGCGACTGGGGCAGAAGCGCGGCGTGGCTGCGAGCCTGGTAGAAATCGCGCAGGTGCAACTCTCACTGGGAAAACCAGACGCAGCCTTGAAGGCTTACAACGATGCCCTGAAGATCCGGCAAGAGATTGGCGCCAAGAAAGAGGCAGGAGATACGCTCATCGACCTGGGCGACCTTTACATGGAGCGCGGCCAGCCGGACAAAGCGCTGCAAATGTTCAAAGAGTCGTTGCAGATTCAGCGTGACGCCGGCGACCAGACCAATCAGGCACTGTGCCTGAGCAACATTGGAAATGCCTACCTGCAAAAGAGCGAGAACGAGGATGCACTCACGTATCTGCAGCAAGCGTTGCAGATCCGGGAGAAGTTAAACGTCCCCACTGATATTGCTCAGACGCTGCAAATCCTGGGGGTGGCCTACGCCAACCTCGGACAGTATGACCAGGCCATGACTTCTTATATGCGGGGGCTGGATTTGTACCGCAAAGCCGATGACAAGCAGGGCATCGCGCGTATGTCGAACAGCGTGGGCGTGGTGTTTGAAGAGCAGGGCCGTCTGGGGCCGGCGGTGAGCGCGTTGCAGGATGCGGTGCAGGCATTGCGCGATGGCGGAGATCGAAGCGGCACGATGGCGCAGGCCTTGACCGATCTGGCCGGCGCGCTGGCAAAAGCGGGAAGAGGCCAGGAGTCCGCCAAGCCCATCGAAGAAGCGCAGGGTATTGTGCGCAACCTGAAGAATGAAGCGTTGGAGGCGTCGCTGGCGAATGCGGAGGGTGATGTCCACTTCTATCAGGGCGACTTGAAGGCAGCGAAAGAGTCTTATCAACAGGCTGAGCGATTGGCTTCGCACAGTGCGGACAAGGACGTGTTGCTGACGTCGAAATTGAATCTCGCGCGGCTAGCGGTGGGCGAGGGGCATTCTCCGGCTGCAACTGTCGGCGATTTACGCGCGCTGGCACAGCAGGCCGACTCTCTCGGCAAAAAGTACATCTCGGTGGTGTCTACCACCCTGATGGCTCAGGCACTCATCGAAAACAAGGACTATGCGCATGCCAAGCAGGAATTGCAGCGGAACCTGAGTAAAGCCGAAAAGCTGGGATTGCGTCTGCAAAACGCAAAGATTCACTTCCTGTTGGGCAGGGCGTTACGGCTTGGGGGAACGACTTCTGAAGCAACGGCGCAGTACCGCGAGGCGCTGCGCTTGCTGGATGAGATCCGCAAGGAACCGGGCGCGGAACACATCATCGAGCGCTTCGACCAGAAGGCCGTGTACGAGGAAGCTACGAAGTTCACGCAATCAAGCGGATCTTGAATCTCTGAAGTTTCCTGCCGCAGGCAAAATAGAGAAAAAGAAGGGCGAGATCCGAAGATCTCGCCCTTTGACCTTGCTCAGCGAGTCGGCCTAGTGGCCGTTCTTGCCGACCGTCCCAGTCAGTGGTACGGCTTGCGGGCTGCCCGGGGCGTTGTCAGTGATGTAGAGGATTGCAGTACGCGTGCCCGAATCGTCCGCCAAGAACTTCACCGTGATGCCGCAGCTCTTGGCCGCGGCCAATGACGAGCCACAAGTCGTGGTGAAGGTGAAGTCATCACTGTCGGAGCCGCGTCCGGTAAATCTGAAATATTCGTTATGCTGAGGGTGGCATTGCCAATGTTGGAGACGGTCACCGTCAGGAATGCAACTTTGCCCGCGGGACGGTTCCGAAGTTGAGGCTGCTCGGCGAGATGCTAATCGCCGGTTGGGTGACCAGTATCGTTACCTGTGCGGTTGCCGGCGTGTAATCCAATGAGTCGGTTGGAGTGAATACAACCGACAATGGTTGATTGCCCGGTGGGAGGACGGTTCCTGCGGGGGGTGTGTATACGAACACTCCCGGCACGTTCGCGGTGGCATTGAGTTGGATGGAGCTGAGCGCTGTCCCGTACGGAATGGATGCGGGCGTGGGCCAGACGAGGGTCGGGATCGCCCGGTTGACGACGAGCAATACCGACGAGGTGACCATTGTGTAGTCGACGGCGTCGGTGGGTGTGAAGGTGGTTGCTAGCGTCTGCGTTCCGGCGTTCAGGACCGTTCCCGCAGCCGGGGTGTAGAACGAAGGTTCCAGCTACGTTCGCTGTCGCGTTGAGTTGCGCGGCGCTCAGGAGGGTGCCGTATGTGATGGGCGCAGGCGTCATCCACGTGAGCGTTGGCGTCGCTCGGTTCACGGTCAATGGCACAGAGGCCGTTGCGGTCGTATAGTCCGCAGCGTCGGTGGGCGTGAACGTCGTCGACAGTGTTTGATCGCCGGCGCTCAGTAAGGTTCCCGCAGACGGTGTGTAGACGAAAGTTCCGGGGACGTTAGCAGTGGCATTGAGTTGCGCCGCGCTAAGCATGGTGCCGAAGGTTATAGCAGCCGGCGTCGCCCATGTGATGGTTGGCGTCGCTTTGGTCACAACCAACTGGACGGTTGTCGTTGCAGTGCGTAGTTGGTGGTGTCGGTTGGAGTGAAGGTTACGGAGAGTGTTTGCGTTCCGGCCGTCAACACGGTACCAGCCGCCGGAGTGTAGACGAAGGATCCAGCGATATTGGCGGTCGCGTTCAGCTGCGTTCCGCTCAATGCGGTTCCGTACGTGATTGCGGCTGGGGTCGTCCAGGTGAGTGTGGGCGTTGCCTGGCCCACGGTGTAGGCGATCGGACTCGAACTCGGATTGCCGACCTGGTCCTGCGCGTACGCGGTGAAGGTGTGTGGACCGACTGTGGAGGTGTCGATCGGACTGGTGATGGTGGTGGTGGAGGTCGGGAGAAATCTGTTGGGACTGTTGCGATGGAGCGCAGAGTACGACGCCGGAGCCGCCGTCGGTGCAGGTATAGGTGGCCGTCACGGACTGATTGAACACGGGATTCGCCACCGATAGAGAAGGAGTACTGATTGCGGGCGCCTTCTTGTCAACCCAGAACGGGCCATAGGAGGGGACGGGGACGGTATTGCCGGCCACGTCCGCTACCGAGCTTGCAGGTGTCTGGGCGGTGTTGGTTTCGGTGCGACTTGGAACGGCGGTCGAAACATTGAACGGCGACGGTGTCGCCAGCCCCGATCCGCCCGCGTTGTCGCTCGCGGTGCATGGAACGGAGACATCGGTTGCCTGCCACGCCGCCGCAGGAGGTGTGCAACTGAAAGTCGGCGCCGTCTTGTCGACTTGGATCGTGATGGTCGGGCTCGCACTGCTCACCGTGTTCGCACCGCTGTCGTTGGTGATTTGACTTTCGACGGTTCCGGAGCTGTCGGTGGCGAAGAATGTGACCACCGTGGTGCCTTCCACCGTGCCCGGAATGGTGATCGAACCAGTCGCACCGGAAATCGTTCCAGTCGCGGGAGTGGGCAGAGTTCGCACCGGTCGCGCTATAGGCGATGTTGTTGACGGTCGGCAGGGAGGGGGCGGATTTTGATTGTTGCTGGGAACAATCTCGGTGCTGTTGAAGTTGAGCGTGACAGGTCCATTGGTCCAGCCGGCGTTCAGCGCAGGACTGGTGGTCGCTGCGGTGCTCGGCTGCACCACGCCGAGAATTGGAATCAGGATGGAATTGAAGTTATTGGTTCTGCCACCCGAGGTGAGGGCATCGCCGGTGATGCTGGTGAAAATGTTGACGAGGCCTTTGCAGGTGTTGTCCCCGGAGGCTCCGCAACTGAGGGCCGTGTCTTTGCCCATGATGTAGCCGGGAGCGATCACCGGCTTTTGGGACGGATCGAGGTTGTAGGTGTTGCTGACAGTGATGAGAGCGTTGGTGCCGGTGTTGGGGCAGTTGGCGCCGCTGGCGTTGCCGTTGGTGGAGGTTGTGCACAGATCGGTCGTGGTCACGCAGTTGAAGTTGCCGGTGCCCGTGTCCTGATGCTGGCAGGTGCTTCCCTGGAAGGGCGTGTTGTTGACCAGGTCGAGAGAATTGCTGATCGGTGATCGGCTGCACCGTGCCTTGCATGAATACGCCCTGGAACGAATTGCCATTGAGTCCGCTCTGCGAATAGTCCGTGATCGCGGTCAGGGCGGGGTGTAGTTGAAGTTCGTGGCAGTCGTCTGCAGGGGCTGGTTGATCGTGATCGGCGCCAGGGGCAGGGAACTGAAGGACCAGCTGATGATGTCGTTGTTCTGGACGGCGGAACCGGTCGCGGCGGTGAAACCCACATAAGCGCTGCCGTTGCTGGTCAGGTTCAGTTGCTTGGTGATGTCGACCGTCGCCTGCAGAATCAGCGTGCTGTCCATGTAAACGGACAGGTTGTTGCAGCTGCTGGTGCAGGATCCGGGCGGAAGGTAGTTCACCGTGATGGTGTGGGCTTTGCCGTCGGTCAGCGACATTCCAGAGGGTAGGCTCTGCAGCGCCAGTTTCGCCAGGTTGCCATCGGGGCAGGCGTAGTTGTGGTCGGCGCTGTTCGGGGTGAGAGTGCTGGCGTTGTTGGGACCGCAGCTTTGGACGGCGATGTGATTGCCGTCAGGATCGTTGTAGTCGGAGTTCAGATGGGTATCGAGTTCGATGGCGAGGCTATTCTTGATCGCCTTTCCGGGGCCGCTGGCGGTGGATACGTCATTGTTGCCGTACGCGATGTTCTGTCCGTTTCCGGTGTAGCCGAGTGCGCCGGCGCCGGCGGGATCATTCTGAATGACCAGGGCCAGTCCATCCGCCGGAAAGGAGCAGAACAAGCAGGAATTTGTATTCGAAATCTGAAACTGGAAGGCCGTGGTGAATCCCGTGGAGAGCGGTTGCGGAACTCAAACCAAGCCGCGCCGTGCTGATTTTGGGTCGCGGTGGTCAGGCGCAAGACGCCTCCTGTAACTACGGTGGGGAGCTTAGGCGAACCATCGGTCAGAAGACCTGACACGCAGGCGGCGGAGTGGTGGCGTTCTTGCATACGTTGCTTGTAGTGAAACCGCCCACCGGAAAACTGAAAGTCTGCGCGCCGACTGGCTGTACCCCCACGAGAATGGCGAACGAGCAGTCCTGCGCACACAACACCACCACGGAAAATGGCCTTCATTGTTTGATTCTCAACTTTCTTGAACTCGCTATGACGGCTGGGACACCAAGGTGCACTCCAATCCATTCGGGGGACAAATGTTCCAGAAATGGATAGGAATTGACCAGATCGATACCGGCCACGGGGGAGTACGACCGACGACCGCTGGCAATTCTCAGGCCAAGTGTGCGGCGAGTCAAGGGAAAACCAACTTCGGGCCGTCGCCGTTTCTCCGCTATGGGTGGTTGAGTGGCGGGATTCATTGGAAGGTTGCCGACGGTTAAAATGGGGGCGAACAGAAGAGGAGAGCGCGTTGAGCTTGGCTCGAGAGCGAACAGGGGTCCAGAAAAGGCTGGAATCGCCGTTTATCCGAGTTGCCCGGATAACCCGAATCGGGGGGCGGCGTCTAAGTTAAGGACCAAAGATTGGGACTTGGTGTTTTCCCACCGGGCGTATAATCGGGGTCAAGGAGTACCGTATGAAATTCAGATGGCTGGCAATCGCTGTGGGATTGGCGGCATTCAGCGCGGGGCCATGGACATTGGCCCAGACGCCGGGTCAAACGCAGGACCCTCAAAGCCAAGTTCCAGATCAGGATAAAGGACAACCGAAGGCGGGCGACGTGCAGAATGCACCCAAACAGCCGCCAGCCCCGCTGCCGACTGCCGACGACAGCCAGATCAAGCACGACGGCGGTAAGACCGACGTTGACGCCGTGGGAAACCGCAATGTGGGTTGCGGACGCGGAGTCGGCAACTGGTATACGGTCGAAGGTCAGGTCGCGCGGGGACGCCAGTACGCCCAGCAGATCGAGTCGCAAATCAAGCTGGTGAACGATCCGGTGATTACCGAGTACGTCAACCGGGTCGGCCAGAACCTGGTGCGGAACTCCGATGCGCAGGTTCCATTCACGATCAAGGTGATCGACTCCGATGTCGTGAACGCCATGGCTCTGCCGGGCGGGTTTTTCTATGTGAACTCGGGCTTGATTCTCGCAGCGGACGAAGAAGCGGAGATGGCAGGCGTGATGGCGCATGAGATTGCCCACGTCGCCGCTTGCCACTACGGCCGCGAAATGACGCGCATGAACATGATGCAGATGGCTTCGCTTCCCGCCATCTTCATGGGCGGCGCGTTGGGATATGGAATCTACGAAGGGTTGGGACTCGGCATTCCGTTGACATTCCTGCACTTCTCGCGCGGATTCGAAGCTGAAGCGGATTACCTCGGGATTGAATATATGTATCGGGCGGGATACGATCCGTCGGCTTTCGTGTCGTTCTTCGAAAAGATCCAGGCGATGGAAAAAAAGAAGCCGGGAACGCTATCGAAGGCATTCGATACGCACCCGCAGACGCCGGACCGGATCGAGAAATCGCAGGCTGAGATTCGCAAGATCCTTCCCGCCAAACCGCAATACGTCGTAACGACTTCGGAGTTTGACGACGTGAAGTCACGATTGGCGGCGATCGAGAACAAACACAAAGTGATCGATGAAAAGGATTCCAGCAAGCCGAGCTTGCGGCGAACGTCGAACCAGACCAACCAGTCTGGCGACACCAAGCCGACGATGATCGTCCGACACTACAGCGTCGGGACGATTCTTCGAACTGATTCGTGAACGATGAGACCCGACCGGCGGCTGCGGCCGCCGGTTTTTATTTGATAGGAATCTCCCATTGAATCCCATCCGGATTGCGGTATGATGGCGGTGCCCATTCGCTGTTGCAGACATCAGGTTATGTCTGGCTTCTTCCACGCGCGGTTCTTCCTATTGTTTGGCTGGCATGTCCGCGATCATTCGCGCAAGAAGTGAGCGAGGCCGCATTAGTGTCGTAGTGCTTCGCAGGCGACCCATGGGCGGGCTTCGACTCGCTCCGAAACGATCTCTTGCCGACGTGAAAAAAGCGAGACAACCTCTCCCCGAGGGCTGTCTCGCTTTAGAAGTCGCAACCCTTGCAGCGACTTCTCAATATTGACTCTAGACGAAGCACGCAAAGTAACAATGGGCCAGAAGTGACATCGGACCCCACGAAAATGCTGCAGGATTTTACCAGTCGTCGCTGCAGTTGTTTCCGTCGTGTATCCGACGCAACGCTTCCTTGCGACATCAGAATTACGGACAGGCGCACTGGAGCACCGCTCGTGCTCGCCGATTAGTTCTCTCCATTGATATCAACGGACAGCGATTGTGTTTGTTCGCCGCTTGATGATCCCCATAGCGCGTTGCTGCCCCACAAGGCGTTGAATCCGTCGAGTGTCGTGCTTCCCCAAGGCATTGCTTCCCCAGAGTGCGTTGCTTCCCCAGAGGGCATTTGTCCCTGAAAGGTTGGAGCCACCGACAAACGCATTCGCTCCCCAGATGTTGGATGATCCCCAAAGCGCATTGCTGCCCCACAGGGCATTCTGGTCGTGAAGGAAGTACACGTTACCTGTAGCCGAATCGAAATATGCGGTCGGCGAAGTCGCCGGAAGGAGTGCGAGCGAAGAGTCGTTCAAGGCCGATTGGGCGTCAACATATCCGGCGCCGATGGTGAACACGTCATACTGACTGGTGTAGGTGACACCGTTGTCCACGACGGCACTAAACGCCGGGAAATTCTTCGATGCCGTCTTCATCAAGCTCGCTTTGACCTGGTCAGGCGTTAGAGCTGGATGTGCCTCCAATAGATCGGCAATGACGCCGCTCACCGCACCGGCAGCCATACTTGTCCCACTTAGCACAAAGTACTTGTCAGAAACCGACGTGCCTGTGGTGTTTTGGTAGAAGCTGTTCGGGGCGCGGTTGCTAGGGTACGCCGATTTCAGGTATCCCTGTTCAAGGGAAACGATCTGATTACCCGGTGCGACAACATCAGGTTTCACGATGTGATCGATCGCGCTCGGCCCCTTAGAGCTGTAGCTGGTCACGGTGTCATCCGATCGGTCTTGAGTGCCATGAGTGTTCATCGCGCCGACCGCGATAACCCTTGGGTCGTTAGCTGGCGCGTTGATAGTCCCGTACCCTTCTGTACCTTTCGAGTTGTCTCGACCGTCGTTACCCGCCGCAACCACTACGACGATACCAGCCTCCCAAGCCCTTTCGACTGCCTGGCAGAGAGGGTCCAGCGCATAGCTTTCGTAGATCGGGCGGCCCAAAGAGAGATTGATGACGCGAATGTTGTATTTGACTTGCGAGCGATAGCCTGATTGATGGCGCTAATCACTGCACTGTCGGTACCCGCTCCGTTCTTATCCAGCGCGCGAAAATTAATCAGCGTCACCGCTGGTGCGACACCCCGGATTGCGGTCTTGCATGACGAACAGGTGGAGGATTTTCCATTCCCCGCAATGATTCCAGCCACGTGCGTCCCGTGTCCGTAAGCATCGTCGCTGTTGCCCCCGGTGAAATCTTGCTGGTAGACGACACGGGAGCGTCCGGCAGCATCTTTTAGGTCATCCACAAGGTGAACGCCGCTATCGATGATTGCGACGCCGACGCCGGTCCCATCGTACCGAGGTTCCACAGGTAGGGAGCGTACACAGAAGGTGCTGCCACATCGATCGCGCTGGATTTCAGAGGGCGGTCGGGCGAGATGTAGGCAACGTCATCATCGCTGGCTAACGTTGCCAGGGCGCTGCCGGGCAAGGTCGCGACCACGCCTTTTATGATGCCGAGTTTGGCGTCCACTATACCGCCCTTTCCACGGATTTTTTTCCTCGTGGCTGAGGTTCAGCGAGCGCTTGAACTGGACAATCACATGGATCGAACCTTGGTGTGCCCCTTCACCCCGCAGCTCAGGCGACAGCTTGTGCGATGTGTTGCGTTGGGCGAGCAGTGCCGCCGGTGCCAATAGTGCGATCGAGAGTGCCCAATACTTGGTCATTCAATCCTCCGAAGACCAGCCTGCCCCCCGACACTGTCGCACGTATCAGCCAACTCCGGTCCGAGCTAAGTCAATGAATTCACGAGGAGAGTACGGCAGGATGCAGAGACATCTTGTCCCTCGCGCGGGCACGGGACAAAGTGTCCCGACCAGTGTCGTGGAGTACCGGCGGGCAATATTCGGTTGACGTAGCGACGGCGTGAGTCTCGATCATCATATCGACCGTCCGAAAAGTCGGTTCCGACGAGCGGGGGCCCCCATACTGAACGGCGTGCAATGGACTGGACGCAGCGGCTGGGCGCGATTTGGCATAAAATCGAGCTAGGCGCGTCCTTACAATTGCCTGTGATCCTGATCACAGATCAAACAGGGCGTTGCACCTAGGCTCGACTAGGATCGAGTTGATCGCGCGGAGAAGGCGGACCATTTCCCATGGCAGAGAACAACACACTCACCATCACCGATAATCGCACGAATAAGACGTATACAGTTCCGGTAGAGAACGGCACCATCCGGGCCATGGATTTGCGGCAGATCAAAACCAGTTCCGATGACTTCGGGCTGATGACCTATGATCCGGCCTTCATGAACACGGCGTCGTGCAAAAGCGCGATCACTTATATCGACGGCGACAAGGGAATCCTCCGCTATCGCGGCTATCCGATCGAGGTTCTCGCCGAGCGCTGCACGCTTCCTGGAAGTGACGTACCTGTTGTTGTTCGGTGAACTGCCTACCGAAAAAGAGCTGAGCGCGTGGGTCTATAACATCACGCATCACACCATGCTGCACGAAACCACCAAGAAGTTCATGGAAGGTTTCCGCTATTCCTCGCATCCGATGGCGATGTTCGTGAGCACCATTGCGGCGTTATCCAGCGTGTATCCGGATGCCAAGAATATTCACGATCCGGCGAACCGGATGCACCAGATTACGCGGCTCATCGGAAAGGTTCCTTCCATCGCAGCTATGTCGTACCGGCATAACGTCGGGTTCCCTTACGTGTATCCCGACAATGATTTGAGCTACACCGAAAACTTCATGAACATGTTGTGGAAGATGGTGGAGCCGAAGTACGTGGCGAATCCGGCACTGGCACGGGCGCTCGACATTCTCTTTATTCTGCACGCCGACCACGAACAGAATTGCAGCACCAACGCAATGCGCTCGGTCAGCAGTTCGCAGGCAGATCCGTACTTATCGGTGGCATCAGCTGCCTCTGCGCTGGCGGGGCCGCTGCACGGGGGCGCGAACGAAGAAGTGCTGAAGATGCTCGACGAGATCGGCTCGAAGGATCACGTTCCGGCCTACATCAAGCGTGTGAAGGAAGGGCAGATCAAGCTGATGGGCTTCGGGCACCGCATCTATAAGAACTACGATCCACGCGCCAAGATTATTCGTTGGAGCGCCGAGCAGGTCTTCCAGGTTACAGGGCGCAGTCCCAAACTGGATATCGCATTGGAACTGGAGCGCATCGCGCTGGAAGATGATTATTTCGTGAAGCGGAAGCTCTATCCCAACGTTGATTTCTATTCCGGGATCATGTACCAGGCGATGGGATTCAGGCCGGAGATGTTTACTGTGTTATTTGCGATTCCACGCACGGCTGGTTGGCTCGCGCAGTGGCAGGAACTCATTACCGATCCGGAGCAGAAGATTGCGCGGCCTCGTCAGGTTTACACGGGACCCGCGGAGCGGGAGTTCGTTCCGCTAGACAAGCGAGTTCCGGTGCCCATTCCTGCGGATTACCCGGCACACTGAGATTCGCTCTTGGTGGAGGAAGCAAGTTACAGCAAATTGCCCCGCTCTTCGGCGGGGCAATTTTCATTTAGGGGAAGCGCTTCGCAATTACAGGCGGATTTCAAGCAGCGTGCTTGGCCAATTGAGCCAAACGCTCGCGATGACCCTTCGGAGAAGTGATGACCTTCATCTCCTGCCAGTCATAAGGAAATTCCTTGCCGCAATCCAAGCAGGCGACATAAGTTCCGGTTAGAGTCGCGGCCTGCGGGCGGCGCTTTGCGCGCCGAACAGTAACGGGAAAACTGTAGCGACTGTGCCTGCAGCCGAAGAATGCCTCCATCAGCTTTTCAAACATGACCCACCTTCCATACCTGAGCGGTGTATGCAAAACCTGGGTTGTTACGCTCGTGCCCGCCCCTTTTACAGCCATCGTGAATCGAGGGCACTCAAATACTTCGATTCACTGATTGCCAAAAAGGTTGAGGATTTCGCAAATAGCCCAGCGCTAACCGGGCATAGATCTGGAAACCCTTGCACTAGAGATAGTTACAACAGGAGGAAAAACGTTTCACAGGATTCGTCAGACGCTCTGCGGGCCGCGCTTTTTCTGCTGCAAGCACTTCGTCATGATGGCCGAACGCAGTCGACTCCGTAAATCTTCAGGCAATTCGTAGAGTTGGGAGTCGCGATAAATCTCGATGGTTTTCTTGGTGGTGTCGCAGACAACGTAGCAGTTGTGGCACCAGGAAAGATGATTTTCTAACTCGGCTTTGGTCTTTTCGTCGAGAACGCCGTCCAAATAACTGGTCAGCTCGGTTAGGAATTCAGAGCATTTCACTGTTTGCCTTCTCCGCTTGAGACATCGCCCGTTTTAACTTCACTGCCGTCTTTACCATTTCCATTCTCACGTCTTTGAAAATAACGTCCCAACCGTTCACGAAGTTGCAAGCGAGCCCGGAGCAGCCGCGATTTTACCGCGGGTACACTCAACTCCAGAGCAGCTGCCGTTTCTTCGGTCGAAAGACCTTCCACGTCTCTTAGTACGAACACCGTCCGGAAACCCGGGGGCAGCCCCTGAATGGTCTTGCTTAAAATTTCACGTAGTTCCGATTGCGTGTATTGCTGCTCTGGATTCGGACTCCAATCCGCAATTTCGCGGGGAAGCGAGTCGTCCTCTGTTTTGATGTCTTCATCTAGCGAAACGGTGCGCTCGGGCTTGCGCCGGCGCAACTTCATGAGCGCTTCATTGACCGCGATCCGCACCAGCCAGGTATAAAACTTCGACTGCTCCTGGAACTGAGCCAGATTTCCGTACGCCTTCAGGAACGCTTCCTGCACCACGTCTTCCGCGTCTTCGCGGTTCTGCGTGATGTGCTGTGCGATCCGGAACACGTTCCGGTCGTAGCGCCGTACCAGTTCTTCAAACGCCGAGTCGTCGCCCTTCTTAGCCGCTTGTACGAGGGTCAACTCTTCGCTAACTGGCCCTACTACTTTGTTTTGGATGGCTCCCATGCGTTTATCGATGCAGTATTTTCCGCTAAATCAAATCCACAGAATGAACCCTCATTCTACTTCGTAACCTGCCTATTTGCCCAATCGGGTGGTTGTTTTCGGCCTTTGTCCTGCGTGTCGCGCGAGTCGTAATCGACATCTCGCGCTGATCCCTTATGCGGATGGTATCTCCGCGAACCGGGATCCACGCCGCGTGCAGGCCACACACCCCGGTGTCAAGATGGACAATCCTGGGATGCACCTACTTTGCTGGAATATAACGAGATTGCTATAGAATCAAAACCGGGTTTGTACGCGGACGAACAGGTACCGAAGTACCCAAATGTGACGTTACAAGTGCCGTATAATCAGCGGTTAAGCAGTAACATTAGGGTGTCGGGGCACCGGCAATGAAAGATTCGAGAATGGTTTTCTGAGCATGGCGGACAGCAAACTTCAACAGATTGTCGAGCACGCGGTAGCGCAGGTTCTCGACCGAACGCTGCCAAAACTGCAGGCTGAGTTGGTGGAGCGCGTGTTGGCGGAATTGCCCGCGGTTGCGTCACAACCCGCGGAGACGGGTGCAGGAAGCCCGGTTCGCGGCAATCTTGTGCAGGCCGTGGCCGGCATTCATGCCGGGACCACGCAAAAAGAAATACTGCGAGCGCTCCTCGAAACCGGCAGCGCGTACGGATCTCGAGTCGCACTTTTCGTGGTGAAAGCGGGCGCGGCCACGGGCTGGCAGGGTCGCGGCCTGGGCGACGACGATGCCGTTAAAGATTTTCCACTGGACATGGCGACTGGCCCCGCTGCGCACGCCTACCAAAACCGCACGGTTACACCTGCGAATATTGCCGAGATGGACCGTCGCTTTGTGAAGCAGTTTGGCGGACCGGCGAATGAGCAAATCATGGTTTTGCCGCTGGTTCTGAAAGATAAAGTTGCAGCGTTACTCTATGCTGACGGTGGTGCGGATGGCGTGCTCGACGGTCCCTCACTTGAAGTGCTGGTGATGACCACGAGCGCCTGGTTAGAAGTGACGTCACTGCGGAAGCAGGCTCAGAGAGACAGCAGTGAAGCGGCGCCCAGCGTGGAGCGCTCGCCCGTTACTCCGCCGGTGCAGGCCGTGAGTTCTTTCTCGGATCCGTTTGCGGCGCATACTCCGAAACATATCGCGCCGGTTGCTGCGCCCGAACCGGAACCCGCTGCGGAAGTTGTCGAAGTGGCATCGCATGCCACTTCTGCCAGCGCAGCTGCACCCGCAGCCGCTACCGATCCCTTTGCTGGCATGTCCGCCGAAGACGCGGATACACATCGCAAGGCGCAGCGGTTTGCGCGGCTCTTGGTCGACGAGATCAAGTTGTATAACCAGGCGAAGGTGGCGGAAGGTCGACGCAATAAAGACCTCTACGATCGCCTCAAGGAAGATATTGATAAGAGCCGTTCCACGTTTCAAAAGCGCTACGGCAACACCGTCGCCGCAAGCGGGGACTATTTTCAGAAGGAAGTCGTACGCAGCCTGGCCGAAGATGACTATTCAGTGATGGGCGCGAACTTCCGCAAGTAGTTACGGAGTTACGAAACTCCCAAAATGCGGGATCAAGCCCTGCATGAAGCGATTTGAAAAAGCTCTATCATCTTCTGACAGGTTCGTATTCCGCGTTGCTGCGGGAAAATGACTAAGGTGGTTCGATTGGTTTCCAAGTGTTGGTGGGTGCTCGCGCTATCCGTGGCATGCGGGCTCCTGAATGGCACGACGCCTGGCGCATTGGCGCATCCTCTACGGAATTCAAGCCTCGCGATTCAGAATCCTCCCGATCAACAGACAGAACCGAAAGCCCCGAAGGCTGAAAAGACTACGACACCCCAGACGGCGAAGCCGAAGTCCACCAAGCCATCGACTACGACGGCCAGTCCGCACGCCCCGGCCAAGAAGTCGGGAACGGCAGCGGCGCATCCCACCTCCACGAAAAGAAAAAAGCGGGTGATGTCTCCGCGGGTACGCCGTATCCACCAGGCCTTTGTTGCGTCGGCGACGTTGCGTCCTATGGCGCAGCAGCTGATTCAGGACCGTTCGGCCGCTGGATATGCCGGAGTCGAAGCATACGCGCGCGCACACTCTAAAGAAGACGCCGGAGCTCTCGCCTGGCTTGTGGTGGGCTATGCTCACGTCCTCGACAAGGATTGCGCCAAGGCGATCGATCCGTTAAATCGTGCTAAGCCCCTGGCAGGGGACCTGGGAGACTACGTCGCCTACTACCTCGGCACCTGCTACCTGCAGACGGGGCACCAGGCTGAGGGGATCGCGGCTTTAGCGAACTTCGCGACTACGTATCCGGATTCTCTGCTGGTTCGCGACGCGCACCTCAGCTACGCGAGCGCTCTCATCAACGAAGGGAGGGCGGCGGAGGCGGTGGAACTGCTCGAGAAAGATCGCATTCCCGCCAGGTCTGATATTGAGTTCGCGCTTGGCCGCGCCTACGCGATTCTTGGTCAGAATGCAAAGGCCGGCGACACCTTGGCGAACATCTATTACACGATGCCGACGTCCCCGGAAGCCGACTTGGCATCTGCGGAACTAAAGAAGCTTCCGTCAATTCCAGCGGCCGTGCCGGCTCAGCATAAGGCACGCGCCGATTTGTTGATGAAGGCCAAGCGTTACAACGACGCGGTCGACGAGTATCGCGATTTGGCGAAGAATGCCTCCTCGGACGCGCGTGCTGGAGCCGAGCTGAACCTGGCTGATGCGCTGCACCGTGCAGGCCGGAATCGCGAGGCAAAAGCGGAACTCACTACATTGGCGGGAGCCACTCCGGAACAGAGCGCGCACCGGCTGTACATCCTCGGAGAAGTGGCGTGGGCGTCGAACGAGAATGAGAACTTCTATCGCATCGTCGACGAACTGCGGCAGGCCGCGCCCAACAGTCCGTGGCTGGAGCAGGCACTCCTTTCGGTGGCAAATCTTCATTTAGTGCACCACGAGTACGATCAGGCTCTCGATGCCTTTCGCGAATTGCAGCAGCGGTTTCCCAATGGAACCCGAGCATCGTATGCGCATTGGAAGGCCGCGTGGCTGACGCTGCGCTTTGGCCGCAATGACGAAGCCAAGAAAGCCTTCGAGGAGCAGATCGCCATGTATGCCGGAGGCAACGAGACCTCTGCGGCGCTGTACTGGCGGGCTCGTCTGGCGGAAGAAGACAACCAGCCCGCAATGGCTCGTGCGTATTATCAAAAACTTTCGGAGCGTTTCCGTAACTACTACTACGCAGAACTCGGACGCCAGCGGATGGCGAAGCTTCCGGCGTCCACGGAGACGCCGGGACAGTATCCAGTCCTCGACCACATTCCCGCGCTGGAGCACGGCGACAAGGTCACACTTGCAGAACCGCCGGCGGAAGATCTCCACCTGCAGAAGGCGCAATTGCTGGGCAATGGCGGGCTCGTGGATTTTGCAGTGCGCGAGTTGCAGTCCGCAGCTGCGGCGGACGGAGGCAATTGGGGCCCGGCCGAGACTGCTCATCTTTACATCGATACCGGGCACTACGATCGCGCCATCGAAGTGATGAAACGTTCGGTGCCGAGTTACTTTGCGGTCGATATTCCCATATTGCCGCGAGAGTATTGGGAGGCGCTTTTTCCGCGTCCGTATTGGTCTGACCTGAAGAAATTTTCGACCAGCAATGGACTCGATCCCTATCTAGTTGCGTCGCTGATTCGGCAGGAATCGGAATTTAATCCGCTGGCGGTTTCGCGCGCGAATGCGGTCGGGCTGATGCAACTCCTGCCAAAAACCGGCAAAGCAGTTGCCCGCCAGGAACAGCTGAAGCACTACAACTCCACCCAGTTATTTACTCCGACTGTCAATCTGCAACTCGGCACGCGCTACTTTCGCGGGATGGTCGACCGTTTTGGGGGATCGTTTGAACATGCGTTGGCCGCCTATAATGCCGGCTCGGACCGCGTGGAAGAGTGGATGGGGCAGGGCAAGTATCGCGACTCGCCTGAGTTCGTGGAGTCGATTCCTTTCACCGAAACCCGAGAGTATGTGCAGGCCATCATGCGGAACGCGAGCGTGTATAAGCAGCTGTACGGGACGCCGTAAACCAACTTCCTCTCCGCGGATTCGCGCGAATTCGACGGACTCAATAGCGCAGTTAGAAGATTCAATTCCGCTGAGCTGCTACGATCTGGGAGAGTGCGAGCTCGTCAAATCGCCGGCGTCTCATCTACCGGCGTTTTGTGAAACAGGATCTCAATCACTAGCAGACACGCGCCAACCACGATGGCGCTGTCCGCCAGATTGAAGACCGGCCACTGGTATTGCCTGAAATAGACCAGCAGAAAGTCCACTACCCGACCGCTGGCGACCCGATCCCAGAGGTTTCCCACGGCGCCGCCCAGAATTAGCGAAAGCGCAATGCCAGTAATCGTCAAAATGCGCGTCTGCCTCCAAAGAAGAACGGACACCACAACCATGGCGATCACGGAAAAGCTGATCAGCAGCGCGATCTTCCAATGGGAAGGAGAGTCGGCAAACAGGCTGAACGCGGCGCCAGTATTTTCCGTGTGGGTGAGCCGAAAAAATCGCGGAATAATCTGGATGTGCGAGTACATGGCGATGTGGGCGGCAACCAGCCGCTTCGTCCACCGGTCGAGCAGGACGATGAGGACGGCCAGAAAAAAGTGGGTACTGCGTGCGCGATAAGAAGACATTCAAAGTGTGATGAAGAATGCGGCCGCTCGAGGAACGCGGATCGCGTGACTTCCTTTCACCCGTTCCCTTCGAGTTCTTTTAACACCGCGCTGCAGCGTTCGCAGACCGTGGGATAGGCCTTGTTCTCTCCAACGTGGGTGGAATAATTCCAGCAGCGGTCGCACTTCGCGCCCTCGGCTTTTTTAACTTCGATGTGAACCCCGGCGGTCCCGTTTCCCGAACCCTGTGTCAGGGTCACCGCGGAAACGATAAACAGATAGCGAAGTTCATCCCGATGCCGCGCCAATACGGAATAGGCCGGCTCGGCGGCCGTGAGCACGAGTTGCGCTTCCAGGCTCTTGCCGATCTTCTTGGTATTTCGTTCCTCTTCCAGAGCCTTCATGACCTGTTCGCGCACGGCGAGAAGCGTGGTCCAGTCCTGTTGCTGAGGATCCTCCTTTGGAACGGAGACAATCCCGAAAATGTCGGCAGCGTCAGGGAACTTGGCCAGATGCACGCTCTCCAGGCGTCCCGCCATTTTCGGCAGGTGCTGCCAAACTTCCTCGCAGGTGAAAGTCAGAATCGGAGCCAATAGACGGACCATGGCCTCACAAATACGCCAGACCGCAGTCTGAGCCGAACGGCGCCCGGCGGAATTCGGAGCGTAAGTGTAAAGGCGGTCTTTGATGACGTCGAAATAAAACGCGCTCAGATCGACCACGCAGAAATAATTCACGCGATGGTAGATCTTGTGAAATGCGAACTCGTCGTACCACTTGCGAACATCCTGCGCCAGCAGCAGCGTCTGCCGAAGCATGTACTGATCCAGCCCATCGAGTTTTTCGAAAGGCAACGCGTGGGTCTGCGGATCGAAATCGTATAAATTGCCCAGCGCATTCTTGAACAGTTTGTTGCGAATCTCGCGATAGTTCTCGCCGACACGCTGCATCAGCGCTTCGGAACCGACCACATCCTCGCGGAAATCGACGGACGCCACCCACAAGCGGACAATTTCTCCGCCCAGCCGGCTGGCAATGTCGACAGGGTCCACGTCGTTGCCGCGCGACTTCGACATGGCCTGGCCTATTTCGTCGAGCGTCCATCCGGGCGTGACCACGCCTTTGTACGGGGGCGTTGCACGCGTGCCCATTGCGCACAGCAGGGAAGACTGGAACCATCCGCGATACTGGTCGCCCCCCTCAAGGTACAGATCTGAGGGCCACGGATAATCGGGTTCGTCGTCGATGAGCGCGAGATAGCTTGCCCCGGACTCTAGCCAGACATCAAAGATGTCGGTCTCTTTCTCAAACCTCGTGCCGCTGCACTGAGGGCACTTCGTTCCCGGGGGAACGATGTTGTCTGACTCGGGAGTGAACCAGGAGTCCGCACCGGCGCGCGCAAACAGCTCTACGACCTTGCGGTTGACGGCATGGTCATTGAGCGGTTTGCCGCAGCCCTCGCACAGAAAGACGGCGATGGGTACTCCCCACACGCGTTGCCGCGAGATGCACCAATCCGGACGCGTCTGGATCATGTTCGACAGGCGTTCTTCGCCCCAGGCGGGATCCCACTTCACCTTCTTGATTTCATCCAGCGTGCGCGTGCGCAGCGTGTCGTTCTTTCCCGACCCGCCGGGCATCGGCGTTTCCATGGAAATGAACCACTGCTCGGTGGCGCGAAAGATCACCGGATTATGGCAGCGCCAGCAGTGCGGGTATGAATGCTCGGTCTTCTCGGAATGCAGCAGTGCTTCGCGGCTTCGCACGAGATCAACGATTGGCTGGTTCGCATCCCACACGCGTTTGCCGGTGTACTCGGCCAGCCCGTTGCGCAGAATTCCTTTTTCGTCGACGTTGCTGGTGGCATCCAGGCCATACTTCATGCCCGTGATGAAGTCCTCGGCGCCATGCGACGGAGCGGTGTGAACCACGCCAGTGCCGGTATCCATGGTGACGTAGTCCGCCAGCACGCCCAGTATCTTGCGGTCTAGAAACGGATGCTGAAAATTCAGGCGCTCCAGTTTTCGTCCGGGAAAATGAGCGAGAGGTTTCGGGTCCGCAAGATTGCACTTCGCAGCCGCATCGGACGCCAGCTTCGAGGCGACGATGTAGACCTCCCCGGCCGATTCGAGAGCGACATATTCTTCGTCAGGATGAAACGCCACGGCCATCGACGCAGGAAGCGTCCACGGAGTTGTGGTCCAGATGATGGTGGAAACTTTCTTGCCGGCGAGCGCGGCGTCGATCTGGGAAGGATTGTCCAGCAATGCGTACTTCACCCATACGGTCGTGCTGGTGTGGTTTTCATACTCAACTTCCGCCTCAGCCAGCGCGGTCTCGTCGTGCATGCACCAGTAGACGGCGCGCAGCCCCTTGTAGACGAATCCGTTTTCGTAAAACGAAAAGAAGGTCGAAAGCACGACCGACTCGTACTGCGGAGTCATGGTGGCGTAGGGGCGATCGAAACGTCCGAATACACCAATGCGCTTGAACTGCGTGCGCTGCAAGTCGAGATATTTCTGGGCGTACTTGCGGCATTCGGCACGTACATCGCTGGGCCGCATCTGCAGCTTTTTTCCGCCTAATTCCTTGTCGACCTTGATCTCAATGGGCAAGCCGTGGCAATCCCATCCGGGGACATAGGGAGCATCAAAACCCGCCATGGTCTTGGACTTCGTGATGAAATCCTTCAGGCATTTATTCATGGCGGTGCCCATGTGGATGGGCCCGCTGGTGTAGGGAGGACCGTCGTGCAGAATGTAGCGGGGCGCACCCTTTCGGGCTTCCCGGATGCGCTCGTAGATGCCCATCTGCCCCCAGCGCTCCAGCATTTTGGGCTCATTCTGGGGCAGATTCGCCTTCATGGGGAAGTCAGTTTTCGGCAGATTAATGGTCATCTTGAGTTCGAAGGACACTCGGTCAGATCTCCCAAATGATTGAATCTTTTCATTATAGGGAAGCCCGGCGGGGAACGTCTATGCAAGCCCTTGCAGCTAACGGGCGGCGAGGACGTCCGCCAAGTTACGTCCCCGGCGTGGTCAGTGCAGACCTCGGGTAACATGCCTGACGGGCATGTCTCTCGGAATTTACAAAGCCCACCGGAATGCACTGTTGCAACGGGTCGACTAGAGGTACAATTTCTGTTAGCTGAGACAATCTGGCCCGGTTGGTCGGTGGGGCGACCAAAGATACCTCATTCGCAAAATCGGGCCGAAGTTGAAGCAACTTGCGGGGAGTGACGCTCATCTGTGTTAAGAGGGCGTCGAACGAACAACGGCAGTCAACCAAATCATCCAGTCCCGCAAGAAGTAACAAAAAGCTTTACCGGAATTATGGGATCCGAACCAATCAATACGAATAGCTCCAGCAGCGAGCCCGAGCTGCACCTGCTCCTGGCGAACGAGACCTTTGAAGAGCCTCTTTGGAAACATCTGTTTCGAGAGGTCGACGAGTTTTTCTTTCCCAAGAAGCTGCCGCCACTGAAGCTCGAGTCGAAGCCCGAACCGGTCAAAGATATTTGGGGCTTTTACAACAATCGGAAGAACGGCGCCTTGGGTTCAACGGGCGTGCACGTTCTGCTGATCGCGGTCATCATTGCGGGCACCTTGGTTACGCGTCGCGTGGTGAGTGCGGCCCCACCGCAGAAAGTCACGGTTGCGTTGGTTGACCCCGGAGACATTCCCGCTCTGAAGCCTTCGAAAACGCAAGTCGGCGGCGGTGGTGGCGGTGGCGATCGCGACGTTCTACAAGCCAGCAAGGGCAAATTACCGAAGTTCTCGATGACGCAGATCACACCTCCGGTCGTGGTATTGCGCAACGAACATCCCAAGCTCGCGGTTGAGCCGACAATCGTCATCCCGCCGCAAGTGCAGCTTGCTTCGAATAACATGCCGAACCTGGGTGACCCGATGGCGCACGCGGTGCTGCCGTCGAATGGTACGGGTTCCGGCGGCGGCATCGGCTCAGGCAGCGGCGGCGGAGTAGGGTCGGGCAAGGGACCGGGTTTTGGTCCGGGTGAAGGTGGCGGTACTGGCGGAGGTATTTTCCACGTCGGAGGCGGCGTCAGCCCGCCGCGACCAATCTATAACCCAGAGCCGGAGTTTTCCGAAGAAGCTCGCAAGGCGAAGTATCAGGGTGTCTGCACCCTCGGCCTGATCGTGGGCACCGATGGGCGTCCCAGCAACATTCGAGTGTTGAGCAGCCTCGGAATGGGCTTGGACGAACGGGCGATTGAAGCGGTGAAGAACTGGAAGTTTGAGCCCGCGATGAAAGACGGTCACCCGGTAAGGGTCGAAATCGCCGTCGAAGTAGACTTCCACCTGTACTGAGATTCTTCTCAATCCTCGGTCGTGAAGACGTTGCTGGCAACGCTTCTGCGTACAGTGCGTGTACCGGCCCCTGTCAGGCCGATTCGGTTCTTCTCAGCACCGCAAAGTGCATCTGCTTTCTCGTGCGATAACCCAATCGTTCGTATAGTTCGATTGCGCGTGAGTTGTCGGCTCGCACGTGCAGCATCGGAGTTTCGTCGCGTTCCCGAATGCGCCGCATGATCTCAGTCATCAGCACCCGAGCGTACCCCTTGCCCGTATGGTCGGGATGCGTGCACACTGCGCTGACTTCGGTGTAGCCTGCAACCTTGAGCCGTTCTCCTGCCATAGCAACGAGCTTTCTCTGAGAACGAATTCCTACATACGACCCGAGTTCGTGGGTGCGCGAACCGAACGGTCCGGGCTTGGTAAGGGTCGCCAGAGCGAGCATTTCCGCGGAATCCTGCGGCCCTAATTCGACCATTCCAGGAACCGGGTTGGATTGGCCGTTAGTCAGAGCGCCGTTCGAATAAACCATCTCTAACATTGGGGCGCCGGCGATGTAATCCCATCCGGCACGGGATTCGTACGGAGCATCGAGAAACAACGCTGCCGTGCCGTGCGTCCCTACCAGGTTTGCCAGAGCCGCATATCCGCGGTCGCTGTCTTCCTCAAACGCCGTTAGGGAAGTAACCTCATGCTGAAATCTCCGCGCCTGCCCGCAGGCTTCAGCGAATTCACTCTGCCGCGTGGTAAGTGCCCGCCAAATTACGTTGTCGAGAATGTGAGCCATGAAAATACATGCGCCCGTCACCCGCCGCCGTTCGGCGAGAGATGCCTGCGAGCCGCCCCTTTCAACTCTGTTGCTTTGGATTACGTCTGTGTGCTGCGGATGGATTATTTCTCGACGGCTCGCGCTATCGCTATCCGATTCTTGCGCGCAAACTATTCCTTGAGGTCTACGTGCTGCACGTCTTCGATCGGATGTCCTAAGAAGCGCTGGCCCAATCGCTGGAACTTCTCCACCGAGTCGGTAGCAAAGAACTTCAGTCGAGGAATCACCCGTCGTTCTTCGGCCTCGCCTTTTGGGAGCACAAACTGCGGCAGGCGCGAAGCCACAGCTCGAGCCGTAGATTCTGCGGAGTCCACGATGCTCACGTGCCCCGGCGTCACACGGTGTAACAGCGACTTGAGCAGGGGATAGTGGGTGCAGCCCAAGACCATGGTGTCGGCATTGCCAAATCCGTCTGCGAAGGCCTCGGCAAGATAAATTCGAGCGACCTGTTCCGTCACGGAATGCTCGACCCATCCTTCCTCAACCAAGGGAACGAGCAGAGGGCATGCCTTCTCCCGAGCCTGCAACCCGCGCGCTTCGAGCGCGCGCCGGTAGGCGTGGCTGCTGACGGTCGCCTCAGTTCCAATCACAACAATCTTCCGATTCTTGGTGGCTGCGGCGGCTGCCTCCGCCCCGGGTTCAACCACACCGATCACGGGAACGTGAGCACCCGCCGTAATGCGATCAAGGGCGAGCGCCGTCGCCGTGTTGCACGCGATCACCAACATTTGTGCGCCGTGCGATTCGAGGAAATGCGCCGCCTCGACGGCGTAACGGGCAACGGTTTCTACCGACTTTGATCCGTAGGGGAGACGAGCCGTGTCGCCAAAGTAGACATAATCGGCACCCGGAATGAGTTCAAGTAAAGCTTTAAGAACCGTCAGGCCGCCGAAGCCGGAATCGAATACACCGATGGTGGGACGTCGCATAGTCGGCTTGATGATAAATGGTGAGGAGGGTACAGGTTGTAATCAAAAGGATGCGGCTCGCGGTTGTGGCGTCGGAAGAACGAGACAGCGTTTCTGCCCTATTTGGAACGGACCACTTCCCGACCTACGGCTCCTGCAAACCCGCTTGCGTTCCCGCAGCACGGTCCCGGCGGAATCGGCGCGCCGTGGGGGCACGTTCGCGGGTGACCTAAGAATGTACAGATCTTGTCCGTCGCTTCCGGGGAAAGAATGTGCTCAAACTTGCAGGCCTGCTGTTCAATCTCGGTCTCGCTGTCCATGGCAAGACTGTCAGTAAACAACCGCTCAGCCAAGCGGTGCCGGCGGATGATATTGCCCGCGCGCTCGCGGCCGCGCGGAGTGAGTTCGACAATCAGCGTTCCATCGCCAATGGATGCAGCAACCGGTTTCAACGCATCATGACATGGATTCACGAATGGCTTGTGATCATGCGGTTCCGGCGGATGCGGCGCAGAGACCACCATCCCCATCTCAATCATCTTTTCAATTGCCAGACTCACGGGCAGCGCGCCGTGTACTTCCATCCGCTCGACTTCAGCGATTTCTCCATGCTCGGCCAACACCCAAAGTTCTTCCAGAACCTCGTCGAGTTGTTCTTCGTCGGCGAGGGAGAATATCTCTTGAGAGGCGATTTTGCCGTGATGCAACTCGATGCGCCGGTCGGCCAGACGCGCCATGACCGGATCGTGCGTGACCATCACGATGGTGCGTCCCTGCTGGTGAAACTCGCGGAGCAAGCGCAGGACAATCTCTTCGTTGGTCGCGTCAAGATTCCCCGTGGGCTCGTCTGCCAGGATAATCCTGGGATCATTAATCAGAGCCCTCGCGATGCACACTCGTTGCTGCTCACCGCCCGACAACTGCGAAGGCAGATGATGCGCCCGGTCGCCTAACCCCACGCGGTCGAGGGCTTCGACAGCTTCCTTCTCGTCGGTCATGCTGTGAAAATACTGCGCCAGCATGACGTTTTCGACGGCGGTAAGGAAGGGAATCAAGTGAAACTGCTGAAAGATGAATCCAATTTTTTCCGCACGCACGCGATTCAACTCCGCGGCGGAGATTCCTGCGACATTTTGTCCGTCGAGCCAGATCTCGCCCGACGAAGGCTGGTCGAGGCAGCCGATCAGATTGACCAGCGTCGATTTGCCAGATCCCGACGGGCCCATGATCGACAGCCACTCGCCCTCGGTAACGTGCAGTGAGATATGGTCGAGAGCGTGGATCGATGCGTTGTCTTTGCCCGAACCGTTCCCCACTTCCTTGGCGGGGTAGAGCTTGGTTACATCCTTGATCTGAATCATTTCACTCTCCCCTCAGAATGATCGCGGGCTGCACCCGGCGCAGCAGCGAGATCGGGAGGATTGCCGACAATAGCGTCACCGCCATGCTACCAGCCAGAACCACAGGCAGCACGCTCAAACGCGGTACCACGGGAGCGTGAAAGTTTACCCGCCCGATCCAGGCTGCAATGCCGATGCCAACCAGAAATCCGATGATGGCGCCGATTGCGCCGAGAACCGCAGCTTCCGCCGCAAAGAATCCGTTGAGCAGCCGGCCGGAAGCTCCCAGAGCCTTCATGATGGCGAAGTCGCGTCTCCGGTCGAACACCCATCCCATCAAAGTCGAAAGCACGCACAGAGCTGCGGTGAGAATGATGAGCGCGGCCGCGGCGAGCAGCGTGGCGCGAGTCTTGCCCAATACGCGGGCCTCGCCTTCCATAATCTGCCGCACTGGGCGAACATCCCCGGCCGGAATTGCCTGCGTCAGTTGATTCAAAATCCCTGTCACTTCTTCTGGAGAACCGCTGGCCGCCACCTCAATCGTCGAAGGCTGCACGCCCGTCCATGATTCGAAGTCGGTCAAGGAAACATAAATGCGGCTGTCTTCCGCTGCTCCGGTCTGAACGGTACCTGCGGGCGTGAGGTGCAGAGTTCTCCCCTTGAAGCTAAGATCGAACGCCTGATTCTTCGGCGCCACCGTCGGCAATGCCCGCACCCCAATCAGTGCCTGCTGCGGACTCGCGGGCCAGTTGGTTACCGACCACCACCGATCCAGTTGCCGTACCCGGTCAAAGTCAACGCCCGCCACAACAATCGGCTGTCCATCGACTGTGCGTGCCACCACCAAGCCAAACGGCGCTGCGATCCCGCGTCCTGCAAGAACGGAATCCACCTTAGCCAAAGCATCTGCTGGCAGGGAAGCTCCGTCCCTTCCGACGAGGATGATGTTCGCCCCATAATTGCGAAACTCACGCCGCAGCTTCGCCTGCACGTCCACATACAGATTCAGCATTGCCGTTGCCACTGCCGCCGCCACCACCATGGCAAACAGCGCGGAGACAGCGCGTCCGCGCCGCAGCACCGCCGCCCGCACCAGCATGCGCAGGAACATCGAAGTGTGCGGGCCACGCGCCCGGCTGGCGGCAAGATCACGCGCGGAATGTGACATAGGCGCGCTCATAACTCACCTCGCAGCGCAAACACCGGATCAAGGCCGACGGCCCGGCGAATGGCCGCAGCACTTCCGGCAAAAGTGACCATCACCGCGATTGCCAGAATGACGGGCAGCAGCACCGGCGGAATCGAAATTTGTGAATTGAAGATCGACCGTCCGATCTGGTGAGCGAGGACGGTACCGATCGCAAAGCCGGCAAGCCCCCCGATCAACGCCAGCAGCGAAGCCTCGGCGAAAAAGATCGACGCCACCGCGAGTTTTCCGGCCCCCAAAGCCTTCATCAGCCCAACCTCAGCGCGCCGCTCGAAGATTGTTGTAGCCATCGCCGCCGATACGGCCAAGGCCGATGCAAACAGCGCTGCCAACGTAATCAGAAAGATAAGCCCCTCGATTCGCGTGAGAACTGCGCCCTCATTCTGCGAGACCTGGCGAATCTGCTCGGCGTGGGAGTGCGGTATGGCTTCTGCCAGCTGAAACGCAATTGCCTGCGGATACGGCGTGCAATACCAGCGATCGTAGATCGCGCCTGACAAACTCTTGGGATCGCGTCGCGCAAAAGCATCTTCCGGCTTGGTCAGGGCACTGACGTACACTCGCTTGACGGCATCGGGTCTACCCAGAATCTCCTGCGCTACAGCGAGGGGCGCAACAACTTCATCATCTTCCGTGCCGCCCGTGGAAAGGATTCCGGTCACCCGCAGTTGACGGCCGACGACGGTGATTTCCTCACCTGACTTTTTGTCCAGCCGCGAAGCAAGACGTTCCCCTAGCAGAACGTCTCGTGACGAATCTTCCGGCCATTCTCCCGAAACTTTCCACCACGGATGGGTCGAGCGCACACCAGTTGTGAAGCGCTCGGTACCGAACGAAAGCTGTTTGGCAAAATATGTTCCCAGCAGGGTAACATCCTGCCGTTTGCCGTTCTGCTCGATTGCAATATTGACGGGGAGCACGGGCGAGAAGCCTGTGATGTTGTTGTGCCAGAAGGTGCCCTTGATTTTCGGCAGGTCCGCTTCGCTGAGAAAGGCGCCGTCGGTCGGAGGCTTCAGGCTCACCCCTCCAATTTCGACGTCGAGTGAATCTTCTTGCGGGGTGACGACCAGATTGGCGCCGATGGTCCGCAGTTCGCGGTTGATCTTGTCGCCGATGTCGGTGGCTACGGCAATCATTGCTGTCGCCACGGTCACGCCCAACGTTATGGCGGCTCCCGCCAGCAATTTGCGCCGCTTCTGGCGCCGGAACGATTCGTATACGAGCCGGACGAACATCGCTTACTGTTGTGCGAACATGCGACCCCCGGCCGCAACGTTCGCCTCCTCAATGATCACGGCATCGGCGGTCTGCGTTGCCTTAAGAGGCACCGGATTGCATCCCCCGGCCGTCCCCACTGATTGCGGATTAATTGGAGCCGCGCAGTTCTTGCAGATCACCCCGTTACCGCTCTTATAAAAGCCAACCGAACCGCAGATTTCACAGGCATCAAATACTGTCGCGATCTTGCCGTCCGGCTTCTGGTAGAGCCAGAAGCGGACCGCAGTGCCGTTCTCTTGCGCCTGATAGCGATGCAGATCGCCATCCGACACCTGTGCCAAGGGAATACTGACGCGACCATTCGAAAACGAAACCTCGGTGGCAGGTGAGAGCGCGCTTACACCCTTGGTATAAATAAACTCCGCCGTCACCAGCGCGATGAACACGAACGAGAAGATATATACCGAGGCCATCCAGAGCCGCTCGCGGCGTGCGCTCCAGTTGGCTTTGCGTCGCTCCGCAGGCGAAGCCCCAGCCGGCGCCGGTTCGCGCCGCTTGGCTTCAAACAGAATCATCAAGGCGGCCAGAGCGAAAATCGTCACAAAGAAGAACCAGTCGTTGCTCACGATCGGCCCAATGATCGCCATCTCGCGCTTGGAAGAGGCAATCACCCCGCTCTCGGAAAGTTCGTGCAATCCGGAGATCAGCAACTGTGCCGCTACCAGGAACATGATTGCCGTCGTGACCTTGAAGAACTTCTGCAGGTTGATGTGAACGCTTCCCTTAACAAACATAACGCCAAACGCGATCGCGGCCAGAAGGCCCAGGAGGGTCCCGAGAAAACTCATCAGTTCGGTTGAGTTCAACGACACGGCGGAGAGGATCAGGACCGTCTCTGCACCTTCGCGCAGCACCATCAGAAAGATGAAAAGGAACAGCCCGATCCAAGCATCATTACCGGCCAGCAACCCGACTTTGCCCTCAATTTCACCCTTCAACTTGCGCCCCGTCTTCATCATGAAAATGACCATGGTGACGACGAAGAAGGCCGCGACCAGCATGATCCAACCTTCGAAAACGTCTTCGTTCAGATGGGTACGCGAGATTACGATGGCCACGCCGATGCTGCCGAGAAAGGCTGC
Organism: uncultured Acidobacteriaceae bacterium; assembly: GCA_963840895.1. Lineage (GTDB taxonomy): Bacteria > Acidobacteriota > Terriglobia > Terriglobales > Acidobacteriaceae > Sulfotelmatobacter. The sequence goes on from CAWJAR010000016.1 coordinate 514,997, forward strand.
GCCCAGCGCCGCATAGACCGTCTTGCGCAGCTCCTGCCGCCCGATCTTGGTCAGGTAGGCCAGCGTGATGCCGACAATCAGAGCGGCCTCAACTCCTTCGCGGAGGGTAATAATGAAAGCCTGAAGCATCTAGGAAGTGCCTTTGATTTTGAAAATGAATTTCAATTTCAACTTCAAGGATAGTCCTGCGCCGCCAGAGGCGTCAATCCGCGGCCTCACAACCGCGTGTGATTAGGATCACACTGCGGGAATCAGGCTCCGAATGGTCGCTGGCGGCAGGGAAGGCTTCTGCCGCCACGCTCCAAATCTGCCGGATTAGAGAGCGGGCAAACTCACCAGATACGCACCCGCTGCGCAGGGGTCAAATAGAGCTTTTGCCCCGCCTGCACATTGAAGGCGGGGTACCAGGCATCAATGTTGCGCACAGTCGCCGACCGATACTCGCCCGGAGCATGGGGATCTGTCATGACCTCCTGACGCAGGGCAGCGTCCCGCGTCTTCGACCCCCAGTTCTGGGCGAAGGCAAGGAAGAACTGCTGATCGCCAGAGAGACCGTCCTGCACGGGAGGTGTAACGGCTCCCACCGAGCCGTGATAGCCATCGTAGGCCGCCGAGATGCCTGCCACGTCGGCAATATTCTCGGAAAGCGTCTGCTTGCCATTGATCGCTAAATCCGGAAATGGTTTGTAAGTGTCGTACTGCGCGGCGAGCTGAGCCGTGGCAGCTTCGAAATGCTTGAGATCATCGGGCGTCCACCAGTTCCTGACCCGGCCTTTCGAATCAAACGCGGCGCCTTCCGAGTCAAAGGTGTGGCTGATTTCGTGACCAATGACAGTCCCAATCGCGCCGTAGTTGACGGCCGCCGGAGCCTGTGGATCAAAGAACGGCGGCTGCAGGATCGCCGCCGGAAAATTAAGCGCATTTTGCAGGGGAAGGTTCACCGCGTTGACCGTCTGCGGCGTCATGGACCATTCGTGCCGGTCCACCGATTTGCCAAGCCGCGCAATCTGGCGCTGGTAATCCGCCAGGTTTCCACGCCACAGGTTTCCGAGAATATCGTCGGGTTTCACTTCAAAGTTCGAATAGTCGTGCCAGGTTTCCGGATAGCCGATTCCCACGTAGAGCGTTGCGAGCTTGGCTTTCGCTTCGGTCTTGGTGGAGGCGTCCATCCAGGAGAGAGCCTCGATTCGCTTGCGGAAGGCCGTAATCAGATTCACCACCATGATCTGGGCCTGCAGCTTGGCGGATGGCGGGAAATAACGTTGTGCGTAGATCTTTCCCACCACATCGCCGAGCAGCCCGTCGACTACAAATACTCCGCGCTGCCATCGCGGGCGTTGCTGCTCTGAGCCTGATAGCACCTTGCCAAAGAAGTCGAAGCGCTCTTGCGCCAGCGCCTTTGGCAACACGCCGCCATAGACCTCAATCAAATGGAATGCCAGCCAGTCTTTCCAGGTTTCGAGAGCGGTCGATGCCACCAATGCCGACTCTGCAGTGAAAGCCTCGGGCTGCCAAACAATGAAGCTGTTTTGCTGGGTCAGGCCAGCCCCTCGAAAATACTCGGCCCAATCCAGACCGGGAGCCTTGGCCGAAAAGTCTGCCTGACTCCAGGTGTTATTGGCCTTGTGAATGTTTTCGTTGTCCTCAAGGCTGCGATGCGTCTGTGCGATCGCGTTTTCCAGTTCAAAAATGTGGGCCGCACGGGCGTCCGTATCCGAGAAGCCAGCCAGTTTCAACATGGCCGCGATGTGAGTCTGGTATTGTTCGCGCACCTTGCGCATCTGTTCGCTGTCCGATAGGTAGTACTCGCGATCCGGCAGTTGCAGTCCGCCTTGCATCAGATAAGCCGCATAGTGATCCGAATCGTTGAAGCCAGGCGCGACCCAGAGTCCAAAAATGTTTTCAGTGTGAAAGTTTGTGTTATTGAGCGCGTCCACATCGGCACGCAAGCTCTCGCCGAGCGCGTGCGCCAGCTCCCGCTTATCTTTGATGGCAGCCACGGCTTCGAGGAACGGACGGATGGGCGCGAGTCCCCGGGACTCGATACCTGCCTCGTCCATGTAGGAATTGAAGAGGTCGGCGACCTTGCGCGTGTCTGAACCCGCGGGCGGGTTGGACTTCGCGATCTCCTCGATCAGGTTGGCGGTCCGCCGGTTGCTCAAATCGTTGAGCTTGCTGAATACATCGACTTCGGCGCGGTCGGGCGGAATTTCTGTGCGCTTAATCCACTCGCCATTCGCGTAGTGATAAAAGTCGTCGCCTGGCTTGACTGAGTGGTCGATATTTTCGAGCGCAACGCCGTGGGTTGCTGGGGCAGCGGTCTGCTGACAGCTGGCCGCTAAGGAGAACACCGCTGTGCAAATAACGATGAATTTCAAAGATCCTACGAGTAGTTTCATGAATGGCCCTGACTTTCCTGATCGTTTTCGCGACCTTTCAGTGTATCCAAACTCTCTTGATGACAGTCCGTGGAAGTGCTTCGCGTTCCATCGGTTTGACTCCGTGTCGTAGGTTACACACGCGCTTTCGACGATTCGTAGCCATTGCGTAGTATGCTCGTTACGCTGGCCGCAAAGTGCTTTTGGGAGAAGGAACGTTATGGCTGCCAAGTCGGGAAGATCGATCTTCGCCATCATATTACTCGTTCTTTCGGTCTTCTTCCTCTGCGCAACCTTTCTCCCGTTTCTTTATTCGATTCTATTTCCCAACGAAGATCTCGAACGCGTGGTCCTGGCCTTGGAGGATCGAGCCTCGCCTCAATTAGACGCGGACACGGTCATTGAGGAAGCAAAGCAGTCGGCGGGAACTCTGACACGCTCGATCCAGGTCGCATACGGCGCAGGCAGCGCGGTTCAATACGCTCGGAGCGGTCCCGCAAAGCCGGAACACTTTCACCGATCGGAGGCAACCTACCTCGCGTGGTTTCAAAAACGTCCTAAACCCATGCTGATCGCCATTTCTGTCTACGAGAATGATGCTGGTCAAAAAGCATTCGGCATGAGCGAGGTGAATCCCGCGGCCCTCGTCCAAGGTTACCTGCTGCCGATCGCAATTTTCGTGATCGCGCTCGTGCTCGTGCGAAGAAAGAAATCTCAAAACTCCAGGAGCGGGGCGGGGCCCACACTTACGCCGCCGAACCGATTCTCATGAACGAAGTTAAAAGGACCTATTCGCTTTAGAGTCTTTTCAGAAATGCATTTGCCGCGGTGATGTGAGGAAATAGTTTTTCCTCCGCCTGAAACTCCGGGGAGTGAACACACCGTCTGCTTCCACGAAGGCGTACTGGATGTTTTAAATGGAGCATCTCGTGATAAACGATGTACTCCAGCACATAGGCCGGCATCGCGGGGTGGTCGAAGATGCGGCTGATGATGATCGCATTGTGCGCGGGATCGTAGTGGCCCAGAATGCGTCGAGTCTTGGTCTGGCTCCAACTCATGCGGGGTCGGGCCATTAGCCCGTGAAAGAACCGGTTGTTCAACTCCTCGAAAATCGTATCCAGATCGTAGGAGTGACCGCGCGCCGGACGCAACAGCTTGCGTCCACGCATCTGACGAACCAAGTGCGTCTTGCGCACGATCTCATGACTGGCTACATATTTTCGATAACGCGCAGCCTGTCCGCGGTCGATTGGTTGCCGGTACATCTTGGCCAGCAGAATATGGGCGATAGCGCGAAGCACGGAATCGGGCGCACCCTCCAGAAGATCCGAAAGCCGGACCAGCAGCCGCCCATTCCGCAGACGAATCGTATTGTTGACGTTGGCAAAAGCGAAGAATTCGATGTTCAGCTCGGGAATAGCGGCCACCGGACGTAGCTCCCGGTAAGTATCTTGAAAGATTTCAAGCAGCCCTTCGCGCACGGTGAGGATAGGTTAGCACGCTCCGCAGACTCGGCAGTTGTTGAATGCCATGGCCGGCTACTCACAACGCAAAGCGACCACCGGATCGGATGATACCGACGGCCGTTCAATCCAGAGGCCACCTTATTCCGGTTTTCCCGAGTTCTTCGCGCTGGCATTTGAATTCAACTTCTTATGCTTGGCCGCGTCTTCCTGATCGGCCAGCAGCTTGCGATGATCCGCGGCCGAGGAGTCCACCGTATCCAGAAGGTTCGTGAGAACAAATTCGTACTGCTGAGATTCCGCTGGAGGAATATTGGCCGCATCCTTGAGAGCCCGCAACTTGGCCTGAAACTCCGTGTCGGCCTCGATAATCACTTTTAGCGGCTTGCGAATATCGTCTTTGCGATCGACATAGGTGTCGATGTTGTCGTTGAGTTCGTCGTACAGCAACAGAAAATCATCGAGCATGTCGTGCGTCTGCTTGGCCCGATCTTTCGTCTTGGGATCGTTGCGCATCTCCTCAAGTTTCACCAGACGTTCGCGGGTGAACTGAACGTAAAGCGTGAGTCGTTGTTTGGGCTCCCAGCTGGCATCGCGAATCTGATCGATCTCCGCTTGGGTTAAGGGTTCGTGATGGCGCTGTGCTCCCGCCATTGATGCACCCATTGCCAGGAGAACCAGGCACACACAAGAGCGAAGCAGGGAAGTCTTCATTTGGCTCCTTTCGGAAACATCGACTTGAGCAGATCATCCTCCACCTGTTGCAGGCGGCTGATCGCGTCTTTTACCGGGGGCTGATCGTCATGATCGAGGGAATGCGTGAGCTCGGTGAGTTTGCGGGTCATGGCGCGAACCGCAATCTCAGCTTGCTTCTGATATTTGTGCGATTGGATGGCATAGTCCCGCGCCAGCTCCGAGTAGGCCACCACGTCCACCAAAGCAGCATTGCCTTTTTCCACGTCAGCAGCCGCGTAGAATTTGTCAGCCTCTTTCAGTTGCTTCTGCGCGATCTGCACGCACACATGAGGCTTGTCTCCAACGCCCGTGGTAGCCAGCTTGGCCTTCAATCCTTCAACCGTAGGCTCGTTGGTAGGTGTGGCGAGAATGGTTCCCGCCGCAACCAGCGCCATCGCCGCCACCATTCCCCAGATCCGAAATAAACGCCGCGTCCCAAGCATGATCCGTGCCCCAAGATAACTTACTTTTTCGGCTCGATGGCAATGAGCCGGTGTTTCGCCTGCCACTCCTGATCAGGATACTTCCCGTTGGCCGTATTGAGAAAGAGATGATAATTCACCGACGCCTTTTTGAAGTCCTTGAGATTGTCATAAGCCGACGCCCGCATGAAGTACGTGATGGCCTCGTCGGGAAGCACTTTCGCCCTCATGTCCAGAGCCTTGATGGTTAGCGGATAATCTTTGCTCTGACTTGCGGCAAAAGCTAGTCCCGTGTAGGCCTCCGCGAAGTCCGGCTTCAGTTTTATTGCGGCCAGGAATTCCTTTGCGGCGTCCACAAATTTCTTCTGCTCGAGCAGCGATCTGCCCAGCCCTTCGTGGAGCGCGGCATCATTGGAACCGGAAGGCAGCAGTGCACGGTAAGCCGCTTCGGCCTCAGGATATTTCTTGGCCGTTACATAGATATCGGCGAGATCACGCTGGAGCGCTGCGTCTGTCGGAGCAAGCTTCGCCGCGGCCTGCATCTCGGCAATCGCCTCGTCATACTTGTCATCCGCTGCCAGCACCCGCCCCAATTGAATGTGGGCGTCGGCCAAATCGGGGCGGGCCGTGACTAGTTTCCGTAGTTCTGCTTCAGCCTCAGGAAAGCGCCGCCCGCGCATGTAGATATTCGCCAGCCCAGTCACCGCATCGGTAGACGGCCCCAGAGCCAGCGCCTGCTTGTACTCCTGCTCGGCGTCGGCGAACTTTTCTTCTTTTTCGAGCAGTAGTCCTGCCGCTAGGTGAGGCTCAGGATCCTTCGGCTGCAACGCTGCCGCCTGACGGTAGGCAGCTATGGCCTCATCGGGCTTCGACGCTTCCAGCAGGTGCGCCAGAGACAGCCAAGCCCGCGCCTGCCCCTCAGCAATGTGGCTGGTTGGTTTCAGTTTGGTGGCTGCCCGTAAAAACTGTTCCGCATCCGGCGATCCGGCTTTAGCCAGCTGCAGCCCGAGATTCAAGTTCGATTCGAACACATCCGGCTTGGCGCTCACGGATTTGCGATACGCTGCGATCGACTCGTCGCGCTTGCCGAGCCCGTTCTCGACAAACCCGAGCTCAAACCACGCCACGTAATTTGCTGGATCATTTCCAGCATCGCCCTCGAGGACTTTCTTTAGGAGCGGCTCGGCCCCGGCAAAATCCTGCTTCTGAATCAACTCCTCCGCCTTGGCGAGTTCTGGCGGCGGGCCTTCTTCCTCGGCGACCTTCGTATGGTGGGCGGCCCCAGTCTTCGCTTTGTGACGCACGCTGGAAGAAGTTCCAGTTTGCGATTGCGAATCCTGTGCCGCGGACGAACCAGAGTCGGAAGACTGCGTCGCGGAGCACGCGGCCGCGCCCGCCAGGAGCACGGCGACCGCCAGCCTACGAGCGACCATTGGAACGCGTCTGACCATTCCCGTTCAGGATACGCGCCAGATATTTTCCCGTGTAAGATCCCGCAAGCTTGGCAATTGCTTCCGGAGGTCCTGCGCCTACTACTTTGCCGCCCCGGCTGCCGCCCTCGGGACCCAGATCGATCACCCAATCTGCCGTCTTGATGACTTCCAGATTGTGCTCGATGACGACAATCGATCCCCCTGCATCAATAAGACGGCGAAACGCCGCCAGGAGTTTGCTGACGTCATCAAAATGCAGCCCGGTCGTCGGTTCGTCGAAAATGTAGAGCAGCCGCCGCTTGAGCTTCCCCTCGCTCCGAGACGAGCCTCGGACCGCGTCCCGCGAGGCCGGCTGCAAATGCGCCGCCAGCTTCATGCGCTGTGCCTCGCCGCCGGAGAGCGTTGTCGCGGACTGTCCGAGCCGCAAGTATCCCAGCCCGACTTCGTCCAGCGACCGAAGCTTTTCTGTAATCTTCGGAACCTCGGCAAAGAACTTCAGAGCTTCCTTCACCGTCAGGTTCAGCGCCTCATGAATATTTTTCCCTCGATACCGCACCTCCAGCACCAGCGGCTTGTAGCGCGTCCCCTTGCACTCCTCGCAGATCAGTTCGACGTCCGCCAGAAACTGCATCTCTACCGTGACTGTGCCATCCCCCTGACATGTTTCGCAACGCCCTCCGGGAATGTTGAACGAAAAATGTCCTGCCCCGAACCCGCGTTTCTTGGCCTCCGGCAGGGAAGCGTACAGATCGCGGATCGCATCGAACGCCTTGATGTAAGTCACCGGATTCGAGCGCGGCGTGCGCCCAATCGGCGACTGATCGACCAGCACCACTTCCTCAATAAACTGGTCGCCCTCCAGGCTTTCCCAACTCGCCGCCGGCCCCGTCGCCCCATTGCCCGACTGCTGCTTGGCCTGCGCCAGCGCCCGGTAAAGCACCTGATGCAGCAGCGTCGATTTGCCCGATCCCGACACGCCGGTGATTGCTACGAGCATCCCCAGCGGAATGCTGATGTCCACGCCCTTCAGATTATTGGCGCGCACGCCGCGAACTTTGATCTGCTGTGCTCCCGGCTTGCGGCGCAGCGCCGGCGGCTGAATCCGCAGATCCTCTGACAAATACCGCCCCGTCAGCGAGACGGGATTATGCACAATCTCATCGTAGGTCCCCTCGGCAACTAACTTCCCGCCATTCTCCCCGGCTCCCGGCCCCAGGTCGAGAATCCGGTCGGCCGCCCGCATGATGTCCGGATCATGCTCCACCACTAGAATCGTGTTTCCCAGATTCCGCAGGTCATGAAGAATTTTGATCAGCCGGTGGGTGTCCCGCGGATGCAATCCGATCGACGGCTCATCGAGCACGTACAGAGTTCCCACCAGCCTCGATCCCAGTGACGTCGCCAGTTGAATTCTTTGCGCCTCGCCGCCCGACAGCGTGGACGACAGCCGGTCGAGCGTAAGATATTCCAGCCCCACATCATTCAAGAACCGCAAGCGCTCGCGAATCTCATCAAGCACCTTCTCCGCAATCTCCGCTTCCTCCGGACTGAGCTGAACCTGTTCAAAGAACCGCAGCGCATCTTCCACTGTGAGCGAAGACACCTCGCAGATATTCCGCCCTTGAATCTTGACCTGCCGGGCCTCCAGCCGCAGCCGTGACCCATTGCAATCCGGACACAGCGAATACCCGCGATAGCGACTCAGAAACACGCGCACGTGCAGCTTGTATTTCTTGCGCTCCAGGTGGGCAAAGAAGCCACGCACGCCCAGGAATTTCCCCTCACCGTTGAGCACCAGATTCCGATGTTCTTCCTCCAGGTCAATCCACGGCACATCCATCGGAATTCCTGCGGCCTTGGCAAACCGCTTCAGATCGGTGAATAGCGGTCGATACTTCGGCTTGGTCCAAGGCTCGATCGGACATTCCGCCAAGGTCTTCATTTTGTCCGGAATCACGAGGTCCAGATCGAAGTCGATCGTGTTCCCAAACCCCTGGCACCGCGGACAAGCCCCATAAGGATTGTTAAACGAGAAGAGCCTCGGCTCGGGCTCCTCATACCGCAAACTGCAGTGCTTGCACTCAAACCTCTGCGCAAACCGTAAGATCTTTGCCTCTGTGGCGCGGGCGCCCCCGCCCGCGTCTGCCGAAAGCGCCTCGCTCCCCGGGATTTCAAAAATAACTTCGCCCGCCTCCCGATAAGCCGTCTCAATGGCATCAACAATCCGCGATCGAGCCTCCGCAGACACGACCAGCCGATCAACCAGCACAAACACCGGCTGAGCAAAATTGAGATCCAGCAGCGACTCCGGCGTAGAGAACTCATATACCTCTCCCGCCTGATAAAGCCGGTTAAATCCCGCCTTACGCAGATCAAACAGCCGGGTCTTCAGGGAGTCGCTGAATTCCCCCTTGGCGCCCTTCTTCGCTTTTGGTAGCCCCGGCGTCCCGCCGGCTGTCGCGAGAGCCTGCCCTGAGCTTGTCGAAGGGGCGTCCCGCCCTCGCACCCGGACAGACTTTCCGGCTGTCTCCTGTGTCACCCCGACCGGCCTGTGCAGGGGAAACAACACTTGCAGCCGCGTCTCCGGATCAAGCTTCAGAATTGCATCCGCAACCTCGTCGACCGTATCCTTCTTCACCTCGCGTCCGCAGATCGCGCAATAAGTCCGCCCCACCCGGGCAAACAGCAGCCGGAGATAGTCGTAAATCTCAGTCGCCGTCGCCACGGTTGACCGCGGATTCCGCGTCGTATTCTTCTGCCGGATCGCCACCGCGGGAGCGATCCCATCAATCAGGTCCGCATCCGGTTTCTCAATCCGCTCCAGAAATTGCCGCGCATAGGCCGATAGCGACTCCACATACCGCCTTTGCCCCTCGGCATAAATCGTGTCAAATGCCAGCGAAGATTTGCCCGATCCAGACACACCGGTGACGACCGTCAGGCAGTTGTGCGGAACCTCGAAGTCAATATCCTTGAGGTTATGTACGCGCGCACCGCGTACCACAATGCTTTCCGTGGGATTCACAACAGCCTGCGTGGGTTCAGAAGACATCGAATAAGGGCCGCGACAGCCCCGCTCGACCCGAGCGCAAGCGCTCAGAATCGTCCGCGAAGCGTATCGAATCTTTCTATTATAAAGCAGACAGGAGCGGCCCGTTGCCCCGTAGAAACGGAGCTCACTACGTCTCCGCCGACAACATTTCAAGTGATGGCGAGAGAACTGTTGCCATCAATCACTTTACGATGAGGGTGTTTCGTTCTCTTGATCGCGGCGCCTGCCGTACCGGACGGCGAATCCAAACCCGACAACCATGATCGCCACCGGCGGCGCCAGCATCACAAAGATAGCCCGGTTGATCGCTCGCTGCGCGTCCTTCGGCGTGGCCTTAGCATTTGCATTGCACATGGCGCAGCCCTGAGCAAAAGCCGGGCTGACCGCAAACGCAAGCAGCGACGCTAAAATACAGGCCCGAAGCTTAGAGAAGACATTCATATGCTTAGCCCAATCCAACGCCATTTGGCGGAGGCAACACGCGCCCCGCGTCTGGGAAGAAAAAGAAATACATGATGATGAAGCAGGCAACGACCGAGAAAACGAGCAGCCAGCGCATCAGCGCCTTCTCAAACTTCAAGTGCATGAAGTAGCCAATAATCAGCGCCGACTTGATGATCGAAAGAACCAGCAATATTTCCAGCATCCGCACCGGGGAGAAGACTTGCTTGTACCCCAACACGACCTCGATTGCCGTCAGGACCAGCAGCGCTCCCCACACCCAGAAATACTGCCCCTTGCTGTCATCATGTGTTGCCGCGTCGTGCATCGTTTTCCCCTCGCTCAAGATTCGTATCAGGGCATCGCTTCAGCGATGCCGTAACAGCCCAAATGAGATCGGCCTAGCCGCTGAACCCGTCGAGTACTACGTAATCTTCGTCGACAGCAAATACACCAGCGGGAAGATAAACATCCACACCAGATCGACGAAGTGCCAGTACAACCCCGAAACTTCCACATCCTGCGCATCGTAATCTTTCGGCTTCAAGAACAAGATGATCGCCGCGACGATCAGCCCCAGTCCCAGTGCATGAATGCCGTAATGAAAAACGTTGTCCGCCGGAATCAGAAAATATCCCGCAGCCCAAAGTACGGCCAGCACGGGCAGGAACCACTTTCGAAAAGCGACCACACCCAGATAAATCACGCCAATCGTCACGTGCAGCATGTGCATTGCGGTGAGGCCGAAGAACGTAGCAGGGAACTGCGGAGTGTTCTTCGAAATGTCGACCATCTCCCCGACGGCAGCGTGCGCCGGCTTCGGAAACATCGGGAGCGTCAGTCCTTCCTCGATCAGCTTGCTCCACTCCATCCCGTGCAGCACGATAAATGCCGTGCCGAACGCCATGGTAGCCAGCAGCCAATTGCGGGTCCATGCGCGATCCCCGCGCTGCGCAGCAAACACCGCCATCACCATGGTCAGCGAGCTCGACAGCAAGCACGCCGTCATGATGGTGGAGTTCACAATGCTCTGCACGTGAAATGGCGTGGGCCACGCCGTATAAATCCGGTTATAGCTGAAGGCGAAAAGCAGCGCCCCGAAAGTCAGCGAGTCCGAAGCCAGAAACAGCCACATCCCCACCTTCTTCGAGTAAGCCCCAAACAACGGCGCCTCAAAAGCTCCTGGCAGCCCGTGTTGCACAGCATCATGCTGAAGCGTGGCGTCAGCCATTCCTCAAGTTCCCCTTTCAGTTCCGCTGGATGCAACCTTCGTGAACCTTAGCGTCCTTCGTGGTTAGTGCTCTTATCGCGCAAATCCCAACAAGGCGAACACATAAATCCACAACACCGCCATAAAATGCCAGTACCACGCGGTGATGTCCACCACGATCCGCCGCGACTCCACCGGCTTGTGCAGCAGGGAAGCGCTCGCCGCCCAAATCAAAGCAATCATTCCCCCGCCCAGGTGGATCGCGTGGGCAATCGTTAGTAGAAACACAAACGAACTATTGGGATTGGTATCGACAAAGAATCCGCGAGCGTGCAACTCGCCCCAAGCCAGCCACTGCCCCGCAAGAAACGAAACTCCCAACAGCACCGTAATGCCGAGCCAGGGAAATGATTTCTCGTTCCCCAACGAGATTCCAGGGATCGACTTCACGGGAGCCAGCGCTGCCTGCAGGGCCGCTTTCCGCCGGGCGAATTCCATCGTCACGCTGCTGATCAGAAGCACAGCGGTGTTAATTGCCAGTAACAGCCATGGCAAATCCACCCGTCCCCAGTCCCGTACGTAGCTGTTCGACGCCCCATCAAATGTCGGCAGCCCCTGCCGCACGATGTACGCGCTGGTCAGCGAGATGAACACCATGCAGACGGTGGCGATCCCGCAAGCCAGCCCTAGCCGGGCCCGCCGCAAACGCGCGCCGTAGTTCGGAATGTCGCCGCCGCCACGCCCGTCATCGCCCCCGCCCGTTGCAGGCGGAGCCGGAGGCTTGTGCCCGCGCCCAACGTGATCAACCGGAGAACTTGGAGTGTAGGTCGCCATAACTACTTAGTGCGCTAATGCGTCGCGGTGGTTGCCGGGTCCGTCTGCATCACATAATCCTTCGAAGCCCCAGGCACGCCATATTCATACGGCCCATGATTCACCACTGGAGTTACGCCGCCAAAGTTGTCGTGCGGTGGCGGAGTCGCTGTCGTCCACTCCAGGGTCGTCGCCTCCCACGGATTGTCGCTGGCCTTCGGCCCCTTGAACATGCTCCAGAAGAGATTGATCACGAAGATAAACTGCGCTGCGATCGTGATGATCGCCGCATACGTCATGAACGTCTGCAACGGCAGCAGTTTCTGCTGATAGGCAACTTCCGTGAATTGAGAATATCGCCTCGTCTGTCCCGCCATTCCGAGATAGTGCATCGGCATGAAGATGGCGTACGTTCCGGCCAGCGTGAGGAAGAAATGCAATTTGCCCCACGATTCATTCATCATCCGGCCAAACATCTTCGGGAACCAGTAATAGGTCGCCGCGAAGATCCCAAAGATCGCTGCCACGCCCATGATGAGGTGGAAATGTCCGACCACAAAATAAGTGTCGTGCAACTGAATATCGAGCACCGGTTGCGCCAGGAACGGCCCGCTCAGCCCGCCGGAAACAAACAGCGAGACAAACCCGACCGCATAAAGCATCGGAGTATGGAAGCGAATTCGCCCCTTATACATAGTGCCGAGCCAGTTAAACGTCTTGATGGCCGAGGGCACGCCAATGCACATCGTCAAAAGAGAGAAGGCAAAAGCCGAGTACGGGCTCATGCCGCTCATGAACATGTGATGGCCCCACACCATGAATCCGAAGAATCCGATCGACAGCATGGCGTACACCATCGCCTTGTAGCCGAAAATCGGTTTGCGCGAGAACGTCGACAGAATCTGCGACGCCACGCCCATGCCCGGCAGAATCGCGATGTATACCTCTGGATGTCCAAAGAACCAGAACAGATGCTGCCACAGCAGCGGTGATCCGCCCTTGTGGCCCATGATCTGCCCATTCACCACAACCAGCGGCACATAAAAGCTCGTCCCCAGATTGCGATCCATCAAAAGCAAAATGCCGGCCGACAGCAGCACCCCGAACGCCAGCAATCCCAGAATCGCGGTAATGAACCACGACCAGACGGTCAGCGGCATGCGCATCAGCGTCATGCCCTTCGCCCGCAGATCGAGCGTCGTGGTGATAAAGTTCAATGCCCCCATCAGCGACGCGAGACAGAAAATGGCGATGCTCGTGATCCACAAGTCAGCGCCCAGTCCTTCGCCGGGCCCAGCCGTTTGCAGCGCGCTCAGGGGAGGATACCCAGTCCACCCATGCAATGGCGCTCCGCCGGACACAAAGAACGCGCACAGGATCACAACAAATCCCACAAACGTCGTCCAGAACGACAACATGTTCAGGACGGGGAACGCCATGTCGGGCGCGCCAATCTGAATCGGCAGGAAGTAATTACCGAACCCTCCCTGCGGCGCGGTCGTCAGCACGAAGAACACCATGATGGTGCCGTGCATGGTCAGTAAGGCGAGATACTGTTCCGGCTTGATCTCGCCGACGATTGGCAATACCGCCGTCGGCCAGACCATATGAATGCGCATCAAAAGTGACAGCAGCATCCCGACAAACACCGCCGTGAGTGCCAGGAAGAAATACTGAATGCCGATGACTTTGTGATCCAGACTGAAGATGTATTTCCGGATGAAACCCTGAGGAGCGTGCGCGTGAACCGAAGCCGGGGTCGCCATTTTATTGTTTCTCCGCCTCCCGTGCCGCCAGCCACTTATCGAAATCCTCCTGGCTGACGACGTGGACCATGCCATGCATCTTGTAATGACCGAGCCCGCACAGTTCCGCGCAGGCAATCTCATATTCACCAATCGCCGTCGGCTTGAAGTGCATGTGAATGTTCAAGCCTGGCACCGTATCCTGCTTAAAACGCAGGTTCGGGATAAAGAAACTGTGGATGACATCGACGGCCCGCAGGCTCACATCAACCTCGCGGTCAACCGGGAGATACATCGTTCCCGTCACCACGTCATCTTTCGCGGCTGCGTCAGCCGTGTTAAGCCCCACCGCCGCCTCGCCGCCAGCCGATGGATCCATCAGCTTCGGGCTAGTAGCACCGTATTTACCGTCGGGCCCCGGATAGCGGAAGTACCACGCAAACTGCATACCGGTTACTTCCACCTGAACCGCGCCTGGCTCGGCTGCATCCCAGCGCTGGCTTGCCCATACGCTGCTGCCCATCAGATTCAATCCGACGAACAGAATCGTGGTCAGAACTGTCCAAACGATTTCCAGCGTCGTGTTTCCGTGAGAATACGCCACCGGAGGAGAAGAAGGGCTCTCGCGGTACTTCCACACGATGTACCCGAGCGAGACCTGCGCTGCGACGAACACAATTCCCATGATCACAAACGTCAGGGTGAATTGACCGTCGATCCAGCCTGCGGCCGCGGATGCGCCCACAGGCAGCCACCAGGTTTTGGCGACAAAGAAGTAGGTGCTGACAAACGTGATCAGCCAGATCAAAACCAGTAACGCGAGGCCCATTCCCCAGTCCTCCTGGGCACAGTCAAGGATTTCCCCACGGCCGTCACCGCGTCCCACAACGCAAGCAACGGTCGGCGGCGAGTGTAACACAGCCACTCGCGAACAATGCAAGGGTTATTGAGCAAGAAATCAGGAACGTCACCCACGCGATCTCTGCACGCGTGCTATGTTTAATTTTTCTACAGGAGTCTCTCGCAATGAGGATCGTTCTCGCCTCAGAATCGCAGTTTCGCAAGCGCGCCATGGACTTGATCGGCCTGCCCTACGAAACGCGCCCAAGTTATATCGATGAAAAAGCCATTCGCCACGACGATCCCATCGAACTCACGCGAAAACTTGCCGAGGCAAAAGCGCACAAAATCGCCGACGAGTGCCCCGACGCGATCATCGTTTCCGGAGATGCGGTCGCGGCCAAGGGAAAAAAGATTTTCGAAAAGCCGCAAAGCAAACAGGAAGCTACTTCATTCCTGAAGGAATTCTCCGGCAGCCAGTTTCAGTTCGTGACCTCGATCGCCGTCCTCCACGCGCCAACCCGTCGAATGCTCTCCACCGTCGAAACCCTGGATATTTTTTTCCGTCCATTGCTCGATCGCGAGATCGAACAATACGTCAGCCAATACGACGTCCTGAGCTACGCCGGCGCCTTCGAAAACGACGCCGTCCTCCTGTTCGCCGATCGCATCACCGGCAGTTACAACCTCGGAACCGCCTTGCCGCCGAGCCGCCTGATCGTCCTCTTGCGTGAGCAAGGCGTAGAAGTCTAGCCCAGATTTCCTTAGTGAACCTTAGCGCCCTTCGTGGTTAAAGGTTTTCTACCCTCCGACCATTGCCGCCGAGCCACCTGATCACACGGTTGCGCGAGCAAGGCGTAGAAGTCTAGCCCAGACTTCCTTCGTGAACCTTAGTGCCCTTCGTGGTTAAAGGTTTTGCTCCACCCTCCGACCATTGCCGCCGAGCCACCTGATCGTACGGTTGCGCGAGCAAGGCGTACAAGTTTAGCCCAGGTTTCCTTCGTGAACCTTAGTGCCCTTCGTGGTTAAAGGTTTTGCTCTACTTGTCCGACCACTCCGGCACCCGCCCCGGAGTCCAAGGTGCCCCCGCAGCCTCCATATCCTTCTCCAGTTTGTTGAGGTCTACCTCAACCAGCGTCCGCAACCTCCCGAGTTGGTCGGCAAATTCCGTTGCCGCGATGTTGTACGAATCCACATGCGACTGCGTCGGCTTGGCCAGTGAGAACCGCTCGCCCTCCATCACCGAATTCACCCGGTCGTTGATCGATGATGGCACCGGCTCACTTCGCTTGGCGATTTCGATATCTCCTCGCAGAGCCCGCAAGATCTCGCGATCCCGCTGCACAAGTGAATCCGCGACCGCTCCCAACTGTTTCTCCGCTGCCGGAGCCTCACGCAACGCCTCCTGAATCGCCTTCAACCGCGACTGCACATCTTCAGCGGTATGCAGCGCCCCCGAAACGGCCCGGTAGAGGCGTGTCACCTTCCGCATGAATTCTTCTTGGGCCGCGCGATCCGCTGCGCTCATCCCCGACGCCCCCTCAGTCGTCACCTTGAACAACTGCGGCCCGGCCAACTCGGTCACCGCACCGCCGACCTTGCTGAACATGCGAACCGAATAACTCCCCGCCAGCACCAGCGGTCCCATGTCCGCCGCATCCGGAAAGTTCTCACCATCATCGCCCGACGGCTTTTTCACCTGCGGCGCCGAATACCGCAGATCCCACGCCGCCCGCTGGAATCCAGCCTCCGAACTCCCCTCCACCCGCCGGATCGCCGCCCCGCTCTCGTCGTACACCACGAAATAAACCTCGGGCTTAGCCTCTTCCGCCTCGGCTCGCAGTTCATCATTAGTCGGATAGGGAGATGCCTGATTCTTCTTCGCAGCATCCTTCTCGGCATCCTGCCGCTTCTCCTTCTTCGTCTTAAACTGTTCCTTTAAGTATGCTGTGAACAGCGCACCATAGGGCGGGTTATCCGCCGCATAAAGCCCATCTCCCTGGAACCCCTTTTTCGGCCCGCCCAGCGGATGCCGCTCCACATACATCAGCGCATCTTTCACCGGGAACATCGCAGAAGCTTGTTCGGTGGACTCCGCCTTCATCTGCCGCAGCGGGGTGATGTCGTCCAGCACATAGAATCCGCGCCCAAACGTCGCAATCACCAGATCGCCCTCGCGCCCTTGGATCACCATGTCGCGCACCGAAATCGTCGGCAGCCCTCCCTTCAGGCGCACCCAGTGCGCTCCGCCGTCGATCGTGAAGAACACACCCGTCTCCGTCCCAGCAAACAGCAGGTTCGCATTCACGGTATCTTCCGCAAACGCCAGCACCGGCCCACTCTCCGGCAGATCCCCCGCGATCGAAGTCCAAGTCTTTCCCGCATCCACCGATTTCAGCAGATACGGCTTGAAGTCCTCATTCTTGTGATTGTCAAACGCCGCAAAAACCGTCCCTGCGTCGTGCGAAGACGCCGTCAACCGCGAAACATACGTCATCTCCGGGACGCCCGAGAACTTTTCATACTTCGTCCAATTGGCCCCTCCGTCGCTGGTTACCTGGATCAGCCCGTCGTCAGTACCCACATAAATCAACCCTTCTTTCTTCGGAGACTCTGCCAGCGCCACGATATTTCCGTAAAACGAAGTCGACTGATTCTTCGCCACCGCATCCGGACCCCATACCTTTCCCATCACCGGCAAATTGTTGCGATCCATCTGGCGCGTCAAATCGCCGCTGATCGCCTTCCAGGTATCACCGCGGTCATCGCTGCGGAACAATTTATTGGCCGCAAAATAAAGCCGCGTATGCGAATGCGGGCTGATGATGATCGGCGAATCCCAATTCCACCGCAGCGCGGGCTCTCCCTTGCCCTCCAGCGGCTGCAACACCAATTCTTGCCCTGTGGGCTTGTCGTGCCGCACCAGAACGCCATACTGCGATTCCGCATAAATTGTGTTCGGATCCACCGGATCCACCTGCGACCGGAATCCATCCCCACCCGTTGTCACGAACCAATCCGAATTCAGAATTCCATTGACGTTCCGCGTGCGCGCAGGCCCGCACCACGAAAAATTATCCTGCGTTCCGCCGCACACGTTGTAGAACGGAGTCGCATTGTCCACCGCCACGTCATAAAATTGCACCGTCGGCAAATTCGCCTTAAACTGCCACGACTTCGCATCATCAAAAGTCGAGTACATCCCGCCATCCGACCCCAGCAACCAATGTTGTGTATTTTCCGGATCAATCCACAACGCGTGATTGTCCCCGTGATGATTCACTTCGTTGACCGTCCGCAGCGTCTTGCCCCCATCGAGCGACTCGCGCAATTGCACCGACATCACGAAAATGCGATCCACATTCTTGGGATCCGGCACCACCCGCGCGTAATACATCGCGCCGGAATCAAACTCATTCCGCCTCTCCCACGTCGCTCCCTTGTCGCTTGACCGGAAGATTCCGCCCTTCCCATCCGCCGCCTCGACAGTGGCATACACCACATTCGGATCCGCCGGAGAAACGGCCAGCCCAATCCTCCCCATATCGACAGTCGGCAATCCCGATTTCAACTTGTTCCACGTAGCCCCCGCATCCGTCGATTTGTAAATCGCGCTCTCTGGTCCGCCATCGATCAGCGTGAACACATGCCGCCGCCGCTGATACGCCGACGCATACACAATGTCCGGATTCGATGGATCCAGCGCCACGTCCACCACGCCCGTGTTCTCGCTGATCGTCAGCACCGCCTTCCACGTCTTGCCGCCATCCGCCGTCTTATAGAGCCCGCGGTCTCCCCCCGATCCCCACAGCGGTCCTTCCGCCGCCACATACACCACCTTCGAATCCCGTGGATCCACCACTACCCGCCCAATGTGCTCTGACTTCTTCAGCCCTAGATTCTGCCAATTCTTCCTGCCATCATCGGACCGGTAGATTCCGTCGCCGTACGAAACGCTGCGCTGCGAATTGCTCTCCCCCGTCCCTACCCACACGACGGACGAATCATTTGGATCGAGCGCCACCCAGCCAATCGAATACGATCCCTCTCCATCGAACACTGGAGTCCAAGTTGTCCCATCATTCACCGTCTTCCACACTCCGCCCGAGGCCACCCCGACGTAGTATTCAGACTTGTTGCGAGGATTCACCGCAATCGACATCACCCGCCCCGAAGCCACCGCCGGCCCAATGAGCCGAAACTTCAGCCCCGAAAAAGTGTCGGCTGTCATCCCACCCTTCCTTTCCTCTTTGGGCTCCTCCTTCTTCTCGTCTTTTTTCTGATCTTTCTTGGCCCCTTTTGCCGCGGGCGGATTTTTTTTGTCCGCATTCTTGTGCTGCATTTTGTTCTGTGTTTGCTGGCCCAGGAGAGACGATCCTCCAAAAATCAGAAGAAGAGCGAAAAAGGCGAAACGTTTCATGAAAAGCTCCGATGCAGGAATTGATTTTCGGCATGTCATCCTGAGGCGGGCGCATGTTGCCGGCCAAAGGACCTGTGAAGTGCTTTCTTATCCACCATGACGCACACACGTGTAGCTCTGCGTCAAGCGGCAAGAAACTCAAAACCGATATGTATACAAGATTTCACCCGACCAAAAAAGGAATATCCCGCGGCGGCGCTGTAGCTGCGCCTCGGTCCCCTCTGTGTCCCCTGTGGTTAGTTGTGTTTCGGTGTTCAGGATAAAATCCCTCCCATGCCACGAAAGTCCCAGGTCCACGGCCATGACACCCGCTATCTCAAAATGCAAAAAAACTACTGCTTCGCCTGCGGCCAGAACAATCCCGCCGGTATGCGCCTGAAGTTCACCCTCGACGAAGAGCGTCAAACCTTCGTCTGCGAATTCCGCCTCAGCAAGCGCTACACCGGACCTCCCGGCCATTGCCACGGCGGCATCATCGCCACCATCCTCGACGACGCCATGGGCAAAGTGAACAAGCTTCACCACGTCGTCGCCCTGACCAAAGAAATGACCGTCGAATACCTCAAGCCCGTCCCGCTCTACAAAACGCTGCACGTCGAAGGCAAGGAAGTCAGCGTCCATGGCCGCCAGCACATCAACGTGGCCGAAATTCTCAACGAGAAGAATGAAGCCCTGGCCCGAAGCAAGGGAATCTTCATCGCCATCGACCCCGAAAAAATGTTTGCCAAGTTCGTCGAGCGCTAGCAGGTTGACCTTGCGTGGTTTGTCCTTCGTGCAACTTCGTGCCCTTCGTGGTTAATCGCCAACCGGGGTTCCGCAAAATGGTTCCAGCGTTAGAGGAATTTTCATAGCCATCGACCCCGAAAAAATGTTCGCCAAGTTCATGGAGCCCTAACAGGGTGACCTTCGTAGGT
Organism: uncultured Acidobacteriaceae bacterium; assembly: GCA_963840895.1. GTDB lineage: Bacteria > Acidobacteriota > Terriglobia > Terriglobales > Acidobacteriaceae > Sulfotelmatobacter. The sequence goes on from CAWJAR010000016.1 coordinate 534,866, forward strand.
TTTTCCTTCGTGTAACTTCGTGTCCTTCGTGGTTAATCGCCAACCGGCTTTCCAAACGGCTCGCCAGAGTTAGAGGGATTTTCATAGCCATCGACCCCGAAAAAATGTTCGCCAAGTTCATGGAGCCCTAACAGGGTGACCTTCGTAGGTTTTTCCTTCGTGTAACTTCGTGTCCTTCGTGGTTAATCGCCAACCGGGGTTCCGCAAAATGGTTCCAGCGTTAGAGGGATTGTCACCGCCATCGACCCCGAAAAAATGTTCGCCAAGCTCATGGAGCTCTAACAGGGTGACCTTCGTAGGTTTTTCCTTCGTGTAACTTCGTGTCCTTCGTGGTTAATCGGCGACCGGGGTTCCGCAAATGCCTCGCCAGCGTTAGAATGAGTCAGCGGCGAAACCCCTCCCCAGATCATCAAACCAAGGGTTAGCGGAGGGCTGGCAGCTGATTCTTCGCGATCGCGAAAAGGTACCCACAAGGTCTAGACCATGTCCCAACACAACGGCACCAACACCAGTCTCCGTCTGAAAACCGGCCTCGCCGAAATGCTCAAGGGCGGTGTCATCATGGACGTCACCAACGCCGAGCAGGCCACCATTGCTGAGCGCGCTGGCGCCGTCGCTGTGATGGCCCTCGAACGCGTGCCCGCGCAAATCCGTGCCGAAGGCGGCGTTGCCCGCATGGCGAGCCCCAAGAAGATTCGCGAAATCATGGCCGCCGTGTCGATCCCCGTCATGGCCAAGTGCCGCATCGGCCACTTCGCCGAAGCTCAGATTCTCGAAGAACTCGGCGTCGACTACATCGACGAATCCGAAGTCCTCACCCCTGCCGACGAGGCCCACCACGTCGACAAACATGCCTTCAAGGTCCCGTTCGTCTGCGGAGCCCGCAACCTCGGTGAAGCCCTGCGCCGCATCGCCGAAGGCGCCGCTATGATCCGCACCAAGGGAGAAGCCGGCACCGGCGACGTCGTCCACGCCGTCAAGCATATCCGCCAGATTGTTCAGGAAATGAAGATCCTCACCGTGCTCAACGAAGAAGAACTCTACGCCAAAGCCAAAGAGCACGGAGCACCCTACGAACTGATTCGCATCGTTGCGAAAGCAGGGAAGCTCCCCGTTCCGAATTTCTCTGCCGGAGGCATCGCCACCCCGGCCGATGCAAGCCTCGTCATGCAACTCGGAGCCGAAGCAGTCTTCGTTGGCAGCGGCATCTTCATGAAGGATTCCACCACTTTCGCCGATCCCGTCGAAGCCGAGAAGCGTGCCCGCGCCATCGTGAAGGCCGCGACGCACTATCAGGATCCTAAAGTATTACTTGAAGTGAGCGAAGACCTGCTAGGTGCCATGAAGGGCCTCGCCGTCGCAGGGCTGGACGAAGCCCAAATGCTGCAAACTCGCGGCTGGTAGAAAATCACGTAGCCCCGGACGCATTCGTCCGGGGCTTTGTTCTTCTCGTTCACGCATTATTCCCCACGCCTGCGCTGAAACTTCAACTCTCCCAAGTCCAATTCGTGTTCCAATTCGCGGAGCAACTCGTCGCCAATTTGGCTCTGGTTGCGCAATTGCACCGCGGTCTTCCGCTCGATGCTTAACAGTTCACGCGATAACGCCGCGTATTTCTTGTAGAAGTCCGCATCTCCCGGCTCAGCATGAGCCTCTTCATGGTCCAGTGTCGCCAAGCGTCGCCGGTAATGCCGCTCGATGTCATCAAAGCCTTCGTCCGTGGAATCCGCCCGGCTCTTTACCTGCTCCAGGTGCAACAGCGCCGCCTCAGCCATCAGCCTGCGCGCACTCACTTCCTCCTGATCGCTGATGGAAAGGCCCGCCAGTCCCAGCCCCCGGATCACTGAGGGCAGCGTCAATCCTTGCAAGACGAGCGTTACGAGAATCACCGCGAACGTTAGAAAAATAATCACGTTCCTCTGGACAAATGGCTCGCCGTTCGCCAGCATCCGCGGAACCGAAATCGCAGCGGCCAGCGAGATCACTCCCCGCATCCCGGTCCAGCCCAATACGAAAAGCCCCTTGGCCGTGGGGGTCGCTTCCTTCTGGTGCAAAACGTGTCTTCGAATCAGATAGGCAAGATGTGCGCCCGGGAACACCCAGATCAGGCGCAGCACGATCAAACCTGCACAAAATATCGCGGCGTAAAGTGTCAGGGTTCGCAGGTCATGATCGCTGATGGTTTTCAGCACATACGGCAATTGCAACCCGATCATCACGAACACGAGGCCGTTCAGGACAAACGTCATCGACTCCCAAACCGCCCACGCCTGTACCCGCACGCTCGGAGTAAAAAAGTGCGAGCTCTTCCTCGTTAGATATAAGCCGCACACTACCACCGCGAGAACGCCCGAGGCATGCATCTGCTCGGCGCTGAGATAGGCCGCGTAGGGAGTGAGTAGGCTGAGAGCAATCTCAATCGGTGCATCGTCAATGCGATGCTCAATCTGGTGGACGATCTCGCCAATCACCAGTCCGGTCAACACGCCTACGACGATCAAGTATGCCAGCCGCAAGATGCCGAGCATAACGGTCGGTCGTTGCCCGCCCACCAACAAGCCAATTCCAAATTCCAGAGCGAGCAGTGCCGTCGCATCATTGAGCAGGCTTTCGCCTTCGAGAATTTCCACGATACGCTTCGGCAATCCAACTCGCGACGCGATCGAAACGGCTGCAATCGCGTCGGTGGGTGCCACGACCGCGCCCAAGACTAGGCCCATCCGCCAATCCAGCCCCGGCAAGAACCAGTGCACTCCCAAGCTCACGCCGACTACGGTGAAGGTCACCAGTCCAAAGGCCAGAAACAAGATGCTGACCAGGTTGTAGGAAAATTCACGCCACGATGTGAGCCAGGCGGCGTTGTAAAGCAGGGGAGGCAGAACCACTAAAAACACAATGTCGGGATTCAGGGTGATCCGTGGAATGCCGGGAATGAAACTGAGAAGCAGTCCCCCAATGACGAGCACGATCGGATAGGGAGTGTGCAGTTTCTTCGCCAATGCTCCAAAGACGACGACGAAGAACAGCAGCAACAAGAGCACAATCTCGATCGAATGAATATCGCCCAGCACAAAGGCCTCCGCCCCCAAGATACATCAGAGGATTTTACGAGCGACCGTGGCGACGCCGCATAGTTTCAATACTCGATCGCCCGATTCAACCAGCCAATTCCCGATAACTGAAGTTGTTGAGATGTGGGATCAACATTCCTCCGTGTCCTCTGTGGTAAAAAGTTTGTTCCATGCCTGACATACTCAATCAAGCCCGTCAGTATCTGAAAGCCATCGAAAACGGCGATGCCGCCTATGTTGCGTCGTTGTTTTCTCCAGATGCCGTCATCGAGCAACTCCCCAATCGTATTTATCCGAATGGTCTGCGGGCAGGCGCCGCCCGGGTAGCCGAAGCCTTCGAAAAGGGCCGAAAGATTTTCGCTCGTCAGACCTATGAAATTGCCAGCGAGTCCGCCGCGGAAAATCGCGTCACGCTCGAGGTCCTGTGGACGGGCACCCTGGCGATCCCCTTTGGCACTCTGGCGGCCGGTGCCCAGATGCGCTGCCACTCTGCCATGTTTCTCGAATTTCGCGACGGCAAAATCACCGCCCAACGAAACTACGACTGCTTCGACCCCTGGTAGCTCGTCACCGTTCTTCACGGCATCACTCTCCGGCCTTCGCGGTCATAAGGTTTCATTCGGCAAGATTTGCTCCGCCGATCGCAAGAACCAACTGCATCAAAGCCTTGTGCATCCTAGCTCAACCGATGCTTGGAGGCGTACCAGGATGCTCAAGCTTTGCCCGCTTGTTCTGACAATATTGTTTTTCAGCTCTCAATCTTTCGCCCAAAAACACGTCGAGGCCGGCATTTTCCTGGACTCTGTCAGCATCTCGCAGACGAGCACCAATAATTTCGGGCTGGGCGCCCGCTTCGGCTATCGGATTCGCGGTCCCGTAATGCTGGAGGGTGAAGTGGCCTACGACTATGGCATCAATTTCGACGAGGCCTACCACAACATTACTATGGGAGACATTACGGCGATCGAGCGCACATCGATCGGGGTGACCCAAGCCTTGTGCGGTCCTAAGTTGCAGCCTTCTGGCGGTGGCATTCGCCCTTTCGTTACCCTGAAAGGTGGCGTCGTAGATTTCCGTCTGAGTCCCAGCCTGCTGCCCTACAGCGACATTGTGAGCGCAGTTCTCGGATTGCGCACATCGAGCCTGAACGCCGTTATTTATCCGGGAGGAGGAATCGAAGCCAACCTTGGCCCAGTAGGTTTGCGTCTCGAAGTAGGCGATGAAATCTACTTCAACAGCGGTGCTCACAACAATCTGCGAATCACTTTCGGCCCCATCTTAAGATTCTGACTCGTTTGGGCGATAGCGGGAAAAGATTGCTCCTGATCATCCGAGAAGGATCCATTTCTTTTGCAGGTTCTTCGTCCCTCAGAGCGCGGCGGTGCCACACTCTTTCTGAGCTCTCAAGCACGGGCAATCGCCTCTCTGGTGGCGATTGCCGTCGCTCGCCAGTTCAGTCCCAACATCGATGAATCCCGACCCTCGAGTGCGAACATCAAATCTCACGAGTCCCGATGACGCCTGCCATTTAGCTGAGTCGGATTCTCCGGTAGTATCACAGAGCACGTTATTTCAGAGCGAAGATCGAAGACCCAACCAAGCCATGACAATAGGAGTCCTTGCCCTTCAAGGAGATTTTGACGCACACCGCCGCCGTCTCGAGGAACTCGGCGCGGAAGTCGTATTGGTGAAGAAGCCAGAGCAACTCGACCATATCGACGGCCTCGTCATTCCAGGTGGAGAATCCGGCACTTTCCTGAAACTTCTCGGCGAAGAAGGATTCGAAAAGCTCAAGCAGTTCGTTCGCGTCAAGCCGACCTTTGGAACCTGTGCCGGAGCAATCTTGCTCGCCACCGAGGTAGAGAATCCACAGCAAAAAGGACTCGGAGCTCTCAACATTCGGATCCGGCGCAACGCCTACGGACGCCAGATCGACAGCTCTATCCGCGAAGGACTGCTCGGAATCTCCCCCCTGGAAATGGTCTTCATACGCGCCCCGAAGATCGAACACATCGGAGAAGGCGTAGAAGTCCTCGCCACCGAAGGCGCCGATCCGGTTGTTGTCCGACAGGGAAAAGCCATGGCCGCCACGTTTCACCCCGAACTCTCCGACGATCCCCGCGTCCACCAAGTCTTTCTGGACTTGGTCGAAGGTTCAGCCACCTAGTCTGCCTCGATTCGAAATATGTGGCGCGGGCGCCCACGCCCGCGTAGTCGCAAAAAAGCTCTTGACAACAAGATCATGTAACTGTAAGGTTACGCATTATGCGTATCCATTCGGTTACATATTCTTCGCCTCATCGAACCGAAGCTACGTTCCAGGCCTTGTCCGACCCAACCCGGCGCGCGGTCCTCGATCTCCTTCGCCGTGGCAGCCAACCTGCCGGACAAATCGCTGAGGCCTTTCCGGTCTCGCGTCCCGCCATCTCAAAACATCTCCGACTGTTGAGACGTGCTCATCTCGTCCGCGAACACCGCGAAGGCCGCAACCGAGTTTACGAACTGAATCCCGAACCTCTCCGCGCCGTCGATTCCTGGATCGAGCAATACCGTGTTTTCTGGACCGCCAGTTTAAACAATCTGAAATCGTTTGTCGAAAGCGAGTATGCCCGGGAGACACAATCCTCCCGCAAACCGAAACCCTAACCACAAACTTTCACAGAGAAAGGAATCCGTCATGACCAAATCAACCCGTATCGCCGCCGTAATCGCCATCGCCCTTGCCGCCGCCGCAGCCGTCGCTCAATCCGACGCCCAGAAATCTTTCACGCAACTCAAATCCTTAACCGGATCATGGGAAGGGAAGACCCCCGACGGCACCCCCCTGCAAGTCTCTTACAAGCAAACGGCTGGAGGCTCCGTGCTCCTCAGTGAAATTCACGGTAAACACCCGCAAGACATGGTTTCCATGATTCATCTCGATGGCCCCAATAAGCTGCTCATGACGCACTACTGCGAAGCCGGAAATCAACCCCGCATGCAAGCCAGCCTCTCCCCAGATGGCAAGACGATTACCTTCACGTTTGTTGACGCCACGAATCTCGCCACTCCCGACGCCGGCCACATGCAAAGCATGGTGCTCACCGTGTTTGACGAGAATCATCACACCGAAGACTGGACCTTCCTCGACCACGGCAAAGAGATGAAACAATTCTTCGACCTCCACCGCAAGTCGTAAACGCGCGACGCCCTGTCAAGGCGCAAATCCAGGAAACGAAAATGACGAAAGCCATTGTCAGTGCCGATCAAGACGCGATTGTCAGCGAAATTGAAATCGCGGCGCCCCCGGCCCGCGTCTTTCAGGCTTTAACCACGACTGCCGAACTGAAGCGCTGGTTCAGCTCCCCCGAATGTCCCGCCCATTTATGGGAGATGGACCCGCGCCCCGGCGGCCGTTATCGCTATACCACCGAGAAAGGTTCCATCGAGATCAACGGCGTCCGCGAGTTCGAATGTCACGGCGAGATCCTCGAATACGATCCGCCCCGCCTCCTCGTTTACACCTGGCTGGCCAACTGGCACGACGACATGAACCATCGCACCATTGTTCGTTGGGAGCTGACCTCAACCAGAGCCGGAACGCACGTAAAAATAACGCACAGCGGTCTCGCTTCCATGCCCGTAGTCCGCAAGGACTACGCCGGCGGTTGGCCTGGCGTTATCGAAATGCTCAAGAAGTTTGTAGAGAAATAATTTCAAGGAGGTCCTCATGGCAACCGCCACCATCACTCCCGATCAAAATGCAGTTCTTGCAGAAATTTTTATTGCGGCTCCGCCCGCGCGCGTCTTCCAAGCCATTAGCGATCCGTCGCAATTGCCGAAGTGGTGGGGACAAGACGGCCTCTACCATGTCACCAAGTCCACCATGGACGTCCGCCCCGGCGGCAAGTGGCGCAGCGACGGCGTGGGCGCCGACGGTAAGACATTTTATGTGGAGGGCGAGTATCTCGAGGTCGATCCTCCGCGCCTCCTCGTCCACACCTGGATCGGTAGTTACTCAGGTCCGACGAAGACGGTGGTTCGCTGGGAACTCGAGCCCCACACCGTCCATGGGCTACATCCGAGCGGTCCAAAAAAGTCAGGCACCGGAACCATGGTGCGAGTCCGCCATGAAGGTTTCGCCGGCAACGCGGATCTTGCCACCTCGCATGGCGACGGCTGGAAGCGCGTGCTGGGCTGGCTGGAAGCTTTCGTGGAAGGGAAGTAACCGGCCACGCTCGTCCAACCCCACCCTCGTCGCCCTCAACGACAGGGTGGGGATTCTTGTTTCTTTCGCCCAAATTCCTGTCAAGCCCTTAAACACACAACATTTCCCCTAACGCGAAGATTCGCAAGCAGAAATAAGTTCCGTGTTTTGTCCACTTTGCCCAACCCAAATTGATAGAATAGATGTAGAAGCGAAAAAGAAAGCAAAGCGCAGCCTTCGGGCCGCGCTTTTCGTCTTTTAGGCCATAGATTTTCACACCAAGGAGACTCAGGCGCGACCCACCGGTTGCGCCTTTTCTGTTATGCAGAAGAACGAAGCGAATCATCAGCGCAACGTTGCAACCGGAAACCGCTGCGCAGCAGCAGGTTCTGCCGCGCCGATCCTCATCGGAAGGGCGGAAAATATTCAACACCTGGAGGGGAAAGTGGCCTCGGAAAATCTTCCGAATGGAAATATCGAACTCCAGGCCGTAGCCCTGCCCACGCGCAAGCGTCGTGGAGAAGCCTCCGAAGCCGCCTTCCTCGCCCGCGCCACCCATTTCGGATTCACCGTCTGCCTTCCTTGGGGAGATAGCGAGCGCTACGACTCCGTCGTCGAACTCGGCCAGGGATTCCTCCGCGTCCAGGTTAAATCCGCCGCCCGCTATGCCGAATCCCGCTACCGCGTCAAAACCGCCGGAGCCAGCGGCGTTACCTACACTGCCTCCGAAATCGATTTCTTCGTTGCTCACATTGTCCCGGAAGACATCTGGTACATCATCCCCATCAAAGCCATCGGCCGCCGCAAAGGCATCCGCTTCTATCCCCACACCCGGCGCAAATCTCGCGCCCAATTCGAAAAATACCGCGAAGCCTGGTGTCTCCTGGCGTGCACGCCAAAAGCTCACGGCTGGAAAGACATTCCCGTAATCTGCCGATGCAGTCACCTTCCCGTCCGCTGCGCCGTCTGCCCCAATCGTTAAACCGATGTGGCCGGGTCTATGTGGCGCGGTCTATGTGGCGCGGGCGCCCTCGCCCGCGTTCTGACCAGAAGTCCAACTGCCAAAATCATCTGAATTCCCCGTTCCATTCCGGAGCCTTGAGCAAGAAATAGATCATCGATCACTGACAGCAAGCGCAACACAGCGGCATGCTGGGTGTTGTCGAGAGCGCAGGCGAGGCGCCCGCGCCACATGAAACGATGTCCTACTACGAGCGTCTGCAAAGACCGAAGTACGAATACCGTCGCCGCCTGCCGCATTACCAGAACGCCTCCGGCGCCCTCTTCGTCACCTTCGGAACCTTCGGCAGATTCATTCTGTCTGACTCAGCCCGCGACCAAATGATGCGCCACTGCACCCACGACAATGGCAAGCGTATCCATCTTTCAGCAACCGTAGTCATGCCCAGCCACGTGCATCTGCTGTTCTGGGCCCTCCGTGACCAGTCAGGATGGCCCTTCCCGCTGGTCGACATCCTGCAAGCCCTGAAGGGTGCCTCAGCCCACACGCTCAACAAGCTACTGCACCGCACAGGCCCCTTCTGGGACGAAGAATCCTTCGATCACGTTCTCCGCTCGGACGAAAGCTGGCAGCAAAAGCGCGAATACATCCGCCAAAACCCAGTCAAAGCAGGGTTAGTCAGAAGGCCTGAAGATTATGTTGTCTTCGGATTTATGTGACGTTCAGCATGTGTCGGCGGATAAACAGCGGATTGCGCCGGGGCCGAACGTCACATAAGTTGGTCAGAGTTGAGCCAGGAACTTGAGCAAGTCAGGATTGTCCCGCCACCGCTTTCGTGGTTGCCGCAGTTTGGTTTCACACATGCCCAGCGCCTTCGCCTTCATCTCCAGATCGGTTTCCGCGTAGATATTCGTCGTGTCGATTGAGACGTGCCCGAGCCATGCGCGGATCGTGTTGATATCCACTCCGGCCCGCAACAGGTGAGTGGCTGTCGTGTGCCGAATCGTGTGCGGCCCGACTCGTTTATGTCGCAACCCGACGCGATTCCCTCTGGCCATTTTGGCGTAACGAGTGACGATGTCGTGCACGCCGAATCGTGTCATCGCTCGGGAGGAACGACCCAGAAACACTCGTTCCTCGTCGGAGCGTCCCGTGGCCAGTTCCTTCAGGATCACCGTAGTGGATGCCCACAGCGGGCAAAAGCGGACCTTGTTTCCTTTCCCTCGCAGTTGCACGAACGACTGGGATTTCTCATGTGGTCCACGCAATCGCAGATCGCCGACTGTTAGCTGGGCCGCTTCGTCGGCTCGGGCTCCGGTGTTGTACAGAAACAACAACAGCGCGTGATCTCTTGATCCGAGTCGACTGGCGCGGTCAGGGGCAGCGAGCAACGCGTCGATCTCGCCTTTTCCAGATATCCGACTGGCCTGTGCCCTGACTTCTTGAAAGGGATGCTACGGATCTGCGCGCACCAGGACAGATGTTCCGGGCTGCGTTCGCCGATAAACGCTGCCAGTGTGCGTAATGCGGCCAGTCGCTGGTTACGCGTCGCGACTGAGCATTTCCGTCTCTCCTCGATATGACACAGGAACCTCCTCAGCAGATCGGCAGCGAGATCCTCCACCAACAGTTCGTCTGGTTTCTTGGGTAGAGTCGCGCTGGCGAAGATGACGAACAGCCGTAGTGCATCACGATAACTGTGCTGCGTGTTACGGGCGAAGTTGCGATCCGCGGGAAGATATTCCAGCAGAAAGCGCTTGATCCACGGTGCCAGGGCGCGCTTATCTTGCATCGGCACCTCCGCACGCATAATGCTCGAATCGACGGTTTGCCTGTTCGAGCAGTTCTGGGGTCATGGTGAGGTAGCGTTGGGTTGCGCTCAGGCTGACATGGCCGAGATAGGTAGACAACGCGGGAAGCAGGCGCTGGACGTCCGCATTCTGCCGATACCACTCGGTCAGCCGATGAACCGCGAATGTGTGGCGCAGATCATGAAGCCTCGGTTGGAAGTACGAGTCGTCGCGGCGTTCGATGCCTGCGATCCGTCGCAGACGCGAGAAGCTTGTATCGGCAATCTGGACTGCAAGGGGACCACCGCTCTTCGCTTGAAACAATAATCGATAGGGTTGATTTCGTCGTCCCGGCTGATACAGGTATTCCCGAACCAGCCTCGCGAGATCCGGTCCGAGGGGCACGAGGCGTGATTTGTAAAACTTCGTATCGCGTATCGTAACCAGATCGAGCGTCAGATCCAGGTCCATGACCCGGAGCCGAAGTGCTTCGCCGAGCCGCATGCCAGTTCCATACAGAAACAGCAACAGCGTGCGAAAGGTTGCTTCCGACATCACGCAGGCCGATTTCCGTTGGCAGCGCGGGACAGCATCCAGAAGAGAGCGCAAGTCGGACCGCGAGTAGATATACGGAACGAAGCTTGGCGTGATTTTGGGAGCCGAAGGTGGCAGGGGAGAGGATTTCAGCCGACCACGCGCTGTCCAGTAATCGAAAAAGGACCGCAGCGAGCCGCGCTTGCCACTCCATCCGCTGGGCATACTGCCCGAACCGCCGAGGAAGGCGATGATCTGCTGTGTCGTGATGTGGTGAAGATCGATATCGCCACAGTAGCGAAGAAACGAGCGCAATCTGCGCATGGGACTGTCGAACCGCATGCCTGCGTCTCGTTTACGCTGGATGTAGAAGGTCCACCGCCTGGGAAAGCTTCATGCCAGCCCTCCCAGACCGACGGCTGCTACCGCGCGCAGCGCGCGGAGATCAACCTTCGCATAGATTCCGACTGATTCAAGACCGCGATGTCCGAGCAAGTCCCCGATCTCCTTGAACGATGCGCCCTGCTGTAACCAGCGTGTCGCACAAGCGTGCCGCAAGGCCCGTGGACCTCGGGTTCGGCACTGTATGCCAGCTGCCTTCAGTCGTCGGCTCGTCAGCGTCCACAGAGCCTCTGCTCCTATGGGACGATAGGGAGGCTGGAGCGTTACGAATAGGTGCCGACAGGCACAGCACGGCCGGCCCCTTTTGAGGTATTGCAGGATGGCGTTACCAACCTCACGCTGAAGCGGATAGCGTTGTGGGCCTCCGCGTTTCGAATGATTCACCTCGAACACTTCTTCACGCCAATCGAAATCCCTCAGCATGAGTCGTGAGACTTCGCCAGTGCGCAGTCCATAAATCGCAAGCAAGGAAAGGATGGCCCGTGCGCGCAGCACCGCTGGATTTGAACCCTTGACGGATCGCAGGAGCCTGCGCACTTGTTCCCAACTGGGGCCTTCCGGCACACCCTCGTATTTGTAGATTTTTGGGCCCTGAATGCCCTTCGCGAAACTGGTGGCGCACCATCCACGTGTCTCGGCATAGCGAAAGAAGGCTCGTAGCGCTTGTGCAGCGACTGAGACCGACCTGCGACTCCATTTGCCAGCGCCTTTCATCGCAAGGAACTCGTCCACATCTTCGATCCTCGCCGTCGTCAACAAGCGATGCCGTTCTCCGAACCACTCCAGAAACTTCGATGTCTTCGCACAATGAGAGCGCACCGAATAGGGCGAAAGACCCTGCTCCTCTGTCATATACCGGGCGAAGTAATTGAGCTGATCGGCAAACCGCATAGGCGGTGCGCTCGGCAGCTTGAGCCGTCCATGGAATCGCAGCCATTTCTTCGCCGCATATACAAAGAATGAAGCGGAGTTGCCGTATGACTGTGCCTTCGGATTCGTGCGTTGCTCGCGCGCCCAGCAGAGCGCCGCTCGCTGGATTTCCTCCAGCGACACATCGCGCATCTCGGTGAGCTTCAGAAGACGCATCACCGGCAGCAATTCCCCAGAAAGATTCCTCAGCGCTTTGCGGCTGGTTCCTTGTTGCTGCAGGTGGCTGAGGAATGACTCTCGTTCTTTCAGTAGTGATGCTTGTCGGTCACGATTCAGGAAAAAAGGATGTTCGAGAAACTCTTCCAGCATTGGTGCGGGCCCTCCATGCCCGCGCCCGATGCTAGACGACGGATCCGACAACAACACCTATATTGCATGCAACGAGCCGGACTGCCCGCGATCGCCGAGACCTTGCTGCGCGATGGCGTGAATGAAAGAATGCTCCGTTGCGCAGACTGTAGTGCTAAGGAGAGGAATCGTGGGAGCGGCCCAAAGCGGGGCGATCTACCAGTTCAAAGTGGCTTTAATCGGCATCACCCCGCCGATCTGGCGTCGTGTTCACGTCACTGGGGACTATACCCTGGCCCAACTCCATCGCGTCTTGCAAGTGGTCATGGGCTGGGAGAACTACCATCTCTACACGTTTCGAATGGGTCGTAAGAAGTACGGACCGCCCGATCCCGACGGTGTTGATGATTTAGGAATGGTCGACGCAAAGCGGATACGCCTTGCCGCGGTGATGCCGCGCGTAGGTACCACCTTCACGTATGTGTACGACTACGGCGACGATTGGGAGCATGAACTGCTGCTGGAAGCAACCCTTATGCCCGAACCAGCCGTGACGTATCCGCGCTGCCTCGCCGGCGAACGGCGCTGCCCGCCAGAAGATGTGGGAGGAATCGGGGGTTACGCCGACTACCTGGAAGCAATGTTTGATCCAAACCATGCGGAACATGAAGAGAGGATGATGTGGCGCGGACCATTCGATGCCGAAGAGTTTTCGGTAGAGAAGGTTAACCAGGAACTCGCCAAAAAGTTTCGCTCCAGGCCCAAAGCGGCAACGCGCTCGATCACCTCAACACCGAAGCTGTCGGCGAACGCTGATCGTCTGACAAGGACGTTTATCAGGCCGATCAGCCCCCAAAGGCAGCGCATCCCCATCAAGGCAGATGCGACTGTTCCTCTGGAGTTGAACCAGCGCGAACGCGACTTGATCATTGCCCACACCTTCGCCGATGAATCGATAACCAACCGGCTGCGAGTCGTGCCGCAACCGGGGCAACGCCTCGTGTTTCACTTCACTCTCGACGAACTCGATGAACTTACAGGCGATGTGGCCGCCGAAGCAAACCATGCCAAGAACAAAGTCCTGCAAGAACAGTTGTACCAACTCTGCGAACGCATTGAAGCCGTCTTGAGCAGGTACACCGACGCCGACGCCTGAGGGCGGCGACCTTGCCCGAATGGAAGAAGCATTGGAGTCCCGCGCAAGACGATGGATCGATAGTTAACAAGCCTTCGAATCGAGCACTACGTGCCCAAGCTGCGCAAGAACCGCATCCGCGAAGAACGAATTCACAATGAAGTTATCGTCGATGCGTATGGGCCAGAAGAACAGGCTCTCGGCTGGTACTACTACTTGGAGAACAAAATCCAGTTTCCTTTTTCGGCTCGGTGCATAGCCGCCAAAGTAGCCTCTCCGCTCCGCAAGGGCGAAACGGTCGAGGTCCGCAGCCTGGCACCGGAAGATTCCTGTGCCCACGACATGCTCGTGCTGATTCGCTGGCATGGCCGCAATGTCGCGGTGCCACTCTCCCAACTAACTGCCACCGACGCGGACGAATCCACTGTCGAGGCGATCGGTGACTGGCACTACTGGCTGGCGCAGGGCTCCTGCTTCTGACATAGAGCAACTCCTTGAGAGTTGCGCATGAGGCCAGCCCTCGAAGAATCCTATGACTAAACGTGAGCCGAAATCGCAACCCACCTGGACCGATGTCAAAGCCAAACTGGCCGCCTTTGACCGGACCGCGCTCTTGGACTTGCTGCACCATCTATACGCCGCACACAGAGACAACCAGGCGTTCCTTCACGCTCGCTTTGGCTTGGGCGAGGACGTGTTGGAGCCCTACAAGAAAACCATCGATCGCTGGCTCTGGCCTGACCCGTTTCGCAACCAGGACACGTCCGTCTCCAAAGCGAAGCAGGCCATCTCCCAGTACAAAAAGGCTGTGGGCGACCCCGCGGGACTCACCGAACTGCTGGTTTTCTACTGCGAGCAAGCAGCTGGATACTGTCAGGATATCGGTTACCAAGAGGAAGGATTTTTCGACGCCCTGGTACGCATGTTCGAGCAAGCCCTCCAGTCGGCCAAAACGTTACCTGCGGACGGCCGCGATAGCCTGATCGTCCGACTCAACCGTGTGCGGGAAATCAGTCATGCCTTTGGGTACGGCGTTGGCGACGACATGGACTACCTTTGGACTAAATACGCCAAGCAGTCCGGCTGAGGTCGTGGTCGGTGCTAAGGGAGGACACCGGCCTCCATTGTTTGTTGCAGACGTGCTGAAACCTTACAGCGACGCACTCCCCGAATACCACTGGCTCAAAATTATGTGACCTTCTCCTCATAGAAAACACTGCCATTCCGCCCCCAATCGGCGGCTGCGTCACATAAATTTCACCGTCACATAATCCTGGTTATGTTGGGCCCAACATAATGAAGACTACCGCTGGCTGTGGCTCGACCCGAACGGCGAATGAGACATTTTTCTGTATTGCAAGATTTATGTGGCGCGGGCGCCCCGCCCGCGCGATTGCGTCCGATAAATAAAGTGCCGTGGATGACAACAGAGAGAGAAATGAATGAGTTCTGAAGCTTCCAGTGTGCACTCCTGTTCGCAGTCGCGGGCGAGGGCGCCCGCGCCACATGGAACATGAAGCGGCTCGCGCTCGCCTTGCACTCTCCTCCACCCAGTGAGACGATGACCTCGCCGGAACCTCGCCATGATCAACGGTGCCCACATCGTCCTCTACAGCAAAGATCCCGAAGCCGACCGCGCTTTCTTCCGCGACGTCCTCCAACTCCCCGCCGTCGACGCCGGACACGGCTGGTTGATCTTCGCCCTGCCTCCCGCCGAAGCTGCCTTTCACGACGCACAGGACAACAACAAACACGAATTATTCTTTATGTGTGACGACATCGCCGCCACCCTGCGCGATCTCGCCAACAAGAATGTTCCAGTCTCGGAAGTGACTGAACAGCGATGGGGCAGTCTTGCCTCTTTCACCCTGCCCGGCGGCGGCAAAGTCGCCATCTACCAACCAAAACATCCAAGGCCAACGCAACCTGGGCCCTGAATTCAGAACGATCTAGGATCGATACGATCGGGAAGGCCACGAGTTCACTCGTGCCGTTAAGCCATCGCAAACGACGCGGCTTTAGCCGCTGAGGTAGGTCCGCCCCAAAAAGCAACTCTGGCGCGGCTTCTGGCGTCTGATACCCGCCCCGCTCAGAGGAGGTTGTTCCCGTGCACCGTTCTTTGCGTTCCCGTCTGGCCTTTCTGGCCTTGCTTCTAACTTTTTCAGTCTCCGCCGCCCTTGCCCAGCACGTTATCAAACGCGTCTCCGTCGGAGTCGAGCCCCGCGGCGTCGCTGTCGATCCCTTCACTGGCCACATCTACGTCGCAAACGTCTACAGCGGAACCATCAGCGCACTACGAGCCGGCAGCGTCATGGCTACCTTTCCCGTGGATACGCTGCCGTATGTGGTCGCAATCAGCCCCATAACGAACCGAATCTATGCCGCCGGATGCAACTTCCTCACTGGAGCCGGAAGCATGGTTGTGGTCATCGATGGCAGTAACAACCACGTGATCACCGACATTCCGCTCAACCAGTCCTGCGGACTAGGCACACAAGGGATTGCACTCAACCTGTTCACCAACCGCGTGTACGTGAGCGATTACGACGATAATCAGGAGGTCGTGATTGACGGCGCGACCAACCAGATTGCCGCGCGGGTCGATCTTCAGGGACGTCAGCCCATCGGCGTTGCCGTGGACCTTCTCACCAACCACGTTTGGGTCACGCTCGATGGCCCCGACGGCAAAGTGGACATCCTCGATGGTTCCACAAACACGTTGCTGGAAACGATTACCGTCGGCAATGTTTTCATCAACAACCTGGCCATCAATCCCACTACCAGGCGCGTCTACATCGCCGCAGACAGTTCGCCCTCGAGCCTCTATGTTCTGGATGCGAAGAGTCGTCAGCTGCTAACCACGGTTCCGACCGGGCAATTCGCCAATGATGTGAGCCTGGACCAGCTCTCCAACTTGATTTTCGTAACAGATGGGCAGGGAAACCAGGTATTCGAGGTGGATGGAAGCACGAACGCAGTCGTCGCGACCGTGCCCCTCAGCGGAAGCTTTCCGACAGGAATCGCTCCGAATCCAGTGACCGGGGCGGTCTACGTGACGGAGTTCGGCTCCGCCCAAGTCGAGATCATGACGGAAAAGTAACTACGCGCGAGGTGCCTCGCGCTTTTTTGCACATGTGGCGCGGGCGCCCTCGCCCGCGCTCTCCGCAGCACCCAACAGCATGCCGCTTCGCAGACTCAATCTCGAGCTCTTAATTTCCCGTCTGCTAATCCCCGGTCCCGCTAAGAGAAACCATTTGCGGACTGCCTCCGCCGTTGTCTCCGACATTGAGTGTGGCGGTGCGCTCACCCGGTTTATTGGGCGTGAACCTAATCCTTATTGTGCAGCTTGATCCCGGTGAGAGCTGCGTGTTGCAGTTGTTCGTCTGGGTAAAGTTGCTGGCGTTCGGCCCATCCGTGGCAATGGTGCTGAAGGTTACAGACACGCTGCCGTGGTTCTTAACTGTAACCATCAGCGGGTCGCTGGAAGACCCAACCTCTTGTTCGCCGAAGCTCAGACTGCGCGGCGAGACCCCGATCACCGTTCCCGCACCGGAAACCTGGATTCCCTGCGGCTTGCTGGACGCGCTGTCGCGAATCGTGATGAGGCCGTTGGTGGCTCCCATCTCTTCTGGCTCGAAGCTCACTTGAATATCACAACTGGCCCCCGCCGCCACGCTCTTGCCGCAGGTGCCGTCTACGTGAAACGGTCCGCTGGCGGAGATGGAAGAAATGGTCAGCTCGGAGGCAGCCATGTTTGTGAGTGTCACTGTCTCTGGACGGCTGCTGGTATGTACCAATTGTGCGCGAAACACCAGCGCCGTCGTGGGAGAAAAGCTGACCGCACCGGTATTGAGCAGCACGACGACATCGTCACGACGAAAATCGGTGAGCGCAAGATCGGGCATTCCATCGCCATTGAAATCTCCCACTGCGATTGACCGGGCTTCATCTGCCCCCGGAAAAGACCTTCCGGGCTGGAAGGTGCCGTCGCCATTTCCTTGGAATATGCTTGCAGACGAGGTGGGAAACAGGAAGTTTGCTGCCGCCAGGTCAATCTTGCCGTCGCCGTTGAGGTCGGCGGCGAGCACCGAAGATGGAAAAGCCGTCTGGTAGTCTGCGCCCCGCCGGAAAGTGCCGTCGCCGTTACCCATCCAGACGCGCACCCCGATTCCCTGGCTGTTCGCGATCGCCATGTCGAGTTTGCCGTCGGCGTCAAAATCCGCCACCGCGATCGATGCCGGCGAACCTTCTCCCGAATAGTGTGCGCCCTTGTGAAAGGTACCGTCGCCATTGCCCAGCAGGATGTTGATGTATCGCTGTGTGCCGAATTCCCCGGCTGTCGCCACGTCCAACTTACCGTTGCCGTTAAAGTCCCCGACCCCAATCGTGTACACCGCGAACTCCGGCTGCGTGGTAACCGCATTCCGAAATGTGCCGTCGCCGTTGCCCATAAGAATGCTGATGCATCTACAAGGATCGTTGGTGGAGAGAGCGATCAGGTCGATGTTGCCGTCGCCGTTGAAGTCACCCACAGCAACGTAGGACTCAAAAGTCGGCACTGGAGGGCTCTGGTTCTCCGGTTGAAAAGAGCCATCGGCGTTGCCTAACAGGATGCTGATATACCCTTTTTGGGAGGCCACCGCCAGGTCCAGGATGCCATCATGGTCGAAATCGGCGGCGACGATGGAGACCGCTCCGGTGCCGGCGGTGTAGTAGACAGGCTTACGAAAGGTGCCATTGCCCAATCCAAACAGAACGGCGACGTTATTTGTATCCGTTCCGCCCGCGGAAACCGCCATATCCATATTGCCGTCGTGATTGAAATCACCAACCGCGATCGAATAAGGGCTGTCCTGGGCTATAAATTGGCCACGCGTTTCAAATTGGGCCCTCGCCGCGGGCGGCGATGCTAGTACCATGGCTAGTAGTACTACAACTAGTAGCCCTCCAAGAACCCGAACCATATCGCTCCATTCGAAGTACTATTGTCCCAGTCGGCAGCGCGGTTCCCAGGCAGTCCCCGTGAGCCAACGACAAGATACATCGCGAAACCGTACCATTTGCGCGGCTTTAACACAAATATGGTAGCCTTCTCTGGCCCGAAACAGCGTCCGGCCGTCGTGATGAGGAGAGACGTATGAGGATCAGCACATTTCGTTTTGCCGTCCTACTTCTCAGTGCCGGGATTGCGCTAGCTTGCTTCGCACGGGCGCAGAGCACGCCCACCTGCACGGTCAACTCGGATTTTGTGAGGCCCAACTGTGACCCCAACAAGGGCTGGCTGATCGGTGAAACATGCGTGCACAAGACGGTAAGTTGTAGCTCGGTGAATGGGGTCACCATCCAGGATCTCGGCATAACTTTCGGGTATCTGACGCCTCGGAGGCCCAAGGGGACAATCATATTTTTCAGCCAGAGCGGCGGCACAACTCCGGGCGAGAGCGGCGCACAGGGTTATCCGGGCACTTACTATTCTGCCGGTTTCCAGGTTGTCCAGACGGCTTGGGATTCAGACTGGGAGGACACGGGCACCCTTACGAAGAACATCGCCTATGCCGCGGGCCGCGTAGCTGCTCTTCTCGGCTATATGAAATCCAATTTGTACGATCCGATTCATTTCACGCAACCCAGTGCGGGCATGTGTGCTCAGGGAAGCAGTGGAGGCAGCGCGGCGATTGCCTACGCCCTGGCATGGTACAACGCAGGCTCCTATCTGGACAAAGCCGTGATGGCGTCTGGTCCACCGCTCAGCGACGTCGCTCAGGGCTGCGATGTAAACGGCTCCAATCCTCTAGTAACCGTATGCCCGGCCGGACAACTCGGGTGCAATTCGGCCAATAACCCGCCGTCGTGGACGGCGCCCATTGCTTACACCGACGCCCGGACTGGAGTGCGGGAATGGTCCGACGATGTGACTCTCGGCCCGAGTGGTGTTTGCCGACGCACCCATGGGAACACATCTGTACAAGCCAGCCTCGAGTGGAAAGCGATGAGTATCGCGGACGGAACGATCGGCACCTTTAACTATCCGCAGACCAACCTGACGGCGTGGCTCTGCTCGAGTGTGTCAAATCATGGGACGATGAACGACTCGTCGAGTGAGGCGCAGCTGTTCTTTCAGAACTTTACCAGCCCGTCGCAGACATTCGGACTGCAGATCAACGGAGTCAGTCACTGCGCAGGCCCCGAGGGCGTGAGCGAGGGTATCGCCCCACAGGGCGAGACCGGACGCAATGCAATCGAAGCCGACATGATTGCCTCATGTGTTGCCCACCACTGACGCCTTAGCGCGGCAATGCCGGGTGGCCTATCCTTTGCGCCGGGTGGCCCATCCTTTGCGCTTTTTGCAAAGGGTGGGATTCCACGAAAGTCAATCCCTTGGGGTTCACCCCTGAGGTCGAAGGACGCAGGACTACCTCGTCGGCGTTCGTACTCGGGGCATAGAACAGCAGGTTCCTCGGCTTTCCACGGAATGACCCGCTCTGGCCAGAAGCTAGGCCCTAGCAGCTAGCAGCCAAAACCTCTCCCCGCTATACTTTCCCTATATGTCTGGGGTTCCCCAAAGCAATCCGCAGAAAACGTTTTACCTCGAAACCTTCGGCTGCCAGATGAACGCTCACGACTCCGAGAAAGTCGTCGGCACGCTGCTGCAGGAAGGCTATCGACAGGTGGACACGGTCGAACAGGCCGATTTGGTTCTGTACAACACCTGCTCCATCCGCGACAAGGCAGAACAGAAAGTGTTCAACCGTCTCTCCGACTACAAGAAATACAAGAAACAGGGCAAGACGTTTGGAGTCCTAGGCTGCGTCGCTCAGCAAGAGGGCGAAAAGATTTTCGAGCGAGCGCCCTACGTGTCACTGGTGTGCGGTTCCGCGTCATACAGCAAACTGCCGAGCATGCTCGCGCAGCTGGAAAGTGCCACGCTTGAAGCACGCAAGTCCGAAAGCCGAAAGCCGGAAGCCGAAAGCCTGGTCCGCATCACCGGACTCGACGACCGCGAAACCGATGCTTGTTTCGAGACCGAATTCACCGCGCGCACCAATCCGCATCGCGGTTACATCACCATCATCGAAGGCTGCGACAAATTTTGCGCCTATTGCGTCGTGCCCTACACGCGCGGCAAGGAGCGCAGCCGCACATCGCAGTCGGTGCTCGCCGAAGCGCGCCAGATGGCCGATCTCGGCTACACGGAGATTCAGTTGCTCGGGCAGAACGTCAATTCGTACAAAGACTCGGCAGGGAACTCGACCGTCAGAAAAACTTTCGCCGAACTGCTCGCCGCTGTGGGAGAAATTCCGGGAATTCGGCGCGTGCGCTTTACCACATCGCATCCCCGCGACTTCGGACGCGACATCGTCCAGGCGATCGACGCCGTTCCAACCCTCTGCGACCACGTTCATTTGCCTGTCCAAAGCGGATCGACGCGCGTGCTGGACGCCATGCAGCGCCTCTACACCCGCGAACAATATCTCGAACGCATCGCTTGGATGAAAACCGCAAGGCGCGAAATCAGCATCACAACAGACATGATCGTGGGCTTCCCCGGAGAGACCGAATCCGACTTCGCTGAAACCCTCAGCCTGCTGGACGAAGTCGGCTATGACGCGGTTTTCGCCTTCAAATATTCGCCCCGGCCGAACACGCCATCTCTGAAGTTGGACGACGCCATCCCCGACGAAGAAAAAGCCCGCCGCCTCGACGTACTGATGTCGAAGCAGCGAGAAATCCAGACGAGGAACTACAAGAAATATCTCGGCACAACCTGTGAAGTAATGGTTGAAGGAAGAAATGAAGTTCGGTGCCAGTCTATCGGTCGCACGAGCCACAACAAGACCCTCAACTTCACAGTCGCCCGCGACGCAATTCCCAAACCAGGAAGCTACGCCTCGGTCCTCGTGACTGGCAGTTTTCCCAACAGCCTGCTCGGTGAATTGGTGATATAAGAAGGCTTTCAGGAGCTCCCCATGGAAGTAGAAATGACAATCCGCGGCCTAATGATGGATCCGGTTACGAATATGCCGATTGTGGTGTTGAAGGATGTGGGTGGGGATACGGTTTTGCCGATCTGGGTGGGTGTTTATGAGGCGAATGCGATTGCGCTGGAGATGGAGAAAGTCAGTACGCCGAGGCCGATGACACATGACCTCATCAAGAATGTGCTGACGGGACTCGAGACCCAGGTTCACAAGGTGGTCGTGACCGAACTGCGCGAGGATACGTTTTATGCGGTGATCTGGCTGGAGCGTGGGGGCGAGGTGATTAGCATTGATTCGCGGCCTTCGGACGCACTGGCGCTGGCGCTGCGGGTGGATTGTCCGATCTTTGTGGAGGAAGTGGTGTTGAAGACTTCGAAGCTGGCGGCGAACATGTCGGACCGTGTGACGAGCGACGAGCTGCGTAAGTATCTGGAAGGGCTGAATGATGACGATTTGGGGAAGTACAAGATGTAGGTGCTAGGAGTCGGGTAGTCTGGGGTCAGGAGTCAGTCCGGCGGATCACTAATGCTGGCGGTTTACATAATACCTGTTATCGGACATTGAGTCACAGGGCGACCCTGCGTTTCCCCCCGAAACTGATAATGGCACGACTGAAGGCGGGGCCCTTCCCAAGAAGCCTTTTTCCAGTAGAACCAGCAAAGATTAAATCTGTCGAAACGACATCGTGAGGCGGGAGTCTGCCTTGAATTCAGCTGAGGGTGTATTTCAGGAGGCACCAGAGGGCGCGGATGCCGTCTTTCCAGCCGATTTTCTTTCCTTCTTCGTAGGTTCGCCCCCAGTAGCTGATACCGACTTCGTAGACGCGGAGACGGCGCTTGGCGATCTTCACGGTGATCTCGGGCTCGAACCCGAAGCGGTCTTCTTCGATGCGAATCGACTGGAGGATCTCGCGGCGGAAGACTTTGTAGCAGGTCTCCATGTCGGTCATGTTCATGTTGGTGAGGGCGTTGGAAATGAGAGTCAGGACGGAGTTGGCGACGGAGTGCCAGAAATAGAGGACGCGGTGGGGACCGGAGCCCTGGAAGCGGGAGCCGTAAACGACGTCGGCTTTCCCTTCAAGTAAAGGATGAAGTAACGCAGGGTAGTCCGAGGGGTCGTATTCGAGGTCGGCGTCCTGGATGATGATGTAGTCACCGGTGGATTCCTGGATGCCACGGCGAAGGGCAGCACCTTTCCCCATGTTCTTCGGCTGGAGCAAGACTCGGATCTGGGGATGGGCGGTTTGCAGGTCAGAGAGAATCTCACGGGAGCCGTCACGGGAGCCATCATCGACGCAAATGAGCTCGAGTTCCAAGGGAACAGCCAACACGCGGGAAATTACTTCGCGCAGTGTTCCCTGCTCGTTGTACACAGGCATGACGACAGAGAGTTTCATGGAGTTTGTACGAAACAATAAAGGGATGACTGGGAGGCGTCAAGGAATCGAGGGAATGCTGAGGTAACGTCAGTTTTACTCGGACGCAGCTTTTTAGCCACACAAGACGAGTTTGGGATGAAATAGCGTGCCGGCGACCCGAGTGGCGATGGCGATGAGGTCTCGCTGGCCGCTGAAGACTTTCACTTGGCGGGCGCGCGAGAGTTCGGGGAGATTGACGGTACGTCCACTGCGGATGCGGGCGACGGCGGCTTCGTCGGCAGTAACGCATGGAAAGCTGGGAAGGAGTTTGCGCGGGTGGACGCAGAGGTTTTCCAGGGATTCAAAGGCCCCACTTCTCGCAAAGGACGCGAGAACTGGGGCACCCGTCTTTTGCGAAACACAAGGTCCCTCCACTCCGTTTGTCTTTCCCTCCGGGAAAGATAAACTCCGGTCGGGATGACAATGACTGGCGATTTCCGCGAGTTGCTCCAGAGTGTGAGCGTCGGCCAGGGTGAATTCAGCGACTGCGGTACGGCGAAGAGATTCAAGATGCGCTCCACAAGCTAGTTCCCTTCCCATGTCGTGGGCAACGGAGCGCATGTACGTGCCGGAAGCTACGCGGGCGCGGAAGTGGGCACGATCGGCGTCGATTGAAAGGATTTCGAATTCTTTGATTTCGACTTGAACGGGCTGCAAAGCGACCGGCTTTTGCTGGCGAGCTAGTTTATAGGCGGGGATGCCTTTGATTTTCTTGGCGGAGAATGGCGGCGGAATTTGGGTGATGACTCCGCGAAAGCGGTTGGCCAGGGATTCGAGTTCCGTCGCGATCAGAGTGACCGGTTGCGGTTGAGTTGTGGGATCGCCTTCGGCGTCGTAGGTGTCAGTGGCGAAGCCGAAGCGGATAGTGCCTTCGTAGGTTTTTTCCGAGGCAGTGTAGAACTGCGCGAGCCGCGTGAGATTTCCGGTGACAAGCGGAAGGACGCCGGTCGCCATCGGATCGAGGGTGCCCAGGTGGCCGATGGAACGTTCGCGGAGAATGCGGCGGGCGCGGTTGACCACGTCGTGCGAGGTAAGTCCGGCGGGCTTGTCGATGATGAGGACGGCGTTCATTGGGAATGGTGTAATTGAGCGATTGTGTGATTGGGTAATTGCGTGATTTGGTTTTGGGCGGCATAGGCCCGTCACTGAGTGTCTTTTGCGGCCCTATGGGGCTTGCCCATTTGGACCCATCCTCTCCCACGGCTTGCGCCGTGGGCTGCATTCTTTCGCCGCCCTTCGACTTCGCTCAGGGCAGGCTTTCGCGGCTGGCAACGGAGAGATTCAGCTATGCTGTTGTAGTCTGTAATACTAACTTACCAAACCTATCAAACTTCAATGTTCCCCATCAGAGACGATCAACCGCGGTACAGCACGGCGTATGTTAATTGGTTTTTGATCGTGCTGAATATTCTTATTTATCTGTTTCAGTTTCTGCAGCAGGTGACGGATCCGCGAGGCGCGGAGTTGTTCGCACAGCAATTTGGCGAAGTGCCGGCACATCTCACGGCGTTCCTTGCGGGGTCGCCCCGTTATTCGCTAGAGCAGGTGGTGCTCCCCTTTTTCACGTCGATGTTTCTGCACGCGGGGTGGAGGCACGTGCTGGGCAACATGTGGTTTCTGTATATTTTCGGCGACAACATTGAGGACTATCTTGGGCACTTTCTGTATTTGGTATTTTATATTTTGTGCGGATTATTGGCGATGAGTACGCAGGTTGCGATCTATCCCAATTCGAACTTGCCGACAGTGGGAGCGAGCGGAGCGATCGCTGGGGTGTTGGGAGCGTATTTTATTTTGTATCCGCGGGCGCGGGTGCTGACGTGGTTTTTCGTGTTTGTACTTTATTTGCCGGCGTGGGTGGTGCTGGGCGAGTGGTTCGTGCTCAATTTTCTGTCGGGAGCGCAGACGTTTTCGATGGCCCATACGAGGGGCGATATGGGGGGCGTGGCGTTTTGGGCGCACATTGGCGGATTTGTGGCGGGGGTAGTGATGGTCAAGTTATTTCCGGAGCGAAAACGACGATCGCCATATGCTTACCGCTAGCACTATTTTGTTCGGGTGATTCCCGTTCAGCGAGTCTTGTTGTCAGCGGCGCGGGTAGGTTGTTTGATCGCTAAGACAGGGCCCTCAGGGCTGAAGCCCAAGCTTCTTTTCTGGGCTTAACGGCACGACTGAAGTCGTGCCCTTCCCAGCCTGTTTAACCGACTCTCGATTTTCGGTGCGGAATCCTGTCCGTTTCGATCATTACCTGACTCAGATGGCGTTTCGAGCGAGTCAGGAAATTCAGAGAACAAGCAATCTAAATTCGTGAAATCCCATCGGCACAGGGGCGCGACTGTAAGTCGCGCGCTTCCCAATTTGATTGATGTTTCTCGGATGGTCGCGTTGGCGGGAGGCAGTCGGGAAGTTCAAAGGCCTAGAGAGTTACATTCGTGGAGTCCCACCCTTCGCAAAGAACGCAAAGGGTGGGCCACCCGGGAGGCTTTTAGAACTATTTCTTGGGACGGGATTCGGGGGGAACCAGGCCAGAGAGGCGGTAGTAGACCACGAGTTGGCCGTAGTGCTCGCCGCCATGCTCGATGAATCCATAGGCCATGTCGGAGATGCGAAATTGCTGGTGAGCGAACGGATCTTCGATGAGATCGCTCATTCCCTTGTCGCCTTTGGCCTTGATGGCGGCGGCGCCGTCAGCAAAAGATTTCTTCACGAAGGCGACGACGTCGGCTTTGGTCTTGTACTGATCGCGTTTCGGGTCTTCGCCTGCGGGTGGTTTCTGTCCCATAACGGGGTTGGTGAAGTAATAATTGGCGCCGGCGGCATGGAGAAGTTGTTCGGCGAAGCTGCGTTGGGCAGGCGTGGGCTTGAAGTCGTATTTATCTTCGGGGAAATCTTCGGCCATGGCGATGAGCTTGCGTCCGACGTCATTCCAGCCCTCGAGAACGGCTTGCGACGGAGAGGCCGGCGGTTTGACGGCAGCATCTTTTTTCATGGTGTCTTGCGCGTGGGCGGGCAAGGCCAGGGTGGCGGCGAGGATGGCTGCGGCTAAGAACGGAGACTTCATCATTGGAATTTCCTCCAGCTTTTGGATTGGGCGGTCGCAATTGTAATTGGACTTGTTGCGGGAGGAAAGGTGAGTGCTCCCCCAGCGGCTAAGCCTAGGCCGTTCTCGGCTTTTCGCTACGACTGTAGTCGTACCCTTCCCTTCTATTGTTTCGGCAACGCGGGCGCGGCGCCCGCGCCACATTCCTCATTCATCATGTTCATCATTCCTTTGTGGCTTTCTGCTTCGAGAAGCTACAGGGTACCGACGGTGGGAAGGATTTCCAGATTCTCTACCGTTGCATTCGCGGGTAGCAGGACGGCTTGCACTACGGCGTGGGCGACGGTTTGTGGAGTCATCATTTTTTGGCGAGGTGCTTGAGGCCACAGCGTGGTCCAGATGTCGGTGTTGGTAGCGCCGGGGAGGAGGGCGATGACGCGGATGCCTTTGGCGCGGAGTTCTTCGCGGAGGGTGTTGGTGAAGCCGAGGGCGCCGTGCTTGGAGGCGTTGTAGGCGGCGCAGCCGGGGAAGACGCGAGTGGCGGCGATGGAGAGATTGTTCACGATGGTGCCACCGCGCTTCATCATTGCTAGCGCGGCCTGGGTGACGAGAAACATTCCCGTGAGGTTGGTTTCGAGGACATCTTTCCAGGTGGGGAATGGAAGTTTTTCGATGGGTAGATTGGGATGGGCAATGCCGGCGTTGTTGATGAGGATGTCGAGGCGGCGGAATTGTTGCCGCGCGGCGCGGAAGAGATCGTCGACGGACTGAGGCTCGCGGACGTCACAGGGGTGGGTGAGGATCTTGATTTTCGAGGAGGCGAGTTCCCTGTTGACGCGAGCGAGGGAGGATTCGCTGCGAGCGCTAAGGATCAGGTTGCAGGATTCGTTGGCTAGAGCGCGGGCGACGGCGAGCCCAATGCCGCGGGTGGCTCCGGTGATCAGAGCGACCTGGTGGCGGAGATGAGGGCTCTTTGTTTGGCTTCGGGTCAGGTGCTGGCGCTCCTTTGGTGAGCTATCTTATCTCAAGGTATCGGATTCGGAGGCGGGGGCGTATCTTCCAATTCCGCTGTTTGGGAATCTGCTGCGAAAGACCTGATCACCAAAGGGGACACGGGGGACACAGAGGGAGATGAGGGGCCGGAGGCACCCCTCATTGAACCAGGAGCCGTTAGACGCCGTTGGGGCGTTGGCGGATCAGGGAGAGAAATTCGGAGCGGGTTTCTTCTTCGTTGCGGAAGCAGCCTAGCATGGAAGATGTGACGGCAGCCGAGTGCTGTTTTTCTACGCCGCGCATCATCATGCAGAGGTGGCGGGCTTCGATGACCACGCCGACGCCTTGGGGTTCGATGACTTTCTGAATTGTTTCGGCGATTTGGGTGGTCAGACGTTCCTGAATTTGCAAACGGCGAGAAAACAGTTCGATGAGGCGCGGGATTTTGCTGAGCCCGATGACACGTCCGTTGGGGATGTAGGCGACGTGGACCTTGCCGAAGAAGGGCAGCATGTGGTGCTCGCAGAGGCTGAAGATCTCGATGTCTTTGACGATGACCATTTCGTCGTAATTCACGGTGAAGAGCGCGCCTTTGAGTAGGGCCTCGGGATCTTCCTGATATCCCTTGGTGAGAAACTTCATCGCTTTGTGCACGCGTTCGGGGGTGGCGGTGAGGCCTTCGCGTTGCGGGTCTTCGCCGAGGCGGACGATCATTTCGCGGATGAGATCTTCGAAGGTGGCGCTGGTTAGGGTGGTTGGTTCGGTGGCTGGCTTCATGAGATTCTTTCGCCCCTCCGGGGCTTGCGTTTCTCCCCTGATCGTACCCACAGCTTACGCTGTGGGCTGCATTCTTGCACCGCCCTGCGACTTCGCTCAGGGCAAGTGAGAACGTTATCTTCGCAACTCGTTGGTGCCGATGTACTCGAAGGAATTCATCATCGTTTCTTCGAGCCTCACTCTTTCCAGATGCGCGGGGTGGAAGCCGCGCTGCAATATTTCGAAGATTTCGACCGAGAGATTTTCCGTCGTGGGTACCTGTTGGGCGAATTCTTTCAGCGTATTCAAATTCTCCAGATGGTAGCGGGAGAGCACTTCCCTTTCGACGAAAGTATCGAGGTCGACCAGATTGCAAACCATGCCCGTGCGCGGGTCGACGGGGCCGCTGACGGTGACCTCGAGAGTGTAGTTGTGTCCGTGGCCGTACGGGTTGTTGCACTTGCCGTAGGTGGCGAGGTTTTCCTCGGGGGACAAGTCGATGCTGTTGAGGCGGTGCGAAGAGGAGAAGTGGTAGCGGCGGGTGAGATGGGCTTTCATGCTGGGAACCAGAGTGCGGATAGGTTACGCGCGAGATCCCCTTCGGCAAGCGCAGGGCAGGCTTTCGCTCCGCCTGAAATAGAGCTCCGCTCAGGATGACGCCGGGATCTCGTAAGCGCCAACATCATTCTTCTTCTCCGTAGAAATCGACGAAAAGGTCCGGTGTCTCGTAGACGCGGACGCGGTGCAGACGCGCTTGCTGCAGCTTCGATTCGAGACGCTGCCAGCAGGCGATGGCGAGATTTTCGGTTGTCGGAATCTGATTGAAGAATTCCGGAACCTCTTTGTTCAGAAATCGGTGATCCATCGCGTCGAGCACTTCGCGGTGCATGATTTCTTTGAGTTGCTTTAGGTCGACGACGAAACCGGAGCGAGGATCGACTTCTCCTTTAACGGTGACTTCAAGGGTGTAGTTGTGGCCGTGGCCGTGGGGGTTGTTGCATTTGCCGAAGATGTGGCGGTTCTCTTCCGGAGTGAAGTCGGGATTGTGATAGTAGTGCGAAGCGGAGAATTCGGCTTTGCGAGTGAGATAGACCATAAGAAAATCAGTTATCAGTGGCCAGCTTCCGGTGGCCTGTCAATTCAACAACTATACGACGCGGACTCACTCAGTTTATGTTCGGGGCGAGTTCCGGCGGCGGTTCCAGAGAATAAGCAGGAATGGACTGCCACTTGGAAGAGGTGACTGATTCTTCTTCCGGGCAAAAAGTCTTGTTGGGTTCGAAAACGATCGTTTTGAAAAGGTAGCGCTTGTGTTCTTGCGGATAGTACGCGAAGACGAAAGCGATGCCTTTCTTTTTGTCGATCCAGAATACGAGAGGACGCGAGCCGTGCGCCGGATCCGGAGTGCTGAGCAGAGTATAGGCGTGCAGATCTTTGTAAGCTTCGGCGACTTTGTCGGCATGATCGAAGGTAGTGATCCCCTCGGCGGTATGGAAACGCGTGGTGGCGGATTCGATCTGGAAGACCTTCCCTTTCTTGAGGCGAATGAAAACATCACCGCGCCCAGTGGGATTGGTGGAGTCGACCCAGTCGAGAGTGGTGCCACAGCGATTCTCCCACTCCTGGTCTTCGTCTTTCTTGGGAAACAGTTCGAGGGCGCGTTCGCGAGAGTCGCCGAGTTTCAGGGGACCGACGCTCAAGCCGGGTTCGATTACGACCTGGCCCGAAGTGGTGGCGTCTTGCGCGGGCGCGGCGGCGCGGGCGACGGGTGGAGTTGCGCTGGGGAATCCCAGCAGGAGAACCGTTGGCAGAATCAGGGCTTGAATACTTTTCATAGAAGTCGTCCTGCGGTGGTGGCCGCACGATCGCTCAGATGGTTCACGGCAGCGTGGTCCGAACCGTAGGTTCTTCCCTTCCAGCTTACCTTGCCGGCCAGGTGCGATCGTTTCGAGCGCAGAAGCAGGTACGAAAACAGAGGGATGCCGAGAGGAGCGAGAAGAGTTGCTTGCCAGGGGAAGTGCGCGCGCGAGATTCGAATGAAGGTTAACAGAGGAGCGATGAGAAAAAACGGCGCGTAACGAAAGTCGCGGGCGGCTAGCGAAGCGAGAAAAAAAGCCAGAGATGTGACGAGGGCGGCGAATTCGAGGAGGCGCCAGAATGCGAGACGGGCGGTCGCGGGAAAGAGGATAGCGAGATTCTTGGTCCAGCCTTCGCGGAGTTGCGGGAAGGTGCGATACATGCGGGTGCGGACCGCGTCGCCGCCGTAGCGGAAGAAAATCTTGCGTCCGGATTGCTTGATGGCGCGAGCGAGTTCGACGTCTTCGAGAAGGCTGTTTTTTGTAGCGGCGTGTCCGCCGACGGCGGTGTAGGCATCGCGCCTGACCAGAATGTATTGGCCGTTGGCTGCGGCGACCGGGGAGTTGGGGTCGCTCACTAGCGAGGGACGGTACTTGGAGGCTAGCTCGGCGAAGATGACGGGCATAACGGCGGTCTCCCAGAAGCCGGTGACGATCTGGGCGGGCGAGTAGGAAAGGAGGGCGGCCTCTTGGCGTTGGGCCTCTTGCAGACTTCTGGCCAGCGAGCCGGGGATGTGAATGGTGTCGGCGTCGGTGAAGAGGAGCCATTCGCCACGAGCTTGGGCGGCGCCGGTAGTGACGGCGTTGTTTTTACCGGTCCAGCCTTCGAGCAGGGGGTTAGCTTCGACGACATGGACTCCAGGGAATGAGAGGGCGATCGCGCGAGTGTGGTCGGTGGAATGGTCGTCGACAACGATGATTTCGAAGGAGACTCCGGTTTGGGACGCGAGGGATTGGAGACAGTCGGCGAGGCAGGATTCTTCGTTACGCGCGGGAACGATGATCGAGATTTGCGGGGGAGCTGGCTCTGTTGTGGACATAGAAAACGAAATCAGTGAGACCTCAGGGGCTAAAAAGCCCTCGATAAAACTGTTGTTCTATCGCAGCGCTGAAGGCGCCGCGATACCCAAAAGCAAAGACGCGTTGAAACCAGCGTCCCACTCCGTGTGGAACGAGATTTCCACCAAAGCACCTATCCCACACAGGAGGTGCAAGTCCGCAAATTACCCAGAACACTCAATCTATTATTATAGCGGGGTGCGGCGGACTGCTTCGTTCTCGTCTTTGATTCTGATTTGCCTGCTGTGGGCGCTTTCGGGGTGCTACAGCGGGAAGCGGTCGGCTCGGATTGGGTCGAACGCGCCGGATTTTACGGTGCAGGATTCGCAGAGCAAGGTTACGTTGAGCCAGCTTCGCGGACAGGTCATCGTGCTAAATTTCTGGGCGACCTGGTGCGCCCCGTGCGTGGAGGAAATGCCGTCGCTGGTCGATATGCAGCGTCGCCTGAAGGGCAAGGGTGTGACGGTCTTGGCGATCAGCGTAGACGTCGACGGCAATGCTTACCAGCAGTTTGTGAAGAATCACAATGTGAGCCTGCTCACGGTGCGGGATCCGGATCAGAAGAGCAATGCGTTGTATGGGACTTCAAAGTTTCCGGAGACTTACATTATTGATCGCAACGGAGTAGTCCGGCGGAAGTTTATGGGTGCGGTCGATTGGACAGCCCCGGACGTTACGGATTTCTTGAGCAGGCTTTAAGGGAACGGCTTCCGGCTTCCGCGGTGCGGGCTTTCCGAAGTGCATTCAGCGAGGGGTCCCTGACTTAAGGACGATCCTCAGTGGCTAAAGCCAGCAGGGGCTGTGGCACTAATGGCCCGACTGAAGTCGGACCCTTCCCCTTCCGTACGCTCTCTGATTCTGAGGCTCGGCGATCTGGTGTTCCAGATTTCCAACAGGCTGCGATTCGAGGGCTCTCCGACGCTAGTGGACCTTCCCTCCCTTCCCGAATGAGACGACGACCACGAAATTGATGACTGGCTTACCGTTTGCGAGCAATGGCTTGTATTGCCATTGCTTCACGGCAGCGATCGCGACATTGGCGAGCATTGGGTTTCCATCGAGCAGTTCGACCCGATTCACGGTTCCGTGGTCATTGAGCGTTACATCCAAAACGACATCTCCCCAGACATGCTCCTGCTTAGCCTCAGATGGATAGGTAGGCGGAACTTTGGCGATCAGCTTCGGAACGAGCCGCTTCCTGGGCGGAATCAATATCGATGTGCCGGCGGGAATGGCTGCGGGTTTCGGCACCACGTCTCGATTGGCTTCGAAGATCTGCAGCCACATTCCGGGATCACCGTAAACCAGTTCGGCGATTCCCTTGAAAGTGCCCTTGTCCTTGGCGGTGCCAACGATATAAGTGAACGGTTTTTTCTTCGTGCTCCAGTCCTC
This sequence comes from uncultured Acidobacteriaceae bacterium, assembly GCA_963840895.1. Taxonomy (GTDB): domain Bacteria; phylum Acidobacteriota; class Terriglobia; order Terriglobales; family Acidobacteriaceae; genus Sulfotelmatobacter. Next base: position 566,655 of record CAWJAR010000016.1, read on the forward strand.
TTCTTCAACCTTGAGGGGAGTGGCGGCATACTCACAGCAGCCGGCGTCATTCGCCGGATTGGCCGTGACGTCTAACTTAAAATCGGCGCGAATCTCCAAAGCGACATCGGCGCGGCCGTTGTCCCCGGGTTCCAATACGATTCCGCTCTTCTCGACCGCCCTGAACCCGGGAGACTCGGCCTTAACGATGTAGTGGCCGACTTTTAGTCCTCCGGCTACGTAATGGCCTACTTCGTTGGTCTTAACGGTGCGTGTGAAATTTGTATCGATGTTGGTAATGGTAATCGTCGCATTTGCAATTACGGCCCCTTGAGGGTCGGTGACGTCACCGACCAGCGAACACCGGCTGTCCTGGGCAGGCACTTGTTCCCCTTTTAGCGGCGGCGGAGCCATTTCACTGGCTCCAGACTGACATCCAGAGAGTGCAGGCATTCCGATGGCAAGGACGGCCACAGCCGCCTGCCGCGCCAGCTTGAGGCGCGATGGAACAACCTGGCGAGGCTGAAGCGCCTGGGCGAGGCGCAACGCTTTGAGCTCTTCCCTCAAGGTTGCGCCCTCGGAGCGAAGCTGCTGCCGAGTTCTCGATTCGCGTTCTTTGAGCGTGCTTAAGACGTCGGGAATATCGGCGCCCGTACTGCCGTTAGCGGAGGCGCTAAAGTGAATGACCTCATCGAGCAAGCTGATGGTGTCCAGATTGACGGATCGGACCCAACCGTGAACGCGGTCACACAGCACTGCTTCCGATGGCCGGTTGTAGAAGCGCTTGGTCACCGAAGCGAGATGATCGAGGCCAATGGCGCTTTGCATGAGGCTGCCGTTGCTCCAACACCTCGATGCGAAAAGATCGAGCGAGAGCTTGCAGGCGAGATCTGCAATCGGATCGGACAAACTGTACACACGAGCGAGATAGTCCCCGCGGGTGCGGCCAAGGGCGAGCATTCGTTTCTCGAGTGGAGTGCCGGCATAGATTTCGGCGCGGCAGAAATTCAAGGGATTGCCAGAAAAGCGCCGCATAAAGGCGACATCGGAACGGAGGGTGTCGAGTGTCGCATCAGGATGGAAGATCATCAGGGTAAATTGCGCGGAGATGTCCAGGTCGGCATAAGTTTCCAGAGCGCGTTCCGAATCCTCGACGTTCTGGGTGCGCTCCAGATCGGAGAGTCCAGCAGCCGTAGAGGACTCCACGCCGAGGAAAACGCGGACGAGGCCGAGATCTTTTAATCGTCGAAGTAATTTTCGATTGGCGTCGGCGGGTCGGCACTTGATCACCAAGGCGATTTTCTTGATATTCCGTTCCTTCAGCGTCTTCTCGAATGCGGACAGGCGGGCATGATTGAAGGCCTCAGAGGGAACGAGGAAATTGTCGTCGTGAAAAACGAACTGACGGGTACCGCGCTCATAGTAGAGAGCAGCCATCTCATCGGCAATGTCCGACACGCTGCGCTGGCGAAAGCGTTTGCCCGGAGCCAGTTGATGAAGGGTTGTGATGCAGCAATAGGCGCAGTTTCCGTAGCATCCTCGGCTGCCCATCATGTAACTGGTGGGCACGCCGGCGAGCAAATGGATCGGACCACGGCGGTCGGGAAATGGCAGTGCTTCGAGGTTGTCAGCAGTTCGGCGCGGATCGGTGAAATGGACCTTCTGCGCATCGCGATATGCAATACCGGGGATTGCCGGCAAGCTTTCTTTCAGTTGCGGGGTAGCGTTGGCGATCTCGACCAGCGTTCGTTCCCCTTCGTGGATGACGACGATGTCGATTTCCGGATGATGGGCCAAGAGCGGTTCGGCGGCACAAGATGCGTAGTGTCCTCCGGCCACGATGAGTTGTTGGGGATCCCGGGACTTCAGCACTTGGGCGAGATGGAGAAACTCCTGTGCCCGGGATTGAAAGCACATGGACAAACCCACGATGTCTGCGCGTTGGGCAGCTTCGGCGACCGAAGGTATGTCCGCCGGAGAGTTGAAGGCAGCGAGAGTTGTAGCGTGTCCGGCAGCAAGCAGGGTTGAGGACAGATAGCGAATGGAGAGGTTTTCTTCGTAGTCGGGTCCCGCGAGTAGGATTTTCAAGGTTCCCTCCGGTGTCCAGGCCTCTGGATACCTTGACCTGCGGGGAGGGGGGTGTCAGTGATGGGCGTCACAGTGCGGAGTTGTTACCTAGGAGGATGGTCGTGGGGCACGATACTGGGAAGCCGAAGAAACCAGTCGCAGCTAAGACCAGTTAGAACGGTGCGGCCTTACGAGCCGACTGAAGTCGGGTCCTTCCCGGGTTCTTGATTTCTAGAAATCGAGTTCACGACCACTCGTCAGGAGTCGCGGGCGAGGGCGCCCGCGCCACATACGTCAAAGTCGAAGGTAAGATTCTCGACAGACGGAGCCTAGCTGTTGCGACGTCGAATGGAGCGTTCGCGAGCATTCTTAATGGTAGGGATGCTTCGACTCCGATTGAGCTTCGAAGAGCGAAGCTCAATCTCCGCTCAGCATGACAGAGCTTGGGCAGACCTAGATGCTACGGCGCGTTGCATGGGGTCCTTCGGCGCAAAGGGCGCGCCTCAGGATGACAAATTTAGGCGGTGGTATACGGGGTTCCAGTATCACAGCTTTACTTGGCGGAGGCGGAGGGCGTTGGTGATTACGCTGACGGAACTGAAACTCATGGCGGCGGCGGCAAAGATGGGGCTGAGGAGGATGCCGAAGAAGGGGTAGAGGAGGCCGGCGGCGATGGGAACTCCGATGGCGTTATAGATAAAAGCGAAGAAAAGATTCTGGCGGATGTTGCGCATGGTGGCCTGGCTGAGTTTGCGGGCACGGAGGATTCCGGTGAGATCTCCTTTGACCAGGGTGATGTCGCCGCTTTCCATTGCGACATCGGTGCCGGTGCCCATGGCGATACCGACGTCGGCTTGGGCGAGGGCGGGGGCGTCGTTGATGCCATCTCCGGCCATGGCGACGACTCTTCCCTGCTGCTGCAGCTTGCGGATGACTTCAAGTTTGCCTTCGGGGAGGACTTCGGCTTCGAACTCGGTGATGCCGAGCTTCTTTGCAATCTCGGCGGCGACGATCTTGTTGTCCCCGGTGAGCATGACGACGCGGAGACCTTGAGTTCTGAGGTCACGAAGCGCATTCGGCGTGGATTGCTTTATTTGGTCGGCGACAGCGAGGTTGCCGGCGTACTTGGCATCTATGGCGAGGCAGAGGACGGTGGCATCGATCGGACCGAGCGACGAAAAGGCGACCGGGCTTTGCATCGCTCCCACTGCGATCATAAGTGCAGGGCTACCGACTGCAACCTTGTGACCGTCGACTACACCGACAATTCCTTTCCCTGTGACGGATTGGAATTCTTGAACAGTTGAGAGTTTTAGATTCCGCTCGTTTGCGGCCTGCACAACAGCAGCGGCAAGCGGGTGCTCACTGGCCTGCTCGAGGCTCGCCGCGACGCGAAGCAGTTCGTTCCCTACCGCTGGTGGCTGCGCGACGACGCCGACAACTCGCGGCTTGCCTTCGGTGAGCGTGCCGGTTTTGTCGATCACCAGGGTGTCGACTTTTTCCATGGTCTCGAGGGCTTCGGCGTTTTTGATTAGGACTCCGGCATGGGCGCCGCGGCCCGTGCCGACCATGATCGCCATGGGAGTGGCGAGTCCGAGGGCGCAGGGGCAGGCGATGATGAGGACTGCTACGGCATTGACTATCGCGTGCGCGAGGCGCGGTTGCGGACCGAAGACGAACCATGCGACGAACGTGATGGCAGCTACTGCGACGACTGCGGGAACGAACCAGGCGGCGACGCGATCGGCGAGACGCTGGATGGGAGCGCGGCTGCGCTGGGCTTGTCCGACAAGTTGAACAATGCGGGCGAGCAGCGTTTCAGATCCGACGCGCTCGGCGCGCATGATGAACGATCCGGTGGAATTGATGGTGGCGCCGATGACTTTGCTGCCGGGAAGTTTTTCGACGGGGATCGATTCGCCGGTGATCATCGACTCGTCGATGGAGCTGCGGCCTTCGAGGACGACGCCGTCGACGGGAACTTTTTCGCCGGGACGAACGCGGAGTTTGTTTCCGGTTTGACGTCTTCGAGCGAAATGTCTTTTTCCGATCCGTCGGTGTTGATTAGCCGCGCTGTCTTCGGGCTCAGGTCGAGCAAGGCGCGAATGGCGGCGCTGGTGCGGCTGCGGGCGCGGAGCTCCATGACCTGTCCGAGCAGCACGAGTGTAGTGATGGCGGCGGCGGCTTCGAAGTAGACGTCGGGGTATCCGCCCATGCGGCGAAGCGAGTCGGGAAAAATTCCGGGCGCGAGGGTGGCGACCACGCTGTAGACGTAGGCGACGCCGGTGCCGAGTCCGATGAGCGTGAACATGTTCGGGCTGCGGTTGACGAGTGAGGTCCAGAAGCGCTGGAAGAATGGCAGGCCGCACCAGAGGACGACCGGGGTGGCGAGGAGGAATTCGAAGCTGGGGCAGATTTCCGTGAACGCCAGTTACGCCGATCGGGGCCGGCAGGAGCATGAGCGCCTCACGCCAGAACATGCTGCCCATCGCGACCACAAGAAGAGGCGCCGTTAGAACGACGGCGACCCAGAATCTGCGGGTCATGTCGCGCAGTTCGGGATTCTCTTCTTGCACTGCGGTCACCGTGCGGGGCTCGAGGACCATCCCGCAGATGGGACATGAGCCGGGGCCGGGGCGCACGATCTCGGGATGCATGGGGCAGGTGTATTCGGTGCGCGTCGAAGCAATGGGGACATCGGGCTCGAGGGCCATGCCGCAGGAGGGACAGGCTCCGGGCTTGGTCTGGCGCACTTCGGGGCACATGGGGCAGACGTAAGAGGGCGGACTTCCGGCTTCCGGCTTCCGGGTTATGAGTACGGGCCTCGGAGCGGGGACGGAGGGCATTCCGAGCGTTACGAGACCGGACGATGCGGGCTTATTCAGATACGCTTGGGGATTGGTTTTGAATTTTTCGACGCAGCCGGAGCAGCAGAAGTAATATTTTTTTTCGGCGTATTCGTGGACGTGTTTTGCGGTTGCAGGATTGACATTCATTCCGCAAACGGGGTCGCGCTCGGTCGAGGTGGGCGATGTCATCGGTATCGGGTTTCGGTTCTTTCGCCCCTCCAGGGCTTACTCAATTTTTCTTGTTACAACACTCACAGCTTGCGCTGTGCTGCATTCTGTCGCCGCTGCACGGCTTCGCTCCGGTGGCTTCCGCGGCTTGGTCGGAGGTATCCAGATCCTCTCGCAACGATCGGCCGACGTTCCTTTGTGGACTGGGCCGATGCGCGATGCATCCCGCCCTTGCGTCGTTGGATCACGGATGGACTATATTGGATTCATCATTGGATTCATACGACGTGTTCGGTCGGGGTCCAATTCATCATACCGGAGGGGCGGAGGGCGCATGACTTATCTGGAAGTGGTGTTCAACTACGGAGCGATTCCGGGAGAAAACGAGCTGCGAGCGATCGACACCATGCGCGAGGTGTATGGAATTCGGCGGGTGCAGTTCAATGCGAAAGAACGAACGGTGCGAGTCGAGTTCGACGCATCGCGGATGAAACAGGATGCGGTGGCGAAGTTATTGCGGAACGCGGGAGTGGATGTGCGGGAATTGGTGGCGCTGGCTTAAACGAATCCACCACCGAGGACACTGAGGATCACGGTCGATCTAAGACTGGATTTGGGGGGAGGGCCGATGTGCGCCTGAGAAAAAGCAAGGGGTGCTCACAGAAAACCTCTGGCCGAAGTTATTCTCTGAAGCACCCCGTTGCGCGCCACTTCGTCTGTTTCTAAAGGTTGCAAGCAGCGTGCCATCCGTAAATCCTTCAAAATAGGAGCCCGTTCCACGTCCGCCTCGGTAGGAATTGCCCTGCTGCGGGAAAGAATTACTTCGGGTGAGTTACGCAACAGGAGTGCCATGAAACCTGTTGAAAACGACTCGGGCCGCAACAGAATACCGCCTGACGGAGCAAACCTATAACAACGAAGGGCACTAAGGTTCACTAAGGAAACACTGGCTAAACTTCTAAGCTTGGCTCACTGAGTCCGTTTTCAGGGAGACGATTCTTAGTTATAATCGGCAGGCGGTCCTTTCTTGTCAATCAAGTTGCGCCCTTAGCTCAGTTGGATAGAGCGTCTGGCTACGAACCAGAAGGTCGGGAGTTCGAATCTCTCAGGGCGCACCATCCCAGAAATATCGGAAGCTCCTGCGCGAGGGCGCGATCCCGGCAGCGTGCGAATTCCGGCGTACCTTTCGAGATTCGGGTAGATGCCTTTCGAGCGAGCTTCTGTTAATCTCGATTTAGCCCTGTTGTTTCTGTCATTTGTGGCTGCATCACTCTCATTCAGAATCCGCTTCGGAGGAGTGTCTCCGGACATCGGGTCAGCGTCATGCCAAAGCTAAGTCAGCAACAAGATTTGTCTGTACTGTCGACCGCCAAGAGCGGGTTGATCTATTTGACGTCGAACGACTGGGCTCTGATCGCGGACAAGGCAGTGCGGAGACAGTTCAAGGCGGGGGAAGCTCTTGTGCATCAGGGCAAGCAAACCTTCGGAGTGTTTATCCTCCTGAAGGGGATAGCAACGGTGCAGATACCCACGCAGACCTCATCTCTGACGATCAATCCAGGCGAGTGCTGCGGAGAGATATCCTTTCTCGACGAGCTGCCGGCCTCGGCAAACGTGGTCGCGAAGCAGGACCTCGAGGCTTATTACCTGGATCGGCTGACACTTCTGTCACTGTTCGAGCTTTTTCCTCATCTGGGATCGCGGTTTTACCAGTCGCTGGCTACCATCCTCTCGCGGCGGTTGAGAGAATTGATCGGTCCGGCGGCGGCGCCGAAAACTACCTTGCCGAAGTAGAGGAACTCTGCGAGGGTGGCGGCGGCGAGTGTGCTAGCCTACAAGTCCAGCGCGGCGAACGAGCCATTTTCAAAGCTGACCGCGCGGAATGTTCCTTGGCAGATCCTATCAATCTTCGCTTGGCGTTGCTTTCAGCGGCGGTGCTGGGGTTTCGTCACGGGCTGGATTACGATCACATCGCGGCGATCACGGACATCAGTAGCGTGCAGGCTAAGGCCCGCGACGCCATGCGCTATGGACTGCTTTACGTCACGGGCCACGCGACGACTGTGGCAGTGCTGGGTTCGATGGCGGTGCTATTCCGCATTGGGCTACCTCCGGCCAGCGATCGTTGGGCGGAGCGACTGGTCGGGATTACTCTGCTGGTTCTGGGAATTTACGTCCTGGCGACATTCTTTCGACCGTCAATACACCGGCATGATCGTCCGCGTACACGAATTACGTTGCTGATTAATGGGGCACTCTGGGTGTACTGGCGCTTGGAGCGAATTTTTGGCGGGACCAGAGTGGAAGCGCCTCAGGTTTTTAAAGACGGATACAGTACCAAATCGACGTTTCTGGTAGGCGTTATTCACGGGCTAGGGGCTGAGACTCCGACGCAGATTTTGCTGTTTCTAATGGCAGCGCATCTGGGGGGGACGGGCGTAGGATTATTGGGGTTGTTGATGTTTATCATCGGTTTGATAGCGATGAATACCATCATGTGCGCGTCGGCGGCGGGGCTGTTCTCGGCGACGGTGGCGAGTCCGAATGCTCTGCGGGCTCTGAGTTTGCTAACCTCGGCTTACAGCATCGTGGTGGGTGCGATCTTTCTGTTGGGATCCTCTGACAAATTACCTTCCTTGACGGGATGAACGAGGGAATTAGCCAGGAGCGCGCAAACCACTTCCTTTTCGGGTGCGAAGGGACTAGAGTGTGTGGTCGAGATCCGGCGAGGTAGTTTCGCTAACGCAAATTGGTGTGCTAAGTGTGCATGAGTTTGCACTATTGGATTTTGCGGAACATCCCGGTGATCACACAACCGGCTTGTTTGCTATAGTTTAGGATTTGCATTGGTTTGGTACTAGGAGTGCATAGTTGTGGTTAGAATTCCAGTCTGTGGGCCCATGTCCGTTTTGATTCAGGAGGAGTGGTATGAAGCGAATTCTGTGGATGGCTCTGCTTGCTCTTGCTTTGCCAATGGCCGCATTTGCCAGCAGTTCTGTAGATTTCACCAATAGTGGCGGAACCTTGACCGGCAGCAGCGCCGGAATGACCTTAAGTGGGTCCGAGTTGATTGCGGTCAAAGGGCTCGCGGGTTTGGGCCTTGTGACAGGCGATCTGGGCGGTATTACATTTTCGACGGGAGCGATGACCTCCGGCAATTTGCAAATGGGTGCGACGTTCGACATGGGTGGAAGCTTCGTGGTGACCGGGAACGGCACGGGCGGGATTCCGAATGGCCAGATATTCAGCGGAACCTTCAGCGGTCCGGTGACTTGGACGCTGGTGACTCTCGCGAACGGAACCCATAACTACACGCTCTCCGGTTCGGTGAGCGGTGCCTGGTACAACGGAAGCACAGTGTACGGCGCAACTGTGCAGTTGACCATCAACACCGGGAAGGGATTCTTCAATGGTTCCACGGAGATTTCCAGTGGCGACACCAACATCGTAGTGGTTCCGGAACCGGGCAGCCTTACCCTGCTCGGTACTGGGCTGGTAGGTCTTGCCGGAATGCTGCGCCGGAAGTTGAAAGCATAAGCAAGTTCCAGCTCCTGAATCGAACCCCGCCAGGAAATGGCGGGGTTTTTCTTTTGCTAAGGAATTTCTTATCCGGCTGCCGTTCTCATTACCCCGGTAATCTGGGTAATGGGATTACCGTTGACCCATCCGGCATGGCCTCCTTAGATTGCAAACAGGGGGTTGTATGAAAGATATTCATGAGGTCCTGCGGCAAAAGCAGGCAAAATACGCCCAACTTGGCAAACAGATTGAGATGCTCCAGCAGGCAGCGGAAAAGCTGCGGGAAGTAGCGCCCTTGCTGGCCGAGAACGATGACGACGATAACGGCGTGCTGGCGGAAGTAGATGACGCCACGATTCAGGGAGACTCGATGGCGGCGAAGGCGGGCGCGAGTTCGAGTAGCGCGAGCGCATCTAAGGCAGCACGGCCCACAGCTCCACGCTGGCCGTAATCACGGCGGCGCTGGAAATCCGAAGCACTTATGACCCTGCAAGCACTACTGGTATCGACCGACGATTCTGCGGCTGACGTGCTGGGTAGAATTCTGCCCATGCTGGGTGTTGCTATGGATCGATCAAGCGATCCGGAAACGACCATCGCGAGGATCCAACAACAGAAGTTTGACGCTCTCATCGTGGATTTCGATGACGGTGAGCTAGCGGAGAATGTGCTGCGACAGGTCCAACTTCTGGGTGCCGGTCCCATCAGCATAGCCTTGGTTCAAGATACGGCCAAGGTCCGCGAGATCCTGAGCGGCGGTGCGCATTTCGTGCTGTATAAACCACTCAGCGATGATGCTGCGAAAGCTGGCTTGCGTGCAGCCGCAGCTTTGTTAAGCCGGGAGCGGCGAAGGGCGGTACGAATACCGGTGCAGGCTCCAGTGGAGATCACCTTGCCAGATACGCGCAAGCTGGAAGGCATCCTTCTGGATCTGTCACAGACCGGGATGGAAGTGTTGACCGCGGAGACCCAGATTCCGGGATCGTTGTTGGCTTTCCGTTTTCAACTGCCGGATAGCGCACTCGAAGTCGATGCGCATGGGCAAGTCGCATGGGCTAATCAAAACGGCCAAACCGGGGTCCATTTCCTGGATCTATCGGAATCGGTATCGCAAGGATTGAAGAGCTGGCTGGAAGCGGCGGCGATTGGCGCGGGAATGGATCCAGATGAGAACGTCCCGCACTGCAAGTTGACCGACCTGAGCCTGGGTGGCTGCTACGTGCAGACGGATGCGCCATTCCCGGAGCGGGCCCTTGTGGATCTCTGCCTGAAAGCGAACGAACTCTCGATTCACACTGAGGGGATGGTCCGAGTCACCCATCCCGGGCATGGGATGGGAGTGGAATTCCCTTCTCGCACATCGGAGCAACGTGCACAAGTTGGAAAGTTGATCGAATTTCTGCGCAACTGTCCCGCCCCGACGATGCTGGAACTGATCGTCTCTCCACGGGCATTAGTAGCGGATTTAACCCAGTTTGAACCACAGGACAAGAAGACAGAAGGGTCCGGGGACGAACTGGAGGATCCTTTGCTGGAATTGCTGCGGCGGGGCACATCGTTGCAGCAGGATGAATTCCTATCGGAACTGCAACATCAGCGCAGCCCGGAAGAGACTACGGTCTAACGGGCTCGTCTCGAGCCTGCAATCCCAACATCCCACTCACAGCCTTGTTGGCGTTCAATCGTCAATCCCAAGCTATTCGTGCGACTCTATTGTTCTAAGAGCTTGACTTGCCGGGGTCCGAAGAAGAGAGGGGCCTGGGCCCCGTCTTTGGCACAAACCCCTCTATTCTTCGTGGTCTGTTGTACCCCAATACGCATTACCGTAATCGACGATCGTTGCAGGAGCATTTCAGCAATGTTAATTCTTCGTTACAGTACACTGTCTTCCGTACGCATGTGTAATTAATGCTTAGGGAGTAAGGGAGCAAATCTGAAGAGGAACAGCGAGGCGCAAGACTCTTTGAGAGAACGGCTCGACGTCTCTCACCCTGGCGGCGGACTGCTGTGGGCGCCGCTGCTCCTGATTGAGGCGGTCGCTTTTTTAATCGAGACACCTTTCTTCTTTCTGGGCACTCCGTCGGGACACGATGTGGAGTTTCATTTGTATTCGTGGCTCGAAGTTCTTTCGCAGTGGAAGCACGGCATCGTCTATCCGCGGTGGGCTGCGCTCGCGCACTTCGCATACGGCGAGCCCCGGTTTGTTTTCTATCCGCCTGCCTCATGGACTCTCGGCGCAATCTTGAGCGCAATATTTCCTTGGACTCTTGCGTCGTGTATTTATATCTGGATCGCGTTGGCGCTCTCAGGCGTCTCGATGTTTGTACTGGCCCGGCGTTGGTTCGAGCGCCGGGATGCGATTTTCGCCGCGGTACTGTATGCGGCGAATCCGTATCACCTGGTGATCGTTTACTGGCGTAGCGCTTTTGCGGAATTGCTGGCGAGCTGCCTGGTGCCGCTTTTGCTGCTATTTGTGTTAAAGGCAGTGGAAAATAGGCGTCGGGCGATTGTGCCGTTGGCGCTAGTGCTGGCAGCGGCGTGGCTGACGAACGCTCCCGCAGCGGTAATGATTCATTATTCGTTGGCGTTGCTGGTGGTTTACTTTGCGTGGCGGCTGCGCTCGGCGCGGATGCTCTTCGTGGGAGCAAGTGCGGTAGCATTGGGGGCTTGCCTGGCTGCGTTCTATTTGCTGCCGGCGATTTATGAGCAACGCTGGATCGATATTGCGCAAGCGGTCTCGGCCGGATCCCGTCCGGCGGATAACTTTCTCTTCATTCATACGACCGATGCGGATCATGACGCCTTCAATCGCGTGATCTCCTGGGAGGCGGTTTGGGAGATGTTGAACATTTTTGTTGGAGCATGCATCGGGCGGGTGTGGCGCGACACGAGGCGCGATCTGTGGATGTCGCTGTTAACTTGGACGACGGCCTGTAGTCTGCTGATGTTTCCGGTGGCGGGGTTGCTGTGGAAGGTCTTGCCCAAGATGCAATTCATGCAGTTTCCGTGGCGCTGGTTGCTGTGCGTGAGCATGATCTTTTGTTTATTGGTCACGGCCGCGATGATGATGGAGAAGCACCGATGGTGGTGGAGAGGCGCGGTCTGTGTTGTTTCCCTCCTATTGATTGTTGCTGCATGGCATTGGGTCCAGGCCCCGTGGTGGGATAATGCGGCGGATCTCCGAGAGATGCAGGACAACGTGGTGACGGGCGCGGGGTATGAGGGGACGGATGAATACACCCCGGCGGGGGCCGAACCAAGCGCCATTGATAAAGAGGCTCGGAACGTAACTGTGGAAGGGCCGGCGCGTGCGGCGATTCATGTGCAGCAATGGGATGCGGAGTCGAGGATGTTCACGGTCGAGGCGTCCACGCAGGATCGGGTGGCGGTGCGGCTGTTTCGATATCCGGCGTGGCGGGTGGAAGTAAACGGGCAAGTGGTGGGAACAACGGCGCGAGCGGAGACTGGGCAAATGCTGATCCCGGTCGCGGCTGGGATGAATCGGGTGCAGATCCGATTTGTGAGGACTTGGGACCGAACAGTGGGGGGATGGATTTCTGTCATCGCAGCGATTTCGGTGATTGTTTGGACATTGATGAGTCGAATCAGGATTTCGGGCGCGGAACGTCGAGTCCCAGCCGTTTAGATCAGAGAGGCAACCGGCACCAATCAAATTGCACCGGTCCTTCGCTTCGCTGCAGGATGACAACACGTTTTACGTAATGGTTCCACGTAATGATCGACAACATGCGACGAGTTTTAATTGCGACTTCGAACGCGGGCAAGCTGCGAGATTTTGCCGGGGCTGCCGCAGTTCACGGAATTGAGATTGGGGGAATTCCGGATTTCTCTTCCCTGCCGACCGTGGTTGAGGATGGCGCGACATTTGAAGAGAATGCCCGGAAGAAGGCTGAAGGATATAGCCGGGCCGCGCCGGGAGAGGTGGTTGTGGCGGACGATTCGGGGCTGGAGGTGGATGCGCTGAATGGGGCTCCGGGAGTGCATTCTGCGAGGTATGCGGCGGATCAGCCGCATCTGGCCGAAGAGAATACGGATGACGAAGCAAACAACGCACGGGTGCTTCGCGAATTAAGGAAGGTTCGGGCGGAGAAGCGCACGGGCCGATTTGTATGCGTATTGGCGGCAGCGCGGGATGGGCAGACGCTGGCTACTTTTCGTGGGACAGCGGAGGGCGTGATTCTTGATTCGCCTCGGGGTTCGGGTGGCTTTGGGTATGACCCGCTGTTTTACTTTCCCGAAATTCAGAAAACGTTTGCGGAACTCAGTGCCGAGGAGAAATCGCGCTACAGCCATCGGGGTGCGGCCCTTCGGCAGTTTCTGGAGTGGTGCGACACTCAGCCCGCCCGCGAGGTCGAGAAGGAATCGTAGCGGTTGTGCGTTCTGCCTACCTGACCGGAGTTCGCGCGAGATCCCTCCCTCCGCCTGAAAAGCGGCTGCGGTCGGGATGACGCGCCTTCATGAACAATATGCTTTCAACCAAGACGAACGGCGTTTATCGACCGATTGAACTGTAATGGAAATCGCCGGTTCCTTGACTTCACTTCTCTTGCAGCCCGATAATAAAAAGTTATTTTTCCATTGCTGAACTGATAAGGAGCGTCTCGTGGCGTCAGCCAGTTCTCCTGCTCCCGTGATCGCGCGTGGAGTTGCTCCGTTGCGCGCTGGTCAAGGGACTTCGTTTGTACTGCGGCGGTTGCATTCGCTTTCGGGGATCGTCCCGGTCGGGGCGTTTCTATTCGAACATATTCTGATTTCGAACTCGACTGCGATCAGCGGGCCGGAGGCGTACGCGCGCCAAGTCAGCTTTCTGGCGAATCTGCCGCTCGTGTTCTTTCTGGAACTGTTTGGGATCTGGCTGCCAATCTTGTTCCACGCGCTCTACGGGTTCTACATCTGGTATCGCGGAGATGGGAATACGATTGCGTATCCGTGGAGCGGCAATTGGATGTACACGGCGCAGCGCTGGACAGGCGGGATCGCGTTCGTCTACATCCTGTGGCACACCTATACCATGCGATTTACCGGAGTCGATCTGCACGATAATCCGATGGCGTCGTTTGCCAAGGTGCAGGGCGAGGTAATGCATACCGGGTGGTTCTTGTTCTACGTGGCCGGACTGGTCGCGGCTTCGTGGCACTTTGCGTATGGAATCTGGCTGTTCTCGGCGAAGTGGGGGATCGTATCGGGCGACAAGGCGCAGAAACGGTTGCTGCGGGTCTGCCTGGTGCTGTTCCTGGTGCTCTGTGCTGCGGGATTTGCGAGCTTGTATTCGTTTCGTTCGCGGCCGATCGCTGACGATGACCAGAACCGTACGAAACTCCATGCGATTGACAAAACAGGGGTGCAGAGCGCGAGCTACGGAAGGCCGGTGCAATAATGGCGAATCCCAAAATCATTGTCGTGGGCGGCGGCCTTGCCGGATTGTCTGCGGTCATCAAGATCGCCGAGATGGGCGGTAGCGTCGACCTGTTCTCGATTGTTCCAGTGAAGCGCTCGCACTCAGTGTGCGCGCAGGGCGGCATCAATGCGGCGAAGAATCTGAAGGGCGAAGGCGATTCCACTTGGAAGCACTTTGACGATACGGTGTATGGCGGAGATTTTTTGGGTAATCAACCGCCGATCAAGGACATGTGCGAGGCCGCCCCCGGGATCATTGATTTGCTGGACCGCATGGGCGTGCCCTTCAACCGAACGCCGGAAGGCTTGCTCGATTTCCGGCGATTTGGCGGGACTTTGTACAACCGCACCGCGTTTGCCGGAGCGACGACAGGGCAGCAACTGCTCTATGCCCTGGACGAACAGGTCCGGCGATACGAGTCGGAAGGCAAGGTTAAGAAGTACGAGCACTGGGAATTCTTGTCGGCGGTGCTGGATGGGAACCGAGTGTGTCGCGGGATCTGCGCGATGGACTTGCGCACGATGGAGGTGCGCACTTTCCCCGCCGACGCGATCATTATTGCGACTGGCGGTATTGGGGCGATCTTTGGCAAGTCTACGAACTCAGTGGTTTGTACGGGATCGGCGCAATCTGCCCTGTATCAGCAAGGATGCTTCTACGCCAACGGCGAGTTTATTCAGGTTCACCCGACATCGATTCCGGGCGAGGACAAGCTGCGGCTGATGTCGGAGTCGGCGCGCGGCGAGGGCGGGCGCGTTTGGGTGCCGAAGAAAGCGGGAGACAATCGCGATCCGAAATCGATCCCGCAGAGTGAGCGCTGGTACTTTCTGGAAGAGTGGTATCCGAAGTATGGGAACCTGGTGCCGCGGGACGTCGCGACGCGCGCGATTTTCAAGGTTGTGTACGAGTACAACCTTGGGATCGACGGCAAGCCGATGGTGTATCTCGACCTGACGCACATCGACCGAAAGATTCTGGACAAGAAGCTGGAAGGGATTCTCGAGATTTACGAGAAGTTTGTGGGGGATGATCCGCGGGACACGCCGATGAAGATCTTTCCCGGCATGCATTACACAATGGGTGGAATGTGGGTGGACTTCAAGCAGGCGACCAATGTGGCGGGAATTTTTGCGGCGGGCGAGTGCGAGTATCAATATCACGGAGCCAACCGACTAGGAGCGAATTCGCTGGTGTCGTGCATCTATGGCGGCGGGATCGCCGGGCCGAACGCGGTGAATTACGCGCGCGGCTTGCAGGCGCTGACGGACGGAAACGGCTGCTTTGACGCGGAGAAGAAGAAGCAGGAAGGCAGTAATGCCCTGCTCATGAACAATGAGGGCACGGAGAATCCGGTCAAGCTGTGGCGGGAGATGGGCGAGTTGATGACGAAGGACTGCACGGTCATCCGCTACAACAAGAATCTGAAGCAAACCGACGCGAAGCTGGTGGAATTGCTGGAACGGTTCCGCAAAGTGAATTTGAGCGATCGGACGATGTGGGCGAACACGACGGTTGTGTTTGCGCGGCAGCTTTACAACATGCTGCAGTTGGCCCGGGTGATTGCGCAGGGTGCGGGGATGCGCGATGAATCGCGCGGCGCGCACTACAAGCCGGACTTCCCCGAGCGCGACGATAAGAACTGGCTGAAGACGACTAAAGCCTATTTTGCGCCGGATGCCGATGAGCCGAAGTTTGAGTTTGAGGCGGTGGATACTTCGCTGATTCCGCCGAGGGCGAGGAAGTACTGAAGTAGCGAGACCGGATGCTATGGAGAGTAGTCGTGCACTGGACGGCGTAAGAGGTCTGTGGCCCCTCACTCTTTGCGTGGTTTATTTTTTGAACCCAAAGCGTAGTTATGAGCTTGCCTACGCCGTCGTCTTTTTTGCTTCGGCACTGTTTGTACTATGGAAGAATCCGTTTCGCGGACAGCCACGATCTGCTTTGTTGCTGACCACTACGTATGCCGCAGCCGCAACGGTTCTGTCGGTTAAATTTCTGTATGGGCATCAATATATCGATGCGCTCTGGGTTGGAGTGTTCTCCGCTATTGGGGTGGGTTGGTGGTTTTGGTATCGGCACGATACCCTAGCTTCTTCGATGCGGGATACATCCCTGAAAACAAATCATGGCTAATACAAAATCCGTCATCATCAAGATCAAGCGGCAGGACACTCCCACTTCCAAGGCGTATTGGGAAGAGTTCTCGGTTCCCCACCGGCCGAACATGAACGTAATTTCGGCGCTGATGGATATTGCTGCCGAACCTGCGACGCGCGAGGGCAAGGCGACTACGCCCATCACGTACGACTCGAATTGCCTGGAGGAAGTCTGCGGGTCGTGCGCCATGCTGATCAATGGCAAGGCGCGCATGGCATGCTCGGCGCTGATTGACAATCTGGAACAGCCGATCAGGCTGGAACCATTTTCGAAGTTTCCCGTGGTACGCGATCTGGCGACCGACCGCAGCGTGATCTTCGAGAATCTGAAGGCGGTGAAGGCCTGGGTGCCGATCGACGGCACTTACGATCTAGGGGCGGGGCCGCGGATGTCGGCGGAAGAGCAGGAAACGGCCTATCCGATTTCGCGGTGCATTTCGTGTTGCTGCTGCATGGAGGCGTGTCCGCAGTTTAATGAGACTACTGGATTCGTGGGGGCGGCTACCATCGCGCAGGTGCGGTTGTTTAACACACATCCTACGGGCAAGGCCTTGGAACGGGAGCGGTTGTCGGCGCTGATGGGCGATGGCGGCATCCAGGAATGCGGCTATGCACAGAACTGTGTGGAGGTATGTCCGAAGGATATTCCGCTGACCAAGTCGATCTCTGAGGTGGGCGGGCAGGTCATGAAACAGGCCCTCGGTGACCTTTTGCGGCGCTAGATTTGACACTTTTCTGTAAATCGCCCACAACCGGGCTTAGCTAAGGCGTCATCCAAATCCCGCCAACTGGTAGCTGGCGAGATACATAGGCGGGCTCTTTGGGCCGATTCATGAATGGCCCGTCATTTGCCGATAACCCTGAAGAGCATCTTCCTTCGTGGAAGGATAGTAACCACGCAGGAGGCGTACTTTGGGTACGCAAGTAACGGTCCGGCAGGGGTGGTCGGTTGGATCGCTTGACAGCATGGCTTAGAATACCGCTACTCACACAAAAGACTAGTGAGGGCGCCTTTCGGGCAGGAGTGCTAGCCCGATCTGGAAAGACCTTTTGAGACGCTTCGTCCGATTTCAATTCGCGGTTGTCTTCCTCCTGGCCATGGTGTGCGGGGGAATGTCGAGCAACGCCTACGCGGTGCGGCGCGCGAATGTCCACCACCGGCGTTTCCGGTGGCTCCATTGGAATCCGATGTTCCGGCCGTCGCACGAGTCGCTGCTGATCCAGAATGCTGAGATCAACCGGCTCGAGTTGCCGCGAATTCAGAACGATACTGAGCTGGAGGCTTTAAAGGCGGACGGTTCCCTGCTGGAGATTCGCTCGGGGGAGATGTTGCGCTTCGATCCGCGACTGGATCCCACCCGAAGGTATTGCCGGTCGTGGACGCTCGACTTTGTCGACGATTTGAGCCAAGCGTACTACAACCGGTTTCATGAGCAGATCCAAGTGAACTCGGCGGTACGGACTGTGATGGTTCAGAAGAAGCTGCGGCGGCACAACCGCAATGCGGCTCCGGCGGACGGGGACACGGCTTCATCGCATCTGGCCGGTGTGACGGTGGACTTGCAACGGCGCGGTCTGAACAAAGAGCAACTGCGCTGGATGCAGCACTACCTTTTCTACATGAAGTCGCTCGGACTGGTAGAGCCCGAAGAAGAACGGCGTCACTGGTGCTTCCATATCATGGTGAGCGGCCGCTATTCCGAGTGGCGAGAAACGCAGAACATTATTCCGATCGAGCGTCCAGAGAGCGATAAACCGCAGAACGAAGTCGCTTTGGGCAGCGGCGGTAAATAGACTGTCGAGTTTCAGTTTCACGATTCCACACCTTCCGCAGTAAATCCATTACGATTCTCTTCTTATGATTGTGATGATGGCTGGGCTTCCCGGCACGGGCAAGAGCACGCTTGCGCGCGAACTGGCGGTACGGACCTCCGGACGAGTATTGAGCAAGGATGAAATCCGCTGTGCAATCTTTCAGCCCGAAGAAATCGAATACTCGACACGGCAGGACGATTACTGCTTGCACATCATGGCCGAGACTGCCAGATATCTTTTGGCGCGGGACGGGGGTCGTGTCATTTTTCTCGACGGGCGTCCGTTCTCTCGGCGTTATCAAATTGAAAACGTGATTGCGGCTGCGGATTCTATAGGGCAACCTTGGCGCATTTTGGAGTGCGTCTGCTCCGAGGAGACCGTTCGCCGCAGGCTGGAGGCGGATAACGAGAGCGGAAGTCATCCGGCAGGTAACCGGGATTTCCAGCTGTATGCTGCGGTAAAAGCACGGTTCGAAGCGATTACACATCCTAAGAAGGTTATCGACACGGATCAGGGATTGGAGGGTTGTGTAAGAGCGGCCATGGCGGCACTGCGGTGATGAATTTGCCTCATTTTCTTTCGCCGACCAGGGCTCACTGATTCCTGTTACTTTGCTCACCAGCTTGCGCTGTGGGCTGCATTCTTCCGCCGCTACGCGGCTTGGGAGAAAACGTGTTTGCGTTGCTGTGGCTTGGTGGCGCGGAGCATGTGCCTATACAATCTTGACCTGCCCTAATCTTCATGAGTTCGTGGGCCAATACTACCTTATGAAAAAACAGCTATTCCTCGTCTTTCTGCTGATGTCTTCTCTTGCTTTCTGTCAGGCACCGGAAAAGGGCACCGCCGCTGGGGCTGCGGTGAGCCCGCGTGCGCAGAAGATTCATGATTCTGCGTTAGTCGTGGACACCCATGCGGATACGCCGCAGCGGTTTCTCGACGAAGGATTTGATATCGGGTCGACAGATCCGAAGGACATTGGGCACATCAGCCTCGATAAGGCGCAGCGAGGAAATCTGGGAGCGGAGTTCTTCTCGATATGGGTCGATCCGGAAACGAACCATGGCAATTTTGCGCGCCACACGTTTGACTTGATTGATTCCGTCTACGAACAGGCGGCGCGGCATCCGGACCGAATGATGATGGCGTACTCGACGGCCGACATCGAGCGGGCCCGCAAGGAGCACAAACTGGCGGCGCTGATGGGCATTGAGGGCGGACACTCAATTGAGAACGACATTCATTTGCTACGCGACTACTACCGGCTGGGCGTGCGCTATATGACGCTGTCGTGGTCGAACACCAACGAGTGGGCAGATTCATCAGGAGATATCGACGACGCTAAGGTGCAACACCATAACGGGCTGACGGATTTTGGCAAGCAGGTGGTGTTGGACATGAACCGGCTGGGCATGATGGTCGACATCTCACATGTGGCGGACAAGACATTCTGGGACGCAATCGCGACGACGAAGGCTCCCGTGATTGCGTCACACTCGTCAGCCCGAGCCCTGGTAGATGCACCCCGCAATATGACCGACGAGATGCTGCGCGCGGTAACGAAGAACGGAGGGGTCGTCCAGGTCAACTTCTTCAACGGCTTTGACGATGCGGACTTTCGGAACGCGATCGCGGCCCAGGCAAAGGATCAGGCTGCTGCGGTTCAGAAATACATGGACCAGCTAAAGGCCGAAGGCAAGCCGGTCAGCTATGTGGAGGTCGACCGGATTGAGCGGGAGTGGCTGGCGAAGATTCCGCGTCCGCCGTTGAAATCGTTGATCGACCACATTGATCACATCGCAAAGGTCGCGGGGATTGACCATGTGGGACTAGGCTCGGACTTTGACGGTGTGAGTGGGGCGACTCCGCAGGGGATCGATTCGGCAGCCGATTTGCCGAAAATCACGCAGGCATTGCTCGATCGCGGGTATAGCGCGGAGGATATCAAAAAGATTTTGGGCGGTAATTTGATGCGTGTGTTTCGGGACGTGGAGAGCGTAAGCCGGACGATGCAGGCGGCGGCGAAGTAGGCGGATCGCGACCGTTTCGTGTTCAATCATGCATAAGATTTACCCACGCGGGATCCTTCGCTCCGCCTGAAAGGCGGCTACGCTCAGGATGACGCTCAATTAACCTCGCATCCCAGACTGCTCGTATGAGAAGCCAGGCGGCGGCTGTCGTACAATTTCACGTGTGTAATCTCAGCACTATTTTCTTCGATTGCAAGGAGCACTGATGCGGAAGGCATTTGCGATTTTGATAGCTATGACAGTAATTGTGTCGGCTGCGATGGCGCAGTCGAATTCGACTTCTCAGAGCGCGCCAGCCGCCAAGACTGGCGCGGCCGCCAATCCAAGCGGAACGCCCAAGCCTGCCACCTCAACCAAACCAACAGCGATTATCAAAACGACGGCGGGTAATATGACCTGCACGTTATTTCCTGACAAGGCACCGATTGGCGTCGAAAATTTTATTGGCTTAGCCAGCGGGACGAAGGATTGGAAGAATCCCGTAAGCGGTGCCACGAAGCACGGGGTGCCGCTCTATGACGGAACCATCTTTCATCGTGTGATTCCCGACTTCATGATTCAAGGTGGCGATCCGGCGGGAAATGGCTCAGGCGATCCTGGGTACAAGTTCAAGAACGAAGCCTCGCCCGATCTGCTGTTTGACAAGCCAGGGCGGTTGGCTTATGCCAACGCTGGACCGGGCACCAACGGCTCGCAGTTTTTCATCACCGAGGTTGCGGTGCCGCATCTCAATGGTGGGTACACGATTTTCGGGCAGTGCGACGAGCCCAGCGTGGAACTAGTAAAGCAGATTGCGCGCATGTCAAGGGATCCTTCGAACGATAAGCCGTTTCGTCCGGTGAAGATTATTCACATCAGTATTGTGCGCGGCACGGGCGCAGCGCCTAAGCCTGCGGCCGGAACCACTGTGAAAAAGCCGGCTGCTACGGCGCCGAAGCCGCCGGCAACACCGAACTAGACAGCGTCTCGAATTTGAGTGCGAGGGCGGGACGCCCTCGCTACGGCGAGACGCCGGCGCTACTATCCGACAGATTATTCTCGAACTCGAAAGGAAATTTTATGACTCGTCAGCCTGGACTTTACGCCACGTTTGAAACCTCCGAAGGAACCATTGTTTGCCGGTTATTTGAAAAAGATGCTCCCAAGACGGTCGCCAACTTTGTGGAACTCGCCGAGGGTAAGCGGGAGTGGACCCATCCTTCGACACGGAAGAAGTCAAAGGATCGGCTTTACGACGGGACGATCTTTCATCGAGTGATCCCTGACTTCATGGTTCAGGGCGGCGATCCGCAGGGCACGGGCATGGGCGGACCCGGGTACCAATTCGAAGACGAGACGAAGGGCTCACCGCACAAGTTCGACAAACCCGGCAAGCTTGCGATGGCGAACGCGGGGCCGAATACAAATGGATCGCAGTTCTTTATCACGACTGTGCCGACCGACTGGCTGACGGGCAAGCACACAATTTTCGGCGAGGTTGTGGAGGGGCAGGACATCGCGGTGAAGATTACCGGAGTTCCGCAGAACCGCCAGAATCGTCCGAACAAGGATGTGATCTTGAAAAAAGTAACGATCGAGACGGTATAGAGATCGGTACACGGCGGACATTCTTGTCAGCCGTATTTGTTGATCCAAGCCGTGGAGCAGGGATGAATGGGCGCGGTCCGTAAATACTGCAATCAGGACATGCGACAAGCTGACGGCTGTGTCAAGATGCCGGTCGACCTTAAAGACGGACGCAAGCTCGATCCTATTCCCTACGGTAGCGAATCAGAGGAGTATTTGGGGGGCGGAGTCAACCCTTGAGAGTGCCACGATTGTGCCGCAAGAATCGGGCACTATCATCACGCGGGCTGCGACTGGGAACAGTGTCCAAACTGCAGCGGCCCACTGTTAAGTTGCGAGTGTTGGGGCGAGGAATCCGAGGCGGCGACTTAGCGTACGATCGTTTCCCTTGGCAGTGGAGGGAAAGGACATCGCGGTGAAGATCACCGGAGTTCCCAGAATCGCACGAGGTCCTTCGACTGCGTCGGCGCCGGCTGCGCCGACGCCAACTCCGCTCAGGATGACAAAGCTCAGACGCCGATCACTCCGCAGAGTTCCTTCACTGCCGCTGCGCTCTTGTCGAGTCCCGCCTTTTCTTCGGGTGTCAGTTTGATTTCGATGATCTGCTCGATGCCCTTTGCGCCCAGCTTCACGGGGACGCCGACGTAGAGACCATTGATGCCGTATTCACCTTGCAGGTATGCGGCGCAGGGGAGAATTTTCTTTTTGTCTTTGAGGATTGCTTCAACCATTTCTGTCGCGGCCGCTGAGGGCGCGTAATAGGCCGATCCCGTTTTCAGATACTTCACGATCTCGGCGCCGCCGTCTCGGGTTCGTTGGACAAGCGCGTCCAGTTTGCTCTTTTCGATCAACTCGGTGATGGGGATACCCGCGACCGTAGAGTAGCGCGCCAGAGGAACCATGGTGTCTCCATGGCCGCCGAGGACAAAGGCAGTCACATTTTCGACGCTGACTTTCAGTTCATCGGCGATGAAGGCGCGGAAGCGAGCGGAATCGAGCACTCCGGCCATACCGATTACGCGCTCGCGAGGGAATCCGCTCAGTTTGTAGGCAGCTTGCGCCATGGCGTCGAGCGGGTTGGAAACAATGATCAGGATGCAGTTGGGGGAATTCTTTACGACTTCCCCGACAACCGCCTTCATGATGTTGTAATTGGTGTTGAGCAAGTCGTCGCGGCTCATGCCGGGCTTGCGGGGGATGCCGGCGGTGATGACAACGATATCGGAGTTCGCGGTGTCTTTGTAGTCGTTTGTGCCGGTGATATAGGAATCGCGCTTTTCGATGGGCATGGCTTCAAGCAGGTCGAGCCCTTTGCCTTGGGGAACGCCTTCGATGATGTCGATCAGGACCACGTCGGCGAGTTCTTTGGAGGCGATCCAGTGAGCGGCCGTGGCGCCCACGTTACCTGAGCCTACGATAGTGACTTTCTTTCGCATGATGAGTCCTTTCAAAAATCAGATAACCACAAAGGGCACGAAGGTACGCGAAGGAGAGCTTAGAGCAAGGCGACCTCCTTCCTCTATCCTATGTAGCCTTCGTGATTTGCGAATCTTCTACACCAGCACGCCGGCGTCCATGTTATCGATCATGTGACCGGCGAATTCGCTGGTCTTGACTTTGGTGGCGCCGGGCATCAGGCGCTCGAAGTCGTAGGTAACTTTCTTCTCTTCGATGGTGCGTTCCATGCTCTGCTCGATCAGGTCGGCGGCCTCATTCCAGCCGAGATGGCGGAACATCATTACACCCGAGAGGATCACTGAGCCGGGATTAATGACGTCTTTGTCGGCGTACTTCGGGGCAGTGCCGTGAGTGGCTTCGAAGATGGCATAGCCGTCACCGATGTTGGCTCCGGGAGCGATTCCCAGGCCACCAACCTGCGCGGCACAGGCGTCGGAGATGTAGTCGCCGTTCAGATTCGGGCAAGCCAGAACTGAATATTCATCGGCACGGGTTACTACTTGCTGGAAGATCGAGTCGGCGATCCGATCGTTGATCATGATTTTCTTCTTCCAAGCGCCGTTGCCGTGGGTTGGATAGATGGCATCGAGAACTTGTTTTACTTCTTTTTCAACAGCCTGGCGAAACGCCGGCGGAGCGAATTCCATGCCGGGTTCGACAGCCTCGGCGTTCTGCGCAACCGTCAAATTCGGATTCTTGTCTTTGTTGTCGACGATCCAGCTTTCACGTTCAGTGATGACTTTGTCGCGAAACTCTTGAGTGGCAACTTCGTAGCCCCACAGGCGGAAAGCTCCTTCGGTGAACTTCTGGATGTTGCCCTTGTGCACCAACGTAACGCTCTTGAGGCCATTTGTGATGGCGTGCTGGATCGCCATGCGGACTAAGCGCTTGGTTCCGGTGACGGAAATCGGCTTAATGCCAACGCCGGAATCAAGGCGAATCTGCTTCTTGCCGCTCTTCAGCATATCTTTGTTGAGGAATTCGATGAGGCGGGTGCAGTCGGCAGTTCCCTGCTCCCACTCGACGCCGGCGTAAACGTCCTCGGTGTTCTCACGAAAGATGACGACGTTCATGCGCTCAGGATGTTTTACCGGTGAAGGCACACCTTTGTAATACTTCACGGGGCGGACGCAACAATAGAGATCGAGGATTTGGCGCAGAGCGACGTTCAGAGAGCGGATACCGCCGCCCACGGGCGTAGTCAGCGGGCCTTTGATGGCAACGCGAAATTCGCGGACGGCTTCGACGGTGTCCTCAGGCAGCCATGTATCGAACTTGGCTTTGGCCTTTTCTCCGGCGAATACTTCGTACCAGGCGACGCGGCGCTTCCCTTTATAGGCTTTTTCGACGGCAGCGTTGAACACACGGAGGGAGGCCTTCCAAATGTCGCGGCCCGTGCCGTCGCCTTCGATGAAAGGGATGATCGGGTTATCAGGGACGCTGTACTTGCCATCTGCATAACCGATTTTCTTGCCGTCCGCCGGAACCGCGACGCCGTTATACGAGCCAGCCATTCATGACCTCCGCTACAAAGTTTTGCGACGTATAGGAAACTGACAATTATAAAGAATGCGTCGGAATGGAGGCGGAAATTGTTGGTTTTCCTCGGGGAATGGGCTGTGCCATAATTTCCGACTGAAGCCCGAGTTTGTCTGCGGGAGGTTTCCGATGAAATGCAATGTACGCTGTCTACGATGGCTGCCTGTCGGTCTGATGTTCTGTCTTGCATTCGCGACTTCGGCATTCGCCGATGGAGACCACGATCGCACTGAGGTCGGAAGAAATATCAACATTGGGGCTGACGAAGAGGTCAGTGAAGCAACATGCTTCGGCTGCAGCATCCGGGTCCGCGGCCATGTCTCGGGAGATGTAACTGCGTTTGGCGGAAGCATAGTGGTTGAAGATCAGGGACAGATCGGAGGGGACCTCACCACCTTTGGCGGCAACCTTCGCTTGGGGAAGGATACGAATGTCAGCGGGGACGTGGCGGTATTCGGAGGACGGATTCAGCGCGATCCCGCAGCCACGGTCGGCGGAGACGTGACCACGATGGGTGGACCGGGTTGGCTGATAGTGATCCTCCTTACGCCTCTGATCTTTCTCGGAGTCTTTGTGCTGCTGATCGTATGGCTTATTCGGCGTTTGCTGCGCCCGACTAGCCCACTTCCAGCGTAAGTACTCTCTGGCCTGTGTATCGCTACCAGCGCCGCGTCCCGAAAGTCTTGCGCACCCCTACGGTCATGAACCGTCCCCATGGACCGTTTGTGCCCAGATCGGCGGGCCCCAGGTATTTGTCGCGCGAGCCCAAGCGATCGAACAGGAAGTGTTGGGTAATGCGGAACTCGAATCCTTTGGCGATGTAGATTCCGGCTCCCCAGGAATGCTCGACTCCAATGGCGTCAGGCGACCATGTATAGAGAGTCTTGGGAACGGTTTTTCCGAAGAGGAAAGTGGGCGCACCGAACACCATGAATCGGCGGAGCGGGCCCCGGCCAAAAGGACGGATTTCAAGAATTCCCGAGATGATATAGCGCGCGAAGAGGCTGCAGGGAGCATTTACTCCGCCGTAATCGCCGGCATTGCCAGTGCACTGGTTGGGGTCAACCTCGTTGTGGGGAGGCGCGAGATCAAACTGTGCCCAGCCCCAAAACATGTCGTGTGGGAAGAACATTCTGTCTTCCGCGCCAGCGTCGTGCCAGGTGCCTTGGGAACTACTGGTTTGTGCGGGGCTGCTCTGTGAATCGAAGGATGAGGAAACCTGGGCCGCCGCGAACGAGATCAGTACCGGTAGTGCCAGGAGCCAGGAGCACCTTTTCATTTTGCCTCCGAGGATGTCGTATGGTTGTTTAAGCGATGCCGGGACTCACGGTCTTTCTCGAAATCTGGAACGAATCGGTGCCAGGTTCGAAGTGGGTCCGCGTTGAAAGGAGCGGAACATTGTAACCTGCGTGTTGCGCAGGCCTGGGTATCGGTGAAGATTCGCACGGCAGAGGAGATTGAGAGTCTTGATCCCGTTACTCGTGAAGGAAAATGGACTAAGGCGAGGACTTTTCCAAGGGTGAGAAGGATCGAATCCTTCCAGAATTCATATCCCATACCGGATTTATTCCATTCATAGTACGTTCATATTAGTGGGAAACGCCGTAAACTACGCCAAAACAGGGGCCTACGGGTTTGGTGGGAGGATTGCACAATGAAGGCATACGGTAAGACCCAGGACCCATATGCCCCAAGAGATTTCCGTCTCGTACCAAGCGATTAAGAGCAAAGTTTATCGGTTGATCGATTCGCTCGTGGTGGGTGAAAAGAGCGAATCTGAAGTACAAGAGTCAATTCGGCGGTGGTGGGCACTGATCCACCCGGCCGACCGGCCCATTGCCCAGAAATATCTACTGATGGTGTTGGGGCGTTCCGCTTCCGCTTTGGACTCCATGGGAGACGCATTTCTTTCCGTGAGCAGTTGCGAGGTTGCCCGGCCGCAATTGGCTGATACGATGCTTCCTGCCAAGCGCATGCGGATGCTGGAACGGATGAGTAAGGATATCTCCGTTCGAACTGCGGTCTGACCTGGGATAAACCCTCCACAAAACATAAATTTTACATTTCTACCGTTGCGCTTCGCATCGGTCTGCCCGTATCTTCATTCGAACTCTGTGGAACCATCCACTCGCATCTGTGGAAATTTGCAACACTAGGAGCTGAGAATGCTGTCTACTTGTCCGCCGCTCACGAGGTTGAGTACGATTGGGCGCTATTTCTTTTTCGGAGCTGTACTGATTATGGCAACTTCGCTTTCGGCAGGGTCGGGAGTCTATAGCTTCACGCTCAGCTCGATTGATGGAAAGCCCGCGCCCCTGGCTGACTACAAGGGGAAGGTTGTCCTTCTTGTGAACGTCGCCAGCCAATG
The DNA here is from genome assembly GCA_963840895.1 of uncultured Acidobacteriaceae bacterium. GTDB lineage: Bacteria > Acidobacteriota > Terriglobia > Terriglobales > Acidobacteriaceae > Sulfotelmatobacter. The sequence goes on from CAWJAR010000016.1 coordinate 593,585, forward strand.
CGGGTACACTCCGCAATACAGTGCGCTTGAGGCGATCTACGAAAAATACAAGGACCAGGGATTTGTGATTCTCGGCTTCCCTGCCAACAATTTTGGTGCACAGGAACCGGGGACGAACGAAGAAATCAAGACGTTCTGCACGCGAAAGTACAGCGTGACATTTCCGATGTATTCCAAGATTTCCGTAAAGGGCGCGGACCAGGCGCCGCTTTATGGTTATCTGACTAAGGAAACTGGGGCAGGCATTGCCGGAGACATCAAGTGGAACTTCACCAAGTTTCTTGTGGATCGCGATGGAAAGGTCGTGCAGCGGTTCGAACCGGCAGTCACGCCCGATTCGAAAGAAGTGACGGCGGCAATTGAAAAACAACTAAAGTAGGCTTAGGCGCCACTATCAGAATCAACCGCCCAGTTCTTCATCGCCAGATTGCGGAGCCATGCAAACTCTCGGGTGGTAACAGGGGCAAGGTCAGAAACCAATTAGTACCGCTTTCCATTGGGGGTGGGTCGCGGAGGGCTTCATAATGTGGGAACAAGTGTTCGTGTTGAGCATGTAGCGCAGCATTGCAGCTTCCGCTCCTGCACGCGCAGATCTTCGACGGCTTCCATGAAAGCCGCCGAGGCCCACGGAGCCTCGGCCAGATACCACGACCAATCGGCGGGACGGGACGAGAGGACAACTTCGTTGCCTTTCCGGATGAATAGTTCCGCGGTGTTGAACTGAAAGCCCTCCGGCACTCGTTCGCCTTAGATGTCATAGTACAACGCAAATTCATAGGGATGCGGCCGCTGGCGGATCGCGTCGACCTCTTTTGAGCGCTTGTAGTCAACATAGGTCCGGAGGAGTTCCTCGGTGAATACGTCGCCTTTCAGCAGGAAGGCGTGGTCGCGCTGCAGGGCATCCAGTGCTTCTTCCAGCGAGCCGGGCATGGAGGGGATGCTCGAGAGTTGCTCGGGATCCAGTTCGAACATGTCTTTGTCGAGAGGCTGGCCGGGATCCATTTTGTTCTCGATGCCGTCGAGCCCCGCCATCAACATAGCAGCGAATGCGAGGTAGGGATTGCAACTCGGATCGGGAGGGCGGAATTCAACGCGTTTCGCCTTGGGAGCGACGGAATACATGGGAATGCGGCAGGCCGCGGAGCGATTGCGACGTGAAAAGGCGAGATTGACCGGGGCTTCGAAACCGGCGATAAGGCGTTTGTAAGAGTTCGTGGTGGGCGCGATGATCGCGGAAAGAGCCGGACCGTGCTTGATCAGACCGCCGACATACCACAGGGCGAGCTGCGACAGGCCGGCGTATCCGTCGCCGGCGAAGAGCGGTTCGCCAGATTTCCACAGTGACTGGTGGGTGTGCATGCCATTGCCGTTGTCGCCGAAAATCGGCTTGGGCATGAAGGTGACCGTCTTTCCGTGGCGCTTGGCGACGTTCTTCACAACGTACTTGTAAAGCAGCATCTTGTCGGCCGAGCGCACCAGGGAATCGAATTTCAAATCAATTTCCGCTTGACCTCCCGACGCCACTTCGTGATGGTGGCATTCCACATCGATGCCGCAACTCTGCATCGTCAACATCATTTCTGATCGCAGATCCTGATAGTGATCAGTGGGAGGAACGGGAAAGTAGCCTTCCCTGAAACGGGACCGGTACCCAAGATTGCTGAGTTCCCTGCCCGAATTCCAGCGTCCCTCTTCGGCGTCAATGTAGTAAAAGCCGTGCTGTTCACGCTGGTCGAAGCGCACGTTATCGAAGATGAAGAATTCAGCCTCCGCGCCAAAGTAGGCAGTGTCGGCGACGCCCGTGGAGGCCAGATACAACTCGGCTTTGCGGGCGATGTAACGGGGGTCACGATCGTAGCGCTGCTTGGTCACGGGATCGACGACATCACAGAGGAGCGCGAGAGTGGGGACCTGAGTAAAGGGATCGAGGAGATGAAAATTTGGGTCCGGCTTCAGGAGCATGTCGCTCTCGTGGATACCGGCCCATCCGCGAATGGAAGAGCCATCGATGCCGAAGCCCTCTTCGAACGATGATTCCGAAAGCTGCGCGATGGGGTAAGAAATGTGGTGCCAGAGGCCGGGAATATCGGTAAAGCGCAGGTCGAGGATCTTCGCGTCGTGTTGCTTGGCGAAATCGAGAACGGTCTTGGCGTCAGCCATGGCGGCTCCTTGCCGGGGAAGCAAATGCTTCAGAAATTGGGCGAGCGGTTGCGGGGCGTCCTGCAGTCGGGCAGGCTGCTACAATCGGTCGCGTTAAGCAGGACGGTAGAGTCTAATGGTAGTCGCAGACGCTGGCAATTCGATTGTTTTTATGGCGGGAATAACGCGACTTTATACTGAAGTAGTCAGGGGTCAGGAGTCGGGAGTCAGCAACGCCGCTCTGGGCCAGACTCTTTTAGGCGAATAATTTGCTCGCTGACTACTGACTCCTAGCTACTGACTCCCCCTCTTATGGACTTTGACCAGCTCGAAACGTTTCTCGAAGTGGCGCGGCACGCCTCGTTCTCGCGGGCGGCGGAGAAACGTTTTCGGACGCAGCCGGCGATTTCGTCGCAAATTCGCGGGTTGGAGGAAGAGGTCGGAGCAAAGCTATTTGACCGCTCGGGCGGGAAAGTGTCGCTCACGGCCGCAGGCAAAGCCTTTCAGAAGTATGTGGAGGACACCCTAGACGCCCGCAAAGCGATGCTCGTGACCATTGCGGAGATGGAGCGAGTACCTCGGGGTGAAATCATCGTCGGGGCCAACGAGGGCACATGCCTGCACATCCTGCCACATGTGTTTGCCGACTTCAAGCGACAGTATCCGGATGTCTCGGTGAATATCAAGCGGGCGGACTACGGAAAGATTCTCGAATCGATCGTGGACAACTCGGTCGATTTCGGGGTGATTTCTCTTCCAGTGACAGACCCGCGGCTCACGGTAGTGCTGATTCATCGAGATGAGTTGATCCTGATCGCCCCACCGCAGCATCCTCTGGGAAGGGTGAAATCGGCTACCATCGCCGATATTGCGAAGTTTCCGCTCGTGGTGCCCAAAGCTGGGCACACCCGGGACGCGATTGAGCAACTGTTCCATGAGCGTCGACTGAAGCCGAACTTTACGATGGAACTGGATTCGAGCGAACTGCTGAAGCGATTTGTGGCTGCAGACGTCGGCGTGGGCTTTATTGCGCGCTCGAACGTGGAAGAGGATGTACGGGCTAAGGTTCTGGCGGCGGTGCCCCTTGCCGACGCGCAGGTTCGGCGCGATTTGGCGCTGGTCTTCCGCAAAGACAAGGCACTCAGCCGGGCGGCCCTGGCCTTTATCGATATCGCGGTGAAACACAAATCCACGGAAGAACTAGCACACATCCCAACCCGATGACCAAGGCGACCTTTCGATATTTTGTTCTGATATGCATCCTTGGTGATGCCCTTTGTCTGCCCGGCATGGGACAAGGCACGAGCACTCAAAAACCGCTGTCGCAAATGCCGGCTTCAGCGCGCCAACTGATCGCAATCAAGGTGACGGGTAGCAAACGCTTTCCAGAGGAGGCCATTGCCGCGGCAACAGGTTTACAAATGGGCGCCGCTGTTGACGACGACGAGTTCAAGAAGGCCGCGCGACGCCTGGGAGATACGGGAGTTTTCACGGATATCGGTTACAGCTACTCCTATTCCACTGCCGGGACGAAGCTCGAACTGCACGTCACCGATGCGGGGAAGTTTGTTCCAGCGCACTTCGAGGATTTTGTTTGGTTCTCGGATGCGGAGCTTCTCAAGCGCATCAAGGAGCACGCCCCGCTCTTCGATGGAGAATTACCGATGTTCGGCCGGATGGCGGACGAGGTCTCAGATGTCTTGCAAGCCATGCTCGTAGAGAACTCGATTCCCGGGCATGTGGAATACCGGCGCATGGGCAAAGAAGATGGGCCGGTTGAGTCGATCAACTACCGAGTTACGGACGTTCTCATTGAAGTGCGTAATGTCGAATTTACCGGAGCCAGCGAAGCCGATATCCCCGCACTCAAAGCAGCGTCAGAGAAGATGGGCGACCGCGAGTACTCTCGCACGCGGCTGAATCAACTGGTCCAACGCCAACTGCTCCCGGTGTACTATGCGCGCGGGTTTCTGAAAGCGCAGTTTGGAGAACCGCAGCCGAAGGTGGTGAAGTCGCCTGCTGCCGATAACGAAGATGGGCCGCGCAACCAGACGGTGGTTGACGTCACCTTTGCAGTAACCCCCGGCATACCGTACAAGCTGAAAAGCGTGGAGTGGTCGGGCAACCACGAGCTTTCCACGGAAACGTTGCAGAAAATGGTCCGCGCGGAGGTGGGGCAGGCGGCCGACACGGTCCGCATCGGCGATAACCTGAAGGACATCCAGAAACTGTACGGCTCCCGCGGATACGTCGCGGCAACGATCAAACCGGACGCTGAGTTCGACGACGCGGCGGGCATGGTCGTCTTGCATATGGATGTGAAGGAAGGCGCCGTATATCACATGGGAGAACTCGAATTTCGCGGCCTCGATAACAGTCTTACGGCGAAACTAAGGGCTGCATGGAAAATCCGTTCCGGTGAAGTTTATGATGCGACGTACCTGAGTGAGTACCTCCCGGAAGCACAAAAATTGCTGCCGCCTTCGCTGGATTGGGAGGTTGCATCCCACGTGACTGCCAATGTTCGCGATAAGTCGGTGGATGTAGACCTGATCTACTCGGTAAAAGCCCCGAAATAGCGCATGGGGAGCCCTTGTTCGGTTTTTGGAACAATTTTGGTCAGGATTTACGAACCGGGCTTTCACCAAGTACTCTTCCCTGAATCTTGGCAGGGGTCGTCGAGCGCCAGGAGCACTTGTGAAATCTGCATGAGTTGATACACTGGGCCGCAATTCTTCGCGATTCGCCATCGCGAGGATGAACTCTACGAAGGAGAGTTGGGATGAAAGCTAATTTGCGGCATGTGATTTTGCTCCTGGCATTGACGACTTCATTTGGACTAATTGCGGAAAATCCAGCGTGGGCAGCCGGCAAGCAAACGCTGACGGGTGAAGTGGGCGATGCTATGTGTGGCGCGAAGCATATGGAAGGCGCTCCGGCAGAGTGCACTCGCACCTGCGTTTCGCATGGCTCGAAGTACGCACTGGTCGTGGGAGACAAGATTTATGTTCTGAATACTTCCGACAAAGCGGCGCTGGCCGTGCTCGATCAGCAGGCTGGCAAGAAAGCTACGGTGACTGGAACGGTAAACGGGACAACGGTCGATGTGAGCAATGTAGTCGCGGCGAAGTAACGAGGCATGGCGGAAAATCGATCCAGTCTCCATGCCGCCCGAAATTAGGAAAAACGCTTTGCCCGGGCCCTCCCCCCAACAATCCGGGCACTAAGCGGGGACGCGCGCCAGCGCCTCCCCGCATTTTTTTTGGCCTTCGGTTGCAAATTCATATTTCCTTTACAAAGCATTGTGTTAGATTGTGCATTCTCAACGATAAATTCTTCTTTTGGAGGATCAGAGAATTGGGCAAAGACATGGTTCCGAAGCGGATTTTCTTTACCAAGGGAGTAGGAAAACACCGCGAGCGTTTGACCTCGTTCGAGTTGGCGTTACGCGACGCGGGAATCGCTGCCCAAAATCTGGTGAGAGTTTCGTCGATTTTTCCGCCAAACTGCAAACTCTTGGCCCGCAAAGAGGGTGTGAAATATCTGCATCCGGGAGAAGTCGTATTTGCAGTGGTGGCCGAAAATTCCACGCGCGAACCGCATCGGCTGCTAGCTTCTTCGATCGGTGTTGCCATTCCGGCTGACCGCAACACGTACGGGTATCTTAGCGAACACCATTCTTTTGGCGAAACCGAAGACGCCGCCGGCGAGTATGCAGAAGAGCTTGCCGCTGAAATGCTTGCCACTACTCTCAACGTCGAATTCGATCCTGACAGGTCCTGGGACGAGAAGAAGCAAATCTATCGGCTATCAAATAAAATCGTGCGCACGGCGAATGTGACCCAGTCTGCGGTAGGCGATAAGCGAGCACTGTGGACTACGGTCATTGCGTCAGCGGTCTTGATCTTCGACTAGGCCCCCTGAGTTCGCTCCGTTTCGAAAGCCTCCCCAGTCGTATGCTAACCTCTGTACACGTCTGCCCGTCCAATCACCAGGCCACCCATCGGGGGAGATGAGCTCTCGAAACGCCACTAAGTCATTGATACAAATATAATTAATTGAATCGAAGGCCCCTAATTTTTCATCTTGATAGTAGTAAAACTTTGGTAACTGTTCTGTGAGTCGAATGTAATACTCCGTTAACAGGCGTAGTTTATTATTGAAGTGGTAGAAAAGACACAGACTGAGGAAACCAGTGGATCTCGAAACACGAAGAAAGAAGCAGCAAGCCTTGATGGTGCAGTTGGTAGAGCGCAAGGTCCGTTCGCGGGCAAAGCAGCTGTATGAAACTCGGGGGCAAACAGAAGGACAGGCATTACAGGATTGGTTTCAGGCTGAATCAGAAGTGCTTGAGAATAGTATTCTTGCCCCGTTGTATCGACGAATGCGATCGGGCAATCAGGACAATGCGAAGATCGCCGCCGGCCAAGAACCTGCGCCGCAGGATTCTACTGCCTGCGAAAGCAACGTTTAAGTATCGTTCAAAATAGGCCTGAAGCTTAAGATTCTCTGGCCTTCACCGCCTGCGTACGATCCCTCTATTTTCTCGTCGCAATCTTGGCGGGTTTCCTGGCCCCGCCCTTCTTGGCCTTATCCAATCGTTCGATTACTGCGGCCACGATGATCGGAAGTCCAACCGTGGCGTCGACAAAAACCTCTCCGAACTTTCCGCCTTCTGCGGGTGGGACGAACTTGCCCCAGGAAATTGCCTCGCTGTAGGGACTGCCCGACAATCCTCCCCAGTACACCGGTTCGGGACAGATCCGGAGGCCGTAGTGGTAGCGCTTCAAGGGGACGTTTTCGCCGAGGCGACGGTGGCGCAGTTCGATGAAGGGTCCAAACTGTTGCGACCAATTGCGGGGGACTCCACCGCCGATGGTGAAGATACCCAGCTTTTTCTGACGCAGAAGCGTGGCAGCAAAGTGCTCGAGGTCTTCGAACGGATCGAAACGAATCTTGTGTCGCCCGGTAGATTCGCGGAGCCGATTGTTCAGCGCGGTGTCGAGACCCAGCTCTGAATCACTGAATGCGGGAACAAAAACCGGAACGCCCTGCTCATACGCTGATTTCAGAATTCCACGCTGATCTTGATCCCGTTTCGCCAAGTATGCGCCGATAGCATGGTTCAGCTTGTAGGAACACATGACCTCGTTGTGGTCCCAGGCTTCAAGAACGGCCGCCATGACTTCCTCGACGTCGTCCAGATTTTGCTCGGGCTCGAGAGTATCGTAAACGCGATTGTAGCCCTGCTCGTAGAGGGCCTCGTCGGAAACCTCGGGGTTAGCTCGGAAGTGTGCCCGCCCGGTCGCCTCGACCAGTCCGTGAGCCATAAGGGCGCCGGTGGAGACGATCGCGTTCACGATGCCGCGGTCAATCAGTTCGGTCACGATCAGTCCTTGCTTGGCGACGGTCATGGCACCAGCCAGGGTCATCACAATGAAGGCGTCTTCGTCGAGGGCCATGGCTTCGAGTACATCCGCGGCCTCACCCAGCTGGCGACCGGTGAATGCAGTCTTGGCCATCGCACGCACCAGACCGTCGATCGAATGAACCTTCGCGAGATCAAGAGGCTCCAACGGGATAAGTCGGTCTTCAATGGGATTGTGCAGGTGCCGATCTTTACCCTCGCCGCCGGCGGTGTGTCCCTGCCCTGGGTGCGAATGATCTTTCGAATTGCCGTTACCGTGTTTCAACGCAAACCTCCAAGCTGAGTCCGAATCTTCCCGACAGGATACTTTACAGGAACCGCGGGACGAGATGCCACGCGCAGGCCAAAACGCCGAGCCCGTCGTCGGGTACACTGCCACTCATGGCGAGCAAACGCGGCTTCGAAGAACAGATCGCGACTCTCGATGAACTTCGCCAAGGGCCAGAAGAGGCACGCGCCAAAGCGCTGCACAAAGCCTTGGCACATCGCAACAACTTCATCGTGGCAAAGGCCGCAGACTTGGTTCGCGATTTCCGGATGGCCGACCTGGTGCCCGATCTGCTCCTGGCCTTTGATCGATTCTTCGAGAATCCGGTAAAGACGGATCCGCAGTGCTGGGCCAAGAATGCGCTCAGCCGGGCGCTCGCTGCTCTCGAATATCAGGAGGCGGAAATTTTTCTGCGCGGGATGCGGCACATCCAAATGGAACCGGTATGGGGAGGGCGCTCCGACACTGCGGGAACTCTGCGCGCCACCTGTACGCTGGCGCTGGTACAGTGCCGCAGTCTGAGTGAGAACGATCTGCTCTTGCATTTGCTTGAGTTACTTGCCGACAAAGACAAGGCGGTTCGCGTGGAAGCGGTGCGAGCGATTGAGCAGGTGGGTTCACCCTCGGCCTCGCTACTGCTTCGTCTTCGGGCTGTGCTTGGAAATGACGAGCCTGAAGTGCTGGGAGCGTGCTACGGCGGGGTTTTGCGCATCGAGGGGACGAGTGCTATCCATTGGGTGCGAGGCTTTCTTTCTGCGGGGGATGACAACGCAGCGGAGGCGGCGCTAGCGCTCGCCGGAACTCATTCAGTGGCGGCTTTCGAAGCGTTGAAGGAATGTTTCGGGAAGGCGGAGGATCCGTGGTGGCGCTCGGTGCTGCTTTCTGCGATCTCCCTTACGCGCCAACCGGAGGCGTTGGAGTTTCTGCTGGAGCTGGTGCGCACTGAATCGCTCTCTGCCGAGGGCGCAATCGAGGCCCTGCTTCGTTCCTCACCTTCGCATGAGGTCGTGGAGAGCCTCCAGCAGATGGTCGCTGGTAATCCTCGACTGAAGCGCGTCTTTGTGGAGCAGCAGAAAGAAGCTCGCTGAAAAGTGATACTGAGATCTGACAGCTGATGGCTCGTGCGTGCCCTGCTATATTGGTTCGCGGAGGTTGTGACACTTGCCCCCAGAAAAATTCCGCGTGGCGCTGGTGCAGATGTCGTGTGGTCCGGAGCCCGAGCAGAATCTCGAGAAGGCTCTGAGCCGGGTTGCCGATGCCGCTGGGCGCGGCGCGAAGGTGGTGTGTCTGCCCGAACTTTTCCAGACGCAGTACTTCTGTCAACGGGAGGATCATTCCCTATTTGATTTAGCCGAGCCAATTCCTGGGCCAACGACCGAAAAACTGGCGGCGGCAGCACGCAGCAATGGCGTTGTGCTAATCGCTTCGCTGTTCGAAAAGCGTGCTGCCGGCGTTTATCACAACACGGCAGCAATCTTTGATAGTGATGGGACCTTGCGGGGCTTATACCGCAAGATGCACATTCCGGATGACCCGCTCTATTACGAAAAGTTTTACTTCACGCCGGGGGACTTGGGATTTCGTGCTCTGGATACGAGTGCAGGACGGTTGGGCACCCTGGTTTGTTGGGATCAGTGGTATCCCGAGGGCGCACGGTTAACGGCCCTGCAAGGGGCGCAGATACTCTTTTATCCGACGGCGATCGGTTGGCATCCGGCGGAGAAGGAAGAATTCGGCGTGGCCCAGCACGACGCATGGCGCACGATTCAGCGGGCTCACGCCATTGCGAACGGAGTTTACGTTGCAGTCGTGAATCGAGTCGGATTTGAAACCGGCAATATTCGGGGAAAATCCGCGCCCGGCCAAGGGCTGGAGTTCTGGGGGAAATCGTTTTTCTGCGATCCATTCGGGCGGGTCTTGGCGGAAGGATCGCACGACCGCGAGGAGATCCTGGTTGGAGACGTCGATCTGAAGGCACTTGAAGACATCCGGCGCAACTGGCCCTTTCTGCGCGATCGACGCATCGACAGCTACGCACCCATTACCAACCGGCTGATCGACTAGGAACGTACCGATGACTGAGCGTACCAAAGCGTTTGTGACAGGTGCCGCCATTGCAACCCTAGGTCTCGCATGCTTTGCCAAGACACCCAGTCCGTCAGGAAAAATGCTCGCATACGATCCTCTTCTACACGCCGCCAAGGCGGCGTCTTTTGTGGCGAACAAAGAGGTGGTCGTTCTCGAGGCGGGCGGTCCGAAAAGTAAGTATTTGAAGATCGTGTTTGTGAGTTTTGGCACGACTCAGATCGATGAAAAATATTTCGACGGCACTTTACCGTTGACGGTGAAAGCATTTCGCGACCGCAGCTGCGATGAACGTGATCCCAAGATGGTGACCCAGGTCACCCTCAATCAGACGCCCGGAACTTACCTGCTGACCGACGCGTTCAAGAATTCGCCACCTCCGAAAATCAAGAATCTAGAGTGCTATGACGCTACGGAAAAGAAGTAAGGACGACCGAAATTCCGTCGCGTCTTCTCCCGCCGCGCTCGGCTATCGCATGCCAGCCGAGTGGGAGCCTCATCGCGCCACGTGGCTCGCTTGGCCGCACTACCAAGGAGACTGGCCAGGAAAGTTCGAACCCATCCCTTGGGTCTATGCCGAGATCATCCGCAATCTGGCGAGGCATGAGCGGGTCGAGTTGATCGTCAACAATGCCGCAGCAGCGAGACAAGCGCGCCGGGTGCTGGAGCGCGCGGACGCCTTCTCTGCCAACGTCCGGTTTCATCGCTGGCCAACGAACCGCGTCTGGCTGCGCGATTCGGGATGCATCTTCCTCACGCGCCAAAAGGGCTTTGCCGGGCCGAACCGCCGAGAGCCTGCCCTCAAGTTTCGCTTTAACGCTTGGGCGAAGTATTCCAACTGGCGCTTTGACGAAAAAGTTGGAAGCCTGATGGCAAAAGCAGCTCAGGCAGACGAGGTTCGTCCCCTCTCCAAGAGCACGCGAATCGTGCTTGAAGGTGGGTCGATTGACGTCAACGGGGCCGGAACGATTCTTACGACCGAAGAGTGTCTGCTCAGCAAGATGCAGGAACGCAATCCGCACATGGCGCGCATTCACTATGAAAAGGCATTCGCGGATTATCTGGGAGCGCCGCACACGATTTGGCTGGGGCGCGGCATCCACGGCGATGACACTCACGGCCACGTCGACGATCTCAGCCGCTTCGTCTCCAGAGGCACGGTGGTCACCATGGTTGAGCCCGATTCCAAAGATGTCAACCATGCCCCGCTGCGAGCCAACCTGCGGCGACTGCAAAACGCGCGCGACCAAGACGGAAAACAATTGACCGTAGTCGAACTGCCCATGCCACAAGCTGTGGCCTTTGAAGGACGCCGCCTTCCGGCGAGCTATGCGAATTTCTATATTGCAAACGGAATCGTACTTGCGCCGGTGTTTAATCGTCCCAACGACCGGATTGCGCTCAACACACTGGCGCAATTATTCCCTACCCGCGAGATTGTGCCCATCTACTCCGGAGATTTTATTTGGGGCTTGGGCGCGATGCATTGTATGACGCAACAGCAACCGGCCTGAAGCGCGTCCCGTGGTAGATTCTCGGAATGCCCCATGGCGAGATGACTACCAGTCGTTTGGAAGCCTTCAGTGACGGCGTGATCGCCATCATTGTAACGATCATGGTTCTGGAGTTACGCGCACCTTCGCAACCCACTCTTCCGGCGCTCTGGAAGGTGGCGCCCATTTTCATCAGTTACGGCCTGAGTTTTCTGGTGGTCGCAATCATGTGGGTGAATCACCATCACCTGATTCACGCCGTTCGACAGGTCACAGCCCGGCTGCTTTGGTCCAACCTGAATCTGCTGTTCTGGATGTCTCTGGTCCCATTTGTGACGGATTTCCTAGGGAAGAATTATCACGAACCAATGGCGGTCGCCCTGTACGGATTGGACTTGACGATGTGCAGCAGCGCATTCTATTTGCTGCGCATCGAATTGGTACGGCAGCATTTGGGTAACAGCGAGCTGGTGGAATATCACCGCAGCATTCAAAGAAAAAATGGCCTTTCCTTTCTGCTGTACTTGAGTTCGGCGCCGCTGGCGTACGTATCGATCTATGCTTCGTTCTTCGTGTTCGTCTTGATCCCGGCGTTGTATTTCCTACCAGAAAGACGACTCGCGCTAGGTGAACAGTAGTAGGGCGGAATTTTCACGATTGTACGGGAACGAGAGACCGAGCTTCACTTCTTGTACTGCGTAGGCAATGGGCCTTTTTCCAGGGTCTCGCGATCCCAGATCTGTCCCTCGCGGGTGTAGCTGGCCAGTTCGAAATCCTGGGTAAGTTCGAGCGCGTCAGTGGGGCACGCGTCCTCGCATAACCCACAGAACATACAGCGACTCAGATCGTAAGTGAAGTTAGTGAGTTCCTTGCGGCGGGTCTTCTCGTTGCGTTCGCTGGAGACCACGATCAGGTGCTCAGGGCAAGCCAGGGCGCACAGGTCGCAGGCAATGCACATCGTCTCGTCGGTGTCGGGGTTCACGTTCAGGCGCGGTGCTCCGCGATAACGTTCGGCCACCTGCGGACGCTCAAGGGGATACTGCTCAGTGTAAATCTCCTTGGGATCCTGATAGCGAAACGTAACCTTCAGACCCTGCAGCAGGTCAACGAGGAAGACTTTGCGGAGCAAGCTCGGCATGCCCATATCGCCGTTAGCATACCATTATCCGGCGAATCGCCAAAACCAGAGCTTTCATCTGCCCTTGGCAAGCTTGGCCTGAACGGTTCCTGCTTTCACACGTCTAACCTACAGCTAGCCGTTACGGAGCTTAGAAAGCAGGATTGAGCCGGAACTTTTCGCAACGGTCATCCGTAACCACTAGAAGAGAAAGTCATGAAGGCCTATTTCACAAACTTGCCGACGAAGACGTGGCTATTGCTCGTCGTGCCCGCGTTATTGATCGCTTACCCGGTGGCCCGAGTGGTTGTGCCGGAGGTGGTGAACGCGGTCGTGCCAGAAGTCGTGCGAACGGTGCTGAGCGTGATCTGAGCTCGGATTCGAGGATTCCGACCGCCCTGATGGGAAATCCCCGCCGTGAACGACACAAATCTGCGCTCCTGCCGCCGACCCGCTAGAATACTGCCGAAGGCGAATCCCCGTGGCTCCCCAGAAAACGGCAGACCGGACACCCGAGACCGCCGCGGTCGAACTTCATCCCGATGAGCTTTGGATGGAGGAAGCCCTCCGCTGCGCCCAGCGTGCCCTCGAGGCGGCAGAGGTGCCGGTGGGAGCGGTGGTTGTGTGCAACGGCCAGGTTGTAGGACGCGGATGGAATCGCAACATCGCGGCCTCTGACCCGACGGCGCACGCCGAAGTAATGGCTTTGCGAGAAGCCGGTGCTGCCGTTGGTAACCACCGTCTGGAAGGCTGCGACCTGTTTGTTACAATTGAGCCGTGCGCCATGTGTTCGGGTGCGCTGGTGCATGCGCGAATCCGACGCCTGGTGTATGGCGCGGATGACCCCAAGGCGGGGGCCGTGCATTCGGTGATGCAAGTTCTGAATCATCCGCAACTGAATCACAAGATTGACGTTCGCGGCGGAGTGCTCGCCGGGCGCTGCGCGGAAGTGCTGCAGTCGTTCTTTAAGAATCGTCGTCAGTTGAGCGGGACGTGATCCTGCTGGGGTCTTGAGCGCGGTAGTGGCGCAAAGGACCCTACAACTGCTTAGCCGTCCGACGCGGAGAGGTGCGTGAGTGGTTGAAACGATCCGCCTCGAAAGTCAGTCGGCTAGTCGATTGTATGCGCCAGAACGTTGCAGTGATAGCGCAACAACGAGATGTAACTGACTGATATCAAACGGTGTCGTCGGACTTTGTTTGATACAAAACGGAGCCGCATGCCACTTCTTATCGTCTCCTTAACGTCCCCAGAATTGAAGAGCGCCTTCTGCCGCCCATCGGCCGCAACCCGACGCTCGAGATGAGGTCAAGCTTTTGATTTGGTCCGCGTGGCAAACTTGAGCAAACCGTTGCACCGCTCATCCGTACTCGATGCTTCATCGAGAAATTGATAACTCCTCCTACAGCGCACTACAGAGACGGCACGAGAAGCAATGAGCCGCGAAAACTTCGCAGAGATTCGGATGTGGGTTACCGCCGTGAAAGCGGGATAGCTAAACGTAACTCTAACAAACCGCAGGAACACGGACGCACTGGATGGCGTTCTAGGAGCGGCAAGAAACACCTTATTGTGTCCCCACTGTGTCCCCGCACTTTTCGTGAACGTCCCAACCTTTCGGGGACGTTCTGATCGAGAAAAGGAGAAGGGACGCAGACCAAGAGGCACTTGGATTGAATCCTTCCGGGCAATTCTAGGCATATTTGCTACCAATTTGCTACCAACCTGATCTTCCGGTCGGGTGGGGCCGAGGCGGAGGGCCGGGCGCGTTGGCAGAGTGGCGATCCAAAGGCGGACGCGAGCGTCGATCTGGTCCAAAGCGACGACGAGTTGCGGGCATAACACAGCGGTTCAAGATTCTTACACTGCAAGCCTCATGTGACGAGCAGGTCTTCCTTTACGAGAATGCTGCGGTGGTTGCTGGAACCTCACGAGACAAGCCCTAGTTGTCTAAGGCCAAAGCACAGGCAGCGGTAAGCGGTGCGAGAGTCATCTTGAAGTATTTGCGCAAAGCCTTCTCTTTGAAAGATGTGGCGTGTGATGGAAGATGCAGCGTTCGTCATTGGCGTGGTGAAGTTTAGCGCAGTGTGGCGCGACGCCCCGACGAATTCGAAGAAATGTCTCAGCGGCCGCCAGCATGCCTACGGTCGGTGCAATGAAATAGATCCAGAGGGTGTGCCAATAACCTCCGTAAACGGCGGGGCCAAAGGTTCGCGCGGGATTCATGCTCATTCCGGAGAGGGGTGTTTCAAACGTGATATTCACGGCGTAGAGCGAACCCACAAAATAAGGCGTGTACCGCGCTAACCTTTCGTGGTTCGTCACAAGCAGTACCGTGATCATCAGGATAAAAGAGATCGCTAGCTCCGCTGCAAACGCGACGGCAGCACCATAAACACCTGGGGCGGTCACTGCATAACGAACTGTGCCGTCCCCTGGAGCGCCTCTCAGTAAGAAGGTTGCGAGCGCGACACCGCTTATTGCGCCGGAGAACTGTGCGACTGCGTAAAACAGCGCATCCAAATGGCAGATTTTTCCTAGCCTGTAGAACGCGAACGTCATCGCAGGATTGATATGCCCGCCGGATTGCTTGCCCCAGGGACTCATGATGAGCGCGATCAGCGTGGCGCCGATGGCAAGTCCCATCAGCGCACGGCGGACGATGCCGCTGATGACAAAATGCCTGACCGGAGAGGCCGGGTGCTGCAGTAGTGTGGCGAACGAGCAAGTGCAAAACATGAAGAGACTCATTTCGCCCGCTTCCATCAGGTACTCGGGCCAGTGCAGACGCAAGCTGGCCGCGGCATCTAAGGTGTCTCTTACGAATACAACCTGCAGCGTGCTGAGTAGGCCGGGGTTGTTCGCAGCTTTCATCACCCAATCACCCCTCCATAATCGGTAGCCTACAGGCCATTGCCCAACTAGCCTCACTGGCCGTGACCGTTGCCACGAACAACCTTCATGTCGGAGCACTACCGCAGGATTGGAAAGCCGACCTCCCACTCAACGCGCGGATCGAAAGAGCGTGACGTTGTCTTCACCGCGTACTGACCGGCATCGAAGCAGCCCCGAGTACTCGTCCCTGCCGACGCTCTTGCACGAATGCTATCAGCCGCAGGTTGCGCCAATCAGATCCCGGTTCGAACTTGAGCTGAACATCCTGCGCCAGGACTTGTCCCTGCTTCAAAGCACCAATCCTTGTAAGACTCTTGACCACAGATACGTGCGTCAGTCTGCGACCGGAATTCTCGCCTGCTGACACCTGCGATTCAGCACGGTTCAGAGCAACCGCAATGTACACCTCCGCGTCTGGTGACCCAAAAGAAGAATCGAGAGTTCCGGTTTGCAGATGAGCGTGCAGGGTATTCGAGGCATCTGCCGAAATCGAAGACAAGTGCACCGGAATCTTAGGAACGCCCAAGGCTTTTCGAAAGGCCTTGTCGGCCTGGACGGAATTGCTGCCGACAAACTCGCTGGTCCCATCCACCACCATCTGCGGAGTGTAGACGCTGTCCAGGCCGAAGCGCTTGGCGTAGGCACTCTGTCGCTGACTGTAGAGGCTGGCAGAATACGGATCCTTCCAGCCGATATGGTTCCAGTAATCCACATGTTCGCTGAGCACAATCATGTCCGCGCCCGGTATCGGTTGCCCATCGAGAGTTTGCAGAAACTTGTCTGCTGGAGGACAGCTCGAACACCCCTCCGATGTAAAGAGTTCCACCAGCACTGGAGTGCCATGATCCCATCCAGCATCTGCGCCATGGAGACGTTTGGGGCCAAACGCCAACATCAAGGCACCTATCGACATGACTATGACTGAAACGGCCGGAATCTTCATTGTCATTTGGCTATTCCTCGGGTCTTCCTGTTTGAATGTCCTCCATCAGCAGCACTTTAATTTGAGCAACACGTTTCTTGAGGCCGAGGGAAATTTTGGAAGAATCGCGCAAGAAGCCTCCATCACGATTTGTTGCCAGCGCTCTGCACAGCAATAAGAGCTTGTCTGATTTGCTTACCCGAGCATTTCCCGTATCTCGGATTGCAGGTAATATCCGTGGCTCAAGACTGGGGAAAGGAGCTTCGAGTATTGCCCTCTCCGAGACAGAGTCCGGACGAGTTCGTAACCGGGAATTTGCACCCGTTTTACGAGCTCAAGGATTTCCTGGTGAGGCAACTCTCCCTCAGCCAGGAGTGACAGTAGGATCATGAGTCCATCCGCGCCAACTAGCCGTTCAAGAGGCAACCCCTCCACAATGGTCCTGCCGCTGCGGAATTCCTGCAGTGGGTCGTACCGGCAGTTGTGATTTCGAGCGTTCTTCTGGCCTCCGCGATGGACCAGTCGGAGGCCTCTCAGGATATCGTTCCCGTGTTTGTCCTCGGATGCCAACCACTCGACCCAGCCAGCCTGGACGCTAGTGATCATGTCCGCGCACGAATCACAGCGCCAACCCTTAAACTTGTCGCGCCGCTTGCTACGGTGTTTACTTCCCATTTGGGTAAATCCGCTCCTGTTCTTCAAGCCGAGAGACTTGATCCCAGGCGCAGGAAGGCCTGCACCCCAAGGACGAGTCTGTCATGCAATGACTGGCCCTCTCGATCTATGCCGCCCGTCCTTTTCGAAACCCCTCTCGAACAAGCCAATTTCTTGCGGCCTGAAGGTCATCCTCCCCAAGCTCGCGACCACCCTGATGCCACGAGATGCCAACGTCGGCGCCACCACTTTTGAAGATGGCTGCCAGTTCCTCAGTTTGACCTGCAGGAATCAGCGGATCTAGCCTCGCCGCGCCGATGAATATGAAAAGATTGCTAAAGTCCCGAATGATCTCGGGAACCAGCGGCACAGCCGCTCGGAAAAGAACCGCCCCGGCAAGGTAATGCGGATGAAGCAGAATCAAGCTGGCTGCGAGGTTTGCACCGTTGGAATGGCCGACGACAATCAGTCTCCTCGTGCTGAACCCGTATCGTTCGGAAGCGGCGTGGATGAATTGCGCTAGCTCTTCAGTTCTGGACCTCACATCACCGATGCCAGCCTCCGTAAACCGTCTGAACGATGGAGGCATGCCATTCCCCAGAACCTTGCCGCGTAGTCCGAGGAGAGCAGCGCCCGGCCAAAGATCATTTCCGAGAGACAAAAGTGAGTTCTCGTCTCCGCCGGTCCCGTGCAACAGCAGGAGCGTAACGGGTCGGGAAGAATCGGAGGGAGCTGGCACGAACGTATGGATGTATTTCAAATCAGTTGTTGACGGCATAGAATTCCGTTCGCAAACTAAGGGCCATAATCAGCTTTTCGCCCGGCCGGACACGCCGGGCACCGCGTTTGTACCGGCGCCAACCGCCACCATCTTATGCAGCAGCTGTGGCCACTGTCCTGAAAAGTGGCTGTACCTCGACACCCAGAGGAAGAATTGACTCCTTCAATTCTGACTTGTTCGATTAGGAACTTGAGGTTTCGACACGTTTAATAATGAATACGGTCTTATCATCAATCAACGATCCGTCGCCGATCTCTCGGAGATGTTCATCTTGCTCAAGGGCGTAATCCAATAGAGCATTGCAGATGTCGCTTGCGCCTTGAGTGTCGTGTTCACGCAAGATCATTTCAAGTTGTTCGCGCTCTTCCTCATCGCTGCCGTCGTACACCCCATCGGTGTAAAGAACCAGAATGTCCCCTGCGCTCATCAGCGTTATTTCCGCGACATCGGAAGAATTCAACTCCCTTGGGCGGAACTGCATCGAGTAGTACTTCTTTCGATCTGGGTGGTCCTGAGGGATCTGCAGGCCGAGAGGCAGAAATTGTGCCATCCGGCTCTCATCTATGTTCACGAATTTGCGGCTTTCGGCCGAAAATAGCAGAGCCGGAGGATGACCGAAATTCACAAAACGGAAATTGCCGCCGGTTCGCAGTTCGCCATATAACATGGTCGCGATTTCACGGGCATTCTCTTTTTCGCTCATTCCCAGCGCGTTGCGGGCGGTGACCGATTGCGCCAGTCGTAGGTTGAGATTTTCCAATAACTCGGGCGTGGTTTTTCCGTATCGGTCGAGCTCGGTGAGCATCAAGGCATGAAATGTGTCATGTACCGTGGAGGCGATTTTCGCTGAGATGATTCCGTGCCCTTGTGCATCAACCAACAGAACGCCTGCCGTAAAATAAAGGTCGTTCAGGTCCTCGGCGACTCGTACCTGCTCCGAACTCTTTGCATCCCTAAACTCCATTTCGATCTCACCACTGTAGTCCGGCCTCGCTTTCAACCATTGCACGTGGTCGTCGACTGAGTTACGAATTGGTGCACCTGGTAGAAGGGGTTCGAGAAACTCATTTGAGAGCCGCAGAGCCCTCTGAATGCGTGCGGCGATATCGTATCGCTGTTGAAAGTTGATGTACTCGAACAGGTCGCCGCCCACTGTCCCGGCTGGGATGGACTTTCCGTACATGTCGATGCCCACGATGTTGGGTATCGTTCCCTTTACCGGCATGAGCCGCTCGCGCAAGTATTGGTCAATGATCGGAAATGTATAAGCTTTCGTCATAAAGGACCCGGCTGTGTGAACCCAGGAGCGTTGCCTCCGCTGTGCCCGGGTGTTATTCCCCTGCCTTGATCTGACCGTTCCACAAATCCCAACTCTGTTCGCCGCGTCCGCGCGGTGCCTGGCTTTGTGACTGCGCGGAACCATTTGCCCTCTGAGTGCGAATTCTTTCCATTCAGAAGGACTCCAAGGAGTGTGCGAATGCTGGTTGAGGCAAAGTTTCTTGAGTGATAGAACACAGTGGCTGTGACGACAAGGTATCGCAACATGCGGCAAATCATGGTACGTCGGCGTGGTTCGTGCCACACCGATTTAGCTTGGCCGAGATGTTTCTGAACCGTCTCGCCCATGGCCGAAGGGATTTCCATCCGAGCACGACACGCTGATCGCCACCGGCCCATCAACCCTTGCTCCCTCGCTATGTAAGCGGCATACCACAACGGCCAGTTGTCATCCTTCGCACCGAGGCTACGCTCAAACTCCGAGTGAGCATCTTTAGCCCCAAGCAGTGCCTTCGATAGTTCCGTGATTGAGTCAAAAACAATGCCTCGCGGCGGGCGCCCGCTTTTTATCGCACAATGCAATGCCTCAGTAACTTTTCCGATTAGCTCTTTGATTTTCATAGCCCACGTTAGAGCTTCCAACCCTAATTTGCTCGTGAAACCCTAGCGGCCCCAGTCGTTCGTCTCGGCGATGAAGATCGTCTCGCCTTCCTCGCCTGGAGATGCAGTTGTGTTCGAACCCAGATATCTCGCCAGCGCTTGCCACATCGTCCTAGGCATTTGAGTTCGCTTGTTTCAAGCTCGATTACACCGCCACATTCGGGGCAGATGCAGTTTAGAATCGCGGACCTAATGTCATCAGCGTTGACCGTTCGAGTCTCCATATACTTCTCCTTGTTTTCCCGTGAGGTGATCGCTAGTCGCATCACATTGCCAGTAGCACATCGGATACCATTGAAATTCGTCGTCAAAAGTGGTTCAGATTCTCTTTCATTGCACGTTTTTGTCTGCTCAATCCGTCGCATTCAGCGCCGTCCTTAGCGTGGCAGAGTGTCACGCTGACGACGGGCGTCGAATTTCTGACAGATACCCAGTGCAATGGAGAGACTTAAAATAGACTTCGCAAATGACTGATACCGACATTGCTATGGTTTTCGTCGTCGACGATGATCCTCAGTTGCGTGCATCAATCCAGGGATTGCTGAAGTCGGCCGATTGCGCTCGGAATGCTTCGAACAGCTGAACAGTTTTTGCAGAGGCGGCCACCGGGTGGCCCCAGTTGCCTGATAGTCGATGTGAGTCTTCCTGGAATCAGCGGTCTCGATTTTCAACAGCAGCTGAAAAAAACAGGACTTCAGATCCCGATCCCCAGAGTACGGTGTAGGCGGTACGGTCGGATTGGGAGATCGCGGCCGAACCCCTCGACGGATCAACTCCCTTAGCTTCTTGCGCGCACGAGCAGATTGAGCCTTTACCGTTACGTGCGGTACTCCTAGGATCCGCGCCGTTTCCGAATTGACAGACCCTCAACGTCGCGCAGTTGAAATACTAGGGCGGAGTGTGGGAGAGAGCTGAGTTTGCCAGTGATACAAGCGCCTGCTCAGCTCAGACTGGCGGCATTCCTCTTCCGGTCCAGGCCGCGGGTCTGCTAGTCGCTCCGACAGGGAAAGTTCGTAGACTTCAGCGTTCTGTTCCTCGAGTGGCAGATGAACACGACGCGCTCGCTTGCGCAACTGCATGCAGGCGCAGTTGTGGCGATCGTAGTCAGCCAAGTGGACATGTGTGACCTGCCCCTGAACTGGTCCATGTGGGTATATGCAGCAAGAAGCGCGTCTTGCACTGCGTCCTCGGCGTCGGCTGCGTTGCGAAGAACCTCGGAATGCCCTTCCATAAAGCGACGGGAGGCAATTTGGCAGGATGTGTTGCAACATCTGAGTTGCGTTCTGATCAATGAAAAGTTGGCGACGTTCGAAAGTTACGGCGTACGGGTCTTGCATGCTGTTGTCCTCCTGCCGCGATGACAGCGAGGCACGCGATGTGCCAATCAGCTCACTGTACGAAGACGCCATGCTTAGCATCATAGAAGCCTGATAGTTGATACCGTGACAGGTAGGAGACGAATGAAAGACGATATTGACAGAATGCTGGCAATTGAATGGTTGTTCTCTAAATGGGCCGAGAGGCTTCAATCCGCATCTCGGAGTGATTTCCTGGGTTCTCGAAAGTCGAAGTCCATGGAGGCAGATTTCATTAGAACAACTGGAGCAACTAGCCTTCATAGTGGCGATGGCGGTTCGGCATTGGGCGGGACTATGAAGGCAACCTGCTCGTTCGGATATCTATCTAGGGTGCACTTTTCATACCGTTTTTTCCCGCCAAGCTTCCAGGAAGGATATGTAGCAAGACTCGTTGGCAGATCAAAATGGACCATGTAGGGAATAGCATCTCGTATTTAGGCCATGTCTATATGCTGCCACTGAGTCGTCCAATCGACAGCGGACTTTGACAGGTGCCTCAGACGCCGCTGATTAAGGTGACTCTGACAAGGAAGCCGTCGCCGTAGCCATGGCACTGTGTGTGCAACTCGTTCGGCCAGCAAGACAACGACAAGGGTGAAATGGGGCTTTCCGCGATGATGCACAAACCATCTTCCTCGCCGAATTGCCAGTTCGATCCAGGGCTCAGTCTCTCTGCCCGCGCCAGGGGGCACGCCGCTGCATGAAATTCAAGGGGTTGCCACGCGATATATCGGGCGGTCTGTTTGTGACCTCGATGGTGACCGCCGCGCTCGTCGGAATTTTCTTTGCGGGGTGGAAGATAGCGGGTCTCCCATTTGTGCCGTTCGATTCTTTCGACTGGCTAACGCGAGTACTCCCAGGGAGAGTGCTTGGCTTCGGCATCGGAATAATGGTCGATGCCATTCGGGCGCTGCATCTGGGGCCAACGTCCGAGACAGCGAAAACTGTGGAGCACGCAATTGCGATAACCGGTTTGTTTGTCATGGGAATCGTCGGCGGAGCAATTCTATTCTCCATCCTGCGCACCAAACGGAAAGTGCATCCTGTCTTCTTAGGCCTGGTGCTCGGGATTGTCGTGGCGGTCCCTGCAATGCTCATTAGCACTCAGGCGAGCGAAACCGCCACGGTGGATCCATGGCTAGGCGCGGTGTGGATCCTCGTTGTCTTCGCAGCTTGGGGTGCGATTCTCGGTCGTGTCGGGCAACGAATGATCGGCATAGAAACCGCAAACAGCACGGTCGAGAGCGCGACGGAACCGCGGGTTGAGCGAATTGACCGGCGGCACTTTCTTGTGAAGTTGGGCGGCAGCGCCGCTGCCATCACCGTGGTGGGTGAGCTGGTCGGTGAGTTCGCCGACGCCCGGCGAAAAGAATCGGCGATGATGGCTACTAGCGAACCCATCCGATGGTCAGCAACACATGCTTTGCCGAACTCGGCCGCTGCCGTCAAACCTGCGCCGGGGACACCGCCAGAGCTTACTTCCCTCGAAAATCACTACCGCATCGACATTAACACGATTCCGCCAAAAGTCGATGAGCAACGCTGGCGTTTGAAGACCACCGGACTCGTCGAGCAACCGCTTTCACTAACCCTTAAACAGTTGCGTGGCTACGAACCGATGCACCAGTTTGTCACGCTCTCGTGCATCTCAAATCCTGTGGGCGGCGATCTGATCGGCACAACGCGCTGGACCGGGGTCAGCCTACAGCGACTGCTGCCAGATCTCCGCTTGCAGCAGACAGCGACACATCTGAAGATTCGCTCAGCAGACGATTTTTTTGAGGTGGTTGCACTGGATGCGATCAAAGCGGACGAACGGATCATGCTGACATACGCGTGGGATGGTGTGCCGCTGAGGCGTGAGCATGGTTTCCCTCTTCGGATCTATATTCCGGACGTACACGGAATGAAACAGCCCAAATGGATTGAGTCCCTTGAGTTCACGGATCATTGGGAGCCCGGTTTCTGGGTCCAGAGAGGCTGGAACAAGGTGGCGCAGATGCATGCGACCTCTGTCATCGACACGGTGGCAGTCGATATGACCATCATTGGCGCTGACAATCGCAAGCTGGTTCCGGTTGGCGGAATGGCGCATGCTGGCGGTCGCGGAATATCCAAGGTCGAGGTGCAGGTGGACAACGGTCCGTGGGAGCAGGCCTTGATTCGGACGCCTCTGTCCCAGCTGACCTGGGTGGTATGGCGCTACGATTGGCCGTTCCGGCCAGGCAAGCATACCTTCACCGTGCGCTGTTATGACGGAAACGGAACTCTGCAAATCGCGGCGCCCAGCCCGCCCGAGCCAGACGGGGCCACGGGGCTGTCTAGTCGGTCCGTCATGTTGTAGACGGGGGAGCACCATTTGGCCGCACACAGCACAAAGTTCTGGCGGAACTTGAATGCCCGAATGGTGGATCTTCAGAGAGAACGCGGAGATCCAGACGGATCGAACAATGTCCAATGGGATCGTTAACGAACCGAGCAATCATTCAGTGGACGAGACTGTCGACAGGCTCAAAGCCTTAGTGCAAGCCTCGGGCGCAGTGCTATTTAGATTGGTTGAATCACAGCGGAGAAGTTGAAAAAGTGGGCCTGGAGATGAAGCCGACAAAATTGCTGATTTATGGCAACCCGAAAGCAGGAACCCCTTTAATCCTGGCCTCGCCCAGCCCTTCCACTCAAGATGCTGGTCTGGGAAGATGCAGAAAAGAAAGTGTGAATTTCTTCAACAGCCCAGAACCTGCTGAAGCGGCATGGTTTTCCAGAAGATCTGCTGCCAAATATATCTGTACTTCGCAAATTGGCATCCGGAGGAGCCCGATAAGTCTGCATTATTTTTTTCGATAAAAACTCAGCGCCTTTAGGAGATTAAATATGTCGATCAACGTGGGTGACGAACAGAATATTCCGCCTGATGAAGAAGCTTGTCGCGAAGAGGTCGCCAGTCGGGAGGAAGTATATCTAGAGACAACGGAAGAGGAACTACGCGCGGACTTGATCTCCGAACCAGCCACCGCTAAACACTGGCGGATGAATCGCGAGAAGCTGGAAAGTGATTGGGAGCGGGAGATTTCCGATGACGAGTGCAAATAATCTTCATCGCAAGGCCGCTGCCCCAATCCTCGATGCTCTCCCGGCGGGAGAAGCCGAGGGGATCAAATTTTACCCGCGACATCATCGTCCACGACCTGCGCAATTTGGCATCCGGAGGAGGCCAATAAATCTGCATGTTTCCTTTCACAGTGGAAACTCTCGGCAATACTTGTGCGCCATGTCGACTCAGACCGGTTCAAAAACATCTTTTTCTCGGGGCGGGCCGCCCTAACGGTCGGCCCACCAAGCCTAGGCAACTTCCCTACCTGTAGTTTCCGAGACCATCAGAGAACCTTGCTTCCCGCGTTGCAGTTCAGTACCGAATGCACGAATCAAGTTCTGATCGGTCTTTTCATCGATCCGCATCGACTGATAGGCGATGGAAACAGCTAAACTTGCGGCAAATGCTGTTAGCTCACTGCGTGCATGCTGGACTGCTGCGTCGATCGCGCGCTCTGAGTTTTCTAGAATCCTTCGAACATCTTCCTCATTTTTCTCCAGCATTAACCGTTCCTCTTGCTTCACTTGAGCTTCTGTGCTGGCCTGGATTGCCGCAATTTCATGATCAAGCTGAGCCCATCTCTTTTCAATTTTCGCCAATTTGCTCCCGGCCTCGTCCACGAGTTGCTGCGCTCCCTCGATCGCCCGTTTGATGGACGTGGAGCGTTCTTGCGCTACTGCCATCAGGATTGGCTTTGCCTTCCAGTAGATCAGCCCAACCAACAAGAAAGAAGTTAAAGTAGCCGCATACATGTGAAGTCGCTTCCAATGACAATCCAAGCCAATGGGACAATTGACGAACTGAAGCAGAGCATTTCAATTCGGCATATTGGTCGTGGCAAGCATCGGCCACTGAGCTCGGCGAAACCGCCGAGACCAATCCTGCCGATGAATGCTGCAAATCTGTCGACCGCTTCTGCTGTGCACTTGACAAGCCGGAATTGGCGAGGACAGCTAGTACTATCAATGGAAGAACTAGCTTAGTTTTGAACGATGACCTCGATCGAACGCAGCGCGTATGCGCCCGTACTACTTCCCACATCACGGATAAATTACCTTCGTCGGTCTGCAGTCAATCTCTCCGACTTTCTTGAAGTTCTTTTAATAGGCCGAGTCTCGGCTTCATATGACCAGACACGGTACGGCTGAACGCAGTGCGATTCGGCTTTGACACTCGTTGCAAGCTCTCGTCCAAAGTCCTTGTCGGTATGAGGAAAACGGCAAGCCTTAGACTGTCAAACGGCAAGACAGTAATGTGGTGACGCCCTGTCAAACTAACGACAGCTGTCGTACCCCGAGAAATGGCGTGATTAACGAATGCGTGACAAAGAAGAGTTCGCTGTTGTGTTTCGTGGTCGCAGGAGGCGGATTCCCCGGAGTCGAACCTTCGGGGCACTCAATCACTTCGTGCGTGGTGTGCTGCCGTCCTATTCACACGTGGCCGAGAGCATGCTCCGCGTTGTACGGGTGCATGCAGGAACTGTGATCCTTCCGAATCAGGCGAGAAGCGCGGCGCCTATGCACAAAACAATTGGCGGAACGAGGCGTCGAGATCCATGTAAACACGAACGTGCGTACGGTTTCGATGTATGGGGTGCGTTACGTCGGGCGTGATGATGTCAATCGAGTCTTCCAAGTGACATGCGTAGTGAGGTTGACACTACGGAACCTCCTCGCTCGCGGGATAAATGTTGGAGGGACCGGCGATTAACTGTTCCGGTATCGACGATCAGACAGGCAGTGTTCTCCGGTTCGCGCTAGTTTAAGAATTCTTCCACAGAGCGAATGCTTGGGCCGAAAAACCAGCCGCTTTCATTAGGCCAAGAAGTGCATTCCGGATCGACTCGTCATGATCGACGATGGCAAACACCTTCGGTTTCTCTTCACTAGCCACGCTTCAGAAATAATCCGATGGCCGAAAAACATGCAATTGTCCTTGGTACAAGGCGTACGAATCTTCGAACGGAAATCTCGGTCGACAACCTCCTGCGATCTAAAGCACTCCGACCCTGCTAGGCAATGCATCGCCGTAGCGCAACGATGTCCGGATATCACTGAGGGATGCGGAAATTCCGGCGAGGTACACCCTCAGCATCTAGTCAGCAAATCAAAAAAGGTCAGGCAACCCGTTCCGAAGCGACTTCGCTTGGCAAGGTGAACTGAATGCTTGCGCCTGGGCCGGGCTTGGGAGACGGCCATATGCGTCCTCCGTGGTCTTGGATGATTGATCGACAGATCGACAGTCCCATGCCCATCCCATTGGACTTGGTGGTATAAAACGGGTCGAATAGACGGTCACTACATTCACCGTTCAGCCCTGGGCCCCAATCCTGCACCACGACGAGCACCTCGCCAGATACATCTTTCGCGGTGCTGACTAGCAACCGCCGCGAATCCTTGGCAACTCCGCTCATTGCTTCGACAGCGTTGATGATCAAGTTAACAATCACCTGCTGCAACTGCACCCGATCGCCTTGAACGAGCGGCAAACCCTCGGCGAGTTGCGTCTGCACAGAAACGCCGTTCTTCATCACCTCGCCCCGGGTCAGGGCGATGACTTCAAGGATTACATTATTGATGTCCAGCGTATTCTTTACAGGCGGCGACTTTTTGACTAGGGCACGGATCCGGCCGACAACATCGCCGGCTCGATTTCCGTCCTTGATCGCACGACCGAGCGCCTCTCTCGCCTCCTCTAGATCTGGTGGTTGGGCGTCCAGCCAGCGCACGGCCGTCTGGGCATTGGTGACTACCGCCCCGAGCGGCTGCATGACTTCATGTGAAATCGAGGCCGCCATCTGTCCCATGGTGGTGACCCGTTGGATATGGGCAAGATCCGCCCGCGTCTGACGCAGCACCTCCTCGGCGCGCTTGCGCTTGGACACGAAGGCGAACAGGGCGGCCAGATCGGCGAGCGTGAAACCGGCGATCGCCAGCACCAGGGAGGTCCGATCGAGGGTTGCGCCCCCGTGCGCACCCATGGTGGCTTGAGCGGTGAAGACGGCGGCCCGCATCCCGGTGTAGTGCATGCCGGAAATGGCGAGGCCCAGGACGATGGCGGCGGCGAGCTTCTGCCCAGGGTCCGTGGTTCGGAACGCCAGCCACAGCGCCGCCGTCGCCGCGCCGATAGCGATGATCACGGAGAGCGCGAACCACAGTGGGTCATAGGTCAATTGGACGGGCCCCCGCATGGCCGCCATGCCGGTGTAGTGCATGCCGAAAATGGCGATGCCCATGAAGACGCCGCTGAGGACGAGGCGGGGGCGCGATACGCCCGGGCGACTGATCACGTAGAAGCTGCCGCTCGCGGCCAAGATTGCCAGCACGAGGGAAAGGACGGTCAAGCCGACGTCGTAGGACATCGGCATCGGCAGCACGAAGGCGAGCATGGCGACGAAGTGCATCGACCATATGCCGCCTCCCATGATGAGCGCGGCCGCCGCCAGCCAGCCGCGGTGCGTGGGTCCTTGGGCCGGCGGCACGCGTCCGCCGAGATCCAGGGCCGTGTAAGACGCGAAGCTAGCGACCAGAATGGACAGGGCAACGAGATACGGATTGTACGTTCCGTGGATCGCTGTTAACACGGGGACACCTCAAATTCTTAATAAAAATCGCTCCTAGAGTATTCCCGTATGTAGAACGAATCTATTGGATCTTGGTACGATGTCGAGTATCAAAAGATGGAATTCGTGTAATGCTTTGGTTTATGTCACTTCATCAAGGGTCCTTGCGACTTTTTCCTGAAAGTCCCGAATTCCCCGCTTGATCTCAGAGAAGGGAGACCAGATGCTGGTCAAGAAGTATCCGGCCCGCCGGCGCACCGATCTACGATGGCGAATCGCCTTCGAGAACTCAGCAATCGGCGTAACGATGGCTGACTTCACCGGGCGCTTCTTCGCCGCGAACAGCGCCTTCCTCAACATCTTGGGTTATACAGAGTCAGAGCTTTATCAGCTTACCTTCATGGACATTACATACGAGGAAGACCGTGAAGTTAACCTGAGCTTGATCCAAGAACTGAAGGAGGGTAAGCGGCAACACTTCGAACTCGAGAAGCGCTACTGCCGCAAAAGTGGCGATTTAGTCTGGGCGCGCACCAACGTGGCTCTCGTTCCAGGGATGGGAGGTACGGCGTCGTTTTGGTTTGCGATCGTCGAAGATATCACGCCACGCAAGGAAGCACAGGAAGCGTTGCAGGTAGCGCAAGCGGAGCTTGCGCGTATGTCCAGGCTGACAACCATGGGCGAGTTGGCAGCGTCCATAGCCCATGAGGTCAATCAACCGCTGACAGCTATCACCAACAACAGCAGCGCCTGCCTGAGGCTGCTTGCCGATCATGGCCTCAGCCCTGATCTGTTGCGTCGAATTCTCGAAGAAATTGTTGCGGATAGCACTCGCGCGGGGAGGGTTATAGCTCGTATCCGCAGCTTCCTGAAGAAAGGGCCAACCGAAAAGAATAAATTGGATGTGAATGAGCTCATTCTGGAAGTGCTGGCATTAGCCGAGCGTGAGCTTTCTCGGAATCATGTCCTGCTGGAGTGCGAATTGACAAAGACTCTGCCGAAGGTGCTGGGTGATCGAGTCCAACTGCAGCAGGTCTTGCTGAATTTGATCATCAATGGCATCGAAGCCATGACTCCGGTTACAACTCGACCTCGGATACTCTGTGTGCAATCGCGGATCAGTGAACTTGGGGACGTAATGGTTGCGGTATGCGACTCGGGTACCGGATTGGGTCAAGATGCGGATCGCTTGTTCGATCCGTTTTTTACCACAAAAGCGAACGGCATGGGAATGGGTTTGTCCATCAGCCGCTCACTGATCGAAGGTCACCGTGGGCGGCTCTGGACCACACCTCATTCCCCCCACGGCGCAGTGTTTTACTTTACGCTGCCAGCAGAGTCTCGGAGGGGTTCGTGAACGGTCCCGTCGTATTTGTCATTGATGATGACCCATCGGTACGCGCTTCGCTCAAGTTTCTCATCAGCACTGTAGGTTTGGAGGTTGAAACTTTTGACTCGGCTGAAACATTTTTGCGCAGAAAACCGCCAGAGAAGGCCAGTTGCCTGGTGCTGGACGTCAGGCTACGTGGGTTGAGCGGATTCGATCTTCAGCGACAGCTCGCAGCAAGGAATTTCCCTATCCCCATAATCTTCATCACCGGCCACGGCGACATTCCCATGAGTGTTCATGCTATGAAGGCCGGAGCAGTGGAATTCCTTGCTAAACCCTTCCGCGACCAGGATCTACTGGATGCCATTCACATCGCACTGGAGCGAGATCGTACCTGGCGCGAGGAGGAGAGAACGGTAAAAGAACTGGAAGATCGCTTCCAGTCACTGACCCGTCGCGAGCAGGAAGTGATCACCATGGTCGTCTCGGGCATGCTCAATAAGCAGATTGCTGGTCGACTCGGAACAGCGGAAAATACCGTGAAAGTTCATCGCAGCCGGGCAATGAAGAAGATGCACGCGCAATCTGTTGCCGATCTCGTAAGAATGGCCGACAAGCTCAAAGCCCGCCTGCAAAAGGTTTCGTAAACGAAGGCATACTAACGTTCTCCTGTCCCGCGATGCCTAGGGCAGAACCGCTCGCCCTCCCCAAGTCTTCACGGACGATCGCGGATGATCGTCTTCCCTTTGGGCCGTTCGGTCGGGTTGAAGGCGGCAACCGCATCGTCGAGCACAAGCCGTAAGTCTTTGCCCTGCTTGTTTCAGTGTCGCCCTTTATATTCGACAAAGAGTTCAGGAAACTGCCGCTTTAGCGATTCGATCTTTGGACGATCGCAGACCTGGATGTACGGATTTCCCGGGTTGTGCAGCGCATAATCCTGGTGGTTGTCCTCGGCACGTAGAAACCCTTCAACAGCATTACTTCAGTGACGATCCGCGCTGGAAAGACTTTCGCAGTGTCGAGCTGCGCGATATAGGCATTCGCAATTCGCTTTTGATCATCATTGACGTAAAAGATGGCGGATCGGTACGAGGTACCCACGTCTGGGCCCTGGCGGTTGAGTTCACGTTGGATCGTGGGCGACGGAAAAGACGATGCGCAGCAACTGGCCGTAAGTGATTTTGGACGGATCGTAAACCACTTCGACGGACTCCGCATGTCCAGTCGTTTCTGGAGGTCAGCGGGCCGGCCCCACACACCTGTCGCTGATTTCAAGCGCATAAGATACTATGTTGCTCGCAGTGGAGTTGCCTATTGATTCGAAGATCGGCGACATTGCGATTCTTGCACCAGAGCTGAACATGGCACTTCCGGATGTCCCCAAGGTGTTCATCATAGATGATGATGCTGGGGTTCGTGCATCGATACAGGGACTGCTGAAATCGGAAGGTTTGCAATCCGAGGGCTTTGAGAGTGCGGAAGAGTTTCTGAAGACCAAGCGGCCTGATGGACCCAGTTGCCTGATCCTCGATGTGACCCTTCCTGGAATTAATGGCCTAGAGTTTCAGCAGCAATTAAGAGATGCAGGTCTTCAGATTCCGATTATCTTCATTACGGCGCATGGTGACATCCCGATGTCAGTGGAGGCGATGAAATCGGGTGCACTCGAGTTTCTGACAAAACCCTTGCGCGATGACACGCTCCTCGAAGCCATACGACAGGCTCTTGCGAAAGATTCCGCTCGTCGTCAAGAACAGGCCGGGCGATCAGCTCTGCAACAACGATATAGAACCCTGACTCGCCGAGAGCGCGAAGTCATGAAAATGGTCGTATCCGGCATGCTCAACAAGCAGATCGCCTACGAACTTGGGACCAGCGAGATTACGATAAAAGTTCACCGCGCTCAAGTGATGCACAAGATGGGGGCGGGTTCACTCGCAGAGCTGGTTAGAATGGCGGAAAAGCTGCAGCTCTTTTCAGATGATACGAACTAATCCGAGATCCCCAAAATCGACTTCTCTCCGATAGCTTAAATGCAGAACTCGCTTCTTATACAAAAGCATAATTGCGCTCAGAGTCGCACTGGACTAACGTGTGAGGAAATGGCGAGTCAGAAGAACACGAAAGTGGTTGCGATTGTCGACGATGATGAGTCGATCCGTAACGCTCTTCAAAGTCTGATGAAAGTGGCTGGATACCGTGCCATGGCATTTGCATCGGCGGAAGACTTCTTGAACTCTGGAGAAAAACAGCACATTGGCTGCTTGATCGCTGATATCCGTCTTCCGGGAATGTCAGGGCTGGACCTCCAATCACAGTTAAATACCGATCATCATAAGATTCCCATCATCTTCATCACTGCACACGGCGATGAGAGGATGCGGATGCACGCCCTGAGGGCCGGTGCAGCCGAATTTCTGGCCAAACCGTTCGATGATACAGCCTTGCTCGAGCAAGTCCGAGCTGCATTCGATGAATGAGACCTAGGAGCCATTTTGCGAGGTTATCCAGTGGAAGGGGCCAAGAACATTCCGGGCAACAAAGCGCCGCAGATTGAGCGGCGATTCGAACAGATCGTAGGACATAGCCCCGCGCTTGAATCGGTATTAGCCGAAGTCGAACGAGTGGCACCGACCGATTCTACGGTCCTCATTCTTGGAGAAACGGGCACGGGTATGGAACTGATTGCTCGTGCCTTCCACAACATCAGTGCCCGTTGTGGACGGCCTTTTGTAAAACTAAATTGCGCTGCAATCCCTTTTGATTTACTGGAAAGCGAATTGTTTGGACACGAGAAAGGCGCTTTTACCGGCGCCGTCGCGCAAAAGATAGGCCGATTCGAACTAGCGGATCACGGAACATTGTTTCTGGATGAAATCGGCGACATCCCTTTGGCTCTTCAGCCCAAACTGTTGCGAGTCCTTGAAGAACAGGAATTTGAGCGACTCGGGAGTGGCCGGACACACAAGGTCGACGTTCGGTTGATTGCTGCAACGCACAATGACCTAGCAGAGATGGTCAACAAAAGAGACTTTCGCGGCGACCTCTATCGTCGACTGAACGTCTTCCCTGTCGTTCTACCACCCTTGCGGGATCGGGGCGAAGATATCGCACAATTGGTACGACACTTTGTAGAGATATTCTCCAAACGCATGAAGAAGGAAATAAATCATATACCGGAAGAGACATTGCGGGCCTTCATGTGCTACTGGTGGCCGGGAAATGTGCGCGAATTGCAAAACTTAGTCGAGCGCGCCGTTATTTTGTCGAGCAATGGAGTGCTTCCGAATACTCTACCTGAGATAGAAGATTCTTCAACCCTTCCCTCGGTCCCAAAGTTCACGTTCAACGATTCTCAAACGAACTCATTCAAGAGATGATTGCCTTGCTGCGGTCTGAGGCGTCCAAACATCGAGTTTGATCGACAGCGACTTTTCGCTCGATTTGCCTCCGATCATGGCAGACCGCGTACAGTTACAGCAGGTCTTGATGCATCTCATGCTCAATGGTATCGAGGCCATGAAGAGCATGAACACGCCAGGTAAACTTACGATCAAGTCACAGCAGGATGACAGCGGTCAGCTCTTGATTTCGGTCATGGATACCGGCCTTGGAGTTCCTGCAGAGAAGTTGGACCAAATCTTCAATCCATTTTTCACTTCTAAACCCGAAGGCACTGGTATGGGGCTGCCGATCAGCCGGTCGATCATGGAGTCCCACGGGGGGCGCCTGTGGGCCACTCCCTGCGCGGGACCAGGTGCGACATTTCATTTCACCTTACCTACCCGAGGTAATGCGCACCAAGCTGCGTAACTGTACCATTATCAATGACGTTAAGTCTGAAATGACGTAGAAACCGCGCGTTCACCGCACCAGACGTCAACTTCGAAAAAACCGAGACTTGAAGTAAGAGAGGCAGCAAAAGCAACAACGATCCCCAGGCTGATCTGAGTCGTCATGCCGGGTTTATGGCCGGAAAGCTTGTGCCGTGCCCCCCGGATAAAACTTCTCCACCATGCATAAAGATAAAGTGCCCACAACTCCTGGGATTAATCGCGGCCAAAGAACGTGGGAGCGCGATTACCAAGCCATCGCCGTACCTCGCTAGACCAATAGAACACCGGAACGGTAAGCGCCAGACATAGCCAACGCTTATTTCGAAACATGGCCGCGGAGTGCTCGGCATGCACTCCATGGGCTGGATGCGAATGTTGCGTTTCTATTTCCGCTTATGCGACCCTGCCTTTGTCGCCCATCGGTTGACTCCCGGCTGTCATGGATTTGATCAGGTCCGCAGCGGACGCACCCTCCAGCGCGAGCCCGTAACCAACCTCTCGTACGATTCGCTCCTTCAACGGCTGTATGAAGTGAACTCGAGTGTTGCGTCGAGTGACTTCTGGTTTCAGCAGATAGGTGGAGGCAAGCTCACGGGCGCGGGCGAGAGCCTTTCCATTCGGCACGACCTCGGCGACTACTCCCCAGTCATGGGCAGTGCGTGCAGTGATCGGCTGCGGGTTTAGTAGGAAAGCTTCGGCTCTTCCGGCGCCCGCCCGGTAACTCCATGTCGTGAAGATCCCGTCGCCGGGAACGATGCCACCTGCGAAGTGAGGTACGTCATGAAAGGTTGCGTTTTCCCCGGCAACGATCACATCGGCCAGCAGCGCGTATTCCGAATGCACGTATGCGCGCCCTTCGATCGCCGCGATCACCGGCACACGGATGTTAGCGAGGTTCTCCAGAATCTGGGCGCCTTCATCGTGAACCTGACTCCAAACGGCAGGGTCACTTACATTACCGAACGAAGAAAAGTCGATATCCGGGATGAACTCTGAGCCCGTACCAGTTAGAATTACGACCTTGTTTCCGCGGTCCTGAGAAATCCGATAGAAGGCTTCCACAAATTCTGAGTGATCCTGCGCTCTAAAGATCAGCGGCCCACCACCACTGTGAAACTCGCCGATGAGGACACCCTCGGCATTCCGAGTCAGCTTAAGGCTACTATAAGCGGAAAAATAAGTGGGTTCCGTTGAAGCCGGTCGCATCGTCTCCATTCATTCCTCCGAGATCAAGATACTAGCCTGGTTAAAGCCAATGGTCGTGAACTTCGAGAGACCTCAGTTTTGTGCACTGATTTCCCGGCTCCATTCATTGTTTGTTGTGGCACAAGCGATCTTATTTCTGGGACAGAGACACCTTGTGTCTGATTGGAACGACATGCGACGACACGGATGCCTTGCCGCCCCTTTGACAGGAATCCTAGATTCGCTTTCTTTTTCTGCCAACGCTGTTTTGCATCAGTAGCTTAAGCTTCGCGCGAGCCCTCGCAGTCTGAGCTTTCACGGTGCCGTTTGGTACCCCCAGAACTTTAGCCGTGTCCCGAATGCTCAATCCATAGACATGGCGCAATTGAAAGGTCCTGCGCAACGTCGGCGAAATCTGAGTCGTAAAACGCAGCGCCCGCTCTGTAAGCTCGTTCCTTTGAGACACCTCTTCAGGGTTGGGCCGACGATCGCGAAGCATTTCGAGCATCGGCTCGCTGTCGTCATCCTGAGATTGATCGCTTAAAGCGACATGCACCTTTCGTGGACGACGACGCAACTTCATCCTCGCCGAATTAATCACAATTGTTGTCACCCAGGTGGACATTCGAGCCTGTCTCTTGAACTGGTCCAAATACCTATACGCAGACAAAAAGGCGTCCTGCACTGCGTCCTCGGCGTCCGCCCGGTTTTCAAGCTGCCGCATCGCTATCCGATACAAGGATTGCCATCGGTCGACGAAAATGTTGGTCAATTCTTCGACTCCACTTTGATGATGCTGTGCTAACACCCGCGGGGCACCATCGAAATCTGCAACAGCTGTTCCCATCGATAAGCTCCTTCCATCAGTCAAATGGAGTGCACGCTAAGTTCCACTCCTGCGCCGCAACGCGCGCTTCCCACCTGGCTCTTGATCAGTGCCGCGACCTACCTGGACAAGACTCTCTCGGAAAGGGGGATGGTGTATGGCGTTAGATGCGTGAAGTAGAAGCTCGTCATGAACATCGTTCGAGGCAACCAGATGTCAAGAAGTTCTTGTCTTACGCTAGATGATCGTCACTGTCCAGGTATTCGCCTGGCACATCGTCTTCAGGAATCTCGTGTGTGATCACCTCTGCCACATCTGGATCGCTCGCATTTTCGACTCCGTATATGGCATCCGCTTCGAACGCATTGCCTTCTTCCGCCAACTCTTCCACACTTTCCGAGTCTGCAATCGGGGTGTCCGAAATCTGTTGAGTAGCTCCCCCTTGTCCAGCGGAGTCAGGCCCCGTTTCCATTCGTTTCTTTCGATCACGCTTCGTCATGTTTCGTCTCCCCTGCCCCGCGACCTTCATCTGTGAGTCGCTCACGGCGCGACAAGCGAGACTGCACGCACGGGACCTTTCTCGTCGAATCGCAATGAATATGAGTGGCCGTCGCCCGGAGTACGCACACCATTCGCGAACCTCAACCAGGAGTAGGGTAAATCCGGTACTCATCGGGCTGCTCTCGGACGGCCCGAGCTCGGGCTGTTGAGTCGGGACCATTCCAGAGTGGCGCGACCGACTTCCGGGGGCGGCAGCTGACGTGTCCGTCAATATAACGTCACGAACTGACTTTGCATTGACTGCAGTTGACACCCCTCGCACATATCAGCCAGCGAGCTACCTTCTTTTCTTGCTGTCGCT
Organism: uncultured Acidobacteriaceae bacterium; assembly: GCA_963840895.1. Lineage (GTDB taxonomy): Bacteria > Acidobacteriota > Terriglobia > Terriglobales > Acidobacteriaceae > Sulfotelmatobacter. The sequence continues at coordinate 629,355 of CAWJAR010000016.1, forward strand.
GGGTTCAGCTCGAAATTCGTGTATGGCCACGATCGTGCACTCCCTGGGTGATCGAAGCGACCGGCCCGGAGAGACTCACGGGAATCGAAGCTGAACATGCCGGTACGAATCGTTCAATGAGGAGGAACAATATATGACTCGTCGCATACCACTGATAGTCCTTGCGCTCGCGATCGTAATCCCCTACGCCTCTCTGCATGCGCAAAGCACGAAGGCGTTCAACGGCTTTGACCTGGTCGACAAGGCAGGCAATATTCGCAAGCCAGCCGACGTTCGAGATCTTTACCAGTTTCTCGGAACCTATACTCCCACCGGTTCCAACGGTGACACTGAAATGCACGTCACCTATGCTTCGCCGGGCGCGGCTCAGTATTACCGAAAGAACGGCAAGTTCGCCGATGGAACCGTACTCGTTAAAGAAACGTTCACGACCGATCACGCTCAAATGACTACAGGCGACGCCCGTTGGGCTACGAATAAGACCATAGTGTGGTTCGTGATGATCAAGGACAGCAAAAACCGGTTCCCCAATAACCCGCTGTGGGGTAATGGATGGGGATGGGCACTTTTCAAAGCCGATGCGCCCGATAAGCAAGTCGCAACCAGCTTTAAAAAGAACTGCCTCAGCTGTCATGTTCCAGCTCAGTCAACCGACTGGTTATATGTACAAGGTTACCCAGTCCTCAAATCGAAGTGAGCAGAAAGGTTTCAGAGAAGCCCGTTTGGAGAATCCGTCACAAGGAGAATTACAATGCAGAAATATCTGTTTTGGGTAACCATCGTCGGAGGTGGGCTGATCACCGCAGGCGCGTACATACTGCCCGCGAAACCGGTTGCTGCCCAGACCAAACAGTCGAGCACTAATCAGTCGAGCGTGGCATTTAACGCTGATGGTACTGTGAATGTCCCTGACCCCCACGTTTTCCGCAGGTGGGTCTTTGTAGGCGCTCCCCTAACTCCCGAGGGCCTCAATAATGGGAAGTTCAACTGCGACCAGCCCGGAGGTTGTACCAAGTCGAACTTCCCCGAATATCATCACGTATACATCGAGCAGAAAAACGTTGATGCATATCTGAAAACAGGCGACTTTCCAGAAGGAACGGTCATCGTAAAAGAACTGACCCGGGTTCTTGACCCAAAGTTCCCAGACGGCTCTCGTAAGGAACCCTCCGGACGCGGATATTTCAATGGTGCGTACAACGGCATCGACATGTCCATAAAAGACAGCAAGCGCTTCGCAAAGACGAACGGCTGGGGTTTCTTCACCTATGGGCATCATCCATTGCCATACGAGAAGACCTCCGCGGAAAGACCTGCGGCCGAGTGCGCCGGATGCCATATCGCTAATGTCGCAGACACAGACATGACCTATATTCAGTTCTACCCGATGCTTCGTGATAAAGACCCAAAGTAAGTGTCGAGCCTTGTAATTCCGTGGCTGAGGCACCCAGCGAAAGGAGCAGCGAAATCGAGTATGCGGGCACGAATGGCATGGGCGATCTTGGTGCTCGTGGTGGTGTTGATTGTGATTGCGCTGATGCGTTTTAACCTTACGGCGCTGCACCAGCCGGGGCGGGCTGAAACGCGCCTGGCCAATTTGTTCACGCGTTATTTCATTTACCGCGCTAGCCGGCACGGAATTCCTCCGCGCCCCCAGGACATGAAAGAAAGCATTGAAAGAGGCGGTTCACACTACGGACTCGATTGCGGCGTATGTCATGCCGACGATGGCCGCGCACAAAGACCGCTGGGGCAGTGGATGTACCCACGCGCATCCGACCTCACGAGCAAGGAGGTGCAGAGCTACTCCGACCAGGAGCTGTTTTGGATTATCCAGAATGGGATCCGCTTCACCGGGATGCCGGCTTTCGGTAAGGTCGAGACTCCAGATCATGTTTGGGATCTCGTGAACTATTTGCGGACTATGCCGGGCGACTCACAAAAAAGTGATTCAACGAAGTAGCGAAAACTCCGTATGAACTTCGAAACCGTTCTTCGCTGTCTTGACCGCCTCGAACATTCACGGGCGGACTAATTCGGACCTCCGCTTCGACCTCTGTGTCACCTGTTTGTCTTGCTGTCGTTATGGCGTCACGTGCGCCTTGCCGCCTGCTGCCAAAGCATAGCCCGTATATCGGGCCAATGCGATCTGGCGATATTCAGACCTTGGCAATCGCATTGCAACAACTCATTCGCGTAAAGTACGGAACTTCTGTTGATCTACACATGGCGGCGAGCGTATCGCGCGCCACAAGATCAGCCACCTTAAACGATCGACTCGAAAATTGGAGGATCTGCATGTCTGAAAACAAAATTGAGGAAGTTGATATTTTGAACTTTGCTCTTAACATGGAATATCTTGAGGCGGAATTTTACACGTACGCGACCACCGGCAAGTCCATTACGAGCTTCGGTATTGCCACTAAAGGCCACGCGAATGGAGGCAATCCAGCAAACGGCGGTACCACAAAGGGAGGCGCGAAGGTGATGTTTTCCAAAGAGGAATCTATCCTTCACGATATTGCGACACAGATCGGTGCCGACGAACGCGCTCACGTAGTGCTGCTGCGCGGCGCACTCGGCTCTTCTGCGGTTGCGATGCCCAACATTGACCTGAGTGCGCTTGGTTTCGGCTTCGGGAACCAGACCGATTTCCTCCGAGCAGCACGCATTCTGGAAGACGTCGGCGTAACCGCATACTCGGGCGCTGCCGGTATGCTCAAGACACCCGACATCATTACCGCGGCGGCCGGCCTTCTAGGAGCTGAGGCTGAACACGCCGCCACAATACGGACACACATTGCACGGCTGAACATAGCGACGACGCCGGTAGACGGCGTGGACCTGGTTCCTCCGCCAAGTGGAGAGGCAAGGCAGGTCCTGTCGATCAAAGTGAGCGACGGACTGGTCGCAACGAGGACAGTTGGCGAGATCCTCTATCTTGCCTTTGGAGGGAAAGCAGGGGTGAGACAAGGGGGCTTCTTCCCCACCGGTCTCAACGGCAATATTGGCTTAAGCAGCGAAGTGGCAGCACCCGCAAAGAGTGCCGCATGACAGCTTGCTCGCACATTGGACTCGATCGGCGCTTGAAATCTTGAATAGTGCCTACAGAGCGCAGGGATGGGATCGATAGACCTTCTCAAGCACGGTTGGCCGGCATTCTCTTCGCCACAGGATCCGGCCGGCCGCGCACAACTCGCATCGGCGGTTTCCGACCGAAGGTTGGTCGAAAGCCGAAGGAGAACACATGCCGCAAATTTCCTTCTCAGCGGATATCAAACCGCTGTTTAGCGCCATTGACATTTCACACATGAAACGATTCGGCGTAGAACTCGACAGTCATGCTTACATGTCGAATCCGGACAACGCAAGCAAAGTGCTCGCGACTCTCTCCCCGCACGATGGCGAGCCCCCCACCATGCCTCCTGGTGGGCCCTATTGGACGGGGGACCAGCTCGCATTGTTCACGCAGTGGCAGAGCGACGGATACCAACCGTGACCTTTTTCCGCGATCGAGAGCACCGGTTTGAGTGGACCGGGAGGGAGTCAAAGCTTGGACGGTTTTCGAGGCGGCGTGAAGAACTGGCGGTCAACACTCACGATGCGTGCGTCCGCAGCCGAGTATCGGAGTTTGCGTCTTCGTGCGCACGAACTTCTTCGCGACGTTCCGCTTTATGACGTGTCGTCTGTGGATCTTCCGGGAGGCGGCAGCGGGCGGACCATCGCGGACATTCGTACGCTCGAGTCCGCGCCCCCTCCGAGCCACATCGCGACTTTCATTTACGGCCTACGCTATCTCTTGGGGCGGGTATTCGGTTGGGATCGAGAACCGATGCGGCTGGAAGACTCATTTCTGGAACGCCTGTCGCAACGCGACCGATGCGACTCCGAAATAACGCCAGGTACTCTGGATAGACACTTTTTGGTCCTGTACCAATTTCCGGGAGAAGCGCTTTGTGAAACCCGCAACAAGACTGTCCACGGTTTCATCTGCACCGCCCTGGTGAGCAGCCCAAACGGGTACATTCTGTATTGGGGGGTCTACGTACGCCGCGTGTCGTGGCTCACGCGACCGTACCTCGTTGCGATCGAACCATTTCGCCGCGTTCTGTATCCAGCAATGCTTCGCCGCATCCGTCGCGCGTGGATTGCTGCTTACGCCGGCATGAGCCGAAACGATGCTGCCGTCTGATGGACGATTCCGCTTCAGGCAATATTTCGTGACAGTTGTGAGCCGGATGGGGTTGGGGGCAGCAGTGAACCTGAACTATTGCTGTCACTCCGGATGAGGGGCTTAACCGGAGAATCTCTCCAGCTCTCAGTGCCTGGGCAGTTTGAGGGCCTCGCCACGATCTTCGTAAGCCGGTTGGATAGGCGGTCGAGGCATTCGCAGGGAAGGATCTTTTGGTCGCTTATCCTTGCCGGGGGTCGGGCGGTCTAGTTTGATGCCCTGTACGAAATATGGCCGTATCCAGAATTATTGAACCGCACACACGCGAACCACGATGGCCCGCCGTAATTGCGTTACTCGCAGTGGGCTGCCTGTGGCTGGCCTTGCCCGGGAGGTTGTCAGTTGGTCCTGGATGGCTGTTGCTGGCAATAGTCATGGCTCTACTCCTTCCCATTGTGTTCTCGCACCGGCGCGGGCATCACCGACTCAATCGTCTCCTCACCCTTATCGCCAACGCGGTCATCACAGTTGCCATGATTTCGTCGCTGATATTCCTGCTCGAGGGTTTGCCAAGTCACCGCGAAGCACCAGGAGCATTGTTGCGTGCAGCGGGCTCGTTGTGGGTGACGAATGTCCTAGTATTTGCGTTGTGGTATTGGAGACTCGATGCCGGCGGTCCGCACGAGCGTGATCGCCATGTCGGACTCTTGAATAGCTCTTTTCTTTTTCCTCAAATGTTGAAACCAGGCAATCAAGATCGGGATATCGGACCAGAATCATCCACTTGGGCGCCACATTTTGTCGATTATCTTTTCCTCGCTTTCAATACAAGCACGGCATTCTCTCCGACCGACACCGCAGTTCTATCACGATCGGCAAAACTCGGGATGATGACCCAAGGCTTGATTTCGCTGGCGATCGTTGTGTTGCTTGCGGCACGAGGAGTGGGGATATTGTGACCAGTGTGCCACCGATCGAAACGCCCTGCTTGTTGAGCCGGCCAGTCGGCATTTCCAGTCTTCGATGTGCAAGTAATCGTGACAGACTTCGTCGAACCATTGCACCTGAAGGCGACGACCCGCTCTTGGCGATTGTCCCCGGCTAAGAATGCCGTCTGAAAGCCTTTCTATGGAACGCGGAACTTTCTTTTGCTTTCCTTCCATCTCTATGTACATGCCACGCGTTTTCCCACCAATCTCCGCAAATCAAAGCCGGATGCAGACTAACAATGAGTAGGGTATAAAGTTCCCTGCCGTTCTAGACGAGTTTGGCAACTCGACGAAACAGGCCGACACTGGCTGGCGATCGCATTTATTTGATCGATTCGCAAGGTCGTGTCGCTTACGGCAAAAAGCTCTGCTGCCCGTACACAGTTCGGATACTCAGTGGTATCGCAATGTTCTCAAGAACCCATCGATTCGGGTCGACGCACGAGGCGAGGAGGCCGACTTCCGAGCAGTTCCGACTGAGGATGTGGAGTCACTCAAATGGGTTATTGGAAAGTTCGGTGAGAAATACGGAGCGGTGACGTGAAGAAGTACTATTCGAAACTCGATGTCGCGGTCCTGGCCCAACCTGTCTAACTATTCACGCTGCGCGGAATTAACATCGCTGCATTCGCATTACTTCCGGTTTGCCGACGATCCACCAAGCAAAGCTGCCGCTCCTAAGCGTTTGTGCTGACTTCCCTGAGGTTGGACTTGATCAGGTCCTATCCTGGCGCTGCTGCATTGGCCAATTCTTCTGACGAGGTTGAGTCCGGAACCAAATTTGTACCAGACGAATTACATCAGGCCAAAAGAATTCTACTCAAGGACTTGCTATCCTAAACACTGAAGCGCGGGTGCTAAATACCCACTATGTTTGCTATTAGAGTTGCAGCTGCTAGTTGCAAACGATCCCCCGGAAGCTCGTTTATAACTGTGTAATCGCAGTGGACAGTTAATGCCCATTTCGCTCACCTTAACAGGGATTCAATTGGGCACGCCCGGGTACGAGATCGCTCTGCTGTATCTTGCCTGTCTGACGGCGCTGGTTCTTGGCGGCACGGGGCGCCTTGCGCTTGACATGTTATTCGCCAACCGCCCAGCATGGGACAAAGTGTGAGTAGAAACTCCGGTCGCGATAGTGGGCCCTCAGGTTTTTGTTATACGGCGAAGCTCGCTCAGCTTCGGTTCAGTATCCAGCAAATTCGTCAGTTCTGATGTCATCCTCGTTGACGCTGGATGCGAGAAGCATTTTCCGGATCTCCGTAACCATACCTGGTGGGCCCGCAGACTCAACATAACCCTTGCTGTGAGTATTCCCGGTCCGAATTGCCGTTGCGCCATGGGCATGAACCAATTCGTGGAAAAGACTTTGTCAGCACCGCGTGGGCAGGTGTCTGAATCTCTTACTTGACCTGGAATCTCAAGTTCCGTGATTCATCGCCCATGACTACGCTGACGACCGCCAAATAGCCACCGGGCTGCGCGATCTTAGGGGACGCGCCGAAGTGGACCGGCTCCGAGCCACTCCGTACCGACTCCATGGCAAATTTCGCCGTCTGCCCCGCCGGCACCAAGGCGTAGAGTTGTGCCGCATCGACATCCTCGGCGGGAACGGCTTTCAGGTCGTCGTCCAAGCGATAGAGCGACAGACTTCCGGCTGGATCGCGAGCCAGTTCGAAATGTCCGTGTCCGATATCAACGACCGCTCCGCCATGGGGGCCGACTTCCACTCGGGCCGGCCCGCCTCCTTTCTTTTCTAGTTCCTTGCCATGGCCAAAAGCGTTCCGAGGAGTGCTCAGGAACACAATACCCAGCGACACGATCAGAACCATCAGACCTCTCAGCGCCAATGTTATGTATCGCATACCCACCTCACAGTCATACTCGTATCGACGAAGTTACTCCGATTGACTCACAAACACAGTTTCGGCCTCGTGCTCGGACTCGCCAGCCTCGAAAGCCTTTCTCGCGAAGCGCCTGAACAAAGTCGGAACGACGATCACGTTCAGAAATGTCGAGGTGAAAAGTCCTCCCAGGATCACGATCGCGAGCGGACGCTCGATTTCTTTTCCCGTCGCCTCGCCCACGACCAGCGGAAACAGGCCCAGGGCGGCGGTCGCGGCCGTCATCAAAATCGGGATTAGGCGATCCATGGATCCCTTTACGATTGCTTCCTCGAATGGCATACCTTCCTCGACTTTCAGATGTCGATAGTGGGTAACCAGCATGATGCCGTTACGGGTAGCAATGCCAAAGAGGCTGATGAAGCCAATAATCGATGGGATGCTCATTTCGCGGCTCATCAGAAAGACGGCCACGACCCCTCCAATGAGCGCCAGCGGCAGGTTTGTCATGACCACAAGCGATTCCGTGGCTGAACCGAACGCTTGAAAGAGAATGACGAAGATGCCGATGACGGCTGCGATGCCGAGGACCAGCAGCGTGCGCTGCGCACGCTGCTGGCTAGCGAACTGGCCGCCATATTCGATGAAATAGCCGGCAGGCAGAGAAACCGACGAACCGATACGCGTCTGGATGTCCTTGATGACGTCTCCAAGAGCACGGCCCTGGACGTTACACTGCACGACGATTCGGCGCTGGACGTTCTCGCGGTTGATGAAATAGGGGGTCTGCTCCAGCGAAACCGTGGCCACTTGCGAGAGCGGGATCTTCGCGCCGGAACGGGTGTCGATCAGCACCGACGCGATCTGCTCCGGGCTGTCGCGAAACTCCTTCGGAAAGCGGACGAACAGATCGAACGTGCGCTGCCCTTCCAACACCTGTGACACGGCAGTCCCGTTGAAACCCTCGGACACTACCCGGGCGAAGTCGGCGACGGTAATGCCGTAGCGCGCGGCGTCTTCGGGACGAAACTGAATGTGCACGGAGGGCACATCCACCTGCTGTTCGAGCTGAAGATCGACGAGGCCGGGAACGTCCTGAACGGCGTCCCGCGCCCGGTCCCCTAGTTTGCGGAGGGTCTCCAGGTCCGGTCCGTAGATCTTGATCGCGATCTGCGCCCGAATGCCAGAGAGCACCTCGTCGATGCGGTGGGCGATGAACTGGCCGAGGTTCACGGCCACGCCCGGGATCTTTTCAAGTTTTTCACGGAGTTGCTCGCTCAGTTGCTCAGGTGACCGTCCGTTTTTTATTTGACGAAGCGTCATGTCGAACTCGGAAAAGTTCGGAGGCTGCGCGTCCTCGTCGAGCTCCGCCCTGCCCGCGCGCTGATCGATCGACACGACCTCGGGATAGGTGCTCACGTCTCGCCGGATAATGGATCCAAGGCGTATCGACTCGGGCAGGGACGTGCCAGGCAACGCCGTCAGCGCAAGAATGTAGTTGCCTTCGTGAAATTCGGGCAAGAACGAAGTCCCGATAAAGGGGAGAGCGGCCAGGGCCAGAACGAACATAGTCGCCGACGCGGCAATGACTCGCCCTGGGTGTCGCAAGCAGGGCCGAAGGATCGTCAGATACTTCGCCTTCAGCCATGACACGGTGCGGGTCTCTTTTTCAGCAATCGCGAACTTCCCGCTGGCGAGTAACAGGTGGCAGAGCACCGGTGTGAGCGTCAGCGCGACGATGAGCGAACACAGGAGTGCCGCGAGGTAAGCGATCCCGAGAGGCGTAAAAATCCGTCCTTCGATGCCCGAAAGAAAAAAGATCGGAGAGAAGACGATGAATACGATGAACGTCGCGTAGACGATTGAATTTCGGACCTCGCGGGAGGCCCGGAATACCACCCGCAGCGTGGGTTCCGGAGTCGCCTTCTCCCGATTCTCACGCAGCCTCCGAAACACGTTTTCCACGTCAATGATGGCGTCGTCAACGACTTCCCCGATCGCGATTGCCAGCCCACCGAGGGTCATGACATTGATGCCGATGCCAATGATCTTCATGGTGATCATTGCGAAGAGCAGAGACATCGGAATCGCCAGAAAACTGATGAAAGAGGCTCGAAAGTTGAGCAGAAAAATGAAGAGGATGATAATGACGATGATTCCACCTTCGATGAGCGCCTCTTTCAGGTTGTCGATAGACCGCTCGATGAACGTCGCCTGGCGAAACACCTGAGTGTTCATCGAGATCCCGGGGGGGAGGGTGGCCCGGATGCCGTCGAGAGCGCGTTCGACTGCGTACGTTGTGGTCAGCGTATCGGCGCCGTAAAGCTTCGAGATGGTCCCGATGACAGCTGGCTTTTCCATGAGCGCACCGTCACCACGCTTGACCTCTTCACCAAATCGAACGGTCGCAATATGGGACACCAGAATCGGCGTCCCGGACCGCTCGGCGACGACCGTGTTCTCCACGTCAGCCAGCGAGTTGGCGCGAATTCGACCCAAGCCAGTGACGATGTATTCCTGGCCGCTTTGAACTAGGAAACCGCCAGGGGCGTTTCGATTGGTTTCCTCCAGCGCACGGACGGCGTCCGCGAGCCTCAGGTTGTAGGCCCGGAGTTTTTCGGGTGAGATCTCCACCTGATACTGCTTCACCCCGCCACCAATGGACACGACGGATGCGATCCCTGGAATGGCAAGAATCCGAGGACGCACGACCCAGTCGGAGTACGTCCGCAGGTCGAGTGCAGAAACTGTGTCGCTGGTCAGCGAGTATTTTACCAGCCAGCCGACGGCAGACGTGACCGGGAGCATAACGGGCGGTTCGACCCCAACCGGAAAACGTTCCCTCGCTGTCTGGAGGCGCTCGTTGACAAGTTGCCGGTCCTGATAAATGTTGGTACCCCACTTGAACACGGCCAGGACGGTGGAGAGGCCAACCGATGAAGAAGAGCGAACGCTTTCGACGTTCGGAGTGCCATTGATGGCCGTTTCTATGGGGAAGGTCACGAGCGATTCCACATCTTGCGGAGACATGCCCGGTGCTTGGGTCTGAATGACGACTTGAGGAGGCGCAAATTCCGGGAAAACATCCACGGGGAGAGTCCCCATCACATAGATCCCCGCTCCCGAGAGCACGATGCAGGCGAAGATCACGAGCAGGCGGTGGCTGAGCGAGAATTGAATGATGCGATCGAACATGTGCGCGTCTCAGGTTCTACTGGTAAAGACTCTTCGTATAAACCTGCATTTTGCCATCGGTCACGACGACATCGTTTGGAACAAGCCCCCACGAAATCTGGGCGAACCGGTCGTCGCGAGCCGAGACGACGACATCCTGCTTCGCGAACTGCTCGCCATTCTTCACGAACACGAATACCGAGCCTTCCTGCTCGATCAGCGCTTCGATGGGAACGACGACACCCGAAGGCTCTTTCCCGACGGTGATCGACAGCGTAGCGAACATGCCGGGCTTCAACAGGCCTTTAGGATTGGACAACACGACGCGCAAGCGCGCCGTTCGCTTCTCCGGATCGAGCGATGGGATAATGCTTTGGACCTTGCCCTCAAACACCTGTCCGGGATACGCCGGGACCGTGACTGCGGCAGGAAGACCCGGCCGGACCTCGGACAACTGGCCCTCAAACACGTCGCCTTCGATCCAGACCGTGGCGAAATTGTCGATTTCGAAGATCGGGCCGCTGGTGCTGACAGGAGAGCCTGCCACGGCGGTCCGATTCACGACGATGCCCGTGAGCAGGGCCGACACCGGCAGCGCTCGCACCAATTCCTGGGTCTTTTGGAGATTCACGATCTGAGCCTTGGAGAGGCCAAGTATCTCGAGTCTTTCTCTTAGCCCCGCCACTTCGCTCCTCTTCGCTTCATATTGGGCGACCGCGTTCTGAACATCCTTTTGCGACACTGCTTCGATCTCTATAAGCTTTTTCAGCCTTGCTGAGGCGGCCTCGGCGACGGGCAATTCCGCGGCTGCGCGAAGGAGTTCCACCTGAAGCGTTTCGAATTCCGGGCTTTGTACGGTCGCAAGCACCTGCCCGGCCTTGACGCCATCGCCTACATTGACATAGACAATCGCGATCTTGCCTTCCACGCGCGATCCGATGAAGGCCCGCGAGTCGGGTGGCACTTGGACGGCACCGGTGAGTTTCACCGTGCGAGCAATGGCGCGACTCCCAACGACAGCAGTTTTGAGGCTGATCGATGCAGCTGCGGCTTCGTCCAGCTCGACCCCTGCTGGAATCGTGACCGGCATCGTAGCGCTTCCAGGAGCCGTTTCCCCCGCCACGGCTGATGGTGCGGAACGCTTACCCAGACGATAGCTGGCGAACGTCAAGAGGAGCACGATAACGACTCCGGCGACGATCGGGAGCGCCCGAAACTTCGCCTTTCCGTCGGGTTGTTCCTGGCGGGGTTTCAAAAGGGTGGTGTATTCGCCTGATGCATGCATGTTAGCTACCTCGAAGGTCCGCCGGTCGCCTTCTCGAGGTCGATTCGATCGAGTTCAAGGTCGAGAAGGGTTTGAATATACTCATGACGCGTGTCGAAAAACGTCCGCTGAACCTGAATAACCGCGAAAATGTTCTCGTTCCCAAGACGATATGACTCCTGAATGGCGTCGACGTTGCGCTGAAGCTGTGGCAGTACGGATTCTTCGTACAGGGTGCGCGTCAGAACTCGCGAACGATAGTTGTCAATCGCGATCGAGATTTCGTTTTCCACGACGTTCCGCACGTATCGGGCGGTCTCCTCGGCAGCCCGCCTTTCGTAGTCTGCGCTCGTAACGTTTCCCTGGTTTCGATTGAACAGCGGAAGAGCCAGTGTCGCTTGAAACGCCAGTTGCTGCGCGCGTAATAGCGTGTTGGATGGACCCGTCACGGACGATCCACTGCCACCGATGATGGAGTTCTGCTGCTGGTAACCCGCGCCCAAGGTAACATTCGGGAAACGGAGCGCACGCGCTAGCTGAACAGCGGTCGTGCGGGCCTCGACGTTGCTATCGGCCGCGAGCACCTCAGGACGGTGCTGCACTCCGTACTCGAGGAGCTCCTGATCGGGCGGCAAAGAAAGCGGCGCTGTAAAGTCGCTTGTGGGGACAACAGACACTGCCGGCGGACGTCCCATTAAGAGATTCAAGCCCGCCGTGGCTTCCCGATACCGGCGCTCAAACTCCTGCTCGTTTCTCTGGGAACGCGCCAATTCGATTTTAGCCAAATTCAACTCCACTCCCGGTGCTTCCCCAACCTTCACCCGTTCAGCATTCAGATCCACAAAGCGCCGCAAGATCACTGAGGTCTCACGGGCCAGGCTGAGATCACGTTCAGCGAATACCAGCGTGAAATAGGCCCTCTGGGTCCGAGCAATCAAATCGCGCTGCGTGGATTCGGTTTCGTGCCGGACTCGATCAAGATCTCCGCGTGCGGTGAGACTCCTGTAATGCCGCTTCCCAGCCGTTTCGAGTTCTTGCTGGACTCCCACGCTCCACCCGTTCTCACCCTCGTTGTTATAAAAGCGATCCGTCGTCCCGGTCGAGGTCAGGAACGGGTTCGGGATGAGCCCCGCTTGTCGCAACTGGCCCTCGGCCACGGGAATGCGCTCGAGCTCAGCACGCAACGCGAGATTTTGAGCGAGCGCTGCCCGGACAGCTTGTTCAACGCTCAACCGCGCTCCCGAGGGAGTCTGCCCGGAAGTTGGCCCTGACTGTGCCGATGAGATGGGTGCGGATTGGGTCGAAGCCGTGGTAACGACAAAAATCAGGCAAAGGAAAATACGAGCGAAACTCCTCAGTGCGTCGTCGCCACTCAATCGTTTGTCCGTTGGTCTCATCTCGTCATCTCATTACAACCGAAAGGCCCCAGCACTCGCGGGCAGCGAACAAACGCGGCAAACGTTGGCCACCCGAAAACGAGCTGGATGCTGGTAAACTTCATGCCGCAACTTCCGCCTCCTGTTCTCCTGAGCGTGATGGCGTGCTCCACACACCCGATCGTGCAGGCACCGTCGTGAGTAAGACAGTCAGGCCCTCAGCCATTGTGGGGTGCGCCAGCATCACGTCACGCAATACGGTGTAAGGCTATTTCCCCAGCATGGCCGTTTGTACAACTGCCATCATCTCGCCCGCTTCTGCTCTGAAAGCGGTGAATCCCAGAATCTCGTCACTATCTGCGCTGATGAGGGCTTTCAGAAAACCGCGAGTTTGCGAAATTGTCGCCGTGCGGCGCACCTTCATCATCGGAATGGTAGCGAGTCGGTAAGAGATCGCGGGCTGCTTCGCTTCCAATTCGCTGAATCCAACGCGTGCCAATTCCGGATCGGTAAAAATGCAGAATGGCACGAGGCGACCATCTATGGTTCGTTTGCCGCCGTTCAAGTTATCCCCGCTCGATGCGGAAATCGTCGGTGGCGACGTGTGCCTCTCTTGCTGCTCGCGGAAGACGCCCCTTGTCCATTCCCGAAGCGCGCAAGCCTTCGGTTTCGATCATGCCTGGGCCGAGCGAGTTCACACGGATCTTGCGCGGGCCAAGCTCCTTGCTCGACATCACTCGCAGCAATGCGCAAACGGCCGAAACCTCTCCTTTCCCTCTTGACGACAGCACGACGATCGCCATAAGTGATAGCCCGGCGAGCACTTCCAAGATTGATTGCAATTCTCTCGCAGTGCATCCGCAGGTGGGGTCGACGAATGAAGCGAATCTCTATACCGCAACTTTGGGCCGGCTCTTTACCGGTATCCGGTCAGAACCGAGTTTGCAGGACTCTGGTGGCAAGACAGGGGCGTCGCGATTCGGACAAGGTGTCAAGGAATCGACAGGCTCCGCCCCCAGCGTCTCTCATTCGTGCTCCGATGCCAGATCGAGTTGATTTCGAACTAGTGGCCACTATGCGGCGGGAACATGTTCTCTTGGCTCACGCCGATACCTTTCTGGAGGCCAATGATCGGATCGGATCGATCGCCTCGCCTGCGGCCCAGAAAGCGCTGGCGAAATATCTCGGGCCAACATCTCAGATTGACAAAAGAGGAACCCAGCTCCCTCTTTCCGATCTTGCGGGATAGATTAGCCGATATCACTTTGGAGAATCGATCGACGCAGAATAGTGAAGGACAGGATCTCTCCTCTCACATTAAGTCTCCCCTGTCATCGGTTCGCAATTTTGCGAACCCCAGTCGCGCTACGAAGTATCGGTGCTAGTAATTCGACAGAGTGTCAAAAGATGGACATGCTCTAGGCAGTCTGTCACCTTCCTGCTCAACACGAAACCTGAATCTTCTTATGCAGAATCAGGTCCTATCGAGTCGTGACAACCGGTCTGGAAACTGGCGTGCATCATGGTGGGAGTGTGACCTCTAACTGTCCACGTTTCGCGCCGGGTGGCCCTCGGAATTGAATCCAGATGGACACGCGGCGCGAAAAATTACCGTTGGTAGGGCACATTCGACTTCCAGCCGGATCTGGTACACGCTCGACCACGGCGGTGTCACCGAAGAGCAAACGGAGGACCTATGACTGCACTCAAGAAAAACGAACAACACATTCGTGACAGTGCTAGCAGGAAGAAGCATCCCCCTGTTGCGAGTGCAGCACCAGCTGCCAAGAGCGGTACGGTTGCAATAAGCGGCGAGCTTCCCGTCCATCGGCTCGGGTTTGGCGCAATGCAACTTACGGGTCGCGGGGTATGGGGCGAACCCGCGGACCGCGCCGAGGCCATCGCCGTTCTTCGCAGAGCCGTGGAGTTAGGAATTAACCTTATCGATACGGCGGACTCTTACGGACCCTATGTTGCCGAGGAACTCATTCGTGAAGCCCTTCACCCCTACCCCGCCGGGCTCGTAATCGCGACAAAGGCAGGACTGGTCCGAACCGGCCCAGATGCATGGATCCCTTTGGGCCGCCCCGAGTATCTCCGGCAGGAGTGCGAGATGAGCTTGCGACGGCTAAAGCTTGAGCGAATCGAGCTGTTTCAGCTGCATCGTATCGATCCGAACGTACCGGCCGAGGATCAATTCGGCCTGCTGAGGGACCTTCAGCGGGAAGGAAAGATTCGCCACGTCGGACTTTCCGAAGTCGGCGTCGCCGAAATCGAGGCAGCGCGCCGGATCGTCCCCATCGCTACCGTACAAAATCTGTACAACCTAGTTGAGCGAAAGTACGAGGAGGTGCTGAATTACTGCTCCCACGAAAATATCGGGTTCATCCCATGGTTTCCCCTCGCAACCGGCAATCTCGCGAAACCGGGCACTCCACTGCAGTTTATCTCGGAGCGACTGAAGGCCCGCCCCTCTCAGATCGCAATCGCCTGGCTGCTGAGAAAATCTCCGGTAATGCTGCCGATTCCCGGTACCTCCAATGTCAAACACCTTGAAGAAAATACCTCGGCGGCTCTGATTAAGCTGGATGATGCGCTTATGGAGGAGTTGGATCGACTCTCTAAGAGCGCGCACGCCGACGCAGCTTGAGGATCTCCACCTATTGACTGGCAGTTGAACGTACGCGATTTTGATTTGGTTAAGGGAGATGAAAATGAGAACAAGGAGTCTTTCTGCACCCCTGCTCGCACCCGTCACGATGGCGCCAGCCGCCGTAATTCCTGCAAGTAGATATAACGATATAGTCAAAACCAACTTCTCTCACCCCATCTCGAATGTTCCGGGCAAGTCGCTCGTTGCCGTGGAAGTGTCTTACCCCCCTAGTGGCGCCTCAGCACCGCACAGTCATTCGGCGTTCGTCTATGCCTACGTCGTCTCGGGTCAGATCGTGAGCCAGGTAGAAGGTCAGCCCGAACGAATATACCGCGCGGGTGAGAGCTGGTATGAGACGCCGGGAGCACATCATTTGATCAGTCGCAATGCGAGCATTACTGAACCGGCCAAGCTGCTCGCCGTATTCATCGCCGATACGGAGACAATGCCCTAGTGATCCTTGATCAGGCGGGAGGTTCGAGATGAGAGTTCTGCTGGCGGGGGCGACTGGGGCTATTGGACGCCCATTGATTCGCGGTTTGAAACAACACGGGCACAGTGTGTTTGGCTTGTTGCGTTCGGCGGCGTCGGCGCACAAGCTGACTGAGATGGGCGCTGAGGCTTTGATTGGCGATGCGCTCGATGCGGTATCGGTCCGGGCCGCGGTTGCGCGCGTTCGCCCTGATGCCGTCATCAATGAGCTGACCGCACTGCCGCGGCACTATACTCCAGCCGAGATGAAAGCTGCTGCAGAACGCGACACCCGAGTTCGCAGGGAAGGAAACGTCAACCTTCTAGCAGTCATGCGGGAGACCGGTGTGCGTCGCTATGTCCTGCAGTCTTCGGGATTCTGGTATGCACCCGGACCAGGGTTGGCGGACGAATCGTCGCTCCTGGCTGTTGACGCTTCACCCGGCGTCGCCGCCGGCGCTCGCGCGTACGTTGAACTCGAGTCAACAGCCTTTCGGATATCGGAAATAGACTCCGTCGCGATGCGTTACGGATTCTTTTACGGACCGGGGACCTGGTTTACGAACGCTGGTGATATGGGCGAACAGGTTCGTCGGCAGCAGGTGCCGGTCATTGGCGCGGGCCAGGGCGTGGCGAGTTTCGTTCACATTGAGGACGCTGCATCCGCTACGGTCATGGCACTCGAATGTGCTCCAGGCCCCTACAACATCGTTGACGACAACCCGAGCCAGCAGTGCGTATGGCTGCAGGCGTTCGCACGCGCTTGCGGGGCGCCGGATCCGCTTCAAATCACCGAGCAGGAAGCTCTGGCGACTTCTGGCGCCGATAGCGTCTATTACGCCACGCGCCTGCGTGGCGCCTCAAACGAGAAGGCCCGACACAAACTCCATTTCCGGCCGCGTCCGCTCGAGTGGCTCCAATCACGAGCAGTCTCGGCCTAACGCGGATTAGCGAAATTGAGCCTGCGGAAGAGAGATTCCTTGACCTCCCCACTTTTTAGGTTGAGTCATGGTGATTGGCCCCTGATCCGCCACGAGCAGATGACTCCCGCTGCTTATTCCGCCGAACCAATTCGTCGAGGCTGAACGGGAAATTTGCAGATGTCGACAGGAGTAGCGCGCCGCCGGCAGCTGAAAAGACCGACAGATCGAGGGGCGCTTTCACTCCCAAAGCCATCGTCATCGTCAGTGCAAAGGTGGTCAGAAGAACTCCACTTAACAAAGCAATGGTGCGAGTTTTCCAACCGAGAACAAGGAGAAGCCCGAAGAGAATTTCAGCAGCCGTGGCGACAATCGCTAACGCCGGGATCGTTGCCGCAGGCAAAAACCAATTCAGCTTAGCCGTATAGGCCACAAACCGAGCATAATTGCCCCATGCCACATTGGGCTGTCCGTAAACGCCCCAGAGACCAAATCGGTCTGCGACCGCAGACAAAAACGAGATCCCGAGAGCGAGCCGTAGAAATACCGAGCTGACCGTTGCCAGTCCCGTCCATCGTGTCTTCATCATTGCTCGCTTACTTGGCGGGCACCGTATCGGAGCGCCCTTGTTTTTCACGAAAAACAGCGACAAATTTCGCCGGTTTGGTTTTACTTGCATTCCGCCCAAGGACGTGGACATCATCCGGGCCTTCGTAGAAGGTCTGACCAGGCGTCAGAGTCACTTCCTTTCCGCCTCTGACCTGCATCACGACCGAGCCTTCCAGCACATAAACAAACGCATAGGCGTTGTGCCGATGTATTTCGTCCGAATGGCCCGGCGGATATTCCACCGTGATCATCACACCTTCTTTGCCGGGACACTCTGTCAGGTCTTTGGACATGAGCGGCGCTACCTTAGCCTCTTGTGCTACGAGCGTGGTGGAGATGAGACATACCAGCAACAGAACTATTTTTGTGAACGCCATACGTTATTCCTTCGCTTGACCGACGCCGTTTCGACGGGTCATGTATTGGCGCACTTCGCGATTACGCGTAGTGCCGTGTGAGTTCCTGTTCCGCACGCAACCAATCTTCGACGTGGTGTCCGTCCTGCCAGCCACGTGACTCATACAAACTGAAGGCGAGTTGTGCGATCTCGTCATGTGTCGGGTAGAGGCGACTGCCAGTGTACTTTCCCATCGTTCCCTCACCCGTGACGTCTGCGATGACTATGTCAGCTACCTTCTTCATGGCTCCTTGATCTCCTCGTTATCTCTTATCCGTTCTCGTTGATGCGGCTCGGGCGCTTCCCGCGAACTGAGTGAGCCATGTTTCGAAATGGGTCTCGCCGAGTCGTGCCCTATTACCGGGAAGCAGTTTTGTCCCGTTCGTATAAACCAGCCACTGAAGCGGACGAGGAGTGAACCATGTGCCGTTTCCGTAAAAGAATCCGTAGCGGAGGGCGACGGCCTCGAACTCGGTTCGACCAAAAGTCATCGCCTCGAGCTGGGCATAGCACTGCGCACCGTCGGCGACGGCCGCGGAGGCACCACAGGCGAAGCGTTCGCCTTCGTCAGCCAGATCCCTGCCTGGTGCATACGAGAATCCGGTGGATTGTAGGAGGAAGCGACGCACGCCCGTTTGCTGTGCCGCCGCGATCAAGTTCTTGTTGCCTTCCAGCCGCACGCGAGCGTCCCGCTCGGCCGCAGCTTTCATCTCGGTGGAAGTGTAATGTTTCGGCAGCGATGTCAGCTCGTTGATGATGACGTCAGGCCGAACCTTGACCAAGGCGGCGCTCACCGTCGAGGCGTCGAGCGCGTCGGCTATGACGGGTTCGGCACCCGAGTCGGAGACGGGCCCGCTGGATCTTTGCGAGCGAACCATGCCGAAGATAGTGTGCCCTGCCAGCCTCAGGCTCTTAATCAGCGAGCGTCCGATCGCCCCCGTGGCTCCCGCAACAAGCACTCTCATGGCTTCTCCTCGCTACCGCCGATAGACTTCCGAACTCGCCGCCTATAATGATGACCTTCCATCGTCCGCTCATCGCACCTTTGCGCTCAGTTTCTTCTGGACTTCCGATCGACTATTCCTCGTTCGAAGTAGAACCACACGGATCCACCGAGTACTCAAGTTGACCTGTACAAGAAGGCAACGATAGCGGAGGGCCGTCAGGCTGCAATGCTCAGCACGATCTTGCCGCGTTTATGCGGCTCACCCCCGAGCATTTCGTGTGCTGTGCGGGCTTGTTCCAGGGGGAGTACAGTCCCTACGTTCGTCGCCAGTTTTCCGCTGTCGAATAGTCTGAGATTTTGTTCAGTCGTTTTGTAGTTACGTCCACGTAAAAGTACGCTGCTCGAACGCCATAACGCTTTTGTGCTGCCTCAGGAACAGGTGATACGACAGAAACAAGAATCCCGCCTGGCTTCAGAACCCGAAGCGAACGCTCCTGCGTCTCTCCACCAACCGTATCAAGGACAATGTCCACTCCATTCAACGACTCCTCGAATCGCTCCTTTTCATAGTCCACAACTCTTTCAGCACCCAGACCTCTGACATAGTCCAGGTCGGCCGAGGCGGCGGTCGCAACCACATGAAGGCCAGAGAGCCTGGCCAGTTGTACGGCGATAAGCGCCAACATTGCCCGCGGCACCATGGATGAGGACGGTTTGCCCGGCGGCTACGTGGGCATAATCGAAGAGCATCTGCCAAGCCGTCACTGTCACAATCGGAGCTGAGGCCGCCTCGATAAAGTTTAGAGTTTTTGGCTTTTGCGCCATCATTCTGGCCGAAGGCAGCGCATATTCTGCATATGCTCCGGTGAGTTGCTCGTTCGTTGCCCCGTAGACTTCATCGCCAAGCTTGAAACCCGAAACCTCAGTCCCAATTGCTTCGACGATTCCTGCTAGCTCGTAACCAAGAGTAAGGGGCAAATGTTCGTTGGGTAGCTTGCCCTCGCGAACCAGTGCGTCCCAATTGCCCACCCCGGCCGCTTTGACGCGGACCAGCAGTTGCCCGGCGGCTGGTTCCGGCCGAGGCAGGTCAACGTTTGTGATGACGCTCGGTGGACCGAATTGAAGTACTCGGGCTGCTTTCATCTGTCCTCCTCTTAAACGTCGTTTGACTCTCGATCAGTTGCGAATTAACGGGCTGCTTCATTTTCGAACGTGCTTGTCGCACCGTTGGCGGCGCAACCGCTTCAGGTGGCCTTGCCTGGAACTTCCAATCAACCGAGTACACCGGCATCGTGAATTCGAACCAGCACCTGGTGGTCTGTGATTGAAATACGTGGTACTTCTTCCAGCTTCAATGTGCCGACGCCACCGTGCTCGTGGATTCGTATTGCTTTCATGGGTGCCCTGAGTCCTCTATCGGTTTTCAAGGTATGGTGCACTTTGCGCTCCACTCATCGCTGATCTCTTTACTTCTCGAACCGCTTTCAGTGCCTCAATAACAGTCTCGCGTTCGGATGACCAAGCCTCATGGGCGAACGCGACGGTCATAGCCGCGTCGCTATTTGGACAGAGTGTCAGCGGATGGACATGCTCCTCACCGAAGTCCCGCATTTTCGTATGCCGACGCGATACAGAATCGATCACTGCGAGCCTCGCCGCACGAGCACAGAAACTTATAGGCAATATGAGCTGTTTTGTTCCTCTTTCGCCGCAGGTCCCAGGCTTGGCATTCGCTGCAACAAAGAGGTGTTTGCAATCTGGAAACCACGATCTTCTAGGTTCGCCGTGGTTCGTGGCAGCCGGCGTGCTCACTGCAGGAATGATGATGTGAGGTTTTGAGAGGCCAAAGATTACGTTTTTCCGATCAGCGACTGTGACTTGAGCCAGTTCGCTCTTTCACGCGTAGGAGAAGTTCTAATGGGCACCATCTCACGAGGTTTTTTCGGCAGACGAACTGTGGCAGATGTGAAGCTACCGCCAGGGCAATACCTAACGACTGATTTCCCGGTCCTCTCAGCTGGGCCGACTCCGCACATTGCGCTCGAAAAATGGGAGTTTACGATCGATGATGGAACGAATGTTTTGCGACAATGGAATTGGAAATCGTTTCGGGAGCTGCCCACCGAGAACATTACGGTCGATCTGCACTGCGTGACGCGATGGTCGAAGCTCGGCACGCATTGGGAAGGCGTGTCTCTCGACACCATCCTTGGCGAGATAGAAACCGACGCCGAGTATGCAATGGTGCGTTCCTATGGTGACTACACAACAAATCTGCCTCTTGCGGATCTCAGAAACAAGCAGGCATGGATCGCGTTCCGATTTGACGACGAAGATCTTGCCCCTGAACACGGTGGTCCCGCACGACTTCTTGTCCCGCATCTCTATTTATGGAAGAGCGCCAAATGGGTACGGGGCATCAGACTCATGCACGAGGATCAGCCTGGTTTCTGGGAAAGCCTCGGGTACCACATCTATGGAGACCCATGGCGCGAGCAGCGTTACTCGGGCGACGAATGATGTGGCGTGTCGGGAACAGTGGTTGCTCTTCACGACGAAACGCCGACAGCAAGGACGATCACGCTTCAGGTAGCGGATTGGCCTAGCCATGTCGCGGGCCAGCACGTTGACGTCCGGTTGACGGCGCCCGATGGATACTCCGCGGTTCGATCGTACTCGATCGCTTCCGCTCCGAACGCGGAAGGGCGAGTTGAACTGACTGTCGAGCGGCTGTCTGACGGCGAAGTCTCACCCTATCTCACGCAAGAACTTGCAGTCGGAGATCGTCTGGAATTAAGAGGGCCGATCGGTGGTTGGTTCGTGTGGCGACCGCGGCAGACGGAACCGATCCAATTAATTGCAGGCGGTTCCGGCATCGTTCCGCTTATGGCGATGATTCGCTCTCGTGCATCAGCGGGTAGCACTGAACCCTTTCGATTACTGTATTCGGTGCGGGAACCAGGAGCGGTCTTCTACCGTGATGAACTGCAGGCCATATCGGATCGAGGGCGATTCTGTAACTGCTTACGTACGCATATACACGAGCCACTCCGAAGGACTGGCCGAGACCGCCGGGCCGGATCGACGCATCTATTCATCGCCGAGACGACCTGGTCTTCCAAGCTAATCCCGACTTGCTACGTGTGCGGTCCGACATCGTTCGTAGAAAGTACTGCTGCCCTGCTTGTCGGTTGCGGCAACCGCCCTGACAAGATCAGGACTGAGCGTTTTGGCCCGACAGGAGGTCGGAAATGAGTTCCCCTAACTACGATTACCTCGACGGCAATGCTGCCGCCGGCGAATTGAGCAGAGTATTCGCGGTCGATATCACAACTGCAGCGGGACGGTGCGCCGAATGCGGCACTACGAAATGCCTGGCAGAAGCACACTTATACATGCATGGTCCTGGTCTTGTGGCGCGATGCCCTGCCTGCGAGCACGTACTTCTTCGTCTTGTGAATGTTCGCGAGCATATGTTTCTTGACGTCCGTGGCATGACTTATTTGTGTCTCGACGCATCGCACTCCGAGGAGGCCAGCTGAATGTCTTTCCATCCAGGATGGCTGGGCATTCCGCCGGGAGAAGCCACGCTGCCTAGATGAAGGAGACTGAAATTATGGCAACTGCGCCGATCATAACCCGGCCCCCATTGCCCCCGTTCACTCGTGAAAGTGCGACTCAAAAGGTGCGCATGGCTGAAGATGGCTGGAACACTCGCGATCCGGAAAAAGTCGCGCTGGCGTACGCGATCGATTCACGATGGAGGAACCGCTCGGAATTCATCAGTGAACGAACGGAAATCATTGCGTTCCTCTCTCGCAAATGGGCAAGAGAGTTGGACTATAGGCTCATCAAGGAATTGTGGGCGTTCACCGACAATCGCATCGCCGTACGCTTCGCCTACGAATGGCACGACGACTCAGGTCGCTGGTATCGCTCCTACGGCAACGAGAACTGGGAATTTAATGCGGACGGCTTAATGGCGGCGCGCTTTGCCTCCATCAATGATCTCCCGATCTCGGCATCAGATCGCAAGTATCACTGGCCATTCGGCCGGCGTCCGGACAACCATCCAGGATTGAGTGATCTGGGGCTATAGCTTTCTGGTATCGCTCTATCGATAACCGCCGGCGACACTTCGCCCGATCTCAGTCCCGGAATATCGGAGTGCATTGAAGCCATTTGAGGAACTGCAGCTCACACGTTTGTAACGGGCACCGAGGGGACACATGCCCAAGATCCGGTTACTGATTGCCTCCGCGCATGTAATCGTCCGGACTGCTCTCGGTACGCTCTTGAAAGGCGTGCGGGATTTCGATGTGGTTGGCGAGGTGGACCTGTCTCACCTTGTCAGAACTCCGGTGCAACTCTCGCCAGACGTTTTTCTCGTCGAGCTAACCGAGGCCGGACTTCGTGGACTAAGGCTAACGACTAACCTAATGCGTGCAGCGCCAGAAGCTGCCGCCGTAATCCTAACTTCGAACGAAAACCCAAGCTATGTAAAGTCAATTCTCGCGACGGGCGTGAGGGGTTACGTTTTAAGGTCGGCAAGAAACGACGAGCTTTATGAGGCGATTCGAATCGTCTATCGGGGCAGACGGTATATAGATCCACGCCTCAGCGATTCCATTGCCGACCTGCTGCTGGGCACTCCCGGCGCAACGCGCAGACCCGATGTGAAGCGCCTCAGTGGCCGCGAGTCTCAGGTTCTCCGTGAGATTGCAATAGGATTTACGACCAAGGCTATTGCATCGAAATTCGGCGTGAGTGTGAAAACGATACAGACATATCGTGCAAGAATCTACGAAAAATTGGGGCTTCATACACGCGCCGATCTTGTGCATTACGCGATCGCGCAAGGGATGTTGGACTTGGTTGACAATGTCGATTGAACGATGCGCAACACTGCGCTGCAAGTGCAAGACGAGACATTCTCTAGGGAGCTGCACAAATGATGTATCGTGGTTTTTGGATACTGTGCCGCAGTTGTTTGTTCCCAGTTCGCTTACCCTACGAGTTTCCGGGGATATTTGTCCACGATTTCAAAGAGAAAAAGGCAAGCGCCGTATTGGCGTGCCCCGCTTGCGGGCATGTACGTCGTTACCGTCGGGCAGATCTCAAAAGGGTCAGCTTCCGAATTCCCGACCCCTTTCGCCTGAAAAAGGCCGTGCTGTACGCAGTTGATCTTGGTTGTGCGAACCGGCAGTGCCAACACGCCGTCAGGATATACGCGGTTGCAGCGACCACGGTAAGCGTGGCGTCATTATTGGAACTCTGGAAGCACTGGGTGATACATATGCGCTGTCAGGGACACCCTTTCAAACCGCTTTCACGTGGAACGTGGGGCATTTACAGCATTTCCGGGCAGAGGTGATGGCGATTTGCGGAGACGCAGTTCGTTTTTCCATAGCCACTCCAGTTTGTTCGTAAGCATTGTAGGCTGTTGTCGGTTCCATGGCTTACGCCGCACACAGTATGGACCTTGATTGTTGTGACCCAGCATACTCGCCGTATGTCCTCTCCGTTATTTTTGCATGAACGCATCCGCGAGTTGTGTGCGAAGGTTCTTGTTGCGCCAGACCCGGAATGGGAAGAAGCGCTCCGAGAGCTCAGGAGCCTTCTACACGAACACTCGGACACCATGCGGAAGCTCGCGGCAGAAAAACTGGGGAGCGCATCAGATTCAGGCTAATCCTGTGGGGGCAGTCGTATACTCGGTTGCGGAGGGCTCAAGGATCTTCGGCCGGTTTTGGTAATCCAGAGCATGGGTCGCTCAGGCTGATTTCGATACCAGAACAGTCACTCGGACAGGCAGGGTGAGCCTCAACTAATTCTCTCTGGATTTGTTCTATATGGAAATAAAGTGCGCGCTGAAGTTGGACGGTCAGGGATTGAACTGTTCTCAAGTCCTCCGTAGTGAGTAACAGGTCGACGAGCCTCTTGATCTCATGCTTCAACTGCACACTCAACTCCAGAAAAGTTTGAATCCAGGCCTCAGCGTAGAGGAATTACGGCTCGCCGGACTATTGCCGCGGCGAGCCGTTGCGCGCCTCTCGTCATGGGGGGAGGGCTGTGAGGCGCGTTTTACGACGGGGGATCACAAATCGATAATCACAATTAACCGCAGAGTTCCTCGGTATTATCGCGCCGTGGAAGCCTTGAGTCTGTCAGGCAAAATCCCGACAGATATTTGCACTTACTTCTTGTTGGTTTCTGGGCACTTTGCGGGTGCGTGAGCCAATATTCGCGCCAGCAACTCTTTGGCTCCTTCGTCGCCCCGGTCCGCATGGTCTCGCAGTTTGAGTATTGCTTGCTCGCGCGTGAGTAGTGGCGATCGGCTTTTCGTAAGGTTTCAGATTTCCTGAATTGCGGTTATTATCCATTTCCATTTTTCTCACAGATAGCGGGTATATTGACTAGAGGTCTCGAGGTCAGTATGCCGCGATGGGAAGCTTAAGTCTGTCGGGCGAATTCCGACCTGCCTATCCACAGAGCTCTTCCTATTCTCAGAGCTTTCGCGTGCACATCAGCAAACATTCCCTCGATCAACTCCTTCACTCCTGAGCATTCCCGTCCTCGAGAACATGCCGTTTGAGCCCTACAGGCCGAAAAGCATCCTACTCGACATCAGAGTGCGCTCGTGTGAGGCGGAAATCCTGTTACAAAAACCTCAAATCCTGTCGGTTGTTTTTACCGACAGGCGTTGGCAGGTGTAGACATTTACGCCTACAGACGAGCTTTGTTGAGATTGATACAGTAGCGACAGTCGGCCCCCGGCTTCGAGTACTCAGCTGTGAGGTCCTCCGCAAAACGGAAATTGCTCTCTGAGTTCAGACTAGCGCGAATCGTGGGTGGGGAGCACCGAGTTGCACCACTCAACATGCAACCCCGTACAACAAAGAAGTCTCAGCCAACTATTTGCAGTTGTTTGGGCGCCTTCAATTTATAGGCCTAAGCTCGTTGAGCCGTAGCGGGAATCGTAGAACAGGAGCTTCAACGTGTTCGTAAAGGAGCTGACAGGCCATCCCGCAGAATCTGCGCTACCCCGGAAAGGAAATGGGAAAGATTCGCGTTTTGGTGGCCTCCGATTACGAAATGGTCCGGAATGGTCTTCGCCAGCTACTCAAAATAGATGAAGCATTTGACCTTCTGCCGATTGATGCCGATATCGGAGACGGTCTACCCCACCTTTGTCAGACGCTCTCACCCGACGTTCTACTGATCGAAGTCGCCACAAACAATTCATCAACGCTGCGTGTACCAGCCAATCTATTGGCTAGCGTGCCACATGTGCGCATTTTATTTATCAGCACGAATGAAAACGCTACCTATGTGCGTACGGTATTCGCGACCGGAGTATTAGGTTACATCCTCAAGTCCGCCGCCCAATCGGAACTCTTCCAGGCAGTCAAGCAAATCTACCGAGGCCGGCGATTTATTGATCCTCGGCTCAAAGATTCCCTCTCCGAAGATTTCCTCAGTCCTGTTACTACGCACGCAACCAGACCCACCAAATATCTAAGCCGACGAGAAAGCGAAGTCTTACGTGCTGTTGCATTGGGCTTTACGACTAGGGAGATATCCAAGGAAATGAAGTTAAGCCAGAAAACCGTTCAGACGTATCGGGAGCGGATATACAAAAAGCTTGGGTTGAAGACTCGCGCTGACCTGGTTCACCACGCCCTCGCACACGGACTTATTGGCGGCGAGAATTAACCCGACAATGCTTGGGTCGAACAGTCCCGATGGATGGGGCCAGGAATCTGCATTTAAATCAAGCAGCCCGACAAAACGTGCCAAGCCGCGAGCTCATGACCTCTGCCCTAGAGATGATGTCTCAACCCAGATCACTGCTGCCACCCTCCTCCCAGTGCCCGATACAGTTGGACTAAGCTGCGGAATTCGTCACCTCGTGCACTTGCGAGTGAAAGTTCGGCGCCGTAAAGCGATCTCTGGCTATCCAGAACTTCCAGATATGTCGTAGTTCCTCCTTTGTAACGAAGAGTGGAGATGCGAACCGACTCCTGCAGGTCAGCAACCGTATCCTCCTGGCGAACGCGGACTTGATGCAGCTTGTCATAGCCAATTAGCGCATCGGAAACATCGCCAAAGGCACGTTGGATGGTTTGACGGTAAGCAATTAAAGCTTGCTGATGCTGAGACTCGGCAAGATGCAGATTTCCGCGCAGACCACCTCCAGTGAAAACGGGCTGGGCGACCTGTGCACCATAGGACCAGATCCCGATTTGGGTGGGAAACAGGCTGGTAAAGGCAGAGCTTCGTCCGAAAGAGCCTCCTCCAGATCCGGTCAGTGCAATCTGCGGAAAGAACTGGGCTTTGGCGACCCCGATTTCAGCGTTGGCTGCAATCAGGATCTGCTCCGCTTCACGAATGTCCGGACGACGCTCCAGGAGTGACGATGTCAAACCAGGAGGCACTTCCGGCGGAAGCTCTTGATCGACCAAGCTGAGCCCACGCGGCACACCGTTCGGATAATTCCCAAGGAGAATATTGATGGCATCTTCTTCCTGGCCGATTTCGCGCTCCAAATTTGGGATGTCAGCGTTCGCAGTGTCGAGGACCTGCTGCGCCTGCAAGACATCAAGCTTCGTGGCGACGCCGTGCTCAAGGCGGAGCTTCGTCAGCTTGACCGAATCGGTTTGTGTGGTGACTGTTTCGTGCGTTATCAGCAGCTGCTGGTCCAGCTGTAGAAGGGTGAAATAGTGGTTCGCGACATCGCTGACCAGTGTCAAGACAACCGTCTGTCTCGCATCGTCAGTAGCCAACAACTCAGCGCGAGCAGCCTCGGTGGCGCGCCGTAAGCGGCCGAAGAAATCCAGCTGAAACGCAGCATCTCCGACAAGAGTAAGAAAATTGTATTTCGACTGGAAGGTATTGTCCTTACCGCCATTGAAATTGGCGCCAACCCCTACTTGGGGAAAGAGGCTGGAACGCGTGACCGCAACCTGAGCGCGCGCAGCGTTAATTCGTTCGGTAGCAATTGCCAGATCATAATTTTGCTTAAGCGCCGTCCGGATCAACTCCTGCAGTCTCGGATCCTTGAATACCTGCCACCAAGGCAAGTCGGCATAAGACGCTGACTGAGCCTTGATCTGCGGATTGTCCGCCAGATCACGAAATGTGTTTGGCGTCTGTACAACTGGTCGATGATACTTCGGCCCCACCACGCAAGCGCTCAGAAAGGCTGAACACAACACAGCGGCAATCGAATGTTTAAGTCTCGCGTTAGAGCGCATGTTCAATCTCCTGTAGCGGGTGAAGAAGCCGGCAGTGTCCCGGACGCGGGTTCCTTGCCCGAGCTCGACCATTTCTCGACGGCGTAGAAGATCGCCGGTACGAAGAAAATGCCGATAACGCTGGCAGCCACCATCCCGCCGATAACCGTGGTTCCTAGAATCCGACGCGCCACCGCTCCCGCACCAGTCGCAGTCCATAGAGGAATACAACCGAAGACAAAGGCAAAGGACGTCATCAGGATTGGTCGCAGCCGTAGCCTCGCGCCTTCCAGCGCCGCGTCTATAAGCGGCTTGCCGTCATCAAATTCACTTTTCGCAAACTCTACGATCAGAATTGCGTTCTTGGCTGCCAATCCAATGAGCATGACCAACCCGATCTGCGAATAAACGTCGTTTTCAATCTGGACCAAGTAAGGCGGCAAGAACCAACCAAGGGCCACACGACGTAACCACAGGACCGCAAAGGCTCCAAACACCGCTACAGGTGTGCTAAGCAAGACGCTGAAGGGCAGCGACCAGCTTTCGTAAAGTGCCGCCAGAATCAGGAACACAAACAGCAGGGATAGGCCGAAAATGACCGAGGGCGGCACACCCTGCCTGGCCTGTTGTTCCTGGAAGGAGATGCCCGAGTAATCAAAACCCATTTCACGCGGCATGGTTTGCTTGAAAACGTCTTCCAGAGCGGCCGTCGCTTGATCCGCGCTGTATCCCGGTGCCGCACTGCCGTTGATTTGCGCCGAACGATATTCGTTGAAACGTTGAGTGAATTCCGGGCCGAGGCGCGACTTGATGTTGACAAGGGTAGACAGCGGGACACTTTCTCCTTTGTTGTTGAGAACATAAAATCGTCCGACGTTCTCGATGTCGGCACGGTCTTCACCTTCGGCCTCGATATACACCTGCCATTGGCGGCCGAATCGATTGAAATAGTTGATGAAATAACCGCCCATAAAGGCCTGGATCGTCCGATACACGTCACTCAGGTTGACGCCTTGCTTCAGAACCTTGTCACGATCTACATCAACGAATTTCTGCGGAACACTCGGCAGGAAAGTCGTATTGATGCTGCCGATTTCGGGACGTTTGCGTGCAGCCTCAAGAAACGTGTTGACGTTCTTCGCAAGGAACTGAACATCGCCGCCCGAACGATCTTCGAGCAGAAACGTGAATCCGCCGGCTGTGCCGACCCCCGGAATGGCCGGCGGAGAAAACCCGAATATAACCGCCTGCGGCACTCTGCTGAATTCACGATTCAAATTCACTTTCAGGGTTTGAAATTGTTCTGCGCGCGCCGTGCGATCGTCCCAAGGCTTGAAGGTAACGAAGAAGGTCGCGTTATACGTAGTACGCACGAAGCTCAATAGACTGAAGCCGATGAAGCATGTCGAGTTTTGAACTCCTGGCGTATTCCGGATGATCTTTTCTACGCTGTCCACGACCGCTGTCGTTCGTTCCAGTGAAGCTGCGTTGGGGAGTTGAACGGAAACATAGGCATAGCCCTGGTCTTCATCGGGAAGAAAGCTCGTCGGCACGCGATGGGCGAAGAACCCGGCAGCCACGCCGAAGGCGACTAGCAACACTGCCATAACAAGGGTTTTCTGAAGGAGTACCCCACTCCAACGTACGTAACCGGCGTTTGCGCGCTCGAATACACGGTTAAACCAGTCAAAAAATCTGCGTAGCAGCCCATGGCTTTCCTCCCGTGGACGAAGCAGGAGCGCAGCCAGTGCCGGGCTCAGGGTAAGCGCATTGAACGCGGAGAAGAGAACCGAAATCGCGATCGTCACCGCAAACTGCTGGTAAAGGCGTCCAGTGATGCCGGGAATGAACGCCGTGGGCACGAATACGGCGGACAGAACCAGCGCAATTCCGACGACCGGACCAGAGAGTTCCTCCATCGCCTTCAACGCCGCGGCTTTGGGCGAGAGTCCTTCCTCGATGTGGCGTTGGACGCCCTCAACTACAACGATCGCGTCGTCGATCACCAGACCGATCGCCAGGACCAGCCCGAACAGAGAAAGCGTATTGATCGAAAAACCGAATAACGGAAACAGAACAAATGTGCCTACCAGAGATACCGGCACCGCAAGCAGCGGAATCAAGGTGGCTCGCCACCCCTGGAGAAAAAGATAGACGACCAGGATCACCAGGATGAGAGCAATCACCAGCGTCTTGACAATTTCTTTAATTCCTTGCGTTACGGATAGGGTCGTGTCCAGGGAGATGTCGAAGTCGAGATCCTCCGGGAAGCGTTGCTTCATCTGAGCCATGAGCTTCTTGACACCGTTGCCTACATCCACCGCGTTCGATCCGGGCAGTTGATAAACCGCGATAACTGCTGCAGGTTTGCCGTTGAAGCGGCTGGCAGCGCTGTAATCCTGCGACCCTAGTTCAATGCGGGCGACATCACGAACACGGACGGTACCTCCATCCGGTGTTTCCCGCAGCACGATCTGACCGAATTGTTCAGGCGACACCAAACGGCCCTGGGCCAAAACGGTATAAGTCAGCTCCTGACCTTTGGGGACAGGCGGGCCTCCGGCCTTCCCCGCGGGATTCACGGTGTTCTGCGCTTGAACGGCGCTAATAATTTGAGGAACTGTGATCCCCAGCTTTGCCAGTTTGTCGGGGTTCACCCACATTCGCATCGCGTATTGGCCAGGGCCGAACACCTGGACATTGCCGACGCCGGGCGACCGAAGGATCGGATCAACGAGATTGATGTAGGCGTAATTCCCCAGAAAAGTCGCGTCATAGGTTCCGTGCGGCGAGTTCAACGGCGATCAACATGAGGGGAGCCGTCACCGATTTTCGTACCGTGATCCCGTAAGTTGGTCACATCCGACGGAAGCTGCGAAGCGGCCTGCGTCTAC
This sequence comes from uncultured Acidobacteriaceae bacterium, assembly GCA_963840895.1. Lineage (GTDB taxonomy): Bacteria > Acidobacteriota > Terriglobia > Terriglobales > Acidobacteriaceae > Sulfotelmatobacter. Next base: position 660,299 of record CAWJAR010000016.1, read on the forward strand.
ACGCGACTGGGCCAGGATGAAGTCGTTATTTGGATCGGTTTTTGTATCGAAATCCACGATCAAGCTCGTGGTCGAGTTTGCCGTGGCGTTCAGGGAGTACATGTAATTCATGTTGTCCACACCGTTCATCTGCTGTTCGAGAGGCGTGGCCACTGCTTGTTCCAGAGTTTGCGCGTCGGCGCCGACGTAGGTGGCGAGGATCTGGATTTCGGGTGGAGCGATTTTCGGGAACTGGGCAACCGGCAGTCTAAGGATGGTCAGAGCGCCGACCAGCACGAGCACGATCGAGATCACCATCGCGACGATGGGACGATTGATGAAGAACTTTGACATGACTCACCTACCCGTTGCGTTCGCGGTGAATGGCTTTGCATTGACGTGCATGCCGGGACGAACCTTCTGCGTTCCTTCCGCGACGACCCGGTCCCCGGGATTGAGCCCATCCGAAATCACCCAGCGGCTGTCCACCTGTGCCCCCACTGTAACTGGTCGAATTGCTACCTTGTTGTCGTGATCCACTACGGCAACCTGGTAGCCGCCTTGTAACTCTGAAACTGCTCGTTGTGGCACAAGCAATGCGTCATGTTGGACGTCGACGAATACCCGCACTTTGGCATAGCCGCCAGGCCGCAAGATGTTGTTGGGGTTCGGGAACAGTGCGGCGATGCGGATTGTTCCAGTGCTCTCATTCACCTGGCGATCGGCAAAATCAAATGATCCCAGATGCGGATACGTAGAGCCGTCCGCCAGCACAAGCTCGATCCGCAGAGTTTTTTGGTCCGCTCGCGTACTTGCTTCCGTGGGGAAGCGTTTTCTGAAAGCGAGATACTGAGGCTCTCCCACCGTGAAATAAACTTTGATCGGGTCAACAGTAGAAACAGAAGTCACCGGTCCGGCTGGCTGGACCGACGAGAGCACCGACCTGGAGTTGCGCCTGGCCCGCAATGCCATCGATCGGCGCGACGAGCCGGGTGAAGTCGAGGTTGATCTTCGCCGTCTCGACGGCGGCCTGAGAAGTCTTGATCTGGGCTTTGGCGGTTTCGACGCTGGCAATGGCTGCGAGATTGTTTTGAACGGCGTTGTCGAGATCCTGTTGGGGTGCAGCCTGCTCTTTCGCCAGAGGAGTGTACCGCTTGACGTCAAGCTCGGTGCGACCTTGCACCGCTTCGGCGTTGGAAAGCTGAGCTTTGGCTTGCGCCAACTGACCTTCTGCCTGGTCCAGCGCCGCCTTAAACGGCCGGGGGTCGATCTGAAAAAGGAGTTGTCCTTTCTTGACGAACGCAGCCCTCCTGATAACCCTGTGTGAGCAGATACCCTGTCACCTGCGCCCTGACGTCGGCATTGACTAATCCGTCGAACGTGCCGATCCATTCGTGAATGATGGGAACATCTTGCTGCTGGACTTGCACCACCTCGACCTCCGGAACACTTCCTGGAGCGGCCTGCGCATGCTTGTGTGGGCGAATCGCTCCAACGATCAATCCAATTACGATGAGGGCGACTACTCCGCCGCCCCACAGGTAGCGTTTTGACGCGTTCATATTCATCTCCGCCGGTGCCGCGATGAAGTGCTATGGAGGCCTGCAGACAACTGCAATTAGGCCAGAAGAGCCAGGCAGTCCAGTGCGAAGTTGAATAGTGCGACTCCCGCATCGCCGAGACGATCCGCTAGTTCTTGACGAAGCAACCGGCCATTGGTGGCGATGTAAACCCAGCAATCGTTTCTTCGTTAGCCATTCTTCACTCATCGATTAACCCTTAATTAGCTGGTCTAGAGAGATGTCTAGAGCAAGTTTTCTTGATCGATCACCGGAAGTCAGTTTGCCGTCTGCATTTGCCATCTGGATTCGTTGGTGGTTGAAGCGAAAACTGAAACGAAACCCTCTTAGCTTCTCTGCCGCAGTGCCTCGCCTGCCCCTGCGATCAACTTCCCGCTGAGCGATTCCTGCTTGGTCGTTAAGCCCTGTTATCGTGCCGCACGTCCGCTTCCAAATGAATGTCCCTCGAGGGAATGGAATCCATATCGAAACGCGAGCAACTCCGCGGAAAGCAATATCGTCACTGGTCCATTTCATGCAGCAACTGGCCCCTCGCGCGAGCATTGAGGCCGAGCCACGGATCGTGCTGGCACTTCGGCGAGCAAAGACGGTTTGTGAGTCATCGGGGAAAGCCCCGTTTCACCCTTATATTTGTCTTGCCCGCCGAACGAATTGCACGCACAGTGCCATGGCCAGGGGTGATGGCTTCCTTGTCAGACTCGGCTTAATCAGCGGCGTGTGAGACACCGGTCAAATGCCAGTGTCGATTGAACGACTCAGTGACGGCATATAGACATGGCCCACTCTTGTTCTAAAGCCGCGGTCAGGTTTCTGATTGGCCTGTTCTTGATCTGGGTTGTGGTGGCTTCCCCAAGGGCTTCGCTTGACCATTAGTTGCTGACGGTTCACATGCTCGAACATCTGCTGCTCGTGACGCCTGCTCCTCCACTGATCTGGCTCGGTGCGCCTGTCGGTCCCCTGTTACTGGTTTGCCAGAACGATTTGTAGAAAGTCTGCTTGATCCATCGGGGCAGTGCCGGGCGGCGAGGTGGTCTGCGAGCCTGGGACCTAAAATCGGGTGATCAGTTTTGATATGGCACCTTGAACCCTTCTGCACCCCTTCGAACTCACAACAGCAGGATCATTTGTGAGTTGGTTTATTTCTAACCTTCAGCAAGGCATCGTCAGGCGGACGACTCTGCGCGAAATGCTGCAGTTGCGTGCGATCCTGACCATGCCAAATCGTCTGACTCGCGCCCCTGATGGCAGGACCGGACCACGAGAGAGCAAATTTATGGATAAGCAAAAACCGTTGGAGCTGATCCCCGATTTCCTGGGTGAGAATCGGCATGAGTTTGTAGCAAAACTCGCTTACCAGTATTGGGAGGAGAGAGGCCGCCCCTTCGGTTCCCCTGAGGCCGACTGGTTCCGAGCGGAACAAGCTGTGTACTCATCGTTGTTGGCGTCGGGTTTGATTACCCAATCGGCGAATGACGTTCGGAACATGGCCGAGAAGATCTACAGGTGATGCACTGTGGATAGGTGACAAGTCCATCCGGCTAGCTTCAGCCGAACGAGGACCACCACGGATCTCGGCTCTACGAGGTAACTTAGCGTTCTTAGAGGATCGCTCGAGTTCGAGAAGTCGTTTGGGGTTGGCAATGCAGTGTCGACAATTCTGGTCCACTCGCACGCGGTACCTTCCTGGATCTGAAACTCCAGCTTTTCCCAGTAGCCATTGATCATTACGTAGATGTCCTGGTCATTTTGAGATGCGCCGTGGAGGCAGAACGCCAGGCTATGGGAATCGGGGGACAAGTCGGCAAGTCCGCTTGTTCCGTACCATGCGACATCTTCACGCCAGAAACGGCTGCGACCTAGGGTCGGGTGGCGCCTGCGGAAGTCGATCATGCTCTTGAAGAAACGGAAAATATCTTGATTTTGTTCGAGCTGGGACCAGTCGAGCCATCCTGTTATGTTGTCCTGATTGTACGGATTGTTGTTCCCGAATTGCGTATTCAGGAATTCATCTCCGGCTCGAAACATCGGGGTTCCATTCGACAGCATAAGCACGCAGAAAAAATTCTTCACCTGCCTCCTACGCAACGCAAGCACCTCGGCAGGGGTGCCTTGATCGCCCTCATGTCCGCAGTTCCAGCTGTAGTTCTCGTTCATCCCGTCCTGGTTATTTTGTCCGTTGGCCCAATTATGCTTTTCGTTATAGGAGACCAGATCATACAAGGTGAAACCGTCATGCGAGGTGACGTAGTTGACACTCTGATAAGCGTGATACGCGTCGTTGCGGTTGTCGGGGAATAAATCGTCGCTTCCGTAGATCCGCCGCATCAAGTCGGGGACCATAGCCGCGTCACCCTTCATGAACCGACGCACGTCATCGCGGAATCTGCCGTTCCACTGAAGCCAGGCGATGCCGGGAAAACCTCGTCCCAGCTGGTACGCCCCCGCGTCCCAGGGCTCAGCGATCAGGCGTAATGGACCCAGCTCCGGATCGCCGGCAATCTCTGCAAAAATCGGCGCGTGCCCCCAATTCAGCGATCCATCGGCATTGCGGCTAAACACGGAGGCCAGATCGAAGCGAAAGCCGTCAATGTGCATCTCTTTTTTCCAATAACGCAAGCTGTCCATCACCATCTTGCGAACGTGACTCCTGCCAAAATTCAAAGTGTTGCCAGTGCCCGAGTAATTCGCATACGGGTTGGCGGGATCCGAGGTCATCATGTAATAGCTTGCGCTGCCCAGGCCTTTATAACTGTAGATCGGGCCTCGGTGATCTCCTTCGCAGGTGTGATTGTAGACAACATCGAGCACGATGCCGATCCCCGCCTCATGAAACGCCTTCACCATATTTTTGAATTCCAGGTGCTGTCCATGATCACGGTCGCTCGAGTATTGCGCGTGGGGAGAAAAGAAGTTCAGAGGCATGTAGCCCCAGTAGTCGCCTTCCTGCGGATCGCGTTGGAATACCGGCATCAACTCGACCACGGTCACGCCGAGATCTTTCAGATAAGGGATCTTGTCGACCAGGCCGGCATACGTCCCTCGCCGCGACGGATCTACACCCGAGTTGGGGTTCTCGGTGAAACCTCGGAGGTGGAGTTCGTAAATGATCGCATCGGCCTCATGACGCGGTGGTTCGGAATCTCCCCAATCAAACTCCGCCCGGTGGCTCATCAACGCCCCGAGCGGCGCCCTTCCCGCATTCGATCCTTCCCGCATGGCCGCCGTACGGTCAAACTCGGGTGGAAAGAAAACAGCTTTCGCATACGGGTCGAGCAGGACCTTCTGCGGATCGAAGCTGTGAACAGCCAGGCAAATCCTCTCCCGCCACCGAGTACGCATAGTAGCGGCACTCGGCAATATCTGCGATCGGAATCCGGCAATGCCAGACGTGTCCGGACTTGTTCCGCAAGAAGTCGAAGCGGTAGACGAATGCCGGAACCACCAGTTCGGACGGAGCGTAGAGCAACAAAGTCACGCTTTCCGCGTGTTCAGCGCAGATGGCGAAATTGAAGGCCTGCTCCTCCTCGATCCAAGTGGACCCTAACGGCAAAGGGCTGCCCTCGACCTGCTCCCAGGTTCGGGCTTTCATCAGTTCGCGGTGGACGATCGAGCGCGTGCCATCGAGCGTCGACCTTAGCTGTTGCATTGCAGTCTTCATACTGCCTCGCTCATCCTGGCTCTGGGAACACCAGAACGCTCTTAATTCGCCGGCTGTTCAGTCTTTTCCGATTCCACCCGCTTCGACAGTTCCGTCACTTCTGCAACCACTCAAATGCCGTCGACGATTCCAAGTGGTCCGGACTTCGCCAACGCCAATTCCCGCTGGCGCGGCCCGGGATGTTCATCGACTCTCTGCTCCGAGGTTCAGAAGATCCTGCAGCGGTGCAACCGTCAAGGCTGAGATCGACGACCAAGCCAGACTCACCAGGGATGGGGCGGCGTCGTCACTCGCGCCCGACGTGCGTTTCAGACAGATTCCAGAAGTTCTGCCGCTGGTATTCAGGCAACTGTTCGTACCATTCCCGGGTGGGAGCATTGTCGTGTGTGCCGGTGTAGGCGCGTGTTCGGGACAAGAGTTGTTGGGAAGGTACGGATTGTCGGAGTGCCCGTCAAAGGCGAACTGCAAAACCCGGGTTCCGGCAACTGGAACTGGTCGCGGAGAGCGTGGACGTCGGGAGTGATATACCCCAGATCTTCAGCGATCAAGGGAAGACTGCCGAGTTCTTCTTCGGCCGCGTGGAAAAAATCAGAGCATGGACCGTCGACCCATTCACCTGACTGAGCGGTTCGAGCGCCAGCGGGGAACATGCCACGCGGCGGCGAATCCCCGAAAGTGATCCAACCGAATCGCATCCACATGCGCCAGAAGCGCACGCAGACGGTCGATCGACCAGACGATAGCCGGTGGCCCGCAGCGCATCCCAGTTATAAACGGGATTGCCCCACAACTGGCCCTCGGCGCTGAAATAATCCGGAGGAACGCCCGCGACAAAGCCTGGATGACGCCGTTCGTAGGAGGAAACATTCCGGGTCAGCCCAGACATCGCTCGAGTCCGCAGAAACGAAAAACGGCAAATCTCCGATAGTCTACGCCTTGGAGTGCGCATACTCCTTGAGCTGATCGGTCTGGCGGAATAGAAGAAACTGTCCGAACGAGACCCGGTCGAATTGGATCAGCCAATTCTTTTTGGGCCTTTATCAGAGCGTCGCTCCGGCGCTCGACGATCTCTTCCGGCCACTCAAGATAATGCTTGCCGTGATATCTGGTCTTGAGCGCTTGGAAGAGTGCGTGATCGTCGAGCCAGTGCTGCTGTTGTGAGCGGAACTCGTCGTAGGCCGAGCGCAAATCCTTGCGTCCCCCGCTTTGAAATTCGCCCAGGCTGTTTCGACGAGACGGGTCTTGAACGGAATGACGGCATCGTATTCGACAATATGAGGAGAAAACTGAGTTTGGCAATCCGCCATCTTTAACAGTCCGTCCGAGATCAGAGAATCGGGACTGATCAGCCCAGGATTGCCTGCGAACGAGGACATCGACTGATAAGGAGAATCTCCGTAACCCGTAGGTCCAAGCGGCAGCACCTGCCACCATCGCTGGCCCGCAGTGTGAAGACGATCGATCCAGGAAAACGCCGCCGATCCCAGATCGCCGATGCCATACGGCGACGGCAGCGACGTAACATGCAAGAGTACTCCCGAAGCACGGTAGCCAGGCGGGAATGGCGGAACCTTGCCACTTCCCCCGTCACCGCTCACCGCTGACCTCCGGAACCCAGATCTCGGAACCAAAGAGCGTTGTTAACGATCTGCTCGGCCTCGCTTAGGATTTCGTGGAGATGCGACGCGCTCTGGAAGCTCTCCGCGTAGATCTTGTAGATGTTTTCGGTGCCGGAGGGCCGGGCCGCGAACCAGCCGTTTTTCGTTACGACTTTCAGTCCGCCGATGGGAGCTTGATTGCCCGGTGCCCGGGTGAGCTTGGCGGTAATCGGCTCGCCTGCCAATCCCGACTCCTTGACTGAGTCCGGAGTGAGCGCGGAAAGTTTTCGCTTCTGCTCAGGAGTCGCGGGTGCGTCGATGCGCGTGTAATAGGGGGTGCCGAACTCTGCCGTGATTTCCTGGTAGTGCTCGGCCAGGATCCTTGCCTGTTCGGGCCGCAATCTCGGCGGCCAGCAGGACCATGATCAGCCCATCCTTGTCAGTGGACCACACCGTGCCGTCTCGGCGAAGAAAGCTTGCTCCTGCGCTCTCTTCTCCTCCAAAGCAGCAGGAGCCGTCGATGAGGCCCGACACGAACCACTTGAAGCCAACCGGGACTTCACGCAACTCACGGCCGAGTGTTTGTACCACACGGTCAATCATGCTGCTGCTCACCACGGTTTTTCCAACCGCAACCGTCGGACGCCATTCGGGCCGATGCGTGACGAGATAACGAATGGCCACGGCGAGATAGTGGTTCGGGTTCATCAGGCCGGCCACGGGAGTGACAATCCCGTGGCGGTCGGCGTCGGTGTCGTTGCCGAACGCAACCTGATACTGATCTTTCAGAGCCCAACAGCCTCGCCATCGCATAGGGGCTGGAGCAGTCCATGCGGATTTTCCCGTCGTGGTCGACAGTCATGAACGAAAAAGTTGGGTCGATGGTTCGGTTGACGACCTGAACGTTCAATCCATGAATCGAGTTAATCGGGTCCCAGTACGGAAGCGATGCCCCACCGAGAGGGTCTACGCCCAGCTTGAGGTGGGCGCCGCGAATGGTGTCGATGTCGATGACGTTGCTGAGATCGCGAACGTAGGGGAGAACAAAATCTTCCTGACGTGTGGTCGCCGCTCGAATCGCTTTCTCAAATGGCACACGTTTGACTCCGGCACTTCTCGCGCCGCAGCAGTTCGTTCGCACGATTCTGCACCCAGCCCGTGACTTCTGTAACGGCTGGACCACCGTTGGGAGGGTTGTACTTGAAACCACCGTCCTCGGGAGGGTTGTGCGATGGCGTGATGACGATGCCGTCGGCGAAGTGATCCTTGCGACCACGGTTGTACGCTAGGATGGCGCGCGAGATGACAGGCGTCGGCGTTACACCGTCGTTTTCCTGAATGATCGTGTGAACGCCATTCGCCGCCAGCACTTCGAGCGCGGTGCGCTGGGCTGGCGCAGAAACGGCATGCGTTGCTCCTTCCCCATGCAGAGAGGCCCGTCGATGGCTTGCTCTCGACGGTACTCGCAGATTGCCTGTGTAATCGCGAGAATGTGCGCTTCATTAAAGGTGCCATGGAGAGGAGATCCGCGGTGGCCGCTGGTCCCGAAGCTCACCAGTTGGTTGGGGTCGCCTACAT
>CAWJAR010000017.1:0-772791 GCA_963840895.1 uncultured Acidobacteriaceae bacterium
GCGTCAATCGTTCGCACGCTGGCGGCGCTCGCAACTTCCGTTGCCATCCAGCCACTCGAGTAGGGAGCGCACGCTGGCCCGAGCCAGAGCGATCGCACAATCCGCGGCTCCGTAATAAATGTTGAGCGTGTCACCATCTGCGTCCATGGTGTATCCGCAGGGGAACACGACATCGTCAACGTCGCCGTGGCGCTCGTACTCCGCTTCTGGCCCGAATATCCACGAATCTCCCCGGAGCAGGCATTTCTCAGGATTCTCCAAGTCGAACAGGGCCAAGCCCAATCGATAGAGACAGCCCGAGGGTGTGTGCCGTACTCCGTGGTAGAACACGAGCCATCCTCGGGACGTCTCGATAGGTGGCGGCGACAACCCGATTTTGTTGGCATCCCACCAGGCGCCGCGGCGAGCTTCCAGCATGAGCCGATGCCTACCCCAGTAACGAAGATCGGGAGAGTAGGAGATCCACATGTGCGACCCGAGCGTCGTCATGGGACGATGAATCAACGCCCAGCATCCGTCGATTCTCCGGGGCAGAAGTGCGGAATCTTTGTCGTCGGGGGGCATGATTACGCCAAAGCGTTCGAAGGTGCGGAAGTCTTTGGTTAGAGCCAACGACACTCCGGGACCACCGCGCGAATACGAGGTGTAGGTCACAACATATTGCTGCAACTCGGGGACGAATGTGATGCGAGGATCTTCGATACCCCAGATTTCTTCCGGATAGTTCTTCGGGTCGGGCATCAAGGTGGGCTCACTATCAATTTGCCATCCATCGACGCCGTTACGAGAGCGTGCTGCCGAAAGATGCGACAAGCCCCGCCGATCTTCCACGCGGCAAAGCAGTAGAGTCGTGCCATCTGCAAGCCGGGTAGCGCCCGCATTGAACACACTGTTAATAGGATATGGCCAATCCTTACTCGTCAGGATCGGGTTGGTGGAATGGCGGAGCAATAGTGGCTCGAATCGAGTACTCAACAAGCTCATAGATTTTTCTGCGGGTATGGTCATGACGGAATATCCAGCGGTTCAGACATTTGCAAAGAGCGCATTTCGAGGAGTGCCATTAAGAACGAGAGCGTCGACTCGGCTCCCTGGTTTTCATTGGCGCGGTCGGGATGCAAGCCGTCCCGGCACCCGCCGGTGATGGAATCATAAAGAGGTAGTTGCAGATCGTTGTCGCCGAGGAACCAGTTGAAAGCCGACCATGCTTCCTTTCGCCAGCGGCTGTCACCAGTTACGCGATACGCCTGCAGGCAAGCGGAAACCGCACCAGCGGCTTCGATCGGCTGTTGATCGAAGCGGGCTTTCTCACCGCCCTGGCGATAGAAGCCTTGCGATCCGATCGGTGCAAAGTGGCCGTTGTCTTCGCAACGCTGTATTTCTAGCAGCCAGTCCAGCGATTCGAGGCCGGCGGAAAGCATGCGATCATCTGAGGATGCGGACCCTGCGAGCATCATGGCTTGCGGTAGTCTCGCGTTTCCATACGCCACAACATTCTCGAACCACTTCCAGTCAGGCCTGTGGATCGACTCATACATTTCGAGAAGTCTCCGGCTGAGCGCGGATCGCACTTTCTGCGCGTCGCGATCGCCGGGATACGAATGGAGGTATTCCTGAATCCCAAGCAAAGCGTAGGCCCAAGCCCGCGGACTATTGAACTCCAGCACGGCGGGCAGAGAAAACTCGAACATACGCCCCGCAGCGCCCCTAAATCCCCGATCGCGTGATCGTCCTAAAACCGTTCCGAGCCCCCACAGTGCACGACCATGAGAGTCGTCGGATCCCGCAGGCTCATTCCAACGGCGATCGTAAAGGAGAAAGTTCTTGAATCTACCATTCGCGGGGTTGAAGGCATGCTCCAGGAACGACAGGTAAAGGCCAACGGAACTTGAAATATTTGAATCGGTCTGCCCAACTTGAGCCTGGGTCTGACCTCTTTGCAACTCCTCCAACGCGACAGAGAAAACGAGCGCACGGGCATTGTCGTCGGTTGTGTATCCCTCTCCTCGGTTCGGGATTGTGAAAATCGAGTGCTGCAGCATCCCAGTGTCATCGGTCAGCCGATTAAAATGTTCCAATTTTAGATCCGGCAACTGATCCAATGATTTTTCAGTGATGCGGGCTGAGAACTGAACCTTTGGAGTCTCCATCCGGTCGCTGCGGACCCGTGCGAAACTTTCCATGTAGCCCTGCGCCACTCGCTTCCAGACCATCTCGCGCGCGAACAGATAGGCGCGTTTACGCATGGCGTGACGTATCGCAGGCGTGTCCAGAAGCTCAATTGTCTTTATCGCGATCGCCTGCGGATTTTGAAATGGGACGAGCGCGCCTCTGCGGTCGTCCAACAATTCGATCGCATGCCAATAAGGAGTGGAGATGATCGCTTTGCCCGCCCCTAAAGCATAAGCAAGCGTTCCGGAAACCACCTGGGCTTCATGGCGATACGGAGTAATGTAAATGTCGGCAGCACCAATGAACTCGACCATTTCCTCGGGACTGACGAAGTGGTTATGGAAGATTACTTGCGATTCCACGCCCACTTCCTTCGCCAACGCCTGCAAACTGGCTCGATACTTGTCCCCTTCGCGGCGGAGGATATGGGGATGGGTAGCTCCGGCGACGATGTAGGCAACGTTCTTGTGTTTGGACAGAATCTGCGGCAACGCCTGAATTACATTTTCGATTCCTTTATTCGGCGAGAGCAGGCCAAACGTAAGAAGAACCGCCTTACCTTCCACTCCGAACCTGTCCTTATAGAAATTGGGATCCAGAAATGGCAAGTCTGGAACTCCGTGCGGCACCATGTCGATCTTGCTGCCCGGCACCTTAAAGATTTCCTGCAGGAACTGGGACGACAGTTGGCTCATAACAATGAGGCGGTCGGAGAGTTCCGCGATCTCTTCCATGACCATCAGTTGATTGGAATCCGGCTCGCGCAGAACTGTGTGCAACGTTGTCACGACGGGCATCTTCAAACCGCGTAGCAAGTGCAGGATATGGCTGCCGGCCAGACCGCCGAAGATCCCGTACTCGTGCTGCAGGCATACCATGTCGATGTTGTTGAAGTTCAGAAATTCAGCGGCTTCCTGATACGACTTCACATCGTCCTGGTCAAGTGACCATCGCACCCGCGCAGGATAGTCGTAGCCCTCTTCGGTATCGTTGACTGGGAGCGCCAACAGTCGAGCACTCCCGTACTCAGCGGAAATGGCGCTGCACAGATCCGTGGTGAAGGTGGCAATTCCGCAATGTCGAGGAAGGTAATTCCCGATCACCGCGATCCGACTTGGCATGGATAGCTTGGAGTGCAATCGCGGACGCCGCGCTGCCGCCCCTTGCATGGGCCGCGAATCGACAACTTCAAGGATTGCCTTGGGTAGTAGAACTGCGTTTGGTAGCGACATTGTGTTCCTGACTGCGATCAAAACCGGTGCTGCAAGGACCAATTGCCAGATGGACCAGAGACCATCGACCAGCGCTGTTTTTGAAGTTTGTCTCTTGCCAGTATTCACCGAAGGTGAACTTGCAAACTGATCACTATTGAACATCTTGTTGGCGATCATTGGTGCATTGTGTAGGCATGATGTCCAAGCAGAGACTGGCCCTTGCGGTTCGCTGTCCTACGTGTGGCGCAAAACCAGGGGAAAAATGTGAGCTTAGTACTGGCCTACCCCGCACAGAGCCGCACCGGGACCGGCGCTTGGCGGGCTCTGAGAAGTAAGCGGAAGCCTCAGGCTACTGCGGGTTCTGCAACAGCTGAACCCAGACGATCGAAGGCGGCGTGAACAAGCACATCGGCTGTCGCACGGTCCTCTCGGGTAGGTATTGAGATCTGGAGCAATCCCTGGCGGCCACGGTTCGCGGGAAGATCGAAGTCGCTCTGGTGTCGCATCACCAATTCAAGAATGTAAGCTAAACCTTCCGACTCGTATCCATTCTCAAATCGGACACCCGCGCCGTGGAATGTGGATGCTGACATCCAATACTCACAAGCCAGAAGCCAGTGACCTCGGCTCAGAGATGACCAGACTTTCAGGTAGTCCAGAGTGCCGGTTAGAGCAAAGGCGTATTCAATTTGAATCAAGGCAGTTTGCGCATCCCGCGTCAGGTCGGCCCAAGATACAACAATTGCGGATTCCAGAACTCGCTCAAGATTTTGTTTTTCGTCGGATTTCACAAAGTCATCTCCATCGCAGAAAGTGCGCTCAGCCTCTGGCCCATTCCGCGTTGCGTTGGGAGGTCTGCCGCGCCAGGGCGTTATCGAGATAGCAGCTTTGTTGCATATGCCGCGAGTGCGCAGCCAAAGTCACGTAGGGCACGCCAAGGAAGCGCCTGGCCACTATTTCAGTTACCTCTAGGCCATTGAAATGTTGTTTCTTGACCTTCTCGAGAATCCGCCTCAATGCTGTCCGGATCCTCTCCGCCCCTGGCGAGCCCAAGAACATCACCTTGACCTCTGCCGCCATGAAAAAGAAGTTCCATCCGGCAGCATGGATTTTGCGATCAAGCGCGAAACTATCCAGAACCTTCAACAGACTCCATCCCCCAGAACACGGCTCACTCTCCAGGTTTAGAAGTTGCGTCATTCCGGACCATTCCTTCATCAGAATCGTGCCAACTTGAATTGTCTGTGCCATAGCTCCCCTTGTGAACCGTGATGGGACTGATTGGTCCGTGCATACCTTTATGGTGAGGCCAGAGGCAGGAGTGAATCTGAGCAAAAATGATCACTTTACGGGCACTAAGTACGCTGGAGTACAAGAGTACGCTGGAGTACAATGATATTGAGCCGGCATAGATCTTCATGCCTTCGCCCGTTCCTTGCGGGCCACACTCGAAGGAGCACCCCACGGTAGCAATCAAGAAAAACGGTACATTCAACCCCGATACTTTCCTAGCGACCATTGGCGACGGCCGTAAGATCCTGACGATCCCGAAAAAGCAGACGATATTCTCGCAAGGCGACAACGCCGACGCGGTCTTCTATGTGCAAAAGGGCAAGGTGAGGCTCACCGTTGTATCCAAGATCGGTAAAGAAGCAACGATCGCGATCGTAAGTCAGGGGAATTTTTTTGGGGAGGGTGCGCTGGCGGGTCAACTCTTACGGATGGGCTCCGCGGCGGCAATGACGGATTGCGAAATTCTCCGCGTGGAGAAGAGAACGATGATGGAAGCGCTTCATCGCGAACCCACACTTTCTGAGATGTTCGTCGCCTATTTGCTGGCGCGGAATATCCGTTATGAGGAGGATCTTGTCGATCAGCTGTTCAACTCCAGTGAGAAGCGTTTGGCGCGCGTCCTGTTATTGCTCGCCCACTTTGGCAAGGATGGCATTCCCGAAACCGTAGTCCCCAAGATCAGTCAGGAGACGCTGGCTGAGATGGTAGGGACCACCCGTTCGCGCGTAAGCTTCTTCATGAACCGGTTCAGGAAGCTGGGTTTCATTCACTACGCCGGCGGCTCAGAGGGCGCTCTGCAGGTCCACAGTTCGCTGCTTAATGTCGTTCTCCACGATTGACCGTTCCGCGCAGTCTTCTTTTCTTCCCGATCGAAGATAGCTAGCGGTTTCCCGCAACAGTATTCCTCGTCCGTACCGGAGTGACAGCCGTAATCTGATAGTCCTTGTAGTCAATGGTGAATTCGGCCTGGCCTCCCAGTCGAATGACACTGTTGCTTCGATTGGAAACAGGAAGCCAAAAATCACCTACTTTCGCATAAAGCTGTTCGATCTTGGTTTCTTTCGTCCAGAAGGAGGGGGTTTTCGCGGGGGCCGCCTCAATACGTGCAACAGCAAAGTCTTTAGCATCGACCCAAATTCGGCCGCGGTAGAGGAGTTTATTTTTGGTTACTGGCTCGACGGAGAGGACGTAGCATGGACCAGTCGGCAGACTCTCGTACCCCACCAAAGCGAAATGGTAGTTATCGTTATTAAGGGCTACGTGAGCCTGGTTCTCCTCGGTCAGTGCCTCTTTCTCGCTCTGCAGCAATTTGTGGAATACCCGCTCAATGAGCCAGTGGGAGCCAGATTCAGACTGGATCTTAAATTCCTTGCTTGCCGGAGAACGGTATTCCACTTCTACGGTCATCTCCGCACTTCTCGCACCAGCAAAACCGTGGTATTCAAGGCGATAAATTCGAGTCCCCTTGTAAGCTGTCAATGCGTGGGCACGCTCAAGGTTTCTTTGGACGAGCCTGTCCACGACCTGTTCTGTGGTCAGCACGTTATGCGGCTCACTTGCTAGCGTTTGCGATGTTTGGGCCATTACGGGCTGCCATGAACCGATGCAGATCAAGAGTTGCACGCTGATCAAGGCGGTATTGAGGTGGATTTTCATTTCCTCCGGGGAGGATACTCGCCACTCCAATTGGAGACTGTTCAATTTTGAACACATACCGCAAATGGTGGACGATAGGGATAAAATTATTTTGCACGATGGAACATTCCACGAATGCAGCTGTGAGATGACAAGTGTCTATCCGCCCACTGGGTTGCTGCTGAACCTCTCGACTTGAATTCCCGGTTAAAGAAAAAGGGCACCCACTAAAATTCAGGATGCCCCGAGGATTAAACCGTCCTCAATCTCTGATCTTTGTTATCGCAGCAAATAGGTTGAGCTTCTCAGCTCATAGCCTATGCTCGACTGCTTCGCGCCGGGGAGCCTCATTACTGGGGCTTCTCGTTCTGTTTCGGATTCTCTTCCTGCGATTTCTTCTCTGCCGGCTTGTTGGGCGCGGATTGCGGGTGCTGTGATTGTTGCTCAGCCGACCTCGGTTCCGAGGGAGGAGGATTGTGGGTTGAGGCTGCGAACGCTCGTTCGACGGCGGAGTTTGCGGTCGCGGCTCCGGTTCATTCCGGTTGGGCTCCGGCCGATTATTCGGCTGTGCTACCGGCGCATGATTCGGCTCGGGCTGTCGATCCGGCTGAGCCGTGGGCGGTGCGATTCGGTTCCGGCTTGTTTGGTCTGCGATCGGTTCCGGCTGGTTCGGTCGTGCTGACGGCGCACGGTTCGACTCCGGTGGATTCTTCGGTTCAGGCCGGTCGGTGCGAGCTGCGTTGTTCTCTGGATGCGCGGCCGGCGTATTCGCCGGAGGTTGAACTGCAGCCCGATTCACCGGAGCGTTGTACGGCGTCCCCGTTGGTTTGGCGTGAACAACCGCCTGGTCTCTGAATGCCCCGGGCTTAGGAGTAGCCGCAACTGCTGGCGTGCCATGGTTCAATGCAGCGCGCTGCTCCGGGTTTGTGCGGGCAGCCTGCTCATGTTGCGTCTGTGCGGCCACCGGCGGGATATGTCGCTCATGAGCCACAGACTCTTGCTGCGGCGTGGGACGGGCGCTGATTCCTCCGTTGCCGCCGTTGTAGCTGACGCGGTTGATCGTTGTGTTGTTGATGACCGTCGTGTTGTAGACGTTGTGAATGTTGGTGACATTCACATTGTTCACCGAGCGGTTGTAGTAGAACTGCCCGTTCTGCCAGCGTCCGCCCTCGTAGCCGTTACCGTAATATCCATAGCCGTAACTGACTCCGCCATAGAAGCCGACTTGCTGGCCCCAATATCCGTTGTAGAAAACAAATCCGTTGCCGCCCCAACCCCAGTACGCTGGAGTCCAGAGCAGACCGGGTTCCGGTGCCATGACCCACGTGCCTGGCACCCAGTAATAACCGTCGTCGTCACCGGCATAGGCCCAATACCCGGGTGTCCATAGATAACCATTGCCGGGACAAAGAGGTTGCTCGTAGACCGGCAATTCCGGCGGGGCGAATGAGACAGAAACACTGATTTGCCCGTAGGCTGCCGCTGACAATGCGAGCAATACGACTGCAAACAGCGGCGAACGAATAGAGCGTGCGATACGCATTTGTGATTCCTTTTGTCGGGTGACCCTTCGCGTGCCCGGTAAAGCTCTGCTGCTGCGGGCTGCGCGGATCAAGAGCCACCATTTACGAATGAGACTCACTGAAGGCTTTGTCTCTATACGCAAATGATTCAGTAGAACGTTCTCACTTTTGAAGGGGCGGAGTCTGAGCAAGAAAGCTCAGTTCGAGGGTTGACCGGTTCTCCGGCGCGTTGATGCTCCACCGGAGCTGTGATCAGGAGAGAATGCTTGCTTGCATCGCCGGCGCCCATTCCATCGGCATCAAATGGCGGGCACGCGCCGGAGCGGTCGCTACGCTTTGGCGGTCGCCGCACGAAAGGCAGATCGCTCCGATCCCGCGCTTCTCCGTTTCTTTGGATATTTCGTTTTCGCGCACCGCAAGCGAACCGGTCACGACCGGCCCCTGACACGTGTCACACCGATGAACCGAGAGATGGAGATAGTGTTTTTTCATAGGCATCCTACCCACAGGGAAGAGTTGCTCTGAAAGACAGGCTAGCCGTTCAGCGCTCGTTCTGTCCGATCAGAATTGCTCAGTTTCAGGGGCTTTCTTAATCATGAGCAATTTTGAACAGACGAGCAAATGACTCTCAACTATATCTAAGACATGGCTGCGATCAGCACAGTTCTGTGCATACACCGCGATCCCGACAAATTAAGCCTGTTGAGGGAGAAAGGTTACGGCATGGTTACCGCAACCAATGGAAGCGACGGCTTGCGGCTCCTGATGTCGCGTCCAGTGGATGCAGTCGTTCTTGAATACTACCTGGGCCTGTTGGACGGGACAGTGGTTGCGGACGAAATCCGTCATGTCAAGCCGCAGATTCCTATTGTGATGGTGGCAGATCCACAGGAATTACCGCAGGGCGCCCTAAAGTCGGTCGACGCCTTGGTAGACAAATCCGACGGACCGCACTTTCTGTGGGCTGCCGTCCATTTCCTGCTGAGTACCAAGGCCGACTCGGGTTCAGCACAGTAGTGGAAGGTCGGACGGTCCGTGCTTCCGCACTAAGGAACTCACTATGTCGAACCCTTCAAAACGTCAGATCCTCGTGGTGGATGACAATGCAGGCGTTCGGGAGACCATTTCTCTGTTGTTGATTAACGCTGGCTATGACGTAATCGTCGCCGAGGATGGCTTCGCGGCCCTTTCCCAGTTGAAAAAGACGCTCCCTGATGTGATCGTCTCTGACCTGGAGATGCCTCGTATGACGGGATTCGAACTGCTCTCCGTCGTTCGACGTCGTTTCCCGCAGATCTTAACGGTGGCTATGAGCGGCGGGTATCCCAATGATACCGTCCCAGTGGGCGTCGTGGCGGATGGATTCTACGCCAAAGGTGGACAACCCAAGAACTTGTTTCGAGCCATCGAGCAGTTGATAGATTCTGTTCCTGCCGGCAGCGGTGCCCACATGCGTGAGATTCCTCCAGCCTGGGTTCCGCGCAATGGCAATGACTCGAACGGCGTTCCCTATGTGATGGTGACCTGTGAAGAATGCCTGCGAATATTTCAGTTGGCAGTAATCGAGGAGATGACAGGAAGGGTTCTTGAAGTGCCGTGCCGATTCTGTCCGGGCAAGAACAGATACATCATTGAACCATCCAGTCAACATCCGCGCGAAGCGTGCGCGTAGAGCCTGCGCCGGCCAAATCCTTACGCTGCTTTGAATGCCCTGCCGCATTCCAAACAACATGTCTCGTGGCGAGGTGTGACAAGCCCACAAAATGGGCACATTCGCTGCGACGTGAAGTCGCCATCGTGTGGTTCCATCTTAAGGAAGCTCCTGAGCGAAGCGGCCACAAACGCGCTCAGACTACGAACGCGAGAGAGAAGCGGATGAGGAATGGCGGCCATGGATGAGACTCCTGTTTCTTTGGCTAGCCTGATAGTGTCACATTGCGCGCCATCAATTCTGTGCAGGATTGCTCGCTTTCGCAGGATGTGACTCGTCGCTTGGAAGTGAAGCTTCGGCGTCCGGGGCCTCAAGTGAGCAATACAGACCATCTATTCTGACTTGACGCGCTCATCATGATTCTTGAGACGAGCACTTCCTCTCTCTCTTTCAGGTCTTCTGAGCTAAGTCAGCTATCTGAAGTAGTCTCCTCTTAGTTCGGCAGCACCTAAAGGAAAACTTTCAATGAAAAAAATACTGTCACTGTTGTTGATGAGCGTCGTTGGGATGGTTGGAACGGTTGCGTGGGCAGGCTCAGCGCGCGAAGACTCGGTGACACGTCTGCAATCGTCGGTCGATGTGATTCACGCCATTATGGCAACCCCTGATAAAGGGATCCCGGAAGAAGTGCTGAACGATGCCAAGTGCATCCTCGTGGTGCCGAACATGATCAAAGGTGGATTCGTGTTTGGAGGCAAGCACGGACGTGGCGTAGCGTCTTGCCGTACTGCGGAAGGTTGGAGCGCGCCGGCGTTTGTCTCAGTTGGCGGCGGGAGTGCGGGATTTCAGATCGGCCTCGAGGGCGTCGACCTGGTCATGCTCGTTATGAACGATCAGGGCTTCCAGCATTTGCTCTCCAGCAAGTTCGAGCTGACGGGTGAAGGATCAGTGGCCGCGGGCCCAGTCGGCCGTCATGCCTCCGCGGGCACGGACTGGAAGATGAATACTCAGGTGCTCACGTACTCCCGCTCGAAGGGCGTGTTCGCTGGGCTGACACTTGAAGGTGCGGTTGTGGAGCAAGATAACGACTCCACCCGCGCCGTTTACGGCAAGCACATGGAATTTCGCAACATCCTCTCGGGGAAGGTCGCCACACCGAAGAGTGCGGAAGCATTCATGAAGGCCGTCGCCGAAGCACGCGAGCAGGCACACATTGCGGAAGCGAAAGAAGACGCGAAGTAATTGCATCAGGGGTCTCAATGATCCTGATGGAGCGGCTGACCGGCACCCGGTAATTGGGTTTCCGGTCAGCACTGCACAATCTTTAAATAACGAGCTTTGCCATCGGTGTGGTTGACCTCCGAAGGGCGGACCAAGATGCAAGTTAGTCTACGGAAATGTCTTTGGGCAGCATGTCTCAGCCTCTGGCCGATGTTGGCATTCACCCAGTCATCGGATCTCGCGCAGAACCTCGCAGACTGCAAGGCTGGCCACGAAAATTGCGATCGCGCAAGCTTGAGCTCGACGGAATTGGCGAGTGTGAATCTCGCGGCCCATGCGCGCAATGTTTCCAATTGCAGGAACGGTTACGATTCCTGTGACCGCTTAAATCTCTCCGACCCCGAAGCTACGGCGCTTGCTGTCGCGGATCATCAGCGCAATCTGACAACCTGCGAGGATGGGCTCACCTCCTGTGACCGCTCCAAACTGACCACGGCCGAGGCGCGCGATTTGTCTTCGACGGAACGCCTGCGTAACGTTGCCAACTGCCGGAATGGAATGGGGGCCTGCGACCCCTCGAAGCTGAGCCCCTCCGAGGCCGGGGTAGTGCACAGCACCAGGCAACAACTCAACACATCGGACTGCATGAACGGCGACGGATCCTGCGACCGTTCCCGGTTAACTCCTTCGGAAACAAAAGCCGTGGCCTCCGCAGAACACCGGCGCAACGCGCAGAATTGTGAAAGCGGATGGGAGGAGTGCGACCACTCCAAACTCACTGCCTCGGAAGCTAAACGAACGGCCCTGTCGGAACAGCAGCGTAACTTCTCAGCCTGTAAGGACGGACAGGATACTTGTGACTACGCAAAGTTAACTCCCACCGAAGCCAAGACGCTGGCCGACGCCGAACATAAACGGAACTACATCTCTTGCTTGAAAGGGTACGGCTATTGCGATCCCTCTCAACTTACGGCCGAGGAGACTCGTACTCTGCACCCTGGAGATTAACTCTCAAGAGTGCAAACGAGAACCCTCTTGTATGGGCCCTATGATTCAACGACATTGTCCTCAATGCGACAGTGAACTGGTGCGAGCTCGGTGCACCGATCAGCAACCAGTGCCCGGAATCGCGCAAGCCGCGTCTCCTGGATGGCGTTGCAGCGTTTGCGGACAGACGTTCACGACGGAGCAGATCCGTGAGAGCAGACGCACCAAGACCCTATCCCAATGAGCACACATTGGTGGACAAGAAGGCGCGAAGCAATCTCGCGCACGCCGATCTGCGACGGCGAGCGAAAGATCGTGCAGCGTACCTTCGGCGTGAATTTCGAAAGAGCATTCAATTGATTGAGGTCCTGGTTGGCCCGGCCCAGCTTGGAAGCTACGCGGCGGAACATTGAATGGAATCAAGCCTTCGTCTCCGTTCCCTCGGAAATCCATCTACCCCAAGCACCGCCGAATCTACATCTTGCTCAACCGGCGCACCAGACCGCGGGTAAGGCGACGCACGTGCCAATCTTGAAGCAGGTATTCCGACTAGCTTTCGCCAATTTGAAGACTGCGACGCCCGAGACCGAGAGTAGTTCATCGAGTTCAACGGCCAAGAGCGACCGATATCCAATGCGATTAGTCGGATTGGCGTCAGAGTCCCCACATTCACTCGCTGTCACGGTAAGTGGCTGCACTGACAAACTTTCGATCAAGATATTGATTCCGGTTAGCGACAATCCATCCAGAATCGGCGTGTCCGGCGCACCGTGTTGTGTAGGTCTATAATGGCGCGCACCCATGGCCCTCACCTCTGGCACGAAACTCGGGCCTTATGAAATCCAGTCGCCGCTGGGCGCGGGCGGCATGGGCGAGGTTTATCGTGCCACCGATACAAAACTCGGACGTGACGTGGCGCTTAAAGTGCTCCCCGGCGAGATGGCGCAGGATCCCGAACGGCTCGGGCGCTTTCGTCGCGAAGCAAAGACCCTCGCCCAACTCGACCACCCAAACATCGTCACGATCTACTCGGTCGAAGAATGGGACGGCATCCACTTTCTGACGATGCAGCTGGTAGAAGGCCTACCCCTGAATCAGCTGATCCCCGAAGGCGGTCTTCCTGTCGAGCAGATCATCGAGATTGCCAGCGCGTTGGGAGATGCGCTCGCGGCGGCTCATGAGAAAGGCATCGTCCACCGTGATTTGAAGCCCGCCAATGTCATGGTCAGCAACGAGGGCCGGGTCAAAGTGTTGGATTTCGGGCTGGCGAAAGATGTTCGTGCGTCCAACCCTGGTGATGCAACGATGACATCGGACAGCCGCACGCAAGTGGGTGTCGTCATGGGCACCCCCGCTTACATGTCTCCGGAACAGACATCGGGCCGACCACTCGACCAACGAACCGATATTTTTTCGATCGGGGTTCTACTCCATGAGATGGCGACGGGCCGTCGGCCGTTCGAGGGTAGTTCTTCGGCTGAATTGGTCTCTGCGATTCTGCGAGATACTCCGCCGTCCGTCACCGAGTTGCGTCCCAATCTGCCCGGCGATCTCGCCCGCATTGTGCGGCGCTGTTTGGAAAAGGATCCGCGTCATCGCCTGCAGACAGCGCGTGACGTCAGCAACGAATTCCGCGACCTGGCGACGCCTCGTATCAAGTCCTATCTCCGTTTCCACGTCCGCCTCGCGGACAACGGTAGCGCTCGACTCCGGCGCGAGCCGCGCCGATGAAGGCTTTTGGGTCGCTGTGTTGCCGTTCAAATCCAAAGGCACGGACGCTGGTTTAGACGCTCTAGCCGAAGGAATCACAGAAGAAATCATCACCGGAATGTCGCGATTTCCGTATCTGCGCGTGATCGCGCACGGCTCGACGCAGCGTTATGCAAATCAAGCTGTCGACCTGCGCAATGTCGGCAAGGAACTCGGCGCTCGTTATGTGATGGAAGGCAGCTTGCGCCAGGCTGGTCCCCGGCTGCGTATCGCCGCAAAACTGGTTGATGCCACCACCGGAACGCAACTTTGGGTCGAGACCTACGACCGTTCTTTTCAAGCGGAAGCAATCTTCGACCTGCAAGACGACGTCGTCCCAAAGATTGTATCTACCGTCGGCGACACGCAAGGCATTTTGCCCCACAGCATGAGCGAGGCCGTTTGGAGCAAGGAAACAAACCGGTTGACTCCGTATGAAGCGGTACTGCGCAGCTTTTCCTATATGCGGCGCGTAAGCCCTCCGAACCACGCCGCGGCGCGCGATGCGCTCGAACGCGCTGTTGAACAGGCACCCGGCAATGGCCTGGCCTGGGCAATGTTGGCGATCATTTTCCGTGAGGAATATAACCACGGTTTCAATCTGCGACCGGATCCGTTGGGGCGCGCCTTGGATGCGGCGAGTCGGGCAGTCGATGCCGAACCAACGAATTATCTCGCCCATCATGCGCTTGCTTCGGTGCAGTTTTTCCGGCGTGAGCTGCAAGCCTTCCACAGCGAAGCAGGACAAGCCTTCCAACTGAATCCGATGGACGGATTCACCTTCGGCTACCTGGGAATGCTGACGGCTTTTGCCGGAGACTGGGAACGCGGCTGTTCTATGTCGGAAAAGGCGCGAAGCGTGAATCCGCATCATCCGGGCTGGTACTGGTTTGCTCCGTTGTTTGACGCTTTTCGCAAGCAAGACTATCGCTAGCGCTGGAGACCGCACAAAAGGTCAACATGCCGAGCTTCTGGCGGACGAACATAGCTCTGGCGGCTACCCACGGGCATCTGGGCGAGCTGGAACCAGCACGCAGAGCTGTGCGAGCGCTTTTGGCTGCGCGGCCCGAGTTCGCCACTTCGGCGCGCGAAGAGTGTTCAAAGTGGTGGAATCCCGATCTGGTCGATCAGATTATGGAAGGCCTGCGCAAAGCTGGGCTGGAGACTCCTGCGGAGAATCAGAATCAAGCTCCCAGCGGCCCCGTGACCGCCGCTCCCTCCATCGCCGTGCTGCCCTTTGCGAACATGAGCGCCGACCCCGAGCAGGAATACTTCAGCGATGGTCTCGCCGAAGAGATCATCAACTTGCTGGCGCGGATAGCGGGGCTGAAGGTGATCGCACGCACTTCGTCGTTCGTGTTCCGGTGCAAGGAGCAGGACGTCCGGAAGATCGCCGACACCCTGAATGTCACGCACATTCTTGAAGGCAGCGTGCGTCGCTCGGGAAGCCGCATTCGCGTCACGACGCAGCTGATCGATGCCGCCGACGGTACGCACTTGTGGTCGGAGCGGTACGACCGCGAATTGAGCGATATTTTCGCGGTGCAGGATGAAATATCGGCGGCAATCGCCAAGGCTTTGCGAGTGAAGCTTTCCGGAGAAGTCGCGCCAGAGCGTTATGTCCCCAATCTTCCAGCCTATGAAGCTTATTTAAAGGCGAAATATCATCTGGCCAAGGTAACGCCGGAGTCGTTGGACCTGGCGAAACGATGCTACGAGCAGGCGAATGAACTCGATCCCGCGTTTGGTTTGGCCCGGGTTGGCTTGGGACACTACTGGGTTGGCATGACGATATTCGGCCAGTACCCCGTGCATGACGCGGCGCGAGCGGCACGGGCAGAGGCGCAGAGAGCGCTGCAGATCGATCCTTCACTTCCGGATGCCCATGCCCTTCTGGGCTACCTCGCGGCAATCTATGACCGGGACTGGGCCGAGGCTGAGCGGCACTTCGACTTTCCGCTGGCGAAACAGGTGGGCACGACTATCACCCGGCCGCTGTACGCATGGTTCCAATTCTGGCGAGGCAATGCGGATCATGCGATCGAGTTGGCCCAGCGTGCGATTGAAGAAGACCCGCTCGAAGTCTGGCCACGAATGAATTTGCATGCCTATTTGCAGGGAGCAGGCCGCGAAGGTGAAGCTCTGGGCCAATTGAAGAAGGTGCTGGAACTGGATGAGAACCAGGCGGTCGCTCTGGTTTCGATGGCGATGATACTCGCGGATCGAGGTGACCTTTCGGAGGCGTTAGTGATTGCGCGGCGTGCTCATTCTGTTGGTCCGTGGCTGCCCGAAACCACCGGTGTTCTAGCGGGCTTACTGCGGCGCAATGGCGACGATGCGGAATCGCGGTTGGTCGCGCAGTCAATTGGTTCCGGCGAAGACATCGGGGAAGCACGGAACCACGCGCTTTTTCACTTGCTCTGCGGCGAACTCGACGAGGGCGCGGATTGGGCAGAAAAAGCGGTCAAAGAGCATGATCTGTCGATGATGATGTATTTGCGCTTTGCGGTCTGCAAAGAACTGAGATCGAGTCTCCGCTGGCCGAAGATCGCCAGGATGCTAAATCTGCCGCGTTAAGCGCAGGGCTAGGCGGAGCGCAACAGAGCAGGTGAGCGCTGCCCGCGTACTCTTCGGGCGTGGATTCGCGCGCTTGCCCAAAATGCCGAAGACAAAAACGATGCCCGGTCGGCCGATTTTACCGAAGCAACCTGCAAAACCCGGCCGTTCATATTGCGGTGAGCAAGAAATGGACCGCAGACGGAACCGTCCCGCAATGAGTTTTCGAACAACAATGTTGTTCGGAAATTGACCTCGACATCTAGAGCGCGACACACCTCGTTGTGAGCACGAGGATGCAACCGTTTCACGCTGGGGTTCCGTAGTGGTGTCGGTCATGGAAGCGGCAGGCTCTTCAGTTCCGGTGCCAGCTGAAACGCCTTCTCGAATTCCTGTTGGGCGTCCGCTGTTTTGCCTTCCTGACGAAACGCTAGGGCGAGATTGTAGTGTGCCTCGGCATACTGTGGCTTGAGGCGCGTCGCCTCTTGGAACGCGGTCTCTGCCTTTTGGGCATTCCCGGACTGAAGCAGAACGAGCCCAAGGTTGTTGTGCCCTTCCGCAAAGTTCGGATCCTGCCGTACGAGATCGCGAAAGATGTTGGCTGCGGCGGTCGTGTCGTTGGCTTGCGCTAAGGCCAACCCTAGCTGCACTCGTGCATCGACACTCTGAGGGTCAAGACTGACTGCGTCCGTCAACTCACGAATGGCTTCTGGCAGGCGCTGTAATTGCATCAAGGCGAGCCCGAAGTTGTAGTGTGCTTCCGCCAGATCTGGATCGGACATGACGGCTCGCTGAAATTCGCTCCAGGCCACGCGTTTGATCTCCTGACTTCCAAAGCAGCAGTCCAAAGCTGGTGTGCGCCTGCGCGTAGTCCGGCTTCAGTTCGATCGCCTTTTCATACGCTTCTCTCGCGCGTCCAGGCTCGTTCTTGCCCTCCCACGTAAGTCCCAGGTAGTAGTAGTTGGTTGGAAATTCGGGCGTTTGCTCAGCGGACCTCTGAAATAGCCCCAAAGCATCGTCGAATTTCTGCTTTTTGAGGGCCTCCACACCCTGCAGGATCAGCAGCTTCGATTGCGCCAGGCGGGCGCGAAAGTCGTGCAGCCCCGTTAGTTCATCCGCTTCTTTCTTCGCATTGGCGACATCGCCCTGGCTGCGCAATGCGAGGGCCAGATTGTAGTGCGCTTGCTCCAAGTCCGGTTTCAGCTCGATGGCACGACGAAAGGCGGCAATGGCTCCTGCGGTATCGCCCTCAGCCTTCAACTCCCGGCCCAGATTGTATTGGGCGTCTGCATCATTCGGATTCAGGGCAGTCGCAGCTCGAAATTGACTCAGCGCCTCAGCGTGCTTTGACTGGCGCCGCAAGACAATGCCGAGCATGAGATGCGCCGCCACAAGCCGTGAATCCAATTGAATCGCGCGACGAAACTGTGCCGCAGCTTCATTCAGATTGCCTAACTGTCCTTCGACGACACCAAGCTCCAGGTGAGTATCCGCCGAGGGTTTCAATCGAAGTGCCAGCTTCAGTTCGCGCTCAGCATCGGGAAGACTGTCCTGTTGCGCAAGAATACGGGCCAACAATCGATGCGTAGCGGCGTTGAGTGGATCGAGCGCTTCGGCGGTGCGCAGTTCTTTAACAGCGGAGTCCCGGTCCTGCAGGTCGTACCACACTTCGCCAATTCCGTAGTGCGCGTCCGCCCACTTCGGCCGGAGCTTCAACGCGGCCTGGAACTCTTTCAGTGCTTCTCGGGGGTCGCCTTTGTATTTCATCGCCCATGCGAGGTTGTAATGCGTGATCGCGTCGTTGGGCTCAAGTGCCAAGGCCTTGCGGTAGTTTGTGATGGCATCGTCCCACGACTTGGCCCGCGAGAGCTCGGCCGCACGCTGGCGGTAGCTGTCTACTGTTTGCGCACTGAGCCACGGCGCGAAAAGGCTCTCCATCAGGAAGGCTGCCAACACACAAGTTCGGATCAGATGGTTTGTCCCGCGGGTCGGCCCGTTGCGCCGCATACCTACACTCTATCTCAAAATAGGAAAGGGACAGCGTGTGCGCCCGCCGTCCCCATGCTCAAAACTTTGCCACTGCATCACCAGACGAATTTCGCACTGACCTGCCCAATGCGCGGATCGCGGGCACTAGTTACGTTCCCGAAATTTTCGCTGCTAATGTCTCCGCTCGGGTTGTTAAATTGCGTGTGGTTGAAGATGTTGAAGAATTCACCTCGAATCTCAAAATACATCGCTTCATGGACTGGAATCATCTTCGATATGCCTAGATCGGTGTTGTTGATTCCCGGACCGTGAAAGAATCGCCTGTTCGCCGTTCCGAAACTTCCGCAGTCAGGGCCGGTCAAAACCCCCGCTTGCGTTAGATGACACGCGGTTGCGGTAAATGCGCCCTGGCCGAAATATGTGAACGTACCGGGAGTAGCGCGGGGATTGTATTTGTGCACTGGACCCACGAGATTCGGCATATCCGTGGAGGGGCTGCCGGTAAGCGAAGCATCCCCGTCGCACAGGCCCGACGGACACAGTGGCCCTTGTTGTACGGGATTCCCTTGGCCCATCTGAACGGGAAATCCTGTCGCGAATCGGGTAATACCCTGCAATTGCCATCCTTTCGTAAGCCTTGGCAGGTCGTGGAAAATTCGATAGAACGGCAGCTCCCAGACATAGCTGGCCACAAAGTTCTGGTGCACGTCTGTGGACGACAGGCCGCGGCTAAGTTTGGCATTTGAGAAGTTGATCAGTTCGCCGAAGGCCGAGGAATCATCGATGGCTTTCGCAAGCGTATACGAAGCCAAGAAGTTTACATCACCAGCTTTACCCTGGACCGTCACCTGTCCAGAGTTGTAGGCGGAATTCGCCACCAGCTTGGTGAAGGTGTTGCCAAAACCAAAACAGAGGGACTGGGCTCCGGGGCAGTAGTTCGGGTTTAAAAGAGCGTTCCTGGTGCCGTAAACCGTGTTAGCGCCCAGCGTGAAGGTGTCCTGCTCAACGTTCGGCCCGCACCCGGCGGCACCGTTCGATTGATCGGTATACCCCTGCGCGGTGAGCTGCATACAGAACGCGGCGTCGCCAGGGTTAGCTTCGGTCTGCGCGATGAGCCGATGCCCCTCGGTGCCCACGTAAGACAGAGTCAAGACGGTGGATTTGCTCAACTCACGCTGGATCGAGAAATTAAAGTGCTCAGCGTACGGGACCCGATTATGAATGTCGTATCCCGGGAAATAAGACATCGGCTCGTAAACCGAGAAATCGAGCGTCTTATTTGCCGGGCTGCCCGGAGTCGGGATGGTGAACGGGAAGCGCTGTCCCTCGCCGTCGGTGCCTCCATCCAGCCGATTTCGGAAGGGCTCGGCAAAATCAACGGCACCCGGACTGGTCCAGTACAAGCCGAAGGGAGCGTCGCCCACTTGATAGAAGAGGTTCAAATCCTCAACTGAGGTGTAGTACATGCCGTACGAGGCGCGGATGCTGCTTTTTCCCGGCCCGCCAAAGACCTTGCCCAACACTCCATCGCTAAAGCTCGGAGAGTAAGCAAGACCAAGGCGCGGTCCCAAGTTGTTGTATCGTGTCGGGGCCAGCGTCTTGGGAATGCCTGCATCGCCGGGATACACGAGGCCTTGGGGAGACAACGGAAAGAC
The DNA here is from genome assembly GCA_963840895.1 of uncultured Acidobacteriaceae bacterium. GTDB lineage: Bacteria > Acidobacteriota > Terriglobia > Terriglobales > Acidobacteriaceae > Sulfotelmatobacter. The sequence continues at coordinate 19,646 of CAWJAR010000017.1, forward strand.
TGTTGACTGCTGTCCCTGAACCCAGGTCTGGAGTTTTCCCTGTGTGTCGTACCAAGGCATACTCACTTCCCAGCGAAGACCCAAATTCAGCGTCAGATTGGGAGTTGCCTTCCATGTGTCTTGCACATAAGCGCGCGCCATAGCGCGTGCGCGAATCCAAGAGTTGTAACGCTGCCTGAGTGTAGCCACCCCCGCTTCCCGTAGGGGCCCCAATGAGGTAGTCAGCGAAATCGACGCCGGTCACTGTGCCATCGAAAACAAAAGCACCATCCTGGCTGGCCAGGTTCCGTTCGTTTACTTGCATATAGCGGAATTCTCCACCGAACTTGAGCGTGTGCCTGCCCATTATTTTGGAGAACCCGTCCGAAGCCATATAGGTGTTATTCGGTTGGAAGGTGATCAGAGAGGGGGTGCCGATGGCAAAGTTATTGAAATAGAGCTGGGGTACATACTCCGGAAATCCGGGAGTAGCATCAGGAATGATGCCCAGAGTACCGACACCGGTCACGAAGCCGAGTGAAGCCAGCGACGCCTGGCCACCGGTCGGGTTGTCCAGATGAGTTGCGGTGCGGAAGAAAGTGACGCGCGCCTCGTTCACAGCGTTAGTTCCGATGGTCTTATTGTTGCTGAAGACGAATTCTTGCGCGCGGGTTAGCGTCACCGCTGGGAAGCCCGGCACGCTTGCGCCGCCGCTGGGCAGAGCGCTGTTCACCGTCGAGTCGTCAAAGTGATAATAGAAAGACCAATTGCCCGTCTTCCGATTATTAAAGTCGACCCGCTCTCCGATCTTATTGTCAGTAATCGTATTCCTTTGACTATTGTTCGAGTATGTGCCGTTGGCGTTATTGGGAGCCGGGATGTATGGGAGAATTCCAGCGGCCGGTGCTGCCCACGCAGTTTTAGGAATTACGCCGCCTGGAAAGACGCAGTTTGCCGTCGAAGTACAGCCTACGAAACTATACGGCTCACCTTGTGTAACCGCGTAACCCAATCGCTGTGTTAGCTTGTCTGGCCAGCCGCACGCCGGACATGTTCCGCCGGAAGTGCCATCGACTACGCCGGTCAAAGTTGAAGGATCAAACTGGCCTCCAAGTTGGGCAGCGCTCGGCACGGCTACGTTGCTGACTTCCGCGCCTTGCACCTGTTTGGTTCCTTGATAGTCGGTGAACCAGAACAACTTGTCTTTCCAGAAGGGGCCTCCGGCTGTAAAACCGAACTGATGCCGCCGCAGTTCGGTCTTAGGCTGGCCGGAGAAGAAATAGTTCTGGGCATCCAGCGCCTCGTTCCGCATGAACTCGAAAACATCGCCGTGGAAGCCATTCGTGCCAGACTTGGTGATGGCGTTCATCACCGCGCCACTGAATTTTCCATATTCCGCGTCAAAGCTGTTGGTGATAAGCCGAAATTCTTCGACGGAATCAAGATTCGGAACCAGGCCAGCCCCCAGATTTCGCCCTTCGCTGACGTCGCCTCCATTCACCAGAAAGGCGTTGGCCGTCTCGCGCTGGCCATTGACTGAGATATTGCCGGCGTTTGAGATGTAGCCCGAGACCGGCCGGTCGCCACCGATTGTCCCAGCCGTCGTCGGCGCCACACCGGCCTGCAGGCCCAACAAATCCAGATAGCTGCGGCCGTTCAACGGCAACGCCAGCATCTTCTTCGAATCGATCACATCGCCAAGTTGCGTGCTCTCGGTCTCGACTTGGGCCGCGTCGGCGGCGATGGTGATTTGCTCATTGATACTGCCGACTCTAAGAGTAATGTCGATGCGAAGTTGGTCGTTTACCTGCAGCACGATGCCGGTCGAGTTGTACTGCTGGAAGCCGGTGATTGCGGCGCTTAGATTGTAGGTTCCGACAGGTAGGGCAAGAAAACGATAGGAACCGTCATCCGCCGTAGTGGTCTCCAGCGACAGGTTGGTCTGTGTGTTGGTGACCTTGATTCGTACGCCTTTGACCGCGGCCTGCGACGGATCGCGCACTACCCCATTGATGGACCCGGTGACGTCAGCGAGCAACATGCTTGGGAGCAACAGAATCGACGCAATGACGAAAACAGGAACGAAGAAGCTGTGACCACTTCTCATCACCTACCTCCTCGGGCGGCAGTCGCCTTCGACACACCTGCCCACACCGACTGTAAGTTTTACGGATTCCCGCTACAGATTCGCGCCTGATTGCCGCACGACCAGAATTCAGTGCCTGCGGCCTGCGAACTTAATTCCTATGGCGCGAAAACATATTCCACCAGATGGAACGATGTCAAGTTCGAAGATTGACTGATTCGCATTAAATTTTCCCAGAATCACTGCGAGATCGATTTTTTGACAATCGCGTCGACCGCGAACTACTGGAGGCAATACTATTCTATCGCCGAGAAGTGATCTTCCAAAGAGAAGCCAATCGCGCTAGCGGTGAAGAAAGTTGGAAGTCTTTAGACCGGAGGAGTTGCACAGAACGGATTTTCATCAGATAATCCAGCGTTTTTCATTTTCGCCTGGTCGTTATGAACGCACGCACGAAAAGCAACTACGACATCAGCGCGCTTCAGCGCGGGCTGCGGCTTCTGCAAGTCTTCAGCGAATCTCCGGGGGGACTAACCGCGAAACAGGTGGCGGCCATGTCGCGGCTGCCTGTGAGTACGGTTCACCGCTTCTTGGCGAATCTGGTGACCACAGGTTTTCTAAACCGTGATGTCGAGGGTATCCATTACCTCGGCGTCGCGTGTTTCTCGATCGGACAAGCAGCCGCCGGGCAGCTCGATATTCGGCGCTTAAGTCTGCCTTATTTGCGGAAACTGAACCACCAGACCCGCGAAACCATACACCTCACTGTGCGGGACGGATTGTCTGCGGTGTACGTGGAAAAACTAGACTCCCCTGAGCCCTTGCGTATCTATTCACGAATCGGTGCGGCGGTTCCGCTCCACTGTACCGCGGTCGGCAAGGTCCTGCTGGCATACATGCCGATTGACGAGCAAACTCGGGTTCTGTCCCGACTCGACTTGCAACGTCTGACTCCGAACTCAGTCGGCAATCTCGCGGATCTTAGAACTGAGTTGTCCCGCGTTCGCAAAAATGGATACGCGACTGATCTCGAAGAACACGAGTTGCATATTCGCTGTGCGGCGGCTCCGATCTGGGACCACTCAGGCAGTGTGCAATCGAGTCTGAGCATCACCGCTCCGGCTTTTCGTATGCCCAGGACACGCCTGCGCCAGTTGGCACCCCTTATCCAAGCGGCGGGCCTGAAGATCTCGGCCGAACTTGGATATCAGTGGCCGATGTCGCGGTCATGGTTGGCAGAGGAAGAAAGGAACGCTAGAGCGGCGGGACCATCTTCCCAACATCGCGCTGTAGTGTACCTCTAAGCTTACCCGACAGGCTCTGGTGCATTCTGATTCGCTCTAGCTCCGTCTTGAAATGCGGCGCTAGCAAGTCTTCATATCGGAAGTCGAATTTCCTTTTTCAATCCACTGCAACCCCGGCTTTCGGGTGGTGATTCTGCCTTCACGTGCCTGCACGACTCTCTGCGCGATTGGTCAAGCCCAGACAGCAACCGCCGGTTTCCAAATCGCGCGATTCGGAAACACGGGTAGAAGGGCTAGAAGAATCGAGAGAGAGATTCCAGCGGAACATTGTTGCCGTGGTCAGGGACTAGAACGCGGGCCGACGCCGCGCTAGAGCCGTTTACTTTGTTCAGCACAATGATGGCTCCAGCCTGCTCCGCCAGACCTTTTCACCGCCCGAGAAAAATGTGGTGCGGGCGGAGGGACTTGAACCCTCATGGGCCGTTTAAGCCCTGCGGATTTTCGTACCGTCTACGGCTTTCGCCGCCCCGAGGTGGCGCTTTTGGTGAGCGCACGCCAGGTTTGCGGTCTGGACTATCCCTTCACCCTCCTCCGGAAGCTCCGGAGCTTAGGGTGCTGCCCGTCTAGTCTCTACACCTTCCCGGCTGATATCTTTCCGGGCTTGGCTCGGGATTGCCCTTTAAGGTTTCCCCGAATTTGAGCAGTTCTGCATCGCCGGTTTCCCAGACGAGCACTCAAGTTTTCCTTAAGTCCGCTGCGTATGCCATTCCGCCACGCCCGCGCGCGGCTACCTTACTCATGATAGGGCACGTTGTCCGATTTTACACATCCCTTTCCTCGTCACCCGTTTGTGCCGCCCGTATCCAAATTGGCCCGCTGACTCGCAGTTTTGCCAGTTATCAGGGCGTAGAAACGCCAATACGCTATTCATGGCCCACGGCTGCGCTTTTTTCGGGGATGTTGAGTTCCGTAGTGCCTTGATTCGGGGCCTATCATGACCGTCAACAAGAGAATTCTTTCAATCTTTTTAAGTATTGCGGTCGCGCTGGTGACCTGGCCTTTGGACGCATGCAAAAAGTCGGAGCCAGTTGTGACCCGTTCCGGACCGGCTGCCCAGCAACCTCCCGCTGCAACCTATGCTGTCCCCACGGCCGATCAGTTGTATCAACTGGTGGCTCCCATCGCGCTGTTTCCCGATAATCTGGTGGCGCAAGTTCTCGCCGCGTCCACTTATCCCGATCAGGTTTCAACCGCGTATGCCTGGCTCCAGCAGAATTCAAATCTTAAGGGCGATCAACTCATGCAAGCTGTCGATCAGCAGCCATGGGATGCGAGCGTCAAGGGGCTGACGCAATTTGGCGACGTCCTGAAACAGATGGCCGAGAGTCTGTCCTGGACCTCTGCTCTTGGCGATGCGTATTTCAACGTTCCGCAAAGTGTAATGAATGCCGTACAGGTCATGCGCCAGCGCGCCCAACAGGCCGGCAACCTGAAAAGCAACCAGCAACAGAATGTCTCCGTCGAAAACCAGGCTCCCGGCACCGCAGCCGCGCCCGCGCAATCAGCTGCGCCCGAGACCACCGTCGTCCAAGCTCCGCCGCAGACTATCGTCATTCAACCGGCGCAGCCGCAGGTTGTGTACGTACCAACCTACAATCCAACCGTGGTCTACGGGACCCCGGTTCCCGCGTATCCCGGCTATTCGTCTGCCGACATGGCGGTCGCGAGCGTAATCTCCTTCGGAGTCGGCATCGCCGTTGGCGCCGCGATTGCGAACAATAATCACTGCTGCGGCTGGGGATGGAACTCCTGGGGGTGCGGTTGGCACAACTCCACCGTGGTCTACAACCACAACACCTATATTTCTACTTCCAATACCTTCGTCAATCGCAACAACTACTACAACCGCAACGTAAATAACGTGAACGTCAACAATATCAATCGCAATAATATGAACGTCAACAACGTCAATCGGAATAACTTAAATTCCAACAACTACCACGCGAACAACTTCAATAACACCGCCCGCAATAACAACATCAACACGCCGAATTTCAACCAGAAATACAATCAGCCTCAGTTCAACAACACCAGCAATCGCGAGAATCTGGGCAGAGCAATCGGGTCGGCGCCTCCAGCCAGCCAGCCCTCAACCAGCAGAATCGGGCAGGGCTCAATCAGAATCAGAGCCGTCCCAGCAACTTGAATCAAGCCCAAAACCAGCCGGCACGTGGATACGGGCAGGAGCAAAATCGAGGGAATAACAGCAGCGCCTTCAGCAACTACAGCCCCGGAGGAAACGCCCGGGTGAACAGCGCACGTGGCCAGCAAAGCCTTGAGCCAAAACCCGCGCCGGCAGCTAGGACCGAAAATCGCGCCGGGGCTTCGCGGCCTCAACCGCACTCCGGGGGCGCGCGCCGCCGTTAGAAAAGGCGCACAGGAGAAGCGCACTATGCAATGCCGACGTTTCCAAAACACTTTCAGGCCCATCCCAGCTACGATCTCGAATCCGTTTGCAGTGCTCCTTTTCGCAGCAGCCGTCTTCTCATTCTCTCTGTGTGCCTTACCCTCGGCTGCCCAGCAGGGCAATGAAAAGACCTTCGCCACGCCCGGCGACGCAACTCTGGATCTGTACAACGCCGTGAAGGCCAATGACACTCAGTCGATTCTTGCCATCTTCGGAACCAACGCCAACGACATCATCCATACCGGCGACGACGTGGCTGACAAGAACATGGGTGACAATTTCCTCCGCCGCTACGAGCAAATGCAGCGCGTCGTCATCGAACCCGATCAGACCGCCACACTGTATATCGGCGCCGAAAACTGGCCCTTTGCGATTTCTATAGTCAAGAACGACGCCGGCAGGTGGTATTTCGACACCGAGACGGGCAAGACGGAAATTCTTCAGCGACGCGTCGGCACCAATGAGAACGACGCTATCGAGATTCTGCACGGGCTCGTGGACGCTCAACGGGACTACGCTTCCCAACCCCGCAACGGCGATACCACCAAGCACTACGCGTTGAGGTTCTTGAGCGACGAAGGCAAGCAGAACGGGCTGTATTGGAAGACGAGCGACAACGACGCCCCGAGTCCCATCGGACCGTTGATGGTTTCCGGCACAGCCGCAGGTTACAACATACAGCCGGGACAGAGCGCTCCCTTCCACGGATACTACTACCGCATTCTGACCAAACAAGGAAGCGCGGCGAAGGGCGGTGCGCTCGATTACGTCGTCAACGGCAATCTCACCCGCGGGTTTGCGTTTGTGGCGTACCCGGCAGCCTATCGAAATTCCGGTGTCATGACTTTCATCGTGAACCAGAATGGAGTTGTCTATCAGAAGGATCTCGGTCCACAAACCTCGGACACGGCAGCCGCCATGCAAGCGTACGATCCGGACGATACCTGGGAGCAGGCCGACTGAGTCGTCGACCCCTTCCTCTCTGCGATCCTCTTGCTCTTCCGGAGCGCCAACCTACATCTTGTGCTCCGGAACCCCGCGCCGGCCCTCGCGCACAAACTTATAACCCACGCCGTGCACGGTGTGGAAGTGAACAGGACGCGCCGGATCCGCCTCTAGTTTCTGACGCAGCCTCAAAATGTGGTTGTCTACGGTGCGGGTACACGGATAGTTCTCATAGCCCCACACCTCATTCAACATCTGTTCGCGCGAAACGACGCGGCCGGCATTCTGCACCAGAAATCGAAACAACTTGAACTCCAGCGTCGTGAGGGCGACACTCTCGTTCGCGCGAGTCACTTCCATGGCGTAGAAATCAGCGAAAACGTCACCAAACCGAACAACTCCGGCTTCCGGTCTGGAGCCCGAAGCATCCACCCCCGAGCGCAGGCGCACCACCAGTTCCTTCCAGGTTAACGGCAACACCAGAACATGCCTCGTCGGCATGGTCGCCTGAGAGTTCCTGCTCGCCCGGTCTACCTTGCTGCCGATCGGGACCAGCGCGACTTGATAGTTGTCCGACTCATTCCATTCCGCGGGCTTCAGCCCAAAGGGAATTTTCTGGCCGCTGAATGGCAGAATGGCGTCTTCCAGGAGCGCCACAGCAGAAGACTCCCGGCCTTCGAGAACTGCGGTTGTAGTTGCCGGAATTCCGTGTATGCCAGATTGCATCGGGCTGTCGAATTCTCGTGAACGTTTGTACTCCATCGCAATTGCTCCTTCTTATCCACCACTTGAAGGGCCTCTGACTGCAACCGCCCACGGCGGCCAAGCCCCGTCTCTGCCTTACGGCCGCCTCGGCCGCCGTCCCGGTTTCTCTTGCCCCGTTCCGAAGACCGCTTGGTAGCGGTCTCCAAGGAACTTGAGCAGTTCTTCGGTCGAATGAAATCTCAATTCGTTACAGGAATCGACCTCCTCGACCCATCCTTCTAACAATCCTTGTTTCGGTTTTGTGTCTGGCCCTAGTCGAATAATGAATGCCCCTCGCATGACGATGTCAGACTAAGGCAGTCAGGGCACGGGGAAGTGGCCGTCCCGGTGTCGTTTTGGTCCAAATTCGGTGCCGAGTGCGGCAATGCGACACCGTCTTGGCTTCTTGTGGCTGGTAAAGGCGGCGGGAACAGCCGTTCAGAGCTTTCTGTCGGTCATCGGCGGGCGCCGGCAGCTCCGAGAAGCCTGCCAACTGGTGCGGCGGCAAGGAACACAGCACGGAGCGGTTCCGGATCGGCAAAGGAATCCGCAAGTCTTTGGATTCCTGCCTCAGCCTTTGCTCGATGTCCTTCGGCTAATTCATGGGCCTTCCGCGAGTCGTAGAAGTCCCAGGCGGTAGCGTGCACGCGCCAAGCGGACATCGGCACTTCTTGCTTCTCCAGAACGCCGAGGGCTGCCTGCAGTGACTTCTCAGCAACCGCCCAGTCTTTTTCAGCGATGGCCACTCGCGTCCTCATCTCCCACGCCAGCGCCTGCATGTTGGGATCGGCCGTGGAGAGCGCGCTCTGCACCAGGGAATCCGCTTCGCGGCGGGCATTGGCGATGCTCCCTGATTCCAACCACGTTCTTGCAAGCCCGAGTGCCGCTCCCATTTTCCAGTACCAGTGCAAGTAAAACTTCTGGTTCGTCATTCGCTGAACTTCGCTGAAGCAACGTACGGCATCCTGATAGTTCCTAAGTCCAAGTTCCGTATCGCCGGCGCAGAGTAGAGCCACGGCTCGGGGCGTTCGCCCCGGATTGCCCGTGCACTGCGGCAAGATCGCATCGCACAGCTTCCGTGCGCCTTGAAAATCAAACACCAATGTCCGCAGCCATGCCTCCATACTGCTGAACGCGCAGAGCCACAGCTTATTTCCATTTCTCTCCGCGGCATTGATCAGCGTCCGCAAGCTGCCTAGAAGCTCGCCAAACCGCCCCGCATGCAGCAGCGCGAGACACTTCCCCCAAGCGCCCAGGTTGCCAATCAGTCCCTGGCCGGTCATGCTCCGGACTTTATCTTCCGCATGGAGCGCGAACAAATACTGACCCTGCAGGATTAGAGCCTGCGCCGGGTACAGTATCTCCAGCGCGATGTGAATGTCTTTAGCGCCCAACTGTGCCGTCATTGGGACGGTCCTGGAGCAGATTTCCGCGTCTGCGTCACTCCACCGGTCATGCAGCAGGCGGAACGCGGCTGCCAGGATCTCGGTGCGAGCCTGTAACGTCGCATCGCCCAGGCTCTTGCTTACTTCCACGGCAAGTTCGCTCGCAGCGATTCCTCGATTCGAGTCAGTTAACGAGGTGGTGTACGCCAGCCGGCTCAAGGCGCTCACCTCTTCTTTTGTCAGGTGCGCCTGAGCCGCTCGCTCCACTTCAACCTGGTAGGCGTGAGCAGCCTTCACCACCTGTCCATGGGCGTAGTGGGTATCGCCGATGCGTTTGAGAATCTGGATCTCCACTTCCGCCCGAATATTAGGACCGACCTTGTGCGCTAGCTCAAGTGCATGGTGCAGCACCGTGATCGCATCCGCGTGCGCGAAGCGGTACTGCGCATTCTCGGCGGTGAGCAGCAAGTACCGAATCGCCTGTTCGTACTCGTGACCTTCCTCAAAATGCAAAGCCAGTTCCGACGCAAGTTCCGGCCGGTCCTGCGTGTAAAGTAACCTCAACTGCTCCCCAATTCGTCGATGCAGTTTCGATCGGCTTACGCTTGACAGCCGGCGGTAGAGAACCTGTCGGAATAGAGAATGTCTAAATTCGTAGTGAGCCGAAGCCGAGCCATCCGGGAAGTCCTGAAGTCCTGCCGATCGTACAAACTGTTGCTTCTCCGCTAACCCTTCCAGCACTTCTTCAACGCGGTCGCTCTCAATGTCGAGTGTTGGACGAATGACCCACACTGAAAATCGCTCACCCACAATGCTTCCACTGTTGAGAATCCGCTGCTCCTCGGCACTGAGCTGAGAGAACTGCAGGTCCAACATTTGTTGCAGCGTCTCGGGTACTCCCGGGTCAATATCCTTCAGGGGCTTAGTGAGCGCCCATGTCCCCCGATCCTGTGCGATCAACCTTTTCTTCACCAGGTCTTGCACAATCGCCACCATGAAAAGAGCGTTGCCGCCCGAGTGACGATAGATCAACTCCGCCAGACCCGCGGGCAGGTTGCCATTCGGAAATTCCGTCGCCAGATATTCGGCGATCGCCGGCTGCTCCAGGCGTTCGAGAGAGATCTCGGTGCACAAACGATGAACTTGTAAGTCCTGCTTAAGTCCCTTCAACGGCGTTTTAGAAAGAACGACATCGGCCGGGCGGTAGGTCCCCAGCAGCATCAGCTTGGCTGGCTCCCGCCGGCGGGCCAGCGCGGAAATCAGGTCGAGCGTCGAATCATCTACCCAGTGGAGATCTTCAAAGATCAGAACCAGCGGATTCTCTGCCGTGATCGCCTCCAGCGTCTCGCAGATCTCCCGCACCATCCGTTCGCGCGTTGCCCCGACGGTCTCACGCTGCAGATTTTCTCGCTTCTCTGCTTTTACGAGGGAGGGGAATTGAATCCACCACGTGGGTGCCCTGCTGGCCAGGGTCTGTGCGATAGGATTGCCATCACTGTCTCGAATCAACTGCCCCAGAGCCTCAAGCATTGGGTAGTAGGCTTCTTTTCCGCCGAAGCCTTCGACACACTGTCCGCGCGCCACTCGCAGATTTGGGCGGCGGGCAGCATGTTGATGAAACACGTCCACCAGCGTCGTCTTGCCGATTCCAGCCTCTCCTGTTACGAACATCAACTGCCGTTGTCCTTTGAGGGCTCGATCCAGATGGTTGTTCAGTTCGGCAAGGGCCATCTCCCTTCCCACCATTTTCTTCGAGTCTGAACGCAAGTCCGATGCGCCGGCAGAACTCTCATCGCTTACGGGAGCTACGAACTGGTATCCCCGCTTCGGGAACGTCTCAATGAATAAAGGCTGGTCCGATCGATCGCCTAAAACTTTCCGGATGCCCAGGATGTATTTCTTGATGACCTCGGGATTTACGTAGGTGTCCGGCCATACCGACTCGAGAATCTCACCTTGCGTTACAACCCGCCCGGCATTCTCCACCAAATAACGGAGCACATCGAAAGCTTTGGGGGTTACGGAGACGCGGTTCTCCGCATGCCACAGACAGTGGTTCACCGTATCTAGGCGGTACGATAGGAATTGTTTCATCCGCGAACCCACCACCGGCCGCGATAAAACAACTGCTCACGAAGATTTTTGTAAATCCAGCTTCGATATGCCCTCGACCCACAGAAAAATCGAGAACATCAGCGGACGGTCAACTACCACAAACAATAGATCAAAATGCGGCCAAAAGGTGACACTTTGTTTGTTCGGTCTTCGCCTAAGCCCGGTCTAAGAGTTCGATCGTAGATCGCTCGATGTTCCTCCCGCCGCCGGCAGGTAGCACCTTTGGGTGTAATCCATCACCATGCGGTCGGCATTAAACCGCCAGCCCAGGGTGCGAATCGTCCGCTTCATGCGTTTGATCCAGCCCCGCGGAAGCCCATCCCGGTCGCGCTGGTAATACAGCGGAATCACTTCTTCTCGCAGAGTTCGCATCAGGTCCTCTCCATCGCGCGCATCATGGACGCTCATATTTGAATGTGTCCTGCCCGTTCCGATCGCGAAACCATTCATGCCATCGTAGGCCTCCGCCCACCAGCCATCCAGGATTGAGAGATTCAGGCCGCCATTCAGAACTACCTTCTGTCCACTCGTACCCGAGGCCTCCAGCGGACGGCGCGGATTGTTCAACCAGACATCCACACCCTGCACAAAGTGTCGTCCAACGTTGATGTCATAGTCCTCGACAAATACGAACTTGTCCCGGAACTTGGAATCCCGCATCAACTCGGCAATCTGCTGCAACACGCGCTTGCCGGGCTCGTCGAGCGGATGAGCCTTGCCCGCAAATACGAACTGCACCGGGCGATTCGGATCATTCACCATCGAAGCCAATCGCTCAATGTCCGTCAAAATCAGATTGGCTCGTTTGTACGTCGCGAAACGTCGCGCAAATCCGATCGTAAGAGCATCTGGGCTAAGCACTCGCTCCAGCCGCTGCAACTCCAGCGGCGACTCGCCTCGGCGCTCCGCTTGGGCCACTGCTCGCCGGCGCACAAACTCGATCAACTGCGACTTTAGGTTCAGGTGCGTCTCCCAAAGCTCGCCGTCATCCACGTTTTCAATGCCCAGCCAGATTTTGGCTTCGCTGCTGCGCTGGTGCCAGTCCGTCCCCAGATGCCGATCGTACAGTCGGAACATCTCCGGAGCCAGCCACGACGGGACATGGACTCCGTTCGTGATGTGTCCGATGGGAACATCGTCTTCCAGCTTGTTGCGGAACAACTTGGTCCACATGGCCCGCGATACTTCGGCGTGTAGCGACGACACTGCATTGGCGCGCCGCGACAGTCGCAGCGCCAGCACGGTCATACAAAATAGTTCGTCCCCGTTATTGGCGTTCTCCCGGCCGAGTCCCATCAGGCTGTCCTGGGACAGCCCGAGCGCTTCGCGCAGAGGCCCAATATGTTCCTCGACCAGTCCCGCGTCGAATCTGTCATGTCCGGCAGGCACCGGCGTGTGCGTGGTGAACACCACTTCACGAGATACTCGTGGAACCGCTGCGTCAAACGCGATGCCCTCATCCTCCATGCGCATGCGCAGCGCTTCCAGCACCGCAAAAGCGCTGTGGCCTTCGTTGAGATGAAGCACACCCGGAGAAATCCCCAGAGCACGAAGCGCGCGCAGTCCGCCTACTCCCAGCAACAACTCTTGCCGAATGCGAATGCGTAGATCCCCGCCATACAAGCGCGATGTCAGCTCCCGATCCTCGGGAGCATTTCCTTCCACATCCGAATCCAACAGCAGCAGATCGCGCCGCCCCACCTTCACCCGCCAAACCTTGGCTCGAATCCGCCCACTGCGCGTTTCGATCTCTACCACCACCGGCCTGCCGTCTTTGCCGATGGCTACTTCCATCGGCATCTCGTTAACATCGGTCTTCAAGTACTCTTCCCGTTGCCAGCCGCCCTGATCGAGCCTCTGCCGAAAATATCCTTGGCCATAGAACAAGCCAATACCCACCAGCGGAATATCGAGATCCGACGCACTCTTGATGTGATCTCCGGCCAACACTCCCAACCCCCCGGAATAAACCGGAAGTGATTCGTGCAAGCCAAACTCTGCCGAAAAATACGCCACCGGATGCGGCCGCAGCACTCCCGCATGCCTGGTTCCCCACGTTCGATCAGCCTCCCGGTACTCCAGCATGCGCCGGTACGCATAGTTCACGCGGCTGTGCAGCATCAGCTCCGCGGCCCGTGTTTCAAGTTTTGCCAGCGGCAATCCTGACAACAGTGCGACCGGATTGTGGTTCAGATCGCTCCAGCGCGCCGGATCCAGATCAAGAAACAGACTCGACGAGTTATGGTCCCAACTCCACCACAGATTGCGCGCCAGCGCCCAGAGCCGCTCCTGCAGCGGGGCGATGAAGCGATCGAGCGTTCGCGCCTCACTTACTACCGGAGCGACCTGCGTGGCCGCCTCCGTCAGCATGCGAATTTCTTCTTCGCTGAAAACGCGGGCTTCGATGGTTTGTACCACCAGAACTCCCTGCAAAACGCCCCGTTCAATCAGGGGAACGCCGAGAAACGATTGGTAAGCATCCTCGCCCGCATCCCGAAAATACTTGAACCGGGGATGGTTCTTCACCTGTTCCACCGCAACCGGCCGCACCAGTTCCGCGACCAGCCCGGTCAGCCCCTCATGCACCGCCATCCGCAGGCTTCCGATGCACTCCCGGCGAAGTCCAACGGTCGCAGCCAAAACCAGGTTCGCGCGATCCGGTTCCATCAAATATGCCGAGCAAACGTCTGTGTGGAATCGCTTGGCAATGAGGGCAACCACATTCATCAGCGTTTCGGCGGGTTGCCCGCCCTCCGCCGCCAGGTTCGCAATTTCATCCAGCGTCAGCACGCTGACCTTGCTCTCGTGCACGGCTTGCTCCGTGTCTTCAGCTACGTTCTCGTATCCGTCCAATCTGATTCGTTCGCCTCCGTTTAAGTCTGGACCTCATTTGCGGAGCGACTTCGATAAGATGCTCTCGGCGGAGGTTCCACTGATTCTATTGTACGGGCTGTGACTGAAATCACGAACGTTACTGAGAGCGGCCCCAGGGAAATAGACGTCCGGCCCGCACTCTGGCAGTTTTTGGTCTGGCGGCTGGCGGATATTCCGCCCAACGTCACTCTTAAACCCAATGTTCCAGCGGAGCGAAGATCCTTTCCGCAATGTCGAGGGATCTCGCGCGCATTAAAAATGCAAGCTCAATCGGTTTCTTCGGAAACCCATTGTTTGCATCTTGGATAAAGAGTAAAATCACCGCCAATCCAGCCAACCGATGGGAGGTCTGCGTCCACTTCCATTGGTAATTCGAGCATGCAAGTCTGGAAAACGCCAGAGCGAAGATTCGATTTCGTTGATCCAGATTTTGGCTCCACTAAGTGAGAAGGATGCATTGCACCACGGGATATTCGTACGCACCGCCCGAAACTCGATTGCTTTTCGCGCTACCCATGGAGTGAGGATAATGAACGGTTCTGCCGCACGGTTTCTCCGGTTGGGTGTGAGTTTGTCTGGACCGCTAGTCCTCGGCTGGGTCTTGACCGGCCAGGCAGCCAAGCCCGCTGCCCAGGGTCTCCCCACGGACTGGACTCATCGGCACGTCATCTTTTCTGAGCCCGCCACCTACGAGCAAGTCAAACAGGTAACCCGTGATCCTCGCTACTGGCAACAGTTCTTTCGGCAGAATGTAAGCCGAGTCCTGTCCGACCCCATGCCGAGTGATGATCCCGCTCTGAATCTTGGCTTGCAAGCGCCAGGCGGTCGTAAAGTCCATCGCGATTGGTCGCAAGACATGGGCCTGGGTGCTTCTTCTGGAGCCGGCAACTACCCAGCGAAATTTGCGTTTCGAACCGACACGGCGAACTGCGGCAGCGCAACCACTCCGGATTATGTCGTATTCAACACGGGACTCTCTGGTTCCGGAACCCAGGCTAGCGTGGTGGCTTATGACAATCTTTATGCCGGCTGCTCCGGAATCAAGCCATCCGTCTACTGGGCCTACAACACCGGCGGCCAGATCCTGACCTCGCCCGTCATCTCATCCGACGGTAAGCAAGTCGCATTCGTCAAGACCAACGGCGGTTTTGGCATCTTGGTGCTGCTCAAGTGGAAAGCCGGGACGGGCACAGTCGGAGCCCCGGTGACACCAACCGCGGTTCCCGCCGCCTCCTACCGCACCTGCGTCGCACCCTGCATGACATCCATCTTTTTGCGTGATGGCGCGGGCCTTCCGACCGACGACACGACATCTTCCGCATTCCCCGATTACTCCCATGACACAATTTGGGTCGGTGGCGCGCGCGGCTGGCTTCACAAGATCACTGGCGGTTTCGCCGGTACCCCCGCCGAGGTCCGGACCGGCGGCTTCCCCGTCCAGGTCAACCCCGGCAACCCGACCTCTCTCTCCAGTCCCGTCTACGATCGCACCTCCACCAACGTCTTCGTCGGTGATTACGGCGGATTCCTCTATCGTGTCAGCTCCACCCCAGCCGTCACCAAGTCCGCGAAGATCGATTTCGGCGCCGGTCTGGTTGCGGGCCCCGTCTTGGACTCGACCGCCGGGAAGGTCTACGTTTTTTCCTCCAGCGATGGCAGCACCGCCTGCACGGGAGCTGTTCCCTGCTCTGCCGTGTATTTGTTTGCCACTAATTTCGGGGCCGGCACTAGCGGCGCAAAAGCTATCGTCGGAAGCAGCCAGGTTGCTCCTCCCAACCCCAATCCTCTGTTCGAAGGCAGCTTCGACAGCACCTACCGTGCTTCCGTGAATGCCACCGGCAATCTCTACGTCTGCGGAAATACCGGCGGACCTCCGATCATGTATCAGATTCCAATCACTGCCGGCGTCATGGGCACTGTCGTTGCCGGGCCGCCATTGGCCAACACCACGACCGGCTGCTCGCCCGTGACCGACATTCCCAACCCAAACGCCCTAGGCGGAGCGACCGAATGGATCTACGCCGGCGTGCAAACGACCGGACGGGGTAACAGTTGCGCGTCGGGGGGATGCATCCTCAATCTCAAGGTTCAGCCTTGGACGCCATCCACCCCCTACGCTATCGGCCAGCAGGTGCTGGATACACACTTCCATCTGCAAGTTGTCCGTGTGGCAGGAACCTCAAGAACCGTCGCCCTGGGCCACCCCAATTGGAACGTGAACACCGACGGTAGCACGACGGATGCCTCAGTGCGATGGACCAACCAGGGTCCTTATCAAACGGTGCATCAGGGCTGGCTGGCCAACACCGCATACGCCTTAAACACTCAGATCGTCGACAGTAACGGCAACATTGAATGGGTGGCAACCGCGGGCACATCGAAAGCCGGGGCTCACCCAGTATGGAATCTCAACGTTCAAGGTCAGACCGCGGACAACACGGTAAGGTGGCGGAACATCGGAGCCCTCGCCACCTTCAGCCTCGCCGCTACCGGAGGCACCAGCGGGATTATCATGGATAACACTGTTGGCTCGGGCACGCTTGCCGGAGCTTCCGAAGTCTATTTTTCGACTCAGGGCAACCAGGCCTGCGGAGCTACCGGCACTGGCGGCTGCGCCGTTCAGGCATCCCAATCGGCATTACAATAGGCACGCACAGTTAGGGTTTCCCTTATGACTATGAACAGCTCGTCGAACGATAATTCAACCACTCCGGCCACCAAGCAGCCCTATCAAAAGCCGGCCTTTCGCTATGAAAAGGTATTTGTGACCACGGCCCTGTCCTGCGGAAAGATCGGCGCCACCTCAGCGGCGTGTGCTGCAAGTCCGAAGGTGTCATGAAGGTTTGCGATCAGGCATCACGCGACGCTCACGCTCTTAAATGTGGCCTGGCAGTCGAGGTATTGCACTCATCCGGCACTCTGCATCTACGCGTGATGGGATGGAGCATGCTCCCCACCGTCTGGCCGGGCGACACACTGATCGTGGAACGCCTTGCCAGCAACGAAGTCTTCGACGGCGACATCGTTCTTTTCAGCAACGGTCGGCGTTTCGTCGCCCATCGTGTAGTGGATGGAAAGCGCCGGGCGGGGAAGCCTGACATTCAGACGAAAGGGGATGCTGTGCCTCGTCTCGATTCTCCCGTTCCTGGCGGAAACCTCCTCGGCAAGGTTTCCTTCATCGTGCGCAACGGCAAACGGATCCCTCCGAGAAAGAGTCTCCGATTTTCTGAGCGTGCCGTCGCAGCTGTCTTTCGGCGTTCTCCCTTGGCCGCCCGTGTCTTCGTGGGAGTTCACGGCCTTCGTCAAACTTCTCAGGGTCCATCACAAATTCAAACTCCCTAGGATCGAGTCGCCAATTGCCCGAGCTGACCACCGAAGTTGACCGTCTCAGCCTCGTCATTGAAATCGGGGGCATGCCGGTGTGCGTGCATACGACGGATCCTCAATTCCTCGCCATGTTGCAAGACCGCTATGCCGGTTTTGTGTCGTCATCGCAGCAGCCAGAGATTGAATTCGACGTCGACCTTACTCCGCCCCGCATCTCCGATCCAAATGTTCCGGTCCGAGTGACCCAACGTCGAGGCCGATGGAGTTTCGAGCGCGGAGACTTTCACGCCGAGTGGGAGCCTGCTGCCCGCACCGGCTGGATTCGCCAGACCGCTAATCCCTACTCCATCGACGCCGTGCTGCGCATCGTCCACACGCTCGTCCTGGCCCGCCAGGGAGGATTCCTCCTGCACTCTGCCAGCGCCATCCGCAACGGGAAAGCCTTCCTGTTTGCCGGAGTCTCCGAAGCTGGCAAGACCACGATCTCCCGCCTGGCTCCTTCCGATGCCACGCTCCTGACTGACGAAATTTCCTACGTGCGTAAACACGATTCTGGCTACACAGCCTACGGCACTCCGTTTACCGGGGAGCTTGCCAAACTCGGCGAGAACGTCTCCGCCCCGATTGCCGCGCTCTATCTGCTGGCTAAGGGCTCCCAGAATCGCATCGACCCGATTGCGCCCGTAGAGGCCACTCGCTCTCTGCTTGCCAATCTCCTCTTTTTCGCGGAGGATGAGGACCTGGTGCAATCCATCTTTCATTCTGCATTCGACTTCGTGAGCCGGGTTCCGGTTTCCCGCCTTACTTTTGTCCCCGATGCCCGCGTTTGGGAGTTGATCGGATGAGCCGCCTTTACCTGGCACGCAATCCACGAGTGGCAGCCCGCAGTCTCGATGGCGAGATGATGATCATGTCCGCGCACGATTCCACTCTCTTCACCCTCAACAAGACGGCCACCATCCTGTGGCAGGCCGCCGACGGCGCCACGCCACTCGACGAGATCGTCGAGCAGCGCATCTGCCCTCAGTTCGAGGTTGAGCCCGCTGAAGCCCTTCAGGATGCTGAGGCCGTGGCGCGGGAACTGGCCGGCCATGAGATCCTGCAAATCTCTGAAGAACCAATCGCCACGCGTAATCCCGCTGGAGAATCACAATGAGCGTGCTGCTGCTGGAAATGTCTGCCAGGGCCCAGAAGCTGAACATCCCGCTCAGCGTGCAACTCGACCTGACTTACCGCTGCAATGAACGCTGTGTTCATTGCTATCTCGATCATGACGATCATGGCGAGATGACCACCGCCGAAATCAAACACCTGCTCGACGAGATGGCCGATGCCGGTGTCTTCATCCTGACCCTCAGCGGCGGCGAGATTTTTCTGCGCAAAGACTTCTTCGAAATTCTCGAGCACGCCCGCCGCCTGATGTTCTGCGTGAAACTCAAATCCAACGCAGTCCTTGTCCGCGAGCGCGAAGCGACCCGCCTCCGCGACCTCAACATCGAGTCGATTCAAGTCAGCATTTACTCGCACCGTCCCGAAGTTCACGACGCGATCACGCTGATCCCCGGATCACTCAAGCGCTCCCTTGATGCGATCCGCTTTCTAAAATCTCAGGGTCTGAAGGTCATCATCGCCAATGTTCTGATGACCCAGAACATGCAGGACTATCCCGGCGTTCGCGCCCTCGCCAAAGAACTCGGCGTCGAATGCACTCTCGATCCCACGGTTACGCCCATGATGGATGGCAACCGCTCGACGGTTGGCCTCGGCGTCGGCCACAGCGTGCTGCACCAGGTTTTCCGTGACACCGCATTGGTCGGTGATATCGACGAGTTCTGCGCCATTCCCCCGGCAGCTGGTGAGGACGATCTCGAATCCACGCCCTGCAGCGCCGGCCATACCGCCTGCTATGTCTCGCCCTATGGCGACGTTTTCCCCTGCGTTCAGTTTCCCCTTCCCACCGGAAACGTCCGGACGCAGCGCTTCATCGATATCTGGCGCCATTCCGACCAGATGAATGAAGTCCGCTCCATCCGCCTCAAAGACCTGACGACCTGCACCTCGTGTACCCACGTCTCCAACTGCACGCGCTGTCCCGGTCTGGCGTTTATGGAAGGCAACATGCGCGGCCCCTCTACCCAGGACTGCGAAAAATCCTTCGCCCGAACCGGAGTTCCCTCGGCTAACATGCTGGCCAAGAAACTCGCCGGGGCGAACTCGCGGCCCTCGAATTTGGTGCAGATTCGTACTCTTCCCCCCGCTGTTGGTAATTCTGCGTCGGCCGCGATAGCCTGAGTGGGACTCGCGTAAGCGGGTTCAGCAATGAACATGCCCGGGCCTAACGCCACGCTCGAAGCCGAGTGGTCCATCCTCCTCGCTGCATGTTCCCAAATTTCCCGCCAGGAAACGACCGAGCGCATGCGTCTTTTGTTACGCCAACGGGTCACCTGGAAGTCTCTTCTCGATCTCGCTGGTCGCCACGGCGTTCAACCGCTTCTTTATCAGATCCTGGTTGAGAGCAAGAACGCCATCCCCGCCGCGCAAATACCCCGGCTCGAGCAGTGCTACCAAATCAACCTGCACAAAGCCCTGCTTCTGTCGCGCGAGTTGATTCGCATCGTCGACCATCTGGCCGAACTCGGCCTCGAGGTCATGCCTTACAAGGGACTGGCCTTGGCGGAATTGCTCTACGGAGACATTGCACTGCGGCAAGCCGGCGACCTCGATCTGCTGATCTGTCCCGCAGATTGGCCGAGCGTCCGTGATGCTGTCCGCGAACTCGGCTACACACCCCACTTCGCTCTTTCTCAAGCCGAAGAACGCGCCTATCTGAAGTCAGGATACGAATGCGCCTTCGACAGCGCCGCCGGCCCCAACCTGCTCGAGGTCCAATGGGCGATCCAGCCCCGCTTCTACGCCGTTGACTTCGAAATGGAGCAGTTGTTCCAACGGGCCACCATCGTCAAAGTTGCCGGCCATCCCATGAAGACGCCTTCCCCCGAAGACTTATTTCTGGTTCTCTCGGTCCACGCCGCCAAACACGTTTGGGGACGCCTCGTCTGGCTCTGCGACTTCGCCCGCCTCATGAGCCTGCCCACTCTGGACTGGAACTGGATCGCCTCTCAAGCCCAGGCCTTAGGAATCGTGCGCATGCTGCGCGTCACCATGCTCCTTGCAAATCGGCTTCTAAACGCGGCCATTCCCGCCGCCGCGAAAACATTTTTCGAAGGTGATTCTGAAACGCTCGCCCTTGCGAATGAAATTCAATCTCACATCGTCAGCGAGGATATCTTCAACGTCGAATCCCCGGCATACTTCCGCCTCATGCTGCGTCTTCGCGAACGCCCCGCCGATCGCCGCCGCTTCCTGCAGCGCCTGGTCTTTACCCCCGGCCCCAGCGAGTGGCAGCTCGTTCATCTTCCCCCATCCCTGTTCCCCTTGTATCGACTAGTCCGCCTCTCCCGCCTGGCCGCCAGACTCGTCCGCAGATCGTCCCTCCCATAAGTTCTCGGTATTTGCCCGGGAGATTGCGAGAGCTGTTTGTCGAGGCGAAGATTTCTTGACCGGGATCTTAGAGTGGATTTCGGTTGAGAATTTTCTATGGGAACTTTGACTGAGGACTTTTGCGAGGATTTTGCATGAGGAACTTTGGGTGAAGATTTTGGGTGAGGACTTTGGGTGGCGCACCGCTTCCAGCGCCGCGATAGAGACATCCCATTTGTAAGGGCTTTAGCCCCGAGGTTTGTGGAAGGGTACGGCTTTAGCCGTACCGTAAACCGCCCAAACGAAATGGGGCTTTAGCCCCTAAGGCACTAGCCCAACCGCTCCGCTGCCTTCCATTCCCGCAAATACAACCCATACATCGCCGCGCACCCGATCAACGGCACGGCCAGCCCCGCCTTCAGGCTGTCGAAATGATTCGACGACAACCCAACAACCCACGGCAGCAGCCCTCCCCCAATATTCGACAAAAAGAACATGAGCGATCCAATTCGCGCTGCCCCCGCCCCAAACTCCCGCGACAAAAGCGAAATCGTAATCGGATACACGCAAGCTAGTCCCAGACCTGCCACACTCGCGCTCAAAATCACACCCCACCATTCGTGCGACAAAACGAGTCCGCCCATCCCCGCACACCCGACCAGCAATCCTCCCTGCACCAACCGAACCTCATCGATCGATCGCAGCGCCAGCGGAGCCGCCCATCTCCCCAACATCAGCGCCGCATAGAAAAACGACGGACTCATCACTGCCTGCGACGGCGTCAGATTCCCCAAGCTCTTCGCATACGACGCGATCCATCCTCCGAACCCGTTCTCGACCCCAACATAGAGAAAGAAAAGCGCCCCGAGCATGACCACCGCATTCTGCATGAACCGAATCGCGGGTCCCGTCTTCCGTGAGGCATCGTTCGACGATGGTTCCACAATCGACGCAGGCATCACTGCGATCCCCACTGCCACCGCGAGCGCAAACCCCGCCACCGCTCCGAGAAAGACCGGTATCCGGTGACCCTTCGCCGCTGCCGCCACCAGAAATGGACAAGCCACCGCCCCCGCGCTCCAACAAAAATTGAGCAGATTCAACTTCGCACTGCGCCGCCCCGGATTCACCTCCGCCACCAACAAGTTCGCCGCTGGAACCGCCAATCCCAGCCCTCCTCCATAAGCTCCAATGCAAAGAATCCCCAGCAGCTTCGGCCCCGCCAGTAGCAGACCCACCCCGACACTCATCAGCACCAGCCCAGTCTTGATCGCGAATCGAAATCCCCATCGCGACACCAGCACTCCCGACAGTGCGACCGCCACCGTCGAAACCATATACTGCGCCGTGAACAGCGCTCCTGCCTGCGAGTAGTTCAGGCTCCATCGCGCCGACAAGATCGGCAACATGGGCCCCAGCAGCACCGTTGCAATCCCAATGGGAACAAATGCCGCATACGCGGCGAAGGTAAGTGCTTTGGCAGACTTTGAATCGTAGGTTGGGTCAGGCGCAGCCATGAGTGGAGCGTACGCTCAGCGCCTACTATATCGGAACCGCGATCTTACGAGGCTCCCGGAGCTTTCGCCGTCGATTCCCGCACAATCAGTTCCGGTTCAATCGCGATGTCAGAAGGATATTCCTTCTTGCCTTCAATTCGTTCCAATAACACTTGCGCAGCCACGTCCCCCATCCGGTGCAATGGCTGTTGCACCGTGGTCAAACTCGGAGTGTAAAACGCAGCTCCCGGAATGTCGTCGAAGCCGATGACTGAAACATCCTGCGGAACGCGCAGCCCCTCTTCTCGCAGCGCGCGAATCGCGCCGATGGCCGACATGTCGTTATAGGCAAACAGCGCGGTGAACGGCTTGTTGCGCGCCAGCAGTTGCTTGGTGAATGGATACCCCAGCATTGGCGTCGGATCGTCCGTGTCGATTTGCACCGTCAGCTCGGGATCGATCTTCATCCCGATCTCTCCCGCAACTCGGCAGATCGCATCCCATCGGTCCTTCGCATCCGCACTCAGCGGATTCCCTCTCATAAAAGCTACCCGCTCGTGTGAGAGCGACTTCAAATGGTTCAACGCCAGAACGGCCGCCCGCTCGTGATCAAGCGTGATGTTGGTGACACCTTTCAATTTCTTGTGTCCGGCAACCGCCACGGTTGGCAAGGCAGGCGCCTCGTTCACAGTGGTATCCACCGTGATGATTCCCTCGACTCCGCGCTCCGACAACAATTGCGAGTACCGCGACAGCAACACCGGATCATGCCGGTGCACCACTGTCAGAAAGAAGTACTCTCGCTGTCTCAAGTACTGCTCAATCCCGCTGATGATCGGGGAACTGTACGAGTCGCCAATCTCCTCCGCGATCACCCCGATCGTGTACGTGCGCTTGTTGCGCAGCGTGCGCGCAAAAAAATTGGGCCGGTAGTTGAGTTCCTTGGCCGCCGCGTGGATCCGGTTCTTCGTTTCTTGCGGAATGGAACGAGCCGATGGCGAATCGTTCAGAACTGCAGATACCGTCCCCGGAGTCAGTCCTATATGTTGGGCGACGGCCTTGAGCGTGATCACTTCTGATTTTTGGCCAGGCTTCTTGATTTGCACCATGGTCAGTTAAATCGATTTAGTCAGCGATGTTCTAACTCTGCTCAAGGTATCTTACCAAAGGCGCGAGTCGTGTCAGTGATCGTGCATACTTTCCGCGCCTGTGTACGAATGCCGTACCCTGTCTACGCTTTGGCGTACCGCTGGCTGTTCGGCTTCGACCCGCTCAATGCAAAGAACAAAATGTACAGATAGCAAAGCACCGGCAGGAAGAACGCATGATGAATGCCGATCCGATCGGCAATCGCGCCCTGCGCCACCGGAATAATCGCTCCTCCAACAATCGCCATGATCATGACTGCCGGATCCATCACCAGTCAGCGGCCCCAGTTCGGCCACTCCCAGCGTGAAGATGCTCGGGAACATGATCGAATTGAAGAATCCAACCAGGATGATGCTGTACATCGCCGATGTGCCCGGTCGTCAGCATCGAAATCGCCACCAGCGCCGCCGCGCATACCGCACAAATCCCGAGCAGTCCGCGGGTGCTCATCTTCTGCAGGAGCGCCGATCCGATGAAGCGGCCCACCATCGCGCCGCCCCAATAAAAGGCCACGAAGCTGGCCGCAACTTTTTCCGTCAGGCCACCAATCTCAGGCTGACCGAAGTAGTTCACCAGAAAACTGCCGATGGAAACCTCGCCGCCGACGTACACGAAAATGGCGATTGCACCAAAAATCAAATTCGGATGCTTCCAGATCGAGTCGTTCACCTTCTCGCCGACCTTGTGCTGCGCATGCTCGATCGTTGGCAACTTGAAACTGCCAATCGCAACCGCCAGCACAACCAGCGCAATGCCCAGGCCCACATAAGGCGTCTTGACCGTGGCCGCCTCGTGCAGTCGGTAGGCCTGCAAAACATCGGGCGCCATTGCGCGGATCTCGTCCATGCGCCTTCGGCGCTGCACTCAGAATCAGCAGCCCACCGAAGAAAGGCGCGAGAAACGTTCCCAGAGAATTGAACGCCTGCGTCAGATTCAGCCGGCTCGAAGCCGTCTCCGGCTTTCCCAACACCGTGACATAAGGATTCGCCGCCACCTGCAGGCACGTGATCCCGGCCGCCAGCACGATGAGCGCTCCCAGGAATAGCGGGTACGACGGCACACTCGCCGCCGGCACAAACAGGAACGCTCCCAGTCCCATGGTGAGCAAACCCGACCACCATCGACTTCTGATATCCAATCCAGTCAATGATCTTGGCCGACGGAATCGAGAAGATGAAATACGCTCCAAAAAACGCGAACTGAATCAGCATGACTCGCGCGTAGTTCAGATCAAAAATCGACTTCAGATGCGGAACCAGAATGTCATTCAGGCACGTGAGAAATCCCCACATGAAGAAAAGCGTAGTCACCGTAGCCAGCGGAGCGCCATAACTCTGCCCCGTGCCCGGCGCCATCGTGGTTGTAGTAGAAGTATTGGGGGCCGCGATTGCCATGAGTGCAATAGTCCACCCTTCAGAGATGTCTAAACCAGATAACGCGGCCATCATAGCATCGCCCGAGAGCGCTTTTACGCATTTTTCTTCAGCCCAAATCGAATTGGCACTCTACAAAATCGTTTCTCTAGCTTGACATTCCATTACACTTGCCAGAGACTGCAATCGTTTCCGCCGGTCCAAATTCTCCTCATCAGGCATACTCATGCGTAAACGTATTCTCATCGCGGCCGCAATCTCAATTCTGTTCGGCCAAACAGCACTGCACGCGCAAAGCAGCTCCATAGTCGTATTCATCGAACCCGGCTTTCCCATCGCCGACTCCTCCGCGCCCGCACAGGCAACAAATTTCCCCACCGCCCAGCCCGCTGACGCCGACCATCTCCGCGATGCTCTCGCCGCACCCGCAACCCATCTCCTCATTCTTCCCTATGCCTCCGCCTTCCCGGAAGACGCATGGCCAGCCATCAAGCAGTTCTTCGACCGCGGCGGCAATCTCCTCGTCCTCGGCGGAAGGCCCTTCACCCGCGCCGCCTATCGCGATTCTTCCGGCTGGCATCTTCGCGACTACAGCGTCCGCTTCATCCGTCCGCTCATGATCGACCAGTACCAGGAAACTCCCGGCTCCGACGGCCTGCAATTCCAGTCCAATCCCGAAGTGCCGTTGCAACTTCCCGCCTTCCACTGGAAGCGCGCCTTCAGCCCCGTCATCCGCCTCAGTGCAGTCGACCTCTACCACCGCGGCGGCGCCGCCGGCTCTATCGACGCTCGCCTCGACACTCTCGCTTGGGGCGTCAAGAATGGCCGCAAGCTCTCAGCTCCCGTGATTCAAGTCGATCACTACCGCAACGGTTTCGACGGCGGCCGCTGGATTTTCGTCAACGCCGATCTACACAAAGATTTCTTTGATAATGCCGATGTTCAATCCCTTGCCGACCGCGCCCTGCAAGGCGCCGAAGAATTCACCGTTCGTCCCGCGTTGCCTCTCTACCTCCAGGGAGAGCCCGTAGAACTGCAAGTGCAATGGCACGCGGCAGTCCAGCCGAAGAGCCAACTTTCTATTAAGATCACAACCTTCCCCGAAGCGCAGCCTTCGAATCGCTCCACCGTCACAGCCGCACCGAATGCTCCCGTTGTCCTCCCCTCCCCCGGCGGCAAGGGACTCTACATCGTCGAAGCGCAATTAATGGAAGGCGACCGCATCCGTGCCCTCTACCACTCCGCCTTCTGGATCCGCGACGAATCCTTCCTCCGCTCCGGCCCGCATCTCGGCGTCAATCACGACTACTTCGAACTCGACGGACATCCTCTCGCCGTAATCGGCACCACCTACATGTCGAGCGAAGTCCAGCGCCTCTACTTCGAGCATCCCAACGTCTACGTCTGGAATCAGGATCTCGCCCAGATTCACGATGCCGGACTCAACATGATCCGCACCGGATGGTGGACCGGCTGGGACAAATTTTCCGACGAGAACGGCCAGCCTTACGAGCGCACACTGCGCACCCTCGAGGCCTATCTGATGACCGCCCGCAAATACGGCCTCCCGGTCCAATTCAACTTTTTCGCATTTCTTCCCGACGTTCTCGGAGGCGCGAATTCCTACCTCGATCCCCAAGCCGTTCGCCGCCAGCAAACTCTGATTTCCTCCGTCGTCACCCGTTTCCACGACGTGCCCTATCTCGCATGGGATCTCATCAACGAGCCCAGCATCTCGCAGCACCTCTGGAAAACGCGCCCCAACGGCGATCCCATCGAACTTGCCGCGTGGAACACTTGGCTGAAACAGCGTTATCCCGATCGCGCTAAACTCGCCGCCCTCTGGAATGTTTCTCCCGGCTCCATCGCCGGCACAATTTCTCTCCCCACAGAAGACGAATTCACTCCCCGCGGCATGTACACCGGCACCAGTTCACTTCGACTGTATGACTATTTCCTCTTCGCGCAGGAATCGTTCGCCCATTGGGCCAGCACTATGCGCGACACCATCCGCGCCACCGGATCGCAACAACTCGTCACCGTTGGCCAGGATGAAGGCGGCATTCAAGACCGCCTCTCGCCGGCTTTCTGGGGACGAGTCCGTCGACTTCACCACCAATCACTCCTGGTGGCTGAACGACTACATCCTCTGGGATTCCCTCGCCGCCAAGCAGCCCGGTAAGGCCATGCTCATCCAGGAAACCGGACTGCAGCGCGAACTGAACCTCGACGAGATCGCCCGCCGCACTCCCGAGAACGAAGCCGCTCTCCTCGAACGAAAAGTCGCCGCATCTTTTATTCAAGGTTCCGGCGCCATCGAATGGCTCTGGAATACCAACTCCGATATGACGGAGAGCAACGAAACTCCAATCGGCGCCGTTCGCACCGATTACACCGAGAAGCCCGAGGCCACGCTCCTCCGCGCTTTCGCCCAGTTCGCCCCGTCGTTGCACGAGCATCTCCGTGACCCGCAGCAACCATCCATCGCGATCGTCACCTCGCAGGCCGCGCAATACTCCGTCCTCGCCGAATTCCAACTAGCGGCCCAGCAGAATGCGGTTCGCGCTCTCGCCTACGACGTCCACCTGCCCGCCTATGTAATCGCTGAGAATCAAATCGAGAGGTTATTCGAAAAGCCAGGCACCCCGAAGCTCGCCATCCTGCCCTCCCCTCAATCCCTGACTGAAAGAGCATGGCAAGCTCTCCTGACCTACGTCGATGCCGGAGGCAATCTCCTCATCACCGGACCCGTCGACCGGGACGAACACTGGCAAATCGTCCATCGCGCCACCGCTCTCGGGCTCGCCGCCCACGTCGAACCGCTCACCTATCACAACGCAGCGATCGCCCTCGGAACACGTTCGATCGCACTGGCCTTCGCGCAGCCCGCACAAAACTGGCTCGAATCGCTGCACTTCGACGACGCCTCCACGCTGAAAGAAATCCCTCACGGCAAAGGCCGCATCTTCTGGACGTCCGACCCCGTCGAACTTGCACAAGACCCGCGCTCCACCTCCGACCTTTACTCTTACGTCGTCAATCGCCTGAACCTCGCCCCGATGTTCACCCAGCAATCCCCGCTCCCGCCCGGAGTTCTCAGTATTTCCCACAGTGCTTGCCGACTCGGTCCTGTACGTGATGATTTCCGACGCCGCCACAGACACCAGCATCAGCCTGCGAGACCAGTCCACCGGCGTCTCCCTGGCATTCACGTTGCCCGCCGAGCACGCCGCAATCGCAGTTGTTGGCAAAAAAGAAAAGAGAGTGATCGCCAAGTACGGCTTCTAAGAAAACTCAATTAAGAAAAAGTGATTAGTGATTGATGTGGGGACAGCCGCCATCCGCTGTCCTTCGAGCGCAGCTCGAATGTTTCGCCAAGCCCGCCAGACAATTTCCACAGCCCCTTTGTGACATCTGACCTTGCCTTCCACAGCCAAAACGAAGGATCATGGATCCAGCCGAAAGGCGAAAGCGCAATTCCGAGCCGCACATCTAAGTCCTTATTCCGCAATATTTTGCGTATAAGTCTAAGCGACTCAAGATTTTGCGAGGGGGCGGCCAGTCCAGCTTCTCTTAAGTTCTTTGAAAACAAGATTTTAGGAAGGCTGCCACAAAAAAAATTCAGCGGAGGGAAGATCGTAACTCATTGAATATCAATATTTTGCCCGCAAAGTATTGACCCCATGAGACTTTTCTGAGTTTTCCCGGTAAACGAATGACTCCAATAGATCGACAGGGGGAGGGGGAGGTATTTTTCCTCTGTGATTCCCTGTGTGTCCCCCGTGGTGAAAGCCGTTGGTTCGCTAAGGTTGCACAACGGCCCGTTGCAGCTCCAATTGCCGCGAGAGGAACGTCAAGTACTCGTCCATTCCCTGACCAGTCTTCGCCGAGAGGCGAAAGATCTGCATTCCAGGTCGCACCGATTCGATGCTCGTCCGAGCCGCGTCCCAATCGAACTCCACCGCATCCGCCAGTTCGTTCTTGCTGATCACGGCAACGTCCGCGCTGTTGAAGATTGTTGGATACTTCAACGGCTTGTCTTCCCCCTCGGTCACCGACATCAGCACGAGTCGCAGGTTTTCCCCGAGATCATACGAAGACGGACAAACCAGATTCCCCACGTTCTCGATAAACAGAAAATCCAGCTGATGCAGGTCCCACTCCTGCAGCGCACTCTGCACCATCGCTGCTTCCAGATGACACAACGTCCCCGTAGTGATCTGCTTCACTGGAGCCTTGCTGCGCGCCAGTCGCACCGCATCATTCTCGGTCGCCAGATCTCCCACCAGCGCCGCAACTCGATAGCGAGGCTGCAACTGCGTGAGCGTCTTCTCCAGGAAGGTCGTCTTGCCCGACCCCGGACTCGAAACCAGGCTCACCACAAACACTCCCGCCGCGCGAAACTGCTCGCGCAACGCCCGTGCGATCACGTCATTCTGCTTCAACACATTCCTGCGGACTTCCACCAGACGTGGCTCGCTCATTCCTGCACCTCCAAAGCAAACACCTCGAGCTCCTTGCCCTGACGAATGTCCATCGTCGGAGTACCGCATTCCGGACACTGAAACAACTGCACCGACTCCAGCGTTCGTTCCTTCTGGCATTGCGAGCAGTACACGATGACCGGAACATCCTCAACGATCAGCTGCGATCCCTGCAGTGCCGTATCCTGGCATGCAACTTCGTACGAGAACAGCAATGCATCTTTCACCACGCCAGAAAGCGCGCCCAGCCTGAGATGCACCGCGCTGACCTGTACGCCTCGCCGCTGCGCTTCTTCCATCGCAGCATCCACAATGCTCATCGCAATCGACAGTTCGTGCATCCCGCGCCGTGCGTATTCTATACCCGATCCCACAGTGTGCGTCCGCTCATAGACGACTCGATCTCTCTAGCGTATGATCCCTCGTTCTCTCAATGCCAGAGAACCCGCGGTAGACGTTTTACCCGCAGAGAATCAGATCTCCACAAGGACGCTATGCCCGATCTCTCCACTACTTATCTCGGCCTCAAACTTCGAACTCCGCTGGTTTCGTCTTCCTCCCCGCTCACGCAGGACATCGACAGCATTCGCCATCTCGAAGACGCGGGAGCTTCCGCCATCGTCTTTCATTCCCTGTTCGAAGAGGCCGCGGAAGGCTCTACACTCACTCAGTCCGCCCTCGATCGTTACCTGACCCTGCTGCACGATGCGAAAGCCGCCGTCAGCGTGCCGGTGATCGGCAGTCTCTGCGCCACGACTCTGAAAGGGTGGATCGACTATGCGACGCAGATTGAGCAAGCCGGCGCGAGCGCGCTCGAACTCAACCTCTACCAGGTTCCCAGCCAGAAGGACGTAAGTGGCTCAACGCTCGAAGACCGGTATGTGGAGTTTGTGAAGGCGGCGAAGTCGGCAGTGAAGATTCCCGTCGCGGCCAAGCTCACCCCGTTCTTCACCAGCCTGACCAACGTGGCCAAGCGCATCGACGCTGTGGCGTGAATGGGCTGGTCCTGTTCAACCGCTTCTACCAGCCTGACTTGAACCTCGATGCTCTCGACATTCAGCCCAACGTCCTGCTCAGTACCTCCGAGGCGCTACGTCTCCCCCTCACCTGGATCGGCATGCTGTACGGTCGTATCAAGGCGGATCTCGCCGGCTCAAGCGGCGTCCACGTTCCCGACGATGTTGTGAAATTGTTATTGGTCGGCGCGGATGTAACCATGGTCTGTTCCGCACTGTTGCGTCACGGGATCGGCCATCTCCGCGATCTCGAAGCTGGATTGATTCATTGGATGGACAAGCA
Source organism: uncultured Acidobacteriaceae bacterium (assembly GCA_963840895.1). Taxonomy (GTDB): domain Bacteria; phylum Acidobacteriota; class Terriglobia; order Terriglobales; family Acidobacteriaceae; genus Sulfotelmatobacter. The sequence goes on from CAWJAR010000017.1 coordinate 50,093, forward strand.
CGAATACAAGTCGGTCAACAATCTGAAAGGTACCCTGAGCCAATTGCGATGTCCGGACCCTGCAGCTTTCGAGCGCGCCCAATATCAGAGTGCGGTGAAAAGCGTCCAGAAAGTCGTCCTCACGGGTCGCGAAGCCTGGAGGATCCTGAGCGGTGAATGAACTGCTACTTCGAGAGCTGGCCGATGAAGACTCCGTAAGGCTCAAGCGTCACGATATCCCCCTTCACCGATGACTTCCCGGTTGCGATGAGGCTGTCGATGGAAGAGAAGCCATGCTGGCTCATTCCGATGTTCAGGGTCTGTTCCGCGCCCGACATGTTCAACGCCACGATTACGGTCTGGTCCTTGTAGGTTCGCAAGTAAGAGAGCACGTTCTGATCGTTGTCGTTGATCGGAACATAACTTCCATCCAACAAAGCCGGGTTCGAGTGGCGCAGCTTGAGCACCCGCTTGTAGAACTCGAGCACCGACTCCGGATCCTTCGACTCATCGGCGACGTTGTGCGTCTTGGCGGTTTCCGGCACAGGAAGCCACGGAGTAGCGGTTGAGAATCCTCCATTGGCACGTTGCGTCCCACTGCATCGGTGTCCGCTCGCCGTCCCGACCCTTCTCTTTAGGCCATCCTCTTTTCCCGATCGGATCTTTCACGTCTTCCTTTCGAGTCGGAGGCGTTGTCTTCATTCCAATCTCTTCGCCGTAGTACATGATCGGCGTGCCGCGCAGAGTCAGGTAAAGACCCGCCATCAACTTTGCGATCTGATCGTTATGCTGCCCATCGCCGTAGCGATCGTAGGAGCGCACGATGTCGTGATTACTGATGACGAACGTCGGCCATCCGGAAGCAGAATCGATGGCCGCGATCTGCTTGCGAAAGTCCGCAGGCGACAGCTTGTTGACCGTGGTGAACAGAAAGTCCATCGGCATCTGCAATTCGTTGTTGCGTTCGCCGTAGTATTTGTTGAGCTCCGCGATGTTGGCGGTCCAAGTCTCTCCGATCAGCACACCGTTGTATTCGTCCGTCACCTTGCGCAGGCCGCGCAGAGCGTCGTGCACCTCAGGCAACTTGGTCGTGTAGATCTTCTCTTCGTAAGGATCGCCATAGGGATTGATGCCGCCTGACAAGGGATTGTCGCGCAGGTTGGGATCTTCGAAGAGCGTGTCCACTGCATCAAGTCGGAACCCTGACACACCGCGCTTGTACCACCAGCGCGTCACGTCAAACATCGCATCCTTCACCGCCGGATTACGCCAGTTGAGGTCCGGCTGCTCTGTGTAGAAGTAGTGATAGTAATACTGATTGGTTGTGGGATCGAACTTCCACGCCGAGCCTCCGAAGTCGGAGTTCCAGTTGTTCGGAGGTTGTCCGGGTCCCTTGCCGTCGCGCCAGATGTACCAGTCGCGGTGTTCTGCGGTGCGCGAGGACTTCGAGTCGAGGAACCACTTGTGCTGGTCGGAAGTATGGTTCACGACGAAGTCGAGAATGATGTGGATACCGCGCTTCTTGGCTTCGCTGGAGAGCACATCGAAATCCGCCAACGTCCCGTACATCGGATCGATATCTTCGTAGTCGGATACGTCGTAGCCAAAGTCCACTTGCGGCGAAGGGAAGCAGGGCGAGATCCAGATCGCGTCCACGCCGAGATCCTTCAAGTAATCCAGTTTCGACGTGATGCCCTTGAGGTCGCCAACCCCGTCGTTGTTGCTGTCGGCGAAGCTGCGCGGATAGATCTCATAGAACACCGCATGCTGCCACCACTGGTGTCCTTCGGTATCGATGGCATTCTTTGATTTCTGAGAGCATGTCGTAAGGAGCGAAAGTGAGAGCAACACAACTGCACAAAGCCGCCAGGGCTTACGCTGCATGGAAGGACTCCTCGTCTACGTGTTGAAACTCCGCAACCTAGAGTGGATGCGACAACCCATTGCTTCAGTTGCTGTCCCAAGTTCTAAGAGCGAAGAGAGCGTTGGTTGAGTTTAGCCCTTCGAGCTTAGGACTTGCCAAACCGGATCACGACTCTTCTGGCGTGAGTAAGCGTCGGCTGTTCCGTGCGGCATCTGGATTTCCAGTTTCCCGAGCTTGGTAAGAGCTGCACCAGTCACAGAAGAGATCTGGCTCGGATTCCAGACGTTCAAGGCATAGCTATCACCGGAATCGTCCAGAGACTTCCAGAGTCAATTCGGTCTTGCAGCGTGTTCCATGATTCCGAGAGCACACGCAGGCCGCGGCTCGCGCTCCCCAACGCGGGCAATTCATTCGACAATGACAATCCGAAATCATTTCTGACTCGAATCACGAGGCTGTTCGCGGCGGCGTTCACCGGGAATCGCACGTATACGTGCTGATCGTTACTATTGGGTTGCAACCTTGAAGGGCAAAGGCCGCCCGTTGAACAGGACTCCTACGATCTGCGTGCGCAGGCTGAAGGCCGGAGAGAATTCCACCCAGCACTGCTCGGTTCCATTGCGCTTGACCTCGAGCACGACGCTGTCGGGAGTCTTGCGATATTGGAAGTCGACGCCGACTCCCCGACGCGGACGTCGTGAATCGCAAACGAGGTCCAATCCGCGGGAACGTGCGGAGCCAGCGTGATCTGGCGTTTTTCCGCATCCGTCTGCAGACCAAACATGCCGCGCAGAATCGGACTGACGACCATCGCGGCAGACCAGATCTGGTGTGGCGAACTGGTAGCGAACGATTGGTAGTAATCACCCGACAAGACTTCCGTGAAGTGTCCGAGCGCGCCGTCCGCACCGAGCAAGCGCGTTCGAACGCAGGTTCAAGTAAGCGGGGAAGGCGCGATGATAGCGGTATTCGCCGACGGAAGCCCATCCCGTGAACAGCGGCCACACCGAACCGAAGTGATATCCAGAACCGTCGTAGACTTTCGAGTGCTGCGGAGATGATGCGCATGCCCCAGTCGGTCTGATGATCGTCGGCGGCGAGTTGCGTGATGGTCTGGTCTGCGTGACTCGGCGTCGGCCAGGCCAAACCACATGGGAACGGTTGAGAGCACGGTGGCTTCATTCGACGCGCTCGTTATCCTGCTTCAGCGCGAACGCGTAGGCTTTCATTTCGGGCGACCAGAAGGCCTGATCAAGCGCTGGCTTACTGTGATCGAACTCGGCCGCAAGTTGCTTGCTGACGTCGTCTTTGCCGACGAGGCGAGCGAGATTGGAGAGCGCGTGCAGCGCTTCAACGGCAAGTCCCGCCTGGTAGTACTCGTTCTTGACCGGAAGCAGCGGTCCACCTTCGACCCAGCCGTGTCCAATTCCTGCATTCTGCGCGAAGCCTTGCGCGTCGTAGGTGGAGCGCATGAACTGGTAGGCGCGCCAAACGTTGTCCCACTTCTCGCGCGCAAAGGCAACGTCGCCACTCTGGACTGCATAGTCATTCATCGCGATGATGAATAGTGGCGTCGCATCGGCGGAAACGTACGCGTAGGGATAGTCCTTGAACCAGGGAACGAGACTCGCACTCTGCGAGATCTCGTGCGGAACCTTGCCGTCTTCGCGTTGATATTTGCTTATGAAATCGAGCGCGGTGTGAGTAGTCCAGTAGTCGCCCTCGGCGTTGAGAGCAAACGAGGTCCAGAGGGAATCGCGGCCAAAGAACCATGCAAAGCCTGGCCGCTGTCCGACTCCGGATGTCCGGTATCCCGCAACCAAGCCAGTTCCCAGGAACGGGATTGTTCACGATGCCCTGAATCGTGCTGATGCGCGCCCAGTCGTAGGCCTGTTGCAGATCCGCGTCGGGCAGTTCGAGGCTGACCGTCTTGTCGAGATAAGCGCGGTAGTAGGCCGACGCTTCGTGCATGGAGTCTGCGTAGGAAGTCAGCAGATGCTGATATGTCTTCTCGGCGTCGGCCTGCCCTGAAACCGAGCCAGCAATGACGAGGACCTTGGTCTCTTTTCCTTTTTGCGTCACGCCCAGGTGCATCGAGTTCTGATCCGATGCAGAGTAGTTGGTTTGATACGCCACCCGGGCATCGGCGCCAGTCGGAGATCCAACCAAGGCTGCAAATTTCTTCGCCTCTTCGCCGAAGACGAAGGCGTGTTGCTTGTCGTCCCAATTGACATAGGTTCCGCCCAAGGCTGCGGGCCATTCCAATTGAAAGTCTCCGGTAAATGCGGCTTCCACTTCCAAGGGTTGCTCGGTTTCGACGTCGAGCAGAATGACCGCTCCCGCTTCGTTGACCGGGACACAAAGAGTCTCGCGCACCCGGAAAGAATCTCCCACATACAGAATCGAAGCTGACTCAGGACGGACGGTCAGGGTGCGAGCCAGACTCTCGGCAGGTAGTGCGCGATCGCCAACGAGAAAGGTCAGGTGAAAGTCGCGAAAGATTTTCAGGGGATAGACCCAGGCTTCGAATTGTCCGGTCTCGTTGCCAAATAGTCCGGCGCGCGTGCCGACGACAGGAAGAAATTCCCAGGTGCGAATCGTCCGCGTCAATTCCGGGGTCTGGGCGGATAGCTGGTCGGGGCAAAGACCGAGGCTCAACACCACAAATAAAAACAGGCAACAGCCGCGCGAAACGGCGCAGAACAGCGCAGAACGACGATCAGGAACTGGGTAAGGATTCATTGAGGCCTTCTTGGGAGCGGGGATTTGGCCCGACTGGCTTGCAAAGTCGCGGTTCCGTGAATATAAGGAATAGGGGCGAATTTTAGCACGAGCCGAGTGGGCCAGGTAGCGACCTCTTGTTCCCTTCACGCCGCGATTTTCTGAAAAGTTTCAGCCGTTCGTCGCTGGTGCTCTCGCTGGAAAGCGTGCTGGCGATGGCGCGTCCACGCTGGTTACGGGCGAACTCGTTACAGCAGAACGCTCCGGCTGCAAAAGAACCGCCAGCCGGAGAGCGGCGATCTGGGCGTCAGCTTTCTCAACGTCGCTCGCGAGTCAGGACTCAACGCGAAAACTATTTTCGGCGGTGAGCACAAGAATAAATACCTGCTCGAAACCACTGGCTGCGGCGTTGCTTTCTACGATTACGACAACGACGGCTGGCTCGACATTTTTCTGGTGAACGGCACGCGGCTGGAAGGTTTCCCCGCCGGCAGTGAGCCGACCTCACATCTGTTTCGCAACAATCGCGACGGCACGTTCACGGATGTGACGACAAAAGCAGGCGTCGCTCACTCGGGCTGGGGACAAGGCGTGTGTGTCGGCGATTACGACAACGATGGTTGGGACGATCTGTTCGTCACCTACTTCGGCAAGAACGTGCTGTATCACAACAACGGCGACGGCACGTTCACCGACGTGAGCCAGAAGGCAGGCGTGGCGGGCAAGGGCACGCGCTGGAATACAGGCTGCGCCTTCGTCGACTACGATCGCGACGGCCAACTCGATCTGTTCGTCGCCAACTACATCGACCTCGATCTGGCGACTGCGCCCGTGCCTGAATCGGGGCCGTGTCTTTATAAGAGTGTGATGGTCGCGTGCGGACCGCCGGGCATGGAAAACGGTAAGAACATTCTCTACCACAACAATGGCGACGGAACTTTCACCGACGTTTCCGAGGCAGCGGGGATTCTCGGCGCGAATGGTACTTATGGCTTGGGCGTTCTGACGGCGGACTTCGACAACGACGGCTGGCCTGACATTTATGTGGCGAACGATTCGACGGCGAGCGCTCTCTACCAGAACAAGAAGAATGGAAAGTTCGAGGATATTGCGATCGAAGCGGGATGCGCTCTCAGTCCGGATGGCAAGCCGCAGGCGGGCATGGGGATCTCGGCCGCGGACTACGATCTGGACGGCAATCTCGATCTCGTCAAAACTAACTTTGCCGGCGACACGCCTTCGCTCTATCACAATCAGGGCGGCGCCAATTTTGAAGATGCGACGTTTACGGCGGGACTCGGCGCTCACACGCAATATTTAGGTTGGGGCTGCGGGTTCTTCGATATGGATAACGACGGCTGGCCCGACATTCTGATCTGCAACGGCCACGTGTATCCGGAAGTTGAGCAATTGAAGACGGAAGCTGGTTACGCGCAGCGCAAGCTGCTGTATCAAAACTTGCATAACGGACATTTTGCCGATGTGTCACTGCAGGCGGGGCCGGGCATCTCGGAGCCGAGTCCATCGCGGGGTGCGGCTTTTGGCGACTTCGACAATGATGGCGATATCGATGTCGTGATTAATACGGTCAACGATTATCCGCAGCTTCTGCGCTGCGATTCGAAGCTTAATAACAACTGGATCAAGGTGCGGACGATTGGGACGAAATCGAATCGCAGTGGAATTGGAGCGCGGCTGAAGTGCGTGACTCATCTGCCGGGGGACACGAAGCCTCACCAGCAGATTGACGAAGTGCGCAGCGGCGGCGGGTACTTCTCGCAGAATGATTTGCGGGTGCACTTCGGCTTGGGGAAGGCGACGAAGGTCGATCTGCTGGAGGTTCGCTGGCCCAGCGGGCAGGTCGATACGGTGAAGGACGTCACGGTGAATCAGGTAGTCTTCGTGAAGGAAGGCGAAGGGATTATTCGCACCCAGCAGTTTGCGAAGAATCCCAAGGCGAGATAGGTCGCCGCCGAAAACCATAACCACGAAGGACACGAAGGTCCACGAAAGTGCCCGGGGACTTGTGCGGTTACGGCTTTTTGGCTTCCGGTTCCACGACTGCACCTGAGCCTTCTCTTAGTGTGTGAATCTGATCGACCGTTAGATTCGCAAATCTCTCAGTCAGTCCGCTGGGCCAGCGGATTTCAATCCATTCAATCTTCGTGGCGGCGCCCAGACCGAAGTGGACGCGCATGTCGCTGTTGGAATCGAAGGAAGAGCCGCTGCGGACTTCGTCGACGAGGGTGCGCGCTGACGGTCTTCACCCGGATGCGGGCGCCGATGCCGTCGCGATTCGATTTCGTGCCCACAGTGTGAATGGCGATCCAGTGATTCGTATTCTTTATTTGATTCACCAGCAGGCTGGGCTCGTCATTCATGTTGCTGATGACGATCGAAATCTTACCGTCGTTCCACAGATCACCGACTGCCAGTCCGCGCGACGATGCTGCAGTCGTGATGCCTGCTCCGGCGGACGCGGAGATGTCGGTGAACGTTCCATCGCCATTGTTGTGAAAGAGAATGCGCGGCTCTTTGTAGCTGCTGCCAAGGTGCTGGCTGTCGACCTCGGGATAGACGTGGCCGTTCACCAGAATCAGGTCGGGCCAGCCGTCGTTGTCGATGTCGAAGAACATCGTCCCCCAGCCTAGATATTGCGTGTACAGGCCGAGCCCGGCGGCGGGAGTGGCGTCGGTGAAGGTGCCGTCGCCGTTGTTCTTGTAGAGCGTAGAAGTGTCGTCGGAGAAATTTGTTTTGAAAATGTCGAGGTGGCCGTCGCCGTTATAGTCAGCGATCGTGGATCCCATGCCCGCCTGCTCGCGCCCGTCTTCGTTGAAGGCGGCGCCTGAGGTCACCGCTACGTCGGTGAAAGTTCCATCGTGATTGTTGCGGTACAGAATGCTGGGCGTGCTGTCGCAGGCGATAAAGATGTCGGGCCATCCGTCTTCGTCGAAATCGATCGTGGAGACGCTGAAGGCGTAGTGGCCGTCGGTGCGATCGATGTGCGCCTTGGTGGTGACGTCTTCAAAGGTGCCGTCGCCGCGGTTGTGATAAAGGATGTTCTTCGCCCCAGCTAGACCGCGCGGACCGCACATGACGGGAACGCCTTTCCAGATGCAGGTCGGACGTTCGCCGGGCGCGGGCGCGTTCGCGAGATCGAAGTCGACGTAGTTGGCTACGACGAGATCGAGGCGGCCGTCGCGGTCGTAGTCGACGAAAGCGCACCCCGTGCCCCATGCCTTGCCGGATCCGGCGACGCCGGACTTCTCAGCGACTTCGGTGAAGACTCCGTTCTGGTTGTGGTAGAGGCGGTTCTTGCCGTAGTAGGTGACGTAGAGGTCTTCCCATCCGTCGTTGTCGTAGTCGCCGACGCACACGCCCTGGCCCCAACCGGTTGCCGTAAGACCGGCTTTGGCGGTGACGTCGGTGAAGGTGCCGTCGTGATTGTTGCGGTACAGGTGGTTGGTGGGAGCTTGCGCGGCGGGAGATCCTTCGAGTCTGGTGCCATTGACCAGGAAGATGTCGGGCCATCCGTCGTTGTCGTAGTCGAAGATGGCGACGCCGGTGCCGGTGGTTTCGATGATGTACTTCTTTGTGCTGAGGCCGCCGAAGACGTTCTGGGCGGTGAGTCCGGCTTTTTCGGCGATATCAGTGAAAGTGGCTATAGGTGCCGGAGGAGGCGCGGGGGGCTTGGCTTGCTGGGCGGTTGCCGTCGCCGCGAGAAGCAGGAAACACAACTTAACGGCGCGATGCCTCGCCAACAAAGAAGGAATTTGAAATCGCATGGGCCCCAGTCGATGTTAGGGTCAGGCTTGCATGCGGTCAAGCTGAGTGCGATGTCTGGCGCGAAGTCTAACGAAGGATCGGAGCTTCGGCGACGCCCACGTTCGTGTCGGCGCCGCCGTAGTAGAACAAGTATCGGTTGTCCTGTTTCACCATACCTTCTACGAAGACTACGTTTGGGACTTGGCCTGCTTTCTCCCAATCTTTTTCGGGAGAGAACATTGGCTCGTCGCTCCGCCAGAGCAGTTTGCGGGGATCGTGGCGATCGAAGATCGCGATTCCTGTGCGATAGACGAGTTTGTCGTCGGCACCGTTGTAGATCAGCACGATTCCATTCGGAGTCACGATCGGCACGGGGCCGGGCTCGGCAACTCTGGAATCGAAGTGGCCGGGTCTGACCGGCAACGCCGGGGCTGACGTGGCTTCGGTCCAGTGAGTGAGATCGGTGGAGGTCGCGAGCCCCGCTTGATCTTTGTTGTCGGCGCTGGTGCCGAGGAAATACATCCAATACTTGCCATCGATTTTCTCGGGGACGATGGCGCCGGATTTAGTCCACTTCACATTCCAGTTTCCTTTATTCGCGGGAATGATGACGCCTTTACGGTCCCAATGAATCAGGTCCTTCGAAGTAGCCAGGCAGAGCTGCGCGTCTTTTTTGTTGTAGCCGGTATAGGTCAAATAGTAGGTGTCGCCGAATTGCACGAGGCGCGGGTCTTCCACGCCGCCGTCTTTCTCATATTCTTCGGTCGGTGTCAGAACCGGGTCATTCCGACGCGTGAAATGGGTTCCGTCGGAGCTCTCGGCATATCCCAGGCGCGATGTGCCTTGCTTGTCTTGGGCGCGATAGAGCATCACGATTTTGCCTTCGCGCACGGCCACCGAGGGGTTGAATGTACCGGTAGATTCCCAGGTGTTGCCGCGCGGAACAATCACGGGCGTCTCTGACAAGCGGTGCCAGGAGCCGAATGGCAGGCGGTTGCCGTCTTGCGCGGCGAGCGCGGCCAGCAGTGCAAATAGGGTGAATATTCTGGGTGAGAGGAATCGGGACATATAAGTGGTTGGGATTGCGGCCGTGCTGCTGACAGCAAGAAGCGGCAGGGCCGACCCCCTGCCGCTCTGTGATTCGCGTGTGATTCCCGACTACTTCTTATTGACAGATTTCTTGAGTTCGGCCCCAGGGCTAAATTTCGCAACTTTGCGGGCAGCGATCTTGATCGTGGCGCCGGTTTGCGGGTTGCGACCGTTGCGTGCTTTTCTTTGGGACACCGAGAAGGTGCCGAAGCCTATCAGTGCTACGCGATCTCCTTTGCGGAGGGCCGAGGTAATGCTGTCTACAGCGGTGTCAATGGCGGTTGTGGCCTGGGCTTTGCTGATTTCGCAAGCGCCTGAGATTTTGTCAACCAGATCGGCCTTGTTCATAGATTCTCCTCGCAGGTCTCTTTGCATACGCAGCCTATAACGGCAGAAAACTGGCTATGGCTGAGTTGGGAAACCCGACGGCTCGTATTCTCCTCCGTCTGTGGCGAAAGTCAACTGTGAAAATCCGCGCCGGAAGCCTGTTTTGCACTCCTGGGGTCGGGATTGGGGCTACCCTTGCGGCTTTCCAGCCTTAGCAGGAGGTTTTTCCTACGCCCTCCACAGGGCAGCGCGGTGGTTCACAGGATGTACACAGGGAGGCAGGGTTTCCGGCTTGCGCGGAAGCCGGCTGCGGGTGCAAAGTCGGAAGAGAGGATTTGTTTAACGATGGAAGGGTCCAAGGTGATCAAGGCTCCGGTGGAAGTTTGTCCGTTGTGTGAAGGGACTGGGTGGAAGACCGTAGGCGGCGACCGCGGCAAGAGTGCAAACGATCGCCGGGTCGCGCGTTGCGATTGCCGTTTGCGAGCACGGGGGCAGTCGCTGCTGGAGGCGGCTCGGATTCCACGGCGATATGAGCACTGCGAACTCTCAAACTACGACACTGACTTTCCGGGCGCGAATCCATCGCTGGAGGAAGGTCACTTTATTGCATCGGGCTTTGCGAAGAAATGTGATCCGCGCGGCGACAAGGGGCTGTTGATCATCGGTAAGATCGGGACAGGCAAGACACATCTGGCCGTGGGAATCATCAAGGAATTGATCGTCAACCGCGGAATTCCGTGCCTCTTCTACGACTATCGGGAGCTGTTGAAGGAGATTCAGAACTCGTACAACTCGACGGTGCAGACCACGGAGCTGGATGTGCTGCGTCCTGTGTTCGAGACGGATGTTTTAGTGCTCGACGAGTTGGGTGCCGTGAAACCGACGGAGTGGGTGTGGGACACGGTCAGCCTGATTCTGAACACGCGTTATAACGACAACCGCACGACGATTATCACCACGAATTTCGATGATCAGCCGGCAGCAGGCGCTGCGGGCTCGATCTCACCCGCTCGGGCGGCCAGCCGTGGAGAAACCTTAGGAGACCGTATCGGGGAACGGATGCGCTCGCGACTGCACGAGATGTGCCGGATCGTTACCCTCGACGGGACGGATTTTCGGCAGAAGTTCCGGAGCGCCAGCTTCCGGTAAGAACGGGCTCACCACGGAGACGCTGAGGCACGGAGCAAACTATAGAAGAAAGAGGTTCTCGGTGACTCTGTGCTTCCGTGGTGAAGACTTGCTTACAATGAATCCGTGTTAACTGAGCGGCTAGAATTCGCGCCTGGGCGAGATGCGGAAATCTTCGCCGCGGTGCCGGCGGCCCCCGCTGTGTTCCTTCTGCGAGCGGCCGATGCCCAGGCCGAACCTTACATCAGCAAGACGGCGAACCTGCGACGACGGCTGCAGCGGTTGCTCGGGCCGGTCGAAGAGCGCACGAAGAAACTCAATTTGCGCGACCGTGTGCGCGAGATCGAGTATGCGCCGACCGGATCGGACTTCGAATCTGGTTTCCTTCTTTACTGTGTTCTCCGGTCTGCCTTCCCCAAATCCTACTCTGACCGAATGCGCTTCCGCTTCGCACCGCTGGTGAAGCTGCATCTGGAGAACGAGTATCCGAGGGCCTCGATCACGACGCGGCTGGGTCGGTTGAGCGGGCGTTCGATTTATTACGGGCCGTTCCTGTCGCGGGTTGCGGCGGAGAAGTTCATGAACGACTCGTTGGACTTCTTCAAGATGCGGCGGTGCGTGGACGATCTGCATCCTGACCCGAAATTTCCCGGATGCATTTATTCCGAGATGAAGATGTGTCTGGCTCCGTGTTTCAAGGGATGCAGCGATGAAGAATACGCTGCTGAAGTGAAACGGGTGGAGGCTTACTTTGATTCTGCGGGAGAATCTCTGAACCGTGAACTTTCGGCGGAGCGGGAAACTGCGTCTACCAGCCTTGCCTTTGAGGATGCGGCAGCGATTCATGCGCGGCTGGAAAAGCTGAAGCCCATCCTGAGTCAGCTTCCCGAGATCGCGCAACGCCTTGACCGTCTATCGGCGCTCATGATTCAGCCGAGTTCGGTGGCGGGCTCAGTGGCGTTTTTCCGCGTGGAATGCGGGCGAATCGCCGGGCCGGTTGCGTTCAGCATTCAGCCAACGGAGCACGCGAAGTCGCAATCGATGGAGGCGCGGGTACAGGAAGTGCTGCAGTCGTTCGCGCCCTCGAAAGCGAAGTCGGCGCTGGAGAATATGGAGCACCTGGCGTTGCTTAAGCGCTGGTATTACCGCGGGAGTCGAACTGGGGAAATCTTCTTCGCCGATGCGAAAGGTGAATTGCCGATGCGAAGGATCGTTCGCGGCATTTCACGGGTATTTCGTGGCGAGAAGGCGGAGACGGAGGCGAGCGGTTCGCCGGTGGCGCCCTAGTCCCTTTGTCCCACTGTGCCGCCCCGAGGGACTCGGAGATGCTCGCGCACGATCACCCGGCACTCCCGTGCCGGGTTTTCTCGTGACGCCGGTTCGTGATGGATTTTTATTCGTACTACAGCCATCGTCCCCAAAAAGTCATTCAATAAACAATTGCCCTCGGTCAGACGTGAACTGTTCCGTTGGTCCAGCCAAACCAGCGTCGACCGGCCCAGCGCAATATTTTCCAACTCGTCATCGTTCCGATCAGAATCGTTCCCACCCATAGCAGCACTGCAGGAAGATAAAAAAGAACCGTTGCCATCGCCGTCGCGTAGGTCGCCAGACTTTCGAGGCCGTCATGCAGAGCCAGTTTTAGCTGGTCGACGGGGCGCCAATTCAGGCCGAATCCGCTGGGCTCGGGCTCAGTCGTAAGAGAAATCGTCAGGGCGACGGTCTCGATCTGTCGCGACAAGGCGTTGAACTCCGCCTGCTGTTGTTCGATTTGTCCGCGGACTTCGCTCAGGTGTTCAGTCACGGCCAGCATGTCTTTGACAGAGCTCGCTTGTTTGAGGATTGTCAGATACTGAGACTCCTCGGCTCGCAGATTGCGAAGGCTTGCGTCCTGATCGACATATTGCCGCGAGACGTCTTGCGCCTCAATCTTCTCGCTCTCAATCCGCAGTCCCATTGTTCGGATCTTGGCACGAGCCTCTTCAAATCGGGTTGCAGGCACACGAATCGTGAGCGTTCCACTGACCGCATTTGGTCCACCGCCATCGGCGCTGACCAAATATCCGCCTAGGGATTCCGCAAACGAGTTGATCTGGTCGGCGGTTTCCGCCGGATGCTGAACAACCATTTGCATGGAACTCGTGCGAATAATCTTGCGCTCGACTGCGGCATCGGCCGCGGTTGACTTGCGAACGGAGGTGGCGGGTCTGGCGTCGCTTAGTCGCGTCATAAGCGCCGACTCGCCTCCTTCGGGTCTATCCTTATAAAGACTTCGTGACGGCGCCTCGCTGGTAGTTTGCAGAGCCGGTTCAATGGTAGTTTGCGAAGCTGGTTCAATGTGGTCAGTGCGTGTGGTTGTTAACGCGACTGCGCCCCAGACAAGTAAGACTCCTCCGCCGGCCAAGGCCCACTGCCAAGGTTTCTTGATCCGTCTGAACGGTTCCGCCAAAGTTGACATGAATGTATCCCCCGCAGAGAGAACGCGGGCTGAGCCATGCCTTGCGGGTCATTTCAGAGGGTTCTTCTCGCTAGTAACGTTTCCAAAGTGTATGTCTGCTTTGTACGGAAGCAGGCTCCCGCCCTCGGCGGGCCACTCTGCCGGATACTCCATGAGTCCAGCCGGGCTTACTTCGCCCACACTCCGGCCAGGAATAAATATCTGTCGCGCAGATCATCTTTATGCGCGGCAGACTGCGCGTCCAGAAACATCACGGGCCATCCGTCAGCGGCGGAATACGCCGGCCATTTCGGCAAGTCGGGGCCGTTGGGGTCGCCGCTGCGCGCGAAGTTTGCCCAGTATTTTTGCATCGTGGCGCTGAGTTGGCGGTCCTCCGGTCTCCAGTTGATTCCGGCTTTGGAGTCGAGCTGGCCGAATACGTATTCGATTTCCGCCGAGTGATACGCTCCCAGTTGCGGGGCCTTCGGATCGGACGGCGGGCCGAGATCGAAGCGATAGCGGTAGACCGAATGTTTTCCGGTTTTGGATTGGGACTCCAGCCACTGCCAGGTCGAGAAAGCGATGAAGCTATCTCCGGCAAAATCCTGGGCTGAGCGTGCGGCTTGTTGATCGCTGTCGGCCGGATAAAGCTTCAAGAACTCAGGCGCCTTGGCGCCGAATTCTTTTTGTGCCGTGGCTTTCAGGCTTTCGGCTGACGGCTTCTGCGGCGAGTAGGCAATTTCGAAGCTGCCTTCGTCGTGGTTCCAGCCCGCCAGTAAGGGAACGTCATTTTGCTTGCCCGCTGCAAAGATCGCGGGGACCGGCTCCGGCAGAAAATATCCGTCGACGTCGGGGCCGAAATCGAAGCCACGCGACTGTGGCGGGATGAAGGGATCGAGAAGCTTCTCCGCAGGGAGCGCGCGCAAATCGGCAAGCTTGCTCACTCCCAGTTTCGCGCTAACGGCTTGTACATCCTTCTCTTCGCGCACCGAGCGGGTCTCGAATGAAAGGCCGCCGCTGTAGAAGGCTCCGCCGCTTTCTCCGATTGCCTTTTGGAACAGGCCCTTGGCAAGGGGCGAGGCCATCTGCGCGCTGACGGAAAACGATCCCGCACTCTCGCCGAAGATGGTCACGTTCTCTGGATCTCCGCCGAACGCCGCGATGTTGTTATGCACCCAGTGCAACGCTGCTACCTGGTCGAGCAAGCCATAATTGCCGGCGGCGTTGTGCCCGGATTCTTTCGCGAGTTCTGGATGAACGAAGAAGCCGAAGATTCCCAGCCGGTAGTTCATGGAGACCACGACCACGCCCTGTTGCGCCAGATTAGTGCCATCCTGCCGCGTTTCCGACGTGGAGCCTGCAACGAATCCTCCACCGTAGATCCAAACCATTACAGGCAACTTCGCACTCGGAGGCTTTGCGGGAACCCATACATTCAGGGACAGGCAATCTTCGCTGCCGGCGGGATCGCGAAAAGTCATGTCGCCGAAAACATTGCCCTGCAGGCAGTGCGGGCCGAAGTCTGTGGCCTTGCGGACGCCGGTCCATTTCGCGGCAGTCACAGGAGGCTTCCAGCGCAGATCGCCGACTGGCGGCACGGCGTACGGAATTCCAAGGAACGCTCGGACCGCACCGTCCTCCTTGCCCTCGACCACTCCCGACTTGGTTTTCACTTGTGGAGCCGACGCGGCGAAAAGAGCCAATGGCACGATAAGCATCGCGGAAAAAACCAATAGTGCTCGGATGGTCTTTGCGTTCATGGAATCTCCTGACCCGAGAATAAGAACCCCGAATTGTAAACGAAATAATTGGTGCAGCGAGATTCACCCTCTCTCGCAAAACCTTGGTCAAGAATCTACAATCGGAGAGATGACATCCGTACCTCTCCGCCCGCCCAATGCTTTCATCCGTCAACTTCCCAAGGCGGAGCTGCACCTGCACCTCGAAGGATCGGTTGAACCCGCGACGCTGCTCGAACTGCGCAAACTTCACGGGGATCGAACCACGCTGGCGGAGGTCGAATCGCTTTATGGCTACACCGATTTCCAGAGCTTTCTGATGGCGTTTAAGGCTGTCAGCGCGCACCTGCGCGGGGCCGACGACTACGAACTCATCACTTACCGGCTGATGCAGCGATTGAAAGAAGAGAACGTGCTGCACGCGGAGGTGTATGTTGCCGTCGGTGTCTGCCTGTTCCGTAAGCAGGACTTTCCGGCAATTTTCGAGGGATTGGAACGCGGACGTGCCCGGGGAGCACGCGATTTCGGAGTATCGCTGTTGTGGATTTTCGATGCGACGCGGCATTTCGGAGTGGAGGAAGCACAAAAGGTTTTTGAGCTCGCGGCACGATTCCGCGACCGCCACGTAATCGGCGTCGGTTTGGGCGGTGACGAATTGAAGGCTCCCCCGGAATTGTTTCGCGGCGTTTATGCCTATGCCGGCGACCAGGGATTGCGGTTGACGGCGCATGCGGGGGAGACGGGGCCACCGGAATCCATCTGGGGTGCGCTCAACCTTCACGCAGAACGCATCGGTCACGGATTTACCGCCAGCCAGGATGCCGACTTGATCGAAGAACTTGCGCAACGGCAGATTCCGGTCGAGCTCTGTATTACCAGTAACCTTCGCACGGGAGTGTGCAAGGCGGTGGCCGAACATCCGGCCAAGAACTACTTCGACCAGGGAGTGATGATCATTCTGAACACGGATGATCCGGCGCTGTTCGGCACAACGCTCTCGCATGAATACCAGCTCGCGCAGGAGACGTTTGGATTTACAGACGAGCATCTGCGCGAGTTAGCTCGCAATTCGTTCGAGGCGTCGTTTCTGCCGGCGGAGAAGAAACTGGAACTGCTGAGCCTGTTTGATGCTGCGGCAGCGCGCTGAGACTGAGAATGCACTATGCCCGTCCGTCCTGTTCTTCAACTTGGTGATCCGGTGTTGCGAGAAAAAGCTGTCGCCGTGGAGGACCCGGCGGCGCGCGAGATCCAAGAATCTGGTTGCGCGATCTCGCCGACACGCTGGCTCATTGGCGTTCCGTGACCGGTTACGGGCGGGGCATCGCGGCTCCGCAACTTGGAGTTTTGCGGCGAGTCATCTTTCTGAAACTCCCAGGTGCCGAGCCGTGGCCGCTGATCAATCCGGAGATCATCCAACGCAGCGACGAAACAATTGTCGTCTGGGATGCGTGTCTGAGTTTTCTTTCGATCTTCATGCAGGTGGAGCGGCACCGTGAGATCACTGTCCGCTATCAGAATCTCAAAGGTGAGATGCTCGAGTTTCAAGCCGGAGACGATCGCAATCTCTCTGAACTATTGCAGCATGAAATTGATCACCTGGACGGAATCCTTGCTATCGATCGAGTGGTGGATGTGAAAACGATTTGCACTCGGGAAGAATTCGAAAAGCGTTACCGCGATACGAGCCCTTATGCGGTCGCTCCGACTACAATCAGCGGCTGAGTCTTGAGGCGTTTTACCCGGGATTTAACGAGGAACAGTGCCACTTCACATCGGCATCGTCGCTTGCAGCACCGAGGGAGCCGCGCTCTGCTATCGCACGATCTCGCTTGAAGGGTCGCAGGTGCTCGGCCGCCACGACCATCCAGAGGTCTCGCTGCACTCACATTCTCTGGCGCAATACATGAAGTGCATCGATCGCGACGACTGGGCGGGAGTGGCTGAGTTGATGCTTTCTTCGGCTGAAAAATTGGCCAAAGCGGGAGCCGATTTCCTGATCTGTCCCGACAACACCATTCACCAGGCCTTCGATCTGGTGGAGCATCGCTCGCCCCGGCCGTGGCTGCACATTGCGCGCGAAGTGGCTCGAGAGGCCCAACGGTCGAATTACAAGCGTCTGGCCGTGTTGGGCACGCGCTACCTGATGGAAGGGCCGGTTTATCGTGAGGCGCTGAAGGCAGCCGGCATTGAGCGCAACGTTCCCGGCCAGGAGCAGCGCGAGCGCATCAACCAGATCATTTTCGACGAACTCGTTAACGGACAGTTCCTGCCGCGATCTCTGGCCTACCATGTGGAAGTGATTCGCGCACTCAAGGACAATGGCTGCGATGCGGTGGTCCTCGGCTGCACTGAGATCCCGCTGCTGGTCGCGCCCGAAGCGTCTCCCCTGCCGACGCTCGATTCCACTCGCATCCTCGCGAAAGCCGCGGTGCGCAAGGCCGTGGAAGGCTAGGCGCTCTTCGTGCCATCCTCTGTAAAATGCTTCGCGTAGAATATCGGCTCTGGACGGGGAGGCCTTCAGCCGTTTCGCGTATACCGAACGACGTTTGGTCTTGGCCGGTTGAAATCAAGGACGCGATGTAATGGAACGCCACAAACTCAAATTTCGCTGGCTGACGGGTGCCTACGCGATTGTGCGTCTTGCTCCCGATGTGGTTGTGCCTGACTGGGCAACGAGGGGCGAGTTCACTTCAATCACCCGCAGTGCCGATGAGTTATCGATCGTGTGCCCGGTCGATGATCTTCCGAAACACGTTGACTCCCCGCAGCACTGGATTTGCCTGAAACTCGAGGGACCATTCCCGTTCTCGCAAACTGGGGTTCTGCTTTCGTTCATCGAGCCGCTGTCGAAGAAGGACATCCCAATCTTCGCCATCTCCACCTACGACACCGATTATGTGCTGATCCAGGAAGAATTTGGCTGGGCGATCGATGTGCTGCGCGAGGCGGGCCACGAATTAGTCTGACAAAACAACCTGTTAGGCTGCCGTTCGACCCCGTGAATCTACCGAACACTGGAGCCGCCGCGCAGTACGGGCCTTGATTGTGCTGTAATAGAAATACAAACCCTCATGCCATCTGTTCTAACAACTTTGCGACGCCGCGCTAAAGCCCTGCACCGCAACCTGCGCGGGGCGAATATGGCGGTGCGCGCGCTGGCTTCGACCGATCATCCGCTGCTGGCGCATATCATCCCGATGCGACGGTGCAATCTGGCGTGTACCTACTGCAACGAGTTCGACGACTTCTCGAAGCCGGTTCCGATCGAGGAGATGTATCGCCGGATCGACAAGCTGGGCTCACTGGGCACGGCCGTCGTGACGATCTCGGGCGGAGAGCCGCTGCATGCATCCGGAACTGGATGACGTGATCCGCCGCATTCGCGCCAACGGCATGATCGCGGGGCTGATCACCAACGGATATCTGCTGGTCGCCGAACGCATTCAGCGGCTCAACCGCGCGGGGCTGGAGTGGCTGCAGATCTCCATCGATAACGTGAATCCGGATGAAGTGTCGAAGAAGAGCCTGAAGGTGCTCGACAAGAAACTGCAATTGCTCGCCGAACACGCCGACTTTCACGTGAACATCAATTCGGTGGTAGGCGGAGGCATTGCGCACCCGCAGGACGCACTGGTGATCGGCAAGCGCGCGATTGAGCTGGGCTTCACGTCGACGATCGGGATTATTCACGATGGCAGCGGGCAGCTGCAGCCTCTGGGAGATGAGGAGCGCCGCATTTATCACGAGATGCAGGCGCTGGAAAAAAGCAGCTTCACGCGCATCAATTCATTTCAGGACAACATTGCGAAGGGCCAGCCCAATGATTGGCGTTGTCGTGCGGGTGGACGCTATCTCTACATCTGCGAGGACGGGCTTGTGCATTATTGCTCGCAGCAGCGCGGCTATCCCGGCGTGCCGCTTGCTACGTATACCCGCGACGACTTACGCCGCGAATATTTGAACGAGAAATCCTGCGCGCCGCACTGCACGGTTTCGTGCGTGCATCAGGTTTCGATCTTCGATTCCTGGCGCGCCCCGCAGCATCCCGCCCCGGCAATGCCGGAGCCGGGCGCGACGAACGAACTCGTGCAGATCAAGTAGCAGTTGGCACGGCGTGACCCTGCAAACCATCGGTGCGAGGCCCGAAATTGTCAACGAGTGAAACGGCCTGCTTACGACAGTTAAGCCTGTTCTCTCAGGTAGACTTGCCTCACATGTGGCCACTCAATCGCCCGTTGATGGTTCTTTCGCTGTTGGTCGTGGTTTCAAACTTGGGATCAGAGGCGCAGACTCTACCCGGCGGATGGCTGGTCCACTCGACGCCGACTGAGAACAGCAGCGAGATTGCCTGCGCCAACCATTCAAATCTGGAATGGCTGGTCTCCACCTCTCAGACCGGGACCGTGGAGATTGCAGCCCGACCAAAGCCCTATCGAGCGAAATCGTCCACGCTGGAGCTTCCCTCTGGCGTCAAACGTGACAAAGATATGCTCGGCGTTGAGAGCAAGGTCAAAACGGGGAACGGATGGCTCCTTGGATTCGACGCTGGCGAGTTTGGCGGCGGATTGTGGTTTGCGAACGATTCTGGCAAGACACGAAAACTGTCGAATGAGAACGTTCGTGGATTCGTGGAAACATCGGCTGGAGTTCTGGTTTTCGTTGGACTCGCACACATGGGTATGGATTCGGGCAAAGTGCTAATCGTCACTGAGCACGATTCAGATGTGGGCATCCAGACCTCGGCCAAGCTGGACGGTGCGCCTCAGGCCGTCACGAGGGTCTCCTCAGACGTTGCTCTCGTAGTCACAACGCACGGAATTTCGCAGGTCAGTTCGACAGGGGAAATCAAGACGCTGCTACATCAAACGTTCGGTCTACTGTATCCCAACTCTGTGGTTTCTTTGCCAGACGGGACCGTTTACACAGGCATGCGCCTATTTGTAGTTCGACTCGTGAAGCAATCGGGCGGATATGCAGAACAATGGCTCGTCCCCGAAAAATGCAAGCGTTTTAGCGTTCGGGGACTGGATTGCGTGTGTTCTAAGTGACCGGTTTTGGTGTCAGTTGGTGAAAAATCGCGATTGCACTCACCGCCCCTGAATCAATAGGCCGGGACGACGCTAAACCTATCGCCGACCCTACTCGGCACTAGTTCGATACGACCCGGTTTCTCCTGCTACTTCTTCGGCTGTGCGGTTGGCGGCAGCAATCCGTTGAGGCGAAGATACATGGCGGCCGAGCTGTAGTGGTCGGCCCAATCGTTGGTGAGGGCGAACAGGGCGAAGGCGCGAGGGCCTTTGTGGCCGCCGAATATTTCAACTTCATCACCGAGCTTGGAGTCATCAACCTTGCCCAGAGCGGTGGAGCAGAATTCGAAGCTCGCCTTCAATGCCGCGACCAGCTTTTCTTTGCCATCGGATTCCTTCAGCGGCGCCGGCGCCTTGACCTCGGGGATGTCACCAATGATCGAGCAGAGGTGATTGTTCGATCCGATGATGTGCATCACCAGTTGGCTGAACGTCATCTGCTGTTCCGTGGGCTTGTAGGCGAACTTATCCGCGGGCATCTTTTCCACCGCGGCTACCAGGTTCTTTTCCTGGCGCGGTAGAATTTCTCTTGCCACGGAAGTGACCGGATTCTTGTCTTGGGCGAGAACTGCTGTTCCTGAAAGAAGCAGAAGAATGCAGAGCGTACGTCGCATAATGTCCTCCCGCATTCGTGTTGTAGCAATGAAGAACTTGTTCTGCTCTCATTCTACTCGTCACGGAAAGACACGGCGACCCTGACCCAGGCAGCCAGGGTCGAGTGATGAATCGCTAACTGACTGACGTTACTTCTTGGGCTGCGCCGATGGCGGCAGAATGCCATTTAACCGCAAATACATCGCCGCCGCGCTATAGTGGTCGGCCCAGCCGCTGGACAAGATCAATGCTGCCATCGCCCGCGGAGCCTGTCGGCCTCCGAATAGCTCAATGGTGTCGCCCAGCTTTGAGTCGTCCATTTTGCTCAAGGCATCGCTGCAGAAGGCGTACGACGCTTTGACCGCTGCGACCAGCTTGTCTTTGGAATCGCTCTCTTTGAGTTCGTCGACTTTCGGGGCGGCAACGTCTGCCGCCTTGGAACAGAAAGAGTTGTTGAATTCGACGACGTGCACCGCCAGGTGAGCAAACGGCATTTGGTCGGGAGTGGGTTTGTAGGAGAACTTGTCCGCGGGCATCGCCTCAATCGCACCGACCGTATTGTTCTGCGAGCGCTGCAGCAACGTACGCAACGAACTTGCGACTGGATCTTTGGTTGATCCCTGGGCTGCGGGTGAAGCCGCCGTCTTAGCGGCGGGAGTGGAAGACTGCGCAAGGGCAAACGCGGCGTAGATGACAATACAGGCAACGGCAAAAGTACGTTTCACGGGGAGGCCTCCTGGGCCTTCAGCATATACCGGGACTGACTGTCGGGTCATCTTCACCCTGCGCCTCGGCCACGGAGGACACGGAGGACACAGGGCAGAAATTCCAGATCCGTCCGCGTTCTCTGTGTCCTCTGTGGTTCAATGCTGCATGGCACAATCACGGATGCCCGCCGACCTCTCACCTGTTCCGAATTTTCTTTACGGCACCGCGTGGAAAGAAGACCGTACCGCAGCCCTCACAGAGGCCGCGATCCGCGCCGGATTTCGTGGAATCGACACGGCCAACCAACGGAAGCACTACTTTGAAGCTGCAGTCGGCGAAGGGCTAGCAGCGGCTTATCGCGCTGGAATAGCGACCCGCGACGACCTTTTTCTGCAAACAAAATTTACCTACCAGCGTGGTCAGGATCATCGCTTGCCATACGATCCACAGGCGAGCCTCTCGGTCCAGGTCGTTCAGTCTCTGGCCAGTTCGCTCGAGCATCTCGGGACTGATCATGTGGACAGCTTTCTGCTTCACGGGCCATCCGATCACGACTGGTCCGATGACGATGCAGAAGTCTGGGAGACGATGCGGAAGGAGCGCGATGCTGGACGCACGCGGCTGATCGGCGTCAGCAATGTGTCGTTGAAGCACCTGGTGCAGCTGGAATCAATT
Source organism: uncultured Acidobacteriaceae bacterium (assembly GCA_963840895.1). Taxonomy (GTDB): domain Bacteria; phylum Acidobacteriota; class Terriglobia; order Terriglobales; family Acidobacteriaceae; genus Sulfotelmatobacter. The sequence goes on from CAWJAR010000017.1 coordinate 72,206, forward strand.
CACACCGAGCTGCCATCATTCGTACAGAATCGTTGCTTCGCTCGGCTCGGTTGGGATCGCGAGGTTCGATCATTTTGCAGCGGACACAAGATTGTGTATCAGGGCTTTTCGCTGCTTACCGCGAATAAGGCAGTATTGCAATTGTCTTCGCTGGCAGATCTCGCGGCGCTTCTAAATGCAACTCCTGCGCAGGTGGTCTTCCGCTTCGCGCGGGCGGTCGGGATCCTGCCGATCACCGGCACTTCTGACCTCCAGCACATGAAAGAGGATCTTGCCACTGAAAAGCTGACTCTACCGCCAAAGGCAGTGGAGGCAATCGAATCGATTGCAGGCTGATCGATTTGTTGGAGCGGACTGCCTCCCCCCGCGAAATAGTCACGAAAGCGATCCCATCGCCGGTCGCTACGAAAAGATTGCTGCGAATGCCAGAGTGATAACCATCCACCACCCGATAACGATCGCGAACGCCGTCCCTGTCTTTGTCTTGCCGGTAGTCGCAAACCCGACCGCGGTCAGCGCTAGAGTCCAGAGCAGGAAGATGTCCACTTGCGACGCGATGAAATACCAGAAAGGGTTGTCGGCGGGATTCATGAAATATCCAGGATTCGTCGCGACCGGGTTGTTCAGTGTGAATCCATCCGGGTTTACGCCGGCGAGCACTGAGATAATGGCCAACAGATGCCTCAGTACCATCGGCAATCCTGCGTAAGCGACGACCGCAAGTGACTTACCGTATGAAATATCAGCATTGGCTGCGAACTTGAAAGTACCAAACTGCAATCCCGCCATGATGAGCCATATGAGCAAAGTAAACACGGGAATCGCGACGTAATAGGCGATCCCCGAGATTTTCACTTGCGTTTGGCGCTGCTCAGGAGTCGCCTTCTCGTATTGCGCCTCGGCTTTAGGCCGCGCCTGCAAATCGTTTTCCACCATCTTCTGCACGCCAATTTTCTGCTCCGCAACGTAAACGAGGCCCCAGCCTGCGATCGTCATCAGCAGAAACGGGAGCCACCACTGCGCGCTGCGCCGCAGATCCGTGAACGTTTTCGACGGTGCAATGAATGTATCGATAATGCGCGCCCCCTGAGAGAGCGCGGGTTCGGGGGTGGCGAGCGAAGTGGGCGGGAGCGGAGCGGCAGCCATCGGTGCCTCCTTGCTGAGATTCGAGGGCATTCTAGTCGGGAGCTGCCGTCGACACAAGCGGTTCGGCAAGTTCGCTGATTTCAAACTGGTGGTGTAACGAAGGCTCCTCCAGTCGCACTATGCAATTTGAAGTTGCCTCTTGTGGTTGGAGGGGGCGCCAGCGTTGCATCGTCATGACGCGGTTGCCGGGCGGTGGCACAGCCCGGATAAGATAGGCGAATGTCGGGTGCGACGCCGGTTGTGATTGCCGTGCTGGTGGCCGAGTTGATTCCGGCGGCAGCCTTTGGCTTTGCGGCAGAAAGAATTGCAGGCGCAATCGGCCGCTTGCCATTCGTCGCGCGCATTGTGCTTCCGGCTGTCCTGGTACTGCCTTACGTTGTTATCGCCACTACGCAACACATATTTCGGTGGGACTGGTTTGCGTTATACGCGTTGTTGCCCGTTGCGATGGCGTGGCTGCTGGCGCGGGCGGCGCAGGCGGATCCGGAACAACGCGGTAACTGGCGCGACGCGATTATTCTGCTCACGCTGGGCCTGGCCGTCGATTTGCGCTGGTTCGATGCCGCTTGGCCGGCGGGCGCGCGCGGCTTGGCCAACCTGCTCCTGGTGGATGCGGGATTGTACGGATTCCTTGGGATCCGCCGTCTTAGCGACACGGGGTTCGACTTCCATTTGCGTTGGAGCGACTGGAAGAGCGGGATGCGCGAACTTCTCTTCTTCGCTCCCTTAGTGATTATGGGAGGCCTGGCATTGGGTTTTCTTCATCCCCATACAAACTTACCGGCGGTTGGCAAGGCCGCCCTTACGTGGGCAGGCATCTTTGTTTTTGTCGCGGTACCGGAAGAACTTTTCTTTCGCGCCTGGGTGCAAAACCTGCTCGAGCGGCGAGTTGGCCGATGGGCGGCCTTGATCATCGCGTCAGTTTTGTTCGGCCTGTCGCATTTCAACAAACGATCAGCACACTTCAACTGGCGCTATGTTCTGCTGGCCACGATCGCGGGAATCTTCTACGGCCGGGCATGGCGCGAGAACCGCCGCGTACCTGCGTCCACGATCACGCATACGTTCGTGGATTGGCTGTGGTCGTGGTGGTTCTAGAGCTTTCACCCCGCACGAAAATCTATCCACCTCAGGGCCTCGGGGACTTGTTGCCTGAATATGGAATCGGCCCGGAGAAGTGATTCAGGGTCGAAGCCTTGCCGACGGCCTCTACGCACAACGCGCTCGTTCCCGGCGGCGCGGAAAGCTTGCTTAGCGAGATCGATCGGGCGTCCGAGGGCAGTTCAGCCGCCAGTGCCCATTGAGAGCCGTGCTGAGTGAGGACGACATAGTGATCGACAGTATTGTTTGGTCCAGAGACGGTCCACGTCAATCCTTCATCACTCGCTGACGCTTGCAGGTTCACACAGTTATCGATTCCAGTCTCAATCTCCGTGCCCTCTTCGTAATCGTTCCAGGTAGGAATGATGAGCGCGGGCAATTGGTGAGACGACGAGTAAAAGCGTCCCGCCTCGGCAAAAGTCGCGAGCCAGGTCTTGCCGCATTGCTGATCGATGACACGGCCCTTTCCCCAACCGGCCTCGGAGTCGTCAAAACCTTTGTACGCGGATCCCATGGCGAGCTTGTTGGAGTTCTGTGCCTTGGAATAGAAGCGATCGAGATACTGCATCGCCATCGGATCACCCGGACCGGCGGTTTCAGGGGCGATCCATGCGTATCCGCCGTCGCTGTCAGGATTACTGAATGCGCCGGAATTGCGGAAAAATAATACCGGGTTGAGAGGAAGCGCGTGGCGTACCCGCCGCCAGTCGATGGAATATTTCTCAAGGCCGAAAAAGAAAACTGCCGGCCTGCCGTCGAATCGCAGATAAGCGGGCGACGCTTCAAAATGTTCCGCTGCGTATCGAAGATCCGAGGTGAGCTGTTCGGTCACATTGCAACCGCGCTTCTGGCACTCGGCCAGGGATCCGGCATCCTCGGAAACCGCAAATTCGAAATTCTGGCTTTCGGCCTCATGCATCAGCAGGACTGTGCTCTCGTTTTTGGAACCGGAGTTGGGTCCGTACCAGTCGACGATTGCGCCTGAGATGCCGCGGCTGATCATGTCCTTGACTTGTTGCGCCACTTGCTGACGGTCATCCGAGCGGTATCCGACGTCGCGATGGTGGGAGTCCCCGAACCAAGGCATGTATCGGGCATAGATGCGAGTCTGTGAACCGGGATAGAGAAGCGAACGAACCGGCAACTTGCTGACGTTCCCCGGAGGCGCATTCGCCTTGCTGCCCCGATAGCGCGGGCTCGCGCTGGTGTTATTGATGCCTTCACAGCGGACGTTGTTCGCGGGTTCCGATTGAGCGCTGCAAATCGAAGCGCTCAGCACGATCGCAGCAATAAACGGGCGAATCATGACTGGGTTGGATGCATTCGTCGTTATTCGGGATTACAGGCTTTGACCGAGGTCAGAAAAAATGGCTCCGAGCAACGCGCTTTGCAACGCGTTGCCCGGAGCGGAGGGCTCTCGGTGAGTTGGAGGACTATTAGTAATAGGTAAAGTTGAATTTATCCAGGTATACGGAGTAGTCCGACTGGTTGTAGTTTCCGTCGAGTTGGAAGTTCACGACCACGCCCCACCAACCCGGCGCCGAGAACGGCGAGTAGGTCTTGTTGAGCGTGGTAGTCACACCGTTCAGCGTGATCGACTGGTAAAGCAGTTGATCGCTCGAGGTGCGTTGAACCTTGATCGTCACATGGTTCCAGGTGTTGCTCGTCGGTTTGCAGGGAGCACTCGTACCCACCCATTTTCCATGGAGCGGGTCCCAGACGCTCCATATCGATCCGTTCTCCTGCAACTGGCATTGCGTTCCAAACATAAAGCCCTTATCGTCGACGAACTGCGCGATATCGAACTCGATGTTTTCCGCAAGACTTAAGTTTGTGCCGTAGAAGTACGCATCGTAGGTAAAGTTGTGAAGCGTCGGCACCAGGGTGTGATCACCATCCAGCATGCCTTGCGAGGATCCGTCGCCAATCAGATGGTTGTTCCACAAAACGTCAGCGTATGGCGTCGTTCCACCGATAAAGAATTTCGTGGCCTTGCTGTCCATCGAAGGAGACGAAATGTTCTGGGTCATGGACCAGGTGACGCCGGAGCAAACGCTGCAAATTTCGTATTTCGGAGGCAACTCACCGTATCCCGCCCAGCCCTTGCTGGCCTGTAGGCTGGTGAACGTCTTGCCAGTGGTGCCTCCAGTTACGGTGATGGTGACCGCTTTCGTGGCGGCGCCCCCGCACTTGTCCCACTCCTCGACGGTTGTGTTATAGGTGCCGGGGCTGAGGGTCAGGTCCGTGCTGAGGCTGGCTCCATCGACGGTGTAGGCCTTCTGGTTCGGGGCAGTATAGATGCCCATGGAAGCAACGCCTTTGGAGCAGGTCGTGGTGGCGGTGGCAGCGTAGTGCACCGGCGAGGTTACGTTGCTGTTATTGGCGGGCGATGTCACGAATACGCCACTGCTGCCGGTTACGGTAATGGTGACCGGAGTGGTGGAAGCGCCGCCGCAATAGTCCCACTGTTGAACGGTCGTGTTGTAGGTTCCGGCGCTGAGGGGAATATCAGTATTAATGCTGCTGCCGTTTGTTACATAGGCCAGGACTCCGGGGGCGGTGTAAACGCCCATCGAGGCCACGCCTTTGGAACAAGATGTAGAGCCAGCAGTGGCGGCGTAGTGTACGGGCGACTGCACCGTTGCACCGTTGCTGGGCGCGGTAACCTTGATCCCCGCAAATGCAGCAGGGCTCAAAGTAGCCAGAATTGATAGGAAAGCTAGGGCACACTTGTACATGCAACACTTCTCCCGTTTTTTTATTTACGTGCCAAAACGATTTTTGCGCGCGGGACTATCCCTGCGCGTGAGCGGACACGCGGGCCCTGCGTAAAGTGGCTGGCAGCGGATCCTGCTGGATGCCGCCAAACTCGCGGGTGAATCCGGGTTAAATGCCGGACTGGGATCCGCGTCTAGAATTCAAAGTGAATCGATTGCCCGGAGGATACCAGAATCGCTGTATTGCCTCCAAGGGAAGAATGTAGGTTTCGCCTAGTGGGAAGTTCTAATCCTAAAGTTATTCGATCGGGAAAAATCGTAGAGAAATTCTAGACTTCCACCGGAATTCTGCGGCGAACGATAAGTTGCTGCCACAGAGGCACTTGCTGGCACACCGCGGCTTCTGCCCGTCGTCGGCTAAGGTGCAGCCTCTCAAGGTATACAACCAAGTACTGATCTTCTACATCGAAAACCCGCCCCAACGTCCGGGATGCGGAGAGGTTACGATGAAGAAGAACCCCCTGCCTCGAGTTATCACTTCACTTTTCTTGCTTGCCGCCACTGCTTATTTGGTCAATTGTCAGGGAGTTTCGAGCATCCCGACTGCGCCCAACGTCCCTCCGCCGGTCGCCGGCTTCACTGGCGTGTTCATGTGGAAGGGTGATTCCTCCGAGACCGGACTGTACGCCAATGAAACTACGCTGACGCCATCGAATGTAAACGCTACCCAATTCGGCAAGTGGGGAGCCTTTCAAGCCGACGGGCTGGTCCTAGCCCAGCCGCTCTATATCTCGCAGCTAGACATGGGTGCCGCCGGTACCCATAACGTCGTCATTGTGGCGACGGAACACGACAGCATCTACGCGATCGACGCCGACAATCCCGGCTCCGCTTCGCTCTGGGAACGCCATTACCTGGACGCCGCAAACGGTGTCACCGCACTGCCGGATAATTTCGGGGGTCGCACCACCTTAGGGGGCGAGGTCGGGATCACTGGCACGCCCTATATCGACATTTCAACCGGGGCTATGTACTTCGTAACCGTGCTGTCGCGAAACGGTGTGGCAGAACAGTGGCTGCGGGCGATCGATATACACACCGGGAACGACTTCGGTCCTGGAAGTGTGAAGATTCAGGCCAGTGTTGCGGGCGACGGCAAGGGTAGCGTGAACGGGCAGATTGCTTTCGACCCATCCAATCAGAACCAGCGCTCGGGGATTATCAAAGTGAACGGTCAGATTGTCATGGCATGGGGATCGTTTTCCGACTGGGGCGTTTACCACGGGTGGTTGATGTCTTTCGACCCGGCAACTCTGGTAATGAACACGGTTTTCAATCCCACCCCGGACTTCCAATCCGTCGATTCCGCCAACGGCCCGTCTGACCACGGCGGAGGTGGAGCGTTCTGGCAAGGCGGCGCGGCGCCCGCAGTCGATGCCGATGGCAACATCTACATCAACGCCGCCGATGGCAGCTTCAACGCCGATCAGGGTGGAAGAAACTACGGCGACACCATGCTGAAACTGCAATTGACCGGCAACAGTTTTCAGGTTATGGACTGGTTCACTCCGTCGGATGCAGCCTGCATCGATCTGCATGATTTGGAACTGGGCTCTGCGGGTGTCGCGCTGCTGCCCACCGATTTTACGAATGGCGCAAAATTTGCGGTGAGTTACAGTAAAGAAGGGCGCTTCTTCGTGGTCAATACCGACACGATGGGACACTTCAATGGTGGCGGCGACAATCAGATTCCTCAAGAATTCATGATTGGCAATAACACCTGCTCCGATGCCATCACCGGCGATGTTGCCGAAGGACCGAACTGGAACCGACTGTATGGCACGCCCTCGTATTTCAACGGCAATCTCTACGCCGCAGCTTCCAATCTCCAGTTGAAGCAGTACCAATTTCAGAATGGATTGCTGAATCCTACGCCGATCGCAATTTCCCCGACTTCATTCGGTCTGCGCGGCGCGAATACAGTCGTTTCCGCCAACGGTACTCAGAACGGAATCGTCTGGGCTAACGAGAAGAGCGCTACTGGAGGTGGTATCTTGCACGCCTACGACGCCACCGACGTCTCGAAAGAGCTTTGGAACAGCAATATGAACAGCGTCCGCGACGCCTTGGGCGAAGGAATTGGTTTCGCAGTCCCCGTTGTTGCCGAGGGCCGAGTCATTGTCGCTTACGACAAAACCATCGGAATCTTTGGCTTGCTGCAGTAGCTGCGATAGCAGGTAGAGGGATTCGCTGCGAGCATGCTCAACGAGTCGGTTGAACTGTTCGATAACGCAAATATCCCAATCCGACGCGCAAATGATGGTGTAGCGCGTCCGGGACGCAAACCGCGAAGCAGAGTCCAAGTAACCCCTGCGCGAGACCAAGGGCGTAGAGATTGTGGTGCCGTCGGAATAGTAAGCACGAGAGCGCGCCCCAAACTAACGTCGCGGCAGTAAGCACGAGATTCGGCAGATGGGCCGCGGCGAACAGCACTGCCGCCACTCCGATCGCCGAGCCTTCGCTCGCGAACATCCGTGTCAGACGCGGCATGAAGTAGTCGTTCAGAAGGAACTGCTGATAGAGCGTCCACAGAATGTACCCGGTGATGTGTTTCAGGTCGCCCCGGTACAGAGGATGCAGCGTGCCAATTTGATCGGCGGCCAGTAGGCTGATGATGGCGACGAGCAGTGCGGTCGGAAGAATCCAAAATGATGGCGCCAATCCACTGCGGCCCAGTCCAAGATCGTCCAAGCTTGGGCGTCGAGCCAGCACGATTCCCAAAGTCACAAACAGCGCAACGGGAGTGAGGATGTGCTGCGGGAAATCGGGCATCCACAGAACAAACAGAATCAGACCGTATCCGAAGATCAATTCGAGCGCATCGCGAGTGAATCCCGACGCCCGGGGCGACATGAGGAAAGTATGGCACGCCCGCTCAAAATCTACGCCAATAATTGCGGTGTAGCCTCGAGCAGGCTGCGCGTGTATGCATGGGCCGGGCGCTCGGTGATCTGTGCAGTCTCGCCGACCTCGACGACCTTCCCGCGATACATCACGGCGATGCGCGTCGCGAGATAGCGGACCACCGGCATGGAATGCGAGATAAAAAGGTAGGTGAGTCCGAAGTCGCGTTGCAGTTGCGCCAGTAAATTGACGATCTGAGCGCCGACGCTTACGTCGAGCGCGGACACGGGTTCGTCGCACACCACGAACTTGGGCCGCAGCGCGAGGGCCCGGGCGATTCCGATGCGCTGGCGTTGTCCTCCAGAAAATTCGTGCGGGTAGCGCGTTCGCACGGATTCATCAAGGCCCACGGCGCGCAGCAATTCCGTAACGCGCTGGCGAATCTCTGGTTTCGGGCGGCCGGACTCGCCGGCGCCGTTCCCGGAGGCCCCGTGAATTATGAGAGGCTCAGCGATCACGTCTTCGACCCTGAAACGCGGATCGAGAGAGGCGAAGGGATCCTGAAAAATAATTTGCAGATCCCGGCGCAATCCTCGCATTTCTCCGCGGCCAGCCGCCAACAGATCGCGGCCCTCGAATCGCACCTCGCCCGAAGTAGGCTCGATCAGGCGTAGGATCAGGCGTCCGAGTGTGCTCTTGCCCGAACCGGATTCCCCCACAAGGCCCAGCGTTTCTCCGGCATGAATTTCGAGAGAGACGTCGTCGACCGCGCGCACTTCTCCTCGTGCTTTTCCTCCAAAAGGCGACTCGCCGTGGGGAAAGACCTTCGTCAGGTTGCGGACTTCAAGCAGGGGCATCGCCTATCCTTCAATGACGAATTGCTGCATTCGTGTGACCACCAGACTCAGACGTTCTTGACTCGATACATCGGGCAACAAGTGCCCAGGTAGCGCCTCCATGAAGGCGCGATTCGACAATAGCGCACCAAACTCACGGCTTAAATATTCTTGCAGGTCCCTCGAAGCATCGCGAATTTCGCGGGCGAGCTCGGTGCGGCCATCGACGACTGTGACAACGTCTTCCAGATCATGGCTCATCTGGAAATCGTTCTCGCCGCGTCCGTGAAACGCTTCCACCTTGGTCGCAACAAAGTAGGGCGCGGTAATCAGACGGACTTCATCTTCGCCGATTCTAATTCTCTGGGTGTTCTCCAGAGTGGGACCATACCAGATGTTGCTGAACCCGAGAATGGAAGGGTCGGTTGGCATTAAATCGAGAATTAGATCCCCGTTCAGCCAGCGACAAATCGGAGCGCCCTCTTCGAGAGAGTGGCGGAAACCGAGAGCTCGAAGGTGGGTCTCCAACTGCGTCAACTCCGCGTACGACGCGATGGCAATGATTGCGTCCACATCCAGTGTTGGACGAACCGGAGCCGCCGCCGGATCGGTCAGTAGCAAGCCCGTAACGCAGCCGCCGACGAACGCAATCTGATCGAGCAACGGGGTTAGTTTTCTTGCCGCGTCAGCGAGACGTTCGAGATTTGGATTCGCACTAGGACTGTTCACTGAGGATCAATCCTCGCGGTCAGCTCGCGAATCGCAGCTTCGCGTTCGCGAGCACGCCCTTCACGAATGGCATCTACGAGAGCAAGGAGTTCGTACAACTTAGGATCGCGCTCCGCTGCTTCCGGGACGTTTTTGTAAAGCGGAGAAAAGGCGAGGCCCCGCACTCGCCCCTCGGCATGAGGCCAAACAGGTGGGAGGGGCATATGATCAAAATACCGGCTCAACGGGGGAGCCGCTTCGGCGGTCGGAATTCCTCGGATTGGGCCGCCGCGTTCAACCGGGAACGAGTACTTTACTCCATGGATCATAAACTCTTTCAAATTGCTACGTCGGGGTTCAAAGAGCACGCCCCTCGCCCTCGAAGGGGAGGGCGGCGCTTTTGAGATGCTAAGCAGGTTTGCAGTTTCAGCCCTTAAGGCAGATTGGAATGCGTGAGAGCTACTCATGAAAAGCTCTTTACCCAATTTAGAGAAACTCCAGGTGGCAGAACCAGCCGCCAGTAGCTTCAGAAGGAGGACGATATCCTGGGGTCTGAGTTCATTCATTATATATTCTCTATTCTCGAATAGAGAATATCATTTATTTATTGGTATTTAAAGATAATATAGTAAGATGATTCTCTATTAGGGAATATACAATAAACCCCTTTTATCCCGCCGCAATCATCGGCACCGCCGCCAGCGCTGCTAGCAGGCCCACGAACTTCCAGCGGCTGAAGTGTTCCTTCAAAACAAGCCGAGCCAGCAGCACCGTAATCGCTGGATACAACGAGGTGATCACGACAGCTTCGTCGAGCCGCCCGTGCTGGCTGGCGAATATGAAGAGGGTGCTGGCGCTGATGTCGAGAAATCCGGCCAGCATGCCCAGCGTAATTAGATTTCGATTCAGTTTTAGAGGCGCGCCCGTGGCAATCACCGCGATGGACGTGGCCGTGAACGAACCAATCCGCGAGAGGGCTGCGATCCATACCGGCGAGCCGCTTGCCTGATGGATGCACAGGTAGAATCCCGCGAATCCGACTCCAGCGAGCGCGGCCATGCCCACCCCCGCCGGACGACCGACTGTATCCTTCTTGGCGGACGGTTCAGGGCGCGTGATCAGCCAGATCGCGAGGATGGCAAGGGAAAAGCCGCCGATCATCCAACGGCTGGGTGTTCCCTCCAAAGCGACGTCTACCATCGTGGGGATGGCCGCGCCTACCAACGCCGCGACCGGTGCGGCCAATCCCATTTGGCCAGAGGCCAGCGCCTTATAAAAGATGGCGAGCGAGAAGCCTCCCGACGCCCCGGCGATTACCGCCCAGACGATGCTTGCTCGAGAAGGGAAGACTCCATGCTCTCCCAGCGCAATGCTGAACATCAGAACGAACGCGCAGACGTGCGAGAACGCGGTGAGCACGAAGGCGTTGGCGCGGCGGGACCCATATCCTCCAGCGAAATCAGCTGCGCCCCAGAGAAATACAGCGATCACACTGTAGACTGCGGGCGCGAATTGGGACATGGAAGGCATGCCGGACGAGGGTAACATGCGAGGAACTTGGAAACCTGATCAACGGTTGCATTTGGCCACTCAAAAGTGAACCACGAACATCTGTGACCGAATGGGCTTGGTACTCACAACTCGCCACACGGCACTGGGTTTCCACGTGTTAGAATTTTCATACGCTATTCCGAGCAAGAATGCTGCTTCTCAGAAACCAGGGACTGAGAGTTCACATTTGATCGAACTGGCACCGTCGATTCTTTCGGCTGACTTCGCCCGGCTGGGCGAGCAGGTACGCGCCGCAGGCGAAGGCGGCGGAAGCGTCATCCATGTGGACATCATGGACGGGCACTTTGTTCCCAATCTCACGATCGGCCCACCGGTGGTGAAGTCGCTGCGCAAGGCGACGAAGTTGCCGCTTGATTGCCACATGATGGTCGAAAATCCCGACGAATTTATTCCCGTGTTCGCCGATGCGGGGGCGGACTGGATCTCGGTGCATCAGGAAGCGTGCCGCCATTTGGACCGGACGCTGCACCTCATCAAGAACCACAATTGCCTGGCTGGCGTGGTGATCAATCCGGCGACGCCAGTGGACCTGCTCTCGGAAGTGCTCGACATTGTCGACTACGTTCTTGTCATGTCAGTAAATCCAGGTTTTGGAGCACAGAAGTTCATTCCGTCTACACTACACAAAATGCGGCGGTTAGCGGAGATTCGCAGTCAACGCCGGTTCCGCTACCGCATCGAAGTAGATGGTGGAGTGGCGCTTGACACCGTCGCCGATGTGGTTCGGGCGGGCGCAGAAATTCTGGTGGCGGGCAACGCCGTGTTCGGCAATGGTGATCCAAGCAAGAATGCGCAGGAGTTGCTGAAAGTGGCGACCGAAGCTGCGATGCAGAAAGTGTAGTGCCTGCGGGACGGATTGCGAACCCGCGAGTCGAGTGCGGACACATCGCAAGTCTGTATTCGCCTAGCCGCAGAAGGAACGCTCCGAGCGTCGCTCGACCGGACAGCTGTTGGCGGCCGTCCTCATACAAAGAAACATTAGGGGTCTTATGTCACGTCGAATTCCGTTGATTGTCGTGTTGGGCCTGCTGTTGGTCTTGACCATTGGATGCACCAACAAGAAGTCGGTGAACCCGCTGGCGGGTGTCGGGTCCAAGCAGCCCGATAAGGTTCTGTTCGACAAGGCCATGGACGCTATGCGGCATAACCGTTTCGATGTCGCACGCCTGACGTTGCAGACCCTGATCAATACCTATCCCGATTCCGAATACATCGCGCGCGCCAAACTGGCGGTCGGCGATTCATGGTACGCGGAGGGCGGCACGGCAGCCCTGGCGCAAGCCGAGCAGGAATACAACGATTTCGAGATCTTCTTTCCGAATATGCCGGAAGCGGCCGAAGCGCAGCTGAAGATTGCCAACATCCACTATCAGCAGATGGAAAAGCCCGACCGCGATTACACCAACGCCAAGCGCGCCGAAGATGAGTATCGGAAATTGATTCTGCAGTATCCCGATAGTAAATTGATTCCTGAAGCGAAGCAGCGTTTGCTGGAAGTGCAGGAAGTTCTGGCCGAACGCGAATTTGAAATTGGACGCTTCTACTACCTGAGGCAGTCCTACCCGGCTTCGATCGCCCGGTTGCAGTCGCTGGTAGAGAAGTATCCGCTGTACAGCCGCGCCGATGAAGCGGAGTACTTGCTCGGGCAGAATTATGAAGGGCAGATTGCGCGCATCCGTCTGGCGCCTACCTGCGACGCGCACAACCTGCCGCGAGGGTGCACGACGGAAGCGGTGAAGGCGCGCTACATTGGCGAACTCACCAAGAACGCCTCGGCGGCATACGACAAGATCCTGACGCGCTATCCGCTCATGGACCGCTCCGAAGATGCTAAAAAGCGCTTGGCCGCGTTGCACCAGCCCATACCGCGAGCAACTAAGGCGGAGGTAGCGCAGAACCGGGCGGAAATGGCGAGCCGCAGCGAAGCCACCACCGTGCAGAAATTGATGGGGCTGGTAAAGAAGGGGCCGGATGTAGCGGCCGCCTCTAAAATCGGCGATCCCTCTCTCGCCGATCCGGAGCCAATCAGTGCGCGTGATTTGATATCGAAAGAAGTCCAGTCTGTATCAGATCCCGGTCCCTCCGGCAAAGTGGGCGTAGAGATCATCAATCCGAATCAGCCGAGTGGTGACCCTGCTTCGCCGTCGAATCCGACGCCGCCGGGCGGTTCGCCTTTTGGGGCCGCGCCCGTTGCGACGACTCCTCCACCAACAGCCGCCACGCCTGATCCCAACGAGTTGAAACCGAATGCAGCTCCGGATCCAAACGAACTGAAACCCACTGACGCCCCTGGTGATCAAGCTCCGCCTCCACCGACACAGGTCAACGAAATCCAGCAGGGGCAAGGGCAGTCTTCGTCCTCTGCGACCGCGAGCGCCGACAATTCGACTCCCGCCAGCGATGAAGATCTTTCCAGCAGTAAAAAGAAGAAGAAGACGGGACTCAAGAAGATCATCCCGTTCTGATGAATGGCTGTCAGTTACAGCGTTCAGCTTTCGGCCGAGTGTTTTTGAATCAGAAGTCTTAAATTCAGTGTCTTAGCCGTCGTGACGCACTAGGTGCTGACCACTAGTAACCGGTTACTACCCTTTTGCGTCATTGACTTAGGTGGTGGCTCGGGTTACCTTCGCGTTATCTCCCCTCATCAGAGGACCACTTGGCTAGGAAGATACTGCTCGCCGATGACAGCGTAACCGCTCAGAACATGGGGCGGAAGATCCTCGCGGATGCGGGATACGAAGTAATCACCGTGAATAACGGCTCCGCGGCGCTGAAAAAGATTGCCGAGCATAAACCCGACCTGATTGTGCTGGACGTTTATATGCCCGGCTACAGCGGGCTTGAGGTGTGCCAGCGCCTCAAGGAAGCAGGGGAAACGTCGCGGGTTCCAGTCCTGCTGACCGTGGGCAAACTGGAGCCGTTCAAGCCGGAAGAAGCCAAGCGCGTCCGCGCCGACGCCTTCATCGTCAAACCTTTTGAAGCCAGCGAGTTGCTCAGCGCCCTGAGCAAGCTGGAAGACAAGATCGTGCCTCGCAGCGAAGCCTCGAAACCCGGACGATTTGCCCGGGCGACCCAGGCAATTGAAGAAGGTCGCTACGACAAGACCGTCGCCGTGGACGAAGATTCCGGGTGGCGAAACAGAATCGCGTTTCCCTCGAAAAAGAAGGAAAAGGAAAAAGCTGCGCAGGAACCGGAAAATGGCGACGAAGCCGGAATTTACAACGCCATGAATAAAGACTTGCGCACTGTGGTTGAGCACAAGCTGGGGGAGCATCCGCAAGAAGCAAAGGCAGAGGAAGAACGGGTCGATCTGGGTGCGCTGGCGCCAGAAGGCTTGCCCAAAGATGTAACTCCCGAGGAGATTGCAGCCCTGGCTGCTGCTGCCGCCCAGGTCAAGGGCAAGATCGCGGAAAGTCATACGGCAGAACCGGTCGCAGAACCCAAGGCAGAACACAAAAGTGAAGCAGAAGAACAAGCTCAGTCGCAGGCCCCGCAACCGGTCCCGGAGGCCGCGCCGCAGGCCGCAACATTTGCTCAGCAGAAATCCGAAGAGAAATCCGAAGAGAAGGTCGAGACCAAAATCGAAGCATCGGCGGAGAAGTCGGGCGACGCGGTCCGGGAACCGGCCAGCATCCCCACGCCAAGTTCGAGCGATGTGATGGCTGCAATTGCTGGCCTCGAATCGAATGCGGCCCAAAGCGTCAATTCGGGAAACGGGTCTTGGTCACACAGTTCGGCGAACCACGCTGCGGATGAGCCAATCACCATGGCCGCCGCGGCAGGAGCAGGAAACGGCACCGCAGCATCGCGCTGGACGGCGGTTTCCGTCGCTCTGGCCCCGGAAGAAGCCGCCATATCTCTCGAACAAGAGATGCGCCAGGCGTACGCGGCCTTCGCCGCGGCAGAGACGGCTCATGTGGGACAGGCCGTCGCGTCCACTGAAACCCAGAGTTCATCAGCTGCGCCCCCGGTTCCTACCGAGACTGCCTCGCATGTAGAAGAGCCGACGCAAGATTCAAGCGCTACTGTTTCTGCGAGTCCAGCGCCCGAAGCAGTGCAGACCTTGAGCGCGGTTGCCAGCGCTGCGACCGAAGCCATCAGCGCCGCAGTACAAGAACTGGAAGCGGTAGCGGCTTCGTACGTTGCCGCGAAGGCTTCGGCTCCGGTGGAGTCCGAGTCTGTTACGCCAGAATCCGCCACGGTCGTGCCCGACGCTCCAAAGGCTGAAGCCTCAAGCATAGGGACGCCCGAGGTCGCACACGAAGAACGCGTACAGAAAGAAGAGCAAGTACAAAGAGAAGAGCAGGCACAGAAAGAAGAAGTTTCTGCCGACGAAGCCTCCACGCCGGTTTCTGCGGCGCAGTCCGAGCCATCGAAATTAGAGGAAGCGTCTGCGCCGGAGCCTGTTCCTTTCCAAGAAATTCATTCAGAGCGACCGGCTGAAGATTCCGTTACAAAAGCGTCAGACTCTGCCGCAGAGCATGCCCCTGCAGACAGCAACGGTCGTATCCAGCAAGGAGAGTCCGACGTCGCGGAGACTACTGCGGCTGCATGGGCCAACTGGCGTCGTATTCGCGAGTCTGGAGATTCCAAGACAACATCAGCCGAGCCATCGCAGCAAGAGAAAGAAGCAATCGCAGCTGGCATTCAAGAGGCAGCGGCGATGGCTGTTGCCGCCGGCGCGGAAAAGCATTCCGATGAGCCCTCAGCGGCACCCGGATCCGATGCTGACGGCATCGCCAGCATTGTCGACAGTGTACTTGCCGATTTGCGCCCCAAGATTTTCGAAGAGATTACCCGCAAAATGGGCAAGAAAAAGTAGGCACCTTCTCGCCTGCGTCCTGCATCCCTCAAGCATCCGTCTAGCCGATGATGTGCCGGGGTGATACTCTTGCTCACCCATGAATCTGGCCCCTGGCATCAAACTTGGACCGTACGAAATTGTTTCTCTGCTAGGCGCGGGCGGCATGGGCGAGGTCTATCGCGCCCGTGACTCGCGCCTCAAACGTGAAGTAGCCGTCAAAGTCTTGCCGCAAGCGCTCTCTTTGGACTCCGATCGGCTGCGTCGCTTTGAGCAAGAGGCATTGGCTACCGCCGCCCTGAACCATCCCAATATTCTTGCGGTATTCGATATCGGAACTCACGAGGGATCGCCTTACGTCGTATCGGAATTGCTCGAGGGAGAAACTCTTCGCGAGCGGTTGCGTGGCGGATCGATCGCGGTGCGCAAGACCCTGGATTACGCCCTGCAAATCGCGCATGGACTGGCCGCGGCCCACGAAAAAGGAATCATTCATCGCGACCTGAAGCCGGAAAATCTTTTCATCACCAAAGATGGCCGCGTCAAAATCCTCGATTTCGGACTTGCCAAACTGACTCAACCAGAAGGCGGCACTCACACATCGCTGCCCACCTTGACCCACGCCACCGAAGCGGGCGCTGTGATGGGAACCGCCGGTTATATGTCGCCCGAGCAGGTGCGCGGCACTTCCGTAGATCCACGCTCCGACATCTTCAGCTTCGGTGCAATTTTCTACGAGATGCTCTCGGGAAAGCGCGCATTCCATCGCGACACCGCTGCCGACACGATGAGCGCCATCCTGAAAGAGGATCCGCCTGATTTCAGCGAAACGAATCGCAATGTCTCTCCGGCGCTCGAGCGAATCGTGCAGCATTGCCTGGAGAAGAATCCCGAGTCTCGCTTCCATTCCGCCAGCGATGTCGCTTTCGATCTCGAACATCTCAGTGGGACCTCAGGATCCTCCGCCCGAGTAACGTCGGTTGAGACCGGGCCACCACGACGCAAGTTGCTCGTGGCCATCCCGGCTGTCCTGTTGATCGCGGCGGCATTGCTGGGTCTTGGCTGGCGACTGGGACGCGGCAGCGGCCCTGCGCCTCTTGCCGAATACAAACAAATTACCTTCCGCACGGGATCGATCGGGAACGCGCGCTTCACTCCAGATGGCAGCGTGGTCTACAGCGCCTCTTGGGATGGCGGAGAAGATCAGCTTTACATGTCTCGCCTGGACGATCCGGGAGCCCGCGAACTGGGCCTCAAAGATGCCGAACTGCTTTCGATTTCGAAGAGCGGTGAACTTGCCATCCGGCTTAAGTCGGTGCGCTACAGTGGATATGCGCGCAGCGGAACACTGGCGCGGGTACCGCTGAGCGGAGGAACCCCGCGAGAGGTGCTGGACTATGTCCAAGATGCCGATTGGTCGCCGAATGGCGATGCCATGGCGGTCGTGCGATACGTTCCGGAAAACAGCCATTGGCGGCTGGAGTATCCCGTCGGCAAGGTGTTGTTCGACAGCATCAACTGGATCAGCAACCCCAAGATTTCGCCCGACGGAAAGTGGATCGCCTTCGCCGATCATGAAAATCCCGGAGGAGACGACGAGGGTTCCGTGGCCGTCATCGGCGCGGATGGCAAGGAAAAGGAAAAGAAACTTTCTTCGGGCTGGGAGTCCATGGAAGGAATTCTCTGGTCGCCAGCGGGCGATGAGATCTGGTTCACCTCCGCCGACAATGGCGCCGCCCTGAACCCTCGCGCTGTAACCTTGGCGGGCAAGATTCGGCCAATTACCAACGTGCCCGGCGGCGTGTGGCTGCAGGACATGCGCAACGGAGCCGCTCTTGTAGTAACGCATCAACAGCGGATTGGAATCCGAGGTCTCGCTCCTGGGGGAAAAGAGGAGCATGAACTGGGATGGTTCGGCTGGTCTCTTGTGCGCGATATCAGCCGCGATGGCCATAAGATCGTGTTCGAGGAAGAGGGCAACGGCGGCGGGCCGAACTATACAGTGTTCCTGCGCGATACCGATGGATCGCCGCCAGCTCGAATTGGCGAGGGAAACGCCGAGGCTATCTCGCCCGACTCGAAATGGGTCATCACCCGGGCGGCGAAAGGTGGCCCGTTGCTTCTGGTGCCAACCGGGGCTGGCGAGTCCAGGCAACTTACGCATGACACCGTTAGCTACAACGGAGTGCGCTTTCTGCCGGACGGCAAGCGTTTGCTAGCCTCAGGGATTGAAGCAGGACACGGCCGACGCGATTATCTGATCGATCTAAGCAATGGCGATTCCAAGCCTCTTACTCCGGAGGGCGTTGCGGGTCTCAGGCTTTCGCCCGACGGAAGAACCGCTGCCGTGCTCGGGCCTGACGGGAAATGGGGAGTTTGGCCGATCGACGGCGGTGGCGGCATGCGTAATATCCCGGGTCTTGATTCCAGCCTCCGCGTCACTGGATGGTCGACCGATGGGAAATTGGTCTACGTCTCTTCCAGTAGAAGTGAGCAAACCGCCAGGGTCTACAAGGTGGACATTGCAACCGGGAAGATGGAGCCATGGAGAACCTTCGGTGCGGGCGTTGGCGCAGGCATCACTGAAACCGGCGCCCCTATGTTCTCTGCCGACGGAACGGCTTACGCCTACGTCTACGTGCAAATCTTGTCGAATGCGTACGTGGTCACGGGACTGAAGTAGGAGTTTCGACAACGAGCCGCCAAGTGCTATTGCACCCCTCTGGTTGGTTGAGTACCATGCGTGCTATCGGGGTCCTGTTAGAGCCGCGCGCCAATGAACGAACAAATTATTTCGCACTATCGCCTTGGGGAAAAACTCGGTGCGGGCGGAATGGGTGTCGTCTATAAAGCCGAAGACATGCGCCTCGGCCGTCTGGTTGCCCTGAAATTCCTTCCGGATCATTCTGTGCGCGATCCGCGTGCTTTGGAGCGTTTCAAACGCGAGGCGCGAACCGCGTCGGCGCTTGATCATCCCAATATCTGCACCATTTACGAGATCGATGACGATCAGGGACGCCCCTTCATCGCCATGCAGTTGCTCGAGGGACACACCCTCCGCGACCGCATCGGCGATCAGCCCGTTCCGCTGGGCACGCTCCTCGATTGGGCGCTGCAGATCAGCGATGCCTTGCAGGCCGCGCACGCCAAGGGCATCATGCATCGCGACATCAAGCCCGCGAATATTTTCATCACCGAGCGCGGGCAAGCGAAGGTGATGGACTTCGGCCTGGCCAAGCTGACGTCTGTCGACCTCACGGGCTCGGGAGAAAGGACGTTGTCGTCGACCGGACCTCTTACCCACACCGGCGCAGCCATTGGCACAGTCGCATACATGTCGCCGGAACAGGCGCGCGGCGAACCGCTCGATGCCCGCACTGACCTGTTCTCCTTCGGTGTGATTCTCTACGAGATGGCTACGGGCAAACAGGCATTCTCGGGACCCACGTGGGCCGTAACCGTCCACGCGATTCTGGGGCAAGCGCCTGTGTCATTAAATGAATCTGTCCCAGGTCTTCCGCAGCGCTTGCAGGAAATCATCGACAAGTGCCTGATCAAAAACCGCGACCTGCGCTATCAGAGCGCGGCAGACGTTCATCGCGACCTGCTCCATCTGAAGAAGGACTACGAGTCAGGCAAGTCGCTGAAGTCGGTGCGCGTGGCTACCACGTGGTCGCCGAAAAGGAAGCGGCGTCTGGCGGCCGCTGCTGCAGTTGTGCTCATGCTGGCTGCAGTCGCTGTCTGGGCTCCGCGAGTATTGCATCGTCTGGCATCTTCCGGCAGCGCGATCGGACAATCCATTTCCCTCGTGCCGCAGCGAAAGAGCATTGCTGTTCTTCCTTTCGCCGAGGTCGCGGGCGACCCCAAGATGACGGCTTTCGGCAAAGGTTTGCTGGAGAACGTGACGGCGAAACTTTCCCAGTTGAGCGCCAATCATGACCTTGAGGTAATCTCTGCTCGCACGCTCGAAGACAAGAAAGTTACAACTCTCGCGGATGCGAAGAAGGAGTTCGGCGTCAGTTTAGGTCTTACGATGTCTCTTGAGCAGGCAGGCGACTTAGTACGCGCGGCCTACAGCCTGACCGACGCCAAGAGCGGAAAGAATCTCGCGGGCGCACAGATCACGGCGCCCGTGTCGGACTTGTTCACGATTGAAGATCAAGTCGCGAATGGCGTTGCCGCAGCGCTTAAGATTTCGCTGCGCAGCGACGAGAAGCAGGCGTTCGGCGCTCACTTCACCAGTCAACCCGAGGCTTACCAATATTTCGTGCAGGGACGTGGCTATTTGCAGAACTGGCTGAAGCCTGAGAACTTAACCAGCGCGGAGATTGTTTTCAAACAAGCCTTGAAGCTCGATCCCAATTTCGGGCAGGCACAGGCGGGCTTGGGCCAGACCTACTGGTTGAAGTATCGGTTGGGCAAGCAGAAACGATGGATTGCCCCTGCCCAGCAGGCCTGCAACAAGGCGATTGATTTGGGCAACGCTGGCGCCGAAGGTCACATGTGCCTGGGTCTGCTGGAAGATGGTACCGGCCAGTACGAAAAGGCGGCGGAGCAGCTCCAGCAGGCGGTGCAACTCGATCCCACCAATGACCGCGCCTATACCAGCCTGGCAGGAGCGTACCAGCATCTCAATCAGCCAGAAAAAGCAGAGGAGACTTACAAGCGCGCGATTGCGGTGCGTCCGCAATACTGGCGGGTCTATTCATTTCTCGGCAGCTTTTACATCGCGCAAGCGGAATACGAAAAGGCAGCAACCATGTTTGCCCGCGCTGCCGAACTGGATCCCGAGAGTTACCTCGCCTTCAACAACGTGGGCGCGGCCCTGCTCTATGCCGGCAAGGATGACGAGGCGCGTCAGGCGTTCGAGAAGTCGATTGCTCTCCGCCCCTCTCACGATGCTTACAGCAACATGGCCGTTGCGCAATTCCGGCTGCGACAGTTTGAGAAATCCGTTTTGAATTTCAGAGAGTCGCTGAAGTTCGACGATAACAACTATCAAACATGGGGCAGCATGGGTGACGCAGCGTATTACGGCGGCGATACCGCTACCGCCATGGAGTCGTACCGGAAAGCGATCGCCCTGGCCGAGCAGCAACTCAAGGTCAATCCGCGTGACGCGACTGTCCTCGGAGACCTAGCCAGCTACTACTCCATGCTGGGTGATCGCAAGCAGGCCTTAAGTTATCTGGATCGCTCTCTGCAATTGGGGCCGGGCGACAAAGATTTGCTTTTGAATGCAGCCGTGGTATACAACCAGTTGCGCGAAACAGGGACTGCTTTAGAGTGGTTGAGCAAAGCCTTGGCGGCAGGCTACTCGCGCTCGGTCGTCGCAACCGGTGCCCCCTTCGACAATCTCCACGATAACCCGCGATACCAGGCCCTGATGCAACAGAAGTAGCGGCTTCTTTTACAAATGAGGAGGAGGATCGTAATGCCGACACAAATCAATGTTACGAACGGGAGTATCACGCCAGCGGGAAGTTCGCTCGGCCCCAATGTCGCTTTCCAGTGGTATAACCCAACCGCTGTCGACGTGCAGATTAAAGATGCCGGTAACTGGTCTACCCCGGATAACTGCATCGTGCCAGCGAATGGCGGCACGGTAAACGCACAGGTGTTAGCAGTCCCAAATCTCAATAGCTGTGCCTTCCGTGACACTGGCTGGAACACGCCGGGCCTACCCCATATCACAGTTAGTCCTCTGGCGGCTGCGATGGACGAACAAAAGGAAGTCGCGTAAGTCAGTTGTCAGATCAAAATAAGAGACGTCCCAGAAGCGCGTTGACACTGGCGAGTTGTTTGGTCAGCGTGCCGATAAGAGCTGCTTCCCCTCCTTCGGCGACGTTACTTATCAAGAATTGTAAAAGGGCGGGAAAGTCTCCCGCCCTTTTAGTCCTGCCCCTTTCCCGGTAGCGGATCCTCCTATGCCGAGTGCTGTCCTCGCGCACAAAGATGCTCCAAGGCTCTGGCTAACTCGCGCTACTTCACAGGCTGATGGCTATAGATCGTCCACGCCTGCCCTGAAAGCTCAGACGCGCCGAAATACGTCACGCGATACCATGTCGGCTGGTCCCGCACAATCAGTTCAGCAGGTCCGGGCGCTTCGTAACCTTCCTTGTGAACGATGTACCAATCCGGTTCGGTCGATGCCCGGCTGTCCCGTGTGACGTACAGGAGTTGCTGGTTGTTTAGAACCTTTGGCGCAAAATAAGCGAGTTCCACACTCGACCGAAAATCCTGATCAGAGGCCAGTTTGAGCTGCGACGACTGCGTGTGCGCAGTCATGTATTGCAGCGCCACCGTGAACTGTCCACGTCCTACCTGCAGGAACTGCGTGTAGAGATGAGTTTGTCCCGCCAGAAAAAGCGCTAAGACTGTAACGATTGCGATGCGTCCACTTTGCACAGTTACGAGTCGCGCGAGCAACATCGCTAAGGGCACATAGAGAAATGGCAAGATAACAAGGAAGTATCGAGAGGAAAAGAAACTAGGCTGCATGATCACTACGCACAGGATCGGAACCAGGTAGATCATCGTCAGCAAAACCGCTAACGGTTCCTCTGATTTCCGTTCAGCCGCCAACTGCCAAACAATTAGACCCATCAGGGGCACAGACACAATCCACACACTTGCAGCATCCTTGGCAGGCCAGCCGAGACCCAGGGCCAGTAAACGCCCGAGTGCATGCCACACCGTCATCGGTGGCCCGCCGAGTTCCGTTAAAAATCGAAGATCGAAAAAATAGAGAGCGGCAAAAATGCTCGCGGGAAGAAAATTGAGTGCCACCCATCGAGATATCCATCTCGTCCGCTCGGGACGCTGCGCCAGCGCGATAAGCGATCCCGCGGCCAGCGAGAACCAGATCACGCAAGCGGTCAAATGCGAGAGAATTGCCAGCACTAAGGCCAATCCGTAAACCAATCCCAAAAACAACGACTCTCGACCTCGATCCGTCCGCGTCATCCACCGCGCGATTGCCGCGCACGCCAGCACCGACCCGAGCAGTGCTCCGGAGTATCCTCGCGCCTCCGACGAAAAATGAATGAGCGGATACGAACACGCCAGTAACCCCGCCAGAATCACGGCCTCCACGCGAGACCGACGAACCATGAGCCAGTAGCCCGCAGGAACCAGCAGCACTCCCCACAACACGGACAACCACCGATAGGCAGGTGCGTAATTCCGTTTGCTCGCGACGTAGAGAAATAGCGTATTCAGGTAATGATTGTTGTCGCTATGGACGTTGCTGAAGATCTGCCATGGCGTCTTCACGGCATTGGCGATGCGCAACGAGATAAGCTCGTCGAGCCACAGATCGTTATGCGTAGCAATGACGCGCACAATCGCCGCGAGAACAATAAGGGCGGCGAGCAGCAAGACGGGGATGACTGAGCTTCCGCGAGTCGAGCGCACTGTCGTTCCATGAAAGACTTCTGAGGGATCTGCCGCGTTGACCGTCGCGTTCACCGGGTCTGCGGTAGCGCCGGATTTTCACTCTTTTCCGGATGCACTGCTTCGAAGAGCACAGCAGTGTCATCTTCGTAGGCAATCCGGAAGCGCGGATCGCTCCGTAGTAGAAATGCAAGCGGCCATTGATGATCGCTGATGATCAAATTGGCATTCTGAACTTCCGGGCGATCATGCCACCCTGCCGTTCCATTCCACAGAGGAAATGTGCGAAAGATTTCGTCTTGCGAGTGAACGTTGGTCCGTCCATCCATCGCAACCGGTATGTCGGGCACCGAGTAAATCAGGAACCCTCCCCAGGTTAGTTCATTCAGCATCGGGCCCTTCAAATGATTGCGCTGGATAAAATTCGCCGCGCCCAGGGGATAATTCTGCGCCACCTGACGCAATAGCTTCTGTGATGACAAAGGCCAGACTGTAGCTCCCGCCATCAGGATAAGAACCACTGTGGCGGCAACAGCGAGCCGCGTCGACATACTGATCCCGACGTTCGTCTCAGCCGCTTGCTCTTCTTCCGCCTGCGAGCTGCAAATCACCACGACCGACAGAATTGCAATTAGCCACACTTCCCGCAGAGAACGGAACCCCATCCATGCTGACCAACCCAGCAGCAGCGCCCACACGGGACGAAATGGGCGAATCTTTCCCAGCGCAAAACAACCCAGCATGACAAGAGTGAGCACGGCCCAATCGTTCGCCGTGCGAAACATCATCGCGTGGAATTCAATGATGACGTCGTAAATCTTCGTATCTCTGGCGTAATGAAAGACGTCGCCCAACAACTTCGGCCCGTAGGGATTCACCGTCACCGCCACGCACGAGGCCATGAACACGAACCACAGTTGGTGCTGGAAGAGATCAAGCCGAGTGCGCGGCTCGCGACGCATCCCCAACAACATGTCCAGCACGGGCTCAAGACAGATCAACCCGAGTAGAAACAGCCCGGTGACAAACTCCACATGGATATTGGCCCACAGCGCAAATAGCACAGGCAGAATCCACAACAACCGTGGATTCGATTTGCGTTTTGCCGAAACCAGCACGTGAAGCTCGAGCGCAAAGAACAAGACCGAAAACGCTCCAGGACGTGGCGGCAACGTCCATGCCATCGCAACCATGGCGAGTCCAGTCGCCGCGGCTGCCTTCCAGAAGCGCGACGTCAGGCTTCGAGCCAAACTGAAAATGGCGACGCCCACGGCCAGCCGCATCAGCGTCTCGAACCAAATCACGCTCACCAGGTCAAAGTGCGACACCACCCAATACGATCCAATGTCGAAAATCCAGCTGTAGTCGACCCAAGGCCTGCCCAATGTCGCCGCGGAGAATGGGTCCACCCGCGGAATCTGATGGTGCTGCAGAATCCATTCCCCGGCGCGCATATGCCACCAGATGTCCGGATCCCCTAACCTCGCATTTTGGATGTAGTACAGCGGCAGAGCAGCAAAAAGACAACTCAATCCCACCCACGCCAGTAGCTTCGACGAGGCCACCGTCTGTAGCTTGCGCCTCCAGGAACTGGAGACGGTTCCTGAACGAGCATCCTCGAGCGGATTGGGTGCGTCGACTGTCATAAACAAACCTCAAGCGTGTGGAGTGGAGGAAACATGTCCGTCCACCTAACTCGACTAATCCTCTTATACCAAAGGAAATCGCGCTCAACCCCTGACCGAGGGGTCGACAGATGACCGTCGTAACCTGCTCGCCTGAATATAAATATGAAAGCACGGCGTCCTAAGACAAGACATGCTGTCTCCCGCTGTTAGAGTTGAGCCGTCCGTCGTTGCGATACGCGCGATCGCCTAGCTGGCCGCTGCCTATGCTACGATGCCTCCCAATGAACACCTGGATGCAGGACGTTCGATTCGCTCTTCGCTCTTTCGCCAAGAACCCGGGCTTCACACTGGCCGCGGTATTGTCGCTGGCGATTGGGATCGGTGCGAACACCTCCATCTTCAGTGTTGCAAACGCATTGCTGTTCCGTCCTCTGCCGTACGACAGCCCCGATCGGTTGGTGATTCTGTGGAATCGTTCCCCCGGACTGAACATCACCCAGGATTGGTTTTCCACGGCGCAGTATTTCGACATCAAGGCAGGGCACCATGGATTTGAGCAGGTCGCCATCGCGATTGGCGGCAACTACAACTTGACCGGGCAGGGTGACCCTGAACGAGTCGGCGTCATTCGCGTCTCTTCGAACCTTCTTCCCATGCTCGGTGCTCGTCCAGCATTCGGCCGGCTGCTGACACCCGACGAAGATTCACCCGGGGGACGGTCTACGGCCATCCTGACCGACGGCATGTGGTCGCGACGCTTCGGTCGTGACCCGCACATGATCGGCAAGTCCGTCACTATCAATGGACAGCCTTACGAAATCGTCGGGATCCTTCCGCAGAACTTTTCTTTGCCACAGGAAGTTCTCCCTTTGCTCGACGGAACCGAGCAGGCTGAAATTTTTCTGCCGTTGCCGCTCGCTCCTGCCGCTGCTTCGCAAGTGCGAGACCACGAGGACTACAACCTCATCGGAAAGCTGAAGGCGGGAGTCTCTCTGCCGCAAGCCCAGGCCGAGATGGACACCATCACCGCCACGTTACGTCGCGAATTTCCGGAGAACTATCCTCCCAATGGCGGGCTGACGTTCAGCATCGTGCCGCTCCTTGAGCAAGTTGTCGGCAATGCGCGTCGCTCTTTGTGGGTTCTGCTCGGGGCAGTGGGCTTTGTACTGCTGATCGCGTGTGCCAATGTCGCCAACCTGATGTTGTCGCGAGCCATGGCGCGTCAGCAGGAAATTGCCGTACGCACAGCCTTGGGCGCAAGCCGATGGCACATTGTTCGTCAATTGCTGACGGAGAGTCTCCTGCTTTCTCTCTGCGGAGGCGCGCTGGGCATCTTGATCTGCCTCGTCAGCATGAGGTGGATCCATATTCTAGGAACAAAGAGCATCCCGCGGCTGCACGACGTCGGGATTGATGGCCGCGTGCTCTTGTTCACATTTCTGCTCTCCGTTTCCTGCGGGATTCTCTTCGGCCTTGTTCCGGCTCTGCGCGTTTCCAGGCTGGATGTCAACTCGACTCTGAAAGATGCGAGCCGTGGTTCGGCCGGAACGAGCGCGGTCTGGGGCCGCGGCAATAATGTTCGGCGGCTGCTCGTGGTTGCGGAGCTGGCGCTCTCGGTCGTCCTGTTGATTGGTGCAGGACTTCTCATTCGAAGTTTCGGTCGCCTGCAAGATGTTTCGCCCGGCTTCAACCCGCGCGGCGTGCTCACTTTCGACCTGACCATGACCGGTCGGAGATACAACGACAAACCAATCATCCTGAATACCTACCGGCAACTTTGGCAGGAGCTTGAACATTCGCCGGGAGCGATCGCGGCAGGCGGAGTTACGTCACTGCCCTTGAGCGAGGCTTTTGCCTGGACGCCGATCACCGCCGAGGGCCGCACGCCGCTTCCCGGAGAGAAATTTCTGAATGCGGATGAGCGCATCGTTGGCGGGCATTATTTTGAAGCCATGGAAATCCCATTGCGGCGTGGACGACTCTTCAACGAGCAGGACGACTCCACCAAGCCGACTGCCGTGATCGTCGACGAATACATGGCCGACCAACTCTGGCCTGGTCAGGACCCGATTGGCAAGCGCATTCACATTGTTGAACTCCCATCGAAAGATCCGTGGCAGACGGTGGTTGGCGTGGTCGGACGCGTGAAGCAAGATGCTCTCGACTCCGATCCGCGAATCGCTTTCTATCTCGCCCAGACGCAATTGCCCACGCGGGCCATGACGGTAGCTTTCCGTAGCCGAACAGATTCGGCTGCCATGCTGTCGGCTGCGAAGAAGGAACTGCGGAACCTTGATCCGGATCTTCCGATGTACTACGTGCGAACGATGGAGCAGCGGGTGAACGAGTCACTGGCACGGCGACGCTTCTCGATGCTGCTCCTGGGAGTTTTCGCAAGCGTCGCGCTGGTTCTCGCGACGATTGGCATCTACGGCGTGATGGCGTACCTGGTCAGTCAGGGAACTCGAGAATTAGGGATACGCATCGCGCTGGGCGCTTCGCAGCGCAACATCCTGAGTCTGGTTGTCCGGCAGGGAATGGCGCTCGCCCTTTCCGGCGTGGCGATCGGTTTGGCTGCGGCATTCCTGTTTACGCGGCTGATGCGAAGCCTGCTGTTCGGCGTGGAAGCGACGGATCCAAT
The DNA here is from genome assembly GCA_963840895.1 of uncultured Acidobacteriaceae bacterium. Lineage (GTDB taxonomy): Bacteria > Acidobacteriota > Terriglobia > Terriglobales > Acidobacteriaceae > Sulfotelmatobacter. The sequence goes on from CAWJAR010000017.1 coordinate 99,655, forward strand.
TACTTTCGCCGGGATTGCCTTGTTGCTCGCGATGATCGCGATGCTCGCCAGCTACATTCCAGCGCAACGCGCCGCGCGCATCGATCCGCTGACCTCGCTGCGCTGCGACTAGCCGAGGCGCTAATGCGGCCCCCTTCCACGGTTTTTCGGACATCAATCAACTGATCCGATTCCTGTTTTGGGATGAGGGGTTACTACTTGGTTATATAGGGTGCCCCCCCCTCCCTCGATCTATTGGAATCATGAAGTTAGGGGGAAATCTCAAAATAATCTATGGGACTCAGCGAGTTACAGGCAAAATCCTGAGTCCAAAGAGGTTAGTTGACTTTTTAATTGTTAAGGAGCCAAGGTCTAGTTCATAGCATTAGCTCTGGGATGTTGGGGAGTCAAGCCGAAAGGCAAGAGAATGCAGTTCGCATTCCTGTTTTGGGAAGCTCGATTGGAGTCCCGCGAGCGACTTGTGTTGCATGAGACGTCGGCGAAGCAAGTATGAGAAATGCTACCGGCTTCGTCGGGGCTAAATCCCGGTTTCGTTGGGTTCTGAACGGTGCGGCAGATTCGTGCCATGGCAGGCGCCATCAAATCCAGATCGGGAGGAAATAATCGGGGAACGTCCCGCTTGTCCCCGATGGTTTCAACGACCAATTAACCCGTTGAGGATGTTGGTTTTGAACCTCTTCTGCGATCCCCGGCAGTTCGAATTCCACTTTCTTTTTATACTCATCCCAAAATTCCGCACGGTAATAGATGTCGTGCAGCTTGTTCACTGCGCTCGAAATCGAAAACAGTAAGAACATGGCACCGGCAAAAGGAAAAAGCCACGAACTCACGCGCATTATCCCATGCTCCGTCGGGATCGGATCGCGAGGGATAGCCCACAGCATAAAAAATAAGAAAAGGCTTAAACGAAACAATTCAAGTCCGCGATTCAGAAAATAGTGGGTCATCCTGACCTGCCCCCTGCTTTCGTTCACGTAAGAATACGACAACTTTCTGCTGCTCCCTTTCCGTCTTGAGCCGGGATGGGGGAGCGCGAGGGGCAAGGGATGGCGTTTGAATCCCTTGCCCCTCGCTCAGCTGTGTAGAAGCTTGCAGCCTGCGCCGCAAACTCCTTCGGAGTTTTGTATCCCAAACTGCTGTGCGGGCGCTCCTCGTTGTACTCGATCTTCCACGCCGCGATCTTCCGCCGCGCATCGAACAAGTTCTGAAACCAACTCACGGTCAAAAACTCTTCCCTCAACCGTCCGTGGAAACTCTCGACATGCGCGTTCTGCGTCGGCTTCCCCGGCTGAATGTGCACCAACTCGATCTCCCGCTCCACACACCACGCGAGAAAATGCCGGCTGGTCAGTTCCGGTCCGTTGTCGCAGCGAATTGCTTTCGGCTGTCCGCGCTCGGCCACGAGCCCGTCCAGTACTCGCGTCACTCTTCGACTGGCGAAACTCGTGTCCACTTCCAAAGCCAAACACTCCCGCGTGTACGCATCCACCACGCTCAGCACCCGGATCGCCCGTCCACATTCCACCGCATCGTGCACGAAATCCAGCGCCCATTCCTGGTTCGCCGCCGTCCAGACGCGCAGCGGCTGTCCCACGCGGGCGCAATGTTTCCGCTTCTTTCTCCGGATCATCAATCCGGCCGCCCGATACACGCGATGCACTCGCTTGTGGTTCACATGCTCTCCCGAGCGGCCCAACAACACATGCAGCCGCCGATAACCGTAGCGCGGTTTCTCCCGCGCCAACTCCACCAGCCGCGTTCGCAGCGGCTCATCGGAGCGCCTGCTCTGATAGCGATAGCTCGATACTGCCATCGTCATCAGGCCGCACGCACGCCGCTGGCTGAAGGCATACTCCCCGCGCACTTGCTCGACAGCCGCCTTCAGGGCTACGAGCTCCAGCCGTTTTTTCGGATCACCGACTGCAGCGCTTCCTTGTCCAAACTCAGATCCGCCACCAGCTTCCGCAACTTCGTGTTCTCATCCCGCAGTTGCTTCGCTTCCTGCGCCTGGCTCACGTCCATGCCACCGTACTTCGCTTTCCAGGCGTAGAGCGTATGCTTGGAAACCCCCACCTCTCGCGCCACATCTTCCACTTTCCGTCCCGCCTCTACTTGCTTCAGCGCCCCGATCATCTGCGCTTCCGTGTGCCTGCTCTTTGACATACCCTCTTCCCCTTTCTTTCGCACAAATCATACTCAGCTTTGTGCGGATACAGGGGAGCAGGTCAGCTGTGGTGGTAGTACGTCACGTCGAGGACTTCTCCTGTGACATCGGGCCATTCCTGTGATGAACTTCATTCCGCCAGCGATGGTCAGTATGTATACCAAAAAATGTGAGCAGTCTAGCTCAGACGGCGGGCGACTCAATCCGCTAATGTTTTAACAGGTTGCTGGCGTGAAGTGTCTCAGGTATGAAGGACGATGTTGCCCTTGTATCTTCCAACTGTCCTTATCGGCAAGCCATGCCGAGGGCTTCCAACGTTCTTCACAGCACGAATCAGGAGTCTCAAATGAAACTCAACATACGAAAAGAAATATGGATATTTGCTCTTGCAGTCGCGGTTACGGCGTTCGTCACGCCGAAGGTCGCCGCTGCTCAATCACAGCAAGATCAGAGCAGAGACCAGGCCAATCGCAACGACAACGCGAACAACCTCATGTACCAGGAAGGCCTCAACCACGGGCAGGCCGACCGCACGAATAATCAGGCTCACCAGTACCGCCTACAACCCAATAATGCGGACGATCGCCGTGCCTATGAGTCTGGATACGATCAAGGCTACCAAAATAGTCGTGATGCCAATCCCGATTACAGGGGGCAGAATGCCCATTACGACGCCCGATCCGAACCCAATGACAACGTGGCGAGCCAGAACGGCTTTCAGGATGGCGCCAACGACGGCCTGCAGGACCGACAGGGGGGGCACAGCTCTCGTGCGACGCAGCGTCATTACTATAAGGAAGGCAACCGCGGCTACAGTTCCAGCTTCTGGACATCGTTGCGGCACACTAGCGCGGATCGCGCAACCAAGGACCAGTACAAAGCGTCGTACCGTCAGGCCTACATTCAGGGATATGAAAAGGGCTATAAGGGCCAGGGCTCCGACAACCGGTAATCCCGCTCGAAAACGGCAGGATTCTTGCAGGATCGAGGGTGTAGCTGCTGCAGGACGAGCCGAGTGAATTGGAAGCCACGCGGCGGTGCCCAACTCACTCGGGTTTTTTCAGCGGTAGTTCGCTTTGTTGCACCGATCACACGCCGTACGTGGCCTGCTCGTCTTTACGAGTTTTTTCGCTGGTTGCATGTAACGGCTGTTATCAGATGGGATGAGAAGGCCGGTCTCCGACGGGATGCTGTACGCTCCCAAGATATCGACGCGCTCGAAGCGCAAGAGATAAAGGAGACCGGCAATGAAGAAGGTTAGCACCGTAACGGCAAAACCGAGCAAGAAAATCTCTCGGCAGAAGTTAACCGTTGGATTGGATCTAGGCGATCGCAACAGCTGGTATTGCGTGCTGGACGAATCCGGCCAGATACAACTGGAGCAGCGCGTCCGCACGAATGCGAAAGCGTTGCGCGAAGTTTTCAGCAAGATGCCGCGCAGTCGGATTGCACTGGAAATTGGGACGCATTCGCCCTGGATCAGTCGCTTGCTCAGCGAGTTGGGGCATGAAGTGATCGTGGCGAATGCGCGCAAGGTGCGGCTGATCGGGGAGAGCCGCAAGAAAGACGATCGGCTGGATGCACAGACACTGGCGCGACTGGCCCGGATCGATCCGCAGTTGCTATACCCGGTGAAGCATCGCAGCGCGCAGGCGCAAGCTGATCTCATGACGATTCGGGCGCGGGCAGGGCTGGTGCGGGCACGCACGGCGCTGGTGAATACGGCTCGCGGACTGGCGAAGAGTTATGGGGAACGTTTGCGCGGATGCAACGTGCGCAATATGAATCCGGAGAAAGCCGAAAGCTTGAGTCCGGAACTGCAAGCCGCACTGGAACCTCTGTTGAACGCAATCGAATCGTTGAGCGAGCGCATCGTGGAATCCAACGAGCGCATCGAGCAGTTGGCGCAGCAGAGTTATCCGAAGGTGGCGCTGCTGAAGCAGATCAAGGGCGTGGGCACGCTGATCGCACTGACGTACATGCTGACGCTGGAAGATCCGCATCGTTTTGGTAAGAGCCGCGACGTGGGCTGCTATCTGGGATTGCAGCCGGGACGGAGAAACTCGGGGCAGAGCGAGCCGCAACTGCACATCAGCAAAGAAGGCGATCCGTATCTGCGTACGTTGCTGGTGCAGGGAGCTCAACATATTTTGGGACCATTCGGGATCGACTGTGATCTCAGGCGCTGGGGATTGAAGCTGGCGGAGCGAGGTGGGAGGAACGGAAAGAAACGAGCGATCGTTGCGACTGCGAGAAAGCTGGCGGTGTTGCTGCATCACTTGTGGGTGAGCGGAGACGTGTATGAACCGTTGCACAACAGCAGCCGAACGACCGTGGCGGCAGCCGCATAAAACAAAAAGGCAAAACCAAATCAAAACCGTTCCAGGAAGAGAAAAAACAAGAGCCCAAAGCCGAGTTCCGGTGACTGCGTTAATGGCCTGGCCCAGGTTCGACTCTGAAGAGCAGAACCACAGGGCGCCAATCAGATAGCAGCACCGGCTGAAACGAGAACGCCCAATATGCACCGAGCGAACGAATCGCTCCTCGAGAGTGCGAATGGAAGCATGGCGTCAGTGGCCACTCGGCGGGAGAAACAAACTTTGTTCAACCAAGCCAAACAAGAATCGACTTGACTCCGACCGGCCTTCTCATGGAAGGCCTTTACACTCAAATTCCGGCTCCTTTCGATTAAGTTCACATCTGAGCGTTTGTTCGCTGGCGGATTGTGTCACCCTCCGACACTTCCACCGTGACTCTAGGAGTGCGATTTGAACTCTCGCGCGAATTGTGGCCTACCAACTTCCGGTCAGTGTTGGACAAGCACAAACGTGGCCGCAAAAATAAACTATGAGATGTTGCGCGTTTACGGATGAATCCGGAAATACCGGTCTGAACCTCTTCGACACGGAGCAGGAATCTTTTTGGACCGGAACACTCATTTCTTACTCGGATGTAGACACGAAGTACAGAGTTCTTCACGAAGAACTTCTTTCGACGTTAAACTGCCCCGAATTGCATGGCGCGAAACTAGGGTTTGCGGGGCTGGAGAAGATAGCTGCACGCGTCGCTTGGTTCCTTAGGGAAAGAAAGATCCGGTTTTCGTTTGGAAGTGTCCACAAGCCGTTCTTGGCGGCGGCGAAGCTCTTCGATTTGGTGTTCGACTCTGGTAACAACCCAGCGATGCCGTCACACATTTATTTTGTACGAACTCTTAGACTGATGAGCATGATGCACTTTGTGCAACTTCTCGATCAAAACGATCTAAAAGAGTTTTGGTCCCTGTTTGCCGCGCAAGACGCACATCGTTTCGGCAACTTCCTCGATCCCCTGGTCGATAGAGTCCATCAAGCATGTGTGATCCACGGACTTCGCAAGTCTTGTCGGAGGCACTGAAGTGGGGAAGTCAGCATCCAAATGCAATACTTGATCCGTTCGGAAAGAGAGATTCACCGAACTTGTTGGCTTTTTCTGGTCTTTTCGATCATCTGCATACGCTATACGAAGAGGAGGGGCATACTGTTGGGAGTTTTGTGCATGATGAGCAGAATGAATTCATAAAACACATACGAGAGCACTACGAACTGTTCTCCAAGTGGCAGTTTTCCAAACATCCTCTTTCTTCTGTAGCCGATGTCAAGATGCTTCCCACGTTTGATTGTGAGATGGTCGTTAGATCTTCATCGCAGAGTTTTGGGTTGCAGCTTGTTGACATGTGCATTTGGCTCGTTAAGCGCGTGATTGATAAAGGCGACAAGCCACGTGGAAATTGTCGACTGCTCCTCGAGTGTTTGGCTGAGCGAAGTCAAATTTCGCGATTCGATTTCAATGATCTAGTTCAAAATGTGGCAGCCGGAGTCAATTACGTCGCGAAACTGCCGCTGTCGGACGAAGATATTGAAAAAGGAAGAGCCCTCCGCGACCAGTTCGAGCAAGAACGAATCTCAAGAATCTCAGGTAAATTACCTTCGGACTGACATTAGTGCCTCCTTGCGCCGCCGTTCCTATCCCTTCCTTTGAATTGCCTCGCTGCGCATTGCCTCGCCACGCGCGGGCGGATGGGCTCCAGGTCAAGTCAAATCAAAATCGGCGGAGGGGTGGGAGCATTTTGCCGTCTGTATACACCACCCCTCCCCCGGTTTGACCCCTCTTTTCTCTGACCTGTAAGATCAAAAGCTCCTCCTTCTGCTGCGGAAACCGCCGGGCGGTGCTTCATCAGGACAACCGGGGCTAGTCCTGGGCGAAGCCGGAGGAGTGGCTTTGCCCACGCAGATTTCGTAATACTTACTCATGCCGCACGAATTGCCTAAATCGTACGAGCCGGGCGCGATTGAAGCGCGCTGGGCCGAATACTGGGTCAAAGAAAAGCTCTTCTCGGTGAAGACGCCGCCGGCGGGCTCGCCTTCCGAGAAAACGACGCGCCCGGTGTTCACTCTTCTTTTGCCGCCGCCGAACGTGACCGGGCGCCTGCACATGGGGCACATGCTCAACCAGACGCAAATGGACATCATTGTGCGCTGGCATCGCATGCGCGGATTCATCACGCTGTGGCTGCCCGGCACCGATCACGCCGGCATCGCCACGCAGATGATGGTGGAAAAGCAACTCACCAAAGAGGGCAAGAAGCGCCGCGACCTGGGCCGTGAGAAATTCATCGAGCGCGTGTGGGAATGGAAAAAGCTCTACGGCGGCGCGATTCTCGACCAGATGAAGCGCCTCGGTGCCTCCGTCGACTGGGATCGCGAGTACTTCACCATGGACGACAATCTTTCGCACGCCGTGCGCGAGGTGTTCGTCCGGCTGTACGAACAGGGCCTGATCTATCGCGGGCTCTACATCGTGAATTGGTGTCCCTGGCACGAAACGGCGATCTCCGATCTCGAAGTGAAGCACGAAGACGTGCCCGGGAAGCTGTGGGAGATTCGCTACCCGGTCGTTGAATCGAAGGCCGGCGCCAAAGAGTTCATCACTGTGGCGACGACGCGTCCCGAGACCATGCTGGGCGATACCGCGATCGCCGTGAATGCCAAAGATGAGCGCTACACGCATCTGCACGGCAAGCGTGTTCTCGTTCCGCTGATGAATCGCGAGATTCCAATCATCACCGACGAACTCGCGCAGCCGGAGTTCGGCACCGGCGCGGTGAAGGTGACGCCGGCGCACGACCCCAACGATTTTCAGGCCGGACTGCGACACAATCTGCCGCAGATCAACGTGATGGACGAGCACGCGCACATGAACCAGAACGCCGGCGCGTACGCGGGTCTCGACCGCTTCGAAGCGCGCAAGCGCGTGTTGGCTGATCTGCAGGAACAAGGCTTCCTGGTTTCTGAAAATAATTACGCGCTCTCTCTCGGCAAGTGCGACCGGTGCGGGACTGTGGTGGAACCTCGCCTGTCCGAGCAGTGGTTCATCAAGATCAAGCCGCTGGCCGACCGCGCCATAGAAGCGGTGGAGAGCGGCGAAATCACGATCGTTCCGGAAAATTATCGCCAGATTTATCTGAATTGGATGAAGAACATCTACGACTGGTGCATCTCGCGCCAGTTGTGGTGGGGACATCGCATTCCCGCATGGACGTGCGGCGACTGTAAGGAAATAATAGTCGCGCGTACGGCTCCAACCACGTGTACGAAATGCGGCAGCGGCAATCTGGAACAAGTGTCTGACGTGCTCGACACCTGGTTCTCGTCAGGCTTGCTGCCGTTTACGACCTTGGGCTGGCCCGAAAAGACGCGCGATCTCGACGTGTTTTATCCCAACACGCTCATGATCACCGGCTTCGACATTCTCTTTTTCTGGCTGGCACGCATGATCATGTTTGGCTGCCACTTCATGCAAGGGCACCAGCAGGATGCTGCCATCAAGAAAGCCAACCGCGAGGCTGATAAAAAAGACGACAGCGTGCCCTTCCGCCATGTCTACATTCACGCGCTCGTGCGCGATGCCGACCGCCAGAAGATGTCGAAGACCAAGGGCAACGTAATCGATCCGCTGGAAATCATCGAGCGCTTTGGCACCGATGCAACGCGGTTCACCCTGGCGGCAATGGCCGCGCCGGGCACCGACATTGCGTTCAACGAAAGCCGTACCGACGGCTATCGCGCCTTCGCCAACAAGATCTGGAATGCTGCGCGCTTCATGTTCATGAACGTGGATCGCATAGGGTTCGTGTGGGATGTGGGGCGGGCACCCTCGCCCGCGCAGCCCACGGCTCAAACCGGCGTCTCAGCGTTTCTACCCTCCACTCTCGAAGACCGCTGGATTCTCTCTCGCTTCAACCGCGTCACTGCCGACGTGAACGATGCGCTGAAAACCTACCGCTTCCACGAAGCGGCGAACCGCATCTACGATTTCTTTTGGGGAGAGTTCTGCGACTGGTATCTGGAGTTGATCAAGCCGCGTTTGAATTTCGAAGAAGGTTCCGACAAGAGCGCGGCGCAGGCGGCGTGTGCGAACCTGGTGAATCTGTTCGAGTCCGCGCTGCGTCTTTTGCACCCAGTCATGCCATTTATCACGGAAGAAATCTGGCAGGCGATGTACGAGGGCAAGCCACCATTCAAGTCGATTGCGCTGGCGGCGTATCCGCAGGCGGATGAGAAGCAGTTCGATCTCGCCGCCGAGACCGAGATGGCCATCCTGCAAGACTTGATCGTGAGCGTACGCAACGTTCGCGCCGAACTCAAAGTCGAGCCTAAGGTGAAGGTGCCCATCGAGGTCTTCGCCCATGAACCCGCAATCCGCGGGATGATCGAGCAGAATCAGTCTGCTGTCGAACGTCTCGGCAACGTTGAGAAGATCTCATTCGTGGAGGGTTCGCTCGCGAATCGAGCCGGGGCCCGCAGTACCGCACGCTTCGACGTGCATGTAATCTATGAGAGGAAGATCGACGTCGCCGCCGAGTGCGACCGTCTCAAGAAAGAACTGGAGAAGATCGAGCGAGAGTTGGGCAACAATCAGAAGCAACTGGGTAACGAGCAGTTCCTGGCGAAGGCGCCGGAGAAAGTGGTAGAAGGCTTGCGTCGTCGCGGCAAAGAATTATTGGTTCTGCAAGAGAAGGCCAACAGCAAGCTAAAAGAATTAGGATGTTGATGTAGCCCCGGACGCATTCGTCCGGGGGCGAGGGCAGCTCGATCATTCTTGCCACGGCGCATAATTAATCGCGACTCGTGGGTAGCACGGACGGGCGAATGCGCCCGTCCCTACACGATATGGACTGGAACTCAAGACGCATCACCGGAATCCTCGAGAACGCGCTGGTCGAAGATCGGGCGACGCGCGATGCCACCAGCTACGCTTGCATCGATCCCAACCAGCGTGCGACCGCGACGATCGTGGCCAAGCAGGATTGCATCCTCGCCGGAATCGGCTGCATCGCGCGCATTCTCGATGTCTACGCCGCGCTCGACGGAGCCGTCACAGCCCACTACGAAGTCACCACGCATCCAGAAATCTTCGATGGCGTGCGCCTGCATACGGGACAATCCGTCGCGGTCATCCGCCACAATGCGCGCGTGATTCTTTCCTGCGAGCGAGTCATCCTCAATTTTCTGCAGCGCATGAGCGGCATTGCTACCCTGACTCGCAAGTTTGTGGAAGCCGTGTCAGGCACCAAGGCGCGTATTCTCGATACGCGCAAGACTGCACCCGGCCTGCGAGTCATCGACAAAAACGCGGTGCGCTGCGGAGGCGGACAGAATCACCGTCTTGATCTTTCCGACGGCGTGCTCATCAAGAACAATCACATTGCCCTTGCGGGCGGAATTGTTCCCGCGCTGGAACGTGCCATTCGCAACCGCCGCGGCTCGCAGATTATCGAAGTAGAGGTCCGCACGCTCGAAGAACTCGACTTGGCGCTGGCTCATGGGGGCGAGGCAATTCTTCTCGACAACATGTCTGTCGACGATGTGCGTCGTGCGGTTGAGCGATGTGCGCAGCCGGAATTTCAGAAAGAAGGCCGCCGCATCCCGGTCGAATGTTCGGGCGGAATCCGTCTTGAGGATGTTCGGGCCTACGCTGAAACCGGCGTCGACTTCATCTCAATTGGCCTGCTGACCCACTCCGTACAAGCCGCAGATATGAGTATGCGCGTTGTCCCGGCCTGATATAGGCAGCGGTTTGCAACCATGAAGGCTTGCTCTGCTAAGCTGTTCCGGTTTTTGGAACAGATGTACTTCTGTGCGCCCGTTGCGCCGCCCGGGCGCTAGACTAGCCGCAACGGAGGCCTCCCCCATGTACTCCCTTGCTCGTTCCCTCGCAGCCCTGTGCCTTGTTGTATTCGTCGTGAGCGCTTCGTATGCTGGCGCACCTGAATCCAAGCCCCAACCTTCCAGCGCGAATATTTCTGCGCCATCGTCCCCTCAATCCGACGACACTCCGGCGACCACGAACATCAATGTGACGGTCGATGCGCTCAGTAACCGTCATTCTATTAGTCCCTACGTTTACGGCGGAGCGTATCCGCAAGACGCGGCGACCATCACCGACAGTGGACTCACCGTGATCCGCTGGGGCGGCAATTCAACCTCGCGCTACAACTGGAAGCTCTTCACCTACAACGCGGCCAACGACTGGTACTTCGAGGACTTTAACTATTCCGAGATCGGCGACGCGGATTCCGCCAAGTTCATCACCGACGTGAAAAACGCGGGCAGCCATCCGCTGATGACAATGGTCATGCTGCCTTGGGTCGCCCAGAGCGCGGAAAACGGATCGAACGGCCATTGGAGCTTCTCCGTCGCGAAATATGGTTCGCAATGCGGCGTCGATCCATTCAATACCGACGCCGGGGATGGACTGAAAACCGATTGCAGCACGTCACTCACCGCCAATCCCAACGACGCCAATGTCCCTCTCCTCGATCAGCCGGGCACGAACGATCCCCAGGGCAGCGTCTACCGCAACCAGTGGGCCGCGGCGCTGGCCTCGGCATTCGGCAACTCTCCCCACTTCTACAACATGGATAACGAGATCGACATTTGGGGAGGCACTCATCGCGACGTCCACCCGAACCCCACCGCATACGACGAAATGCGCGATACATTCGTCACCGAAGCGCGCAACCTCAAGGGATGGGACCCGAAGGCAATCCGCTTCGGTCCGGTGAGTTGCTGCTGGTGGTTTTACTGGAATGGTGCGAACGGATCCGACAAAAGCGCGCACGCCGGCGTCGATCTCCTGCCATGGTGGTTGAACGAGGTTTATTGGGAAGACAAAGTTGCTGGAACACGTTCGGTGGATGTGTTCGATGTCCATGCTTATCCCGACAGCCCCGACACTTCCACCTGGACGCAGGCGCAGAAACAGGCTCTCGCTGCGCGCATTTATCGCGACTACTGGGATCCCACATATGTGAGCGAATCCGGTTCGATCAATCAAAACTGGGCAACATTTATCCAGCCGAACAAAACCATCCCCTTCCGCATCCCGCGCATTCGGGCGACGGCCAACATGATTTATCCCGGAACGCCCGTGGCCTTCACCGAATGGAGCGCGGCCTTCGCCGGAGAATCAGATTTTTCGACCGCCCTGGGAGACGCCGACGCATACGGAATCATGGGCCGTGAGCGCATGTATCTCGCCTCACGCTGGACCGCACCGACCCCAGGCAATCCGAACTATCTCGCGCTGAAGCTGTTTACCAACTACGACGGCCATCACCACGCATTCGCCACGACCTCGGTCTCCGACACGAACAATGGAGATCCCAACCTGTTCAGCTGCTATGCGGCTCTCGACCCAAACGGAAAGAGACTGACCGTGCTGGTGCTGAATAAAGATCCATCTAACGCCGTGCAGGCTCACTTCACGACCAACGGATTCACGCCTTCGCAGGTAACGTCATACACACTGGCGGTTACGAATCCCACTCAAATCGTTGCTTCCAACACGACCGCGTGGTCTTCCACTGTGACGGTTGCGCCTTACACCGCCACCCTCCTCGTAGTAACTGGCACAACCCAATTGCCGGGAGCCGAGTGGGATCTGAATCCCGACGCTACCATGGTGCCCTCGGGCGGCACCGTGGTCCTTCAGCCGAAAACCACATCAGGCACGGCCACAGTAACCTTGGGCACTCCGACGTCCGACAGTGGAATCACCCTCGTTGTGTCGCAACCCACTCTCAGCAAAGGCCACAGTGGAAGGATCACGGTAACCGCGGGAACCACGCCCGGCTTCTACCACTACAGCGTGCCGAGCACCGATACCACCGGCGTCGCTCAGCAGCAGGGCGGCTACATTCTCGTTGGCAATCCTCCGGCAACGTTGACAAAGACTGGCGACAAACAGAAGGGATCGAAGGGCAGCCAGTTGACTCTCTCCGTGACGCTGGTCCCCGGACAATCCGGTGGAAGCGCATCCGGCGGAACGGTTCTGTTCACCACCAACGGCGGATCGCTTTCAAATCGCATCGTTACCACGGACTCAACCGGAAAAGCATCGATCGTCCTCACCTTACCCTTGACGGCAGGGACAATTCGCGTCACAGCGGAAGGCCAGTATGCGCTCGGCCACCCGGTGGCCACGTTTACCGAGATGGCGCAATAGCGCGGGCGTTTGTTGTTTTGCGGCGATTCGCGCATAATCTCCGCATCAGCAAGACCGGCACAACTCGCGCCCGCGCGTCTCGGGTCAAAACTCCTGCGCCGCACCAGCCGCAGCCTACCGATGTGCGCCTTGGCCGCATTGTGCGCCTGCTTATGGAGCACGCCACCGTTGTCGTCAGCGGCACCAAGATCGCACAGGAAATCTCCACCAACCGCTCGGAAGTATGGCGCCTGATTCAGCAGTTGCGCGGCCTCGGCGTGGACGTCGCCGGACACCCTGCCACTGGATATCAATTACGCTCAGTTCCTGATCTGCTCTTGCCAGAAATCCTTCGGCCCCTGCTGCGCGGCACGCGCTTTAATGAGCACATTCACCACTTCTACAAAATTGGCTCGACAAACACAGCCGCCATGGCCGCCGCCGCAGACGGCGCCCCCGAAGGCAGTGTCTTTCTTGCGGAAGAACAAACGGCGGGTCGCGGCCGTGGCGCCAATACGTGGCAGTCGCAGCGATCCACTGGAATCTATTGCTCGGTAATTCTGCGGCCCGAGCTGGCGCCGTCGGACGTGTTGGTTCTGTCGCTTGCCGCCGGACTCGCGGTTCGTAGCGCCATTGAACAAGTCGACTCACGTGTCGCAGCCGATTTGAAGTGGCCCAACGACGTATTGATGGATGGCAAAAAAGTCTGCGGAATACTCACCGAGATGAATGCCGAGGCCACTCGCGTTCGTTATATTGTCGTGGGCATCGGCCTCAATGTGAATCAATCGAGCTTTCCCAAAGAGTTAGGTGCAACCTCGTTACGTCTCGTAACTGGGAGCGAGTGGTCACGAGTCGAACTGGTAGCCGCCTTGTTAAAATCACTCGACCGCGAATATAGCCAATTGCTGGAAGACCCGGACGCTCGCCAGTCAATTCTCCTGCGTTTCGCTAAGAGTTCGACTTGGGTGCAAGGAAAGAAGGTTCGCATCGAGGAGAACGGCTCCGCGTTCGAAGGAACATCCGAAGGCTTGGACTCTCGGGGATTTTTGCAAGTGCGAACCGCGCAAGGTCTACAAACCGTGTTAAGCGGAACAGTCAGAGAAAAGTAGCGCCGGCATCCTGCCGGCTGTCGCGAGGGCGTCTCGCCCTCGCAGTGGCGAGCAGGACGGCGGAATTCACGAGCGACAGCATGCTCCTAGTCATCGACGTCGGCAACACGAACACGGTCCTGGGCGTCTTCGCCCGCGTCGCCAAAGTGCACGCCGCCGGCGAACAGGACGAAGCTCCGCACTACGAACGCCTGGTTGCCAACTGGCGCGTCGCCACCTCCCGCACCAGCACGGTGGACGAGTACGGAGTCCTGTTTCGCAACTTGTTTTCGATGGCAGGCCTGGAGTCCCAAGGCATTCACGGCATCGTGATCTCTTCTGTCGTCCCGCCGCTCGATCCAGTGCTGCGACAGGTCTGCGAGCGCTACTTCAATCTGCGACCTCTTTATATCGAGCCCGGAGTGAAAACCGGAATGTCAGTCCACTACGACAATCCCGCGGAAGTTGGCGCCGATCGCATCGTCAACGGCGTAGCCGCCTTCGAGAAGTATGGTGGACCATGCGTGATCGTCGATTTCGGCACCGCGACTACGTTCGACTGTGTCTCGGCGAAGGGTGAGTATCTCGGCGGTGTAATTTGTCCCGGCATCGGTATCTCCGCCGACGCTCTCTTCGAACGCACCGCGCGTTTGCCTCGAGTTGAAATCCGCAAGCCCGCCCGTGTAATCGGCTCCAACACGGTCGGCAGCCTGCAATCCGGCCTCTACTATGGATATCTCGGCCTGGTGGACGGCATCCTCGAACTTCTGCTCGCGGAGTTGGGCCCGGACACGCACGTGATCGCCACCGGTGGCCTCGGCCAGATGATCGGCACTGGCTCGAAATACATCAAGAATGTGGACGACCTCCTGACCCTCGAAGGACTGCGCATCATCTGGGAGCGCAACAGTTCAACGCGAAAAGATTCACCCGCGGCGAAATCTGAGTCCCAGGCTGAGCCTAAAGCGTCGTCCAAATCGGCGCAGTCAAAATCCGCGCAGCCTAAATCCGGGCAGCCAAAATCAAAGAATGGCGATGGCGCGCCCGCCTCCTCGCCTTCGCGTTCTGCTCGCTAACCTGCCGTGGAAAATTATTTCAATTACTTTACCGAGATTGAAGACCGCTACCTACAGCGTCGCGGAGGTGGCCTGCTACTCTCCACTCTCGACTGGGCCCTCATTGAAACCTGGAAGGATGCGGGCATTCCCCTCGAGGCCGTGTTGCGCGGTATCGACGAAGCTTTCGACCAATACGACCAGCGCCCTTCGAAGACAAAGAAAGTGAACAGCCTGGCCTACTGTTCCCAGTTGGTGCTGGCCGCTGCCGAAGACATGAAAGAGGCCGCAGTGGGCGCCGCCTCGGGCGAACAGTCGCCAACCAAACCGCGAGCGAGCCAAGGATTCGAGCCGGATGTGGTCGTGCCCTTCCTGCGCAGCAACGCCGACGCGCTCGAGGCCGCGACCTTGCCCGACGCGGGTGGAATCTCCGCCAGGTCCGTAGCGCTCGATACCGCAAGAACCCTTCGCGGACTCGCCGAGGAAATCGAAAAGAAGCCCGCTGCCCGCCTGGAAGATCTGGAGCGCCGCCTTACCGTGCTCGAAGAAAAACTGTTCGCCGTCTTGCTTACTTCGACTCGCGATGAAGATCTGGTCACCGTCCGCGCCGAAGCCGACCGCGATCTCGCGCCGTACCGCCGTAAAATGTCTGGCGCCCAGATTGACCTACTACACAAGCAATATGTTCACAAGCGCCTGCTGGAAAAATATCGTCTCCCGCGCCTGAGTCTGTTTTACATGTAGTTCGATTTGCCAATCGGAAAGGCCTGCTGGGGCGACCGTAGTGATGATGTCGTAAATTGACATGGGGCATGTCGTAACTGGAAACCCGACGCGTCGTAAATGGAATCCCGACACGTCGTAGATGGAAATCCGGACATGTCGTAACTAAGAACGGGAAGGGCACGACTTCAGTCGTGCCGTTAGCACACGAAAATCCGTCCGGCTTTAGCCGCTGAGGCCAACGTGACCCATCATTTCGACGCACTGATTCTCGGCGGCGGCGCGGCAGGTCTGATGTGTGCCATCGAAGCCGGCAAGCGCGGACGCCGCGTCGCAATCCTCGAACACGCCGACCGTCTCGGCAAGAAGATCCTCATCTCCGGCGGAGGCCGCTGCAATTTCACCAACCTCCACTGCAGACCCGAAAATTTTCTCTCGTCCAATCCCCATTTTGCCAAGTCAGCCCCGGCTCGCTACACTCCCGCAGATTTCATCGCGCTCGTTGAGAAGCACCGCATTCCCTATCACGAAAAAACTCTGGGACAACTCTTCTGCGATCGCTCGGCTCGCGATATTCTCGCCATGCTCGAAGAAGAATGCCGTTCCGCCGGCGTGAGCATCTTCCTAAACACAAGAATTCAAGAGATCACTCGCACCACCGACTTCGTCGCGCGCACCTCCAGTGCCGAGTTCCGTGCTACCAGATTGGTCGTCGCGACCGGAGGCCTTTCCATTCCGAAAATCGGCGCAACCTCATTCGGCTACGACCTCGCTCGGCAGTTCGGTTTAAAGATCGTCGACCCCTGGCCCGGACTCGTACCGCTCGTGCTCGACTCCGAAGATCGTTCTAGATATTGTGATCTCACCGGCGTGTCCTCCGAAGTAATCGCCTCGTGTGATGGTCAACAGTTCCGCGAAAAGATGTTGTTCACCCATCGCGGCCTGAGCGGCCCCGCGATCCTCCAAATCTCTTCATACTGGAAGAAGCCTCGCGAGATCACCATCGATCTCACTCCCGGCAGCGAGCCCACTGCAATCTTCCGGGATCCTAAGACTCGGAGAACATTAACCGCCTTGCGATCCGAATTCCGCAAGACTCTGCCGGCCCGCTTGGCCGACCGTTGGATCGAACATCACTCGCCTGCCTCCTGGACCAACGCGGCCCTGGCGGATTTCGAGCAGCGAGCGCATGCGTGGACCATCCTTCCCTCGGCTACAGAAGGCTACGAGAAAGCCGAAGTGACCGCCGGAGGCGTCGATACCAACGAACTCTCAGCCAAGACGATGGAAAGTCGCAGAGTGCCCGGACTCTACTTCATCGGCGAGGTCGTCGACGTCACCGGCCACCTCGGCGGCTTCAATTTTCAATGGGCCTGGGCCTCCGGCGCAGCCGCGGGACGAGCGTTGTAAACTAGCTCTCCGGATCAGGAGAACAAGAATGACGAGATTCAGATTATCTCCGCGAATGTTTTACCTTCTAGCGGCTGTCGCAATCCTTGCGAGTTCGGCATTTGCGCAGACTCCGTCATTGCTGGTGCTGTCGAAGAGCGATCACACTGTATCGATCGTTGATCCTGCGAGCCTGCAGGTCGTGGCGCGCCTTCCCTCCGGTCCCGATCCGCACGAAATCATCGCTTCCGACGACGGCAAACTCGCCTACATTTCAAACTACGGCGGACTCGACAGCACTCTCAACACCATCTCAGTAGCCGACCTCGTCGCCCGAAAGGCCCTGCCGCCCATCGACCTCGGCGCGATCCGCTCCACGCACGGCTTGGCATTCGCCGACGGCAAGCTCTACTTCACCGCCGAAACCAACAAAGTCATTGGCCGGTACGACCCCGCGACGCAGCGCGTGGACTGGATCCTCGGCACCGGCCAGGATCGCACCCACATGGTCGAGGTCTCCAAGAGCTTCGACAAGATTTTTACCTCCAACGTCAACTCCGCCACCATCAGCATCCTTGAACAAGTCTCCCCGCCTGCCGGGGGCTTTGGCCCGCCACCGGGCGCGCCACCCGGATCAGGACCGCCCGCTGGACCAGCGCCACAAGGACCCGGCGGACCAGGAGGGCAACCGCGTCTCACCTGGGAAATCACGAACGTCCCGGCTGGCAAGGGCGTTGAAGGCTTCGACATCTCGCCCGACGGAAAAGAAATCTGGGCAGCCAACGCGCGCGACGCCACCGTCACCATCATTGACGTCCCCGCGAAAAAGGCTATTCAAACTCTGCCCATCCCGGTGAAAGGCGCCAATCGTTTGAAGTTCACGCCCGATGGCAAGCGCGTCCTCATCTCCGGCCTGGGCGCGAGAGCCGGCGACAGCAGTTTGGTAATTATGGACGCGACCACTCGCAAAGAAGTAAAACAAGTCAGCCTAGGGGGAGGATCAGCAGGCATTCTGATCGCCCCCGATGGCGCCCGTGCCTATGTCGCCGTCAGCATGGCCGACAAAGTCGCCGTCGTAGATTTGAAGACCCTGGAAGTAGTCGGCCAGATCGACGCTGGCAAACAGCCCGACGGATTGGCGTGGGCGGCACAGAAGTAAAGCACATTCGGAATGGCGTCATCCCGAGCGTAGCCGCTCTTCAGCCGAAGAGAGCAGCCTGCCCTGAACGAAGTCGAAGGGATCTCGCATGTGTCGCCTGAAGACCGTGCGCCATGTACGGGTTCTTCCCGCTGATGCCGTAGAATCAACTCTTGCTCCTCACAATCGAAAAGCTGATCTACGGTGGCGACGGCCTCGCCCGTCTGCCCGCCGCTCCTAACACCGATGATGCTCACGGACGCGGCAAAGCCGTGTTCATCCCCTTCGTCTTGGCCCAGGAGAAAATCGAAGCCTCCCTCACCGAACAGAAGTCCGGCTTCGCGCGAGCCAAGGCCGATTCCATCACCGAGCCTTCCCCGCATCGCATCCAGCCCGGCTGCCAGTACTACACCCGCTGCGGTGGATGCCACTACCAGCACACGAGCTACGAGCACCAACTCGAGATCAAGAAAGAAATCCTGCGCGAGAGCCTGCGCCGCACGGCCAAGCTGGACCTCCCGTTCGACATCGAGGTGCATCCTTCGCCGCCGTGGAACTATCGCAATCGCTCGCGCCTGCAAGTGCGAATCCGACCGACCTTCGCCGCAGGATATTTCAAGATGTCATCGCATGACCTGCTTGCGGTGGAAGAGTGTCCGATCAGTTCTCCGCTCATCAACCGCGGCATCGCATCCTTATGGCTGAGCGGCCGCGCGGGCAAAATCCCCGATGGCGTGCGCGAAGTCGAGTTCTTCGCCAACGCCGACGACACGCAATTGCTAGTCGACGTCGGTTGCGCCCGCGAGGCCCGTCGAGCCGCCATTCGCGAGTGGGCCGAGGAACTGCGCGCCAGCATGCCCGAGATCGCAGGCGTGGTCGCATTCCGCGAAGCGAATCCCGGCGACCGCAAGGCCGCCGCGCCGGAGATTCTCGTCACCGTTGGCTCTCCCTCATTGACTTACAAGACGCAGCGAGCGGATTACCGGGTCAGTGCCGGATCCTTCTTTCAAACCAATCGCCACCTCACCGATGAGCTGGTCCAGATCGTAACCGCAGGCCAATCGGGCAAATTGGCTCTCGACCTGTACGCGGGCGTCGGGCTGTTTTCCACAGCCTTGGCCGGTGACTTTCATCACATATTTTCTGTAGAGCCGTCACAGACTTCCTTTGCCGATCTTGCCTACAATCAGTCCTCGAATGGAGAGGCAGTGCAGGCCACCACGGAGCAGTACCTGGCCCGTGGGGCACATTCGGAGCGAGTCTGGAAGGGCGCAGTCCTCCCTCATATCCTTAATAAGCCCGACCTAGCGGTGGTGGACCCGCCTCGAAGTGGCCTGGGAGAACGCGTGGCGCGGTTGTTGACGACCTTGGGCGCGCCACGCGTTGTTTATGTTTCCTGCGATCCAGCAACTTTGGCTCGCGATCTCGTGCCCCTGCTGGCCGACGGCTACCGTGTCGAGCAAGTACATCTGGTGGATTTGTTCCCGCAAACCTACCACCTGGAAAGTGTTGTGCACCTGATTCGGTGATGAGTAGTTTTGGTGGTGCACCGAATTTGGGTGGCGCAGCGCTTTAGCGCTGCGACCAACTCTTCCTCAAGCTTGTGGGCTTTTAGCCCCTGAGGGAATCTCCGCCAACATCTTCAGGCTGACTCTTGAATCAGACGTCATCTTCGGTCTCGCTCCCCAGATTGCCATTTCAGTCGCCCCCCGCTGCATCCCCCCCGACCTTCCACCTGAAAGCGCCCCGTCAGCCCATGCTATGGGCAGCTCTGGCGTACTCCCTCGGGATAACCGCGGGCGCATACCTGTGGCGTCCGGCTCTGTGGTGGGTGATCGCCGGAGCGGCTTTCATAGTCTTCGCGGCATACTTTACCCGCCGGCGATCGCTCTTCGGCTGGGGACTCGCCCTGGGCGCGATCTTTCTCGTGGGTGCTCTGCACATCCAATTGCGCCGATCCACCACTGGCGTCGACACCAGTATTGATGATTATGCCGACCGGCAGGAACTTCAGATCACCTCTCATGTCACGCGCGACGGTCGCCTCCAGCCCGGCGGATTCAACGAGCTCAAACAAACCGTCGACATGGAAACAGAGGAAATTGAGACTTCGGACGGCGAGACTCAACCCATCCACTCCGGCGTGCGTCTTGCCATTTACAGCCCTTGGCCCAATGACGCGGCGCCAGAAGAATACGCTGCCTCATCGAGCGCCGCGGCCGTCATGCCCGTCTTCCACTACGGTGACCGCATCCTCTTCACGGCCAAGCTTCGTCTTCCGCGCAACTTCCGCAATCCCGGCGCCTTCGACTATCAGGGATACCTCGCCGATCGCGGCATCGCTGCCCTCGGCTCAACCAAACTCGAGAGCGTCGAACGGCTCCCCGGCTTTGCGGGAAGCCGCATCGCCTGGTGGCGCAGCCGCCTGCATCGCGGCGTCGTCGCCAAGGTTCACCAACTCTGGCCCCCGCGTGAGGCCGCCCTCATCGATGCGATGGTCATCGGCGAAGAAGCCTTCATCGATCGCGACACGCGCGTCGATTTTCAGCGCTCGGGTACTTACCACGTCTTGGTTGTCTCCGGCATGAACGTCAGCATCCTGGCCTTCGTTGTGTTCTGGATTTTGCGCCGCCTTCGGCTGGCCGATGTTCCCGCCACACTCCTGACCGTGGGTTTTTGCGTCGCCTACGCTTTCACCACCGAGGTCGGCGCTCCCGTATGGCGCGCCACCTTGATGTGCGCGATCTATCTGATGACGCGTCTTCTCTACCGCGATCGTGCGATGCTCAACGCGCTAGCCGCTGCGGCCATGGGACTGCTCATCCTCGACCCCGCCCAACTCTTTACTGCTAGCTTCCAGATGACCTTCATCTGCGTGCTCATCGTCGCCGCCATCGGCATCCCAATCTTGCAGCGCACGTCCCAACTTCAGAAACAGGCGCTGGCCAATTGGGACTCAATCGACTATCCCGCATTCCTTCCTCCCGGTGTCGCGCAGCTTCGCGTGGACCTGCAGTTCATCGCGGCACGGATTGCACTCTTCATCGGTGCCGCATGGGCTCGCCGCGTAGTTCGCACTACGACGGCATTTTGTCTGGCGAGCTGGGAATTGCTCTTCATCTCCGCTGTCATGCAGACGGGCCTTGCTCTGCCCATGGCGTACTACTTTCACCGCGCCACCACCCTTGGCTTGCCGTCCAACGCGATCGTGGTTCCCTTAACCGAGTTGATGATGCCCGCGGCAGTCTCTGCTCTCGCCATTGGGAATGTCTCGCCCTGGTTGGCCAAAGTTCCCGTACTTCTCACCACGTTTGCCGTGGATGGAATCACGGGCACCGTACGTGGCTTTGGATCTCTACGCGTCGCCGACTTGCGTGTCGCGATGCCGTCCATTGCAGTCATCGTAATAGCAGTCGTTGCGTTGATTTTTGCAATGTGGTCGGCGCGCCGTCGATCTCTCATTGCTGTTGTCGGACTCGCCGCCATACTTCTCGCTTCCCTCGTACTCGCTTTCATACCACCGATCACCGCATCTTCGTCCTGGAATCCTGGAGATGACTTCAATCGATGTCGGCGAAGGCGACTCCACGCTGATCGTGACACCGCAAGGTCGCACGGTGCTGATCGACGCCGGAGGTCCCATCGGGCCCGGCGGCTCCCAACTCGAGTTCGGTGAAGATGTAGTTTCTCCGTATCTCTGGACACGCAGTATTTCTCGTCTCGACGTGGTTGCCATCACGCATGGTCATTCCGACCACATCGGCGGGATCCTCGCAGTACTGAAGAATTTCAAGCCGAGAGAATTGTGGATTGGCGTGCTACCGCCCAGTCAGGCTTTGGCGAATATCGTTGCCTCAGCGGAATCACTCGGCGTTTGCCTCGCGCTCGCATCCCATCGCGAACCTGATCAAGATAGGCCATCACGGAAGTGCTAATGCCACAACACCGGAATTAATGGCCGAGGCCAAGCCACAATTTGCGAGTATCTCGGTCGGATTAGGAAATTCGTTTGGCCTGCCCCGCTTTGAAACCCTCGAGCGTCTGGCCAACGCGGGAACCCGCGTCTACCGCACCGATCTCGATGGAGCCGTCACCTTCTACCTCGACGGACACTCCGTCACGCCTTCGGTGGCGTGTCTTCAATAATCGCTATCTCGGCCGTCTCATCGTCGTCCGGGGCAGTCCGCCGGCCCTCTGCGATTACGCGTTGCGCCGCCTCTGCATCTTCTTCCCGCACTAGGATCAGCATCCCGCCCAAGCCTGGAAACGCGTCCTGCACTAACGACGCGGAAGTCAGGTCGCTGTCAATGCCCGCCGAATCCAGCAATCCCTTCACCACCAGCGCCTCAGATTCCTGCTCCGAGTCAAACACTTTCACTAACTTCTCGTTGGGATCAGGACGCGGCTGCGCGTCGGCTGCCGGATTGCCAGCTTCTGCCATGACATCTCCATTCTGGAATCGGACCGGCCGGCCCAATCCCGTACACCAAGCGATTTTACTCCCGAATCAGCTCATAACATGTAGGGGCGGACGCATTCGTCCGCCCCGCGCAGCGAAGCGAGCGTCCCCGGACGAATGCGTCCGGGGCTACCTGTTTTGGTCCTAGAGTGCGCAAAAACAAAGCCTCAACCACATCCATGCTACCGCGTGCAATGCGCCGCGAATCTACAGCAATGACCCCAGAACGACACCTTTGTGTAGTTGCTTTCCTCCGGAAATGGGGCAGAATGGCAGAAACCATCGGCGCAACGCCGGGCCACACCGAGTCATCCAATCTTGTGGGACGGATTGATCTGGGCAGAAGAAGGGGACACCATGAACGTTCACCGGCAGGAAGGGCGAGACGCCAGCTTTCCAATTCCAGACAAGGAAGCCCTTCGCGAGCGCGAAGAAGAAGCCAGGAAAATCCGCCGCCTGCAAGTGATGATTAGCATGGTCATGTCCGTCATCGGACAAGATCCTAACCTCACCGTGGAAGAAGCCTCCGAACTGGCCGCTGGAGCCAAGCGCGCCGCGCTCGCCATGTTTCCTGACAAGGAACTCGCCTATGACCTGCTCTATCGCCCGCGCTTGCAGAGGCTGATCGGCGAACGCTTCCGGCTGCAGTAGACGAATGTGCGAGAAGCCTCCGCGAATATAACCGGACCGTAAACGATCGCCCCTCAGCGCATTCCATTTCTTCTCCGCCGTGCAATACCCAAAACGCGCGATAATGCCCGAGAGAGTACCATTGAGCTCATAGCGCCGCGAGCGCAGCACTTCAGCGGCCTACACTTATGGTGACCTGCGCGACTGACTCAACCTCAAGGTGGTGCCGACGCATTACCCCTCTATGGGTTCTTGCCCTTGGCATTTCCCTGCAGGCCCAGAATCCACCTCCCGGATCTGCCGGTAGTGTTCCCACCTTTCAGTCAAAAGTGGACGTTGTGCTGGTGGATGTGGTGGTGACCGACAGTAAGGACGAGCCTGTCACCGGTCTCGACAAGAAAGATTTCGAGATTTCGGAAGACGGTAAGCCGCAGACAATCTCGGTGTTTGATGAGCACAAGGCCGTCCGCATCAAGGCGCCGAAACTGCCCTCGATGCCGCCCGATGTTTACACCAACTTTCCTCCCATCAAGACGACGGACTCCGTGAACGTGCTACTGCTGGACGGACTGAACACGCAGGTGGCGGATCAATCCTATGTGCGTGCCCAGCTAACCCGGTATCTCACGACCGTGCAGCCTGGCACGCATCTCGCGGTATTCGTTCTGACTTCGCGGTTGCGCATGATTCAATCCCTGACGACCGATTCTGGATTGCTATTAGCGGCGCTAAAAAACGAGAAACTGGAAAGCGGCCCGCAGCAGTCCGCCATGCTGCTGTCGCCCGCAGAAATCGATATGGACACGACCGCAGCCGCCTCCGTGATGGCAAACCTGGCGGGGGAAACCGACCTCGCGCTCTCCGCGATGGCGCCCCGAGGTGTTGCGTACATGATGCAAGACAAGCTCCACACGCGGATTGAGACCACACTGCAGGCTCTGCAGCAGCTGGCCCGCTATCTTACGGGCATTCCAGGCCGCAAGAACCTGATCTGGTTTTCAGGATCTTTCCCGATCAGTGTTTTCCCCGATTTAAACGCGGCGGAGCCATTCCAGTCGGTGCGCCAGTATGGCGGAGAGGTGCAGAGAACTGCCACGCTCCTTACCATGGCGCAGGTTGCGATCTATCCCATCGCGGCCGAGGGCCTGGTGAACGATGCCATTTATGAAGCTAACGCGAACAGGGTCAGCCAAAGTCGGGCGTTGGGGTCGGGTCCAAACTTCGGAGATAGCGGAAGCCGGAATGCCAACTATGCGAGCATGGAGACCCTGGCGGAAGACACCGGCGGCAAGGCTTTCTATGACACGAACGGGTTGAACGACGCGTTGGCTCGCGCCGTCAATTACGGTTCCCACTACTACACGTTGGCTTACACGCCTACCGATAAAAAAATGGACGGAAGGTACCGGCGCATCCAGGTTAAGCTCTCTGGCAAGTACAAGTTCTACTATCGCCGCGGCTACTACGCCGACAATGCGAAGCACGACAAGGTGAAGGAACAACCGAGCGATCCCTTGAAGCCGCTGATGACGCGTGGCCTGCCGGACTTCGCTCAGATCCTTTACAAAGTCCGCGTGACTCGGTCCAATCCGCAGCCCGGGCCCGAGACGGCACGAATCGGAGACAACACAGAGCTAAAGGCCCCCTTCACGCGCTACTCCGCCGAGTTCGCCATCGCGATCGACGATCTCGCGTTCGAAACCACGAGTGATGGCCTGCGTCGGGGAAACATCGAAGTGATGCTGGTCGCGTATGATCGCGAGGGAACGCTTTGAACTGGATCATAAAAAAGCAGGAGATCTCTCTGAAGGGCCAGAGTTACGCGGCGGCCCAGGCCGCGGGCCTTCAGATCTATTACGAAATCGACGTTCCCAGCGATCTGCTCAGCAAAGATACTGTTTATCTCCGCACCGGAGTCTATGACCTCCGTTCGAGAAATGCGGGCACGTTGGAAGTTTCGTTACACCCTTTAGCCGCCCCGGCGGTCTCAGCGAAATAACTGCCTCAAACGCGGCGCAAGAAGCATCAAGGCATTGCTCCGCAAATTCGGACGACTTGTCGGACGCAATCTCCGCGTTCCGCGGTATCGAGCATCAGGTACGCCACATCTTCCCAGCGAATGGGGACATCTACAGCCCGCTTCGTTTCCCCGCTCACAGCGAATCGTCCGGTGAAGGGGCCATTGCGGAATCGCGTTGCGCGGATCACCGTCCATTCGAGCCGGCTCGCGGCGACTTGCGCTTCCATGGCGGGCTCGCGAACGATATGTCGGAGAACCGTGCTACCAATCAGTCGTGGCGCCCATCCGAGACCCGAGTCCAGAAGCACCGACGAAAGGATCACAAGCCGGCTCACACCTGTCGAGCCCATCGCTGCAATCGTGGCACCCACACCGTCCGCCAATACCGAGGTCGCTCCCAGTCCGCGCGTTCCCAGCACCGAAAGCACTGCATCGTGGCCGGGCAGCGCCGCTGCGAGTTCATCCGCGTGCATTGGATTGCCTGTAACATCGCGCAGCAATGTCGAGGTGCCCGTAAACGCAGTTCGTCCGAAGGTTGTGATGTGATGTCCGCGCGCCAAACCCTGCGCTACGATGGTGCTCCCGGTTTTCCCGGTCGCGCCCAGAACGAATAGCCGCAACGTCGCCTCTTGCACGCTTCGACCGCCAGAATGGATTGAGATTTACAGTTGGTCGCCCGGTCCGCGTGAACTGTCGTTTCTACTCATCGACAACTGAGTTCTTCAGCGTTCCCACGCCTTCTACGCTGACTTCGACTACATCGCCCGCCGCCAGCGGGCCCACACCCGCGGGCGTCCCGCTTGGAATCAGGTCTCCGGGAAATAGTGTCATGGCCTGCGCAATATGCCGGATCACGACGTCGAGATTGAAAATGAAGTCGCGCGTGTTGCCCTGTTGGCGAATCTCGCCGTTGACACGGGTTTCAACGCCCACGCCCGCTCCTGCTCCGAAACATGGATCGATCTCATCCGTCACCAGCGGACCCACCGGGCAGAACGTGTCGAAGCCCTTGGCGCGGCTCCACTGCCCGTCTTTGTTTTGCAGGTCGCGCGCCGTGACGTCGTTCACGCACGTGTATCCCAAAATGTATTGCCGAATGTCAGCATCCGCCGCAGGCTGGTAGCACGTCTTGCCAATCACAACGCCCAGTTCGCCCTCGTGATCGACGCGCTGCGAGATCCTCGGCCGCCTCACGACGCCTCCGGGCGGCAGCAGCGCCGATGTAGCCTTCAGGAAGATCAGTGGCTCAGTGGGGACATCGTGCCCCAACTCGGCGGCATGCTCGCGATAGTTGCGTCCGATGCACACGATCTTCGATGGCCGCACGGGCGGCAGCAGTGCCGCTTCCTCCAGCGGAATCGCCTCGATCCGCCGCGTGCGCAGGCTTTCCATATCCCCGTCGGCTCCTTCAGGGGCAGTGAGCAGGACGCGCACAATCGCGTCGCGTCCGCCAACGGACTCGACCAGCCCGTACTGGGCCTGGCCATTGAATTGAAATCGGCAGTATTTCATCGCCATCTATCTAACCATATCTGTGGAAATAGAGGCGCAAACGGGGCAAAAATATTCTGCTCAAGGTCCTTTTGCAGCGTTCGCCTGAGATTGAGTCGAAGGGCACCCACGCCTGACGTAAATCCTCACGGAACGGCCTCGCTGGTTTCTTCGGAATGTGCGCTCTCGTTGCCGCGGACGTCTAGGGCAGAGACCGAATAGAAATACGTCTTGCCCGAGGTGACGGAGGAGTCGCGGTACGCGGGAGTCTTGAGCGGCTGGTCATTCACCTTCACTGCGGGCGTGCCGTCTTCGTGGCGATAGACGTTGTAGCCGTCGAGATCGACATCGCTCACCGGGGCCCATACCAGATCGATGAACGTCTTCTGGCCCGGACCGGACGATACTGCCTGCACTCCGGAGGGAACGGTTGGGGGAAAGACGTCGTGCGTGAAGACCTGGACCTCAGGCGTGTCGTCGCCTTCGACCTGTATCTCAGGCTTGTTGTCTCGCGCGACCACAGTCACGGTCTCCGCGTGGTACATGTAGGTCTTTTCCCACTCGAAGCTCGAGTCGGTGAGCGTGTAGCTGCGGTCCGCGCCCGCGGGAATTTGGCCAGCAAGGAGCTGCTCACGGGCTCCGTCTACACGCCGGTAGACACGATAGACGTAGTGCTGCGACTGGGAAGAATCGAGAGGCGGAGCGGTAGCCTTCCAGGTCACCACGACGCCTTGTCCCGTGACGCGCGCGGTGAAGTCGCGCGGCGGGGGAAGCGTATGGGCCAACGGAACGCGGACTTGGTTGGAGAGTCCCGCGCCGCGGCCAGCCGCGTTCAAGGCCTCGGCCGCGTAGGTTGCGAAGTGTGTGGGGTCGTCGCTCTCAAGCGTGGTGGGGAGCGTATCGACAAATGAGCGTAGAGCCGTCTGCTTGGAAGTCTGTGCGGTGGAGCTGCTCGGCTCCGCGGGGCCTTCACCCACCGGAGTTCCACACTGCGTCAGAGTTGGTTCCAGGCCACGGCAGATTCGGGTAGGGCCGATGCTGCGCGGTGTTTGACGATCAGTCGTAACCTTGGGTGCAGTCCAGGTGAGAGTCACGCGGTTGCCTTTGCGCGCAGCACGCAGATCAGAAGGTGGCTTCAACAGTTCGAGTGACGGAGGGAGCGGCGGACCGATCGTGGCGCACGCCGTGAACAGCAGCGGCGCACACAGAGCCAGCAAACACTTCGGAGGATGGCTTCTCATGCGGAAGGAAACAGACTACCAGAGCGAAGCGGCTGAAGCCGGAAAGTGATGAGACGGCGCATACGGCATCGCTGAAGCGATGCCCTGAAACGAATCGCGAGGTCCTCAGCGTTGCTCCAGCGGTGCAGTGTCATCCTAGCTAACCAACGCCTTCACGGCCTCGTGGAAGACTTTCGTGTGGCGATCGATATCGTCGGCTTCGGTCTGCGGCGACATCAGCGCCATGTTGTGAAACGGGGTGAGCAGGATGCCACGGTTCATCGCGTAGAGATGCATGAAGCGCTCAAGTTCGAAGTCCATGGCGTCGTGGGCTTGCGCGCCGTTCGTGGGTTCCGGACCAAACATGTATTCCGCGCGGCATCCGAGTCGCGTGACGTGCCAGGGAAGATCGGCTTCTGCAATCGCCTTGGCCACGCCCGAGCTCCAGCGTTCGGCCATGGGAATCATGCGGTCGAAGGCTTCTTTGGTCAGGACCTTGGTCAGCGTGGCATGCATCGCGGCCAGTGACAGGGCGTTGCCGGCGAGTGTTCCTCCGATGCCGCCTACATCGCAGTTCTCGAGTACCTGCTTGGCGACGATGCGGTCGGCGACTTCCTGCGAGAAGCCGTAGGCCGCGCCCGGAATGCCCGCGCCAATCGCCTTGCCGAAGACGAGAATGTCGGGCTCAAGATTCTCGGCGCGCGTGAAGCCTCCGGGCCCGGCGCAGATTGTGTGGGTCTCATCGATGATCAGTAACGTGCCGTACTCGCGTGTGAGTTCGCGGAGAGCCTTGTGATATCCCGGCTGCGGATGCACGATGCCGACATTGGTCATCGCGGGCTCAGCCAACACACATGCCACATCTCCCGAGACCAGAGCCGCCTCGAGCCCGTCCACGTCATTGAACTCAACCACCTTGGTGGTGACTGCGGGATTCACGGGCGGGCCGATGTTGCCGGGCCGTGGGCCGGCTGTTCCATTGGCGTCAATCGTGATGAAGGTCTCATCCACGGTGCCGTGATAGCACCAGTTATAGACAAGGATCTTGGGACGTCCTGTGATCTGTCGCGCCAAGCGGATGGAGAATCGGTTCGCGTCGGTGGCGGTGAGTGCGAACTGCCAGTATGGAAGGTTGAATCGCTTCTGCAATTCCTCGGCGACAAAAATCGAATCCTCGCCGGGGAGCATCAGCGTGATGCCGCGGCGCGCTTGCTCTTCGACGGCTTTGACGGTGGCATGGGGGGAGTGTCCGGTCATGGCGCCGGTGTCGCCGAGACAGAAGTCGATGTAGCGATGTCCGTCGACGTCGAAGAAATGTGCGCCTTGCGCTTCCCGCACAAACGGCGGAAAGGCTCCGGCCCATTTCACCATCCAGTTCATGGGCACGCCGGCGACGAGCGACTTCCGGGCGCGCTCGAACAGCGCCTTCGACTTGGGACGCTCGTCGACGAACCTCTTCTGTTCGCGTTGCATCAGGGACTGCAGGCGAGTTCGGTCAATGGATTTCATTGGCTAGTAGAGATAGAGATAAAAGATAAACCACGGAGGACACAGGGGGACACTGAGGGGTCCTTGGGATGCAGAGAGCGTGCAAGGGGTATCTCACATTTTTTTTCGCGCGAATTCATAAAATCTTGGATTCATTGGAGTTACGCAGGCCGGATACCCGTTTAGCCTCCCAAAATCTTGGATCTAAAGGAGTTACAGGTAAAATCCTCAAAAATAAGGAGTTAGCGGAGCGTGCGGAAACGCGAAGGATTTCAGCGGCCCGGTCACCGAAGATCAGTTGGGGGAAGTTCGCACTCACCCTAATAGTGTGCACGCTTCAAAATCGTGGGTAAAGGTCGTTCGTCACACTTTGGATGTTTATTGCTGTGGAAAAAAATCCCGGTTCGCGACGTCGCTCGGGGGGCTCGGATTTGTTAGAGACGGTGTGCGTGTCATGCACGGAGCTGGCAAGAGCGATGATTGGCACCGTGGCTAGTAAAGGCAAATGAGTGTTGCCGCGATGTTTCAACATCTCTAACGACGACGGTCCTGTCAAGGGACTTGGGCTTAGGTTTTTGTAAGTCCGGACATACTTCCTCGACAGCGCAGACGCACTGGTTCCTTTCGAGAGAGTAAGAATCTTGCTTCTTCGATGATTTATATCCAACCGCATGGCTCGGCCCGTTTCCTTCATCATTGAGGTGGCGTAGCCCACCAGACATCTCTTCGGTCACGCTCGATCATGATGTGTTGTGCAAACTCCCCTCCCATCGGGGAGGCGGGCAGCCTATTCAGTTAACCCGGTCACTGCTGTGCAGGACCACTGTTGAAATCAGGCATCCCCGCTTGGGCTTCCCCACTCTGCCGCAACTTTCCACGGCGGCAGAACTCTTTGTAGTCAATCTGATCGCGCATCATGATCCATAACCGGATACCCAGTTTACGTGCGGCTGCGATCCTGGCCTTGCCCATCCCTTTCTGGATGAGCTTGCGCCGGTAGAAGCGTTTCAGCTCCGGATCTTTCTGCACCGCGTGCAGGGTAGCTTCGGTCCACAAATAGCGCAGCAGTGAGTTGCCTTGCTTGGTCAGTTTTCCCAGTCGTTGTCGCTTCCCGCTGCTGTGCTCACACGGAATCATCCCGATGTAGCTGGCCACCTGGTTGCCAGTGGCAAAGCGACTCGGGTCTCCGAGAAACACCTCGGTGGCCAAGGCCGTCACTGGTCCCACGCCCGGATGGGTTAACAGCCGGCGCGCCTGCGGCCTTTGTCCGGCTTGGGCTTCCACTTCTTGATCCAGTTCCTGGATTCGTTTCTGCAACTGTACATACAACCTCTGTAGTGCTGTCCGTCTCTGATCGGTATAGGGCGGCAGAGGCAGTGCCTGCAGTGCGCTTTGCCCCGCTGCACTCCAGAGCGCACGCCCTTGTCGCAAGGCGTGATTGAGTGCGATCGCTTGCAAGGTGTGCTGCAATCGCGCTCGCATCTTCACCCATTGGTGTCGATCCCGCAGCAAAGTTCGCAAGTCCCGCTGTTCGGTCGAGGGCATCCAAATCTCCGGAAAGCGGTCTTCCATGAGCAGTTCCCATATCAACCCTGCATCCCTTCGATCGTGCTTCTGCTTCCGGGTTTCTTTCGCTCGGATCTTGGCCGGATGTCCTACCCGGCATTCGATTCCCAGCTCTTCCAGCAGCTCCAAGAACCACTGCATGGATCCCGTGGCTTCGATGCCCACCACCACCGGACCTTCCAGGGCTGCATAAAACGCTCGTACTGCATTCCCTTCGTGGGAAAGGGTTTTGGTGGTGAACTCGCCGGTCTTCGTGTCCACCATAGCTATGGTTTGTTGTCTTGCGTGCAGATCACAGCCTACAATTTTCATCTCGGCCTCCTTCGTCCGAGCCTTTTTGGTTGGATACCGCAAAGTCTACTCGGTCCGTTGTGGGGCCGACGTCGTTATGACATCAGTTACCCATCAAGAGAAGCGTAAGATATGTGCGCAGCGATTAGGGGGAAAACCGTGACAACTCTGCGAGCGGCCCTCAGCGCAGTGGCCGCTATAGTGGCTGCGCTGCTTGGACCCGGATTGGTCGCTGCTTTCAGGGGTATCAATAGTTCAAAAGCAACAGGCGTGGCCGCCGTCATCGGAGGTTGTTTGGAAGGCCTTGTCTCTCCGCTGTTTTGGATTCTCGCTCTCTCGCTTTTTGCTTTGTTCTTTTCCGCCAGTCGGCTCAGTAGCAAGCCGCTCAGAATCCTTCTGTTCTGGACCCCAGCCACAATCATTTCGACGCTGGGATTGGGCATCTTCTCTCTGTTCACATACCTATGGATTCATGTCAGAGAAGGGTGAGCCTGCCAAGATTCGATGGTTGACGACTACGACTCGCCCTCAAAGGGTCAATGAGTGTAACCGCGACGTTTGCACAGGCTTGCGCGGTCTGCTCGCCCTTGCGAAAAGGTCATTTGCCACCAACTGGTGTGGCGGGCGTGAGGCGCAGCTTCTTATTGATGTCGGGCCAGTACTGTTTCACGAGGTGTCCGGCGAATCTCCAACCAAGGTCGGCAGAATAGCGGATGAAGGTGTCGCCGACGCCGCGGTTGCCTTCAGGATAGTAGGTGTTGGCCAGGGCCTCGCCAGCTAGCGGACCCAGCAGTCCGGCGAAGTTGATGACCGTTTGCCCGTCGTCGCTGCGGGTTTTCACGACCCGGACGGCGGCGTACTTCACCGATTGGCGGAATGAGAGGCCCTTCATTACGAAGAAGCGTGGATCCTCGTGCATGACGGAGGCAATCAGGAAGGTGCCGAACATGTTGTCGGAAGCGGCGCGCGCCATGTTTGCACCGAAACGCTTGGCATATCCTTCGCCGCCCTGACCATACCCTTCGGGGCTGTCGACGGCCTGGCCGTATGCGGCGCCGGCCAGGGATGCGCCGATGGTGGAGACAGCGATGCTGTTGTTGGCTGCCAGCTTGAACTTGTCCCAGGAGTTCAGTTTTTTCTTGGTGGTAGCGATATCAGGAAAGACCAGCGACTTCCGCTCCAGCACCTGTACCAGCGCCATGCTGTCCTGGATTGGATTGTTCCCCTTGGTCGTCTGCGGCGGCGGCGACTGCGCGCTGCTGGAAGGTGCATCGGGCAAGGCGCCGGACGGGTTCTGCTGGGCGGCGCCGCCGGGACACAAGCCGCATGCGATCAACCAGGCCATGATGAGCAACCAGACCACGGCCTTACACTTGTCACGGATCACAAGCTCTCCTTAAATCACTATGCTGCGAAGTAGCCCGCGAAAAAACTCTGGCCTTCAAAGTCAAACTCATGAATGAAGTAGTCGCCAGGGAAAAGCCCCGTCATGGCATGAACTTCATTTTGTGGAGTGGGGTCCATATCGGCTTAGGCTTTCATCGCTCCGCCTGAACTATTATGCTCTGCGAAGTCAACTGTCGCTATCAACTGTCGCAACAGGCCATTACACAAGTTGAGAATCGGGGAATTTCACTCACGCCAAAATGTAAGGAACGTATTGCCCAAAACATGCCGGGTGGTTAAGGGTCTCTACAAAATATACCGCGACAAGTCCTGATCCTTCACGATGTCGGTGAGCATCTTGCGGACATAGTCCGCATCGATTGTGACCGACTGACCCTTCTTCTCGGGGGCCTCGAAGCTGAGTTCATCGAGGACGCGCTCCATGATCGTATGGAGGCGGCGGGCGCCGATGTTTTCGGTGCTCTCGTTGACGCGGAAGGCGAAGTGCGCGATCTCGTCGAGCGCCTCGGGGGTGAATTCGAGTTTCACGCCTTCGGTGTCGAGCAAGGCCGTGTATTGCTTGACCAGCGACGACTTCGGCTCGGTAAGAATGCGGACGAAGTCTTCCATGGTCAGCGACTGCAACTCGACGCGAATCGGAAAGCGGCCTTGCAGTTCGGGAATCAGGTCGCTGGGCTTGGAAACATGGAAGGCGCCAGCGGCAATGAACAGGATGTGATCGGTGCGCACCATGCCGTAGCGCGTGTTGACGGTGGTGCCTTCGACGATGGGGAGAATGTCGCGCTGCACGCCTTCGCGGGAAACGTCGGGGCCGTGGCCGCCTTCGCGTCCAGCGATTTTGTCGATCTCGTCGAGGAAGACGATGCCCGAGTTTTCGACGCGGTCGATCGCCATCCGCGTGACCTGGTCCATGTCGATGAGGCGCTGTTCTTCTTCCTGGATCAGGTATTCGAAGGCCTCGTTCACCTTCATCTTCCGCTTCTTGGTGCGCTGGCCGAAGATGTTGGGCAACATGTCTTTAATGTTGACGTCCATCTCTTCGACGCCCTGGTTGGTGAGAATTTCAAACGAAGGGAAGTTGCGCTCGCGCACGTCGATTTCCACGGTGCGGTCGTCGAGCTTGCCTTCGCGTAGTTGCTGGCGCAGTTTGTCGCGCGTGCGACTGGAAGATTCCGTCAACGACGTATTGCCATCGATGACGACGCCCCCTGCGGTGGTCGAACTGCCGTCGGAACGCGGCGGAGGCGAGGGTGGCAGCAGAATGTCGAGCAGGCGCTCTTCGGCATTAAGCTCGGCCTTGTCGGCGACATCTTCGAGCTTCTCTTCGCGCACGTTGTCGATGGCGATTTCTACGAGATCGCGGACCATGGATTCGACGTCGCGGCCCACGTATCCGACCTCGGTAAACTTCGAGGCTTCGACTTTCAGGAATGGCGAGTTCGCCAGCTTGGCAAGGCGGCGCGCGATCTCGGTTTTACCTACGCCGGTGGGGCCGATCATGATGATGTTCTTGGGAATGATTTCTTCGGCGAGTTCGGGCGTGAGCTTCTGGCGGCGCATGCGGTTGCGCAGCGCGATGGCGACGGCACGCTTGGCGTCTTTCTGGCCAATCACGTGCTTGTCGAGTTCAACAACGATTTCGCGCGGAGTGAGTTCGTCCAGCGCAAGCTGTTCTTCTTCGGCGGAGGAGGGTAGATAAATAGCCATAAGAATCAGTGGTTCGTGATCAGTAGCCAGTAGTCAGGGTCAGGAGTCAGTTTTGTATCTGCTGATCACTGAGCCCTGGCCACTGACTACTGATTTTTACAGTTCTTCGATCGTCACTTTGTCATTCGTATAGATGCACATTTTGCCGGCAATCTTCATGGCTTCTTCGGCGATCTGGCGGGCCGAGAGTTCCGTGTGCTCCGCGAGGGCCTGAGCCGCTGCCTGGGCGTACGGGCCGCCGCTGCCGATGGCCGCGACCGGGCCGTCGGGCTCGATGACGTCGCCCTGTCCGCTGAGCAAGTAGGTCTGCTCCTTGTCGCTGACCAGCAACAAGGCTTCCAGGTGGCGCAGGAATTTGTCGGTGCGCCAGTCTTTGGCGAGTTCGACGGCGCCGCGGCCGAGGTTGCCGTGATACTGCTCGAGCTTGGCTTCGAAGCGGCTGAACAGGGTGAAGGCGTCGGCGGTGGAGCCGGCGAATCCGGCGACGATCTTGTCGTTGTAGAGGCGGCGAATCTTTCGAGCCGAGTGTTTGATGACCGACTCGCCCAGCGTGACCTGGCCGTCGCCCGCCAAAACGACCTTGCCGTCGCGGCGAACGGATAAAACTGTCGTGGAGCGAATCAGTCGTTTCGTAGGCATGAGCGCAATTTCTGATTATAACAGCGCGGGGAGTGAGCGAAATTCAACAAGCTCATCGACTTCGCATTTACTACTCGCCAGATTCCCTTCGGCTTCGCTCAGGGCTGGCTCTCGCTCCGCTTGAAAGGCGGCTCCGCTCGGAATGACGCAGCCGGGAGCATGCACGGACCATATTCTCCAACCCGTGATCTAACATCTGTATTTACCGCGATTTACAGGGTGCTTTGGTAACCAATGAGCGGATTACTGCTGTGACATTTACCGTGCTGGCGGCAGGCTCTACTTTGTAGCTCATGCGACAGTCTGCAGCGGTGTGGTGTGACGATAACCGATCCCTTCAGATGCTGGGAACCAGCCTCGAAGAGCTTGAAATGCAGTTGGTCCACTGCTCGTCGGGGCAGGAGGCTCTGGAGTTAGTCATGAACGGCCGCAGCTCGACACTCATTGTGGATTTTGACCTGCCGGGGGCGCAGGAGGTAATCCGGATGGCGGCACTATTGCCGCCCGGCCAGAAGCCCGCGCTCCTGGCGGTGGCGAGCCGCGCCTGGCCGGGCACC
Source organism: uncultured Acidobacteriaceae bacterium (assembly GCA_963840895.1). Classification (GTDB taxonomy): domain Bacteria; phylum Acidobacteriota; class Terriglobia; order Terriglobales; family Acidobacteriaceae; genus Sulfotelmatobacter. The sequence goes on from CAWJAR010000017.1 coordinate 135,214, forward strand.
GGGCAGGCCTTCCAATCAGGCGCGAGCCGCATTTTGTACCGGCCACTGGATAGCGAGCAACTGAAAGATGCGCTGAAGGCCGACCGGAAAGTTGGGAAAGCGACCCGGCGCAAGGCTCCTCGTTACGAGGTCAAGACGCTCGTGTATCTCGAATGCGAGAGCGGAACTCTTTCCGGAGTGAGCATCGACATTGGGGAGCACGGGTTGGCATTGCAGACGACGGAATCGGTGCCGATGAGTTCAAACCTGGCATTTCGGTGCATGCTGCCGGGAACGGATATTACGCTGCAGGGGCATGCGGATGTGATGTGGGCCAGCGATCAGGGAAGGGCGGGATTATTTTTCACGAAGCTGAGCCCGGCGGCGCGCAAACATCTGAAGGAGTGGCTGCACAAGCGGGCTCACGGCAAAGCGAAAGAAGAGCACGGCGTGCGCGACGTAATGCTGTCGGAAGACGACCACGTCTCGTATGCGCTATCGGAATAGGCGGCGGCTAAAAGCCGGCATTGACTTCGTTCCGCTTGCGGCATCGCTCAAGCTATGCGCTGATACGAATCCTGAGTTCTCCAATAAGCTCTAGATCCGCGCCTTGGAACTGCGCCGGGTTAAAATCATCCGGATATTCTTTGCAGTCCAACGGAGGCGCATCCTGCCGACATCTTCTGAAGTTCGAGTCGCTTTCAACGGCCACTCCATGGTGGGGCCGCTGCAACGCGTGCTGGTGTGCTCGCCGCGAACCGCAGGTTGGAACCAGGCCGAGCGAGTATCCGCGTGGCGGGATCTTGGGTTTCATCACGCGCCTGCGTTTGAGACGGCATTGGCGCAGCATGCCGTGCTAGTGAAGGAATTGCAGAATGCCGGCGCTGAAATTGTCGAACTGCCCGCGGGGAATACGCTGTCGCTCGACGCGGTCTATACGCACGATGCGTCGTTAGCAACCGATTTCGGATTGATCTTGATGCGTCCGGGAAAAGCGAACCGGGTGGCGGAGGCCGAGCATCACGGTGCGTCGTGCGCAGCGCAAGGGGTTCCGACGTTTGGTGAGATCAGCGCGCCGGGGACGACCGAGGCTGGAGACATTCTGTGGCTCGACTCGAAGACTTTGCTCATCGGGCATGGGTACCGAACGAATGCTGCCGGGATCGCGCAGATGCGGACGCTGCTGGCGCCCAAGGGAGCCGATGTGCTCTCGGCGCCGTTGCCGTATGGGCCGGGACCGTCGGCGTGCCTACATTTGATGTCGCTGATCAGTTTGCTCGATGAGCGGACTGCGCTGGTGGATCTGCCCTGGCTTGCGGTGGAGACGGTCGAACTGCTCAAGGGGCGCGGGTTTTCATTTGTGGAGATCGATTACTCCGAGCGCGATACGCTGGCGTGTAATGTTTTGGCGCTGGGAGGGAAGAGATTGCTGGCGATTGAAGAGAATTGCAAGACGAACGAGCGGCTTCGTCAGGCGGGATTCGATGTTCGCACGTTTCCGGGGAGCGAGATTTGTATCAATGGGAGCGGCGGCCCGACCTGCTTGACTCGGCCGCTTTTGCGCGGCTGAGCGCTATCGCGCTCGACTGGACAGCCCCCTTCGGCTTCGCTCAGGGCAGGCGAAGGCGGCTGTCTCATGTGCATTTTCGTGTCAGCCTCCCGAAGGTTCCCTTCGCGGGGAATCAACTCACGCAGCCGAACGTCTCTTACGTACAGGCCGCTCCAGGCCATCTTTCCGATGAGGAAGGGAGGCGGGGAGGGTTTTCGTTGGGGATTGCCTTTCAGGTTAGTATTGATGACTACACACAGAAAATTGTTTGGGAAAGAGTTTCAGGATGCCCGTTCGCTGCCAGCGACTCCTTATTTTATTTTTAGCCATCATCGTCATCTCGACCAGTTCGTCGCTCGCACAAGCCGCCCCTGAGATCACAGTTGGGGCAGTCACCGGTTCTCAGTCGCTCCGGGATGGCGTTGAGGTTCAAGCTGGCTCGGTCACTCTTCGCATTACCGCGCTGCGCGATGACATTATCCGCGTGCGCATTTTTCCGGGAGCGCTTCCTGAGGATGCTTCGTGGGCAGTTCTTTCTGGGCCGCGCGGAAAATCGGTCGACGTGAAAGCCACACAAGATGACAAGTCAGTCGGCTTTCGCACAACGATGCTTGACGTGCGACTGGAGCGCGATCCGCTGCGGCTGGTGATTCGCGATCTTGCAGGAAATCTAATTTCAGCCGACGCCGTGGGCCGGCCCATCCGATTCCAACTGGGTGGATTCACCATCGCGAAGGAAATGCCGGATGGCGAGCGTTATTTCGGGCTCGGGGATAAGACGGGCAGTTTCGATCGCAGGGGTCAGGCATACACGCTGTGGAACACCGATGTTGGTCCGCAGGAATCGGTCGATCCGCTTTACAAGGCGATCCCTTTTTTTATTGGCATTAAAGACACGCGCAGTTATGGATTATTCCTCGACAACACGTGGCGCACCTGGTTTGATTTCGGCAAGCAGGCGCGCGACGCGGTAGTGTTTGGCTCGGAAGGCGGGCCGCTCGATTACTACTTTATTTATGGACCGACTCCGAAGCAGGTGGTCGAGAACTACGCGTACCTGACGGGGACGCCGCCGCTGCCTCCGCTGTGGGCATTTGGATTCCAGCAATCGCGCTACAGCTATACTCCGGAATCGCAAGTGCGGGAGATTGCGACGCGATTGCGCAACGACCGGATTCCGTCGGACGTGCTGTATCTCGACATTGATTACCAATTCAAGAATCGTCCATTCACCGTTGATCCCACGACCTTCCCGAATTTTCCTGGTCTGATTTCCGACCTTCGAAAGCAGCATTTTCGCGTGGTCACCATTACCGATTTGCACATCGCGCACGCTCCGAACCAGGGCTATTCGCCGTACGACACAGGTCACGCCGGCGACCACTTTGTGAAGAATCCAGATGGCAGCGAGTTCGTTGGCATTGTGTGGCCGGGGCCGGCGGTGTTTCCGGACTTCACGCGCGCCCAAACACGGGAATGGTGGGGCGGGCTCTACCGGCAGTTCGTGCAGGACGGCGTTGCCGGATTCTGGAACGACATGAATGAACCTTCGGTGTTCGACGGACCCGATAAGACAATGCCGCTAAATACGGTTCATCGCATTGAAGAGCCCGGCTTTACGACTCGGACGGCGACGCACGCCGAGATTCACAACATCGTCGGACTGGAGAATCCGCGAGCCACTTACGAAGGCCTGCTGAAACTAAGACCGGACGAGCGCCCGTTCGTTCTGACGCGCGCCACTTATGCGGGCGGGCAACGCTATGGTTTTACCTGGACGGGAGATAACGCCGCGACATGGAATCACCTGCGCCTGGCCACGCAGATGGTGCTGAATCTTGGCGTCAGCGGCATTTCGATGGTGGGCGCGGATGTGGGCGGCTTCGGCAGTTCGCCTGCGCCTGAGTTGCTCACGCGCTGGGTGGAACTTGCTGCGTTCTCGCCGCTGTGCCGCGATCATGCCGCGAAAGGAACTCAGCCCCACGAAGTATGGGCGAGCGGTCCGCAGCAGGAAATCATTCGCCGCCGCTACATTGAAACACGCTACCGGTTACTGCCCTACATTTACTCGCTAGCGGATGAGTCGTCGCGCACCGGGCTGCCGATGATGCGGCCGGTGTTCCTCGACTTCCCCGAAATTTTCGCGCCGAACTCCGGCGGCTTCGATCATCTGGATACAGAATTTCTGCTCGGCCCGAGTTTGTTGGTCGCGCCGCCGCCGTACGCCGAGACTCTCGATGAGTACGCAGTCTCATTCCCCAAAGGTCACGACTGGTACGACTTTTGGACGGGACTCAAGGCGCCGGCTTCTCCGCAACCGCCGAATATTACTGATATCGTTACCGCTGGTGCCACACCTCTCCCGGCACCGCGCACGATTCATCCGCCGCTCGAGACGATGCCCGTGTACGTGCGAGGCGGAAGCATTCTGCCGCTTCAGCCTCTGGTTCAGCATACGGACGAGACTCCCGTGGGTCCGCTGGAGCTGCGAGTGTACCCGGGATCGGATTGCAGCGGCTCGCTCTATCTCGATGACGGGCACACCTTCCGCTACCAGCAAGGCGAGTTCCTGCGGCAAGGGTTGACCTGCAAGTCAGACGGCAAGTCGGTGAGCGTGAATTTCGGCGCGCGCCAGGGATCGTTCACGCCGTGGTGGAAGATGCTTGAAGTTGTGATTTATGACTGGCCTTCGGCGCATGCCGAGGCGAAGGTTTCGGGCAGCACCTATCCCTTGAAGACGTCGTATGACCCGAAGCAGAAGGCTCTGCACGTCACAATGTCGGACGTAGCAGCCGCGGCCGAGTTGAGCGTTCGCGGGAGAGCGAGTCACTGACTTAGCGCCTCCTCCGGAAACCGTCCCTACATGCGGTTGGAATTCCCACCCGTCGAACCAAGAAGGAGGGGGCAGCCTGCTGTCCCCGAAAACCCTTGCGCAATGCCCAACTGTTGAAATTGACAGTAGCGGATCTCGAGAGTCAGGAATCAAATTGGGGCGTCCGTTGGCGGAAATCTCGTGGAACCATTTGTAATTCGAGACGCGCTTGTTGTTGACGCCGATGCAGAGCTGAGGGATCTGCTGGTGACGATTCTGAAACCGGGTATCTGGGCAATCCAGCATGTGTCCACGAATCAGGCGGCCCTTCGAGTGGCGCAAAGAAAAGCGTTTGAGCTGGTTATCACAAGCGAAAAAACATCGGGCAGGGAGGATGTGGAGCTGCTCCGCAAAATCCGCCTCGGGCACCCGCACACGCGTCTGATTGTTTTGGCGAAAGACAGCACGCCCGAGGATGTGCTGGCCTCGATGCGGGAACATGCTTTCAGTTTTTTCTCGCCGCCCTTCTCCCGCGAGCAACTGGGAAACATGATCGAAATGGCGACGGAGGTGCCGTGTTGGGATGATGGCATCGACCTTATGTCGTCGACACCGGAATGGATCAAGCTGCAGCTCCGCTGCCAAGTCAGAACCGCTGACCGGCTGCTCCAATTCATGAAGGAAATCTGTGACCTCCCGGAGGCGGAACGCGAGGAGGTCGGCCTGGCCTTTCGCGAAATATTGCTGAATGCGATGGAGCATGGGGGTGGCTTTGATCCCGAGACTTACGTGGAGGTCGAATATGTGCGAGCTCGCCGCATGGTCTCCTGCCGCATTTCCGATCCGGGACCGGGATTCACGCTCGACGAGATCTCGCATGCGGCCGTCGCCAATCCCGACGACGATCCGGTTCGTCATGCCGCGGTCCGCGACCAGCTCGGCTTGAGACCAGGAGGGTTTGGAATCTTGCTGGCGCAACAACTCGTCGATCAAGTGATCTACGGGCGAGATGGAAACGAAGTCCTTTTGATCAAGTACCTGGATGGACCGCAAGCGAAGACGGCCTGAGCCTCCGTGCGGCTGCCCGATCCTGTTAAAATCAAAAGGATGCTGCTTCCCTTCGTTCGCGAACTCTTCGCGGACGTAGAAATGCTTCCCGCCTTCACGCGTGTTGCCTCCCACCTGCGGGAGGGCACGGGGCGTATCCGTGTGTCCGGCTTATCACCGACGGCAAAAGCCTTGTTGCTCGTGCTTTTGCGGCGCAATGCCGACCGGCCTCTCGTCGTCGTGGTCAACGACAATCGCGCGGTTGAGGATTTCGTTCCCATCCTGCAGGGATTTTGCGAACTGACCAGCGCGTGTGATCCCGAAGACGTCGTCGCCCTTCCCGCCCGCGATGTGCTTCCATTTCAGAATCTCTCGCCGCATCCCGAGTTGCAGGAAGAGCGTGCGACTGCGCTGTGGAAGATTGCCACGGGCAAAGCTTCGATCGTGGTGACGCCGGTCGCGGCGACGGCGATTCTGCTGCGCTCTGCCGACTACTATACGGACCTTGCCCGCGTGTTGCGGCGGGGAGAGTCCTTCGACGTCGAAAATCTTCTGGCACACCTGAACACCGTCGGCTATAGCTCGGCCGATGTCGTGGAGATGCCCGGAGAGTACGCCCTGCGCGGCGGAATCCTTGATGTGTATTCGCCGGAGGCGGAGCGCCCGGTGCGCATCGAATTTTTCGGCGATGAAGTGGAGTCGATCCGGCGCTTTGATCCGACCTCGCAGCGGTCATCGAATCCCATGGATGAGGCTCTGCTATTGCCTCTGACCGAGACTCCGGTCAGCGATCAATTGCTGGGCGCAATTCACACGCGGCTTTCGGGCAAGCGCATTACAGGAACGGAAGAGATTGTTGAAGCGGCGGTGCGTTCGGGTGGAGTGACGGTGTTTCCCGGTTGGGAATTTTATGCTCCCGTCGCCGGGGCCGATCGCACAGTGTTCGATCTGCTTCCGCATGCGGCGGTGTTGCTCGACGAGCCTGATTTGCTACGCAGCGAATTCGATCGCTTCTGGACGCGCGTCGAAGAGGCCCATGAGCGCAGTGGTGTCGGCAACCTGGTGCGGCCGGTGGATCTGTATCTGCCGCCCGATGATTGGTGGAAAAAGGTCGAGGCGCTGACTGGGGCAGATGTGGAGCATCTCGGCATCACGCGCAGCGAAGACGCGGATTCGTCCGTAACTTTTCTGACCCAGCCGACTCCGCGCTTCCATGGCGCGGTTCCGGCGATGCTCGAAGAAGTGCAGAAGCTTACGGGCCAGGGAAATCAGGTTTTGTTTTCGGTGCCGAATACTGGCGAAGTCGAGCGACTGGCCGACATCTTTACGGAATACAACGTGTCGTTCCGGTTGGGAAGCCGCACGCGCGGCGGCGAGAGCTATGCCGACGAGACCAGTTACTTCGCGGGCGAAGTGCTGACGACTACGCTGGCCAAGGCTTACGTCCCGGATGGAGTCTTGTTTCCGGATGCGCATCTTGCGATTTTTGGGGCGCGGGACTTGTTTGACGAGTCCGACGCAGTGGCTTCGCGGCCGCAGCGGCAGAAGTCGAAAGTGTCGGCGTTCCTTTCCGACTTTCGAGATCTGCAGGTCGGCGACTACGTGGTGCATGTGGAGCACGGAATTGGGCAGTATCAGGGACTGAAGGAAATCAATCAGGGCGACGGCAACGCGGAGTTCATGTTGCTCGAATACGCCGAGGGTGCTCGCCTCTACGTGCCGCTCACGCGGTTGGACCTGATTCAGAAATACCGCTCGTCCGAGGGCGCGAAGCCGGCGCTCAGCCATCTGGGCACGCAGGCGTGGTCGAAAACCAAGGCACGCGTGCGCAAGGCCATGAAAGACATGGCCGACGAACTTCTGAAACTGTATGCCGAACGGAAAATGGCCAAGGGCCATGCGTTCCCGGAGGGCAACGAGTTCGTTCGCGAGTTCGAAGATGCGTTCGAGTTCAACGAGACTGAAGACCAGGCGCAGGCCATCGCCGACGTGACGCGTGACATGGAATCGTCGCAGCCCATGGACCGGTTGCTGTGCGGCGACGTCGGGTATGGCAAGACGGAAGTCGCGATGCGCGCGGCCTTCAAGGCCATAGGCGATAACAAGCAAGTCGCTGTGCTGGCTCCCACGACTGTGCTGGCCTTTCAGCACTATGAGACCTTCAAGCAGCGCTTCGGGCCGTTTCCGGTCACGATTGAGATGATCAGCCGCTTCCGCAATCCGAAGCAGCAGAAAGAAATTCTGCAGAAAACGGAAGCCGGGAAGATCGACATTCTTATCGGAACGCATCGCATTCTTTCGAAGGACCTGAAGTTCGCCGACCTCGGATTGCTGATTGTCGATGAGGAGCAACGATTCGGTGTGCGGCACAAGGAACGCATCAAGCAGATGCGTAAGCAGGTCGACGTGCTGACTATGTCCGCGACGCCGATACCGCGGACGCTGCACATGTCGCTGGTGGGGCTGCGCGACATGAGCGTGATCGAGACCCCGCCGAAAGACCGCATGGCGATTCAGACGGTGGTCGCGAGTTGGGACGACAAACTGATTCAGTCTTCGATTGAGCAGGAAATGGAGCGCGGCGGGCAAATCTATTTCGTGCACAACCGTGTGGACAGCATTTGGGAGATTGCGGCGAAGCTGCAGGAATTGGTTCCGAAGGCGCGTGTCATCGTCGGTCACGGGCAGATGGGCGAAACGGAGCTCGAAAAGGTAATGCTCGGCTTCATGCATCACGAAGCCGACATTCTGGTTGCGACAACGATCATCGAGAACGGGCTCGACATTCCGCTGTGCAACACAATTCTGATCAATCGTGCCGACCGGCTGGGGCTCTCGGAGCTGTATCAGTTACGTGGGCGGGTGGGACGCTCGAACCGGCGCGCTTACGCTTATCTTTTAATCCCGAAAGAAGTCGAGCTCACGCCGATTGCGCGGCGGCGGTTGGCGGCGCTAAAGGAATTCTCCGACCTTGGCGCAGGATTCAAGATCGCTGCTTTGGATCTGGAGTTGCGTGGCGCGGGCAATCTTTTAGGCGGCGAGCAGAGCGGGCACATTGAGGCGATCGGCTTCGAACTCTATACGCAGATGCTGGAACGGGCCGTCCGCGAGATGAAGGGCGAGGCTGCGCCGGATGAGGCGGAGACGCAGCTTAACCTTGGCCTCAACATCCGCATCAATGCGGATTACATTCCGGAAGAAAATCAGCGGTTGCAGATGTATAAGCGGGTGGCCAGGGTAGAGACCGAGTCGCAGCTGAACGATGTTGGCGCGGAGTTGCAGGATCGTTACGGTCCGCCGCCGCCGCCGGTGCGCAACTTGCTGGATTACGCATCGCTCAAGCTGCTTTGCATGCGGGTGGGCGTGAATGCGATCGAACGCAAGCGGGATTCGGTGACGCTCAAGTTCCGGCAGAATGCTGCCGTCGATCCCGAGCAGTTGGCGCGCTTCGTCTCAGCCCAGCGCGGGGCGCAGTTCACGCCCGACGGAATGCTCAAGTTTGTTTTGAAGGCAACCGCGGCGGATGAAGTGCTGCGCGCGCTGCGCACAATTTTAGAGCAACTGGCCGCGGAGGAATCGGCATCTGAAGTGCGATCCGCCGCGAGCCAGGAACGTTCCCAGTAACGATGTAAATGCTGGAACCGGCGGGTCGCCAGCCACAAAGGCGACAAGTTACAATTTGTGCGGCCCTGCCAACAGCATGGCGCACGAACCTGAAACCAAAGACATCGAAGATCCAAAGACAGACCCCATGAAGATGAAAGTTCGTAAAGCCGTTTTCCCCGCAGCCGGACTGGGCACGCGCTTCCTGCCCGCTACCAAAGCTCAGCCGAAGGAAATGCTGCCGCTGGTCGACAAGCCGATCATTCAATATGGCGTGGAAGAGGCGATGGCCTCGGGATGCGACCAGATCCTGATCATCACAGGGCGTGGCAAGCAGGCGATCGAAGATCATTTCGATGTCAGCTATGAACTCGAGAAGATGCTCGAGGAGCGGCGTAAGACCGACCTGCTGAAGATCGTGCGCAACATTTCCGACATGATGCACGTGGCCTACGTCCGGCAGAAGGAAGCGCTCGGGCTGGGGCATGCCGTGCTGATGGCGCGGGAACTTGTGGGCAACGAGCCATTCGCCGTGCTGCTGGCCGATGACGTCATCGACAATCCGGTCCCATGTTTGAAGCAGATGGCAGATGTGTTCGACGAAAAGCAGTGTTCGGTGATTGCCGCGCAGGTGGTCGAGGGAAAGATGATCTCGTCTTATGGCGTGTTCGACGCGCAGCCGGCGGAAGGATTCAACGGACGCTTGTTCGAGATCCGCAACATGGTGGAGAAGCCGAAGCCCGAGGAAGCTCCGTCGAACCTCGCCATTATCGGCCGGTACATTCTGACTCCGGCGATTTTTGATTGCCTGGCCAGGACCTCAACCGGCGCCGGCGGGGAACTGCAACTCACCGACGGGATGCGGATGTTGCTCAAGCAGGAAAAAATGTACGCCTACGTCTACGAGGGACAACGCTACGATACCGGAGACAAACTGGGATTCCTGAAGGCCACCGTGGAATTCGCCCTCAAGCGGAACGACCTGGGTGGGCCGTTCCGTGAGTACCTGAAAGGGCTGGAACTGTAAAAAGAAGAAAGTCAGAAGGCAGATTGTAGAAGTCAGATTTCAGATTTCAAGAGTCAGATTTCAGATTCTCACCTGGCTGCTGCATTCTTTTTTCTGAAATCTGAAATCTGAAATCTACAATCTGAATTCGAGCACCTACGCTCCCTTCAGCTTCTTCGATTTCTCTTCCACTCCGCGCGCCAGCTTCTCCTTGTGGGCGTCAAGTTTCTTCCCCATCGAGGCGTCGCCCAAAGCAATCATCTGGGCCGCAAGAATGCCTGCGTTGGTGGCGCCCGGCTTTCCGATAGCGACCGTTGCCACCGGGATTCCGGCAGGCATTTGCACTGTGGCCAGCAGAGAATCCATGCCTTGCAGGGATGTCGAAGGAATGGGCACGCCGATTACCGGCAAAGTTGTGTGTGCTGCGATTACGCCTGCCAGGTGCGCGGCGCCGCCGGCTCCGGCGATGATCACCTGAATGCCGCGGCCCGCGGCTTTGCGCGCAAAATCGGCGGTGCGATCGGGCGAGCGGTGCGCCGAGGTTACATCGATCTCGTATCCGATGCCGAAGTCGTCAAGAGCCTTGCCGGCCTCACGCATGATTTCCAGATCAGAATCACTGCCCATTACGATTGAAACCAGTGTCTTGCTCATTGCATCTTCTCTCCGTGGTTGAAATTCCTTTTGCAGTCACACACTGCGCGGGTGTGAAAGGGATCCTTCGACTACGGATTTTCTTCGCATTCGCGAAGCAAATCCTCCGCTCAGGATGACAAGGCCTTGTCGTCTATTTCTTTAACGCACGGCCCGCTATGTCTTTGCGGTAGTGTGCTCCATCAAAGCTGATCTTCTCGCAGGCGTTGTACGCGCGGCCCACTGCCATCTCAAGGCCGGCCGCCCGCGCCGTCACGCCCAGCACGCGTCCGCCAGCAGTGTAGTAGTTGCCGTCGCGCTTCGAGGTTCCGGCGTGAAATACTTTCACGCCTTCGACTGCCGCGGCTTCTTCGAGGCCGTCGATGCGCTTGCCCACTTCGTAGGTGCCGGGATATCCTCCCGCGGACATGACCACGCAAACGGATGCGTCGCTCGCCCACTTGAAATCGCCGTCACTCACGCGGCCTTGGATCGAAGCCTCCAGCGCCTCGGTTAGATCGCTCTCCAGGCGCATCAGGATTGGCTGGGTTTCTGGATCGCCGAAACGGCAATTGAATTCCAGCACCATGGGACCGCGGGCCGTCATCATGAGCCCGCAGTAAAGCACGCCTTTGAATTCCGCGCCCTCGGCTTTCATTCCGGCCACCACGGGTCGCGCAATATGATGGACCAGCCAGTCCCGCATCTGGTCGTCGACAATGTCCGCCGTTGAGTACGCGCCCATGCCTCCGGTGTTGGGGCCGGTATCGCCGTCGCCTACACGCTTGTGGTCCTGCGCGCCAACCAGCGGGGCGACACGTTCGCCGTCACTGAATACCAGGAACGAAAGCTCGTCGCCCTGCAAACATTCTTCCAGCACCACGCGGGCTCCGGCCTCTCCCAGCATCTTTCCGCTAAGCATTTCGGCGGCGACGCCGGCAGCTTCCTCTTTGGTCTTGGCGATGACCACGCCCTTGCCCGCGGCGAGTCCGTCGGCCTTGACCACGACCGGGACGTGAAAGTGTCCGAGCGCGGAACGCACCTGCTCGATGGAATCACAGATGGCAAAGGGAGCGGTCGGAATATGGTGCCGCTGGAGAAATTCCTTGGCAAAACTCTTGCTCGATTCCAGTTGCGCGGCGGCGCGGGTAGGTCCGAATGCAGGCCAACCACGGCGGCTAAACTCATCGACCACGCCCAGGGTGAGAGGCAGTTCAGGGCCGACGACGGTCAGATCCGGTTGCAGCCGGTTCGCCAGTGCCGTGATGGAGTCAAGGCTCTTCAGGTCGACGGCCAAACACTCTGCCTCGTCGGTAATGCCGCCATTTCCCGGGGCGCAATAAAGCTGCGAAATGCGCGGAGACTGCCGCAACTTCCATACCAGCGCGTGCTCGCGCCCACCGCTTCCAAGGACCAGAACTTTCATAAGCCAGAAGAAAAAGGTTAGGGGTTCAAAGGGAAGGCTGTCAAACGCCGAGAGGTGAATGTCGAATGCAGCGGTCTTATTTTAAGTATGCGCGCACCAGAGAAATCAGATCTTCCGTCAGTTCTTCAGGGGAGTCCGGACCGCGCTGGGGATGCGTAATGTGCAGCCGGATGTGATCTTCCAGGATCTCGGCCATCAGGCTGTTGACCCCGCCGCGAATCGCGGCCAGCAGCATCAGGATGTCGGCGCACTCATCGCCGTCGGCGACCGCGCGTTCCACGGCTCCGATCTGGCCGGCCATGCGTTTGATACGCGAGAACAATTTCTGTTTCTCTTTTGAGATTTCCGGCAGCTTCTCTTTCATAGTCTTGAAAGTCCTGGTTATCAATATTTCCGGCCATTTTGCTCATATATACCATAGGGGGGTATGATATAACAATTTTCATCGAGGAATGAATATCGTGATTGTAACCTTCCGTTAACTAGCCGTGCGTAGGCTCAGTTGTTGAGAAGATCAGTCAGATTTGGGGAACGAAATCGGATGACCTGCAAGTGGCGTGCACTCATTTTGTTGGCCATGCTGTCGCTGGTTGTCACGGCGACAAGCGCACAGCAGAACGAATCGTCCGCCCCGTCGTTGCAAACACCGGTTTCTGCAAAGGCAACCGATTTAAGTGGGGCGGAAGATCCCGCCGATGACGGTCCCGAGACCATATTCCCGCATTTCAAGGACACGCGTTTCTGGCTCTCGGGCCAGGCGAACTTTGTTTTCCAGGTTCATCCGGATTTTCCGGCTCTCTACAGTGGCGAGCACAGCCTGAGTCCGCATTACGAGAAGGCTACCTCTCGCGTGCTCACCCTCTATACTGGCGCGCGCCTCAACAACTCCACTGAAATTCTGGTCGACATTGAGGAAGCCGGAGGCGCCGCTCTTACCGCCGGATTCGGCCTCGCTGGAAACACAGATCTTGATATCGTGCGCAATCCATCGCTAAGCAAGGCCCCTTATGTGGGCCGCGCGATGATTCACAAAGTTTTTGCCCTGAGCAAAGACAAGGTTGAGAACGAGCGCAACTTTCTTTCCCTGTTCGAAGAACTTCCACGACGTCGACTGGAGATTCGCTTCGGCAAATTCAGCATGCCAGATTTCTTCGACATCAATTCTGTCGGCTCCGACACCCACTTGCAGTTTCTCAACTGGACCACCGACAACAACGGCGCCTGGGACTATGCCGCCGATACCCGCGGCTACACCGTAGGATTCACCGCCGATTACGAGGACCGCAACTGGGGGTTGCGCTTCGCCGAAGCTCTCATGCCCAAGGTTGCCAACGGGATCGATCTTGTCTGGAAGCCGTGGCAAGTCCATTCAGAAAATGTCGAATACGAACTGCGTCGCGGCCTGATCCGGAAGAGAGCAGGCATCGTGCGCCTGCTGGCCTACAGCAACTCCGCCAACATGGGGATCTACCGCGATCAAGTGATTCAGGCCGCCGAGCAAGATACCACGCCCGACATTACTGCCCATCCGTGGCACATTACGCAGAAGTATGGTTTCGGCGTAAACGTTGAGCAGGATCTCACGCACTACCTCACTGCTTTTGCGCGCTTCGGATGGGACAACGGCCGGACGGAATCCTTCGCCTACACCGAAGTCGATCAGACGTTTGCCGAGGGCGTGGGCGCGAAGGGCGCGTGGTGGCGTCGCAAGCAGGATCGAGCCGGCGTAGCCTTCATCCGCAACGCGATTAAGAAGGATCACCAGAATTATCTTGCGGCGGGCGGACTTGGTTTTCTTCTCGGCGACGGCCGCCTTACCTACGGTCGTGAAAATATTGTGGAGTCCTATTACACGGCGCACGTATGGCGGGGAATTTATCTTGCGCCCGGCGTGCAACACATCAACGACCCCGGCTACAATCGCGACCGCGGCCCGGTCGTGGTACCCACTTTCCGGGCGCATGTCGAGTTCTAAAGCTACTCCGCTACCGCAAGGCCAACTCACCATTGAACTGCTGGATGAGCGAATAGCATTCGCATGCCGAGGTCTCCAGTTTTTTCCGATTGAGAATTCTCACCGAACCGTGCCCATATTCGATGATTCGCTTTCGTTGCAGCACTCCTGCCGCCAGGCTGACGCTTGGACGATCCGTACCCAGCATGGTGGCAAGAAAATCATGCGTAATGCGCAGCAAGCCCGATCCCACGCGATCTTGCGTGAGCAGCAACCATCGGCTCAGCCGTTGTTCGAGATCATGCAAACGGTTGCAGCCCGCGGTTTGCGCTACCTGCAAGCCATGAACAGCCGCATAGCGGTGCAACAGGGCATGCAATCCCGGGCTCGACGCCAGCACCGTTTCCAGCGCATCGACGTTGACGCGAAAGCCTTCTCCGCCGATCTGCATCACCGCACAGTGCGGGCTTCGGCGGAACCCAGCTGCAACCGGGATGGGCGTAAAGCCTTCGTTCCCCACCACGCCGACTTCCACGCTTTCGCCGCTGCGCGTTGTGAATACCAGTGAAACCATGCCGGTGTTCAGAAAATACACATCCACCTGCTTCTGGTGGGCCTGGTAAAGGCTCTTGCGCTGCGGCAAGCAGACAAACTCCAGATGCGGGCGGAGGTTGCCGAATTCGTGATCAGGAACGGAGAGCAAGATGGAATTGGCTACGGACTTTCCGTCAGGACTCGTCCGTTCGCCGGCTTGTACAGATAAATTTGTCGGGGATGGCCCCAGACTCTTGTTCGCTTTCGGCAAGGGTGGCCTCCGTGTTGTCATGACTTTAGATGACCGGAGTTGGATGCGGTTCGAGCGACCTGCCCCACTCAAGGTCTTGCTGCAGGATGCGCCGAACTGACCCCTAGGGGCTACAGGCTTTCCTGTATTTCGAGAATCCTAGCGACCGCTGTAGCTTTGTAGGGCATCACACAGTGGTGGAAGGCACGCTCGCGGCTTGCCCGCTTGGAGATGCTTCCCGGGGTACATGCCGACTCAAATTCTGATTGCCGACGACAATCCGGCAGTTCGAACCGCTTTGCGCCAGTTGCTGGAGAGCGCGCAATTCGGTGAGGTCATCGAAGCCGAGAACGGGCGCGATGCCATCGACAAAGCTCAGGAACGCAAGCCCGATATCGTCATCCTTGATCTGGTCATGCCCGTGATGGATGGGCTGGTCGCCGCCCGCGAACTTTCCCGGATCATGCCCGGCGTTCCTCTGTTGATGCACACCTTGCATTGGTCACCCCAGGTGGAAATCGAAGCGCAAAAAGTTGGCGTGCGAAAAGTGATTGCGAAAGCGGACAGCAAGGGGTTGATTTCCGCGATCCAGGAAATGCTTACCTCGGATTCTCCCGCCGCAACGACCGGAGGGCCGGAGACGGCGGTACCAGCGAATCTTCTTCCCGCTGAGACCGCCGTCCTGCCTCCGGCGTCTGAGAGTGCTCAAGTGGCCATGGCAGAAAATTCGGAAGCGCCTGCGGTTGCGCCGTCTGAGGACATCGCGGGGAAGGGACCGGCGAACTAACGCTCGCGCTGTCATCGTTCATTTCACCCTGTCCTCCTGTTATTTCACCCTGTCATCCTGAGCGAAGCGAAGGACCTGTGCACCTGCGGTTTTCCCTTCGCAGCCTGAAACCTCATTCGCCAAAAATCTTGTCAATAGGCAGAAACTACACGATCGGCGTTATCTCGATGAAAGCATTCCAAATATAAAGATCCCGAGCATGTCCACTTTGCCCCCAGCGAATTGATAAACTAGATATAGAGAGTAAAAAAGAAAAGGCGCGGCCCCACGGTCGCGCCTTTCGTGTTTTCGGGACGAGTCAGGGGCGGGAGAATGAAGCGTTGGGGAAATTTCAGCACACTCAAAGAACGCGGCGAGTGGGTCGAACTGCAATTCATGGCCGCCGCCGCCTCGCGCGGATATCACGTCCTGAAACCCTACGGAGACTCTCTCGCCTATGACGTCGGCATCGACCACGGCGGCCGCCTCATGCGCGTCCAGGTGAAGTCCACCAGCGGCACTGGATACTTCTGCCAATTCCGCCGTAACTATCTCACCAAGCACCTTTACATCGTCGAAGACGTCGACCTCTTCGCCGCCTACATCATCCCGGTGAGCACCTGGTACCTGATCCCCGCAGCCGCGGGTGGCCCACCCTTCGCGGTTTTCGAAGGGTGGGAAGCGATGCTGACAAAGTAGATCTGTAGATTTTCGATGGCGACGCCCGTTAAACGCCCACCGGTTCCTTCTTCGTCGCAAGCAACTGCCGCAGCACGTACTGCAAGATCCCGCCGTTGGCGTAGTACAGCGCTTCCTGCGGAGTGTCGATGCGGACTAGTGCATTGAATTCGATATCGGTCTGGCCTTTTGACGTGGCGCGGACTTTTACTTCGCGTCCGGCGGCGAAGTGGTCGACCAGGTCGCGGATGCCGCTGATCTCGAAGACTTCTTCTCCGGTCAGCTTGAGCGATTCGGCGTTCTCGCCCGCAGGGAACTGTAGCGGTAGAACTCCCATGCCCACCAGGTTCGAGCGGTGGATGCGTTCGTAGCTTTCGGCGATCACGGCGCGCACGCCCAGCAAGGCCGGACCTTTCGCGGCCCAGTCGCGCGACGAGCCTGAGCCGTATTCTTTGCCGGCAAGAATGACGAGCGGGGTACCCGCTTCGCGATATTTTTCGGAGGCGTCGAAGATCGACATCTCAGTGTTGGTCGGAAGATGGCGGGTGAATCCGCCTTCGGTCGCGACCAGTTTGTTGCGCAGGCGCACGTTGGCGAAGGTGCCGCGCACCATGACTTCGTGGTTGCCGCGACGCGAGCCGTAGGAGTTGAAGTCCGCGGGCTTCACGCCGTGTTCCTGCAAGATATTTTCCGGCAGGACTGTCTTTCTTGATCGAGCCGGCGGGCGAGATGTGGTCGGTGGTGACGCTGTCGCCCAGCACGGCCAGCACGCGCGCGTTTTTGATTTCCTGTACCGGCGCGGGCTTCACCGACATGTCGTCGAAGTACGGAGCGTGGCGAATGTAGGTGGAGTCATCGTCCCACGCGTAGGTCTCGCCCTTGGGGACCGACAGGCCGCGCCAGCGTTCGTCGCCCTGCGAACACGTCGGCGTAGGACTTCGCGAACATTTCTGAGGTGATGGACTGCTGCATGGTCTCTTCGATCTCGCGCTGCGATGGCCAAATGTCGGCCATGTAGACGGGCTGGCCATCGCGGCCTTTGCCGATGGCATCTTTGCGCAGGTCGATGTCGATGCGGCCGGCGAGCGCGAAAGCGACGACCAGCGGCGGCGACATCAGATAGTTGGCGCGGACTTCGGAATTGATGCGTCCTTCGAAGTTGCGATTGCCGGAGAGCACCGATGCGACCACCAACTCTTTTTCGTCGATGGCCTTGGAAACTTCGTCAGGCAGCGGCCCGGAGTTGCCGATGCAGGTGGTGCATCCGTAGCCTACGAGATGGAATTTCAGTTTCTCGAGATAAGGCAGTCAGGCCGGCTTTCGCCAGATAGTCGGTCACGATTTTCGATCCCGGCGCCAGCGAAGTCTTGACCCAGGCGGAACGGAGAGTCCTTTCTCGACGGCTTTCTTCGCAAGAAGTCCTGCGCCGATCAGCACCGAAGGATTCGAGGTGTTGGTGCAGGAAGTGATCGCGGCGATGACGACGCTGCCATGCTTCAGAGAATCTTTCACAGAGGCGGGAACATGCTCATGAACTTGAGGATCTTCAACGCCGATCGCGACCGGACTGCCGCCTTCCTGCTCCCACTTCGCACTGTTCGCAGCGAGTGGTCGTCGTTGCCGCAGTCTTGGCAGACTTCGGCTTGATCAGCGACGGCAGCGCCTTGTTGAACGACTCCCCCGCCTGCGAAAGCACAACGCGATCCTGCGGACGCTTCGGTCCAGCCAGGCTCGGCTCAACGGTGGCGAGATCGAGCGTGAGCAACTCCGAGTATTCCGCCTCAGGAGTCTTGTCGTCGTGGAACATCCCTTGCTCGCGGCTGTAAGCTTCGACCAGCGCAATCTGCTCTTCACTGCGTCCCGTGAGCCGCAAGTAGCGCAAGCGTCTCTTTATCAATCGGAAAAATTCCGCACGTCGCTCCGTACTCAGGAGACATATTTGCAATCGTTGCGCGATCAGCCAGCGGCAAATCCCGAAGCCCAGGCCCGAAGTACTCCACAAACTTTCCAACCACGCCGTGCTTCCGCAACATCTCCGTGACGGTGAGAACGAAATCAGTAGCCGTGGCGCCTTCGCGCAACCGCCCCGTAAGCTTCACACCCACCACCAGCGGAATCAGCATCGAAACAGGCTGCCCGAGCATCGCCGCCTCCGCTTCAATCCCCCCCACTCCCCAACCCAACACCCCCAACCCATTCACCATTGTCGTGTGACTGTCTGTGCCTACCAGGGTGTCGGGGTAGGCGGTGCGTTTGCCGGGGGATTCGTGGACGAAGACTACGCGGGCGAGGTATTCGAGGTTGACCTGGTGGACGATGCCGGTGTCGGGAGGGACGATGGCGAGGTTGCGGAAGCCGGTTTGTCCCCAGCGGAGGAAGGAGTAGCGTTCTTTGTTGCGTTGGAATTCGAGCAGGGCGTTCATGTCGAAGGCTTGCGGGGTGCCGAATTCGTCGACTTGCACGGAGTGATCGATGACCAACTCGACGGGCTGCAGGGGATTGATGAGCGTGGGGTCTCCACCCAACGTTTTCATGGCGTCGCGCATCGCGGCGAGGTCGACTACGCAGGGAACGCCGGTGAAATCCTGGAGGAGAACGCGGCTGGGGGTGAAGGCGATTTCTTTTTCTGGCTTTGATTTGCTGTTCCAGGTTGCGAGCGCGCGCACTTCTTCTTTGGTGACGTTGCGTCCGTCTTCGGTGCGGAGGAGATTTTCGAGAAGGATCCGTAGGGAAAACGGGAGGTGCGTGGTGGAGATTCCTTGCTTGTCGAGGGCGTCGAGGCGATAGATTTCGTATTCTTTTTTGCCGACTTTGAGGGTGGAGCGACTGTTGAAACTATTCACGGACATGATGGCTTCCTCGAGGAATGACTTAGCGCGCAGGCGGATGTCGCCGCGCAGATTGCAACCTATTAGTGTAATTCGTTTGGGTGGGAATTGCGTAGTAGGAGGGCGCAACGGTTTTTCAGATGGCTTGCATTTCCGAGATCGTGGTTCCGAATCAGAGTGAAGCAGCCGGAGATGAGGGTATCTCCGGCTTACAGCACGTTGAGAGCGGCGCGCCGGGGGAAGGCCGTGCGCGAAGACGCGCCGCTCAGAACATCAATCGCCGGCGTGAGTCAGTTCTGGTTGTTTCTCGTCGCGAACAGTCCATTCGCCTTCGGAGACGAAGCCTTTGGAGTCATAGGAATGTCCTGTGACTAAACCGAGGACAAACCATCCGAGGACGACGGCTCCGATGGCGAAGATGCTGTCTCCAATCATGCGCAGCCAGCGCAGGTGGTTCATGAGAGGAGTCTGCATGAATTCGGAGGAGCGTGCGTACCAGGTTCCGTATTCGACCGACGCCCAGGTTTGCATCAACCCGATGGGTAGAACGCTGATCAGCACCATGGCCGCGAGGCCGATGTTGATCGCCCAGAACGAAAACGCCAGAGGCCAGTTCTTCCATGCTTTGCCGGGCCGCAGTGCGCGCATGCAGAAGAGCATCAGGCCGAGGCCGAGCATGCCATACACGCCGAAGAGAGCGGTGTGGCCGTGCACGGGAGTCGTATTGAGTCCCTGCATGTAGTAGAGAGCAATGGGCGGATTGATGAGAAATCCGAAGAGGCCTGCGCCGACGAAATTCCAAAAGGCCACGGCGACGAAGAAATAAATCGGCCATTTGTAGGCGGCGAGCCAGATGTGCTGTTGTCTGGACCGGGCCAGGCGAATGTTCTCCCAGGCTTCGAAGCCAATCAATACCAGCGG
Organism: uncultured Acidobacteriaceae bacterium; assembly: GCA_963840895.1. Lineage (GTDB taxonomy): Bacteria > Acidobacteriota > Terriglobia > Terriglobales > Acidobacteriaceae > Sulfotelmatobacter. The sequence continues at coordinate 155,200 of CAWJAR010000017.1, forward strand.
GACAACTTCGAGAGCGCTGAAGACGGCGCCGAGTCCGAGGACGACATCGGGAGTGCCGGCGAAGTAGAGATGATGGAAGGTGCCAATGATTCCGCCGGACAAGAAGACCACGGTCGAGAACAAGACACCTCGCGTTGCAGTCAGGATGGAGAGCAGTTTCAGGCGGGTGAGCAGGAACGCAATGACGACGGTGGCGAATACTTCAAAGAAGCCTTCGACCCAAAGGTGAACAACCCACCAGCGCCAGTATTCGGCGGTGACCAGATTGCTGCGCTGGCCGTACATCAGGCCAGCGGCGTAGAAAAGAGGGATCGCGATGCTGGAGATGATGAACATCACCAAGAGCGCGCGGTTGTTATCTTTCTTGGCCAAGGCGGGTTTGAGGCCGCGCCACATCAGCCACAGCCAGAAGACCAGGCCAACGAATAGCAAGATTTGCCAGAGGCGGCCCAAGTCGACGTATTCATAGCCTTGGGTTCCGAGCCAGAACCAGAGATTGCCGAGCTTGTGCTGAATGCTAAGCCACTCTCCGGCGAGGGATCCGACGACAACGAGCAGCAGAGCACCGAACAGGACGTTTACTCCGAGGCGCTGCCCTTTGGGTTCGACTCCGCTGACGGCGGGTGCGACGTAGAGTCCGGTCGCCAGCCAGGAAGTGGCGATCCAGAAGATTCCGATCTGCAAGTGCCAGGTGCGAGTGACGGCGTAGGGCAGCCACCGATCTAGCGGGATGCCGTAGAAGCCGGAGCCTTCGACGCCGTAGTGTGCGGTGATGGCTCCTAGAGCCACTTGCACGACCCAGAGGGCGGCGACCACGAAAAAGTATTTGAGCGTGGCGCGCTGTGATGGCGTGGGCTGCAGGCCAAGAAGGGGATCGCGCTCAGGTAAAAGTTCCTCGGCGACGGTTCGAGGCTGTGAAGCGAAATACCAGACCATGCCGCCGATTCCGGCCAGCAAAAGGACGAAGCTAATCACGCTCCACACGACAGTGCCACCCGTGGGTTGATTGCCGATGAGCGGCTCGTGCGGCCAGTTCTGGGTGTAGGTGACGTCGCTGCCGGGACGGTTGGTTGAAGCGGCCCATGCCGTCCACCAGAAGAATGCGCTCATGGCGCGGAGTTTTTCGGGATCGGTGAGAGCGCCTTTCTGGATGGCGTATTGCGGGCGGCCGTTGGCGAAAACATCTGCATAGTAATGACTCAGTTCGGCGAAGGCCGCGGCACGAGCCGGGTCGACGGTGATGGTTTGGTCGGCGGGGTTATAGGTGTTACGGCGTATGGTCGTTTGCAGGCGCTGGCGGAGCGCAGCCTGCTGCTCAGCAGGAAGCGTTTCGTAGCTGGCCGCGCCCGATTCTTTGGCCCAGTGGTCGAGGAGAAATACGCATTCGCGATGCAGCCAATCAGCGCTCCAGTCGGGAGCGACGTAGGAGCCATGACCCCAGATGGTGCCGACTTCCTGGCCTCCAATGGACTGCCAAGCGTTCTGGCCGTCCTGGATGACGGTGCCGGAAAACAGCACCTGCCCGTTGGAGGAGACGACCTGGGAAGGGATGGGCGGGGCGTTGTGCATGATCTTTATGCCAACTCCGCCCAGAACGCTAAAAGAAATAATCAGTACAAGTGTGAGTGCAATCCACAGTTTCTTGTAGGACATCGGGGGCGCGCTCTCTTTCTGTTTTATATCGGGTTACGATATAGAGTCCGGATCATGACCCTCCCGGACCACAAATGCAACCTGTTTTATCGGGCGGTCGTGAGTGCGTTCTCTTCCATGGCAATGGAGCGGGGGAAGAGGATGTTGTTTTCGAGGTGAATGTGCTGATGCAAATCAGCCTCAAAACCTTCCAAGGCCTCATACAAGGCTTGGTAGCTGACGCAGGCGTCGGGAGGCGCCGTGAAATTGGCGCTGGCGGCCCGGATCTGGCGGAGGGCTTCACCGGCGCCATCGTGTTCTTGCGCCATCATGCGAACTGGATTTTGCACGCTGCCGAAGGGCGGAGGCAGCACCGGGTCGTGCTGCAAGACGGCTTCTTCCATGCGGATGATGTAGGGGAACAGTACGTTCTCCTCTTTCATGAGGTGCATGGTGAGTTCCTGCGCCAGATGCTGGAAGGTGCTTTGAATCGCGATGAGTTCGGGGTGGTTCTGTCCGTGGACAGAGCAGACCTTGGCGAGAAGCTTCTGGAGCCGGGAGATTTCTTCGCGGGTGAACTTGTGATGGGTCTTGACGATGTGATCGACGAGTTCGGCCAGCAAGCCGGAGATCTGGTTGTAGGTTGGAGAGTCAGTGGGGCCGGCGGCAGTTTCCAGTGCCTGGATCACATCATGGATGGGCAGGTTGGCAGCGCGGCAGGCCTCGTCCAGGGGCTTCTTGCCGCCACAGCAATAGTCGATGCCAAACTTTTCAAAAATGCGGGTGGCGTTGGGGATTTCCACCGCCAGTTCGCGAACGGTCCTGGCCGAATTCAGATTCATGATTTCTCTCCCAGCGGCCTGAGTATCTCGATCGCCGCGTGCAGTTCCACCATACGGTTGGGAGCGAGGCTTGCCTGTGACATATGTCACGGCTCGTGAAAATAAAGTCGGAAGTGGAGTCTACTCGGCGCCTTCGAGTTCGGCCTCGAGGGCCTTGAGGTTTGAAATGAGAACGGTGCGGCCGTCAATTTGAATGAGGCCGGCGGCCTGCAGGCGGCTAAGGTTGCGGGAGACCAGTTCCCGGACCGTGCCAATTTGCGACGCTAATTCCTGGTTGTTGGCGGGCAGCAGGATTTCGGTGCCCGCCGGCGTCTGCCTGCCTTCGTGTTGCGCGGATCGCAACAGGAATGCGGCGAGGCGGTGTCGCACGGTGGTGAAGGAAAGCTCCTCGATAATGCCAACCAAGCGGCGCAAGCGCGCACCGACGACGCGCAGAACTTTCAGGGCGACTTGCGGATGGGTCAGGCACAACGATTGGAAGTCCTGCTTGCTGACGAAAAGCAAAGTGGCTTCGTCGACTGCAGCGACGGATGCGGGATAGGCGCCGCCATCGAAGACTGGCAGTTCCGCCACCGAGCTTCCGGGCCCGTCGATATTCAAGACCTGCTCGCGACCATTCACGGAAGTTTTGAAGATGCGCACGTGTCCGGATTGAACGACGTAGAGTCCGGTGCAGGGTTGACCTTCGCTAAAAACAATTTCACCTGATTGGAAGCCGCGCAGCACGGCGCGCTGAGAAAGAAAAGTCAGTTCGTTGTCGCTGAGCCCACTGAAGATGGGGACGCGAGACAGGGTCGCGCTGACGCTGTTCCTGGCTTCGGCCATGCGGGTATTGTACTGGTGCGCTCGCGATGGAGGCTGCCAGGACCGGCGAAGGGCGGAGTCTCAGGCTGTCAACACGCGTTCGATGGTGGGGATGAGGTCGAGGGCGAGGCGACCTTTGTCGACGCAAGCGTGGGCTCCCGCCTCAAGAGCGCGCGGCAAAAGCACAGCCGGATCATGCTGGCTCATCACTACAATCTTTGCCGCCGGGACTTTATCGCGAAGCAGTTTGGCGACGTCGAGTCCGCTCATGCCGGGCATACTGATATCCAGAAGAACGCAGTCGGGCGCGGACACTGCCGCGATCTGAAGGGCCTCGGCGCCATCCTTGGCTTCGCCGCACACTTCCCATTGGGTCACAGATGCGAGGATATTTCTCACACCGCGACGGACGCTTTCATTGTCATCGGCGATCAGGATCCGCACAGGCGTTGGCTTAACCCTCTCGATAGACAGAGAGGTTACCACGCAAGTGTCTAGGCCGGCTGAACAGTATTTTCGCGGGGAGCAGGGTTGTTTCGTTCCGAGCCGGCATGCTTGGGAAGAGGGAACTGGAATGCGATCTTAGTGCCCTTCTGATTTGATTCGATCATCATGTGGCCGCCAAAATGGCGGGCCCTCTCCCGCATGCCTCTGATGCCAACGCCGGAGCCCTGCGATTGCATGTGGGAGAGCTTCTCGGCCGAGATTCCCTTACCTTTGTCCTGCACCTCGAGAGAGACGCTGTCGATGTCGCGGGCGATTCGGATTGTGGCGCTGGCGCTTCCGCTGTGACGATGGATGTTGGTGAGACATTCCTGCACCAGACGGAACATGACGAGTTCCATTTCACGGGAGAGACGCTGGAAATCATCAGAGACCTCAAGCGTAATCTCCAGCCCACTGCGTTCGGTGAGGCCTTGTATGTACCAGCGCAGAGCTTCGGTGAGGCCAGTTTCATCGAGCAAAGGCGGGTGCAACAGGTACGACATGGTGCGAATTTCCTGGCTGAGTTGCTGCACCAACTTCTGGCTGTCCTCCACGGGCTTCGCCAGGCGCGGGTCTTCTTGTGGAGCGAAACGCGCGGCCTGGGCAAGAGTCATGCCGAGCGCAGTCAGGATCTGGCCGGCGCTGTCGTGAAGTTCGCGGGCGATATGGCGGCGCTCTTCGTCTTGAGCCTGCAGCAAGCGACTGGACAAGTCACGGAGCTGTTCGGATTGCTGGACGACTTCGCTGGTGCGGACGCGCACTTCGGCATCGAGGGACTCCGCCAAGTCGCGGTACTTTTCTTCGGCCTGCTTAATGTCGGTGATGTCGACACCGGTGGGGTGCAGGAAAAGGATCTTCGACTCGTGGTCGCGGATGGGGTAGAGCGCGAAGTCGACCATGCGCGCACTTCCATCTGCCCAGGAGTAGGGCAGGGTTTCGCGGTACGGGACGCCTTGGGCCGCGAGAGGGGTCGCAATGCGAATTTTTTCCTGGGCCTCGGGAAATTTCTGCCACCATCCACAGTCCCAGAAATGCTTGCCAATGACATCTTGGGAGCGAAACCCGCAGGCATCGAGACACATCCGATTGGCTTCAATCAGGACCCCATCGAGAGCCATGATTCCAGCGAAGACGGTAGTTTGCTCGAACACAGCCTGGAACTTGGCGGTGGCGGCGATGGCCTCGGCGGTTATTTGGCGTTCGCGTTCGCGGGCAGCAACCTGATGAGTGATGTTCCGGAAATAGCAGACGACACCATAGCCGCTTTCCGGTAGGGGAATACGGTAGATCTGCCATTCATAGGTCTCACGCGTTCCGGTTTCTGGGTGTTCGACGGTGCGCTCGGCGACCACATACGGCTCCCCGGTCTCGAGCGTGTGGCGAAACCTGCGGATGACTTCATCTGCGTAGGGTTTGGGACGAAGGAGGTGCAAGACCTCGGCGAAATCGCGGCCGACCGGGTCGCCAATGCTAGCGAAAAACTCGAATGCGAGGGGATTCATCGAGCGAATGCGCAAGTCGCTATCCAGGAGGTAGACGCCGAGGGGTGCCTGATTGAGGAGCGTTTCAAATTGCTCGGTGCGGCGGCGCAGGGCCTCTTCCGATTGTTTACGTACGCGAGCCATTTCCAGGTGAGTCTGTACTCGGGCCAGCAGTTCGCGTGCGCTGAAGGGTTTGATGAGGTAGTCGTCGGCGCCGTGCTCCATTCCCTCGACGCGGGACTCTTCGCCGGCGCGGGCCGAGAGCAAAATGATGGGAATCGTTCTGGTCTTTGGGTCGGAACGCAATTCATGCAACAGACCGAAGCCGTCGAGGTTGGGCATCATCACGTCAGAGAGGATTAATTCCGGAGCGCGCTCTGCCACCGCAGTTACAGCGGCCTGTCCGTCGGGGACAGCCTGCACTTCGTAGCGCTCGGCCAAGAGACGGATGAGGTATTGGCGCATGTCGGCGTTGTCATCGGCGACGAGAATAAGCGGCCGCTTCTCCGCGTTGCTCTTGACGCCCGGCATGGGAGGGCACGGGACGGGGAGAAGTTCGTGAGAGGGGAGAATCTCTTCGTCGGTTGCGGGAGCGTCCGGAAGCCAGCGGAGAGCTTCTTCCACGAAGGGGGCGGCACCCATCGCGGTGGAAGCCAGGGTACGGTGTCCGCCAATGCGGTCGGGAGGAAGGTGAGCGGTTCCGAGCGGCACGCTGACGATGAAAGTGCTGCCTTCGCCGATCGTGCTCTCTACGCGAACCGATCCGCCGTGAAGTTTAACGAGCTCCTGCACCAGGGCCAGGCCGATACCGCTGCCTTCGTGAGTGCGGCTGCGACTGTTTTCGATGCGATGAAAGCGGTCGAATAAACGAGGCACTTCCTTGGCGGGAATGCCGACGCCGGTGTCACGCACGCGCAATTCGACGTTATTTTCGGACTTCGTTAGCGTGATGCCGATGCTGCCGTCGAAGGTGAACTTAAAGGCATTGGAGATGAGATTGAGAACAATCTTTTCCCACATGCCGCGGTCGACAAAAACCGGCTCAGCGAGTTTCTGACAATCCAGTTCGAGTTGCAGTCCGGCTTTCTCGGTGGCTGAGCGAAAGACGCTAGCAAGTTCGGTGGTGAAGGCGGCCAGGTCGGTGGGCTGATAGATGGCTTGCATCCGGCCGGCTTCGATCCGGGAGAAATCCAAAAGAGTGTTGACGAGGCGAAGGAGGCGAGAGCCGTTCCGGTTGACGAGTTCAAGCTGGCTCTTGGCCGCCGGAGAAAGACCGGTGTAACTCTGGGCCAGAAGATCTTCGACGGGGCCGAGCATGAGAGTCAGCGGCGTACGGAATTCGTGGCTGACATTGCTGAAGAAGGTGGTCTTGGCGCGATCAATTTCGGCCAAAGCTTCGAGACGATTGCGCTCCTCTTCTACACTGCGAACATTCTGGATGGCGGTGGCGATCTGTCCAGCAATCAGTTCGTAGAAGGTGCGGTACTCGGGATCGAGCTTACGGGTGGGATTGACGCCGGCGACAAGAACTCCGACGGTGCCGCCTTCGCCGCGGGAAGTCACGGGGAGGACCATCGCCTGAGAGAGATGTTGGTGGGCCAAGCCGCGCGGAAGGCCTTCGACATTTTCGACGGAGACAACTTGCGCGAGGCCTTTGTTGACGACATCAGCCAAGGGCCATAGGCAGTCCTGTGCGGGCTGGGTGAGATTCACCGAGTGGGGCGCCACGGCAAGTGAGGCTGGAGGCAGTCCGCAAACTTGTTCCAGGATGGCGTTCTGACCATCGCTATCGAGCAGGTAGAGGATGGCGAACGGGATGTCGTCGAGGTTCGCGGCCAGGGTGGCCATGGCAGAGTCGCAGGCCGCCTTAGTGGTCTTTTGAACGAGAGCGTGGGCGGAGAGTTCTGAGAGCGTGCGTAGCCGCCGCGCATTGATGACCTTGTGGGTGACCTCCGTGGATGGACAGAAGAGTCCGGCGACGGTGCCGGCTTCGTCACGAATCGGGCTGTAGGAATAGGAGTAGTAGGTTTCTTCGACGAAATTTCCGCGATTCATGAAGAGGCGCATTTCGTCGACGAAGGAAGCTTCGCCTTTTTGGAAAACCTTGTCGGCCAGCGGACCACAAATATCCCAAATTTCTGCCCAGACTTCGGAGGCGGGACGTCCCATGGCCCAGGGGTGCTTGGCGGAACTTAAGACTTGGATGTAGGCCTCGTTATAAAGGAAAGTGGTGGCGGGGCCCCATCCCAGCCACATCGGGTGGTGGGAGTTGAGAATGAGGTTCACGGAAGTTTTGAGGCTTTGCGGCCAGCTGGCGATCGGCCCGAGAGGCGTGCGGGACCAGTCGTATTCCTGAATGAGACGCGTCAGCGTGCCGCCACCGGCTAGCCAGTCGAGCGACGATGCATTCGGAGGCTGAGAGGCAGGGAGTTCCGGGGCGTTGGTGTGGCCGAGGAATTTCGAGATGGTGGGGAGCAAGTCGCGGGAGAGATCGCCTTTGGCCACGTAAGCGGCCGCGTCTACTTCTTGGGCCTGCGCACGGGCAACTTCGGGATCGTTCTGGCTGATGATGACGACTGTGGTTTCGGGAAGTTCTTTGCGGATAATGCGGGTGGCCTCGAGGCCGTTCATGCGAGGCATGGAGATATCCATGAGAACGAGAGCGGGGCGCAGGGCTTTGGCCTTTTCAACACCCTGAACGCCATCGATGGCCTCGCCGCAGATCTGCCAGTCCGGGCGAGAGGCGAGCAGCGAACGAAGGCCCCGTCGCACAATCTCGTGGTCGTCAACGATGAGTATGTTCGCCGCCATTGAGTGTCTCAGTAAATTTTCGTGTTCAATGACAGGTGTGATCGGCGGGGCCCCAATTGGCGCAGACCGTGGCCAACGCCTCCCCCAATCTACGGTCCGATGATGGTAGCTGGGCTATGAAGGCGGGATGTATAAGGTGTTTCCTGTATGGAACGCAGAAAGCAGCGGCGGAGGGGAAGGAAGCCGTCCCGGCTGCCGATTCTAGCCTTGCCGTGCAAAAAGCAAAAAGGACAGTCCGGAGCCCCCGAGACTGTCCTCTCAAACCCTCCCGGTTAGAAGGGCAGCTTGATGACCCTTAAGGTACTGTGGGCATGTTGCAAGGGGATTAGAGAAGGATGAATATCTGATGAATTCGGGATTGTGGGGCGCTGCTATAGTATTCGGTTGATTTGTTCGATCGGTGACATCCTTTTTCTCTTTAATTCCTGGATTCTGGTCGAGAGGATTTGATGCCGTCCACTACGTCACGCAAGACTGAGCAGTCGCGCCGCCTGCAGCAGCGGGCGGAGAGCATGATTCCGGGAGGCGTGAACTCTCCGGTGCGGGCATTCCGCTCCGTTGGGGGAGATCCGCCATTCATTGTGCGGGGCAAGGGATCGCACATCTGGGACGCCGACGAAAACGAATTCATCGATTACATCGGATCGTGGGGGCCGCTGATTCTGGGGCACGCTGAGCCTAGCGTGCTGGATGCGATTGTGGGCGCGGCCTGCAATGGAACGAGCTTTGGAGCCTCGACGCCCTCCGAGGCCGATCTGGCAGAGATGGTGCTGGGGGCGTTTCCGCACATTCAGAAAGTACGCTTCGTCAGTTCGGGGACGGAAGCGACGATGTCGGCGATCCGGCTGGCGCGGGCGTATACCAAACGCAAATATATTGTGAAGTTCGAGGGGTGCTATCACGGGCATGCGGATGCGCTGCTGGTGAAGGCGGGGTCGGGCGTGGCGACACTGGGGATTCCGGGATCGGCCGGCGTGCCGGAAGAGTTCACGCAGTTTACCTTGGCGCTGCCGTTCAACAATCTCTCGGTGGTGGAACACGCATTTCAGAAATACAAGCACCAGATTGCGTGCGTGATCGTGGAGCCGGTGGTGGGAAACATGGGATGCGTTCCGGCGGCGGATGATTATCTGGTGGGGCTGCGGCTGCTGACGGAGCGCGAACATTCGGTGCTGATTTTCGATGAAGTGATGACGGGATTTCGCGTGGCGTATGGCGGGAGCGCAGGAACTGTACAACATTCGTCCCGACCTGACGACGATGGGGAAGATTATCGGCGGAGGATTGCCGGTGGGTGCGTACGGCGGGCCCAAAGAGATTATGGATCTGGTGGCGCCGCTGGGGCCGATGTACCAGGCGGGGACATTGTCGGGGAATCCGCTGGCGATGGCTGCGGGATGCGCGATGTTGAAGCAGTTGCGCGATCGGAAAGGCGAGATTTATCGGCAGTTGGAGAAGATGAGCGCCAGCCTGGTCGAGGGAGTGGCTGCGGCCGCAAAGGACGCCGGTGTCGCGCTTTGCTACAACCGCGTGGGATCGATGTTTACGTGGTTCTTCCAGAAGGGGCCGGTGACGGATTGGGATTCGGCATCGAAGTCGAATACCGAAGCGTTCGGGAAATTTTTCCGCAGCATGCTTGATAGTGGCGTGTACTTGCCGCCTTCGCAATATGAGGCGGCGTTTCTGGGTGCGGCGCATACCGAGGAAGATGTGCAGCGGACGGTGGCGGCGGCCAAGCAGGCGTTTGCGGCGCGAGGATGAGTTCTCACCACGGAGACACTGAGGCACGGAGATTCTTGCTCGCCTTGTCTCTCGCGTCGGCTAGCGGACCGCAGACTGCCGGCTAGTCGACTTTTCCATCATCATCTCTTGAATGGTGACGAATCCGTGGCCTTCCGCTTGGTATTTCGCAATCAAGCTATCTGTGGCCAGGACCGTCTGGGAGCGGTCGGCACCCATCTGTTTGTGGCCGCCATCGTGGAGGAGGATTACGTCGCCGCCGCGGATTTGCTTTGCTACTTTGCCTTCGATCACGGCGGAGGGGGGCGCATTCCAGTCGTATCCAGTCACATTCCACATCACCGGTTCAAGGCCCAGTTCGCGCGCGATGCGCAGGATGGCGGGGCGGCGTCCGCCGAATGGGGGACGGAAGAGATTAGAGTGATTCCCGATCGCATCCTGCAACGCTAAGTGGCAATCAGAAAGTTCCCGGCGAATTTGTGCGGCGCTCTTGAGGGTCAGTAGTGGATGGGTGAAGGTGTGGTTGCCGATTACGTGGCCTGCCTTGACGACTTCGCGGACGATTTCGGGGCGCTGCTGGACGTAGCGTCCAATCATAAAAAAAGTTGCGTGTACGTTGTGCTTCGCGAGGACTTCGAGAAGGCGTAGCGTGTGCGGATCGTTGGGACCGTCGTCGTACGTGAGGGCGAGTCTGCCTGGTGCCGCGAGGGAGGCCGGTGAACGTGCGGCCGTACCACTGGCCGGTGGGCGCCATAGACTGGTATCCCGCGGCGGTCAAGGCGGCGGCAACGGCGGTTCCGGCGAGCACGGCTCCGAGCATGGGAGGATTCTAAAACATTGCAGATTTCAGATTGGAGATTTCAGATTTCGGATGCGAGAGTATCCGCTCTGGCGGCTCTGTTTCAATCAGCAATCTGAAATCTGCAATCTCCAATCTGAATCGCTTTTGCACTGTTAACTCTTCCCGCAATTGCCACTCGGCGTTATCCGAGATATCCTCTGAATTCCGAAACATCGCAACTCGTCCTACGAAAACATGGCCAATCTTTTCGAATCTCCCCGGTACATTGCTGTGGAAGGACCCATTCGCGTGGGCAAGAGCACGCTGGCGCGCATTCTGGCAGAGCGCTTGAATGCGCAGCGGGTGATGGAGCCGGAGGCGAATCCGTTTCTCGATTCGTTTTACGAGGGGGAGCGCGGGGCAGCGTTTCAGGCGCAGTTCACATTTCTGGTGCGACGGTTCGAACAATTGCAGGCACTCGATCTGGGGCCGAGTTCGCAGAAAGTTGTGGTATCGGATTTCATTTTCGAAAAGGACAAGCTGTTTGCCTGCCTGAATCTCACCGACCATGAACTCGATACCTACAACCGGTATTACAACCACTTTCGCGAGCAGCTGCCGACACCGGATCTTGTGATTTATTTGCAGGCGACGCCCGAGGTGCTGAAGAAGCGACTGAAGAAAAAGAATTCTCCGGCCGAACGGGCGGTGAGCGATGAGTATCTGGAGGAAGTGGTGAAGGCTTACGAGCACTTCTTCTTTCACTACACGTCGTCGGATCTGCTGATTGTGAATACCTCGGAGATCGATTTCGTGGATCGCAATGAAGATTTGCAGGAATTGCTGCGGAAGGTCACCGAACCTATCAAGGGGACGCAATACTTTCTGCCGCTGGGGGGGCAGGACGCTGTCGGAGCGTGAAAAAGCTACTAGCTGCTAGCCACTAGCTACACCTTCTTCTTCATTTTTCGTGGCGAGGAAGCGGGTACACCGACAGCATCTTTCCCAGCTTGGAAAATTCCGGATCGGCGGTGACGAGCCAAGCGCCCCGCTCCACGGCCAGTTCCGCGGCGAAGGCGTCGGCGTAGCCCAGGTTGTGCTTCTGTTTGAGGGCAGCGGCGCGGGTGGCACGTTCAACGTCGACCGCGATGACCGCGACCGGCAGGCGATGCAGATTCGACTCCACTTCGCGAGCTTTGGCCTCGCCGTGATAGCGCCACTCCATGTAAAAGACTTCCCCCCAGTTCACAGCTGACATCAATAGCGGTAGTTCCAGCCGAAACGCTTCGCCGAGCAGATGTCTAACTTTCCCCGACGCTGTTTCACGGCTTTCGAAAAAGGCGATCAGGGCATTCGCGTCGAGCACGTAGCGGCGCATGCCGCCGCGGGCAGGAGTCACTTACCGGCGCTCTCTTTCCCGACGGCGCTCGCGTTCGCGCTCTTCGAGAGATGCTTCAAATACGGAAGGCTCGCCAGGCCGCGGTTTGAGAAAACCTTGGATTTCGTCGAGGACTCGCTCGGTGATAGGCATCAGAATCAGCCGGCCTCTGTCTTCCTTCCAAGTGGCACGGGTGCCCTTCTTTAAGCCGAGCTGTTCGCGAAGCTCCGCCGGGACCACGACTTGGCCCTTCGAACTGATAGTGGTATGGTAAGTCGCCATGCAGCTGATCTTACCATAGGTGTAAGGTAAGATCTAAATATTGTCGTCTTACCTTGGTAATAGTCCAAGGGCGGACGGGTAAGTGCCAGGAAAGACGCGGCTTAGCCATTAGGTGGCGGGCGACTCTTTGCGGTGGTCCGTTCCTTTTTTTCAAGCTACAATATCCCCAGCGTCATCCAAAGTTGTAGACGTCACGATGAGTACAGGCTCTATCCGCCAGAGGCGGAGGGGCACTGGAGGACATCATGAGCATCACCCCGATTGGCGGACGTCTGTTTGACGGTTCCGGCCAAAAGATCACGACCGCAACTCTGCGGGAGCACAAACTCCGACACGAACCCATTACTTGCCTTACCGCGTACGACTACGCCTCTGCGCGCCTGGTGGATGCAGCGGGCATCGATATGGTGCTGGTGGGCGATTCGCTGGCGCAGACCATGCTCGGCTACGAGAACACCCTCTCGGTCACGATGGACGAGATGCTGCACCACGTGAAGGCGGTTCGGCGCGGACTGAAGAATGCGTTGCTGATCGCAGACATGCCTTACGGCTCGTATCAGATTGACTCGAAAACCGCCGTCGGCAATGCGGCCCGCTTCGTGAAGGAAGGCGGCGCTGAGGTGGTGAAGATTGAGGGCGGGGCGAAACGGGCCGATCTGATCCGCGAAATTATCGACGCCGAGATTCCAGTCGCCGGCCACATTGGGCTGACGCCGCAGTCGGTGAACGTAATGGGCGGCTACAAGGTGCAGGGCAAGAGTCTGAGCGCGATTGAGCAACTGATGCGCGATGCCATCGCGCTGGACCGGGCGGGCGTGGCGTGTCTGTATCTCGAGGGCATCCCGCGCGAAGTCGCCGCGATGATCACCGAGGAAGTCGGCACGCCGACGATCGGGATTGGAGCGGGGCCTGAGTGTGACGGGCAGGTGCTGGTCTTGCACGACATTCTGAATTTGACGTTTGGACCTCCGGCAAAGTTCGTGCGGCGCTACGGCGATGCGGCGGCGCTGATCACGAATGCAGTACAGGCGTTTCAAGCAGACGTGAAGTCACACCAGTATCCGGCCGACGAGGAGTCTTATCATCTGTCGAAAGAGACAGGTGCGGGACTCGACACGGTATTGACGCGGAAGCGGGCGATGGGACGGTAGGCGCCGACTTCTTTGGCACGGATTTGCGCTGATTCACACGGATAGGGATTGGGAACTCTGGGGCGGTTTTCTCCGTACCATCTACTAGTGAGGCGGCTCGTCTGTCTCTGATGGTGCTACGCTATTTGAAGGAAGGGGCTCCTATGGTGCTTGCACATTTCTTCTTCTTCCCGTTCTTCGGCTTTGGGTTCGTAATGTATTTTCTACCGTCGATTGTTGCTCTCGCTCGGAGCAAGCGGGACCTGCTGGCGATTTTCCTGCTCAACCTCTTCCTGGGGTGGAGCGTGATTGGATGGTTCGTTGCGCTGATCTGGGCGGCGAAGAATGATGTACCGGCGATGGTGAGGTAACGCTCGCACCGTGATCGGCAAGTCACTTCGTAGGGGGGTGTCGGCGATCATTCTGCTGGGGATCTCTCTGGTGGGATGTTCCTCGCAGCAGGATGCGCCGAAAGCGCCCGCACCTGAAGTTGTGTTGCAGGCCATTCCCGCGGCGGATCCGGCCAAATTCGAGCGCATCCATGACATGAAAACCTGGCGCAATCCTTACCTGATCGTGCGCCGCGACGGGGTAGCGTTGCTGGATGCTGCCGATAATGCGGAAATTATTTTGAAGCCCGCCGAGTTGCTGCCGGCGCTGGCGGCATTGCCGGCTTCGAATTGGCCGTTGGGGCGGGTGGTGGCGGCGACCGAGAGCTCCCGCGCTGTGTCGGAGCAGGATCAGGTGGAGATCCGCCGCAACAAGGGAATTATGGGCGGGATGCTGAAAGCTGCGAATGTTGCCATCAAGTGGGTGCCTTCGGCCTGAAACTCGGCGACTCAGATTGATTCATCCTTGAAGATCTGCAACACCATTCACGACATGCAAACGGCTTCTCGCGAGGTTCGGCGCGCGGGCAAGCGGCTGGGATTTGTTCCGACCATGGGTGCACTGCACGAGGGACACGTGTCGCTGGTGCGGGCGGCGCGCGCGTCGTCAGATGTTGTGGCCGCTTCGATATTTGTGAATCCAACACAATTTGGTCCAAACGAGGATCTGGCGAAGTATCCGCGATCGTTCGAGCGCGATTGCGAAATGTTGGAGCGCGAAGGAGTATCGTTGTTGTTCGCGCCATCCGTGGAAGAGATGTATCCGGCGGGTGCGGTCACGTGGGTGACGGTGGAAGGACTGAGCGAGAAGTTGGATGGGCGTTCGCGGCCGGGGCACTTTCGCGGTGTTACTACCGTGGTGGCGAAATTATTTCATGCGGTGGAAGCGGACGCGGCGTTCTTCGGGCGGAAGGATGCGGCGCAGGTGGCCATTCTGCGGAGGATGGTGCGCGATCTGAATTTTGAGGTGGAGATTGTGGTGTGCCCTATTGTGCGCGAAGCCGATGGGCTGGCCATGAGTTCGCGGAACGCTTATTTGGATCCCGAGCAGAGAAAACGGGCGCTGGTGCTGCATCGGGCGCTGATGCGAGTGCAGAATCTGGTTAAGGCTGGCGAGCACGAAGTGGCGAAGTTGCTGGCGGCGGGACGCGAGGAAGTTGCCACGGAAAATTCAGTCCGCCTGGACTACTTGGAGATCGTCGATCCGAATACACTGGACCCTGTCAAACATGCGACATCGGGAACTCTAGTCGCGATCGCTGTCTATTTCGGCAGCACGCGGCTGATCGACAACATTCTGCTGGTTGTTTGAAGATTGCGCAGCCCCCGGAGTCTCGGGATCAACATAGTTGTAGCTTGCGCCGCCATAGTTCCACCAAGGGTTGTACCAGTAGGACGGCCAGTACCAGAAGGGAGCCCAGGCGGGACCCCAGCCGAAGCCGAATCCCCAGCCCCATCCGCAGCCCCAGCATCCGCCGCCCCAACCCCAACCGCCGTGCCAACCCCAACCGCCATGCCAACCCCAACCTCCTCCCCAACCCCAGCCGCCATGCCAGGACGGAGCACCGACTGCAACGATGCTGGTGTGATTGATCGAGGCGATTGTCGAGGTGTGCGCGCTGTGCGCGCCGAAGGAGTGCCATTGGCCATCGGCAATCCGCGCGCCACCGGAGCGACCCATGCCTGCTGCGCCGCCAGAGCCGGCAAACCCATGCCATCCGGGCGTGGCATTCCGAGAGCCACCGGAGCGTGCGGAAGAGCCCCAGCCGCCGCGTGTCGAAGGAGAATTTCCGCCCATTCTTCCGTTGCGACCGTAAGCGCCATTCATGCCACCGCGGTAGCCTCCGTATCCGCCGTGGTAGTTGCCGCCGCCGTAACCAGGGCTGTGGAAGCTGCCGCCATAGCCAGGGGCGCCGTGAAATCCACCGCCGTAGCCTCCACCACCGTGAAAGCCGCCGCCTCCATAGCCACCACCGCCGCCGTGAAAACCACCGCCACCGCCACCGCCTCCACCACCGTGACCGCCATGCTGAGCAAGCGCCGGCACAGACCAGGAAATGAGAAGGAGAGAAGCGATCCCTGCGAGGAATATTTTCAGCGAGGTGGATCTGTTCATAACAGTTACCTCTACCAAATGGCGGCTCACCCGGCTGGGCGTCCCTAGGGTTATGGTACGCCAGCCGGGTCCCAGGTTCCACCTTGGAGTTGCCGAATTGCGAAGCTTCGAGTCCGGAGACTACGGTTACCTGAGAGCAGTCCGAGGAAAATCGACGCCTGAAGGATTAGAGTTTCCGAGGACTTCCGGAGTTGCCCCCGCATCGGGAAGGGAACGGACCTCGGAACTGTACTCGACATCGCGGCGGAGGACCGGACCCTTGTTTACGTCATCGTCGCCACTGTGGCGACGGAGCACCGGAGTGCGGGAGGACAGGAGGTTGGCTTTCACTTCCTGAAATTCGTCGGTATCGAGGATGTAGTCTTTGCGGTCGGGCAGGAAGGTGGCGATCTCCGCCTGCAGGCGTTGAATCCGTTCTTCGGTCAGCGGGTAATTGGAAAGGCCTTTTGCAATCGCGCTGTGGAAGGGCAACTTAGTGACGAAATGGTAGCCGGGAATTTTGGCGAAGGCTGCGTTTCTCTCCGCCTCCATGGCACGCAATTTTTCGAGAGCATCGAGCAATGCTTGCGGATCGTATCCCGCGGCGTAAATGTACTCGAGACCGAGCAGGTCGGCTTCGTACTCGGCATCGCGCAAAAACTTTTTCTGCGACAGTGGTCCGGCGATGCCGCCCGCATTTTCGAGAGCCACCCCGGCGGGACCGGCCAAAAAGGCCATGGAGCCGGCGATGTTCCACATTTCCTTGCGGGAGAGTGCGCGGGTTGCATGGCGAGCGGCGATGTGAGCGACCTCGCGGGCGATGATGCTAGCCAGTTCCGCCTCTCCGTCAGAAGAGAGGATGAGAGCGCTGTCGATATACAGGAAACCGCCGGGAAGGCCGTAGGCTCGCGGGATGTCGCCGGCATCGATGACCTTAATAGTGAAAGGGATCGCCGCGTCGGAATTGCCCACGATTTTCTGCGTGAGGCGTTTGACGTAGTCGTTGACCAGAGGATCGGTGATGATCTTCGTATAGTGATCGAAGGACGCGGCCATGCTGCGTCCCAGTTCCAGTTCTCGCCGGATCGAATAGATGTTGAAGCCGTGGCCTACGCCGCGTTGGCCGATACGATCGACGTCGTACTTGTTCGCCTCTTTTTCAGAAATCGGATCGACCTTCCTGGATTCGGATGGTTGTTGCGGGATTTTGTGTTCATCGGATTGCGCATGGGCCGCAAGTCCCAAAGATTGTGCGAGCACTGCAGTGATGGTGCACGCCAGCAATCGAGCCTGAAGACTGGATTGTCGGGAACGGGGAAGGCCGGAAAGGGGTCGCATGGCTCACCTGCCGAAGGCGAGAATCTTACAACGGATCGGCGAAAATGAAACAAGAAAATGAAAGAAAAGTGGGTTGGGGCAGGAGGCGAAAGTCCGTGGGGGACGCCGGGTTTGGGGCGGCGTAGGTTGTCGGAACGGATTAGGTTACGGAAGCGAACCAACTGGTTGAAATATCAGCTTTTTCGAGTCTATTGCATCGGGAGGGAAGCGACGATGCCGGGCTGAGGCGCCATGAGTTGCAACATCAGTCCTTCGACCTGTGACCACAGGCGGGGATCGCATTGGCTCTGCAGATGATCGCGGGTAAAGGTCCGCTGGAGCCAGGATCCGCCCTGACACTGGACGGGGGTCTGATGGTAATCGAAGCGGTAGTTGCCCAGAATCTGCGTCTTGGAATCGTCGGCGGCGATGATGTGAGCGCGCCCGTGAACGGGACCATGCGGCTGGTAGAAGTTTACGGCCTCGGCGACATTGTCTGGAATGACCTTGTCGTCTTGCCAGGGCTTGGCGACACTATCAACCTGCACGGTCAAGAGAACGGGAATTCCGACGCGAGCGAGATCTCGCGACAACGAGACTGCGGCGGATGCGCCCCAGCTGTGGCCGAACAGAATGATTCGTGCCTGCGCCTTTTCCAAATCGCTCAGAACGCCATCATGATTGCGGTCGAGCAACCGAAGGATCGTCTTGTATGCGGCCTTCCGGTGCCGGTTCTCGAAGATCTGTATGGAGGAACCGCTCGGCAATTCCGGCTGAATCTTCTGTGCCAGATGCACAGGACCGTGGAGCGGATTGTCGTGCCGTACAAAACCGCCCGCGAAACCAATCAGAATATAAGAGGAAGTTCCAGAAGGAAGGGAAGAAACACTCCTATCGGCGGCGGCCAACAAGGGGACCGCAGCGGCAAGCGTGACCACGATCACGACAAGAAACCGGAATCGCGCGAAGCTTGACACGCGAACTCTCCTCAAGGATCAGATGATTCTCGTCACGGCAGGGTTGCGGAAAAATCTTTTCCGATCGTGGCGGAACGAAAAGCCGTTACCAGCAAGGCTTTTCAGTATTCGATCCGGACGCAAGTCTACACCCTGGTGTCAAGTTGCGTGCGCAGATCACAGTTCTCGCTCGATTTAGCGTTAGGGTCTGGAAACCCATGGCTGCGCAATCATCGCTTGGCGCGGATTTTCTTGGAGAGGAATGGGCTTGCAGCCAGGACATAGCGGAGGGGCATTTCTGCAGCTTTCGTGATGCCGATGCGGGGAGTCGTTTGGATGCCTCTTGCGGCGTATCCGTCATCGCCGATCCAGAGGCGGCTCATTGGAGAAGTGAGGTCAGCCCCGTTGTCACGAGCCCGCGTAATGTCGAATGCCTCGCATAGCCTGCCGGGGCCATTGGTGAGTTTCACCAGGTCTCCAGGACCATGAATCTCTATGCCGCGCGCCTTCGCCATTTCGGTTACACCAGCGATCGGTTCAAGGGCGCGGAAGAGCACGCCTCCGGCGCGTCCGTCGGGCTCGCAGGAGACGTTCAAACAGTAGTGATTTCCATAAATGAAGTAGATGTACGCATAGCCCGGCGGGCCAAACAGAACGGCGTTGCGGGCGGTTTTACCAGCGGCGGAGTGCGCGGCGGGATCTTCTTCTCCGAGGTAAGCCTCGACTTCGACGATCCGCCCGACAAGCCGGGAAAGGCCCTCGCGGACCAGTACTTTACCCAGAAGTGCGCGCGAGACCGGCCGAGGATCACGATTGAAAAAGGCCCGGTCGAGCGGGCGGATGGGGCTGGCTTGTGGCTTCACGTGCGACATACGGATGAAGCGAAATCTTAACCGATCAAAGGGCTAGATCGGCTTGGGCTGCGTATTTCGAGCGGGGGTGACGTTGGAGGGAGTGTCCTCGAAGGACTTTCCCGGCCCGTACGCGAACTTCTCATGCTTGCTTCCGACCTTACGGATCGCATCATGCCAGCCATCGTCCCAATTGATCCTGGCTTCGCCGTCGACCAAGGTCCAGGTTCCATGAGGACTGCCAAGACTCTTCTTTGCGGAGCCGTCGGCGTCGAGAGTGATAAAGAAGCGGCCGCCGTTGCCCTCGCCGACTTCCCACTTGCCTACAAAGTGCGCCCGACCGGGCATTGTGGAGCTGAGCTCCGAGCTGCCGAACTCGATGCGAGCAATGTCTGCGGCAGGTATTTTTTCCTTGTGGCCATCCTTGTAAATCACTTCCGTGGGAGCTTTAAACTCGATGCTGGTTATCTCGCCAACGGCGAAGCTATGGCGATGACCATCTTTAAAGATGATGACGATGGAGCCATGGTCATCAGCGGGCGAGGGAGCGGGCGTTGCAGTGACGCCAGCCACACTCAGCGCTACGGTTCCTAAGATTCCAACTACTTGGATGAGACCGCGCATAATTTCCTCCCGACCTGAGGACGCGTAGGAGACGCTACGCTCCTTCTGATGGTACGAAACATACAGATCAAAAGTTCCGGCAGCGTCTCCTAAAGGCCTTTAAGCCACGCCTTTAGCCGATTCTTTCAGATAGTCCAACACCTCTTCGGCGTGGCCCTCTGGCTTCACTTTTTCGAAAATATGCTGGATCCTGCCGTCGGGGCCGATGACGAATGTGGTCCGCGCAACACCCCACACCTTCTTGCCGTACATGTTCTTTTCTTTCATGACGCCGAAAGCCTCTGCGACTTTTTTGTCGGCATCGGCCAGTAGGGTGAAGGGCAAATCGAATTTTTCCTGAAATTTCTTTTGTGCTTTCGGGGTATCGGGGGAGACGCCGAGCAGCACGGCGCCCGTCTTCTGCATCTTTTTGTATGTGTCGCGGAACCCGCGAGCCTCAATGGTTCAGCCTGGGGTATCGGCGCGCGGGTAGAAATAGAGCACAACGGTCTTGCCACGCAGATCCTTGAGCGCGAGCTCTTTTCCGTTCTCGTCCTGCAAAGTAAAGTCGGGAGCCTTATCATTGACATTCATGCAAATTTCTCCGGGGAAATCGAAGTCCAACGCCGCGACACTCAGAAAAGCGGCAGCCCAGCGAATGCTCGTCAAGATTTTACACCGCACGATCTCAGGCCGCAGGTTCCTGGTGGCTGCGCTGTTGGCAGGCGTGGTCTCGCTCCCCTTGGCTGCGGCGGCCCAGGATGAGCGCCCGCAAATCACGCCTGGAGAGCGCAAGGCGCCAAGAAAGAAAGAGGCGGGTCCGCGGGCTTTGGCGGTGTTGCAGCTGGGGGCAAATGGCAAGGCGTCTCTGGTTCCGGTCGCGATTTTAGTGAATGGCAAGTTCTGGGATGCGACGGCCTACAAGGCGGACCCCGTTCCCATGGCACTGGAGTCAGGAACGGTATACGAGGCCTCGCGCGCGGGAAGTTCGTTGGGGCTATTCACGGTCAACAGCGCTCTGCACAGCAATGCCGCCAACACGCAGAATCCGTGGCTAGGCACAGGCAATTGGGTTCCGACGGGGTCCGAAGTCAAAAGCGACATTCCCAAGGCGGAAAGCGTGCCGGCGGGAATGGACAATGCGGACCAGCCCCCGCGGCTTACACGGAATCCGTCAAAGGAGACGCCGGCGGCTCCCCCGGCGCCGCCGGCCTCCAATGCGCCACCGTCGACAGCGCCGGCTTCTTCCGGAGATGAACCGCCGCGTCTGACCAAGAGCACGCCTCCGCCATCGGATCCGCAGAAGGAATCGACGCAGTCGGGTCAAGTTCAGCCGGACGCAACCAAGTCCACAACCGGCGACTCGAAGCCCGCCGACAATAAAGCCGATCGGCCGAAGGGGCCGGAATCCGACAGCGGGGCGACGGATGCGAACCGTCCGACGCTACGTCGTGGCAAGCCTGTGGGACCGTTGCCTGACGATGACGTTCCCGGTTATAGCAAGCCGGGCGCGGTGGCGTCGGCATCGGGCGCGTCGACAGCGAACGGCAACGCGGCTGCTGGAGTTGCGGCCGACAAGAGTTCCGTGCAGTTGATTCCCGCGATTTCGGATGCCGCCGCGCCCGAGCCTAAGTCATTCACTTTCGAGTGGCTCAAGGACGAAGAAGGAGAACGCCGGCAGCAGATGGTGACCCTGGCCACGGAACAGGTACGTGCTTATGTGGCAGGGCGAGCCAAGGCCAGCGCGATACCGAAGCCAAAGACGGCTGGTTCGACGGCTACCGCCCGGCGCACTGCAGCCCCTAAAACGAAGGATCCCATTCTCGACAACGTGCATATGACGGCGTACGACTTGTGGGCCAACAATCAGCCAGTGATGGTGTTGAGTGCCGATGCTCATATGCCGCCGCCGCCCGCGGGTGCTCCTCATTCGGAAATCGATTCCGACCTGCAGTATTCAATCGTCCTGGTGGCCTATCCGGATATCTACAACAACCTGCACAAGATTTTCGCTGGAGTCACTGACAAGTACCATCTCGACATGACGCCGCGCCTCGAACTGGTGGACGCGGTGGATGTCGATGGCGACCGGCGAGGAGAGTTGCTCTTTCGCGAAGTTTCGGACGGAGCGAGCGGGTGGATTATTTATCGTCCTACGCCCGACAAGCTGTGGAAGATGTATGACAGCTTGCATCCGGAGTAGCGGCGGCCCTGCCAGAACGTAACCGCAGCAATACTTCTCTCTTCCGCAGTTTTCGTTAGAATGTCAGCCGGAACGAGGACGACAAACATGCGCAACGCTTCATTGGTCGCTGCCGGCGTGTTTCTTGCGCTTGGCATTGCGGCGTCACAGAACCAGGATTTCAGCAAGGTTGAGATGAAGGTCACGAAGGTGGCCGGAAGTGTCTACATGCTGCAAGGCGCGGGAGGAAACATCGGTGCCTCGGTCGGCGATGACGGCATCGTGATTGTCGACGATCAGTACGCACCCCTGGCAGACAAGATTCAGACTACGCTGAAGGGCATCACCGACAAGCCGGTGCGGTTCGTCATCAACACGCATTATCACGGAGATCACACGGGCGGAAATGCATATTTCCAGAAGCAGGCACCGATCATTGCGCAAGACAACGTGCGCAAGCGCCTGGAGAGTGGCGGCTCTGCGGGCAACGGCGGTTCCATTCACATGGATAACAAGCCTGTCGACAGGGGTGCGTTGCCCATCATTACGTTCGATCACGACGTGACCGTGCACTTGAATGGCGAGGACATCCGTGCGCTCTTCTTTCCCGCGGGGCACACGGACGGTGATTCGATCATCTTTTTTCCCAAGTCCAATGTCGTTCACATGGGCGACGATTTCGTGACCTACGGCTTTCCCTTTATCGACGTCGATAGCGGAGGCAGCATCAACGGCATGATTGATGGCGTAGAGAAAGTGATTGCCCAGGTGCCGCCGGATGTGAAGATCATTCCCGGACATGGGCCGGTGTCGAATCTTGACGATGTGCGTGCCTACCTGACGATGCTCAAGGGGACACGTGACGCGGTAGAGAAGGCACTCCAGCAGCATAAGACGCTCGATCAGATGAAGCAGGCGAAGCTGCTGGATCCGTGGAAGAAGTATTCCGGCGACTTCGTCAATCAGGATGCGTTTCTGGAGACGCTTTATAACTCGTTGACCGGGCAGAAAAACGGGAAGTTCATCAAGCACAATTGATCCGGCCGCGCTTCGAGTCGGGGGAGATCCGTCCAGTTTGCGTCTGACACGCCGCAGGTTTGTGCAATCGATTCTCGGGGCCGGAGCCGCGGCGGGGCTGCCCGTTTCATTTTCCGGCTGCAAGGGTCCTTCGAAGGCGAGTGCTTCACCCGAGGTCGTTCCGGCGCAGCTGCTCGATCTATCTGCCGGCGGCACGTTTCCCAAAGGGTTCTTTTGGGGCACAGCTACCGCTTCCTACCAGATTGAAGGCGCGTGGAACGAAGACGGCAAAGGCGAATCCATCTGGGATCGCTTCGCGCATACTCCAGGAAAAATCAAGAACGGCGACACTGGGGACGTGGCGTGCGATTCCTATCATCGCTGGCGGGAAGATCATCGACCTGATGCGGGCGATGAATCTGAATAGCTACCGTTTTTCGATTGCGTGGCCGCGCATTCAGCCTTCGGGGTCGGGAGCGGTGAATGCAGAAGGGGTTTGATTATTACAGTCGTCTCGTTGATGCGTTGCTGGAGGCGCGAATCCGGCCGCTGGTGACGCTGTATCACTGGGACTTGCCGCAGGCGTTGGAGGATGCCGGGGGATGGACCAATCGCGATACCGCGGGCCGCTTTTCCGACTACGTGCAGTTGGTAGCGCAGAAACTGGGCGACCGCGTTTCTGATTGGATGATCTTCAACGAACCCACCGCCTTCGTCGATCTGGGGTATCTGGAAGGCACGCATGCTCCGGGGCGAGCGAGCCTGCTCGATTTTCTGCGAGCCACGCATGTGGTGAATCTGGCGCAGGGGGCGGGATTCCGAGCGCTGAAGGCGGCGCGCCCCACAGCACGCGTGGGTACAGCGTTCAGCATGTCGTCGTGTGAGCCAGCGACCAATTCCGAGGCGGACAAGCTGGCGGCCGAGCGCGCCCATGCCATCACGAACATCTGGTTTCTGGAGCCGGCGCTGCGCGGGCGATATCCCGAGGCGCTGACATTTCTGCCGGAGACCGCTATGCGAATCCAAGTCGGGCGACATGGAGAAGATCCGCGCGCCGCTGGATTTCATCGGCATCAATCTCTATTACCGGATCATCGCTTCGGCAGCGGAGCGATTGAACGAACGACTCATCCGCAGGAATGGCTGTTCCCGGTGAAGATGGATGGCGGGCAGCAGGGGCCGAAGACCGAGTTTGGCTGGGAGGTCTGGCCGAAAGCGCTCTACGACATGGTCATGCGCATCACGCGCGACTACAACCGTCCTGTAATCGAGATCACCGAGAGTGGATGTTCGTACAACGACGCTCCCGACGCGAGCGGCGCGATTCACGATAGCCGCCGGATTGAATATCACCAAGGCTATCTAGCGGCGCTGGCACGGTCGATTGTCGACGGCGCCGATGTTCGCGGCTATCATGCCTGGAGCTTGATGGATAACTTCGAGTGGGCGGACGGATACAGCCAGCGCTTCGGACTCGCTTATGTGGATTTCAAGACGCAGCAGAGAACGATCAAGGATTCGGGGCGCTGGTATGGGAAGGTGGCGGCTGCGAATCGGGTGTGACGGGGGCTTTGAGCTAGTGTCGCGGTCGCAAGCCCGGCTGCGGGAATGCTGCTTGGAGAGCGTTCGCTTCGCTCAGGATGGCAGCGCCGGGCTCAAACGCCCCGCAAGCGCAGTCACTTCTGCTGCATCACGAGCTCGCTATGCTCTACTTTCATGGAGCCAACGCCGTCGGGCAGTTTGAGGCGGTCTCGCTGCTCGGCCAACTTCTTCTGCAGTGCTGGATTCACGAGCGAAACCGGAACGCTGAGATCTCCCACCTTAAATTCGGTGGGTTCGAACGTGGCATAGCCGTCTTTGTCTCCGATGTGGCCGGAGATCGTCACCCAGACATCCTTGCCGGCAATTTCTGTGAGGAACTGGCCGTGCACGAGATCGCCATCGAAGCTGACCTGCTGATCTTTGATGGTCGGCGCACCACTGCCGATGTTGGAGTCTGGAGTAAGCGCCGCCCCACCCGCGTTGCCCAAAGATTGTGCGAGCACGGCGCTGATCTCGTCGGAATTGATGTGGACTTCCGCCTTGGGGGCCGCAGAGGCTGACTTGCCCGGCATCTGGTTTTGCGTCGGAAGATCCGTTCGCCGGCGTCGTCTGTTGCGTGGCTTGCGTGAACTCGGCCATCTTCTGGTCGAACGACTGGGCATGTTCGGCGATGGCAGCTGCAGCCTGCGTCGGCGCTACGGGTGCCGGTTTCTTCAACACCAGAACGATGGCCACTAAAGCCGCCACCAAAGTCGCAATGCTGATGATGCGATCAAGTTTGAGTTTCATGGCAACTCCCGACCGGTCAGCCCGAGACAGGCAGGCCCATAGTGATGGTAGAGGGTGTAGAGGAAAAGATCAGGTGACCAAAGTGTTAGCCCGATAGTTGCCGCTTGCTACTTCAGCTTCTTTGCCAGTAGTTCATTCACGATTTGGGGACTGGCTTGGCCCTTGGATGCTTTCATGACTTGTCCGACGAAGAAGCCGAGCATGGTGGTTTTTCCGCCTCGGTATTGCTCGAGTTGCTTGGGATTGGCGGCCAAGACATCGTCGATTATCTTTTCCAGCGCCGAGGTATCGGTGGATTGTTGCGGGCGCCCTTCTTCGTCGTAGACTGCGGGGAAATCCTTGCCACGTTCGAAGCTCAGATCGTAGAGCTCTTTGAGCATTTTGCCGGAGATCGTGCCCGCTTCGACCAGATCGGCGGAGGCGGCGATCCCACTCATCGAAATTGGCGATTGCTCGATCGCAAGACCCTTGGCCTTGAGGCGGCCCATCAGTTCGCCCTGTACCAGGTTGGCGACGCGCTTCGGATTCTTTGCGGCCTTTGCTGCTTCCTCAAACTGGTCGGCTAGCGACTTGGAAAATGTCAGCACTTGCGCGTCGTATTCGGTGATGCCGTAATCCTTCACCATGCGCGCGCGGCGCGCTTCGGGCAGTTCAGGCAGAGCGCGCGCGATTTCGGCTTTCCACGTTTCGTCGACTACCAGCGGGAGCAGGTCTGGCTCGGGAAAGTAGCGATAATCGTGCGCCTGCTCCTTTGAGCGCATGCTGTAGGTCTTGCCTTCGTTGGAGTTGTAGAGGCGCGTCTCTTGCGTGATCTTGCCGCCCGATTCGATGACGTCGATCTGGCGACCGATTTCATACTCCAACGCTTCACGAATGAAGCGGAACGAATTCACATTCTTGATTTCAGCTTTTGTGCCGAATTCTTTTTGCCCGCGTGGGCGCACGCTGACGTTGGCGTCGCAACGCAGCGAGCCTTCTTCCATGTTGCAATCGCTGACGCCGGTGTACAGGATGATTTCCTTGAGCCGCGTCAGGTATTCGTAGGCCTCGTCGGGCGATGCGATGTCGGGCTCGCTGACAATTTCGATCAGCGGGACGCCGGTGCGGTTGAGGTCGATGGCTGTCTTTTCGTCGGAGTCGGGAAAGCCTTCGTGCAGGCTCTTGCCAGCGTCTTCTTCCAGATGCACGCGGGTAATGCCAATCTTCTTCTCGCCGCCGGCAGCGGGGATCTCGATGAACCCGAACTCTGCCAGCGGCTTGTCGTATTGCGAGATCTGGTAGCCCTTGGGCAGGTCGGGATAGAAGTAATTCTTGCGCGCAAAAATTGAAGTCTCGTTGATGCGGCATTGCAGGGCCATCGCCGCCAGCGTGGCGAACTCAACGACCTTCTCGTTGAGCACGGGGAGCGCGCCCGGCATGCCAAGGCAGACTGGGCAGACATTCGTATTCGGCGGCGCCCCGAACCGCGTGGAGCACGAGCAGAAAATCTTGGTCGCCGTCAGAAGCTGAACGTGGACTTCCAGCCCGATGACTGGTTCATACTTCGTGCGGGCGGCGATGGAATCGGCCGTCGTAGTGACCATAAGCTGTGATTATAAAGGGCGATGAGCTCCGGAGCTTGCGCGCTTGTCACAGCGTGCAAAGTGCGATTCCCGGCGAGTTGAATAGGTCCTTCGGGCTGCAAAAGGCGCGTCCCTCAGGAGGACAATTCTGTAGGGGAGTACCAGTTACGGGTTCTTCGGAGCATTCAGATAATTGTCCACGGGTATTTCGAAGTACATCAACTCGCTGCCCTTTGCATCGGCGATACCCGTGATGTCGATGTTTGCTCCCGGCAACGGCGACGCGATTCCTCCCACGTCGAAGAACAGAAATCCCGACTGGGTGCCGTGCGGTTCGACCGCCTTGGCCGCGAATTGCGACGAATCAATCTCCTCCATTTCCTTTTTGCTGATTCCGCCCTTCACCTTGTGAGGAAGAGGAATTGGGCTGGGGCGAGTACTGGACTGCGGATTCGAAAGGCGCCGATAAAGGTCGTCAGTGGTGATGGGCGTGAGTTTTGAGTGATTGGCTGTGATCAGTTTAACTATCATGTTGGCGATGGAGACGGGTCGATCGCCGTCGTTGGTCACGACCAAGAAAATGGGCAGCAGGTCGTGCGCCGCAAAATCGACAGAGAATATCTTGGCCTTCTCCGGCGTGTCGTAAGGATCGGCGGCGACGGCGGTTTGCTCGTCGCGATGAAAGTCGTGCGCCGGATAGTTGATGGCGGTCTTCGCTGTCGGTTTCACAAAATCTTTGCCCGACAGCGGGACTGGAGAGAGTAACGCGATGCAGAGCGCCGGACTGATCAGGTAACCAATGAGTCGCGAATGCCACATGACACTGATTATAAGGTGGGGGGATCGTCCCTTGGCGGCGCCGGTTTAGAATGGCTCAGCTTGAGTTATCTTCTCTACAGCCTGTTGCTGGCTGCGGGCCTGCTTGTGAGCCTGCCATTCTGGCTCTATCAGATCGTGCGCTACGGCAAGTACCGCACCGGTTTTGCGGCGCGCATGGGGCAGGTTCCTGCGCGGCTGATCAACTTGACCGGTTCCCAGCCCGGGCGAGTGATCTGGGTTCACGCAGTTTCTGTGGGTGAAGTGCTGGCTGTCAGCGGACTGGTCGAGCAGATGCGCCGCAACCTTCCAATGCATCGCGTGCTGGTCTCGACCACCACTGATACCGGCCAGCAGTTGGCCCGCAAGCGTTTTGGCGAAGAGAACGTCTTCTACTTTCCGATGGATTTTGCGTTCGCGATCCGGCCTTATCTTCGGACTTTGCAGCCAGAGTTGGTCGTACTTGCGGAAACTGAATTTTGGCCCAACTTCCTGCGGCTTGCACAGGCGAGCGGGGCGCGCATCGCGGTAGTGAATGCGCGGATTTCCGACCGCTCATGGCCGCGCTATCGGCGGTTTCGGTGGGTCCTGCGGAGGATGCTGAAGAACGTAGACCTATTTCTTGCGCAGACGCAGGAAGATTGCACGCGGCTGCAATCGATTGGCGCTGAGCCGGATCGATTGCAAGTTACCGGGAATCTTAAGTTCGATGTGAGTTTGCCTGCGCCTCCGCCCATTGTGGAGAGCTTGCGACGGTCAATGGCGGTGGAGAGGGCCGGGCCCGTCCTCGTTTGCGGCAGTACCGTCGATGACGAGGAGGCACCGCTGTTGAAGGCCTTTGAGAACCTGCGGGTGGCGCATCCGCGTGCGGTGATGATTCTGGCGCCCAGGCATCCCGAACGCTTCGAGCAAGTTGCGATTCTGGTGCGGCAATTGGAGATCCCGCTGGTCCGGCGCTCGCAATGGTCGGGGCAACCACTCGCAGGGGGCGTGCTGCTGATCGATACGATTGGTGAACTCGCCGCCCTCTACGCCCTGTCGGATGTGGCGTTCGTGGGCGGAAGCCTGGTGCCGCGTGGCGGACACAATATCATCGAACCCGCGCAGCACGGCGTCGCTATTGTGACGGGCAACCACACGGAGAACTTCCGAGACATCGTCGGCTTGTTTAAGAGCCGAGACGCGGTGCGGATTGTGAGCTTGGCAGAGTTGCCGCTTACACTTATGCAACTGCTGGCGGACGATGCGGAGCGCCTCGCTTTGGGGCGCCGGGCGCTGGAGACGATTCGATCGCAAATGGGGGCGACGTTGAGGACTCTCGAAGCGCTAAAGACGCTGGTTGTTCCCGATGACAATGTCCGGGCGGTTCCGGCGCAGGCCGCGCATTCAGATTGAATCCCCTCTCAACCATCTACGGCAGCGTAGTCGCGGCGCGCAATGTGCTCTACGATCGCGGACTGCTGCGGGCACGACGCCTTCAGGGTGGCGTCGTCAGCATCGGGAATCTTTCCGCTGGAGGGTCGGGAAAGACTCCATTCGTGCTGCTGCTCGGCGAATTGCTGAAGGCGCGCGGTGTTAAGTTCGATGTGCTGTCACGCGGGTACGGGCGCCAGTCGAAGGGTGTGCGTTTAGTCGATCCGGCAGGACTGCCGCAAGAGTTTGGGGATGAGCCGCTTTTGATTGCACGCAAGCTGCAGGTGCCGGTCGTCGTCGGCGAAGATCGCTACGAGGCAGGACAATTCGCCGAATCCAAATTCGGAGAGCAGCTTCATCTGCTCGACGACGGCTTTCAGCACCGCGCGCTAGCCCGCGACTTCGACATTGTCCTGGTCACGCCGCAGGATGCGACGGACAAATTGCTTCCGGCTGGACGCTTGCGGGAGCCGTTGCCTTCGTTGCGGCGTGCGGACGTGGTTGTATTAGCCAGCGGCGCTTCGGCAGAATCGTTTCCCTTAGTAGGGAAAGTTGTTTGGCGCGTGCGCCGCGGCCTTATACCGACGAATGTTCCGCCGCGCCCGATTGTGTTTTGTGGCATCGCTCGGCCGCAGAGCTTCGTATTGCAGTTGCGGACGGCCAATATCGAGCCAATTGCCGAGGCGTTCTACCGTGATCATCATGCGTACACCGAGAAAGACGTGCGTGAATTGCTCGAACTGAAACAGCGCAGCGAGGCTGGTGGCTTCGTCACCACTGAGAAAGATGCTGTGAACCTTGGGGGATATCTTTCTGCTCTGGCTCCGCTCGGAGTCATGCCAGTAAAGATGGAACTCGTGGATGCGGCTAACGCCATCGATACCATGTTGCACAAGATCAACGAACGAAAGCCCCGCCCGTGAGAGAATCGGTCTCGTAGCGGGGGCGTCCCGCTCGCGCTTAGCAGAACTTGTTGCATGACCAAACACCTCAAAGATGCCGACCGCTTGAAGAAGATCGTCGAGGCGTTTCCCAACCTCACCGTGACGGTGTTGGGAGACCTGGTCGCAGACGAGTTTGTATTCGGCGAGATATCGCGCGTGTCCCGTGAAGCTCCGGTGCTGATCCTGAAGCATCGTGAGCGCACGGTGGTGCCGGGCGGCGGAGCCAATGCGACGAACAATCTGGCGGACCTCGGCGTAAACGTTCTTCCGGTGGGCATTGTCGGCGACGATGAGCAGGGCCGGATGCTGCTGAAGTATTTCCGCCACAAGAGAATTGCGGTCAGCGGAGTGTTAAAGGACAAGAGCTATACGACGGTCACGAAGACGCGCATTCTTGCAGGCATGACGCACACGGCGCGGCAGCAGGTAGTGCGGGTGGACCGCGAACCGCAGGAATTGCCGAATGCGCATTTGACGCGAGAGTTGTACCTGGCGGCGAGGAACTACGCGCACGCCTCCGACGCGCTGCTGGTATCGGACTATGGTTACGGCGCGGCCACTCCGGCGATCGTCAGGACTTTGCAGGAAAAGGGCAAGCTGGGGTCGCTGCCCATCGTCGCCGATTCACGCTACCGGTTGATGCAGTATTCCGGCGTGACCGCGGCGACTCCGAATGAGCCAGAGGTCGAAGAGGCGCTGGGCATGCGGATTGGGCAGGACTGGAATAAGGTGATCGAAGCCGGCGATCGTGTGATGGCGCAGATGAAATTGCAGTCGTTGCTGATCACGCGCGGGCGCGACGGGATGGTCGCGTTCGATCATAAGCATAAGCCGGTGGACATTCCAATTTTCGGTTCCGATCAGGTGGCGGATGTGACGGGAGCTGGCGACACGGTGATCGCGTCGTTCACTGCCGCGTTGGCTGCGGGAGCGACCACGGAAGAAGCGGCGCAACTGGCGAACTACGCCGGCGGAATTGTCGTGATGAAGCGCGGCACAGCGACGGTTTCGCGAGAAGAATTGTTGCATGCGATTGAACAATCGCCTCCGGCGACGCGGCCGCATTGAGCCTACGAGATTGAAGGCACACAATAAAATCCTGAGTCGCGAACAACTGCGCGAACGCGTGGAGGAATGGCGGCGCGCCGGCGAACGCATTACCTTGGCTAATGGCGGCTTCGATCTGTTGCATGTGGGGCACGTGCGCTACCTGCGCGGAGCGAAAGCGCTGGGCGGCCGGTTGGTAGTCGCCATCAATTCGGACGATTCGGTGCGGGCACTCAAGGGTGAAGGACGGCCGGTCATGCCCGCGGAGGAGAGAGCTGAGATTGTCGCGGCACTCGCCGATGTCGATGCAGTGGTGATCTTTCCGGAACTCGATGTGAGGGCGATCATCCGCGAGATTCGGCCTGACATTCAGGCGAAAGGGACTGACTATACTGCGGAGTCTGTTCCGGAGCGCGATGTTGTTATCGAGAACGGCGGACGCGTCGAGATTGTCGGCGATGCGAAAGACCACTCCACCAGCGAGATCATCCGCTCGCGACTCTCGCCGAGGAAAGCTTGATCGTTGCGGAGGGAGGTCAGAAGATCGAGCGATTGCTCATCGTACGCCTGAGCGCGATGGGCGACGTAATTCACACGCTGCCAGCCGCGTTTGCCCTGCGCGAAGCTTTTCCCGAGGCGATGATCGGGTGGGTGATCGAAGAGCGCTGGGCTGAGCTCCTGTGTGCGCCCGGAACGGCGCTTCGCGGGCCGCGGTCGGCGCGACGGCCATTGGTGGATTGGGTTCATCCTGTCAGTCTGACGGGGTGGCGGAAGTCATTGTTCACGATTCCGACCCTGCAGCAGATTGCGAAAGTCTCGAATGATGTGCGTGCGGCTCGATATGACGTCGCGGTCGATTTACAGGGAGCGATTCGGTCGGCGGTGTTGGCGCGGTGGTCGGGCGCACGCGTGGTGTTTGGTGCGGCGGAGACGAGGGAGTCTCCGGCTAGCTTGTGGTACACGCGGCGGGCAATCGCACGAGGGGCGCACGTGATCGAGCAAAACCTGTCCGTCGCTGAGGGCGTGGCGCAGAGGAGGTTGAGCATTCCGCGAGTCGAGTTCCCCTCTGAGCGCTGCGGCTGAGCGGCGCATCGATGAGCGCGTCGGCGGCGCGGGGGACTTTGCGATTCTGAATCCAGGAGCGGGATGGGGAGCGAAGCGGTGGCCGGCGGAGCGGTACGGGCGCGTAGCTCGTGCGCTGGCTGCAAGTGGATTGCGGTCGATTCTGAATTGCGGTCCAGGGGAAGAGGAGTTGGCGCGCCAGGCCGAGGCTGCGAGTGAAGGGGCCGCCCATGCGATTCAGTGTTCGATCACGGAGTTGATTGCACTCACGCGGCGGGCGCGGGTGTTCATTGGAGGAGATACCGGGCCGTTGCATCTGGCGGCGGCGTTGCAAGTACCGGTCGTAGCGATCTTCGGGCCGACGGATCCTGCGCGCAATGGGCCTTATGGAACGCGCAGTGTGGTGCTGCGCAATCCGGCGAGCGCGACTTCACATGCTCGCGTCACCAAGCCCGACGAGGGGATGCTGGAGATCAGCGTCGATGCCGTTGTCGATGCGACTCGCACTCTGCTGGCGTCGATTGCGATGGGGGCCTCCTATGGCTGAGTGGTCGCGGGTTGCGCGCCGCATTCGAGTGCCACTGGGATTTGCATTTGCGGTGCTCTACTTCTGGCTGGCGCGGCCAACGTGGCGGTCGATTGCGCTGGGTGCAATCGTGTTTGTGCCAGGGCTGCTGGTGCGGGCGCTGGCATCGGGGCATGTGCAGAAGAACGAAGCGCTGGCAACTTCGGGACCTTATGCTTATACGCGCAATCCGCTCTACCTGGGGTCGTTGTTGATCGGTGTAGGCTTTGCGATTGCGGCGCGCAGTTGGTGGGTGGGTGTTGTTCTGGTCGTGATGTTCTTTGCTATCTATCTTCCCGTGATTCGTGGCGAGGAGGCCTACCTGCGGCAGAGGTTCCCGGAGTTCGAAGAGTATGCTCAGCGGGTGCCGCGGATGTTTCCGAAACTTGTCGGTGCGATCGGGAGCGGCTTCATTTTCGATGGACCTTTACTTGAAGCATCGCGAGTACAACGCGCTGGTGGGGGCGGTGGCGATGGTTGCGGCGCTGATCGCTAAGATGATGATGCTTCGTGGCTAGTCGGTTCGTGCAACATAGACATATAGCGCGCGACCCATTCCTCTCGAGTTAGTAGATCGAATGATCTTGCCAAAATTAGGCACGAGCCCCCGTAGGATGAGTTGATTTCTAGGATCGAGAGTTCTTGCTTGTGAGCTCTCTCTAAGGCCGTGTTTGATTTACTTGTGTCGATCATCTGGAGTTCGGGCAGCGCCGCCACGTCATTTTCATTGAGTTCCTCATGCGTTCTCATTGAGACGTCTAGGATTATGTTCCCCTTCATAATTCCATGTGCACTCAACCCGGCGACATCATCCGCGACGACAGTGAAGCGTGTCCGGTCCTCGGTGCTGAGATAAACATGCACGCGCCGGCCATCGATCCATAGTCCTTCAAACCAGCCGTCGTGAAATTGGTGATAGTTCTTCATGGCTTCGCGCGGGCGGTCGCAAGCTACTTTTTCGCCAGCAACTCCTTTGCTCGGCTCAACTCTGGACGCGTGGACGCTTCCGCCGTCGCACGTCTTCAGCAGCATGGCGTAGTATTCGTTCGCTTCGCTTTGCTTGCCGGCTTCGCCGGCGGCGCGGGCTGCGCCGTACAGGCCGTTGAAGCGGTTGGGATTCAGTTTCAGGTCGGTCTGATATTCAGCCAAGGCTTGCTGGGGGCGCTTGGCTTCGAGAAGGAGGTCCGCGAGCATCTCGCGGGCGGGAATGCTTTCGGGTTCGTCGCCGAGTTTGTCGTTCTTGTCGGCCAGGGTTCGGAGGATGGCGATGGCTTTGTCGTCTTCGCCCTCGGCGTGGAGGATCCAAGCCTCGGCTTCCTGATAGTCCTGAGCAACGGCTTCGGCGGACTCGGTCTTCTTTTGTTCCTCCAGCTTTTTGCGTGCGGCTTCGATTTGTTCGAGGTCTTTGTGGGCTTGCGTGAGGTTATCGCTGCGCGCGGCGCCGATGGCGCGGGCCCAGTAGGTCACGGCTTGGTCGCCCGTGGATGCGCCTTCGACGGGAGTGAGAGCGGCGGCGTCGGCCCAGTGGCGCAGTTCCAGATTGTAGATTGCGGGGAAGGCGCTGAGAGCGAAGGTGCGCGGGTCGTAGCCCATGCCATACATGTCGTGCATGGGGGGCATGGCTTTGACTTCATCGATGATCTTCTGGGCGTCGGCTTCGCGTCCGCTTTGCAGGTAGGCATAGACGAGGAAGTCCATGGCGTGGAACTGGTGACCTTCTCCGCCCATGTGCATGGCGGCGGTCTTGCGAGTAGCGGCGACGGAGGCCAGGTTGGAGTTGATGTCGTCTTGCCAGAGGCCGACGCGGGCGAAGATGTGCGAGGGCATGTGCAGGGCGTGAGGGGCGGCGGGGGCGACTTGGGCGTAACGGCGAGCGGCGGGGATGCCGCGTTGCGCCAACTGCGGCTTGTCGTAGGCGTGGATCAGGTAGTGGGCGACTCCGGGATGATTGGGTTCGGAGGCGAAGAGGGGCTCGAGAATCGCGGCAGCGGCGAGACGGTTGGCGAAGGTATCGTCGTGGTGCGGCTCGGAGGCCAGCAGTGACAGCGCGTAGAATGCGGCGGCTTCGTGATCGTCGGGGTTGGCTTCGTATACCTTCTTCATCCCATCGGAGTACGCTTTGGCACGGGCGGCGTGGTCTGACTTCTCGGAGTTGCTATAGAACGCTGTGATGGCGGCGATGTATGACTTCTCGCGGGCGGTGGCCTTTTCGGCAAGCTTGCTGGCGGTATTCGACTCCTCCAAGCCGCGGGCGATGACCTTGGCGTCGGGCTCGTTCCAGAGTTGATGCCAGATGCTCATGGCGACTCCCCAGTGAGCCATGGCACAGTGCGGGTCCTGTTTGGCGATCTGAAGGAATACCTTCTCGGCTTCTTCGTACCAGAACGAGTGCAGGAGGGCGACGCCGCGGGCGAAAGGCTGCTGCACCGACTGGGCGCACGAGACTGGGAAGTGGACGGTGCCGAGCTGAGCTTCGGTGAGGTCTTCGTGGTGGTGTTCTTTGTCGTCGGCGACGGCTGTAAAGGTGAGCAGGCTGATGAACATTAGAAACGCGGCGAGTCGGCTCATAGAACCCCCGGAGAGTGGCGAGGGCATTCTAGCCATGGACGGCGGGAGGGTCAAAGGTATACCCATATTTTTTTTCTATTGAATTTGTAAAATACTTGTTTTCTTAGATTTAGGAGCTCCGGGTGCGCGATTGGCCCGCAAAATCTTGGAAATAAACGACTTACGCGTAAAATATTCCGGAATAAGGACTTAGCTAGATCAGTCTGGATCGGTGATGCAGCGGCGATTTCTGTTGCCGACGTCATTTCGAACTTGTTGCGCACCCTTCCAGTGTGAGCTTTCTATTGCCTCGGTCAAAGTTGTTCGTCACAGGATCGGACTTTGTTTTGGGTGGGGATTGTGGAAAAGTTCGAGCTCTTCCCAAAGCGGGAGTTAGAGCGGGTTGGGACAACGTCTTTCACAAATTTCACGGATGACGTGGCAGGTTGGGAAAGCGAGTGCATGTAGGCATCAAAGACGACCACTGGGGCTAAAGCCCAAATTCGTTCGGCCATCTACGCGGCCCTCAAGGGCAGCTCTTCCACGGGAACCATGGCTGCTCTTCGGGCACCATGACCTCCTCCACGGGAACCTGGCTGCTCCTCGTGCACCATGATCTCTTCCACGAGAACCATGACGGCCTTCTTCCACGGGAAGCATGGCCTGTTCCACGGGAACGTGATAGTTGCTCCTCGCGGTTCACGGGCCGGTACTTCCGACGAAAGGGTCAAAGGGATTCCGAGTCGGGTGACATCCCTGTTTCTGTGGCGTCTACAGGACAATGGCTGGCACTGTGGAGCTGACTGGGGCGCTGGAGCGTCGTCGGTTGCGGATGTGGAGGTCCGACGCATTCGACGGGATTCTATTTTCCCGAGGCAAGGGGATGACGCATCCGTATCCCCGGCATTGGCATGAAGAATTTCATTTGTGTGCATACACAGCTGGGGCAGGTTATCTCGGGTACGGCGGGAATTCTTATCCGGTGACAGAAGGTGACTTCGTGGCGACTCCTCCCGGGGAAGTTCACGAGAACTGGGTCAACGGCGAAGCGGGAATCAGTTTTTTTGGTATGTATGTGGACGCCGATGCTTTCGCTAGAGCTTCGAGTCAGATCGCTGGCTGCGAACTGAGGATTCCTGGCCTTAAAGATTTCTTTGTGCGTGACACGACGGCAAGGAAATCTTTTCTGGAATTGCACCAGGCTGCCGAGAGACGAGAATCACAACTGGAGCAGGATGAACTTCTATTGAAGTTTCTGGACCTTTTCCTGTCGAGATGTGTGGCGGAAGTTGCAGCTGAACCGGCCATGGGGTGCGAACGTGCCGCCGTGCGGCGGGCGCGGGACTATATCGAAGAGAATTTTGATGGATCGATTTCGCTGGCCCAACTTGGCGAACTCACAGAGTTGAGCCCGTTCTATTTGCATCGTGTCTTCTGTGAGGAGATTGGAATGCCGCCGCACGCCTACCAGACGCAAGTGCGAATCAATCGCGCCAAGCAATTGCTGCGGGAGCGGTACCCGCTGGCCGCGGTTGCTGTGACCACGGGATTCGCCGATCAGAGCCATCTGACGCGGCACTTCCAACGGCTGGTGGGCACGACGCCTGGACGTTTTCTAAGCTGACCGCAAGAACGTTCAAGACGGAAGGCGCGGGGTTTCGCGAGACTTGATGCGCAACGACTTCCAGTGCATCGAGGCCCAATGAAAATTCCATCCGGTGTATTCCATCGTGTCAACTGGTTAGCGCTCGTGATTTTTCTCGCCGCCACCCTCGTGGCTGCGGACTCAGTCGCGACCAAGGAGCGCACGGTTACTAAACTGGCTGAGGGGATTTACGAGATCCGGCACATCGATTCCCCCGACACCTTTCCGCAGAGTAATACGACAGTGATCATCGGCTCGAAGAGCGTGCTGGTGGTGGATTCGTGCCTGCTGCCTTCGACCACTCGAGAGGATGTTGAGCAGATCCGGAAGTGGACGAACAAGCCGGTGACTTATGTGCTGAACACGCACTGGCACTTCGATCACACACTGGGCAACGCAGTTTATGCCGCGGCATTTCCGGCGGTGCAGATCATTGCGCAGACGGCAACGCAGAAGACGATTGCCGATTTCAATCCCGGCGCTGTATTGCGCTATCCGAATCGGGGCGAACGCTTCCGGAAGATTCTTGACTCGGGGAAGAACCCGGACGGAACGCCGCTGACTGCGGCGGATCGAACGGACTATGAGCGTTCCCTCGCCGGACTGGCGCCAACCGTTGCGGAACTGAAGAACGCGGTGCAACTTGTGCCCAATGTGTCGTTCGATCACGAACTCAATATCGATCTGGGCGATCGAATGGTGGAGATCCGGCACATGGGGCGGGGGAACACTGCGGGAGATACGATCGCATATCTGCCGAAGGAGAAGATTTTGATTACAGGGGACCTGCTGGATCATCCGGTGCCTTATATGTTCGGAGGCTTCCCGGTCGATTTTGTGAAGACGCTGTGGGCGCTGTTGCAATTCGATGCGACGACGATTGTTCCGGGTCATGGGGATGTGCTGCACGACAAGGCGTATATGCAGCAATCGATGGAATTGATGCAGGCGGTGAATACGGAGGTGGAGAAGGAGATCAATGGCGGCAAAACGCTGGAGGAGGTGCAGGAGGGGCTTCCCACGGTGTTCGATGTGAAGGGATGGCGGGAGAAGTTTGCGGGCACGAATAGCGATGATGCGGGATTTTTTGATGAATCGTTCGCCGGGCTGGTCAAGGCTTCGTACAACCAGATCAAGGCGCGGTAGACGTCGTTACGGGATGTGGGAAGGGCCCACTTCTCGGCTGGAATAGAAATCTTGCGCTTAGGGCGCAGTCAAAATCCCCACTCTAGCCGCAAAGGACGCGGCTGGAATGGGGCACCCGGTCGCACTCCTGTACTCAAGCAAGAAATTTACTTCTCATCAAAGTCAAAAACCCCACCCTCTCGCAAAAGGCGCGAGAAGGGTGGGGCAGCCTGGTGAATCGTTTTATTCGGTGCGGAGGGCGTTCATGGGTTCGATGCTGGCGGCGCGTCTTGCCGGAGATGAATCCGGCGATGGCGGCAAAGGTAGAAAGGACCAGGACCGCGGCGCAGATCGTCAAGGGGTCGTAGATTCGAACGCCGTAGAGTTGGCTCGACATGAGGCGACCGCCGAGGAGCGCGATCGGGATGCCGAGGGCGAGGCCGAGTCCTACTTGCCAGCAGGCGGCGCGGAGAACGAGCGCGAGGACGTTGTTGCGGTTGGCGCCGAGAGCCATGCGCAGGCCGATTTCGCTGGTGCGGCGCGCGACCGAGTAGGCAGTGATGCCGTACAGGCCGACGGAGGCCAGCACGAGAGCGAGCAATCCAAACAGAGAAGTGAGGCGGCTGATGAGGCGTTCCTGATTGAAGTTTCCGGCGACTTGGTAGTCGAGAGTTTTGAAATCGAGGACCGTGAGATTGGGATTGATGTTCGCGAGCGTGTGGCGAACGAGTGGCTCGAGGCTGGCGGCGTCTCCGGCATAGCGAAGAGTGATCGAGTTGGGAAAAAGCGAACGGGTTTCCGCAGTGATGGCGCTGCGTTCCTTGATCGTGGTGTTCAGTTGCGTCATGGGACGGAAGTACATAGGCCGCACGGGCTCGCGGGGATTGTTGTACTTGGCGTCGGCGACGATCCCGACGATCTCGTAGTTGCTGGCGTACTTCCGATCGAAGGTTCCGAAGTGGTGTCCGATGGGATCTTCGTTGGGAAAGAATTTCTTGACGAAGGCCTGATTGACGACTGCCACCATGCGAGAGGTGGCGGTGTCCTGATCAGTGAAGCCGCGGCCGCGAAGCACGGGCTGGCCGACGGTTTCAAAGAAATGAGGACTGACGCGGTCCCACGAGGAACCATTTTGGGCTTCTGGCCCCTGATCGGCCCGGCCCTCTATACGGACACCCTCGCCCCAGTTATTGCCTTCGAGCGTGCTGTAGAGGGCAACGCCTACGCTCTGGACGCCGGGAAGAGCTGAGAATTCGCGCTCCACTCGCTCGTTGAATTCGGGAACGGTGGCAATGGTGTAGCCGGCACCCGCAGGGTCGAAGTGGAAGACGTAACGGTTGGCGGTAGCGATGCCGAAGTCCTGATGCTCGAGGTTGCGCAGACTTTTCGTGAGTAATCCGGCTCCGACCAGCAGTACGAGGGACAGTGCGGCTTGAAAAACGATGAGAGATTTCTGCGGCAGAGAGGCGCGGTCTTTGGTGGAGCGGTTGACACCGCGGAGGGCTTCAGCGGGATCGGAGTGCGAGGTGATCCATGCGGGGACGACGCCGAAGATAAGTCCTGTGAGTAACGATAGTGCAAATGCGAAGGCGAGGACTGCCAGAGATGGGCTGGCATGGATCGGCAGGTTCGGCGAGTCGGGGAAGGCGAGGGCCAGAATCATGCGGGCGCCGCCGTAGGCAAGGGCGATGCCGACGAGTCCTCCGGCGCAGCCTAGCAAGAGGCTTT
Organism: uncultured Acidobacteriaceae bacterium; assembly: GCA_963840895.1. GTDB lineage: Bacteria > Acidobacteriota > Terriglobia > Terriglobales > Acidobacteriaceae > Sulfotelmatobacter. The sequence goes on from CAWJAR010000017.1 coordinate 194,762, forward strand.
CGACCAACATTTGGCGGATAAGGCGGGAGCGAGCCGCGCCCAAGGCCATGCTGATGGAAGTCTCGGCGCGGCGGGTTGCACCTTTCGCGAGCAGAAGATTTGCGATGTTGGCGCAGGCGACCAGAAGAACGAGGCCGGAGATTCCCATCAACAGGTGAAGGCCGCTGCCGGCTTCCTGTTGCAGGTTTTGCACTCCAGCGCCTGCTGGAGTGATGACGACGTGCTGTTTGGGAATCTCGGTTTGCGCTCCATTGAGGGTGTAGGCGGGCTGGGTGGAGAGCCACTGGCGCAGGGTATTGGAGATTTTGGCTTGCAGGCTTCCGGGAGCGACGCCAGGTTTGATGCGACCGAGAACGTAGAGCCAGTTGGTATCGGGCTGCTTGAGGATGCTGGTCTCGCCTTCGATCATGGGCTCCATGTTTAGCGGAATCCAGAGCGCGGGCGGATTGCTGTCGATGCGATCACCGAAAAAGCCGGGAGGTGAGATTCCGACAATCGTGAAGGGCTTGTTCTGAATATAGAAAGTCGAGCCGACGACACTGGGATCGGAGGCGTGGTTGATTTGCCAAGCCTGATAACTGAGTACCGCAACCGGGGCAGCGCCGGGTTGGTCGTCGGAAGAAAGGAGCGTGCGGCCGGCAAAGGCTCCGAGGCCGAACGTCGAGAAATAGTTTCCGGAGACGTACTCGGCGGTTTCTGCTTTTGCGGGAGCTTGTCCGGTGCGGACGTTGACGCTGTTGTGCCCGGACTGGAAAGCGGCCAGTTGTTCGAACTCGGGCGTCGTGTCCTGAAAATGGCGGTAGAGGTCGTAGGAGAAGAGATCAAAATCTCCATTGTCGTTTTCGTAGCCGCCGTTCACGCAGCAATCGTCCAAGTCGCCAATGCGGTACAGGGTCGCGGGGTTAACGACGGGGAGGGACTGCAAAAGGATCGCGTGGACCAGAGTGAAGATGGCGACGTTGGCTCCGATGCCGAGGGAGATGGTGAGGATTACGGTGGCGGCGAAGCCAGGGGACTTTCGGAATTGGCGGAGGGCTAGTTTGAGGTCGTACATATTGGGTATGGACGTCAGGATAGCGGAAGAGTGAGCAGTGCGGGTGGCTACACGCGAGATTCCCTTCGGCTTCGCTCAGGGCAGGCTCTTACTTCGCCTGAAAGGGGGCTCCGTTCGGAATGACGCAGGTGATTGTGCGACGGAAATGAAAAAGCCCCTCGATTGCGCGAGGGGCTTTTTCCGGGGGAGGGACTTGAGCTTGGGGCTCCGTCCCAAACTTATTTAGGCTGCTGCGCTTGATCGGCGCTGGTGGCAGGGGCTCCGGTGTTGGCGGAGAGCTGTTCCAGGTCGTTCTTCAGCAGGCTGATCTCGACGCGGCCGCCGCTGACGCGCTTGCCCTTGGCGGTGTCATCCGACGAGGGGGTGGGAGCGTTGCCCATGCCGACGAGGTAGATGCGATAGACAGGAATCTCATGGTTGAGGACGAGGTAGCGCACGACCGACTCGGCCATCTTCTGCGAGTTGGTGATAGCGGTCTGGCCCTTGCCGGAGGAGAAGCCCTGCACTTCAATGATGTATCCGCGCTGACCTTTTACACTGCCGGCCATCTGGTCGAGAGCGTCCTTTGCGTTTTTGCTAAGGACGGTCTGGCCAGGACGGAAGAGGATTTCGGTCTGGTTCGAAGCCTTGTATTGATCGATGTTGCCAACCACAGCTTCAACATTCTGGACGCGGGTGGAGACTTGCTGTGCGCTCTGCTGTGCTGCGGTGGCCTTGTTGCCGGCGTCGAGGGCGTGTTGATCGGCTTCGTTCGCCTTGTCGGAGGCGAGCTTGATGCCAGCCTGGGCGCGCGCGTCGGTGTCTTTAATGGCCTTGCTGTTGGCGGAGGTCAGCTCGTCGAGCTCGTTGACGCGATCGCGAATAGGCTCGGTCTGACGCTTCACGTAGCTCTTGCGAGCGAAAGGATTCATGCGTCCCCAGAAGCCTTCGCGGGACGGAGGGGCCAGAGGTGCCTTGCCGGTTGCGTTGGCATCAGTCGAGGTGGACTGAGTGGTGGCAGCGGGCTGGGTCTGATCGGACGACGAGGTGGTCTGCGCGACGGCCGGGAAGGCAAGGACCGCGGCCAGCGGCAGGGCGAAGAGTAGGCGGTTGTTCATAATGACTTCCTCCAAGTTGGGGCGGAGCGTTTGAGCTCCAGCTTGTTGCTCTACCCCGGCACGCCTGGGGCGTGCGTGAAATTTATTGCGTCCCTTGAACGGTAAAGAAAGCCAGCAGATTCGCTGAGCCGGCCCGCGCTGACGCTCGCTTGGCCTGGAACTGTGGGCGCCCACTGCGGTGGCGCCTGCCTGTTCTATTACAGTTCAGATGCCAAATGGCGCTTCAGGGTTACGCTGCTAAGTGATTGATATCTATGAATATTGTAGTGGTGCGAGAAGTTTAAAGCTAGCCGGGGTGTGCAAGGCAGGGTAATTTTGGGAAACCTGATATAAAAACTGCGTGGGAAAAGTGGGTGCATGTTAAAGAGTTCGTGGGTGTGTGCGAAGTACGTAACCACGGGTAACCATCGAAGGGTAATCATCGAAATTTGGGAGGAGAAATTTGTCCAAGGGAAATGTTTTGCGCACGTTTGGGCTGGTTCTAGTTACATTTGCGGTTGCATGTCCGTTGATGGGTTGGTCCGAGTCACCGGTGATGGCGTCATCGCGGATTTCAGCAGAGCGGTTGCAGCAGTATTCGGATCTGGCGGTGACGTGGATGCAGGAATACTTGCGGGTAGACACGACGAATCCTCCGGGGAAAGAAATGCAGGCGGTGGAGTTTTACAAGAAGATATTAGATGCAGGAAGGGATTGAAACCCGGGCGTTCGAATACGCGCCGGGGCGCGGGGATTTGTGGGCGCGGATTCCGCATACAACGGCTGAGGCGAAGCGGCCACTCATTCTGCTGAACCATATGGATGTGGTGACCAGTGACGCGTCGCATTGGAAGGTGCCTCCGTTTAGCGGCGAGATTCGGGATGGATACATATGGGGACGCGGTGCGCAGGACATGAAGGATGAAGGCCTGGCGCAACTGGTCGTGATGGTGATGTTGAAGCGCGAGAAGGTGTCGCTCGATCGCGACGTGATTTTTCTGGCGGTGTCGGACGAAGAGGCGGATGGAACGGGGAGCGACTGGTTCATCTCGCACCAGCGCGAGTTGCTGGGAAATGCCGAGTTCCTGATTAATGAAGGCGGGGAGAATCTGCTGCAGGGCGGCAAGGTGAAGTTTGTGGGCGTTGATGTGGGGGAGAAGACGACCTACTGGATGAAAGTTGTGGCGCACGGGAGGCCGGGTCATGGATCGCGGCCGAATCCGGATTCGGCGCCGAACCGGCTGGTGCACGCGCTGAATCGGATCATTGCGTATCGCACGCCGATGCGGGTGCTGCCGGTGGTGGACGAATTCTTGCGCGACATGGCTCCGCAGGAAACGGCGGAGCGGGCGGCGGAGTATCGGAATATTCATAAGGCGATTGAGGATCCGAAGTTTCAGGAGGAAGTGGAGAAAGATGAGTCGCTGAACTTTCTGCTGAGAGATACGATTTCGCTGACCATGATGGGAGGATCGGAGCAGACGAATGTGATTCCTCCGGAGGCGTGGGCAAATTTGGATGTGAGAATTCTGCCGGGAGGAGATCCGAAGGCATTGTTGGAGGCGGTGCGGAAGGTGGTGAATGATTCGAATGTGAGCGTCGAGCCGATCAATGGCGAGTTTCGCGTGGCGAATTATTCGGGGACGGACAATGCGTTGTATGCGGCGATCAAGGAAATTTCGGGGAAGTATTTCCCGGGAACGCCGGTGGTACCGCACATAACTAGTGGGTATACGGAGAATCAGCGGTACCGTCCTCTGGGGATCGCGTCGTATGGGTTCAATCCTTATACGGCGACGGAGGAAGAAGGAAGCACCGAGCACGGGAACGACGAGCGAATTCGAGTGGAGGAAGTGCGGCGGGGGCCGCGGGTCTTGTTTGATGTAGTGGCGGCGGTGGCGGGGAAGTAAGGACTTCTTTGCCACGGATCGCACGGATGGATCGAAATTGGGCGGGAAAAGCTACTCGAGGCTTCTCTCAACCGGACAGCCGACGGGCGGCCGTCTCGTGGAACAAGTTCCACATGGGCTATCCACAACTTACTATCTAGTTCGTGGGCAGGGCGCCTGTGTCGATGAATGCGGTGAAGAGAGTGCCCTGTTTGATCTCCGCATCTTTGCCGTGAATGAGCAGACCTAATGGAGCGATCATAGGGGCAGAGGCTTTAGCCTCGTAATCCTGGCCTTCTTTGGCAGCGCTACCACGCAGTTTGATGGTGCGTCCGTCCGCTTCGAGGGAATCTACCTTGAACACGAGTTCGCCGGGAACGCCCATCCCGCGGGCTTTCTCCACTTCCGTAATGGTGGCAAAGGAAGCGGCTCCTTTTGACGCGATGAGCCTGTTGCCCGCCTTAAGGTCTTCGGCGAGAGTGAGAGGAACTTTGTCGCCTACATGAGCCGTCCTGGAGTTGACGGTGGAAGCGAAGACCAACGGCACGGGCGTCTCGTGTGCGAGCAATGCCCTTTCCGATGCGGATGCGGCCGTCGCGGCGTTTGAAACCACGCCGGGAATTGTTGCGGAAGGAGTTGTCGACGCTTGCGGGAGCGAGTAGAGAGCGGCGGCGACGCGACTGCGCGAACCATACTGAGTGAAGGCGACGGCTTGGAGTGTAGTAGTCGTGTCGATGAACACGGGCCCGGTGTACTTGGTGGATGACGAAGTGGGCGTCCAGCCATCTGTGGTGTAGTAGATAACGGTGTTACGGTTGGATTCGATCGTCACCGTCAGCGGCGAAGAGTAGGGGCCGGGTTTGACGGAAAAGCGCGGAGTGGCAGCGAATTCTCGATTCCACTGAGCCGCGCGCTGCGCGTTAGCCGCGTTCTGGTTTGCGAGTTGGGCATCGCGAATGGCTTGCTCGGTTGCCTGCTGATTTGCCCTTTGGGCTTGCTGTGCGGCGATCTGCGAGGCCTGTATGGCGGGATCCTGGGCCAGTGCGAAAGTGAACAGGAGAGGCAGTGTCAGGCAGATAAGGAACGGGCGCATGGGATGCTCCGTGCCGAACACTCCATTAGAACACTTTTGCGTTGCCGCATGAAGAAGAATAGCCAGGCTCTGCCCAGCGGACAGCCGATGGCGGCTGCCCACATTAAGCAGAATCAACGAGAGGCGCAGTGTTTTTCGTATTGCTCGAAGATGAAGTTGTCGGTCATGCCGGCGATGTAGTCGCAGATGACGCGGGGGAGGGAGTCTTCTTTGGCTTTTTTGCGGTAGTTGTGGGGGAGAGTTTCGGGGTGGTCCATCCAGAAGGCAAATAGCTCGCCGACCACGCGCTCGGCGTCGTCTTTCTCACCGGCAAGGTCTGAGCTGAAGTAGAGATTTTCGTAGAGGAACTCTTTGTTCTGCTTGCGTTCGGATTCGACTGTGGGACTGAAAGCGGCGAGGCGTTCGGGGTGATGACGGACCTCGTCGAGAGTCTTGGTTCCAGCCTGGTGCAGACGGGCGCGCGTGTTGGTGATGAGGTCATCGACGAAGCGGTTGAGCACCTTCTTCAGGGCCTCGTTGAATTTCAGCTTTTCGGGTGCTTCGGGGTAAATCTGCTCGACCTCGCGGTAGAAGTGCTCGAAGATCGGAATGCCGTCGCGGATTTGATCGAGCGAGAGGATGTGAGCTTCGAATCCGTCATCGAGGTCGGCGGTGTTGTAGGCGATTTCGTCGGTCAGGTCGATGAGTTGGGCTTCGAGCGGCGGGCGCTGGTCGAGGAGATATTCAGCGAGTTCCGGATATTGTTTCGGATCGTAGTCGTGGGAGTGTTTGATGATGCCTTCACGGACCTCGAAGGTCAGGTTGAGTCCACGGAAGGCAGCGTAGCGTTGCTCGAAATCTTCGACGATTCGGAGGGCGTGGAGATTGTGATCGAAGAAGAGTCCGTGGTCGCGCATGGCAGCGTCGAGAGCTTTTTCTCCGGCGTGGCCGAAGGGCGGGTGGCCGATGTCGTGGACCAGGGCTAGTGCCTCGGCAAGATCAACGTTGAGGCCTAGAGCTCCAGCGATGGTGCGGGAGACTTGCGAGACTTCGAGCGTGTGGGTGAGGCGGTTGCGGAAGTGGTCTGAGTAGCGGCGGGTGAAGACTTGCGTCTTGGCTTCTAAGCGGCGGAATGCGCGGGCATGAATGACGCGGTCGCGGTCGCGCTGGTACTCGTTCCGGTAGGGATGCGGCGGCTCGGGAAAGCGGCGTCCGCGGGATTGTTCGACGTGCACCGCGTAGGCCGCGAGCATGGGGAGAGTCTAGCAGAGGTATGTCAGTACTCAGTACTCAGTATTCGGTACTCAGAAAGGCAGACAGACAGACTATCGACGGCTGACTGCATGCAATCGCAGTTCAGGCGCATTTCGTTGTTGAGTTCGGCCGGTGTTGCTGGGTGGAGATTCACGCGGGGCAAAGCATGCGCGGTTACGCCAAATCAACCATCGTTTCTACGAATGAAGCCAACGGTTCGCTTTGCTGTCACCGCCGAGAGCGAGACGCTCTCGGGACAGCCGGCGGGACGCCGGCGCTACTTTAGCTGCGGTTATTGCTTGCCGGAATCTTCTTTCGCCAGTTTTACTTTGGCGGCGTCTAGTTTTTGTTGGACCTTGGCGTAGGCTTCGGAGTCTTGTTCGGCGGGAACGGTTCTGGACCATTCCTGGACGGCGCGATCCCAGTGGGCGGCGGCCAATTTCAGGCGGCCGGTCTTCTGGTAGAGATCGCCAAGATGCTCCTGGACCGTGGGGTCGGTGCCCATGTGAGTCTCCGCCTTGGTTAGATTTTCTTCCGCTTGATCGTACTTGCCGAGTTTGAAGTAAGCCCATCCCAGCGAGTCGAGATAAGCGCCATTATTGGGTTCGAGAGTCAGTGCCTGCTTGATGTAGTTCAGCGACTCTTCGAGTTTCACGCCGCGATCAGCATTCATGTATCCGAGATAGTTGAGCGTTGCCGCGCTCTGCGGATCGGTAGGTGAAGTGGTAGCGAGAACCTTCTTGAATTCAGCTTCGGCCTGATCAAACATTTTCTGTCGCTGGTAGAGGTCGCCGCGCAGGAATGAAACGTAGGCCTTGTCTTCAGACTTGGTAGAAAGTTGTTCTGCTTTGGCGAGGGAGTCAAGGGCGTCGTCCCAGCGCTTGGCGCGAGTATAGATGATGCCCAGGCGCAGGTAGACTTCGCGGTCTTCTGGTCCACCTTTCAGCATGGTGCGAATGTCGGCTACGGCTTTGTCGAACTCGCCGGTGTCGGCGAGTTGCGAGTCGAGCACCATGCGGAGGTCGCGATCGTTGGGCATCTTCTGGACGGCTTCCTTGGCGACGGCGGTGGCTTGCGGCCACTGCTTGGCCTCGCGGTAGGTGTCGATCATTTCCTGATAGCCGCTGCGGGCGTTTTCGTCGCCGAGCGGCAGCATCTTGCGGAAGGTATCGACTGCGGCAGTGTAGTTTTCCTGCTCGCGATAAACCATGCCGAGGCGCTCAATGAAGATGGCGCGATTGTTGCGGTCGGACTGGCTGGTTCCGGTCTCGCTCTTTTCGGTTTTCTTGACGAGATCCTGCAAGAGCTTGATGGCGTCGTCGTAGCGGCCCTGGGCCTGGTAAACGGCGGCCATGCTATAGGGAACGTCCATTGTGTCGGGGACGAGGGTGTCGGCGCGCTTCAGATTTTCGAGGGCGAGGTCGTACTTGGCCTGGCGGCGATAAATCTCGGCCATACGGACGTAAGTTTGGGCATCTTCCGGATTCGAGTCGGCGATGACTTTGTACTGCTCGAGCGACGCGTCGAGTTGGCCGTCGTTCAGCAGGTTCTCGGCGAGGCCGCGAATGGCGTCGAGATTATCGCGATCGAGGACAATGGCGTGACGATAGGCATCGATGGCGTTCTTGTAGTCCTTACGCTGCTCATAGGCAGCGCCGAGAGCGGCATAGAGTTTGGCGGAACGCGCGGAATCAGGGATGGAACTGAGAACTTTGAGCGCGTGCGCAGTGTCGCCTTCGTCGGTGTAGAGCATGGCCAACGTGGTGACGGCTTCTTCGGAACTGGGATCGAGTTTGATGGCGGTCTTGAGTTCGCCTTCTGCTTTCTGCAGATCATTGTTCAAACGGTAGAGGCGGCCGAGCAGAAGGTGGTCGTCAACGCTGTCGGGATCGAGCTTGGTGATCTGCTCGTACTGATCGATGGCAAGGTGCAGGATGTTGTCGGAACCGGAGCCGCCGGGCATATCGCCGAGCGAACGCAGATAAATGCGGCCGAGAAGCTTGTGGGCTTCGAGATTCTTGGGATCGCGCTTAATGATGTCCTGCGCTTCTTTGACGGCGTCGGCAATGCGTCCGGTTTTCACGTAGAGCTCGGCGAGACCGGAGGTCAGGAACTCAGACGAAGGATCGGCGTCGATGGCGAGACGGTACTCTTCCGTGGCTTTGGTGGCGAGATCGCTGCGACCGTAAGCCGTGACCATTTCCTCATACATGTGCGCGAGGGTGTAATGGTAGTACGCGGCTGCCTTGTCGACTTTGCGCGCTGAAGACTGGGCGGGCTTAGCATCAGGCTGAGCGGGATCCGGTTGCACGGATGGGCTGGTTTGGCTAACGGCGGCGCTGGACGCCACCGAAATCATCAAAAGCAAGCGAAACATTCGATTCATGCTCAACCTAATGCGCTGGAAGCGCGTTTCCGGGACCTTAGCTTATTTGGATGCAAAGCCGTCGGGGGAAAGGTGCTTTTATTCTACCGCGACGAACGCGAGGATCGGGAAAAAAGACTGGAAATGGCGGGAAAGTTGAGAGAACCGGAAGGACAGGGACCGCTGGATGTGGGGAGGGCGTCAAGTTTTGTAAAAACGGACTTTAGCGCAGACCTCAGACCTGAGCATAACGAGCTTTTCGTCTGCGCGCTACGTCGGAGGTTCGGGGTCCCAGCTTAGTGTCGGAAATGGCGGACGCCGGTGAAGAGCATGGCCAGGCCGAGGCGGTCGGCGGCGGCGATGACTTCGGGGTCGCGCTGCGAGCCTCCGGGTTGAATGATGGCGGTGGCTCCGGCCTTCGCGATTTCTTCGACGCCATCGGGGAAGGGGAAGAAGGCGTCAGAGGCGGCGACAGTGCCTTGCAGCGGGAGTTGGGCTTTCATGGCGCCGATCTTGGCGGAATCTACGCGAGACATTTGTCCGGCGCCGACGCCGACCGTTTGGCCATCTCGGGCGTAGACGATGGCGTTGGACTTCACGTGCTTACAAACTTTCCAGGCGAAGAGCAGGGCTCGGGTTTCTTCCGGAGTGGGAGCGCGCTTAGTGACTACTTTGAGATCGGCGTCTTGCAGGGGGCGGATGTCGGTGTCTTGTACTAGCATTCCACCGGAGATGTTCTTCAGGACCCAGTCGTGTGAAGGGGACTTGCTCGCCTCCGGACGAATGCGTCCGGGGCTACGTGGGTCGGCGACTTGTACGAGGCGGAGATTTTTCTTGGAGGCGAATTTGGCTTTGGCGATCTCGTCGAAGCCGGGCGCGGCGATGACTTCGAGGAAGAGTTTGTGCATTTCTTCCGCGGCTTCAGCGTCGATCGGGCGATTGACGCCGATAACGCCGCCGAACGCTGAAACCGGATCACATTCGAGGGCGCGCTTGTAGGCTTCGGCTAGCGTTTTTCCGGTAGCCGTGCCGCAGGGGTTGGTGTGCTTGATGATGGCGCAGACGGGTTCGTCAAATTCCTGGGCGAGATCCCATGCAGCTTGCAGGTCGACGATGTTGTTGTAGGAGAGTTCTTTACCCTGCAATTGCTCTGCGTTCGCGACGCCGACTCCAGAGCCGTCGGAATACATGGCGGCTTTCTGGTGCGGATTTTCACCGTAGCGCAGGTCGAGAGTTTTGTGGAAGGTGAAGCGCAGTGTGGGCGGGAATGTGCCGGTTTCAGGCGGTAGCCGGGAGGAATCGGCGGGGATGCGTTCGAGTGTGGAGGCGATGGCGGAATCGTAGGCAGCGGTTGTCGCAAAAGCCTTTTGCGCGAGGCGCCACTTGGTTTCGCGCGAGAGCGCGCCGCCGGAGCGGGAGAGTTCGTCGGCGACGGAGTTGTAGTCGGAGGGAGACGTGACGATTGCGACGTCGTGAAAATTCTTGGCGGCAGAGCGAATCATGGATGGCCCGCCGATGTCGATGTTCTCGATCAATTCATCGAAGGCCACTCCGGGTTTAACCGCAGTCTTTTCGAAGGCGTAGAGATTCACCACCACCATGTCGATGGGAGCGATGCCGTGTTCGGCGATAGCCGCTACGTGATTGGGATCTTCGCGGCGATGCAGGATGCCGCCGTGAACTTTGGGGTGAAGAGTCTTGACTCGGCCGTCGAGCATTTCGGGGAATCCGGTGAGGTCGGAGATGTCTTTCACTGCGATGCCGGAGTCGCGCAGGAGTTTGGCGGTGCCTCCAGTGGAGATGAGTTCGACGCCGAGAGTAGAGAGCTTGCGGGCGAAATCCACCAGCCCGGTTTTGTCGGTGACACTGAGAATGGCGCGCTGGATGCGGGCTGACATGCTGAGCCTCGGATGAGAAGTGGAATGATGACGGGCGAACCAAAAATTCTATCAGTAAAGAGTAAATAGTTGGGGCGGTTCGTGCTTGTAGACTTTCGGCATGAAACCTTTCGTTCGGTCTATGCGTGGGTACTGGTGGGCGTCTGCCTTTTTTGTGATGTTGGTCGGGGTGTGCGGCGCGCAGAAGGTTGCGATCACCTTTGACGATCTGCCGTTGAATGGAGATTTGCCGCCAGGAATGACTCGGGTGGACATCACGCGCAATACGCTAGCTGTGCTGCAGAAGAGGCATATGCCTGCGGCCTATGGATTCGTCAATGCCAAGAAACTGGAGGGAAATGCGGACGCTGCCGAGGCGTTGAAGCTGTGGGCGGCCGCGGAGCCGGTGGGGAACCATACTTACTCACATATGGATTTGAATGAGAATCCTCCGGAGGCGTTTGAGCACGAGATCGAGCAGAATGAGCCGGCCCTGGAATTGCTCGCCGCGAAGGATGGAAACTGGCACTGGCTGCGGTATCCGTATTTGCGCGAGGGAGACACCGTCGAGAAACGGCGCGCGGTGCGGGCCTATCTGCTGGCGCACCAGTACCGGGTGGCACAGGTGACCCTCGACTGGGAAGACTACCTGTGGAACAGCGCTTACGCTCGGTGCGTGGCGAAGAACGATGCGACATCGATTGCGTGGTTGCGATCGAGCTATTTGGATATCGCGACGCAGTATCTAGACTTGGGACAGGAGATGGCGAGGCTGGTGTACGGGCACGAAATCAATCATGTGCTGTTGCTACATCTGGGCGCGTTCAGCAGCACGATTCTGCCGGATGTGTTCGACCTGATGGAGAAGAGGGGATTCAAGTTTGTGACGCTGGAGGAGGCGGAAAGCGATCCAGCGTATGAGGGTGATCCGGATGCGGAGTCGAAGTATGGAGGGACTGTGCTGGAGGAGTGGATGGATGTGAGGAAGATTCCGTATCCGGCAGTGGCGAAGAAACCATACAAAGAGGTGCGGGAGATTTGTCAGTGATTGGACTTAAAGTGGGAGTTGTTCGACGTATGAAAATCAAAATCCCTACCTTCTCGCTAACTGTGCGAGGAGGGCGGGGCACCCTCGAACGCCTTGGTAGTCCTTGGGGTCCCTTATAATCAAAAGATTCTTTATGGCGGCTATTCTTGACCGGATTGTCGCGGCTACACGGGCGCGGGTGGCGGACGCCCGGCGCGAGGCGGACTTGCGCGAACTGGAGCAGCGCGCGGAATTGCATGTGCCGCGCGGGTTCCGTCGGGCTCTGGCGGCGAGGAGTCGCGAAGGCGTGGCAGTGATTGCGGAGCTGAAGAAGGCTTCGCCATCGAAGGGACTGATTCGGGCGGAGTTTCGTCCGGCAGAGTTGGCGCGGGAGTTGGAAGCGGCAGGAGCTGCAGCACTTTCGGTGTTGACGGATGAGGAATTCTTTCAAGGGTCGCTGGAGAATTTGCGGGAGGCTTCGGGGGCGGTGGCGATTCCTTGTTTGCGCAAGGACTTTATCGTCGACGAGTTCCAGTTGCTGGAGGCGCGGGCGAATTACGCTGATGCGGTGCTGCTGATTGTGGCGGCATTGTCGGCGCAGGAGTTGAGTTCTCTGGCGGCAGGGGCGCGGCAGCGTGGGTTGGATGTGTTATGCGAAGTGCATGACGGAGACGAGTTGCAGCGGGCGCTAAATGCGGGATGCGATTTGATTGGGGTCAATACGCGGGATCTACGGACGTTTAAAGTGGATTTGGAAACGGCGTTTCGCTTGGCTCAGAAATTTCCTGTTGGCGTGGTTCGGGTGGCTGAGAGCGGGATTCATTCGCCGGAGGATGTGGCGCGGTTGCGCGGGGCGGGGTATGACGCGTTTCTGGTTGGCGAGTCGTTGATGCGGGCGGCGTCTCCGGGGGAAGCGCTGCGAGGGCTGATGGGACCCAGTACTCGGTACTCTGTACCCAGTACCCAGTGATGGTTGGGATCCTCCGCGGGATTTTGCATCGCTCCAAGATGACAACTTAAACAATGACTTGGGTGAAGATATGCGGGATGACGAATTTGGAGGATGCGCTCGTCGCGGTTGAGGCGGGGGCGGATGCGGTGGGGTTTGTGTTTCATCCCGAGAGCCCGAGAAATGTGAGTCCCGTAGTTGTCGAAAAGATTGTGTCCCAATTGCCGGGAAAAATAGAAAGAGTAGGAATATTCGTCGGGGATCGCATTGGAGGAATTGCCGCGAAGCGAAGAATCGCGCATGAAGCAGGACTGACGGCAATTCAACCGTACACCAACAGCCCGCCGAGCCTGCGCACGTTGAGAGAGTGGATTTCTCTGGACAGGAAATTGTTCGTCGCATGGCCGGCGGATCGTGTTTTCAAAGGGCGGTTGGGTGGATTCAAGTGGCGTTCTGAGGCGAAGGGAAAGGTGAGGGCGATTCTCTTGGATTCGGGCACTTCAACGCAAGCTGGCGGAACAGGGCAGTTGTTTGATTGGAAGAAGGCAAAGGTTGTGCTTTCCGCGATTGAAGGATTTGATTTCGTAGTCGCTGGCGGCCTGAATCCTCAAAACGTTGGAGAGGCAATCGATATCCTTCAGCCCTGGGGAGTCGATGTAGTTTCGGGAGTGGAAGCGCGACCGGGGAAGAAGGATCCGGAGAAGGTGCGGGCGTTTGTGCGGGCGGTGCGGGAGATGGATCGGAAGGGGAGTTAGGGATGGGTACGGTTGCTCGGAGGCCGAAAGTCAAAGTCCCCACCCTGTCGCAGAAAGCGCGACAAGGATGGGGCACCCCTCGCTCTAATGAGCCGGGGCGGTTTGGGGTTTATGGGGGGCGGTATGTTCCGGAGACGCTCGTAGCTGCGCTCGAGGAATTGGAGCGCGAGTATGCGCGGGCGAAGCACGATCCGAAATTTCAGAAAAGACTCGATGAACTGCTGCGGACTTATGCCGGGCGGCCTACGCCGTTATTTTTTGCGAAGAGGCTTGCGAAGAAATTAGGTGGGGCAAAGATTTACTTGAAGCGAGAGGATCTGCTGCATACGGGGGCTCACAAGATTAACAACTGCCTGGGGCAGGGACTGCTGGTGGAGCGGATGGGGAAGCATCGCGTGATCGCCGAAACTGGGGCGGGTCAGCATGGAGTGGCGACTGCGACCGTTTGCGCGCTGCTTGGATTTGAGTGTGTGGTGTACATGGGGACCGAGGACATGCGGCGGCAGGAGTTGAATGTGTTCCGCATGCGATTGCTGGGGGCTGAGGTGCGCGGCGTTTCGTCGGGATCGCGGACTCTGAAGGACGCGATCAACGAGGCGATGCGCGACTGGGTCACGAATGTGCGGACCACCCATTATCTGTTGGGAAGTGTGTTGGGGGCGCATCCGTATCCGACGATGGTCCGGGACTTTCATCGAGTGATTGGGCGGGAGGCGCGGGCGCAGATTTTGAAGGCTGAGGGGAAGTTGCCGACGGCGATCATTGCTTGCGTGGGTGGCGGATCGAATGCGATTGGAGCCTTCTACGATTTCTTGAATGACAAGAAGGTTCGTCTGATTGGCGTGGAGGCTGGCGGGCGCGGCGAGGCGTTAGGGGATCATGCGGCGCGGTTTCGCGGTGGGTCTCCGGGAGTGCTGCAGGGAACTTATTCGTATGTGTTGCAGGACTCGGGCGGGCAGATTGCGTTGACTCACTCGGTGTCGGCTGGGCTGGATTATCCGTCGATCGGGCCGGAGCATGCGGCGCTGCGGGATTCTGGCCGGGCGGAATATGTGCCGGCTTCGGATGCGGAAGCTTTGGCGGCTACTACCCTTCTGGCTCGGACGGAGGGGATCATTCCGGCGCTGGAATCGGCGCACGCGGTGGCTGAGGTGGTGAAACGAGCGCCGAAGATGAAGAAGTCGGAGATTGTGATTGTGAATGTTTCGGGGCGCGGAGATAAGGATATTGGGATTATGCGGGAAAATCTTTCGCTCGATTGACAGACGAAAATCATTTACCACTAAGGACACTAAGGTACACGAAGGAAACCTCAATCTTCATGCCTCTCACTTTTCATAATAAGCCCGCCTTGGTCGCGTACGTCACTTGCGGGGACCCGGATCTCGCGACTACGCGGGAGATTGTGCTGGCGGCGATCGAGGCGGGAGCGGACGTGATTGAGTTGGGTGTGCCGTTCAGCGATCCGGTGGCGGATGGGCCGGTGATTCAGCGAGCCAGCGAACGGGCACTGAAGCACGGGACTTCACTGGGGCAGGTGCTGACGCTGGCAGCCGAAATTCGGCAAGATGCGCAGTCTACGGGTCTGATTATTTTTTCGTATCTGAATCCGGTGTTGCGGATGGGAGTGGAGAAATTTTGCAGGGTTGCGCGAGCCGCGGGGGTGGATGGCGTTCTACTAACCGATTTGCCGGTCGAAGAGGCGGGGGAGTATTTGCGGGCGATGCAGGAGAATGACTTGTCTCCGGTGTTCCTTGCCGCGCCGACGAGTCCGGACGAGCGGTTGAAGCGGATTGCGGAGGCTTCGCGGGGATTTGTGTATGCGGTGTCGCGGACCGGAGTGACGGGGCAGCGTCAGGAATTGGCGGCGGATGCGCAGAAGTTAGTGAAGCGGTTGCGCCGCGTGACGAAGTTGCCAGTGGCGCTGGGGTTTGGGATTTCTACTCCGGAGCAGTTTGCCGAAGTCGGATCGTTCGCAGATGCCGTAGTGGTGGGTAGCGCGATTGTAGAGACGATTGAGCGGAATCGGGGGCGCGAGGCGGCGGCTGTGGGGGAGTTTGTGACGCGACTATCTGCTCCAGCGCTAAAAGATCATTGACTGCTTGAACAAGAACATTTTGTGATTTAGGAAGCCACCACTTCTCGCGCATAAACCGCGCGAAAAATGGGGCATTCGGGTCGGACGAGCTCGACGAGAAGTCAAAAATCCGCACCCTGTCGCACAGACCGCGACAAGGGTGGGGCACCCTGTCATTTTTATGGATATCGAGGATTGGCGTAAGAAAATCGATGAGTTGGACGAGAAGCTGGTGGAACTGATCAGCGAGCGGGCTCGGGCTGCGGTGGCGATTGGGAAGCTGAAACGCGATACCTCAATGCCGATTTATGAACCGGACCGGGAGCGGATTGTTTTTGAGAATGTGCAGGCGGCGAACCGGGGCCCCCTGGCAGGGCGGGATCTGGTCCGGATTTACGAGCGCATTATCGACGTGATGCGGAACGTGCAGAAGGAAGAGATTGCGCCGAAGGCCGAACCCGTGGAAGCGGAGACGGAGTTGGATTCGGAAGTGAATGACTGAAAATAGCTTCTAGCTGCTAGCTTCTAGCCATTAGCTAAACCGACCTTGCCCTGGGCCGATGCGTCGGCGGTTAAAATAACGGCGGATTCCTCGCCGCGCTCGAAATGGAAGAACCCGTTAAGACAGGAAGAGATTCAGGAGCTAGGAGCTGAGAGCTAGGAGCTGGTTTCTATGATTGTGGCGATGCAGGAAGGCGCGGATGAGGGGCTGATTCAGCAGGTGATTGAGCACCTGGTAAAGATGGGCTTCGAGGTGCACCGGTCGACAGGGGCGCGGATGACCGTGCTCGGTGCCGTTGGATCGGGGATTGATTTCGATATCCGCATCCTGGAGTTGTTGCCGGGGGTGCAGGAAGTCCATCGCATCAGTTCGCCTTATAAGCTGGCAGGGCGAAGTTTTCGTCCGGAGGGGACGATCGTCAAACTGGCGAACGGGATTGATGTTGGCGGAAATGAAGTTGTGGTAATGGCCGGACCGTGTTCGGTCGAGACGCGGGAACAGATTTTTTCCACCGCAGAAGTGATCGCGAAGGCTGGCGCCAAGGTGCTGCGGGGAGGGGCGTTTAAGCCACGAAGTTCCCCCTATTCGTTCCAGGGGCATGGCGAGGACGCGCTGAAGCTGTTGCGCGAGGCGGGAGAGAAATTCAACCTGCTAGTGATCAGCGAAGTGATGGAGATCTCACAGATTCCGATGATGCTGCCGTATGTGGACATCCTGCAGGTGGGAGCGCGCAACATGCAGAACTTCAATTTGCTGCGGGAATTGGGGAAGGTGCGCAAGCCAGTGCTGCTAAAGCGCGGGATCGCGGCGACTTTGGAGGAGCTGCTGTTGTCAGCGGAGTACATTATGGCGGGCGGGAACTACGATGTGATTCTGTGCGAGCGCGGGATCCGGACGTTTGAAACCTATACACGGAACACGATGGATATTTCAGCAATTCCGATCATTCACAAGCTGTCGCATTTGCCGATGACGGCGGATCCGTCGCACGGAACGGGGCGGCGAGATAAAGTGGCGCCGATGGCGCGGGCGTCGGTGGCGGCGGGAGCGGATGCGTTGCTGATTGAAGTGCATTGCGATCCGAACCAGGCGTGGTCGGATGGCGCGCAGTCGCTGTTCCCGGAGCAGTTCTCGAAATTGATGGATGAGTTACGGATTATTGCGCCGGCGGTAGGACGAAAGATCGGGTAAGGTGCTTCCACCACGGAGGCACGGAGGAAGGCACTTCTTTGCTGCTTTACTTTTCACAACCCTCAGCGAGTCACCTGATTCCGATGTTCCTTACTCCCACTTCTTCTCCGTGCTTCTGTGTCTGCGTGGTGAATTGATCTATGGCGATTCGGCAAATCACGATTATTGGGACAGGGCTGATTGGCGGATCGCTGGGGCTGGCGCTGCGGAAGAAGAAGTTCGCGGGGCGGATCGTAGGATGCGACCGCGAGGGGACGCTGGAGCGCGCGCGCATGCGGGGCGCGATTGATGATGGCTCGGTAGATCCGGGCGACGCGGTGAGAGGAAGCCAAGTGGTGGTGCTGGCAACTCCGGTGCTGGCCATTGTGGATCTGATTGAGCGGATCGGGCCTTCTCTTCCCGCGAAGGCTTTGCTCACCGATGTTGGGAGCACAAAGACGGCGGTCGTGGATCGCGCGGTGAAAGTGTTTGGAAAGAATGCGGGGAAGCGGTTTCTCGCGGGGCATCCGATGGCGGGGAAAGAGATGAGTGGAGTGGACTACGCGGATGCAGATCTGTTTCAGAAGGCAGTTTGGTTCCTGTCGCCGCTGCCCGGGCAGAATCTAAATGAAGGTTTGTTCGCGGAGTTTGCGGGATGGATTGATGCGATCGGTTCGCGGATCGCGATGCTGCCGGCGGAGGAACATGACCGGCTGTGCGCGTGGATCAGCCATGTCCCGCAGATGATTTCGACGGCGCTAGCGGCGGCCCTGGTGGAGGAATTCGGGGACGAAGCTCCGTTGCTTCCGGCTGGTGGTCGAGCGTTGCAGGAGATGACGAGGATCGCGGCGAGTCCTTATTCGATGTGGCGGGATATTGCGATCAGCAACAAAGGGAATCTGGAAAAGGCGTTGTGGAAGGTCGAGCAGCGATTAGCGCACATTCGAGAGAATTTAGCGACGCGGCAACTGGCCGAGGAGTTCGAACAGGCGCATCAGTTGCGCAAGAGTCCGGTGAAGAAGCGGCAGGCTGAGGCCCATCTGGAAAAAGGTTAGGCGAGTTTACGGATCTGCGCTGCGGTGACCGACTTCCCGAGTTCGTAGCGATCACAAATTTGGTTGGCAGTGTGCCACACGGCGTCGAACTCCGTCCAGCGCGGCACCAGGATGCGCAGCGTGAAGGCCCTGATCAGTTGTTCCATCCTGCGATCGAATTCAGCGAGTGGTGACATGATCTGTGCACAATCTGTCCGGGCTTGCAACCGGGCTGCCGCATTGCACGGGAGAAGGTTCGCTCCCGTGTGCTCTGCGTGTGTTGTTGGCGATCTTTCCGCCTAAAAGGAACCAGAGCAAAAACAACGCTTCGAAGTTGCTTCCCTCATCTTGCAATATTGGACGTGGGAGGGATCGTTCCGGATGCGCTCGGAGTGTCACAAGATTGTCAAAGGTTCGTCCCAGAGCTGTCGCCGGGAATCCTCGCAGAGAATGCTTCAGCCGACTGAATTCATTTAGAATGCGGACGCTATGAATAAAGTTGTGGCCAATGCGGATGAGGCCATCCGCGACGTGTTTGACGGGGCGACGATCATGATTGGGGGCTTCGGCTTGTGCGGGATGCCGGAGAACTTGATTCGGGCGCTAGTGCGAAAAGGTACCAAGAATCTGCGGACCATCAGCAACAACGTGGGCGTGGATGGAGTCGGCAACGGATTGCTGTTGGCGGCGGGGCAGATCGTACATCACATTGGCACCTATGTAGGCGAGAACAAACTGCTCGAAGACATGGTGCTGAAGGGGACCATCAAGCTGGATCTGATACCGCAGGGGACTTTTTCTGAGCGGATTCGTGCGGGCGGCGCGGGGATTCCAGCTTTCTATACGCCGACGGGAGTGGGAACGATGGTTGCCGAGGGTAAGGAGACGCGCGAGTTTGATGGGCGAACTTACGTAATGGAACGGGGGTTGAAGGCTGACTTTGCGTTTGTAAAGGCCTGGAAGGGCGACCGCGAAGGCAATCTGATTTATCGGAAGACGGCGCGCAACTTCAATCCGATGATGGCTACGGCGGCGAAGATCACGATTGCCGAGGTGGAGCTCTTGGTTGAGGTGGGAGAGTTGGATGGGGATGCGATTCATACGCCATCAATTTATGTGAAGAGGATTTTTCAAGGGGAGTTGTTTGAGCGGAGGATTGAGCGGCGGACGGTGCGGAAGGCTCTCTGAATTAGATGAAGACATCCAGAGATTCATTCAGTGTCGACATAGTCCTACGCCACCCCACGCATAGCCCGGAGAGCATTTCGGCGGCACTCTTGTTAAGGCCCCAAGCCTCTTGGCCGGTGGGCGAAGATCTAGGTAGGGCCCATGCGAAGTGGAGCTTTTTCTATGGACGTTTGCTTGATGGTATCGCGTCCGTTGATTACCAAGCTGCGTTGAAAAATGTTTCTCGGTTTCTCCGGAAGAACGATGCTTTTTGGGCTGACTTTATGGGCGGGAAGGGAGAGGTGGAACTCATTCTGAATCATACGGTGAGCCAGTGCGAAGCGGGTGATGAATGTTTTGAGTTGCACCTCTCGCCGGCGTTTCTCCGCGCCTTGTCCGCTCGGGAAATCGGGTTGAGAGTGCAGGGATGGCAAGCGAGCGTAAGAAAAAACTCCCCGAAAAGAGCGAGCGGTTTGGGACGAAGGCGGTAGACCTCAGGCAGCCTGGCGGTAGGGATCCTTCGACTGCGATTTTGCTTCGCCGTCGCGAAGCAAAATCCTCGCTCAAGATGACAAATTGTCTTTGGATATGGAACTCAAACAATGAATAAGCCAGGGAAAGATGTTGATAAACGCGAGCGAATTGTGAAGAGGATTGCGCGCGAACTGCGGGATGGGTTCTATGTGAATCTCGGGATTGGCATGCCGACTTTGATTGCGAATCATGTGCCAGCGGGGATGGAGGTCACGCTGCAATCCGAGAACGGGATGCTGGGGATCGGGCCTTATCCGGTCGAAGGGACGGAGGATCCGGATCTGATCAATGCGGGGAAAGAAACCGTGAGCGAGATGCCGGGGACTTCTTATTTTTCCAGTGCGGATTCGTTTGCCATGATTCGCGGCGGGCATATTGATTTGAGCGTGCTGGGGGCCATGGAAGTGGATGAGACCGGGAGCATTGCGAACTGGATGATTCCGGGAAAGATGGTGAAGGGAATGGGCGGGGCGATGGACCTGGTCGCGGGGGCGCGACGTGTGGTGGTGGCGATGGAGCATACGACGCGCGAGGGAGCGGCGAAGATTTTGAAGAGGTGCACGCTGCCGTTGACTGGCGTGAACGTCGTCGACACGATTGCGACGGAGATGGCGTATATCCGCATAACCAAGGATGGACTGGTGCTGGAGGAAGTGGCGCCGGGCTTAGCCGCGGAGGATGTGCAGCGAGTAACTGAGGCGCGGTTGATTGTGAGCCCGGGGCTGAAGGTGATGGAGCCCTAAGTGGTAGGTCAGTTTCGAGAATCGAACCTCGAACCACAAAGGACACTAAGGATCACGAAGGACTTCCAATGCAAAATCCCCACTCTAGCCACGAAAACCGCGGCTAGAATGGGGCATCCTGAAGCTCATCTTAGTTAGGCGGCGGCGATGCGGCGGATCAGGTCGTCTTGTTCTTGCTTGCTCTCGGCGCCGATGGTGAAGGCGTCGAGCACTCCGAGCGAAAGAGCAAACTTGATGGCCTCGTCTTGACGATTGCGCAACGCGCCTTGACCTAGAATTTTCATTCCTACGACTGCCTTTCCGGCGGACTTCATTTCTTTCAGAACGCTGACAACCGTGGCGGGATCGGCGTCCATTTCTGCGCCGATGGGGTTGATGCGGGCCAGATCGATCTCGACCCAGGGAGATTTTGCGGCGGCACGCAGAGCATCGATGGTGTGGCAGGAGCAGCCGTGGGTGCGGATGATTCCTTTTTCCTTCGCTTCGGAGAGGACGTCCATCACGCCTTTGTAACGCTCGGTCCAGTCGCCTTCGGTGACGCAGTGCATCAGGCAGATGTCGAGATAGTCGGTGCCGAGCTCACGGCGAAAGCGATCGAGATCGGCCCGGGTGGCGGCGGGGTCGCGGGAGAACGTCTTGGTGAGGACCGTGACTTTGTCGCGCTGCACGTGCTGGAGAGCTTCGGCGACATGGGGATGACTGCCGTAGGAATCGGCGGCATCGAAGAAGCGAAGGCCGTTGTCGTATCCGTTGAGCAGGAGATCGGAGAGGCCTTTCACGCCGAGCGCGGTTTGATGCGAGTGGTGGCCGGAACCGACTGTGCCAGTGCCCATGGCGAGGCGGCTGGTCTTGATGCCAGTGCTGCCGAGAGTCACGGTGTCGGAGGCGGAAAACTTTGCAGGAAGCGCTGCGTTCGCGAGAGCACTGAGGATGGCTTTGGATGAGAGCCAGGTTGCTCCCAGGCCGGATGCAGAGCGAATGAGGAATTCACGACGACGCATGGGGGTCCTACTATGAATGGCGGCGCCTCGTATGAGGCTACACCTGGCGGACCGGACGGGAAAAGACATCGTCATTGCCCGTCGGTCATTGTCATAGACGCTGGAGTCCGAGAATCGTCACGCCTCTCGTTCAGACGCGGAAGGGTGCTGCCAGAAGACGGAAGGGGAGCGTGATGGCGAGATAGATGACCTCTAGAACGCCGTGGACGGCGACGCCGATGATGCGGAACGGCAGCAGGAGCAACCAGATGAAGGGGTAGGCGACTAGCGCCAGGATTGCGAGCGGCCAGCAGAGAACGAAGAGGATACACCAGAGTAGGAATGCGAACATGGGATGAGACCTCCCTCTCTAGATGATTGTACGGTTGTCGAATCAGCAAAGTTCCGCGATTTAGTGACGCTGTCACCTTCTCCTTCCTGGGGCCTCGCTCTTGGACTGATTCTGAGACGTTACTCAGACTGTTTGCGGAAGGTAGCGAGTTGCTGTTGGACTTCGGAGAGATCTTGGCGCAGGCGAGAGACTTCATCCTCCAGCGTTCTGACACGATCGGAGAGTGAGATTTCGCCGGCCGTCTCGGGCGCGGGCGTCCGCGCCACATAAACATCTTCTGCGGACGCGGGTGGTTCGCCGGAGAAGAGGTGCGAGTAACGGGATTCTTTTGTGCCGGGCTGGCGCGGAAGAACTCGGGCCAGGGATGGTTCACGTTGCGCCAGTCGATCGAGGGTGGCGACCACATCTTCGAGGGCTTCGAAGTGGTACATGCGGTCAGTGCGGCTGCGGAGTTCTCCAGGGGTTTGCGGTCCGCGGAGGAGGAGGACGCAGACAACGGCGATTTCGCGGCGGTCAAAGTTGAAGACTTCCTGCAGGCGATGTTCGAATTTTGTGACGCGGCTGTCGGCGCCGCTGGCGGGGCCGGCGAGGCGCTTTTCTTGCAGCGTGGCGAGAGCGTCACGGACCAGAGACTCATCGAGCGTCATCACGGGCTCGCGATTATTTTTTTGATTGCAGGCGTTCACCAGCGCATTGAGCGAGAGCGGGTAATAGTCGGGCGTGGTGATGTCTTTTTCGATCAGGGCGCCGAGGACGCGGGTTTCGATTGCAGTGAGGATCACTGTGATGTCCGAGGTGTGATTTTAATTCATTGACTTGGGGGAGAGAGGGCAGAGAGAGAATCTCACCACAGAGGACACTGAGGACACAGAGGATCTGACCTCAAAATCCCCACCCTCTCGCGCAAAACGCGAGAAGGGTGGGGGCACCCTCGGATTTCTTTTAGAACAGGGCCGTCGAGCGGCGCTTCCAGGACTTTCCCTTTTCTTTGGCGATGTTTTCCATATCGGCGACGTAGGCCCCGGCTTGGGTGAGGACGTGGTGGAGATCGTTGCCGATGCTGATGAAGGTGAAACCTTTTTCGAGGAATTCACCGACGCGGGCGGTGCCGAAGAGGAATAGGCCCAGGATGACGTTATTCTTGCGGGCGTGTTCGATCAGGCTTTTGGTGGCGGCGTCGAGCTCTGGCGAGGTATACATGTGGGGGAACTCATATTTGTTATAGAGGCCCATCGACATGCAGAGATCGTTCTGGCCGAGGAAGAGAATGTCAACGCCGGGGACGGCGGCGATCTCGGCGATGTTCTCGATGCAGGAAGCGGTTTCGACTTGCAAGGCGACAATGCCTTCGTTGTTCCAGTTGCCGGCGTAGCCGAGCAGCCCGCCTTTATTCATGCTGCGCTGGGGGAAGTAGACCGAGCGCGTGCCGACTGTCGGATACTTCGCACAGCTCACGGCCTCGCGAGCCTCGGCGGCGGTATTGATGTAGGGGATGAGGACGCCGTCGGCGCCCATGTCGAGGGCTTGCTGGATGCCGGGACGGTCAGCGTATCCGCCGACACGGACCATCGACTTTGCGCCGCCATTCGAGATGCCACTCAACATGGCGGAAAGTTTTTCGTAGCCCATGGGGCCGTGCTGGGTATCGACGAGGAGCCAATCGTATCCGCTATGCGCGAGTTGCTCGGCGACGGTGGGGCTGTGGGCGTTGAGGAACAGGCCCATCTTGGGCTGGCCGGCGCGCAGTTGCTTTTTGAACTCGGATCCGCTCGGTGCGGGGTCGGGCATAGAAATCCTCCTTGAGGTCGAATTGAAAAGTGTACCGTATGGAGCGACGGACACGGAGAATGAAGCGTGAATTTTTTCGCGGTGTGACCGGGGGACAGGATACAGAACAAAATCCGCGGTGGCTGCAGGGTTCGCTTCGGCTGTTCCGCTGAATGACAGGGCATTGAAAGTGGGCCTATAGTCAGTGTGTTGCGAGGAGGATCACAATGCGCTTGCTATTGAATTGGGTGCTGAGCGCGGCGGCGGTATGGATTGTGGCTCAGCTTGGGTTGGGGATTTCCGTAAGAGGCTTGGGGACGGCGCTGGTGGCGGCATTGGTCATTGGGTTTATCAATGCCACGATTGGCGTGCTGCTCAAGATTATTACCTTTCCTTTGACGCTGCTGACGCTTGGCTTGTTTTGGTTGGTCATTAACGCGCTCATGCTGGAGCTTGCTTCGGCGCTTTTGTCTCCGGCGTTCCACGTGAACGGATTCCTGGCGGCGTTTATCGGTGCCATTCTGTTGAGCCTGGTGAACCTGTTGTTGAAGTCGATCGTGATGCCGTCTCGAGACAAGCAGTAAACGCCAAAAAATTCACAACAGAGGGCACAGAGGCCTTCTTTGGTGGGGATATCCTCTATTTGGTTGATCCTGATTTTTTTGGTTTGATGGCTTGCCAGTCTTCTTCTTTTAGAACCCGTCCCAGGCTGCTGAATTCGCCGGCGCCTTGCAGGAATTCTCCACCATCCATGCGAATGACTTCGCCGTTAATGTAGCCGGAACCGTCGCTCACTAGAAAAGCTGCGAGATTCGCGAGTTCGTCGACGGTGCCAAAGCGGTGGAGCGGGTTGCGCTCGAGCGCAATCTTTTCGAGTCCGGGATGCGGAATGACGCGGGAGAATGCGCCTTGCGTGGGGATTGGGCCGGGAGCGATGGCGTTCATGCGGATGCCCCGGTTTCCCCACTCGACGGCGAGACTGCGGGTAAGGGCTTCGACTCCGGCTTTCGAGACAGCCGAAGGAACGACATAGGCAGAGCCGACGGGCGCGTACGTTGCGGAGATGCTGAGAACTGTTCCGGGGCGGGAGGATTGGAGCCAGCGGCGTCCGCAGGCCATGGTGCAGTTGAGAGTGCCCATGAGGACAATGCCGATGACAGAGTTCCAAGCGCCGGGAGAGAGTTCTTCGGTGCGGGCGATGAAATTTCCGGCGGCATTGTTGACAAGGATATCGAGGGGAGCCTCGCTCCAGATAGAATCGATCATTGCATCGACCGCCTCGAGGCTGCGAACGTCGCAGGGGATGGCGTGAATCGGGCCTTTCGAGTTGAGTTCGGCAGCGGCCTCTTCAAGAACGCCTTCGCGGCGGCCGCAGATGTGGACTGTGGCTCCGAGTTCGAGGAAGCGGGCGGCCATGCCTTTGCCGAGGCCGGTGCCTCCACCGGTGATGAGGATGCGTTTGTCTTTCAGGAGGTCGGTGCGGAACATTAGGATCTCCGAAGTGGAACGGAAGATTATACGAGGCAGTGTGCTGGGTGCGCAGTGCGAGCGCGAGACGCGCTTTCGACAGGCGGCGGGACGCCGGCGCTACACGTTTCTGGCGACGCGAAAGCCGTAGTCGGCGTATTGGAATTCTGGGGGGATGCTGGAGCGGGCAGAGCAGCGGGTTACCTTGATGTGGTGGCGCCACGAGCCTCCGCGGGAGGACTTGCGTGGCGGTTTCATGGAACTTTGCTCGGGGCCTCTCGGATTGCTCTCCGGCGATATGGCGTAATAGTTAGGATCGTACCAGTCGCTGCACCATTCGTGGACGTTGTCGCCAATGTCATACAGTTCGAAAGCGTTCGGCGCGTACCGCGCAACCGGCTCAGGGCCATTCCGCCATCGCGTCGAGTAGTCAGGTAAAGACTGTGGCGGGGCGTCTCCCCAGGGAAAATTCTTTTGCTCGAGTCCTCCACGGGCAGCCAGTTCCCATTCGGCCTCGGTTGGCAGGCGAAAAGTGCGGGCGGTATGTGCGCTGAGCCATTCGCAGTAGCGGGCGGCTTCATGCCAGGAAACTCCGGCGACAGGCTGCTCGGGATGATTGAAGTTGGGGTCTTGCCAGAATGGAGGAGGCACGGCGGAGGTTGCGGCGAGAAAGCGCGCGTATTCGCAGTTGGTCACTTGAGTCGCGGCGAAAAGAAAGGTATCGATCCAGACGCGGTGGATGGGGCGTTCGCAGTCCTGGCCAGAGTTGGAGCCCATCAGAAACCCGGCGGCTGGAATCTGGACTAGCGCGGGTTCTTGTACTGCTTGCTGGGTGGGTGACGCACTCATTCGATTCTCAGTCTAGCAAGAGCGACCGCTTACCACAGAGGTCACTGAGCATGCGAAGGAGACCTTACATACCCCGCAGGCGTTGGACGACCTCGGCGACATTGTTTTCCTGGAACAAGCGGATGGCGGCGATACCGGCGGCGCCGGCTTCTAGACAGGACTTTGCATTTTCCAGCGTGATGCCCCCCAAGGCGACGACCGGGATGTGTGCTCCGCATGCTTCGCGGACAAGGTTGAGGCCTGCGGGAGGTGCATCTTTCTTTTCAAAGACTGGGGCGAAGACGGCAAAGGTGGCATGGTTCGCTGCGGCCCGAGTGACTTCTGCGGGAGAGTGACAGGAGACTGCGATGAGCGGATCTCGTGATGAGTTTGCGCGGGCGGGGGCGCCCGCGCCACATGCGTCGCGGTGCTGCCAAACCTCTCTTATGTCTTGCGGTGAGATATCTTCGGCGCGGAGGTGGACGCCGTCGGCTCCGACTGCCAGTGCAATGTCTGTGCGAGAGTTGATTAGAAGAGAAGTTCTCAGTTCCCGGTTCTCAGTTCTCAGTTGAGCAATGATTTTGACGGCCTCTCCGGCCAGGGATTCGAGATCGCGGGTCGGAAGATCCTTTTCGCGGAGTTGGATGTAATCGATGCCGGCGCGGGCAGTTTCAGCGATCTTCTGCAAAAGATGATGACGACGAGCGGGTTCGTCTCCGGGGAAAGCGGTGCGTTCGGTGATGTAGTAGAGAAGGCAGCGGGTCGGCATCACGTCAAGAACTATAACCACCAAGGGCACGAAGGTACACGGAGGAAATCACGGCCGGGTCTTCGCGATTTCGGGGAGGACTTCGCCTTCTTTTTTGGGCGCGCCGCCCAGGTGATACTTCGTGAGGCCGTCCCGGAGGAATTCGAAGGCGTCTTCGGGATGGTCAACGATTTTGAACTGGTTGAGATCGTCGGGCGAGACGGTGCCGGCGTCGACGAAGGCCTGGAAATTGACGATACGGTTCCAATATTCACTGCCGTAGATGACGACCAGGATTTTCTTGGCCAGCTTGTCGGTTTGCGCGAGGGTGAGGATTTCGAAGAGTTCGTCCATGGTGCCGAAGCCGCCGGGAAAGATGACCAGAGCTTTGGCGAGATAGGCGAACCAGAATTTCCGCATGAAGAAATAATGGAACTGGAAATTCAGAGCCGGAGTGATGAACCGGTTCGGACTTTGCTCGAAGGGCAGCTGGATGTTGAGGCCGATGGTCTTGCCCCCGGCTTCGTGGGCGCCGAGATTGGCGGCTTCCATAATGCCGGGGCCACCACCGGTGGTAACGACGAAGCGGCGGCGGCGGGCGGGAATCTGGATGGACCACTTGGTCAACATGTGCGCGAGACGGCGCGCGTCTTCGTAGTAACGGGCCATGTCGACCGCAGCCTGGGCTAGCTTCAGTTCTTGTTCTAGTTGCGCGGCGGGAGTGGCGGAATTGTTTTGCTTGACCGCAGCGAAGGCTTTGGTGGCATCGCTGTGTCCCTGGAAGCGGGCGGAGCCGAAGAAGACCACGGTGTCCTGAATTTGTTCGCGGCGGAAGCGCGCCAGAGGTTCCTGATATTCGGCCAGGATGCGCAGAATGCGGCCGTCGGGGCTGTTGAGGAACGATGGGTTCTCGTAGGCTACTGGCGCAGATTTCAGGTGGTCAGTCATAAGTAAAACCCTGGGTTTAGGAAACCCTCTGTTCTTTCACCGCTCCGCGGCTTGTTCTCCCTCGGGCTCAACGTCCCACGGCTTGCGCCGTGGGGTTGCAAGCTTCGCCGCCTCGCGGCTGAAACCGTAGCACTCGCCTCCAGAAATCGGCGCAACCATAATCGCTGCAACGGGCACAGGCCTCCAAGAATACCGAACTGGCTGGCTTACGGGAATGGATGGAAAGGCACCGCAGGCATGACGGCTATTGATGTTCGTGGTAGTGGAGGGCCTCCCAGAAACCGATCCAGATATCGAGCAGGCCCAGACCGCTGCAGATGCCACGGAAGAAGCCGTTGGAAACCACAGTGCGGAGCGAAGGAAACGAGAGCAGCAAATAGTTGTCAGTCCACTCGGGAGTCCAAGGCAGAATGATGAGCAAGACTCCCGCGACGGCACTGATCAAGACAAATAGAAAGACGGAAATACGGTGCATCCAGACCTGAACGGGGCCTTGGGCCGGGCGTGTCTCAGCTTCGAGAGGCGGAGCCAGAATCGACTCCGACTGGGTAGGGGTGGTTTTGGGTACATCGCCGGGAGCGCTGGAAAACGGAGTAGGCGCGCTCATTCGGGGCAGCTCCGGCGCCGAGAACAGACAACAAGATCGCGGCGGCGTGTGCTGGACCCCGGAAAAAGAAAATTGGGGACAAAAGCCATCAGGCTATTCTACGACTTCAGGGCCTTAATGCGCTCGGCGACGTCGCGGTAATCGATGTTGGCTCCGTAGACGTCCATAAAGTGGTGCAGGGCGGAAGGCTTGTCGCCCGCGGTTTCATAGGCGGCAGCCAGTTCGTAATGGAGCGCGACGCGCGTTTCGCCATCGATGCCGGGAACTTTCAAAGCTTTGTCGTACCAGCGAACCGCGGCCTCCGGCACTCCCTTTTCGAGGAAGCACTGGGCCAGCCAGGTATATGCCTGCATGATCTGCCGGAAGGGACGCCCGTGATCGAACGATTGGCAGGCTTTCTGCAATTCTCCGATAGCCTCGTCGAGCAATCCCATTTCGCGGAAGGCGATGCCGAGGTTGTAGTGTGTTTCGGGATCCTCGTCGGTGGAAGCAACATCAGCTTCGAGATCCTGCTTGAGTTCTCCAAACATCTCCGCAAGGTCGACCCCAGCCTCTTCGGCGAAGGGAGAGGCCTTAGCGGCGGGAGCAGCGTGAGGAGCCGGAAGGACAGGCGGCTGCGGCTTGGAGACATCAACGGGTGCATGCCAGGCCACGGACGCCGTCGCGATGGGCGCACTTGGAGGCGCAGGGGGCGCGACGTGGTGCATGGTGGAGGCGGATGCAGCAGCACTCGCGGCAAGCGGCGGAGTGACTCGTGCAGTGACCACCGGAGACGCAACCGCGGCAGGTCTTGCCGCGGGAGGCACCGGCGCAGGCTTCGTTGCGGCTGCTGGCGCGGGTGCTTCCGGCTTGGGTGCGGCCGAGAGAAAGTCTTCCCCGAGAGATGCTTCAATGTCGGCAACAAACTCACCCAGGACCGCGGAGTTGGGTGCCGCCGTGATCACGGGCTCGGTATGCGCCGCTGGGGCCATCGCAACCGGCGGCGCAGCGGCCGCAGTGGTCGGCTTGGCCACCGTCCCGGGCAAGAAGGTGTCGCCCAGCGAGCTTTCGAGATCGGAAACGAATTCGTTGAGAACGCCGGGTGCCGGCGGAGGTTCGGGCGCGGTGGCATGGACCACGGGTTCGGGCGCGGCCGGCGCAGGTGCTTCGGCGACGATCGGAATCTCTTGCACTGCGGGCGGTTCGGGCTGGGCAACCACGGGAACTGCCGCAGCATGAGCTTCGACGGCGACTTCTCCCGCCGGAACTTCCTCGACCGGGAGTTCCTCAGCGGCGACCTCGAGGGTCGGAATATCGTCAGCAGTGAGCTCTTCGATGACGGGTTCTGCCGCGGCCGCAGCTTCTTGTTCGGCGGCGGCCTGAGTCGCGGCATCGACCTCGGAGCGTAACTGGGCCAGCTTCGCTTTATCGTTGGTCAGCGTCTGGAGTTTAGCCAGGGCCGCCATGGCCTGCTCGGGCATGCCATGAGCGAGATAGAAGCGAATTTCTTCGATCGTCTCATCGGTCTTGCCGGAGTCGGATACTTTGTGGCTTGCGACTGGCGCAGCGGACTGGACCGGCGCAGCCGGAGCCTGCTCGATTGCTTCAACCGCTGGAGCGTCGCTCTCGACGGTGACTGAGTCATCCCACTCGGAAGAGAGATCGATTTCGGCGGCTGCAGCGGGCTCGGCGGCAGCCTCAACTGAAAATTCCGGCTGGGCGGTGGGCCAAGGCGAAGCCGCCTGAGGTGTAGGAGCAGCTAACTGCGTAGAGGCCGCTTCCGGTTGGCTGGCGGGCTCTTCCGCTGGCACCTCGTCGATTGCGAATTCGGGAACGGCACTCTCGGGTTCAGAAGTCTGTTCCGAAGCTGTTTCCGCAGCGGGTTCGGCAACCTGCGGAGCGGCATCCAGAAAAATGTGACTGTCTTCCACAGGTGCAGCAGGAGCGGGAGCGGAGGAACGTTCCTCATAGCGCTCGGCGAGCTCTCCGTAGCGTGTGGCTTCGTCCGGATGATCGGCGTCGGAGTAGACGGTCTGCAGAGTGCGGCAGCAGAGAGCGGCCTCGGCGAAGCGTCCCGCGCGAGTATGCAACGCGGCAAGTCGCTGATTCAGGCGAAGATCGTTGGGCGCCAGCGGCAGTGCTCCGACCAGAGGCCCCAAGGCTTTGGCGGGCATGTTGTACGAGATGAATAGTTCCGCGTCGGTGAGAGCGGAACGGACGGCGAGAGCGATTTCGTCGGTGTAGTGCTGATGGATGGAAGGCGCAGTGGCTTCCAGATCGTCGATGAGGACGACAGCCTCTTCCGGCGTAATCATTTTGCCGCCGGAGGTGCCACCGATCTGCCCCACCACCTGCTGATAATTTTGCATGTGCAGGGGGTTCTGCGGTTCGACCGTGGCGAGCCTCTGGTAAAGATCGCGGGCGCGGGGCAAGTCTCCGGCCTGCACACTGGCGTGAGCCAGCAACTCGATGACTTCGCTGACGTGGGTGTTCTCCCCCGCCTTGTGAAAGAGGTCAAGCAATTTCTGCAGCGAGTCGGGATTATCGCGGACGTGGCCGATGATGGTGTGCAGACATTCCAGAACCTTATCCGAGTTCTCCGCCAGCAGGCGCTCGGCATGCTGATCAAAAACCTGGAGGGCGGTCTCGTACTGGCCCGCCTGCATGAGAGCGTCGGCGAAACTCGCGATCGCCGCGAGATCGTTGTGCACGGTCAGGAGTTTGTTGGCGACCGTACCTGCTTCGGAAAGTTGTCCGGACTGCAGGTAGGCCTTTAGCAGATCGCGGAGACCGTCCGGGTGAGAATCGACGTCGGAAACTTTCTGCAGTGTGGTGACAGCTCCGGCAGCATCGCCGGACTCGAGCATGTTCTTGCCTTGCATCAGCAAGGCATAAGTGTTGCCCGGATCGAGGGTGAGCATGCGCTGCAGGATTTCTTCAGCGCCGCTGAGCGAACCCTTGGCACGCAGACTTTCGGCGGCGGAGGAGAAAATCTGCCAGGCCTCTGTCTTCTTGTTCAGGCGAAGGTAAACCTCCGCCAGACGGACGCGCATGCTGCTGTTTTCCGGATCCATCTCAAGAATCTTCTGGAAGATGCGGACAGCGTTCTCGAGTTCTCCGGCTTTCAGGAATTCTTCGGCGACTTGCAGATACTGAGCGCGGGCATCGTTAAAGAGGCCTTGCTGACTGTAGAGTTCGGCAAGCTTCAGCAAACTCTCAAGTGACGGCTGCAGCTTGCAAATCTTTTTGTACATCGCGATGGCCTTAACCGTGAAGCCCTGGCTGGCATAGGCATCGCCTACAGTCTTGAAGCACCCGGTGGCCTTGTCGGTCTCGCCGAGGCGAGAGTAGAGGTCGCCGACGGTATTGGTGACCGTCAGGTCCTTGGCATCGTTCTTGAGAACTTTTTCGTACTCAGCGATGGCGTTCTGAAGCTTGCCCTGTTGGACATACTTCTCCGCGCTGCTGAGAACCTTTTGTTTGTTGAACCCGAACAACGCCATAAGAGTACGAACTCCAGACCTGGTCTAATACAAAACCCGCTGAACGTTCGGGAAACTGCTCCCGGGTACTGCCCCGAAGGTCATCTCGCATATCGGCAGATGGACCCGCCGGACAAGGCCAATTGTACGTCCGGATAGGGTGAACCGCATGGTTACCAAGGGTTACCAAAAGGGAGTGTACGAACGGGTTACGAAGGGAATCAGGGGAGAAGTGACGAGTTGGAACAGGCCCCATCCCTGGCCTAGAGACTTCCTCACCAGCTCTAAACGTCGATAAGGACGAGCAAGATAGAGAGTGTGGTCCGGTTGGACGTGGAATGTGCAGGTCAGTATTCCACGCCTGTACTCGTAATATGAAAGTGCTATTTGGCACCGACAGGCAACAGTGTATTTTCGGAGATCAAAATTCTTGGCTTAGAGAGGATTCACCGGACATGACTTGGATTCGAACTGTGTCACTGCCTGAGGCGGATGAGAAGCTGCGGCAGGCGATTGAGGGCGAGAAGCTGTTTTATCCCAAGGAGTATGGCGACCCGGTGCACCCGGATCCGTCAGGAGCGTCGTCGATTGTGGGATCGCATACGCTGATCCCCGATGCTTTGTATCACGCGTTCAGCACCTTTGGGGCGCTAATGTCGCCGGAGTTACCGCTGGAGCGGCGGCAGCACGAGATGATTGCGACCATGGTCTCAGTGACCAACCGGTGCGTCTATTGAATCGAGTCACACGCAGAGTTTCTGCGTAGGGTGACGCTGGACAAAGGGCTGGTCGAGGCGCTGCAGAGGGATTACACGACGGCGCCGATCTCAGCACAGGATCGCGTGATGCTCGACCACGTGGTCAAGTTGACCAAGGACGCGACCAAGGTCGGGAAAGATGATATCGAGGGACTGCGAGCGGCGGGGTTTGATGATCGGGGCATTCTACAGATCACCTTAATTGCGTCGTGGTTCAACTACATCAACCGAGTCGCGGACGCGCTGGGAGTTGGACGAGAGTAAGACTGGTCAAGGTTCGAGTGCATGAGCGGGAAAGAAGACTAGCTCGCAATCGGTTCCGGAACGGGCTTTGTCAGAACGACTTGGGCGATCAATTCCGTTCCGCCTCCTCGCGTCGAGGAGACGAGGAATTCGCCGTTGACGAGTAGGAGTCGCTCATTCATGCTTGCCAGTCCCAATCCCTTTTGTGCTCCGCGTAGATCGAAGCCCCTACCCGAGTCGGTGATCCGCATCTTCAATTTGTCATTCCGACTGGTTAGGCTCACGACGATGCCGCTGGTGCCGCTATGTCGCACAGCATTGTTCAAGGCTTCCTGGGCGACACGGTAGAAGCAGAGTGCGATTTCGGCGGGAACGCCTTCAGGCAGGTCGTGGGCCTGGAATTCAACGGAGATGGAATGGCGTTTCTGCACTTGGCGGCAAAGATCTTTCAACGCTGCCTTGAGACCGAGATATTGGAGCTGAGAGGAATGAAGCGAGTGCGACAGCAGGCGAATATCTTCTGTCAGGCCGTCTACGGTGGAGTAGAGACTCGATATACTTGCGCGGTCGACGAGGCGTCGGCCTGTGGATTCATCTTCCAAGGAGGCAATCTCATTCCGCAAGAGGGCTAAGCGTTGCGAAAAGTCGTCGTGCAACTCTCTCGCAATGCGTTTGCGTTCCTCTTCTTGCGTGTTGATGAGATGCTGGCTCAGGCTACGCAACTTGGTTTGTGATTCCTTCAGCTTCCGAGCCTGCGCGATCAGGGCCACCACTAAAATACTTTGCAGCAGGAAGAGCGCAACGGCAGCCAGGACATAGCGCCAATAGAGTTCCCAGAATGATGGCTGGTTGAAGCGCAGAATACTTCCGACAGGTAGCTTGGCCTGGCTGATGCCCCAGCGTTTCAGTTGGCGGGCGTCGAACATATCGTAGTTGGGATCCATTGTTAGAGCCGGTATGTTCGCGGCGCTTTCCCCCGCGAGGATGCGCTTCCCCATTTTTCCAGCCTCGTCACCCACTTTCGTCAGATCGTAGAGGTGGCCCCCGACAATTCCATTTCCCAGGAAAGTTGTATCGGTGCCATAGACCGGAGCATTGGAGGCCTGGCAAATAAGGTCGAGGGCCTCTTCGGGAAGGAAATAGCGGCCAGTGCCGTCGTAAAAGAGGAACTGCGAAAATAACACGATTGTGTGTTGCGGGAGCACTCTCAGCCGGTCCAGCATCCCGTCCATCGACAGGTCGCTCAGGAAAGTAATGGTCACGCGGTCTTCATAGGGTCGAAGAGATTTCTGAAGATCCGCCGTCCACGATCGCTCCAGTGGCGAGGTTCCCACGGGCACGACCACCTGGGTGGTGTCGGGTTGCAGTCGTAAGGCAAGTTCCAGAGTGTCTGGGATATTGCGCTTTACAGCTATACCCGTGATGTTTTGCCGCAAAGAAAAATTATCGAGGGTCAGAATATTCACCGATGCAAATACGATCGGCGTTCCGGGAAAGAGCGCATCCCCATTCTTGATTGCGAACTTCAGCGCGAGGGGGCTCACGACAACAACCAAGTCGATTTTTCGGTTGGAATATTTGACTCGGAGAAAATCCACTAATTCTTCTTGCTGGCTCTCCTCGGGGAATCGCATCAGATCGAGATACTCGGTGTAATACGTGAGAGGATAGCTCTCCGGGGACTCTAACTGAGATCGCAGCGCTTTATCGAATGAGCTGTAGATCGGTGCTTCTCGTTCCAGCGAATAGAGTACGAGAACATTCGTGGCCTTGGATGGTTGAGTGAGAGCGTAAAGGGGTAGACAAAAGGATGCAAAGGAAATTAGGAAGACTAGTGTTTGCCACCGGTTGGCGAATTTTCGAAGTGAACTCACCGTTGGACAGACAACATGGGCCGCCGCAGCAATCGACGTGCCGGCAATTTCTGTGCTTTAGCAAACAACTTCCTGCCCGTTGCCCTACACCCCGCTAAAGACGGCTTCCCGCCGCTGGCTCGAACCGCATACTACGGCAGGATTTGGTGCATTGTCGAGTGCAGCTGTCTAACCGATCAAGCGGCCAATCCTGCCCGTCAGAATAGCACCTTCGAGGTCAGAGGTATGTCAGCCTGGACCGGCGACAGTGCCGACAGCGTGCGAGTCTACGACCTAGACTAGTAGGTAAAATGCTGAAGCTCGTTCACGTTCGAGGATGGACCATCCACGAACCCGGTTCGTTTGCTCGGGTTCAGGGCGATATGTGCCGGCACGACGTTAAAGGCATTCGAGAAACTGAATCCGTTCAGCGTCTCCTGCAGATTGCCGTTGGTGTCGTACACGTAGATGGAACTGCCGTTGGACGAACTCGAATTGGGCTGCGCTACAAGGAACAGTTTGTGAACCGCGTCGAATTCGACATCGGCCCCGCTAAAGAACTGCAACTGGCCTGAGCCCGGGAGAATCACAGTGAAGCCGGTCCGCGTTGTGAGATCGTAAAATTCCACGCTGGCGTCGTCTTCCGTTGTCGCACAGGCAATATTGTCGGCAGAATCAACGGCAATGCCATTGATGAATCCGAAGCCGACGCCGGTAAACTCCGTGAACGTTCCCTTGGTGAGATCCGCCAGGCCAATGACTGGAGAGCAGCCGAAGCATCCGTTGCCTCCTCCGAGCACCGCCTGGTTTTTCTGGCTGTTGTATGCCATCGGAGGAATGACGCTGCCAAAATTGCCGGAATCGCTGATGTGGATTACAGGCCCAAATGTGTTGGCCGCAACGTTGGAACTGAAGATCCAGGGGACAAAGTCTCCACTGTTGTCTTCGGCGAAGACGGCGGAGTTTGCGGTTCCCTGAGTGCGGCTGACTTCCTTCAGCAAGTGGCTCTTCCCGAGAGGGGGCGTCCAACGCCCTGTGACCTTGTTTCCACTCAAAGGATTGATCACGTCAAACGTGCGCTGTACGTTTAGAAAGCTGACAACGTGCTCATGTTCCACCAATCCGACCGATGTTCCTACCACGCTGAGGGTAATGAAGTCGTCTTGACTTTGCGTTTTAACGATGACTTTCAAGATCTTGCCTGTCGCTTGATCGAACGTCTCAACGGCTGCGAGAACGCTGCCGTCCGATAAGGTCTGCGCTTCACTGAGCAAGCCTTCAGCGCCATTCTCATCGATGTCAAATCCGAAGATCTGTCCGCCGAACTTGCTATGCACGATGACGGTGCCCGCCTCCGAAGTGTTGGGTTGTGATTCATCCGCCTGGGCGGCGCTGAGATTGGGCAGGACGCAGACAAGGGCGAAAAGCAATACCAAGACGAGGGTCCCGTGCAATTCACTTCTCATTCGGCGCATAGTCGTTCACCTCAACGGGAAAAAACCGTCGCAAGGGTATCCGTTTTCGAAGCGTTCGGGTGTCAGAAATTTGTCAAAACTGACGGGTCACTGCTTGGCAGGAACGCTGTAGTGGGAGGCGACGACCTGCCATTTTCCGCTAACCTTCATCCAGACATCGGTCAGACGGTCATGGTATTCGTAGGATTTGCCGTTGGACTCTCCTTTTTCGTGATAAGCCCCGGTTACGACGGCCGTGTCACCATGCATGCGAACCTTGAGGTCGGTCATTTCAGCCACATGAACCTTCGTCGAGGAATCCGCCGTGTGACTGATGTAGCCAGCCTTGCTGAAAATGCTGCCGTCTTCAATGGTGATAGCGAAATCGTCCGCCAAAAGCGAGGAGAGTATGTCGATGCTGTGCTGCTTGTAGGAATCAGTCCATTTCAATTCGAGAGCGCGGATGGTCGCGGCATCCGATTTCTCCTGCGCCGAAAGGTTCGTTGTCCAAGCCAGAACCAGGCACAGCGCCGCAAGCCAGATGGTGAAGATTCGCATAGATGTATTTCTCACAGGGACGAAGATGGGGCAAGTTCCTTTCGTGCATCCGGGGTATCACCGGTAGTTACTTTCTGCGCAGAGCCTGGGAAAAAACGGAGGAGAGGATGGCGATGTCTTCCGGGCTCAGGGCGTAGGAACTTCCCAGAGGGCCGGTCAGGATCCGGTTCACGGTGTCGAGCGGCTGGCCCTTGGTGTTCTCGATAAATTGGGACCACTCGCGGGCGACCGCGGCTCGTTCCTGGGGGCTGGCATCGGCGCAGAATTCGCGCACGGCTTCTTCCGGGGAGCCGTATTCATCCTTCATATCCTGGTGAAAATATCCCCGGAAAAAGCTGCGAAGGTTAGGAAGATCGATGCCTGGTTGCGACGTTTGCGGATCACGATCGGCAGTCATGAGCGGCACTCCGGATATGCGGTCAGGACGTGATAACGATTCGGGCCATCCCACTTCAACACGATAACCGCGTGGGAGCAAGGCTGAACGCGGTCTTCGCCGCGGCGCAATGATCGTCCAAAGGGATGGGCCGCGTCTCCATCGTAGTCAAGAACGAGATTGGGGTGAGTGTCACGGTCGAGCCAGAGCGAAATCTTGTTGTTCTGCTGTTCGAGCGCTGCGCCGACGGCCGCTTCGGCACTGTCACGGTCATTCCATGTTGAGGTCGCTGAGATGTGGCGTTCGTGTTCGAGGCGTTCACGGAGTTCAGCGTCGGTGCGCCCTACGTGCTTGCGGAGGGTATGGCCCCCGGCGGCCTCGTCTTGCTCTAGGGAGTGACGTGGCTGGGAAGTTTGAACGGCCGGTTTGTTTTCGATGGCTGGCGGTTGCGTACACGCGACCGGACCGGCGAGAAGCAACAAGACGAAGATTGAACTGGCGCAGCGCCATTGAGCTGAC
The DNA here is from genome assembly GCA_963840895.1 of uncultured Acidobacteriaceae bacterium. GTDB lineage: Bacteria > Acidobacteriota > Terriglobia > Terriglobales > Acidobacteriaceae > Sulfotelmatobacter. The sequence continues at coordinate 232,226 of CAWJAR010000017.1, forward strand.
CGGAGTGGTTTCGGTCTGGTCATACGAGGAAGCCAGAGTACACAACTGAAGGGAAAAAATCATCCGGGCGGTTGGGGCAGTTTGAAAACTGTACCGAGGCTTGTTCACGGGCCGAACGGGTTCCTCTAGACTTGAGATGCAGGGCCAGATACCGCAACGGAGGCTGGCGCTTGCCTGATATGGCTGAATCGGTCGGAGAATTTCTCGTGCAACACTTTCGTGAGCATTTACGCGAGCGCGCTTGCCGGCAGCGGCGCGGATACCGCACGGAATCGTTCACATATGGAGATATCCGGAACATGGCGTGCAGATTCGCCGGCGAACTCGAGGCGCGGGGAATCGTAAAAGGTGACCGCGTAATCGTCTGGGGGAAAAACTGCGCGGAGTGGGTGGCGGTTTTCTTCGGATGCGTGCTTCGTGGCGTAGTGGTTGTGCCTATAGATGATGGGTCGGCCCTCGACTTTGTAGGGCGGGTCGCTGCGCAGGTCGAAGCCAAACTGCTGGTGGGGTCGCCTCGGCACGTGCACGAGTGCACTTCGGCTGGATTCTCTGTTGCTAGCCTGGGGTGGGAAGATTTGGCGGAGGGGACTGGGGGAGAATCGGGCAAAGACAGCGTGGGCCTCGATCGAAACGATGTCTTGGAAATTGTCTTTACTTCTGGGACCACAGCTGAACCCAAAGGCGTCGTGATTACCCATGGAAATGTTCTCGCGAACATCGCACCGCTGGAACGGGAGATTGACGCGTATTTGAAATATGAGCGCTGGGTGCATCCACTTCGCTTCTTGAATTTGCTGCCGCTTAGTCACGTGTTCGGGCAGTTCCTCGGCCTGTTCCTGCCTCCGCTGTTGGGTGCGACGGTCGTCTTCCAGGAAGAACTCAAGCCATCAGAAGTTTTGAGTACGATCCGGCGAGAGCGCGTGTCGGTGACGGTCAGCGTGCCGCGCGTCTTACAGTCATTGAAGCAGCACCTCGAGCGCAATCTTGAGGATCGTGGTGAAAGTGAGGCGTTTCGGCGCAGATTCCAAGCTTCTGAGAAGCAGCACTTCCTTCGGCGATGGTGGACGTTCCGCGCCATTCACCGGCAATTTGGATGGAAATTCTGGGCGTTCATCTCCGGAGGCGCGGCGCTCGATAGCGATACGGAACAGTTCTGGGGACGATTGGGATACGCAGTAATTCAGGGGTACGGGCTGACAGAGACGACATCTCTGATCAGCGTGAACCATCCGTTCCGCCTGGGAAAAGGATCGATCGGGAAAGTCTTGCCGGGTCGAGAGGTGAAACTGGCGGAGGACGGCGAAATTCTGGTGCGAGGCGGGGGAGTAGCGTCGGGCTATTGGGATGGAAGCAACAGCAATGCGCCTGCCAACGGCCTCGCGCGCGAGACGATACCGGATGCGCAAGGCTGGTATCGCACTGGTGATCTCGGCGCGTTGGATGAAGCCGGCAATCTGTTCTTCAAAGGGCGTAAGAAAGAAGTGATTGTGACGCCGGCTGGGTTGAACGTATATCCGGAAGATTTGGAGGCGGCGCTGCGCGCGCAGCCTGAGGTGAAAGACTGCCTGGTGATCGGAATGGATCGTGGCGGCAATGCGGAGGCATGCGCGGTGGTGATTTTGCGACGTGAGGCCAAGGTGGATGATGTGGTGCAAAAGGCAAATCGCTCGCTAGCGGAATATCAGCACATGCGCCTGTGGGTGGAATGGCCCGAGGAGGATTTTCCGCGCACCAACACGCAGAAGCCGCGGCGGAACCTGATCCGAGAGGTGGTGGAAGCGAAACTTTCACACACGGATGTCGAGAGTGGCGCGAACCGGCCCGTGGTTTCAATGATTGCGCGAGTGACGGGGCGGACTGTTGGTCCGTTACGCGAAGAGGCAAGACTCGACGATATAGGCCTGAGTTCACTCGATCGTGTGGAGTTGATGGGCGCGCTGGAAGATCGCTACCAGGTGGACCTGAGCGAAAGCAGGTTTAGCGCGGTCCAAACCGTGGGCGATCTGGAGCGCATGCTGCGGGAAAAATCCTTTCCCGCATCCTCTGGCAGCAATGGTGAAAACGCTGGGAGGCTCGCGAAACCGTATCACTATCCGAGTTGGACGCTGCGCTGGCCGGTCACGTGGGTTAGGCTGGCGGTTCACTATCTGCTGATGCGTCCGGCGATTCTGCTCATGGGATGGCCGCGGGTCGAGGGGCGCGAACATTTGCGCGGGGTGAAGGAACCGCTACTCGTGATTTCGAATCACGTGGGGGATGTCGATCCGGGGTTCATTCTGACGGCGCTGCCCGGGCGCTTCCGGCATCGACTGACGACTGCGACGGGAGGAGAGGCGCTGGAGGCTTTGCGAATGCCCGGGCCCGAGCGAGGCTTCTTCGCGCGCATTTACGATCGCATGCAGTGGTTTCTTGGCGTGTCGCTGTTGAATCTGTTTCCGCTGCCGCGCGAGGCTGGATTCCGGCGAAGCTTTGCGTATGCCGGGGAGGCGGTGGATCGCGGTTACAGCGTCTTGGTATTTCCCGAGGGGCGGCACACGACGGATGGGAAGATGAATCCATTTCGCGCGGGGGTTGGACTACTGGCGGGAAATCTCGGCATTCCGGTTTTGCCGATGCGGATCGATGGACTTTTTGAAGTGAAGCAGGCAGGGAAGAAGTTTGCTGCGCCGAAGAAGATTCGCGTTCGGATTGGAGAACCCCTGACGTTTTCTGCGGGGAGTGATCCTGAGAAAATCGCGAACGAGTTGCAGAGGGCGGTCGAGAAGCTGTGAGCGAGATGTTCCCCAGGTTCACTCGGGGCGCCCTCAGGGCTAAAGCCCGGAGTCATTTAGCGATTCTGACGGCACGACTGAAAGTCGTGCCCTTCCCGATTAGTTAAGAGAAAAGGCGCTGTGATCGTCGTTACGTGACGAACACAGCGCCAAGGAAACGTCTGCTACATCGATGCCACTGCAAGGTGGCAGTTAGTTGATGGTTACCGACACGGGTGCGGATGCGATTCCATTGGCCACGACGACCAGACTGGCAGCGCCAGTGTGGATCGAGCCCGGAATGTCGAATCCGGCCTGGACAACCTTCGTACCGGTCGCTACGCCGCCCAGCCAGTTGTGGGTCTTGCAATAGACCACGCGGCCGGTGGAGTCGGTGATACGAATGATCGGGAAGTTCGTGTCGCTCTGGTTGTCATCGCCGTAGTACGCGCCTTGAGTCAGGCCGTTAAACTGCGTTCCGCTGATCCGATTATTCTTGCTGCCATGGGTCAGAGTGGATGCAACCGTCTTAATTGTCGGAGCGCAACCGGCGCACGGGCTTCCAGCAGGGGTGTAGATCTGAACACTGTTCGAGAAGTCAGTGAAGAGAACCTGGCCCGTGGGAAGAACTACCATGTTGCCGACGTACGAAGAATCAACCGCGGCGTTTGGAGGCGCAGAGGTTGCGTTCAGCGCGGTACCGTCCCATTCGAAGAACTTGCTACCCGTGTTGAAGACTCCGGGGCTGGTATCAAACAGGGCGTTGCCACTGGGCAAAACTGCAGCGGGTCCGTCGGCTACGTCGAGAGTGCCGCCGAACTTCGGAGCGGCAGCCCAAGTACCGGCGGCGATGTTATAGATGGCATTGTTAGTGGTCGCACCGGAGGCGAAGACAGTGCCGTTCGGTAGCAGAGGCGCCGGTCCGAGTTCAAGAGAACCAGGATCCACCAGGTTTACGATGGTGTTGTTGGACGGGGTGGTCCAAGCGCCCGTGGTGGGATCATAAATCTGGTACCCCATCTTGCAGCAGCCGCTGGGTACGTAGGCGTCGACGGTGAGAATCTTGCCGCCGGGCAACATGGTCCAGCCTTCTTCGTCGTTCCAGTCGGATTTTCCTGTGCCGGTGTTCGCCCAGGTAGCTGTGGTCCCGCTGAGCGTGAGGATGGCTTCTTGCGTGGTGCAGCAATTTGCCATCATCATCTTTCCATTGGGTAGGATGATGCTCTGCGCATCGCCGACCGACGTCCAACCTGGAGGCGAAGTGATGCTGGTCCATTTGTTGGTCGCCGGGTTGTAGACTGCGCCAAGCGTGGTCCAGACCGAACCGCCATTGTTATATTCGCCGCCCATGACTACGACCTGTCCGTTGGGAAGCACCGAGGAAGCGAAGTAGAGAGGGTTGTATCCGCTCGGCAGTGTGCCGGCGCTTTTCCACGTGCCGTGAATGTAGCTACCGGTCGCGTCGGGCACCAGGCGATACCAGGGGTCAGCGTGATTTGTGAAAAAGAAACTGTTCACCAGAACGGAACCGTCGGTGAGCAGTACAGCGTGGGCAACCGCCGACGGAGGTGGTGTGCTCGTCGCGGTCCATGTTCCTGCAGTGAATGGTTCCTGGGCGCCGGCGATGCCGGACCAAACCAGCGTCATTAGCAAAGCAATTCCGAGGGTTCGGAAAACCTTCATAGGTGACCTCGTATTTAGGGTTGTTCAAAACGTGGTTGTTGAAGCGAACTTCCGTTTGATCTACCTACCACAAACCAGTGAAACAGTCCCCTAGGCAGGCCAACGCAAGTTGCAAAGTCGGTGGATTATACCGCGGGCTGTTGTGGTTCTGAACAATTGTCGACGAAAAAAATTACAAACATTTTGTTAAGGCAATAAATGTCGCAAGAAATTGCAGATCGGGGACCGCGGGTCCGCAAAATTTAGCAACTGTTCGATTGAATGTTTTCCAAACGCGCAGGCCTCGACGCGAGTTATTCCTCGTCGATCTGAGGTTCATCCTGATACAAGTCAGCTTGTAAATTAACTTCAGGAACCTTGGACTCTCGCAACAGCCGGTTCAGTGCAGGCAAGTCCGCGGCTTTGAAGTCATTCCAGCGTTTCAACACGTCCGTGCCGTTGTGCTCGGTCTGTGTCAGCGCCTGCATCTGTGAAGCTGTGGGTTCAGCGTCGACCTGCCAAACTTGCTGGTAGAGCGTGCTGGCCTCCCCGTTGACACGGCTGAGAGTGATATCGGCGGAGGGTGGCGCAAGAAATCCAGCCGGGGCACCGAGCAGTGCGGTGAGTTTTTTCTCGCTCGCTTCGAGGGCGTCTTTGATCGAGGCACCTGCCTCGGCGCTTAGTTTCTCGAGTTGCGCCTGAATGGACCGGCCCTGGAGCACAGCCTGCGTGGAATCAGTCATGACGGCCGCCATAAGCGTCTCTGCCTGAAACTTCTTCTCGAGACCGGCAGCTGGTGTCTTGACGCGAGGATCCATCTTGACCGTCAGGGGCGCCGTTGATGTTTTTCCGTCTACCGCGAGTCGAACGGTGAAGCTTCCGGGCAGAGCTGTCGGACCGAGAGGATAACGCGGAGTATTGTGCGGAATCGCGGCGATAGGATATTCATGGCGCGTTGAAGCCGGGGCCGTATAGTGCAGATCCCATACAAAGCGGTGCATTCCCACCGTTGTCGCGAGCGCGTAAGGCTGGCGAACCCAATACAGGGGAATCAACTGCTTGTTCAGTTCCTCTTCTGTGATCTCCGGCTTGTCGGTGTTCGAGACGCGTCTTACGACATGTCCTTGCGCATCGAGAATTTCAATCGCGACTGAGTTCGCTGGGGCGGGCAAATAGTAATCCACGATGGCGCCGTCTGGAGGGTTGGCCGCGGCCGGTTCATCGGGCGGAAGAGGCGTATCGGTGTTGGTGTCGCGCTCGATGCGGTAGGCGGGCGCGGGCGTAAAAAGATGGACTGAATTCGCGATGCTCCTTGCGGCCTCACGCAGCGGAGCGATGTCGTCGAGAATCCAGAAGGCGCGGCCGTGGGTTGCGACAATCAGATCGTTGTCGTGAATCCAGAGATCGCGCATCGATGTCTGCGGCAGGTTCAGTTGCAGAGATTGCCAGTGATCGCCGTCATCGAACGAAACCCAGACAGCGTTTTCGGTGCCGGCGAATAAGAGACCCTTGCGGACGGGATCTTCGCGAACAGTGTCGACGGGGCCGAAGTCGGGAAGGCCGGATGTAATTTGCTGCCAGGTCTTGCCGCCATCATGCGTGCGATAGATGTAAGGATGAAGGTCATTGATGCGGAAGCGACTCACCGATGCGTAGGCCGTCTGTTCGTCGATAATGTGATGCAGAAATTTGCGTGACTTTGCTCCACGACGTGAGTTCTTTGGGCGTGATGTCAGACCAATGCTTTCCGCCATCACGCGTGATCCAAAGTCGGCCGTCGTCCGTGCCGGCCCAAAGAGTTCCGACTAATTTGAATGAGGGAGCGAGTGCATAGATGACGCCACGCTGCTTTTCGGCGCCCTTGGGAACCAGAGGCCCCACGCTGGTGGGCACTCCGGGATTTTCGCGGGTGAGATCGGGGCTGATGGTCTGCCACGAGTTGCCGCCATCTGTGGTTTTGAAGAGCACGTTGCTCGCGAAATAAAGAATGTGCGGATCGATCGGTGAGAACATCAGCGGTTCGGTGCGGTTGGTGCGGTACTTAGGGTTGCGCAGAGGAATCGGTGTTACGTTCTGCACTTGCCCAGTGGACCAATGGAATTTGGAAACCTCGGTTCTGCCGCCGCCGTAGACGACGTCGGGATCGAGCGGGTCGGGAGCGACATAGCCGTACTCGATGACGCCCACCGGATGCCAGTCACGAAAAGTGATTGCGCCATCGTTGCCGCGACTGGAAATGCAGGCCGAGCCACTCTCTTGCTGCCCTCCGCAAACGCGATAGGGAAAGGAATTATCGGTGATCGCGTGGTAGAACTGCGCCGTTGGTTGGTTGTACCAGGAACTCCAACTCGCGCCAGCGTTTACCGTGATGATGGCGCCTTGATCGCTGACGATCAGAATAATGTTTCCATCGTTGGGATTGATCCAGAGGTTCTGGTAGTCGTCGCCGCCGGGCGCGCCGCGGAAGCTCATCCACGTCTTGCCGCCGTCGCTGGAACGCATCGTGACCGTGCTGACGACATATACGAGGTCGGGATTTTTCGGATCGACTCGCGGGATGGGAAGATCGCCGCCGCCGATGCGGCCTGCGGGGCGGGGATCGTCGGTGATTTGCGTCCAGGAATCTCCAGCATCATCGGAACGGAAGACGTTCAGCTTTCCGGAGGCTGCAGCGAGCGTTGCGTAGAGGCGGCGCGAATTGCTCGGCGCGATTGCGACGTAGACTTGCGCCAGGTCCTTCGGCAGACCATTGGTCAACGGATGCCAGGTGCTACCGCCATCAGTGGACTTGAAGAGTCCGCCGCCGCTGCCGTTGAATTCGTTGTTATCTTCCCACGGACCTTCGCGAACTTCCCACATCGAAGCGTAGACGATGTCGGGATTCGACGGGTCGATCACGACATCGGAGCCGCCGGTATTTTCGTCTTTGGAAATCACCCTCTGCCAGGTTTTCGCGCCGTCGGTGGAGCGGTAGATTCCCCGCTCTTCGCTGGGGCCGTAGGGGTGACCGAGTACGGCGGCAAAAACGCGGTTGGGATCGCGCGGGTCGACGGCGAGCGCAGGAATCTGTTGTCCGTCCACGAGGCCAAGGTGGGTCCAGGTCTTGCCGGCGTCAGTGGACTTGTAGATGCCGTTGCCCACGGAGAGGTCGGGGCGATGCAGGCCCTCGCCGCTGCTGACATAAATGATGTTGGGATCTGAAGGAGCAACCGCAATGGTGCCGATCGATTGCGTTGACTCGTGATCGAAGATGGGGCTCCAAGTACGGCCGTAGTCCTCCGTCTTCCAGACGCCGCCGTTCACCTGGCCAACGTAAAACACATTCGGTTGGTTAGGGACGCCAGCGGCAGCCCGAGTACGTCCGCCCCGGAACGGACCGATCATGCGCCAGTGCAATTCCTGATAGGTGTTCTCTGGAACCTGAGTCCAGCCCGCGGTTGCGGACAAGATCAATAGGAAAGACGCGACTAGACGAAGCACGGCATGAGATCGGTTCACTTGAGCCCCCTCAGACAGCCAACGGCAAACTAGCTAGGATAAACCATCAGTGCAGTGATCGGAGTGGCAGGGTTGAGTTTCGACGGCCCATCTTTCGCTTCGCCAGCCAAATTAGTTTGGTCGCTCTCTTGTGCGGCGTTTATGATGACGAGGCGCTTTCCAACCCATGAGCCTTCATCAGAGTTTCAACCCTCGCAGTGTTTCTGTCTTCATGATTCGGTTTTGGCTTACTCTCGTGCTGATCTGCGCAGTTGGGGACGCCCAGACGAGCGCGGCGCCGATGACCGGTGCGTCCGATCAAGGACTCAAGCCGATTCTCACTTACATCTCTTCGGCCTGGGATACGCTCACTCGCTCCATGAACGATTGCGCGAGCGTGGTCGATCCGAAGATCAAGGTCTCGCCCGTCTTGTATCTGCCAGCGGGATTCGAAGAGCCTACCGCGGTAAAGAAATTGACCACCGACTGCCACGTGAACATCGAACATTTACCGCTGGAGATTCATCGCCTGGGCGAGATCGATACATCCAAGATTCAGCCGCACGGTCTGCTCTACCTTCCGGACAAATACGTGGTGCCAGGTGGTCGTTTCAACGAGATGTATGGATGGGACAGCTACTTCATTATTCGCGGGTTGCTCCAGGCAGGACGCGTGGAACTGGCGCGAGGAATGCTCGACAACTTCTTTTTTGAGATTGAGCACTATGGCGCGATGCTCAATGCGAATCGCACTTACTATCTGACGCGGTCACAGCCTCCATTTCTGAGTTCGATGTTTGTTGATGTTTACCAAGCTATGCAGAAAGACGGTGGACATCCCGATAAAGCGTGGCTGGAACGGGCTTACGCCGATCTCGACAAAGACTACGGGATGTGGACGCGCGATCCGCACCTGGCAGGGGAAACGGGACTGTCGCGCTACTATGACTTTGGCGACGGACCGCCCGCAGAGGCAGTTCAGGACGAAAGCGGCTTCTATCGCAAGGTGTCGCAATATTTCTTCCTGCATCCGGCTGAGGCCAACGAATACGTGGTGGAGACGACGCCGGGAGCAAATCAGACGATCGTGAAGCAGCCGGTTGCGGGATCGCCTTACTCCCTGCAGGTTTGTGATGTCCCCTTGACGATGGCGCGTGCGGAGTGCGAGAAGGCCAAGCAATTCAAGCTGAGCGCGGATTACTACAAAGGCGACCGCTCGATGCGAGAGTCGGGATTTGATGTGAGCTTTCGCTTCGGAGCGTTTGGCTCGGCTACCCATCATTACGCCCCAGTGTGTTTGAACAGCCTGCTCTACAAAACGGAGAAAGATCTCGAGCAGATCAGCCTCTGGCTGGGGCACGCCGACGACGCAAGAAAATGGAACAAGCGGGCGGAGGAGCGCAAAAAGCTCATCACGCATTATCTGTGGAACGATGAGCAGGGGCTCTTCTTCGATTTCAACTTCCTGACGAAGCGGATGTCTGCATATCAGTATGCATCGACGTTCTATCCGCTGTGGGCGGGGGTAGCCACGCCAGCGCAGGCCAAAGCCGTGGCGGCGAATCTGAAAGTCTTCGAACGTCCGGGCGGAGTACCCATGAGCACCGACGAGACTGGCGCGCAATGGGATTTGCCCTACGGCTGGGGAAACATCGAGATGGTAGTGATCGCTGGCCTGCGACGCTATGGATACAATGCTGACGCCGATCGCGTCTCCTACGAGTTTCTGTCGACGGTCGCCGAAAATTTTCGGCGAGATGGAAACATACGGGAAAAATATAACGTGGTGACGCGGTCGTCAGAAGCGCACGTCGAACTCGGCTACGAAATGAACGTGGTCGGTTTTGGCTGGACCAACGCCGCATTCCTTGAACTCCTTCACGGTCTGCCGAAGGAAATGATGGAGCGGTTGGACAAAGAGCAGAACGAGGCGTTAACAGCAAAGTAGTGGTGTTGGTGTCACCGCGGGGCTCAGGTTGACTCACTTTTTTCATCACCCTAAGATGGAACTCCGCTCATTCGTTCATGACTGACCAGGACATGATCAACCGGACCATCTCGCACTACCGCATCACCGGCCAACTCGGCAGCGGCGGGATGGGAGTCGTGTACGAAGCAGAGGACTTGAATCTTGGGCGCAAGGTGGCGCTGAAGTTCCTACCCCCGCAACTATCGCGCGACCAGAACGCCCTCGACCGTTTTCTGCTCGAGGCGCGCACTGCATCGGCGCTGAACCATCCCAATATCTGCACCATCTACGCGGTCGAAAAAACCGATGACGGCGGGGACGTGCAATCGTTCATCGCGATGGAACTGTTGGAGGGGCAGAACCTCGACCAGAAATTGTTGTCAGGCCCGCTGGCGATCGGGCCTTTGCTGGACATTGCGATTCAACTGGCGGATGCGCTCGACGCAGCCCATGCCAAGGGAATCATCCATCGCGACATCAAGCCGGCAAATATTTTTGTGACTCCGCGCGGGCAAGTGAAGGTGCTCGATTTCGGCTTGGCGAAGCTCGCCCGGCCCGAGTTGGAGATGAGAACCATCGGCGCTACGCAGGATTCGCCCAGTCCCGCAAATCTGACCAGTCCGGGCGCGACCGTCGGAACGATCTCATATATGTCGCCAGAGCAGGCGCGCGGAGAAGAACTCGACACGCGTACTGATCTATTTTCGCTGGGCACGGTGATCTACCAAATGGCAACGGGGAAGTTGCCCTTCGCGGGCGCAACGTCGGCTGTGGTGTTTCACGCCATTCTGGAAATCGATCCGGTTCCTCCGCTGCAGTTAAATTCGGGCCTGCCGGCCAAGCTGCAGGAAATTATCGAGAAGCTTCTGGAGAAGGACCGCGATTTGCGTTATCAGTCGTCGGCCGATCTGCGCGGAGACCTGAGGCGTCTCAAGCGCGATGTAGAGTCGGGCAAGAAGAACGCGACTGCGCCTTCGGGTTCCAGCACAGTTGCCGCTAATGCCGCCCGGCCGGGGTCTTCGGCGGAAGTCGTTCGTCCTTCCTCGGGTTCTGCGGTAGTTGCAACGGCGAGCCGACACAAACTAGGAACTGGGTTTACCGTTCTAGTCGGTTTGATTGTCTTGGTGGCCGCCGGGTATGGAATTTACTCGCTGGTGACGCGACATCCGGTGCGGCCATTCCGCAATTTCACGGTGACGCGGCTGACTGAGGAGGGCAAAGCGGCGCTGGTCGCAATTTCTCCCGACGGCAAGTACATCCTGAGCCTCATGGGGGAGAGCAACGGCCAGGTAAGCTTGTGGTTGCGCAACGTGCCGACCAACAGCAACACGCAGGTACAGCCTGCCGCCGACGTCTACTACAACGGGCTGCGATTTTCGCCGGACGGTAACTATCTTTACTTCGTGCGCAGTGACCCCGGCAATGCGGACCTTCGTTATCTCTACCGCGCTCCGCTTCTCGGCGGCACTCCCGAGCGACTGGCGGAGGATGTCGATTCGAACATCACATTCTCGCCCGATGGCCGCAACATCGCATTCATGCGCTATGACAATCCGGAGCCCGGGAAGTACCGGCTGATCGTCCGCTCGCTCGATACTGGCCAGGAGACTGCGCTCGCGACCGGATTGAATGGGCAGGCTTTCTACAATCCCGCATGGTCTCCGGACGGCAAGATCATTCTGTGTGTGGTGAATCAGCCCGGCGATGCGCTTGCGGGGCTCATGGCTGTGGATGCGGGGAACGGTCAGCAGCATCTCGTGCTGAGCTCGGATTCGGGCTTCGCTTCACCGACGTGGTTGCCCGACGGGAGAGGATTGATGGTGCTCGAGCGCAGCCGGATGTCGAGTTTTACGCAGCAGCAGATTGTTTTCGTTGTATATCCCGAGGGAAGACGGGATCCCGTGACTCGGGATACGAATAACTATTCGGATCTCAGCGTGGCGGCGAATGGGCAGGTGTTGGCAACAGTGCTCAGCGAAGATCGATGGAATCTCTATGTGACGTCTGCCGCGTCAAGCGGTGTGGATGCACGGCAGGTTGCACCCGCCGCGGCGTTTACCAATTTTTTCTGGACGCACGACGGGCGGCTGATTCACGACAAAGATAACAAGCTGAATTGGGTGAACCCCGACACCGGAGCAAAGGGCGCCTTTGCGACCCTCGAGGATGCGGCTGTCGGTGACCCTTGGGAGTGCGCCGACGGCCGATACATTGTTTTTCTTCTCGGACTGCACGCGGGCAAGGGCAGCGAGAGCGTGTGGCGCGCCGATGCCTCCGGCGGCAATCTAAAACAACTCTCCCAAGGCAAACTCGACAATTATCCGGTGTGCGCTCCAGATTCGCGCTCCGTGTATTTCATGGATGGCGCAACCGGCAAGGTCATGCAAGTTCCCATCGATGGAGGAACCGCCAAGACGGTGTCGGAGATGTCCATCAACGCCGGTTTCTTCGACATTTCTCCAGATGGCCGCACGCTGGCATTCGCCACGATCGATCACGCTGGCGGACACGAAGAAAAACTGGCGCTGGTCGCAACCGGCAACGGGCAATTGCAGAAGCAGATCGAGTTCCAGCGTCCGCGGAGGGGCATGGTCCGCTTTGCGCGCGATGGTAAGTCAATTATCTATCCCATCCGCGAGAACAATGCCGACAATCTATGGCAGCAACCTCTCGACGGCTCTGCCGGGAAACAGCTTACGTCGTTCAAGGCGGAACACATCTGGGACTATCGATGGTCGGCCGATGGCAGCAAGCTGGGGCTGGTTCGAGGACACACCGACTCGGACGTAGTGCTGATTCGCAACTCCCAGCAGTAAGGATACGGACCCTGACACCTCAGACTTGAGTGTCATATCGCTACGCCGCTTGATGCAGAGCCGGCGCGTGCGCAAACGTTGGCTGCCCCCACAGCCAGGCGACAATCGCTCCAAACACGAAGTTGGAAGTGGTCACCTCGCACATGTGGGCATAGCGAACGCTATCTGGGAAAAAAGCGTTGGGAGTGAGCAATGGGGCGATGCCGCTCACAATTGTGAACACGGCTCCGACGGCCACGGCACCTCCAAGCCGCGGTAAACCCAAAATGCGAACTAGCGCGAGGCACATCAAAATAAAGATGGGGCCACGCAGCAACAATTGCAGTGCGATGATGGTCGTCATGGCAGGAATGTGCTGGGTGGCATAGAAATCTTTCACCCATGGAAATATGATCATCCCGGCCGTGAGATAGAGGAAGCAGTACGCGATATCCGACACCACGAACTTCCAGATGCGCTCGCCAGTGGGTTTGGACGAGATGGGATGAAAGTGCTCCGGCGATGCCTCAAAGCGCTTTCCAAACAGAAGCATCCACACCGGCATCACAAGCGCCGCGCATCCCAGGAAGTAGCCAAAAAGTCTTGCCCACTGCATAGGAAAGCCGGTGAGAAAAACAACCGCTTCCACCAGATTCACGCAAGCGATCACGAAGGGGATCGTGGCCATCGTGGCTCCCAGTCGCCAGCCCCGCAAATCGGATCGGTAGGCTACGAACGCCAGGGACGCGACCACCAACGCGTTCGCGAGAAGCATCCACTGCATAAAATGCGGCGCTGCTGGCATTTTGATGTTCGACAAAAGGAGCGCTCCCGCTACCGATTGAATGATGCATACCGCTAGGAAAACTAACGAAGAGCGCCAGATTGCACTCCACAGTTTCACGATGTGCCTCCTTTTTTCTTTCCTTCTTTTTCGTAAATAGCGATGGCGTAGCGGGTCCACTCCAGAAACGACTCGTTTCCCTTAAGCCCGCATTGGAAGGCCAGCCTTCCCGAGTCGGGCGTGCTGGGCGGCATTGCCTTGAATTCCGCGTGCAACGCGGCGACATATGCCTCAAGGGCTGTTTCGAGCGACTTCAGTAATTGGAGAGTGCCGGTTCGTCCCACAGTCTGTTCCGAAAAAGCAAAACGCAGCAGGATCTCCTGTTGGCCCCACAACAGATCCTCGCGGGTCACTGGAGATGCAATCCACTTCTTGAGTTCGGCCTGCCCCTTGGGTGTGAGTTGAAACGTCTGTCTCTGGCGCAGCCCCGCTCCACCTTCGACCGTGCCGCGTATCAGGCCCTGTTGTTCAAGGCGGCGCAGGGCGGGATATATGGCTCCCGGGCTGTCGCTGTAGGTCTTCATCGACGTCGAAGAGAAGACTTTGCGCAGCCCGTATCCAGAATAGGCCTGATACTGCAGAAGTCCGAGGATTGCATGGCCGAGTTCGGATATGACTGCCACTTTCATAGTACGTATCGTACTATTACTAAGCGTACTGTCAAGATATATCTTGAAAATGCCGGGACGGAAGACAGGGTTCTCCCGAAAACACTAAGGGCGGCCATTGCTGGCCGCCCTCATTGTCGAATTGTGGCTCGCAAAGCGGTGTTTAGACGCCCTTGACGTTCTCAGCTTGCCAGCCCTTAGGGCCTTTGACCACGTCAAATTGGACTTGCTGACCTTCCTGCAGACTGCGGAAGCCGCTGGCCTGAATGGCGGAGAAATGCACGAAGACATCTTCGCCGTTCTGGCGGCTGATGAAACCGTAGCCCTTGGCGTCGTTAAACCACTTCACTGTTCCTGTTTCCATGATGGTGCTTGTTCCTTTTTCTTTGATGTAGCGCTGAAACTTTCAGGGTCTTCTGCAGGCAGGTCACGCGCTGGGTTAAGCGGAGATGCTTGTACTGCGAAGAAACTCTTAAGTCAAACGCAATTAAATTGTAAAGAAAGTGCCCTAAAATAGCCATAAAATTTGCGGCAGTGCGTGGCTAAACAGTTGATGTAGTGGATGTTATGGAGAGCATCACGGTCCAGAAAAATGACAACAGACTTGCCACCTTTTGGCAAAGCATTCATCATCTAAACATGCGTTTACGGATTCTGCTGGTTTCGGTATTGTTCACGGCTTCGGCTTGGGCCGGGATTGTCGACAACGTTCGCATCGCCTTATCGCAGAACAATTTTTCGGCGGCAGAGTCGGCGCTGAACGCCTATCGGAACCAGCAGGGAGTTACCCCCGAATATCTGGAGGCGTATTCGTGGATGGCGCGGGCGGCACTCGACCAAGGTCAGTATGAGCAGGCGGCAGCCTATGCGAAGCAGACCCAGACACTGGCTGTGGAGCAAATGAAGCGGCGTCCGCTGGACTCTGATACGCATCTCCCGATTGCGTTAGGCGCGGCGATCGAAGTCCAGTCGCAAGTGTTGGCGCAGCGCGGGCAGCGGACCCAAGCCGTCGCGCTCCTGCGGGCCGCGCTGCAGACTTATGGGACGACTTCCATTCACGACCGGCTACAGAAGAACTTGAACTTGCTTTCGTTCCAAGGGAAGGTGGCGCCGGCCCTGAAGTCCGATGAATTCCTGGGAGCAAAACTGCCGCTGCCCGCGCAGCTGAAAGGGTCGCCCGTGCTGCTGTTCTTCTGGGCGCACTGGTGCTCCGACTGCAAAGGGGAAGCTCCGATCATCACGCAGCTGCGTTCGGAGTTTTCCGGCAAAGGACTGCAGGTGATCGGGCCGACGCGGCTCTATGGATACACAGCGCAGATTGAGCATGCCTCGGCGAGCGACGAACTGCGGTACATCGATGCCGTGCGGCATCGGTTTTATTCCGGGCTGCTCGACATGCCGGTGCCCATCAGTAAGTACAACTTCGATACCTACGGCGCATCGACCACACCTACGCTCGTGCTGCTCGATCGCGAGGGAAAGGTGGCGATGTATCATCCCGGGGCATTGCCTTACGATCAACTGCGGGCGGAGATTGAGAAGGTTGTGGCAAGGTAGTGGTTGATTCGTGTGGCGCGGGCGCCCCGCCCGCGAAAAGTTGGGGAGGCATTGAGAGTGTTCTGAGTGCCTACCGCGAGTCCAGTTTGCAGATTCTGCAGAGCGTCTCTTTCCTGGCCAAGACGCGGGCGAGGGCGCCCGCGCCACATAGTCAACCGTCTTCTACTTCTTTCAGCTTGCCCGTCTTCACATCATAGACAAACCCCCGCACCGGAATGTTCTTCGGAATCCACGGGTGCGATTTCACGCGCTCCATCTGTTGCCTCACGTTCGCTTCCAAGTCGTCGAAGGCGTGGAAGTGAGATGGTTCGTCGGCGGCCGTTCCCATCTTGTCGGTTAAGCGAGCCTTCAGTTCGTCCTCACGCACTTTCAGCAGACCGCAGTCGGTATGGTTGATGATGATGAATTCCTGCGTGTCGAGCAGGTGATGCGAGACGATTAACGAGCGCAGGGCGTCGTCAGTGGCGATGCCTCCCGCATTGCGGATCATATGCGCGTCCCCGGGCTTCAGTCCGAGGCAGTGTTCGAAGAGGATCCGGGAATCCATGCAGGCCAGTACGGCTACATGCCGCTTCGGGCGCACTTGCAACTCGCCCAGCTTGAAATTGCGCGCAAACTCTTCGTTCGCTTTTAGAAGTTCATCGGCAACAGACACGGCGTCCTCTCCTTGAGTTTTTCTGAATGCTTCCCCACGTTGGTTGATGTTTAGTGTAACCGTTACAATCGGCGCGTGAATCTCGATGACACCATTGTCGCGATCGCGACGCCTCCAGGGCACGGGGGAATTGGCGTGGTGCGTTTGGCGGGACCGGGAGCGCGAGAGATCGCTCTGCCGATGCTGCGCCTGAAGCATGAACTGGGGCCGGGGCGCGCGGTGTTTAGCGAACTGGTTGAGCCATGGGGTGCGGGCGCTCTTGCCCGCGAAAAGCCGGGAACCGCCCAAGATCATGTGGAGACAGCCGCCCTCGGCTCTACGGCCGAGCAAGGCTCGGCTAGCGCTGTCAGCGGTTCATCTCATGGGCGAACGCGGGCGGTGGCGCCCGCGCCACACGAAGCTCATCGCATTGACGAAGTTGTCGTCACTTATTTTGCCAAGCCTCACTCCTACACGACCGATGACGTCATCGAGATTTCGGCGCACGGGTCGCCCGTGGTGCTTCGCCACATTGTGGAGCTTTGCGTCGCAGCGGGTGCTCGCCTTGCCGAGCCCGGAGAGTTCACCATGCGCGCGTTCCTCCACGGGCGCATCGACCTGACCCAGGCCGAGGCGGTGCGCGACCTGATCGATTCGCAAACTCTGTATCAAGCTCAGGTCGCTGCGCAGCAATTGGACGGAGCGCTGTCGCGGCGATTGCAACCGATCAAGCAGAGGCTGGTGGAACTGATTGCCGTTCTTGAGGCGGGGATCGATTTCGCCGAAGACGATGTATCGGTCATGCCGAATGCAACGATTCTGGAACACATCGGAGAGGTGCGCAAACCGCTCCAACAACTTAGCGCAAGCTTTGCCTACGGGAAAATCGTCCATGAAGGGCTGACTTTGGCAATCGTGGGCCGGCCGAACGTGGGCAAGTCAAGTTTGTTCAATCGGCTGGTGGAGCGCGAGCGTGCGATTGTCACCGCGACTCCGGGCACGACGCGCGACCTGGTCAGCGAGACCGTGGCAATCGGCGGGATCCCGGTCAAACTGGTCGATACGGCTGGGATTCGCAAAGCTCTCGACGAAGCGGAATCGATCGGCATCCGGAAATCGATGGAAGCGCTGGCCGACGCAGATCTAGTGCTCGTCGTACTCGACGCGTCGCAGGGACAGACAGCGGAAGATGAGAAACTCCTGCAACTGGCCGCGAACCGGCCCAGGATCGTCGTGGGAAACAAGTGCGATCTGGGAACAAGGAGTCAGGAGCCAGCGCTCAGGAGTCAGCAGGTTCTTACTTCAGCCGTTACCGGAGAAGGAATCAGCGAACTGCGCGGCGAGATTCTGCGGCACATTGGCGGCGAGGCTGGAATGCAGGCGGAGTCAGGTTTCCTAACCAACGTTCGCCATCAGGGATTGATTCAGGAATCGTTGGCTGCGCTGGATGCGGCGAAGAATGCCGTCGCCGGAAAAGTGCCGCACGAGATGCTGCTGATGGATCTCTACAGTGGGCTGCGCCCCCTGGACAACATCACGGGCGCGACCACGACGGATGACATCCTCAACCTGATCTTCAGTACGTTCTGCATCGGAAAGTAGCTGCTACTTCGACAGCGCCGCCAGCGCATCACGAAACATCGCATCGAACGTTCCGCCCTTGCCATTTTTCGCAACTATCGCCAGGGCTTTTTCGGCGGCGGCGCGCTGGTAGCCGAGATTCAGCAGGGCCGAAAGCACGTCTTCTTCCGTAGCGCTTAACGTAGGAGCAGCCGGGGCCGCGGTCGAGCTCACCTCTGGCAACTTGTCACGAAGCTCCAGAACCATGCGCTCGGCCGTTTTCTTGCCGATGCCCGGGATGCGAGTGAGTCGGGCTACGTCGTTGCCGCGAATGGCTCCCACCATTTCGTCGGCCGCCATGCCGCTCAGGATCGTGATCGCCAGCTTGGGGCCGATTCCGCTGACTGTGATCAACTTCTCGAACAGTAGCTTCTCCGCGGGACGCAGGAAACCGTAGAGTGCGATCAGGTCTTCGCGCACGTGAGTATGAATGTATAAGGAGACTTCGGCCCCGATCGCAGGCAAGTCAGAGAACGTCGGCACGCTGATGGTGACGTCATAGCCGACGCCGGCCGTATCGACGATGGCCTGGTTGGGATGCTTCGCCAGCAGCTTTCCACGCAAATGGGCGATCATGCTCACGCTATTGTAGCGGCAGAGAACCAGCGACGGAGGCTCCACGCAGGATAGACACCTGCTGCTGGCGCTCTTAGAATCCAGATTGGTTCCGCGGTCTGGTCTTATGTCAGGGGTAGAACTCCGAACGCGATTGGTCGTTGCGACTGCTCTGTTGGCTTGCGCCGGGTTCGCAGCCGAGCAGCAAAGCGCAGTTGATCTTGACGGCCGTGCCGTGAATCCGTTCAGCGCCAATTCCGGCAAGGTAGTTGTGCTGGTATTCCTGCGCCGCGATTGTCCGGTTTCGAGCCGTTATGCTCCAGTCATTCAGCAGATCAGCAAGCAGTATTCTGACCGGGCCAGCTTCTGGCTGGTGTATCCCGACAAGAGCGAAACGCCGGAAGCCATTCGAAAGTATCTTCAGGAGTATGGATATCATCTGCCTGCCCTGCGCGATCCAGCACACGTACTGGTGAAGCTAGGACGGGCGCAGATTACTCCCGAGGTCGCAGTTTTCGACCGAGGAC
Source organism: uncultured Acidobacteriaceae bacterium (assembly GCA_963840895.1). GTDB lineage: Bacteria > Acidobacteriota > Terriglobia > Terriglobales > Acidobacteriaceae > Sulfotelmatobacter. Next base: position 251,224 of record CAWJAR010000017.1, read on the forward strand.
ACCAACTCGTTTACGACGGGCGCATTGATGATTGGTATGTGGAACTGGGGCGAGCGCGGCCTGCGCCAACCACGCACGAACTGGATGATGCGATCCGCGCGGCATTAGTGGGGAAGGCTGTGGCCAAGAGCGAAATCAGGGGAGTGGGATGCTACATCTCGGACCTGGAATAAGATCGGGGCTGCGCGGAGCAGGATGGGCCCTGATTGTTCTTGCGGCAGCAGTTGGAGTGCAAAATCTTTCGGGCCGGCCGCTTCGACGTCCATCATCAACCGATGTCCCTCCCGTTCAAGTGACATTCAATCGCGACATCGCCCCCATCATCTTTCGTGCGTGCTCGACCTGCCACCGGCCCGGCGAAGCGGCGCCTTTCTCATTGCTGACCTACTCTGACCTAAAGAAGCATGCACGGCAGATTGCAGAAGTCACTCGGAATCGATCAATGCCGCCGTGGCTGCCGGAACCGCAGAAGTTGAAGTTTGCGGATGAACTTCGCCTGACAGACTCTGAGATCGATTCGATCGAACGATGGGTTCAGCAGGGAGAGGTCGAGGGCGATCCGAAAGATATCCCTCCTCAGCCAAAGTTCGTCGAGGGCTGGCGACTGGGAGAGCCCGACTTGATCCTGACGGCCACGAAGCCGCTGACTCTGCCGCCGCAGGGCACCGACACCTATTGGAATTTCATTTTCCCTGTGCCGATTCAAGAAACGCGCTGGGTGAAGGCGGTCGAGATTCGTCCGGGCGACAAGCGCTACGTGCATCATGCGAACATTCTCGTGGATCGCGCGGGCGCGTCGCGCAAACGCGAAACCGAGCCGGGCGCAGGATTTGGCGGTATGGAGATTCGCATCGAGTCACAAGTGTTTGATCCCGACAGCCATTTGCTTTTCTGGAAGCCTGGAACCATTCCCTACGTTGAGCCCGAAGGCATGGCGCTGCGCCTCGACAAAGGCACCGACCTCGTTCTGAATACGCACCTGCAGCCATCGGGCAAGCCGGAGGTGATTCAGCCAAGCATCGGACTTTATTTCACGCCCCGTGCTGCGACAAAACTGCCGATGCTGCTACAACTCGAGAACGACGCGAAGCTCGACATTCCGCCGGGGCAGAAAGATTTTTTGCTGACCGACGAGTTTACGCTGCCGATCGATGTAGAACTGATGGCGATCTATCCCCACGCGCACTATCTCGGAAAAGATATGCAGGCATTGGCCACGCTGCCGGACGGGACGCAGCAAACGCTGATCCACATTCCGCAATGGAATTTGAATTGGCAAGCGGTGTATCGCTACGAGCAGCCGGTGCTGTTGCCCAGGGGAACGAAAGTGAGTCTACGGTACGTGTACGACAACTCGGAGGAGAATCCGCTGAATCCGAATCATCCTCCGGTACGTGTGCGTGGTGGGAATCGTTCCAGTGATGAGATGGGACATTTGTGGTTGCAGGTCTTGCCAGTAAATTTCGATCCATCGCAGGGAGACCCGCGAATGGTACTGCAGGAAGCCTTGGCGCGGCACAACGTGAAAAAGAATCCTGGGGACTTCGAGGCGCATTACAACCTTGCGGCAATGCTGCAGGCCAAAGATCAACTCGATGCAGCAATACAGGAATATCAGCAGGCGGTCCGGTTGCGTCCTGAAGACGCGGCGGGAAACAACGCTCTCGGTGCGGCTTTGGTCGCGGCCGCGCACCCTGAGCAGGGAGTTGAATATTTGCAGGCGGCGCTGAAGGCGCGTCCGGATTACTTCGACGCGCACTACAACTTGGGATTGGCACTCGCGGGACAGAATGATTTCGATGGAGCCTCGCTGCAATTTGGTTTCGCGCTGAAGTTGCAGCCGGGTGACGCCAACGTGGAAGCAAACCTGGGAGCGGCGCTGGCGGAGTTAGGGCGGTTCTCGGAAGCGAAATCTCACTTCGAGCGTGCTTTGCAGATTGACCCCAATCAGGCGCTGGCGAAAGAAAACCTTGACGCGGTTAAGAAAGCAATGAGCGGACACTGAACATCAAAACCCCCACCCCTTCGACAAGCTCAGAGCAGGCTTTCTGGCAAAATGCGCGATAAGAGTGGGACACCCTTTGTGCTTTAATCCTCGGTATGCGGTCAATTCATCTTCGATATCTACCTTTTGCGTTACTACTCGGGGCATTCTCTTTGACTGGAAGTGCGCAGCAGTCCGCGCCGGTTGAACCATCGTCTGCTGCGGCCGCACCGACTGAGTTTGTGCAGGCTCGAAAGCTGATGCAGGAAGGGAAGGCCGATGAGGCAATCGCGCAATTGGAGGCGATCGAAGCACGCGATCCGGCTACGAAGGGTTTGGCTCTGGAATTGGGGACCGCGTACTACAAGAAAAATGACTTCGCGAAGGCAATCGGGTATTTGAAAAAAGCAACCGAAGTCGATCCCGCGAACGGCGAAGCGACCCAACTGCTTGGACTGGCTTACTACCGCGGCGGACATCCGACGGACGCGATTCCCCTACTAGAGAAAATCCAGGGATGGTATCCGCGCGCCAATGCGGACGCCTCGTACGTGCTGGGCGTCTGCTACATCCAGATCAAAGACTATCCGCAGGCGCGCAAGGCGTTCGGAAAAATGTTTGACGTTCCTCCCGACTCGGCTGCGGCCTATCTGTTCACGGCGCAAATGCTGCGCAGGCAGGAGTTCGATCCGATAGCGGAGGAGTACGCGCAGAAGGCGGCCGCTCTCGATCCGAAACTTCCGCTGGTTCATTACACGTTGGGCGAACTCTACACCTACAAATCCCGTATCCCCGAGGCGATTGCGGAATTCGAGAAGGAACTGGCGATCAATCCGGCGAACGCCGCCACCTACTACAAGCTGGCCGACGCCTATTCGCGAATTCAAAAGTACGAAGAAGCGCAACGTTTATTACAGCGCTCGATCTGGCTCGACCAGACCTCGACGGGGCCGTTCATCCTGATGGGCAAGGTGCTCGAGAAAAAAGGTGAACTGGACTTGGCGGTGACCGCCTTAAGACGTGCAGCCAACATGGACCCCAACAATCCGATCACGCATCACCTGCTGGGGCAGACCTACCGCGAGATGGGAAAAAAAGAGGAAGCGGAGAGCGAACTCAAACTCGCAGAGCAACTGCAAACTAAACAAAACCCCTGACCGCGTGGACTACAGCGCTGCTGCCTGATCGCGGCGGCGTGCCTGGATCTCGATATAGACGTTCACCAAGGACACCGCTGCTGGCGTCACGCCCGGGATGCGGGATGCTTGGCCGATGGTGCGCGGGCGCACGTGCGTAAGTTTCTCCTGCATCTCGCGCGAGAGCCCACTGACGGAACGGTAGTCGAACCACTCGGGAATGGAGTGCTGCTCGGCTTTCTTCAGGCGCTCCATGGCGCGCTGCTGCTGCAACAGGTAGCCTTCGTACTTAATCTCGGTCTCGACGGCCTTAAGTTCGTTGCGGACTTCCGAAGACAGGCTCACCACAGAGGACACGGAGGAATTCCTCGCAAAGAATTCTGGCGACAGTTGCCTCAGGACCGGAACTAGGTATTCCACCGTCACCTCGGGACGCTTCATGAGTTGCGCCAGCGTCTGGCCGGTAACCGATCCCATGCCCGCCATAACAGATTCCTCGTTGCTTTGCTTCTCAGATTGACAGAGGTCCAGCATCTCGGCGGTGATGCGCGTGTTCTCCAGCAGCATCTTTATCCTCGCGAGGCGCTGCTGTTTCTCCTGAAAATCTGACCACGCATCGTCAGAGATTAGCCCCACTCGGCGTCCGTGCGGCGTGAGGCGGCGATCGGCATTATCGATACGCAGGTGCAGGCGGAACTCTGCCCGTGACGTGAACATACGGTAGGGCTCGTTCGTGCCCTTCGAAATGAGGTCGTCAATCAGGATCGCGGTATATGCCTCGGTGCGGTCGAGAATCAGCGGCGGCTGTTGCTTCACCTGCAGCGCGGCGTTGATGCCCGCCATCAGTCCCTGGCACGCGGCCTCTTCGTAGCCTGACGTGCCATTGATTTGGCCCCCCAGAAACAGTCCGGCAATCTTGCGGGTTTCGAGCGTGCGGTCCAGTTCCGTGGGATCGATGGAGTCGTACTCAATCGCGTATCCGGGACGCAACATGTCCGCGTTTTCGAGCCCAGGGATCGACTTCAGAATCTCGAGCTGGACCTCTACTGGAAGGGACGTGCTCATGCCGTTTACGTAAATCTCATGCGTATTCAGCCCCTCCGGCTCAAGGAAAAGCTGGTGCATCTCCTTGTCGGGAAACTTCACGATCTTGTCTTCGATCGAAGGACAGTATCGCGGACCGATCGACTGGATCTGCCCGCTGTACATGGGCGAGCGGTGTACGTTCTCGCGGATGATGCGATGTGTCGCTGCCGTGGTCCAGGCAATGTAGCAAGGCACCTGCGAGTCGTGATGCGCAACGCGCTTGGTGCGAAAGCTGAACGGCGTCGGATCGACGTCCCCCGGTTGCTCGGGAAAGCGCGACCAGTCGATACTGCGTCCGTCGAGTCGCGGCGGAGTTCCGGTCTTGAGCCGGCATCCGCGCAGCCCAAGCTTCTTCAAAGCCTCGCCCAGCAGAACGGCGTTGGGTTCGCCCGAACGTCCCGCCGGGTATTGCTGCTCTCCGCAGTGAATGAGGCCATTGAGAAATGTTCCTGTTGTGATGACGACGGCCGACGCGCCGACCGTACGGCCGTCGCGCAGGCGAATCCCGAGGACCCGGCGCCTTGGAACCGGGCCTCCGGCTTCCGGCGTTCGGCTTTCGGTTTCGTCTGCCTGACCGCTATGCTCTCCGGAAGCCGAAAGCCGGGAGTCGGAAGCCGGCTTCACAATCAGATCCGCGACTTCCGCCTGCTTGATCTTCAGATTAGGCTGCGACTCCAACACCTCACGCATCTTCAGGCGATATGCCTGCTTGTCGCACTGCGCCCGCGGAGACCACACGGCCGGGCCGCGCGAAGTATTTAGCAGGCGAAACTGGATTCCCACAGCGTCGGTGATCTCGCCCATGATGCCGCCGAGTGCGTCCACTTCGCGCACCAGGTGTCCCTTGGCGATGCCGCCAACGGCCGGATTGCACGACATTTGTGCGATCAGGTCAACGTTGAGCGTGTACAGAGCAGTCTTCAGGCCCATGCGCGCGGAGGCGATGGCGGCCTCGCACCCGGCATGGCCGGCTCCGACCACAACTACGTCGAATTGTTCGGTGAACTGCATGCGAATCGGGTGGATGCGAACCCCAGAAAATTTCTTGAACTGTTCCTTCTTTTATTCTAGCAACTTGCGGAGATCGTGATCAGCATCACTTGCTGATGTCGGCGCTTCACTCGTATATTTGGCTGTCCAATCCAATGCGCAGGGGGCTTTATGGATACCGTGGAATTCTTCGAGCAACTGGACGCACGCATCGCAAAATATGACCTGCTTTGCCATCCGTTCTACAAGGCTTGGTCGGCTGGCGAGTTGACACGCAAGGATCTGCGTCAGTACGCGCAGGACTACTACCATCACGTCGAAGCGTTTCCATCTTACCTCGCGGCTCTGGGGATGCGGCTCGAAGAAGGCGAACTGCGTCGGTCGGTACTGGCAAACATGTGTGACGAGAAAGGCGTGGAAGGCCGGGTTGGAAAGAACTCGGTTCCGCACTCCGAACTCTGGCTAGATTTTGCCGAAGGGATGGGCTCCAGCCGAAACCTGGAATGGCATACTCCCGCACCTGAAATCCGGCAGTTAATCAGGCACTTTCATCAGGTAGCCAGCGAGGGCTCAGCAGAGGAAGCTCTGGTGGCTTTCTACGCCTACGAGTCTCAAGTACCGCATATTGCCAAGGAAAAAGAGCGTGGCCTGCGCGAGTCGTACGGCGCCGACGACAAGACTTGCGGCTATTTCTCGCTGCATGCGACGGCGGATGTCTACCACTCGAAAGTCTGGCGCAAACAGTTAGAGAAGCGCATCGCTTCCCATCCCGAGGCCGCGGACGCCGCTCTGAACGCGGCCGAGAATGCTGCGTGCATGCTGTGGAAGGCGCTAGACGGGATCGAAGCGCGGCGCACGGCGAAAGCGGCGGCTTAGATACTAAAACAACGTACACTTCGCATGCGAAAGCCAGCGCTCGATACTGTTGTCGTCGCGGTCACCTCGTTTCCGCGAATTTTTCCGAACTCTGCCCGCCGCACGAAAAAAATCGTTGCGTATATCTTGCTCAGCGGCAGTATTGCTCTTGCCCGGACTTCAGCTCCCACGCCTTCGTCCCAACTCCCGCAGCAGGAAACATCCAACGCGCCGTCACTGAACCAATCGGAAGTTTCTCAACTGCAAAATCGAGCCGAAGCAGGTGATGCCACTGCTCAGTCGAGGCTGGGTAAGGCTTATCAAGACGGCAATGGAGTTCCGCAAAACGACGTGCTGGCTGCGAAGTGGTTCCGCAAGGCCGCGGATCAGGGCGATCCTGCTGCCGAGAACAGCCTTGGATTCATGTACCGCACGGGGGAAGGAGTTTCTCTGGATAAAGAGGAGGCGGTGCGCTGGTACGCGAGCGGGGCCAAGCATGGCAGTCCTCAGGCGATGTTCAATCTGGGCACTTCCTACTACAACGGGGACGGGGTTGCATCGAACGAATTCACGGCTTACGCGTGGTTCTTGTTGGCGGGAGATGCTGGCGACCCAATTGCCGTAGATGCGGCAAGGAGGAGCGCCGCGTCCATGTCTAAGACAGAAACTTCCGATGCGCTGCTGCAAATCGCGGCGATGTATGAAAAAGGCGATCAATTGCCTAAAAGCGACGAGCAGGCGGTGCTATGGCTGCGCAAAGCAGCCGAAATAGATTCCCGAGGGAAGCTTCGGCTCGCAGTCCACTTGCTTAACGGACCGGGCGCCCCTCAAAGCTACGTCCAAATTCTCGATCTTTGCAAGGCCGCCGCCAAAGACTACGCTCCGGCGCAATCGTGTGTTGGTTACATGTATCGCAAGGGTTTGGGAGTTCCCCAAGACCCCGCCGAGGCTGCAAAGTGGTACCAAAAGGGAGCCGCAGCTTCCAACGCCGCAGCGATTCTCGCATTGGCGGAGATGTACTCTTCGGGCGAAGGTATGAAAGTGGACCGCCCCGCCGCATTTATGCTCTTGTTTCGAGCGAGCATGATGGACATTAGTGGTTCCAGAGAAAAGGCACGCGCCCTGCTCCCGGAAATGAGCAAATCTGAAGTCAAGGAGGTTCAAAAGAAACTGTCAGATCAGAGGTTTGACCCCAAGAAAGTATTTGCAGCCATTCAGGCACATTCCCCTCCCTAGTCTGAAAAATTCCGCAACAATGGAGAGTTCGAATGGCAAAGCCAGTTCCCATCGGAGCACGCGCCGAGGCTGAAGAAACCGTCGAGTTCCAGCACACGCTCACGTCGCACCATCCTGAGTTGCCTCCGGTGTACTCGACGCCCGACATGATCCGGCTGATGGAAACGGCAGCCTTTCATGCTCTCCAGCCTTACTGTGAGGGCGATGAGATCACGGTTGGAACCTCCATCAACGTAGTGCATCGCGCGGCCAGTGGAATTGGTGCCCGCATCAAAGCCGAGGCCGTTCTCGAATCCTTCGACGGACGCTTTTATACCTTGCGTGTGATTGCCCGCGATGACGCCCAGGAAATTGGACGCGGCACCGTGGGACGCGCGGTTGTCAGCGTGGGAAAATTCGTAGAGAAAATGAAGAGCGGGAACCGCTGAGCGCATCCATTCTTGATAGGCATGACTCCGAAGAAAAACAAAGCAGACTTATTTCGTACTCTCCACTCGGGGGCCGAAGTTTTGCTGCTGCCCAATGCGTGGGACGTGGCCAGTGCTCGCATCCTCGAAGAGAGCGGATTTCCAGCGATTGCGACCACCAGCGCTGGCATTGCGTTTTCTTTGGGTTATCCAGATGGAGAGCGGATCCCGAAAGAAGAAATGTTTGCCGCGGTGGCGCGAATCGCCAGCGCTGTCGAGGTGCCCGTTACCGCCGACGTTGAAGCGGGATACGGAAATCGTCCCGAGGATGCCGCCAGAACTGCACGCGCCGTCATCGAAGCTGGCGCGGTGGGGATGAACCTGGAGGATGCTAGCGGCGACTCGAGTCACCCCCTCGTCGAGCTGACGCTGCAGTTGGAAAAAATCCGTGCCCTGCGGCAGGAAGCGGCTCGCCTGAACGTGCCGATTGTGCTCAATGCGCGGACCGACGTTTACCTGCTGCAGGTTGGCGATCCGGCAAGACGCTACGACGAAGCCCTGCGCCGGTTGAGTGCTTTCCGCGATGCTGGTGCCGACTGTGTATTCGTTCCCGGCTTGCGAGATGCCGCGACAATTGGCCGCTTGGTCGCCGATCTACACTGCCCGCTGAATATTCTGGGCGGCCCCGGTTCGGCCTCGGTTCCGGAATTGCGAAAGTTAGGCGTGGCGCGAGTCAGCCTAGGTTCGGGTCCGATGCGAGCATCGCTTGGTCTTCTGCGGCGCCTTGCGGAAGAAGTGAGGTCGGCGGGCACCTATTCTGCGATGGAAGGTGCACCATCGCACGCCGAAATCAACGCCCTCATGAATTCCAATCCGAAGGCAGAAGGCTGAAAACCAAAACTCCAATCATGATCGGTGTCATATCGGATACTCACGGGCTGCTGCGGCCCGAGGCTCTCGCGGCTCTACGGGGCTCACACCACATCCTTCACGCCGGAGACATCGGCGCGCCCGAGATTGTGGAAGAACTTGCCGCCATCGCGCCAGTGACGGCCATTCGCGGCAATATCGACAAGACAGTAGGGGCCCACAAGTTGCCGGAAACTGAAGTCGTCGAGTTCGGAGGCGTTTCCATCTACATGCTGCACGATCTCGCGAAACTCGACCTGAAGCCGGCAGCGTCCGGCTTCAAGGTTGTGGTCTTCGGCCATAGCCACGTTCCAAAGCAGGAGACGCGCGACGGGGTCCTTTACTTCAATCCGGGGAGCGCCGGCCCACGACGCTTCAAATTACCCGTGACCGTGGGGAAGCTGATCGTGGAGGGAGAAAACATCCTCGGAGAGATCATCAACATCGTGGGCTAAGAAATTTTCGCGCGCATGCCCATAGGCAGCGTAACTCACGCGAGATCCCTCACCCGGCTGAACTGCGCCGGATTCGGCATAACGCCTTCGGAAAACATAGGGCGCAGTTTCTCGCGCTCCCGGTTGCTACAATCCGAGCGAGTGTCCGTCTCCCTCCAAATTGAAAAAAACAGTGGCCCGGCGCGCACCGGCCGCCTCCTGACACCGCATGCCGAGATCGAGACACCGGTATTCATGCCGGTAGGCACGGTTGCCTCGGTGAAGGGAGTGCCACAAGACATTCTCGAAGATCTGGGCGCGCAGATTATCCTCGGCAATACGTATCACCTCTACCTGCGGCCGGGGATCGAAACCGTGCGCCGCATGGGCGGTTTGCACGGGTTCATGTCGTGGCGGCGCGCAATCCTCACCGACTCGGGTGGATTTCAGGTCTTCAGCCTGAGCGAACTTCGAAAGATCAAAGAGGACGGTGTGACGTTCCGTTCGCATCTCGACGGTTCTTCTCACTTTTTTAGCCCAGAAAGCGCTATGGAGGCCCAGATCGGTCTCGGCGCCGACATCATCATGGCGTTTGACGAGTGCACTGAATATCCCGCGGATGCGAGCCGTGCCCGGGCTTCGATGGAGATGACGGCGCGGTGGGCGGCCCGCAGCAAGAAATATTTTGAGGAGCACAAGCAGGAAGTTCCGTGGAACCAGTACTCGGTACCCGGTACTCAGCTCTCAGTGCCTGAAAGCAACGACGGTATCAGCGCTCCTTCAGAAAACATCGATAGGACGAAAACTGACAACCGAGTACTGAGTACCGAGTGCTGTTCTACCCAATCCCTCTTCGGCATTGTGCAAGGCGGCATGGACCGTCCCCTGCGGAAAGAGTCAGCCGAGCGGACGGTCGAAATCGGCTTCCCCGGCTATGCGATCGGTGGGCTCAGCGTGGGGGAGCCGCGCGAATTGACCCGCGAGATCGTGGAGTCCACGCTGGAGCATTTGCCGGCCGACAAGCCGCGCTATCTGATGGGAGTGGGCACACCAGAGGAGATCGTCGAGTACGGCAAGCTCGGCGTCGACATGATGGACTGCGTGCTGCCGACGCGTGCGGCGCGGCACGGGCTGCTGTTTACCTCGGAAGGAAAAGTCACAATCAAGCAGGCCCGCTATGCCCAGGATTCCGGCCCGCTCGATCCAAATTGCGCCTGCCGGGTGTGCCAGCGCTACTCGCGGGCTTATTTACGACACCTTTATGCATCGAACGAAGTGCTGGCGCAGGTCTTGAACACCATTCACAACCTTAGTTTCTACCTTGACACCATGCGGCGGGTGCGGCATTCTATTTCACTTGGGGTAGAGTCCCGTTTTCTTTCTAGTGTCTGGTCAAGACCGAAACCGTAGACCTTCCCCGGATTCAAGCCTGAGAAGCTGAAAGAACCCGGCCGAAGTCGGTCTAAACCCCGTGGTGACATAACAGCTCCCGCGCCGCTAATGAGCGCGGACGGTTTTTCGCGGATCCATACGCTCCGACCTTCATATGCAATTTTTGATCGCAGTACAGCTCGGTGGTGGTGGCGGTATGGGGTGGCTGGGTATGGCTCCCCTGGTTTTTATTTTCGCCATTTTTTACTTTCTGTTGATCATGCCCCAGCAGCGCCGCCAGAAGAAATGGCAGGCGATGCTCGACCAACTCAAGACCGGGGATAAGGTCACCACAAGCGGGGGCCTGCGCGGGACCATCATGGCGCTCAAGGACGACAGCGTTCATTTGCGCGTGCCGCCAAACAATATCGTCGTGGAAGTGACCAAGGCCTCAGTGCTGCAGGTGACGACTACCGAGGAAGAAGTGAAGACCAAATAAGTTGTAGCGGTCCGGCGCTAAATTGACCACCGACAACTGGCCACAGACACTCTTTTCATATGACCAAGAATCTCCTCTATCGACTTCTGATTATCGTTGGCATCACGCTCATTTTCCTCTTTGGAATGTTCGGCATTCCCAAGAGTTTCTCCGGTCAGGGATTGCTCGCGGCGCTGACGGATCACATCCACTTAGGCCTCGATCTCAAGGGTGGAACGCACCTGATCTTGCAGGTGCAGGTGAACGATGCCGTCAACGTGGTGGCGCAGAACGCCATGGAAGTGCTGAAAGATCAGCTGCGCAACCGTAAGATTGATTATTCCGACATTTCGCAGCCCGACCAGCAGAACAACCCAGATCATTTGGTCGTCAAGGGTCTGCAACCAGCATCGCGCTCTGACTTACTCTCTATCGTGCAGGAACGGCTGCCCGAGTTCGACGTCACCGGTGGCCCGAACAATTCCTGGAATTTGTCGATGAAGCCCTCCGCCTTGACCGATCTAAAGAATAAGGCGGTTACGCAGGCCATCGACACCATCCGCAACCGCATTGACGCGCTCGGCGTCAGCGAGCCTACCATCGAAGAGCATGGCCTCGGGCAGTACCAGATTCTGGTGCAACTACCGGGCGTTGACGATTCCGGGCGCGTGAAGGACATCATGCAGTCCACCGCCATGCTTGAGATCAAGCAGTCTCTCGGTGGACCGTATCCAAGCGAACAGGCGGCGATGCAGGATAAGGGCGGAGTTCTGCCCGCCGATGCGATCCTGCTTCCTGGGCATTCCATGCCGGGTGCCGAGACAGAGGGGCAGGCGTGGTATCTGGTGTCCCGCATTTCCGCGGTTAGCGGCAAAGATCTGCGCGATGCGCAGGCCAGCCGCGACCAGAACGGACAGCCCAGCGTGAGTTTCACCCTGACTGGCGAAGGTGGACAGCGGTTCTACAGCTTTACTTCCTCGCACGTCGGCGACAGCCTGGCAGTGGTACTGGACAACAAGGTTCAAGAAGTTGCCAACATCAAGGAACCGATTCGCGATCGCGGCGAGATCAGCGGCGGACGCATGAGCGAGCAACAGTCGAAGGATCTTTCCATGATCCTGCGATCAGGTGCATTGCCCGCCAGCATCAAGTATCTGCAAGAGGAAACCGTGGGGCCGTCGCTGGGCGCGGATTCCATTCGATCCGGTGTGCTGGCGACGATCATCGGGATGGTGGCCGTCCTGATTTTCATGCTGGTGTACTACCGGGGTGCGGGCATAAACGCTGACTTGGCGCTGATCATGAATCTGATCATTTTGCTGGGTTTCCTGGGTTGGTCGACGATTGCGGGAGTGAATGTCGCCCTCACCTTACCCGGCATAGCCGGCGTGATTCTGACGGTCGGCATGGGCGTCGATTCCAATGTGCTGATCTTTGAGCGCATTCGTGAGGAACTGCGCAATGGCAAGACGCCACCCTCGGCGGTGGATCAGGGCTTCAGCCACGCTTGGATCACGATTGTGGATACCCACGTCACCACCATCCTTTCGGCCGCAATTCTATTTATTTTTGGTACCGGGCCGGTGAAGGGTTTCGCTACAACGCTTACGTTTGGCTTGCTGGCGAACCTGTTTACCGCGGTCTTTGTGTCGCGCACGATTTTCGACTGGGTGCTCAGCCGCAAGCAGCGCGGCGAAGCACTCAGCATTTAGGCGTTTCGATTATTTTCGACAAAGTTTCCATAAGCCATAGATAGATAAGGGGATAGAAAAACCCGTGGAGTTCTTTCGCAATACCAACATCGATTTTCTCGGCAAGAAGTGGTACTTTCTCGCCTTTTCGCTGATCTTCAGCGTCGCAGGCGTATTTTCCATGTTGTTTTGGCACGGCATCCCATGGGGCGTCGACTTCCGCGGAGGAACCCTGGTCTATGTGAAGTTCTCGCACACTCCCGACGAAAACGCGATCCGCGCCGAATTGGATCGTGCGGGCCTGAAGAACTTCAAACTGCAGCGTTTGGGTGCCGCCTCCAACAACGAGGAATTGGTCGACCTCGATGTTCGTGAAACCAGCGAGCAGGCTCTCGACCAGGGCAAGCTGAAGATCATTCAGGCGCTGGAAACCAACACTCCCGCGGGCAAGACCGACCTGAATAATGCGAGCTTCCTGACCATCAAGAATTATTTGATGGAAAAAGACCCGCTTCGCGCGGGTTCCGAGGCCGATAAGAGATATTCGGCCCAAGCCCAAGCGATGGTGGATTATCGGGAAAAATTCCAGGGCGGTGTGCTGAATTCCGCTGACCAACTGAAAAGTGCTCCGGGCGTGGACCCTGCAGTGGTAGCTTCGCTTCCGGATGGCTTCTTCCTTTCTGATTTTCGGGTACGCGATGTCCAAATCATCGGACCCCAGGTGGGCGGCCAGTTGCGCACTCAGGCCGGATTAGCGACGCTCTATTCGTTGCTAGGAATGCTGGTTTACCTAGGTTTCCGCTTTGAGTGGATTTACGGTATTGCGGCCGTGGTCACGGTGTTTCACGATACCCTGATCACCGTAGGAGCGTTTTCCCTTACCAACACCGACATCACCCTGACCGTGATTGCCGCCATTCTCACCCTGATTGGTTACTCTAATAACGACACGATCGTGGTATTTGACCGCATCCGGGAAAACATTAAACTGATGCGGCGCGAGAAACTGTCGGAAATCGTCAACCGGAGCATCAACCAGACTCTAAGCAGAACCATCTTGACAGCGGGCCTTACCTTCCTTACCGTACTCGCACTATTCTTATTCGGCGGCGAGGTGCTTCGTGGATTCAGCCTCGCGCTGGTAATCGGCATCTTAATCGGGACTTACTCTTCGATTGCGATCGCCGCTCCCATCCTGGTGGCATACCAGGATTGGCGGATCCAAAAAGGCAAGCGACCGGTCGCCATGCCGGGCAAAGCTAGGTAAGTTACCCTATGGCGCGGTGGTAATGATTTGCGTTACGCCTTCTTATGTAGGAGTTAGAGGGAGTCTCTTGGAACGCCGTTCGGGCTTCGGTAGCCTGGGCGACGGACAAAGAAACTGGGAGCAAAGGGGAATTGGTCGGTGTCTAAGTTTCCGTAGGGTCTGAAAGATGTAGGGGAGAAATCCAATGTTTGAAGACAGCCTTATCGAGTCCGGCGGCAGGCTCAAAACGAAGCGGGGATGGACTTCCATCGTCTCGTTTGCCATCCAGATCATGATCGTGGGTGTCATGGTCCTGATTCCGCTTATTTTCACGGAAGCCTTGCCGAAGGGCCAAATGATGTTCCTTCTGGTGGCCCCCCCACCGCCTCCACCACCTCCACCTCCAGCAGCCGCGGTCGTGCAGCACGTCAAGCAGATTCAGACCGATATCGTGAACGGCGAGCTGCGCACGCCTACCAAGATTCCGCAAAAGGTAAAAATGATTCAGGAAGATGAAGCTCCTCCGCCGACCATGGCGGCTACGGGCGTCGTGGGCGGCGTCCCGGGTGGCGTTCCGGGCGGATCGATGGGCGGCGTGATCGGCAGCGTTTTGAGCAGCACGCCGGTTGCTGTGCCGAAGATCGCTACCCCGCAGCGAGTGCGCGTTTCGGGCGGCGTTTCGCAGGGTCTTTTGATCCGCAAGGTTCCTCCGACTTATCCGCCTCTCGCCCGCCAGGCCCGTATTCAGGGCGTGGTCGTGCTGCAGGCGCAGATTAGCAAGGAAGGCAACATCGAGAACCTGCAGTTGATCAGCGGACACCCAATGCTGGCCCCGGCCGCGATCGAAGCCGTGAAGCAGTGGAAGTACAAGCCGTATCTGCTGAACGGAGAGCCGGTCGAAGTCGATACGCAGGTACAGGTGAATTTCACTCTCGCCGGGGGCTAAACTCCCCAGCAGGGTGCTGTTCGTATTTGTTCCTAGAAGTGTGCATGGCCCTCCCCTTCCCACCTTAGTCCTGGTGGCCGGGAGGGGCTTTCAGAAGCCCGGCCATGGCCGTTGTATCGCGATGTTGTTCGCAAGCGAGGCCAGCCGGGTTCATGCATGTGTAACCGAGACGCCGCAGGGCCGCCCGGAATCAAAATTCTTTTCTGGCGGTTGGCACAGTAAAGCGCATCAAAGTGTCCAATTAAGTAGAGAGTTCCGAGGAGGGAAAGCAACTCATGTTTGCAACTCATGTAGCAGCAGACGTTCTCAATCACGTTCACGTCGCAGCCACCTGGATGGTCCAGGAAGGCGGCGGCGCAATGGCGACCGATCCCCTGGGTTTGTGGAAGGCAATGGGATGGGTTGCGCGAACCGTCGTCATCATCCTGTTCATCATGTCGGGTTGGTCCATCGGCGTGATGATCGATCGCTGGATGGCCTATAGCGCCGCCCGCAAACAATCTCGCGCCTTCGCTCCTGCCGTGGCTGGAGCTCTCCGCGATGGTCGCATCGATGAGGCCATCAAAGTCGCCGAGCGCAACAAGAAGAGTCATCTGGCCAAAGTTGTTACCGCCGGCCTGATGGAGTTCAAGGCTCACCAGGATTCCCCAGGTGCGATCCCTGGCGAAACCATTGAAGCCTCCAAGCGAGCCCTGGAACGCACCGAAGCCATCGTCCACGCCGAACTGAAGCGCGGATTGGGTGGTCTCGCTACCATCGGCTCGACCGCTCCCTTCGTGGGACTGTTCGGAACCGTGATGGGCATTCTGAACGCCTTCATCGGCATCAATAACTCGAAGGCCACCGGTCTGGCTGCAGTCGCCGGCGGTATCGCGGAAGCGCTGGTTACGACGGCTATCGGGCTGCTCGTCGCCATCCCGGCCGTCATGATGTTCAATTATCTGACCGGTCGCGTGGAAGCGTTCGACGTGGAGATGGACAACTCGTCGAGCGAACTGATCGATTACTTCCTGAAAAAGCGCGGCGACGTTCGCCGGTAAGACACGCTCGGTCTGGTTTCCGCATTGAGTTGCTTGTCCGGCGCTGGAGTTTTCCGGCGCCGGGCCTTCCCAACTAAGAGCGGAGAGCTCAGAACTCCGGACCGCAGCTGGGAAGTACAGGAGATATCTAGCTATGGCAATAGCAAAACGGGACGAAGGCTCGAAGGTCAGTTCAGACATCAACGTCACGCCCATGGTGGATGTGATGCTGGTCTTGCTGATCATCTTCATGGTGGTCACGCCCATGTTGCAGAAAGGCGTCAGCGTCGACATGGCAAAGGTGGACAACCCTACGCCCATGGAGGATGCTGACAAGGAAGACGCCCTTTTGGTTTCGATCACGCGAGACGGTAAGGTCTATTTCGGTACCGAGCAGATTACGACCGATAACCTGACCACGAAGGTGAAAGATCGCCTCGCCAACAAGCAAGACAAGCGCGTGTACGTGAAAGCAGACATGCGGACTCGATTCGGTGGCGTTGTACAAGTTGTGGATAGCGTTCGTGCCGCCGGAGTAGACGATCTTGGCTTGCTCACGGATCAGAGGAAAACTGGTCCTGGTGCCCCACCGGCTCCGGCTACGCCGGCGCCTGGCCAATAGAGGAGAACGACCATGGGAATGGCAGTTGGCCCGAGCGGAGGCCAAAGTGCAAACATCAACGTCACACCGCTCATTGACGTATTGCTGGTGCTGCTGATCATCTTCATGGTGATCTCGCCGGTAACTCCCAAAGGGTTGGACGCGCTGGTTCCTCAGCCGCCACCGCCGAACGCACCCAAGAACGTAAACCCTGACCGTACCATCGTTGTGCAGTTAATCGACCGCGGCGCCGGGCAGGAGCCAGGCGTCAAGATCAACAACGAAGATGCGACTTGGGACAACCTTCAGGGACGTCTTACTGATATTTACAAGCAACGCGCGGAAAAGGTCATGTTCGTGAAGGGCGATGACGCTATACCCTTTGCCAATGTCGCCAATGTGATTGACCTGGCCCATGCCGCTGGCGTGGATAAGGTCGGTCTGATTACCGCAAAGATCGAAGCGGGCAACTAAACCGCCCGTCCGGCAAGCCCGGAGCGCGTAGTTTTCGTTATTGGCCCACTGCACGGAAGCGTACCGCTTCCGTGCTGCCGCGGCCCGCGCTTGTCAAATCGGTGTCTCTGGGCCTAGGATGCTCTGTCGAGGGAGACTTATACCGCAATGAATAAGAACGTGAAACTCATTACGCTGGCGGCAGTCGCGCTGGCGCTCTTCTCCTCTGTGGGATGCAACAAGCTCAAGGCACGCGACCAGCTCAACAAGGGTGTGAAGTCGTACAAGGATAACCACTACGAGCAGGCCATCGACCACTTCCAGCAGGCGGTTCAACTGGATCCCACCTTAATTAACGCTCGTATGTATCTGGCCACTGCCTTTGTCTCGCAATACATTCCTGGCGTCGACTCCCCTGATAATCTCCGCACGGCTCAACAGGCCATCGACGAATATCAGAAGGTCATCGACGCGAATCCTACCCGCGAGCAAAAAGTAAATAGCGCGAAAGGTATTGCTTACCTGTACCTGAACATGAAGAAATGGGACGACGCCAAGAAGTACTATCGCATGGCGTCGGAATTGGACCCGAACGATCCTGAGCCCTATTACTCGATCGGCGTGATCGACTGGACCGCATGCTACCAGCCTCGCATGGAAGAACGCGCTAAGTTGGGCATGAAGCCGGAAGAGAACCTGAATCCGAAAAATAAAGATCAGATGAAGGTCTGCACCGAATTGAAAGCTAAAAACGCTGGGGCCATCCAGGAAGGCATCGACAGCCTCAACAAAGCGATCCAGCTTCGTCCTGACTACGACGACGCCATGGCGTATATGAACCTGATGTACCGTGAGCGCGGCGATGTGGAATGTGACGATCTGGCCGCTCGCGCGGAGGATCTCAAGACGGCGGACCATTGGGTCGACGAGACACTTCGAGTGAAGAAAGCCAAAGCCGAAAAGGCCGCGCAGAGCCAGGGTGGCGGTATCACGGTGGATCAGCCGAAATAGTTTTTCCAACCCGCAATCTTAATTCGAGCCTCTTTCCCTGGAAGGAGGCTTTTCTATTTCTTGGTTTGTGATTGCCGTGTTGTGCGGCAGTATGAAACTTCCCAGGTATGCTGGTTCCGCGGTAACCTAGTCGCGACCTCATTCAACCGATTCGATTACTGTGCGCGTGAGCGAGCGTCCCCGGAGCATAGATGGCGCTGAAAGCAACGTTAAGGCGACTTGCTGACGGTCACGGCTTTCTATCGGTCTTGCTGAATTTTCAGCGGCTCGCACATGGTTATCAGCCGATCTTTCTTGACTACAAGGTTGAGGCAGTCCCGCGCTACGGCTATGGCAAGCCCGCGCATCCCGAACTCACCCGCATCCTGGCGAGCAACGATGCTGAGTACGCAAGGCTGCTTGCCCAGTTTCTGAGTTTTTCAGATAAGCTGTTTCGCATTTCATTGCGTGAGCCCAGGGAGTCTCCCGAGCCCTCATGGCTTCACGATTGGCTGGACGGATTGGACACGCTTGCCCTTTACGGATTCGTGGCGGCTGGAAAGCCAGCGCTGTATATGGAGGTCGGCTCCGGATATTCCACGAAAGTGGCTCGCCGCGCCATCAAAGATCACACTCTGTATACAAGAATCGTTTCGGTCGATCCGCATCCGCGGGCCGAGGTCGACAGTCTCTGCGACGAGGTAGTCCGGCAGCCTCTTGAGAAGTGCGACCTGAAGATATTCAATCGCTTGCAAGCCGGCGACATTCTGTTCATGGACGGTTCCCATCGCACCCTGATGAATTCCGATGTAACCGTTCTATTTCTGGAAATTCTTCCGCGCCTCAAGTCCGGTGTGCTGGTCCATCTGCATGACATATTCCTGCCGCTGGACTACCCGCCTTATTGGTACCTTCAGTACTACCCGCACCGTTACTGGTCAGAGCAATACCTGCTTGCTGCCAGCCTGCTGGCCGAACAAAGCGCGTACGACATCATTCTGCCTACTCACTACATCAGCATCACAGATCATCTGGCTCGCGCGCTGGACAGTTTCTGGAGCGACCCACGTTTAGCCGGGGTTCCCAGGAGCGGCACTTCGTTTTGGATTCGAAGGCGCTGAGCCCACGGCGATTTTCGGCCGGCGCGATTTTTCCCGTTTCTGCGGTTCACGCTCTCGGTTGTTTCTGCAGTGTGAATATCACAAAGGTGTATGCCAGCCCATAGGCATCCCACCGAATTGGCGTCTCCGTGCACTCCAAGTCGAGTTCTTCGATAGGCATCAGACCAATGCCTTGCGCCAGAGAGATAGCGGCCTGAACCTCAGGCTTCGAGAAGATTTGCACCGGAGCTCCATGCGCCAGCATTCCTTTTGTGTCGATCGGCGTAGGGAAGTAATCCGTGGAAGTGATGAGCACGCCGCCAGGTTTAAGCAGGCGATACATCTCCCGAAAGTACCTCTCCAGCGGCACGCCATGCTCAACAACGCTCAGGCACGTGATGGCGTCGAAAAATTCATCCGGAAATGGAGCATGCGTAATGTCGCCGGGCAAATAACGAATGGGCCCGCGCCGCGCCGGGTCGGTGAACGAGAGATTAATTCCGTAAAGATTGCTGTAACTGTAGACAAACAACGCGGGCAGCACGTTGCTGTAGAACTCCCCGCCCGCGTCTAGGATGTAAGCAGAAGGCGAGGTACGCGTCAGAATCGTCGAAACCGCCGCCAGATGGTCCCAGTTTTTCTCCGGGCCGCGATGCAGCGGCACATGAAGCTTGCGGGCATTTTCATATGCGGCCACCCACTCCGCCCGGCTCTTGAGCGTTCCGTTGGCAATGTGCGGTCCCGGGTTCCCCGCGAGGCGACCTGCCCCAAACTTCATTCTGAGGAAAAGGCGATACAGAGTATCCGACCGAAGAACCGCGCTGTTAATCCGACGAAAGAATCGCCGCGAAGCCCGAATCGTCTCACTTGAGTTCTGCTGCGACTGTGCGCGTTCAGCCACGAGGTTACTACGATAGCCGCCGAACAGATGGTTTGCAACTCGACACTGACGACGTATTGTGGAGTCGCGCTGCGCCCAGCGAGGGCAGTTATAATCGCGGCTGAATGGAGAGCTCGTCTGCTGTTAGCGTGGTGGCCACTGTTCTCAACGAGGTGGCGGACATCGACCGGCTGATCACCAGTCTCATGACGCAGACGCTTGCTCCCGCCAGGGTGATCATCGTAGACGGTGGCTCGAGCGATGGCACTTGGGAACACCTGCAGGCCGTCAAAGCGAAATACCCGACTCTCCTCTCTATCCGCGATGAAACTTGCCAGCTATCACATTCTCCCGGGCCGATCTCCCGAGGACGCAACGTCGCAATCGCCGCGGCGTCTTCTGCCATCGTTGCCTGTGTCGATGCTGGCTGCACCTATGAATCGACGTGGCTCGAACGACTCACCGCTTCGATTCGCGGCGGCGAAGCCGAGTACGCCCTCGGCGGATCGTGCCTGGATCCTGAGCAGCGTACGATTTGGGATATCGGGTCCGCACCCTTCTTCGGCGTAAAGCTCAACGCGGATGCGAAAACGAAATCCTGCACCGCACGTTCCATGGCCTTCCGCAAAGACCTGTGGCAACGCGTGGGTGGATTTCCTGAACATCTCCTTCTCGGCGAAGACACAGTCTTTGACCTGAAGGTTCGGACGCTCGTTCGTCCGACATTCGCAGAACGCGCCAAGGCGTTCTACCGCCCTGGCTTGTCTCTTCGGTCAGCCCTCAAACAACTGGCTCGATACTCCGTCAGCGATGGCGTCGCGGGAGTGCGTCCCGCACGCCTCATGCGAAATCTGTCTCGCTGCCTGTTGGAGATTGCCGCCGTCCTGCTTGTGAGTCATACCGTAATTCCATTGCTGTGCGTTATCGCCCTTGAAGTCTATTACGCCTTCCGTCTCGACTGGCGAGACCTTCGTGCTGCTCCTCCGCCGGCATGGGCTGCGCGAATGCTGTTTTCACTGCTTGTTCCGTGGGTGGTCGCGTTGAATCAAATCAAGGGAGCGATCACTAAAACGAGCCAACCGAACCCACAGAATCTCAGCTGATCCGCTGGCTGCCAAAGACTATTGCTTGCTGTAAAGACGTACTTCGACTCTGGGAAACTGCCATCGCTGCAGCCTCGGAAAGGATTCCGGAAGAATCTGCGTCAACATGGCGGTCGTCGGATCGTACCCGCGCACCGGCTGATTGTTCATCAGCATCACCCAGAGGCGCGGATGACTGGAGGCTGCCGAGTGCAGGAACTCCGCACTGAACTTGCCCGTGAAGTCACGATAGTCGAGACCTGCTCCGTGGTGCGGGAAGAGAATTTCGGGACCGAGTTGCGCGGTGAAATTTGGGCCGGCCGTATTCCCCCCGGCGCGCAGCGAACGAAAATATTCATAGGGCAATCGCGTTGCCGGAATATAGAAGATGATCGCGTCCCCAGCGTGCGCCTGATCGAGCACGAAGTCGGTTGCGGCGCCAGCAGCATCGCGCTCGATATCGAAGTCGTGACCGTAGGCAAAAAAAACTCCCTGCAACGAGAGCAGCAGGATCCCGGTCAGCGTTGCCGCCAGCAACCACGATTGGCGAATCCGCAACAGCCCAGCTGCCACGAGAACTAGCAGCCCAGGCAAGCAAAAGATCATGTAACGTGCCAGAAAGACCGGACGGGCGCAAGATAGCACAACCGTCAGCAAAACCGGGAACAAGAGCCACAGTAGCAGGAACTGGCACCGCCAAGTCTCCCAAGCCTGATTGCGTGCCAGCAGGTGCCTCCGCAATGGCGCGACGGCGGCGACACAGGCAACCGTGTAGATACCCGCGAGCGCCCCATTACGGCCGCCTGCCAGGTGTTCGAAGAACTCCACGACATCGTGCAGCCCTGGTCGAGGAACCCAGCGAATTGGACCCGCCCCCGTTTTCGCCACAAAGATCAGCAAAGGTAAAACGGCTAAACCGATCATGATCCAGGCTCGCCGCAAGTGGGCGTAGCCATCGCGGTTGGATTCGCCGGTGCGAGAACCGGGACTTCCCAGCCAGCGAAACACCACCCAGTGCGCCGCTACCAGCAGCAGCGCATAGAAATGCGCGTAAACCGCCAGAATGCTCGCCAGGATATAGCCGATTTGGGTGCGCCGCGAAGGCTGCCGCACCCAGGCAATCAGAAATCCTGACGACAGCGTCGCCAATAGCACAAAGAGCGAATAGCTGCGCGCCTCCTGTGCATAGCGCACACTGTACGCGTTGAACGCGAACAGGACGCACGTGATCAAGGCGACTCGCCGGTCATACAGCATCCGCGCGACCCAATAGATTGCTGGCAGAGTAGCGACAGCCATCAACACGGAGAGGCTGCGGATGAAAAATTCGTTGTGCCCGAAATGCAGCCAGGCACTCAACATCACGTAATACAGAGACATGTTGGCTTCCCGCCACCACATCACGTGCAGAAAGTTGCGCCAGTCCAGCCACGCGATCTCCACGCTGAAGCACTCATCGGACCAGAAGGGTTTGCGGGAGAGATTTGCCAGGCGCAATACCGCGCCGAATGCAAAAAGGAGCAGAAGCGTAAGCCAGTGAACCGCGCGGTGCGCGTTCGCCTGTTTCGGTGAATCACTCGCTCGTTCATTCACCGGGGCTGCGGGCGGAAGCATGTTGTGTGTTGGGTCCGTGAATTTCCAGATGGTACGGTACAAATCCGGCGCCAGCTCACAAAGCAAGGCAGCCGGCGGGCGGTCCATTTACAATATCCGGTTCAATCGAAGACCGCTACCGCATAGTCGACGTATATGTTTAAAAAGATACTCATCGCGAATCGTGGCGAGATTGCCGTGCGCATCATTCGCGCCTGCCATGAAATGGGAATCGCGGTCGTCGCGGTCTATTCTGATGTGGATCGCGCCTCGCTGCATGTGCGCAAAGCCGATGAGGCTTATCCGATTGGGCCCGCCGCCGCATCCGAGTCGTATCTCAATATCCCGAAAATTCTCGACGTCGCCGCGCGATCCGGGGCCGACGCTATCCATCCCGGATATGGTTTTCTTTCCGAGAACGCGAAGTTCGCCCGAGCTTGTGCCGACGCTGGCGTCAAGTTCATTGGCCCGACCGCCGCTGCCATGGATGCCATGGGCTCGAAAACGCGTGCCCGCCAGGCCATGGAGCGCGCAGGCGTGCCCTGCGTCCCCGGCACGTCCCGCGGCCTCGAGTCCTTCGAGCAGGCCGAGCAGATCGCAGCCCGTATCGGTTTTCCCGTAATGCTGAAAGCGGCAGCCGGCGGCGGGGGAAAAGGTATGCGTTTGGTACACGCACCCGCAGAACTGAAGTCATCGCTCGAGGGCGCTCGCAGCGAGGCAGAGCGTTCGTTCGGCGATAGCGAAGTCTACATCGAGAAGGCCATCATCAACCCTCGCCACATCGAGATGCAGGTTCTGGCCGATGAGCACGGAAACACCGTGTACCTCGGCGAGCGTGAGTGTTCCCTGCAGCGCCGCCATCAGAAGGTAGTCGAGGAGGCGCCTTCCCCCCTGGTCGATCCCGACATGCGCCGCCGCATGGGCGAAGTTGCGGTTCGCGTGGCTCAAGCCGCCGGATACACCAATGCCGGTACGGTTGAATTCCTGGTCGACGAGCAGAAGAATTTTTACTTCCTCGAGATGAACACGCGTTTGCAGGTGGAGCATCCGGTGACCGAGTTGGTCACTGGGCTCGACCTCGTTCACCTGCAGATTCGCATTGCGGCCGGGGAGCGGTTGCCCTTCACGCAGAGTGAAGTGATGATCCGCGGCCACGCCATCGAGTGCCGCATCTACGCCGAAGATCCCGACAACAATTACTTCCCCAGCCCCGGAAAGATCACGCTGCTGCTTTTGCCCTCAGGACCGGGAATCCGCCGCGACAGCGGGATGTACGAAGGCTGGACTGTTCCCATGGACTACGATCCGCTCCTAGCCAAGCTGATCGGGTACGGTTCAGACCGCGAACAAGCCATCAGTCGCCTCACGCGTGCTCTGAACGAATATTTTGTGGGCGGGATCAAAACGAATATCTCGCTATTTCGGCGTATCCTGAGCGACCCGGACTTTCGTGCGGCAAAGCTTGATACTGGTTTTCTCGATCGCCTCTTGAAACAGAAACCACTTGAAACTCCAGCGGACCCCAAGACCGCTGAGGTGGCAGTGATCGCGGCCGGCATATTTGCCGTGCTGGGCCCGGCCGCCGCCGGCGCCGGCGAGCAAGTTGCCGCCAGTGATAATTCGAGTAGCAGACCGAGCCCTGCGTCCAACTGGAAAATCGCAGCCCACAAAGAGGCGACCGGATGAACCGCAAAAAATGCCAGGCGACAAGCCATTAATGACTGACTACTGCTTCGAATGACCTACGACATCGCCATTGACGGCAAACATTACCGCCTCGAACTCATTCGAGTCGAAGCCCGCTGGTCGTGTCGCCTCGACGGACGTGACGTGGAAGTCGACGCGGTTTTGGCGCGCCCTGACGTGCTTTCCTTGCGCATCGGCAATCATGCTTACGAAGTGAAGTGCGAACGCGTCGCCGGCGAAATGCATCTCTGGGTGGGCGCCGCTCGTTTTGCCGCCGAGGTCCGTGACCCGCGATCCTTGCGCGGTCGAGTGCGTGCGGTGGATGATCAAGGGCCAAAGAAATTGACCGCCCCCATGCCCGGCAAGATTGTTCGGGTTCTGGTGAGTCAGGGTTCGGAAATCGAAGCCGGGGCAGGTGTGCTGGTGGTCGAGGCGATGAAAATGCAGAATGAAATTAAGTCGCCGAAGAAGGGTACAATTCAGAAGATTCTTGTGAGTGAAGGGGCCGCCGTGAACGCCGGAGACGTTCTCGCGATTGTCGAATGAGGTCGCTTCCCGTTATCCAACTGGGACGCTACCGCTCCAATCCATTACTGTCGAGCACTCGCTTGGCGTAGTAATTTTCCGCTTTTGCGGAATCCCGCAAGACTTCGTAATACGCGGCCTTCAGCAATTGCTCGCGGCGGTCGTGAAGTTGCGAGCGGATGGCCTGCTGGACGCGCGGATCCGACAATTCCCGCTGCCCCGCCGGTTCCTTGGCAACCAGCTTCACGATGCGGAATCCCTTCAACCGATTCGCGGGATCCACCACCGTAATCACCGGACTGTACTGCCCTGGCTTTAGCTTCATCACCGCTTCACGCGTCGCCGGATCGGCTCCTTTGAGTCCAGACTCGGGCGTGGTTCCCAAATCGCCACCGTTGCCGGCGGTTTCGGGCTCTTCCGAGTATTTCATGGCCAGCGTAGCGAAATCGTCGCCGCTGTCCAATCGATTGGCAATCATCTGGATCTTCTTGCGCGCCTCAGCCTCGTTCTGGGCTTTGTCGTTTTGGTTCTGCGCCTGCGGATTGGGAGCGGGAGTCACTAGGATCTGCGCCAAATGGTACTGCGGTTCAATCAGGTTGAATTCAGCCTTGTGCGCGTTGTAGTAGTCGGTGATGTCCTGATCCGTGACCGTGATTTTGGAAGATACCTCTTTGTTCATCACTTTTTCCAGCGTGATGGAGCGCCGGATGTCACGTTTGAAATCCGCCAGGGAAATCTTCTTCTCCTGCAGACGCTTGGCAAACTCTTCTTCGGAGGAGGGAGACTTGATCTCGTTATATTTTCGGTCAACCTCTTCGTCGGTCGCCAGCAGGCCGAGTTTCTCGGCGCGACGCATCACGATTTCGTCCTCGATGAGTTGATGCAGGATGTTCAGGCGAAGTGCAGTGGCCTGTTCACCGGTCGGCTTCTGCTGGGCCGAAGCGACCTGGTTCTCATAGTAACTGTCGACATCCGACTTTAAGATCTTTCGGCCATCCACCGTAGCCATCACGTCGCTACCGGCCTTTGCATTACAGCCAGCCAGAGTCGCCAGCATGACCGCAGCGAACAGCGTCACGGCGAACCGCGCAACGAATGAGTTATTTTTCAAGAATGTTTCTCCGGTCCTGACTGCAACATGAACGAAAATCCAGATTGAGGGTTTGGCTTTCAGCTCAAGCCCCTGATTACTTGGATGCGGGCGCCGGGGCCGATGGAAGGTGCTGTGGCACAGGTACGCCCGCGTCTCTCAGAGCGGCGTCCAGAGCAGCGCGCACCTCACCGATAGGAACGGCGCCGTCAATCTTCTGACCATTGATGAATAGAGCCGGCGTCCCGTTCACGCCCAATCCCTCAGCTTCTTTCATCGACGCTCTCACGGCATCCTCATTTTGTGCCTTGACGCAGGATTGCAGCTTCGCCATGTCTACGTTGTGCTTTTGCCCCTGCTGCGAGGTTATCTTGTCGATGGCATCGAAACGTGCAGCAGGAGTCTTCTCTGAATCTACTTGTTGCTTATTCGCGTGCAGGTAGTCCGCGAACTCCCAGTAAGCGTCGTCATTTTGCGCCGCCAGACAGTTCGCGTCAACTGCGGCATGAATAGCCCACGGATGAATCTCTGATAGCGGATCGTCCTTGTAAATGAAAGTGACCCGGTCACCGTATTCCTTGAAGATCTCTGGAAACAACGTCTGGTGCATCCGCGAGCAGAACGGGCACTCGAAATCGTCGAAATTGACCGCGACAACCTTGGCCGCTTTGGCGCCCCGCGTGGGTCGCCCGGTGGTGTCGATCTTGTTCATCAATTCGGCGTAAGGGTCCTTGGTCAGGTCGAACTTGGTCAGGCGCAGCATTGTGGCGCGATCCTTCGACAGAAGAAACTTGTAGTCTTTCTGCTTGCCGTCGCCACCGTCGATATTCACCGAAACCGCATCGTAGCCCGGCATCTCGTTTGAAGGGGTTATAGCGCCGACCACCACCTTCACATCAAGAGGGATCGTATAAAAAGCTCGCACCTGGTGCTCGATCTTGCGAGCCACATCGGGAGGTGCGGACTGGGCGACACAGCCCAGGCATACCAAAAGCAAGATGAAAAGAGAACGTCGAATTAGAATCACCAGAAACCGCCTCAGCATCACTCGTTTGTCTTTTGATTATCTCATAGCGTATGCGAGCCGATGATCGTAACTGACAGCACCGGCAGAGCTCTTATCCGGCGCGCCGCAGCTGTTCCGCAGGCAGCAAAGAATTCATCGATCCGGAGCGGAACCCCTCCAGATCGAGAGTGACAAACTTGAAGCCTAAGGCCTTGAAGATGGAGGCAAATTGGGCGGCCATGGTGGGATTCAGAGCTCGCTCCAATTCCTCGCGGTCAATCTCAATGCGGACGATATCGCCGTGATGCCGCACGCGGAATTGCCGGAAACCGAGAGTGCGGATGGCGTCTTCGCCTCGTTCGACCACTTCAAGCGCCTCTCGCGTGACCGGCCGGCCGTATTCAATTCTCGAGGAGAGGCAGGCCGATGCCGGCTTGTCCCAGATTCGTAGTCCTGCTTGACGCGCCAGTTCTCGAATCTCGTTCTTTGTGAGCCCAGCCTTCAACAACGGAGCAGCAACGTGGTGCTGTCGGGCAGCCTCTTGGCCCGGGCGGAAGTCGCCTTGATCATCGAGGTTTACGCCATACGCAATTGCGTCGAATCCCCGCGCGGCGCGAAGTTGTTCCATCACTACAAAAAGTTCGTCTTTGCACTGAAAGCATCTCTGCCCGTCATTGCGTGCGTATTCCGGACGGTCGAGTTCGGAGGTGGCAATGACTTCGACGGGGACTCCTTGCTCATTCGCGAAAGCGATGGCGTCGTTTAATTGGGTGCGAGCCAAGCTGGGAGAGTCGGCGATTACCGCCAGCATGTCATTGCCCAGGGCGCGGTGCGCAGCCCAGGCGAGATACGCGGAGTCCACTCCGCCAGAGTAAGCGACCAGAACACGGCCGAGTTGCCGAAGCTCCGCCTGTAGCTGCGATTCCTTCGCGTTCATGCCGGTTTCAGAGGCCTGCATAGCCACTATGGTACCAGCCCGGCGACGGTCGGCAATCGGCGATTTCGGGTAGCGCAGGGCGTTTTCGCGTTGCGGTGCCACTCAATTCCCGGCACCGCCCCCTACGTCCCCGACTCGACGATCTAGTACAACCGTTCCTGCCGCCGCAGATTTCCAAATGAGCCGATATTCGCCAGGCTGAAAGTGAACCGGAACAGGTTTTCATTGCGCACGTTTGCAATAGCATACCGGCGATATTCCATGGTGACACCGCAGCAATTCCAGTTATAAGTGGCCTGCGCGGTAGCGAATTGCAATTGCCGTGCTTCCGCGTCGAATCCAAAGCTGCTGGCGGCGCTGAACCCCGGACGGGCCAGGCCTCCATAACCCAAAGCGACTCGAAACTGATTGAACTTGCAGACCGGTTGTGTGGTCGCAGTCGAAGCGAAACAGGTTCCTTCGCTGGGAGTCACTGCTGTCGTAGCGGGTTGCGGAATCTGCAGAAATGCATCGCCGCCGCCAATCGTGAACGATCCCACGTTGTAGTTGACCAGCAGCGTGTTGGCATTCACCCGGTTCAACTGGAAGTCGTAGTCGAGGTCCCACTCCGTATTGGTGCGGTTGCTGGTCGCCACCCGCAGGCGCGACACCAACGGGGAAAGATGCCGTGGCTCGGTAGCGAATGCAATTCCCGTCAAGTCTTCGGTCGTGGTGAATACATTGCGCTGTCCGGGGACGAGCGCTCCGCCGAAGGTCGAGTCGAGAAAATACTTTTGCATAATTTCCCAGGAAACCACTTCTTTGGTTTCGGGCCCTGGATTGCACGTCGCATTGTCCAAATTGTTCAAGCGTTGCCACGGAACTGTCTGTTCCGGTGCGGCCGCCCCGACAGCCAGTCCCGTCATCGGCACGTCGCACTCCTGAATGTGAGACGTAACTCCTTTCGAGTAGAGGCGCGTCACAAATCCGTATTGCACTTCGTGGGTATCGCTCAAAATATCGTGTTCATCGAAATGCAGCACCTGCGCGAAATCGTTCACCCCGGTCACATAACGGTAGACAATGCGCGGTTCGATGACGTGCTTCCACTTCTTCCCCAGGAATTCCTTATCGAATATCTTTTCCAGGACTGGGGGCCTTAACTCGACCGAACCCTCCACCGCCTGCCGGTTCGTGGGATCGGGTACGGCGTTGCCGTTTACAAACCTCTCGGTGTAATAGGTCTCATGCAGCGTCAGGGCTGGGCGGAGCGCCCAGCCTCGGACTTGCAACGGCAGGGAAATCTCTGGGTTGAAATCGAAGCGTCCCAATAAACTGCTGGTATGAAACCCGGGCTCGCTGCGCGAAAGGCCTGCCGCCGAGACGTCGAAAGACCAGAAGAAAGGCGAGTGACCTAACGCGCGATCCACGCTCGATGCATCGACACTCGGCGTGTGCAGAATTCGAATGGAATCGAACGTCGGCGGATTCGAGAGGGCCCCCTCAGCATTCGTAGTCTGAAAGAAATTCTGATAGCGCTCGACCATGCCGCCGAAAGAGAAGCCATTGACCGCCTTCGACACGAAAAGCTGTGACTTCACTTCCGAGTTGATGGCCTGGGTGTAAACCTCATTGAACGCCAGCCGGAAGAGAAAAGAACTCAGGTAGTCGATATTCGAGACGGCGCGGAATCCATAGAAGTTACCCTCGGCCGTCAAGCGAGCCTCTTCTCCTCCCTCCTGCAACGGTGGGGTGCCAATGCCGCGGTCCACAACACCGAAGTAGTTCAGATCGACGTAGGAAGTATCGCTGGGCCGCATGCGGAATTCCCCGCGCTGCGACCAGCCGCGCAATGAAAGGTATTCTGCTCCCACAAGGGCGTCCATGCTGCGGTTGATTGCCCAGTAGAAAGAGTCGCCGACGATATTGCCCTTGGTGGAGGAACGCCCGATGGTCGGCACCAGAAAGCCGGTGCTTCGCACTTCCCGAGCTACGGGATGGGTGGCATAGGGAAAATAGAAAACCGGAAACCCGTGCAGCATGAACTTGCTGTGGTAAATGCTGGCATTGCCACCCACATCAACCACCACTTTGTGCGCCTGAAACTGCCAGTTAGGGCGCGGCAATTCGCACGTGGTTATCGTCCCGTCATACACGAGATAGTGATCGGGACTCGTCTTCTCCACAAGCTTTCCAGAGAAAGCGAACGGGGCGCTTGAGGTCAACACGGCACGCTTGCCGCTGAACCGCAGTCCTGTCGTGGCGGAAACGTCGTAGAACCGCCCCGTCTCAGCTGTCAGGTTATAGTTTCCATGACTGGCTCTGAGGTGGTCGTCATTCGGGCCCCCGTCCAGACTGAAGTTTCCTGAGGCCATGGCTTCGCCGGTGTCTGAGTCATAGGTAATCTCATCGGCTCGCAAAACGTAATTGCGATAGTGCACCTCGGCGTGGCCATGCAACTTGTAGACGTCGCCGTCTTTTTCCTGCTGGTCGGCGCAGATCGTGGCCGAATCGGATTCCTGGCTTGCGGCCTGCATTGCACACGGCGTGCTTGAGGCAGCGGTGTCAGATTTCTGTGGCATAGCAGATGCCAAAGAGGCTTCGTCCTGGCCTGAATTTTCGCCGAGCAACTGCCTGGTTACTAGCCCCATGGTGAGAACCTGATGACAAAGAAACAACGCCGTGATAAGGAATCTAGTGCGAAGAGTCATCGGAAGAAAATCAGCGGAGAAGCTCGTCCAAGCGGACGTGCTTTCCCTTTCAGCTGTTTTGCCGCGGCATCGTGAACTTAGCACGGCGCTAGCCGCCCGGCAAAGTAGCGAACAAGGCTAGGATTCCCGTTGATTCCTTTCCGGTTGTACGCAGCATGCGAACTGACACGATTTCAAAAGACTGGTTTTCATGAATTGTCCGCAGTGTGGAGATGTTTGCCGTTGCCCCCTGGAGCCCCTTCCCCCTGCTTTGCTGCAGTGGACGCCCGATCGCGAGGCTGGCACAGCCCTTGCCGCCGCCTTGCCGTCTGAAGCGATGAATCCGGAAGTCGCAGTTGTCCCTCGTGTCGAAGCCGAGCGTCTGAAATCGTCGAAAGAGACCTCACAAGGCCCCGATCTACCAGCCTCGGCCACTTCCGCTCAAGAGGCGGCTCCCGCATGGCGCGATGAGCTTTCCGCCCGGCTCGATCGCTATCGCGCACGTCGCAAAGTGCGTCCGCCGCGCTACCCGTCTTTGAACTTGCGCTTTGAAGCTCCCGAAATGTATGCCAACGCGAAATCTGCCAATGCCTCACCGCTTGCGGATTTCGAGACCGTCTCGAATCACGCGCTAGCACTCGATGGGATGGCGTCCAGTTCTTCCGCTTTGGCCGAGCCTGAAAAGGAATATCCTACTCCGGCAGAAACGGCTCCGGCGCAAGTTCCTCCCCGGCCGTCTCGCCCTGCCAGCGCTAAAGTGATCGAGTTCCCTCGGTTCACGTGGACTCCGCCTACGCCTCCGCCCGATCAGCTGGCCGAGCCGGTCAGTGAGCGCCCACGAATCCTGGATGTCCCCGAGTTTGAGCCGCCCGCTCCCGCGCTCGGCGGAATCCTTATCGAAGCCGTCGAACAGCCGGATCCCGAGAAGCGGCTCGGCATCGACATCCCCCTGGAGAGCGCGCCCCTCGGTCTGCGACTCGTTGCCGCACTCGTCGACGGGCTCATCATCGCTGCCGCCGCGTCGCTCTTCGGATTCATCTTCTGGAAGGTGGACGCGATCCGTCCGCCGACGGTTCAAACGCTTAGCTTGGCAGCCGGGCTCTTATCCCTCTTCTGGGCTGCCTACCAATACCTGCTGATTGTCTATTCGGCTAGCACGCCGGGACTGCGCATCGCAGGGCTGGAGTTAGCTCGCTTCGACGGCACTTCGACCAGCCGGTCGCTGCGGCGCTGGCGCGTGCTGGCGAGCTGGCTCTCCGCCGTTTCCGCAGGCATGGGATACGTGTGGGTTTTTCTCGATGAAGATGCACTCTGCTGGCATGACCGCATCACGCATACGTATCTGGCCCCGCGCAGGCGCGACCCCAAGACCGAAGGGCAGTGACCCGAAGGACTTGATTCTCCTCGACCGGCCGACTAGAGGAGCAGCGGAGGATATAGGATCATTACCTCGCATCCCGGCGTTATGTGCCCGCATCCAAACACCAAGAATCTGATCTGCGCTAAGGAGGAGCAATGATTTCAAGGAACATTACTTTGCCGGAAATGATTCTTTGGACCGGGACGCGTGTTGCGCTAGGCGTGGGCGTAGGAATGTTGATTTCCCGGCGGCTTAGCAAGGACGCTATGAAGGCGGCCGGATTAGCACTCACACTCGTAGGAGGGCTTACGACGATTCCGCTGGCGATCGCCATCATGGGTAAGAAGGACTTGGCTCGGCCTGAAATTCGGTCAGTAGCTTAGCCTTGCACAGTCGTCTCTTGCGCAGTCGTCTCAAAGATCACGAAATACAGTTCGCCTCGGACGCTCCTGATTCAACCGGAAGAACCGCCTGTGGCGAGAAGGCCTTACACACGTTGACCCTGGACGTTCGCGGGCTTTGCGGCTAGAGATTTGACGATCAGAGCCTCCAACGTGTGCTGGTCCACATCGGCGAGCTTCTTGATGTAGAGGCAGCCCTTGCCGGTCGAATGCTTGCCAAGTTTTGCCAGCAGCGCCGTAGCCTCACCAAACCCGATCAGCCCGTACAGAACGGTGGCGGCCTTACGCGGCGAGAAAGCGATCACCGGCATATCGCCCTCGCGCCCACTCTCGTATTTGTAGTGGTAACTGCCGAAGCCGACGATCGATGGCCCCCACATTCGTGGCTTTTCTCCGGACGCCTTTTGCATCAACCTGATCAGCGCCTTGGTGTCTGAGCGCCTGACCGGGTCTGCGAGGGTATCGACAAACGCCGCCACACTGACTTTGGTGGGCTCGGTTTTGTTGTCAGCCATAGCTCCTGCCTTTCGCTCCCAAGGCTAAACTAGTCCGCGATGACGGGCAAACATGAAGCAATTGCGGTTAACGGGAGGTTGTATTCATGGACCATGGACCGGTCGATGAGTGAAATGGCGATCTATAGACACTAATCGGTCAACAGGCCTAAGTGCCGTATCTTTTCCAATCCAGCTTTCTCATCAGTCGCGCACCCAATTGTCGGGCACCGAGCAGCACCAAAACACAACCAACAACTGCGAAAATAATCGATCTACTTTCCGACTTGCGCTCCCCTACCCAGACGAAAGAGGATACAGTGAAACCTAACACGGCCAACCAAGACAGGAAATGAAACCAGATTGAAAAGACGGGCCAGTGACCCGTGTGGTCGCGGAACGATTTCCATACCCTGTACTTGTGACGGATAGAGGCGAACATGGTCCTTATGTCGCGACGACCGTAAGGTGAAGAGAACTTAGGTTCTTCCCATCCAACGAAGTGCCGCATATTGCGCTCGTAACGCGCCTCAGCGACCTGGTTCACAAGCGGACCCTTTGCCTGACGTGCGGCCAGCGCGTCGAACCTCTTCTTTACCCGCGGGGCACTCTGTTTATTCAGCCCGCGCCTCTGCAGTTCGCCATCCAACGCTATGACGGCCTCTGGAACGAGTGTGTTTCGGTTCGCCCACAAGGACAGCAGTTCATCATCACTCAAGAGCGCGTAGTTCGCTGTGAACTCGGAGAGGTCCATCTTCCTTCCTGATATGGGTTTAGTCTTTGCAGCCAGCAGTCTACGCCGAACGTCTTGTATCGGTCACGTTTGCTGTTGAAACAGGACATCGTACTCAAACCGGAGGCCCCAGGCGGTTAAAGAAATTCGCGAGTCAGAACAGAATTCTCAAGCCCCCGGTTTACCCGCTGATGCCCTTGGTTTACCCTAGTCTCCCTATGCGCACTTTCTTGACCTTCGTTCTTCTGATCGCAGCCACTGCATCTGTCGCCGCCCAAGACTCCAAGCCGGTCGCCGAACGCCTAGCCGCGCAGAACGCTCTGTTCGACGAACAGTACGAATCTGACTTGCGCAAGTTTCCCGAGCGCGCGACCGCCTTCGGCGACTACCGCTACAACGATCGCCTCACCGACTATTCTCTGACGGCGATTAAGCAGCGCCATGAAGCGGACCAAGCCTTCCTGCAACGCCTGCAGGCGATCTCGACTGCTGATTTCTCTGACCAGGACCAACTCTCCCACGACCTGCTGATTCGCGTTCTGCAACAGCGCATCGCCGATTTTGATCTGAAAGAGTACGAGATGCCGATCAACCAGCAAAGCGGCATCCACACGAATCTCGCCGACCTGCCGCTCGCCGTTCCGTTCGACTCCGTCAAGCACTACGAGGACTACATCTCGCGCCTGCACCAGATTCCGCAGGCACTCTCGCAGGTCACCGACGTCCTCCGCGCGGGCATGAAAGACAAACTGATGCCCGTCCGATTCCTTGCGGAAAAAATTCCCGGACAGTGTCAAGGAATCATCATTGCCGACCCGTTCCTGCAGCCGACCAAGAAATATCCCGCCAGCATTTCGCCCGAAGACCAGAAGCGCCTGACCAAGGAAATCACCGACGCCATCAACACCGACGTCATCCCCGCCTACAAGTCATTCGCCGCGTTCATTCAGACCGACTACGCCCCTCAAGGCCGCACAGTTCTCTCCATCACTTCGCTGTCCGATGGCCAGAAGCGCTACGAAAATGACATCTACGCGCGCACCACCACTCACATGACGGCGGAGGAAATCCACGAACTGGGTTTGCGCGAGATCGACCGCATCGAAACCGAGATGACGGCGATCGCCAAGAAAGAAGGATTCGCTGACCTCGCTTCCTTCCGCGCGGCACTGAAGACCAATCCGAAATACATTCCGACGTCCGCCGAACAAATTCTCGACAATTTCCGTCATTACATCGCGCAGATGGAGCCGAAGCTCCCGGAACTATTCACGCTGCTCCCGAAGTCGCCCGTCACGGTCGAAGCCATCCCCGAATTTAATGCAGGCGCCATGACCCACTACGTCACCGGAACGCCCGACGGCAAGCGGCCCGGCCGGGTGGTTGTCGCCACCTCCAAGTTTGCCGACCGCTCATTAGTGGACGACGAGGCTATCGCCTATCACGAGGGCGTGCCCGGACATCACATGCAGCTCTCGGTGCAGCAGCAGTTGCAGGGATTGCCCAAGTTCCGGTTGCACGGCCTCGGCTTCAACGCCTACATCGAGGGATGGGCTCTCTACGCAGAGCAACTCGGCAAAGAAGTCGGTTTCTATCAGGATCCCGTCTCGGACTATGGTCGCCTCTCCTCCGAACTGTTCCGCGCCGTGCGCCTGGTCGTCGATACCGGCATTCACGCCAAGGGATGGAGCCGCGATCAGGTGGTCGAGTTCTTCCGCAAATCCGGGGCCGTCGACGAACCTACGCTGCAGTCGGAAACCGACCGTTACATCTCGTGGCCAGCCCAGGCCCTCAGCTATAAGCTGGGTCAACTCAAGTTCCGCGAACTCCGCGATCGCGCCCAGAAAGAGTTAGGACCGAAATTTGACCTTCGAAAATTCCACGACGAGATGCTCGACGGAGGCACGCTGCCTCTCGATTTGCTCGATGCCCGCACCAACAAATGGATCGCTCAACAAAAAGCAAAGTAGCTCCTGCATCCGAAGCGCTAGTTCCGTGCGTTGACTGCAAGAGATTCAAGATTTGAATGGTGCGAGGCAAACGGCCCGGAGCCTCCCTGTGCTATCTTCAATGAGTTCGGGCTTAATAGCAGTTTCCGCCATTCATTGGAAGCATGGCTACATCCCCTGAGGGTACAAAACCGGCAGTAAAGGTCTTCGTCGCCACCACGGTGATGTTGACCTTCATTTCGTTCTGGCGCGCGGCTGCCATCGTGCTGTCAGATTTGGCCTCCTCGGCCTACTACGCCGGCGGCGACGCCGAGAAAGTCATTGGCAAGAGCGCCCCCTGGTTCATCCTCGCGGTCATGCTGTTCAGTTACGCCGTGCGGGCTCTGTACATCGAGTCCAGCAGCATGTTCGTCCGCGGCGGTGTTTACCGCGTGGTCAAAGAGGCCATGGGCGGAACCCTTGCCAAGTTCTCGGTCTCCGCTCTGCTGTTCGACTACGTGCTCACCGGCCCGATCAGCGCTGTTGTCGCGGGCCAATATCTCGCAGGATTTATTGAAGACGTAGCTCGCTACACGGGTCACCCATTCGCGTATTTTCCTGAAAACACTTTTGCCGCGTGCTTTGGCGCAATCGTCGCCATCTACTTCTGGCGCAAGAATACGCAGGGCATCCACGAATCCAGCCAGAAGGCCGTCCAGATCATGATCATCACGACGGTCATGGTCGTGATTCTGATCATCTGGTGCACAGTGACGGTGCTGAAGGTTCCGGTCCATCTTCCGCCCAGCCCCTTAACCCCAGGCATCGTTCCGCTCAACAAGGAGTCGCTGGGATGGCTGGATGGCAGTTGGATCGGCCACCTGACTTTCATCATCCTGTTCGTCGGCTTCGGCCATTCGGTGCTGGCCATGAGCGGCGAAGAAACACTGGCGCAGGTCAACCGCGAGATCGCCCATCCCAAGCTGAAGAATCTGGAAAAGACCGGCTTGGTCATTTTCGTCTACAGCTTGCTCTTCACTTCGCTGGTCTCTTTTTTCGCGGTGATGATCATTCCCGACAATGTCAGGCCGACATACTTCGGAAACCTCATTGGCGGCATCTCTGTGTTCCTGGTGGGTCCCGAGTGGGCGCGCTTGGCCTTCCACGGCTTTGTGGTGTTGGTCGGCGTTCTGATTTTGGCCGGAGCACAGAACACTTCGATCGTCGGCGCCAACGGAGTGCTCAACCGCGTGGCCGAAGACGGTGTTCTCACTTCCGCGTTTCAGAAACCACATCCTCGCTACGGCACCAGCTATCGCATCATCAACCTGATCGTTGGTTTGCAACTGCTGACGATCTTGTTAACCCGAGGCAACGTTTTCACCTTGGCCGGCTTGTATGCGTTCGGCGTCATCTGGAGCTTCGCCATGATGTCGCTCGCGGTCTTGGTGCTGCGACACAAGGAACCCGGCGGACGTCTCTGGAAGGTCCCCGGCAACCTTCACATCGGCAAGCGCGAAATTCCGTTGGGCGTCATTCTCGTTTCCGCCGTGTTGTTCACCACAGCCCTTGTGAATCTACTCACCAAACGGGAGGCCACCATCGGCGGCGTTGCCTTCAGCGCCCTGTTCTTCATCATCTTCACCTATTCCGAACGCCGAGTGGCTCATGAGCGCAAGGGAAAACTCGAGAACGTGGATCAGTTTCGCGTTTACGGGAATCAAGAACT
Organism: uncultured Acidobacteriaceae bacterium; assembly: GCA_963840895.1. GTDB lineage: Bacteria > Acidobacteriota > Terriglobia > Terriglobales > Acidobacteriaceae > Sulfotelmatobacter. The sequence continues at coordinate 288,269 of CAWJAR010000017.1, forward strand.
GGGCAGCGGCGCCATGGGTGTCAAGGCCGGCAATGTCCTAGTCGCGGTGCGCGATCCTCGCAATCTTTATTACCTGCGCCACATTCTCAGCCATACCAACACCACCAAGCAGGATGTCGTCGTGATGAGCGCCCGCCTCTACCATCGCGAACACAGCTTCAGCGGCAGTGCGGTCTTTGAAGCCAGTCAGGTGTTCGACAATTACGAGCAGGAGCTTTTCACCGCTGCCGTCGCGGTTGCAGAAAAAGAAGGCAAGCCGATTTCATTGCTGGTTGTGCCAGCCACCGACGTGTTCGAAGCCATTATGGTGACCGCGCAGAGGCTAGACTCCAGCCGCGTGATCTGCGGTCTGTCCAACAAACTGACTGCCGATGAGCAAGCCAAGCTCACGGGCGATGCCTGGGAGCGTCTGCCCGAACCGCGTCCGCGCCTGACCTTGGAAGTATGTGCTCCTGACGGCTCTATCCGTGAATACTCCCTCGGTCCGCACACGCCACGCATGCGTCCGCAGGATGTCGAGCTCATGCACAAGCTCTGGCTCAACATCACCGCAGATCCGAAATTTGCCGGAACCCACCACTACCACATCGTCGCCCTCGCACTGGAAGAATTGCAGCGCGAGTTGACGACCGAACAGCGCGCCCAGCTTCTGCAAAAACTGCACGACGAGATGAATCGCCCCAGCCCGCAGTGAATAGCGCCGGCGTCCCGCTGGCTCTAGCGAAAGCGCGTCCTGAGCTTGTCGAAGGGCATCTTGCCCTCGTCTACGGCTGGCCGCCAGGCCGCGCCGAGACAGCGGCGCTACCTAGAAAGCCCCAGCGAATTCGCTGGGGCCAAATGGTCCTTGCATGAGGACCTAACCGCGCAGGTTTCGCTCGCAGTACACCTTCGCCGTCTTCTCCATCCTTGAGCAGCAGCCCTTTCCGTCCTTGCCGCACTTGTCGCCGCAGCATGACGCGGTCTTATCTTTCCCACAGCTCTCTTTACTGCAGCCCTCTTTGCAGCAGGAGGCCGCCGTCTTGTCCTTACTGTTCCGCATGCAGGCCTTGGCGTTCTTGCCGCCACAGCACGACGCCATTTCCTTGATGTCTTTGCCATCTTTGGCTTGCATGTCGTGATGCGCGCAGCACGACTTCATATCTTTCATGTCGCCTGCGGCCATTTTGTCGCAACATGCACACTTCGCCTTCTCTGCCGGGGCGGTACTCTGCTGCGGCGTCGCCGGTGCAGTTTGGGTTTCCGTTTGAGCCCATGACACAACCGTCAGGGCCACGATCAGCGCTAGCATCTTGTATTTCATGATTGAACTCTCCTGATTCTTATGAATTCGCTTATGGGCTTACGCCCGAGCAAGCAGACCGAGACAACACCGCACAGCCTGCTTCCTGAAAGGATTGCGCGCTTGGCGCGAGGTGAGGAACTCAGAAACGAAGAACGGTACTTCTTGCAGAATACGATCGCAGCGGATTTTTGTCGGACGCCAACATTGCCACGAGCGTGGCTTCGTCACGAAGCTGGTCTGCGATCGCCACGACCATACCGTCCGATCCCGGCGCTGCCAGTCTCGTGGTCGCAGGCAGTGATGGCGGATTCTCCGGCCCCTGCTTGGCGCAGCAAGGATGCTGATCGCCGCAAGGCATGCTGGCCGGTCCCGGCTTCACGAAAACTGGGGGCACAAACCGCGAGTGCACCTTGGGGCAGCAAGAATGGTCGTGCCCCGCAGCACTCTTCGCCTGCGTAGCAGAGGAGGAAGCCGCCCATGCCCGAGGGACGCTCCCTAGTGCCAGCATAGCCAACATCAAAGCGGCGATGAATCGACTCTTCATTCCCGGCTCGTTTACCTTTTCAGGTTTACAAACGAGCGGGGCCAGAGTCTGTGACCAGAATCACAACGAAAGGTGAGCGACAGCTACTGGTGGTTGAGAAGGTTCTGCAATGAAGCTCGCAAGGTGCTGAACCGAAACGGATACCCGCTCATCACCAGTTGAGTTGGTTCCACGCGCTGGCTCCCGAGAAGGACCGTCTCCCCCATTTCTCCAAACGCTGCCTTCACGATGAAGGCGGGCACAGGGAAAATCGCAGGCCGCGACAGCACACTCGCCAAAGTCTGCGTGAACTCCGCATTAGTTACCGGTTTGGGTGCGACCATGTTCACCGGACCCTGAAGCAGATCGCTCTTCAGCACGTGATGGATCGCACCCACCATGTCCTGCACGTCAATCCAACTCATCCACTGCTGCCCGTCACCGATCTTGCCTCCCACGCCTAGTTTGAAAGGCGTCAGCATCTTCCCCAGCGCGCCTCCCTTGGGGCTGAGCACAATCCCGGTCCGCATCTGGACGGTCCGAATCCCTGCGTGGACCGCCGCCTGCGTCGCCGCTTCCCACTCGCAGCAAACGTCGGGCAGGAATCCGCTGCCGGGAGCGCTGTGTTCGTTCAACACTTCGTTGCCCCGATCGCCGTAGAAGCCAATCGCCGAACTGCAAGCGAATACGTGAGGTTTGTCTTTGGCCTGAGCCAACGCTTCGGCGAGCGCCGTCGTCCCCGCAACCCGGCTGTCCCGGATCTTTTTTTTCTTCTCGTCGCTCCAGCGTCCAACAATGCTTTCGCCCGCAAGATGCACGACCGCATCGAACCCGGAAACCGTTTCCGGATCGATCGGCTTGCCCGGATCCCACGGAATCTGATCCGCGCCCGTCGCCGTCCCGCGCACCAGGCGTGTAACTTCATATCCACGTGTTTTTAGAGGAGGGAGAAGTGCGGTGCCGATCGGCCCCGAAACGCCACTGACGAGAATTCGAGAAATCATGATGGAAGGACTGTCACTGTATCAGCTTGCAGGGCCACCGGCCAAACCGGTGGCAGATTTGAAGAGTTCGAAACCACTGAAAAATGGATTCGCCTGGCTTGATTATGGGATCGGTGCTATCTTCACGTTTTTCTCCGCTCTCTCAAGAAGGCCCTTCTCAAGGATCGGCCACTCACTGTACGCCTTTCCGCCCGGCTTCAGTTCCGGCACGGAATGCCCGGTCGGGGCGGCGTCCTCAGCATAAATGATCATCAGTTCTTTTCGCTTGTCCTGAAAAAGATATACCAGCCGCACATACATCATGCCGCCCGGCAGGTGGTATCCCTTTCCACGAATGATCTTCACGATGTGCTCGAGGTCCGACCCCTGACGCGTCGCTTCGTCTTTCGCCCGCAACCCAGGTGTCCACGAAAAAATCCAGGCCATCCATGCTCGCGTGGCGCGGCGAATCGTACGTGTGCTGCAACTCCGGCCTTGTCGGCAGATACCCCTCAAACTGAACCCAGTAGAGCCCGTTGAACATTCTTGTGTTCATCTCCGTCGACAAACGCGTGCAGTTCGCAGTCCGCCATGTCGTACAGCACAAATCGGTCTGCGCCAACGTATTGCGCCGATTGCGGCAGCCGAACTTGTACCTTGGGGTTTCTTTCCGACGTGACCACATTGTTCTGTACTTTTCGCTCCGGACCCGCAATCTGGGCTGGCAGGAAGCTACAGCAAAGTGCGACCACGCCGAAAGACTTGAGCATATCTTCACCTCGCAGAAGGGTTGCCTTATTGAGATGATCACGGAGCTCAATTGATTCACGACCGATTGCCCGCGAATGCCCGACCCGCGCAGGGTATAATCGATTCCCGTACCGCTGTACTCCCGCCCGGAGCCCCTCCTCTCACGGGTATAATCCATCATGGCGAGCTTGCGCCAACAGATCGCTACCACTGCCCTCACGCTAACCAAGTTTCGCGACTTGATGAAGCGGATGCAGGAGAACCGTCCCCAAGACGATCTCACCATCATCAAGAAAGCCTACGACTATTCTCTGAAGCACCATGAAGGCCAAACCCGTGCGTCTGGTGAACCTTACCTCGTCCATCCCCTCGAAGTCGCTCTCGTCCTAGCCGAAATGAAAATGGATCCAGTCGCCGTAGCGGCCGGACTGCTTCACGACTCGGTGGAGGACACCTCGGTAACCATCGTCGACATCCGCAAAGAATTCGGCGAGCAAGTGGCCCACATCGTCGAAGGCGTCACCAAGATCAGCAAAATTGACTTCGCCACCCGCGAAGAGCAGCAAGCCGAAAACCTTCGCAAGATGATGCTGGCAATGGTCGACGACATCCGCGTGGTGCTCATCAAACTGGCCGACCGCCTGCACAACATGCGCACCCTGGAGCACCTTCCTCCTGAGCGCCAGCACAAAATTGCGGAAGAGACGCTTGAGATTTACGCGCCCATCGCCCACCGTCTCGGCATGGGCAAGATTCGCGGCGAACTCGAAGACCTCGGATTCCGCTTCCTCGATCCCCTGGGCTACGAGCAAGTTGAAAAGTCGGTCAACGCCCGCCGTAAAGAGGGCGAAGCCTTCCTCGCTAAAATGCAGCAGATCATCACCGACAAGCTGAAAGAGGCCGGCATTCAGGCCCGGGTCGAAAGCCGCATCAAGCGTCTCTATAGCATTCACAAGAAGTTGCAGCGCCAGCGCATCTCGGTCGACCAGGTTTACGACCTGTGCGCCATGCGCGTCGTCACCCGTTCGCTGCAGGATTGCTATGCCGTGCTCGGCATCATTCACAACCTGTGGCGGCCGGTTCCGGGGCGTATCAAAGATTTCATCGCCATGCCCCGGCCGAATTTTTACCAGTCGTTGCACACTTCGGTGATCACCGAGGACGGCACGCCTTTCGAAATCCAGATTCGCACGGAAGAAATGCACAAGATGGCGGAAGAAGGTATCGCCGCCCACTGGAAATATAAAGACGGCCCGGTCTCGGCCCAGGACGAGCAACGCCTCGCGTGGTTGCGTCAGGTCGTCGAGTGGCAACGCGACGTCAGCGATCCCAACGAATTCCTTTCCACGCTGAAAGTCGATCTCTATCCCGAAGAGGTTTACACCTTCACCCCCAAAGGCAAAGTTGTCGTCCTGCCACGCGATGCCACTCCCGTGGACTTCGCATATAGCGTTCATACTGAGGTTGGCCACACCTGCATTGGCGCCAAGGTCAACGGACGCATGGTGCCTCTGCGTCACAAACTGCACTCCGGAGATATTGTTGAGATTCTCACGCAGCCAGGCCACAAGCCCAGCCGCGACTGGCTCGGCCTGGTCAAGTCCTCCCGCTCCCGCAACAAGATCAAGCACTGGCTTAACGTTCACCAGCGCGAACGCGCCATCGAAATTGGACGCAAGCTCATCGAGAAAGAAGCGCGCAAGTACCGCATTGCCCTCAAGGAACTGAAGGACGAAGAATTGCAGCGCGTCGCCTCCGGTTACGGCCTTGGAAAGGCCGACGACCTGATGTCCGGCATTGGTTATGGAAAATATTCCGCTCGCCAGGTCCTGGCGAGGCTGCTGCCTGCCGGTGCGACGCATTCGATTGCGGGCGACATCGAATCCGAAGGCCTCACTTCGCAACCCGGCGGTATTGCCAGCGTTGTGCGCCGCGTCTTCGGAGACCACAACGCCATCACCGTACGTGGCCAGGGCGACATGATGGTCTACCGCGCTCGCTGTTGTAACCCCATTCGAGGAGAAAGCATTGTCGGCTACATCACTCGCGGCAAAGGCGTGGCGGTCCACTCTATCCATTGCCCTAACGTGACCAACCTGATGTACGAGCCCGAACGCAAAATCGACGTGGAATGGGCCCGCGACGACAGCACCCCCACCGCCTACCCCGTGAAGCTCACAGTGTTCTGCGACGACCGTTTCGGCATGCTAAAAAGCATCACAGGAGTTATCGGCGATGCCAAGAGTAACATCCGCAATATCACCGCCCATACTTCCAATAGCCAAGCCAGCGTCGAAGTTGTCCTCGACATCGGAGACCTGAAACACCTCGAGCAAATCATCGCCGGCCTCCGCAAAATCCCCGGTGTCCACGAAGTCCAGAGATTGCAGAAAATCTAGACGCCATCTCTGTGGTACCCTGTGCCCTCTGTGATTTATTTGTTTTCAAGATTGATCACAACGGACTGCCTTCATGCGCGAAGCTATCTCTACCAAAGACGCCCCTCAAGCCATCGGTCCTTACTCGCAAGCCATCAGAGCCAATGGATTGGTTTTTACCTCGGGACAGATCGCCATCGATCCTGCAACCCAACAAGTCATTACCGGGGACGTCGCCGCCCAGACCGACCGCGTCCTGCGGAATCTCTCGGAAATTCTTGAAGCCGCCGGCAGTGGTCTGGGAAAAGTCGTGCGCTCCACCGTCTTCCTGAAAAATATCGGTGACTTTGCCGCCATGAACGCCGTTTACGGCAAGTACTTCAGCACAGTCCCGCCGGCGCGCTCGACGGTCGAAGTCGCGCGACTTCCAAAAGATGTACTGGTAGAAATCGACGTAATCGCCCTAGAGTAGCGCCGGCGTCTCGCCGTCGGTAGCGGGGGCGTCCCGAACGCGCACAGGACAGCAAGAAGGTGTTCTCTGTCCATCGCTACGCTTGCTGAATTCGACGGAGTGCCTATGAAGATCGCCGTCTTGGTAACGCACCGACTAAGATCACCGGCGATGGCATCAAAACCGATTCAGGCTTGCAATATTGGGAGATCAAAGAAGGCCTCGGCCCGCCTGCCAAGTCGGGAGACCATGTGAAGGTCCACTACACCGGATGGCTTTCCACCGGCAAGAAATTTGACAGCTCGGTCGACGCGAACCAGCCCTACGAATTCACGCTTGGTCAAGGAGAGGTGACTAGGGGATGGGATGAAGGTGTCGCGGGAATGAAGGTCGGCGGCAAGCGCCAACTGCGCATCCCGCCGGAACTGGCCTACGGGGAGACCGGACACCCGCCCCAGATTCCGACAAACGCCACCCTGATCTTTGACGTGCAGTTGCTGGCAATAAAGTAAAACGTATCTATAAAGCACGCAGATGAATCCCAAGGATCCGAAATCCCCTGTGAAACTCTGTGTCCTCTGTGGTTGAAGATCCTACGCTTTAGCGACTTTACCGCTGCGCAGGCAGGACGTGCAGACGCGCATCCGTTTGGTGGTCGCGCCCACACGAGCATGCACCGGACGCAGGTTGATGTTCCAGCGCCGCTTCGTGACGTTGTGCGCGTGACTGATGCGGTTTCCCGCTTGCGGCTTCTTGCCGCAGATATCGCATTGTTGTGCCATGACGACTCCCAGAGAATTCAATACTTGTAGGGCAAACCCAAATTTTACAGGAACTTCCCCATATTGGGCAATGCCAGGGAGAATCCAAACGATAGTAGCGCACTTCTTCGGAGTCATCCTGAGCGCAGCCATTTTCCGGGCGGAGCGAGGGATCTCGCACGGATTTAGCTCAACGCCAAACCTCAAAACATGGAGAACCCCGGACATCCTTCCTCGTGCGATACTTACTCCATGCAGTCGCCGCTCCAGTCCCCCACCGCCGCAACCGATCCCAAATCGGTTAAGGTGAATCTCACCACGGGCACCGGCGTTGATATCGAATGGAACGACGGCCACGTCTCACACTACGCGTTTGTTTACCTGCGCGATGCTTGTCCCTGCGCCATGTGCAATGAAGAACGCGAAAAAACTGGACGCTGCCCCGGCGATCCCGCTACCGCCGCGCCGGGGGCGCTGCTGATCTTCAAGCCCAATGCCAAGCCCATCTCCGCGGAAGGTGTGGGCAAGTACGCCATCAAGTTTTCCTGGAACGACAACCACGATCTGGGGCTGTACTCGTGGAAGTTTCTGCGTGAAATTTGTCCGTGCGCCGAATGTAAGGCGGCGCAAGCAACTGACTAGCGACGGCTGCCGCTTACATGAGTTCCACCAAACCAATCACCGCCGTGCAATCCGTTGTCAATGATCTGCTGGCGGACCTCCACGCTAAAGGCGGCTGCGAAAAGATCGGCTTAAGCCGTGAATCCTTCCGCGAAATTCTGTGCGAGATCGGCGCAAAACATGCCACTGCAGCGACGTCCGAGGGCGAGCTGCGCACATTCTTTCTCAGCCTGCGCATCGATGAACTCGCCCTTGCCCGGGGCTGCGTCGCCGGTAACGATAATGCCTGGGAAATCTTCCTGACCCGTTTCCGCGAAAAACTTTACCTTTCCGCTTTGCGGATCGCCCGCGAAGACTCAGCCGCCCGCGAATTGGCCGATACCCTCTATGCCGATCTCTGGGGCACCAATGTGCGCGATGGCGAGCGAGTCTCCAAACTCGCTTCCTACACCGGCCGCGGATCTCTGGAAGGCTGGCTGCGCACTGTCCTCGCGCAGGAGTACGTGAATCGCTATCGCCGTACCAAGCGCCTGGTCAGCCTCGACGAAGAGTCCGAAGAAGGTATCCAGTTCCGTGCTCCCGATCCCGAGCCGATTCCAGTCGCCGATCAGGCCCTGTCGCAAGCCACCGACGAGGCCCTCGCCGCGCTCTCCTCGGAAGATCGTTTCATTCTGAGCGCGTACTATCTCGATGGTCGAACCCTCGCCGATATCGCCCGTATGCTGGGGGTCCACGAATCCACCATCAGCCGCAAACTCGACAAAATGGCCAAGTCCCTGCGCAAGCAAATCCTTGCGTCCCTGGTCCGCCGCGGCATGTCCCGCCGCCAAGCCGAAGAGGCTCTTGAGGTTGACGTCCGTGACCTTCAGGTAGATATTCGCCGCAGCCTGGCGCAAGAATCGTCCCCTGCCCCGTTCTCTGAAAAGAGAGTGGAAGCTCGGGTAAGAGAAGGTCCGGGATGACGAGGAACACCCCTGTTTTCAAGGAATGACCAGATTTTCCCAGCGAGGAGCTGGTAGCTAGTAGCTGCAATGCAAAACGTACCCAATATCGTCCGCGATCGCCTGAAGGCCGCACCACCCGCCGTCGATCACCCTGACGCGAATGTGCTCACCGCCTTCGCCGAGCTTTCGCTCCCCGATCGCGAGCGGTCCCGCGTGCTGGACCACTTGGCCCGCTGTGGCGATTGCCGCGACATCGTGGCCCTCGCTCCCCCCGCGACTGAGCCGCTTCCGGCGCCAGTTACTCCGTCCCCTCGAGGATGGCTCACCTGGCCCACTCTCCGTTGGGGATTTGTAGCGGCGGGCATCGTTGCCATCGCATCCTTCGGCGTCCTGCAATATCAGCGCCGATTGCAGCCTGCAACAACGGCCTCCGCCTCGAAGCAATCCACCCCAGTAGAGGTGGCAACTAACGCAGGGACAAAGCCGGTGGCCCAGTTCAACACTGCGCCGACAGACAAGAAAGAAAAACTTCAGGCTCCCTCTACCCCTGCCTTCGCCGACACTCCGGACGCAAACGCTACAGCCAATGAGAATGCTGAAAAGAAAGCCATAGCTCGGGAAGAGTCAACTCGTACGCGCGGTGCGATGAGCGGCGGCCCGTTGCCTCACGGACCTCGGCTGGCGAATCAATATCAACAGCAGAACAATGCCCAGAATCAGTTCCCCGCGCCAGCCGCACCTTCCTCGTTCGACCGGTTGCAGAGCTTTCATGAAAATGCGTCCGCGGCCGGTGCAACACCCTCGACTGCACCAGCGCCCTCGGCTGTTCCTACAAGCGAGGCATCGAATGCAGCGCCCGCAGTCGCAAAAGCCAAGCCCGCCATGCCCCTGCCTTCTCGTGCAGATGCTGCGACGAACAACCCACATGGTCCAGATCAGGACGCTCAACTATTAAGATCGCAGATTGCCCCCGGGCAGATCGGCGGCTATGTTGTGGATCCCTCGGGAGCCGTGGTTGCGAACGCGCGAGTGACCATTACACCTACTCCTTCGAAAGGAGCGACCGCAACGGCTGTCACCAATTCTCAAGGCGCATGGCTGATTGCCGGACTGCCCACGGGCAACTACAAGGCAGAAGCCCAAGCGCCGGGATTCAACACCACCGTCCTTGATCTGAATTACGATGCCAATCGGCCATCGCTGTATAGCTTGACCCTCAGTCCCGGCACCGTCTCAGAAACAGTCGAAGTATCCGCACAAGCTGCGCAGGTTCAAGCGACGACATCCTCCGCCACAGGCCGAGCCGGTATCGGCGGACGTAACCTTAGCCAACTAGCGTCGGTCTCGCAGGCACCGCAACCTCGTTGGAACATCAATGCCACCGGCGCGCTGCAGCGTTCTCTCGATCAGGGCAGCACCTGGCAGACGGTGGACGTGGCCGCCAGTCCAGCCTCGGTTACAAGCGCAACAAGTCTGGAGATTGTTGCGAAGTCTTCTCGAGCGAAAGAGAAGGATTCCTCCAAAGCCCGCAAGCAGGACACGGCATCTATCGTCTTCCGCGCCGTCGCGGCGAACGGATCCGACGTCTGGGCCGGAGGCTCCGTTGGCGCGCTCTATCATTCCGCCGACGCCGGCAACACCTGGACCCGCGTATTCCCCGCCGCGTCCGGCGCAACGCTGACCGGCGATATCGTCAGCCTCGAGTTCCCCGAGCCCCTGCACGGAAAGCTCTCCACTTCCACCTCGGAAGTCTGGTCCACTTCCGACGCCGGCCAATCCTGGCAAAAACAGTAGCCAGCCCAACGTGTTAGATTTCGCTCAGTTACTTCGGTTAGCCTCAACATTAGCTCTGCGCTAACAAAGTTACCAAGGTTACGTTTACACAAATTGGGGGCACTTCTAATATCCATCTCGTGGTTTGGCAGTTCTGGGGGAGGGCTGCCCTGCCGAGCGTCCTCGACTGAAAAGTCGGGACGCTTTTTTCTTGGGCTTAATCTCTCGCCTGTCCTTTACTTCGATCCGCGACACGCTGCACAATACCCGCCAATCTCCAGTCGCGACACCAGCACGCGGAACCTGCAATCCTGCTCGACTTGCTGCTTGAGCCTCTCAAAACTATCGCTCACAAACTCGGTGATCTTGCCACAGCGCAGGCACGCCATGTGGATGTGGTCGCGTTCCAGTTTGCGCTCATAGTAGTGACCTTCGCCGTTGATGTGCATTAAATCGAGTTCGTCGATCAGTCCCTGCCGCTTAAGCAGTCGCAATGTGCGATAAACCGTGCTTCGGTCCACGCTGTCATCGATCTTCTGGGCCTTCCGCAATATCTGGGCAGCATCCAGATGTTTCCTGGCTGTCTCAATCACGCTCAGAATCGCCCGCCGCTGCTGCGTCATCCGGATTCCGCGCTCGGAAAAGTATGCCTGTAATCGGCCCGGCATTTCGGTTTGTGGAAGGGGCATCGCAAGCCTCGCTGTCGCAACTGGTCGCAATCCAGCTGCGACGAATTCTCCGCCCGGTGCTTGACGGACACGACAAGCCTCCGGCAGTATGATCACTGTAACTTAGATGCGACTCAGTTGCAACTAGGAACGTTAGTAGTAGTCAAAGGCAGCCTGGGTATGCTGTGTGTTTGATGTTGCGACTCGGTCGCATCTAGACCAAGAGCTCCTTCGCTATCGTTCCAGCCATCGATTGCGGAACAGGAAAGGAATCAATCTCCGCTTGAACTTCATAAGGCACGAAATCGCACTCCCGGTTTCAGGGCAACAAATCTCCGCCACCAATCGATGGCCCATGGTCCGCCTGATCTTTCTGGTTTTATTCGGGCTTGCCCTCGTCACTACCTGCGTTAATGCGCAGGAGAGTCCCTACATCGTCACCTACGATCACTACCTCGAAGAACCTGGCAGTCTCGAAGTCGAATACTTTTCCACCTTCGGCACGCAGCGCGCCGGCAATGATTGGGTTGCGTACTGGGCCGAGTTCGAATACGGCGTAACTGCCTGGTGGACCACCGAGGTCTATCTCGACGGCCAGAGTACTTTCAACGACGGCAGCCTGTTCACCGGTTTCCGCTGGGAGAACCGTTTCCGCGTGCTGCAACACGAACACTTCATCAATCCAGTGCTCTATGTCGAGTACGAGCAGATCAATGGTGCAGACAAGATTCTGAAGGAAATTGAAGGCCACGATGGCCAGGCGGATAACGCCGACCCTAACGCCATCGCGAGCCAAGAACACAATCATGAACTCGAGTTCAAACTGATTTTGTCGAAGAATTTCAAGGGATGGAATTTTGCCCAGAACACCATCGCCGTCAAGAACCTGACCGGCGGCAATCCCTGGGAGTTCGGTTACGCGATCGGCGCCAGCCGGCCTTTGGCGCTGAAGGCTTCTTCCAAGCGTTGCAGTTTTTGCGCCGAAAATTTCGTAGCCGGAATTGAAATGTACGGCGGCCTCGGTGACCGATACAGCTTCGGCCTCGACGACACTTCCCAATACCTGGCGCCGGTGGTGGCCTGGAACCTGCCCTCGGATTGGACCTTGCGCCTCTCTCCCGGCTTCGGCCTCAACGACAACAGTCACCGCTTCCTGCTACGCTGGGGAGTCTCGCGAGAATTTTCCGGCTTCGGCGCGGCATTGGCCCGTCTGTTCGGAGGCCATTCATGACCGTCAGTAAGTCGACCCGGACAAACTCAAACGCGGCGGCGCTGATAACTTTAAGCGTAACCATGAAAATTCGCCGACCTCTCATTCGCCGCATTTTTTATCTGCTCCCTTGCTCTGCCTTTGTCCTATCATTCGTGGTTGCCTTCGCGCAGACGAACTCCGCGGCACCAAGCAAGAACAACTCCGTCTATGCTGAACTGGCGAAAGCTCCTCAGAAGGCAACCGCTCGCCCCAATCCCCTGGCGGGGGACTCCGATGCCATCCCGGCCGGGGCCAAGCTATTCGCTCAGCACTGCGCCGAGTGCCACGGCGACATGGCGGACGGCGGCAAGAAGGGCCCGAGCCTGCTCGCCCCCGAGGTGCAGCAGGCGACTCCCGGCACGCTGTTCTGGCTCTTAAGCAACGGTGTGGTCCGCCGTGGGATGCCGGTATGGTCCAAGCTCCCGGAACCCCAGCGCTGGCAGCTAGTTAGCTTCATCAAGTCGCTCCCGCCGGCTTTCCAATCCGCCCCTAACGCCGAGAACAGCGCCCATCCTTGACCGCAGTGGCTTTGCGACCTTCCTGCCTCCCCAAGCATCCAATTCCGGTGATACGATAATAAGTTCGGTTCCCTCACGGGAAGCACTTATACAGATCGCAGGCCCCGGCAGCGCAGCCCAAGGAGCGTCCGCCGACAGCGCGCGACGTTTACAACAGGAGAAAGAAAATGGCAGGCAACGGAATCGTCGAAGTCACCGATGCGAACTTCGACCAGGATGTTTTGAAATCGGACAAGCCCGTTCTCGTGGACTTCTGGGCAACTTGGTGCGGCCCTTGCCGCGCGATCGCCCCCATCGTGGAAGAACTGGCCACCGAGTACAAGGGCAAAGTCACCATCGGAAAAATGGATGTCGACTCCAACAGCTCCACCCCGATGCGTTACAAGGTAACCGGTATCCCCACTCTGCTGGTGTTCAAGGGCGGTCAGGTCGTAGAACAGCTCGTCGGCTACAAGCCGAAAGACGCCATCGCCCAAGCTCTGAACAAGCACCTCGGCTAAGCACTTCTAGCCCGCAGGAATCAACGCACGCACGCTGACCGTCGTGGCAGCGTGCGTTTTTATTTCCCTGTAGAAGTGGTTCGAGATTTACCTGACGACTGACTACTGACCCCTGGGCTAGTACTTTCTCAACACCCCAATCACCCGCCCCTGCACGTCTACCGAAGCCGCCGGCACGATGATCGGCTTCATGGTCACGTTCGAAGGCTGTAGGCGAATGCTGTCCCCTTCGCGATAAAACCGCTTCAAGGTCGCATCACTTTGATCCACGAGCGCCACCACGATGTCCCCGTTGTGTGCGGTGCGCGCCTTCTCGACCAGCACATAATCTCCATCGAGGATCGCCTCGTCTTGCATTGAGTCCCCTCTGACCTCAAGCACAAAGACTTCTTTCGAACGCACAAAGTCCGCCAGCGAAATCGTTTCGTTGCTCTGCACCGCCTCGATCGGCTGCCCGGCCGCGATGCGCCCTACCAGCGGTAGCACCACACCGGTATTCACGCTCATCGCCTGCTTCAGCCGTCCCTTGGGTGGCAGCAGATCAATCGAGCGGCTGCGGTTGTAATCGCGCGTCAGCAACCCTTTCTTCTCCAGATTCGTGACGTGCTTGTGCACCGTGGCGAGCGAGGTCAGCTCCAGCCCTTTGCCAATCTCCTCAAACGACGGAGAGTACTGGTGCTCCGCTACGAATCGCGAAATGAAGTCATACACTTCTCGCTGTCTGCGTGTGATAGCCATGCCGCCATTATTGGCGAACAGAAGGCGAAAAAGCAAGTGAGAATTACGAGTCGTCCCAACTCCTGTTGGGACAGCTACCCCTGCTGTCCGGCCGCCCGGAAGTATCGGGCCGCCGACAACGGACCTTTAACCACCATTTGCTTCCGGAGTCGACCAAAACGAGTTTTCGAGCTGAAACTTTTCTCCCGTCCGCCACTCCAATCTGGTAACCCGAATATTCCGTACTTAAGGGGGACAGAAAATGACCATTTCAATCCGAGTCGCCGCAATCCTCTTCGCCGCCTTGCTTGGCACCACCGCCTGCACCGCCAAAGCCAATCCAGCGGCTGCAATGCCCGAGCCAGCCGTCGATGCCCCGCGCGCGTCAGTTCCGTCTCAGCAAACCGCCGTCCTCTCCGGCGGATGCTTCTGGGGTGTCCAGGCTGTCTTCCAGCACGTGAAGGGAGTCATCAGCGCCACTTCGGGGTACTCTGGAGGCTCGAAGAAAACGGCGGAATACGAAATCGTCAGCACCGGAGAAACCGGACACGCCGAGTCCGTGCAGATTGTTTACGATCCCTCGCAAATCACGTACGGAGAATTGCTCCGCGTCTTCTTCTCGGTGGCCCACGATCCCACGCAACTCAACCGACAAGGCCCAGACGAAGGCACGCAATACCGATCTTCGATTTTCTACAGCAGCGACGAACAGAAGCGCATCGCCGAAGCCTACATCGCTCAACTCGACAGCGCGAAAGTCTTCCCGCGTCCGATCGTGACGAAAGTCGTGCCCCTGCAAGCGTTCTACCAAGCAGAGCCGTATCACCAGAACTATGCCGCCCTACATCCCAACCAGCCCTACATCATGTTCAACGACGCCCCGAAGGTGGACCATCTCCGCCAGGAATTCCCCAACCTATACACGGGCAAGTAGACCAGCCGCACGGCGGCATAAGAATGCAGCTCATGGCGCAAGCCGTGGGTGAAGTAAACAAACGGCAAGCCTCGGCGGGGCGAAAACAGCGATTTCACGGAGACGATGATGTTCGATTCCGATCTAGACCGCGAACCAACTCATGTGAGGACAGCCGACACTGGCTGTCCGGCCGAGCAAAGCTCGGCTGCCGCGCCGCCCGACATGCAACGTCGCGTGTTCCTCGCAACTTCGATCGCAACCATTGCGGGCCTTGTAATTTGGCAATGGCAGCGTCCCGCTGTATTGAATGCTTCTCCCGCTGCACTCCCTGAACCCACTGACGTCACCATCGTCCCTTTCTCCGACGACGGGCGCCGCTTGAAACAGGTTCGAATCCCTAAGGTCATCAAGACGCCCGATCAATGGCGCCAGCAACTCGGCGCTGGCGTCTTCGACATTACCCGCAACGCCGACACTGAAATCGCCTATACCGGGAAATACTGGGACCTTCACGACAAAGGCATCTACCGTTGTATCTGCTGCGACAACGCGCTCTTCGACTCCGCTACCAAATTCGACTCCGGCACCGGATGGCCCAGCTTCTGGACTCCCATAGCCAAAGAAAACGTAACCCAGATCCGTGACACGACTCTGGGGATGGTTCGCACGGCGGTTGCCTGCACCGAATGCGACGCCCATCTCGGACACGTCTTCGACGATGGCCCTGAACCCACCGGCCTCCGCTACTGCATGAACTCCGCGTCGCTGCGCTTCGTGAAGCGAACGTGATCTGTACACATGATCCCTCTCTAGTTCTGTCATCTCGAGCGAAGCGAAGGACCTGTGAATGTGCCGTAGATCCACGCACGTAATACATCCCGCAACTTCGCTTCTATAATCAAGCCATGAATTCCTCTCTCCCCACCTTCCGCGAACCTAGCGCCGTTGAGAAACTCTTCAACCGCTCTTTCGGATTCATTGTCGGTCTCGGGCTGGGGCCCGCGCATATCTATCTTCTTCAAGTTCGAGGACGCAAATCTGGCAAGCTCTTCTCCACTCCAGTCGATCTTCTGGAACTGCAAGGCAAGCGTTACCTGGTCGCTCCGCGCGGAAGAACCCAATGGGTCCGCAACGCCGAAGCCGCCGCAGCAATTACCTTGAAGAAGGGCGGCACTCGTCAGAAATTCCATCTGCGCCAACTCCAAAACGAAGACAAGCCACAGATCCTGAAAGCTTATCTCGACTCTTTCAAGCGCGAAGTGCAACGATACCTCCCGATCCCAGCGGGTTCACCGCCGGAATCCTTTCTCGCCATCGCCGAGAGCTATCCAGTGTTCGAATTGCTAAACACTTGAGAGTTGTGCACTCGACAGCATTACAAGAAACTCCTGACGACGATGGATTCCCATTTTGGGAGAAGGTGTTTACCTTTTGGTTATACAGGGTAGGCCCCTCCCCCCTCGGTCTATTGAAATCATGGGGTTAGGGGAAAACGCCGGAAAAATCTTTGAGCTGCATAAGATAAGGGCAAAATCTTGAGCCGGAAGGAGTTACGGGCGGTTTTTCGGGGCTGAAGTCGAGTTTTTGGGGGGAGACGCAATGGGTTGCGGGATCGGCGGGGCGAAAAGCCCTAACGTTGGTGCGTGATTCTCGCCCCTGGACTTTGGAACTGTCGGGCCGTGGCGAATCCACAGCAGTCGATGTGGCCTGCATTCTGCCGCCGCCTCGCGCGGCTATCATGTTGGTCAAAAGTGCAGCCTGCGGAGACGGATGGCAGTGTAGGACCACGTCTCGGCGGCCGTAGTTAGGGCGTTTCGCCGCGCGTGCGAGGCCACGCGCCTCGCGACGGCGGGCAGAGCCTGCCCTGAGCGCAGTCGAAGGGATACCGGCGCTCCTGTCTGGAACTTACTTGCGGTCGGCGTCGTGGTCGGCTTCGCCGGCGCTTCTCAGTGTGACCTGGTCATGTGAGAGCGCGCCACTCTTCGGCACGGGTGGAGTTTGCGCGTGCGGATCGGGCTTTGGTTCTGCACGTGGATGCGAGGCTTCGCGGACGTCGACCGGCTGAACGCTGTGAATTGGAGTGATCATAGTCTGGTCCTCTGAGGAATAAGATCGGCAGGCCACGGACAAACTTTAGGCGAAGCGAGCCTGCGCGGATGATCTTTGGTAAGAGTTACCCTTTTTGAGTTGCGGAGAATCGCGACCAATACGAATCAGGGTTATTTGCTCTTTCGCAACGGTAGCGTGCGTCCTTTGACAACCTTGACACTTGACTGCGCGGGAGCTTCAAAGCCGATGCGACGGCGATTAGGTTCCTCGGGCGCCATGAGTTCGCGGATCGCGTTCATCAGATCCTGAATCTCGGTGTCATGGTTTTCCAGTCGGTGTTCCAGTTCCGCAAGTTTGGTCAGGATGTTTCTGTTTCCGGCAATTGCGCGGCGCATGCGCACGAAGGCAAGCACGACAAACACGCTCATTTCGATCGCGCGTTCGGAGTTCAGCACAGTGGCAGCCATGATGGCGCCGTGCTCAGTGAAGGCGTAGGGCAGATAGCGGGTGCCGCCATGGCCTTCAGTTGAGATCACATTTTGTGATCTCAAGATCTTCCACTCGTGCGGGGAGAGCTGAAAGCGGAAGGCAGGAGGAAATCGTTTCGCATTGCGCTTGGCCTGCTGATTCAGGTGCCGGACTTGCACGCCGTAGAGTTCGGCGAGGTCGCGGTCGAGGATGACTCTTTGACCACGCAGAACGAAGATTTGCGAATCAACTTTTTTCGCAATGACAATTGCTGACTTGGTCATGTAGAAGAGCTCGTTTCGTTTCGGACAGCAGATTGATCAGCGGCAAACAACGCCGGTTGGAATGATGAAGTTGAGATCACAAATTGTGATCTCAAGATTTCGCAAAAGATTAACAGCAGAATAGCAGCCAGCCGCAGGTCGCAGCACCGCGGAAGTTCATCGAGTGCCTATGAAGTAATAAGCATACTGAGGTGAGGGCGGCGCTCGCTACGCTTGCTGGACGGGCGAATGCGCCCGTCCCCACGTGGTCCTTCTTTCACACGGGGTGTTGTGCACTTGGGAGGTTAGGCGCCGGTGACGAAGAAGCTTTCTTCCGGCTTGGTTTTCGCCTTCTGCGGGACAGCGTCCGCGGTTACATCTTGCACGAATTCGCGGCGGCGTTCGGGGCCTTTGCGTTCGACGACGCGCACGCGGCGGGCGGGCATGGTGCTGGGTTCTAGGCTGATGATGCGGCCTTCGCGCACGACGATCTGCGAACGGAACCAGTCGGTCCGGAACATGCGGCCTGCTGCATAAAAGGTCATCGAGGCGGCGATCGGTCCTTCGAACTCCACCCCGGTGCAGGCCAGGATGCGGCGGCCCATTTCCTGGCTCCAGGTAAGGCCGCCGACCAGGGGATCGTTCAGACGGCAGCGCTCGAAGGGAGTGGCGTGCGAGAGCTTGCGCAGTTGCAAGAGCTGCAAGAGCACGGACGTCTTTGCCAAGTTGGTGACGATGACTCGCGCCTCGGTCGCGGAAACCCGCTCCATCTTGATGTGCAGGTCGGGCGACCATTCGCGCTCGAATTCTTCGCGGGCCAGGGCCAGTCCCTTGTCGGTGGCTTCCACGTAGCGCAGCGTGGCGCGGGCCAGAATCACGCTGAACAGGGTGGTGACGATGGTGGCGATGATCGGAATGTAGCTGATCAGCGTGGAGAACGGGATACGGTACGAGTTCATCAACTGCATATGCATGGATGCGAGTGGCTCCTGCGAACGCGGTTTGGGGAACGGGTAGCGATCGAGAATGAGAATACCGGGAGGTGACTGAGGGCTGTAGATGCGGTTGGTGCGGGGCGGGTAACCGGCCAGGGGCTTGGCCTTTGGTAACTTCGGGCGGCAGGCGTCAGGCGTCGAAGGGCAGGCGTCGAACTGCAGGCGTCAGGGGCACCTTGGCTTTTGGTTTGTACATTGTTTTTTTTCGTGTCCTGTTCACACGTAAGGGAAACACCCAAGGGAAGCAGGCGGCCTACGTTGACCCGGCCGAGAGGCCTGCGGTAGGTGAGGTCAGACGCCCGACTCAAGAACCGGAAGCCCGAAGCCCGGTTCTACTCTAGGACGCTGTCGTCGAGTTTCTTTTTACCCCAGTCAGCGGCGGCTTGGACGAAGGCGAGGACGATGGGATGCGGCTTCTTTTCGGCGGAGGACAGTTGCGGTTGGAAAAGCGTTGCGAGGAAGAAGCGGTGGGTGGGGGATTCGATGGCTCGAATCTCGCCTTGTGTACCACGAGCAACCACCGGGAATCCGGCTTCCATGGCGGCCCATTCGAAGTCGGGATTGATTTCGAAGTTGCAGAAGAACTCTTCGGTGGCGGTCTCCTGATCCTTGCCATAGAACGACTGCAGGTAGGAGCCAGGGCGCAGACGGATTTCCGGAACGACGCCCGAAAGTTTAGGAGCATTGCCCTTGCGGTCGGGAACGGCACAGGCAACCGGATAGATGACGATGTTCTTCGAGCCGGAATTATTCTCGGCGCTGTCGGCGTCTTTGATGTTGAGGACGTTACGGGCGAACTCGATGAAGGCGTACTGGAAGCCGGCGCAGGTGCCGAGATAGGGCCAGTCGCGACGGCGCGCGAACTCGATCCCTTTGAGCATGCCGTCGAAGCTCTTGAATGGGCTGCCGGGTGCGCCCAATAGGCCGTCAAAGCTTTCGAGGGTCTTCTCGGCGGTGGCCGCGTTGAGCGACGGCGTGGGTAGCCACTCGGCCTCGATCTTCATGTTGAGCTTGCGGGCAGCGTGCTGCAGGGCGTCGTTGGTGGCGTGGTGCGAGCGGAATTCGGCGTTGAAGTCGCCCAGGATTCCGATGCGGACGGCGTCGCTCACGGGTTTGATTGTACTAGAGGGGAGGTTGCAGACTGAGCGGGAGTTAGGACAATGCAGGGTTAGAACTGTGGTGCGGAGAGTCGCGGTCGGCGTTCCCTGCGGCGATCTAAAGCTGGCCTCGGATGCTCAGAAGGATGTAGAGGCTGACGAGTGCGAGCGCGGGGCCGCCCCAGATCATCAGGGTGCATTTCCATCCCAGGGACCGGGCGACTTCCTGCTGGCTACGCCAGGAGATCAGGAACGTGTTGTTGTTCGTTCCCTTCATCAGCACGACCGGCGGATGAGGATCGAAAGCGTCCTCATTGGCACCGCTTGCAAGCATGGCGGGGTCGGTGAGAATTTGCACGCCGCTGGAGGCGGGTATTCCGGCCGCGGCCCAGGCTGCGGGATTTGAGATGCCGGCTTTCTGCAGGGCAGCCGCAATCTTTTGTTGCTGAGTCATGTCCGCGGTCTTGGAGGGCTGCGTTTGTGATGAAAGCTGAATCACTTGGTGCTCGCTGGCTGGGGTAGCGAGCCCTTGCGCCAGAGATGCGAGGCGGAGGTCGGTGTCGTCAACGCCGCGGGTGAACGAAACTGCACCAAGCGTCATGGAAAATCCGTGAGTTGAAAACGAAGGGGCCGCTTCCTGATCGCGAACCGGGTGCGGCGTGACCTCGACACCTGGGTTGTCTCCCAGCGTTCCGAGGATGAACAGCGAGTTCTTGGGCTTGATGCAATACTCTTCGACCTTGATTTTGTTGTTGGTGATAATGCCGTGGCGGGCGAGGAAGCTGCGCACGGTGTCGGGCGCGGGATCTTTCGTAGTGAAGAACGAGTCACAGAATTCCTGTTCGAAGTCGCGATGCAGATCGAGGTCGGCGCCGCGTGGATCGATCAGCAGCCGGCCGGTGTTGTCGTCGACGAAGAAGGGCACGTGCAAGCATTCGCCGGCGACCTGGACCCATTGCTTGTTCTTACCGCTCTGCTTCCATTCCCAGACCAGCGTGCGGTAGTAGTAGCAGGGGCGCGCGGTGATAGGGGCGATCATGGTGTAGGGTCCGACGGCAAGGCCGCTGACTTCGACCATGCCCATGGAGGCGCTGCGAATCTTCGAAAACGGAGTATCAAGAATCAGGCGGCGACGCTGCAGCAGGCGGAATCCGTAGAAAAAAAGGCCGATGCCGGCGCAGAAGCCGACTGCGCAAAAGATCAGCAGGCTACTGGGGTCGGACGAACGATAAATGAGTGTTGCGAATGTCAACGATGGAGCCCGTGGGCGATCGAATCCCTTTTTAGGCTAATCAATCGAGAGAGGCGGGGCAGCAGAAAACAGTGCCACGGGCTTACGACGGTAATTACGTAATGACGAATTAGCAGATTGAAAGCGCGGAGGCATTTCGCCTGGGTCTGCCAAATGATTTAGCATCCAGTTGCAATGTACGCATCCGCTCCTGAGGTGACTGCGAACCAGGTTTTGCAGTCCTTCCGTCATGAGGGGTCCCAGTCTTTTTTTCGGTGCCATGATCATGGCGGTGGGACTGGTCGCCGCGGCGTTCTCCGCGATCCGCCGCAAAGATCCGATCCTGGTTTACCTTGCCTTCTTCACCGGGCTGTAGGGCCTGCGCATGTGGCGATTACATGGGAAACGGAACACGCGCGGTGAATTAGCTGTCGATTCGAAGAACTGTCTTTGCAGCTGGTGCGGAGTCTCGCACAGGGTCTCTGAACGTCATGAACAAGCAGAGCCGTCGTAAGTTCCTCAAGACGACCGCGATCGCCAGCGCGGGAGTGGTGGCCGGTTCCGCGGCGGTGAATTCGCTTTCTCCACGCATCTGGCCGGAGCCAATGATATTTGAGACGAACCAGAGCCACTGGGCGAAAACGCAGGTGGCTGCAAGTCCTTCGCTGGAGAAGGACCTGGAAGCCGATGTGGCGATTATTGGGGGAGGATTTACGGGCCTCTCATCGGCCTATTACATCCGGAAGAACCAGCCCGCGAAGAAGGTCGTGGTTCTGGAGGCGCGCGGGTGCGGCAATGGGGCCTCCGGTCGCAATGGCGCCATGGTCCTGACGATGACTGCGGACAGATTCATGCAGTTCAGCGGCGATCCCACGATGGACAAGCGAATCTACGATCTGACCGTGGAGAACATCGACCAGCTGCATGCCCTGAGCGCTGCTACCGGAATCGACTGCGAACTCGACACCAACGGCGCGCTGCAAGTCTTCAATACGAAGGCGGATCTTGAGACGGGCAGAGCGTATGCGGAGAGGGCGCGCAAGCTGGGGATGGATGTCGAGCTGTGGGATAGGCAGCAAACCTTCGAGGCGCTGGGCACCCGGATGTACGAAGGTGCATTTCTGGACCGGCGGTGTGGGCAAGTGCATCCCATGAAGCTCGTGCAGGTCTTCAAGTCTGCGGCGCAGAGCGCGGGCGCAGAAATTTTCGAGAACACGGCGGTCGCGCGGATTGAGGAGGGAAGTCCGATTCGCCTCCACACTACGAACGGCCGCAGAGTGACAGCGAAGTCTCTGGTGATGGCCAGCAATGCTTACACGTCGAAACTCGGATTCTTTCGCAACGGGATCGTCCCGATATTCAATTACGTGGGGATCACGCCAAGGTTGAGCGATACGCAAATCGCCGAGTTGGGATGGCGCAGCCGCCTGCCATTCTCAGACAGCCGGACGATCGTGACATACCTGGGGCTGACTCGCGATAACCGAATTCATATCGGCGGTGGGAGCGCGGACTACTTCTTTAACGATGGAGGGAGTCAGAGCCCGAACGTCGGGCAAGCGTTTCGAAAGCTGCAAAGCGAGTTGGAGCGAATATTTCCTCGTCTGGCTGATGTGCAATTTGAGACGACATGGAGTGGCCTCGTCGATTGCAGCTTGGACTTCTCCAGTTCCGTTGGGCGCCTGCGCGACAATATTTATTACGGCATCGGATATTGCGGACACGGCGTGAATCTCACATCGCTGTTCGGACGCATCATTGCCGACTTCGAGGCAGGCCACGACCAGCAGTGGAGGGATCTGCCGTTTGTGAACCACTGTTTCCTCTACGTACCCAACGAGCCTTTCCGTTGGCTGGGAGCGCAGGCCTCTCTGGCCTATTACCGTAGCGCCGGGTGAACGGCTAAGGCCGAATCCGGGGGCGGACGGCCCTTCGGCAAGTTAAGGGCAGACTCCCGGCTTTATTTTTTCGCGGTGCGAACGCTTACCAGACTTCGCAGCGTTTGCCTTCGGGGCGGACCATCGCGGCGTCTGCTTTGCAACTCCACGCCTTCTGAAATTCCGGCAAGGTTGGAGAGCGGGCCGATCACACGATATTTTGCGATGGGATGCGGATCGCTTTGCACCATCAGGCGCTGCGCTTCGGGGCGGATCTCGTCGCCGCGGAACTGGCCCCAGGCGATGAAGAACTGCTGCTCGGGAGTGAAGCCATCGACGTCGGCGGGGCGTGGCTTGCCCTCTAGCGACTTTTGGTAGGCAAGGTAAGCGATCTTGGCCCCTCCCAGATCGCCAATGCTTTCGCCGAGCACCAGTTTGCCGTTGTGGTGGATATCTTTCTCGATGTAATAGTTGTCGAATTGATCGGCAACGCACGCGGCGCGTTTTTGAAAATCTTTCAAGTCGGCCTCGGTCCACCAGTTGCGCAGGCGGCCGAGATAATCGAACTGCGCGCCCTCGTCGTCGAAGCCGTGTGAGATTTCGTGTCCAATCACGACGCCGATCGCGCCGTAGTTCACCGCGTCGACTGCGTTGACGTCGAAAGCGGGCGGCTGCAGAATGCCGGCGGGAAACACGATTTCGTTGAGCAGAGGGTTGTAGTACGCGTCGGAGGTGGGCGGCGTCATACCCCAGCGCCCGCGGTCGACGGGCTTACCGATGGTGGCGCGGTCATCCTCTTCGACGAATTTTCTTCCGGCGATTGTGTTCTCGAAGAAGGCGTCGCGGCGAATGGTGACGTGGCTGTAGTCTTTCCACTTGTCGGGATATCCGATCTTGGGATTGAAGGTGGCAATCTTAGCCATCGCTTTTTCTTTGGTATCGTCGCTCATCCAGGGGCGGCTGAGGATGTCGTCGCGCATGGCCGCGAGGAGATTGCGCACCATCTCCTGCATGCGGGCCTTGGCTTCGGGCGGGAAGTATTTCTCAACGTATTTTTGTCCGAGCGCCTCGCCCAGGTACCGGTCGGTCGATTCTACGCAGCGCTTCCACCGTGGCTTCATCTCGGTTGTGCCGGCAAGATATTTTCCGTTGAAGGCAAAGTTCTCTTCCACGAAGGGATCCGAAAGGGAATTGGCGAAGGAATTCAATAGTTGCCACTTCAGATACACTTTCCAGTCCGGCAGCGGGGTTTGCTGCATCTGGCGGTCGACTTCCTGCATGAATTTGGGTTCGTCGACGTTCATGTCGACGTCGGTAGAAATCTGCTTGTGCGCGAAGTACGCCGTCCAGTCGATGTGCGGAGCCATCGCTTGTAGTTGCGCGAAGGTGGTGTTGTGATCGGTGGCGGAAGGATCACGCAGGGCGACGTTGTCGAGCGAGGCCTCGGCTAATTTTGTCTCGATGCCCATGATGGTCTGCGCCGCAGCCGCAGCGGTCTTCTGATCCCATCCGGCTAGCTTGAACATCGTGGTCACGTGCTCGACGTATTTTTCGCGGGCTTCCTTGAAGCGTGGCTCGGGTTTCAGGTAGTAGTCGCGATCGGGAAGACTGAGGCCGCTGGCGCCTATATCGGCAAGGACCAGTGACGGTTTGTGCGGATCCTGCTGGCTGCCGAAACTAAATGGAACTTGGACAAGAATGTCGTGCATTTCTGCTATGACTTGTTGCAGAGCGGCCATGTCGCGGGCGGCGTCGATTTTGGCGAACCAGGGTTTGATCGGTTCCATCCCACGCGCGTTCACGCGGGACTCGTCCATGCAGGCGCCGTAGTAGTCTCCGATGATTCGTTCGGTGCTGGCCTGGGGCGCGTTCTTGTCGGAGGACGCGGCTTCAAGAATGTCCTTCAGACGATCTTTAGCGGACTCGCCGGACTGCCAGCGCTTGCTCCAGCGCGTCATGGAAGATGGAATGGGATTGTTGGCGCGCCAGGTGCCATTGGCGAACTGGAAGAAGTCGGTGCAGGGCTGGGCTTTGCGATCGAGGTCAGAGACATCGATGCTGTGCAGAGGCCGTTGCGCGAAAAGTAGGGAGGATGGCAGAAGAAGCGCCAACAGGATAATTCGCTTCGAGGAGTAACGCATCAGTCGCTCTTTTCCGGAAGAAATTAGAAGTGAGGCACAACGCAATGTATGCCGTCGACATTTTAGTCGATGACCGAGAGTAAAGTTGGACCAATAAGAAGCCGAGCAAGCCGCGGTTCTGATGGTGCTGTGATTGCCAGGTAGTGGTTAGCTATTCACTTGAAAGGAATCCCGATTTCTGCTTGAATCTTCCCCCATCGGGAGTCACTTGTGAAGATCTACAACGCGTACGGTTACCTGATCGTTCTTATGTATGCGTTGACGTGTCTGTATTCCGCGCCACCTCACTTAGGCCCGTGGAAAGGCCTGCTCATAGGCGGGATCTATTTTCTCTCCGCCTGGTTTCTTTGCGGGCTATATTTGGCGGATATTCTTCATCTGGGAATCGCACATCGTTCGCTCGACTACAAGGAATGGTTCATCAAAACCGTTGCAGTCCTCAATAACACGTTAGGGCTTTACGTAAATCCCACCACCTGGGTCAACCGGCATCGCTTACACCATAAGAATTCCGATCATGAGGGCGATCCTAATAAGGTTTCCGGCGATGGTTTTTGGCGAACTACATATCTTTGCCTAAAACCGTATCGCTGTATTGAGAATTTGGCGGCCGACGCCGAGGTTCTGCAGACTCCGTTGATGCGGCTTGTTGCCCATCCAATTTTCGCGGTCGCCGTGCAATCTCTCAGCTTTTATCTGTTGTGGAGGCTGGTGGGAGATTTGAAGTTCACCCTGGTGATGTGGGTCGGGACGAGAATTTTTGCGCTGTGGGTAAACATGATCCAAAACTATTGGACCCACACGCGAGAATTTGGATACCGGCGATATGACGATGAACATGACAATGCTATGAACATCGGGGAGTGGCTGCCGGTTACCGCGACCTTCAGCGCCTGTTTGCAAAACAACCACCATCACTATCCGACGCTTTTGCGACTGAGCCACCATGAATCTGAATATGATTTTGGGTTTCTGACAGTCAAGGTGATGAAGGCTCTGGGGTTGGTACGGGCGAGTGCGCGAGGCGCAATCCTGCCAAACGATGTTCCACTTGCCGCGCTAGATTTTTAAGCCGCTCTTTCTCGTGATCAAAAAGGGATCGATCGTCTGTCCTACAAAGCCCGGCGCAATCTCTTCGCTGTCCAAGCCATAGCGTTCGGGCCAGTAGTCAGGGCAGTAGTAAGTTCCGAAGATCTTATCGATCCACGGAAAGTGAATGGCAAAGTTCTTGTCGATGCCTTCTTTTTGCGACGTGTGATGCCAATGATGGTACCGTGGCATGACCACAAACTTTTCCAGCCAGTTGGCGTTGGGTCGGAAGTTGCAGTGAGTCCAGGTGGCGTGAAGGGTGACGAAAATCAAATACGCCATAAGGATCGATTGCGAGAACCCAAGCATAAGAGGAGCGAGGATAAATCCGCGCACGAGCGTGTCGTCGATGAAGTGTGACCGTGAGCCTGCGATCCAGTCGAGCGCCTTCGAAGAATGATGAACGGCGTGAAAACGCCACAAGAAAGGAACTTTGTGCAACGCCAGGTGGATGAAATATTCGCAAACGTCTGCCACTACGACAGCCAGGAAAAATTGCAAAAGCCAGGGCAACCGGGCGATCGCATGCTGGAGCACAGGAACGCCCAAGTATTTGAGCGCCTGTGTGGCAGGCAACAGAACCAGAAAAGACAGAATTTGGATAGGGAGGTGCGTGGACATGAAGTAAACAACGTCCAGAGTCCACTCCTTCCTGAATGTTCCTTGATCCGGGTACTGCGGCCAGATACGTTCCAATGGGACATAGATGATCGCCATCAAAAGCATGTCCAGCAAAAACCAGTCGAACCCGATGGCCGGCCCGTCGTGCAGAGTCTGGTTAATCTGCACGCTTGATCCACCCAAAGCCGTGGCGGCGAGGGCAAGCAACATTCCGGTCAACGCCAGATTTTTTTTCCTACGCAGAATCGAAGAAAAGACTCCGAAGATGAAGGCTCCCACGATGAGGCATTGAATCGTGATGCGGATGACGTGCATTGGGTAATGCGGGCGAAGTTCCGGAGAAGTGAGTACCTGAGGAAAGAGCAGGCAGAGAACTCCGCCAAGCGAAAGAAATCCGAAAAAGGCGGACAATATTCCGCTCCACCAACCGCTTCCGAAACCGGTTGATTCGGCATCGCCAAAGAATTTATTGATTTTTTGCTCGATCACGATTGCTCCTGATCGGGATTTCTCACCGATAGTCGTCACGTGCCCTACGGAGTCGCCGGAATGCTTATCCGCCGGCTTTTAGTTCCGTCAGCACTTGCTTGGCGATTTCTTTCAAGGTTTCGAAGACGCCGACGCCCTGGAAGGCTACTGCCTCGACGATGGCTTCGTTCTTCTTACGTAGTTCGGTGGAGAGCAGATCAACGGGGAGAATATTAGGCAGGTCGCGCTTGTTCAACTGCAGTACATAGGGAATCTTGTTGAAGTCGTAGCCGTGTTCTTTCAGGTTCGACATCAGGTTCTCCAGGGCTTCGACGTTGGCGTCCATACGCTGCTCCTGGGAGTCAGCGACGAAGACGATGCCATCGACGCCGCGCAGGATCAATTTGCGGCTGGCGTCATAGAAAACCTGGCCCGGGACGGTGTAGAGGTGGATGCGCGTCTTGAAGCCACGGACCGAACCGAGGTCGAGCGGGAGGAAATCGAAGAACAGAGTACGCTCGGTTTCGGTGGCAAGCGAGATCATCTTGCCCTTCTGCTGGTCCGCGGTTTTTTGGTAAATCATCTGCAGATTCGTGGTCTTGCCGCCCAGTCCGGCGCCATAGTATACGATCTTGCAATTGATCTCACGAGCTGCGAAGTTGATGAAACTCAAGGCTTTCCTCAAATACGGGCAACCCCTCAGGGGCTGCCGCGCACACCAATGTCCTTATGGAGGCTCGCGGTCTTTATATCATACGGAAGGGACCGGGCGCAGGTTACTCAGGTGACCCCCCGCCCGAATGGAACGCGGTTAGCTGTCAGTGCGCCGTAGGAACCGCATAATAACCGGCCTTGGTATAGATGTTGAGGCCCTTCTTATCCACCAGAACCTCGATTTCGCGGTAAGGGGGACCGGCGGACTTGGGAATCCACGCCAGCGTGTACTGGTTCCTCGCTTCGGAAGTGATCTGCCCGTAAGCCTCCTCAATGGCATTGCGGGAGAGTTCGCTGAAGACTTGTCCGCCTCCAGTGGCAGAGCAATACCTGGGCAGGATATTACTATAGCCCTGATCTTTCAGATGGATTTTGTCGAGTTGGCGGTAGAGCGGCAAAGCGCCGCTGTCGAGCACGACGGCTTTGACTTGGATGCTTTGAGTCTCAAGCACGCGCAGTACATCTCGATAGCTGGCCTTGCTGCCTAATTCGCGTCCATCGCTGATGACGAAGATGACTTTGCGGCGCGTGCGCTCGCGCTTGCTGAGGTCAAGAGCCGCCCGCAGGATGGCGTCATTTAGAACGTGTGCCTCGCGAGGCGGCGTATTCACTGGAGCGGGCCCGCCGCCTATGGGAATTCCATTGGCCATGGGAGGGTTCGGCCCCAGTGGTCCGCCCAGCACAGGTGGGCCGTTGTTGTGTCCACGCACAAGCTTCAGCTGGTTCAGCGCGGCGGTGAGCTTCTCGGGCTTGCCGACGAAATCGGTAACGTCGCTCACCGTGCTGCTATAGGTGTAGAGCTTCACTTCGTCGTAAGGACTGAAGGCGCCAACCAAAGAACTGTAGGTCTGGTTGACCTTCTGGAAGGCGACGTCGGCGATCCCGATGTCGAGCACCACCGCGACAGACAGTTCAAAGGGATCGCTGGTGAAGTAGGTGAGCGTTTGTTTCTTTCCGTTCTCCAGGACAGTAAAATCTTTGGGAAGCAGACCATCGACGCGGCGGCCATTGGAGTCCTTCACCATGACTGGTATTTGTACCAGGTTGGTGGTGATCGGAATTGTGTAAAGGTCTTCCTTGGGATTGATTTGATTTCTTGGCCTGCTGCCAGCGGGAAGGGTTTCAACCGGCGGCATGGCAGGAGGAGGCTCTGTGTTTTGCGTATCTGGCGCGGGTTGCTGCGGAGTGTCGCCAGGAAAAGGTATCGGCTCGTTATTACGTTTCTTCTCGGTAGGTTCGGTCGGCGACTCCTTGGGGAGTGCAGGCTTAGGAGGCGGTGGAGGCTGAACGGCCGAGGGGGCATCAGGGACATCCTGGGCGGGCTGGGCATTCGCGGGAGGCTGAGACTGGCTCTGGCCGGTGGATTGGGCGTGCAGGCCGGAGATTGCCAGACTCATGACGACCGCAAGGACCGGGAGAACGATCCTGAGAATGGGGTAGCTCTTGCATCTCTTGACCCACAACATGACTATCGTCGTCCCCCCAAAGCGCCACTTTCTCCCTGTAAGATGCCCAAACCACCCCGTTTGGTGCATCTAAGGGATTAGACTAACACCTATCCAAGAATTGCGAGAGAGTCCCGGATGCTTAAGTTTCTTGTTGCCCAGCGTTTTATTTTAGCCCCCATCGCTTTGACGGGTGTGTTGGCACTCGCCCCGTTCGCGATGGCACAACAGCCGCCAGCCCAGCAAACAGCCTTGAGCCAGCCGCCTGCCACCCAGGACCAGAAGCCGCAGGGCCAGAAATCCGAAGACTCGCAGGAACCCACCGAGACGTTAAAGGTGAACGTCAATGTGGTGCAGCTTTTCTTCAACGTCAAAGATAAGCATGGGGCGCTCATCCCGAACCTGACCAAAGACGATTTTGAAATCAAGGAAGACAGTACGCCGCAGACCATTAAATATTTCACTGCCGAGACGAACCTTCCTCTCACGCTTGGAATCATGATCGACGCCAGCGGCAGCCAGCGCAATGTCATCGACATGGAGAAAGAGGTAGGCGGCGCTTTCCTGAAGCAGATCTTGACTGACAAGGATGAAGCATTTGTGATCAGCTTCGACATTACTGTCGACCTGCTGCAGGACTTCACGCGCGACACGCATCGTCTGCAGGCGGCGCTGAACAAAGCGAAGGTGAACGTGGATGTGAGCAGCGGAGGCGTTCCGGGCATGGGCGGCGGCCCGGTGCCGCAGCATAACTCGCCGGGAACTTTGCTTTATGACGCCGTTTACCTCTCGGCGCACGACATGCTGTCGAAGGAAGTCGGGCGAAAGGCGATGATCCTGCTTACGGATGGACAGGATGAAGGCAGCCGGCTGAAAATTCAGGACGCGATTGAAGCGGCACAGAAGGCGGATTCAATTGTCTACGTTCTGCTCTGTGCCGATCGTGGATTCTATGGTGGCTTTGGCTACTCGGGCGAGGGCGATATGCGCAAACTCACCGAGCAAACCGGCGGGCGCGTTATCAATGTCGGAAACAAGTTCGACAAGCTGCGCGAGGCCTTTGACCAGATCGCCGCTGAGCTGCGCAGCCAGTACAACATCGGGTATACACCGACCAATCTGAAGCGCGACGGCTCCTACCGCAAGCTGGAAATCAAGAGCAAGCAGAGTTACAAGATCCAGGCACGAGCGGGATACTATGCTAGCCGTAAAGAAGACTAAGGCGCCGGCTAGAGTCTGAGACCATAACCGAGCACCTTCAGGACGTTCCGCATTCCTCTGTGTTCCCCGTGTCCTCTGCGGTTAAACTCTTCTGCGGCATCCCGGTAATTGATACACTCCCTTGCGGAGGTTTCTATGACTCGCTTCTCCCGTCGTTCATTTCTGCATCTGTCGGCTGCTGTATCGGCTGCGGCTGCGCTTCAAGGAATGTCCGAACCAATGCTGGCAGCGGCTGCCCGGACCCGGCTACCGCACTCGAAAGATGCAATTCTGATCGACTCGAACGAGAATCCTCTGGGACCTGGCCAGGCAGCGCGCGACGCCATGTCGGCGATTATTCCGCAGGGCGGTCGCTACTCCGACAATCTCACGGATGAACTGGTCGCCCTTTTTGCAAAGAGCGAAGGGCTCAAGCCTGAGTATGTGCGCGTATTCCCCGGGTCCACTCCTCCGCTTCGTTTCGGAGTCGTCACGTTCACGTCGCCACAGAGAAGCTATGTGACCGCCGATCCCGGGTATGAGGCAGGAATGTTTGCTGCCGAGGCCGCTCAGGCGCGGGTGGTCAAAGTGCCGCTGACTAAGACCTACGCTCACGATGTGAAGGCCATGATCGCGGCCGCGCCCGATGCCGGCCTGTTTTACATCTGCTCGCCCAACAATCCGACGGGAACGGTCACGCCGCACGCCGACATCGAATATCTGGCCGAGAACAAGCCCAAGGATTCCGTAGTGATGGTGGATGAGGCCTATATCCATTTCACGGGCGCCACGAGCACAATCGATCTGGTCAAGGCGGGCAAGGATGTGGTGGTGCTGCGCACCTTCTCGAAGACTTACGGGATGGCCGGGATACGCTGCGGTTTCGCCATCGCGCGACCCGACCTGCTGGAAAAGATCATGGACCACGCGGGCTGGAACTTTATGCCCGTCACGGCCGTGGTCGCCGCATCAGCCAGTCTGAAAGATTCGCAACTCGTGCCGGAAAGACGGCGCATCAATGCCAGCGTTCGGCAGCAGACATTTCAATGGCTCGATCGCAACGGATATACCTACATTCCGTCTGAATCGAATTGCTTCCTGCTCGATGCCAAGCGGCCGGGGCAGGAAGTCCGCGATGCCATGGCGAAAGAGAACGTGATGATCGGCCGGGTGTGGCCGGTCATGCCGACCTGGGTCCGCATCACGGTGGGCACGCAAGACGAGATGGAACACTTCCAGACCGCGTGGCAGAAGGTCATGAAGAGTTAGATCTTGAACTTGTAGAGCAGAGGGCTGCGCTGTTACTGCGGCGTCAGCAGAAACGCGTGCTCCTGCCCGTTGTGAATGCCCATCCCCGTAATCTGTCCCGCAGCATTGATGCCGCGAGCTTCGATCAGCACCCAGCCTGATCCGGCGGGAATCATTTTGTGAGGTCCTTAATTTTTCCGCTGCTGTAAACGAAGGCGTGATAGGTTCCGCCGAACGTGGACTGGCCGACCACGACTCCGGAATCATTGATTGCGAAACCCCACACGGTGCTAGCACTACCGGCGAAGGTGCCGAGGTCTTTCAACGGGCATGTGGGACAGTTGGTGATGAAAGCGTGGGCCGATCCGTTCTTGGTGTAGCCGACGCCGGTGACCCGGCCTTCGTTGTTGATGGCATAACCCTGGCTCCATAGGCCGCCCAAGGTTCCCATCTTGATCATCTGTCCATTTTTCCAGACGAAGCCGAAGAAGTTTCCCTGAGCGTCGTAGGACGTGCCCGTGACTACCCCTGCATTGTTGATGCCGGACGCGGCGTTCCACCAGTCGTTGCCACTCGAGCCTAATGTGCCGAGATCGATCATGTGACCGTTGCGATACAAGAAGGGATGATTCTCGCCGTTTGTAGTGACGGCCGATCCAACGACCTGACCGAGATCATTAATGCCGTAGCCAACGGCGGATCCGCCGCCGAGGTCTCCAATGTCCAGCAGCTTACTGCCGCTGGAGAGAAACGCGCGGTAGGTGCCACTCGCGTTTTGAGAATATCCGGCGACCTGGCCGGAGGTATTGATCGCATTGCCGATGCCGGAGGTTCCGCCCAATGTGCCGAGATTGGTCATTGAGCCGTTGGCGTAGAAGAAGACTTCGCTGCTGGCGCCGGCGCCGGTTGCGCCAGTCACCTGGGCGGCCACATTCACGCCCCGCGACACGCTGTAGCCGAAGCTGCCTAGCGTACCTAGATCGCTGAGGTTGTAAGAGGCTTGGGCAGCGACGAGCGTGGAGGAGGTTGTGAGAAAAAGAAGGCAAGCGAAAGAGGAGAGGGTGCACACCTTCATTGCAAACTCCTGAGTATGAGGTCGAACGCAAAATGTTTTCACGAGCTGAGGCGCCGATTGTCAAAGCATTGTCAAAACGTGCGGGAAGCGTTGCAGGCAAAGTTTTAATTGGAGGCGTCATCTCGATCGCGGCGCAGTTCAGCCGCGGGAGGGATCTGGCGTGGACGCCGCGCGCGCCACGCACTACGCGAGATCCCTTCGTCTTGGCTCAGGGCAGGCTTTCCCACTCTCTGGAGAACGGCGGCGGTCAGGCTGATTCCTCTCGCGAATCGACCTCTAGGCAGCGAAGGAGGAGCTTTACTCCGGCGCTTCCGTCCAACGGACGCGGCGGCCTTCCCGGCTGCTCTTATATGCCAGTAAGAGTGCGCGCATGGTGCGCAAGGCCTGATCGGGAGTGACATCCAGCACGGTCCTCTTCTCGATCGCATCTCTCACATTGGCGTAGAAGCCACGATAGTCGCCGCGTTCGGTCTTCACCTTGTGCGGTTTTCCGTTCACGGGGCTGAGCGTTCCCCAGCGATCTTCGGTTTCGACGCCCCAGTCCGCGCCCCAATCCGGGCCGTCCGGGCAGTTCGGGCTGCGCAGGATTTCTTCTTGCGGATCCATGCCGTGCTTGATGAATGATCCGCCCGTGCCGTGAATGAGCAAGTGAGGACCGGGGGCATATGCGAGAATGCGCGCTCGCAAAGTCGCTCGCAGCGTCGCGTACTCCATGTGCACATCGAAAGAGTCGTCGATCTTGGACGACTGCCGCTGGCAGAATGCGGATGCCCAAATCGATTCCGGCTCGCCAAACAAAACCAGAGCCTGATCAATAAGGTGCGGGCCGAGGTCCCAAAGAACGCCGGCGGCGGGATAGTCCGGCACCTCACGCCATGCGCCGGGCTTAGAATCGAGTCGAAAGCGGTCGAATCGGGCTTCGTACTCGGCAACCGATCCCAGTGCGCCCGCTTTCAAAAGCTGTTTGACGGTGTGGAACTCTCCATCCCAACGACGATCCTGGTAGACGGTGATCAGACGGCCGCGGTCGGCCGCGAGTCGAACCAGGTGTTCGGCTTCCGCCATCGTTGGAGTGAATGGTTTGTCGACCACTACGTCGCGCCCGGCTTCGAGGCAGGCTTTGGCATACGAGAAGTGCGAATCGTTCGGCGTGGCCACCACGACCAGACCAATCGTCTTGTCGGACAGTATCTCGTCGAGATTGCGCGCAATGCGAACTTCGGGATACTTCTGTTTTGCATTCGAGGTGTGCCGCTCGAGAATGCACGCAAGTTCCATGCCCTGGACGCCGCGAATCACGGGTGCGTGAAATGCCTGCCCGGCCAGACCAAATCCGATCAATCCGACTCGTACCATGTTTATTCCTTGAGCTGCATGGATTATTCTTAGCGGTCTTCTCTAACGGTCTTTGACGCGCCGAACGAATTTTAATCCGGACCAGACGTCGGTGACAGCGCAAACCTTAACGTCGACCAGTCCGGCGGCGAGGCCAATGTCGCGGATGATGTTCTCATCCAGATCGGTGGCCACGCCGGAACTTTTCTTCGGCCAGCTTACCCACAGCATTCCAGAGGGCGCAAGCCGCTTGGTCATTCGTTGGAATTCCTTTGCGAGAACTGGCTTGGACTTTGTAAACACCATCGCGAAGTCGAGCGGAATCTCGCCATTGCTAACGATTTCGCAAGTCGTGAGCGGCGCACTCAACTCCGAACGCACGTCAGGCGGAGCGTCCACGAGCGTCACGCGGAATCCGGCCTTGATGCCTAACTTTTTCGGAAGAGGCGTTCCAGAATATCCCGGCATGGTCAGGAAACATCCTTCACCGCAGAGGTCACGGAGGACACCATGTTGCTTTGACCGTCAGAAAGCCGTGAACCGCTTTACGGAGTAGGAGCGTACCATCCACGGCGTGCGCGCACCTTGAAATTCTTGCGATCGTTGGCGACGATTTCAATCGTACGATAGTGCCCGTCATTCTTGAGGTCAGCCGGCTTGTAGGCGATGGCGTACTGGCTGCGGAGTTCGTCCTGAATCTGGGCAAAGGCGTCGGCCACCTCGCGAATCTGAAAAGGAAAGAAGGGCCGCCCACCGGTCGCGTCGGCAATGCGCTCGAGAACCTTGTCGCCCGCGCCTTTGG
This sequence comes from uncultured Acidobacteriaceae bacterium, assembly GCA_963840895.1. GTDB lineage: Bacteria > Acidobacteriota > Terriglobia > Terriglobales > Acidobacteriaceae > Sulfotelmatobacter. Next base: position 323,424 of record CAWJAR010000017.1, read on the forward strand.
TCCCGCTCACGTTGGTGCTGATGGTGTAGATGATGGCCTCGGCCCGCTGCGCCATTTCGATGGCTTCTTCGCGGGTGACGTGGCTCTGGTTGTCATCGCCGTCACTGAGCAGAATGATGGCGCGTCGCACCGTTTCCGACTTCGGCCCCTTCAGCAGCTTTTCGCGGCAGGCATAGTAGATCGCGTCATAGAGCGCGGTGCCGCCGCCAGGGCGAAGATCGTGAACTCCATGCGCAAGTAATTCGGTGTTGTCGGTGAAGTCCTGCGTCACCTCAGGGGTCACGTCAAATCCAACCACAAAAGCACGATCCTTACGAGGATGAATCGTCTGATTCAAAAACTCGATGGCGGACTCCTGCTCGAACTTGAACCGGTCTCGCACGGAGTTGCTGGCATCGATAAGCAAGCCGACTTGGAGGGGTAAGTTGGTCTCGGCGTGGAAGCTGCGGATTTCCTGCGGCGGCTTGTTGTCGTCGAGCACGCGAAAATCGTTCTGCTTCAAATCGGTGATGCGGCGTCCGTGCTTGTCGGTCACGGTGAACACCACGTTCACTTCGTTGGTGGTCGCGCGGATCGTCGTCAGCGCGTCGTCGCCAGTCGGGGCATTTGGGTCAGCAGCAGGTTTTTGGTCTTGCCCGGGAGTCGCGGCTGCCGGCGCCTGTTCCTGCCGCGGCGCGGTAGTTGATGAAGCCGTGGAGGCTGGCGAAGTGGGAGCGGCTGACTGTCCCGTGGTGCTCCCGGCCAGAAGTAGCAACAAAACCGGTCCAGAATGCGCAATCAATTTCGTCCCCAAAAGATCTCCTCGAATAGGAACATTATATCTGGCAAGGGCTCAATCTTCAGTAGAGACGTTGCTGGGCGCGCCTCCCTCGATGGTCGCTAAAAAAGCCTCAAGTTCCGCCGGCAACGGGCTCTGCAGGGCGATGGGTTGGGCGGTCCGTGGGTGCGCCAGTTCCAGTTGCGCCGCGTGCAGAAAGTTGCGGGGAAGGGAAATGGCTGCGCCCTCGTCGGTCGCTCGGCCGCGCCTGGCTCGCATCTCGCGCGGTGCGCCATAGAGCGCGTCCCCCACGACCGGATGCCCAAGAGAAGCCATGTGCACGCGAATCTGGTGGGTCCGTCCGGTATCGATCTTCACTGCGACGAGTGAGAACTTGCCGAAAACGGTGTCCAGATGGCGCACCACGGTGTAGTGCGAGACGGCTTCGCGTCCGCCGGAGCCGCGGGTCGTCATGCGGATCCGCCGCACCCGGTCGCGGCTAATGCTGGCGGAAATCGTGCCGTGATCTTTCTTCGGCCATCCATGCACCAGGGCGACATATGTTTTCTTCACTTGGCGGCGGGCAAACTGTTCAGCCAGCTTGCGATGAGCCTCATCATTTTTCGCCACGACGATCAGCCCACTCGTCTCTTTATCGAGCCGGTGGACGATACCCGGACGCATCTCTCCACCCACCGCCGATAGTGTGGAGAAATGATGCAAGAGCGCATTCACCAGGGTGCCGCGATTGCGCTCGTCCTCGGTAGCGCCCGCGCCGGCATGCACCATCATGCCGGCGGCTTTATTAATGATGGCAAGATCGTCATCTTCATAAACGATGTCCAGCGGGATCTCTTCGGCGATCGCGCGCAACGGAGGCCGCTCCGCCGAACCCAGCACGCCGATATGCTCCGTGCCCCGCAATTTTAGCGAGGCTTTCGCCGGAGCGTCGTTCACCAGGACTTTCTGTTCGGAGATAAGTTGCTGCACGCGCGCGCGGCTGACATCAAGGTGGAGTACCAGGAATTGATCGAGGCGCTTCCCGGTGTCGTCGGGCGCGACTGCAATCTGCACTGGAAACTCTTCCGCCATCTGGAGGGAAGGATACTACAGGCTGTTGCGTGGATCCTCGACCGCAAAACCCTTAACTGCGATATAAGATCAGTGCGCGAATGTGTTGCAGGATTCGATGGTGCCTCCGGTGAAGCCCTGCTGAAACCACTGCATCCTCTGGGCCGAGCTACCATGCGTGAAGGTTTCGGGGTTGACATGCCCGGTGCTCATACGTTGCAGGCGATCGTCACCCACGGCCGCAGCAGCTTTCAGGGCTTGGTCGACTTCGCCGGCTTCGAGCAGGTGGCGCTGGTCGGTGGAGCGGGCCCAGACTCCGGCGAAACAATCCGCCTGCAATTCGAGGCGCACCGAAACCGCTTTGGCCGATTGCGGATTGCTCTCCTGCAAAGCCTCGGCCTTGCTCTCAATCCCCAGCAACTTCTGGACGTGATGTCCGATCTCATGCGCCAGAACGTAGGCTTCCGCAAAGTCGCCGGGCGCTCCAAAGCGCTGCTTTAGTTCGTCGAAGAAGCCGAGGTCAATGTAGACCTTTTCGTCCTCTGGACAATAAAACGGTCCAGTCGCCGATTGCGCCATGCCACAGGCGGAATCGATGGAGTTGCGGAATAGCACGAGTTTGGCGTGGCGATATTGGTGGCCTTCCGACGGAAGAATCTTGGTCCATGTCGCCTGCGTATCATTCAGCACAAACGTCACGAACTGCACGAGGGGCTTCTCGGCCTCATCCTGTTGCCGATTGGCCTCGGATCGCGCTGCTGGATCCTGCTGCGTGACGGCCGTCGAATCGCCGCTTCCGCTGAGCAGAGCAAAAAAATTGCGGTGAAAAACCAGGCTGAGGATGAAGACAATGATCAGCCCGCCGAGGCCGAGGTGAATGCCGCCAAACTGCATTCCGCCGGACCCACCTTCGTCGCGGCGATCTTCAACATCGTCACTGCTGCCACCGGGAGTCCAGCGCATTGCAGTCTCTCCTTCATCCGACGTTTTTCGTGTTGCGGTACAGACCCTATTTGCTGATGTTAATACCTACGCGTTTAGAGTTGCGTGTGCCATACAGGAGAATCCTCAAAAAACGATGTGGCAGGGTAGGGTTTGCGTAACGGGAAGGGAAGTCATCACGGGGAAGCTCAGCGTAAGACGCTACTCAACGGGTCGCGCTCGCTGTTCGAGCCGGCAATGCCTTTGAACCGGGGCGCAGCCACCAGATCAGTCCTCCAGCCAGGACCAGCCCAATCGAAATCAGCTGAGTGCCAGTCATCGCTCCACCAAACACGGAGCCGCGGCCGGGATCGTCGCGCAGGTACTCGAGGAAGAATCTGGCGATGCCGTAAATGAACATGAACGCGCCAAACACCTGGCCGTCGAATTTGCGCCGCTTGAGCAACCACATCAGGAAAAAGAAATTCGCGAGTTCGACTGCCGACTCGAACAGCTGAGTCGGTTGGAGAGGTTTGTTGAGAGGGGTACCTGTGATCTCGTTCGCCAATTTATTGGTAAACGTTACGGCCCACCAGTGATGCGTCTCTTTTCCGAAGCAACATCCTGCGGCAAAGCATCCGATGCGCCCGATCGCGTGCCCCAAGGCAAGGCCCGGTGCAAAAGCGTCGCAAGTTCCCAGAGGCGGCATGTGATGTCTCCACACGTACCAAGCTGCGGCCAGGAACGCAGCGAGCAGACCTCCGGAAAAAACGCCGCCAGCCTGTAGCGTGTTAATGCTGAAAATTTCGCTGACGTGCGTGGAGTAGTAGCTCCACTCATTGATGATGTAAAGCACTTTGGCGCCCACAATGCCGCAAAGGACGACGAGGATTCCGAGATTCCAAGCCTTGTCGCCGTCGTATCCCAAGCGCTCGGAGTTACGCACACTGATCCAAAGGCCGATCAGGACGCCCATTGACACCAGGAATCCGTAGGTCGGAAGAAAGAACTTTCCTAAATGAAAGAGTTGTGGAAACACTGTTTAGTTAGATGCGGGCAGCCAGGGATTCGCTACAGATACAAGTTTAGCAGGTAACGAAGATCTGGATAGAAAGCGGCACGAGCAAACCTCGCGGACAGGGTGACAGCGGCACCAAAAGAAAAAGCAAGCCGACCCACTAGGCCGTGTGACGGGCCGAGAATGAACCCGTCGGTAGACGTTGGGAACCCGCCGAGACCCTTTAGGCATCTCCGCATGGCGGAGCGCTGCTCACCGGATCCTAGTTCGAGTCGAGTCCCCGTTCATTCTGCATTGGTTCAAAAATCGGTTACCGCCATCACAAACTCGGCAGGCCGGCTTTCATTCAGGATGCTAGGCAAATCCGGAGCGCTTGGCAAGTGGAAGAGCGCAAAAAGTTGGCAGGTGGCTTGCAACCAAAGTAATGATTCGTTCACAAATGGGCTTGCGGTTCGCGTGGATAACGGCGCCAGATTTTTCCGCGGACATTCGCAGGTGTTGCCAAACAATGTTGCGAAGCAGCGGCGATAAGAAGCAGTGCGGGGCTTGCGGACCATGGAAGGACTTGATTCTGTTGGGCAGTTTGTGAGTTGATACTGAGTAGACAAAACCGGGTCCCAGAGCGTAATCCGCTAGCGCAACGGCGGCACGCCGGAGAAGTCTGAACGATGTCGAAGTTTCGCACGACCGCAATGGCGGCGTCGTCTGGCCTCATCCTCCTGCACGGGGCAGTCCTGCTGCTGTGGTACGGCACCGCGAAGGCATCGCTCTGGGGCGATTGGATCGACGCCGCAGCGCCGCTGGCAGGAGCCGTGGTTTGCTGGATGGTGTCGCGCCAGGCCGGTTCCTTTGGAAAGCGTGTCTGGCGCCTGGTCGCTTTCTCTCTGCTGATTACGGCCATCGGCCAAGCTCTCTACACCGACTATTACGACTATTTGCGCGTGCCTCTCGGTACGCTTTGGCCGAGCGATGTCCTGGTTTTCTTCTGGGTGGTGCCGGCCGCGATGACTCTGTTTCTGAGTCCTAAAGACCCAGGCAGAGGATACGCGTGGTTGCGGGGATGCGACTTTGTTCAGGTCTGCACTCTCGCCCTGGCCGTAGAGTTGTCACAGATTTACGTGCCCTCGCGCTGGCAGTTGGCTGGTCGTGCGATGCAAGTTCGCACGCTCCATGCCGGAATCCTTTTTTTCGGCTTGATCGCCTTGAGTTTTCTACTTCGAGGCCTGCTGAGTTTCACCAAAACCGAGAGATCCTTCTTCCTCCGCATGGGTGCATTCCTGACGGTGCACGGGATCGTTCTGAACTGGACCCTCTACTATCAGGCGTCCGGTCATTACACGCAGGGAACATGGACCGATCTTCCGTGGACGGTCAGCTACTGTTTGATCATCGCGATTGCTGCAACATGGGATGACCACGAACCGGAGACCGGACGTGAATCGTATTCCCGCGGATTGCAACTGCTCGCCCAGTTTTCTCCGCTGGTGATCCCCGCGATTGTCTTTCCCCTGGTGTTGAGCATCGCTCAGGAACAGTTTCTCTGGTCTGTGGTACTGGTTTTAGTTTCGTTTGCGGCCGCCGGCGGACGCATGTTCGTTGTGCAGAACCAGTTGCTGATCAGTTCTCGCGAACTGGAAAAAAACCTCGCCTTGCTGAAGGGCATTACCGACGGAACCACCGATGCTGTCTTTGTGAAGGACCTGCAGGGCCGGTACCTGATGATGAACGCGTCCGGTGCGGGTTTCCTGGGCCGAAGCGTCGAGGAAGTTCTGGGCAAGAACGACGCGGAATTGTTCGACCCCGAGATGGGCCGGGTGATCATGGAGCGCGATCGCGCCGTGATCCAGTCCGGCAGGGCGCAGACGTATGAGGAATCCGCAACCGCTGCGGGTGTGACTCGAACTTACCTCGCCACCAAGGGACCTTATCGCGACTCGAACGGCGACGTGATTGGACTGCTAGGGATTTGCCGCGACATTAGTGAACGGAAACTCGCCGAAGAGCAGATGCGCCAGTCGCAGCAGAAGTTGCGCATTCACTTCGAACACACGCCGTTGGCCGTCGTCGAGTGGGACCTTCAGTTCCGAGTCGCCGATTGGAATCCATCGGCTGAGCGCATCTTCGGGTATTCCCGCCAGGAAGCCATTGGACAACATGGTAGTTTTCTTGTTCCTGCGCCTTTTCATCAGCATGTGGACAAGACGTGGATTGAACTGCTAAGGCAGAGTGGCGGAACCAGAAGTACGAACGACAACGTTACCAAGGACGGCCGTACCATTTCCTGCGAGTGGTACAACACTCCGCTCGTCGATGAGGCGGGAAGAGTGCTTGGGGTAGCGTCGTTGGTGCAAGATGTGACCGAGCGTGTGGCGCTCGAGGAGAGACTACGCCAATCACAGAAGATGGAAGCCGTTGGACGACTGGCGGGAGGTGTCGCCCACGACTTCAACAATCTGCTCACTGTCATTCTGGGATACTCGCAAATACTGGCCGAAGGAGTTCCCGCAGGCAGTCGGCTGGCTGAGAGTACCGCGCAAATTAAGTCTGCCGCCCATAAGGCCTCAGGCATCACCAGCCAGTTGCTCGCCTTCAGCCGCAAGCAGGTGCTTTCCCCCCGCGTGGTCAACCTCAACGACATCATGATGAATCTGGATTCCTTGCTGCGCCGGCTGATTGGAGAGGACATTGAGGTCTTGACCGTACCTGCAAGCAATCTCGGCTCGGTTAAGGCCGATCCTGGGCAGATCGAGCAAGTCATGATGAACCTGGCCCTCAACGCCCGCGACGCTATGCCTCATGGCGGGAAGCTCACGCTCGAAACTTCGAACGCGCAACTCGACGCAAACTACGCCCGCAACCACCGACCCGTCGAGCCCGGCCCCTACGTCATGCTTGCGGTGAGCGATACCGGCCACGGCATGACTCCTGAAACCCAGGCCCGTATTTTCGAACCCTTCTACACTACGAAGGAAGTTGGCAAAGGTACGGGCCTCGGTCTTTCGATGGTGTACGGAATCGTGAAACAAAGCGGTGGACACATCTGGGTTTACAGCGAGCCTGATCGAGGCACGACCCTAAAGATTTACCTTCCCCGGGTCGATCAGCCCTCCGAGACGACTGGCGCGGAACACCGCCCCGGCAGCATTAAAAGAGGCACGGAGACCATCTTGTTGGTAGAAGATGACGCTCAGCTCCGGCAGCTCAGTTCCTCGGTCCTTGCCCATTGCGGCTACAAAATGCTGGTCGCCGCCACCCCGGAGGAAGGACTTGAAATCTTTAAAGCCCACCATCGGGATATCCGCCTGCTGATCACCGATGTGGTCATGCCCCGCATGAATGGACGGCAACTGGCCGAACAGATCATGCAGATTTCTTCCGATGTGCGGGTGCTCTACATTTCCGGTTACACCAACAACGCCATCGTTCACTACGGCGTGCTCGACGCCGGACTCTGGTTTCTGCCCAAGCCTTTTACTTTGTCGGCGCTCATGGCAAAAGTCCGGGAGGTCCTGGACTCAAGCTCAAAGGAATTTCAGGGCAAGCGCGTCGAATAAATCGACCGGTGTGCCACAACGCGGCTACTGGGACGCAAGTTGATTGCAAACTTGATGTTCACGAAAGGGAACATCGGATGTTCAAACGGATTCTCATTGGGGGATGGGCGCTGTTACTGCTCAACGCCGTTCTTGTTGTTATGTTCCCCAATGCCGCGTGGAACAGTGCAGCATCCTGGACCCTGTGGGTATTCAGCATAGCCTTATTTGTTTCCACCTTCGCATTCTGCGTGGTCGTAACCATTCGTCTGGCGTCGAGGCTCGTCCGACGGGTCACTCGCTCACAGGTAGGAGAAATACCGCGAGTGGCGGCTTCTTCTGAAAAACAGCAGCCACGTAGACTAGTGCTAAATCTAATGGCGGTTCTAGGAATCGGTGCATTTGTCGCCGGACTCTTGGTATTTATTGAACATGGGATTAAGACCTCGCCTGTTTACCAGGCCTCCGTTGCCAAAGCACGAACATCATCGGAGGTAACCAAGATAATTGGCCAGCCTGTCCATGAGGGATGGTTTTGTTCGGGCTTACTCACGCAGTCTTCCAACGGTAGCGGGCACGCTAGGCTGAAGATTCCTCTTTCGGGACCGAATGGAAAAGGAACCCTCGAAGTGGAGGCAGCTCGACTAGGCGGGAACTGGCGCTTCTCGACCTTACAGTTCTCTACCGCTGGACATGCTCCCACAGTTGAGCTTTGTTGCGACGAACGACGTAATTGAGCGTACGATTCGTCGATCCTGCATGTGTTTTCTTACGAGCCCTTTCATTGCTCGGACTTCTCCGCCCAATAAGTGCTTCGGGCCAGCACTGCGGTGTTTTCTGCGTTCTTCACGCGCACGCGAATCTGGTGCAGGCCGGGACGTGGACTTTTGGGCGCGAAGCTCAACAGGTAGCGGCTGTGCAGATGGTTGGTGAAGTCGTTCATCCGCACTTCGAATTTCTTGCGCGTCGCGAAGAGTTCGTACTCACCGCCTGTCATGGAAGCGATGGTGCTGGGCACGTTCTTCCGCATGGCCTGTGCAGTCCGATAGGCGAGATCGAGAATGTCGACGGTCGGGTGCTCCTCGTTTTTGTTGGTGCCGCGGCCAGTATCGAGAATGTTGGAGAGCGCAGGTGAAAACGCCAGCGCGTACATGACGGCATTGCTCTGCCCGATGGCCGCCACGGTGTCGTCGATCTTTCCCTTGCTGCCGTGGTCGCGGGTTTCGCTGATCAGCAACATTACGCGCTGCCGTCCCTCGGGCTCTTTCTTGAGCAGACTGACCGAGTAATTGATGGCGTCCAGGATCTTCGCCCCTTCGTCTCCCGGCTGCAGATTAGTCAGGTCGTCCGAAACCAGACTTTCATCTTTGGTGAAATTTCTTGTCAGTTCGACTTGGCTGTCGAACTCGACCATGGCAACCCGCGCTGTTCCGAGGGCGAACAGCGGGTCGAGCATCGTCTTCAGACCCTGCATTCGAGGGAACTCGGCGTAGGCCCGCCGCCCTTTCTGAATCGCTACGACCAGCGAGATCGGCTGGCCCTCTGGAGTTTCGTCGAGGTGCAAGGGCTGCTCGACGCCATCATCTTCCACGATGAAGTCCTTGGCCAGCAGCCCGTAGACGATCCCGCCCTGCTGGCCTTTCACCAGAGTCGGAACCAGAACCACGTTGGATTGAGTGCGGAGAGTTGTTTCTTGAGAGAATGTGACGCTGATGAGTAGTGCCAGCAGGGCGAACGATAGCGCAGCGTGACGCAGGCTATCCCACCTTGCGGTTTTCGCCCAGCACTTCGTCCAGCGCATTGACTAGTAGATGCGCGCGCTTCTGGTAATCGGTTGCCCCGCCGTCCTGTCTTTTCTTGAGCAGATGGTATTCGTCGGCGATGTTCAGGGCGGCCAGGACGGCGAGTCGCACGGTGTCGATCGTATTGGTTGCCTCGGCGACAGCGCGCATCTTGGAGTCAACATACTCCGCCAGTTTGAGGATGTATTCCGGATCGGAGCCGCGCAGGTTGTACGCCTGGTCAAAAATCTCCACCCGCACGCTGGCGTTCTGCGAGTCTTTCACCATCTGATCCTTGGTCGCCGTTGCCATAAAACGTTTCTCCGTGGGGAAGTGACTTCCTGCATGCAGCGAATCCGCAGGTCTTAGCTCGCCTCAGCAATCGACTCGATCTGCTGCAGCATTTTCTCGACGCGACCGCGGATCTCTTCGCGTTCTTTCTTCAATTGCACCGCCTCGCGCCGCAACCGGACCAGTTCTTCTTCGCGCTCCTCCATTTGCTGCCGCAACCGTTGCGCGTCGCGCTCGGCGGTCGCCTGGGCCTGCCGCGACGCCTTGTACATCTCTATGGTGCGATAAATCTTCTCTTCGAGCGCCTGAAAATCGTCTGCCGGAACCTGTTCTGCCACCTGTTCCACCACATTCAAAGCCATGATTGCACTCTTCCCCGGAAGGAATGTTTACAACTTCTTCGCAGTATACTCCACATCGTTGTGGAGAGATCAGCCCAATGTGTGGCCGGTGGCACCCTAAGACGTCATCCCAAGGCGTCATCCGGAGCGGAGCCGTTTTGCAGGTGTTGGGGGGATCTCGCCGTCACAACTCTGAACTCCACCGCACATAATTGGCTATAATTCCAGCCTGCCAGGAGGTTCCAACTTATGAAACGACTTGCGTTTCTCACGCTCGGGCTGTTCCTTGCGCTTCTTGCATTACCCTCGCGCAGTGCGGCCAAGACCAAAGTAGAAATGAAAGATGCGCCAGGGCAAGACCGTCGGCGACATCGTTGTCTGGGATCAGGGATCTGGTGTTGCCCTGCAACTCATGCTCCACGATCTGACGCCCGGTGAGCACGCCATCCATTTTCATCAGGTTCCCAAGTGCGAGGGGCCGGACTTCAAGTCCGCTGGCGGACACTTCAATCCGGAAGGCAAGAAGCACGGGTTCGATAGCCCCGATGGCCATCACGCCGGTGACATGAAGAACTTCACTGTCGGCGCCGACGGCAAGGCCAAGGTGAAGCTCGAGGACGGCGAGGTCACGCTGAAAGACGGCCCACACTCGCTGCTCAGCCGGCGGCGCGGCGATCGTGGTACACGCCAAGGCTGACGACTATAAGACGGACCCGTCGGGCAACTCCGGCGACCGCGTGGCCTGCGGCGTGATTACGAAATAGCCACGTAGAATTTTCACGCTGAACCAGATCGGCGGGTCAACTTCGCCAGCCGTCGCGCCGCTTCGTCGAGCGTGTCTGGCTTCTTGCAGAAGGCGAAACGCACTTGCTTCGCGCCATCGCGTGGATCGCGATAGAAGCTGGACCCCGGCACGCAGGCCACGCCGATCTCTTGCACCAAATACTTGGCAAACGAAACGTCGTCCTTAAACCCGAACGCCGAAATGTCGGTCATCACGTAGTAGGCTCCGCGCGGACGAAAGCATTGGAACCCGGCCGCCGATCAGCGCCGGCATGAGATGGTCGCGCCGCACGCGGTATCCCTCTGCCAGTCTTAAGTAATACTCCGGCGGCAAATTCAAAGCGCTCGCCCCGGCCTCCTGCAACGGCGCCGGCGCTCCGACGGTCAGGAAGTCGTGCACCTTGCGGATTGCGTTCGTGATTTTCTCGGGCGCAACCGCCCATCCCACGCGCCATCCCGTCACGCTGTAGGTTTTCGACATGCCGTTGATGGTCACCGTGCGCTCGCGCATTCCTTCGAGCGACACCATCGATATGTGTTTGGTTCCCTCGTAGAGAATGTGCTCGTAGATTTCGTCGGTAATGGCCAGCACGTCGAACTCAACGCACAGATCGCGAATCAGCTCCAGTTCACCGCGCGTGAAAACCTTGCCTGTAGGATTGTTCGGCGTGTTGAGGATGATTGCCTTGGTGTGCTTGTCGAAGGCGCGGCGCAGTTCTTTCTCGTCAAATGTCCACTCGCCACCATCGCTCGTCGGCGGACGCAGCTTCACAAACTTCGGCTTCGCGCCGCTTAATACCGAGTCTGGCCCATAGTTCTCGTAGAACGGTTCGAAGATCACGACTTCGTCGCCCGCGTTACAGACCGCCAGCAGCGTCGAGATCATGGCTTCGGTTGAGCCACAGCACACAGTGATTTCTTTCTCCGGATCGACCGTGATGCCCTGCCAGACGCCCATCTGCCGCGCGATTGCATTCCGCAGGTTCTTCGCGCCCCAGGTAATGGCGTACTGGTTCACGTCGGCTGCAACCGCCTGCTGCGCAGCCTGTTTGATCTCCGCCGGAGCCGAGAAGTCGGGGAAGCCTTGCGCAAGATTGACTGCATGGTGCAGCATCGCCTGCCGCGTCATCTCGCGAATGACGGACTCAGTGAAGTGCCCCACTTTGTCGCTGAGAAAATGCTTGCCGGTCGAGGGCCTGGGTGCCCGCCTTCTCGCGGACTTTGCGAGACGTGGGGCGCGGAAGCTGCTGCAGGAACTCTGCAGCGAAGTGCTTTCTTTACTTTCTTGCGCTTGGTGGAAGTGCGATCAGCCATAGCAGGCAGACTAGCAGCGCAGACGAGAAAGTTTCAAATCGGCGCGGACTTTGTCCCAAACCTGTTCCAGACAGCCTGCGCGAATCACGGCTTGAATCCGACACTCTGCCACAGTTCCGCCGTATGAAACATCGTCCCGTTGGTAATCACGTACTCGACATTGCGAATCTGGTGAATGTCTTCCAGCGGATTCCCGTTGACGAGAATCAGATCCCCGCGCTTGCCCTTCTCGACAGTGCCGGAGTCCTTCTCGATCCCCATTGCTCGCGCTGGCACAATCGTCGCCGCCTGGATGGCTTCCATGGGTGTGAACCCGGCCTGCACATACAGTTCGATCTCGCGATGAAGACTATGCCCGGGAACCGTCTGGTCGGTACCGGCCACCACCGGAATGCCTGCTCGGTGCAGCGCTCCTACGATCGCCACTTCCTTGTCAAAGACTTTCTGCCCGATCTCCGAACGATCGGTTGGCGGCCCTACATCGGTGAGTTGCGCCGCAAGTTCTGGGGCAATCTTGTTGACGCCAGGCTCAAAGCTGGCTGGAGGCTTCGCCGTAGTCGCAGTAAAGAATTCCATCAATGCAAGCGTGGGATCGACAACGGTGTGATGCTCCTTCAAAAACGCCAGAGCTTTCTTTGCCTCGGGCGATTCGAGATCGATGTTTGCCCCAGCTTTGAAGCGATCAAGGTGGCTGGCATTCTCGGGAAGCGTCGCATGCATGATATTGGCGACGTAGTCGATGTGATTAATCTGGTCTTGCCCCGCCTCAATGGCCTGATACGCGTCCAGCCCTTCAGGGATGTGCCCGGTCACCGACATACCTAACCGGTGGGCCTCATCGGCAACCGCCTTCAGTTCCTCGAGCTTCACGGAGCTGTATATCTTCATTTGCTGGAAGCCGGCCGCGTGATAGCGGTCGGTCCACATGCGTGCCTGCTCCGGCGTGTCGACGCGCTCGACACCAATGGTGTAGGTGCTCGTGCCATCCACCACGCCCGCCAGCAAGAGTCGTGGACCGAGGCCCCGGCCTTGTGCGACGGCATCGCGTACGGCCGTGATGAACTCAAACTCGTTCCCGCAGTCGCGTACCGTCGTGACGCCAGCGGCCAGATAAATTGGCCCCCACTCTACTTGCTCGAAGTGTGCATGCATATCCCATAGACCGGGCAGAATGGTCTTGCCGTGGGCGTCGACCACGTTTGCATCCTTCGGGATTTTGACCTTTGACCGCGGACCGGCGGCGACGATGCGCCCATCGTGGATGACTATGGCCGCGTCGGCGACTGGCGCGGTGCCGGTGCCATCGATCAACGTCCCGCCGACTATGGCGAGGGTGGCCGCTCGGCTGCCAGAGATTCCTTTGGAGATTTCGGCCAGAGCATTCATGCCGTCGGTGCCGGCGCGTCCCACGAAGTCTCCAAGCGCGCTCTCGTAGCCGTCGCGAATCGCTTCGAAGTGATCGAACTCGGCGTCGGTGGAGACCTCCGCGACCAGATTGCGGTTGGCGTCAAACCAAAGCGTTTCGCGGCCCCAGATCAGGCCCTCGACAGTGTAGCGGTCGAGCTTCTCGTCCTTGTCGCCGACGCGGATCGTGTCTTGTCCGCGTGATTCGACTTTCACGGTGCCCGTTGGAAGAGTCGCGAGTTGGGCCGGTGAACCGTGCGTTGCCCAATAGCGGACCATCAGCATCTGCATGGTCGCGGGAGCATATCCGGCGATTGTGAAGAACGCGCCCTCTGGAGCATCGGAATCGCTTTGCTTGTCGCGGGTGCGGAAGTGGACTTTGCCGGCATCGATGGTTACGGCCTCGTCGATCGCAACACTGCGAGCCGTTCGCCCCTTGATTTCGAAGGACAGCGGCGTCAAGTCCTGGGTGCTGCGAAAGGTTACGGCGAGAGGAACCGGCGAGCCCCGGTCGGTGAATTTGAAGTCGACCTTGGCCGCGAGGGCGTCGCCGTCGCGTTTGATCTCGTAGGTCTCCTCGCCAATCGCCTGCTCAAATTTGTGGAGAGTGAATTTCCCCTGCTCGACGATAGTGGAAGTGTCAGCACTCGCTGCTTGTTGCGGCGCAGCGAATGCCGGAAAGGTGATGGTCGAGACAAAGCAGGCGGACGCAGCAATCAACAGGCAAGTCTGAAAATGTCTTCTCATGTCGTCAGATAGATCGGCAAACAACGTCGAATTGAATTTGAAGAGCAGCCCTCAACGGTTGTGCGCTACCTCACTCAGCAACCGTTAATTCTATTTCTTGACCGAGATCCCTAACTCTTTCAACTGGCGCTCACCTACTGGCGTCGGCGCGTCCACCATAAGGTCGACCGCGCGCGCCGTCTTTGGGAAGGGAATAACTTCGCGCAGGCTCTCGGCCCCGGCCAGAATCATGACGATGCGATCTAGGCCCAGCGCAATTCCTCCATGCGGAGGCGTGCCATATTCCAGCGCTTCCAGAAAGAATCCGAAGCGCGATTTCGCTTCTTCTTCCGTCATGCCCAATGCGCGGAAGATTTTCCGTTGAATGTCCTGGCGGTGAATACGAATCGAACCCGAGCCCAACTCCGTGCCATTGAGCACCACGTCGTAGGCCAGAGCCCGCACAGCGCTTAGCGGAGATTGCGGATCGTTGACCGACTCGACTCCCGCCTCAAGCAAACTCATGTCCTCATCATGCGGCGAGGTAAACGGATGATGCGCCGCCATCCATTGCTTTTCACCCTCATCCCACTCGAACATGGGAAAGTTCGTCACCCAAAGAAACCTGTAGTCCTTTGCGGCGTCGCCGGTCTTCTTGAATATCCCGTGCCGCTCGGCGTATTTCTGCGCCAACGCTAGCCGTAGCAACCCCGCCGAAGCATAAATCGCTAATTCCGCGGGAGTAACCTTACGGTGCGCAGGCATCGCCGTCTGCGGCCCGGCCTGCGCCGAACCGGCGACCAGCACAATCAGATCGCCGTCCTCCATCCCAATCTTTTTAGCGATTGCAGACGCTGCCTCGGGGAACTTGGTGCCGATGCGCTTGAAGTCCTCGTAAACTCGAGCGCCGCCCTTGGCATGGAACATCGGCTTGATGTCGTCGCGTTCCTTGCGCGACAGCTCCCCGACGTTAGGCGTGCGGATGGCAATCACAGGCAGGTTCGCATTGATCGCCAATTCCTGTAAGTTTTCCGGCGTGAAGCAATCGCGTACATCGGTAAACGGAGGCAGACGCAAATCAGGCTTGTCGATCCCGTACAGCCGGATCGCCTCGTCATAATCCATGCGCGGAAACGGCGTCTTGATCTGATTGCCCGCCGCCGCAAACGCCGCGGTCAGAAATCCCTCGACCACTTCCCACACCCGCTCCGCCTGCGGATACGACATTTCGAGATCGATCTGCGTGAATTCGGGCTGCCGGTCGGCACGCAAATCTTCGTCGCGGAAGCAGCGCACGATCTGAAAATACTTGTCGAACCCCGAGATCATCAGGATCTGCTTGAACAGTTGCGGCGACTGCGGCAGCGCGTAAAACGTCCCCGGCTGCACGCGGCTGGGCACAAGGTAATCGCGCGCCCCTTCCGGCGTCGATCGCGTCATGAAGGGCGTTTCGATTTCGAAAAATCCCTGGCCTGAAAGATAGTCACGGATCGCCTTCGCCACCTTGTGCCGCATCTCGATGTTGAACTGCATCACATCGCGCCGCAGATCGATGTAGCGGTACTTGAGCCGCGTCTCTTCGTTGGTCAATGCCGTGTCCGACGGCAGGAATGGCGGCAGCTTCGACTCGTTTAGAATCCGAATCTCGCTTGCCACTAGCTCCACTTCACCCGTCGGGATGTTTTTGTTCACCGTGTCGGCGTCGCGGCCCTTGACCGTGCCGATCACGGCGATGACGTACTCGTTGCGCAGGGCATTCGCCTTGTCGTGCGCCGCGGAGTCCACTTCGCGGTTCAACACGACTTGGGTCACACCGGTGCGGTCGCGCAGGTCAATAAAGATGAGGTTGCCCAGGTCGCGCCGGCGGTTCACCCATCCCATGAGCACGGCCTTTTTGCCGGCGTCAGACGCGCGTAGCGTCCCGCACATATGAGTTCGTCGTAAATCTCCCAAAAAATCGAGCAAAATGTGTCCTTACAGTGAGAATTTCGGCTGAGTGCCGAATCCAAGATTATAAACGTTCTTTCTTGTGAAGGACTTGCGGGGAACCACAGTTTGCGCGAGCGGTTTCACTCCGGGAGAAAATCGTGCTATTGGGGTCCTTCTGGCTATCCGAACGGTCGTTGGCGCATCTAGTATAGGTGAGATGATCGCAGCTCCGCCTCTCGGCGAAATCCAGCAATCTGCGCATGTGCCGCGGCTTCTGGTCGAGCTGCCTTCACGGCGTCGGGTCTTTTTCGACAATCTGCGCGATCTGATGGCTCCGCGCCGCCTGCCGCCTCTCGAGCTGCATTCCGCCCCTGCACCGTTTTGGCCCGATGTGTTTGTGAAGCGCCCTTTGCCCTGGAGCCGCTTCCTTCAATCTGGCGTCTATCACGTCGTTGCATTCGCCTTGTTGATTGGACTGACCCGCTTCTTCGCGATGCAACCTCAAGTAATCGCCAAGCCGACATTCGATCACGCGCAGGTAATTTACTATCAGCCTTCGGAATACCTTCCACCAATCGATACGCGCGAAGCGCAGGCTGCGCAACCGCGGGCGGCGGACCCAGAGATTTCCCGCCAGCCCATCATTTCGCTTCCGCGCGAGGCTGATAACAGCTCGCAGACCATCGTCACACCGCCCAACGTCAAGCTGAAGCGCGATGTTCCCCTGCCAAATATCGTGGCTTGGTCCGACACGCCAGAAAAACCGCGGCTAGCCATCCCGGATGTGCCGTTGACTCCGGCGGCCGAGAAAACGCGGCTTGCGCCCCAGATGGAAACGTCGGTAGTAAAGCCGCCGCCCGACGCCGCCCATCTCACACAGCGACGCAGCTCTCCTGCTCTGCAGAATTCCGTGGTCGCTCCTCCGCCTGACGTGAACGCCTCGAACGCAGCTGCATTCCAGGCCCCACAATCTGCAGTGGTCGCTCCTCCTCCAAGTGTGGAGAGCGCATCTACGCGCCCGTTGGGCGATCTGAATATCGGACGCGGTTCAGTGATTGCTCCCGCGCCTCAATTAGCGGTTGCTGAACAACGCACCATGCCGGGATCCCGAGCTTACGGTGGGGGCGCCGGAACTCCGCAGGTCGTTGCTCCGCCTCCATCGGTTTCGCCCTCCGGGGCTTCCGGAGGAGTCGGTGCCAGTGGCCGGGTGATTGCGCTGAACCTGCATCCCGTGGTGGGAGCGCCACCCGATCCACCCACAGGAAATCGCCGCGGCGCATTCGCCGCCACGCCGGAAGGACGCGCTGGCGCGTCCGGTGCGCCAAGCGCAAGTGGCGGCGGCAAAGAAAATGGAAGTGTCGCCAGCCGCAAGGGAAGCGGAGACGCGCCTTCAGGGCTCTACGTGGGAAACACGGCGGCGAAAACTTCTCCCGTGGCCGGAGAGCCCGGCAAGGCTACGGAATCGGTCAATCCAAATCTGATCGCGAGCGCGCGGCCTCCACGCGTGACCAGCGCGCCTTCGCGACCGATGCAACCCGACAGCACGGCCAAGCTCTCGGAGCCCGAACGCGCTATCTTCGGCAACCGAAAATTTTATTCCGTCACGCTCAACATGCCGAACCTGAACTCCGCGGGAGGCAGTTGGGTTGTCCGCTTCGCCGAACTCAATCACGATCCCAGCAATCACGACGCGAGTGCGGCCGACCTCTCCCAGCCCGCTGCCACGCGCAAGGTCGATCCGGCATACCCGCTGCAGTTGATGCGTGAAAATGTATCTGGCACGGTGATTCTCTATGCGGTCATCCGCGCCGACGGCACCGTTGGGAACGTGCGCGTGCTGCGCGGCGTCGACGAGCGCCTTGACCAGTTCGCCAGCGAGGCGATCGCGAAGTGGCAATTCCAGCCCGCCATGAAAAACGGCACCCCGGTTGACGTCGAGGCCACATTCCAGATTCCGTTCCGTCCAGCGCGGATGGGAATAAACTTTTAGCGTTCCCCGCGATCGAAGATTGTGCTTCAGTGAACCTTGCGCACTCGGAATGAAGTCGCGTCCGAAGTGTAAAGCGCTCCATGCCTGATAGCTAGCGCCAGTGGCTCCATGTTGGTCTGAGTTGCGGTCAAATGGTCGCCGTTGTATCCGAAGTTGCCCGTCCCAGCCATGGTTTGGATAATGCCCGAGTGATTCACCACCCGAATTCTTGAGTTGAAAGTATCCGCAATATAGAGATTGTCCATGGTATCTACCGCGACATCTTCTGTGGAATAAACCATAGCGTTTTTCGCAGGTCCACCATCCCCACTGAATCCACCGTTTCCATTCCCGGCAATCGTCGAGATAATGCCTTCGGAATTCACTTTGCGAATTCGGTAGTTGAAACAGTCTGAGATGTAGAGGTTTCCCGCTTGATCTATAGCCAGTCCGTTCGGCTCACTCAGCCACGCTTGGGTGGCAGGAATGCCGTCTCCGTTGTATCCAAGCTCGCCAACGATTCCGGCAACGATGGTAAAAGAACCGTCAGGAGTGATTTTCCACACCGCCCAGATGCCGTCCGCTGCGTAGATGTTGCCGGCGGCGTCAATCGCGAGGGCCACGACTCCATAAACAAGCGCATTCGAGAACGTCGTGATTATGCCCGAAACATCCACCTTGCGGATCACCGCATTTCCGGAGTCCGCAATGAAGACGTTGCCATTACCATCTACTGCCACGGCAGATGGGAAGTTTAGCTTCGCAGCGGTTGCAAGCCCACCGTCGCCGGAGTATCCTCCAATTCCGGTGCCAGCGATTGTTGTAATGATTCCCGTAGGAGAAACCTTTCTCACGCGGTGATTATTGATGTCGGCGATATACAAATTCCCGACTGCATCGAAGGCAATATGTGCTCCGCTTCCCAAGCCATCATTCAGGCTAGCCTCGGTTGCTCGAACTCCCTCGCCGATATATCCGCCGCCAATTGTCGTCACAACCTGACTCGAACCGGATATTTTCCGAACCCGATTGTTACCTGAATCGGCAATAACCAGGTTACCCGCAGAGTCCGCTGTCATACCCCAAGGTCCCGAGAAAGCCGTCGAAACTGCCGATTTTCCGTCGCCGTTGAAACCTATGGTTCCGTCAGAGTTGCCCGCAACAATGTTGATAATCTGCGTCGCAAGAGTTACATCCCAAATATTGGCGCCCGTGCTGATATGAAGCTTTCCTCCGGTCACCAGAAGCCCCTCCGGTTGTCCGATCGCCGCTGAGGTTGCGGGACCTCCACTTCCCGTGTTTCCGAACGACCCATTTCCGGCACAAGTGCTGATGTTCCCGCTGGAATCCACTTTGCGTACTCGCTTGTTTCCTGTATCTGCGATGTAGAGATTGCCGCTGTGGTCGGCCAGAATGCCTGCCACGAAGGATATTTTGGCCGAGATTGCCGGACCGCCATCTCCGCTGAATCCGTACTTGTGATTTCCCGCCACTGTATGGACGATTCCCGCGCTGTCCACCATGCGGATCACATAGTTGGCTTCATCAGCAATATAGATATTTCCCATCGTGTCAACGGAAACGGCGCTCGGTGCAGCGAAACTTGCCTGAACGGCATCGCTCCCGTCTCCTGAGTACCCAAATATTCCATTGCCGGCGACGGTCGTGATGATTCCTGCCGGTGTGATTTTGCGGATTCTATTATTGCCGCTGTCGGCGACGAGTAGATTGCCGTGGCCGTCGAACGCTGCGCCATAGGAATAAGAAAGCATGGCCGAAGTAGCCGCACCGCCATCGCCGCTGTAGCCGCAAATCCCAGTTCCCGCATAGGTGTTGATCACGCCTGCGCGACTGATTCTTCGGATTCGGCAGTTGTAACCATCACTTACAAAAATGTTGCCGTCTGCGTCGCGGGCGACGCCGACCGGCAATACGAAACTCGCTGATGTGGCAGATCTCCCGTCTCCTACAAACCCTCCTGCGACTGTCGTTACCGTCGGCGTCGCCGCGTTGCTCAATTGATTCACAATCGCGATTAGGCATAGCGTTCGCAGGAAACGATGAACTGGCTTGTACGGTGTCATAGGATTCTCCACATAACGGCGTTAACATTCCGGGGTAGCCGGGACGAATTTCACTGATGCACAGTTTATTGAGCGAAACGCTGAGCCGGGACTCGTTTGGGAACGGTGCGGCTATCAAGAGAACGCGGCTGTGCCAAGCTCGGTTTCGGCAGGAGATTGTTGCTTGCACTCGTTGCCCTGTCAAGGGCATTTCGAAGCTATCGATGCAGAGAGGAGTGCCGAAACCGGATCGAGGATTGTTCGAAGAGTGGAACTCTCTGGTTCGTTGGTGAAGTCACGAAGAGAGAAGAACTGTGCAAGAACTTGCGCACTAGCTCTTGCCAGCGCCCTTGCGCTTTTCCAGCGCCGCGTAGATCGCAGGGTCGGTGCAGACTTCATAGTACGAGCGCTCCGTCCAGCCCTTGACCGAGAAATCCCCCGGATCAATTCGCGGAATGCGGCTCTCTCGCACGACGATCTTGCGGAAGATCTCGCGATCGACTGGCACCGTCGCACTGAACAGGCGGTACTCGCCCTTATCGGATGCCAGCGACGCAGGCAGCTTTACCTTGAGCGGCTCGAGCGTGATTTCTTTTTCCATCTTGCGGAATGCCGCTTCATTCATGCGAATTCCGCCCAGGTTGAAACTCACAATCACATCTTCCGGATTGCCGTTCTCGTCGAGTTCCGCCGATTGAAAAGCGTATACGTGGAATGGCCCTGCCTGGGGTTCCATCACCTTGCGCGCCCGCTTGTTGCACGAAGAGAGCCGATCGCTTTCGTTCAATGCTTCCGAAATCATGATCTGGTGCTCGCCGTCCATCAGGTACAGCGGGGCCGATTCCTGTGCCGTAATGCCGACGCCCAGTTCCAACTGCGGCATTCCTGAACGCTGCATCAGCTCGTTATATCCACGCACGATTTCGATAATTTCCCGCGCCAGCACGCACATGCGGCTCACTGCGAGCCCGGGCTCCCCTTCACGCTCCAAAATGGCCAGGATGATCGCATCGCCCTCCAGAAAAACTTTCTGCGCGCCGTACTTTTCCAGCAGCTTGTTGACCGGATCGTAGAAGTTCAGGCTGAAGTACGATGCCGGATTCAGTCCCTTCTCCATCATGGTGCGCGTCAACCGCGTCGAATCGCGCACGTCGGCTTTCAGCACCACATGACGCAGCACGCGCTCGGAATCCGTTTCTCCCTGCTCTTCGGGAAGCAAGAACTCATAGAGAGTTCCATTCACCCGCGACAGTTCCTGGATACGCTCGTTGCTCACCAGGTTCACGGTATCCAGCGCCGCGTTTAAAACTTCCAGCCGCCGTAAGTCGCGATGGTAGTGAAAGAAATCTCCCAGAAATCTCGCCGCCACCTTGGCCCGTTCCGCCCCGCGGCAACTGGCGACCTTCGCAACCGCGGCATACAGGCTATTGGGCGAGAGCTTGCCGTGATCCTGAATCATGCGCTCGACCCGGTCGCATTCGGTGCGATCGATGAGCGCATTCTTCAATTGCTGAGCATTGATGCGTGGCGCATACTCGCTGAGCAATGGCACTACGTGATAGGAGGCGATTACGTTCTCCATCACCTGCTCGTCTTCCAACAAGCGTACCCACTCCGCCAGACGTTCCTGCTGCGCCAGGCCCGCGTCAGTCTCCTCTGGCGTTCCCGATCCCACCAGCGACCGAGCGTTCTCCGGAACGTTCATCCACGAATCGAGCGTCTCCGCACTCACTTCCTCGCCATATTGCGAGCGTATAAATCCGGAGACGATTTCCCGCATCCGGCCATAGCGGTCCGGGTCGCGATCCCAATTTCCCAACATGACATAGTGTTCGGCGCACAAATAATCGTCGCGCCCATCTTCGGAGAAAAGCAGCCGGTTCAGAAACAGCGGGTAGATGAAGTAGCTTCCTCCGCTGGTCTCCTCGCCAAACAACGACCGCCGGGTGCGCGCCAGCGTGCTCTTTTCCACTTCACGCAGAGTCTCAAAGATCTCCTGCCCGGTCTTGCGAAGGATGATTCTTTTCCGCACCTGGAACGCCGCGAGCCGCTCACGATACTCGTGCGCCTTCCCCTGCCGCATGTTGTCGTAGCTCTTCAGCAGCACGCGGCAGCGTTCCAACACCTGGGAAAACTGCAGGTTCATTTCCGTGCGCAAAAATTTCGTTACCGCCAGCCGTGCCAGCAGGTCCACCGACAACTTGAATTCTTTCTTGGCGCGATTGAGCGAGGCGACCTGCAACTCGGTCAGAGCCGCCTTCCAACCGCTGGGATCGTTCTTCGATCGAGCCGTTTTTCCCGCCTGATGCGTCATCCAGGAAGGACCCTGCGCGGGTCGCGAGGATTCCGCCGCCAGCAGTCCTTCCAGGTCGCCGTGTCGCGCGATCAATCTTGCCAGCTGGAGCCGAGCCAACTCCACAAACTTAGTGCTCAGCACCACGTCGTGCCTAAGATTGTCGACGCCGACCGAGATACCCTCGAGCGAGACAAAGGGCGTCGATGCAGCTAGATTGGGCGGCGCCGGTTTGTCTGGCGCTCCACCGAGTCGAAAAATAGGAATTCGCGGCATCCTGGATCAGGACTATTTGGAAGTTGCTGATTCCAAACCTACATAACGAGGCTAGCATGTGACAGACTGAGGCTAAAGTTACCTAGGTTACGTCTCTAAGCTATGGTGTTCGTTGGTTTTAAGGGGCAATAACGGGACGCGCGCATGGGAGGAAATCGAGTTGAAACGTGACACACGGTGTGGCGCCACGCATGTGTGAGGTAGGCGCCTACCAAAATGCGCTTGAGAAACCCGACGCTGGAATACTACTGACTCTTCAACCGCGCCGCCTCGAACTCGTCACCCTTTTGCCATCCCACAAGTTTAGGCAAACTTGCAGCTTCCCAGCCGAGCGCGAATCCAAACCGCGCCATCGCCGAGTCGCCCACAAAATCCATCTCGGGATGGTATTCATCACTGGGCTGGTGATAGTGCTTCTCCACGTACTCGCGCTCCTGGTCGGCTCCCCAGCTCTCCGAATGTCCCTTGTACTTCATTCCTTCGTTGATTGAAAACGATGGAATGCCCACACGCGCCAGGCTGAAGTGATCGGAGCGGTAGAAGTGGCCCGCCTCGGGCCGGGCATCCGCACGAATCGCCAGCCGAAATTCCTTTGCCGTCGCTTGCACGGAGGGATAGAAATCAGTTCGCTCCGCTCCGGAGACTTCGACTTCTTCCGGCGCTCCCAGCGGCTTCACGTCGTCATAATTCAAATCCAGAGCAATCTTTCCCGCGGGAATCGGTGGGTGCTTTCCCAGATATTCCGACCCCAGCAACCCCTGCTCTTCGGCTGTGACGGCTGCAAATAAGATCGAGCGCCGCGGCTTCTGTGCCGCCGTTCCGAAGGCCCGAGCCACCTCTAGCAGAATGCCGCATCCGGTAGCGTTGTCATCCGCGCCGTTGAAAATGTTATCTCCTGGCATATCCGGGCGAATGCCGAAGTGATCGTAGTGCGCGGTGTACATCACCGCCTCATCCGCCGACTTGTGATCCGCGCCCGGCAGAATCGCCACTACGTTGTTCGATTCGAAATGCCGTACCTTGCTGACCATGTGCGCCTTGAGCTTTGCGCCTAGATTCGCCGGATGGAAATCCCGTGCCTGCGCATCCTTCATCATCTTTTCCAGATCCATCCCAGAGGCCGATGCCAGCCGCTTCGCCACATCCAATTGGACCCAGGACGCAACTTTCAAAGCTGGACCCTCGACTTTCAGCGCCGACTTCTCTCCCGAGTTCGAGTTCCGCACCACTTCCCAGGGATAACTTGCCATCTGGGTTTGATGGACCAGCAGCACTCCTACGGCTCCTTTGCGCGCCGCCTCCTCATACTTGTAAGTCCAACGCCCGTAGTAGGTCAGCGCTTTGCCTTTGAAAAATTTCGGGTCGTCCGAGGTCGGTTCGTTCACCAGCATCAGGAGAACCTTCCCATGCACGTCGAGCCCTTTGTAGTCGTCCCAGTTGTATTCCGGCGCCTCGATTCCGTAGCCGACGAATACAATGTCGGCGTCGACCTCCGATTGCGCCTGCTGCGTCTGGTCGTAGGCGACGTACTCGTCAAGCGGCTTCAGATTCATGGTCTCGCCCTGCTTGGGCACGAGAGAGAACTGAGTCTCGGGCAGAGTCGTGATTCCGACGAGTGGAACTTTCTGCATGTAGGTGCCGTGATCGCCGGCCGGCTTCAGTCCATATTCGGCAAACTGCGTGGCAATGTACTCGGCCGCAATGTCTCCGCCGCGCTGGCCGGTTCCTCGCCCCTCCAGCAGGTCGTGGGACAAATAGCGTACATGCCAGCGGATGTGATCGGGCGTGATGGTTTCCAGCGCCACAAACGCGGGCCCCGGCAGCTTCACCGAAGGCGCCTTCGCAGCCTTGGACCCGCCCGCGCCGGCTCCGTCAGCCCATACCGGGAGGCTCGCACACACCACCAGACACGCCGAAATAGCTTTCAGCATTCCATGCATAAAGAGAAATCTCCCCCAACCAAGCGGCGCGCTCGCTGGGAACTTATTATTTTGAAGGTCTATCAGAATTGTAACGGAGAGCCCCCCTGGGGCTGTCAGGGAAGTGCGTAGACTGCATGCACGAGAGTGCAACCACCCACGGAACTACGCACCACCCGGACGTGTCCGGATGCCCGGATTACCCCCTGTTCCTCTCTGCCCTCAGTGGTGATTGTGTTGAAGTCAGCGCGCCGGCCCGGCGCTAGTTTTTCGACCCTCAACCCGCGCGGAAGTCGCGCACATCTTCACCCGGCTTGAACACCATCGCCGGAGTGATATTCCCAGCCTCCGCCACGCGACGGTTGATCTCTTCGAAATCTTTCTTCACCCAGCCCACGCTCGAGACTTCAATCTCTCCATCCTGCGCCACCCAGAAAATGGACGGAACATTGGTCAGCCCATAAGCATTCGAGGCGGGATAAGACCGGGTGTCATCGAGCAACACAGGAAAGGTGATGCCAAACTCCTTGTTGAATGCAGCCGTGTCTCCGGCGTCGTTCTGCGAAACTCCCACCAGCGTGACGCCATTGTGTCCGTACGCCTTGTGCAGTCGGTCCAGAAACGGCAATGCATACTGGCACGTCGGACACGACACCTTGAAAAATGCCAGCACCACTGGCCCCTGCGTCAGTTTGTCGTTCAGCGAGAACGGCTTCCCGTCCAATGTCTTTAATTCAAAATCCGGCGCTTTCGTGCCTGTAGCCAATGCCGCCATCGAGCGTCCTCTCTTCTGAAGTCCAAGTATTTCCGGTCAGGCTTTGTTGACCACACCGTATTTTATTGGATGTTCTGAATATCGGGTTGGTTTCGGGCAATCGGTTTGTGCCAGATCGCCAGTGTTCCGCTAGGGCCGCATCCCGGTTACGAAGCTATGCGCCAACCCAATCTCAGTGAGAGGCTGTGGTTTCAACACAGGCGGAGGATACAAGAACAGTTACATGGCCTTCCGACTGCGTCACCTCGGGCCCACGATCCTCTGGACGGTGCCACGTGGAGACGGAACGGACGCCGCACTGCCACAGGTAGAGGCATTTAAGAGACCGCATTCGCCGCTGCTCAATAACGTTCTTGCAGCCGCCATCGTTCTGGAAACCGAACGTGTATGTCAGAGAGTACGAGGTCCCCCCGTCGGTGCATCCTCGACATTCAAACTGCGACTTCTTCGCGCTATCCAGAGCGGCTTGCTTGAGCATGGGATGGCCACTGAACAGTTCCGCCGACTCGACCGTCCCATCTAGCCGAATGGTCAGCAAGACCTTTACGTCGCCCATGATTCGTGCCTGCCGCGCCAGCGGTGGATAGACCGGAGGAGCCAGCTTAACCAACACAACTTCAGCCTGTGTCGTATCTGTACTTGCAACGGACTGAGCAAGTGCTCTGCACGCGACGGCGCAGCCCAAGAGGACGATCGACAGAATCGCGAGCAAGCATGCTCGTCTCATGCGCATGAGTCTAGTCCTCCTCATGAGGAGCAGCGATGATTTCGGCTCTTCGCAAAATTTTCCGCGCCAGTCCAGTGAGCGCAACGCGCGCCAACCGTTCGACAGGAATCCATTTGCCCTCATCGTGCGAGGCCGCAGCCACTCGCCACACCCGCACGGTGTACTCCGTCACGGTGATCGAATGTTTGAGCGTCAAGCAATTTCCCCCATTCTCGCCGCGCCCTGCTTTTGGGTGGCGCCGCGTTTTCACCGCTGCGATTTCTCCCACCCCATTGGACCGGGCTTCAGCCCCTGAGGTACTGCCATTCATCTCCGGCAACTCCCACATCGCCGCCATCAACCGCGCATCCCGTGGCCTTTGCACCAGAAGCACCGCGCCCTCACGGCATGCCAAAGCGTAATGAATCTCACGTTTCTTTTGACGCACCGCCTTCACCAGAACCGCCATCTCTCCGCGTGTCGCGCACAACTCCACCACAGGACAAGTCAGACAAGCAGGCCCCCGCGGCGTACACACGGTTGCCCCGAGTTCCATCATCGCTTGATTGAAATCTCCCGGACGCTCTCGATCCAGTAGCCCCTCGGCCGTCACCCAAAACTCCTCGCCGCTAAGGCTGCGTCCGAAGAATCTCTGTAGTACGCGCTCCACATTTCCATCCACCACCGCGACCGACTCATCGAATGCAATGCTCCCTATCGCCGCCGCCGTGTACCGCCCGATTCCAGGCAAAGTGCACAATCCTTCGGCAGTCTCCGGAAACTTTCCATCCAAGTCACGCACCACAACCTTCGCCGCCGCATGCAACATGCGAGCCCGCCGGTAATATCCCAGCCCGCTCCACGCCGCCAGCACCGACGACTCGCGGGCGCGCGCCAGTTTCTCCACCGTCGGAAACCGCCGCAGAAATTCGTGATAGTGCGCAATCACCGCTGCCACCCGTGTCTGCTGCAGCATGATTTCCGATAGCCACACCCGGTACGGATCGCGACTCTCCCGCCACGGCAATTCGCGCGCATGCGCGTCATACCACGCCAGAAGCTGCCTACGAAACATTTGCGCCCACAACTCGGTGTGCGATTCTGCTCTTAAGGAATTCATCGCTGGAGCCCGAATTTTACAGCACGCGTGCTCTCTGCGTGAGCCCGCGCGAACCACCGAATTCCCTGCCTTTCCATTGACCTCGCCCTCCGGGCACGAAATAATAGCGTTGCCTGGCAATCCGCACCACCGCGTGGATCCATTCACGCCGAACTATCGCGAGGAGCACCATGACCGACTTCAACCGCAAGGTGGAAGGCGCATCGGCCCGTGTCAGCAAATCTATCAACGAAGCTGCCGAGCGCCTGGAAAAAGAGATTCCCGAATTCATCAAATATCTAAACGACGAAGTGGTCCCGGCGGTGCGCACTCATTCCACCAAAGCCCTGCGGGTGGCTTCGCAAAAGCTAACGGAATTCGCCGACTACATGGAGCAGCACAAACACCCGCCGAAATAGGCCAGCCGTTCGCGCCATTTGCAGCAAAGCTTCGCGCTCTCGTCGGCTTTGTCATGCTCCTGATCGTTCTCATCACGATTCTGTTACTAATTGGCTGTGGCCATCCCAAGCAGGCGCGAGTGACGGTCCCGTCTCCGCCTCCCCCAGCGTCGTCGACTGAATCGGCAGAATCTGTTCCGCCTCCGAACGTTCCAGCCATCAAGGAGCACGGAGCCACCAAGCCGACCGAAAACGCCGACACCGATGCGGACCTTGCTGAGCCTACGCTGCCGGAGGGAGCGAAGCCCGTCGCGACAGAAACCGGACTTGCCAGCTGGTACGGTCCTCCCTACCACAATCGCCGCGGATCGAACGGCGAAGTCTACAACATGCACGCCATGACGGCCGCCCACCGTACGTTTCCCCTTGGCTCCATCGTGCGCGTCACGAACGTCAAGACCGGAGCCACTGCGCTCGTTCGCATCACCGACCGCGGACCCTTTATTCAAGGGCGCGTCCTCGATCTCTCGCTGGCTGCCGCTCAAAAACTCGATGTCTATAAACCGGGCGTTGCCGAAGTGAAGGTTCAACTGATGCAGTCGGCAGCGACCGTCGATGCTCCCGGAAAATGGGCGGTGCAAATTGGCGGATTCCCCCACGAGCCCGCCGCCAACAAAATCGCCGACCACCTGAAGCGCCGCTATCACACGGCGAAAGTTCTATGTTTCGCCAGCCCAGCCGGAGACTGGTGGGTGCGGGTCCGCGTGCTTGACGACGACCACGACCGGGCCCAAAAATTAGCCGCCGAAACCCAAACCCCCGAAGGCGCAGTTTTCCTGGTTCGTCTGGACTAGCAGGAAACTAGCAACGGGTGCGTCATTCTGAGCGCAGCCGTTTTTCAGGCGGAGCGAAGAATCTCGCGGGCAGTGCAACCTGACAACACCAGACTCCAGATGGTATCGTTGCCGCAGGAACAACCCATGACCGACCCAACCGCCAATTGCCTCTTCTGCCGCATCCTCCGCGGCGAAATTCCCGCGAAGAAGGTTCACGAGGATGATCACGTCTTAGCTTTCGAAGACATCCAGCCGCAAGCCCCGACCCACGTCCTGATCATTCCAAAAAAACATTTTGCGGGATTGAAAGAGGCCCAGGCCAGCGACGCAGAAATCATCGGCCGCTGCCATCTCGCCGCCGCCGAGATAGCCCGCCAACGCAAGATCGAGCAGGGATACCGCACCGTCCTCAACGTCGGTCCCGGCGCCGGACAGTCGGTCTTTCACCTGCACGTCCACTTGATCGGCGGACGTGCCCTCGCTTGGCCTCCAGGCTGAATTAGAGCGTTCCGCGCGTTATTGCAACTTCGCGTACTCGGCTTGAGCTTCTTTCAGGACGGGAAGGTCGGGGTCGGCATCTTTCCATCGGGCGAGGAAATCCTGATAGGCCGTTCGGGCCTTGGCTTTGTCCCCCTGCAATACATACGCGCGGCCGAGGTTCAGGCGCGCCAGGGCGTACGTGATATCCCAAGCTGAAACTCCCTGGTGATCCAGAATGCGCTGAAATTCTGTCGCGGCCTTCGCCCCGTCGCGCTGCTTCAAATACGCGACCCCGCGCAGATAATTTGGCATGAATCCCGCTGCGCGCGGTCCGGCGCCCAGTTCATAAGGCCGCACTGTTTCAAGTGCCGCGATCGCTTGTTCTGCCTGGTTCTTCTGCAGATCCTGGGACGCCTGGACCAGAGGAAAAACGATCAAACGCAGGAACTGATTGTCGGGAAATTGATGGGCTAGCTCCGCGAAGAGAGAAGACGATTTGGCGGTGTCTCCCGCTAACGCGAAAGCTTGCGCGGCATAACCGCGTACGCCACTGTCTTTGGCAATCGCAAGGCACTGCGATGCTTTTTCACGAGCGTCCGCCGGGTACCCTATTAGGGCGTCATTAGTAGCTTCCAGCGCGAACAGCCCTCCGGCAAAATCCTTGATCCCGGCACTCATCAGCTCCGATCGGGATTGCTGAAACAACTGTCGCGCTGCCTTGATCTTTCCCAGCCCGCTTTGCCCGCTCGCTTTCCAGAACAACATGAACGGCTCGTCGGGAGTTCCATGCGCCCAATCAATTTGGCGGTCGTAGGCCGCCCAATCCCCTCGCATGTAGGCGACATCAGCCAGCACGATGCGCACTCCGCTTCCGTCCAACTTCCTTGAGAGAGCCTGCTCAGAAACGCTCTTGGCCTCATCGAGGCGATTTAACGCCAAGTATGCAGACGCAAGATTCTGGTAAGCAA
This sequence comes from uncultured Acidobacteriaceae bacterium, assembly GCA_963840895.1. Classification (GTDB taxonomy): domain Bacteria; phylum Acidobacteriota; class Terriglobia; order Terriglobales; family Acidobacteriaceae; genus Sulfotelmatobacter. The sequence goes on from CAWJAR010000017.1 coordinate 353,075, forward strand.
AAACGTCATTCGGGTCCAATTGCATTGCCTGGCTTGCGAGGTCGAGCGCCTTGTCGTACTGTCCCATAGCAGTGTAGGCCAGCGCTGCATTGTCGTAGGGAGCGGTGTCCCGCGGATACGTTTGCCTCCACTCCGCATACACCGTCAGGGCTTTTTCCGGATCGAGTGTAACTTCGTCGTAATAGTGGGCCTGAATGTACAGCTTCTCGCGTGCGCTGGCCCGGTCGCGCAATTCGTACGCTTTCTTCAACGCCTCGCTGCCTTCCGTGAGGCGGGTTGTGTTGTTGTACGCTACCCCCAAGGTGGCGTATGCCTGGGCAAAGGTTGGATCCAATTCCACTGCTCGCTTCAGGTGCGGGATGGCCTTCTCGTCATTCGTCTTAAGGTGTTCGGTCTGTCCTAAGCTGAAGGCCTGCAGAGCCTCGAGAGATGAAGTGGTTGCCTGCTCCAGCGGCTTGGCAAACTGTTGCACCGAGGCCAGCGATTCTCCCATTTTCTGCCGCAGGCTCGAGGCCGCCTTGTCGAGTCCCTTCAAGACCTGTTCCTTGCTCTCAGGCTCCACTTGTTCTCGGGCCAACGAGTCGCCTGTCACGGGATTGACCGCCGCCAGATCTACCACGTAGTGGTTGCCCAGGCTTGCGATCGACCCGGTGATCATCGCCTTGACACCTTGCCGCTGGCAGATCTCCCGCGCCACGTCGTTGCTCAGACGCTCGTCGGCGGGACGGCCCATAAATCGCAGGGCCTCGCGAATCTTCGATTCCGGATAAATGTTCAGGTAAGGGGACTGCTCCAATTGCACCGCGAGCGCCTGTTTGAGTGTGCCGTCAAAAACCGCGTCTCCCGTGGTGTTCACGAAGTCTGCCAGAAGAACGCTGTCTTTCTCAGTGAGCTTCGCGGACGATTTCGAGCGCAGGTAAAACCCGCCCACGATCGCGGCGACAAGCACAGCCACTGCGGCGGCCACCAGTGGAATCTTCGCTGTCTTCTTCGCGGCAGCGATGACGCTTGTTCCTGGTGAAGACGGAGCCGCAATCACCCGAGACGAAGAAGGCCGGGCAGACGTTTCCGTCGTGATCGGCGCTCCAGTAGCTTCCGCGATGGCCGGCACCGCGCCCGAGCTGGCCGCCGCAACCGCCCGTCCGCTTTCCGTATCGCGCTTCAGTCTCTGCAAATCCGCCCGCATATCGGCTGCATGCTGGTAGCGCAGGTTGCGATCCTTCTCCAACGCCTTGTTGATGATTCTTTCCAACTCCCCCGGCATGTCCGGATTTAGCCGCACCGGCGCGATAGGAGTTCGCTCCAGAATTGCGTTGAAGATCAGCGCGGACGTATCGCCACGAAACGGCAATGTCCCGGTCGCCATCTCATAGAGCACGGCACCGAACGAAAAGAGATCCGTACGTGCGTCCAGTTCCTTGCCCTTCGCCTGTTCCGGCGACATGTAAGCGACCGTGCCTAACGTCGCCCCCGGGCTCGTCAAATGCTCTTCGTCGATCGATCGTGTCTGCGTGTTCAACGAGCCGATCTGGCTCGACGAAATGCTCGTCAGCGAAACCTTCGCCAACCCGAAATCCAGGACCTTGGCGTGCCCGCGCTTGGTTACAAAAATGTTCGCTGGCTTGATGTCGCGATGAACAATCCCCTCGGAATGCGCCGCATCCAGCGCGTCGGCAATCTCAATCGCCAGCCCGATCAGCACGTCCATCTCGACTGGCTTGCCCGCGATTTGATGTTTCAGGGTTACGCCATCCAGGAATTCCATCGCGATGAAGGCGTGTCCGTTCTCTTCGCCGATGTCGTGGATGGTGCAGATGTTGGGATGGTTCAACGCGGAAGCAGCCTGCGCCTCGCGACGAAATCGCGCCAACGACTGAGGATCGCGCGCCACATCGTCGGGCAGAAACTTCAACGCAACAAAGCGCCGCAGCCGCGTGTCTTCGGCCTTATACACGACTCCCATTCCGCCGCCGCCGAGCTTTTCGACAATTCGGTAGTGGGAAATGGTCTGGCCGATCACAGGAGCCAAATCTTACGCGGATGGACAAGGGAGGTCAACGAAAGCAGGGAAGCCTGCTCTCATTTCGAATTAAAACTTGTGGAGAGAAACACTACTAGCCCGAAGGCCGCAAACTGGCAACCGAACGGCTACTGTACGGTCGGTTCCGCATCCTCCGGCGCGCCGTGCCGACGCAGCAGTTGCGGCAGGTTCTGCGAAAACGCCGACCGCGGCAACACCATGTCGCACCCTACTTCGTGCGCCTTCTGCTTCAGATCCCCTTGCACGTGCGACAGGAACCCGATGATCGACGTCCCCTTCTTCAGCTTGCTTTTCAGCTTCGGAATCAGGGTCAGCGGTTTCACGCCGGCGTTGTTCAGATCAAAAATAATCAGAGAAGGCTTCTCTTCGCCGTTCTGCGACATGCGCTCCATCAGATCCTTGTCCGACTTCACAAACTCAACTTTCACGTTGAGCTTGCGTGCCGTCTCTTGGATCTTCGCCATGAAGAACAGATCTTCAATGAAGGCAAAGATGCGCGAGTTCGCATCTTCATTACTCGCCGGCAACGGCTCCGGTTCGGGCTGCGGATACTGCGTCGCAAACCCAGGACGCTGCCGTCCGCCCTTGTGCCCGTTGTTATTGTTGCCCCCGGCCATTGCCGCCCGGTAGCTGTGATCCATGGGCGCCGTGTAAATGCCGTCTTTATTTTCCCGGCTCAGGCCCTGTCCGGGCCGTTGTCCGCGCTGATTGTGTGGGCGCCGTCCGCGGCGTCTTCGTCGTCCTCCTCCGCCACCACCACCGGAGGGTCTTCCTGGTCCTGCGTTCATAGTCCTCTCAAGCTGTTGCGCAAAATGTTGCAGAATTTTACAGATCCTAATGGCCCCACCAGTCACCTGAGTCGCCGCGATTGGGCGTAGCTCCGCCTAGCCTACAGAATCGGATCTACGTAGTTGCGGTTAGCGACTGGACACACTATGGAACGAACCCCAACTCTTGAAACGAACCGCTCTTCTGATGAAACTCTTTACTCTTTTACTTCGAATCGATTTTCCGTTTTATCGGATCCGTTAAGGCGCCGCCTCGGATCGGCTGGCGCGGAAGGCCTGCGCGGGAACGAGGCCTAAATGAGAACAACTTTATGTTACTCGTCCTTGCGAAACCGCGCAAGGCCCATCTCCTCCCGCTTTTGCACAGGAGGTCATGACTACAAGGTTTCTGCTCGCGTCGCAAGCAAGGATCCGAAGCTGGCGCCGAATTCACTCTCCGCTGGAAACTTCCCGGGCCCACTCCTGCGCCTGCCAGTACCAGCCGGCAACCTCCTCGGAATCCAGGTGCAATTTCCCGCTCAACTCCGCTGCCGCTTCCCACTCCCCGCTCTCGTGCGCCAGCATCAGTTGGTACACCGGACGCAACAGGCTCGGTTGCCCCAACAATACTGCTTTGGTCTCATGATCAAGCGGGATTTTCCCCAGCACGTCCTCCATCGGAATTTCCAGCATCGCATCGATCAGCGACAACAATCCCAACAAGAACAAGTCGGACTCGCCGTGCGCGACTCGTGGCGATAGCAACTCTCCAAACCGCCCCCGCACCAGTGCCGACAGCACAAGGTCGCTGGTTTTCTCCTGCCCCGCGCCGACGGCCGCCACCAGACGTACCCACCGCCGTACATCCCGCTCGCCCAAAATCGACAGCGCATGCCGCACCGAATGAATCTCGCTCTGGAAGCCGAACATTGCCGAATTCAAATACCGCAACAGCCGGTAGCACACTGAGGCTTCCGCCTTGACCAGTTGCTCCAGGGCTTTGATCTCCAATTCCGGACGCGACACTTCCTTGCAGCATCCGCAGATAATTCATCTGGTTCGCCGGCATATCGTGCGTATTCATCATCTCCGGACGGCGAAAAAAATATCCCTGAAAATACACAAAGCCCTGATCCCGCGCCCGCACAAACTCCGCATGCGTCTCGATCTTCTCCGCCAGCATCCGGCAATGCCGCCCACCTAGCCGCTGGATCATCGCGATTCGCTGCTCTTCCGTGGTCAGCTGCATGTCTACCTTGATAATGTCCGCCAGGGAGGTAAGCCCTTCCCGCGGATCGTCGGCCACATAATCATCGAGCGCGATCATGTAACCTGCTTCCCGCAAGCTCTGGCAGGCTGCCACCACGTCCGGATCTCCCGGAACTGTCTCCAGAATCTCCACCACCGTCGTAGTCGACGGGAGAAGCGTGACCAGTCCCTTGATCAGCGTGTCGCGCGTGCAATTCACAAACGCCCGCCGCCCGTCGCACAGTACGTCGAGCCCCATCAACAAAGTCCGGTCCAGCGTTGCCCGCGACGCCTCGTCGGTGTCGCCATGAAACGCATTTTCCAGCCCGTCTCGAAACAGCAATTCATAGCCGAAAACTTTCTCTTCCCGGTCGAAAATGGGTTGCCGCGCCACATACCGCAGTGGTTTCACATCCCGCACCCGCGCCTGCGCCACACCGTGTCCAGAAGTATTTCCCACGTTCAGACCATCGGCAGGAAGGCGAAAAAGCTGAGAAGGATAGCTAGAGCGGTATCTTGTCCTGAAGAAATAAGTGAGAGGGTGTTAAGAAAGCCCGGTTCGGAACGTCGACATTGCTCTGCGTCCTCTGTGTCCCCTGTGGTTAAAGCTTTGCATTCCACTCAGCGGAATACAGACAAAATGACTAAACCCTCTGCACCCCGCCCAGCCCCGCAAGCGCCGCCACAATCTTCCCCGACCACTGCGCCACTTCATCCTCGCGCAACGTCCTCTCCGAAGATTGGAACCGCGCCCGCAACAACATGGAGTATTTCCCCGCCGCAATCGATCCGCCGCGGAAAATCTCCACTGGATGCAGGTCTGTCACCTCGGCAATAGCCAATTCCCAGACAGCTTTCTTCATCTCGATGAATAAAACTTCATCCGCAAAGATGAACGAGAAATCGCGTTCCACCGCTGGATATCTTCCCAATGGCCGAAATTTAACGCGCCGCGCCCCCAGTTCGTACAACTTCTCGAGGTCGAATTCCGCGACAAACACATCCTGCCGCAATTTGCGCTCCGCCGCCACTTCCGGATGAATCTGCCCGAACTGCGCCACCACCGCGCCATTCAACCGCGCCCGCGCCGACCGTCCCGGATGAAAATATTCCGCCGTCTCCCGGTCGTAACTCGCCTCTCCGGCAAATGCCGCCAGCAGATTCTCCACATCGCCCTTGAATCCGCGAAAAGCCTCGGCCGCCCCTGCATGCTCACCCGTGCTCACATCGAGCGCCCCGCCGATAGGCAAGGACGCACGCACCGCAGCAGCCGTCGCGCCCAGGCAAGCCCGCCTCGGCTCCACGCGCTCGCCACCTGACAACTCGTAGACGCTTCCCATCTCAAACAGCCGTGCTTCCGGCACATCCCGATTCAAATTCCAGCCCAGCATGTCGAGCATTCCCGGAGCCAGCGACGTCCGCATCACCGACGCTTCTTCGCTCAGGGGATTCTCCAACTCCAAAACTTTCGCCGACGAAAACTTCTCCGCATCCGCATGCGAGATAAATGTCAGAGACAAAGCTTCGTTGTATCCCAACGCCAGGGCCCGCCGCCGGAACGTCGCATCCATCTTTGCCCGCGGCAATTCCACCACCGCGCCGCTGTAAGCCGGCAGCGTGTTCTCAAACTTGTCGTACCCGTGCAGCCGCGCGATCTCTTCGATGACGTCGATCTCGCGCTCGACATCCAGTCGCCAGCTAGGAATATGCACGCGAAACTGCGCCTCATCCTGCCCCTCGGGAATCAGCGTGAATCCGAGCCGTTTCAGCAACAGGAAGATCTGTCCCCGATCCAGACTGCCACCCAAAATCCGCCGCACCTCGCTCACATGCAGCACCACCGGAGCCTGGTCCATCTTCCGCGAGACGACGTCGACCACATCGCCCACCAGTTCGCCTCCGCCCGACTCCAGAATCATCTGTGCCACCAGATCACACGACAGCACCGTCGACTCGAAATCCGCCCCGCGCTCGAAGCGGTGCGACGCGTCGGTATGAATCCCGTGCCGCCGGGACATCTTCCGCACAATGCCGGGATCCCACCAGGCGGATTCAATCACGATATTCCGAGTCTTCTCGGTGATCATCGTGTCGTATCCACCCATCACGCCCGCGAGTCCCACAGGTTTCTTCGCGTCGCACACGACCAGATCTTCCGAGGTCAGCTTGCGTTCCACGCCGTCGAGCGTCTTCAGCATCTCCCCATTGCGCGCCTTCCGCACAATAATCTTCCCGCCTTCGAGCAGGTCCATATCGAACACGTGCGTCGGCTTGCCGATCTCCCACAGAACATAATTAGTAGCATCCACAGCGTTCGAGATTGGCCGCTGATCCAGCAATTGCAACCGGTGCGCAATCTTCTCGGGCGAAGGCTTGATGCAAGTCCCGCGAATCACCTGAGCCGAGAATCGAGGACAGAGCGCAGGCTCTTCGACGGTGATCGGAAATGCCGGAGTATCATCCGCCACCGTGGTAGTGGATGCGGTGGAAGAGGGTGTCGTGGAAGAGCGGCGCTTTAGCGCCGCGTTGGCGGTCCCACCAGATGTCGCGGCTTTAGCCGCTGAGGGCAGCTTCGGATCGATCGCTTTCAGCGGCTGGTCATAAATCGCGGCCGCCTCCCGCGCTACCCCGTAATGATTCATCGCATCGGGACGGTTGGTTCCAATCTCCATTTCAAACACGGTATCGGCACCGCTCCCACTGATCCCCTCGACTGAAATCCCAACGTTGGTCAAGTCTTCAGCAAGACGGCGGTCGTCGACCGTGAGGTCAACGAAGTCGCGAATCCATTGTGGAGAAAGTTTCATTCCTAAATGGCTTTGTCATCCTGAGCGAAGCGAAGGATCCATGCGTCCCTATTTTCGCCCTTAGCGTCGCAGCGAACTCCCACGATGCACATGATGTTCTTGGCTGACAGCTGACAGCCGATAGCCGATAGCTGACGGCTAAGAGAATTGCTGCAAAAACCTCACATCCCCCTGAAAGAAATACTGCAAATCATCCACGCCATACTTCAACAGCGCCAACCGGTCTACACCCATACCGAAAGCAAATCCCGAAACCTTCTTCGGGTCATACCCGTTGTCCTTCACGAACTCAAACACATTGGGATCCACCATTCCGCATCCCAGCACCTCAATCCATCCCGTCTGCTTGCACGGACGGCATGGGGCGTCATCCGCTCCGCGCTTCCCGCTTCCGCCACAAATGAAGCACGTGACGTACAATTCTGCGCTCGGTTCGGTGAAAGGGAAGAACGACGGCCGGAAATGCGTCTTTACCGACGACCCGAACAGCGCCTTCATGGCGTGATCGAGCGTTCCTTTCAGATCCCCGAATGTAATGTTGGTGTCGACCGCGAGCCCTTCAATCTGATGAAACATCGGCGAATGGCTCGCGTCCGGAGGATCGTTGCGATGCACCGTCCCTGGAATCACGATGCGGATCGGCGGCCGCATCTTCTCCATCGTCCGAATCTGCACCGGAGAAGTGTGCGTGCGCAGCAGCAACCGCTCGCGCTGTGGCTTCGACACCTGTCCTGCGATGAACAGCGTGTCCTGCGTATCCCGCGCCGGATGGTTCGGCGGAAAATTCAGCGCCTCGAAGTTGTAGTAGTCCGTCTCGACTACTGGTCCCTCGGCCACGGAATATCCCAGCTTCTGAAACACAGAAACAATCTCATGCCAGGTCCGCATGACTGGATGCTCCGCCCCAATCGGTCGCCGCACTCCGGGAAGAGAAATGTCGACGCGTTCCGTCGCCAGCGAATCTCCACCGCAGCCAACATGCGCCCCTTCAACGATCTCTGTGATCCGTGCCTTCAATTCATTGACGCGAATTCCAGCCTCGCGCTTCGCCTCCTTCGGCGCGCCCTTCAGCCACAGATCATTAATCTGCGTCAGGATTCCATTCTTCCGCGCCATCCATCGATCGCGAAACGCCTTCAATTCTCCGTCGTTGCGGACCTCGCCAGCCTCGCCCGCGCACGCACCAACGCACTCGCCCGCAGCCTTCTCCAGCGCCGCCGCCGAATAGTCAGTGAGTTTGGGAACGGTGTATGCCAACTGTTTTCGCAACTCTAAAGAATTGTCATCCTGAGCGCAGTAAAACGATTCGAGAAGCGAATCGTTTTGCGCAGTCGAAGGATCCCTCTCCGCTAATCGCTGCCTGCGCCTTCGCTGGAAATGTCAACGACGGCTTCCGTGGAAGACAGATGCCTCGCCTTGCTCGGAACGATAGTTACAACGATAAAGGCCTGGTCGGCACGGCCGAAGCCGTGCCCTTCCCAAGTCTCATTTTGCTGAAAGCTGACGGCTGATAGCTGACTGCGTTCCTACGCTGCCCCTGCGATCGCGCCCTTAGCCTGCGTCGCCAGGCTCGCAAACCCCGCCGGATCTTTCACCGCCAGGTCCGCCAGAATTTTGCGGTCCAGTTCAATCCCCGCAACCTTCAGCCCGTGGATGAACTGGTTGTAGCTCATCCCGTTCAGCTTGGCGGCGGCGCCAATGCGCACGATCCACAGCGAGCGGTACTGCCGCTTGCGCTGCTTCCGTCCGGAGTAGGCAAACTTCAGCCCTCGCTCCACCGCTTCTTTTGCCGAGCGGTATAGCTTCGACTTGGTTAGGAAGTACCCGCTAGCGCGGTCTAATATTTTTTTGCGTTTCGCGCGGCGTTTGGTTCCGCGTTTTACACGAGGCATTGTGTTCTCCTTTTTGGTTTCAACGTACTGGCGGCTGGAGGTAAGGATGACTCGCCATGGCGGCGATCTCTGACCTCTTCACGCGCCGGAAGCAATTTCAGATTGATGATTTTTGATTGCAGATTGAAAATCAACGCTTCCCAGTACTTTCAATCTGAAATCTGCAATCTTCAATCAGCAATGCTTCACTGATACGGAATCATGCGCTTGACTTTGCGCTTATCCCCTTCGCTTACCAGCGCCGGAGATCCCAGATTCCGTTTCCGTTTCTTGCTCTTCGACGTCAGAATGTGCCGCAGGTGCGATCGCCCCCGCTTCACCTTCCCCGTCCCGGTTAATTTGAAGCGCTTGGCAGCGCCCTTGTGCGTTTTCAATTTCGGCATAAACCCTCAGCTTTTAGCAATTGGCAATCAGCGCTTAGCTAACACAAAATTCTGCCTGGGCATTCTCTCAACAGGCCAAATGCCAGGTGCTAAGTGCCAATTGCGATTGATTTGTAATCGACCGCGAAAACTACACCCGCTACGATGCGGGCTTGGCGACCTGCGCCGGAGGAGCCTGGCTGCTCGTACTCTGTGCCGCAGCCTTCTGCCTCTCCTTCTCTCGTTCCTTGTCCGTCTTCTTCGGCGCCAAAATCGCGTGCAGCGTATTTCCTTCTTGCCGGGGACGGAACTCCACAATACTGTGCGGCTCCACGTCCTTGATCAGCCGTTCCAGAGATCTGCCGACCAAGTCCGGTCCGCGTCATTTCGCGTCCGCGGAAGAAAATGGTCGCCTTCACCTTGTCGCCTTCGTCCAGAAACCGCAACACGTGATTTTTTTTCGTCTCGTAATCGTGGTCGTCCACATTGATGCGGAACTTGACCTCTTTTACGGTGATCGTCTTCTGATGCTTCTTGGCTTCGCGCTCTTTCTTTTCCTGCTGGTAGAGATACTTCCCGTAGTCCATGATGCGGCACACGGGAGGCTGCGCGGTAGGCGAAATCTCAACCAGGTCCAGATTCTTTTCGCGGGCTTTTTTGATCGCTTCGTAGGGCGGCATGATGCCAAGCTGCTGCCCTTCGTCATCAATCACGCGAATTTCGCGCGCCCGGATACGATCGTTCGTGCGGATAAAACGTTTATCGATACAGTCCTCCGCGCTCTAAGCGACTGAGAATAAAGAATTATAGCACGACGATTTGTCGATGCTGTCCGCCACCGCAGATCTTCGATTCCATAGTGTGCCTCATTGCGCGAGAATAATAGAAGAGGAAGGCCGTTCGTAGAGACGTAGCTTGCTGCGTCTCTCTTACCACCATACGAACATTGGAAGCCGAGTCGTGGCAAGCCGTTTCGACATGTATCGTACTCGGCGCATACACATTCGATTCGTGAGGTTCTGATTCATGTGCAGAAATATCAAGACTCTTTTCAACTTCGATCCGCCCGTGACCGACGAGGAGGTTCGCGCGGCATCGCTCCAGTTTGTCCGCAAAATCACCGGCTTTAACAAGCCATCGAAGGCGAATGAAGTTTCCTTCCAGGCTGCCATTGATGAAGTGGCCGCCATCTCGACGCGCCTTCTGCGCTCTCTGGAAACTACGGCCCCACCCAAGAATCGCGAAGAAGAAGCCGCCAAGGCAAAGCTTCGCGCTGCCGAGCGATTTGGCGCTTAAGGCCCGCGCCCTCTTGCGGATAGCGGGCCTGTCGCCCCGGTATGCCAACCTTGGATTCCGGGAATCCAAGTGGTCTACGGTATGTAGGGTATCGAACCATGCGGCCAACTCGGGCACTATATCGCGGGAGATTTCTATTGCGCACCTTGGGGTGCGTGCACTACTCATGTTCACGCGCCGCCTCGATGACCGAATCCGATTCCTCTGTGCCCAAGTCAGTTCGGCCTCAAGCGACGAACTTGAAGCCATCCTGCAGGAACTTCTGAGCGCGATTCATGAAAAAATTGAGCGCCTCCGCGGCCTTGCCACGGGTCAACTGCTTGGCGGAGCGCCTCCCAAAGAGCGACGCACCCTCCGCCCGTAGATCTGCGTTGTACTGGGGAGTGATTTTCTGAAGCGCACTTTCCTCCGTCCTCGCGCTCACAACCTCACTACGGCTTTTCCCAGTCGACCGAATAAACGTCCTGGGTTCCAGTGTCTCGCAGCAGCACGGGCGAATCGTCAGGCGCAAGAGACAGACAAAGCCCGTACCGTCCAGTGGCGGGAATGTCTTTCAGGTTTGCAATTTGTTCTGCCTTGTGGTCGCTGACTCGAATTCTGACTACGGCTTGCTTACCTCGGAAATCGAGAAGGTAAACGTACTGTCCATCATGCGACCAGTTTAGCCAGCTTAACGATCCGCTGGCCAGTTCAGTCCACTTCTTGGTCTGAGTATCAAACAGCAGAAGCCTTATCGAGTCCGAAGAGAAGGCGGAAATGTAACGACCGTCGGGGGACCATCGAGGCGAAAACAGACCCTTAGATCCGGGGACATCCGCGACCTGATGGCTGTTTACGTTCAGAATATGGATGGCTGACGAAGGATCGTTGGATTCGTTGCTGAAGACAATCTGCGTTCCATCCGGTGACCAGTTGGGATCGAGTTGTTGTCGCGGATCCTCCGCCATCAATTGCTTCGGGCTTCCGCCCTCCGCCGAAATTTCGTAAATTCTTGCAGGCTTCGTCGTGCTCAAAGCAAATTCGAAGAAGAGAATGTTCTTGCCATCCGGTGACCATCGCGGTAATACCGGATACATCGGCGGATTCGTGAGTTGCAACCGCTCGCTACCATCCAGCTTGCTGCGCCACAGAGTGCCTTCCGGATAGGAGACGTAAGCGACCCATTGTCCGTCTTTCGAGAAAGCAACGTACTCCGCGGAGATGCCACCGAGAAAGCTTGCGAATTGCCTCGACTTCGCATCATAGCGAATCAATTCGCCGCGATAGGTCTGTCCGATGAGGAAAATTCTCTTGCCGTCCCTGGTGGGCAGTGGAGACGACAGCGAAAGCGGACTCGAAGTCAACGAGATCGGCTTCGCTTCGGCCCGGAGGTTATTCTTCTTCGGAAGCGCCCAGATCTGACCGTTCGATTGAAAGACGAAATACTCTCCGTCCGCCGTCCATTTGCCGCAGCACTCGTCCGGCGGGTCGTGCCAGCCCAGCAGCAATCGGCGCAGGTCCGTCCCCGCGGCAGAGACCTCCCAAGCGATCTGCTGGCCGATATTTCCCGCGCTCTCCGTGCTGTCAAATTGCAGACTGCTGCTGTCGGGCGACCAAGTGAGGTGCTTAATGTCGCCCTTCACCGTGAGGATTTTGTGTGAGTCCGTCCCATCCTTCTTCGCCACGAATAAATCGTTCAGGTTGCTATAAGCCAGCATCTTTCCATCCGGCGACCACGCGGCCGTTTCTCCCGCGGCATCCGTCAGACGGCGTGGAGAACCACCCAAAATCGGAAGGCTCCAGAGCGGCCCGCGCGGCGGCGCGCCCGTTCCATCCACCACCAGCAGTTCCGATCCGTCCGGCGAAAGATCCACCGGAAACATGTCGGGGGAAGGCATGATCGACATCTTCCGCGGCTCGCCTCCTGCCATCGACATTTCCGCAACGCCATGCGCGGTGAAACTTCCCGAACTTCCAACTCCCACGCCGAGATAGATCCTCGAACCGTCTGTGCCCACCAGCGACTTAGGCGCTCCGTCGTGCGTGAGTTGCGCGTAGTTGGAGAGTTTGGGAGCCGGCGCTGGCCGCATCCAGAAATATGCCAGCAGCCCGCCGAGAACCATGACCAGCATCACAGCCGCGAGGATTCCCACCGAATTCGAATCTTCTTTAGTCTTGCCGTCTTTCTTGCCGCTTTCCTGCACTGCCGGATACGCACCGCTCGGGGCCACGACTCCAGTATTTGTCAGCGCTTCCAGCGCGAATGCCAGATCTGATGCAGACTGAAATCGCTGTTCCGGATTCTTCTCCAGGCATCGCAGCACAACTCGCTGCAAAGCCACTGGCGTTTCTGGAGCAATCTCTGAAATCGGTGTTGGCTCCTCGTTCAGAATCGCACTCATGGTGTCCGCCGACGTCGGCCGCTCAAACGTCCGCTTCCCCATCACCATCTCGTAGAGAATTGCGCCGAAGGCGAAGATGTCACTGCGGTGATCGACCACCAGTCCTCGCACCTGCTCCGGCGACATGTAGCCCGCTGTCCCCATAGCAACGCCGTGCATCGTGATCGTGGGTGCCAGGCTCATGACCGATTCTTTGGGTTGAATCAGCTTGGCCAATCCAAAGTCCAGTATCTTGATCCGGCCGTCTTTGGTGACGAAGATGTTGTCCGGTTTCAGGTCGCGATGGACGATCCCTTTTTCATGCGCGGCAGCCATGCCGTGCGCAAGCTGGACGCCATAGTTGAGCGCGGTTCGCAGCGGGAGCGGACCTCGGCGCACACTCTCGGTTAGCGTCTTGCCGTCCAGCAATTCCGACACCAGGTAGGGAACACCCGCGTAGGTTCCCATCTGGTATACCGCAAGAATGTTGGGATGATTCAGGGCTGCAGCCGCTTTGGCTTCCACTTCGAACCGTTGTAACCGGTCATGATCGAGCGCGACGAACTCCGGCAAGACCTTGATCGCTACATCGCGTTCCAACCGGGAATCGCGAGCGCGATACACTTCACCCATGCTTCCCGCGCCGATAGGCGCAATGATCTCGTACTGACTCAGTCGAGTGCCAGGGGCCAATGTCATTTGTCGGCCAATTATAGTCCCACGCAGATGCGGCACTTAGATTCGCTTGACACGCTTCCCACGTCCTTGTAATCTCGCGAACCATTGCTGGGGCGCAAGTGTTTTCGCTATTCCCACCGGAGAACCATTGAATCTACTACTGGAAACTCGCGATGTTGGTCGTGTCACGATTGTGCGTTGCAAAGGCCGCATCGTATCTGGTCCAGAGTCGGAGGGGTTGCGTAGCCACGTCGCTCACCTGTTGCGCGATCGGCGGTCGATCGTGCTGCATCTCGGCGACGTCGTATTCATCGACAGCAGCGGTCTGGGAACCATTGTGCGAACACTGACTCGCACCCGGCAGGTGCACGGCGATCTTAAACTTTGCGATGTCCCTGAACACATCCGCAAAGTCCTACAACTCTCTCATCTGCAGAAGCTATTCGAATCGCACGAGACGGAAGACAACGCCGTCGGAGCGTTCTATCGCGCTCCAGTTCAAGCGGAAAAGCCGGTTTCAACGGGACGAAGCGTACTGTGCATCGATTGCGATCTCGACGTCGTCACCTATATTCGGGAGTTTTTGCGCCGCGCAGGCTATGACGTCCATTCCAGCAACAATCTGCGCGATGGATTGCTGCTCATGCGCGTCACTCGTTTTGATCTGGTGTTGTTGGGCGCGGGACTCACTGCTTCACCGGCGACCGAGAAATCTTTCCGTGATGAGTGTGCCAAGGTGCCGTGCGTCGAACTGGGCGGAGAGTTCTCCACGCTCGAAGCCGGCGAGGCAGCGGCACATCTACTCGAAAAGATCGCAGTCCGTTTGCAACCCACATCCAATTAAGCCTTGTTTTTCGTGCGAAGCCGCGTGACGTCTCGCAGCGCCGCACAAACATGCTGTGCGATCATGTCCCTTCCCGGTGCACGGCAAGCCTGCTCGTTTGTCGGTCCGACGCGGGCGGTTGTATGCTCGTCCGGCCTGATCGTGGCTGAATCGAGGAGAAACAAATGACAAAAGGTTCGAGAGCCCGTGAGTCGAAGCGAGAACTAGTTTTGCGGTTAAAGCCGCTGACCCGCTTCCAAGGCCGCGTCAAATGGATCGGTGTTGCCTCGTCTGGAATCGCGCTCATGATTGCACTGACCGCCCAGTCGCCTGCCGCCTCTGCCCCTCAGAAGTCTGCGCCGCAACCGGAGGAAATCGCCACCGCGCGGCAAGTCTACGACGGCACCTTATATCCCGATATTCAGGTGCGAACCTTCCGCAATATCGATCGATTGTTTCCAACGCGGACCGTAAAACGCGGCACTCACGTCGATCCCCTTCCGCAGAGTGAAGCCCCGCTGAAAGAGATTGAGTTTACTTCCGCAGGCAAGAAATATGACTTATACGATTACATGTCGTTAGACCGGGTGAGCGGGCTCTTGATTCTGAAAGATGGGAAGATCGCTTTCGAGCGATACGAACTCGGCAACACGGAGAACACCCGATGGATGTCGATGTCGGTCGTCAAATCCATAACCTCAACTCTCGTCGGAGCCGCAATCCACGATGGTCACATCAAAAGCATCGACGACCCGGTAACCAAGTATCTTCCAAAACTCTCTGGAAGTGCGTATGAAGGAGTGACGATAAGAAACCTGCTGCAAATGGCGTCGGGAGTCAGGTGGGATGAGACTTACACCAACCCGGCCTCCGATCGCCGCCGCATGCTGGAGCTCCAATTGTCGGGTAAGCCCGGATCGATCTTGCAGTTCATGTCCACCCTTTCTCGAGCCGGCGAGCCGGGGACGATTTGGAACTACAACACCGGAGAAACTCACGTTGTTGGGGAATTGATACACGCCGCCGTCAACAAACCGGTCGCGCAATACCTGTCCGAGCGCATCTGGTCAAAGCTTGGCATGGAGTCCGATGCAACCTGGTGGCTTGAATCGCCTGATGGTCAGGAGATCGGCGGTAGCGGCCTAAGTGCCACGCTGCGAGACTATGGTCGGTTTGGTCTGTTCGTAATGAATCAGGGTTTGGTCGGTGAGGAACGCATCCTTCCCGAAGGTTGGTTCCACGAAGCTGGGACCAGCAAGACGATTGGTGGGAAGAAGGTCAACTACGGATATATGTGGTGGATTCCCGATGCTTCTTCAAATCCGCTGGATGAGAGTGCTTTTCTGGCGAGTGGGATTTTCGGACAGTCGATCTACATAAATCCCGCAGCGCACATAGTGGTTGTCGTGTGGAGTGCGCGGCCGAAGCCGACTGGAACTGACGTGATCGCTGACGAGGACTTCTTCGCTGCCGTAGTCCGCGCGCTTCATTGACTCTTAGACTCTTATGCGCTGGATCCGTATTTCTCTCATGGCATCTGGGCGCCCTGAGTGTCCACGTATAGCGAGTAAAGCGACTGGCTGGCGGCCATGAACAGCCGGTTTTTTTTCGTGCCGCCGAAGCAGATGTTCGCGCATGATTCCGGAAGATGGATCTTGCCGATCAGCGTGCCGTCGGGCGCGAAAACGTGCACTCCGTTGTAACTTTCGTTCCCCCAACCGGCAGCGGACCAGACATTCCCGTCCGTATCGCAACGAATCCCATCGGAGGTGCCCGGCGCCATGTTCACGAATTGCCGCCCGTTCTTGAGCCGCACGCCATCGACGACGTCGTAAACGCGAATCGGCCGCGGATCGTCGGGATGGCGCGGTGCTCCGGTATCAACGATGTAGAGTTTTTTCTCGTCGGGCGAAAAGCAAATGCCGTTCGGCTTAACCATGTCGCCGACAACGACGGTCGCCTCTCGGGTTTTCGGATCGAGTCGATAAACGTTGGTGGGCAATTCGAACGGTGCTACGTGACCTTCATAATTCGTCATGATGCCGTAGCCCGGATCGGTAAACCAGATGGCCCCGTCGGAGTGGACGGTCAGATCATTCGGCGCGTTGAGCGGCTTGCCCTGGAATTGGTCCATCAACACGGAAATCGTGCCGTCGTATTCAGTGCGCGTCACCCGGCGCGTGTCGTGCTCGCAGGTAAGCAGCCGGCCCTGCCGGTCGCGGTAGTTGCCGTTGCTGTAGTTCGAGGGGTTGCGGAATACGCTGACTTCTCCCGTGTCTTCGAGCCATCGCAGCATGCGATTGTTGGGGATGTCACTCCAGAGAAGATAGCGACCATCGGCGAACCACACCGGGCCCTCCGACCATCGTGTGCCGGTGTATAAGCGCTCGACCCCTGCATTAATCACCCTGTACTTGGCAAAGCGCGGATCAATCACTTCAATGGCAGGGTCAGGATAGACGACGGGATTTTTCTGTTCGTGTTCCATAGCAAATGCCAAAGGCTTGAGCGCCATTGCCGCGGCAGCGCCGGCGGTCATGTTCATGAACGTGCGTCTCTGCATCGGTCGCCCTCCGGCGCCGGCAATATCGGGCAGGCTAATGTATCACGGACCATATCCCCGCAGGACCGAATCTCGGCAAGCAGCCACAGGTGATTGAACGTAGATCGTGGGGTAAGGGTTTGAAAAGAGCTAAAAAAACGGGGCAACTGGAGTTGCCCCAAGACTCGGCGGTCCCTTTAGTAAATCAGCCGAGCGCCTCAACATTCGTCACAGCGATTTTGTCTCCGGAGAGTGTTCCCGACACCCGTACCTTGTGTCCGGCTAACGCCTGCGCCTTAACCTGGTCGTCCAGCGTGTAAACCTGTTTGGTGGCCTCATCGAGCAGAACGTACTGGGCACCCATTTGTGCGCACTGTTTGGTGCACGTCTCCTTGTCACGTCCCATGTTCGGCATCTTCGCCATCATTTCGTCGTGGGATCCGCTGCCAGCGCAAATCGAATCAGTGACCTCTCCTGTAAACGTCTTGGGATCCGCCTGACCCGCGGGCGCCGATAGGGTCCACAGCGGCAGTGCCAGCAGAACCGTACAGCTCATGAATGAAAACGACTAAGACGGCTTCTCATGGTTATGCCTCCTTCATGATTTGCGATCTGGAAACGACCTTAACGATTCCAATCGTCGGCGTTGTCAGAAGGAGGTCACGGCGATGCCAATTCTATGTAAAAGACCTTAAGCTCTGAGGGATCAGCGCTTTACCGTATGTGAGACTGCGTGCTGCAACGAATGCAATAAGGTGGGGAGGTCGCGAGGACCTCCCTCTCAGCCACAGCTTGGGGCAGGTGTTCCCTGATCAGCTGGCGACGTCATCGAGATCGGCCTGCAATTGCGCGAAGTCGAAGCCCGTCGCGAAGCCCGGTTTAGCTGCTTCGGGCGGCAGGATCGCGTACGCTTCGTCGACGCACTCATCCCACCACGCCCAGGTACCCTGTTGCGTGCTTCCCCAGGTCAGCACTGTTACGCCGCTCTGGTCGTATCCCGTGGCATGAACAGCGTGGCCGTCGTTGGTAAGTGGAGCCGGCGTCCACGGTTTCCCCGCCTGAAAGTCCTCGACGCAATTTTGCTGGCACTGGAAGCCGAGATACACGCCACCGAACATCTGGATCGCCTGCTGGATGTGGGTGTGACTCTTCGGATCAATCTTCACGTAGGCTAGAATCTCATCGCCGGAAACCTTGTTCTGACGCCAGTAGTTGAGCACATCGAGTTCGACCAGTCCGGTATCCTGGCCACCCGTCAGGTGAAAGTACAGTTTCTCAACCGACTTCTTGGCCATGATTCTCTGGGTTCCGGTAAGTCCATGAAAAACCGTCATGGAGTGGGCCAGCGCCGCAATGGTGCAGTCACCCAACGTATCGTTTCCGTCCATGGGGAACAGCTTCTTCGGATCGTTCGTCTTGGTTCCCTTGTAAACATTGGGCAGAACGTTGTAGGTAGCCGGAGGTGCCGCGAGTCCGGGCGCAAGATACGTCTTGAAGCGCAGCGTGCGATAGTCAACCTTCGGTGGATGTTTTCCAAATCGACAAGTGGCCGCCATGGATGGGACTCCTCTCTCTGTCTTGATATTGATTGTGAACTAGGCCCCACAAGGATGGTGCGGCAACTGGATGTTTCGTTTCATGAGGAAGAAACTTTGTAGCGAGGCCGCCTGGTCGGGCTCGCGATTGAGTCCGCTTTGCGCGGACCGCCGCTTCTTTGAGCTTCCGAGCTTAAGCTTGCGTTCCGACCAGCGCCCCATCGGCTACGCCTTCAACCTGCGCGGCCAGCCAGCGGTTCGCTTCGTGTTGTCCGCGCAGACGTAGCTTCAGGTAATTGTCAGTCAGAGCTTCGGTGAATTCGCCGCCACCGTCATTGCCCGTGACATTCAACGTGATCGCTTCGACCGGCTTGCCAATGAAGCCTCGCATGAACGCCAGTTTCTTTTCCGCCGCCAGTTCGCGCAGCACGCGGTTTCTCTCTCGCGCCGTATGCACGGGGACTTGATTCGGCATCTCCGCGGCCGGAGTTCCGGGGCGCGCTGAGTAAGTGAAGACGTGGAGGTAAGTGAAGGGCAGATCTTCAATGATGCGTCGCGTCGATTCGAACTCCCCGTCGGTTTCACCGGGGAATCCAACCATCACGTCAGCCCCGATGGCAGCAGTCGGCATCGCGGCACGAATCTTCTCGATCTTCTCCTGATAATGCCACGGACGATACTTGCGATGCATCCGTCGCAATACCGCGTCATTGCCCGATTGCATGGGCACGTGTGCGTGCTTTGCAATGCGCGGTGAAGCCCCGACCAGAGAGATCAGTTCGTCGGTCCAGTCCATCGGCTCGACGGAAGAGATTCGCAGTTTTTCGAGCGAGGTTTCGGAGAGAATGAGGCGGATGAGATTCTCAAGAGTGGGCTCTCGGCTTACAGCTCTCGTCTCCCCCAAAATATTCTCTGATTCCCCCACCGAAGTCCGAAAGCCCGAAGCCGGAAGCCGGAAGCCGGAGAGATCTCTTCCCCATCTCCCCAGATTAATTCCGCTGATAACCACTTCCCGGTAACCAGATTCAACCAGCCCATTCACTTCGCGAAGAATCTGCTCCATGCTGAGTGATCGGCTCTGCCCGCGTACGAAGGGAATCACGCAGAACGAGCAACGGTTATCGCAGCCGTCCTGGATTTTTAGATTGGGGCGAGTGCGTTCATTGGCCGCGTCAAACACCGGCGCCGCCAGCAGTTCCGTGTGCGCGAAAATATCGGAGACGAAGATGGGGCTTCCGGCTTCAGGTTCCTGGCTTTCCGGCAGAGCAGTCAAGGTCGTTAGAGGAACGAAGACAGATGCCTCAGCGGCTAAAGCCCGAGGATGAGAGGCCGCATCTATCGCAGGGCTCAAAGCGCT
Organism: uncultured Acidobacteriaceae bacterium; assembly: GCA_963840895.1. Classification (GTDB taxonomy): domain Bacteria; phylum Acidobacteriota; class Terriglobia; order Terriglobales; family Acidobacteriaceae; genus Sulfotelmatobacter. Next base: position 372,783 of record CAWJAR010000017.1, read on the forward strand.
GCGCCAGCCAAAATCCAAAACGTCGCCGCACCCCGATTCACCAGGTGACTTGACTGCGGTGGCGCTCACGATTTGCGCGAGTTGATGTTTGTGCGAGTTGCCGATGACGATGCTCACGCCGGGCAGAGCGGCAATCTCTTCCGGCGCTCGCTGCGCGTAGCATCCCGTGACCACAATCCGAGCGTCGGGATTCTGTCGCCGCACCCGGCGGATGGCGGCACGCGCATCTTGATCGGCCCCAGCCGTGACCGTGCAGGTATTCATTACCACCACTGACGCTTGCGAAGGAGTAGAGGCGCGAGCCAACCCTTGCTCTTCGAACTGGCGTTCGAGAGCGGCGCCGTCTGCCTGGGTGGCACGGCACCCAAAGTTCTCTACGTAGTATCCCGGCACAATCCTATGGTAACGCAGGCGGCTGAGCGCCACGGGATGGCAACGTCAAATGCAATGGGCGAGTCGCCCTACCTCACGCCGATGCCGCGGTTCTGCGTGACATGAAACATTCACGGCAGAATACTGGCCGGCCTTGCGTGGGGCGGAAAGGCACGGTGGTCTGCTTTCCGCATCCCGAGCAGGTGGCCTGGGTCTCGACCTTGGTGTAGCGGTAATTCTGTCCGGGCGCAGGAGGCGCTCCGAGAACAGAAACCCGCTTCGTCTTGCAGGCCTTGCAACGTTTGGGTTCGTTCTTGAATTGCTTGTCGTGAAAGAAAAGCTGTTCCCCGGCAGTGAAAATGAAATCACTCCCACAGTCGATACACTTCAGCACCTTGTCCTGAAATTCCATTGAGGATGGCTCCCTTCAGCCCGTTTCCGCGCGCCCACCCGCGGGGAAGGAACTGCGGTGGTTCACCGAAAATACAGGTTGTCTACTGCTCCCCCTCTGTACAGCCCCATGGACTCGGCCCGCCACGCACCCAGGAGGGGCGTGGGTACTTCTTATCGTGCTTGTTTATATGCCGGAGATAAGTATGAAGATCCCTGCTGCAGCTCAATTCGGCGGGGGGTCCAGATTTGAGCAGGGCCGCCCCGGGAAGGAGCGGCCCTCTGCTGCGATCGTCTCGTTCTCTTAATCCTGTTCCTTACGCGTTTTCTTGCGCGCACGCTTGCGAGCGAGAGCTGCCTTTACACGCTTTTTCTCGCCGGGCTTCAGGTAAAAGGAGTGGCGCTTGACCTCCTTGATAATGTCTTCCTGTTGCACCTTGCGCTTGAAACGGCGCAGAGCGTTCTCAAGGGATTCACCCTCTTGAAGCCGAACTTCTGCCAAACTGACACACCCCCAGACCCGTCCAGATGGACCGAATAGTTATTACAAGGATTTGACTCTAAGTCAAGTGAAAGTGGTCAAAATATCGGAACGGAGACTTTGTTAAGGCGAATTTGCGTCATTTTGAGACGCTTTTTGGCCCGCACACTACCGATCCACTTTTCCCCGCAGCACCGTAACCGAGGCTTTGGGCAGGAGAATGGACTTCGTTCCGGCCGGGAGTACTCGTGTCACTGGAGGTAGATCTGGGTCGGGATGACCGTTGGGACCATCCGACCTCCACTGGTACTGCTCGCTGCCAAATGTCATCGACGAGATGGGCCCGGAGAAGACCCTGCCTGCCCCATCGACATCGCTGAAGGCGATGCTGACAGGGTGAGGATTGGTTTGGTCTTTGTTGATCAGCATCAGCGACCAGTCGCCATCTGGACGCGATACAGCATAGGCGGTGATCAGAATGTGGCCGGCGGCGTCCTTCAGATCGCAGGCCGCGGGATAAAGTTTGTGCACCCCGGCACGATGCTGCACCCATTCGAGATTGATCAGCCGGCTCGCATGGTATTGCGCGGTGAAGGTCTTGATGTTGAGATTGGCGTCGGCCACATAGTTGCCGTAAGTCCCAAAGCCGCGACATCCGGAACTCAGCGGCTCGGGCTGAATGGGAGAGTGATAGTAAACCGCGCCGCCCGCGGTAAGGAAAGCGCCTACGCTGTCGGCCAGCCAGAGTGCAGAGAAAATGTCGGCCATCTGCTGTGCGTTCCCATAGGTCACGTTGCTTTCGGTATTCATCATCGGAACGTCGGCGGGCAGTCCGTCCTGGCGCCACACCTCCAGAATGTGGCTGACCAGCTGAGGCTCGCGAAACAAATCGGCCCACACAATCTCGCAGGGTGGATATGGATAATGCTCGAAGCTCATGAACGTCAGCTCCGCGAGACGGTTTTGCGCTTTGAGGTAGTCGAGAAAGCGGCCGAGCCATGACGTTCGGCCTTGCGCGTCGGGCCAGACCTTGATGTCTTCATTCACGCCTTCGAATACCGGTCCGCCCAGTTTGAGCCCCGGGTCGACGCGGTGCATCGCCGTTGCGAACTGCAGATAGAGCGCCGCGTAATCCTCGGGCTGCATGTACTGTCCGTCTGGCTCTTCGCCCATCTCGACATAGGAAATCGCGTACCCGCGTTTCTTCAGATACGCCATCTGCGCTGCCGCATCATCGGGCGTGCCGTATAGCAGCGAGACGGGAATCATGGCCGGAAGCTTGTTGGTAATGCCGCTGGTGAAGAAGAGATCAAGCCCCGTCTGGTCGCCATGCTCGTTGATGTCGGAGGCAGAGTGCCACGGATCGATCGAGGAACAGAGCGTAGCAGTTTGGTTCTGATCGGCACGGTGCTGCATCAGGTCGACCAGTTCGCCGTCGGGCGTCAGGGTTCCAACGTACACTTCACGGATGGCGTAGCCCACCGAGCTACGCGGGTCCTTCGCATCGTGCGTGGCGTTGGGCCGGGTGTCTGCGGTGTTGGAAGATTCCGTCATCCAGATGCGAAGGTGGCGCACCGGAATTGGCGTGGCACCAAGCTGCAATGTGGCCGTACCGCCCTTGGAGTTGGTGACGAGCCCTTTGGGGAACGCTGTCCACACACCGGAGGTGGGACGATCCATGGGGCCTTCGTCCGAGGGTTTCTCTGGAGACCAGTACTGCACTTCGTAGTTGCGGGCGTAAGGATCGTGCCAGTCGATGCGGATGTGCGAAACGGGCTCGTGCGATCCGAGATCAATCACGACCCACTGCGGGTGAGCGGAGTCCGGTTCGCCGGTGAACTTGCTTGCAAGATACGGATTGCTCTTCCAATATGAGGCGGGATTCCCGTCGGTGAGCCGCGAATATCCGTGCTCGGAGCCGCCGTTGCGAGTATGACCTCGGTGAGGCAGAGGATATCCGTAGGAATGGCGGATTGGATCCTTGAGTTCCGCGCTGCCGACAAAATATCCGCGGTGGTTCGCGGCATCGCTCCACGTGCCGTTGGGATTCCAGTGCCACGCCCCGATAGAAAGTTCCGTGTTCTGGCGGTAGGTGATGGGTCCCCATCCGGCGGAGAGGCATTGCTTCACCATGGGCTCGGTATAGATCTTCTCGACGACATCATGCGAAAGGATATCCATGGAACTGCCGAGAGCCTGATCTGGGTCGAAGAGAATGGGCGTCGCAGCGATCGAGACGAGAACCGTAGACGGAACCTCTGACGTTGCCGCCAGTGATGCAGCCGCTCGAAGTGTGGGTACCGCGAATGTGGCAGCAGCGCCTGCGGTGCCGAGGAATTTTCGGCGCGAGATGCGGGGAAGTTTCATCGTCGGCGGAAGTATAACGGAGGACTCAGATTCTCGTCCGGTCAACTTGCAGAGCGGCGAGGCGAGCGAGCCAAACTTCCGTCATTTAGTAAATAAACTTCATCGACAGCTGAATCTGTCTCGGGGCATACGCCGCATTCGGCTTCATAAAGTCATTCGGCAGTTGGTAGTACCCCGGGTACGGAGCGAGGTTGGCCTTCACGTCATTCTGGACGAAGGTTGTGGCGTTCGCGACCATGCCATTCGACGTGATCGTCACGCGCTGGTTATCGCGGTTGAACAGGTTGAATGACTCCGCGACCAGATTCAGCTTGTAACGCTCCCCGAAGTGCAAGCTCCGCGTAACTCGTAAATCGGTGGTCGCGTAGTCAGGTCCTGTGAAGGCATTACGGCTGTAGCCCGGCAAACGATCGTTGAGATCGTTCGAGTCCTGATTCGGATCGCCGGCGACGGTGGCGTTGAACGGGCGTCCAGTGCCGTAGTTCACGACGGTCGAGAGCCGCCAGTCGTTGAAGACGTGGCCGAGGAATTCATTCCCGCGATGGAAGAAATGCGGTTCGAGCGACAAGGCGCCCACTAGGCGATGCCGCTGGTCGGTGACGCTCGGCCCACGCTCCGCGCTCGGCACATAGGAATTCTGCACCGTGGCGGGTTGACCGGCGACCAGTGCATCCTGCCCGTCGTCGATCGCGCGCGCGTAGGTGTACGAGAAACGCAGGTAAGATCCGCGAGCCACGCGCCGATTGATCGACAGCGTGGCCCCATTGTAGTCACTGGACGCGGCGCTCTGGAATTCGTTGATCGCTCCGAGCGCCGCCATCGGTCGACCCAGCGGATTGATGCACGGAGGCCACGGACAGTCCAGGGTCCGCGTGAACTGCCACGTCGCAAACGAATCCACAGTGTAGTAGCCGCCCGTGAAGATGGATCCCGTGGAATCGAAGATCGGATAAGTCGACGCAACCGGCTGCGGCAGATTCACATCGAGGGCGCGGATCAGGTGTTCACCGCGCACCGACAGCACCGACAACGCGACCGTCGTGTGATCCACAATTTCTTTTTCCAGCGTGACGTTCGCCTGCTGCACCCGTGGCGTCACGAAATTCGGCGCAAACGCAGAAACTTCGTGAGTGACCCCTTGCGTGAATCCAGCCGGCAACGTGCAATTTGCCGAGTACAGCGGACAATCGACGAGAGGATTGGGATACGCCGGAAATACCTGGTGGTCGTAGTAATTGCTGGTGCTCAGGAAGAGATTGGCGTTGGTGATTCCGTTTTCCGTTTGGATGATCGAGTTGTAGATCTGCGGAATGCGGACATAGAAGATGCCGTATCCCGCGCGCGCGACCAACGGTCGCTTGTTCCCAAAGGAATACGCCAGCCCCGCACGGGGGGCAAAATTGTAAGGCTGGAACGGAACTTTTCCCGATGGTGGAAATAAAGGATTCGACACGAGCCCCGCATGGGTGAAGGTCTGCAAATCCCAGCGTACGCCAAGATTCACCGCGAGCCGGCTGGTTGCCCGGATGGTGTCCTGAGCGAACGCTGCGTACTCGTTCGTATCAGGATGCGATGCCGCGCTGCCGAAGTTCTGCAAATAGTAGTGCGGAATTTCGTGCGCATAGGCGCGCAGCGGAGAGAGTTCCAGTCCGCCTTGTACCGGATGAAACGTGAAAGGATCCACTTTCACGGGATAGAAAAGATATTCGCCGCTCTGCTGGTGCGGAAAGAAATCGTAAATCGAAGTAAGCAGCGCGTCCCCGCCGAACTTCCACGAATTGCGCGACCCTTCATGACTCACCGTCTCCGCCAGGTGCAGACGATGCTCCAGCGTCTGCCGCGGAAGAATGTTAGACCGCCCCATCCCATCCAGAATCGTGGGAATCTTACCAACACATCGCTCGTGTTGCTGAACGACTGCTGTTGATCGCGAGAATACTGCAGGCGCAGATGACTGATCTAGCGCTGCGACAATCCAGAGGTCAGCGACACCGACGCCGTCTCGGTCGCCACAATTTCCTGCCCATTGTTGCTGTTCGAATCGAAAGTGACCGGGCTGGCCGGATCGAGGAAAACATTGTTCGCTCCCCAGTACCGCGTGGTGCTGAGTCGCAGTGATAGTTGATGTCGCGGCGTCAGGTTAATGTCGAGTTTCCCAAACGAAGAGTTGCCAATCTGGGCCGCCGGATATTCTCCAGCCAACCCCGTGAGTTGCGCCGCTGCCGCAAATACCATCGCCCGATCGGTGGCCTCGTAATCTCCCGGCGTATAGGGCCCGGTCGGTGCCTGCGGAACGACCTTCGAACTACCATCCAGAAATTCAACCACGTTCGGCACATGGAAAATGTGCTGATCGAATCCCGCGAAAAAGAAAACCTTGTTGCGCTTGATTGGCCCGCCGATCGTCCCCCCAACCTGCTGTTGCCGGTTATGAGGCTTGAACGCCAGGAACGGATTCGACGCTCCGAACGAACTGTCCCGCAGATAGTAGAACGCACTGCCGTGCACGTGATTCGACCCAGACTTGGTGACCACATTGATGACGGCTCCGCCCGAGCGCCCTTGCTCCGCGCCATAAGCGTTGGTCGACACGCGAAACTCCTGCACCACCTCAGTCGAAAACTGGTACGGCGCGCGATAGCGTCCGCGAGCCTGCGCGAAAAAGGCGTTATTGAAATCTGCGCCGTCGACCAGCGTCGTGTTCTGGAATCCGCGAATACCTCCGAACGAAAGGTCGCCGTTGGTGGCAGAGGTCAAGCTTCGCGGATCCTGCGTCACGCCGGGCGAGAACAGGGCGAGGTCCGAAAAGCGCCGTCCGTTCAAGGGGAAATCGTTCACCGCGCGCTCATCGAGCAGAGTCGAGACCGTACTGGTTTGCGGTTCAACCAGCGCAGGCGATCCCGAAACCGTAACGTTCTCGTGAACTCCGGCGATAGTGAGATGGAATTCCAGCACGGCCGCCGCTCCCACATCAACATGCAGTTGCGGCGTGACTTGCGGAGACATGCCCTGCGCCGTGACGCGAGCCGAGTAGTCGCCGGGTTGCAACAGGTCGAACGCGAATGCTCCTTCCGCATCGCTGGTCGCGGCGAAACGCAGTCCGGTGGCCGTGCTGACGATTACGACCGAAGCTTGCGCGATGCGCCCTCCCCTGGAGTCATAGACGGTGCCGCGGATCGAGCCGCTCGCGTCCTGCGCCGGAACTATAACCGATGCCAACATCAATAAGAAGAAGATGAGAGCCAGTGTCGAAAAGCGCGTCCAAGACATGATGTCGCCCCTGCGTGCGGGATGAAACTCGGAGGGGCAAGCGGCGCGTTACCGGACGCGGCGCGGAAAGATTCGCGGAGCAGTGCCGGAAGGCGCATCCTAGTCACGCGCGGCCGGAAAGCTACTCCGCGGATTTGGAGAAACAAGTTTGGTATAGCACGCGCGGCCAAACCAGTTCTGTGATCGTGCTGCGTCTTTTTTGAATTGGTCCCGGAGTGGGAACGGTTCTGGTAGCGCCGCCGTCTCGGCGACTGTAGCGGGCCCGTCTCGGCCGCGCACCGTGGCCCACGCTGCCCGAATAAAATCGGCGCGCCGATTGCCGCTCTTACCCCAGACCGCGCTCTCGTGGTATTTTCAATTTCTTCTTCTATCTATGATTCGATCCTACAAAGGTGTGCGCCCCACGATCCCGGCAACCTGCTACGTCGACGAGTCGGCGCAAATTATTGGCGACGTGGTGCTGGGCGAGCATGCGTCCGTGTGGATGAATGCCGTGGTCCGCGGCGACGTCCACGAAATCCGCATTGGAGCTCACTCCAACGTGCAAGACAACAGCGTGCTCCACGGCATGAAGCAGCAGTGGGGCGTCTATCTCGGCGAGTACGTCACTGTGGGACATTCGGTGACGCTACACGGATGCGTCATCGAAGACCGCTGCCTGATCGGCATGGGATCGATCATTTTGAATGGCGCGCGCATCGGCGCCGGATCGATCATCGCCGCCGGAACGTTGATTCCGGAAAAGACCGTCGTCGAGCCCGGCTCGCTCTGGATGGGCTCCCCCGGAAAGTTCCGGAGAATGCTGGGACCGGGCGAGGACGAGATGATCATGCGCTACGCGCAGAACTATCTGGGATATAAGGACGAGTATTTGAGGGAGCGATAGGCGTCGAGTATCGGGAGTGTCATCCTGAGCGAAGCGAGACGGTGAGCAGAGCGAGCCGGCTTGCGAAGTCGAAGGATCCCTAACATACCGGCACAGCATGGGCTGTCTTCAGGTGCACTCTCGGTGCCCTGACGACGAGTTTATCGAGAGAACTCCCTGATAGGCTAGTAGTGCCGCTGTTGCGGCAGAGATCCTTCGACTGCGCGAGCTCATTCGAGCTCGCTTCGCTCAGGATGACAGGGGGCTAAGGATGGCAGGGCCCGCGAGTTGACAAGCCGCTCAGGATGACAGAGCAAAGGGAGAAAATGATCAAAGCTGTTCGAGGAACCCGAGACCTGCTGCCGCCCGACACGGCGCTCTGGAACTTCGTAGAGGCGGCGGTGCGCGATGTCTTCCGCGCTTACAACTTCCAGGAGATTCGCACGCCGATCTTCGAGGCGACGGAATTGTTTGCGCGTGGCGTGGGGGAAGAGACCGACATCGTCGCCAAGGAAATGTACACTTGGGAGGATCGTGCGCGCGCAGCAAGTGAGAAGGGACAATCGTTGACGCTGCGTCCCGAAAATACCGCGGGCGTGGTACGCGCGTACATAGAGCACAAGCTTTGGGACCGTGGCTTGAACAAGCTCTACTACATCGGCCCGCAGTTTCGGCGCGAGCGTCCGCAGAAGGGACGCTACCGGCAGTTCTATCAGATCGGGGCTGAGGTGATCGGTCCTGCGTCGGCAGGCAGCGAGTCTCCGGCGCGGGATGCGGAAGTGCTGGAGATGCTCGCGACTTTGCTGGACCGGCTCGGCATTACGGATTGGAACCTCGAGTTGAACTCGGTCGGCACTCCCGCCGACCGTGCCCAGTTCAACGAAGCATTGCGCAAGGCATTGGAGCCGGTGGCCTCGCAGATGTGCGACGACTGCCAGCGCCGCGCGGTCACGAATCCGCTGCGCGTCTTCGACTGCAAGGTCCCAGCGGATCAACCAATCATCGAAACGCTGCCGCGCATTACGCAATTCCTCGGCGAAGATTCTCGCAAGCACTTCGACGCGGTGCAGCAGATCCTCACCAAGGTTGACGTTCGATTCACGCTGAACGACCGTTTAGTGCGCGGCCTCGACTACTACACGCGTACAGCTTTCGAATTCACTCACGGCGCCCTGGGATCGCAGAACGCGATCCTCGGCGGAGGGCGCTACGACGGATTGTCGGAAGCGCTCGGCGGTCCGGCCGCTCCGGGGATTGGGTTTGCGATCGGCGAAGACAGGCTAGTGATGTCGTTGAAGGAAACGGCCGAGGGGGTGATCCGCAAGCCGGATGTGTATATCGCCCCCATGGCCGGGATGAATGCCGAGGCGGCGCGACTGGCGCGCGAGTTACGCCGCCACGATCTCGTCGTCGAGTTAGGAGATGATGCCTTCCGCCTCAAGAAGTCGTTTGAGGCCGCGACGAAGACAGGAGCCAGGTACATCCTGATTGTCGGCGAGAACGAAGTGAAGGCCGATGCGTTTGCCCTGAAGAACCTGGCGACGGGAGAGCAAGTGCAAGTCGCGCGCGGAGACTTGGCCGCGAGGATCCGGGGATAGCATGGGCAGGGTTCCGGCTAAACACTTTGCTCAAAGGTGATTCGTAACAGGGCCTCGCTTCAGCGATGCCGTAAAGGCAAAGATCAGTACGCCGGCTTTTAGCCGCTGTTGAAAGTCACGGGTGAGGAGAAAGCGATGAAGAACAGCTTCGTGGTCTTCGTGATTCTGCTTTGTTGCAGTTTTGCTGTGGCCGCTGCGGGGCAGGGGAATGCGCCAGCGAAAACTTTGAGTCCAGTGGAACAAACGCTCATGGCGTCGGAGAAGAGTTTTGTAGACGCTGCCAAAAAGGGCGACATGGCATTCTTCAAGCGCACCCTTACCGACGACTTTTCTTTCGTCCAGTTTGACGGGCAGTTGTACAGCCGCCAGGACATGCTCGACCAGTTCGCAGGCGGTGGCACAGACCTCATGCCTTATGACATGAAAGTCGTCCTGGCTGGCGACGGCGTGGCGATTGTGACCTACGACGTGGTGCTGCGCGTTCCCGCAGCCGAAGATCAGGGTCCGCCTCCGCGCTACCAGCACTTCAGCACGGTCTGGGTGAAGCAGGGAGACGCGTGGAAGATGAAGTTCCAGCAGATGACGGCATCGCATTGGGGAGACTGGTAGGACAAACGATTGTTGACTGTTGCTTCAGATTGGAAGGAACTACAGTTGACGAAATTACGCAGTGCGAACTACTATGTCGCCGCAGTCACGGTGCTTTCCATCCCCGCAGAGAGTCGACATTTCACTTGATGAGGCGCGCTATGAAAAACGTCGGAACGATTTTTGCAGCATGGCTGGTGTTGTCAGCAGCGGCGCTGGCGCAGATGGAGATGCCGAAGCCCGGGCCGGAACACAAGAAGCTCGACATGTTTGCCGGAGCATGGGTGCTGGAGGGCGACATGAAACCGGGCCCGATGGGGCCGGGTGGCAAGATGACCGAGTACGAGCGCTGCGAGTGGATGGACGGAGGGTTCTTCCTGATCTGCCATACCGACTTCAAGAGCGGCATGGGCAACGGGTCGGGCATGTCCATCATGGGCTATTCCAATGACGACAAGTCCTACACCTATCGCGAGTTCAACAGCTGGGGGGAGTTCGACGACTCCAAGGGTTCGCTGAACGGCGATACCTGGACTTGGACGAGTGACGAGAAGATGGGCGGGGCCGCGATCAAAGGGCGCTTCACGATGAAAGTCACTTCGCCGACGTCCTACGACTTCACTTTCGAAATGTCGCAGGATGGAACGAAGTGGTCAACCTTCATGGATGGCAAAGCCACGAAGTCAAAGTGATTTTGCACTCAGTAAGTCCCCAAGGCTTCAGCCGCGCGGCTGAAGCCTTTTTGTCTGGCGCTCGCTAGGGAGTACGATTGAGTCGGGCGGTGTTATGAGAAGAATCCACTTTGTCTCTATCCTTGCATTGATACTGGAATTGACCGTTATCGGCCTGTGCGCCCAAGAGTCAAAGCCTTCAAACGCTGGGCGCGCCTATTCGGGCATGTACACGTTTCTGAAAGAGGGCGAATTCGTACAGGTGACGGTGGAGGATACGGGTCACGTCACGGGATTCGTCTCACGATTCGGCGACGGCGAGAGCGACAAGGGAGCCTTCCTCGATCAGTTCTTCAAGACCGGTCAGTTGGACGGGAACAAGCTAAGTTTCACTACAGAGATTGTGCATGGCGTGTTCTTTGATTTTAAAGGGACGGTGGAGCGCGGCGAGGGCAAGAATCCCGGCGACGAGGCCTACTTCGTGCTCAGAGGATTGCTCACCGAGAACAAGAGTGATGCCAACAAGACGGTCACGTCGCACTCTCGAGATGTGCTGTTCAAGATGTTCCCGCAGGCGGCTGCCCCGGCTCCGACCGCCAGGAAGTAGCCAGCACTTGGTACATGGTACTCGCGACTCGGTCGAGGTTACTGTCCGGCTCGGAGTGGAGAAAGACTAAGGCGGCCGGGAGCCTTCTTGCGGGCGCCTTCCGGGCCATAGACCAGGTCGGCGCTGCCGTCGGAATTGGAAGAGGCTTCGGCCAGCGTCGCAGCAAGTGCGCGGTACGAGCGGCTAATCTCGGGTCCTTCCTGCAGAACCACAGGTGTGCCGTGGTCGATCGATGGCGAGACGGCCTGGAACGCGTTGGGCACCTTCCACAAGACCTTGCAACTGGTAACCTGCTCGACGTCCTCTTCGGTGAATCCCGGGATCTTCTTATAGCGGTTCAAGACCATGCGCAGACGGTCGCGGCCCGTGCCTTCTTCGAGAAAGGCATGAATGCGTGCGGCGCTCCATAACGAAACCACATCGGTCTGCGCGACCACCAGCACGGCATTCGACAAATCAGAGAGCAGGCGCGTGGTGGGGTCGAGGCGGCTGGAGGCGTCGACGACGACGAAGCGGTAGTGGTTCACCAGCAGATCGAACAGGCGGGCGAGTTCTCCTGGAGTCGGTTCCGTCGGATAAGGCTGATGCGGCCCGGCCAGAAGATGCAGGCCCTCTTTCGTCGGACTCATCAGGCCATCGAGCAAAGAGACGTCGAGACGGTGCAGGTTTTGCAGAGCGTCGAGCACACCAAACTGCGGGCGCAAGTTGAGATGAAGCGCTGCGTGGCCGATGGGAGCAAAGTCGACCAGAACCACGTCGCCGTGCGACTGCTGCAGCGCGACGGCAGTGTTGACAGCGGCGGTGGTGCAACCGGCGCCTCCCTTAGCGCTGAGGAACGTGAAGACCTTGGCCTTGCCGGCGCCACCGAGAGTGCGAGTGCGTGAGGAGCTGAAGCGGGTGAGAGCTTCAAGCAACGGCTCAGATCCCGCGGAGTGATCCAGATATTCGCCGGCCCCGGCGCGCATGCTGGCCACGATGCTGGCGGGACTCGTCATGTCGCCATTGGCGAAGATGCCGATCTGCTGGGTGGTAGCGCGGATCAACTCGATGGTGCGGATGGCGCGCTGGGGATCTCGTGCCGGGATGTCGATGATGACTACTTCGGAGCGCGAATCCTGCAACTGCCGGAGGATCGCGTCGGTCGGCCCTACAGGAAAACCGAGATGGCTGAACACCGCCTGTCCCAGACGAGTCGCCTCGAGACGAGTCTGTAGTGCCGATAAGTGGTCCTCATCTTCGCTGAGGAGGGCGACGGAGATGCCATGCATAGCGCGGTTCTCGCTGATTTCTCTTGGTGTCTGCATGTTAGAAAGAGAAGGTACTCTCCGCCAAGTGACCTAGGTAACGCATGACTGCGCAGGTGCGCAATTCGTGCACAAATTCAACAACGCAACCGCTTGGTATTCGTCCGGGGGGTAATTGCACAACGTAGAAAAGCCCGAGGCTGCTCGCCCCTGTCGTTACACGACATTGTAAGCCACAAGTGCGAGAGTTGAAAAGATTTTCCTGCCCTCCGCCCCAAAGGACGCCGGAAGACGGTCGGGAAGCTCGTTCTATCCAAGGACTGGACGGGCAGAAGACTGAACCAGGGGGCGCTCTTCTTCGGGATGAGCGTGCAGCGTGGACACCCGAGGGAAGGTGGCGGAAGAGTCCGACTCGGGTAAATACTCGTACCCCTCGAACCGCACCGCAACGCCGATCTTGGGCGCATCTTGCGATGAGTCCGCGACTGGGGTGGGACGAACGACCCGCAGAATACGGCCCCGGCAGCGTACCGGCATACTCTCTCCCAAAGTGATTTCCGACGGCATGCGCAGAGTCAGTTCGATTTCGGAGCCTTCAATGAGGACGGCGTTCGTAAAAAAGAACACGCCCCGCGAACTCAGGTCCTGGGTGAAGCCGACGCCTTCAACCGAGGTGCTGGGCTGCCGGAGTGAGAGAGGAAGAAGGTAAGGAAACCGCTGTCCGACACGGCGTTCAATCCCGACTGGAGAGGTGGTCATAGGAGCAGGACTTCCTTTGCCGAATCGCCGAAACCGCAGGCGCTACTGTAGCTCACGGCGGACAATAAGAGAAGTTCCAATTTAGTTAATCCCGGATTGTCTCCGGTCGTACACAGGGGGAGTTCGTGTCAGAGGTGGGCTGTGGAAAACTCCGGCGCTGGGTGCAGGCATGATCCTCACGATATAGTGGTGCGCAACGGGATGCGGAATCATCCAACAAGCGATCGTGGCCGAATCTAGAATTGCAAACCCAGAGGTTGAAAAAGCAGGGGCGCCAGCTCCGGAGAGCCGCAAACTGCGCTGGCAGGCCGCGGGACGCGCGCTGCGGCACCGCAACTTCCAGCTTTTTTTCAGTGGACAACTGATTTCTCTGATCGGCACCTGGATGCAAACGGTGGCCCAGTCGTGGCTCGTCTACCGGCTCACAGGGTCGGGCCTGAAGCTGGGAGCCGTGGGCTTTGCCAGCCAGATTCCGGTATTCCTATTTGCGCCGCTGGGTGGCATCGTCGCCGATCGTAGCAACCGCAAGCATGTCGTCATCGGGACGCAGGTCGCGTCGATGCTGCTGGCGTTTGTGCTGGCGGCGCTGACCCTGACGAATCGAATTACAGTGCCGGAGATTTTCGTTCTCGCTGCGCTCCTGGGAGTGGTGAATGCGTTCGATATTCCCGGCCGGCAGTCTTTTCTGGTCGACATGGTGGGCAAGGAAGACTTGATGAATGCCATCGCGCTCAATTCCTCGATGTTCAACGGGGCGCGCGTGATTGGGCCGGCGGTGGCCGGAGTGCTTGTCGCGAAGCTGGGCGAAGGTTGGTGCTTCTTTGCCAATGGCGCCAGTTACATCGCGGTCATTGCCGGGCTGATGATGATGAATGTGCACGCTCCCGCGCGGGTATCGGCGAAAACGTCGCCGTGGGAGCACATTGTTGAGGGATTCCAATTCGTGAACCGAACGGCGCCGATTAAAGCTCTGATGATCCTGTTGGGACTGGTGAGCGTGACTGGGATGCCCTACGTAGTGCTGATGCCGATCTTCGCCGATAAGATCCTGCACAAGGGTGGACAGGAGTTTGCGTCGCTGATTGGGTCGCACGATTTGGGAGCGGTTCGCCTCGGGATCCTGATGGGCGCGGCGGGGGTGGGAGCACTACTGGGCGCACTGACGCTGGCCGTGCGTTCGGGCGTGAAGGGCCTGGGGCGATGGATCTCGGTATGTTGTGCTGGGTTTGGCGTGAGCCTGATGCTGTTTTCGTTCTCGAAATCGTTCTGGCTCTCGGTGCTTCTGCTGTTGCCGGTGGGCTACTTCATCATGCTGCAGATGGCATCGTCGAACACGCTGATCCAGGTGATGGTGCCGGACGCACTGCGGGGCCGGACGATGGCGGTGTATTCCATGATGTTCATGGGTATGGCCCCGGTGGGTGCGTTGCTGGGAGGGGCGTTGTCCGATCGCTTAGGCGCGCCGATCACGGTGGCGATCGGGGGCTTCGCTTCGGTGATCGGAGCGTGGTGGTTCAGCGTGCAGTTGCCGAAGATTCGGGTGGAAGCGAGAAGATTGATCGTTGCTCAGGCGATGGCGGGAGGAGAACCGGCAGAGGAGATGTCGACACCGGTGGTGGAGGAGTAGCAACGTCGACCCGTTCGGTAAAGTCAGTGAGCGTTAGCCGCTGTGCACAACAGATTCGTCCGAGTTGTCGGAAATCCAAGAATGTACAGAAGTTGTTGCGGCTTCCGGTGTTGCCAACCCACATTCGCTCAGTGCCGTTGCTCAGTGCCCTTCGATTAGGAACGAATCTGAATAGCGTGGAAGCAAGAGGTTGGTCGCTGCCGCCAGCCCTAACGCTGCTGCGAGGAGAACCAGCAATGAGGCGTACGAGCCAGTTGCATCAAATGCACGCCCGAGGATCACTGGACCGATGGCTCCTGCGGCGGCATAGAACGTCCAGGTAAGACCATAGAGAGTAGAAAAGGCACGCAGCCCAAAATAACGCGTCAGCAGGTAAGGAGTGATGGCGGCTTCGCCTCCGGCTCCGATCCCGATGAGCGCAGCAGCAAGGCAACCCGCCGGGAAACTGCTCGCACGAGCCAGGAGAAAAATGCCCAGGGCGGTAATGAGGTTTATGACAAGCGCGACATGTGGGCCGAAAAATCGGTCTAACAGCCAACCGACTACAACTCTGCCCAGCAGGCTCGATCCACCGAGTAAGGACGCGCATAATGCTGCGTTTCCGGCTGTGAGGCCTCGATCCGTCAGCAACGCCGACAGGTGCGTGATCGCCCCATTCATGCTGATCGAACTCACGAAGAGGATGGCGGTGATAATCCAGAAGGCGAAAGAGCGCAGGCCTTGCTGCCACGTTATTCCAGAATGGAGGACCGGACCGGACTCGCGCCCGATCGTCCCGCGTTCGCGGATGTAGCGCCAGCTAAGGGGCAAGCCGAGTAGCAGTGCAATGCCGCCGAGTGACCCGTACGCTGCACGCCAGCCAAACCTGCTAATGATGGACTGGGCGACGACGGGTAGAATCATGGCACCCAATCCCGCGCCAACCATCACAAAGGCCAGTGCCATCCCCAAGCGTCGCTGAAACCAGGTGGAAATCGATCGCGAGTAAGCCAGATGAGCTGCACCATTCCCAACGGCGCCCAGCACGAAGCAAGTCAGGTAAAACTGCCACAGTCCGGTGTGCAACAGCGACAGCGCCGCAATGCCACACCCGTATATCGTCATGCAGACAAGAATGATGCGGCGAGGGCCGAAGCGATCGATCCACCTCCCCAGCAACGGGGAGCACACTCCTAGAGTGACGGCGGCGATGGCGAAGCCGCTGGAGATCGTTTCGCGAGTCCATCCGAATTCCGCGGCCAGCGGCTTCACAAAAACAGAAAAGGTATAAACGAATAGCGAGCCGAAACCCGCCATCACGCCAAGACACGCCGCTAACACGACACGCCAACCGTAGTAGCCGAGGTCGAATTCACTCGGGCCTGACGACACTTCTCCGGTTTGGTTTGGAGCTATGCCGACTCCGACAGCTTCGGGGACGCACTCATCGCTCATTCGCTTGATCTCATTTGTTCGATCTCATTCGCCGGATCTCGATGGCCCGCGCAGGGGTGGAATCATACATAAAGGGTCGGTGACCATCTCTAGCCTTTTTCTAGTACTGTTGCGATTGAAACATGGTCAAACTCCGCTCAGGAAGCCCTTCAACCTTGCCTTGAATCCTCCACTCGGAAGTGAGCCAGGTCCGTTAGTTTTGCCAGTGGTTAGTCCCGCGCGCGGCTCCTAGGCTAACTATCATGCGAAGCCGCATTGATAGATTCATACTTTTGGGCTTTCTGATCGGTGTCTCCTTCGTTCCCGGGTTCTCCCAGCCTGCAACGCCGACCCGTCCTAAAGTCGGGCTGGTGCTCGAAGGCGGCGGAGCGCTGGGTTTGGCGCACATTGGCGTCATAGAGTGGCTTGAAGAACACCGGATCCCGGTCAATTATGTTGCCGGAACCAGCATGGGCGGCCTCGTTGGCGGAATTTACGCAACAGGCTATTCGGCTGCAGAAGTCAAAGAACTCGTCGAGACCATCCACTGGGACCAGGTATTGCAAGGCCAAACTCCGTACAAGGATCTCTCTTTTCGCCGCAAACAGGATGCGGTGGAATATCCGAATCATCTCGAGTTCGGCCTCAGGAAGGGACTGCAGTTTCCTGAAGGATTCAATTCCGGCCAGGATGTCGTGATGATCCTCGATCGGATCGCATTGCCGTACTCCGAGGTGAAAGACTTCAACGATCTCCCAATTCCATTCGCCTGCGTCGCCACCGATCTGGTTACATCGCAAGCATTCGTGTTTCGCCAGGGATCACTCTCTCTCGCCCTGCGCTCTACCATGTCGCTGCCGGGAGTCTTCAGTCCGGTTCGGTGGGAGGGGCACATCTTCGCAGACGGTGGACTGATGGATAACCTTCCGGTCGATGTGGCCCAGAGCATGGGCGCGGACCTCACTCTGGCCGTGCACCTGGAAACCAGTAAACTCGATCCCACGGCAACACTCTCTACCTTCGGGGTGCTGGGCCGCTCCGTAAGTGTGGTGGTGGCCGCCAACGAACTGCGCAGTATCGAGAAGGCCGACATTCTGATCTCGGTGCCTCTGGCAGGTTTCGATTCCCTGGAATACAACCGATCAGAGGAACTCATCAAGATGGGATATCAAGCGGCGGAGGCTAAGGCCGCGGTGCTGAGTGCCCTTTCCGTCGACGAGCCTACTTGGCAAGCTTATCTGGCTCGGCGCTCAGGACGCCGTCTTACGACGCCTACTCCTCAATTCGTAAAAGTTGTTGGAACCAGTCCGAAGTTGGCGACCGCCATCGAACAGGATCTGAATGACAACATCGGAAAACCAGTGGATACGACTGCCCTGCAAAACCAGTTAATGGATCTGAAAGGTGACGGACGATTCTCGAATCTGGATTACGAGATGACCAGCCGAGACGGGAAGCCCGGCCTGCTCATCACCGGAGTTGAAAAGCCTTATGCTCCGCCCATTGTGCAACCACTTTTGTTGCTCGACGGTTCGAGTTTCGGCGGAGTCAATTTCAGTATGGGTGCGCGGATTACCTTTCTCGATTTCGGCACTTATCGCGCTGAACTCCGCAACGACCTGATTGTCGGATCGCAATATGGGATTAATAGCCAGTATTACCGTCCGTTCACGGCGAGCAGCAAATGGTTCATCGCGCCCAATGGGTTCGCCGATTACTCGCAATATCCCATCTACCAGGGGAGTGTCTTTGTTTCCGAGTATCGCAGGTCATCTGTGGGCGGAGGTCTTCAACTCGGTTACGAATTTGATCGTGTTGCCCAATTGACGCTCGGCTACACCGGCGCCTACCAGTCGTTCGTTCCCAAGATCGGCAACCAGGCCCTTCTACCCAACGTCTCTGGCCGCTTTGGCGGGACGACGCTTCGTTGGGCGTGGAATGGGGTCGATGATCCGGTTCTCCCGCGCTCGGGACAATACATGGATATCAGCGGCACGTGGGTCGATGCGAACCCCGGCGCGGCGCATTCGTTCCCGACGTCCGAAGGCAGAGTGGCCAAATTCTTCAGGGTGAACGATCCTTCGTCCATCTACTTCGGAGCACGTGCAGGAACCACCTTCGGCAACGAACGCGTGGGAGTACCACCGTTTGCATTGGGTGGCCCCAATACTTTCGCGGCTTATGGCCAAAACGAACTGCTCACTGACCAGTACTACCAGTTTCAGGCGGGATATCTTCGCAAGGTAGCCAAACTCCCCGTCTTGCTGGGTGAAGGGCTCTATTTCAATGGGCTCTTCGAGGTAGGCAGGGTCTTCGCGCCGCCGTTCCGGTCACAGACTCCCGGCGACGTCGTGGCTTCACTCTTGGTCAATACCATATTTGGGCCAATTCAAATTGGCGGAGCTGTGGGAACGGCCGGGCATGAGCGCGTGTTCTTCAAGTTGGGCAGAATTTTCTGACAGCAACTCTCCGCTCGTCCTGACGACGAACTGGACCGCAACGTTAAAGCCTTAGCTATGCCGGACCGGGACCTCGCGACAGCAAGTCACTCCCGCATGTTTATAATCCTGCGCATGAAATTTTCCTCTGCCAGTGTTCTGTCGATCGCCTCACTCTTCCTCCTGTTGCATAAGCCGGTGCTGGCCCAAACCACGGGTGTGGACCCGCTGGCTCCCACGCACGATACGAAGTCGGCATCCGAGATTGATCGCGAGTGGCAGGTGTCCGTGTCGAAGTATGACGGCGCGCGGGCGACGATTCTGCGCGAGGTGGATCGGCAGGGCAACGATGGGCCGTACCGTGCAGACTGGGAAACGTTGCGTAAGTTTGAGATGCCGCAGTGGTACGAGGATGCGAAGTTCGGCATCTTCATTCATTGGGGAGTGTTCGCGGTGCCGGGAGCGATGAATGAATGGTATCCGAGGAACATGTACCAGAAATCGGACCCGGCATTTCAGGAGCACTTGAAACGCTACGGGACGCAGGACAAGTTTGGATACAAGGATCTGGTTCCGCAATTCAAGGCAGAGAAGTGGGATCCGGCAGACTGGGCGCGGCTTTTCAAGGCGGCGGGAGCGCGATATGTGATTCCGGTGGCTGAGCATCACGATGGGTTTTCTTTATACGACTCGGGCTTGTCAGATTGGACTGCGGCGAAGATGGGGCCGAAGCGCGATGTGATCGGCGATCTGGCGCGCGCGGTGCGGGCGGAGGGACTGCACTTTGGGACCTCTTCGCACCGCGCGGAGCACGACTTCTTCTTTGATGGCGGACGCATGGTTCGATCGGATGTCAACGATCCGAAGTACGCTTCGCTTTATGGTCCGGCGCATGCATGGCTGCAGGATCCGAAGCAGGTGTTGATGAATGACTGGACGTATGTGAGTCCGGAGTACGCCAATGATTGGCTGGCGCGAGCGGCGGAGATCGTGCAGAAATACAAGCCGGAGGTGATGTACTTCGACTGGTGGATCGGGCAGCCGAATTTCCGGCCGAATGTCACGAAGTTTGCTGCGTTCTACTACAACTATGCGGCCACGCATGGGATTGCGGGCGTCATCAATATGAAGGATTACTCCCTCGACTGGCATGCGGGAGCGCGCGACTTTGAACGCGGACTAAAGGAGGGAATCGAAGCCGATCACTGGCAGACCGATACATCGATCAGCAACCTTTCCTGGGGATACCTGGAGCACGATCAGTTCAAGACGCCGGAGTTTATCGTGCATCAGTTGATCGACATTGTGAGCAAGAATGGAAATCTGCTGCTGAACATCGGACCGCGGCCGGATGGGACGATTCCCGATGAAGTTCGCAATACGCTGCTGGAGATTGGTGGCTGGCTGAAACAGAATGGCGAGGCCATCTACGATACGACGCCTTGGACGGTGTATGGCGAGGGACCGACGAAGATTCAGCCGGGGTTTGGACATGATCAGGATACGAAACCGTATACGGCGGAGGATTTTCGATTTACGCGGAAGGGGAACGTGTTGTACGCGATTCAGATGGCGTGGCCGGAGAATGGGCGGGCGGTGATTCACGCGCTGGGTGCGGGGCATGAGGGGAAAGGGTTGCAGATTAAGAGTGTCGAATTGGTTGATGGTGAGAAGGTGGAGTGGCGGCAGAGTGATGATGCCATGCAGGTCATCTTGCCAGGAGCGGCGCCGGGGAAGTATGCCTATGTGTTGAAAGTGACATTGCACTAGCGGGAACTCTCGAGGGGCTAAAGCTTAACCAGAACACTGCCTGATCGGAGCGCTGCCCGCACATCCAAACCCCTGCCCATGCAAACCCAGGCGGCAAACGAAGGGCCGGAGGCGCCTCGCTTGGGGCTGAGCAGTTTTGCGATGAGCGGCTTACAGTTTGGTCTACTTGCGAGATGCGCTGCGGCCGAGGGCGACCAGGAAGATGGCGCTCTTGCCGCGAGCGTGGGGCGAGAAGAAGTTGACGACATCATCGTCATAAAAAGTCAGGCCGCTTGCGCCCAGGTTCTGAGCGTACGCGGCGAGATAGAGTTTACCGCCCAGAATTCCGGCCTCCAGTTGCACCGCGCGGTATCCGCGATTCCCATAGCGCTCCAAAATCTTCTTCAAGTCAGCGAGGAAGAATACATCCACGGCCGCATCGGCGGGGAGTTGTTGTTCCAAGCCCAGGAATCCGGCCTTGTCGCGGAAGTCCCCGGGCTTCAGCAGTTCAAGAACTTTTCTTTCCCAGTGATAGACGTAGGCTCCTGGGGCCAGGCCATCCACATCGTTCACGATTAAGTAAAGATCGTTGAGATGGCTCCCGATTGGGTCGAGAAAGTCGGCCGGAATGCCACGTGTGGCGCGGTCGAGGATGAGGGAAAGCTGCGGCACCGAGATCGGCTCGCGCGAGAACTGGCGGGTGGAACCGCGGCGCGAGATCACTTTTTCGACTGAGTCTTGCGGAGCTGAATCATTGGGCAATTGCAGTGATGTGGTTGCCCCTTTCGATGGGGGAAGTGTGCTCGACGGCGTCTTGCCGAGCACGGCAGCGACCTCGGTGGTGGAATCCAGCGAAGAGGCCTCATGCATCTTGCGCATGGCGGGATAGTCGAC
This sequence comes from uncultured Acidobacteriaceae bacterium, assembly GCA_963840895.1. Classification (GTDB taxonomy): domain Bacteria; phylum Acidobacteriota; class Terriglobia; order Terriglobales; family Acidobacteriaceae; genus Sulfotelmatobacter. The sequence continues at coordinate 394,116 of CAWJAR010000017.1, forward strand.
CTCTTCTTTCGAATATGGGACGATCGGAAGATTGAGCGGGGAGATTTTCGGTGGGGCCGACGGTGCCGATTGCTGATGTCCAATCGACACCAGAGAGAATGCCACTTCGCGTTTGGTGTCGAGGTCGAGCAACGTGTTGATTTGCGAGTCGACAAACCCAGTGACGACTTTGGCAGGGAGGCTCGAGGCTTCGGACATCGCGAGGAGATTCGCCAGGATGGTGCCGTTGTCCCATCCGAAGTGACGGTAGGTGCGGGAGCGGTATTTCCACGCGTTGCGCCAGTAGGTTCCGGTGCAGATGATGATGACGGGAGCATGCGCCATTGCTGGGTCGCTGGATGTAGCTTCGACCAACGTCTGACGGAAGTCGCCAGCCCGCAGTTGGCGTAGTCCAAACTCGGCGACTCCGAAATGGTAGACGCCGGCCGCCAGGCCCGGGGCGCTCGCGCCGGGCACGAATTCTCCTTTTAGATCGGTACAGACTATGTAGAGTTCGATTTCGTAGAGAGCCCCGGTACAAGCTGCGGCGCGAAAAAAGGTTTCTCCCTGTTCGTGTTTCTTACTCCGTATCACGCCGGCAGAAAAGAAGAGCAATCGAGCCAGAGTTTCAAGGTCGGGAATAGCTTCGGTCGCAGCCGCTCGCTCGGGCATCACAATGGCATCGAGCGCGGAGCGGCCCGTCTCGCGGAAATCTCTGGGAAGACGGATGACCTCGAGGGTGGGATAAATCTTGAACAAGAGCGGCTTGTTATCCCAATCCAGAAAGTGGGGATTCATTCGCACGCTGACCTGAGAATGCTTAGTGCCGCTGTGATATTGCAGGGCGGCGTCGAGGTGGTTGTTCTGGCTCATTCGCAGATTATCGGTACGCGCCGGGAGGAAGTCCTGTAATGCGGATTCCGGCGTGGCCTTTGTGCCGGATGTTCATGCCGATGAGCAGGGCGGTAATCTGCTCCACGATGCGGGCGTTTTCGAGTTTGCCGCCATCGAGCGCGCGGACGCCGGGAATCTTAGCGGCGAGCTCGCGTGTGAGTTGGGCGGCGTCGGCATCGTCGCTGCACACGATGACGTCGCAATCGAGTGGTGTGTCAGTGCCAAGCAAGTCGGCAGAAACGTTATGGAAGGCCGCGACCACGCTCACCTCGTCGGGCACGAGTTCGGCAGCCTGTTGTGCGGCGGAGCCCTGCCAGACGCCAAGAGTGCGCGAGGCGCGTCCGCCAACGCCGGCTGCGAGTGGCACGGTCGCGTCAATCAGGATGCTACCAGCGGTGATGGAAGACTTCAGTTTCTTGAGAAGAGCGGCTTGAGCTTCAAACGGGACCGTGAGCATAAGGATGTCGGAGGCGGCACAGGCGGCGCTGTTCTCCATGCCCGAGATAATGCCCTGGCCTCCGAGTCTCTGCTGGATCGTGGCGGCGGCTCGTTGAGCGCGGTCTGCTTCTCGGGAGCCAATGATAACGGTTTCTCCAGCGCGAGCCCAGCGCAGGGCGAGTCCCATGCCGGCGGGGCCAGTGCCTCCGATGACCGCGATGGGGCGGATGGGGGCAGCAGGATTCACGCTCATGCGAATTCAGCCTCGTACGATTCTTCGGCTGTGCGCTCCGTTACCGGTAGCTTGATCTGTATGCGGGAGTATGTTGTGTTGCGTTCAGCAGGAATTCGGCCCATCTCCAGAATCAACGACTGAAAATCTTCCGGGCTGGTGTACTGCCCGGCGGTGGCTCCGGCTTCGCGGGAAATGTTTTCTTCCATCAAAGTTCCGCCATAGTCGTTGGCTCCGGCGTGCAGGCAGAGTTGCGAGAGGTGGCGGTTCAACTTTACCCACGAGACTTGAATGTTGTTGATGGAGCCGGCGAGCACCAATCGGGCGAGCGCGTGAACTTTGAGATGTTCGGCAAGCGTGGGTCCGGTGCGTGCGAGTCCCTGATGGAAGAGCAGCGTGTTGTGGTGGACGAAGCCAAGGGGAACGAACTCGGTAAAACCACCGGTCTCGGACTGAATGTCGCGTAAGAGGAGCATCTGTCGAACCCAGTGCGCAGGAGTCTCGGCGTGTCCGTACATGAGCGTCGACGTGGTGCGGATGCCACAGCGGTGCGCGGCGCGGATGACTTCGACCCACTGTGCGGTAGAAAGTTTATTGGCCGAAAGGATGTGGCGGATTTCGTCGTCGAGAATTTCGGCGGCGGTGCCGGGCAGGGTCCCGAGTCCGTTGTCGCGAAGCATGGCAAGATAGTCAGCGACCGGCATTCCGGTGAGTTCAACGCCATAGACGATTTCCATGGGAGAGAACGCATGGATGTGCATCTGCGGGACGGCGGCTTTGATGGCGCGGAGAATGTCGCGGTAGTAGAACTTGGGAAGATCGCGGGGCAGGCCGCCCTGAATACAGACTTCGGTGGCGCCCAGTTGCCAGGCTTCCACAGCTTTACGGGCCATGTCATCAAGAGAGTGGAAATAAGCGTCAGACTCGCGGGGACCGCGGCTGAAGGCGCAGAACTTGCATCCCACAAAACAGATGTTAGTGAAATTGATATTGCGGTTGACCACGTAAGTGACGATGTTGCCGACGAGTTCGGCGCGGAGAGCGTTGGCGGCGACGAGCAGGCCAAGGAGATCATCGCCCTCGGAATTGGCTAGCGCATACGATTCTTCCAGTGAGAGGTCTGCGCCGTTCTGCGTCTCGAGCACCTTCTCCAGCGATGTCCGCAGCGCGAAATTCAGGCGCGGGGCGATGTCCGTCCAGTCGAGGTGAGGGAAGGATTCGAGTTCAGAGTGCGTGAATTCGCGGGGCACGGGTTCCTCCAACTGTCTTGACACTGATTCGCTAGACGGAAAAGATTTCCGGGTTCACGGTCGGTCCGTCAAAATGGCCGACAAGCCGCTTCTCGAGTCCATCTCGAGAGGAGTTGAGTTGCTGACGCAGGTGTTCCTTCTCCTGATCGTTGAGCGTTGAAAAGTTTCGCGCGGTCTCGACGTTGTGGGCGAGCATCTCCGGGCGCGGCATTCCCACGACCGCGGTTGTCACTGGCAGGCTCATCGAATAGCGCAGCAGCGAGTTCATGTCTGCCTTGCCCGGACCGTCGCCCACCAAGAATTCCTGCCCTGTCACCTTCATGGCGATCACGCCGAGGTTCTTGGCATTGGCCGCGGGCAGTGCCAATTCTTCGAAACGGCCGTTGCGCGAGGCGTTGAGCGCCATCTGCACACAGTCGAGATCGTGGCGCTTGATTGCCGTGGCCATCACCTCTCCGTTGGTGTGACTGGTCATGCCGGCAAACCGCGCCATTTTTTGCTCGCGGGCTTCCATCAGCCCTTTGAGGGCGCCGTCGGGAGCCTCGATTTTCGCCAGGTCGTCGGCCTGGCCGAGGCTGTGGATGTGGACGAGATCGACATGATCGGTCTGAAGGCGCTTCAGACTGGCTTCCAGCCGACGCAGGAATTCATCGCGAGTACGGTCAGGAATCTTGGTTGCCAGCCAGACATCCTTACGGCGCGTCGCCATCACTCTGCCAACACGGGTTTCGCTCTCGCCATCGCCGTAGGCGTACGCAGTGTCGAGATAAGTGATACCGAGATCAATCGCGCGATTGAGAATCGCGGTGGCGCTGTCTTCGTCTTTGTACATCAAGAAGCGGCTGCCGCAACCGAATGCAAGAATCGAAACCTTCGCGCCGGTTCGCCCGAGAGTGCGCGAGGGAATCGCGTCAGGGCCCGGCCGCGCCTGGGCAACATCTTTGAGGAGCAAGAGACTCGTCCCGGCCGCGGTTCCAAGTCCGATGTTTTCGAGAAACTGTCTGCGAGAGATTTCCTTGCTCATGATCGCCTCCTGAGCAGCGTTTGCATGTCGGGACATTGACGTGCAAAAAGGATCGTCCGAGACAGTCTACCGGAATAGATCGGTGGCTGCAGGGCGAAGCAGGTCGCGGACGCTGCCCTCGCCGGGGTCGTAGCGGAATCCGCGGGCGATGCAGGCAGGGGTGCGATTGAACTTGCCGCAAACCAGTCCCGCAGCGCAGGCTAGTTCGTCGGCAACGGCTTCCACGCTGGCTCTCAATTCGTAGCCGTGGGGATCGCGGCGGCCCCGGTCGTCGCGCAAGGGCTTGAGTCCAGAGATGCCGATTGCGAATTCCGTCAGTCCTTCACGCCAGGGGCGGCCGAAGCTGTCGGTGATGATGACGGGGATATCGAGTCCAGTTCGCTTTTTGAGCACGCGCCGGAGGTTGGCAGCGGAGCGATCGGGATTCTCTGGGAGGAGAAGCGCGTGAGAGCCGCCGCTGACGTTGGAGACGTCGACGCCGCTATTGGCGCACAGGAATCCGTGATGTGTTTCCGTAATGAGGACGCCGTTTTTACGCCGGATGATGGAGCGGCTTTCGCGCAGGGCGAGTTCGATGACGCGGGCGTCGAGGCCGTATTGTTTGGCCCACGCGATAGATTCATCGGAAGGATGGACAGTGGCGAGATCGACCAGACGGCCTTCGGACTTGGAGACGATTTTGTGTTTGACGATCAGGATGTCGCCGGGTTGGAGACGCGCGGAGGAGAGGAGTCTATCGGCGAGTGAATCGCCGGGGTGGATTTCGGTGTTAAGCGAGATGGGGATTAGGCGAAGTTCGGCCGGCGCAACAGGTCGGCGTCTCTTTTTCCGCGTCGAGCCGGCTGAGTTTTTTCCTGTGGCAGAGCCATTCGAGATCATTGCAGTCCCTTCACAATGTCATCCTGAGGCGGCGTTTTTGGCCGCTGAAGGACCTATGCAATCCTCGCAGCCGGCGTGCAGTCGGCAAGTTACAGAGGTCCTTCGCCGCAAAGTGCGCGGCTCAGGATGACAGTGCATATGAAAGTTTGCAGCAAAAATGGAGTTTACACTGAGGGTACGTCGCGCCGCGCGACCCGGAGAGCGACAGGGCCTCCATCCACATATCGACGTGCCAGGCGCTGGGCGTGGGTTTCGCCGGGTAGTGAGACCAATCGCTGCAGGTCTTCGGGATTGTCGACGTCGACTCCGATTCCAGCGAATTTCAAGACGACACAGGGCTTCCCGGTTGCTTGCGCGGCGGCGTGGTGCGGTTTGAAGCTGTCGTTGCCGAAGCGGAGGGGAAACAGATTTGCCGGGCGACGGAAGGCGGCGTTGGTCCCGCGTCCGTCAGCCGCCGGGACGAGCACGCTGCCTTCAGCGGGCGCGTGCTTCAGAATTTCTTGAAGTTCCCACGCCTCAATGAGGGGGATATCGGCAGGGATTACCAGTGTGCTCTCGACGCCGCGTTCGACGCAGATGCGCGTAGCCATCTCGATGGCCCCGGTCTCGCCGGGGTTGTCCGGATCGGGAATGACCTCGAACCGATAGTCGGCGGCGAGTTCCACTGCGTACGGATCGCTCGTTACGACCGCAACTGGCGGGCGCTCCTTCCAGGTGTGCAGCGTTGTGAGCAGGTCGTACAGCATGGCCTGCGCCAGGGCTGTGCGGGATGGCTGATCGAGGACGGAAGCCAGACGCTGCTTGGCCGATGACGAGTTCTTGACCGGAACGAGGATCACGGTTGGCGGCCCATCTGCCTGGAGGCAGCGCCGTGGGATTCATGGGCTACACGCGGGATGCCTGCGACGAACGAGAGCACTTCGCGCGCCAAGGCGGCTTTATCTTCAGGGCTCCGCATGATGGTCTGCGTGCACTGCACACGCAGGCCGTTGTTCCGAAGCGTCTCGGCGGGGCGGGCGTCACGCGTGTCGCAGATCAGGACGTCGAGAAAATCTTCGTAGGCCTGGGCCACACCGGCGATCGAGCACGGTAGTCCTTGCGCGGCCATGAGAATTCCAGCCGGGCCCGCGACCGGAGCATTGCCTACGATGGGGCTGACCGCGGCAATTTTTCCGCGAGCGCGTTGTAGCGCCTCAAGCACGCCCGGTACGGCGAGGATCGGACCAATGCTCGTGATGGGATTGCTCGGAGCGATGAGAACTGCATCTGCCGACGTAATCGCGTCGATGACTCCGGGCGCAGGTTCCGCGTCGGAAGCTCCCGCGAAACGAACCGAGTTCACCGGATCCTGATACCAGCGTTGCACGAAGTATTCCTCAAAGCTCAGGTCGCCTGCGGGCGTGTCGACGCGGGTTTCGACGCGCGAGTTGCTCATGGGCAGGATGCGCGCCCGCACACCGAGCTTTTCAGAGATGGCTGCAGTTGCTTCGGAGAGTGTCTTGCCCTCGGCCAACAGGCGCGAACGCAGCAGGTGCATGGCGAGATCGCGGTCGCCGGTATGAAACCACGTGGGCTCGCCGAGTTGTCCCATGGCTTGCAGGCAGAGGAAGGTGTCGCCCTTCACACCCCATCCGCGCTCGCGGCTGAGCATGCCGGACAGCACATACGTGATCGAGTCGATGTCGGGGGAGACGTACAGCCCCCACCAGAGCAGATCGTCGCCGGTGTTGACGACTGAGAGTGATCTCTTCCGCAGGCATGACTTGGCGGAGGCCGTCGACGAACTTCGCGCCACCCGTGCCGCCGCTGAGGACGCAAATCATGCAGCCCTCTTGATTCTTGCCATTCCGTTGATGTCGCAAGCCGCACGCAGTTTCTCTGACAGCAGACCAGGCTCGGCGGTGAGCGCGCGAACAAATTCCGGATACACGGGGAGTCGCTGAAGCAGCCCGGATCCCTTGGCCTCGGTGCGAAGCCGCAGTTGCTCAAGGTGGGGCCACGGTTTTTCGGGATTGATGAAGTCGGGGGTCAGTGGCGAAACTCCTCCCCAATCGTTGATGCCGGCATCGATCAAATCATCATAGTAAGGCGCGGAGAGGTTCGGAGGCGCTTGAATATTGACGTTGGGGAGTAACAAGCGAGCTACCGCCACCGTGCGCAACATCTCGCCGCGAGTTGGTTCGGGCCAGTGGGCCATGGGGATCGCGGGTTTGACGCGAAAGTTCTGCACGATCACTTCCTGAATGTGCCCGTAGCGTTCGTGCAAGTCGCGGATCGCGAGAAGAGTGTCGACACGGTCTTCAAGCGACTCGCCGATGCCGATGAGAAGGCCCGTAGTGAACGGGACATTCTGTTTGCCGGCATCTTCGATGGTGCGCAGGCGCTTGGCCGGAACCTTGTCCGGAGCATTGTCGTGCGCCGCGCCCGTGCGAGCAGGGCGGCGTTCGTGGTTTCGAGCATGAGTCCCATGCTGGGGGAGACCACCGCAAGGCGGGCGATCCATTCGGCGCTGAGCAGGCCGGGATTCGGGTGCGGCAGCAGGGTGGTCTCGCGCAGCACGAGTTCGCACATGGCTTCGAGATAGTGCAGCGTCGACTTGTAGCCGAGATGGCGGAGAGTCTCGCGCATCTCGGGGAAGAGCAGTTCGGGCTTGTCGCCAAGGCTGAAGAGGGCTTCGGTGCACCCGAGTTGTTCGCCGGCGCGGGCGACCGCGAGCACTTCGTCCGGAGTCATGGTGTGCGCGCCGGGGTCGCCGGGATCGCGGCGGAAGGTGCAGTATCCGCAATAGTCGCGACAGAGGTTGGTCAAGCGGCAGGAAAACCTTGCGCGAATAGGTGATGATGCCGGGCTTGAAGCGTTCTTTGGCGGCGCGGGCGGCAGCCAGCAGTTCAGGGAGATCGTCGTCGGAGCAGCCGATCAGGTGCAGGGCTTCTCCCCGGGAAATGGGTACGGCGGGCGCGATGGAGGTGACGGCCACTTCCATCGAATGATACAACGTGTGGTGGAACTGTAGCGGTTCGGGTGGGACCCCACACAGGACGACTAGCTTGAATTCTCTGGAATTTCGCAAAGCGATGGGATGCTTTGCCACTGGGGTGACGATCATTACCGTCGACCTGGAAGGCGAGGTGCACGGTATGACGGCCAATGCCTTCGCCTCGGTGTCGCTCGATCCCATGCTGGTGCTGGTTTGCGTGGATCATACGACGCGCACCCATGCCCATCTGCATGCCAAGAAGCGATTCGGAATCAATGTGTTGTGCGAGGGGCAGAGGGCAATTTCGGAATACTATGCTCGTCCCGAGCGCACGCACGAAAACGCCGAGGCCGAGGCCGGGGCGCGCTTTGAACGGACGAAACACGGAACACCGGTGCTGCAGGGGTCGCTGGCGTATCTGGAGTGCCGACTGGATTTGGCCCAGGTAGCCGGGGACCATACCATCTTCATTGCGGAAGTGGAGGATGTGGTGGTGCGCGAAGGACAGCCGTTGCTGTTCTTCCGAGGAAAGTATCGGAAAGTGGGGGAGGAAGTGGAGTGAGGGTTGGCAGCAAGTTGACACTTTTTGGGTTTCAAAACATCCAATCAATGTCGAGATAAATCATTCAAACTGGGGTTCATTTATGACCGAAAAAACGGTTGAAAAAGTTACAAAAACTGAGACGGAGTGGAAGAAGCAGCTTACCCCCGAGCAGTATCACGTGACGCGCGAGGCGGGCACCGAGTGTGCATTCACCGGGCAGTACTGGAACACGAAAGAGCCGGGAATGTATCACTGCGTGTGCTGCGGGTCGCCGCTGTTTGATTCGCAGACGAAGTTCAATTCCGGGACCGGCTGGCCGAGTTTCACCAAGCCGGCCGATGGCGGCGGAGTCGTCGAGCATCGCGATACGCAGTACGGGATGGTCCGGACCGAAGTCCGGTGCGCCAAGTGCGACGCGCATTTGGGGCATGTGTTCGAGGATGGTCCGGCGCCGACCGGGCTGCGCTATTGCATGAATTCGGCTGCGCTCGATTTGCGGCCAGCGGAGAAGAAGTAAGAAGCGGTCCGGTTGAGCAAGTTTTTGGCCGGCCGATTTCCATAAGTCGTTGCATCTTCGTGTAAGTGATTGAAAAGTCGTAGAAGGGCCTTGGCAAGCTCCAGGGCTCTTCTTTTTGTCGCATCTGATAGTTTCCTCGCCCACGCAGTCGATCGCCGCAGCAAGGGGCGTTTCCGGCCCCGCAAAGTGCATCCTGCGGAGTGAGCGAATCGTCTTTTCGCGCTGCCAATAACTGCGTGAAGTTAGAGAGTTATACGTACCATTATGTATGTACAAATGTCTAAGCCTAATGTGATGAAGGCTTTAAGCGGAAAACAACAGGGGCACGCGTGAGCGTGCCCCTTGTTTTACCCCAGACGTTTTCTGTCGACCTATGCGCTACCGGCTGCGGCCATTGCTTTGGGCGCTTCGGCTGCTTTCTGTGATTCTTTCCCTTTGCCTTCGCTCCGGACCTGAATGCCGCCTTTGAGCGCGGCGCCGTCTTCCACGCTGATGCGGACGGTGGAGATGTCTCCGCTGACCGAACCTTCGCGCGAATGTCGACGCGGTCGCTGCACTCGATGTTGCCGGTCACTTTGCCCATGACCACAACTTCGCGGGCCTGGATGCTGGCGTCCACTTTGCCGTTGCGGCCGATGGTGACACGGCTCTCGGGCATGATGATTTTGCCTTCGATGCGGCCATCAATGTAGAGAGCTTCAGAGCCGCTGATTTCGCCCTTGATGACCAGAGTGCGGCCGATGGTGGCCTGATCGACCGGAGCGGTGACGGTTTTGACTGGGTTGTAAGCGTTGGGGTTGGAAGCCGGGGAGCCGGACTTGGGATTAAACGAGTTCTCCGACGACTGAAGCATGCGACCTTCCTTGGGATCCCGCGCGGCATGCCCTGGGGCGCCGCTGCCTGCGGTTGGTCTTGAAATTTGTGGCCTTCGGCAGTTGCTGGCCACTTGGCCAACCTGACTATCGCACACTCGTAAGAGCAGGTGAGAGATTACGGAAGGTGGTGTCCGGGTGCGGAGGCGGGAATTGCGGCTAGTCAGAGCCTTGCAGAGCTTCGGCCATCTCTTCCCACTCTCGATCAGCGCGGCATGGCTGGTCTTATGCTGCTCGAGTTCCTGCGACTGCCGCTGAGCTCTCGTCGGCGCTGACGAAGTTCTGCAACGCGGTTTCCAGGCGCGCGATCGCGTCTTCGGCCTCGCTGATTTTGCTTTCCAGTTCGTGGACGCGGTCTTCCATCTGCTTGCGCTTGATCGGGTTCACGCGCTTCTTCGGTGATTCGGTTTGCTCGTTAGCCGAGCCATTGCCATTGGCCGGCGCTCTTGAAGCGTCATCGGGAAAATCCCCACTTCGCGCAACTGCAGGGAGAAATGGGGCACCCTTTGATTGCCTTGACGCCGGGCACGTCATCCAGCGTGGGCGCGACGTGCTGACCGCCCTGCTTGCGCCAGAGATAGTCCTCGTAGTTGCCGGGGAAGATTTCGACCTTGCCGCCGCCGACTTCGAAGACGCGCGTGGCCAGCTTGTCGATGAAATAGCGGTCGTGCGAGACGAAGACGACCGTGCCCGTGTATTTCACCAGCGCGTCGAGCAGCACGTCTTTGGCGCGCAGGTCGAGGTGGTTCGTCGGCTCGTCGAGCAGCAGGAAATTCGCCGGATGCAGCAGCAGGCGCAGCAGGGCATAGCGTCCGCGCTCGCCGCCGGAGAGCACGCCGATCTTCTTGAATACGTCGTCGTCGGAAAACAGGAAACAGCCGAGCAGGCTGCGCAGTTCGGTCTCGCCGCGAGCCGGGCGCTGCATCTCCAAGATCGTCGAGAATGCGGGCGTCGGGATCGAGTTCTTTGTACTGGTCCTGCGCGAAGTAGTCAGCTTCCACGTTGTGGCCCAGGCGGTATTCGCCCTGCGTAACCTTTTCGGTCCCGGCGAGCAGCTTGATCAACGTCGATTTGCCCGCGCCGTTGACGCCGACCAGCGCGATGCGGTCTCCGCGCTCGATCATGAAGCTGACGTCGCGGAAGACCTCTTTGTTCGGCGCCACCGTTTTTTCCGGGATAGCTCTTGGCCACGCCTTCAAACTCGGCGACGATGCGGCCGCTCGGCTTCGGCTGCGGAAATGAGAAGTGGATCGTCTTTTCTTCCGGCGGAATCTCGATGCGCTCGATCTTCTCCAGTTCCTTGATGCGGCTCTGCACCTGCTTGGCCTTCGTCGCCTGATAGCGAAAGCGGTTGATGAAGACTTCGAGCTGCTCGATGCGGTCGCGCTGGTTGCGGTAGGCGGCCTGTCAGTTGCTCGTTGCGCTGCGTCTTCTGGGCAAGAAACTTGTCGTAGTTGCCGGTGTAGAACCAGAAGCGCTTGTTCCAGATTTCGGCGATCTTGTTGACCGTCACGTCCAGAAAGTAGCGGTCGTGCGAGATCAGCACGAACGCGTGCGGATAGTTCTGCAGATACTCTTCCAGCCAGTTGCGGGCTTCGAGATCGAGATGGTTGGTCGGCTCGTCGAGCAGCAGCAGGTTGGGTTGCTGAAGAAGAAGCTTGGCCAGGGCGAGGCGCATCTGCCATCCGCCGGAGAATTCGTCGGTCAGGCGCGGCCAGTCCTCTTTGCTGAAGCCCAGCCCCATCAGAACGCGTCCGACTTCCGCTTCGATCGAATAGCCGTCGCGGGTGCGGAATTCGTGTTCCACACGCTGATAGCGGTCGGCCACGGCGGCGTATTCCGGGCTGGTATGGTCGAGCTCCGCCATGCTGTGGGTCAGCGATTCCAGTTCCGTTTCCATCGCGCGCAGGTCGTCGAACACCGACATGCATTCGGCGAAGACGCTGCGGCCCGAGAGCGTGAGGCCGTCCTGCGGAAGATATCCAGCGGATGTGCCTTTGGCGATGATCAGGGAGCCGTAGTCGAACGTGTCCATGCCCGCGAGGACTTTCATCAGCGTGGACTTGCCGGTACCGTTGCCGCCGACCAGGCCAATGCGGTCGTGGGGCGTGATCAGCCAGTCTGCGTTTTCGAAGAGGAGTTTGTGGCCGAAGCGTTTTCCGGCGCCGGAAAGCTGAATCATGGGCTGGAATTATCGTCTCACAAAAACCGGACTTGGATGACGGACTTCAGAGACGCAAAACTTTAACCACAGAGAACACGGGGCACACAGAGGAAGGGGGAATTACGAACTGGATTGTGCGGAGGCGCGGGAACCGGGGTTCGCTCCCCAGAATTCGCCGTGGAACTGGATGCGTTCGAGAGCGCGGTCGATAACGCTGTCGAGTTCGCGGGAGTATTTCACTTCGCGGCCTTTGGCCAGGCGGCTTTTGGCTTCTTCCGGACTCACCCAAGTGGGGCGGCGATTGCCTTCGTCGGGACGGCGCATTTCGCGGATCTCCATCAGGAAGGCTTTGACCACAAATTCCTGCACGCCTCCGGGCTGCCAGAACACACCCTTGGAATGGAGGTAGATATGGAAGTGGCGAGGCTCGATCACGCCGATGGCGCCGGCTTCTTCCGCGGCTTCACGTTCGGCGGCCTGACTGTGCGAAAGGTTGGCCTCGGTCGATCCCTTGGGGAAGGTCCACTTGTTGCCGCCATTGGTATTAACCAGGAGGAACTCAATGGCTGTGCCGCGCCTGCGATAACAGATCGCAGCCACTTGCAGCGGCAAAGACTTCGCGGCGCGGGCTGAACCCATGACGGCCTCCTGAGATAAGGCTACTTGCAAGATATTTCACCAGTGTTAAAGTGCAACAAAAATTGTGCACCGAAGAGGGTTACGAAAGAGTTACGTCTCTTTTCGGGAACTCCACCTCTCTTCAGATTGTCATCTCTTTCAAATTGTGAAGCCTTCGCGTTGCTCAGGATGACAGACCTTATAGATGGAGAATTCGATGAAGCGTCACTTTACACTCCTCGCCCGTACACGGGAATGGACGCACCGGTCACATCTTTCCCGGCGTCTCCGGTAAGCCACACGATCAGGCTGGCGACAGAACCGGGCTGCACCCACGTGGAGGTGTCAGCTCCGGCCATGGCCTTGCGGTTGGCGGGAGTGTCCATGGTGCCGGGTAAGATGACGTTCGCGGTAATGCCGGCGTCTTTATTTTCGAGTGCGACGGTGCGGATCAGCGAGACCAGCGCGGCTTTGGACGCGCTGTAGGAGCCAACTTTGGGGCCGGGATCTTCCGCGGCGCGGCTGCCGATGGCAATGATGCGTCCCGCGCCGGCTTTGCGCATGTGGGGCAGGACCGCACGCAGGATGTGGAATGCGCTGTTGAGATTCATATCGAACATGCGCTGGAAGGTGGCATCGTCGGTGTCGGCGATGGCCTGGCCTCCGGCGAATCCGCCGACCAGGTGGGCCAGTACGTCGATCTTTCCGAAGCGCGCGATCATCGTGTCTGCGACTTTTTTTGCGGCATCCAGGCTGTCGAGAGCGGCGGGGAGCGCTGTGAACTTCGGGTGGTTGAAGTCGGACTGCTGGATTTTAGGCGCGAGGCCGACGACGGTGAACCCGGCGTCCAGCAAAGCTTTCGTGACGTAGGTCCCGAGGCCGCCGGAGGCGCCGGTGACAAGGGCTATGTTCTCAGGCATCGAGAATGAACTCCGCACTGGGATCCATCATAAACGGATTTTCAGGAGTGAAAAATGGCGAAAGCAAGTTGGCCGGGGCACCACCCGAACAGCGAGTGTTCAGCTCGGTCACATTGTTTCTGCCCCGAAAAGCACCGCCTAATCGTTGGCGGCTCCCTCCAAGCGACTCTTCGGCTGATCGCTTGTTCTCGGTCCCGTTCCGTTCTTTTGCACGCGCACTCTTCGCCACAGAACCTTAAGGAACGACTGCACTACGGGGGAGGGATCGCGCTCGCGATACGCCACCAGCAGTTCGGTGCGCGCTCGAACTCCCAGCAAACGTCGGAAGACTACGTCCTTGCGTTGCAGGTTGCCGATACACTTAGGCACGATCGAAACGCCGATACCGGCGGCGACCAGGCTTAGCGTAGTCTGAATCTCCACGGTCCGCTGCACCACAGTAGGACGAAATCCGGCCTGCTGACAAAGTCCAATCACGAATTCGGTCCAGCTTGGGCGGGGATGGTCCGGGTAAAGAACAAATGGCTCCTCAGCTAAAGCAGATAAGCGCAGCGCCGCCGACTGAGCCAGCGAGTGCGAACTGGGTAGTGCAACGTACAACGGTTCACGGGCGATGGTGCGAAACACCAGACCCTCGGTCTTCGCCGGAAGCCGCAGCAGTCCAACGTCAATTCGCTTTTCGATGAGCGCTTCAATTTGCGCGTGGACCGTCATCTCCGACAGCGTGAGATCGACGTGCGGAGCGGCTTGCAGAAATTCCCGCAGCACGCCCGGCAAGACGTCATAAGTCGCCGATCCGACGAATCCGAGATTCAGTGTGCCGCTGACTCCTTCGCCTGCACGCTGGGCCGCGAGGATGGCCTCATCCGACCGCGCAAGGATCAGGCGAGCGCGGTCGAGAAAGACCTGCCCCGCCGGGGTGATTTGCACTCGCCGCCGGTTGCGGAAAAGCAATTGCACCAGCAGTTCCTTCTCGAGCGCCTGGATCTGGCGGCTCAGCGCCGGCTGGGCAATGCGCAGGCGTCGCGCGGCATGTCCGAAATGCAACTCCTCGGCAACCGCGACAAAAGAGCGTAGCTGGCGGAATTCCATATTCGGCATTCTAATGCCGAATCGGCATTACTGGAATCTTTCCATGTATTGGACGTATGACCCAAATCAAGGGCATAGTGGGAGCCTGTATTTTTTGATGACTTCTTATTGCTCAATAGAATCTAAGGCGGATGACGGGGGACGGTCGCTCCTGTCACCGCTTCTGGCTAGGTAAACAATCAGTTATGTGGCTAGTTCGATTGGCGCTGCGGCGCCCTTATACCATCGCTGTATCTTGCCTGCTGATCATGATCCTCGGCGTTCTGTCGCTGGCGCGCATGACGGTAGACATCTTTCCGGTCATCGACATTCCGGTGGTCGCGGTGGTGTGGATCTATCCCGGACTCTCGGCGCAAGACATGGAGCGCCGCGTCGTCCTGATCAGTGAGCGCGGTTACTCGACCACGGTCAATGGAATTTCGCGCATTGAGTCGCAGTCAATCCCCGGTGTTGGCGTGTTGCGAGTGTATTTTCAGCCTGGGACTGAGATCGGCGCTGCGATTGCCCAGATATCCGCCGTGTCGAGCACCATCCTGCGGATCGCCCCTCCGGGCATGACACCGCCCAGCATTATCCAGTTCAACGCCACCAACGTCCCTGTGGCGCAGTTGACGATCTCGAGCAAGACTCTCCCCGAGCAGCAGCTCTACGACTACAGCCTGAACTTCATTCGCGTCCGCCTGTTTACCATCCCAGGTCTGTCGACGCCAGCCCCGTTTGGCGGGAAGGAACGCCAGATCATCATCGACATCAACCCGCAAGCGCTGGCTGCCAAGGGCCTGTCGGCCGGGGACGTAGTCAGTGCGCTGCAAACTTCGAACGTCATTCTGCCCGCCGGTGATGCCCGGATCGGAAACACCGACTATACCGTGCAGCTCAATTCCAGCCCTGACACGGTGGCGCAGTTCAGCCGCATTCCGATCAAAGTTGTGGGCGGGGCCACGGTTCTACTCGGCGACGTTGCGAAGGTAGCTGACAGCTATGCCGAGCAACGCGGCATCGTGCACGTCAACGGCAAGCGCGCGACCTATCTGGCGATCCTTAAACACTCTGATGCGTCGACTCTCGCCGTGGTGGAGGCAACGCGCGACACGCTGCCCATTATTAAGGAGTCTGCGCCGCAGGGAATGGACCTGAAGATCGACTTCGATCAATCCGTCTTCGTGCGCGCTGCGATCGCTGGAGTCGTGCGGGAAGCCGTGTTGTCTTCGATTCTGGTCTCGCTGATGATTCTCGTGTTTCTCGGAAGTTGGCGGAGCGTGGTTGTGGTCTGCACGTCAATTCCGCTGGCGATCTTCACGGCCATCATCGGCTTGAACTTGAGCGGCGACACCGTCAACATCATGACACTCGGCGGCCTTGCGCTGGCCATCGGCATGCTGGTGGACGATGCAACGGTCGAAATCGAGAACATCAACCGCAATTTCGATATGGGCAAATCGATTATGGTGGCGATTCTTGACGGTGCCAGCCAGATCGCCGTCCCAGCCATCGTCGCGACTCTGGCTATTTGCATCGTGTTCTTCCCGGTTGTACTCCTCACTGGCGCAGCGAAATACCTCTTCACTCCAATGGCGTTGGCCGTGGTTCTGGCCATGCTGGCCTCTTATATCTTGTCCCGAACTCTGGTGCCGACTCTTTCGCGAATCCTGTTCGAAGGACACCGCGAAGCAGACGAAGCCAAAGAAGAGAATCCCGGACTGATCGGCCGCCTCAACCGCAGACGGGAACATGCGTTCGAGCGCCTTCGGTCAGGCTACGGAAGCGTCCTCGATCTCGTGCTGCATCACCGCGTGTTTACACTTTGCATGTTCGGACTGATGTTTGCGGTCACCGCGGTTCTGCCTCTTATCATCGGCACCGATTTCTTTCCTACCGTTGACGCGGGCTTGATGAAGCTTCACGTACGCGCTCCTATCGGTACGCGTCTCGAAGACACCGAGCAGATGCTGATGAAGGTGGAGAGCCGGATCCGTGAGATCATCCCCGCCGATGAGCTCGATACCATCAACGATATGGAAGGTTTGCCGACTTCTTACAATCTGGCTTTCGTGCCGACTGACAATGTTGGCGACATGGATGCTGAGGTTCTGATCGCGCTGAAGCCTCTGCATCACCCCACCGAGGGCTACATGCAGAAGATTCGCGAGCAGTTGCCGCGCGAATTTCCGGGCTCGAGCTTCTATTTCCAGTCGCCCGATATTGTGAGCCAGGTGCTCAACTTCGGCGTGCCGTCGCCGGTTGATATTCAAGTGGAAGGTCCCAATCTCGACCAGTCGTACGAGATTGCCCGTCAATTGAAAGATGAGATCAGCACTGTGCCCGGGGCCGTCGATGTCCACGTGAAGCAGGCAATTCGCTATCCCGCGTTGCGCATTAATGTGGATCGGGAGAAAGCTGCCCAACTCGGTTTAACCGAGCAAGGCGTCGCCAACAGCATGCTGATCTCGCTGTCGTCGAGCGCCCTGGTCGCGCCATCGTATTTCCTGAACCCGGCAAACAACGTGAACTACATCGTGGCCGTGCGGATTCCGCCCGAGCGATTCGATTCCGTCGATAGCCTGATGAACACTCCCTTAAGCTTGCCGGGTTCGGCAACTCTATTGCAAGCCGCGAGTTCTCCGCAGACCCTGCCTGTGCCGCAGCCGCAGTACGAAACGCTGGCCAACGTCTCGCATGTAGTTCCAGCTTCAGTGCCGGCAGAAGTCAGCCACTATACTGTGCAGCGAGTCATCGACATCAATGCCAACATTCAGGGTCGTGACCTTGGGTCGGTTGTCGCCGGAATCCAAAAGAAAATCCAAGCTCTCGGCAAGCTTCCGCTGGGCATGCGCATTACGATTCACGGCCAGTACGAGGTCATGAATTCATCGTTCCGCAGCTTGCTGATGGGGCTAATTCTTGCCATCGTGCTGGTGTATCTGCTGATTGTCGTGTTGTTTCAGTCCTGGATCGATCCTTTTATTATCATGATTGCCGTGCCTGGAGCGTTAGTCGGCATTCTCTGGATGCTTGCCGTGACTGGCTCAACGATCAATGTTGAATCGTTGATGGGATCGATCATGGCGGTCGGCATCGCAACTTCCAACTCGATCTTGCTCGTCAGCTATGCCAACGACGCTCGCGTTGAAAAGGGCTCGTCACCGGTCGAGGCAGCGCTGGAAGCCGGCAAAACACGGCTGCGCCCGGTTCTGATGACGGCGCTCGCCATGATCATCGGAATGATTCCGATGGCGTTGGCCCTCGGCGAAGCGGGAGAGCAGAATGCACCGTTGGGTCGTGCGGTCATTGGCGGTCTGATCGTCGCTACCCTGGTCACCCTTTTTGTCGTCCCGGTCGTATATTCGTTGTTGCGAAAAGATTTTCCCACGCGCCATTTGCTGGATGCAAAATTCATCGCTGAAGCGCGCGGCGAAGAGTTCAAGCCGGAGGAAGCCTGATGTCCGAACCACGCCGCGGATCTGCCTGGCTGTACGTTGCAGGGATCCTAGCCGTTCTGATTGCGGGCGTCTTGGCGTTCGTTCTGTTCACTCGTCAGCGCAGTCACGTACAGGCCGCGACCCAGCAGTTGACGGTCGAAGGACAGAAAGGTCCGACTGTTGAAGTCGCCACCGCCCACAAAGTTGCGGGCTCCAACACGGTGCACTTGATTGGCGAGGCACGACCGTTTCAGTCGGCGATTCTTTATGCCAAAGTCAGCGGCTATATGCGTAGCATCAGTGTCGACAAAGGCGACTCCGTGCGCGCCAACCAGGTCATCGCGGTGATCGAATCCCCCGAAACCGACAAGCAATATCAAGCTGCGGTTGCCGATGCGCACAATAAAGAACTGATTGCCAACCGCGCAGCAACCTTGGTCAAAAAGGAAATGATCTCGCAGCAGGATGCCGATCAGGCCGAAGCCGATGCTGCTGTTGCCAAGGCCGTCCTGGAGCAGATCGGGACGATGAAATCCTACGAACAGCTGCGCGCGCCATTTAGCGGAACGGTGACTGCCCGATACTCCGATCCCGGCGCTCTCATTCAGAATGCCGCCACATCGCAAACCAGCGCATTGCCCCTGGTCGAAGTCTCCGAAACTTCGCGGCTGCGCATTTATGTTTATGTGGACCAGGCACATGCTCCGTATGTGCGTACCGGAGACCCGGTCACGATCGTCGATCAAGCCAATCCGAGTCTGAAACTGACGGCGCGCGTCACTCGCACGAGCGGCGCAATCGATCCGAAAACGCGCACTCTCCTGGTCGAAATCGATGTGGACAATCCTCGTAACCGAATCCTCGCGGGCAGCTTCGTGCAAGTTGAACTGAAGGTGCAAACGCCGCGGTATATCGAGGTTCCCTCGGATGCGCTGATCGTTCGCGGAGGCCAAACGTTGGTTGCGGTCATCACCCAGGACGACACGGTCAAGTTCACGCAGGTTGCGGTTGCCGAGCAGACCGGCGAAACCGCCCGGCTGTTCAGCGGTTTGGAAGAAGGTGAACGTGTAGCTCGGAGTATCGGCGAACGCGTGCCTGAGGGCGGCAAAGTCCAACCTGTACCCCGGCCCGGCAGCTAAAGCATTTTGAACAGATTCAGCGCATCAACTTGATGAGAAAAAACAATCATGGCGGGCTAATTTTCCTGCTGGCGATGCTCACTCTAGCGTTTGTCAGCCTTGCAGCCACTGCGCAGGACACGCCTCTGTCCTTGGCAGACTGCTATCGTCTCGCTGAGCAGAACCAACCAGATCTCGCAACGGCCGAGGCCGAAGTTCACGTTGCTGAAGCCCATCTCAAAGAACGGCGGTCGCCGTATTATCCGCATCTTACTTTCGGTGCCAGCCACAACCAGCAGACCTATAATTATGCGCCGGCGCCAGGAACTTCCCCCAATGTGGCCTCCGTCCTGTTCAACGGAGAACGCTGGTCGAGTTCTCCTTATTACTTCACCGGACTGAACTTCAGCCAGAACATTTATGACTTCGGCCTGACTCGCGGTTCGGTCGCGCGCGGGAAGGCGGAACTGGCGCAGGCGCAACAGAACCGCGACCGTGTGCGGCAGGAAACGTTGCTGACTGTTCGGAATGGATACTTCAGCGTGCTTGCGGCCCAGGAATTAGTGCAGGTACGCGAGACTACGGTCAAGAATCAGAGCAAGCATCTGGAACAGATCCAGGCCTTCTTCCAGGTGGGCCGAGTTCCCAAGATCGACATGACTCGCCAGGAAGTTCAGCTGGCCAATGCGCAACTGGATTTGGTGCAGGCGCGGTCCGATCTCACCGTTGCTCACGCGGCGCTCGCGACGGCCATGGGCTTGCCGGTGAAGAATACGTTCGCCCTGATCGATGTATTCGAATCGGCTCAAACCCTCGACTCAGTCGACGGATATCTTGCCCAAGCTCGAACGTCACGCCCGGATCTGCGAGCCTTCCGGGAAGTTGTAAACGCGGCTCAGGGCGACATCGTCATTGCGCACTCCAATTTCAAGCCTCGTCTGAACTTCACCAGCTTCGCAGACCTTCAGAATCTGAAGTTTCCCCTGATCTGGAACGTGGGATTCGGCGAAAGCCTTGTGCAGCCTCTTCTCAACGGTGGCTATAACCGCGCTTATCTCAAGGAAACTGAACAAGCCAAGAGCGCTGCGGAGTCGAATCTGAAATCGGCCACGCTGCAAGTCGACCGCGAAGTCTACACTGACTACGCCAATACAACGGTCGCAGAGCAACAAATTGATCTCGCGACCAAAGCGGATCAGGAAGCCAAAGAGAATCTCGCGTTCGCCGAGGGCCGTTACTCAGCTGGAGTGGGAAACATTATTGAATTGACTGACGCTGAGTTGTTAGCTGCCACCGCAGGGGCGCAGGTCGTCACCGCCCGTTACAGCTATCAACTCGCGTATGGCCGGCTGGAAGTTGCCTCTGGCAAAGATCCCAGCGACTAGCAGCGCCGTTAGCGGTGCGTTTCGAGTGCAAATGAGTTATCGTCTTCGCACCACCAGATGCCAGGGTCGTCTGGCGACACTTTCTTGCGGAAAGAAAAGCCCAGTCGCTGCAGTTCTTGAAGAATCGCATCGAGCGCCGGTTCCACGGCTTGCCGCACGGCCATGCTCAGCGGATTTCCTGGTTCGTAGCACTCCCCGGCAATTCCCACCAGCAGGACGTGTTCCGGCATTGCGCCAAGCATTTCCGCCGTCATCAGGCATTCCGACAGCGCCGGTGAATGTGGATCGAGCCGCTGTGCTGGCGTGTCGCGCAGGATGTCTTCTTTTCTGTAAAGCGCGAGCGTGCCTGCAGGTTCGTCGCTGGTCACGGAATCCACCAGGATGAGGCACCGCAAGCCGACGATCTGATGCGTGAGGTCCAGCGCCGGTGTGCCGAGGTCCGCGATCGCAACGCTCTCGTCGAAGTCATACCTCGACTCAAGCAGCCGCACCACGTACGGTCCCACGCCGTCGTCGCCCAGCAGGACGTTTCCGATTCCGCCAATCAGCGCTTGTCTCACAGAATCTTCGCTACTCCGATCTTCCTGCCCGATGGATCGAACGCATGGCAAGCGCACGCCATGCACGGATCGAACGAATGCACCGTCCGCAAGACCTCCAGAGGCTCCTCGGGCCGGGCTAGCGGGGTATGCAGCAATGACGCTTCGTATGGACCGTGCGCGCCCGACTTGTCGCGTGGGCTGGCGTTCCACGTGGAAGGAACGACCGCCTGATAGTTCTTGATCTTCTCGTCTTTAATCACGATCCAGTGCGACAACGTTCCGCGCGGCGCTTCGTGGGTGCCGACACCTTCCACTTCATGAGTCGGCATCACCGGCTGGTTGTGAACCGTATAGTCGCCCTTCGAAATGTTGTCGGTCAGCAACTGCAGGTGCTTCTGCGCCAGTTCCGCCAGCATGCAGGCGCGAATCGCGCGAGCCGCGTGCCGCCCCAGCGTGGAATGCAAAGCAGCGGGTGTGGCGCGCACACCGCCGATCGCAGCAATCTTTTCGATCGCCAGATCGGTGTACTTGCGGGTCAACGGATGTCCCTGCGCATAGCCGATCAATACCTGCGCCAGTGGCCCTACCTGCATGGGTTCACCGTTGAAGCGAGGGGCTTTCACCCACGAATACTTTTGATCCCCATCCCATCCCGTGAAAGCGGGTTCGGTCTCTCCCGACCACGGATGCAGCGGCTTGTCGCCCTGATAATAAGCATGCATCACATCTTCAGTCACCGATTGCCGAAAAATCGGGTCCGACGCCGTCTTGAATCCCTTCACATCCGCCAGATTGCCGTCACGGATGTACCCGCCCGGCAAGTCATACGCCGAGCCACGGCTATCCAGGGGTAGATCGGGCACCGCAAGATAGTTGCGCACGCCGCTGCCGATCTTGAACCACTCCGGATACATCGCCGCCACCGCGCACACATCCACGAAGTACACCTGCTGTACGAACTGCACCACCTGCTCGAGCAATGTGCGGATCATCTCCAACTGCGCCATGCCGAGCGCTGATGGACTGTCGAGGTCGATCGCGTTGGCGACGCCGCCCACCGTCAGATTCTGAATGTGTGGCGTCTTCGATCCCAGGATGCCGACCACCTGCAACGCCTTCCGCTGGTATTCCAACGCTTGTACGTAGTGAGAGAACGCCAACAAATTCACGTCGGGCGATAGCCGCATCGCCGGATGGCCCCAGTATCCGTTGGCGAAAATGCCGAGCTGCCCGCTGCTGGCAACTGCGTTCACACGGTCCTGCGCAGCCTTCAATTCATTGCGTGAGTTGCGCGTCCACGGGGAAAGAGTCTCCGCCAGCTTCGACGTCGCCGCTGGATCGGCTTTCGGAATCTGCAGCACATCAACCCAATCCAGCGCCGAGAGCTGGTAAAAATGCACGATGTGATCGTGCAGGGCATGGGCGATCAGAATCAGATTCCGGATGTATTGCGCGTTCAGCGGAATCTCCAGCTTCAACGCGTCTTCGACTGAGCGCACGCTGGCCATGGCGTGCACCGTGGTGCAGACTCCGCAAAAGCGTTGGGTGAAAAGCCATGCATCCCGCGGATCGCGGCCGCGCAGAATCTTTTCTATGCCGCGCCACATGGTGCAGGAAGCCCATGCATTGCTGACCGCGTTGTTGTCGACCTCCACGTCGATGCGGAGGTGGCCTTCAATTCTAGTAATTGGATCAATGGTGATTCGTTTTGCCATAAGAGCCTGCTATTAGTCGCCCGAAGCTTCCGTAGTCTCGTCTTCGCCGAAATGTCCATATTTGAAATAGCCGGTCCACCGGATGTACGGCCGCCGGAACCGGAAGTAGTTCGCCATGTCATGCCACTCACTGAGCGGAGCTGGAAGAATCGCGAGTCGCTTCACCGCAATCAGAAATCCCACAATGCCCAGAGAAATGAATCCCAGCGACACCATGATCTCGATGGTCGCCGGAAAATACAGTGCCTGCGGGTTGGGGCGGAACGCCAGCGTCGTGGGGCTGAAGCGATAAATCATTCCGCCCAGCGAACTCAGAATGTATCCAATGAACATGGGCTGCGGCGCGTGATCTCGCGCGGCGCGCCGGAGCAGTACGCCACCTGCCACTACCAGCGCGATTTCCACCCAGAACACCAGCGCGAATCGATCAAAATGAAACGCCGTTCCCGAGGCTCCGCGGAACACGATATCCAGCAGGCGCAGTCCCAGCCATCCAAAGATCAGCCACGAAGTAATGCGAGCGGCTTCGTCGAGAACCTCCATGTCCATCGCCCTCTTCCAAATCAGGCAGCAGAGCATCGTGGTCCCGGCCACGCAACCGAACGACATGAAGGTCGCCGCACCCAGATAGAGCACGGGAAGCCATGGCGTTTGCCACAGCGGATGCACGCGTTCCCCGGCCAATAACATCAGCGCTCCCAATGACGACTGGTGCATGCCCGGCAGCAGATACGCCGCCGCAATGATCCATGGAAAAAAGTAATGGAGCCGCTTCTCAATGAGTTCTACCCCAGGGCGTAGGCGGGAATCGAAATACCAAAGCCGCTCGAGAACTGGTGGAATGTTCTCCACGGCCAGCGGGATCATGGCATAAATCGACATGCAGATCGCCACTTCCGCGAGTGGAGAATGCATGTTCCATCTCCACGGAAATACCATCCAGTAGAAGTTCCATGGACGTCCCGCATCAATACCGAGTAACAGCAAGCCGCAGGCATAAGCCAAGAAACTGGTCAGCAAGGCCATGCGCATTAACGAATGCAGCCGTTTGCGCCGGAATACCCACGCTCCAATTCCCACCGCGAAGGCGCCTGAGCCCAACGCGGTCAACACCATCAGGTTGAATGTTTTCCATATTCCCCAACCGTAGGCGTCGTTCATTCCGCTGACCGGGCCCAGCCCGGCCAACTCGCGGTATCCGCTCAACGCGAAGGCCACCAGGACCAGGGCAGCCAGCCCGAGAAAAAATCCGTTGACCACCGGGAATCCGTACACGGGCACGTTTCGTTCCCAGCGGTTGCTTGGAGTGCGATCAATTGTCGCCGCTGCGCTGGTCGTCGTTGTGGCACTCATAGTTGCGCCCTCAATCCGGTTTCTTTTTCGCGCTCATGGGCTTCTTGCTCGTGCCCCGCGAGATTCCTGCGAATCACCTGCACCAGCCCTGCGTAGAGCAAGGCTGGCAGAGCGAAATACTGATAGAAACGCTTCTGCCATCGCAGGGTTCTTGCTGGAACTGACTCCGGCCCCAATTCCGGCAGGCCGAGTTTTTCGAAAGGAACATGCGACAGATACAAGGCCTGCGTGCCACCGTTGTCCGTCTCCCCATACACGCGATTCTGGTAGTAGCGTCCGGGGCTGCTCTTGATGCGCTGCTTGGCATCGAGCAACAACACCGACCGCGGGCCGAAGATGACCGCTCCCGTGGGACACACGCTCGTACAACCCGGCTTCAATCCCTTATCGAGCCGCTCACTGCACAACTCACATTTCGTTACGCGGGGATTGAATCCTACCCATTGGAATCTCGGAATCTGATAGGGACACGTGATGGTGCAATAGCGGCAGCCAATGCACTTTTCGGCGTCCCACCGAACCACGCCGCTTACCGCATCTTTGTGCAGAGCCTGGAATGGGCATCCCGCTGCGCAGGCCGGATCGAGGCACTGCATGCACTGCCGTTTCACAAAGGAATACCTGGACCCGTCGTCCGGCTTGTAAAGCTTGATCACGCTGCGGGTCAGGTCGTTCAAATCCGAGGGCGCCTGATGCAGGTTGTCGCGGCGGGTATCCGGCGGAGTGCCATTTGCCTCGGCGCAAGCTGCAGAGCACGCCTTGCACCCGATGCAGATACTGGCGTCATAGAGCAGTCCGACCGCGGCGCTGGGAACCGGAATGTGCTCGCCCGCCTGCAATGCGTCTGTGCCGACCGTGACTGCTACGGCCGCAGGTATTCCTGCTTTCGCGATTCCAGAGAAAAGTTGTCGCCGAGTGATCGACACGTCAGTCCTCTTTCTTGCCGGCCGGCTTCTCAGCTGACGTTTTCGTTTTTTCCGCGTGGGCCCGGTCCGCCGCGATTCGCGTGACTCCTGCTTCCATGCTGCTGTGGAAACGCTGCGATGCCACCCACGCTGCTCCTCCAACTACACCGGTAATCGCGCCGACCAGCGCCGCCGCGCCCACCTTGAGTTGCCCCGACGAACTGAAGATCGGGGGATAAGTATCAGGAGGCGTGGCCAGATGAATTGGAACTGTTTCGAACGTTCCCATCTGCCAGATCACGCCTTTCTCGGTGCAGCCCATGCAGGGTATTCCCGTGCCGATCGGCCACACCCCCGGGATCTCGTTGAAATGCCGGGTTGCGCATGCTGCGTGGGTGACTGGTCCTTTGCAGCCAAGTTTGTAGAGACACCAGCCATGGCGGTGCCCTTCATCTCCGAACGCCGTTGCGAATCGTCCTGCGTCAAAGTGCGCCCGCCGCGGGCAGTTCTCGTGGATGACGCGCTCGTATGCGAACCTCGGACGGCGCAGCTGATCCAGTTCCGGCAGTCGGCCCATGGTCACGTACTCCAGAACCACGGCCAGCAGGTTGTACGGATTGGGCGGGCAGCCCGGTAGATTGATGATCGGCTTGCCCGAAATCACGGAATCAACGCCTACTGCTCCCGTAGGGTTCACTCCTGCGGACGGAACGCCGCCCCACGAGGCGCAGGAACCGATGGCAATCACCGCCGCAGCTTGCGCGGCCACGTCTTGTACGACCTGAATCGCCGGCTTGCCACCCAGTTCCATGTACACCCCGTCGTCTCGAGTGGGGATGGATCCTTCGACGACCAGCACATACTTTCCCGCATTGTCTTCGATGGCAGAGCGCAAAGCCGCTTCCGCCTGGGCACCAGAAGCAGCCATCAGCGTTTCGTGATAATCGAGGGAGATTACATCAAGAATCAGATGTGCGACGTCCGGCGCCGAGGTCCGTAAGAGTGTCTCCGTGCATCCCGTGCAGTCCTGAAAGTGCAGCCAGATGACCGAAGGCCTGCGGGCTTTGCCGACGATCCGCGCTACCTGCGCTGCCGTGGCCTTGCTGGTCAGGCTCAGTCCTATCGGCGCGGCCACGATGAGTGTGGAACAGAGTTGCAGGAAGCTGCGCCGCGACACCCCGCTTTTTTTCAGATGCTCTGCAATGGTCTCTCTCTCGCCTGTCTTCATGGACAGTCTCTCCTTGGCAACCTTCGCCGTTTGCTGAATCGAGCCCCGGGCCGGCCCCGAGAATGAGGTCTGCCGTGGTCGCGGCGTTAAGGATTGCCGCAGACTGCTGAATCTTCACGGGCTGCCGGATTCGACTGCGGAGAGTATCGGAGAGACTAACTTGGGATTGTCTTTTACGACCCTTATGAAGCGAATGAAAGATGTTCTACCAGTTAGCGTTGCGCAATCCCGACCTGCCGTCCGACCTCTCCCTCCTGAACTGCCCCAACGGTCCGCTGGTCAGTCCAATCGAGTCGAATGCAGTGTTTATCCTCTTTTCTGGAATGGTGATCAGTGACGCCGGTCACAGAGGGCCGTGATAGAGGTCATGCAAGGCTGAAAACCTAAGCATCAGCCAGGTCGAAAGGGGGTCGCCTTTACCTCGAACTGTTGAGAATTTGATCAGCTGTCTGCTGTGAAATGTCACAGCAAAGTTGCAAAGAAGGTGTCGGCCAGGAGGGTGCGTTCTACAAAAGAAGTGTTGAGCAACCGTCAGTCAGTTCACTTTCGGGCCGAGGACCCTCTCAGTAGTCAGATAGTAGTCTGTCGACGCTTATTCCATGAGAGAATGCCCTGAAGTGTTGCAGCAAGTCATGTTCATGCCAGCATTTTCGGGGCAACCAGGATTAAAGAAGCGATGAACCCTTTTCGTTGGATATTCAAGTTTGCGTTCGGCTGTCGCCACCGTCACCTGAGCCGAGTCTTCACCATCAAAGGCCGGACCTACAAGGTCTGTTTCGATTGCGGAGAAGAACTTGAGTTGCCCGATGCCCACACCGCCGATGCGGCCTAGTCAGCATCCCGCTCGAGAAACATTTGGTGCTGTAAGTCACTCCTGGACATCATCGAGCAGCGATCTTAACTTCCCCGAGCGGGAAGGATGACGCAATTTACGAAGAGCCTTGGCTTCGATCTGGCGAATGCGCTCTCGCGTCACGTCGAACGATTGGCCGACTTCCTCGAGAGTGTGCTCTGAACCGTCATCCATGCCAAATCGCATGCGAATGATCTTCTCTTCCCGTGGACTCAAGGTGCGCAGCACGTGAGCGGTGCGCTCTTTCAGATTCACATTCAACACGGCTTCGGCCGGAGACATCTTCGTGCGGTCTTCGATCAAATCACCCAGATGCGAATCTCCCTCTTCTCCAATCGGCGTTTCCAGTGAAATGGGCACGCGCATGATCTTTCGTACTTTGCGCACCATGGCTTCAGGAATATCCATCTGCTTCGCGATTTCCGCCGATGTGGGTTCGTGCCCCGAAGCCTGCACTAGCTGTCGCGTCGTGCGAATCAGCTTGTTGACCACCTCGATCATATGTACGGGCAGCCGGATTGTGCGTGCCTGATCCGCGATCGCCCGGCTGATGGCCTGCCGGATCCACCATGTCGCGTAGGTGGAAAACTTGTAGCCGCGCCGGTATTCGAACTTGTCGACCGCTTTCATCAGGCCGACGTTGCCTTCCTGGATAAGATCGAGAAACTGGAGGCCGCGATTGCCGTACTTCTTTGCGATGGAAACCACCAGCCGCAAATTCGCTTCGATCAACTCGCGCTTGGCCTGCTCGGCGTTCATGTCGCCCTGGATCATCTTGCGCTGAGTGCGCTGCAGGTCCGAAAAAGTCATTCCTGCTTCGTCCTCGAGTCGCTTAAGCTCGACACGGTGCTGTTTCTGCGCAGCGCGATAATTTTTCTTCAGCTCTTCACTGCGTGTCCCTGTGATTTTCGCCTCGAGGGTGGCCAGTTCGCGATCCAGCCCGCGCATCAGTTCAATCGTCTTGTTGACGCGCTCGATCAACCGCTTGCGCTCGGCGTGGTTCAATCCGAGATTGCGAATGATCTGCGAAATGCGAACCATCTCGCGCCCCAGTTGTCCGCGGCAGCGCCGGTACTCGCGTGGCTTCTTTTTCGCGGAAATGGTGGTCAGGCGCTCCGCCAGCCGGTTGGTGGTCTTGTAATGCTTGGCCAGTTCTTCGATGCGGTCCGTGATTTCATCGACCCGCTTCTGCAGAACCTCGTCTGTGATCTCCTCCTCATCGAAGACCACCATTTCTTTAATCGAGCGTAGCCCGCCCTTCAAGTCATCGGACAGCGCCAGAACCTGCTGGATCACAATCGGAGAGCGCGACAGGGCTTTCAATGCGGTGAGTTGCCCGCGCTCGATGCGCTTGGCGATCTCGACTTCCTCTTCCCGGGTGAGCAGCGGCGAGGCGCCCATCTCACGCAGATAAACCCGTACTGGGTCGCTGGCGGAATCGGGCGCTCCAGGCGTCAGATCAAGTTCGACCTCTTCGGTTTCCTGCGCGAGCTTATGTTCTAAAGCGGAGTAAGGCGAGACCGGGTCGCCCTCCACAACATCCAGACCCCGTGTGCCAATGGAGCCGAGCAAATCGTCCACATCCTGCGGGGACTGCGCATCTTGGGGTAGCAGTTCGTTCACCTCGTCATCGACAACTTCTGTTTTTCGGTTCATGGGCATTGATCGGTGCTGCGCGTTTTCCATCGCCAAGTGGAATGTCTCTTCGGTGCCTCCGCATGGAGAGAAGAGAACTCGGGTAGTCTATTGTGGCAAGTTCATCAGAAAACGTGGAATGAAGCGCATCTTTGATCCTAGCACAGCCGAGGCCGCATTCCTATTCTCGAAAATGCAGCGTTTTTGGGGCACTCTGGCGGTGGAACAGGGTAGTGCCCGAATGAGAATTCACATTCCGTTAATGGGGGCGCGTGCGGTCCAGGTGTAAGATTCGGCACCGTGTCTGACGTCAAAAGGAGATTTCGAATGACTTCGCCGCCCCGTCACAAGGCCGTGCCAGCTCTTCTGGCCTTGTTGCTGCTTCTAACGCTGGCCGCGTGTAGCAGCGCTTATTCCGGCACAAACTCCGAAACTTTGGCGGGCTTGACCCTGCAGCCAGCCGCAGTGCCCTCAATCCCAGTGGCGGGGACAGTCCAAGTGGGTGTAAATGGAGCGTATCAAGGCTCCGCTACCAAGGTCTCTTACAAAGATGTAACCAGTTCTGCAACCTGGAGTAGCTCGAATCCCGCCGTTGCAACCGTAAATAAGGGGCTGGTCACCGGCACCGGGACTGGTTCGGTCACGATCACCGCATCTCTAGATGGAAAAACGGGTACGACCGTAGTGGTCGTAGGACAGGCGCTTGTCCTGGAGGTTACCCCGATCGGTACGGACACATTTAGCTTGTCCGGCAATCGAGACCGGCATTTTCAGGCCTTAGCCAATTATCCCGACGGCACGGTACTCGATCTCACCACCTACGTAATTTGGAGCTCAAGCGCACCCGCGGTCCTGCAGTTTTACGATCCCTTGGTCTACACGCACGACATCGGCGAGGCCGCCCTCCTCACCACTGGCGCGGCGAAGGTTACCGCAACCCTGGACCTGGAACACATTGGGACGCTAAACGTGATTGTGCTCCCATAGCGCCCTTGCCGGGCGTCCCCTCGCTTCAGGATTATCCAACCGGAAGCGTGTCGCTACTCGATCTTAGATTCGCTGATTTTGTTGAACGCGAGTGGCCGTCCCGATGACTGTGGGTCCGCTAAAAAGTTTGCAGGAATTGACCCTGCCATCGTCGCGCCTGGAATCAAGGCCGGTTCTGAACTGGTCGGGGCGCGCGGATTTGAACCGCGGACCCCCTGCGCCCAAGGCAGGTGCGCTACCAGGCTGCGCTACGCCCCGACAATTTCAATTATAAATGAGAGAAGGGACCTCTCAGCGTCGTCGATGTGCCGCTTCCGTCGCACTCACCGTTCTGAAGTTACCGAATCGTTTTTCTTCGACACGTGTCCCGCCTCCAACGCGTATAATTTTTCCCCAGTATGCAGAAGCCGCGTTACGCGCTGGTGGCGTATCTCAAGAATCCCGCAGGGGAGTTCGTTGAAAACCTTCGGCGCGAGCTCCATCCCGATCTTCCTCACCTCGCGGCCCATCTCAGCATTCTCCCTCCGCGCTGTCTGCAAGACACCGAGAGTGCCGCATTGCAGGTTTTGGAGCGGATTTGCGGCGCCGAGGAAGCCTTTGAAGTTGCCTTGGGAGACGTCGAAACGTTCATCCCCGTCACTCCCACCGTTTACATCCGCGTCGAGGCCGGGGCCGCCCGCATGATCGCACTTCACAGCAAGCTGAATACCGAAGCGCTGGCCTTCAAGGAAGAGTGGCCATACATCCCACATCTCACCATCGTGAAGATGACCGCCGAACCCCCCGCCCAGACGGCCTTTCAGTTGGCCCGCGAGCGCTGGGCTCGTTACGCGGGAGGCCGTCGTATCTTGGTGGAAAGACTGACGTTTGTCCGCGAAGATGCCTTGAATCATTGGGTCGATCTGGCGCCCGTCCCTCTCGGCCGCACTCTGGTTTCCCGGTAATCGGCCGTAATCTGGCATTCAGTTACTCCCCGCTGTTACTCCCGTCGCGCGCGTATGGCCCTAGGTACATCACCCTCCCGTGCGTTGAAATGCCTCTTCCGTGGCTGTAGATAAAGAGTAGGCAAGTATTCCGGTGATCCCGCCAAACACCTCTTCAGACGCGGGTTTCCGGCCAAGAACGGGGAGACCAAATGCAGATCGGAGTCTACGGTTCAGGGTACCTCGGAACGGTGATTTCGGCCTGTCTGGCGGATTTCGGCACCCCGGTTTCCTGCTGCCATCCCGACCGGTCACGTATGGTCGAAATGGCCCAAGGCAACATACCGTTCTTCGAAAAAAATCTTAAGGAGATCATCCGGCGCAACGTTCGGGCTGGACGCCTCGCCTACTCCACCGACATTGAATCGTTTGCCCGCAAGTCCCAAGTCATTTTCCTGGCCGAAGACAAGCCCGAGGGCTTGAGCGATATCGCGATGCGTATTGCACGGATGGCCTCCAAGCCTCCAATCCTCACGATCGTCACGCCCGCCCCGGTAGGCACCGCAAACGCGCTCGAAAAAAGCATCAAAGACGCCGGATTGCAGGCTCACATCGTCTCGCAGCCCATGTTCTTTACCGACGGATGCGCCGTTGAGGATTTCAATTGGCCCGATCGCCTTATCCTGGGATCGACTTCCAGCGAAGCGGTGCAGATGTTGAAGCAGATTTTTCATCCCTTGGTCATGCGTGGCGTTCCTGTGATCGTGACCAACCAATCGACGGCGGAACTCGTGCGGGAAGCAGCCACCGCCTTCGTGGCCACAAAAATTTCTTTTATCAATGAAGTTGCTGCGCTTTGCGAGCGCGTGAACGCCGACGCCGTCAACCTTGCTCTCGCCCTCGGTCTCGACAAAAAAATTGCTCCTCGCTGCCTGCAGCCCGGAGCCGGTATGGGTGGCGTCTTCGCCGAGTCCGACATGGACTCCCTCGTGCTGCTCGCCGAGACCCATGGCGTGCCTTTGAAAGTTCTCAGCGCCGCGCGCGACGTGAATCATTACCTGGCCGATCGTTTGGTCGACAAGATTGCCACCGCCTTAAACTCCGTTGAAAATAAGGAAGTCGGCATCCTGGGGCTGGCATTCAAGCCGAACACCAATTCGGTGGCGGGATCCTCATCCCTGCGCCTGGCGGAAACGCTGGTCTCTAAAGGCGCGCACGTTCGTGCCTACGATCCAGTCGCGATTCCCGAAGCCAGGACGCGCCTGAACGGCACGGTGCGCTATTGCGACTCTGCCTATGCTGCGGCCGAAGGCTCTGATGCCCTGGTGGTTGGCACCGGCTGGCCCGAGTTCCGCGCTCTTGATTTCGATCGCATCAAGCATCTCCTCAAAAACCCCGTCATCGTTGACACCAAGAACCTGCTGGACTCCACCCGCCTCCGCGCCCTCGGCTTCGAGTACGTCGGCGTAGGCCGCGGCTAGCTCAAGGCCCTCGCAATACATGTAAGAACAGAGCATGTGGGGACGGCCGCCACAGCCGTCCAAGCCTGGGCGAAGCCCAGCGCACTGGTAGATGAACCTCTCCGGCCGTTGCATAACTCGCCGAACAATCTCGTCCTTCGAACCTCTGACAGCCCTCACCGCAGTTGCTATAATCAATTCGAGTGGTGGGAATAGCTCAACTGGCAGAGCACCGGACTGTGGCTCCGACGGTTGCGGGTTCGATTCCCGTTTCCCACCCCAAGTTCTCAACGACCTTCCCGACGGGCTCGAAATGCTAGTCCGTCCGGTGTGGCGACCCATTCCAGCCACCGCAATCACGGCCCTGTAGCTCAATTGGATAGAGCATCAGTCTTCGGAACTGAGGGTTGGGGGTTCGAGCCCCTCCGGGGCCGCCATCAGATTCTCAATGACTCATGTGGGGACAGCCGCCCTCGGCTGTCCATCGAGCGCAGCTCGATAGCCTTCGGAAAAGCCTGTGGCCGTCAGCATCCCACCTAAGGTAGAATTCTCCCTCAACGCTGTCGGCCCATGAATCGCATCTTCCACTTCCGCGCATCTTCTTCGCAGCTGGGTCCACTCGAGGAACGTCTGCTCGAGGCCCTTTGGGAGCGGGGGAATGCCACCGTCCGCGATCTGGTGGATACGACCTGCGCCGGCCTGGCCTACACCACGGTCATGACCACGCTCGACCGTCTCTTTAAAAAGAAACTGCTCTCGCGCCAAGCCGAAGGCCGCGCTTTCCGTTACACTCCACGATTCACTCGCGAGGAATTGCACCGGGAAGTAGCGGGTGAAGCCTTCCGCCAACTTCTCGACGCCAGCTCCGCGTCGTCGCTGCCACTCTCGTACCTGGTCGAGATCCTGACCGAGCGCGACGCGCAGTTGCTCGATGACCTCCGCCAGGTGGTTGAAGCCAAGCGGCGCGAATTGCGCGCCAGCGAGTCTCGCGCAACCTCGAAAGAAAAGGATAAGGCTTGATGTTTGCTGCGCGCGGCATTGCCGTCTCGTTCTCCGTTTTCGTGTTGGTGTACTGCACTCTGTCGCTGGCCGTGAGTCTTTCTTGGCGCATTGTTTGGAGGCGCATTCAACACCATCCAGTGCGTCGCATTGCCGATATCCTGTTTGCCTTGCGCATGCTTCCTTGGCTGACGGCATGCGTTATCACCGCCGCCTTCACGATTCCTTCCTTTCTTCTGCTGGAGCCGCGAGCCATCGACGAGCCTTTGGGCGGACTTCCGCTCTCCCTGGGCATTTGCGGCGCGCTTCTTGGGATTTTTGGAATTGTGAATGCCGCCTTGGCGCTACAACACACTGCTCGCACCATCTCCGGATGGACCAGCCAGTCGGAACCCATGCCCTCCTGTGGCCCAGTTCCTGTGCTGCGCATCTCGCAACCGGTTCCGGCCATGACCACTGCGGGCATTGTCCGCCCCAAGGTTCTGCTGTCGACAGTCGCGGAGTTCCTTCTGACTTCCAATGAACTTCAGACTGCGATGAATCATGAGATCGCGCATGTGCGCCGTCGCGACAATCTGAAGAAGCTGCTACTACGCCTCGTGGCCTTACCTCGCATGGCTGGCCTGGAAGCTGCTTGGATCGAGGCCACGGAAATGGCAGCGGATGACGCCGCCGTGCTGAATGCGGGCGAGGCTCTTGATCTGGCTGCGGCCCTCCTCAAACTCTCGCGCATCAGGCCGATTGTTCCCTCAATCGACCTTACCACCGCCCTGATACTCAGCTCCGCCTCAGTGATGAACGCTCGCATCGAGCGCTTGATCGCGTGGAGCGACGAGCGCTTGGTGCCGTCCCGGAGATCGTCCGCTTGGTTCCGACTGAGCGTGGCCCTGGCTGCGATCGCAGTCTGCTCGATCACCTACAGTCAGATGCTCGTGCACGTGCACGCCGCCACGGAGTGGCTGGTAAGGTAGCTCTTTCCATTCCCCAGGAGAGAAACCAGATGCACGCTGCGATTTAGAAATTTACCCGCACGCCCAACTGCGCCGCGA
The DNA here is from genome assembly GCA_963840895.1 of uncultured Acidobacteriaceae bacterium. Lineage (GTDB taxonomy): Bacteria > Acidobacteriota > Terriglobia > Terriglobales > Acidobacteriaceae > Sulfotelmatobacter. The sequence goes on from CAWJAR010000017.1 coordinate 428,087, forward strand.
AAGGAATACCCACCGTCGTGCCGGGTCCGAAGAAGTCTCCCAGTCCACCCGCCGGAACCAGCAACTGATTCAAGCTGGTGATCGGTGTGAAGTTGGTGCAGGCCGGCGGATCCGTGCAGATCGCGGTCGCGTTGCTCAAATCGTTAACCGGATTCGGGAGCGCGGAGATATCCGTGACATAGTTAGCTCCCGGGTTATTGCGGTTGAAGAGATTGAAAAACTCTGCGAAGGGCGTGATCGACCAGCGATCGTGGAAGTTAATCGGCCGGCTCACGCGCAGGTCAACCTGAATGTATGGCGTTCCGCGGACCTGGTCCAGCGTCGTCTCGACTCCATTCACCACGGCCCGGGTTCCGGCTGGCGTCGTTAAGGTGAATGGCCGCGCGCTCTCCGCTTGCGTAATGGTGGTCAATTCGAAGCCGCCCGGAACGTGCAATGTTCCCGCCAAAACGAAGCGACTCTTGATGTCCTCGCCTGACGGGCCGTAGTCCCCCGGCGCAAACGGATTCAGCGGATCGCACACCCCATTCACATAATCAAACAGTTCCCCGAGCACGCATCCCCACGTCTTCGCGCTCGAGAGCGTGTAGTGCGCAATCAGGTTGAAGCGGCGCGACACATTGCCCTGCAGCACCAGCGCCAGTGAATCAAAACTCGATCGGTTGTCCGAGTGAAACACGCTAACCGCCGGCGCATCCGCAGCAATGTTGACGCCGGGCGTGTAATCGTAACGCCGGTAGCCATGATTGCCCTGTTCGTGCGTGTAATCAGCACTGACGGTCCAGTTAGAGTTGATCGCGTGCTGCACCCCTGCCGTGGCATGGATGGCATAAGGCGTTTTGTAATCGGGATCGATCAATGCGCCCGGATCGCCGGGCGCGAGACAACAGAATCCGGCAGAAGAATTGTTCACGCCCTGAAACGCCTCCGCCCATCCGCCTTGCGCCAGATCGTTGTAGAACATCCCAAACCCAGCGCGGATCACGGTTTTACCGCTCTGACCCGGAGAATATGCGATGCCCAGCCGAGCCGCGAATTGCTTACGGTAGTCTTGGGGAACCCCGCTCACCAGCGGAATTCCCAGCTGTTGCAGTGTCAGGTACGCCGGATTCTCTAGTTGGCTTCGGCCCGAAGCAGTGAACAGTCCGTACGTTGTCTGATAGCGCAATCCGTAGTTCAATGTCAGGTGTGGGTTGATGCGCCATGAGTCCTGCGCATAGAAAGCGAGGCGCTGCACATTCTGTGCGAAGTTGCCATCCCCCGCCGGCGTTGTTTCGGCTCCGCCCGCCAGGTCAATCGGAAATTGCGCCAGGTTCGTGGCGTTCAGTGTGTAAAACGTTGGGTCGTTCGGAAATGAGTATAAGGTCTCCTGGTTCCCCGGAAACGATCCGCCAAATACCGGCTCATGAATAAAATTGATGCCGAACTTGAATGCATGATCCCCGGTGGAATGGCTGACGTCGTAACGGAACTGATACTTCTGTTGGTTTCGCAAGTTCGGAAAAGCCGTAATGGCCGTCACGAATTGATTGTCCCCGAACGTCTCAAACCCCGTCACAGTCTGCGAAGTGGAACTAAACGGAAAGGCCAGCGCGAATCCCAAGTCGGAGTTCCGCACCTGCGTCAGGTGCAAGGTGCTGGCGTCGAATACGAACGTTCCCAGCCAGCTCGGGCTAAACGCGAATGAATTGCTGAGAACGGTATTCCAGTAATTGTTGTGGGTGGTCAGTCCCGTGGAGGGCAGAGTCGCCTGTTGCACAAGATTATTGCGTGTGATGTAGCTGTCCATTGAAGTTCGCAGGAACCATTGTGACTTGCTGGACTGCGCCCAATCGAAACGCAACGAGCCGATGTAGTCGCGAAAAGGGATTGGTGTGTTCTGCGGAACCGCAATCGAACTGACGCCAGGGATCAGGCCGTCCGAAGCCAGCGTCGCCAGTGCGGCAAACTCAGTTTGACTGTTCGGGCTATAAGCAATGCTGGCATTCTCGTGCACATACTCGAAAGACGAGAACATCCAGATCTTGTCCTTCTTCACCGGGCCACCCAGCGTAAACACATAGTTTTGGCGAGAGAATGGTTGTTTGGGATCGGGGGCTGGATTCTCAATCGGAAAGCGCGCGTTCAAGCTGGCGGCACGGTCGTAAATCGCCGCTTCGCCGTGCCAGTCATTTGTGCCGCGCCGAGTTGTGATGACAACTGATCCCGCGGTTGTCCCGCCGGTATCGGCATCTTCCTGCGCGGTGCGCATGGCGAATTCCTGAATCACTTCAGGAGAAAAATTCTGCAGAAAGCCGCCAATGAAATCGTCGGAATTGTCGCCGCCGTCCACCGAGAGCTCGTTGTTGAGTCCTGAACTACCGCCCGTAGCCACAGCCGTAATCCGCGCCTTCGTCGGATCAGACGGTTCAACCGGTTCCGTACCCGGAGCAATATACGCAATATTGGCAAAGCTGCGGTCCGCGAGAGGCAGTGTCTTCAAATCCTGTCGGGTGATTACTCCCTGATGCACTACGCTTGCCAGGTCAATCGGCTGGGTCGTGATCGAAGAACTCTGGCCCTGGACCTTCACGCTTTCCGACGGCGCCGTCGCCTTGAGCGTAATCGTGACTTCCCGGACCGTGCTGACAGCGATGGAAATATCCGCCTGCGCAGCCGCGAATCCGTTCGCATTCACCGTAATGCGGTAGGTTCCCGGCAGCACATCGTCGAGCCGAAACTCTCCGCGGTCCTCACTACTGACCTCGCGTTGCATGGAAGAATCGATCGCCTGCAAGACGATCCTGGCGGACTGAATACGGGCGCCCATCGTATCCTGCACGGTGCCGCGCAGAGATCCACGCGAATTCTGAGCCGGGAGGACGGCTACTAGCGCGGCCACCGACACAACGACCAGAAGCAGTCTTCGAAGCAAAGCTTTCCTCTCTTTCGCGCAGAGACAGTGAATAATAGGAATCACGACTGGAATTTGGCGCACAGTACTACTCAGTTAGCAAGCGAGATTAGCTGGAGGAAGCGATCTACTACCAGTCATGGTAGCGAATCATGGGCGACACGAGGTGTGGATGTTTAGTTGTCAGAGCCACTTACTGAGCAAGTTCACGGCGTAAGATCTTGAGTCCAGCAAGGGCATCTTGCAGCGCCTGTCGCTCTTCCCGATCGTTTCCGTCTTCCCGCAGTTCCTGCACGCGCTCCTGGATCGCCAATTCGGCGGCATCAATCCGCTCCCTGAGCTTTGTGAAATCTGCTTCCACTAGAGCGGTGCTGTATAGCTCTCGCCAACCCGTGATGGGTTCCCAGACCGCAGCGATGCAGCCATCAGAGAAAACGTACGAACGGTAGTGGATGAAAAGGGGCCTTCCAGTCTTGTGCCTTAGCATGTAGTCCCCGCCGAGTTCTCCGCGCGTCACAAACTTCTCAAACAATCCCGACACTCTTTCCGGAACATAGCTCACATCCTCAATGGTCATTCCCATCAGATCCATTCGAGGGTATCCAAGTAGTTCGCAAACGCCATCGGAGCAATCCAGATATCGGCGTGCGGTATCGGCAAAGACTACATACTTTTGCTCGAGCTCGGAATGGGAGTGACCGCGAAGTCGAATGAGCGAATCGAGCCTGCTTAGTAACAGCTGGTGATCATTTTCTTGTTTCGAGATGAAAACGTCGACCGCCGCAAATGCCACCTGAGTGGCTAGAGGTTTCGCGCCGAACAGGATCACCGGAACTCGCGGCTTTGCTTGTTTGATCGGGGCGGGCAACGCGCCACAGTCGCCTTCCAGGATCGCGCAATCGAGTACGACCGCATCCACGCTGTGTGAAGCTAACGTCGCCAGTGCGTTCTTACCGTTCGACGCAGTCAACACCTTGAAGCCTGACGATTCAAGCTCTTGTTTGCGGCTATCCAGTAGAGATTCTTCATCAGAAATGCAGAGGACTGTCTTGCCAGCCATAATGGCCCCAATAAACTCTTACCGCCAGTCTACCGTTATTGTCTCTGGGGTCCAACTTTAGTCCGACCACTTCTGCGGCGTCCGGTCCCAGCGATGTTTCTTGAGTTCCGCAAGCAGGCTCTTGTCGAGAGGTCCGGCGTCACTTGCTGCAATGTTCTGCCGCACATGTTCTGCTTTTCTCATCCCGGCGATCGTCGTGCCCACCGCTGGATGCGACAGAATAAATCGAACCGCCATCTCCGGCAGCGTCATCCCGGTCGGAACAATTTCCTTCAGCTTGTCCACTCGTTTGATCGTCTTCGCCAGATTTTCAGGACCAAAATATCCCTCCCGCCAATCGCCTTTGGGAAAGGTCGTTTGCAGAGTCATCTTCCCGCCCAGGCTACCCTCGTCCAGTGGCACGCGGGCAATCACGCCCACATTCAGCTCCTGACACACCGGGAAAAGCTCGTCCTCCGACGCCTGGTCGAAAATGTTGTAGATCACCTGCACCACATCCACCAGCCCGGTTCGCAGTGCCTTGATCCCGTTCTCCGGCTGCCAGCGATTGATGCTCAATCCGAAAAAGCGAATCCACTTGTCGCGCTTCAACTTCTCGACCGCCGATCGAAACTCCGTCTCGTCAGTCCAACTGTCGTCCCACACGTGAAACTGCAGCAGGTCGATCGTATCCACCCGCAGCTGCTTGCGGATCATGTCGGCATACTGGAAAACATGCTCTGCCGAAAAAACATCGCGGTACTTGTATTCCGGCAGCGCCGGCCATTGCCCGTTCGCCGGAGGAATTTTCGACGCCGCGTAAATCCGCTTCCCCGAGTTGCGAGCCATCATTTCGCCCAGCAATCCATCGCTCTTTCCATCGCCATAGGCCCACGCCGTGTCGAAAAAGTTGCAGCCCAAATCGATGCCCAGCTGCATCGAGGCCAACGACTCGCGATCATCCGAACCACTCCACCCGCTCATGCCCCACAATCCGTGGGCAACGTCGCTGACTTCAAACCCGGTACGGCCAAGCTTGCGGTATTTCATGAAAGGCCTTTCTATGGCGAAATTATTTCCAAACGCAACGGCTTCGTTGTCAAACCCGTTGAGTATGATAACTCCGAGCCGAAGATCCTCGACCCGGCAGTCTTACCGGCTCGAATCTATGCTTCTTAAGATGACTGACCTCGAGACCGAGCGCCTGCAGATGCGCGAATTTCGCGACTCCGATGCGGCCGCCGTTGCGCGTTGGGAGCCATCTTTTCGCGCAGAAGTTTTTCTCGAGTTCTGTCTTCACTCCTACCGCGAATGGAGCATGGGCCCTTGGGCGATTCTGCTCAAAGAGAGTGGATCTCTCGTCGGCAACTGCGGCTTCTGTCGTATCGGTTACGATCGCTCCAGCGACAAACTCGAATACTGCGGGGAGGTCAACTACTACGTCGCTCCACTCCACCGAGGCGCAGGCTTGGCCACCGAAGCGCTCCGGTCGGTCCTGAGGGTTGGCTTCGAAGAAATTCGCCTGACGCGAATCCAGGGAAGATGTGCTCCCGAGAACGTCGCTTCAGAACGCGTCATGCGAAATGCTGGGCTGAAATTCGATCGAATGATCGCCGCCGCCCAGTCAGGCTCCCCAGACGAAAAGCTGTACGCTATCTCGCGCGAAGATTTTCAGTGCTCGAAATTGTCCAACCCTTAGCCGCAAAGCAGCGGCATGTGAAAGCCCGATCCAACCAATTTCGTTTGGCCCGCTCGCGGCCAAAGCCACATCCACATTTTTCGATTTGACTTATCCAAACTTTCGCTGACTCAGCCCGCCTCACGAGGTGTTTAATGAACCTAGATCATAAAGATGGAGGTCGTTCCCCAATGAAATCCGAATATCCTTATAATCCCACGCCCGGCAGCAACGAAGAACGCAAAGCGCCGGCCCCCTCCCGCTTCATTGACGAGAAAATCTCCGACGAATCGGGTACGGAAGCGAAAACCAACAGCGCGCTCGCGCCGGCGGGTCTCAAGAATCCTTTTTGGAATTAGTCTGTGACTGGCTCAGGGCTGGATAGCGCCGGATCGGCAACGGTCCGGCGCTTGTTTTGTGCCAGACAGACCACCTAACGCAGGACCGGCAGGCACAAGCACGGCCGGATCGAAAAATCCAGCCCCGCCATTTCTTCCAGCGCCGGTCGCAGGCGCGAATCGTGGCACGGCTCCAGCGTGATTACGAAGGGCAGGGAAGTCTTCTCAAACCCCGGCTTCTGCAGCAACGAATCAATATTCAAATGATGCGCCGCCAGGATCTGTGCCAGCCGCGCCACGATCCCCGGCTGGTCCCGCACAAAAAATCGCAAGTACCACGGCGTTTCAAAGTCGCTACTAATCTCAGGCGTAGAGACGTTGCTTGCTACGTCTCTCTTGCCGCCACCTTCCGCCAGACTCTGCGCCACAAACATCAAGTCCGACACCACGGCCACCGCCGTTGGATCGCCCCCAGCGCCAGCCCCCAGAAACGCCATATCCCCGCCATACTGGCCCGAAGTCAGCACCAAATTGAGGTTCCTCTGTACCCGTCCGAACGGAGAGTCCGTTGAAACCAAACACGGGCCAACGTCTGCGAACAGGGTATTGTCCTTCAGGTCCGCTCGCGAAATCTGGCGGATCGTGCATCCCAGCTCCGCGGCGTAATCGAAATCGACCGCATCAATCGCACGGATGGTCCGCGCCCGAACCGACTCAGGTTCCACCCGCGCATGCAATCCCGAGAGCGCCAAAATCGCAAGCTTGGCGCGCGCGTCGCCGCCATCCAAATCTTCCGAAGCGTCGGCCTCCGCATACCCGCGGGCCTGGGCCTCCTCCAGCGCCTCGCTGAACGGGATCCTCGCGTTCTCAATCCGGCTCAGAATGTAGTTGCACGTCCCGTTCAGAATTCCCGCGATGCCGTTGAGTCGGTCACCGCACAACCCCGTCCTCAGCGCCGGCAGAACCGGCACTCCCCCGGCCACCGAAGCGCCAAACTCAATCTGGCACCCCTTGCTGCTCGCCAGTTGCAACAGATCCGGACCATGCCTCGCAATCAGCTGCTTGTTAGCCGTGACCACCGACTTGCCCGAGCTCAGTGCGCTCCGCACAATTTGCTCGGCCGGATTGAGTCCGCCGATCAGCTCAATCACGATCTGCACATCCGAGTTCAGCACTGCTTGTACATCATCCGTCCAGACCACATCGCTCGGAACCCAAGCCTGCTTCTTCCTCTCCACATTGCGGTTGCAAATGTGGGTCAGACGCAGAGACCTGTCGCCACTCTCGCACAGGATTTTCGCTACTGCGCGCCCCACCGTTCCAAAGCCGATCAACGCAACGCGCACCGCGCGACTTTGCTCCTTGCTCTGATTTGCGGCGACACTCGGCGCGGCTTTTGAGGTGCTCTTAGGCAATCAATCGTCTCGTTAGGAAAAATGGAATTCCCTATCATACGTGCGACGAAGCCCAATGGCGAACGCCAAGCCTTCGTGCACCTTCGTGTCTTCGTGGTTCAGAGTCTTTGACCTCTCGCTAGGGCGGCATCGCAGGCGGAATCAGCATCAAAGTTGATATCATGGTGCCTGCCTGCTGCGAGTGTCGATCCCGGCGGGAGCATCGCGGACCTATTTTTTCCAGAAGCGCCTGTTTTTTGCGAATTACGCGGCCCAAACAATGGGCCGGGCGCCGAGGGTCTGCAACCACGCCCGGCAGCGGGAGGAGAATGAATGATTCAAGAGTTCGCGACGGTTCCCGGATCCAGGGTCGCCTTGGCATTGATCCTGGCGACGATTCTGGCGGGAGCCACCGCCGTCCATGCCCAAGAAACCCCGGCTCAACAACCTCCAGCACAACAGCCGTCTGCCCAGACTCAGCCTGAGAGCCCACAGTCCAGCAGTCAGGAAACTGCCGCCGACGAAACCATGCCCGGCCGCAAGCCAAAAGTCAAAGACTACAAGAACTGGACCTACGACATAGGCGGCGGTGGAAGTTTTGCCAGAGGAACGACCGGGAACTACGTTCGTAGCGGTGCCGTCTTTGCGACCGCTGGTGTCGCTCGCAACTACAGCAAGTATTTCGGACTCCGCGTCGATTTCCTGTGGAACAACCTGCCTTTGCGCAACTCAGCCCTGCAACTGGCGCAGGCGCCCGGCGCTACCAGTTATGTCTATACGTTTTCGTTCGATCCCATCGTCAACATTCCGATGACCAAGTCGTGGGGTGGTTACTTCCTCGGCGGAGTCAACTTCTACCATCGATCAGGTTCGCTCGATTCTTCGACCGCCATTCCCGGGTCGGCTTGCACTCCCTTCTTCGCCTGGTGGGGAACCTGCTCTGGCGTCAGCCTCCCCATCAATGGGAAATTCCTCGATGCCAGCATGAACCAGTTTGGCGAGAACGTCGGCGGGGGCGTGACCTACACGATACGCCCGAACATTCAGATCTATGGCGAGTGGCGCTTGCTGCATGGGAAGGGCGGCGGTTCGACCACGGACTTGCGCCCCATCACCTTCGGTGTGCGCTGGTAGCACTGGCTCGCGTCGCGAGCCAGTGTGTCACCACGCTGATGTGCCTCTCTTATTTTTCGACAAACGACTTGAGCCTCGACAGTGCCTGATCCCATTGTTCAGAGACGGCGTCGAGGTATTCCTTCATTCCTGCGAGTGGCCGCGGGTCGAATTCAAATCGGCTTTCACGGCCAGCGCGCATGCAACGCACCATTCCGACTCTCTCCAAAACCCGAAGATGCTTGGTAATCGCCTGCCGGGTCAGCCGCGAGCCCTGCGTAAGTTCAGAGATGGAATAATGCCGTCCCGAGCACAGCTTCGCAATCAGGCCGAGCCGTACCCTATCGCCTAGCGCCGCGAACACCACGGCCTCTGATTGTCGTTTTCCCGGGCTATGACGTTTGAGCGACATGTTTTTCGATGTTCTTCATCTGCTCCGCCCATCCACCATCGTTCCGGCGGAATGCTTCCAGTCGCCGGTCGCCGGGAATGTTCTCGAATCCGGATTCCGTTAGCACCAGCAACGTCCCCACCGCTGTTTTCTTCAGTCGGAACTCAACCAGAGTAGGAGTTTCCTTCGAATAGTCCATTTTCGGATCGACCGCATAAGGATGCCAGGTGAACGAAAAATATTCTTCCGATTCCATCTTCTGCACTATCGCTTCCCATTTCAAATGTTCGTAACCGGGATACGTTATATGCCCACGCGAGACTTCGCCGGGCGCGAAAGGGCCGTCCAGCTTCACCCGGAACCACTCGCCAAACTCCCGGTAGTCCGTCAGCGCCCGCCAGACTCGTGAAACCGGCGCCTTGAGCTCGATTTGTTTTTCAATGCGACTCTCCATATTAAGCAACCTCTAGGTTGCATATTAGTCCAGGGCAAAACGAAATGCAACCGTATGGTTGCGCTTGCTGAATGTACCTATTCGGGATTCGTGCGGTAGCTCCACAGCTCCGTGTTCAGCTTCTGCAGCTGCACGAACGAAGAGGATGCTGAAGGCTGAGCCACGTCAGCGTCGGAATTCGCTTCACCGACCGCCTCTTCCACGATGCTGTGAGATGGTGCCAGTGAGCACGCGGGGTCGGTCACCATAGCGTCCCCGGCCAGCAAGAAGGCTTGGCAGCGGCAGCCGCCGAAGTCTTCGCCGCGGCGATCGCAACTGCGGCACGGCTCCTGCATCCAGTCTTCCCCGCGGAATTTCTGGAACGAAGACGACTCCTGCCAGATCCATGCCAGCGTCTTGTCGCGCACATTCTCAAACGACATCCCCGGAAGAACCTCTGCCGCATGGCAGGGAAGCACTTTGCCCGCTGGATTGATGAGCATCAATCTTCGTCCCCACCCACCCATGCAAGCCTTGGGATACTTGGCATAATAGTCAGGAACCACCGAATCGATCCGCATCCTCCCTTCCAGTCGCTTCTCGGCCTCCGCCACAATCGCCACCGCCCTCTCAAGCTGTGCATGCGTCGGCATCAGCGCTGCACGGTTCGCTAACGCCCACCCGTAGTATTGCGCATGAGCAATCTCAACCCGCTCTGGATTCAGTTGCTCGATGAACGCGATCATCTCTTCCAGGTGATCGAGATTCTGCCGATGCACCACCAGGTTCACCGTGAACGCGATCTTGTGACGACGAATCGCCCGCGACAATTCGATTTTGTGCGCATGCGCCTTCGCCCCCGCAATCCAGTTCGCTGCTTCCTCCCGCGAATCCTGAAAGCTGATTTGGATATGATCAAGCCCAGCGTCGACCAGCGCCTTCAACCGCTGCTCGTTCAAGCCCAACCCTGACGTGATGAGATTGGTGTAAAGTCCCGCAGCCCGCGCGGCAGCGATGAGTTCGGTTAGGTCCGTACGGGCTAGCGGCTCGCCGCCGGTAAAGTGCGCGTGCAGCATCCCGAGTTTGCCGCCCTGCTGGAAAACGCTCATCCACTCCGCAGTCGACAACTCCTCGCTCGTTCCCGCAAGTTGCAACGGGTTGGAGCAATACACGCAGTGCAGCGGGCAGCGATGCGTCAGTTCGGCAATCAAGGCAAGAGGATTAGCAACCATGAAATCATTTCGTAGAGACGTAGCTCGCTACGTCTCGGGAGCGAGAGAAACCCAGCCACCGACGTCCCGACGTCTAGTAATCGACGATCCGCCTTTTCTGTAACTGCTCCAGAAAGACGCTGATGTCGCTTCGAATCTTCGCCGGATCCGCCGCGTTGAATTGAATCTGCAGCTCCGCAATAATCTCGCCGAAGGTGCGCTGCCCGTCGCATCGCTCCAACACCTGCCGTCCTGTGCCTTGCAGTTTGATGGCGCCCTCGGGAAACAGGATCACTCGATCTTCTTCGGTGCCGCCCCAGCGGCATCCGGCAGCGAGTCGCGGCTGGCTGGTGTCTGACAGAGGAGCCATCCTCAGGAGCCCTCGATGAGAAACGCGCCCGGCGGCGGCCATCCGGGCTGCACATAGGCGAAGTGAAGTGCATCGAGTTGCGCCCACAAAATGTCGCACTTGTCGCGCAGCGCCTGGATAGCGAGTTCCTGCTCGGCCCGCGTCTTCGCGTTTTCGTACACGTAAGAGATGGCGAACTTGGCATCCTCCGGAGCTTGCGTCAATCGCGCTTCGAAGTACGCCAAACCGCCCGACAGCCATGGGTAGTGCTCGCGCAGCTTTTCCATCCGCAGCGAAATCAAGTCGCGCGAGAACAACTCCGTCAGTGACGACGCCACCGCCTCCAGAAGACTGCGGCTGCGCACGATGTTTAGATATTCGTTGACCGCGAACCTTGTTGCCGGAAGAATTCCAGTTCCGGCGCGCACCTGGTCGGCGTTGAGTCCCGTCGCTTCGGCGAGCTTCAGCCAGCGCTTGATTCCACCCTCGCTGGTGGCATCACCGTCGTGATCCACTACGCGCTTCCGCCACGCACGGCGAAACACCGGATCAGGCCCGCGCGATAGAATAATCGAATCCTTAATAGGAATAATGCTCTGGTAGTAATACCGATTCAAGGCCCATGCCTGCAGCTGACCTCGGCTAAGACGGCCATCGTGCATCATCAGGTGAAATGGATGCTGGTGGTGATACCGTTCCTCGCCCACACTTCGCAACTGCGCGCGCAACCCGTCGAATGACAGAAGCTCCGTATCGGCGCTTGCATCTAGAGGTCGAACTGCCATCCATCCTCCGCGATCTCCCAGCCTGCCTCGCGCACTTGGCGAAACTCCGGCCCGGCCTCGTTCAGCATGGGATTCGTGTTGTTGATATGTATATAGATTTTACGTGGGCGGCGCAGTCCCGCCAACCTGCTCAGACTTCCGTCGACCGACGACACCGGCACATGTCCCATCTGCCGTGCCGTTTGACCGGATCCCTGGATGCGGATCAGTTCATCATCGCTCCAGAATGTGCCATCGAAGAGCAACACATCCGCGGCTTCAAATTCCGCCAACAGCGCATCATCGATCTGCGGAACTGCCGGCATGTAAGCAAGACGCTTGCCTGAAGGTGATTCGATAATCAGTCCCAAAGATGCTTCACCCGCCATGAGTTGAGATCGTCGCTCCGGCGAAATGTAGGCGGGAAAGTGCTCGCCCAACGACAGCGAGCGGCAACGCAACTTGGAATCGTCTCCGCCCGCATTGAGCAATGAAAACGTAGCGCCGGGTAAGAAGTTGCTCCACGCCACCTGGTTCGGAACCCTCTGCAACATGCCGAACATCGAATTGTCTTCGGTGAGAATCCGACGGATCGACTCGGTCGCGTGCACGCGCAATGGTTGCAATTCCCGCAGCAGTAACAGACCGAGCACGTGATCGATGTCGGCATTGGCAAGAACCACTCCCGCGATCGGCGATTGCCTCACGCCTTCGCGTGGATGAAGTTCGCCCGTCGCCTCGATCTGCGAGCGTAGGTCCGGAGAAGCTCCGAGCAGAAACCACGAAGAGCCATCCGAGCTGATGGCAACTTGTGCCTGACTCCGCGCCTTACCGCGAAATTCTCCCGCGCGCACGCCGCGGCAGTTGGAACATGCGCAATTCCATTGAGGAAATCCTCCGCCGGCGGCGGAGCCGAGGATCTTCACACGCATAACTAGCGAGTGTAGCAGCCGAGACGGCCGTTTCGGCGAGCGAGAAGGGCTTGCAAGGATGACAGAATTTGCAACTTTATGCCTTCTTCCTGCATGGAAAATGAAAACTCGCTATTCGGCGACCGCAGTTTGCGCTCCTCAGGGCGTTTTTCCTTGCCTTGCCCGTGCGTTCCGCAGATACTCGGAGTGCCCGTCGATCGGGCCGCAGCCCTCTCCCGCCCTCCCCGCTTTTTCCTCCCCACCGGCTACAGCAGTCCGCCAGTCTTGATTGCCAAAACATTCAACGCCATTTCTAACTTCGTGATAGCTTCGCCGATTTCTGGATGCTCCCCGATCTTTTCTTGCAACGCTTTCAATATCTGCTGAGCACTTGCAATGTGCGCCTCTGCCTCAGCCGGATTCTGTTTGCCTGGTGTTTCCATGTAATTTCCCCTTACGTCGCAATTGCGGTCTCTATCCTCCATTCTACGCACTCCTTCCACCAAGTCGCTGGCGCCATCCCCGCCGTCTTCATCGTATGAGCGGTGTCCTGTGAACCGTGATATAGTGCTCCGGCCGCAACCCGGCGGGCCATTTCCTTGGTGCTGATTCAAATCCTCTGCTGACCTGATGAAAGGCAAACGAATGCGCCATACGATATTTCCCGTAAAACTCAGAATCGCTTTTACGATCCTTGTTCTAATCTTGTTTACTGCCATGGCGTCGGGGCAGGAGAAGGTCTTGTACAACTTCTACGACGTTGGCGGATCGGTATTGCCCGTCGCCGGTGTGATCTCTGACGCCGCGGGCAATCTCTACGGCACCACCTTCTACGGCGGTGCCTACGGCAACGGCATGGTATTCGAGTTGTCGCCCGAGGCCGGTGGGTGGAAGCAAACCGTGCTCCACAGCTTCAACTGGGACGGCATCGACGGATTCTGGGTTACCGGCGGTTTGGTCTTTGACACTGCCGGCAATCTTTTCGGAACGACGCAATTCGGCGGCACCGGAAACTGCACTAGCGCGATCGGAGGCTGCGGCACCGTCTTCGAATTGAGCCCCTCCGCTAGCGGAGAATGGACCGAAACCATCCTTCACAGCTTCCAGGGCAGTGACGGCTTTGAGGCCCATGCTGGCCCGATCATCGATGCCGCAGGAAATCTCTACGGAACCATGGCCAGCGGTGGCTCCTTCGGTCAAGGCACCGTGTATGAATTGTCGCCCGCTGCCAGCGGTTGGACCGAGAAGACTCTGCATCACTTCACCGGAGGCGACGATGGCGGCGTCCCCTACGGCAGCCTCCTCCTCGACGCGGCTGGCAATCTCTACGGCATGGCTTCAGCCGGCGGAGGCTCAACCGCCGCATGCCGTTACGGATGTGGCACCGTCTTCGAATTGAGTCCCGGCACAAATGGCCAATGGACCGGCAAAGCTCTGCACAGCTTTTCCAAGAACTTGAACGACGGACATTATCCCTATGCAGGCCTGATTCTCGACGCCTCTGGCAATCTCTACGGATCGACTCTCGAAGGTGGCGGCACCGGTAAAAACAACCGGGGTATTGTTTTTGAATTGAGACCCCGTGCAGACGGTAGCGGAAAATGGACCGCGAAGATCCTGCACAACTTCAACGATCAACTCGATGACGGTGTCAATCCTTCTGGAACCCTCATCTTCGATGCCTCGGGCAATCTCTACGGCGTCACCCTCGTTGGCGGCGCTAGCGGCGGCGGCACGGTCTTCAAGTTAACGCCCACCGCTAACGGCCCTTGGGCCGAGACCATCGTTCACCAATTCGGCAAGGGCGGCGTCGACGGAGACAACCCGAACGCCGGCCTGATCTTCGGAACCTCCGGCGATCTGTTCGGCACCACGGGCCAGGGCGGTACCTACAACGAGGGCACCGTATTTGAAGTTAAGCCTTAGGCTGTGGAATCGGGTGTTCGATCACTTGATCTTTTCTCGATCTTGCATCGGTGTGTTCACCAGGAGGACGGGTTTCTTGCCCCACACAGTGCGATTGCGCCCTTCTCCCTTGGCCTGAAACATTCTTGCGTCGGCCAGCGCGAACAATTCCGCGGCATCTTCTCCATCTTGCGGGTAACTGGCCAATCCTGCACTGATTGTTACTCTTACTTTCTCGCCAGCCGCGCTCACATCCAACAGAGTCCCGGCCACCAGTTGTCGCAAACGCTCCAACTTCTGCTGGGCTGCCATAATGTCGGTCTCCGGCAAAATCACAACGAACTCTTCACCGCCGTAGCGTCCCGCAATGTCACTCTGCCGGAATGTGTCATGCAGCAGCGTGCCGATCTTTTGCAACGCCAGATCGCCGGCAAGGTGTCCGTGGGTGTCATTGAGCGACTTGAAACGATCGGCATCGATCACAGCAATGGTTAACCCCTTGTTGTAGCGGCGAGCGCGGCTGAGCTCCACTGCGAAGCGGTCGTCTACGTATCCCCGGCTGAACAACCCGGTGAGCGGATCACGCGTGGCCATTTGCAACAGCTTCTGGCTGCGCGCCACCACCGCGATGCTGAGTGCCGAAGCGATCAGCATGATGATGAGACGCGAGATTTGTGCCGACCAACTGAACAATCCATAAGGATACGGCGCGTATTGCGGCCCGTTGAGATCCCAATGCTTGGCCGTGAAATCGACGATAGTGAGATATTGTGCGCATGCCAACAACCCCGCACTAAGGCAAATCCGTTTGTCGTAGCGGAGGCTGGTTGCTCCGATCACCAGAAAATAGCCCTCGAAAACAACTTTGCTGTTGACGGCGGTATGCGGCTCGTTCAGAAGAAGAAAAAGGACAAGTCCGCCACTGACCAGCGTTACGTCAAAGCTGCTGCTTGCGAAACCGAGCCAGGGTGGATTGAATTCGCGCGAGACCAGCAGATAAACAACGACCGACAGAATAAAGGTCACTCCAGTCAGGCTCAGCCCAACGAAGGCCTCCTTCGGATCTGCCGTAAAAAAAATCGTATTGATAATAGGGATCAGCAGAAGAAAGCCAGCTAAGCCTAGACGAATTTTCGCCACCAGCAATTCGCCGGCTATCGCGGCTTGAGCCAGAACCGGGTCGGGGCGCGACCATAGAGATGCGAAAGAACTTCTGAAGGGAATGCTCATAGAAGATACAAACAAGGGTGTTGCCTGATCGAGACCCAGAGTCAGTCGAACGTTGCCCCTAGGATAGAGGCAGATGCGCCGCTCAGCAACGAGAATCCGCCCTCACACCAAAGAAAGCAAAACTGCCAGATGGGGCGGGATTCATCTGGAAATGGGCAGGTCCATATAGATGAATTGCCCGGGTTCCAGCCGCAGAGGCGCCACGGGCCTTTGCGCGTGCTCGGACGGCGACCCCACCCGCGTCACCATTAGAGTCACGTCTTTGCCGGAAGGCACCACGATGCGATAGCTACCGTCGGCAAGAACGCCGTGACCGTGACCTTCTCTGTCCAGGAAATTCAGTGATGCTTTCACGGGAGCGCCAGTGGCGGCATCGATCACGCGACCGGTAATTATGCCTGCTTTCTTGCCCAGTTTTACGGTAGTCGTGGCGGCAGGATGGCCCTCGTTGAGTTCCACCTGGGGCACTTGAGCTTTGGAATCTGCGTAGAAGCCGTCAAACGGATCCGGATAGGAATCCGCATCTTTTCGCGCATAGAGCTTGTAGGTTCCAAACGGCAGACGTCCCCGAAAGTTGAACTGACCACTGCTGTTGGTCTTGACCGACGGCGGGGTGATGTCATCGAAGCCCAAGGTCTTGCGGGACTGCATAGACCGTAGCGAATGAGATGGGACTTCCATTCTGATCCACGACAGTGCCCCTGATCTCTCCGGTAGACGATTTTGTGGTTTGAGAGTAAGCGAGCAGACTTCCACCAACCACGACAAGGACGAGGAGATGCTTCATAGATCCTCCGAACGGGTGCGCTGGAACCTACGATGCCTAGGGGAAGAGAAGGGTTTCATCGCTGGGCCGACACTCGGCGTGAACACTCAAATCCGCGCCGAGTAACGCCTGGCAGCTGACCTAGTTCATGTCTCCGAGTGAGCAGGCGCCGGGACCGCGCGGATCCCCGCACGATCCGCAAGCGCTTGGTGCCGATGCCGACGGAGAGGATCCCTTGGCCGATACCGCAAACACCGACAGCTGCGGCGCAAGCTTCTTGGTGTGGCACTTCGGGCACTCGGCCTTTTCTTTACCATAGACAAGCGCTTCGAACTGGTGCTGGCATTCCTTGCAGATGTACTCGTAGATGGGCATGAGTGCCTCCGGATCAGTCTCTATTAAAATCAATTTGTGGGAAGTTCGCAAACTTCAAATTCTGCAGGACGCACCTCATGGGCAACCCGTGTCCCATTCCGCCCACGCCGATGGCTGGGTGGTGGCCATGTGCAGACCATCGCCAGTTTCCTTTTGCCCCGCAATATCCATCTGCCACCCGCCGAGGAGCGCTTGGTCGAGGTTGAGGCCGGCATCAAGATCCGCTGCTGGTGTTATTGGCAAAAGCCGGATCGCTCCACGCCTCTCACTCTGATCGTCGTCCACGGTCTCGAAGGCTCCTCCGATTCGCAATACATGCACGGTGTAGCGCGAAACGGCTTGGCAGCGGGGATGAACGTCGTGCTCATGAACCAGCGCAACTGTGGCGGCATGGATCATTGTGCGCCCACGCTCTACAACTCAAGCCTCTCGGGCGACGTGGCTGCAGTGGTACGAAATATCCTCGAAAACGATGGTGTCTCACGCTTCGCACTGATCGGTTTTTCCATGGGCGGCAACCTGGTTCTGAAACTGGCCGGCGAGTGGGGAAATGAAGGGCCACCGCAATTTCGAGCAGTCGCAGCGGTCTGCCCAGCGATCGACCTGGCCGCCTCTGCCGACGCTCTGCATGAACCCGCCAACCGCATTTACGAGTACTACTTCCTCATGCAGTTATTCCAGCGGTTGCGTCGCAAGGCGCGCTTTTTCCCGGATAGGTTTGACCTGTCGCGCCTGCGCGGCATTTCCACCCTGCGTCAGTTCGATGACCGCATTACCGCGTACTATTGCGGTTTTACAGGAGCCGACGACTATTACGCCCGGGCCGCGGCTGCGAACGTAATCGACCGCATCGCGGTCCCGAGTTTGATAATCCACGCAAAGAACGATCCCTTCATCCGCATGCAGTCCGAAACCTTGCGCCGCATCGCCGCCAATCCCAATATCACCTATATCGAGACGGCGGACGGCGGCCACTGCGCCTTCCTCGGCGAACGCAACGGCGATCCTCTAGACGACGGACGCTGGGCCGAGCGCGAAGTAGTGGAGTTTGTGGCTGGTCAATGACCGTTCTAGCGACGCCGATTCAGTTCAATGAAATTGAAGTGGTCAGGGTGACAAGAATCACTACCGCATCAGTTCATGGCTATCGCTGACGCGTTCAGCCCGTCCAACAGAAGCGCTGCGAAAACAGCATCGTATGTTTCCGAGGCCCATCATGAAACATGTTTCGGCACTCTGCCTCGCGTTTCTAGTAGCGCTCATTCTGCTCCCTCCTCTACAAGCTCAGGTGAAGGAAATCGGAGAAGCTAACGTAACGCATGCTCCGAAGATAAGACTCCGGAAGCGGCTGCAAGGTGCGCGGTTCGGCGAAGCGGGACGGCACCAAATTCGTCAACGACTACGAGGAGGTCTGGCACGGCAAGACGCTGAAGTTCCGCGACACCTTCCAGGACTTCACCCCAGATTCTTACACGTTAGTTTTCGCGTGGGTGAAAGACGATGGCTCCGCCGAACCAGTAATCATCACCAAAGGTATCCGCCACGGATAAACCAGAATCTGAGTGACCTCCGTGTTCCTCCGTGCCCCCTGTGGTAAAGGGTTTTTGAAATCAAAGAGGCGACGCAGAGAGACAAAGATCAGGAGCAAGAATGGATGTTGAAAAGACCCAAGGATCCGGCACGTTGACCCAAAAACGCCCGAACCGGTAGTCACGAGCAGCGCCGAACACCTCAACTCGCGCGCGCCGGGGCCCGATGCAACCACGGCATCAGTTCCACTCCACGCCCCTTTGTTTTGATGCGAACATAGGCCAGCCCTAACATCGCCAGAGAAATTACGAGCAGCCCGATGCTCGCGCCGCCGATCCCCATCCGGTGCTTCGGCAAAATCGACACGCGCCCGTAAACGAACTCAAGATGCACCCAGTACACCAGCAGTGAAGCCTGCCCCAGCAGAATCACGGGACTGAATCCCCACTGCGCCGCTCCCCAGCGGCACCACGCATAGCTCGCCGTCATGATCACCAGCAGCATTCCCACTCGGATCAAAAAGAAACTCGGGCTCGTATGCCAGTAATCGTCGACGGCATAGAGTTGATGCGGCTGCGCGTACAGCCAGCGCGAAAACACAATCAGCGCACACCCCGCGATCCCCAAAGAAAGGAATGCTTTCGCTTCCCGCCCGCGCGCCCACTCGCTCTGGAAAATGAATCCCACGCCCAGCCCCGCGAACGCGAAGCCCGTCCACGGGAAAATCGGAAAGATGCCGGATTGCGGAACTCCCAGGTTGTGCACTCCATCAACGTAAGACTCAAGCGGCCACGGCAGCCACGTCGGCCGCCACGTGGTCCAAACCGGAGGTGTCACCAGGGATATCAGTAATGCCGTTCCCAGTGCCGTCAGCACCATAGCCAGTCGCCGCCGCGGGCCGCCCTCCACCGCAAGCACCAGCCAGCACACGATCCCCAGCAGCATCATTGACAGGCCAATCGTGTTCAGCACATCCACCTTCAGCAGGTCGCTCTTCGGCGCCCAACCCCAGGCAACGACATATTCCTGCACCCGGAAGAGCAGCCCATAGACAAAAATTTCCCCGCCACGAAAAATCGTCGTGCGCGCAATCTGCCGGGTCGGCAAACCTTTCCGCCACAATTTTTCGGTCACCAGGGCAAACGAAATTCCCGCCAGAAATAAAAACAGCGGCGCCGGAAACGTTCCTCCCAGTTGCGAGTACATAAAGAACCGGCTCCTCCGCGCCTCTGGACTCAGCCATGAATCGTAGCAATGCGTCTGGAACATCAGCAGGCAAGCCAGTCCCCGCATCCAATCGATATACGCAAGGCGAAATTTGGCAGTGTCCGGTGCGGGCATGGAATATCGCGATTCGCAGGGGCAGTATACGGCAGAGCGGCGCAAAGCCCCAGACCCCGTCACGTTCACGTCATGTTCCCCATTTTCGCTGCGGAACGCCCGATTGCGGGCTCTTCAACAGCCAATCTTTGTTAACTTTCTTGGCCCCGTACAACCTTCCATCCTCATGTATTGATCGAATAGTCTTTACCCCTATAAGCTTAAGCACAGCAGTGCAGGCCTTACCCGGAGCTTCCATGCGAATGGTGAAGTCATCTGTACCCGCAATCCTGATTGCCAGCCTATTCTCCAGCTTGAGTTATGCCGCCGTACAAGACCGCATTGCCAGCTCTCTGACCAATGGCCAGACGGTGAGGCTGAGGGGAAGCGTCCACCGCCGAGCCCTCCCGCAGTTCGATCAGGGTCCCGTCGATCCCGCCATGCGCATGGGAACCATCACCCTGATGACCTCACCCACGGCTGCGCAACAGCGAGCCCTTACCCATCTTCTGACCCAGCAGCAAGATCCGAAATCGGCCAACTACCACACGTGGCTGACCCCTGAACAATACGCCGACCGCTTCGGCATGAGCTCCAACGACATGCAAAAGATGGCTGCCTGGCTGACGGCGAAAGGCTTCACCATGATCCACCTGGCGCGCGGCCGTAACTGGATCTCATTCACTGGTACTGCCGCCCAGGTGCAGAGCGCATTCGGCACCGAGATTCACCGCTTCAACGTGAATGGGGAATTGCACTACGCCAACTCCACTGCCCCCGTAATTCCATCTGCTCTAGGCGCAATCGTCGCCGGCGTTCGCGGATTGCACGACTTTCGTCCCAAGCCCCATGGCATTCGCCGGAACACCGGCCCGCGTCCGGCCTACAACAGCAGCGCCTTAGGACCTCTTGTTGCACCGGGCGACATCGCCGCCATTTACGATATCAAGGCCCTTTACGACGCCGGCATCGATGGCTCAGGCCAGAAGATGGCGGTGATGGGACAGACCGATATCTATCTCGCGGATATTACCGATTTTCGTACAGGGTTTGGTCTTTCCGCGATTAGTTGCACTACAGATTCGAGCGGCGTCATCACCTCCTGCAACGACCCCCATTTCAGCTACGTACTGAATGGCGCGGATCCCAACCTCTCCACCAACGGAGATATCAGCGAAGCTGATCTGGACTTGGAGTGGGCCGGCGCGGTTGCCCGTGGTGCGCAGATCATCTATGTGAACTCGACTGATGTGTTTAGTTCTTATTATTACGCTATCGACAACAGTGTCGCCCCAGTGATCAGTTTGAGCTATGGGCTTTGCGAGTTCGACGACAATTTCGTCCTGTCTTCCTCAGGACAACCCTTGGCAGACGAAAGCGAGCTCCAGAAGGCAAGTTCCATGGGAATCACGTTTGTGAATTCCACTGGAGACACCGGAGCAGCCGAGTGCGACTTCGGGGGCACCTCGGGTACGATCACTGCCACAAACCTCGCTACACAAGGTCTGGCCGTGAGCTATCCCGCTAGCAGTCCGGAAGTGACTGGAGTCGGTGGCACAGCTATCCCTCTGGCGAACCTTACCGCTCAATTTTGGGGAACCACGAATTCCACAGACGGTGCTTCTACCACGTCCTACATTCCTGAACAGGTCTGGAACGACGATGCCGAAATCGGTGAGTTCTGCGTGCAGAACCCAGGCAATACTTTTTGCACCCAGGGAGGTTCAACCGCGGTGAGTGGTTGGGTTCCCATCACCGACGCATTGTCTGCGCAGAATGACATCGGAATCTCGTCCACCGGCGGCGGCGCCAGCAACTGCGCCGTTCAAACGTCCGACAATTCCGCGTGCGTCTCCGGTTTCACGAAACCCTCGTGGCAAACAGTCACAGTTACTGGACAAGGAAACGTCCGCTTGACTCCCGACGTCTCCTTCCTCGCGACGCCGAATTTTCCTGGCTACATTTTCTGCACGCAATTGTCCGAACTCGGTCTCGGCGGCACGGGCAGCAGTTGCGCCACTGGGATTGCTAACGCAGTCGACAACAACCAATCGATCATTGGGGGTACATCGGCTTCGGCCCCGGTATTTGCCGGCATCGTGACTCTGCTCAATCAATATCTGGGATCGTCTACCGGTCTCGGAAACGTCAATCCGATGCTCTATTCGCTGGCGGCCACTCCATCTAACTTGGCGTTCAACGCAGTTACCACTGGCGATAACACGGTGTATTGCTCCGGCGGCACTCCCACCGTACAACCTGCCTCCTACCGCTGTCCCGGAGCTACCGGGACAACCGGGGTCTTCGGTTTCCAAGCTTCTACTAAAGACGCAACCACGGGTTACAACCTCGTTGCGGGCCTTGGCTCCGTCAATGTGAACAGCCTCGCCACTGCATGGGCGGCCTCTTTGGCCCCCGGCTTTTCGCTCGCTCCCACGGCAACGAGCTATCAGGTCACGCAAGGGGGCAGCATCGATGCCACCGTCACCGTGGCGCTCGTTGGCGGCTTCACCGGTCCCGTGTCCTTCAGTTGCACCGACACCGCGTCCGAATCCACGTGCACGGCACCTAATCCGATCAGCGCCACTTCAAACGTTAGCTTCCATATCATGACGTCGGCTCCTACCGTCGCAACCCGTAGTACGTCAGGGCACGGGACGCAAATCTTCTACGCCCTCCTGCTACCTGGACTGTTTGGTGTGGTGGTCGCCGCCGGCCCGCGACGATCCTTGCGCGGTATGCGCTTCCTTGGGTTGATCACGATACTGGGATTGTCCACTATGTGGCTGGCCTCGTGCGGTGGTGGAAGCGGTGGATCGAAGAGTCCAGGGACAGCCAAAGGGTCTTACACGATCACCGTAAGCGGTGCCTCGGGTTCCACAACAGTCCCTGCTTCATTCCAGCTTGTTGTGCAGTGACCAGCACGTATACAAGAACTTTAAGGCGCTCCGATTATCCCGGAGCGCCTCTTCTTTTCCCCGCGCTTGAATCGATCCCCAAGCCGCTCAAGCTGTCATTTTCTTCAGCGCCACAGCCTCTCGAAACCGCGCCGGAGTCGTTCCCGTCATCCTGCGAAAGATGCGCGTGAAGTGGCTCTGGTCGGCGAATCCGCACTCCGCCGCAATCATCGCCAAGGGCCACTCCGGATCGCGCAGCAGGTCGCACGCAGATCGCACCTGCAGCCGCTGCTGGTACTCGCCCGGCGTTCGACGCTCCATCTTGCGGAACACTCGTGCCAGATGCACCGGATGCACTCCCGCCTCCCGCGCCAAATCGCTCATGCGAAGAGGCTCGCGAAATCCTTCATGCAAACGCTCCTTCACGCGGCCAAACCAACTGGGAGCGGCCTTATCTCGTACTTCGAATCCGGCAATGGCACCCAGCAGTTCCAGCACATAGGCCTCCAGCACCAGCGGGTCGGCAGTCTGTGTCTTGAACGCAGAATAAAGATGAAGTCCCGGCCACAGCATCGCTCCGGCGCCGCGATCGAACGTCGTGCTCCGCGGCAAAGAAACTCCCAGATGACGCAGGTTCGCTTCGCACAATTCAATGGTAAAAAACGACGCTCCCGCCGGTCCGATCACCGTCGAGTGCTCAATTCCCGCCGGATTGAACACCGCCGTAAACGGCCTCAGCTCGTCGAGGCGCCCGCGATCGCCTTCCAAATAATCGCCTCGCAGCACCACCGTGACGTACGCCAGTTCATGCTGGTGGCGCGGCACGCTGCGCGAGCACGGCTGGCACAGTTCGGAAAGCACTACCTCGCCGGTACGCAGCCGCGCCTGGATCGGAGAATAAAACTCCCCTCCCCGCAAATGGCTTCCCGGATTCGCAGCATCGGGCACGGTCATAAGACGGCGGCCCGCTGGATTTGTCACCCGCAGATGGTAGGCGTTCATGTTTAATTTGTTCAAGACGACTGCTATCGCCGCAGGCTAATCTGTCTCCAACTCAATCGGGAGGGTTCTATGAAGAATGTTCTATGCAGTGTTCTGGTCTTTCTTGCATGCCTCGCCCTGTTGGCAGCTGCGCCCGACGCGAAAATGCCCAAGCCGCAATATGACGAAAAAGGCGAACTGCTACGCCCGCCCGACTATCGCGAATGGATGTTTCTTTCCGCCGGATATGGCATGAACTACAGTCCCGAGCCCGGCGGCCACGAGATGTTCACCAATGTTTTCGTGCAGCGGTGGGCCTATGAGGAATTCGCGAAGTCGGGCAAATGGCCCGAGCAGAGCATGTTCGTCATCGACGAACGTGACGCCGCCAGCCGTAGCTCCATCAACCAGAAAGGCCACTACCAGACCGATCTCATGGGCCTTGCCGTCGAGGTCAAAGATTCCGCGAAGAATCCGGACAAGTGGGCCTATTACGCTTTCAACGGCGATGACCAGGTCGCCGCCGGGAAGGCCGCCGGAGCCATGCCCAAAGGCAACGGCTGCTGGTCGTGCCACGACGCCCACGCCGCAGTCGAACACACCTTCGTCCAGTTCTATCCCACGTTAAAAGTGGTCGCGAAAAAGTTCGGCACCTACAACGAATCTCGTGAACAAGTAACCGACGCAAAGTAAACACTCAGGGCTTATCGAGTCGCCATCAGACCAAGTTCCTGATAGGCGCCCTGTAGAGCTGCGGACTCGCCGTAGAAGTCGTAGTTCCCTGCATGATGTGTCGCCACGTGCAACAGACCGTTCGCCATGAATTTCACGTTCTTGATCGCTCCTGCGGGAAACACGACGTGATCGCAACGGCCTTGCGGATCAAAGCTGTTGACGCAATCGAACCGAGCGGTACCGTCCGCGCTCAGAACGAGCACTCCGACGCAGTAGGCCTGCTGCATGGCTCCATTATTGGCGAAGACAATGTGCCGGTGCTCCAAAACGAACTTCTTAACCTCCGCTTCGGCGACCTCCCGTTGCTGCTCTACCTGGATTTGCGAGCGCAATGACACAAGTTCGGTGCGCGCCGGGTAATAGGGAATCAGTTTGTTCAGATCATCAATCGCCGAGATGTAGTTCTTGCTGGCTCTCGCATCTGAGATTCGTTTTCCCATTGCGCTTAAAACGTTGTGCTCAATCTCGGCACCCTGTGGATTGCCGCTTTGCGTGAGCTGCCGGGCCCAATAGAGTGCACAATCGTTAGCCGGCTCGATGAGGCGCCCGGAATCCAGATCGAGCCGAGCCTTTTCAATCATGGCCACGCTAGGATCGGGAGGCAGCGTCTGAGTTGCTGCGGCATTCGTCTGAATCGCCGACGCTTGAGATGTCTTAGCCTCTCGGTCTGCAAGCTTTTGCTTGAACAGAGCGTCTTTTTGCGGGTCGTACCGCTGGGGAGGCGCAGGAGCGGGTTCTAGGGGATAAAGCTTGACGGGCTCCGGCGTGATTGGTTCAGGTTGAGGGACAGGCTTGGGACTAGGATCCGGATTCCCTGTGCTCATCGCTGTCCACGTCCGTGCCCATAGTGTTCCTTGCGGCTCGGGAAGGCTGGCGACAGCGTTCGAGACCGTGCGAAGCAACCAGCATTGGTCATCTGCGGTGTGAGTCTTTTTCTGGCCGAATTGTTCAAAGCGCTGCTGGTCCTGCTGGCTCAGGCTTGCTGCGAACCGCTGCGTTATGTTGTTCTCTTTACTCCTGTCCAAGGTGACACTCGGCGTGTTCTCTGCGCCAGCCACAATCGCTCTATCTCGTGCTTTGGCAAAGTCACGGTATTCCTCGGAAGGCATATAGGTAAAGGCAATCTGCATGCGGCCGCTGGATAGCAGAGCCGAGCACCTCGCGTCACCCAGACGCGACATCATTTCGGCTTGCGCCACGTAGTAGGCGCGCAGATTGGTGTCATCGAGACTCGAAAGCCCCCTCGCCAAGAGAGCCTGGTTTAACTGATCCAGATTCTCCGGCGCGACCTGGGTCCTGAGAGCGAGATACTTCTGTGATTTGTTCAGCTCCTGCGATTCGTCGTATTCCGACATCTCGCTCGCCGTGATAAACCGTTGGAAGACCGTTCCCCATGACTCATGCGGGTCGAAACCGACGTTGGGCGTGGGCATCAGAATGGCCAAAAGGGCAACAGGAAACACGGAGAGTTGGCGAGCGTTTTCGAGCCAGCCCCAGAACGCGCCGTGGCTGGCCCGCTTATCCGCATTGACGATTGCCTTGTAGATGCTCTTGCCCTGTTTGGTCCTGAAAATACGATCAAGAGATTTGTGTATTTTCCGTGGCGAACTCAGCATCAGAGGTTCGGCATTAACCAGCTTGCCGTCTGGACCGAGCCGGAACAGCATCCCCCGGTCCTGATGCTCCGGAGCCTCCAAGCCGTGGACCGCCATGGCACACTTGGCAGCTTCCCAGCGTCGAGACGTGTCGAATTCCCCCTTGCTTGCAGGAGGCATGATGAAGACAACCTTGCTGAAAAGCTCTTCCCGCCTGAGCGTGTCCATCTCCCATACAGTGCCGTCGCGATCTGAGGGTACGATGAGAATGCCCTTGGCTCGCCTCATCAGGTTCACAATATCGGCCTGCCAGTGCTCGTCCTCAGTCAAGATTCTTCCAGCTCCGATTGCTTCGCCCGGCCTACCCAATGCAATCAGCGGAGCGCGGCTGCCTACCGCCAAGGTGACGTAACTCTCTAGATCATCCGTTACCTGCCGCTGCCCGACCCATACGCACTTCCTCCGTACTCGCAGGTACAGAGGAACATGCAGCTTCCCTGTGGTTTCAAAGGCTCGAAGGTAAAGATAGAAGTCTGGTACTCGCGCAGCGGGATCGCTGCGCAACGTGGTTAGGATCTTCTGTCCGGTGGAGTCGTAGTCCTTCTGGCGCAATTGAAGCCGTCTTCCCCGCAGCCATTGGCTGAAAAGCAGCAGAAGCAGCGCGATCGTCCCGACGACCCAACGTCCACCGAACGTATCGATAACCTTCTGCGTCAGCAGAGTCGCTCCCGGCCTCGCGGCCTCAATCACGGGCCCAAACAGCGTACTTCCAAGCATGCTGCTGACCCAGAGGGCCAGACCCGCGCCGAAAGTGAGTCCGCCGCGCAACATCCAACGCTTTGCGCGATCCCATGGGCTGTCGAACACGATTGCGGTCATATGCACCTCCCCGCACCAGATACACTCTGTCGACTCGGATGGGGCCCCAAAAAACCGCCGAGCAGAAGGCCGGCGGCGATAGTGGAACGATTTTGCCCCGGAACATCCGTTTTTGCCAGCACTATTGTTGCGAAACCGTCTCGATGTCCGGCCGCACTCCCGCCAATGGAGCTCGTTGTTGAATTGTGATTTCGGGAGGCAAAACGTTACACCGTTTGGAACTATCACTCTTCGATCTTCGATTTTGCATTTTCCACCCCATCTGCGACACTGACTCTGACTACCGACGACTCGCTACCGAATTTCCCGATGGGCCGCATCCACGTACTCTCCGAGACTGTCGCCAACCAGATCGCCGCTGGCGAGGTTGAGGCGTTTTGCGGGCGTGACCCTGAGCGACGCGAAGGGGTGAGCCCGCAGCCGAAATCCCGAGCGAAGCGAGGGATCTCATCGCATGGGTAAGATCCACGTACTCTCCGAAACCGTCGCCAACCAGATCGCCGCTGGCGAGGTTGTGGAGCGCCCCGCCTCGGTCGTCAAAGAGATGCTCGAGAACTCCCTCGACGCCGGCGCAACCCGCATCAAGATCAGCGTCGAGGCCGGCGGCAAGAAGTTCATCCAGATCAGCGACAACGGATGCGGCATGGTCCGCGACGATGCCATGCTGGCCTTCGAGCGCCACGCAACTTCGAAAATCAAAAATGCGGAAGACCTGCTAAGCGTCGCGACCCTCGGATTTCGTGGAGAGGCCCTGCCCTCGATTGCGTCCGTCTCCCGCCTGCATCTCGAAACCCGTGCCGCGGACGATCCTGCGGGTACGGTGATCGAGATCAACGGCGGAAAGATCGCCCGCGTCGAAGAAGCCGGACTTCCCCTCGGAACTTCGATCACCGTCCGCGATCTCTTTTTCAACGTTCCAGCCCG
Source organism: uncultured Acidobacteriaceae bacterium (assembly GCA_963840895.1). Classification (GTDB taxonomy): domain Bacteria; phylum Acidobacteriota; class Terriglobia; order Terriglobales; family Acidobacteriaceae; genus Sulfotelmatobacter. The sequence continues at coordinate 455,738 of CAWJAR010000017.1, forward strand.
CAAGAAATTTCTCAAAGCCGAATCGACCGAGCTCTCGCACATCGCGTCGCTGGTCACGCACTATGCGCTGGCGCATCCAGAAAAGCATTTCGAGTTGCACTCCGCGTCCAACGCCATGTTAGTCGCGCCTCCGGTGGCCGGATACAGCGAGCGCGTCTACCAGGTCTTTGGCAAAGAAATCCTGGACCAGTTGATTCCGGTCGCATCGCGTCAGCCGCTCGAGCGCATCGGATTGCCCCAGCCTCCCCCGTGGCGCAGAGCGAAGGAATGTGGCGCGGCCACCCCCGCCCGCGAGACTGCCGGAGGCGAAGAAACCGTCGACCACGAACCGGAGATTTTCGGCGAAATGCACCTCCATGGCTTCGTCTCCAAACCCGAAATCCAAAAGCTGAATCGCAATTCGATTTTCATTTTCGTCAACGGACGCCTCATCCGCGACCGCCTCGTGCAGCACGCTCTGACCGAAGCCTACCGCAATATCATTCCGCCCAGCGTCTATCCAGTAGTCCTGCTATTCCTGGAAATGCCCGCCGCTGAAGTCGATGTCAACGTACATCCCTCGAAGACGGAAGTGCGCTTCCGCCAGCAGAGTGTGATGCACGACTTCGTACGCGACTCCGTGCGGGCGGCGCTGATGAAGGCGCGTCCGGTGCCGCAATTCATGACCGAGATTCACGCGCATGCTACCGCGAGCCAGTCGCTCACACCCGGTGCGATCACACCCGGCGCGGTGTGGGAACCATCGTCGGGAGATGCTGGGCTTCCGGCCCCAGGCGTTCGTTTTCCGGAAGCCGGATGGCGAGAGCCGGAAGCCGTTGCTTCCGGCGGCTTCGCACTGCAAGCCCCTGTCCCGCCGCCGATTTCCCAACACTTTCAATTTGAAGGCGGAATCGCCGTCGAAGCGAACGCGGCCGTCTCACTGGCGCGACCGGTCGAAACCATCCCCGACAACGGCTGCGCTCCCGCGCTCGACGTCAATGAAGAAGAGCCGACCCTCTCGTCTCTGGGTACCCTCAAGCCGCTCGGTCAAATCCGCAATTCTTTCATCCTCGCCGTCAATGAAGATGGCCTTTGGATCGTCGACCAACACGTCGCCCACGAGCGCGTCCTTTTTGAACGAGTGCTGAAGCAGCGCGCAGCGCAGAAAGTTGAAAGCCAGCGCCTGCTCATGCCGATCGTGCTGGACTTGTCTCCCGCGCAGCAGGCGGTATTCTCCGAAATTTCCGACGAACTGCAGCACAACGGATTCGAAGCCGAACCCTTCGGCGCCCGCAGCGTGGCCGTGAAAGTCGCTCCCGCAGGCGTGGACGCCGCAGCCGTCGAGCACATGTTGCATGAACTACTCGACCAGTTCTCGCGCGAAGAACAATCGCTGAACCTGGAAAAAATACGTGCCCGCATCGCCGCTTCCATCGCATGCCACGCGGCCATCAAGGTCAACATGCCGCTCGAGCAAAATAAAATGGACTGGCTGCTCGCGGAACTGGCCAAAACCGACCACCCCATGTCCTGTCCTCACGGCAGGCCGGTCGTTCTAAGGTATTCTGTAAAGGACATTCAAAAGGCGTTTAAGAGAATCTAGCTCTCAGCTGTCAGTTCTCAGCTCTCAGTGACAGGTGTTTAGCTGAAAGCTGACAGGCTGATAGCTGAGCTCTTTATGACTGACCTCGAACTCCAGCAACTCCGCCGCGAAAAGTGGCGTCTCGATGGCAAGCCCATCCGGACCATCGAGCAGGCGCGCGTATTTCTGGAAGAGGTCGGCTTCTGCCTGATGTATCCGAAACGCCCGCCGCTACTCGTGCCGACCTTCATTGGTGCGTTCGTCGGCTCCGAGGACCGCTTGCCCGGCTGGCAGCACGCCTTTAAAGATCCACGCGCAGCTGAGGCGACCGAATTGATGGTTCGTCTCCTTCGCGAGCGTACGGCATTCGAGGCCAATCTCTTCGAAGAGAACAATGGCTTCCTGGTGTCGGCGTCAGCCTTTCCTTATTTGTACGCGCTCATCGGCGAGCGCAATCCCAAGCAGGCGCCCAAGGCCGGATCGCGCTCTCCATATTCCGCGCTGGCCTGCGATGCCTTCGAGTTGATTCGCCGCGATGGTCCCATCTCGAAGCAGAAGTTGCAGGACGCACTCGGCGGCAGCGTCTCGCTCGCCGCGCTCGACGGCGCTCTGGCCGAGTTGTGGTCCAAGCTCCGCATCACCCGCGTCGACTACAAGGCCAGCGAAGGATCGGTCTGGGATGTCCTCTACCGCTGGGCTCCCGATGCCGTCAAAGAAGGCGTCGGCCTATCGGTGCAGGAGGCCCTCACCGCTTTGCTCTCGAAGTATCTGGATTGCGTGATCGCAATCGAGCAAGCCGATCTCGAAATCTTCTTCGGCAACCTCATCGCCCGCTCCAAGGTGAAAGATGCCGTGAACGCATTACTAGCCGCCCGCGAATTAAGCTTCGTGCACGTCAGCGGACGCTCAATGCTCCAAATCACGCCGGAAAAAGTTACCGTCTCTCCGGTTCCAGGAAGCGCAGTGCGATAACCGTAGCGCCGGCATTCTTGCCGGCTGTCGGGAGGGCGTCACGCCCTCGCAGTGTAGGAACGCCGAGACGGCGGTGCTATTTGAAAGTTCAATCAACACAATCGTGGCCGAACCCAACCTAAAATCCTATCGCGGCCGCCTAGCCCCATCCCCCACCGGCCTCCTGCACTTAGGCCACGCGCGCACCTTCTGGACCGCCGCCCGCCGCGCGGCTGAGCATGGTGGTCAGCTGATCTTCCGCAACGAAGACCTAGACACGCAACGCTGTCGCCCCGAATTTGTCCAGGCCATGATCGACGATCTGCGTTGGCTCGGGATCACGTGGGTCGAAGGACCAGACTGCGGCGGACCTCTCGGCCCCTACGCGCAAAGCGAGCGCCGAGGACATTATCTCCAGGCCTGGACAGCCTTGCGCGACCGCGGAATGATCTATCCGTGCACCTGCTCGCGCAAGGATGTGGCACAATCCGCGGGCGCCCCCAACGATTCGGACGACGAACCGGTATATCCCGGACGCTGCCGCCCCGCTGCCTCCACCAATGCACAACACTCCAACCCCAAGGGAATAAATTGGCGCTTCCGCGTTCTCCGACGGTGACGAGATTCACTTCACCGACCAACACCTGGGCGAGCAACGCATGATCGCCGGAAAGGACTTCGGAGATTTCATCGTGTGGCGCAAAGACGATGTCCCTGCCTACCAGTTAGCGGTTGTGGTCGATGACGCCGCCATGCGCATCTCTGAAGTCGTACGCGGAGCAGATCTGCTGAAGTCCACAGCTCGGCAGATTCTCTTGTTTCGCGCGCTCGGGCTGCCCGCTCCCAACTATTACCATTGCGACCTGATTCGCGACGAAGCCGGCGTGCGTCTGGCAAAGCGCCACGATGCCCTGAGCATTCGCAAACTGCGCGAGTTGGGATGGACTCCCGAGCAAGTGCGCGACGCAGCAATCTGAGAGAAACTGATAGCATTCTCATCCGCGGCAAGTGGAGCGCCCAAATTATGTGGAGACAGCCGCCTTCGGCTGTCCCGCGAGCGAAGCAAGCGGCCTCTGAACCAATCCCGCCCTATCAGTGCACCCACGAGCACCGTGTACAATCTGTAACTTCGCATGACCGACGCACTCAAAGACGGCCTGCCCACCAGAAAGCTGACCATTGCCATCGACGGCCCGGCGGGCGCGGGCAAGAGCACCATCGCCTCACGACTCGCCCGCAAGCTCGGCTATGTGAACCTGGAGAGCGGTGCCATGTATCGCGCCTTGGCGCTCAAGGCCATCGATCGTGACGCTTCATTCGATGACGAGGCCGCCCTCGTGAAGCTCGCCGAAAGCTCCCGCATCCAACTCGAGCCCACCATCGGTGGTAACCGCACCCTGCTCGACGGGCGCGACGTTTCCTCCCGTATCCGCGAGCGCGATGTCTCTGAAGCCGCTTCGCGCATCTCGGTGCATCCCAAAGTTCGTGAGTGGATGGTCGCCCATCAGCGCGAGATGGGCGCCGGTGGCGGCGTAGTGATGGAAGGCCGCGACATTGGCACGAAAGTTTTTCCCGATGCTGATCTGAAGATTTTTCTGGACGCCGATCCGGTCGTCCGCGAACAGCGCCGCATGGAGCAAAGCAAGATTAAAGGGAACGTGGCCGCCGGTGTGGCCGAAGAACTCCGCGAACGTGACCGCCGCGACCGCACCCGCGCCGCATCTCCGCTGGTCGCAGCCTCCGACGCCGTAGTAATCAACTCAACGGCATTGTCCGAAGACGAGGTCCTGGCCCGTGTCGAGGAATTAGTGAAACAGAAAAATCCGCCCGTCGAGGATTGACGAATAGCCTCTGTGTTCCTCCGTGTCCCCCATGGTGAAAAGGTTCTGAACCACAGAGGACGCGGGATTCCCTCAGTTCTCCGTAGGTTCCACCTTCACCTTGGGCGCAGGCAGCGCCTTCCCGGCCTTCCCGGTACTCGGCGGCTCCGGCGGTTTCGGCGGCAACGCGCTCGCCTTCCGAATCTCGATCCCGTCGTGTTCGTTGTTCAGCACAACGTGCGACGACGCATTGCCCACACTGCCGCTGGCCTTCGACTCGCGGTCATCGTTGTTGATTTTCAACTCCGGGAAGTCCGACTGAATCTCGCCATCGCGCGTGCGGGCATCCAGACGGAATCCTGCCTTGTCGGGCACGCTCAACTGGATGCCCCCATTCCGGCTGTCAATCTGCACGTTGCCCAGCGATCGCATCCCCACTTCAATCGCGCCGTTATCATTCTGCAGGCGTACATCACCCGAAACCTCGTCGAGCCGAATGTTTTTCGACCTCGTGGTTAAGCGCAGCGGCCCCGTGATCTGCTCCGCGTGTAGTTCGTCGGAATCGAGATCCAAATTGCCCTCGATTCGCGAAAACTCCATGTCGGTGCGTGAAGACTTGAACGTCACCGTCTTCGTAATTCGCGCCAGCTTCACGCTCTCCTGGAATTCGCCTTCCAGTTGTACTCCGCCCTTTATATCCGCAACGGAAACTTCGTTCACCCGGCCCTGCACATGCACGTCGCCGGTAACCTGCTCGATTTTCACCGAGCCTTTTTCCTGGCTCACTTTCACGTTGCCGACTACGTCTTCAATGCTTGTGTCAGAGTGCTGCGCCGAGATGTCGATCGTGCCCTCGCGCCCCACCAGGTTCACATCACCGCGCTTGGAAATGATCGTGACCGGAACCTTGCGCGGAACGGAAATGTCGATGTCGGTTTCCACCGAGTGATCGCCAGCCCCCTCCGCCTTGGCATCGACCGTAACCAGGCCGCCAATCGTCGTAATCGTCGGCTTGGTTTCGGTGTTGTACTTGTCGGCGTCGTTCTGATTCTCGGCGCCTACGCGCTTGCGGACGACGACCGTAATCTTGTTGTCGTCAGAAGCGTGCACGCTGATCGCGCCCCGCGTGTCGAGAACCTTAAGGGTGGCTCCCGCCGGGAAGTCCTGCTCCAGATGATCGTTGAAGTTATAGTTCTGGCCGAAGATGCCGTTGAAGTCACCATCGTCGATGTTGATGTTGTCGCGCAATCCCGACCAGTTCACCCGCTCCAGTTGCGTTGCGATCAAACCGAAGACAACGATCATCACAACGAGAACGATTCCCCCTCCGCCAATCCCCGCGGCCCGTGTCCCTTCGCGCTGGGCCTTCTGGTGCTCGAGCAACTTGATCACGCCCCAGAAAATCAGCAGAACCGGCCAGTAGTTGGCGAACAAGTGGGCCAGGCGTCCCAGCGACAACACGTGCATGGTTCCCAGCAAGCAAACGGTGCCGATTACGATCAGGACGAACGGTCCTGCAATCGAACGCTGACGTCGCATCGGCGGTGGCGCGCCCGGTGGAACTCCCGGAGTCATCATTGGGTTAGACATGGTTCACCTCGCCAGATGAGGCTGCCTGCTCTGGGTTCTGCGACGGCACCGGCGGCGCCGGTGGTGGCGGAACGCTGGGGGTAACTCCTGGTGGCGTCACCGGAGGCAATGGACCGATGTGTCCCTCAGACGAAGCATTGCTTTGCAACAGTTTGACCACTCCAATCACCAGCAGAATCGCCGGCCAGGTTCGGTGAAACTCCACGCCAGACACATTGTCCAGCAGGAATAGCACGCCAAGTGTAACCAGGATCGCCGGACCCATCAGCTTGCGAGTTCGGCAGTGTTCGCAGACGCAATACGGACGGTAGCCGCCCAACAGTCCCCAGTGCTTGGCAAACAGCCACACGCCCAGCACGATCAAAATGATCGGCCAGAAACGATGCAGGCTGAAGTCAAATACCGTGTTGACCAGGAAGAGCACACCGAGCCCGATGAGAATCGCGGCTGCGGCGGGAACCTTCGTGGTCTCGATTTTCTCTCCCGTACCAAACGTCGAAGCCAGCCCGAATGGATCCGGAATCGGCTCGCCCGCCTGAATGGCCCTGGCTGTACGGATGGCGTCGATGATCTGGTACACCCAGAAGAAGCCAAGAAAAATTCCCAGCGCAGTGTCCGCTTGCCACGGCAGGTCCGACGACAAACCGACAATCGCCAGCACCACGATCCCAAGATGCGCCAACCCCTTCGCGTATTGGCCGCAGTACACTGCGCCCAAGCCAAGTGGAATGGCGCCCAGAATTCCAGCCACCGTCGGATTCGGCCCGGCATTCACCGGCGGTCGCGGAACCGCTCCTGCTCCGCCCATCGGCGGATATACAGTCTGCTCCGGCGGAACAAATCCCGCAGCCGGAGCCGTGCCCTCCAATCGTGCGGCCAGGCACGATTCGCAGTAGATCACTCCGCGGACGTCGCGGGTGCATTGGTTACAAAGTGGCTTTCCGCATGTGCGGCAGAAGGCCACTGCAGCTGTGTCGCTGTGAGTGGCGCAGTTCATACGAACCTCCTGTACGTGGTCACCGACACTACAGGCAGTTCCTGAAGAGATGGACCCTGAGGAGCGCTGGCCAGAATGAGATGATTATCCGTCTGGCTGTAGTTGCGCTCCTGCTTCTGCTCGGGCTGTTGTGTTGTGTCGTTCTTGTTGTCTTGCTGTTTCGCCGGCCGTGACTGCTTCACGCCGGGCTCGGCGGGAGCCACTGTGCGCTTGATCTCGCGCACCCGCGACTCAACTTCGTAAACGATCCGCACGTTCTCGTAGTAGTGCACCACGCGAGCTTGCGTCGCATAGTACGTGCGCCGGATGGCCGACGGACGCAGGCTGATCTGACTGATGTCCGCGGGTTTCACACCGGCTACCGTTAGTCCCACCGACAGCGCGAAGAAGGCCATGCCGAATGACATGGCAAAGCGCGGCTGGCGGACCGTAGCCCAGATCGGTTCCAGCACCGAGGCCTGCACGCGCTCCCACCACGAAATCTGTGGTTGGACCGAGCGTGTCGGGACTCGCAGGCGCTGGGTGTCAACGCCCGTCGTGGATGCCAGGATGTTATTCACCAGGCTTGCTGGAGGCTCCACCTCCGTGAGACCTTTCAGCCAGTTGCGGCCCGCCTCGGCATCGGCGAACAGCGGCCCGCACGCCCGGCATACCCGGACATGGGCCTGGAAGCGGTCGAGTGCGCTCCCGCTCAGAACGCCGTCAATGGCGTCCGTGAGCAGGCTTTCGAACTCGTTACACTGCATTCCGTTGCTGGTTTGGTCTGGCATCACATCACCTGCCTATAGGTACGTTGTAAGAGCCGCGCAAGTTCCGCTCGACCCCTATTTATTCGTGATTTCACGGTACCCTCCGGAACCTTCAAAACGGTGGCAATTTCGCGATAGTCCATATCCTGTAAGTCCCTTAGAATCACTGCTTCCCGTAGTTCTGGCGATAGCTTGGCCAAGGCCCCGTGTACGGTCTCCGAGACCTCCCGGCTCCGCACGTGGGCGTCCGGGGGGGCATGCTGGTCCGGGATTTGCTCGCTCAGGGGCTGGGCGTCCTCGTGATCCGACGCCGCGGTGTCCATCGAATCCGTCATCCGGTCCTGCTTGGTCTTGCGGAAATGGTCCACCAGCAGGTTCCGCGTAATGGTCGTCACCCAGGTCACGAACGCTCCCTTCCCTGGGTCATAGCTGGAAAGGGTGCGGTACATCTTGATGAAGACCTCTTGGGTAAGGTCCTGGGCATCGTCCGACGATCCCGCGAAGCGGTAACAGATGTTGTAGATACGCCGATTGTAGGTTTGCACGATTTCCTCCCAGGCGGCGGCATCCCCGGCAATACACCGCCGGACCAGCATCGCGACGACCTGGACGTCTTCCACTTGCACTCCCCGGAAATCTGCTTAAACCTTGAGACTTTCGCCTGGACGACCGAACCTCTGAGACTTCCCCCAAGCACTACCCACTAGACAGTACGTGTTTGTGCCCGTTGAAGTTCGCGGACCGGTCCGGCCATCAGTGTGAAACAGGGAATTGTAGCAGTGCCCAGAACGCCCCCGGAGTGCTTACGGACACACCCTAACTGAATTGGCTTGAGGCTATGTGGATCTCGTTCCATGACCGGGACGGGCCGATCGCCGTTCGGCTGCTCAGCCCTCGTGAGTATCCACCAGGCTCCTTGCTGGGTCAGCTTCCGAAAGCATCCAGCCGCTCGTCAACTCTCCCAAAGGCGTCATCCCGAGCGCAGCCGTTCTTCAGGCGGAGCGAGGGATCTCGCGCGGACTGAAGTTTCAAATGAGAAGACTGGAGCAAGAAATTTCGAATAGTGAGTTTGTGCGCGTCCAGGCCTATGACCCGGACAGGCCGAGCACCGCTCGGCTGCTCAGCTCTCGCCAGAATTCCCCCTGCGTCATCCACAGTGAAGCCGATCGCTCGCACGAACCCGCCCCGGGCCTATTGAGCACCTTTGTTCTTTCATGTGTCTTTCAGGCAACTTTTGCTAGTATGGAGACGAATCGAAATGCCTCTTCGTGGGTGTTTGATGATTCCTATTTCTTCCTCGATCTCCACGGACCTAACCTGGTCGAAGATTTCCCATCGAACTTACGCGCTTGAGGTGAACCACCACGTCCTCGGCACACTGAGACGCCGCAACTTCTGGTCCTCCACCTTCTTCGCCGATACCCAGTACGGCCACTGGACCTTCCGTCGAGGACGCTGGTTTGGCGCGGGTACGCAGATTCTGGATCCAACTTCCACCCAGAAGATCGCCACCTTCCGCTCCGTGTGGGGCAGCGGCGGCGGTACTCTCACCTTCACCGACGGTGACACCTACTGCCTGGAATGTGAAGGCTGGTGGCGTCCCGTCTGGCAGATCGCCGCGCCCAATGGCGAGACCCTGTTGCGCCTCCGCGCGCGTGAAAGAACTGTAGAACTGTCCGCGGCCTCTCTGCCCGGCAGTCGTTTGACGCAGTTGATCTTCTTCACCTGGTACCGCGCCTTGCAGACCGAAGAGGACGCCATGATCGAGGCCATCACCGCCTCCTAGGTACTCAGAAAACCGCATGCCCTCTCCTCGGCGTCATCCCGAGCGCGCCCGCTCGTCAGGCGGAGCGAGGAGCCTGCCCTGAGCATAGTCGAAGGGATCTCGCGCGGGTAAGAACGCAGCTACCCACCACCGTAATCTTGACTCAGCTATACAGGATTCCTATACTGCCAACATAGGAATCCTATATAGCAGCCATGACCAAACGCATTCGCTCTAAAATCGCCCGCGGCAGCGCCGAACTCGCCATCCTCTCGTTACTGGCCGAGCAGCCTCTCTACGGCTTCGAAATCGCCCGGCAAATCGGCGAACGCACAGCCGGAGCCCTGAAGTTCACGCTCGCCTCTCTCTACCCCTTGCTCTACGAGATGGAAAAACGCGGCTGGGTCGAAGGCCGCTGGCAAGCCAACCAAGCCGGCCGCGACCGCCGCTACTATCGCCTCACCCCGACCGGACGCCGCCAACTCGCCCCCCTGCGCGCGGAGTGGCGCACTTTTTTCCACGCGCTCGATGCCCTCGCCGGAGTCAGCCATGCCTGATTGGAAAAAGCTGGTTCGCGAACGAATCGCATCGTCAACGCCGTCCGTGCCGACTCAAGCAGAAGTGGTCTCGGAGTTAGCCGCTCATCTCGAAGAAACGTACGAAGCCGCGCTCTCGCAAGGCTCGACGGAAAAGGCCGCAGTCGAATTCGCTCTGCAAGAAGTAAATGACTGGCACGTTCTTGCTGCGAATATTCGTCAAGCCAAGTCAGAGGGAGGAATTGTGAACGATCGAACAAGAAATCTGTGGCTGCCAGGAATGGCTAGTCTCTTGGGCGCGAGTCTGCTGCTCTTAATCTTGCAACGCACAAGCTACCAGCCGCGTCTGGTGTGGTTTGGACACATGGCGATGCTCTTTTACTGGCCGTGGTTGGCAGGGCTCCCGGCATTCGGAGCGTTGGGAGCGTACCTGTCGAAGCGCGCCCATGGCTCAAAGCGAACGCGGCTGGCCGCAGGATTATCTCCCGCTCTCGTTCTTTTCGCGACGTTTTGTGTGATCTTACCGGTGGGCGTGGCGGTCGACGGCTTTTCGCTCTTCCGCTTTACCTACTTCTGTCTCGCGGTGACCAACTGGGTCGTGCTCCCGGCCCTTGCACTGCTACTCGGCGCTCTGCACTTCATCAACGAATCTCTCGCCCAGAAGACGCAGAGCACCACTTAGAAGCCGAGTTTCATAATTGCCCGAGAATTGTGGAAGAGCGGCGCTTTAGCGCCGCGTAAAGCGGCCAACCCAACTGGGTCTTGAGCCCCGCCACACTCTACTCCTTCGGCGCCACATACTCCTTCGGCTTCGCCGATCCCTCGCCGAAGAAGAACTGCTCCAACTGCTTTACGATCACTTCCTGATCCTCGCGCCGCGCCGGATTCAGCCGGTACTCATTCAGCAACATCTTGCAGTGCTCCGTCCACATCCTCCACGCTTCCTGGGAAACATTGTCGTATACCTTCCTTCCCAGGTCATTGTCGAACGGAGGCTCATCCAGCCCCGGCATCTCTTTTTGAAACTTCACGCAAAAAACATTGTGCGCCATAACTTCCCTCAATGATGAATTAGCTCCGAATCCAATAAGCGGTGTTTCCTTAGTGCACCTGAGTGTCCTTCGTGGTAATGGTTCTCAGTGTTTTCCTTAGTGAGCCTTAGTGTCCTTGGTGGTAAAAAGGTTTTCAACTCCGGACAATTTCCCGAATCTCCATACTGCGAATCAGCCCATCTCGAAATTCGTACACATGCTGCACCATCTGATCGCCGACGAGCTTGCCACTCTTATCATGCACGACCTGATGCACATCGATCGCGATCCGTCCATCCGCTTCAGGTGTAAACTTCTTCGGCTCGACCTTCGAATCCAGCATCTCGAACTGCCGCTTCCAGTAGGCGCGCACCGCCGCTTTCCCCAGCACGCGCCCGCCCTCCATCCCATTCGGCCAGTCGACGTTGTCCTGCAACGCGCTCAACACGGTCTCAAACTCTCGCTGGTTGAATGCTGTGTACATCCGGCGCAGCATCTCAATCTCGGCCGATACGGCCTGCACTTCCGCCATAGAACACCCAAAGAATATCTTACACGCAGAGCGTCCACGAGTTCCCGAGGGCGGCAAACAGAGCGGCGATGAGCGCGCAATAGATCTCCACCGAATGCTCGACGACGAGGAAGCGGTACGCCGTCAGCTTCAAGACGGCGATCAGCACGCCACCTCTCAGCCCGTAGAGCACAATGTCGCGCACCGCCCGGCGCCGCGAATTCGCGGCGGATTCCCTAGTCGCAGTCACGGCACGCCATGATGTCCGAAGACTACACGCTCGGAACGGTCTTTTGTACTGCTGTACTGAATAGACCGCTTGCATGGTAATGTGGACCGTGAAAGTGACTCGGCTCTCGCGAGTCCCACGGCAGCGAGACCTTCATTAACGTCCCGCTCCTCATGCTGATACGAATTTCGCATCTGTCTTGCTAGTTCGGCAGTAGTCTTCAAGGCAAGCGGGTGGCTCGGTACGCGGCGCTGCTGCCACCGCAGAAAGCAAGGCGCATTATATGAAAAGATACCCGATACTCATGGGCGCGATATTGTTGGGGTTGTTGTCGGCTCTAAGCTCCGCGCAGGCTCCCGTACCTTTCATCAGCCAACCACTCCTCCCCGATGCGACCGCACCCGGCGGGCCATCCTTCACTCTCACGGTAAACGGGACGGGTTTTGCTTCCAATTCAGTGGTGCAATGGAACGGCAGTGCGCGGACGACCCACTTTGTCAGCGACTCTCAGCTGACGGCGACGATCCCCGCGACAGATATTGCCACATCGGGCACAGCCCGCGTAACCGTACTCAATCCCGCCCCGGGCGGTGGCATGTCCAACCTGGCCTTCTTCACTACTACCGCCAACGTTGCGGACGCCGTAGGTTTCATCTTAGCGTCGTCTCCGGCGGTGGGACGTGTCCCGGAGTCAGTGGCGATTGGCGACTTCAATGGGGATGGCAATCTCGATCTGGCAACAGCGAATTTCGTTTCCGACACAGCTTCCGTCCTGTTGGGGGACGGCAGCGGTCACTTCGCGCTAGCCTCGTCCCCAGCGGTTGGTCGGAGTCCCTACTCAGTCGCCGTGGGCGACTTCAATGGGGACGGTAAACCGGACCTGGTAACAGCCAATTCGTGGGGAGGGACAATTTCCGTTTTGATTGGGGATGGGACGGGCCAGTTCACCCTGGCTTCCTCGATGAATGTGGGGAGTTTCCCCTGGGCGGTGGCCGTGGCGGACTTCAACAAGGACGGCAAACTCGATCTGGTAACCGCAAACGATTTTGGTGGCAACCTCTCCATTCTGCTGGGGGATGGAACAGGCCACTTCACTCGAGCCTCGTTTCCGGTTGTCCCTTCTCCCTCGGCAGTGGCAGTCGGCGACTTCAATGGGGATGGTCGCATGGACATAGCGGCCCCCGACGCAAATGATGGCAGTGTGTACATTCTGCTGGGAGACGGCACGGGCAATTTCACTCTCGCCTCATCTCCCGCCACAGGCGGCTCCCCTTCGTCCGTGGCGGTAGGCGACTTCAACGGGGATGACAAACCGGATCTGGCGATCGCAAACATGTCTGACGGCACAGTTTCGATCCTGCTGGGCGATGGTACGGGCAACTTCACCCTGAAGTCGTCTCCAGCCGCTGGCGACGCCCCATTTTCCGTGGCGGTTGGCGACTTCAACGGGGACAATAATCTGGATTTGGCGGTTGCTAACGGGGTGACTGCCGGGACGGTGTCCATCCTCCTGGGGGATGGCACGGGCAACTTCCATCTGGCTTCTTCTCCGGCCGTAGGCGTTTTTCCGTACTCGGTGGCGGTGGGCGACTTCAACGTCGACGGCAAGATGGACTTGGCCACAGCGAACGAGTCCGGCGCCAACGTTTCCGTTCTGCTGGGAACTCCGGCGGGACCGGCCGTCACGCTCTCCCCTCCGAGCCTGAACTTTGGGACGGAACTGGTTGGCACCAGCAGCGCTCCCCAAAATGTAATCTTGACGTGCATCGGTTCCGACACCGTCAACCTCGACAGCATCGCTGCCAGCACGAATTTCTCTCAAAGAAACAACTGTGGCTCGAGCCTGTCGCCAGGCGCAAGTTGCACGATCACCGTAAAGTTCAAACCCTCAAGTCCCGGCACACAGGGCACGGTGGCCGTCACCGACAATGCCCCCAACAGCCCGCAGACAGTGATGCTGACTGGAGTTGGCACCGTAGTGACTTTGTCACCGGCGAGTTTGAACTTCGCCAATCAAACCGTAGGAACTACCAGTGCTCCGCAGACGGTCACTCTCACCAACCATGCGCAGCGCGCCTTGAACATTTCCGGAGACGGTATTAGCGGCACGAATCCCGGATCCTTTGCCGAAACCCACACCTGTGGGAGAAGCCTGGCCGCGGGAGCAAGCTGCACGATTAGCGTCACCTTCACTCCCAGCGGCAACGGGTTCAAGACCGCGACGCTGGGCGTTCTGGACGACGGCGGCGGAAGCCCACAACAAGTGGTTCTTGGGGGGAACGGAGTGCGGTAGGAAACTAACACGGCTTAGGCAGTGAGTTGAAACCAAACATGCCTCGCAAACCGTCCAACTCAAGAACTCCACACCCGGAAACCACACAGGTGCGGCTGCGATTTGCAAAGGTCGGGAAAATCGGAGCGTTTTGAGACGCGCTTAGGACTCAGACACACGGGAAATTTTGGTGGGCCCACCAGGATTTGAACCTGGAACCAACAGATTATGAGTCTGCTGCTCTAACCGTTGAGCTATGGGCCCGCGACCTCAATCTAGCATATCCCGCAGACCCTCACGCCTGGCCCAGATAGCGCAGTTTGGAAATGAGTGACCAAGACTCGTGGGGCGTCATCCCAACCGGACTGAATCGCACGACAGGCAGCGCTTCTCGAGCAGACGTAGCCGGGTGCCTCGTTTTTTTTCGCGTCCTTTGCGAGAACTGGGGATTTTTCAGTTGCGAGTTTAAGCGCCCTGACTACTGACTCCCGACTACTGGCTCCTGTTCCTAAGCCGCCCTCTCTGACCCCAGCCCCGTATTCGACCGCACCAGCAGCTCGTTGAACTTATGCTGCGACGTTGGTTCATGACTCACCAGCGTCCCCACAATCGCTCCCAGAAATCCCAGCGGAATACTCAAAATCCCCGGATTCTCCAGCGGAAACCACGCCTTCGCCTGGATCAAATGCCGCGCCGCCCCAGTCACCGTTGGCGGATCAATCGCCATCAAACTCGGACTCACCAGAATCAGTCCAATCGATGCCAGCAGTCCCACCGCGAGTCCCGAAACCGCGCCCGCCGTGTTAAACCGCCGCCAGAAAATCGACATCACAATCACCGGCAGATTCGCCGACGCCGCCACTGCAAACGCCAGCGCCACCAGGAACGCCACATTCGCCGTCGGTCCCAGCACGATGGCGATCGCAATCGCTACCGCCCCGATCACGAACGCCGAAATGCGCGCCACCATCACTTCCTCGCCCGGCCTCCGCTCCACTCCGTGATGAATCACGTTGGTCCAGAAGTCGTGCGAAAACGAGGTCGTCGCACTGATCGTCAGTCCCGCCACCACCGCCAGAATCGTGGCAAACGCAATCGCCGAAATGAATGCAAAGAAGACCGATCCCGCCAGTGCTTGCGCCAGCAACGGCGCACTCATGTTCGTTCCGCCGTGCCTCTTGATGAAGTCCGGACCCACAATCGTCGCCGCTCCGAATCCCAGGAACGTCGTCATGATGTAAAAGCTGCCAATCAGTACCATCGCCCACACCACGCTGTGGCGCGCCGTCTTCGCATCCGGCACCGTATAGAACCGCACCAGGATGTGCGGCAACCCAGCCGTGCCAAAAATCAATGCCAGTCCCAGCGAGATCAAATCCAGCGGCCCGTATGGCGGCTTGTAACCGCAACCCGGGCTGCAAGAAGTCTTTCACCACGGTCGCGCCTTTCGCGTCCGTATAACTGACATGCGCGATCGCTCCGAAAAATTCGCCAAAGCTGAAATGGAAATGCGCCATCACCAGAATGCTCAGCAGCAGCGTCCCGGCCATCAGCAGGATCGCTTTGATAATCTGCACCCACGTCGTCGCCAGCATCCCGCCGAACACCACGTACACGATCATCAGAATCCCGACCCCAATCACCGCCTTGTTGTAGCTGACCGTGCCGCCCAGCAGCAGCTTCACCAGCGCTCCAGCACCTACCATCTGCGCGATCATGTAAAACGTGCTCACCGTCAGCGTGCTTAGCGACGCCATCGCCCGCACCGGACGCGGCTTCAGGCGATATGCCAGCACATCGGCCATCGTGTACTTGCCCGCGTTGCGCAACGGTTCCGCAATGACCAGCAGCACCGTCAGATACGCCACCAGCCATCCCACCGAAAACATGAATCCGTCGTATCCCTGAAATGCGATGATCCCCGCAATCCCCAGAAACGACGCCGCGCTCATATAGTCGCCGGCCACCGCAATCCCGTTCTGCCAGCCCTTGATCTGCCGGCTCGCCGCAAAATATGCGCTCGCCCCTGCCGATCGCCTCGACGCCCAGTAAGTAATGCCCAGCGTAATCGCAATGAACACCAGAAACATGATCAGTGGAATATTCGACATGGCTTACTTACCTCCCTTCGCGTCTTCAGCCTTGTTGAGGATGTCTTTGGCGAGACGATCAAAGTCGCCCGCGGCTTTCACGTACAACCCCGCAATGATCCACGCCACGAAGAACTGCGACAGCGCAAACAGGTAAGCGAGATTCACCGGCCCCATCACTTTGGTTGACATGAACTCCGGTGCGTAGCCCACCAGCACCGGCAATGCGAAGTAGTACACAACAAAGAAAATGAAGGCCGGCACAATGAATATCCTCTTCGTCGCCATCAAATCCTTGAACTCCCGGCTCTCCGCAATGCTGTCCCACGTCGACTGCGATGCTTCATACTGCTTCGGCGAATCCACTCTCAAATCTCGTGTAGCGTCGGGCATAGGCATCTCCTCGTGATTTGGCATCGAGCCAGTTCACCAGACGGATGGTTCTTCGGATGGGGCGACTACAGACCGGGGACAGATTACTCCCGTTTTCGCCTTTTGGGGAGTAAATCCATTGCACTGCTCCGCGCGGCATCCCTTCAGCCGCGAAACAGCTTTCGCTAAAAAGTAAAGATTGGCCCAAACTCCGATCGAATATCGTGCCACTCCCGCGCCCCTATACCTTCGTACTTGGGGAACGTGGTCGACTCCGCGAGATCCGGATTCGCGATCCGCGTGCGGTACATGGACTCTTCCAGCACAAACGAAACCAGGTTGTTCATCTTCCAGTAAAGAGTCGCTGCCGCCAGGTCGTTCTTCGAGCGCTGGTTGCCGAGATGCAGAACGTCGCTCGTCTTCGCCTGGTCAAACGCATAGTGCAGATACAGTTGCCACCCGGCGTTCCGCCCCGCGGCATCGGCCCCGAAAATACGACCCAGAGGGAACCCGACATTCACAAACGCGCCAGTGGCGCGGACTGGCCGCTGCGGCGCAAACACCGGATTCCCGCTGCCGTCGATTCCGAACTGCAAGTTCGACGCTCCATCATTAGAAGGCCCCGCGCAAAATGCCGGGTCGGCATCGCTCCCGCAAACCTTCGACAACCCCGCCGTGTCGTTGAAATTCGAGTCCAGACTGCCCACGAAATACCAGCGCAAGTCTGACCCGTTCCAAAACTTGGTGATCACTGTGACGTAGCGGGTCGGAAGCTGCAGCTCTGCAGTCCATCCCGCGCGATTCGAGGTTGTTTCCGCGCCACTCGGGAACACCTTCTGGAACACCTTTGCATCCGGACACACCAGGATGTCGCCGTTCGTGCATAGCGGAACGTCCGACGCTCGCACCATCACTTTTCGGTTGCCCTGTACTCCGCTGAAGATCAACTGCGCTGGAACCACTCCCGGCGCCTTGTCCAGTTGCCACTGCAACACCAGTCGCGCCTGGAGTTCCGGTCGTCCCGAATCCGCGCCCTGCTTCTCTCCGTAGCCGAGTTGGTCTGCCACGTTCGACGGATCATTTCCATACGCCGGCATCACCGCCGCAAATTCCGATTGCACGAAAACGTTACGGGATCCTCCCAGTTTGTGTCCGACGCCGAAGCGGAATTGTGGAGCGCGCTCGTACAGCGTTCCGAATCCCAGTCCCATGCCCGTCGTCTCGAAGAGGTTCGGCAACGTCGAAGATCCGAATGGTGTCCAGTCCTGTCCGAAGACACCAAAAATATTCGTATCGTCATTGATCTTGTGATCCACGCGGCCATACGCCAATCGAATTGACGCCATGCTCGACCGGATCGTCGAAATGTTCCGGTTCAGCGCGCGCGTAAAGTTGCCCTCGAAATCAAATTCCAGCTTCCCCGTGATCGCCGTCTTACTCCCCGCAATGTCGGGCCATTCGAAGTTCGTGCCCACCCGCGCGAACCGCGCCTTGGTGTGGAACTCTGGGCTTCTCGTCGGCCCGGGATCGAAACTCGTGCCCGATGCACTCATGAATCCAGGCAGGGGCATATCCGTGCCGTACGGCGACGACGTGTCATAGATCACGCTCGCCTTCACCATGCCATAGAGCTTGAGCCGCGCTCCACTACCCAACTTCAGATCTGGAACCAACCCGTCAGGCATGGAAGGCTCCAGTTGCAGCACGCGAACCGGCGCCACCGCCGGCACGACTGTGGGCGCGACGGGTTTCGTTTCGGTCGCAGCCGATGGTTGCGGCGAGACTACGGCTGAAGGCGGCGCAACCGCACGAACGGGAGTCGCACTCGCCACTCTCGAAGTAGATGTCATCGACAGATCTGCGGCGCTTACCACTCCCTTGCGCGCCAACGCCTCCACCAGCAGTTGCAACTCCGCATCTGGAGCCGCATTGCCAATCGCATTCGCCTCTGCGGGCGCAAGCACTCCCTTCATTACCAGCACGCCCAGCAGTGCTGTGACATTGGCCGAGCCTCCGGCCGGCACAAGGTTGGGTCCAGCCGCGCTCCCCGCCGGCGCGGTTGTGGTCACTGCAGAGTCCTTAGCCTCAGCGGCATCTTTTGCTCCTGCCAGCGAAGGCGCAACTGATATCAGGATGACTAGCGAGTTACAGATCCATTGCTTCCACTTCACCATGATGACTGCCTACTCCTTCGCGTCAGCAGTCCCGACCTGCCGTACGCCGCGGGACGCGATAGGAAGTCACACTAGGGCAGAAGCACTTCACGGCATGTGCGACAACTCACCGCCGCACGTGACTTCGATCACTGTCAACCTGTGCCAAAGAAGATTTTGTGTCGAGTGATTGCATCGTCCCGCGACGAGTAGAACCTTCAAAGGTGGCGTTTTTGCTGGGCTCTCCCGCTGTGCCTCATTCATCAGACCGATCCGGCCGAAGCCTCGTGCCGACATTCCCGTTTTGATACCCAACCCGAAACACAATCGCTTGTGATCTCAATGATTACTGTCGCGGTGTTGGCCGCAGGCGTCCCCGACTCATGTGGAGACAGCCGCCTCGGCCGTCCAGCAAAGCCGAAGGCGAGCGCCCTCGAGAACGACCAACGAGTCGCGAGCAGGCCGCATGCCCCTGCACCCGTAAACAAAAACGGCGCCCCTGAAGGGACGCCGCCATATCCAAACTCAAACTCTTACGCGCTAGCTCCGCGACGCGCCTTACCCGACAACTCCGCCAGCGATGGCACCGATTCCGGTGCCGTCGTCTTTCGCTCCGGCAGAGCCGCTCCGCTCTTCAGGTGCTCCACCAGCATTTCAATCGCAAGATCCGTATTCGGACGGATGAAAATTGTCGCTGCTAGCGTGCCGTTGCGCACCCACGCTTGCCCGGTCTTTGGCATTCCATCGCACCCCGTGATCGGAATCTTCATCCACCGTGCTCGCTCATTTTCCGCGATCTCGCTGAACGCCTTGCGCGCGCCCATCGCCATGCTGTCGTCTTGCGCTCCGACTAAATCGATATGGCTCTCCTGCGAAGTTCGCAAGCGCAGCCACGAACTCACAGTGCGATACGCGCTCTCCTCCGTCCAATTTGCCCGCATCGTCTTCACATGAATCGTTGCCGGCTTCGTCATGTACATCCCGGCGGTTCTTTCCTTCGCCGCCGAACTGTTTGCCGGCCCCTCGATATACAGAATCGACCCTCCATTTGGCAATAGCGCCCCAAACTGTGCTCCCTGGATCTTGCCTACCTCTTCATGATCGGAACTGATGGCGAACACCGGCACCTTGAAGGTGCGTCGCAGCTCCGCAATGTAATCCACTTCGTGATTCAGCACGACCCATCCGATTCCTGCCCCCACTGCCGCTTTCGCCACCTGCGGAAATGCCGTGCCACCCGCGGGCTCAAACATGATCGCGTCCGGACGCGCCACCGCAGAATCCTGCACGTAGTGAAGCAGTTGCTGGCTTTGCGCGAGCGCATCATTTCCGGCATGAATAATCTTTACGTCCACTCCGAGTCGTCGCCCGGCCTTCTCCGCCGCCGATGCCTGCTCCTGCTGGTAATCGTTATCGTTATTCGTCAGGGAAACCAGGAAATTCAGTCGCTTCATGGGATATCACCCTATGCTCGGATCATAGTCCTTAAATCTCTGTCACCAAGGTAACGAGGGTAACCGCGACGGAGCGGACGGTCGCTGTGCTTTCCAATTGAAGATGAGAGAAGTAGAAGCCTACGAGTTCGAGGTGCCTGCCGCAGCACCCGCAGCGACTTCGCCGATAAATGTTTTCAGCTTTGCGTCCAGTGCCTCGCGCTCCGCCTCAGACAGATCCACGAAGCGGAAGGGCTGCATCCACCCCTGCGTCGCCCACATGGGAAACAACATTTGCGCCTTGTACCGCAGCGTCGCTTCGCGGATGTGAAAAATCAATTCAACTTGCAGCTTCTCGTCCAGTGGCTTCTCCAGATGGATCACTCCACCCGTCGTCGACAGCTGATGAAACGCCGCTCGCAGCGATCGCCGGTTCGGCAACCGCACCAGCACCAGCACTGATCCGCGCAGCTTCACGCGAAAAGGACGGTCGTTCAGCTTGTTTCCGGGAACCGCCGCTACTGGTGCCGTCGAGTTGGAATCTTCGGACATATGCTTACCCAGAGTATGGCAGCGGCTTGGAACGCAGCGAAGTTACCAAAGAACAAGACACCAGTAATTTCACGCTTAGAGACGCAACTCGTCTGCGTCTTGCTTGCGTAGAAGCAGTTTGTGGGAAGTAAGCGCGCTCTTACTTGCGTCCAGGATGGACTTCAGCGCCTTCAGAAAACAAATTGTACGGCCAGACTTTCTTGTTCACCGTGATCTTCGGAGCGTCGGCCGGAGCGGCAAGCGGTGCAGGATTGTCTTGCGCCGCAGCGTTCCAATCCTCCGGAGCATCGGCGATGCCCCAGACATTTCCATGCGTATAGAGCGATGCCCCAATCAGAAAATAGTTGCCATCACTGCCCAGCGGCAGGCAATTGGCCACGCGTGCCGTCACACTTCCTCCGCCCGGCAAATTGCTTAGCAGAATTGGCGTGCCAATCGGCAACGCTTCCGAGGCGCGGAATCCGCATCCCTGCGCACTCACGACCAGCACCATGCACCGGTCACCAAACGGCTTCGTCCGGTCGAGGCTGATCACGCTGACCGGAATCTCCACGCGGATCCGCGTACTGCGTCGAGAAGCCTTGGCTGTCTGCACGTCCATCATCGTGAGCTACCGCGTCGGACCTCACTATTGTGACAGAAGCCTCGCGCGCTTCGATGATGACAAAAGTAACCCGCCACCGCAGACCTTAGTACCGGTACAACGGGAAGGGCACGACTTCAGTCGTGCCGTATGCCGCGCAAAATGATTCCGGCTTTAGCCGCTGAGGGCACTCACCGCCGGGCATTCACCCGTGCCTGCCTGATTCCCGCGCGGATCCCGCTCTTCACCGCGCGCGCATATCCCGCCGCATCCATCGCCGACATTGTTGCCGCCGCGATCCCGCCAGGCGTGGCCGCTTCGTGCAACAGATCGGCGAGATCCTTCCCGCTCTCCTTCCAATACAAGATCCCGTCCCCCAGCGCGTGCGCCGCAGCTGTCAGCGCGTTCGCGCGATCGAGCCCCGCGTCCTGCGCCGCCTTCGCCAACGTCGACAGCGCGTGATACCCATGGCTCGACGAATACGTCACCGTGAACGCGTCGTACCGGCTCTCCGGAACTTCCACTACCGCTCCCACGCGCTCAAAGAGTGCGGTCACGCGCCGGCGTTCGCTCTTCGTGAAGCTGCGATCGAAGCTCAGCGCCGTCAGCCCGCGCGCAATGCGGCACACCGGACTCGGCATCGCTCGCACCCATCGCGCCTCGAGCCCAAGGCGTCCGCGCAACTTGCGAAGCGGAATGCCCGCCGCCAGGCTCACGCACAACTTCGGCGCGCGCCCTCCGCAAGCCTCGATTTCATCCAGCAGCCCCGCCACCGATGCCGGACGCACCGCAACGATCAACATCTCAGCTCGAGCAATAGCAGACTTTAAGTCGCGAGCTGCCTCGACGCCCGCCTCCCGCCTCAACGTGCGCAGCTTTGCGGGATTGCGATCGTACACAACAATCTCCCGCGCATCTCCCGCGAGCCGCAACCCCGCGGCCAGCGCGCTGGTGATGCGTCCTCCGCCAAGAAAGACTGTTGCCTTCATTTCATTCCTTGCATGGCGTGATTTCTATCAGGCTTCCTTCATGCATACCAAAAATCGGCGACAACCCGACAGGTTCGTATGCCTTCAGGCATACCGCGAGCCGTGCAATCAAATGCCGCGCCTTCAGGCGCTGCGCTCAGTCTGCCGTCCCTCCGCCATCGACCACCAGCGCCGCCCCCGTCATGAACGACGAATCATCCGACGCGAGGAACAGCACCGCTTTGGCAATCTCCTCGACCGTTCCCACGCGCCCCAGCGGACGACTGGCGCACCCCGCAATGTAGTCCTCCCACTTCAGCCCGCGCATCTTGGCATCCACGGGCAGCATCGGCGTCTCCACATCCCCTGGGCAAATGCAATTCACGCGGATCCCTTGCGCTCCGTGATCAATCGCCATCGCCTTGGTCATGAGCACGACTCCGCCCTTGGACGCGCAATAAGCGACCGCATGATCGCCTCCAACAATTCCCCAGCCCGAACTGTTGTTGACGATGACACCGCTCCGCTGCGCGATCATCACCGGCAGCGCGCACTTCGACATGAGGAACGTGCCCTTCAGGTTGACGTCGATCTGCTCATCCCATTCGCGCTCAGAACATTCCAGCGCGGTCTGCGGATAGTAGACGCCCGCATTGTTGAACAGGATGTCGAGCCGCCCAAATGCCCGTACCGTCTCATCCACCGCGCGCTTGCAGTCGTCGGCGAGACTCACATCCGCGCGGAGAAAGATTGCGTCCCCGCCGCGATCTTTTTTTCCTGTGACGTTTCCAGCGACGTTGCCCGCGTCATTGTCCGTGACGATAGCCGCCACGACCGCCGCGCCGCGCCGTTCATTCCGCCCAGTGATGGCGACCTTCGCGCCCTCCGCCGCAAACAGCAGCGCCGTCGCCTCGCCAATCCCCGAAGTCCCGCCCGTAACTAATGCAACTCTATCCTTCAATCGCATATTCAAGTCTCAATCGCACTGTCATCCTGAGGCGCGCGTCTTTTGCGCGCCGAAGGACCTGGGCGAGCCGCGCGATGCGTCGCGCTCTTTGCGACGCAATACTCGCGCGTTTGGCTCGCTTCCTTATTCACTCTCTCGCGCTCCTTTACCGGCTAGCCAACCCTCCCGCGGTCTCGCCGCCGTCCATCGTGAACACGTGTCCCGTAGCAAACGCCGCATCGTCCGACGCCAGATACGCGAACAGCCCCGCAATCTCCTCCGGCTTCGCATGCCGCCGCAGCGGGATCTTCTGGTTCACCTCTTCCAGCATGGCATCGGAGTACTCGACGCGCTGCATGGGCGTCAGCACGTATCCCGGAGCGACGGCGCACACCCGCACCTTGGGCGCAAGCTCCAGCGCCATCGAGCGCGTCAGCTCAATCACTCCCGCCTTGGTCGCGTTGTAGTCGGCGTAATACGGATATCCCATCACGCCGTTGGTCGACGCGGTCTGCAGGATCACTCCCGAGCCGCTCTCCCACATGTGCCGCGCCGCGGTCTGCGCCACGTAGAACACTCCCGTCAGGTTCACCGCGATCACTTTGTCCCACTCTTCGGGAGTGATGTCGAGAAACTTGTGCCGGATGCTGATGCCGGCATTATTGATGACCACGTCGACGCCATCCATCAGCCGGATCGCTTCCGCAAACGCAGCCTCCACCTGCATCAGGTCGGTGACGTCGGCAATGATTGCCGAAGTAATGCCAGCTGAAGTGATGCCGGCCGAAGTAATGCCGGACGAAGTGATGCCGGCTTCGCCCCGTGCCGACAACTCGTGCTTGATGTGCTCGCAAGCCGTGGCGTCGCGGTCGAGCACGCACACGCGCGATCCCTCTTCTAGGAAGCGCGCGGCCGTCGCCGCGCCGATCCCGCTAGCGCCTCCGGTAATCAGCACGCGCTTGTCTTTCAGTCCCCTCATCGCAGCCCTCGCATGAATTCCCCCGTAAGACTCTATTATCCGGAAGCCGATTTGTCATTCCCGCGAAGCTTTGCCCTTGTTTTGTCATCCTGAGCGAAGCACGACGGCGAGCAAAGCGAGCCGGCGCGCGCAGTCGAAGGATCCCTGCAATCTTCAATCGGTCCGCTGCTTCAGGGAGTTCTACTTTTTCTTTCGCCGCCATCCCCTCGGCTTCGCTTCAGGATGACAAGTCAAAATCCCCACCCTAGCCGCAAAAGGCGCGGCTAGGATGGGGCACCCGGCCTATGAAGGGTAGGGATCCTTCGACTGCGCACGTCGGCTCACTTTGCTCGCCGACGCGCTATGCTCAGGATGACAATCAGAAATCAGAGACTAGATCGGTTTGCCTTTGAAGAAGTAGATGAGCTCGATGATCAGGATGACGACCACCATCAGCTCCAGCACGAAGGCGCGGGACTGGTTGAATTGTTCGACCATGAATTTGTAGAGGTCTTCGGCGGTCTGGAGTTTTTCTTTGACCAGGTCTTTGTAGTCGGGGACTCCGACTTTCTGGGCGCAGAGTTTGTAGAGGCGCGCGGAGAACATGTCGCTGAGGAACTTGATGGCGTTGTCGGCGCGTTCGGTGAGTTCGTTCACGTCGAGCAGGACGGTATGCAGCTTGCTCGCGGCGCGGGCGGTGCGCCAGCGGGACCAGAGTCCGTGGCCACCGGCTTCGAGGAAGTCGTAGACGTTCTCCAGTTCCTTGGTCATGAGCTCGTCGTAGTGGCGGAACTCGAGCAGCTGCGAGTTGGCGTACTGCAGCAGCTGGATCGCAGTCTCGGCGCCGGCGGGCGTGTCGTAGAGGAAGGCGGCGTTCCATCCGATGACCGCGAGATCACTGGGATAGTAAGAGATGCGGGATTGGAGAATCTCCTGGCGCTCGCCTTCGGAGAGGATCTGCATTTCTCCGCGAACGACCTGGGCGATTTGTACGCTCTGCGCGGCGAGAAGCTGGTCGGCGGTCGGAGAGCCTTCGATCTCGCGGACGTGGAAGATGAAGTAGTCCTCTTGCAGCCATTCGGCGACCTTCGGGTCGTAAGGCTTGACGAGGGCCGGCGCGGCGCGCTCGAGCTTCTGCTTGACGATGCGCGAGGCCAGCTTTTCGAAGTTGGTGTCGGAGGTCCAACGGCAGGAGAGTTCGACGAGAGTGTCCCAGCTGCCGGAGAAGGGAAGTTCGAACTCGAGGCTGACGACGCCGTAATCGTAGTACTTGATTTCTCCGGCAAGGCGCTCCCCGCTTTCGAGCGTCAGGGGCTCAAGGGTCTCCTCGACCGGAGTGCGCTGGTAGCGGACGTAGGCAGGAGCCTTCTTGAAACTGGCTTCGGCCTTGCGGGCCGGGAAGATCTTGCGAAGCTCGTCGAGGCGGATCTCCTCGCAAACGTCGAACTGGATGAGGACCAGGACGGATCCGCGCAGGGGAGCTTGCGGCTGCGTCGATTGCTGCAGCTTGGTGGAGATGTCGTGGGAGACGATGGTTGTCGGTTCGCGATCCATAGATTCGCAGTCATCACTCCGGATGGATTGGAGCGGATTGTTCCTTCGTGCGGCGCAGCGATCGGTACCTTATTTCGACCGCAAGGATACAGATCCACAAAGCGATGAAACACGCCTGACTCGCAATAACACTTCGGTGTTCCGCTAAAGTCAGATAGACGGATCGGCCATGCTCATCCAGTGGATAGATAATTCCAGCCTGCTCATTTGGCGAAGTCGGACGGGTGTTTTGATAGTTCCTAGTCAGCCAGAACAATAGCCCAAGAGAACAGAAGAACATTGTTGCCATGATTGCTCGGAACTGCCCTATGCGACTCTGGACCACGGCCGTGCCTCCGTGCCATTGTCCCAGAAACTGGGACGTTGGGCCATAGAGGAGGTCGCGATGGCACGGCAAAGACTAGCACCACTAAGGACACTAAGGTGCACGAAGGAGAACATGGGATTGCGTTTCGGTTAGCTTTTGCGGGTTGCGCGCCAGAGTAGGAGCGAGGCGGCGGCTACGGTTCCTGCTCCTAGGGCGGCGCGCTTCATGGAGGCGGTCACTTCATTCTGCTGATCGCGGATGGAGCGGGACTCGGGGTAGGGATCGTCGATGTCGAGAGCCGAGGGTTGGAGCGCCATCTGGAGAACCTCGGCGACGTGGAGGGCTTGGCGTCCAGTGCCTTGGGCGATCTGTTCGCGGCAGCTGAAGCCGTCGGCGATGATGAGCCAGTCGGGCGGGGCCTGACGGACGGCGGGGAGGAGTTCGAGTTCTCCGATGGCGGCTGAGATGTCGTATTTGTCGTGCTCGAAGCCAAAGGATCCGGCCATGCCGCAGCATCCGGGGGCGGGGGATTGGAAGTCGATGCCGAGGCGGTGGAGAAGCGATTCTTCGGCGGTCATCTTCATGATCGATTTGTGATGGCAGTGTCCGTGGAGCAGGGCTTTGCGTGGGAGCTGCGGGAGCTTCGAGTTGGGAGCGAGGTTTTGTTCGAGGAACTCGCTGAGCAGGAACGTTTGTTTGCTCAGGGCCTGGGCGCGCTCGTCGTGCGGGAAGAGGTTGAGGAGTTCGTCGCGGAAGACGGCGACGCAGCTGGGCTCGAGTCCGACGACAGGGATTCCGGCTTCGATCTCGGGGGCGAGCGCGTCGAGAATGTTGAGGAGCAGGGATTGGGCGCGATCGAGCATGCCGAAGTCGTAGAGAGGGCGTCCGCAACAGAGAGGGGCTCGGGGGACGAGGACGCGGTATCCGGCAGTCTCGAGGACTTCGACGGCGGCGCGGGCGGTGGCCGGGCGGAAGTAGTTGTTGAAGGTGTCGGGCCAGAGGAGGACCGCGGGGGCCGAAGCCGGGCCTTCTTCGTCCGGCTGACGCGGCGCTGAAGCTCCGCTCTTCCACGGTCTTGCTCGCTGCGCTTCGCTCGGCGGACGAATGCGTCCGCCGCTACGTGGGTCGGTACGGTAGAACCAGTCTTTGAAGGTTTCGGGGGCGAAGGGCGGGATCGCGCGTTGGTGCGGGATTCCGGCGACGAGTTTCGCGATGTCGCGCAGAACGGGAAGTTGCGTCGTTAGATTCACGAGACCGGGAACACGCGACGCGGCGCGGGCCCAGAGGTCGATGTTGCCGAAGGCGTAGGCGCTGCGGGGGCGAAGGCGGCCTTCGTAGTAGTGGGAGAGGAATTCGGCTTTGTAGGTGGCGACGTCGACGCAGACGGGGCAGTCGCTCTTGCATCCTTTGCAGGCCAGGCAGAGGTCGAGGGAGTGTTTGACTTCTTCACTCCGCCATCCGTCGCGGATGATCCCATCTTCGCGGCTATTGCCTTGGGTCATTTCCCAGAGCAGGTGAGCGCGGCCGCGAGTGGAGTGTTCTTCTTCGTGCGTGACGCGCGAACTGGGGCACATCACGCCACCGGCTTCAGAGCTTCGCGACGGCACTTGCCGACGCCGACGCAGCGGAGAGTCGCAGCTGCAAGGCTGCCGTGATCGACGGGAAACTGGAAGCGGGTGGCGGGGTCCCAGGGCGCGTAGTTGGGGCCGAGGCGAAGATTGTCGTCGAGCTTGTTGGGCGTCTCCCAGGTAATCCAATGACCTTGCCGGGATTCATCTTCCAGTCGGGATCCCATGCGGACTTGAATTCGCGGAAGGCCTGCATGAGTTCGGGGCCAAACATTTTGGGAAGGAGTTCGGCGCGAGCTTGTCCGTCGCCGTGTTCGCCGGAGAGGGATCCGCCGTAGCTGACGACAAGGTCGGCGGCTTCTTCGACGAAGCGGCGGAACTTGGCGATGCCTTCTTTCGATTGCAGGTCGAAGTTGAGGCGCGTGTGCACGCAGGCATGGCCGAAGTGGCCGTAGAGCGAGCCTTTGTAGTTGAAGGCGGCCATCATCTTGCGGAGGTCGCGGAGATAGGCGCCGAGTTTTTCGGGAGCGACAGCGGCATCTTCCCATCCTTCCCAGTTGAGCGGCTCGCCGGGAACGTGCGAAGTGACGCCGAGACTGGACTTCGCGAATCTCCCAGATGCGCTTGGCTTGCCGAGGTCCGTAAGAGACGAGTGTTGGGGGGAGTGGCGCTGCGGTTGAGAGCATCGACGAGGGCGCGGGCTTGGGACTCGGCTTCGGCTAAGGTTTGGCCGCCGAACTCGACCATGAGCCATCCGTTGCCCTCGGGGAGCAGGGCGAGGCCTTCGGCGTTGATGCCTTTCGTGCGCGTGTAGTAAACGAGGAGGTCGTCGAAGCCTTCGAGGCCGATGGGTTTGTGCTCGAGGATTTCGGGGATGTGGTCGGCGCATTGGTAGATGTCCGGATAGGCGACGACCAGCAGGACGCGTTGCGGTGGGCTCTCGACCAGGCGGCAGGTTGCTTCTAGTACTGTGGCGCAGGTGCCTTCGGTGCCGACTAGTGCGCGAGCGATGTGGAAGTTGTTTTCGGGGAGCAGGTAATTCAGGTTGTAGCCGGAGACGCGGCGAGGGATTGCGGGGAATTTTTGGCGGATCAGGTCGGCATATTGCGCGGCGATTTGTTTCAGGGCGGTGTGGATGTGGATGGCGCGATCCGAGTCGCCGCGACCCGATGAACCTGGGCCGCGGGCGGGCGAGGGCGCCCGCCCCACATTGTCCCGGATGTAGTTCTGACCAACACTCAAGCGGACGCCGTCGTAG
Organism: uncultured Acidobacteriaceae bacterium; assembly: GCA_963840895.1. GTDB lineage: Bacteria > Acidobacteriota > Terriglobia > Terriglobales > Acidobacteriaceae > Sulfotelmatobacter. The sequence continues at coordinate 484,492 of CAWJAR010000017.1, forward strand.
GTGACTACTTCCAGGGACTCGATGTTGTCGTCGGTTTTACCGGCCATGACCGAGTGGACGCCGCAGGAGTTGTTGCCGATCATGCCGCCGATCGTGCAGCGGTCGTGGCTGGCGGGATCGGGGGCGAAGGTGAGGTGATGTTTCTCGGCGACGTTGCGGAGGTGATCGAGAACGACGCCGGGCTGGACGCGGGCGATGCGGCGGTCAGGATCGATCTCGAGGATGCGCGCCATGTATTTCGAGAAGTCGAGGACGACGGCGACGTTGCAGCATTGTCCGGCGAGCGAGGTGCCGCCGCCGCGGCAGAGCACGGGAGCGTTGAAGTCGCGGCAGAGGGCGAGTGTGGCGAGGACGTCATCGGTATCGTGGGGGAGAACTACGCCGATGGGAACTTGGCGGTAGTTGGATCCGTCGGTCGAGTAGAGGGCGCGGGAGCCATCGTCGAACCGAACGTCTCCTGTCAATCCGCCGCGAAGTTGTTTGCGCAGGGCCTCGGCGAGTCCTGAAGCGTCGGTGGCTGAAGACTTCGTGGCTGGTGCGGAGTCTGACAACTTGTCTGGCATGGGCCGCGGGCTAGTCGGGCTTTCTGGTCACGCTGGTGATCTGAATTTTACTGTTGTCTCCGTTGGCTTCAATGTTGATGGTGACCATGTTCTTGCGGTCGTTGGAGACGATGGTGCAGCGGTTCTGATCGGCCGTCGTCACTTGAGCGGCGGGAAGCTTTGATTTGTAAAACGCGCACACTTTGTCCGGGGCGTCGGTGCTTTCAAACACTGCATTGACGGTGTGGATGTTTCCGAAGGTGGCGGAGGAGGCGCCGTTCTTCTGGACTTCGGCTCCGGGATAGACATCGATGCCGAGATCTTTGGCGGCCTGTTCGGGATCTTTGGAGGTTTCGACGGAGCCGAAGGGAGTGTCGACCTTGACGTGATCGCCTTGCTGGGAGACGCGAGAGCTTTTGGCGATGCGGTAGCCGACGATGCCGACGGTAACCATTCCGATGATGCCGATGCTGACGATAATGGCGACGACGATGAGGATGACTTTGAGGGCGCTGCTGCCACCCCTGTTGGCTGGAGCGGAAGATGCGCCGGCGGGGGGCACCGGGGCGGAGACGGTCGAGCCGCATTTGTTGCAGAATTTTGTGCCGGCATCCAGGGTGGCACCGCATTTATTGCAGAAGGCCATGACTTACCTCGTTCGTGTGAAGAGTCGACGGCGCGAGTATATCGCAGAATTGATGGGGAAGTAGCGGCGCCTGAGGCTTGTGGGTGGGCGTTGTTGGTTCGATTGTGAACGAAGCCCCCGAAAGATCGAGGAGGAGCTTATCGTAGCGCTGGGAACTCTGTGGCGCAGGAAAGCTTGACTTCAGTTGGAGTGCGGCGGGAGGCCCTGAGAGGCTAAAGCCAGGGCGTTCGGGCGTTTGTAATGGCACGACTGAAGTCGTGCCCTTCCCGATTCATGCCGTTTCCGATCCGGGGCCTTCCCCAGGTGCGATTGCGGGGGCGCGGCCGGGACGGCCGCGCTACAGCCGGCGGGACGCCGGCGCCACGTTGAAATCCGCGCTGTGCGCGGCGGACAGCCGATGGCGGCTGTCCCCACATCCTGCTACATACACCCCCATGGTCTTGCATACATTCCACGAGAATTCTGGAACTTGATTCGCTTCGAAAATGCTAGCTCCAGTGGCGGGTGCCGTAGTCGGCCATGGAGAGGGCCAGCAGGAGGAACAGGAAAAAGATGGTGCTGATAACTACCAGCTTCAGGAGTTTTTCGCTGGCGCCCTTGAGGTGCATGAAGAAGAGCGTGACCAGCAGCGCTTTTGTGGTTGCGATCGTGAGAGCGACGGCGGCATTGAAAACGCCGAGATCGATTTTGGCCGCATAGTAGGTGAGGACGGTCCCGACAAGCAGCGCGATCCAGACGCCGAAGTACGTCGGAAGAGGCGAGGATTTTGAATGATCAGACATGGGAAACCTCACGTACGGCCTTCGTCTCCGGAGGGCGGCCGTCGATCCACGCGAGATCCTTCGCTCCGCCGCGCTTCGCGCGCCCCCGGCTCAAAGCCGGGGCGCTACCAAGGCGGCTCCGCTCAGGATGACGCCGAACCGTAACTGCGTTTGTGAAATTCAAGATCATCATCGGTGCCGGTCGATCAGATACAACAACGGGAACAGGTAGATCCACACGATGTCGACGAAGTGCCAGTAAAGGCCACCGATTTCCAACGGCGTGTGATATTCGGGAGTGAAGCGGCCCTTCCACGCCATCCATAACAGCCAGGTGAAAATCCCAAGTCCGATGATCATGTGAAGGGCGTGCAGCCCGGTCATGATGAAGTAAAGGGCGAAGAAAATCTCGGCGTGGCGCGGATTGGCGTACTGACCGGGATGACCGGGAATCTCCTCGTGAAAGCTGAAGGATGCGCCGGGAACGTGATGCTCATCGAACTTGTCTTTATATTCGATCCCCTTGATACCGAGGAAGACGCATCCGAAAAGCATGGTGAGCGCGAGCATGGCAAGCAGAAGCCCGCGACGGGAAGTTTGCGCGGCCCAGATGGCGAGCACGACGGTCAAACTGCTGCAGATGAGGACAGCGGTGTTGGCGCCGCCGAGAGCAGCATTGATGGACGTGCTGGCGGCGGCGAAATCTTCGAAGTACCAGCGTCGGTAGATCAGGTAGGCGCAGAACAGGCCGCCGAAGAACATGACCTCGGTGGCGAGGAAGATCCACATGCCGAGGCTGGCGGAGTTGCGCTGCTGCTCCTCGGTGGCGAAATGGTGCAGCAGTTCGGGGCGATGCTGCTCTTCGTGGTGAAGGCCGATGAGAGTGCTATCCGACAACTTTGGCCTCCTGCTTATTTCCGGTGTCGAGTTCGTCGTAATTGTAGGCTTCCCAGGTCACGATGGGTTCTTGTTCAAAGTTGAAAGTCGTGGGCGGTGATGGCGTCTTCCATTCCAAGCCGGCAGCGTTCCACGGATTGTCGGGAGCAGGCTTGCCATAGCGCATGGACCACAAGAAGTAAATCATGGGCAACAGGTAGCCGACGCCGAGCACCGTGGCGCCCGCGGTGGAGAGTACGTTCAGCACTTGGAATTCCTGCGGGTACTGGTAATAGCGGCGCGGCATGCCGAGGTAGCCGAGGATGAACTGCGGGAAGAACGTAAGGTTAAATCCGATGAAGACGATTAACGCCGCGAGGCGAGCCCAGCCTTCAGGGTAGAGACGTCCAGAAATTTTGGGCCACCAGAAGTGCAGGCCGCCGAGGTATCCCATGAGCGCGCCGCCGACCATGATGTAGTGGAAGTGGGCGACGACGAAGTAGGTGTCGGTGACGTGGACGTCGATGCCGAGGCAAGCCAGGAACAATCCGGTTAGGCCGCCCATGGTGAATAAGCCCAGGAATCCAAAGGCGTAGAGCATGGGCGCGTCGTAATGGATGGAACCTTTATATAAGGTAGCGGTCCAGTTGAAGACTTTGACGGCGGAGGGGACAGCAACGGCGTAGCTGAGCAGGGAGAAGATCAGCGCAGCGTACACGGAGATTCCTGCGACGAACATGTGATGCGCCCAGACCAGGAATCCGAAGACGGCAATGGCGATCGAAGAAAACGCGACGAAACTGTAGCCGAAGATGCGTTTGCGCGAGAAGCAGGCGATGATTTCGGTGACCACTCCCATCGAGGGCAGAATCATGATGTAGACAGCCGGATGCGAGTAGAACCAGAACAGGTGCTGAAAGAGCAGTGGGTCTCCGCCGAGTTTGGGATCGAAGATGCCGAGGTGCAGCGTGCGTTCGACCGCAACGAGGACGATCGTGATGGCGATGACGGGAGTTCCGAGGATCTGGATAATGCTGGTGGCGTAGTGCGCCCAGATGAAGAGTGGCAGGCGCGACCAGGTCATGCCGGGGGCGCGCATGCGGTGGATCGTTACGACGAAGTTCAGTCCGGTGAGGATGGAGGAGAATCCGGCAACGAAGATGGCGAGTCCGGCCTCGACGATCTTGGTGTTGGTGAAGGCGGTGCTGAAGGGCGTGTAGAAGGTCCATCCGGTATCGACGCCGCCGGTCAGCATGCAGTGCATCATCATGACGCCGCCGATGATGTAGAGATACCAGCTCAGCAGGTTGATGCGGGGGAATGCGAGATCTTTCGCGCCGATCATCATAGGCACGAGGAAGTTGCCAAGCACCGCGGGGATGGACGGGATGAGGAAGAAGAAGACCATGACCATGCCGTGCATGGTGAACAGTTTGTTGTAGGAGTCGGCCTGGACGAGGTCTCCGGCGGGTGTGAGGAGTTCGAGGCGGATAAGGAGCGCGAAGAATCCACCGATAAAAAAGAAGAAAGTAATCGAGATCAGGTAGAGGAGCGCGATGCGCTTGTGGTCTGTGGTGAAGAGCCACGAGCCGACGCCGTAATGCTTGTTCAGATAATTTTCGCGCTCGATCGTTTGACCGGCGGGTTGAGCAGTTGCAGTAGCCATACTCATTGCACCTGACTTCCTTCTGGGGCCTTGTCTTGCGGCGTGGCAGCAGTTTTGGCTCCGGCGGGGCCGGGCTGGGACTGCGATTTCACAAACGCCACCAGCGCGTTCAGTTGTTCCTCACTCACCAATCCCTGGAACGTAGGCATCACGGGCTTGAATCCTTTTACGACCTTTGCGCCGGGATCGAGAATGGATTCGCGAATGTAGTTTTCGTCGACGGTAAGGATACGTCCGTCTTCAAGTTGCACGGGCTTGCCAAAGACGCCCTGGAGGTTAGGACCACGGCCCTGGCTGTCGGCGCGGTGGCAGGTGACGCAGCCGAGTTCGGCGAAAATCTTTTCTCCGGTGGCGGAGAGCGGTCCGGTGGTGCCGCCGCTCATCCAGGCCTCGTACTGCGCGGGTTCCTGCACGATGATGGAGCCGATCATGCCGGAGTGTTGCGTGCCGCAGTATTCGGCGCAGAACAGATGGTAGGTGCCGGGCTTGGTGGCGCGGAACCAGGCGACGGTGTAGCGGCCGGGGAGCACGTCCTGCTTCATGCGGAATGCAGGAACGTAAAAGCTGTGGATGACGTCTTGCGAAGTCATGATCAGCTTGACGTCGCGGCCGACGGGAACATGGAGTTCGTTGATCTCACGCTGGCCCTCGGCGTGTTCGAGCTTCCACATCCATTGTTTGGCGACGACGTAGACTTCGGTGGAATCGCGCGGGGGAGTTCGTCCTTTGAAGTAGACGACAGCGCCCCAGGCGAAGATCACCATGAAAACGAAGAGCGGAATGATCGACCAGGTCAGTTCGAGCGGAGTGGAGCCTTCGATCTGTTCGGCGAGAACGCCGCGACGGCGGCGGTAGCGTGCGGCGAAGTAGATGAGGGCGGCGAAGATAAGGGCCGTCATCAGTCCCGACACGATCAGCAGGAAGACGAACAGCGCGTCGACGTTGCCCGCCGCGGTGGAGGCCCTGTCGGGCCATAATGGAAAATTATCGAACATATCTTAGCTTGCGTGACTCCGTGCGATTAGACCCGAACCTCAGGCGCTAAAGCGCGCCTTGCTTTCTGCTGCGTTACGGCACGAGTAAACTCGTACCCTTCCCGGTCGTGCGCTTCCTGATCCGGTCCCGAACCTCAGGCACTAAAGCGCGACGTGCTGGTTGCTCGTTACGGCACGAGTAAAACTCGTGCCCTTCCCGATCGTGCAACTCTTGCAATTCTCTGCGCGCCCGCAACTTCCCGGACGTGCTGCCTTTCACTTCTAAATCTTTGTCGCGTGGCCCAGGGGCCTGCGCGGCGGTGCGGCTTTTTCCAGCCGGAACAGGATGAAGAGCAGCGCGGCCAGAATGACGATGGTGAGGCCGGCTCCGAGCCGCAAAATGTTGTTGACGATGGCGCCGTATTTTCCGGTGGCGGGATCGTAGTGATAGCAGTACAGCAGCACTTGATCGACGGCGTTGCCGATCTTGTTCTGCGAGGCTTCGACCAGGCCCATGCGCAGGTCTTTCGGCGGATAGTCCACGCCGTAGAAGTAGCGCGAGATGCGTCCCTGCGGCGTGAGCACCATGATGGCGGTGGCGTGCGCGTACTGGTTGATCTTGGGATCGTATTGATACTGGAAGCCGACGGCCTTCGTGAGGGCGTTGATCGATTCTGCGGAGCCGGTGAGGAAATGCCAGCCTTTGGCAGCGTTGGGGCGGCCGTAGCGCTTGAGATATTCCTGCTTTTTGGCGGCGGCAATTTCCGGAGTCTCTTGCGGATTAAAGCTGACCGTGATGACGTCGAATTCGTTGCCGACGTTGAACTTCACCATCTTCATGGAGCCGCTGAGCCCGGCGAGGGCTTCGCCGCAGAGCATGGTGCAGTTGTAGTAGACCAAGTTCAGGATCAAGGGCTTGGTTGCCGAAATAGTCTCCTAGTTTGACGGAGTGGCCTGTGTCGTCGACGAAGGGGAGATCTGCGGGGACCTGCGCGTCGAGGTGCTGCTCGATGCCGACGTTTTGCAGATAAGCGGGGCGGACGTTGGCCGGGGGTGACATGATGCCTTTGGTCATGGCTTGTCCGAAGGCGGTCGATGCGAACAGGAGGAGCACGAGGCTTAGGGATGCTAGGCGCGAGATCCCTTCGCCATTCAGCTCAGGGCAGGCTCTTCGCTTCGCCGGAAAGGCGGCTCCGCTCAGGATGACGCCCTCATGGAATCGGCCGTGTGATCCCGAAAAAGCGGTCGAGGTTCGCTCGACTGGACAGCCGAGGGCGGCTGTCCCCACATAAGACATCGGAGATTTCGAATTGTGATTCTTATTGCTCACTTCTTAGCTTCTTTCTTCAGCGGTGGTGCGGGCTTCGACGGCGCTGCGGCTTCTCCCGTGGCGGATTGCGCGCGGACAGGGAGGCCGCGTTGGGCGATGAGGTCCATGGCTCGATCGATGGGAATGCGGACGGTGCCGGCGTTCTTGTCGATGTAGTCGTAGGTGCTCAGCGTTTGCTCTTCTTTGATTCGGATGCTGTTCAACTGTCCGCGCTCGTCTTCTTCCAATTTCGGGTTAGGGAAGGTGCCCTGCGGATAGTCCTTGGGAATGCTGCGCGTGTCCGCGGGGGCGTTCGTGATTAGCGGATTGACTGGGGCCTGCTGGGACTCGGAGCGCTTGTCGAGATACGAGTACAGTCCGGCGACGAGGAAGTAAGAAAACAATCCGGCGACGGCAAGGCCGAGGAGGAAGTAAAGGACTCCCGCGACGCCGATGTCGCGACGCTCGTAACCGCCGTTGGCGTTGGGATTCACGGGATGGGGATTGTGGCTCATGCGTTGTCCGGAATTCCAGGTGTGTGATGATGGGGCACCATGTCGAGAACTTCTCCGGCGGACGGATCATAGGCCGGGAGTAGCGGCAGCGCGCCCAGGTTGCGGAAGAAATAAGCGAGCCAGAAGCCGCCGATGGCGACTGGAACAACTATGTCGGCCACGGTTACATTGAACGTCTTGGAGAAATTCGGTTCGATGATCCAGAACAGATCCAGGTAGCGCATCAGCATGAGCCACACGGCGAGCCAGACCAGCTTGCGGATGTTGCGCTTGAAGGGGCGCGACAACAGAATGCCGAAGGGGACGGCGAAGTGGAAGATGACGATGAACAGGCCAACGTATCCCCAGCCACCGTTGAGTCGGCGCATGTAATAGGTGATTTCAGCGGGCAGGTTTCCGGCCCAGATGATGAGCCACTGCGAATAGTTGAAGTAGGCCCAGACCATGATAAAGGTGAGCATCCACTTGCCGTGGTCGTGGACGAAGTCGGGCTTCAACATTTCCGACATGGGCTTGTAGTTGAAGAGGATGCGCTCGACCACCACGGCGAAACACATGGCCGATAGCACTTCGCCGATGAGGATGACCAAGCCGAAGATGGTGGAGATCCAGCTGGGATCGAGCGACATGACCCAGTCGATGGCGGCGAAGGAGATGGTGAAGCCGTAGAGAATGAGACCGGGTCCAGCGACGGCCTTGAATTTCTGCGTGTTGTCGGGAGCGCCGGTGGCGTCGGTCTGCTTCGACCAATGCGAGAGCAGGAACGAGAGCAGGTTCCAGATGGCGAAGTAGAAGATGGCGCGGACGATGAAGCCGTTGGTGGTTAGATACGTCCTGGTGATGTCGACGAGATGATCGTGGAGGTGCTTGTCGGCGACATTTTCGAGCGGCTGCGCCCAGATGTAGAGCCGCTTGATTCCGAGAATGACTGGAATAAAGAGGAGCGCCAGCAAGGGCACGGTGCGCATAGCGGCGCCGAGGATGCGGCGGATGACCATGCCCCATCCACCGCCGGTCAGGTGGCGGATCATGAGGATCGCCATGGAGCCAAGCGCTACGCCAAGCCACGCCATGAAGCCGAGCAGGTAGGCGCGGTAGAACTGGTCGGGACTCTTGAGCGCGAGAAGGATCGCGACGATCGCGAAGACGACGCCGACAATCAACGACCGCTGCGCAATGGTCTTAACCACCGGCGGGGACGTTAGATCGAGATGTTTCATGGGCGCCGCGCTCATTTGTGATCTTCCTTGCTGTCGCCAGGGGCGGACATCTTTCTGCTGTTGAATCGCTTCATGTCTACTGCGGGAGTCTCTGCAGCCGGGACGCCTTCGGGCTGAACCACTGGCAAGGTCGCGCCCGATCCGGGCTCGCGGAATTTGGGAGGCTCGGAGGGAATTTTTTGTCCAGCGGGGACGTCGGCCCTGGTGGCGTTCTGGCTCAACTGCAGGGCACGGACGTAGGCAACGATTTCCCAGCGATCTTGCGTAGGAATCTGCGACGCGTAGTCGGGCATGATGCCGAAGCCTTCGGTCATCACGTCGAAGAAATATCCGAGCGGCGCTTTTTGCAGGCGCTGGATGTGGAACGACGGAGGCTTGCGGGAGAATCCGCGGGAGGGAACGAATCCGTTGCCGTCGCCGAGGCGCGAGTGGCAGGGAGCGCAAAAGATGTTGAAGCGCTCGCGGCCGTGGGCCAGGACTTCTTTGGTGACGGGGAAGGGCATGACATCGCCAGGGTTGTTGCCGATCTTGCCAGTGTAGAAATAGGCGTCTTCGTGGAGTTGTCCGCGGGCGATGGTGCCATCGACGGGCTGGCGGGCGGAGCGCTGGTCGACGTAGAAGTCGCTGCGGGAGAGCGGGTTCTGACGCGGCTGCACATGCATGTCGATGCGGCAGGCGGAGGTTAGGATGATCGCTAGCGTCAACCCCAAAACGTTGAACCACGAAGGACACGAAGGTGCACGAAGGTAGACCGGACGGGCGAAGGCGTCCGTCCGCACATGGCCATTGCCACTACTCACATTCATTTGGCGGAAGTGCTTCATTTAGCTTGGCACCTCCGAGATGCTGCGCGGGGACATGGCTTCCAGGAATTGGCGCGTGGTTGCGGGATCGTATTTTTTGTCTGACGAGAACACTATTAAGAAGAAGCGATCTTTGGAGGCCGAAGAGAAACGCGGGACATTGAAGACCGGGTGATAGGGCATGGGCAGACCGTTGAGAGCCAACATGCCGAAGACAGCCGAGATTCCGGCGAACAAGATGGTCATTTCGAAGGTGATCACGATGAAGGCGGGCCAGGAGTGGTACGGCTTGCCACCGATGTTGAGCGGGTAGTCGACGGCGGACATCCAGTACTGCATGAGGTATCCGGTGAGGCCGCCGATGATGCCGCCGATCAGCGTGACGATGGGAACTTCGTCGTGGTGAAATCCGATTTCTTCGGCCAGGCCTTCGATGGGGAAGGGGCTGTAGGCATCGATCTTCTTGTAGCCGGCGTGGTGAGTCGCGTGGGCCGCGTCGACCAGGGCTTGCGCCGAGTCGAACTCCGCCATGATGCCGTAGATGGGATCGCGTTTCATATTACGAGCCTCGCGACCGATTCCGCGTGCGACTTGAGCGATGCCATGCTGCCCGCGAGATCCCCTTCGACGCGCTGCGCTTGCTCAGGGCAGGCTCTCGCTCCGCCTGACAGGCGGCTACGCTCGGGATGACGCAGCCCGGAAACCAGAATCATGTTTCCCCGTCCCACCATTCCTTTTTCAATCAGTTCTAGTTGCATCATTCCTTCACCTCCGATTCGGGGAGGAGGGTTCGCATCTCGAAGATAGAGATTGCGGGCAGGATGCGCAGGAACAGGAACATGGCGGCAAGGAACATGCCGATGGTGCCGATATAGGTCATCCAGTCCCAACGAGTGGGGTAGTACATGCCCCACGAGGAGTTGAGAAAGTCGCGACTCAGGCTGACGACGACGATGATGAAACGCTCAAGCCACATGCCGACGAGAATGACGCCGGAGACGAAGAAGAGCGCGATGGGACTGGTGCGCAGTTTGCGGATCCAGAGAACCTGCGGGATGAAGATGTTGCAAATCAGAAGCGACCAGTAGGGAATAGCGTAAGGGCCGTGAAGGCGGTTCCAGAGGGTGAAGGCGTCATAGCGATCGCCGCTGTACCAGCCCATGAAGGCCTCGATGCCGTAGCCGTAGGCGACGATGAGTCCGGTGGCGAGCATGACCTTGGCGGAATTTTGCAGATGGCGCTCGGTGATGAAATCTTCAAGGCCGTAAATTTTGCGGATGGGAATGGCCAGCATCAGCACCATGGCGAAGCCGGAGTAGATGGCGCCCGCGACGAAGTAGGGTGGAAAGATGGTGGTGTGCCATCCGGGGACGATGCCGACGGCGAAGTCAAAGCTGACGACGGTGTGAACGGAGAGCACCAGCGGCGTCGCGAGTCCGGCGAGAAGCAGATACATCGTCTCGTAGCGGTGCCAGTGGCGGGCGGATCCGCGCCATCCGAAGGAGAGCATGCCGTAGACCATTTTCAGCGCGCGATTGTCGGTGCGGTCGCGGAGGGTCGCGAGATCGGGGATGAGTCCGACGAACCAGAACAGCGCGGAGATGGTGGCGTAGGTGGAGACGGCGAAAACGTCCCACATGAGCGGGCTGCGGAATTGCGGCCATACCCGCATGGTGTTGGGATATGGGAATAGCCAGTAGGCGAGCCAGGGGCGGCCGACGTGGATGGCGGGGAAAATTCCGGCAGCGGCCACGGCGAAGAGCGTCATCGCTTCAGCGAAACGGTTGATGGAGTTACGCCAGACTTTGACGGAGTAATAAGAGGATGGCGGAGATGAGAGTGCCGGCGTGGCCGATACCGATCCACCAAACGAAGTTGACGATGGCGAAGCCCCATCCGATGGGGATGGTGACGCCCCAGATGCCGATGCCTTTGAGGAAGAGGAATCCGATGGCGAACAGCATCATCATGGTGAGCATGAAGGCGATGCCGAAGCCGAGGAACCATCCGTTGGAAGCGGGACGGGTCAGCACGATGGCGCTGATTTTTTCCGTGACCGTTCCGAAAGTGTGGCCCGGTTCGATTACGGGAGCGCGATCGAGGTCGGTCGACGATTTGTATTGCTCAGACATGCGGCTTGCGAAATTCCTCAGGGGCTAAAGCCCTATCTCTTTTCCTCGGCTCACGCGGCGCTAAAGCGCCGCTCTTCCACGGTGCTCAACTTTTCAACTCGGGGTTCGGGTTGCGGATTTCTGCCAGGTACGTGGTTCTTGGACGCGTGTTCAGTTCGCCTAGCAGGCTGTAGTTTCTGGACTGCGCTTTCAGTTGTGAAACTTTGCTGTTCGGGTCGTTGATGTTGCCGAAAATGATGGCGCCTGCGGGACAGGACTGCTGGCAGGCGGTCTGGAGTTCGGCGTCGTTGATCTTGCGGTCTTCGCGTTCGGCGTCGATGCGGTGCTCGTTGATGCGCTGCACGCAGTAGGTGCACTTTTCCATGACGCCGCGGCTGCGCACGCTGACGTCGGGATTGCGCATCATCTTATATTGCGGCGTCTCCCAATCCTGGAAGAGCAGGAAGTTGAAGCGGCGAACTTTGTACGGACAGTTGTTCGAGCAGTAGCGCGTGCCCACACAGCGGTTGTAGACCATGTCGTTCAGGCCTTCGGTGGTGTGGTTGGTGGCGCCGACTGGGCAGACGACTTCGCAGGGCGCGTTCTCGCACTGCATGCACGGGACGGGCTGGAAGAAGGCTTTGGGATTGTCGCGGTCGCCTTGATAGTAGGCATCGACGCGGATCCAGTGCATGTGGCGTCCGATGACGACCTGCTCTTTGCCGACGACGGCGATGTTGTTCTCCGACTGGCAGGCGAGCATGCAGTTGTTGCAGCCTACGCAGGAGTTGAGATCGATCGACATGCCCCACGCGTAGTCTTCCTTGTCGTAGGGATATGGCTGGTAGAGCGTGAGGTCTTTCGGCGGCTCTTCTTCCTGCGCGAAGTTCGGTTCTTTCTTATATTCCTCGAGGCTCGTTTCGCGGACTAGCGGGCGATGGGCGCCGTCGGGCGTGTCCATGCTCTGCATGCCCTGAGTGGAGGCGAGCTTGTACGTGTCTCCGGTTTTGCGAATCTTTACGCCGGTGGCGATCCACGGGGCGGCCGTGGTGCGGAGTGCGTAGGCGTCGAAGCCTTGCGCAGTTCCGACACGTCCGGCGCGCTTGCGTCCGTAGCCGAGCGTGACCGTGACGGAGTTGTCGGGATGTCCGGCTTGAATCCAGACGGGGCCGGTGACTTTCTTACCGTTCAGTTCGAGTTCGACGACGTCTTCGGTGGCGATGTTGAGGCGCTGGGCCATCGCGGGACCGATTTGGATGGCGTTGTCCCAAGTGAGCTTGTTCATCGGCTTGGGGAGTTCTTGCAGCCAGCCGTTGTTGGAAAATTGTCCGTCGTAGATGGTGGGGTCGCGGCGGATGTTGAGCTCGATGGCGTTGGGATCAGCGGGTTTCGATTCGGATGGAGCCGCCGCTGATTTTGCGCTCACAGACTTGGGGGCGAATGCCGTGCCTTCGATCCAGCCGTCGTGGAGAGACTTGCGCCAGAATTGCTCGAAGTCGACGCCGGTGTGCTGTTTCTGCCAGTAGGCGCGCGTCAAGTCGTATCCAGTGGCATCGGCCTGGCCAGAGAGCAGTGCGACGAATTCCAATGCGCTCTTCCCGTTGTAGAGCGGAGCGATCAGTGGCTGGATGATGCTGACCGTGCCGTCGTAGGCGCGAGCATCACCCCAGGCTTCGAGTTCGTGATCCGCGTCGATGTGCCACTGACAGAGTTCGGCGGTTTCGTTCTGGTAGAGACCGTGGTGGACGCGGAGAGGAACCTTGCCGTTCTTGAGCACGTCGGCGAAGTTCAGATCGGCGGGGGCGTCGTAAGCGGGATTGCCGCCGAGAATTACCAGGAGGTCGACTTTGCCACCATTTATGTCGGCGACGAGATCCTTGATTGATTCGGTCTGATTGACCGGATTCGCATCGACCGGGTCGGTGTAGAAGACGGTCTTGCCGACGTTGCCCAGTGACTGGTTCAGCGTATGCGCGAGAGCATGAACGGGTGCGGATTGGTGGTCGCCAGCAATAACCACACTAGCTCCGCGGTGGTTATTGAGATCGTGAATCAGGGATGTGGCAAACGAATCTGCGACGTTCTGGGAGACAGTGCTGTCGAGGGTGACCAACTCTCCCAGCTTAAGTCCCATGTGACTGCTCAAATCTGAAGCAAATTCCTCAATCTCTTTTGCACGCATGCTGAGCCGATGATCCGCTTTCGCGCCCGTTGAACTCGGCGTGCTCTCGATGACGTACAGGCGGTTCATGTTGCCGCTGTCGGGATTGCGGCGCTTGGCGAAGTCGCGGATGTAGCGGGTGTTGCCGGGGAATCCGGCGTAGAGGAAGTCGGCGTCGAGGGAGACGATGACATCGGCCTTCGAGAAGTCGTAGTGCGTTTCGACCGGCTGTCCGAAGGCAAGCTTCGCGCCTTCGAGAACGTTGTCGCGATTGATCGGCTCGTAGACGTGCCACTTGGCCTGCGGATAAACCTTCAGGAAGTTGCGCAGTTGGTCGGCGAGCGTGGGCGAAGAAATGGTCGGCGTGAGGATGCGGATACCCGCGCCCTGCAAGGCTTTCTGCGCGCTGAGCGGGCCGCGGATGGCGCTGAGAAATGCGCCCGACGAGCGGACGTCGCCCATCGACATGACGGTTTGCGAGCGGTCGGGATCGTAGAGGCCGAGGAGCGAGGCTTGCGCAAAGATGTCGGTGCCGCCGAGCGAGGCCGGGTGTTGGTCGTTGCCTTCGACTTTCGTGGGACGACCGAGATGACTTTCAACCAGTAGCGGGCTGGCGTATCCACCGAGCGTGCTCGCCGTCGCGTAGTACATCGGGCGGCCAGGGATGACGCCTTCGGGCTGGCGCACGTAGGGGACGATGGGCTCGAGCGGCAGGCGGACGCATCCGGTCGCACTTGTTAAACCCGCCAGGCCGAGAGAGGCGCCCATGACTTTGAGGAATCCGCGGCGGGAGACGGAGTCGACCCATTCGGAGGCGCCTTTGGGGAATTCGCGCTGCAGGGCGTCTTTGAATTCTTCGGAGCCGGCAAGTTCTTCGAGCGAGCGCCAGTATTCGGGGCCGGTTTTTTCCGCGGCATCGTGGGCGGTGGCGGCGTCGATGCGTTCGCGGACGACGTTCAGGTCCAGTTTTTTCGACGGACAGACGTCTTCGCGTTTTTTGATCTGGATCAGATCGCCCGTGTTTTTTTCGTCGTTCGTCATGTGTTACGGATTACGTTTCTTTGGCCCCTGCGGGGCTTGCTCCTAACAACTGAAGTTGCGCCTCAGCGGCTAAAGCCGCGGTTTGTATTACTATCTAACGGCACGGCTAAAAGCCGTGCCCTTCCCAAAGCCGTTCTGCCAAAAATCAGCGGTGACAGGTGCTGCAGGTGGTGATGTCTGCCACGCTGCGCACTTTGTATTTCTGGACCAGGGCTGCGCCCAGGTCTTGTTGATCGGTGAATGCCTGGCCGTCGACTACTACCGGGTTCGCGGTTGTGGGCTGCTGGTAGCGCATGTTGAAGACTTCGCTGCGCGGGCGCAGGTTATTCTGCGGGGCGCGATGGCAGCCCAGGCACCACTCCATCTGCAGGCTTTCCTGCTGGTACATCAAGGGCATCTGGTCGACTGGGCCGTGGCAGGTGTTGCAGCCGACTCCTTTATTAATGTGGATGCTGTGATTGAAGTAGACGAAGTCGGGGAGCTGATTGACGCGGGTCCACTGCAGCGAGTCGCCGGATTTGTAGCTGGCGCGGACCGGTTCCAGGAGTTTGGCGTTGGTCCAGATCTGGGAGTGGCAGTTCATGCACGTCTTGGTCGGCGGAATTCCGGCGAAGCTCGAGGTCTCCACCGAGGTGTGGCAGTAGCGGCAGTCGATGCCCAGGCCGGTGACATGATGCTGGTGGCTGAAGGGGACGGGCTGCGGCTTGCGGACTCCGGCGTAGGTGACGTAGGGAGAACCCTGTATTTCGTAGGCGATCCAACCCAGGGCAGCAATGACGAAGACCGCGCCGAAAATGGTAGCGCGAGACAGGGTATTCGTACTGCGATGAAAGATCTGCGACATTCCCTTATGAGATCTGGCTTTAAGAGACCCGGCGGATCGCCCGCGATGGTTGAGTACTGGTTCGATACTGCGATTAGAGAAAACCACCCACTGGTTTTCTGAGTTGTCGGTGAAACTGGAAATTATAAATAACTTTGTCGGAATTTGTCGCGGTTTTTGGATTTGAAAAAGAAAATTTTTTCGACTGAAACCTTACTGAAAAAGTGTTGAGTTTTTCAACGGACGGGGAAAAGCTTTAACCACTAAGGGCACTAAGGTTCACGAAGGGAAAAACATTCTTAGCGCGATTTATTACGATCAATTTGGGTTCGGTCATTTCTTCGATGGCGTGGCGCAGGGC
This sequence comes from uncultured Acidobacteriaceae bacterium, assembly GCA_963840895.1. GTDB lineage: Bacteria > Acidobacteriota > Terriglobia > Terriglobales > Acidobacteriaceae > Sulfotelmatobacter. Next base: position 500,301 of record CAWJAR010000017.1, read on the forward strand.
TTCGGGGCCGATGGCGGAATAAAAGGCTTAACCACTAAGGGCACTAAGGTTCACGAAGGGAAGAATTCTCAGCGAAGGTTCATTACCATCAATTTGGGTTCGGTCATCTCTTCGATGGCGTAACGCAGGCCTTCGGGGGCCGATGCCGGAATAAAAAGAGCTTTAACCACCAAGGACACTAAGGTTCACGAAGGAAGAGCCTAGCGGAGATTCATGACCATCAATTTGGGTTCGGTCATTTCTTCGATGGCGTAACGCAGGCCTTCGCGGCCGATGCCGGAATCTTTCACGCCGCCGTAGGGCATTTGGTCGATCCGGAAACTGGGGACGTCTCCGGCGATGACGCCGCCAACTTCCAATTCTTCGAACGCTTGAAAAAGCAATTTTGCGTCGCGGGTGAAAACGCCGGCCTGCATGCCATAAGCGGTGTTGTTGGCCTGACGCAGGGCTTGATCGAAATCTTTGTAGGGCTCGACGGTAACGACCGGGCCGAAAACTTCTTGACAATTTACTTTCATGTCGGGCTTAGTGCCGGTGAGAACTGTCGGCTCGACGATTTGTCCTTTGCGTCCGCCACCGCACAATAACCGCGCGCCCGCACTGACGGCATCTTCTACCCACGCCGTGGTGCGCACGGCATCGCTGTTGCGGATGAGAGGGCCGACGTCGGTGGATTCGTCGAGGGGATCGCCAGTCTTAAGCTTTTTCACTTCGTCCACAAACAGGTCGGTAAATTTGCCGTAGACGGAGTGTTCGACCAGAATGCGCTGCACCGAGATGCAGGTTTGTCCAGCGTAGCCGAAGCCTCCGCTGACACAGCGCTGGGCGGCGTATTCAAGGTCGGCGTCGCTATGGACGATGACGGCGGCGTTGCCGCCGAGTTCGAGGACAACTTTCTTTTTTCCGGCGCGGCGCTTGATGTCCCAGCCAACGGGGACGCTGCCGGTAAAGCTGATGAGCTTGATGCGCTCGTCGGTGACGAGGAGGCTGGCGTCGTCGTTAGAGAGCGGGAGCACGTTGAGTCCGCCGTCGGGCCATCCGGCCTGCTGCACGCATTCGGCGAGAAGCAGCGAGCAGAGGGGAGTTTGCGGCGCAGGTTTCAGGACCATGGAGCATCCGGCAGCGATCGCGGGGGCAACTTTGTGGGCGACGAGATTGATAGGGAAGTTAAACGGCGTGATCCCGGCGATGGGGCCAAGGGGGAATCGGCGCACGATGCCCCACCGGCCGGCAGTGGATTCCTGCCAGTCGAGAGGGAGATATTCGCCGTAGATGCGAGTGCTTTCTTCGGCGGCGATGTTGAAAGTAAAGATGGCGCGCTCGACTTCGATGCGAGCGGACTTGATGGGCTTTCCGGCTTCCTGGGCGAGAGTGCGCGTGAATTCTTCTTTGCGCCGCGTCATGAAGGAAGAAATCTGGCGCAGGACGCGCTGGCGTTCGAAAGCTGGGAGGCGGCGAGTGGTACCAAAAGCTTTGACGGCGGCGGCAATGGCGGCGTCGGCGTGCTCGCGGCGGCCTTGCACAACTTTTGCGATGACCATGCCGTCATAGGGGGCGTGGATCTCGACGATATCGCCGTCTTCCCGCCAGCGGCCATCCACAAAGAAACCGTGCGTCGCAACGGGCGCGATCGTCATCTCGGACATGATTTTCTTTGGCCCCCAGAAAACCGACTGGAACAATTATAGGACTTTTGGATGACGGGGATGTGACGAGGGTTTGAAAAAAAGCTTGAACCACAGAGGACACAGGGTACGTTTACCGGCAGTTTGTGTTATCGCTGAAGTGACGGCCGAACCAGGCAAAAGCTACAAGGGGCAGCGAATTGGAGTTCGCTGCCCCTACTAGTGTCACCGCTGTGACAAGGAATTTGTAGCTTACTGGTTGAGCGGGTTGAAGGTCAGGATTCCCGCTTCGTCGGTGGAGCAAATTCCTGCGGGGTCGACGCGAACCACGGCATCTTCTTCCGCGCAGAAGGCACGAATGCCGGTCTGGTTAATCGAAAGCGGAATCGCCTGGACCCCGTAGCCCGAGTAGACGCCGCCGACGACGGTGCCAGCGGCGGTAGTGAACGAATATCCACTCTTACCGCTGCCAGTTGGATTGCCGTTGTTGGAAAGCACGGCATCGATCAGGCAAGCGTGGGTCGAGGTGGGAGCGCAAGCCGAGCCCAATGCGCCGCCCAGGTTGACCAGAGCTGGAGCATAACCGACCGTCGGATAGGCTGTCTGGTAGGTTACTTCGCCAGTGGTGATGGTACGAATGGAAGCGACAGCCGAGGACTCATTGGCCGCCATACGAGCGCGCAGCAAATTCGGAATTGCGATAGCTGCAATGATCAGGATAATTGCGACGACGATCAGCAATTCGATTAGCGAGAAACCCTTGATTTTTTTCATCTAACCTCGAACCTCCAATATGGTTTGCTGGTAATGAATACGAGCCAGTCGTGATTTAGCTTGCAATTGCAAAGCCGCGACAGCGCGAAGTAATTCATGTCACGGGGCGCTGTGCGGAGGATCACAACGTGGCTCCGAAGTCGTTGAGTTTGCGTTCAGCGTTTCAACAAGAAAGCAGAAAAATTATTCGCCTCTCAAGTCTCCGAGGTTGACGAATGTCAAATCGCGGCAGAGAAATCGACAATTTATGTCAGACTCACTCGATGCAGGCGGGCTACTTCTAACGCGAGCGTGGAATTTGAAGGTGTGGAGTTTCCGCTGGATCACTTGCGAGAGATTGAGAATGTTGGGAGAGCCAAGAGCAAAGCAAAACTCCCCTCGGCTCTGCGCGGACTTCCATGCCGCACAGAGCGGAGGGGAATATCTCGCTGGGGGTGATGCAAACCGGCTGAGATGCGGTCCCCGCCGAGCGCAGGACATCCCTGCGCGACACGCCCGCCAGCGGCGGATTAGTGCTGTTGCGATTAGACCGCAATTACAGACGCATTTCCGTGAGCGACATCACAAGGGGGGTTACGAAAGGCGACAGTTGGGCAGGGTTTTTCCCGCATCTTGAATTCCTTGACACCTTGTTCGCGGGCACAACCAAGCCTGGAGGGACGTGGCATGGGCTTGAAGAAAAGCATTCACCACCGAGGGCACAGAGGACACAGAGGAAAGCTGGCTGCCTTACAATTGGCTCGCGTTTATGAATGAGTGGATGACAATTTCTGGAGTGGCGCAACGGTTGCGACGGAGAGAGATCTCTTCGATGGAAGTTACACGGGACTGTCTGGCACGGATCGAGAAGTTGAATCCGGAGCTCAACGCGTTCATTACCGTCACGGCCGAGTCTGCATTGGCGGAGGCCCGGAAGGCCGAGCAGGAGATTGGTCGCGGGGAGTGGCGCGGGGCGCTGCATGGGGTGCCGATCGCGCTGAAGGACCTGATCGATACGGCGGGAGTTCGGACGACTGCGGGGAGCGCACTCTATAAGGACCGGATTCCGAATGAGGATGCGGAGGTCGTCCGACGGTTGCGGCAAGCGGGAGCAGTCATAGTAGGAAAAAACAATCTGCATGAATTTGCGTACGGCGGGAGTTCGTTGATCAGCCACTTTGGCGACTCGCATAATCCGTGGGATGTGGGGAGGATCGCGGGGGGCTCGTCGGGCGCGTCGGCGGCGGCAGTGGTGGCTGGGTTGGCCTATGCGGCGATCGGGACCGACACGGCGGGATCGATTCGCGAACCGGCCGCGCTGTGCGGATGCGTGGGGCTGAAGGCGACGTATGGACGCGTCTCTGCGCGGGGTGTGATTCCGCTCTCGACGTCCCTGGATCATGTAGGACCGTTGACCCCAACGGTGGAAGATGCGGCCATCGTTCTACAAGCGATTGCGGGATACGACGCGGCGGACCTCGCTTCGGCGGATGTTCCGGTGGCGGATTATGTATCGGCAACGGCGGAAGGAGTGAAGGGGCTGCGAGTCGGGGTTCTGCGCGAATATTTTTTTGAGGATCTCGATGGGGAAGTGGCGTCGGCGATGGAGCATGCGCTGGCAGGGATTCGGAGTCTGGGGGTTGAGTTGCGAGAGGTGCGGCTGGAGGTGCCGACCGATCGCGCGTTACAAATGGCGGAGTCGTATGCGCAACACGCGGAGAGCGTGGCACGGAGTCCGGAGCTGTACCAGGCGGAGACGGTGCGACGCATCCAGTCGGGAGAGAAGGTGACGGCGGTGGAGTACATCCAGCGGTTGCGAGAGTTGGAGACTGGTCGCCGCAATATTGGGCGAGTGTTTGGGGAGGTGGATGTGCTGGTGACGCCGACGATGCCGATGCCAGCGCCGTCGAGTGTGGAGTTGAGGGCAGATCCGGGTGCGTTGCGTCCCGCCGAACTCCGGCTGTTGCGCAACACGCGACCGTTCAATGTGTGGGGGCTTCCGGCGATTTCGGTGCCATGCGGATTTGCGCAGAGCGGGATGCCGATTGGGATGCAGATTGCGGGGCCGCATTGGCGTGAGGATCTTGTGTTGCGGCTCGCTTACGCCTACGAGCAGGCGACGGCATGGCACAAGCGGCGGTGGTCGCTAAGCGCGAGTCCGCAGCACAGCTAAGATCAGGAACAATCAGTTTGAGTGAGGAGCGCTGGGTTGCGAAGCTACCTCGCGCTCTTTCGCAAGCTGCTTGAGCCGAATCTCGTGCTCGAAGATCTTGGCGCATTGGGGCAAACGAGTGCGGTACTTCGACGGAAGTTGGAGGCAGAGATCGACAGCATTCTGGCGCATGGCGTGGAGTTCCAAGAGCGCCGCGGTCGTTACCGTCAGAGTAGGCGGGATCGTCTTGGCGGCGGAGGATGGAGCGATATCTTTCGGTGCCACTAACTCGATGACCACGTCTCCGCTGTTTTCAGCGGGTGCATGAGTTGCGGGATTAACTGGCTGTGTGTCGTGGACAGTCGAGCTGTCTGATTTGGTGCTTACCGCCGACGCCAAGGCATAAGCCTGGTTATGGTGTGTGATTTGCGCCCACGCAGAACCGGTGAACAGCGAAACTGCTGACAGGCAGGCTACCGATAGAAAAATCCCCATACTCTTGAACATGCGTTCCCCTTGGACTCGAAGCTCCCCAACTCCCCACAATTACAGGCTTGGATGCAGAGTACGACGAATTGGGATGGTTTCAAAAGGGGGGAGGGATTACGAAAGTCACGAAGGGTGAAGAGCGAAGTGCGAAGAGCGAGTGGAGGAGGGCTCAGGAGGTGAGAATCTGAGAATTCCTTCATTGGATTTCGTCCGGCCCGGTGGTGGATTATGTGTCGGCAAAAGCGGCGATGCCCGATAGCACCGCCGCTCTGTTTTTTATCGTCTACCGCGGGCGTTCATGAATTGGTGGCGCTCCTTCAGGTTGGGTTCGGAAGCTGATCACGCCCTGGGTGTCCACTGCTGCGCCGTTCCCACCTCGGGTTTGGCCAGTCTCGACCCGGAAGTAGTAGGTGGTATTCGGTCGCAGATTCCGAAGTTCGACTCGGTGCGTATGTCCATTCGCGCCCCACGGCGCCTCGGCGACTTGAGCAAGATTGCGCGGATCGACTCCGTAATTGACCACCGTGCTGCCATACTTATTTGTGCTCCAGGCAATGACTGCGGAATGATCCGACACGGATTCGAGAACGGGGCCTTGCGTAATATCGATCTGTGCCGCCAACTGTGGCGGCGCGTACGCCATGATCGCGGCGAATATGGCGGCCAGTGCGACGATGAGAAAACGAGCCTTCATGAAGCCTCCTGAGGACCGCGGGTCGGGCAGGAAGCGACACTAAAATTCGCGTGGTCGCGTGCTGAAACCTCCCGCCCGCACCTAGAGTTGCGGTTCCCAAAATGTTAACGGCACAAGGGTGTGTTTCTTATCCGGTGGGTCCTGTAACGCAGAATGAAAAACCCCCGAGGACCAGAGGGTGCCCCATCGAAATGTATTAGCCCGTCAATCTACGGTCGTAACGTCATCGGGTAAGGTGAGCACGAATTCGCATTTGCCAGTGGTCAATGAGCAGGAGAGAGTCCCGCGGCGGAAGATCTTGACGGGGGTATCGTCGGGGAAGACGAGATGGTAGTTCGCGGTTTTCAAGGCCTCGGTATAGGACTTCAGCTTTTCATCGCCACTGACAAACTTCACGGCATCGACCTTCGCGGCCGCGCCACCGCCTCCACTCAAGAGGATGAAGAAGTCAGCATTCCCCATCTGGGTGGCTTTGCCCAAGTCGATGGTGCTGAGGTGCTGGAGTTCCTCTTTGTAGTGAGCTACGGCAGCGTCGGCCTTGGCGTCTCCACCGGCTAGCGAAGCGAGGCGGCCGCGGGTTTCAGGGGAGGGACGCAGGCCGTTCATGGACAGAGCATAGGTGCGCAGGGCGAGGTCTTTGTCGCCTCGCTTCTGATAGATCTGACCCAGATGGTCGCCGACCTCGCCGTGATGGCCGAGTTCCCATGCGGCAGCGACATATTTTTCTGCCTTGGTGAGATCGCCTTCGCCGAAGTGCACCCAGCCGAGCGTGTCCCAGTAGGCAATCAACGATTTGACCAGGGGGAGTTCCCTGTTGGAGAGTCGATCGAGCGACACATTGCGCAGGGCCGCAGCTGTGGCTGAAACTGCGGACTCAGCATACTGCTGGGCGCGGTCGAGATGAGAATCCTTGAGAGAGAGCTGGTAGGCAATGTTGTTCCAAACCAGTGGTGTGGCGGAGAGTTCAACGGCGTGATCGAAGGCCGCGAGAGCTTTGTCGTCCTGACCAAGATTCAGATAAGCATCGCCGAGATTGACTTGCAGTTCGCCGTTATCGGGAATGAGCGACGCTGCTTTTTCCAGTTCCACGACGGCCAGATCATATTTGTGCCATTCGGCGTACATTTGCCCCAGGTTGGCGTGGGCGAACTTGTCGAGTGGATTGTTCTCCAGTTGTTTGTTGAAGGCTTTGACGGCATCCTCATACTTGCGATCGTTCCAATAGACGCGTCCAAGATTGTTGTAGGCAAACTCGTCGTAGGGATTGACTTCAATCTGCTTCTGGAATGCTGCAATCGCATGATCATTCTCGCGCAGCGCGAAATAGACGAGTCCCAGATTGTTCCACGCGACTTTGTTCTTGGGATCGATTTCAGTTGCTCGTTGCAGAAGAACGAGTGCTACCTGGAAGTTACCGTTGTCTCCGGCGGCGCGCGCGCTGTCGACCAGATCATCGGCCTTCATGTCGGGAGGCGGGACGGGCGTTCCGGCCACTGCGCTTTCGACGGAGAGTTGCTGACTGAGGTCGGCGCCCACGGCGCGGCGGAAAGATTCGTAGTCTGCCGCGCGGGAGACGGGCAGTTCGTCCTGGTGAACAATCAACTTGCGACCTGCGATAAAGGCGGTTCCCTCAATCTTGTAGGTGGCTACGTATTCGGCATAATCCCGCTTCAGGGAGAAAGCCAGAGGTGCGTGTGCGGTGTACTTCGCAGGTAATTCCAACGTGATCTGGTAGGAATACTCTCCCTTGGGGCCTAACTTCATAGGCTCGGCGTCGGGATCGCTGTCGTCGGCGTTGACGTCAGGCAGATTGAATTGCACCAAGGGAAGCGCAATGTCGGTTTTCTTTTTTGACCAGTCGAGGAAGTTCACCTTGGAGACGTCGTAGGACATGGTGAACGGCTCGCGGGTGGCGGCGGGATCGCTGATCTTGAGATTGGTGATGTCTCCGCCCAATCCGGCATTGACGTTTTCGACGACGCGTTGCCAGTTGGCTTGCGGCACGCGGCGGAATACGGAGCGCAGCAGGAGTTCTTCATCGCCGCGAAATTCGTAGCGGACGTGGGCTTCCAGTTTTCCGATGTTATTGATCTTTCCATCGATCTGCGAGAACTCCGTATCGGGCATGGGAGTGTCGCCGGGGACCTCTTCCAGATGAGGTGCTACGGAAGACGGAGGTTCGGCGGGAGGAATCACCAGAGCCTGCTTCTTGCGCAGGGTATAGGCGAGCAGACGGAAGGGCGCAACCTCGCTGGTAGTGTCCATCCAGACTTGCTCCTTGCCCAGAGGGAGCATGGTGATGACGTGATCGAACTGCGACGGCGAGGGAACGTCGGGATCGAGTTTGCGGCTGGAGTTGATCAGGACCGAGGAGGCGTGCAGACCTTCGGCTTCGAGCAACGAAGCCAGCAGCGTGTGCTTGTCTTTGCAGTCGCCATACTGGTCATGAAGCACATCGGAGGCGGCGTGCGGCTGGTAGCGGCCTACGCCGAGAGAGAGGCTGACGTAGCGGAAATTTTTCGCGACGAAGTCGTAAAGAGCCTCTGTTTTTTCCAGATCGGTGTTCAGGCCCTTGGTCAGTTCTTGCGCATTGGCGCGAACTTCGGGCGTAGGCTTGCGACGATCTTTCTCGAGTTCGGCGTACCAGCGGCCAATCTGTTCCCAGCTTTCGAAAGTCGTCAACTGAATGTCGGGCTTGTCGTCATCGGGACGGCGTTTCTTTTTCTTCTTGTCCTTCTCTTTCTCTTTGGCCTTGGTGTCGTCGTCGCGTTCGAGATGAGATCCGGACCAGTGGTAGATGCGGCGGCCGTTCTCCTCAGTGATCTTGGGTTCCAGGCCGGGCTTGCATTTCAGCTTGAGCGAGCGGCCGGATGGGACATCGACATCGAGAGTTTCGTCAAGCGTGATGTTGCCCTTATCGAATTCATAGTCGGCCCAGAACTGTCCGGCGGCCAGAGGCGTGTGAATCACGGTGACCATGTTGTATTCGAGAACTTCGCCGGGACGCAGACCGGGAACCGTGATGTGCTTCTGGCGGTAGTCGGTGTAGACGGGAGCTTCGCGCTCGATGGGAGCGCTGAGATCCTGTACGGCATCGGGACCCGCCTTGACGACCGTGCCATCTTCTTTCAGGACGCGTACGTAGGGGATTTCGACGCGCTCGTTGGCGGAGTTGTAACCCTCCTGGAGTTGTCCCCACTGCTGGACGCCGGCCTCGCTTTGCACGCGGATGCGGGCGGTGGTTTCTTTGCGTCCGGTGCCGTCGGCCTCGAAGCGGTAGTGGGAATGCATCTGCTCGATGACGAAGGATTCCTGCGTGTAGTCGGGAGCTTTCGCGCCGGGCTTTGCCAGGTCGGCAATCTTTGCAGCCGCGCCGCCGACGGGCGTCTTCTCGTCGGGCTTGGACTGTTCTTGCGGGCTGGTGGTTTTGGCAGGAGCCGACCCTGACGACTGTGCACTGGGCTGCTGGGAGACGGCGCTTGCGGTCAGTAGACCCGCAAACAGAAGAGCAAGGAAACAATCACGCATAATTTGGTTTGGAGAGGATCCCATAGCCATTATCCCATGCAGGATCGAATGCGCGGGAGTGCGCAGGTACAGCGACTGCGGATTCGGCGGTGATGGCTGCAAAGCACAGCTCCGCCGGTGGGCAGTTCACAGGCCATTATCATGTAGTGCAAACTCATTTTCACCACAATATTGTGATTGAAATCACACTTTTCTGCTGCATAGCTTCAGAAGCGGAGTAGAATTCGGCCCAGATAGTCCTTCTGCGCCGCGACGCGCAGCGGGCGTGACGCATAATGTACTTGCGCCACGATCTTTCCGTCGGAGGTTTCTTGCATGGAAGATCGGGCCCCTGTCATTTCTTCTTCGGAGCAGTCTTCGAGTTCCACCTCGACCAAGCACTATGAAGGGCGCGGAGCGTGGGTTCTCACAGCCTACGGGATCTCTGGCCTGGCGTTATTTGGAGTACTGGCCTACTTTTTCTCGGACTTCATCGCTCATTAGTCCGGGGTCCGCAGTGGCGAACGGGCGTGAGCGTCCGCGGAATCGGTCGAAGTGTCCATCCTTTCAAGCTTGAGATGTGATTGAGAATCCAAACCCTGCCTGGTGATCCTGCAGGCGTGTGCATTGAACGTGCTACAATGAGCGGCCTTAGGTTGTCGCTGCGGCACCCGGCACTAACCCCACGCAAGGATAACGAAACACACGGAAAAATCTGTGGCCAAGACTCCTCCATCCAGCCCGACGCCGATCACCTACGCCGATGCGGGCGTGGACATCAGCCGCGCCAACCGTACCAAGCAGCGCATCAAGTATCTTGCCCATAAGACTTTCACTCGCGGCGTGCTGAGCGAGATTGGTGGCTTTGGCGGGCTGTTTGCCGTGGACAAGACGAAGTTCACCGATCCGGTGCTGGTGTCGAGTGTGGATGGAGTGGGCACCAAGCTGAAAATTGCGTTTGAGATGGACCTGCACTCGACGGTGGGAGCCGATCTGGTGAACCACTGCGTGAATGACATCGCGGTGCAGGGGGCAACGCCGCTGTTTTTTATGGATTACCTGGCGGCGGGGAAACTGGATCCGTCGATTGCAGAAAAAGTGGTTGAGGGGATCGCCGACGCCTGCAAGCACAATGGGTGCGCGCTGATTGGCGGCGAGACGGCGGAGATGCCGGGATTTTATCCCGATGGCGAATACGATCTCGCGGGCTTCATTGTCGGTGTGGTGGAGCGCGAAAAAATTATTACCGGGAAAGATGTGCAGATCGGAGACATCATTCTCGGACTGCCGTCGAATGGCCTGCATACGAATGGATATTCGCTGGCGCGGAAATTGTTGTTTGAAGTAGCGCACTACTCGGCGGATACGTATGTCAACGAGGTGAAGAACAAGGTTGGCAACGAGTTGATGCGGACGCACAAGAGCTACTGGCCATCGTTGCGAAAGCTGATTGATGCGCAGTGTGTGGCGGCGCTGGCGCATATTACGGGCGGTGGCATTACGGAGAATCTGCCGCGCGTGCTGCCGCGAGGAACGGCGGCGGTGATTGAGTTGGGATCGTGGCCAGTGCTTCCGATCTTTGAGCATCTGCAGCAACTGGGGAATGTGCCGCAAGATGAGATGCTGCGGACCTTCAACATGGGGTTGGGGATGCTGCTGGTCGTGCCTTCGGCGAAATTCAAGAAGGCCCAGTCGGTGCTGGAACGTGTGGGCGAGAAGGCTTATACGATCGGGCGCATTGTGAAGGGCGAGCGCAAGGTCACTTACAGCTGAGCGGCCCGCTGACGGCTTTCGCATCCCGCCCTTTGGAGACAACACTGTGGCAGAAGAACAGGTAATCAAGCTCCTTGAAGAGATTAGAGACCTTCAGAAACTTCACGTCGAGAACTACAAGGATGCGCTGAAGAATCAGCAGGAGTCGATCGAAATTCAAAAGCGGGCGATGCGCCGTCAAAGATTGAATCTCCTGTTTATCGGCCTTGTGCTCCTCATCTTCCTAGGCTTCTTAGCCTGGTCTTCCTACCCAGCGAAATAATGCGCTCCCTCGGCATCCTTCTCTCCGGGCGCGGATCGAACTTCGTCGCCATTGCAGACAGCATTGATGCGCGGCGGATACCGGATGCGCGGATTGCGGTGGTGATTTCGAACAAGGCAGACGCGCCGGGGATCGCGACGGCGCGGCAACGCGGGTTGAAGGCCCTGGTGATTCCGTCGAAAGGACGGGCGCGAGAGGAGCATGATCGCGAGGTGGTCGCTGCGCTGAAGGCGGAGAGCGTTGATCTGGTCTGCCTCGCAGGATACATGCGATTGCTGTCGCCGTGGTTTGTGCAGCAGTTCCCGCACAAAATTCTCAATATTCATCCCTCGTTGTTGCCGGCGTTTCCTGGACTAGAGGCGCAGGAGCAGGCGTTTGCCTATGGAGTGAAAGTTTCGGGATGTACCGTGCACTTTGTGGATGAGGAACTGGATCACGGGGCGATCATCGTGCAGAAGACGGTGGCCGTGCTGGATGGGGACGATGAGCATGCTTTGGCTGCGCGCATTTTGGAGCAGGAGCATCTGGCTTATAGCGAGGCGATCAATGATGTGCTAAATGGGGAGTCCGCAATAGTTGGCAGAAGATTTGTGACGAAACACACATCGAAGCTCGGCCAAGTCTGACTACATTTCAGATTGCAGAATTGAGATTGCAGATTTTGCCGGGGCAGGGATGACTACTTCTGATGGGCTAAAGGACCGCACCAAACTCTTTGCATTGGCTGTAATTCGGTTGTGCCGAGTTCTGCCTCGCAGCCAGGAAGGCACCGTCATCACGCGCCAACTACTGCGGTCGTCGACTTCAGTGGGGGCGAATTATCGCGCCGTATGCCGCGCCAGGTCTAACCCCGATTTCGTGTCGAAGCTTGGCATTGTGCTTGAAGAAGCAGACGAAACACTGTTCTGGCTGGAACTTCTCATCGATAGCGGAGTTGCTCAGCCTGAAACGACAGCCCCGTTGCTTAGAGAGGCGAATGAACTGGTGTCGATCTTCGTGGCTTCGCTACGAACCGCGAAGGGTTTGAAATCTGCAATCTAAAATCTGCATTCTGAAATCCAAAATCTGCAATTTCTCCACTTATAATGAGCTCGTGTCAACCTTTGCGCCTGTCGACGAACAGCTTACTTATCTCAAGAAGGGCTCCGCGGAAATTATTCGCGAGGCTGAACTGCGCGCCAAGCTGGAGAAGTCGCGTGCCACGGGGAAACCCCTGCGCGTGAAGTTGGGGATGGATCCGACTGCTCCTGATTTGCATCTGGGACATACCGTCGTGCTGCGCAAGCTCAAACATTTTCAGGATCTGGGCCACACGGCCATTTTTCTGATTGGCGATTTTACGGGGATGATTGGCGACCCGACGGGGCGGTCGGTGACGCGGCCTCCGCTGAGCCGGGAGCAAATCGAGCAGAATGCGGAGACGTATAAGGCGCAGGTGTTCAAGATTCTCGATCCGCAGAAGACGGTGATCGATTTCAACCGGCGGTGGATGAGCCAGTTTACTTCCGACGATTTCGTGCGGTTGATGGCGAAGTACACGGTGTCGCAATTGCTGGAGCGCGAAGACTTTCATAAACGGTTTCAGGAAGAGAAGCCGATCTCGGTGCATGAGTTGCTGTATCCGCTGGTGCAGGGCTATGACTCGGTGGCGCTTGAGGCGGATGTGGAACTTGGCGGCACAGACCAGAAATTTAATCTGTTGGTCGGGCGGGAGTTGCAGCGGTCGTACGGGCAGGAGTCGCAAGTGGTCCTGACGACGCCGATTCTTGAGGGGCTCGACGGCGTGCAGAAGATGTCGAAGTCGCTGGGCAATGCGATCGGGATTCACGAGCCGCCGCTGGAGATGTACGGGAAGATCATGAGCATTTCCGACGGGATGATGTGGCGGTACTACGAACTGCTGACGGACGTGCAGGTCGGGGACATTGAGAAGATGAAGACGGCGACGCATCCCATGGCGGCGAAAAAGGATTTGGCGCATCGCATTGTTGCTGACTTTCATTCGCCGGAGGCAGCGGTGCAAGCGGCAGAGGACTGGGCGAAGCAGTTTCAGAAGGACGAAGTGCCGGAGAGCGTAGAGGAAGTTCCGGTGGAACTTGCGGAGGTTGGCGGAACGGTTGACGAAAGCTCCCGTGCGGGGATTCGGCTGGATCGGTTGCTGGTTAAGTGTGGACTGGCGGCCTCGACGACGGATGCAGCGCGGAAGCTGAAGCAAGGGTCCGTGCGAGTGGAGAATGCCGTGACGAAAGAGCCGCGAATCGTGCTGACAGGGCCGCCTCCGGCGAAGTTGACTTTGAAAGTCGGTAAGCAGGTGAGAGTGGCGGTGATTCCATGGTAGTAGGTTGAGATGGTTATGTGGGGACAGCCGCCTTCGGCTGTCTGGGTTTGAGTGTAGGGCATTCCCACTCTGGAAATTCCTCCTCTCAGTTTTCTGGAAGATCCTCAACTTCGTAACTTTGTGGCACTAGAATCGAAAAGCGCGGAGCTTCGCTCCGCGGACAGCCGGAGGCGGCTGTCCCCACAAGAATCAAAATCCTATGCCAACCGCTTCTTACCGGAGGCAACTGCCTCATCTTCAGGTTGATGATCGACAACACTTTGTTACTTTCTGTACTAATCGACGGTGGATTTTGCCGGAGTGTGTGCGGTCGATTGTGCTGGAGTGTTGTTTGCACGACAACGGATCGAAGTACGATTTGCGGGTTGCGGTAGTGATGCACGATCATGTGCATCTGATCTTTACTCCGCTTGTTGACTACGAAGCTTCGGAAGTGTTTTCGCTGGCGAAGATTACGGATGGGATCAAAGGGGCATCGGCTCATAAGATCAACGCAGCTTTGCGGCGCAAGGGGCGAGTGTGGCAGGCCGAGTCTTTCGATCACGTGCTGCGTTCTTCGGAGAGCCTCGACGCGAAAATCCAGTATTTACTCGAGAATCCTGTGCGGGATGGATTGGTTCGGGAGTGGAGTCAATATCCCTGGTTGTGGGCTAAGGCTTTTGTGAATCCCTTCGCTCTGGTGCGGTGACTGCAAAAACCAGCTGGGCTTCGTCCAGCGGACAGCCGAAGGCGGCCGTCCCCACATTTCAAACCTTGCCTCTGCCTCGCCTCACGGTAGCAAGCCGAAGACGGCTACTCCATTGGGTGTACCTACAAATACTTTTCCATTGACAACTGTGGGAGTGATGAACTTGTTGCCATTGCCGAACTGGTCGCGGGCGCCGCTGGCCTGGTTGCTGTTGTAGAGTTCGTTCAAGGTTGTGGCGTCGTAGGCGTGCAGAACTGCGGGAGTGTTGTTCTCGACGGCCCACACGATCCCGTTGCTGGTTCCGTTTGCCGAAATTGACGGAGTTGTTCCGGGGTAGGGAAAGTTGTTGGCGGTGTGTGCGGTCGCATTGGTGGAAAGCTTGGCATTGCTGATGGGGAATGCTTGAATTGGGCCGCCCACTGCGCCGTAGTACAGCGTGCCGTTGAAATACGCGGGCATGGAGAAGACTTTTCCTGGCAACTGTCCTGAAATCTGCTGGTAGATTCCGCTGTTGGTGGCGGTGAACTTGCCCATAGAATCGCGGTTCACAACATAAATGATCGTGTCTTTCCCCGCTCCCACTGCGAGGTGAACCGTGTTGCCGGAGCCATCGGTCAGATCCGGGAGCACGAGTGCGCCGCCGGAGCCGAGGTCAGTGTCGCTTCCGTTTTCGGATGACTGATTGGCCATCTCGAAATAATCGGCAACGGCCAGTCCGCTGGTCGTAGAAAGTTTCATGAAAGCGTTCCCATAGTCGCCGCCGCTGGGGAAGCCGCTGCTGTTCAAGGTTGTGTCGAAGACGCCGTTGGCATCGAGGAAATAGATGTTTCCGGAAGTGTCGGCGGCGAGACCGGAACCTGCCATCCAGATGGAACCTCCGCTACCGTTGGGAGTCACGTTCAAGACGCTGGTTTGGGACAGCGTGCCGGCATCGTAAGCGATAATCCATCCGGTATAGGGGCGGGCGTCGCAATGGGAGGTCCAACTGGTGTAGAGGACGCCGTTCATGAGCAGCAGTCCGGCACGCTCTTCATATTGCGCAGGATCGAAGACTACGTTCGTTCCGTCGGAGTTGTCGCCCTGGCCGGGATATTTCGCTTGCACTTCGATCGGGCCGCCGAACAGTTCGGTTCCAAGCGCGAGATCGAGGGCGTGCACGCGCTGGTGATAGTTGGTCTTTGCATCCTTGCTCATCGCGGCCACGTACACGATGCCATTCGTGCCACGAGAGCGGTCGATGACAGGAGTCGAGGTGATGCCGATCTCCGGGATGACCTGAGTGCAACCTCTGGTGTCGGAGGTGGTCTCGCCCGGCTGCAATGCAGAAGTCTGCCAGATAACATTTCCGGACTCCACGTCGAAGGCATACACGGAATCGTGCTCGGTGGCGACGATCAGGAGCTTGTGTGTGCCATTGCCGGGGACCGCGACACTCGAGACGTAAAGGGGTTGGGCGTCGACCAGGCCGTCAACGGCATAGAAGCCAACCTTGCCGAATTTTGCGGAAGTCACGTTGCCGAGGTTGAGGATGGTCTCGGTAAGATTCTGTCCCGTGCGGGCGATATCGTTGTGGTGCGTCATGACATCGGTGGTGGAATTTCCGGTGGAGCTGACTGTGAGCGTGGCGGGATTGCTGGTGACGCTTCCGGTCGAGTTGCTGACGATTACAGAGAACTGCGATCCGCTATCAGCCGTGGTGGTCGGAGACGTGGTGTAGCTGGAGGAAGTGGCGCCGCTGATGGCCGTGTTGGATTTCTGCCATTGGTAGGTTAGCGTGCCGGATCCCGTGGCTTGTACGGAGAAGGTTGCCGTTTGCCCGACGGCGAGGGTTACGTTCGAGGGCTGTACGGTGATGACGGGAGCACTGTTCGTGCTGCTCGAGTTGCTGCTGCCGCAGGCCGTCCACAGGAAAGTGAGCGCAAGGCAACACAGAGCTTGCATCAGTGCACGCCAGTTCATCGACAGGCCTCCCGAACTATTTACATCATGCCAGCAGAAGGCGCTGCGGGGAATCGGAAGATACTGTAGGCCGAGACAGACGATCGTTGTTGTTTTCATCCGCTCTGTTACTCTGCACATCTAATGCGAGCGGCTGCCATTCTCGGTCTGGGGTGTTCTCCGAAAGCGTTGAAGCCTTTTCAGTCGGATGCGACCGTGGAGTGGCGCATGGGGATGCCGGGAGCGGGCGACGAAGTGGATGTCGTCTTGTTATTTGGCGGGGATGGAACTGTTCATCGGCATCTGGCGCAGTTGGTTCGGCTCGGCCTGCCGGTGTTGGTTGTGCCCGTTGGGAGTGGAAACGATTTTGCGCGAGCGCTGGGGATGCGACAGGTGCGGGATTCGCTGCAGGCGTGGCAGAGATTTTGCGGTGGGGCGGGGAATGTTTGGGAAATTGATTTAGGAGTGATTTCTGCACTTGACAGCGCGGGCGGGACGGCCGAGTCGCCTCGATACTTCTGTTCTGTGGCCGGAGTGGGGCTTGATGGGGAGGTGGCGGCGCGGGCAAACCGTTTACCGCGATGGTTGCGGGGGCATGGGGGATATGCCCTTAGTCTGGCTCCTACGGTTTGGACGTTTTCGGCGCTGCCGATGAAGATTCTGTCGGCTGCCGAGGGCGATCAGAATCGCTGGGATATTCGCAGCGATCAGCCGACGCTGCTAGCTGCTTTTGCGAATACTCCGCTGTATGGAGGAGGAATGAGGATTGCGCCTCGGGCCAGGATGGATGATGGGCTGCTCGATGTCTGCGTGGTAGGCGCGGTGGATCGACTTCGACTCATGCGGCTGTTGCCGTCTGTGTACAGCGGGCGGCATCTCGAAGTCCCGGAGGTGGAGTACTTTCAATCCGGACTAGTGCGGGTGGAGACGGAACAGCCGCTGGATGTTTATGCGGACGGGGAGTATGTGTGCCGGACGCCGGTTGAGGTGGGCGCGGAGCGGAGGGTGCTGAGGGTCGTGACCGGTTCAGAAGCACTCAGGGGCTAAAGCCCTCCTGAGGAGTGAGGCCTATCGCAGTGCTGAAGCACTCCGCCACCCAAAAGCCAAATAGTTGGCCGGAACGGTCCGCGCGAGATCCCTCCCTTCGCCTGAAAGGCGGCTCCGGTCGGGATGATGCACCAGATAGGAATAACGCAGCGTGTAGGGGAATGCTCAATTCTCTTCGCCGGGCGCGGATCGTGGTTGGTTCAATCCCCTTGGTGCTAAACTTTCTTCATGTCTGACGGGCGTTCGCGCACACTACTCTGGATTCTGATTGGGGGAGGAGCGTTCTTCCTCTTCGTACTGGCCGTATTCACGCTGGTTTACATGACGCTGCACGCGGGAGGCGGGGAGGCCGGAATTACCAGCTTCGGCGACCGCATTGGTGTGGTTGATCTCGACGGCGTGATTCTTTCGCCGCAGCCAGTGGTTGGACAGCTCAAGAAGTTTGGCGACGACTCGTCGATCAAGGCGATTATTCTGCACGTGAATTCTCCGGGCGGCGGGGTGGCGGCTTCGGAGGAGATTTATCGCGAGGTCAAGCGCATTCGCAGCGAGAAGAAGAAGCGCATTGTCGTGTCGATTGAGACGGTGGGCGCGAGTGGGGCGTATTACGTGGCGTCGGCATCGGACAAGATTTTTGCGGATCAAGGCAGCATCGTGGGATCAATTGGTGTAATCGCGCAGTGGGTGAACTATGGTGATCTGCTCAAGTGGGCGAAGCTGAAGGATGTTGTGCTCAAGACTGGCGAGTTCAAGGATACGGGCAATCCGGCGCGCGATCTGACTCCGAACGAGCAGGCGTACATGCAGTCGCTGATCGACAACATGTTCGGGCAATTTGTGCAGGCGGTGAGTGAAGGGCGCGGGATGAAGTTTGAAGATGTGAAGTCCATTGCCAACGGGAAGGTATGGACCGGCGAGCAGGCGATGTCGATGAAGTTGATTGACGGCGTCGGGGACTTTGAGACGGCGGTGGCCGATACGGCGAAGTCGGTGGGGATCAAGGGAGAACCGACGCTGGTGCGTCCGGACCGCGATCGCAAGACTTTGATGGACCTTCTGTTGGGCGATGTTTCGCAGTTTTTGCCGGGGCGGGAGAAGATGCTGGAGCAGCAGGTGGGGTTCTACTATCTGTGGAAGTAGGGAGCTTTGGCGCGTTGGGTTGCCGATGAACTCGCGAGATGCCTTCGACTGCGCTGAGGGCAGGCTCTTCGCTCCCCCTCAAACCTTGCTCCGTTCAGGAAGGTAAGGTACTGCAACACTACGTATCTGTGCCGTAACTTGCATTAAACCCCTGAAATTTGAGAAGGTTATGAAGGATGCGGCGGGGAGACTCAGGGGTGGGAGTTTCTGGCGCGTCGATATTCGTGAGATTTGAGCGGCGGATTGTGGCCTGTGAAGGTTCGCCGGACAAGAATAGAAGAGGGGCGTATGACCAAAGCCGATCTGATTGACGAAGTCTCGCGTTTGGCAGAACTTACGCGGAAAGACAGTGAAGTGATCGTGGAGACGATCTTTGACAGCGTGGTGCGCTCGCTGCGGGCGGGCGACAAGATCGAGATCCGCGGTTTTGGCAGCTTCCGCACGCGGCAGCGCAAGCCGCGAGTGGGACGCAATCCCAAGACCGGCGAGCGAGTGGAAGTGCCGGCGAAGAAGATCCCGTTCTTCAAGCCCAGCAAGGAATTGAAGGATCTGGTAAACGATTCGGCTGCGAGCGCGGGTGGTGCAGCCCCGGTAACCTCAGCCCCG
Organism: uncultured Acidobacteriaceae bacterium; assembly: GCA_963840895.1. Taxonomy (GTDB): domain Bacteria; phylum Acidobacteriota; class Terriglobia; order Terriglobales; family Acidobacteriaceae; genus Sulfotelmatobacter. The sequence continues at coordinate 519,313 of CAWJAR010000017.1, forward strand.
CCAACGACTTCGGCTCCGCCGACGGCGTAAAAGTTGCAGCTAGTCGGCGCCGAAGGTGCGAAATAAGAACGTGCTGCGAGCCTGCTTCAGGAGAGGTTTTCCGTTGAAGGTGGCGGCGCCCTTTTCGTAGCCGCCTACAACATACTTCCAACCAAACAGTGTGCCTCCCTTTAACCTGAGCCAATAGGTTTCTCCCGGCGTTACTTGGATTTCATCCTTTGGAAAGATGAACATGGTGTGCTCGCAGCCGGATGTTTCTACCGGTTGTGTTACGACCGCGAGGGTGCGCCCCTTCGAGTCCAGTACGGTTAGCGTCAGTTCATCTTCGGACGGTCCGGGATTTCCTACGATCAGCTCCACCTCAACTCCAAGTAGCCTGGGCATGGATGGCGTAAAGCTCTGCTCGACGTTGTTCAGCAGGTTGGTCCAGGCCTTGTCCCAGTGTGCTCCGTTTACCTGGTCGGTCCTCATGGACGTTCCGGGTGACGCGAATGCCATGGTCGCGCCGCACAGTGCGAACGAGAGCACCGCGGCGAAAAGCAGGATTTGTTTGGTGGTCATGCAGGATTCCTTTTCGTGCCTTCAAGGAGCTCGCTTGCGGTGGAACGATCGGCGCGAATCAATCTTGCATAGTTCCCGGCGCGGGTCAAACGATGAGGAAAGGAACTACTGCTTGGTTTTCAAGTACAGGTCCGCGACCTTGAGCGCGAGTGCCTGGGAATCGGCGTCGGCGCGATTTGCCAGCACGATGACTGTGAGTTGATCGTCGGGAAAGCGTTCGATCACGGTGCGGAATCCGACGGTCTCGCCGTAGTGCCACATTCGCTTGTGGCCGTGGTAGGAATCGAGGAACCATCCGAAGCCGTAGTTCACCGGCTCGCCCTCAGGATTCTTCGCGGGGCCTGCGGTGGGTTGCACGGGAGTGAGGGCGGCCTTCATTTCTTCCGCGCTCAGCAGAGTGTGCTCGCGGAGGGCGCGGTCCCATTTTGTGAGATCGTCGAGCGAAGAATAGATGCCTCCATCGCCGAGCACCGCTGAAGTGGAGCTTTGATCGGTTTCACGCCAGGTGCCGCTTTCTTTGGTGTGGCCGTAAGCGCGATGTGGGACTTCGTTCTTGCCTTTCTCGTAGGCGAGAGTGTTGGTCATCTGCAGAGGCGTGAAGATTCGTTCCTGAAGGAACTGGCCGAAGGGTTTGCCGGAAACTTTTTCCACGATCATGGCGAGGGTGGCGTAGCCGGAGTTGCTGTAGTCCCACTTGGAGCCCGGCGGAAACTTTCCAACGGATTGCTGCTCGAGCAATTTCAAAACGCCGGCGTCGTGAATCTGCGGAACTTTCTCGTCGGGCGTGTTGGGATATTGCGCGGTCAGGATGTCTTCGTAGTCGGGGAGTCCGGAGGTGTGGTTCAGGAGGTTGCGGACTGTGATCGCTTTGCCGTAGGCCGGAAAGTCGGGGAAGAAGTCGGTCAGATGGTCGTCGTAGTGAAGCTTGCCGTCGTGGACGAGCGACATGATGGCGGTGGCGGTGAACTGCTTGGTGACCGAGGCCAGCCGGAAGTTTGTGGCCCTGTCGATGGGATGCAGGCTGCGGAGATCGGTGACGCCGTATCCGCGTCGGAACACCGTTTCGCCATTCTGAATTACGAGGACGGCAGCGCCGGGGGCGTTGCTGGAGTTAAGTGGAGCGAAGAGGGCGTCGATTTGGGTGGCGGAGACTTGAGCGAAGGCAAAGATGGAGGCGAGCAACGAGAGCAATGTAGTTGCGAGTGTCCTATTCAAGATGAATCCGAGAGTCACTTAGACGCTGCGACATCCACACGATAGCACGTTGAGAGCGCGTGTTTGCGGCACGAGAGTTGGGTCAGGCTGCGGAAGGAGTTTCCTCAGTCGTGAGGAGTTCCGATTCGCTTGCTGCCACCGGCGTCAGGAGGGGCCAGCCTTTGCGCAGGACATAGTCGAGCCAAGCGCCGGCGACCTGAGAGGTGAGGACGGCGGCAAGCACGAGCGTGGTGTAGAACTGCGGGCTGATGATCCCCGCGTCGAAGGCGACGCTGGCGAGGACGATGCCGGGGCCTCCGCGCGCGTTCGTGGTTATGGCGAGATTGATCAGATCGAGACCGCGAAATCCGGCGAAGCGTCCGGCGAGCGAGACGGAGAGAATTTTGACAGCGCAACTTCCCACCAGGAAGACAGCCAACATCCAGAACGAGAAGCTGCGGACGAGGTCGAGTTTTAACCCTACGATTGCGAAATAGACGGGGATGAAGAAGGCGAAAGAAACTTTGCCGATCGCGTCGAGGGCTTCAGAGAACAGGCGGCGCTTCTTGTGGACGACGGCGAATCCGGCGAGGAATGCGGCGAAGACCAGGCTGACATCGAGCAGTCCGGCGATCACGCAATACGCGAGAAGCACTGCCATAGCGTAGGCCACGGGGGAGTGTTTGGCGAAGACATTGAAGCGCGAGCGGTTGATTTGCTTCACGATTCGGGGAACGATGGTGAGTCCCAGTCCGAAGAAGGCGATTGTGGCGATGAGGTGATACGACATCTGGCGAGGGTGGAGCACGGCCTTGCCGGCCATTCCTGTAGCGAGAGCCAGCGCGAGCCACAGGACAATGTCTTCGAGCACAGCGACTCCGAGGACGAGGCGGGCGAAGCGGGTGTGCAGGATTTTCAGGTCGGCGAAAATTTTCGAGACGACCGGAACCGAAGTGACGGCTACGCCGACGGCGACGATGATGATGAGCGCGATACGGTTCCCGTTGGGTCCGGCGAGCGCGGGCCGGATCAGCCAGGGTCCAAGGGCCAGGGCGAGGATGAACGGCAGGCCGGTGCCGACAATAACGATCCATGCGACTTCGCGGCGTTCTTCGCGGGTGAACAGGTGCTGCGTTTCAGCGCCGGACAGGAACATCAGCAGCAGCAAGCCAAGCCAGTAGACGAAGTTCAGGATGTTCCCCTGATGCTGTGCACTCTCGATGAGCCCTGCGGCGGAGGGCAGCCGGCCGAGCAAGGCGGGGCCGAGCACGACTCCGGCGACGATTTCACCGACGACGCGGGGTTGGCGCAGTTTCACGAACAGGTAGCCGAAGAGTTGCGCAGCGCCTACCAAAAGAAGCAGCACGGAGAGGAGTGAGGTTAGGTCGGAGTTCGACACGAGTTGTCCCGGGGCTTGGATGCGGTTTGGGGCCTAGGGTTTGGTTGGAATGGCTCCGTCATCACGCGGGCGGGGCGCCACATAGGTCACATCATCCGCGGATTCCGGCCACCCCCATCATTCTTCCCGTCTTCCCTTTTTCAGCGCGATAGGAGAACAGCAGACTGGGATTGCAGTTGGTGCAGAGCGGGGAGGAGTCGATGTTTTTTTTCGACACCCCTGCGGCCAGCAATTGCCGGCGGTTGGCTTCGACCAGGTCGAGAAAGATTCTCTTGGGCAACTCGCTGTGTCCGGGGGCGCGCGCGGTCAGGAATAGAAGAGGATATTTCTCGCGCACCGGGTCGGAGTCTTTGACCTCGTGGAACAAGCTGGCGCTGTATTCGAACTGCGACTCGAACTTGATGCGAACTTCTTCTCCTACTTCATAACAGCAGCCGTGAACTCCGGGGCCAATCGCGGCTTTCAGATCGCGGGGGCGTGTGCCGAAGTGCCGGTACATTTCGCCCACACCTTTTTCAACGATGCGCTTTACCGTGCCGCGCCATCCGGCGTGAAAGACGCCGACAGCATGGCGCTTGGTGTCGACCAGAATCACCGGCAGGCAATCGGCGGTCTGGATGGCGAGCAGCAAGCCGGGAGTGGCCGTGATGAGTCCGTCTCCGCTGAGCGGTTCATTAGGAATCGCTTCGACGCAGCGAATGATGTCGGAGTGAATTTGGCGCAGCGTGATCAGGGGCCAAAACGATGTTGCCGCGGTTCGCGAACTAGTTTTGGAACTGCGGCGCTTCTGTGTGAACGCCCCAAGCTGACGGAGGAAAGCGGCGCGGTTGCGTTCGACGGCGGCACGGGAGTCTTCTTTGGTGAAACCGAGGTTGAGATCGGCTTTGCCATATGCGCGGGAGAATCCGTCGACGCGCGTCGAGAAGCCGTGGACCAGCCATGGGAATTCGCTCAGATGTTTGGCGCGAAGAACGTTGAGTTTCGATCCTTTGCTCGTTTGCTGGGCCCGAGTCGTCACCGTTCTATGTTACAGGAAGGATTTTGTTGTCCTGGCGTGCTCAGGGGCTGAAGCCCACACTCATCGCATCTCTTACGCGGCCCTCGAAGGGCCGCTCTTCCACGTTAGTGCTGGCGTTTGTGGTACAGGAAGGAATCTGGAGCTCTGGCGCTCAGGGGCTGAAGCCCACACTCATTTCGCATCTCTTGCGCGGCCCTCGAAGGGCTGCGCTTCCACGGTTGCGCCGGCGTTCGTCGTTTGTCCCTAGCCTCGCCTGACCTAGTATTTCCAGCTTTTCAAATCTGCGTCCGAGGGAGCGGTTTGCTCCATATGCTTCACCATCTCCGGCCAGTAGTGCTGGTTTAATCCCACAGAGGAATCAAATTCTCCGGCGTAGCAGTGCGGCTTGCGGACGCCGAATTCAAAAGTACCGTGGTAGTAGGGGTCGGTGGTGGTCTCCAGAAAATCTTTCAGCAGGTGGACGGCGCGATCGAGATAAAACGTGTCGGCCTCACCGACATAGAGATGCAGTTTCCCGGCAAGTTTGGGGCCTAGAGTTTTCCAGTCGCGCTGCATGATCGCGCTGAGGTCGTAGTGCTCCTTCCAGTATTTTGCGACTTCGTGATCGATCTCGCCAGTGCGCTTGTTGAAGATGGGCTTGGGATATCCGTCGTCGCCGACCGTGCTGAAGACAGCCTGCCAGGTGTCGAGCTGTTCACCGGAGCGACTGTGTGTTCCCTGCACAAGTTCGTAGCGGTTCATCTGCTCCATGGTGGAGAGGACGAGACCGTCCGATGCCCGCACAGAAGGCCTGGGAACGCGCGCGTAGGGGCTCTCGATCCAGAACGCGTTCTTGTCGTCGTACAGATTCATCGTCATGTAGGCGCGGAAGTCGACGACGTCAGGGCAGAAGACCCACGCTCCGTTGTAGAAATCGGGGTAGAAGACTTGCGAGGCAAGGCTTTCCCATCCGCCGGTGGATCCGCCGTAGACGGCGCGGGCCCATCCCTGTCCGATGCCCCGGAATTGTTTCTCGACGTAAGGAATTAATTCCTGCGTGATCGCATCGCCGTAGGGGCCAACGTTTTCAGAGTTCACCGCGTAGGAATCGTCGAAGTAGGGCGTGGCGTGCTGGATGGAGAGCACGATGACGCGCGGCAGGCGGCCGGCGGTCCAGTCCTGATAGAGCTTGTAACCGTTTTTGGCGGCGCGAAGTTCTCCGCCTTTCAGCGTGTCGCTGGGCGGCTGTGTCCGAAATGCCATGATGCCGGGCAGACCCCGATGAAAGTGGTCTTGCTCGACGATGAGCGGGTAGCGCGCGTTGGGATGCTCTTCCCAACCATCAGGCAACAGCAGGGCAGCGCCCAGGTAGGTCGGCCTCCCCCAAAATTTGGTAAGCAGTTCGCTCTGAATGCGGACGTGCTTGACCCACTTGTTGTCGGCAATGGTGTGCTCATCGTTGGAGGAATCCCAGCCTACGACGGAGTCGACCACTTTCGGATCGTCCTCAACCGAAGGAATCTTTTCGGTGAGAGAGATACGAGTAGTCATCCCAGCTTTGGGATCGAGGTGGATCTTTACCGGTTTGCTGTATAAGTTGCCGGGCTTGATTTGCCAGTGCTGACCTTCGCCTTTGTCGGGTGGCAGCTTGAGGGTGCGTCCATTGCCCAGGTGGAACGTATCGTAGATGTTGAGGACGGCCTGTACCCAGTAGTCGCCGGCGGGGATGTCGTTGAGGCTCTCGGCAGGGTATCCGAGGGTAGTGGTGTCGATGACGGCGGGCGCGCCAGGTGCGAGCGCGTCAACATCGACGCCGAAGGCCTGCTGCGACTCGGCGGTCATGAAACTGATTTGGAAACGAGGTTCTTTTTCGTCGTTGTTGGAGAGCAGAAGCAGGACGTGGCCGTCGAGGGGCGCGGCGCTCATCTCTTTGGGAAACGAGATTTCGAAGCGCTGGATGGGTGCCTTCGAAGCGGGCTTGGCGGTTGCGGCCTGGGCTGCGGCCACGCAGAGAAGAAGGACGATGCAGGACAGTTTTCGAATGTGCATAGCGTTGTTGGTTGAGGCGAACGCAGACATTAGCAGTGAGCGCGGGTTGGGGTCAAGGTTGACTGGGGAGTAGGCAAATCTAGGACCACAAAGGGCACGAAGGTTCACGAAGTTAGTGCAAGGTCGGGATGGTTTGCCCGGGCGCTGTTCACTCCGCTATAGTTTTATTCATGTTTGCTGACTTCACTGCTACCGACCGCTGGACCAAGAAGCAAGTGCACTGCGTGTATCAGGCGATGATTGTTGCGATCGCCACGCGGCATGCCGACGCGGTCGATATCAAGTTTCTTGTGGACGGCCGGAAGGTGTGGGTGGCGCTGCCGCATCCGGCATGGGTGGAATATAAGAAGCGGACCGGCAAGATGATTACGGATTCGCTGGCCCAAGAGATCGCAGGACATTATCTGAAGACCGCGCTGGAGGCTGGCGAAGGGCTGGGACGCGACATGTATTCGTTGACGATTGAAGAGACACTGGCGCATCTTGACGCGGCTGTGGCTGAGATGCAGGCGCAGCCTGCCTAGTGAACGTCAAAGACATTCACCACTAAGGACACGAAGGTTCACGAAGGAACAACCGCAGCGAACCTTTGGATTTGCTAAATCACGACCGATTCTTTGTATTCCCCGAAAACCTTTCGCATCGCATCGGAAATCTCACCGACGGTGGCTAAGGCCTCGACTGCGGCCAGGATGTGCGGCATAACGTTGGCTCCGGAACGCGCGGCTTCTTCTACGCCCGCCAAGGCTGATTTCCACGGACCGGCGTCGCGTTTGGCTCGCAGAGCGCGCAGGCGTTCGATCTGCTTCGGCTCTAAGGCCGGATCGATGCGCTGAATGGGGATGGGCTTTTCTTCTTCGACCTCGAAGCGGTTGACGCCTACCACGATGGCTCGCTCGTCGTCGACTGCTTGCTGGTATTCGTAGGCGGCGTTTTGAATTTCCTGCTGCACAAATCCGCGTTCGATGGCTTTGAGCATTCCGCCCATCACTTCAATCTTCCCGAGATACTCGGCGGCGCGCTTCTCGATCTCGTTGGTGAGGGACTCCACGTAATACGATCCAGCGAAGGGGTCGATGGTCTGCGGTGCGCCGGATTCGTAAGCGATGATTTGCTGCGTGCGCAACGCGATGCGCGCGGCCTGTTCGGTGGGCAGGGCTAACGCTTCATCGTAGGAGTTAGTGTGCAGCGACTGCGTTCCGCCCATCACGGCGGCCATGGCCTGAATGGAGGTGCGGACGATGTTGTTTTCCGGTTGCTGGGCGGTGAGGGTGGATCCGGCGGTTTGGGTGTGGAAGCGGAGCATCCACGACTTGGGATTGCGCGCTTTGAAATGCTCGCGCATGATGCGCGCCCACATGCGGCGCGCGGCACGGAACTTCGCGACCTCTTCGAGAAAATTGCTGTGGGCATTGAAGAAGAACGACAGCCGCGGAGCGAACTTGTCAACGTCGAGTCCGGCTTTGATGGCCGCTTCAACATAGGCCATGCCGTTGCCGAGCGTGAAGGCGACTTCCTGCACGGCAGTCGATCCGGCCTCGCGCATGTGATAACCGGAAATCGAAATCGTGTTCCAATCGGGAACGTTGTCGTTGGCCCAGGCAAACATGTCGGTGATGATGCGCATGGCCTGCTGTGGCGGATAGATATAAGTCCCGCGCGCAATGTATTCCTTGAGCACATCGTTCTGGACGGTGCCCGAGAGCTTGCGAATGTCGGCACCTTGCCGCCGCGCGACCGCCACGTAAAGGGCCAGAAGAATGGACGCGGTGGCGTTGATGGTCATCGAGGTGGAAATTTTCGTCAGCTCGATGCCGTCAAAGAGGCGCTGCATGTCTTCGATGGAATCGATGGCGACGCCCACCTTGCCGACTTCTCCGGCGGCCAGCGGATGGTCGGAGTCAAGGCCGATCTGCGTGGGTAGGTCGAAGGCGACCGAGAGGCCGGTGGTGCCGTTCGCCAACAGATATTTGTAGCGCTTGTTCGATTCCTCGGCGTCGCCCATGCCGGCGTACTGTCGCATAGTCCAAAGGCGGCCGCGGTACATGGTGGCCTGAACGCCGCGAGTGAAAGGGTATTCGCCGGGATATCCGACCTCGCTTTCGTAGTCGGAGCCTTTGAGATCCGTTGGAGTGTAGAGAGGATTGACTGGGATGTAAGAAGAGGTTTCGATTTCGGTCGTGTCTGGGCGGGTCTTCAGCTTTTCGGTCATCTGGCAACCTTTAACTACGACGAGAGAGCAGTCGCGACGAACCCCGGTGCTACAAATCCCCAGCGCTTAGTCAGCTTTTCCGGCGTGCTTTCCAGAACGAACTCAGACCGAACCAGCCAAAAGTCAGCGTGCATCCGACGGTGATGGCAATACGGCCGAAACCAACGCCACCGGCGTGAAATTTCTCGTACTCTCTGAAAGTGGCGCCTGCGAAACTCAAGGCCATGATGAGAAAGAAGAGTCCGGTGATCTCCAGCCATAACTGGTGTGCGGCGCGTCCGAACGACCGGCCGGCGGTGCGAGCCCCGCTCATTACGGCATTGACGGTGCGGTTGCGGCCAGCCTGCTGGCCGACAATGCGTGCTGCAACGCCCAGCTTTCGTAATGAAGAAACCTTACTCACAGTTCTCGATTTTAACAGCCTGCGGCGCTACAATGGCGCAACGGATGAACGGCGAACCGTTCGGCTGAGGATGGCATCTAATGTTGTAGGTAGGAGATGTAGCTCCCGGGGGGACCAGTGGATCCACAACTCAAGCAACTGATGAAAGAGCTCGGCGACGCGATTAACGAATCTCTTTCCGATTCCGAGCAAATCTCTGAGGTTGTCTCGCGGATCAAAGAAGGCGGGTACGACATTTTTCTGGTGCTGGAAGCCACCATTGGTGTGAGCAAGCAAGGTGAGAAATCGCCTGATAAGACTTCGCTGGTAACGACACTGTCGACGAATCCTGAATTCAAGGTTAGCGATCAGGATTTGAAGTTCTTGAAATCGCTGCGCATCAAGATTGACGAAGAGAAGCTGGAAAAGGACAAGCCTGACAAGGATCGGTAGGTTGGCTGCATTCGATCGGATTGAGATCCCTCCCTCCGCCTGAAAAACGGCTCCTGTCGGGATGACGCCCCTTAGAAACTAGACTTATCCTCGCCTCGCCGCTGAATACGAAATATCTACCCCGCTAAGACCTGATCCAACAGCTGCCCGACGGCGCGATCTGCCTCGATAATCGATGAGCGGTGGTCGGCCACTCCAGAGAGATCGGTATTCGCAAAGGCAATTCTGCCGAATGGAGCTGCGCGCAGCACTTCGCCGGGCGCGGGCTTGCCATTTTTTCCAAAGAAAAAACCGGGCGCGGGGCTCAGGTACGCATGACCCCAGCGATTGAGGATGATTCCAGCAATATCGCGACTGGCGTCGAATCCGGCTCGCGCAAACATGTCGGTGAATTGCTGGCGAATCTGGCGTTCGTACTCTCGGAAGGGAACGGACATCAGTTCGCCGCGGCCCAAGTGTCCCTGCTTCTCCGTGGATTTTCCGGGATACGTATACAGAATCTTTACCGTGAGCACCGTAGGAGAACCGGGGCCGATGGTGGGAGAGTCGGCGCCGCACAGGGCGAGCTTACGCACTTGCATGTAGCTCCCCAGGCCCTCAAACCACTGGCAGCCTGAGATTCCCATTTTGTAGAGGAATCGCCAGTTGCGGACAGCTACATTGGCCATCAGGCAGGGCGTGCGATAGAACTGGCTGTAGGCTTCGACACGATCGGGAGGAAAGTCGCGCACGATGTGGCGCGTCGTCCAGCTTCCTCCTGCCATTACCACCGAGCGCGCCTTGATGCGACGAGTTTTACCAGAACGCGTGTAGGCGATGGTTACGAACTCAGACTTCGCAGCATCGCCATCATGCTTTACCCAGACTGCGGTTGAATCCAGGCGGACGCGGGCAGGAGAGCCCGCGCGGTCGAGGGCCGCGAAGTTCACGGCATTGCGGCATACGTCTTCCAACGAGTGACTGCCGGCGATGGATTCCGGGATGAGAGTCTTGGTGATCAGGCGCGCCAGGCCGCCGTTTCCGTCAGGAAACATTTGTGTGCCGGTTTCGTCGCTGATGTCGAGCGGATGCAACATGTCGGCGGCGTAGGCGGTGTAGCCGGAGAGTGCGTCTGGTCCGAGGCCGTAACCCGCGCCTTCGCCGGGCGACAGAAAAGCCCGGATGGTGTCGCGGCTGATGCCATACTGCTCCATCATGTGCTCTTCAAGAGTGACCGCATCGAGGCGCCGCGAGATGGCGTCTCCGGGATATTGCGGAGCCCGAGCGCCCGCATCACCTGCGGACTGAAACTTCGACATCTCCGCTCGGATCTTCGCCGACACCGGAGCAGTCTCCAGTTGCTTGCCCCACGGATCGGTCAGCCATAGTCCTTGCGGCTGGCCGAACTTTGGCCCGAAGTACGTGGCATTCGGCGCATTCCCCACATAAGGCGTGCGGCTGAGTTGTATCTCCGGTTTCGAGCCGTCCCACTTCTGATATTCGAGGCGAGGTGTTCTCAGCCCGATCGAATCGTAGAATCTTCCAATGAAACTGTGAGGGAACGGCACTGGGAAAAATGCGGAGCCCTGGTGAGCGATCAGGCGGTGTCCATCGACGAGGAACTCGTTGCGTTTGGCCTCGCCACCGAAGATGGGATGGTTGTCGAGAACGAGACAGGTTTTTCCTGCGCCAGCGTGGCGCTGAAAAATCAGCGCGGCTGCGAGACCGCTGATTCCTCCGCCTACGACTACGCAGTCGTAGATCTCGCCAGTGTCAATCACACTTGCGGGGAGACTTTCAAACTGGCCATCACGAATCTGGTGTCCGGCCTCCAGTACCGGGAGCGTGTTGCCGTTGGAGTGCGCGTAGTCGCCGATGCCGCCATATCCAGTGAAGTCATCTTGATTTGAATCCGGGCTCGGGTTGGCTGCCAGCAGCGCTGCGGGCGACACAGGATTGAGCAACATTCCGCCGGACGCCAGCAAAGTGGCGTTCAGAAAATCGCGCCGAGTGATGCCTCGATCCATTCCCAGCAACTGGTCTGCCTGTTGATTTCCCTCTGAAGAAGGGTTCGACCTGGAAGGCGATTTCTTTTTTGTTGGCACTGGCCGCTCCATCGCCTGCATTATACGGAGTCGCTTAAGCAGGGAAGCCTTAGCAACCATATCCAGCTGTGCTACCATCTACTGTTTCTCTTCGCATCTGCCACGCGAGAAAGCGAGATTCCGGTAAGTGGGTACCGGAACGAAGTCTGAGGGGATGGAATGAAAGATACTCTCGGGGTTCTCTTGGCAGGCGGCGCCGGCGAGCGGCTCTATCCTCTCACTCGCGATCGGGCCAAGCCGGCAGTCACCTTCGGCGGCATCTACCGGATCATCGACATCACGCTCTCGAACTGCCTGAATTCTGATCTGCGCCGCGTCTACATCCTGACTCAGTACAAAGCTCTCTCTCTCAACCGTCACATCCGCGAAGGCTGGAATATTTTGGGCCGTGAAGTCGGCGAGTTCGTGGAAGTGCTGCCGCCTATGAAGCGGGTGAGCGACCAGTGGTATCAGGGCACGGCGGACGCGGTCTACCAAAACATTTATTCCATCGGCTCAGAGCAGCCGAAGCACGTGATGATTCTTTCCGGCGATCACATTTACAAGATGGATTACGGAAAGATGATGAAGCAACATCTGGACTCGGCGGCCGATATCACGCTGGCCACCATCCAGGTTGATCCGGAAGAGACATTCCGCCTCGGCGTAGTGGACGTTGACAAGGATGGCCGCATCAACGGCTTCGAGGAAAAGCCCAAAGTGACGGCATTGCGCTCTCCTCTGAATCCCGCCAAGGTCGCAGCCTCGATGGGGATTTATCTTTTTAACGCTGATGTGCTTATCCCCGTGCTGCTCAAGGACGCGGAGAATCCGCAATCGAGTCATGATTTCGGCAAAGACATTCTGCCCAAGATGGTGGACGACTATCGCGTCTACGCCTACGATTTCGTCGACGAAAACAAGAAGGAAGCACTTTACTGGCGGGATGTGGGCACGCTGGAAGCGTACTACGAAGCCAACATGGATATCGTGTCGGTCTCGCCCATCTTCAATCTGTACGACGATCATTGGCCGATTCGCACCCACCAGCGGCAGTATCCTCCGGCGAAGTTCGTGTTCGCGGAAGCCGGGCGCACCGGCACCGCGCTCGATTCGATTGTGTCCAATGGGTGCATCGTTTCTGGCGGGAGCGTGAAGAATTCCATCTTGTCACCGGATGTGCGCGTCAATTCGTATACGGAAGTTACCGATAGCATCCTGTTCTCGCACGTCAGCGTCGGCCGCAAGTGCCGTATACGGAAGGCGATTCTCGACCGCGACGTACATATTCCCGAAGGCACGACGATTGGTTATGACGCCGAGGCCGACCGCCAGCGCTATTTCGTCACCGAGAGCGGTATCACTGTGGTCACCCGCGATTATTCGTTGTTTGAAAACCCGGTGACGGTGGATTACTTCACCAGCGAATAGCCTGGCCTCCTTCTGTCCGAGCTTTCACTTCAGCAACGAGTCGAAATTACGAAAGCAAATCGGAGAAAACAAACCCATCGCGCTCGACCACCTCTCCCGTCTGTATCTCAATGGGGTGAGAGAAGACGGGCGCATCATAGACGAATGTGTGAAATTCGCCGTTTTCGCCGCATGGATCAACCTCGGCGGGCAGGGACGCCAGAAAAGCCAGATCATAGTCACGACCGGCGAATGACTTCGCGAGTTTGGAAGGATCCACGCAGGTGATTCTGGCTCTCACGCCCGCTGCGATCATGTCCCGCGACAATTTTTTCGTTGGAATTTGCCAGAGCGGAAAGAGCGGTTCGAGTCCAGTATCCTGTAATTGCCGCACCCGGTAGTCACGAACGTCGTGGAGAAATAAGTCTCCGAACGCGACCCCGGTAACTCCCTCCGCGGTGGCCCGCAGGCATGCGGCCCGCATCAAGTCTTCATATACCAGGTTCGAGCAAGGCCACGGAAGTTCCACGGCCCAGAGCGGGATGCCGACTCGTTCGGCTTGAGCTTCAACCAACGTGCGGCGGACCGCATGCATCGCCACGCGGTTTGCGCCGGAGTTAAAGGTGGTGAGCAGCGCAACTACTTGAATATTTGGTTGCTGCCGTAGAAGGTGCAGCGTCCATGCACTGTCCTTGCCGCTGCTCCAGGATAAGACGATCTTTCTTATGTTCACGCGCGGCTGATGCTCGCCCGCCGCGAATCTGCAATTGCGGGTGTTTCGATTCGGCACCAGCGCAGGCCTTCGGTCCGCTTTCCGAACGAAACGCCGTGAAGGATTTCGGCAATCACCTCGGCGGTCTGCGAGACTGTCATTCCCGAACGGTTGAAGAGCAGATTGCCGTCGGCAAACGCAACGTTGCCTCCGCGCACGGCTTGCAGTTCACACCACCATGGATATCGCTCCAGCGCCGTTTGCTCCTGCAGACTCCGCTCCAGGTTGAATCCACAGGGCGCCACGATCAGATACTCCGGATCGGCGTCTCGAAGCTGGTCGGCGGCGATGGCTTCTGAATACTTGCCTTTTTCCCCAAGCAGAAGCTCGCCGTTCGCAATTTCCACCAACTCAGGACCCCAGTTGCCCATGGCGAAAAGCGGATCGGTCCATTCGAGCATGATCACGGTTGGGCGCCGGAAACGCGCAGCCTTTTCGCGGACTCGATCCAGGCGCTCCCGTTCGCCGCTGATGACCGCCTCGCCCCGCTCCTCGAGACCAAGTTCCCTTGCGATCCGCAGGATACCCTGAAAGATCTCGTCCAAAGACGAGGCCGACAGCGCCACTTGGCGCGCCCGGGAAGAGCACGCGCCACTTCGTTCTAAATCGCCGGGCGTGACCGCGCACACTTCGCAATGCGATTGTGTAATCAGAAGATCGGCGCGCAACTCGCGAATCAGTTCGTCGTGAATGTGGTAAAGGGGTTCCCCAGATTTGAGGCGGCGCCGAACCTCCGCATCGATTTCTCCGCTGGAAACGGAAACATCAAAGGCTGGAGAACTGCACGCTGGAAGTCGCCGCACCCACTCCGGGTTATCGCACTCATGCGAGCGCCCTACCAGCATTTCGCCGGCGCCCAGCGCGCAGACGATTTCGGTGCCACTCGCCAGAAGAGAAACGATGCGCATGTTATGCAGCCTGCCGCCCTGTCTGGGCCCAGTGGTTGAGGAGTGCGTACCCGCCAAAAATTGCAACCGTGTAGAAAGCGTCGCCCAGAACCTGATTCCGGTAGAACGGTATGCCGGCCGCGTAACACTCAAGTAGGCCACCGATCGTCAGCGGATAAAGTTTGTCCGAAGCCCAGACCATGAAATTTGTGATGAGGAAAAACGATAGACTGGAAGCTACAGCCGCCGCGGCAATGGCGCCCACTCCGCTTCGGTTGCGGATTCCCCAGCCGAGTAACACTGGAATCAATGCCGCTCCATAGACGTACCAAATGCCGGAGTAGAAACCCAGCACGGCATCCCCCAGGGCGAACGCGAGCAGAGTTACTAAAATGCCAGTGCTAAGCTTGCGAGCGTGACTTCCCGCAAATAGTCCGATGGCCATCATCGGAGTGAAGTTCCACGGATGCGGGGCCAGCCTGGCACACGCAGCCACAACCAACATCGCGATCCACAAGCGTTTTGAAATTCCCATCACTGAATCTCCGATCGCTATTGTAGTTCTTCTTTGCAGTCGTTAGCGCCTGAAAATCAGCGCTGGAATCTGATGAAAAAGCGTCTGCGATAGCTACCTTCCTGAGTTGTTGCTCTGCGAATATCCAGGGAATCGTTCAGGTTACTGCCGTAGTTACCTATGCACCAAAATTGATGCAACTGTAATCACCCCGTAACATTTCACTGCTAAAACTCGAACATGGATCTGCCCGTGTACAACACGCTGATCCTTTCCGACCTGCACCTGGGTGCAGAGACGAGTCGCGCTCGCGAGGCCACGCGGGTGCTCAAGGAAAATCGCTTTCAGCGGCTGATTCTGCTGGGCGATATTTTTGCCGATCTCAATTTTGCCCGCCTGACCAAGGAACACTGGAAGTTTCTCGGCTATATCCGCAAGCTCTCGAATCCCAAGCGCAAGATTGAAGTCGTGTGGGTGGAAGGGAACCACGACCGGGGCCTGACCAACATCATGTCGCATCTGGTGGGGGTTCGCGTGTACCAGGAGTACGCGTGGACCTATCGCGGGCTGCGGCACATTGCGATTCACGGCCACCAGTTCGATGGCTTTAAAGTGAACCGATTGCGGCTGAGCGCCTGGGGCACGTCGCTATTTCTGCAGTTGCAGAAACTGGATCTCGAGGGCAATCCCATCGCGCGGCTGATTGACCGGCTCAACACGCGCTGGCTGCGGATGTCGGCGAAAGTCGCGTCGGGAGCGTTGGCGTTCGCCCGGCAGAATGGGGTCGACCGCATCTTCTGCGGACATACGCACGAAGCTATTCACGCCGATCGCGATGGCGTCCACTATTACAACTCGGGTGGGTGGGTCGATTCCCGGCTCACTTATCTGACGATCGATGATCAGGGGGTACAGATCCATGACTACGATGAACATGAATGCGATAAACACGAACATGACGAGCGAGTTGACGATCGTGATTCCAGCGAAGAACGAGGCGAAACTGATTCCGCGCTTGCTGACTTCGCTGACGATGCAGGACTACTCGAAGATGTCGAGTACGAGAGTGTTGGTCGCTGATGCGAACTCGACGGACGGCACGCCCGAGATCGTGCGAAGTTTTCGCGACCGCCTGAACGTGAGTGTGATTCGCGGCGGCATGCCTTCGGTCGGACGAAACCACGGAGCGGCGCTCGCAGATACTCCTTATGTGCTTTTCCTCGACGCCGACATCGAACTCGCCGACCGGTCGCTGGTGCGGCGTTGCGTGGAGCGCGCTCAGCGCAAGCAGTTGCACTGTGTGACAACGAACATCCTGTGCAACGAAGGTAGCTGGCTCGACAAGGCTTTCTATGCGGGGAATGACTTCTTTCAGTATCTGTCGTACCTGCATCGTCCGTTTGCGACTGGCATGTTCATGTTCTTCGACCGGAAAAAGTTCTGGGAACTTGGCGGATTTCACGAGCAGATTTTATTTGCGGAAGACTACCGCTTGAGCCAGAAAGTGGAGCGCAGTCGTTTTGCGATTGTGCGCGGTGGAGTCTATACCACGAATCGCCGCTTCAAAAAAATGGGGCACCTGCGCGTGGGATGGCTGTTCCTGTGGACGGCGATGAATTACTGGAATGAGAAGTATTTTTTGCGTGATCACAAATATTGGGCGAACGAGCCGGACAGCGTTCCTCAAGGTTAATTACCAAGACGTCGTGAACGAGTTTTGTCGTGGCCACAAAAAACAGGATTCAGCCAACCAGCTGAATCCTGATTTTTTTCTCGGTTCATTCAAGAGATGCTCACCACAGAGGACACTGGGGGCACAGAGGTTTGTCTCAGAAGCGGAGAACGGCACCGAACGACATCCGGAAATTGTGCTGCGTCGTGTCGAAAAATGACGTGTGAATGTAGTCGCCTTCTCCGCGCAACGCGAGCGGGCCCAATAGCCGAAAATCAAGGCCTCCTCCGACGGCGGTGGCGAAGGAAGTGTTGGATGGTCCGGGCAGAGTCCCGCCGGTGTGAATATGAGCGAAGCCCACCATTCCTTCCGCGAATGGAGTGAACCTGCCAACTGGGATGGAAACGCGGGGGCCGAACAAGTATTCCTGGGAATGTCCGGTGACATTAATATTTTGTACCCCGCCCGGCGTGACTTCCGCAAAGTTCTGCGAGCCGTAGTGTCCGGCAAAATCGGCTACCAGTCCGACCCAGGGCAGAAGTTTTCCTTCGAACGAAGCTTCCCACCCGTTCAAGTTGGCCCGCGACGCGTTCAAGTCGAGAGTGGACGAATTTGTATTCTCGTAGGAGTATCCGAAGAATACATTTCCGCCCGGGAGTTGAGCGTTCGCCAATCCGGCGAACAAAAACAGCACAACACCAATGCATGCAGCTTTAAACATCAAACGATCTCCCTTCATGGCATCCATCAACCCTGATGAAGCGAATAAGTTTTGGATGTATGCAGAAGAGATTCGGTCTGCCGTCAATTGGTTGATCAGGAAATGGCAGCGATGGCGCTCAGAAACGCCAGACAATTCCGGTCGACGCGCGGTAATCATTCTGCGTGGCGCTTAAGTAGTGGGTGTGCATATAGTCGCCCTGGAAGCGCCAGGAAAAATTCTTGAAGGGAAGTTTGTAATCCACGCCGCCACCGAAATCGAGGGCGAGCGGATTGTAGGTAAAGCCGCTCGAATTCAAATGCCGGACTCCGACCATGGCGTGGGCGAAGGGGCGCCACTTTCCGAGATTCGTCGAGATACGGGGTCCGCCAACCAAGTTGTATTGCGTGACTCCGGTGCGATAGAAACCACTGGCGTCGATCACCAGTCCGAGGCGCGGAAAACGAGTGAAGGGAAGCGCCTCAAACGAGCCGTTCCATCCGCGATAACTCTGCTGATTGATCACGTTGGTGAGTTGGCCATAGGAAACACCGGCGTAAACGTTGCCATTGGGAAGGAGTCCGTTGAATTGTGCCGACATCGGAATCGAGAACAACATCAAGACAACAAATGCCAGCCCTGCGGCAGCAGACTTTGACACGAATTATTCCTCCCCGGCCGTCCGGCCGGCAAAAAATGCACTTTGGTCAACGAAATCCGTTAGATGCAGTGTACTGGATGCCCAAGATGTCCCGGTTTACAAAAATTGTCCAGTTATACCGGGATTGCGGGCTCGCAGGACAGACAAAAATTTACCAGATATTCATGGTGCCAAAACCAAACCACCCACGTCTATCTACTAGCATGCAACCTATGGACACGAATTGGCAAATATCGGAGCAGCCGGGAGTGGTGGCCGGCTTTGGAATGAACAAGGAGTTGAAGTTGAAACTCAGTCTGGAAACACGCAATCGCGGCGATGTCATCATCGTCCACTGCCAGGGCCGCATCGTCTATCGCGATGAGGCCGCTGCGCTGTCGCGGGTGGTTGGTACGGCCCTGCAACATGCGCGCAAGCTGGTACTCGACCTGAGTGGGGTCAGTTCAATGGATAGCGCGGGCATTGGAGAGCTCGCGCTTCTGCAAAGCTGGGCCCAGGGGAAAAATGTCACCTTCAAGTGTGCGGGAGCAAATTCGTTGGTGACCACTTTGCTTGAGCTGACGAATCTGGATTCGGTGCTGGAGGTCCATCCTTCAGTGGATGCGGCGCTGGCATCGTTCCAGGAAGAGCAGGTCTGCGCGGACTGCTGAGACGTTCTTGCAAGAATGACCGTAGGGAGCAAAGTTCGCTTTGCTCCTTTTTTCTTTTTGTGCTGGCTTAATTTTCGCGCTGGAAACGGTAGCGGCCCTTTCGTTCCAGGGCGACCGCTTCCACTACTTTCAAGAATGCGCGGGCGGCATGTGACAGGTTCGCGTCTTTCCGATAGATCAGGCGCAGCTTGCGTTTGATCTGCAGTTCGCGCACTGGAATTCCAACCAGTTCCCCGCGGGCAATCTCGGTTTCGACGCTGATTTCCGGAACCAGTGCGACGCCTTGCCCCATGGCAACAAATTGCTTGATGGCCTGCAGAGTGGGCAGTTCGAGATCCATGTGGAGCGGCGTTTTGTGCGTCTTGAAGAGTTGAATGACTTTCTCGCGATAGGGCGAGGAGACAATGTGAGCCACAAAAGACTCCGCACCGAGTTGCCGAATACTGACCTGCGAGGCAGAAGCAAGCGGATGCTTAGGCGGAACGACGAATACAAGTTCGTCGAGATATACGACGACCGAATGGAGGCTGGGCTCCTGCGGTTCATAGGAGAGCACTCCAAACTCCGCGCTGTAGCGCAGAACGTCGTCGGGAATGTGGCTGCCGAGCGCGCGCTCCACCTTGATCTTGATCATGGGATGCAGGCGACGGAACTCCGCCAGTAGAGGGAGCAGATAGAGCACGGTGAATTCATTGGCCGCGATGACAAGCTTGCCTTTTTGAAGCTCGCGCAGCTCAGTGAGCGACTCGGCGGCTTCCCCCCGCAGATTGATCAGCTTTTCGGCGTATTCAAAGAGAACCTTGCCAGCGTCGGTCAGGACGCCCTCGCGCGAAGATCGGTCAAAGAGGGCCTCGCCGAGTTCGTCCTCGAGCTTGCGGATGGTCTGGCTTACCGCAGACTGGGTGCGAAAGAGTTTTTCGGCGGCGCGGGAGAAGCGGTGCTCGCGGGCGACCGCCAAAAACACTTCAAGCTGAGACAGTTCCATGAGACAGCTCCTTAATCAAATCTCCGCAAGCCATTAGCAGTACTTATTGTACAATTACAACTAATGATTCATGAAGAATTATAAGTTTTGCTTCTAAGCCTGCCGCCCGTACCATAGAAGATCACGATTGTTTTGAGGGAGTTCCATGACCGCAGAGCGAGCCCGCATTACGGTTTTCGACACGACGCTTCGCGACGGCGAGCAGTCGCCAGGTTGCAGCATGAACCGGCAAGAGAAGCTCCGGCTGGCTCACCAACTCGACCGCCTGGGTGTGGATGTGATCGAGGCTGGGTTCCCCATCGCATCCGATGGCGACTTTGAGTCGGTGAAGGCGATTGCATCGGTGGTGCAGCGTCCGATTATCGCGGGTCTGGCGCGCGCCTGCCGCCCTGACATCGAACGCGCGTGGGAGGCCTTGCAGGATGCGGCGCGTCCGCGGATCCACGTTTTTCTGGCGACTTCCGATATTCATTTGACCTACAAGCTGCGCATCACGCGGGATCAGTGTGTGGAACAGGCGCGGGAAGCGATCCGTCTCGCCAAATCGCTTTGTGACGATGTGGAATTTTCGCCGGAAGACGCGACGCGTACCGACCCTGATTTCTTGTGCCGAGTTCTGGAGGCGGTGGTCGAGGCGGGCGCAACGACCCTGAATATTCCCGACACCGTTGGGTACACGATTCCAGCCGAGTTTGCGGACCTGATCACGACCATTCGCCAGCAGGTCAAGGGAATTGAGAACGTTGTGATCTCGGCGCACTGCCACAACGATCTGGGGATGGCGGTCGCGAATGCCCTGGCCGCAGTGAGTGCGGGAGCGCGGCAGGTCGAGTGCACGATTAATGGCATCGGCGAGCGCGCAGGCAATGCGTCGCTGGAAGAAATTGTGATGGCGATGCGGGTTCGACCCGATCGCTTCGCTTTTGAGACAGGCGTGATTGGCGATCAAATTTTCCCGGCCAGCCAGATGTTGAGCGAGATTACTGGAGTTCCGGTGCAGCCGAACAAGGCTATTACCGGACGCAATGCTTTCGCGCACGAGGCGGGCATTCACCAGGATGGCGTGCTGAAGAATCCGCTGACCTACGAGATCATGACGCCGAAGTCGGTGGGCGTGCCCGATTCAAAGCTGGTGCTGGGGAAACACTCCGGACGTCACGCCCTGAGCATGCGGTGCGAGCAATTGGGATATCAGTTCGACCGCCGCGCGCTCGACGACATCTACCGCCGCTTTGTCCGATTGGCGGACAAGATCAAGCATGTCGAAGATCACCACTTGCTCGAATTGATTCGCGACACGCATAAGCCGTCTGGGTCGGCGACGCCGCTGATTGAGAAGATTGTTCCGACACAGGCGGCTGTGGTGAACGCGCCTGCCGCGGAACTTGCGCCCGAAGCTGCGCTGGAGCCCGTGAAGCCGTTTCCGGTGGGACCCCAAACGAATGCGTTTGGCGTGCCGATCCCGGTTCACGGCGATGCTCACCACGAGCAGACGCAGCAGGAAGACTATCTGTGGGGCGTCTGAGGAATTGAGTGATTGGGTGATTCTGCGATTGAGTGATTGAGAGCGCAGCCCCTTGCCGCAATTTGCTCCTCACTCAGATAGAATTGTCAGGTTTTCTATCACCCAATTACCAGATTCCCGAATCGTTGAATCCTTCCCATGCTTCTGAATCTTACGATTCTCCCCGGTGACGGCATTGGTCCGGAAGTAACCGATCAGGCCGTTCTCGTCTTGCAGGCGGTGGCCGAGGGCTTTGGCCATCAGCTTCAACTTCAACCAAACCGATTGGCGGAGCGGCGCTGACTGCTGGCGAACGATCCGTTGCCTGCAGATACCTTGCAGGCGTGCCTGGCGTCATCGGCGGTGCTGCTCGGAGCGGTGGGAAGTCCGGCGTTCGATCACAATCCAGGACATCTGCGTCCTGAGGCGGGATTGCTGCGCATACGACGCGAGTTGGGGGCATACGCCAATTTGCGCCCGGCGGTATTTTTTCCGGCGCTCGAGGATACTTCTCCGTTGCGCGCGGAGGTCGTGCGCGGCACGGACATCATGATCGTCCGCGAGTTGCTGGGCGGAGCTTATTTTGGTCAACCGCGGTCGATCGAGGGGGCGCCGGGCTCGCGGGTTGCGATCAACACCATGAAATACGGGGAAACGGAGATCGAGCGGATTGCGCGCGTTGCATTTGAGTTGGCGATGAAGCGGCGAGCGCAAGGTCCTGTCGGTCGACAAGGCCAACGTGCTGGAATGTTCGCGCCTGTGGCGCGAAGTGGTGACGCGCGTGGGCAAAGATTATCCCGAGGTGAAGTTGGGACACCAGTATGTCGATTCGGCGGCGATGTTGCTGGTGCAGCGGCCTACGGATGTTCGATGTGCTGCTGACGGAAAATATGTTTGGGGACATTCTTGTCGGACCAGGCCGGGGGAGTTGTGGGGTCGCTCGGACTGCTGGCATCGGCGAGTGTGGGCGGGACCGTGGGGTTGTATGAGCCAGTGCATGGGTCGGCGCCTGACATTGCGGGGAAGGGCATTGCGAATCCGCTGGGAGCGATTCTGTCGGTGGCGATGTTGCTGCGGCATTCGTTCCAGTTGGAAAAGGAAGCGGCGTGCGTGGAAGATGCAGTTTCGGCGGTGCTGTCCGCACGGCGCGCGCACCGCGGATCTGGCGGGGAAAACGCATACGGCGATTTCGACGGCGGAGATGGGGCGGCGCGTCGTGGAGGCCGTGAAAAGCCTATAGCGCGGCTGTCATCTTGAGAGCAGCGAAGCCCCCATGCAATTTGCACGTGGCGGAGAAGTTGCAACGTCCCTTCGACTGCGCTCAGGGCAGGCTCTTCGCGCCAAGAACGCCACCCAGGATGACACTACTCTCAAGAGTGCGCGTACTTCAGTTCGCTACTTCGGGAATCGACGCTAGGCTTGCGGGCGGCGCTGGCCGGGCAATGTTTTTGCGGGCTGAGTGGTCGGCGCGGGATCTCCGTCGTACTTTCCGGTCAGATCGTACCAGCGGATGCGCAGCATCTCCATGACCATGCGGGAACCGTCGACCAGG
Organism: uncultured Acidobacteriaceae bacterium; assembly: GCA_963840895.1. Lineage (GTDB taxonomy): Bacteria > Acidobacteriota > Terriglobia > Terriglobales > Acidobacteriaceae > Sulfotelmatobacter. The sequence continues at coordinate 541,930 of CAWJAR010000017.1, forward strand.
GGGTTGATGCGAGTTCCGCCACTGTGTCCCCAGGCGACTGGGACTTCCTTCACATTGAATTTCAACTTTCGGGCGAGAAAGAGAATCTCGGGATCGAATCCCCAGCGTTCGATTTTCTGCAGCGGGAAGATGGCTTGCACTGCCGGTTGCTGGAAGGCTTTGAAGCCACACTGCGTGTCTTTGAATTTCAGGCCGAGCGTCAGGCGGAGGATCAGGTTGAAGATTCGTCCAAAGAGTTGACGATGCAGAGGCTGGCGCTGGGTCTGGGTTTCCGAACGCAGCCAGCGCGAGCCGATGGCGATGTCGGCACCTTGTTCCAGCGCTTGAAAAAGTTTGGGAGCTTCCTCGATCGGCGAGGACAAATCAGCATCGCTGAATAGCACCGTCCGGCCACGGGCGTGCAACATCCCGTTGCGCACGCTGTATCCCTTGCCGTGGTTGCCGGGATTTTCCACCAACCGCAGCGCCGGATTTTTCGCGGCAAAACTTCGAACGATCTCTGCCGTGTTGTCGCGGGACCCATCGTTGACGACGATCACCTCGGCGTCCCATCCCTGCTGGTGAACGTAGCCCAGCACTTTTTCCAGCGTCGCGCCGAGTCGCGCGCTCTCGTTGTACGCCGGAATCACGATGCTGTAGGCGGGGTCCAAAGACAGTTCTCAGTTCTCGGTTCTCAGTTCTCAGTCGGGAGTGAAGTCTGCAAACTGGTCAGCTCGGGAAGCCCTATTGTACGTTGTGCTTTTGGGATTTCGGAAATCGGAATTCAGGGAGTACCGCAGGGGCTGAAGCCCATTCCTGTTTGGCGCTTTACGGTACGGCTAAAGCCGTACCCTTCCACAAACCCGCCAAGAAGTGAGAAGTGGGCACTGAGGAGTGAGAACAAGGCACAAAGGAATAGGCACTGAGAACGGAGTACTGAGAACTGAGAACTGAGTACCGAGTACCGGGTACTGCCGTCTCACGCCACCTGCCGCTTTTGCTCCAGCATATAGAAATATTCTGTCACCAATTCGGCGTCCCACAGACCGCGAGCGGCCTCTTCCCGCATCGTTTGTGCGGCTTGGTCGTGCGTGAGCGCCGGTTTATAGGAACGGGCGGTGCGGAGTGCGTCGTAGACGTCAACGACTTGCAAGACTCTGGGAAGTACCGGAATCTCCGATCCAACCAGGCCGTCGGGATAACCTGAGCCATCGGAATGCTCGTGATGATGCCGGATGATGGGCAGCACCAGCCGCAGCGAATGCAGCGGCCGGCAAATGTTCTCGCCGGTCACGGGATGGAGCTTCATGATGGCCCATTCCTCGGCGGTGAGATCGCTGCCTTTTTTCAGAATTTCATCAGGTACGGCGATCTTGCCCAGGTCGTGCAGATATCCGCCACGTTTAAGCGCGAGAACGGAATCTTCGTCCATTCCGAGGTGCCGGCCCATGTCTGCGGCGCGCATTGCCAAACGCTCGCAATGGCCCTCGGTATAGGGATCGCGGCCTTCGACGATCAGGCCCAAAGTGCACAAAACCGAATCAGCCGTCTCCAGTTCGTCGGTAAACTCTTTCAGGCGCAGCAGCGACTTCACGCGAGCGATCAGTTCTTCGGCGAGCACCGGCTTGTTCAGAAAGTCATCGGCGCCGGCTTCGATGCCGCGCACTTTGTCACTGCTGTCGCTGAGCCCGGTGATGAGAACAAAAGGAATCAGCCGCGTGGCAGGATTTTCCTTCAGGCCGCGGCAGAAGTCATATCCCGACTTCCCGGGCATCATCACGTCGGAGAGGATCAAGTCGGGCAGTTGCTTGCGAACCTCAGCCTCGGCTTGCTCAGCATTGGAGGCGGTGGTCACGTCATAGCCGCGCATGGTGAGCAACTGGCTCATCAAGCCGGCGATGCTGGGTTGGTCGTCAACCACCAGGATTCGCGGGGCACGCCGTCGTGAGATCAGATCACCCATCTCTTGATAAGAAGCGGCTTTATTCTGCGAAGTTGTACGCGCATCCGGCCGCGACAGGGTGCGAGAAGCAGGCGAAACACTCATAATCAAACCGCTGATGAAAACAATCGATTCTACGCCTATTATCCGGATTCCGCCGGGACGGGGCCAGTTGTTTCTGGAACAGTACCACCATTCGTGAAACTTCGCCATTCCCACTTCGGGCTGTTACGCTTCGCGAACAACGCGAAATCCTTGATAAGACCCGGACGCATGCCTAATCTCAGATTATGCGAGTGCCGCGTACTCAACTGGCGTACGTTGTTATTTGTGCAGTGCTGTTTTCTGCGGTCGCCGGCGCGGTCACAAAAGTTCACGTCATTGCCTTCGGTAAATGGACTTCCGCGCAGTGGTTTCCTACCGGAACGGAAGAAAAGCCGCTGATTCTCAAGATTCGGCCGCTGCTGGTGGACGGGCGCGTCAAGGAATACGTGGCCGGGCCTGCGCACGAAGTCACCGATCGTTTGTTTGTCGTGCGGCGCGCCTTTCGACTGAATGACAATCTTCCGGATGATTCGGCTCCGCGTTGGCAATGGCAACGTGGCGGGTGGATGCTGGTCGACCGCGTGACTGGCAGGATTTCCCCGATCAATCTTCCGGAGTTCGACCCGTTCTATTCTGCGGGAAGTTGGTATCGCGATTATGTCGCGTACTGCGGAGTCTCGGACGACGGAAAGAAAACCTACGCCATCGTGGCGCAACTCAGCCGCCGCAAGCCGGTGTTAAGAAAGCCGCTCTCCAAGGATGGCCTGGCAGAAGATGCGGAACCGGACTCAGCCTGCCCGGCGCCGTCGTGGCAGCGAGCCCCTGTGCGAGTAACCTTTGAGCCCAGCGTAGACGCCAAGCAAACATTTGCGATTCGCGGGCACGTAGTAGATCTGGTCAATGATGCCGAGGACGAAGAGTAAGGGAAATCACAATTGCAGATTGCAGATTTTTGATGAAGATTAAAAGAAACCCAGTGACCGTCCAACACCTTCTGCAGTCTACAATCTGCAATCCGCAATCTGAAATCTAAAATCTGAAATTTCTTCTAGTCTCCTGCAGCTTCCACCGCCGGCAATTCTTCCGCGACTGTCTTTTCTTTCACCTTCGCGCTCGTGACGAGGATGACCGAGAGCACAACGATCGCGCTACCGGCCAGGATGAAGCGGTCTACGCGCTCGTGCAAAATGAGCCAACCCAGAAACACGGCGACTACGGGATTCACATACGCGTAGGTGGAAACCTTAGGCGTGGGAACGTGCTCGAGGAGCCAGATGTAGGCGGTGTAGCCGATCCAGGAGCCGCACACCACCAAATAGAATGTTGCTCCCAGGCTGCGCGCAGACCAGGTGACGTGCGAGAGATCTCCGGCGAAGAGCGCAAAGATAAAGTTTCCAACTCCCGCCGCGGTGACTTGCCAGCCGGTCGAGCTGAAGACGTCCATGCCTGACTGCCAGCGCTTCGAAAGTACCGAGCCCAGCGCCCAGGAGAACGATCCGGCGATCAGACTGATCGACGCCCAGAACTCGCGGTGTCCCAGGCTGCCCGATTGCAACTGTGGCCACACTAGGACGACCAACCCCACCATCCCCAGCGCGAGGCCCGCCTTGCCGCGACCGGAGATGTGATGGTCTCCCAGCAGGAGAGAGTCGAGCACCAGAAACCATAGCGGTGTGATGGCAATGATCAGCGCGGAAAATCCCGACGATACTGTGAGCTCCGCGTACGACAGCGTGAGATTTCCGCCCATCAACAGCAACAGCCCCACCACGGCCGACAACGCGATCTGCTTTGGAGAATAAAAAATCCTGCGGCCGGTTGCGGCGCATACCGCCAACATGACCACGCCTGCAATGGAAAACCGCGTCGCGCACATCAGCGCCGGAGGAATGGCCTGGACCGCGATATCGATCGCCAGATACGTCGAGCCCCAGAATAGGTACACGAGGCCGAAGGCAAGAACCACCATCCACCGGCTTGAGTGCTGAGCGGAATGCATTGTCGTGAGAAACAGGGGAAACTAAAAGATATCAGACGCCTTCGGGGGACACTTGGATTCTAAAGTTCGGAGGATGGTCCGCACAGCCGCGCAAGTGGGATACTCCCAAGGAGGGATAGGCAGAACCAGCGTATGGAAGACTTGGTGATCGACCGGGTTGCGGTTGCCCGTCGAGGCCGAAGGCTCGAATACTTCACCATCGGGTGGAATAGCCTCGAGGGTGTAGTCGCAATTGTTGCGGGCGCAGTCGCCGGTAGCATCTCTCTGGTCGGATTCGGCGTAGATAGTTTCATCGAGGTCACCTCTGGCGCGGCGTTGCTGTGGCGCATGAGTGTGGATGCGGATGTGGAGCGCCGTGAACGAAACGAACGGCTCGCATTGCGGACAGTGGGCCTCGGCTTCCTTGCGCTAGCGGCATACATAGCGTACGAGTCGATTCGCGACTTGATGCAGCAGGAGGCTTCCGCACATAGCATTCCTGGCATCGTTCTGGCGTGCGTGTCGCTCGTTGTAATGCCATTGCTTGCACGTGCTAAACGAAGAGTCGGGACGTTACTGGGCAGCGCTGCAATGCATGCTGACGCGAAACAGACGGATTTTTGCATGTATTTGTCAGCGATTCTTCTAGGTGGATTGCTGCTGAACGCCTTGCTCGGTCTATGGTGGGCTGACCCGGCGGCGGCGCTGGTCATGACTCCCATAATTGCGAAGGAAGGATTCGAGGGCGTTCGCGGTGAGGCCTGTCAGGATTGTGCAAGGTGAGTCTATGCGACCGCATCGACCGGACGTTGCCATCCGGAATTCGTTGCCGCATGGGATCCGCCGGGCGACCGATGATGCATGGCATCCAAGGCCAAGACCGCAGCCATCCCAGCCAGTAGCAGCAAGATCGCCCAAGGATTTCTCCACGAAAATTTCCCCGCCCACAACAACAGGCAACCTCCGACCAAGCTGATCAAGGCCCCTACGATGTTGACGACGCTCAGGCCGTGAATTAAATGGGGGATGACGTGGATTAGGAAGACTCCGGCAACGAAGCAAGACAGGTAGTTGTACCACTTCATCTTTCACCTCTGCGCTGGTCGCGTCAGGCTAAATCGCCGTCTTGTTTCGTGCCAAGCCCTCTTCGTCAGTGGCGGCTACTTTAATTTTTCGTATTCGGCCCTGGCCGTCTTGAGAATCGGAATGTCCGGATCAGCGTCCTTCCACAGCGCGAAGAAATCTTGATAGGCGGCTTTCGCTTTTGCTGTATCGCCCTGAAGCGCATAAGCCCGGCCGAGCCCGAGCTTCGAAAGGGGAAGGAATGGGCTGGTGAGTTGAATTCCGCGGTGGTCGAGAATGTTTTGAAACTGAAGCGCTGCGTTCGCGCCGTCGCGCGAACGAAGATATGCCTCGCCGCGGACGTACGGGGCCATATAGGTTCCGAAGAGGCGCCGATCAGCGCCGAGGTCATAAGGTTTTGCGGGTTCGAGTGCCGTCACGGCCTGTGCCGGTTGATTGCGCTGCAGGTCAAGGATGGCTCGCGCCGTGGGAATCTTCACATTGATCAGTAGCGTGTCATAAGGAGATTCCTTGGCCAGGTCTGCGATCAGTTTCTCCGCCCGGACCGTATCCCCAACACGCGCATACACACGGGCGGAGTCGGCTTGTGAGTCCTCATTCTGGGAAAGGGCAATACCTTCGTTCACCGCCTGGCGCGCTTCCGGAAGGAAGCCCGTCTCCGCGTTGCAACCCGCCTTCGCGCCCAGTGCAAGTCCTGCCCACTCCTTATAACCGCGAGACTGCGCGGCGTTGGTGGCGCGCGTGTAGCTTTCCCGGGCCTTTTTTATTTTTCCCTGCGCACACTCACCCTGTGCCTGCAGCAGTAAGAAAATCGTTTCCTGTACCTTGCCCGCTGACTGTGCGACTTCCGCCTGCATGGCGGCGTCGTCTCCTCGACGGAAAGCCTCCCAGTAAAGCATCATGTGGACAGACCAGGGATCGACTTTCGAGGCCACTGCCTGATCCGCTACAGCCTTGGCTTCGTCGAAGCGGTTCAGGTCTTCGTACGCTGCCGCCAGATTCTGGTAAGCGTAGGGATCCTTCGGATCGACTTTGAGGGCCTGGCTGGCCGCGGCGAGCGAATTTTCATGCCGCCCCAGGTCTTGATTCACCAGCGCCAGGTTATCCAGCGGGACAGAGTCTCGGGGATAGGCCGCGCTCCACTGTTCGAGCGTGGCCACATCCTTGTCTTCCTCCCCCCGGAACGTTCCGTAATAGTGCGAAGAGATGTAGAACTTCTCCCGGTCGCTGGCCCGGTCTTTCGTATCGAAAGCCCGTTGCAAATATTCATGGGCAAGCTTACTGTTGCCGGAATTGTTGTAGGCCACGCCCAAGGTGGCCAGAGCCATGGCGAAATTCGGATCGAGTTCGACCGCGCGTTTCAGGTGAGGAATGGCGGTTTCATCATCGAATTTCGAATGAGCCGCCTGCCCCAGGCTGAATTCCTTCAGGGCCTCAAGCGAGGAGGTGGTGGCCGATTCGAGTGGGGTGGCAAACTTCTGCACCGAGCCGATCGACTCGCCCAACTTTCCGCGGAGTTTGGAAGCGGCTTGGTCGAGCGACTTCAGCACCTGCTCTTTGCTGTCGGCTTCGACTTGCTCGCTGCCGAGGGAGTCCCCGGTTTGGGCGTTTACGGCTTCGAGAGTGATCACATAATGGCTGCCCAAGCTTGAGATGGAGCCCGTCAACATCGCTTTCACGCCTTCGCGCAAGCAGATTTCGTGGGCCACCTCTTTGGTGACGCGTTCGTCGGCAGGACGCCCCATGAACTTCAGTGCCTGCTGAATCCGGGATTCGGGGACAATATTCAGATACGGCGACTGCTCCAGTTGTACGGCCAGCGCTTGTTTGAGCGTGCCATCAAAGACCGCGTCGCCGGTGGTGTTGACGAAGTCGGCGAGCAGCACACTGTCTTTCTCGGTGAGCTTCGAGGTTTGCCGGGAACGCACGAAGAAGACACCCGCGATGAGCACCGCGAGCAGCACTACGGCGGCAGGCACGAGAACCTTCCACAATTTTTTCGGAGGAGAGATTGCGCTCACCGCGGTGGGAGTTACCGCGGAGTGCGAAGAGGCAGACGGGGCCGCTGCTGGGATCGCGACCGCCGACCGGCCTGAATCTCTGGCGACCGGCACCGACCCGGAACTATGGGCCGCCGCTCGCCCGCTTTCAGTGTCTCGCTTCAGGCGTTGCAGATCGGCGCGAATGTCGGCGGCGCTCTGGTAACGCAGGTTGCGATCCTTTTCCAGGGCCTTGTTGATGATGTCTTCCAGCTTCGGCGGCAGATCAGGATTCAGGCGGATCGGAGAAACCGGAGCGCGGTCGAGAATTGCCTGAAAGATAAGGGCCGACGTTTCTCCGCGAAACGGTAGCGTGCCGGTGGCCATCTCGTAGAGCACGACGCCGAAAGAAAACAAGTCGGTGCGCGGATCAAGTTCCTTCCCCTTCGCCTGTTCGGGCGACATATAGGCGACGGTGCCGAGCGTCGACCCAGGGCTCGTCAAATGTTCTTCCACCATGACGGCCGTGGGCGCTGTAATGTCGGGCACTTGCGCTCCGGATTCGCGCGGGCCGCATTTCACTTTGGCGAGGCCGAAGTCGAGAATCTTGGCGTGCTCGCGCTTGGTGACGAAAATGTTTGCGGGCTTGATGTCGCGATGAACAATGCCGCCGGCGTGCGCCGCATCGAGCGCGTCGGCAATCTCGATGCCGAGGGAGAGGATGGTTTCCAATTCCATCGCGCGACTGCCGATCAGATGCTTGAGCGTGGCGCCGTCAAGGAACTCCATGACGAGGAAGGTGCGTCCGTCTTCTTCGCCAATGTCGTAGATAGTGCAGATGTTGGGATGATTCAGCGCGGACGCCGCCTTGGCTTCGCGTCGAAACCGTTCGAGCGCCTGGCGGTCTTGCGCGAGATCTTCAGGAAGGAACTTGAGGGCAACGAAGCGGCCGAGGCGAGTGTCCTCCGCCTTGTAGACCACGCCCATGCCGCCGCCACCGAGCTTTTCGATGATCCGGTAATGTGAAATGGTCTGATCGAGCAAGCGAAGTGGCCCCGTTTGGGTCATGCCATGCTAAGGCCGAGGCGGCGGGAAGTCAAAGAAAGTTCACGAGGATCGCCAGCGAGCCACGACGCGTTTGCAAGAACTCGTCCGAGCGATGCGACGCTTGATAGTTTCCCCCTGCGGGTCGACTTGCCCTGAGGCTGGTTAGTCAATTAGCGCGAGCTTGAATCGCCGTCCGTGGTATGCAAGCCGTGTTTTCAGTTCTAAAAACTGGTCGTGAGGCGCATAGCAACACTCCGCGACGGCCCGATGGCGTTGCCGGAGAAGAGACCACCGAAGTCGATGACATCGAGGACGTCAGTCAGATTCTGGCCGTCGATCTGAAACTGCATCTTAAGACGCTCCGACTTGTAGACATCCACGCCAGCGGAAGCATTGATCTGGAACGACGGATAGATGCGGCCGCGTTCAAAGTTGACGCGACCGAGGACCTGGGGGCCATAGAGGGCGAGCGCTTCGGCTGGGTCGCCGCCGAACTCGAAGGGCAGGCCAGTGTCGTATTGAATTCCGCCGGCAATCCAAAAACGGGGCTTGACCTGGTAGCGCAGGCGGCCGCGGATGGTGTTGCGCTGGTCCTGGGAGTCCGGGAAGTGACCGGTGAGTTGCGATTCGGCTTCGCTCGCATTGTCCCCGAGAAAGAGGCCGCCGGTGACGGGGAACCAGGCGTTGCCGACTTCGTAGGAGTAGCTCAGGAATCCGGTAAAACGGCGCCATTCTGTGAGTTCCAACTTGGCTTCCGCGCCGTAGATAATGGCCTTCTCGAACGCAATCGGGAAGCTGATGGCGGTGTTATCGATCTGATCATCGTCCGCGAAATTGTTTACGTTCCGCCGGAAGTAGTTGCCACTCAACCTCAGCTTTTCGCGGAACACCTTCGTGAAGCCCGCTTCGTAGTAGTTCCCCTGGGAGGGCTCGACCGGCAAGCGGAAGAAATTGGTGGGGTCGATAGACTCAACCGCAGTTGAACTGGAGAGCAGAATGTTCTCGGAGGAAGGAGTCTGAAAAACTCGGTCATAGGAAAAATGCAGGAGCAGGCCCGCGGACGGGATGTAACGCGAAACGGAAATTCGTGGGTCTAACGCCTGTCGGTTGAGCAAAAGCTGATAGTGGTCCCAGCGCAGGCCCGCACTGATGGTCCAGTTTTTTAGCCGGATCTGGTCCTGAACGAAAACGGACTGTTCGAGATCGGGGCGGTTTCCGGTGAAGGTAAAGTCGATGGGAGTGCCGTCATCATATTGGCTGGGGTCGGTGATGTGGTAGCGGAAATTCTCGTTTAGAAACGTGTTGTCGGATTCGAATCCAAATTTCCACTCATTCCGGCCATGACTGATGGTGGCGCTTCCCTTGAAATAGACTTCGTTAAAAGAATTCTGCTGGAAGACCTCGATCGGGATGGACTGCTGGTTGGAATTGAAACCGTTCGCGTTGTTGCGCGCCATAACCCGGAAATCGCCGACCGAATTGGAGGAGAAGGTGTGCTCGTAGGAGGCGATTCCCATCGTCTCAGTGTTATCGGCGGTCTGGCGTTGGCCCGCCGCCTGCTGCACTTGTTCGTTGGGGAGTTCGTAGCGTGCCAGTTCGTGGCTCACGATGAATCGCAGACGATCGTTCGGCGACAGGTCGCGTTCATAGGTGGACGAAAACACGCCCAGCGTCCCAGTATTCGAATAGTTCTGCGGAACGACCGGATTCAGATAGTGGTCGGTCATGGCGCCGCTGGCGCTGGCGCCGAAAGTATTCTTGCCCCACGCATATTGGCCGCGCGCGGCCGCTCCCGCAGAATCAAAACTACCACCGGAGAGAACGACCTGACCGTGAAGGCCCGGCTGTGAATTCTGGAGAGTGTTCACTTCGATCACACCTCCCATTTTCCGGCCATATTCCGCGGGGATGCCGGCTGTGTAGATGCTCAGCGATTGCAGGTCATCCGCGTCCATCGGGGGCCCGAAGCTGGGCGAGCGATTGTCTGTGAGCGGGATGCCATCGACCACGAACTGAGTCTGATATTCGGAGCCGCGGGGGTGCAGGACGGCGTTGCCCTCGTAGAGCCATCCCGGCTGTGAGTTCACTAAATCCTGCAGAGTTCTGCCCGGAACCGAAGTCAAGCGGTTTTGGATTTCGTCTGTGCCGACCTGACTGACCGAACCGGCCTGATCGGGGTCGATCAGTGTATTTGCCGCGGTGACGGTCACGGATTCATTCACCGAAGGCAGCTTCAGTTGTATCGCATGGTCGGTTGGAACCGAGGAATGAATTTCGACCGCTTCGGCCACGCTGGCAAAGCCCGGCTGCTTGATGTCGAGCTGATAGATACCGTAGGGCAGGCGCTGCACATCGAGATAGCCTTGGTCGTTGGTGGGCAAAGTCGTTCGGTACTGATTCGCCTTGCTGGTGATCTGAACCGTGGTTTTCACCCCGCCGCCCGAGGGATCCGTCACTTTCAGGTGCAATTCTCCGTTGTTGACTTGGGCAGAAAGCGACACTGCCGAAAGGACAAGAACGGCGCCAAATATCTTCATCAACGCGAAGCCCCCGTTGTTAGGGTGCAATCCTGGAGAGTTCAGGACCGGGCTGCGATGGTTGGAGTCAGGCAAACAGTCTTCCCCTTCACTTTGAAAATTCCATTTCCGGCGATTTTGTTCAGCCTTTATTTTCAATCCGTTCCAAGAATTCGAGAAAGTGCGCAATAAAACCCTGAACGGGAACAGGCAAGAAGGAATATACATTCTAGGAAGCAAGGCATATGTCTCCCGCGGATTCGATTGACGGCCAGCCCTTCCCAGGCATCGCGGACGCGGCACGTTCTGGGGAGCCCTCCGCGATCGAGCAGGAAGTTATGGAACTGTTTGAGCAGTTTCGCACACCCCTGCTCCGGTACGCAGTTACCTTCGACTTATCGGTACATGACGCGGAAGAAGTGATCCAGGAGGTGTTCCTGTCGCTGTTCCGACATCTTCAGTTGGGGAGGTCTCGGAAAAACCTTCGCGGTTGGATTTTCCGCGTCGCGCACAATTTGGCACTGAAACGGCTCTATGCAACGCAAAGATCGCACGCGAAGACGGCTTCTGATTGGACGACTGTGGAAGAGCAGCTAGACCCATCGCCAAACCCCGAAGAACAGTTGTCGTCGACTCAAAGGCGCCACCGGCTTTTGTCCGTGGTTGATGCGCTCCCGGAGGGGGATCAGCGGTGCCTGCGGCTGCGCGCGGAGGGTCTTCGCTACCGGGAGATAGCCACCGTTCTCGGAATGTCTCTGGGGGCCGTATCTCTCTCGCTGACACGATCGATGGCACGGTTGATCCGTGCGGACGGGAGATAACGCCATGAACAAAGAACGTCATCTTTCAGACGAAGAGATGCTATTGGCGGCGGACGGCGAACTCTCAACGCACCCTGCCGCGCAGGTTCGCGCTCATCTGGCGGAATGCTGGGGCTGCCGGGCTCGGATGGCGGAAATCGAAGGGACGATCGCCGATTTCATGCGGGCCCACCGCCAGACACTGGATCCGCAATTGCCATCCATTTCTGGACCACGTGCGAATTTGCGGGTGCGGCTCTCTGAACTGGCGTCCAACCAGCCGGCACGGACATGGCATTCGTTATTCCAGTTCTCCTGGCCCCTGCGCGCCGGAGTCGTTTGTATCGCATTGTTCGTAATCGCGATTGTGGGCAAGATTCTCTTGGACCATTCTGTCTTCCACAGAACAATGTCGGGGGCTATTTCATTCGAGCGGGGAGCGGAACCTGACCCCAGGCTTACCCCTGGTGCAACCCGGAGAGTTGCGCTCAACGAAGTTTGTTCGATGCCTCATGAGGAAGTGGTGTCGCAGGTATCAACTCCATTGCGTCAAGAGGTATTCCAGGAGTACGGCATCTTGAATGCTCATCCTGATGACTATGAGGTTGACTATCTGATTGCTCCCGGCTTGGGTGGCGTGGAAGACATTCGGAATCTATGGCCGGAGCCATCCACGTCCAGGACTTGGAATGCATACGTGAAGGACGCGCTAGAGGAACACCTTCACCGATTAGTGTGTTCTGGTGACCTCGATCTGTCGACGGCGCAACGTGACATCGCCACCGACTGGATTGCGGCCTATAAGAAGTATTTCCATACCGACAGACCTCTCTCCCTGCATTCGCGTCTCGACTGAACGGCTCTTCTCGGTTGCTTCCAGCTAACCGCGCGCCGCATCAAGCGGAGTTGCCGCCGAGCCATCCATCGCCCGGCTGCCAATCAGATGCTTGAGCGTCGCGCCGTCAAGGAACTCCATGACGAGGAAGGTGCGTCCGTCTTCTTCGCTGATGTCGTAGGCTGTTTGGAGTTCCAGACAATCTCGTAGCAACATACGACTTCCCAGACCAAGTGCAGAACCCGTCGCAATGCAGACATATCTCGCAGTGCAAGAGAGTCGTGCTTCTCGGTCAATGGTCCGTCCGCAGCGGACTCTGAAGCGAACCAATTTGATTTGAATTCCCGATTCATATCCCCTCAGTAATGCCAATCCGCGATTCAGGGTATGGACTCGCGTAGAACAAGACCAGATGGACCGACGTGCAAATGAGATTTTGTTTGCGTTGGGAGTTGGCGGCGGAAATGAACCGCATATTCTCGGTTCACAGCATGCAGCTGTCAGTGATGTCCGTCACACAATGGAGGCTCGCCTCTACCGGTTCTGTAACACAAATAATCGAGATTAGTGACGGAACATACTGAAAGCATTGGTTGCGTTCGAAAGTTACAAGATTTTCACAGATGGTGCCCTGCAGGAGGTGCAACCGATCTGCTTCTTTTCCCCGCAGCGTGAGAGAATTGAATCATGAGACAGACCAGCCTGCCCCAGCCGCATGAGCAGCGCAAGGTTGAAGAACTGCTCGTGAAACTTTCGAAAGTGAAACCGGTTTCTGCGAAACCAGCCCCGATTGTCCAGGGAATGCCTGCAATTCGGGCAGCTTGCACCGCAAACTCGCAAGTCTTTTTCTCGACCTGACGAATCGATGGATCCCACCGAGCCCACAGATTAGTCTGTGGGCTTTTTGTTGGTTTACGCAAAACCTCCACCAGGCTCATTGACCGCGCATTCCCACGAGACAGGATTTCAGGAGGCTACTGCGAAACCTTATTCTCGCGCGGAGAATCCACCATCTGCTTTGCTTCTCCTAAGCTGCAGCCGTAGAGTTTGCGGGCGGCGTACGTGGCAGTGATGTTCTGGCCGCGGGTGATGAGTTCGCGGAGTTGCTTCTGTTGGTCTTCGCGGCTGAGCGATTTCAGGCGCGTGAAGTCCTGCGCTAAGGAAACCGGATCGGCGATGACCGTGTACCTCAGAGAGCTCTTAGACTTCGCTCAAGGGAGCCTCCCGAATCCCTTCCCTCTCGACGGGTACGCTGGATGCTTCGAGTCGTTCGGCCAATCAGAAGTTTTGACGTTGCCCAACCTCCGTCGTCCTCCCATGACCAATATTGATCAGTTTCGCGCGCTGGAATGTGGCAGCATCCTAGTGGAACCTGCGGAGGTAAGATTATGACGCTGACCATCGTAGCGGTCATCTTCGGAGTTTTTGCTACCGGTCTGATCGTCCTCCTGATCTACAAGAGCACACTTACGATGCACCGGGATGACCAGTTGTTTCTGGATGACGCGAGTTCGCACATGCACGAGGAGCAGACGGAATTGTTGGCCAGGGTCAATCGGCTCACCATCCCGATGCGCGTGTTCAGCATAGGATCAGGGGTATTTCTGATGGCGCTCACGGCGATGTGGCTCTACCAAAAGCTGAACGCTGTACAGTAGCTTCGAAAGCAGGGGACTTGCGCCCCCTGCCGATATCTTTGCACCTGTCAATGCGCAGCCTGCCCCCTCCCAATTACCCCAGGATCGCGTGGGTGATCCTCTGCCACCAGACCGGATTGACCCGCCATGCGTACACAGCGAGACTCTGGACCACGATCATTGGCGGCAGCGCGTAGAGATACACCTTGTGCACGCGTCCATCCACCACGCGATCGCGCACCATGCCGAGCACCATCAGAAGGTCCAGGATGGGGTAGAACAGGTTGTGGTTGAACACGAACTCGAAGCGGCCGACCGCGGCGTCCATGAGGTGGCAGCTCGCGATGAAGATCAGGCGCCGGTGATATTCCGGCCTCTTCCTCCAGTAAATTGCCAGCCCTATGCACACGCCGAAGACGATCATGTCGCAGAACGGAATCGACAGGAAGGCGTCTGTGCCCGGTTGATGCAGCACTGCGCCATCGAAGCGAGCCATCACGATCGCGATCATGAAGCCCAATCCCACCATCAACGTGGCGAGTCCGGCTCCAAACCATCCTAGAAACCGGTGTACGCTCACCTGCCGCACGCGCACCAATGCCGACTGAGCGATGAAGAAGACTACCCAGGTTGAAAAGGCAGCACCGTGTACCCACAAAAGCCACGGCCGTGGCGGGTTGGCATGGACCAGGTTGGCGTCGACCGTCCGGCTGAAGCCCCATACCACCAGCACAGCCATCACCAGCGACATGCAGAGGTAGAAATACTGGCTCAAGAACGTCTTCAGCGGTTTCGTTGTACTTACTTGTTTGTCAATACGAGCAGCGATCGCTGCGTTTCCAATGGCCACAGAACTCTCCCCCAAGGAGCGCGCCGCCATTTCAAGTCTTCGACGAGCGCGTCGGGCGCCAATTGTAAAGGGTTTCTGGCTTAGGGCCTAGAGCTGGTGGGCAGTCGCGATTTCGTCATTGACCAAAGGTCAAAACGTGTAACGGCCTGTTCTCGACAGTTACCAGTTCAGGATTCGCAATTCACTTTCGACGTAGTTGCCGAGTCATAACACTCTCAAGAATTCGGGGCGGTGCGGGCCGCCCCGAACGTCTTTCCTAAGCAGGCATCAGTTCATGGGGTGAGCGACCACATCGGGGTTTCCGCGGTCGTTGTTCATGACCTGGAAGCTCCCGATGAAACCGGAGTTGTGGTTCAGGAAGTCGCTGGTCAGCACATCGTAATCGCCCATGTAGATCGGGTTGACGAAAATGTCATTTCCATGGGTCGGAGCGAAGGACTGCGCGTTGATGTCAGCATCGCTCCATGTAAAACCGTTGTTGGTTGATTCACCGCAGTGGTGCCGAATCGCAAAGTCTTGCGAATCGGCGCGGCGATCATACCAACATGCAGCTACGACGCCGCGTTTGTCGACCGCAATCGCGGATTGATAGTGGTCGTGTCCACTACTCAAGCGTGATTGCGTGTCGCTGTTGATTTTGATCGGAGCAAATCCCCAGGTATTCCCGCCGTCAAAGGACTGCCGCAGAAGCACGTCGTCATAGGCGTAGAAGCCCTGAGTCGCGAGAGGATCAGGAACAATCTTGTCGCGGCCATCCGCCCAAGTAACGTAGAGTGTGCCATCGCTCGCGGTACCCGAACGGTCAACTGCCATGGCCATATCGAGGAAATCACGAAATTCACCCTGCAGAAAGAAGGAGTCTCCACCGGGTTGCAGGTTGGCTTCTACGATTACCGGAACAGAAACGACCCCACCTTTAAAGCTGGAGATCTGGATTTGCCGAGGGCCGATCGGGAAGTTGCTTCCGAGGTTGACCCACGAGATGAACAGAGTGCCATGAGAGTCGACCGCAAGCTGTGAACCCTGAACCGCGGCCGCACCGCAGACTTGGATCGCACTTTGCGGAGCAGACCAAGTGCTGCCGCCGTCATCGGATTCAACGAACTCAATCGCTGTTCTGAAATCGCTGCCGCAGAAGGTACTGGAGAAACTGGAATCGAAGTCGGTGTAGGAGACAAAGATTCTCTTTGGATTCGTGGGATCGATGGTCGACCAAGGTTTGTCGAGCAAGTGCGTGAATCCGTCCTTGGCACTTGCTGAGATTGGATCGTTCCATGTCTTACCGCCATCGGTGGACTGGTTCACTGCGATCGCCGCGAAGAAATTGCCGCTCGTGTCCGTGAAGTCGAAGATCTGCGAAAAGTAGAAGGTGTTGGGATCGGAGCAGGTTACGCCCGGATCTCCTCCGAGGAAATTGCCATCCGTTGGGCCAGGGTTCATCGGCCCAATGTCGGTGAACGAGGCTCCTCCGTTGGTGGAATAGGCAGCGCCGCTGAAGGCTTGACCGCCGGTTCCAGTAAAGAAGAAGGGAGTTTCGAACACACTGCCGGAGTCGTTGAATCCGGCAACCACGTGGCTGCCGCAGCGTGCAGTCGAAGTCTCGCTCTGTGTAAAACCACCGAACGACGAAAAAGCAATGTCATTGGAGGGATTCGACACCTTAACAAGACCAGCGGTTCCTGGCGCTCCGGCAGTTAGGGGGGCGCGATTCGGGCGCGGCTAACAAAAGAAGGATCGGTGAGCCGCATGCCGAAGCTGTGCCATGTGTCGGCTATGCGGGAAATGTTTGAATAACCGTCGAGCATCTGGCGATGTCGGGCATCGAGTTTGGCGATGCTGGCCTTTACGTGTTGAAGAGTTTTGTCAATAGCAGCGACTTTTTGTGGTGAGAACTGTGCCTCAGCCCATGGCAATACGAGCACACTGAGGACACACGTGCCCGCGCAAAGCGTGAAAATCGGAGGAACTTCATACTGGTCTCCTTATCCCGCAGAGACTTCCGGTGGAACAACTTGGGGTTCAAAAACGTGAATACTACGGAGGATAGTAGTTTAGTCCCGGCGGAATCCTCTTCGTCAAGAAAATTTATCTTCACTTGCAGAGCCGCTTTGCAAACCAATTGCGGACTTGTGCCAATAAGTCACGGCAGTCTGCGGAACGGCTCGGTTGCCATGACTTCTGTTGCAAAATCGCGATTGCGCTCATTGACACCGAATAACCGCCCGATACTCACCCTGCCTGACAACCGAAATCCATCAAGCGTATAACTTTCGGCTTGTCCCCAACCTTTCAGAAGCCCCAGGAAGGACGCCCTGCGTCGCGGGCCACGTGAACAGGGATTCTGGGCGCTGTAGCCGGATTACAACAATCATCCAACCTGCCCCGCGTCGCTCGCTTTTCGTTACAAGGCAACCAGAGCTGCTGCTGCGCTCATCTGAGGTGCGGACCGCTCGGTCTCCGACCCCACTGTGAGAGGTGCATCGTGCCGATCTCAACGCCTGTTCGAAAGCTCCTGACGCCTTGGTTCTGGAGCTTGATTCCAATAGCTTTTCTGCTGTCCTGCACAGTTGCTACTGCTTCGTTCGCGCAAACCTTCACAGTGCTCCATTCCTTCACTGGAGGGGCGGACGGCGCTAATCCTTCTGAGGGATTAGTCGTCGATTCAGCGGGGAACCTTTACGGCACGACCTACGATGGCGGTACCGGAAACTGCAATCAAGGGAGTCAGCAAGGGTGTGGAACGGTGTTCAAGGTGACAAATCAGGGAACCGAAACCGTGCTGTATTCGTTTCAAGGTGGCTCTGACGGTGAATTTCCCTGGGCTGGACTGGGCCTCGATAACAAGGGCCGTCTCTTTGGCACAACCGTAGATGGTGGTCTTGGTTTTGGAATTGTGTTCAGTCTCGACGAAAGCGGCATTGAGCATATCCTGCATCGGTTTACCGGAGCAAAGGATGGAGCGTATCCCTACGCGAGCTTAACGCTCGACCGCGCAGGCCACTTGTTCGGCACAAGCACTGCCGGCGGTAATTTGCATTGCGGCGACGTAAGCAAGGGATGCGGCACATTGTTTGAGCTGCACGCGAGCAGAGGTGCCGTTTTTCATAGCTTCGCGGGAGCCCCTGCCGATGGAAATTCTCCCGGGTATGGAGCCGTGGTCATCGATAGCAGCGGAAATTTGTACGGAACCACGGGGGAAGGCGGCTCTGCGAACTATGGGACGGTTTACAAAGTCGATCGAACCGGCAGATACACCCTTCTGTACAGCTTTTCCGGGAAATCCGACGGTTGCGAACCGTTGGGACGTCTTGCCGCCGATGGAAGCGGGAACTTGTACGGCACCGCGTCCGTCTGCGGCGACTATAACCGAGGCACGATCTTCGAAATCACAAGCGCGGGATCTTTCATCGTGCTGTACACCTTCGGCGCAGATGGAAGCGAAGGCGGCAACGAGCCCATGGGAGGCGTCAGTCGGGACCGCAACGGCAATCTCTACGGCACCACACTGTTTGGAGGAAATTGCAGTCCTGTAGAGGGCGGGTGTGGCACGGTTTTCAAACTTAGTCCAGACGGCGGAATGACATACCTCCACACTTTCGATGGCTACACGGATGGGGAGTCCCCGTGGTGTAACGTGACTCTGGATGCAGCCGGTAACTTGTACGGGACTACGACCATCGGTGGACACGGTGGCTCCGGAACCGTATGGCAGATTGTGCCGTGAACTACTGACTGTGCGCCGCTAATTCCAAGAGTCATTCGAAATCAGCCATGGCCGCTCTTTACGATCACCATAACTGTCGCAAAATTCCCATCTCACTCATTGGCACCGCCACGGGGCTTGGAGTGTAAACGCCGCTTTACGTCCGTTTGGCGTCAATCGGCTTTCAATGACCGCCGCCCGGCTACCGGATGAGAGTCCCGCCAGTCGCGCTGCGTGGAGACTTAGGCAGCGCCGCGGTAAACAGGAATAGAGATGTTGCCGCAAGCATATCCGCTATTTCTGCCGGGAGAGGTGAAGACCGATCAGTTTCCATTTGGAGCCGAGGGATGTGAATACGAATGTGCTGTTGAGGTCACTACTTCCGTCTGCAGCGTGAAGACGGCCCATCAGGACTGCAGTATTGCCAGCGATGCGAACGGTCGGTCCCTGCAAAGTGAATGGAGGGAGCCGCTGAACCGAACCTTGCTCTGGGATGAGACGATCTTTGCTCAGCACTTCGCCCGCCGGGGTTGTAGCTATAAACGCGGAATCAGTAGTCGCGTTCAAAGCTGCTTTGTTTCCCTGACTGTCATCGTGAAGCCATTCTTCGGCCGCCTGGGTCACGCTTTGTTCGCCCGGTTGGTTCGCACAGATGGAGAGGGGCGTTGAAAGTGCGAGGAGCACGACTGTAATGCAAACCTTCTTCACGGTGGTCTCCTTTGCGTATCTTAGACACCAGTCGCAGCTGAAAAGTCCATCTCGGCGATTGCTTTTTCCCTTCTTTCTTGCGATGTCGTAGATCGCGGTTGTTCTCTTGAACCCATGAACTGGCTCTTGCGCCGCCATCGGGTGTTGTTGGTGCTACTTGAGCCGCATTCACAGTACGTACATCCGAAGCATCCACCAGACAAGCAAAATCGCGACGATGCCGCCCGCGATGTGAACGACCCAATCGCCAGCGGTTTTAGGCTTCCCAAAATTGAACATGCCGCCATCGTAGCAGGCCCCGCGTAGGTGGCCTGACATCGCGATTTCACTCCAAGGCAGTCACTCGTCTCGATTCTTTCGATGGCAGGACGAGCTACAGCTTGCACCAGGCACGTTCTTCCGCGTTTTCACTGAGGCTATCCGCGAGTCAACGGCGTCTGGCTTGAACGATGAATTACCGAGTCGCAAACTCGATTCGCGAGTTCAATCGTGGTTTCGACTTGCAATAACGCCCCGGTGATCAGGGCTGCCAGCGGAAACGAAATCGCTTTGCAGGTTTCCGGGTCGAGAAATGCATGCACTGCTTTGAGGGAGGGCTCGTATGACATTTTGTTGCTCCTGAGAAAATATTGGTGAGGGCTGGCCTCATCTACCTGGATTCTCCGCAAGAGCGCGCGTCGCTGCAATACGGTCGACTCCTAATTACGAAAGTACATGTCCTGTTGGGAAGATTTCGCGAACGAGAGCTTCGCCGCTGGAGCTCGGAGTTGTACGCAAACGACTTTGAGAGCTGTAGAGTTATTTCAAAGTCCAGCTACAAGAAGAAAAAAACTCCAACCTTGCCCACGAAGAGGCGGCAAGGTTGGAGCAAATGAAACAGGAACAGTTCTAACGTTAGTTCACGGACCGGGGACCACCGACGAGGCTTGGTTCGAGGCTCTTGGACGCTGGAGCCTTCTTCGCGCTTGCGTTACCAATCAAAGTAGCCGTACTGAACGAACTGAACACGCTGGAGTTGTTGGTGCCGTTATTGGTGGAGTTATAGCACCACAACTGGAGAGCATCGCCCGCGCTGACAAAGATGGCGTCGGAGGCAGCCGCCTGCTGGAAGATGCCCGAGTTGGTCGGAACACCAGCGCTGGATCCGCCTTGACTATCGAACACGCCTGCGCCGTTGAACACAGTGGTGGTGTAGCAATAAGCGCCTTCACCCTGGCCAACATCGAGCAGCGCAGTCGCGTTGATGTAATAGACACCCGAGGTCTGAATGGTATTGCTTTGCGCGACCAGGCTGCCGGGAAAACCGGACAGGCTGGAAACGCCGCCGGAAGAATAGGCAAATCCAACCGCGATTCCCGCAGGTCCCTGTGGTCCGATCGGTCCTTGGGGTCCGGTGGCGCCGGTGGCACCTGTCGCGCCCTTTGGTCCGATGGGTCCAATGGGGCCTTGGGGACCGGTAGCGCCGGTAGCACCCTTTGGCCCGACAGGTCCGGTAGCTCCAGTGGCGCCCTTAGGCCCAACTGGTCCTGTGGCACCAGTGGCACCCTTCGGTCCGGTGGCGCCGGTTGCTCCCTTAGGCCCCTGCGGACCCTGCGGTCCTACCTGGTTCCATTGAATCTTGTGAGAGCCCGTGGCGCAGACGGTAGTCGATCCTACGATGGTGATGGCGCCGGTTGAATTGTTGACGCAGGCGTAATAGGTCACGGTTGCGGGGGTTGCTGCGTCAGCCTGTGTGAGCGCACCGAGGGTGAGCAAGAGGGTGACGGCCATCATCGAAACAACACTTGAACGTCGCATAATTTGTTTTCTCCTGGGTTGGGACGGTGCTCTCCCAGACCGCGTGCAGTCCACGCAAGTGGAATCACTCCTCGTTGTTCTATGTCGGAAGACTAGGAGTTTCCGGAGAGTCTCGAGAACAGCCGTCGAGAGTTAGCGTTTCGGCCCAACCGCAACTTGACATCCCGGCGCGGTCTTCGCCCTATAGATCGACAAACGTACAGGACGAAACTGCCGGGGGCACATCAGCTGTCCTCGCCTAATGGTGGTGGGAGGATCTTTTTCGTTTCACCGCAGGATCGCAATAATTCAAAGCTGCGCTCAGGCGCCAGCGCTTGCATCCATCAGTTCTGGAAGATGGAAGTGCCGGGCGCGCAACCTGTCGGCTCAGCACTCGTCCACAGACATTGCTGTTGGTGCGAGAGATCTGGAAATTCATTTTGCTCGTTCGATGTCCGGCAACACCCAGGTTTTATCGAACAACGCTTTCTCGGGGCCATAGAACCGAAACAACGCTTCGAATCTTCCACCAGCTTTGGTAGGAATCCAGTTCGACTCGTTGCCGGCCGGAGCATGCGGGCCGAAATAGAAGTCGACCGAACCATCCGCATTTGTTTTCAGACCTTGCGATTGCGAGGAGCGGCTGGACCGCGCCGTGTCACGGATCAGGGCATGGGTTGTGAAGTCGTAGAGCACGACGGACCAATACTGCTTGACCGGCGGATGCGCCGGGACAGTCAGTCGATAAGTGGCGCTGCCGTCCATCGGATCGCCATCCTTGTCGCGGGCAACGAACAAGTAGAACTGCCCCGCGCCCATGTGCTTGATGCTACTGAAAGCGTAGTAATACGCCAGTCCACGGCCATCGATTGGATAGCTTCCGCTGGCGGTGAATCCTGACTCGACGGCATCAAGCAGATCCTTCGCGGCCGGAAGAAACCAGCGCGTGCCGCGATTGAAGGGCTCGAACGTCGACTCGTAACGCATATCAAACCAATCGCGCGCTTCCCGGGCAGCCGAGACTAGGACATCCGAGGTCGGTCCGTCCGGCTTGAACGGCTTGCCTTTTCCGATACCGATTGACTTGAGCGTGTCGATCATCGCCCGGTCGCGCTCCAGCACGGGCTCGGCCTGCACCATACGGTCGAGCGATTCGAAGAAGCGCACGTCGTAGGGAATGGTGGCATCGAACAAAACATCGATGGCGTCCACGAACGTTGTTTTTGGTGGGTTCGCGGCTTGCGACAAGGGGTACAGCATGATTCGCTTGGCGTACTCGACCGCTTTCGCGACGTCCGCTTCACTGGTGCTTTTCAGGATCGAGCGAAGCAACGCGTAGCCCTGGTAGGTGATGGAAGGCAACGTTATGTACCCGTCCGGCGCTTTGTCTTTGTAGGCGGGCGGCAGAATCAAATACTTGCCGCCTTTCCCCTTGTCGACTCCGGCGGGTCCCACATCTTCGAGGGCCATCTGCCAGCAATCCATGATCGTTCCCGTGATGGAACCGTCGTCGGCGAGAGGAATCTCCAGCACCAGCGGAGCAACGTCCTTGGTATTGAAGAAGGGCATGAGATAGATCACGTCAGGATTTGGGGTAAGAGTCTGGTTCTTCCAATCGGGAAGACGCGACCAATAGACGATCTGATTGAAGCTGCCCTTGGCGCGGACCATCGCCTGATACATGAGATCGTAGTTGACCGCAGCGATGCCCCAGTTCACTGTCTCGACTGCGCGACGGTGCAGCGTCCGCTCCGCGAGTTGGGATGGCGTGAATGCAGTCGCTGTTTTCTTTTGGCGGGTTGTGCGAGGCTTGGGGAATGGCGTCGGTTGGGCAGCCATGATAATTCTCCATTCACAACGAGGCTGATGAATGTGAGCCTAGAAGTTGTCGCCAACGCGCCGTACTGTCAGATGTAATAGTCAGCCCCCGCCAGCGTGTGTTTGTCTGGGCGGAAGAATCGACCTTGGGGAAGCGATTTGCTGAATGGGTCACACGCCACTAGAATGGCTGCCGCTTTACGTCAGACTGACAAATCCGTTTCTCAATCAGGAGATCAATGAAAACAAGAACCATTCTGTTAACTCTGGCCGTGTGCGTTTTTGCAGTGGCAGTGAGCTTTGCCGCCAATCCGAATATGGGTACGTGGAAACTGAATGAAGCCAAATCAAAACTCCCCGCGACGGCAGTGAAGAACAATATGGTGGTCTATGAAGCTGCCGGGGACAGTATCAAAGTCACGGTGGATGGCACCGACGCCGAGGGAAAGCCCACGCACAACGAATGGACGGGCAAGTTCGACGGGAAAGATTATCCTCTGACCGGCGATCCCAGCGCAGACACGCGGTCGTACAAGGTGGTCAACGACAACACGACCGATCTGACCAACAAGAAGGGTGGCAAGACCACGTTGAGTGGCCGGATCGTTGTGTCGGCCGACGGCAAGTCCCGCAGCATCACCGTAAGCGGAACCGATTCGAAGGGGATGAAGGTCAAGTACACTGCGGTTTACGACAAGCAGTAGCAAGTTCTCTCCCCCGGGAGCTGACGCAAGCTGGAATGCCCTTTCGCTCGATTCTGCAGCGGAGGGGCATTTTTGCTGAATACCCATCGGTCCAGACATCGTGGATGGCGCAAGGGTATTGTTTTGTAGGTCTTCGCGGCGACGCAGGTGCCGGGCGACAGTGCCAAGGCTTTAGTATGCCGTAAGTGTACGTACAGTTAAGTACATATTACTCACCGCCTGCCGAACCCTTTGGATTCCATCCCCGGTCATCTTGCAGGATGCCCTTTCTTGAGCCGGAAACGGGTCTGGCAGAGACGATCGTTGCTTGGTCATCCTCGAAGAGATATGCGTTGTGGCGGGCTGGAAATGCGGTTTTACGAACTTTCAACAACTTAGACGAAGACTCAATGACTTAGAGGGATGCGGCTAACTTGGAAAACATCGAGCTTCGCTCGACGGACAGCCGATGGCCTGCCCTGAGCTTGTCGAAGGGGCGGCTGTCCCCACATTCAGGCTGCTACTTCCAAATAAACCTGCTGACTTCCATTGGCACGATTCCGCCGAAGGTCTTATGACCTAAGGGGGTTACGCGGCGCATCTCTTCCGGATATAATGACTTAGTGATGTTGCCGGTTTGCGATGCTGCTAAAAAATCCCAACTCGCGTCTTTCGCAAGCGCATCTGCCCGAGTGCTGGCTGCACTGTCTCGTGTGCCCGCGGCGCTACCGGGCGAACCTGCCATCCCGCCTTCGTCCCAGCCTCTTCGGTAGCGACTAGTTATACCCTCCGCCTGATTCGCTTTGGCCTGCGTGTGTCCGAACCGGGACTCGCGCGCTCCAGGGTTGCATTCTGCTCACAACCGGCAGTCGACTACTGACGGCTGCACACGGAGGATCTCATGACTACGAAGACAATGACCGCAGCCGCCGTTTCTTCAGCGACTGGACCCAGGATCAAGACCGCCCTGCCCGGGCCTAACGCCAAGCGCGTGCTCGAGGGCGACCAGAAATATATTTCGCCGTCTTATACCCGTTCGTACCCGATGGTAGCCAAGAGCGGGCGCGGCATCGTGGTAACCGATGTTGATGGCAACGAGTTTTTTGATTTTTCCGCCGGCATTGCCGTGACCTCGACCGGACATTGCCATCCCGATGTGGTCGCCGCCATTCAGAAGCAGGCGGGCGAACTCATACACATGTCGGGCACAGATTTTTATTACGAGAGCATGGTGGATCTGGCGGCGAGATTGTCGAAGATCGCGCCCATGCCGGGGCCGCATCGCATTTACTACGGAAACTCCGGAGCCGAGGCGGTTGAGTGCGCGTTGAAGCTGGCGCGCTATCACACCAAGCGGCAGAACGTGATCGCATTCTTCGGCGCCTTTCACGGACGGACCATGGGCGCGTTGTCGCTGACGGCGTCGAAGCCGCAGCAGCGGCGGCGCTTTGCTCCACTCGTGCCGGGCGTCACGCATGTGCGCTATCCCGATGTGTATCGCGGATGCGTGGGCGGTACGCAAGACGCTGACAACTTCGCGTTGGGCTGCGCTCGCTTCATCGAAGAGAAACTGTTCAAGACCACGATGGCTCCGGAAGAAGTGGCGGCGATTTTCGTCGAGCCGGTGCAGGGTGAGGGTGGATACGTGGTGGCTCCGACAATCTTCATGCAGGAACTGCGACGCATCTGCGACCGTCACGGAATCATGCTGGTCGTGGACGAAGTGCAGAGCGGCATCGGCCGTACAGGCAAGTGGTTTGCCGTGGAGCACACAGGCGTTGAACCCGACATGGTCTGCATGGCGAAGGGCATTGCTTCCGGCATGCCTCTTGGCGTCACCATGACTCGCGCCGATGTGATGGATTGGGTTCCGGGATCGCACGCTTCGACTTTCGGCGGGAACCCCGTGGCGATTGCCGCGGCACTGGCTACGCTGGATGTGATCGAGAAAGAACATCTGCTTGAAAACTCGGCGAGCGTGGGCAACCACATTCTGAAGCGCATGGCCGACTGGCCGAAGAAATTGAAGCTGGTGGGCGATGTGCGCGGCCGCGGTTTGATGATTGGCGTTGACATTGTGAAAGACAAAGTCACGAAGGAGTACGGCAATACCGAACGCGACCGCATTGTGGAAATGGCGTTCGAGCGTGGCGTGCTGTTCCTGGGATGTGGGCCGAGCTCGGTGCGCATCTGTCCGCCGCTCGTGGTCACAAAAGAAGAAGCCGACGTCGCTGTGGATGTGCTGGAAGAGTGCATCGCAGCCGTAGGCAAGAACGCATAAGTCTGTAATAGCCCGAGTTCACCACGGAGGCACAGAGACACGGAGAAAGATCATTCATTGATCTGTTCTTCTCCGCGACTCTGTGCCTCCGTGGTTTAAGAGCGCTATCACCCGTTCCCTGTCTGGGAAGCATCCGCTGTCAATCGCCGTCGGGTGTGCGCCAAATCACATCCTGATCCGCACTTCTCCCGGTAGTGGGAGTCATATCCGTCATGCTTCCTGCAGTTGTTACGCGATCGATCATTCACGGCCTGGATTGGGCGGCGCGGCGGGTGCTTCCACCGGATCCACGGCCGATGCATCAGCGCACTGGAACGCGCGGAGAAGAAGACGCTTACTTTCATCTGCGCAAGTTGGGCTATGTGATGGTGGCGCGCAATTTTCGCTCGCCGCGCTGCCGGGGAGAGATCGACCTGATCGGGTGGGATGCGGATGTTATTTGTTTCATTGAAGTTAAGACGCGGATGTCGCGCGATGTGAAGACTGCCGAGGCAGCGGTAGACCGGCACAAGCGCCGGGAGGTAGCCCAGGTGATGCGGGAATACCTGAGGCGGCTTCCACCAACGTGCCAGTGGAGATTCGATATTGTAAGCGTATACTATGCCAATCTTAGTTCCCGCCCGCAGATCGAAGTGTTTCGGAATGCTTCCTTGTCGGCGTAAGATATGAAGTTTGCGCAACCGTATGGAAAGGATTTAGTACTTGCCTGAACTAAGAAAAGATCCCATTGTCGGCCGCTGGGTGATTATTTCGACGGACCGGGCCAAACGCCCAACCGATTTTGTCCGCGAAAATATGAAGATCAAGGGCGGATTCTGCCCTTTTTGCTATGGGAACGAAACCAAGACGCCTCCCGAAATCCAGGCCTACCGTCCGAATCCCAATGGAGGGCCGCCTCCGCAACGCGACACGCCGGGATGGACTGTGCGCGTAGTGCCCAACAAGTTTCCGGCGCTGGGAATTGAAGGCACGCTGAACCGTCAGGCAGAGGGCATGTTTGACCGCATGAACGGGATCGGTGCGCACGAGGTCATCATTGAGACGCCCGACCACACGGCCAGCATGGCGACACTACCGCCCAAGCGGATTGAAGATGTGCTGTGGACCTTCCGTGACCGCATCCTGGATTTAAAGAAAGATCGCCGGTTCAAATACATCCTGATCTTCAAGAATCACGGAGAGGCGGCGGGAGCTTCGCTGGAGCACGCGCACTCGCAGTTGATTGCGCTGCCGATTCTGCCCATTAACGTGGTGCAGGAACTGGAAGGGGCCAAGCAGTATTTCCTGTACAAGGAACGCTGCGTGTTCTGCGACATTATCCGGCAGGAGATGGACACCGGTACGCGGGTCGTGGCGGAGAACGAGAATTTCCTGACGCTGGCGCCTTATGCTCCGCGCTTTCCGTTTGAGACTTGGATTCTGCCGAAGCAGCATGAGTCGGCGTTTGAGAATTCGTCGTCGCACATGTTCGAGAACCTGGCTCGCGCGTTGAAGGATTTGCTGGGGCGCGCGGATCGGGTGCTCGACAATCCTCCTTACAACCTGGTGATCCATACATCGCCGGCGCAGGATCCGACGAACGATCATTATCACTGGCACATTGAGTTCATGCCGAAGTTGACGAAAACGGCGGGATTTGAGTGGGGGACTGGGTTCTATATCAATCCCACACCGCCGGAAGAGGCGGCGAAGTTCTTGCGCGAGGCGAATGTGGAAGAGCCTGCACCGGTGACGGTCGGATAAGCGTTAGTCTTGATCTGAGCAAAAAAGGGGGCACGGCGTTGAGCCGTGCCCTTCGCAATTGGGTTGGAGAGAGAAGGTCAATGATTGCTCATGGCCTTCAATGAAACGACGATAGGCTACGCGGCGCTGACTTTTGTCACAAGGTTGTAAAACTTTTACGCGCTGTGCCAGCCGACAGATCAAGAGCTTGACCACAGAGGACACGGGGGAACACATAAGGTTCATTCATTGACCTTTCTTTGGCTTGATCAC
Organism: uncultured Acidobacteriaceae bacterium; assembly: GCA_963840895.1. GTDB lineage: Bacteria > Acidobacteriota > Terriglobia > Terriglobales > Acidobacteriaceae > Sulfotelmatobacter. Next base: position 569,585 of record CAWJAR010000017.1, read on the forward strand.
TAGTATGGGCGGGTCTGAGGTGTCCCATGAGACGCTGCTTGCCGGTGCTTCTGCTGAGTGCATTCGCTTTTGCCGCTCCCGCTCCTTCTACGCTGATCGCGAACGTGCCGAACCGAACGACCGTGAGCCTCAATGGTGCTTGGCGGGCCATTGTGGATCCGTTCGACAACGGCAAGTCCGCGAAATTCTTTCTTAATCAAAAGCCACAGAGCAAGAGCGATCGCGTGGAGTACAGCTTCGATGCTTCGCCTGTGTTGAATGTGCCCGGCGACTGGAATACACAGCGCGAATCGCTGATGTTCTATGAGGGGCCGGTATGGTACCGGCGCGAGTTCAGCTATCACAAGCGGGCCGACACGCGCGTGTTTGTTTACTTTGGCGCGGCCAATTATTTGACGACCGTCTATCTCAATGGAGAAAAGCTCGGGGAGCACGAGGGCGGATTTACAGCGTTCAACTTTGAAGTGACTTCGACGCTGCGGGAGGGTGAGAACTTTCTGGTGGTGGAGGTGATCAACACCCGGCGGAGCGATGCGGTGCCGGCTTTGAAGTTTGACTGGTGGAGCTATGGCGGGATCACGCGCGATGTGATGCTGGTCGAGGTGCCGACGGTTTTTGTGCAGGACTATTCGGTGCAACTGGCGCGTGGCTCACAGAATGAGATTGCTGGATGGGTGCAGTTGAACGGGGCGCAGTCGCCGACAAAAGTCGCGGTGGAGATTCCGGAGGCTGGGATTCACGACACCGTTACGACCGATGCGGCCGGTCGAGCGAGTTTTCACCTGACGGCGAAACTGGAATTGTGGTCTCCGGCGCATCCTAAACTCTACGACGTTGTTGTCAGGAGTGGCGGAGATACGATACACGATCAGATTGGGCTTCGCACGATTGAGGTGCAGGGCGCCAATGTTTTGTTGAATGGCAAGCCGATCTTTTTGCGTGGGATTTCGATGCATGAGGAGGCTCCGTTTCGCGATGGCCGGGCTTTCAGTCCGGAGGATGCGCAGATTCTTCTCGGTTGGGTGAAAGAGTTGGGATGCAACTTCGTGCGCTTCGCGCATTATCCGCACAATGAGAATGAGATTCGGCTGGCGGACCGCATGGGGTTGATGGTGTGGTCGGAGATTCCGGTTTATTGGGATATTGACTGGTCGAATCCGGCGACGCTGGCCAATGCGGAGGCGCAGTTGCGCGATGAGATTGCGCGCGATCATAATCGCGCGGCGATCATTTTGTGGTCGGTGGCGAACGAAACTCCGGTAAAACCGGATCGGCTGACGTTCCTCACGAAGCTGGTGCAGGACGCGAAGGAATTCGATTCCACGCGGCTCACTACTTCGGCGATGAATCATGTGGATGAGACTGCTGCCGATGTGCGCACCTTGAGCGATCCGCTGGGCGATGTGGTGGATGTTCTCGGCCTGAATGAATACCTGGGCTGGTACTGGGGGCGTCCGGAGGACGCCGACAAGATGCAGTGGAAGTCCACGTGGAACAAGCCGCTGATTGTCAGCGAATTTGGCGGAGGCGCGCCGTATGGGCGTCACGGCGATGCCGATGAAATCTGGACGGAGGAATATCAGGACAACTTGTACAAGCACCAGTTGGAGATGATCGAGCGCATGCCGAATCTGGCGGGGCTGACTCCGTGGGTGCTGATGGATTTTCGGTCTCCGGCGCGCATGCTGCCGGGTGTGCAGGACTATCACAACCGCAAGGGAGTGATTTCGAATCGCGGTCAGCGGAAGATGGCGTTTTATACGCTGCAGAGGTTTTATAAGAAGTTGGCGGAAGCGGGGAAGTAACGCAGTCGGATGACGGCGGCGAAGCTCGAAAACGCTGGTGGATGAGTGGAATGGATTTATCGACAGTTATGTGTTGTAGAAATATCCGCGTCCCTTTGACCAGTCAATCGCAAAGAGCCATACATCAGTCGTGACGGATGTGGCAGGCCTCTCCAGGAAATACAGATCGAAACCCGCTTTGTGAATCTTCTCAACGTCCAGATCGCCCACAAGAACAGACGGCCACCACGACACACCCGGGCGTGGCACATGCCCTACGGAGAGTGGCGGCACGTCTACATGTTTCAGATTTGCGAGCAGGTTTTGCGAGTCCGCCGGAATAAACTCAAAAGCACACCATTCTTTCGAAGGGGAAAGATCGTGAACTTCGTGGATGGACCGTGAACTACGAGGCAGAAACTCGTCTGGTATCCAGCCGCGAGTGATTGCGCCGTCTTTAGCCGCTTCCGCCAGCGATGGGTAGAACGATTCATAGCGGTCGCTAAGGCTCGCACTGAGCCGTTCAACCACGACCCAAGCCACGATGAGGAAAAGCACGGCGCCCACCGCGATTGCAAGCGGTTTGCCGGGGCGTCCAAAACGTCCGAATCCGGGCATGCACTTATGCTAGGGCAACCGTAATTAGGGGGACAAGATTACTACAGTTAAGCAGGCGGGTGCCTCACCTATGATTTCCCGGCGATCATCACGGCTGAGGCTGCCCCGTCCTTGCGTTCTTTGCAAGGGTGGGAACCCCGGACCTGTACGTCTCGCCCTTCAGGGGTATGGGATTGAGGTCCGAGCCTCCCACCCTTTCGCACCAAACGCGAAAGGATGGGGCACGCTCTATTGGAATAGCGTCAGCAGGAATCAACTAAGCGCAAAAGGCCGGGCCACCCGTCCAATCGGAACTAGGATAATGCGACAATTACAAAGACATGCATTCGTATCTCGTTTCCTTGCGGATCAGCGGCCCGGCGTTGGACCCATCCAAAATCACGTCAGACTTGGGGATGGAACCTACCCAAGTCAGAATCAAAGGACAAGCGCGCCCCGGTGGCAAATCAGTATGGGATGAGTCGATGTGGGAATACGAGCCTACGCCGAGCGGTGGCGACCGAGAGTGGCGGACTCTAGAAGAGGGACTGCGAGCGGTTATTTCATTATTCGCTTCTCGTCAGCAACTGCTACGAGACTACCAACAACGATTCAGAGTGTTCGTATTCTGTGGACATTTCACGTCTAGTTTCAACGGCGGCCCGACGTTCGCTCCCTCACTACTCAAGGAATTGGGTGACTTCGGCGTCGAACTGTTCCTTGACACGTACTGCTCAGGCGAGCCTGTTCCGGGCGAGTAACTGTTGAAGGCCATTGAGCCCATACGGGTTGAGGTCGCAGGTTGATCAGAAGACTAGTAGGGCGCGTGCTCCGATGCGAATCTCGTTCAGATTCGCTAGGGGAAATAGTTCAGCCTTGGCGTCAGCAGGAATCAACTAAGTGCAAAAGGCTGGGCCGCCCGCCGTTTTATACGCTGCAGAGGTTTTATAGGAAGTTGGCGGAGGCGGGGAAGTAGAAGTGGTATCCTACGGCGGAAAAGTTCGAGAGCGCTAGTGGATGAGTGTAATGGCGATGTTTCACCAATCAGTGTGGGAACTTTCTGATGAGGTACGAAATCATCATGAAGGCCATCCCTAAGAAGATCGCCGCGAACAGTGACACTCTGAAAATCATTCGCATTCCGTGTGGGTTGGCTTCCTGAAAAATAACCCGTCCAAGAAACACAGCTAGGGTTATAGCGATGAGCGCGGCTCCCGCAATAATTAGCCAACTCACGACCGAGAGCACAACTCGCCAGCGAATCGACACGGCGCTAAGTTTACAGCACTGGTCGTCCGCAAGAGGATGAGTGTAATGGCGATGTTACGACAACCATGCTGCCCGCCTCTCCGACAAGGGGCTATCCCGCCGAACGATTATGGCCGAGCGGACAGGATCATTTCGTTGGACTGCAGAACTGCGAATCTCTGATCCACATCCGTGCCTGCAGCGCATTGCGAGCGAGCATTAAACTCATTCGGTGGATCGCTCGGTGTCAGCTTGCGGGAGCGGACGCACCCGACAACGCGCAAACGTACACGGATTGTGTGCGGTCCGGGGGCAGAAAGGAACGCGACACCGGGATGATGTGGGTGAATGAACCCGTCGTCAGGCGGAGGCAAGTCGGTCGTATCCAGGCGCAGAAAAAGATCGGCCAGGGTGATTTGCTCGACGTGGCTCTCGCCGGGAAAGAGCCTCTGCACATACCCGAAGCTTCTGGAGCAAATCGGGAGGCCACTGAGGTCACTGTCGTGGTAGTCAATAGGGGCAGGAGGAAATGGTACCCAGCTCCCGTCCGATTTCTGTAGATCGAAATCAATACCCGGCTCCCCGCAGGTCGACCACCAGGTTAGGACGGTCTCGCTGCCCTCATTTTTGACTGTGAGTTTGAGCAACACGCAAGCAAGCGGGTGATGTCTCGCCACACAGTTTTTCAGTTGGGCAGAGTCCGATGGTTCAGGCGGTGCATCCTCGCTGAGGATCACCGACAGACCATGGTCTGAGGGACCCGGTTTCTGGGATTGGGGGGAAGGGACTGCGTCGTTTTGGGCAAAGCCGAGAGTCGTCACGACTACCGAAATGGCGACCAAGACTAAAGGCAGAACTCGGCTGGGAAGCAACATGCACGGTGCTCCTCAATCAATTAAGAACACAGGTCATGATAGCTCTTTCCCAGAAGTTATCAGCACCATTAGAAGCAGTGGCAGAGATTCGTTTACGTAACCAAGGGCGGGTGGCCCAACTAAGGATTCCCGGCGATCATCACGACTGAGGGTGCCCCATCCTTGTGTTCTTTGCAAGGGTGGGAACCTCGGACCTGTAGGTCTTGCCCTTAAGGGGTATGGGGTTGAGGTCCGAGCCTCCCACCCTTTCGCACGGAACACAAAACGCGAAAGGATGTGGCACCCACTATTGAGTAGCGTCGGCAGGAATCAACTAAGTGCAAAAGGCTGGGCCGCCCGCCGTTTTATACGCTGCAGAAGTTTTATAGGAAGCTGGCGGAGGCTGGGAAGTAGAGCTTAATACTCATTTGCGTCATCTCGAACTCGGCGTACTTCAGCCAGGTGAGAGATCTCGCGAGCAGCGGTATCGGCGTACGCGCGAGATCCTTCCCTTCACCTGAAAAACGGCTCCGGTCAGCATGACGTCGCGAGAGAGTGGGAATCTGATTAGCGATTATCCTTGCGTGCGGTCCAGCACTTCTTCGTGCCAGGCCATCTGGATCGCTTCGAGTTTGCCTTCGTTCGAGGCTTTGGGATCGCCCTCGAAGTCGGGCAGTTCGGTTACGTAGCGGTGGAGGTCGGTGAAGCGGACTGCGAGCGGGTCGAGTTCGGGATGCGATTCGGAAAGCAGGATGCCGATGTCTTCGGCGTCGTCCCAAGTCAGTTTCTTTGCCATCCTAGTGCTCCTCAGAGACGTAATTACGATTCCACGCGGGAATCTCGACGACGACTTTGCCGGGCTTGGTGATCTGCGCCTGGCAGCCGAGACGCGAGTTTAACTGGAGATCGGCGGCCATGTCGAGCCGGTCAGCCTCGTCGTCGTCCATGGGCGGAGAGATTCTCGGCGCCTTCCTTCACCCAGATGTGGCAGGTGGTGCAGGCGCAATTGCCGCCGCAGGCGTGGTCGAGCGTGATGCCGAAGTTCAAAGCGACGTCGAGCAAGGACTGCTCTTTGCCGTGATCTTCGTAGGGCAGTTTGCCGTGTTCAAACTGCACGGTCTTGCCTTCGGGCAGGAAGGTGACCTGCACGGTGTTTTCGCCGGGGGCGTCTTCGGTCACGGTGCCGGATCCTTGTGTCTTTTCTTCTGCCATACTTGCTCCTGATCTTCTCTCTGCATCCTCTGCGCCTCCGTGATTTCAAAATCTTTCACCACAGGGGACACTGGGGAACACGGAGGTTACTCAAATTCTGCCTTCGCCATGGGATGCGGGGCGGTGGGGCCTTCGCCCAGGTCCGTCTCGTCCATGGTCTTGCCTTTCAGCGCCGTGGATACGGCGGTGTCCATCATCACTTCGGCGAGGCGCATCGTGCCTTGATTCAGGGCGTCGATGGCTTTGCGGATCGCCTGGTAGTCTTCTTCGGCGTTCACCGCGATCAGCGCCTTTTCCATTTTTGCGATCTGCTTTTTCTCGTCGGTGGTGAGTTGTCCCCAGGCCGGACTCTTCTTCGCCTTTTTCGAGCGCGGTCAGGATCGTTGCGGTTTCGTTGCGGGCTTCGATGACCTGGCGGCGGCGGAAATCTTCTTCGGCGTTGTCGAAGGAGTCGAGGATCATGCCTTCGACCTGCTCGTCGGTCAGGCCGTAGCTGGGCTGCACCTGAATTTCGGCTTCCTTGCCGCTGCGCTGCTCGCGCGCGGAGACGTGCAGGATGCCGTTGGCGTCGATGAGGAACTTTACTTCGACGCGCGGAATTCCGGCCGCCATCGGCGGAATGCCTTTGAGATCGAAGCGCGCCAGCGAGCGGCAGTCCGTCGCGAGTTCGCGCTCGCCTTGCAAGACGTGGATGGCGACGTTAGTCTGGCCGTCGATCTGCGTGGTGTAGAACTGCGTGGCCGAGGCCGGGATGGTCGAGTTGCGCAGAATGATTTTGTCGGTGACTCCACCGGCGACTTCGATGCCGAGCGACAGCGGCGTGACGTCGAGCAGCAGCATGTTCTCGGTGGCTTCAGAGCCGCCGCCGAGAATGTTGGCCTGCACGGCCGCGCCCAGCGCGACCACTTCGTCGGGATTCAAATCGGTGTGCGGTTCGCGCTGGAACATCTCTTTCACCAAGGCGCGAACTTGCGGGATGCGCGTGGAGCCGCCGACAAGCACGACTTCGTCGATCTGTTCGGGCTTGAGGCCCGCGTCTTTCATCGCCTGCTTGCAAGGGCCGATGGTGCGGTCGATGACGGGCTGAATCAGTTGCTCGTATTGTTCGCGGGTGATTTCGCGCTGGTAGCGCTTGCCGCCGGGAAGTTCGATATCGAGCTTCACCGAAGGCTGCGACGAAAGCGCAATCTTGGCGTCGATGACGGCCTTGCGGATCGCCTGAACGGCTTCGGCGTTGCGACGCAGGTCGAGACTCGATGTCGCCGCGGATATCGTCGAGGGCGATGGTGATGAGCAGGTTGTCGATGTCGTCGCCGCCGAGGTGCGTGTCGCCGTTGGTGGCGATGACTTCGAAGATGCCGTCGTGCAACTTGAGAATCGAAATGTCGAAGGTGCCGCCGCCAAGATCGTAGACCGCGACGATTCCGTTCTGCTTCTTGTCGAGGCCGTAGGCGAGCGAGGCGGCGGTCGGCTCGTTGACCAGGCGCAGCACTTCGAGTCCGGCGATGCGTCCGGCGTCTTTGGTGGCCTGGCGCTGTGCGTCGTTGAAGTAGGCGGGAACGGTGATGACCGCCTTGGTGACCGGCGGCACCGAAGAAGCGTTCGGCGTTACGCTTGAGCTGGCGAAGAATGAGCGCGGAAATTTCCGGCGGGGTGAACGTCTTGTCGCCGAGCGTGATGCGGAGAACTTCTCCTGGCTGCATATCGTCGGCGAGGCGGAAGGGGAAGAGCTTCAGTTCTTCCTGAATGTCTTCAACGCCGCGTCCCATCAGGCGTTTGATGGAGTACACGGCGCGTTCCGGCGTTTCGATCAGCGAATTGCGGGCGGCGTTGCCGATCACCGGCTGGTTGTTGGAGTCGAGCGCGACCACCGAAGGCAGCAGGTTCAGGCCATCGTCTCCGGGGATTACGACAGGGGTGTCCCCCTGCATGAAGGCCACCAGTGAGTTGGTGGTGCCGAGGTCGATGCCGACGATGCGATCCGATGCCATCTGTAATTGCTACTCCTCTAGCGCCTCATTTACATCGCGCACCAGATTGCGGATGTAATTGCGGCGGTTCAGCACATCTACCATTTTGCTCGTGGCCTGCGCTCGCTCGTCAGAGGATCGCCTGGCTTGCGATCGACCAGGCTGTCCCAATCTTTCCAGTAGGATTGCAATTCCTGCAGCAAGGACGCATGCTTGGCTTCGAGGGCCAGCTTTTGCTTTGCCGATTTCGGCGACCAGATCGGGATCGTCGTCACCCATCTTCTTGTTCATGCGCAGCTCTTCGAGTTGCATGTTCAATTCGAAAACTTCTTCGAGCAAATCCGGGGGGACGATCTGTTTCTTGAGTTCTCCGGTGACGCGGGCTTGCTCGGTGGCGCTCTTGGATTGCTCTTCGAGTTCGACGCCTTCGAGGTGCAGCAGATATTGCGTGCGCTTGATCGGATCTTTCAGCGTGCGGTAGGCGTCGTTGAGCAGGGAACTTTGTTCCAGGCTCCACTCCTGTTCCTGGCTGCCGGCGCGGGCGTTGAGATCGGGATGAAGCTGCGGCTTAGTTCGTAGAAATCTCTTTTCGAGTGCCGGGACATCGATATTGAGCTTCGGCGGCAGGCCGAAGAAGCGTGAAGTAGTCGACCGGAACCGGAGGCTGTACCTTGCCGCAGGACTCACAGAAATGGGCGGCGCGCATGGATCCGCAGGACCAGCAGGAGTGCGTATCCTCTGGCAGAGGTTTTGCGCCGATCATCGGTAAGGGCGGACTTGGTCGTCACGTTCTAATTCCTCACATTCCTCACACCACTGCCGGTACAGGGTCTGACGCCCGTTCGCGCGTCCAGGTTTTCCGGTGGCGCCGACCGTTCGCGGGCGTTGGCGCCCGCGCCACACGGGCATCAGGCGGAGAACGAAGTCCCGCAGCCGCACGACTTCGATGCCTGGGGATTCACGAATACGAATCCTTGTTGCATCAGCGTTTCCTGATAATCCAGAGTCATGCCGTGCAGGTAGATGAACGACTTTGGGTCGACAAAGACCCGCACATCGCTGAACTGGAAGATGCGGTCGCGCTCGCGTGGCTGCGTGTCGAACCGGATGTTGTAGCTCAGGCCGGAGCATCCGCCGCCTTGCACGCCCAGGCGCAAGCCGCCCTGTTCGGGCGAAATGCCTTCCTTGGCCATGGCGTTGCGCACCTTCACCAAAGCTTTCTCGGTGACCAGAATGCCCTTGGCAGGAGCTTGCGCGGGCGGTTTTTGTTCGGTGGCTGTTGTCATCAATTCTTGCGACCCTCAGCGGCTAAAGCCGTATGGGTACATCCTCGAAACGGCACGACTGAAGTCCGTGCCTTCCCAACGTCTTGCTCCGGTATGTTCATGCGACACGGGAGCGGTCGAATAATTAAGAACCCTATTTCGCCTCAGCGGCCACCGGGTTCGCGGTTTCCTGCTTCTTCTTCCAGTCACCGATGGCGGCGCGGATTGCGTCTTCTGCCAGCACGGAACAGTGGATCTTCACCGGAGGAAGCGAAAGCTCCTTCACGATGTCCATGTTCTTGATGGCGAGGGCTTCGTCCACAGTCTTGCCCTTGACCCACTCGGTCGCGAGCGAGGACGAGGCGATGGCGGAGCCGCAGCCAAAGGTCTTGAACTTGGCGTCTTCAATGACGTTGGTTTCAGGGTTGACCTTGATCTGCAGCTTCATGACGTCGCCGCATTCGGGCGCGCCCACCAGGCCGGTGCCGACGTCGGAGCTCGTTCTTGTCCATGGAGCCGACGTTGCGCGGATTGTTGTAGTGATCGATGACCTTGTCGCTGTATGACATTCGTTTCTCCTGATCTGAGGTCTTGTGCCGTCCCCTTACGGGGACTTGTTCCTTCTCTCGGCCTACCCAGGACTTACGTCCTGGGCTAATCTGTGCCGCCGCTCCGCGGCTGAGTTAGTGCGCTTCTCCTGCCCACTTTACGTCTTTCAGATTGATGCCTTCTTTCGCCATTTCGTACAGCGGAGAAAGCTCGCGCAGGCGCTCGACGGTTTCGATGACGCGATCGGCGACGTAGTCAACTTCGGCTTCGGTATTGAAACGGCCGATGCCGAAGCGGATGGAGCTGTGCGCCAGGTCGTCTCCGGTGCCGAGAGCCTTCAATACATAAGATGGCTCCAGCGTCGCAGAGGTGCACGCTGAACCGCTGGAAACTGCAATGTCGTTGATGCCCATCAGCAGCGACTCGCCTTCTACGTAGGCGAAGCTGATGTTCAGGTTGCCGGGCAGACGGTGTTCGGTCGAGCCGTTGATGTAAGCCTCGTCCAGACGGTTCATGATGCGGTCGCGCAGGCGGTTGCGCAGCCCGGCGAGCTTACATGACTCCTGCGCCATCTCTTCTTGCGCGATGGCGCAGGCCTTGCCGAGGCCAACGATTCCGGGAACGTTCAACGTGCCGGAGCGCATACCGCGCTCGTGGCCGCCGCCGTCGATGATGGCGGAAATCTGCACGCGCGGATTCTTGCGCCGGACATACAAGGCGCCGACTCCTTTGGGACCGTACATCTTGTGTCCGGAGATGGAAGCCAGGTCGATGTTCTGCTTGATCACATCCACCGGAACTTTGCCGATGGCCTGCGTCGCGTCGGTATGGAAGATCACGCCGCGCTCATGACAGAGCTTGCCGATTTCGGCCACCGGCTGCAGCACGCCGATCTCGTTGTTCGCGTACATGATGCTGACCAGGATCGTCTTGTCATCCATGGCGCGCTTCAGGTCGTCGAGATCGATCAGGCCGTCCTTCTGCACCGGCATGTAGGTGACGCGGTAGCCGTACTTCTCCAGACGCTTGCAGGTATCGAGCACCGCCTTGTGCTCGGTGACCGCCGTGATGATGTGGTTGCCCTTCTCGCGATACATCTCGGCGACGCCCTTGATGGCGAGGTTGTCGCTCTCGGTCGCGCCCGAGGTGAAGATGATTTCCTTGGTAGTCGCGCCGATCAGCTTGGCGATGCGTTCGCGAGCGGTTTCCACGCCCTCTTCGGCGGCCCAGCCGAAGGAGTGATTGCGGCTGGCGGAGTTGCCGAACTTTTCCATGAAGTAGGGCAGCATCTCTTCGAGCACCCGCGGGATCCATCGGGGTGGTCGCGTGGTTATCCATATAGATGGGCAGCTTGACGCCCTTGGCGTCGGAGTGTTGCGGCTGCGTCTGCGGCTGGGGGATTTTAACGTCCGTGCTCATTGATTGCCTCTCCTACTTCGTTAATCTTTGGATGAATCTCTTCTCTTCTAAGCTTCAGCTGATCGTCACCAAATCGGCGGGCTTCAGCGTCACGGGCTGCGGCCTCTTCCGGCTCTTCCCGCATATGCGAAATCTTGATGCGCTTCAATACAGCTTCAATACTCTCGTTTACCTTACGCAGCGGCTCGCGAATGTTGCAGCGATCGCTCTGGTCGCATTCTCCGCGCACCGTGACGCAGGAAGTAATAAACAGCGGACCGTCGATGGCCCGAATTACCTCAAAGGCGGAAATCGTGTGGGCCGCGCGTGCCAGCGTGTAGCCGCCGTTGGTGCCATGCTGCGACAGCAAAAGTCCAGCCTTGGCCAGACGCTGCAGGATCTTCGCCAAGGCCTCGGGCGGGATGCCGTAGGCATCGGCGACATCCTTCGCGCTACGGGAGCCCTCGTTGGAGTGCTCGGCGAGATGCTTCATCGCCATCAGCGCGTAGTCAGCCTTTTTTGTCAGCTTCAGCAAATGCGATCCTGTGTAAAACCCGACCAATAGGGTCGGAGTAGAATTCCGACCTTTTCCGTCGCAATTCATTTTACGTCAGTGCGGGGAATCGGCGCAAGCACCCACAGCGAGTGGTAGAAATGCGTTTGTGAGCGGTAAGTGTATCGAACTGAATGGCTTAGGTTTATGCGATGCTTTTGGTCGCAATTTCACAGATGGACGGACGAAAATAAGGTCGGAAGGGGCCTTGATCCGTTCACAAATTCACGGCGGAGTTAGCTACTGAGGACTTGACAAGACATTAGGCGGGTCTAAAATACCGGAAATTCCGCCGAAAACAGCACTCTGGTCCTGTTCGCGGAAACCTACCCGGATTTATGACTTCAAAGTCGACCTCTCCCTCCCAAAGCCGTGATACGAAGCCACCCTGCAAACACCCGCGCGTGCAGATTGTCAGCCGGGATGAAGATTCGGAATTCGTCGAGTGCAAGGAATGCGGCGAGATTTTCGAATCCAGCGAATTCAAGGACATGAATATTGAAGAGCGTACGCAGGACAGCGAAATCTAAGACCGGTTCGGGCGGACGCATGACTGACGTAATCGCGGCGCACGATTTCGCCTTGTTCCTTCTGAGAATTCTGCTAGGGTCGCACCGGGGGGACGCGTGCACGTGCCGCCCTCTTCCTTTATGGCCAAAGTCGCCCTAGTCGTCGACGATTCGATGCTGATTCGCTTTACCGTGTGCCAGTTTCTGGAGCAACGCGGTTTCGCGGTGGAAGCTGCCAGCAACGGAGTGGATGCGTTGAATGTTCTTAGTCGCGTGAGGCCTGATTTGATTGTTACCGACATGCGGATGCCGAAGATGTCGGGCAGTGAATTGATCACGGCGCTGAAGGACAATCCGGAGACCGCGGGGATTCCGATCATTATCGTGGCGGGCCGGGCCGGCGGTTTCGAAAAGTCGCAGAAGCGCGCCAACTTTACCATCTTCAAAGATATCGACATTGAATCGCAACTGGGCGAAGCTCTGGATGCCGTAGTGGGTAAGGCGAGTCGCGGGCACGCTGCCGGAAGATAGGTTCGAGTCGCTAACGCAAGAGCAGTCCCGCCTCGGCAGAAAAATCCATCGCAGCAAAATCCTTCAGCAAGAACTTCGGGTAGGCAGCGGCCGCGATCATAGCGGCGTTGTCGGTCGACAGCGGGCGTGACGGGAAGTAGACGGGGAGTCCTTGCTTCGCGCCTTCGCGTTCGAACGTCTGTCGTAGTTCCTGGTTGGCGGCAACTCCGCCGGTCACGAAGAGTGTGGCGACATCGTAGGCGCGTGCCGCTGTGAGAGTCTTTCCCACCAGATCTTCGACGATTGCGCGCTGGAAGGATGCGACCAGGTCAAGGGTGAGCTTGTCGCAGTTGGGGAGGTAATCTTCCAGCTTCGGCTTGGCGATTTTCAGTAAGGCCTGGCGCCGGGCTTCGACGGCTGCGCGCATATCATGAGCTTCGACGTAGCGAAGGATCGCGGTCTTGATGCCGCTGTAGGAAAAATCAAAGCGGGGACGGTCGTCGTTCTCATCCACCACTCGTCCGTCATGTCGGCCGCGGCGGTCGCGGTGCTTGATCTGTGCGGGAGGAAACTTCACAGCTCGCGGATCGCCGTGGGGAGCCAGTCGATCGATCACGGGGCCGCCGGGATATCCGAGGCCGAGCAGCTTCGCGACTTTGTCGAAGGCTTCCCCAGCGGCATCGTCGCGGGTATGGCCGATATTTTCGTAGGTCCAGGAATTGTCTTTCTCTGCGGCGAGGTAGAGATGAGTGTGCCCGCCGGAGACGACGAGGGCCAGCACAGGAAATTGCAGATCGTGGTTTCCTTTTTGCCGCTCTTCGAGCAATACCGCATGAATGTGGCCTTCGAGATGATTAACGGCGATCAGCGGCTTGTCGAGGGCGAAGGCCAGAGCCTTGGCATAGCTGATGCCCACCAGCAAGGCTCCCGCAAGGCCGGGACCTTGCGTGACGGCGATAGCGTCGACGGAGTTGTAAGTATGGTTGGCTTCGGCCAAGGCCTGGCGCACGACCGGGACGATGGCGCGCAGATGCTCCCGTGACGCTAGTTCCGGTACGACGCCGCCATAGGGCTGGTGAGTCGCGATCTGCGAGGCGACGACATTCGAAATCAGCTGCTCGCCCGAACGCACCACGGCGGCTGCAGTTTCGTCGCAGGAACTTTCGATGCCGAGGATGTAGGCGTCGGGCATGTTCTCGATCAGTTTACCGTGCCCGACGAAATTTATTCATCGGACTGTTGCTACTCGAGTTTGATTTCGTCGACCTGAAAGTCGAATTTGCCGGCGGCCGGGCCTCCGACGAAAAGAATGGCGGAAATGTCGTGGCCGTCGGTTCCGCCGAAGGCCGAGAACGGAATGCTGGTCTGCTTCCAATCCGAGCCCGCAGTGAACGTCTGTTGTGCGGGGATGCGGCCTCCGCTAGCCGTGAAGACAAGAACGCGGTAAGTCTGGCCGTCGCCCTTGGCGAAGAACGAAATGTTCTTCCTGGACGAGAGATTGACCGGAATAAACGGTTGGGAGCCGGGCGCCCACATCACGCCAGCCCACGCGTAGGGGAGACCGCCGTCAATCACTCCGGAAATCTCGAGGGCGTGCTTGTCGCCGTGGGCGCCGCCGACGACTACTTTCATTTCTCCCGTGGATTTGCCGGCTGCGATGCTGTCGGTCGAGAGCATCCATCCGGTGCCGAACTTGGCGGAGGGAGTACCGTCATCGAAATCGCTGATCAGACCGGATCCCGTATCCGTCGCGGCTTGGGCACCCTTCGCGGCATCCTGGTTGGCCTTTTGAACGGACGCCCGATAGGTTGCCCGGTCATCCTCCATGCCTAGCTTCCAGACGGAAACGATGTCGCGAGTTACGGTAATGTCGTGCGTCGGGTCGCCCTTGACCAGCAAAAGATCGGCCCGCTTGCCGGGAGCAATCACGCCACGGTCGTCGAGATGAAACGCCGCCGCAGGTGTCGATGTGGCTGCGGCCAGCGCCTCTAACGGAGTAAGCCCAGAGCGAACCAACAGTTCCAGTTCGCGGTGGATGCTGGCACCGTGCGAGGTGCCGGGATTGGGCGCGTCCGTTCCGGCCAGAATCCGCACGTGGTCGGCTTTCAATTCAGCCACAGTCTGTTCCGCATATTTTTCACTCGGGGCAGTGGAGAATTTTGGGAACGACTTCTTGAGGTTGCTGATGTCATCGACGGTAAGATACGGATCGAGACGGGAATCGGTAGTCAGCGATTCACCGCTGGGAGTGCCGCTCACGCTTTCAAGGACATCCAGAGTTGGAATCACGAAAGTGTGGTGGGAAGCGACGAACGCCGCGAAATCCGTCGCGGGAACGCTATCGGCAAAGAGATGCGCCAAGCCGTCGGCGCCCGCGTCGATGGCGTGGCGCGCGTCCTGCTGCGTGCCGATGTGGACGATAGCCAACTTGCCCCGCTTGTGGGCGGCGTCGACGATTGCCTTGAGCGTCTCCTGATTGAGGGTGGGTCGATGGCCGCCATACGCGCTGGCATCATCGATCACGATCTTGATGTAGTCCGAACCTTCGGCAATGCGAGCGTCGACCCACGGCTGAGCCTCGGCGGGCGAAGAGAGCGTCGGGATTGGGATGCCGTATTCGGTGCCGTGTCCGCCAGGCGCCGTTGCCAGAGTGCCGGCGGAACGGAGGTCGGCGAGATCGAGATCTTTGCCTTCGGCTTGCTCCTTCTTGATTTGCTGCATGAACTTCACGTCGGTGAACATGTCGAGCTCGGTGGTGACGCCGAAGATTTCGGCTTCCTTGAGAGCATTGCCGAAGGCGTGAGTGTGAGAGTCGATCAGGCCGGGAAGAAGAGTATCTCCAGCGGCATCGACAGACTTCACGCCGGAAGGAACTTTCAGATTCTTGCCGACGGCTTTGATTTTGCCGGCTTCCACCAGCACGTCGGTGTTTTCAAGAACTTTGTGGCCGTCGAATACGCGGGCGCCACGGATGACAAAGCTGTGGACCGTGTCGGGACTGGCGAGGATCAAAGCGGGTGCAGATAACAGCAAATAGAGTCCCATCCAGCCGAGGACTCTGAAGGTGGCGGCAAACCGTTTGGATTTCATGTCTCGTCTCCGTCCGTCTCTTGAATCGTGCGTCGTTTGCGGTTCTGCGTGCCAGTGCAAAGCGTCACGTGGCCGGCGTGACAACTGTCATGCATGTAAAGCATGCTTGACATCCCGGAATGTAAAGCACGCTTGACATCATGTCAAGCGATTTCTTGGGAGGGACGGGCGGGTATGATGGAATTGAGTTCGCGGGCAAGCCTGCGAAACGGAGAGCACGCTGAAGGACTTCGCGACATCAATTGTGCAAACCTTGCGCCAGCGGGGCTTTCAGGCCTATCTGGTGGGTGGATGCGTGCGCGATCTTCTGTTGGGGAGCGAACCGCAAGACTACGATGTGGCCACGAACGCGACGCCGCAGGAGGTCATGCGGATATTTCCCGAGACTTATGCGGTGGGGGTGCAATTCGGTGTAGTGCTGGTGCCTGTGCCTGGCAGTGCCGGAGCGCATGCGGTTGAGGTCGCTACTTTCCGCAGCGATATCGGATATTCGGATGGACGGCATCCCGACGAAGTGCGGTTCAGCCGCGACCCGCAAGAAGATGTGGCGCGCCGCGATTTCACCATCAATGGAATGCTGCTCGATCCGGTGAGCGGGGAAGTGCTCGATTTTGTGGGCGGCCGGAAGGACCTGGAAGCGGGAATGATCCGCACGATTGGCGATCCGGAGCAGCGCTTCGGTGAAGACAAGTTGCGCATGCTGCGGGCAGTGCGTTTTGCGGCGCGGTTCGAATACACTATCGAACCTGCCACGTTCGTGGCCATGCAGAAACTGGCTCAGCAAATCAACGTGGTGTCGCTCGAACGGGTGCGCGATGAACTGACCCGCATGTTGACGGAAGGGCATGGCCGGCGTGCGTTTCTTCTTTTGGACGAGAGCGGATTGCTCAAGCAGGTGCTGCCAGACATTTCGGCGATGAAGGGAGTGGAGCAACCCGCGGAATTCCATCCAGAGGGCGACGTGTTCGTCCACACGCTGCTGTTGCTGGAGAACTTGCCGAGTCCGTGTCCGATGACGCTGGCCTGGGGAGCGCTGCTGCATGACGTGGGCAAGCCTCCGACATTTCGAGTGGCGCCCGATCGCATCCGGTTCGACGGCCACGTGGAAGTCGGTGTGAAGATAGCGGAAGAAATCTGCCGGCGGATGCGCTTCTCGAACGACGAGACGGAACAGATTCTGGCGCTGGTGGACAACCACATGCGCTTCGGTCACGCGACGCGGATGAAGGAATCGACGCTGAAGAAGTTTCTGCGCATGCCGGCGTTCGAGGAGCATCTCGCTTTACATCGCGCCGACTGCCTGGCCAGCCATCGCATTTTGACGACTTATGAATTCATCCAGCAAAAACAGGCAGAAATTCCGCCGGAAAAGATGCGTCCCGCACCGCTGGTGACGGGCGATGACCTGATTGCTGAGGGGCATTCGCCGGGGCCGAAGTTCCGGGAGATTCTTACCGCGGTAGAAGATGCGCAACTGGAGGGCCGATTGCCCTCGCGGGATGCGGCGCTCGAATTTGTGCGGCGCGAATTTCCGGTACAGCGAGAATGTTAAAATTAAAGATTCTCCCAGATTGAAAGAATCGTCTGAGGGTGAAGGAACACGCGTGCAGCAAGCAGGATCGGGTCTGGAAAAGATCGTAGCGCAATCGTTGCGGCTGGCACCTCGGGCGGAGGCCCCGCTGATGGCTTGGCCAGTCGTTTGCGGGTCGGCGGTGGCCGAGCGTACGCGTGCTCTGAGCTTCTCGGATGGAGTGCTGCGTGTCGAAGTGAACGGCCAGCGGTGGAAGTCTGAGTTGCAGGCACTGGCGCCACGTTACCTGGCGATGATTAATCGCTACACCACCGAGCCGGTCTTGCGGATCGAGTTTGTGGTGGCGCAAATCGAAAACACCGGTAAGAAATCCTTCTGATAGCCACCTATATCTCATGAAAGTAACGGATAAGGACGTCGCTTACGTCGCGGAGTTGGCCAACCTGGAGCTCAGCGAAGAAGAACGCGCGGGGATGCTGCGCGACTTGAATTCCATCCTGCAATACGTTGACCGCCTCAATGAACTCGATACCTCGGATGTGCCCGCGATGGCGCAGGTTTCCGACCGGTATGGCGTAGATGCGGCAAAGCAGGGAAGTGCGCGATTTGCCTACGCAAGCCGGGAAGACATTCTGGAAGGACTGCGCAAATCGTTGCCCCATGAAGAGGCGCTGGCGAATGCGCCCGATGCGGACGAGCATTTTTTTCGCGTTCCCAAAGTGATTGAGCGTTAGGACCCACGCATCCACGATTACAACCCATGGACTTGAAGTTACTCACGATCGATGCCGCCCGCTCTGCTGTGCAGCAGCGCGAAATCACAGCCATGGCGTTGGCGGAGGCGCACTATGCCCGCATCGAAAAGGAAGACGGCCAGATTGGCGCGTTCCTGACGTTGTCGAAAGAACGAGCACTCGAGCAGGCAGATCGAATGGACCGCATGGTTGCCGACGGGAAGACGTTGCCGCCGCTGGGGGGAGTGCCGGTCGGTATTAAAGATGTGATGAGCACGCGCGGCCTTCGTAGCACAGCGGGGTCGAAGATTCTGGAGAACTACATTCCTCCGTATGACTGCACGGCCGTGGCGCGACTGGAGGCCGCAGGCGCCGTGGTGTTGGGCAAGATGAACTGCGACGAGTTTGCCATGGGCTCGTCCAATGAAAACTCCGCTTACGGACCCGTGCGGAATCCACGAGATTTGAGCCGCGTGCCGGGAGGATCGTCAGGTGGTTCTGCGGCGGCGGTGGCGGCCGACATGGCGGTCGCAACCTTGGGTTCCGACACGGGCGGATCGATTCGCCAGCCAGCATCGTTCTGCGGTGTAGTGGGATTGATGCCGACCTACGGGCGCGTTTCGCGCTACGGCTTGATCGCGTTTGCGTCGTCGCTCGACCACATTGGGCCGCTGACGAAAACCGTCAAGGATGCGGCGACGGTGCTGCGCACGATTGCCGGACGCGATCCGATGGATTCAACTTCCGCCGACGTTCCTGTGCCAGATTACGTTGCCGAACTCGACAAGCCGGTTCGCGGGATGAAAATCGGCGTTGCCAAAGAATATTTTGGCGAGGGACTGGACGACGAAGTCCGGCAGGCTGTGGAAGCCGCAATCGACAAGCTGAAGGGATTGGGTTGCGAGATTGTGCCGGTTTCTCTGCCGCACACGCCGTATGCCATTCCAACGTATTACCTGATTGCCACAGCGGAGGCCTCTTCGAACCTGGCGCGCTATGACGGCGTGCGCTACAGCCACCGGGCGCGCGGCGCGAAGACGTTGTCGGAAATGTACCGGCGCAGCCGCGACGAGGGATTCGGAGCCGAGGTCAAACGGCGGATCATGCTGGGCACTTACGCGCTGAGCGCGGGCTACTACGACGCGTATTACCTGAAGGCGCAAAAGGTTCGCACGCTGCTGACGCGCGATTTCGATGAAGCCTTCCGCAAGGTGGATGCGATTGTGACACCGACCAGTCCGACGGCAGCCTTCCGGCTGGGCGAAAAATCGAATGATCCGCTGGCGATGTACTTGGCGGATATCTACACCGTCACTGCCGACCTGGCCGGGATTCCCGGGATTTCGGTGCCGTGCGGGGAGACGAAAGAGAAATTGCCGATCGGGTTACAGATTCTCGGGAAGCACTTTGACGAGGCGAGCATTCTGCGCGTGGCTCACGCGTACGAACAGGCAACTGAGTAGCGGAAAGTTTCGCGGGTGCGAGAAAAAACGCTACCACGAAGGACACGAAGGATCACGAAGAGGATCTGGGCATGCCAAAGTCCTCAAGGAAGAGGCTTGTAATAGGAGTTTCCGGCGCATCCGCAACACAAGACCTTTCCTTCTTCACGTACTTCTCTACGAAAATTGATCCCTTCGCCGCACAAGTCACAAACTACACGGTTGCCTTTGTATCCAGGGAACTCTTCGGGTCGCAAATCAACCTTTACCCATTGCGTTGCGAATAGATCGTCATCCGACATCTCGCGGTAGGCGAGCATCTGCTGCTGGTTCTTGTTTTCGATCTCTGGATGCATTTGACGGGCGAGATCCTTCGAAGACTCCTTTGCCGCTACGCGAACCGCCTTGCCTGAGTTTACGTCCACGAACGTGGCGGCCATTTTGCCCCAGTCGCGGAACTTCAGGGCACGCTTGCCGAGGCGGCATCCGGTGACCACTCCCACGGCGTCGGTGGCACAGCGGTCGATCTCGACGAAGGTGACGAGACGCTTCCGGTCTTTCCCGCGCGGATCGTCGATGCCGAGCTTCTGCAATCCGAGCATGGCGAGGCGAACGCCGAGGACTTGGCCGGCGCAGAGATGTCCGTGGGCCTGTTCAGCGTCGCGGAGGTATTCGTCGATGGAGTTCATACGAGCAGCTCTCAGCCGTCAGCGATCAGCTTTCAGCTTAACATCGCGGACATTATTTCCTTCGCCAGCGGATACCGTCTTTTGTGATTTCTACGAGGATGCCCTTGTCGGCAAGTTCGGCGCGGAGGGCGTCAGAGGCTTTGAAGTCGCGGGCTGTGCGGGCCGCCTTCATGGCCGTAATCTTCGTTTCGATGCCCGCGTCCGAGAGTTGTCCTGACTGAACCGCTTCGCGCGCCTCCTCGGTAATGTCTTTTTCGCGGCCCTCGGTCATCGCCCAGTGGAGGACCCGCTTCATCTTCGGACCATCGTCGTCGTCGAGCACGGCAAAGATTTCGTCAAATTTCGATAAGACGGCGAGTAGCGGAGCGACGTCGTCTTGCTTGATTCCGCCGGTGTCGAAAGCTGCATTGGCCTGGCGGACCATCTCGAAGATCGCGGCTTGTGCCTGGGCGGTATTAAGGTCATCGTCGAGTGCGGCGGTCATGCGCTCGACGGTCTGCGCGGCGAGGGATTGCATCTCCGGGGTGGAGCCTTCGGGAAAATTGCCCGAACTCAAGCGCAGCCGGAAATTCCGCAGACGCTCAACCGATACGGCCGCTTGTTTCAGCCCGTCGAAAGTGAAGTTCAGTTGATTGCGATAGGGAACCGAAGCTAGCAGGTAGCGAATCGACGACGGCTTGTGGCCCTTCAGTACCAGATCGCGAAGAGTGAAAAAATTCCCCAGGCTCTTCGACATCTTCTCGCCTTCGACCAATAGGAAGCGCGCGTGAAACCAGAAATGCGCGAAGGGCTTACCGGTATAGGATTCGGATTGTGCGATCTCGTTTTCATGATGCGGAAAGATGAGGTCTTCTCCGCCGGCGTGCAGGTCGAAGCTCTCTCCGAGTTCCCCCATTGACATGACGGAACACTCCAGGTGCCAACCCGGGCGCCCCGGCCCAATCGCGGTATCCCATGAGGCTTCACCTGGCTTGGGTGCCTTCCAGAGCGCGAAGTCGCGAGCGCTGTCTTTGTCGTATTCATCGACGTCGACCCGGGCGCCATCCTGCATGCCGCTGAAATCTCGCTTCGAGAGTTTGCCGTACTGCGGGAACTTGGCGATGCGGAAGTAATAGGAACCGTCGTCGGTGCGATAGGCGAATCCACGTTCAACCAGCTTCGCGACAAAGTCCGCCATCTCCGGGATATGTTCGGTGGCGCGTACCAGCGTGGGTTCCTCAATGCCGATCATGGCGGCATCTTCGAGGAATGCCTTCTCATACTTAGCGGTGTACTGCTGCACGCTCACACCGTCACGGGCGGCGTTGCGGATGATCTTGTCGTCGACGTCGGTGAGGTTCATGACGTGGCGCACGGTGTATCCACTTTGCCGGAAAAATCTGCGCAGCAAGTCGACGGCGACGAAGGTGCGGAAATTGCCGATGTGTCCGTAATCGTAGACGGTGGGGCCGCACGCGTACATGCGCACTTCGCGGTCTCGTAGAGGGCGGAATTCTTCAATCTGTGACGACAGAGTATTAAAAAGACGAAGCGCCATAGGAAATTCGAGCAAGGGCAAACGAACTTAAGATTTTAGGGTCGGCGAGAAGGTGGGTCAAATCGCCGTCAAGCTGCCTTCAAACCGCCGGACTCCTCGCGGGAGGGAGAGCATGCGTGTGCTCGCGCAGCCGCTTCTGAACCAGAATGACGTAATGCAGGGCGGAAATGATGGTGAACAAAAAGGTGGCGCGCAGGAATTCCGTGCGCGCGATCCAGATCCAGCGGATTGGCCGGATCTGAAACAGCAGAACGAAAAACACCGCGCTGATCTGGCACAGTGTATTGGCTTTGCCAAAAATGCTAGGGCGAAAGTTGCGCAGTCCCGCAATGGCGAACAGGACCGTGCTGGCGGCAAGGATGGAAATATCACGGCTGAAGACCACGACCGTGTACTTCCACGGAATCTTGTGCAGGATGGAGAGCACAAGAAACATCGTGCTCAGCAGAAGCTTGTCGGCGATGGGGTCCAGATACTGTCCCAGTAGGGTTTGTTGGTGAAGCCGCCTTGCCAGCAGACCATCGAGTCCGTCGCTGAAGCCCGCGATCACGAAGACGACCAGCGCCCACAGGTAGTGCCCATCCACCAGATGGATGACGATGAACGGGACAAAGATCATCCGCATCAGGGTGAGCTGGTTGGGAGCAGTGAAGATTTGTGAGAGCTTCACGCCCGATCCTTCGAAACATGCGATGGGGAATTGGGAAGATCACTGCCAGCGGTTGGCTGATTTCCGTTGGATGGCGTGAGCGCGGCGGTAGGCTCCAGCCCCGTCTTGGCCAGGAAACGCTGAGAGAGCGAGGGCAGGCTGCCGTCGGGCAGGTCGAGTTCGACGCGCTCGATGCGGTGCATGGGGAAGAAAACGACGGCGGGAGTGAAAGGCTCGCCGTCGCGAACCATGACCGCGAGATCCTCAAACGAGGCGAGTTCGGCGCCGCTCAGGCTGAGGCCCTCGGCGGCAAGAGCCAAGATCATTCCCCAGAATTTTTCGCGCGGATTGCACAGCGTTGCAATCACGACGGCGCCAGCCACAAAGGGCTCGCGGGGCCGAGCCGACGAGCCGGACTGGCGGACTGAGGAGTCCTTTTCCACATCAAGATTGTCGCCGGGAGAGTGGCGTATTGCAAATCCGATCGCTGAGTGCGGTCAATTCTCGTTCCACGTTTGTCGGGAAACTCCGGTATGCTGGGCGAACATGCAAGCCGACGCATCCATTCCGGTGATTGAATTCCGCGATGTGTCGTACCGGGTCGGGGACACCCAGATACTTTCCGGATTTAATCTGCAGGTGCAGAGTGGGGAGACGCTGGTTCTCCTGGGCCGCAGCGGTTCGGGCAAAACGACATCGCTCAAGCTCGTGAATCGGCTGCTGACGCCTACCTCTGGTGAGGTACGGGTGAAAGGTGCGTCTCCCGAGGGAGAGGGCGATGTGATTCGTTTGCGCCGAAGCATCGGTTACGTGATTCAGGACGTGGGATTGTTCCCTCATTTCACGATCGAACGGAACATTGGCCTGGTGCCGAAGATCGAAGGTTGGCCGGCGGAGCGCATTCGCGCTCGCGTGCTTGAGCTGCTGCAGACCGTGGGACTCTCGGCAGATATCGCGGGGCGTTATCCGCATCAGTTGTCTGGCGGCCAGCGGCAGAGGGTGGGCGTGGCACGGGCGTTGGCGGCGGATCCGGAGATCCTGCTCATGGATGAGCCGTTTGGCGCACTCGATCCGCTTACGCGTGACGAGTTGCAACGCGAATTTCTTCTGCTGCAACAGAGGCTTCACAAGACCGTCGTATTTGTAACGCACGATTTGCGTGAGGCGTTGCGCCTCGGATCGCGGATTGCATTGATGGAATCGGGGCGGCTGGTCACTGTTCTCTCGCCGGCGGAGTTCTTGCGATCCACGGACCCGCTTGCGTCTGCCTATGTGAGAGCTTTCGGCGAGGGACTGGAATCAGCCGCCAATCGAGGCACGTCATGAACGTATTTCGATTTATGTGGCACAACCAGGGCCAGGTGCTGGAGTTGACGCTGGAGCATCTCCGCCTGGTTGGCTTTTCAACGTTGCTGGCGATGCTGATCGGCATTCCGCTGGGAATCGCGATTGCGCACCGTCCGCGATTCAACAAGCCGGTTTTGGCGAGCGCCAACATTATTCAGACAATTCCCAGCCTCGCGCTTTTTGGCTTTCTATTGCCCGTGCCCTGGCTGGGCGCACGCTCAGACCGGCTCGCTATTCTGGCGCTCACGTTGTATGCATTGCTTCCCATTATTAGAAACACGTTCACGGGAATTCGCGGAGTGGATCCGGCGGTGGTTGAGGCGGGGCGGGGGATGGGACTTACGGAATCTCAACTCTTGTTTCAAGTGGAATTGCCGTTGTCGGTGAGCGTGATCTTGTCGGGCGTACGAGTGGCCGTGGTGATTTCGGTCGGGCTGGCGACCATCGCTGCAGCGATCGGAGCTGGAGGACTGGGCGAATTTATCTTTCGCGGGCTGGCGATGGTCGACAACCGGGTCATTCTGGCCGGAGCTATTCCCGCCGCAATTCTGGCTCTGCTAGCCGACTTTGGCGTGGGATGGCTGGAGAGGCGCCTGCAACCGCGATGATGCTCCGTCGAACGCTCGCCGGCTTTTCGATCTTCGCAGCACTCGCGTTGTTTTCTTCCTGCTCGACGTCTCACGCCGATCGCATTGTGGTGGGTTCCAAGAACTTTACAGAATCGTTTGTTCTGGGAGAAATCATTGCGCAGCAGATCGAAGCGCATAGCAACGCCAAGGTGGAGCGGCGTTTCTATCTGGCGGGAAGCTACATTTGCCAACAGGCAATCCTGGCCAGCCGAATCGATGTGTATCCCGAGTACACCGGCACCGCGCTTACAGCGATTCTTAAGCAGAATGCGAGCGGCGATCGGCAAGAAGTTTATCAGCGGGTCAAGAGCGAATATCAAAATCGCTTTGGGCTGACATTGGGTCCGGCATTCGGATTCAACGACACGTTTGCCATGGAGATTCGGGGCGAGGATGCGCGCCGCTTGAATCTTACGACGCTCTCGCAAGCAGTTCCTTATGCTCCCAAGTGGCGCGCCGGATTTGGTTACGAGTTCATGGAGCGGCCCGACGGATATCGCGGGCTCGCCGCAACCTACGGCCTACAGTTTGCGGAGCAGCCGCGCATCATGGATTTGGGATTGCTGGCGCGGGCGCTCAAGGATCATCAGATTGATTTGGCGGCAGGCAACGCGACCGATGGATTGATCCCGGCTCTGGATTTGTTTGTGCTGGAAGATGACCGCCACTATTTTCCTCCGTATGAAGCAGTGCCCGTCATACGCGAGCAGACTCTCCAACAGCATCCGGAAATCGCGCAGGCCCTTGCCGCTCTAGCGGGCAAGATTTCAGATGAAGAGATGCGGCGATTGAATTACGCGGTCGATGGCCAGCATCGCGATGCGGCCGACGTGGCACGCGAATTCTTGAAAAACAAGGGACTCGCGCGCTGATTCACTGGCACGGTTCAAATTTCCAGCGATCCCTGCATTAGTCAGCACCACATTGCCTTCAGGATTACCTGGCTCTCCGCGATCTCACACCACAGTTCGACGCCCCACTCTGGCAGCCGGCGCGGTTGCACCAGGTCTGAGAGCGTGCAGAAGATCAGGCGGCAGAATTTTGCACAGCTTGGTGGCAAATGCCGAGAAATTCATCGCGAACCGGTCGCCGCCTTTGCCGACCAAAGACGTCCGGCCTGCTGCGTTTCGAATCGAACTACTGACGCCGCAGGTTGCAGAAAATGAACGACAACATCGGGTCCACCAGAGTCGCGTGCCTGCAGAGCTTGACAATGCGACTGCGACGCCCCCTGAGATCCTAAGGGACGCCAACTGGCATCAAAAATGCTGTCCCGGAAAGATTATTTCTGCAGCGACCTTCCGCAGCATCGCGTCATCTAAGCAGCCTTGAAGCAGGCAGACCGCAGCAGGGTCACGAGAGAACGGGCGGTTGCTGAACGCATCGACGTGAAATAACGGAAGGCGCATCGTTCCTCATCATAGGGTGGGTAGCGCTGAAGCGAGCGCGTCCGTTGCGGGTATTTAACGGGGAGTGATACTCTCGAAAACCTCTTCGTCTGGGGATCAGTCCTGTGCGGGGTTCGGGTAATTGAATTTGCGCAAGGGCCGGCCTTATCCCGTGTGCGATCTGTAGCCTGTTGCAGGCTTATCCATCCGATGTACCTGGAGGCCCAATGCTTACTGCTCAAAGCGATGTTGCAGTCCGGCACCAGCTGCTGGAGCGTATCTCGGACGCTCGCCGCCGGAGTGACGCTCTATTCAGCATCGTGCGTTCCGACTCAATGTTTGAGCGGCCGATTCCCGAGCGTCATCGAATCATTTTTTACGTCGGACATCTCGAAGCCTTCGACTGGAACTTGCTGCATGAGAATGTTCTGGGCCTGAAGAGTTTTCATCCTGAATTCGATCGGCTATTTGCCTTTGGGATCGACCCGGTGGGCGGGGGATTGCCCTCCGATCAACCGTCCGACTGGCCCTCCCTTGATGTAGTGCAAGATTACGTGGGCCGTATCCGCGCCGCGCTGGATGAAAAACTGGCTGACGGAAGCTTGGAGTCGGCGAGCCTGACGCGCGACGGGTTCCCACTCGACACCTTGCTCAACGTGGCGATTGAGCATCGCTTGATGCATGTGGAAACGCTCGCCTACATGCTGCATCAGTTGCCCCTTGATCGGAAAATCTCACCGAATCACCTCGTACCGCCGAACGCTGCTCCCGTAGAGCCAGAAATGATTCAAATCCCCGCCGGGGTTGCGGTCTTGGGACTGCGGCGCGCTGACGAAACGTTCGGATGGGATAACGAATACGAGGCGCACTCGACGCACGTGCCGGCATTCGAAATCGATAAATACGAAGTCACCAACCGGCAGTACCTGGAGTTCATGGCTGCAGGTGGCTACGAGACGCGCTCATTTTGGAGCGACCGTGATTGGCAGTGGAAAACGAAACAAGCAGTCTCTCATCCCGTTTTCTGGTGCAAATCGAACGAGGGATGGCTTTATCGCACGATGTTCGAAGAGATTCCGTTGCCGTTGGACTGGCCGGTTTATGTGAGCCACGCAGAGGCGTCGGCATACGCGCGTTGGGCGGGTAAGTCACTTCCCACGGAAGAGCAATGGCATCGTGCGGCGTACGGTACTCGGAATGAAGCGGTCAGGCAGTATCCGTGGGGCGATGAAGCGCCCGATGCGATACTCGGCAATTTTGATTTCAACGATTGGAATCCCACGCCGGTAAATGCCTTCCCCGCGGGAGAGAGCGCATTCGGCGTACACGACATGCTGGGCAACGGCTGGGAGTGGACGTCCACCGTTTTCTCGGCGTTTCCTGGCTTCGAGCCTTTCCCCTTCTATCGTGGGTACTCAGCTGATTTTTTCGATGGCAAGCACTTCGTCATGAAGGGTGGATCACCGCGCACTGCGGCGTGCATGCTGCGGCCCACATTTCGCAACTGGTTCCAGGCACATTATCAATACGTTTACGCGGGATTCCGCTGCGCCAATCACAGATGAAGGAGTTCGACGATGCTTGTTCATGCGATCCCTACCAATGCGACCTACGATTTTGCTGACGATGTTCGCGCCGGACTGACCCGGTTTGGACAGAAGGAACTACCCTCAAAGTATTTGTATGACGACGTCGGCTCGGCGTTGTTCGAAGTGATCAGCTATCTGCCGCAGTACGGGCTGACGCGCGCCGATGAGCGGTTGCTCCGTCGGCATGCGGACGAGATTGTGGACCGGTTGAATGGGCCGGTCGCTGTAGCGGAGTTAGGAAGCGGCACAGGGAAGAAGACGCGCTGGCTGCTGGAAGCTTTCTGCCGTCGACAGCGCACGTCGTACTATCCTGTTGAAATCTCGCGCTCGGCGTTGGTCATGTGCGAGCGGGAACTGAGTGACATCGATTCCATCAGCATCGTGGGCTTCGAGCGGGAATATCTCGATGGGCTACTGGAGGTTGCTTCCTACCGCAAAGTTGGGCAGCGATTATTTGTATTGTTTCTGGGCAGTACAATTGGCAACTTCGATCGCGAGGCCGGGACCAAGTTTCTGGGTTCAGTCCGAAGCATTCTGCTGCCGGGAGACTCGTTGCTACTTGGAACCGACCTGGAAAAATCAAGCGCTCAATTGCTCGGCGCGTACGACGACGAACTCGGCGTGACGGCTGCTTTCAATTTGAATTTGTTGGCCCGCGTGAACCGCGAACTTGGCGCCGACTTTGATCTATGCCAATTTGCCCACTTGGCCAAGATTAACTACGAGGCGCGAAGCGTCGAGATGCATTTGCGGTCGAAGCGGCGTCAAAGAGTGAGTATTCCAGAATCAGATGTGGTGGTTGAGTTTGCCGAGGGAGAAACCATTTGGACCGAAAGCAGCCACAAATACTCGGCCCAAGAAATTGTGGAGACGGCGCGTAACGCCGGATTCCGCTGCGAGGCACAGTGGATTGATGAGCAGTGGCCGTTTGCCGAGAATCTATTGATCGCCGAGTAAGTTGCTTGCGAGCAGTTCTATGACGCTCCGGTTTTCCGCCACGCGTGCAGGTTGATGGCGCTCATCACCATGCAGAATACGTTGGCAGGGATAAAGCCCAGTTGTTCGGTTCGGAGCCCGATGACGCAAATGAGTACACTATTCACTCCCGCCAATGCCCAACCTTCCCAGCACCGCCGCCCCACCAAAACTGTGGACGCGATGGTTAACACGCAAGATAAATAATCGAGCCGCAACACAAATGATGCCCTCCAAAAACATTGTGAGTGAAAGAGGCGGCTCTTGACTGTGATTATGGCCTTTCGTTACATGACCGTGGTCACTTGACCGGAAAGCACCCGTTTTTCAGGAGAGAAGACTGATGGCAAAGGAATGCGCTCACCTCAACCAGATTAAAGTTAAATCGACGAATAAGCATGTCTGCGAAGAATGCGTAAAAACGGGAGACTCCTGGGTTCACCTGCGGCTCTGTCTTACCTGCGGCAATGTGGGCTGTTGCGACTCGTCGAAGAATAAACACGCGACCAAGCATTTTCACGCCACGCAGCATCCTCTGATTCGCTCCAACGAGCGCGGGGAATCGTGGGTATGGTGTTATGTCGATCAAATCGAAGCCGGCGAACTGAGCGCATAAGCACGGCCGTGGAAGTTGCGCGATAATTGCGCGACCGAATCTCGGGTTCTGTATCTAACTTCCTGTTCAAGGTTTCCGGACTTCTGGATCTATCAGTTTTATTCGTAGTTGTGAGCGATCATGCCCAAGCCAGTCCTTTTAACAGTCGACGACGATCAAGACGTCTTGAAGGCCATCGAGCGTGACCTGCGTACGAAGTACGGTGCGGACTATCGCGTGGTCAGCAGCGATTCACCGGAAGGCGCGCTGGACCTGCTGAAGTCCCTGAAGGTCCGCAATGATGGTGTTGCCCTGCTGCTGGCTGATCAGCGCATGCCGCGGATGGATGGCGTCGGCTTCTTGCAGGCGGCGCGTCAGATTTATCCGGACGCGAAGCGGGCACTGCTCACGGCTTATGCCGACACGAATGCCGCGATCAACGCGATCAATCATGCCGGTCTCGATTATTTTTTCATGAAGCCGTGGGATCCTCCCTCCGAAAACCTGTATCCACAGGTGGACGACATGCTGCAAGACTGGCAGGCTTCGTACCATCCTGCGTTTCAAGGGATCCGCGTGTTGGGTACGCGGTGGTCTCCGCGATCGTATGAGCTTCGGGATTTTCTGGCCCGCAGTCATGTTCCCTATCAGTGGATCGATGTCGAGGCCTCGGCCAACGATCCTGAAACGAAGAGGCTTCTCGAAGCGCTTGGCCCTGATGCAACGGATCTGCCCGTCGTTCTGTTCTCGGATGGCACAAGACTCCTCCATAGTGCGCCTGCAGAAGTCGCGCAGAAGGTGGGCTTTCGAACTCGCGCCGAGACCAGTTTTTACGATCTCGCGATTGTGGGTGGAGGCCCGGCCGGTCTCGCGGCCGCGGTTTATGGTGCTTCAGAGGGTTTGCACACGGTAATGGTCGAGCGGGAAGTCCCTGGCGGTCAGGCGGGAATGAGTTCGCGCATCGAAAATTACCTGGGCTTCCCCAGCGGCCTGAGCGGTGGCGATCTTGCACGGCGGGCGGTGGTGCAGGCGCGACGGTTTGGCGTTGAGATTCTGGCGCCGCAGGAAGCAGTCGGAGTTCGTATCGAAGGCCCTTACCGCATCATCAAGCTGGCCGATGATAGCGAAATCTCATGTCACGCATTGATGATCGCAAGCGGTGTGCAGTGGCGGCGGTTAGAAGCACCGGGGATCGACAGGCTGCAGGGTGCGGGCGTCTATTACGGCGGTGGTTCTACGGAAGCGTTGTCGTGCCAGGGCGAGATGGTCTACGTTGTCGGCGGCGCGAATTCTGCCGGACAGGCCGCCATGAATTTTGCGAAGTACGCAGAACGCGTCGTGATTCTGGTGCGCGGCGAATCGCTCTCCAGCACCATGTCGCAGTATCTGATCGACCAGATCAAGGAGACCCCAAAGATTCAGTTGTGGACGCACGCCAGCGTGGCCGAAGTGCACGGCGCGACTCACCTGGAAGAAATTTCGGTCCTCTGTTCCGATACTGGCAAGGTGGAACGCGTTCCGGCGAGCTCCATGTTTATTTTTATCGGCGCACTGCCCCGTACAGATTGGCTAGCCGGAACGATTGAACGCGACGAGCGCGGATTTATTCTGACTGGGTCCGATCTGATGAAGGGCGGCGAGCGGCCGAAGGGATGGTCGCCCGACCGCGATCCGTTTCTTCTGGAGACGAATGTGCCGGGCATATTTGCCGTGGGCGATGTGCGCCATGGGTCAGTGAAGCGAGTTGCCTCCGGAGTCGGCGAAGGATCGGTAGCCGTTCAGTTCATCCATCAGTATCTGAGCAAGGTATAAATGGCCGAAACAGCGGATCTCCTGCGTCGTGTTCCCGCATTTGCAGAACTGCCCGATGACCAGATCGACTGGTTTCTCAGCGCTGCGCAGGAACTCCATCTCAATGCCGGCGACACTTACGCGCGGCAAAACGAAGCGGCGGAAGCGATGTTCGTGCTGCTCGAGGGCGAATTTCAATGGCGCGGGGAACTGGCGGGAGAGACCGTCGTGCTGGCGGTGAAGTCGGGTGAAATCACCGGGACTCTGCCGTTTTCGCGGATGAAGCAATACGGATTAACCGGACGGGCGATGACCGAAGCGCGGGTCTTGCGATTTCCGGCTTCGCGGTTTCCCGAGCTGGTGCAGAGAATGCCCGTGCTGGCGACTCGGCTCGTCGGGTTGATGTCCGACCGGATCCGGGAAGTGACCCGGCTCGAACAGCAACGGGACCGGCTGGCGGCCCTAGGCAAACTCTCCGCGGGCCTGGCGCATGAGCTGAACAATCCGGCATCGGCCGCGAAGCGCGCCACCAGCCAGTTGCGCGACCTGCTGAAGAAGGTTCGCGATGCAAGTCACGAGCTAGGCCGACGCGACCTGACGGCCACACAGAAAGCAGAAATTGAACGGCTGGAGGCGTCGCTGGTTCAAATGGATGGGCCGCCGCCAGACGCTCTTACCATCAGCGATCGAGAAGAACAACTGGATTCGTCGCTGCGCCGTCACGGACAAAATGATTTGTGGCAACTCGCTGCCGATTTGGCGCGCAAGAATTTCAAGCCAGAAGTGATCGAGCAACTATTCTCCTCGCTCGGTTCAGAAACGGCGCGAGCGGCATTGGTGAGGATTTCCGCTTCCCTCGAAATCTCCGAGCTCTTGCATCAGATCGAGCACAGCACTTCGCGAATCTCCGAATTGGTGGGCGCCATCAAGGAATATACCTTCATGGACCAGTCACCGATACAAAACGTCGACATCGTAAAGACGCTGGAGAATACGCTGACGATTCTGAATCACAAACTGAAACACGGCGTAGAAGTGAAGCGCGACTATGAGAAGATTCCGCTTCTCGTAAATTCCTTCGGCAGCGAACTGAACCAGGTGTGGACAAACCTCATCGATAACGCCATCGATTCGATGGGCGGAAAGGGTGAGTTGTGGGTTCATACGTTCCGCGAGGATGATTGCGTAGTGGTCGAGATTCGGGACAACGGTCCAGGAATTGCGCCTGAGGTCCAGCCTCGCATTTTCGAACCATTTTTTACGACCAAGGGAGTGGGGGAAGGAACCGGGCTCGGCCTCGACACGGTGCAACGCATTGTGAGAAAACATCGTGGCAACATCCAGGTTCGTTCCAAGCCTGGCGATACGCGTTTTCAAGTGCGGCTGCCGTTGGCAGGCAACGCCTGAGCCCTGCGAGGATGGTTTAATCATGAACTTCGGATTGGTTGTACTGTTAGCGTTCGGCATTGGATTTGTGGCCGGCCTGCGATCGCTCACCGCGCCCGCAGTTGTAGCGTGGGCAACTCACCTGGGATGGCTGGACCTTCACAATTCCCCTTTGGCGTTCATGGGGACGCTGTGGGCCGTCGGCGTCTTCACGGTGCTTGCCGTGGTTGAATTGGTCGCTGACCAGCTTCCGAACACACCCGCGCGAACGGCTGCTGTTGGACTTTCTGCCCGGGTGGTCATGGGCGGACTCAGTGGGGCGTGCGTGGCTGTTGCCGCAGGCGGCACGCTTTGGTCGGGCGCCCTTGCCGGGGCCATCGGTGGTGTAGCCGGTGCATTCGGCGGATATCAAGCTCGCGTCGGATTAGTGCGGACGCTGGGTGTGGCGGACTATGCGGTCGCGATTCCAGAGGACCTCGTTGCCATCGGCCTGGGACTCATTCTGGTTTCTCGCTTCTAAGAGATGCTCATGGCTAACGCGGAACAATACGATTCAATCATCATCGGTTCCGGGCAGGCGGGTACTCCACTTTCCACGGCCCTTGCCGAAGCTGGAATACGCACGGCTCTCATCGAACGAAAGCACGTTGGGGGCACCTGCGTGAACGAGGGCTGCACTCCAACCAAGACCATGGTAGCCAGCGGGCGCGTCGCATACCTGGCGCGTCGCGGCGCTGACTACGGCGTTCACACCGGACCCATCAGCATTGACATGGTGAAAATTCGCCAGCGCAAGCGCGACATTGTCGACAGCTTTCGAAATGGAAGCCAGGCGCGCATCGAGAAAACCCCCAACGTCGATCTGATGTTTGGAGAGGCAAGATTCAGCGGCCCTAAGTCCGTCGAGGTGCGCATGAAGGACGGTGGTGTGCGCACGCTTGCAGCGAAATACATTTTCATCAACGCCGGAACTCGCGCTTCGCGCCCGAAGCTCGATGGACTGGACACCGTTCCTTTTCTGGACAACGCATCGATCATGGAACTCGATGCCGTTCCAGAGCATTTGCTGGCTCTAGGTGGCGGCTACATCGGCCTCGAGTTCGGCCAACTGTTTCGTCGCCTGGGCAGCCGCGTGACGATTGTTCAAAACGGCGGCCAACTTCTTGGGCGCGAAGATCCCGATATCGCGGAAGAAGTGACTTCCATCTTGCGGCAGGATGGAATTGAAATCATGCTGAATGCCAAGGCTACGCGCGTCAGAAAGTTCGACGCGAACATCCAGTTCGATGTGCAATCGCCGGACGGTTCGGCGACGCTCGTGGGCTCCCATCTTCTGGTTGCGACCGGCCGCGTGCCCAATTCCGATACTCTCAACCTGGATGCCGCGGGCATTCGTACCGACGCGCACGGTTTCATCCAGGTGAATGATCGTCTACAGACGACCGCCGCCGACACCTACGCGCTTGGCGACATCAAGGGTGGCCCCGCGTTTACGCATATTTCCTATGACGACTTTCGAATCATTCGCTCGAACTTGATCGAAAAGAAGACGGCCTCGACCAAAGATCGTATGGTGCCGTACACGGTCTTTATCGATCCGCAACTTGGTCGCGTCGGAATTACTGAGACAGAGGCTCGCGCCCAGGGCCGCAATATCCGAATTGCAAAAATGCCGATGAATCGCGTGGCGCGCGCTTTGGAAGTCGACGAGACTCGCGGTTTCATGAAGGCCATCGTCGATGCGGAAACCGATCAGATTCTCGGCGCGGCCATTCTCGGAATCGAAGGCGGAGAGATTA
Organism: uncultured Acidobacteriaceae bacterium; assembly: GCA_963840895.1. GTDB lineage: Bacteria > Acidobacteriota > Terriglobia > Terriglobales > Acidobacteriaceae > Sulfotelmatobacter. The sequence goes on from CAWJAR010000017.1 coordinate 603,205, forward strand.
TGTCGACTCTCGAGATTGCCATGATGGGCAAGTTACCCTACACCGCATTGCGCGACGGAACATTTGCGCATCCAACTCTCGCGGAATCGCTGAACAACCTGTTCAACGCCATGGACAGCGCTAAATAAGTGGCCGCGCCTTCTCAAGATCGCATCAACGTCTACCTCGTCGACGGAACCTACGAATTGTTCCGGCACTTTTTTGCTGTGCCTTCTTCAAAAGACGCAAGCGGACAAGAGATCGGCGCCGTACGCGGCGTGGTGGCATCCGTTCTGTCGATGATCGAACAGGGTGCTACGCACATTGGAGTCGCAACCGACCACGTCGTGGAGTCGTTTCGCAACAATTTGTACTCCGGATATAAGACCGCCGAAGGCGTACCCCCGGAATTGCTCTCGCAGTTCCCAATCGTCGAAGAGGCGCTCCAAGCCATGGGCGTGCTGGTATGGCCAATGGTCGAGTTTGAAGCCGATGACGCTCTCGCCTCTGCAGCGGCCAAGGCGGCACTCGACGATTACGTGAAGCAAGTCGTCATCTGCACTCCTGACAAAGACCTGGGACAGTGCGTTGTTGGCACTCGTGTCGTTCAGATGGATCGAAGGAAAAACCTGATCCGCGATGAAGCCGGAGTCATCGCCAAGTTCGGAGTCGGTCCGCAATCGATTCCTGACTACCTCGCCGTAGTGGGTGACAGCGCCGACGGATTTCCCGGCGTCGCGGGTTGGGGCGAAAAAGCCGCGGCCTCTGTGTTGTCGCAGTATCCGCACCTGGAAGACATTCCCAAAGATTGGCGCCAGTGGCCTCCCTCTATCCGCAGGGGGCGAGCGCTTTCGGAATCGTTGTGCAACGCGTGGGCCGACGCTTTGTTATTCCGTACGCTTGCCACTCTACGCGTCAATGTGCCGGTCTTCGAGACGATCGAGGATCTCCGCTGGAAAGGTGCGACTCCAGAGTTTGAGCGATTCAGCCAGCGATTGAAGGCTCCAGACCTGCTTCGCCGTGTCTCTGCAGCCCGTTCCCCTCGACCTCGATGAGCGATCGATCGCTACGAGGTTGACTTCCCAAACAACAAGTCAGCTGTATAGTTGCGGCAACCCTTCCGTTATATAGCCGGGAAGATTTTTCTCCTTCGTAATCCCGCCCAGAAAATCGCTGTCGTCCACTACGGTGATCGGATCGAGCTTGAGCGGCTTCAGGACCGGATCTTTGGCCGCCACCTTTCCCTTAGCCTCCGCCATGGTGGGATGGCCTCCGAACGGGAGGTGGGGACGTACATCCATGCCTGTCGGAGTGAGTTCGTCGAGAGCCAGAAACCACGTGAGCGGCTGGCCCTGTAACGCTAGCTTGGCTACTGGCGGAGGCGGCAAGTTAGGAAGCGAGTTCAGCGCTTTGGTCAGCCGCGTCTTTGCAAGTGTTAACGGAATGGGAGAGACGTCTGGATCCTCGGTCGCCTGTGCCAGATTCAAAATGCGCGCACTCCCGCCCACCGAGAGATTCTCTCCAGTGATCTTCATACTTTGCATGAGAGTCGGAGTTCCGCAGCGAGGCAGTCCATTGATCATGACCAGGTGGATTGACTGCTCGTTGGCATTGAGCAGCGCTCCGTAAGGGTCCTGTGGCTTGCCGTCGAGCACGATCAAGTCGGCGCACTTGCCCACTTCCAGCGAACCCAGATGATTCTGCCAGTCGAGGATCGCGGCCGCATTGATCGTGGCCAGTTCAAGAATTTGCAAAGCACTCAGCAAGCCCCCGTTGTTCTGGCTGTAAAGATGCGCGACTTTCAACTCCCCCAGCAGATTCTTGCTTCCCGAAGGCGACCAATCGGAACCAATGCCCATGCGTACTCCGGCTTTCAGGGCATCGGACACGCGAGCGGTGCCGCCGTACAGCAGCATATTGCTGAGCGGCGACCAGATCATCGACGCGCCTTTGGCCGCCATAACATCGAAATCTTCCCTAAGTAGTGCGGCACAGTGAATTCCCGCTAACGACGGAGCAATCGCCCACTGCCCGGGTTTGAACTGCAAGCTCAGGAAATGCTTGCGTGCGGTGTTGTCCAAGCCTTCTGCCAGGTGCAGGAGATAACATTTCTTTTGACTGATGCGCGCGAGGAAAGACCGCGCATCATTGGCATCGACGTCGGGAATGCGGGTGCCGGCCTCGGGCAAGTTGGGATCGTTCGTCTGTTCTACGTTGCGTACAATGCCGCGATAAAACCTGCGCGCTCCTGCGTTGCTGAAAAGCTCGATACCCTGGCTGGTGGTCGTACCTCCTAACAGGCACTTGCACTCGACGTACCGCGCCAACGACGCCAGAAGATCGGGCCGCCCGCCCAGAACTTTCATCGGTCCGCTGATCGTCGACCGGTACTCCGGAATCCCCGCCCATTGCCCGCGATTCGTATATTTCTTAGGGACATCCCACAGCCGAAGCAGGTCGTAACTCAGGTGATTGTGCAGTTCGATGAGTCCCGGAAAGATCGTGCCCTGGGTGTTAATGATCTTCACGCCCTCAAAGCCCGCGGGGACAGCTCCGCCTGTTGCCGTGACCGCGACAATCGAACCTTTATCGATGTAGAGCAGGCCGTCTTTAAGGACGTGACGGTTGCCATCCATGGTGACAATCTGTCCGCGGAGGACCATCTGCGGTCCTTCTGCGGGATCGATGACTGGCTTCGGTTTAGCCTTGGCAACAACTTTCTTCTTGCTCACTCGAGACCTCTTCACGCGGGACGGGATCCCGTCGGGATGGTGACCGTGATGGTGACACGCTTGAGGGCGGCGGTGGCGCCGGTGCGAGTTGCCCAGTTCTTGGCGCCACGCATCCACGCGGGAAGTCCGGCGGGCATGTCGAGTTCGGGGATTTCTAACTCATCGCCAGGAACAAACGCGTCGCCGTAGAGCGCCAACGGCACCGTTCGATCGGGGTGCTTGATAGCGGTTTTCACGGTGGGTAGCGCGGCATTCCAGTTCTGCAACATGGCCTTGATCGCCGCCGCATGTTTCACCGCGTCTCCGCCCGAAGAGCTCTCGGGCTCAGTGGGATGTGTGATGTGTACCGCGAATACGGAAGAGGCCGTTCCTTTGGGAGTAGCCTTCCACAGTTGGAAGGCATTATCGGCGAGCTGACCGAGGTTCACCACCGCTTCAATCGCGCTCGCTGCAAAGATCGCATCGATCCAGCGATTTCGGTAGGCTGCGATGGCCGGATCATTCTTGTGCTTGGTGCCCCCGCCCTGACCGTAGACCGAATGGAGATACGTATTAATCATCACGTAGCTATGGTCCATCCCTAGCTTCGCCAGAAAGCCTTGAATGCGCTGTCCGGCCTCGCCCACCAGAATGCGCCGCGCCATGGTCTCGTGTTGCGCTGGATCTTGTCCCAGAATTAGTACGCGCGCGGATCCGTCCAATCGGCCGCGATGGAAGATCGGTCCCCATTCCGTGCGGAAATCCTTGAATGGGTACACGGTCTCGTCGGGATAGTCGCGGACAAGTTGTTGAAAGGCCGAAGCACAATATCCAGGATCAAAAGTGTGTGCCATTCGCTCGCTCCTCGCGGTGGTTCTGTGAGTGCTGGAAATTCGCAGTCGTAGTTCAACGAAAGATCCTTGCCACCGCCTTCTATTCTGACGATTTCGGCGGCGACAGTCGGGAGCCCCTACTGGATAGTGACTCGAATGGAAAAAACGTTACAAGCTGTTCATCCCGGGAGAATCCCGCTAGCTGGCAGAGGCCCCGATGATCACGAGAACATGGTTGGCAAACACCGCCGGAACGAAGGCGAAAGACAAGTGGAAAACGATCGGCTGCCAAGCTGGGAAGCGCCAGCCGACCGAAGCCTCAGAAGTGGAATCAGAGACAAACGCCCACACAGGTGTAGATTGCGCCCGTGCTAACCACAAATCAGCAGGGCACCGGCTACTTCCTCCGAAGGCCACCTAGGCCCGTCTTGCCGGCGGTCTTTCCAGAGACAGCCGACTGAACGGCTCCCTTGGCAGCATTCCCGGCCACATTTCCTACGTCGGGAACAAACTTCGGGTCGGCTGTCGTTCCTTGAATCGTGAACGCCACGCCTCCCCGATCACCTCCCCGACCCGTTCTCTCCGCCCGTGCTTCGCCCCGTTGAGTCTGTAGGTCGGCAAGCATGCGGAAGTCGAGCGCCCCGCCCGGGCTAATCGTGCCTGCTCCGGTCACTACGCCAAGGGATGGGATTGTGACATTAATGGCGTCGGCCCGGGTCATGTCAGGAGCCACTTGCGCGTTCAAGCTGGCGTTCTGAATCGTGGTGTCAGGATTCGAGGCAGCTTTCCCACTAAGAGCTGATAAAGCTCCTAGTTTCGCGCCCATATCGAAACCCGCCAGGGTCGCGTTGGACAATCGCACCGGCCCCGCGATCACTAGTTTGTCGAGCGGCCCGCTGATTGCCAAGTCGGCCGAGAGTGTTCCACCTCTCAACTGCGATCCTGATGGAAGCACGATACCGAGAGCTGGGAGCATCGATTGCAGTTCATCGACCGACATGTCTGCGGCGTTGAGCTTCAGGTTCACGGACTGAGTTTCACCCTGGGTCTGAAATCCGCCCGTGAGCCGGGCGAGCGCCTTCCCGATCGCGATGTCACCCTGAGTGATGGTTCCGGCCTGCCGGTCGAGGTCTGTGTTCAGCGCATATTTGATGGTCACCTGCTTGGTAGCTGGAGAACCCTTCGGCGAGAGCTTTAGCTTTTCGCAGGCAATCGTGCCAGCCGCCTTGGCCTGACTGCCGTTAGACGTCAACGTTCCATCAATATCCGCCGAGCCGCCAATCCCGCTGGCGGGATCGATAAAACCGGACGCCGCAATGTCCATGTCTTTCACCTTCAGGGTCGCGTCGAAAGGAGTCTTGGCCGAGTCCTGCGGATTCATCGGTCCTGCCTTGCCCGAAACGTTGGCGGTGCCACCTCCGGGCAGGTCGGCCGACAGCTTGAAGGGAAACTGCGAGGTAGACGAGAGATTAGTCAGTTCGACATTCACGCCTTCATACACCTGCGGCTTCGCTGCAGAGTTGGCTGTTCCGACTGCCAGTTCACCATTAGTGATTTCCACCTTCCCGATGGAAAGATTCTTGGGCGGACCCTCCTTCGCTGGCTCAGCAGACGTTTTCGCACTGGGACCACCGAGGGTTGAGAAATTCCACGTTCCGTTTGCCGCTTTAAGTAAGGTGATCTTGGGCTCGTCCAGCACGATCCCCGTCACGTTCAACGTCTTCGAGAAGATGAGTGGCATCAACTCGACGCCCACCTTCAACGACTTCGCTGTTACGAACGGCGACTTGCTGAAGGCCGGATCGTCGGCGATGCTGACATTCTCGACGCCAACGTCGCCGCCCAGGAGCGAAAGGCTGAGCTCTCCCAACTTCACGGGCCGCCCCAGGGCATTCGTCAGCTCCGACTCGATCTTCGGACGGAAGCTATTTACATTGATCAGAAACGGGAGCGCAATCAGTATTACGAGAAGAACCGCAACCACGATTCCCGCAATTCGCACCCACCGCATTTTCAGGAGTGCATCCAGTTGCGTTCGGAGGGCCGGCCCAGTGGCAATGGAGCGAATCTTCGCAAGGAATGACTGAATTATGGATGCGTTGGCGGTCTTGGTGGGAGGTATCTTCTTGCTAGACGGCTCCGGTCCAGGAGGGGGTAACGGTCGAGCGGCCATAGTTGGCCTCCTCAATCACAACTGAGGTAGTAGAACCCCCGCCCCAGCCGGAGTCACCTGTCAGAAGTGATAACTCAGGACATTGCTGGAATATCGCTTCGACACTCGTCGCCACCGCCGCCCCATGTCCCTACGATTAACAACAAACTCAAAAGCCCTCACTCAGCATGGGTGAGTTGTGGCATATTTATTCATCGAGAGGTGATCCACTCATGCACCCGGTTCGCGTGATTCTCTGGACGGTAGCGATGGCGTATACCGGATTCATTCTGACCGGCCAGGGGCTGCGAACTTTCAACCGCCTCTCCGTTACTGAAGCCCTCCTCGGAGCTCTTACGGGATTCTTACTCGCCCTCATGTTCACTCTCCGAGAGAAGCGGCGACGACGACCTGCCTTCGTTGCCTATTCCATGGAACAGATCTTCCCGAACTGGGGCAAATACCGAGAAAACCACGGCTCCCATCCGAAACCAAAGCCTTGATCCAACCAACGGCTGCCGAGCCGAACGTTGCCGTAATCGGCTGCCGCCCGGTAGAATTGAAACCGCAGTCATTCAGTTATGTAGGCCCGTAGCTCAGCTGGTCTAGAGCGCTTCCTTGACACGGAAGAGGTCGATGGTTCGAATCCATTCGGGCCTACCATCAAAGATTGGTCCGGCCCGGACACATGGGTAACAGAATGTACCGGCTACATGGGTAACACTTTTGGGCCGAAGGGATTTTGCAGCGGTTCCAAAACTCTGGTCTCCAAATCGAAGTAACCCAGATCATACTCCATAAAACTGACCAGCCAGATATCGTCGTGAACCTCTTTGATGCCGACCGCCTGTCCGGCAAAGACCTGGCTGAAATTGATTTTCTTGCTTCCCAAACAGATGCGGCCGCAGCGAGTGACCACGATGGTTTTGTCGTGGAAGGGGTAGTCGATGTCCGGCAACCCGGTATAGCGACGCGGCGAAGGTTGGTAGACTTCTGCGGGATATTTCATGTCCAAGGCTTCGTGCGGACGCTGGTGGTTGAAGATCTCGATGAACTTGTCGAAGCGGGCTTGCTGCTGCAGGAAGTTGGCGGCTGCCGGCTTGGTGGCTTCTTTTTTTAAGGTGAGGTGCATGCGCTCATGGCGGCCATTTTGTTGAGGATGGCCAGGTTTGATCCGCTCGATGCCAATGCCCAGACGCAGCCACCACACGGCAAGTTTGCTCAGGTTGAAACAAAGCATGCGCCGAAGCGAAGGGCACGCCGTTATCGCTGCGAATGTTAGCCGGCAGGCCACGTTCTTGAAAGAGCCGCTCAAACACCGTAAACGCATAAGCTTCGCGAGTTGAAGAAAGCGCTTCACAAGTGAGCAGAAAACGACTGGCGTGATCGGTGACGGTCAGCGGATAACAGTATTGGCGATTGCCCAGCAGAAACTCGCCTTTGTAATCGGTACACCAGAGCTCATTAGGGCGCTGCCCCAAAGACAAAGGGGTGCCCTGGGCGCGCCTCCGCGAACGGCCGCTGCGCCGCTCTACCAGGCCATGGCGATCGAGCACGGCATGGATCGTGCTTTTGGCCGGCAGTGGGATGTCGGAGAAGCGGCGCATCAGCCGCTCGCGGATTTTGCGAGCACCCCAGCTGGGATGTTCGTGCTTTAGGTTGAGAATGTAATTCTCCACCTGAAAGGGAAGTTGGTGAGCGTAGCGATAGGGACGCCGGCTTCTGTCGCTCAGCCCATGCACCCCGCATTCCTGATAACGATCGAAGATCTTGTAGCCGGTCTTGCGAGAAATGCCGAACTCCCGGCATAGATCCGACATCGGCTCCCCCGCCAGTCGCCGAGCCACGAACTGAACTCTTTCATCCATGACCGAACACTCCTTCCACGGCATCCACTTTCCTCCCCGAAAAGGGAGAAAGTGTAACCTATGTGTCCGGTACGATCTGTCACCTATGTGTCGGGTCGGTCAATTCCTGGCTTCTGCCCGCTCGGCTCCCGCCCCCGCACAAGAAGAATTTGATTCGTGCCCGCGCAAAAATCGCAATCTTGCCGCTGGGCACGACGGTGGTTGTAACTCTTTCGAGGCTAACCCTAACGTTCAGAGACTGAACTCTATCGGATGTTGGATCGTCAACGAATGACACCGGGACCGCGACACGGCCCCGGTAATCGCTATTTGCAGTCGCTCACGCCTTCAATCATTACGGACAGATGGTGGAGAATTCGCGGATAGACGGTATGCCACCGTCCGCCAGTCGGATAAATTCAGATTGATGAAGGACCAATCTATGACTCTGGCGCCTGCTTAGAGAGTACACTCTGTCGAATAGCTGCCCAATGCTCAACCGAATGAGGGCAGCATGAGCGGCATTTTAGTTTTTTAAAGGCTTAAAGCGTGGGCGCCATCTTTGTCAGCTATCGACGTAGCGACTCGCAGGGCGAGGCCGGTCGTTTGTTTGACGACCTGGTCAAGCACTTCGGCGAACACATGGTGTTCATGGATGTGGTTGGCATCGAAGCGGGACGCGACTTCCGCAAGGCGATTGAAGAGAGTGTTGCCCAATGCGGAGCGCTCCTGGTGGTGATGGGCCCGACGTGGCTCAATGCGAAAGACGAAAACGGAGCACGCCGCCTCGACGATCCCGCGGATTTCGTTCGCATCGAGACAGCTTCCGCCTTGCGACGGGATATCCCCGTGATTCCAGTTCTAGTGCGCGCTGCCGAGATGCCCCGGGCCGAACAGTTACCGGAGGCTATCAGAGAACTCGCGTATCGCAACTGTATCGAGTTGACCCATGCACGGTGGCGATCAGACATCCAGTTGCTGGTTGAGGCGCTGCGTCGTCTGGTAGTTGATAGCAATCCAGTCGGAAGCGGCAGCGGACCTCACCAATCAGGGTCTCCCGCGCGGCGGGGCGCTGCCTCCACGCAAGTGCAGGGGACATCCGAACCGGAGCCCAGAAGTTCGTCGCAGATCGATCCCTCGACTATGCAGCGCGTGAGCCGTGAGTTGGCGCTTCACATTGGTCCGATCGCTGAAATTGTGGTGAAGCGCGCGGCCTCCGGGTGCACCTCGACGGAAGATCTATATCTCAAGGTGTCGGAGGAAATCGAGTCGCCGCAGGAGCGCGAAAATTTTCTCCGAGGGCAAACCCTGATCTCATCGACTCGTTTCCTCGATGACAAGCGCGCGGTAGCGTCGCCCAGCAATCTGTCATCAACATCTTCGTCGGTTTCGTCCTTGGCGAACCAACCGCGACCCACTCCGGTCCCGTCCGCAATCAAGAAAGAGAAATCCAGTTCGCCGCAATATCTTCTTCTCATCGGTGGTGCGGTCGCCATCGTCCTGATCCTCGCCGTCGTTCTTGTTCCGCGTTTTTCAGCACGAAAAGGAACGAACGCCGTTCAGAACGCGCAGACTTCGCCCCAGGCTCGCACCTCCGCTGAGTCCACGCCGGCAGCGTCAAGCGCAAGCCCTCCGGCAGTGACTGGCGTAAGTGGCACAGCCCCGACGGGGGGCGGAGCAAGCATGGGCGCGAGCACGCCTGCGGCTTCCAGCGAGTCGAATCAACCGCGCGTTCGTATCCCGCCAAGCGTATCAACCGCATTACTAATCAGCAAAGTCTTGCCGGTCTATCCCGCGACGGCTCAACAAGCGCGCATTCAGGGCGAAGTTGTACTGCGCGCCGCAATCTCAAGAGACGGAACGGTGGAGTCTCTTCGAGAGATCAGTGGACATCCCTTCCTGATTCCCGCCGCGATTGACGCCGTGAAGCAATGGCGCTACAAGCCCTACATGCTGAACGGCAAGCCTATGGCCGTAGCGACTGAGATCAGCGTCAACTTTGTTCTCAAGAATCAATAGTCTCTCGCGCGCGATCAAAGGACCATCTCACTGGAGCATCTTGAAAGCCTTCGCGAGGCTGACCTGCATCCGATTGAACGACGCAGTGACAGTGGCGATCTCATCGCTTCCTTTGACGGGTAAGACAGCCTGGTTCGTCTCGCCCGTGCTGGCGCGGTCGGCTGTATCGGACAAGACTTTTAGCGGCCGAATCACGATGAAGTAGACTCCGGCATCCAGTCCGATGATGGTGATAACGAGCGTGATGACCAGGTACACGATCAGCAGACGAAAGGCCTGCTTGGCATTCTGTACAGGCAATGACATCGGCACTGAAACGATTTGTGCCGCGACGATGGTGCCCAGCTTCCAACCGAAACCGTTGTTGGACCCATAGCTGGCGATCATGGCTGGCGGCGCGGAAGCCGCATTGCTATGACATTCCAGGCACGCCTGCGATGCCGCAATTGGCGTCGCAAGGTACAGGGTCGGCCCAGTTGCCGCCTCCCTCTCCCCAATAAATTCCTTCTGATCAGGATGATCCCGAAAATAGTGAATCACGTCAGCTTCCCAATCGACCGCACGATGCGCCGGGTTCGTCGGATTCAATGTGGCTTCGTGGTAGGCATAGTCTGGATATTGTTGCCGGAGCCGGTTGAACGTACTGATCGCCCCGTAGGCCGGAACTGTTTCCGCCAGGAACTTCACTTTGTGTTGTGGATTTTGCTCGAGCAAAGGACCCAGGTCGGAAGAAGTGTAGTCCCGCACCGACGTGGCGCTGGCCATCATCAATTGCGCCTCTTGCAGGACTTCGCGCCGGGCGTTCCTGATGAGGAACGTATAACTAACTTGCGCGATGATCATCCCGCCAGCCCCGAACAGAACCAGCAAGAGAAGATTGAACTTCGTGAGCAACTTCATTGTCGGCCTCTTAAAGACGCACGGTGGTCGGATCGACGAGCGCAACCTGTCCGATTGCCGGACGCGAAGAAAGGGTAGTGTAACCTGTCGGCCGCGCGCCGGGTACGGTTAGTAAGGAAGGTCAGAGGTGTAGAAGCTTCGTCGGGGCCCCTGCCGAAGCGAGCGAAGAACACGAGCCTTGAGATGGGGGTTGGTTCTGGTTTGTGCGCTAAAGATCGGGAAAAGAATTCACTCGGTTCAACCACCCTTGCAGAAACTGCGGAAACCTCTGGCCTAGCGCCTGGTAATAGCCGATCCGTCCTTGTCTATATTGCCGATAGACTTGAACGTTGTCGAACGCTGCTAACGCTTGCAGTGAAGCCTGGCCTATCGTTCCATCTTCAATGACATTGGCTCCCATGTTATTCAGCACATGCTGCAGCAGCTTCGTAGCATGCGTTCCGGCGTTGACGAAGAAATCACACACGATGTTCGCGAGAGCCTGGGTCGCAAACGAATCTGCCTGAATCTTGTTCCAATAGAGTGTTTTGTAGATGACACCGGCTTGGGCATCCGTCAGGTTCTTGAGATTCTCCGAGGTGGGATCGATCCCAAGAAGTTCGTGAGAACACTGCTGAAAAGTCTTCATTGTGATGCCCTTGTTCGTTTCACCGCCGGGATCGGTTGGGTCATCCACGTATCCGCCTTCGAATCGCAACACAATGGGAAGAAATAAATCGAAGCTAGCCATATTGATTTCCTCAGGACGATAGACGATCTAGGGCCGCAAAGACTTTTTCAATTCGACCGTTCTGGCCTCGGTCAGGTCAGCCAATACCGTAATTTGGATGAGCGGGGCCAAAGTTCCTCCCCGGGCGGCATCTGCGGCGAATTCAGAATCAGCCCGGCGGAATCGCAGCCATGCCGCTTGCGCCGACCGCAACTTTGCCTTCCCAGTCTCATCAAGTTGCTTCATTAACCCAGCATAGGCTGAGTCGAGAGCCTGCTGCGCTCGCTGGTAGCGGAGGTTCTCGCAGCGTTGCATGGCCGCCGTTGTGGTTTCCGAGCTACAGAGTGCGACTTCCTTTTCCTGCCCAGCGGCGCGAATCAGATAGGCGCTAACCGTCAAGCAAACCGCGAGCAGAATCATGACTGAGACTCGCGTCCGGACGATTCTGAAGATGCTTGCGTATGCCATGAGTGAAAATTGCTGCTCGTGTCGGCAGTCAGTTCGTCAGCGTCTGAACCTCGAGAACCGGCATGCCTTTTCCTCGCGCTTGATCGAGGAACTGAGCCGTATGGTCCGTGGATCCTCGGCTCTGTCCATTCCAAACCACCAGTGCTTGCGCGAACGTCCCCTCGAGTCGGGCAATCTCGAGCGCCTCCTGAATAATTGCCTCATTGGTCCCCGCAAAAGCGTCCGCGTCAGATTTACTGGGCCCTAAAATTACTAAGTCGTGCTGCTCCTCGACTTCGTCAAGTGCCCTGTCGTAGCGTTCGCCCCAATCACCGGGCCGGTCTACCACTGACTTCTCGCGAAAGATAGCACGCGCAAAGGGCAGAACAACCCGCCGACGGATGCCCAGCTCACGAGCCACCCCAAGGGCTAGAAGGTCTGAGCCGCATGCTGCGGAACAAACCAGAACGCGCACACCCTTCCGCAAGCACTCCCTGATCTTGTCTTCGACCATGGAGGCGTTCCGGGAAGGAAAGCGTATCTCACTCGCGCCCGGCGCATCGACACGCCGGCCCGCCAAGGCGACAACAGAGGAGGGTCTGGCCGTATCGGAAGGATGGAACATCATGCTCTCCACTAATTCACTTGCCTCGTGGATCCGATCCGTCCGGCCCCACTTTCGCAGTTCTCTACGCTTTGGCCGCAGACACTTTGGTCTTGACCGTTTCGGCCTCTTCCTTCTCGGTTAACTTATCGAGTGCCGTTTGCATTTGCTGCACCCATCCGGACAGTTCGCCCGCAAGAGTCTTTTCGGTTTGCTCGACGAGCAAGTCGATATTCCTGCGGCGCCCTTTTTCCCACTGCGAAAGTGCCTTCCACCAGGATGCGATATTCCGCAATCCCGTGAGCGTCTGATTGTATTGAACCAGTGAGTTCTCGACCTGATCCGTTTCAAGCCTTGTCGTGAGCAGTGCCGCAATCGCTGTTGTCAATGCGACCCAAACATCCCCATGGAACGCTGCCAAGGCCGTGCCTACCCCACCGGCAACATAAATTGCTACCTGCGTTCGTTTCAGACGTTTGTATAAGCTGTCGGTCTTTGCGACGAAGTATCTTGTTTGATCATCGATTCTGTCCCGCATGTAGTCGTCAGGGCTGAGGAAGGTGAGGCGGGTTGGGTCGTTCTTCGCCGCTGAGGGTATGTTGGTTCGGTTGACTTCACTCTGCACCAGCGCGGAGCTGATGTCTTTCAACCTTGCAGCCAGCTTAGATTCGCGTGACGTTTGCAGGCACTGATCGTTGCTGTAAGCGCCTGCCTGCATCCGATAGCGGAAGATCTCGCTTTTAATCGCCTCCGACGAAGAGCGCAGCAACACCCATTTGTTCCCCTCGCGAAATCGGCTGCCTGCGGCAACCAGGATCGAAATCGTAATCGGGGTTAGGACGATCAAAATGTGCGCCAAATTTTGAAAGTCAGCTACATACTGCGCGGGCAACATCTGCAGAAAATAGGCAGGCAAGGCGTTCCCAGATCGCGCAATTGCCAGCAAGGTCGAGAGCAGACCCAAGCCCAGGATCGTCCACTGCAAATTTCGGAAGAGCACTTGCTTCTTTATCGCCGCCTGATTCAGATCGTCATACCGACTCCAGCTGTCGGTGAGCGTATCGACGCGCATATCGATTCGGGCCATCAGGATGCGGTTGAGGTCGTCGACGTTCCCAGAGATCGAGAACTTATAAATGTCCGCGGTCTCGATGATCTCTCGCAAATCAGGATCGGCAGCCGGGGGAGGAGGGGTTCCATCAGCCGCCGGTTCCATGGCTTGCAAGAGTGCGTCGGCCATTCCCCCGCTGCCCTGCACAATGAGGACTGGCCACTTGCGGCGCGCACAGCGAATGAGTGCGCCCTTCTCGGCATTGCCGCCGCCAAACAGCACGCTCAGAACGGGTCGATCTCCGGCAGCGCTGTCCTTCGCAAGCTCACCCGCAATCTGGACCAACGCCTTCATCGGGTCGGACCATTCCGGCGAAAGCCGCACGATGACCGTATGATTCGGCTCAAGTTGATCTGCACCATGAGGCGCAATTCCAAACAGCTTCGGCGCTTGTTCTTGGTCTCGAGCCGCTTGCCCGACCGCTGCAGCGCAACCGGAGTTCGCACCATTGTCGAGGATCACCACTCCCGAGCCGATAGCCGTCGGAACGATGACCCGGCTGAATAGAGACTTGACGGTTGGGTCCAGAGAGGCGTCATAGTCACCCAGAAGAATGACTAAGGGGCTGGGTTGACCTTTGATCTGAGCGACGATCGAATCGACCGTGTCCGTGGCGGATAGGTCAAGGAGTCTCCTGTCAGCAGCCGGCATGATCGCTCCTATGGAATACCTGAAGACGATAGCACAACATTCCGGTTGCCCTGCTCGATCCGTCGGACTGACCTGCGGGAGATTCAAGACTCACTTGAACCACCGACTCCCCGCTTGGACGCCACATGGCTGAAGACGTAATATCTCACCAATGAATAAATTGCCTCTCCTTCTGATCCCGGTTCTGTCCGCCGTGTTTCTGCTGGCAGCCGATCAACCGAAGATTCCTCCCATGCCCGACGCGGTATCCAACAATGCGGTTGCGTCGCTTAAAAATGGCCTCGAGGTTTACTCCTTCATGGGACTTGGCACCAAGAAAACATGGGACGACATCACCAACAAGGTTTATGTCCTGCGCCTCACCACTGGAAAATGGACCGAAGGCCGCCCGGTCCCCGGCGTGGCTGGACGCTTGGGCGCCTCTGCGATTGCAGCAAGAGGGCAGATTTTTTTGTTTGGCGGATATGTTGTCGACGCGCAGGGAACTGAAATGACGGTCGGCGACGTCAACTCTTATGTGCCGGAAGACCACCGCTGGTATCGCGCGGAAGATATCCCTGTGCCCGTCGACAGCGCCGTGATTGGCGTGAACCACGATCGCTACATCTATCTGGTCGGCGGCCGATCGAAAAACGGTCCCGTGAACAACGTGCAAGTCTACGACGCGGAAAAAAATGTGTGGAGCCAGGCGACTCCGCTTCCCGGTACTCCGGTTTACGGCCACGCCGGGACCCTTGCCGACGACGCGATTGTCTATGTCGATGGCGCGAAGAAGAACACATCCGATAGCCCACCTTACGTTGCCTCCGACGAGTGTTGGATGGGCAAGATCGATCACAAGGATCCCAACAAGATCGAATGGAGCAAGCTTCCAGCGCACCCCGGGCCGGGGCGTTTCGGCATCATCGCCGGAGCGGGTGAACGGGACCATCGAATTCTGTTCTCGGGTGGTACCACCAACCCGCACAACTTCAAAGGCCTGGGTGCGGACGGCAAACTCGCCGAAATCTCTCCGGTCACCTTTGCCTTCGAAGTGCATGGCAGCCGCTGGGAGACGATTACAGAAGACACGTACGATGTACGATTTGACGGTCGCGGAATTTTGAGCACGCCCCTTGGCCCGCTAATTATTGGGGGCACGCTGAAAAATGGCGCAATTTCCGCCCGAGTGCTGGCCCTGCCGAAGAAGTAATCAGCCAGTAATGAGGAAGAACTTAGCGGCCTTCCAAATCAGGACACTCTCAAATCAGGAACGACGTCGGCAGAAATGAGTCTGCCGAGTACTCTCGTACTCTCTCTTTTTTCTCCGCTGCGAGTTAACGTGGCCCAGTAGCGAACATCACTCATGCCTCCTGAGCGCGGTGGATGGACCTCCGACCATCCGCCGCTTTTTATTGCAGCCGCTGATTCCGCTCTTCCGCGCTCGGCGCCTCGCGAACCAAGGTCTTGACGCGGTCCTGGCTTCGACGTAGCATCCTGAAAACCGGGGCGGGGAGGGAACATGCGCACTTCGACCGCGGGAATCCTCTGGTTAACCAGCCTGGCCTGCCTGGCGCAGACCCCAGAAATACGGCGTTCAGGACCAGCTTCGCAAGATGGCGGCGTGCGCGAAGTTCTGGAGAGTATCGTCATTCCGCCCCTCCCCAACGTTCCGTTCACGGCGACGCTGGCGACTGAAGCCACGAAATATACCGCCGATGGCGCCTCGATGACATACGTCAACGAACGGCGCATTGCCAGAGATGCGCAGGGCCGTCTTTACCAGGAGCGCTGGTACCTCATCCCCAAGGGCGGCAATGTTAAGTCGACGATGAACTGGATTCAGATCGAGGACCCGAAGCAGCGCACGCTATACAACTGCAGCACTGAGAAGCACGTCTGCGATCTACTGGTCTGGGACTTCGCCAGGAATCTTGCGGCCGCAAATCCGCCCAAGGGTCACTCCGGTCCCATGCCAGATGGCGAAGGAAATATCGTGTGGGAGGATCTCGGCGCCCAGAACATCGCAGGCGTCGATACCGTCGGCTCGCGGGAAAGCAGTATCTACAATGCCGGAACCTGGGGCAATGATCAGCCGGTGACCAATATGCGAGAATACTGGCATTCGGACCGGCTGGGGATCAATCTTCTTTCCATCCGCACCAGTCCGGAGTTTGGCAAGCAAACCTTCAGGATCACCGAGATCACTCTCGGAGATCCGGACGCGCAGTTGTTCCGAGTTCCAGCGGGGTACAAGGTCAACGATCAGCGCAACGACACGCGCATCTCGCATTAGGCGAACACGATCCATTGTGACAAATCGATTTTGAAGAACGACTCGATTTTAGAAAACAAATCGATTTTGAAAAACGAATCGATTGTGGCGCCAAATCGATTTTGGGGACCGAATCGATTTTGGGGACTGAATCGATTTCAGAGAGCGAATCGATTTTGGGTGGCGCAGCGCTTTTAGCGCTGCGATTCAGGCACTCAAAAACTCCGGCTTCAGCCGCTGAGGGACCTCATCCATCGCAAATTCGGGCCGCGCTGAGCTGTATGGGTAGTCAGCGAGCGCGGCTGCCAGCCCCTGTTTGATCGGATTTTGGCGTATATATTGTTTGAAGTTGTAATAGTCCTCCGCTCCACGCACTCGCCTGTCATAGAAGCTCTTCTCCCAAATCTCTCCGGCGAATCCTAACTCTTTCCTCGCCCGATAAGAAAAGCCTCCCTTTATCAATTGCAGAGATCGTTCGAGACTGAGCGTGGGCGAAATCAGCAGATGAAAGTGATCGGGCATTAGAACAAATTCGTGCAGCAGATAGTTCTTGTGATCACGATAATGAATTAGCACTTCTAGGAATAACCGCGCCATCGGCTCTTTGCGAAAGAGCGGTAATCGTTGAAAGGTGGACGCGGTGATGAAGTAAACGCTGTATCCGGTATTGCCTCTGGGCGGTGCAGCCATAAGTACCTCGGCGGCTGAAGCCGTTCTCTCATAGCCAACTTATCGCAGCGCTCGAAGCGCTGCGCCACCCTAAAGCACTATTCGCAGAGTGCGGTTACGTTTTGGAACTAACGACCGGGAGTGTCACGGTGTCTTAAAGCTCATGGCGAGCGATGCGGTAACCGGAACTTAATCCCATTTCTTGTCTGCATCCCTATATTGGCTCCTAACATCTAAAACTTGACAGCAATTCACTCAAGTCTTAGCATGGTATTCAGCGCAATCATATTGATGTTGATTTTAAAGCACTTATCAAGTTTAGGAGGAGTATCGTATGGGAAAAATCATCGGAATTGACTTGGGGACCACCAATTCCTGCGTGGCGGTCATGGAAGGCGGCGAGCCTAAAGTGATCCCCAATGAAGAAGGAGGGCGCACGACCCCCTCTGTGGTCGGCTTCACCAAGACTGGGGAACGGCTTGTGGGTCAGGTGGCAAAGCGCCAGGCGATCACCAATCCGGAAAACACGGTCTATTCGATCAAGCGGTTTATGGGGCGCCGCTTCAACGAAGTGACAGAAGAAATAAAGATGGTGCCCTACAAGGTCGTGCAGTCTGGCGACCACGTCGCCGTTTTGGCGCAGGGCAAGGAGCACACGCCTCCGCAGATCTCGGCGCTGATATTGCAGAAGCTGAAGAAAGCCGCGGAAGACTACCTTGGCGAGAAAGTGACCGAAGCCGTCATCACCGTGCCGGCGTATTTCAACGACGCGCAGCGCCAGGCGACCAAAGATGCCGGACAGATTGCCGGCCTTGAGGTGAAGCGCATCATCAACGAGCCTACGGCAGCGGCACTCGCCTACGGTCTCGACAAGACCAAGGACGAGATGATCGCCGTCTACGACTTTGGCGGTGGAACGTTTGACATCTCCGTGCTGGAAGTCGGCGAAGGCGTCATTGAAGTCAAAGCCACCAACGGCGACACGCACCTGGGCGGCGACAACCTTGACCAGCGCATTGTTGACTGGCTCATCGACGAATTCAAGAAGGACGAAGGCCTCGATCTGCGTGGCAAGGGCAACGAGATGGCTCTGCAGCGTCTGCGTGACGCAGCCGAGCGGGCAAAGATCGAACTCTCCACCACGATGGAGACGGAAATCAATCTGCCGTTCATTACGGCGGACGCTGGCGGCCCGAAGCATCTAGTGAAGAAGCTGACGCGGGCCAAGCTCGAGGGCATGGTCGAAGACATCATTCAGCGTTCGGTAGGTCCGTGCAAACAGTGCTTGAAAGACGCCGGCGTCGATGCCAGCAAGATCAACGAAGTCGTTCTGGTCGGCGGACAGACGCGTATGCCGCGCATCCAGACGCTGGTAAAAGAACTGTTCGGCAAAGAAGGACACAAGGGCGTGAACCCTGACGAAGTGGTTGCGATTGGCGCTGCGATTCAGGGTGGCGTGTTGGGCGGCGAAGTGAAAGACCTGCTGCTGCTCGACGTGACTCCGCTGTCGCTGGCCATCGAAACGCTAGGTGGCGTGGCAACGCCAATGATCCCGCGCAACACGACCATTCCGACGAAGAAGACGGAAACCTTCTCGACGGCGGCCGATAGCCAGACTTCGGTTGAAGTCCACGTGCTGCAGGGCGAACGTCCTATGGCAGCGCAGAACCGGACTCTGGGCAAGTTCCACCTGACCGGGATTCCTCCGGCTCCGCGTGGCGTGCCCCAGATTGAAGTGACGTTCGACATTGATGCCAACGGCATCCTCAACGTGACCGCGAAAGACATGGCCACGCAAAAGGACCAGAAGATTACGATCACATCGTCTTCCGGATTGTCGAAGGAAGAAGTCGAACGCATGGCCAAGGAAGCCGATGCTCACGCGGCCGAAGACAAGGCGCAGCGCGACTCGATCGAAGCCAAGAACCAGCTCGACTCGATGGTCTACAACATCGAGAAGATGCTGCGCGAGCAGGGCGACAAGATTTCCGGCTCCGAGCGCGGAGATGTTGAGAACGCCATTGCCGATGCCAAGAAGGCCTTGGAGTCGAACGACAAGGCGACCATGGACAAGGCTCGCGAGACGCTGACCCAGGCTTCGCACAAGCTGGCCGAGCAGATGTACAAGGCTGCTCAGCCGGCTCCGGGAGCGGAACCGGGCGGTCCAACGCCGGGCGCAACCGCCGGTGGCGACAACGGTCAGGGTCAGAAGAAGGACGAAGGCGTGATCGACGCGGAATACGTGGACGTGGAAGACAAGAAGTAACGACAAAAGCATTGGCCACGGATTCTCGCGGATCGGAACGGATCAAAGATCATCCGTGAAAATCCGTGTGATCCGTGGCCGGTTGTTTAGGAGGGGTCGAGTGGATTTTCAAGTCAATGGGGAAACATATTTCTTAAGCCTTGCCGAGAATGAACGGCAGTGGGAAGTTTTTGTGTCGACCGCCACCGGCGCGCGCCCAGTCCCGGTGTACGAGGACGCGCCCGAGTTCAGAAACTGGTCGATCGTGCTGGCAGAAGATAAAGACAAGCGGAAGATCCCGAACTGAGTTCGGATCGGTCGTGACTTAGTTTTGGATTGCGCGCAAATGGCAAACACCCCCAAGAAGGATTTTTACGAAATTCTCGGCGTGAAGAAGAGCGCTTCAGCGGACGAGATCCGCAAGGCGTTCCGCAAGCTGGCGCGCAAGTATCATCCTGACGTCAACCCGGGCGACAAGGCGGCGGAAGAGAAGTTCAAAGCTCTCTCCGAAGCCAACGACGTTCTCAGCGATCCCAAGAAGCGCAAGATCTACGACCAGGTTGGCTTCTACTCCGACAACATCGACCCAGCGACGGCGGAAGCCTACGCACGCGCGGGCGGCGGTTCAGGAGGCGGCGGAGGATTTCCCGGGGGATTCCCCGGCGGCCAACCGGATGGCGGCCAGGGCGTTCACTTCGATTTCGGCGGCTTCGATTTTTCGGATCTCGTCGACAACGCCGGACGCGGCCGCAAGAGCGGCGGTGGTGGAGGTGGCGGCAGCTTCCGCGACATCTTCGGTTCCATCTTCGGGGGAGGCCACGGTGCCGCTGCAGCCGAAGAGGGTCCTGAGCCCGGAACCGATCTGGAATATCAGGTCAACGTTCCTTTCTGGACGGCGATCCGCGGTGGCGTGATGCGCCTGAATGTCACGCGCCACGACGTCTGCTCCAACTGTCACGGTCAGGGTTTTCTGGAGGCGCCTGGAAAGTGTCCGGAGTGTAACGGCACTGGACAGATCACGCAAACCGGCGGACGGATGAAGTTCAATGTCCAGTGTCCCCGCTGCCACGGCACCGGCAAGAATCTGACGACCTGCCCCACCTGCCATGGCGAAGGCACGGTCACGAAAACTGAGCCTCTCGAAGTTCGCATCAAGGCTGGCACGCGCGACGGTCAACGCATTCGTGTCCCCGGCAAAGGCAACGCCGGTGCCCACGGAGGCACGCCCGGCGATCTCTACGCCATCATTCGAACCGAGCCTCACCCAATTTTCAGGCGCGACGGCGACGATATCTACCTGACGGTCCCGGTCAACGCCACGGAAGCTGCGCTGGGAGCAAAAATTGAAGTGCCCACGATTGACGGCCGCGCACTCCTGAAGATTCCTCCGGGAACGCAATCCGGCCAAAAACTACGCCTTCGCGAAAAAGGCGTGCCCTCGGCGACCCGAGAGGGCGTGCGCGGCGACGAGATTGTCGAGATCACCGTCAACGTCCCCATGCCTCGCGACGAACGTACCAAAGAACTCCTTCGCGAATTGGCCAAGCTAAATCCCGAAGACCCACGCGCCGAATTGTGGGCCAAAGTCTGAACTCTGATAGCACCCAACACCTTTATCATCCTGAAATTGCACTGTCATCCTGAGCGAAGCGGAGGACCTACGCAATCTGCTTGCAGCAGCCTCCCTGCCGACAAATTGAATAGGTGCCTCGGCTCGCACAAAACGCGGGCCTCAGGATGACAAAGTGCAGCGAGTCCGCCTACTTCTTCTTACTCGGATCATCCGCCGGATTGATGTAGTTGAACTGCAGCGGCGACATCCCGTGAATCTGAATCACCGTCTGTCCCGAAGCCGCAGCATAATGGTGCATGCTCGGATCAAGATACGCGAAACTCCCAGCCGGAAAGCCCATCATCTTACTGGCATCGAACGTGTCCCCCATCCCTACTTTCAGCGTGCCCGACAGCACGGTGACGTTCTCCCGGTGCGGATGCGTATGCGGAGCAACCTTGTACCCATCCGGCATCGTAAGGCGAATCGTGAAGTCGCCGGTCGACGCCGTCGGATCTCCCTCGAGCACCGCGATCTGCGCCCCCGCTGGTACAAACGGCGGCGCCGGACCCCACTTCACCTGATCGGGTGTGAAGGCGTTTTGCGCCTGTGACGGCTGCACCACTACGAACGCAGCCAGCGAAAGAGCAACTGCGAGAAACGGTAGTTTCATAGAAACCTCCAAACGTCGCGGCATCATAAACAGAGTCCTCCCGATCTGCAACCACAAGCGGTCTCCTCCCAGTCCGCCCAGATCATATGATTGCTTGAAGCTCGTATTTTGCTTGACTCAGTCAACATCACGGAGAAATACTTTCCTCATGCCACAAGCCGCCCCGAGCACCGAACAGCGCGTCGCCACCATGCGCCGATTCAACCGTTTCTACACCCGTCAGATCGGCCTCCTCGACGAAGGTCTGCTCAACAGCCCCTTCTCTCTGACCCAGGTTCGGACGCTCTACGAACTCGCCCAGCGCGAACAAACCACTGCCGCCGAACTCTGCACCTCCCTCGGACTCGACGCCGGCTACCTCAGCCGCATGCTCTCTGCTTTCGAAAAGTCGGGCCTGCTCGAAAAGCGCAACTCCCCCACCGACGCCCGCCAAACGCTCCTGCGCCTCACGAACAAGGGCTGCAAAGCCTTCGAGCCTCTCAATGCCCGCTCAAACGATCAGGTCGCCGCCATGCTCGGCAAACTTTCTCCGGCGAAACAAAACGATCTCCTTCAAGCCATGAACACCATCGAATCTCTTCTATCGCGCGACGCCGCCCGCCCGAAATCCTACCTTCTGAGGCAGCATCGCCCCGGCGACATGGGATGGGTTGTCTACCGCCACGGGGTCCTCTATTACCAGGAATATGGTTATGACGAGCGCTTCGAAGCCCTGGTCGCCGGAATCGTCTCGAAGTTCATCGCAAACCTCGACCCTGCCCGCGAACGCTGCTGGATCGCCGAAATCGACGGCGAGAATGTCGGCTCCATCTTCCTCGTAAAGAAATCCACGACGGTCGCCAAACTCCGCCTGTTGCTGGTCGAGCCGGCAGCCCGCGGTCTCGGAATCGGCCAACGCCTGGTTGAGGAGTGCGTGCGCTTCGCCCGCGACGCTGGCTACAAGAAAATCATGCTGTGGACGCAAAGCGAACTCCCCGCCGCCCGCCACCTCTACCAAAATGCCGGCTTCCAACGAGTCGCCCAGGAAAAACACAAGAGCTGGAGCCGCTCCGACTTGGTTTCCGAAACCTGGAAACTGAAACTCTGAATAGAATTCCCCGTGTCCCTCTGTGCCCCCGGTGGTGAGAGGCTTTGACGCAAGGCTCGGACCGCCGCGCCATTACCTCCGTACCACACCACCCGCTTACAAAAATTTGCAAAATAATCCAAAAAAATCTTGCATCTGTGGAAATTTCCCGTAATCTCACAAATGCGAACTAACTTCGCCGAAATGCCCGGGAAATCGCAGCACACTCGGGAGCCGCGAACAAAATGTCTTCATCCGAAGGCTCAAGGGAGACGCGGTGGTGAGAGTGAGTCGTTTGAGGAGGCAGCCATAGAAATTGGCAACAGCTAGCCGGCAACAACTCCAAACTTCCCAACCCCTCGCCGTCGTCCCCAACCGGAAGAAATTCGTTCGCCTCACGCTTTGGCCCCTGGTCGCCGCCACCTTTTTTATGGTGTCGGGCGGAACCTACGGCACCGAAGACATCGTGCACGGCGCCGGTTACGGACGCGCCATCCTGATTCTGCTGCTCACCCCGCTGCTCTGGAGCCTGCCTACGGCCTTCATGATCGGCGAGCTTTCGAGCGCGCTGCCTTACGAGGGCGGCTACTACGCCTGGGTGCGCCGCGCCATGGGCAACTTCTGGGGATTTCAGGAGGCCTGGCTCTCGCTCGTTGCCTCCATCTTCGACATGGCCATCTATCCCACGCTTTTCGTCGCCTACCTGACCCGCATGTTCCCGTGGTTTCAGGAAGGCAATCGCGGATGGTGGGTCGCACTTGCCGTCGTCGTTGCGTGTGCTCTTCTCAACATTGCTGGCGTCAAAGTAGTCTCGCTCACATCTCTGTGGCTGTTTGCAGCCCTGTCGGCGCCCTTCGTGGCGATCGTGCTGATCGCTCCCTTTAAACTCGGAGCCTTGGCCAACGCCGTTACCAAGCCCACGACCTCCACGGTCGACATCCTTGGTGGCCTCCTCATCTGCATGTGGAACTACATGGGATGGGACAACGCCTCGACCATCGCCACCGAAGTCGAGCGTCCGCAGCGCACCTATCCGCGCGCCATGCTGGTTGCGGTCTGCATCGTAGCCGCAACCTACGTCCTGCCCTTTGCCGCCATGTGGATCACCGGCCTGAAATCGACCGCGTGGGAAACTGGCTCATGGGCCGACATCGCCGCGCTGATCGGTGGTCCGCTCCTTCGCATCGGCGTAGTCCTCGGCGGCCTCATGAGCGCCTTCGGCATGTTCAACGCCCTGGTGATGAGCTACTCGCGCCTGCCTCTCGCCATGGCGCAGGATGGCATGCTACCCGCAGTGTTCGGCAAGCTGCAGAAGAAATCGCGCGCGCCCTGGGTCGCGATTCTCGCTCTCGCCATCGGATGGGCGATGTGCCTCGGCCTCGGCTTTGCCCGCTTGGTGACCCTCGACATCCTTCTCTACGGCGCCAGCTTGTTCCTCGAATTCATGGCGCTGGCTGTCCTACGCTTCCGCGAACCCGAACTGGCGCGGCCCTTCCGCGTGCCTGGTGGATTGTTTGGAGCCATCGCCATCGGCATTCCACCCATGTTGCTGCTCGGATTTTCAATCTTCCGCAGCCAGCATGAACAAATCTGGAATATGAGTTCCTTTGCCTTTGGCATGATTCTGATCGCGGCGGGCGTCGTAGTTTACTTCATCAATCTTGCCCTGAAGCCGGCAGGGTGGTCCCCCCGCGAAGAGAAACCTCAACCCGCAGCATAATCGCGAAGCGATCAATAAAAGGACCGGGAAAGTTCCCGGTCCTTTTGGTTTAAGTAAGGTACATGTGGGGACAGCCGCCATCGGCTGTCCGCCGACCAAAGCTCGGCATCAGTCAGCACCGGCCTATGCCGCAGCCTGTGCCGTATCTCGCAACCTTTTCACCTTGTCATGCGCCTGCTGCACACTCGCGGCCTGTCGCCGAATGATCTCAGTTAAATTCCCCGGCAAAGTGCCTGTCAACGCCTTCTGGTAAGTGTCCTTGGCGTTGTCCTCGCCCTTCTCCACCGACTCCAGAATCGACTTGTCACCGCCGCCAAGCGCGACCTTGGTGTCAATCCAAGCGCGATGCATCGCCGCCGAAGCCGATCCCGAAACTTTCTTATCCGGCTTGCCCAGCCGCACCAGTTCCGCTTCCAGATCGCCGGCAAAGCGCGACCGCTCCAAGCTCTGCTCGTTGAAATAGGCTTTCAAGTCCGCCCGCTTCACGTGCGTAGCCGCGTCCTGATAGCCTTTTTGCCCGTCTTTATTCGTTTCGATAAGATTTTCAACCACACTAATCGCATTATTTTCGTCCATAATAGCCTCCTGAATTTTGGATGCGCGGATGCTCGTGGGGTTTGGCATCAAAGTGCGATTGAAATTAGGAAGAAAAATGATCGTGCTCTAGAATCAACTTAAGAGAAAACCCGTGACCAAACGCAAATCCAAGGGCGCATACATGATCTCGGCGGTCGCCGAGATGTATGGAATTCATCCCCAAACACTTCGCCTGTACGAGCGCGAAGGCCTGCTCAAGCCCTCGCGTACTGAAGGCAACACGCGCCTCTACACCGACGAAGACTTGCAGCGCCTCGAGTTTATCCTTTCGCTCGCCCGAGATCTCGGCGTAAATATCAGCGGCATGGCGATCATCCTGCAAATGCGCGAGCGCATGGAAGAGATGCAGCGCCAGATCCAGGAATTTGTCCAATACATCCAGAAGGAAGTTTTGACGCGCGCGACAGCCGCCGCGGACCCGTCAAAAGGCGCAATCGTCCCGGTGAGGAGACCGATGGTGGCGCCTACCGTGCAACCTCCCAGGAAACGCTAGGGGCATCCGGTCGGCACTTAGGATTCGGACACATAGTTTTCTGGCGGCGCCTGTGAGGAACCAAACTATATGAGCTGTGATTACGGAGTCTGGTACAGCGAGACATCTGTGACGAAGGAAGAAGCGGCGAAGATATACATCGCACTCTGCGAGGAGTGGCCTTCTCTGGAGGGCGAGAACGCATCGGTTCGAGATTTCTACAATGATCTGACAAAACGGTGGCCCGAGGTTGACACCATTCCGGAGGAAAGAATCGACGACCACGAGTTTAGTCCTTGGTCCTGCGAGATTTCGCACTCCGGCATGGCTGTCGTGACCGCGTGCGTATGGCCGATGGCTGGCAAAGTGGGATCCTTCATCGAAGAGTTAGCCATCAAACACAAACTGGGGTTTTATGATCCGCAGTCCGAGCGAGTACTCCTGCCAGAACACCTTCGAATACAGGGCCAAAAAACTGGACCGCTCGGTCGACTGTTTCGCCACTCATGAGTCAACCGGGCTTCGAATTGCCGGAGCCGAGAGCGGGAAACGAATTCCGCGTATGATATGAGTCGTTTTCCGCGCAAGCTTTGGCTCAGTGCTGGTCGCTAATTGCCGATTGCACCATGCTCCCCTTCAAGCTCATCTACAGCGACGCCTACTACCTGCCCATCGGCGAGCACGTCTTTCCCGCGGAAAAATATCGCCGCATTCGCGACCGCCTCATCTCCACCGGCGTCGCCGACGCCAACGATTTCCTCGAGCCCCAAACCGCCACCGATCAGGACATCCTGCTCGTTCACAAACCCGAGTACGTGCAGAAGCTGAAGACCGGCACTCTCAGTCCACGCGAAGAATTGGAAATGGAAATCCCCTACTCCCGCGATCTCGCGGAGGCCTTCTGGCTCGCGGCCGGGGGATCCATCCTCGCAGCGCGCCAGGCCCTGACCGACAAAGTCTGCATCAGCATTGGCGGAGGCTTCCACCATGCCTTCCCCGATCATGGCGAAGGTTTTTGCATGATCCATGACGTAGCGGTCGCCATCCGACGCATGCAGCGCGACGACAAGATTCGCACCGCCATGACCCTCGACTGCGACGTGCATCAAGGCAACGGCACCGCAGCAATCTTCGCCGGAACCAGAACCGCTAGCGCGCTGCTTCCCTCGTCCTCAACCTCAACCATGCTCCAACCCGAAGGCGTGCCGAGAGGCAAGATGCGCGGCGCCCACGCCGGCGACGTTTTCACCATTTCTCTTCACCAGCACAACAACTACCCGCTCCACAAGCCGCCATCCTCCATCGACGTCGACCTGCCCGACGGCACCGGCGACGACGACTACCTCGCCTGGCTCGACAACGCCATCAGCTCAGGCCTTCGCCAGTTCGAGCCCGACCTACTCTGCTACATCGCCGGCGCCGATCCCTACCGCGAAGACCAGCTGGGCGGTCTGAATCTGACGATTGAAGGACTGAAGAAGCGCGACCAACTCGTTTTCCGCGTAGCCCGCGCCCGCAACCTCCCCGTAATGGTGACCTATGCCGGAGGCTACGCCAGAAATGTAGAAGACACAGTGACCATCCACAGCAACACAGTAATCGCCGCCAAAGAAGTGTTCCGAAAGTAGCGCCGCCGTCCCGGCGGCTGTAGTGAGGGCGTCCCGCCCGCCACAGCCATCGACGACTAAGTAGTGAACCGTTTTCGAGCGTAGGCCGTAACTTTCGCCGCGAGCCCGAAGATATACTCAGTAGAATGAACGTCAGCCCCTCGAACCTATCTCACAACGAACTCTACGGCCTGATCTTGAATTCAGTTGCACCGCGTCCCATCGCCTGGGTTTCCACGCTTAGCGCCTCCGGACAAGCGAACCTTGCTCCCTTTTCGTTTTTTAATTGTGTTTGCATCGAACCTCCGCTGCTCGCGTTCGGGCCCGGACTGCGAGCACCCAAGCAGCCCGGCTCGACCGACGGAGAAGCCAAGGACACGCTGCGGAACGTCCGAGAGACAAAAGAATTTGTAGTCAACATCGTCACCTACGATCTCGCCGAGGCGATGAACAAAACGAGCGGCGAGTATGACGCCTCGGTCAATGAGTTCGAACTGGCTCAGGTTGCCCCGGCACCGTCGCAAGTAATCAAAGTCCCGCGCGTAGCCGCGTCCCCCGTGAGCTTTGAATGCAGGCTCTATCAGATTCTGGATTTCTCGCCCTCGCCACAAAGCAGCAGTCTGGTGATCGGCGAAATCGTCTCCATCCACGTCGACGACGCAAACCTAAAAGATGGCAAACTCGACCGCAACTCCCTCGATCTGATCGGCCGCATGGGCGGCATCCAGTACACCCGCACCACGCAGCGCTTCGACATGGTGCGTCCAAAGGTTGGATAGCCGTCGAATTCGCCAAGCCCCAGCGTTGCCCCAAGCCGCGAAGCGGCGAAAGAATGCAGCCCACGGCGCAAGCCGTGGGAAAGGAGCAGCAGAATCCGCAGCCCCGGAGGGGCGTTGACAGATCGCATGAAATTCATCAGGAGACAACACGCTCCGCAAAGACAGGCCGCCCCGAATGCCGCGACGTGCGCGACCACGCATCGAATCCGCAAGAAATCCACAGCCCTCATGTGACATCTGCCCTTGCGTCTCGCCCGAACTCCGTACGATCATGCAGTAGCGAATGCGCAGAGGCAGATCGAGGAAGCAAAGCGTAACCCCTTTGTTCCCAGGATTTTACCCGTAACGCGCTGAGCCCCAAGATAATGCGGCCCAATTTCCCCCAAATCCATGATTCCAATAGACCGAGGGGGAGGGGGTGGGGTTACCGAAAGGTAAACCCGAAAACAAAACGAGCAATTCCAGCCGCCACTCAAGAAATAATTCTGTGGATCAAGTCCACTCGCTGACTCCCGACTCCTAGCTCCCGACTCTCGCTGCTAGAATAAAACCTCACTCCCATGTTCGAGAATCTTCAGGAAAAACTTCAACGCGCCTTCAAGACCCTCCGCGGACAAGCCACGCTCACCGAGGAGAACATCGACGAGGCTCTGCGCGAAATTCGCCTCGCCCTGCTTGAGGCCGACGTCAACTTCAAGGTCGTCAAGCAGCTCATCGACCAGATTCGCGCCAAGGCTGTCGGTCAGGAAGTTATGACCGCTCTCTCGCCCGGCGAACAGGTCATCAAGATCCTGCGCGACGAACTCGTCGAGGTTCTCGGCAAAGACACCGCGCGAATGAAGTTCGCCTCGCAGCCTCCCACAGTTGTGCTCATGGCTGGACTGCAAGGTTCTGGTAAGACCACCACGTCGGGCAAACTGGCGAACTGGTTCAAGGTCGGAGGACATCGTCCTCTGCTCGTCTCGGTCGACGTGTATCGTCCCGCCGCGCGCGAGCAGTTGAAGGTTGTCGCGCAGGCAGTCAAGAGTCACATCTACGAAGGACAAGTCACCGAAGCCAACACCGCAACCGTCGAGCGCCTGGTGAAAGAAGCGCGTCGCGAAGCCATCGTCTCCGGCTGCGACGTGCTGATCGTCGATACCGCAGGCCGCTTGCACATCGACGACCAGCTCATGGACGAGATGCAGTCGCTCAAGAAGCTGCTGAATCCGTCGGAGATTCTGTTCGTCGCCGACGCCATGACCGGACAAGATGCAGTCCGCTCCGCCGAAGAGTTCCACAAGAAGCTGTCGCTGACCGGAGTTGTATTAACAAAGATGGACGGTGATGCTCGCGGTGGTGCCGCGCTTTCCATCCGCCAAGTCACAGGTCAGCCAATCAAGTTCATTGGCGTGGGCGAAAAGTACGACGCGCTGGAGCCCTTCCATCCCGACCGCATCGTCTCGCGCATTCTCGGCATGGGAGACATTCTCTCGCTGATCGAACGCGCCGAATCGCAGATTGACAAGAAGAAGGCGCAGGAAATGGCGACGAAGGCCCTCACTGGCGACGGCTTCTCGCTCGAAGATTTCCGCGACCAGTTGCGCCAAGTGAAGAAGATGGGATCGATGAAGAGCCTGATGGGAATGCTGCCCGTCGATCGGTCCCTTCTCCGGCTTGCAGAAAGCCGCTGACAACGTGGACGAGAAGCAGATCAACCGCGTCGAAGCCATCATCAATTCGATGACCTCACACGAGCGCAACCACCATGAAGTGATCAACGGCAGCCGCCGCAAACGCATCGCCCGCGGCTCGGGCACAACTGTGCAGGAAGTGAACAACCTGCTTCGCCAATACGCGCAGATGAAGAAGATGTTCAAGCAGATGGGCAAACCCAGCTTCGCGCGCAGGTTAGCGGGAATGAAGCTGCCTGGAATGTAAACCGATAGTCAGCAGCCAGCATCCAGTTATGCTCGTGATTAGCAGGAGCCGACGATGTGGGCGTTGACCCGCTTGGCGATCTTACTTTTCCAGTTTTCCAGGCTTTGGCTCAATGCGATTCGAAGCCGGAAATGGCCACGAGTGGAAGCAATCGTCACTGCGAAGCCGACTGCGTTCACTCGCTATGCGGTAGAGGTTCCCTACACTTATCGTGTCGAAGGTGAGCTCTATACGGGTCTGCATCAAGAGCCTTCGTTCGGCGGTGTCGGCGCTGCATTCATGCGACGATTCGCGGAAGGCAGACGCTTCATCGTGCGTGTCAACCCTGGAGAGCCGGAAGTTTCGGTCATGCGAGATGGAGATCAGGCGGACAGCCTCATCGACACTCTGGGGAAATAGGTACTCCGACCGCGAAGCTGGCGCGCTTCCAGGGAACTTCCCTACTGCGCGTTGAGCAGCACTTCTCCAGTCTGTCCCTCCATCGTTACGGTCGGACCAACTGAGTTGCCGTTGACATCGACGTACGAGCCAGCGGGCAGCCTGACGGTTGCGGTCGCGAGATGAGGATTCACCAACGCCAGACCTCCCGAATACATCCGCGCCCAGACTCCCTGCGTCTTCTTCATCGCGCTCGTGGCGTGTCCAATGGGGATCGAGTATTCGGGAAATGTAATCAGCGAGCCGTAATCCTGCCCACCGCCTGCGGTGAAACCAGTCATGTACATGTACGTGCAATTGTTCTTCACCAGCAAATAGTTCGCGATCACCCAGAGGCGCGCAGACTGCGGAATGTCCGTCGTAAGCTCTGACTCTTCGCCGTTGGTCATGTAGCAGATTCCCTTGCTCTGGACGTACTGCAGCACTCCCATGATCTGCTCCCATTGCATTGGAGGAGGAACATTCGGCGGAGTTCCATAGTTGGTGAAGCCGCGCTCGTCGAAGAGAAGATCGGTCGTCGTCATGAGTTCCAAGTTCACCCGCTCCGAATAGCCGAACTCATACGACACATTCACTTGCATGGTTGCTGTCTTGGAGTAGTTGTGAACGTGCCTGTAAGTGGCAGCTTCCCACGCCACTTCGTCACGCTGATAGGCAGGATCCGTCAATTGTCCGCTGTATTGCTGCACCCAACTTCCGGAAAGATCGTAATGGCCGCAGCGTCCCCAGTTGCTGCTGGCCGACATGGTGTCGACGGCAATTCCCCCGTAACCCTGCGCTAAGGGAGCATCCACCCAATTCGCCCACTGGTAAGCGCGCACTGCGGGATTGGCAAAGTCGATCGGCGCAAGATCCCTCGATCCAAACTCAAACGCGAGAGTCTTCCGGTCGCAAAGATATTCGAGCCAATCCGGATGATGCTGCTGATACCAGGCAACGCCGTGGGTGAAGTTGTCGACCGAGTACGGGATGTAGACCGTGTTGTACACGCCAGCGGGCTCGTTCGGATAATCGGATGCCCAAACCATATCGACAACGCCGGATTCGTCGTTGATGTCGGGGACGTTGTAGTTAAAGACCATCTCGAGGTGAATGTTGTTCGTCGTATCGGGGAAGTATTGGGTACGAGCCTTGAGGAAAGGCTCCTGTGCCTGGGAGATCGCGAAGCCGTAGAGAAGGGTCAGCACGACGTAGAACACCGATCGGAACATGAGGTACCTCCGCAAGGAAACGAACGCAACCGTAAATAAACGAATTAGCGTGAATGCAATATACTCCGCACCCTCTCCCGCTGCAATCGGTTCGTTCCGAACGCATCGCCGTGCCAGGACGGCTGTATGTGTCATCATGGCAGTTATGAAGTGGCGATCCCTTGAAGAATCAAGTCCAGGCTTGGACGCGCGTCCTCTGGGCGAAATCTTTGCTGAGCGCAAGGAGCTGATCGCGAAGTATGTTCCTGCGGAGACGCAGGCCATTCACGCGCAGGCCGTCGCGGAACTTAAGGCCAGGCATCTTGCATCGAACATTCTGGCAGTCGGAGCCAAAGCACCTGCCTTCGCGCTCCCCGACCACGACGGTAAGCTTGTTTCTACTTCCGACCTGCTCGCCAAGGGAAAGCTTTTGGTGTGTTTCATTCGCGGACGCTGGTGTCCGTTTTGCGTAGGACAGATGGAAGCGATGAACCTGGTTCTGCCGCAGATCGAGCAGGCGGGAGCGACGCTCGTCTCAGTTTCTCCGCAAACGGTGAAGCAGTCATTCTTCATGCACGACCAGCACAAGCTGCGCTTTCCGCTGCTGTCTGATGCAGGCAACAAAGTCGCGCGGCAGTTTGGATTGACCTATCGAGTTCCCCCGCCGCAGGAAGCTGTGTATCGGCGAGCATTCGTCAACCTACCCTTCACCAACGGGGACGAAAGCTGGGAGCTGCCGATTCCCGCGACCTACATCATCGATCGCGATGGAACGATCTTGCACGCCGCGGCGAACGAAGACTACACCGAGCGTCCAGAACCAGCCGACATCGTGCGTACACTCAGGGGCTAAAGCCCAATTTTCTAGGAGCCTTGACGGCACGGCTGAAGCGGTGCCCTTCCACGAACCCCTTTCGCAAACGCGCGTAAACGCTACTCAGAATCCAGCCATGAAGCGCAGCTTTCGGTACACTGAATACTCATGCATTACATCTATGGCATCAATTCCGTCACGGAAGCGCTGAAGGCGCGCGGGCGTGCGTTTGAGTGGGTCGGAATGGCGAAGGAACGCCACGACATCCGCCTGCAGCGGCTGATTGAAGATTGCCGACGGCTCGGCGTAAACGTGCGCTTTCTGGAGCGCACCGAACTCGACAAACTGGCAGGCAATACCGCGCATCAAGGCGTGGTCGCTGTGACGTCTGCCAAGCAATACAACGATCTCGAAGATGTGATCAACGCCAAGCGTGCGGAATATTCGCTGGTTGTTGTGCTCGATGGAGTGGAAGATCCACACAACCTCGGAGCAATTCTGCGCACGGCCGATGCTGCGGGCGCGAATGGCATCGTGATTCCGGAACGGCGCGCCGCGAGCGTCACAGGCACGGTCACAAAGGTGTCAGCCGGAGCGAGCGAGCATATGCCCATCGCCAAGGTGACGAACATCGCGCGCAGCATCGAAGACCTGAAAGCGAACAACGTCTGGACCGTTGGGCTCGACGAACGCGGCAAACAGTCTTACTACGAAATGGACTACAACATGGATTGCGCGCTGGTCCTAGGCGGAGAAGGCAAGGGCCTGCACGATCTGGTGAAGCGCAAATGCGATTTCGTGGTTTCGATTCCGATGTTGGGCAAAGTTCCGTCGCTGAATGTTTCTGTGGCCGCAGCTGTAGTTCTGTTTGAAATCGTGCGCCAGCGGCGTGCGAAGCAGGGTTCCGCGGAAGCAAAATGAAGTTCTCCGCAACGAAGTCCCTTTTCAAGAGCCTGGTTTTTCTCTGTGTCCTCTGTGCCTCTGTGGTGAGTGCTTTTGCGTTGGACCGCGAGGCATTTAGCTTCACCAACTACGATCTGAATGTTCAGATTGATCCCGAACAACATCGCCTCGGAGTCCGCGGCAAAGTTACGCTGCGGAATGACTCCCCGACTCCGCAGAAGATCGCCGTGCTGCAGATCTCGTCGTCGCTCGACTGGCGGTCGGTGAAGGCCGCCGACAAAGCTGTACAGTTCGTCTCGCAGCCCTACACGTCTGACATCGATCACACGGGCTCGCTTTCAGAGGCGATCATTACGTTGCCACAGGCGATTGCCCCGAAGGGAACCATCGAACTGGACATTGCATACGAAGGCGTGATCCTTCTCGATGCGACCAGACTGACGCGAATCGGCACGCCGGAGGATGCGGCAACGAACACCGACTGGGACCAGATCGGCTCCGATTTCTCAGCAGTGCGAGGAGCGGGCAACGTCGCATGGTATCCGATTGCGACCGAGGTTGCGAATTTGTCCGAGGACGACAGCTTGTTTGAGGTTCTGAACCGGTGGAAGAACCGCGAGTCCGCCGCCAAAATGCACGTACATTTTCGCGTGTCCAGAGACGATGGAGAAGCGCAAGAACTCCTCATCAATGAAACCTCCTGCAAAGTGATGTATGAACAAATCGGACGATCTTCTCTCTCCAATGCAGATTGCACGTATGCCCCGCTCGGTCCGATCGCGCCTCTTTTTGTGATGGCTAACTATCACGCGGTGGAGCGGCCGAGTGTAGTGGTTCATTACCTTCGCGGTCATGACACCGCTGCGATCGCCTACGCCGACGCTGCGGACAAAGCCTTGCCCTTGATCACAGACTGGTTTGGGAAGCCGCGAGAAAGAGCTCAAACGGCTGACCTCGCGGATCCAAACGGCGCAACCTTCGAGAGTGGAGCTTTCTTCCTGACTCCTCTCGCCAGCCTCGATACCAAGGCGCCGGTGCTTGCCCCTGCACATCAGCTGACGCATCTTGCGTTTCACTCGTTTCGTCCGTGGATTGAAGAAGGGCTTGCTCACTTTGCGCAGGCTCTCTATCTCGAGCGCGAGAAAGGACGCAAGGCCGCGCTCGAATACATGGGACTACACCGGTCTTCATTGAACGAAATCGAGACACCGACGAGCTCGCCCAGATCTGAAGATGAGGCGAACCGCTCGCTGGTGAATACGACCAGCGAGGAACTGTATCGCAGCAAAGCGATGTATGTGTGGTGGATGTTGCGCGACATGATTGGTGATGCTGCGGTCAAGAAAGCCTTGGCGAACTACCGTCCGGAGCAGGACAAGGAACCCTCGTATATGCCGCGGCTGATCGCGGCACAAACACAGCGCGACCTGGAGTGGTTTTTCGATGATTGGGTGTACCGGGACCGCGGGTTGCCGGACTTCAAGGTGGAATCCGCGTTCTCGCGCAAGACGATGGCCGGACCGTACCTGCTCACGATCACTCTGGATAATTTAGGGACCGCTTCGGCGGAAGTTCCTGTCATGGTCAAGTTTCAAGGTGGAGAGATGATGAAACGGCTCGAGGTCCACGCCAAGAACAAGGCGGTGATTCGCATTGAGACTCCTTCGGCGCCGCAGGAGATCGTGGTCAACGACGGGAGCGTGCCTGAGAGCGACGCGACTAACAATACATTCAGGATCGAGGTTACGGATAAGTAGGATCACCACAGAGGACACAGAGGAACACAGGGGAAGACCTTGAATTTGGACAGGGATTTGCCGGCGATCCGATCCTTATTTCTTTATTTCTTCGAAATTCTCCGTGGCTCTGTGCCTCCGTGGTAGGTTGTTTCGTTACTGCGGGAGGAACGTTTGGCCTACATCCAATTTCTTGGGGCTGCGGGAACTGTCACGGGCTCGAAACACCTGATCAACACCGGAGATCCTTCCGGCAAGAGCGGTTACCAGGTACTCATCGACTGCGGGATTTTTCAGGGGCCGAAGGAATGGCGTGAGCGTAACTGGCACAACACGCCAGTTCCGGCCAATGCGATCGACGCGGTCGTCCTGACCCATGCGCACCTCGATCACTGCGGGTGGATTCCGCGACTGGTGAAGGAAGGTTTCCGCGGGCGAATTTTCGCCACGCCTCCGACGATCGATTTGTGTGGCATCATCCTTCCAGATTCTGGCCATCTGCAGGAAGAAGACGCGCGCTTCTACAACAAGATGAAGAAGTCGAAACACGATCCGGCGCTGCCGCTGTACACGTTCGAGGAAGCGCAGAATTCGCTGCAGTATTTCGAGCCAGTGCAGGTCGGCCAGGAGACTCGACTCTCGCCGGAGCTCACGTTCCGATTCGTGCGTGCTGCGCACATTCTGGGATCGTGCATGGCCGAAGTCTCGCTCGCGACAAACGGGCAGACGCGGCGTTTGTTGTTTACGGGCGACATTGGGCGTGTGCGTGACCATAAGATCGCGCCAGGGAAGGTTGTGCATTCCGGGCCTCAGGAGGGCGAGACCGCAGACTTGTTGGTCATGGAGTCGACTTATGGCAACCGTACGCATCCGAAGGAAGACCCGCTGCCGGAACTGGCGTCACTGATTACGGCTACTGCCAACCGAGGCGGTAGCGTGGTGGTTCCGGCGTTTGCGATTGAACGTACGCAGAAATTTGTCTTCATCCTCAAGCATCTGATGGAGTCGGGACAGATTCCGCGCATGCCGGTGTTTTGCGATAGCCCGATGGCCATCAAGGCGGTTGAGATTTTCCTGAAGCATGACGAAGAGTACAGCGACGAGACGCGGGAGATGATCCGGAAGTATGGCTCGCCGCTGCAGTGGCCGGGATTCACGTTCGCGTCGACGCCGGAGGAATCGAAGCGGATCAACGCCGCGGTAATGCCGTCGGTGATCATTTCTTCCAGTGGCATGGTGACCGGCGGGCGCATCTTGCATCATCTGGCGCAGCGGCTGCCGGATCCAAGGAATCTGGTGCTGTTTATCGGGTTTCAGGCGCCGGGGACGCGTGGGTTCACCATCAAGAACAAGAGTGACGAAGTAAAGATCTTTGGGGATTTCGTTCCCATTCGCGCTCAGGTTGTTGCGCTGGAGCAGTTCAGCGATCACGCGGATCCGCCGGAGCTGCTGCAGTGGCTGCGCACCTTTCGCAACCGGCCGGCGACGACTTATCTGGTGCACGGAGAACCGGACGCTTCGGGGAAGTTGCGCGATTTGATGCAGAAGGAGCTGGGTTGGAACGTGCAGCTTGCGGAGTATTTGGAGAAGGTGGGAGTCCGGTAAGGTCGGCGCGCAAGAACAACCTAACCACAGAGGACACAGAGGAAGGGCGATCTGCTTATTTTGACCTGAAGGCTGCGAGAGCTGTCAGCTTTTCGGCGGCTGCTCCGGAATCGATCGACTTGATCGCGAGTGGGAGTGCGCCAGCGATGTGGTCGGCTCGGGCGGCGGCGACCAGCGCGGCGGCGGCGTTGAGAAGCACAACGTCGCGGCGGGGCGACTTTTCTCCGTCGAGGATGGAACGGATGATCGCGGCATTTTCGATGGCATCGCCGCCGGAGATCTCTTGCAACGTGGCGCGAGTCATGCCGAACTCTTCCGGTTCCACTTCGTAGGAGCGGACGGATCCGTCACGAGCCTCAGCCACGCGGGTTGTTCCCGTGATCGTGATTTCGTCGAGGCCATCGTGCCCGTGGACCACAAGAGCGCGATGCAGTCCAAGCATGCTCAGAGCTTCCGCCAGCTTCTCTACCAGATCGAGTGAGTACACTCCTACGACCTGACCGTTAGCGCGCGCCGGATTGGTCAGCGGGCCAAGCAGGTTGAACATGGTGCGCATGCGTAATTCGCGACGCACGCCTTGCACCTGCTTCATCGCGGGATGGAGATTAGGAGCATACAGAAAGCAGATGCCGACTTCGCGCAGGCACTGAGCCGCGTGTTCAGGGGAAAGCTGGATATTGATGCCGAGGGCTTCGACCACGTCGGCCGAACCGCACTTGGAACTGATGCCGCGATTGCCGTGCTTGGCAACGCGGACGCCCGCTCCCGCGGTCACGAGCGCGGTCGCAGTGGAGATGTTGAAGGTGCCGCTGGCGTCGCCGCCGGTGCCGCTGGTGTCGACCAGCGAATTCTCGCCAGGAACTTCTTCTACGAGTGCGTCACGGCCTGTTCCGGTGACGGCGAGGGCGTCGGCTGCATTGGCACGCTCGATGGACAAAGGCGCAGCGGCGACGCGGATCGCCTCGGCGAAGCCCACGATCTCCTCCACGGTTTCACCCTTCATGCGCAAGGCGATGAGCAGGGCGGCAATTTGAGCGTCGGTACATTTGCCGGTCAGGACTTCGGACATGACCTCGCGAGCCTCGGTGCGATCGAGGGATTGGCTCTGGTTCGCGATGCGATGGAGGGCGTCGAGGATCATGCTCGCAGAATTGTAAGGCATCCGCGTTGGAAGAACGCATATTGAAAATCGAACGGCGTCTCACCACAAAGGACACAGAGGACACGGAGGAATTCCTGGGCCATGTTCTCCATCCCAGAATGTGTGCACAAAAAATCACGCGCGAGATGGGACGCCCAGCGTGGGCAACCAGCGAAAACTAGGGTTCGACGGTCGCCTCGCCGTGCAAACGCTTCAT
Organism: uncultured Acidobacteriaceae bacterium; assembly: GCA_963840895.1. Lineage (GTDB taxonomy): Bacteria > Acidobacteriota > Terriglobia > Terriglobales > Acidobacteriaceae > Sulfotelmatobacter. Next base: position 640,766 of record CAWJAR010000017.1, read on the forward strand.
AAAGTAATCGCGCCAGTCTTCCGGAAGGGCGGGAGTTGCTATCGATTTGTCCAGCAAGTCACGGTTGTATTTTTCTTCGACAAATAGCCGGTTCATTTCTGCGATGCTTATGGCTTGCGATTCTTGAGACAGGAACTCAAATGTGTTTCCGGCAGACACCGTGCCTTCCCGCTCCACGGAAAAGTAAAAGCCGCTGCGGGCACTGCGCAAGAAGCGCGCGAGAATGTCATTTCGGTGAAACTTCGCTGCCAGCTTGTAGCAGGGTATGCGTGGCTGCCGGACCATGATTTCCGCTGTGCCGATTTGCAGGCGATCGCCAATGTGAAGCTCATGTTCCATCAGGCCTTCGGTGGTGAAATTCTCGCCGAACATGCCCCAAGGAAGTTGGGTTCCGGGCAACTCCTGACGCCAGAACTCGTAGTGCTCGGAGGGATAGGCGTAAACCGCCTTGAAGGGACCGCCATGAACCGTGAGATCGGCCTGACGATCGCCGTCGAGATTGAGGGTCCGCAACGGAACCGGGCCCGACACCGGTTGCTTGAAGATGCCGGTATTGATCGTCGCGCCCTGATAGACCACCAGTCGCGGTCGCGCGACATTGAGTGATATCAGCTTCACAAGCGGAATCCTCCTGGAGATTCAGCCGATTATCTTAGTCCTGATTTTGATTTCGAAGCTGGGGGAAAGTCGCAGAGTTTGTTCGGAACGGCTTCAATGAAAAGCGGTCGAGCTGCGCTCGAGGACAGCCGATGACCTGCCTGAGTTTGCCAAAGGGGCGGTTGTCCCCACATGGGACTGTTTGGCCGAAAAATTGGTGGGAGGTTTGCTCTAACTCAATCGCGTTCTATAGAATTACAAGTTTGCTGCCCGCAGTGCGTCGCCGCAAGCAGGGTCCTTCCGAATTCTTAATTGACGAGTCGTCCTTATGAAAATCCATGAGTATCAGGCAAAAGCAATTCTTAAGAAGTACGGTGTAAGTGTGCCGCGTGGGGCAATGGCCGCTTCGCAAGATGAGGCCGAAGCGGCCGCCAAAGAGCTGTTCAACTCAGGTGCGACCGGAGTGGTGGTGAAGGCGCAGATCCACGCCGGTGGCCGCGGCAAGGGTGGAGGCGTGAAGATCGCCAAGTCGGTGAACGAGGCCGGCGAACTCGCCTCCAAAATGCTGGGCATGAAACTGGTGACGCATCAGACGGGGCCGGAGGGCCGCATCGTGCGCCGGTTACTCATCGAGGAGACTCTGCCCATCGAGAAAGAACTCTACCTGGGCATTCTGGTGGACCGCGCCGAGGGTAAGCCGGTTTTCATGGCGTCAGCCGCGGGCGGGATGGAGATTGAGCAGGTCGCGGCGGAGAATCCGGCTGCGATTTTGAAGCAGCACATCGATCCGGGTATGGGATTGGAGGCGTTTCAGGCGCGCAAGATTGCGTTCAATCTTGGACTGAACGCCAAGCAGATCAATCCTGCGGTGGGATTCCTGACCAGCCTGTACAAGGCGTTCCTCGACACGGATGCTTCGCTGCTCGAGATTAATCCGTTTATTACGACGACGGATGGGCGGCTGTTCGCGCTCGACGCGAAAATCAACTTCGACGATAACGCTCTGTTCCGGCACGCCGATCTGCGGGAGTTGCGCGACATTACGGAAGAAGATCCGCTGGAAGTGGAGGCGTCGAAGTACAGCCTCAACTACATCAAACTCGATGGCAGTGTCGGTTGCATGGTCAACGGCGCGGGGCTGGCGATGGCCACGATGGACATCATTAAGTACGCTGGGGGCATGCCGGCGAATTTCCTGGATGTGGGCGGCGGGGCGAGTTCCGAGCAGGTGGCGCACGCATTCGAAATTCTGTTGAGTGATAAGAATGTGAAGGCCGTGCTGATTAATATTTTCGGCGGGATTCTGCGCGTCGACACGCTGGCGACCGGCGTGGTGGAAGCGGCGCGCAAGACGAATATCAAGCTCCCGATCGTGTTGCGGCTGGAGGGAACGAACGTCGATGAAGGGAAGAAGATCCTGATGAATTCGGGGTTCAATTTCATGGTCACCGACACGATGAAGGACGCAGCCGACAAAGTGGTTGCAGCGGCGCGAGGTACTTTGGGCGTTACCGAATGGCGATAGAGTCTGTGACCAAGGGCTCTCACCACGGGGGCACTGAGGACACAAAGGAAACACACAGAATCCGAGTGCGATGAGAATCACGGTTACGAGGTACTTTTCATATGGCAATCCTGGTTAATAAAGATACGCGAGTGTTGGTACAGGGACTTACTGGGCGCGAAGGCACGTTTCATGCGAAAGCGAGCCAGGCGTACGGCACACAGATTGTTGGTGGCGTGACTCCGGGCAAGGGTGGAACTACGCATGAGGGATGGCCGATCTTTAATACTGTGCGCGAGGCAGCCGACAAGACCGGAGCGAATGCCACGGTGATTTTTGTGCCTCCGCCGTTCGCGGCTGACGCCATCATGGAAGCGGCCGATGCTGAGATTGATTTGATCGTATGCATCACGGAGGGGATCCCGACGCTGGATATGGTGAAGGTGTGGGAATTTCTGCAGGACCGAAAATCGCGGCTGATCGGGCCGAACTGCCCGGGAATTATTTCGCCGGGCAAGTGCAAGATCGGCATCATGCCGGCTTCGATTCACAAAGAGGGATCGATTGGCATTGTCTCCCGTTCGGGCACGCTGACCTATGAAGCGGTGCATCAGTTGACGCAGCGCGGGATTGGGCAGTCGACCGCCATTGGAATTGGCGGCGATCCGATTATCGGCACGAATTTCATCGATGCGCTCGACCTGTTCAACCGTGATCCGGAGACGGAAGCCGTAATCATGATCGGGGAGATTGGCGGGAACGCCGAAGAGACGGCGGCGGAATTTGTGAAGGCACACATGAAGAAGCCGGTGGTGGGATTTATCGCCGGACAAACGGCGCCTCCGGGACGGCGCATGGGGCACGCCGGGGCAATTATCTCTGGCGGGAAGGGCACGGCCGCGGAAAAGATGAAAGCGCTGGAAGGTTGTGGGATCCGGGTGGCGAAGTCTCCGGCTGCAATCGGCGAGACGCTGGCGGCTGCGCTGGGAGTGAACGTTTAGAAGCAGTGGCCAGTGTTCAGTTGTCAGGAATTGTCGTCAAATAATAGCCAAGGAACAACGACCGAACTTATGAAAACTCTGCAGCGCACATTCACCATCGTGAAACCCGATGCCGTCCGCAAGAATGCAGTCGGCGACATCATTGAACAGTTTGAGAAGAATGGGTTCCGCATCCTCGCCATGAAGATGCTGGAAATCTCGAAGCATCAAGCCGAGCAATTTTATGCCGTGCACGCGGCGCGGCCGTTCTTCAACACTCTTACCGACTTCATGTCGAGTGGACCGATTGTGGTGCTGGCGCTGGAGAAGGAAGATGCCATCGCCGATCTGCGTAAGTTGATGGGGGCCACCAATCCGGCGCAGGCCGAGGATGGGACGATCCGCAAGAAGTGGGCGACTAACATTGAGCACAACGCGATTCACGGGTCGGATGCGGAAGATACAGCTCGGTTTGAGTTGAGCTTTTTCTTTGCTGGATACGAACTGGCGAAATAAGTATTCAGTACTCGGTACTCTGTACTCGGTTGTTCGAGCGCTGGGTTTAACTGGGTACTGAGTACTAGGTACTGAGGACTCATCATGCCCGTTGTTCAGATCACGATGCTGCAGGGCCGCAGCGCCGATCAGAAGCGCAAGATTGCGAAGCGGATTACGGACGCTCTGGTGGAAGAAGCCGGGGCGCGGCGGGAAGCCATTGTCGTGGCGTTCAACGAGGTCTCGAAAGAAAGCTATGCCTCGGGCGGCGAGTTGATGATCGACAAGGTGAAGTAGTAATCGCGCTGACGGCTGCGCCTTCCACGGCAAACGCGGTCGGGGCGCGCGCCACATTTCTTCCTTCAACTAGCCTAGTGGTTCAAAGAGGTGGCCTTCCACGCGGTCGGCAAGCTTGGGGAGATCCTTGCGGGCGTGTTGCAGGAAATGGGGAGCGGCGCGGTGGGCTTCGAGCGCGGCGTCGTCTTTATACTGCTCGTAGATGAAGAAGCGGCGCGGCTCCGTCTTGTGCCGATGCACCTGGTACATCGCACAGCCCGGTTCCTTGCGGGACTGCTCCGTCAGCTTTTCAAACAACGCGGCAACTTCGGCTTCGTGCCCAGTTTTTGCCATCCACGTAACCGCCAACACCACCATCGTTTCGCTCCTTACCCGCTTTTCGGTCAGCCGGGGAAGACATTCTAGGCTTTCTTCGCAGCGGTCTTCAACTCCTTAACGAAATCATCGACGAGGATGGTGTGGTTACGGTCAGGTCCGGTGGAGATCATACCTACCTTTGCGCCCGCTTCCTTCTCGATGAACGCGAGATATTCGCGCGCTGCTTGGGGCAACTTCCCGTATTCGGTAATACCCTCGGTCGAAGTCTTCCAGCCTGGAAGGTTCTTGTAAACGCACTCGATCTTGTCATATCCGCTCGCCTGGGCAGGCGCGTCGGATGTGGTTTTTCCGTCGATCTTGTAACCAACGCATACCGGAATTTCTGCGAGTTCATCCAACACGTCGAGCTTGGTGATGACCAGCCACGAGGTACCGTTGATCATGCCAGAGTAACGCAGAAGAGGCAGGTCAAGCCATCCGGTTCGACGGGGACGCCCGGTGACCGCACCGTATTCGTTGCCCCGCTTGCGCAGGTTGTCGCCGACGTCGCCTTTGTCTTCGCTCGGGAATGGTCCTTCGCCCACGCGCGTGCAGTACGCCTTGGAGATTCCGATGACCGAGTTGATGGCATTGGGCGCGACACCGGTGCCAATCACCGCACCGCCGGAAGTGGCGCTGGAAGAAGTGACGAAGGGGTAGGTTCCGTGATCGATGTCGAGCATCGTCCCTTGCGCGCCCTCGAACAGAATCGATTCGCCATGGTTGAGCGCCTCGTTCAAGAGGACTGCCGTATCGCAGACGAAGGGTGCGATCTTCTCGGCCGCTTGCGCATATTCGGTGTACATCTTGTCGGCGTCGAGCGGTTCGGAGTTGAAGAGCGCGTGCGCAATCATGTTCTTTTCGCGCACAGCGTTCTCGATGTGTTTCTTGAGCAACTGCAGATCCAGCAGATCGGCCACGCGCAGGCCGCGGCGGCCCATCTTGTCTTCGTAGGCTGGGCCGATGCCGCGTGAGGTGGTGCCGATCTTGACCCGTCCCGGAGCATTTTCAGCCGCGAGTTCAATCATGCGGTGGTAGGGAAGGATTACGTGAGCGCGGTTCGAAACAAAGAGATGACCGTCGATTTTCACCCCCGCCTCGCGCAAAGCACCAGCCTCTTTCAAGAATGCGAGGGGATCAAGGACAACGCCATTTCCAATGACGCTGCGGCAACCGGGGCGCAGCACGCCGCACGGGACGAGCTGCAGGATAAACTTCTTGCCGTTAATGATGACGGTGTGGCCGGCGTTGTGTCCGCCGGCGTAACGGGCTACAACCGTAAAGTTTTCCGAGAGAACGTCGACGATCTTGCCTTTGCCTTCATCGCCCCACTGGGCGCCAACAATCACCGCGGTTTTGCCTTTTTTCAATTCCAACTCCGTCAGGGAAATTTTGCGCAGGCAGATGGCTACGCTGCGCCCGGGGTCGCACACTCCATGCCCGCAGGGATGCCGTCACAAAAAATTACTGGGATCAGGGCGGAGAAGACGTGTACAGAATATTTTATCGTGTCTACAAGGTGAATAGCAACGCGCCGATGAAAGAGGAAAAAAGCTTAAAACCACGAAGGACACGAAGTATCACGAAGGCTGCTCGGGTAAGATTGGGAGGCAGGAATGATTCGCCGTGGAGGGTTCTGTGAGAAAGGTGTTTCACTTCGACGCTCCGCGTGACAAATATCAGTGTGACGCGGCCATCCTGTGGTGTTTTGACAACCGTTTTGAGCTGGGGTTCCGGAAATTTCTGAAGCGCATCGGGGTGAATTATTCCGATCCCATCAAGATCGCGGGAGGCGCCAAGTGCATGGCGTCTCCGGAGCATGAATCGGATCGCGAATTCGTGCTGGAGCAGATTCGTAAGTCCATTCGGCTGCACGGGACGCGACGGGTGATCCTGATGGTGCACTCTGATTGCGGTGCCTATGGTGGATTGGCCGGAGGATTCCGGGGAGACACCCTGGCAGAGGCTGCCCATCATGAGCGCGAGTTGCAGCGTGCCGCAGCGAATCTGCGGGCCGCGATTCTGGGCATCGAGGTGCAGGGTTACTTCGTGGACTTTGATGGAATCTGGGAGGCGGAGTTGGGCGCGCCGATCGCGCCTGAAATGACAGTGGTAGCGTGATGCCAAAGTTTGAAAAACATATCTTCGTTTGCGGAAACCAACGTCCGGCGGGACATCCGCGTGGGTGTTGTGATCCCATGGCGCAGGCGAAGTTGCAAAAGCTCTTCAAACAGAAGCTTGCCGAGCACGGACTGAAGGGCAAAGTGCGAGCCAACCAGTCCGGCTGCCTCGACCAGTGCGAACACGGGCCTAATATCGTGGTCTACCCCGAAGCAATCTGGTACGGGCACGTTACCGAAGCGGACGTCGACGAGATTGTGGAGTCGCATATCATCGGCGGCCAGCCGGTGGAGCGGTTGCGCTTGGCGGACTCCTGCCTGAACACCGCAACGTGCGAGCACCGCGCCCCGAAATATTAGCGATCGCCGCCAACCTGACGCCGAGCTCTCCCAGCATAATATCTCCTCGTTTGAGGTCGGGTGGGGTACAATCCTGCCGCGGATGAGCCCTCCAATTTCAAATTGAGAAGTTTCCCTGGAGCCGAAATGACAACTGACCCACAACGAATCAAGCGACTCGAGGTAGCAAGTGCGTTTTGTCTATTCGACAAGAAGCTTCGTTCGAGCGGAAACGGAAGCATTGTCTGGGGCGTACTGAATCTTGCGATCGGAGGTGCATTACTGACTGCAAACGACCGATGGGGCGCTGTCAGTGTGGTTCTGGGGCTGGCCCTTGTGGCGGCCGGCATCTATGAAAGGACCGTTCGCGACCCGAAGGTCATTATTCTCTCGGCATTGACTCTCGCGGGACTAGCTCTCTGGAACTTCGCTTTGATCGGCCTTGCTGCCATGGGAAAAGTGGCACTGGCGCTCGGAGGGCGAACTTTTTTCTGGGCGATCGCGCAAGCTTGGGGCGCCGTGGCCACTTGGAAAACCTACAGCGTTTACAAAGCCCTTCGCGAAGAATCGGATCCAATGACCGTGCAACAGGTGCGTGGATACATCGATGAATTAAAGAAAGCAAAACCCGAGCAGAGCGTGGATCTGATCGAATTCGACGCGAACGCCGGATTTGGGCAGGCCACCAAACGCTACCGACTCAAAATAGTGGAAGACTTGTACCTGCCGCCCGGTACAAAGCCCAACTCGGCTCGTTGCAATTGGAAGAAGTAAATTTCGTCCCGCGCAGCGAGGTCTCTCTGACGGTAGAAGGCGAAAAGTGGATGAGCAAGAAAATCAGGGCCAGCGTGCAATTGGGACCGTCAAGGCTGGAGAAGGTGAGCATTACTCCCGAAATGGCGGAGCGAATCAATCCTGGCTCGCGGGTGATTGCGCCAGTTCTGTCGTGATCCGTGAGGCCGCCCAGCCGCGTTCCTAAAAGATGACCCGCGGTTGGAGTCACCAAGAGTGGTAGGCGCGGCAGGAATCGAACCTGCAACCGCCGGATTAGAAATCCGATGCTCTATCCGTTTGAGCTACGCGCCCTTACTTTCCCATCGTAACAAAATCCATGGATGCATCTCCCGCACTTCAGCTTCCCGACCGGAGCTTACGAGGTGTTTCCCTCCTCCGGGAATGGGCTTGGCGCAAAGCAACCCGGAAATCTTCACCCTTTACGAACTCGCTTCCTCACTGACGATGAGCAAAAAGCAAATCGACACTATGTGCGAGACACAAACCTGAAGCACTCTGAAGGGGGGAGGGCGGCAAATGACAGAGAAAAGTGCGACGTTATCGGGATGAGGACGTGCCAACGGCGAGAGGTTTTATAGCCTTGAGTTCCTTGGCATGTTTCTGTTTGACTTCATGGATAGCAAAAGCATTCTGCAAATTGAGCCAGAACTGCTCAGAAGTCCCGAAATACTTCGACAAACGTGCAGCCATCTCAGGAGTGATACTCCGCTTTTCTCGCACGATGTCATTGACCGTCGGCGCGGAAACGTGCAACTCAACAGCCAACCTGTAAGGCGAGATGCCCATTGGATACAGGAACTCTTCGCGGAGAATCTCTCCGGGATGAACTGCCCAACCTGCCTGAACTTCATTGTTGATACTCATGATTCTTCTCCACGACTCATTCTCTTTCTACAACTCACGCTCAGTGGTAGTCCGTGACCTCCACATCATAAGCGTCGCCGTCCTGCCACACGAAGCACACGCGAAACTGATCGTTGATTCGGATGCTGTGTTGGCCTTCACGATCATCTTCCAACTCCTCCAGTTTGTTGCCTGGAGGAACTTTCAAATCATTCAATTGGGTTGCTGCGTTCACCATCTGCAACTTCCGCTTGGCAACTCTTCGCAAGTTTGAGGGAGGCATTCCTTGGCTCTTGCCGGTGTCCCAGAACTCTTTCGTGTCAGCACCATGCTTCCCCCCGAAGGTCTTGATCACAACGAAAGCTTAACGTGTCTCGTTAATAATGTCAAACGTTAAACCTAAGCGGCTTCCGATCCTGCGGCGCGTCCAATCGGTGGTTAGGGGATGTTTCCCGTCTCCAGGAGGATGGGCTTGGCGCCGATTTGCACCGTACTTCCGCTAATCATGTTGATGTTGCCCGCCAAGTCCTGATACTGCGTAAATTGCGGCGAAGAGGGTAGAGTGAAAGTAGAGGTGGTGCAGTTGCCGTTGCTGCAGCTTTGCGACTTATCCCAGACTGCCAGCGCCTGGTATCCGCCGGAACGCGTATAGCCGCAGGTCCAGATGCTTCCATTATGCGAGCAGGCGCTGCTCAACGAGGCACCCGAAAGCCAGCTCTCGGTTTGCTGATAGGCCACGCCTGCTTTGGTCAATCCGCCGGAAGTCAGGCCGGGTTCGGTGCCGAGGGGGGCCCACAGATCGCCATCGTCGGAGAGGCGAAAGTCCCAGCCATACCAGTACACGCGTTCGGCCCCGGCCGATTGCAGGACGATGAGATATCGGGCCGTAAAGGCAGCTTGCTGGTCTACATCGGGAAGATTGGAGGTTCCGTTGTCGTTCCGGCCCCAACTGCCCTCGGTGTCAAACACCGGCTGCGTACCGTTCATTAGTTGGAGAACGTTGTTATAGTCGCCCAAAACATTTTCGGCAGGATTTCCTGTGCCGGGATATGCGTGGAATGCGACCACGTCAGCGAGTGTACTGCCCGTGCCAGTAACGCTACTTATCGACGCGCTCAAGTAAGGACCGAGATCGGTCACGGGAAAAGTAAATGCTGGAGTCAGCATTTTCGCCGACGGATCGATGCCCTTCTGCGAATAAGTGCTGAGAGAACTGCATCCTTTGTCGCCAATGATGATGCAACGCGCATCGGCGGCCATGCGGATTAATTGGGCGGTGGTTCCCTGCCACGACTCCGGGATGTTGGGCTCATTCCAGATTTCGTAAAAAGCGATCTGTCCTTTGTACCGTGTGGCCACGGCGGTCACCCAGTTAATCCAGCGCTGGTTAGTGCCGCTGCCGTCGGTATTCAAGTCGCTGGGTGGAAAACAATCGCCGGGCGAATTGTCGCTGCCGTCCCCGGAACTGTAGGCGCACACGATCGAAGAGTTTCCCGATCCGCAGGCCGTATTGGTCGGCGAGCATTGGGCGAAGCCAGGGGTGCGGGCCAGGTCGTAGAGCACATCCAGATTCGCGCTCAACGCCTGATTGACCCGCTGGTCCAAGTTGTTCCAATGGAAGACGCCATCCGCGACGTTAGTTGTTGCCCACGAGGTTTGCGTGTCCCAGAGCCGAACGCCGTGTATGGGGACGCCTTCGGTACCGGGTAACGCGGAACTGAAGTTGTTGATGTGCATATCAAAAAACTCGGGGCCGACCGGGCCGCTGGTGCTGCCCCCACCGCCACCTCCCCCGCCACCCTGACCCACCTTGGCAGGTCGGCTGGGACTTCCTCCGCAGGCTATCAAACTGACGAATGCAAGGGTGACAGCCGCATAAACTGCGCTGCGCGGAAACAATCTCTGTTCTGGGACCATCTCTCGACCTCTTTGAAGCAAACTGATTTCGCCCGAGGGGGTGATCTGGGAACCTCGGAGCTTATTGATTCGATTGGGTTTTGACTCACGCGCCTGAGCGAATGACGAATTGTTAAGGGTAAGAACCCTCAACCACGGGTTTCGACTCGGAGGAATTCGACGCCAGAAGGACATACCCCTGAGTCTTCTGGGAAGAGAACGGATTGAACCAGGAAAGATCAAGACACGCAGGAGGCGTGGAATACGGAAAAAAGTGAGTGGTGGGCGCTATAGGATTCGAATTTTGGGGTACACGTATTTTCAAAAACATAGAGCGCACGGCGGGCACCGTAAAAGCAGTGGAAGACAGTGGTAAGCAGCGCTAACGGATCACGGCTCGTGCCCATTTGAAAAGTGCCAACCAAGGTGGCCACAAAACCTGAGAGTGTCAATTGAGACGGACCCAATCGGCATGGCCTGTGTCGGCGACCGAGTTTCAACTTCGGCGTGGCAAATTCTGAAGTTGATAGCGACAAGCCCGTTTGAACTAAGCCGCTAGCGCGGCGGACGCTACCGCGTGGTCGTCGCCAGCATTGTTGGCCGTGTAAGGTTTTGGGTCACAAGGAGGTTTACTGTGACCCGACTCAGGAAGCTGATGCTGGACGAGCTCCAGCGTCGCAACTACGCCCAGAACACCGTCCGTGCCTATATCCACGCCATAGAGGATTTCGCGAAGTACTTCCACCGTTCGCCAGATCGCCTCGGCCCAGAGCATATCCGCGAGTACCAGGTTCACCTGTTTCGCGACTGCAAGCTTTCGCCAGCGACGATCGAAGGCCGCACCGCTGCTCTGCGTTTTCTTTTCGTCAAGACACTCCGACGCCCCTATCTTCCCGATCACATTCCGTTTCCCAAGCGTCAGAGGCGAATGCCCACAGTACTGAGTCAGGAAGAGGTGACGCGACTCATTGCGTCCGCTCGAAACCTGATGCACCGCACCATGCTGATGATGCTGTATGCGACCGGCCTGCGCCGAGCTGAACTATGCCACCTCAAGGTCTGCGATATCGACAGCGAACGCATGGTCATTCATGTTCGCCAGGGCAAGGGCGGTCGTGACCGCGACGTCCTGTTGACCCCGAAGCTGCTGGAGACCCTGCGCGAGTACTGGCGCTGGATGAAACCAAAAACATATCTATTCCCCGGCACGGTCAACAACTGGCGGGCCGATGTACCCATCACGGAGAAGATTGTCTGGACTGCCGTGGCCGAGGCCGCGAAGCATGCTGGGGTGAACAAGCATGTGTCTCCGCACACGCTCAGGCACAGTTTCGCTACTCACATGCTCGAAGCCGGCGCCGATCTGCGCACGATCCAGATTCTGCTGGGTCATGCCAAGCTTGCCGACACCACTGTCTACCTGCACTTGTCCCGGCGTCATCTGCAGGCAGTTCCCAGTCCGCTGGAAACCATCGAGGTATCTAGTCCCGACCAGGTGAAGCGTTCCAGGAGGCTGATCAAGCGATGAGTCGGCCCACCCTTGAGGTGGCCGATATCGTCCGAGCAGCAGGAAACAGATTCTGGGAGCATCACGGATCACATCTTGCATGGCAGCATCGCAAGGTGCTCGATGCCATCGTCCGATGTCGAACTGCGGCGTTGGGCGGTCATCGTGATCAGTGTGTGCGCTGCGGCCATCAGGCTATCTCGTACAACTCATGCCGAAACAGGCATTGTCCTCGATGCCAAGGGAACGCACGCTCCCGCTGGCTAGCCGAACGCAGAACGGAGCTGTTGCCTGTCTCGTACTTTCACATCGTCTTCACGCTGCCGCACGAACTCTCTGCTATAGCCCTGCAGAACAAGCGACTGCTTTACGATCTGCTGTTCCGAGCGAGTGCAGCGACGCTGCTCGAACTCGCCGGCGACCCGAAACATCTGGGTGCGGACATCGGGTTTCTTGGCGTGCTCCACACTTGGGGACAGAACCTTCACCATCATCCGCACATACACTACGTTGTTCCTGCTGGCGGTCTTGCACCCGACGGTTCCCGATGGATCCCCTCCTCGCGACGATTCTTCCTGCCCGTCGCCGCGCTGAGTCGCGTCTTCCGGGGCAAGTTCGCAGCCGGGCTGAAGCAACTCTTTCTTCAGCACAAGCTCCAGTTTCACGGCTCACTCCAGAGTCTTGCTGAGCCACATCGCTTTCGCCAGTTTCTCCGACAGCTCTTCCACCAAGATTGGGTCGTCTATGCCAAGCCACCCTTCGGCGGTTCCGAGCATGTTCTGAACTACCTCGCTCGCTATACGCACCGCGTCGCCATCTCCAACCATCGACTGGTGGCGTTCCAGAATGATCAAGTCTCGTTTCGCTGGAAAGACTACGCACGAGGCGGTAAACAGAAGATCATGGCGGTTTCCGCAGATGAGTTTCTGCGACGATTCTTGATCCACGTTCTCCCGAAAGGGTTGGTCCGCATCCGCCACTTCGGACTTTTCGCTAATCGCAGACGTGGCGATATGCTGTCACGCTGCCGCAATCTGCTCAGCGCGCACTGCCCCAACGAGGCTGACACAACAACCCATCCGCGCTGTCCGGTTTGCGCCGGTCCCATGTTCACTATTGAACGCCTGACCAATAGCCAGCTTTATTTCCAATCGGCCCAGACCATGCCTGATTCCCAGAGGTGTAGCCTTGACTCCTCCTGAGATACCGATGGCACAACTTGTTTCGATCAACGTCTCTTGTAGGTGTGTTCCAGCACGCCATGCCCTCGTCTGCGTACGCACCGACGGAGTGCCCCAAAACCCACCCTTTCTGTCACAGCTCAAGACTCCAATGCGATGTTCAAGAACAACGCCATCTCTCCCTTTGTCTCCGTTGCTCGCTTTAAAGACGCCCTGCAGCCGGTACGGACGGATTGAAATCCCATAGCCTCCCGCGTCCGTCGCAAACGCCAGCGGCTCAGTTCAAACGACCCTATCGAAACTGCCCCGACCACACGACCGCGCACCCCCACACTTCTTCTTTCGGGGCAGTCCCGATAGGGCCCTGACGTTTATCGAGAGCTGTCGTGGGAGTCCGAGTTCGCTTCAATGAGTGATTTGCCCTGTTCACGTCAACGCACAACGAAAATCCACCTTGCGGAGATTGGTTGGTGACCGGTGGAATTCCGTTATTTTCCTTGCCAACCAAGTGAAGCAGCGTGCACACGCTGAATTCGCGCAATTCGGGTCGAGTTCAAACTGTGGCTTACAATTCGCGAATCGCGGTCACGGGGTTCCGGCGAATCGCTCGATGTGCGGGAAGGTAGCATGCTACCAAAGACATCGCTCCCAGGAGCGTGACGACGGAAACGACGGTGACGGGATCGTTGGCTCCGATTCCGTACAAGAGCCGGGCGATGAAACGTGTCAGTCCCAACGCAAACGCCAGTCCCAGCGCCATCCCAATGCCTGTGAGCCACAATCCCTGCAACAGCACGAGTCTCAGCACATCGACGCGCGAGGCGCCCAGAGCCACGCGTAATCCGATCTCGTGGGTTCGTAATTGGGTTCGATAGGCCACGACTCCGTAGATCCCGGTTACTGCAAGGACCAGTCCAATCAGCGCGAACATCCCCGCCAGGGCGCTCTGTATGACAGCGAAACTGCTCGCCAGCTGGGTACTCTCTCGCATGGGACGCACATCGAAAACCGGCAGCCGTGTATCGATTTCGTGGATGGCGTTCTCCACCGCTGGCGCCATGTCGACCGGATTTCCCTCGGTCTCCACCTGCACGATAGTCTCGTACCCCTCCTGGAAAAAGCTCATATACACCATGGGCTCCGGTGACTCATTCACGAACATATGTGTCGAATTTCTCGCGACGCCGACAACCGTGAAAAGTCTGCCCCATATCCTGAGTCTCTTTCCCAGCGGATCCTGTCCCGGCCAGTAGCGCCTCGCCGCAGTCTGATCCACGATGAGTACCCTCGGGGCCTTTTCATCGTCATCCGGCGTAAACTCGCGTCCTTCCAGAATGGGTATATGAAGGGACTCGAAATACCGCGGGGCCACCTCGGCGTGGTACACCTGCAAAGATTCATGGGGGTGTGGCACATACCCTTCCGGATACGCATCCTCGCCCTTGTGGCCTAGGGTCATCGGAATCCAGTCCGTAAGAGACGCAACCTTCACGCCGGGCAATGCCGACACGCGATCAAGTATCTTGTGACGGATCAGCTGTACCTCGTCGTGGCTGTAGCCGGCGATATTCAGTCCCACGGTCGCAGTGAGAATGTGGTCCTGCTCAAATCCGGGATTCGCGCCGGCGAGATTCCGCAGCGTTCGCAGAAGTAGCCCGGAGCACAACAGCAGAGGAAGTGAAAGTGCGATTTGCGCCACCACCAGCCCGCTGAGCAATTTCCGGTTGCGTGAGCCGCTGGAGATGCTTGCAGACTCTGCCTTCAGTACCTCAATGGCCGGCGCGTGGGCCGAACGCCAGGCGGGGAGCGCGCCGCACAGCATGCCGGCCAACAGGGAAAACACCGCAATCCCGATCACCACGTTGTGGTCCATGCTCCCGTTCAGGGTGGTAGGACTCGAGCTCGCCCGAAAGAACCATGCGAATGTCTTCGATGTCCACGATGTCAATCCAAGGGCCACGACTCCTGCGACGATGGAAAGCACAACGCCCTCCAGCACCATTTGCCGCACCAGTTGAATGCGATTGGCCCCGAGCGACTGCCGGATCGCAAGCTCACGCCGCCGGGCTACAAACCGCACCAGCGTGAGCGTGGCCACGTTCGCGCAGGTCAGCAACAGCACCAGGCCGGCGAAGGCCAACAGAATGGGCAGCGTCGCCGCCATGTATCCGTTGGCGCCGAATGGCGAACGCCACATGGGATCGAGCGTGATCCGGTTATCGCCCAGATGATCGTCCGGAAACGCCGCGACAATATTGTGCATCACGGTGTCGAGATCCTGAGCTGCCTGACCATGGCTCACGCCGGGCCGCAATCTTCCGATTACGTTCAGCCAGACCGCACCACCGCTGCGATGCGTCATCCGCCACGCATCCGTCCCGAGGGGATCAAGCGTTACCCACAGATCATCACGAAGCCCGGGCATTGCTCCGACAACCCCCTCCGGCGCCACGCCAATCACCGTCAGTGGATGCCTGGCGATCTCGATCGACTTGCCCACAATTACCGGGTCTTCGGCATAACGCGTCTTCCAAAGCGAATAACTCAGGACAACGTTGGGAATGGCTGGACGCGTCTCTTCTTCAGACAGAAAGAAGCGCCCCAGCATCGGCTGGATGCCGAGCACGTCGAAATAGTTCGCCGACACGTTCGCAATATAGGCACGCTCCGGCTGTGCACCGCCAGTCAGCGTGATCCAATCGTGATGATATGCAAGTATTCCGGCGAAGGTGTGGTTCTGTTCGCGCAGGTCGCGATAGTCGAGATACGAGAAGGGCGGAGTCGGAGAGAAGTTCCGTTCCCCCCGCTGCAGGCTAACAAGATCGCCCGTGTCCCGCGCGCCAGGAATCGGACGCAACATGGTGCCGTCGATCCAACTGAATACGGTGCTGTTGGCGCAGATAGCTACTGCCAGCATCGCCGTCGCGGTGATCGTAAAGCCGGGGCTCTTGCGCAGTTGCCGTAACGCATAACGGACATCCCGGCCTAGTTGTTCAAACCAGCCTCCACCCCACATCTGGCGCGTCACATCCTGCACCAGAGCAATGTTTCCAAACTCCCGCACTGCCGCTTGTCGCGCCGCCTCTGCCGTCTCGCCTCGTGCCACCCGATCTGCAATCGCCATCTGCAGGTGGGCATCGATCTCTTCCTGCAATTCGCGGTTTCGCCGCTGAAAACCGAAGTTCGAAAACCACTTCACGACTCACTCTCCTCCGGCTTGACGTACATCACCGACCCAATCGCTTCGACAATCCGCTCCCATCGGCCCAGATCCGTGGCCAACTGCTTTTTCCCCTTGGCTGTGATTCGGTAGTATCGGGCTTTTTGCTTGCTCTCTGACTGCTTCCATTCAGACTGCACCCAGCTCTGACGTTCCAATCGATGGAGAGCCGGATACAGTGATCCGGTCTCCACCTGAAGCACATCTCCGGATTGCAAACGCAAAGCCTGGACAATGCCATATCCATGCTGCGGTCCCCATTGCAGCGTCTGCAGAATGAGCATGTCGAGTGTTCCCTGGAGCAGCTCAATCCGGTTTTTATACTGGTCTTTCTCGTTCATAGATGTAGACACTCTACTCCCAATGGAGGTAGATCGTCTACTTCGTTTTGTATAGCACAGCGAGCAGCCTTGCCCACTCAGCAGATTTAAAAGTACGTCAGTTCTCAGGAGGAAAATTGGTGACTCTGCATTGGCGCTAAATCGCCAAACCACTCACCGAGCCCGGATTGGTATTGGGAAGTCAAGTCGGCATGTGTTTACTAACTTCTGGCAGCGAAAGCTCAGTTGGCGGGAACAATCGGTTCGGTCTCTCGACGCGGAATTGACTGCAGCTTAGAGAGTGCTGAAGGCAGTCTTCGCTATCGGATCGCCAGACGGACCATGCGTCCTTAAGCTATTGAAAATGAGGAGCGTGATCCGTTAGTGGTTCGTAAGCTGTTGAAAAGATGGTGGGCGCTATAGGATTCGAACCTATGACTTCCACCGTGTGAAGATGGCACTCTACCGCTGAGTTAAGCGCCCAACCCTTACGATTCAACAAGATGCAGGCGGTATTGTCAACGACGTGGGGCCATCTGGGGCCAACAAGCCCACGACGCTGTGCTGCGCTTGTTTTTTCTGCTCACCAACTGCCTGGACGTATCGGTCCATTGTGATGCTGACATTGGCATGGCGCATCAGTTCCTTCGTCGTCGCCACGTCTGCACCTTGGCTCTTTACTAGAGTACCAAATGTATGACGAAGCGTGTGCCAGCCAATACGCTTAGTGATGCCCGCACGCTTTGCGGCAGGTCGAATGTGATTTTCCATTCCTGCCGTAGGCCAATACGGTTGCTGCCCCTTCTTGTCGAGACTCCCGAAGACGTAATCGGCATCCTGATTGAATGGACAGATGCGTCGCCAAGCTAGCAAAACTTCTGCGAGTCCTGCGTCTAAAGGAAGCGGCTTGCGTGACGCCTCCGATTTCATCCCTCCGATGTGCTGACGGACGATTCCCCGACACAGGTTCAATTGCCCCGATGTGAAGTCGAAGTCCTGCCACTTCAACGCCAAGAGTTCAGACGCTCTCAGCCCAGTAGTGGAGGCCACAAAGACCGCCGTTCTCCAAGGTTCCTTCAATTCTGACAGCAGCCCCTTCAATTCGGCTACGGTCAGGACGTCGGGAACGCGACCACGCTTTGCGGACTGTCGCACAAGAGTAATTGGATTCTCAGCCGTGAAGCGACAGCGTATTCCGTGGTTGTAGATGACGTGCATCAGGTTTCGCAGTTTTGCTCTTGTGCCATCTGCCAAAGGCAGATCTTCAAGCCAAGACTCCACAGAGACCGCGTGAATATTTGACAGCCTGTGTGCTTTCCATTCAGGCAAGATCCAGGTTTTCAAATATCCTTTGTAAACCTCTACGGTGTACGGCGTCTTGTTCTTCGGCAACTCGTTTTCTTGGTAGTGGGCCACCAGTTCGCCAAACGTACGCGGCACTCTGGTTTCCCTGTTGATGTTTATGCGAAGCGATTCGCAAGCCTTCATCGCCGATGCCCTGGTTTTATACTGCTCCACGGTACCGATGATCTCCTTCCGCTTGGTGCGTCCAGTTGGTGTATCCTCTCGCCAGCGGAAGACCCAAACAGCAGGGCCTTTTTTCCGTGCTTCGCGCCTGATACTGCCGTGCTGATAATGTGCTCGCGTGGGTTTCATATTCTCCTCTCATTTCCCACGCAAGCGAGTTGGCCCGATGAGTTTACTTCAATCCACTGGTTAAGGACACTGGCCCGATAGCGCCAGTAGCGGCCAATACGCACGGCTGGGATTTCCCCGCGCCGCGCAAGCCTCTGCACCGTCTTTGGGTGCAAGCCGAGCATCTCTCCGGCTTGCTTGTCGTCAAGCAACGGTTCGAAAGACACCGTCGGGCTAGTGCCGGATGTTTCGTATGTATTAATCATTTTTCCTCCTTAAGGTCGTGCAGGAGCCTGTTTGTGGCAGACTCCCGCACTGTGCAGAGTTCGACATCCTGGAACCGGTTTCCTATTTGACTAGGCGGCGATAGCTCTTGCCTCCGTAGCCAAGAGTGGCTGAACATCGATCAAGTCATAGCTATTCGCTCCAAGGTCGAACAGCTTCGGCTCCGCTTGCACGAGTATCGCAAGCTTCGCCCCAAGCGTGGTGACCGTCTCGTAGAAGATTTTGTGCAGATGATCATTGCTATGGAGCGTGTTGTGTGCGAACTCGTGAAGCATCAAGTAGTAGTTCTTTTCGGTATCTTCCGGGTCGTGGTACGCCAGATTGACCGTCATCTGGCCTTCTTTCCACTTGAAGCATCCACGTATCGCCCTCGGTCGTTGTCGTCGTCATCGATGTACTGCACCGTCACCTTGCGACCAATGAGCCGTGGGGCAAGGTGTTCCGTGAAGGTGGCGTAACGCTGCATCTGAGGCGTCCAATCCTCCGGCGGAACTACCTTGTCGAGGTTCAAGTCGATATCCGTAGGAGCGACTTCTTTGGATGATTTCAGTATCGACTCTCCCTTCTCATCCTTGACGGCTTTGACCCGCCTCCATATCTCACCAGTCAAAGAACCGCCTTCGATGACATTGAAGCCTTTGGACACGGCTTCTTTCGCACTTCCGACATCGCTAACATCTCGAGAGACGAACTTCTCGCCGTAGCTAGTCTTCATGAAATGAGTGACCGCTTTATCAGACGACTTCGGTGAACCGACGGCGTCACGAACCCATGCGGCCGAGATGGTGGCCTCATCTTTCAGTTCCTTGAACTTCGCATTCAGGACGCCAACACGAATCTTACGGAGGTAAGAAGGATTGACATTGTCACGGTCCCGAGAGAGCGGCACCTTCTGCATGACGTTGACATGCCAGAGGTCGTCACCCAGTTCGACGATTGGAATTCCCATCTCGTAGATCATGGCGACTTCACCGGGGAGCCGCTTGTAAAGGTTGACCGTAGCCTTGCGTTCCGTATTACGCATGACGCCTTCCCTGTCCGCCAGCGGAGTAGGAAGCACTTCGGTGAAGGTGCCGCCGGCTTTCGATGCGTAATCGGGCTGCTGTTGAACAGTGTGATAATGCCCGTCGGTGGAATGAGCAGCTTCGCGTAATTGCAGATGTGCTCATACTCCTCCATAGTCAACCGGAACTTTCCTGCAAATTCGCTGCCCACTTCCCGAGTCTCAGTGCCCTCCGTGCGAGTGCCGTCCTCGTTGAAGAGCACTTGCCCCTTAACTGTGGTCAGCTTCGCTTCGATGGCAAGAGCCAGAACATCTTTCTCGCCAGCGTTGAACCGGCCACGCTTCTCGGACTTGCCCTTCTTCACAGATTCCGCAAACATCGTGTGTGAATGGCTGAGGTCCGCCCATCCGGTCGGGCTGTTGTCCGTAACCCGGAGCCAACTAAACCCATTTTCGTCCGGGCGAGTCAGGCTGACTTCCACTTGAGTGATATCCTCGTCCCAAGCATTGCTGACCATCTCGGTGAGCAGGAAGACCTTATCCTTCTGCCCAAGGGTCTTACTGAGACCATCTTTGTCGATTTCTAGCCATGAATTCTTCATAGATATACTCTTTTCTGCCCGAAGTACGGGCGTTGTTGTGGGTGCCAGCCGGCGTGGGCTCCCTTTCACGCTTAGTCTCGAGTGCTGCTTCACGTGTAACTGTGTGGGTTTTGTATTTTCGGCTACCCGTGCCGCTCATCTGGGCTTTGTGCCCTGACCACCGTGGAGATTCTTGTGAACCCCTCGGCTTGGTGGAGACTGCGCTTGGCAGGCTCGCTCTTGATGATTTACTTCGCTTACTGCCCCCGTTTATAAAATGCCGCGGAGACTAATGCAACCAATCTTCGGTACTCACTCGAATGGGTATTCTCGTAGCACTAATTGGCCATTCACTACAGCTAGTGCCTCGTTTGTTCAGAAAGGACTCCGTGGACAAGAGAAAGCTGGACTCCCATGGAGCCGATCGACGAAAATGGCAACGGCATCTATGGGCCTCCTCAGAATGGTGTCATGTATCCTGCGGATTCGTTGACGGGCACTGGCACGATCAGTGGCTGTGCGGTTCGCTGCATCTCCCCTCAATGGATGGTGAAATTCCATAGCGGCTACGAATTGACTGAGAAGGACTACCAAGACGTTTCAGCAATCTGCGAAAAATATGGCATAGCCGTGCCAGAGGAGTATTCTCGGTTTAAGGACAGCCCTTGATTCACGGGCTGTGCCATAGTAGCGAAAAATCTCGCACTCGCTGACCCACTTTTGCAATCTCGTAACCGCGTCCAGCGGGCGAAACTTTTGGCGAAACCCAATGGAATCAGTCGCTAGTCAAAAAGGGCTTCGCGGCAGCAGCCGTAAGACAATGAATCCATTAGCCGAGATCTTCGGATTCCGCTGGGTCGCCCGGTATACCTTCTGGCACGAGCGGCAGCAGGTAGTTGCATCTTCAGCCGAGGTCCGCCATCACCCCTTCGCCGTGACCGTCGCCTCAGGGTCACGCGCCTTCCTGTCGCGTGGGTCGGTACAGGATTTGGTTCACTTCCATATCGTGAGCCATAAACTTGACCTCCACTACTCTTCCAAACTATCGGTCACGCTGTTTGGTCAACCACCTTCATTTGTTCTTCATTCATCCGGCCACCGTGCACTTTGATTTTAGAGAGAGCAGCGTCGATCTCCCGAAGCTCCGCAGACGTTAGCTGAACATTGATTGCTCCCAAGTTCTCGTTCAGGTGATCGATGTTGCGTGTGCCGGGAATCGGAACAATGAATGGCTTTTGCGCCAGCAACCAAGCCAGCGAAATTTGAGCGGGTGTTGCGTTCTTCTTCTCAGCAAACCGTCTGAGAAATTCAACAATCGGCATGTTTGCTGCTATGTTTTCAGGAGAAAAGCGGGGGAAGCCAGATCGCATGTCCATTTTCGGGTCGAACTTCGTTCGAGCATCTATTTTCCCAGTAAGATACCCTTGTCCAACCGGGCCCCATGGGACAAAGCCGATTCCTAGTTCCTCACAAGTAGCGAGCACGCCGTTCTTTTCCGGGTCTCTTTGCATCAGCGAGTATTCAGTTTGAACTGCGGTCACCGGTTGAACCGCATGCGCTCGGCGGATTGTTTTTGCACTCGCTTCAGAGAGACCGAAGTGCAAAACTTTTCCTGCTTTGATCAGTTCTTTAATAGCACCGGCTACATCTTCGATTGGCACTTGCGGGATCGACTCGGTGCTGGTAGTAGAGATCGATGTGGTCGGTTCTGAGGCGCTTCAGTGATTCCTCAACCACTTTCCTGATGTGCTTTGGTTGGCTATTTAAGAGTGCCGCCATTCTCGTTGTCGAACCCAAATTTGGTCGCGATGGCGACATTGTCGCGAATCGGCGCGAGGGCTTCTCCAACTAGTTCTTCGTTTGTATATGGGCCGTAAACTTCGGCTGTATCGAAGAACGTGACGCCTTTGTCATGGGCTGCACGAATGACCTCGATGCCTTGGTTTCCGTCTGCGGCGGGTCCGTAGTTGGCGCTAATACTCATGCACCCAAACCCCATTTCCGAGACTTCTAATTCTCCAAGCTTTCGTTTCTTCATTCTGTTTCTCCTCTAATTGCGCTGGCTGCACTGAAGCGAAGGATTGCACTTGTCCATCCGCTTGCGCAGGCAGCGGGCTTGCTAAGCAGTTGAAGCATCTGGGGCACGTGCACTGGATTGTCTCCTGTCAGGCGATGACTTTCATTCTGACAAAAATGTGGGGTTCAGTGAGTTTTTTCGGAGTGATGAGCAGGAAGACCGTTTGAGAATTCGGCCCTCAGTCGTGGCGTCAAGAGGTAAAGGAGCAACGCACCAGCAATGACGACACCAAACCCACCACGCAGCCAGTCGCCTCTGACGAGGTTGATGATGTCGCCGAGGACTTGGGTCGCGATCATTGCCACCGCCAGTCTCCATCCCCACAGCCGATGACGGAACCACCCTATCCCCGACACGAGCAATGCTGAACTGAGGAATAGAAACAAAATCCCAATCTTGCCGCCCAGAGGCAAGAGTTGCCGATACGCCGTTTGATTGAGCGTCCATGCCCTGTCGAGAACAGTGCCATGCCACAGTAAGGTCGTCGCCGCGAGACCTGCCATCACCGCACCAAAGAACAGGAATAAACCAATGGCGGTAAACCCAAGCGGTCTTCGTTCCAGAGATACCATCCAGTAATTTACCGTAGGCTCATTCGAATGATACTTCCTTACAATACGGAGTCATGTTCCGAACCCGATTCAAGAACCAAATCGTCGCGGAATTTCTGCCTCCATCGCGACCACGGAAGAAGCAGAAGCTGATCATCCTGTGCGACGGCATGCCATCGATTCCTCGCAAACAATCACTTGTCTGAGTTTCTGGCTGCAAAGGGCTTTTGGGTCATCTATCCGCGCTATCGCGGGAGCGTGGGAGAGCGATGGCGAGTTTCTGGCGAAGTCTCCCCATGAAGACATCATCGATATTCTCGACTCATTCGCCCACGGAAATTGAAGAAATTGCGTTCGGTCAGCGATTCCGACTGGCACCGGATCAGGTCTTCGTGATCGGCGGGAGCTTCGGCGGTGCGGCGGCGATCCTGTTGTCGCTTGACCCGCGAGTTAAGCGGGTAGTCGCGAATTGCCCAGTTGTGGACTGGAGCATTCTGGATGAGGCTGAGAAGGCCGAGACTTCAAAAGCGAACTACGCAGACTACATCCGCGAAGCGTTCGGGAATGGGTATCGGCTCTCGGACGCGAACTGGGGCAAGCTTCGAGGCGGGACGTTCTACAATCCGTGGCACCACAGAAACGAGATTGACGGTTCCAAGGTGTTGATGTTCCACGCCAAGGATGATCCGAATGTGCCGTATCAACGCACCAGAGAATTCGCGGAAATCACAGGAGCGAAATTGAAGTCCCTGAACCGTGGCGGGCACATCAGCACAGACTACGTGGTCAGAAGATATTGGGTGCAGATCAAGAAGTTCTTCGAGTCGGCCTGACGATGCGTAATGCCGTTTAGACGCGAGTTGACCACCAGAGTAGCGCAATAAACAAAATCTGCATCGGAGCCCGCAACCAAAGCGGGGTGGGCGGTTTGCCTCGCAGTGTGACGCCGCGCTGTGCGGCATTTACATTGGCGATGAACATCCCGACGAGGAGCGCAATCAGGCAAATGCCCGCAAGCCTGCGAAATTGCGGAAGCACTAGTCCTGCTGCTCCGAGAAGTTCCAAAACACCAGTGATGTACACGATCAGCAGGGGACGCGGAAAAGATGACGGGATCATCTGTGCTAGGTCATGTTTCATCTTGTTGAAATGAGCCGTTGCGGTGAAGACGAACATCACGACCAAGGCATAACGTGCGGAATCCTGCCACGAGGCGAGAGCATGCACACCAGCGGCTCCAATGCACCGGAGGGCTATCCACGCAACGAGCAGTGGGATCAGAACGACCATAAAATGCCCGGATTAGCATTTGCTTGCTATCCCTTTTTCGCCTTCTTAGTTCCGCGAGACTTTCTCGCTCTCGTCGAGATCAGGCGCAGTGCAGTGCCTTTGTGAATTGCTACGTGTTCAGTTTTGTCACTCTTGATGAGATATTGAGGAGCTTCCCGTGAAGCATGATGAGTGTACCCCTTGAACTTCGTGTTGGCAGCAACCTTCCTAATGATGACTCCGCTGACTCGCCCAGCCTCCGAGTTCCATCGCACGTGGTCACCAATCTTGAATGTTTTCGGCATGATTACCGCCAATGAGTTAAGTCAGTCCCACGACATCCTGCCGACTCTACCCTGCATCGAACCTACGCCACAGACTGTCATGAATTTTAATCGGTGGAGGTAAGCGATGAACGACAACGGCGTCACAATTTCAACCAAAGACCTGAAGTCGAAACTCGACAAGAAGCGAGGAATCACGGTAGTCGAGACCCTCGCGCCTGAACGCTACCGAGAAGCCCATCTCCCCGGAGCGTTGAACATACCACCTGAAAAGATTAAAGAACTTGCCCCACAGTTGTTGCCTAGCAAGGACGCTGAGATCGTCACCTACTGTACGAACATGCATTGACACGCCAGCGAATACGCTGAACTGGCGGCGATGGGTTACACAAACGTTGCGCATTATCCTGACGGCAAACAGGGATGGATGGAAGCAGGTCTCCCAGTGGAGAAGGCTGCATAAGAAATCACTGCAACCGGGAAACCTGAGGGTCAACGGTCCAGTTCAATTCGGATACTGAGAAGCTGCGTTCCGAAGAGCCGCACCGCCCTCGCATTCCCGGCGCTGCTTGGCAAATTCGTCGCCAGCCAGCGTTGGCGCTCTCGCGGATCATCGTCCGAGAGCAGATGTGCAGTCCCCGTGTGCCATCGAGTTCGCAGTCCCTCGCGTAGCTTCACACGTACATGCGGCTCACGCTCAATGTTGCGGACGTATCCCGCCTTCATGCCATGCTCTGCTACAAGCCAGAACTGGTTTCCGATACGCCCGTCACCTACTGGAGTGCGCCGTGGCTTCCCGGTCTTCCGTCCTTTAGTTTCGAGCAACGCATAGCCGGGCAGAGGCAGACCCACCGCAAGCGCCAGCTTGATGGGCGGATTGAGCAGATACTTCTGAAGGGTGTGCACGATCTGATGCTTCATTTTGTAATTGGACTCCGTTCGGTTAAAGATAACCTAATGCTCACCGACGCTCCTCCGCGCAAGACGAACCGGGCGCGATTTCTTGAAAGTGACCGCATCAAGGCTCTCGATCTCCCACGGGACGGGCATTTGCAGGAGATTGCCCACAGACTCGAATCCGCGATGAAGTCGGACAAGATTAGAGATGTCCGGACCGCATGCACCGAGTTTCTCACCAGAGCTTCAAATTTCTATGGAGTCACAGGCTGTGGCGTTCGGGTACTAGCGGCGAGACCTCTACGCACCCGAGAGCGTGCGACATTCGAACTCTTCGGCGACTACGCCCCCGATTCCATGCTGATTCGCGTGTGGATGCGGACGGCGGTTCGTAAGGAAGTCACGTCCTTCGGCACATTCCTGAGCACTCTCTGCCATGAATTCTGCCATCATCTCGACTTCAAGAAGTTCGGCTTTGAAGATTCGTGGCACACGCGGGGTTTCTACGAACGGGCAGGTGTGCTCTATCACTACGCGAGGGGGACGCCGCTAAAGAAACTCGTCTGGGTGCCCATGACAGGCGGGCGCTGGCGGATTGATTGGCAACGGACGAATCGGGGAGCATAGTAGCATTGCCCACTACACATCCTTCAGTTGCTCCTCGGTCATCCCAAAATAGTGCCCCAGTTCATGTATGAGAGTCTGGCGGATTTGATGTCGGACTTCTGCCTCGTTCGAACAGACGGCTTCGATGTTCTTCTGATAAAGCACGATGAGATCCGGTCCTGCGGGGAGGTTGAAGACGCTCCTCTTCGTCGCAGGCACGCCGTGAAAGATGCCTAGTAGCAATTGCCTTTGCTGACCCGGCTGGGATCGTGACTGCTTCGGCGGAGAGTCCTCAACCAGAATGGCAACATTCTGGATACGGCTGCGAAATTCCTCCGGCAGCGAATCCAAAGTCTCTTCTGCAACCTTAACGAAATCTTCGCGCTTCATCCTTCACCAACTGAAGCAAGGGCACGCTCACTCGGAGTAGCCGTCGTCTGTGTCTTCATCCTCGTCATCTTTTTTGCGGTCTCGTTCGTCTTCCTCTTCGTCTTCTGCCTCGTCGGGCTCTTCCCGAAGAAGGACATCGCTTCGCGCCGAGCCCGAAGGGTTCGCGCCGAGGCATTGCGGGAATATTCTGCTCATGTCCACATGGTACTCTGTGCCCGTTGGCGGGAGCGGCGAGTGTGGGTTGTGGGGTGCTGACGGGTTGACTGGGCACAGGACGAATCGGAGTTTGAAGCTATGAAAGATTTGAAGAATCGAATCGCTCTTGTAACTGGCGGCAGTCGCGGGATCGGAGCCGCAGTTGCAATCGCACTGGCTAAGGCTGGTGCCAATGTTGCCGTTAACTACCACGAACGAGCCGATTCTGCCAATGCTGTCTGTAGCGAAATCATGGGCACCGGACGCAAGGCAATAGCGGTGCAGGCCAATGTGTCGGTCGCAGCCGACGTGAAGCGCATGGTCGCTGAGGTCGAGGCGAGCATCGGAGGGATCGACATCCTCGTCAACAACGCTGCAATCGCTCATCCGCGCAAATTGGAGGACATCACCGAGACGGAATGGGACGAGGTTCTCACCGTGAATCTGAAGTCTGTCTTCTTGGTGACGCAGGTTGTGATTGCCGGTATGCGACAAAGAAAGTGGGGACGGATCATGAACCTGTCTTCGGTCGCTGCACAGACGGGCGGGGCTGTCGGGGCGCACTACGCCGCGTCAAAAGCGGGGATCATTGGGCTGACTCACTCCTGTGCCGCAGCCTTCGTAAAGGATGGAATAACCGTAAACGCCATTGCTCCGGCGCTGATTGAGACAGATATGGTGACCAGCAATCCAAACGCGAGCCCGGCTCTGATTCCGATGGGGCATTTCGGTTCGGTTGACGACGTAGCTTCGGTAGCGGTGATGCTGGCGATGAATGACTACATGACCGGACAGACCCTTTCGGTGAATGGCGGCTGGTATATGAGTTAAGTTAGTGCCGGGAAAAACTCACGCAGGCTTAGAATGGCGGCATGGAAACTGTCGCGGGAAAAGCTGAGCGGTCTCACAACGCGCTGCTCATCATTGATGTTCAAGTCGGTCTGGTGAACCTGATACCCGCCGAAATTAGGGCTGGAGTCTTATTTAGAATCGAGGCTCTCTTATCCAGAGCCCGCGCTTCCGGGACACCCGTGATTTACATTCAGCATGACGGGCCAAGGGGGCATCCGCTGGAAACACATACCGAAGGCTGGGAAATTCATCCGTCAATAAAACCGCTGGACAGCGAACCAGTCATTAGGAAACGGGAATTGGATTCCTTCTTCGAAACCCCGCTTCAACGGGAACTAAAAGAGAAGGATCACACGCCTAATCATTGGGGGAAGCATGACGGAATATTGTGTGGACACAACTTGCCGACGTGCGACGAGTTTGGGTTATGACGTTATGCTCGCACGCGATGCCCACCTTACGCGAGACAACGGAGTGCTGACCGCAGCGAACATCATCGCGCATCACAACTTTGTGCTCGATGACTTTGGCGCTGGAGATCACGTAATCACCGTAAAGCCCGCAGACCAGATTGTTTTCTGAACCCCCAACCACCTAGTGCTTCCGCACGCCAGAAAATCCCGCTAGTATCTCCCCATGGCAACGCTGATAGTCTTTGGCGGGTTACCCGGAACGGGAAAGACCGCAATCGCACGGGAAGTTGCGCGTGAAGTGAATGCAGTGTATGTGCGGATCGACTCAATTGAGCAGGCGATTCGGGCGTCCGGGATGCTGGACAGACAGATTGACGATGCTGGCTATCGTGTCGCATACGTTCTCGCTGAAGACAACCTACAATTGGGGAGAACTGTTGTTGCGGATTGCGTCAATCCCCTTCAAATTACCCGCGATTGTTGGATCGGTGTAGCGAACCGTGCACAAGCAAGAGCCGTGGAGGTCGAGATTGTATGTTCTGATCCCCAGCAGCATCGGCAGAGAGTCGAGAGCAGAGTGCCGGACATTCCCGGTCTGAAACTGCCGAGTTGGGGCGAGGTCGTCTCACGGGAATACGAATCGTGGCAGCGCGAACACGTTGTGATCGATACCGCTCATCGTTCTGTGAGGGACAACGTGAACGAATTGCTGCGATTGCATCTTTGAGTTCCAGATCAGCTAGTGTACCAACCCGAATGCGCCGACCATCGGCTGCACGAGAGGCATTGGGTTTCAGTCCACTGGTGCAGGCATGCTGGGCAGACTCCTCCCGTATCGAACGTGTTCCATTCGTTGCCGCAGGTGCAGAACCACTTGTCTTCCTTGCGGGGCGACCAACCGCAGAGCGGGCAGCGGATGCGCGGAGGTTCGCGATTCGCTGGGCTTCTTCTCCTCTTCAAGCTCGCGATCCAATACGACGGATTTCGCTGGCGTCAGTCACAAGACTGAAGTTCTCCTCACGCGGTTGATCGGTTTACTGAGGGTTGCCTTCGCGTGATTATGAGCACAGCTACCCATGCACCGAAAACTACATCAGATGCCAAGCAAAAACCGGGCCACCATTGCGGAACACCGGGGTTGTCGATGAAGAAGTGACGGACGAAGTCAAAGACGCCGTGACCAATAAGAGCAGCGACCACTAGCCAATAGTTCCCCTTGAAGCCGAGAACGGCAAACAACACGAAAACGCCCGCAACGATGCTTTCAATGATTAGCGTGCGCGTAGAAGCTCCCATCACAGCGAACAAGGCATAGTAGGACGCGATCACGATTAGTACCGTTGGATAGAATGCACGCTCACGGTCAAAACCGATGACAGCAGCAAAAGCAGCCACAGCCAAAGTTAGGATCACACCGATCAGGTATTCCATTTTCCTGCCCTCCAGTGGTTAGTCCTACAACAAACGCCATCACCGACGAGGCTTTGGGAGATTATGGCAGATCAGACAGCGTGACGATTATGGGGGTGTGGTCAGAGGGCTTTTCCTTGCTCGCGGGTCCTTTATCGATTTCGCAGCTTTCCAGTCGATCTGCCAGCGTTGGGGATAACAAGAAGTGATCGATTCGTATGCCTCGATTGTTTTGGAACGCCTGCCGAAAGTAATCCCAAAATGTGAAATGTCCTATTTCGCCCACGTGCAACGACCGGAACGCATCCGTATAGCCAATACCCAACATCGCACGATAGCGGGCTCGCGGTTCCGGCTGAAACAAAGCATCGTGCTCCCACGAAGACGGCTTGTGACAGTCGATGTCCTCAGGAATCACGTTGAAGTCGCCGCCTATTAGCGTCGGCACATCGTCCTGCTTCCATCTAATCATTTGCTGAGTCAGTCGATCCATCCAAGCTAACTTGTACGCAAACTTGTCACTCCCTACCGGATTGCCATTGGGAACATAAATATTGACGATGCGGATGTCCCTGATGATTACCTCCAAGAACCGCGCATGACTGTCGGAATCGTCTCCGACGAGAGCCTTAGCAATCGTCTTCATCGGATGTCGCGACAGAATCGCA
Organism: uncultured Acidobacteriaceae bacterium; assembly: GCA_963840895.1. GTDB lineage: Bacteria > Acidobacteriota > Terriglobia > Terriglobales > Acidobacteriaceae > Sulfotelmatobacter. The sequence goes on from CAWJAR010000017.1 coordinate 670,333, forward strand.
ACCCCGTTATAGGCTTTCTGCGTCACCGCTACACTCTCATAGCCGAGCGACTTGAAGGCTTCGGACGGGAATTCCGTCCCCTTCAATTCTTGCAGCAACAACACATCCGGTTCGCGAACTTTCAGCCATGCCGTGACATGGGTCAGCCGAGAGCGAACAGAATTCAAATTCCAGCTAGCGACCTTAAACATCAATCCACATTCTAGCGTCGGAGTGCGAGGTCGGTCATTGGCTGGGAAGGCTTTGTGGTTTATCTGGTCAAAAACCGGTCGATTTCAGGTTAGTCGCCGCTTCTGTTTGACCCTGACCGTACTTATGTTGGATATTGAGACGCATGGACGTTGAACGCATCATCGACGAGATTGTTTGTGGGCAGGTGGGGCGAGTCTGTGAAGGATAGCTACGCGGGCGATTACCTCAGAACGGTCAATGAGTGATAGCGCGATATTTCGCTAACTACGAGCTAGGTTCAGCCTCGTTCCACCGCGCGAGGATGTTGGCCGAATGGCGCAAGTCCCCTGCTTTCGACGCTACTGTACCGCGTTCAGCCTCTCGTAGAGCCACATCGCGAGGAGAACCAGCAGGAATACCCCAGACCCGATGCTAAACACGCGCACCGGGATGGTAAGCCGGTTGACCTTGGCCAACAGTTCCGTTTGCTCAGCATGCATGTGCGAACTCGCGTCATCCAGAAACAACTGGTCATCCCTGTGCATGGTGAGTGTGCTCTTGTAGATCAGGAGGACGATCAGACCAATTGCGAAAACTCCGAAGATCACCGCTACGACAGTCAGCGCCATAAGCCACCTCAGCTGATTCCAACCCAAGTGCAGGCAGCTTTCCACTTTCTTGGGTGCGGAGGAACTCGCTTGAGAACTAGAAGCCCAGCCCCTAGCCGCCGGGCAGCGACTAAATGATGCAACCGCACCTTAGCGGGGCCGGGCCCAATTCAGAGGTATTCAGTTTTGATTCCTCCGGCCTCTATTACAAGCGTTTTCCACCTCTACTGTCAGTGATCTTCATCACCATCGGTCATTGACTGATATGGTGATTTTGCGACAATTGGCAAACGTCAGTTCAGTTGTCAATCCGGTAGCGTTGAAAGTCGCGGGCGACTCAAACGACGTGTTGCTCATGGGAACAGCAAACGGGGGCACTTCACAAGGACGGTTTCTGCTCAGTACTTTCAATCGCGGGTCTGAATTCTGTTCGACTCCCGCTACTTATGCGGCATTACGCTCAGTCGCCATGTTCACGATTGGTAACGGAATGCGGACACGCCTCAACTGCCCTGATTTCTTCTCAGTTGCATCCACGATAACCAAATTATCCGCCATCACGATTGGCTCACTAAGCACCTCAAATGTCTCTCCGTACAGCTTCATCTGGTTCCCTTTTGTGTAACCCAATCCCCTTAGCCTTGCGCAAAGACTGATTTGTTTATCCGTCATATGAGTACTCGTATTGCGTTGCTGTGCATTTCGCCAGAAGAAGAACTAAGGCAGGATATGTTACGAACACTATTATAGTGGAACCGTCCCCGGGTGTAATGCTGTGACTCCAGTCACCGATCTGTATCCACATTCTCCAACTCGACGTGTCGAAACAAGCTTTCTTTCGTAAACGTGTGCTGTTTCGCAAAAATACGACCGAGCACCAGCTCGACGTGGTGGTGACATCGGCTCTCACTCTGGGAGCGTGGTGCGGGCTTTTGCTCCACGCCTCGGTCTTTCTTCGCACCAGTCTGCGTCATGCGAGTCGCCCTCTGGCGGTGATGAGAATGCTCAACTTCGTGCTGGATGGCCTCAAATGGCATGAATGGCTTCCGCTTGGCACTTCGCCATCTGGAATCCCCAAGCGTGTCCTGGTGACGACGCGGTTAACGATGTCTTCACTGTAATCCTGGTACAGGGCGTGTATAGTGCTACGCCAGCCTGTCAGTTCGCCACGCGCGAACTCAGCCTCTTTCTCGTACTCAGCATGGAAGGTCTTCAGAAGCAATTGCCCTGTTCTACCAGACGATTGATGATCTCTGCGTTTTGAAGTGTTAGGTGCATAGATGTCCATTCGCGTGCATGCCGTTAAGTGATCCCGAGAAGGCCCCGTAACTTCCGCCTCCTCGGGCCAAAAAGCTCAGAGCGTCCTTACGCTGCTATGGCGACATTATGGAAGGTCGAAGTGACCGCCTCAAACGTCTGAACCTTGGGCGTTCCATCGATGAATCTTTCGAAGGATCGCAAAACTTGCGGGTACGTGCTGCTGTTATACGCTTCAGCATTGGCCTTGTTCTCCCACAAACTGATGGCAACAACATCCAGGCTGCCGGGATTGGACAACGTGATTTCATCCTTGAAGCCCTTCTGCTTGCGCAGCAATGGAAGGGTGTCGTTCTCAAAGCTGCGCATGTAATCGGAAAGCATGTTCGATTTCAGATGAATAGATACCGTGCGTGCAAACATAGAAACCTCCTGAAAGGTTGTGAGCTGCTAAGAAGAGAGAACTTCAGATGAGCTGACTTAGTTCAGGGAACCTGAAAGAGGAGCAAGGATGCTCGCTCCCCCTGACTGCCAGCAGTTGAGTGGCCCTCTCCCTCAACCCCGCAACTTGTTGTTTCCACACGTCACAGAGCAGATCCGGTACCGCAAAGGCCGCGTTCCATCGTGCATCTTCGGCGGAAAACGAGCACAAACGGCAACCTGACCCCGGCAAGCGCTCGTATAGTTGTGCGGTTAACTGCTGTTATCAGGCCACTACACGTTTTGACCGCTGGTCATTGAGCGCTAGGCGATTTTACAAACGCAGTGGGCATCCATCAACCGACCATGTCCCTCAGAAAATAGTATTCGTCAAGAACTTCGAGAGAGACACAAGGCGGCTCTGTCTTCGAGTCTAGTGTCCGAGCGTTCGTGGGAGACAATGCAGGGTTATCGTCAAGAAGTTGCTGTATGCGTTCTTCAATCTGTCTCCGATCCTCCTCGGTCAGCGAGTCTCTGAGCTGAACCCGTTCCGCATTCGCTGGCCGCTGTTTTCCTCTGGCCCACTCTCGCGTTGCCCGATCATCGTGCTTGCGATCCGCGTTGATTCCGGCCTGCTGACTGTTCATCCGTTCCCGTGCTTCATCGAGTTTCGCCTTTAAAGCCTCATCCATATTGTTGCCTTTTTCCGTTCGTTAGATGTGATGCAGCACATCGGTACGATCCTCCTAACCATCACTCTGTCTCTTCGAATCTCACACTTATGCACATCGAACTTGCGCCACAGGTAAAATGGGAGGCGATATAGGCCGCCTCCCATTTCTCTCATTAGCTACTGGTTCTAGGCAGCCTTGCCGTGAACCTTAGCTTCAAGGGACTTCTCGCTCCCAACATTCACCTTGATCTGTTTGGGCTTAGCTTCGGCCTTCTTAGCAAGGCTGATTTTCAGTACGCCTTTGTCATAATGGGCGCTTACTTGCCCCGGATCCACGGAACTGGGAAGCGTGAACGAGCGGGTGAAGCTTCCATACTGCCGCTCGACGCGACGGAAGTTCTCCTCTTTCTCTTCCTTCTCGAACTTACGCTCGCCATGGACGGTGAGGGTGGTGTTCTCGATGAGGACATCAATGTCTTTTTCGTCGATGCCGGGGACTTCCATCTTCAGAGTAATGTTGTGCTCGTCTTCATAGATGTCCACCGGCGGTGCGAAGTGGGTGGTCGTCAAAGCCTCTTCCGGGCCTTCCGGGCTATACGACTCACGGACAAAGCGGTTGATGCGATCTTGCATGGTGGCCAAATCACGGCGAGGATCCCAACGGGTCAATAGTGTCATAACGCAGTTCCTCCTTCGGGGGAAAACTAAGAGAAAAAACTTCAGATGGGCTGACTTAGTTCAGAGGACCTGAAAGAGTAAGAAGAGATAGCTTGCTCAATTACAATGCTAGGCGTCTGCGCAACCGTTGTCAAACTGCGGCAGAATGGTCACTTTGGAGGGTACGCTCAATCCATGAGATGCTTCTCCGCAACATGGACACCTATCAACTGAGAATTACCCTGATGGACTTACGCTCGCCGAAGGCCCCGGCCATGTCGCGAACGCGCAAGGTACAAAAGCGGAAGATCGTCCAATCGGAGAAGTTCAGCAGATGAGGGCAGTGGCAATAAAGAAGGGTCAGAGCCGAGAGAAGGGTGCGGGGTTCCAAGAAATGGGTACCCTCCGGTGTGAAGGTTGCGGCGAGGAGTTCGTCATCGGCCACCAGCCCGCGTTCGTGGATAACAAGATTGCCGAAAAACAAGCAGCGTGGCTGGAGAAGGTGCTTGCGGAAGAACACGAGCGCGACAAGAAACACCCCGACCGAATCGAACTGCCGGACTGATCTGCGCAAGCCAGGCTTTTAGAGCCTGTAACAAGACCTTCACTCTCGCAAAGGTGGCTAACAGACGGACGCCTTGGTGACTCGGATCACGAGATCGGCACGGGGTGTTCCGCGTATCTTTTGTGTTGGCGATGCCCGAGGCGGGCCCGGTTGAATGTCAGGCTGTCAATTACAGCTAACCAGATTTCTTCTGCTTCGCCTTCCACACTGCCCAGCGTTTCTTTTGAGCAGCTGCAATTCTCCTACGCGCTGCGACGGACATCGTGCGCCGTGGTCTGGCAGAAACGGCTGGGCTTGTGCCCGACCCGTTGCGGGTATTTAGTCCCTGCAGTGCATTGATGGCCCCCTCCAGGCGACTAAGTTCAGCATGTACTTGCTTACGTTGAGCCTGTAACTGACTCACTATGTGTGACAGATTTCCCATGGATTACCCCCTCGGCGACAGATTCTAGCAGGCTGAAGACCACGCACTGGTTTTGGAGTTGTGACTCGCTCCTTCAGGTTGATGTCCCGGCAGGTGCCAGGTTGGCTGGGACGGCCCTTATAGTGAGTTTGTCGAAATTAGATTCAGCTTTTGGCGGTGGTGCTCTTTGGGTGTTTCGCGCATACATGAGATGAAAACTCTTTATCGCGCTGCAGCTCGAAGTTCCGCATCATTTCGTCAAAGGATTTGCCAGTGGGCGAGCCGAAAGGCTTGAACACCCAAGCACATTCGGAGCAACCAAATCCTCGAAAACCCCGCCCGTCGATCCATACAAGCCCGCGGGGCATCTGTTTGTTAGCGTCGGTTTGGGACACGAGGCACTCCTCCTTGGCAGAATGTTCTGGGGGAGGAGACAGGCAGAGGGGAGGCAAGAACGAACTCGATATTCGATAGTGCAGTTATCGTGCCAACGGACGGAGGGCAGAAACCAACAGCTTAGATGAAAATCGGACCGGCGACACCGCAGCGTTTGCACATGCGATGCACGTCGTTACATAGTTACTTTCGTAATGGTGCGTTCGCGACCGATCTGGACGACCTGCCTGAAAAGAGTCCCACCTGAGGTCCGTGCAGTGAGCGGAAGATCCGATTGGCCAGGTGTGAGCATTACAGACCAGTTTAAACCTGTCCCTGCTTCCATAATTGACACTGGCTGCACTTCCGTTAGGAAGACCCCACTCTGTCCGGAGTAGGACGCCGTATTAAGTAATGCGGTTCGAAATAGTCTTCATTGTTGCGAAGGCGGAATCGCGGCTGATCCATATTCATCGACTAGATGTTGCTGCATACGGCCTAAAGGAGAATCATGTTAAGAAATCGAGCAGGTTACGGGTTTGCTCTGGTTGTTTTAGCGCTGCTGACAACAGGATGCAACAACGGCGCGGACAATGATACGAACTATAAGGCTGCGATTAACGACCATTTCAAGGCGTTTCCCGTTTGCATCTGGTCTCAGTCGAAGAAGTTTCCTGTTCAGGCGGCAACTGCGGACGATTCAAAGACCGAAGGTTACGACGCCCTTACGCAGGAGGGTCTGTTAACACGCACCACAGCCGAGAAGAAAGTGCTCATCATCGCCTCGAAGCAGGTCAATAATTATGACCTGTCCGAAAAGGGCCGGACCTCGTGGACTCCCGATTCCTCACAGCCCGGTTATGGAAATTTCTGCTATGGCCATCGCGAAGTGACTTCAATCGATAATTCGACGCTGGGCACGAACGGGGCAGGGGCCAAAACAGTCGATGTCAGTTACCACTATCAGATCGCAAATGTGGCGCCCTGGGCGAATTCGCAAGAGATGAAGACCGCATATCCCGGCATTGCGGCAGCGCTCGGCTCCAATCCCTCGGATCGGGCGACGCTGGTTATGACGGGCGATCATTGGGAATACACCAAATAGTCACCAACGGCGGGCGGATACGATGAGGCGATCGTGAGCTTGAGCTTCTTGGTTAGTTCAATGAATTCCGATTCGAAGATCGGGCCGCAAACACTCTGCTTTTCAACCACTTCCAAACTAAAGTCGATTGAAATCCGATAGCGTCCGCCGCGAAAAAGGCGGCTTCCTCCAAACGGCTGTATCGAAAGCGAGCTCCTGAGGTCCAAGCTGGCCGAAACTGTCGCGCTGGTCGCTTCCGATACAGCTTTGACGTCATCCGACAGGAATTCGTTACATGAGCGACAACTGGTCGTCGCTCCGAGGACGGAGAAACGCTGGTAGAAGCGCTGATACATTCAACGCCGGTGGTCCTCTTGGGGTCGTCGAGGTCAAAGCTCGCTGAGCAAACGCGAGACGAGCCACGGCCACGGTGGCGTTCAACACGTGAGACGAATGCGCGGAGGCGGTCGCCTCAATGCCGGGGCATGCCGCTATTTCGGCAGAATGCCGAAGTTTGCAATCACAGTGGGACAATTGAAAGAGGTTGTTGTTCTAGAGGCAGGGCACATTGTAGGTGTTCAAGTTCGGATCCGTGCCCCAGTAAGAAACTGTTTGGCCACTAGCCCCTTGCGGGTTCACCATTCCTTCCAGCACGGCACCGCCCGCCGGAGCCACCGTCACCATGCATCCCTGTACGTCCCAAGAAAGCGCTGTGCTCCGGCGAAGCGGCACAAAGTTTGCACGAAAGGGTGGTAACCGTAGTTGCACCGATGGAACTGGACGTGGTGTTCCGCTGAGGTGCACATTGCAGAAGACGAGTGTCTTTCACCGGGTGTGTAGCTCCGCTTCATCGCTTCGGTGCTGTTCCCGTCCGTGGTAGAGATAATCAATAATAAGGAGAACATTAGAATGATGTTCCTGTTAGTCCTGATCGCAGTTGCTGGCTCTTGGCCTTGGTGATTGAAGCAAGTCCTCCGTTCGATTCCCACATAACAAGTAAAGAGATACATCCCCGGCAGGAGCAGCACATCGCTGCTCCCTGCTGACTATTTCTACAAGCGCTCGTGACGAGCGGGTCGATGTTGCAGAGACCAGGCTGAAATACTCATCACTACTCCGCCACCGTTCTATTCGCCGCTTCGACCTATCGGCAAGATACCAGCCTGCCTTCCGATGGCTTGTCCTTGGGACAGTCCCATTTTGGTCCAAAGACTAACAGGGGTGTGGATCAGGGCGCTCTCTAGCCGCCACTTCCCGGTCTATAATTGTCTTGCTCGAGGAAGGGGTGTCAGGTGTCCCGCGAGAGCGACGCATCGGCCTCGTCTTCCAATATTGTTGCGTTCGGCCTTGGAGCAGTCCTTGCGCTGCACCTGATCGTCCTCGTCACCACCAAGGCTCCGCTTGGCCAGTCGCTCGCATCGCAAGGTCTACAGACTCTCTCCGTGGTGCTGGCCTGCTTTTTTGCGGGCTACGCCTCCATAAAGTCCCGGGACTTCGCACGCGCGTTTTGGGCGTTCTCAAGCGCTGGGTTCGCGCTGTTGGTCCTCGCTCTCGTAGCCCGTCATTTCGAACACGGGGAAGGATTCGGGACAAGCGACTTCCTCTTCCTGCTCCACATGGTGCCGTTCGGGATGGTACTACTGCTCGGCGAACGATCCCGCACTAGAGGCACTCCCAACTGGCCGATGATTCTCGATTTCATGCAGATCCTGATCATCGTAGTGATCCTCTTCATTGCGTTTATCTACATTCCGAGCAAAAGTGCACCGGTTGAGTACATTCGTTCGCTCTATGCGGCCTTTGCCGTCGTGCTCATCGCCCGAAACGTGAGCATTACGAGCGGATTCTGGTTTCGGACCCTCCTGGCGAATTCCGAGCGCGAGCGTTTGGCGTTTCGCTGGATGGGGATCTACCTCTTGATTTACACGTTGGGGTCAGCACTTACCCACTACGTATTCCTCCGCGCCCGCCCCGCTCCTGTGTGGATCGAGCTCCAGGGTTCCATACCGTTCTTGCTGGCCGCATGGATGTTTTCTCGGTGGCACGATTTGCCAGCGAGCGTAAGCGGCGGGATCCCGAGGTTTCGCGAGGCGTTGTCACTCCACCTCATCCCTGCGGTTCTGCCGCTTGTAGTCGCAGTTTCCGCAAACTGGACTGTACAGTCGGAACCGCGCCTGGCGCGGCTGGCAGTAACCGTTTCGCTGGCAGTTTTCGCCCTTCGCCTGCTGGCGACAATTCATTCGGAGTACAGAGCCAATGAGGCGGCTCGTCGAGGCCAGGAGCGGTACGGCTCCCTAGTGCTGGCAAGCGCACAAATCGTTTGGACCACAAATGCGCTGGGCGAAGTTGGCGAGGACCAGCCCATGTGGGCAGCATTCAGCGGCATGCGCCAAGGGGAAATCCGCGGTTGGGGGTGGATTCAGGCCGTTCATCCCGACGATCGCCAGCAAACAAGGGCAGTGTGGTCGAGGGCGGTCGAGACCTGCACCCCCTGCTACACGGAGTACCGCTTGCGACGGCACGACGGCGAGTACCGGCACATGGCCGTCCGCGGAGCGCCGGTGCTGGAAGCTGGGGGCCACATCCAGGAATGGGTGGGGACGTGCACGGACGTCACCGAGCGAAAGCGGGCGGAGGAGGCGCTTCGCCAGAGTCAGGAGAAGTACCGAGTCTTCTTTGAGCAAGATCTTGCCGGGAATTACATCGCGACTCCCGAGGGTATCATCCTCGCCTGTAATCCCGCATTTGTGCGCATGTTCGGATTTGCTTCCGAGGAAGAAGCCAAGCAAACGAATCTTTCGTCGCTTCACGCCAGTCCCGAGGTGCGAGAAAAGTTTTTGTCACAACTGAAGCAGCGGGGTCAATTGGAATATTACGAAGAAGAACTCCGCCGCAAGGATGGGAGCATGCTGTATGTCACGGAGAATGCGATTGGGACTTTCACCGAACGCGGTGAACTGGTTGAGGTCCACGGCTTTCTGATTGACGAGACGGAGCACAGAATGACCGAACAACAGCTGCGGCACGCGCAGAAAATGGACGCCGTCGGAAGGTTGGCGGGCGGGATCGCGCACGATTTCAACAATATTCTGGGCGTGATCATCGGACACGGGGAGCTTCTTCTGGACCGGCCGGAAATCGAGATCTCAGGCAGCCGGCACGTCCAGGAAATTCTCAACGCCGGACGCCGTGCCGCCAGCCTCACGCGCCAACTTCTCGCTTATAGTCGCAAGCAGTTGCTACAGCCCAGAGTGCTCAACCTGAACCGGGTGATCGAGGACATCGACAAGATGATTCGCCGCCTGATCGGTGACGACATCGAAGTGAGGACCTTGTTGGCTGACGACTTGGAGAATGTCAACGCCGATCCCGGTCAAATGGAACAAGTCATCGTTAACTTCTGCGTCAACGCCCGTGATGCCATGCCGGAGGGCGGCCGGATTGTCATTGAGACGCACAACCTGGAAGTCGATGAAGCGTTTGCCGCGCAGAAATCCCCGCTGAAGGCGGGGCGGTACGTTCGGCTGGAAGTGACCGACACTGGCATAGGAATGGATCAACAAACCTTGTCTCAGATTTTCGATCCGTTCTTTACGACCAAAGGACCAGACAAAGGAACGGGCTTGGGCTTGGCCACAGTGTATGGCATTGTGAAGCAGAGCGGCGGGCAGGTATGGGCGCGCAGTGAACCTGGTCAGGGATCGACCTTCACCGTCTATCTCCCAGCGACGACCGAGAAAGCGGAACCTCGCGAGCAGGAGACCAGGCGGTTGGAAATCACGCGCGGCTCAGAAACCATCTTGGTTGTGGAGGACGCGGTTCCCTTGCGAGCACTCATTCGAGAACTGTTGGAGCGCTCCGCCTACACCGTACTTGAGGCAGAGGACGCCGAGGGTGCCCATCAGATTGCAACTCACCACAAAAACATTGCTTTGCTGCTGACCGACCTGAGTCTGCCGGGGACCAGCGGACTGGCGATAGCCAAGTCTATGCGGAAAGAGAGGCCCGGACTGAAAGTACTCTACATATCAGGCAATCCTCATGGGGTTGGGGAGCCGCAAGACCAAGAAGAGGGTACCGATTTTCTCCAGAAACCTTTCACGCAGGAGGCCCTGGCACAGAAATTGCGGGGCCTATTGGACGCCGCCACTCTGGATCGGCGTAGATAAAATGTTGGCTCCGTTCAGAGAAACAGTAAAAATCTGAACTTCATTTGGATACTCCAGGATGGTGCCAATCGCGGCTTTGCGGCGAACTCGCTTTCCTGTGGGTTCGCTGTCCCACCAAAGGAACTCCCAACAATCAGACCCATTCTTCCGATGGCCGAGCCGTAGATATCCTTGCTGATAGCGCACGCGCATTGTCCCTCCTCCGGCGACTGCTGCACCCGAGATCATGGTATGGCCGAGGAGCAGTCAGGAAGGAGACTTCTGCTTTCGAGTTCGCGTGTTACTCGTGCCGAATTTCCACCCACAACCCAACCCACAAAATGCGATGTCTTGTACGACTTCCGCGAACTTTGGCAGTCCCCGCGGTCTTGTAAGTTGTTGTAAAGCCTCGTACGTTCAGATTCACACGGTGAAAGTCATAGGTTCGAATCTCGCGCAGCACTTCAAATAGAATGCACTTCAACGCCCGAGGTAAGTTTCTTGCGCCCTAAATCAGTTCTTCAGTAGCCTCTTCAGCCGCCGAGGGCGATCGCTCATGCGGCCTTCGCCTTCATCCCCTCGATGTCGGTGAGCAGCACTTTCTCGTGTCCTTCCGGGTTCACCTTTTCGTATACCTTGCGAATCACGCCCTTGGGATCGACTACGAAGGTGGTGCGCTCCCAGAACTTCACCCCCTTCCATTCCGCCTGGCCGATGCCGAGCGTCTTCATGAGCGTGGAGTCGGTGTCGGAGAGCAAGTCGATAGTAAAGGCGAACTTGTGGGAGAAATTCCTGTGCGAGGTGACATCGTCGGCGCTAACCCCAACAACTTTAATCCCGGCGGCGTCGAAATCGGCCTTGGTAGCCGTAAATGACTTGCCTTGGATCGTGCAGCCGGGCGTGTCGTCCTTCGGATAGAAGTAGACAACGAGCCACTGACCGGCGAAATCGGAGAGCCTGGTGGTCTTGCCGTCCTGAGTGGGGAGCGAAAAATTCGGGAATGTATTGCCAGCAGCGAGCATGGAGAGAGTCCTTTCTGAGTTACGTTCTGAGTTACGTAACCCGCCGATTAGGAGGTGTTTCTGATCTCTGTTGGAACGGGGGGTAGACTCAGCGATTGTTATCTGCTTGGAGTGTCACTCTAACCAATGGCTGCCGTGTTTGCCAACCCGCTCGCGTGGGTCCAGTTGTGGGGCCACTTATCTAGCCCAGTGATCTAAGTTGTTGGTTCTAAATGCCCGAATATTCCCGAGCATTCCTCTTAACTCTCTGAAAACAAACGCCTTGACAGAGTGTGAAGATGGCACTCTACCGCTGAGTTAAGCGCCCCGCGAGAGTCATTTCATTCAAACATTTGCGCGCAGATTATGCAACTTGGGCGGGCTACTATGACTTAGGACGATCGGGAACCGATGCTTCGCGCTGACGGTCGGAGTGCCCTTTCGGGGCTGATGGCGGGGATGGAGCGTGGTACCCTATCCGATGCGGGGTGCTGCCCGGGCACGCGAAGTTCTCCCCGTTGCATGATTTTGCATGGCGACTGATCCAAAATCCTCTCAGAAGCCGCTAACTCCTACATCCATAGGGACTTCTCCCGGTGCTTCAGACCCCTCCAAGCCGCAACTTTCGAGCGACCGCGGGGTTGACAATAGTGTGAGCACAGTCGCGCTAGGTCGAGGCATATTAATGACGGCAACGCCGCGAGTGTCGGGGCTATTGACGCCCGCGGAAGAGCTGTCCGATGCCGAGATCATGCTGCGTGCGAAGGCTGGGGACCAGTCGGCCTTCGAATATTTGGTGCAAAAATACCGGCGTCCGATGGTGAGTTTTATGTACCGGATGGCGCGCAATGCGGCAGCCGCCGAGGACTTGGCTCAAGAAGTCTTCTTGCGAGTGTACCGTTCGCGGGAAAGCTACGAAGCGACAGCAAAGTTTACGACCTGGCTGTATCGCATCGCGACCAACCTCGCAGTGAACCATGCGCGCGACACGCGGCACGAGCGGCCCGAAGTTCAAGTGAGCCTGGATGAGCCGGACGAAGAAACCGGCACGACGTTGGAATTGCCGGATGGGCATCTGACAGCTGAGCAGGTGATGGTACGACGGGAGCGGATGAAGGCGATCCGCAGTAAAGTAGAGGCGCTCCCAGAGCAGCAGAAGCTGGCGGTCATCATGCACAAATATCAGCAAATGGATTACAAGCAGATTGCTGAAGTGCTGAAGAAAAGTGAGTCGGCGACCAAGTCGTTGCTCTTTCGCGCGTATGAGACCTTGCGGGAACAGTTGAAGGAATTTGTTTAGGCTTGATCGATTTGTGAGCGAAGCGGCACTGGCGAAGTGAATTAAGGGGAAGCGGTTATGAACTGCAAAGAGATTCGAGAACGGATGCCCGACGTGGCGGCTGGATTCAGCGCGCCCACGGCGGACGAACGCAAGCATCTGGATAATTGTGGCAATTGCGCCGAGGAATTGAAGGGAATGCGGGCGACGATGGCACTGCTCGATGAATGGCAGGCGCCAGACCCGTCGCCGTATTTTGATACTCGTTTGCAAGCTCGCCTGCGGGAGGAAATGGCCAAGCCTGCGGCCGGTTGGTTGCAATGGTTCAGGCGGCCGGTGTTGGCGGCGGCGCTGACCGTTCTTCTGGGAGTAGGCGTGGGCCTGTTCTTCACGCGAAGCACGGGGATTATTAATCGTGCGCCGGACGCAACTGCGAATGCCGAACCGCCGGCGGTGGGCTCCGCGGTAAGCGATCTGCAAACCTTGGACAAGAATCACGACTTGTATGCGGATTTCGATTTGCTGGATGACCTGGATCTGCAACAGGATGTTGTAGCGACTCCGTAGATGTTCGATTGTCGCGAATGCGGAAATCGGCTGAGAGAGATAGGGCGGGGGAGATGACGCGGGGAGATTACAGGACGGGTTGGCTGGCGCTCGCCGGGTTGGCGATTGCGATGACAACTCCCCTGCCGTGTCTGGCGCGTAGAGTCTCGGCTTTTCACGCACCGCAGGCAAGACGGGTCGCAGCAGCGCCCCCGGCTCAACGACTACAGCCGCCTCGGCAACCGCAGCAGGCGCGTCCTGCGCAACGGGGGCACGCCGGGGACTGGTTGAGGCACTATAAGGATCTGCCTCCAGCGGAACAAGAGCGGGAATTGCAAAACGATCCAGCATTCCGCCGGCTGACTCCGGAACGGCAGCAACAACTGCGGCAGCGGCTGCAGCATTTCTCAAACCTGCCTCCCCAACAGCAGTTGCGCATGCTGAACCGTATGGATACCTGGGAACACCTGACCCCGCAGCAGAAGCAAGAGGCGCGGCAGATTTACGGGCAGATGCGACAGCTTCCTCCTGATCGCCAGCGCATGGTAACCACGGCTGTGCGGAACTTGCGCGGCATGCCGCCCGACCAACAGGAAAAGGTCATCAACTCCGATCGCTTCAAGGGTATGTTTTCCGACCAGGAGCGAGAAATGATGCGTGGGGCTACTCGCCTGCCGCTGGCTCCGGCGGAAGGTGGAGAGAACGAAGCGCAGCCGTAGGGAATCCGGCGGCAGGCCTCAGACCTCAGCTAAATCTGCTTGTATATATGGAGGGTGTTCGGTCACCGAGGTTATTCAGTTCATCAATACCAGCATGCGCCGGATCGAGAGGGCCATTTGACGGATCTCGTCGGCATCGGATGCCTTCGGTGAGATTCGCAGGTATTCATCCAGATCTTCAGCGGCGAGGCTGTGCAGGTTCATGCTGTAACGCAGGAGTGCCCGCTGCTTGATGTCTTCGGCCGACTGCGGATGAATCACGAGAATGAGATCGGCGAGAGGCAAAGCCTTGCGGAAGTTGCGCGTGGAAAGATAAACGGTCTTGAGGTTGTTGAGCATCCGGGTCAAGATCTGGCGACGGCTAATGGGATGCAGGAACTCCGGGCGTAGCGTCATCTCGCCCGAATAGATTTCGTTGAGGCGGGTCTGGCAATCCTGCCGGCTGAGAAGGTCGCCGCGGTTGAAACAATCGATCAGCTTTTCCCGACCATCGTCGTAGTACTTGAGCAGGAAGTGTCCGGGCATTCCCACTCCCGAGAGTGAAAAGCCCACCCGTCGCGCTACTTCCATGTAAACGATGGACAGTGTAATCGGAATGCCGAGACCGCGGTCGAGCACATCATTCAGGAAAGAGTTGCGCGGGTCGTAATAATCCTCGCGGTTGCCGCGAAGATTCATCCCATCAAACAACACATGATTGAGTGCGGCCCGAGCGATTCGGGGCTCCGGCTGCGGGACCAGGGCGGCGACACGGCGCGCCAACTGTTCCACCCGGGTCGCATACATTTCAATTTCGAGATCCGGATATTGCGTGCGAGCGATAACCAGGGCGGCGCGGATCAGATCGATTTTCTCGTCTTCAATGTCGGGCGCTACGAAGACGGAAAACGTCTCAATCAGATCTGGCGAGACCGTGTTCTGCACACATCAATGCTAGCAAAGACCATGGCGCTAAGAATTGGCCCAGATGTGCCATGGGCTGGCACTTCCGGCTATGAGCGCAACATATTGCGGGCTATGAAGAAAACGTTCGCCGGCCGCTCCCCCAGCCGCCGCATGAAATAGGGGTACCATTCCGTACCGAAGGGAACGTAGACGCGCATGCGCCAGCCGTTTTTTACGAGGCTTTGTTGCAGGTCGCGACGGATGCCATAGAGCATCTGGAATTCGAACGAATCCCGTGCGATTTTCTCGCGGGTGGCGAATGCCTGTGCTTCCCGGATGATGTTTTCGTCGTGGGTCGCCATGCCGTGATAGATGCCGCTTTTCATCAAGATCTTCATTAGCTTGATGTAGTTGGCATCGACGTCGGCTTTGCTCTCGAACGCGATGCTGGCGGGCTCTTTGTAGGCGCCCTTGCACAGGCGGATGCGGATTCCTTCCGATAGCAACTTCTCGACATCGCTCTCGGAGCGCTTCAAGTAAGCCTGAATGACCGTTCCGACGCTATTCTGATGTCCCGGCATGCGATGCAGTTCGTGGACGAAATCCAGTGTGCGCTGAGTGTAAGGAGAACCTTCCATGTCGACGCGCACAAAGCCTGGGGGACTCATGGAAGCGGCTTTGGCAACCAAGCCGGCGACGATATCGCGAGCGAGTTTTTCGTCAACGTCCAGCCCCATGTGCGTCAGCTTCAGGCTGATGTTGGCATTGAGATGATTCGCCGCGATGGCGTCGAGTATCTGGTTGTAGAGCTGTGAGCTATGGCGAGCTTCGTCCGTGTTGGTGACGTTCTCGCCCAGGTTGTCGATGCTGACGCTCATGCCCGCCTGGTTTACCGCGTGGGTCACGCGCACGGCGTCGGAAATTTCGGTACCCGCCACAAAGCGTCCGGAGACGCGACGGCCAATGGCCGATCGCTCGGCAAAATTGCGTAATGAACGGTTTTCAGAGAGATGGACGAAGAACGCCCTTAGCATGAAGGACCTGCCGGAGCCGGAAGAATGAGATAAGAAGTGTCGGCCACTTGTAGGAAGACCACTGAATTTTGTATCACAAGTGCGGATTTACAGGGCGTGAGCGGACTCACAGGAGGGGGCGTTTGGGGACAGGTAGCCCAAATCGGGGCAGGCCCACAGGCGTGCCCCGTTGGTATGTGATTCATGTCAATTCAATTGGGTTCGCTCACCACGTGTAGTGTGCCGAGTAAGTGATGACTCGTTCTCCGTCGGGAGCAACGGTCACGGGGAACTCAATCGTCTGGCTATCTTTCTTTTGGTAGCTGTCGGATTTCGTGACGATCTCCCAATTCTTGCCGCGATACAGGTGTTCGACCACGCGAACCTCGACAGGTTCTTTCTTATGGTTGCGTACGCGGATCTCGAAGGTTTCGGTGGCCGCGCTCTTTCCGGGCTCGACAACATAATTCGTGCGGCGACGTTCGCCGGTTAGATCGAACGAGTTGCCAGTGTAGATCCGGACAGTCTCGTCTTTTGGGGTGTGATCGATCATGTTCTCGCCGGTGAATTCGACTTGCGTGTCCTCGTTCCGTCGGTAGAAGCGCACCCGGCCCTTCGGCAAGGGTATTCCGAGATGGTTCGCTTGTGAGTTGACGAACTCGCGCATCACCCAGATCTTGGGATTGGATTCGGTCCCGTAAGAGTGATCGTTGCGGATGTTTTCCCAGTTCCATCCGTTGTAGCGGTTGGGATCGATCTTGGCGCCATCATAAAGGTAGATCTGCTTAGTGGCTACATTGGACGCATGAATGAACTCCACTTGCTTCGTCTCCCGATCGCGCAGGGTCGTGCTGCGTTCGAGGGTATAGAGATGGTATTCATCGAAGGCTTTCTCGGTCACTGCCGGGCCCACCATGTCTGCCGCTGCATTTACCGCCGCCTTCATCGCGTATACCCCGGCCGCCCCGGGCTGAATCTTGTTCACATCGCCGGCCATGAGTTTGATGCGGGAGTTCTCGAAAGTTCGTCCGGTCTGGTTGTCGATGGTGACCCAGCCGACGATGTCGACGAGATCTCCTTTCTCAGGAGCGACGATGTTGTAGTCGGCCTGCCAACACATACCGCCCGTCACATAGGAAAATTCCGCGGGGAATCTGCCAGCCTTGTCGGTGGCGAGCAGCCATTCCAGGCGGGGCTTCAGAATAGTGTCGTCGGTCAGGCTCGGGAACACCGGCGTGCCCGGCAAGCTGAAGCGCAACTGGCCATTGACCTCGATAATCGGCTGGCCGGAGGCCACGGCCATCTGCCCTTGATAGTAGTTCTGGCCGTATCGGTTCATCGCAAAACTGTCGTGCGGAGTGTATCCGCTGCGAATCACC
Source organism: uncultured Acidobacteriaceae bacterium (assembly GCA_963840895.1). Taxonomy (GTDB): domain Bacteria; phylum Acidobacteriota; class Terriglobia; order Terriglobales; family Acidobacteriaceae; genus Sulfotelmatobacter. Next base: position 687,516 of record CAWJAR010000017.1, read on the forward strand.
TTGCCCTTGACGATCTGCACGTTCGGCGCGGAGCCCACTTCGAACTCGATCGTCTTGCCTTCATACAATGAAAGCAGCAGTGATTCTGAAATAGGATCGGCGCGATAGTTCTGCTCCAGCACCTGTAAGCTGTGCTTGCCCGACGGATCGCGCAGGATCACGGAGTCGGGTTCAAGGTGCATGGTGATGTCACTGACATTGACCTGGTTTTCGCCGGACTTCAGATCCAACGGAAGCTCCTGGCGAACCACGGCGAAGTCCTGGTTGTAAATCGTGAGTGATGGGGGCGCGACCTGCTGCGCGAACAGGCTTCCACAAAAGGCCAGAAAACAGACGAAGCGAGCGTTCATGAATCAACCCTCCAAATGGGCGTCGAAGTATTCCACCAGCGAGGGAACCGGTGGAGTGGTTCTGGTCTCCCGTACAAAATCAGGCTACCAAGGGTAGAACGGAGTGGGGAGTGACTCTTGCGGAAAGGAAGCACTGGCCGAACGGTTACTCTGGTGTGAACTTTAGTTTTGCTAGTTCGTGAGAGTCGTGGCCAGAGATTTTTCCAGCAGCAAACGGCGTTCCGGTGGCTTGCGGTAGAACGCCCACATCTCTATTTCCCCTGCTCTTCCAGGAATTTTTCAACTTCGATCGCAGCCATGCAGCCAGTGCCTGCGGCAGTTATGGCCTGACGATAGCGGCGGTCCTGCACGTCTCCGCACGCGTAGACGCCGTGAACACGCGTGAACACGTAGTTGTGTGTCTTCAGGTAGCCATCGGCGTCAGTGTCGAGTTGGCCGGCGAACATTTTCGCGTTGGGTTCGTGGCCGATGCCCAGAAACAGCGCGCTGGTGGGGAAGTCCCAGACCTTGCCTGTTTTCACATCGCGCAACTTGAGGCCGGTGACTTCCTTATGTTGAATGTCATAGACGTCTTCCACTACGGTGTTAAGCAGGAACTGAATCTTGGGATGATTCTGAGCGCGCTCCAGCATGATCTTCGAAGCGCGGAAAGCGTCGCGCCGATGGATGATAGTAACCTTGGTGGCGAAGCGTGTAAGGAAGATAGCCTCTTCCATGGCGGAGTCGCCCCCGCCGACGACTACGATTTCTTTTCCAGAAAAGAAGAAGCCGTCGCAGGTCGCGCACGATGAAACTCCATGCCCGATGAGTTGCTGCTCGTGCGGCAAACCCAGCCAGCGTGCTGAAGCGCCGCTTGCGATAATCAGCGTCTGCGCATGAACCTGGTGAACGCCAAGATGCAGGAGGAACGGCCGCTTGCTCAGGTCAGCGCTGCTGAGGTGCGCCATGCGGTATTCAGCGCCAAAACGTTCGGCTTGCTTCCGCATGTTTTCGACCAGTTGTGGGCCCATGATTCCCTCGGGAAATCCGGGGAAGTTCTCCACCAAGGTGGTCATGGAAAGTTGTCCGCCGGGCTCGTGGCCTTCGATGACCAACGGCTTCAGGTTGGCGCGCGCCGCATACAGAGCGGCAGTGTGTCCGGAACATCCGGATCCGATGATGACAACGTCTCGAGTTTCGCTCATGGAGTTTCTTGCTGCAGATTAGATGGCTGATTTCAGATTTTGATGCAAGGCGCTCAACCCATGCCAGCTTAACAAACGCTGGTCACTTCTTGTTGTCCGCTGGCTTGCCTTGTGGTGGTTTGGTCGCCTTGGTCTTTGTGGAATTCGCAGATGCCGTCTTAGATTTGAATTCTGAATTGATGCTGGCTAGCTCCTCAGGCACAATCTTCTTCACGCTGAGCAGCGAGCGATAGTTGGCCAGGACATCCGACGCGCCCCGGAATAGCGGCTCATACGCGCTCTGATCGGGGACGGGACCGCCTTCATTGCCCAGGCATCGTGCCAACGCCACCGACGCTTTACCGAAACGCTCCAGCCGCACGCGCGTCGCCGGAGTGTTCGAAGCCAACATGGCCTCGGAACTTGTAACCGACGTGGCGCTGTCTTCCAGCGAAAGCTCCATGAGGTCTTTGGGATCGCGCACGTGCAGCACAAGTGTCTCAACCATGTTCTGACCGTCGTTGCTGAAGGAGTACTGCACGCTGGAAAAAAGCGCCTGCACCGAGAACTCGCGACGTATGCGGACGTAGCTTGCCACCGAAGGCTCTCCAGCGACATGGGTGCTCTGTCCGGGCTTCAAGAAACTCGGCATATCCGTCATGGTCGAGCGGCCGCGGGTTACTTCGAAATCGCCGCCGAATAAAGGTTCCTTAGGGACGCGGGCGAGCGCCGCGGCAATTTCCTTCTGCTCTTCGGCGGAAGGCGAACATACGTTCAGCATGTTGACCTTCACCTGCGGCTGGTTCGATGCCGGATTCGCGGATTGGTCCTGGGCTGCAATCCCTTGGGCTAAGGTAAGCACAAGAAAAGCACTCAAAACTGTGGGCGAGAGAATTCTGGGCACGGCGAAATTCTAAATGAGAAACGGGAAAACCCAAACCATCGACCGTTCGCCGCGCCCGCTCGAACGTCGTAGAATCAAAGTTATGGCGAATCTGACGCTGGTCTATGGCATGAGGCTGTTGCCGTCTGAGGATGTGACCGAGGTGGGGCAGGCTCCCGTGAAACTCACAAATGGCCGGGAGGCACACGTCACCATGCACGTGCTCGAGGGCAGCAAGGAAGAGATCGAAAAGCAGCTGCGCACGAGCCTGGAAGCTTTCTTTGATCTTTATCCGGAGATCTGAAGACGCAGCAAATGAGGCGTGTCGGCGCGACCGCGATGCGGCAATTCGCCGGCCAGATAGCGGTTCTGTCGCCGTATAATCCTAATCTTCTGCGGACTGTCCAACGAACAGCATGCAATGGTCCTATCCAGAATTGCGGCACCGGTTGATGCAAGCCGGATTGTGGCCTCAAGGCCGCATGGCCCGCCTGGCTTGCTACTTGGCGGCTATGGCGGCGGTTTTGTACGCCTTGGAAAGGATTCTGGGCCTCTTCGCCAAGTCATGGGGCGAGCATTTGGGAGGTTGGGTTGGATTCCTGACATTCATTGCAGCCGTTCTGTTCTGCATCCTAGCGTTTCGCTGGCTGAGAAGCCGCGTTCTCTGGCGACTGCGGAACCGGCTGATTGTCACCTACATTTTCATCGGCGTCATTCCGGCGGTGCTGCTGGTGGCAATGTCCATGATCACGCTCTACGGGCTGGCCGGTCAGTTTGCGGTCTTCGTGGTTACCTCTGAGATTCATACCCAACTGCGAAGTCTTGAGGCGGCCAATTCCGCCGTCAGCAACGAACTGGCAGCACGGCTGGAGCGTGGCACGACACCCGCGGCGGAGTCGCTGGCAGGCTTGCGCAGGCGTGATCCAGCCTGGAGCCGGCGGCAGGTTTGCGCGTGGTACGGCGACAAGCCCTTGCCGCTTTGCAATGAGGCCAACGGCTCCTCCCTCACCAAGCCCAGCTTCGTGAATGGCAAGTTTCGCGATATTGTGCGCGTGAACGACGAACTGCACCTGCGAGTCAGCAACACCCTTCCTGTGGGATCGAGCAATCTGACGGTAGTGACCAGCGAGCCCTTTGACAAGGATCTGGTGGGAAAGATCGCATCCAATCTCGGCGAGATTACTCTGTACCGGACCGGCATCATCATGGATGAGTCGCCGCAGAAGCAAGAGGGAAGCTCCGCTCCCCCAGACGCGACTTCCCACGTGACTGCGTCTACGACTTCGGAACAAAACAAGGGCGGCATCGTCATCAACTCGAGTAAGCAAGGCGAAGGGCAGGCCGATCGACAGGTATTGCACCCTACTTTCACCGTGGGCGCGTTGCCTGCCTCGACCGGCAGCTTTGATCGTGAGATTACGTTTGGAACTCCGCTGGCAGTAGTGGATTGGAAGACCGGGGAGCAGGCCAAGGTCGGAGCTCTATTGCAGGTGACCACGCGTCCGACCATCCTCTACGGGCATCTGTTTGCAGCGCTGGGAGAATTCGTCCGTGGCGTGGCTTATATCCTGATCGGCGTTGGAATTTTCTTTGCCATCATCGAATTGATCGCTCTCATTATCGGCACGCGGATGACTCGCACGGTAACGGCCGCCGTGGCACAGCTTCACGACGCTACGCGGCACGTTGACCGCGGCGACTTCAGCCACCGCATCCCGGTGAAATCGACTGACCAGCTTGCGGACCTCGCGCTCTCGTTTAACTCGATGACCGCTTCCATCGAGAAGCTGATTCAGGAGCAGAAAGAAAAGCAGCGGTTAGAGAATGAACTGGCCATCGCGCAGGAAGTGCAAGCGCAGTTGTTTCCGCGCCAGGTTTCAGAACTTGAGTCGCTGGAGGTACACGGCTTCTGCCGTCCGGCGCGCACGGTCAGTGGAGACTATTACGATTTTCTGACGGCGAGTTCGCACAAGCTGATCCTGGCCGTCGGCGACATCAGTGGAAAAGGAATCTCTGCGGCATTGTTGATGGCGACTATTCACTCGGCGGTTCGCGCCTATAGTGTGGAGAATCTGCCGCAGATGCGGGAGCCGGTTGCCGTGGGCGCCGTATCAGGAGCCGGCAGGGTGATGGCGGCGTGGCCCGAGGGGGTGGAAGTTTCTCCTGGAGCGCTGCTCAGTCTGCTGAACCATCAACTCTACGAAAGCACTCCGCCGGAAAAGTATGCCACCCTTTTTCTTGGGATTTACGACGGGCGCTCGCATCATCTGACGTACAGCAATGGCGGACACTTGCCTCCGATACTGATCGGTAAAGATGGTGCAATCCGAAGGCTGGAGGCCGGGGGAACGGTCGTCGGGCTCTTCGACAATATGTCGTACGATGAGGGCTCGGTCGAGATGCATCCCGGAGAAGTCTTCCTCGCCTACAGTGACGGTGTGACCGAGCCGGAAAATGACTTCGGCGAATTCGGAGAGCAGCGCCTGATCGATCTGGTCCGCGACAACCGCGAACTCCCTCTTCCGCAGATCAGCCAGATCGTAACCATGGCCGTCGACACTTGGATCGGCGACAACGAGCAGCCGGACGACGTCACCCTAGTTCTAGCTCGCGCGCGGTAAAGTAGGGCCGGCGTCCTGCCGGCCGAAACCGAGCCGATCCTCAAATCTTCTGCCGCTTCCACCGCCCTTGCTTGAATAGAATCGCGCTGGCGCCGGCGATAGCTCCCTCGGCAATTACAATCGCCCAGAACGCACCCTTCGATTGCATGTGCATTCGGATCGCCAGCCAGTAAGCCAGCGGAATCTCCAGCAGCCAGAAGCCGAAAAAGTTCACTATGGTCGGAGTAATCGTGTCGCCCGCGCCATTGAAAGCCTGCAGCATTACCATGCCGTAGGCGTATCCAATATTTCCGCAGCTCACGATGCGCAGGCAGGAAGCAGCCAACGGCACGACAGACGGATCACTCGTGAATAGCCGAACTACTGGCTCCGCGAATAGAACGAAGAGCACTCCCACTCCGCCGAGAAAGAACATGTTGTAGAGTCCGGTACGCCACACGGCGGCTTCCGCACGCTCCGGCTTCTGCGCGCCAAGATTCTGCCCAACTAGCGTGGCTGCGGCGTTACTCAAGCCCCACGATGGCAAGATCACGAAAATAACGATGCGGATGGCGATGGTATAACCCGCCAGCGCGGCAGCGCCGAAGATGCTGATGATGCGCACAAGTCCAATCCAACTCGTATGCGCAATGGCAAACTGCAGAATGCCCGTCAGTGACACCCGGACCAAACGCGACAACACGTCGAAGCGCACGCGAAGCTGCCGCACCAGAATGTGAATGCGCTCCGTGCCTTTCAGCAGACGATAGAACTGGTAGATCACGCCGATGCTGCGCCCAATGAAGGTCGCCAGAGCTGCGCCCGTTACACCCAACTTCGGAAACGGTCCCCAACCGAAAATCAGGCAGGGATCGAGCACCAGGTTGATGATGTTCGACACCCAAAGCAGGCGCATGGCGATCGCCGCATCTCCCGCACCACGAAAGATGGCATTGTTCAAAAACAACAGCAGGACCGCACAGCTGCCGCCCAGGCAGATTCGCGTGTATCCGCTGCCCACCGCGACGATCTCGGGAGTAGCGCCCATTAATTGCAAGAGGCGCGGTGCCAGGATCAGGCACGGCAGCCCAATCGCGAGGGAGACAATCAGACCGAGTGCAATAGCCTGCACCCCGGCGACAGCGGCACCTTCAGGATCCTTCTCTCCAATGCGGCGCGCGACCATCGCGGTCGTCGACAGACTCAGACCCATGCCCACCGCGAACACCAGGCTCAGCATCGATTCCGTCAGTCCGACCGTAGCGACTGCGTTGGCGCCCAGGCGGCTCACCCAGAACACATCCACCACGGCGAAGAGCGACTCCAACACCATCTCCAAAACCATGGGCACAGCCAACAGGAGAATGGCGCGGTTCAGACTGCCCGCGGTGTAGTCCTGATGAGAGCCGCGAACGGCCTCCATCAATGACGACCATAGCGAACGCTGCTGCAAAGCAGCGGTAGCAGTTGCTTCCATAACAACCTTGGGCTTTCCGCAACCGCGTCTGAAGAAATCCTCGGAAGCGTGTTGCACTTAGAAAAGCGATGCAGATCAGGGAGCCCGCGAGCAGCGAGCCAAACAGGATGGCGAATTAACGAGGCTTAAACATGGTCTTCCTCAACGTGGATCGTGTCGACTTCCGTCCCCACAGAGCCGACTTGCTATCGCCCGGATTCTACTCCAAGCCTCCGGTTGCTGCCAAATCAAAGAGAAGGGTTAGGACTGGCAGCTTGACAACGAAATAGCGATCTCAATGGCACAGCTTCTGCCTCATTTCGTTGCTCATTCCGGCTCAGCGGCCCACAAGGGCTGGCCTCCCAAAGAGTGATAGAACCCCCAGGCCGCCAGCGCGACCACGCTCAGCAGAGCAAGGATTGAGTTCGTCATATACCACGTGGATAAGTCCGCGGAGAACGGGACGTTCGCCATCAGATTGACGGTGAAGATGGCGCACGCCAGAGGCACCAGTCCAAATCGCAGGACGATCAGTACTGCAATCGCATAGACGAGAATCTGAGCGGGTAATTCCACGGACGTGTAAGTACTGGTCAGAGAGCGCGGTACCGCGAAGATCGCGACAAACACGATGGCTGCAATCCATTCCTTGCGCAGCAAGACTTTCAGCCCGAACAGCAAAAAGAAAAAGGCCAGCGTACCTTGAATGGACTGCGGCCACTGCTGCAGCCATGCCCCCATCGCATGGCGTCCTCCCATCAAAATTTCAGTCGACGACAGCCCGGGAGAAGCCCCCATGCGCATCATGGGAATGTATCGAATCTGGAAAATCAGAATCCAAATCACCCCCAGAAACACGCCGAAGAGAATGTCGCGGCCTACCAGCGGATCGCGCACTTGTCCGGTCAACAACCGACTCCAGGAAATGATGGTCTGCGGCCAATGACGCCTGACCCAGGGCTCGACCGCTAGATACAGAAGCCATGTCACGCCTGAGACAAAAAGGCCGGTGCTGACCGCAATGACCAAAAGACCAAGTGAATCACCGACGGTCGCGAAATGCGTGCGGCAAAGGAACAAAGCCATTTCCAGCGCGAATATCACCGACGCCAGGCGAAGAGCGCCTTTCCGATCGCCTCGTCCCTGCCTGTAATTTCTCCGGGCCAGGAAGATCGCTCCAGCGAGTAGAGAGCCTAGAGAGAGCAGCCCGATGATTTTGCTGATTTGCTCGCCAAGGGTTTTTTTCTCGGCGATCGTCATGCGGTTAGGCTTGGTCCAGTCGCCGATGAGTGAGAAGAAGACAGGCTTGCCACGAAACGCGGCCGCTTCCACGCGCAAGGGACGAGTCGTTCCGGGCCAGCTGCCAGTCCATGCCATGCGTGAGTCTGACTCAGCAAGCGAAGTCCAGATGGGTTGAGTCGGCTGGAACTTCGACGGATCGAGGCCGGCGGCGGTGAAAAGTAGATTCCAGTCGAACGGCGCGGCTGGCGGGCCGGCGCTTGCCTTGTCGTCTTGCTTCTGCGGGGGGATCGCCTGGAAATAGGTCAGCCGTCCCTGCGGGTCGAGTTCCAGATGGATCATGCCCGAACGCACGGTCGGCGGATCGGTTCTGGTCACGATTCCCGGTGTCAACTGTTGGTCACGGAAATCGCTCGCCACGAGAGGGTCAGGACTCTGGCGGTACCAATACTGCAGCAGGGAAGGGCGCGCTGCGATCACGGCATCCCAGTGTGGAGGCTTATCATTCTTCTCGATGTAGTCCTGAAAGTCGCCGTCGTATTCGAGGTCGAAAGCACTGTCGGTCGGGCGGCCTTCATAGCCCAGGCGAGCGATGATCTCGCGGGATTTTTGAGTCAGAATCTCAGGAGTCAGCTCCAATCCCATTTTTTCCAGACCGCTATAGTGGATGCTCAAAAATACGACGAGGGCCAGGCCGAGCAGCACCGCGGCGAGACAGGCGACGGCAACACGTGGACGAAGGCCCGCAGTTTCGCCGGAGGCCGCAACGAGTTGAGGCGAGGGAGTTTCGCCGGCTGCGAGTGCGGCGGCCAAGGGATCGCCTCCCGGCAACGCGGCTGCAACAGACAGAGCGGTGGCTGGACGGCTCGAAGGTTCGGTTTCCAGGCACCGCAAAATTACCTTCTCCACGATCGGATCGAGATCTTTCACCACCGAGGACGGTCGGCTCGGAGTGCGGTCTCCGTGGCCGTGAAGAACCTTCGCCGGGGACTCAGCGAAGGCGCGCTTGCCGGTAAAAACTTCGTATAACACCAGCCCGAGCGCGTAGATATCGCTGCTCGTGGTCACTTCTTTCCCGGACAATTGTTCGGGAGCCATGTAGGCGGGAGTGCCGCTGCGAATTTCATTGCCGCGGATATCGTCGGCGACACCGGCGAGGCCGAAATCGGTGATCACAACCTGGCCGCGCCCGTCGAGCATAATGTTGGCGGGCTTCAAATCGCGGTGCAGTACGCCCTTAGTGTGCGCCGCAGCGAGTCCGGCACAGAGCTGTCGCGCAATGTCGAGCGCCTTGTCGGGAGGAAGACGGCCAATGCGGCGGAGCAGCGAAGCAAGGTCTTCGCCATCGACATACTCCATGGTGAAGAATGTCTGACCATCGACGTCGCCGACATCGTAGACGCGGCATACATTGGGATGCGAGACGCGACGCGCGATCCTTACTTCATTGCGAAAGCGTTCGAGCAGACCTTCATCGCCGGCCGCCTCATCGGGCAGAAACTTCAGCGCAACGGCCTGTCCGAGAGTGAGATCGTCCGCCCGGTACACCTCGCCCATGCCACCTTTGCCCAGCAGTGCGATGATGCGGTACCGCGAGGCCACCAGCCGGCCCGGAAGGAAGCGTCCTTCGTTCAACAGGTATTCGGCGGAACTCGAAGGGCGCGAGGATGACTTCGACGTGGGGCGGGGTGGCAACGGTGATGAGGCGGTGGCGAAGTCGAGCGTCGCCATGTCATCGGTATTCGAGACCGGAATTCCGCAAGCGGAGCAGAAGCGCCCGTTGTCCGATAAGGCGGTGCCGCAACTTGAACAGTGAGCCATGAAAAATTCCCGCTACAGTCTAACTCAGACGTCGGGCCTCAGATGTCGGACCTCGACACGTTTTCAGTGAGGCTGCGGTCCGACCTCCAAGGTGCATTTTGTTACCATCCAAGCGATGACTTCACGCTGGGGGCTCAAGCTGCGGGATCCTCTTTTCCTGCTGTGTTTGACGGCGGGACTGCTGGCTTTCGTGGTGCAATCGGGCGAGGTGGGTACGGCCGATACGATGCATCGGCTGCAGACTACCCATTGGATCTGGACTTCGCAGCCGCAAGTCTTTCCCAACGAGTATCCCGAGTTTGGATTGCACGGGCGCGGAGGCCGCATCTTCAGTTGGTATGGGATCGGGCAGTCTCTGCTCATGCTGCCTTCCGATATTGTCGCAACCTGGATCGCGAGCTGGCACATTTTCTCCGGATACGAGGATGATCCTGCCGTGCGAAGCATCATCGTCAGTTACACCACTAACATTCTATTGAGTGTGCTCACGGTGCTGATTACTTTCCGTCTGCTGCGGCAATTGCGATTTAGCGTGAACGAAGCTGTGCTCGGCATTCTGTCTCTGCTGTTCTTAACCACCCACCTGCATTACACGCAGAACATGCAGGAAAACAACTACATCATGCTGCTGACGTTGACTGGATTTTCATTCCAGTACGAGTGGCTGCGCAGCGGCAATGTTCGGGCTCTTCTCCTGGGTTCCGCAGCGCTGGGACTGAACCTGCTGACTCGCGTCACCACGGGTCTTGACCTGATGGCTGCTGGATTCTTCCTGCTCGCGTTGCTGTGGTTTGAGCAGGCGCGTGGGCGCACGCTGTGGGAGCGAGCGGTGATCTACTGCAAGGTTAGCGTTCCCATCTATGCGTTCTTTGCGATCTTCGAACGGCTTTACAACTTCTATCGTTTCGGGTCATTGACTCAAACTTACATTCCGATTTTTGCGCGGGAGGCACGCCTGCAGGACCCAACGCTGCCGGCTAACTTTCCCTGGAGCACTCCGTTTCACGAGGGAGTGCTGGGCGCACTGTTCAAGCCCGAGAAGTCAATCTTCCTTTTCGACCCGATACTTGTGGTTGCGCTGGTTCTGCTGGTTCTTTTGTGGAAGAGACTCGATGCCGAAGTGCGCGCCTACGCAGTGGCATCGCTCCTGCTTCTCGGAGGCTACATTTGCTTTTACGCGCGCTACACGTACTGGGCCGGAGACTTCGCCTGGGGAGACCGCTATGTCTCCACCGCAGTCGAAATGGTGGCACTCGTTGCGCTGCCGTTGCTGGTACGTTTCCGCTCGACGCTAAACCCGTGGGTATGGCGCGGCGCCATTTTCCTAATGGCGGTCAGCCTCGTGATCCAAGTTGCATCGCTGGCGTTCTGGTTGCCACTCGAGATCTACCAGATGGAGACGCTGGGCCATCCTACGTTCGTGATTGCGCTACGTTTCAAGAACATCGCCGCCTTCATGCTCGGCAAAATGGATGCCTGGGGGTTGAACACTGACGACATGTCCTACGATCATTGGGATTACGTCCACATTACGACATGGAATTTCTTCCCCTTCCTCCTGCATCGGGTGGGGGCCGCACCGGGTTGGATTGTGGGGACGGCGTTTGCCGTGTGGGGTGCAGGTCTCGCCGCGCTATGCTCCACGTTGTTGCGGTTGCGAAACCTGCTCGCGGATCAAGCGAGCTCTACGTAAGTAACGCAATTCGACATCCGCGCGATCGGCCACCAAGCACTTTTCGTTACTGCTCGCGGAGGGTGCGCATCGGGTCCACACTTGCGGCGCGCAGCGCGGGCGCGAGCGCCGCGATCATCGAAACGAAAATCAGCAGAAATGTCACGCCGAGAAACACAGACCGATCCAGCGGCGCGACTTGAAACAAGGTATCCCTGATAAGTCGGCTCGCGAAGACGGAAGCGATTGCGCCGACCACGGTTCCCAGGCAGGCGAGGATCAGTGCGCGGCGCAGCACAATCCGCAAGATATGGGAGCGGGACGCTCCGAACGCCATTCTGAGACCGAGTTCCCGCACTCGCTGCGAGACGACGTAGGAGAGAACGGCATAAAGCCCGAGTGCCGAAAGCAAGAGGGCAATGGCGGCGAAGCCTGAAACCAGGACGGCTTCGAAACGCGGCTGTGCGGCTTGCATTCGTATGCTTTCGGCAAAGGTGCGGTAGCTAAAGACAGGATGATCGCTGTCCATTGCGGCGACGATCTTGCGAACCGTGTTCTCGTAGGCGCCGGGATCTCCGGCGACTCGCATCACGATCAGCGTGCGCTGGTGGCTGGCGTCCTGAGCATAGGGCAGGAAGAACTGCGGCTGGTAGGGATTCCACATGTCTTCGACCCGGGTGTCGCCGACAATCCCGACAATCTGCCGTGCGATGACCGGTTCGCTCGTGTGATCAAACTTCGGAGTGAAGTACTGACCGATCGGATCTTCGTTAGGGAAGAACTCTCTGGCGAAGGCTTGATTGATAACCGCCACGGGTGTGGCTTTCGGATCGTTATCGTGCGGCGCGATGGTCCGGCCGCGCAGAAGCGGAATTGAAAGGGTTTCAAAGTACCCCGGCATCACGACTCCGGCGCCGGCGCCGGGAAGATGATCGGGAATGCTTGGATGATTCGCAACGGTGAAGTTGGTCCACGAGCCGGGTCCCCAAAGGATGGGCAACGGATGTCCGGCACTCACTCTTTCAACGCCGGGGATCGCAGCGACCTCCGGGAGGAGTCTCTCGATGAAGTGGACCTTACCTGGTGCCGGGAAAACTTTGTTGGTCAACGCGACGTCGAAGTAGACGGTGCGTGCGGTATCGAAACCCGGGTTGATCTGAATTACGTTGAACATGCTGCGGATGAGCAGTCCAGAGCCGATGAGCAGCGTGAATCCCAGAGCGGTCTGTGCGACGATCAGAGCATGATGAAGCCGGTTGTGATGGCGTCCGGATGTGGTCGTAAAGCCGCAATCTCGCAGGGCAGTCGCGGGATCCGATTTCGACATTCTCCACGCGGGGAGCAATCCGAAGATAAGTGAGGTGCAGGCGGAAAGTAAGGCTGAGAATGCCAGCACTCGGCCATCGATAGCAATGTTGTACAACCGCGGCAGATCTTTGGGAATCAATTGGAGTCCAGCGCGCAGCAGCGCGAAGGACGCGAGGATGCCCGTAGCCCCGCCTGCCAAGGCCAGCAACAACGCTTCCACCAAAAGCTGACGCACCACACGAAAACGGCTTGCACCCATTGCGGTGCGCAGGGCCACTTCCGGCCGACGCCCGTTCGCGCGAGCCAGCAGCAGCCCGGCAACGTTGGCGCAACTGATGAGCAACACGACACCCACCGCCGCGAATAGAAGAGAGAGAGCCGGACGGATATCGGAAATCTCAGCGTCGAGCAATGGAATGATCGCGACGCCCAGACGGTAGCGATCTTCGGAATATTGCTGAGCCAAGCCGATCTGGATCGTGTTCAGTTCGGCGAGGGCTTGGTTGATGCTGACTCCCGGCCTGAGGCGCCCGACGACGGAGAGTCTGTCCTCCTCCCGGCGTGAAGTGCCCGGATCAGGACCTTCGGCATCGATTGCATAGGTGGACCAGAAACTGGATGGCTTGCCGACAGGATAGTGGAAGCCAGATGGCATGACTCCAACGACAATGTACGGTTCATCACTGATTTTCACCGTCTGACCGATCGCGTCGGGCGATGAACCGAAATCTGAGACCCACAGTTCGTGGCTGAGAATGGCGACTCGATGCCCGGGCAACTGCTCGTCTTCGGTGAACGAGCGGCCGAGCGCAGGAGCTACCTCGAGTGTCGCAAACAGATTCGCGGAGACGCGGCCACCTTCCAGCACTCGAGCGCCCTCGCCATTCGCCTTACTGAAAAGGCGGTAAATGTCGTCGTAAGAAGCAAGCGACTCGAAGCTGTGGGTTTGGCGGCGCCAGTCAAAAAAGTTGGGATAGGAGTTACCCGTTTCATTGGCAGCGCCGACGTTGCTGGGAGCGGTTCCCGGCGGGAATTCGAGAGTGTCGATCGCGACCAATCGGTCGGCATGAGCGAAGGGGAGCGGTCGCAACAGGATTCCATCAACCAGGCTGAAGATGGCGGTGGTCGTTCCAATGCCGAGAGCCAGCGTGAGTACGACCGTTACGGCGAATCCCGGACTGCGGCGGAACTGGCGGATCGCGAAAGCCGCGTCCTGAATTACCGTCCGAATCATTGCGAAATTATGACAGCGGATGCTGGAAGCGCACAGTCCAATTCCTTATTCCACCGTCACTGATTTGGCCAAATTCCGGGGTTGGTCCACATCGCACCCACGCCGCACCGCGATATGGTAAGCCAACAACTGCAACGGGACGATCTCCAGAATCGGCAACAATTCCTCGGGCGCGGCTGGCACGTAGATAACGTGGTCTGCCGCTTCCTTGATTTCTTCGTCTCCCTCGGTAGCCAGCGCGATTACCACGCCTGAGCGCGCCTTTACTTCTTTCAGATTGGAAATCGTCTTCTCGTAGCGCAGCACCGATCCGGGATTGTTCAGATCCTTCGTAGCAATCACGACAACGGGCAGGTTTTCGTCGATCAGCGCATTAGGCCCGTGCTTCATCTCGCCTGCAGGATATCCCTCGGCATGGATATAGGAAATTTCCTTCAGCTTGAGTGCGCCTTCCAATGCGATTGGATAATGGATGCCCCGTCCCAGAAACAGAAAGTCATGAACCTTCTGATAGCGCTTAGCCAGTTCGTCACAAGCTTCGTCCTGAGTGAGAACCGTTTCCAGCTTCGCTGGAATCTTCGTCAGTTCCAGCATGGCGGCTCGCGCTTCCTCCGGCTTCATCACTCCCCGCACTTGCGCCAGGTACATGGCGAAAACGTAGAGTGCTGTAAGTTGTCCCGTAAAAGCCTTCGTAGAGGCTACCCCGATCTCGGGCCCGGCGTGCGTGTAGATGGTGCCCGCAGCCTCACGCGTGATCATCGATCCGACCACATTGCAAACAGCCAGCGTCTTTGATCCCTTGGCTTTGGCTTCTCGCTGCGCCGCGATCGTATCGGCGGTCTCGCCCGATTGCGAAATGACTAGCGTGATCGTATCGGGATCGACGATCGGATTCCGGTAGCGCCACTCGCTGGCATAATCAACTTCCACGGGCACACGCGCCAGCGTCTCGATCATGAACTTGCCCGCTTGGCCCGCATGCCAGCTCGTCCCACAGGCGATGATGTTGATCTTGCCCGCAGCCCGGAACTCTGCCTCGCTGATCTCCATCTGGTCGAGAAAGATGTGTCCCGTATCCTGCGAGACCCGTCCCAGCGCTGTGTCGCGGACGGCGCGCGGCTGCTCGTAAATTTCCTTGAGCATGAAATGCTTGAAGCCGCCCTTTTCCGCCAGAATCGGATCCCAGGTCACATGCTGGATCTGCCGCTGCACGGGCCTTCCATCAAAGTCGGAAAGATGAACGCCGTCGGGCGTAACCACGGCCATGTCTCCATCCGCCAGGAAGAAAATGTCGCGCGTGTGGTAGAGGATGGCGGGCACGTCTGACGCCACGAAGTACTCGTCATTTCCCAAGCCGATCACTGCAGGTGGGCCGTTGCGTGCCGCGACAATTTTGTTGGGATCGTCGGTCGAAATTACCGCCAGTGCAAAAACCCCGCTGAGTTGTTTGACCGTTTGACGCACGGCGTCTTCCAGCGAAGGGCGCTTACCGTTTCCTGAACTGGCGGAATATTTCTCCACCAGGTGGGCGATGATCTCGGTATCGGTTTCGGTGGTGAACTTGTGGCCTTCCTCGGTCAGCTTCTTTTTCAAGCTGAGATAGTTTTCGACGATCCCGTTGTGCACGACCACGATCTTTCCAGTGCAGTCGCGGTGAGGATGGGCGTTTTCTTCCGTCGGACGTCCGTGGGTGGCCCAGCGCGTGTGACCAATGCCATAGCTGCCACTTAGAGGTTTTTGGCGGATGGCTTCTTCGAGATTGCGCAGTTTACCCTCGGCGCGCCTCAGCTGTAGACCGTCCCCGTTGCCGGCCACAGCGATTCCCGCTGAATCGTAGCCGCGATACTCCAGTCGCCGCAGGCCCTCGATGATGATGGGAACTACACTCTTCTTGCCAACGTAGCCGACAATACCGCACATGGAATGACCTCAAAGGATTTCCCAGGCCGAAACTCTACTCTGCCAGGGAGAAACGGAATTCTTCAATGACGGGATTGGTCAAAACCTCGCGGGCGATGCGCTCGACCTCGGCCTGCGCCTCGTCGTGCGACAGACCCCCGTCCAACGTGAGCTCAAAGTACTTTCCCTGGCGCACGCTCTCCAGGCCCTTATAGCCCATCTTTTTAAGTGCGCCCTGAATGGTCTTGCCTTGGGGGTCGAGAACGCTTTTCTTGAGAGAAACGTAAACGTAGGCTGTCATAAAAAAGACATTATACGTGACGGTCCCGATTCAACCGTAGACTCTTCTCCCGGGATCTCCGAGCTCAGGCTCTCAGACGGACGGCGGACCAATTCAGGTCTTCAGGCTGTTCAATTTCTCGTCCAAAGCGGCGAGTGAGTCCTCCAACTGCTTGCGATGCCGAGGATTCTGACTCGCTTCGAGTTGCTGGAGCACTCGCTGCCGCGACAGGCGAAGGCTCTCCTTTTCCCGCCACCGCGCCGCTGCCTCCGGGCTCATCGGGGGTTTCCGGATTGCCGACTTGTCGGTCGCTTCCGCCTGCTGCGCCTCGACCGATTTGCTCTCCCATCCTCTGGCCACGGCCTTCATTATAGTTCGCGTTGCCTGCTGTCGATCCGTTGGGGCTACAACTTACGACCCATCGAGACCGCGAGCGCCTGAAAGGTTCCGGAAAGTGTAACGGCCGTCCGATGCCTCGGGGAATTGCTTGACCCAGGGTGTACAATCGGCCTGCTCGATTCGTCCCACGACCGTCCTTGAGGGGGAGACGGCAGCAGGAGTGTCTCTGTACCCCTCAAGCGCCCCACGCTTGAAAACTCAATCGACGTGCCCTTGTGCGACCATGGGCGGCGGCGAGGGTGTGTCTCGATCTCATCGTTATTCTTTTTCCCTTCGCGCTGATTGCCGCGACGAACTCACTACAACTCATCAGCTCGATCAGTATGTTGACGGGCAATACCCGGCCTTGAATTCAGGGATTGACGGATATCGAAAATCTAATATTCGTGGTTTGATGGCCTGTGGTGCCGGGTCATACCAGGGAGGGCCACTCGTAATCGAAAGCGGACTGCGAACCAGGCGGTGGTATTGCGGAGGGAGGTTTCCTGGCATGCAGTATGATCCTTTCGCCTCGAGTTCGAGCGATGAGAGCCGGTTTTCGCACCCCGAGGCCCTGAACGAGCCCGAGAAACTGCTGGCCGCGTATTTTAGTTCCTCGACGGTTGGCCTTGGCATCCTGGATTCTGAACTGCGCTATCTCGCCATCAACCATACGCTCGCTGCCATGAATGGCATCCCTGCCTCGGAGCACATTGGAAGGACGGTTCGCGAGGTTCTGGGAGATTTTGCGGACGAAGCCGAGCCGAGGCTTCGCCACATACTTAAGACCGGGGAGCCCGCAAATTTTGAGATCTCCAGCAAACTCGCCAGTCGAGAGGATGTCGGGCATTGGATTCTGCACTACCTGCCGATTCACGATGAAAATGGAGCGGTCAGCCGAATCTGTGCGGTTGTCGTGGAAATTACCGCGCAAAAGGAGATGGAGCAATCGCTCAGGGATGTCGGCGGCAAGCTGCGCAAAGAAATGAAACGCTTGCAGGCTTTGCTGGATGTGAGCGGGATCATTGCCTCCAACTGGAATCTGCAGGAAACCTTTCCGCAAGTCTCCGCCAGCATTCGCCGGGTTCTGAATCACGAGTATGCCGGCTTCGAAATTCACGATCCCAGCACCGGCCTGCTCGTCCGCCAAGCCGAGGATTTTCCGATGGGCCGAGGTTCGATTTCCACAATGCCCATCAGTCCGAACAATAGTCCCGGGGGCAAGGCCTTTCGGGAACGCACATCCTTGATCTTCTCGAGGGACGAGTTACTCGAATTTGAGGCTGAAATCGCAAAGAACTTTCTTTCGGAAGGGCTGCAGACGTTGTGTTGCGTTCCGCTCTTTCGCCCCAAGGGTGCTTTGGGAGTTCTGGTACTCGGCAGCACTCGTCCAGAAGCGTTTCAGCAGGAAGATCTGGCCTTGTTGAATCAAGTCGCCACGCAACTTGCCATCGCCATGGAGAATCATCGTGCCGCGGCTGAGATCGAAACCCTCCGCCAGCGCCTGGCGGAAGAGAAAAAATACCTCGAGGGAGAAATTCGTTCCGAGGGCCGCTTCACTGAATTCGTCGGCGACAGCCCTCCTCTGCAAAAAGTGCTTGACCAGGTGGCCACCGTCGCTCCGAGCAATGCCACCGTCTTGATCTTGGGTGAGACCGGCACCGGTAAAGAATTAGTCGCCCGCGCGGTTCATCGCATGAGCCGCCGGCGCGAAGCCCCCTTCATCAAGTTGAACTGTGCTGCCATTCCTACCGGGCTGCTGGAGAGCGAGCTGTTCGGCCACGAGAGGGGCGCTTTTACCGGCGCCGTCAGCCAGAAGGTCGGACGTATGGAATTGGCAAACGGCGGCACATTATTTCTCGACGAAGTGGGCGAAATTCCCCTCGATTTACAGCCCAAGCTTCTGCGCGTTCTTCAAGATCAGGAGTTCGAACGCCTGGGCAGTAACCGCACCATCAAGGTGGACTTGAGGCTAGTCGCGGCGACGAATCGCGATCTGCCCCAGCGGATGGCTCAGAATGAGTTTCGTAGCGACCTTTTCTACCGGCTCAGTGTGTTTCCCATCCGCATGCCGCCCCTGCGCGAACGCCGGGAAGACATCCCGCAACTCGTCCGGTATTACGTTCGAAAGTTTGCTCTGCGCATGGAGCGCCATATCGAAACCATCCCCAAAGAGACGATCAAGGCCTTGATGGAGTGGTCCTGGCCGGGCAACGTTCGCGAACTCGAGAATCTGATGGAGCGATCGGTCATTCTCAGCACCGGCAGCGCTTTGCACGTCCCGCTCTTGGAACTGCGCCCTGAGCCCCGGCCTGCCGTTGCGCTATCGGATGGCCCTGATAACACCCTGGATAACGCGGAGCGTCAACACATCATCCGTGTGCTCGCTGAAACCGGAGGCGTGCTTTCGGGGCCCGGTGGCGCTGCCACTCGCCTCGGACTGAAGCGCACCACGCTGCAATCCAAAATGCAGCGGCTGAAGATTACGCGTAAGGACTACCTCGGATCCTGACTCGACCATCTCAGATCTCCCAGCGCCTCGACCTGTTTGTAGACATCGCTGAGTTGCAGCCAACCGAGTTTGCCCCATCGTCAAGACCTGACGACTAATCGGCACTTTGCCGACGTGTCGACCGTCTCCCGGAACAGCCGGTTGTTTCCACTTTCGGAACTCGTTCCAAACAGGGAAGTTCCGGCTTTATGCTCCCCTCCCATTTTCGGAACGCCACGTGCACAGTCTCTGACTTACTCTGCCTCTGGCCACTCAACAAAACGTCTCAGGCGCAGAGCGGGCCCCGTTCCACCCTGATGAAACTGTCGGCATAAGAGCCGGCCTTATGGAGCCATTGAAGTGCTAGTCAGTAAACCTCTTGTCCTTAATTCAATCCCTTCTGTTAGCCTCCCCGATACAACCGTCGCGCCACTGAAGAATCATCGAGGCCTAGGAGATCATTCCGGACTGTCTACCGGGTGGAGTTCATCCCGAATGGAGGTCGAATCACCGCATGAAAACCCAAGTGTTCATGCGGACCTCGCTCCGCTACCACGTACGCAGGAGATCGATCCTTTCTACCTGTTCGCCTGCCATCTTGAGTGGGAGGGGGCCGAAGAGCCGAGCGCGGCCTGGGAATTGATCGCGGCTTCTCGCAGTTCCCATGAAGAAACCCGGGCGCATGCCCGCGCTCTACTCGCCAGTTCGCGCCACATCAGTTCTACGAGTGGCGGTTCAGGATGCGTCATGAAGGTAAGACGGCCTGCTCCCACGGAGACAAATATGAAAGTACCCTACGACCTTGACATCATCGACAATTGCGCTGAGTGTACTCAATCCAGCCCGGGCTTCTTTTGCAGCCTGTCCACGTCTGGCCTGGAGGCGCTCAATGAGATCAGCCACAAGAGCGTGCTTCCAGCCGGCGCCATACTCTTCGTGGAAGGCCAGAGTCCGCGGGGGATGTTCGTCCTCTGCTCAGGGAAAGTGAACCTTTCCACCGCGTCGCGCGAAGGCAAAATCCTGATTCTCAAGACCGCCGAGGCCGGGGAAGTGCTCGGACTGAGTGCTGCGATTTCAGGCGCGGGTTACGAATCCACCGCCGAAACGGCCACCCCGTGCCAGTTGAACTATATCGATCGCAAGCACTTCCTCGAGGTCATGCAGACGCATACCGAGGTTGGAATGCACACCGCACAGTGTTTAAGCCGTGACTACCGATCAGCTTATCGGGACATTCACGATCTCGTGCTTACTCGTTCCTCTGCCGGCAAGCTGGCCAGACTCTTGCTCTCACATTCGCCGGCTCAGGCCGAGGATGATTTGGAAACGCGTTTCCGCTCTGTCATGACTCACGAAGAGATGGCGCAGCGCATTGGAGCGTCCCGAGAAACCGTGACCCGGCTTTTGGGTGACCTAAAAAGGAAGCAATTGATTCGTCTAGAGGGAGCGACGCTGGTGATTCGTGACCGAATCGCTTTAAAGGCATTGGCGACGTAGCCCTCCCCCCGCGGAGGACGACGCCGGGTTGCGCTCGTCCTCCGTGCTTTTCTGCACGCTGCTCCGCCGGCTTCGTTTTGGCGGGGCGAATGGACTTGATTCGAAATGTATTCAGGAACGTTGATCGCTGATTTGGTCGGCATCGTGGACCGGGCCCTCAGTCGTACGAAGCTTATGAACACACGTCATGCGGATGCGACGGGTCACAGCGCGGAGCTGCACCCTAACATTTGCCATTGCACGCCCGACAGTCTACAGCCCGAACAGTTCCCGCAGTCGCTTGGTCTGTGCACGGCTGACTGGAATCTCAGTCTGCTTCTTGTCATCCATGCGCAACTGGTACGAGCTCTTGAACCACGGGCACAACTTCGCGAATGCGGTTGATATTTACCAGGTAGGAGCGGTGCGCCCTCCAGAAAAGATTCGCGTCTAGACTGTCCAGCAGTTCCTCCAGGGTCCGGCAGTTGGATTGTCCCTCCATCCCCGCCACTCCTCCGGTCACCACGGTGATCACGCCGTCTTCAATCCACGCGTAGCAGATATCTTTCTGGTCCACCAGAAACATGCGCCCGACAGCCTTCAGCAGAACTTTCGAAGCTGGCTGCTTCTGCGATTCAATCATCCGCACCAGCGTCTCGATCTTCTCGGCCGGCAGACCGTCCGCGTCCTGTTTGGCCCGTGCCTTCTGAATGGCCTGCGCTACCCGCTTCTTGTCGAACGGCTTCAGCAGATAATCGATCGCGTTCACTTCGAACGCCTTCACCGCATACTGATCAAACGCGGTCGCGAATACGATCTTGGGAAGTGGAATCTTCTTGTCGAGCAGCTTCTTGATCACTCCGAAGCCATCGAGTCCAGGCATCTGCACGTCGAGGAAAACCAGATCTGGATTGTGTTCCTTGATCAGGTTCACCGCTTCCAGTCCGTTCTTGCCCTGGGCCACAACGTTCACATCGTCGGCATTCTTTAGCAGGTAGGCAAGTTCGTCGCGGGCCAGTTGCTCGTCGTCCACGATCACTGCGGATAGGGGCATCGTTGCTCCGGAAATCAGGCTGCTAGATCGAGTATAGTGACCTGAATTTTACAGCGCAACGAAGCGGTTTTTCTCGGTGCCCCTGTGTCCCGTGTGGTTAGAGATTTCTCCTACTGTGGCCGCTGCATCATGTTGCCCATGTCCATCTTGGTATAGCCAGCAGGAATTTCGAACAGGCTCGCGGGCTGCGGTCCTTCCTGAATGTTTCGCATTTCACCGCCATTGTTCTTGCCCTGCCATTTCACCGGGAAGCGCAGCTTCGAATCCAGCCACACAGAACTCGTCTCGCCGCTCGCATTGGTTCCCTCATACTTCACAGTGTTGCGGCCATTCACCGTCTCACTGCCCACCTTGTGACAGGTGCCGCCCTTGTTCCTCTCTAGCTTGAGCCAATCGGAGCAGGCATTCTCCACGTCGCCACTCTTGAAGAACGCGAACATTCCCCGGTTCTCCATCATCTTTGAGGGCATCTCCATGTACACATGCTGTTTCGCCATCAGCACCGTCCAACTCTCCTTGCTGAGATCGAAGATTACTGCACCGCCGCCACGCGCTTCGCTATCGTCTTTCGCGTCGAAACGCATCTTGTCTTTTCCGAAGTAGACCTTGGTAGGTCCCTTGTCCCCTCTCTCGTTGTTTACAACGTCGGCAGAAAACTCGGTCTGTGCGAACGCGAAATTGGCAAGAATCAACAACGCAACGAAACAGGAAACTCGAATCATCAGTCGAATCACAGGGATCTCCTTGTTAGTATGGCGCCGGATGGCGCACCGCGAATGCGTATGCCTCGGGGGGTAGGCGCAGGAAGAATAGCAGAAGCAACTCGTGAGCGACAATGCGCTCGCGGGCGACTAGTGCCCGTTTCGCCCCTGCGGCTTTGCAAAATCTTGCGCAATCCATTTGGACAGGAAAGTGCTCTCGTGTTTCGCGAATCCCAACTTCCGATATATTTCCAGCGCCACCGCATTCTGCCGTACGACCTCAAGATGAAGCGTACGCACTCCCGCCACCCTCGCCTGCTCTTCCAAAAACTCCATCGTCTTGCGGCCCCAGCCGCGCCTACGATATTCCTCCAGCAGGTAGAGTTCGTCGACGAACGCGTCCCGCCCCAGCCACTCCAGGCTGTAGCCGAAGCAAAGCACGACGTATCCAACCGCACCGGCACCGTCCAGAATCAGCCACGCGCGCCCGAGGCCAGGGTCGCGCAATAAATCCAGCAGGGCTACAAGTGCCTTTTGCTCCTCGAAGCCATGCCCATCGAATGCATAATATTCCCGCATGAAACGCAGAAGAGTGCCGGCATCCGACTCAACCGCCAACCGGAATTGCGGATCGTCACTCATGTGGAAGAGCGGCGCTTCAGCGCCGCGAAAAGTGTCCAGAACTCACCGGACTTTGGTCCCTGAGACAGGCTTCATACCACATTCTCGAGCGCAAGCGCCATTCCCATTCCGCCGCTCACGCACAAGGTAGCCACTCCGCGCTTCGTATTGCGTTTCAACATCTCGTGCAGAAGCGTCACAGTGATGCGGGTACCCGTACATCCTATGGGATGCCCGATCGCAATCGCCCCACCATTCACATTCAGTCGCTCGCGATTCATGTTCAACGTGCGGTCGCAGGCCAGGACTTGCGCCGCGAAAGCTTCATTCAACTCGATCAGCCCGAAGTCTTGCAGGCGCAGGTTATGTTTGTCTTCGAGTTTTCGCAGAGCCGGCACAGGCCCAATTCCCATAGTCCGCGGATCGACGCCTGCTGAGGTGACCGCCACAATCCGTGCAAGCGGCTTCAGATTGTTCTGCTTCACGAAGCGCTCGCTCGCGATCACCACCGCGGCGGCCCCATCCGTGATTCCGGAAGAATTCCCCGCCGTGATGGTTCCCGTCTTCGAGAAGACAGGGGAAAGTTTGCCAAGCTTCTCCATACTGGCATCGGCAAATGGATGCTCGTCGCGCGCAAACGTCGTCGCGCCTTTTTTGCCCTCGATGGTCACGGGAACAATCTCCGCGTCAAACCGTCCCACCGCGATGGCCCGTGCGGCCCGGGTCTGCGAGAGCAGGGCAAACTGGTCCTGCTCCTCGCGGGAAATCTTGTATTGCTCGGCCAGCACCTCGGCGGTTTCTCCCATCACCATCTTTGCCAGTGGGCAGAAGAATCCGTCGCGATACATGCCGTCGACCATTTCCTGATTGCCCAACCGGTATCCCCAGCGCGCCCCGTCAAGATAGTAAGGAACCCGCGACATCGATTCCGTGCCACCCGCCAGGATGCAACTGGAATCGCCCAGCAGGATCGACTGATACGCCAGCGCGATCGACTTCAACCCCGATGCGCATGCCTTGTTCACGGTGAATGCGGGAACTTCCTGAGGCACTCCACTGCGCACCGAAATCTGGCGCGCCACATTCGGTCCACCACCGGCTTGCCGCGCGCAGCCGAAGATGGACTCTTCGACCTGCGCCGGGTCGACTCCGGCCCGTTCCATTGCAGCTTTCGCCGCAACCACGCCCATGTCCGCAGCAGTGAACGACGCCAGCGTCCCACCGAATTTTCCGATCGGTGTCCGTACCGCCGAGAGAATATAGACAGGCTGCAAACCCGCACCTCCAAACGTTCGAGTCTAGCAGGAGAGATTCATGTGGGCACAGCCGCCCTCGGCTGTCCAGTCGAGCAAAGCTCGACAGGCTTGGGGTTCGAGCGGTGGCAATCATCCACCCCTTGCCATTCCGCCTAACCTTCGGCATAATAAGAGTTTGCCTCGATCTTCCCGGACTCTTCCGGAACAAGGATAAAGACCTGTGTTAATGATTCGTCTGGCGCGCCGAGGTGCGCGCAAACAACCGCACTATCGTATCGTGGTGATTGAGAAGGCGCGCGCCCGCAACGGCCGGCCGGTGGAAGTGGTCGGGACCTATAATCCCCGCACCAATCCCGCCAGCGTCGAGTTGAAGCGCGATCGCGTCGAGTACTGGGTGTCGAAGGGCGCTCAGATGTCGGAGCGCGTGAACAAACTGTTCACCAAGACTTCGGCTCCGGTTGCTGCCGGCTCCGCCGCTTAAGACTCACGATTGGGAAGGGCACGACTTCAAGTCGTGCCGCAGAAGCTGCTATCAGTTGCGGCTTTAGCCACTGGGGGCTTAATCCCGGTCCTCTCAATCGCATCGATTCCACGGTGAGATTGCTGACTTATGACTGAGCCTGCTGGAGATGTGCGCGTTCTTGTTGAGCTGATTGCAAAATCGCTGGTCGACACTCCTGACGAAGTCTTCGTCGAGAAGTTTGACGACGACGTCATCGAACTGGAAGTCGCTGAAAGCGATGTCGGCAAGGTGATCGGGCGCCAGGGACGCACGGCTCGCGCCTTGCGCGCTCTGCTGAGCGCCGCCGGCCATCGCGCCCACAAGCGCTACACGCTCGAAATCATCGAGTAGCGTGGACCGTGAGTTCTGAATCCAAGGGCGAGTTTATCACCCTGGCCCGCGTGGTGAAGACGCAGGGCCGTCATGGCGAGGTCGCTGCCGAAACGCATAGCGATGTGCCCGGACGATTCGCCGAAGGCATGAAGCTGTTCGCGCTGCCTAAAGCAGAAGATGTGCGGCGCGAATTGGAAGTTGAAGATTTGTGGCCGCACAAGGGCCTGGTGGTTCTGAAGTTTCGCGGCGTCGATTCGATGTCTGACGCAGAAGTTCTGATCGGATCGGAATTGCAGGTCCCCGCCGCCGAACGCGCCGGACCTGGAGCCGGGCTGGAATTACGTCAGCGATCTTATCGGCTGTACGGTTCTGGATCACGACGCGTGAAGTTGGCCGAATTGAAGATGTACAGTTCGGAGCCGGCGAAGCGCCGCTGCTGATTGTTGCCAACGGAGCCGGCAAGAAGTTTGATGTACCGTTCGCCGAGGCGTACCTGGAAGGCGTAGACCTTGCGCAGAGGCAAGTGCGCATGAACCTTCCCGAGGGCATGTTGGAAATCAATGCCCCGGTCACGGCAGAAGAGAAGCAGGAGCAGCAACCGGAGAGAAAGAAGAGGCACTGAGTGGTTTCCTTCGTGAACCTTAGTGTCCTCTGTGGTTAAGGGTTTTGTAGGTCCAGATGAAAGCCGATATTCTTACGATCTTTCCCGGCTTTTTCAGCGGACCGCTGGATCACGGAATTACCCGCCGCGCCTGTGAAATGGGCCTGGCGAAAATCGAAGTCCACGATTTGCGGCAGTTCACGCACGACCGGCACCGCACCGTGGATGACCGCCCCTTCGGCGGCGGCGAGGGCATGGTGCTCAAGCCGGAACCGCTCTTTGAGTGTTTGGAGTCGTTGCAGTTGGCGAATCGCGATGACCGCCTCGCCGGACGCGCGAAGCAGTCGGTTATTTTGCTTTCCGCACAAGGCCAGCGCTTCACGCAGTCGGTGGCTGCGGAGTTGGCGGCACTGGAGCGCATCGTTCTGAGTTTGCGGACGCTACGAGGGCGTGGACGAACGCGTGGCCGATTTTCTTGCCGACCGCGAGCTTTCGATCGGCGACTACGTGCTGAGCGGCGGTGAGTTGGGCGCAGCTGTCATCATCGAAGCGGTCACGCGCTTGCTTCCCGGGGCAGTCGGCAACGAAGCGTCGACGCGGCAGGAATCTTTCACTGCGCACGTCGCAACGGAGACGTCCGGCGGTGCAGATTCGACCTGTGGCTCTGGCGGATTGCTGGACTATCCGCACTACACGCGTCCAGCGGATTTTCGCGGGATGGCGAGTACCGGAAGTCCTGCTGAACGGAAACCACGACGAGATCCGCCGCTGGCGGCGGCAACGGGCCCTGGAAAAAACGCTGCGCAACCGCCCGGACTTGCTGCGAGGCGCGTCTCTTAGCGATGAAGACGCAAAGATTTTGGCGCGGATCAAGTCAGGCCGCGAGTAGTAAGCAGGTGTTGGGTCTTTGGTGTTCGGTCTTGGGTTCGAGCCGAAGAACGAGCACCCAAGACCTAAGACCAGATTTGAAGCGAAGGAAGAAACGACAATGTCAAATTTAATCATCGAAAAACTGCTGGCCAAGTCTCAACGCACTGACATCCCGGGATTCCGTCCTGGCGATACGGTTCGCGTCCACGTAAAGATTAAGGAAGGCGACAAGGAACGCGTACAGGCCTTCGAAGGCGTGGTCATCAAGCGGGACAATGGTCCGCAGGCCAGCTTTACTGTGCGCAAAATCAGTTTTGGCCAGGGCGTGGAGCGCATTTTCCCAGTTCATTCCAAGGTCATCGACCGGGTCGAGCTGCTGCGCTCGTCCAAAGTTCGCCGCGCGCGCTTGTTCTACCTCCGCGGACTGCGGGGCAAAGCCGCACGCCTCCGCGACGTCGAGAGGTCGTAGCCTTCTTCAGGCGCTGGCGTTACGGAACGATTGCGTCTGAATCTTGTCTTTGAAGGATTGCCTTTGAGATCGAGAGGAGAGCGCCTGCTCTCCTCTGTTTCATTCCTGCAACGCTAGGCTTGCGAAGCAGGCTTACGCGGTCGATGCGACTGGCGCCACGGCGAAGCCTTCCGAGTGGTTCTTTCTCCCCTGCTCCGCTTCGTATTCTTTTCTCGTCCCCACGAAAAATTCGATCTTTCCACCCGTTGGGATTCCGTCGCCCGTCGTAAAGATCAAGTGCGAATAGCCCCAGATACCGCCGTCGCTGGAATTCTGGAATGTCGGTTCGGGATTCGTGAGCAGCGTCGATGTGACCAGTTTACCGTCACGCGGTACCGTCACAACGAATGCGTCGCCCCGCTTCTCGAGCGGAGGTGCTTCCTTGACTCCCATTTCCAACAGAAAGTCTCCCGTAAAGCCGGAAGGAACTTCCACGACGACCTTCGATGCGGGGCCTTTCTTCGAACATCCCGTGACCACCATCAGAACAACAATACAAATCAGCACGGAGCAGGGCTTGCGATTCATCCTTTCACCTCTTGCATTGTTGGCGGAGAACTTCGCGGAACTGATCGGTGCCCAACTGGCACACGCGCCACAATTTCAGTGCCGGCGGCGCTCGATCGAACTTTCAGCGTGCCCCCAATTTCGCGGATGCGCTCGGTCATGCCTGCCAGGCCAACGCCACCTCCCGAACCGTCTTCCCGCAAGCTTTGCAGGACTACGGGAGACATGCCATGGCCGTAGTCGGTCACTCGCAGGATCGCTTCGTTGCCCGAGGTGTGCAGACTGACCTCCGCGCGTGTTGCCCCGGAATGCCGATGCACGTTCGTCAGGCTCTCCTGCAGCACGCGAAATAATACCAGTTCGGTCGCTTCTGGCAACCGCATGTCTCCGTCGAGAATATCCAGGTGGACACTGATGCCGCTGCGTTTTCCGAATCCCTCAACGAACCAGCGCGAAGCTGAGTTCAGACCGGCCTCATCCAGGAGCGGAGGATGCAATAGGTGAGAGATAGTTCTCGTCTCGGCGATCGAGTCGTCGAGCATTTTGAGGCAATCAGCGAGCGTCCGGTCGAGCGGATGCTTCGCCTGCAACATCGACATGGCCATTTTCATTGCGGCCAGGTGCTGTCCAACGGAATCGTGCAATTCGCGCGCGAATTTGCGCCGCTCGGCATCCTGCATGGTTAGCAGCCGGGCGCTTAGCGCCCGTTGTGCAGTCTCGGCTCGTCCACGCGCTTTCACTTGGTCCATCAACAACTGGTGATGCACGAGAAACAGGGCCAAGGCAAAGAAGAGGCTCGTAATCAGAATGCCTTGTATGATCGTGGATGAAGTGCTGACTCGCTTCTGACGCTGAGTGAGCAGCTGTTCTTCCGCATCGTTCATGGCTTGCACAATGGAATCCGTCTCTGCTGCCGTAGACACGATTTGCCGATTGATCGCGGCTTGGGCCAGAAGAGTCGATTCTCCACTTCTCTTCAAGCGGATCGCTTCATCCATGAGAGCAATGCGCCGCTCGGTCAATTCCGCAAGTCTTCGGCCGTTGACCTGTTGCTGCGCGTTGTCCGTAATCAGGCGTTGAATCGAATTTACCGTCGTCCTTACCTGGCCCACTACATCCGCCTGCTGCTGGAGCAGCGCAGGGTCTCCCGAATCCACATATTCGGCGCGCAATCGGCCTGCCCGGGCGGTCGTCATGGCAAATCGAGCCAGGGCGCTTTGAACGTCGCGAGTGTGGTGAACCCATTCTTCGCTGGTGTGTAAGCGGGTGAAAGCCAGGTAGGCGGAACAACTGCTCAGAACGAGAAAGACGATGGCTGCGACTAAAACCGCATTTACCTTTCCACTTAAAGTCATTCCCGGCGCGAAGACCCTGCTCGATTGTAAATCAAGAGGTCGCGCAATGTTTGTCGAGACCGAATCGTGCGGCGCTGCCGAGACGTGGTCTTAGGGCGCCAGATTTGGCTTTGGACTATCCTGCGGCGACGGCCAGTGGCTCTGTAACCACTTCCACTTCCACGAAGTCTTCCATCTTCATCGTTCGCAGCTTTCCCAGGACGTAGGTCAGCAGGGGGCGGTCGCCCCGGCGGATTTCCTGAAACTCCACGCCCATCCCAAGATTGTCGGTCAGATATTTCACCTGCGCCTTGAGCGCTACGCTGATGTCGAGAATGTTCAGCGTCAGGCGGAAGTCAGTACCGGGCCGCATCCGATCCGCGGCTGAAATGCGGGCGCCATATTCCGAAAGCTCCTGTACTTTGCCCGCTACCCGCTGGATGCCGTCGGTGACCTCTGCTTGGCCTTGCACAGAGAAGCGTGGACGACGCCGGCGGTTGATATCTGGGCGAGCGAAGGTGGGCGCGGTCGCCCGGCGTTGGGAACCGTCGAGAATCACAGGCTGGTATTGCTCTTCCATCTGTCGCAACTCTTCGTCCCAGGGCGGCCTGCCCTCTACGCATTGCACTGCGAACTGGCCTCGCAAAGAAGAATCAGGATGCCCTGCCCAAATAACTTGGCAGATGGCCTTGTGGCGCCCGCGCTCCATGAGCACAAGATCGCCAACATTGACGCTGCGCGAACTGAGGAGCCGCGCGCCATGGGGATGGATGTCATAGGTACACGCCATCTCCGTGTTAGTCCGGCCTGGCTGGCCGACGAGACTCCATCGAATTGGGAGAGCCACATGCAGAATTTTGCCGGTGAGCAGTCCGTTCTCTGTCGACGTGTTGGGCTTGATGTCCAAGATGTTTGCCCGCGTGAAACGATCTGAGGCGAAGTTACCAGTACATGTCCGACCGGACAATGTACGTCAGTAATCCGACGAACGGTTACCTGGTGTTATTACCAACGTGGAAATGAGAGGGCCGGGTGGTGCCATGGCCGCGAAACGTGTTTGGGCAGATGCGACTTGCAGGAATTTGTGCTCTCGACGAAGATGGTGGACACGTCGCCCGTTCGTTGTGATGAAGTCATCGGGGAAATCGCCGGTAAGAAAGGTGTCGCCCTCCGCAGCCAAGCTGCGGCTGCTGAAGAAGCTTCGCTGCACCATGCGTTATGAAAAACAGGCATGGGCGTCGGGTGCGCATCTGGTGGCGGGCGTCGATGAAGTAGGACGCGGCTCTCTGTTCGGATGCGTGGTCGCAGCGGCGGTGATCCTGAATCCTGCCTACCGCATACGCGGGCTGCGCGATTCAAAACTGCTGCTGCGCGAGCGCCGCGAGATTCTGGCCGAGCGCATTCGCGAACACGCGGTCGCATGGTCCATCGCAGCGGTGGACGCCGCGCGCATCGATCAGATCAATATTTATCAAGCCTCACGAGTGGCCATGCGGGAAGCGGTGATGCTCCTTGCGCCTGCCGCGGATCACCTATTGATCGATGCTGTGCGCATCGACTGCGAACTGACCCAGGTTCCCATCATCCATGGCGACGCACTCTCGGCATCGATAGCGGCTGCATCGATCCTGGCGAAAGTAGAACGCGACCGGATGATGCGTGAATGGGACGCTGTCTTTCCGGGATACGGTTTGGCTTCGCACAAGGGCTACAGCACTCCGAAGCATCTGGCTGCACTGCGCGAGTTCGGGCCGACCCCACTGCATCGCCAATCGTTTGCGCCGGTGTGGCAGAATCCTGTTCCGCAGGAAGTCTTCAGATTTATGGAAGAAGACGTCCCAATGGAAGAACTGGCGCAGAATGTGTGACTTAGCGAGACTCCCGGCGAGATTTTCACAGTGTTCCCATAGGAACACTTTTATTACGATTGTGTACGTACAAAAATATAATTATAGTGAGTCATATGGCACACAAGAAACGAGTTACTAAGACCCGGAAGCAGGCGGCAAGCGGCAAATCTGCGAACCGCGGCAAACGGCGGAAGAGCCTGAGCCTGTCGGCATCCGTCGAGTCATCCAAGCGGCCGAGCGTGTCGATGAGCGAAGTACTTGAATTCTACAAGCCGATTAAGAAGCCGGTGACTTTGCGGCTGGATGCCGACGTACTTGCCTGGTTCCGGAGGGATGGGCGACGCTATCAAACGCGAATCAATAGCGCGTTGCGGAGCATGATGGAGCGCGAGATAAAAAAAGGCTAGGGAATCCGTCTAGCTAGCATCGCGAAGATCCTCAGAACCTTCGTCCTGATTCAAGAAGGCCAATAAGGCGTGGGCCTGGGAAACCAGTTCCGAAGCCACCTGCTGTTTTGACACCACGGCGTGAATGCCTCCGACGCGAGCGAGCCGCTCCACTTCGTTGCCTTCCTCTACGGTAAATAAAATGATCCGCGCAGCCGGCAGGATTTCCATCAGTTGAGGCGCGGCATCGAGCCCCGTCATGAGGGGCATGGAGAGGTCGAGAATAATGAGATCCGGCTTGAGAGTTGCGGCTTTTTGTAGTGCCTCGACTCCGTTTTCAGCCTCTCCAGAAACCTCAAATTCAGGCTCCAATTCGAACACCTGCCGAACCATGGAACGGACGGCAAAGTTATCATCGACGATGAGGACGCGCTTCTTACGCATAAGCACCCGTTATGAAAGGTGTTAAGATGCGCAAAAATGGCCGGCTGGCTGTCGCTTATTTATTCCAAGGGGGGATAACCCAGCTTTTCCCGTTGAATGCCACGCAGAGTGCGTACGGCATCGGCAATGGCTTGCTGCTCCGGGCTATTAGGAGCGCTGCCAGCCAGGGCTTGGGATCGGAGGAAGAGGGCCGCTTCCGCGGCATCCACGCGTTGTCGCAGGGTATGCGGATCCCCGTCAACGAGCGCAGCTTCGAACTCGCGCTGCCAATGTGGGTACTTCATCGTGATCGGTATTGTCTCCTGTTCAGTCATCGGTTTTCTCTGAAACTCCAAGGACCTCGCGCCCGGCTTTCCTTCGACTCAGCGGAGAGCCGGAAGGACAGACTAAGTGGAGCGGCTAAATTTGTTGCGTTGACCACCCAGGTCTTTTGGATGATCGAAGCAGGTGTCGGATGAAAACTCTTTCACGTCTCCGCGCGGTCTATCTCCCATTAATCGGAAGCTCGCCCAGGCGGGGCAGAAGGTGCCCGAGCGAAATTCGTTAGCCCACCACTTTGATAACTAGAGTGTCGTTCGTGGCTAGAGCTAGTTGACGGTCAAGACGAGCGTGCTGCTGTCTCCTCCACTGGTGCAGCCAACATCTCCCGAATTTCCGCTGGGTGTGCGTACTAAAACCTTCACGGAGCCGGGGGCGGAGATCACATCAGCCGAGATCTTTACGGTCAGTTTTTGATCGCTAACGATGGTGGCGGCGAGAGGGACATTGTTAATGACTACTTGAGTGGCAGAAACAAAGTGACTTCCATTCACGATGAGGGTAGTTCCAGACTGCACTTGAGTGAACGTGATGGAACTCGGCGAGAGCGAACCGATCTGGGGCACAGGCCTGGCACTACCACACAGTGGGTTCAGCGTGTTGTTGCAGCCGAGAGATCCAAGCGAGAGGAGACCAGCGAGGCAAAGACCGGCGAGAGGCACAGCACGAGCGCGGAACGACATGGGAGACACTCCTTTTTCAATGAATCCCCGTCTAGGTCGGGCAGGGTCTGAGCACGGGGTCGAACCACGGTTTCCCCGGAGGATGCAGTCGGAGGGCCAATGCCGGTTCGAGTGCTTGGAGTTTTCGAAGTTGCTTCGTTTTTAGGTGGTTAGGGACACACCGCGAACTTAGACCTGCATGCGCAGATGGCGCGCTGGTGGCCGAGTTCCACCAAGGGTGGTGGTATTGGGCCAGAGGTGGAGATGGGCTTAATACCGATGGGTGGAGCGAGGGAATAGCAAGGCAGTTGTTTTAGGTGCGTCTGCGGGGACGCTCGCTTCGCGTCGCTGGACGGCCGAGGCGGCCGTCCCCACATGGGCGTCGCTTGGTTTGAAAACTAACAGCACCCTAGCGTGCACCGGCGGAAGTCGGCGTCAGGCTGGCGTTCAACTTGTCTAGGAGGTTGGTATTGTTGGACAAGGCGCGCTGCAGGATTTCTGCTTGTTGTTTCGCCACTGGCCAGTCTTGCGCTTCGACCGCCTCGGTGAGTCCGGGCAGTTCCAGGTGAGCATAGGTGAAGCGGGCGCCATACAGAATGTGTTTGAACCAGGGGCGGCCGGGGATGCCATCGGGGTTCAGCCAGTTGCGTTCGACCTGCATCATGCCATGATTCAGCGTGAGGGAGAGTTTGGAGTCGACTGTCCCTGACGCCAGTTTGCTGTTGAGAGATTCATTCAGCTGTTTTCCGGCAGCTTCGAAGTTGTCGATCTCTGTTCGTACCGCCGTTAGATCGAGCTGCTCATGTCCTTACCCTTCGCGAGTTCATTCACGAATTGTCGGACATTGCTCGCATAGCTGGCGAAGTCGAAAGGGAGCAGGTCGGCGTTGGCAAGGCGCAGCGCCGTCACACCCCACAGTTGGCTCATGAGCGTGTGATATTTGTATCCGGGATCGCCGAAGTGGTTCATCCAGTAGAAATCGTCGTACGCGGAGTGGTAGACGCCGTAGTCTCCGTCGAATTGCAGGCCGATGACGGGCATGCCGACGAAGTTGAGAAAGACGGTGTGATCGGAGCCGCTGCCGATGCGGGTGTCGGCGAGATTTTCGTCAACGACTCCGGAGTCG
Organism: uncultured Acidobacteriaceae bacterium; assembly: GCA_963840895.1. Classification (GTDB taxonomy): domain Bacteria; phylum Acidobacteriota; class Terriglobia; order Terriglobales; family Acidobacteriaceae; genus Sulfotelmatobacter. The sequence continues at coordinate 720,839 of CAWJAR010000017.1, forward strand.
TTCATCTGGCCGGATTGCGTTCCTTCAGCTTTCTCGCGGGCCACGGTTGCTTTCCATGCATCGTAAAGACTTTTTCCTGAAGGATCCTGCAACGTATGCGTCGTTTCGGCGAGCATCGGCGCGAGCGATGCGACAGCCTGACCATGAAAATTGGGACCCGATGTGGCCTCGTCCACATTGATGTAAGCAACAGCTTTGGCGCGAAGTTCGTCGGCGAACTGCTCTCCCCACTCGGTGGATCCGGTGAGGCCGACCTCTTCGCCATCCCAACTACAGACTACGAGCGTGCGGCGTGGACGCATTCCTGTTTTCGCGAGTCTGCCAAGAGAGCGGGTGAGTTCCATCATCGAGGCGGTACCGCTCGAGGGATCGACGCCGCCGAAGACCCAGGCGTCGCGGTGATTGCCCATCACGATCCATTCGTCGGGCAGCTCTGAGCCGCGGATGCGGCCTTCGACGACGTAGTAGGGCTGGGTGCCGTTGTCCATCTCGATCTTGAGATGGACTTTTACGCGCTCGCCGCCGAGGTGATATTGAATTGGCAGGCCCCCCTGCCAGTCTTGCGGAGCGAGCGGGCCGTCAAGATTTTCGAGCAGGGGCTTGGCATCGTGCCAGGACAGCGGCAGCGCCATAATCTTAGGCGCTGAGATGGCTTCGTCAATGGGAATACGCTTCGCGCCAGGAACAGAGGCCCATCCGGGCGTGAGTGGATCGCCGGGCACCATGAAGTCATAAGTGATGGCACCGCGCTGGATGTGGTATTCGGGACCCCAGGGGCCTTCGGGTCCGACTTTGCCTTTTTTGTAGCCGTCCTCTTGCGGGTCGCTGTAGATCACGATTGCGGCCGCGCCTTCCCGCTGCGCAGTCAGAGCTTTGAATCCGCGATAGCTGTAGGGATTCGAGTAGCGCACGAGGACAATCTTGCCTTTGACGCTGATGCCGTTCTTGCGAAGCAGATCGTAGTCTTCAGGATTGCCGCTGTGAGCGTAGACAACGGCAGCGGTGACATCGCCAGAGATCGACATACCCAGCCAGGCGCCGCTGATGGCGGGATTCTTCGAGTCGGGGTCCCCGGCGAGCGGCGTTTCGCGCAGCGTGGCCTGGTAGCGCGTGGGAGCGATCATTTCCAGCGATGCGCTCTTCGGATTCGTTCCGTAGATGTCGTAGCGATGAATGACGACGTCTTCGAGTCCCTGCTTGCGCCATTCGGCGGCGATGTACTCGGCGAGTTCGTTGTTGCGCTTGGATCCGGCGACGTGGGGCTCCGAGGTGAAGATTCGGTGTTGGCGTCGTTCCTCGCCGGGAGAGGGAATCGATTTGAATTTGGATTCGATTTCGGTTTCGCGGGTGGAGTGGGCGGGGGTGAAGCCGAGGATGGAGGTTTGGGCGTGGGCGAGGCTCAACAGAGCGAGTACGATCAGAAAGAGAAATACGGCTGAATGTTTGGGGATCATTAGTTATTCGCCTTGTCGGGGCGCACACATGCTAACAGGGTGATATCACATCTTTACCTGTCATTCTGAACGGCGGCGAAGCGGGCGTGAAGGACCCTACGTAGGCAGAAGGCATGATGCAATGGACGGGATTGCCATTGGTGCCCGCGCTATCGGTAATCCCGTCGACGCCCTTGCCACTGCTCGCGGACCGTACGGTCCCTCGGAGGGCTGGCGCCCTCCTCAGGATGACATCGTTGTGATCTATCCTGCTCTACGATCCTCCGCTTTACGATCGCCTTCTTTATGATCCGGTTGATAACAGTGGCGTTGGTACCACCCGTAGCTGAGGTCTCTCCATTTCGGATTGGCTGATTCGACCAGACTGACTTTTTCTTCTCTCCGCCAGGCTTTCATCTCTTTTTCCCGACGAATCGCAGTGAGCACGTCTCCATGACGCTCGAAGTAGACAAGGTTCGTCACGTTGTATTTCGCGGTGAATCCGCCAAGTGCGTGCGTCTTGTGTTGGAAGACTCGCTGCTCGATACTGCTCGTCATTCCGATGTACAGAACACGCCGCTGGCTACTCAGAATATAGACGTAGTAAATCTTGGGCATGAATCAAGGATGCATGTTCGCACGGTCAGAGTCGAGGACGGGTGTCACGTTCGGGGACCTATTTGAGCCAAATCGGGAGGTTCAGAGAAAGTTTAGAGACTGTCATTCTGAAGGGCGACAAAGTCGGCGTGAAGGACCTTACGTGGGCAGAAGGATTGACGCGGTGGAAGGGATTGCCATCAGTGCTCGCGCTATCGGCGATCCCGTCGACGCCCTTGCCGCTGCCGGGGGACCGTACGGTCCCTCGGAGGGCTGGCGCCCTCCTCAGGATGACAGCTTTGTTGAGATTGATAGTTGCTATTTCGCCTTCAGGATTTCGGTTAGCAAATCTGGTTTGGACTCGTCGCGCACCAGGTGGGGATATTTTTCGCCACCGGTGTAGTTGATGATGTAGGTCTTGTAGTAGTCGGTGTTCTCGACCAGCAGCTCCATCTGCCCATTGCCATTCTTGGCAGACTTCAGTGCGTCGCGTAGGACGTCGGCGGAATAGCGGCGGCCATTGACTGCAACCAACTTCATCCCCGGCCCGATGCCCGCTTTCGCCGAGGGCATTCCCTCAATCGTGTCGGTAATGGTGCCATCGTCGCGCAGCTCGAGGCCGAGCGAATACGTCGCGTCGACGAAATGGAACATGCCGGAGGCGCCGCTCTCCATTTCGGAAGGCGTTTCGGTGTAGGTCACCTTCCATCCGCTGCCTTCGATGCCGCCGAGGGGGGCACCGGGGCCGTGATTGGTGAGGCGCTCGGTCCAGAAGCCGCGCCAGTCGTAGGGCGTGACCTGGTTCAGGGTGTTGACGACGTCGTCGAACGTGTAGGTCTTCAACATGGGGCCGCTGCTGGGAGCGCCGTGGAAGAGTTTGCAGAAATCGTCGATCGACTTTGCGCCTTTGGTTTGCTGGCGGATGATGACGTCGACCCATAGCCAGTTCAGAGTGTCTTCTGCATAGAAGTCGGTGCCACGGCGAATTGAATGCCAAGCTTCCGGGGAGAAATAAAGTTGGGGTGCGGCGTCAGCGGTGTCCTGCAGGTTGCGCCATTCGCGGCCGGGTAGGTGATCGAGAGCGGCGGCGGTCAGGGCGAGATCGTCGCGATCCTGGTCGGCGGTAAGCAATCCACTGCGTGCCGTCAGTACGAAACCAAGATAGTTCGTCAGTCCCTCGTAGACCCAGAGCAGGTCGTCTTGCATGATCTCCTGATAATCGGGCGTAGCGAGGTCGGCGGGGCGGCGGTACTTTCCGTTCCACGAGTGAACATACTCGTGGGGCAGCAGGCTAGCCGATTCTTTGCGGGCGGTGTCGTCGACCAGCGAGCGCTCGTCGACACGGCTATCGTCGGATTCATGGTGCTCGAGGCCGAAGTGCGCAACGTGATCGCTGAGCGTATAGAGGAAGTGATAATCGCGGTAGTGATGTGCTCCGAAAAGCTTCTGAGCCTGCTCGACGAGGCTCTTGTAGTGGTCCCAGACTTCCGGCGGAGGATTGAGGGCGGCCGCGCTGTCGGCGGCGATGTCCATCTCAGTAAGAGGATCGGAGGCGAGCGGGACGACTTTCAGGAATTCTCCGGTGATGACAGGTGAGTCGACCAGCGTGGTGAGAGAGACGGTGGCGAACTTGATTTCGTTTCCGCTTTGGCTGGTGATGGGCAGCGGCGTGCCGAACTTCCAGCCCGCGGGGAGTTTAAGGCTGGCGGAATAGTTAATGTCGTCGGATTTATAGCCCGCGGGGTAGAGCAGAACCTGGTTCCAGCTGATGATGGCGAGTTTGTCGGTGGCGGAAGATCCGGCGGAGAATCCGCCTTCGAAGGTGGCGGGGGAAAGGAAGTCGAGTTCGGCGGCGACTTCCGTTGCGCCGGAGGGGACTTCAACGTGAAGGGTGAATCCGTCTTTGAGGTCGCGGCGCCACTTCAAGGTTTTGCCCGCGGCGGAGAACTTGAGTCCGGCTAGGTCGATGACGGGGCCGTCTGGCGCGTGCTCGCCGGGGATCCACTTGGGATAATAGAGGGTGAGGTCGCCGGGAGTGGCGGGAATCTTCAGGGACGCGTGGAAGATTTTGCGAGGGGCGGTAGTGGCGTCGACGGCGATGGTGACGGTGGGTGCGGTGGCGCACCAGGCGGAAGAGGACACGATTGCTACGCAGACTACTCCCAAGGCTTTTGAGAGTTGCATTCTTTCAAGGCCCCCATGTTGATGAAGTGAATCCCTACTTTGTACGGCGGAATTTATGACTATAGCAGTCGAGGAGTGGGGCGGTACAGCGAACGTGAGATCTCGACAAAAAAGCTGCATCACTGCAGGGTTGAGCTTGCGCTGATATCATTCCGCTGGATGTCGCGGCGCGGGAAGTTCATCACATTTGAAGGGCTCGACGGAACGGGCAAGAGCACGCAGCTGCGGAAGCTCGCGGCGGTGGTGCGCGCGGCGGGACACAAAGTGATCGAGACGCGTGAACCGGGCGGGACGTTGACGGGAGAGAAGATCCGCAAGGTGGCGCTCGATTCAGGCACGTCGGGGCTTTCGCCAATGGCCGAGATGGCGCTGATGTTTGCCTCGCGGGCGCAGCACATCGCCGAGGTCATTGAACCGGCGTTGGCTGCGGGTAGCATCGTGTTGTGCGACCGATTCACCGATTCGACGGAGGCTTATCAGGGAAGCGGGCGCAAGTTAGGGAGCCATGCGGTGCGCGAGTTGCATCGGGTGCTGTGTGGGAACTTGCAGCCGGACTTGACGATTCTATTGGATTCAGACGCGGGGGCGAGTGTGAGCCGGGCGCGGCGGCGAAACAAGCGGGCGTCGAAGGGCGCGAGCCGCGGGCACAGCGATGAAAACCGCTTCGAGCAGGAGACGCGCGCGTTCTTTACCCGCGTGCACGAAGGATATCTGGCGATCGCCGCGCGGGAGCATGGGCGGGTTGCAGTGGTCGATGCCCGGGGGACGCCGGGGCAGACGCATCAGAAGATTCTGGAAGTGGTACGGAGGAAGTTGAAGTTATAGGACAGGGTATTTCACCACAGGGGTCACAGGGGTCACAGGGGGACACAGAGAGAAACGAGCCCCCAAGCAAGACTTCTCGTCATCATCAACTTTTTGCTTTTCGATTTAAGACGGTTCTTGATTTTTTCACTGTCCTCTGTGGTTAAGTAGTGTCTATGCCTTTTTCTGATTTTTACGGTAACGGCGAAACCATCCATCGCCTGCGCGATATGCTGGCGCGCGATCGCTTCCCGCATGCGGTGGTGCTTGCTGGCGGACGAGGTTCTGGGAAGTACACGCTGGCGCTGATGCTGGCGCAGGCGCTGAACTGCCTGGCACCTACGACGACCGATGGGCTTCCAGATTTTTGCGGGAAGTGTTCCAACTGCACCCGCATCGCGCAAGGTGCTGATCTCGATACTCGATTTGCCGAGGCGGTCGAGGCCCGGGAGAATCTGCGGGAGACCGACAAGAAAGAGACTCGGCTGTTTGTGCAGACGCATCCCGATGTGCTGGTCATTCCGCCGGATCCTCCGCAGATGATGATCAAGGTCGATCAGGTGCGGCGGGTTATTGAAACGATCTACTACCGTCCGGCCGAGGGCAAGGAGCGGGTTTACATCTTTACCGACTCGGCGTTTATGAAGGAGGCGGCGAACTCGCTGCTCAAGGTGCTCGAGGAGCCGCCGGAGTTTGCGACGATTTTTCTGCTGACGGAGAATCCCGGAGAACTGCTGCCGACGATCCGGTCGCGGTCGATGGTGTTTCAACTGGGTGCGCTGCCGGCGGAGGAGATTGAGCAATATTTGGCGAAGCATCGTCCGGAATGGAAGGCGGGCGAACGAGCACTGGTAGCCCGGTTGTGCGAGGGTGCGGTCGGACGAGCACGGAGCTTTGATCTGGCGGCTTATGTCGCGGCACGCGGACATGCGCTGGCGATTCTGAAATCCGCTTTGCAAGCTGGAGAGCATAGCGAACTGTTCAAGGTGACTGAGTCGTACCGGCCCGGAGCGGAGGGGCGGGGGAAGACTGAGCAGTTGATTCGCACGCTTTATTCGTTGTTGCGCGACCTGGCGTCGATCGAAGCGGGAGCGCCCGGGCTGGTACGCAACACCGACATTGCTTGGGAGCTGAAGCGGATGGCCGAGTCGGCGGACTTCGAGTGGATTACCGCTGCATCCGACCGGCTGGCTGACGTGGAGCGGGGGATGCGGCGGAATCTGCTGCGGTCGCTGTCTCTGGATGCATTTGCCGCCGCGCTCGAGAAGGCGTAGATAGTCCCGGTGTGCGTAAGATCTTCGCCCCGCCGGGCTCGCTTCATTTGTTATTACCACTTCCCACAGCTTGCATTGAGAGCTGCATTCTTTCGCCACTTCGGGCGTGACGAGCAAAGCCCGCGGCTGCCCCACAGTAACCTGTCATCCGGTTACTTTTGATTGCAAGGTTACAACCATAAAATGTTTGTAATCGGCATATTTTTCAACTAGTTATCTAGATTACTCCGGTGGTTCTACTCCCTTCGGATAGATTGCCCGGCCTTTTCCGCCCGCCTATAATCGTCCTACTCTGGTTCAGAATTCTCCGTCAGGTTCCGGGTGGGCATGGAGAGGGGTTGGTCTGTCTGAGCGCTCTCCAAGCGACAGATCGTCGAAAGGGAAACGCCCGGATATGCGAAAGCATCTGAAAATCGCAGTCATGCTGACAGCCACGACGGCCATCGCGACCTCCTTCTCTCTTGCGCCGCCCAGCGTTTGGGCAGCTGAGGGCGACAGTACACGGCAGGGCATCACCACCACGGAAGAGCATGGGCGCAAGGTGTATGTGAACGACGATGTCCCGGCGCAAAAGCGTGTAGCCCCGGCTCCGCAATCGAAGCGCTCATCGCTGGTGTATTGGAGCAGCAAGGAGAGTCGTTGGAAGCCAGTTCCTTCGGCGAATACGGCCTCGATGCAAGCGGCGCGGTCGGCAGCCGCCGAGGTTACCCAATATTTTGGTCATGATTCCGTGCAGTCAGCGAATGCGAAGATCGTAGCCGCGAATGCCCGCGGACATCAGGCATCGCAGGAAGAGATTGATGCGTCGATCGTGATGGCGGCTGCGCGGCACAATGTGGATCCCAACCTGGTGCGCGCGGTGGTCAAGGTGGAATCGAATTTCAATTCCAATGCAGTCTCGCGCAAGGGCGCCATGGGACTGATGCAGCTCATGCCGCAAACCGCGCGGTCGTTGAATGTGAAGAATCCGTTTGACCCGCGATCAGAACGTGGACGCAGGCGTGCGGCATTTGAAGCACCTGCTGGAAAACTATGGCGGCGACGTAAATCTGACCCTGGCCGCCTACAACGCAGGAGCGGGAGCGGTGGCTCGCAGTTCGGGCGTCCCGCACTTTGCCGAGACCCAGAACTATGTGCGGAGAATTACCAACCTCTACTACGGGGGATTTGATCTGACTCCTTCCGGCGCATCGCACGATCCCGTGCGGGTTCAACGAGATGCGCGGGGCGTTCTTTACATCAGCAACACGGAGTAAGATTCGAGCATCTGTTTGAGTAGCTGTATTTGAAAACTCTCAGGTACCAGGGCATTTCAACTGCAACGTTGGATCGAGACAGTAACGGACCGACGCCTTGAACATGAAATCGAGCCAGCGTTGCTTGCGCTGGGGAGCGCTGCTTGTGCTGATGGCGCTGCCCGGAGTGATGGCGCACGCCCGTGTGCATCACAGTGACTCCTGGGCTCGAGAGCGCTTTGCCGCAGCGGAGCGCATGCGGGAAGCGCTGAACGGACGCCCTCCCAACGAGCGCACGCGGCACGACTACCAGCGGGTGATCAACGCCTATCGCGACGTCTATTTTGGTGCTCCCACCTCGAGCAAGGCAGACCCGAGCGTGGTGGCCGTGGCGGAGACGCTGGTCGAAATGGGCCGGCGCTTCGACGACAACAAGATCCTGAATGAGGCTATCTCTCAGTACAAGTTCCTGCGCCGGGAATATCCGGGCAGCAAGTACCGGTGCGACGCGCTGTTCACGGTCGGCGAGATTTACAAAGACGATCTGAACGATCCCGAGCAGGCCCGGAGCGTGTTTCAGGAGTTTGTACACCGCTATCCGAATAACCGGCTGGCGGAGGACGCGCAGCAGGCCGTCGCGGATTTGGACCGACAAGCGGCAGCCGAGAAGAAGGCTGAGGCGCGCAAGAAGTCTGGTAAAGAGACAGCTGACAAGGGAAAGACAACCAATCAGTCTCCGGCTGAGGATGTCGATACCAACGCCGGCAGCGACGCCAGCCCGAGTTCGCCCGGACAGGAGTCGACCGGCTCTTCGGAATCGCGGTTCGGAAAGTTGGCGCGCGTTACCGGAATCCGGCATTGGTCCACGCCGGATTACACGCGCGTTGCCATTGACCTGGAGAGTGGGATCAAGTTTGGATCGCAGCGCATCGCCAGCCCGGACCGGATCTTCTTCGACTTGCGCGGCACCAAGCTCGCATCCACGTTGGTGGGTAAGAGTTTCGACGTGGATGACGGGTTTCTGAAGAAGATTCGAGTCGCCCAATTCAAGCCCGGGCGCACGCGGGTCGTCTTGGAAGTGGACGATCTTTCGGACTACGAAGCCTTCCTGCTGCCGAATCCTTACCGGCTGATTATCGATATCCACGGCAAAGACGCCAAGAAGTCATCACGGGCAAAAGAGGAGATGGAGGCGGACACGGCAACCGCCGATGTGGAAGCGCCACCCAAGGCGGGAACGAAAGCCGAACCCAAGGAGGTTGCGAAGAACGTTCCGCCGTCTGAGTTGAAGGCGGACATGAAGGCGCTGGCCGGCAAGCCGGTCACCAAGTCGGAACAGATTCACGATGATCAGAAAGTTCCTTACAAGGATGTCCCCGAGAGTGCGAAAACTCCGGCTGTGGACTCGAAGACGTCGATTGTGAAGAAGGTTGTCGTGGAAGCGGATGATGACGACGTCGATGACGCTCCGCCGGTGAAAGTCGCAAAGCTCGATCATCCGGCCGGGCACCCGAGATCGTCGGCCACCTCTGCGGCACCTGCCAAGAAGGACGACACTGCGGACGCGGAATCGGCTCCCGCGGACACTTCCGCGACCAGTTCGAACTCTGGAAGCCGCGCCCGAGGGAAGTCCTCATCACGTCTGAGCAAGAAACAAGCCGCCGATCTTGGGATGCGCGAGGCCAAGCCGACGGCCAGCGGCGACCGCTCGCTGATTCGTGCATTGGGTCTAAAGATCGGCAGAATCGTGATTGATCCGGGTCATGGCGGCCATGACACGGGCACCATCGGGCCCAATGGACTCGAAGAAAAGGATCTAGTGCTGGAAGTGGGCCGCCGACTGGGGAAATTGCTGGAGACGAGGTTGGGAGCGGAAGTCGTCTACACCCGCAAGGACGATACGTTTATTCCGCTGGAGACGCGCACAGCCATCGCCAACCAACAGCGTGCCGATCTTTTCATTTCGATCCATGCCAACTCGAGCCACGATTCTGCCGCGCGCGGCGTGGAAACTTACTATTTGAATTTCACGTCTTCGCCGGAAGCCCTGGAAGTGGCGGCAAGAGAAAATGCGGTTTCGGAGAAATCCATCTACGAACTGCAGGACCTGGTGAAAAAGATCGCGATGAAGGAGAAGATCGAAGAGTCCCGCGAATTCGCCGGCGATGTGCAGGAATCACTACACACCGGGCTTGCTGCGAAGACGCCAGCCATCCGCAACCGGGGAGTGAAGAAAGCACCTTTCATTGTGCTCATCGGAGCCAACATGCCATCGATTCTGGCGGAGATTTCCTTTGTCAGCAATCCGGCGGACGAGCATCGCCTGGTCACAAGTGAGTACCGCCAACGGATTGCGGATTCGTTGTATCGCGGAATCGCGAAATATGTGGATGGATTAAGTGGAGTAAAAGTGGCCAGCAAGCTCGACAAAGCCGCTGGCCAATAAATTCGTTCTTAGAAGCGAGTAGGATCTCGGCCTACTGAATCGCGCTGCCCACCTGCGAGAACACATTGCCGGCGTTGGACCCGATCAGACGAACGGTACCTACGACAATCACAAGGATGACTGCCAGCATTACGGAATATTCGGCAATGTCTTGCCCTTCGTCGTTCGACCAAAGATTGCGGAATAAATTGTTGTTCATAAAGCCGCCTTTTCTCCTATAAAGACCCTGAGGCCTGCGACACCGCCGCCTGTGAAGGCTGGCGATTGAAATCGGTGACACTCAGTCCCCACGCTTCACTGTCATGCGTCACGGCCTGCAGTCCAACCTGAAATTCTGAGGTTCCCTTCATTTTTTTGGTCCATACCACGCGGAACTGTATTTTTCGCTGGCGATAAAAAATTGTAATTTCGTCCAGCAAATTCAGTTCGCGACGGACCGATCCCAATCGGGCTCCTTGCGCGGTCACGTCCAGCGTGTGCACCAGATCCTCGAAGGGTCTTCCTGCGCTATCTTTCCCCTTCACTCGTACCGGAAGAACTGCTTTGGTGCGATCGCCCCGTCTCTGTTTCGTGTCGGTACTGCCCACTGACATTCGGTCACCCACAGACAGTTTGCCTCTAAGTTGCGGTAGTGTGAATGGCCCCGACGGGTAGGGTGGGGCACGACGGTAACCAGTCGATGGAATGAGCGAATTCCCGCCGGATGAAGGGCTTACAGTCCCGTGAAACCTTTCCCCTCCTGCTGTGGTCTAATTACTAGCAGTAGCTCTCAATTCCTGGGGCCATTCATGAGTTTTTCCCGTTCGTTCGGTGTGGTGATCTCTCTCGCCTGTCTGTTGAGCGTTGCAGTTGGGGCGAGTAAAGCCGCGTCTCAATCACAGGCTCGCTCGGCTGCCGAGCATACCGCCAGCTTGCTACCGCAACAGTTTGGCGGCTGGCAGCTGCAGGGCTCTCCGCAAACCAGCACCGATCCAGCGGTGGCAGATCCTACGAATGCTGCTGTGCTCAAGGAATACCGGTTCTCCGATGTTGTTTCCTCCACGTACACGCGGGACGATGGTCGCACTTTGAAGATCCGGGCCGCACGCTTTTCCGACGCCTCTGGCGCGTTCGGTTCGTATACGTTTTATCTGCAACCCGGGATGGCGAAAGAACAGATCGATGATCAGGGAGCGTCGGCAGGTGAACGCGTGCTTTTCTACCGCGGTAATGTTCTGGTAGATGCGCTGTTCAGTAAGCAATCGGCCATGTCGGTAGCGCAGTTGCGCGAACTTGCCGGAGCATTGCCTCGCCCCAACGGCAACACAGGAAACTTGCCGAGTTTTATCGAGTTCATGCCGCACCGCGGATACGTGGCAAATACACAAAAATATGTGATGGGGCCAGCAGCGTTGGCAGCGCAGGCAGCCCCGATTCCAGCGGATTTAGTGGACTTCGATGCCAGTTCAGAGGTCAGCCTCGGCCACTACAGCACATCAAGCGGGGAAGCGACGCTGATCTTGATCTCATATCCCACGCCCCAACTGGCCGCCGAGCATCTGCGACGAATTGAGGCGGCTCGCCAAAGCACACAAGCGCCAACCGGTGCTCCCAGTGATGGGAACTCTGGCTCGTTTTTTTCCAAGCGAACGGGACCAATCATCGCTATCGCAACAGGGCCGGTGTCAGCGAGCGATGCGAAGTCTCTATTGGGGATGGTGAATTGGGAAGCGAGTGTTACCTGGAACCAGCAGACCGAAAATGGGCAGGTGCGCGACCTCTACATGTTGGTCCTCAACATCGTCATTCTTTGTGGAATTCTTGCTGGGCTGGCGGTGGTGGCAGGGGTTGCATTCGGCGGAGTACGCATTTTGATGAAACGCTATTACCCCGATAAGGTGTTTGATCGGCCGGAGCACATGGAATTCATCTCCCTGCATCTGACGGAAACGGTGGTCAAGGGAACCTCTACGACCGGCAGCGAGGGTCCGCAAGCTGCGTCGCAAAACCCGTCCTAGGGTCAGCGAATGCCGGGTAAGTCCCTTTAAATAGATCGGCTTAGGACCCTGAAAGAGTGGTTTTGTCTCAATTTGGCACACTCAAGCGCGGTATTGATTGATTCTGTAACTAATTGAAAACAAAGACATTTATTTCATAAAAATCCCTTGACACCCCCGTTTTTGGACTCATAAGATTTGCGCAGAAAGTTTTGACGGATTTTCAAGCTCCGTTGGGACTATTCTCCCTTGAAGAAGAGGCTACCCTGTTGCCGGGTGGCCTCTTCGTTTGTTTGTTTCATTTCTTCTTTTCGATCAAGTGTCGCTCGAGGTGGAGCGGTTCTGGTGGAACTCGTTCCGTATTTTCTACGTATCATCTGTTGTTGGTATTTTGTGTCATGACGCCTAGGGAATGGTTCGCAGGGAGGAATTCATGTTCTGCGATGGATGCGGCACCGTAGTTCAGCAGGGTCAAGCTTTCTGCAGCAAATGCGGTAAGGAGATCGTCGGGCCGATTTCGTTCATGCAACCGCGCCCTGGCCGCGTGCAGGAGCACGTTCGATTTATTGGTTTGTTGTGGCTGGCATTTTCCGCTTTCAACACCATCGGCGGCGTGGCTTTGTACGTCGTTGCCAATACAATTTTGGTTCATCGGTATACGCCCGGACAAGAAAGCGGCCCTCCGGCGTTTCTTACCCCGCTGTTGAGCACGATTGCGGTCTTATTGCTCGCCAAAGCGGCTCTCGGATTCCTGGCAGGTTGGGGCTTGTTGCAACGAGAGCAATGGGCGCGCGTGCTCGCTCTCGTCCTGGGATTTGTTTCTCTGTTCACCAACATCCCATTCGGGACCGCGCTCGGTATTTACACGATGTGGGTACTGCTACCCGCGGATTCGGAGCGGGAGTACGAAGCTCTAGTGGAAGCGCGGGCTGCGTAGCGACTCGGACGGCATCTCAGCTTTACGCTTTTCGGCCTCCCATTTAGAATCGATGAGAGGCCGACGTAGCTCAGTTGGTAGAGCAGCCGATTCGTAATCGGCAGGTCAGCGGTTCAAGTCCGCTCGTCGGCTCCATCTCTCCTCTGTGTCGGTTCATCCCTCTTCAACATGATGTGAACCCGGCGATATACCAACCTTCTTCTTTCATCCCAAGCGACCGTTCGCCTATACACGGCCCCTGTTTCGGAGTACCTTGGAACGATACCGGAGACCTTGGGATCTCAGATTCGCTCCTTGAACCTGGACGAGGGAACCCCCGGCGGGTTCCAACTCTGTTGAAGGAGAATTTATGGTCCAGTTTACTGGTGTCGGTAGTCCCGTCTCTGAGATTCTTTCCCGCAACGAGCAATCGTTCGTCGACGAGTGGATACAGAACATCCGTGCTAACACTAGAAGCTCCGCGTCGATCTCCGAAGCTGATCTGAAGAGCCAGTGCCTGTCGTTTTTCTATGCATTTCGCGAGGGTTTCGACAGCGATGGCGCCAGCAATCCCAACGATCCTCGCTGGAAGAAACTTCGGGACTTGCTCACGGAGATCTCCAGAAGCCGGGCCTTACAAGGATTCACGCCCACGGAAACCGCCACGTTTGTCTTCTCATTCAAGGAGCCATTGTTTCGGAGACTCAGAGAAGAGATTCGCGATGCCCGGTCATTCGCCGATCAGATATGGGGAGCCACGGAACTCCTGGACGCCTTCGGGCTTTACACAACCGACACCTTCCTGCAGACGCGCGAAGATCTGATTCGGCGAGCGCAGGAAGATATGCTGGAACTGTCGACTCCAGTAGTAAAGCTCTGGGATAGCATTCTCGCGTTGCCGATTATCGGGACGCTCGATAGCGCTCGCACGCAGGTGGTGATGGAAACCCTTCTGGAAGCGATCGTGAACACCAACTCCAAGGTTGCGATCATCGATATTACAGGCGTCCCAACAGTGGATACCGTAGTGGCCCAGCACTTGCTGAAGACGGTGACGGCTGCGCGCCTGATGGGGGCCGACTGCATCATAAGCGGAATACGGCCGCAGATCGCTCAGACGATCGTCCACTTGGGAATCAACCTTTTGGATATCACAACGAAAGCCACCTTACGGGATGCCTTTGCGCTGGCCCTGGAAAGAACGAATCAGAAACTGGTAGAGGAGGGCGATCGCTAGATCGCCTTTTCATCTGGCTGCGGAATATCGCAACGCGGCACTACAGTAAAGACTGTATGGGTCTTGCCAGACTTTCCCCGATAGCATAACGACTCCGCAGTCGCCAGCAGGCTTCCTCCAACCTGCGTGTGTCGGCCGTCCTGCGGACGAATAGCATACGGAACTAGTACGTTCAGTTAGAGCGTGGATGGCGCGCGCCAATCGCGGCAGCCCACGGCATTTCTTAGGAGCGCACGATGAGCAAAGGACTGCAAAGTTCGAAGGCAATAGGTTTGGCGGAAGTGTTGGTGAAACACGAGGCTTCGATCCTTGACGAATGGATCAAGGAAATGAGTGGCGCGACGCGGCGCTCCGATCTGATTAAAGATTCCGATTTACGGACACAGTGCTCCCGTTTTCTCAAGTTTGTTCGACAGGGCATGGAATCGGGCAGTCTCGATCTTCAGGCGAGCGCATGGCAGCCAGTTCGGGAACAACTGGAAGCGATTTCGGCAAGCCGAGCCCAGCAGGGCTTTACGCCAACCGAGACGGCGACGTTCGTTCTCTCCGTCAAGAAACCACTGTTTAGCCAGTTGCGCGATTTGGCGGGCTCAGATGCGAACGCTCTGGCAACCGACCTGTGGACGACGACGGAATTGATCGATTCGCTCGGTCTCTTCACCACGGAAATGTACTTAAAAACCCGAGAGCAACTGATCCGCCGTCAGCAGGAGGAGATGCTGGAACTCTCAACCCCCGTTGTCAAGCTCTGGGACGGCATTCTGGCGCTTCCGGTGATTGGAACTTTGGACAGCGCACGGACTCAGGTTGTGATGGAAGCATTGCTGGAAAACATCGTGAAAACGAATTCCCGAGTCGCGATTATTGACATCACCGGTGTTCCCACTGTGGACACGGTGGTTGCGCAGCATCTTTTGAAAACCGTTACTGCTGCGCGCCTGATGGGCGCGGATTGCATTATCAGCGGAGTGCGGCCGCAAATCGCACAGACGATCGTCCACCTGGGAATCAATCTCCTGGATGTGACGACCAAGGCCACCTTGTCGGATGCATTTGCGTTGGCGCTGGAGCGAACCGGGCTGGCGCTAGAGCATTCTCTGAAGAGCGCATAGGAGTTTTCTTGGAAAAGATACCGATCCTTCGGATGGGCGAGTTCCTGCTGGTGACCATCCAGGTGGATATGCACGACCGCTTAGCCATGACCTTGCAGGAAGACCTCACCACCCGAATCAGCGAGACGGGGGCGCATGGTGTATTGATCGATATCTCGAGCCTCGAAATCGTGGACTCCTTCATTGGCCGCATGTTGGGCAATATTGCGGCGATGTCACGAGTGCTCGACGCTCAGACCGTGGTTGTGGGCATGCAACCGGCGGTCGCGATTACGCTGGTCGAGTTAGGCATGTCTCTTCCCGGAGTACGCACCGCTCTCAATGTCGACGCCGGCATGACCTTGCTCAAGCAGTCGTTGAACGGTCATAAGAAGGCCACCAAGAAATATGTCAGTCGTCCATAGCGAGACGATTCCAGTAGTCTCCGAGGCCGATATGGTCGCGGTTCGACGACGTGTCCGCGAAGTCGCCGCGAAAGTCGGGCTGTCCCTGGTCGACCAGACCAAACTGGTGACGGCAGCCAGCGAGTTGGCTCGAAACACCTTGATCTACGGGGGCGGCGGGTCCATGGAATTGGAATCGCTGAATGGCCCTCGCCTTGGGATCCGCCTGACATTCGTTGACAACGGGCCGGGCATTGCGAACATCGAACTGGCGTTACGCGATGGATTTACCACTGGATCAGGCTTGGGTCTTGGGTTGGGCGGATCCAAGCGATTGGTTAACGAATTTGAAATTGCTTCAACCCCCGGTAAGGGTACGAGGGTTGCAGTCACACGGTGGAAGTAGGTTCCCAATTGATGGTCATCCGAGTCAGCGATTCAACGCATGCTGGGGAAGCACGCCGCCACGCCGCGATCTACGCGGAGAGTGCGAACCTTGGCGAACGGGAGCGGGGCTCCCTCGCTATTGTCGTAACCGAAATGGCCACCAATGTGGTGAAACACGCGGGCACGGGAACCATTGTGGTTGAAGCGGTGACCGGAAACGGAAGTAGCGGGGTACGTGTTTTAGCTCTCGACAAAGGTCCCGGCATTCTCGACTTGAGCGGTGCACTGCGCGACGGGTACTCCACGGCCGGCACGGCGGGGAATGGCCTTGGCGCGATGAAGCGGCTCTCGAATGAATTCGATATCTATACCGCTCCCGGCTTGGGAACGGCGGTGCTCTCGGAATTCTGGCCTCAAAAACGAAAACAGCAAGAGGCCAGCCCGATCGACGTCGGCGTGCTTTCAATCCCGATCAAAGGGGAAGAAGTTTGCGGCGACGGCTGGGGAGCCAGGAAGACATTCGACTCGATGCTGCTCATGGTGGTCGACGGGCTTGGGCACGGCGTGCTGGCATCGGAGGCGGCTCGAGAGGCCGAAAGAGTTTTTGTGACCTCCCAATCGGGTTCACCCACACCGATTCTTCAAGATTCGCACGATGCCCTGAAAAAGACCCGAGGGGCTGCGATGGCCATTGCGGCGCTCAATTTCGAGAAACAGTTGATCTCGTTTGCTGGTGTAGGCAACATTGGATCGTCCGTGGTGAGGCCCGCCGGCAGTCGTGGCATGGCCTCGCACAATGGCACCTTGGGACATCACCTTCACAGAATCCAGGAATTTAGTTCTCCGTGGGATGCTGACAGCATTTTGGTCATGCACTCGGACGGTCTTAAGTCGGGTTGGGATCTGAAACTCTATCCCGGAATCTGGAGCAAGCATCCTGGGCTGATTGCAGGAATGCTATACCGCGATTTTTATCGCGACCGGGATGACGTTACCATCCTAATTGCCAAGAACCGGCAAGCGGTGAGCGCGACATGCAACTGAAGCTTTTGACAATGGAAGTGCGGTACGAGCACGACGTTGTGCTGGCCCGGCAGCGTGCCCGCACAATTGCGGCGGCGCTGAAGTTTGACGTGCAGGCGCAGACTCGGATCGCGACCGCCGTGTCAGAAATCGTACGCAACGCCTTTCAATATGCCGGCGGTGGCGCGATTGATTTCGAGATCGATATTGGCTTTGAGAAGATGCTCCTGATCACGGTTCGGGACCATGGGAAGGGCATTCCCAACCTGGATGAAATTCTAGGTGGCAAGTACGTTTCGAAAACCGGTATGGGCGTGGGGATGATCGGCGCCAAACGCCTGCTCGATCGCTTTGAAGTGCAAACGCAACCCGGAAAAGGAACCATCGTCACCCTCGGAAAAATTGTTCCCTTCAAATTTACGCGCCTGAGCGACTCCGAGCTGCAATCCCTTCTGGCCACGATTGAGCGCAAGCCTTCGGAAGATCCCTACGAGGAGTTACAACAGCAGAACAAAGAGCTGATGCGAACGCTGGAGGAGTTGCGCGCGCGCCAGGCAGAGCTCGCCCAGCTCAACCGGGAACTGGACGAGACCAACCGTGGAGTCGTCGCACTGTATGCGGAACTGAACGACAAGGCTGATTTTCTGCAGCGAGCGTCGGAACTGAAAAGCCACTTCTTGTCGAACATGAGCCACGAGTTTCGTACCCCGCTGAATTCAATTCTCGCCCTTAGTCAGATCCTTGTGGACAGGATGGACGGAGAGCTGACATCGGAGCAGGAGAAGCAAGTCACGTTCATCCGCCGGTCGGCGCAAGATCTCACCGATCTGGTCAACGATCTTCTCGATCTGGCAAAGGTTGAGGCCGGAAGAGTGACGATTCGTCCAACCGCTTTCTCGGTCGAAAGCCTGTTTTCGGCTTTGCGCGGCATGCTCCGTCCGCTGCTCGCTCAGAATTCGTCGGTGACCCTGGTTTTTGACGATCCGGTCGACATGCCTGAACTGTTCACGGACGAGGCCAAGGTCTCGCAGGTGCTGCGAAACTTTATTTCGAATGCATTGAAGTTTACTGAGCGCGGCGAGGTCAGGGTTTCGGTGCGAAATGGCCACGACGACACAGTGGTATTTTCAGTTGCCGATACAGGTATTGGAATCGCCCCCGATGATCAGCCTCGTATTTTCAAAGAGTGGGAGCAGGTAGAAGGGAAGATGCAGAAGACCGCCAAAGGCACTGGCCTGGGTCTTCCGCTCTCGAAAAAGTTGGCGCAATTGCTGGGCGGAGATGTGTACCTCAAGAGCCAGTTGGGGATGGGTTCGACATTCTTTGCTTCTGTGCCTATCCGCTATGCGGGAGCGACCGAGGCTATCTACGTTCCCGACGTCAAGCGCGAGTTGGACGCTTCAAAGCTGCCGGTGCTGGTGGTGGAAGATAATCGGGAAGCTCTGTTCATTTACGAAAAGTATTTAAAGGGCACTGAATTTCAGGTTGTCCCGGCGCAGGATCTTAAGGAAGCGCGGCGTGCGCTGGATGAGTTCAAACCCATCGCGATTGTTCTGGACGTGCTCCTTCAGGGAGAGCACTCCTGGAATCTTCTACAAGAGTTGAAGCAAAACCCAGCGACCAAGGATATTCCCGTTTTCGTCGTCACCGTCGTGGAAAACCAGAGTAAGGCACTGGCGTTAGGTGCCACAGCGTTTCACGCCAAGCCGATCGATCGCGCGTGGCTTCTCAACCAATTGCAGGCGACTCTCGACCGCCACGAAGGGCAAATTTTGATGGTGGACGATGATGAGATTGCCCGCTACCTGTTGCGGGGCCTGCTCGCAGGCAGTGGTCACCGGCTGCTGGAAGCGCAGGGCGGCGTGGAGGGTCTCCGCCTTGCCAGGCTGAGCAAACCAAACCTAATTATCTTGGATTTGTCGATGCCAGACCTGAGCGGGTTTGAAGTCCTCGAGACCTTGAAGGGTGATCCTGCAACCAGGGAGATTCCGGTCGTGATCTACACCTCCCAATCGCTGGACAGCGAGGAACGTGCGCGGCTGCAGGACGCAGTGGATATTGTCCCCAAGGGTGCGAGCTCAAGGGAAGCTGCGGAAACTCGATTTGCAGAGGCGATGGTGCGCGCGGGCCTGCAGATCAAGCTCAATGCTTCAAGCGAAGTCCGCGTCTGAATATTGAATAGCATGCAAAAGGATGGTAGCGTTTCCGCTTTCGTTATGCGCGAGAACAAAGACAAAACGATTCTCACCGTGGATGATAATGACGCTCTTCGTTATTCGTTGGCGAGAACGCTCAAGGAGGGCGGCTACCAAGTAAAAGAGGCGTCGAACGGTGCGGATGCCTTACGCCTGGCGGATGAGGGGCCCGACCTCATCACCCTCGATGTGCATCTTCCTGACATGGATGGATTCGAAATCTGTCGCTTGCTGAAAGGAAATCCTCGCACCGCCCACATCCCCGTGTTGCACATTTCCGCGACATTCGTGGATACGGAATACCGGGTTCGCGGACTGGAAACCGGGGCAGACGGCTATCTCGCCGAGCCGATCTCGCGCGACGAACTTCTGGCAACGGTGGGAGCGCTGCTCCGGCTCAAGCAAGCCGAACGAGCCGCCCGCCTGCATGCGGCTGAAGCTGAAAAAGCCAGAAAGGACCTCGAGGTTGCTCACAATGAACTTGAGCAGCGCGTGCGACAGCGCACCGAAGAATTGGCCCGGATGACCGAGGAGATTCGAGAACTCACCGGTAAGCTTTTGAGGTTGCAGGATGACGAAAGAAGGCGGCTGGCGCGGGAGTTGCATGACAGTACCGGGCAGATGCTGGTCGCTATGAAACTGGCGTTGGATGAGATGAGTGTAGAGGCGAAAGGCCAGAAGATTGAGTCGCTCGTCGCAAAAACGGTGGCGCTGAATGAGGACATGAGTCGACAGCTGCGCACCATGTCGTACCTGCTGCATCCGCCGCTCCTCGATGAGGTGGGCCTGCCGTCGGCCCTGCAGTGGTACGCCGATGGTTTTGCTGACCGCAGCGGAATCAAGGTAGAGCTGCAGATCAGCCCGCAGTTCGGACGTCTCCCTGACGATATGGAAATTGCTCTTTTCCGCGTGGTGCAGGAGTGCCTGACGAATATTCACCGTCACTCCGGCAGCGCGACCGCCAACATTCAGTTGAGCCGCGTCGATGACCGTGTTCATGTCGAGATCGTCGATACCGGCTCGGGTATTTCGCCCGAACGGGTCCATGCCAATCGAGTCGTTCCCGGGGTAGGGCTTATGGGGATCGAGGAACGAATGCGGCAATTTGGTGGACACGTCGACATTCGGTCCGCCGACAACGGTACCGCCGTAAGTGCATCGATTCCGTTACGAGGCAAGCTGTCAGAGGCGGTCTGAGAGTTCATTCGGTTTTTCGCTATGTTCCGCTGATGGAGGCCGCGAAAGCCACGCCGATCAAGCGGTTTCGGCCGTACCTACCCATTCGTGCCATATATGGCACCAGTGAGCCATTTACCGGGGTAGGGGGTGGAGTTAGATTGTTCTTGAGCAGCACTTGGGGGAGGGCTGATCAACAGACGTCCCGTGACTCATTCGAGTCTGGGGCGTTTTGTTTTGTGGTAAAAACGGCTTCCACCGGGCTTTCGCTCTAACTCCGCTGGTTTTAGTCCTTCTGTCGCGATTCCAACTCTCTGCCCTGGCTTGGCTACCACTCCATGTTTCGATGGTGGTAGATTTGTTTGCGCCTTTCGTTGCTATTGCCCTGAACAGTCGTTAGGAGCAGGTCATGCCCGTTCAGTTTGCCCGCCGCGAGTTTCTCGCGGGAATGGTTGCCGTGACGGCCGCGAAGGCCGCCTCTGGATTTCCCACAATGCCCGACAACAATTCACCGTTCCGCGTCTCTGTCATCAATGATGAGATTTCCCAGGATTTTGGCCGCGCTTGCGAGGTAGCCTCTCGCGAATTCGGCATGGGATGGATGGAATTGCGTGGCATGTGGAAGAAGAACATCGTCAGCCTCGATGAGAAAGAAGTGGCGGAGGCGCGTCGCATTCTCGAAAAGTACAACTTGAAAGTGACCGACATAGCCAGCCCGCTGTTTAAGGTCGACTGGCCCGGCGCGCCGAAGTCCAAGCTTCGGGAGAACGGCTCTTTCGGCGCGAATTTTACTCCAGAGCAACAGGATGAAGTGCTGGAGCGCGCCATGGATTTGGCCAAAGCGTTTCAGACTGATCGCGTGCGCTGTTTCGACTTCTGGCGCTTGGAAGATCAAGCTCCTTATCGTTCTGCCATTAACGACAGATTGCGAAACGCTGCCGAGAAGGCGGCGAAGAAGGGCATCATCCTGGTGCTTGAAAACGAATCGGCCTGCAACACAGCAACGGGCGCTGAGGCCGCCAAAGTCCTGAACGCAGTGCAGACTCCCTCGTTCATGCTGAATTGGGATCCGGGCAACGCGGCTGCCGCCGGCGAAATTCCATTTCCTGATGGTTACAATCTCCTGCCCAAAGATCGGATCGGTCACTGTCATTGCAAAGACGTCGTCCATCAAGGGAAGAAGTATGATTGGGCCCCGATGGGCGGAGGAATGATTGATTGGGCCGGCCAGTTCAAGGCACTCAAGCGCGATGGCTATCACTACGCCGTGAGTTTAGAAACTCACTGGAGTGGCGGTGGATCACCCGAAGAGTGTTCACGCAAGAGTTGGGCAGGAATGAAAAAACTTCTGCAGCAGGCGGACGCCCTGTAGATCGCGAGGAGAAGAGATGAACGATCAGACTAGACGAACTTTCTTGAAGCAGGCCGCGATGGGAACAGCCGCCGTGCTGGCGTATCCAACTGCCACTGTGCTCGGAGCGAACGACCGCATCCGCGTTGGCATGATCGGCGTCGGCGACCGCGGGAATGACTTGCTGGGACAGATCCGGTCGGTCCACGGTGCGGAAGTTGTGGCCATGGCCGACGTCTATAGCCGACGCCGCGACGAGGCCAAGAGCAAAATTCCCGGCATTCAGACTTTCGACGACTATCGGCGCCTGCTTGACATGAACGACGTCGACGCCGTCATCGTGGCCAGCCCACTCCATATTCATACTCGCCATTTCCTCGATACGCTGGCCGCGGGCAAGGACCTCTACGCCGAGAAGACAATGACTTGGTCGATTCCAGAAGCTGACCAGTGCATGGCCGCGGCGAAGGCCTCGAACCGCGTCATCCAGATCGGCCTTGCAGCATCAAAGCTCTGGCGCGCAGACCGACGCGCGGCAGTGGATCAAAGACGGCATGGTCGGGAAAGTCACCCAAGTTGAATCATGGATGAGCCGCAATACTCCCCACGGCAAGGGGCAATGGGTGAGGCCGGTTCCCTCTGACTGCACTGCGCAAAACGTCAACTGGAGCGCGTTCCTCAACGGCAGGCCCGACCGGGCTTTCGATCCTTACAAGCTGATCAACTGGCGCCTGTTCTGGGAGTTCGCTGGCGGCAATTGCGCCGAGAACATGGTGCACCAGATCGCCTGGATCATGGGTGCGCTCGACTTGCCGATCCCCTCGGCCGCGTATATGTCAGGTGGCGTGTTCTCCGAGAAAGATGGCCGCGAAGTTCCCGACACGATGGTTGTTACCCTCGACTTCCCCAACATGGTGGTGACCTGGCAGTCGACCTTCAGCAACAAGCACTACGATATGGCCGACCGCATTCTCGGAAGCGACGGCACGCTCGAGCATCACTTCGAACAGCCGCTCGAGTACTGGCCTGAAAAGGTCAATCGTCCCGATGGTGTGTCCAAGCGTGGTGGCTCTGAGAATCAGAACCACATGGCCAACTGGATCGACTGCGTCCGCAGCCGCGGCGTGCCGAATGCTCCGCCGGAGATCGGCTACCGTTCGGCCATCGCTGTTCACATGGCGAACCTGTCCTACAAAAACAAGCGGCGGCTCACCTTGGAGGAAGCGAAAGCGATTAAGCCCGAATTCTAGACGCCGTCCCGGCCGGCCGTTCTGCAGGAGGAGATATGCACACAAGAACTCCGCAGTTCCGCTCTCTGCTATTCGCAGCGTTTCTATTCTTGTCCCTTGCGCCAGTCGCCTTTGCTCAAGACACCGCTACCCTGACGGGCACGGTCCGTGATAATTCGGGCGCGGTCCTTCCCGGTGCGACCGTCACCTTGAAGAACACGGCCACTGGGATCATCCATAAACTTCAAACCAACTCTGCCGGCGAATATGTTGCTGCCGCCCTGCCCCCGGGACAATACAACCTCTCCGTTGTAGTTCCGGGATTCCGCACCTATCAGGCCGACGGCGTGATTCTGCGGGTTGCGCAGAACGCCCGGATCGACGTCGCGCTGCAAGTGGGAAATATCCATGAGGAAGTCACCGTCCACGGCGAGGGGCTGGCCCAAGTCAACACTCAATCATCCGAAGTGGGCGGCACGATTACCGGCAAGGAGTTGACGCAGCTTCAGTTGAACGGCCGCAATTTCACCCAGCTTATTACCCTCGTTCCCGGTGTGAGCAACCAAACCGGACAGGATGAAGGCGTGGTCGGCGCCGAGGGCAGCATCAGCTACAGCGTTAACGGCGGACGCACCGAATACAACAACTGGGAAGTCGACGGCGGCGACATGATGGACAACGGCAGCAACTTCTCGCTGAATGTCTATCCCAGTGTGGAAGCCATTGACGAAGTCCAGGTCCTGACCTCGAATTATGGTGCGCAATACGGCAAGAACGGCTCGGGTACGGTCGAGGTGGAAACCAAATCCGGGACCAACCAGTTCCACGGCTCAGTCTGGGAGTTTGCCCGAAACGAAGCGTTCAACGCCCATAACTATTTTGATGTCCCCGGCACTCCAAAAGCGGGCTACAAGAAACACGATTTCGGCTACAGCGTCGGTGGACCCATCTGGAAGAACCACACGTTTTTCTTCTGGCTACAGAACTGGCGCCGGGAGAATGTTCCGTACAACTTCTTCAATTTCGTGCCTTCCATGGCGAATCGCCAAGGCAATTTCAACGATGTCTGTAACGTTCCAGATCCGACCGATTGTCCCTTCGATCCCAACACGGGGAATCCCTTCGCCAACAACCAGCTACCGTCGATTGATCCCAACGGGCAAGCCTTGCTGGCCATGATTCCGGAACCGAACCTTGGCTCCGGCGCGCAGTCGATTTTCGCAGCTGCCGTAGGACAGCCGACGCACTGGCGTGAGGATCTGATTCGCCTCGACCACGACTTCAGCTCCAACATCCGTTTCACGTTTCGCGCCATTCACGATTCCTGGGACACCACGAAAGCCACCGTTACCTGGGGTGGAGAAAGCTTTCCGACCATCGGCACGCACTTCATCGGGCCTGGAGTCGAACTTGTCGCACGGCTTACGGCAACCGCTTCTCCCACGCTGCTGAACGAGTTCGTAGCCAGCTACACAACGGACCACATTCAGCAGATCAACACGAATCCATCGGTGTGGACGCGGACCGATAGCTTCACTATGCCCGGATTATTTCCCGATTTCGGTGGAAAGTTGCCCGGCATTTGTCTCTCGACCTCAGGTGCTTATGGCGGAGGATTCTGCGAGGGGCCAACCGCGTTTCCCTGGGAGAATTCGAATCCTACATTCACCCTGAGGGACAACCTCACCAAGAGTCTGGGCAAACACAAGCTGGTCTTCGGCGCCTACTTCATGAACGCCGAGAAGAACGAGATGGCGTACACCGATCTCGGCGGCGACCTGGGCTTCGACAGCACCTCTCCGGTCTCTACCGGGAATGCATTCGCCGACTTGCTGATGGGAAACATTGCCAATTTCTCTCAGGCGAGTTCTCAGCCGAAATATCACATCAACTTCAAGATCTTCGAGCCTTATATCCAGGACGACTACCACATTCGCAAGAATCTCACGTTGAATCTCGGCCTGCGCATCAGCCTATACGGAACGTTCTGGGAGAGGAATCACCTGATCTCGAACTGGAGGCCCTCAGCTTATGATCCGGCCACCGCTCCTCAACTCGATATTGATGGCAGCGTGACTGGGCAACTGGGCGCGCTGATTCCGGGAGCGGGGAATCCCTTCGACGGTATGGTGCAGTGCGGCGTTGCCGGCGTTCCACGGGGCTGCTTGAGTGGACACCTATTTAATCCCGCGCCTCGTCTCGGATTTTCGTGGGATCCTCTTGGTAATGGCAAGATGGCGATCCGTGGAGGATACGGAATCTTCTTCGAGCACACCAACGGCATGGAAGCGAATGCCGAAGACTTGGAGGGCACGCCGCCGATCGTACAGACTCCTACCCAGTACAACATCACCGGATACGACAACGTCGGCGGCCAGGGCCTGCTGTTTCCTTTATCGACTACATCCATCCCCGATCAAGCGGTCTGGCCCTATGTCCAACAATGGCATCTCGACGTTCAGCGCGAACTCGTCCGCAACACCGTGGCAACCCTGGCATATGTCGGTGCCAAAGGAACCCATCTCACCCTGCAGCGGGAGCTCAACCAACTTCCTTTGATTCCGACGTCCTTGAACCCGTACAAGCCCGGCCAGCCGATCACCGACTTCGATTGCAGTTGGGGGCCTGATAGCTCTCAGCCCAACGTGACGCTCGATGGATATGGCGTTCCGATAAACGCGGTGACGTCGTTCGGTGCGCCGGTTCCATACACTCCACCATCGTCTCCCGGTGGTCCCCCCTCGGGGCCTGCTGTGAATCTGGCAGTGGCGTGCGGAAATGATCCCGACCTATACCGGACGAATTATCCTGGCCTGAACTCAATCCAGCGCGTGGAGCCTGTCGCCAACTCCAACTACAATGCCCTGCAATTCTCCTTGCGCAAGACCAGCGGCGACCTCACTTTAGATGTCGCATATACCTACAGCCATTCGCTCGACAACTCTTCCGACAACCAGGACAGTAATTTCGTGAACTCCTCCAACCTCCACCAGAACTACGCGAGTTCCAACTACGACCAGCGTCATATTCTGACCGTGGCGTGGACCTACGCCCTGCCTTTTTTCCGCGGCAAGGGACTCGCGCACACGTTCTTCGGAGGCTGGCAGTATAACGGAATCATGACTGCCGAGAGCGGCACACCCTTCTCTGTCGTCAATGGGGTCTACGGCGACAGCGCGGGCGTTGCCGATGGCACGACGGGAATTGGTTCTTATGCTGATCGCATTGGAGATCCTCACACCTCCATCAACTGTCCAGCCTTGGCGGATGGAACGAAAGGAGTCCCGCTCTTCAATTGCGCCGCATACGCTCAGACGCAGGGTCTGACGTTCGGAAACTCAGGAAGAAATAGCCTGAATAATCCTCACCGCACCAATTTCGACATGTCCGTCTACAAAAACTTCAAACCTACCGAGAAGATCCAGGTTCAATTTCGGGCCGAGGCCTTCAACGTGTTTAACCACACTGAGTGGAACGGTGTGAATCCCTACGTGAGCACCACCAATTTCCTGTTTTCGACGGGAGCGCACATGCCACGCGTCTTACAGTTCGCCCTGCGGGTTACGTTTTAGGACCAGACTTGCCGGCCAGTATGGTCGTGAAGAACACGGTTGAGGATGAAGAGAGAATACCTCTAATGCTCGTAGTCGCGCCTGCGACGGCAGATCGGACTGAGGCAAGGTCCTGAGCCCGGGCCACCTTTCAGTTCCTTTCCCAATCTGTTACTGTTTTCAGTCAACTTTTGTGGGTTCGTGTGACGAATGTCACAGAATCCACAAGCCATCCCATGAAAGGATGTCCGGTCGCAGACGGACTTCCGAAGTCGCCGAGGCAATTCCATCACAGGCTCGGCCGGGAAAGGATGAGAGCCGCGTGATCGTTGGAGTTCCGAAAGAAAGTTATCCCGGGGAGCGGCGGGTCGCGCTCGTTCCCGTCGTCATTCCCAATCTCATCAAAGCGGGACTCGAGGTCATCGTCGAAACCGGTGCCGGCGAGCTTGCCGGCTACCCGGATGCGTTGTACGTCGACAAAGGCGCAAAGATTGTGCCTGATCGCACCGCCGTCTTCAGCACCGCCGACATTATGGTTCAGGTGCTCTGCTACGGCTCGAACGACGCCACCGGCAAGGCCGACCTGCCCATGATGCGCCGGGGGCAGACCCTTATCGGATTTCTGCGTCCGTTCGGATCAGCAGAAATCGTGCAGCAGATCGCACAAGCCGGCGTGACATCTTTCTCGGTAGAACTGATGCCACGCACCACCCGCGCCCAGAGCATGGACGCCCTTTCATCCATGGCTACGTGCTGCGGCTACAAGGCTGTCTTGCTCGCCGCCGAGACGTCGCCGCGAATCTTTCCCATGATGACCACCGCCGCCGGCACCATCACGCCTGCGCGCGTCTTCGTCATCGGCGCGGGCGTCGCCGGATTGCAGGCTATCTCGACGGCCCGTCGTCTCGGAGCCGTTGCTTCTGCTTACGACATGCGTCCCGCTGCGAAAGAACAGGTGCAGAGCCTTGGTGGACGCTTCGTCGAACTCCCTATCGAAGCCCAGAATGCACAGGACGCACGCGGCTACGGTACCGCGCAGGACGAAACGTTCTACGCCCGGCAGCGCGAACTGCTAACCCGCGTGGTCGCGGAGAGTGACATTGTAATTACCGCCGCGGTGATCCCCGGCAAGAAGTCTCCGGTGCTCATCACCGCGGATATGGTCAAAGGCATGGCGCCCGGTTCGGTCATCGTCGACCTCGCTGCCGAGCGCGGCGGCAACTGCGAACTCACGCAGACCGGGAAGACGGTCAACGCCCAGGGAGTCACGATCATTGGCGCCATCAACCTGGCCAGCAGCGTTCCATACCACGCCAGCCAGATGTATGCTCGCAATCTGACGACGTTCCTGCTGTACATGGTGAAAGAAGGCAAACTGCAACTGAATCTGCAGGACGAAATCATTCGCGAAACCATGATCACCAGCGGCGGTGAAGTGGTGAACGCCCGCGTCCGAGAATTTTTCAAGATGCCCGCGCTGGCAACCGCGGGCGGATAGTGTGCTTGCGCTACGGCGCGCATGTCGGGAAGGTATAGGGAAGGGCACCGCTTCAGCCGTGCGTAAACAGCAGCAAGAAGGTGGGGCTTCAGCCCCTGAGGAGCAAGATGGGTTCTAACATCATCAACGCGTTGTTCGTATTCATGCTGGCGGCCTTCATCGGATTCGAAGTCATCCGCCACGTCTCCCCTTTGCTGCACACTCCGCTGATGTCGCTGACCAACGCTCTCGACGCGATCGCGGTAGTCGGCGCCATCGTTCTGGTCGGCGAGCACAAGAGCACCTTCGCGACCGTGCTTGGTTTCATCGCGATCGTAGCCGCCACCAGCAACGTCGTCGGCGGATTCTTCATCACCGACCGCATGCTGCAGAATGTTCAAGACCAGCCGTCCCACAAAGCCGCAATTAACGAAATAATATGCCGACCGAGTTTGCTGGAAGCCAGTACCTCATCGAAATCATCTATCTCGTCGCCAGCGCCCTCTTCATTCTCTCGCTGAAGTGGATGAGTTCTCCCGCCACCGCGCGCCACGGCATTCTGGCCGGCGAAATCGGCATGGTGCTGGCCATTGCCGGCACGCTGCTCCATCACGGCATCGTCGACTACAAGTGGATCATCATCGCGCTCGTGCTCGGCAGCGGCATCGGCATTCCCGCTCGGCATGGTGCAGATGACGGCCGTCCCGCAGCGGACCGCCCTCAGCCACGCCTTCGGCGCGCTCTGCGTCACGCTGGTCGGCACCGCCGAGTTTTATCTGCGCACGCCCGAACGTTCCGAAGTTCATGATGTCGGTGCTGTCGATGGAAGTCATCCTCGGCGGACTGACCTTCACCGGCAGCCTGATGGCCGCCGGGAAGTTGCAGGAAATCTTGCCGCAGCGCCCGATCACTTATAAAGGACAGAACTTCGTCAACCTCGTGCTGTTCGTGGTCGCCGTCGGGCAGTGCCGTTTACCTCGTCCTGCATCCCGGAAGCGAAGCATCTTCTTCCCGATCATCGTTGGCATCTCGCTGATCTTCGGAGTCCTGCTGGTGATTCCCATCGGCGGCGCTGACATGCCGACCGTGATCTCGCTGTTGAACTCCTACGCCGGTCTCTCCGCCGCCGCCATGGGATTCGTGCTCGACTCACAAACTGCTGATCATCGCCGGCGCGCTCGACGGATCCTCCGGCCTCATCCTCTCGGTCATCATGTCGAAGGCGATGAACCGCTCGTTCACCAACGTGCTCTTCGGAGCCTTCGGCCAGGTACAGGCGTCCGCCGCGGCTGGGCAAGAAGCCAAGCCGGTACGCAGCGCCACCGCCGAAGAAGCCGCCGCGATTCTACTGGCCGCCAACAAAGTGGTCATCGTCCCCGGATACGGCATGGCCGTCGCCCAGGCCCAGCACAAAGTTCGCGAACTCTATGACGCGCTCACCAAGAAAGGCGTCGAGGTCCGCTTCGCCATCCACCCCGTCGCCGGACGCATGCCCGGTCACATGAACGTGCTGCTCGCCGAAGCCGACATTCCCTACGACCGCCTCATCGAAATGGACGAGATCAACGGCGATTTCCCGCAGACCGATGTCGCCCTCATCATCGGCGCCAATGACGTGACCAATCCCGCCGCCCGCACCGACCATTCGAGCCCGATCTTCGGCATGCCGATCCTCGACGTCGACAAGGCGCACACTGTCATGGTCATCAAACGCAGCATGAACCCAGGCTTCGCCGGCATCGACAACCCGCTCTACTACCTCGATAACACTCTGATGCTTTTCGGCGATGCGAAACAGTTTGTCGGTGGGATCGTGCGCGAGCTGGGTGGCGGACACTAAAGGGTCTCAAGTGGAGTCTCAGCAACAGGCGCTGGAAATGTGGTCCTATCCTGTTATTGATCGAAATTCAGCTAGAGTCCCTTTCGATTGCCATACATCCTTCGCGGAGCATCGATAAACTCTACTCTTTGCAGAGAGTCGATGAAGGTGCTGGACCCGCGGTGAACACTTTGGATGCGTGCTGTTGCGGAATCGAGAACGCGTCCCAGATCGTCACCGTACTCGCGTGGGCGATCTTCCCGCAATTTTCGCTTCGCCTTGTCTGCCGAGAACCATGCGGGATCCCGATCTAATTCGCGTGGCGATTCGAGCCAGGAAACTTCGCAAAGGTGAGCACTGACCAGTACTTTGGCCATGCCAGGCTCCCTTCCGCCCTTGCGGTACACGTACCGGGCAAACGGAGCTTCCTCGATTCGGCCGTGCACCCCGGCTTCTTCAAACGCCTCAAGAGCGGCGGCCTGAGCGTGAGTCAAGCCAGCCTCAGCGTTGCCC
Organism: uncultured Acidobacteriaceae bacterium; assembly: GCA_963840895.1. GTDB lineage: Bacteria > Acidobacteriota > Terriglobia > Terriglobales > Acidobacteriaceae > Sulfotelmatobacter. The sequence continues at coordinate 751,157 of CAWJAR010000017.1, forward strand.
TTGGGAAAAATCCAACGTCCCGCCCGGGTTCGAACCAGAAGAAATTCGATGGTGCGGTTGCGCACGCGATAGCAGATGGCTGCGACCTGGTCCGACCCGCGCAGTCGGCGTAGATGCCTGAGCGGGACGAACGGTGCAGTACGGCGGGATGCAGAGTTCGACCAGTTGTGGACGAGGCGCGAATCGGCAGCACTCATTGCAGAAGAGTGCAGGATTCTGGCGGCGTCTGCCAAGAGTACAACTTGGTTCGCTAGGAGTTTCGATGAAGGACGCCGACAAATGGGCAGGAATCTTTCTACGCACTTGCGTCACTTGAACCGGGCGCGACAGTATCTTGATGGCCAGGAGCGGCATTTGCGCGGCCGCGAGGATAACTTTGGACAATCTCTATTGTCTGCGCTGTAATCGTGAACTCGAGTCCGGACACAAATCGGTCGCGGTGTATATGTTTGCGAATACGGTTGGCATCAGGCCGCGCCAGAAGTCAACATCACAGAGGATTTGCTTCTGTCCCCAGTGCTCCGTCTCGCTGGCCATGGGCCCGCCGCCGGAAGGCGCGCTCAACCTGGCGGCATGGCAAATGATTCGAGACCTGGTCAGCGCCGATCCAGCTCTGAACCAGGCCGCTTGGGATACCCTCCGAGGAGTGGTTGGACTTTTGCCCGCGACGGGCACCGAGGGCGCGCGCCGCACGAGTTCAGGTGGCTACTTCGAATTCTGAGATAAACCGCTCTTCGTCTGCGTACCTTTTTAGAACGCAGTAGCCGAATTTCTAAGATTTACCACCCACGCCTCTTCCATTCTGTGGCCGCGTGTAGCATCCTCTTCATAACTATGAAAACTCTTCTAATCCGTCTTCTTGTATTACCCATTCTGTTCTCATCGATCTTCACTCTGGCTCAATCTCAACCCCAACTCAACCTGATGCCCATGCCCGCCAGCGTGCAGGCTGGCAATGGCCAATTGCCGATCACGCAATCCTTCTCCGTTGCTGTTACTGGAAGTCACGACGCATCGCTCGATAGCGACGTCCAACGCTTCCAGGATCAATTGTCGCGGCAAACCGGAATTCCATTCCGTCCCAAGGCTGGTGCCACACCAACGCTACAAGTTCATGCCGACAAAGGTCGCGAGGCAGTTCAGAAACTCGGCGAAGATGAATCCTACGAACTCACCGTCAGCGATTCCAGCGCAAAACTTACAGCGCCGACAACGCTCGGAGCCCTGCGCGGCCTGCAAACGTTTCTCCAGCTTGTGCAAATTACACCGACGGGATTTGCCGCGCCCGCGGTCACCATCAAGGATCAGCCCCGGTTTCCCTGGCGCGGGCTTCTCATTGACGTCAGTCGCCATTTCATCCCAATGGACGCGCTCAAACGCAATCTCGACGGCATGGCCGCCGTCAAAATGAACGTCCTGCACTGGCATCTTTCCGACGATCAGGGATTCCGCGTCGAGAGCAAGACATTTCCCAAACTGACTGGCATGGGGTCCGACGGCCAGTTCTATACACAGTCCGAGATTCGCGATCTCATTTCGTACGCGCATGATCGCGGCATCCGCGTGATGCCTGAGTTCGACATGCCTGGCCACAGCCGTTCGTGGGTCATCGGATATCCGGATCTTGCAAGCGGCGCCGGACCATTCACGCTGGAGGATGGCGATCCAATCTTGGATCCGACGCGAGACTCGACTTACAAGTTTCTCGAAAAATTTATTGCCGAAATGGCCAAGCTGTTTCCTGATGCCTACTTCCACATCGGCGGCGACGAGGTTGACGGCAAGCAGTGGGATGCGAACCCGAAGGTTCAGGAATTTATTCACTCCCACAACATGAAGGGCAACCAGGATCTGCAGGCCTATTTCAACCAGCGCCTGGAAAAGATTGTGGCCAAGAATCACAAAACCATGGTCGGCTGGGACGAGATTCTGCATCCGGACTTGCCCAAAACGATCGTCGTACAGTCGTGGCGCGGGCAGGCCTCATTGGCCGCGGCCGCCAAACAAGGCTATCGGGGACTGCTTTCGTTTGGATACTACATCGACCTGATGTGGCCGGCGGCGCGGCACTATGCCGTCGATCCCATGGCCGATGCCGCTGCGACGTTGACTCCGCAAGAGAAGAGTTTGATTCTCGGTGGCGAGGCGTGTCAGTGGGCAGAATGGGTGACCCCAGAGATCATCGACTCGCACGTCTGGCCACGCAACGCAGTGATTGCGGAGCGATTGTGGTCTCCGCAGGAAGTGAAGGACGTCGCTTCGATGTACGCAAGAATGAACGCTGTCAGTCTCGAACTCGAGTTCGTGGGCCTCAAACATAATTCTGCGCGCACCCTCATGCTCGATCGCATGGCCGGGTCCACCAATATCAGCGCCCTGCAAGTTCTCGCGGACGTCGTCGAGCCTGTCAAAGATTACAACCGCTGGGATGATGCAAAGGGTCCCATCGATTTTCACGCTCCACTCAATCGCTTGATCGACGCCGCGAATCCTGAGAGTGACACCGCACGCCAATTCAACAATCTGGTGCAGGCTTTCGTGAAGAGTGGCTACAAGGACCAAGCGGTCGAAGCTCAACTCCGTACGTGGCTCGTGATCTGGCGCGATAACGATGCCAAACTGCGTCCGCTGCTCGACCAATCGGCACTGTTGAAGGAGGACGTGCCCTTGTCGCAGAATCTATCTGCGCTGGGGACTGCGGGCCTGCAGGCTCTCGACTATCTCAACAAAGGCCAAACCGCCCCTGACGCCTGGAAGGCGCAGCAAGTCAGCCTCATTGAGCAATCGAAGAAGCCGATGGCTGACGTGCTGCTAATGGTAGTAACGCCAGTGCAGCAACTGGTGGAAGCGAGTGCAACCCAGCATAACTAAACCCTGCGTAACCGGTCCGTCACCGTGCCGGAGACGATGACACGCAGTTGCAAGAGTGAAGTCTGACCAAAAAATAAGCCCTGCCAGTTCTCGGCGGGGCTTAGAACTTGCAAAGAATCTCTCACGGTTTGAATTTGTAGATCGCTCCGTCATTGCTGCTACCACCGTGTACAGTCGCACCGTAGAAAATTCCCGACGGATCGGCGACCAGTCCATTGTAGGCAAAGCCCGGCTGAGGTGTTCCAGGAAAACGGGAGGCCACGGTTTCAGTCCACTTCCCGGTCGAGTCGCGGGACATTTTGAAAATCGTGCCGCATCCGCAGGCCGCAGCCCCACCTTCACTTGTAGTGCCGTAGAGATTGCCCGCTGCATCCGCGACCAGTGTGCTGATCGGACTACCTCCGTCCGAGCCTCCTTGAAAGCTATACAACACACGCTCGGTCCATGCGCCGTTGATCTTCGTGAGCTGGTATACCGTTCCCAGGTCATTGGCGCCGGCATAGTAGGTGGTGCCGTAGAAATTCCCGGCCTTGTCGGCAATCAAGCCGCCGTAGGGCAACGCGCCGTCGGGCGAATCTTTGAAGGCGTAAAGCGTCGTCAACTGCCATTGTCCCTGATGCTGTGACATCTCAAAGACCGTTCCGAACCCGTTCGCGCCGCCCACCGTGCAGACACCGTAGAGATTTCCGGCAGCGTCAATCAAGAGCCTGCTGGCCGACCCGCCACCCCCGTCGTCGCCGCCGGTGAAGGTATGGATCACGCGGAACTTCCAGGCTCCCGCCTCCTCTCGCAGTTGGTAGACGACGCCGATCCCGTTAGCCCCACCGGTCGGAGTCGTTCCAAAAACATCGCCGTTCTTATCGATCGCCACCGGGCTCCCGGGTCCCGAGCCGTCGCTTCCGCCAAATGTGTGAATCACAGTCTGGTTCCAGGTCCCGCCGTCATTCGATAGCTTGAAGACCACGCCGCAGCCACCCTCGCACGATCCTCCGCCTCCGGTGACCGCCGTTCCATACAGATTTCCCTGCGCGTCTAGCGTTACGCCTTTGTAAGGCTCGCCGCCGTCCGCGCCGCCGGTGAAGTCATAGAGCACGGTATGCACGCCTGCGGGGGAAACTTGGAAGACCGTGCCGCCTCCGAAGACTCCACCTTGCACCGATGTGCCGTAAAGATTGCCCGCACTGTCCCTCACGAGTTCAGTGTCGGTGTACTCGCCGTCGGCGTTGCCGCCAAAGCTGTAGACGAGCTTCGTCGCGCTTGCGGCCCACGCAGCCGTGATCAACAACGAGGTTGTGGCGCCGATCGCCAGCATCCTGCTTGCATACGTCCAGACATGCCTGCTCTGCATGTTGCCTCCATAGGATTATGATCGAAACGGGCTACGTCACCCGTAGCGGGCTAGAACTTTAGCACTGAAACGGCCCAAAAGCACGTCCCGAGAACGAGAAGCGCAGACGAGTCCAATCAGGCGGCTGGCACCGGTCTGAGCACGGAAATCAGTGGTGGCGTGGTATTCTATTAATACCAGCTGCGCACCGTCTTGGCGGAATTCCTCGCAGGTCCTGAAGAAGTCACAAAGAAATCATGCTTTCAGTTAGCAATGTTTCAATGCGCTACGGCGCCAAAATACTGTTTGACGAAGTCTCAACCGCCTTCACGCCGGGCAAGCGCTATGGCCTGACCGGGCCCAACGGCGCCGGCAAGTCCACGTTCATGAAGTTGCTCAGCGGCGAACTTGAACCGCAAAAGGGCACCGTCGTCCGGCCCCGCAAACTCGGAGTCCTGAGTCAGGATCAGTTTGCCTTCGACGCCTATTCCGCGATCGATACCGTCATCATGGGCAACAAACGCCTGTGGGCTGCCATGCAGGAGCGCGATGCCATCTATGAAAAGCCCGAAATCACCGACGCCGACGGCATGAAACTCGGCGAACTCGAAGGCATCGTCGGCGAAGAAGATGGTTACACCGCTGAAAGTGATGCCGCGATTCTGTTGCAGGGCCTCGATATCCCCGACGAGTTGCACAGCCGCAAGATGGGCGAGTTGCAGGGCGGGCAGAAGGTTCGCGTCCTCCTCGCACAGGCTTTGTTCGGGCACCCGCAAGCGTTGCTGCTCGACGAGCCCACGAACCACCTCGACTTGGATTCGATTCACTGGCTGCAGGGATTCCTGAATGTCTACGATGGCGTAGTGATCGCCATCTCGCACGACCGACACTTCCTCAACAGCATTTGCACTCATATCGCGGACATCGATTACGAGACCATCATCACCTATACCGGCACCTACGATGACATGGTGGTAGCCAAGACCCAGGTTCGCTCGCAAATTGAGTCGCAGAATGCGCAGCGCGAGAAGAAGATTTCGCAGTTGAATGAATTCATTGCCCGGTTTGCCGCCGGCACGCGTTCCTCTCAAGTACAGTCACGCCGCAAGGAAGTCGAGCGGCTGCAGGTCACCGAACTGGCCAAGTCGAACATCCAGCGCCCGTTCATCAAGTTCGAGCAGAAGCGGCCTTCGGGCAAACACATTCTGGAAGTCGAACATTTGGGTAAGGCGTACGGCGAGAACCAAGTCATTAAGAACTTCACCGCCAGTGTCACCCGTGGCGAAAGGATCGCGCTCATGGGCCGCAACGGTGCAGGCAAGACCACGCTGCTGAATGCGCTGCTGGCCAACTCCCCGACTACTCCAGAGGCCGAACTTCGCAAGACCAGCGGATACGAGGGCCCCTTCGTTGACTCCGGCAAGGTGATCTGGGGCCACGAAGCCTCCATCGGTTATTTCGCGCAAGATCATCGCAGTCTGATCGAAGGTGGCACCACCGCGATCGAGTGGTTGCATCAGTGGGACGGTGCGGCTGTCACCGAAGAACTGCGCGGAATCCTCGGGCAGATGCTGTTCCAGCGCGAAGAAGCCACGAAGTCGACGAGCGTCCTCTCCGGCGGCGAAGCTGCGCGCATGCTGTTCTGCAAACTGATGCTGCAAAAGCCAAACGTGCTGGTGCTCGACGAGCCCACCAACCATTTGGACCTTGAATCGATTAACGCCCTGAACATCGCACTGCAGCGCTATCAGGGAACCGTGTTTCTCGTCACCCACGACCATGACTTGATCGACGAAGTTGCGACGCGCATCTGGCACTTTGAGAGCGATCACAAGATCACCGACTTCAAGGGCAGCTACGAGGACTACCAAGCCGCAATGGTTGCGGTATAAGATGGTTCCGGAGCGGCGCAGAGCCTGGTTTGTGCGGGTTGCACCATTTTCGTTGCATGTAAATCAACCAGGTTCTCCACAGATTTTCACAGCGTTTGCTGTTGCGTTTGCTGGTCCAAGTTGAAGATAATGACCGCAACGAAATAGTTGCACGGCCGCCGGGTATTATTGTGTACAGTCGAGCTGATTTACTCAGGATCCTTCACGTAACTCCGCGCCAGTTAGCCAACTGGGAGCGGGCTGGCTTGATAACGTCTGCCCAAGCCTATTCTTTTTCCGACCTGCTCGAAGTCAAGAAGGTTCGCGATCTCTGCGCTATGAGCGTGCGTCCGGCAGTGATTCGCCAATCGCTCGAAGCCATGCGCAAACAGGCTGCGGGCGTGGAAAATCCTCTGCTTGAGGCTGCCGCCTGGTCAACCGCGAAGCATCGCGTCGCCTTCCGCCACCAGGGCAAGCTTCTGGAGCCCATCGCAGGCCAGTTTCTGATGGATTTTTCTGAACGCGAGAAGGTTGTGACCAGCGCCCCAGCACCCAAATCGGAGCCGAACCCCCGCGAAAACGAGGTGACGGCATGGTTTTCGCGCGGCATTCAGTTGGAAGAAAATCCCAGCACCCAGTCTGATGCCATCGCCGCGTATCATCAGGTTCTCGAAATCCAGCCTAACCACGCGGCGGCTCACATTAACCTGGGAACGCTCTACTACAATCGCCAGGACTTCGTGCTGGCCGAGAAGCACTACCGCCAGGCCATCGAAGCCGATCCGCGATACTCGCTCGCGTACTTCGATCTTGGCAACGTGCTTGACGAAACCGGCCGCGTGCAGGAAGCAATCCAGACCTACAAGACCGCCCTGCAACTGGCTCCTACTTACGCCGACGCGCATTACAATCTGGCGCTCGCTTACGAGAAGATCCGCGAGCCGCGCAAAGCTCTGAAACACTGGCAAGCCTATGTGAAGCTCGACACGTCTGGCCCGTGGTCCGTGCATGCGCGCAGCCAGATGAAGCGTATCCTGCAGGCAGACGGCCTTAAACTGGTTCATTCCCGGCCGCGCCGCGGTTAATTTCCAACTCGTCTCCCACTTCGACAGTGCTAAAATTACCGGTTTGCCATCTCAGTATCTGAAGGTGTTCCCATGCCCGAAGCCACGCTGCAGGCCGCCGCTTCCCGCTCCCTTGACTACCCTCACCGAAGACGAGATTCTCTTCCGCGACAACATCCGCCAGTTTGCCGATGAAAAGGTCCGTCCCCTGGTCAAAGAGATGGATGAAAAGGGCGTTTTCGACAAAGACCTCATCCACGACTTCTTCCAGCTGGGACTGATGGGCATCGAGATTCCTGAGCAATACGGCGGCGGCGGCGCCAAGTTCTTTGAGGCGATTCTCGCTGTCGAAGAACTGTCCCGCGTTGACGCTTCATCCGGTGTCATCGTCGACGTGCAGAACACCCTAGTCAACAACGCACTGCTGCGGTGGGGAACTGAAGAGCAAAAGAAACGCTACCTGCCCAGGATGGCCACTGAGCTTGCCGGTGCCTACGCTCTCAGCGAAGCTGGATCCGGCTCGGACGCTTTTGCCCTGCAGACGCGTGCTCAGCTCAAGGGCAGCGAATATGTACTCAATGGCCGAAAGCTATGGATCACCAACGCCAAGGAGGCCGGACTCTTTGTTCTCTTCGCCACTCTCGATCCCAGCGCCGGATACAAGGGCATCACCGCATTTCTGATCGAGAAAGATTTTCCTGGATTCACCGTCGGAAAGAAGGAAGACAAGCTTGGCATCCGGGCTTCGTCCACCTGCGAGCTGATTCTAGAAGATTGCCGCGTTCCCAAAGAGAACGTGCTTGGCGACCCCGGCAAGGGTTACAAGATCGCGATTGAAACCCTGAACGAAGGCCGCATCGGCATCGGCGCGCAAATGATCGGCTTGGCCCGTGGAGCTTGGGAATACGCCTGCAAATATGCCGTGGAGCGTAAACAGTTCGGCAAGGCTATTGCAGAGTTTCAGGGCATCCAGTTCCAGATCGCGCAGATGGCCACCGAGATCGAGGCCGCCCGCCTCATGGTCTACAACTGCGCTCGCATGAAAGACGCAGGAGTGAACTTCGTGAAAGAAGCTGCCATGACGAAGCTATTCGCATCGCAGGTGGCCGAACGCGTCACCTCGCTCGCCATTGAGATCTATGGCGGCTACGGATTCACCAAGGACTATCCCGTGGAAAAATACTGGCGCGATGCCAAGATCGGTAAGATCTACGAGGGCACATCGAATATGCAGCTCGCGACCATCGCCAAGCTGGTCCTTGCCAAGTGAGGAGTCGCGACCGATTAGCTGTCCCTTAGAAACCCCAGCTCTACGGAGTGAAATGGAGTTCGACGCTTTCCCGAGATTCAGCGCCCGGGGCGAATTTCCATTTAGAGACCGCGTCTTCCGCAGCCTTCAGTAGAACGGGGCTGCCACCCACCGGCTCGACCGACTTCACTTCACCGTCCGAGGCCACCACGGCGACCACTCGAACCGTGCCGCCGAGGTTCATTTTCCTTGCGATCTCTGGATAAGTGGGTTGCGATTTACGGATAATCCGGCGAGCGTTTTCCGTAGAAGGCTGTTGGTTTTGGGCCCATCCTGCAAGCCCGAAGAAGTTTGAAAGGAGACAGAATAAGACCAGACCGTACCGCATCCGCATTGGGCGTTCCCTGAGAAAGAGGAGTTATGTTCTTGTGTTCCGACGTACCGATGATCTTAGGAGATCTCGCCGCACTGCAAAAGTAACCGGAGTAACCATGAGCTTTCCTCAAATCGGGAGGTGAAGCTCAATAAATCCCACTTGCTCATAATGTGCATCGAGTTGCACATTTCCCTCCTCCGCCCTACTCTCATATATTTAACAAGCCAAATGAAATCAATCGCTTAGCTAGCGCACCCACGTTGGCTCCCAGGGTGCAATTCTCAAAGTGCCTGCGACTCAGAAGGCAAGCCGGGGTGCCATTTTGACGACTCTATTCCGAACCGATGCCTTACCTGCCGTACCTGCGATTGACGCTCCTGCTGCCCCTCGGAAGCACGGTTGGTTACCCTTGCTGAGCATCCTTTTCCTCATCTCCTATGGCTTAATGACTATGCTGATTATCGAGCAGGGACGAACCATCGAATCGCAGCGTGCCCTGATTCGAGAGTTGTTCCGCGACAACGCCGCACTATCTGCCGCGAAGACAAAGGCCGCGGAAGAAACCGCACAGTCGCTATCCGCTGAGACAAAGGCTCCCGTGACCCAAAGCCCGGCGACCCATGTTCCGCACGCTCCGTCGACCCAGTACCCGTCAACCCAGGCACCAGCCGCTCAAGCCCCGTCTTCCCAGGCAGTCCCGCAACAGCAACATACGCAAAGCCATGCACCCCAGCAGAAACCGGCTCTAAGGATGCCATCGAAACCAGAGGCCGATCTGGTGGATGATGTTCGTACCCTGATTACGATTTAGTGCGGATATTTTACGAACGCGATTGGAATGAGTTTCGGACGTACTTGAAAACTGCAGCACTTTGGTTCTGTGAGCAAGTCGCATGCGGAAAGTCGGTAAACCATGAAGGTTCTGACCCTAGCCTTGATGTTCAGTCTCCCAGTCGCACCCTGGGCTCCCCAAAAGCCCTTGCGCCAGCCTACTACTCAAATCACCAAGCACGCCAAGGGCGGACGCTGGTACTTCGCCGCCTCCGGCCATGCCGTCTTTTGAGTACAACTCCTCAGAGCTCCGCGCGGGGACCTGCACGGCCAGTTCCTTCACTGAAAAGCCGTCGCGTCTGGCGCGCACCTTCCACGAATCGAGGTTAGAAGGATGATTGTGGTTCGTCAAGATAACTTCATCGCCGGACTTGAGTTCAACACCCTTCACCACGATGTTGCTGCCCTCGCTGGTGTTACGGGTGACGGCCACCTCGTCGGGCGCCACCCGCAGCATGCGCGCCGCCTTGGCCCGCAGCGATTCCCGCATCGTGGTGTATTTCTCGCGAATCCTGGAAGGATCGGTTGGCGTGAAAGTCGTGCAGGAAGGCAAGGTGGCGATCCATTACCGGCCGCGATGCCGGGCAAACGTTCGCTGCGTTCAGGTAGATGAGGTCGTCGTCCAGTGGAAACTGCCGCTGCACCATCTGCCAGTACGATTCGTCGGAACCGGCGGCGCGCAATGCATTGGTGAAGGTTGTCCAGCTTGCGGGAAGTGCCACTGCAGCGCGGAAAAAGTCACGGCGTGAAGGCATCGACGCTCCTCCAAAGAGATGGTGTGATTGTATCGCGCGGGAGCCTCCGGTGTCTCCCGGGTCGACACAACTTTAAACGCCGACCTGGGTTTGATGACTCCAGCCCATTTCCACATCCTTTTCGAACGCGCAGATGCGTTTCCGCTGTGACAAACCAGGCAAACGCTTAGTCCGGCGGCACAAAGGGCCAGATTGAAGGAACTCGTGGTAAGCGAGCCGAAGCGTTATTTCGTAATATCGGTAGCGGTCGGGCCCTGGTGGCTCAAGTACAAACTGTGACTTCCTGGACCTACGCGGCAATGTGCGCGGCCCGGCGCCGCCAAGCGACATGCTTCTGCGCGGCATCAATCCGAAGTAGCTTATTGGGTTTTCTTGGCAACGAACGGTTGTGCCTTATCATCACCGCCTCGCTGCACTTTGAAATCGATTTTGTCCATCGCCACTTTGCCGGTGTACTTCAAATCGATACCGCCCCCGAACTCCAAATGAACCGTAAAAGAAATGTCGTCGCCGTGAACTTCGCCATTCTGGATTGGCTGCTCGAATTGCTCGCCGCCCATTGTGCCAGTTAGCTTCGTGCCTTCGGCTTTCAGTTTGAAAGTGATGTTGTAAGTATTGCCGTCGCGACCCGGCTGGTCGCCGGTCCAAGTACCGGTGGGATCGGCGGCGAGCAGAAGAGTCACGCCCGCGAGCGCCGTAACGAGAATGCGTCGGATCATGCACGCCATTATATGGCGAATTTCAAGAGCTCGCGGGCGGCGGGAGGTGGCTGGTTATATCCGGCAATATCGGTGTACCTTTTTGGGATTCAGCGGTCCAACTGGAACTCCAGCGAAGCGTGTCGCAGCCGTTGACGGGCTTCGTCGAACGTGGCCCAATCGGTGAGTTGCTCGGGACGCATCTTCAGTATTAGGTTTCGTAGAGGAGCGTGGTCCATCAGTATGCTTTGCATCGCGGTCTTGTAGCCCGGAACTCGGACGCGGAGCCGCGCCGTGCCAGGTGCATCGAGAGACAGCTTGCCGCCACGGAATCGAGTTCGAGACTCGACAACCGCTTCCTTCCCAACCATTCGAATTACTTCGCAATCTCCGTCGAGGGGATTGCCGCGGCCATCAACAACTGTGACCGCAACCCTCGCCCGCGCCGGCCGCGGTGGTTGCCATCCACGCGGTTCGAACCACACTGGGTTGGTAATCGCGACTTGCATCTCGTCGCTGCCATAGCATCGCGCGATGTACCAGGCAGATTCAGTTTCACTGATGTCAAAATCGGCTGTAAACTCGGCCTTGCCGGCGGCTGCGTCAAAGACGCGCACGATCACTCCGTTACGGATCAACTCGACACGGTTGAGCCGATCGGCCCATGCGCGAATTCTGCCTTTTTGCGTGGGGGCTGGCAGCGTCACTACAGAACCGCTGGTGCGGCCGCCGATCTCGAGAACCAACAACGGGCCGCTGGTGACAAAGCTGCGGCCGGCCTTGATTGCCGAGCCGACGCGCGGCATTTCGACATCGCCATCGAGATGGGTGTACATCCGCACCTTGCCCGGAACGCCGCCGCCGGGCCGGTCGAAGGTTGCGTCGGAGGATCCGGTAGCGGCGATGTGGTATCCGTGATTGAGTAGTAGAAACCAGAGTTTTAATGCCTCCTGATTTGCCTTCCGTTCCTGCGGTGGCATCAGGATATCGATGGCATCGTAGGTGGGGCCGCAGACGGTGTCGAAAGGCAACTCTGCCGCCATGTTGGAAACGAACTTGTTCTCCTCCACTGGATAGATGCCCTGGCCTCCCCATTTCCCCCGCCACCAACGGGCTGGATGGCTGTAGGCGGACACTCCGCCGAGCGAGTGGATGAGTGCCTGAATTTCGAAGTTTGGGACCGTCGGCTTTTCACTCTCGTAATCCATCGCGCTGAGGGCGAGCAGTTCGGCGATGGCGTCGCGCCCGTCGGTTGTCCGCCCCCGCATGCCTACGGTCCACCCGTGGCCAAGGGTGTGGGCAGCGTCACCGCGCCAATAATTCTTCGGCGCCTCCAGATTCCACGTGAGGGTGAAGCCTGGCAGGCTGACAGCCCGTGTGACGCGCTCAAGCTCTTCAGGCGAGACTTTCGAGATATTCCAGCCCTGGGCAACAGCGAGGTAATCGAGGCCTTCGGCGCGAGCCGCCAGGGCGACGTACGGGAAATCCACCAGGATGGTCCGCTCGCCGTGAATCATATGGTCGTGGTTGTCTCCGCAATACCAGCCCTCCCGGCGGAGGGTGGACCGTCGCTGCAACACGAAGGTCTCGGAGCGGCGTTCGTCTCCGACAAGCGTGAGTCGGCGCTGGACGGCGATGTAGTCGAAGCCGCGGCTGACCACTATCGTCGTCTCGCCTGCCGGCAATTGCTTTTCGAATGTGCCCGAAGATCGGAAGCCCGCCTGGAAACTCGGATGATCTGTGACGGTGGCGCCATCGCTCGCAAAGATCGCGATCGTGGCGGGAATGGTCGCGCCAGTTTCGGCGTCCGTTACGCGCCCGGCGAGGGTAGCCGCGGGGCAGGCAGTGGTGGCCACGAAAAGAAACACGAAGGAGCGAACGACCAACTTGAGATCCATCGTTTGCCGATTCTAGCATTGCACACGTCAGCACCTGGACTCACGGTTCGGGGTGGTATTCGTTATTATCGGAAGTCGCTCGGCCGCAAACGTGAACGTGAACGCGCTGTTTCCGAGTTGCGCATGGATCCAGGCGAGATGAGCAATCGTGAGCGTATAGTGAACCAATTTAAGGCGCAAATGAGGAATTGACTACGTCGGACCTCTGCCGCCTGAGGTGCAACGGCGGACAGTGTTCTCGGCCGGCGTCGCCGCCGGCGCAAACGAGCCAGAAGCGGCCAGAACATTGATCAAATTCCTGGCGTCACCCGCTGCTTTTCCAGCCATCATCAAGAGTGGAATCGAGCCAATGGCGCGGCAGTGACATCGGAAAGTATAAAGCTACTTGCCGGTTAGAATCCGATGTACCCTTACCGCCGCTCGAAGCACCCGCGCGTCCTCTCCAGGCGCAGCGGTGAGTTGCAGCCCCAAAGGCAAGTGATCGCCGACCGGCATCGGGACCGAAATCGCGGGCGTCCCAAGTGCGGTCCACGGTGTATTCATGGTTGAATCACCAGTGGATGCGAGTCCCAGCGGAGCCGGTCCTGTGGCCGAGGGCACGAGAATAACTGGCGTCGTCTGATATCGTTCCTGAAAGCGACGCCGATTCTCAGCGATCACTCGCCGAGCTTCGTCATAACGAGCGTCAGAGATCTGCAGGCCTTCGCGAACTAATCCCGCCAAGTAGCCAAGACTGTCTCCCAATTCGGCGACGCGCTGCTCATGGAACCGCGCACCCTCGTAAAAAGCCACAGTTCGTTGCGCGCTGACGAGTTCCTTGTGAATCGCTGAGATATCGATGGGCTTGCAGATCACACCGGTCTTCCGCAGCGACGCCACCGCATTCTGAACGGCGGAGGCCATTTCCGGGTCCACTTCCAACATCGGCTCGGGCACGCCGAAAGCAAAGTCCTCCTCCCGTCCAGTAGAATGACCCATCGCCTCCCAGAGAAGGAGCATATCGGCGGGCGTATGTGTGAAGAACCCGAGCGTATCGAGGCTCTTTGCGTACTGCAGACAGCCATCCATTGGCAGAAGACCGTAGGTCACCTTGAACCCAGTAATGCCGCAGTAAGAGGCTGGTCTCACGGTGGATCCGCTGGTCTGTGTTCCAATCGCAAAGGGCACCATGCCGGCGGCCACCGCGGCGGCCGATCCGCTGGAACTCCCGCCGGGCGTGTGTTCGAGATTCCGCGGATTCCGCGTGGGTGGTGGGTCTCGCATCGCGAACGCGGCGGTTTGCGTTTTACCTAACAAAATGGCACCGCGTTCACGCAGGTCCCGCACAATCGCAGCGTCGAACGCTCCGATGCGGCCTTTGTACACAGGAGAGCCGTATTCTGTCGCCAAGCCTTTCGTCTCAAAGACGTCCTTGGCGCCGAACGGTATGCCGGACAGTCTTCCGTTACCCGTCGCCTTCTGCGGAAGTACTTGGACCCATGCATGAATCGATGCATCCGATTCCTGAATGCGCTCCAGGCAAGCTTGCAAACCTGCTTCTCGGGTCTTGGCGTCCGCGCGAACCCAATCTGTAAGCGTTTCAAGACGAGCCGTTGCGGAGAAGGAGGGCAGCCCCACTGCGGCACCTGCAAGCAACAGCGTCCGGCGATCAAACTTATAGGGCCTCACCATAGCTCCAGATGATATCAAGCACGCACGATGACTGGGCGCTCAACTTCGTTGCCTAACGGCGGACAGAGCACGCACCCAGTTCGCTTTAGAATTGCTTCAGGCAATTGTTTCCGAGTGGTCGCCCCCACGGAAACAGGTCGTTTCCTGGTGGCGCGAACACCGACGCGCAGGAGCGATATCGGAACATATCGGCAGCACCGCGCGGCTGGTAACCGCGACTCCAGCAAACCGAGAAGACTCCCCGATCAGCAGCCATTTGCCGTTTTCGGTCCAGTCGAGAGAGCGGATTGGAGTTTCGCACTTGATGATGCCGAATGACAGGATCAACTCACGACCCACAACGTCGGCGTTACATCGCGACCATTTCGAATCAAGCGGTTATGCGCATTCGCAAACTTGAAGTTGTTCATGCGAGCTAAAACACAACGTCATAAATAATTGCGCATCATATCGGAAAGTGTTCTCCTATAGTCATGAGACCACTCTCGATATCCGATGCCACATCCGTCCTGAGTTTGCAGCAGGAAATCCAACGTTCCGAGGAGTCGCGTTACGATCACCGCCTGCACGGTGTCTTGCTCGTGGCGCAGGGACTGACTTGCCCGGAGGTCGCCGGGTTGCTCGGCGATGCTCCGCGTTCGGTCGAGTATTGGGTTCATCGCTACCAACTACAAGGATTGGCCGGATTGACCGAGGGAGATCGACCCGGACGGCCGAGCCGGTTGGCCGCCCTCCGTGGTCAATTTCAATAAAGGAGTTCGTGATGTCTGAAGACCTGGAGAGAATGCTACGCAATGCGTTGAACGAGGCGGACCGTTATCGGAGGCGAGTGTTGTTCGGATCTGTAGCTCTCGGAGCGGTGGTATTCGCCCTGCTGTTTGACAATTGATCACCTGTCGCGAACGGCGGGCGTCAAAGAGATGTTGCCGTTCATAGTCGCAACGATTCTTGTAGGGCAAGTCACCCCAGCGGTCATTACCTGGGGAATCGTCGCCCAGTCCACCAGAAAGATCTTGAAAGCGATCGAGCTGCTTTCGATTAACAGCCAGCGGTTGTAGGGTGGCCGCCGCCCTGGCACGATTTGCGAGCCCCATCTTTGGTTAACTGTACCCTTAGGAGTTCCCTTCGCCAGGGAAGGCCCATTGTGGACAGAAACGGGGTTACCGGAAAGTGGACAGCCGGGGTCCCATTTGCGGGTCAAGGCACTTACGACCCTATGTGCCTAGTGCTCGATTCGCGACTAAAATTGAAGAAGCGCGAGCCAAATGAAATGCAGATCAACGGTTCATTCATAAGAGCATTGATCACTACCGTGGCTTTCGGAATGGTCGTAGTTGGCCTTGTGATGGCCATGAGTCCTATCACCTATCTCGGCCTGCGGAACCGTATCGTTCCGCTCTGGCAGAAACAACCTTGGATTCCGTGCCGCTCATTCACGACACAGTGTCGGGTCGCTGGCATCGTAAGTGCCTTGTTCGGCATCTTGATACTGAAGAGCTTCGATATCTCACAGTGATTGGGCATCGGTTTCGCCTAATGGCATCTTGACAGCGCCGGAATTCCGTCAAGGGCCATCAACTCTGGCGAGCAGGCTTCGTATGCTCAACAACTCCAACGTCTGGTAAAAGGCGGTTTTGTCGAACTAGCCGGCCGACGGCGCTTGCGCCCGACTGCTAGGCCCTGGGCGGGCCGCACCGACGATAATGCTGGGATGGACGCTGGAGAACTGGCGGCGGAAATACTCGACGCCATCGGGTCGGGTCACGACCTCTATTTGTACGATCACTACATCATTGGCCCCGACGCCAGGCAGCGCGCACGCGAGGTGCTGATCGAAAAGCGTGACGCCTGCTCAGATCCCGATGAAGTGGCTTTTCTGACAAGCGTCATTCACGGGCTGGAGGAAGGGCGAGGATGATAACTGCCCTTCAAAGGTATCGCTGGTTCAGCGTGTGAAATTCCGTTCTGGCCAAAAAACGGCGTTTGTGGAAACTCCACCGGCGCAGTCCGGTTCGGCACGGCAGCTGTCCGGTACCCCCGCTCATGACCGCTTAGGGGGAAGGAGGGTGGAACGAGAAGGTCTGACGCCCGCAATGTATGGCTGCTAGCCTGCGATTGCTAGTACGCGTCTCGGAGCATCGCATATGACGAATAGGCTATTTCAGTATCTTTGGCTGACTGGCTTCCTTGGCCTGCTCGGGCTCACTGTCCACCCGGCGTTGTACGGCCTGTTCGGACTGTTTGGTCTATTCGGCTTAAGACCGTCCGTTGCAGGTCCACGGCCTGCGAAGTAGATCAACTTAAGTCGCAGCTTGCAAGTCGTCCAGCAGTTTCCGCACGATGTGCCCTGTCCGAATAGGTGGACCTAGTATTGCCTGGTCGTTCCGTTATGCGACGATGGCCGTCCCAGAAAAGAGTCTTGAGTATATCAGCGGTCGTGCAAACGGGCTTGTGGACGAAACACGGCGTTATCGTCGAAATGGATTCCGGGGCGATTGGGGCCTTCGGCCCTTCTTCGATAACGCCACTTTCCGTCCGAGACAGCCGTAATCCCCGGGGTTGTCACCCTTCAATATAAGAAGGGTCTAAAATCTGTAATGCTAGATATCTGTTGACGACCAGATTCTCCATCGGGAACAGCCCACGTGCTGGACGGCGACGCCGTCGAGTTGGGCAGGCATTCGGGCGTAGTCCGTGAAATTGACCGCGGGCCCAGTCGCATCTTCCGTCTGGTAGTGGACAGGGTCCGCCTCTCGTGCGCCTGGCGATTCTCACATGACTGCTGGCCTTTGGCCGCGCCTCGCGCAGACCCAAACGAACGTCTCAAGTCCGTCACCATGATCTTCGTCAGGTTGACGGTCTCTCCGAGAAACAGCACGCGAGAAGATCGACAGCGGAAAGACCCTGTTCACCTCTCTCCCCGGTGCCAAGCAGCGCTGACGCCGTCTTGACAAGATCGTCGGGGGAGTCCTTTCCGACAGACACTGGGCGTAATCCTCAACACCGCGGCCACCGCGATCCTGACGGGGCCCCAACCAGGGCGAACAGGCCTGGTCGCGGACTGAGCGGGTCGTCATGAGCCGCGGTTTCGCGATTGATCTGACTAACCGCCTAATAAACCGTCTCGCTGCGGATGCCGGCTGCAAAACGCGAGGGAAGAAGTGATCGCGTAGAGAGCCTTCGGCATCGCGACATACTGGTCGTAGTCGTTGAAGCGGCGTTATCGGAAGTGCGCCGGGATAAACCGGCATGTTGTAGGGAATGAAAGAGTCCTACAAGAAAGGAGAGAGCGAATCCATCTTGGCCCCGAGTCTTGCGGCGGGCATCGCGAGGTGTCAGTCGAAGCGTAGACAGGGGTATCGGTGGGCGGGGTGATTGAGCTTCGAAAAACGCTGATTGGGGCGCTGAACTCTATTTCCGACGAGGAAGGCAACACGGCTGGTTGCGTTAGATCGCGAGTGACCAGCCGGCCCTGCGTAGTCTAAGAACCCAGGCACGCTGAGAAACAACATGCACGAGAACCGGGAGATCTCCGGGGCGTCTCGGTCCACCCAGGATCGAGACCGGTCCGCGAAGGCTCAAAGCCACAATGCGGACATGCACGTCTCGGAGAAGTCGGACTGCGCCGTAGTACCGATGAACCAGCCGAACAAAGGGGAGTCATCCCCGGCGGAGGTTGGGGAGGGAAGGGCGCGGACCAAGGAGAACATCGTTCGATCCAACACGAGCCCGACACAGAGCGGGGAACGAGTGTCCCAGGGATTGAGCGGTGTGCGGCAAGCAGCAAAGGAAAGGAGACAGGAACGGTTCACCGCTCTACTCCACCATATGACGGTCGGTCTGCTCCGTGACAGCTTCTACGCTCTGAAGCGGCAAGCTGCTCCGGGGGTAGATGGCGTGACGTGGAAGGAGTATGAGACCGGACTGGATGGTCGCATCGCCGATCTACACAACCGGGTCCACCGTGGAGCGTATCAGGCACAGCCCTCACGAAGAGTCTACATCCCGAAGGCCGACGGGCGGCAACGTCCGTTGGGCATCGCGGCGCTGGAGGACAAGATTGTTCAACAGGCCGTGGTGACCATCCTCAATCAGATTTACGAGGTGGACTTCAAAGGCTTTTCGTATGGGTTCCGGCCAGGTCGCAACCCGCACCAGGCGCTGGACGCGCTGGCAGTGGGAATCCAGGGGAAGCGAGTGAGCTGGGTGCTCGACGCGGACATTCGAGGATTTTTCGACAACTTGTCGCACGAATGGGCAATCAAGTTCGTGGAGCACCGCGTGGCCGATCGCCGGATACTCCGCCTGATCCAGAAGTGGCTCAAGGCGGGGGTGTCCGAAGACGGCCAGTGGTCGGAGTCGAAGGTAGGAACACCGCAAGGGGCAGTGGTTTCGCCGCTGCTCGCCAACGTGTACCTGCATTACGTTTTCGATCTGTGGATAGAAGCTTGGCGCAAGAAAGTGGCTAGGGGCGATGTGATTGTCGTCCGCTACGCCGACGATCTTGTGGTGGGCTTCGAAAGCCGGGCGGAAGCCGAGCGTTTTCTCGAAGAGTTTCGAGAACGTCTGGCGAAGTTCGGTCTGGAATTGCATGCGGAGAAGACGCGACTGATCGAGTTCGGGAGGTTCGCCGAACAAAACCGGAAGCGGCGCGGCGAGGGAAAACCAGAGACCTTCACGTTCCTGGGCTTCACGCATTATTGTGGGAAGCGTCGGAGCGACGGGAGCTTCATCGTATGGCGCAAAACGGCCAGCAAGCGGATGGTGGCGAAGCTGCGAGCGATAAAAGCAGAATTGATCCGCCGGAAGCATGATCCGCCAGCGCAAGTAGGTGAATGGCTTCGGAAGGTCGTTCAGGGCTACTACCAATACCATGCCGTCCCTGGCAATTTGAATCAGCTCAGTGCCTTCAGGCATCGACTGTGCAGGTTGTGGCGAGCTGTTCTAAATCGTCGCAGCCAGCGCGGAGAGAGACCCTGGCAGCGGCTAAATCTGCTGCTGGAACGCTGGATTCCATTTCCCCGAGTTCTGCACCCTTATCCTCAAGCTCGCTTTGCCGCCAGGCATCCAAGGTAAGAGCCGTATGCGTCAACGCGCCCGTACGGATCTGTGCGGGGGGCGATCAGCAATGATCGTCCCTACCGCGCCAAGTGGATTCCGGCTGGCAGTCCGACCGGCCGGCGACACTCTTCCAGACTCCAATCGAAATACTTCAAGCAGTCATGGAACTAGGCTTCCGAAACCATGAACGACTGTCCGGAAGCTGAGCATCGCCATACGGTGGCCTTTGGGTAAGTTGCCACTAGTTGCAGTGGAACCTGGTGAACAACGCATACCATCGCGCCACTCCCCTTGACGTTCCTAGTGCAGGTTTCTGATTCAGGCGTTTGTTCCATCAATGGCCCTCTGCCCGCAGCAGAGAGTGGCGAGCCACGTTCGGGAACGAACAGGCCGCTCGGTGGAGCGAACAGTCGTATTGTCCCACCAAAGGGAGAACGCCGCTGATGCTAGGCTTTGTAATTGTGCGAAACAGGTGATCATCCGGTCCGAAATATGAAGACGTTTTCAGCTCTGGGCGCACCGGAACCGCAGTGGCTGAAAAACGGCGCTTTTGTCCGATAACGGCACAAAAACGGCGTTGTCGTCCATTACTGGCGTTCGATTCCACTATAACTTTCAGTTATGGAAGGTAACCCCACTTCGCAAGCATCGGCTGGAAAATCGCTGCCTTCCCCTTCCCTCGACTGCCTCACCACAAACCGGGGACACCGCCCCCGGAAGGGACAGAGGCGTCATCACGATTCTCATGTGATATAGTCGCGCCATGCTTAACAAGATTCCGCTATTGGCTACCATAGGGCTTCTGTTCTGGGAGCAATCGGCCTCCGGCCAGAACGCGGCTATCAGTGAAGTCCTTAAACTCGAAACTGCGATCCACGAGGCCGAATTGAAACACGATGTGGTTGCTCTTGAGAGTGTGTTAGCTGACGAATACGTGTGGACTAACCGACGAGGTGGTTTGATGAGCAAGCAGGACTACCTCAAGAGCCTCCGGGAAGGTAAGGGGCTTGCGTCGTCCCCTGGCGCATCATCCAACATGGAGAATATCAAGGTCCGCCTCGTTGGAGAGTCGGTGGCCATAGTTACGGCCATTGACGACTACAGGTCTAACACGCGGCACCTCCAGATCAACGTCACCGATGTGTTCCTGAAGCGCGACGGAAAATGGCAATGGATCGCGTCGCATTCCTCTGTTCCACCTAAAGATTGATCGTACTTCTTCGGCTCGGCTCAAAGCTACTCGCGGCCAACCTGATTGGGAGCGGCGAGGTTTGCCGCGTCGGCTTTCAAAGCCGAAGCCTCGGCTTGGCCGAATACTGTCAAGGTGTCTACTTTACATAATTCTAAAGGGCACGAGTACCGCGCCGTCTTCATCACGGGCTTGTATGAAGGGGCTATGCCTCTATTTCCGGCTGATGATAATGAGGAAGATCTCGAAAGGGAGGCCGCTCTTTTGTAGACAGACGTTACTAGCGACGCATGGAATGCCGGCGCCGCCCGCGGTGTGGCCGCGCTTGACTATGACCGCGTGCTCGTTGCAACCGACACGGGCGGAATCTGGATGGTGAACCGCGATGGCAGCGCGCTTCCCGTCGCCGACGTGGACCGGCCGGATTTCTGGTGGATCCAGCCGGGGTCTATGGCAACGCCCAGCCGAATCTTCCTCTCGCCGGATTCGTGCCCGGCAACGATCACTTCTATGCCGGTGGCGGGGAAGCTCTATGAGACCGACATTTCAAAGCCTCTCCCGCGCTCAACTGGCGCGAGATCCCCGTCACATGGCTCGAGCCGGTGTTGATCGGCGAACCAATGAGCCGCATGCAATCTATCGCATCGCTGTCCTGCGCGAAGATCGGCGAATCGTATTGGCGACGACGGAGGGTATCGTGTGGGCGAATATCTCGCGAGCACCTTCCCGGCCATCAGGGTGCCTTATCTTCGGGGCGGGCGTCACTGGGCGTGT
>CAWJAR010000018.1:0-218572 GCA_963840895.1 uncultured Acidobacteriaceae bacterium
TACTGATTCCCGTACAAGCTCTGACCGAAGTCTTCTCCCGCGAAATCAGAATTCAGTGATAAATCTTGAAGTTGATTCCCTCCAACTCCTTGGCGTTGCGCTTGCATCGTGCTGAAGGAACGTCGTTGAGCGTCCGCGCCGTCTTCCTGGTTGCCTTGCTGATTGCCTTGGGATGTCTGCCCGTAGGTCGAGGACCCGCCGAAAGTGTTCTGAGTTTGTCCCATCGACAACGAGTCGCCACCATTCGTTCTAAGCAGTTCGGTCACGTCATTGGCAGGTGGTGTCCGCGGAGCGTATGGCACAGTTGGAGGAACGGCCAGAGGGTTTTGCAAACCAGGTATGTCGCTTGGCTGAGGATTCATTCCGGGTTGCTGTTGTGGCAACTGCTGAATTGAGGGAATGCCGTTGCTTTGAACCGGACAACCACGGTTGCGTGGGTCGCAATATTGGGCCTGGTTCAATTCCTGCTCTTGCAACTGTCGTGCCCTCGCCCGTGCCGCCTCCTCGTCCTGCACCTGCCATTTCACACGCTCTTGTGTGAGTAGTTCCTGTTCCTTCGCCAGCGGTGAATCAGGGTTGACCGACGGTTGCAGGTATCCGTACTTCTGCACGAGTGCGGTTGCAACGGAACGAAACGTGACGTCATTTTCCAGTCGATCGAAGATAGCTTCGTCGGTAAGGTCGGAGTCTGCGATTAGCTGGCCATGGTCCGTGGCGTCTTTCGCAATCCAACGCTTCAATTCGACCATCAAACCGGGGTCTTTATGCAGAACCGCCACCAGTTGGCCTACTGAGGCTGCCACACGAGCCAAGTTCTGACGCCCCAGTTCCGACTGCGGCGGAGTCGCAGACTGAGCTCGTGTCTGCGCGAACAGACCGAAGCTACCGGCAGCGAAGGCAAGCGCTACAAAGACCAGCAATCTCCGGCCCGTCCTGCGGGGTGAAAACGTATCAACGAATCGTGGAAACCCCATCGCCTCTATATTACTCAAACTTGACCTAAACCTCACTCGGGGCGTGATTCACCCCCATCGCGCTCTTAGCAGCAGGATCGCCAACCACTGAATTCTAGAGCTTCGAATGCAGTCCATCTTCTAACCCTTTTGCCTGTGAAATGTTTCTCTTGGCCCCCGATTGTTATCGACGATGAATAGGAGAAAACTCCCGCTTTTTCCAGCCCAGGCGAGGGCACGGCGCCTACACGCAAGTACTATAGTGCATTATTTTGCATGTTGATCTAAATCAAAGCCAAAGGGCCAAAATATGGCATTGTGCGTGGGCGAAACGGCGGAGATCCAAAACTATTCCCAAGTTCTAGGATCATCGGTCAGCGTAGCGCCCGCGGCTGTCCAAGTTGCCGCGAGCCTCGATGGGGGGAGCTCCGAATGAGAAAATAGCACCCCCGGTGGCAGTATTTTCCCGGACTTTGTTTCCTATCGATTGTGCGGACCATACGATTGCGAAGCCCGCAGCCGATTCTGCCTCGATTCGGTTGCGCTCAATCACATTGTTCTTGCTCGGAGTGCCGGGACCAACAAGCAACTGGTGAGCGTTCGCCTCGTGGAGCGTGTTATTGTGCGTAAGGGTGTTGCCGGAAATCACACTGTTAGACATATCGAGGGACATCCCAGTGAGACCGTTTCTTTCGAACACGTTACTGGTAATCGTCCAACCCAATCCATCTCCAAAAGCGCCCGTCCTATCATTGAACGAGCTGATATTTCCAGAAACAACAGACGACGTCTGCTGCCTGTTGGAATGAGGGTATGTCTCGGACAGATCCAATCCGTCATAATGATTGTGTTGGCTACGATTCCCGATCACCTCCACGTAACTATTGTAGGTTTCGTCACCTTGGCTGGAATAGTTTTTGAGTCCACTCTCCCCGTTGTTTTCGCTCACATTGTGGTTGATGTAAACCTTTTCGGACGCTGCCCACGCAATTCCGCTGAAGCTGGCGTACCGAACGAGATTATGATGAATCGAATCATGCCTGTTCATCAAACCATCCTTTGGAGTGTGCCATAGAGCGATGCCACCAACGAAGTTTCTACCAGCACGAAAATCGCACATTGAAACTTCGGAATATTGCACGTCGAACAGGATGAGCGAGACGAGATCGCCCGTGATCCGATAGATGTGAGTCTGGTCGGAAGAGACAGTGATTGTAGGTCCGATTCGTTGGTCTCGTTGTTGCTTCGAAATCTTCGGCCAGAGATCGTTGTCTCCTGCCGTTGGCTGATACCCAATGCCGGCGCCAATCCGATCTACTGCAACGGGTGTTCCGGCGTTCGGAGTTGGAAAGGAGCTGGGCCGAACCGCGGTCAGTTTAGTCGCCGATTGCATTCGAAAGTTGTCGATGAAGTGGCCCCGCGTACCATAGACATCGAAGACAGCGGTGTCGTCAATCAGCACGGATTTATCTCCGGACCCCGTCAGGAATAGTGGAAGGGATCCCTTCACCGTGCCCGTCATCAGGTATCTTCCCGGCGGCAAGAATAACGGTTTCTCAGCGCGGTACGCGGACTGGAATCCCGCTGTATTCTCAGTCCCGTACCAATAAGTCAGACCCCTCGACGCAAAGCCGGATGCGCTCGCCAAGGTTACTTGAGACGGACTCTTCACACTCGCGATGGTTGTTGTAAGAGATGCATTCTCTGGCCCAGCTCCTGTGATGACGATGGTCTTACCTTCATCGCGACTCGAAACGAACGACGCTGAGACAGACGTGAAGATATTTGACCCACTCTGAGTCATACCATCCGCCCCAGTAACAGCATCGCCTTTTACACCGAAATCTGTAACTGGAGTAAGTCCGTCCGGATGCGCGCGATGTCGGAAATCGAAGAGCGCAACGCCATCGGGATTTGTAAATGAGTCAGTTTCGGGGAAAGTAGGTGCGATCACGACGGTTCCGGTTCTGCCACACGCTGTTATTGCGGCCTGGATTGTAGTGTATTTCAGTCCATCGGCGAAGCAGAGGCTCTTGATGTTCGCAGCCTTTATTGGTGTTCCATCGACCTGACCAAGCACCGCGCTGCACTGCAGCAGGACAATTCCGATTGTTCGGTACAATATCCCCCCAAGTACAAAGATGGATAAGTAATTTTACACGGTTGTGTACAAAATCATAATCTTCTTTGCCGGTATGACGCCTCGGTCGTCTGACTCGAAAATATGGCGCATTGAGCCACTTCTTTCTTCCCGCGCAAATTTGGAGTACGGTTTCAGTGTCAAAATGGCGGGTCTCTATCGGGGTGCAGTCACAAACAGGCGCACAAGAATGCTAGTGACAGATCCGGGAAGACTCAGTTCTTGATCACAAATCCGCCGACGTGACGGACGTCACTAATATTCTTTGATCGTGAGGGGACGGAGCGAACGAATCATCCAACGTGGCGGTGGCTGGACGCGTGGCATCTGGCGCAGAGTGTTATCAAGTTCGATTCAGAGTCCGAGCCGGAGTGGCTGCGAAACTGTTTGTGATGGACTTCCAAGTTCAACATCGAGCCGCATAGTTGACACCGCCAGCCATCGCGGCGCAGCACCTGCTGGCGGAGACCCTCGTATGCAATCGGATCCAATCGCACGCGTTCGGATGTTCTGCGAGTTTCGATCATGATGCCTTCTCACTGAGGTGTTCAATAAATTCCTGTCGTTGTTCTTGGGGCAGAAACCTGAAAAACCTGGTCATGGAAAACAGGAGTGTTTCGGGATCTCCGTTGTCCAGGTTCGCCCCGGCGAGGAAGTCCGCACAGATCATTTCGAGGCAGTAGCCTCGCGATCGATCACTTCCCAGCATCCGAGCCGCCGTCTCGATCGCTTTCTCAATGACCGGCATCTGGCTCTTGGTACAGTTTGAAGTAGATAATCTCCCACGGTTCGGTTTCTTTCCCAGTCAGTTCCTTCTCAACTTCTTTCTTGAAGTCCTCTTTCGGCATCTGACGGGCCTTGTGCAACCAGGTTGCACAATCGAAGTTCTGCCGGTCCCGCCTCGCCAGCTTCACGAGTTCGATCCCCTTCGCCCAGCCCACTTCCTTCAGCTCCTTCCTCGCCTGCGGTGGCAGGTGTTCATGGATCGACATCAGGTAGTACGCCTTCCTCCGCGATTCCTGAAAGCGCCTCTCCAGAAATTCGTCGAAACACTTTAAACTCTCCAGCCTCCAGTACTGTCCCGCCCGCACCTCACATAGATAGCGACCCAGTTCGACGAACTTGGTATCGCGCTCCGTCTCCTTCCGCTGCTCCCAGGCCAGAATCTCATCAATCTTGCCCAGCACGAATACGGCGCGGCGACGATTGAACTTCGGGGGCATAGGCGGATACTCAGTAATTAAGCTCGTCAAGCCAATCAAGACTGTCGGCTCCTGGACGCCGAATCACGGCAGCGTCGATCATTTCCTGCTTTCCAAGACAGAGGCCCACATACGGACAGCTACTGCAGGGGTTCTGGGGAAAGCGGATGCCACTGTGTGCGGGAAAGTCCGCCGACTCGATTCGTCGAATAGTGCCTTCCACCAGGCGGCCAAACTCCTGGCGCTGTTCCTCGGTGATGGTGGTGTGCAGATACTGAACCTCGACCAGGCTTTTGCGGACGAAAACGACTTGGGCCACTTCCGCAATGCCTGTGATCCACGAGTAGCAAACCAACTGCGGATCGAGAGACAGCAGGCCATCAGGTTCGACCGGAAATCGGCTGGAACTGGTCTTCCACTCGAGCAAGCAGTGCTTGCCATCAAGTTTGCCAATTGCATCGATATAGGCAACGAAGTCGTTCTTTTCGCCGACGGGCCGGGTGAATTTGATCTGCAGATTTTGTTGAGGCTGGGGGACCTGAACACGATTGTCCTGACAGAACCGGGTCAAGAGCAGCAGTCCTTGCCGAAGCATGCGATCCCATGAGTCGCGGTTGGAATAGTGCAAGCTCTTGGCTCTGACAGGCAGACCACTCGGTGAACAGGACTGCTCCGGGATCTTCCCGGCGGAAGAGCGCTCCCAGTGCGGTTTCGAAAGCGCGACCGAACAGCATCGCTGCCCGGGTGTCCTTCTCCTTCCAGCCGTCGAGATAGCGATGCCGATACCGCCGAGGGCAGGTGAGGTACTGACTGATCTGGGTGTAGCTGTAGGTCATTCAAGCTACCTGCGGGATGTCCAGATTTGCGGGTGAGAGTTCCTCCCAGCGGCCGGCGGATGCAAAACCGTCGAGCCGGAGCAGGGAAGTGCCGTTGAAGACGATGTGGCTGATCTTGACCACGCCCCTGAGACCTACGAGCTGGGACTCATCGACTTCCTCGCGCCCGAGCAGTTCGGCATCGTAGCCGAAGTCATGCAGGAACCAGTTCAGCTTCCACAGAGCCTTCGGGCTGCAATAGAGTCGGCTGGATATGACCTGGCCAGCAAACCGGCCCGGCTCAAGGATAGTCAACGTCAGTGTGAAATAGGGTTTCTGCGCCTGCCGCTGAAACTTAGCCCGCTGTACCTTAACGAAGAAGACTCCATCGGGGATTTGCTCAGCGGCAGAGCGATCGGCTGCGCGTAGGCCGGTGATCTGACGTTTCATGCGGCACCTTCTTTCTGGGCGGGATATCCTAATCCGTGGATTGCCGGTATCGTTTCTTGCGACTTTCCCGAACGACAATCAAACACGCTGGGCTCTCCTTTAAAAAAATCAGCCACCATGATATTCGCCAGCTCTTTCCTTATCACAGTGCATATATGCTGCTTTTTGATATATCTACTAGCTATATAATAGTCAAAATCTGAGTTGGCAGGCCACTCTAGCGGGTGGGGTTTTTGCGAAACGAAGCCAACAAGTCGTGTGTTATCAATAACAAGCTAATTCAGGACCAGCGCGCTTATGGCTGGCGTCGTTGGGGCGAACGACTGAGGCTGGCAAGCCAGCGCTTCGAGGCAGTCGAACCCGCCGAAATTCGCACATACCGCGGCGCTAGTTCGACGAACTCATTGTCGAGCTCTTTCTCGAACAGTCGCTTGGGGTCTCAGGCGACGCGAGGCTCGAGACTGATCAGCTGACCGTCGTCGCATCGATTCTCGAATCGCGGACACCACCCGGTCGTGCGAGGCGATCATCTCATGTTGACGCGGAGACTGAGTCCACCACGTGACGCGTAGTTTGATCACCTCCAGGCCAGGATCGCTTAGATCTACGACCAGTACATCCGGAGTGGGCGTCGAAAGCACGCGTTCCACCTTTCTTACCGTTTCCACGATGAGAGATTTCGGCTCTGCCAAACTCTTCTGAACGCGAAGCGAAAACTCGTATTCCCATCGTCTGATTTCGAATGCCGTATTGACGGTCACGGAATGAGTAAACAATTCTACGTTGGGAATAACCACCCGTTTTCCGTCGTACGTTTTGATCTTCGTCGCTCTGGTTTGAATGTCCTCCACGGTTCCTTCGAAACTGTCGAGTTTGATCTGATCTCCAACACGAAAAGGTTCGGCCAGAGCAGCAGAAGGCCAACGAGAAAATTCTGCAGGATATTCTGAAATGCAAACCCGATCGCAACACTGCCAATTCCAAGGACCTTGATGAGACCGCCGGCCTGAAACGACGGAGCCACAATCGAGAATGCGACGAGTACTCCTAGCATTACAACACCCGCACCTGCCAACCTTGCGACGGCCACTCCCAGGTTTGGCCGATGCAGATGAGTGGCTCGGCGAATAATCCGGCTGAGCAGAATGCTCGCAAAGTAAAACAGCAGGAAAGCGATCACGGCGACCGCCAGCGAGGGAAGCCGCGCAAAGAAGCTGTCTGCCATATGCTGCCCCGCAGCCCAGGCCGCCTTGTAATGAGGATTCATTGTGACCTAAACACGAAGGCCACCCCTGTGGCCCGAAGATAAGTTGCCCGAGCAGAATCCTGGGTTTGCGATCAACAGTGCGATCAACAAGGGATTAAACGCGCTTCCGGATATGCCAAAGGAGCAGCGAAATCGCCAGCCAGCTCGCCGTGGAAACGGCGAGCGTGAACCATGAGCTGTGGCCGTTCATCAGTCGACTGACGAGCAGAGCAAAAACCAACAAGCCGATACTTCCAATCGCGGCGCCTGCGGCATCCACACTCGCCGCCTTCCTTCCGCGATCGTCGCCGTTCATGCCAGCCTTTTCTTTCCGTTGCTTTTCGTGCTTTTCGATCAAGGTGGCGCTCGCGGGAAAGATGGCAGGAAATGCCAGAAAAAGGCCACCCACGACCGGGCCAAATTTCCTGGCGATTATGCCCGCCCCGGCGGTGATCAATCCGCCAAAGAGAAATCGCACGAAGAGTTCGTACCAGCGGGTCTGCAACAGGCTAGAGGGATGAAACTCTATTCTCATATTTCGCTACCTTAGGCAGAGGTACCAGAGCCCGAACGCGACAGCTCCCCATACGGGGAGTGCACAAACGGCCACCCAGAGGGCCTTGGCGCGACCGTGCATCATCACCCAGCTCACGCATGATGCATACACAAAAAAGGCGCATGCGCCTGCCATCATGGAACTTGCTTCGATCGAAGCGTACGACTTCCCATCGCTCGCAACCGTGAGCCCCAGGGTGGCGAGAGCAACCGAGGGAGCGGCACCGAAGAGTCCTGCAAAACTCTTGGGTTTGAAAAGGTCGCCCAGGATCGCGAAAATCGAAACCACGCCGCCACCAATCAAAAATCGAATGAATATGACTTTCATAGGCGGGAACTATGCTCGTCCCGCTACTTCAGGCGGGAAAGACTTCTCTCACAGCAAACTTTTCTTTACCAGTTTCAGTGCTTGTTTCGGGCCTCTCATTCTGAGCACTCTGAATTTCTTGCCCTTCTCTTTGTTGTACGTGACGAAAAACTGCTCGATCTCCTTCAACATGTTGCTGTTCAGATCTTTTAGGCTTTTCGCGTCTGAATAGTCGCGGCTTTCCGCAGCCACCGCGATGAGGCGATCATTCCGCTCGGTTTCGCCGCCCTTTTCTGTTTGTTCTGCCTCCAGCACTCCGAGCAGCCGCGTTTGCACGACACAGCCGGAGAACGTCGGCTCGTCCATGATGATCAGAATGTCTTCCGGGTCTCCGTCGGCGGCCTTCGTCCCCGGCACAAAGCCGAAAGCATGCGGGAAGACCATGCCTTCGGGCAGGACGCCCGAAAGCGCATAGAAACCCAGCGATTCGTCATACTTGAACTTGTTGCGGCTCCCGCCGGGAGTCTCGATCACCGCAGTAACGGTTCCAGGATTCCTTCGATCAAACGCAGGTAATTGCGTCGGCTTGCTACTCTTCTTCCTCTTCGATTTAGCCATAGTTGACTTCCTCAGCTTGGAGAATTCGCGGGGTAAATTAGTTGTTCACAGAATTCGGCATGCCTCTTAGACAATGCCCGAATACAGTGAAGACCCGATGATGAGCCGTGGGCATGGGAAGCTATAACGCTCAAAAGCCTTGGAGGATACTTATGCCCAACAAGCAGCAACCCATGGAAGACGAACGAGCTCCGGAACGCAAGAGCGACCTTGAAGCGCAACTGGATGAGCTGGGCACCGATCCATCGCAAGTCGGCGAACGCAGCGCCGGGCAAAGCGGAGGATCCCAAACTCTTTCCTCGATTGAAGATGCCAGCGATGAATCCGTGGAAGAGTTAGCCGATACCGACCAGGCGCTCGAAGCCGCCTCGGTCGAAGGCCTGGAAGATGCAGCAGACCATCCTGAACGACCGGCCCACACGCACGACGAATATGGCCGGCCCGAGGACGTTCCCCAGGGCAACCGGAACAGAAACGCAGCTTGAAAGTCGCGGGGGGCGAACTTCCCAACCATCGGAACGAATCGCCAGTTCCCGGGTAACCATTGTATGGGGCTCGTCGCCGGGAAGGTGGAGAATTTTTCTACCGCACAAACACGGTGCAATTCGAAAGTTCGATTGGAGGGAGCTTATGAAAAAACTTCTACTTCTCCTGTCACTTCTCCTTGTCGGCACGTGTTGGATCGTGGCGCAGGATAGTTCCTATCCCGCGGGCCAGTCCCCTGCGACTGGCGAAACGACCGTGCAAGGTTGTTTGAATGGTAGCCATGGCAACTTCACGCTCACTGATCAACATGGAAACAGTTACCAACTCGCCGGCGATACGACAAAGCTCAGCGAGCACGTCGGACATCAGGTGAAGGTCACCGGGACGGCCGAGTCGGCCTCCTCTCCGAACGCTGGGGCTGCAAGCGGCACTTCCGCGAATGGCGCTTCGCGGACGCTTCAAGTTAGTTCGGTAAAGCACATCTCGAAGACGTGCGAAAACGGCGGTATGTCGAAATAACAGCTTCGCATCTTGTTTCGCAACTATAAGCCTAGCCGTCATGGCTGGGCTTCTTCCTTCAGATTCACCGGATGGCTCGCGAGCGCAAAAAGTCCCGCCTAGGCGGCCTCACGGGAAGGCGGTTTCGAGTGCACGATTTGTGGTTTCCCGTGGGCGGGCCTATGAATTTCCTGTTTGACCGAAGGCCTTCTCTTGACCTGAAATTCTGGAAGATGAACGGATCTCTTGGTGCGAGCCGATTCATAAATCGCTTCGACAATCCGTACGTCAGCCAATCCTTCCAGGCCAGAGGGCTCGGGTTCCTTGTTTTTGAGCACGCAGTCGGAGAAATAAACCAGTTGAGCTGCAAACTGATCTCGTTTCGCGAACGATTTCCCTGCCTTTTTTTCGCCGATGGTTAGTTGATGCTTGATCGCCACTGCATACTCATAGGCAGGATCGGCTTGAAGCACGCCCTTCGTCCCGATCAGACAATACCTGCTGATATCGGCAGCGCCGAAGCTGCACGTGAACGTGGCAAGACGTTCCTGTGGAAAGCGCATGACCACGGAACTCATCTCCTCTACATGCTGAAATCTCGCTTCCCCATTGTTCGCGGCCGTCGCAAGAACTTCTGTCGGTTCAGCTCCAAACAGATAGCGGGCGGCGTTGATGCAATACACTCCCATGTCGTAAACCGGCCCACCACCATTAGCACTAAATTCATTCACCCGGACGTTGCCATCGGCCACTTGCTGGCAAAACTCTGAAGTGAAAATTCGCAGCTCCCCGAGTTTGCCACTTCTTGCCAGTCGTATCGCCTCCAGGTTCCCGGCTTCGAAGTGAAGACGATACGCAATCATCAACTTCGCATGATTTTGCCGGGAGGCTGCAATCATGGCCTGGCAGTCTTCCACACTCGGCGCCATCGGTTTTTCACACAGGACGTGCACGCCCGCTGCAGCAGCGCGGACGGCATACTCTCGATGCAGATGATTGGGGACTGCCAAATACACGGCATCCACATTGGAGAGAGCCCGGCTGTACTCCTCGTATGAGTACAGGTGTTGAATCGCATATTTCTTGCCAAGCTTCTGGAGTTTGTCTGAGTCCGAAGAGACCAACGCGAAGAGTTCTGAATTGGCGGCGTTCATGAACGCGGGCAGTACTGCAACCTGTGCGATATGACCTAGACCAACGACTGCATAGCGAACCTTGTCTTTCGACGTGCTGTGCCTCATACCGACTCCTCCGTGAAGGCTCTGAATGTTTACGATTAGTGGTTTTGATGCGCCTTTCGGGGGTTGGGTAGGTTCAGATTCAGAGGGGCGCCCGATTTGTACGTGTGTGTCGAGTAGAGGAAATGCTGTGCTCCGTTTGCAGGAAAGTTCCGCACTCTATACAGCTTCGAAACGATAGTCTTGCGACCCGGCTCCGACCTAAAAAAGAAGAAGAAAGTGGCGTGTGAGCCAACAGCGGTGAATCAATTTTGCCAGGAAGCGAACCCGCAGGATGAATTCTTCATGATCGTATTCTCCGATCAACCCCGCTTGGCGAACGATTTCACCACCATGCCGGAAGATCTCGAAAAAGAGCTGCTCTTTACCCAACCGCAAGGGAAGACATCATTGCTAGACGCCATCTACAGGGGCTTGCACCAAATGCGAAACGCGAAGTACGGCAAGAAGGCGCTGCTGATTATCTCGGACGGAGGAGACAATCACAGCCGTTATGGCGAAAAAGAAATAAAGTCAGCAGCGAAGGAATCGGATGTGATGATCTACGCCATCGGAACGTTTGATCGCAGTTTTCCCACGCTGGAGGAATCACGCGGCCCAACCCTGCTTGCGGAAATCGCCGAGCCCACCGGCGGCCGCGCTTATAGCCTGGAAAACACATTGGAGCTGCCAGCCGTCGCCCGCCACATTGGCAAAGAACTGCGAAACCAGTATGTCCTCGGATACCGGCCTGAAGATCTGCCCAAAGACGGGAAATGGCGCAAGATTCAAGTGAAGTTGAGAATGCCCAAGCAATCGTCGTTTTTGCGGGCACATGCCAAAGCTGGATATTTCGCGGCGGCGCAGTGAAGTGACCAGTATGAGGGGGATGGGCGGAGTTGAAGCCGGTCTCCCCTCGCCAGCTTCCGTGCCTCTTTGGAAATCAGCGTGGTTGCGCCCCGCTACCGATTCCGTCCAATCCCGTCAATCTACGGCAATTGGTTAATACGCCTACAGAAATCCTTCGATACAGTCCCAACCTCCGCGAGCACTAATCTGTGCTTGGAGGTGGATGATGCCTGAAAAAGAAACAGTCGAACGAGCTCACGAAGATGCGCGTGAAGGAAAATCACCCAGCACACAAGCCGGGGAATTCGTACGCGAAGAAATGCACCACATTCGCGAAGGTAAGCATGGGGCGGCTTCCACCAAGCAAGCGATTGCTATCGGCCTCTCCAAGGCCCGCAGGGCGGGCGTGAAACTGCAAGCCCCGCGTAGCGGAAAGACCTCGGCGCGAACTGCCAAGCAGGCTGCGGGCGATTACCGCAAGGGGCAAAGCAACCCGCGTCAAAAGCCGTCGGCAAAACGCTCCCGTGCCACCAGTGCGGCTCTCAAAAAGGAAGGACACAGCGCAGCCTCGCGCAGCGCTCTGTCTCGCCAGGCGCGGACATCTGCGAAAAAACGCAGCGCTTCAGCACGCCACGACTCAGCCATGAAAGCGAGCCAGACAAGAAAAAGAGCCAGCTAACTCTCAAGACCTCGTTCAGCCGTAAGGAGCTATTTATGATTCGGAAACTGAAAGCGGGACAATATCGTTTGTACTCTCGTAAGAAAGATGCCAAGACCGGCAAACGTCGAAATCTCGGGACCTTCTCGACACGACACGCGGCTCAAGCGCACGAGAAAGCCGTTCAATATTTCAAGCATCATTAAATAGCAATTTTGTCCTGGGAGGTGCGGTTCGCCATGCCGGCTAAAAGTAAAAAGAAGAAGCGATGGGTCGCGACGGTTACGACTGATTCCACTCATCCGCCCGCCGGATTGTTTACCAAGAGCGCAGCGACCATCGCTAGTTCTCTTGCTTCGAAGAAAGTCTCTCCCAAGGGCCTCGGATCCGGCATGCGGATGCTCACGTACTTCATCAATCGAGGCGGGCGCGGACTCAGCGCCGCCCGTAGGGCTGAACTCCAAAAAGCTAAAAGACTTCTCTCGAAACGGATCGAACGAGCCAAAACCAAGGGAGGCAAGAAGACGGCGTGAACTAGCTCGCGACCTGAGCAGGCTAAATATCAAACACTCGATAAGCTGCGGGCGGTGTTTGCGCCTGCAGCAACGTAATTGCAACATTGTAAACAGGGCTTCCACCGATGGTTTTTCCCTCGAGTTGCCCGTGGTGAGCGTGGCCGTGCAGTACCAGATCGGCGCCGTGACGATCGACAACCTCTGCCAGGCGCGTGGTGCCCAGGAATGGGAAAATCTCTGCCGCTTCCCCCTGCACCGTCCCCGGTATTGGCGAATAGTGGACCACAACGACCCGTTTCGGCGTGCGAAGTTGCGCCATGGCGCGCTCCAGCTTCAGTGCTTCGTCGATGGATGATTGGACGAACTGCTTGATCTCTGGCTCGCCAAACGCTGTCAGCATTCCTCGACCGAATCCCCCGACAAAACCTTTGGTACCCGCAAAGCCGACGCCATCACGCTCGTAAGCGGTTCCGTCCAATACCTTGAGTCCGGCAGTTGCCATCATGCGCATCAGTTCAGCTTGCTTTCCACTTTCATAGTCGTGATTTCCCAGTACCGCAACCGTGGGAACTCGGGTACGCACCACTACATTCAGGAGAGGTTCCATCTCCTCGGGCTGTCCGTAGTTCGTAAGATCACCGGCCAGCACCAGAACGTCTGCCTCGTCCCGCACGCGACTGAGTTGATCGTGCAGGACGCTATGCCGCGACGCGGAAAAGTGCAGATCGGCGGTGGCCGCGATTCTCACAACGATTCTCCGATATTTCTCAAACGGCGGTCGCAGTACTCCTGCATCAAATTGGCCAAGCCCCACTCGTTCACGTCAATGGCGAACTGTTTATCGTCGACTAAACTGCCACGGAATTTAGCTTCGCTGTCCGGGCGGTTGACTCCATCCTGAAACCGTTTCATCAGGTCACCCCATATCACTTTCGGGACATAGCTCGCTTGACCGGGATACACATACCGGAATAGTACGAGGGCCCACAGGAGCATCTCCCAATGTTCTCCGGCCATCCGCAAAATGCGCTGCCAGTCCAGCTTTCCTTGAGTTCCGTAAATCACATGCGCAATGTCAGCGCCATCGAAACGCTCCCGTCGCGCGATAAAGAGTTTCGAGGCGATCAACTCTTCGGCTGCCAACACCCTGGTTGATACGCCCTGTACCGTCGCCGGGCGCGCGAGTTGAATCCAAGAATCCTCGACAACGATTGCCGCATTGCTCATTCCCGTGATGAGGTCGACAAAGAAATCATTGCGGTGCGCCTTAAACAACCAAACTGGGTCGCAAATTTCGCACTCGAAGCCTCCGTCTCGAAGATACTTGAGCCCCAGCCTCGCATTCGGGGGCGTCAAAAAAAGATCAAGATCTTTGGTATCGCGGCAAATGCCTGTGTGCTCTTGCAGCGCGAATGCTCCCGCAACTGCAAAGTCCAGGTTCTTCTGTTCCAGGAGCTCAAGCACCTCGCGGAAGAGTGCCTGCTGCTCCTCAGGAATTTGCAGCGGTCCTGACGACGTTTCCGGAACAGGACTCGGCTTCGGCGGCGCGTGCATGGGAGCTTGGATGTAAAACCACTTTCGACGGTTGTCGTTTCAGGACAGTCCGAGCCGATCACACTCGGTGCATGCCCCGCTGAATCCGAACTCAAAGCTGTTGTGCTTCGGCGAAACTACACCATTTCTCGAACCCTATCAGAGAGCGTGGTTACTGCAATCCTGGTGCGGTTCGGCTCATCCCGCAGGGATTCCGCAAATTCCACTGTGGCGCAGAATACATGTGCCGTAGCACGTGATCACGCTAATCGCTTCTTAATTGGGCGCGATATCCGGTAGAGCCTGTAGTCGAACTGGAAGAGATTCGTATTTGGACCGTCTGAGCAGATCCGAAGATGACCGCGCCCTTATTGCGGCGGACGATCAGATGCGTCAGGAATGAGGAACGAAAGCGGGCGTACAAGTAACTCCAAGCTAACTTCCCGCAGAAACCGCTTCGACTGCGCTTCGCCGATATTGCGTGCGCGGATCGCCAGCAAGAAACTCAATACAAATGAGGTGACAATATTAAAGACGCCGACAGCTGCGATTCCCGACAGGGCGAGCGCCGCGTCCTGCCATCGCAATTGACCGTAGATTCTCGACGCATCCAGGGCATAGCCCAAACTGGCCGCAGCCAGCGTCACGTGGCGCACCTCGAGCGGAATTCCAAACAACTGAAAGAAGATCGGCACAGACCCAAGCAGGAATCCCAAAACCACGTACCCCACGGAACCCGGAGCGTGATGATGCACCCAATGCGCCAGCCGCTGGGCCCGAACGATGCCCAGTCTCTCTCGAATTCGCAGGCTATTGGAAATTGCCAAGTCCATGCGGTGAAGCGCGAGATAGTTCGCGGTCCAGCCTGTTGACAGCGAAGAAAGCCACAGAAAGACTCCGGTCACGATCGCGAACGGGATCGTCATCGATTTGTGCGGGAACAGCATATGAATGCCATGTTCCGCCACCTCTTCGGGCAGAAAAGAATGTCCCCGAACCGCGTTCAAGAGCCTGTCAATGGCGATCGACGCAGGAATTGCCCCGATCAGATTGCTGATGGTGACAATGAATTGAGTTTTGCTGATTGCCCGAAGACTGGCCATGTGATCTTTCGCAGGATCCTCCATGGCGTCGACCAAAGTAGCAGCCGTTACCGCCGGCATTTTCGAAGCCAGCAGGAACCCGCCGGCCTGCATAAGCAGAAAGCTGACTACATAGTTCAGAGAGTGGGCCACAGCTAAAAGCATAGGAGCGTGGATCATCTCTGCCAGCGAATATTTGAACAGCGCCGTGAAAGAGGTGATGACGCCGGCGAGAACTGCGCCCATGCCCATCACTCCCCATTGCCCAGTGTCCTTGGCGATGTAGTGCGTGCCTGCGCGCCCAGTGCGCTCCACAACGCTGCGCGCCAGCCGGCGCGTGCTGGCACTCAGGACGCCCCCGATTCTTCGCTGCGAAGCAAAGCCGTGCACCAATGTGACCGCGAGCTTCCTGGCATCTGATCCGGGGCGTTCCAGGCTGATCACCTGCTGCATTCGCCCAAGCAGAGACCGTAGCAACCGGACGCGAAAGATGAGGTTTGCGGACGAGCCCCGATCAGCAAGCTGCTGATTGACCGTCTGCAACTGATCTTCGCAAGCAGCTCGCTGTTCCTCCCAAATATGAAAGTCTTCGGGATGCCGGATCGCCTGCTCCACGATCCCAGGAAGATGAAAAAAAGCGGAATTGGTAATGTCCTCGTCGTTGTTGAAGACGATCAGGTCCCGCGACAAGGCTACGTTCGCAGCCCGAAGTGCCAGAAGTTTGCACGATGCCAGAATTGAAAATCTCGACGGCCGAAACGTATCAGCCCAGGCCGCGACTAGTTCGTCAGGCAACGAGGCCACCCAGCGCCCATCGGATTCCGTCAGGTTCAGAGAGTCCATCAAAACGTAGAGATCGCCTTCCACTTCATCCACCGGCAACAGATGTCGCACCGCCCTCGTTACCAGTTCACGAA
This sequence comes from uncultured Acidobacteriaceae bacterium, assembly GCA_963840895.1. Lineage (GTDB taxonomy): Bacteria > Acidobacteriota > Terriglobia > Terriglobales > Acidobacteriaceae > Sulfotelmatobacter. Next base: position 16,042 of record CAWJAR010000018.1, read on the forward strand.
CAAGAAAGGCCTCGTCCGGCAAACCTGCCTCTGAGATCACACGCACGTAGGAATGATGAGACCAGAAATCCTGGAGGGTAGAGCGAATTTCGTCACGCTTCGGATGGCGCTCAATCGCCGAGGTTATCTTTGACAGGACGTCTGTTCGCGCTTCCTCCGGGACACTGAGTAGTTTCCGAAGAAGGCCGTACACACGAGTAGCGCGCTCTCGAGTGGAGAGGGACGCGAGGTCCGAGAGCTCTTCTGCGCTGAAAAGAATACTCGCTCCAGTTTCTGCTTGGGAGTAAGGTCGCCCGGGTGAAAGGAGAATATTAACTTGCTGAGGATTTGAAGTCGAACGAACTAGTGCCAGTGCCGGTAGTAGGTTCCCTGGCGCAGCAGAGTTCCCACGGCTTCGACTACGCAGCCGACATCATTCTTGTCGCATGCTCCCCGGATGCCTACCTTCCTTGCCTGCTGCTCGAGCTGGGGAGACATATGGAGGGTCACCATGAGAATAGGAATATTGGGATCCCTTCGCCGGATCTCTCGAGCCGCATCCAAGCCATTCATTTCGGGCATCTGGAAATCAAGAACGATAACGTCAGGGGCGGATTGCTGTGCTTTCTCGATCGCCTCCAAGCCATTCGCCGCCTCACTGCAAACCTTCCACTGGTCTTCCTGTTCTAGCAGCATCCTGAGGCAGCGGCGCATAAGCTCGCTATCGTCCACCACGAGGATGCGGACCGGCGACGCTTTCGGACTGACGCCGAGCACAGCCATATATCGAACTTACGAGTCGATTCGCACGATGTCTATACCCCGCATCGCGTAGGCGTGGGCTGAACTGCGACTCATTCAGTGGTTCACCTAGGGCCCTTCGGCATCAAGAAAATGAGCTATTCCCACGGCATTGGCCTAGTGACCCGTGAAAAATTCCGTCATGTCCGGGGCAGCGGCTGACATCCCCGGAAATGTAGTGATTCCCGAACTGGCGAGGATCAGACGCAGGACGCTTTGATGTTGATAGAGCGTCTGAGACTGAAAGCCCTTCTTGGCGTTCGAACTAATCACAAGCGTCGCGACCTGCCCTCCACCGTGATCAATATCAGCCTGACTCCCTTCATCGAAGGTAATAATCAAAAGCCCGCTATTTTGAAACGAGGAACTCTGAATCAAGGGATCGATGTTTGCCTGTAGCCACGCATCGGCCTGGGCAAGGCTTCCATCGTGAGCATCGTTCAGCAGGTTCGGTTCAATGAAGGAATACTGCGGTAGGGCAGCGTTCGCCAGATCCGTCGCGAACTGCGTGAAGGGGACGATGTTCGCGGCCTGAACGCTATCGTCTTGCACATCCGACAGATAGGTAAAAGGGTTATGACGCCGGACGTACAGGGTAGTGTCAGCGCCCAGGTATGAAGATGAAGGGATCGATTCGGCGTACGACTTCCATGACTTGCCGGCTTTCACCAGCTCGCGAACTACGTTGTCATCCGAAATCTTCCCGTTGAAATTGTCATCGAAAGTCTCGGTAAGTCCTGTAGTCAGAACCAGGTAGTTCGGCAGGGAAGGATGGGCGTTTGCGAAAAACTGTGCCGCCAGCCCATACTCCGAGACGAGGCTATTGAAGTAGGGCATTGCCGAATTGCCCACCACTTCAGAGAAGCTATGATTTTCTTCCACGACAAGAATGACTTCGTTAAAGGTCGGCTGGCCCGCGGGAACTGCGGTCTGGACCGGCATCTGCGGAGTTGCAGTGCCCCCGCCGCCGCATGCAAGTTGAACCGCAGCCAGAAAACAAAAAAGCAGAAGCAGTGAGTAAGGTAGGGTTTTCTTCAAGACGTGATTTTGGCCGCAGAGGGTTCCTTTGAAAATTGGATGTATCGCCGCAGCCAAATGTTTACAACAATCAGGGCGAAACTATTTGTTTTGCGGCTCGGCAGGCTTGGATTTCGTCAAATCCAGACCGAACTGGGGGTTCTCGTAGGTTCCGGTAATGTGCACGGGCACGACTTCGCCTCTATTCTTTTTCTTGAAGATAGGATCGATAGCCTTGAGCAGGAACGACTTCACACCTGAGGCGGTCTTCGAGATTTTTGTGTCGACTCGCATCCGTCCGTGCAAATCAACCTTCTCGTTCAGCAGGTTGTAGGTGCCGTACATGTGAGCGCCGGCGCCGGGTACGCCGAATGATAGCTGTGAAAAAGTCGCGATCCCATTTTTCAGAACGACCACCCCTTTCAGATCGGTGAGCACAGTTTCCGCATCTTCCATTTTTTCTCCTCGAGCCCCGGCGCTCAGTTCGTTCACACTCTTCTGGGTCTCCGCTTGGGAAAACGTACCTTCGCCTACGCCAAAGTTACCCTTGAGGCTCACTTTTTGCAGAAACGGCTCTTTCCCCGACGGAATTTCTACTTCCGCTTTGAAAGCCACCGCCCCCGACATGGGCGAGCGGGAGGACTTCACGAACAGGCCAAGCAGGTCCTCGATTCGTCCCTGCCGCGACGTGAGGCTAAGCAGCGCAATCTTGCCCTTGCCATTCTTGGCTCCGGCAACGCTGCCTGTCACGGCCAGGGTTGTCTGTCCAAAACGCGCATTCACATGTTTCAGGAACGTGTCACCATGAATTGCGTCCACATAAGCGTCGAACTGAGTCACCAACTTTACCTTGTGTCCACCCGATTTCACCACGAAGTCAGGAACATTGGTGCTGCCGGAAATATCGATGTGCTTCAGCTGCCCGCCGTATTTCCCCTTCGATGACAAAATTCCACCGATACCGCCGTAAACGCCCAGATCCGCCTGCTCAAACACGAATTCGCCGGAGATCGGTGTTTCTCCGGGGGTCCCCGTTGTCCAAGCTCCAAACTTGCCGTTAGTCGTAAGCTCGCCGGGGGGCTGCGGATTGCGGAGCTTTAGCTGGTACTCGAATGGGCTTCCCCATCGCACATCGTGCAGGAGGGCCTTATGTACCTCGAAGCGCAACGGCGCTTTGCCTGGATCCCTCGATGCAAAGTCCACCAGCGCGCCATCGGCAACCAGTTTGTCTACCACAATAGTTGAATGCTGGGTTGAGAAGGTTACACCGCTTCCCAGCGGCGGCACATACACATGCCCACCCTCAGCTTTGATCCGCGGAACGTGCCGCGTAAGGATCCCAGCGTAGCTTCCCTCGATCGTCAGTTTTTCGATGGTAATCAGCTTCCATCTCTCACGGCCGTGACGAAACTCAACGCCCTCGAGAATACAACCCGGGGAGGGAAAATATGTCCGCTGCGAACTCCGAATCGTCACTTCGCTGTCGCTTGCTTCCGCCAGGTCCTGCACAACCGCGCTCTCAGTAAATGGCCACCAGCGGTGCACTGCGATTGCGGCCGCACAAGCAGCCACACAAAAAAAAGTGATTACCACCAGAAAGCCTTTTCGATGTCCATGATGTCGCGGCGATTTCTGGGTTGCCGTACTGCTGGCCGCGGGAGACGCGGCTGTGGGTGTTAGGGCAGACGACATCCGGCATTGCTCCACGTTGTGATTTTCTCGTTAGCGCAAAACTTACTTTCGGACGAGTGCGCACTTTGCATTGCATGTGGCCACTGTTTCAGCCTGCCGCAATCTGACGGCAAGGCGAATGGCCCACTACATCGTGCTAATTCGGATGTAACGTCGGATATCCGGCAGAGAGGAGAAGAACACATATCCCGCGAGCAGCATCCCGGCAGTGGCTAGCACATTCGTAATGTTCAAAACCGGCTTCTTCATGGTCACTCCATCCTCAGCGAATTTGAATCCGTCGCTTGGATGCTCGCCGGCCTCCGCCGGTAGTCTGTGATTTCACCTTGCTTGAACGCGGCTCCCGCTGATGCGGGACAACTTCCCCAAACGCGGAAGGGCTACAGGTATTTTGAAAATGAACTAGATACCGCACCTGATAGGCACGCCAGCGATTCGCTATCTATGCTCGGAGTCGACGATCCAAAGAACTGAAAAGGAAATGATGACAATGAAGCGGAACTCTGGTTTTCGAAGCTTCCTGTTTCTGGCGGCACTGTTCCTGGCGTGCGGTACCTTCATGCTTGCGCAAGATTCTAGTGAGCAGAATGCCCCTGCCTCGGACAATACCAAAATCAATCAACGCGACCGGAACCCCAACGAGCCCACTGCCGACCAGCAGCAGAACAATCGCTCCGATCGTGACATCACGCAGCAAGTTCGGCAAGCCATTAACGCCGACAAAACCTTCTCGTCGTATGCCCACAACGTCAAAGTGATTACGCAGAACGGGCAAGTGACCTTGAAGGGGCCGGTTCGATCAGACGATGAGAAGCGCGGAATCGAGGCAAAAGCCGCTGCCATTGCTGGAGACGGCAAAGTCACCAGCGAATTGACCGTCAAACCGAAAAGCTAAATCAATCATTCGAATTTACTCAAGGAGAGTTCACAAATGGCAGGAAAAAATACAGCCGTGTTCGGTATCTACCCTTCGTATACAGCCGTTGAAATCGGCGTGGACGCATTGCGAGCCGCAGGCTTTCGCAACGCCGACATCTCTGCGCTGTTCCCGGAGAACGCCGGGACGAGGGATTTCGCCCACGAGAAAAATACCAAAGCCCCCGAGGGCGCCACGACCGGAGCAGGTACCGGCGCGGTTCTCGGCGGCGCCATGGGTTGGCTGCTCGGCATCGGTGCCATCGCCATTCCTGGGCTGGGGCCTTTCATCGCTGCTGGCCCCATCATGGCCGCGCTCGCTGGCGCTGGTGTAGGTGGTACGGTCGGCGGCATCGCGGGTGCGCTCGTCGGCATGGGAATCCCCGAGTACGAGGCGAAGCGGTATGAGGGTCGGGTGAAGGATGGCGGCATTCTGCTGTCTGTGCACTCCGACAATTCCGACTGGACCAAGCGGGCCAAGGAAATCCTGAAGAGCACCGGCGCCCAGGACATTTCGTCCACCGGCGAAGCGGGCGCCGATGATGACACCTCGACGGAGATGCGCTTACCACGCGCCGTCTAGGACGCACGGAACCTGTTGCTTGCATTTCGGGGTTGCCGGATGCAGTTGCTCGCGGACTGTTTTTCGGCGCCCCGAATTGCGCTGTTTACGAGAGAGAATTCGATCTTCGTACAAAAGAAAGAGTAGGAGGCAAGAACCCCGTGAGCGACAAAGACCGCAACACCGATGCCAGCAAGAACAATAAGGACAAAAGTACGTTCCTCAGCGACATTACCGAAATCCGCCGGCGAGCCCGTCAACATATTGAGAATGGCGCCGTAACCGACGCGTACAAGGGAGATCGCAAAGTCGTTCTGCGCGTGCTCAATGAAGCGCTGGCCACTGAAATCGTTTGCGTCTTGCGTTACAAGCGCCATCACTACATGGCCAAAGGCATCCACTCCCAGGCCGTCGCTGACGAGTTTCTCGAGCATGCCGCTGAAGAACAGGAACATGCCGATCTCATCGCGGAACGCATTGTGCAACTGGACGGCGAGCCTAACTTCAATCCCGAGGGTCTGCTGACCCGCAGCCATTCTGAATATGTGGAAGGCGAGAGTCTCGTCGACATGATCCGGGAAGATCTCATCGCCGAGCGTATCGCGGTCGAGTCCTATTCTGAGATCATTCGCTACCTTGCGGACAACGATCCGACCAGCCGTCGGTTGATGGAAAGCGTTTTGGCTAAAGAAGAAGAACACGCCGAGGATATGAGCACTTTGCTCGAAACCATCGCCAAAGAGGAAAAGCAGCAGGATCGGCGCAAGGCGAGTTAGTTGGGATGAAATTCAGCGGAATTCAAACAAGCGATGAGGCGCCTGACACCGTATCGACGAAAAGGAGCTAGAAAATTATGGATAGCGGCAAACGAGAGAAATGTGCCCATGCAATTTGCAGCTGTATGGCGGCATCGGATAGCAAGTATTGCAGCCCTTATTGCGAATCCGCTAAAGACAAAACGGAAATCGCTTGCGGATGCGAGCATCCACACTGTGCCGGCAAGGCCTCCTAGCAAGATCAACCCGGCCCGTGGTTTGACTGTTTCGATGCGAGCGCGAGGGAAATTGCTCCAACCGGACTGGAGGTAAGGCATTGGTTCGCTCCTCGAATTCAACGGCTTCCTCCAAATCGACGATCGTTATCGCAGTCGCAGCGACGATCGCGATGCTGTATTTCGGCCGGCAGATTTTCATTCCCTTGGCCCTTGCGCTTGTTCTGAGTTTCTTACTGACCCCCCTCGTCAGTCTGCTGGAGAAAGCTCGTTTCGGGCGAGCTCCCGCGGTCATGACGGTCCTCGTGTTTTGCTTCGCTCTAACCGCCGGAATTGGATGGGGCGTGACCGGTCAACTGCTGGAGATCACCGGCCATTTTCGGGATTACAAAGAGAATCTCGAGGAAACGATCCGATCGCTTCATCCGCCAAAGACCGGAGCGATCGGTCAAGCCACCGCTACGGTTCGTGAGTTAAACAAGGAGTTGGCCTCAGCTCCTGGGCAGGTGGGAAACCACGCTCCTGGTGATGCAACGGCCAAAGCAGCCGCGCATCCCATTCCCGTTCAGGTGACTGCGCCGCCCACGAATCTCCTTCAGGACCTCCGCACCCTCCTTGGCCCCATTGCTGGTCCCTTGGAAACGGCAGGAATGGTCGTCATTTTCACGGCGTTCATGCTGATCAAAAGAGAAGACCTGCGCAATCGCCTTATTCGATTGGGCGGAGAAGGCCGGCTAACCGTCATGACTCAGGCCTTGGACGACGCCAGCCACCGTCTGAGTCGATATCTTCTGCTCCAGTTCCTGGTCAATGCCGTCTATGGAAGCATCTTCGGACTCGGTTTATATTTCATGAAGCTTCCGCACGCCCTTCTGTGGGGCGTCCTGGCAGCATTGCTCCGCCTGGTGCCGTATGTAGGCACGCTGATCGCCGCTGCCTTTCCCATCACAATGGCGCTTGCCGTTTTTCCTGGCTGGAACCATGCCGTACTCATCTTCGGCATGTTTGTTGTTCTCGAAATCTTGATCGCCAATTTCATCGAGCCTTGGCTCTATGGCGCGCACACCGGAGTTTCATCGCTCGCCATCCTCGTTGCGGCCGTCTTTTGGTCGATGCTCTGGGGACCCGTTGGTTTGATCCTGTCCACGCCTTTAACGGTTTGCCTTCTGCTCGTCGGCCGCTACGTCCCTCAATTCAGCTTCCTGGAAGTTCTTCTGGGTGATGCCCCCGTCCTGCAGCCCGAGGAACTTTACTATCAGCGACTTCTGGCTATGGACCTGGATGAGGCGAGGAATATCGCAGAGGGGCAGCTACAAGAAAAATCGCTCGCGAACCTTTACGAAACAGTTCTAATCCCAGCTCTCAGACTGGCGGAAGATGATCGCCATTCCGATACCGTCGGCGAGCGCACTTCCGAATTCATTTGTCAAAGCACCAGGGAACTGATTGACGACCTGGAAGATCGCGCCAAGCCGCACCATGACTCCGAAGATGACGAAGCCCCGGAGCCTCGATTCAACGCTCTGCCGAACCGACTGAATATTCTCTGCGTGCCCGCTCGGGACGAGGCCGACGAGCTGGTTGGAATGATGCTGGCTCAATTGCTTCGTCAAGCGGGCGATGGCGCCGCTCATGTTGCGATTGGCACCGTCGACCAGATGCTGGACCAAGTGTCGCAGAGTGGCTGCATTATCGTTTGCGTGTCGGCGCTTCCGCCATTCGCGGTCGGGCAGGCGCGTTCACTCTGCAAGCGTCTGCGAACCAAATTTCCCGAGCTCGCGATTGTGGTCGGCCTCTGGGGATTCGGGGGAGGCGTTCCGAAGGCTCAAGAACGTGTGGGCCCAGGCTGCAGCGATGCCGTTGTGACGACTTTGTCAGAGGCACTATTGCAGGTTCGGAGACTCTCTGAAATCGGTTCGGCCGACGAATCCGGAAAGTCGAAGCCAGTCGAGGTTAGTGCAGACTAAGTTGATCGAAATCAGAAAACAATTCTAAACAGCATTCAAAATAACGAAGTCCCGGCACCTTGCCGGGACTTCAGCGTTTATTACAGGTACTCTCAACTAGGACGCGCGACGCTGCCGGTCGGCGTTTTCGTCTTCTTCATTCTGGCCCTGGCCGCCCTTTTTCTGCTGTCCGGGCTGACCGCTCTGTTGATTGTTCTGACCCTTTTGGCCGTATTGGTCCTGACCAGCCTGGTTGCCTTGCTGTCCCGATTGACCACCCTGCTGTTTATTTTTTTCCATATCGTCTGCCATGAAATAATCCTCCCTTTAAGTGCGCGACGTGGCGCACATCTGCAATTTAAATCTACTGCTTTCAATTAGTTGCTATATGCGATGCGCGGGTTGGGACTAAAAGCAAATGTCTGCACATCGCAGGTGAAAGGATCTTTCGAGATCTAAGGAATCGTTGAGATCTGTACTGCGGATGTATCCGCGGGACTGATTGCTTTTAGCCGCTCCACTTCTTCTTGCGTCTTCTGCCAGGCGTCGGCTTTTTTCTTGGTATCTACGGGCGCATTCGGATCCCCGTAAAACGCGAGAATATTTAGGCGCAACTCAGGAGTAACTTGTGCGAAGTTATTCCCCGCCAATTGGTTCAGTAGGCGTGCGTACGCTTTGTCCGTAAGCACATACTCCCCGGCATGCGTCATTCGGCCGGTATCGAAATCGGTGTTGGGCAAACTTAGTTTCTTCGCCTTGGTTTCCGCCAGCAGGCTTCTATAATTATCGAGCGTGTGGTTGACGCTCGCTATATACAGATCCTCGGTTTTCTGTGTGGGAATCTTGAAGTCGAGCGCCTTGAACGGCCCAATCTTCGGGACGAAGCGTAGAAAGAACGCCAGAACTCGCGTGCCAAATCCCGGGCGGCGGTATCCCTTCCCCCACTCGCGTTGATAATCGGCGCGCGTCAGATTGTAGCGGAACTTGCGCGCGTTGAAGTTTGGAGTCTCCGCGACCAGTTCTTTCTTTCGCGCCACCAGCGCCACCCTCGTCATTTCCGGAAGAATGTGGCTGATCGCCCGCCGAAAGGTGCCGATCGCGAGGTCTTCGTTCGCAATCACGTCGCTAAGCGGAATGCCGTACGTATCCTGAAAGGCTCGCTCCAGCACCGGCTTGGATATCTCGAACCCAATGAAATCATGATATCGATCGGACGTGTAGCGATTCTTCGCGACTTGCGTCACGTCAAAGCCGAATTCTGTCCGGATATGCGCTTTCGGATTATCGGCATAAGTGACGGACTTGCCGAATTTCTTCTGCAGCTTGGGAAACTCTAGCCCTACTGCTTGATTCACGGTCGGGTGTCCAATATTGTCCGCGGAGTAGTGCGCCAATGCCCCGAGAGCGAAAGCATACTCATCCAGGTCGGTGGCTTCGTTGATCATGTTCGCGATGAAGTCGCCGCTGCGAACGTAGTGAGTCAGATCGCTGAAGTACTTGTTGCCGAATGGATAGTAGCCCATGTCCTGCACCAGGCAACCTCCATAAGCGAAGGCATGCGCCTTTTGCAGATCATCTACGCTGGCACCTGGAAACCGCTTGAGCAGCAGCGGTTGGATGTCGTCCTTCCAAAGAAGATCGACCACCTCCTCGTGAGTAAGCACGGAATAGGCTCCGCAATAGGTCGTTAGTCCGAAAAACAGCCCAAGACTTAGCACAACCTGACAAAGAACCATGAATCGTCTCATAAGGGAGCACGTCTTCCGCTGAACCTCGTGCGGTTACAGTTAGGTGCACAAGGCGTACCAAGGTTGGCTGCCAATCTGCGTCTTATCGTCTCAAGCATACAGCACGATCGCCCCATGGCTACCAGATGTCCGGTAATGACATCCCGCGCCGCGGCAGCTAGGCTCAGTCGTGTCGCATCAGATGTGTCGTAGTTTCGTCGGAGCGTGACAGGCACTTCACAAGCAGAGGAGAAAGATAATGAGCATCTGGACCATATTGTTTGTCGTGTTGTTGATCGCTTGGCTTGGCGGATTCACGGTGTTTCACGTTGCGGGCGGACTGATCCACCTGCTGCTGGTATTCGCGGTAATTTCCTTGATCCTGCACTTTGTAATGGGGAGTCGTACCGCATAGAAAGATCAGGCTCCCGAATTCGCAGGTTGAAGGGCCGTAATGGCCCGGTGCTTTGGCCTTAAGCCAGAATCATCGGAATTCATTCGGCCCAATGTTTTTTCCCTTCTTCGTTGCCTCTTCAATCCACAACGCAACCAGGCACCTTGCTTGCGCCTTTCAGATTCCAAAAAACAAGGGCCAGCGGAATTCGCCGGCCCCCATCGGCACCGTGAGGCTGTTAGTTCGGTGTGCTGGTATCTTTCTTCATCTTGTCATTCGCCATCTTCAGTGACACGACATCCACTTCTCCCTTATCGGCCGAGACGTGTGCCTTCAGGGCGACATGGTGTCCCTCATGCCCTTTGACCGCATCCGGATTGCTAATCGTCCAGCTCTTCCCATCCTTGTCGCTGACGAAGGTCTTGCCATCATCACTGATCTTTCCCATGACTGTGGTTGCCTTCATTGAGCTATCCGACTTCATCGTGTCCTGCTTCATTGTGTCTTGAGCCAACAGGCTGAGCGAAGTCAGCAGGCTCAACGTGAAGATCGCTGCCAATAGTTTTCTCATGTCTCACTCTCCTCTGCGCGAAACTAGCTTCCGCTCCCGCAACTGTCAACCGCGCAAATGTCCAGCTCGGGGGATGGACGTGGGTACAAAAGGAAAAATCAAAAAGCATTAAGCCCACGGCTATCCTGAAGTGATCACTCTTAGCGGTGAACTTATAGGACTTTATACCTAGCCAACAATACAGCGAATGCCGTAACGGCATGCCATGCATACATATATTCGCGTAAGTGGCTTTACTTCACGTTTGTATGGCTTCCACGATCATGATGTAGATGCTCAACCCCCCGCCAACCTCCAGACTGCTTTGCGTCTCTAAGCAGGCCGACGGGTACACGGCCCCAACGATTCTCGCAACATACTTCGTAGCCACCGAATCCGCGGCCCGCCGCAGTAAGCAGACGGGGCACTTGAGAATCGACAGGAGAAAACAAATGCGCATTCGCTGCATCCGTGCGGTATTGTTTGCATGCGTTGTGTTCGTGATGTCATCTGCTTCTGCTTCGTTCGCTCAGGAATTTCGTTTTTCGGTGAGTTTCGGCCCGCCAGCGCTTCCCGTCTACGAGCAGCCTCTCTGCCCCGGCGAGGGTTACATTTGGACGCCCGGCTATTGGGCGTGGAGTGATGACGAAGGCGACTATTACTGGGTTCCAGGCACCTGGGTATCGGCCCCTGAAGCCGGCTATCTCTGGACGCCACCATACTGGGCCTGGCACGAGGGACGGTATGTTTTCTATGACGGCTATTGGGGCCCCCATGTCGGTTTCTATGGCGGCATCAACTATGGTTTTGGTTATTCCGGAGAAGGCTTCGAAGGCGGACGTTGGGATAACGGACGGTTCTTCTACAATCGCTCGGTCACCAATGTAAACGTCACCACGATTCACAACGTCTACAACACCACGGTCGTCAACAATCGTACGACGATCAATCGCGTCAGCTACAACGGCGGCGAGGGAGGAATTTCTGCGCGACCCACCGCTCAGCAAGAGGCCGTCATGCATGAGCGGCATATTCCTCCTCCGGCAGCGCAGAATGAACATATGCAGGCGGCTCGCGGCAATCCAGAACTCCGAGCCTCAGCAAATCACGGCAAGCCGCCGGTTGCGGCTACGGCTCGACCGGGAGCCTTCCGCGGCGGTGAAGCCGTAGCGGCGCGAGAGGCTGGAGCTCCGTATCATCCACCTGCGAATCACGAGCCCAATCAGCCTCGTGGTAACAGTGGCGGACCCAGCCGGGAAGCGGCTCCGGCAAGACCCGAGAGTGCGGGCCACCCCTCATCCCCCGCCAATCATCCCAAAGACCTTGCACCCATGGACCGTCCCGCTGCTCCTCATAGCGGAAATGCGAAGACGGACCAGAAATATCAGCAGCAGCAGGAAAAGCTTCAACAGAAGCAGGACCAGGAACGGCAAAAACTCCAGCAACAGCAAGACCGCGATCACCAGCGTCTCGCTCAACAAAAGGCGGACGAGGCGCGCAAGCAGCAAACAGAACAAAAGCATCAGCAGCAGACTCAGCAGTTGCAGCAACGACATGAACAGCAGCAACAGAAAATGCAGCAAAAGCAAGCACCGCAAAAGCAGGCGCAGCAAAAGCAGGCGCCGCCACAAAATCACTCGGAGTCCAAGCCTCCGAAGGGCGGTCCTCAGTGATTTTGCCAAAACGTAGGCACGGGATATCTGCTAACCGGCGATGTCCGGTGCCTACGCACGATCATGGATTTCTGAAAATGCGCCTCACCGGCGATCCTGGAATGACGACCAGTAAAATGAAAATGCTAGGGATCTCCCGTGGTTGCTGAGCCCGAACCCACATCTTGTTAAACAGCAGATTCCGTCGAAAGTGCTCCGTCGTCGATTGAGCCTGCGGGAGCCGGGCGTTGGCCGTCCCGCTTATCCAAGGCTCTGTTCAATTCGGTAATCAGATCCATCAGCTTCTTAGGATCGAGTTCGTTGGCCGCTGCTTTACAGAGGTCCTGCCAGCTCTCATTTCGATTCTGGTCCATAAGGCTTCTCCGTTTAACATCGGATTCTCGGAAGTGGCCGTTTTTTAGAAGATAAGCAGCGGTGCTGAAGCATGTAGCTTTCCAGACCCATAACGTGAGTCAGCTGTATAACTTAGCGCGAAGCGAATTGGCCTCCGCAGCGCGCAATTTTCCGGCAGCTACGTAATTTTGCCATGCCGATGGCAGCGACCTACTGTTCTCTCAGCCCTAACCGCGCGGGCCCGGACCCTGCGCCAGCACGCCCGATGTGGTTGTCACCGGCGGATCTCCATACTTCCCTGTTAGCGCGTACCATCGGATCCTCAACATTTCCATCACCATCTTCGCGCCGTCGGCGACCGGATTGATTCTGGTGCCCTCGGCGTGGGCCCAGACAACCGGAACCTCGGCAACTTCGAAGCCCATTCGACCTGCAAGAAAGAGTATTTCCGGATCGAAGCCCCATCCTTCAATTTTTTGCAAAGGGAAGAGCATTTTTGCCGCGCTCCGCCGGAACGCCTTGAATCCGCACTGTGTGTCTTTAAACTCAAGCTGCAGCAGCATGCGAAGCAATACATTGAAGGTCCTGCCCAGAACTTGCCGCGCCACGGACTGCCGCTGCGTCTGCAATTCACTACGCACCCAGCGCGATCCGATTGCGATGTCGGTGCCCCCGTCTAGCGCCTCCAGAAGCTTCGACGCCTCTTCGATCGGAGAGGACAAATCGGCATCCGTAAACAAAACAATCGATCCCCGTGCGTTCAACATGCCGTTACGTACGCTGTATCCTTTACCGCGGTTTCCTGGATTCTGAATCAGTTTCACGATCGGGTTGGTCCGAGCATAGTCCTTCACAATGTCCGCCGTTCCGTCATGCGAACCATCGTCCACCACGATAACTTCAGCCTCCCAACCTTCCTGGTGAACAAAATCCAAAACTCGATCGAGGCTCCGGCCCAGACGTGCGCTTTCGTTATATGCGGGAATCACAATGCTGACTTCGTATGAATGATTCAAAGGTTCTCTCGATTCTTCCGTCTATTCCCTCTCCCAACGTTCATTCGAGGGGGGCGATGCGAGATCCCTTCGGGTCCCCATCCGTTGCTTTAGAGATCGAATCGACTCAATAGGTTGCGAACCAGCAGACCCTTATCCAGGTGCTTTCCACACCCTAAGCTCCGACCGAGGCCAAGGCAGTCGGCTACAGGAAATACCTTAGGGCATGACACTCCACGCTCTGGTACCAATACGTTAGCAATCCGGGTAGTGGGGCGTGTCGTTCGGGCTCGCAGCAGTACCCTTTTGGCTGTTGGCGCTTCCCCTTCTTTTATGTGCTAAACAGTCATATCTCAGTGCAAGTCAAAATGAATCCGTCGATTCAGTAGAAAACTGTCGACGGGATTGCTCCTTCTTCGGGAGAGGCCATGAAAAGATCCGCGCTCAACGATGCAGCGCCCAATACCGAGAACCTTCCTCCAAGTCTTGCGAAAAGCAATGGGAAATCCAAAACCACCGACGGATCTCTGGATCTCAACGTCATTTTGACCAGCCTGCAATCCATGCGGGATGGTGACTTTACGGTCCGGCTTCCGGGCACTTGGGTTGGTTTGGCGGGCAAAGTAGCCGACACGTTCAATGAAATCGTTGCTGCCAACCAGCACATGGCGCAGGAACTCAAGCGCGTCGGTCACGTAGTCGGCAAGCAAGGTAAAACGCGCGAGCGCACCCGCTTTCACGAGTCCCGAGGAGCTTGGGGCGAGATGGAAGTCTCCGTCAACACGCTGGTGGAAGATCTGCTCCGGCCGACCGCTGAAGTCACGCGCGCGATCGCCGCTGTCGCTCAAGGCGACCTGACTCAAACCGTTCGCCTCGACGTCGATGGCCGGCCGCTTGAAGGCGAGTTCCTTCGCTCCGCAAATCTCGTCAACACGATGATTCAGCAGCTCGGCGTCTTCACCGCCGAAGTAACTCGCGTCGCCCGCGAAGTAGGTACGGAAGGCAAGTTGGGCGGCCAGGCCCAAGTGCCCGACGTCGCCGGCACCTGGAAAGATCTCACCGATAACGTCAACCTCATGGCCAGCAACTTGACCGGCCAGGTACGTAACATCGCAGAAGTCGCGACCGCTGTAGCCAGCGGCGACTTGTCGCGAAAAATCACGGTCGATGTGCGCGGCGAAATCTTGCAGCTCAAAGAAGCCATCAACACGATGGTGGACCAGTTGCGTTCCTTCGCTTCAGAAGTAACGCGCGTCGCCCGCGAAGTCGGCACCGACGGCAAGCTCGGCGGACAGGCCGTCGTGCCCGGCGTGGCCGGCACCTGGAAAGATCTCACCGACTCCGTGAACGCCATGGCCGGTAACCTTACGGCCCAGGTCCGAAACATCGCTGAGGTCACGACCGCTGTGGCCCGCGGCGATCTATCCCGCAAAATCACAGTCGACGTTAAGGGCGAAATTCTCGAACTCAAAGACACCATCAACACGATGGTCGACCAGTTGAATGCATTCGCTGGCGAAGTCACGCGCGTGGCTCGCGAAGTCGGTACCGAAGGCAAGCTCGGCGGCCAGGCGCAAGTGCCCGGCGTTGGCGGCACATGGAAAGATCTCACCGACAACGTCAACTTCATGGCCAGCAACTTGACTGGCCAGGTTCGTAACATCGCCGAAGTCGCGACAGCCATTGCGAGCGGCGATTTGTCGCGCAAAATCACGGTCGACGTGCGCGGCGAAATCCTGCAGCTGAAAGAGACCCTCAACACGATGGTCGACCAGCTCAACCGGTTCGCCGGCGAAGTCACCCGCGTGGCCCGCGAAGTCGGTACTGAAGGTCGACTCGGCGGACAGGCCAACGTGCCCGGAGTCGCCGGCACGTGGAAGGATCTCACCGACTCCGTCAACTCCATGGCCGGAAACCTCACGGGCCAAGTCCGAAATATTGCGGAAGTCACGACGGCCGTAGCCCGCGGCGATTTGTCGCGCAAGATCACGGTCGACGTGAAAGGCGAAATTCTCGAACTCAAGAACACCATCAATACGATGGTGGACCAGCTCAACGCCTTCGCCGGCGAAGTAACGCGCGTGGCCCGCGAAGTCGGTACCGAAGGCAAACTCGGCGGACAGGCGCAGGTCCCGGGCGTGGCCGGCACCTGGAAGGATCTCACCGACAATGTCAACTTCATGGCCAACAACCTGACTGGCCAGGTTCGAAACATCGCCGAAGTAGCCACAGCCGTCGCTCGCGGCGACTTGTCGCGCAAGATCACGGTCGACGTGAAAGGAGAAATTCTCGAGCTGAAAGACACCATGAACACCATGGTGGACCAGCTCCGTTCGTTCGCATCGGAAGTCACCCGCGTCGCCCGCGAAGTCGGCACCGACGGCAAACTCGGCGGACAGGCTCTCGTCCCCGGCGTCGGCGGAACCTGGAAAGATCTCACTGACTCCGTGAACTCCATGGCCAGCAACTTAACTGGCCAGGTTCGTAACATCGCTGAAGTATCCACTGCGATCGCCAGCGGTGACTTGTCGAAGAAAATCACGGTAAACGTCAGCGGCGAAATTCTGCTGCTCAAAGAAACCATCAACACGATGGTCGACCAGCTCAACGCGTTCGCTGCCGAAGTTACCCGCGTGGCCCGCGAAGTTGGTTCCGAAGGCAAACTTGGCGGCCAGGCGCAGGTTCCGGGCGTTGCCGGAACGTGGAAAGATCTCACCGACTCCGTCAACTCCATGGCCGGAAACCTCACGGGCCAGGTCCGAAACATCGCAGAAGTCACGACGGCTGTGGCTCGCGGCGATCTCTCGCGCAAGATCACGGTCGACGTGAAAGGCGAAATTCTCGAACTCAAGAACACCATCAACACGATGGTGGACCAGCTCAACGCTTTCGCCGGCGAAGTCACGCGCGTGGCCCGCGAAGTCGGCACCGACGGCAAACTTGGTGGCCAGGCGCAGGTTCCGGGTGTCGCCGGAACCTGGAAAGATCTCACCGACAACGTCAACTTCATGGCCAGCAACTTGACCGGCCAGGTTCGAAACATCGCCGAGGTCGCGACCGCTATTGCGAACGGCGATCTCTCGAAGAAGATTACGGTCGACGTTCGCGGCGAAATTTTGCAGCTGAAAGAAACGCTCAACACGATGGTCGAGCAGCTGCGATCGTTCGCTGCCGAAGTCACCCGCGTCGCCCGCGAAGTGGGTAGCGAAGGCCGCCTGGGTGGTCAGGCCAACGTGCCCGGCGTCGCTGGCACGTGGAAGGATCTCACCGACTCCGTGAACGCTATGGCCGGCAACCTTACGGGCCAGGTGCGAAACATTGCGGAAGTCACGACGGCCGTTGCCCGCGGCGATTTGTCGCGCAAGATCACGGTCGACGTGAAAGGCGAAATTCTCGAGCTCAAGAACACCATCAACACCATGGTGGACCAGCTCAACGCCTTCGCCGCCGAAGTCACCCGCGTCGCCCGCGAAGTCGGCACCGACGGCAAGCTCGGCGGTCAGGCGCAAGTGCCCGGCGTCGCTGGCACCTGGAAGGATCTCACCGACAATGTCAACGTGATGGCAGTCAACCTGACCGAACAAGTGCGCGGCATCGTCAAGGTCGTTACGGCTGTCGCCAACGGCGATCTTACCCAGAAACTGACGGTAAACGCCAAGGGCGAAGTCGCAGCATTGGCAGAAACCATCAACAACATGACGGGTACGCTGGCTACTTTCGCGGATCAGGTTACGACGGTTGCGCGCGAAGTCGGCGTGGAAGGCCGGCTCGGCGGTCAGGCCAATGTGCCCGGCGCCGCTGGAACCTGGAAAGATCTCACCGGCAACGTCAACTTGCTCGCTGACAACCTTACTAACCAGGTGCGCGCGATCGCGGAAGTTGCGACCGCCGTGACTAAGGGCGACTTGACCCGCTCGATTCAGGTGGAGGCCAGCGGCGAAGTGGCCGAGTTGAAGGACAACATCAACACGATGATCGACAACCTTCGACTCACGACCGACCGCAATACCGAGCAAGATTGGCTCAAGACCAACCTCGCCCGCTTCACCGGAATGTTGCAGGGCCAGCGCGATCTGACCACAGTGGGTCGCATGTTGCTTTCGGAACTCGCCCCACTGGTGAACGCTCAGCAGGGCGTCATCTACCAGATGGAGACCGAAGAATCAGCCGGAATGGTGCTGCTGTCGGCCTTCGCCGACGATGGTGAAGACGGACACCTTCGCCGCTTGAGAATTGGCGAAGGTCTGGTCGGACAGGTAGCCGCAGAAAAGCGCCGCATGCTGATTTCCGACCTGCCTGAAAAAACGGTTCCGATTCGTTCCGGCCTGTTCGAATCTGTTCCGCGCAACGTCATCGTCCTTCCCGTGCTCTTCGAAGACCGGGTGAAAGCCGTCATCGAACTGGCTTCGTTGAACGCATTTACCGCTTCGCACCTGGCATTCCTCGAGCAACTCACAGCCAGCATCGGTATCGTGCTGAACAGTATTGAAGCTACGATGCAGACCGAAGGCCTGCTCAAGCAATCGCAGCAGCTCGCTGCCGAACTGCAAACGCAGCAGAAAGAATTGCAGCAGACCAACGAGCAGCTGGCGCAAAAGGCACAACAGCTCGCCGAACAGAACGTCGAAGTCGAACGCAAGAACCAGGAAATTGAGCAAGCCCGCCGCGCTTTGGAAGAGAAGGCGAAAGAACTCGCCCTCACTTCCAAGTACAAGTCGGAATTCCTGGCCAATATGTCGCACGAGTTGCGCACGCCGCTGAACAGCATTCTGGTTCTGGGACAGCAACTCAGCGAGAACCCCGATCACAATCTCACCCCGAAGCAGGTCGAATTTGCCCGCACCATTCACGGCGCCGGCACCGACTTGCTCAACCTGATCAGCGACATTCTCGATCTCTCCAAGATCGAGTCCGGCACTGTCTCCGTGGAGGCGGAGGAAGTATTCTTCGCCAACCTGCTGGAAATGGTGGCTCGGCCGTTCCGTCACGAGGCGGAGAATCGCAGGCTCGCCTTCGAGGTGCAGGCCGATCCGCATCTCACCCGCAGCCTGGTCACCGACTCGAAACGTTTGCAGCAGGTGTTAAAGAATTTGCTCTCGAACGCATTCAAGTTCACCGAACACGGCTCGGTTCGCCTGGCTGTCAACGTCGCTTCTAAAGGATGGAGTGAAGATCACCCCATCCTGAGTGGAGCGGCCTCAGTCGTGGCGTTCGAAGTCACCGACTCGGGCATCGGAATTGCGCTCGACAAGCAACGCATCATCTTCGAGGCCTTCCAGCAGGCAGACGCCAGCACCAGCCGCAAGTACGGCGGAACCGGTCTGGGCTTGGCCATCAGCCGCGAACTCGCCAGCTTGTTGGGTGGCGAAATCCAGCTTCGCAGCACGCCCGGCCAGGGCAGCACTTTCACGCTATATCTGCCGCTGACATACGTCGGGCCGTCCGCCTCGAAGCTCACGGCGTCTGAGTGGAGAGTCTCCTCGCCCACGATGCCGCTTCAGTTGTCCAGCATCGTCGTCGCCGAACATCCGGTCGAACAGATCGTGGACGATCGCGACAATCTGCAACCAGACGATGCTGTCCTGCTCATCGTCGAAGACGATCCGCACTATGCCCGCGTGCTTTGCGATCTGTCGCGCGATAAAGGCTTCAAGGTCCTCGTCGCCCTGCGCGGTGCGGAGGCACTTGCTCTCGCTCGCGAGTTCCATCCCACGGCTGTATCTCTGGACGTCTTCCTGCCCGACATGCTGGGCTGGACCGTCCTCAACCATCTGAAACAGGATCCGGCGACTCGCCATATTCCTGTCCAGATGCTCACCTGGACGAGGATCGTCACCACGGCCTGGCTCGCGGTGCCTTTGCCTTCGTCACCAAGCCGACAAACCCCGAAGAACTCGACTTGGCTCTGGGCCGAATCAAGGACTATGCCGCTCCACGCCGCAAGCGGTTGCTGATCGTAGAAGACAATCCCGCGGAACAATTGAGCATTCGTGAGCTACTGGGCCACGACGATATCGATGTTACCGTTGTCTCCACCGGCGCCGAAGCGTTGGAGGTCGTTACGCAGGAAACATTTGATTGCGTTGTGCTCGATCTGCGATTGCCGGACATGACCGGCTTCGACATCCTCGAGCGCATGCGCGACCTTCCTCAAGTTAGCGATCTGCCAGTCGTGGTCTTCACCGGCAAAGAACTGTCTCCGGAAGAGGATGCGCGCCTGCACACCCTGGCCCGCAGCGTTGTGGTCAAGGGAGTCGAATCGCCGGAGCGGTTGCTCGATGAAACGGCACTCTTCCTGCACCGGGTGGTCGCCGATCTTCCGCAGGAAAAGCAGAAAATGCTGGACCGGTTGCATCGCTCCGATGAAGCTCTGGTCGGCAAGAAAGTGCTGGTCGTCGACGACGACATGCGCAACATCTTCGCTCTCAGCAGCGTTCTCGAGCGGCGCGGCATGGCGGTTCTGACCGCTGGAACCGGCCGCGAAGCAATCTCGATGCTGGAGTCTACTCCCGATGTCGCGATCGTGTTGATGGACATCATGATGCCGGAAATGGACGGTTACGCGACCATGCAGGTGATTCGTCAGAATTCCGTCTTTCCGTCGGCTGCCAATCATCGCTCTGACCGCCAAAGCGATGAAGGGCGATCGCGAAAAATGTCTTGGAAGCCGGGGCGTCGGAATATTTGGCGAAACCAGTGAATACCGAACAACTGCTCTCGGCGCTTCGCATGTGGCTGCATCGGTGAGAGGCATTTGGAGTGACGCGATGCTGGCAATGGCGTATTGAGAGGGTGATGACCGTCCACGACAAAGTGAACATTCTCATGGTCGACGACCAGCCGGGCAAACTGCTCAGCTATGAAGCCATTCTGGCCGACCTGGGAGAGAACCTCGATCAAGGCAACCTCCGCCAAGGATGCTCTCGAAAAACTACTGAAGACCGACGTCGCCGTCGTGCTGATGGATGTGAGCATGCCCGAGATCGACGGCTTTGAACTCGCCGAGATCATTCGCCAGCATCCGCGCTTTCAGAAGACCGCAATCATCTTCGTCTCGGCCGTCCATCTGACCGATCTGGACCGTCTCAAGGGATACCAGCATGGGGCAGTCGACTATCTTTCCGTCCCGATCGTCCCGGAAGTCTTGCGCGCAAAAGTAAGAGTCTTCGCCGAATTACATCGAAAGAAATGTACAACTGGAACGCCTGAACAGCGAACTCGAGCATCGCGTCGCCGACCGCACCCACGAGTTGGAACAAAAAGCGGTTGCGCTTCAACAGCTCAATAGCGATCTGGCCCGCAAGAATCAGGAACTGGATGCCATCGTCCAGACAGCGCCCGATATTATTTTCAGCCGCCAGGCCGACGGAACACGCGACTACATCAGCAGCCGATTCTATGAGTACACTGGTGCCGCGGCCGGTTCGGCCGTGGGATTTGGCTGGCTCGAGTATCTCCACCCCGACGACAAAGAGCGCAGCCTGGCTCACTGGATGCGATGCGTTCAGTCCGGAGAAGGCTTACGAGTCCGAATATCGTATACGCAGCGTCGATGGCCAATATCGCTGGTTTCGTGCCCGTGCCGTCCCTCTTCGAGATCCCGATGGAGATATCGTCAAGTGGTACGGAACTTGTTCCGACATTCACGACAGCAAGCTTCTCGAGCAATCGATTCGCGATAACGCCATCGAACTGGAGAGGATGGTCGATCTCCGGACCGCTGAGTTAAGACGCCTTTCCAGTCGTCTGATGACGATGCAAGACGAGGAACGGCGCCGCATCGCTCGCGAAATTCATGACGGACTGGGACAGGAGCTTGCCGCCGCTAAGATGATTCTCGACGGAATCCTGTCCAAGGACTCTTCGCCGAAAATTCGCCAGGCGTCTGCGGATGCTAGCGAATTAGTCGATCGTGCCATCAAGCAAGTTCGCACCATTTCTCACCTTCTCCATCCTCCGCTACTCGATGAAGTAGGACTAGTCTCGGCGCTGCGATGGTATTTGGAAGGACTCTCTGAACGGAGCGGAATTGAAATTCGCCTCGACGTTACCCCGCCGGATCTCAGCCGGCTCAAGCCCGACATCGAAACTGCCGTATTCCGCATTATTCAAGAAGCTCTCACCAATATGTTTCGCCACTCCGGTGCGCGCAATGGGAGCGTAAGTTTGGCGGAGAGTGACGGCCGCATCGTCGTGACGGTGTGCGACGATGGCAAAGGAATTGAAGAACAGGTGATTCAGCTTCGTCCCGACAGTGTCGGGGTTGGCATCGGCGGAATGCGGCAGCGCGTCAATGAACTCGGAGGCAGTTTGCGATTGGCGAATGCGAACCCTGGAACCATCGTCGAAGTCGTCATCCCCTCCCGCCGGCATGACCCGATGGCGACGTCTCTGCCCGTTTGAGCCCATTGCTGCGACTCAGGCAGCTTTGCGCTTCTCTACCTTCTTCTCGTCTGCCTTGATCTCCACCTGCTCGTGCTTAATGTCCAGGCGCAGACGGTTGTAAATGCTCATGTACTGGTTTGCTACCCACACGAGCGCAAAAAACGCCACAACATAGCCCCGCCAGTCCACGTAAAGCAGCCTGAAGCGCGTCACTAACAGGACTCCTGCCGCCACGTAGTGGCTGAAGCAATATTCACAAGTAAAAAGATAAAAGAATTTTCGACGCGCAATCGACCGCGCTCGTTGGCATTCTTCCAGACAATACTGGCGCGGCTCCCGGAATACTTCCTCATGCGTTACGGTCCATGCGATACATGCAACCGGGATACCTAGAACCAGAAGCCACACGATTTGCAGCTGCAAGGGCATTAGATGAGAGTTGGATGCGGTGGCTAGATCAATCGTTGAGAGTTTCTACTCCCCACCCAATCTGAGCTCGGAAGGATCGTTGCGCCTACGTTCTACGAAGTTGTACGAATCCATTAACCCCGGCGCCCTCCCTACACCCTTTCACCGATTTTGCCTCCCGAGGTTGCGTTGTATGGTGCTTGGAACAGGGTGCTGGCGGCCGCGTCCTCGAGCGGTCCTCGAGGAGTGACTGCACACGGTGGCCCGAGCCGGGCCTTTGCAGTTTGACCGCTTGGAAGCCATCCTTGGCCGCCACGTGCCCATGTGTTGCTCATCTTTTTTTACCCCTCCTTTACACAGAATTCTCCAGAAGTTTACGGGGTCCAGTCGATGTTGACCGTCCTCCAGAACAGGCACATTGGAATCAAGGTCAATTCCGTCAGATCTTTAGGCCGCTAAAGTCGAACCTCCGCATTGGTTCGGCACGAAAGTGAACGAGAGAGAAAAAGGAGAACTATGAAATCACTGAACAGCATTTCGAGTGTTGTGATTGCCCTCGCGATTGGACTAACGCTCGCTTGCTCCGACCGGCCCCCCAAGGCCCCCGACGTTGCAGGAGATATTCGTCACTCCCTCGACCAGGCTGGGCTCAATGACGTAAGCGTCAGCCAGGACCGCGATAAGAGCGTGGTGACCCTCACAGGCAAGGTGGCCACCGACGACGACAAAGCGCGCGCGGAATCCATTGCCCGATCCATTGCTGGCGCGGAAGTCGTTTCTAACGAGATTGGCGTCCGCCCGAACGGCGAAGAGAGTACTGCCAAGAAAGTCGACTCCGACCTCGACTCCGGCATCGACAAAAACCTTGACGCCATGCTGATCCAACACAAGCTGAAGCACGACGTGAGCTATGACGTGAACAACGGCGTGGTCACACTCAAGGGCGACGTGCCTTCTCAGACCCAGCGCACTTCCGTGGAAAAACTGGCTGGACAGGTTCCCAACGTCAAGCAGGTTGTCAACAAGCTTGAAGTGAAACACCAGAAGGCGACTTCAACGAAGTAAGTACGAGGTCGATTTTCCCAGGGCCAGCTCAGAAGTCTCCGCGCAGCTGGCCCTGGCTATGTTCCTGCGAGAAGGTTGCGATGACGCGGTCGTCACATTCTGACGTAAGAGCACGAGTGAACGATGACGAGCAATCTCAAGTCGGCGCTATCTAAGTCGCAGAGCCCATCGTCCACAATCATCCGCTTCGCCTCGCTTGTTCTGGTCTGCGTTGCCATTGTCGCGCTCGGCGCGGTTGCCTATTTCACCGAACGCGGTATTGTGGTGGGCCGCGATTGGGTCATCCATACCTATCAAGTGCGATCTCAGTTGAGCGACTTGCAAGTGGAGGTCATGCGTGCACAGGCTGGAGAAAACGCATCCGTCTTGACGCAGGACACCTCACTCCTTCCCCAATCTCGCGAACAATTTGGCTTGGCCCGCCAAACGGTCGACAGCTTGCGCAAGCTCACCACCGATAATCACCGTCAACAAGAGCGCCTCGATCAGCTTGGGTCGATCCTTCAGCAACAAACTGCCCTCGACGCTAGTCGAAGTTCCAAAGATGTTCGAGTTCACCTTTCCGCTAACGAGCACAAGCGACAAGACGAAATCGCCACTCAGCAGAATCAAATGGCGGTGATCGTGAAGAGTATGCAGGACGAAGAGGAGTCGTTGCTGGAGCAACGCCTGCGAGCTTGGGACTACCTGTTTACGCGCAACGTCCTGATGCTCGCGCTGGCCTTTGCGGTCGTGACCTTGTTGCTGGCCTACAATTTTCGCCTGCTGGTGGCTGAGGTTGTTCGCACGAAAAATTCGGTGGAGCGGTCGCGGGCGAACACCGAATCCTTCCGTCTGATGAGCGCCAGAATTCTTGAACTACAGGATTCGGAACGCCGCCGCATTGCTCGGGAGTTGCACGACAGCGTCGGGCAGTATCTTGCTGGGCTTAAGATTAATCTCAACCAACTCGAGACCGGCGTCCGCATTGACGCGCCGAAGCTTCTCCGTGAAACGGTCGAACTTACCGATTTTGCGATTCAGGAAGTTCGCACCATCTCCCACCTTCTCCATCCCCCTTTGCTCGAAGAACTCGGCTTCTTGCCGGCTGCTCGCTGGTACGTGGATGAATACGGAAAACGCAGTCAGGTCAAGGTTTCACTCCGCATCGACGAACCGATCGCCAGGCTTCCGCGCGGAGTTGAAATCGCCCTGTTCCGCGTCCTGCAGGAATCGCTCACCAACGTGTACCGCCACGCCGCCGCCCAATCCGTGGATGTGCGCATCCTGTGCGACGACGGACACGTCACTCTCACCGTGGCCGATGATGGGAAAGGTATTCCCATCGACGTTTTGGCTCGCTTCAAGGGTGGTGCCGCGCCGGGGATTGGATTGGGGGGCATGCGAGAAAGGCTCGCTGAGTTCGGTGGAGAGATCAAGGTGGAGTCGTCGAGTGCGGGATCTGTGGTGCAGGCGGTCATCCCTACACATGGCCCTGAGTCGCGAACCGAGAAGCGCCCGCTGTAGAGCACCGCGGACCCACAGATGGATCCACGCATCTGCTTTCGTTAAACGGAAACGAGGAAAGGAAAGGGTCCCAAAATCGGGACCCTTCTCGCCCTGGGCCTAGCTTAACGACTTACGCCCGCTTCCCAGATGAGCCACTAGCGAAACCAGAAAGAGCACCAGAAACACCACGAATAGCACTTTTGCGATTCCCGCTGCTGCGACGGCAACGCCTGTAAATCCAAGTACACCCGCGATCAGTGCCACCACCAAGAACATCAATGACCAATAAAGCATGGCTTGGCCTCCTAGGTGAATTTGATCTTGCTAATCCTAGGCGGCATCCGCTCTGTCAGATATCCCCACGAGTGGGTATTCGGGAAACGCCTTTACTGTATCCGGTTTGTAAGGTTTCTTTGGCTTTAGAAGGAGCAGGTGCCGGTCCGTCCCAGAGGACCGGCACCCGCTTGGGGGCGTTGTGTCGAGTAGAGATTGCAGAGTAGTGCGCGGCACCCGAACCCACAATACGGTGGAACCTGTAGGCAGAGCGAGGGAAACCCCTGAACGCAACGGCCACTGAACGACAGGCCCCTATTTCTCAGGAAGTTTCTCAGGGTCTTTACTGCCTAAGCCGGATAGAAGCAACACGACTCTGCAATTAGTTTGGTACTCGCTAGACAACTAGCCGGTGCTGACGTTCCGCACGGAAGAGGAAAACACCATATGAAACGAGCATATTCAGTATTTCCTAAGTGCCTCCTGCTGCTGAGTATTTGCGTAACGCTCCTCGGCGTGAGCTGGGCCGCCGACAAAGACGAGTCCGATGTAGCCAAGCGCATCGATAACTCGGCAAAAGTTCTGAACGAAATCATGGCTACTCCCGACAAAGCCATTCCCGACAAGGTTATGCGCAGTGCGAAATGCATTGCCGTAATTCCCTCGATGGTCAAGATCGCCGTCGGCTTTGGCGGAAATCACGGCAAGGGCGTCGCCACTTGCCGCACTGAATCGGGCTGGAGCGCTCCCGCTCCTATCACGATCACTGGCGGCAGCTGGGGTCTTCAACTCGGTGGTCAGGCAGTCGATCTCGTCATGATCGTTACCAATGACCAGGGAATGCAACACCTGCTCTCCAGCAAATTTAAGCTCGGTGCGGACGCCTCCGCAGCCGCTGGCCCGGTAGGTCGCGATGCTGCTGCCGATACTGACGTGAAGATGCGTGCAGAAGTTTTGACGTACTCTCGCGCCCGCGGTCTGTTCGCTGGAATTGATCTCAGCGGCGCAGCCCTCACCCAGGACAAGGACGAAACCCGCTTGCTCTACGGAAAATTTGTACCGTTCTCTGACATCTTGGGCGGCAAGGTTCACCCCACGGATTCCAGCGAGCCGTTTTTGGCGGCGGTTCGAAAGTATTCGCTTCAAAGCAAAGAGACGAGCCGCAATGACGCTGACGGGGTAACGCATCCCGCATCCCGTTAGCTTTTTACACCGATATGCCGGCCCGGTTTTTTCTGGGCCGGCGATTAGCAACGAGGTTCAACCTGAGGAGGCTGAATGTACACGATTCTTCTAGTAGTGCTGATCTTGTTGTTGCTGGGAGCGCTGCCGGCCTGGCCCTACAGCCGTTCTTGGGGATATTACCCCAGCGGCGGATTGGGACTGGTTGTCGTCGTCGTTCTCGTTCTGCTTCTTGCCGGTCGACTGTGATGTGGGTTTCGCCGGACACTCGGAACCAAATGGTGGGAGCCCGCTTTATCCCGCCATTTGCTTTTAAGTTAGCGGGTCTTTTTCACGGTTTTTGAGGAGCGGTCATGTCGAGTCATCAAAATTCTGCCTTCAATGGTGAATCTGCATTAGTTGCACCAGCTCTGTCCAGGACTCCCTATCCGCGCGTGGTGCGTACTCCGTCCAGTCCCAGAGTGCGGCCTCATCGCGCTCCCGACGAAATTTGGGGTCAATACAACAACTACCGTTCGAACGGCGTAATGTGGTCCGCCATCATCCACGTAGTATTGCTTGGCCTGTTATTGAGCGGCGCTTTCTTTGGGCATGAGATCGTACAAAAAATCGCGCCGCGTCAGACCGTCACGCTGATTGCTCCTTCGCCCGATAGCTATGCTCTGCCAACAGCGAAGACGGTGATTAGCGGTGGCGGCGGCGGTGGCGATCACGATTCCCTCCCCGCTCCTAAAGGACGCTTGCCAAAAGCAGCTTTGCAGCAGATCACTCCGCCCGCGATCATTATGCGGAATGAGAAGCCAAAACTTGCAGTTGAACCCACGGTGGTAATTCCTCCGCAAGTCCACGTCGCCGATAACCACATGCCGAATCTTGGCACAGCGACCGCAGTTCCCATGCCGGCTGCACCACCGTCGAATGGAACCGGTTCCGGTGGTGGCATCGGATCTGGCTCAGGTGGCGGCGTAGGCGTCGGTCATGGTGCCGGTGTCGGAGCAGGAAGCGGTGGCGGCATTGGTGGCGGTGTCTACAAGGTGGGTGGCGGCATCTCCGCCCCGCAGGCAATTTCCGCGCCGGATCCCGATTACACGGAGGAAGCGCGCCGCGCCAAGAAGCAAGGTACTTGCGTTCTTTGGTTGATTGTCGATGCGGCAGGACATCCGCGTGACATTAAAGTTGTTCGCGGTCTCGGCCTCGGCCTCGACGCGAAAGCCTTGGAAGCCGTGAAGCAGTGGCGCTTTCAACCAGCATTGAAGGATGGCAAGCCGGTCGACGTGCAGATCAGCGTGGAAGTGGAGTTCCACCTCTACTGACGACATTTCGAAAAATGTCAATCGGTTTGTTGCCCTACAAAACGAAGTATGTTCCAGATTGAATACTCGAAAGACTTAGATCCGCGCCCAGCGCGGATCTTCGTACATAGGGCCTGACTCACAAGCTTACAGCGTCTCCTGCAACCGTTTACAGATGTGACCCGATACAAGGTTGTTCATCATTTTTTTAAGCTGTCATCCATGCTCGCGGAAGTAACCGACGAGCGAACTTTCCGGTAACCGAAGAAAAGGAGATCCAACGTGGCGACTTGTGCGATTTCTGCTACAGAAGCAAACGTCATCCCCGCGACCAACATGAAAGGCCGCGATGATTCCCAGATTAACCTGGTGAAGCGCGCGCAGGCCGGCGACGAGCAAGCCTTTGCAACCCTGTTCCAGCAACACAAGAACCGCGTCTACTCCGTATGCCTGCTCATGACCAAGGATGTTGCCGAAGCTGAGGACCTCACCCAGGAAGCTTTCCTGCAGGTGTTCCGTACGGTCAGTTCGTTTCGTGGAGACGCGGCTTTCTCCACTTGGCTTTACCGGGTGGCAGTCAACACCGTTCTGATGAAGCTACGCCGCCGTAAATCTCCTCCCACCATTTCCCTGGACGAACCCGTCAACCCCGAGTCGCCTTCGCTGCACCGCGACTTTGGCAAGAGCGATCCTGAGCTCACCGGCGTAGTCGACCGCATCGCTCTGCGCAGGGCTCTTCAGGAGCTGCCGGAAGGTTGCCGCACCATTTTCGCTCTGCACGAGGTGGAGGGATACCAGCATCACGAAATCGCACAACTGCTCGACTGCTCCATTGGCAATTCCAAGTCGCAACTCCACAAAGCCAAATTGAAAATGCGCGCACTTTTGTTCCCGAAGACGAAAATTCGCCGGCGCTCGCCTAAGCATCAGGGAGCGGGAATGCTCAGCATGATGAAAGCGTCGGTGAAGTAGCGCAACTGCCCAGAGAATTCTGGGTTAGGGAAGGTGGAGCGGGAGTGCAGAGAGCAATCGTTATCGTGGGGCCCGAGTGTGGAGAAGATGACAGCAATCAGTCGTCCCTCGCCAAGGCGGCCGCCCGGGAGGGAACGGCTCTGGTATGCGTCGAACTCCTGGGACTTTCGGTAATGGCGCGGTTCCTGGAAGAACTGCGTCGCGGCGGCATTGAGTTGATTTCAGTTTTTGGAAATGTCGCTACTGCCACCGCCCGGACTGACTCTGCCAGCGGGATCGAGTTTTGCTCGACAGAAGAGCCTTGGCTCAAAGCCACGCAGCACTTATCGGCTCGTCTGAATAGCGACCAGGATTCGCTTTTGATTGTGCGTCTGGGCGCGTACGCGGATTTGGATTTCAAAGACTTCTTTCAATTCCACCGTGAACAGAAGCAGGCGGTCACGCGGGCTTTTGACCAAGATGGGGCTTTGGATTTGTGGATCGTCGATCCCGCAAGCCTGTCGGAAGGGACCGACCTCATGCGCGCCCTGACAAATGCTGAACCCGCGCAGTATGTCGTCCGCGGTTACGTGAACCGGCTTCGGCATCCGCGCGATCTACGACGTCTGGCGGTCGATAGTCTTACGAATCGTTGCCGCTTGCGCCCGCTCGGTACTGAGACTCGCCCGGGTATTTGGATAGAGGAGGGAGCACAGGTGCATCGCGATGCGCGCATTGTTGCTCCGGCCTTTATCGGACGCGGAAGCCGAATCGGTGAACAGTGCTTGATAACGCGCGCCAGCAATGTAGAAAGCAATTGTCAGATTGATTACGGAACTGTGGTTGAGGATAGTTCGATCTTATCGAACAGCTATGTAGGAATTGGACTCGACTTGTCTCACTCGATGGTGGATGGAAACACTCTGTTGAATCTTGAACGCGGGGTCACTCTGGAAATCGCCGACCCTTGCGTCGTCCGGCCCAACCGTATTCTGCGTCAGGACAAGAGTTTTAGGTCGCCAGTCGCTGTTGGACTGGGAAGCGAGCATTCTTCGCAAGCCGAAGAGGGCCCGCGCCAGATGTAGACGTGAAGAAGTGGACTGTAAAACTTCAAAGAGAAGTACCAAATTAAAGGGGTGGACAAATGTTGACCAATGGGCCTGTAGTCGTCATGCAACTGCCGGAGCAACTGAACCTGGACGGAGTTCGAAGCTTCCTGCCGGAATTGGAGCCGCTGCTGGACTGCCATCGTCCGCGCATCGTGCTTGATTGTTCCCAGGTTCGCTACCTTGACAGCGCTGGCGTTGAGATGATGCTGCAGTGCCTGGAAGAAGCCATGAAGCGCGACGGCGATCTGAAACTCGCCGCCTTGTCCCCTGAATCCGAAGTCATTCTCGAATTGATGCGCGTAGCTCGGGTGTTTGAAGCCTTCGCCACCTCTGAGGAAGCGGTGCGCAGCTTTAACGCCGTTCCCACCGAAGCCGTTGCACCGGAAACTCCATGGGTCGCAGGCGTATTTGGCGAGTTGGGCGCGCTCAAACAGGCTAGCTAGACGACTCCTAGGAGATCAACCATGCAATTGTTTAACACCGCTCTGTTGAACAAACTTCCTTTATCTGCAGCTTGCTGCGTGCTGACTCTGTGCCTCGCTGGAAGCGCTTTTGCGCAGGAGAGCCAGGCCGTCGCGCCCTCGCAGCAAGTAGCGTCTGTCGATCTTCCAGACAGTCCAGGAGCAGTAGTAGCCCAGGCTCAGGAGCCGTCTCAGCAAAACAACGCGCCGCAGACGGCCACGCCAGCTTCCCCTCAAACCGGAAGTTCTCCAAATGAGGCTTCCCAAGATCAAGCTCAAAAGCCGCAGCGCCCGGTAGGAACGGCTGCGGCGGAAGCACCTAAGGTCAGCGGTGTGACCGCGGCTCAACCCGCGGGCGTGGCGATTGCTCCGGCCAAGCAACGCCGCGTACGCACGATTGTTCTGAGAGTCGGTGCCCTGGTAGGAGCCGGAGTGGCCGTGGGTACCGTAGTCGCGCTAACGGCGGGCACGCCCAGCAAGCCGCCGGGCGCGAAATAGTTACGAGAAGTGCCAATTCGTCATGCGACCAGGCAGTGCAAAAGTAATCAGCTTTTCCGGAATCGATGGTGCCGGCAAGAGCACCCAAATCGAGGCTCTGCAAGCTCACTTGAGGGAACTGGGTTTTCGATCCACCCTGTACACCTTTTGGGACAATGTCGTCGTCTTTCCCGCCTTTCGTGAGCACATGAGCCTGAAGGCCTTCAAAGGCGATAAAGGTGTCGGAAGCCCCGACAAGCCGATCACCCGACGCGACAAGAACGTTACATCCTGGTACGTGATTGCAGCACGTCTCTTCCTTTATCTACTCGACGCATACAGCCTTCGCGTTGCCGTTTCCGGAAGCATCTACACCGGCTGTGATTTCATCATCTTCGACAGATATATCTACGACGAACTCGCCAATCTTCCACTCCAGCACACGCCTGTACGTTTCTATGTGAATCTGCTCTTGCGCTTGATTCCTAAGCCAGACGTTGCCTGCATCGTCGACGCAGATCCGGAAGCTGCACATCTGCGCAAACCGGAGTACCCTCTGGAATTCGTTCGCACCAATCGTGATGCGTACATTGCATTGAGCCGTGTCGTCCGTCACATGACGGTTCTCGAACCTCTGCCCGTCGAAGAGGCGAAGTCCAGAATCAAAGAACTGGTTGCGAGGCGCTGTTTGCGCCGAGACTTCGACCTAATCGATTTTCCTTTGCCATATCCTGCTGGCCCTCATCAAGCGAAAACTCCGAATGCTTAAACCTGTTTCTTTCATCCCTTTGGCCGCCAACATCTTCTCTCGAAAGCACATCGAATCCTGAGCCCTTGCAACGGTCCAGCAAGGCAGGAGACGAATGAAGATCTGTCTGGTCACAACCTTCCCCCCCAGCACTGGGGGGCTGAGCGAATACGGCTTTCATCTCGCGCAGGAGCTAAAAAGCAATCCATTCCTCAGCCTGACGGTTTTGGCCGACGAACTCTCTTCGGACCATGTTGAACCTGATGGCTTCACGGTCCTACGCTGCTGGTCGTTCGACGATCCAGGCAGCCTCTATCGACTGCTGAAAACCTTGAACCGGCTTAAGCCCGATGTCGTCTGGTTCAATTTGTTGTTCAGCACATTCGGTCGTAATCCGGTGGTGGCCTTCTCCGGCCTCATGACGCCTCTGCTCGCTCGACTGAGCGGCCGCTACACTCACGTCACCCTGCATCACTTGATGGACACCGTCGAGCTAAAAGACGTCGGCGTTCGGCACGAAGGCTTGTATCGCATGGCCGGGGCGATGGCCACGCGCATGCTCTTGCTCTCGAATTCCGTCTCGGTGTTGATGCCCGGTTATCGCAAGATCCTGAACGACAAATATGGCCGCGACAATGTCCACTTGCGCGCCCATGGCATCCTCGCCCGCCGCCCTGAATTTCCTGATTTCTCCCGCCGTGGAGCCCCGGAACATCGCATTCTAGCCTTCGGGAAGTGGGGAACGTACAAGCGACTCGAACTGATGATTGAGGCCTTCGACCTCATCTCGGCAAAGTTACCGAATGCCAAACTCGTAGTGGCTGGCGGAGACCATCCCCAGGCCGCAGGCTACACCGACTTGATGCGAAAGCTATGCGCGGATAATCCTCGCATCGAATTCCGTGGCTATATTCCGGAAGATGCGCTGCCTGACTTGTTTCAGGAATCCACAGTCGCAGTCATGCCGTACTCTTCCTCCACCGGATGCAGCGGGGTCGCGCACCTGGCATGCGCTTACGGAGTGCCCATCGTCTGCGCTGATCTGGCGGACTTCCGGCAGATGGCAGAGACTGAGGAACTCGCCATCGAATTTTATTCCCCCGGAGACGCGCAAGGACTCGCCGACTGTCTGATTCAGTTCCTCGAAGATCCAACCAGGCAGCAGGCCATGGCGACGCGGAATTTCTCTGCGGGACTTCGCATGACCATGCCGAATGTCGTCCAAAAATATCTTCGCCACTTTGAATTGCAGCAGCGGGTTCAAACCTTGCGGTACGTGGCGCAGATTCGACGGTTGCCCCGCTGGCTTCCCTCGAAGAGCCTGTTGTTGCGATTCATGACGCGCAATTCTCTAGGCTGGGCCCGGCGTTCGGCGGTGCTCCACACTGGGTGGAATGATCGCGATGATTCGCCCCTATTGCACGGTAACGGTTACGGTCGTGGCAAGTTGAACGGAACTGGCGCTGCCGTTGACGGTGACAGCGTAACTGGTGGCGGTGACGGGCTTCGTAACGCTGGAGGTGCTATTGCCCCCTCCGCCGCAGGACGTGGTGCCGACTACCGTGGCAGCCAGAAGACAAGCCCCCAGAATAGTAAACATTCGTCTGCGCTCGATCTTTCCCATCAGAGTCATGCCGAGCAATCCGAAACTGAAGAGCCCGGTAGCGAGCAGGCCATGGCCCCGATTGGGATCGTTCGCAGCGACCACGGTCGCGGCAGCAACGGTCAGCACGGAACTGACGGCGCTGGCCCCGGGAGTAACGGTAGCGGGCGAGAACGCACAACTCAGCCCTTGGGGCAATCCGGAGCACGTCAACGCAATGGGATTATTGAAGGCGCCTGATTGCGGCGTTGCTGTCACCGTGATCTTTCCCGATCCACCAGTCTGAATCGTCACAGCGGCCGGATTCGTTCCCAACGATACGGTCGCGTTGCTGGTTGTGCCGCCGCCACCTCCGCCGCCACCGCCACCACCACCGCTGACGCTCACGCAGGTTGACGTGAAGGTCACCGCTCCCGACATCTGATTACTCATGCTCGGCTTCCCGATAGCCTGCACAAAAAGCGTGTAGCTTCCATTGGGAACCGAATAGCTGCAGAGGTTCGCGGAATGCACGCCCTCATTCACATCCCCCAACCACATCAAGCCTTTCCCGTCCGCACTGATGTACGCGATGTAGTGGTCGATTGTGCTTTCATCGCCCTTGACTGTCCAATTCAGCGTGTTGCCCGACGCAGACGCGGAAAGCGTTACGCAGTTGCTGATTCCCGACTCAATCTCGGTGCCTTCTTCGTAGTCATTCCAGGTCACCAGTTGGATCGCCGACAATTGCTTGCCGGAGTTGTAAAGACTGTTGACTTCTCCAAACGTCTGCAGCCACGTTTGGCCACACTGCTGCCCCATGATGCGGTTCGAGCCCCAGCTCGCCAGCGTGTCGTTGAATCCTTTGTAGGTTGCGCCTACGGTTTGCTCGTTCCCGAAAGGCATTCCCGCGTCGTAAAAGCTTTTCAGATAGCCCATGCCGTAATCGGTCGTCGTGGGCATTACCCAGGCGTAGCTTCCGTCGCTGAGTTCGTGCGTGAACCCGCTATTGTTCTGGAAAAGAAAAACAGGTTGTGAAGAAAGCGCTGCACTCGCAGCGGCCCAATCAATGCTGTACGCGAGATCAATATTGAAATTCGTGACCACCGGATGGCCCTGTTGGGTCATGTATGCCGGGGACGAGAAATAAGTCTGCTCAATGTATTGCAGTTGGCTGACCAGCGCCTGCTGTGGCGTGCAGCCCGAGCAGGAATCCCACTTGATCGCCCCCTGGTCGATCATGATGGCGAACGTGAAGCCGGGATGACTCTCCGCTTCTGCCATTACGAGTTTGGTGGCGTCGTCTTTGCTGTTGTTCGGACCGTACCAGTCAATGATCACGCCGTCGATGCCGCGGCTGATCATATCGGTGATCTGCTGATGAACCTGTCCGGCGTCCGCGGAGTTGTAGCCAACGCTCATGTGGTTCGATCCTCCGAACCACACCATCATGTGCGCATAAATTTTGGTGGTCGCCGCTGGATAGAGCAATGAGTGCACGTCCACTTTGCTGATGTTTCCGGCGCCAGCATTGCCATTCGTCTGTTTGGCGAAACTGTTCGCGGCACTAGTATTGTTTGCCGTTTGATCGGCTAATGAGGTGGTGGGTTTAACGTAACTTCCAGCCGCGCATACACTTGTTACACACAGCAGCAGAACTGCAGCACAGAACACATGTCGACACATCTTTCCTCAGGAGCGGAGGGACCGAGGTCTTGCAGCCGCTTCTCGAGGGAGGCACGCCGCGCCTGTAGATTCCTCGGAAGCTAGCCTTCGTTCTGGGACTAACTTTCTGGGACGTTCTGGCTTTCTATTACGGGACGAACGCTCTAGGACTTTCTGGGACGAACGTTCTGGGGAGGAGATTACTTTCGCGGAAAGACTTTGGGAAGGTATCGTTGGTGCATGAACCCACGGTGAAAACCTGTCAGCTAATAACAAAGTTGGTGCGACTAGCGATCACAGTGTGCGTGGCTCAGAACCGCACGCCCCATGCGTTCCCCTTTCTTGAGTCGTTGCAACCTGACCGTGGCTAGAAATCGATAGTTCCCTTCATCCTCGCGAGAATCCTAACCTCTGTCTTTTCAGGTTCTTGCTGCTATAAAAGCCACGCCCCCCGGTCGATCGAAGCCAACATTCCTTGGCCGAAACTCATCCAAGCT
The DNA here is from genome assembly GCA_963840895.1 of uncultured Acidobacteriaceae bacterium. Classification (GTDB taxonomy): domain Bacteria; phylum Acidobacteriota; class Terriglobia; order Terriglobales; family Acidobacteriaceae; genus Sulfotelmatobacter. The sequence goes on from CAWJAR010000018.1 coordinate 51,200, forward strand.
TCACTCTGCGGTTTCTGAATTCCTGAGGATAGGTGATGCTAATGAGTGAGATGGAAAAGTTTCGCTGCGGTTCGATTGTGGGAATGTTTGCGGCGCTGCTCGCATTATGCGGCTGTCAGGGTCTGTCGAATTCACCGACGACGACCACTCCTCCTCCCACCAACCTCGGCATCAATTCCATCAATCACATCGTTTTCATGGCGCAAGAGAATCGTTCGCTCGACACCTACTTCGGACAACTGGCGGCCTATTGGGCTACGCACAACTTCCCGCCCCAACAGTTCGACGGTCTCCCTGCAAACGCATCCAATCCCAGTTTTGATGGGACGACCAACATCTCTGCCTTCCACCTGGCGACGCAATGTATTGAAAACTTAAGTCCGTCGTGGAACGAGAGCCATCTGGATTGGAACCTTCACGAACCAATTTCGCCGACTGCGACCATGGACGGCTTCGTCTACAACGCGGCGAAATTTGCCGCTGATAACGCCTTCACCGATACAGCCGGAGCACGCGCCATCGGCTACTACGATGGCGATGATCTGAACTACTACTACTTCATGGCTTCGAACTTTGCCACATCGGACAGTTGGTTTGCGCCAGCGCTGAATCGCACCCAAGTTAATCGCATGTATCTCTTTGCGGCCACATCACAAGGCTATGCCTATCCGCCCGGAACGAACGCCAACGATAACGCGCCCCTCACGGCCCCCACAATTTTCGAAGCTCTCGACAAGGCTGGTGTCAGCTGGAAGGTCTACTACACCGATGACATTTGTTCGACCTCCATTCCGGACGCCCGTGGTCCCCGTGGGGCGATCGTTCACGCCGCTGCGGCATCTTCCAATAGCGGCGCCTGCACCTATTTGACCCAGTTTGCGACCTACGCGCCGCCGAACCAGTTGCCCGCCAACGTTCAACCGCTCTCGCAATATCTGGACGATGCCAAGAATGGCACCTTGCCCTCGGTCTCATTCATTGAAACCGGCTACTTGTCTCAGCAGGACGAGCATCCGAGTTCAGGCACCAATGTGCAGACCGGCGCGGCTTACGTTGCGGGTCTGATTAACGCACTGATGACGGGCGCTTCCTGGAAGGATTCGGTATTTATTCTGACTTACGATGAGCCGGGCGGAACCTACGATCACGTTGCTCCCCTTCAGGGGCCGGTTGCGGTCAGTCCCGACGGGATCAAGCCGAAAGATCTGCAGCCGGGCGACATCTGCACCAACGGAACGGGAATCAATTGTGATTTCACCACGTCGGGCTTCCGTCTCCCTCTGCTGGTCATCTCCCCGTTTACGAAAAAGAATTTTGTCTCACACACGCCGGCGGACTATACGGCCATCCTCAAATTCATCGAAACCCGCTTTGGACTGCAACCTCTCACAGCGAGAGATGCGGCGCAGATGGACATGACTGAGTTCTTTGATTTTGGCGCTGCGGCTTGGGCCACTCCGCCCACCCCGCCTGACCAGGCGACCAACGGCGTCTGTAACGCCAACGTTTTGCAATAGATATCGGCGTGCAGCCTCCCAAGTGCGGAGGCTGCTTCCCCTTGGCCTCGTTCCAGTCGCTCAAAGAAGGGACCCGCGACGTTGTGGCGCTGGCCTTTTTCCTCAACACGTTAGAGATATATTAAGTACGATAATGTATGTACACTAATGTACGAAAAGAAATCCATCGCGAACGCGCGGGTATCAAAATCGATTCAGTCGTCGTCTACGATGCCCTTTCTTGCGCCGTAAAGGGCTATAGCGTCGACGATCGAATCGTCGGCTAGGGAATGGGTCGTCCGGACGAAAATTCTTTGTCCTGGAGTCGCTTATGAGATTTTTAGGCGTCGCGCTTGCCGGCGCCGCCTCTTTAAGGATGTATTCCGGCCGAGAGAGACATTGCAGATGATCTTACTTGCCCTGGGAATTGATAGTGAGATCGCGAGCTACGTAACGGGAGCCTTCGAAGTTAGCGACGACCGTCACCACAGAACCCACATGCAGATTCTCGTCCGGAGCTGTTGAGGTATCGACATAAACCTCGTAGGTCTTATGATCGGTCGAAGAGTTGATGACCAGTAAACCAGTACGCAAGTCGAGATGCATGATCTGCCCGGCAAAGGTATAGCGAGTTCCGGGAAGCGCGAGAATGGAAATCTCGCGAGCCACATCGTGCCCGTTTCCCTCAGATCCAAACTTCACGCCTACCAGCGAACCATCCACCAGCATGCTCGCCGAAACCGGCTTGTCACCCTGCAGAAACTTCGTGGCGGAGTTAATCCTCACGTGTAACGGAGTAGGAGAGATCGAATCTCGAATGGAAAGCTCGCCGCGGTCAGCCCTGTACTTGAGCACTGTGCCCTGGCTCTCTCCGATCGCCTGAGTCGACTTTAATCGAATGCTTTTAGCGAACACGGTGTCGCCGTCCAGGATGGTGTCGAGGTAGACGCGCTCGCCGACTTTCAAATCGGCCAGGGTCGCCTCGGTGCTTCCGCGATACACACGAGAGCGCGGATCGAACAGCACGTTCATCTTCCCGCCGCCGAAAACACGCACGGTAATCTGATCGCGGACGCGATCCAGTCGCTCCACGGTTCCGCCAATCAACGTCGCTTTCGCCGGTGGCAAGCGCGGCAAATCGGGAAGTAAGCTCGCAGGGTCGGCCACAATATCAGCGTCCGCCGGCACATCTGGAGGCGCGACCGGCACCGGTTTGATATTTCCCTCGGGCGGCGACACGATGGCCGACGTCGCGTTCGATGCCGCTGGTTCGGATGGAGCCTGGGCGTACGCAAGGGCGCCCAGAAGCAGACTGCCGACCGCGAATTTCGTCACACTATTCATGCAGAGTCTCAACAGAACGCGTGTTTTCCGCGGCAGTTGGATGCAACTGGTCGCCGCAAGGTAGTCAGAATTCGACGACCACCAACGCAAATTTGCCTGATTTCCAGCAAACAAAACCCTGCCAAGGGCATCCAAATGTGGCCGCAGTTCTATGTCTTTGCGGCACTACTTTTCAAGGCAAGGAACGAACTCCATGGCTGTTAAGCGCTTGCTCCTCGTAGGGTTGGTTGGGTTCGCAGTGGCAGGTGGCGGATTGCAATCCGCCCAGGCGGGAGACCTGAAAATTACGATCCCCAAGCGTAGCCATCTCACTCCCGTCCAGCGCCTGAACCGCGAGGGAGTGGAGGCCGTTCGCAAGCACAACTACTCGAAGGCCGAGCAGCTTTTCTACAAAGCCTATCTTTTCGATCCGGACGACGCTTTTACCCTGAACAACCTCGGCTACATTTCGGAACTGCAGGGGCAGATCGATCGGGCGCAGCGCTTTTACGCGCTCGCGTCGGAACAATCCAGCGAGGCCGTGATCGATCGCGCCAGTGCGAAGCGGATTGAAGGGCGTCCCATGAAAGATGCCCTGGCGCTCGCCGACCAGCCTCTTCAGATCAATCATGCCAATGTCGAGGCCGTGCGGTTGCTTTCGCAAGGCCGTGCCCCGGAAGCGGACCTGTTGCTGCAAGAAACGCTCAAGACCGATCCCCAGAATGTTTTCACGCTCAACAACATGGGCGCTGCCAAAGAGATGGAAGGCGAAGCGCAGGAAGCATTGAAATATTACGACCAGGCCTCTGCCGCCCCATCGGACGCAACTGCGGTAGTGACCCTCGACCGCACGTGGCGGGGCAAGCCGGTCAGCGAAATGGCGCAGCAGAATGCAAGGGCGCTTCGGGATAATCTCGCGCGCTCGAATGATGTTAGCGAGCAAGTGGCGGCATTGAACCTGCGCGGTGTCTCCGCGGTGAATCGCAACGACTTGCGCTCGGCGAACGTCGACTTCCGCAAAGCCTATTCGTTAAACCCGAATGACGCGTTTACTCTGAACAACATTGGCTTTGTGGCGGAAATGGAAGGCGACCGCGAAACCGCGCAGTTCTTTTACGACCGCGCACGTCAGATGGGCGGAGCCACCGCAACCGTTGGCGTCGCCAGCCGCCGGACGGAGGAAGGGCGCAAGCTCTTTGCCGTGGCCATGGACAGCAATTCAAAGGTCGAAGCCAAGGTCACGCAAGAGCGGGACACCCTGCGCCGTGAGAATGAACCCGTCGTCCTTCGTCGCCGCGACAACAGTATTGTTGACGAATCAGCACAGCCGCCGGCACCCTCCGACAACAACCAACAGCAGTAAGAGAGACTACGAATCGCTTTCCTGGAAGCGGCCGATATCCGACTCGGGATCGTAGAACACGTGACGCAACAGGTTGGTCAGGTAGCGTGACAAGGTGTTCACGTTTGTGCGGTACCAGCAGCATCGGGTCATCGCCGGCGAGAATCCGCAAATGAACTGAAAGCTCTCCAGGTCAGCGGGCGGATGCGCCAGCATCGCCGCAGCCATGCGGTGATTGCCGTCGAGAATCGTCAAGGGGCTTCGGTCATCCACGCCAATCAGCAGCACGGAGGGATTGATCAGACTCACGTTCACGGAATTGCTGATCCGGTCCAGCTTCCGGAAGAACTTATCCTCGGGTGACTCCTCCCACTTGAGACGCAAGCTCTCGATCATGTCCGTCATATAGAAGCTGCCTTCGGCCACACGCCGCCATTGCGCGCGCGGGAAAAAGCGGATGCGGGTCAGGTCACTACGACGAAGTTCGACTTGATACCATTGCGTGTCTTCCGGAAGTTCCCGCCACATGGCCCCCCGCCGCAGAAAGAGCAAGGCCCGACGCAGGGCGTTCTCGCGCTGACTGTGAAGATCAGGCTTGCGCACGAGGTTGCCAAATTCATGGCGATACTCCTCAAATTCCGGGTGATGAAACTCGCTTCGCAGGAACTCCGCGATGACTTCGTGTTCGTTCAGTGCCCGGACAATGGAAAGCTTGGAGTAGGTGCGAACGTCTTCCGCCGGAGTAATTTCCCGGCGCAGAAGAGGCAGCGCCACCGTCACCATTAAAATCACCATCAGCAACAGTTGCACGAAGATGACCTGCCGCAAGCTCTGGTGAAACACGCAAATGCCCAGCACCAGCGCACCGCTGAAGGCCAGTTGCGCCCAGCTGGTATTGGCGATCTTGCGCGACATTTCGTAGGTGATCATCACCGAACTCAGGGAGTAGATCCCGGTCGTGATAGCGTAAAGAATCAGCAGCGCAGCCAAGCCTCCGTAGTTCCCCAATTCGAAGTGCGCTCCGAAGAGATGCCTCCACAGGAAACTTGGCAAGGCCCACAGTCCCAGAATCAGTACGGCCAGAATCAGGAACACCAGGCCCAGCGACATGAACAACACGGGCCGGGCTTCGCGATCGCTGGAGCGAGCCGCCGCCGACACGGGAAACATGGTGTTCACCACCGACCATGCGCACATGTTCACCAGCCGTCCGACCAACGACACCGCCGCATAAATTCCTGCTTCGTCGGAGGCGAAGAAGTGCTTCACCAAAACGATGTCAAAGTTGTTGATCACTACTTGGCCCGAGAAGAACACAATTGCCTGCAGGCCTTCTCCGAAGGCAATCGGAATGTGGCGAGAATCCGTCAGCTTCCAGTGTGGCGTCGGCTTCGCCAGGAAATAAGAAGCGATCACAGCAATCACACTCGCGAGCACTGCGCCCTTGACGCCAAGTCCCAGACGGATGAGCAGGAAGGCTCCGCCGAGCCGGACCAGTCCCTCCAGCATGAAGTTCACGGCAAGGGAGCTGAATGCGTGAACCCCCTGGATGTATCCGCGCCGCACGCCGAGAGGAATGTAGAAGGCGGTCCCCAAGGCGAGAAGCGAAATGAGAACTGGATCGGGCAGATTGAGGTAATGCATCAGTGCCCGATTGAAGAGGAACAAGAGAAATCCAATCGCGACGCCGGCGATCCAGCCGCGAAGATGCAGAGCGTTAAAGATCTTCGCTTTGTCGTCAGCCGATTCGTGACTGGCGACATACTTCGCACACACGACCTGAAACGACAGCGTGATGGCCGAAGCCAGCATCAGTAACGTGTAGACGGCGGTCACGTGCGCGAAGCCCGTGGGTCCGAGCAGGCGGGCGGTAACCAGGTTGTATACGAGATTCGTGATTCCCACGAGCCCGGATCCGGCGAGCAGCGTCAGACTTCCGCCCAGAAGTTTGTGTCGCAGCTTCTTCGCTTGCGCCCGTGATGTGCTGGGAGGCAGTGGGTGAGAGGCGTCGGTGATCCGCGTTTTTCCAGTGAGCGTCATCGATCAGCCAGTCGACTTAGAAGAGCGTGAAATGCACAACTGGAAGCAGCGTGGTTCTGCTGGATCCCGGAAAGTCATAGAACGTCTGCTGCTGCAGTCCGAAAGAGAAGCGCATGGGGAAAGACACCGGCACTTCGCCCATGCCGTCTTTCAGACGACCGCGGAGCGGGCGCACATACGAGACAAGAAATTCGCTCTGCGCGTTGTCGTAGGCGTGATATCCGGAACCGCGAGAAAGAATGACAGATCCTTGGACGCTCCAACGCGGGGTGGCGCGGAACTCAAAGCGGCCTCCGGGCAGCAGCGCCTGGGCGATCGCGTACTGCGTGCCCTGCACGCGCCACGAGCGCAAGTAGTCTGCAATCACGGCCGCCGTGAGACGCCTACCGAATTTGTGCTGCAATCCGGCATAGCTCGAGGTATTGAAATACTCCTCGACCGTTGGGCGAAACAGCAGATCGCGCGCGGAGTATCCGGTGATGAGAGAGGTGTTGCCCCACGGGCGGCCCACCGTGAACTCGATGTTGGCGGAGAGGTCGCGGGAATGCAGGTTCTGATCCGTAAACGGCCCGGCTTCATGAACCGCGCTGCCGCTTATCGAAACCCAGTTGTAGAAAGAACTGGTGGAGAGATAGAGGAATTGCCGGAATAGATTCTGATTCATGTACGTCGGCGAAGTCGTATCGCGGCGAACAGTGAACTGCAAACCTCCGTTGAACGTAATGGTGTTGGTCCCGAGATGGAGGACTGGAGAAATTCCACCATTCAGAATGGTGTCGAACGTGTTGCGGTCCTGAACCACGCCCTCACTGGGGAACAGGAACTGACCCACGGTATAACTCTGGCCAACGAAGCCGGTGATGGCGGGCAAGTTCCCCAAGCGCACGCGATAGTGGGACTCGCCCAGACTCTGATACGAATGCCGCGGCGGGGGCAACAGTGCCGGGTTGGTGACTTTGAGAATCTTTGCGTCGAGCGTGTAAACGTTGATATCTTCCAGCGATCCGCCAAACGACGCCTCGGGCACGATGCTCAAATTGTCATTGAGCACCTGACGGCCTTCCTGATCCGCCGCCGAATATTGTGAACTCTCCGCGATACCGTGATCCTGCTGGCCACTCACCGTACTCGCCTGGGCAAACGCGGAGAGAGCGTGCAAAGGATCCTGCCGCTGGCGAGACAGATTCGCCGACGCCATCATGTAGTCATAATCGTCGTGATAGTCGCCGGCCGGCCCGAGACTCGCCAAAGCTTCTTCCGCCTGGCGCGTGTTTCCCTCTGCCAGGTATGTGTTCGTCAGGCCGATCTGCACGGTGCGGTTGTTGGCCCCTGCCATCTTTGCTTTTTCGAAATAGCTTTCGGCCAGGTCGAAATCATGCATTGCGAGAAAAAGTCCGGCGGCCTGCGACAAGTCTTCCGCGGTCACCGGAGAATCGGTGTCGGATCGCGCTTCTGCAAAGCCTAGGGCGATCTGGCGGCGAGCTTCGTCGTTCTGTCCCTTGCGCTGAAAGATTTCCGCAATGGCCAAACGCACGCCAATGCGATCTCCGCCGGGCACGTCGAGTGCGCGTGCGAAGCGCTGCATGGCGGCGTTGCGATCGCCGAGCGTTAGCAAAGCGTCTCCCGTTGCCGTAAGGATCGGGACCGTGTTTCCGCCCAGTCTCTCGGCAGACTCGATGTCACGCAGCGCCTGTTCGCGGTTTCCCTGCTTGGCGTGCACCTGCGCCATCAGTGCGTAGATCGCGGCGTCGGACGGCGAAAGCTTCAACGCCGCATTGAGAGCGTCGATCGCTTCCGGATAGTGACGCATGCGGTAGAGCACATCGGCGTAAGCCAATTCCGTCGTCAGATCATTCGGCGTCTCCGCCAGCGCGGCGCGGTACTCGTTGGCGGCGTGAGGATAATCCTGCATCTGCCGGTATCCCTCGGCGCGCGCCAGATGCCAGGCATGCGACTTGCCGAGAATTTTCTGCGCGGCATCGAGTTGCACGAGTGCCGGTCGCGGACGGTGAAGCTGCAAATTGGCGAACGCCAGCCCGAGGTGCGCCTCGCCGTAGTTGCTCTGCAGTTGCAATGCGGTCTGAAAATCCTTGGCGGCTTTTTCGGGCTCGCGGAGATCGTTCAGCACGAACCCGCGGTTGACATACCCGGTGGCCATTTTCGGATCGCGCTCAAGCGCAAGCGTGAAGTCTTTGAGCGCGGCGTTCAGGTCGCCATTGTGCGCGTGCACATTGCCGGCAATCAGCGGGAGATCTTTATCTTTGGCGAGGATCGGCTCGTATTTCGTGACCAGCGCGAGTGCGTCATCGTAGCGGCCGAGATAGTAAAGATCGTAGGCGAGGTAGACCACGCCCTCGCGGTCATTCGGGAGCTTCTCAATCACTTCGTATCCCAGCTTCGCCGACTCCGCGTAGTCGCCTTTGAAAGTGAGATAGCGTTCGCGTTCACGCTTGACCTGCGCGCTTGTGTTGGCCTTAGCCGAAGCACGCTCGAGCCAGCGGCGGGCGAGGTCGATGTTGTGCGATTCCAGGGCGGCGTTTGCGCCTCCCGCAATTACCAGAGGATTGTCGGGCATTCGTTGGTACGCGCTCTCGTAATTCGTTTCCGCAGGTTGGAATTTGCGCTCAGCCGTGTACAAGTCGCCCAGCGCCAAGTAAGGAGCGAAATCTTTGGGATGCGCCGCGATGGCGCGCGAGAAATAACTCTCCGCCAGCTTGTTGTCGCCCGCGTCGCGTGCAAGATAGCCGAGGGAGGAAAGCGCCTGCCGATTGTTGTGGTCGAGTTCCAGAATCTTCGTGAAGGTATCGCGGGCGGCGTCTTTCTGTCCCATCTTCCACAACAACGAACCCAGGTTCATCAGTGAGTTCACGTTAGTGGGAGCCAGCGCGAGCGCTTCTTTCAGATCGCGGTTCGCGGCCTCAAGATCGCCGGAGGCAGATTCAACAACCGCACGCAGCCGCAGCATTTCGGGGCGAGCTGACTCCGCGACTTGAACCTGCTGAATCGCCGCGGCGGCGGCCTGAAGATCCTGCTTTGCCGCGGCAGCATCGTCTTGACGAACATCGATCTCGTAAAGATTTAAACGAAGCTCAATCGGATAGAGTGGGCCTTCCTGAGGACGTTCCGGCAAATGACTAAGCGCCAGTTTGTATTCGTCTCCAGCTTCTTGCAGGCGATCGTCGGAAGCGGCAATGCTTCCCAGAATGGCGTGCAGGCGGTAGTTGTTGCTGTCGAGGGCGCGGGCCGCATCGAGAAATGGACGCGCTGCGTCCGGCTGGCCCACGTTGACCCAGGCTTGCGCCGCGCTGAGTTGCAGCCCAACATTTCCTTTCGCGGATTTTGCGAGCCGGGTGTAGATCGCTGCCGATTCCTGAGGGTTGCCCGCCAGTTGATAGGTGTAAGCCAGTTCGGCCATCACGTCATTCGTTTTGGTGGGAATGGCCTTTAGCGTGGCGATGGCCTCGTCGTATTTCCCTTGATCGCGGAATTGACCTGCAACCGCGCGAAGCACTTCAGGATCGCGCGGGGCACGGCTCTTCGCTTTATTCAAATACCGTGCAGACTCGTCTGGCTGCCCGAGGCGGTCGTAGGCGTGAGCGATCAGCAGGTCGGTGTGGGCCGTCGGCTGCAATGCGTCGGCACGCTGCAGCAGCGCAAGAGATTCTTTAGGATCGGAGGTGAGCATCAACTCACCCGCGAGCTGCATGCTGTTGGCATCCTTTGGATTCGCCTCAACCACGCGACGCAACAGTTGTTCGGCTTCCTGAACACGGCCCATTTTGGCGTAGGTTTGCGCCAGTCCCGCGAGTCCTCGAACCGAATTCGGCTGCAGCTTCAGACCGTGGTTAAACGAATCAATGGAGAGCTGATATCGCTCCGCCAGGCGCGCAGAATATCCCAGCAAGAACCAGAGCTCAGCATTTTGCGGCGCCGACTTAGCGGCCTGCTCCGCATAAGAAACGGCGGCGTTGTAATCATTGCGCTTGAGCGCGTCCTGCGCCGCACGCGCCTGCCGTGCAACATCGATGCCCGATCCCCAACTGAAATCCGGACCGCTCTGGGCGGCATCGTTTTGCGGTTTCTGATTGGTTTGCTTGTTCGCGGCTGGGGGGGAGCCCCCGCCACCAACGTCGAATGTCTGGCCAAGGGACTGGCCGACAAGGCCAAGAACCATGACAATGCAAAAGCTCGTGAGCGGAATCCGGCTTTTCACAGTATCACCACGCTTTACAAGTTCTAGAGAGCTCCAGGGAGCCTCCCACACAGGAAATCCTGCGGTCCTTCTCAGATGCGGCATGGGCAGGTAGGTTTGCCTTCGATCAGGGGTCGTCGCGCAGCACCTTTCGCAACGGCCTCAAAAATGGGGTAAACCCCGTAGAGGCTTTTCGAATCAAAGGGGACGCTAAGGGCACTGGAGTTCTTCACTACATGAACGAAAATTACTCTCGTCCCATTCCGCTATTGGCAATCGTGTTGGTGGCTTTGGCAGTGCATGGACCGCTGTTGCTCATGCAGCTTCCTGCCGGGTCCTTCGACACGAACTTCCACATTTTTCTTGCCTCCCATTACGCCCACCACTGGTTTAATCCGTGGAATGAGAAGTGGTTCGCGGGGTTTTCGCAAACCACCTATCCTCCGCTGACGCACCAGTGGATCGCGCTGCTGTCGAATGTCGCGGGTCTGAAAATGGGATACATGCTGGTGCAGCTGATTGCAGTTTTGCTGCTGCCGGTAGGCGTGTTCCGGTTTGCCAAAATCTGGGTGGATGAACGGGCCGCCAGTTACGCGGCGCTGGGCAGCATCTTTCTGGGAGCCCTAGCGTTTCTCGTTTATCAAGCAGGGCAGCTTGCCACCGTTACTTCGGCTGCGCTGTACCTGAACGCGCTCCCTTATTTGTATGAGTGGGCGACGCGGGGATCGGGCCGGTCGCTGATCAAAGGAGTCGCGCTCAGCTTGACGGCTGCCGCGGCTCACCACGTGACATTGATTTTCGGCGTCGTGTTTTTCGCGGGACCGGTGTTGTGGATCGCTTGCGTCGACGCTCGCGACGAGAACACAAACACTTCCGTGGGAGCGGTCATTGGTCGAGCCTTGGTGTTCGCAGTTTTGGTGGGAATCGGTGTAGGCATCGTGCTGTTGCCCTACTGGATGGCGTTGATTCAACATCCGATCCACCAGATTCCGATTCCACACGACAGCCGTTCCAACTTCCTGCTGAATTCGATTACCGCGATCAACTACTTCGTGATTCCTTACGGAGCGCTGATTCTGGCGCTGCCGTTCATCATCTTTCGCGGTTCGTCCATGCCGCGTTTGCGGCCGCTGCTGGTCGGCTTCTGGCTGAGCCTTATCTTCGGGTTGGGCGGCACGACGCCGCTTCCCCGATGGCTGCTGGGACGAGCGTACGAGATTCTGACTTTTGAACGGTTCACGTTCTGGGCAACGTTGCTGGCGATGCCGATTGTTGGGCTGCTCGCGATCCAATTGCTCGATCGCTTTCGTGCCAAAGCAGCGGTCGGGTTATCGCTCGCCGCGGTGGCTACGATTGGGGCTGCGCTCGCCTGGCTGACCGCCAACCCATATCGTCCGACGATCAGCATGGACGTCAGTCCGGTGATCTCGTTTCTCAATCGGGACGGGCACGATTCCTATCGATATCTCACCTTGGGATTTGGGAGTGAACTGGCCCAAGTATCGACCTACACCGACGCGAGCAGCGTCGATGGCGACTACAACTCCGCTCGACTCTTGCCGGAAATGACGCAGTACGGCTCCGCGCAGCTGACCAATGCCAAGTTCTACGGATCGGCCGGGATGGCTTCGTTGCGAGCGATGCTCGTGCACGCCAACCGGTACGGGCTCAAGTACGTCTTTGTGCATGATTCCTACTATGAGCCGCTGTTAACGTTCGTGGGATGGCGCAAGACAGAAACGTTCAACAACGGCCAGATTACCGCCTGGTCGAAAGACGACGTTCCGCCTGCGCACCGCATTGATTCCGACGCAATCCCTCCCGCTTGGATGGGCTTGCTTTGGGGAACGCTTCCGATCGGAGTCAGCGTGCTGGCCATGTTCCTGGAACTGATGTTGCCGGCGAACAAGCGCGTCCGGAGGGTGATCGAATCGCCCGTACGGGTCGAAGAGCAGGAAGGACACTACGTAGCCTGAGAGACGAGACATGAAAATCATTCTGCCAATTGTTCTTGTCGCGGTTACCGTTCTGCTGATGGCGATCGGGCTGACTGGAGCAGGTCGCTCTATCGGGACCGTGGGAATCGCGGCGGGTTCGGCCTTGCCCGGATTCAGCACGACCGCGACAACGCCCGAGCAAGCGCTTTCCAATTTTCTGATCGACGTTCAGCGGCGGAACTGGGATCGTGCGTTCGCCAGCGTGGAACGAACCAATGACAGCATGAATGAGCAGGCGTTCATTCAGGAATGGATTGGCTCCAATGGCGGGCTGCGTGCCTTCTCAAGCCTGGAGAAGTACGATGCGCGTCCCTTGCACGCCACCGACTCTGAAGCCCAAATGCGGGTGCGCTTGCATTGGTCGACCCCGGTTGGGCCGATCGAAGACGTTCGCGATTTCCGCCTGGCCAAGCGCAGCGACCAGTGGAAAGTCATCTGGGACGAAGTACCGGTGCCCAATGTTCCCTCGCAGATCGTCCCGGTGAATTATTTGCGGTGGGATCTGGTGAGCGGAAGCGCGGGTGAAGAGTGGGGTTCGCACAACGTTGACGCTCCGCATGTGCGCATCGTGTCGATGAATGCAGTGGATTCCGCTGAAGGTTCCGTTGTGATGGGTGAGGTCGTCAATGAGGATACGATCCCGGCGTTCGTGAACGTGAACGCCACGCTCGTGGATGCGTCCGGCAGCGCGATCGACGACGAGAGCAGCTTCGACAAGATTCTTCACGTGCTGCTGCCCAAGCAGGTTTCGCCGTATCGCATCGACTTTCCGCACGTCAGCCTCAGCAAGGTAAAGAACGTGCACATGGATGTGAAAGCCACGCTGGTGCCCGCTTCATCCGATCCTGTCATCGGCGTCATGAACCAGAAGCTGGACACGGACGCGCAAGGTCGATCGGTGCTGCACGGCGAATTGCTGAATCAAAGCGGCCAGACAGTCAATATTCCACATGTGATCGCCAGCTTCTACGACAACAATGGCAAGGTTGTGTGGGTTTCCGACGGATACGTCGAGCGGGCCTTGCTGCCGCAAGAGTCTGAGGCGTTCGCAGTCGAGATTCCAAAATCGCTGGCAGGGAAGGTCCAGAACTTTCATGTCGTCGTCAACCAATACAGCCTGCAAAGGTCCTAAGCCGATGCGCATTGCTCTGGCACTCTTTGCAGGTGTAGTTTGCCTGGCCGCCGTGAGCTTCGGACAAGAGGCGGATCTGCGCGCACCATCGGGCGCCGTCGCGGGGAATGCAGCCTCGATCGCGACCACCGGCGGAGGAACGGCGACGTTCTATCTAGTCGGACCCAGCACCTCGCTGAAGCGTGAAATACATGTGGGGGAGGCAATCGCACTGTCGGGAAAGGAACTGCAGAGCGCCGGAAAATATATTGCGATCCTCTGTTCCGGCGAGTGCCATAGCGCAGGATTTTTTGTAGCCCCGGCGAAGCCTGTCAATTTGATATTTCTTGTCCACCCATCGCGGGCTCCTGTGGGGCAGAACGACGTGGTGAGCGGCGTGGCCTTGCCATTTGATGAATTCCGAAATCTGGTTCTCGCCCCAGCCGCCGTGGATTTCCAGTTGACCGCTAAAGGCGGAACACCCGTATCGCATCGGGTCTCGACGCAAAATGGAGTCGCATGGTTTCGCACGAGTTCAGGCCGCTCGGCCGGCCCGCTGCAAGTGTCTGCATCCATCAACGATGTGTCGGCGCGCCGCGTTGTGCAGCAGGTCGCGTCTGACCCATGCAGCTTGCGCATTAAGGGACAGCGCACGGCGAAAGGCATCGTGGTTGAGACCGAGCCAGTTCGCGATTGCACCGGAAATCCTGTCCCCGACGGAACGGTCGTGACATTCACGGCGAAAGATGGAAAAGAAATGAGCACGGTCGACGCGCCGATCAAGCAGGGCGTCGCCCGCGCGCAGATGACAGCAAGCGGGTCGGTAGTGATTTCAGCGGCGTCGGGAGTGGTGATGGGCAACGAGTTGCGCCTGGGTGCGCAGTAATCGAGAAACGCTCATGAGGAACAGAATTCAATTCGGCCGCCTTGCCAAGCTGATCGCATTTACCGTAATTACGGCTCTTGCCTCCGTGGCCGCCGACACGCCCCCGCAAGTTGTGCTGAACACAAGCAAGGCTGCTCCGCGATCGGTCGAAAGCCTGACCGAGCGCGCGCTTCTCCGGGACTACAAGTTTGCCTGGGTCAATCTTGAGCAAGCGATGGAGTCGAATTCAACCGCGCCGCTCGCCGGTTTATTCGCGGGAACGGCAAACACATGGCTCGCCGATGCGGTCAACGGACAGAGGCGAAGCGGCATCAGCTCTCGTTACCTGAATCAAAGCCACAAGGTGGAAGCGGCTTTCTACGCCCCTGAAGGGGACATGATTGAACTTCATGACACCGCCGAATACGATCTTCAAATTCTCGACGGCGACAAGACCATCCACAGCGAACATGCGGTGGTGCATTATGTGGTCCTGATGACGCCCGGCGCCGACCGGTGGGTCGTCCGGCAGCTTCAGGCCGTGCCCGCCTTCTAAGGTATTCCCCTATACCAACCGTCCCAAGGCAGCGGGCATCTAATTTTCATCAAACGGTGGACGACATGGAGCTCTATTTTGTCGAAAAAGCTGCTGATACTGGCGATCGTGACGTTCATGGTGGGCACAGGTTGTACCACGCCCGGCATGCATCGCGCCCTAAACCAAAATCCGCAAGCTCCCGGCTCCAAGCCTAAACTTCTTGCGGTCTACATGCCGTGGTTCGGCGACCACGTCCACATTGACGTTGGTTATTCCAGCAGCGATCCCTCAACCCTTCGCCGGCAGATTCAACAGGCCCGTCACATGGGCATCTCTGCTTTTGTTGTCGACTGGTACGGCGACAGCCGCCCTTTTTCCGACCGGAACTTCGCACTCATGCAAGTGGCCGCGGATGAGAGTCATTTCCAGGTCGCGCTGCTTTACAACGAAGCGGAAGATGATGACGGGCAAGCCACGGACGAAGCCATCGCCGCTCTCGACAAGGCGTACAAAGCTTATATTGGACCGGAGGCGCAGCACCGCGCTGCTTATCTCACCTATAACGGCCATCCCATGATTTTCATCTTCCCCAAGCACGGCCGAGTGGATTGGAATCGCGTGGTTGAGCATTGCAGCGGTTGGGAATCTCCGCCGATTCTTTTCTACAAAGACGAACCGCCTCCGCAGTTTGCGGCAGACTTTGGAGGCCTGTACGCGTGGGTGCAACCCGGGCAAAAGGGATGGACCCCTGACGGAAGCAATTGGGGCGAGCAGTACCTGGACGACTTCTACAAGAACATGCGGAACAAGCATCCCGACAAGATTGCCGTCGGAGGCGCCTGGCCCGGCTTTGACGATTCCACCGCCAAGTGGGGTCTGAATCGCCACATGCAGACGCGGTGCGGCCAGACGTTTGAAGACACTCTGCACCTCTACAACCGCTACTTCGACGCCGCTAATCCGCTGCCTTTTGTCATGATCGAAACCTGGAATGATTTCGAAGAGGGCACTGCGATTGAGCGCTTGAGCTTTGCCAAGTGCGGCCAGAACGCCCAGCCGGCCGCAGGTTCGAACTGAGCGAGGACTGGGCAAAATGCCAACCGTTGCGGCCATTTTCACATCCAAACTACGGCCTGTGTCACAACGTTCAATGGGGAGCGTCAAATCCGATGCAGCACGTTCGCGACTCGTCTAAGAATCTGCAGTTGCTTTCTGAGCTTTTATTGAATTCTGCCACGTTGCCGCAGGCTAATGGCGATGTGCAGGCGACCGAACTCCGTCTTGGTGCAGTCTGCCAATACGTTACCGCCCTCACCGCCCGGGATCTGGAAGATCTGAAATCGCTTGCCATGACAAATCACGTCATCATGCGATCGTTCGCCCCTCTGCGGAATCTCTTGCAGGCCGATGGGAATCATCAGGGTGTCGAATCGATTGCGGCCGCGATGCAGGAGGAAACAGCGCGCATCCGTCATGCTCTGAATTTCTTGCAGCAGATTTGCAGTGCTCTGGAAGAAAGCGGTTGTCCAGTAGTCGTAATCAAATCGCTGGATCACTGGCCCGATCTGGGCAGCGACCTGGATCTGTACACCGATGCTGATGCTGTGAAGGTGGTCGAAGTCATGAACCGCTGCTTCGGCGCCAAACCGGCGGACCGCAGCTGGGGCGACCGCCTCGCCAACAAGTGGAATTTCGTCGTGCCCGGCCTGCCTGAACTTGTGGAAGTTCACGCGGGACGCCTAGGACAAACAGGAGAGCAGACGGCCGTCACACGCTCCGTGTCGACGCGCGCCCAAGCAGCCGAGATCGGTGGACATCGTTTCCGTGTGACCGCGCCCGAAGACCGCATCGTCATCAGCACCCTGCAGCGCATGTACAGGCACTTCTACATTCGGCTCTGCGACATCGTCGACAACGCGCGGCTGCTGGATCAGGGACAGGTGAATTTCGAATATCTCCGTTCCCTGGGTTCCGCCGCCGGTCTCTGGGAGGGAATCGCGACCTACCTCAGGATCATCTCGGAGTACGTGCAGGCCTACCGGGGTACAGGCGTTCCACTCAGTCCGGTTGTGATAGAAGCGGCGAAGTTCGGCAGCGATCAAGTCCGTTTCCACCGCGACTTCCTGCGAGTTTCCATCCTGCCGCACTCCATGAATCTTTACGCGTCGGAACTGATGACGCTGTTGCTGAAGGGTGAGCTTCGGAATAGTTTTCGTCTGAGCCTTTTGCCCGGGCTCGCAACTGCCGCCGCCCTGGAGCAAAAAATCACTGGTAGCGACAAGGGAATCTGGTAGACAAACAACTTTAGACCGTCATTAGCCAACTAGTAAACCTACAGACTTCACTGGATGGTGACGCCAGCACAGCTCGCCTAGGTTTACTGAAGTTGCAACCGCTCGGGGAATTGATGAACGCAAGAGCGCTCGCCCGGGGCGCTGATTGTTCTGATCTAGTTTTGGCAAGAGCGATTGGCAAGAAACTGTCTCGCCAGAAATTCTGTCTGAAGAAGGGGCTCGCGTGGTGCGCATTCTGTTAGTCGACGATAATCCCTCGGTCCGGCACTACTTGCGAGCGATTCTCGAACAGCAAACTACATGGCAGGTCTGTGGTGAAGCGCGCACCGGCGCAGAGGCCCTCCACATGGTCTTGGAAGCTCCTCCCGACCTGATTCTCTTGGACTACCAGATGCCCGACCTTAATGGAGTCGATGTCGCCCGTCAGATTTGTGAAATGTTCCCCAAGATCCCGATCCTAATGGTGACGATTCATCTTTCCAAGCAACTTGCAGATGCCGCGCGGCTGGCTGGAGTTCGCGGCGCATGCGCCAAGCAGGACATCGGGTCCGTGGTTGAAGCTGTAGAAGTCTTATTACGCAATCAGACCTACTTTCCAGTAGCGTCAGCGCTATAAATGATTGCTTTTCAATCGCTTCGATCGATGAGCTAAATCCAAGCCCATGTTCGGAATACATGATTCCCTGTATTGGAAGCGAATCGCCGCGAACGATACTCTCGGTAGGTGCTCTTAAAGTCCGCTGCATCGCTAGACGGGCGTTGTCACAAAGACTGGAATCAGCCGGGCCTAGAATTAGGGTTGAGGTAGAATGTGGCGAATCGTCTGGTCGGTATCCCCCCAGAGGAACGGAACTGCATGACAATTCGCATATTGTTGGTCGACGACCATCCGGTCGTACGACAAGGACTGAAGACCCTCTTGGAAGGACGCTCCGGATGGGAAGTCATCGGAGAAGCATCTGACGGAGCCGAGGCAGTCGAAAAAGCGAAGGATCTGAATCCTGACGTCATGGTGCTGGACGTGACCATGCCGAAAATGAATGGCTTGGAAGCTTGCCGTTTATTGCGCAGGCAGGCACCTCAGCTCGAGATTCTGTTCGTTACCCAGCACGACTCTCCACAAATGATGCGCGAAGCATTGGAGGCCGGTGCTCGAGGGTACGTCGTAAAGTCCAACGCCGCTCGTGATCTACTGGCGGCCGTCGAAGCAGTCAGTCAACATCGCGTCTTTACTGCGTTAAATGTGCGCGACGCTGCGGGGTTGCGTTAGAACTGGGACGAAGTTGGAGAAGTCCACCTTTTGATCTGTGGGGGCGAATCATGAAACTGAGAATCTTGTTAGCGGATGATCATGAAATTGTGCGGCGTGGCTTGCGCGCACTCTTGGAACGACATGAAGGTTGGGAAGTTTGCGGCGAAGCCAGTGATGGCCGCGAAGCTATCGAAAAGGCTCTGCAACTCAATCCCGACGTCGTCATCGTCGACATCGGCATGCCCAACCTGAATGGGCTGGACACCACCCGCCAGCTCTTGCAGCATGATCCTCATTTCAAGGTCATCGTGCTGACCATTACAGATTCCGATCAGGTCATCCGCGAGGCTTTGGACGCGGGAGCTCGTGGCTTTGTCCTGAAGTCGGATGCGGCGCGCGATCTCGTGTCGGCTGTGGAAGCTCTGCAAAACAAGCGGATGTTCTTTACCCCGCGCGTTAACGACCTGGTCCTGGCCGGGTTCCTGGAAAAGGGACAGACCGTCTCCCGGAACGAAGCGCCCAAGTTGCCCACATTAACCGCTCGCGAGCGCGAGATTACTCAGCTGCTGGCAGAAGGCAACAGCTCGAAGGAAGTAGCCTGCCTGCTGAACCTGAGCACCAAGACCGTGGAGACGCACCGCAGCAACATCATGCGGAAGCTCAGCTTTCACTCCATCCGCGATCTGGTGGTATATGCCATCAAGAACAACCTGATTCAAATTGAGTTGCCGCCGCCACCGCCCAAGACTCCGACGGGGCCGACAGCGGCTTAATCTTCTTATTAATCTTTATCAGGATCTTTATCCAGGATCTTCGCAACTAGGATCAGCGATTGTCGCAGCCTGACTTTCGCAGCCAGGCTATCGAACCGTTTCTCCCGGATAGTATCCCGTGCGAGTGCGCACGGTCAGTCTGGTGCGGTTCGGACCTTTGGCGTCGACTTTGATCGCCTGATAACTCTTCTGTGGCGAATTCCCCGGCTTGAATGCGAGCGTGTATTGGCTTCGGATGTCATGAGCCACGCTCCGGGTGATCGAGTTTACGTCGTCGAGACTTTGCGGAAAGAACGCCACCCCGCCAGTACTGGATGCAAGACTCTGTAGAGCATCCCGACCGGAACGCGTCATTCCTTCGTCGGTCAGCCCAATCGCGTAAACCGTGGCGCCTTTGTAGGGCTGCAACTTGCGAATGGCTTCCTGCAGGGTCTCGCGGCTCATATTGTCCTGGCCGTCCGTAATCACCAGAAGCACCTTCTTGCTAAGCCGAGGGTTATTCTGCAGATGAACCGCCGAGGCAACCACCGCGTCGTACAACGCTGTGCTTCCTCGCGTGGATGTCTGGTGCAAGGCAGCCTGCAGTAAGTTGACGTTGGAAGTGAAATCCTGGTCGAGGTAAGGCGTTTTACCGAAGTTCACTACGAAGACTTCGTCCTGGGGATTGCTGGCTCGAATCAGATTGAGAACCGCTTGACTTACCTGCTCTCGTTTGTCCCGCATGGAGCCCGAGTTATCGATAACAATCCCAATGGCAACCGGGATATCTTCCCGGCGGAACGAGGTGATTGGTTCCGGCACGCCATTCACGTAGATGGAAAAAGCGCTCTGATCCAAGCCGGTCACAAGTCGCCCAGTATCGTCGACGACCGTGGCGTGCAACACCACTTCCTGCACTTGCTTCTTGAAAACAAACCTGCCCGAATCATCCGCGGTGCTCTCGGGGACGATCGATTGCTGCTGATCTTGCGGAGTTGCAGACTGCGGAGCGGGGTCCGGCGCTACGACCGACGGGGGCGGGGTGGGCGTTCTGGGAGGCCCCGTGTCCGGACTTTGTCCAGCATCGGCGCCTTGTGCCAGTGCATTGGGCATGGCCAAAGGAACTGTCGAAGCCAGCATCGCGAGCGCTGTTGTTCGTAAGGCTAAGCGGAGAAAAGCAGTCTTAACGAAACCCATTGAGCGAGCCTCCGTGCACCTTTTTGATGCGATCGAAACCCTAAGCGGTTAGTTGTTTAAATGGTGGACGCAAGAAAAATCCATTGCCCCGACGCCAGAATCGGGTAAAGAGGTACAGGAAATACTGTATGGATGCACATTACTGCTACGTCAATTTACTCTCTAAGGTATTGGAGATTCGGAAAAACTTACACGAGCTTGAGGTTTCGAATGCCGATAAACCGCTTTAGATCCAATGTAGTGGGGTTTGGCATGATTTGTGCTTCGAATGGTGAGGGTAAGTGACGCTTGTACTCTGCCTGATTGAGGCTGACAAATCCAGCAGGTTTGCGAATAACTCGAGAGGCCGCACAGCTGAAGATGCTCCGAATCCTGATTGCCGATGATCACGAGGTCGCGCGCAAGGGCATCCGTGCCTTGCTGGAGGGGCATCCCGGGTGGGAGGTCTGCGCCGAAGCTAAGGATGGTCGCGAAACCGTAGAAATGGCTACCGCCATGAGACCGGATGTAATCCTCCTCGACATTGGCATGCCCAATCTGAATGGCTTGGAAGCCGCACGGCAGATTTTAGCGGTGCTGCCAGAAGTGGCAATCCTGATCCTGACAATGCAGGATTCTGATCAAGTGGTTCGCGAAGTACTTCGCGCTGGCGCTCGCGGGTTTTTGTTGAAATCCGATGCCGGCCATGATTTGGTGGCGGCTGTAGAGGCGTTGCAGCTCCAAAGAACCTTTTTCACCACCAGAGTTAGTCAGATGGTACTGGACGGATTCCTCGATCGCGACAATCGTCCGGACGAGGGCGACCGCCGGACGGAGGACTCCAGCGACGTCCTCACCGGCCGCGAGCGAGAAGTCATTCAACTGTTGGCGGAAGGAAAAACCAGCAAGGAAGTCGCGATTACTCTCAACCTGAGTGTGAAGACTGCCGAAACCCATCGCACCAACCTGATGCGAAAATTGGGCCTGCATTCCGTGGCGGATTTGACTCTTTACGCCGTGCGCAATGGCATCGTCCAGGTGTTTTGAAGTCCCCTGGCACTCGCAACTCTTGTGTCTTGCCCCGACCGATCGAGGGGAATTCCTGAACCAATTACCACGTTTACCGGATAACACCTTACGTCCACTCTGCATAGGCTGTCTCAGGGAAAAATTCGACACAAGCTTCAGGAAAGGTACAACCTCGAATGCTCTGGACGATTGCTGCTGTTCTGCTCATTCTTTGGCTGCTCGGAATGGTCAGTTCCTACACGCTTGGCGGATTCATTCACATTTTGCTGGTGCTGGCCGTGATCGCCGTGTTGATCCGGATCATTCAGGGCCGTAGCGTCGTTTAAACCAGTAACCCATTTGTCAACGCCGTCGCACTCCGTCGTCTGGATGCCTGGCCTTGGATGTATTCGTATTCGTGCACTTACTTTCGGCTACTCTCGGAACCGGACGTGCAAGTTGTTGCCCGTAAATTGCGCAAAAGCGCAAATAAAAGTAACAAACCTTCCTTTTCCTTCGACATCTCAATGGTGAAACAGAAATGGTGCAGAAATTAACCTGCAGTGAGGAGTTGACGATGAATCAAAATCCTAAGAGTCAGAACGACTGTGAAGTTTGTCACCAATCATTTGGTTCTGCACAGGAATTGCAAGCTCATCGGCAGAGTGCTCACGGCGAAAACAAGCCTGGCGACAGGCAGGGTAACTACGACATAGAGCAAGATCAGCCAAGACGACAGAAAATTGCATAACGAATCCGACGCCCTGACCTAGTCTCGGGGCTGCGCGGGGACCAGGTAATCCCCAAACAACCACTCTCTCAAGGAGGAAAAAATGAATAAGGATCGCGTCGAAGGAAAAGTCAAGGACGTAGCAGGACGCATCGAGCGTCAAGCGGGCGAATGGACGGGCGACACCAACGCGCAGGTTAAGGGCGCTGCAAAGCAGGCTGAAGGCAAGGTGCAGAATGCCTGGGGACAGGCCAAAGACGCCAGCAAGAAGGCTGTCGATGATGCCAAGGCTTCCAAACCCCCGCAACGTGTTCCCGACGATGTCGAGACGGAGGAGATCGAAGAGGAACGCCGCTCTCGCGGTTAGTCCACAAAATTAATACACGGTGCTTCAAATACAGGGCGGCTCCTGGTCCAGGAACGTCCTGCATTATTTTTCTGAGTAGTGCTTACTTTCTCTTTCGTCCGAGACTACAAAACTTTCACATGCCTAGCAGGGAAACCTCCCTGAGAGAGTGCGTGCATCGCTGTATTCCTAGTTGTCCCGGGTTGCTCTTAAATGTGCACACGAGGTGAAGAGAAATGTCAGCTATCGCAACCAAGATCGCACCCAACATCCCGATGCCTGATCCGAAGCATGCTTTTGAAAGCGCGATTGCCCAGATTCAGCAGGGAGGATCGAAGCTGAGTTTCAACCGAACACCGATTGGCATGCGCAAACGGTTGACGATGACACCGCCCAGCCCACAGGTGGTCGAAAAGCAGGCGCTCACGGATGCTGCCCGCGCCCTCGCAGCCTTGTGGCATATTTCTCCCACGCTAGTACGCTAAGGAGGCTCATTATGGTGCGTGCACTGGCCTTGTTCATGCTCGTCTTTTCGCTGCTCTGCTTGGTCGTGCACCTCCAAGCTTTGGGCGGTCTGTTTGGGATTGCAGCTCTTGCGATCCTGGCGATCGATCTGGTAGTAGCTCGATTTTTTCCGCGCCCGGGCCGAGTTCGCGGAGAGCCGATTCTGTAAGCTACTACAGGGAAAACTCGATAGACCAGTCAGTTCGTTGGAAGTAAAACGATTATAGAAATCGTCAGAGTGAGTTCTTCTAATTGTCCGGGTTGGCCGGCCGCTTCGTCGTGGAGAGTGGTTATGAATCAAGTGACGAATTGGTTCGCTGGCTTACTTCTAGCAATGGCGCCTCTGGCGTTCGGACAAGACCCGCAACTGGCGCCGCAGTTCCCTGAAAACGCGTTAACGTCGCAACAGCTGGTTGCTTGGTCTCGGTTGCAAAAGCCTCAACCCGCGCCTCAGCCTCTCCCGCCCAGAGATACCCCGTTGCCTCAACCCGATCCGCAAGATCCACAAGCTAAGCCGCATGCTAATTCTGACGAGGGCCCAGGGAAGGCGACACAATCATTCACCGGGAAGATTATCGAGGACAGTGGCAAGTACGTCTTGAAAGTCTCCAGCAATACGAGTTATCAACTGGATCAACAAGTCGATGTGAAACAATATGTTAACCAGGACGTGAAGATCTTCGGCACTTTAGATACGAATACGAACACAATTCGTGTAGTCAAGGTTGAGTTACTCTCCTGACTCAAACACCGGGAAATCGACTGCCAAACCCATCAGGGTTGACCTGTAAGATTTCCTAGTCTCCTCTACACGATTTACCCTAGTGCCCGTGGAGTGAGACGTCCTATAATCCGTGCAATGGTGTAGCAGGATTTTCCTTCCTAGCGAACCGTCCCCGGAGATCAACCACATGACCCCCTCAGGACCCGCTGCCTACGGAATGTACCCTCGGAACGTCGCATTGCCGGAAGTCGTATGCGCGTTGAATCGCGCCGGTTTTGGGAACGAAGATATTTGCATGGTATTGTCGCCCGCCCATCCGGTTGCGACCGCAGTACAAGACACCAGAGTGCTCGACGACACAAGAGACAAGAGCGCCACCAGCGAGCGGATGATCGGGTGGTTCTCGGAGTTCGGCGCAGTGGTAATTCCGACAGTCGGGTTCTTCATTCGATCGCAGGAATTCTTTCGGGCACTGGTGATTGAGCAAAATTGTCCCACGCTATGGCGAGGATCGCGAACTTTGGTGGGCCTTGGTTTTTCCGAGGACGAAGCAAAGCGGTTGGGCCACCAACTCTCCGACGTGGGTGCCATGGTTTATGTATCGTGCCGCGAGAGCGGCAAGGCCAGCCGCGCAACGGAGTTGTTACGTCGTGCAGGCGCGAAAGAAGCTGCGAGCCTCAAAATCGCAAGTGCGGCACAAGCCGCGGCTTAGCTCCTGGTCGAGATCCCGGTAATTTCTTCTCTGAGTGATGCGCCCCAGTGGCCGACTTGATTCGGCTATGCCTTCTTATTCACCGACTTAGCTCCTCCGAGCGACGATCTTCAGGCTTGGCAGTGTAAGTGCATCTCCGCTATCAGCCAACTCCACGAGTCACCGAAGCATCCATAAGTGGCTCGCAGGAAGGCTGGGCCGCCATGAAAACAAAACGCGTGTGGGTCGAAATCGTCCTACTTGGCACAGCGATTGCCTGCGCACTCGCACTACTGTTGGCAACTCTAGGCGCTGCCGCCGGCGTGGCCGAAGGCGAAGTTGCTGTGCCGCGACCAGCGGATTCGGCGCAGGAGCAAGCCTACGACGGCATGGTGACTTGTTCGCGCTGCGGAGCGCGCCACTCCGCGAAACTGGGGCAAACTGCCACGGTGTGCACTCGAGTCTGTATTCACGACGGAGCGAGCTTTGCTCTCGTCGACGCGAACACGACCTACCTGCTCGAGGGCGATCTGAATGTGTTGAAGAAACTCGCAGGCCAACGGGCGCACGTGGTTGGGGCACTCAACGGAAAGACCATCCGAATCTCTTCTGTAGTCGCTCAGACCTAACGGCTCCCCGCGAAGCCTCTTGAAATCCAAATTGTGGTGGAGGTGCGAGTTCCATGAAGAACTTTCTGATGCGTATTTTGCTGGCTCTAGCAATAACGCTGATCGCCGTCTCATCGACGTCCTCAGCTCGCGCGCAGGAGGCCAGTGAACCGTCTGCTCCAATCTCGGGCCAGTCGCCCTCCGCAGGTTCACAACAGTCTCCCCAGCCGCGTGCCGAATCGCCCGCGGCCGGCGAAGTTCAGACCCAGGAAGTCCTGGCGTTTACCGGCCGCGTCGTCAAAGTGCGAAACTTATTTGTGCTACAGGACGCCACGACCAAAGTGAGCTACCAGCTCGACGATCAGTCGAAGGTGAAGCGATACTTTGGCAAACAGGTTAAGGTCACGGGCAAGCTGGAGATGAACAGCAACACGATTCACATTGACAGCATCGAACCGCTGTCGTGACTGGCCGCTTCTGCCGCAGCCCGCGACGTTGTTCCAGGGGTGGAGAGCTGGTTTTCCGGCTCTCCGCCTCGCAAGTGAGACGGCCAACTCCCTTCCGAAAATTACAGCATTTTGCGTATGGTCTACCGTCGGGGAATATCACTTAATGAAGTGGCATGATCAAATTGCCCCGTCGCAGAGATTCGAATCAAGAGGATGGCCGTGTCCACTAAACTGATTCCTCAGCCGCAAGCCCCGTCCACAGTCGCTACCGATTTACAATCCGAGGAGCGACAGTCGATCATGAAACGTGCGATGGATTTGTGGCCTTATGCGCTACTCATCGGTTCTGTAACAGGATTGTTATACATCGCAGTGAACGCTGCGCGGTAGTTCCCGCCGACTTCCAAGCCATATCTTTCTTCCATGTCTAGGGGATACGCCGGATACTTCCCGCTCTTCCGGTCTGTGCATACTTAGTTCGGCGTGGACTTAACAAGGTCGTCGCCGAATTAGTGCACCCGGGAGGACTCAATATGTCGATCGGCAAATTCACATTCCTGTCTGTAGTTTTATGTTGTGCAAGTTGGGTAACGGCACAAACGGCGCCCGCAGGCGGAGCCGCTCCCGCTGGCGGTTCAGGTTCTGCGGGCCAGACCTCGACCCCCGGTTCGCCAGCCACTCCGCCGGCGGGTACTGCCACGCCCCCAGCCAGCCCAGCTACGCCCCCCGCGGGCACCGCGACTCCGCCCGCCGGAACGGCAACTCCGCCTGCAGGCACCGCAACGCCGCCGGCCGGAACGGCAACCCCACAAACCGCACCGCAGAATCCGAGCACGCCGGGCTCTGCTTCGCCAGGCACAACCCCAAATCCAAATATGCCCGGATCTACTTCTCCCGGAACGCCGACTCCGGGGAGCACCACGCAACCTTCGACGATCAATCCGAACACACCGAATACTCCAGGCAGCTCGCCCAGCGGCTCCCCGTGCGGAACTCTGCCCGGCACTCCAAACGGTTCGCCCGGTTCAGCCCCGAACGCAGGGTCGTCAACGACGAATCCATCAACCCCGGGAAGCGGGAACGCTGGGAGTTCCGGTGCGGCTCCAGCTCCGGGAAATCCTTGTCCACCGGTAGCCTCACCCAGCGGAAGCACGAGTGCGCCGTACGCCTGAGCACTGGGTTGACTGAATTTGAATTGACCGAGATTGTTTAGCAACAAGTAAGTGTAGGCGCGGGCCCTCTGGGGTCCGCGCTTTTATGTGGTGCAAAAACGTCCCGATCGGTTCTCTTCAAGCTCCCGGTAAACACGCGGCTTCCAATCCGCGAGTCCTGGCATCTCAGGCAAATATGAAAAATTCTCTTCCATACCATCTCCGAACGCCTGCCGATCCGGAGCCGTTTCCCGTGCAAGAGCCGCCGGATCCTCCCGAGAATCCGGATATGCCCGTGCGGGAACCCGATCCTGAGGATCCGGGACAGATTTAACTTTCCCTTCCGCTTATACAGTGAACGGCGGATGGCCTCTTGTTCTGACCAATCCCATACTTGGGGCACATGTGCTCATGACGCCCCGGGACGGGCTTCGGGCCACCCCGCTGATTCACACTAACAACTACACAGGAGGAAGACATGGCGCACTATGGCATTCTGAGAGAAACACGGTTCACGGAAGCGGTTGAGGATATTCGCGGCTCCCATCTTTATGGGCTGAACGATGAAAAGCTGGGCAAGATTGACGACGTCATCTTTGATCATTCCACCGGAAATATTGGTTACGTGGTCGTAGACACGGGGGGCTGGCTCACAACAAAGAAGTTTGTAGTTCCGGCAGACGGTCTTCGTGCCTCAACCAAGCACAACGATGACTTTGAGGTTAGCTTGACCAAGAAGCAAATCGAAAGTTTTCCGCCGTACCAGGAATCCGATCTCGACTCCGACCAGAAGTGGGCGGACTACGAAGGGCGCTATCGCTCGAAGTGGGTGAGCGATCCCGTGATGCACCGCGCCGAAACCGACCGGAATATTACCCCTACGACGCAGCAGAGCACTGGCAATGTCGTCTCGGAGCGAGCGACTGCTGCAGCGCATGGCGACTCTAGGGGATCGCGCGTGCCAGTCGGCACAGGAGGGAATCGGGCAGACCTGGAAGCCGCATCATCCGGTTCCGAAAGAGTGGTTCCCGCCGGAACCGACTCCGTGGTGATCAGCAATAGTGCGGTTGGAATCGGGGGGCGCTGGGACACCTTCCAGAGCCGTCTCCGAGAGCGCCGGAAAGAAGTTGTGGCTCAGTGCAACACGTGCGCGGGAGAGTCCGCCCTGAAGCGCGGATCCGAAAGCGTCGACACGCTTCGAAAGGCAGTTTGAGGGTTCGCGATAAATAAGAAATTTGGAATAGCGATTTTTCTGGCAGGGCATCCACGAAAGGGTGCCCTGCTTTTTGCCTGGAAAACTTGCTCAGGTTCGATGGAAATCAGGAAACTTGCGGGGCTGCCTCGGCATCTCAGCGTATCGACATGATTGCCGGTAACCCCAAGACCGGGCGAATGATGGTGACCTTTTCTCTGGGTCTCGTGCTTTTGATCGTTGTCACTACCGCGTTAGTCGCGCTCCGGAAACGCGTCGCTCCCGAAAAGCAACCACCGTTGCCTCTGCATCCTTCAACCCTGTTTGTGATGATGCACTCCCTTGAGCTATCGGCTGGGAGAAATATTCCACAACTGCGCGAGCGCTTTGGCTGCATCGGATAAAGCGCGTTTTTCTGCATCAACTGAAGACTTCGAATCGGCTCTGCCCGCTCGTTGCGCGATGGGAGTGCGATACTGCGAAACTTTGCCGGAGAGGCCGGCTTGATAAATGTCGCGCACTGCAACTTCGAACGAGCGCTTCAGATTCTTGGGTCGCGGAAGAGAGTGTTCTATGCTTTTGTTGATCATTGCGGGAACTCAACTTTCTCGGGGTTCAGCAATATGTTCAGCAATCTAAATCCAGATGTTCCGCGCGACAATACAGCGCTGGCCCCATCCTCCGCGGCGCGGTTGCTTAGTGAATACCTGAATGTCATTAGGGGAAGGCTGGGCTTCTGCTAGCACTTAAACCAGACGCTCCGCGAGCATTGTGCTTGACCGAGTCTGAGCGAGCACTTAGGCGGCAGTGGCGCCGGGGAGAATACAAGTTCGGAGCGCGCGCAAAGCGTACAACGCATCGTCTAGAACGAGATCTTCTTCAATGTGGTCAGTGTAAATGGAGAACAGCTCTCTCATTCGGCACAGAATGGCATTCTCCGCTTCAGAAATCCTCTGGGGAATCTTGTCGCGGTCGGGTTCGAAAAGCGCCGCTCGATAGAGTTCGTGCCAGGCAAGATCAGATTTCGTCTCCGCGCAAACCCCGCCAATACTCATGGATGCGACTCCGTCGGAAAGCCTAACACCGGCGACTAACGACGGCGGTAGGCGATTCTGACTAGGAAAAATACGGCGGAACGGTGAGGCGGGCTATAGGGTGATTCCCGTAGTTTCCACAAGTGAAAGGAAAAGCTGTGGAAGGAGCGCTTTTTGGGGCGCCCCTCCATCCCAACTCAGGCAGCGCGCCTTGACGCGTTCTTACTCGGCTTGGAAGCCTGTCGGTCCGTAGAGGCCTCGCCGCTCTGCTCGCTGGCCTCGGAATTGACCTGTTCGGCCAACTGAGTCAGCTTGTCGTCCGTTTGCTTCTCCTCCTCCAAAGTTTGGTCCAGCAGAGGTACGTGCTCGTTCTCGCCCAGCAACTCGGCGAACGCCCGAACGGTTCCGTAGCCAGCGATCTCGTAATGCTCCACGCGCTGTGCGGCTCCAATGATTGCGGCATCCATCAGGGCATCCTCATAGTCTTCCTTCATCGTCTCGGCGCCTTCTTTGACCAGCCCTTCCATTCCAAGACATTTCTTGCCGGTCGGTTTTTCCCCCAGCATATCGAAAATCTGTTCCAGTCGCGAGACGTGTTCCGAGGTTTGCCGCAGGTGTTCTTCGAATCCCTGCCGCAACTCGGCGTTGGATGAGGCTTTTGCCATCTTGGGCAATGCCTTCACCAGCTGGGTTTCAGCGTTGTACAGATCCCGCAGCTCGGCGACGTAAAGATCCCTCAATGAGTTCGCTTGCATCTTGTTCCTCCTTGGTAAGTTCCAGCGGTGACGCGGATTGCCAATCACTGGGTATAGTTTGAAAACTATTTTGCTCACCCTCTGCAAACAATACCCCGGATGCTGTATTGAGCGGTTTTGAGTATTAAAGCCAACCAGCTCGCACTCGTTTCGGGAGTCCATGTGCTTGCTTTCACCAGCATGGTAATGACAATGAGGAATTTCCCGAGAGGGAATCAAACCGATGAGAGCAGGTGATCTCTTATGCTTGTATGAGATCACCTGTAGGGAAGCAAAGGGCCTTGGCTAGCCCGCTTCGCTGGTCATGATGAATAGAGGCTTCATCTCGAAGCTCTTATAGTGCGGACGCAGGCGTTCGACGTTGTATTGCTCTTTCACGTTTACAATTTTCTTCGAGGCCGTGACAGTATCGATCGGCATATTGTCGTACCGGCCATTTCTTAGAACGACCAGCCGCCCGTGGATCTTGCTCAGCAGGAGGTCCAGCGCAAGGTTGCCGTAGGCCATGGGAACCACAGAGTCAATCGCATCAGGATCGCCGCAGCGCACCAGATAGCCGAGCTTCTGGTTGATCACATCGATGGCTTTTCCCTTGTTGTATTTTGGCGAAAGCTCTTTCAGCTTCTCCGACACCAAGTCCCCGATGCCGCCGAGTTTCTTGTGACCGAAAGCATCGGTGGTCTCCGCCTCGAAGATCATCTCTCCGCCCTGGAACATCGCGCCTTCCGATACGAGTACGACTGAGTAGCGGCTGGGATTTTTCTGGCGGTCCGATACCAATAGTTCTGTCAGGCGCTCGATGTCGAATTTGTGCTCCGGAATCACGCAGCGATTCGCGGCTCCCGCCATGGTGGGCAGCATCGCGGTAAATCCCGCATAGCGGCCGAACACCTCCAGCACCAGAAAGCGTTCGTGCGAACCAGCACTCGTACGCAGGCTGTTGGTCATGGAAATGGTTCGCGTCACGCACGTGCTGAACCCGATGCAGTAGTCCGTGCCGGGAACGTCATTGTCCATTGTCTTCGGGATGGCGACCACCTTCACGCCTTCTTGATAAAGGCGCACGCCGTAGCTCAGGGTGTCATCGCCGCCAATGGGAATGAGGTAGTCAATACCGAGCCAGTCGAGATTCTTCAGCACCTCCGGCGTGAGATCATTCTTCTCCGCGTTGTACGTCGACTGCAGGTGAGCCGGAACGCTGGCCTTCTTCACCTTGCTGGGATTGGTGCGCGAACTGTGCAGAAACGTTCCACCGGTGCGGCCGGTGCGGTTGACCAGATCTTCGGTCAGCGTCTGATAATTCTCGCTGTTGTCATAATCTTTCTCACGGACGATGTCGACCAGTCCTCCCCATCCGCGACGGATGCCGATTACCTCGCAGCCCTCGCGCAACGCGCGGATCGTCACTGCACGGATTGCAGGGTTCAGGCCGGGTACGTCGCCACCTCCGGTCAGAATTCCGATTACACCTTTTTTCGTTTTCACGTGTACTCCTTTTTTATAAATTTCTCAGGTATTAAGGCTTCATGCCAATTGCGGCTCAGTTTCAATGGCGGTTGGGTGTTTCTCAGCCAGCAGGGCGTTTAACTTCGTCATAACTTCAAACGCATCGGCTACATAGAGAACATCGGCTTTGCCTCGCGCCCATCCGCAGTTGGGATCGAGGTTCACGGCGCGACGCTCGTTGACGAATCTCCAGCCAACGACGTGCGGTTCTTCCCCGTGACAGCACGTCGACAACCCTTTGGGATGGCGCGGCGTCGATCCCGTTTGGCCAACCTGATTCAAATGAGTCATGAAGCCCAGCACAGCCTGGCTTTCTCCCGACTGATCGACCAGAGACTTGCTGCCACCCAAAGACGCACCCGAGTTGCGAAGGAAATCGAGAATCAGAGTTTCGGCTTGATCGACATGTGGCTTGCCGTCCGCCTGCTTCTTGGTCCAGCCTGCGCCAGCAACAAATAGCAAATTGGCGTCGGGCCGGATCGTTTGGGCGTCGCCCTTTGGAGCGCGAATGCCGATAACGGTGGTTCTCTTGGTTCCTTCCGGAAGCGTGACCGAAACTTGCTCGACTCGAGCCTTGACAGGTGCGCCCGTCCACGCCGAACTGCAGCCGGATTCCAGTAACACAATCCAGGGCCGTGAGTCGCGACGAATGACGCCCTCAATGCGTTGGCGGTAGTACCAGCGCGTGGCGCAAAGTTTGTCGTTGAGGAGTTCCAGGGAACTCACATGAGTATCCACGCATGCATTCAGACGGTGAGCCACTCCGGCAAGGACGCGCATGAACCGCGAAGTCGCTGGCGCAAGAATCAACTCTGCTCCCGAGGCACGACAGAGCGCTTCGGCTGCTGCTGCATCGCTGGCATAGCGTGCCGTCGCGAAGTCGGGTCCGGCAACCGCGAGAATGCGCTCGGCGCCGGCGGCCGCGATGGTCTCGGCCGCGGCGTCCACGTTTGCTCCAATCAGGCCGATGGTCAACGAAGCACTCATTTGCCCACTCAACTTCAACGCAGCCCCCAATACTTCATAAGCGGCTTTGGGAAGCGTGCTCCCGGCTTCTGACACGTGGGCTAGAAACAAGATTTTCTGTGACATCTGTGTGTCGATCTCCTCATTACTACTTGTCGATCCACTCTGCCAGTTCGTGCGCGACTTGCTCCGCTGAAAGATCTTTGACCACACGAGTCTGTCGCTGTTGTTTCGACGCGCTGGCGCTTAGGTACAACAAACCCTCAGCCGAGAGGGGCGCGGACTTCGCTCGCTGCAGAGCTGGCATCACCGTGCGCATATTCGCCATGCCAACCTGGGGATTGTTGCGGGGCTCGGGCAAGTTTCCGGTCGCCCATCCCAATAAAGCCGGAGGCCCAACACAGACGGAAGCCTGATGGCGGCCGCCTTCAATTCTTTCGAGGACTTCGAACGACCCGTCGGGCCGCACACTCACCGCGTCCACCCCTTGAAACTGATCGAGAATCGCGAGCCGCTCGCCGACCAATTGCAGGGTCGCGCCCGCGCCTCGCGAGGCCGACTCCCAACCGCCGAATACCAGCAATCGCGAACGATCCAGCCCTGGAATTGCCTGGATGGTTTCGGCCAGCAAAGCGGCCGTGGCATGCGCGTCAGCAAAGCCGCTGGCGGTGGAGTCGACGGGAACGAATTCAAAACTAACTCGCTGCGCAATGGTCATCATCACCTGCTGGAGTTTTGCTTTAGGCCCAATGCTGACCAACCAGATCTTGCTACCGGGGAACTTCGATGCGAGATTCGCCGCTTCATAAAGAGCATGAGCCGCCCACGGATCAAGCACCGCCGGAAGCATTCCTTCATTCTTCAGGGCAAGACCCGTTGGCGTCTGAATCGGCTCCAACGTTTGCAGCGGGTCGGGGACAATGCTGGCGCAAACTACAATGTGATATCCGTTTGTCATTCGATTCCTGTTAATTCAAAGGTCATTAGTTCAGCGTCGAGTGCAGGCCGCCCGTACCCGCGCGAAATTCGATGTTGCCCTTCCCGTCGGGACTCTCGGCCCGGCAATTCCAAAGGCACGCTCCGCAGTAAATGCACTTCTCTCGATCAAATGCGGGCGCGCCGTTTTCGCCATGAGTAATCGCCTGGCCGGAACACATTTCAACGCACAACTTCGTTTCGCACACACGGCAAAGTTCCGGCCGCCGAAAGATCACGTGATTCGCATAGCCTGGCGCCGCTTGCACTCCTCCCCCCATCAACAATGCGTCTTGATGGGAGATGAGCAGCTTGCTGTCCATCGGAATCTGCGGCCATCCGCAGCGGTCCATGATCCGGTCATGAAGGGAAGCGCCGGTGGCCATGCACTCGCGCTGCATTCGTTGCAGTTCGGCCGCAGGAATCCGCGAACCGTAGGCATCCTTGAGCGAACATGCGGGATTGGTAGTGGGCCACGGGCGCAGCCCAAATCGCCCGTTGGTCAAACCTGCGATCGCCATGCCGATCATCCCCGTGATTACACCCCGCTGGAATCCTTCGCGTGATCCGGCTGCAATGGTCGATTCGCGATCGATCCAACTTTCACGCCGCCGTCGCACATACGTCGCTTCCAGATTTTCGCGGGTGAACGGTCGTTTTTGTGCAGCGAGTTCGATTACCGCTTCCGCCAACTGCACGCCAGTGGTCCAGGCTTCATCCACGCCCGAGCCCGCGAGAATGTTCGTGCTGCCCGATCCCTCGCCGATACGGGCGTAGCCATTTCCAGCGAGGAACGGCTCGCCCTCACGTCCCGACTCTTGCAGAGACTTTGCGCCCCACGACTTCATCGTGCCCCGCTCAAGGTGCCGCCACAAATAAGGATGAAGAATGAAATGCTGCAAGTAGCGATAGGCGGTGCGCACCGGACTGCGAAACCACGATGGAACAAAGATGCCAACCGACGCCATGCGGTCGGGATGAACGTATAGAAATCCAAAGATCTCGGGCTCCGGGAAGCCGATCGTGTGAAGCACCGTACCCGGTTCGAGTCCGCTATCTTCGCTCAGCTCGATCACCATCTTCATGCCTAGCGCCCACTCGCGGGATTTGTAACCCTTCGGCATGCCAATCGTCTCGTCGATTTGTCGTCCGACAGCTCCGACCGGGCCGTCGCCAACAACCGTGAGCGCAGCACGCAAGTCCATCCCCGGCGTGAAACCTGCTTCCGGATGTCCCTGAAGATCCGTTCCTTGATCGGCTAGGCGCACGCCAGAAACGGAATCTTTTTCGATCAACGGCTCGGCGACCGGCATGCCCGGCCAGATCTGCACCATGCCCGCCGCGGCCACTTGATCGCTGACCCACTGATTGAATTGACCAAGCGAGAAGATGAGTCCGTCATGCTTCTTCATGAACCCCGGCGTATACGGCAACTCGTAAGCGTCGTCCTTCACGCCGAACAGGAATCCTAGCGAGCGAAGCATGCGGTCGGTGGCCCTGAACGCGAAAGAACGACGGCTGGCCCGCAACGGGTCGAGTAGGTAGACCAGTTTCTCTTTCTTTACCGCCGCAGCCATCGGAATCTGCGTGAGGTCTACACCGGGAAAACTGCTGCGTATTCCGCGAGCCCGCGTGACTGCTCCCGACACTACGAACCCCAATCCGTCGGCGCGCTCGCAACAAATCACCTGCAGCGGCAAGCCCGGTGACGTCGCACTCTCCAGCCGCACGGAACCATCCGGATTCAACAGGCTGCGGCTCAGCGTGGTCAGGAATCCGCCCATCGCCGGACCAAACCCAACGCAGGCTATGTCAACATTCATCTGAGGCCGTTCGGCCGCGACGCAGGGTTCTGGGGAAGGAACGCTCATGCGGGATAATCCAGCGCCTCTGGAATCATGATCTTCGAAATCGTCTCGGCCGCCCGGTCCTTCGACAACCGGCAACCTGTCAGACAAGTCGCGAGCTTGGTTTGAAACGTAAGGAATCCCTCGGCTCCGTGGCACTTCGCACACGGCCCGGCTTTCTTGGGATGCGAACCATCACTCGCGATCACGTCCAGGCCATAGGAGCCGATGCCCGGCATCACGTCTTCCAGCGAATCCAATTCGTCCTGGTGGAAACAGCCGCGAGTTCCGGCCTCATCCCACGCGGAATGCCGGTTGTAGCCAAAGACCAACTCGGCGCAGATGCGCGATACTTCGCCGCTGGCCCGCGCCGATTGCACGTGGCACAAATCAGTCATGAAATTCACCAGCCCGGGCAGCCCCTCCGCAACGGAAGGATCGTCCGCACCGCGCTGCTCCAGCGCAATCACATCGAGAATCTGGCAACGGGCGGAAAGCAGCCAGCAAAGCGCATCGGCCAGGGGGAACGTCACACCCTGGCGCGCGCTCTGATACAGCCGGCCTCCGTCGGCATCAGTGGCGTGCTGCAATCGATCGAGCGTCCACAGCCACATTCCCATCGCGGTGGCCAACATACACGCGCCCGTGCCGGGGCGATCAGAAGCGATCTCGCGCATTTCTCTGATCCAAGCTTTGAACTGCGCCAGGAAGAGCGGATTCGCCATCGTCACCGAAAGTTGGCGCCGCTGCACCGCTTCCGGGCCTTCGTACGTGGCTTC
This sequence comes from uncultured Acidobacteriaceae bacterium, assembly GCA_963840895.1. Taxonomy (GTDB): domain Bacteria; phylum Acidobacteriota; class Terriglobia; order Terriglobales; family Acidobacteriaceae; genus Sulfotelmatobacter. Next base: position 86,843 of record CAWJAR010000018.1, read on the forward strand.
CAGTTGGGCATCCATCCACTTGTTGCCGAGAAATCCCGGACAATCTTCTGTGATGCCATATCCGCCCATTAAGCTGACGGCCTCGCGCATCATCTGCGCGCCCCAGCCCGTATTCCATAGCTTGGTTGCAGGGCAAAGGACGTCGGCGAGCGAATCCAGCAGGACAAAGCGCAGAAGGGGGTCTGATTCGACCTGCGCACGATTCGGATCCTGTTTCGGTAAGAGAAGCGACTCAGCCGCGCGCTCTGAGATCTCGCGCAACGCCTTCATCCGCGCTCTGCCCTCGCCTACTCCTTGTGCAGCCAGCAAGTTGTCGGCTTCGCGCTCCAGCGGATCGAGTTCGTCAAACGCCCGCGCCGCCGCGAATCCCAGCGAGGCACTCGCCTCACCAGTCGCCCAAATGTCGACCAAACGGTGCAAGGAATCCTGTCGCGCTTGCAGTCCAAGTTCGTAACGCACCGATCCCGGCGCCGCTGTCGCAGCTCCGCGGAATCGCCCGCGCTGATACCGAATGATCGGCTCAATCGCTGACAACAACTTTGCCGATGTCATGACGCCCACGGTCACTCGCGTCCGCCGGAAGACCGCCTCAATCACTTCGTTGTGCTTGTAGCGTGGGACGATCACGCCATCCTTCACGTCGTATCCGCCAACAATCCGGCTTGCCGGAATGCGCAGACTGAAGATCGGGTCGCCCGTGGAAGACAGCTGATGCACCAGCTTCCGCGTCGGTGTCCCGCGATCGAAGGTTCCCGGATCCCCTTCTTCCAGGATCACCATGCAACTTCCCTTGATTCGGTCATCGGCGGAATCCACCGCGGCGGTCACAAAATTGGCAAACGCAATGTTGGTGATAAACCGGCCGCGCTTCTCCACCTGCAGCATCGGCTCTTCGCCGTCCTTCCACGCGGCGATGCTGAGTTTTCCATTGAGCATTCCCGTATCTACGCCGACATAGGGAATGGGTTCAGTCAGACAGAACGCTCCGCGCCACGGCTTGCGGTCTTCGCCAGGCTGAGGCGGAGCGGCTAACTGCATATATTTGCTCTGCTGCTCGGGCGTGCCGCGCTCGTGAATCGGCGCCAGCGCCAGACAGCCTGCCAGGCTTGCGGTTGCGGCTCCTCCATCGACCCATGCGAGTTCAAACGCTACGAGTGCCAGTGCGAGATTCTTTGGTCCGGCGATGAATCCACCCTGCTCGGGCTCCATGAAGACGGCCGTGATCCCGGCCTTATCGAATGCGTCGAGCAATTCAGCCTTGGCCGGTGTCCAGTCATGCGAATTGCGGCCGCCACTTGCCACCAACCGTGCCACCGGGCCTCGGGCCACCGATCGTGTCGACTGCACCAGCATCTGCAGGTCATAGCGGTCGGCAAACCGCCATTGGATCTGGCGCGCAGCGTCGGAGGGAAGCGTCTGCATCAGGTCCGCCGAGGTGGGGGAAGCAGTGGAGGCCATGGTCGACTCCTTCGTGGAGTAGTCTTCCGATTCTGAGGTCGGCTGGCCGGGAGGGTATGTGATTTAAATCATAGGGGCCTGTGACCGTGGCACGCCGAGCCACAGAAAGCCCTTAAAATCGCTGAAATGTCTCGCTAAGAGAAGTTACCGAGCACCCGCGAGCGCTCGCTCGCCCACCTGCTGCCGCCACATCGCGTAGTACAAGCCCTTCTGTTCCAACAGGTCTGAGTGGCGGCCCGACTCCACAATCCGTCCGCGCTCAAGCACGTGGATTCGATCCGAATGCATCACCGTCGACAACCGATGCGCAATTAGAATCGTGATGGCTTCCTGATTCGTCGCCACCTCGCGAATCGTCCGGCTGATCTCCTCTTCAGTGAGGGAATCCAGCGACGAAGTAGCCTCGTCGAAGACCAGCAGTTGCGGATGCCGCAACAGCGCGCGGGCAATCGAAAGCCGCTGCTTCTCGCCGCCCGAAACCTTCACGCCGCCTTCGCCAATCAGAGTATCCAGGCCTCGATCGGCGCGTGCGAGCAGGCTATGGGCAGCCGCCTGGTTCAATACCTTCATGCATTCTTCGTCCGTCGCGCTCGGGTTCACAAACAGCAGGTTCTCGCGAATCGTCCCGGAGAAGAGTTGGGTATCCTGGGTGACGAAGCCGATCTTCTCGCGAAGCACGTCGAGATCCACGCGGTTCGACGGGATCCCGTTGTACAGAATCGACCCTGCTTTCGGCGCGTACAGGCCGACCAGCAATTTCACCAAAGTCGATTTGCCCGCGCCCGACGGTCCTACGAACGCTACTGTGTCTCCTTGTGCGGCGCTGAAGCTGATCTGATCCAACGCCAGAACGGTCGAACTCTGATGCTGGAAGCTCACGCCATCGAATTGCAGTGTCAGCAACTCGTCCACCGGTTCAGGATCCACCGGCTTCGGATCTCGCGGGGTATCAAGGATGTCCTGGAAATTCTGCAGCGAGACTTCCGTTTCACGGTAAGTATTAATGACGTTGCCCAACTCCTGCAGCGGCGTGAAGATGTAAAACGAATAAATCATCAGCGAGAAAAACTGGCCGATGGTGATCTCCTGCCGGAAGATCAGATAAAGCATCAGGAACAGGATGCTCGTCCGCAGTGCATTCACCGACGTACCTTGAATGAAGCTCAAGCTCCGCAGGTACTTCACTTTTTTCAGTTCAAGACTGAGGATTTTGTCTGTAATGCCGTTCAACCGCCCGACTTCCTGCTGCGCCAGCCCCAGACTCTTTACCAGTTCGATATTCCGCAGAGACTCGGTCGTTGACCCCGCCAGCGCCGTCGTCTCCGCGACGATGGTCTTCTGCATCTTCTTGATTCGCCGGCTGAGCACGGAACTGATAATCCCCAGCATCGGAACGGTAATCAGAAACGCCGGTGCGATCGACCAGTGCACCCGGAAGGCATAGATCATCACGAACACGATGCCGATCAACGAAATGAAAATTACATTGATGGCAGAGGTGATGAACTTCTCCACGTCGCTGCGCACCTTCTGCAGCTTGCCCAGCGTCTCTCCGCTGCGCTGGTCCTCGAAGACCTGATACGGCAGATCCAGCGAGTGGCGGATGCCATCGGAATACATCTTTGCGCCCAAACGCTGCACGATCACATTGGTGAAGTAGTCCTGGAAATTCTTTGCCACCCGCGACACAAACGCCACTCCAACCGCCGCTAGCAGCAACAGTCCCGCCCCATGAATAAATTGCGCCTGCGTGTACTCGTGATACTTGGTGGCGTATCCGTCGATCACGTGCCGGAAAATTAGTGGGTCAAGCAGGGAAAATATCTGGTTGGTTGCAGCCAGCAAAAGTGCGACCGCGAATAGCGACCAGTACTGTTTGGAATAGCGGTAGAGAAGCTTCATAGTGTCTGCGACAGCGGTGCCCCAGTAATCTAACCTTAGATGGCAGGGAAAGGGCTTCGATTCAAGACTTGTCGACAGCCTGGGGTTCAGTTCGTGCCAAAAACCGGCCTGACTACTTCCTCAGGATTCGCCGACTCCGGATGCTCGGCCTTCCATCGCATGGCGGCCGTGATGCGAGTCCGCCCGCTGGGATGGTCGAAAAAGAGGAACTCCTCGATCGGACCCGGGTCCAGCTTGCGATATTCTCCCAGCATCAGGTCGACGTTTGCCTCCCCGTCGGGCTGCATCGCGGCATTCAAGCCGAAAATGTCCGCTTCATATTCCATCGTGCGCGTGATCGTATTGTTCACGGGCGTCGTCACAAAGAAGAAGAGAGAGAACAGAATCATTGCCAGCGGCAACACGGCGACATCCGTAATACTATGGAGACCCCACTTCTCGCCCCAGCGCGCCAACGAAAAGCCCAGCCCCCAATGCAGAAATGCGAAGCCAATCACGATCACAATCCCATTCAGTGCCAGCCCCTTATAGGCGTGATTGAGAACGTAGTGTCCCATCTCATGCCCCATGGTCGTCTCAATCTCGGGCAGCGTGCAGCGGTTCAGCAGGTTGTCGTTGAGCGAAATTCGCAGCGTGTTGGCGAAGCCGCTGACGTTGGCGCTCACGCGATTCGACTGCCGTGACGCGTCAAATTCGTAGACGTCGGTCGCGGGAATTCCGTTGGCCCGTGCCATGCTCAGGATTGGATCCCGGACTCGCGCATCTTCTAACTTCTTGTACTGATTAAACAGCGGAGAGATGTATACCGGAGCGATCAGGCTCACGAACGCAATGAACGCCAGCGCCACAATTGCGCCCCATAACCACCAGGAGTTCCCCAGCCGTCGCACCAATCCAAACAGCGGCACTACAAGAATCGCTCCCAGCACGATGCCAACCGCCAGCCCCACAAGTTGGTCGCGCATCCACGGACCGAAGGTCTGATTCAGCAGTCCATATTTGTGTTCGCGGAAATACCCTTCGTATACCGTAAGTGGGAAGGTGAGGGTCGAGACCACAACAATGAACTGCACCCAATACAGCGCGGTCTGCAAAGGCTTGAACCGAGTGATCCGCTCGGCCAGGTTGCGCATGCCGGCGGACCAGCGAAAGCGCAACAGCAGCCACATCACAAAGCAAGTCGAAAGGAAATCCCACACGAGTAGCCAGTAGCCGCCTTCGAAATAGGCATTGGAACTGGCCCTGCGCGCGGGAGGCATCTTGGCGAAATAGGCTTCGACCGCCGCATTCACGTCGAACGATGGTCCCGCGTGGGGCGTACTGGTAGCGGGCATCGAAACGGTCCCGGCTGGTGCTTGTCCCGCCGCCTGTGTCGATGCGAGCCAGGTCATCAAGCTGAGCAAGAGAAGAAACAGAAGACCCAATCGCGTTTTGCGAATCACAAGATGCTCCTTCCCGCTTGTGAATTTTAGTTCGCGCGGTAGACCACGTTGCCGCCCACGATGGTAGCCATCACCTTCCCAGTGAACTGCCACCCTGCGAACGGCGTGTTGTGCGACAGCGATCGCGATTTGGTGGAGTCGAACGTCCAACGCTTTTTGGGATCGAAGATCGTCACATCGGCGAAGCTGCCGCGCGCCAACGTTCCGCGTCCCGTAAGGTCGAAGACGCGGCTTGGTCCGGCGGTAAACAGTTCAACGATACGCGCAAGAGATATTTTGTGCTCACGATGAAGCTTCGAGATCGCCAGTGCCAGTGCCGTCTCCAAGCCGGTGATGCCGAACGAAGCCTTCTCGAATTCAACTTGCTTTTCGTGCGCAGCATGTGGGGCGTGGTCCGTGGCAATCGCGTCCACGGTGCCGTCTGCGAGCGCTACGACAATCGCTTCGAGATCGGCGGCTGTGCGCAGTGGAGGGTTCATCTTGAAGTTGGTGCCATACTCGCCAACGTTCTCGTCAATCAGCGTGAAGTGGTGCGGGGTGACCTCACAAGTGACGCGTGCTTTGGCCCGTTTGCCGCGCCGAACGGCCTTGAGCGCATCCGAGGTTGAAAGATGCGCCACATGCAGCCGCGATTCGCGGACCTGTTGCGCCAATGTGACGTCGCGCTCCACAATGCCTGCCTCGGCGCTGGCCGGCATTCCTCGCAATCCCAGGCGGAAGCTCGTGGGCCCCGCATGCATCGAGCAGTTCTCGGTGAGACGCGTATCCTCAGCATGCTGCACAACCGGGAAGTTGAGCTCGGCGCCGAGCCGCAGCGCCATCCGCATGACGTCGTCTTCGAGAATCGGCTTGCCATCGTCAGTGACCGCGACCGCCCCCGCGCGCTGTAGGGCGCTGAAGTCGGTCAAGGTTATTCCCTTGCTACCGAAGGTAGCTGCCGCGATGGGAAACACGTTGACCACGGCCGCACGCTCCGGTTTTCGCAGCCACTGCACCCACTCCGCGGTGTCGACCACCGGCGCAGTATTGGGCATGGTGCAGACAGAAGTGAAGCCGCCAGCCGCCGCTGCTGCTGTCCCGCTCGCGATCGTCTCTTTGTAGCTCTGGCCCGGCTCCCGCAAGTGGACGTGCAAATCGATGAAGCCCGGCGCCACGATGAGTCCGCGAGCGTCGATCTTTTCATCGGCGGCGCCACGCGTCTTGTTAGGGAGGGCAACTTCGGCCACGCGGCCATCGCGCAAGATGATATCCATTGGCGCGTTGATCCTCGCCGCGGGATCAATTAAGTGTCCGCCTTTGATCAGCAGGCTCTTGGTTTCCGGGCGGTTCATCGGCAACTCCCAACCAACTTCTTTTCCGCGGATTCACGCTGATTTCGCGGATCTTTCTTGATGTTTTCGAACACGTACCGGCGAAATTGTGCGCTCGGGCCGAAATTGAACAACAAGCCAACCTCCACATCGGTCGCTCGAAGATAGTTCAAGAGCTGCTTCTCCCATGCGGCTTCAATGTCACGGCCGGTTTTCAGTTCAACCAGCACTCTCCTGTCCACGAGCAAATCTGCTCGGAACTCGCCGATCTGCTGTTTGTGGAACCAAACCGGTACGGCAATTTGTCTCTGAAAAAAGATGTTGTTTTCGGCTAGCAAAACCGAGAACGCCTGCTCGTAGACAGACTCCAGAAAGCCATGACCCAGTTCATTGTGAATACTGAAAAAGATACCGATTAGTTTCTCGGTGAGCTCCCCATGCTTCAACCCGCTGGCGTCGGCATACAAACGCGGGATGGAAGTTGCCGTCCTCATCTTGATATTCCTAACTTCATCTCCAGTGACGCGACGTATTCGCGGATCTACCCATTATTTGTTCAATCCGCATTGATCCGCGTGAATCCGCGGAAATGAAGTTGTTCCCTCATTTCGCTTTCCCCAGTGCCCGCGCCAGTATTGCCATGCGTGTGGGTACGCCATTGTGCACTTCGTCCACGATTGCAGACTGAGGACAGTCGGCAACTTCCGCTGTCAACTCAAGGCCTCGAATGATGGGCCCGGGATGCATCACGATCGCGTCCCGCTTAGCGAGTTTCAAGCGCGCACTCGTCATCTGGTACCGTGCAATGTATTCCTCCAGCGAAATCTTCTGTCCTGCCAGGCGTTCCTTCTGCACCCGCAACAACATCACCACATCGGTGCCGCGCAAAGCGTCTTCGATGTGGCGCGTGACCCGCAAGCCGGGGGCGAGCGTAGCGGCAATGTCGGGCACGAACTCAGGCGGACCGCACGTGGTGATCTTCACCCCAAACTTGGTCAGCAAGTGGCAGGTGCTGCGGGCGACGCGGCTGTGAAGAATGTCGCCGAGAATCGTCACTTGCAGTCCCTTGAACGACTTCTTATGCTTGAGAATTGTGAACGCATCGAGCAGCGCCTGCGACGGATGCTCGTGCATTCCGTCCCCAGCATTGACCACGGGAATGTCGAGATGTTCCGCCATCAGGTGCGGCGCTCCCGCCGACGGGTGGCGCATCACGATGCAATCAGCGCCGACCGCCCGCAAGGTATATCCCGTATCGAGCACGGACTCGCCTTTTTCGATGCTCGATCCCGACGACAGCACCAGGGTTGTGATCGCTCCCAGAGACTTGGCTGCAATCTCGAACGAAGTCCGGGTGCGGGTCGACGGTTCGTAAAACAGAAGGACGATGCGCTTGCCGCGCAGCAGCGGCCGCGGCTTGAGCGGATTCATGCGCCGGGCCAGTTTGAGCAGGCCTAGGATTTCTTTCGCGTCGAGGTGTTCAATTCCGAGCAGCGAACCGCGTGCGGGCATATTCATCTGAAAAACTGCAAACGGTGCATCATACGCGGCAGGCCCGGCATCTGCAAGCGTGGGCCCTGTTTCTTTATTTCACAGGAAGTCATCCTGACCGGGAGAAGGACGATTCGAAGTTACCCTTTGCCTCGCCGACCCAGAATGGCCCCACCCAGCAGCCCACCCAGGCCTCCGAGAACAAGCGAAGCGAGCAAGGCGAAAATCAGGCCGGTCAACATCAGGAGTTCGAGTCCGCCAGGACTCTTCAACCGGTCGAACACGGCCAACACCTGCGGGTCGCTGGTTTGTGACGACGCTTGCTGGATTCTCTTGACGAGCTCACTGCTCAGTTCCGGCCCTTTGTGAAAGAGGATTACCACCAGCGCTTCGAGAATGGACGACATCGCGAACCAGAGCAGCCCGGCCAATGCTCCCAACCCGGCGCCAATTGCCGGTCTCATCAAAATCTCCCGCCGGCTCTGGCGATAGAATACGACCGCGAGAAATCCGACGCTGAACATCGCCACGAATGGGTTCAATCCCAGCGCCATCAGCAGCGACGCTACAACCGCCGCCAGCGCGCAGGGCCGAAACGCCTGCGACCACTGCATGGGAAGAGCCAGCACGGGAACGGTCTGCGATGCGGGCAGCGACACTGCCTCCTGCGTCGTAGTGGCTCCTGCGAACGCCAGTGGCAACGGCGCAGGCTCAGCAATTACCACCCGAATCTGTGGTGCCGAACAGTGCGGACAAAAAGGGATTCCTTCTTCCACCGTTTGCCCGCACTTGTAACAAGACTGTTCCATCGGAGAACGAGAAGGGCTTTCCCTGAAAGTATCGCACGGAGCGGCAGCGAGGCGCAGCCCCGCCGTTCCTTGGAGGTTTGATCGCGGATTTCCGCTTGTCGATGGACAGCCGACAGCTGCCTAGATGTCTCCGCGCTTGCCGCGGGTATGCACGTAGACCAGGGCGAAGGTCGATCCCTTGCTTGCGTCGCGGGGTTCGATGGCCACCACGTGCTGGTTATCCTCGGTCCCGACTTTCAACTCCGTGACCGGACCCGAATTATCTTCGCACTTCAATTCCTTGCTGTCTTTCGAGTCCTTGTCGCTGTCGTTTACCTCGACATCGCCGCCATGCTTCTGGGAATGGCACTCCAGAACCTTGCCGTACTTTTTTAGCTTGTCGCGATAGTAGTCGATTACCTTGGCCGGCGGATCATCCGACTCGTATTTTGCGACGAGCAGCTTCATACCAAAGCTCTCGGTCACGATACCGAAGTTGAGAGGGTCATTGTCCTTTTCGTGTTTCGGACGGGCACCCGGATACAACGGCAGCCCTTGCTTCTGGGCGTCGGCATCCTTGCCGACGTGCATGTCGCCAACCGAGCTGCGAACGTCAAAGGCTTTGTCCTGTGAATCGTCTTGCTGTGCAAATACGGACAAGGTCAGAGCAGTGGTGAGAGCGAATGCTAGTGCGAGATGACGAATCATGGATAACCCTCCTCGGTGATGCAGAGAAGTAGCTTGCTACGTCTCTACGAGTGATTTCTAAATATCCGCTTCCTTGCCGTGGGTGCGCACATATACCAGCGAGAAGCTCGATCCCTTGCCCTCGGGCTTCACGGCTACGATGTGCTGGTTCGCCTTGGTGCCGACTTTCAGTTCAACATTGTTGCCGCTGGATCCCTCGCAAGTCAGTTCATGAGATCCCTTATCTGATGAGTCGACATCCGGATCCACATCAAAATCTTTCGTGTGGCACTCCAGCACCTTGCCGTACCTCTTGAGTTCATCCTTGTAGTAGGCAATGAGCTTTGCAGGCGAGTCGTCAGACTCGTACTCCAGCGCCACAACTTTCAACCCAAAGCCGAAGCTGGAAATGTTCACGTTGGCACTCTTGTCATTGCCATCGGAATCTTTTTGCTTCAGATGTGCGCCCGGATACACGGCGATGCCCACGTCCCCCACGTTCGCGTCCTTGCTTACGTGAATGCCGCCGACCGGCGTATTGATGTCGACCTGCTTATCCTCGCCGTCCTTCTGCTTCTTCACGTTGACGCTGCACGCAGCCAGAAGGGCAACGCTAAGAGTCGCAAGCCCCAGAGCAAGCACTCGCACGGTCTGCAAATTAGTTCTGCGCATGATGAATTCCTTCCTCCGCGACTTGCGCCGGACGCTCCAGCCCGGCGCCGCGCTGCGCGATATTCGGGATCGTTACGGGCAGATGGCCACGAATCGGAATCTCTCCGAAGAGCGCTTTAATGGCGGCCACTTCCGAAACGGTCGCATTGGAGAAAGTGCACATGTAATTTTCGATCTTGGGAAAATCGCTAGCCAAATACGGATTTCCCATCGCAACAATCGCCGTCTTTCCCGCCCCGTGGTCAAGCATCTGCTGCAACAGCGTGCCGGTGGCATCCGCCATGGCTACCGAGTTCCCCACCTTGCCGGCGTTGGGGATCACATACACCGCGCCGACCACAGTTTCCGCTTCGTCAACCGCCTTCAGCACCTCGTCGCTCATGCCCGCGGCGAAGCGAGGATCCACATAAATGACCCGCGCATCCGGAATGCGGGCGCGGAACTCCCGTCCGAAAGCGCGGCCAGACTCCGTGCGCACATCATCCGAAAAGATGACCGCAAGGGTCTGGTTATGGGTCTCCTCTTTGGTCATATACGGAAGCCCGCCCTTGGCAGTTCCCTTCGATTTCAAGGGAAGAACTTTGCCATTGTCACGCACCAGAGTGATGGCAGAGTCGGCGACGTGCTGTCCGAAGGCGATGTTCTCCGGCTTGCCGACCGCAGTAGAAATGGCATTCAGGTCCACTGCGCGGGACTTATCGAGGTTGAGAGCGCCCTTTAGTTTCAAGATCTTGAGGACGGAATGGTCGAGCCGCTCCTTGGAAATTTCGCCCAACCGCACGGCATTTAGCATCGAAACGTAGGACGCGCCCAGATCCGCCGGGATGATCAGCAAGTCATTGCCGGCCTTGAACGCCTCAACCGCGGCGCGCCCAATGTTATTGGCAAAAAGATGCGTCAGGCCAGCCATGTCGAGCGCATCCGTCACGATCACGCCCTTGAATCCTAGTTGCTTCTCGAGCAGGTCCGATACGACCGCCGGAGAAATCGAGGCCACATGGTTGGGATCGGAATCGAGTGCCGGGACGGTGACATGCGCCACCATAACAGAGTCAACGCCGGCGGCGATCGCCTGACGAAAAGGAGGAAGTTCGATTGAATCCAGATGCGCGCGGTCGCCACCCACGCTGGCGACTCCCAGATGTGAGTCTGTCGCGGTGTCCCCGTGACCCGGGAAATGTTTGACGGTCGTGAGCATCCCGCCCTCGCGCGCTCCCTTGATGTAGGCGGTCGCCAGATCGCCTACCTGTTTGGGATCCTCTCCGAACGATCGCGTGTTGATGATGGGATTGGCGGGATTCGAGTTCACGTCTGCGTCTGGAAAGAAATTCCAGTGAACCCCAACGGCTCGCGCTTCCTGCGCGGTAATCCGTCCGAAGTTTTGCGCGTCATCGAGATTCCCGTCGGCGCCGAAGGCCATGGCGTGCGGAAAGTTCGTGCTCCCCATCAGTCGCGTGGACACCCCGCGCTCAAAATCCGCCGCAAACAGCAGTGGCAGCTTCGAGGCCTTCTGTAACCGGTTCAGCAACTCGGCAGTCTCGTAAGGCTCCGTCCGCAACAAGAACGGACCATCCACGTGTACCGACATGGCAAATGACCCCACGTGATACTTCTTCATGTCCTCGAGAAACTGGAGGTATTCCGCGCTCTCCACGTTGAGAAAGCTGGCGCGGCACCAGATCATGAAAACCTGGCCAACTTTCTCTTCGACAGAAAGACCGCGCAGTGTCTTCTCCGCCCATTTGTCACCGTGCGACACGTTGACGGGCGCCGGATGCGGCGGTTTCTTGGCAAACGCGGGCAGGGAAAAGGCCAGACTAAAAAGAAGCGCAAGAATGATTCGGGGCATAGACGGAACGATAGCAGAAGGGCGGGTCTTGGGTCTTTGGTGTCAGGGCTTCACGGGCTGTCGTTTAGCGAGAGGGCAATTGGCCAACACCCATTGAGTCAACGGCGAGCAGAGCTTCTTGCTGAATTCGTGGATCGTCACCGCAGCCCCTTAGCCATCTCACCTCGGGCTCGCGGCGGAACCACGTCATTTGCCTCTTGGCATAGTTGCGGTGAGCCTGTTGTGCGGCTTGCACGGCCTGGTCGCGGGTGAGTTCTCCATTCAGTAGTTGCAGGGCTTGCTTATAGCCGAGAGAAGTCAGAGGACGCGCTGCCTCACCGTATTTCCGAAGTAATTGTTTCGTCTCTTCGAGCAGCCCGCTTTCAAACATCAGGTGCGCCCGCAGGTTGATCCTCTGGTAGAGCGCACCACGATCCGGATCGAGGCCGAGCCGCAAGATTCGGAAGCCTCGTAGCGGATCGCGCCCCTGCTGCCAAAGCTCAGACATCTTCTGCCGCGAGGCCAGGCACACTTCGATGGCGCGAATCAGTTTGGGAATATCGTTGGCATGAACTTTGTCGGACGCCGCACGATCCAGGCGCCGAAGAATGCGATGAAGATGCTCCGACCCGTGGCTCGCGACTCGTTCCCGCAAGCGTTCGCGCAATTCCTCGGAACGTTGCGGCCCGGGAAAGAGTCCTTCCAGCAGCGCCCGCAAATACAGTCCCGTTCCTCCCACCACAATTGGCAATTGACCTCGCCGGCTGATCTCCGTCAGCACTTGCCGGGCGCGTCGCGCGTACTCGCCGGCCGTCATGAACTCGGTGGGCTCGACGAAATCAAAAAGATGGTGAGGCGCCCGCGCTCGTTCCGCGGCAGTGGGCTTGGCCGTCCCGATATCAAACTCGCGATACATGGCGACCGAGTCGCAGTTAACGATCTCACCGCCAAACCTCTGCGCCAACGCCAAAGACAGCGCCGTCTTTCCGCTGCCCGTCGGCCCAAGGATGACCACCAGCAGCGGCTCAAGCGGTGCGATCCCATGATGATCGGCACCCACGTTCAGCGCAGGCTCCAATGAATGTCGTGCCAGTAGCGGACCAGAGTGAGAATCAGAAGCATCAAGGCGATCAGCAGCAAGCCAGTGGTTTCCGACGCGTACATTGCGTGGCGATGATGCTTGTGATCGTCGGGTGGAGTGGTAGCCGGCACGCGGATATTGTAGACCCGCCGGAGCCCTGGTCGTTGCTTTTGATCTCACGACTTGTGAGCCTGAGACCCATACCCACGACCCAAGATCTTCCTGCTACACTACGGCGTCGTGCCGCAAAACCACAGCAGGATCGCGCGCTTCGGAGTATTCGAGCTCGACCTGAGCGCCGGCGAACTGCGCAAGAGCGGCGTGAAAATGCGTCTGCAGGGCCAGCCCTTCCAAGTTCTTGCTCTGCTGCTGGAGCGCGCCGGCGAAGTAGTCACCCGCGAGGAACTGCAACAGAAACTGTGGCCCTCCGACACCTTCGTCGACTTCGACCACAGCCTGAACACCGCTATCAACAAGGTGCGCGAAGCGCTGGGAGACTCCGCTTCCAGCCCCCGCTACGTCGAAACTCTCGCCCGCCGTGGATACCGTTTCATCGCTCCAGTGCAGGCGGACGCGCCGAAAGATGCTCTACCCCAAGAAAAAGCGATCGCGAGCAACTTGGGGAAATCCCCAACTCCGAATACGTCCTTCCCGCCGGTCGCAATGCATCCTGAACTCGACGTCCCTATTCCGCGCCGCGCTCTCACCCGTGGCCTTTTCGCGCTGATCCAAGTCATGTATCTGGTCTTCTACCTCGTCGCCCTGTTCCGCCTGCGCGACGTACAACTCGTAGCCGACACTTTCCTTCCCCTGTGGGGCGCGACAGTTCTGACCGTCACCGTCATGGTGACCGCCGGAGTGGGCATTCCCCTGCGCTGCTACTTGCTGTCGGCAGTCGGCTTCGATTACCAGCGATTGGGCGAGAAATTCCGCCAGATGTTCCCCGTCATCCTGGCTTTGGACCAGCTGTGGGCTGTCGCACCATTCTTGTTGATCCAGGAAATTGGTCTAGGGGCGGCCTTCGCCGTATGCGCCGCGCTTCTCTATCTACCCTTTTCCGAGCGAACACTCATCCGTATGGCATACATCGGCTCATGGGTCCGCACCTAGGCAACTGATAACTGACGCGGGGGGAATTTCCTTGGAACTAATCTCACCGATCGCCCGTAACCACGTCTAAGAGGCTGGGCCATGGTGTGCCCGGCCGGAGGATCCTATGAGATTTACTGCCCTGAAGCGCCTCGCCCTGTCCGTCCTGGCAATTGCCGCCGTTTCCGTGCTTCCCGCGTACGCTGACCAATGGTCCAAGACCTACACCGTCAGCGGCAAGCCGACCTTGCGAATTGAGACTTCCGACGCCAACATCCGCGTCACGACCTGGGACCAGAACACGATCGAAGCCAAGGTCGAAACCTCGCGTTACAAGATCGGCGAGGGCGGCATCCGCGTCGACGAACGCCAGACTGGCGATTCCGTCGAAATCGAAGTTCACTTTCCCCATCACAATTTCAACTTCGAGTGGGGACATCACCGCGTCGACGTCATCGTCCAAATGCCGCGTGAGGGCCGTGTCAACCTGCGCACTGGCGACGGCAAGATCGATCTCGCCGGACTCAAGGGCGATATGGATCTACGCACCGGCGATGGTTCCGAGAACCTGGAGGGCGTCGACGGCAAGCTGCATGCCTCCACTGGTGACGGCCACATCACCGCCAATGGGCGCTTCGATGAACTGGAACTCAAGACCGGCGATGGGAACGTAGATGTGCGCGCCACACAAGGCTCTACGCTTGCGGCGGCCTGGCGCCTCGAAACCGGCGACGGCAGCGTCACGCTGGACATCCCTCCCGACCTCTCGGCCGACGTCAGCCTGCACACCAGCGACGGCCACATCGATCTCGACATGCCCATCACGACCGAAGGCAAGATTCGCGAGAACGAAGTTCACGGCAAGCTCAACGGCGGTGGCAACTCGTTGACGATCCACACAGGAGATGGATCGATTCGTTTGCGGAAGAGTTGAGCCCGCGCGAGGACCTCGATCCTGACACTCTGGCCCGTGCGCAGGCTTATACTTTGAGGTCGCATTGTGTTGATTTCTCGTTAGGAGAGGTTCACTCCATGGCACTCCTGCGCGTGAGTACGCTTACGCTCGCAGTAATCTGTCTTCTTTCCTTAGCCCAGGCCCAGCAACCAGCCCCGGAAAAATACACTCCTGCCCTCGATGTTACGAGCATGGACCGCAGCATTGATCCTTGTGTGGATTTCTTCGCCTATTCCTGCGGCGGCTGGATCAAGAACAATCCCATTCCTCCCGACCAGTCTTCTTGGGACACGTATTCCAAAATGCAGGATGAGAACCTGACGCGCCTGCGCGGAATTCTGGAGGCTGCGGCCGTGCCTGATCCGAACCGCAGTGCGGTCGATCAGAAAATTGGCGACTACTACGCTTCCTGCACCGACGAGAAGACCATCGAAGCCAGCGGAGCGAAGCCGCTCGAACCGAGGCTGCAGCAAATTGCTAATATCAATTCCAAGGCCCAGATCGCCGACATCGCCGCCGATATGGTCACCAACAACGTGCTGTTCCGCTTCGAATCCATTCAGGACCCGCACGACGCCAACCAAGAGATCGCCAACACCGATCAAGGCGGACTCGGCTTGCCTGACCGCGACTATTACCTCAAGACCGACGCCAAGTCAGTCGAACTGCGGAACTCCTACGTCGCACACGTGCAGAAGATGTTCGAACTCCTCGGCGACAAGCCCGAGGTCGCAGCCGCCGAAGCAAAAACCGTGCTTCGCATCGAAACCTCTCTGGCCAATGGCTCTATGACGCGGGTCGAACGGCGCGACCCCAAGGCTCTCGATCACAAGATGACGATCGCCGAACTGGAAAAGCTTTCGCCCGCGTTCCGTTGGCAGGTTTATTTCACCAAGGTTGGCATGCCCTCCATCGCGTCTTTGAACGTATCGGTGCCCGCTTTCATCAAGACGATGAACGAGGCGATCGAAAAGGAAAGCCTGCCGGACTGGAAAACCTACCTACGCTGGCATCTGGTGCACGCCAATGCAGCCCATCTGTCCTCCGCATTCCTCAATGAGAATTTCGCATTTTACGGCAAGACCCTGCAGGGTCAGGAGGAACTCAAGCCGCGCTGGAAGCGCTGCACCGAGTATGTCGACGATTATCTTGGCGAGGCTCTCGGCCAAGCCTACGTGCAGAAATATTTCGGTCCAGAAGCCAAGCAGCAGGCGCTGAAGATTGTGAAAGAGATTCAGGCCCAGATGGAGCAGGACATCAACAGCCTGCCCTGGATGTCGGCCGCCACCAAGCAACAGGCGCTGGCCAAACTTCACGGAATGGCCAACAAGATTGGCTATCCCGACAAGTGGCGAGACTACAGCAAGCTGGAAATTATCCGCGGGGACGAACTGGGCAATGTCGATCGGGCCCGAAAATTCGAGTTCGACCGCCAACTCGCCAAGATCGGCAAGCCCGTCGATCATGGCGAATGGGGCATGACTCCGCCGACCGTCAACGCCTACTACGATCCGCAGATGAACGACATCAACTTTCCCGCAGGCGTGCTACAGCCTCCTGCCTTCGATCCCAAATCTGACGCCGCTCCGAACTATGGCGACACCGGCGGCACCGTCGGTCACGAACTCACTCACGGCTTCGACGATGAAGGCCGCCAGTTCGACGCGCAGGGCAATTTGCGCGACTGGTGGACCGAGGACGACGGAAAAGAATTCGTGAAGCGCGCCAGTTGTATCTCAGACCAGTATTCGACATACACCGTCGTGGACAATGTCAAGATCAATGGCAAGCTGACGCTGGGCGAAGACGTTGCCGACCTGGGCGGACTGCTTCTCGCCTACCTCGCGTGGAAGGACGACACCAAGGGCCAGTCTCTTGAGCCGATCGAAGGTCTCACGCCCGATCAGCGTTTCTTCGTAGGCTACGGGCAGAGCTGGTGCGGCCAGAGCCGCGACGAGACCAAGCGCCTGCGCGCTACCATCGACCCGCATTCTCCGGAGAAGTACCGCACCAACGGCGTCGTCTCAAACATGCCAGAGTTCCAGGAAGCGTTTCATTGCAAGGCCGGTTCGCCCATGGTGAATCAGAACCGCTGTCGGGTTTGGTGATAAGAAACTCTAGAGCCTGAATTTAGAGGAGGTTTTCGATATGACTTCTCGCATCGTCGTTCTGCTTCTCGCCAGCATCGCGCTGAGCGCGCAAACGCCCGTCGCGACGGCGCCTCTTACGCCCCCAGCCACACCCAAGCGGGAAGTCACGGACGACTATTTCGGAAACAAGATTGTCGATTCTTACCGGTGGCTTGAGGACCTCAAGAGCACCGAAGTTTCGGCCTGGATGAAAGCACAGAACGATTACACGCGTTCCGTCCTCGACCAAATTCCGGGCCGCGACAAATTGCGCTCCCGCATTGCGGAGCTCGACGACACTGGTATCCGCGTGGCACGCTTTCAGTCCTACGGCGGACACGTCTTCTACTTGAAGCGCACGCCCGGAGAAGACAATCGCAAGCTCTACACGCGAGAGGGCACGAACGCCTCAGAACGCCTCCTGCTCGATCCTGAAACGCTCACTGCGAATAACGTTCACTACTCCATCGACTACTACCAGCCCTCGCTCGACGGGAAACTCGTAGCGGTCGGCATTTCACCCGGCGGCTCCGAGAACAGCGTCATGCATGTGCTGGATACGGCAACGGGCAAAGAACTCGGGGAGCACATCGAACGCACCCAGTTCGGCGCCGTTTCCTGGCTGCCTGACAATCATTCCTTTTTCTACAATCGCCTGCGTAAGCTCGCACCCGACGAGCCTCGCACTTCGTATTACCTGAACAGCCGTACCTACCTGCACCATCTGGGCGACGATCCCGACAAAGACACGCCCGTATTCGGCAACGGGCTTTCGCCTTCAGTTTCCATGACCGAAACCGATTTCCCCATCGTCTCGGTGCCTTCGGGCTCCAGCTACGCTCTCGGAATCGTGGTGCACGGCGTCCAGAATGAAACCACGCTTTACTTTGCAAAACTCTCCGAGGTGCACGACGCCAGCGTTCCGTGGCGAAAGCTGCTCGATGTCGCCGACGAGGTCACTAGTTTCGACATCCACGGCGACCACCTCTATCTCGTCTCCCATCACAATGCGTCGCGATTCAAGGTTCTGCGACTCACGCTACCCGATGGAAACATCAGCAGCGCCGAAGTAGTTATCGCTCCATCCGAGGCGGTGGTCACCGCGCTCGGTGTCGCCGCCGACGCCGTGTACGTACAGAAGCTCGATGGCGGACTTGGCCGCTTGTGGCGGCTGCCGTTCGAAGGCGGGGCGGCAAGCGAGATCAAATTGCCCTTCGACGGCGCCATTCAGGAAATGTTCACCAATCCGGCCGAAGCGGGTGTCTACGTCGCCGCTGATTCCTGGACGAAGTCCTCTGTGTTTCTGCATTACGATCCTAAGACCAAGAAGATCGTCGACACGAAGATCGTCCCGCCGTCGCCGGTTGATTTTTCTGCGATTGAATCGGAGGAGGTCAAAGCCAAGGCCCCCGACGGCACTATGGTTCCGCTGTCCATCGTCCACCAGCGCAACCTGAAGCTTGACGGATCCCATCCCACGCTCCTGCACGGTTATGGCTCCTACGGGATCACCTATGACCCCGGCTTCGATCCCTCATCTCTGGCGTGGCTCGAGCGTGGCGGCGTGATTGCAGTGGCTCACATCCGAGGCGGTGGAGAATACGGCGAAGACTGGCACAATGCAGGGCGCAAAGCTACGAAGGAAAATACGATCACCGACTTCATCGCTTGCGCGCAATATCTCATCGACCACAAATTCACTTCGCCTAGCCATCTCGCTGGGGAAGGTACCAGCGCGGGAGGCATCACCATCGGCGGCGCCATCACCGAGCGCCCCGACATGTTTGGCGCCGCGCTCGACAACGTCGGCATGTCCGACGATCTGCGTGCCGAGCTTCAAATCAACGGCCCGGCCAACATCCCGGAATTCGGCACCGTCAAGAACGAAGAGGACTTTCATCACCTGCTGGCGATCAGCGCCTACCATCGCATCAAAGATCAAACCGCCTATCCCGCGGTGCTGCTTACCACGGGAATCAACGACCCGCGCGTCGATCCCTGGCAAATGGACAAGATGACGGCCCGCCTGCAGGCGGCCACTTCCAGCGGCAAGCCAGTGCTCCTGCGTGTGGACTACGATGCCGGACATGGTGGCATTGGCGCCACCCGCTCGCAGCACACCGCTCTCCTCACGGATCAGTTTTCGTTTTTGATGTGGCAGCTAGGCGATCCGGATTTTCAGGGCGTTCGGGGAAACGGTGCCGCAACCGCGGCGAAGGGACACTAGCTGCTGCCAGTTGACTGATTAGCTGTCCGGCCCGAGCGGACCCAACCGAGTGATGGAGGATTCTGGGTCAGGTTTGGCACCAGGCCAAATCTCGGAAGTAATTCTGCGCCAGGCCAAAATGCCGACAACGACACCAAGGAATGCATTCATACAGAATGCAGCTATCCATGAGTGGAGGAGGTGCTGAAAGATCGGCTGGTGCCATGCCCGGGCGGACTCGAGATCTTTCGGAATATTAGTTAGGACCACCCACAGAAACATCGGAACGCCGAACCCGGCAATGCCCCGGATAAGAACAAAGCGCCATTTTCCAAGGTCACGCAAACGCTCCTGGTCATCATTCTCCCCTGCCGGATCATTCACAATTCCGAGATCGGCAGAGGACATGCCCGCGGCGACGTGGCCAGCTTTGAAGCCTTCGCGGAACTTGCTCACCGAACCCCCCTTTGCCATGCTTCCAGCCGGATGATTATACGCTGCGCGATTAACCGAAGGTGTTTGCGTGATTCCAGCTCGATCCGTGGAAGAGCGGCCCTTTAAGGGCCGCGGTAAAGACATACATGAAAACGGGCTTCAGCCCCTGTGTTTCGCGAATCAGGAAGGACTCTATACATCGAGTCCGATCGATCGCATCAATTCGAGCCCGTTGCTCTTCGTGACCACGCCTTCGCGCAGTTTGTAATCGAAGATCATCTTGCCGTCTTCCAGTTCATCCTGGAAATGCACATTGTGCAGATGCGCTTCAAGAGTCCCGCCAATGTCGGTCAGCGCCAGGTCATGGGTGCTCACCAGACCGATCGCGCCGCGGTTCACCAGCGCGCGCACAACGCCCTCGGCGCCGATGCGTCGATCTTTTGAATTTGTTCCTTGCAGAAGTTCGTCCAGCAGAAATAACAACGGCGGATCGCCGCCCGCGAAATCGAAGATCTGCCGCAGTCGCGTGATCTCGGCATAGAAGCGCGAACTGCCCTCCTGCAGCGAATCATTCACGCGAATGCTGGCTCCCACGTGCAGCGGAGTCAGCCGCAACCGCCGCGCTCGCACTGGCGCTCCCGCCATGGCCAGCACAACATTCAAACCCACGGCCCTCAGCAGCGTGCTCTTGCCCGACATGTTCGAGCCGCTGATCAGCAGCACGCGCGTCTGCGCTTCAATTCTCACGTCGTTGCGGACACAGAGTTCCGACGCCACCAGTGGATGCCCGAGTTCCTCCGCCTCGAACGATGCCGGCCCATCGGCGAATTCCGGAAAGGGGTCCGCAGGATGTTCGAAGCTGTAACCGGCCAGCGCAAGGAGCGCCTCCATCTGGGCAATCGCGTCCACCCACAATCGCAGCGAAGCGCCGTGAGCCGCGCGCCATCGCTCCGCCGCAAACGCCACCTGCACGGAATACATAAGCGGCGCGTCGATAATTCTCACAAACACATTGTGCCGGGAATTGATCCGGTCCACTAAAGTTCGAAGCCGCGCAATCGCCTGCGAACTCGGCACACCGCTCGATAAAAGCTCCGCCCGCAGCCTCTGCAGCCGAGGCGCCTGAAAGCTGTGGGCCTCCATTCGCGCCAGCACGCCCGAAAGCAAATCCAGGTTGCGGAATGCGTGCTCCGTCCCATTCACCACTTCTTCCAGTGGCTTCTTCAATGCATAAGTGAGGACTGCTTCAATCACAACCACCAGCACGAACGGCGTCGCGACATCCCACATCGCCCACACAACCGCCGCCGATACCGCCAGTATCGCCAACAACAAAGCCAACCATCGAATCCACGCCGGCTTCATTTGGTTCGGCGATTCTGCCCACTTCAGCAGGGCCTCGGGATGTACACCAACGCCTACGTCTTCTCCGAGCACCGCCAGGTCCTCGCGCAAATCCAGTTGATCGCGCAGTTCTTCTACAGCAACGTGCCGTTCGCGGATTTGCTCCACTGGAGCAGGTGCCAGCAACCACTGTGCCAGGGTGTCTTCCCCCATGCGCGTGCGCGCCGTCGACAGAAGCTGAAACAAACTGCCCCTGCCGAACAAGTCGAGATCGTCAGCGTACACATGATGCGGATCATCGAAGCGCTCGCCGGTTTCTCCCAACCCGGCCCAGCGGTCCTCCACCCGTGCCAGACCCCGCTCATAGAACGCGACTGCCCGTTCTGCCAGTTCGCGATCCCGAAGAATCCGCGAATGATAGGAGGCGACACCGATGAACGCCGCTACTGGCGCGACCAGCCACCATGGCGAGAGGATGTGCGCCCAGATCGAAGCCCACGCCAGGATCACCGCGACGATCGCCAGCAGCAGCCGAACGTTTCCCAGTCGAATATGAACTTTCTCGAATTGCGCAACTCGCGACTGCCGGGCTTTGAGTCGCTGCTCGTACTCTACGGAGGGAACCACGAATCAAAATGTAGCAGGAAGACTGGGCGCGAGGAAATGCGTGAGGAGTCCGCTGTGGCTCATCTCGCCAACGCTTGGCGAGTCGCCTCCAGCGTCCTGATGAGTGACTCCTTCGGAAGCTTTTGGACGACCGGCTCGATCATCCATCCCATGCCATACGGGACATCCCGCGTCAGCGATATTGCTCGACACTCGACATACACGTCACTCTCCCGCTCTTCGAACCGCCAGTAGCTGTAAAGGCGCCACAGAAATCCGTGTCCGGTATCCGGCGGCAACACTGTTTCCTTTGCGCTACCCGCATTTTCCACTTCCGCAATCCGGGTCGTTCGTGAGTAGCAGATCCAGCGGGTTTGATCGAGGGCGCGATACCGCACGTCATGATCGGTATCGAGAACAACAGTAATTATTTTCTTCTTCAGAAGTCGCAAATAGATTTGGAAATCGTTGCCCTTACGACTCCTCAGCTTCGAATCAATCACATCAGGCTTGTAGATGGTCTTGTGGTTGTCATAATCCTGAATCAGACGTAATGTGTCTTCGACAGTCGTGCCAGGAATCAGCGCCGCGCCGATCCAGTCATGGATCAATCCATTCGGCACCTGGACCGGCCCTTGCCCCTCCCAGAATTGCGCCACGATTTGACCTTCCCCGACGCGTTTGGCTCTCTCCGCATCTAGATCTGACCACAGGAAGCCGTCGTTCAACGTGGTTCCCATGGCCGCTTCCGCCTCCCGAATATAGGTGTCGAAGGCCTCTGCGGTTGGAGGAGCGAGCACGATGCGCGTTGCGGATTGCGACACGGTGTCAAACCTATTACAGATTGGAATCCGGCTAGGCTGCCGATTATAGTCCGGACTATGCGGGGCGATCGTTGCCGAACAAGACCATCCGCATCGAGATGCTTCCGAAGTCGAATCCCTCATACGGATACGATATTGCGTCGCGATCATCGGTACTGCCCATGCAATACAGCAGAGGCAGATAATGCTCTACCGTCGGATGCGCCGTCGCCAGCAGAGTCTCGCCCCACTTTTGTGGCTCAGCCACCGCGTGCACGTCATGTGCATCGACTGCAGCCTTCACCTTGGCATCAAACTCAACTGCCCAGTCATATGCGCCCGATGGCTTCTCCCAATCGAGGCGGCGCAGGTTATGCACAATGTTCCCGCTGCCCAGAATCAGAACCCCACGCTCGCGCAACGACCGTATCTCGCGTCCCAGTTCAAGATGCTCTTTGAACCCGCGTCCCTCGTCGAGACTCAACTGAAATGCAGGCACGTCTGCCTTCGGATACATGTGCCGTAGCACGCTCCACGCTCCGTGATCGAGTCCCCACTTCTCATCGCGCTCAATCTCTGGATCGCTTGCCAGCCTCTCTGCCTCAGCAGGTGCGCCCGGCGCCGGATACTGCACTTCATACAGAGGACGCGGAAATCCATAAAAATCATGAATTGTCCTGGGATGGGCCGACGCCAGCACATGAGATCCCGGCGTTACCCAATGTGCCGAGACGACGCAAACCGCTTTCGGCTTCGGCAGCCGCGCACTCAACTTCTGCAACGTCGCGGTAAACGCGTTGTGCTCGATTGCGTTCATCGGCGACCCGTGGCCGACAAACAAGACTGGCATCTTCTCCAAAAAGCCTCTCTCCCCCGGAGTGATGATTCCGGCACACCCGCCCCTGCTAAATATTTGATTGCGTGTGAGAAAGAAAAGATTCCCAGCAGGAAACACCCGCTATTGCAGGTCAGCTTTGTCGGGGTTGTAATAGAAGCGAAAGCGCAATGCGAGATAGGGTCCGGTGAAATCCGTGGGGAGGGGTGGAAAGGGATTCGACGCCGAAATGCCCGCCCAGGCCGCCCGATCGAGAGCAACATCCTGGGAGCTAAGCGTCAGCTTCATGTCGGCAACCTTCCCATCTTTCGTGATGGCAAACTCGATTTGCAGCTTGCCCTTCTTCATCTCTGCCGATTCCGGAATTGCGCGATACCAGTTCTCCCGGACTTCCTGCAGAATGCGTTGTAGATAAGGGCCGAAGTCCACGCCTTGGGTGTCGCTGAGTACTTCGAGATTTCCTAGCTGTCGCCCGTGTGCTCCCGTTCCCAGACCGAAATCGCCTTCCTGCCCGCCACCTCCGCGATGCGCGGCAGCTGCTTGGGTGGCCTCCTGAATCGCCGACCCCGCAGTCATCCCCGTCCCATACTTGCTGAACGAATTATTAGGACGCGCCGGAATCTGCAACTGCGCCGTCTGATTTGTCTGGAATTGCGGGCGAGTCGTCTGCTGCTGCGCTGGATTCTGCTGATCCGGCGTAGGCGCCTGATTTTGCGCCGTCGCTTGTGGCGCTGCGGGCTGCGGCGCACGCGGCCCTGTCTGCCCCGGCGCTCCCGGAGGTGGCGTCGCCAGAATCTTCCGCAATTCTTTGGGATCAAGTTCCGGATGCCGCGAAGTCGCGATGCGATCTTTGTCCGACGCAATGTTGGTATTGGGCCGCCGCGTCGGCTTCTGTAAATCCGGCGGCAATGCCAGGTAGGTCAGATTCTTGTCTTTGTTTTGATCGACCGCAATGACGACCCCGCGGTGCCAGACATTCTTCTGGATCCACGGCAGGTAAATCAAAATGATAAACACCAGCAGGTGGACGATGATCGAGATCCACGCCGCTTCCCGCTTCCGCGATCTCTGTAAATCATCCTGCAACTGGATCAGCAGGTGCGGCACATGCGCATCCAAATCCCGGTACGCAGTCTCCCAGTCCTGCTTATCGTAAAGCCCAAGCTGCTCCGGTTGCGGCTTTTCAGGTGGGGCGACCGGATCTTGGAATGGAATTTGCGTGATCGGCATGCGCTGGCTGAACTGTAAAAGCTTAGCTGTGTCCGCCTGTCGTTAGACACTCAATCGACTCGCGGCGTTGCATCCGGCCTTCTAAGGAAGTAATGCAAGGTGCGCGCGTGCTCTACAACTAAGATACGTCTATTTTCGCATCTTTCGCGCGATTCTGCCCACCAACAAATGCGCCCAGACTTAGGTGTGTAAACATATGTAAATAAGAGGTGTAGAGCAAAACGGAAGGGACATGAAAAGATTCATGTGGCGACAGCCGCCCTCGGCTGCCTGCCGGGGGCAGCCCGGCAACTCTACTGTCTAGCAATACCCGCGAGATCAACCTTCTTCCCGTGCTCGCGAATCGCGGCCACGATCTCTAGCGCCAGGGCGAGCGCGCGCCGCCCATCCTCCAGTGGAACCACCGGCGTGGACCTCTCTCGCACGGCCTGTAGAAACGACTTCAACTCCGCATGCAACGGCTCCTCCGAAGCCACCGGAGGCTTCGTTCGCCCAATCTGCGGATTCACCGAAGGCGTCGCAGTCCTGCCATCCTGCCCCACGGTGAACACCAGCAACTTCCTGCCGGCCGTAGTCGAGCGAAACATATTGTCGAGGCTGGAAGAAGCGCAGCTTGCGGACCCGCTCCGTCGAAACCCGGCTGGCCGTAAAGTTCGCGATGCAGCCCGATTCCAATTCCAATCGCACATTCGCGATGTCTACCTTACCCGACAGAATCGGCAGCCCCACGGCCCGCACTTCCTTGATTGGAGACTTGGCAAACGCCAGCACGATATCGAGATCATGGATCATCAGGTCGAGCACAACATCAACATCCAGCGATCGTGGGGTAAACACGCTCAGCCGGTGCACCTCAAAAAACATCGGCTGCGTCAGCAAGGGAACGGTCGCCCGCACTGCCGGATTGAAGCGCTCCAGATGTCCGACCTGCGCAATTCGCTTGTGCCGGCTCGCGAGCGCAACCAGTTGTTCCGCTTCGTCCAGCGTCGCCGCCAGCGGCTTCTCGATCAGCACATCGACCCCCGCCGTCATGCATTCGCTGGCCACGCTCAAGTGATGCACCGTCGGAGCCGCCACCGAAGCCGCCTGCAGTTCACTGTGCGTAGTCAACATCTGATGCACCGAGCCGAACGCCTTGCATCCGAACTCGCGCGCCACCGCATCCGCGCGGCTGGTATCGGGGTCGACCACACCCAGCAGTCGCACTGCCTCGCCTTGTTGTTCGAGTTCCTTGTACACTCGGGCGTGATTGCGCCCGAAAACGCCCACGCCCACCACGGCGACGGAAATCGGATTTTGCGTTGGCAGGAGAAATTCTCGATGGCCAGTTGCCGGAAACAAATTGTAAACGTTAACCCGGGAAAGAGCATCTGCCTTAACGTCAGCGCCTCCGCGCGATGGTTCTCATGCGGACCGGGAAGGGCACGGCTTCAGCCGTGCCCTTCCGACGCAAAAAATGCTGAGGGCTTTAGCCCTTGAGGGACGCCCTCACTCCACGAGATCCTGATGCGCCCTGCGTCAATCAACCCAATCACAGAAAGGACCCAATCGCCCCTATGAGGACGATCGCACTACTTACCATTTCCAACATCTTCATGACGTTCGCCTGGTACGGACACTTGAAGTACCGCGAGGTCCCCCTTTACAAAGTGATCGTAATCAGCTGGCTGATCGCCTTCTTCGAATACTGCTTCCAGGTTCCGGCCAACCGCATCGGCTCCTACGAATTCACCGCGGCCCAACTCAAGACGATTCAGGAAGTGATCACCCTGGCCGTCTTCGCCGCCTTCTCCGTGATCTACCTGAAGCAGCCTCTGCGTTGGAACTACCTCGCGGGCTTCGCCCTAATCGTCGCCGCCGTAGCGGTAATCTTCAAGAAGTGGTGACGTGTAACCTCTATTAGGTTTGAAAGAAGGTCTAGACTTCAGCCGCGAAGCGGCGAAAGAATGCAGCCCACGCCGTAAGGCATGGGATACGTTGAGTGGAAAATGAACAAGCCCAGGAGGGGCGAAAGAAGAGACTCACCCGCACGCCTAATGAGCCTGCCGTTTCAAACACGGATACTAACGACTTTCATTTCTTCACGCGCACCTGCACCCGCGTCCCCTCCGGCAAGCTTCCGTTTGAGAGTTGCACCATTCCATCGCGCACAACCCCTTCGAATTCCGTTTGAATCGCCGGCGCGGCCGCCCTCGCCACGCTTTTCCCCATGCCCTTATCCATCGCGTCGTTGGCCAAACGATCGGCTTCCTGATTTTGCTCCCGAAACGCGTGCCCAATGGAGAACCAGTCCATCTGCGCGATCAACTCTTTCGCCCGCCCGTGCAACTCCTGCAACGTCGCATTCTTTACCTTGTAAATGCCCTTGATCTGCCGCACCAGCAATTCTGAATCGCTAATCAACTTCAGCGCCTTCGGACCATGCTCGAGCGCGTACTCAAGCGCCGCAATCAATCCCTGATATTCAGCGAAATTGTTGGTCTGATGTCCAAGATACTCACTCAGGGCCGCGACCTTGCGTCCCGCTTCATCCTTAATCACCACCCCGTAACCCGCCGGGCCAGGATTGCCGCGCGCACCGCCATCGCTGTGCGCAATCAAATAGTGTTCGGGAGGATTCTCGCGAGTCTCAAACAGAGGCTTGCCAGCAGTGCGCGACGAATACATGCCTTGAGTTTACAAGAGGATCTGAGTGCCAGGGCCAACCCGGACACCCAAGGCCGAACCCAAGACCGAAGACAGAAGACCGATCTTTTCACCGTCCCGCAGCCAACCGCGTAGCCAGCCGCGGCGGAAGCTTCGCCTCAAAGATCCGGTCCTGCGCCGCCTTCAGGTTGTAGGGCGTGCGGTGAAAGTGGACCACCTGAGCCTCAGTGTCGAACAGTCCAAACGCTGCGCGCCAATCTCCGTCGCGCGGCTGGCCCACCGAACCGGGATTGATCAAGTACCGCGTCGAGGGCTTCAGTTGCAACATCACCGATTCCGGCTGACCCACCGTCTTGTACTCCGGACGAAACCCGTCGGCGGAAGATCCGTTGGCGAAAAATCCCCCCTGCAAGTGCGTGTGCCCAAAGAATGTCAACGGATTGGTCAGCGTGATCAGTGGCGCCAGCGCATCTCCCAGCGAAACCACGTACTCATCCTCATCATTCGGAGATCCGTGCACCAACTGCACTTCAGGAAAATCCGGCAACGCCACCGGACCATGCGGCAGCCCGCGAAGCCAGTCAAGGTTCTCCGCGGTCAGCTCATTCCGAGTCCAGATCGCCGCCGCCGCTGCCATGGGATTGAAATCGTCAAGGTCCATCACTCCCGTCGCGGCCTTGTCATGATTTCCCCGCACAAAGATCGTACCCAGCTTCCGCGACCGCTCCGCCACCTCATTGGGACTTGCGCCATAGCCAACAATATCCCCCAGGTTCACCACCGCATCGAACGGAGGTGCGGCAGCAAGGGTTGCGTCGAGAGCTTCGAGGTTGGCGTGGATGTCGCTTAAAACCAGTATGCGCACGAATCACCGGACAAACTGCCGATTATAGACTGGATGGATGAAATATGGGCTACCTGCCCGGTGAATTGACCACGGGACATCGCGCCCAATGCCCCGCGCCAACCTCGATCAGCGGCGGCAATTCTCGCGCGCACTCGGGAATACGGAACTCGCACCGCGGTTCGAAGCTGCATCCCGGTGGCATCGCATGCAGCGCCGGCACAGTCCCTTCAATCGTCCGCAGAGGCCGGCGGCGATCCGTCTTGAGATCCGGCACAGCGTGCAGCAGTCCCCTTGTATAAGGATGCGCCGGCGCCTTGAAGATATCTTGCCTCGCCCCCAATTCCACCAGGCTGCCCGAGTACATCACCGCAACGCGATCGGCGACTTGCGAAACCACCGCCAGATCATGCGAGATGAAAAGCATTGCCAGCCCGAACTTCGCGCGCAGTTCCCCCAGCAACTCAAGAATCTGCGCCTGGATCGTGACGTCGAGCGCCGTCGTCGGTTCGTCTGCGATCAACAATTGCGGCCGGTTGACGATCGCCATCGCAATCATGATGCGCTGCCGCATGCCCCCCGATAGCTGGTGCGGATAATCACGCGCCCGACGGGCTGCCTCGGGGATGGCAACGTCATTCATGGCATCCACTGCGCGCTGCCATGCGTCTTTCTTCGAAATGGCGTTGTGCGCGGCAACCGCCTCCGCAATCTGCTCTCCCACGCGCATCACCGGATTGAGCGCGGTCATCGGCTCCTGAAAAATCATGCCGATGCCCGATCCGCGCAGGCGCCGCATCTCGTCGTCATCCAGAGCAGGCAAGTTGCGGGCCCCGCTGCCGTTCTGTGCAAAGCGAATCTCCCCCGACACTCGCGCCTGCACCGGCAACAACCGCATGATGGCGAGAGAAGTAATGGATTTGCCCGACCCGGATTCCCCCACGAGTCCCAGCACTTCGCCCGCAGCGATGGAGAAGCTAAGGTCGCGCACCGCAAACAGGGTAAGGGTTTTTGTGGGGACAGTTCCCCGAGCCTCGCCCGCTGCCCGAAGGGCAGAGAGGCTTGCTTGTTGCGTAGGGAATTCGATGTTTAGCTGGCGGACTTCGAGCAGCGGCTGCACAGATTCATGTTAGCAGCGCGACGAAAAACGCACAGCAGCGAGAGCATAAGCTTATGTGGGGACAGCCGCCATCGGCTGTCCGGCTGCCCGCAAGGCGGCGAGGTTTTTGCCTGCTGCCTGGGAAATTCGATTTTAACTGGGGACATCGAGCAGCGGCTCCACAGATTCAGTTAGCACCGCGACAAAAAAAGTCGCCCTGCGGGCGACGGACAGCCGATGGCGGCTGTCCCCACGCAAAATTCTTGCGCCTACTGCCCCAAGATCAGCGGCAGACCATTCTTATTATTCCCAATCACAACTACCTTCGAGTTCGGACTCTTCGCCAGATTCTCCGTCGCCTCAATACCCTTCCACTCGAGCAACGACGGCGTAATCCCCTGCGCCACGATCTGCTGGAAGTCACGCACGCCGGC
The DNA here is from genome assembly GCA_963840895.1 of uncultured Acidobacteriaceae bacterium. Lineage (GTDB taxonomy): Bacteria > Acidobacteriota > Terriglobia > Terriglobales > Acidobacteriaceae > Sulfotelmatobacter. The sequence continues at coordinate 116,157 of CAWJAR010000018.1, forward strand.
GGCTTCGATGCGCTTGCGCTGCGCCTCCTGCGTCTCTTTCTGCAGGCGGAAGTTCATGGCCAGCGATTCCTGCTCAGCCTGCTGCTTCGCTTCAATCGCAGACTTGAGCGTAGCCGGCAATTGAATATCGCGCAGCAGGACGTTCTCCACGGTCAGGCCGCGCTCTTTCAGTTGCGTGCTGACCTGGTCGTAAATCTGCTTCGCCACCATCTCCCGCTCGCCTGTGTAAAGAGCATTCGCCGTATGCGAGGCCGTAGCTTCTCGAATCGCCGAACGCAAAGTTGGCTCGACGACAACATTCTCGTAATCGGCGCCGATCTTTTGGAATACTTCGGCGGCGCGGTCGGGATTGAGATGGTAGATGAGCGAAGTATCCAGGCTCATCATTAGTCCTTCGCTCGAAGGCACGCTGGCCGACTCCTTGAGCGTCTGCGTCTGAATCGAAAGCTCGTTGTTCGTCTTAAGCGGATTGATCAGGTGGATCCCTTCGCCCAACGTCTCCCCCGATTGCACCTTGCCAAACAGGGTGAGCACGCCCACGTGTCCAGTGCCGACTTTCGTCACGGCGCTGAACAACAGGATCACGAGCAGGAACGCCGCGATGCCCAATCCAATCAGCCGAAGCAACCCGCCGCCACCCCCGCCCCCATCAATCACCCTGCCGCGAGCCGGATCAAATATCGTCATCGTTATTCTCCCGCAGAAATTCTAGGTCCCAGCCCTCCGGCAGATAAGTAGCTTGTCAGGGTCCGGGCGAGGATTGGTGTCTGCTCTAGTTCCTTGAAGGACAGCGGCTCGGATTATGCGTGAAATCGCGTTCCACTCAAAGCACGTCGATGAGCGCGCTACCGGCCTGTTCTCGTCAACAATCACTGAATGCTGTGCTACCGTGACCTATGCCCAGAACACGCGAACAGATTCTGGAAGAGCGTCGCCAACTGAAGATTGAATACGGTGAATTGTTCGATTCAATCACGGTGCTGTTGTTTCGGCATGACCCGATCGGAATAAACTTCGAAGATAGCGCCAATGAGTATGCACCTGAAACGGGCACAATCTTGCCAAGGTTGCGTACTTGCGAGTCTTCCACCGACGTGCTTCGCGTAGTGCATGAAGAGTTCTGTCGTTGGTTCGGCTCGGAGACCGCTGGCTCAGCCGGGCGGTATGCCCAGATCGCTGACGAGACTTGGCAGTTATGGCAAGCCCGACGCGGGGCCGGACAGGCGGAAGGTGCGTGAGATGAGCCAAAGTCGGAAAGACTCCGCCCGGCAATCCACGTATTGCACCGTCCTCGAAGTTGCTACAAATCGTGACGGCACGTATGAAATCATCTTCAACAAGAAAGTCGTCGCTAGCCGTATTCCCGAGAAGTGGTTAGACGATGAGCTTTGCGCAAAACGGGGCTTCTGCGGAGAAGAGCTTGCCTCAATCAAACGTCAACTTGACGAGTGTGGGCGAGCGGTTGTGATTCGGTAAGTATTGCGAGCCCTAGCGTTCCAAGTCGGCTACTGTTGTTAAATCCTTATCACTCGAAAATCCTCAATGAGCGCCATCATTGTCGACAGTTATCGCAACATCACTTGTGCCTCGACTAAAACATGCAGCATAATCTGCGCGATGTCCGACGAATTGAGTTGGCTGCAGCAGTGGTATTCGGCGCATTGTGACGGCGAGTGGGAGCACGGTTTTGGCGTCACGATAGCAACTCTAGACAACCCCGGCTGGAGCGTGACAATAGACGTGGAAGGTACACAACTAGCCTCCACTCCATTTGAGTCTGTAAAGACTGCAGTCAGCGACACAAGCTGGGTCCGTTGCCACGTGACGGAACGGAAAGAGAGGGCGCCTGGTCGTCCATTCGCTTCCGGCCGCCAGTTTGAAGGTTTCGGTGGTGCGCTGAACCTTGAAGACATCATCAAAATATTTCGAACATGGGCCGAGACCAAACGTTGAGGCTGTCTCGAGATGAATCGCGATAGAACTTGTCGACCCGAAGGCCGTCCATCTGCCCGGCACTCCCTTGAATCTTGCCCCCGCCCCGCCGCATCTCTTACAGTACATCTATGAGCAAAATTCACATTCCTACGCCCTTGCGCCAGTATGTGGGCAAGCAAGCCTCAGTCGACGTAAAAGGCACCACAGTTGGCGAAGCCATGAACGCGCTGGTCGCGCAGCATCCCGACCTGAAAAAGCATCTCTACACTGAAGACGGCAAACTCCGGGCTTTCGTCAATCTTTACGTCAACGACGAAGACATCCGCTACCTGCAGAAAGAGGCGACCGCGTTGAACGAAGGTGATAACATCTCCATTGTGCCTTCTATCGCCGGAGGCGCCGCCTGATTGGGGATTTCTGATTTGACGCCGATCAACACAATGCGCCGTTGTTTCTGTTGCCCCTCCTGTTGTTAGCCGTATTCGCGCGGCCGTCGATTCCATTCCAACAAGAGTTTTGTGGGTTCGGCGAGAAATCTTTCAACCACTAAGGGGCACGAAGGTACACGAAGGAAACATCAACCGAGGACACTATGGCCACCACCGCTGAACTTCCAGTGACGCTCAACAAAGACGAGATCCTGCGCTACTCGCGCCATCTGATCATGCCCGAGGTCGGCATGGAAGGCCAGCAGAAGCTGAAAGCCGCGCGCGTGCTCTGTATCGGCACTGGCGGCCTGGGTTCGCCGATGGCGCTGTATCTTGCCGCCGCAGGCATCGGCACGCTCGGTCTTGTCGACTTCGACGTGGTGGACTACACCAACCTGCAGCGTCAGATCATTCACTCCACGGCCGACGTGGGCCGCAAGAAACTCGATTCCGCCGCCGACAAGTTGAAAGGCATCAATCCTTTCCTCAACCTGCGAACCTTCGACACCCGGCTGAGCAGCGCCAACGCAATGGAACTCTTTCGCGAGTTCGACATCATCGCCGACGGCACCGACAATTTCCCCACGCGCTACCTGGTGAACGATGCCTGCGTGCTCTCGGGCAAGCCCAACGTTTACGGCTCAATCTTCCGCTTTGAAGGGCAGGCCAGCGTCTTCGCCACGAAGGATGGTCCGTGCTACCGCTGCTTGTATCCCGAGCCGCCACCACCCGGACTGGTTCCTTCCTGCGCCGAGGGTGGAGTGCTCGGCATTCTCCCCGGCCTCGTCGGCGTGATGCAAGCCACCGAAGTCATCAAGCTGATCCTCGGCATCGGCGATCCGTTGATCGGCCGCCTGCTTCTGATTGACGCCCTGGGCATGAAGTTCCGTGAACTCAAGCTGCGCAAGAATCCCGATTGCCCCGTCTGCGGCACCCATCCCACGGTCACGAAGCTGATAGACTACAACGAGTTTTGTGGAATTCGCGGGGAGGAGAAACCTGTGTCGAGTGGAGTTCCCGAGATTCAAGTAGAAGACCTGAAGCGCCGCCTGGACGCCAAAGACGATGTGTTCGTCCTCGACGTCCGCGAGCCCCACGAATACCAGATCTGCAACCTCGGCGGATATTTGATCCCGCTGAACGATTTGCCGAAACGTGTCAGTGAACTCGATTCCAGCCGCGACATCGTCGTCCACTGCAAAATGGGTGGCCGCAGCGCGAAAGCTGTCGCCTTCCTCCAGCAAGCTGGATTCACCAAAGTCCACAATCTTGCGGGAGGCATCACCGCATGGTCCGATCGCGTCGATCCGAAAGTGCCGAAGTACTAGGTTTCAGGAGTCAGCGGTCAGGAGTCAGTGTTCATTTTGGAAGGGAGCGCTCAAGCGCTCCCTTTTCTTGTGCGCAGGATCATTGCCGAATTCCACCTGTAGGAGCATAATGACCGGTTTCTAGGCCCTCTTCCCCATATTCCAACTGATCGCTACGGGAGCCCTTCGTGAAAACAATCATTCAGTTGCTCTGCCTAACACTCATAGCTCTGGCCGCCCTCGGGCAAACTACCACTACGCAAAGCCCGGCCTCTCCGCCACAGGAGCAGTCTGCCGCGGACTTGGCCACAACATCCTCAAACTACACTTCTGCCAAGGGTTTTGTCCTCGAAGATGGAACCCCCATCAAAATGCGGATCAATCGAACCATCTCCTCCGCCGACGCTCACACCGGAGACACCGTTGACTTCGAAGTTCTTGAAGACATCAGCGTCAACGGCACCCCGGTGATCGCGAAGGGAGGGCTCGCTTTCGCCACAGTGACCGAAGCGCAGAGCAAACGGCGGATGGCGCGCGGCGGAAAGCTCGATATCAATGTCGATTACGTGAAACTGCTCAGTAGCGAGAAGGCAGCCTTGCGCGCGGTGAAAGATATGAAAGGTGGTGGACACACGGGTGCAATGGTAGGCGGAATGGTGGCGACGAGCATCGTCTTCTTCCCCGCGGCGCCCTTCTTCCTCTTCATGCACGGCAAAGACATCAGTATTCCGAAGGGAACCGAAATCACCGCCTACGTCAACGGCGATATGAAATTGGATATCGCCATGTTTCAACAAAATTCTGCCAGCCAACCATCGGCGAGCGAAACGTCCAATTCCGCAGCGAATACCACGACTGGCAAACTGCGAGTGGAATCCGACCCTTCCGGCGCGGATATCGAAATCGATGGAAGTTTTGTCGGAAACACCCCGTCCGACGTGCAGGTGGCTGAGGGTGACCACGCCGTCACCGTGAAAAAAGCAGGCTTTCAGAACTGGGAACGGAAGACGAAGATCAGCGGAGGTAGCAGCGTTCACATCAACGCAGGCCTGGAGAAGGAACCGGCTCACTAGGGCAGTTCCACTGCCGACGCTTCGACAAGGGCGTGCGTGCCGCCTGTGATCAGCGCCCTTGCATTTCTCCTAAAAGCGCGGATAATGGCGTGTTTCCTTCCCCCCGGGAGGTTTCATGCCGCTTCGAATGCGCGCCCTGCGCTCTGCCGCACGGGTGTCTCTGGCCGTCGCAGTTGTCCTTCTCACTTTACTGGCGGGGCCGATTACCGGCCGTCCAGCGTTCGCGCAAAATGCGACCCCCGCGCCGCCGAACTCGTTTCCGGCGTACCGAGCTCTCCGCAACTTGGCCTTGAGCGGAGACGCCGTCACCGTCAACAATCTCGAACTGAAGCGCGATGCCGGCACGTTTCATTTGCGTTCAGGCGTCGTCTGTTTTGTCACGCCCGTGGAAAGCAAAGTCACTGGCGCCGTGTTTATCGGAGATGGAAATTTCATTCTCGATCCTCCGGAATCCGAACGAAGCATGCTGAAACTTCTGACCAAGGAAGACGAGTTCAGTGAGAACTTCAGCCAGATGACGCTACGCTTCACCGATTCAACCTACGAGGAAATCAAGAAAGGTGGCACCTCAGGCGGATCCGGTTGCGATGCCGGTCCCCTGAAAGACAGCCAGCACACAACCCGCCACAAACTCAAGATGAATCTCGATTCTCGAATTCTCGAAGACGTTCTCAGTCCCGAGCCCGGAGGACTCTTCATCGCCTTCATCCACGGCAAGCGTTACAACGGCCAGGAGCTATTCACCATCGATCCTCATGAAAGCCGCGATCAGGTCGATTTCATGACCTACGATGAGAACAAATTTGGAGATTGGTCTTCGTTTCCCATGTCGGGTGGGCACCACGAGGGGACGATCGGTCGGCCCATCCGAATCGAACATCAGGAACTCGACACTACCTTCGAAAAGAATGCTGACATGGTCGGCAAGTCGAAGACCACGTTCACGGCTTCTCTGAATGGCTTGCGGGTGGTGCCGCTGAACCTTTTTCGCACCTTACGAGTTCGTAGCGTGACCACCACCGATGGCCAGCCGTTGCCATTCATTCAGGAAGACAAGAATGATGACGCCCAATTCTCCATAATCCTGCCAAAGGCCATTGTTGCCGGGGAGAAATTTACTGTTACCACCGAATACGAAGGGAAGGAAGCAATCACCAACGAAGGTGGAGGCAACTACTTTCCCGTGGCTCGAAATAACTGGTATCCGAGCAATCCGGGTGCGAGCTTCGGAGAATACGCCAGCTATGATATGACCTTTCGCATTCCCAAAGGAATGCAGATTGCCGCAACCGGGGTGCGAATCAGCGAAAACAACGAGGGCGGCCAGAACATCACCGTCTGGAAAAGCGAAGCGCCACAAACCGTCGCGGGCTTCAGCTTCGGCAAATTTAAGGTGGAGGAAGCGAAACTCGACAAGCCCGAATATCTGGTGCAATCCTTCGCCAATCAGGAGTCGCCCAGCTGGGTGCAGGGACTGCAACACGATGTCAATGCCGATGATCTGCCGAGCATGGGAACGCACTCACCGGGCGCAGCTCTAGGAACGATGAGCACCACTGGTCTCAACAAGAAAGCGCTCGCCGAAGGCGAACTCGCGGTGCAACTCTACTCTGACTACTTCGGGCCCTCCCTGTTCAAGCACTTGCAACTCACGCAGCAAACAGCCTGCAACTTCGGCCAGTCGTGGCCCGAACTGGTCTGGATTCCGATCTGCTACTACTTCGACAGCACGGTCCGCCATTAACTCGGGATGGACTGGGGCGACCGCGGATACTGGAAAGTTGTCACGCCCCACGAAGTAGCACATCAGTGGTGGGGACACACAGTTGGATTCGGTTCCTATCGCGATCAGTGGATGAGCGAGGGTTTCGCCGACTTGTCCGCCTCGTTGTACCTCACGATGATTGAGAAGAATCCGAAGAAATTCATCACTTTTTGGAATGATGAACGCGAACTTCTACTGGAGCGCGATGCGCAGGGTTTCCGCGCCATCGACGCCGGGCCTCTGACCATGGGATACCGTACCAGCAACTCCCGCACTGGATTCGATACCACCCGCCGGCTCATCTATCCCAAGGGCGCGTACATCCTGGATATGGTTCGCATGATGATGCACGACAACCGCACTGGCGATCAGCTCTTCAAGGAGACGATGCACGACTTCGTCAATACCTATCGCGGCAAAGCGGCCACTACCGAAGACTTCAAGGCCATCGTCGAAAAGCACATGACGCAGGAAATGGACCTGGAGGGCAATCACAAGCTCGACTGGTTCTTCAACCAGTACGTATATGGAACGCAATTACCCTCGTACCAGATCAGCGCAACCTTCGACACCGGGGCGGATGGCGATGTAATCATGAACATGAAAGTGACGCAGTCGAACGTGAACGACAGTTTTCGGATGCTTGTCCCAATCTATTTGGAATTGCCGAATGGCATGTTCTTCCTGGGCCGAGCGCGGCTGGCTGGAAACACCACGTTCGATCAGAAGATCCCTCTGAAGGGTCTGAAAGACAAGCCCAAGCGAGCCGTCATCAGTTACTACGACGACGTGCTTGCATCCCCAAACTAGTCGCACTGGCGAAAACAAAACGGGGAGCACGCCTGTGCTCCCCGTCTTGCTTTGCAAACGTACGGAGTTCTTACTTGCTCGATCCCGGTTGCATGCCGTCGCTCGACTCACCCAACTCGAGAGCAAATTTCTTGCCTTCGAAGCGCGCGCCAGCCAGCGTGCTGGTTCCGTCATCGTTGCGCTTGACTACGGCTGCGTTGTGGCTCGCGGGCGAACTCAGGTCGACAACTTTTCCTTGCACTTTCGCGAGCACCGTCTTGCCTTGCATGATGCTGACTTCCACATTCGGACCGCTGCCGTCCCACTCCAGCTTGTAGTCTCCCGGTTTGAGCTTCGCTCCGTTGATGACGGTTGGATTCTGTAAGGTCAAACTAGCTTTCGAAGCTGCAAACGCGCTGGAGGCCAGCAGCAGAGCCAACCCCATCACCAGACTCTTGGAAATTGTCGCGAACTTCATAGCTGCTCCTTATTGTTCTTTCCCGAAAGCTGTGTCGGGAAGCGGTTAGGGCGGCCCGGTTCGCGACCAGCGCGAGAAAACTCTTGTGTTTCCCCACGAATCGCATAAAATGCTGCCGCCGGGGTTGAACAGGCAAGCCACAAGCTTGCTCTGCTGCTATGGGGGTTTTCTCACCTGGGCCGCCAAACCGAGTGTGAGAGAATCCCCAGACCCCGCGAATCTTTTTGCCAATCAAATCCGGCCAGCGTCACCTCTGCGCCAGCTTTTCACCCACTCCGACTCTTACGCATTCGCCCCAGTCGAAGTTCCGTTTGTTGCGATGCCCGTCATATTTTCTTGGACGATACGCGCGCCGTTCCGATAGCAGCGAACTGCGCTTAAATCGTTATTACCAAAGGAACATCAGCAGTTTGTTTTGTGCGGTGGAGCGAGCAGGAAAGATGCACGGGTGGCCCATTCTAGCCGCGTCATTTGCGGCTAGAGTGGGGATTTTCTATAAGAACGAACCGACCTGGCATGAACTAGTCAGCATCGCCGTGCTGCCGCTCCACCGACCACATGTTCGCCTGATTCGTTTCGAACGGATACACGTGCACCATCCAGTTGAAGATCACCGGATGAAATGTTCCACCCGCAGCATCGCAAGCCTGTTGCGTAGTGATCGATCCGCGCAAGCCAAACTGCGAATGCGGTTCCAGCAGATCTTTTTTCTTATCACCCGGAGGAGCACAGAAATTCACGTGCTCGTGCCACTGCGCCACGCTGAGCGGGATCCTCTCATCGAGTTGTTCCTCGGTGAATCGCTTGGGCGCCGTGTACATGACGCCAATCAACTTGTAATCGTCGCCGTGCTTCTCATACAGCAGCGACGTCGGATGTTCAGGATTGAACTGGAACGCCGCTTCCCCCGCATACGCGTAATTCGTGAAGTGGTAAATTTTTTGCGGCACATTCGGAAGGAAGATCTTGAAGCCGTCGTTCAGCGCCACGCGATAGTCGATATATTTCTCTGATGCTCTGCGGGCCTCCGCCGCCACCTGCTGGGCGCGCGAGGCGTCCCCCGGTTTCATCGGACGCAGCGCAGTCATCTTCATATGCGGCCCCATGTCCATGTGACCCTCCATCGACTTCATCACATGAGCGCCGGCCTCGCTGTCGTCCTTGGCCGACTCCATCCTCGACATGTCGTGCCCAGACATATCCATCCCCGGCATGCTTTGCGATTGTCCCCAGGCAACGCTATAGAAAAGGAAGAGTGAACCTAACAGCACGATTCGATTGCGCATGACACCCCCACGGTTTCACTCATTATGAACCCGTTCAAAGGATGGATGTTGCTTCGGGAATTTGCCGATTACCAAAGATTACGTCAGAGATGTATCTCTGCTACGCCTCCTGGAAAGACTATCGCCGCATCAGCCCTTGCGTTTGTAGTGGATGGGCCACTGCACCTGCCAGGTCTTGCCTCCGTCATGCGACGCTTCCCAACTCCAGTCGAATTCATTCGCGGCAATGTTTTTCCAAACCATGCGTTGCAGAAATGCTTTGCCATCGGGTCCCGTGGCCTCGCGCTGCAGGATCATCTGGCCGTCCTTGAACTCGCCGACGAAGTCCAGATACGCACCCTGATTATCGACCCATGTCTGCTTCCACTTGCCGGGCTTCAAGTCGTAGATGGAGAGGCTCGTCCCGTGAAACGGCGGAGTGCCTTGACCCGAGAAAGTTTCCTGCACCACGCAGCCATCGAGTATGCGCATGATGCTGTTCGTGCCATGGCCTGACGGACTGCCGTTTTGCCCGGGCCACGTCGCTTCCCACTCGCCCACCCAGAAATCAAACTGCTTCTGTTGCGCGGCCATGCAAGGATTCGGCGGCGGCGCCTGTGTGCTCGACTGCGCGAAGACCGCCGCTGTCGAGAACAACGAGAGCAGTGAGAGGGTAAGCAGGAAAGAAAATCTGGTCATGTCAGTTAGCTCCTACCATCAGACGGGACAATTCGCGAAAGGTTATGAAGATTGGCGGCATGGCGTCCTTTCTGATACACCTGATGCCTTGACGATCGAAACCGCCATCTTCCTCTTCTTCGCTGGGGCTCTCGGCGGAGCTCTTAATTCCGTGGCCGGAGGCGGCAGTTTCATCGCCTTCCCGGCGCTCCTGTTTACTGGCGTTCCTCCAATTCCTGCGAATGCGACCAACACGATCGCGCTCTGGACTGGAAGCCGCGGCCAGCGGCGGCGCCTACCGCAGTCGCCTCGACGTTCCACGCCGCGTCATGATTCCCTTGCTGGCGGCAAGCCTGATCGGCGGCTTGGTTGGCGCGTTCCTGCTATTAAAAACTCCCGCTCACACCTTCATGCGCGTGCTGCCGTGGCTCACGTTGGGAGCGACGCTGCTGTTCGCCTTCGGCAAGAAATTAGCAGGCGGACGCAAATCCATCATCGAGCATGAAGCCGGCGGAGCCGCTCTCGCTGGCGCAACCCTGTTTCAGCTGGCTGTTGCCGTCTATGGCGGCTATTTCGGCGGAGGCATGGGCATTGTGATGCTCGCCATGTTGGCGGCCCTCGGCATGACCGACATTCACGCCATGAACGCCCTCAAGAGCGTGATGGGCTTCGTCATCAACGGAGTTGCCGTCGTGATGTTCATCGCGTGGCGTGCTGTGTATTGGAAGCACGGCATTATCATGATCGTCGGCGCAATCGCCGGCGGATACCTTGGCGCCCACTACGCCCAGAAGATGCCGCAATCGTGGATCCGGATGTTCGTCGTCCTGGTAGGCGCAGGCATGACGATGTACTTCTTCTGGAAGTCTTACTGAGGAGGTCACGGATTTCACGGATCGCCACGGATCGAATCGAATCTGGCATTGGTTTTGATCCGTGAAAATCCGTGCAGATCCGTGGCCGACGGTTATTGAAGCGGCGCCGACACGTGCTCGTGAACGGTCAACCACTTCCCGTCGATGTTTTCAAAAACCACCGTCCAGCGAAAATTTCCCATCTCGACTTTCCCTGCTTTGTTGGTCATTTCATCTTTCACGGTGGCGGTGGCCCAGACGAGGTCGCCATGCGGATGAATCTCCGCATCGTCATTTACCGTGAACTTCGCGCTCTTGTACCCGGCGAGCACGCCTTTGACACCCTTCTCGTATTCGTCCCAGCTGTTGTACTTCAGCGGCGCGATGTCGAAAAAAGTGTGAGCTCCGGTGGCATAGTACTTCGCGGTATTCGCGGGATCGAGGGTCGCCCAGCCGTCCCAGATCTTCTGCAAATAGGCTTTATCGGGAACAGGACCAGCAGGCGACTTCTTCATCGCCGACTTCTTCGTTTGCGCAGCACCAGTCAGAGTCAGGGCGAGCAAGCACAATGAGACGGTCAGAACGCGCTTGAGCATTTGGATATTCCTCCGGAGAATCCGGCCGGAATTTTCGCATACAAATCCGCAAACCACCAAACACTCAGCCTTCCTCAAAAGGCGTCATCCTGAGCGCAGCCGCTTTTCAGGCGGAGCGAAGGATCTGGCGTGGACAAAGGCGAGCCCTTTCCATCCCAATGCCGTTTGACCGATTTCCACAGCGCACGTTAGAATACTTGAGTTTGCCTGTACTCGCCGACCCGTTCTGGGGACGCCAACCTTGGCTGCTGAAGCGCCGAGGCGGAAAACACAGCAAGCACAGGAAAATCAGCAAGCCCCTTGGTTGCGCCCGTGTGCGCCCTGGGGTTCCATGGTACGGGCTGAATTTCAACGACATTTGACGGAGGCAGACGTATGTACGCGGTTATCCGCGCCGGTGGAAAGCAGTACCGGGTGGCGCCCGGCGATGTGATTCGAGTAGAGAAAGTGGGCACCGGCACCGACGGACAGGTCGAGTTCCCCGTGGTCGCCGTCTCTGGTGAAGAAGGCCAGGTCGGCATCCAGTCGGATGCTCGCGTGGTCGGCGACGTCGTCGAAGAAGGCCGCGGCGCAAAAATCCTGGTCTTCCACTACAAGCGCAAGAAGCAATACAAGAAACTGCGCGGACACCGCCAGGCTTACACCGCCGTCCGCATCTCTGAAATCGCTTTCGGCGGTCAGAGCTTCAAGGCTCCGGAACTCCCCAAGAAGGAAGCAAAGCCGAAAAAGGTGAAGCCGGCCGAAGAAGAGGCGCCAGAAGTTCACGCCAAGGCGAAGAAGACTTCAGCCAAGAAAAAGGCCGCTCCCAAGAAAGCCGCGAAGAAGTCCCCTAAGAAAAAGTAGGCTCATGTAGGGACGGACGCATTCGTCCGTCCAGGTTTTAACCGAGAACTGACAATCGAGAACTGAGAACAGTCTTATGGCACATAAAAAAGGGCAAGGCACTTCACGAAACGGCCGCGACTCTAATGCGCAGCGGCTTGGTTTCAAGGCATTCGGCGGGCAGGTTGTGCCCGGCGGCACCATCATCGTGCGGCAGCGTGGCACACCGGTAAAGCCCGGACTCAACGTTGGCCGCGGCAAAGACGACACGCTCTTCGCCAAGGTCACCGGCCGCATCAAGTTCCTGAACAAGGGATCGATGGGCAAGTTCGTGATGGTCGAGCCCATCGAAGTCGAGTAGCGTCTTTTCGCTCGAAAATTTCGCGGAGCAGGAGCGACCGCGTCTTGATTCAAAAAGGTCCGCCCCACAAGCCTCGCCTTCGGGACGAGGCTTCTTGGTTTCTGAATGATTTTTCAATGTTTTCCCTTAGTGGACCTTCGTGTCCTTCGTGGTAAATCCAAAGCGTAATAACCATCAGGGCCCCGAAGGTCTACCAAGGTTCTTTACCAACGACTGACGAAGATGTTTATCGATGAGGCGAAAATTCGAGTCAAGGCCGGGGACGGTGGCAATGGCTGCATGGCCTTCCGCCGCGAGAAGTTTGTCCCGCGCGGCGGACCCTCCGGCGGCGACGGCGGCAAGGGTGGCGACATCGTTATGGAGTCCAGCGAGCGCCACAACACGCTCGTCCACTTCCGCTTCAATCCCGAACACACCGCTCAGCGTGGACGTCACGGCGAAGGTTCCAACAAGACTGGACGCGATGGCGAGGGCGTAGTCCTGAAAGTTCCCGTCGGCACGATCGTCTTCGACGACGAGACCGGCGATAAGCTTTTCGAGTTCACGCATCCCGACCAGAGTTTCGTGATTGCCCGTGGCGGACGCGGCGGACGCGGCAACGCCCGCTTTGCCACCTCGGTCCACCAAGCCCCTCGCGAGCACGAGGAAGGGCGTCCCGGCGAAGAACACACGTACCGGCTCGAGCTGAAGTTGCTCGCCGATGTCGGTCTTGTCGGATATCCGAACGTCGGCAAGTCAACGCTCATCTCGCGCATCTCTGCGGCGCGTCCCAAAATTGCCGACTACCCGTTCACGACCCTCCAGCCGAACCTTGGAGTCGTCGCCGTAGGTGATGCCAAGAACGAAGTGAGCTTCGTAGTCGCCGACATTCCCGGCCTCATCGAAGGAGCCCATCAAGGCGCCGGGCTCGGCACACAGTTCCTGCGCCACATCGAGCGCACGCGTCTGCTCGTCCATCTGGTGGACGTCTCCGACTCCAGCGGCCGCCCCGATGTCGCCAAAGACGTAGAGGTGATCCTCGGCGAACTCGCCAGCTTCGGCGCTCATCTCGACGAGAAGCCGATGATCATGGTGGCCTCAAAGATCGACGTCGTGAATAAAGACAAGCTGGCCGCCCTCAAGCGCTACTGCAAGAAACACAAGCTGAAGCTCTATGAGATTTCCGCCGTCACGGGCAAAGGGACTTGAGGAGCTGAAGTTCGCCATTGCCGAAGAAGTACAGAAGTTCCGCGAGCAGGAACTCGGCAAAGCCGTCTGACAAAAATGAATTCGAAATATCCCCATAAAGCGTCAGTCACACACTGAGTTTCCGCAGCTATTCGACCGTGATGACGACCTTCCCCCGGGCATGCCCTTCTTCCACGTAAGCAATGGCCGCCGCGGTTTCAGCCAACGGATAGCGTCTGTCGACCACCGGCGTTATTTTTCCGGCCTTGATCATTCCGCCCAGCATCGTCAGATCGTCCCGATTCATTTTCGCAATGAAAAATCTGAACTCCTGCCGCAAGAATGGAGACCACACGAATCCTTTGACCAGCCGGCTGAACACTGCCCAGAGTTCCTTCGGCGCTCCCGCCATCACGCACTTACCCTTTGGACTCAGAACGCGCCTCATCGCCGAGAGCGTGCGATTTGCGACGTTGTCCAATAGCACGTCGTAACGCTCGCTGTCCTGCGTGAAGTCCTGCTGCGTGTAGTCGATGACCCGGTCGGCGCCAAGCGAACGCACCAGTTCAACATTCTTCGTGCTGCAAACTCCGGTTACGTTCGCGCCAAACGACTTCGCGATCTGCACGGCAAACGTGCCGACTCCTCCCGCCGCGCCGTTAATCAAGACCTTCTGCCCAGGCTTCAGGTGTCCCTTGTCGCGCAGTCCCTGTAATGCGGTCAGCCCAGCCACCGGCACAGCCGCTGCCAGCTCGAAGGTGACGTCGTCCGGAATAGCGACGAATTTGTCTTCCGTCGCACACGCGTATTCGGCAAAGGCACCCCTGCAGAGTCCGAATGCCGCATCGCCTGACGCGAACCGCGTAACCATTTTCCCGACCGTCACCACCTGGCCCGCGACATCCACGCCGGGCCGTCGAGACTTCATGCGCCAGTCGAGCGGATTCACCGAAGCTGCCCGAACCCGCAAGACTATTTCCTTGTCTCTCGGAACCGGCTGTTCGAGCTCCCGAATTTCGAGGACCTTTCCCGACTTGTTCTTGATGTAAACGGCGGCTTTCATATGGGCTGAGATAGTAGCTGCGATCTACCCAAACCGATAGGGCCACGATCACAGACGATGTTAATCAGGTCAGGGAGCGCGATTCTCCAACTCACGCCGAGCGCCGATCATCTTTCCCTGAATCGTCTGGTTCTTCCAAATGTCTTGGGGGCATGCTCGAAACAGGCGGCGGGGGAGTCTTGATAAACACCGGACGATAAAAGCGCGAGAAGCAATCATGGCACCGCACTGGGCGCAGCAGCAGCGCTAGTGCCGCAACCTCCCACAGGCTCTTAAATCTGGAGACACAAATCCGCGAAGAACAATGGCAGTAAGGACAACGGCTGCGCGCGATTCGTTTCACTGCTTTTACTTCCAGCGCGATTCCGGTAAGTCTACACCCGCGAATTGCGATGTTCGAGGTTTTTCATTTCCTGTCTCTTTGATTACTCACGCTCTCTCGTCCCGCGCGCCGCACGAAGAAATATTCTCTGTCCGGTCGCCAGCCGACCAATGCGAGTTACCGTACTGTAGACTCCCGCCATGTTCTGATTCGCGCGCACCACCGCCTTCAGTACTTCCGGCGACAGACTTGCTGAGTCAGGATCAATGTTCAGCATCGAGCACCGCTCGTCGCGCATTGTGACGGTGACCGCGGGGGCGCCATCCTCCCCGCCGAATGAGAGCACACCGCCCACCCACTGGTCTTCCTGGAATGGAGCGGGTTGCAACAAACGAACCACAACGTTCGGCCGAAATCGTCGCACGTCCGGGCTCTGCCCCGCGAGCCGGCTGATCTCGCACACGGTCTCCACGGCAATCACCGAGATGCTCGCTTCGTCGAAGATGCCATGTTTCAGCTGCATCATTTGCACGGGAGCTCCATACCGACGTCCAACCTCCGCAGCCAACTCCTCCCCGAAGACAGTCATCTCTTCGCCATCCGGAGCACGAACATGCGTCGGGATCTCCCCGGGGCCACCGTCACGCCGACGCGGAACAAACCGCACCAGGTCAGGAAGCTTGCTGGCGCTCAGCCACGGGAACTCGCTGCGGTCATCCATCCGCCGAAACGCCAGGCGTCGGTCACCCTCCAGGCCGTGCCAGCCCAGGTTGGCGACCTCCAGTCGTTCTCCTCCCATCGACTTCACGGGATACCGGAAGATCGCCTCCACACTTCCGACTTCAATAAGCATGCTCGATCCAAGTCCACGCGACAGATATAGATGTTGTTGCGGTGAGCGCAACGACGAAAATAGTTTTCACGCTCTGCCCCTGCGATGTAAAGACTGCTCTCACTCGGCCCATCTTAACCGAAGCAATCATTGTTCCCACTCAAACCCTTCACATAGCTTGATGGGTGAAATCGGTTGAAACGTCCAGGGTCGCCGACTAAAAGCCCGCAGTCAGCAGCAATGGAGCGCGCCTATCGCAATCTCGGCTATGTCTTAATTGTTCTACTGCCCACCGCCGGAATCGATCACGGCTTCGGATGGTCCGCTGTGTAAGGATGGCAGCATGGTTTCTCGACCGGAGCGAACTCCATGATCTCGACGCGTGTGCCATCTGGATCGTAGGCATCCAGACTGTCTTTGCCGTCGCGTCCAACCTCCGGCCCATCAAACGTCTTCAACCCTCTCGCGCGAAGCTCCACGGCGGCGGCGTGCACATCTTTCACGCCGAATGAAAAATGATTCTGTACGCCAAGTTCATGATGATCGGCGTTTGCAGGAATGTTCAACATGTATTCGATCCAGTCAGAACCGTCTGGTGCCTGCAGCTCATACCAGTCGGTGCCCTCGTCTTTGAATCCGCCGTACCAGTACAGACGAAAACCCAGAAGATCAACGTAGAAACGATTCTCGGCAGCCAGGTCTTTGACGACAAAGCCCGCATGGATCAGATGCGAACTCAGCTGCTTCGAGCCCGCCCCGTATCCGGCCTTAGTCGGCCGCCTGTGGACGAAGGCGATGTTGTTTCCCTCCGGGTCCTGAACGCGAAAATACTGCGCACCATCGGAATCTTTTTGCATGGGGCCTGGCCGGAAACCATGCGCCAGCATGTAATCACGCATTTGCAGAACGCTGTCGGTTGCGAACCCAACTTCCGCAAGCCAGCTCTGATGGACATTCTTTCTCACACCAGCCGGCGCAGGTTTCAGTAGAAGCCGCCGCTCCGAGGGCCGTATCAAAAAACAAGAATCGGGCTCGCCGTAGCCCGGACACCCAGGAGTCAATCCCAGGACATTGGAATAGAACGCGCGGGATTTTGTGACGTCGCTGACGTAGATCGTAACGTGATCGATGCCGGTGATAGCGGGGCCGCTCCACGTGCTCCCCCACTCCTGCCGCAAACACGGCTGCCTGCAGGCCGACGCAGACCAGAAGCCAACGAACGCCAGCTATCGAGGTCGAGATAGTTCTAAACAACGGATTCATGCCTGCAAATTCTATAGCCGTACCATCGGTTTCAACAGGAGTAAAATCCGCCCCAGGAAGGCATTCCGCACCGGACGAGAAGCCAAAGAGTTCTTGACTCCCAAGATTGTCCACGAAGCCCAGCGCGAAACCCCCCCGCTCTCGGAAGTCGAGCGCAAAATGCTGTATTTCCACGGAGGGTGGGATGGACCCTGCCTGACATCATGAAAGTTTCGGAGGACTTTGATCGCGAATACGACCAAGACGCGTATGAAAAGAAAATCGCAAAACTGATTGCGAAGACCGACAGACGCATGCGTAAGGATTCACGCGACGATTACGACAGATGGCTGGCTGCAATTCGCTATCTTCGACGAGAAGATCACTACATTTCGGTGATAATCCGATTGGCAGGTCTGCGGCCTCGCGGGGATCGACTGAGGCTATTCGCGACTGGACTTGGAATCGTAATCTGCATTCTCGTATGGACCCTTCTGCGGATCAAACACAACATCCCGATGCCCTCTCGTGGCACCTTCGAAGTTTTCGTATGGGCTGCTCTTTGCTTGCTATTCATTGCCTTCATGCTTCTCCGATTCGTCCTCGGAAGAAAAAGGGCTGATGATCTCACGTCCAAGGTGCTGGAGAAACTTCTTCGACTCTGCCAACGTGTCAGCGGAACGGCGTGACCGTTGAAACAGTTTTCGCCATTCATGACCTTTCGCCGTTGCCGGGCATGTTCTGAAGTTGGCACTTGCCGCTAGTGTCGCGTAGTGTTGAGCAGCTCCCGCCCCCAACCCATTTCTTCTCCTGACTGTACGGTTGAAGCTTTCTCGAGACTCAAATTAATGAGTGGAAGGAAGGCATGCTGCATGCCTTCCTCGCCGGATCTATGGGTTACAAGCCTCAGAACTTCGCGTAATAAACGTCTCCGGTTCCCAGATACGACTCGCCCTCCGCCCAAATGGAGTAGAAGTTCCCCGCTCCATCGGTGACCGTCTCCGTATAGTCGCCATACGGATGATCGAATCCTGCGGAGGTCTGATAGTTCCGGAGGGGCGTCGCCTGTGTCATCACCTGCTCCGTGCTCCAGTTCGTAGCTCCGTCCGCGCTGCTTCTCTCGTACACGTTCCACACGCCGCAATGGCCCGTGGTGCTCGAACTCGTACAGGTGTAGTTGCCCCCCGGGGTGGCGCGATTGTCCATCCAGATCGCTTTCACCACCGATGACGAACCCGCGATCGAGGGAAATCCGTGCCACACGCCATTCGGCGCGAGCGACAGCTGCGATCCGTTCGGCCACGAAGTAGCGTTGAACGGAATATTCCAGCTCGCCCCGAGCGTGTCGGAATACTTTGTATAGATCCGCTCAGGCGCGCCGTTCGATGCGGCTCCCGCGTTGTAAATGGCAACCAGCCGGTCATTCGCAGGAGCAGTCCTGGGCTGCACCCCGATTTGTACCGATCCACCCCAGTAATCCCAGCCTGCTCCCGATACGATGGGCTCACCTTCGCCCTCATCGATTGTGGTCACGGACGAGGTCGCAAACAGGTTATTGGAATGCAGCAGATAGAAGGTGGTCGGCCCCTTCCCGGTGTTGTTGGTGCCGGACCAGGCAAAGTAAGCGTTCCCCTTTGTGTCGAGCACGGCGCCTGTGGCCAGTGCTACGCCGCTGGACGCAACCGTAATCTGTTTGGAAGTGAAGCTGGCGCCGCCGTTGGTGCTTACGCCGATATACTGCTTACCTCCGTTTTCGTAGGCGACGATCACATTGTTGTTCTGGTCGACCAACAGCATGTCCTTGTCACCCTTCCCTCCGTTGGTCACATCCACTGGCTTGCTCCAGGTCGAGCCATGATCGTCGGAGTAGATCGCCTCAATCGGGGTGTACTGTGCGTTTCCATCCATGTAACTGGCATAGAGGCGGCCGTTGGCCCCGATGGCGAGTTGGGCATCCACGACATTGCCGTTCGCCGGGCAACGAGGGATGACGACCGTGCTCCAGGTTCCGTTGTTGGACATCTGGAAATACATGTAAGCCGTAGTGGTCCCGCCTTTGGCTTTGCTCGAAAACGGCATGCAGGTTGCACCGGAAGTGTCTTTGTAGGGGGTTGCAGCAAAGTGCGGCCAGAGCGCGTAGACATAAGAGCCATCGAACAACATGATCGCTGGCTCCCAGTCTTCTCCCGTTCCATCACCAAGCCGGGTCGACGCGATCTGCGAGAGGGACGGAAGGGAGAACAGCAGCACAAAGCAGACTGCCACAGCAAGCCTGAACGCTTTCATGTTCCTTTGCCTCTGTATGTGGCGGCGGATCTCTGGAAATGAAAAGCGGTAGCAGCACCCCAGTGACTGCCGCGCAAGATGTTTACTTGGATCCCCGATGCGGAACGAAGGCAGGCTGCTGCTTTCCCCAAGTCAACGGCGGCGAACACCGTGCTCCGAAGGTCAGACCTGCCCGGACTGATCTGATACAAACCTGCCGGCCCCAAAAACGTCGGCAATTGTACAACGGATCGAGTGTGACGCTGAGTTTTTTCGGAGTAACGTAAACAGGGCGGCGGGAATCTTTGTCCTTGAGGTGCGCAGGAAAACGAAGACGAGCCGTCTCCCAGTCCGTTCAGCGGGGCACGTGAAAGGCAGCACCCCTTGCACGGAAAACCTTGGCGGCGCTCAGCCAAACCCAAGACTCTAAGTTTTTCCATAGTTATCCACAGCCAAAATCGTCGTTCTTGTGACGCACAACCTTTACTGAGCCAATAGAAAGCGCACAATAACTCTGTGCGCAATAAATGCCTCAACTGTTCGATCGAGTTAGCGACGAGTCTCTCCTGTCCCTCGCCAAATCGTGTAAGTGCTTATTTCATAATATTTTGCCAGCATCCCGCCCAACCCTCGAAACGCAATCAGCAGAAAACAAAGTGGTTACAAAATCCCCCGCAAGACTGCCATCGAAAGTCGACTGCTAACTCCTTATTCCAGAATATTTTACGTATAAGTCCTTTGTCATCAATATTTCGCCGAGATTATCGGCGATATTACCTCACTAACATCAATGGAATGAGTATTTTGCAAAAACACGAAGAAAAAATGTGGGGGGGGGGTACGTCGATGAAATGAAAAAGGCGGCCCGAGAGAAGCCGCCTTCCTTACTGCTTGGCCAGATCACAGAACAGAATCCATCAATCCACAGAACGATATGAACGATACGAATGAGGCCAGAGAACAAACCCACCACAGAACCTGGACTGCTATGCCCTTGGCAGGGGCCCGTGCTGGAAGTGGTATTGCAGGATCCGTGCGGCCAGCGCGGGGCTCAGAGTGTCGCCCTGTTTCTCAACCGTGCGGACAACTTCTCCACGGCAGACGACTTCTGTGGAAGACAGTCCGGCAATTTCAGCAGGGAGTACGAGATTGATTTCCACCTGCGAACTGGGCTGCAGCATTTCATCGGCTTGAAAGAGCATCCCCGAACGGCTGATGTTTTCGGTTGTGCCCTCGTGCCACTCTTTCTCGCCGAGACGGCGATAACGCAAGGGCAAGTGAAGTTGGAAGCGTTGTGCGCGCAGGGGCGGTACTTCGTTCGCCCGCGCGGCACGGATCGGTTCTGCGGACTGCATCGACATAGCGACCTCCGGGGGAGTTGGTGTTGCATCCAGCACTTCGCGCACTTTGCTTTTCAGGTCGCGAAGGTTGAAGGGTTTCTGAAGCAGGCGTACGCCTACATCCAGCGTGCCATTGTGTCCAATCACGTTCTCGGTGTAACCGGACATGTAAAGCACTTTCACGTTGGGGCGAATCTCGGAAATCCGCTGGGCCAGTTCCCGGCCGTTCATACCGGGCATGATCACATCGGTCAGCAACAAGTGGATGGTCGCCTCATGCGCCACCGCAATCTGCATCGCCACCGCACCGTCCGCAGCCTCAATCACCTTGTACCCTTGCTTTTCAAGGTATTGACGTGCGAGATAACGCAGGTTGGCTTCATCTTCGACCAGCAGAATCGTCTCCGTCCCCGGTTCCACTTTGCGATGCTCGATCGGAGTTGCCACGTGCGCCGCACTCTCGCCTGTGGAAGCCACGCGCGGCAGGTAGATCTTGAAAGTCGTCCCCTTGCCGACTTCGCTGTACACCCAGATGTATCCCCCGCTCTGCTTGATGATGCCGTAGACCGTCGAAAGTCCCAGGCCCGTCCCCTTGGTTCCCTTGGTCGTAAAGAAAGGTTCGAAGATGTGCGACTGCGTGTCGTTATCCATGCCGACGCCGGTATCGCTGATGGCGAACATGACGTAGTCGCCCGGCCGCAAGGGCCCGTGAAAGCGGGCGTACTCTTCATCGAGGGTGACATTGGTGGTCTCGATGGTGAGCTTTCCGCCGGTGGGCATGGCGTCCCGGGCATTGACCGCGAGGTTCATAATGACCTGGTCGATCTGCCCGGCATCCGCCCGCACCGGCCACAGATTCGGAGCCGGCACCATCACCAGGTCGATATCCTCGCCGATCATCCGCGTCAGCATCTTGATGTTTTCCGTCGCCACGTCGTTGAGGTTGACGATGCGTGGAGCCAGCATCTGCTTCCGGCTGAACGCCAGAAGCTGGCGTGTCAGCGACGAGGCGCGTTCGGCGGCACTCGAGATCTCCTGCGCCGGTCCGCGCAGGTGCGGTTCGGCTCCCAGTCGCTCCAGCAGGAACTCCGAGTAGCCCAGAATCACCATCAGCAGGTTGTTGAAGTCATGCGCAATGCCGCCGGCGAGCCGCCCCACGGCCTCCATCTTCTGCGACTGCCGCAGTTGCTGCTCAAGCGCGCGGCGCTCGGTAACGTCTTCCGCGAACAATTCGAACACCACACCTTCCCCATCGGTCGCCACCGACCGGCCCGACACGCGGACTACCGTGGTCGTCTGGTTCTTGCGTTTCCATTCCGCCGCCAGCCCGTTGAAGGGTTGCGGGGTGCGGAGGAAGTCGGCGAGATCGAACCACTTGTCGTTATCGGCGTAGAGCCCAAAGATGTGTTGACCGATGATTTCGCCAGCAGAGGTGTAGCCGAGCAGTTCCAGGAAGGCAGGGTTGGCGTCGAGAATCTTGCCCGTCGAGTCGCAGCGGCAAATGCCGTATGGGGCGTTCGTGACCAGCGAGCGGAAGTTGAGTTCCGAGCGGCGCAAGTCCTCTTGGGTGGCACGCAAGGCTGCGTTAAGCCAGCAGATCAACATGGCGACAAAGAAGAACAGAGACAGGCGGACGATCGCAGTGCGGAGTTGCTCCGTGCTATGGTGCCCGGCGAGCGTGAAGTATGCGCTCACGGTAAGGGCGAATGCCGTGGCTACCACTCCGGGCTTCCATCCCCCATACCAGGCGCTGACCATGACGGCCACCCCGAACAGGGCAAGGCGGCTTTCGGAGACATCGGCGAGCAGAACCGTGGGAATCAGCGCCAATGCCGTACTGAGCACCGCAACTCCATAGCGCAGGATGGGGGCGCGCGCTGGTGGAATGCGGAGTAGGGGGAGGGTTACTCGCATGTCACCTATCCTAGTTCTAAAACCGGAAAGCAGGAACGTTACAGGAGTACATTTCTGTTTCGCGAACAAGCTTTTTTCCCTTGTCCTGTGGTAGGGCGGCCGATGGCCAGTCGGACAAGGGCAACATGATTCGGCTTGCATCTGGGGCCGGGAATCTGGACACTAGGCGGGGCTGACCACATTTCATGAACATTGGACTCTTCGGCGGAACATTCGATCCAATTCATCGCGGGCACCTCGCGCTGGCACGCGCCGCGATGGAGCAATACAAACTACATCGCATACATTTTGTTGCGGCGAACAATCCGCCTCATAAGCAGCGGCAGCCGCTCGCGCCATTTGTCCACCGCTTCGCCATGCTCGTCCTTGCCACCGCCGAGGAGAAAGCGTTCCTGCCCTCTTTGCTCGAGGCTCCCGTCGATGGCACTTCGCCGAAGGGAAAGGATCGTCAGGAAAAACCGAACTACACCATCGACACCGTCCGCCGCATGAAGCAGTCATTCAAGGCCGTCGACAAGCTTTTCCTGCTGGTCGGTATGGATGCGTTCGCGGATGTCGCCAAATGGCATCAGGCAGAAGCGTTGTTTCGCGAGTGCGAGTTTGTGGTGGCGAGCCGTCCTGGATACTCCCTGGCCGATGTGGCGAACGCGCTGCCTGAGAGCCTGCGCCCACGCCCCGAAGTGATGCGTCCCTTTCACAAGCATGCCGCCACCGGAGATTTGGTTCTCAGGGGAGCGACCATCCACTTGTTGGGAGATCTGCAGCAGCCTGCATCGGCCACCGCGATCCGGCAAGCGGCGGCGGCGGGAAAGCCGGTGGGGCGCTGGGTCGATCCGCCAGTCGCAGAGTACATCCGGAAGATGGGATTGTATCGATCCAATGGTGCGCGGAATTTGTGAATCGGGTCGCACCCGGTATGATGGATGTGCGGCAGTTGGACCTCGAATCTCCACACAATTCCCAGTACCAAAACAGGGCAGGCGTCCCGAACCGCCGATGAAGCAGGAGGAGCATGGCTCAAAATCACTACACCACGAAAACCAAGCGGCGTCCCAAGAACAGCAACCGCAAAGATCCGGCGGCAACGACCATGGCCAAGCTGCGCGAACGAGCTGCGGCAGAGGCGAAGCGCTCCGGCAAGTGATCTTCTACGCGCGGGCGTAGTGCTTTTGGCCCGTCACGGGTCAGTTACAATATGAGCGCACTCATTGCCGAAGAAGAGTATTTGATATCCGAATGAAGAAGAGCGAACTCAAACAGCAAGTCGCCGCAGCGATTCAAGCCTGCCTCGAGAAGAAGGCCGAAGAACTCAGCATCCTGGAAATGGAAAAAGGGTCGGGAGCGTTTACCGACTACTTCGTGCTGTGCAGCGGAACCAATCCGCGGCAGGTGCAGGCCATTGCCGACGAAGTGGAACTTCGTCTGAAAGCTGCGAACCTGCGTCCTGCGCATGTCGAAGGCTACAAGCAAGCCGAGTGGGTGCTGCTCGATTACGTGGATTTCGTCGTTCACGTATTCTCGGAAAAGGCGCGCAAGTTCTACGACCTCGAGCGGCTCTGGAAGACCGCCAAGCGGCTGGAAGTCTCCGACCTGAAGACAGTCGCGAAGAAGACGGTCGCGAAGAAGAAAGCGGCGTCGAGCAAAGCGTCAACGAGCAAGGTCGCGGCGACGAGGAAGAAGAAAGCGAAAGCCTAGCCCTCTTCTTGCGGGACTCTGGAATCCTCCATGACATCGCAACCAGACTCCAAGCCAGACTGGGGAACGCAGTTCCGGCTGGTGGCGTCGGAGAAGTGGAAGGCGAAGTCGGCCGCCATGGGCCAGCCTGTGACCGAGGCGCTGGTGGAATATGCGCAACCGTTGCCGGGGATGCAGGTGCTCGATCTGGCCAGCGGTACCGGCGAACCTGCGATCACACTGGCGTCTAGCGTGGGGACCACCGGACACGTAACAGCGCTCGACTTGAGCGCGGGTCTGCTGGAGATTGCGGAGCAGCGAGCACGGACGCGCGGACTCACGAACTTCAGCACGCAACAGGCGGATGCACACAGCCTGCCTTTCCCTGACAACAGTTTCGATCTCGCGACCTCACGCTTCGGCGTGATGTTTTTCGGTGAGCCTCGCGTTGCATTGCAGGAACTGCGGCGCGTTTTGCGAACGGGAGCGCGGGCGTGCTTTCTCGCCTGGGGTCCGTTTGATCAGCCTTATTGGCAGAGCATGATGGGCGTCGTGCATCGCCACGCGGGTGGACCGCTGCTGCAATCGGATGGTCCGAATCCCTTTCGCTTTTCTGAGCGCGGCAGTTTGTCGGCTGTATTGCGTAGCGCGGGCTTCAACGCCGTCGAGGAAGAGACCAAGACATTGCCATGGACGTGGCCTGGGCCCGTTGAAGAAGTTTGGGAGCAGGCACAGGCCGTCGCGGTGCCGTTTCGTCCGATGCTGAAGCGCGTGCCGGCAGAGAAGTGGCCGGAGATTCATGCCGAAGTGCATGCGGCGGTGCGACGTTATTCGGACGGCGAGAAGATCGCGTTCAGCGCTTCGGTGGTGCTGGCCTCGGGAAAGAAGTGAGCGCGCCTTGCCGGTGAAGATTAAGATTGCGTGGATCGGGAAGACGAAGGAGCCGGCGATCACGTCGCTGACCGAGGAATATCTCAAGCGGATTTCACGGTACGCGCAAGTAGAAGGAGTTTCGCTGCGGGATGAAGCGGCGTTGCTTGAAACGTGCGGGCGAGCTGCGGGGACCAAAGGCGGTTCGAAGTCGACCTTGGTCCTGATGGATTCGCGGGGCAAGGAGTTTTCGTCGGAACAGTTCGCCAAGTTTCTGGGAGAGTATCAGGACCGGAATCCGCTACCTTTGATCTTTGCGATTGGCGGCGCGGATGGGTTCGGCGAGGCAGTGCGAGGCGCTGCGCAGCATACTATTTCACTCGGGAAGATGACTCTGGCGCATGAGTTGGCGCGAGTCGTTTTGCTGGAGCAGGTGTACCGGACCTTTACCATTCTGAAGGGGCATCCGTATCATTCAGGGCATTGAGTGCGGGCGATGTCTTGGTGCAATTCTGACCTAACTTTTCTGGAGGATTCTGCGTATGAGAACTGCCGTCACACTCTTGATTGCGTTGCTGTCGATTCCCGTCTTCGGGCAAAACTCGAAGCCGGTTACGTTGCGAAGCATCCTGCTGGAGCAGTTGCACACAACCCACGACCAGAAAGACTGGTTCGTTCCTGTTGATGTAGCAGTCGACGGGATTACGGCTGAGCAGGCGACCTGGAAAGACGGCAGCGGCAATCACTCGGTCGGACAACTGACTTATCATCTGCTGTTCTGGAACCAGCGGGAACTGGAGAAGTTCAAGGGCGACCCGGAAAAGAAATTCAGCGGCAACAATGACGAGACCTTCAACGACTTTGACACCAAAAAGTGGAACGACACCGTCAAGCAGCTCAACCAGGTGATGAGCGATTTGGAGAAGCTCGTCGAGACGATGGATGAGCAGAAACTGCAGAAGTGGGCTCCGGAGATCGCCCGCATGGGTACACACAATGCGTATCACATCGGACAGATCGTGTTCGTCCGCAAAGCACAGGGCTCGTGGAATCCGGAGAAGGGCGTGAAGTAAGCCTGAGGTGTCGCGAAGTGTACGATCTGATCGGAAACTTCGGACTGGCCGTTGCCTTCTCGCGACTCTGGCACTGTTGTCGCAGCCCGAGATTTGATTGTTCAATAACCAGTCCTAATGGTTTGTGGACACTACCGTTCCGAAATTGTCATAGCACTTATCAACTCTCAAAAGGGGTTTTGAGCGCTATGGCCTGCTTTAAACAGTCTCATTCCGCGATTGCAAGCTGCAGACTGCGTACTTGTCAGTTTTGATAGAAGAACTTCAAGAACCACTTTTGTCAGGCCACCTGCCTCACTTCGTCCGCCGCTCTGCGCTTCAGCTCTGGCGGCACCCACTCGCCGGAAGCGATCTGAGGTCTCGGCGAATAGCAACGCATTGCCAGCGTGAAGGCTCCTTCTGGCGAAGGTAGCCAATTCGATTCCTCTTCGGGCCCGGGTGACTTGTACTGGATGTACAGGTTGAGGGAACCGTCCTTGTCTACCGTAAGCTTGTCGCGGTCTCCGATGGCCTGGCGGTTGATCTTGTTCTGCACCGGGAAGCCCTTGTCGTCGTACATTGTGATTGACCAGAAGGCATCGACGGGTGGCATCTGGCCCTTGGAAATCGCAGAGCGTAGCGGTTCGCGCCGTTCAAGGGCTGCCCGTCACCGTCAGTAGACAGGATGGGGTAGATTGCATCTTCGGGCCGGTTGGCCCCAAGTCCGACTAGCGCGACTGCTGCGCGGAACGTGTAATCAGCTCCGTAACAGCCGATGGCGCCCGTCAATATGGTCCAGCCGTTGACCCCTGACCCCAGGTTCTGGCCACGCTTGCCAATGACTTTCAACCCGTTGGTCGGTGCATCCTGCAAGGCCTCTTGGACGTGAGCAGGACGAGACTTGAAAGCGAAGCTCTTGCCCAGTTCTAGGCCGAGGCGGCTCAACCGCGCCACAACTCCCTGATCGTGGACATGCGGCGGATTTTTCTTCAGTGCTTCCATCAGAGCGGTGAAGAAGGCTTCAGCGTTCATGTTGTTTACGGCAACCATTGGAGGCGTATTCATATCTACAGCTGGATCGACCCTTCCCCTCAGCGGTGTGTAGCTCTTGCTCCAGTGGCTAAGGGGGACCAGCTTGATCTGGGCTTGAAGCTTGTGGACGAAATCGAAGTCCGTAGCTCCGTTTGTCTGGATGCGGCCAGCGATCCAGACGATCTCGGTGGGACTACGGAGAAGTTCCATGTCCCTTGGCGTGTCGCCCTGCCAGTTGGGGCCGACGATGAGGTAGTTGCCGCCCTTACCACCCGTCATACGCGTGCCGGGTGCGGCAAAGACCTCAGTCCAGCAATCCATCATCTGAAAGACATGGTAGCGGTCCGTCTTCGCAAGGGTCATCACCAAGGGTTCCAAACCCACGTCCAACCAAGCAACGGAATAGAGCGTGTCGAAGTTAGGTCGAACTACATCGCGGAAGGACGCCGGTGGGAAAGCTTCCGCATGTGAGAACTGATTCATGGGCCCTTGACCCGCTATCCCCGTGGGCTCTTCGAAGTTGGTTGACACTTTCCGAGTCAAATCCATGAGGACGAGGGGGTAGCCCCAAATGTATGTTTCTTGCGCGATGTCCCGTGCGAGTTCGGGCGAGATGGTCGTCGGTTGGCTTGGCATGTTGGGCATCTCCTGTGTCAGCTCAGGCGGATGATCGTCTCGGCTAGAAAATCTATCTGTGATCGACCTGCAGGGCACCTGTCAGAAGTTACAGGTTTGAGACGATGAATACTCGGTACTGTCTGATTGTGAAGTTACTTGTGTGAGATGGGTCGTGAAACATCGATCTCACTCATCTTCGGCCATCGGAGAGCGGAGCATGAATCAGCAAAGGGCAAGCGTGAAAATTTTCTGGGGAATTCTGCTTTTATTCCTAACCCCAGTGTTTCTGTTTGTAAAACCTGTAACCAAAGCAGCCGCTGTCCGCGATCTTCTGCTTGTGATTTGGTGGGCCTTCATAGCCTGGCTTTTGATCACTGGTAGGAACGAATCGAGGTCAACGGATTCAAAGTAGCCGCAACCCAACTATTGAAAAATCTTGGTTACGCTCAACACCCTTCAATCCTCTCCACGAGTTTCAGAAACCCTTGATTGACATCTAGCTAGTGCGACGCCTGCTCTGTTTTTGTTGTAGATGAGGGTTCCAAAACGCTGTCAAGGTAGGCCAGATACTCGGCAATCAGCCGATAGCTGGTGTAGTAGTCGTCCATCTTGATGATCGCGATCCTATCGAACGGCGAATGCAGGATGGGATAGGTTTTCTGGGTTACCGAGTGCAATGTGATCCGCGGAATCTGATAACGTGCAAATGACTCTGAATCTGTGCTGCCGACCTTCTCGATGTTCATTGCGCTAACCGGGAGTTTACTCACGAAGGCGACCGACCCCAGGGCGTCCAGAAGCACTTTGTCGGAGTGTGTGGCCCACACCTCGGTCGGACCAAGACCTAGAGTGTCGAGATTTACCATGCCCTCGATTCTCGCGCGCTGCTCGCTGGAGAGCTGATCCACGTAGTATCGCGAGCCGATTAGTCCTCGCTCCTCAGCCGAAAACCCCACGAAAATCCAAGTGTGATGACGCGGTTGGGCGTTCAGGCTGTAGAGCAGAGCGGGCAACAACGCGGCTCCTGTCCAATTGTCGGCCACTCCGTCGCCATATTCTGTGACATGGTCGGTATGCGCGCCAACTACAATTGCGTCCTGCGTTTCGCCAGGCAGCACGCAGATGACGTTCGGCGGAAACTTCCGGTCGAGGGCTTGTTCCCGGAGATTCGCGCCCTGGCAGCCAGATTCCGCCAGCCACTTCCGTATCAACGCCTCACGTTCGCTGTTCTTGGTCGAAAAAGATCTTAAGTGCGTTGCGATGACTTCTTCTGTCTGCAAACGGAAGGAGATATGCTGGGCCGACGTACAAAGGGTACAACCTATGACAATCACCGCGAGATAACGAGCGAATCTTCCGATGGCTCTGACCTCCGTTTCTATTCTGCCGAGACTAGCACGGAGCGTGAACTGGAACAAAGGATGGAGCGCATCGACAGTTTTCCGAAGTGAACTAGCCCGTTCAATGACGTTATCACCGAACCTGGCAAGCCTCATTTCTTCGGCGCGCTCTCCGTCGTGCCCACAAGCACCTTCAGAATCTCCTGGGCCAAGTCGCTGGCGTCCGCACCTTCCATGTTCGTGAGCACGACAACGCCGGCCTTTTGGGCGGGCGCGATTGAAAAGGCGGTGCTCGTGCCTTGCTGACCGCCGTTGTGGCCGACGGATGCGATGCCGCCTTCGTTGCCATTGCCCCAGCCCAGACCGTAGGCATCCTTTGATCCGTCGGAGGGCTTCAGTGGAGTCCACATCAGATCGCGGGTGGCGCGCTTGATTAACTTGTCGTTGAGGATTGCGACTTCGAAGTGGGCCATATCTTCCGCGGACGACAACCATCCGCCGCCAGGGATCTTGTAGCTGGAGTCGAGGAAGTCCGCGTTCTGCACCGTGCCTGAATCGGTCTTCTGATAGAAGCGGGTGCGATAGGGGATGATGGCAAAGCGATCGTCGACCTGGGTGTTCTCCATGCCGGCCGGCGCGAAAACATTCTGGCGGACGAAGTCGACGTACTTGCTGCCAGAGGCTCCTTCGATGACGCAGCCGACCAGAGTGTAGCCCTGAGTGGAGTAGTGAAACTGCTTGCCGGGCTCCGAGAGTAAAGCGTCGTTCTTGAAGAAGTCGAGGCCTCCTTGGATCGGATTGTCGAAGTGCCTGGTGTTGCCAATTTCGAGATCATCGGGACCGGTTTTGTAATGACGGATACCGGCGAGGTGTCCCATGACCTGGCGTGTGCTGATCGGCCACGGCTTCTGCGGGAATGCCGGGCAATATTTCTGGACAGGGGCGTCGAGATCGAGACGCCCGCGCTCCCAGAGTTGTATTGCGGCGGTCGCAGTGAGCGACTTGGAGATCGATGCGAGACGGAAGAGCGTGTGTTCGCTGGCGGGTGAGTTGTTCTCGACATCGGCCAAGCCGAAGCCGCCGCCCCACTCATACTCGCTGTTCTCAACGATGGCTACTGACACTCCGGGAACGTGAGTGGATGCCATGAACTTCGAGACCGCAGCTTCGATCTGCGTGCGCTTCTCCGGAGAGAGCTTCGACTCCTGCGCGGCGGCGAGGTTCGCGGCTGCTGCCAGGAAGAAAACGATCAGCAGGGAGGCGATGCGGAGTTGGGGAAAAGCGAATCGTGCGGGCTTCTTGAAGTTACGGCTCAGGCTCATAGTCTCCCAATCGTAAACATGCGCTATGGAACGATGACAAACCGGCGTCCCTGCTGGTCGCGGTGCCACGCGGTCTCAATATCAGCCAGAGGTACGCGCTCGGTGTCGATGCGGAGTATACCTTGTGCAACCCGGTCGAGGAGTTGCCGCATGGCGTCCAGCCAGGTTTCTGGCGCGGTCGGGGCGCTGCCGGTTCCGGCGCCGAGAATTTCGAGGCGGGAGCTGCGCAACGAGGCGGCGGCAAGCGAGATCATGGATCCTGCGCTCTCGCCCACTTGCACCAGCCGCGTGCGGGTTGCCGAGGGTTGCATATCTTTCCGCGTCAACGAGGCAAGCAGAGCTTCGGTGGGCGGGCCCCAAACATAATCGAGGATGACATCAAACCCGGTGTCGCCGGCTTCGCGAACGAATGCGGCGATAAGACCGGAATGGGATTGATCGAGCGAGATCGTTGCATCGGCACCCAGCTCATGAAGAGACGCGAGAATCCGCGGGTTCCTTCCAGCGGCGACGACTCGTTTCGCGCCGAGCAGCTTGGCGGTTTGGATGGCAAGTTTCCCAGTAACTCCCGTAGCGCCCAGGATCAGAACAGTCTCGCCCGGAGCGAGTTGGGCGCGCCAAACGAGAGCTCCCCAGGCGGAGAGGCCGGGATTCAAGACGGCTGCGGCGGTCTCGTCATCGATTTCAGGAGGAAGAGGAAAGCAGCGGGGCCGTGCCACGACCGTGCGCTCCGCCATGGAGCCATATGGCGCACGAGGCATGCCGAAGAAAACCCGCGTGCCGTCTTCCAGGACACCGGCACCGTCGCTTCCGCAGACCGCGGGAAGGCTGCGATAGCTAGCGTAATGCGCACCTCCGCCTATTTGTTTGTCGACCGGCTTCAGCGCGGCGGCTCGCACTTCAATCAGAAGTTCTCCCTCACCCGAAACGGGATCAGGAAACTGCTCGCAACGTGGAGGCTGACCGAGCGTGTGCACCACGGCCGCATTCATGAGAGTGAGATTCCGGAAAGAGTCGTTCCAGCGGATTCTACTTCCGCAGCCAGAAAGTTTAACTCCAGAATGTTTGAGGCGTGTTACTGCGTGACCGTGGCCTGATAGCTTACGGCTTGCCAGTGCCCAGTGCGGCGGACCCATACACGGGTGTAGCGATAGGGACCGCTGAAATCCTCGCCCAGTTGGTGACCCTTCACGTCGGCCCGAGCCGTGACCACGGCGGTGTCGCCATAGACCCGCACAACCATATCGCTCACGTTAATGGTGTCGTAGCGGAGTTGGCCGCTCTTGCGAGCTGCGAGCGTGTCTTGTTTCGTGGTCACCTGACCCAGCGGAGTGATCGCGACATAGTCCTCAGCGAGGGTTCGTGCGGAGAAGTCGGCATCGCGGCGGAGGCTGGCTTCGCGCGCCTGCCGCTCCATGTCCACAATCTCTCGAATCGCTGACTCATCGCCAGTATCCATCGGTCGCGGATGCACGGCAACGTGCTGCGCCGAAAAAGCCGGCAGCGCAAGAATCAACGACAACAACAACACTGCACACCTGTTGATCACGATGAGACCTCCGCGGTTCGCGAGGGGACAGAGATCCGCCTGACCGAGCTACGAAACTTTGGATGCTTGAGTTCCGTGGAAAAGTTCTCCGCGGCGAAATTAATGTTGATGCCGATGGCTCGCCGGTATTCGCGCTTCACCGAGACCCTCACTTCCATACAACGCTGACTGGAAGCAGTCTGTTTCATTTGCTTTTGTTGGAATACCGAGCGGCCGCGTGTCCCCGAAAACCTGCCCCACTGCCCGGAACGAGAGCAACTCCCCTTCCATGTAGAGTATCGCCTAAATGCTTGACAGGATAGAGGCAAGGGCAGCGGGCAGCCGGTGGGTTCCTGTCCACTATGGGACTGCACTGTCCAGTTCCGGACAGGACCGTTTCAAGTTTGCCGCTCTCTTTATGCTGATTGGAACAGAGATGGTCGGCGCACAGGCAGAGTGGCATCTAGTAGAATCAATCGTTCCGATTTCACATGCCCGACATCCGACGTGGTCTCATCATCGTAAACACCGGGCCGGGCAAAGGCAAAACCACCGCCGCCATGGGAACGGGGTTACGAGCGGTCGGACAGGGGATGCGGGTGTTGATGTTGCAGTTCCTCAAGGGCTCGTGGCACTACGGTGAACTTGATGCGGTGCAGGCCTTCGGTGACAAGTTTGTGATGAAGCAGATGGGGCGCGGCTTTGTGAAGGTCGGCGCGGAGAAGCCGGACCCGGAAGACGTAAGAATGGTGGAAGAGGCCTGGGCGGAAGCCGATCGCGGCGATTCAATCGGGTGAGTGGGATCTGGTGATTCTGGATGAGATCAACTATGCCATCAGCTACGGCATGCTAGATCCCGCGAAGGTGGTCGAGAGCCTGAAGAAGAAGCCGGAGATGGTGCATGTTATCTTGACGGGCCGGAATGCGCACCCCACAATTGTCGAGGTCGCCGACACGGTTACGGAAATGCGCAAGTGAAACATGCGTATGAGAAGGGCGTGATGGCGCAGAGAGGGATCGAGTACTGAGGGATTGATGATTGATGATTTTTGATTGCTGATTGAGAGGCTGAAGATACGAGAGTTTCAATCAGCAATCTACAATCGATAAATCAGCAATTTCTTCTTATGGCTTGGTTTAAGCGCGAATCCGGCGAGTTAGATACTTCGGGCGAGAAGAAGGTTCGCACCGAAGGCTTGTGGGTGAAGTGTGAGAACTGCCGCCAGATCATCTGGAAAAAGGATCTGGAAGAGAACATGAATGTCTGCCCGAAGTGCGACAAGCATTTCCGCATCGACGCCCGCACCCGGCTCGCCCAGCTGCTCGATGACAACTAGTACGAGACTTTTGATGGAGACATCTGCGTCGACCGATCCGCTGAAGTTCGTGGACCTGAAGCCTTATTCGTCGCGCCTGAGACAGGCGCAGCACGATACCGGCTTGAAGGATGCCATTATCAACGCACAAGGCAAGTTGATGGGTCGTCCGGTAGTGGCGAGTGTGATGGAGTATGCCTTCATCGGCGGCAGCATGGGCGCGGTTGTGGGCGAAGCGATTACACGGGCTATCGAACGGGCGGCGGAGCAGCGCACTCCTCTTGATTATTGTGTCCGCCTCGGGCGGGGCCCGCATGATGGAAGGCGTGATCAGCCTGATGCAGCTGGCCAAGATTTCTGCGGCTCTGGCGCGGCTCGACAAGGCGAAGGTTCCGTACATCTCCCTGCTGACCGATCCGACGACCGGGGGGGTGACTGCGTCGTTTGCCATGCTGGGCGATTTGAATATCGCCGAACCAGGTGCGCTGATTGGATTTGCCGGGCCGCGAGTGATCGAGCAGACGATCCGGCAGAAGTTGCCACCGGGCTTCCAGCGCAGCGAGTTCCTGCTGGAACACGGTATGCTCGACGCGGTCGTTCCCCGCAAAGAGCTGAAGCCTTATATCGCGCGGGCGCTGGATTTTATGGTCCGCGTAAAGCGGCTAGCTTCAGCTCTCAGCCGTCAGCGTAACACCACGCTCGCTTCCCCGCCATTTTCAGGCATCATCGCAATCGCTGGTAATCTGATGCAATCTAAGCTGAAAGCTGATGGCTGACAGCTGAGAGCTTCCTCAATGTCCTACGAAACCGCAGTGGCGAGCATGTTTGCGCTTGGGCACGAGTTGGCCCATACGCCGTCGAACAAGTTCGACCTGGCGCATATGCGGGTGCTGCTGGCGGCGATGGATCATCCTGAGCGGACGTTTCCCAGCGTGCTGATCGCGGGGACGAACGGGAAGGGATCGACAGCGGCGACGCTCGCTTCGATTCTGCGCGCGTCTGGATTGAAGACTGGGCTTTATACTTCGCCGCATCTGATGCGGATCAACGAGCGGATCCGCGTGAATGGGCAAGAAATCGGGGACGATGATTTTGCGCGGCTGCATGGCGAAGTCGATCGGGTGGCGGAGCGTTTGGTGGAGGAGGAATCGCTGCCCTGGCATCCTAGTTTCTTCGAAATGATGACGGCGATTGCGTTCGCGCATTTTGCGCGCGAGCGGGTGGAGATTGCGGTGCTCGAAGTTGGCATGGGCGGGCGGCTGGATGCGACCAACGTGGTGGAGCCGCTGGTCAGCGTGATTACTGACATTTCGCTGGATCATCAGAAGTTTCTGGGCAATACGGTGGGCGAGATCGCACGCGAAAAGGTTGGAATCATTCGGCCGGGGGGAGTGGTCGTGACTTTGCCGCAACAGCCCGAAGCGAACGACGTGATCGGGAATACGATTCTGGAACTCGGGGCGCGGGGAGTGAGTGCGGTGCAGTATGTGCCTCCGGTTTCGCCGGGGAGTGGGGACTACTTTGTATCCAGAACGCCTGGCCAAGAGGACGGCGATGGGCGGAGTATGTACCGGTATCCACTTCAGGTGATGGGGAGCCGAGATTCTGGTGGAGACGCCTTTGGTGGGGCGGCATCAGCTTCGCAATGTGGCGCTTGCAATTGCGGCTGCGGAAGAAGTGGCGCATCTAGGAATTCGCGGAATTACTCCGGACTCGATTGAGCGCGGAATTCGGGAGACGCGATGGCCGGGAAGGTTTCAGGTGCTGGTTGCGGGCGAGGGTTGGCTGGAGGTGGTGCTGGATGTGGCGCACAATCCGGCGGGTGCGTGGGCCCTCCGCTCTGCCCTTTCGGAGCGGTATGACGACCGTCCGCTGATTTTTGTTTTCGGGGCGATGCGTGACAAGGCAATCTCAGAGATGACCGAGATCCTGTTTCCGTTGGCGGAGCGGGTGATTGTTACGCGGCCGGAGAATCCGCGGTCGGCGTCGCCGGACGAGATTCGGCAGGCCGGGAGCCGCACTGGCGCCGAGATCGAGGCGGTCGATGCCGTGGGTGCGGCCCTGCGGCGAGCGCGCGAGATTGCCGAGACCGAATTCGGTGCTCGTGGTGACGGGGTCGATATACCTGGTGGGAGAGGCGATGCGTGCTCTCGGAGTGCGCACCTGAAGCTGGTGCAAGGCAAGAACGATTAACCACAAAGGACACGAAGTATCACGAAGGAATTCATTGTTTGGTTCATTTTCTTCGTGTGTGACTTCGTGCCCCGGATCGTGAACAGTAGGCGGATTTTGCGAGTCGGTTCACCTAGAATGGAAGTGTGCACGAAGTGAAGTCATCGGTTGAGCAAGTGGAGGACGGCCGGGTTGAAGGTCGCGAGGTGGAGAGCCGCCAAATGGCAGGCGACGGGCCCCGAAGCGTGCCAGTTGCCCCAGTCAGGCCAAGTCCTCACGCTATTCCGGGGCTCAAACATGGATGGCTCAGCCGGTTGCGCTCGTACCTGATTCTCGATCCGCTGATCTGGGTCTACACATTGGTGATGGGTCTGCTCGCGATTCCCGGGGGAGTGTTCGATCGCAGCGGACGGCGGTTGCACTGGTTTTCGTATCGCTGGTCGTGGCTGATCATGAAGACGATCTTTTCGCCGGTGAAGGTAACCGGGCTCGACAAGATCGATACCACGAAGCCGCATGTCTACGCGGTGAATCACGCGTCAGCGTTGGATATTCCCGTGCTGTATACCCACCTGCCGTTTCAGTTCCGCATCGCCTTCAAGAAGGAACTGCTCTCGTATCCAGTCGTGGGCTGGCAGCTGAGGCGTTCGGGACAAGTCTGTATCGACCAGCAGAACCCTTCGCACTCGATCAGCAGCATCCGCGCAGCGTTGAAGGGGTTGAAGGCGGGACTGCCGCTGGTGATTTATCCGGAGGGCGGACGTACGCCGGATGGGGAGATCAAACCGTTCCTGGCAGGAGCGTTCTTTCTGGCGATCAAGGCGCAGGTGGATATCGTTCCGGTCGCGCTGGTGGGAACGTACGAGCTGCTGCCGATGAATACCTACCACATCAAGTGCCGTCCGCTGGAGATGCGGGTAGGAGAGCCCATCGCAACGACGGGGCTGACCATGAAGGATCTGGAATCGCTTTCTGCACGAGTGCAGAAGGCAGTCGAAGATTTGTACTACGGCTGAGCCGTTTCGATTCCCAACACCAATCGAAGCTAGGCCGCCTTCTTGCTTTCATCGCAGAGTCGTTGATAGTGCTCCCGGCCGCGCTCGTAGCCGCGAGTAAACGCTGCTTCGACGTCCTTGCCGGGATACTCGCGTTGCAAGTCTTCAAGGGCGGCGGTCATTGCGGCAGAAACCTGATCGAATTCCATGCAACGGGTTCTGGCGTGGAGCGCCGCTTCAAAGCCGCGGCGGAAATACTCTTCGTCTTCCGAGAAACTCTTTCCGGACTTCGCGTAGTGGCTCTCCTCGGCGCTGCGCAGGCCGATCCACCACTGCTCCCGGGCGGCGTCAACGGATTCGGCTCCCTGCATCTTCAGCATTTCGCGAATCAACGAGGCGGCCTGATTGTCCTCGGCAAGGACAATTACAACGGTTCGGCCTTGGCGCAGGGCGTCTTCATAGACGAAGATTTCGTCTTCGGGAAGGCCTTCGGTGAAGGAATTTTCCATCTTGTTGCCAGCGGTGGCGCCGATGGTCGCTCCGGCGGCGCCCAGCACTGCGGCACCCAACAGGCCCAGGGCCGTAATCGGTCCAAGGCCTGGGACGAGCGCCATCAGCAGAGAGCCTCCGGCAAAGCCAACTCCTCCACCGGTGAGAGCTCCGATCGCAGCGCCCATGCCGGGTTGTTCGGTCGTATCAGTCGGGACGGATTGGATTTCCTTGTTCAGTTGGTCCACTGCACCGGGAGTCAGGAGGGTGATTCGGTCGGCTGGAATGCCGGCCTTAAGGGCTTCATTCACGGCGTTTTCGCCGCGAGATCTGGTCTTGAATACTCCACTAATGGCTTCCATACATCACATCCTTAAATTCGTTTGACTGAACCCAGGTTGGTGCGCCGTCGCTTGCGGTGGGAATAGCATGAAAGCCATACCCAATGAGTCTGATGCCAAAATACCTTGGTCGGGTCTACTTAAAAAATATTCCAGATCATTTTTCGGATTCCGTAACCTTTTGCCGGACTGTGCGGTTTACCTTATGGAAGACCAAACGGCGGAGAATTCGTTGAAGGCTCTGAAGAAAGAAGCGGACGAGCGGCTTCTGATCGAGGCTGCGCAGCAGGATCCCGCCCGCTTTGCCGAGCTCTACGAAATCAATTTCGAACGGGTCTATGCCTACGTAGTGCGCCGGGTGGGCAACCGCACCGAGACCGAAGACCTGACCTCCGA
Source organism: uncultured Acidobacteriaceae bacterium (assembly GCA_963840895.1). Taxonomy (GTDB): domain Bacteria; phylum Acidobacteriota; class Terriglobia; order Terriglobales; family Acidobacteriaceae; genus Sulfotelmatobacter. The sequence continues at coordinate 153,798 of CAWJAR010000018.1, forward strand.
AGTGTTTCATCAAGCACTGGCGAACCTGAAACGATTTGAGTGGCGCGGCATTCCGTTCGCCGCGTGGCTGTTCCGCATTGCGGCGAACCTGATCTCGGACCGGTGGCAACGTTCGGGTCGCGAAGTTCTGGATGATGCAAGGACGATTGATTCCGCACAGGTAAGTCCGAGGGAGATTGAAGAGGTGGATCGTCGGGCCACTTTGTTCCGACTGGTCGACACCTTGCCCGCGGAGCAGCGGCGCGTGGTGGTGCTGCGGTTTGTGGAGCAGAAAAGTATCAAGGATGTGGCGCGGGAGATTCGCAAGACTGAGGGGGCCGTGAAGCAACTACAGTTCCGCGCGCTCAGCAGCCTGCGGGCGCGCATGGGGGGTGCCGATGCCTAAGCGCTCTCTAAACCCGGGAAATAACGATAGGAAGCAAATTGAGCAGCTCAATAAAGCTGTCGAAACCATGCTGTCGCGGGCGGACGGCAAGGTTCCGAAGGTGGCGGCGGGCATTGATCCACTGCTGCGGATTGCCGCCGATTTGCGCGCCCTGCCGCGCGAAAGTTTCAAGGCCCGATTGAAGTCTGAATTCGAAGGAGAAAAGCGTATGTCTACCGTTGCAGAGCCTGTGTCAGCCGTTCGCATGAGTGCCTCGCCAAGACTAGCGTTCCGAGATCCGGCCAAGGCAATCGAGTTCTACATCCGAGCGTTGGGTGCAAAGGAAACCTTCCGTTTCGAAGTTGGAGGCAGCATTCCGCACGCCGAGATCCTGATCGGCGGGTCGAGCATCGCCGTGACCGGCGAGTGGCCCGAGGGAGGCCGCTTCAGTGCGGAAACTTTGGGCAATTCGCCGATCTCACTGGTCGTGCAGGTGCCTAACGTGGACGCGTTTGCAGAGCGAGCGGTGGCGGCAGGAATGAAAGTTATCCGCCCTCTGGCCGATCAGTTCTACGGGCGGCGGGATGTGACCCTGGAAGATCCCTTTGGATATCAGTGGACGGGGATGACCGTGAAAGAAGAAATGTCGGTGGAAGAAATGCACCGCCGGATGGAGCGGTTGACGAAAGGCCCCGAAGGCGGCGAAATAACCAAAGACAAAGGAAAAGCTGTTAGCCCAATTCCTCGCGGCTACCGCACGGTTACGCCGTACCTGGTGGCGCAGGACGCGAATGTGGTGATCGATTTCGTGAAGCAGACGTTTGGCGGCGAAGAACTCTTCCGTGCAGTGGGTTCCGCGGGAGGGTACCACTGTGAGGTACGGGTGGAAGACTCGATGCTAATGATCGGCGGCGGCGGGCCTGGTGTGGCGTGGAAAGGCGAGTCGGTGCTCGGAGCGTTCCACGTGTATGTTCGCGATTGCGATGCCGCGTACCAGCGGGCGGTGGAGGCGGGCGCCAAGTCACTGCAGACGCCTGCCGATCAGGAATACGGAGAGCGCTCCGCGAGCGTAGTGGATGGCGCGGGCAATCACTGGTACATCGCGACCTACAAAGACACTGGCTACAAGTGGGAGGGCGCGCCCACGATTCAGCCGTATCTGCATCCGCTGCGAGCGGAGCCGGTGGTGCAATTCCTGAAGCGCGCGTTCGGAGCGCAGGAACTGGGGCGGTACACATCACCGGACGGCGTGGTTCACCATACGACGTTGAAGATCGGCGACTCGCATCTGGAAATGGGCGAGGCGCATGGACCGTATCAGCCGATGAAATCGATGTTCTATCTCTACGTGCCGAATGTGGATGATGTGTACAGGACTGCCCTGGCGGCGGGTGCGAAAGCGATGAACGAGCCGGCGGACCAGCCTTACGGCGATCGTGTGGGGGCGGTGACGGATATCTTTGGCAATCAGTGGTGGATCGCTACACATGTGAAGGACGTGGCGCACTAGACTCTTAAGAGCGATGTCATCCTGAGGTCCGCGATCTTTGCGGGCCACGGATTTTCGCGGATTCGCACGGATATACCAAGAGATTCTTGTCTTTTATCCGTGAATATCCATGTAAATCGGTGGCCCACTTTGGCTGCCGCTATCCCTCTCTGGGTTTGACCCTCCCGAATCCCTTCAATAGACTGAAAGATTCAGAACACCTGCGGGTCCCACATTATGGCTGACAGCATTCATGTAAAGCTCCCGGACGGGAGCGTGAAGGAAGTTCCTAAGGGTACGACTGCGCTCGATATCGCGAAGTTGATCAGTCCACGGCTAGCGGATGCGGCGCTGGCGGCGAAAACCAACGGTGACCTCATCGACCTCACCCGGCCGCTGGAAAAAGACACCGACCTGACACTGTTGACCGATAAGGCTCCCGAGTCGCTCGAGGTGTACCGGCATTCGACCGCGCATCTGCTGGCGGCGGCGGTGCTGGAACTCTTCCCGGAGACCAAGCTTGGGCACGGGCCTGCAACCGAGACTGGATTCTTCTACGACTTCTACCGTCCAACTCCGTTTACGCCCGAGGATCTGGAGAAGATTGAAAAGAAGATGCAGGAACTGGTGCAGCAGAACATTCCCTATGCGCGCGAATTTCTGCCACGTGATCAGGGGCTGGCCGAGTTCAAGAAAGACGGCGACTTCATGAAGTGCCATTTCATCGAGCAGTTCACCAAGCCCGATGAAAAGATTTCGATCTACCGTACCGGCAAGTTCACGGATTTCTGCCGGGGGCCGCACATCCCGTCGACAGGAAAGATCAAGGCGTTCAAGCTGTTCAACATCGCGGGGGCGTACTGGCTGGGAGACGAAAAGAATCCACAGCTGCAGCGCATCTATGGGACTTCCTTTTTCTCCAAAAAAGATCTCGACGACTATCTGAAGCATCTCGAAGAGACCAAGAAGCGCGATCACCGCGTACTGGGCAAGCAGCTGGATCTGTTTTCGATTCAGGAGCTGGCCGGACCGGGGCTGATCTTCTGGCATCCCAAGGGCGGCATCATCCGCAAGGAGATGGAAGACTGGATGCGCGAGCAGTATCTGAAGCGTGGCTACTCTCTGGTTTACACGCCACATGTGGCACGGCGGCAGTTGTTCTTTACCTCGGGGCACGAGGGCTACTATTCGCAAAACATGTTCGACGCCATGGAACTGGACGATGCCGAATATCGTTTGAAGCCGATGAACTGCCCCGGGCACATTCTGATATACAAAGACTCGCTGAAATCGTATCGCGATCTGCCGGTGCGATTGGGCGAATTGGGTACGGTGTATCGTTACGAGCGCTCAGGGGTGATGCACGGCCTACTGCGGGTTCGGGGATTTACGCAGGACGATTCGCACATCTTCTGCACGCCGGAGCAGGTTGAAGATGAGATCGGCAATTGCCTGGATTTCGCCCTGGACGTACTGAAAGATTTTGGGTTCGAGAAGTTCCAGACGGAGCTTTCTACGTGGAATCCCGATGACCGCAAGAATTTTGTGGGCAGTGAAGAGCAATGGCTCCACGCCATCCAATCTCTCGAAAATGTGCTGAAGCGGAAGAATGTCGAGTACAAGACCATCCCGGGCGAAGCGGCGTTTTACGGACCGAAGATCGATATCAAGCTGGTCGATGCGATCGGGCGGTTGTGGCAACTCTCTACGGTGCAGGTCGACTTCAACCTTCCGCAACGCTTTGGCCTTGAATACGTAGCTGAGGATGGTTCGCGCAAACAACCGGTGATGGTGCATCGTGCCTTGTTCGGGTCAGTGGAACGCTTCTTCGGCGTGCTGCTGGAGCATTATGCGGGCGCGTTCCCGGTGTGGCTGTCTCCGCTGCAGGCCGTAATGATTCCGATCAGCGAGCGGCATGCGGAATACGCGAACAAAGTTGCAGCGCAGTTGAAGGCCGTTGGCGTGCGCGTCGAGGTGGATGCGCGCAATGAGAAGATGAACGCGAAGATCCGCGAGCATGCCATGCAGAAGGTGCCGTTCTTGGTCGTCGTCGGCGATAAAGAGGCCGAGGCGGGGAAGGTGAATGTCCGCTCGCGCGGAAAAGAGAAGACCGAGGACATGCTGTCGCCGGATTTCGTGGAGAAGATCAGGAAGCTGATCGCGGAAAAGAGCCCGAGCCTCTAATGCTGCCTTGGTAGATTTGAGGCAGCCTCGGCAGAGGCTGTCGCTGGGGCGAGCCTCGTTCCAGAAATTTATCCCAATCATTCTGTTACGAATTCCGAACGGCCTGCACTATTCCCTAGACGGTGCGGGCCAGCAGGGATAATGTGATTTCTTCTTCCCCTCCGGAAACGGCTCAATGAATCCAAATCAGACTCGCGGCCTTTTTCAGGCCGCGCCAGAAAGAGTGCAACCATGAGCATTGGACACTATGGCTGGGTACCGGATTTGCCGGATCAGCGTGACTTGGTATATGCGGCTCCAGCAGCGACGATTATGGCGCTCCCCACAGCCGTCGATCTTCGACCGCATTGCCCGCCAGTCTACGATCAGGGTCAACTGGGCAGCTGCACGGGCAACGCCATCGCCGGAGCCTTCGAATTTGAGCGGCTCAAGCAGGGGCTCAGCGACTTCGTTCCCTCACGACTGTTTATTTATTACAACGAGCGCGTGATCGAGCACACCGTCAATTCCGACGCCGGCGCCCAGATCCGTGACGGCATCAAGGTCGTAGCAAAGCAGGGCGTTCCGCCCGAGACCGACTGGCCATATGATGCCAGCAAGTTCGCGGAGAAACCTCCGGCAAAAGCCTATAGCGATGCTGCCAAGAACCAGGTGACTTCATATCACCGGGTCAGCCGCGTGCTGAACCAATTCAAGGGATGCCTTGCTTCCGGCTATCCCTTCGTACTCGGCTTCACCGTGTATGACTCCTTTGAAAGCGCACAGGTCGCGCATTCGGGGCAACTCAACATGCCGCAACCGGGTGAGGCGGTTGTGGGAGGCCATGCCGTCACGGCCGTTGGCTACGACGACAAGCACCAGCACTTCATCATCCGCAATTCGTGGGGCCCTGATTGGGGTCTGAAGGGCTATTTCACGATGCCCTATCAGTACCTTATGGAACCGAACCTCTCGGACGATTTCTGGACGATCTGTCTCGTCGAGAACGCAGGTGGAGGCGGCAGAAAGCCGACACCGAAGAAGAAGAAAAAGAAGCACTGACGGCAGGCCATTTCTAACCAGTCGATTCAGGACCGGACGCGGACTTTCATGGCGAAAGTCTGCGCCGGCTCCGGTCCGCTTTTCCAGGAGCGCTGATAGGCGAGCGCAAGCGGGCAGATTCCGGGCGCGACTGTGCGAAAACGCCAGGAGTGTGTGCCGCTGCCGCCGGTCTTTCCGGAGGCGGGCTGAAAGGACTGACTAACCAGCACGCATGCGGGATCGACGCTGCCGGTCAGTGTCCACTGGTAGCCGGCAGTGCGCGTTTCGGGCAGAGAAAGCTCGAACTCCTCGCCGACCTTGATTTCGACATCGCTTCCGTTTGCACTTTCGCCGAATTGCATAGGCGCGCCCTACCCTGCTTCGCTGTACAAGTTAGTTGTACATGGCCCGCTGGTGGTTGGCTCGACCGTCGAAGTCCCGTAGCTATGTCGCATATGCCTGAGCGGTGCCTTCCAGGTTGTACCATGTCTTCGTGCATTCGTTGGCGGCGCAACTTGTTAAACACATCCGTCGGCAGGAACTCCTGCGGGCCGGAGACCGCGTAGGTGTGGCGGTTTCCGGAGGGATTGATTCGGTCGCCTTGTTGCGGGTGCTGCTGGAGTTGCGGAGCGAGTTGGGAATTGTCCTTTCTGTTGTTCACTTCAATCACCGGCTGCGTGGGGCGGAGTCGGACAGGGATCAGGAGTTTGTTGGGAGCTTGGCGCGTGAGTTCGGTCTGGAGTTTTTCGTCGACGGTGAAGATGTGGCTCAGCGGGCGGCGGAGGAGCATGTCAGCGTCGAGACCGCGGCGCGCGAGTTGCGGTATGGATTCTTTCGACATCTCTTAGGATCAGAGGATGATGCAGGTCCCTCGGGGACTGAAGCCCCAGTTCAAAAGGGGTCGGAGAGTCACAACGCTGAAAGCGCTGCGCCATCCAAAGGCCAGGTATCAAAAAACCAGTCGTACAACCGCGGCCCTGAAGGGCCGCTCTTCCACGGCGCTGGTCTGAGCAAGATCGTCACCGGGCACACGCTCGATGACCAGGCTGAAACTGTGCTCATGCGGATCATTCGAGGGGCTGGGCTGCGGGGATTGGGCGGGATTCATCCGCGCATTCAGGTCGAGGACGAAGATGGTGAAGCAACCGGCGAGATCGTCCGGCCCCTGCTTGGGGTTCGGCGGCGCGAATTGGAGCAATATCTCAAGGACATCGGACAAGCCTGGCGGGAAGACTCAACCAATTCGGATGCACGGTTCACTCGCAATCGCGTTCGGAAACTGGTCGTGCCACTGCTGGAGCAGGAGTTCAATCCCGCCGTGGCGGAGAATCTGGCGGAACTGTCGGAGATTGCTCGCGGGGAAGAAGATTACTGGGAGAACGAAATCTCTGGATGGCTGGGGACGACGGTGCAATGGTCGCAGCCGGGGTGGGCGCGCGTATCCCCAGGGTCGGACCGACTGGTTCAGATCGCAGGGTTCGGAGTTGACCCAGAGGGGTCAAGTCTTGCCAAAGACCCCACTTCTCGCGCAAGAGACGCACGAGAAATGGGGCGCTCTGAAATCGATGGTCTACGCTCACGAATTGAGAATGCTCCCGGGCTGGTGATGAACGCTTCGGTGAGCCGGATGTGGTTTCTCGGCGAACCTATTGCGGTACAGCGCAGGCTGGTCAAGGCGATTGGCGAGAACGCCGGCATTCCCCTCGAGTTCAAGCACGTCGATGAGATCCTGCGAGTTGCGAGCGAGGACTCCTCGGGCAAGGAATTGTCGCTGCCGCTGGGTTGGAAGCTTTTAGTGGAACCAGACGAATTGGTATTTGTAACTCCCGATTTGCGGGCGCCGCATCCTCCGCAGGATTATGAATACGATCTTCCCGTGCCGGGGCGAATCCGGGTTTACGAAGCGGGCTCATCCATCGAGGTGCGGCGGGTTCCCGATGGGGCAGATGAGGGGTATAATCCTGATCACCTTCTGGACACAGAATCTCTGCCCGGCCCGTTAAAGGTGCGGAACTGGCGTCCCGGAGACCGATTCTGGCCGGCCCATACGAAGTCCCCCAAGAAGATCAAGGAGTTGCTGCAAGATCATCATGTGGCCCAGCCGGAGCGTACGTGTTGGCCAGTGGTCGTAAGCGGCGTGCAGATCGTGTGGATGCGAGGCTTTCCGTCCGCGTCGGGGTTTCGCGGGAAGCCGGGGCGCGCGGCCATCGCGATTCTGGATGAGCCTTTTTCGAATTACCCGACCAACGAAATTGAATAGCGATGCGCCGGGAGGCGCGCAAATTTCATGAATGCTCCGCGAGTCGAGCCCCTTCGTCCGGTCATCACGACAGATCAAATCCAGAAGCGGGTAAAGGAACTGGCTCGCCAAATTTCGGATGACTACAAGGGCCAGACGATCCAAATGCTGGCAGTTCTGGAAAATGCATTCATGTTCCTGGCCGACCTAGCCCGCGCGGTAGACGTGCCAGTGGTATGCCAGTTCATCAAGCCCAAATACACGCGGCCTCCGAGCGGCTCGTCCCACGAAGTGATGGAGATTTTCTTCAGTCACGAGCCAGACATTCGCGGGCAGCACATTCTGCTGGTTGAGGGGCTGGTACATTCGGGTGTGACCAGCGAATTCTTGATGAGCGACCTTCGGGGCCGAGGGGCGGCTTCCGTGAAATTAGTGACCTTGCTCGACCGGCAGGCGGCGCGCCGAGTGCCGCTGCAGCCTGATTATTTCGGATTTCTTGTCGACGAGACTTTTCTGGTCGGATACGGCTTGGGGACGGTCGACCAGATTAACCGAAATTTGCCCTATTTGGCGGCAGCAAGCGCAAGTGTCCCAGTGACTTAAGTCATCTAGACTGGAGCGCGCCTTTTTCCCAGGGAAAATGTAGAATAAGCCATTAAGGATTTCCCCAATCGAAAGTCGCAGAAGGGCATCTAATCGTTGTAGGAGCCTCGGGAGTTGGTGTAGGCAGCTGCCCGTGCCGAATTTTAGGAGTCTTCTAGGTGAACTCAACTGTTAAGACCGTATTGTTCTGGGTCCTGATCATCGTCTCAGCCGTGTTGCTATGGCAAGTGGTAAAGAGCGCGCGTGACGGCCAGAAAGACACTGAGCTAAATGTCAGCCAATTCATGTCTGACGTTGACCAGGGCACCATTCGAGAGCTAACCGTCAACGGCATGGAAGTGCGCGGCAAACACAAAGACGGCTCCGCATTTCATACGACTGCCCCCAGCAACTACTTCACCCCTGAGATGTTGAAGAGCCTGCAGAGCAAGGGCGTCAATATCACCTTCCGCGATATCAACAGTGGAAGCTTGCCGCTGCAACTACTGGGTACCTGGGCTCCGCTGATTCTTCTGGGCGCGCTGTGGTTCTTCATGATCCGGCAGATGCAGACGGGCGGCAACAAGGCGCTCTCGTTCGGCAAGAGCCGAGCGCGGCTGCTTTCGATGCAGCAGAAGAAAGTCACGTTCAAGGACGTGGCGGGCGTGGAAGAGGCTAAGGAAGAGCTGCGCGAGATTATTGAGTTCCTACGCGAGGCGCAGAAGTTCCAGAAGTTGGGTGGACGCATCCCCAAGGGCGTGCTGCTGGTCGGGCCTCCAGGAACCGGCAAGACGCTGTTAGCTCGAGCCGTAGCGGGCGAGGCAAACGTTCCCTTCTTTTCAATTTCGGGCTCGGACTTCGTCGAAATGTTCGTCGGCGTGGGCGCGAGCCGCGTGCGCGATCTGTTTGAGCAAGGCAAAAAGAACGCTCCTTGCATCATCTTCATCGACGAAATCGACGCCGTTGGACGTCATCGCGGCGCCGGCCTCGGCGGCGGGCACGACGAGCGGGAGCAGACTTTGAATCAGCTGCTCGTCGAAATGGACGGATTCGAATCGAACGAAGGCGTCATTCTGATGGCGGCGACGAACCGTCCTGACGTTCTGGACCCCGCGTTGCTGCGGCCGGGACGTTTTGACCGGCGGGTAGTTGTGAGCCGTCCGGACGTGCGTGGACGCGAAGAAATCCTGCGCGTACACACCCGCAAGATTCCTCTCGCGGAAGATGTTGATCTCTCTGTGCTGGCCCGCGGAACACCGGGATTCTCGGGCGCGGACCTGGCCAACATGGTCAACGAAGCGGCCTTGGCAGCGGCGCGGCAGAATCGTAAAGCCGTTCTGCAATACGACTTCGAACTCGCCAAGGACAAGGTGCTGATGGGCGTGGAGCGCAAGTCGCTGCTGCTCACCGATGCCGAGAAGAAGAATACGGCCTATCACGAGGCGGGACACGCGCTCGTGGCGGCGAAAATGCCGAACTCCGATCCGTTGCACAAGGTCACGATTATTCCTCGCGGAATGGCGTTGGGCGTGACCATGCAGTTGCCCACTGACGATCGGCACAACTACTACAAGAACTATCTCGAAACCGAGATTGCGATTCTGATGGGCGGACGCATCGCGGAAGAGTTGTTCCTGAATGTGATGAGCACCGGCGCCGGCAACGACATTGAGCGGGCTACAGAAATGGCGCGCAAAATGGTTTGTGAGTGGGGCATGAGCGATCTTGGTCCCATGACGTTCGGCAAGAAGGAAGAGCAGATCTTCCTGGGTCGTGAGATCGCGCAGCATCGCGACTACAGCGAAGACACGGCAATCAAGATCGACCAGGAAGTCCGCAAACTGGTGAATGCCGGCTACACCACAGCGAAACAACTGATTTCTGACAACCGGGACACGCTGGAAAAGATTGCCCGCGCCCTGATTGAGCGGGAAGTTCTGGACGCGAACGAGATCAAACTGCTGGTCGAAGGCAGGGAATTGCCGCCGGTTCAACCGCCACCCACGTCGAAAGATGACGGAGTGCAGCACGTCATCAAGCCTGAGCTACAACCCGGACGCGCCAAGGGCGGAGAGCGGCCAGCAACGGCGTAAGGTCAAGCGTTTCGATTATCGTGGGCGGCTCAAAAAGCCGCCCATTTTCTTTGGAGAGCGAATCCGGCGCTGTGAACGCGAACTGATCAACTCCCCCAAATTTTGCCTCATTCATGTTGACCCAGCCTACAACGCCAGACCTCATCTTCACTTTCGCCCACCAGACTTTTTCGCCGAGGTCAACATAGTTGCCCGCGCAGTCATTCCCCAGGCAGCCGCTTCCGTCCGGCCGCTTGGCAAAGGTAATGTCAAACTCGCGATAGAACCGCCCCTTGAACCAAGCAGCGGAGAAGCCCTCACCACGGTAAGTGTACGTAAGGATCGTATCTCCTCGCTGTAAATCATCATCCGGCAAATCGTTATTTAGCCGGATGATGCCCGGCTTGTACGTGATGACCACTCCCGAAACACCCGTCACCACAGTTTTTATGGGGAGTATCGCTATGCGCTTGCGGTTTGGTTTCCAACTATCGAAGACTTCGACGGCTGCCGACGCTGTCCATTCGCCATACGTGCATCCCTCAAAGGGACAGGCATTCCAGTCGAAGAACGGCAAGGTTGGTGTTGGTTGTACTACGTATGACGGTGATTCCGGTGCTGCCACAGGCGAGGTGGCGGGCGGGTTTGTGTTGGGCGTGCTGGGCGTCTCGGCGGACATCGTCGCATAGTCCAGCTTCGGATTGGTGTCCGTCGTACATTTTGTGTATGTGCGCCAACTATCCCCGCTCAGTATCTCTAGCGTTACCGGATTGATCAGCCGATAATTCGAGTCTCCTACAATCGGCGTGTTCGGTTCCCACGTGTTTGGCTCAGAGCAGCCGCCAGGCCCGCAGAAGGAGACCGAGAATAGATTTTCCGTCTGCCTCTTAATTTGAACCCCGAATGCGTCAGAACAACGCCCCTTCCAGAACCCAGTAAAATCAGGTGGTGTGCTCTTCACGGTTTCGGTGCGATTATGGCAGGCGACGGTGAGGAAACACAGGCACCAGGGCAACACGAAAGACTTTTTGAATCGACAGTTCATTTGCAAAGGCCTCTTGCGTGGGGAAGGTCCCATCACTGCTCATTCTAGGGCCATAAATAACGGGCATCGAATTACTGTCGTTATCTCTGATTTTACTTATCGGCCAATTTGCTGATACAGGCGCTTTACTCCCTCGATTCGGCACTTTTCCAAAGGCTCGAAAACTGCCTCCTTGTGGTATAATTTATACAGTTGCAGGATGACCCTAAGTATTAGGAATTTCAATAACTTGAAGTCTTTTTGTAGAGGCTCCAGGGCGATCGGGTCAGGGCGAATATTCCAGCCGAATTTCAAAGATTCGTAAGACCAAGTTCAAAGAAAAATCGGGACATTTTCGCGGAGCGGAATGGCCACCAAAGAGATTAATACTCCCATCGCAGACACAAAACTAAAAAACGGAACAGTAACTCCGATCACCGCCACGAACGCCGGGGGCAACGGCAGCAACAACGACTACAATGCCGACTCCATTAAAGTGCTGGGCGGGATGGAAGCGGTGCGCAAGCGTCCCGCGATGTACATCGGATCGACCGGTGACCTCGGCTTGCATCACCTGGTTTATGAAGTGGTCGACAACTCCGTCGACGAAGCGCTTGCCGGTTTCGCCACCAAGATCGAAGTCACGATCCATCTCGACAATTCCATTACTGTGATCGATGACGGGCGCGGCATTCCGGTCGATGACATGGTGATCGACGGCGAGAAGGTTTCCGCGGCGCAAGTCGTGATGACGACTCTGCATGCCGGCGGAAAATTTGATTCGTCCACCTATAAAGTTTCCGGCGGTTTGCACGGCGTGGGTGTGTCGTGCGTGAATGCGCTGAGCGAAGATCTCGATCTCGAAATCTGGCGAGATGGGGCGACGTGGCAGCAGAACTATTCCAAGGGCGACCCTACCAACAAGCTGAAAAAGACAGGCGCGACCAAGAAGCGCGGGACGAAAGTTCACTTCCTCCCCGATCGCTCGATCTTCACCGCGACTGAGTATAACTACGACACGCTGGCGCAGCGCTTGCGCGAACTCGCGTTCCTCAACAAGGGATTGCTGATCACACTGACCGACGAGCGCGCCACCGATTCGAAGACGGGCGAACCCAAGCACACCGAGTTCAAGTACAACGGCGGCATCGCGGAGTTCATCAAGCATCTCAATCGCGGCAAGCAGACGCTGCACGACAAACCGATCTACATGGAAGACGACCGCAACGGTGTCCACATGGAGATTGGGCTGCAGTACAACGACGCATACTCAGAGACGATTTTCAGTTTCGCCAACAACATCAATACGATCGACGGCGGCACGCACCTTTCGGGATTCCGCACCGCTCTGACTCGCACCATCAACTACGCCGGGCAGCAGATGGGGCTGTTCAAAGACGTCAAAGAGAATCTGACCGGCGACGATGTGCGCGAAGGCCTGGTTGCGGTGATCAGTGTGAAACTGCCGCAGCCTCAGTTCGAGGGACAGACCAAAGGCAAGCTGAATTCCGACATCGCTGGCACGGTCACCCAATTCGTTAACGAGCGACTGGGCGCGTTCTTTGAGCAGAATGCGACCGTAGGACGGAAGATCATCAACAAGGCGGTCGACGCAGCACGCGCTCGCGAAGCTGCGCGGAAAGCCCGCGATCTCACGCGCCGCAAAGGCGCGCTAGATTCCGGCGGCTTGCCCGGCAAGTTGGCGGACTGTTCGGAGCGCGATCCCAACCGCTGCGAATTGTTCCTGGTCGAAGGTGAGTCCGCAGGTGGGACCGCGAAGCAAGGACGCGACCGCCGCTTCCAGGCGATTCTTCCGCTAAAGGGAAAAATTCTCAACGTAGAGAAAGCCCGCTACGACAAGATGCTGGCGCACGAAGAAATCCGGGCCATGATCACGGCCCTCGGCACCGGGATTTCGAAAGAGGACTTCGATCCGACGAAGGTTCGTTACGGCAAGATCATTCTGATGACCGACGCCGACGTCGACGGAAGCCACATCCGCACGCTGCTGCTGACGTTCTTCTTCCGGCACATGCAGGAACTAATCAAGCGCGGCAACGTATTTATTGCGCAGCCACCCCTGTTCTCTCTGAAGAAAGGGAAGTCGCAACAGTACATCAAGGACGAGCGCGAATTCGTGAAAGTAATGGTCAAGCGCGCGGCCGACGGACTTACGGTCCGTTACGGTGAAGGCGCCGCCAAGATTGAAGGAAAAGATCTGGCACGCTTCATGACTGTGCTCGACGAGTATCTCGGCTTCTTTGAAAAACTCGACAAGCGTGTGCGCAACGAGCGGGTTACGGAACTCATTCCGAAACTCGACTTGGCCAAGCGCGCCGATTTCGAAGGGGAGAAGAAGACGCCATCGAATAAAATCGAGCGCCTGGAAAAAGAAATCAAGAAACTGCAGAAGGATGAGGGGTTCAAGACCGTAGAGTCACGTTTTGACGAAGAGCACAACCTCTGGGAAGTGAGCTTCGTCAACAAGCACGGTGCCGAGCACGTCATCAACTGGGTGTTGGCGTCGAGCGCAGAATGTCGCCAGTTGATCTCGAAATACAAGCAGATCGAACCCTACATGGAGCCGCCGTTTGTGGTCGAGACCTTGGCGAAAGCGGCTCCCGCCAGCAATGGCGATGGCGTTGACGCTGAGGCGGGCGACGAAGAGAAGAGCGATAAGAAGGCAGCGAAGCCCGCGGCCAGGCGGAAGACCGAGACCGAGGTGGTGGAGAAGACGAACGTCCGCGACCTTCGCGACTATGTCATCAACGAAGGGCGCAAGGACTTCACCATCCAGCGCTACAAGGGACTCGGTGAAATGACCGCGCCGCAGTTGTGGGAAACGACTATGGATCCTGAGCGGCGGACACTCTTGTCGGTGAAGCTTGAGGATATCGCCGAGTGCGAGACGATCTTTACCACGCTGATGGGTGAGGACGTGGAGGCACGGCGCAAATTCATCGAAGAGAATGCGCTGGATGTGAAGAACCTCGATATCTAACTTCTCGGCCACGGATCTTCGGGATTCGGACGGATGAGACAGGAAATTCAGGGCGGCCTTCGGGTCGCCCGTTTTGTTTACGGGCGCAAGCGGGCTCTGACGGCTTACAATGTGCCGTTATGATTCGATCCTGCGCTCTTTTCGGCATCTACGTTCTTGCGATACTGACAGCTTCTGTTCACGCCGTTGATTCTTCCCCGGCTCCGACTCCGCCGATGGGCTGGAATAGTTGGGATTCCTACGGCACCACGGTCCGCGAAGCACAGGTGAAGGCCAATGCCGACTGGATGGCGGAGTATCTCGCGAAATATGGGTGGAAGTACATTGTCGTCGACATCCAGTGGTACGAGCCGAATGCGCAGGGACACGACTACAAGCCCGGGGCCCCACTTACCATGGACGAGTTCGGCCGCTTGATGCCAGCCGTGAACCGGTTTCCGTCCTCGGCAAACGGTGCGGGTTTCAAGCCGCTGGCGGACTACGTGCACAGCAAGGACCTGAAGTTCGGAATTCACATCATGCGCGGGATCCCACGGCAGGCGGTCGCCAGTAACCTTCCGATCAAGGGCACCTCCTTTCACGCTGCTGACGTTGCAGATAAAGGAAACGCGTGCCGCTGGAATCCGGACATGTGGGGCGTCGACACGACGAAGCCGGGAGCCCAGGCTTACTACGATTCGATTGCGGAACTCTACGCATCGTGGGGCGTCGACTTCATCAAGGCTGACGATATGGGGAGCCATCTCTATCAGCCAGCCGAGATGAAAGCGTTGAGTCTCGCGATTCGCAAGACCCGGCGCTCAATTGTGCTCAGCATCTCGCCCGGGCCCGCGCCGGTTTCCGAGGCGGAGTTCTTCGAGAAGTATGCGCAGATGTGGCGCATCTCCGACGATTTCTGGGACGACTGGAAGCTCCTGCGCCAGCAATTCGAGTACACCCGCGACTGGGCGCAATTCGTGGGCAAGGACGGAACTTGGCCCGATGCCGACATGCTTGCGCTCGGCAAATTGAAAGTAACCGACAAGGAAGGCGGCGGCACGCCCACAAAGTTCACTCTCGACGAGCAGCAGACTGTGATGACATTGTGGAGCATCTTCCGTTCTCCGCTGATCTTCGGCGGAGACCTGCCTAGCAACGACGACGCCACTACCGCGCTCATTACGAATCAAGAGGTGATCGACGTAGATCAACATAGCACGGGCGGACATCAGTCCCTGGACCGGGGAAATATTCGTGTGTGGATCGCTGATGGCGCGCAGTCCGGCGACCATTATGCCGCCGTATTCAATATCGGAGACTCTCCCGAAAAGGCGGATTTGCTCTGGGACGATATTGGCTTAGGGATGCAAGCTGCGGATGTACGCGACCTCTGGACCCATCAGGAACTAGGAAAGGCAGATGGAATTCACGTCCAGTTGCGGCCGCATGCCAGTGGGCTATTCCGCGTCCGTGGAAATTAGCGCTACTTAAGACCTTCCACCAGGTAAAGGTCGGCGAGCATGCGGTGATAGCCGAAGACGCAGGTGTTGGCGTCGGCAGTCATGAGGATGGGACCGATATTTTCAACGCCCGCAGGATCGGTGGGCATGAGCTCTTTCCAGAAAGTCCGCCGTCCGCTCTGAACCTCGATACGAAACACGCGCGCGGGTAGTTCCCCAGGTTGGTAAACGTACAGGGATTTTCCATCTGAGGCCCAGGTGATGGGCTGCTCACCGGGATTGAGGCCTGCGATCAGACGAGGCTCGCCGCCGTTGATCGGATAGAGATAGCCTCGCTGGTCAGGACCGATGGCGGCGACCAACTGCGAGTCGGGCGAGATCGCAAACGTATTTCCGTTGACGCCTTCCGGTGTAACTGCCTGGCTCTTGCCCGAATCCAGTTCCGTGACGTAGAGTTTCTCGCCTTTGTTCGGCTCATTGCCTGAGAAAAGAATCCGCCTGCCATCGGGAAACCAATGCGCCCAATTGTGATTGATGGAATCGTGCGTCAGGTCTTTGGACTGGCCCGCACCCGTCGGCAGAAGTTTTAATTGCGCGGGGGAGACCTGCGTTTCAGTGATCGCCCACTTTCCGTCAGGAGACAACGCCAGCGCATTGCCTTCGCCCAGCAGAACGGCTGGCGAGCCGTCAGTCTTGCGAATATACACGCCGTAGGTGTATCCGCCTGACTTCGAATAAGCGAGTGATCCGCCGCCGCCTTCCTCGTCAAATAGTAGTGTCTTGCCGTCAGGAGACAATTCGCCGGGATAGGTGTAGTCCAGCCACGAAAGCTCGCGCTGTTTGCCGTCGGCACCAAATCCCATCAGCTCGCGACGCCAACTGGCGCGCACCAGCAACACCTTTCCATCTTTGGCGACGTCAAGCAGCATGAGTGCGCCAGGCAATCGCGCAATGGTGCGGAGCTTGCCATCCAGGGTGATCGCGTACAACGTGCGGTCCGTGCCAGACTTGCTGGCCGTAAACCAAATCTCCTTGCCATTGGGCGACCACGCCACGCCTTGAATGGTGAACATCTCTTTGGCGAGCATCGTCACCTTGCCCGACATATCCACAATGGCCAAGGCGCCACTGTCGTCACCTTGCAGCGGATGATCCGCGAAAGCGATGAGGTCGCCCTTGGGAGAAATGCGAGGATGGCCGATCCATCCGCCGGTCTGGTACAGCGGCTTTCCAATTGGATATTCCAGGCGGTTCATTCCGCCAAAGTCGCGAACCACCAGAAAATTGGACCCATCCGGGGACCAGTCGGCCCACTGAACATTTTCGAGAACTTCGCGCGGAGCCCCGCCAGCCAGAGGGGCGCGAGCCAGCGTGCCCATGGTGACCCAGGTTCCGATGGCCTTGCTGTCGAGCAGAACCGCCATCTCGCCAGTGGAGGATACCGACATCAGTTGCGTGCGACTCAAGCCCATGGAGCGCGATTCCGGAGCCTCTGGGCGCGCGGTAAATACGTCCACGGGATTCCCTTGCCACGCCGCACTGTAGAGAATGGTCTGGCCATCCGGCGCAAAGCGGGCAGAGCGAATGCTTCCGCGGCGGAAAGTAAGCTGGCGATAAAGCGGAGGCTCCAGCGGTGCGCTGGCGAAGAATAACTTTCCTGCGAAAAGGCCGAGGGCCGCGGCCAGCAGCAGGCCGAACGCAAGAATAAGCGGAAGGAATTTTCTTTGGCTCTTGGGCGTGGGCGCCGAAATTACCGGTGTTGCGGAAGAGGAAGACGGCGGTGCTTCTGTGACGACATTAGTGCGCGAGGAATCGATCGAGCGCTTAATGCGCCGCAAGTCGGCGCGCATTTCCGCAGCGCTCTGGCAACGCATTTCCGGATCTTTCTCCAAAGCTTTGCTGATGGTTTCTTCCAGCTTCGGAGGAAGTTCCGGGTTTAGGCGGTTGGCCGCGGTGGGCGTGCGATTCAGAATGGCTTCGGTTATGACTGCCGAGGTTTCTCCGCGGAACGGCAGGACACCGGTTGCCATCTCGTAAAGCACAACGCCAAAGGAATACAGGTCGGTGCGTCCGTCGAGTTCCTTGCCGCGCAGTTGTTCGGGCGACATATAAGCAACCGTGCCAACCGCGGTCCCTGGATTTGTTAGATCAAGGTTGGCCGCGTCGGCAACGGTTTGAGAATCGCCGCTCGTCGGCCGGGCCGCTCGCGACACTTTGGCCAAGCCGAAATCGAGAATCTTAGCGTGACCGCGATCGGTAACGAAGATGTTCGCCGGTTTGATATCGCGATGGACGATGCCTTTGCTGTGCGCGGCGTCGAGCGCGTCGGCCACCTCAATCGCGAGCGTGAGCAACCGCTCCTGCTCCATCGGACGGCCTTCAATCAAGTGCTTTAGTGTCTGGCCGGTCAGGCACTCCATCACGATGAATAGATGTCCATCGTGCTGTCCAATTTCGTGGATGGTGCAAATGTTGGGATGATTCAGGGACGAAGCAGCGCGAGCTTCGCGGCGAAAACGCTCTAAAGCTTGCGGGTCCTGCGAGGAGTCGTCGGGAAGAAATTTCAGCGCAACGAAGCGGCCAAGCAGCGTGTCTTCTGCCTTGTACACGACTCCCATGCCACCACCGCCGAGCAGTTCGACGATCCGGTAGTGGGAGACGGTTTGTCCGATCATTTTTAGTCGATCAACAGGTGACGGTATAGATCGCTCGATCCGCAATCATCGAGGCCGAGCAATCTTAGGGTGAATCGATACTTCCGTCAATGCCACGATCGAGGTGGCACTGACGGCGTGACTGAATGCTCTTGCCGACACATGAGAACTGAAGGCTGACAGCTATTTTTTCGCGAACTCGCTGCGATGGCGGCTATAGAACAAGTAGATCAGCAAGCCCAGCACCAGCCAAACGATGAAGCGGACCCAGGTGATTACGGTGAGGCCGGTCATCAGACCGCCGCATAGAATGATGGAGATCAGGGGGAACCACGGCACGAGAGGAACTTTGAAAATTCGAGGACGGTCCGGCTGCGTGCGGCGCAGAATGATCACGCCCAGAGAGACGAGCGCGAAGGCGAAGAGAGTGCCGATGTTGGAGAGGTCGGCGGCGTCGCTGATCGCGAAGATGCCTCCGGGAACACCAACAGCGAAGCCCGCAATCCACGTCGACCAATGGGGAGTCTTGAACTTGGGATGGATTTTCGAAAAGAACTTGGGGAAAAGTCCGTCGCGCGACATGGCATACCAGATTCGTGCCTGTCCATATTGAAAGACCAGCAGAGACGAGATCATGCCCGTGAGTGCGCCGATCACGATGATGGAGCGGGACCAGCGACTGGCGCCCAGCACCTGCAGGGCGTAGGCGACAGGTGCGTCGGCGGCGGGGCCGGAGACGAAGGTTGTGTATTTCATCATGCCCAGCAGCACGACTGAGACACCAACATAGAGAATCGTGCACACGATCAGCGAAGCAATGATGCCTATGGGCAAGTCGCGTTGTGGATTGCGCGATTCCTCCGCCGCGGTGGAGACGGAATCGAACCCGATATAGGTGAAGAAGACGATGGCCCCTCCGGTGACAATGCCGCCGAATCCCGAAGGCGCAAAGGGCTTCCAGTTGCTGGGATTCACCAGCGCGCCACCCACCACGAGGAATGTCAGAATGGCGCCGATCTTAATGGCCACCATGATGTTGTTGGCCTCAGCTGATTCGCGGATGCCGCGCACGAGCAGGACAGTCAGGATGAAGATGATGAGGAATGCAGGAATGTTGAAGTAAGCGCCTGTCCAGTGGCCCGATTCCCACACGGGCGTCGACCATCGATCGGGCAAGTGTAGTCCGAATGATTCCAGTTGCGCCTTCGTGTAGGCGGCAAAGCCGATGGCCACGACCACATTGCTGACCACATATTCGAGGATCAAATCCCACCCGATGATCCAGGCGAAGATTTCTCCGAGGGTCGCGTAGGAGTAGGTGTACGCGCTGCCGGCGATGGGAATCATCGATGCCAATTCGGCATAGCAGAGTCCCGCAAAGCTACACGCCAGCGCCACCAGAAGAAACGAGATAGCGATGGACGGTCCAGCTGGTGGACGGCCATGCATCAGGATTTGCGACGTGCTGCCTCCGCGCAGGAAATTCACGATGATATCGAGCACCTGAGCGTGGAGGATGGATGGGGCCTTGAAGTATTCTCCCGCGGCCGCGGTGCCGGTCAGCACGAAGATGCCCGAGCCGATCACCGCGCCAATGCCTAGCGCGGTTAGGGACCAGGGGCCGAGCGTCTTTTGCAGGCGCTGGCCCGGTGTTTCCGACTCGGAGATCAGCTTGTCGATGGACTTGCAGCAGAACAGTTGGTTGTCGGAAGTACGAATGACCTCAGCGGGTTCCGTGGGTGGTTGTGACAAGCGGTTGTGGTCTCCTGGTCTTCAGCTTTCAGCTATCACGCGGCATTCATTCCTATGGCGTCCCTGTTGTTACGAACAAGGACGCCAGTGGCCACGTGCTCTGCTAAGTGCCGTCTTACCGCTTCGCCTGTCCGCGGGCCAGTTTCTTGACCTTGGGTTTTTTCGATCCGCGGGCGTAGTCGCGCGGCTTGAGCGGTTTTTCCGCCTTGCGTTTCTTGCGGGCGGTGCGTTTAGCTTTCTTGCGGTCTTCTTTGCTTAACTTCGCTGTGTTTGCCATGAATGCGTGTATTTATCCTTTTCTTCTTGCTACGGTTTGTGTTCTTTTTTCGGAGTAGCCGTTCCTAGAACGGCGGGAATCGATCTCGCGATCCCCAACACTCAATGTCGTCACTCCAGAATACCTGGCCATCTTCATTGGTCTGAATCACGCGGGCGCCTTGGGCTACCGTGAACTCGACGTACGACCATGTTGGAGCCTTCGAATTCCGAGCTTTCATTTCGTTCAGCACCAACGTATTCCAAGTCTTGCAATCGCGGGCGCTGTGGGGATTCGGCGCCGTATTCGGACTTACTGCTTTCGCCGTGTAGTAGTTATGGATCTGAAGTCCCTCGGGCTCCAGGTTTCCATCGGAATTCATCACTTGCAATTCGATCACGAACATGTAGACGTCAATTGGATTGTTGGTGCCAACCTCGGTATCGTGATGAAGTTCGAGAAGCATCGGCATGCCGTCGAGTATGGAGAAGTAGTCGTAGTTCGGCTGTTTTGGTGGCTCATTCGCGGACGCTGGATCGCTAAATTGCGCCGGACGTCGCTCATGGCGAATCTGTTTTTCCTGGGCCAACGCCGATGACGCCAGCAGGCCAATCAAAACCAACAGGGTTGCTCCCCTCATTTTTTCTCTGTCCTAAGAATGTAATTGACGAAGAGGCTGATTCTGGCGCGAGCTAAGCCCGTTCCAACTGGGCGTACTTCTCCACCAGTTTCTTTAATCCAAAGCGAGGAAATTGTACCGTAATCTTGGCTTCTTCGCCTTCTCCTTCACGCTGGTAGACCGTGCCCTCGCCATATTTCGGATGGCGAACCTTTTGACCGGGACGGAATCCGCGCTTGCCGGTGGGTTCCTCCACCGGAGTTTTAGGCACAGTGAACTTCTTGCCGCGGCTGGCGAAAAACTCAGCGATGTTTTCAATCGAATTGTAGGGACGGGCGGGCGCCGTGGGCTTTTGAGCGCGAGAGCTGGCCCGCGTATCACCCGAGTGCCAGGCGACACTCTGATCTTCGTCTTCGTAGGAATAGTGGGTGTCTTCACGATGGGACGCCGGGCTCTGCGTTGGTCGGCCGTAGCTGCCCGTTCCTACGCGTGCGGTGCTCGCGCGACGTGTGCCAAGCTCTTCCAGTAAAGGTGCGGGAACCTCTTCTAAGAAACGCGAAGGGACGCTGGCTTCGGGCAAATCCGTACCGTAACGGCGCCGGTAGACTGCGCGCGTCAGGATGAGCTGATCCATGGCACGAGTCATGCCTACGTAGCAAAGGCGCCGCTCTTCCTCTATGTCTTCCGGGACGAGCATGGTGCGGGAATGTGGAAAGAGTCCTTCTTCGAGACCGCTAAGGAAGACCAGGGGAAATTCCAAACCCTTGGCAGCGTGCAGACTCATGAGCGTGATCTGGGCACGTTCGTCATAGTCATCGGCGTCGGCGACCAGAGCGGCGTGATCAAGAAACTCGTCGAGTGTTTCGCCGCGGTCGCGTGAATCCATGGAAGCATTGACGAGTTCGCGCAGGTTCTCGATGCGCGAGAAGGCTTCGGGCGAGTCTTCGTCCTCGAGGAGCTTGATGTAGCCCGTGCGATCGATGAGGAATTTCAGGATATCCGCCGTGCTCACGGTGGGAGTTGGGAACGAGTCGGGGGCGGATCCAACTTGCGGCTCCGGTGGGCGGGCTGCCTGTTCGGCTTCCAGCAACTCCGCCGGCGGGACGCCAGCGCTACTGTCCGCATCCGCAGCGCCGAAATCGAACGAAAAGTTCTCGAACTCGGATGGATCAAAGGCTGTAGCATCTTCCGGCTGAGACTCGCTTCCTGATGCTGGATCGCTGCGAAGCTCTGAGTTGCCAACCGCAGACCCGTTCGCGGCCACCCGGGCGGCGTCGCCCTCCAGTTGTTCCACGAAGGTTCCCGCCAGCATGGCGCGGGCATCTTCAAGCAACTGCTGGAAGCTCTTCAGCGATGTCAGTGCCCGAGGAGGCAAGAGTTCCCGGCGGATCGCCTCGGCGATCGCTCCCCACAACGAAAGCCCGGTCTCGAGCGCAAGACGCTCTAGCGTGTCGATCGTGCCTTTGCCGATGCCGCGAGTAGGCGTGTTGATCACACGCAGCAGAGAAATCGAGTCATCCGGATTATGGATGACTTTCAGATACGAGATCATGTCTTTGATCTCGGAGCGTTCGTAGAACGAGAATCCGCCGACGACTTTGTACTTCAAGCCGTAGCGGCGCATCGCCTCTTCAAACAAGCGCGACTGCGAGTTGGTCCGGTAGAGCACGGCGGCGCGTGGAGTCTCTCCTCGCTCCGTTGCTTCGCGCAAGTACTTGGCGACGTGATCGGCGGCGAAGAGGGCCTCATTCTCTCCATCGGGTGCCTCGTAGTAGCCGATCTTGGTGCCGCCCTGGCGCGACGTCCAAAGGTTCTTACCTTTGCGGCGCAGGTTATTCGCGACCACAGCCGACGCAGCCTGCAGAATGTTCTGCGTCGAACGATAGTTTTGCTCGAGGCGAATAATCTTCGCTTCCGGGAAGTCTTGTTCGAACTCAAGGATGTTGCGGATATCGGCCCCACGCCAGGAGTAAATCGATTGGTCTTCATCGCCGACGGCGCATACATTGTGGCGGTCTCCCGCGAGCATGCGCATGAGTTCGTATTGCGGACGGTTCGTGTCCTGATACTCGTCGATCAGCAGATATTGAAACCTGCGGTTGTAGTATTCGCGAACCTGCGGTGCTGCCTTCAGCAGGCGTACCGCATCGAGCAGAAGGTCATCGAAGTCGAGCGCGTTTGCCTTCCGCAGTTCTTTTTTGTATTCCTCGTATAGATGGGCGATGCGTTCGGTCTTGGGATCGGCCGATTGCAGGTAGAGTTCCTGCGGATCGAGCATGTGATTCTTCGCCCACGAAATGCGTCCCAGAACCGTGCGCGGTGTGAGTTGCTTGTCGTCGAGGCCGAGCCGCTTCATCACGCCTTTGACCACCGACTGCTGGTCGCTCTCGTCGTAGATGACGAAGTTCTTCGTGTGACCGATCGGCGGCTGGCCGGGAACGCTCGACGGGATGCGCATCGCTTCGATGTCACGGCGTAACATGCGCACGCAAAACGAGTGGAAGGTCGAAATGACGGGCTTGGCGATGCTCAGTCCGCCGACGAGCTTTTCGACCCGCTCGCCCATCTCTGCCGCGGCCTTATTGGTGAAGGTCATCGCCAGGATTGACTCCGGCATTACGCCCTTGTGTTCAATCAGATAGGCGATCCGGAAGGTGATGACGCGGGTCTTGCCGCTGCCGGCGCCGGCGAGGATCAGCACCGGGCCTTCAGTGGTTTCGACGGCTTCGCGCTGCTGCGGGTTCAGTTGGTCGAGAAAAGACAATGCGGAAGTGGCTCCAAGATCGATCCTTCAATTTTACAGGGGAATAGCAGCGGGCGGGATTGCACGCCGTGATTTCGGGGGGTGGAAGATCCGAAACGAAACAACCCTCTGTGTTCATGCGCTTGCCAACGGGAATTTTGCCCGCAAGACAAGTGGGTCCTGTCGTTCTTTCGACGAGGTCGAGATGGGCGGCCGTCCCCCAGCCAATCCCGCCCGTCCTGCGAGGGAGGAGCGCTCATGAGCACGAAGACGTTCTTGGCGTTGGCCGTTGTGGTGATGGTGGTCGGACTGGTGGCCGTGAATCAGCGACAGGCGCAAGCCGGAGAAGTCGCGCCGCCGCCGGGTTACAAGGTGCTGGAGCCCATCCGGCACGGAAATCTTACCGTGTTTCCTGTGGTCGCTGGGAAAAGCTATCCGACGGGCGAATTTATGACATTGGATGAAGGGTTGCGATCGGGAGACGTGGTCGTAACCGAGGCGGGCAATGTGCAGGGTTTGATTCGGAGGCACTCGACGCCCGCAGTTCGAAGCGATGGCGCACAGGTGAACCGGTTGGTCCTGGTAAACAATTCCAAGCGACCGCTCCTCTTGCTGGCGGGTGAGATCGTGACCGGCGGCAAGCAGGATCGCGTGATTGGCAAAGATCGCATCGTTCCGGCAGAGAGCGATCCCGTGGACCTGAGCGTATTCTGCGTCGAACCGGGACGCTGGATCGCGGCCAGCGAACATTTTGGCGCGTCGGAAGCCATGTACGGTGCTGCGGTCGGCGGCCGATCGCAGAATGCTCCTGCTCCGATGGCGATGATGGCCCAGCCTTCCGTGCGTGCGAAGGCCATGGCTGACAAGAACCAAAACGAGGTCTGGGCAGAGGTGCGCAAGCAGCAGCAAGCGGTGAGCGTAGAAGTGGCCGCCGCGGCTCCCGCGGTTGCGACTGAAGTTGGCCGCACCAGTTCATACGCTCGGGTGATGGAAAACGAAGAGGTCAAGAAACAGGTGGACTCCGTCGCTAAGCCGATCGAACAGAACTATCAGAGCCTGATCCGGCAGTTGCGCGATCGCAACGCCGTCGGGGTGGTGGTAGCGGTGAATGGGCGCATCATCTGGGCCGATGTTTTTGCCAGCACAGATCTGCTGGAGAAATATTGGCCCAAGCTGGTGCGCTCATATGCATCCGAAGCCGTGGTGACACGCGCGAAGGAGGTTGAGGTTGGCATCGGCCAGGCGCAGTCGTTTCTCGGAAACATGGAAGGACGCCGGGAGATGATCGAAAGCGAGCCGGGAATCTACCGCCACACCGAAGTCAGCGGCGACGGATTCAAGGTTTTCTCACTCACGTCGCTGCTGCCAAAGACTGGATTTGAAGTGCACGTAGCAAAGATGGCCGAGTGAACCGCCGAGATCGCAAAGGGATTGGTTGGAGAATCTCAGTTACTTCTGGACGCTTCGTACCAGCTTCTCCATGCGCTGGACTCGTTGGGCAGCCGCTGGTGCGTGATGTCGCCGAGAGCCTGAAAGGCCCAGGCATGCGTCTGCGCATCGAGCGACGGATCGTCTGAGTAGGCGAGTAACTGCGGTACCGCGGACATGCGCTGCTCGGATGTGAACATTCCGGATTCCGCCAAACTGCATGCAGCTCTTTCACGCACGCTGGCGGAGGGATCATCGTGCATCGTCTTCAACAAGGGGTCAATCGTCAGCGCCGAACCGGCGAGCGCAAGGCCCTCAACGGCCCAGCGGCGCGAATCCTCATCCGCATCTTTCAAATGGCTGGTCAAGACTTGGACCACGCGGTCACTCTGGACGCCTCGATTTCCTATCAGGCCAAGCGCCCACAGCGCCCAGATCTTTCGCGCATGGTCAGGAGAGTTAGCGGCCGTCACTAGATACTCGAGGCTGGCGGAATTCTTTGCGAGTCCATAGGCCGCAAGTTCGACCTCAATGCCCGACTCACGCACGCGCATATCGCTCGAGTTCAGGGCGGCGGTCGTGAGGGTTGCGATCTGCGAATTCCATTTCACTTTTCCCTGCCAGCGGTCCACCCGCGATGAAATTTGATCGACCGCGCCATCTCGGTGTCCGACCGCGAGCTCCAGCAAGGCTTCAGCCTGCGTCTGCGGCTTCATGCGATCCAACTGTCGTAGGTCTTTGGCAGAAGCGGGTGCTTCCTGGCGGATGGAAAAGAGATTCGTGAAGTTCGACCAGGCTGCTTGGGCGCGTCCAATGTTTCCCACGAAGATCGCAAACAGCACTCCGATGCTTGCAGCAAAAACTGGGCCGAGCTTTCTCGAATTCAAGCGCTGTGTGCCGTTACCCGAATTTGCCGCCGGTCGACCCGTCGTAATATCCGTGCCCGGTCCGAGCGTTCCATAGTCCGGCGTAGGCTGTAATCTCGGATCCGCAATTGGCGCGGTCTTCGGCTTCGAAGCGTCGTTCGAGAAAGGTGGCCGAAATACATCCATATAAAGAAGAGTCTAGGATCTCTGTCGAAGTGCGGTAAAGTTACTTCAGTTCGAATCCCAGTAGATTCGATGCAGGAAAGCGGTTTGGCGAATCGGGAAGGGGCCCCGAAACTCTTAGTCCGCGATCCCATACGGTTACCAGGAGAAAATAATGCGAATGAGATCCAGGTGGTTGGTATCCATCATCAGTTTGTCCCTGGCGGCAGTGGCATTGGCCGCAGCTGGTCCGGGCTACCACGTTGTAACAACTTATAAATTGGGCGGCGAGGGAGGCTGGGACTACCTGATTACCGACGCCGACGCCCGCCGTACATACATTTCGCGCGGCACGCACGTCGTGGTGATCGACGCTGACACCGGCAAAAATGTCGGAGACATCGCCGATACCCCGGGCGTGCATGGCATTGCACTCGCTCCAGAACTAGGACGCGGTTTTACCAGCAACGGCCGCGAGGGAACCGTTAGCATCTTCGACATCAAGACGCTGGCAACGAGTAGCAAAGTCAAAGTTGGCGAAAATCCCGACGCCATTCTCTACGATCCGGCGACCAAGCGGGTCTTTACTTTCAACGGACGCAGCCAGGATTCCACCGCCATTGACGCCGCAACCGGCAAAGTGCTGGGCACGATCAAGCTCGACGGCAAGCCCGAATTCGCGGCCACTGACGCGAAGGGCGGGATTTGGGTCAACATCGAAGACAAGAGCGAGTTAGTCGCCATCGATCCGAACAAGCTCGAAGTGAAAGCGAAGTGGCCGCTGGCTCCGTGTACCGAGCCGAGTGGGCTTGCTATCGACCGCAAGAACCGCCGCTTGTTCGCGGGCTGCGACAACAAGATGATGGCCGTGGTCGACGCCGACAGCGGGAAAGTGCTGGCCACGCCGCCGATCGGCGATGGCGTGGACGCAACCGCCTTCGACCCTGAGACCGGACTCGCCTTTGCATCTTGCGGAGGCGATGGAGTCCTCACCGTAGTGAAAGAAGATTCCCCGGACAAGTTCAGCGTGGCCGAAAATGTCCCGACTCAAAAGGGAGCGCGCACTATGGCGCTCGATACGAAGACGCACAAGGTTTTCGTCGTCACTGCGCAGTTCGGGCCGCGTCCCGCGCCGACGACCGACAATCCGCATCCGCGGCCTGCGATCTTGCCGGACAGTTTTGTGGTTCTCGTTGTTGGCAAATGAAACTGTTATTGCACTATGGCCTCTCGAGAAGTTGTTGATCTGTTTTGGGAAGCGCGCAGTCAGCCGATAGCCGGCGCGCTTCCTAAATTTCCAGATCAACGAACCCAGCTGAGGCTCCAAGCGAAGCACTTCCTGCCTGTTTTCCGACGCCAGATGTGCTTGAGGCGAAGAGTGCACGCTACCTGACCGAACTCTGGTAGTAGCGGCACTCTGCCGTGAGCGGACATCCTGCTTCACACAGCGGTCGCGCTCGCTTGCACAATTCCTGACCGTGCTGGCGGAGAAGTTGATGGGCAGTGATCAGCCCGTCATAGTCGGTAGGCAACTGTCCGGCGAGGGCCTGCTGCACTCCGCGGTAGCTGGCGGAATAGCTCTTTCGCTCTTCGGCAAATCCCAGACGCAACAATACGCGCAGGCCATTCGATTCCAGGGCCAGCACCGGATAGCTGCGCGTCAACATCAGAATCTTCTCCGCCCCGGGATCTCCGACCGTCGGGAAACGCTTCAAGGACTTCTTCGCCTGGGGTAGTGGCTTCTTCAGTTCGGCTTCGAGATCGTCCTTGAAAATGAAGTGGACTGTTTCCGCAATCTGTCGCAAGCGTTGTGCGCGCAGTTCGGGAACAATTCCACCCAAGCGGGTAATGTCTTCGAGTTCTTTCTGCGATGCCTTCAGAATTTGATCGGCGCGGGTGCCGACTCGCTTCTTCAGTGCTGCAAAAGCCGCGGCGCGCTTTTCGTCATCTGCGAGGTAAGCAACGTTCTCCCAGAGGATGAGTTCCAGTGCGTCCGTGATTCTCGGCGTCTCGGGACGCCCGTAGAACTTCCGCAGCTTCGTTACTATCGCGGCAAATGGGTTCGTCTGAGCCACAAGTTGAGATGAAACGCCTTCACAAACCGCTCGATTCCGGATAGGATATCGCAACTCAGTCGAACCGTACGACCGTTCGGTTGGAACGCCTGCATGCAGGCGGCAGCAGTGGGACTAGGATTGGAAGGAGTAGCCCGCTGAAACGAGAGCCGTCGCGTCCAATTCTGTTGGGCGCTCTGCGACTCCTTGAACGCCAGATGAAGCAGTCGAGGCGAGGGATATGACGATTCCTGACGAGAAGTTCTACCATGCGGAAATTACCAAGCGCGTCGATTTCGCGCCTGATTTATGGATGTTTCGCATCCGTAGCGGAGGGGAATTCAATTTCGTTCCGGGCCAATATGCGACGTTGGGAGTCGAAACCGGCGGCAAGCGTGTAGAGCGGCCGTATTCGATCGCTTCCGCTCCTTCTGAGAATGAAGTGGAGTTCTTTTTTGAACTGGTTCCCGAAGGTGCGCTTACGCCCCTGCTGCACAAACTGCAGCCCGGCGATCAGTTACTCATGCGCAAAGTTCCGAAGGGACGATTTTCACTGGACACACAAAATGGCAAGACGAATCATCTGTTGATCTCAACCGTGACGGGAGTAGCACCCTTCGTCAGTTTCGTGCGGACGTTCGCGAAAGAATGGAAGGAAGGACGATTCGACGGCACTCACAAACTGTTCCTGCTCAATGGCGCCAGCCGTCCGTGGGAGTTTGGGTACCTGAACGAACTGAATGAGTTTGATAAGGAGTTGCCGTGGTTTAAGTACGTGCCTACGGTGAGCCGTCCTTGGGATCACGAAGACTGGCCGGGAGAAATTGGCCGCGCCGACGACATTCTGCGCAAATATGCCGACCATTGGGAACTGGACGCGAGCAATACCGTCGCCTACCTCTGCGGCCATCCCGAGATGATCGAGCACAGCAAGGCAATCTTGAAACGGCGGGGCTTCACCGACAAGGGTGCGATCAAGGAAGAGGTTTACTGGGTACCGTCGAAGTAAGCGTGCGCCAGCCAATGTTCTGCCCAACGGTCAGTTTTTCAGAAACTATTTCAGGAAGAACTTGTTATCGCACTCCGGCGCTCCAGCAACATCACATCTCTCCAGGTGTCGCCGAGTTTGCCGATGCGGCGCCGGATGCCGACTTCGCGAAAATCGCATGACTTATGGAGCGCGATACTGGCGGCATTTTCAGGGAAGATTCCCGCTTGAAGAGTCCAGATCCCGCTTTTCTCCGATTCCTGCACCAGCGCCTGCAACAGTGCTCTTCCCACTCCCCGGCCGCGCGCAGCCGTTGCGACGTAAACGGAAACTTCAGCCACTCCCGCATACACGCGACGGCTTGAGACCGGACTGAGCGCAGCCCATCCCAGGACGCTAACTCCCTCGAGAGGAATCAAAATTTCCGCAACAGCTTCTTCTCTCGGCTCCAGAGCAATCAGTCGGCAATGATTGTGATGGCTGGCGTCCCACTTCTCCCACTCTGGAAGCTCCAGTCTCGAACGTGGCATTCCCAGTTGCGATTCCTTCGCCGTAGATTTCGCGAACTGCTGGCCACAGGTCCGGGGGCATGGGCTGGATCGGGTAACGCATAAACTAAACGCGACTAGCTTTCTGCAGGCGCGAAGAACACGAGTACCGCAAGTTCTTCCGAGATGTCGTAAAAGCGGTGCTCCACTTCAGCGGCCACGAAGAGCACGCTGCCAGGGGAAACTTCCTGGTCTTTTTCTCCCGCTCTGAAACGTGCTTTCCCGCGAACGACGTAGTACATCTCGTCCTCGTGATGCTGGCGCTGCGGATCGATGGCTCCGGCGGGCAACACATAAAGGCCTGCGCTCATGGCGGGCACGCGCAGAAACTCGCGGTACAGTTTGCCGCTCTTGGCGCGTTGCGCGTCAATCTCATTTATTGCGAAGTATTCGGCTTGGGACGGAATCACGATTTGATCCCTGAACAATCTGTTAGGAGCCGGGTTCTCGACTCAACTCCACGAGTCTTCCGATTCCGTGTCGTCGCCCTGATCGCTGGTCGCGATCACCTGGACGGTATTGTCGCCCGGGTATTCACCCTTCTGCACCAATTGCTCCTGCCAACTGCTGAGCGCGGGAACGAAACTCTTGTCGTATGCGCTGAAGCCGTTGAGGATGATCTGGACACGGGCAATCTTCTCGCCGGAATCGGCCTTCGCGGAGGCGGAGATATCCCAACCCTCCGCAGGATTTTTCGAATGCGTGCTGGTCACAGTCATTGCTTCACTATGAATCTGGCTATGCCAGGATTCCTCCGAAAAGAAGTTCGGTGAATTGCGGAATCAGATTGTTCGCCTGCAACTCGCCCTCCGGTTTATACCACTGGTAAATCCAGTTAATCATGCCCAGCAGGGCGAAGGCGGCTGCACGCGGGCCGACCGCGCCTTTTACGCCGCGGCTGCGTTGCACGTCGGCGATCAGGCTCTCCACGAAGTGAACATATTCTTTCTTGCGGTGGTTGATACGCTTGCGGAGTGTGGGCGGCAAGGGATGATTCTCGTGCAGCATGACCGTGATTTCGCGGTCTCGCGGACTCAGCACGACCTCGATATGCAGCCGGATTAAGGCTCGCAGTCGTTCCACTGGGTCGGCAATGTTACGCACCGGGGTGATGACCCGCTCCTGCGTCATCTCCATGGCGTGGTTCATGATCTCGAACAGGATTTCGTCTTTGCTCTGAAAGTGGTGATACAAGCCGCCCTTGCTGAGCTTCAGCGCAGCGGCGACGTCGTTCATCGACGTGGCGTCGTATCCGCGCTGCTGAAACAGGCGTGCAGCTGTGCGCAGAATCTCCTGCCGGGAATCGAGCAACAGTCTCGCGAGCCATCGCGTGACATGGTAAATAGTTGCGGGCTGGAATGCCAATGCTCGGTCGAGTTTTACTCCGCCGTTTCGAGGTCGGAAGTCGAGGTTAAACACAAGGTTGGGAAGTAAACGCCGCGAACCATGTTGCTGTATCTGGAACCAGAGTTCCCTCTTGACACCCAGCGGCTGCGACAGGTAGCATTTCTGGATACCGACCGACCGGTCGGTATTGCAGTAAGCGGATAGACCTTCCCCAACAAGCAAGGGCTCTTTCCTCCCCTTGTGATCGAGAGGAGCACACTGGTGGTTACTATTTTTTACGAACGCGACGCCAAGCCCGAGGCTCTGAAGGGCAAGACGATCGCCATCATCGGTTACGGCAGCCAGGGACACGCCCAGGCGCAGAATCTCCGCGACAGCGGATTCAAAGTCATCATCGGGCTCGACCCGACTCGCAAGAGCGCCGCAGCAGGCGCGAGCCGATGGCATGGTCGTGGTGGCGCCCGACGAGGCCGCCAAGCGGGCCGACTGGATTCAGATTCTGACTCCCGATGAAACCCAGGCGCGAAACTTACGAGCAGTTCATCAAGCCCTATCTGCATCCTGGAAAAGTTCTCGGCGTCTCCCACGGCTTCAGCATTCATTTCAAGACGATCGTTCCGCCGACAGACGTTGATGTGGTGATGATTGCGCCCAAGAGTCCGGGGCATCTTGTGCGGCGCGTCTACACGGAGGGCCGCGGTGTGCCCTCGTTGATCGCCATCCATCAGGATGCCAGCGGGCAGGCCCATGAACTGGCCTTGGCATATGCCCATGGCATCGGGTCGACGCGCGCGGGCGTTCTGCAAACGACTTTCAAGGAAGAAACCGAGAGCGACTTGTTCGGCGAGCAGGCGGTACTCTGCGGCGGGCTGACTTCGCTGATCAAGAAGGGCTTCGAAACCCTGGTCGAGGCCGGTTACGCGCCGGAGATCGCCTACTTCGAGTGCATGCACGAAGTGAAGCTGATCGTCGATCTGATCTACGAAGGCGGGCTCGGCCGCATGCGATATTCGATTTCCAACACGGCCGAATATGGCGATCTGACGCGCGGTGAGCAGGTTGTAGGCGACGCCACGCGGGCCGGCGATGAAGAAGACGCTGGCCGACATTCAGTCCGGCAAGTTCGCGCAAGAGTGGATTGCCGAGAACAAAAGCGGCTGCAAGAATTTCAATGCTCTGCGCGAGAAAGAGAAGCAGCATCCCATCGAGATCGTGGGCGCGCAATTGCGCGGCATGATGAGCTGGCTGCCGAAAGAAGGCAAGAAGCCGGCAGAAGCTCCCGATCCTACAAAACAGGTGGTGAATGCTTA
Source organism: uncultured Acidobacteriaceae bacterium (assembly GCA_963840895.1). GTDB lineage: Bacteria > Acidobacteriota > Terriglobia > Terriglobales > Acidobacteriaceae > Sulfotelmatobacter. The sequence continues at coordinate 185,939 of CAWJAR010000018.1, forward strand.
AGGGAGCCGACATCGTTCTGCAGTGCCTGCGCGCCGAAGGGGTGGACCTGGTGTTCGGCTATCCCGGCGGCGCGATCATGCCGCTTGTATGACGCGCTCGAGGGCAGCGGCGTGCGCCACATCCTCACGCGGCACGAGCAGGGCGCGGTGTTCGCAGCGGAAGGCTATGCGCGGGTTACGGGCAGAAGTCGGCGTCGCCATGGCGACCAGCGGCCCGGGCGCCACGAATCTGGTCACGGGCATTGCCGACGCGAAGATGGATTCGGTGCCTCTGGTCTGCATCACTGGCCAAGTGCGCAGTGCGCTGATCGGCACGGATGCGTTTCAGGAAACCGACGTCTTTGGCGTGACTCTTTCGCTTACCAAGTGGAGCCGGCTGGTTCGCACCATCGATGAGATTCCTGAAGCGATTGCCGAAGGATTCTATTGGGCGCGCAGCGGACGTCCGGGGCCGGTCGTGATCGACATCCCTACGGACATGCTGAAGGCCAAGAAGGAGTTCTCCGGCCCGGTGAAGTTCACGCCACATGCTCGGCCTGCCGATGCGAAAGCCGATGGCGGATTCACAGATACGATCGCAGCCCTGCTGCAGCAGTCTTCAAAGCCGGTTGCGCTGATTGGAGCGGGCGCGAAATTGTCGGGAGCGATTCCGGAGTTGCGCCAGCTTCTCGATACTCTGAATGTTCCGACATTTGCGACGGTCCACGGACTGGGTGCTGTTCCGCCGGACGCGCCGTATTACCTGGGCATGGTCGGCATGCACGGAACCCGCGCCGCGAACACGGCGCTCAACGAGACCGATCTGCTGATGGTATTTGGGGCGCGGCTGGATGATCGCGTCACCGGCGAGCCCACGCGATTTGCACCTCATGCCAAGATCGTTCACTTCGAAATTGATCCGGCGCAGCTGGATCGCGTGCGTCCGTGCGATCTCTCCGGTGATTGGAAATCTGGCGGATACGATTCCGGCATTTCAGGCTGAGTTGCAGCGGCATTCACTTCCAGACTTCAGTCGGTGGCGCTCGGTCGCTTGCGGAGCCGAACGCGCAGAACTTGATCCGCGCGGGTCTGGCGCAGCCGACCATCCGCTTTCTCGACGAACTTTTCAGCCGATTACCGGAAAACAGCGTGGTTCTCGCCGACGTAGGTCAGCACCAGATGTGGGCGGCACAGCGCTATCGCTCGTCTTCACCGCGCGGATTCATTACCTCGGGCGGACTCGGCGCTATGGGCTTCGCTCTGCCCGCAGCAGTCGGTGTGCAACTCGCGAAGCCTGATACATGCGTGCTCTGCGTCTCCGGCGACGGCGGATTTCAGATGAACATCCAGGAACTGGCGACGGTTCATCGTCTCGGCCTTCCGGTGAAGATGGTGATCATCGACAACAAGTATCTCGGCATGGTGCGGCAGTGGCAGCAACTTTTCTACCAGCGCAACTACGCCGAGACCGACCTGAGCGACAACCCGGATTTCGTGGAGATCGCCAAGGCTTACAAGATTCACAGCTTCCGGCTGAACGAAGACGCGATGCGGGAATTCCCGGTGTCGCAGGCGACTGGCGATGCAATCGACCGCTTCCTGGGGTCGCCAGAACCTGAGTTGCTGGTATTCGATTGCGCTCCGGAGGCCAACGTTTTCCCGATGGTTCCGGCAGGAGCAGCGCTTTCGGAGATGTTGCTGGAAGAAGAACCGACGCAGTAGTAGCAGCGATGGCGGGAACGTTTTCCGCCGGGCAGCCGGCGAGACGCCGGCGCCACAGGGAGCAAAACATATGCAGACCTTTCACATTCGCTATCGCAACACGCAGGGAACCTTGATGCGCATTCTGAACGCGGCTTCGCGCCGGGCTCTCGATCTTCCTGCAGTACACGCCGAGGCGGCCGAGAACGATCATCAGGTCACACTCTCGCTCGACGTGAATCAGAAGCAGGTCGGCCAGCTCTATCGTGAGTGGTACAGCATCGCCGATGTCGTCAAGGTCAGTTCCGGCGCGGCGCACACGGCCGCGTGGGCGCCGCATCCTCCGGCAGGAGTATCGATCGAAGAGTCGCGCGCAGCGGCGCGGGCATGAGTTCGAATTTGTAGCTGGGCAAGCATGACGGCTCCTGGGCAGCGTCATGCAACTGGGGAGCCTGCTGCTAAGCAGGTTCCCCGTTTTTGTTCGGGTCAGAGAAGCTTGACCATGAAGGACACTAAGGTGCACTAAGTGAAGACCAGGAAACCAAATGCTTTCGTGTAACTTCGTGTCCCTTCGTGGTTGATCGCTCTTGCGGTTTTCCATCCGAAGCCTGAGTTGTGTAAGCTTTCACCATGGATCTCAAGCACATCAGTCGTGGAATCACCGAAGGGCGCGATCGCGCCGGCGCGCGCGCGATGTTCAAGGCCATTGGATTTACCGATGCCGACCTGAGCCGACCTCTGATCGGCGTGGCGAACACGTGGATTGAAACCATGCCCTGCAACTTTCATCTGCGTCGATTATCGGCCAAGGTGAAAGAAGGCATTCGCGAAGCCGGCGGCACGCCGATGGAGTTCAACACGATCGCGATCTCTGACGGCGAGACCATGGGCACCGAAGGAATGCGCGCCTCGCTGGTGAGCCGCGAGTTGATTGCCGATTCGATCGAACTGGTTTGTCGCGGTCAGATGTTCGATGCGGTCGTCTGCGTGGTGGGCTGCGATAAGACAATTCCGGCTGCTGCCATGGCGCTGGCGCGCATGAATCTTCCCGGTATGGTGCTTTATGGCGGAACCATTGCTCCCGGCAATTTCCGCGGGAAAGACGTGACCATTCAGGATGTCTATGAGGCGGTCGGCGCGAACGTGGCCGGAAAAATGAGTGACGCAGACCTTCGTGGTCTGGAAGATGTGGCGTGTCCCGGTGCGGGCGCATGCGGCGGGCAGTACACCGCAAACACCATGTCGACCGTAATGGAGATAATCGGCCTTTCGCCGATGGGCTTCAACAGTGTCCCGGCGATGGATCCTATGAAGGACGAAGTTTCCTTCGCGTGCGGCAAGGTTGTGATGAACGTGCTGCAGAATGGAATCAAGCCGCGAGACATTCTGACACGAGATGCGTTCGAGAACGCAATTGCCTCGGTTGCGGCCACTGGCGGATCGACCAACGCAGTTCTGCACTTGTTGGCGATTGCTCGTGAAGCGGGCGTCGAACTGGAGATTGATGATTTCCAAACCGTGAGCGAGCGCACTCCGTTGCTTGCCGACTTGAAACCTTCAGGTCGTTTTGTCGCTTCCGACATGCACCGGGCGGGCGGGATCCGGCTACTGGCGAGGCGATTGGTCCACGGCAAGTATCTGCATGAGTTGGCGGAAACAGTGACCGGCAAAACGATCGGGGCCGAGAGTGAGAGCGCCGTTGAAACTCCGGGCCAGGAAGTGATTGTTCCCCTGGATCGCCCTCTTAAGGCGACCGGCGGCCTGGTCATTCTTAAGGGAAATCTTGCGCCTGAAGGTTGCGTCGCAAAAATCAGCGGACACGAACGCCTGGAGCATCGTGGACCGGCGCGCGTGTTCGAGTCTGAAGAAGACGCGATGGCTGCCGTCACCGCGAAGAAGATTCACGCTGGGGACGTCGTCGTTATTCGCTACGAAGGCCCCAAGGGCGGTCCGGGAATGCGCGAGATGCTCGGGGTCACCGCCGCAATCGTGGGCGAAGGACTCGGCGGTTCCGTCGCGCTGCTCACCGATGGACGCTTCAGCGGCGCGACCCGCGGGCTGATGGCAGGGCACGTGTCTCCCGAGGCCGCGCTCGGAGGTCCGATTGCGGGAGTGCGCGACGGAGACATAATTCGCTTCGACGTTAACCAGCGTGTTCTGCAAGTTGAAGTCAGCGACGATGTACTTCGCCAGCGCATGGCGCAGTGGAAGACTCCGAAACCCCGCTATCCAAAGGGCGTGTTCGCGAAGTATGCCGCGCTAGTCTCGTCGGCGTCACAGGGAGCAATCACCGCACCGCGCTAGAAAAAGTGAACAGAGTCGTATGTCACAGAAGAAAACACTATTCGAGAAGATCTGGAACGCACACATGGTGGCCCAGCCCGCGGGGCGGTCGCCCATCCTGTATATCGACCTTCATCTTGTGCACGAGGTGACTTCGCCCCAAGCCTTCGACGGGCTTCGAGCAGCAGGTCGCAAAGTGCGGCAACCGTTGCGCACGGTCGCCACCGTCGATCACAACATCCCCACCGAGCCGCGTGGAACTCCGATCACCGATCTGATCGCGGCCAAGCAGATTTCAGCCTTGCAGCAAAACTGCAAAGACTTTGGCATCCGTCTGTTCGACATGGATTCGCCAGAGCAGGGAATTGTGCACGTCATTGGCCCTGAGCTTGGGCTCACGCAACCAGGTATGACGATTGTGTGCGGCGACAGCCATACGAGCACGCACGGAGCGTTTGGAGCGCTGGCATTTGGCATTGGGACCTCGGAGGTAGAGCACGTGTTGGCGACGCAGTGCCTCGCGCAACAGACTCCGAAGACGATGAAGATCGATGTGCGCGGGCGGCTCGCGGATGGCGTGACCGCGAAGGATCTTGCGCTGGGAATCATCGGCCAGATCGGCACCGATGGCGCTACCGGGCACGTGATCGAATATGCTGGCCCCGCCGTACGTGCGCTTTCGATGGAAGGCCGCATGACCCTGTGCAATATGAGCATCGAGGCGGGAGCGCGCGCTGGCATGGTTGCGCCCGATGAGACGACTGTCGCGTATGTGAAAGGGAAGAGATTTGCTCCGCGGGATGCGGATTGGGAAAAAGCCGTTGCTCACTGGCATAACCTGCCGACGGATGAGGGCGCGGCATTCGACAAAGTCGTTGAGATTGACGCGGCGCAGCTCTGTCCGTTCGTCACGTGGGGAACAAATCCGGGAATGGTCGCCCCGGTGACTGGTCGCGTCCCGGAAGTAAAAGGCTTGCAAGAAGTGGACCGGCGCGCCACGGAACTAGCTCTGCAGTACATGGGGCTCGAACCGGGCAAGAGAATTGAAGACATAGGGATTGATCGCGTGTTCATAGGATCGTGTACAAATTCGCGGATTGAAGATCTGCGGGCCGCAGCGCGAGTGGCCAAAGGGCACCACGTCAGCTCAAAGGTGAGGGCTATGGTCGTTCCCGGATCGCAGACCGTAAAGCGTGCAGCAGAGCATGAAGGCTTGCACAGAATTTTTCAGGATGCCGGCTTCGAGTGGCGCGAGTCGGGATGTTCCATGTGCCTGGGCATGAATCCGGATATTTTGCAGCCGGGCGAGCGCTGCGCTTCCACCAGCAACCGCAATTTTGAAGGGCGTCAGGGCCGTGGAGGCCGGACGCATCTGGTGAGCCCGATGATGGCGGCCGCTGCGGCGATTGCCGGACACTTCACCGATATCCGAAACTGGAAATTTCAGTAACATCGACCTGATTCCGGCCAATTTAAATAAGGAACGCAGAAATGATTCCCTTCACAGTACATCGCGGTCGCGTAGCGCCATTGGATCGAGTCAATGTCGACACCGACCAAATCATCCCTAAGCAATTTCTGAAGAGGATTGAGCGAACCGGCTTTGGCCAGTTTGTGTTTTACGACTGGCGATTCGCCGCTGATGGAACGAAGAACCCTGACTTTGTGCTGCACGAGCCACGCTACGATGGCGCCAGCATTCTGGTGGCAGGAAAGAATTTCGGTTGCGGATCCTCTCGCGAGCATGCGGTCTGGGCCTTGGCCGACTTCGGTTTCCGCGCAGTGATCTCATCGTCCTTTGCCGACATCTTCGCCAACAACAGCACAAAGAACGGTTTCCTCACCGTGCGACTCAGCGAAGATGAGGTTGCCCAACTCCTGCAGCGTGCTCAGGACATCGACGACTATCACCTCACGATTGACCTGGAGAAGCGTGAAGTGCGCGACGAGCAAGGTTTCCGCGCGACTTTTTCCATCGATGAATTCATCCGCCAGTGCCTGCTGAACGGACTCGACGACATTGGTCTCACTCTTCAGCATGAACCGGAGATCGTGGCGTACGAAACGCAGCACCCTGTTCCTACTGGGCTGAAAGCTCTCTGACCGTAAACGGAAAGTCAACGGGAGTAAAGATTTGTAAAACCTTCGCCCCGCCCTTGACCCGCCGCCGGGCCGCCGTGGATGCTAGATAGGGCGCGCTTCTGCCATCGTGACTGCAGTTTGGTTCCTGCCTGAGCCACTCTCTGGGAAGCTTCCTTGGCGTAGAGATTTCCTGCTTCCTGGGCGGATTGTCGCAACCGAGCCTAGAATGCTTACGTCTAATACTTGCACCTCATTCCGAGCCTATGTCGGACAGAATGGCGGCGGACTCATCCGTGAAAATATGACTGACTTTCTTGAAAGAAAACCCTGTAAGGCGACAGGTCGAGTTTTCCCGATCATCGCCATCCTGTCATTGGCAGTTTGCACGGTTCTCATCGGCTGCAGCAGTAGCGCTGATTCCAAACAACAGAGAGCGCAGGCTGCCGGACCGCGCTCGATTTCGGTGGCGACCGCCCCTGTGCAGCGCCAGGACGTCCCCGTCTACTTGTCGGGCCTGGGAGCGGTGACCGCGTTCAACACGGCCAACATCAAAAGCCGGGTTGACGGGCAGATCATGAAGGTCAACGCCAGGGAAGGCGAGAATGTGAAGCAGGGGCAGCTGCTCATTGAAATCGACTCGCGTCCCTTTCAGGTTCAACTCGACCAGATGCAGGCGCAACTCTCCCGGGACCAGGCACAACTGCACGATGCTCAGCTCAATCTGGAACGGTACACGGCATTGATCCCATCAGGCAGCATCGCGCAACAGCAGGTCGACACCCAGAAGGCGTTGGTCGACCAACTGCAAGGCACCGTGCGCACTGACCAGGCGCAGATCGACAACGCGAAGCTGCAAATCGTTTACTGCCACATCACCGCTCCATTTGACGGACGCGTCGGACTCAGACAAGTGGATCCGGGCAACATTATTCATGCTTCCGATACAAATCCGATGCTGGTCTTGACCCAGTTGCAACCGATCGCAGTGATTTTCACCTTGCCGGAAGACGTTTTGCCGACCGTCTCGAAGCACATGAAACAGGGTACCCTCGAGGTGGATGCTTTCAGCCGTGACGATCAGACCAAGCTGGCGACCGGCAAGTTACTGACAATCGACAATCAGATTGATCCGACGACAGGCACTGCCAAGCTGAAGGCGGTTTTCAGTAACACCGACAACCAGCTTTGGCCAAACCAGTTCGTGAACGCTGATTTGCTGCTGGAGACACGCAAGAACAGCACGGTTGTGCCCACGGCTGCCATCCTGCGCGGTCCTCAGGGCACGTTCGTGTATTCAGTGAATCCAGACAAAACCGTGCAAGATCGCCCGGTCACAATCGCGCTCACGCAAGGCGATACCACTGTGATCACCAGCGGGCTCAATCCCGGCGAGATCGTCGTCACCGACGGTCAGGACAAGTTACAGCGAGGAAGCCGGATTGAGCCTCGCAATCCGGTTCCGCCCGCCGGCGCCAATGGCGCCCGCAGTGTAGCGCCATTGAATAATGGCGTACATCGGAGAACTCAAAGTAGCTCAGGTTCAATCCCAGGTAACCCAGGTTCATGAGTCCGTCACGCATATTTATCCTTCGGCCGGTTGCGACCACGCTGCTCATGGTTGGCGTGCTTCTGGTCGGCTGGGTTGCGTTTATGCAATTGCCTGTCTCGGCCTTGCCTGAGGTGGACTACCCGACCATTCAAGTAGTCACGTTCTACCCTGGCGCCGACCCAGACGTGATGGCGTCCTCCGTCACGTCTCCGTTGGAACGGCAGTTCGGTCAGGTTCCAGGGCTGAGCCAGATGACCTCCACCAGTTCGTTTGGCAGTTCGGTCATCACTCTTCAGTTCGGACTCGATCAGAATATCGACGTCGAGGAACAGCAGGTGCAGGCCGCGATCAATTCGGGCTCAACTTACCTGCCGACGGACCTGCCCAATCCTCCGATCTACAACAAGGTCAATCCCGCCGACGCGCCGATTCTCACGTTGGCTCTGACTTCCGATTCGCTGCCTCTGTCGAAGGTCGAAGATCTCGCGGATACTTCACTGGCGCAGAAAATTTCGCAATTGCCCGGCGTTGGACTGGTGTCGATCAGCGGTGGTCAGAAGCCGGCCGTGCGCATTCAGGCCAACCCGACTGCCCTGGCTTCGTATGGACTGAGCCTTGAGGATCTTCGTGCTTCGTTGGCACAAGCCAATGTGGATCAAGCCAAGGGTGTGATCGATGGCTCGCGGCAGTCCTACACGATTGGAGCGAACGACCAGCTTTTTTCCAGCGAGCAATATAAGCCGATCATCATCGCCTATCGAAACAACTCGCCGGTGCGCTTGAGCGATGTTGCCAACGTCATTGACGGAACGGAAAATAACCGGCTCGCAGCATGGATGAACCTGACGCCGGCGGTGATCGTCAACATCCAGCGCCAGCCCGGCGCGAACATCATCAGCGTCGTCGACCGCATCAAGAAGCTCCTGCCGCAGTTGCAGGCTTCCCTGCCGATGGCAGTCAAGGTGCAGATTCTCACCGACCGAACGACGACGATTCGAGCATCCGTCAAGGACGTTGAATTTGAATTGATGTTGGCGATCGCTTGGTGGTTTTGGTCGTATTTCTGTTTCTGAGGAATCTAGCCGCGACCGTGATTCCCAGCGTTGCCGTGCCGCTCTCGTTGATCGGAACCTTTGGCGTGATGTACCTGCTCGGCTACAGCTTGAACAATCTGACTCTGATGGCTCTGACCATCTCCACCGGCTTCGTGGTGGATGATGCCATCGTCATGATCGAGAACATCGATCGCTATCTGGAAGCTGGAGATTCGCCGCTCGACGCCGCCCTGAAAGGTGCGGGGCAGATCGGGTTCACGATTGTTTCGCTGACCGTTTCCTTAATTGCGGTGCTCATCCCGCTGCTCTTCATGGGCGACATCGTGGGAAGACTGTTCCGCGAGTTTGCGGTCACACTGGCGGTAACGATTCTGGTTTCGGCAGGTGTCTCCCTGACCCTGACGCCCATGATGTGCGCCAAGCTCCTGAAGCATCGCAAAGAAGGCGAGAAGGGCCGCTTTTACGAGGTCACGGAGAACTATTACAACCGCATCATTGCCTTCTACGGCCGCACCGTGAAATGGGTCCTGCAGCATCAGACTGCGACGCTGCTGGTGACCTTCGGAACGCTGGTGCTCACCCTGTTCTTGTACGTGATTGTGCCCAAAGGCTTCTTCCCCGTGCAAGATACGGGAGTGATTCTGGGAGTGTCCGAGGCTCCCGATTTCATTTCCTTCGATGCCCTGGCTCTGCGGCAGCAGGAACTCGCGAAAGTCATTCTGCAAGACAAGGCGGTTGAAAGCCTGTCATCGTTTATCGGAGTGGACGGCACCAACACCACGCCGAACCAGGGTCGCATCCAGATCAATCTGAAACCGCGTGACGATCGCGCCGACGACGCTTCCGCCATCATCCGCCGTCTGCAGCCCGAGCTGGCGAAGATCGACGGTATCACGCTTTACATGCAGCCGGTCCAGGACCTCACGGTGGAAGATCGCGTGAGCCGTACTCAGTTTCAATATTCCATCGAAGACGCCGACGCGCAGGAGTTGGCGCAGTGGACGCCCAAACTCGTGGCCAAGCTGCAAACCCTTCCGGCCTTGCGCGATGTTGCTACCGACCAACTCAATAATGGTCTCAAGACCAACATTACGATCGACCGTGACACTGCATCGCGCCTGGGGATTTTTCCGCAAGCCATCGACAACACCCTGTATGACGCCTTCGGGCAACGGCAAGTGTCCACGATGTTCACCCAGCTCAATCAGTACCACGTGATCCTCGAAGTGCTTCCGAGCTTCGCGCAGACTCCCGAAGCGCTGAAGGACATCTACATCCGGCCCAGCACAGTCACTCCGAACTCGGGCGCGCCGACAGCCAATGGTGCGGCCGTAACAACCAGCGGCGCGCCCGTTCCGATCTCAACGTTTACAAAGATGCACTCGAGCAACGCGGCCCTTGCGGTCAACCATCAAGGGCAGTTCCCAGTGGTGACTCTCTCGTTCAATCTGGCGCCGGGAGCATCGCTGGGAGACGCGACCAAGGCAATTCAGCAGGCGGAAAAAGATATCCAGTTGCCGCCCAGCATTCATGCCGCATTTCAGGGGACGGCAGCCGCATTTCAGAATTCGTTGGCTTCTGAGCCTTACCTGATTCTCGCCGCCGTAATCACCGTCTACATCGTGCTCGGCGTTTTGTACGAGAGCTACATCCATCCCATCACGATTCTTTCCACGCTGCCCTCGGCCGGTGTCGGCGCGATTCTGGCCTTGATGGTTACAGGGAACGATCTGACCGTGGTGGCTCTAATCGGCATCATTCTTCTGATCGGCATCGTCAAGAAGAACGCCATCATGATGATCGACTTCGCGCTTGAGGCCGAGCGCGAAGAGCACAAGCCACCCGAGGAAGCAATTTTCCAAGCCTGTCTGCTCCGTTTTCGGCCCATCATGATGACGACGATGGCCGCGCTCCTGGGCGGGTTACCGCTCGCCCTTGGATCGGGTACAGGCGCGGAACTGCGCCGCCCCCTGGGCATCACCATCGTCGGCGGACTGCTCCTCAGCCAGTTGCTCACGCTTTACACAACGCCCGTCGTCTATTTGTGGTTCGATCGCCTGGCGCACAGGTTCTCGCGCTACAGGATTGGCAATCAGATTTCAGAGGAGCCCATGTCGGCGGACTAGGCCGCACCCGAGACCATGAGCATTTCGGCTCCATTTATCCGGCGTCCAATCGGCACGTCGCTGTTAGCTGCAGCGCTGCTACTGTCGGGGATTCTCGCCTTCAATTTCCTTCCGGTAGCCTCGCTACCGAAAATGGACTTCCCGGTCATCAGTGTCGGCGCAGGGCTGCCGGGGGCAGATCCACAGACGATGGCCTCGGCCGTGGCGACGCCATTGGAGCGCCAGTTCGGACGAATCTCTGGGGTGAACCAGATGACTTCGTCGAGCCAACTGGGGAGCACCGGAATCGCCCTGCAATTCGATTTGAACCGCGACATCAACGCTGCTGCTCGCGATGTGCAGGCCTCGATCAATGCAGCTCGTAGCCAGCTCCCTGCGAACCTGCCGAGCAATCCTACTTATCGCAAAGTGAACCCGGCGGACGCGCCCATTCTGCTGCTGGGACTTACCTCCGACACGGCGACCGTGCCCCAGATGTACGATGCCGCCGACTCGATCCTGTCACAAAAGCTATCGCAAGTGGACGGAGTGGGGCAGGTTTTTGTATGGGGTTCGGCGCAACCCGCCGTGCGGGCCGAAGTGAACCCGACTCTGCTCAACAAACTGGGCATTGGACTCGACACGGTGCGCAATGCCCTAAATGCCGCCAACGCGAATCGCCCGAAGGGATCGGTTTCTAACGGCACGACGTCGTATTCCTTCACCGATACGGATCAGCTTTTTACGGCCGACCAGTACCGGCCGCTCATCATGTCTTACAACAACGGAGCGGCAGTGCGACTCGGGGATGTAGCCGAGGTGGAGGACGCGGTTTCCGACGTGCGCAACCTTGGCCTGATTAATGGCAAACCGGGCATTATTCTGCCGATTTTCCGGCAGCCGGGCGCGAACATCATCGACACGGTGGACCGGGTGAAGGAGATCCTTCCCTATTTGCAATCCTCGATTTCGCCCGCCATGAAGCTATCGGTGGTGATGGATCGGACGACATCGGTAAGAGCGTCGGTCAAAGACATCGAAAGAACGCTGCTGATTTCGATCGTGCTGGTGATCCTGGTCGTGTTTCTGTTCCTGCGTACGGTGCGGGCAACCATTATTCCCAGCATCGCCGTTCCCCTCTCGCTGGTGGGAACGTTCGGAGTGATGTACCTGCTGGGGTACAGTCTGGATAACCTCTCGCTGATGGCGCTTGCGATCTCGACCGGGTTCGTCGTGGATGATGCGATCGTCGTGCTGGAAAACATCACCCGCTACGTCGAGCAGGGCATGGGTGCCGTGCAGGCGACCTTCAAAGGAGCGGCTGAGATTGGATTCACCGTCTTGTCGATGAGCGTGTCACTCATCGCCGTGTTTATCCCGTTGCTGATGATGGGTGGAATTGTGGGGCGGCTGTTCCGCGAGTTTGCGGTGACGCTGAGTACAGCGATCGTAGTGTCATTGCTGGTTTCCCTGACTACCACCCCGACGATGTGCGCGAAGTTCCTGAGGCCGTCAAAGAAGGAAAAGCACAACATCTTTTACCGCGCCAGCGAGTGGCTTTTCGACGGACTGCTGGCGACTTACACTCGCATGCTGAAGCGCGTGTTGTCCCATCAGTTTGCGATGTTGATCGTTACCATCCTGGTCGCATTCCTGAGCATCTTTCTGTACTTCAAAGTGCCCACAGGTTTCTTTCCGCAGCAGGACACGGGGCGTATTCAGGGATCGGTGATCGGAGCTCAGGATATTTCGTTCCAGTCGATGGCCGACAAGATGCGGCGCTTCATCAGCATCGTGATGGCAGACCCGTCGGTCGATACCATGGCTGGCTTTACGGGCGGGAACAGCGCCCTGAACCAGGGCCGATTCTTTGTGATGCTAAAGCCGCTGGAGCAGCGTGGTCCCTGCCAGAAGCAACATTTCTGGCAGTCTTGCCGGTACGTGACGGCCGACGATGTGATCAACCGTCTGCGCGGCAAGCTGGCGGTCGTGCCGGGCGCGACGCTGATTCTGCAGTCGGCACAGGAACTCACCATTGGTGGGCGGTATGGCAATGCACAGTACCAGTACACGCTGCAGAGCGCGAACTTGGACGATCTGAACACCTGGGCGCCGCGCTTGCTCGCCAAGCTCAGGACCCTGCCCGAACTGCGCGACCAGAACTCTGATCAGCAAGATCATGGACTACAGGCGAAGCTTGTGATCGATCGCGACACGGCGAGCCGGATGGGCATCACTCCCCAAACCCTGGACAACGCGCTGTATGACGCCTTTGGTCAGCGGCAGGTGTCGACGATGTATCGACCGCTGAATCAGTATCACGTGGTGATGGAAGTGGCTTCGCAGTTCCAGCAAACTCCTGAAGCGCTGCAAAATATCTATCTTCGGTCGACCGCGGGAACACCCGTGCCGCTCGCGGCGTTCACGCATTTCGAGCCATCAAATACTCCGTTGGCCGTGAGTCACCAGGGACAGCTGCCTTCGGTGACGATCTCGTTCAACCTGGCGCCCGGAGTTTCTCTGGGGCAGGCAACAGATGCGATTGAAAGAGCCGAAAGTACGATCGGGTTCCCGCCGACCATCCAGGCTAGTTTTCAAGGGACCGCCGCGGCTTTCCAGGATTCGCGGTCGAACATGCTGGTCCTGATCATCGCGGCCCTGGGCACCGTATACATTGTGCTGGGCATGCTTTACGAGAGCTACATTCATCCCATCACGATCCTCTCCACGATCCCTTCAGCCGGCGTGGGCGCATTGCTGGCGCTGCTGCTGACGCACAACGAACTGAATGTGATCGGGATGATCGGCATTATTTTGCTGATTGGATTGGTGAAAAAGAACGCCATCATGATGATCGACGTAGCTCTCGACGTAGAACGCACGCAGGGCAAAAAGCCGGTGGAAGCGATTTATGACGCATGTATCCTGCGTTTCCGCCCCATTATGATGACGACCATGGCGGCGCTCCTGGGTGGCCTTCCACTCGCTTTGGGAAGCGGAACTGGTTCCGAATTGCACCGCCCGTTGGGAATCACCATTGTCGGCGGGCTGATCGTGAGCCAGATGCTGACGCTGTTCACGACCCCAGTGGTTTATGTGTATCTCGATCGTCTGAGGCTCGCCCTGCGGGGCGGTCAGGAGAACGTGCGGCCGGAGCCTTCATCCCCTGGCGGTGCCACCCCCAGTCCGGTGCACTAGCCTTGCCCTCTGTGTTGACGCCATCTGCCGATATCGATAGATCATTCATTGTTAAGCAGCAGGCATGATGCAAAGAGCGGCGGGGTGCAACCTGAACGGAGAATATCTGCATCGCAACACTTGGCAAGAGCTTGCCTGCTGCGCAAAATAGGGCTTCTCCCGTATGATAGAAGTTCAACAATAAGTACTGCTGATAGAGATTCTTTCGTCCCGGGTGTTGCCGGGATCCAGCGATCTCCCGATTTTCGTTTGGGCAAATTCCTTCAGGAGTTACGGATGCTAAAGAAAGCAGCGGCTTTGCTCTTTGTTTGCGCAAGCATGGCCACATGGGTGGGTTGTGGTTCGACGAGTAGCCATTACCTGTACGCGACGATCCCCTTGTCGAACCAGATTGTTGCTTATCGCGAAGACCCCAACTCGGGCGTACTCACGCAACTGACGGGAAGTCCGATAACTGCAGGAACAGCCGTCCAGTCCATTGCGATGCATCCTTCGGGAAAATTTTTGTACGCCGCCAACTCCGGCGACGGGCCCCCCACCGGCGACGTTTCTCTGTTTACGATTTCGACCACTGGCGCCATCGCCGAAGTCACTCCGCGCACAAATGTCGGATTATCGCCCACGCTTCTCTCCATGGACTCAGCAGGGGCCTTCCTTTATGTCGGCAATGCCGGATCGGGTAGCATCTCGGCCTTCTCGATCGACTCCGGCACGGGCGCATTGACAGAGGTTGCGGGCTCCCCATTTCCGATTGGGCGGGCGCCGCTCAACATGAAGGTAGCGCCATCAGGTTCGACTCTCTATGTGACCCTCAGCGGAGATTTAACGGGCATTATTGAAGCTTTCAATCTGAATCAAGGTGTTCTTTCGCCGGCTGGTTCTCCGTCCCTCACCGGAAGAAATCCTTTCGGATTGACCATCTCTTCCAGTGGCAAGATTCTGTACACCGCCAACACGTTGGACAATTCCATTTCAGAATTTATGATCAACGCCGACGGATCTCTTAGCGAACTCTCCGGCTCTCCCATCGGTGAGCAGTACGCGGCGCCGGTCACTCTTTTCATCGACAAATCCGGGGCCTATTTGTACGTGGCCAATAACGGGTCAAGCAACCTGGCGGCCTATTCCATTGGCTCGGATGGCTCTCTCGCTCTCCTCACTGGCTCTCCGTTTGGAACCGGATCGCAGCCGAACAGCTTAGCCACTGATTCCGGTGGAAAATATCTTTTTGTCGGGAACCAGCAGAGTCCGGTGATTCAATCCTTCAGTCTCGACACGGGCACCGGAGCGCTCACTTCCGTGGCCACATATCCTGTTCCGGGCAGCCCGACGTCAATTGCCCTCACACCCTAGCCCCCGATCGCGAGAGTAATAATGGACGCGCCTTCGCACTCGAACAGCCCGGGCCGCCTCCGAACGCTACTCCAGCGAGCGAACCGGGGTCGGTCGGAAGCTTTAGCACTGGCGCGAAACGCCTTCCACAGGTAAGCTTTACCGGCACGCCCGTGCCCTGATTTAACAAGCGGGTGACAATTCACCGCCGGGGCACAGGGACAATACTCTAGACGGCACGCGATACGCGAGTACAACCGCAAGCAGCGCCCGCTCATCTTAGTTAAGCCACGATGTCCGGCAAATGATGGCGCTGAATCGGTGCCGGGACCGGATCCCATACAAATGAAAATTGCCAGCGCCGCGAGTGCCTTTCCCAAGCATTATTACTCTCAGAAAATTTTGCTGGAAAAACTCCGGGAATACTGGGGCGACCAGTTGCGGAATCCGCAAATGTTGGCCCGCCTTCATCGCAACGTGGCTGTCGAAGGACGCCATTTGGTTATGCCCCCGGAAAAATATTACGAGATGAACACCTGGGGACAGGCCAATGACGTCTGGATTGAGTGCGCTCAGGAACTCGGGGAGCAGGCTCTTTGTCGCGCGCTGCACGGTGCCGGGCTCGACGCCAGCGCGCTGGGAGCGCTTTTTTTCACGTCGGTGACTGGCATCTGCAGTCCCTCGATCGACGCTCTTCTCATCAACCGCATGGGCCTGCCGAGAAATATCCGGCGCGTTCCGATCTTTGGCCTGGGTTGCGTTGCCGGCGCCGCGGGAATTGCGCGCGCTGCGGATTACGTACGTGCCTATCCCTCTCAGGCCGCGGCTCTCGTGTCGGTCGAACTCTGCTCGCTCACGATTCAGCGTGACGATCTTTCGGTAGCCAATCTGATCTCCTCAGGACTCTTCGCCGACGGTTCGGCCGCGGTCATTGTGACCGGCGAAGACTTGCATGCGACTGGCCCGAAGATTCTCGCGACTCGGTCCGTTTTCTATCCCGATACCGAAGAGATGATGGGCTGGAAAATAACCGAAAAGGGGTTTCGCATTACGCTTTCACCCGAAGTGCCCGTGTTGATTCGCGAAAATTTGGGGCACGACATGGACGCATTTCTCGGCGACCACGGCCACAAGCGTGGCGACATCGGAAGCTGGGTGCTGCACACCGGCGGGCCAAAGGTGCTGGAGGCTACGGCCACAGCACTGGATTTGCACAACGGTCAGCTCGACGCATCCTGGGATTGCCTGAAAAAGGTCGGGAATCTCTCGTCCGCATCGGTCTTGGTCGTACTGGAAGATGTTATGAAGAACCGTCGCCCGAAGCCAGGCACGCTCGGCATTCTTGCGGCGATGGGCCCGGGTTTTTGTTCCGAACTTGTACTCCTGCAATGGTGAGGTTTGCAGTTGCTGAATTCGACCGATGTGTTTGTGATTGGTGGTGGTCCTGCAGGGCTCGCGGCCGCCATTGCGGCTCGGCAGCAGGGATTTCGCGTGATCGTAGCGGATGGCGCCCACATGCCGATCGACAAACCATGCGGCGAAGGCCTGATGCCTGACGGCCTCGCGGCGCTCAAGAAACTTGGAGTTTCAGTCGACGAAGAAACTTCTTGTCCTTTCCGCGGCATTCGATTTCTCGCGGGGGAGATTGCCATCGAGGCAGCATTCCCCAAGCACTCTTCCGGCATTGGCATACGCCGCACTGTGTTGCATCGTCTGATCGCAGACCGTGCCGCAAGCCTGGGAATCGACTTCTTGTGGCAGACCCCGGTGACCGGAATTTTGCCAGATGGAGTTCAACTGGGAAAACGCAAAATCAGCGCCCACTGGATTGTCGGAGCCGACGGCGGCGGTTCTCGCGTGCGACGATGGGCCGGCCTCGACGCTTTCCGGAGAAGAGATTGCCGCTACGCCTTCCGGCAGCACCATCGCGTGGCGCCTTGGACCGACCGCATGGAATTGCACTGGGCCCGGATCGGGGAAATCTACGTCACGCCCGTGTCGAGCAATCAGGTATGCGTGGCACTGATCTCCCGCAACCCCAAATTGCGGCTCGCCGAGGCTTTGCAGCGCTTCCCGGAATTACGCGCACGGCTCAAGGGCGCTGACGTTTCTTCCAGAGAGAGGGGCTCTCTGACGTCCACCTGCAAATTGAAGCGCGTAAGTCGCGGCAATGTAGCGCTGATTGGAGATGCTTCAGGCACAGTCGATGCCATCACTGGCGAGGGACTTTGCCTCGCCTTTAGCCAGGCCCTGGTCTTAGCGGACTGCTTGCGCGCCGGAGATCTGACTCGCTATGAACAGGAGCATCGCCGCTTGGCCCTGCGTCCGCTCCTAATGGCCCGACTGCTGCTTGCGCTCGACGGTCGTCCTCGGTTACAACGCCGCACCCTGCAGGTGCTTCAGAAGAGGCCAGATGTTTTCCAAAGATTGCTCGAATTGCATGTGGGAATCCTTTCCCCGCTGCACCTTGCGTTGGACGGCCTTACTTTGGGATGGGGACTCTTAACCGCATAACTCATGAACGTGGCCACATTAAAGCCGATCAAATACGCCAGAGGGCTCGCGTGGTCAATATTCGCCCTGCTGACAGCTCTAAGCTCGGCGGCTACTGCGCAAGATACAGCCTTTCAACTTGATCCCGCACAGACGTCTGTTAAGTTCACTTTGGCAGATGTCCTTCACACCGTTCGCGGGACCTTCCGACTCAAGCACGGGGTGTTGCGCCTCGAGCCGGCTTCAGGAAAAATCTCGGGCGAGATCGTAGTCGATGCCGCCAGTGGCGAAAGCGGCAGCAGCATGCGCGACCGCAAAATGCATAACGAAATTCTCGAGAGTAGTCAGTATCCGGATATTGCTTTTCATCCCGACAGAGTCGAGGGCACTATCGCAAGCCCGGGCAAGTCCTCCGTCAAGATTCACGGCATGTTCAGCATCCACGGCACCGATCACGAGATTACCGTGCCCGCTGAAGTCGAGATGTCTTCCGACCATTGGACAGCCACTGTTCACTTCACCGTCCCCTATGCGAAGTGGGGAATGAAAAATCCGAGCACGTTGTTCTTGCGCGTGAACGATTCGGTTGAGATCGATTTGGTGGCGGCCGGAACTGTAGCGAAGGCATCTGCTGTCAATGCCCGTTAGTAGCCATCCTGCGGAAACACTCCCTTTCCTTCGGTGCACTCGTAGCAACGCCCTGCCGCAAGATTCTTGTATTCCTCCGTCCGGCCGCTCGGCCAGTCGATCACCAGGCGATCAATGGCTTGCCGCTTCTCCAATCCAAAGGTGACTGGCAGTTCCGACTGTGAGAGGTAACTGGAGCCACCCTTCACCAGGCGCGATTGTGCGATCCCTCCAGCAAATACCCGCACGCTCGCGCCGATTCCATCGCGGTTTGACTTAGTTCCTACTAGACGAAATCGGATACTGCGGTTCCCAGTCTGCTGGTCATTGCGGTATAGATGCGCTGGCCCATTGTTGGTCGTGAGCAGCAAATCGATGTCTCCATCCCGGTCAAAATCAGCATAAGCCAGGCCACGCCCAACTTTGGGCTGATCGAAGTCCGTTCCAACTTCTGCCGCGACATCGCGGAAGGTCCCCTTGCCACTATTCAAAAAGAGCTGCGGCGGCTGGGCGTATCCAACATTGCCGCGAATATTGCGCACGGTCTCGTCGATATGTCCGTTCGCGACGATAAAGTCGAGCCAGCCATCCAGGTTGACGTCGAGAAAAGCGCAACCAAATCCCAGGCTGTTTCTGGAGGCGATCCCGACCCCGGACTGTGGCGCGATATCTTCGAAGCTCTTGCCGCTCATCCGGTAGAGCCCGATCATTTCATTGTCGAAGTTCGTGATCGCCACTCCCGGTGTGCCGGAGTTGTCGAAATCCGCCACGTCCACGCCCATGCCCGCGCGAGCTTTGCCCTCGCTGCTGAACGCTAGCCCGGCCTCCACCGCTGCGTCCTTAAACATACCGTTGTGCTGGTTGCGATAAAGTTTGTTGGGCTGCGTATCGTTAGCCACGAGCAGATCGGGCCAGCCATCGTGACTGTGGTCGAACAGCGCAACCCCCAGCGATTTCGAACTGCTGTCGAAAATCCCGCTCGCGGCGGTTACATCCTCAAATGTCCCATCGCCCTTATTGTGAAAGAGCCAGCACGTAGCGCCGCGATACGCCTCGGGTGTGCAGTAGGACTTGTGCTTTCCGTCGAGGCTGCAAAACACGTCGTGTTCCGGCGACCACTTCACGTAGTTGCAGACAAATAGATCGAGCAGTCCATCACGGTCATAGTCAAACCACAAAGCGGATGTACTGAAGCCCTCGCGCTTGCCCAGCCCGCTCGCGTTCGTCACATCGATAAATGTGCCCTTACCAGTGTTACGAAACAACCGGTTCTGCCCCACGCAGGTGATCAGAATGTCAGGGAACCCGTCGTTGTTGTAATCGCCGACTGCCACGCCCATGCCGTACATTTCAATGTCGAGTCCTGCGTGCGTTGTGACATCAGTGAACGTGCCATTTCCATTGTTGTGATACAGGCGGAGCGTCGAGCGGCGTCTCTTGTGCCCCGGCCAGTCCATTCCGTTAATCAACAAAATGTCCTGCCAGCCGTCGCGATCGTAGTCCAGAAATGCGCATCCGGAACCGAGGGTTTCGGGCAGAAATTTTCCGCCGAAGGCTCCGCTATTATGCTCAAACTGAATTCCCGCCTGACTGGTCACATCAGCAAATCGAAAGCCGGTCGAAGCCGCTGCAGTCTGTGCCGCGATCGCCCAAATGCCAGGCACCTGCGAACACGACGCCAGTCCCGCCATCCCCCCGAGGAACGAGCGACGATTCACGGAACGTTCACCAACCCAGCCCGAATCGCATAGACCACGAGCTCCGCGGTCTTATGAATTCCCAAAGAGTTCATGATATTCGCGCGATGGACCGCGACCGTGTTTGCGCTGAGTTCAAGTGCAGTCGCAATCTCTTTGTTTGACTTGCCGTCCACGATCATCTGCAGCACTTCGAGTTCGCGCTGCGTGAGCGCGGCGCTCCGTTCCCCCTTGAGAACCGACTTCTGCTCCACCTGAGGATCGAAAACCGTTTCCCCCGCCGCAACTTTCCGGATCGCCGCTCCGAGTTCCAAATCCATCGCATTCTTGAGCACGTAGCCCTTGGCGCCCGCTTCAATCGCCTGCCGCACCCACGTGCTCTCGGTATGCATGCTGAGCATCAGAACCGCAATGCCCGGCGAATTTTCAATGATCTTGCGCGTGGCGTCGAGTCCATTCATGCCCGGCAAAGCGCAATCCATCACTACAACTTGGGGATGAAGTTCTTTCGCCAGCTTGATGGAATCCTCGCCGTTGCCCGCTTCGCCAACGACTTCCATGTCGGCCTCATCCTCCAGCATGCGACGAAACCCACGCCGCACCAGGCTATGATCATCCACCAGCAACACTGTGATCTTCTTTTCCATAAGACTCTGCTTTCTCTCTCGGAACTTCCAGGTGAACCCGCGTTCCGCCTTCTGGCGGTCGTGAAAACACAATTTGCCCGCCCATCAACTCAGCTCGCTCGCGCATCGCGACCAGGCCGATACCGCGCTTGGCGGTTGGGCGCTCTGCGAAGCCCGCTCCATGATCCTCTACTTCCAACTCCAGCGCAGCGGGCAAGAAACGCAAACGCACCCACGCCGACTTGGCGCCTGAGTGTCTCGCCACATTGTTCAGTGCTTCCTGCACGACGCGATAAACATGCACACCAGCGCCACCATCCACAGGGAACGGCACACCTTGCTTCTCATACGATATGGCAATTCCGGTTTGCCGTTCTACGGTTGGGATGTACCAGTCAAGAGTGCTCTCTAACCCGGCCTCGTCAAGCATGACCGGATGCAGCGCCTGAGACAGGCTACGAACCTTCTCCAGCGTGCTCTGCACAACCTGCAGAACTTCCTTCAAATCGGCGCGCAGGGACGACCCTTCTGGCGCATGCGTTCCCGCCCGTCGTAGCATCGACCCAACCGCCGTGAGGATCTGGCCGAATTCATCATGCAATTCGCGTGAAATGTAGCGAAGCGTGGATTCCTGCGTGGCAATCAACTTCTGCGCCAGCTCGCTGCGACGTGCGGAAACCTCTGCCAATCGCGCAAACAGCCTCCGGTTCCACCGGATCACCGACAGCCCACTCAGCAGAATCGCCAGCAACGTTGCGGCCAGAAAGAAATACACCTGCCTCTGTACCCGGTCATAGATCTGGACGATGCGTTGGCCCGCCTGCTCTTCGTTCTCGCTGTTCTGCACCAGCATCCGAGCCACGGCCGTGCTCAGGGCCGCCTGCCGCTCCTGCAGCGAGAGCTGAATCTGCGCGCGTGCTTCTTTGTCTTTCCCTTCACGTGCGAGCGCAAAAATTCGGTCCACGGCATCCCAAAATTGTGTGAACGATCCAGCGAGAAAGGCGCTCTGCTCCGGAGTCCGGCTGGCGGCGGCCAATCCCGCCTCCAACCGCATTGCGTCGTCGAGGTCTGTCCGGATCCGCTGAAACTGCGCCGACCATGCCGTCAAGGGATAAGGCTCGTCGCTACTCACCATATCGCGCATAGCGACTGCAAGGAGATTCAGATCATTCTGGATCCTCAACAACTGCAGCGAATCCTTGCGATCGCGGTCCACCAGTTCGGTCTGCAGCTTGCGCAATCCGGTCACTTGCCACGTGATATAGGCCGAATAAGCCACGATCGCAGACAACGTGATGAGCAAGCCCAGGAACAGGCCCAGGGTCGGTGAACGGTCCGGAGAGAGGCGGGACACGCCCCGAGCATACAACGTCTGCACGCACGCTGTCACAGGGCGCGTTCTCGGGACGCGTGCCTCGCGGATGTGTGACAATGCAGTAATAATGAAGCGAATCCCGGGCCAGGGGAGTCAAAGAAGAGATTGACTTCTCCAGCCAAAGAAGCCGCCACCCCCCCCAAGATCCAGCGCCTGAAGGCCGTTTGGCCCGAAGTCTGGAAGCTCATGCGTCCGCGCCGCGGGTTGCTCGCGCTGGGCTTTGTGCTGATGGTCATCAACAAGCTCGCCGGCTTCGTCCTCCCCTACTCCTCGAAATTCCTGATCGATAACGTGGTCAGCAAGCACCAAGGCGGGTTGCTGCGGCCTCTCGTTTTCGCCGTTCTGCTTGCGACCCTGATTCAAGGCGTCACTTCCTTCTCGTTGACGCAGTTGCTGTCGAAAGCCGCCCAGCGCCTGATTGCGGACCTACGCCAACAAGTACAAGCACACGTTTCACGCCTCCCTGTGTCCTTTTATGACGCCAACAAGACCGGTGCCCTAGTGTCGCGCATCATGACCGACGTTGACGGCGTCCGCAACCTGCTGGGAACGGGGTTGGTGGATTTCGCGGGAGGACTAGTCGCGGCTGGTATTGCGCTCGCTCTCTTGATTCGCATCAGCGCCCCGCTGACCCTGATCGCCGTCGGTTCGCTCGGTTGTTTTGCCTTCGCTCTGAACCGCGCCTTTGCGACGATTCGTCCCATCTTTCGCGAGCGTGGCAAGATCTACGCCGAGGTCACCGGACGCCTGACCGAATCTCTTGGCGGAGTTCGCGTGATTAAGGGCTATCACGCGGAAGAACGCGAAGAGAAAATTTTTGCCGGTGGAGTCCGCCGCCTCCTCGACAACGTCATGCGTACCTTGACGGCTACATCCCTGATGGGACTCTCTGCCAGCGTGCTGTTGGGCGTCGTCGGCGCCGCCAACATGTATATCGGTGGCCGTCAAATGACGGCCCACACTCTCAGCCCAGGAAGCTATTTCTCGTACAACTTTCTTTTGGTTTTTCTGATTGCCCCAGTGATGCAAGTCGTCTCAATCGGCACGCAGTTGACCGAGGCCCTGGCCGGTTTGGAGCGAACCCAGGAAATCATGCTCGAAAGTCAGGAGGATCGGGATCCGAACCGCTCCATCCAACTTCGCGACATTGTGGGACTGGTCGAATTCGAGAACGTCACATTCAGCTACGACGGGATTCACGATGTTCTCCGCGACATTTCTTTTCGCTCTGAACCCGGGACTGTGACCGCTCTCGTGGGTTCGTCGGGGTCCGGGAAGTCGACGACGATTGGCCTCGTCTCGGCATTTTATGTGCCCTCAAAAGGTGCGGTTCGGGTTGATGGCGTGGACTTGAGCACCGTCCGGCTCGATTCTTTCCGTACAAGATTAGGCGTCGTTCTTCAGGAATCTTTCCTCTTCGATGGCACGATCCGCGAGAACGTGGCTTTCTCACGGCCGGACGCCAGCGAGGACGACATCATGCGAGCCTGCCGCATCGCCCGAGTCGACGAGTTTGCCGAATCCTTCGTCGACAAGTACGACACCATTGTCGGCGAGCGTGGCGTAAAACTTTCAGGCGGCCAGCGGCAGCGCATCTCGATTGCCCGTGCTATCCTCGCCGAGCCGCGCATTCTCATTCTCGACGAAGCCACTTCCAGCCTCGACTCTGAATCAGAACAAATGATCCAGCATGGCCTTTCCTACTTGATGCAAGGACGTACCACATTCGTGATCGCACACCGGCTGTCCACCATTCGCCGTGCCGACCAAATCATGGTCATGGAGCAGGGACAAATCGTGGAGCGGGGTACGCATGCACAGCTTTATGCCGCGCGCGGCCGCTATTACGATCTCTATACGCGACAGCACGGAGTGGAAGAGAATTTGTTCCTCGCACCCGGGGAAGGCGACGCGGTCACCGTGAATGGCAACGGCACTGAAGGCAAGAGCGGCGACGTAAAGGCTGCTGACGCGCTGCGTGTGTTACGAGGAGAAATGCGTTAGAGCCTATGACGATTGCCAGCACAGCCCCTCCGGTCCGTGGAACGACCGCGATTCGCAGTGAAAACCTTTGCCGACATTACCGCATGGGCGAAACTCTCATCCGCGCGGTTGATGGCGTCTCGCTCGAAGTTCGTGCCGGGGAATTCGCTGCGCTCCTCGGAAGTTCCGGATCCGGCAAGTCTTCCGTCCTGAATCTCATCGCTGGGCTCGATCGCCCCACGTCGGGTAGCGTCGTCGTCGGAGATCGTGATCTGGCAAGCCTCTCACGCGAAGACCTTGCAAAATATCGCCTGCGTGTGGTCGGCATGGTCTTTCAGTCGTTCAACCTGATCGCCAGCATGACGCTCGCAGAAAATGTCGAACTTCCTCTCCGCTTCGCGGAAGTCGACCGCGGCCAGCGGCAGGGCCTTGCTCGTGAAGCTTTGGAGCGCGTGGGCCTCGGCGCCCGTATGAATCACAGGCCCAGCGAACTGTCTGGCGGCGAGCAACAGAGAGCAGCCCTCGCTCGTGCCCTTATCAACCGTCCGCAACTTCTTTTAGCCGACGAGCCCACGGGCAATCTCGACAGCCACACCGGAACGGAAATCATGGAGATGGTGCGCGAGTTCAACCGAGAACTTGGGATGACCGTTGTGATGGTCACCCACGAGCGGGCCTTGGCTGAGCGCTACGCTGAGCGCCTCATCTTCCTGGCAGATGGCAAACTCATTGACGACCGGCCCAACACGCCCGCCGTCGTTTTGCAGGAGCTTGGAGGAGAGCCATGAAACTTCCAGACCTAACCGAACTGGCCCTGCGAAATCTGCGCGAGTCGCTTCTGCGAAACTCGCTGACCACCATCGGCATCTCGGTTGGCGTTGCCTCTCTAGTCGCGATGCTATCTCTTGGCATCGGACTGCAGCAGTTATTCTCGCGTCGACTGGCAAAGTCGGGATTGTTTGACACCGTATTGGTTACCTCTCGGCGCGATCTCCGCGGAATGGGCCGCGACGACGACCGCAACGCGCCGCCCCCAGGCGAAAGCCGCATCCTCGACGAGCCCGCACGGATTGAGATTGAACATCTCCCCAACGTACTCGAGGCCTATCCTGACATCCGCTTCATCACCGAACTGCGCTATGAAGACAAGCCGCACTTGACCATGGTTTCCGCGCTGCCCGAATCCGCAAAATCCAATGACGCCTTCGAAGGCATGCAGGGAAGTTTCTTCTCCTCCGACACGGCTGCCGAAGCGGTTTTGCAAAAGAGTTTCGCCGAGGAACTACTGGGCAAGGCTCCGGCTCGCGGAGTCGACGAGACCAATGTCGCCGATCTGGCGAAGCCTCTTCTTGGCAAAGAATTGACCATGCGTTATGCGCAGCGGGCAGTAAATCCATCTCGGCCCTCGCCCCCCAGTGCCGCCGCTATGAATTCTGCAGACAGTAGTCTCGACGGGGCCGCGTACTCCGTGGTTTCGCGGGAACAGCGGCTCAAGATCGTCGGCGTCGCCGATCTTGACCCGGAGAGCATGCGCGGTCCTACACGCGCGAAGGTATTCCTTCCGTTGAAGCTGGCTGAAAGTCTTCATGTGATGCAACCCACTGACCTGCGCGAAATCTCGCGGGCCGCGAGCAACCAACCGGTGTATTCCTCCGTGAGCGTACGGGTGAAGGATCCGGCGCAGGTTCAACTTGTCGAGAACGCGATCAAGAAAATGGGTTTCGGCACATTCTCGATTCTCGATGCCAGCCGCGGCCTGCAGCAGGTCTTCAAAGTGTTGTACGCGTTTCTCGGAATCTTCGGAAGCCTTGCCTTGATCGTGTCTTCCATCGGAATCGTGAACACTCTTGTGATGGCGATCCTTGAACGTCGCCGTGAGATCGGGATTATGAAAGCGATTGGCGCCAGCGACTCAGATGTAAAAAAGCTTTTCTTCGCCGAGGCGGGCGCCATGGGAATTCTCGGCGGCCTGGTGGGAGTCGCGCTGGGCTGGGCGATTGGCCAGGTTATAAACTTCGGAACGAACATTTACCTCAAGAGCCAGTCCTTCCCGCCCGAACACTTCTGGGCGGTGCCGTGGTGGCTGGTCGCATTAGCGATCGGGTTTTCATTCCTCGTGAGCTTGGTCTCCGGTCTGTATCCCGCCGGACGCGCTGCCCGGCTCGACCCCGTCCAGGCGTTGCGGTACGAATAGGCGTTCTGAATGATCCGAGCTCTCAGGCATCTCTCTTTATTTCTCTTGCTTGCGTCATGCGTGGCGACCGCGCAGAGCCGCATCGACTGCAGCGCCCTCAATAGCCGCATTCTCAAACAAGTCGTCCACTACTGTGTCTACCTGCCCGCCGGTTATGACGCGAGCGCGACGGACCATCCTCCCCAGCGATATCCAGTGCTCTATTTTCTGCACGGCCTTGGCGACAACGAGCAAACCCTCTTCAACACGGGCGGCTGGACATTGCTCGACGATCTGCGCCGCCAGCACAAGATGGGCGACTTCCTGATTGTCGCGCCCGAAGGTCGGCGCAGCTTCTACATCAACTCCGCCGACGGCTCCGTTCGCTACAGCGACTTCTTCCTCCAGGAATTCCTGCCCCACATCGAGAGCAAATACCGCATCCGCCCGGGCCGCGCGGGCCGAGCCATCAGCGGCATTTCCATGGGAGGCTACGGCGCCTTGCGCTTCGCCTTTGCTCATCCGGAACTCTTTTCCGCCGCGAGCGCGCAAAGCGCCGCGCTCATCACCGAATCACCTCGTATGCTCGATTCGGCCTCAAATACTGGAGCTCCGCTAGCAGGCGTGCTTGCCCCGGTCTTCGGCAAGCCCATCATCGTTGCGCACTGGAATGAAAACAGTCCATTCCTGCTGGCGAAACGAAATGCTCCCGCGCTGCGAAAAATGTCCATCTATTTCAACTGTGGCCAGGATGACAACTACGGATTCGAAAAAGGAGCGGCTGCCCTCCACGAGGAACTGCAAAAAGAAGGTGTGAAGCACGAATACCACGCCTATCCCGGCGATCATAGTCTTACCTATTTCTTGTCCCATTTCGCCGAGGTCATGGAGTTCCACTCCCGAGCATTCGGCCTGCTGCCGCCCCACTGAGATTTCGGACTCCTGTTGTAAACTAACCAAGCGCGCAAAACTGCGCTCCGCGCTGCAGTCACCGGAGAGGTGGCCGAGTGGTTGATGGCTCCGGTCTTGAAAACCGGCGTACCCGAAAGGGTACCGGGGGTTCGAATCCCTCCCTCTCCGCCAGTTCTTTTGTTTTCAGTAAGTTATATGCTGGTGATACCTCATATGATTCCAAGTTGAATCCGAGGTGGGACCGGTGTCCAATACCCAATCCAAAGAAGTAAACCTCACCAAACGCGTCCAGACCAGCAAGGGCCTGCGCTATTACCCTGTAGTTCTCTCGCCAAACGGGAGGGTCAAACCTGTCCTCGTCATCGTAACCGGCCGACCGGAACTCAGAAGGCGCCTATTATCTCGAATGGCGTGAGAAAGGCAGGCGGATTCGGCTATCCGTGGGGAAGGACCCACCGGAGGCGGCAGCCCGACGCCAGCGCAAGGAAGCCGAACTCAATGCCCTCAACAATGGGGTGTCTGTTCTTCCCGAAAACGGGGACGGTCACCCCTCGGCCGCAACTGCAGTCGCCAGGTTCCTTGAAGCTCGACTTTCTCGACTGCCTGAAGGCCGTGGCCGAGCGGGCGAAGCTCGACGAAGACAACTTCTGGCTGCACAAGTTCCGTGCGACGTTCGCAACCCGGTGCCTTTGGGCTGGCGTCGATCTGCGTACGGTTCAGCAGTGGCTGGGCCATTCGGACATGGAATCGACTATGCGATATTTGAAGCCGTCACGGAGCCAACAGGTCCGGGAGAAGGTGAATGAGATTTTCGCATTAGTCGTTGTGCTGACGTGGACAGGTCGCGCTTGGCACTGTGCCGAGCGGCCCAACACCACTAGCTCTGGCGGGTTTCAGCTGCTTCAGCGTTAGCACATTTTGCCGACGAACCCGGTCTTTTTTCGTATCAATCGCGGGCGGAGCGATCAGGAACGGACACGGCGACTGCGCGAACGACCCGGTCGGGGCTCTTTTGTCGTGAATGCGGCAGTAAGATCGAGTCGATGTTTTCAAGACGATTTTGCAAGCGGCGAGAAAAGGCGGCACGAGTCCGAGCGATGGCCCCGTGCCGCTCCATAGCTAATCACTCACTGTTCCGCTTGATTGGCCCTATCGCAGGCTTCCTGTGGTTGCGTTGACCGGATTGCCGATGGCTTCGCCGGACACCAGCAGTTCCACTCTGCGATTCTGCTGCCGGCCCGCGGAGTTTTCATTGGAAGCTACCGGAAGAGTGTTGCCGAAACCTCGAGACGAGACAGAACTCGTCGATACGCCTTGCTGCACCAGATAATCGCGGACAGATCCGGCACGATTCTCCGACAGCGTTTGGTTCATGGCATCGCCGCCGACGTTGTCTGTATATCCGCCGACTTCGATGTTGAGCCCAGGATAAGCAAGCAGTATCCCGGCGACTTTGGCGAGTTTCTCGCGTGCTCCCGGCTTCAGGGAAAACTTTCCGGTGTCAAACAATACATCGGACATGCTCACAATGAGCCCGCGAGCGCTGTCGCGAGTTTGAAGAATAGAGTTCAGCTGTGCTGACAGGCGCGTGCGCATAGCCGCTTTGTCGGCTTCAGCCTGTTGCGCGGCTTGCTGCGCCGTCAGTTTGTCTGCGCGCGATTGGTCGGCGTCTGCCTGGGCTGCCGAGAGTGCAGTTTTGGAGGAGGCCTGGCTGTCCGCCATATCGGACTTAGCTTTCGCAGCCGCGGCCTGGGCGTCAGAAGCGTCGGTCCGCGCCTTGGATGCATCAGAATCTGCCTGAACCTTCGCAGCCTGAGCTCGTGCCATATCCGATTCAGCCTGGGCCGTCGCGGTTTGAGCCTTGGCTGTATCTAACTCAGCTTGCTCCTTCTGCCGCATCGCATCATCGGCCTGCCCCTGTGTTCTCGCCTGAGCATCCGATGAAGCCTGACGTTCATTCGCGAGGCGGACCTCATCCATTTTCTTCACTGCGATCGCGCGTGCATCTTCCGCGGTCTGTACGGCCTCTCGGGAAACCGCGATCAGTTGTTTCTTGGGAGTATTCTTTTCCGTGGCATAGCCATCCGCCTGCTCCATCAGCTTGACGGCGTGCCGATAGCTGTCGGTGGCGTATTGCTCTGCTCCCTCGGATTGCGCGATGCGCAGGGCATTCCGCGCCTCGAAGAATTCCAGCGGCAACTTCGCATTCAGAACCACTGGATCGAACTTGTAACCGGTAGGAATGTAACCGCCCCGTTCCAACAATTCATACTTCGCGTTGACTGCTTCCGTAGTTCCCTTGGTGTCTTCGCGAACCACATTCTCAAGCACAACCACGTTGCTGGGCTGGCGCACGGCGTAGTAAGGCTCTGCGCTCACGATCAGCGCGAAAGCTTGCAGGTCCGTGGTCACGTCTAGTTTGCTGCGATGGTTGTCGCCGACCAGAACTTCACCCAGATTGATGGCCCGGCCCTCGGGCGAGATTGCCCACAAGATATACGTCAGGTACTCATTGCCAAAAGTCGTGGGTCTTTGCAGATTGCCAAATTCCACTTCAATTTCCGTATAGCCCTTCTTGCTCTCTACTTTGGCTTGGCCGTTCGCCGAGGGCATCAGGTCCGTGCCCGCGAAATCGAGCTTGGAAGCTCCGCTGCGATGCTTATAGTTGACTGCTTGCACGCTGCGGCTGATGACCGTCACGTGGAAAGTAGGCATCGGACTCATGGGCTCGACTGCCAACGTGGTTTGAGAATTGGTCTGAGCGAATGCGCTCAGACTGAGGGTAAGTCCGACTGCTAACAAAAGACTAGTTTTCAAAATAGCTCCTTCAGGAAATGTCCTTCGAGATTGGGTTATTTCGATTTTGCTTCGGGACTTCAGCTTGCGAGGCTGCACGGTGGAGTTCCCTCGCTTATGTACCGATGTGAATTCGGGACAGCGAATGGAAGAGTCCGAAAACGTTCAACAGCCACAAAACCACGGCAATGACCACAACACCATTGAGGATTGACTTGATGGATCCCTGCATCGGAACAAAGCGATTCACGAGCCACAGGAGAACACCCACTACGATGAGAACTTCCAGGAGTTGAATTAGAGGCATGTTTTTGACCTTCCTTGTTGCGCGGGCTAACTCCTCTCACCCGCCTGGAGGAGTTGCCATATTTTCGATTTTCGAAAGCCTTTAGGGTTGAATCGTGTTCCGCCGCAAGGTTTGGCGCAACGCACACGGATGAAGAGTGCTGATTCGCTGGATGTGGCCGCTTCGCGTGACCTGATCAGGATATGATCCCGGCGACCCAAACATTAGGAGCTGCGAATCAGCGTTCGCGGCCCATTTACACACATTCAGAAGATAATCAAGAATGACAGGTGCAAGTCATCGCGTCTGAGCAAGACAGCTCACTTGCGGGATTAAGATTTCGAGTTGCGCCGGGCACCGCCAACCGAAGCATCGGCGGGCCTCCGGTCCAAATATCTGGGGGATCTGCTCTTTCTTGGGGTTCTCCTGTTTGAAAGAGCCAAGCCCAGTTTGTGGAGACATCCCGAAGGCGTGCCGCAATCGCTTATAGAACTCAGATCAAGACGGACAGGGTATCGGGCACTCTAAACTCTTGCTGGTTTCAGCGAGTGTTCACTTTTATACACTCGAACGGAAACACGAATGCGCCGCTGCGATCGGTTCAAAATATTCGCATGTACTCACCTTCCCTTCTTCATTTCGTCTCGATGGTTTGCGAAATCCTAATTTGCGGCGAGGTGTGCAATAGTGACCAGACTCCTGATTCGCGCCATGGCAGAATGCAGACACTAGAAAAGACAGTTTGTTCCCGTCTCCCTAGCCGCTCCCCGGAGGACATATGTGGATTGCAAAGCATCTGCGGTTGTCGCACGCCTACTCCGAACTTGAGACACTCACAGCAGAACGCACAGCAGAGCTACAAAAACTTACGCAGCGTCTGCTGAAAGTGCAGGATGAGGAGAGGCGGAAGTTAGCGCGCGACTTGCATGACACCACCGGGCAGACGCTGGCTGCTTTGAAGATCGCTGTCTCACTGCTGCAAGAGAACTGCAAGGAAAAGCCTGCCATCCTGGCAATCGTCGCCGAGGTGACGCAACACACGGATCAGGCTATCGAAGAGATCCGCACCATGTCGTACCTCTTGCATCCGCCACTGCTGGATGAGGTGGGATTTGCTTGCGCCGCCGAATGGTATATCGAGGGATTCGCCAAGCGGAGCGGAATTAACGTGAAGGCAGATATTGCGCCTTCGCGGGAGCGCCTGCCGAAGAGTGTGGAGATCGCGCTCTTTCGTGTATTGCAGGAAAGCCTCACCAACGTACACCGACACTCCGGCGCTTCGGATGCCAGCATCCATTTTCAACATGATCCTGACGCTGTGATTCTGGAGATACGCGATTTCGGGAAGGGGATACCGGAGGAGCGCATGCGCTTGCTTCGTGAGGTGACCGCGGAAACGGGCGTGGGATTAGCCGGGATGCGGGAGAGAATGCACGAACTGAACGGGACTCTGGAAATCGAATCCGATGGTTGCGGGACGAGCATGCGGGCCACCGTTCCACTCTATGTGATGCCGCGCTCCGTTCCCTTGGGAGCTTGTGGGGACGCTTGCGCATCTGCATGCGCCTGACAGAATGAAGGTATTTTTGCGGCGGGAAGAGACGATTACGGATGCACCGAACTGTGGAAGCTATTGACCGCAGACAGCCAGTAGCGTCCGGTGAACTCGCAACAGCTTGCTTTTGTGATCGTAGTATATGAATCCAGAGTTTTTGAACCGGTTCATGAAAAAGCAGATGCGCGATCGGGTGGTGCCCACCATTTCCGCCAAAGTCTCATGGCTGATTGCGGGAACGGTGGTCTCGGATGCTCCTTGGCCATCAAAATGGGCGAACTGCAACAGGATACGCGCTAGTCTTTTCTCGCTCCGGTTGCAATGTTGGTCCAATAAATCCTGCTGATATCGGACGTTCCGGTCCAACAGATACTCCCAAAACACATTGGCAAGCTTCACTTGCCGTTTCAGGGCAAGCATCATGACTCTCTTCGTGATTCGGAGGAGACTGCAGTCAGTGATTGCGCTGGCAGACGCCATGCGGGTGAGACGACCGGACATGGAGTCTTTGCCAACGAGATCCGCGTCACTCAAGATGTCGAGAGTTGCTTCTTTTCCGGCCTGGGACTTGATCGTGACTTTGACGCTTCCCCTTTGAATGACAAACAACGAGTCAGCCGCATCACCCTGAGAATAGACTGTTTGACCCTTGGTGAAGGAGATTAACTGCCGCCCGGCGCCGGTAGTCGTCAGAAAGATTTTCGGGTCGAAGGCGCTTCTTCGCTTCTCCATTGGCGCCGCCCCTTACTCCGGCGAACTCACATTTGAACATAAGAACCAGCCGAAGGATGTTCAATATCGCTCACAATTACCTGTTCGGCTTCGAG
>CAWJAR010000019.1:0-74220 GCA_963840895.1 uncultured Acidobacteriaceae bacterium
GCTGACTTTGGCACGGAACAGGGATTCTGAGGTGACCTCGTCCGCACCTACATGGTACGTTTGCCCTCCGATTGTCACCCCCCCCGCCGAGAATCCAAAATCGACGATAGAAACAGCTGGGACTAGTGACGTACCCGGTGAGAAGCTAGGTTGGGTAAGCCAATTATCAATAGCACCAGCACTACCGACACTCCTGAGGTTTATTCCCCCGCCGGCGAAGACATATGAGGCATTGTCGCCACCGCCGAAGTCCTGAACGAAGCGGAAGGTGAAAAGATAAGGATTGAGGGTGTTAACGCTGTCAGCGTAACCAAACTGCAGAAATAGGGCGAACAGCACTACGATGGCCCATCGAAAACGCTTCATGGTGCCTCCGTTTCAACCGCCGGAATCTGATTTCCCCCGCGCGGTTTCTTGGTACAAACAGGCTGGCAAAGGTGAAGTTCTTTTGGCCCTCTCTGACGATACGCTGGGTGGTTATTGTCCTCCTATACCAATGCGCTGTCAATCCTGCTGGGTGGAGTCGAGAAGAGGCGCAGTGACGTTAGCCTCCCGGTGGCGAATGGTCAGATTTTCACCTGGCCGCCTCAGTCCGGTTTGGCGTAGTTCTGTTTCCTCTTCCCGCTCATCGAACTGGACAGGCGCGTTTCGCGCATCCAGCTCTCGGAGAAAGGTCACGAGGTTGCCCACGGAAAGCTGGCGGTTCGCTGAGTAAGCCGAGTCAGCCCAAACGTATCGTGCAGGAACTGGTCGGAGTACCGCTTGCGACCAGCTCCCTTCCGTTTATGTTTGGCGCGCAGCCAATGGCGAAGCCTGCCGCGAGTGTGTTCTTCCACTACGCGATAGGCTTTGCTGACAGGGCCCAAGCAGAAGTAGTTGGCCCATCCGATGATTTGTCGGTTGAGTTGTTCCACTAGCTGCTCTGCGGCCTGCTGAGTTTGGCTTCGTCGAGTCGCTACGCTGATCGCTCGACAGATGCGTTGCACCCGTTTCTTGGAAGGGGTCGTTCCTATATAGGCTCGGCCGGTCTTCGGCGAATAGCAGCGACCAAACGAGTATCCCAGAAAGTCGAACTTTTCTTCCGGTAGCTTGCAGACCCGCGTCTTCGTTTCGTTCACCGTCAATTTCAGCTTCGTCATCATGTCCCGCATCTTGACTAAAGCCTCATCGGCCTTGCCTCGACAGCAGATCACCAGATCGTCGGCGTAATTAACGATGTACGCTTTCAGGCGTCTCTCGTGTCCCAGCGTCTTCCATCCGAGCACGAACCGGCGCATGTACAGATTACTCAGCAGCGGACTGATCGGAGACCCTTGCGGGGTGCCTCGACCTCCATCCCGATTGCGCGTACTTCGACGCTTGTTTCCACGCTCGTCCGTTTCTTCGACCGGGGCTTCTAGCCACATCTTGATCAGATGAAGCATCGCTCCGTCTACGACGCGGCGAGCTACCGACTTTAGAAGCTCGGAATGCGGAAGAGTATCAAAGTAGCTGCTGAGATCCGCATCAACAATTTCTCCATGGCCAGTGTTGACCAGCTCATGAACGTGTCTTACTGCGTCCAATGCGCTGCGGTCTTGCCGATAGGCGAACTGTTCCGGCGGTAGATCTGCCTCGAAGATAGGTTCGAGAATCAGAACCACCGCCACTTCCGCTGCCCGATCCCGGATAGCGGGCACACCTAGCGGCCGCTGTTTCCCATCCGGCTTCGGTATGTACACCCGCCGCACGGGAAGAGGTTGATAAGTTCGGCTTTTCAGCTCTTGCGCCAGTTCGTCCAGCCATCGTTCTCGTCCGTACGTCTCGATGTCTTCGAACGTTTGGCCGTCTACTCCTGCCGCTCCACCGTTGGCTTTGCAGCAGTCGTAGGCGAATGCTAGAACGTCCTTCCGGTACACCTTGTCATACAGTGCATGAAAACGAAAGTTGGGCGATCCCTTCGCTTTGTCGTGCAACGCCGTCTGCAACTTCTGAACACTGGCTGGGGTTGTTAGGTTCGACACCAATCCCTCCGTCTTCGTCGCTTCTTGCGTTTCCTTTCAACTGAGGCCCCTTCCCTCCACCGGCATTACCCGGCTTCGTCAGTACTGCGAGCCTCTCCGTCACCCCATACGGCCCGGCCTGTCTCTCACGAGTTGCCAGTTGATCGTGAACGCGATCACCGCTGGGGTTTCCCGTGTTGCGTCTGGTCCCCTGTGTCTGCATGCTGTCGCCACTACCCCGGCAGGTCCGAGAGACCCAATCGCTCGTTACTAATCCCTCGACGTCGGCCTTCCCCAAATTTCGGGTGGGTCGGCTCCTGCATTATGGTTTTCGAGGCCTGTTCAGCGTTCACTCGCGTTACGGCCTGCAGACTCGCCAAGTCGCCTTGTGCGACCCTCTACATCGGAGGCTCCGGCGGCTTTGTTGCCTCCACCGCCGCTCCAATTGCTACCGGGTGGAGCGATCCAGTTCCCGGGCTGGTCTTTCTTTCCCGCTGTGGACCAGCGCCTTTTCACGGCGCACCGAAAAATCCCCATTACACTCGTCATCGAATCAAACCGATGTGAACCGAATAATTCCTAGCCTCGTCACAGGTTGTGGAGTGCGTCCAGCGCTTTCCAGCAGGCCCAAAAGGCCGCAACGCAGAGCACAAGGATCAGGAGGGTGGTCATTGATTTCCTCCTCAGCTACGCGGACTGCTTTCTCCGGTTCACCCTAGCGCGATGAAGTGTGCGGTTCCATACGCTTCGCGCTCTAGAGTTTTCACCTGAGCTGTCGAAAAATCGCCATTTCACTAAAAACCCCTCAATGAGCGAAATGGCCCAGTTAGCAACATTTACCAGAATCTCTGAAACGAATCGTTAAGAAGGTGCTCGTCATGCTTCCGCTCATTCTGTTCGGCGTTGCGTTGATGCAAACCTCGCCCTATCTCGAAATGCCCCCGGAGCAATTGGTCAAGCGAATACCGGAATTGAAGGCTCTACAGTCTGCTCAGGATCAACAGATGCTTCCGGCGATCTTGTCGAAGAGCGGAGCTAGAGTGAGTGACTTTCTGAACCAGTTGGTCGATTTGACAGCGCACGAGGAGATTACCCAGTTGATTCTAGACGAATCCGGGCGCACGAAATCGAGTCGGCAGCGGAAGTACAGTTACCTGATCCTACTTCACCAAAGCGACCTTTCGCCGACGCCGGAAGAGTACCGCACGGATGCCAAGGGAAATCGCGTGGCACCGGGCGGCTTGGACCAGGGGTACACCGTCACCTCCGGCTTCGCCTTCGAATGCCTTCATTTCCTGCCCGGGAATCAGTCAAGCTCGACGTTCCGCTATCTGGGCACGGAAGCGGTCGGTGCGCGGAACTATTACGTCGTTGCCTTTGCTGAGCGGCCTCAGGGCAAAACCACGACTTTCCTAGACGTGGGGGGCCTGGAAATTCCGACCGTGGTGCAGGGTATCGCATGGATAGATCAGGAGAGTTTCCAGATCATCCGCATGCGGACCGATCTTGTCGAGTCTCTTCCTCTCTCTCAGATGCTGCCGCATTCGCGCAGCCGCAGGGGACTTGTTCAGCAGACGACGGAGGTCACATACGCGGAAACTCGACTTCTGGGTGTTGCGACCCCCCTATGGCTGCCCAGCGAAGTGACAGTGCAAGTTGTGTTTAATGGGGATGGGTTCCATAACGAACACCGCTATACAAACTACGAGCGCTTTCGTGTAGCGTCGAAGATCGTCACGCACTAGATTGTTGAAACATCGTCATTACGCTCATTGACCCGGTCGCCCGTCATAGCAGAATCCCCAAAAATTGCCTCAAGATGCAGGCAGGCTGCTGTTGGGTTGAGAGGCATCCTTCAACGCTTGTCTCAGTGCGTAACATTCGTCGTGCAGCGCTTTACCATTGGAATCGGTCTTGGATGTATTCAGATCGACATGCTTGTTGCAGATCGAACACTTAACGTCCGGGCGAAAAGAACGTAAAGCCTCTGCTCCCAGCTCGATTTCGTGGTTGATCTCAAACTTCACTCGCATGCTGCACGACTGGCAAATCGTTTGGTGAATTCCGCCGTTCAAACTCATCGCTTCCAGTTTGTTGGGCCGCAGGCACTTGGGGCAGGTGATTATCAAATATCCCGCATGGTCTCTCGGCACGAAGAGTGGGGCAATGTCAGTTTTCTCTCTTTCCGACCTGATAGGAGAAGAGGCTAACAACTTCGCGACCTCTTCGAAAAGCTCCTTGACCATGGAGCTTCCTTTTTGCAGGAAAGCGTCCGCCAAAATCCCAATTGGATTTTCGCCTGCAAGGTATTCTCCGCTCATGGCTATTGTTGCGATGTGCGGAAATCGCTTGCGTACTATCGCCAGGAATTCAAATCCCGACATCCGGGGCATATTCAGATCGGAAATGATCACATCGGGAAGGGAC
This sequence comes from uncultured Acidobacteriaceae bacterium, assembly GCA_963840895.1. Taxonomy (GTDB): domain Bacteria; phylum Acidobacteriota; class Terriglobia; order Terriglobales; family Acidobacteriaceae; genus Sulfotelmatobacter. Next base: position 4,410 of record CAWJAR010000019.1, read on the forward strand.
CGGCTGAGAGCGTGTAAGCCATCCAGCCCGTCCGCTGCCGTGAGAACCTCATAACTCTGGCTTTCCAAAATTTCCCGTACGGCTTCGTGTATGGATGGTTCGTCATCCAAGACCAGGATGCGATAGGGGAATTGACGTACCTTGGCTTCTGCGACGAGTGTCCCTGGCTGTTCTGCCGCCGCAGTCCGTTCCTGCATTTTCTGAATGTCCAGTTCTAGCGAAACCATCTGACGCCAATTCTCTCCTTGATTAGTAGACATGGGACACCCACTTCTGAAGAGAATTTCACAAGGTTAAATCGTACCCGGCACGAAGTCGGCAAATCTGTTCAATATTGCACATTGGCGAAACTGATCAGTGCATTGGGAGCGATTCGAATAGCACACTAGGTGCCGGAATCCGGTTCTTCTTGTCGGGTTCATGCCGCGCGGATTCTAGCTTCAAAGATAGCTGTCGCAAAATCGCCATTTCGCTCATAATGCTGGCGAATGAACCGTCACAGTACCCTACTTTTCTTTGCAATCTGCGCCGTCATTGATTTCGTGTGGGGTTGCATCAAGTGGCATTCAGTGGCCGCAGGTCTTGTGGCCATCGTTGGTGGCTTGCCATTGACCGCAGTTCTTTATTTTGTTTTCAGGGCATTCGGGAAGAGCAATGACGGCACTTGATTGGTGAAACATCTCGATTTCACTCATAATCCGGCATGCTGTCGTCGGCGTGCGTAGGCGACTTTATCGCTGCCAAGAAATCCGATATTGGCATTCCGGAGTCCAGCAATTGAATAAAATCAGCGGGAGTGATGCCCTGACGCCGGGCTATGTCCAACAATTCAACGATAGCGCATTCCACAACCTCCGGCTTGGGTTCTGCGGGCTGTCCAATATTACTCATTGCATCCCTACGCGTTTTCATAAAACAAGCTCCCATTCTCAGATTTTGTTCCTTTGGAACGGAACTGCTGCCAGTTAGCGGTCTGCCTTAGACTTACCCTGTGGAGCTTTGGTCACGCTTGACACCGGCGTTGAGGATGTAGCATTCCTCGTGTACGGCTTCCCCGACCTCATCTGTCTTGGCAGTTTCAAGCGCGACCGGCTTGTGGCAGATCGAGCAGTTTATTTCTGGCTTTTGGCTTTGCAATATTAGACACCTCTTTCAATTGTTCTCCAGATGGCAATCTTCTTCACTCACAGCCACGCGAATGTGCTCGGTGTTTTGACCTCTGCATACGATTGCTCCATTCGCTACCAACTCGGCCAGGAAGGATGTGATGAGATCACATCGGAGTGAATAACTTTGCCTGATGATTGTTCAACTTTTCCAACAACGCGTCCAATTCGATTAAGAGTTGGCGGAAAACAAAAGGGTTCTTCTCATCGGCAATTCGAGCGCACAAAGCTGTCACCAGCTCACGTTCGTGTTCAGTCATTGAAGCCATAGACTTCATTACTTGCACGTACGCCACCCATCAGGGAGGCGTGTCCTATGAAAACACGGAGACCTAACCTCTTGTTTCGTAACATTCAAAGAGATGAAGAGGTTTTTGTCAGGTAAACGCTGTAGAACCACTACAGTTTGTGCGGCATCCTACAAATGCCACCGTTCGTGTAATGCTTACGTTACGAGTCAATGCCTCCCTCTCAGCGCAGAATCGAGGACCGAATATGCGAGCTTTGTGCGAACGTAGTTACCGCTACTGATGGTGATCTGGAACCGGCTCTGCAAGAACTATCGCAACTCCTGCGTGGAACGATTGAGCACATGAGGGAGAGTGCAACGAGGTTGTTGGTCGAGGGGACGCCCTTATTGGAGCCTAGACGACGATCAACTGATAACGAGGCATGAGATCCGATTGTCGCGCTGCGATATTAGATGGGTACTTTGGTGCTGGGGATAGATCCAAGGGTTCGTCTCAATTGGTGAAAAATCGCCATTTCACTTATTGACCAGTTGCGGGAAGACGTTGCCATCTACAACGAGTCGCACCGCCGAACCTAACCGAAAATCTCGTTCACCTTCTCTCGCGTTTGCTGGCTGCGTGACGGCTTCAAATACCTCATCGTCGATTCCATATCAGAATGGCCAAGCCACTGCTGCACCGTGCGCAAGTCAACCCCGGCCCAGAGACACCGAGTAGCAAACGTCGCACGGAACTTGTGCAGCCAGAAGTTGTCTTGGTCGAGCTTCGCACGCTTCGCAACGGCCTTCAGGCAGTCTAGGAAGTCGAGCTTCGGATTACACCCAGCAGTCGGGAATACGAGACTGCAAGTCTTGTTTGCTTTGCTTTTCCACGCCTTCAGACTCTTCACAAGCTTCGCAGGGATCGGGATCTCGCGTTCCTTGTACGCCTTCGGCGTCCATCCCCGGTCGGCCTTGTGGCTGACGCGGACGGTCGCGTGGGCGAGGTTTACGTCCGACCAGTACGTGTACATGACTTCCTGCTCTCGCATGCCCGTCATGAGGAAGAATTCATACCAGAGTCGCTCTTCGGCATCGCCGGCCTTGAACAGCTTGTCGAGTTCATCCTGCTCGTACATTTCTGGTTCTTCTTCCGTATAGCGTGGCCAGTCATTCTTCTTCACAAGTCCACGAATGCCATTCGCCTTAAGAAACGACATCACGTTGGCGAACTTGTTCCAGCAGCTGCGCGGTGCCTGATCCTTCTCGTCCCTCAGGAAAGCGCAGAACTTGAGCAGGTCTTTTCGCTCGATGTCTTCCAGAAACAGCTTAGGGCAAGATTCCTGGAAGTAGGCCAACGCCTTCGTATACGCTGCAAGCGTCTTGGGCTTCTTCGTGAGCGTCGTTTCTTCCAGGTACTCAGCGACCGCTGCTGCCAATGAGCGGTGCCCATCGTCGCCATTCTCGGGTACGACAGCGATGCCGTTGTTCAGGGCGTTCAACTCGGACTCTTTGCGCTGGCGTCGGGCACTGGCGTCGGCAGGATCTTTGCCCACGGACAGCCTGACCCGTCTGCCGTTTTCACGCCATTCCAGGTAATACGCGCCTTCTGGGTGTCGCTCTTGGCGGCCGTTAACAATGACCAGATCGGGCTTAACTCGGCCGTTCGCAGACAGGATGACAGGGCAGTACCGCAGGCCCTTGCTGGTTTGGACGCGCTTGGTGAGATTTACTTCCTTGCACTGCGTATTGGCCACTGGCGACAACCTCCGATTCAACTTGGAATCAGTATAGGTATCACCAGCATGCAAGTGCTAGATAACACAAGTAATGGCGGAGAGAGTGGGATTCGAACCCACGTTAGAGTTTCCCCTAAACACGCTTTCCAAGCGTGCGCCTTCAGCCACTCGGCCATCTCTCCGCGTGAATCGGATGGAAGGAACGACTCTCTAAGAAGCTTCCTGCTCCGGCTGCAAGTCCTAGTGAACCCTGCGGCCGTTTCATTCTTTTCAATTCTATGGGTGAAGTCGTCGAACCGCAACTTGATCCGGAGTTCGGCCGAAGAAAACCAGTCAGCGGAATCAGACCTTAGGAAAGTTTTGCAGGAACGTCTGCGCTCGCTACGGTTGCGGAACCAGATGCGGATGGCGTGCTTGAAGCCGACGCCCCGGCGCCTGCCGCTGCCGCATTCGCAGCACCACCGGCGCCCGCATCAGGCGTGGGCAACGCGGGCACTTTCGTATTGTCAACAACATGATGATTCAGGCAGTACAGAGCCAGTTCCAGCCGATCCGCCACCCCAAGCTTGTCGTACACTTTGCGCAGATAGTTCTTTACCACTTGTTCTGTCGTACCCACGCGCAACGCAATCTCTTTATTCTTCATTCCCTGGGTTACGCACGAAACAATCAGTGTTTCCTTGGGCGTCAACTGCACCTTCGGACGAGATCCTGCCGGCCGGTTCGTCTGGTTGCGGAATGCTTCCATCACCCAGCGCACGCCCTGCGGGTCGAGCCAGGTCTCTCCTGCCACCACTTTGCGCAGGCACTCCACCAACAATTCAGGTTCCACTTCGCGGGAAACAATTCCGTGCGCACCGCGGCGGAACAGGTCCAATGTCAACTCTTCATCTGCCCCCGGTGTAACCACAACCACGCGCAGTTTCGGGTTCTGGCGCAGCAATTCCGACACCGCGTCCACCGGATTCGGAGTCAGCGCTGATTCGAAGATCAAAACATCCGCCGTAAACTTCGCGGCCGCCGACTGAGTTTGCGCCAGCGTCTCCGCCTGTCCCACCACGCGAATGTCGTCTTCCAGCGCGAACACTTTGCGCAGACCAGCGCGGAAGATGGCCTGCGTATCGGCCAGGATCACTCGGACGAACTGGCCTTTGCCGCCGTCTTCGACTGCTCCGAAATCTTCTTTCACGCTAACCGGAATGGTAGACATTCAGTTCCTTGCGCCTACGCTCGCTCGAAATGGTACTCGTCAATCACTACGCCTACGCCTCGACGGCCCCGATCTTCAAAGCTTCGTACCACGCGGCCGCGGCAGTCGATCTGCACATTGCGACGGGAACCCAAAATTTCGGCCGGAAGCAGAATAGTGAAATCCACCATCGAACCGACTGGAACGTCTTTGTCCATCGCAAAAAGCACGCCGTTCGCTGAGATGTTCTCCGTCTCCGCCGAGAAGTTTCCGCCCTGACTCTTCACCGACGCCGAGAGATGAAGCGGAAAGCGTGGCGCACTCTGCATGTCTTCGTAGTGTCCTGCCCTCGCCTGCGATTCGGTCATCGGTGCTGTTCCTTCGGCTGCCACGCTGAGAAGAACCTCTCTTTCCGGAAGCGTCGTGATTGCCTTCCGGAGTTCATTCAACTCAAGGGCAGCGTACACCCGCAAATCCCGCAAACAAAGTTACCGAAGTCATGGAACAAATGGTGGTTAACTGCTTTTTTTTGAATGAATTAGGAGGGATTCCAGAGGCCGGATTTACACCCGAAATAGCCTGCCGGAACCCATCAATTTCCGGTCAAATCAGGGTCAATTTCGGGTAATTTCAGGAGAGACAGGGACGCATAAACGCGACGAAAATCCGAGCGCTGACCGCTCCGGCATCTTAGAACTTCGTCACCTCAGTGAAGTTGAATTCCTTCACCTTCATCGCCGGAACCACCATGTCAAACGACTCTTCCCCGCAGGCTCGAACCGGCGTGCTCATGGCTTCCACATGCGAGAGCATGTGGATCAGGCTTTCATTAAAACGGAAATTCCGCACGCCCCGTCCGACACGCCCGTTCTCCACCAGGAACGTTCCGTCGCGCGTCATTCCGGTCAGCATTTTTTCGAATGGCTCGACCTCCCGGATGTACCAGAGCCTCGTCACCAGCACACCGCGTTCCGTCGAAGCAATCATTTGCTCGACGGTCTGCGGATTATCGACAGGAGCGAAGACGATATTCAGCGGCATCTCTCCCATTTCATTCGGCAACGCGAAACCGTGGCCGGTCGCCTCAATCGGTCCAGCCTTATCTTTGAATTCCGAATGCTTCATCCTCTCAGCCGTGGCCCGCGCGTATACGACTCTCTTCACAACTCCGTCTTTCACCAACTCCACCTGCTGGCGCTGCACGCCTTCTCCATCGAACGGAGATCCAGTTTGCAGAGGATGCGCGATATCGTCCCAAATCGTGATATTGTCGCCGAACAACTTCGTACCGATTCGGCCGGTGAGAAACGAACGCTGGTCGAGAATCGCCATCCCGGAGTAATCCCAAAACATGAATCCCACAATGTCAAGCACCGCCGCAGGCTCCAGGATCACCGTGTACTTCCCCGCCGAAATCTCCTGCGGACGCGCCGAGCCCACCGCCTTCCGTGCCGCCGTCTCCGCTAACGCCAGCGGATCAAGATTCCCCACGTTGGGTGAATTCGCCTTCTGCCATCCGGACGAATCGCTCGCCAGCATGGTGATCGAAACTTCCGCAGACGTCTGCGTGTGCCAGCGGCTCAACCCCCGTGAACTAAAAATTCCGTCCAAAGCTTCCGCACTGGAGAAAACTCCGGCGGTCGTCAGCTTGCGCCGGTCCGCCACGCCGACAATCTGCTTAACACCCTCGGCTCGCAGTTCAGGCGTGATGTCGGCTGTCTGTTGAAAATGTCGAGATGGCATGGTGTATGTGGCACCGGCGCCCACGCCCGCATTACCGATAGCTTCACTTGAGTCAGGCATCGGCAAGAGGTCAGCATCAGGATGCTGCACCCGAGCCAAACTCTCCGCCGACCGCACCACCTGCCGCAAGCTCTCGTCATCGAACTTATTCGTAAACGCTCGCGCCGTGCGCTTTCCGAACGCAGACCGTACCGAGACCACATAGTTCTCTTCGGCGACATTCTGATGAATCACGTTGTTCGCAAACCGTGTCAGCGCAAACCGACCACCCGAGAAAACCACCTCGACCTCGTCCCCAGACGAGAGTTTCCTGATGCGATCGAAAATATCCCCGGCATGTTCCTTAGTCAGCATGAAATGATTCGCGCTTCTCTGTGCCTCAGTGACTCCTTGGTGATCTAGCTTTTGAACGCGCTTCCCACTCGAATCCCGCGAAACCTCGACGGCGCCGCTCCGTGTCCGGTCCCCATCACCTGCTGCGGCTGTCCTTTTCCGCAATTCGGAGTTCCCCACAGCGTCCACTCGTCGCGCGAGCAAATTGCATCCAGCGAATTCCAGAACTCCGTCGTGATCCCCGAATACGATGGATTCTTCACCATCCGTACTCTCTTGCCGCCCTTAATCTCCCACCCGATCTCGCATCCGAATTGGAAGTTATAGCGTTTGTCGTCGATCGACCAGGAACGATTGGTCTGCATCAGAATGCCGTGATCAGTACTCGATATCAGTTGCTCTAGGCTCAGGGGTTTCTCCCCCGACAACAAACTGATGTTCGTCATGCGAATCATCGGCAACCGGTTCCATCCCTCGGCGCGCAGCGTTCCGCCAGAACGGTTCTCGCCAATCGTGTGTGCCGTCTCCCGCGAACTCAAATACCCCGTAAACAGCCCGTTCGTGATGATCGGCGTGCACTGCGCCGCCACTCCCTCATCGTCAAATCCAAACGTTCCCAGCCCCGGACCATGTTCCTGCCGCGCATCTGCGACCACATTCACCAGATCGCTTCCGTAGCGCAGCGTCCTCAACTTGTCTAAGGTCAAAAACGAGGTTCCCGCAAAATTCGCTTCCATCCCCAGCACGCGGTCCAGTTCAATCGGATGCCCCACCGACTCATGAATCTGCAACCCCAGCTGCGAGCTGTCGAGAATAATGTCGAACTTCCCTTCCGGACATTGATCCGCCTGGTGCAGCGCCACTGCCTCTTCCCCAATGCGTCGCGCGTTTTCCACCAGCTTCAACTCGTCGATCAGCTCATATCCTTTGTTCTGCCACTGCCCACCAAACGAATTCGGATAGGACCGCTTCTGAATCTCATTCCCCGCGAAAGCATATGCCGCATATCCCGCGCCGGTCGAAAGCTTCGTCTGATGAATGTCCGCGCCTTCCGATGACACGAACCATTGCTCTTCGCGATTGAAGTTCAGATTCGCCTCGGCCAATGTGATTCCCGCCACTGAGCGCAATTCCGCATCAATCTTCAATAGCAAATCAATGTTCTGTTCGACGGAAACACTGAACGGATCGATCTCATAAGGTGTGTTCCACTCGGCCACCGCCGGCGTCTCTGGCGCCAGGCGCACATTTTCTTGCTTGACTCGCGCCGACGCTCGCGCAATCTCAACGGCACGTGCCGCGGTTGCCTCCACCGCGCCGCGCCCCAATTCCGCAGATGCCGCAAATCCCCATGCCCCGTCGGCTACCGCTCGTACGCTCATGCCCACTGACTCTGCATCCGACGCGCTGCCAACCTTACCATTCTTCGTCGTCAGAGCCCGGCTCCGTTGCGCGACCACGCGCACATCCGCATAGCTCGCCCCGCGCTGCGCGGCAATGTTCAACGCCCAATTGGAAACGTGCTTCATGAGAAGGATTTCAATCTAACACACGACTCATCACTCTCGCCGCCTCGGCCGCTCCATCCCGACACCGCGAATCACTGTTACCTGCCTCACGCTCGCCTGTGATTGTAGTCACGGTCCCTCCCTTTGGCTCGACATCCAATAGGAACGATGTGTCACCGCGGACTATTCTCCGCTGTTTGAAGGAGCCCCCTTTTTATGAGCATCTTTATCTCTGAGAACCCGGCCACGACCGACAACCAAGCCAGCAAACGAGCCGATCTCGCTGGGCCTGGCATTGGCGATTACAGCGAACTGGAGAAGATCCTTCCCGGGGATTACAACCCCCTTCTGACCCCTAAAGAAACCCAGCATGCCATTTTTCAAGTCAAGCGCTACATCGAAGATAATCTATGCCAGGAACTCGGCCTGATGATGGTCGAGGTTCCGCTCATCGTCGACGCGGAAAGCGGTGTCAACGACATGCTCGATCGCGACGGGTCCCGCACTCCCGTCCAGTTTCACATCTCCAACGATCGCAACGTGCATCCCATCGAGGCCCAGGTCGTCCAGGCTGCCACCAAGTGGAAACGGGTGGCCTTGAAACAATTTGAATGCCGCCCCGGAGAAGGCATCTGCACCGACATGCGCGCCGTGCGCAAAGATTATTTCCTCGATCACGACCACTCCGCCTACGTCGACCAGTGGGATTGGGAGCGCGTCATCACCGCCGAACAGCGCAATCTCGAATTTCTGAAGGGGATTGTCCGCAAGATTTGGAAAGTCCTGGTGGGCGCCGAGAAGTTCGCGCAGGAATTATTCCCCGAGCTGCGCCAGCCGCGCTATCCCAACCTGCCCGAAGAATTGACCTTCCTTCACGCCGAAGAATTGCTCGCGATGTATCCTGACCTGCCGCGCAAACGCCGCGAGACCGTCATCCTGCAAAAATATCCCGCCGTTTTCATCATCGGCATTGGCTGGCCCCTTCTCGACGGCCTCCCGCACGAGAATCGCGCCGCCGACTACGACGACTGGGTCACCGACACCAGCAAGCAAACCCTGCGCGATACTCACGGACTCAACGGCGACATCCTGGTCTGGAATCACGTCACGCAGCGCCGCCACGAACTCAGCTCCATGGGCATCCGCGTGAACGCCGAAACCCTCCGCCGCCAACTTGAAATGTCGAACCTCCTCGACAATCTCAAGTTCCCCTATCACCAGGGCATCATCAACAACGAATTGCCGCTCTCCATCGGCGGCGGAATCGGCCAATCCCGCACCCTCATGCTTCTCCTCCGCAAAGCCCATCTAGGCGAAGTGAGCGTCACGGTCTGGCCGAAAGTGCTGAAAGAAATGTGCGCGAAGAAAAACATCTTCGTGCTGGAATAACAAAGTCATATGCTGAAAAGGGACGGCCCAAATGGGCCGCCCCTTTATTTTTCGAATGATGTTTCCTTTCCTACACCGTCGCGTGCGCCTCCGCCAACGCCTTCCTCACAGCCTGCAGCTCTTTCAACACTCCCCGCAGTTTGGTCGATTCCAACGCATTCGCACCATCCGACTTCGCTTCCTTTGGGTTGTCATGCACTTCCATGAATACTCCATCCACTCCCGCCGCCACCGCCGCCCGCGACAGGAGTGGAATAAACTCAGGCTGCCCACCACTCACCGCCGGCCCATCTCCATCCGACTGCGACGAGGGTAACTGTACCGAATGCGTCGCATCGAAAACTACCGGCGCAAACTTGCGCATGATGGCTAGCGATCGCATATCAACCACCAGATTGTTGTATCCGAAACTTGCACCACGCTCGGTCAGAAACACCTGTGTATTGCCTGCGTCGCGGCACTTCTCGACTGCATGCTGCATATCCCACGGCGAAACAAATTGTCCTTTTTTGATGTTCACTGGCCGTCCACTCAGCGCCGCCGCAACCATCAGATCCGTCTGCCGGCTGAGAAACGCCGGAATCTGCAGCACATCCGCGACCTCGGCCACCTTTCCCACATCGGCCGTCTCGTGTACATCCGTCAGCACCGGCAACTGCAACTCATTCTTGATCTTCTTCAGAATGCGTAGACCTTCCTTAATACCAGGGCCGCGAAAGCTTCGAATCGAGGTGCGATTCGCCTTGTCGTAACTCGCCTTGAAGATGAATGGAAATCCCAGAGCCCGCGTCACGCCTTTGATAATCTCCGCCATCCGCATCGCGTGCTCTTCACTTTCAATTACGCACGGGCCAGCGATCAAGAACAAATCGCCCGACCCGATATGAACCTCGCCGACCTGGAAAGACGTATGCATCTCTAAGTGTTGGCCACGGATCCGCGCAGATTCACGCGGATAAATAGAAAAATCCGTGAGTAATCCGCACCAATCCGTGGCGCCTAGGCTTTAGACCCTCGCCCGTTCCGGTCGGTGGAACATCTCCACCGCCGCCGATTCTTTCTCCGCCCGCCGCTTCACCCCATACTCATACGCGGCCCCCACAAACCGGCTGAACAGTGGATGCGGCTCCAATGGCTTCGACTTAAACTCCGGATGAAACTGGCACCCAATGAAATGCGGATGGTCCGGCAATTCCACCATCTCCACATAGGTCCCATCCGGCGTCGATCCCGAGATTCGCAGCCCGGCCGCAACCATCGGCTCTTCATATTCCCGATTGAACTCGTAACGATGCCGGTGCCGCTCGCTGATCTCCAGCGTCCCATAAATCGAATGCGCCAGCGTGTTCGGCTCAATCTTGCAAGGCCACGCTCCCAACCGCATCGTCCCGCCCAATTCCTCCACGCCACGCAACTCGCGCAGTTTGTAGATCACGCGATGCGGCGTCGCCGGATCGAACTCGCTCGAATTGGCCTCCGCCAGCCCCACCACGTTGCGCGCAAATTCAATGCAAGCCGTCTGCATACCCAGGCAAATGCCAAAGTACGGAACTTTTTTCTCACGCGCATACCGGATCGCGAGCAGCATTCCCTCAATCCCACGCTTGCCAAATCCCCCGGGAACTAAAATCCCGTCATAACCCTCAAGCTGCGTCTCGTATCCGTCGCCGTCTGCCGTCTCAAGACCCTCAGCTTCAATCCAGTTAATCTGCAACTTCAAATTGTGAGCCAGAGACCCGTGCACCAGCGCTTCCTTCAGCGATTTGTACGAGTCTTCATACTCGACATATTTCCCCACAATGCCGATCGTGACGGTGTCTTTCGGGTTGTACACGCGATGAACAATGTCTTCCCACTTCGACAGATCGCGATCCTTCGCTTCCAAATGCAGGCATTTCAGCACCAGCGCGTCCACGCCTTCATTGGCAAATACCAGTGGCACTTCATAAATGGATGCCACATCCTTCGCCGTGATCACTGCCTCATCCGGAACGTTGCAGAATAACGCAATCTTCGACTTGATATCCTTCGCCAGAAACCGATCAGTGCGGCACAACAAAATATCTGGCTGAATTCCAATACTAAGCAATTCCTTCACCGAGTGTTGCGTCGGCTTGGTCTTCAACTCCTGCGCCGCCGCAATAAACGGCACCAGCGTCACATGCACAAACAACGTATGCTCGCGTCCCAACTCCTGCCGCATCTGCCGGATCGCTTCCATGAACGGCAGCGACTCGATATCGCCCACCGTTCCGCCAATCTCCACGATCGCGACGTCCACATCCTGCGCGACCTTCTTCATCGCGGCCTTAATCTCATTCGTGACGTGCGGAATTACCTGCACTGTCTTGCCCAGGTAATCGCCCCGCCGTTCCTTGGCGATGATCTGTTCGTAGATCCGCCCCGTCGTCCAGTTATTGTCGCGAGAAAGTTTAGCGTGCGTGAACCGCTCGTAGTGCCCCAGGTCCAGATCAGTCTCGGCCCCGTCGTCGGTCACGAAGACTTCGCCGTGCTGAAACGGCGACATCGTCCCCGGATCTACGTTCAGATACGGGTCGAACTTCATGATGTTGACCTTCATTCCCCGGCTCTCCAACAAGCAGCCAATGGAAGCCGCGGCCAAGCCCTTGCCGAGTGAAGACACAACTCCGCCCGTTACAAAGATGTACTTCGCTGGCATCTCTTCCTCGCTCTAAATTGTTTTTGAAAAATGGTGCAGGTGGGGTGCACGAGTAATTATGCCAGAACCGCCCTGTGGAAAGAAACGGAAGAATTCGGCGCCCACGAAATTTTGCGGCTACCAATCATTCGAAATAGACCTCGCAGGCAAGCCCTTCGTGACGCTTCGTGTCCTTGGTGGTTCGCGATTTTGTTCTTTTTCGATCGTACGATTCGACGAGCCAGGAGCCCAGCTAGCGTTGACTATCTCCGCCCAGTCAGCGAGAATGCTTAAGGCCGTCCGCAACGGGCAGTCCGTAGTGTCCCCCAACAGTGGGCCTGTGGCGCAGCTGGGAGCGCGCTTCCATGGCATGGAAGAGGTCGTCGGTTCGATCCCGACCAGGTCCACCAATTCTCTCCCTATTGCAGCCCTTTCAGCTCGCAGCCCCTGTGGCGGTATTTAGGCAAAGAATCGCAGTCAGATAAGCCTTTCCCCATTCACCGGACGGCTGAGGGCCTATTATTTCCCCTGATACCTAGCAATTGTGACAGTTGCTGCGAGCGTTCTGTGTCGGAAGACTGATTCCCCATGACAAACTTGGACGTCTACACAGATGGCGAGTTGGAGCAGGCGATGGCTCGCGTGCTCGTGCATGCGAGGAGAGAAGTGCTGAACGACGCTGAAGTGCATAAATTCTGGCAGCTCAACGAAGAGATTCTACGGCGTCGTTCTCATAACCTTCACGAACGGGAACGCTGTCCTGGGTCCACCCTCCCAAGGAGTACCGATGAAGGACGTTTATGAAGTTCTGCAGCAGAAGGAAGCAGACGCTGCCAATGTCCGTCTTGAAATCCAGAGCCTGAAACTCGTCTGCTCTCTACTCTCCGGCGAATCCGCTTTGGAAGATGTTTGTGAACTTTTGCAGCAAAGAGAAGCAGATGTTGCCCGTCTCCGCCATGAAATCGACAACCTCAAAATCGTCGCCCCTCTACTTTCGGAAGAATCAGCTTCCGATGGACCGACTCAAACACGCGAAGATTCTGCGGTAAAGGCAGCAGCGGGCAGCGCCGACCTTCCTAAGGCAACCGGAACGGACGGTCTGTTTTCCTCCGGGATAGCCAATCCGCGTCCAACATTGTGGAACCTTCTGAAGCGGAAAACGTAGGACGCATCGAGCAACGGCACTACTCATAGACCCTGATTTCCCTCTCCTCTCGGGGAAAAAGTGCGACCCGCGATCGGGACACTCAGTCTGCTCAAAGTGAATGCGCCGTCTCAATCGAACACTCGCACTTCCTGCCCATCGACCGCAGACTCCCTCTTGATACCATCGGATCTTAGCGACGCCATTCCGCGGAGTGCTACGCTGTTGAGATGATGTTCCTTCATTGCCGGAAGCCGTCTGAGCAGATGTGGGGACAGCCGCCTCGGCTCCGGCCAATCCGAATGCACCGTGCCCACGTCATTTTGGTCGCTGCACTCATCCTTCTTGCTGCATTTCCGACATCCGCTGCTACTTGGACCGTACAAGCTCACCCTACGCAACTACTCAACGGTGTTCCTGTTTTTTTTCAAGTCAAGCCTCCCGCCAAGCTGGAATCTCTTTCCGGCACGTGGCTCGGCCACCAACTGACCTTCAGTTACAACACAACAACAAAAAGCTGGTTCACTCTGGCAGGAGTTCCGTTTGAAACCAAGCCCGGCAAGTACACGATCGAACTGAAAGGTGAGCGCGCCGCAGCCAAGACTCCACTGAATTTCACCCGCACTTTTGTTGTTGCCCGGGCTTCCTATCCTCAAATCAAAGTGACGCTCACGGTCGAGAAAAAGTTCACCGAGCCCAATCCTGAACAGCAAGAGCAGATCGCGGAAGGCGTAAAGATCAAGCAAGACTATCTCAGTCGCGTCACCCCAGACCGCGAGTGGGACGGGAAATTTTCCCCTCCCGCTGAAGCCGCCATCTCCGATGTCTTCGGTTCGCAACGAATCTTCAATGGCGTCGCGCAGCGTCCGCATCTGGGACTCGACTTCCGCGTCCCCACCGGAACACCTGTCGCCGCCATGAATCAAGGCACCGTACTGCTGGCACGGTTCCTATATTTTGAAGGCAATTGCGTGGTCATCGATCACGGCCAGGGACTTCTCACCCTTTATTTCCACCTCTCTGAATTTAAAGTGAAGGAAGGCGATTCGGTGAAGCGAGGTCAGGAGATCGGACTGAGCGGCGGCACCGGGCGCGCCACTGGCCCTCACCTCCACGTCGCCGTTCGCTGGCAGGGTACGTATCTCGACCCGGCTCGTCTCTTTCAATTGTCTTTGCCCTAGTGCCCGCCAAGCTATTCGAGGGTCACAGTCACCAGTCCGCACAGCTACGCAGAAAATTTATTCCATTCGCGCACCATCTCGTGCAGCGCTTCCTTGATACCCAAGTTGCGGATCAGCCGGTGCAGATTATTCGGATGCATGCCCAGAATCCCCGCCGCTTCCACGTAGTTTCCCTGCGTCTGCTCCATCGCGTCGAAAATCATCTGCTTCTTGAATCCCTTCACGCCAGCCTGGTATTTTCCCTCTTGCATCTCCGCGGGAGACTCCTGCTCGAGCAGCGATTCCGGCAAGTCCTCCAACAGCACCATATCCGACGATCCCATCACGAGAGCTCGCTCAATGGCGTTTTCCAGTTCGCGCACGTTGCCCGGCCACTCATAATGCACCAGAGCGGCCATCGCTTCGCGCGATACCGGCTTGGGCTTTACCTTGCTTCGCTTGGCGTACTTCTGAACAAAATGCCGCGTCAACATCGGAATGTCTTCCCGTCGGTCGCGCAAGGGAGGCATCGTCAGCTTCACCACCGCCAGCCGGTAATACAAATCCTGCCGGAACTCTCCTTTACGCACCGCTTCATTCAAGTCACGATTCGTGGCAGCCACCAGCCGGATGTCCACCTTGATTGAATGAGTCCCGCCGACTCGCTCAAATTCGCGCTCTTGTAATACTCGCAGTAGCTTCACCTGCAGAGCAGGCGCCAGTTCTCCGATCTCGTCGAGAAACACCACGCCGCCATCAGCGACTTCCAGCCTTCCTTTCTTCAGTACCGCTGCGCCAGTAAATGCGCCCCGCTCATGCCCAAACAGATCGCTTTCCAGCAATGACTCGGGAATCGCCGCACAATTAATCGCCACAAACGGCTTATTTCCCCTGCGACTGTTGCGATGCAGGGCGCGCGCCGCAAGTTCCTTGCCGGTTCCACTCTCCCCTTCAATCAGCACCGTCGATTCAGCGGGAGCGACGCGGGCCAGAAACTGAAAAATCTCTTTCATCCGCACGCCTTCGCCTACCAGGTTCTGTTCCTGCCTCACTTCCGTCATGAGCCGCTGATTTTCCTGCTCCAGCCATTGCGTTCGCCGCGCATTGTCCAACGCCACCGCGGAAATTCCGGCAATCGCAGCCATCATCTGCAAGTGATCTTCTTCAAACCGGCAGGCCGCGCTCGTGCTGTCGAGGTAGATGCAGCCAATCACTCTCTGAAACACAGTCAAAGGGACGCACAACAGCGACCGCACATCCGACGCCACCAGGCTCTCCACGTCCCGAAGCCTGCCGCTGGCGGGAACGTCAATTCCCAGAATTGCGACGTTTTCCTTCATCACCTGCCGCGCAATCGTCCGGCTCACCCGCACCAACTGCGGCTGTCCCGCGTGCCGCGTTCGCGCATACAGACAGCTAAACTCCTGCTCCGCGCCTTCTGCTAAAAGAATCGCCCCCCGGCCTGCAGGTACGATTTCGAAAATCAGGTCCAGCAACTGTGCCTGCAATTCTTCCAACCCACGAATCGCATGCAGCACCCGGCTGATCTTCAGCAGGGCATTCAGGTTGCGCGCCACCTGCGACGTTGCCGGCAACTCCCGCAGCAGCCGGTCCGGATGCAGGTACAACACTTCTTTGGGATGAATCACCTTCGTCTCAGCCATGGGATGGCTGTCTTCGAACTCTACGCGGCTGGCCCGAACGACCTCGTTTTCCTCTTCCAGCAGAAACAAAAACATCGAATCGCCGGTCGCAATCTCATCCCCATGTCGCAGCCACCCGGTCTTCACTGCCGTGCCGTTGACCATCGTGCCGTTGCGGCTGTCGAGGTCCTTAATATGAAACCGCCCATCTTCTTCCCGGCGCAGCAGGCAGTGCTTTCGGGAAACCGACGCATCCGCCACGGCCACGGCATTCGTCGGATCGCGCCCCAGCGTGGCTTCCCCGTCGGGTAGCGGGATGGTTGAATCCTTCATTGGTCCAGCGATCACCAGCAGTCGAGGGCGCAATTCCCGGTCTCCCGTTCCGTGCAGAACTTCTTATCACAGTACGGACCAAAAAGCAGTAAGCTCTCGGGGATTTTCCGATATCCGAACGGATATTTCCACTATCCGAAAAGATAGTGTTTGCAATCCTCGCGGCTCATCCCGTCTCTTTCTTGGTCGGATAATTGGTTGGATTTACGGGAGTTATCCCCGTAAGGCTTTCCCTTGTACCCGCATCAGAGATTGGTATTTGGCGTGCACTCTTACTTATCGCGTATATCGGCAAAAGCGACGGGGGAAGCGCTTTCTAGCAGTATCTAGCCGAGATCGCCAGTCAGAAGCTTGGGAGACCCCCTCATCAAGCTTCTGACTTTTTTCTTTGCCGGCGGATATGATCCGGGTTGGGATGATCCAAAGTCTTGGATGGCTAACCGAGACCGGGAAGGGCAGGGCTTTCAGCGTCCGTTTAGCAATCTTGCGGAGTCTCGGCTTCAGCCGCTGAGGTTCAGCCCTTCTTCAACTTGCCGCAGCCTCGCTTGTCGCACTAGGGTCGGCCGCGCCGCCGATTGCAATCCCATCCCGATAGCTAACACTCCGACCCGAGATCGCAGGCACCCTTTCCCCGGGCACCAAAATCCCGACAAGGTTCAACGGATCCGCCGCCGACAGTGTCGTCGTCTCCCCACTCAACGGCAAACTTCTCATCCCTCGGACCGATTCGACCGCGACTGGCAGGGCAAACTGCTCGCCTAGGAATCCGTCCACAAATCGGCCCCCGCGGATCTCGCCGCGATCCTCGAGCCGTCGGAATCCCATCAGCAATTCGCGCCACGGCGGCAAGTTCGACTCCCGCGCCAGCAAATCGCGAATGACAATTCCATACCGTCGCAGCAGCATCCAGCACGCCGCCTCCACCGCTCGCGGCCTCTCCACGGCGACATCCGCATGCAGCAACGCCCACCGCCCCGAACTGTGTCGCGGACGCGTCATCTTCCCACTCCCCTGTCCCGCTCGCCGCTTCGGATCAATCAGCGCCCGCAAATTATCGAATCCATCGGCCGTCACCAACCCCGCCGCCACCAACTCCCACAATCCGGTTTCGATCTCGGCCTTGAGCTTGCCAGTTCCCCGCACAATGTCGGCAAAGAACGACGCCCCGCGCTGCCGCAGGAACTCGAGGACCAACTGCGCCCCGTGACTCAGCCCACTGCCCGGGTGCCCCGCTTCTCCCTGATGTTGGGAGAAAGCCTGCCCTGAGCTTGTCGCAGGGTGGGGGTTTTTTCTGATACTCATCCAGTCCGCTTCTTCTCGCACAAAAAATGTAATCGGGGCCACGCTGGTCGGAATCACCCGCCGTTGCCGCGCCGCCGGCGCATCGCCGTCTCCACTGCTGTTTCCCGCCGACTCAATCGTCGCCGGATGCGGCGACAACCTTCCCCATCCCACCGCACCAGTCAAGCAAAGCTGGTCCAGCCATTTCGGATCATAGTCCGCAATCCGCCGCGCCAGCACCTGCCGCTCCCAGGCATTCGCCGGAATCTCGAATCCCTGCAACTGCTGCAACACTTCCAGCGCCCCACGCTCGCCCACAACCTGCGTCCCCGGAGCCACATGCTGCCACCGCATCAGCCACCGCATAAATGCCGCCGCAGTCACCGGCTCAATCTGCTTCCGCAGCATCCCCACCGTCAGCCGATGAATCCGCGCCAGCAACCGCCGCTCACACCATTCGGTCTCAGTCTGTGTGGACTGTGAACGTGTGGATTGATCTGATGAATTTGTTTGTGCGGATTCTGCTTTCGTGGGGACAGCCGCCCCCGGCTGTCCAGCCGAGCGCGGTTCGACGGGGATCTGTGGCGCGTGCGCCCCCGCCCGCGCGCCGGCAGTGCCCGTGAACTTCCCCGCAGCACAGTCCCGCTAGCCTCCATCCGCAGCAGCCCCTTCTCAATCTCCGAAGCCGCCAATCCCATTGCGGCTCCAAGCTGCGAAGCCGTAACGGGCCCCGAGTGCGACATCCACCCGTTCACGAGCGTAAGCAAAGCATCATCTCGAGAAACATCCCCCATCTCGACGTCAGCCAATGTCTGTTCAAACCGCGCCGACGGAAACAGCGCCGTAAAACTCCGCGCCCGCTCCGCCGCCACCCAATACCGCCGCCCCTCGACCGAAGCAACCCCAGCTCGCCCCTGAGTAGTCAGCTGTGCGAAATGCGCATTCCAGCGCTCATCAATGAGAGAGTCGACTTCAACCGCACTTTGATGGCTGAATGATGACAGCTGAATACTGAGAGTTGATTCCGGCAGCGCCACCAGCGTATGCAGCACATCATGCAGTTCATCCGCATCGCGCACATCCGGCCAAGCCTCTTCCCGCACCTGCTCAATCGCGCCCGCGTCGAGTCCGCCGACTTCCTCCAGCACCGACTCCGGCAACACTCGCCGCATATTCACGGCCCGCGCCCGCCGCTCCTCCAGCGGCGCATCATCCAGATACGCATACGGATTCGCATTCAGAATCTCGTGCGAGAACTGCGACGGCACTGGAGTATCCACCGCGATCACGCGAATCTCTCCCGAAGCCATCCCCCGTAGCAGCGTCTTCAATCCCTCCACATCCATCGCCTCGGTGAGCACATCTTTCATCACCTCGCCGACCAGCGGATGATCCGGAATTTTCCTCTCGCCCTCGATGTTTTCAAAGCAAGCCGCCGCATCCGGAAACACCGACGCCAGCAAATCATCCGACCGCATCCGCTGAATCTGCGGCGGAACCTTCTTGCCATTCTGAAATCGCAACAGCGCCAGCGCCCGGTTCGCATCCCACCGCCAGCGCGTCCCAAAGATCGGAGAATCCAGTGCCGCTTGCTCCAGAATCGGCTGCACCGTCTCTGCCTGCAAGAAATGAAACACATCGCCCAGCGGAAAACTGTGCTGCTCGGCCAGCGCAATGTTCAACCCGTTATCCGTCGCCGCCGCTTGCAGTTCAAAATTGAATCCCACACAAAACCGCTTCCGCAGCGAGAGTCCCCAGGCCTTGTTGATCCTCCCGCCAAACGGTGCGTGGATCACCAACTGCATCCCCCCGCCTTCATCAAAAAATCTTTCTGCGATCACGGTATTCTGCGTCGGCACCGCGCCCAGCACCGCCCGCCCCTGCAGCACATACTCAATCATCTGCTCCGCACCCGAATCATCCAGCCCGCATTCAACTTTGAGCCACGAAACCGTCTCCGCCACATCCGGCTGTGTCGCCGAAAATCCTACCGGCGAAGTGCTTGGCAATCGTTCACTGATCTCCTTCCGCAATTCACCCACATGCGCCGACAACTCCTGCGTTCGCGCCGGAGCTTCTCCCCGCCAGAACGGCACGCTCGGCGGCGCTCCGTGCGCATCCTGCACCAGCATCCGCCCCGAATTGGTTTCAATGCGATGAATCATCCACGACGTATTCCCCAGCAACATGATGTCGCCGCGATTGCTCTCGACCGCAAAATCTTCATCTACGGTTCCGACGACGACGCCATCGGGTTCAGCGACGACCGTATATAAAGAATTGTCAGGAATCGCTCCGCCACTCGTGATCGCCGCCAGCCGTGCGCCCCGCCGCGCCCGCAACTTTCCATTCACCCGATCCCGATGCACATACGCTCCATACCGCCCACGCTTCGCCGCAATCCCCTCCGAAAGCATTTCGAGAATCGAATTAAACGTCTCGCGCTTCAGCGCTCGGTAAGGATAAGCGCGCTTCACCAGCGCAAACATCTCATCCTCATCCCACCCGTTATCGTCATGTGGCGCAAGAATGTGTGGCGCGGGCGCCCCCGCCCTCGAATCCCTAGCGCCAGCGACAACAGTAGCGCCGGCGCCTGCCCTGAGCGAAGTCGAAGGGTCCTCGCCGGCTGTCGCGAGGGCGTCTCGCCCTCGCATCTTCCCCGACCCAGCACCCGCCGATGTCCCCGCCGCACAAGCCGCCACAATCTGCTGCGCCAACACGTCCAGCGGCGCCTCCGGAATGATCAACCGGTCCAGATCTCCCTGCTTGATCGCCCGCACCAGCGCCGCGCACTCCATCAAGTCATCGCGCGTAGTAGCAAAGAATCTCCCCTTCGGAACCGCTCCCCGCCAGTGTCCCGACCGCCCCACGCGTTGTAGCGCCACCGCAATCGCCCGCGGAGAATTGATCTGCACCGCCAGATCCACCGTCGCCCACATCAATTCCCAACTCCAGCGAGGCCGTCGCCACCAGCACCCGCACCTGCCCCTCTTTCAGCTTCTTCTCCGCTGCCAACCGCAGCTTGCGCGATAGCGACCCGTGATGCGCCGCCACATTTTCTTCCCCAATGCGCTCGCCCAACTCATGACACAGCCGCTCCGCCATCCGCCGCGTATTCACAAACACCAGCGTCGACCGATGTTGCGCCACCAACTCCACCAGTCGGTCGTACATCGCATCCCACAATTCATTCGACGCCACCGGCCCCAACGGCATCGGCGGCACCTCAATCCCCAAATCCAGCTTTCGCTTATGGCCGACATCGACAATCACGGGTTGCGTAGCGCCGGCGCCTGCCCTGAGCGAAGTCGAAAGGTCCCCGCCGGCTGTCATGCTGATCGCACCCATCCCTGATTCCAGTCCACGATTCCCCGTCAAAAAGTGCGCCACTTCCTCGATCGGCTTCTGCGTCGCCGATAACCCAATCCTCACTGGACGCCGATACGTCAGCGCCTCCAACCGTTCCAACGACAGCGCCAGATGCGCCCCCCGCTTGTCATCCGCCACCGCATGAATTTCGTCGACAATCACCGTCTCAACATCGCGCAAAATCGCCCTGCTCTTGTCCGCCGTCAGCAAAATGTAAAGCGACTCCGGCGTAGTCACCAGAATATGCGGAGGCCTCTTCAACATCGCCCGCCGCTCTGGCATGAGCGTGTCGCCGGTCCGAACCGCCGTGCGAATTTCCGGCATCAGCAGCCCGCGCTCTCCCGCCAGAGCCAGAATCTCCCCCAGCGGAATCTCCAAATTTTTCTGGATGTCGTTGCCCAGGGCCTTGAGCGGAGAAACGTAAAGCACTTCTGTCCGGTCGCTCAGTTCCCCGGCCAGCGCCTTGCGCACCAACCGGTCGATGCAAGCCAGAAATGCCGCGAGGGTTTTCCCGGACCCGGTCGGCGCCGAAATCAGCGTCGTCCGGCCGGCAAGAATATGCGGCCACCCCTGCTCCTGTGGCTCAGTCGGCGTACCAAACTTCCCCACAAACCACTCCGCCACCAGAGGGTGCGCCCACTTCAGCGAATCAGGAAGGAACTGCATCCAAATATTCTAGACCGAACGACGATTTTCGCCAAATGTTCGCTGGTCTAAAGATCTTAACCACTAAGGCCACTAAGGTTCACAAAGGAAACCCGTCCAACGTGTTGGGTTCCTTAGGGGGACCTTCGTGAACCTTAGTGTCCTTCGTGGTTCATGTTTTTGTCTTCCACCTAAGAGGTCTTTGCCGCTAGCGAGTAAAGCCCCCCGCGTTGATATGCTAGGTTGCCGATATGTCCCGCCCTGGCGGCTGCAACCCCGGTTTCCACGGGCGCGTTCGGTTCCTTGCGCGACTTGATGCACTCGAAAAAGTTTTCCATATGTGAGATCGTCCCATCGCGGAAACTGGTCTCCTTGAGAACCGGATTCTGCCCACCCTGCACGCCTTCGCGATAGACGGCGAACCCTCCGCGATCGATCTTCAACGTCGCCTCTGTCCCGCGGAACTCAAGCCCGCCGTCGTCAATCGAGGAATTCATCATTCCCTCATACACCACATCAAACCCGGGATAGCGGAATGACGCCTGGATCGTGTCCGGGCAATCCCACTGTTCGAAAATATATTTGTCCGCAAGCATAAACGCCTGACGTGGCTGGTCAGCCTTCATCGCCCAGTGCACCACATCGATCCAATGGGTGAACAAATCAGTCATCGCGCCGCCACCAAAATTCCAATACCAGCGCCAGTAGTTGAACTTCTCCTCGCTCAAGGCCTGATCTGGAGCACCACCCAACCAAAGCTTCCAATCAAGCGCCTGTGCATCGATCGGCTTCGCCGGCCAGTTCCGGTGATAGTTCTGCCACCAATACGTGCGCACCTGCACCACGCGCCCCAGACTCCCCGCCTGAATCAAGTCCACCGCATCGCGAAAATGAGTCCAGCTTCGCTGCTGCATCCCGCACTGCAAAATCTGCTTGCTCGAGCGCACCGCGCGCGTGAGCGTAGCGCCTTCTTCCAACGTATGGGTGACCGGTTTCTCCAGGTAAACGTCCTTCCCCGCCGCCAGCGCATCCACCGCCATCCGGACATGCCAATGATCCGGCGACGCAATGATCACAGCATCCACGTCCGCCGCTAGCACTTCGCGGTAATCCAGGTGCGTAGTTGCCAAGCCGTTGGACCGCTCTTTCACCGCATCGCGGTTAGGCCCATACACGTCGCTGACCGCCACAATCTGGTATGGGGCGACCTTGTCCGCACAATCGAGCAATCCCTTCATGCGGTGCCCCGCCCCGATCACCCCGATGCGAAGCGTATCGTTCGCTCCGAATACCCGCGTCGAAGCGAGCGCGGTAAGTCCACTTGCGATGATGAAACTGCGGCGGCTAATCATCTTGTCAAGCCCTCCATTCGATTTCTGCGGATCGATCCTATCAAGTTTCTCTTGGCCCGCAATCTCTTCAACTGCTGATATTGCGCATTCTAAAATCGGGCTTCGCGGACCTTGTCCGCCCGCTTGGACATAACAAATTACTTGCGCAGAATCCACATTTCGCATCAGATATTGGCAAGCGGGAGACTCTCCATTCCTCAGATAACCATCAAGACGGGCCTCAAGACACCGGACGGACGAGAAGAACTACTCACCGAATACTTATGCGACCAACCCGACTGTCCCAACATCGCGACCCATGTTCTCGGATGCACCATGGAAGTCGGCGCCGCCGCCGTCTGCGATGAACACACGCCTCGACCTCGATCCTAAGTCCGCCTCTCAAGTCCAATCAAACCGTTCGCTCCTCCTTCGCCAGTGCGCGATGCCGGGCGCGAGCGATATACGAGCCGAAAACTGTACTTTCTGACAGTTCCTTCCTGGGCGGGACGCTTCTAGCGTGTGAGGGACTTGAGATGAGTTTCTTGATTTCTTTCCCACCGTTGAGTAGCACCTAGATTCCTGAAGGAAGGAAGCATCCCTATGAGCGATTTTGACAAGATTTCACGGTCCATTCTTCCCATCCCAGATGTCCGGCCCTTCAGTTTGACCACCTACGACGCCAGGGACCCCGACACGAAGTACCCACCGATTCGGGACTTGCGGCCCCCCAAAGGCGCTCCCAATGTTTTGATCGTCCTCATCGACGACGCTGGCTTCGGTTCTTCCAGCGCCTTCGGAGGTCCCTGCCAGACGCCCAACGCCGTGCAGCTGGCAGCAAACGGCCTGAAGTTCAATCGCTTCCACACGACCGCCTTATGCTCGCCGACCCGGCAAGCGCTTTTGACTGGTCGCAACCACCATTCCGCCGGCATGGGAGGCATCACCGAAATCGCCACTGCCGCACCGGGCTATTGTTCGGTACTTCCCAATACCATGTCCCCGTTGGCGCGAACCCTGAAGCTCAACGGCTACTCCACAGCACAGTTCGGCAAGTGCCATGAAGTGCCCGTCTGGCAAACCAGTCCGAACGGGCCGTTCGACGCCTGGCCTACCGGTGGTGGTGGCTTCGAGTATTTCTACGGCTTCATCGGCGGTGAGGCGAACCAATGGTATCCCTCCCTCTTCGAGGGTACGACACCGGTTGAGAACAAGAAGACTCCAGAACAGGGCTACCATCTTGTCGACGACATGACGGATAAATGCACGAAATGGATCTCCCAACAGAAGGCCCTTACCCCTGACAAGCCCTTCTTCGTCTATTTCGCACCCGGCGCTACCCATGCCCCGCACCACGTGCCCAAGGAATGGGCCGACAAATACAAAGGCAAATTTGACCAGGGCTGGGACAAGCTGCGCGAAGAGACATTCGCTCGGCAGAAGAAACTCGGCGTCATCCCACCGGATTGTGCACTTACTGCACGCCACTCCGAGATCCCCGCTTGGGACGACATGCCCGAACCCTTCAAACCCGTGCTGCGGCGCGAGATGGAGGTCTATGCCGGCTTCTTGGAATACACCGACTACCATGTCGGCAAACTTCTGGACGGCCTCAAGAAGCTCGACATCCTCGATGACACGCTCGTCTTCTACATCATCGGGGATAACGGCGCCTCGGCTGAAGGATCCATCAACGGCTGCTTTAACGAGATGAGCTACTTCAATGGCCTCCAGTCCATGGAGACGCCCGAGTACCTCGGACAGCGGCTCGACAAACTCGGCGGCCCCGAATCCTACAATCACTACGCCGTCGGCTGGGCCCATGCCATGGACACTCCATACCAGTGGACCAAGCAGGTCGCTTCCCACTTTGGCGGCACTCGGAACGGAACCATCGTGCATTGGCCGAAGGGAATCAAAGCAAAAGGCGAGGTCCGATCGCAGTTCCACCATGTGATCGACGTTGCGCCCACCATCCTCGAAGCAGCGGGACTTCCCCAGCCAATGTTAGTGAATGGCGTGCAACAACACCCAATCGAGGGCGTCAGCATGCTGTACAGCTTCAACGATGCCAAGGCGCCCGACCAGCACGAAACTCAATACTTCGAAATGTTCGGTAATCGCGGCATCTATCACAAGGGCTGGACCGCCGTGACCCACCACAAGACTCCTTGGACGGCCATGAGCGCCAAGTCTACTCCTCTCGAGGACGACGTTTGGGAACTGTATGACACCAGTAAAGATTGGAGCCAGGCTCGGGACCTCTCCAAGCAGAACCCGGAGAAGTTACATGAATTGCAACGCCTGTGGCTGATCGAAGCGACCAAATACAATGTGCTACCTATCGACGACCGGATGGTCGAAAAGATGAATCCCGACACCGCCGGGCGGCCAAAACTCATCAAAGGAAACACGCAACTTCTTTTCCAGGGGATGGGACGGCTCTCGGAGAACTGCGTCCTCAATATCAAAAACAAATCGCACTCCGTCACCGCGGAAATCGTCGTGCCGGAGAAGGGCGCCGAGGGAGTCATCATCTCTCAGGGCGCGAATATCGGCGGCTGGAGTCTCTATGCCAAGGACGGCAAACTCAAGTACTGCTACAACTGGGGCGGCTTCAAGAACTTCATGGTGGAAGGCAACACGCTTTCGCCCGGGGAGCACCAGGTGCGCATGGAGTTTGCCTACGCGGGTGGCGGCCTCGGCAAGGGCGGCAAGGTCACCCTGTTTACCGACGGGAAGCCAGTCGGCGAGGGAGCCGTTGCAGCAACGCTGGCTATGGTCTTCTCTGCGGACGATGGCTGCGACGTAGGCGAGGATAGCGGCGCCGCCGTTTCCCCCGACTACGGTGCAACGGGCAACGCCTTTAACGGCGTGGTGAAGGGCGTTCTGCTCTCCATCGCCGACGACAAAGGTGAGCACCTCGTTTCGCCCGAAGACGCTCTTCGGGTGGCTATGTCACGGCAGTAAATCAGACGCACCAAGCAAACGCTGACCGGCAGCCCACGCGCTGCCGGTCATGTCATATGAAAAAGCTACTCATTGTCACCGCCGTAGTCGAAGCTCTGACTGGCCTGATCTTGCTCGCATATCCTCCAATCGCCATCCGGCTGTTGCTCGGCCCCGAAATCACCAGCATGAGTGTCCTGATCAGTCGACTCACCGGTATCGCACTGATCGCGTTGGCGGTTGCTTGTTGGCCCGACCGCAATCTGTTTCGCGCATTCTTCGGGATGCTCACCTACAACGCGCTCGCAACGTTGTTTCTGGTCTATGCGGGACTCATCGGGGCGTCGGGCATTCTCCTATGGCCTGCCGTTGCCCTGCACGCGGGCCTGTCCATCCTTCTTATTCAAGCCTGGCGGAGGGAACGACGAGTTCCGCACACCAACCTCTAAAACGCCCCCAGCCTCTCTTCGACCGATTCTCGCCAGTGCGTGGTCGCACTATCGCGCTGCCAGTCCCATCCCTGGAAACACATCGTAAGAGCTCCCCATTTGCAGAACGTACGCCTCGGCCTTCTTGCACCCATTCTGCAATCCGCGAAAATTCGCCACCGTATCCCGCAGCCCGTAGTAGTAATCCGGGCTCTGGCTCGCGTGCGCATAACACGCCGCCTTCTTCGTCTCCGCCAACTCCGTGATGTCCACGTAATGAGTCGGCGCAGGAAACTGCGTCGTATCCTCGCCATCCGACACTTCGTAGTAGTACAGCGCGAATCGCCGCTTCAGTTGCTTCCACGCCTCGTAAGTCAGGTTCGCAATTGCCCTATGATCTGCATGATTGTCCATCATCCAATGTGTAAACACTGCATCCGGATTTTCTGCCTCGAGAATCCTCTGGAACGCCTTGTAATGCTCGTCATCGACAATCGCGTGCCCATTCTTCTGATCTGCATACACCGGCCGCGCTCCCAAAATCTCACAAGCTTTCTTCGCTTCCGCCATGCGAGTAGCCGCACTGGTCTGTTCCCATGCCCCATCGTTCAGATAGAGCAGAACCACCTCATGTCCCAGCGCCGTCAATCGCCCGATCGTCCCGCCGCACCCGTATTCCGGATCACCCGGATGTCCGCCCGTCACCACGATCTTTCCTTTGTGCAGAACCTGTGTCCTGCCCGCAGAATTCTGCCCCACCGCTTTCACTGCCAGCGCTCCCGCAACAACTCCACTCCTCCGGAGCATTTCTCTACGATTCATTCCTCGACTCCCCTTAGCTCCCCGCAAAGGCTGCTAAAATTTCGCCGATGGCCAAACTATCCGCTCAAGCGCGCGCCCGCAAGATCAAACTTCTTCTCTTCGACGTCGACGGCGTCCTCACCGACGGCAAACTCTTCATCTTCCCCGCTCCCGCAGGGACTCAGCAGAGCGTTCTCGACCAGCGCACCCGGGACCGCTCCGCGAAACACGCCGGCGAAGGCGGATTCGGCCTGCAAAGCCAGTCTCTGATCGAAGCGAAAGGCTTTCACGCCCACGACGGCACCTCGATTTCTCTTGCCCGCCTCGCTGGCATCCGGACCGGCCTCATCACCAAGCGCATCTCCGAAACCGTTGCCCTGCGCGCTCGCGACTTGAAACTCGAATACGTCCGCCAGGGAATTCAAGACAAGCGCACCGCCTTCGAAGAAATCGTGCAGGATGCAGGATTGAACCTCGAGGAAGCCGCCTTCGTCGGCGACGACGTCATCGACCTCCCCGCCATGCGCGCCGGAGGCCTTTCCATCGCCGTCAAAAACGCCCGCGCCGAAGTGAAGCGCGAGGCCCACTACGTGACGCCCCATGCTGGCGGCGACGGCGCTCTCCGTGACGCCGTTGAATTCATCCTCAAAGCCCAAGGAAAATGGAAAAAGATTGTAGAAGCCTACATCGGCGAGCGCAGCCCCACCGTGCAATAAGGCCGTCCTCCGTCGCTCTGTGTCCCCTGTGGTTTGAATGTTTTGACTTTTTGGGTTTGGCTGAAAGCTGATAGGCCACAAGAAAAAAACCCACCGGATGCTTGCTTGGGGCGTGCTCGGGTCAGCATCCGATGGGCTACCGTTTCTCCTTACTCACCCTGTTGTTTTCAGGAGTATGTAGAAAAATTAAACACCCGATCCCGCCAAAGTTCCGTCTATTTTTGTAAAGCTTTGTAAAACCTTCACCATATCAATTAATGCTCGCAGAGATCTTGCAGCGCAACGCAATTCAAATCACGCGACGAAACCGCTCCGCGTTCACCGCAACGCATACAGATTTCCATCCGCGCTTCCCACATAAACCACATCGCCCACCACCACCGGCGACGACAAAATCGATCCCATGCTCATCGTTCGATCTAGTCCCGCCACCATATCGTCATAGAAGTCGGACCGGTACAGTGCCTCCCCATTCGGAGTTCCATCCGCTTTCGTATACGCCGCCCCGTGCTCCTTCATCCCCTCGGTTTCAAACGTCCACGCCGGCTTTAGGTCCGCCAGGTCCACCGCGACCAACTTGCCCTGCGTCAGCCCGAAATACAGCATCTCTCCTGCAATAGCGGGCGACGAAAACATGTACCAGTGATTGAATCCCATGGAATGCAAAACCGCGCCCGACTTCGCATCCACCGCATACAACAGACTCGAATCCGAAGTTACGAAATACACTTTGCCATCCTTCACCGCCGGCGACGACACGATCCACGAACCCTTCGCCCCAAACTCCCACTTCTGCTCCCCGCTCTTCGCGTCCAGCGCATAAAGATGCGAATCGCGGCATCCGAAGTACACCATCCCATCCGCCACCGCGGCCGACGACTGAATCCCTACCTGATTGTGAATATCCGGATCTTCTCCCGTCTTGAACCGCCACTTCTCCTTCCCCGTCGCAGCATCCAGCGCGTAGAAATAACTATCCCAGCTCCCGACAAACAAAGTCCCATCGGCGATTGCCGGAGACGCATGCACCACATCGCCAGTCTCGAATTTCCAGTTCAACGTCCCCGACGCCGCGTTCAGCGAATAGATGTTCCCATCCCCGCTGCCAAAATAAACTGCACCCTTCCACACCACCGGCGACGATAAATAGCAGTCAAACGGATCCGGCATCGTCTCGCTGATCGGCTGCACTCCATGCAGATGCTTGCCCGCGAACCGTCTCTCGCCATCTGTATTGAACTTCCATTTCAACGCGCCGCTGGACGCATCGACCGCATAAAAATTTCCATCGTACGCGCCGAAGTAGACCATCCCATCCGCCACCGCCGGGGATGATGGCACCCGGCTTTTCGCCTCGAACTTCCATTGCTGCGCGCCCGACTCTGCCGCGACCGCATAGAAATTTCCATCGCTGCTGCCAAAGTAGACTTTCCCCTGCACTACCGCCGGAGAACTGATCACCATCCCGCCAGTATGAAATTTCCATTTCATCCCGCCCAGGCTCGCCACTCCCTTCGCCTCATATACTCCGCTGTGCGCCGGATTCCCGCGAAACATCCACGCATCCTCGCTGACCGCGGCCACACAACAGAAGACGAGAAACGAGCCTGCAAAAATGCACACACGCCCCGATTTGTTCATAGTTTGTTGGAGTCCTCGCCCATTAGACGACGCCCACCAAATTAAGTGAGGACAATCAAGGTTTGGAGTGCAGGAACGACAGAAAAACGGTTATGGGCAACAACGACAGGAAAGGGCGATGGCCATCAACGACAGGAAGAGGTGAGTATACGAAGTAGCCGCGGAGCGGCGGAAGAATGCAGCCCACGGCGCAAGCCGTGGGTTCATAGGTGGGAAAACCATCAAGCCCCGAAGGGGCGAAAGAAAATCCTTGAGCCGCTCGGCGCCAACTCCGTCACAAACAAAACCGCCTACAACGCCGGAGGCTTCGCCGCCATCAATTCCACAAACCGCTTATCCTTCCGCAACTCGGCGAATTCCACATCCTTATAAACGTTGTTGAAGTCCTTGTACCCGGCTTCCAACGCCTTCTTCAAGTACTCCAGCGACCGGTCCGTCAGTCCCATCTTGGCATACAACTTCGCCACCGTGAAATCGTATCGCGCCCGATCTCCCGGACTCGGCAACTGTGCCTGTACTCCGCCCCGCGAACTCCGCTCAAACACATCCGGATCCAGTTGCAGAGCACGGTCGTAGGCAGTCACTGCCGGCTCAAACTCTTTCTTCGCAAATAGCGCCGCGCCCAGATTGCTGAAGAACGACGCCGAGGTCGCGTCGATCGCGATTGCCCGCCGGTAGTCCTTTACCGCCGGGCCAAATTTCTGTATTTCGTAGAAAACCACACCTCGGTTGTTATAGGCATCGGCAAACTTGTGATCCACTTTGATGCGCTTGATCAAACGATTTCTTCGCCTCGCGATAGCGCTGCATCATTAATTCGGTGATGCCGATTTTATTCAGCAAGCGGGCTGAGTTTGGTTGCTTCGCCAGCGCCGCCCGATAGTAGTCGAGCGCATCCAGGTAAAGCTTCGACGCTCGCAGCTGCTCCGCCCGTCCTTCCAGGTCGGACGCCGTCGCATCCGGAGCCGGAGGATCGATCGTCCTCAGCAACGGTGGCTTAATCTGTACTTGTTCAGTGTGGGAAGCCTGACCCCAGGACGCGCTCGACAGGGTGCAGACGCAAACGGAGAATACAGCAACCGCAACCAGCAATATCTTCGGGCAGGACGACATGGACCACCCCCAGCCAGTGGACACAATTCTGGCACAGTTTCAGTCAGCCGGCGAAGATTTTTTGTGAGCCCGCTAAAGCCTGAATCCCAAGCCGGAAGCCGAAAGCCCGAAGCCGGAGATCTTCAGTGCGGATCATTCTGCCCGCTGTCTGCTGGTTTAGACACCGGGGCCGTGCTTTTGTCATCCTTAAACATCCCAGCGATCTTCCCGAAGATCCCCTTCTTTTTCTTCCCCTGCGGATTATTAGGGTCCTGCCCATTAGCCGCTTCAGCCCCGGCCGGTGGCGGCGGTTGCGGCTGCACTCCTTTGTCCCCCCCGCCAAACATCCGCGAGAAAAAGCCTTTCATCCCCTCCTGCGCATCGCAGGTATCGTGCGGTTCCGTTCCCGCCACGAATGCCGAAACATAGTCATCCGGGCACGTCGGAGTCGCCAACCGGTTCGTCGCCTTGTCCAATTGCACGTCCACCACGCCCGTCGGCTGCTGGAAGGTCTTCATGTCGGAGTACTGCGGCAGCGCTGACGCCTTCTTCATGAACTCTGCCCAGATCGGCGCTGCCGTCATCGCGCCACTCAAGCGCAAATCGCTATAATCGTCGTACCCCACCCACACAATACACAGCAAGTTCGAGGTATACCCTGCGAACCAACCGTCATGGGAACTGCCCGTCTTCCCCGCCGCCGGAGGAGTAAATCCGCGCAGACGGACGGCCGTATATCCCAATCCGTTATTGATCACACCTTCCATCATGTTCGTCATGACGTAGGCCACCCTCGGATCCAGCACCTGCCGCTGGTCCGTCGTATAGTTCGCGATCACGTCACCCTTGCCGTTGCGCACCGAGCGCAGCAGAATCGGCGACAACCTCACCCCATTATTCGCGAATGTCGTGTACGCGCCCGTCATGTCCAGCGGAGATGCATCGTACGATCCCAGCGCCATCGCCGGCGTCGCCTTCACCGACATGATCCCCGCCGACTTCGCCAGATCGGCCACCTTGTCGTAGCCAACCTCCTCCGCTACCTTCACCGTCGCGTTGTTCAGCGACATCGCCAACGCATACCGCAACGACACATCCCCGTGATATTCCTCTTTGTAATTGCGCGGCTCGTAAATTTGATCGCCGTAGGCAAAGCTCGTCGGCGCGTCCGTCACCGTCGAAGCCGGCGTCAGCACCGCCGTCGACCCATCCAGCGCCGTATTCATCGCCGCCGCATACACAAACGGCTTGAAAATCGATCCCGTTGGCCGCTTCGCCACCGCGTGATTCAGCTGGCTCCAGCCGTAGTCTCGGCCTCCCACTAACGCCAGCACCGCGCCCGTATGCGGATCAAGTACCACCAACGCGACCTGCGCCTGCGGTCCCGGCATCACTTTCGTCTCGAACTTTTTCCCGACCTTGATCTTCTTGGTCCGTATCTTTTTGACCTGTTCGTCCACCAGTTTGATGCCGGTCTCCACCGCCGACGCAGCCGCCCTCTGCAAATCCGGATCCAGAGTCGTGTACACTCGGTACGACTGGTCATTCAACTCGTTCTCGTTGAACCTGCTGATCAACTGATCGCGCACCATGTCCACGAAGTACGGCGCGTCGCTCGCTTCCACGTTTGGCGGCGCCAGCTTCAGAGGCACAGCTTTCGCTTTATCTGCTTGCTCGCGCGTGATCACGTGCGTTTCCACCATCGATTCCAGCACCAGGTTCCGGCGCTCCAGCGCTCGCTCCGGATGCCGGTACGGCGATAGGTAACTCGGACGCTGAATCAGTCCCGCCAGCAGCGCCGCCTCGGGCAGCGTGATGTCCTTCAGATCCTTATTGAAGTACGCCTTCGATGCTTCCGCGAATCCGCTGATCGCAAACGATCCCCGCTGGCCCAGGTCCACCCAGTTCGCATAGAACTCAAAAATCTGTTGCTTGGTGAACTTCTGCTCCAGTTCCTCCGCAATCAGCATCTCGGTCAATTTGCGCTTGATCGTCTTTTCCGGCGTCAGGAAGAACCCACGTGCCAGCTGTTGCGTTAGCGTCGAGCCGCCCTGCTCGCGCCGCTGGTGTACCACATCGCCCCACACCGCTTCGGCCGTGCGCACAAAGTTCACCCCGCTGTGCTCGAAGAAGCGCCGGTCCTCAATCGCCAGCACTGCCTGCACCATCGTCGGAGGAATGTCGTTGTACTTCACGATTTGGCGCTTCGACCGCTGCTCCGCATCGAACAACGCCGTCACCAGTTGCGGCTCCAGTTCATACGCCGACAGATCAGTCCCATTGCTCGTGATCTGGTCGACTTGTCCGTCATGAATGCTGATCCGCGCTGCCTCCGGGCTGTGGTACGACTCCGATCCCGGCGTAATTTCAATTCCATCCTTCACCAGCCGGAATGTACCCAACTTCGACTGCCCGTCCTTATCGGAATACCCCGCCCGCTCCAAATCGGTCTCAATCTCGCGAATCGCAATTTTTTCCCCGTCCCGCACGGTCTTCGGCAAGGCATAAATCTTGGCGGAATTGGCAAACACCGGAGAGCGGAAACGCTTCTCAATGATCCTGTCGTACTTGATGTAAAAGTAAGAAAACAGGACGGTAAATGACACCGCAAGAATCAGGAAGGCCACCAGCGCGGCCCGCAGCAAGGGGTCGCGCGGAAGCCCGCGGATCCCCTTCCCCGCTTCTCCCCCAAACTTCGGAATCTTGATCTTAATTGTCACGATTTGACTGCTCTCGATGGTAAGGCGCTACAGACAGAATTCTTCCTCACTCACTCAGACGTCAAGACGGCTCAAAAGGTTTGTATCGCCTCTTACCCGCCTGGATTTTCTACTACCCGTTTCGTCAGAGGGCCGCAGTTCTGCGACGCCGCAACCATGCCAAAGGTGCCTTTATTGTACCCCTCCCACAGAAACGAAAAGAGACCCGCAGTACATGCGGGTCTCTAAGCGGTTAACCAACACTCTTCAATCTACGGCTCATCCGTGACTGCATACCCCGCATTGACAGCTCCCGCGTGGGGCAGGTTGCTGGTCACCGCGCCGCTGGCGTCCACTGCGTACGCGTACTCTCCCGCTAAACTGGAATTCGGCACGTCTGCGATGGCAAATATGTACTGCCCGCTCTGATCAAACTTGCCTACACTCGCGTCCAGTCCCGCGAAAGGGGAGGTCCCCAGTTCCGTCAGCGTTCCTGTCGAAAACGCAAAACCTTCCATCGGATCGTTCACCGTGCTCACGATATCGGACGTCTGATCGAAGGTATAAACGAACTTCCCATTGGGGCTTACTGCCAGATACACCGGCGAACTCAGAGTCGGCACCGGCGAACCGAACGTTGTCAGCCCTCCTCCGGAGGCGATCGAGAACACGTAAATATGATTGTCGATCGCTCCGCTGCCGCCGCCATTTTCCGCCGTGATTCCGAACAGAAACTTTCCGCTCGCCTCTCCCGCAATCTGCGCCATGCTAATCGGAAATGGACTGTTCGTTACCGGTGTCAGTACGCCGCTCGACGTGTACGCAAAAGCTGTGATCGTAGTCCCCGTCAGCGCGTATACATATTTCCCCAATCCATCGGTTGCAATCTGGCTTGGAGTACTTCCCGTCGTCGTCGTTCCGATCGGGGTCAGCGATCCATCATTCGCGTTCACGGTAAACGTTGAGATTCCTGTCGGCACTCCCACAAACAAAACCGCTCCATTCGGATCGGCCGCGATCGTTTCCCCGCTGCCGCTGAGAGTGAGAACCGGGTTCGGAACCGGGCTCAGTGCTCCCGTCGCTGCGTCGATGGAGAAGCCGTACAAGCTCCCATTCGCGAACGGCATATACAGAAAATTCTTGTTTACGATCGCAATCCCGCCGTTCGCACCCAAGGTATTGACAGGGAAGGTCGGCGAAACAAACGTGGGAATCGGAGCAAACGTCTGCGAGTTCGCCACGTTCAACCCCTCCAGAGCCATCTCGGCTGAGGTGTCATCCATGAAATAAACGAAAGCCGTCTGGCTGATGTTGTTGC
Organism: uncultured Acidobacteriaceae bacterium; assembly: GCA_963840895.1. Taxonomy (GTDB): domain Bacteria; phylum Acidobacteriota; class Terriglobia; order Terriglobales; family Acidobacteriaceae; genus Sulfotelmatobacter. The sequence goes on from CAWJAR010000019.1 coordinate 38,915, forward strand.
CGCCGCCGCCCCCGCCTCCTGAAATGCCGCCGCCCGACGGCGTGCAAGTCGCATTTCCAAACGTTGTGCCACACGTATAGTGGCCGCATCCGATCGTCCACATCGTGCTCAGCACCAAAACAAAACTCAGGAGCAACCGAAATTTCATCGCCATGACTTCTCCCAGGATCCTTCTGGATTCGCGCACTCAGCCAACGCGAAAAGACTTTTTCCCACGCCGATGTTAGGTTCCCTGGTAACCTCCCGACAAGATTACGGAGGTCATTGTCCGACTCTCCGGTTCTCGCGGTGGACGCCGTCGCGCAATCGCACTCCAGCCGCGAAGCGGCGAAAGGATGCACCCCACAGCCTGCCCTGAGCTTGTCGAAGGGGCGTAAGCCGTGGGAGGACACCCGCCTTGGAAAGGAAAAGCCCCGGTAGGGGCGAAAGAGAACTCAGAAACCGAAGGTGAGCTAGAACCCTTTATTCCCGCTCGAAGGAGTGAAATGCAATGTGAAGGAATATCCCGGCAAAGTGACAGGCACGCTATACTCCGCCGCTACATATACCGCAGGCGACCCCGGCGTTCCAATCCGCTGAATTGTCACGCTCTCCGGAGCCAGCGTGATCTGATGATCCTGCGCCCGCTTAATAACCTGCTCGATCAACTCCTGGTCGGTCGTGTGCGGATTCGACCCGCCCATCATCGCCACGCTCCGCAGATCATCCTGAAACGAATAATTCGCCAACTCCGGCGGAGCGATCTGAAATCCCGCGTACACGCAGGCGATAATGACCAGAAACCCGACAATCGCTTTTACTGTTCCCATGTCCCACGATCCGCTCAACCTGGGACCCGGGTGCCCCATTTCTCGCGTCCTTTGCGAGAAGTGGGGATTTCACGGCGTCCCACCGAGCAACTCCCGAATAGTTTCCACAACCGCCGTGATCCTAACATCGCGTACTTCGCGAGTCGAACGTAAAACGACTTCCACAGTACCTTCGGTAACCTTCTTTCCCACCGTGATTCTAAAGGGGATTCCTACCAGATCCGCATCCTTGAACTTCACGCCGGGCCGCTCATCGCGGTCATCCAGCACCACATCGAATCCCGCCGCCTCTACCTGCTTGGCAATGTCCTCGGCGGCGGCCCGCACCGCCTCATCCTTCACATTGACGGGCGCCACCACCACCTCAAACGGCGCAATCGAAGCCGGCAGCCAGAATCCGTTCTCATCATTACTCTGCTCCACTGCCGCCGTCAGAATGCGCTCAATTCCAATTCCATAGCAGCCCATGATCGGCATCACTTCCTTGCCGTTCTTATCGAGTACCCGCGCTCCCATCGATTCCGAATATCGATATCCCAGCTTGAAGATGTGCCCAATCTCCACCGCCGTATCGATCCGCAGCGCCTTCCCGCAGGAAGGACACGCCTCTCCCGCCGTCACTGCGCGCAAATCTGCATACGCCGTCAAATGAAAATCCTTTCCGGGCGTCAGATTCTTCATGTGGTAGTCCTCTTTATTCGCGCCGGCAATCAGATTCGTCCGCCCTTCCAGCGCCTTGTCCACAAGAAGCACAGGCTTGTCAGCCGGATTCTTCACATCGCGAGCCCACTCAATCCCAACCGGTCCCAAATAGCCCGCTGGAGACTTGAACAGCTCTTTGATCTCTCCTTCATCCATCGGACGCGTAGCCGTCGCCACTGTCCCATTGAACTTCGCTTCGTTCAGTTGATGATCCCCGCGCATCAGCACCACAATGGCGCGCGACTTCTTCTTCCCCTTCGCATCTACCTCGTCCGCCATGTAGGCCAGGGTCTTGATCTTGTTCTTCGGCGACACTCCCAGAAATTTCGCAACGTCCTCGATCGTCTTCTGTCCCGGCGTATGCACCAGCAGCGGATTCCCATCGCCCTCCGGTGCAAGATCTCCCCACGGCTCCAGCTGCGAAGTCGCCCGTTCCAGGTTCGCCGCGTAATTGCATCCATCGCAGCTTACAATCTGATCCTCGCCCGCCGGCGTCCGCACCATGAACTCGTGCGATTCCTTCCCGCCCATCGCCCCCGAGTCCGCCTCCACGACCATGTACTTCAGCCCGCACCGATCGAAAATCCGGCAGTACGTCTCGTAATGTTTCTTGTAGGAAACATCCAACCCAGCCGCATCGATGTCGAACGAATACGCGTCCTTCATCATGAACTGCCGCACCCGCAGTAGCCCCGACTTCGGACGCGGCTCATCGCGAAACTTCGGTGTAATCTGATACCAGATCTGCGGCAGCTGCTTGTAACTCCGCAACTCCTTCAGCGCGATCGAGGTCATGACCTCTTCCTCCGTCATGCCCAGGCACATGTCCGTCCCCTTGCGATCCTTCAGCCGGAAAAGGTTCTCCCCCATCAACGCCCAGCGCCCTGACGCCTCCCAAATTTCCCGGGGATGCAGCACGGGCAAGAAAAATTCCTGCCCGATCTTGTCCATCTCCTCGCGCACAATCCGCGTGATCTTGTTAAACGACCGGTTCCCCAAAAAGAGGTAGGAATACAGCCCCGCCGCCAGCTGCCGAATATACCCCGCCCGCACCAGAAATTTATGCGATGCGACCTCCGCATCCGCCGGCGCCTCCCGCAAGGTAGGAATAAACAGTTCAGACCATCGATGCATAGTTGAGTTCCCACACAAATGTAGAATCTGAAATTGTAAATGATGATGCGACAAGATTATGTGGGGACAGCCCCCATCGGCTGTCCACCGAGCTGCAGCGAGGTTTCCCTTCGTGAACCTTCGTGCCCTTCGTGGTTCCAGCTTTAGGGTCGGCCAAAAATCCTAGATGGAAAGTTGTGGAAGCCGAGGTGCCCGGTGCCGCTGCGATGTTCGGAATGGACTACCTTCAGTTTCGCTTTGTCGGCGGCCCGAATGCCAATCGCAGCCCCGATCTGCGAGATGATCCATTATGGCCGGGCGAGCGCCCGATGATAGGCCGGTCAGCCGTGATTACGAGGCCATTGAAACGCTGGGGTTAGGAGTTGCCGGTAGCCACTCCCGACCCACTATCCCGCCAGCTGCTTCAAAATCTCTTTCCCCAACTTCTGCGCCTCGCCAAAAAACTTCTGATACTCCAGAAACAGCCGGTTCAGCTCCAGCGCCTTATCGGTCGACGGATGCGCGCGCAGAATCATGTCCCGCACATGAACCGGATTCGGCAGGGTGGCGTCCTCATTCAGTTCTTCCAGCGCGACCTTAGGATCATAGTGATACATAAAAGGTATTGTAGCTCCAGAAGCCGATCGTAGCGCCGGCGTCCCGCTGGATGTTTGCCACTCAGGGGCTCACTCAAGTAACTTCCGAACGGCCGGCGAGTTCTGCGAAAAAGTCGCAAAACTGCATGACCGATTCGGGGGACTGCACGCGATTGAATCGCGGGATGGCAATTCTCGGCCACGCAGCGGCCTGTATGGATTCGGGTTCCCCTGAGCAAGGTCTTTGGCTTCTCCTATTGCTTTCCCCGGTTCACCGGGTTCCCCCGATTGACGGCGCAACGGGTTCCGTAATAATCTGCGCTTACACCGGAAAGGAGGTGGTCGGATGACAAGTTCTGAAGGTAGTAGTTGGGGTTATCAAAGACCAGGTGAGGTGGCTGAGACTTAGAGCGGTTGCTCTAAGCGGGGTTTCGGGCAGCGTTGATGTACAAACAACGCGCCGGAAGCTACAGCCCGCACACTACCGGTGCAGTAAGGATTGATTCCGCCTGACGAAGGTCGGTCAGGATCGTCGATCAGACGAACCCGGAGTTGCCGTAGAGGCCACGTTAGAGTGACCACCTCTTGGTCAATCCCAACCAGTCCACCGGACGGCTCGCAGTCTTTATGACTGCGGGCCGTTTGTTTTTTCTGAAGGTCGCCAACCCCTTCAAGGTTCATTAAGCGGACGAAGGCGCGCTTCGCTTGAAAGATTCGGCTTCAATGAAGATGCGTTCGATCATCGGTTCCTTCTTGCGAATGCGCTTTTCGATGCGCTCAATCGCCAGTTCCAACTGATGAATGTCGAGCCCGCGCTGAAACTGAATATTCACGGTCAAGAGCACCTGGCTAGGTCCCAGTTGCATGGTGAGCAAGTCCCCGACCTTATCGACTGAAGGATCGTCGGTGATGATCTTTCTCACTCGCCGGATTCGGCCACGGTTGGTTCTCTCGCCGATGAGCAGGGCACCGCTTTCTTTTCCCAGGAAGATGGCCATCGCCGCCAGCAAAAGTCCGATGAGAATGGATGCCACTGGATCGAGATAGGGCTTGTTAAACATGCGGCCCAGAAAGATTCCCAGAAACGCAAGCAGGGCGCCAATCAAGCCGGCACAATCTTCCAGAAAAACGGTAAAGACCGTCGGATCTTTACTAGTTATGATTTCTTCCCAGGTACTCTCGTCATGATCGGTACGCGCCCGGAGTTCGCGATACGAAATGATCCACGAATAGAATTCAAATACGGTCGCGAATGCTAATACCGCATAATTCCACCCAGGATGGCCCGTGGGCTGCGGATTCCGAAGATGTGTGATTCCGTCATGGATCGAGAGTCCGCCGCCGATGCCAAAAATGTAGACCGCCACCAGCAGCGAGTAGAAATAGAGCGCCTTTCCATGTCCATAGGGATGCAACTCATCCGCGGGCCGCTGGCTGCGCTTGATCCCAAACAACAGCAGCAGTTCATTTCCAGAGTCGGCGGTCGAGTGGAAAGCCTCCGCGAGCATCGCAGAGCTGCCGCTGAAAGCCGCCGCTGCATACTTGCAGATCGCAATCGCGAGATTGGCGACGATGGCAGCGTAAATGACCTTCTTGGATTCCTGCACGCTCATGGTGTGAGTTTCTCATACCGCGAGAATCGTTCTGCTATTAGTCACCTGCGGCTGCTGCGGCGTTGCCTGCGAGTCGGGGGTTGAAACGCAAGTATTTTGCCCTATGAATTTGCGAGGCTAAGCCCGAGGCTTTTTCTTTGGCACGCCCTTCGTGTGACAATCCATGCACTTCATCGTATGGACGTTGTGGGGGCTCTTGGTCGATTTGAAGGTTGTGTCCATCGTCTCGACGTCGCGGCCGCAGTTGGAGAGCCGCGGGTGACAATTTGCGCAGGAAGCGCGCGTCTTCTGCCCGTGTTTTTCGTGACAAGCCAGGCAACTGAGACCTTCGTGGACTCCTGTCGGCGTGCGATCATCGCCCGATCCAACCTGGCTACTCGCGACGGGTGCGTGGCATTGGTAGCAGAGAGCCTGACGCTGGTCGGGGCTGATCTTGATGAGGCGGGCGCCCTCGTACATCTGCGGCAGCGGCAGGCGGTTGAGCGAAACGTAATCCTGCTCGCGGCGATCGAATAGGGCTAGCGACGGACGCGAAATCTCTTCATGCAGGCTGGCATCCGGTGACTGCACTGCCGGACGCGAGAGCGGCGCACCATGACGGTGCATTTGGTGGCAGGCAAGACACGGGATCGCCGGCTGCAGTGCGAGTTTCTCATCGACCAGTTTCCACGGGCCATGCGTGTCGATGGGCGTGACCAAATCGCGAATGCTGCCCTCGAAATGCATCGAGTGGCAGCGAAGGCAGTCGTCCATCAGAAGTTGCCGCTGATTGTGATCCTTGTCGAGGAAAATGCGCGAGTAAGTGGCGCCGTGAGGTCCGTTCGACCAGTCCGCATATTCTTCGCGATGGCACTTGGCACAACGCTCGCTAATCTTCAGCACATCTTCCGTGTTCAATCGAACTTGTTCGGGAACCTTACCGCGCAGGTGCGCGACCAGTTGACGCACGTTTTTCAAATGAAAGCCGGCGTCGAGAGTCAGGACGTTGCCATGGCACTCCGAACACGCAACGTTGCGATGCGCAGATTCATTCCAATCGCGGTAGGGCTGCCAAATCTCGTGGCAACTGGCGCATGAACCGCCGCCGGAGTAGCGGTAGTAGAGGCTGGCACCCGGGAGAAGCAGGACGACAAATGCGACCACCGCCAAAGGCGCAACGATACGAAACCGAAGAGATCGGTTAGGAGCGGCCATGCGTTCCCTTCCACGACTTCACCAGGTTGTTCGAAGCGTAGTAGGCGATGGCCATAATGGTGAGAACCGGATTGAATCCGCCATTGGTGACGTGGACGCTGCCGTCGATCACGTAGAGGTTATCGACCTCATGAATGCGACAGTATTTGTCGACCACGGAAGTTTGCGGATCGTTGCCCATGCGACACGTCCCCGCTTGGTGTTGGCCGCCGCTGGGGCCCTCACGCGAAACCCAGTTGAACGGAATCGTGGTGCTCGCGCCAGCTTCCAGTAGCCAAGCTTCAGCCTTTGCCGAGAGAAACTTCGTGCCGAGCAGATCGTTTTCGTGGCGATGACCCGAGAGACGAACGACTGGAATGCCCCAGGCATCTTTCACCTTGGGGTCGACCTGCACTCGGGACTCAAAGACCGGCATCTCCTGCACTGGGCCCATAACAGAAATAGTGCGCCGGTAATAATTGCGCGTGAAATCTTTGCGGGCGGCGCCCCAACTCGGAATTGCAGGCACGCGCATGCCCGCAAACTGATACGGCAGGCGGATGAACTCGTTGGCCAGCAGTCCGCCGCCGACAAAGCCGGGATTGCCGTGGCTGTAGTCGCAGATCGCGATGGATGCGCCGGGGCCAAGGTCGTCGTAGGTCTCTTGCTCGAACAAGCCAGCGGCGCCAGTGTAGGCGTGACCCTGCAGGTTTCTTCCGACCCAGTCGTAGCGATTCCCAAGGCCGCTGGAGAACAGGCGACTCTTGGAATTCAGCAGCAAGCGAGCCGACTCCGTGGCAGAAGCAGAGACAATTACGAGATCGGCGGTTTGTTCCTGCAGGCGACCGCGAGAATCAAAGTAGGCGACGCCGGTGGCGCGTCCGTGATCGTTGGTGAGAACTTCTTTGACGATGCACTCCGTGCGTAGTTCGCAGTTGCCGGTCTTGATCGCCTTGGGGATGACCGTGTTTTGAGTGCCGCACTTGGCATCAACCTCGCAGGCAAAACCAACGCACCAGCGGCAGCGCATGCAGGCTCCGCGTCCGTTATAAGGAACGGAATTTCTGAGCATGGGAATATCGAAAGGATGCAGGCCAAGCCGTTCGGCTGCGGGTTTCAAAATCTGATGTTCGCGGTTCGCGGGCAGCGGAGGCATGGGCAGGTCACGCCGACGAGGTGCGCGAAAGATGTTATTGGAGTCGTCGCCCGAGACCCCGATTTCCCACTCCGCCTTTTCGTAATACGGTTCGAGGTCGGAGTACGTGATGGGCCAATCCTCAAGCGTGCTGCCTGCAACCGATCCGTAGGTGGAACGGAGGCGAAAGTCCTTCTCCATGAAACGCCAAGCCATCGCGCCGTAACTTAGCGTGCCGCCTCCCACGCAAGCGGCATTGTTGCTGTAGGCACCTTGATTCGCGCGGACTATTTGCTCCCGACCTTTTGCGTCGACGACGACCCGCGGGTTTCGTTCCTCATCCGGACCGAAGGACGTTCCCAAAACACACGTGCGCTGGTTGCGCAGATCATCTTTGCGGTCGTCGAAAGGTGTGTACCACTTGCCGCGTTCCAGTAGGACAACGCTCAGGCCTGCTTCGGCCAGCTCTTTGGCGACGACGCCGCCTCCGGCGCCGCCACCAATCACGACCGCGTTTGCGTGCTTAAGAGACATCCAATTCACATCTATTGCAGGGGCCTCAGGGGCCGTATTCCTCTTCATCGGTGACGGCACGACTGAAGTCGTGCCCTTCCCACGATCCGCTGCGCCTACGTCTCGGCTGCTTCGCCCTTGACATTGCGTCACACCTACGGCTTTCTCACGTCATACCGCAGCCGGCCGCGAATCGGTGGATACGGCAGGCCGAGCATCTTCCAGCTCACGCCTTCGCGGTTGCCTCCATGCCGAGGATCGCCGTAAAAACCCTGCATCGTGTGATCGACCAGGTAGCCAAAGAAGTCCGAAGAAGATGCCTGCTTCCAGATTGCGCCGGGCGCTTTTCCACCTTCCAAGCGGCGAAGCAGTTCAATTTGTTCGTCACCTTTCAGATCAATGAAAGCCTTGCCGTAAGAGAGAAGAGCGCTCTGGTCGATGCCCGCAAGCCCGCGGCGGTAGATTTGCTGCAGGTTGTGATACGGCCCGCAAAGCTGGCGGTCGATATAGTTGACGACTCCGGCCCAGGCGGCGCCCGCATCCTGATCGGGCGGGATAATCTGGTCGCTGATTGCCGCCAGCGTTCTTGCTTCGTCGACCGAAAAGAATCGCCACGGAGTGCCGTTCCGGCCACTGCATGCCAAACCCGCGCCCGCTGCGGCCGCGGCTAGGGCCGCCTGCAGGAAGGCTCGGCGGTTCAGTTTGAAGCTCGGTCCCACTAGGCCTCCTCGATTCGAAATCCGCCTTTTTCGTTTGTTACACGCAGGGAAACCGACGTCTGTGATTAGCATCACGCACCGGTGTGGGCCATTCGATTGGCTGGGCCATTTGGCCCAAACCGGGCAGCCGAAGTATCCTTGGCGAGTGTCCAGTTCTGGCGAGTCTTACCTCAATGAACAGCGCGAGCGGCGGCGACTAGCGGCGAACTACGCCGGCCTGACCGAGGGCGAGCTACTGCGCCTGGCGCGAAATGCGGAGTCCCTTACCGACTTGGCCTGGGAAGCGCTGGAGGAGGAGATGGACCGCCGGCACTTGAAGTGTCCTGATGACGCGGGCCCAGAGCAGCAGCACGAAATGGAGATTCAGGAACTGGTGACCATCCGTCAGTTCCGCGATCTGCCCGAAGCCTTGCTGGCCAAGGGCTGCCTCGAGTCGGTAGGAATCGAGTGTTTTCTGGGGGATGAAAATCTTGTCCGCCTCGACTGGTTCATTTCCAACTTCATTGGCGGAATCAAGCTGAACGTCAGAATCGCTGATGCCGACAACGCCCGCAAGATTCTCGACGAGCCAATTCTCGAAGGCCTCTACGTGCAAGGGGTCGGGCTCTACGAACAACCGCGCTGTCCAAAGTGCCAGTCACTGGATGTGAACTTTAGAGAGCTGGATCGGCCGATTGCTTACATGAGTGCGTTCTTGCGCGTTCCGATGCCGATACACCGCCGGGCGTGGAGATGCCACTCCTGCTATGCCGAGTGGGAGGATGGCGCGGTTGATGCCGGCGGCAGTGATTCCCATTCTTAGGAGACGTTTCGCCCAGCAACGCAGAAAACGCAACGGTGCGCTTGAATCAAGCTTAGAATCCGAGTGGGGTTCTGGGAGGAAATCATGAAAAGCGTTGCTATCTTTATGTTCCTGACCCTGTCCGCGTTTGCCCAGCAAGAAATCGGCACAGTTGCCGCAGCCTGTGGTTCCAAGGACATCAAGTATGAAGCGAAGCTGGACGAATCCCAGCACATGCTGGCACCGCCCGAAGCCGGGAAGGCGTTGGTGTACTTCATCCAGGATATCGGCGCGGTGAACTGTATCGGATCGTGTATGACTACCCGGATTGGGCTCGACGGAACGTGGGTCGGCGCCAATCAGCACAATTCTTATTTTTCAGTGTCCGTGGAACCAGGCGAGCATCACGTGTGCGCCAGTCCGCAATCACGCCTCTTGCCGAAGCCATCGCCAAAGTACGCCGGAGTTTTGTTGGCGCTCACGCACTTCACGGCAGAACCGGGCAAGGCATATTTCTTCCGCGTGCGAAGTTTCGGGAATACCAACCAGATGAATTTCGATATCGATCCCATCGACAGTGACCAAGCCAAATACTTAATGGCTTACTACCCCCTGAGCGTTTCGCATCCCAAACCGTGAACCGGGGCGGCGTTCACCGCAGCAGTGTGCTACTTGGTTCCTAGTGTGGCGAAGCCCTTGCGGATTACGTCGATGGTATCTTCTGCGAGTTTCAATGGAGCCAATTCTTCCCGGGCGAACCAGCGGACTTCGGCGGCATCGCTCGCCGCGAGCAACTCGCCGCCGACGCGACGGCAGAAAAAATCAATCAGCACATAGTGATACTGGACTCGCTCTTCGGGATTGCGCAGGATGCGGTCATAGACGCCAAGAAGATCCTCAGGCTCGACGATGAGTCCGGTCTCTTCCCGAGCTTCGCGAACTGCGGCCTCGCGGATCAGTTCCCCGACTTCCAGAACACCGCCAGGGATGGACCATTGGGCCTGCAGCGGCGGGTGGGCCCGCTTGACCAGGAGCACACGAGCGTCCTCGATGATGATGGCGCCGACACCGACCAACGGGACTTCGGGAAATTCGCGTTTCATGTGGAGAGGCGGAATGATGTGGATTATATCGGGAGGCTGCGAGCGCTCGCTAAGGTGGAGTATGTAGGGTATTTTCATCTTCTAATTGCTAGAATGGCGCGCTAGGGAGTGTACGAATGGCCCTCGAAGAATATAAGCGCAAACGTCGTTTTGAAGAGACACCGGAGCCTCCTCCGAGCCTGCCGAAGAAGGCGGGAAACCGCTTCGTCGTGCAGAAACATGACGCCACGCGGCTGCACTACGACTTCCGGTTAGAGATGGAAGGGGTGCTGAAATCCTGGGCGGTGCCCAAGGGACCGTCACTCGACCCCGCTGATAAGCGACTGGCCATGCACGTCGAGGATCATCCGGTTTCGTATTTCGATTTTGAAGGGAACATCCCCGAGAACAATTATGGCGCAGGAACGGTCATCGTGTGGGACATAGGCACGTGGCAACCGCTCTCGCCGGTCGCGGTGGATGGCAAATATAAGCCCGGAACCGAAGCGGAAGCCGCCGCAATGCTCGCCAAGGGCGATCTGAAATTTCGTCTGAACGGGAAACGTCTGAAGGGCGACTTCGCTCTCATCAAGATGAAAGGACGACGTCCCGGAAGCAAAGGAAACGAGTGGCTGTTGATCAAGAAGCACGACGACCAGGTCGTTGAAGGATATGACATTGAAGAGTTCGATGATTCCGTGCTCAGCGGGCGCAATCTTGATGAGGTTGCCGGAGACTCCGGGTCGAGGGAGTGGAAGAGTCGTCCCACCGGCCGCGGAAAGTTAAAGGCTGCCTGGCTGGCCGATGCGGTCGCCAAACTCGATAAGAAGAGAGCCGAGGAGAGCGGCCCCAAAAAAAAACCCCGAACGCGCCCAGCGAGCGCGAAAGACAGAACTCCAAAAGCGCGAAGCAGCAAAAAGAAAGCAGCGTAGCAGCGCCGTCCAGTCCAGTAAGTACCAAGCCGCTTAAGACCAAGTCCTTGGTGCCCACCGTGTCCTCGGTGGTGAAATCTTCTGCGGGCCCCGTCAAGCGCCCTATGCCTTCGACGATCCATCCGATGCTGGCAGAGTCGATTGCAAAACCGTTCGACGACGCAGATTGGCTGTTTGAAATCAAGTGGGACGGCTATCGCGCGATCGCGTTTATCGAAAACGGCAAGGTGCGACTGGTCTCGCGGAATCAAAATGAACTCACTCCTCGTTATCCCGAGTTGAAAGATATGGCGCGCCTCATCAAAGCGAAGACAGCGATCCTCGACGGCGAAGTGGTAGCGCTCGATGCCCACGGTAAGGCATCGTTCAGCCTGATGCAGCAGCGCACGGGATTTCGTCCCGGAGGCCACAGGGCGGCGGCCAACGAAGATGTGACAGTTCTGTACTACGCATTCGACCTGCTGTACCTCGATGGCTACGATTGGCGGCGCATGCCGCTGGAGGAACGCAAACGCAAGCTCGGATCAATCCTGGAAACCGGCGATGGCGTTCGCTATTCCGATCACTACGAGGAGCACGGCAATGCGCTCTTCGAGATCGCCCAGCAGAAGGGACTAGAAGGCATCGTCGCGAAAAGGCGATCCAGTTGCTACGAAGAGCGCCGCAGCGGCGACTGGCTCAAAATTAAAATTCGACACCGTCTGGAAGCCGTGATCGGCGGATACACCGAAACCAAGGGCAGCCGCACCCACTTTGGTTCGCTGGTTCTTGGCTTGTACGACAAGGAAGGACGCCTGATCCATGTGGGACAGGCCGGCAGCGGCTTCAATCAGAAATCGTTGGGGGAAATTTCGCAAGTCCTGGGGAAGCTCGAGACCCACAAGAATCCATTCTTCGGAGACGTAGAGGCGCTCCGGAAAGTGAGTTTCGTGAAACCTCAGCTAGTAGCGGAAATCGAGTTCGCCGAATGGACCGGCGGCACCAACCAGGGCAGCGGACCGAAGTTGCGGGCTCCAGTATTTCTGGGCCTGCGCGACGACAAAGATCCAAAAGAATGCCGCCTGGATCAGACTGGTTTTAACTGAAAGCCGGTCCCGCTACTTGATGTCCTTCATCGCCAGCAGCGTGCCATAATCCCGTCCACTCGGATCAACGGCGCGAGCCACGACCGCGGCGAACGCATCCCGCACCTCCGGATACTTTGTGACCAGCGCTTTGATGACCGCTATGTTGCCGGCATACGCCGCGTTGGTGTTGGACACATCAGCGGCTTGATACTTCACGATCAGGTCAAGATCACTTCCCACAATCTCCGGAAACACGGCAGTGATCTTGTAGGTCGCTGTTCCGGCCGCAAGGTCGACGGTCTTTCCGTTCGCGGGAAGGTCCGGCGGCTGCGCGCTCTGCGATTCGTCGTAGAGCTTATCGGTGGCCAACGTGCTCATAAAATTTAACGGAGAGATCAGGCTGCGGGCCTCGCTGTAAAAGAAAAATGCGTTGTGCGCCTGACCTTTCGCCTTGTACTCACGAGCCCGCGCCAGAAACCAGTCGCTGTCATGTCCTGCGACCTGAGCGGCCTTGATGTACAGTCCGCCCAATTTCCAGTCGGTACCGTCCTGTTGCAGAATCAACGAAACCATGCTGCGCCCTTTGGTCGAGGTCGCGTCCATCAGAACCACGCCGTACTTTCCGGCCGGGAGATTGTCGAGATAAAAGACCGCGCTATTCGCAGTCTGGCCGCTTTTTCCAAAGACACCGCAATAGAATTCCGCGTGCGGCACCGGCGTTGTACCGTCCAGTAGAAATGTGGATTTCACCATTCCTTGCGCTCCGGCGAGATCCTGCTGGTGATCCTTAACGGTTCCCTCGATTCCCGCAAAATCGGAAGCCAGGCTGGGCATGGCATTCTGCCGTAGCGAGGCCACATCGCCCTTCACGACCATGTCTAAGTAGCGCTGGCCGGCCGCCGTCAGCTTCGTCCGCACCCCCTCGTCCAGATCACTGGCGGTTTGACAAGCTTGGGCATGGGCATTTTGGGGCGAAAAGGCCAAAATCGACAGCGCAATCCAGAGAGCAGTGGAAATGCAGCGGGTGGCCAGATTCATTGGGAATTCCGCCTTTACTTTCATAGAGTTGGCAGGCTTGTTTAGTTTACGCGACTTCCATTGTCCGCTGTTAAGATTTTGCGCGGGCTAAAATGGTTGACTGCAATCGGTTTGCCAGTGTCCCCACATCGTGCCATAGCATCAAAGTACGCAAGAGATTAGTCTTTAGACGTTCTTCTCGATGGGACGTATGGCGCTGCGAGTGGCTTGCGGCTGCGCCAGTGCTAGAATCTGGTTACAGACTGCCTCGCGGTGTCCCCCCGACATCATATATTTGGGAGAGATGATCATGAGCACGGGATGCAATTTCAAGAAATTCGTTGCAGGAATCGCCCTGTGCGTCGCAGTTGTGTGCCCCGGAGTAATTCAACCGGCAAATGCAGACGCGGTTCATGGACAGCGGAAGACGAAGAAGCCGACTCCGCCTCCTCCCCTGCCTTCCGGGCCGACCGGTCCCGTGCAGCAGATCCCGCTTGATTCCATTGCGCCCATGGCTCCGCAGGTGAGTTATCAGAATTCCCAGCTGACCATCGTTGCGCCGAACTCAACGTTGGGCGATATTTTGCGCGCCGTCCGCAAGCAGACGGGCGCAGAAATCGATGTTCCATCCGCCCCGGAGCGGGTTGTGACGCACCTTGGTCCGGGACCAGCGCGCGAGGTCCTGGCTGAACTGCTGAATGGTTCACGATTTAACTACGTGCTGCTCGGCTCCGCTGCAAATGATGCGCAACTGACTCGGGTGGTACTGGTCGCGAAGTCCGCATCAGATACTGTGGGCCCTAACAACAGTGCGCCGCCTCAGCCGGAACAGCAGCAGGTCAGCGGTGTACCGCCCGGCAATCCCGTATCGACGGCGCAGGAAGCCAATCCTGATGGAGCTGACGCGGAAACCGCCGAAGAGAACACCGATGATAGTGCAGATCAGACAGCTGCAGAGGCTGAGCAGCAGCCTACCGCGCCGGATCAGCCCGGCGTGAAGACTCCGCAGGAAATGCTCCAGGAAATGCAGCAGCGTCAGTTAATGCTGCAGCAGCAGCAGCCTCCGGGACAGCCGCCAGTTCCGGGCGCCGGCGTGCAGCAACGCCCGCCGCAGGAACAGCAATAAAATACGAAGGCCGCGCTTCCCGCGCGGCCTTTTTCATCTCATCTCATAAATTACGGTTTGTTTTCGCGATCAGCCTCGCTATGCGGCACGAGGCGAGCCGTCCGAGTTGATTCGCTGTTTCCACTTGCCTTCTGAAGGAAGTTCCAATCGCGAGCGATCTCCGTTTCGGAGATGCCTACAGTCGATTTATGCCGCAATTCTGATTGCAAACGGGCTTCCAGAAGCTGCCGCACCAGCTCTGGGGGCGCGCTGCCGTTCAGAACGTTGCCGACTGAGATGCCAACTTGCACCGTCTGCTCTCCCACCTGCAATTGCAGAACGGGCCTACCCTGATCGTCGACATCGGTCTTCGCCTTGGATTGCAGCCTCTCCCAAGCCCGGTCAGCATTCTTGTTCGGACCTTCGGGATAAGCTCCGGCCAGGAAGTGTTTCAGCTCCAGCTGGTAGGCGCGGCGATCCTCTCGGCCCAAGGGACGCTCTGGATCTCCGCCTACGACGAAAACCATTGCATTGCGCGCGGGTTCGAAATGTCCTGCGCCAGTGGTGACGTACGCTGCTGCCACGCATCCGGCAAAAATCGGGCTGACCACAGCGCTGGGCACAATATACTTCTTCGACTTCAGGAACGATTCCACCACTCCATGCACGGGTGTGCTGCGAGGCATGCTGCCCGGCACTTGCGAAATGATGATTCGCGAAAATTGCAGCTCCGGATGCCGCTCACCAAACCTGGTAAGCATCTTCGCCATTTGTTTAGGCGTAGTCATGCCCACGTCGGCCACAATGCTGCGATGGAGCGACTTTGGGTAATAAAAGTTCAGGACGCTCTTGGCGAAGTCGGCGCAGTTGTTCGAGACCAGGTGGAAATGGGAGCGGTTGGCCGAGTCATTTAGCTTGCGGATCAATGCATCATCCTGAGCCGCGGTCGTTTCGATCTCGAATCCGTAGATCGTGCGGTCGTAGGACGATCCCACCAGTTGGTACCAGTTCCCTCCGGGCGCTCCGCCATTCTTGCCGTCTGGCGCAATCTCCTCGAGATACCGACGGCGGTACCGGTCGCGCAGGAAAAGCGCCATCCTGGCATCAGCGAACAGCGGCACATCTTCAGCACGTTCCACAGCGTACAAGTAAGGAATGAGGGGGATGGCGACCCAATCGTATCCACCGACGCCGTCGTAACGGCTAATGACCACGCCGGTTTCTCCAGGGGCGCAACGACGAAGAACCACAGGGGTCTCGGCGCACACGCCGGAAAGATAGACTGCGGCATGACCGGTCGCGGTAAAAAATCCCATAGTGCCATAAGGCTCTTCCAGCAGAAGCGTGGCTGACGCCCCCGCGAGAGCGGAGCACAAGGCGAACGTTACAACGATGCCGCAAACATCGCGCCGCATTGGCTGCATGTGGCGTATAGACATGGTTACCCCTGATTCCAGCGTAAGCTACTAATTTAAGAACACCTTACCCAAAGTTTAGTTGCGGCGAATCGCAATAACCAAGTTACGGAAGTGTTGCAAATCTAGGAAGGATTTAGCGGGCGTCGGAGGCGAATATAAGGCGAATTAAAAGAGGAGCAAACTCTCTCTAGCTACTTTTCGGGGGAGGTCAGAAATTGCGCTTTTGCCCATCTCGCGGCCTCGCTGACCGAGGGGTCTTCGTCAGCGGTCATAGGATCGAGGAGTGGAAGCAATTCTCTGGTCTTACTATTCCCAATGGCGATAGCCACATTCCGGCGAAGTCCCGAGCGCTTAGTCCGCCGGATCGGCGAGCCCCGAAAGACTTCGCGAAAGTCCCCTGCAGACATCTGGGCCAACCATTCGAGTGCTGGGTTGACCAGCCCAGGGCGAGCTTGGAATTCAGACGAACCGGTTGCCTGAGCCTTGCGATTCCAGGGGCAGACGTCCTGGCAGATATCGCAGCCAAATACATGGCGCCCCATACCTGCGCGAAGTGCTTCAGGAATTGAGCCGCGTTTCTCAATTGTCAGATATGCAATGCATTTGTTGGAGTCGAGCTGGTAGGGCGCAAGGATCGCATCCGTTGGACACGCATCGATGCAGCGAGTGCACGTGCCGCACCGGTCAGGAGCCGGAACATCGGGCGCAAGTTCGAGCGACGTGAGGATCACGCCCAGAAAAAGCCACGAGCCTTTCTGTTGATTGATGATGCAAGTGTTCTTGCCGATCCAGCCCACGCCCGCATATTTGGCATAGACGCGCTCGACCAGGGGACCGGTGTCGACGTAGCTGCGGGTTGTGAGGGTCGATTGCAACCCGGGCAACACCGTCCCCCGCAATGTGGCTTCCACTTGCTTCAGGCGATTAAGCACCGCATCGTGATAATCTTCATGGCTCCACGCGTAGCGGGAAATCCAACCTCGGCCCGCATTGGTCTCTTGCGTTGAGTAAGGATTGTCAGTGTTGTAGTTGATGGCGCAAACCACCACGCTTCGCGCCCACGGCGCAACTCGGGACAGCGAGCCGCGCTTCAGCTCCCCCTGTTCATCGCGCGCTTGCAGGTAATTCATTTCACCGCCGTGTCCAGCGGCAATCCATTCGGGAAAGTACTTGAGTTCGGAAGCGTCAGCGGCGGGAGCAATTCCGGAGAGGTCAAATCCAGCCTCTGCCGCGGCCTGCTTGATGATGGCTGTAACGTCGCTGATTCGATGCAAGCAATTTGCCTTGTCGCGCAAAGGTCGTGTTGGCACAATTCTATGCTTTCCACTCGTTACCAGGGCTGACATCCGCCTGGTTTCGGCGCTATGCTTCCCAGCATGTGGACCAAACCGTTCAGCAGCTTTATTCTCGCCATTGCGCTCCTTACTTCGTCTGCACCCGCACAGCAAGAGACACCGGCTACAACGGCTGGGACTCAGAACGACCCGGATGCGTCGCCCACATCATCGAAAAGTGAGCTGACTCTTTTAACGTACGCTGATCACAAGCCACTCGTGGTGTCGGCAGCGGAACTGAAGGCTCTTTCGCGGGTCTCGGTGACGATCCACAATTCGCACACCAATGCAGACGAAGAATATTCCGGGGTTCGCCTTTCGGTATTGCTCGCCAAGCTGGGGGCACCGTTGGGGAGTGACCTTCGCGGCAAAGCGCTTGCCAACTACATTGTCGCCACCGGTTCCGACGGTTACCGGTCCGTATTGGCGCTAGGTGAGGTCGATCCGAACTTTCATCCCGGAGAAGTCATCGTCGCCGATACAATGAACGGCAAGCGGCTCGACGCGCACTCAGGACCGTTCAAGCTTGTGGTTACGGAAGACAAACATCCAGCCCGTTCAGTGCGAAACCTCATCACGATCGAGCTGAAATCCGCTCAATAGCTCGGCTTCACTTGGGCCGCATACTGCAATCACATATCAAATGCCGAGTTTCTTCACTTCCTCGTTGTAATACTTGCGGTAGAGGATGTCCCACTCTTGCGAGCCTTCGAGGATGGTACGTTTCTGGCTCTCGATCTTCTGGCGGGCTGCAACGTCGATTCTGGCTTCCTGATTTAGCAAGTCTTCGAGAATTTTACGGGTTTCCTGGCGGATAGTGTTCGGGTCTTCGATGAACTCGACTTCGTCCATCTGCTTGAGGACATCGGATACGGCCCGCGCCAGCACGTTCACTTTATCGCGGCTGAGTCTCACAGCACCGCCTTGTACTTGCGCACCAGTTCGGTCTTTACCTTGCGGAACATTTCCTGGTAGTTGGCGCCGCTGTTGCGCATCTCGTCGGAGTAGGCTTCGAGGATGACCCGCACTTCGTCATTGATGCGATCCTCGAGCGAAAGTTCGTCGACCAACGCCGCATTCACGCGCTCGTTCACCGCGGGAAGGGCCGTGACCTCAATGAACTTGCCGGCAATCAGTTTCTTGGTGACTTCGCGGGCCAGATAGCCCACATATTCTTTGGAAAAAAGCATTTGTGGATTGGATGTCCTGCGTGCAACAGTTTGTCAGTATGAACCAAAAAGTGTAACACAGCAGAAGCCTGAGCGGAGTGCCGCGCTCCAGCCCGGGCCGCGACCCTCTAGGCCTCGTTCGCGGCGC
Source organism: uncultured Acidobacteriaceae bacterium (assembly GCA_963840895.1). Taxonomy (GTDB): domain Bacteria; phylum Acidobacteriota; class Terriglobia; order Terriglobales; family Acidobacteriaceae; genus Sulfotelmatobacter. Next base: position 57,341 of record CAWJAR010000019.1, read on the forward strand.
GCACAGTACCCACTTTATGGGCAGACGAACCCCTTATCTGCCTCACTCCAAGTTCACAGGTACACTCGCAAAAGGCGCCGAGAAATACTATCGTCCGAAGCTTGCTAGCAACGTCTCGATGACCGCCGCGGCCAGAAAGATGAACACAAAATACGTCGCAACGCGGCTCGCAGAATGATCTTCTTGCACTTCCGACATGGTTCCTCGCAGGGGTTTTGATATTGGAGGAGACTACCCTCCCACAGATCCACGCGCCGGATTATACAATGTCGTGCATTCGATGCAATCCGACCGTCCTATTACTCGTGCCTGGGAAGGGGCGGTTGGTCACGCAAAGTGTAGACAAACTGCCGGATTTCCCGGCGCTCGCGTTCCGCTTTTTGGGCTGATTCTTTAGCGAGCTGGCTATAGATTTGGACTTCCCCTTCGGCCTTACTCGTATCGCCCGACTGCCGATAGGCCTGAGCGAGACGATAATGTGCCTCTTCGAGCTGCGGATCGGCATAGATGGCCCGCTGATAGTCGAGAATCGCCTTTGGATAATCCTTTTTTTCCGCATGGACAATGCCCAGTTGAAGGTATGCGGCTGCGAACGCTGGGTTGAGACGCGTGGCGTTCGCCAATAGTGACTCGACCTTCGCCGATGTGTCGGGGGACCCTGCCCGCACTTTCCAAAGTGCCAGAGCGTAATAGTAATCGGCCTGGGCGTTCCCAGGCTGCTGCTCGGCAAAGCGTTGCAGCTTTTGCAGAACCACGGCAGAAGGCGTGGCTTCAGCCTTTTGCATCTTCCCCAAAAAAAGATATGGACGCGAATCGCTGGGATCGAGGTCGGATGCCGCGCAGATTTGCAGTACGGCCTGATCGTAAGAGCCGCGCGCAAACTGGGCTGCCCCAAGTCCAATCAGCATTCGAATAGAACGAGGGAACAGCCGGTTCCCCTTGGTGAAGACTTCCGCCGCTGGCTCCGGAGCATGATGCAGCAGCAACTCGGAGCCCCAATCGAACAGATAAGTTTCAGTCGGGTCCAATTCGGCAGCCCGTTGGTACTCGCGCACCGCAGCCAGAGAATCTCCCATTCGTTCCTCGACATCGCCCAGCAGATGATGGAGCTCGGCCTTGTCGGATTGCTGCAGCAATGCCTGCGTCTGATTGCGCGCACTCTCGTAATTTCCCGATCGCGCATTGGCCAACGCCAGAAGGTAAGCGTTCTCATAGTCTCCCGGTTTGAGCGTACGGGCTCGCTCAAGGTAGACGATGGCCTCGCCGGCTTCGCCATTCTCGATCAGCTCCTTTCCCAAGCGATAGTTCGACTCAAAGCTGGCGGGTTCCCGTTCGGCGTTTGCGCGCAACGTTTTCTCGGCATCCGATGCGCTTCGATTCTCAGTTCCTGCAGCCTTCCCGAGAGCTACCGTTTCTTTGGCGAGAGTTTCGCGGGTTCGCACTACTGTGTCCGAGCCGTGTCCGCCGAGGCTCGTGGTGTCGGTAACGCCCGCAACCGTAAAACTTGGCTGGTCAAAGAACTCAGGCTGCTGCGATGGTGATCCCTGCGATGACGCGGATTGAGGCGCAAGGTTTAGGTCGACATGCTTCTCTTCGTTTGGAGCGAGGAAAAGGGACGCGATTTCCGCGACCGAGTATCCCGTCATCTCCGCTCGCAGGCTGTAGACTCCACCCTGAACGGTGGCAAAACTGTAGGTCCCTTGCGAATCGGAATGAACGGTCTGGGCGGATTCTTTGCCCTTCAATTGAATGATGACGCCCGCGACCGGCTTTCCGGATGAGTCGCGAATCACACCGCGCAACGAAGCCGAGTTCTGAGCCTGTAGGGATTGAGCGCACGCGACAACAATAAGCAGGACAATGATTCGGTCGATAACTCTGGTCGGTGTGTACAACTGAACCCCGTTGAAACAGCCCATGAAGAAAAGCGGTGGACGGGTCAGGGCCCGTCTTGCCTAGTCGGGCATTTTATCCGCCATCCTTGCTGATCGCAACTTCGGCGGCGCATTCCAACTGACGAGAATCCGCTGGCTAACCCGGGGCGCTCAAAATAGAATGCAATGCTTTGTGACAAGTGATCATTTGCAGCTCAGATCACAAGTGACGCAACACTAAACATGAAAAAACCTTCCGACATGACGCGACGCGAATTTGTGACCGCTTCTACGGCTACCCTCGCTATAGGCACGGTGGCGCCAAAGTTGTGGGCGCAGCCGATTGCCGAACAACAACCGGACCGTGGCCCCTCTCGCGTCATCATCGACACCGATCCCGGCGTCGACGACGCCTTTGCGTTGCTTTTAGCTATGCGCTCGCCCGAACTTAAGATTGAAGGCATCACGGCCGTTGCTGGAAACGTTCCTTTGGACTTGACGCTGCCCAACGCGCTCCGCATGGTTGAGATCGCCGGACGCGACGACATTCCAGTAGCTGCCGGTGCCAAAGGTCCTCTGCTGCGCCGCCTGGTTACAGCTACCTACGCGCACGGCGAAAACGGATTGGGCGGAGCGAGCTTCCCCGAACCGAAGCGCAAGCCCATCCCTGATCCCGCGGCAGATTTTATTCGCCAGACCGTGCGCAAATACCCAGAAGAAATCACGCTCCTCACCATCGGCCCGCTGACCAACATCGCCGCAGCACTTAACTCGGATGCGGATTTGGCACGCATGGTTCGAGGCTTGGTTATGATGGGTGGATCTTTGTCGGGAGGCAACATCACACCCGCCGCCGAATTCAATATCTACGTCGATCCGGAGGCTGCGCGCATTGTCTTCCAGTCAGGAATTCCCATCACCATGGTTGGGCTGGACGTGACCCGGAAGACCTCACTCACCGACGAGCATGTCAAGACACTGGAAGTCGCACAAAATCCTGTGAGTCAGGCCGGCGCGACCATTGCGCGCAACGCCATCAATCACAACCGGGAGCGGGGCTTCCTCTCTGGGCCGAACATGCATGACTCCCTCGCCGTGGCGGGTTTTCTCGATCCGTCGATTTTGCAATTTCAGGACTATTACGTCGACGTCGAAACCACTGGCGAACTCACCGCCGGAGAAACGCTTGGCTACAGTCCCAATGCTGGTGATTTGCGACGGCGTCCGGGAGCGGACAAGAATGCGCCAGTCAACATGCCCATTCGCGGATCGGCGCCCACTCTCGCCTCGACGAGGACATCTCCGGTTCTGCGAGAAAATTTTGTGCCGAACGCGAAAGTCGCTGTGGGTGTGGACTCGCCCCGGTTCTTTGATTTGCTCATCGGGCGTTTGTCAGGAAAGCAGGGAGCGAAATGAGATTGTTCCGGCTGTGGTTCGTAGGAATGTTGCTGTTGACGAGCGTTGCAGGCTGCGGACAGCAGTCCTCCTCGGGCAAGCGCAAGATCATCATCGACCAGGACGCTGCCGGTCCCGGAGGAACCGATCAGCAGTCGATTTTGTTGCTGGTTCAATCTCCACAAACGCAGGTCTTGGGCATAACGGTAGTGACGGGCGATGCCTGGCTCAAAGAGGAGGTCGCGCACACTCTGCGCATGCTCGAGATTATCGGACGGACCGACATTCCGGTGGTCCCCGGAGCCGAGTATCCACTCGTCCGCCGTAAAGACGAGACGGAACTGTGGGAACAGCAGTATGGCGCCGTGCCATGGGTGGGCGCTTGGACTCCGCGGCTCTATCACCCGCCCGATCAGTTAGGGGACATGCCGGAAGGCAAGCCGACCACCAAGCCGCTCGATGAAGATGCGGCTCATTTTCTGGTGCGGATGGTCCACAAATATCCGCACGAAATCACGATCTACGCCGGCGGACCCATGACGAATCTCGCCCTCGCCATCACCATCGATCCCCAGTTCCCAATTTTGGCGAAGGAACTGGTGCTTATGGGCGGCAGTCTGAATCCGGACACCGACGATCCCGAATTTGTGAACGCTCCTCGCCACGAATTCAACCTCTGGTTCGATCCCGAAGCCGCGCATATCGCGCTCACTGCACCATGGAAGAAGATCATTTGCACGACTGTCGATATCTCCGTAAAGACACGCCTGACTCAAGACCTGATCAACCGCGTGAAAGCTGGCAAGACTCCTGCCGCGGGATATTTGGCGGCGCATGCTCGTCTATTTGGAAACTACAACTATCTTTGGGATGAACTTGCCGCACTCGCCTGGCTTGATCCAACTCTGATTACCGCGAAAGATATGCGTTATCTGGATATCGACCTCAACCGCGGGGCGGGATACGGAAATACGCTAAGTTGGACGGAACAGGATAAGCCAAAGATCGTCGGGCCTCCAGCTGAAATTCAGGTCGATCTGGACAAGGAAAAGTTCTACAAGATGTTTGTCGACTTGCTGACGGCGCCAACCCCAAAGCCGTGACTATTGTTGCAGTTGATCGAGTGCCTGCTTAGCCTGCGCGTAATCGGGATGCTGTTTGAGCAAATCGAGCAGAATGTCACGAGCCTTTGACCGCTCACCTTCGAGGGCATACACGCGCGCCAGATTCATATATGCCTGATCGAAGCCTGGTGCCACGCGAATGCATTGTTCAAAGCTGGCCACTGCCTGATCGCGACGCTGCGTCACAAGATAGAGGACTCCAAGGTTGTTCAACGCTTCTGGATAGATCGGCCTAGCCTTCAAGGCGCGCTGCAAGTATCTGTACGCTTTATCGTTCTCGCCGCCCTGCGCAAACACCATTCCCAGACTGTAGTTCGCTTCTGGATCCTCTGGAGCAACCGCCACCGCGCGCTCCAGAACCTTACGAGCTTCGTCCCAACGCTTTTGGGATCGATAGGCATTGCCCAGGTTGTCGAGAGATAGCAGGTGCCGCGAATTGAGCCGCAGAGCTTCCAGAAAGCACGGGATCGATTCCTCGACCCGGCCCTCCCGCGTGGCAATCACGCCGAGATTGTTCCATGCGTCTGGCAGCGTATCCGGATAGTTGGCTGGAAGCTTCACACAGCGCTCGAAAGCCTCGCGGGCCGCAGCGTTCTTGTTTTGATTCATGTAGACGCTTCCAATGCCATACAGCGCTTCCGCACTCGAAGGATCGTCACGCAGCGCTTGCTGGAACGAGGCTTCCGCCTGATCGAGATATCCGCGCTGGAAAAAGAGCGCGCCGCAAGAAAGATAGTTGCGACCGAAATCGAGCGTGTAAGTCGGACTCGGGAACGGCAGCGCCTTGGCCAACCGCTCGGCATCGGTCCCCGGGATTTCGCGCAAGTCCTGATCCACGTGCTCAGCAACCAGCGGCCCTTGATATAGCTTGACGATGTCGCCATTGCGATCGATTAGAAAAGAAGTCGGAAGGCTAAGATCGCGATGGCGGTCAAATAATTGACGATAGAGAATGTTGTAGATTGCCGCCACGTCCGGCGAGCCTTGCAGAATCGGGAAGCTGAATTGTGTCGCTGAATTGCCGCTTTGATCGACGGATTCATCCACATTCACCGCAAAGAGTTTCAAGCCCTTCGCTTTCCAGGCAGTCGAATATTTCTGCAGTGCTCTCAAATGATCTGGGGCTTCAGCAGACTTTTGGGTCCAGAAATTCAAGAGTGTAAGGCTGCCTCGAGTTGAGGAAAGCGCATGGACCTTTCCCGATAAATCCGGCAACGAAAAGTCCGGAGCCGCAACCGGCGCCAGAAGCCACGTCTCAACGTTAGCGGGAAGCAGTTCGCCTCCTCGGCTTCCAGCAGGCGAACCAACAGCCTGCCCCTTCGATTGGATATCGAACGGTTGCATGCGTGAAGGTTCCAGCCCCTCTTCCACCCAAATCTTGTGATTGATTGGAAGATTGCGCAGTTCCTGCACCAGACCGCTAGGCCAATGAATCGAGGCCTGCATTATTCCCTTTGCCTCTCCAAGCCCGAAGAAGACGTTCTTGCTGTGCTGCGAAAGAAATCCCGATCCCGCCTGCAGCATGCGTGTCTGGCGACCCGCACTCGTCTCGATCGTAACGGAAGTACCGATCGCATCGCGGTTGCTCTTCGTACCCTGAAGATGAAACGCAATCGACGCCGGCAGCTCCTCCATCACGTTTTTCAAGATCCGCAACTGCGGCGCGTTGCGGTTTTTCACGAATAGCTCGACTCGTCCGTCGCCATCGAAATCGGCCAGAGCAAAGGATCTACCGTCCTCCACGAAATCAAGGCCGATCACGGCCGAAACATCGGAAAACGTTCCATCGCGATTATTGGCGTAGAAAACATTTCTCTCATAGCCGCTCCAGGTTCCATCAGAGCGGATAAGTTCGTTGATGGCATTCCATCCCTCCTCGTACGCGTGCGACGCGCCAGCTTGGTCGGGAGAGAGTGAGACAACCTGCCGCCAGAAAAAACTGTTGAGATCCTGCCTCTGAGGGCCAGAAACCATGCCGTTGGCGATGTAGAGGTCAGGGAACCCGTCATGATCGAAATCAAATGCGTCGCTCGACCAGGCCCAGCGCCCCATTCCCACGCCGGCTGCACTCGTCGCCTCCTCGAAAACAGCGCCTCGATTTCGCAGCAGCGAGTTGCCCATCGCATGTTTTTGGTAGAGTGATCGAGTCTTGCTGGAAGACTCTTTCTTAAAGTTGCCCTGCGTCGAGATGCGTTCCCCGGCCGCGGTCCACATGTTGCCGACATAAAGATCTTCAGCACCGTCGTTATCGAAGTCGAGCCAGGCGACGCTCATCCCCGCCCCTACGTCCTCTGCCGACGCTTCGGGCGCGACGTCGACAAATGTGCCATCACCGAGATTCCGGTAAAGATTCTTCCGGCCGAAATCATTGACCACATAGAGATCGGCCCAGCCGTCACTGTTGTAGTCACTCCATCCGCAGCAAAAGCTGTAGCGCGTGTTGTTCTGATTCAGTCCTGATTCCGCAGTTACGTCGTGAAACGTTCCGTCGCCGTGGTTGCGCATCAGAAAATTCGGCGGCCCGTTTTCGGCATCGTGGTACGGCGAGGGATATTTGTACTGTCCGGTCCCCTGGTAGTAGGCGTACAAGCAAAAATAAACGTCGAGCAAACCGTCGCGGTTGTAGTCAGCAGCGGCCGCGCCGGTGAAGGTTCCCTGCGGAGGACTGGCGAAGTGGAAGGCGTCAGGCTTCTGACGAAACTTGCCTCCGCCTTCGTTCACAAACAGCAACGGCCCACTCGCCCGCACGATGATCACGTCCTGGCGGCCGCGGTTGCTGAAATCCGCAAAAAGCGCGCACGCCGTGTTTTCAAGAATGCCCAACCCCGACGATTCCGTGATGTCTTCAAATGTTCCGTTGCCGCGATTTCGATACAGCCGGTTGGGCAGGCCCGAGGGCTGGCACACGTAGAGATCGTCAAAGCCATCGTTGTCGATGTCCACGACTGAAACGCCATTGTGTCCGTAGATGTCGATACCCGACGCGCCGTCGAGCACGGTCCGCCAGTAGTCCGTACCATGCAGCAATTGCGCCGCGTACGAAGAATTGCCACTCAGCGCGGCCGATGTAATGTCCACATAGACCGGAGCCCTGGAACGCGCCACCATTTCATCGAGCGTCCGCCATGCGCGAATCTGAAACTCGCCAGAGGAAGAACGTACCCAGTTCAATTCCCAATTCCCGATTCGCTGCTCCCGGTGAAAGCCCGTTCCTCCACCCACGATCTCGTACCGAACACGTGTCTGCACTCGCGCTGGCAAGGAAGCGGGCATGCTACCTTCGAGACCCACCACTTCAACCGCCGTGATCTGGAACTCCGCCGTCACGACTTCAGCGAAATCGTTAAGCCTGGACTGCCATTCGTTGAGAAAGGCTTCGCGCGAAAGTGCGATCTGCTCCGTGAATTTGTTCCGTCGCACCTGAAAAGCCGAACTCTCCCGAACAAGGTTTGATTCAGTCGGACGCACAGATGCGCCGGTAAAGTCGGCCGCCAGAGCCTTCGCAATGGATTGAGAGTCCTTCGCCGATCGCAGCAAACCAAGGCTCCACTCCGCCAGGATCGCGGCGATCTGCTCGGCATACTTTTCCGTGATGAAATCGTCGAGCCCCGGCTGCACTTTCTGAAGTACGAGAGTCGAGCGGTCGCTCCGCCCGATAGTGAGGCTGCAGATGATACTCGCCGCCTGCAATGGGTTCACTGCCCGTACGGAATTTCAGGGCGGGGAACGCGCCGCGCCACCATCCGACAGGTGCCATAGCCATGCCTACGCTCTGGCAGAATCGAACGAGAAAGTTGCGGCGGCGTAGATCGACGAGTTGGGGCTTCCCGGTCCAGTCCAGACGAATGTCCCTCGAATCATTAACTGTGGAACCGAAACTACCATCGGCGTTTGGCACGGTCAAGACAGCGCACTCGGGCCTGCAAACCGCGTCAACGAGGTTACGGCCGCAGCTATAATCTCCTCATCCCTCGAACGCAACATGCGCATCGTGATTAGGCCCGCACATCGCCGACAGAACTGCTTATTGGTTCTCGCGCTTTTGCCGTTCTGCCTGCTCCACTTTGCATTTGGCCAAACGACTCCCGCCGCACAGCTATCACAGTCCGACAACGTACAAGCCCATCTCGGCAAGGGCTATGACGCGCTGAAGCAAGACCGTTATGACGTAGCCGTCGAGGAGTTCCGGGCAGCCTTGGCGTTGGATCCCTCGCTCGTTCTGCGAGCACAGTTCCCTCTCGCCGTCGCCTTGTTCGAGCAACACAAATCCACCGAAGCGCGGAAAGAGTTTGAAGCCGTACGCCGCGAGACTGGAGATCATCCCAACGTCCTGTACTACCTGGGAAGGCTCGATATTGAGACGCGCGATTTTGCCGGCGCCGTCAAGAACTTGAGTCAGGCCATGGCCAAGCCCCCTTTTCCTGATACGGCGTATTACCTGGGATTCGCATACTTCAAGCAAGATGATCTTCCCAACGCCGAGAAGTGGCTCAAAGAGGCTGCGCAACTCAACCCACTGCGACTCCCGCATTCCCTACCAGCTTGGCTTCGTCTATCGCAAGCAAGGACGCGAGGAGGAGGCGAAAAAGTCTCTCGCGCTGTCAGAGGATCTGCATCGCCAGGACGATACGGAGGCCCAGCTTCGCTCGGAATGTGGCGAGAAACTCGACAAAGGCCCGCGCGACGAAGCTCACGCCGTCTGCGAAAAGCTCTATCACGACGACGATGCGGAGAGACTCACCGCGCTCGGCATGATTTATGGCCAGCACGGCGATCTGGAGGCAGCCCTGAAGCCTTTCCTGCGCGCGGCGGAGCTCTCGCCGCAATCTCCACAGGTGCAATACAACCTCTCGCTGACTTATTTTCAGTTGAACCGGTTTGCGGATGCGCGCTCTCCGCTGGCAAAGGCGCTTAAGCGCTGGCCCGATCTGTTTCCCCTGAACGCTCTCTACGGAGCCGTACTGGTGAAGCTAGAAGAACCCGAGCAGGCCGTCGAGGTGCTGCGTCACGCTCACGAACTCAATCCGCAGGATTCTTCCACTGGTGAGTTGCTCTACGTCACGACCCTGAAGGTAGCAGACAAGAATCAGATGGCGCACCACCACTCAGATGCGTTGCGTTACTACGAGGAAGCGGCGAAACTCCGCCCAGACAATCCCGAGCCTCATCGAGGGCTGGCTGAGACCTACGCGCAAATGGGAAAATCAGCCCAAGCGGCAACTGAGCGGCAGGAAGCCGACCGTCTCGGCAACAAATAGTTTGGCTAAAACCTACGGCTATTTCTTGCCCAGCAACTTTGCTTTGGCCTCGGCTTGTTGTGCTTCTGTAGTTTTACCCATGCCGGAATAAGCTTGTGCCAGCAAATTGAACACATCCGCGTTCTTCGAGTGTGTTTTCGAAAGCGCTTCCAGGGCGGGAACGGCTTCCGCGAAGTTGCCATTCACGATTTGTGCTCTTGCTAATCCGAGCTGCGCTTCCACGCTGTCGGACTGCAACAGCAACGCAGCTTCAAACTGATCCTCAGCGGCCTTCGCATCTTTCAATTCGAGGTATACCTGCCCCAGAAGCAGCCGGGCCGTAAACTGTCCAGGCAAAAGCTTCAGGCTAGATTCCAGCGCGTCTCGTGCTCCAGGCGCATCACCGGACTTCTCCATTGCTTGCCCGGCATAGAACGCCGCGGTGGCGTCATCGGGACGCACCTCCATCGCGCGTTTCAAATGTTGCGCCGCTTGACCGTAGTCGCCTGCCTGCAATTCCAACTCACCGAGTTGACGCAACGCCGTCGGCGATTTGGGATCAAGCGCAAGCACTTTCTCGAGCGCCGTGCGCGCATCGGCGGGACGATTATCTTCCGATGCCATCATCGCGGCGTGCAGAAGATTCTGTTCGTCGATCTTGTCTTTCGGATCCGGCAGAGACGGCGAAGCGCCACTAGTATCTTGCTTCCCATCTTTCGATCCTTCAGCCCCGCCCTCTTTGGCTCGCACCTCTGCCAACATGGCTCGCGATTTTTGCACGCGTGGATCTCCGGCTTCGAACTGATTGTTCAACTCGCCGGCATCCCGCTGCAGATCGTAAAGCTCCGGCCGCGGAGCTTCGATGAACTTGAACCCGTCGCTGCGCACCGATCGCAACGGAGCCCAACCAAACCGCAACGGATAATCTGTTTCCCCGAAGGCAACGCGGCCACCTTCATCCTTCCCGGAAAAGTAAGACTCCAACGATTCGCCATCCCGACTTTCAGCGGCAGGAGCGCCCGCCAATTCTAGAATCGTCGGAACAATATCAACCGTACGCACCTGTGCCGTAATCGTGCTGCCTGCGCCTCTGCCAACCGGTAGCTTGACGATCAGGGGAACATGCGTCGTTGAGTCATAGAGAAAAATCCCATGAGTGTCTTCATGGTGTTCTCCCAACCCTTCTCCGTGGTCCCCAACAGCCACGATGACCGCGTTACGGTATTTGGCGCCGGTCTTGAGATAGGCTACGAGGTGCGCGAGGGCAGAGTCCGCGTATGCAATTTCGCCATCGTATAAACGGTCCTTGTAGGTTTGCGAGTACGGCGCCGGCGGTTCGTAGGGATCATGGGGATCGTACAAGTGCACCCACACGAAGTTCGGACCGGCTGGGTGCTTCGTCAGCCAGCTCTCCGCATGCTGCACCACGTCCATGCCGCGGCGCTCAAGGCGTCCCCAGCGCGACTTCGTCGGCGTATGCTCCGGAAAGTTATCGTAAAAATCGAAACCTCGATCGAAGCCCGGCGCCAGCGTCTTGCTGTCGAGAATCACCGCACCAATGAATGCCGCGGTGTGGTATCCCCGGGCCTTCAGCATCTCGGCTACTGTGGGATGCGCCGTGGAGAGCGGCACAGCAAAATCCGTCACCCCATGAGAGCCCGGCAGCAATCCGGTCAGGATGCTGGCATGAGACGTGTTCGTGATCGGACTCGGAGTAAAAGCCTCGGTAAAGCGCAGGCCGTCTTTCGCCAGCGCATCCAAGGCAGGCGTCGATCCGTTCGCATACCCATAGCAGTGAACGTGGTCGGCCCGAAGCGTGTCGATCGTAATTAGGAAGATATCCGGTTGTGCATTCTTGGTAGTCAGTGATTCGCGCCCTAAGGTCGTTGTCACGAGCAATAGGAAACAGACTAAGGACGAAAAGGACTGCATCGCCAACCAGCGTAGCACGGGTAAGCTCGCTTCTGAACCGCCACCCCGGCTTGCGCCTGTTGCAGTCGGGTTTCGCGAAGGTGGTCGGAAATATTTGTTGAAAACAAGGCACTTCTTGGCTTTGTTTGCTCAAGTACCAGGCGGGGCGCTGCCGGCGGGGTGGCGTCGTGGTCGCGATGCCGGACGGACCTTCGGGCAATCGCATCAGTCTGTCGGGCCGGCGCGCGGAGGCCTGCGGCCCAATGACCGTGACTCGCGCGGTGATGCGTGCGCCGGAGTTTGCGTTCGGAACGTTCCAGACGTTCTGGCAGCAGTCGGGCGGCCAGTTCAGCGGCGCGATGCGTCTCGGGACGGTGTCGCCGGGAAGCGCGACTCATCTACGAAGCGGAGTCACTCACGCTCGGCGAAGTGATACGGCTCGTCAACAAGCATTCGAGCAATGTGATGGCGCGTACCTTGCTGCTGACGGTTGCCGCCGAAAAGGCCGGGCGTCAGGTGACCGCAGCCGGCGGCCGGCAGGCGATTCTCGACTGGCTCGCGCAGAAGGGCATCTCTATTTCGCAGCTCGTGATAGAGAATGGCTCCGGGCTCTCGCGCAACGAGCGGATTTCGGCCGCAGGCCTTGCCGATCTGCTGCTGGCCGCGTATCGCAGTCAGTACATGCCGGAGTTCGCGGCATCGCTGCCGTTGTCCGCGACCGACGGCACTCTCAAGCGGCGCTTTCGCGCTCCCGAGATGCAGGGCCGGCTGCGCATGAAGACCGGCACGCTGGAGGAAGTGAGTGCGCTTGCGGGTTATGTCAGCGCGGCGTCCGGCAAGACGTATATCGCGGTGATCATCCTCAACCACCCCAAAGCAGATGAGGGAGCCGGAGACGTCGTGCAGACCGCGCTGGTCGAGTGGCTGTTCGGCCAATAGCATCTGTCGCTCGCGCCGCGCGCCGTATACTGCGCCGGCCGACCCGATACGAGGTGCGCGCGATGGCGTACGACCGCAACAACGTGTTCGCGAAGATCCTGCGCGGCGAGATCCCGTCGCACAAAGTCTATGAGGATGCGCAGACGCTCGCATTCATGGACGTGATGCCGCAGGCAGATGGTCACACGCTCGTGATTCCGAAGGTCGAGGCGGTAAAGCATGCTCGATGTGCCGCCGGAGGCACTTGCCGCGACGATCGTCACGACGCAACGCGTGGCCAGGGCCGTCAAGGCTGCGTTTGCCGCTCCGGGGATCCTGGTCGCCCAGTTGAACGGCAGCGCAGCCGGTCAATCGGTGTTTCACGTCCATTTTCACATCGTGCCGCGGCGTGCGGGGCTCGATCTCAAGCTCCACGCGCGGGAGATGGCGGACCCCGCAGTGCTCGCGGCGCACGCGGAACGGATCCGCGCCGCAATGGGCTGAACCAGCATGCCCATCGTCGGCCTCGGGCTGCACCTGCTGATCGCGCTGTTTTTTGCCGTGCACGCCGTGCGCAGCGGTCAACAGCTCTTCTGGCTCTTCATCCTGTTCTCGTTTCCGCTGCTCGGCAGCGTCGTCTATTTCCTCGTGATCTACCTGCCGGACTCACGACTGCACCGCGGCGCACGCAAGGTCGTCGCCGTGGCGGCGCGGACGCTCGATCCGTCGAGGAACTGCGCGAAGCGCGGGCGGCGTTCGACTACACGCCCACCGCGCAGAACCAGATGCGACTCGCCGCGGCGCAACTCGAGGCAGGCATGGCCGCTGAAGCGGCCGCGAGCTATGCCGCGTGTCTCAAAGGTCCGTTCGCTGACGATCTCGAGATCCGGATCGGCGCGGCGCGCGCGTACTTCGCCTGCGGCCGCAGCGAGGAGGCGATTACGCATCTGCGCTTCATCCGCGAGACGGACGCCGGCTTCCGCGCAGAGCAGGTGTCGTTGCTGCTGGCCCAGTCACTGGGCGCTGCCGACCGGCCGGCCGAGGCGCGCCAGGAGTTCGAGTCGGCGTTGTCGCGCTTCGGCAGTTTCGAGACGCAGGCGGAATATGCGATCTGGGCTGCGGCAGCCGGGGAGCATGACGTTGCGTCGCGGCTGCAGCCGGAGCTGCAGCGAACGATGGAGCGCTGGACACGACACACGCGCGAACTGCACAAACCGCTCGTTCGCCGGTCCTACCAGGCCCTCGGCGCATCTCGGGCCGGCGGTTCGTGATCGCGGGACAGGTTCACTTTCGCCACCAAGCAGTGGCGGGGCTCTTTGGCATGAACGTTCGGGGAATTCCGTTTGCCGGTCGCGCTCTCGGCTTCTTCTTCATCGCCGGCACGCTGATCGCGTTGACCGGCGTACTGATCTACGTGGTCTTCGGCAAGCGCCGGGACTGACCGGAGGCGTCCGTTTATGCGTGTGCGCTTGTACATCCTGCTCGTCGCTGCGCGTGGCCGCTTGCGCGAGTCTGCCGCCGCGTCGAGCGCACGCCGTCGGCTGCGTTCGACCGACCCGACGAGACGACGATCGGGCGCTATTTCGCGAATTCCAGGCCTCTCAGCACCCGGAGAGCTCTCGGGTTTCGCTGTCGTCCGTCACGGCCGCGACGCGTTCACGTTTCGCGTCGGCCTCGCGGACATCGCCGAAACGCAGCCTCGACCTGCAGTACTACATCTGGGAGCACGACACGACGGGCACGGGTTCTGGCCGCGAAGCTCGTCGCGGCTGCGGATCGCGGCGTGCACGTGCGCATCCTGATCGACGACAACAATTTCCAGGGCCGGGACTTCGGCTGGCGGCGCTCGACCAGCATCCGAACATCGAGCTACGCGTGTTCAATCCGTTCGCAGTCGTGGAATGCACACTGGGCGGACTTCCTCTCGAGCTTCGGCCGCGCAACCGGCGGATGCACAACAAGGTCATGATCGCGGACGGCGCGGTCGCCGTTGTCGGCGGGCGCAACATCGGCGACCACTATTTCGGCGTCAACATCGAAGGCAACTTCCGCGATCTGGATCTCGCGACGGTCGGACCGATCGTGCGCGACGTCGCGCACCTTCGACTGTACTGGAACAGCGAGTCGGCGTACCCGATCGGCGTCGCTCACCAGCAGAGTACCACGAGGGCGACATCGAGAAGGTCGCGCGACGTGCGCGCGTAACTCGCCGGGCATCCGTATCCGTATCCGATCGACCAGGACGTCGCAACCGTGCCTGCAGAACATCGACCACATCGTGTCGCGGAATCGTCTGGGCCACCGGCGACGTTCGTCGTCGACGATCCGACGCGACTGCGAGTCGGGGGCGCCGAGGTTGCGAAGTCGTCGCTCATCGAGTGGCTGCGCGGGACGCACACGAGAGCTCCTGATCGAATCTGCGTATTTCGTGCCGCTCGATTCGGCATCACGGGTCTCGCGGTCCGTGCAGACCGCGGCGTCAAGGTGCGGGTGCTGACGAATTCGCTCGCGTCGAACGACGTCGCGGCCGCTCACGCGGGCTACGAGAAATACCGCACGAGCTGCTCGACGGGGCGTCGACGTCTACGAACTGCGTCCTGACGCCGGCAGGCCCGCAGGAGTGGTCGTCACAGGTGGTCGCTCGATCGCCGCCCTGCACACGAAGGCGCTCGTGGTCGACCGGCGCTCGACGTTCGTCGGCAGTTTCAACCTCGACCCGCGGTCAGCGAACATCAACACGGAGGTCGGATTGCTCGTCGACAGCCCCGAGCTCGCCCGGCAGGTCGCGAGCTACTCGACGCAGGCGTCGACGCCGGACAACGCGTATCACGTGACGCTCGACGCGCGCGGCCAACGCGATGGTCGACCCGTCGACGGCGAGGTCGCGACGTCTACGACACGAGCCGGAAACGAGCGCTGGAAACGTTTCATGCCGACGTGCTCGGGGTGCTGCCAGTCGATTCCCAGCTCTGACTCGTCACCCGCGAAGCACGTGAGGTTGTCGCCCTGATGCAGCTTGTCGGCTCGCGTGCCCGGTCAGTCGGTGTCGCGACGCTCGCGTACGCAGTCGCGAGCCTCGCGCATCACGTCCACAACGCCGAGCAGCTCGCTGCGTATCCGAATCTGCCGCCAGGGCTGACGCGTCCTGTCGTCTATGCGGCCTGGGCAGCGGTGACCTTGGTCGGCGTGAGTGGCGATCCGCTGTATCGCGGCAGCCATGTCCGCACCGGCCTGGCGTTGCTGGGTCTGTATGCCGCGCTCGGCTTCTACGGGCTGGCGCACTACGCGGTCGCGCCGCTGGCCGCACACGGTCTCGCGATGAATCTGACCATCGGTTGCGAGGTCGCAACCGCCGCGCTGCTCGTGGTGTGCGTTGTGCGCGAGGCGCGACGTCAGTTGCGCGTCAAGGCCGTATCGGGCACGTAGCCGTACGGCCGTCTGCGCAGCAGCACCTGGCGCGCGGCCCACTCGTCGGCTGGCTCCAGGGTGATCGAGAAATCCGTCTGCCCGGCGGCATGGGTGGCCACAGGCACGCCATCCCGGAACAGCACGCGGTTGCCGGCCAGCGCTGGCACCCGCGCACCGGGCAGCACGATGCCCGTGAGGTTCAGCGGGTCGGCCGCGCTCAGCGAAACGAGATCGCCCTGTGCTGCGCGGCGGCGCACCGCGCGCAACGCGGTCACGGCTTCCGGCAATGCAGATCCCTGCCCGCCCGTCATGCCGCTGACGAAGCGTCCGCCGCGAATCCTGCCCTGCGCTTCGAAACGGCGGTACACGCGTAACAACGCATGCCACGGCGGCAGCCAATCCGGCTCGCGCTCGAGCACGCGCCGGAAGACGACGCCGTACCGCCGCAGCAGCAGATCGGCGACCTGCTCTACTGACTCGTCGGTCGTGGACGTTGTGCCGTGACGGATCAGGCTCCAGCGCCCCGCGTCCTCGAGCCCGAACAGCGCAACGCGCCGCCGCCGCGCCGCGAGCTTGCGCTTGCGATCCGACGGGATCAGCAGTGCGCGCAGGCCGCTGTAGCTGTCGGAGTTCACGAGCCCGGCGGCAACGAGCTCCGCCAGCGCCATTTCAGCCTGCGAACGCAGCAGCCGGCTGCCGGAAACGATGTCGTCGAAGAATGAGGCGCCCTGCACTTCGAGTTGCTGTTGCACGGCACGCGCTGAGGCCGAAAGCTGAACAGCCTCGCGCGGTGCTGACGCCAGCGAGCGCCAGAGCGGCCAGTGACGGCGCGTCACGAGCGCGATCGGCGTCGTGCGGACCGGAGCGGCCGTCAGACTCTTGGCCGGCGTGAGCCGCGCCCAGAGCGCCCGACCCGAGAGACACAGGCTGTCGAGCCAGTGCGGGTCGTAATCGTTGAGCCGTGCTGCGAGCACGTCGGCTTCCCAGGCGGCGGCGGGGACCTCGTAACCTTC
>CAWJAR010000020.1:0-36609 GCA_963840895.1 uncultured Acidobacteriaceae bacterium
AAGGATCCACCACCAGGGGTCCAGCGCCGTTCGCGCTGCCTGATGACAGGGAAAACGGCGAACCAGAAACCGGCACCAAGCTGCCGTCTGCCATAGGACACGCCGAGGAAACTGCAAAACAAATTGTGTAGGCACTCACTTTGTTCGTGAGACTGTCGCTCACATAGACAAACCTGTCGCAGGGATCCACAGCAACACCCGCCGGCACTTGATCGGTCGCAAAAGATGGAACCTCCGTCTTCACACCCGGATTCCCCAACGCACCGGTCGACGGATCCACCGCGAACTCCCAAACTACATTGTTCTCCGAATCCACGGCATAGAGGAACTGGGACGTCGGCGGGTTCAGGCCTGCCGCCGAACAAACAGAATTTTGCACTCCATTGATGCCGATTGCTGGGAAAACCGTCGGAGTCGCCGCCAAAGCCACAAAGTTGGGCGTCATCGGAGTGGGCGGAAATGTGAACGTTCCCGGAACTCCGGTCAGGGCCGCGCCGCTGCCGATCGAGTACACATTGACTCCGCCAGTTGTACCCTCGGCCACAAATAGAAACTTGCCTGCCGCGTCCATCGCCATCGCGACGGGATGCGGATCCGGCACCAAGGTTCCCGCCGTAGTCGTCGTGCCGTTGGAATTTATCTTTAATGCCAGGATCCCGCTTGTGCTCTTCGATGTACTTGTGTCACACGCCGGAAGTCCCTTGATAATCGCGTAGGCAAAAGCTCCCGCCGGATCTATCACGACCGACGACGGCACACCGTTTAGAACGCACACCTTATTCGACGTGTCTCCCGGTGTGTTGTCCACCGCCGACGCATGTCCGCTCGACAGATTGAAGCTGAATGTCTCAATGAGTCCTGAGCCCTGACTGCCCACCAGCACCAGCCCATCGGACGACGAGTTGTACGTGGTCCCGCACGCCACCAGCAATCCGATCAGAACCAGCCCTACCACCCCGAGCAGCCACGCAAGTCGTTTCGACATTCTCTAGTTGATCTCCATAGATATGTGAGGTTTAGCTGTGCACACACCCCTATCGCCCCGCCGGACGGGTGCTGCACTCTGGTAAACGCGGGAAAATCTCAACCCATTTGTGTATCAGGAAAGCGCGAGAAGAGCAAACTCCCACAACCGCTATTGGAACCCTGGGAACGTCACGGAGTTGCCCGCTTCCCCAGCAGTTCTAAGTATACGAAAGGATTCCCAACTGCGCCGAGCGACAAGCATCAGGAAGTAGCGCCGGCATCTTGCCGCCTGTAGCGAGGGCGTCTCGCCCGCGCACCCAGCCACATTCCCGCTGCCGAACTCTCCGGCTTACGCTTCCCGTCCCGACGGCACCACCGCAACCTGCTCCTTTGCCGCCAACCGCGAAATCAACGGAAGCCGAATCTCTACCATCAACCCGCCCTGTGGGCGATTGAATGCCGTGACCTTCCCCCCGTGGAAGCGCACCGCTCTTTCGGTGATGGCCAGGCCGAGGCCCACTCCCCCCGTCAGCCGCCCACGCGCATCATCCAAACGGTAGAACGGCTCAAATAGTTTTCCCAGGGAGTCCTCGGGAACTCCGGGCCCCGAGTCGCTCACGCGCAGCACAGCGTCCGCACCGCCGCCCCGTTCCTCACTCGTGAGCGCAATCTCCACCGACGAACCTTCTGCCGTATAGCGAATCGCATTGCGCACTACGTTCTCCACCGCGCTGTGCAGCAGCGAATCATTCCCCCGTACTTGCCAGTCACCCTGAGGTATAACCGTCTGCACGTGGCAATGTCGCTCCTGTGCCTCAAACTCCGCATCCTCCGCGACGTTGGCGACCACCTCACCCAGAGGCACCGGAGTCTGCGGCGCCCGCTGTTCTCCATCCTCCAAACGCGCCAGCGTCAGAATTCTCCCAATCAGCTCGTTCAGCCGGCTGGCTTCCAGTTCAATGCGATCCAGCATGTCGGTGCTCTCCACGCCCGCACGCTGTCGTGCCAGGCCTAGCGCCACGTTTAACCGCGCCAGGGGCGATCGAAGTTCGTGAGAAATGTCATTGAGCAGACGCGACTGTGCCTTCACCAACAACTCCAGGCGCTCGGCCATGGCATCGAAGTCGCGCATCAATCCCATGACTTCGTCCCGCCTCTTGCTTGCCGGAGCACCGCTGCGTGCCGTCAAATCCCCCGCTGCCAGCTGTCGCGTTGCCGCACGCAGCCGGACGATCGGCTTGGTCAAGTACCACGCCAGGAGATAACACACCAGTCCCGAGGTAATAACGCCGATGATCAATCCCGGAATCGGCATTCCTCTCGGGCCAAGAAACACGCGCGGCCCCGGAGGAAGTCCCATCACGATCGTGAAGCGATGCTGCCCATCCGAAGAAGCCCGCGATTCTTTCAGAACCTTCGGGGCCGGAATAATGAATCCATCTCGCGGCGAAGGAGAGCCGCTATTCAGCATTCGAATCGCCCAGTCCGGTGCACCGCGATGAGATACCTCTTCCCCCTGTTCGTCGAAAAGGTAAGCTCGCACGTGCTGCGTACCCATCAACCCCTCGAGGTATTCCCGGGCTTTTTGCGGACCACCCTCCTCGTACGAACTCACCGCATCGTTAAGCGCCGTTGTCCGCAGCGCTTCCCATGACGAACCACGCGGACGCAGCGCCAGTGTCACCAGAATGGCGAGCACTACAAACATCGCCTGCGCCATCCAGAATGACAAAAAAATTCTGAGAAATAGACTCTTCATGCTGAACCCTTCAACTCATCTAGACCTTAGAATGGGAAGGGCACGGCTTCAGCCGTGCCGTTTACCGCTCAAATGAAATCCGGCTTTGGCCGCGGCGGCCCCTAAGCCTTCACCTTCTCCCGCGGCCGCGCAAAAATATACCCGACCCCGCGCACCGTTTTGATGTGTTCATCGCTGTCCGTGTCGCCCAATTTCTTCCGCACTTTGCTCACATGCATATCGATGCTGCGGTCAAACGGAGAAAACTTCCGGCTCAGCACAGCATTCACCAATCTTTCGCGCGGCACTACACGCCCCGCCTCGCGCAGCAACACTTCCAATAAATTAAATTCCACCGAAGTCAGATCGACCGGCTTGCCCTCCAGTCGCACCGTGCGCGTCGCCGGGTCCAACTCCACATCGCCCACGCTGACCACATCCGGTGCCGCCGTTGCACTCCCGTCCGCCCGGGTCCGCCGTAGCACGGCGCGGATCCGCGCCACCAGTTCCCTCGGATTAAACGGCTTCGGCAGGTAATCGTCGGCCCCAATCTCCAATCCCACAATCCGGTCTACGTCTTCTCCACGCGCTGTCAACAACAGAACTGGCAGCCGCGAAGTTGCCCGGATCCTCCTGAGCACTTCAAACCCATTAATCCCCGGCAACATCACGTCAAGCACCGCCAGCAGATACTCCCCGTCCGTCGCCTTCTTCAGCCCGCTCTCGCCGTCGTGCACGCACTCAATCGTAAACCCCTCCGCGCGCAGGTATTCCCCCACCAAATGGCAGAGTTCCACATCATCATCAATTACGAGAATTCGTTCCATCGCAATAATATTGTGCACCCACGGGGGCGCCACCGTAGTAAAGAATTGTCAAACAAAACAGCAGCGCCGGCATCCTGCCGGCAGTAGCGGGGGCGTCCCGCCCGTGCTCCCCGTTTGACAAAACTTTACTCCAGTTGACCGTCTTTTTACCGCTTTGTCCCCGCGTTCCGTGTTCCTATCAATGTACGCAACGTCCCGGGACATCCCGGAGAATTCCAGGAGTCACACACATGAAATCGATTCGCTTCAGATTACTGATCGCCGCCATGGCCGTTCTTCTCGGCAGCGCCATCGCCAAGTCGCAGACCACCACTGATGCTCCCCCGCCGCCACCCATGCACGGTTACGCGCACGGCATGCACGACCACACGATGGGATTTTTCGGCCGCGCCCTCAACCTGACCGATGACCAGAAGACCCAGATGAAGGCCATCATGGAGAAGGAACATCCCACCATGAAGCCGCTCTTCCAGCAGCAGCGCCAGATCGATCAGCAACTGCGCCAGTATGTGCAGGGCACCTACGACGAAGCCAAAGTGCGCACCCTTGCCAATCAGAAGGCTCAGGTCGAAGCCGAGCTTACTGTCCAGCACACCCGCATTCACAACCAGATGTACCAACTGCTGACGCCTGACCAGCAATCGAAGTTGAAGGAGATGGAGGCGAACCACGAAGCCCGCATGCAAAAGCACATGCAGGAAGCTCCCCCCGCCTCACCCGAGGAATAGCCGAAGGATGTGGAATAGGTTCGTGCGTGAGACGTGAATTTCGTTGGAGCAGGGTGTTGGAAAGTCTAACCACGCTCCAACCGACGGAGCGCGGCATGCGAAAGCCCGGCACGGAAGTGCCGGGTCGCCGCAAAAGGCTCACCAGTTCCGTCGGGACGCCACTCGTTCTTTCGCACGCTTTTTCGATGAAGCCCCCGAGGCGCGCCGCTGACGGAGGAAATATATGACGCCTGATTCATTTCTCTTCGACGCCGGATCGCTCTTCTTCGCCCCTGGATCGCCGTCCTCGCCGCCGTCTCGATCACTGCCTTCGGCCGCGACCTACTCCCCGCCAAACCCCACCCCGAGCCAGTCCGCAAACCTCAATCCGCGGATCGCCTCGGTATTCAAGCCCCCCATTAGTGCACTCGATCCTCCCGATCTCCGTTGTTGTGCGAAGCTCGCGAGTACCCCTGAAGAAAGGCGTGTTCATTCCGTCAAAATCACTCTGCCCTGAGGGGCGATCTCCCGAAGATCGAAGCTACGCTGCGATCGCCTGCATAACGCTTCACAGCTGAATCCGCATTTCGTTGGTCGCCGCGAAACCCATCGACTCATACAGCCGACGGCCATTGGGGCTCGCGTGCAGCATAACCACGTCGACTCCGTTGGATCGACACCATTGCAGCGCGGCCTTCACCAACTCACCCGCCAATCCTCGCCGGCGGAATTCAGCCGCGGTATAAACATTTAGGATATTTCCTCTCCGTCCGCTACCGATCATGTGCGGAATCCAATCCATCAGCCATAGACCCGTACCCGCTACGATGGACTGATCGGGCGCAGTGGCCAGCCACGCTAAATATTCCCCACGTTCCATCTTGGCCAGCAGCCAGCCATGGCACTTCGCTTCCATCGCGTCCAGCACCGTTTCATCTCGATATCCCATGTCGACAAACATGGCGCGCCTGTGAGCGGCCAATATGTCGATATCATCCGTCGAGGCGCGCCGTATGGCATATCCCTCAGGCAAGCTCATTCAGTTTCCCTCTTCTATTCAGCCGTCGACAGGAGTGAAAATCTTTCGGCCGGAATGTTCACAGAAATTCTGTCGCAACGTTTACGTCTTCGCAATTCTCGAAGTGCAGGAAAAGGGGCTTGCTCTTAATGGGCCATTGAACAAGCGGGGCCATTTCGGGCAACCATCCTCCTGGGAGACACGCACGACCCTCGCGGTTTTCCACAGTCCCGCACAAAAAAAATCGTCCCCATGTGACGAACAACCTTGACCGAGCATATAGAAGGCGCACAATCGAAGCGTGCACCCCAATAGCAATCAGCTGTCGAAGAGGACCACGGGACCAGCCATCGCCGCTAACTCCTTATTCCGCAAGATTTTACCTGTAAGTCCTTTCGATCCAAGATTTTGGCCGGACAATCGCAGATACCCCCCCGGTAACCTCAACGGAATCAAGATTTTGCGAAAAGCGACAAAAAAAATAGGAGGCTTATGTTAGCCACTAAGGCCCTCGGCTCCGCGTCCGAACCTCCGCTGCTAGAATTTCATCTACTGAGTCTGCATGCTGCCTAAGAGTCTGCGCCCGCTGCTGCCGTACGTGAAACGCTATCGCTGGCCTTACATCGCGGGCACACTTTGCGTCTTCCTCACCAACGGCATCTGGATCCTCTTTCCCCTGGTGCTCGGCAAAGCGGCCGACGATCTGAACAACGGCGTGACTCGCCGCAAGCTTTTGTTGTACGCGGCAATACTACTCGCCATCGCCGTCACCAAAGGCATCTTCCAGTTCCTCACCCGCTGGATTGTCATCGGCGTTTCCCGTGACATTGAGTTCGACCTTCGCAACGACCTCTTTGCCCGACTCGAGATCCTCTCTTACTCGTACTACCAGCGCAATCGTACGGGTGATATTATGGCGCGCGCCACCAACGACCTGAGTGCGGTCCGCATGCTGCTCGGTCCGGCGATCATGTACTCGGCCAACACTCTCGTCTACACCGCGGGTGCGCTGGCCTTCATGATCTCCATCAGCCCGTGGCTTACGCTCTACACCTTCCTGCCTCTGCCCGCAGTCAGCATCGTCATCCAGACTTTCGGCCGCCGCATTCACGATCGCTTCGAGCGAATCCAGGCCATGTTCTCCGACATCTCCGCCCGCGCGCAGGAAAATTTCTCCGGCGCCCGCCTGATCCGCGCTTACGTGCAGGAAGATGCCGAGATTCGCGCCTTCGAAGCTGAGAATCAGGAATACATCCGTCGCAGCCTGCGGCTGGTGCGGCTCATGGGCATGCTCTGGCCCACACTCGAACTCATGCTGGGCTGCGCCGTCGTGTTGGTACTGTGGCTCGGGGGACGGGAAGTCATCCTGGGACTCTCGCATGTGCCGCTCGTCTCACACTTGGAAAACTCGCATCCCGATATCACCACCACGATTGCTCTCTCGGGCTCCATGAGCGTCGGACAGTTCGTCTCCTTCAGCACCTACATGATGCAGCTCACCTGGCCGGTCATCGCACTGGGATGGGTCATCAACATCTTCCAGCGCGGTACGGCATCATTGGTCCGCATCAACGAAATCATGCAGGAGCCGCCGGAGATTCACGATGCTCCGGAAGCGCAAGACCGCGAGGTTCAGGGCGAGATCGAATTCCGCGGGCTCAATTTCAGCTATGAAGGCAAGCAGGTGCTGCACGACTTGAATCTGCGCGTCCCCGCCGGCAGCAGCCTCGCGATCGTTGGTCCGACGGGCTCAGGCAAGACCACGCTGGTCAGCCTCGTGCCCCGCATCTATGACGCGAAACCCGGAATGGTAGTGATCGACGGCCGCCCCATTCGCGATTATTCGGTTGCTTCGCTGCGCAAGAGTATCGGCTTCGTCCCGCAAGAGACATTTCTGTTTAGCGACCGCATCCGTGACAACATTGCCCTGGGAGTCGACTCCGCCACGGACGAGGAGATCCACAACGCCGCCGAAGCCGCCAACATCGCAGCCGACATCGAGAGCTTTCCCGAAGGCTACGACACCATGGTCGGAGAACGCGGCATCACCCTCTCCGGCGGACAGAAGCAGCGCACCGCGATCGCCCGCGCCCTCATCCGCAACCCGAAAATCCTGATCCTCGACGATGCTCTCTCCAGCGTCGATACGCATACCGAAGACAAGATCCTGAATCATCTGCGCGATGTCATGCGCGGCCGCACCACGATCTTCATCTCACACCGCGTCTCCACGGTCCGCAACGCCGACCGCATTGCCGTCCTGCACGGCGGACGCATCGTCGAACTCGGTACCCACGAAGAACTTCTTGCCTTGAACGGCTACTACAGCGACCTGTATAACAAGCAGTTGCTGGAAGAAGAACTGGCCGAGGTGTGACGCGCGTCCCCACATGTGCGGACCACATGTGGGGACAGCCGCGCTCGGCTGTCCGTCGAGCGAAGCTCGACGCCTCATTCGCAGGCACGTTACCTCTTCTTGACAATGATGCAGAACCGACTGGTGTACAGTTGCACCGCGACACACCATGCTGCGAGTCAACACCCCGGAGATCCTCGATTCAGACGCGTGCCCGCCAGACGAGGTCGAAGCCTCCCTGCGCGACATATCTCGCATTAACCGCTGGTTCGGCGGAGTCGCCACCACTCGCAAGCTGATCGAACGCGTTGCCACAGCAACCGGACGCAAGACCTTCTCCGTGCTCGAAGTCGCCGCTGGCTTCGGCGAAGTCTCGAAGATTGCGGGTAAGCAACTGGGGCGCAAGGGCATCATGCTCGAAGTAACGGACCTCGATCGAGTGCAGACCCATCTGCTGCGCGGAAACCGCACGGTCGTCGCCGATGCGCTCGCACTTCCCTTCCACGACAACTGCTTCGATCTGGTCAGTTGCAGTCTCTTCGCCCATCATCTCGAGCCCTCGGAGCTCAAACAGTTTACCGAGGAAGCGTTGCGCGTCAGTCGCTCCGCCGTCCTGATCAATGATCTCGTGCGCCATCCCCTGCACGTTGCGGCGGTATATGCAGGCTTTCCCTTGATGCGCAGCTACGTCTCGCGAGTTGACGGCCTTGCCTCGGTTCGCCGAGCCTACATCCCGGATGAGATGCGGCAAATCCTCTCCGGCACAAAGGCCGCCGACAGAATTGACATCTCACTCCACTTCCTTTTTCGTATGGGAGTAATTGCGTGGAAGAATGATGACGGCGCGCGGGGTAAGAGGTCCTAGTCGAGCTTCGCTCAACAGGCAGCCGAAGGAGGCCGTCTCCACAACGTTCATCCGCTAGAGATCAGCGAACGACTAGCACTTCTCGAACGTTATCTCTGGCGAGGAAGAACTTGATGGAGGCGAAGTCGCGGAAGAGGGTTTCGATGTGGCGGTTGTTGAAGACACGCTGCAGGCGGAAGCCTTCGGCGATTGCAGTGTGGACTGCGCCGGTGGGTCCGCGACGAGTCTCGCGCTTCAACACGATGGGTTGCATTTCGAGGGTGTCTTTTCCGACGATGTGAAAGCGGTAACACGGCGAATCTGGCCCGGCGTCTTTCGTATGGAAGAACGCGAGGAGCATGCCTCCCGGTTTTAACACGGACCACAATCGACCCATCACCGGACGCACCAGGCCTTCATCGAGATAGTCGGGCAAGTTCCAGCACAGCACCACATCGAAGTGCGCCGCAGGGTATACCAGGTTGTCGGCGAGAAAGCGACGGCTGTCGAGGACGACATTCCCCTGCTCGTCTTTCGTGATCAGACTCGGATCAGTGGAGGCGACCAGCAAGTCTTCGCTGTAAATCTTGTGGCTTCGTTCGGTAAAGAAACGGATATTGGTCGCAGAAGTGGAACCCAGATCGAGCACGCACATCGGAGTGTCAGACTCCCATGCCCGGGAGAGTTCGCCAAGACCACTGGAGCGTCGCGTCAGTTTTTGAGCAGCCTGAGGCGGTGCTGCTTCTGTTCCACCCGATGAGCCGCGAAAAAGCTTCATGAAGTTTTGTGTGACTGATGCCATCAGACCGAATACGCCGCCCAGCCTGAGGCGCCGCTATTCAACTCTCCAATCAATCTCTCAAGCAACACTTTAACCCACCGAAAAGATGCGGGGGGAGTTACTTTCCTGCGGCTTTCTCTGCCTTGCCCTGAATGTCGACCTTGCCTTTCAGGTAGGCTCCTTCTTCAATGGAGATCCGCTGGGTCGAAATGTCGCTGGTCACCACGGCCGACTTGCGCAGTTCCACGCGGTCGCTGGCCTGAATGTTGCCCTCGAGCTTACCTTGCACCACCACTCCCTTGGCGTCCACAGTAGCCTTGACCGAACCATTAGGGCCGACGGTCAAGCTGTTGTTCTTCAGCGTGATGCTGCCCTCGACTTGACCATCCACGTAAAGATCTTCGCTGCCCGACAATTCGCCTTTGATGACTACCGACTTGCCAATTTGCGCCAAATCTGCCGACAACGGAGCACTCATAGTGTTCTCCTTGAGGAAGCGGGATGCTGCGATACCAAGATTACTGGGAAGGCAGGTACTGGAACGGCCGCGCCGCCTGTTTCGACTATACCCAACTCGGAGAGTGCGCGGCAAGCGAAGCACGTTTGGTAATGCATGAAAATACAAGCTCAAGCCATGCGAAAAATGATTCCTCTCTGCAACCCCACCATGCGATTGCTACACTAATAGGGCATGCTCAGCGCAGGCCAATGTCGGGCAGCGCGTCAGCTACTGGGCATCGTGGCATTCGCTACGGTCACAACAACAGCATCGGTTTGCGCCCAGGAGTCCAAGCCTCCGAAGATCTCGCCAGTCGAGTTGGTTCGCGCAACTGTAGCCAATGAGGTGGCTGCGGACAATCATCCTGAAGTTCTGCACATGTTCCGGTCAGAGAAGAAGACACCGAAAGGTTCGCAGACCCGGCTTTATGTAGAGACCAAAGACGCGCTTGGCGCCAAGCTCATCGCCATCAATGGCCATCCTCTGTCGCCGCAACAGGAGAAA
This sequence comes from uncultured Acidobacteriaceae bacterium, assembly GCA_963840895.1. GTDB lineage: Bacteria > Acidobacteriota > Terriglobia > Terriglobales > Acidobacteriaceae > Sulfotelmatobacter. Next base: position 10,241 of record CAWJAR010000020.1, read on the forward strand.
GCAGAAGACGATCACCTGACCTGGCTCGTCAATAGCCCTGACCAACTGCGCAAAAAGAGGGCGCGCGAAAAAGAAGATGAAGAGCGCACGCTACGCATTGTGAAAGCGCTTCCCGACGCGTTTCTGTATGAATATGCCGGAACGGCGAATGCGGGGCCGGGACTCGGTAAGCCAGGAGACGAATTGGTAAGGCTGAAATTCACGCCCAATCCTGCGTATGCGCCGCCATCGCACGTGGAGGAAGTACTCGCCGGCATGAAAGGCGAGTTGCTGATCGACAAACAATGCGAGCGTTTGGCCAGGATCGACGGGACCTTATTTCGCGAGGTCAGTTTCGGCTGGGGAATTATTGGCCATCTCGACAAAGGCGGGCACTTCCGCGTACAGCAAGCGGATTTAGGTCTAGGCGACGGAGCGTGGGGAATTACGGAGATGGACTTGAACATGACAGGCAAGATCCTGTTGTTCAAAAGCCTAAGCCTGATTTCCGACGAGGTGTTAAGCGACTTCCGCAAGATGCCCGAAAACCTGACGTTCGCCCAGGGCGTGCAAATGCTGAAGACCGCGCAGGAAAAACCGGCGAGCAACGCGGACACCTCGGAAGGGTTCCAAGTCAAAAAGAGTCAGAACAGCTTTCCGAGTAAATGAACGTATTAGTCTGGGAGCGTCTCCGGCTCCGAAGAATTTTTCGCGAGCAGGGATTTCAATGTCGCAACCAGCATGTTGACATCGTTTCTCTGCGTTACCTTCGCGTCGGCCACGGTTTGGAACTGAGGTGTGGACGCCTTAGGCGCAGCGCTTTCCAGTAGCAGGATTGTGGGCACTTGCGGTCGACTGCGCTTGACCTCTTTAACGATGATCTCAACTTCGGCACGATTCCCCTGCTGGTCGAGCACCACAGCGTCCACCACGTCGAGGCAAGCCAACTGGATCGCTTCAAATCCGTTGCTTGAGTTCAGAACCTCGTATCCCATCTGAACCAACGTGCGAGCGCGCTCCAGGAGAGCATAGCGATCCGTCCCAAAGTGGAGAATAGTGCAGCTCTTTTGTCCGGAAATCCTTAGCTCAGACTCTCGCATAGGATGAAAGGGGTTGCCTGACTCTTCAGTTCCTGGGACGAACGATACATCCAAGAATGAAGGGTTGTCGGTCCCGTGGCGCACATAGCCCCGCATAAGAGCCATTCTTCGCCTGCACCTGGATGCCGAAAATCAAGCACGCAACGTTTCTTTTCTTACCGTCAACTTGTCAATCAAGTCCGGTTTGACGCGATAACTGGTTCCCGGCTGGTCGCTGATGGCGATCATTCCGTCAGGAGAGACTTCCACTTCCGGATCGATGATGTCCTCTTTCCAGTAGCGCTTCGAGGCGGAGACGTCGCCGGGCAGGCGAAAGTTCTCCAAGGTCGAGAGGGCGATGTTCTGTGCCCGACCGATGCCGGTTTCCAGCATCCCGCCGCACCAGACCGGAATGTTGTGCGCTTGGCAGAGATCGTGAATTCTGAGGGCTTCCGAAAATCCGCCAACGCGGCCGACCTTGACGTTGATGATTCGGCACGCATTCGTCTCGACAGCGAAGGCTGCGCTCCGAACGCTCACAATGGATTCATCCAGGCAAATCGAGGTGCGCAGTTCTTTCTGCAAGCGGGCGTGGTAGTAGATGTCGTCATTCCACAGTGGCTGTTCGATCATCAGAAGATTGAACTGGTCGAACTTGCGCAGGTGTTCGACCTGATCGAGCGTATAGGCAGAATTTGCGTCGCAACTCAGCGTGATATCGGCCCAGCGCGAGCGTATGCGCTCGAGAACGTTCACATCCCATCCGGGCTTCACTTTGACCTTGATGCGCCGATAGCCTGCGGATAGTTCAATCTGGATTTTTTCCAGAAGTTGCTCGACCGAATCCTGAATGCCGATAGAGACGCCGCAGGGGATCTCCCGCCGCGTGCCGCCGAGCAACTTCCACAAAGGAACCTGCTTCTGTGCGGCCTCGGCGTCCCAGATCGCATTTTCGAGAGCAGCCTTGGCCATTCGATGGGCACGCACTTTGGCGAACAAGGCTGGACATTCGCGGGCCGAGTCCAGTCGCTGTCCCAGAAGCGCGGGAATCAAATACTGCTTCAGCGTTGGCCATGCGCTCTCGATCCATTCACTACTGTAGTAGGGATCTTCGCCGACGACGCTTTCGCCCCAGCCGTCGGCGCCTTCGCTATGGACGGTCACGAGAAGAATGCGGCGGCTGTAGGTGCGACCGAAACTCGTCTCGAAAAAGTGGACGAGTGGCATGTGAATCTCACGGAGTGTGATGGCTTCTATTTTCATGTCTTTGTCTTCGAGCTTATCGCCAACAACTCACCACAAGTAGCGCGGGCGAGACGCCCCGCTACGGTTCTGATGCATACGACCACTTCTCATCCCAGTGACCCAACTGGAATTTCCCGTTGCCTTCTGCGTCGCGCTCATAACCCAGTACCGCAAGGCCATGCGAGAAAGCGCGCAGAAACTGTTCGCGATTCTGTTCTTGTACCTGCTGCGCCTTACCGCGGGTTTCGAGGGCGGCCTTCCAATCGTAGATCTGCGCCGGCACTTCGATGCCGGATTCGACGGCGATCGGCGGATTTTTTCCCGTACCCAGCAAGGTCTCCACGCGCTTCGACTTCAACCACCATTCGGCAATCAAGCGGTCGCTAGGCAGACCTCCCTGAAGCGGTGAAGACGTGATGCCGTACTGGTTGATGTTGTAGCGGCGCGCGATGGCACCCAACTTTTCGAGGTTGAGATAGGCGTTCTTGATTTCCAGGGGATCGAAGGTCCACTCGATCAGTTCGATACCACGGGCGAGTGCGTCTTCGCGCTGCATCAACTTCAGGCGGCGGCCCAATCCGCCATTGCGGTGGTCCTTGCGCACGGCCAGCATGTGCGAGTGCAGATAGACATGGCCAGTGCGGGTGCCCGGGACCGACAGAGCGAACCCGACCATAACGTCCCCTACAAACGCGCCCATCACCTGGCCACCGACCTTGTCGGCCACCACGAACATGCGCAGCGGAACCAATTCGGCGTCGGTGAAGTTCCAGACTTCTTTTTGCAGGGCAACGCAGGCGCGGAAGTCTTCGATGGTGTGACAGCTGCGGAGCACCACGGGGTCAGTCGTCATCTGGCTCCCATACCGACTTCGTGATCGCGAAGACGAGCACGCGGCGAATCAGGACTGACCAAAGAGTTGCGGCGATTCGCGCGAGATCCCTCACCCCGCTGGCGAAGGCGCGGGGCTTCGGGATGACGCATTGGTTGAGGGTCAAGCACTCCTGTCCTCCTCGCTCCTGTCCTCCTCGCGCTTGGCTTGTTGCCACAATGACTCCAGTTCTTCCATGGGAGCCTGATCGGCGGAGCGACCGGATTCGTGGAGGCGGGCTTCCATCCACTGAAAGCGTCGCTTGAACTTTCGGTTAGTTTTGCGCAGAGCGGATTCGGGATCGACCGAAAGGTAGCGAGCAATGTTCACGAGCACGAAGAATAGGTCCCCTACCTCGTCTTCAAGCCGCGCTTGCAGATCTGTGGGAACTGGCGTTCGACCCGACCCGGCAACGCCGCGTCCCTGAGGGGCGCGGGCCGGGGGCCGGGAACTGCTTCAAGTTCTTCGCGAAGTTCGTTGGTCTCCTCGGTCAGCTTGTCGAACAGTCCTTCGACATTCGGCCAGTCGAATCCTGCCTGCGCGGCACGGGAACTCAGCTTTGAGGCTTCGAGCAGAGAGGGCATAGCGGACGAAACGCCAGCGAGGACGGAATGCTCGTCCGGCGATTTCGCATCTCCTTCTGTGACAGCTGCTTGCCGCTTCTTCCTCTCCTGAACCTTAATCGCCTCCCAGTTGCGTTTGACCTGGTCGGAAGTGTCGGCCTTGACGTCGCCGAAGACGTGAGGATGGCGGTCGATCAACTTGGTGGAAAGACGATCGAGAACGTCGTCGATGGAAAAGGACGACTGCTCCTTCGCCATTTCCGCATAGAACAGAACCTGCAGGAGGAGGTCGCCGAGTTCGCCCGCAAGTTCGGGCCAGTCGCGATTGTCGATCGCCTCGAGAACTTCGTAGGTTTCTTCAAGCGTATATGGCTTGATCGAGTCGAAGGTCTGTTCCTGGTCCCAGGGGCAACCGCCCGGGGCTCGGAGGCGCTCCATGATGGCGACCGCTCGCTCGAATCTTTCTCCTGTGGAGGACATCGGCAACCAATGTAAATGAGGCTTGAGGCGCGAGGCAATGTGGGAAGGCTAAGTGCAGCGGGTTTTGCCTGCTTTCGCGAAGGGCATCATCGTGATTGCCTGCGCGGGCGGGACGCCGCCGCTACAGCCGGCGGGGACGGCGGAGTTACGAATTTGCCAACCGGATGCGATCCACGGGCATCCTAGGCTTACCGAATTACTCTCCGCTCATCGTAGAAATCAAGACAGAAATTCATTCCTTAGGAGGATTGGCAATGGCGAATCATAATCTGCAGGGCAAGAAGGTCGCGATTCTTGTGACCGACGGCTTTGAACAATCGGAACTGGTGGAGCCGCGAAAGGCGCTTGACGAGGCAGGGGCAACCACGAAAGTAGTCTCTCCCGCAGGACAGAAAGTTAAGGGATGGAACCATAAGGAGTGGGGAAATGAAGTTTCGGTAGACGTTCCGCTGGACTCGGCGAACGCTGAGCAGTTCGATGCCCTGCTGCTGCCTGGGGGCGTGATGAATCCTGACCAGCTGCGCATGAATCCGAAGGCGGTTGAGTTTGTGAAGCGCTTTCCGGATGCGGGCAAGCCCGTAGCCGCAATCTGTCATGGTCCATGGACGCTGATAGAAGCAGGCGCAGTTCGTGGACACACCATGACTTCATGGCCGTCGCTGAAAACGGATCTGAAAAACGCCGGCGCCACCTGGGTCGACAAGGAAGTGGTCAGCGATCGAGGCTTGGTCACAAGCCGCAAGCCCGACGACATCCCGGCGTTCAATCGGGAGATGATCCGACTCTTTGCGGAAGGTTCGACTCTTGAGGGGCTGCGTAAAACTGCGTAGCCCTTCTGAGTTGAGGCTTTGGTTTAGATCGCGATGATGAACTACCCCCGGCTCGGACTATGCCAGACCGGACGGGCCGGGGGTCGTATTTGCAGGCTACGGCGCGCATAGGTTACTTTGGACACCATTTCTTTATCGACTTTCCTCGCCATCAGCTAACATCGAAGTGGACTATCGTGACCTTCAACATTAGGTCATGCAGGCGCACAATGAACGCAAGTAAGCGTGTCGGCAAGAGAAGCAATCGGTTCTTCCATCGCCTCACGAAGCTGCACCATCTACCTTAAAAACATGAGTTTAGCGATCAAACCTCGACCGCCCATTGAAGGACAGCACTTCCAAGTGGTGGTGATTGGCGGCGGCATTAACGGGGTGGCCGTGGCACGCGAATGTGCACGCGCCGGGAAGCGTACCCTGCTGGTCGAGCAGAATGACTTTGCTTCGGGAGTGACCAGCCGGTCGACGCGGATCATCCACGGCGGCCTTCGTTATCTGGAGCACGGCGAACTTGGATTAGTTCGTGAATCGGTGCGCGAACGGGAGCGACTGTTGCGGGAGCGATCGCACCTGGTACATCCCGTTCACTTCCTGCTTCTGCTGAATGAGGAAAGTCAGCGCAACGCCATGAAGGTGCGCGCCGGCCTTTGGCTGTACCAGCGGTTTGCGGCGAGAAAATCTGTTGGCCTGAGCGAGATGGAGTTGGCGCGTGTGAAGCGTGCACTCGACGCGGGACATCAATGGTCGATCTTCAACTACGAAGACGCGCAGTGCGAGTTCCCGGAGCGACTGGTAGCCGAGTGGATGATGGAGGCCGCCGAGGCAGGAGCCGTGGTCCGCAACCACTGTGAGGTGCTCGCCGTCGACGTGGCACAGGGGCGTGCACGGGGCGTGCTGTTGCGCGACCGCATCACTGGAAAAGACGAGCGCGTGGAAGCGGGATGGATTGTGAATTGTACGGGACCATGGGCCGACCGGATCTGCCAGCGTTCGGCGGTGCGCATGAGCAAGCCGATGCTGGGGGGCGTGCGCGGGTCGCATATCGTGCTGCCGCGATTCTCGGGCGCTCCGAGCGTGGCTCTCTACACCGAAGCGGCAGACAAGCGTCCAGTTTTCGTCGTGCCCTGGAATGATCAGATTTTGGTGGGCACGACTGAGGTTGCGGATACAGGTGACCCCGCCAAGGCTGCGCCCTCGAACGAAGAGATCGAATACCTTTTGCGTACTGTGAGCAAGCTATTCCCCAAGGCCAAGATTGCGGCGCACGACATCAAGTATGCATTTGCGGGAGTGCGGCCTCTCCCGAACGCGAACGGCAATAATGCGTCTGCGGTGACGCGACGCCATTTTCTACACGATCACACCGCAGACGGAGCATCGCGTTTGATTTCCGTGATCGGGGGGAAACTGACCACCGCAGCATCGCTGGCGCGGGAATGCGCGCGCAAGATTGGAATCGCCGTTCGAGAGCCGAAGATGATCGCAGTGGGGCCGGGAGGCTCGCTCGATCCTTTGTTGGATCAGGAGATTCTCGAGATTGCCCGCGCCGGCTCGGTAAGCGAAGAAACCGCCCGCGGCATGATGGAGTGGCATGGGCCGCGCGCCATGGATATTGCCCGCATGGCCCTGGTAAGCGCGGAACTGCGCGCCCCGATTTGTCCGCACACGTCGCACATCATCGCGGAAGTGGTGGAAGCGTACCGCAAGGAATTCGCAGTCAGCCTGGGCGATGTTCTGCTGCGGCGAATCCCGGTGGCACTTGGGGCCTGCTGGTCGGAGTCGTGCAGTCGCGAGGCGGCGGCACGGATTGGCGCCGTGCTGGGCTGGAAAGAACAGGATCTGGGAGCGAATCTGGAATCGTTCGAGATGGAGCGGACTGCATTTCTGAGACGTCCGTCACACACTTCTTCAGTGCTGGAAGCTGCGGCTGACTAGACCGGCAACGCCAGGATTCAACTCTCTTGTTACAATCAGATTTACCTCTTTCTATCTCTGGAGCCTTTGTCTTTGCCTTTGTCCCCGAAGATTTTTTGCCAATTTCTTTTCTTGATACTCATTTCCGCCGGGCACGTCGCCCAGGGATCAGCCGAGCCGAAAATTCAGGGGATTTCAAATAGCCCCTACCGCCTGCATTTTTTTCACACTCACACTGGCGAGCGTCTGAATATCGTTTACCGTGACGGCTCCGGCTATGATCCAGAATCGTTGACGCAGTTGAACCACTATCTGCGCGACCACCGCACCGGCGAGGTTCATGAATATGATCCGCGGGTGTTCGACCTGCTGCACGACCTCGCGACCAAACTCGGGAATCCCAATCTCGAGATAGATGTCATCTGCGGCTACCGCACGCCTTGGAGCAACGAGTTCCTGCGCACGCATGGACACGGCGTGGCCGTCCACAGCCTGCATATGCAAGCAATGGCGATCGACATTCGAGTGCCTGGGGTTCCGACTTCACGCCTGAGGGATGTTGCCCTGGCGCTGCACCGTGGCGGGGTTGGCTACTACGCCTCTTCGGACTTCGTGCACGTCGATGTGGGGCGGGTCCGGCGTTGGTAGCAGCGACGAGGATTAAGGATAGGGATATCCCTTCGCCAGCGCAGCCGCCAGCTTTGTATCGTGCCCATAGATATCGTCGCTGAAATGAACTTCGCCGTTCGCATAGGCGAGGGCTGTTCCGTACACGATGAATACCGGAACTTTCTGGGCCAGAGTCACGGTGACGTTGTCCTTTCCAGTCTGCATCTCCTGTTTAATTCGCTCAACGGTCCATCCGGAATTGTTGCGCAGGGCCCAGGCCGCCAATTCAGCGGGATGTTCGACCCGAATGCAGCCGTGGCTGAAATCGCGACGGGAGCGCGCGAAAAGAGCCTGTGACGGCGTGCTGTGAAGATAGACATTGTGTTCGTTGGGAAATATCAGTTTGATCAAGCCCAGAGCATTTGATGGGCCGGGCTTCTGCCGCACCGCGAGTTTCCCCGCTTTCAACTGCGCCAACACGTCATCGGAAATTTCTCCTGAGGTGACGACCTTGCCGTCAGGCGTTGTGACCTCATAGTTCTTGCTGGCAATATAGCCGCGATCGCGTTGGATCGCTGGAACAATTTCCCCTCGAAGAATGCTGGGAGGAACATTCCAGTACGGTCGCAAGACGACGTAAGTCATCTCGCGCGTAAAAACCGGGGTTTGCGTGCGCATCGACTTGCCAACCACGACGCGCATATCGAGGACGACCTTATTGTCTTCGTCGAGGGCACGCACTCGAAAATCGGGGATGTTGACGATAATCGGCGGAGCGGAAAGCTGTGTGGGCAGCCATCGCCAACGCTCTAACGTGAGTTGCAGTTGTAGCACGCGATCCTGGAGTGGCACATTCAGTTGCTTGATGGTGCCGGCACCGAGACGGCCATCGTCGTCCAGACCATGCCTGCGCTGGAAGCGCTTGACCGCCTCCACCAGTGGACCGCTGTAGATCTGCGAGTCCGCGGCAAGCTGCGCATCGGCGGGCAAATCACCCACCAGTCGCAAAAAACTGCTTAGACGAGGCACACCCGCGTAGACCTGGCCGGGATCGATAGGCTTGGTCACATCCGGCAGCTTTTCCCAGTGGTCGGTCCGGGCAAGACCAACGTAGTCTGCGAGTGCCTGCTCGGTCCGTCGATAGGCGGCATACGGAGGTTCCGTCTCATCCAATACGGCGGTCAGGTCGGAGGCGGTTAAGATCCGGTCCCGCAAAAACTGTGCCAAGTCATACTTCTTTTGCTCTACGGCGAGTCCAAAGCCAAAATGCTGGGGATTGATTCTTCCGATCCGTAAGTCGGAAACGTATCGCATGGTGCAAACGGTCAGCGCTACATCGAAGCTAGCCACTGCTGAGCCGCTTGATGCACTTTGCAGCGCTCGAATCCGCTCCTCCCATCGCGCAGCGTCGTAGGCCTCCGGATCGAGACCTTTCTTCGCGGCGTCTTTAAAAACTCCGACCATCGCCAAGGCTTGCGGTATGGGTTGCGAACCTTGGACCCAGGCGGGCGCAAATCCGGCCGGCGCATAGAACTCTTGAACAGACTTCTGATAGTCGCTGAAGTTCGGCCAGCGCATCCCTTCCAGATTTCCGCCGGCGACCAAATTCTGAATGTCCGTTTGTTGGGCGTGGCTCAGGCAGACGAGCAATACAACAAAACAAGCGGTTCTCCACACGAAACGAATCGGGCGGCGTGATGCGTACAAGGCGCTCCTCTGCAGACTCATCCGTTCTGGAATTCGGGACGACTGCAAGCACGACAAATTTGTGCGAAATTCGGCCAGGAGGTCTCGCCCCTAGATGCATGTTCTCGCACCCAAGCAATGTACGAGCGCCGGCTCGCTCCGTTAACTGTCAGAACTGGCAGTCCCTCGGAGGTTATCGTGACTGTGAATGGAGCGGCCAACTCTGAGTCAGCGCGTTACGTTACCGACTTCGCCTCGAACTGCCGCAGGCCTACGACCAGCAACAGGGCGTCAAAAAAAAGCAACGCGAGAATCACGGCCATGACCGACAAGTGAGGAAATTGGGGAACCAAAGTAGCGCGCAAACCTTCGCTGGCATAGACCAGCGGGTTAATCAGCACAGCTTTTTGCAGGATGGGAAAAGTATTCAGCGCGCTCCACGGATAGTAAGTGCAGCCGAAGAAAATCATCGGAGTCATGACCATGCTGAACATCAGGCCAATATGCTGCTGATTCATGCTGCATCCTAAAGCGAGTCCTCCACAGGAGGAAAAGCCGGCCACCAGCAGTATGATCGCCGCAAAGGTCAGGGGCGAGCCGATGCTGATTTGAACCCCGGGGCGAAGCACGAGCCAGGCAAGCGGAAGCACGACGAGGCCCGCGACCAATGCTTGTAGCATTCCGGCGATCACCTTTTCGACCGCGATCCAGCCCACGCTAATGGGGGCGAGCAAACGATCTTCGATTTCGCGGGTCCACTGAAATTCCGCGATGAGCGGCATGGCCACAGCCCAAACTCCGGTGAAGGTCATGCTGATGGCAATGATGCCCGGCAACAGAAGGCTTTTGTATGCAGCGGGCATGTAGCCGCTGCCGACCATGACCTTGCCGAAGATGAAAACAAAAAGTAGAGGTTGCAGAAAGGTCTGCATGAAGAGTTGGATCGCATTGCGCCGCGCCACGTGGGCGTCGCGCGCCAGCATCGCGAAAAAAGTTTTCCAGTTCAATCGCGCAGGCTCCTTCCGGTGTGGTGGAGGAAGAGATTCTCCAGGCTGGGCTCGGAGATGTGGACGTCAGACAATTCGGAGCCGGAAGTCACAGCCAGGCTCGCGATTTCAGGAATGAGAGAGCCGCCTCTGTCAGCATAAACGTCAACGCCGGTGCTGTCGGAGGCACGCACCTCGCGCACCCCAGCAAGTGACTGCAATCGTTGCAGCAAGTCCGCGGTCTGGTTCCCGAAACGCAACCGCAACAAGAATCCGCCGGGGATGGATGCTTTCAATTCCTTGGGTGTGCCGTGGGCAATCACATGACCGTGGTCGACAATCGCCAGACGCTGGCAAAGCGCGTCGGCCTCTTCCATGTTATGAGTCGTCAGCAGCACGGTCTTCCCTGCCTGGTGATATTCGCGGATGATTTCCCACAGCAGGATGCGCGTCTGGGGATCGAGGCCGGCGCTGGGTTCGTCGAGGAACAGGACTTGTGGGTCGTGCATCATGGCGCGGGCAATGGAGAGCCTCTGCATCATGCCGCCAGAAAATCCGCGCACCATTTGATTGCCACGTTCCGTGAGTTTAAATTTTTCAAGCAAGGCGTCGGCTCGCTCATTTCGCAGCTTGGATCCAAGTCCAAAGTAGGCGCCGTGGAAGACGAGGATCTCTCTTGCGGTCAGAGAGAAATCGAGGTTGGGACGCTGCGGGACGACCCCGATCAAGATCTTGACCCTGGCCTGTTCCTTCCATACATCGTGGTCGCCGATCCAGGCTTGACCCGAGGTAGGACGCACGCGCGTTGTGAGGACTCCTACCGTGGTCGATTTGCCCGCGCCATTTGGGCCTAAGAGACAAAAAATCTCTCCCGCTTGAACCTCGAGGGAAAGCCCGTTGAGCGCGGGAATCTGGGTCTTAGGCTGTTTCCCTCCCTTGGCATCGGCACGGTTAATAAAGCCCGCGCCGGCGCCCAGCGGTGGGGCGGAGTTGTAGACCTTGCGCAAATCCTGAGTGCGAACACCAACTGCCATGCGGAGCACTCCCCAATCAATGAGACGTGAAGGGTCTGGGCAGTATAGCGCAAGGGCTTGTGAATCTTTGGGATCGTTTTACGTAGTCCCCCCGCTAGCAGGCTTTCCAGTCGGGCGAAGGATCCGGATTGGATCGTCGACCATGCCGCTCAGTACGCAGGATCCCTCCCTTCGTCTGAAAAGCGGCTCCGGTCGGGATGACTCACTATGGAAGGCCACGATAGTTGCTACGGGTGAGTTAGTACGCGTGGGTCACGGCCCTCGGTCATCTAGGAAGAGGGACCCGGCCAAACTAGACTGGCGCGAGTGTGTCGTTTTTCTAAGCGGTGAGAGGGCGGCGGCGCGATGTTGATTCCCATCAAGCACGAGAACATGGAAGCCCGGCGCTGGCCTGTGGTCACACTGGCATTGATCACCGTCAATGTGCTGGTCTTTCTCTTCACCATGACATCCATGGATGACGAGGCGCGGCAACTGGGGGAAGTGAAATCCCACATCCTGATTCTGGCGGCATTGCACCCTGAGTTGAAGATGCAACGGGAGTCGCAACGTCTGGTTGACGGATTCAAGAAGAGCCATCCGGATCAGTGGAAGCAGGTCCAGAATCCCTACCGCGACGTCCTCAATAGCTACGACGCCAAGATTAAGATGACCGAAGAGCCGTCAAGTCTCCAGCCGGAGATGGACGCACTCAACGCGCAGTTCGTGAGCCTTTCGAAGACGTCGATCACCGAACAGTACGCCTTCGTGCCCGCGCAACCGACGGCTATCAGCTATCTGACAGCGAATTTCCTGCATAGCGGCTGGATGCATTTGATCGGCAACATGTGGTTTCTATGGCTCGCCGGATTTGTGCTGGAAGATGTATGGGGACGGTGGCTGTACTCGGCGTTTTATCTGATCGCCGGGGCAGCCGCGCTGCAGTTTTACGCCTGGTCGAACCCGGGAAGCATTACACCGACTCTGGGCGCATCGGGAGCAGTCGCCGCCCTGATGGGAGCGTTCCTGGTGCGCTTTCCGAAGATGAAGATAGAGATGGCGTGGCTGTTCCTGTTCAAGTTGTATCGCTTCAAGGCCGCAGCTTATTGGCTGTTACCGCTCTGGCTGTTCGGCGAAATTTTTTACGGATCGTTGTTCGGCTCCTCCAGTGGAGTGGCGCACTGGGCGCACGTAGGCGGATTTTTGTTTGGCGCGTTGGCCGCGTTGGCAATCCAGCATTCCGGCATCGAACAGAAGGCTAACAAGGCGATTGAAGATAAACTTGCCTGGAGCAACGACGCCGAACTCGAACAAGCCAGCGGAATGATGGAGCATGGTCAGTTCTCGGAAGCGCTGATTCTTCTCACCAATTACGTTACGGCAAAACCGAACTCGCTCGACGCCTGGAACCTGCTTCGGCAAATTCATACGCGACAGAACAATACCAAAGAGTACTTGGAAGCAACCGCTAAGACTTGCGCCTTGCATCTGCGGGCTCATCAGGTGGAAGCGGCGTTCCAGGACTACGCGGAGTTTACGGACGGCGGCGGCAAGATGCCGGCCGCGACCTGGCTGGAACTCTGCAAGGGTGCGGAGGAAATGCAGGAATTCGATCGTGCCCTTGCCGAGTATCAGCAACTTGCGCAGTCGTACCCCGCGGACCGGCAGGCGCTGACGGCTCAACTGAGCGCCGCAAGACTTTGCCTGAAGCGACTGAACCGCCCTCAGGACGCGCTGGCTCTCTATCAGGCTGCGGCTGTTTCTCCGATACCCCATCTCGATTGGGATCAGCATATCCAGGCAGGCATTAAGGAAGCGAAGGCGCAGATGTCGTCCGGCAATGCTGCGGCGGCGAGCGCACAGATCTAGGCAATATCTGACAGCAAATTTTGCCCTGAGTCTCGTGAGACTTCACGATTCCGCAGGCGATGCCAGCGTTCGGCAGAGAAGACTCGTGTCATCCGAGATGATGCCATCAACGCCCATCTCTGCGAAGCGCCGCATGCCTTCTGCGTCATTCACGGTCCACACCAGAACTTTCTTGCCGGCTCCCTTAATTTTGCGGACAAGTTCCGGGTCGGTTAGATCCTGGCGCGGAATGACATACTCGACGGGAAGTTCGTTCCAGAGGCGGAGTTGGTTCTTGAACTCACAGATTAGTCCGAGAGGGATCGTCGAATCCTCCGCCGCCAAAGACTTCAGCACTCCGGGCACAAACGAGGAAACGACGAATCCACGGCGCGGCTTGTGCCGGAGAAACAGATCGAGAGTAATTCTCTCCAGGCCTTTAACCTTTAACTCGATATCGAGAAAAGAATCACGGTAACGCTGGAGAATATCTCGCAGGCGGGGCAATGACGAAACTTGCTTCGCAACTGATCGTTCAACGGCGTACCCGGCCATCTTCGGGTCATGGCAGATAACGGCCTCGCCGTCGGCAGTGAGGCGTACATCAAACTCGAAGCCGTCGCATCCGTCGGCCAGGGCTTGATCGAACGAAGCGAGCGTGTTTTCAGGAATCGCTTTCAGGGCGCGGGCGCCGCGATGGCCAAGAAGCAAGGGAGAACTCATACGGTGGCACCGTCGCGGGAATTAATCAAGATCGAAGTCACGGATGGGCTTGCCGGTGTCAGGGGTCTCTTTGGCCTTTTTCAAGGCCTCCTGGAACTTCTTCTCCAGCAGATCGGAGGCGTGCCTCTGAGCTTCGACCGATTGCTGGAAGATCGATTCGCGGCGGCTGTCCTGTTCGCGCATGGCTTTGGCCGCAGCCTCCATGTCATTGAAGGTTTTTGGCTTGACCGCCGCGGTGTGGGCGATGACCGCACGAGTCTCGGTGTCGACCTTGAGCACCGCGCTGCAGCAGGGGCAGGTTACTTCGAAGTTGGAGGGTTTTTTCGCCATTGAGCGAATCATACCGCAAAACGGCAGCCAGCGACCAAGAGCTCCCCATAGCCCTCTCCTTACCCTCCCCGATTAGAGGCTACGCGGTTCCGCGGCACTTCCGACAGCCAGCCCCGGCAGCAGCGCGCTATACGTATGCTTTTGTACGTACAACGTTCCCGCAGGAACACTTTTAAAACCACGGGTGTTTAGTCAGCGCCTTAGCTGGATGGGGAAGACATGGAAGATGCTCAGCATTTCCCATCCCAGGAGGAAGATCGCCAGAAGGACGACCATCACGGCCATCAATTCTCCGAAGGAGAGCCCGTGTCGAGTCGGCTCGAGCCGCCGCGCCGCCAGGCTGATGATGTTCAGAGTAGCGAAGCCGAATACGACGGCCCAGAGAATGTTGTAAACATCCTGCCGCGACCCGCGATAAATAACACTGATGGCCACGCCAAACAAAACTGCCGCGCCCGCGCGCGCCACCGGGTAAATCGCCAGAACAGCCCGCGTAGTCCGGGTGAAACCTGCGACTATCGACACTGCAGAAGGTAGCGTCATCGGCTGCGTCAAGCCCAAGAGCTCAGATTGAGAGCCAGCGGCAAGAATTGGATATTACATCTTTTTCCGACTTTGTTTCATCGGTGAACCTGCCAGAGCAATCCTATGGTTAACAGGCTGCCGCTATCCCGCGGCTTGGGTAATATGGATCTATGGCAAAATGCCGCAACATTTTCTTCGACGTGGGCAATACCCTTTTGTTTCCGAATCGGGCCCGAATGTTGGCGCCAATTTCAGCGGACCGCCATCCCACGCTGGAGTCTTGGCAAGCACTGGAACGCCGCACCAAGCATGAGTTTGATCAAGGATTGATGGAAGGTAGGGTCGACCGGGGTTTCTGGTGGACTTTCCACACGTATCTCCTGCAGCAACTAAATTCTGAGGACGAAGCCGTCCGCGACACGCTGGTCGAAAACACTCAGAATTCGGCGAACTGGGACCAGATCCTGCCGGGAACGCGCGACGCTCTCGAGCGACTCAGGCAGCAATATGCGATTGCGGTGATCTCAAATGCCGACGGCAAGATCGACGCCGTTCTGCAGCGCTGCGGGATTGTGGATTGCTTTGCCAGCATTACTGACTCGGGAAAGGTGGGTCATGAGAAACCGCATCCGGCGATCTTCGAAGCGGCTCTGCGCGAGATGAAGGCTGACCCGACCCAGAGTCTTTACGTGGGCGATGTATATTCAGTGGACTATGTGGGCGCGACAAATGCGGGAATGCAGGCGGTGCTGTTCGACGTGGCGGGAGCATATCGAGACCTGGAGTTTCCGCGCGTGGAATCGCTCACAGGGTTGGAGCAATGGCTCAAGCAGTAGCAAGACGAATGAGACTGGCAGACCATGTTTGATTCGACTCGATTTTTTCTCTTTCTCACGGCAGCCGTGTTGCTGGCGGTCGCGCCTGGCCCAGGCATGCTGTACGTTCTCGCCCGAAGCCTTGCCGGAGGTAAGCGCGAGGGTGTGCTGTCGGCATTCGGCACTTTCCTTGGTGGCATGGTGCATGTATTCGCGGCGGCACTGGGCGTATCGATTATCCTAGCCAAGTCGGCGGTGGCGTTCGCCACGGTCAAATATGTTGGCGCGGCGTATCTGTGCTTTCTCGGCGTACGCATGATCCTTGACGCGCGAAAACACGACGCCGCATTGGAGGTCGCGCCCGCATTAAGACCTGCCCGCAATCCGCTTTGGCAGGGCGTAGCAACCGAGGTTCTGAATCCCAAGACTGCTTTGTTCTTTCTCTCGTTCATCCCGCAATTTGTGAGCCGCGGAGACGGCCACGTCTTTCTTCAGTTTGTGATGTTGGGAACCATCTCGGTGGTTCTGAACACTACGGCAGATTTGATCGTGATCGCGCTGGCCGGACCTCTGGGTGAGCGCATCCGCTCGTCAGCCACCTTCCGGCAGCGACAGAGGACGGTCACGGGCGCAATCATGATCGGCCTCGGAACGTACCTGGCGACGGGCGAAAGCAAGTAGCCGGGATACCCCGAACCCTACTTTCTTCGAATTCGCTCAGACTCCTGAACACGCAGGCTAACTTCTGATGTTCGGAAGCCAATCTCGTGAATTGCGCATCCATAGACTTCATGAGAGCGCCGTGCGATGAAGGGGTGATGCGATCGGCGGGGGCCGGGGCTTCGTGCGCGCCCCAAGCGAGGACCTGGATCCTCCTCGCCACCATTCTGGGATCCAGCATGGCGTTCATCGACAGCACCGTTGTCAACGTGGCACTGCCCGCGATCCAAGCCAGCTTTCATGCGACGGTCGTAGATGTGCAGTGGGTAGTCGAGTCGTACGGATTGTTTCTGGGCGCGCTCATTCTCGTGGGAGGATCGCTGGGAGACCTGTTCGGACGGCGCCTGACATTCGTAGTGGGAGTCGCGATCTTTGCCGCGGCTTCGGCAGCTTGCGGTGCGGCCATCAGCATCCATCAACTAATTGCCGCCAGGAGTATTCAAGGAATTGGCGCTGCGCTGCTCGTGCCCGGCAGCCTGGCGATTATCAGCACGGTTTTTGACGAGAAGAGTCGTGGCCAGGCAATAGGCACGTGGTCGGGATTTACGGCAATTACTACCGCGATCGGTCCGGTCCTTGGCGGATGGCTGGTGGAGCATGCTTCCTGGAGATGGGTTTTCTTCATCAACCTCCCGCTCGCGGCAGCGGTGATCGCCATTTCAGTCTGGTGCATCCCAGAGAGTCGCAATGATACTGGGAGCCGAATCGACTGGGTGGGAGCGCTCCTCGCTACGGCTGGACTTGGCGGCCTGGTTGTCGGCTTCATGGAATCCGTTAACGCCGGCTGGCGGAATCCGGTGGTGGTCGGTGGATTGATGTTTGGCCTCGGCTGCCTGATCGCTTTCGTGGTTGTCGAGAGAAACGTTGATGCGCCGATGCTGCCGCTCTCCCTCTTCAGTTCCCGCAGTTTCAGTGGAGCGAACTTACTAACCCTGTTCTTGTATGCCGCGATTGGAATTTTCTTTTTTCTGTTTCCGTTAAATTTGATCCAGGTGCAGCGCTATTCCGCCACAGCGGCCGGAGCGGCAGTGCTTCCCTTCATTTTGCTGATGTTTTTTCTTTCTCGATGGTCGGGTGGACTGGTGGCGCGCTACGGCCCGCGAATCCCTTTAATTGCGGGTCCACTCATCGCTGCTCTGGGGTTTGCGCTATTCGCCAAGCCCTCGGTTGGAGAGAGCTATTGGAAAACATTCTTTCCCGCCGTGATTGTTTTGGGGTTTGGCATGGCGGTTACGGTCGCACCACTAACCACGGTTGTGATGAACTCAGTCAGTCAGAAACGTGTGGGCGCAGCTTCAGGAATTAACAACGCGGTTGCCCGGGTGGCCGGTGTTCTGGCAATCGCAATCCTCGGGATCGTCATGGTGAAGGTATTTGGCTCTGAACTGAATCGGCGACTCGATCATCTATCTTTGTCGCCAAGCACGCAGCAGCAACTACGCGAGGGCGAGATCAGGCTGGCGGGATTACAGGCGCCCGCTGGCCTGGAGCCCGAGGTGCAAAGGACGATTCAGAATTTCATCGAGCGAGCTTTTATATCCGGATTTCGCACCGCTATGTTGATTTGCTCAGCGTTGTCAGTGGCAGGCGCTGGAGTGGCGTTGGTGATGATCAAGACTAGGCGCGGCGCCGGACCTATGGAAGCGTCGTAAAAAACGCATGAAGGCATTATGAATCGAAACACGGTGTTTTCTTCTTCGCCCTTTCGCATCTGGTGTTGGTTTGCACTGCTAGCTTCGTCAATGGCACAAAGTGTGCAGCAGATGCCAAGGATCGAAGGAGAGAGCTTCTCCGGTCGTAAAGTCGTTTTGCCCGACGCGGCCGCAGGCAAGGTGGCCGTTCTGATTTTCGGATTTACTAAGGCCTCGAAGGTTCCGACCAGCGCGTGGGCAGAAAAGCTGCAAGCGGAATTTGGAACACGGTCTGAGTTCGAACTCTATCAACTACCCGTCCTGGAAGACGTGCCGCGACTATTCCGGGGTATGGTAATTTCCGGGATTCGAAAGGGCATACCGGAAAGCAAACGCGATCACTTCGTCCCCATCCTGCAAGGCGAGGCAGAACTGAAGAAACTTGTTCACTACAACGAAACCGACGATGCCTATCTCGTCGTGTTAGATCGCGCCGGAGACATTCTCGAGCAAAATCATGGTTCTCCGGATGACGCGAACTATTCGCGCCTGCGGACACAGATTGAATCGGCGCTACCGGCGAAGTGAGATCACGCCATGTTGGGGGCTGACTTCTCTAAGGTTGTGAGGCGGCCTGCGCTTGCTCCGGGCCGTTCAGCCGCTTGAGAAAAGGAAAGAAGGGAGACACCTCGAACGGCATCTTTTCCGCTGCCGACAGCGGGCGCACGGGTTGGCTCTTGAGCATTTCAATGCGATCGGACCAAGGCGCGACCACGATCCTCGATCCCAAGGGCAAAGCAGAAATCTGATCCAGACGATCTGCCCCCACATGCTTGGGAGAGGGGGGCGACGTCTGGATCGCAGTTAAATGCCCGCTCCCGAAATCGTTGCTGAAATGTGCGTGTAGCAGGTTTGGCAACTGCGCAGAGTGCGCGGCGAGAGACTGCTGAAAGAGGCTTGCACTCTCAAGTTTGCCGCTATAAGGTGAATTCGAAAACAGCTCCACCGCCTTCTTCTCGGCATCGGCTTCTTGTCCAGGAGTGAAATGGAAGCTGAAGCGAGAATAAATTTCCAGATCGGAAAACGGGGGAGCGAGTCCCGCCATGTATCCATCACCCAGAGAGTGCCGCAAGACGATGTGAGCCAGTTCGTGGGCGAGTACGGCAGCGAGTGTCGCCTCATCGGGCAATACATCGAGAAGCCCGCGACTTAGCACGATCGTTCTGCCGACCACGAAGGATTCCAACGGCGTTGTCAGCAACACCCGGCAGCGAACGCCGGCAATATCGAGATTATTGGTGATCAGCAGATTGTTGGTAACGGCCTGCAGTATGGCGTCAACCGTTCCGTGCGGAGCCATGAGTCCGGCAACCTGCAAGCGCTCAACCACGTTATCCTCCGGCGAATACGCTGAAGTCGCCAGAGAGTTTGCCGGGCTGACATCTTGGGAAGCCTCATGCTGTTTGGGGTCGACCCAGACGGGATTGTCAGTGAGAGGCTTGGCAAACTCCCGGTGGTCGCCTGCGTGTTGCAGATCGTATCCCCAGATGCGGGTTTGCGCCTTAAACCACAGATCGTGATTCGCGGGATCTTGAGACTTCGACTCTTGCGTATAGATGTAGGCAGGCATCCACATCGTGCCCAGCATGTTCAACCGCCAGCTGTCGAAGTGAAACGAGCGTATGGACAGTGCCTTAGAGATGTACGCTCCGGTGAAGCGCACAATGTTGAAATCCTGATCTTCCACCCAGATTCGTCCCACAAAGCCGCGGCTCTTGGAATCTTCCAGAGGCTTTACGTCGATGATCCCGCAACGAAGATCCCCAAGGGCCTCCCAACGAACGAACTCGAAGGCGTAGTTCGCACGATCGAAGTGGTCCAGGTCAGGAAACAATGCTTGGGCGAACCCGGCGGCAGTGAATGGCGGCGGATTCCGAATTACCTTTCGCTCCCAGGTCTCCTTCCAACTTTCCTGATTCACAAATGCGCGTGTGGACGGGTCATTGCCAGTCAAATCGAGACGACTCAGAAAATAGTCGTCGCGCCGCGGAGACTGACCGTCGGGAGTTTCCTCTTGAATATAGGTTTCGATCACCGGCTTGAAGTTCCGCATCAAAACGGCCAGGCGGCGTTCCTGGCGAATTGCCGAGTCAACAAGATGATCAAACGAAGCTGGAGCGCTTGAGGCAGGCACAACCGTGGATCGACTCGGATTCTGTGCGGCCGAGGGAGTGTGGCCTGCGAAGGCGGCAAAAACAAACACGACAAGCAGCGTTCGGCCAATCCGAGAGGATGTTCTCAGCACAAACATGCAGAGAATATTCTAATCCTCGGCAAGCAGGCTGGGCTGGTTCCCCGAAAAACCGATCCGGTAACCCATCTTCGGCTAGAGTTCGAGAATCTGGTGGTCGTGGCAGTCGGACTGAATGGTTTCGTGAAGTTGTTGCAGAAGATCACGGCCGTAACGCGCGAGGAAATAGACTCCACCGACGCCTCGCTCTTGCAAGCCCTTCTCCGGATAAAGCGAATCACTCAAGGTTGCTGCGTGGCGCGAGACCAGTTCGCTCTTAAGCGCTTCCGCCCGTGCCGCTTGGGAATGAAGCCGGTCCAGTTGATACTCGATTTTCGAACGCGCGGTCTCGGCCGCATCGACGAGTGTGCGATCGAGTTCTACTAATTTCTCTTTGACACTCGACAAGTGTGAATCCAAGGCCTTTCTAGCAGTTTCGAATGCCGATTGCAGGTCTTGCGGTAGTCCGCGCTCGGCCAGCTGACGACGCAGCGCATCGGGGCCCTCGAACGTATCGGGCACAGCGACGCCATGGCGCTCGAGCAGACGCTGCATCTTCGGTTCGACGATAGTGGCGGAAAAGCGAGGAACGATCGGCGTCACCCGACCGAGAAGTGCCTCGTATACGGTACCTGCCTGCGCGAAATATGCAGCTTCGGCGGCGCCTCCGGTGTAGGCTAGCGTCGGCAGCAAATAGTCTTGTACGGTGGGACGCAACAGAACATTGGGACTGAACAGTTCAGGATTCGCCGTGATACGAGCGAGCAATTCGGATTTCGAAAGCCTCTCTGCCCCGGCGTCGCTTCCGATTACAAATTCTTCGGTGTCTCCATTGACACGACGCTGAATCGGCGTGCGAACGCCCTGCTGCAAGATAAAAAGCAACACGGACGACTGAGTGACTTTCACTTGTTGGTGATAACCGGCAGCCTCGAGTGTTTCGCCTCGCGCCAACAGCGAGGTGGCCAGTTTTTCGGCACGTTCCACCGAAGCACGATAGATCGGCTCGGCAACGCGGTCGAGTTCCCCGTCGGAGGCATCGAGCAGAATCACTCCCCAATCCGCGAAGACGCGAGCATAAAAACGAGCAAAGGCAGAGCCCAGCGTTTCTCCTGGCCGGTAAGATTCACGCAGGAATTGCGCAGCCTCGGAGTCTCCAAGCAGTTTTGCTGCTTCTTCGACCAGAGGCACAATTTCATCCCCTAGCCGCACCGCACCGACGGGCGCACCGGGGACATCGTGGCTTGTCGTTGTGAGGACCTGCAGCGCGCCCTCCGGGCCGGGAATGGGGACGTGATTCACTTCAGCAAGATCGTGATCGTAGGTGGCGAGCCAGAACACTGGGACTGCATCAACCCCGGCAGCAGTGGCCTCTTCCGCAAGCTTGACCGCCGTAAGCGCTTTGTAAATGGCGAACATCGGACCGCCGAAAAGGCCGACTTGTTGTCCCGTGACAACCGCGGCCGCACCTTTGCGCAAGCGATCGAGGTTGGCCAGCGTTTTTGGCGAAGCGTCCCAGGACTTATTCTGGCGCTCAAGGATGCTCGATACGCGTTCACGGCGGGGCGAGTCGTAGGAAATCTTCGCGGCCTCATCTTTCATCCATTCGCTGAAAAAAGGAGACCTGGGATAGAAAGCCTGAACCTTGGAAGAATATGCGAGGAAATCCAGGAAGAGTCGCGTGGTGTGCGGAATCTGGGAAAACGGGAGACAGTGGGTCTTCACTAGGAATTCTCCTGACAACACCGCTCGATTCCTGGTCGCATGCTCGCTGGTTGGACGTGTGAGATCATGACTGGTTAACACCGCTGGTCAATGCCCGTTCATTATCGAACAGAATCCTTCGAAGAAGAAATCAGGCAGAAACCCACGTCGTAATTGAGATGCCTAAAAAGCCTGCAAGATGCAAGATTAATGATGCAATCTGGTATTGCGAAAGGAAATCATGAGCGCAGGTCCTCTGGATATTGTCTTGCCGTTGACTCTGCAAGGTTCCGTGGTCCGTCTCGAACCCGTGCGCTCGCAGCACGCAGAATTGTTTTGGGAAGTTGCGCAGAATGATTTGGAAGACATCTTTCGCTGGATTCCCTACCCCATGAAAACGCGGGCGGACTTCCAGCGGCTGATCGACAAGGCCTTTAATGAACAGGAGCGCGGGGAGTCTGTCGTGTTTGCGATAGTAGAGCAACACTCCGGTCGTGGGATCGGCAGTACTCGCTTTATGAATATTGATCGTGTGAATCGGCGGGTCGAAATCGGCTCCACGTGGATTGCGCCAGCGTGGCAGCGCACCGCCGTCAATACCGAAGCAAAGTTCTTGATGCTGCGGCACGCCTTTGAAGTGTGGAAATGCATGCGGGTCGAACTCAAGACGGACGCCCTTAATCAGAAGTCGCGCAATGCGATTCTTCGGATCGGGGCGAAAGAAGAAGGCACGCTGCGCAGGCATCTGTTGACCTGGAGCGGGCGGGTGCGTGACACGGTTTACTTCAGCATTCTGGATAACGAGTGGCCTGAGGTGAAGGCCAGGCTAGAGGCTCGACTCGGGGGTTCCGTTCCTAAGCCGTGAAGGTGTGGGAGTCGAGCTACTCGCAGAAGACGCGGACTTTGACTTTTGTACTCGCGTCCTTCTGATCGACATCCACTGTCAGGTCGTTCAGATGCTCGATCATCTCTTCCAGATTTTCGGGCTTGATCTGGGTCAGATCGATGGGAATGCCCTGCTGGTGCATGGCCTGGTTGGCGTGCTCAAGCGCCTTAACGGGCAGCAGGCCTGCGAGCCTCACTCCGGCGCGAAGGAGTTGCATTGGTACACGGACGTTGACTTTGGTTGGGCCTTCGCGCCCGCCGTCCCCTTCCGAATCCACCACAACCCGCAAGTACTTCGGGCGCGGCTTCCCTGCCCAGACGGACGGCGCGTCTGCGAATCTGGACGAAGCCGGTTGCTCGGCCGCCGCGATAAGGCGTTCAGCTTCGTCGGCACTGATTTTTCCTTCGGAGAGCATTTGTAGAATCTGGCGACGATGATCGTTCATGGCGTGGTCTCCTAAATCAAGAATCTCTAGAGAATGTGGAACGACATCCCGGCAGAGCGCTGTTCCACCTCGATACTGGTGTCGGTGAGGGCGTTGAGCACCTGCCACATCAAGGCGACTCCCCGAAAAGGATTCACGCGGCAAAAAAGACAGGCGATAAAAATAAATGGCGAGAGCAGTACAGCCAGAGGCAACAGCAAGAGCCAGATCAGGATCAGCGGAATCCAAAGGCGGATCGTGCGGCTCTTCTGGTTGTGCAGGCTGACCACGGCCACAAATGGAATCATTTCAACGCCTCCATTTCGCGGATCGCATCCTCCGCAGTGATCTCTCCCCGATGCAGGCGGTCGAGGATCTCCGCCTTGGTGGGTCTGGGATTGCTCTGGACGAATTCGAGGCTGTCGGCAATGCGAGTGAGCCGCGACTTGATCGTCGGGTAGCTGACGCCGAAAACGCGCTCCATCTCTTTAATGGACCCGTGGGAGCGGACGAACGCGGTGACGAAGATCTGGTCCTCCATCGGCAGGCGAGCAAGTTGAGGCAGTTCGAAGCTGCCTTCAATGGCAATATCCTTGCCCGAAAGGCGAACTCGCTCGACCACTATGGGGTGGCCATGGGTGAGTTGCGTGAGTTCCTGCCAGTCAGTCGAAGCTTTGGCATCAATCGGCATAATATTAAATTATTAACTATTTATATTAATTAACTTAAATTATGTCAATTGGAATATATATTTTATTAAGTCTATTAATTATGTTAAAACCGATTCGAGCAGCTTAAGGGGATCGTTTGGCGGACGGGATCATCTAATAATTGACTTCCAACCGGGTGGAACCTAGTCTGGAAGGAGTTCTTTGAGTACGGCCAATCCCACCAGTGGGGGCGTCACGGCTTCGACGGAGATGCTTGCGGCCAAGAGGCATGCCGGGGTGCACACACCCGTAATCGTGGGCAAAATGATAATTGCCAATCAACAGATGGCATACGCAGCCTAACTAGTTTAGGCAGCCGTCCCAAGAGGCTTCGCCCGTGGGCCTCCGAAGGACGTCACACAGCGGGCTGCTCTTCTCGTCTACGTCTGGGGCGCGAGGTTAAGACCACAGGCTAGCGGAACGCGTTTCTTGTCGGTTCTGAGCGTGGGCCGCGAACGTCCCAGGGTAATGCCTGGGGCATGAACACGACTAAGCATGTAGTTCTCTTGACCAGTAACATTTTCGGACGCGGGTTCGACTCCCGCCGCCTCCACCACTATAACATACTGATAATAAAGATGTTATAAAACGTTAGAAAAAATCGTACAATAAACGTACAATGAATTCGGCAAAGAGGCCGAATTCATGCTCTCCGTTTACTCCCGCCACTACCCTCCCTGCACGTCTGACGACATCAATTACAAGCGTTGTCGCTGTCCAAAATGGATCAATGGTGTCCTCGGATCGGACGGCCCATTCATCCGCCGGACCGCGAAAACGCGGAGTTGGGAAAAGGCAGAAGAGTTCAAACGAGAGTTGGAAGCGGAGTACGAGGCCAAGCAAAACGATGTCCGTGAGGTAGTCGATGTTGCACCGGAAAAGATCAGCGTGAAAGACGCGGTAGCGCGGTTCATTAGCAGCAAGCGCAACGAGAATTTGGCCGAGTCCACTCTCGACAAATTGAAAACGATCTTCGAGAAGCAGTTTCTGTCATGGGCTACTGAATCGCGATTGAAACACCTCGAACGAGATCACGACGGCGGACCTCGAATCGTTCCGCGACACTTGGGAGGACGGACCTCTCGCAAAGAAGAAGAAGCAGGAGCGATTGATTGGCTTCTTCTACTATTGCCTCCGTCTGGGCTGGATTAAGTCGAATCCCGCTGTTTCGTTGGGTCGCATCAGAGCCGACGGACCTCCAACGGATTATTTCCCGAAGCTCGAATTCGAACAGATCGTCGATGCAACCTACCTCTACCAACCAAAAGGCTGGGTCGAGTGCAGAAATCAAGCAACGCGACTTCGCATTCTGATTCTGTTGATGCGTTGGAGCGGACTGGCCATTCGCGACGCCGTAACGCTGGAGAGGCGGCGGTTGAACGACAAAGACGAGCTCTTCTTGTACCGGGCGAAGACTGGAAATCCTGTTTATGTGCCCCTTCCTCCGGACGTTGCGGAGTCGCTGCGGACGATTCCGCCAGGGCCGAGTCCCAATCCGCGGTATTTTTTCTGGTCTGGCAATGGTTCGCCCAAGTCAGTGGTTGGCAATTGGCAGCGAAGTTTTCGCCGACTCTTCAAGATCGCTAATCTGCGACGCGAGGACGGAACCGCAAAACGGTGCCATCCGCATATGTTCCGCGACACATTTGCCGTCGAGATGCTGCTGGCGGGCGTGCCTCTCGAACAGGTGTCAATCCTGCTTGGTCACAAAAGTGTGAAGATCACGGAGAAACACTACGCGCCGTGGGTTAAGGCTCGGCAAGAGCTGCTGGCGGCCAATGTTCGCAAGGCCTGGACCATCCTCCAAAGCGGTGGCAAGAAGTCGCGCAGTAAGCAACCGCAGCGCGTGAAAAGCGCCTGACAGCAGGATCGTACCGGTTTTAACTTGCTCGTCGCAGCTTTCGATGTACGCGCAGCAAGACTGTCTCAGGTACACGTAAAGTCCGATAACCACGCTTGTGGCGAGACTCTTCTGATCCCCAATGAATCACACCCGGTTCCCTTTCGAAGATTCTGCGCACTGTCTTCTGACTGAGAGCCCAGAGTTTGGAGATCTCGATGACGGAGTAATGTTTTTCGTTCGCGAGGTCGACAGGACCTACGGAAAGGCCGGCAAGGTGAGACGACTGTGGCATTTTGCGAGCAAGGTCCGCCATTGGAATGCCTCTGTTTTTGAAGTGCGATCTTTCAATCGGCTGCTACCAGATCGAAATCGATAACCAGCACCGATCTCGGTTGCAATCGCAGAATGTTTACCAATTTGAGTCCTCGATCCAGATATTGTCCAATAACTTTTCGTACCGAGATCATTCCCTACGGTTATACCGGGGCGGCGTAAGCCTTTTTTCTTAGCTCGCTTATTGATTGAGAGTAACTAAGCGGACGACACGGGGGCCTACAGATCCAACAGTCTTCCGTTCTACAAACGGCAGTTTTAGCAGCCGGATCAGTAATCTGCATTTTCATTCGAACAGCGTCGCCAACGTCGGTAATGTCAGCCTTCGAAAGACA